>NZ_RAPS01000001.1:0-5230000 GCF_003610255.1 Streptomyces sp. TLI_171 | reverse complement strand
GCTACGCTGCGGCGCATGGGCGACACACGTGAGCGGTTGATGGACGCGGCCATCGGGGCGCTCAAGCGGCAGGGGATCTCGGGGGTGTCGGCGCGGAGCATCGCCGGGGAGATCGGGGCCAATCAGGCGCTGGTGTTCTACCACTTCAAGACGGTGGAGGGGCTGCTCGCGGCGGCGGCCCTGCGGGAGACCGAAGCGCGGTTGGGCCGGTACCGGGAGCAGTTCGCGGAGGTGGGTTCGCTGCGCGAGTTGCTGACAGTGGGTCAGCGCCTGCACGCGCAGGAGAGGGAGGCCGGGAACGTGGCCCTGCTGGGTCAGTTCCTGGCGGGGGCGCGGGGGTATCCGCAGCTGGCCGCGGTGTCGGCGGAGGCGCTGCGGCTGTGGACGGTGGAGATCGAGGCCGTGCTGGTGCGGCTGTTCGCCGGTCACCCGATGGCGGAGTTCCTGGACCTGCCGGGTCTGGCCAGGGCGGTGACGGCGGCGTTCGTCGGTCTGGAGCTGTACGAGGGGGTGGACCCGGAGGGTGCGGCGGGGGCGTTCGCGGCGCTCGACGGCCTGGGGGTGCTGGTCGAGGTGGTGGACGGGCTCGGTCCGGTGGTGTCCCGGGCGGTGAAGGCGACGGTGCGCCGCCAGGTCCGGAACAGCGGCGCCGGCTAGCACGGCCGGAAGGCCGGCCCCTGGTGGGGTCGGCCTTCCGTCGCGCCGGGGCGTGGTGGGGTCAGTTGTTGGTGGGGAAGCCCAGGTTGATGCCGCCGTGCGAGGGGTCGAGCCAGCGCTGGGTGACGGCCTTGCCGCGGGTGAAGAACTGGACGCCGTCGGCGCCGTAGGCGTGGGTGTCGCCGAACAGCGAGGCCTTCCAGCCGCCGAAGGAGTAGTAGGCGACGGGGACCGGGATCGGCACGTTGATGCCGACCATGCCGACCTCGACCTCGTTCTGGAAGCGCCGGGCCGCGCCGCCGTCGTTGGTGAAGATCGCGGTGCCGTTGCCGTACGGGTTGTTGTTGATCAGTTCCAGGCCCTCGTCGTAGGAGGGGACCCGGACGATCGACAGGATCGGGCCGAAGATCTCGTCGTTGTAGACGGACATGCCCGGCTTGACGTGGTCGAACAGGGTGGGGCCGAGCCAGAAGCCGTCGGCGGTGGGGGCGCCGGTGGCGTCCTCGCCGGAGATGGCGTGCTTGCGGCCGTCGACGGCGAGTTCGGCGCCGTCGGCGACTCCGGACTCGACGTAGGAGGTGACCTTGTCGCGGTGCTGGCCGGTGACCAGCGGGCCCATCTCGGAGTCGCCGTTGCAACCGGGGCCGACCTTGAGGGTGGCCATCCGCTCCTTGATCTTGGCGACCAGCTCGTCGCCGATCGGGTCGACGGCGACCAGCACGGAGACGGCCATGCAGCGCTCGCCGGCCGCGCCGAAGCCGGCGTTGATGGCGGCGTCGGCGGCCAGGTCGAGGTCGGCGTCGGGCAGCACCAGCATGTGGTTCTTGGCGCCGCCGAGGGCCTGCACGCGCTTGCCGTACCGGGTGCCGGTCTCGTACACGTAGCGGGCGATCGGGGTGGAGCCGACGAAGGAGACCGACTTGATGTCGGGGTGCTCCAGCAGGCGGTCGACGGCCACCTTGTCGCCGTGCACGACGTTGAAGACGCCGTCCGGGAGGCCGGCTTCCTTCCACAGGGCGGCGATGAAGTTGGCGGCGGACGGGTCCTTCTCCGAGGGCTTCAGGACGACCGTGTTGCCGGCCGCGATGGCGATCGGGAAGAACCACATCGGCACCATGGCCGGGAAGTTGAACGGCGAGATGATGGCGACCGGGCCGAGCGGCTGGCGGATCGAGTAGACGTCGACGCCGGTGGAGGCCTGCTCGGTGAAGCCGCCCTTGACCAGCTGCGGGATGCCGCAGGCGTACTCGACGACCTCCTGGCCGCGGGCCAGCTCGCCGAGGGCGTCGGAGTGGACCTTGCCGTGCTCGGAGACGATGATCGCGGCGAGCTCGTCCTTGCGGGCGTTGAACAGCTCGCGGAAGTTGAACAGCACCTGGGTGCGCTTGGCGATGGACGCCTGGCGCCAGGTGGTGAACGCCTGGGCGGCGGCGGCGACCGCCTGGTCGACCTCCGCGATCTCGGCGAAGTCGACCTGGCCGGTGACCTGGCCGGTGGCCGGGTCGAAGATGTCGCCGCGGCGGGGCGCGGTTCCGGCGGTGGCGACGGGCCGGCCGCCGATCCAGTGCGTGATGTGCTTGCTCAAGGGTCTCTGCCTCCGATGTCCACGGATGTCCCGCGCTCGTCTTCCAGTCTGCGCCGGGAGGATGCCCTGCTCAACGAGCACCCTGACGGGGAAGCGCGATTCACCCTTACAGGTCGTCGGCCGGGTCTTCGGGTCCGGCGGGGTCGGGGTTCTCGGCGGTGTCCAGGTAGGGGTCGTGCAGGCCGTCGGCGAGTTCGGTGGTCTCCAGCAGGGGTCGAGCCGCAGGTCCTGGGCCCAGGTCTCGGCCCACTGCTGGGTGTCGGCGGCGCCGGGCGGCAGCAGCGCGGCGGCGCTCTCCAGCCGGTCGGCGAGCGTGCGGGCGGTGAAGTCCTCGTCGAACGGGCCGGCCAGGGCGAGGAGTTCGCCCTCGCGGAACCGGTCGGTGAGGGCGTGCAGGGCGAACAGGTCGGCGGGCAGGGCGCGTTCGCAGAGGGTGAGGACGGCGAGGGCGGCGGCGTCCTCCAGGGCGGTGACGGGGATCGGCGCGGCGGCGGGCAGCACCGGCGGGTGGCGCAGCGGTTCGCGCCGCAGTTCGATGCCGAGGTCGTGGCGGGCGCCGTCGGTGACGGCGAGTTGGTGGCGGCGGGCGGTGCCGACGGGTTCCCGGAGGTGGTGGCCGGCGGCGCGCAGGGTTTCGGCGAGTCCGGTGGCGAGGTCGGCGAGCGGCGGGCCTTCGGCGCTGATCAGCAGCAGGTCGGTGCCGCGGACGGGGGCGCGGAGGCCGTGCAGGCGCAGGGCGTCGGGGCCGGCCAGGGCGAGGGCGTGCTGCAGGCAGTAGGGCTGTGCGTCGGCGAGAAGCGCGGCGCGGTCGGGCCGGCTGGGCGCGGTGGCGGCGGGGCTGCCGGGCAGGCCGGGCTGTTCGGGGCGGTCGGGCCGTCCGGTGTGCGGGGTCGGCCCGGCGCCGGTGCTGTCCGTGCTGTCGTCCATGAGCCCAGTCTGGCGCGCGGAGCGGCGTCAGTGCGGGCGGCGCAGCTGTGCGGCGGCGTCGTGCAGGGCGAGTTCGAGGGCGGCGGGGTCGACCAGGCGGCCGCTGCGGTGCGGGGGGATCAGCCAGTGCGGGCCGCGGGTGGGGCGGGTGGGGTGCGGGAGGGCGATCCAGGTGCCGTCGCCGGAGGCGCGGATGCCGGTGCCGGTCCAGCGGTCGGCGGTGCCGACGGGGACCAGGAAGCCGACGGTGTCGCCGGCCGGGTCTTCCAGGACGGGTCCGCTGCCGAGCCGGTCGAGCAGCGCGGCGGCGGGTCGGCCGAGCGGGCCGGGGGCGTGCAGCACGTCCCAACGGCGGCCGGCGGGCAGCAGGGCGAGGCCGAACCGGGTGCGTTCCCAGGTGCGGCGGCAGGCGTCGGGGTCCAGGGCCGCGTCGGCCAGCCAGTGCAGGGCGCTGGGGTGGCGGGTGGTGCTCACGGTGCTTCCTCGTCTCTCCCGGGCGGCGGGCGGGCAGCGGTGGCCTGTGCTGCCGTCACCCGGGAGAGCGGGGTACCGGGGATCTCTTACACGGATCGCCGGACCTGGTGGACCTGACGCGTCGTCAGCGGTCGCCGAAGATCGTCCGGTGCCAGTCCTTGCGGGCGACCGCGGTGGTGTCGAACATGACGTGCTTGACCTGGGTGTACTCGTCGAGCGAGTACTGCGACATGTCCTTGCCGTAGCCGGAGGCCTTGTACCCGCCGTGCGGCATCTCGCTGATGATCGGGATGTGGTCGTTCACCCAGACGCATCCGGCGGCGATCTCGCGGGTGGCGCGCAGCGAGCGGTGGATGTCGCGGGTCCAGGCGGAGGCGGCCAGGCCGTAGGGGGTGTCGTTGGCGAGGCGCAGGCCCTCCTCGTCGCCGTCGAAGGGCAGCACGACCAGCACGGGGCCGAAGATCTCGCCCTGCACGACCTCGCTGTCCTGGGCGGCTCCGGTGATCAGGGTGGGGCGGTAGTAGGCGCCGAGCGAGAGGTCGGCGCCGTCGTGGCCCTTGCCGTCGGCTACGCCGCCGGTGACCACGGTGGCGTAGCCGCGGGCGCGCTCGACGAAGCCGGCCACCCGGTCGCGGTGGGCGTAGGAGACCAGCGGGCCGAGGTCGGTCTGCGGGTTCAGCGGGTCGCCGAGGCGGATCGCCGCGTACAGCTCGGCGACGCCGGCCACGAAGGCGTCGTACAGCGGGCGCTGGACGTAGGCGCGGGTGGCGGCGGTGCAGTCCTGGCCGCTGTTGATCAGCGAGGCGGCGACGGCGCCGTGCACGGCGGCGTCGAGGTCGGCGTCGTCGAAGACCACGAACGGGGCTTTGCCGCCGAGTTCGAGGTGGGTGCGCTTGACGGTGGCGGTGGCGATCTCGGCAACCCGCTTGCCGACGGCGGTGGAGCCGGTGAAGGACACCATGGCGACGTCGGGGTGGCCGATCAGGTGCTCGCCGGCGGTGCGGCCGGCACCGGTGACCACGTTGACCACGCCGTCGGGGATGCCGGCGGCGGTGCAGGCGCGGGCGAACATCAGCGAGGTCAGCGGGGTGATCTCGGCGGGCTTGAGGACGATCGTGTTGCCGGCGGCGATGGCCGGGAGGATCTTCCAGGCGGCCATCTGCAGGGGGTAGTTCCACGGTGCGATGCTGCCGATCACGCCGATCGCCTCGCGGCGCACGTAGGACGTGTGGTCGCCGCTGTACTCGCCGGCGGCCTTGCCCTCCAGGTTGCGGGCGGCTCCGGCGAAGAACGCGGTGTTGTCGACGGTGCCGGGGACGTCGAACTCGGTGGACAGCTTGATCGGCTTGCCGGTCTGGGCGGTCTCGACCCGGGCGAAGTCCTCGGCGTGCTCGGCCAGGATGCCGGCCAGCCGGTTCAGCGCCTCGGAGCGGGCGCCGGGGGTGGCGCCGGACCACTCGGGGAGAGCGGCGCGGGCGGCGGCGACGGCGCTGTCGACGTCGGCGGCGGTGGCGAGCTCGACCTGCTGGACGGTGGCGCCCGTCGCCGGGTTGACCACGGCGAACGGTTCGCCGCCCGAGCCCCGGGTCGGGCGGCCCGCGATGTGCTGCGCGCCGTCGTTGAAGCTGGTCAGGTCCATGAGTTGCCTCCATTGCCTACTCGACCAGGCCGACGATGCCTCGGTTCGGGTGCTCGGGGCAAGCGTCACTCAGCAACGGGCCCGGCGAAGGGCCTTACACGCTGCAAGGCTGTGTCCGGGCGACAGGGCGTCGCCGTCGAGCATGATTGACCTGACACCCTGAGAACCCCCTGGAGGTATCCGCGATGCTCCCCACCGTCGCCCGCGTGCTCGACCTCGACGTGATGCGGCGCGGTCTGCCCCAGGTGGTGGCGGGGGCCGGGGCGCTGGAGCGGCCGGTGCGCTGGGTGCACGTCAGCGAGCTGCCGGACGTGGCGGGGGTGCTGCGCGGCGGCGAGCTGGTGCTGTCCACCGGCATCGCGCTGCCGGAGGACCGGGACGGGCTGGCCCGCTACGTGCGGGAGCTGGCCGAGGTCGGGGTGGCCGGGCTGGTGATCGAGTTCGGCCGGCGCTACTTCGACTCGCTGCCGCGGGCCCTGGTGGCGGCGGCGGAGCGGCACAACCTGCCGCTGGTGGTGCTCCGCCGGGAGCTGAGGTTCGTCGCCGTGACCGAGGCGGTGCACGCCCTGGTGGTGAACGCGCAGCTGGAGCAGCTGCGGGTGTCCGAGGCGGTGCACCAGGTGTTCAACGAGCTGGCGACCGAGGGCGCGGAGCCCTCCGAGGTGGTGCGGCAGGTCGGGCGGATGGCGGGAGCGCCGGTGGTGCTGGAGAACCTGGCGCACCAGGTGCTGGCGCACGAGACGGCGGGCCGCGGCGAGCAGGAGCTGCTGGAGAACTGGGAGCACCGTTCGCGCGGCGTGCACCCGCCGGGCCGCACCGGCTACGACCCGCGCTCGGGCTGGCTGGTGACCACGGTCGGCGCCCGCGGCCAGGACTGGGGCCGGCTGGTGCTGGTCGACGAGCCGGTGCCGCTCCCGCAGGACGTGCCGCACCCGCACGCGATGCTGCTGGAGCGCGGCGCGGCGACGCTGGCGCTGAACCGGCTGGTGGTGCGCGACCGCGAGTCGCTGGAGCGGCAGACCCACCGCACCCTGCTGTCCGGCATCCTGACGCACGCGCTGACGGTGTCCGAGGTGGCGCTGCGCGCGCAGGCGCTGGGCGTGCCGCTGGAGGGGCGGCGGCTGGTGGGCGTGGTGCTGAGGCAGCGTCAGGGTCCGCTGCCGGCGGCGCTGGAGGCGCAGGCCCGGCTGCGGGACTTCACCGAGCTGGCGGCCACCGCGATCCGCACCTCGCGGCTGTCCGCGCTGGTCGGCGCACTGGACGACGAGGGCGTGGGCCTGCTGGTGGCGCTCGGCACCCAGCAGGACGAGCACGGTTCGCTGGAGGCGTTCGCGGCGGCGCTGCGCCGGTTGTCCGCGGAGGCGGGCCGGGACGGTGCGGCGGCCGAGCCGGTGATAGCGGTCGGCTCCTCGGTGGGCTCGGTCCGCGACGCCCGGCGCACCCTGCTGGAGGCCACCCAGGTCGCGGACGCGGCGCTGCACGACGCCCCGGGCGGCCGGGCCGCCTACTACCGCCTGCCGGACGTCCGGCTGCGCGGTCTGCTGCACCTGCTGCGCGACGACGAGCGCCTGCAGACGTACGTGGAGCGGGAGCTCGGCCCGCTGCTGGCGTACGACGCGGAGCACGGCGGGCAGTTGGTGCAGATGCTGCGGATCTACCTGGAGCAGGGCCGCAACAAGTCGGCGGCGGCGGACGCCGCGCACCTGTCGCGGCCCTCGTTCTACGACCGGCTGCACAAGGTGGAGCGGATCCTCGGCGTGGACCTGGACCAGGTGGAGTCCTGCCTGTCGCTGCACGTGGCGCTGCTGGCGCTGGACGCGGTGCGCCGCTGACCGGTGGCCGGCGGCGCACCGGCGCGTTCAGTGCGGCTGCGGCGCCGGGACCTGGCCGCGGAGCAGCGTCTCCAGGGCCTGCGCGTCCTGGTCGCGGCGGACGGACAGCGCCGCCCGGGAGCCGTCGGCGAAGTGGGCCTCGACCCGGCTGGAGAGCGAGCCGGTGCGCGGTCGGACCCGGACGAGCTGGGCCCGCGGGATCTCGCCGAGCAGGCTGACGGCACCGGCGGACTCGTGGCCGAGCAGGATCCGGTGGTCGGTGAAGACCAGCAGCACGCTCCGGTTCTCGTACCGGGTGGACCCCTTGCCGCCGGTGAGCACGGCGATGGCGAACCGGCCGGCCTGGCTGTCCCAGCCGCCGGCCAGGCCGCGGCCGCGGACGATCCGCCGGATGTTCCGGAAGAACCCGCCGACGGCCTCCTCGATGCCCTCGATGACCGCGCCGGCCACGTCGAACAGGACGCCCAGCACCCGCAGCAGGCCGTCCCGCTCCGGCCGGTGGCGGCGCGGGACCCGGCGGATCAGGTCGCTGAGCTGCAGGTCGACGATGGCGTGCACCCGCTCCCCGGGGCCCAGGTGCGGTGCCACCAGCGGCAGGTAGGAGCCGCCGCCGAGCGTCCGCGGTTCGTACACCTGCGGCACGGCGCCGTAGTACTGACTGCTCATCACCCGAACGCCTCTTCCACCCGGTTGTTCGGGACCCGGCTGCTCGGCACCCGGTAGGGAGCGCCGGCCGGCGGGCCGTCCAGCCCGGCGGCGACGGTCTGCAGGCCCTGGTCGCTCAGCAGGTTGTCGGTGAGGACGCCGCCGAAGTCGCCCGCGCCGGTGACCAGCCCCAGGCCGCCCTTGACGGCGCCCTTCACGGGGGTGAAGCCCGCCTTCACCGCCTGCGCGGTGGCGAACTCGCCGAGGTTGGCCGTCGACGGGTCGCGGACCGCGTTCTTCAGGCTGTCCCAGCGGTTGCCCCGGCCGCCGATCTTGCGGACGGCCTTGGCGGCCTTCCGGGCCTCGTTGAACTTGCCGAAGCTGCGGGCCGCCTTCATCGCCTTGATCGCCTCGTGCAGTTCCTTGAGCGCCTTCTCCAGCTTGACCGAGACCTGGCCGACCCGGGCGATGTAGATCGCGATCTCGCCCTCGACGATCAGCGCCTCGGCGGCGGTGGCCAGGCCCAGGGTGAGGATGTCGACCACCACGGAGGCGGCCAGCGTGATGATCAGCGTCTCGATGGCCTCGCGGATGATCTCGATGATCAGCGTCTCGGCGAGCCGGCACTCGGCAGCGGCCTGGCTGATGATCTGCGCGACCTGTTCCATGTCGGCCGTGGTGGCGTCGATCGCCTCCACCACGGTCTTCATGTGGGCGCCGAACGCCGCCGAGGCGGCGCCCTCCCAGCCGCTCTCGACCCGGGCGCCGCCGCTGCGCAGTTCCTCGGCGACCTCGCGCATCGCCTTCGCCTGGGCCTGCCACTCGTGCGAGGCGGCGGTCAGCGAGCCGAGCTCGCCGGTGACCTCCTCCAGCACGTCCATCAGCCCGGTGGCGTCCAGCGCGGCCTTGACGATCGAGTCGAGTCCGGCGTCCAGCCCCTCGCTGACGGGGTTCTCGAAGCTGGGCAGGTCCGGCAGCTCCGACCTCACCCGGTCGCGGGTCCACCGGTACGAGTCGACGGCGCCGCCGAACGAGGTCGGGGCCGGGGCGGTCATCGGGCGTCCCCGTACACCGCGGCGGTCTCCCGCTCGGTGCCCTCGTAGCTGTCGACCGTGTGCTGCAGGCCGTCGGCGGTACCGCTGAGCAGCTCGATCAGGTCGGCGAAGTTCTGCTGCTCCGCCTCGGCGTGCTCCCGGTAGGCGTCGTACAGCTCGCCCGAGCCCGGCAGCTTGCCGAAGTCGTCGGACGACAGTTGCACTGCGGCCAGCGCGGAGCGGATCTGCGCGATCCGCTCGGCCTGGGCCTCGATCACGGAGCCGTATGCCGTCAGTACTTCGGGTTCGACCCGAAAGCCCGTGTCCCCCATGGTGGTTCCTTTGCTCTCCATACAGACCGACCATCGTACTGATCGGACCGGCAAGACAGCGGGAGGCCCCGGACAGGTTGTCCGGGGCCTCCGCGAACGACCGGTGAAGAATCGTCAGACCGTGTGTGCGTCGGTCAGCGTCAGCACCTCGTCCAGCACGGCGAGACCGGACTTGGCCTCCTCCGCGCTGACGGTGCACGGCGGCACCACGTGGAAGCGGTTCATGTTGGTGAACGGCCACAGGCCGCGCTGCTTGCACGCCGCCGCCAGCTGCGCCATCGGCGCGTTGTCGGCGCCCGCCGCGTTGTAGGGCACCAGCGGCTCCCGGGTCTCCCGGTTCTTCACCAGGTCCAGCGCCCAGAACACGCCCAGGCCGCGCACCTCGCCGATCGACGGGTGACGCTCCGCCAGCTCGCGCAGGCCGGGGCCGAGCACCGTCTCGCCGATCTCCTTGGCGTGCTCCACGATGCCCTCCTCGGCCATCGTGTTGATGGTGGCCACGGCGGAGGCGCAGGCCAGCGGGTGGCCCGAGTAGGTCAGGCCGCCCGGGAACGCCTTCTGCGCGAAGGTCTCCGCGATCGCCCCGGAGATCGCCACGCCGCCCAGCGGCAGGTAGCCGGAGTTGACGCCCTTGGCGAAGGTCAGCAGGTCCGGGGTGATCCCCCAGTGGTCGGCGGCGAACCACGCGCCGGTGCGGCCGAACCCGGCCATCACCTCGTCCAGGATGAACACGATCCCGTAGCGGTCGCAGATCTCCCGCACGCCCGCCAGGTAGCCGGCCGGCGGCACCAGGATGCCCGCGGTGCCGACCACGGTCTCCAGGATGATCGCCGCGACGGTGCCGGGGCCCTCGAACGCGATGGTCTGCTCCAGGTGCGCGAGCGCGCGCTCGCACTCCTGCGCCTCGTTCTCGGCGTGGAAGTTCGAACGGTAGGCGTACGGGCCCCAGAAGTGCACGACGCCGGACACCCCGGTCTCGTTCGCCCAGCGACGCGGGTCACCGGTCAGCGTGATCGCGTTGGCGGTGGCGCCGTGGTACGAGCGGTAGGTGGCGAGCACCTTGTGCCGGCCGGTGTGCAGCCGGGCCATCCGGATCGCGTTCTCGTTCGCCTCGGCGCCGCCGTTGGTGAAGAAGATCTTGTCCAGGTCGCCGGGGGTGCGCTCGGCGATCAGCCGGGCCGCCTCGCTGCGCGACTCCTCGGCGAAGCCCGGGGCGATGGTGCACAGCTGGGCGGCCTTGGCCTGGATCGCCGCGACCACCTTCGGGTGCTGGTGCCCGATGTTGGTGTTCACCAGCTGCGAGGAGAAGTCCAGGTAGCGGTTGCCCTCGTAGTCCCAGAAGTACGAGCCCTCGGCACCGGCCACCGCGAGGGGGTCGATCAGCGCCTGGGCGGACCACGAGTGGAAGACGTGCGCGCGGTCGGCGGCCTTGACGGCCTGCCCGGCGACCGAGTCAGCGGTGGGAGTGCTCATACCCCCAGCGTAGGGAGACGCCCCTGCTCAGGGCAGCTTCATCGTGTCACGCGCCGCGCGGGGCGGCCTGACAGCTTGGCAAGGCGGGCCCCGGAACGCGCGGGGCGCGGGGCTCCCGGAGGAACTCCCGCGCCCGCTCGTGGCCCTGTTCGAAGCGTCAGATCGCGGTCATGACGTGCTTGATCCGGGTGTAGTCCTCGAAGCCGTACGAGGACAGGTCCTTGCCGTAGCCGGACTTCTTGAAGCCGCCGTGCGGCATCTCGGCGACCAGCGGGATGTGGGTGTTGATCCACACGCAGCCGAAGTCCAGCCGGCGGGACATCCGCATGGCGCGGGCGTGGTCCTTGGTCCACACCGAGGAGGCGAGGGCGTACTCCACGCCGTTGGCGTGCGAGACGGCCTGGTCCTCGTCGCTGAACTTCTGCACGGTGATGACCGGGCCGAAGACCTCGTTCTGGATGATCTCGTCGTCCTGCTGCAGGCCGGAGACCACGGTCGGCGCGTAGAAGTAGCCGACCTCGCCGACCCGGTGGCCGCCGGCCTCGACCTTGGCATGCGCGGGCAGGCGCTCGATGAAGCCGGAGACCTGCTTCAGCTGGTTGGCGTTGTTCAGCGGACCGTAGAGCACGTCCTCGTCGTCCACGCCGCCGGTCTTGATCGCGGAGGCGGCCTTGGCGAGCTCCTCGACGAAGGCGTCGTGGATCGACTCGTGTACCAGCACGCGAGTGGCGGCGGTGCAGTCCTGGCCGGCGTTGAAGTAGCCCGCGACCGAGATGCCCTCGACGGCCTCGGCGATGTCGGCGTCCTCGAAGACCACCACCGGGGCCTTGCCGCCGAGCTCCAGGTGGACCCGCTTGACGTCCTTCGCGGCGGACTCGGCGACCTGCATGCCGGCCCGGACCGAGCCGGTGATGGAGGCCATCGCCGGGGTGCGGTGCTCGACCATCAGGCGGCCGGTCTCGCGGTCGCCGCAGATCACGTTGAAGACGCCGGCCGGCAGGTCGAGGTCCTTCAGCACGCCGCCGATGATCTCGGCCAGCAGCACGGTGGAGGCGGGGGTGGTGTCGGAGGGCTTGAGCACCACGGCGTTGCCCGCGGCGATCGCCGGGGCGAACTTCCACACCGCCATCATCATCGGGTAGTTCCACGGCGCGACCTGCGCGCAGACGCCGACCGGCTCGCGGCGGACGATCGAGGTCATCCCGTCCATGTACTCGCCCGCGGCCTTGCCCTCCA
Organism: Streptomyces sp. TLI_171; assembly: GCF_003610255.1. GTDB lineage: Bacteria > Actinomycetota > Actinomycetes > Streptomycetales > Streptomycetaceae > Kitasatospora. The sequence goes on along the minus strand of NZ_RAPS01000001.1, from coordinate 5,218,166 downwards.
GCAGGCGGGCGGCGCCGGCGAAGAAGCGCAGCTGGTCGACCATCGGGCCGATCTCCTCGGAGAGGGTCAGCCCGCGCGGCTTGCCGGTGTTGCGGACCTCGGCGTCCACGATCTCGTCGGCCCGGGCCTCGACCGCGTCGGCGACCTTGAGCAGCAGCTTCTGCCGGGTGGACGGGGTGGAGTCCCGCCAGATCGGGAAGGCGGCGGCCGCTGCGGCCATCGCGGCGTCGACGTCGGCCGCGCCCGAGAGCGGGGAGGTCGCGTAGACCTCGCCCGTGGTGGGGTCGACGACGTCGAGGGTGCGGCCGTCCGCCGCGTCGACGAACTCGCCGTTGATGTAGTTGCGCAGCGTACGAAGCTCGCTCACGGGTCTCTCCTCGGTCTGGGCCTGCGTCGTTGCAGCCCCGGGCGCCAGGTTACTCCGGGCTCCGGGTGGCCACGGCATGTCAGCGACAAGCCACGATCGGCGGTGTGCAGGCTCGCGCGTGTACGTAGCCAGGGTACCCATGCCACTGCCGTTATCGACAGAGGCCCATCCCGAACGCGACGTATTCCGCGCCCGATCTTCGGATCGGCGACGAAATCAGCAGGTCGACAGCTTGCGATTCCGACGCCCGTCGGGCACAGTGGCGGCGTGGCCAACCGCGACCGGAACGCCAGCGTTCCCCTCGACGCCGCCTCCAAGGCGATCATCGAGCAGCTCCAGGAGGACGGACGCCGTCCGTACGCCGCCATCGGCAAGGCCGTCGGCCTGTCCGAGGCGGCCGTCCGGCAACGCGTCCAGAAGCTGCTCGACCAAGGCGTGATGCAGATCGTCGCCGTCACCGATCCCCTCACCGTCGGGTTCACCCGCCAGGCGATGGTGGGCATCCGGGTCGAGGGCGACATCGAGCCGGTCGCCGACGCGCTGGCCGCCTTCGACGAGGTCGACTACGTGGTGTGCACCGCGGGTTCGTTCGACCTCCTCGCCGAGCTGGTGTGCGAGGACGACGAGCACCTTCTCGAACTGATCAACAAGCGCATCCGCTCGCTTCCCGGCGTGCGGAGCACCGAGAGCTTCGTTTACCTGAAACTCCGGAAACAGACCTACACCTGGGGCACCAGATGACAGCCGAGCCGGCTTCGAAGGACCTTTCCAAGACCGCCTACGACCACCTGTGGATGCACTTCACCCGCATGTCGTCGTACGAGAACTCCCCCGTGCCGACGATCGTCAAGGGCGAGGGCACCTACGTCTGGGACGACAAGGGCCGCAAGTACCTCGACGGCCTGGCCGGCCTGTTCGTGGTGCAGGCGGGCCACGGCCGCGAGGAGCTCGCCGAGGCCGCCGCCAAGCAGGCCAAGGAGCTCGCCTTCTTCCCGGTGTGGAGCTACGCCCACCCGAAGGCCGTCGAGCTGGCGGAGCGCCTGGCGAACTACGCCCCGGGCGACCTCAACAAGGTGTTCTTCTCCACCGGTGGCGGCGAGGCCGTCGAGACCGCGTGGAAGCTGGCCAAGCAGTACTTCAAGCTGACCGGCAAGCCGACCAAGTACAAGGTCATCTCGCGTGCGGTCGCCTACCACGGCACCCCGCAGGGCGCGCTGTCCATCACCGGCCTGCCGGGCCTGAAGGCCCCGTTCGAGCCGCTGGTGCCGGGCACCCACAAGGCCCCGAACACCAACATCTACCGCGCCCCGGCCTTCCTGGCCGGCCCCGACGGCACCGTCGACCCGGAGGCCTACGGCCGCTGGGCCGCCGACGAGATCGAGCAGGCCATCCTCTTCGAGGGCCCCGAGACCGTCGCCGCCGTCTTCGTCGAGCCGGTGCAGAACGCCGGCGGCTGCTTCCCGCCGCCGCCCGGGTACTTCCAGCGCCTGCGCGAGATCTGCGACCGCCACGACGTGCTGCTGGTCTCCGACGAGGTCATCTGCGCCTTCGGCCGCCTCGGCACCATGTTCGGCGCCGACAAGTTCGGCTACGTGCCGGACATGATCACCTGCGCCAAGGGCATGACCTCGGGCTACTCCCCGATCGGCGCCACGATCATCTCGGACCGCATCGCCGAGCCGTTCTACAAGGGCGACAACACCTTCCTGCACGGCTACACCTTCGGCGGCCACCCGGTGTCCTCCGCGGTGGCGCTGGCCAACCTCGACATCTTCGAGCGCGAGGGCCTGAACCAGCACGTCCTCGACAACGAGTCGAAGTTCCTGGCCACCCTGAACAAGCTGCGCGACCTGCCGATCGTCGGCGACGTCCGCGGCAACGGGTACTTCTACGGCATCGAGCTCGTGAAGGACAAGGTCACCAAGGAGTCGTTCAACGACGACGAGGTCGAGCGCGTCCTGTACGGCTTCCTGTCCAAGGCCCTGTTCGACAACGGCCTGTACTGCCGCGCCGACGACCGTGGCGACCCGGTCGTGCAGCTGGCCCCGCCGCTGATCTCCGACCAGTCGACCTTCGACGAGATCGAGCAGATCCTGCGGACCAGCCTCTCCGACGCGTGGCAGAAGATCTGATCCTCCTTCCCCACCCTCCACCGAAGGGCGGCCCCGACTCCTCACGTCGGGACCGCCCTTCGGCGTACCCCGCGGGTGAATCTGTGGTCCAACACGCCGCATTCGCGACGATTCATCCCTGATCGGCGCAGTGCGGCGCGCCCGCACCCACGCCCGATCGTTCTAATCTGACGACTGTCATATCCCCGTCGGCACCTGGATGGATCACATGTCAGCGGCCCCGCCCGACAACGACGTGCTGTGGGCCCGAGGGATCGTCAAGTCCCACCACGGCACCCCCGCCCTGCGCGGCGTCTCGCTGGGCGTCCGCGAGGGCGAGATGCTCGCCGTCACCGGCCCCCGCGGCTCCGGCAAGTCCACCCTGCTCGGCTGCCTGTCCGCCCAGCTCCCGGTCGACGAGGGCGAGGTCTGGTTCCACAGCGCGCCCGTGCACACCCTGGGCCGCGCCGGACGCGAGAAGCTCCGCCGCGAGCGCTTCGGCTACGTCGGCCCCGAGCCGCACCTGGTACCGGAACTGACGGCCCGTGAGAACGTCGCCCTCCCCCTGCTGCTGGCCGGCGCCGGCCACCGCGCCGCCTACCGCGCCGCCGGCGAATGGCTCGACCGCCTCGACGTCGCCGACTGCGCCAGGCTGCGGCCAGCCGAGCTCCAGCAGGACCGCCGCCAGCGGATCGCCGTGGCCCGCGCGCTCGCCCCCGAGCCGCCCGTCGTCTTCGCCGACGACCCCACCGCCCCGCTGCACCGCGACGCCCGCGAACAGGTCCTGCGGATACTGGCCAGCGCCGCCCGCTCGCACCACCTCACCTTGGTGCTGGCCACCCACGACCCGGAACTCGCCCGCTACGCCGACCGCACCGTCCACCTGGTCGACGGCCGGATCGCGGCCGAACCCGCCCCCGTCACCGCCGGGCGCTGAGAGGGCCGCCGTGTACTACCTGAGACTCGCCCGCGGCTACCGCGCCCTCGACCTGGCCCGCGCGGTGCTCACCGCCAGCGCCGCCGCCGTGGTCGCCGCCCTGCTGCTGCGCGCCCTCGGCCGGGCCCTCACCGGCACCGGCGGCAGCCTGGAACGCCTGCTCTGGTGCCTGCCGCCGCTCGCCGCCGTCGCCTGGTTCGCCGCGGTCACCGCCCGCGCCGTCCCCGCCCAGCACCCCGAGCGGATCACCGGCCTCACCGCGGCCGGCGCCGGACCCGTCCGGATCCGGCTGCTGGTGGCCGGCGAGATCGCCCTCGCCTGCGCCCTCGGCTCGGCGTTCACCCTGCTGCTCTTCCTGGTGCTGCGCAACGACATCGCCGGGCCCTCGCTCGCCCCCGACATCGGCATGGGCGTCCCGCTGCCCGCCGCCGCGCCCGTCACCCTGCTCGCCGTCCTCCCCGCGGTCGCCGGCGTCTCCGCGGCCGCCGCGCTCCGGTTCCCCGAGGGCCTCCCCGGCCGGCCCGCCGAACCGGTCCGCCCGGTCTGGACCGCCCGCCGGCTCGCCCTGCCCGCGCCGCTGCTGCTGGCCGGCCTCGGGCTGGAGCTGTACGGACTGCGCCCGAACGCCACCGACGCCGAACGCACCCTCGACCTGCCCGGCGGCCTCCCCGCCACCAGCCCCGCCCTGCTGGCCGGCTGGACCCTCGCCACCCTCGCGCTGGCCCTGTGGACCGGCCCGCTGCTCGCCCTCGCCGGCCGGCTGCTCGCCCTGCGGCAGCCCGCACCGCTGCGCCTGCTGGCCGGCCGCGGCCTCACCGCGCAGGCCCGTCGGCTCGGCGCGCCGCTGGCCGTGCTCACCGCGATCGTCGTCCTGATCCTGGTCGCCTGGCGGAACTGGGCCCGCACCGGCGCGGAGATCCCCGCGCTCACCCTGGTCGAGACCGTCCTGGTACTGGCCTGCGCGATCGCCGCCCTCACCGCCCGGCTGCTCGAACTGCGCGCCGACCGCCGCCCGGCCCTGGCGACCCTCACCCGGCTCGGCACCCCGCCCGGCCTGCTCACCGGCGTCGTCGCCCTGCGCACGCTCGCCGCCGGCACCGTCCTGCTGGTCACCGGCGGGCTGACGGTGCTGCTCTGCCCGCTGCTCTGAGCGGTTCCACGCCCACGCAGCCAGGAGGCCCCGGGGACGTCCCCGGGGCCTCCTCGCCGTTTCGCGCCGCGCCGCGGTCGGCGTACCGCTCAGCCCGCGGCGGCCAGCTGGCCGCAGGCGCCGTCGATCTCCTGCCCGCGGGTGTCGCGGACGGTGGTGGGCACCCCGTGGGCCTGCAGCCGGCGGACGAACTCGCGCTCGTCCTCCGGGCGGGAGGCCGTCCACTTCGAACCCGGCGTCGGGTTCAGCGGGATCAGGTTCACGTGCACCCGGCGGTTCTTGATCAGCCGGCCGAGCAGGTCGGCGCGCCACGCCTGGTCGTTGATGTCCTTGATCAGCGCGTACTCGATCGACACCCGCCGCCCGGACTTCTCCGCGTAGTTCCACGCGGCGTCCAGCACCTCGTCGACCTTCCACCGGGTGTTGACCGGCACCAGCTCGTCCCGCAGCTCGTCGTCCGGGGCGTGCAGCGACAGCGCCAGCCGGCAGCTCAGGCCCTCGTCGGCGAAGCGGTGCATCGCCGGGACCAGGCCGACCGTGGAGACGGTGATCCCGCGCTGCGACAGGCCGAAGCCGTCCGGCGACGGGTCGGTGAGCCGGCGGATCGCCGACAGCACCCGGTTGTAGTTGGCGAGCGGCTCGCCCATGCCCATGAACACCACGTTGGACAGCCGCGCCTCACCGCCCGCCACCGCACCGGACTTCAGGTCGCGCATGCCCGCGGCGATCTGCTCGACGATCTCCGCCGTCGACAGGTTCCGGGTCAGGCCCGCCTGGCCGGTGGCGCAGAACGGGCAGTTCATGCCGCAGCCGGCCTGCGAGGAGATGCACATGGTCACCCGGTCCGGGTACCGCATCAGCACCGACTCGACCAGCGTCCCGTCGAAGAGCTTCCACAGCGTCTTGCGGGTCTCGTCGTCGTCGCACGACACGTGCCGCACCACCGACATCAGCTCGGGGAGCAGCGCCTCGGTGAGCTTCCCCCGGCTGGCCGCCGGGATGTCCGTCCAGCTCTCCGGGTCGTTCGACAGCCGCCCGAAGTAGTGGTTGGCCAACTGCTTGGCGCGGAACGGCTGTTCGCCCAGCTCGGCGACGGCCTCCTTGCGCTCGGCAGGGCTGAGGTCGGCGAGGTGTCGCGGGGGCTTTGCGCCGCGCGGCGCGACAAAGGTCAGTTCTCCGGGCTTAGGCATGGTTCATCCAGTGTCGCAGATGCCGAACGGCCCCCGGACGCGGTGGCGTCGCGGGGGCCGTCGGCTCGGGCTCGGCGTTGCCGCTCAGCTGCCGACGAAGGCGGCGAGGAGCAACCAGACCACCGGGGCGGTGGGGAGCAGCGAGTCCAGGCGGTCCATGATGCCGCCGTGGCCGGGGAGCAGGGTGCCCATGTCCTTGATGCCGAGGTCGCGCTTGATCATGGATTCGGCGAGGTCGCCGAGGGTGGCGGTGACCGCCGCGCAGCCGCCCAGGATCAGGCCCTGCCACCAGGTGCCGCCGTCGATCAGGAACTGCATCATCAGGGCGCCGGCGATCATCGACAGGCCGATGCCGCCGGCCAGGCCCTCGCGGGTCTTGCCCGGGCTGATGGTCGGCGCCAGCTTGTTGCGGCCGAACTTGTAGCCGACGGCGTACGCGCCGGTGTCCGAGCAGATGGTGACCACGAGGAACAGCAGGATCCGCCAGGCCCCGTCGTCGGCGGCCAGGATCAGCGCGACGAAGGTGGCGAGGAACGGCACGTAGAAGGCGGTGAAGACGCCGGCCGTTATGTCGCGCAGGTAGTTCTCCGGCGGGGTGGCCATCCGGGCGACCATCATCGCCAGGCCGGTCAGCGCGAGGATCGCGGCGGCCCACTGGCCGCCCTCGAAGTAGCCGGTGACGACCATGCCCACACCGCCGATCAGCAGCGGGACCTGCGGGACGTGGACGCCCTTGCGCTCGGCGAGCCGGCTGGTGAGCTCCCAGATGCCGACCGCGACGGCGGCCGCGACGACCACCAGGAACACGGCCTTGACCACGAACAGCGAGGCCGCGATCACCGCCCCGAGTCCGACGCCCACGCCTATCGCGGCGGGCAGGTTGCGGCCGCCGCGCGGCTTGCGGGGCTGCTGGTCGGTGTCGGCCACGGGGGTCTCCTGCACGGGGGGCATGAACTGAGTCTGTGCCGCGCCGCCCCCTCGCTATGCCGGAGGCCGCCGCGTGTGACCCGTTTGGTGTCGGCCGGGTAGGGCCGTCGGGTTCCGGCCGGGTCGGGCCGTCGGGTTCCGGCCGGACGGTGCCCGGGCCGGGGTGAGCCGCGCCCCGGGCCGGGCGGTGGTGGAACCGCCGGTCCGGGGCGTACGCGCGAGGTCCGGATCAGACCTCCAGCAGCTCGGCTTCCTTGTGCTTGAGCAGCTCGTCGATCTGCGTCACGAACTTGGCGGTCAGGTCGTCGAGCTCCTTCTCGCCGCGACGGCCGTCGTCCTCGCCGATCTCCTTGTCCTTGACCAGCTTGTCGATCGCGTCCTTCGCCTTGCGGCGGATCGAGCGGACCGAGACCTTGGCGTCCTCGCCCTTGCCGCGGGCCTGCTTGATGTACTCGCGGCGGCGCTCCTCGGTGAGCTGCGGGAGCACCACCCGGATGACCGAGCCGTCGTTCGACGGGTTGACGCCCAGGTCGGAGTCGCGGATCGCGGTCTCGATGGCCTTCAGCGCGGTCTTGTCGAACGGGGTCACCATGGCCATCCGCGGCTCCGGCACGGAGAACGAGGCGAGCTGGTTGATCGGCGTCAGGGCGCCGTAGTACTCCGCGACGATCTTGGCGAACATCGCCGGGTGCGCACGCCCGGTGCGGATGGCGGCCAGGTCGTCCTTGGCGACGGCGACGGCCTTCTCCATCTTCTCCTCGGCCTCGAGGAGGGTCTCATCAATCACTGTGTGCTCCCTGTCCGGTTCATCTGCTGTTGTCCCGTACCGGTGCCCCGGACGGCTGTTGCTGCTCAGAGCCCCCGACGGCCTAGGCCCGGGCGGAATCCTCGCTGATGAGTGTGCCGATCTTCTCACCCTTGACCGCACGGGCGATATTGCCCTCGGCGAGCAGCTCGAAGACCAGGATCGGCAGGCCGTTGTCCTTGCACAGGGTGATCGCGGTCAGGTCGGCGACCTTCAGGTCGCGGGAGATCACCTCGGTGTAGTCCAGCGCGTCGAACCGGACCGCGGCGGGGTTGGTCCGCGGGTCGGAGTCGTAGACCCCGTCGACGCCGTTCTTGCCCATCAGCAGGACGTCGGCGTGGATCTCCAGGGCGCGCTGCACGGCGGTGGTGTCGGTGGAGAAGTACGGCATGCCCATTCCGGCGCCGAAGATCACCACGCGGCCCTTCTCCAGGTGCCGGATGGCGCGCAGCGGCAGGTACGGCTCGGCGACCTGGCCCATGGTGATGGCGGTCTGCACCCGGGTCTCCATGCCCTCCTTGATCAGGAAGTCCTGGAGCGCCAGGCAGTTCATCACGGTGCCCAGCATGCCCATGTAGTCGGAGCGGGCCCGGTCCATGCCGCGCTGCTGGAGCTCGGCGCCGCGGAAGAAGTTGCCGCCGCCGATCACGATGGCGACCTCGGTGCCGGCCCGGACCACCGTGGCGATCTCGCGGGCGATGGCGTGCACCACGTCCGGGTCGACGCCGAGGCCGCCGCCACCGGCGAACGCTTCGCCGGACAGCTTGAGCAGTACCCGGCGGCGTGCACCGCCCGGCGCGGTCTCCTGCGTCTCCTGCATGGACTTCTCCTTCTCCGCCTGCTGGTCAGCAGATCTGCAAGTGCTGGTCACGGCCCCGGGTGCGGGCACCCGGAGCCGTGTACACGAGAGGAGGCCATCGCCGCGGGAACCGGTACGGTCTCCTGCACGGCAATGGCCTCCTCGTCGTTCATGGTGCCGACGCCGCCCCCGTGGGGTGCTGGAGGGCTCGGTCGGCGCGTTCCGCCGTCCTCGCGGACGGGCCCCCTCCTACCTTATGTCCGGCACGGGGCCGGACCGGGTCGGAAGGACTGCGGGGAACGGGTCTCAGGCGCCGACGCGGAAGCGGACGAAGCGCTTGAGGGTGACGCCGGCCTCGTCGAGGACCTTGGCGACGGACTTCTTGTTGTCCTTGGCGAACGCCTGCTCCAGGACGGCGTTCTCCTTGACGAAGCCGGTGACGCGACCCTCGACGATCTTCGGCAGGGCGGCCTCGGGCTTGCCCTCCTCGCGAGCGGTGGCCTCGGCGACGCGGCGCTCGTTCTCGAGGTCCTCGGCCGGGATGTCCTCGCGGGAGAGGTACTTCGGCGCGAAGGCGGCGATGTGCTGCGCGACGTCCTTGGCGGTCTCGGCGTTCTCCTTGTCGAGCTCGACGAGGACGCCGATGGTCGGCGGCAGGTCCGGGTCCGACTTGTGCATGTAGACGCCGACGAAGCCGTCGTTGTCGAACTGCGCGAAGCGACGGAAGACGATCTTCTCGCCCAGGGTCGCGTTGGCCTCGTCCACGAACTGCTGGACGGTCTGGCCCGGGTTGATCTCGGAGGCCAGGGCGGCGTCCAGGTCGGCCGGGGAGGTGGCGGCGACGTGCGCGGCGATCGCGTCGGCGACCTCGACGAACTTGCCACCCTTGGCGACGAAGTCGGTCTCGCAGTTCAGCTCGACCAGCACGCCGGACTTCTTGTCCTCGGCGATCAGCGCGGCGACGGCGCCGTTGGAGGCGTCACGGCCCTCGCGCTTGGCAACGCCCTTCTGGCCCTTGATGCGCAGGAGCTCGACGGCCTTCTGGACGTCGCCCTCGGCCTCGTCCAGGGCCTTCTTGCAGTCCATCATGCCGGCGCCGGTGAGCTCACGGAGCTTCTTGACGTCCGCGGCGGTGAAGTTCGCCATGGTGTGATCTCTTCTCACGTCTCGCGTGTCTGCGTGGGAAAGTGCCGGGGCCCGTGGTGCGGGCCCCCGGCACGGGAGAGAGGGGCACCCACCGGCTCAGCCCGGCCGGTGCCCCTCACCCTGGTGGTACGTCAGGCCTGCTCGGCCTCGGCGGCCGGAGCCTCAGCAGCAGCCTCGGCCGGAGCCTCAGCAGCGGCCTCGGCGGGGGCCTCGGCAGCAGCCTCGGCGGCGGGGGCCTCGGCGGCCTTCTCGCCCTCGAGGATCTCCTTCTCCCAGGCGGCCAGCGGCTGGTCGGCGCCCGGCTCGGCCTTGGCGTCGCCCTTGGCGACACCGGCGCGGGACTTCAGGCCCTCGGCGACGGCGTCGGCGATCACGCGGGTCAGCAGGGTGACGGAGCGGATCGCGTCGTCGTTGCCCGGGATCTTGTAGTCGACCTCGTCGGGGTCGCAGTTGGTGTCGAGGATGGCGACGACCGGGATGTTGAGCTTCCGGGCCTCGCCGACCGCGATGTGCTCCTTCTTGGTGTCCACGATCCAGACGGCGCTGGGCACGCGCTGCATGTCGCGGATACCGCCGAGGGTCTTCTCCAGCTTGTCGTACTCGCGCTGGAGGACCAGGAGCTCCTTCTTGGTGAGGCCGGAGCCGGCCACATCCGTGAAGTCGATCTCGCCGAGCTCCTTGAGGCGCTGCAGACGCTTGTAGACGGTCGAGAAGTTGGTCAGCATGCCACCCAGCCAGCGCTGGTTGACGTACGGCATGCCCACGCGGGTCGCCTGCTCGGCGATGGCCTCCTGGGCCTGCTTCTTGGTGCCGACGAAGAGGACGCTGCCGCCGTGGGCAACGGTCTCCTTGACGAACTCGAAGGCGCGGTCGATGTAGTTCAGCGACTGCAGGAGGTCGATGATGTAGATGCCGTTGCGCTCCGTGAAGATGAAGCGCTTCATCTTCGGGTTCCAACGACGGGTCTGGTGACCGAAGTGGACGCCGCTCTCCAGCAGCTCCCGCATCGTGACGACGGCCATGTGCCGTACTCCTCGTGTGTTGCCCGGCGCGCCGCGAGGCGGTTGCGGACCGCCGTGGGGCGGTCGCGGCCTGCAGGGTGCCGGGGTACTCGGTTTTGTTCGTGCCGGTCGGGCGACCGTCACGCCTGACGCCCCGACGTGCCAAGCCGCTCGGCCTGCGCGAGGCTTGCGGCCTCGGCAGGCTCGGCGGACCGAGCGGCACTCGCACCGTACGACCGCTCCCGGAGGAGGACGGGCCGTCGGTGGCGGGGCGTGCGAAGTCGACCCGGCAGACCGGGTCGCGTGTGAAGTGTACGGGAAGCCCCGAGCGGCGGGCGACTCCGTGCGTTCACCCCGCCCTGTTCAGCGCCGCCGCGGGCGGCCCGCCGTTCGCTGTTCACCCCTGCGGGGGACGGCGGTTGTCCACAGCCCGGGGTTGTCCACAGCTCCCGGAATCGGGGCGCGGGACGGGTGCCGCGGGGCGCAGGGTGGTGCGCGGGGCGGCCGACGGGGCCGGCCGGCGCGCGGTTGGGGGGCGGATGCGGTTTCGGGGTGTGGGGCTCGGTGGGATGCGGGTGGCGCTGGCGACGGTGTTGGCGGCGGTTCTGCTCGGTGGCGGGTCCGCCGCGGCGCCGGTGGGGGTGGCCGGTGCGGTGGTGCCTGCGGTGGTGGCCGGCGCGGGGGTGCGTGGTGCGGCGGTCACCGGTGCGGGGGTCGCCGGTGCGGGAGTGCGTGGCTCGGGGGTGTCCGGTGCGGGGGTCGCCGGTGCGGGGGTGTCCGGTGCGGGGGTCGCCGGTGCGGTGATGCGTAGTGCAGTGGTGGGGCCCGGGCCCGGGCGGGTGTGGCCGGTGGGGGATCGTTCGGGGTTGCTGCGGCGGTTCGACCCGCCGCCGGTGCGCTGGGCGGCCGGGCACCGGGGCGTGGACCTGGCGGCCGCGCCCGGAACGGCGGTGCGGGCGGCCGCGCCAGGGGTGGTGACCTTCGCCGGGCAGGTGGCGGGGCGGCCGGTCGTCGTGGTGACCCACTCCGGTTCCGGCACTCCCCCGCTGCGGACCACCTACCTGCCGGTGGCCGGGTCGGTGCCGGTCGGCACGGGTGTGGCGGCGGGCGACACCATCGGCGTGCTGACCGGCGACCGGGGCCACTGCCCGGTGGACTGCCTGCACTGGGGGTTGCTCCGCGGCGACCGCTACCTCGACCCGCTCGCCCTGTTGGGCAGCGGCCGCGCCCGGCTGCTGCCGCTGGATCCGGCCTGACGACGCGTCGGCTCCCGACCGGTCAGGCCGGGCCGTCCGCTCCGCCGCGGCCCGTCCGGCCGGGCGTCCGCAGGCCGTCCAGGGCGAACCGAACCGCCGAGTCGGCGATCTCCCGGACCGCCGCGTCGCCGCTCGCGCCCTCGCCTCCGCGGACCCTTCCGAGCTGACGGACCGCCGCCTCCACCACTCCCTGGAGCAGTACGGCCGCGACGCCCGGCCGGCGGTGGCCGAGCTCCTCCAGGGAGTGCACCACCATGGCGGTCAGCCCGGCGTGGGCGGCCCTGATCCGCCCCCGCGCGGCGTCGTCGAGTTCGAACTCGGCGACCGCCACCACGGCGCGGTGCACCGGGTCGGTGGCCAGCGCAAGCTGCCCGCGGACGTACGCCTCGATCCGGTCCGCCGGGCTGTCGCGGGCCGTCATGGCGGCTTCGATCTCGGCGGCCCAGAGCGGGAGGTCCACCGCGCAGAGCGCTTCCACCAGTTCGGACTTGGAGCGGAAGTATTCGTACACCGAGGACCTGGCCAGTCCGGCACGCGCGGCCAGCGCGCTGAAGTTCAGCGCGTCCCGACCGCCCTCGGCCAGCAGGACGCGCGCGGCGTCCAGCAGTGCTGCCTGCTGCAACTGTCGATGCTCGGCCACCGTGGCCGCCCGGATTTTCGGCACAGCCCAACTCTACGGACGCCGACGGCCGGTGGGAGCTGCGCCGCTCCCACCGGCCCCGCGTCCGGCGCGTTCCGACCCCCGAGCGGCCGGAACTGCGAGCCGGGCCGCGAGCCTTCGGGCCCGGTCGGCCGGCCGCCGGCCTGAAGGCTCGCGGCCAGGTCGGCTGCCGGCGTGTGCTGCTCAGCGGACGTCGGACATCTTCGCCCGCAGTTGCAGCACCGACTTGGTGTGGATCTGGCTGACCCGGCTCTCCGTCACCCCGAGGACCTGGCCGATCTCGGCGAGCGTCAGGCCCTCGTAGTAGTAGAGCGTCACCACGGTCTTCTCGCGTTCCGGCAGCGTGTTGACCGCAGAGGCCAGCAGTCGCCGGAGTTCACGGTCCTCGGCGATCTCGACCGGGTTGTCCGCGCCGCTGTCCGGCAGGGTCTCCATCAGGGTCAACCGGTCGCCGCCCTCGCCCGCCGAGTGCAGCAGCTCGTCGAGTGCCACCACGTTGGCGAGCGAGAGCTGGCTGAAGATGGTGTGCAGGTCGTCCAGCGAGATGCCCATCTCCGAGGCCACTTCGGGGTCGTACGGCGTCCGCCGGAGCTTGGCCTCCAGGGTGGCGTAGGCGCGCTCGACGGCCTTGGCCTTCTGCCGCACCGACCGGGGGATCCAGTCCAGCGCCCGCAGCTCGTCGATGATCGCGCCACGGATCCGGCTGATCGCGTAGGTCTCGAACTTGATCGCCCGGTCGATGTCGAACTTCTCGATCGCGTCGATCAGCCCGAACACCCCGGAGGACACGAAGTCCGCCTGCTCCACGTTGGCCGGCAGCCCGACCCCGACCCGGCCCGCGACGTACTTCACCAGCGGGGAGTAGTGCAGGATCAGCTGGTCGCGGAGCCCGTGGTCGCCGGTCTCCTTGTACGACCGCCAGAGCGCCTGCAGTGCCGACTGATCGGCACCCTTGCCACGGTCGCCGCCCTTCGCCTGACCCGCCGCCGGCTCCTCCTCGGCCGTACCGCCCGCCTGGCCCGCACCGCTCTGCCCTTCGTCGCCCGACGAGGGCGCGGACGCCGGCGCAGGCACCACGACCCCGGCGCGCGCACCTGGCTGAGCGCCGGCGTCGGACGGCACCGTGTCCGAGGGCACCGTGTCCGACGGCATCGCGCTCGGCTGGGCAGCAACTCGCGGAGCGGTAACCGGCGGAGGGGTAATGGGCGGAGCGCTGACCGACGGAGTGTCAGCTGGCGGGGTGCCGGTCGCCGAGGTGGTGGTCGGTGCGGGTCGCGGAACCGTCGGCGATGCGGGCGGCACCGGTCCGGGTCCGGATGCCACCGGTCCGGGTCCGGGGGGCGCCGTTGCGGGTCCGGTCGGCGACGCGGCCGGGCCGGGGCCCCATGCCTGCTCGGCAGGCTCAGGGATCCGCGCGGGTGGCGGGCCGCTCGCCTGCCTGCGGACCTGCGCACTCCGGGCGGGCAGGTCCTTCGGCTTCGCCCGCCCACCGCGCGTGGGTCGGGCGCCCGCGGGCGACGCACCCGTGGCGGCCGGGCCAGGCCGCTGCCGGGCGCTGCTCTGACCGCCGCCGTTCCGACCGTCGGCCTGCCCGCCGACCGGGGCCTGACCGCTGAACGGCACCTGACCTCCGAACGGAGCCTGGCCGGCGACGGGGGCTTGCCTGTCGGCTTCGGCCCGGGCACCGGCCGCGGCCTGGCCGAGCCACGGCCCGGCGCCGGCCTCGGCCTCGCGCGGTCGGGCTTTGCCGCTGGCACTCGGCGGTGCCACCTGTGGGCAGGGCAGCACCTGGCCGCCGGCCCGGTCGGCCGGTGGCGGTTCCGGGGACTGCCGGGCCGGTGAGCCCTGCGGGACCGGAGGGCGCGGGACGGGCGAGGAGGATGCGGGACGGGTCTGGGGCTGTGGGCTCGCGGTCGGGGGGGTGCCCGACCTCGTCATTCCCACGACTCCCGAGGACCTGGCCCGTAGTTCCGCGGCATTGCGGGTCTCGGCCCCCGTCCCGTCCGGGGACCGACCGTCACCGGTCACCCTGTGTCCGGGAATGTGAGTGGGCATGCGTTGGTCTGCGCCGTTCTGCCGAGTCATGTGCTGATAGGGACGCCATAAGCGAGCGTAGCGTGACCGAGTCACTGCACAGCGCTACCGCCACTCGGGCGTCGCCCGATCCGGTGGCAGCAACGGCCTCCATCGGCGCGTCGCGGCAGGGCGACCGACCGGAGCCCAGGTCTTCCACCCTCGGTCGACCCGCCGACCAGCACGGACTGTCGGCCGTGGTCGGACCGTGGCCTGCCGAGCCCGCATCGCACTGCTGCCCGACGATGCTCACCGACTGTCACTCTCCTCTCAACTCACCCTCCTGTCCGTCGTGTTGACCGAGTTGACCCGTTCGGCTCACTCACCGTGTCCGCCCGTGCTCGGATGTGATCGCTTGCGTCGGACCAGCCTCCAGTGCGCTCCGTGTCGCTCGACGAACCCGAGCGAACCGAGCTCGTGCAGGTGATGAACGGTGGCTTCCTCGGAGAGCGCCGCGTACCGGGCGATTCGCAGGACCGGCGCGCCGTCCGCGCTGGCGGGTACGGCTTCGAGCACGCGGGCCACCGGCGGCTCCAGTGCGTCCCTCGGCAGGATCGGGCCGACGCGCTCCGGTGCCAGGTCCGCGCCGATGGAGCCGACCAGCTCTCCCACCTCGGCCCCGTTGGTGACCATGCTCGCCGCACCGGTCCGGATCAGTGCGTGCACGCCGGCCGAGAGCTCCGAGGTGACCGGGCCCGGAACGCCCATCGTGTGCCGGTTGAGGTCTCGGGCGCGCCGTGCGGTGCTGAGCGCGCCGCTGCGCGGTGCGGCTTCGACCACCACGGTGCCGCGGGTGAGGGCCGCTATCACCCGGTTGCGGAGCACGAATCTGAACCTGGTCGGGTTCATCCCGAGCGCCAACTCGCTGACCAGCAGGCCGTCGTTCGCGATCCGTTGGATCAGCGCCTCGTTCCCGCGCGGGTAGCAGATGTCGACGCCGCTGGCGAGGACGGCGATCGTCATCCCGTTGACCGCCAAGGCGCCGAGGTGCGCGGCGGTGTCGACCCCGTAGGCCGCGCCGGAGACCACCACCCACCCGCGCTCGGCGAGTTCGGAGCCGAGCTGGCCCGCGACGTGCCGGCCGTAGCCGGTACAGGCCCGCGATCCGACCACGGCGACCGAGCGCAGGGCGAGCAGCCGCAGCGAGGGCAGCCGGGGCGACAGCCGGCCACGGACCCACAGCCCGACCGGGCGGCTGTCACCGAGGTCGTCGAGTTGGGAGGGCCACTCGATGTCGCCCGGAATGATGAACCTCCCACCGAGCTTGGCGATCCGCTCCAGGTCGACAGCCGGGTTGAACTTCCGCAGCCGCTCCTGGTAGGCGGCGATCCGGTCGGCGCCGAGGCCCAGTCGGTCCGGCGGTGCGCCCTCCTGGATGCCCTGCAACAGCCGGACCGCACCGAGGCGTTGGACGGATCGGCCGATCGCTGCGTCTCCGGGCTCGATGAGCCTGGTGAGCGCGGCCCGGGCCACCCGCTCCGGGTCGGGCGGATCGGGCACGGTGGTGGCCGCAGCCCATTTGGTGGGTCTGACGGCACGTCGATCACCTGGAGCCGGGCCGGTTGGGGTGTCGTCGGCCGAGGCCCTGGCGACCGGCGGAGTGTCTCCGGGCGGGCCCGCGCCGACCGGATCCCCCGCTGTCGGATCGTCGGGGGCCCACCGTGGAAGTTGCGGTCGCTGCAGGGCGGGCGGGCCCGCCCCACGCACCAGTTGCCGGAGGCGGTCGCCGGCTTCTGCTGGCGCGCGGCCGTCGGGCGGGCAGGCGGTGAGGTGTCGGGCCGGTCCCTCGCTGGACGGTGGGTCGGCCGGGGCGCAGGCGAGGTCGGCGTGGTCACGGGGTGCGGGGCAGGCGGTCACACGGGCTCCGTGGTGATGGGGCGGTCGGCGGGCAGGCGGACGGTCGAGCGCCGCAGTGATCCTGGCGATCCAGCAGATGAGGGGCGATCAGAATTCACCTCCGAGGTCGGCGTCGGATTCGGCGTACGGGTCGACGCGGCGATCGGTCGGACGGGCCGTGCGTTGGATGCCGGTGCGTAGCGTCAGCGCGGTCTGGATGTCGCACCGGTTGGGGCGGTCGCGGTGGGCGAGGTCGGCGACCGTCCATGCGACGCGCAGCACTCTGTCGAGGCCGCGGGCGGTGAGCAGGCCCCGGTCGAGGTCACGTTCCGCGTCGGTGAGCGAACCGGGTGCGAGTTGCCATCGCGTGCGCAGTTCGTGCCCGGGTACTTCGGCGTTGGTCCGCCACGGGGTGTCGACGAGGCGAGCGGCGGCTCGTGCTCGGGCCTCCCGCACCCGTTCGCCGACCGTGGCCGTGCTCTCGGCCCTTCCGCCTTGCTGGAGCAGCTCGGCCTTCGAGACTCCGGTGACCTGGACCTGGAGGTCCACCCGGTCCAGCAGCGGCCCGGACAGGCGCGCCTGATAGCGGTTGACCATGACGGGCGTGCATTCGCATCCTTCTCCTCTCAGCGAATAGCGGCCGCAGGGGCAGGGGTTGGCGGCCAGGCACAGCAGGAAGCGGGCCGGGAGCCGCATGGCACCCGCGGCTCTGGCGATCATCACCTCTCCCGATTCCAGGGGTTGGCGCAGTGCGTCGAGGACCCGGACCGAGAACTCCGGCGCCTCGTCGAGGAACAGCACTCCGCGGTGGGCCAGCGAGACGGCGCCCGGCCTGGGCAGTCCCGTCCCGCCACCGACGATGGCGGGCATGGTCGTCGAGTGGTGCGGAGCGCAGTAGGGCGGGGTGTCGATCAAGGGTCGGTCGGGTGGGAGCAGCCCGGCCACGGAGTGGATCGCGGTCACTTCGAGGGCTTCGGCGGGCGTGAGCGGCGGGAGCAGAGCGGGGAGCCGTTCGGCGAGCATGGTTTTGCCGGCGCCCGGCGGGCCCTTGAGGTACAGGTGGTGGCCGCCCGCCGCGGCGATCTCCAGTGCTCGGCGGGCTTCGTACTGCCCGGCGACGTCGGCGAGGTCGGGCCGGACGGCCTGCTCCGAGGTGACGTCGCGGACGCCGAGACCGGGCAGCAGCAGTCCGGCGAACGAGGAGTCGGGGCGGCCGGTGACGAGATCGGGTGGTTCGTCGGGGACGGGGGCGTTGGTGAGGATCGCGATGAGTTGGCGCAGGCTGCGCACTCCGATGACGGAGACGCCCGGCACCAACTCGGCTTCGGCGGCGGTCTGCTCGGCGACCACGATCTGCCGGTAGCCGGCGTCGGCGGCGGCGAGCACCGCGGGCAGGACTCCGCGCACCGGGCGCACCCGGCCGTCGAGTCCGAGCTCGCCGATGATCAGCAGGCCGTCGATCGACGCGGGATCGAGTCGTTCGGCGGCGGCCAGGACGGCACAGGCCACCGCCAGGTCGTACCCGCTGCCGCTCTTGGGCACGGACGCCGGGGTGAGGCCCACGGTGAGTTTGCGCAGCGGCCACTTCTCGCCGCTGTTGGACACGGCGGCGCGTACCCGGTCGCGGGCTTCCAGCAGGGCCTTGTCGGCGAGGCCGACCAGGCTGAAGGCGGCGAGGCCGGGTTCGAGGTCGGCCTGGACCTCGACCACGACTCCGTCCACCCCGACCAGGGCGACCGAGCAGGTGCGGGCGAAGGCCATCTCAGACCGCCCCGCGCAGGTGCTCGACCGCGGCGGCGCCCTTGCGGGGGTTGATCACCGCGACCAGGTCGATGCGCACTCCGCCGGGTGGTGGAGGCGCGAGCCCGCTGCTCGCCGGACCTGGCGGCGTATCGGTCTCCCCGGCCCGCCCGGTGCCCCCGGCCGGCTCGACGACGCCCTCGTCACGACCAGCGTCCCCGGCCCGACCAGCGTCCCCGGCCCGCTCGGCGTCTCCGGCCCGCTCGGCGGCGAGCGCCAGCCTGGAGAAGTGCACCGGCCAGCGCTCGGCGAGCCACCGTTCGGCAAGGCGGCGCAGCCGGTCGGCCTTGGTCTGGTCGATGGCCTCCGTGGGCTGCTGGAAGCCCCGCTCGGACCTGGTCTTCACCTCGCACACCGCGAGGGTGTCGCCATCCAGCGCGACGATGTCCAGCTCGCCCTCGGCGCAGCGCCAGTTGCGTTCCAGGATGCACAGCCCGCCCTCCGCGAGCCGGCGGGCGGCGACCTCCTCGCCGTAGCGACCGAGGCCGTTGGTGGAAATCTTGTTGGGATTCTGCACGGCAATCACCTCCGGCCGGAAGGTTGCCGTCACGGCACGGAGGCGTGCCAATGAAATCGCCGGGCCTGTGGATAACCCGGGCCTGTGGAAAAACTAGCTCACTCGTTCGAGCGACAAATCAAGAAATGCGCTGGACAGCCCGACAGCGCGGCATCCAGTCTCGGTCACCCGGGCATCGCCGCAGGTCGCCGCCGCCAGTGGCCGCCCGGCGACGAGTCGTCAGTTCCCGAACGCGGAGTCGTCCGAGGGCAGCTCAAGGTCGCTCTTGGCGAGCTCCTCGATATTCACGTCCTTGAAGGTCAGTACGCGGACCTTCCTAACGAATCGGGCCGGTCGGTACATGTCCCAGACCCACGCATCCGCCATCGCCACCTCGAAGAACACTTCGCCCTGCACCGAGTGCACCTGCAGGTCGTAGTCGTTCGTCAGGTAGAAGCGCCGCTCGGTCTCGATCACGTACTTGAACAGGCCGACGACATCCCGGTACTCCCGGTAGAGCTTGAGCTCCATCTCGGTCTCGTACTTCTCGAGGTCTTCGGCACTCATTCCAAGCGTCCCCTCACTCGTCACGTCCACCCCATTGTGGACCACCGCGCCTGTGCTCAGAGCCTTACTGGCGGTTCTGGCGGACCTTCCGTCAGAACCTGCTCCACCAGTGCGGCCAGTTGGCGGGGGTAGATCGTCTCCCCGGTGGTCCTCAACTCACCCATCGTCCACCAGCGGGCGGCCAGCAACAGAGCGTGCTCGTCCGCGCCGCTCTCCGTCAGCGACACCTCGGTCCGCGTGGTGCGCGCCAGGTGGAACAGCTGCTCCTGCTCGTAGTCCCTGCCCCGGAAGGAGAACCTCACCGTGCCGTACGCGATCAGCGGTCCCCACTCCACGCCCGCCAGCCCGATCTCCTCGGCCAGCTCGCGCCCAGCCGCCTCAGCCGGGCTCTCCCCCGGTTCGATGCCACCGCCCGGGGTGATCCACCAGTCCGTCCCGGGGGTGGCCGGGTCGGTGCCGTGCAGCAGCAGGACGCGGCCCACCGGGTCCAGCAGCAGCACGCGCACTGCCCTGCGGCGCTCGACCGACACCTGGCTCAGCTCCGTCCTGAGGTTCTGCGCCCGCCTGCGGGCCGGTCCCGGCCAACCGTCGAGCTCCGGGCATCACCCGCAGCCGGCTCCCGGCCCGGATCCGCAGCAGCCTGCCGGGTCAGGCCTTCCGGCGCCCCTGCAGCCGGCGGGTCAGCGAGACCGCCCAGCCCACCGCAGAGGCGAGCACGATCAGCACCGCCCCGGAGACCGACGTCCACGCTGCGGGCAGCAGCGGACCGGGCTGGTGGGCGCTCGGCGCACCCAGTTCGTCGAAGGCCGTGGTGCGCCGCTCCAGCCCGGCCCGGGACAGCGGCTGGATCACCGACTCGACCCGTGCCTTCACCCCGGAGGCCGGGACGGTACCGAAGGCGACATCGAGGTGGCTGCGCGAGTCCATCGAGTTCCCGCGGAAGTCGCCGAGCAGGAACAATCGCCCCTCGGGCACCGTCACGGTGAACTCGGTGGTGGCCACCCTGGCGGGCGCCAGGTACGGCTCCGCGACCTGGTGGCCGTTGACGGTGATCCTCCCGGCGCCGTCCCCGGAGACCTGGTCACCGCCGATCGCCACCACCCGCTTCACCAGCGTGGCGTTGCCCCAGTCCTGGTCCTGGAAGACCACGATGTCGCCCCGGCCGGCCGACGTCCCCCCGCCGGCGCGGGCGAGCACGGTGTCGCCGGCCTCCAGGGTCGGACTCATCGAACCGGTGGGAATCTTGTACGGCCGGTACTGGAGGGCGAGGACGGCGAAACCACCGACCAGCATCACGAACCCGATCGCGATCACCACGCCCTGCACGATCGACGCCGCGCTCCGGCGACGGCCAGCCCCGGCCTCGGTACGCGGTGTCCGCTCCGCGACGCTGCTCATCGGCTCCGCCCTCTCCTGACGTTCACGCGCTCGGGTCGAGCACTCGTGACCGCCCTGCTGCTCGCCGTCCTGGGCTGGACAGCACTGCGGGCCGTGGCACGTGCGAGCAGATTACTCACGAGTACCACGGCCCGCGCAAGAGTCGACCGCGGCCGACCCGTAAAACGCTCAGCGCTGGCGCTTGCGCACCCACCACACCGCGGGGGCCGCCAGCGCGATCCCGGCCAGCGGCGGAGCGAGGGGGCCGCCCGCGTTCAGGCCCCTCTGGTCGAAGGTCTCCGGGACGGGCAGGGTCGCCCAGTCACCGATCGGCCAGGCCACCACGAACGCGCGGCCGACCACGTTCCCGACCGGGACGGTGCCACCGCCCGGCTGGTCCATGTGGTAACGGGAGTCCAGCGAGTTGCCGCGGTGGTCGCCCATCACCCAGATCCGACCTTCCGGCACCTTCAGCGGCCCGAACGGCTTCTCCCCGCACGGGGTGTTGCCGGGGTAGATGTACGGCTCGTCGAGCGCGATCCCGTTCACCTTGACCGGGCCGGAGCCCTGACACTCCACGGTGTCGCCGCCGATCGCGATCACGCGCTTGATCAGGTCCTTCTCGTCGCTGGACGGCATCAGCCCGATGAAGCTGAAGACGTCCTGGACGCCGCGCATGAAGGAGTTGCTGCTGCGCTGGGTGGGCTCGTCGTTCAACCAGCCGCCCGGGTCCTTGAAGACCACCACCTCGCCGCGCTCCGGCTCGGCGCCGAACCAGGGGGTGAGCTTGTCGACCAGCACGCGGTCGCCGACCTGGAGCGTGTTCTCCATCGACCCCGAGGGAATCGAGAACGCCTGGACGAAGAAGGTCTTGATCACCAGCGCCAGGACCAGGGCGATGCCGATCAGGATCGGCAGCTCCTTCCAGAACGAGCGCTGCCTGGGCGCCCTTCTGGGAGGCGCGGTCGAATCTCCGTCTGCGTCCGCCCCGGCCTCGGTGTCCCGAGTGGCGTCGCCGGCCCCGGCGGACACGCCCTCGTGGTTGCCCACCGGCTCCCCGTCGGGCTCCGGAGCACCAGAGCGGGCACCGATCACCAGATCCCCCACGACATCTCCTCCCTGCTGTGCGGACGCCCGTGCGCCCGCGCTCACCAGTGCCGCACAGCGGGCACCACACTCTGCGATCGACCCGAAACCCGCATCTGGCTTGCCCTCGTTGGGCACGCCCGACACCAGGCCGGAACCGAGCACTTCAGCACTTCTCTATCACTCCCGGTCGGCATGCCCGTGTTTCCACGCGCCGACCGGAACGTCAGTCGGCCACCGGTCCGCCTCTGCAGCGCGCTCTCCGCCACCTGGCGACGAGCGGAAGGACGCCCAACACACCCATAACGAGTGGGGGTTCCGCAGGAATCGGCTCAACGGCCGCCGATCC
Organism: Streptomyces sp. TLI_171; assembly: GCF_003610255.1. GTDB lineage: Bacteria > Actinomycetota > Actinomycetes > Streptomycetales > Streptomycetaceae > Kitasatospora. The sequence goes on along the minus strand of NZ_RAPS01000001.1, from coordinate 5,196,232 downwards.
TGTCGCCCGCTCCGGCAAGGAGGAGAGTGAATCCGGCACGTCGAGTTGACCGAAGTGCGAGAGCGGCCACGCGACCACGAAGGCCCGCCCGACCACGTTCTCGACCGGGATGGTCCCGGTGCCGGGGTTGTCCATGTGGTAGCGGGAGTCGGCCGACAGGTCACGGTGGTCGCCCATCACCCAGAGCCGCCCCTGAGGCACCGTCACCTTGAAGGTGATCCGCGAGGGCGAGTTGCCGGGCGCGATGTACGACTCGTCCAGCGCGGTGCCGTTGACGCTCAGCCGTCCCTTGGCGTCGCAGCACTCCACCGTGTCGCCGCCCACGCCGATGACCCGCTTGATCAAGTCCCGCTCGTTGTCGGAAGGAAGGAGTCCCACCGCGGAGAACACCGACTTCACCCTGTGCATCACGGGTCCGTCCGTGGAGGGCTGGTGGTCGTTCTCCAGCCAGCCGCCCGGGTCCTTGAAGACCACCACCTCGCCGCGGCTCGGCTCGGCCCCGAACCACGGGGTGAGCTTGTCCACCACGACCCGGTCACCGATCCGCAGGGTCTGTTCCATCGAACCGGAGGGGATCACGAACACCTGGAGCAGAAACGTCTTCAGCACCACCGCGATGACCAGTGCCACCACCACGATCACCGGCAGCTCGCGCAGGAAGGAACGACGCCGACGCCGCTCGGCCCGCTTGGCGGCACGCCGACGCTCGGCGCGGCCCCGCACGGGGCGGTCCCCACCGCCGTCTCCTCCGCCGGCCTCGGCAGCACCTGCGGCCCCGCCTGCAACGCCGCCCCCGGTGCCGTCCAGTGCGCCGTCCATTGCGCTGGCCGGGCCGACGTCCAGCGCGTCGGCCGCCATGTCGACTGCCGCCATGTCGACTGCCGGACCGTCCGGGGCGGACAGGTACACGGACTCGGCGGGTGCCGTGCGCTCGCCCCGGCCCGCGCGCGGGAGGCCGGCTACGCCGTCGGGGGTGCCTCGGGGTCTACCTCTGCTCCCCATGGCCACCGGTCCCCTCAATCGCGGCGAACGCCGCCGGCCGGTCGAGCGAGGTCGAACGGCTGAGGGGGAACAGCACCCAGTCGGCCCGGCCGATCACCTTGTCCTCGGGGACGGTGCCGCCGCCGGGCTCGCCGAGGTGGTCGCGGGAGTCGCGGGAGGCGCTGCGGTGGTCGCCCATCACCCACAACGTGCCGGAAGGAACCACGATGTCGAACGGTACCGCCGACGGTGCGTCACCGGGGAACAGATAGGCGCTCTCGTCCAGCGGCACACCGTTGACCTTGAGCTGGCCGTCGGTGCCGCAGCAGGTGATCCGGTCGCCGCCGACGCCGATGACCCGCTTCACGTAGACCGTGTCACCGGCCGGGGCGAGTCCCGCCCGCTCCAACAGGCGCTTCACGCCGGTCGGTTCGTCCTGGTACGGCAGAAAGGAGCCGATGCCGTCGAACACCACCACGTCGCCCCGCCGCGGGTGCCCGCCGAACGCGTAGGCGAGCTGGTTCACCACGACCCGGTCGCCGGGTCGCAGCGTTCCCTCCATGGAGCCGGACGGCACGGCGAACGGCCGCGCCACGAAGGCGTTCACCAGCAGCAGCACGACGACGCACACCGCACCGATCCACAGCAGGTCCCGCGACCACCGCCGCCCGCCGCCCTCACCCTCACCCTCGCCCTCCGCGTTCGCGTCCGCGCCGACATCGACTGCGTCACCGGAGGTCGGCGGCGCAGAGTCGGAGGCGGCTTCGGAAAGGGCGGAAGAGGCGGGCCCGGGGGCGGAAACGGCAACGGACCGCGCCGGTGATTCCGTACCCGTGGGTGCGGAACCGCCGTCGCGGTCCGTCGGTGGCTCGTGCGTGCTCATCGGGGGTGAGCTTATCCCCCCGGTCTAAACCGGTTGGAGGGCCGACCCCCGCTGAGCCTGCGCGATCACGCGTCGCGCTTCTCCTTGATCTTCGCGGCCTTGCCGCGGAGGTCACGCAGGTAGTACAGCTTGGCGCGGCGGACCGCACCGCGGGTCACGACCTCGATCTTCTCGACGATCGGGGTGTGCACCGGGAAGGTGCGCTCGACACCGACGTTGAAGCTGACCTTGCGAACGGTGAAGGTCTCACCGATGCCGGCGCCGTGACGACGGATGACAACGCCCTGGAAGACCTGGACGCGCGAGCGGTTGCCTTCGATGACTCGGACGTGCACCTTCAGGGTGTCGCCGGGACGGAAGGCGGGGACGTCGGTGCGCAGCGAGGCCGCGTCGACAGCAGCGAGCTTGTTGCTCATCGTTGCTCTCCATCGCAGGCGCCACGGGCCGCCCACGGAAGTTCGATTCAACTGGGGTGGTGCTGCGGGCCGCTTCGGCTGACGGTGACACCCCCGTGGCGGGGGCACCGGTCCACTGACCCCCACGAGGGGAGCCGGGCGACAGACAACAGTCGCCTATTGTTCCACAGGCTCGGCCGGGGACCGAAATCGGCCGGCGGCTTCGTCCCAGGCCAGGCCGAGCACGCTGAGGGCTTCGCGTTCCTTCTTGCTGAACGCCTCGCGCTGCCAGCGGGCCACCAGGTCGGGCCGGTTGGCGAGGGTGCGGGCGAAGGCCTGCTCGCGCCGCCACTGGGCGATCTTCCCGTGGTGCCCGCTGAGCAGGATCTCCGGCACCTCGCGGCCGCGCCACTCGGCGGGCTTGGTGTACACCGGGCCCTCCAGCAGGTCGGCCATCGCGCCGGGGGCGAAGGAGTCGTCCCGGTGCGACTCGGCGTTGCCGAGCACGCCGGGCAGCAGCCGGGCGATCGCCTCGACCATCACCAGCACGGCGACCTCCCCGCCGGCCAGCACGTAGTCGCCGATGGAGACTTCGACCACGGGCATCCGGGTCGCGGCCTCCTCGATCACCCGCCGGTCGATGCCCTCGTAGCGGGCGGGCGCGAAGGCCAGCCAGGGCCGGGCGGCCAGGTCCTGGGCGAGTTCCTGGGTGAAGGGGCGTCCGCTGGGGGTCGGCACCACCAGCGTCGGCGCCTCGCCCTCGGGCCCGGCAGCCAGCACGGCGTCCAGCGCGGCGCCCCACGGCTCGGGCTTCATGACCATGCCGGGGCCGCCGCCGTAAGGGGTGTCGTCGACGGTCCGGTGGATGTCGGTGGTCCACTGCCGCAGGTCGTGCAGGTGCACGTCGAGCTGGCCGCGGGCGCGCGCCTTGCCGACCAGCGAGACGTTCAGCGGCTCCAGGTACTCCGGGAAGATCGTGACGACGTCGATCCGCATGTCACTCACTCCGCCTCCCCCTTCCCGTCGGCAGCGTCGGCGGACCGGGCAGCCTCGTCCGCCTCCGGAGCGCCGGCCCCGTCGTCCCCCGAAGCGTCCGCAGTGTCGATCAGGCCGGGCGGCGGGGTGATCACGGCGCGCTGCTCGTCCAGGTCGATGACGGGGACGATCTGCTCGACGAACGGGATCAGCACCTCGGTGCCGTCGGGGCGCACGACGGTGAGCAGGTCCTGGTACGGGAGGTGGACCACCTCGCTGAGCTCGCCGACCAGGGTGCCGTCGGTGAGCACCACGTCCAAGCCGATCAGCTGGTGGTCGTAGTACTCGTCGGGGTCCTCGGGGCTCTCCTCCGGGTCGACCTCGGCGATCAGGAAGGTGCCGCGCAGCGCTTCGGCGGCGGTGCGGTCCTTGACCCCGGCGAAGCGCAGCAGCAGTCGGCCGCTGTGCACCTTGCCGGACTCGACGGTCAGCGGTCCGATGGCGGCGGGGTCGGTGAGGAGGACCGCGCCGGGCCCGAGCCGCAGCTCCGGCTCGTCGGTGCGGACTTCGACGCTGACGTCCCCTCGGATGCCGTGGGCGCGGCCGATCTTGCCGACGACGAGCTGCACGGTGATCGTTCTCCTGAGATGTGCCGGTGGTGCCAGTTGGGAGGTGCGGTACGCGGTGCGGGTGCAGTGCGGGAACAGCGGCGGGGAAGCCGCGGGGCTGAAGCGGAGCGGTGGGCGGGGAAACGGCAAGGACCGGCCGGGACGGATGCGTCCCTGCCGGTCCTGGAACCCGGTGGCCGACCTGACGGTCGGCGGTCGAGGAGTCAGCGAAGGCTGTCCACGTCGACCAGATCGACCCGGACATTGCGACCGCCGAGGGCGCCGACCACGGTGCGCAGTGCGCGAGCCGTGCGGCCGCCCCGGCCGATCACCTTGCCGAGGTCGTCGGGGTGCACCCGCACCTCGATGGTGTGACCGCGGCGCAGGTTGCGCGAGCGGACCTGCACCTCGTCGGGGTGCTCGACGATGCCCTTCACCAGGTGGTCGAGGGCTTCCTCGATCATGCTCAGGCCTCGGTGGAAGCGGCCTCGGCCTCGTCAGCCTTGTCCGACTTCTTGGCCTTCGGGGTGATGGCGACACCGGTGGTGGCGTCCTCGAAGCCGGCGACGGCCTTCGCGAACAGGTGCGAGAAGTCCTCGACCTTGGGCTCCGCGACCTTCAGCGGGGCCGGAGCCGGCAGGCCCTTGAACTTCTGCCAGTCGCCGGTCAGCTTGAGGATCGCGAGCACCGGCTCGGTCGGCTGGGCGCCGACGGACAGCCAGTACTGGGCGCGGTCGCTGTCGACCTCGATCTTGGAGGGGTTGTAGGTCGGCTGGTAGATGCCGATCTCCTCGATCGCGCGGCCGTCACGCTTGGTGCGCGAGTCGGCGACGACGATGCGGTAGTGCGGGGAGCGGATCTTGCCCAGACGCTTCAGCTTGATCTTGACGGCCACGGGTGTGGATTCTCCTGGTTTTGACGTGGGTGAGCAGCGCTCCGCCGCGTGGGGCTGCGGCGCGAGGTGCCGTTCAAGGGACACGCCAGCCGTTAGGAGAGAGGGTCCTGTCTAGGCTGCCGAGTACTCAGCCATCCATTCTGCCACACCGCAGAGGTCCCCCCGGACCGCGCCCCCGCACGGCACGGCAGGACCTTCGGGCGTCGTCGGGCCGGTCGGCCCGGGCAACAGCGGCACTCCACAGCGAGGTTGGGGAGGCCGATTGGCGCCGGCCGTCCCGCCCCGGATCGGGCCGGCCGACAGTCCCGGCCGGGTCGCGGGCACCCCGCCCGCGGCCCGGTTCAGGCGATCTTGAACGGTTGCTGGCAGGCGCCGCAGACGATCGAGGCCTGGGCCAGCACGGACGGGACGACGCGCACGTTGCGACCGCAGCCGCACACCGCCTTGACCCGGACGCCGCCACCCGAGGAGCCGTGCCGGGCGGCCGGTCCGCGGAACGCCCGGTGGTTGCCCTCGCCGGCCACGGCGAGCTGGTGCGCACCGAGCGCGCGGTCGAGCCGATCGATGGTCTCGACGTAGCGCTCGCGGGTCTCGTGACCCATCGTCACCTGCGAGAAGCCGCTGCTGGCGTGCGGCTCGACCGGGTGGGCCAGGCCCAACTCGGAGGCGAGCAGCAGGAAGCGGCGGTTGTGGTAGCGGCCGGCCCGCGAGGTGTCGCGGATCTCCCGGGCGGCGGCCAGGCCGTGGGCGGCCTCGTGCAGCAGGCGCTCGAAATTGAGCTGGGTGCCGCAGGCCGACGAGGACTCGCCGATCAGCGCCTCGGGAGACGCCAGGTCGGGCAGGTCCCGGTGGTGGGCCTGGATGTCACTCCAGGCGGCGGCCAGTTCGGCCGCGAGGACGAGGGGCTGTGTCGTGCTCACGCTGTACCAACGATGCGGTGAGAGCCGATGTTCCGCCGGGTTCCATTGTTCGGGAATTCCCAGCGGACTCTCAGGAATGCACTTCCGCGCGCGATTTGCGCGGCTCCGGACTGACGCAAGACCAACCCCCTGCACGTATGGACCCGGCGGGTTTCGCCGGGCGCTCGGCACCCGTCGCGGAGCCCAACATCCCCACGGCGGACGGCCCGCGACCTGTCCGAAAATTGACAGGGCCACGGGCCGTATACCGTACCGCTTGTCGACTACCTCGGGGAGTTGACTGGTCAGTAGTCTCAACTGCCAGTACGCGAACGGGGGTTCCGAAATTGTCCGGAACCCCCGCGGACCGCGCAGCTCACGGCGGGCAGTCGGGGCGCGCGGGGCCCCCGGGGCGGGCCCGGGGACGGGTCGGACCCGAAGGATCAGTACGCGCGGGCGACCAGGGCGAGGTTGCCCGCCTGGTCGTCGGCGGCCGGCACGGTGCCGTCCGCAGCGACGATGCAGCGCACCGACACGCCCTGCTCGGCCAACTTCGCCTCGCCCTCCGGACCGAGCTCGGCCCAGGAGATCCGGCCCCAGCCGGTGGCGGCGGCCTCGACGGCCTCGTCGACGGTCTTGACGTCGACGGTGCGGGACTCGCGGCGCTCGCGGGACTCGCGGAGCAACTGCGCCTGGTCCTCCTCCAGGATGCCGGGGACGATCGCGGCCAGGGAGTCGACCGAGACCGGCTCCTTGCCGCCGGCGATCCGGCGGACCAGCATCGCGGTTCCGGCCTCCAGGTCGCGCGGGCCGACCTCGATGCGCAGCGGGACGCCCTTGAGCTCCCAGTCGACGGCGCGGCGGCCGAACGGGGTGTCGGTGCGGTCGTCGACGACCACCCGCACGCCCGCCGCCTCCAGCGCGGCGCCGATCTCGCGGACCTTGGCCAGCACGGCGTCGTCGCCCTTGATGGCCAGCACCACGGCCTGGACGGCGGCGAGGCGCGGCGGCACCCGCAGGCCGTTGTCGTCGCCGTGTGACATGATCAGGCCGCCGACCATGCGGGTGGAGACGCCCCAGGAGGTCTGCCAGACGAACTCGCGCTCGGCGCCCTGCAGCTGGTACGTGGTGTTGAACGCCTTGGCGAAGTTCTGGCCCAGCTCGTGGCTGGTCCCCATCTGCAGCGCCTTGCCGTCGCCCATCATGCCTTCGAGCGTCAGGGTGTTGATGGCGCCGGCGAAGCGCTCCCGGGCGGTCTTGCGGCCGAGCACCACGTCGATGCCGAGGATGTTGGTCATGAAGTCGCCGTAGACGTCCGTGTGGATCAGCGAGGCGTAGTCGCGGGCGTCCTCGTACGTGGCGTGGGCGGTGTGGCCCTCCTGCCAGAGGAACTCGGTGGTGCGCAGGAAGACGCGCGGGCGCAGCTCCCAGCGGACCACGTTGGCCCACTGGTTGATGAGCAGCGGGAGGTCCCGGTGGCTCTGCACCCACTTGGAGAAGTACTCGTTGATGATGGTCTCGGAGGTGGGCCGGACGACGACCGGCTCCTCGAGCTCCTTGCCGCCGCCGTGGGTGACCACCGCGAGCTCGGGGGCGAAGCCCTCGACGTGCTCGGCCTCCTTGGTCAGGTAGGACTGCGGGATGAACATCGGGAAGTAGGCGTTCTGCGCGCCGGCCTTCTTGATCCGCGCGTCCATCTCCTGCTGCATCCGCTCCCACAGGCCGTAGCCGTACGGTCGGATGACCATGGTGCCCCGCACCGGACCGTTGTCGGCCAGCTCTGCCTTGTTGATGAGGTCCTGGTACCAGCGGGGGAAGTCTTCCGCCTGGGGAGTGAGAACGGGTGCCTTAGCCATGGGCCGAATGGTACGGGGAGCCGGGGGCGGACCGTGAATCCGTTTCACCGACCCAAACCTTCCGGCCGCACCGGCCGGACTGCGCCGCGCCCGCGCACACCCCGGGGCGCACACCTGCGGCGCACGGATACCTGCTCGCACCCCTCTGGACGGCGAGGGCGACCCGCTGTTCGCTGGGAGAGGGGCCGGGGGGCCGGGCTGCGGGAGCCGCAGCCGATTCCGAGGACCGATTGGGAGGCCGCGATGGCTTCAGCGCAGGTGACCGGCAGCACCGTGGACCGGGTCCGGACGGACGGTCCGGCGGAGCGGCGCGGTCGGGCGCGGGACTGGGCGGAGATCCAGGAGCGCATGCTCGTCCCCCTCTACCAGGACGTTTACCGGCAGTTGGAGGTCGGCGCGGCCACCAGCCTGCTGGGAGTCGGCTGCCGCTCCGGGCTGGCGCTGCTGCTCGCCCAGGGGCGCGGCGCACAGGTCGCGGGGGTGGAGGCGGACGGCGCGCTGCGGGAGTTCGCGGCGGCCCGCGGACTGCAGGTCGGACCCTGCGGGACCCTCGCCCGTTCGGCGCACCCCGTCCCCCGCCCGGCGCACTCCCTGGTGACGGTTTTCGAGCAGCCGCCGGTGCCCGCGCTGGTCGCCTGGTCGGCGGAGCGCACGCTGCCCGGCGGACACCTGGTGGTGGCGGGCTGGGGTCCGGCGGAGCAGTGCGAGAGCGCCGTCGTCCTGGACGTGGCCCGCCGGCACGCCCCGCCCGGCGCGCCGGACCCGTTCTCGACCGCCGGCCCGGGCGCGCTGGAGGCGCTGCTCGCCTCCTCCGGTGTCCGGCCGTCCGGCAGCGGCCGGGTGACCTGCCCGTTCGCCTACGCGGGCCTGGACTCGGCGGTCCGCGGTCTGCTCTCCACCGGCCTGTTCGACCGGGCCGAGCAGCAGGCCGGGACGGCGCTGGTGACCAAGGAGCTGGAGGAGGCGCTGCACCCGTACCTGCGCCCGGACGGCTCGGTGCGGATGGTGAACGTGTTCCGCTGGGCGGTCGGCGTGAAGCCGCGCGTCTGACGGCGTCTCGGGCGCCAGGACGGCGGCGCGGCCGTCAGGACCGGCTGAGCCCGGCGGCGGCGTACGCGGCCTCCTCGTCGAGGGTCTCGGCCTCCAGCAGCGCGGCGGCGAGCGCGTCGAGGCGGTCGCGGTGCCGGCGCAGCAGAGCGACCGCCTCCTGCCAGCATTCGGCGACGATCCGCCGGGCCTCCTCGTCGACGGCGTCCAGGGTGGTCGGCGCGGCGGCCAGGCCGTACGGGGACTGGCTGTCGTTGGGGATCGCGGTGACCCGGCCGACCCGCTCGCTCATGCCCCAGCGGCCGGCCATCGAGCGGGCGATGGTGGTGAGCTGTTCGAGGTCGCTCTCCGCGCCGGTGGTGACCACCCCGTACACCACCTGCTCGGCGGCCATCCCGCCGAGCGCGCCGATGATCCGGCCGCGCAGGTAGGGCTCGGTGTAGGAGTAGCGGTCGGTGTCGGGGGTGGACAGGGTGACGCCGAGGGCGCGGCCGCGGGGCACGATGGTGACCTTGCGGACGGGGTCGGCGCCGGGCTGCAGCATCCCCAGCAGGGCGTGCCCGGACTCGTGGAAGGCGGTCCGCTCGCGTTCCTGCTGGGGCATCACCAGCGGGCGCACGGCACCGAGTTGGACCTTCTCCAGGGCCTCGGACAGGTTCTCCTGGTCGACCGCGTCCTGCTTGCGCTTGACCGCCAGCAGCGCCGCCTCGTTGACCAGGTTGGCCAGGTCGGCGCCGGTCATGCCGGGCGTGGAGCGGGCCACCGCGTCCAGGTCGGTGCCCTTGGCCAGCGGCACCTCGCGGCTGTGGATCCGCAGGATCTGCTCGCGGCCGGCCCGGTCGGGCGGGCTGACGGTGATCCGGCGGTCGAACCGTCCGGGGCGCAGCAGCGCCGGGTCGAGGACCTCCGCCCGGTTGGTCGCGGCGATCACGATCACGCCCTCGGACCCGGAGAAGCCGTCCATCTCGGTGAGGATCTGGTTGAGGGTCTGCTCGCGCTCGTCGTGACCGCCCATGCCGCCCCCGCCGCCGCGCTGGCGGCCGATGGTGTCGATCTCGTCGATGAACACGATCGCCGGGGCGGCCTTGCGGGCCTCCGCGAACAGGTCGCGGACCCGGCTGGCGCCGACGCCGACGATCATCTCGATGAACTCGGAGGCCGACGCGGAGAAGAACGGCACGTTCGCCTCGCCCGCCACGGCCCGGGCCAGCAGGGTCTTGCCGGTGCCGGGCGGACCGGTGAGCAGGACGCCGCGCGGCATCTTCGCGCCGAGCCTGCGGTACTCCTGCGGGTTCTTCAGGAAGTCGACCACCTCGCTGAGTTCGGCCTCCACCTCGTCGATGCCGGCCACGTCCTCGAAGGTGGTGCGCCTGCCCTGGCTGGTGTCCACCGGCTTCGGCGGGGCCTTGCGGCCGAGCGCCCCGCCGCCGAGGCCGCCCGCCATCCGCCGGGCCAGCAGCACCCACACCGCGATCAGCAGCAGCATCGGCGCCAGCGAGATCAGCAGGTTGGCCAGGAAGCTGCGCTGCTGCACCACCGGACGGGCCGTCACCTCGACGTTCTGCGACTGCAGGGTGCCCCAGAGGTCGTCGTTGGCGAACGCCGGGCGCTGGGTGGTGAATTCGGTGTAGTGGCCCTTCTCGCCGTCCGGCTTGGGCTGCTCGTTCTTCAGCGTGCCCTCGATGGCATCGCCCTTGGAGTAGATCTTGGTGATGTTGCCGGCGCCCAGCTGCTTGGTGAACTCGGTGTACGAGATCGTGGTCGACCCGCCGTTGCCGAAGAAGCTCAGCAGCAGGTCGGACAGCAGGAACACCACCAGCGCGGTGAGGATCAGCGCCGTCCAACCGCCCGGCATCTTCCGCTTCGGCGGCGGCGGGGGCGGCGCCCCCTCGGACCGCCAGGGCTGGTCGGGGGTCTGACGCGGCGGCACGGGGTTGCTCACCTGTCGGACAATACGGACATCACCGGCGTCGACCGGCACGCAACGCCGCTGGCGGCTCAGCCCACCGGCGTCGGCCACTCCTCCGCCGTCAACGCGAAACGCTCGTGGTCACGCCACGCGTCCTGCAGGAACAGCATCCGCGGCGTGAACCCCTCGTGCCGGAAGCCCAGCCGCCGCGCCAGCGCCATCGAGCGCTCGTTGTCCGGCTGCACGTTGATCTCCAGCCGGTGCAGCCCCAGACCGCCCAGCGCCGACGGCGTGAAGCAGCGCTCCACCACCAGCCGCATGCCCTCCGTCATCCGGCCCGTCCCCACGAACGGCACGTACGAGTCGTAGCCCAGCACGCCGTTGCAGAACCGCGCCATCACGATGTTCGCCACGTTGCACTTGCCGACCAGGCCGCCGGTCTCCTCGTCCACGATCAGGAACGTCCGCAGGCCCGCCCCCTGACGGCTCAACAGGTCCGGCAGCCCGTCCGGCTCCACCGGGTTCCACCGCCCGATGTGCGACGCCGACCGGCGCACCGTCTCGGCGTAGGGGACGACATCGTCGGGGCGGGGGGCTCGGATCGTCACACGCATGCGGACCATCATGACGCAAAGGGGCGCGAAAACGGGGGCGCGTGGGGGTGACCCCCACGCGCCCCCGGAAGCCGCTCGGTCAGAGCAGGTCCTTGAACTCCTTGGGGAGTTCGAAGTCGGCCGGACCCTGGCCCGGCTGGACGCCGAACGCGCCGCCCGGCTGGGCCGGCCCGAGGGCCTTGCGCTCGGCGGCCGCGGCCTCCTCCTGCGCGCGCTTGAGCGGGTTGCCGCTCTTGCGCTTGCCCTTGGCGACCGGGGCCTTCTTGCCGGTGCGCTTGCCGCCGCCGCCCATCCCGGGGATGCCCGGCATGCCGGGGATGCCCTTGCCGGAGGCCATCGCCGACATCATCTTGCGGGCCTCGAAGAACCGCTCCACCAGGCTGGAGACCTCGCCGACCTGGACGCCGGAGCCCTTGGCGATGCGCAGGCGGCGCGAGCCGTTGATGAGCTTCGGGTCGGACCGCTCGGCCGGCGTCATCGACTTGATGATCGCGCCGACGCGGTTGACGTCCTTGTCGTCGATGTTGTTGATCTGGTCCCGGATCTGGCCCATGCCGGGGAGCATGCCGAGCAGCTTGGAGATCGAGCCCATCTTCTGGACCTGCTCCAGCTGCGACAGGAAGTCGTCGAGCGTGAAGTCCTTGCCGCCGCCCTGCAGCTTGGCGGCCATCTTCTCGGCCTCGGCCTGCGAGAAGGTCTGCTCGGCCTTCTCGATCAGCGAGAGGACGTCGCCCATGCCGAGGATGCGCGAGGCCATCCGGTCGGGGTGGAAGGCGTCGAAGTCGTCGACCTTCTCGCCGTTGGAGGCGAACATGATCTGACGGCCGGTCACGTGCGCGACCGAGAGCGCGGCGCCGCCGCGGGCGTCGCCGTCGAGCTTGGAGAGCACGACGCCGGTGAAGTCGACGCCTTCGAGGAAGGCCTGCGCGGTGGTGACGGCGTCCTGGCCGACCATCGCGTCGACCACGAAGAGGACCTCGTCCGGGTCGACCGCGGCGCGGATGTCCGCGGCCTGCTGCATCAGTTCGGCGTCGATGCCGAGGCGGCCCGCGGTGTCGACGATGACCACGTCGTACTGCTTCTGCTTGGCGTACTCGATGGAGTCGCGGGCGACCTGCACCGGGTCGCCGACGCCGTTGCCGGGCTGCGGACCGTAGAAGGCGACGCCGGCGCGCTCCGCGACGACGCCGAGCTGGGTGACGGCGTTGGGGCGCTGGAGGTCGCAGGCGACCAGCAGCGGGGTGTGCTTCTGGGACTTGAGCCAGTGGCCGAGCTTGCCGGCGAGGGTGGTCTTGCCCGCGCCCTGGAGGCCGGCGAGCATGATCACGGTCGGCCCGGTCTTCGCGTACCGGAGCCGGCGGGTCTCGCCGCCGAGGATGCTGATGAGCTCCTCGTTGACGATCTTGATGATCTGCTGGGCGGGGTTCAGCGCCCCGGAGACCTCGGAGCCGAGCGCCCGGTCCTTGATCTGCTTGATGAACGCCCGGACCACGGGCAGCGCGACGTCCGCCTCCAGCAGGGCGATCCGGATCTCGCGCGTGGTGGCGTCGATGTCCGCCTCACTGAGGCGGCCCTTGCCCCGGAGGTTCTTGAACGTCGCTGCGAGGCGGTCGGAGAGAGTGTCGAACACGTCGGTCGCGGGTCCCTTGCGGCATCGAGTACGGGTACTGTCGTCGCCCCCAAGGGTAGCCGTACGCCCGGTGGACGGTCTGCGCCCCTGCGTCAACGGGCTTCCGGGCCGCCTGCGGGCCCGCGGTCAGTGGGCTTCCAGGGCCGCCTGCACGGCCTTCGCGACCTCCTCGGCGCGGCCCGGTTCGAGCGGCCGGCCGTCGCTGGAGGTGAGGTAGAAGGCGTCCACCGCCTCCGCCCCGAGGGTGGAGACGTGCGCCGTGCGGACCCGGACGCCGGCCGCGTCCAGCGCCCGCCCGATCCGGTGCAGCAGGCCGGGGGCGTCGTGCGCGCGGACCTCCAGCACGGTGGCGTACTGCGAGGCCGCGCCGGGGGCGACGGCGACCACCGGCGGCGGGGTGCTGATGCCGCGCCGGCGGGGTGCGGCGGCGTCCCGTTCGGCGAGCTTGCGGGTGACGTCCAGCGAACCGTCCAGGGCGCGCCGCAGGTCGGCGCGGAGCCGGGCGGCGTCGGGCAGGTCGCCGTACTCGGCGGCCACCGTCCAGGACAGCAGCAGCACGGGGCCGGCGCCGACCGGATCGAGTTCCCGCAGGCCGGCCTTGCGGACGGCCAGCCGGTGCACGGCGAGCACGCCGGCCACGGTGCCGAGCAGGCCCGGGCGGTCCGGGATGGCGAGGGTGAGCTCGACGCCCATGGGCTCGGTGCCGCCGTCGACGGCGGGCTCGGCGTGCGCGGTGAACGCCAGCGCGGGCGCGCCGGTGCGGGCGGCCTCGACGGCCAGCCGCTCCTGGTCGGCGGTCGGGTCGGCGTCGGCGGCGGGCGGCCGGTGCTCGCCGGCCAGCCGGGCGGCGGTGCGGGCGACCAACTGGGCCACCAGCGAGGCCCGCCAGCTCGACCAGGCGGCGGGGCCGGTGGCGGTGGCGTCGGCCTCGGTGAGGGCGTGCAGCAGCTCCAGGTGGGTCTGGGTGCCGACGGTCTTGGCGATCAGGTCGGCGGTGGCGGGGTCGTCGGGGTCGCGGCGGGTGGCGGTGTCGATCAGCGTCAGGTGGTGGCGGACCAGCAGCGCCAGGGTGTCGGTGTCCTGCTTGTCGAAGCCCATCCGGACGGCGACGTCCCGGACGATCACCTCGCCGGCCTCGGAGTGGTCGCCGGGCCAGCCCTTGCCCAGGTCGTGCAGCAGCGCGGCGACCAGCAGCAGGTCCGGGCGGGCGGTGCGGCGGGTCATCGCGGCGGCCTTGACGGCGGTCTCGATCAGGTGCCGGTCGACGGTCCAGCGGTGCACGGCGTTGCGCTGCGGCCGGCAGCGGACCCGCTCCCAGTCCGGCAGCATCCGGCTGATCAGCCCCTCGGCCTCCAGCGCCTCCCAGACCGGCAGGCAGGCCTCGCCGGCGCCGAGCAGGGTGACCAGCTGGGCGCGGGCCTCGTCGGGCCAGGGCACCGGCAGCGGCCTGGTCTCGGCGGCCAGCCGGCGCACCGTGGCGTAGGAGACGGTGAGCCCGGCCTGGGCGGCCGCGGCGGCGGCCCGCAGCGGCAGCACGGGGTCGGTGGCGGGCCGGGCGGCCTGGGCGAGGACCGCCTCGCCGTCCAGTTCGACCACGCCCTCGGCGAGCGGGCGGCGCTCGGGCGCGGCGGATCCGACCGGGGCCCGCCGGGCGCCGTTGAACGGGAAACCGAACCGGGTGGCCCGGCGGGCCGGGCGGCTGCGGGCGGCGAGCACCCGCTCGACCGCGCGCCAGGTGACGTCGGAGGCGTACGCGACGGTGCGGGCGGCCTGGTAGACCTGCCGCAGCAGGGTGTCGGCGTCGAGCACCCGGAGCCGTTCGGCGACCTGGTCCTGGTCCTGCAGGCTGAGCCGCTCGGTGGCCCGGCCGGTGGTCAGGTGCAGCGCGTCGCGGACGTCGGCGAGGGTGCGGGCGGCGGCCTCCAGGCCGTCCCGGGGGGCGTCGGCCAGCCAGGTGGCGGCGACGGCGTTGAGCGCGACCACGTCGCGCAGGCCGCCGCGGGCCTCTTTCAGGTCGGGTTCCAGCAGGAAGGACAGCTCGCCGTGGCGCTCGGCCCGGCTCTGGCCGAGGGCGTGCAGTTCGGGGAGCCGCTCGGGGGCGGCGGCCCGCCAGTCGGCGAGCACGGCGGAACGCAGGTCGGCGGTGAGCTGCGGGTCGCCGGCGAGGTGGCGGGCGTCGAGCAGGCCGAGCTGGGCCTTGAGGTCCTCGGCGGCGACCGCGCGGGCCTCGCCGGGGGTGCGGACGGCGTGGTCGAGCGAGACGCCGCTGTCCCAGACGGGGTACCAGATGCGCTCGGCCGCCTCGGCGGCGAGCGGGCCCTCGTGCAGCAGCAGCACGTCCAGGTCGCTGCGCGGGGAGAGTTCGGCCCGCCCGTAGCCGCCGACGGCGACCAGCGCGGTCCGGGCGGGGGCGCCGGCCGCCCGGTACAGCCCGGCCAGCCAGTGGTCGGTGAGCCGGGCCAGCGCGGCCCGCCGCTCGGGGCCGGCGATGACCGGGTCGGCCAGCAGGCGGGCGCGCTCGGCCGGGTAGCCGTAGTCGGCGGGGTCGGTGCTCGTCACGTCTGCTCCCGGTGCGTGCTGGTGCCGGATACGCCTTCGGCGGACCTGCCGCGAGGGCAGGTCCGCCAGGAGGTGAATGCTAGAAGGTCAGAGGGCGTCGGGGCCGCGTTCTCCGGTGCGGACCCGGATCGCGGTCTCGACCGGGATCGACCAGACCTTGCCGTCGCCGATCTTGCCGGTGCGGGCGGCCTTGACCACCACGTCGATCAACTGCTCGGCGTCCTCGTCCTCGACCAGTATCTCGATCCGGACCTTCGGCACCAGGTCGACGGTGTACTCCGCTCCCCGGTAGACCTCGGTGTGGCCGCGCTGCCGGCCGTATCCGCTGGCCTCGGTGACGGTCAGTCCGTGCACTCCGAAGGCCTGCAGGGCTTCCTTGACCTCGTCCAGACGGTGGGGCTTGATGACGGCGGTGATGAGCTTCATCGGGCGTCGACCTCGGTCTTCTCGGCGGGGACGGCCGCGGGAGTGACGGCCACGGCACGGGCGAGGCTGGCGCCGACGGAGGTGAAGTCGTAGGCGGACTCGGCGTGTTCGGCCTGGTCGATGCCGGCGACCTCGACGTCCTCGGAGACCCGGAACCCGATGGTCTTCTGGATCGCCTGGCCGATCAGCCAGGAGAGCACGAAGGAGTAGACCAGGACGACGACCACGCCGAGCCCCTGCTTGCCCAGCTGGGTCAGGCCGCCGCCGTAGAACAGGCCGGACGCGGTCTGGCCGACGTGGCCGGTGGCGAAGAAGCCGATCAGCAGCGAGCCGATGATGCCGCCGACCAGGTGGACGCCGACCACGTCGAGCGAGTCGTCGAAGCCGAACTTGTACTTCAGGCTGATCGCCGCGGCGCAGGCCGCACCGGCGATGACGCCGATGGCGATCGCGCCGAGCATCGAGACCGAGCCGCACGCCGGGGTGATGGCGACCAGGCCGGCCACCGCACCCGAGGCGGCGCCCAGGGTGGTGAACGCGCCGTGCCGGATCTTCTCGTAGGCGAGCCAGCCGAGGACGGCGGCGGCGGTGGCGACCTGGGTGTTCATGAACGCCATGCCGGCGACGCCGTTGGCGGCCAGCGCCGAGCCCGCGTTGAAGCCGAACCAGCCGAACCACAGCAGGCCGGAGCCGAGCATCACCAGCGGCAGGCTGTGCGGGCGCATCGGGTCCTTCTTGAAGCCGATCCGCTTGCCGAGCACCAGCGCCAGGGCCAGGCCCGCCGCACCGGCGTTGATGTGCACCGCGGTGCCGCCGGCGAAGTCGATGACGCCGTTGCGGTCACCGAGCCAGCCGCCGTTGCCGCCGTCGAAGAAGAACACCCAGTGGGCGACCGGGAAGTACACGATGGTCACCCAGAGCGCCACGAACAGGGTCCAGGCCGTGAACTTGGCCCGGTCCGCGATGGCGCCGCTGATCAGCGCCGGGGTGATGATCGCGAACATCAGCTGGAACGCCGCGAACGCGGTGACCGGGATGGTGCCGGTGATGGCGTTCAGGTCGATGCCGCGCATGCCCAGGTAGTCGAGGTTGCCGATGAGGCCTGCACCGGCGTCCGGCCCGAAGGACAGCGTGTAGCCGTAGAGCACCCAGAGCACGCTGACGACGGCCAGCGAGATGAAGCTCATGACCAGCATGTTGAGGGTGCTCTTGACCCTGACCATGCCTCCGTAGAAGAAGGCCAGACCCGGGGTCATCAACATGACCAGGGCCGCACAGATGAACACAAAGGCGGTATCGCCCGCGCTGAAGCCGTCCGGCATCGGCGTCTCCTCCGATATGAAAGCCGCTCCACGCCCGGGATACCTGTCCCGTGCCATCCCGGCGTGTCGGCGATGAGAGGAGAGTGCCGAAGGTGGGTTTCGGCCGATGCGGCACGGTGTTTCACCGCAGTGACGCGGTTGACGCGCCCGTTACGGGCGCGTGAACCACGGCTGGTGACGCGTACTGGACACGTCGTGTTATACGCCGCCGCGGGCCGCCACCCGAACGGGTGTCAGACCACCGAGACGAACTCCGGAATGTCCTGAACCACTCGCTCGGCGAGCCGGTCGACCCCGGGGGCGCCGCGGAAGTCCCGGCTGGCCGCCTCGGAGGTCTTGCGGACCCGGGTGTTCAGCCGCTCGGAGCGGACCTTCTTGGCGATGTCCACCGCCTCCTCGCAGTACCGGGCCGCTTCCTCCGGCTCGTTCTGCAGCAGGCGCACCGAGGCCATCCCGACCAGGTTGAACGCGTAGGTGCGGACGTGGTCGCCGTCCTCCCGGAACAGGTCGACCGCCTTGGTGATCAGCGGCTCTGCCGTCCTGGCCATCGCCGCGCCCCGGTCCGAGGTGTACGCCAGGTCGCGGAAGGAGTGCCCGTTCTCGGCGCACAGCTCGGCGTGCGAGAAGAACCGCAGCCACGGCGGCGTCTCGTCGACACCCTGGATGTCGCTGAAGGTGTCCTCCGACAGCCGGACCGCCCGCGCGCACCGGTTGACCTCGCCGATGGTGGCGTAGGCCCGCGCCTCCATCGCGTACAGCAGCGACTGCTGGCGGGCGCTGGCGGTGTCCCGGCTGCCGTACTGGGCGAGGTGGATCAGCTCCAGCGCGTCCTCGCCGCGGTTCAGGTGGATCATCTGCCGGCTCATGTCGGTCAGGATCAGCGCGCCGAACGGCCGGTCCCCGGCCTCCCGGGCCGCGTGCAGCGCCAGCACGTAGTACTTCTGCGCGCTCGGGTGCATGCCCACGTCGTACGACATGAAGCCGGCCAGGTGGGCGAGTTCGGCGGTGATCCGGAACAGCCGCTTGGTGGTCGCCTCCGGGTACGTCTCCTGCAACAGGTCGGTGACCTCGTGGAGTTGGCCGACCACCGCCTTGCGGCGCAGGCCGCCGCCGTTCTGCGCGTCCCACTGCCGGAACATCTCGGTGGTCTGCTCCAGCAGCTGCAGCTCCGGCTCGGACAGCCGACCGGAGAAGTGGTCGCTGCCGGTGGCCGCCGCCAGGATCGGCGTGGGCGCCCCGTTCGGTCCGGGCGTCAGCCAGCGCTGCATCGGCTCGATCAGCGCCGCACCCGCCGTCAGCGCGAGCGAAGTGCCCAGGAAGCCACGGCGGTTGAGCATCAGGTCGCTGCGCGAGTACTCGCTGATCGCCTGCACCGTCTGCTGCGGGCTCCACGGCAGGTCGACCCCGCTGCCCACGGTGGTCACCGGGACGATCGTGCGCAGGCCGAGGTCCTCGATCGACACCACGGAGCCGAAGCGCTCCGAGAACAGCTCCGACATGATCTTCGGGATCGGCTCGCGCGGTTGCTCGCCGTCCAGCCAGCGGCGCACCCGGGAGGTGTCCGTGGAGACGTGGTGGGCGCCGATCTGCCGGGCCCTGCGGTTCACCTGCCGCGCCAGCTCGCCCTTCGACCAGCCGCTGCGCGCGAACCAGGAGCCCAGCTTCTCGTTCGGCTGCTTCTCACCCATGGGACCGTCCCCATCCCGCCCCGAACCCCGGGGCCCCGCTCGCCCTGACTCGTCATCCGCCGGCCGCGTGACCGGTCGACTGCGTTCCGTATGCCGAACGTAGCGCGCCTCCGCCATCCGGGGGAGCAACGTCCGAGAAACGCCACCTTTCGCCACCCCCACGAGTGAACTACCGGACCGGGAGCCGCGCTTCACTATGAGTCAGTGCGGCATGACCCCGGCACATGCCCGGACCCGACGGAGGCACAGGTGCGGCAACGACGATCCGGCATCCGAAGTGCAGGTGCAAGGCGCCTGCTCGCCCGCGCCACCCGGATCGGTGTGCGCCGGTCCGCGCGCGCCGCCCTCGCACCCCGCACCACGCGCCCGACCGGCGACTCAACGTCACGCTCCCGTAACCACCGGCAACCGGAAGCGGTTGGGGGAGGCATGGACAAGCTGTTCGGCACCCTTCGGCTCACCCCGCTCGGCGCCCGCCGCCGCACCCGGCCCACCGCGCTGCAGGCCGCCGCCGAGTACTCCGAGCGCTGGGGCTGGACGCTCGCCGCCGGCAGCCCGCCCCCGCACCACGGCACCCGCTGCGACTGCGGCGTGCCGCGCTGCGCCGCGCCCAACCTGCACCACCTGGTCGGCCCGGCGGTCGCGCCCGGCGCGACCGCCGCCGAACTCGCCGCCCGATGTCCGGCGGACGCCCCGCTGCTGTTCCCGACGGGCCATCAGTTCGACGTCCTGGACGTCCCGGCCCAGCCCGGCCTGCAGGCCCTGGTCCGGCTGGAGCGGATGGGCACCCAGGTCGGTCCGGTGCTGGCCTCCCCCGCCGGCCGGCTGCTGCTCTTCGTCGCCCCCGGGACCGCCGAGCGCCTCCCCGACCTGCTGTACCGGATGGGCTGGGACGACGCCTCGCTGGACCTCACCTGCCACGGCCTCGGCTCCTACCTGGCCGCCCCGCCCACCCCGCTGGGCGCCCTCGGCCCGATGCGCTGGCTGCGCCGCCCCACCGCCGACACTCCCCCGCCGGAGGCCCGCCTGCTGCTCGGCACCCTCGCCTACGCCTGCCACCGCACCCGCGACCGCGAGGCCGAATACGCCAGCTGACACGCAGCAGGGTCCGTCCGGGGAGGGAACACCACTCCCCGGACGGACCCTGCTGACGAGCCCTCAGCCCAGCAGCGCGTCCACGAACGCCCCCGGCTCGAACGGCGCCAGGTCGTCCGCGCCCTCGCCGAGCCCGATCAGCTTGACCGGCACGCCGAGCTCGCGCTGCACCGAGATGACGATGCCGCCCTTCGCGGTGCCGTCCAGCTTGGTGAGCACGATCCCGGTGATGTCCACGACCTCGGCGAACACCCGGGCCTGGACCAGGCCGTTCTGACCGGTGGTGGCGTCGAGCACCAGCAGCACCTCGTCGACCGGCCCGTGCTTCTCGACGACGCGCTTGACCTTGCCGAGCTCGTCCATCAGGCCGGTCTTGGTGTGCAGGCGTCCGGCGGTGTCGACCAGGACGGTGTCGACGCCGTCGGCGATGCCCTGCTTGACGGCGTCGAAGGCGACGGACGCGGGGTCGCCGCCCTCGGGCCCGCGGACGGTGTGGGCGCCGACCCGCTCGCCCCAGGTCTGGAGCTGGTCGGCGGCGGCGGCCCGGAAGGTGTCGGCGGCGCCGAGCACGACCCTGCGCCCGTCGGCGACCAGGACCCGGGCGAGCTTGCCGGTGGTGGTGGTCTTGCCGACGCCGTTGACGCCGACGACCAGCACGACGGCCGGTCCGTCCGCGCGCTTGACGGAGTGGACGGTGCGGTCGGTCTCGGGGCCGATCAGCTTGACGAGTTCCTCGCGGAGCAGGCTGCGCAGTTCGTCGGGGGTGCGGGTGCCGAGGACCTTGACCCGGGTGCGCAGGTTGTCGACGAGTTCCTGGGTGGCGCCGACGCCGACGTCCGCGGTGAGCAGGGTCTCCTCGATCTCCTCCCAGGTGTCCTCGTCGAGGCGGTCGCGGGAGAGCAGGGTGAGCAGGCCCTTGCCGAGGGTGGACTGCGAGCGGGAGAGCCGGGAGCGCAGCCGGACCAGGCGTCCGGCCGTCGGCTCGGGCACCTCGATCTCGGGCGCGGCCTCGGCCTCGGCGGCGGTGGGCTCCTCGACCGCGGGCCCGGCCTGCGGCTCGGCCTCGGGCTGGACCTCGGCTTCGGGCTGGACCTCCGGTCCGGCCCCGGGCTCTGCCTCGGGCTCGGCCCTGGGCTCCGCCTTCGGTTCGGCCTTCGGCGCGGTGATGACCGGGGCCTGCTCGGGCTTGCTCAGCTCTTTGCGTCGTCTGCCGGAAACGACGAGTCCGGTGATCGCGCCGATGGCGACCACCGCGATGACAACGGCAAGGATCACGTATTCCATAACCCGTCCAGTATCACTTAGCGCCTATGTCGTGCTGTTCCGTGTTTCTTTCTGCCCGGGCATGCGCAGCCGCTGGCTGATCACCTGGGAGATGCCGTCGCCCTTCATGGTGACGCCGTAGAGGGCGTCGGCGGACTCCATGGTGAGCTTCTGGTGGGTGATGACGATCAGTTGGGAGCTCTCCCGGAGCTCCTCCATGATCGCGATCAGCCGGCGCAGATTGGTTTCGTCCAGCGCGGCCTCGACCTCGTCCATGACGTAGAACGGGCTGGGCCGGGCCTTGAAGATCGACACCAGCAGCGCGACGGCGGTCAGCGAGCGCTCGCCGCCGGAGAGCAGCGAGAGGCGCTTGACCTTCTTGCCCGGCGGGCGGGCCTCGACCTCGACGCCGGTGGTGAGCATGTTCTCGGGGTCGGTGAGGATCAGCCGGCCCTCGCCGCCGGGGAACAGCCGGGAGAAGACGCCTTCGAACTGGGCGGCGGTGTCGTGGTAGGCCGCGGTGAAGAGCTGCTCGACCCGGGTGTCGACGTCGCGGACGATGTCCATCAGGTCGCGGCGGCTCCTGCGCAGGTCGTCGAGCTGTTCGCCGAGGAACTGGTGGCGGGCCTCCAGCGCGGCGAACTCCTCCAGCGCGAGCGGGTTGACCTTGCCGAGCTGCTGGTACGCGCGTTCGGCGGCCTTGAGCCGCTTCTCCACCTCGGCGCGGACGTAGGGGCGGGGTTCGCCGGGCTCCGCGCCGTCCTCGGGCGGCGGGGCGGGGACCGGCCGGTCGGGGCCGTAGCCGCCGAGCAGGTCGCCGCCCTCGATGCCGAACTCCTCCAGCGCCTTTGACTCCAGTTGCTCGATCCGCAGCTTCTTCTCCGCCCGCAGCACCTCGTCCCGGTGGCCGGCGTCGACCAGCCGGTCGAGTTCGGCCTTGAGTTCGCGGCCGTGTTCGCGGAACTGCCGCAGTTCGCCCTCGCGGGCGGCGCGGTCGGCTTCGACGGCGGCCCGGTCGGTCTCGGCGGCGGCGAGGGTCTCCTCGATCCGGCCGAGCAGCTGCCGGGCGCCGGCGGCGACGGCGGTGGCGACGGCGGACTCGCGGCGGGCGCGGGCGCGGCGTTCGGCGGCGCGCGCCCTGGCCTCCCGCTCGGCGCGGGCGGCGCGGTCCAACTGGTCGGCGCGGCCCGCGAGTCCGCGGACCCGCTCCTCGTGGGTGCGGACGGCCAGCCGGGACTCCATCTCGGTCTGCCGGGCAGCGGCGGAGGCGGTGTTGAGCCGGTCGCGTTCGGCGGGGTCGGGCTCGTCCTCGCCGCTGTCGGCCGACTCCTCGGCGACGGCGAGGCGTTCGGCGAGTTCCTCGGCGGCGGCGCGGGCCTCGGCGAGGCCGCTCTCGGCCTTGGCGGCGGCGGTGGCGGTGCGTTCGGCCTCGCCGGCGGCGGCCCGGGCGGCGCCGCCGGACCGTCCGAGCGCACCGGCGAGTTCGGCGCGCTGCTTCTCGCCCTGCCGGCGCAGGACCGCCAACTGTTCGACCTCCGCGGCCAGTTCGCTGCGCCAGTCGCGGGCGGCGGCCAGATCTTCGGTCAACTGCGCGCAGCGGACGTCGAGTTCCGCGATGCCGCGGGCGGCCTCGGTGACCGCGGCCTGGGTCTCCAACGGGCTGGGCGCGCCGGCCGAGCCGCCGTGCGCGAGCGCGGCGGAGAGCAGGTCGCCGTCCCGGGTGACGGCCGTCCACCGCGGCTCGGCGGCGATCAACCGCTGGGCGGCGTCCAGGTCCTCGACCACCGCGGTGCGTTCCAGCAGCCGCCGGGCGGCGGCGGCGACCTCGGCCGGGCCGCCGACCAGCGCCCCCGCCCAGCGCGCGCCCACGGGCAGCGCCGACGGGTCGACGGCCGCCGTGCCGTCCGCGATCAGCAGCGCGGCCCGCCCGCCGTCCTCCGCGCGCAGCCAGGCCAGCGCCGCCGCGGCGGCGGCCGTGCCGGAGACCGTGACGGCCTCGGCCGCGGCGCCCAGCCCGGCGGCCACGGCCAGCTCGAACCCGGGTTCCACCAGCAGGAGTTCGGCCGCGGGGCCGAGCACGCCGGGGCGTCCGAGCAGGGCGCCGCTGCCGTCCTTGCGACGCAGGCCGAGGGCCAGGGCGTCGTGCCGGGCGGTGAGCGCGGCGCGTTCCTTCTCGGCGGCGGTGAGCGCCTCGCGGGCGGCGGACACCGCGCGTTCGGCGTCCTTCAGCGCCTCCCGGGCCCGTTCGTGGCGGCCGTCGAGTTCCTCGTCACCGGCGGCGGACTCCTCGCTGTGCTCGCGGAGTTGCTCGTACTCGGCCTGGGCGGACTCGGCGCGCAGCAGGGCTTCGTCGCGGGCGGTGGCGAGCCGTTCGATCTCGGCCTCGGCGGCGGTGGCGCGGGAGCGGGCGGCGGCGGCCTGGCCCTGCAGTCGGGCAAGCCCCTCGCGCCGGTCGGCGATCGCCCGGGCGGCCGCCTTGAGTCGCAGCTCCTCGGCGGCGAGCGCGCGTTCGAGGTCGGCGCGTTCCTCGACGGCCTCCGCGAGCGCGTACTGCGCCTGCTCCAGGGCCTCTTCGAGGGCGGCTTCCTCCTCGCGGACCCGGGCGGCCTCTCGTTCCAGGTCCTCCGGGTCGCGGCCGCGCCGTTCCTCCAGCTGCCCGGCGGTGGCGGCGGCGCGGACCCTGGCTTCGGCGAGTCCGATGGTGCCGCGGGTGCGCTCGGCGAGCGAGGAGAGCCGGTACCAGGTCTGCCGGGCGGCCTCCAGGGCGGGCCCGAGCTGTTCGACCTGGGCCTCCAGGACGGCTTCGCGCTGGATCGCGGCGGCGAGTTCCTGTTCGACGGTGGTGCGGCGCAGTTTCAGCGCGAGTTCGTCGGCGACCTCCGCCTCGACGGCCCGGCGCAGGGTGAGCAGGTCGTCGGCGAGCAGGCGCAGCCGGGAGTCGCGCAGTTCGGCCTGGATCCCGGCGGCCCGCCGGGCGATCTTCGCCTGCCGACCCAACGGGCCGAGCTGGCGGCGCAGTTCGGAGACCAGGTCCTGGACCCGGTTGAGGTTGGCCTGCATCGCGTCGAGTTTCCGCAGCGCCTTCTCCTTGCGCTTGCGGTGCTTGAGGACGCCGGCTGCCTCCTCGATGAAGGCCCGCCGCCCCATCGGGTCGGCGTGCAGCACGGAGTCCAGTTGGCCCTGGCCGACGATGACGTGCATCTCGCGGCCGATGCCGGAGTCGGAGAGCAGTTCCTGGATGTCGAGCAGCCGGCAGACGGTGCCGTTCAGCGCGTACTCGCTGCCGCCGTTGCGGAACATCGTCCGCGTGATGGTGACCTCGGAGTAGTCGATCGGCAGGGCGCCGTCGGTGTTGTCGATGGTGAGGCTGACTTCGGCGCGGCCGAGCGGGGGGCGCCCGCTGGTGCCGGCGAAGATGACGTCCTCCATCTTGCCGCCGCGCAGCGACTTGGCGCCCTGCTCGCCCATCACCCAGGACAGCGCGTCGACGACGTTGGACTTGCCGGAGCCGTTCGGGCCGACCACGCAGGTGATGCCGGGCTCGAAGCGCAGCGTGGTCGCCGAGGCGAAGGACTTGAACCCGCGCAGGGTCAGGCTCTTCAGGTGCACCCCGCCCGCCTCCTCGCCTCGCGCTGTCCGGTGCCGCTCGGCGACTGTATCCGGCCGAGCCTCCGGGCAGCCCTCAGGTCGCGGTTTGACCACGCCGGGGGCGGGGCACCTTACGGCAGAAGAACGTCTCGAACACGACGAAGGGACGTCCGTCCCGGACGTCCCTTGCAGGCTGCCATCCCCTCGTCGGGGAAGCTCAGTGCATCACGGCGTCGTTCGTGGAGGCCTCAGGTGCGGAGGCCGCGAGCGACGGTCAGGTCAGGGCCGGCTCGCGCTGGTCCAGATCGATGCTGCTGAGCAGCGAGTGCTCGTCAGCGACAGCGGTCAGGGCATCGTTCTCGGCCTGGAGCTTGCTGAGCTCGTTCTCCAGGTCCTGGACGCGCGCCTGCAGCCGTCGCATCTCGGAGAGCATTCGCGGGTCGGGGCCGCCGACGTACCCGAGAAGCGCCTTTGCCATGATGTATGGTCCTCCACGCTGAGTGACCGAACCGTGTACGGTGTGGGTCTGGGGGAAGGGATGCGTACGCGCCTGCGCGCCGGACGTGCTGGCTGGGCACTACGAGGGCAGCCGCAGCTGAGAGCGTCCTCACGACGCACCCACACGGCATTGCCCCGCCGGTAAACGCAGACCTGTACGCGGGTTTCCAGCGTCTCACCAAAGACCGTACGGGTCAACACGATCACCGCACGCTACCGCGACCCTGTCACCGGCATGGCGGAACGGACACGCCATCGGTCGGGACAGTGGATCACTACGTTGCGGAGTCAACCACGAGTCTGCCCCAAAGGCAACCGCATGACACCGGCAGTTGCCGGCGGCTCTCCTCCGACCGGCAACCGCGGTGTGCTCATCTGATCGCGAAGCCCTGGTACCCGCGGCCCACGGCGGTCCAGATCTCGGTGACCCCACTGACCTGACCTGGCGTTCCGGGTCCGCGCAGCGCGGCGAGCAGCCGCTCGCAGTCCGCTCGCGATCCCTCGGCGACGACCTGGACGCGGCCGTCCCCGAGGTTGCTCGTGTATCCCGTCAGCCCGATCTCCAGAGCCCTGGCCCTGGTCCACCAGCGGAACCCCACCTGCTGGACGCGCCCGCGCACCCAGATGGTGGCGCGGACCGAACGGTGGCTGTCGTGACCTTGCATGCGTTGACCATAGTCGGGCAGATCGGGGGCGCACGGAACGCACTTCACGCCCCTTCCACCGACCCTCCGCACCGCGCCGCCCGGCTTCACCTCATCGGCGCGGACCGGCCCGCCGGCCGGGCGTCACCTCGACCCCGGCTCGGCCAGCGCGTGCAGCGTCCACCCGCGGCCGTCCGGGTCCAGCGGCGCGGTGGCGGCGGTGAACAGCTCGGCCGCCCGCCGGTAGGAGAGCCGGCCCCGGCCGGTGAGCGGGCAGCGGTCGGACGGCGGCGTGCCGGCCGGGGCGCGGCGACCGGTGAGGAACAGCGGACCGGCGCTGCGCCCGGCCACCAGCAGCGGCAGCAGCCGGGCACTGCCCCCGCGCCAGCGCAGCGGGCGCTCGCCGCCGCCGGTGCGGGCCTGCCGGTTCGCCAGGTCGAGCCGGTCGACGTCCAGCGCCAGCAGGCGTTCGATCGGGGCGCCCGTCTCGCGCACCAGGTGCCACAGCACCTTCTCGCGCAGCGGCGCCCGGAGCGCCAGCACGGCGCGCACCTGGGCCTCCGTCAGTCCGGTCGCCGGCGCTGCGGGCAGCGGGCGCAGCCCCTCGGCCGGGTCGGCGGCCAGCCAGCCCCGGGCGCACCACCAGCGAAGGGCGGCCCGCAGTGCGGACAGCTCGCGGTTGGCGGTCCGCGCACCGACCGTGCCGGCGCGGGCTGCGAAGGCCTCCGCCACCCGCCGGGAGGCGTCCGGCCCGTCCAGGACGGCGAGCGGCAGCACCGGCGGGGCGGCCCGCCGCCGCTCGGCCCCGCTCGGCGGGGTGCGGCCGACCAGCAGCCAGGCCCAGGTGTGCAGGGCGATCCGGTAGACCCGGCGGGAGCCCTCCGCGAGCGGGGCGGCCGCCAGGTAGCGCTCGGCCGCGACGGCGAACTCCACAGGTGTCATATCCGCAGTAAATCGCGGTCGCCGAGAAGGCGTCAATACGGCTCCCACTGCGGTAAATCGGCTATTTACTGCGGCCGATCCGATGGCCGATAACCTTGACACCTCAACGCTCAAGTATTTCGGCGGAAAGCCTTGCCGGGAGGCCCGGCGGCGGGGCAACCTGCCGGTCATGAAGCTGACCTCGCGGCGGCTCGCCGTCCTGCACGGGCGGGAGTTCCGCCGCTTCTTCACGGGCTACGCCGTCTCGCTGTTCGGATCCTCGATGGCCTCGGTGGCGGTGGCCTTCGCGGTGCTGGACGGCGGTGGCGGCGGTTCCGGGCTCGGCGTGGTGCTGGCGGCACGGATCGTGCCGATCGTGCTGCTGCTGGTGCTCGGCGGGGCCGCCGCCGACCGGCTGGGGGCGCGGCGGGTGATGCTCGGCTCGGACGGGCTGCGCTGCCTGACCCAGGCCGCGATGGCCGCGCTGCTGTTCGCCGGACAGGCCCGGGTCTGGGCACTGGCCGCGCTGATGGTGCTCTGGGGCCTGGCCGAGGCGGTGTTCCTGCCCGGGCTGGACGCCCTGCTGCCCCGGCTCGTCCCGCCCGGTGAACTCGCCGACGCCAACGCGCTGCTGGGCATCGTCCGGAACGGCGTCCCGGTGGCCGGCCCGGCCCTCGCCGGGCTGCTCACCGCCGTCGCCGGTCCCGGCTGGGTACTGCTGGTGGACGCCGCCTCGTACGCCGCGGGCTTCGCGGCGCTGGCGCTGCTGCGCCTGCCCGGCGCGGCGCGTGCGACCGGGGACCGGCCGGGGCTGATGGCGGAACTGCGGGCGGGCTGGGGCGAGTTCGGCTCCCGGCGGTGGCTGTGGGTGAGCGCCGCGCAGGCCTGCCTGTTCAACCTGCTGGTCTGGGCGCCGTTCCTGGTGCTCGGCCCGCTGCTGGCCCACGAGCGGCTGGGCGGGGCGCGCGGCTGGGGCCTGGTGATGGGAGCGTACGGAGCCGGCGCGGTGCTCGGCGGGACGCTGCTGCTCGGTCGCCGGCCGGCTCGACCGCTGCGCACCGCGGTGGCGGTGACCGCGGGCTGGGCGCTGCCCTCGGGGGCGCTGGCGCTGGGATGGCCGCTGCCCGCGGTGGCGGTGGCGGCCGCGGGGGCGGGCGTGACCTCGATCGTCTGCGGCGCCCTCTTCGCCACCCTGACCCAGCGTCACGTTCCGCCCGAAGCGCTGGGCCGGGTCAGCGCGTACGGCACCCTGGGGGCGTTCGCGTTCGGCCCGGTGGGGCTGGCCCTGGCCGGGCCGCTGGCGGACGCCGTCGGCCCGGGGACGGTCCTGGGCTGGGGCGCGGGCTGGCAGCTGCTGTCCTGCGGCCTGGCGCTGACGCTGCTCGGCCGCCACGAACCGGCCGGGACCCGCTCCCCCGAGACCGCGCCGCTGGTCCGAACGTGACGACGGCCCGACTCGCACCCCACGGCCGCGCCACCGACGGTCCCGGCCCCGTTCCTGCCGGTGCCACCAGCACCGCGCAGCTGGTCCGAGAACAGCCGGCGGCCCCCGGACCGGGGAGGGACCGGGGGCCGCGCGGGGTGATCAGGTGTCAGAAGTCGCCGCCGCCGAAGTCGCCGAAGTCGCCGCCGCCACCGAAGTCGTCACCGCCGCCGCCGAAGTCGGAGTCGTTGAAGTCGGAGGAATTGAAGTCGCCGCCCGAGTAGTCGCCGGCGTCCGCGCCGTCGTTGGCGTCGTGGTCGTGGCCGTAGTCGCCGCCGTAGGCGTAGCTCGGGGTGGAGAGCATCGAGCCGAGCATGGTGCCGACCAGCAGGCCGGGCAGCATGCCGCCGCCGAAGTAGCCGCCCGCCCAGGGGCTGTAGGCCGGGCCGGCGTTCCAGTACGGCTGGTGGCCGTGCTCGGTCTGCACGGTGCGGATGTCCGGCTCCTGGCCGCCGGCCAGCCGGGCCGCGTCGTCGGCGCAGGCCGGGACGGTGCGCGGGGCGCCGCCCTGCGGGGCCCACTGGACGTCGGCGACGGACGGGCCGTGCCGCGGGTCGAAGAAGCACGGGACGCGGCGCTCGGGCAGCGGCCGGCCCTCCCGGCGGGCAGCCAGGGTGGCCAGCGCGAACCGCCCGTCCTCCAGCGCCTCGGTCACCGGGCGGACGTCCTCGGGCTGCTTCGCCCCGTCCATGGTCCGCTTGGCGCGGTCGTAGGAGTCCAGGGCGTGCGTGTAGTCGGCGCGCTGGGCGTCGTCCGCGTCGGCGGCGCCGGGGTTGAAGTCGAGCCGGTCCAGCTCCTCGCCGAACGCGGTGATGTCCTCGTCCACCACGGTGCGCAGCTGGGCGAGTTCGGCGCGGAGCCTGTCCTCCTTGCGCTTCCTGGCGCGGCGGAACAGCAGGAACGCGCCGGCGCCGGCCAGCACCAGCAGCAGCAGCGGGACGAGGATCCAGGCGATCGAGGTGCTGTGCTGGGGGCCGTCGCCCTTGGTCTGCTTGGCGGCAGAGTCGACGAACTCGGTCACGGTGGCGTTGATGTCGCCGGAGTTGGAGCGGAACGCGGCGCCCGCGATGGCGTCGGCGGACTTCGGCGCCAGCGCCTTGGCGTCGGACTGCGCGACGAACTGGTTGCCGCGCCAGATCCCGTAGACGCCGACGATGCCGACCTTGGTGCGGAGGTCGCTGAACAGGTTCTTGGTCGGGTACGCCGGGCTGTCCGGCAGCACCGCGATGAAGATCGGCTTGTCCGCGTCCTTCAGCTTCTCGGCCAGCTTGTCGGCCTGGGCCTTGGAGAACCGGTCGGCCATCGCCGGGTCGACGTACACCTGGGTCTTCTTCAGCGAGTCGGCCGCGTCGTTCAGGCCGGAGGCCGAAGCGGGTGCGGACAGCCCGAACACCATCAGCAGGCCGAGCAGCGCCGCCCCGAGGGCGGCGGCGGGCCCGGTGGTCCGGGGGCGGCGAAGCACAGTTCTCATAGTCCCGACCGTACCGGTCCGCGGGCCGGACCCACGCCCTACCCCGGTACCGTCCGACCCCGAGACCGACCCCTACTCCAGGGCGAGAGTGCCCGCCGGGACCCCCGCCGACCGGCCGGAGTTGGCCCCGGCCGGTCCGGGCGGGTCCGTCGAGCGGGCATAGTGGTGACGATCTTCCACTCCCCCGACAGGAGCCCCCAGGTGATCCTCGGTCTCGTCACCGCCGTCGCGGCGTCCGCCTGCTACGGCACCGGGTCGGTGCTGCAAGCCCTCGGCGCCCGCCGCTCGGCCCGGCAGGAGGCCGCCGCCGGCACCGTCACCGAGCACGGCGGGCCGAGCCTGTCCTCCACCGCGAAGGCCGCCGTCACCTGGGAGTTCATCCTCGGTACGGTGCTGGACTTCATCGGCTTCGGCCTGGGCGCGCTGGCCGCCAGGCTGCTGCCGCTGTTCCTGTCGCAGACCATCATCAGCGCCAACCTGGTGATCACCGCGCTGCTCTCGGTGAAGCTGCTCGGGCTGCGGCTGCGCCAGTTGGAGTGGCTGTCCATCGGGATCCTGTGCGGCGCGCTGGTGCTGCTCGCGGTCGCCGCCGGTCCGGAGGGCGGGCACGAGGCGGCCCGGGCCTTCCACTGGTGGCTGCTGATCGGCTCGGTGGTGCTGATCGCCGGGGGCTCGCTGATCGTCCGCCGGCTCGGCTCCGGCGGCGCGATCGTGGCGGGCCTGCTGTCCGGTCTCGGCTTCGGCGCGCTGGGCATCGGCGTGCGCATCCTGGACGGCGTCCAGCCGTTCTCGGTCACCGCGCTGCTCGCCGACCCGGCGCTGTACGCGGTCCTGGTCGGCGGCCTCGGCGGCATGTACCTGCACACGGTCGCGCTGCAGGTCGGCTCGGTCAACGGGGCGACCGCCGCCCTGGTGGTCGGCGAGACCGTGGTCCCCGGCGCGGTCGGCGTGCTGTGGCTCGGCGACACCTCCCGTCCCGGCCTCGGCTGGCTGGCCGGCTTCGGCTTCGTGCTCGCCGTGGTGAGCGCGGTCGGTGTGGCCTACTTCGGCGAGGGCGAGAGTGCGGGCGCCCTGCAGCAGGCGGAGGCCGACCGGGAGAACGCGCAGACCTGACGGCCTAGCGCGGGGGGCGCTGGCACTTCGGGCAGGAGTAGCTGGAGCGGTTCATCCAGGCGTCGCGGCGCATCGCCGTGCCGCAGCGGCGGCAGGGCTGCCCCTCGCGGCCGTACGCGTCGAGGTCGCGGGAGAAGTAGCCGCTCTCGCCGTTGACATTGACGTACATCGAGTCGAAGCTCGTCCCGCCGACGGCCAGTGCCGCCGTCATCACGTCCCGGGCGTGCTGGAGCAGGGTCAGCGCGGCGGGGCGGGTGAGGGTCGCGGTGGGGCGGTCGTAGTGCAGGCGGCTGCGCCAGAGCGCCTCGTCGGCGTAGATGTTGCCGACGCCGCTGATCAGGGTCTGGTCGAGCAGGGCGCGCTTCACGGTGGTCCGCCTGGCCTTGATCGCGGCGGCGAACGCGGCGTCGTCGAAGCGGGGGTCGAGCGGGTCGCGGGCGATGTGCGCGAGCGAGACGGGGGTGGCCTCGGGGTCGTCGGCCTCGGCTTCCTCGACGGCGAGGCCGCCGAAGGTGCGCTGGTCGACGAAGCGCAGCTCGGTGCCGCCGTCGGTGAACCGGAGCCGCACCCGCAGGTGCACGGACTCGGCCATGGCGGCTTCCTGGACGAGCAGTTGGCCGCTCATCCCGAGGTGGCCGATCATCGACAGGCCGTCGCCGAGCGGCACCCACAGGTACTTGCCGCGGCGCTGCGGTTCGCCGAAGGTCCGGCCGCGCAGCAGGGCGGTGAACTCCTCGGCGCCGCCGGCCTGGCGGCGGACGGCGCGCGGGTGCAGCACCTCGATGTCGCCGACGGTGCGTCCGGCGGCCCAGCGGGCCAGACCGCGGCGGACGACCTCGACCTCGGGCAGCTCGGGCACGGCGCGGTCAGACCGTCGCGGTGGGCTGCTCGCCGGCGGCCTGCGCGTCCTCGTGCTTGGCCTTGATGGCCCGCCAGGCGGACTCGGCGGCCTTCTGCTCGGCTTCCTTCTTCGAGCGTCCGCTGCCGGAGCCGTAGTCGTCGCCGGCCACCCGGGCGGCGGCGGTGAAGGTCTTCTCGTGGTCCGGGCCGGATTCGGTGACCACGTACTCGGGAACGCCGATGCCGACGGCGGCGGTGAGTTCCTGGAGGCTGGTCTTCCAGTCCAGTCCGGCGCCGAGCTGAGCGGATTCCGCGATCAGCGGGTCGAACAGCCGGTGGACGAAGTCGGTGGCGGAGTCCAGCCCCTGGTCGAGGTAGATGGCGCCGATCACGGCTTCGACGGTGTCGGCGAGGATCGACGACTTGTCGCGGCCGCCGGTGCCTTCCTCGCCCTTGCCGAGCCGGATGAAGGTGCCGAGTTCCAGGCCGCGGCCGACCTCGGCGAGCGCGCGGGAGTTGACCACCGCGGCGCGGAGTTTGGCGAGCGTGCCCTCGGCCACCTCGGGGTGGAGGCGGTACAGGGTGTCGGTCACCACCAGGCCCAGCACCGAGTCGCCGAGGAACTCCAGGCGCTCGTTGGTGGGCAGCCCGCCGTTCTCGTACGCGTACGAGCGGTGGGTCAGGGCACGTACCAGAAGGGCGCGCTCAAGTGGGTACCCGAGGCGCCCTTCCAGGACGTCGTATTCGGTCGAAGCCGGCCCGCCGCCCTTACCCCCGTTGCTCGCGGGGTTCGGCTTGCGGGTGGAACTGCCAGTGTCCGACATCGATCCGTGCACCCCGCCGATCAGACCGAGAGGACCTGGCGACGGTTGTACGTGCCGCAGCTCGGGCACGCGATGTGCGCGAGCTTCGGCTCGTGGCAGCGGTCGCACGCGACGAGCGCGGGCACGACGGCCTTCCAGTTGGAACGGCGGTGACGCGTGTTGCTGCGCGACATCTTCCGCTTCGGAACAGCCACGGTAAATCTCCTGGTTCTACGGCGAGGCCCTCACGGGCAGCGCTGTGTCTTATTCCTCGTCACCCTCGTCGCCGGGGGCGGCGGAGAGTCCCTGCAAGGCCGCCCACCGGGGGTCGGCGGCGTCGTGGTGGTGCGACGGGTCGTCGCTCAGGCGGGCCCCGCACTCGGAGCACAGACCCAGGCAGTCGTCCTGGCACACCGGCTGCAGCGGCAGTGCGAGCACCACCGCGTCACGCAGCACCGGCTGGAGGTCGAACAGGTCGCCCTCCAGCCGGTAAGTCTCGTCCTCGGACTCCTCGTCGAAGTCGTCTCCCGCGATCGCGCGGTGACGCTCCTCGGCCTCCGGGTAGTAAAACAGCTCCTGGAAGTCGACCTCCAGGTCGTCCTCCACCGGCTCCAGGCAACGGGAGCACTCGCCGGTCACGTGGGCCTCGGCGGTGCCGGTGACCAGCACGCCCTCGACCACGGACTCCAGCCGGAGCTCCAGCTTGATCTCGCTCTTCTCGGGAACGCCGATCACGTCCGCGATGCCCAGCTCCGCGGGGGCCTCCAGGGCGCGGGACACCTTGCGCAGCGATCCGGGGCGACGGCCGAGCTCATGCGTGTCGAACACGAGCGGGTCGCGGTGGTCGAGGCGGTTCAAGGTTTCCTGACTTCCTGGCGGCGGCACGCATCCCTGCGTGGCGCGAATGTTGGTTCCTGCGGTGCGCGGCCCGGATGCGGGCGCACGGCGAACCCGGCGCGAACAGGCCGGAGTGGTCAGACTACCGGAGAGTCCGCGCCGAACCCAACTCGCCCGTTCACCGGCCGCCGAGCTCCCGCAGCCTGGTCATGTCGATCATGCTGGTGTCGAAGAAGCTGGTCTCGTCCAGTCCGGCCTGCTGCTGCGGCAGTTGCGGCTGCTGCTGCTGCTGGTAGCCGTACGGGTCGGCGGGCAGCGGGTTGCCCCACTGGTCGAATCCCTGCTGCGGCTGGTACTGCTGCTGGTAGTACGGGTCGACCGGCTGCTGGTGCCCGTAGGGCTGGCCGTACGGGTCGGTCTGCGGGGCCGCCGCCGGGTCGTAGCCGCCGCCGTACGCCTCGGCGTACTGCGGGGCCTGCGGTTGGGCGTGCGGGTCGCCCCAGCCGGAGGCTGCGGGGTGGTCCTCGCCGGGGTGCTGCCAGCCGGCCGCGGCCGGGGTCTGCTCGGGCCAGGACTGCTGCTGCGGGACGTCCCCGTACCAGGACTGGTCGCCCTCGGCGGCAAAGCCGGAGGCGACCGCCTCGGCCCGGTCCTTGAGCTGCTGGGCCTCGTCGGCGGCGGCCAGGTAGGCGCCCAGCTCGTCGATCGGGGCCTTGCCGAGCAGCTTGTCGCGGCCCTTGCCGACCGCCTCCAGGGTGGCGGAGAGCACCGCCTCCAGGGTGGCGAGCTTCACGTCGACGTACTCGTCCGCCTCCGGGCTGGGGCTGATCCGCGGCTGGAACTCCTCGCCGTCCTCGCCGAGCTCGTTCTCCGGCTCGTAGACGCCCGAGTCGCCGCGCAGCTTCTGCCGGCCGCGGCCGACCGCGCCCAGCGTCTTGGTCAGCACCACCTCGAAGTTGGCCAGCTTGGAGTCGACGTAGTCGTCCGCCTCGACGCGCTTCGCCTGCACCTCGGTGCGCGCCTCGGCGAGGAGGCGGTCCGCCTCGGCCTGGGCCTGGCGCACCACCTCGGTGTCGGAGATCAGCGAACCGCGCTCGTCGTGCGCGCCGCGGATGATCTGGTCGGCCTGCGCCTGGGCGTCGGCGACCACTTGCTGATGGTCCGCCACCACCGACTGCGCCTGGGCGAGTTCGGCGGGCATCGCGTCGCGCAGGTCACGGAGCAGGCCGGTCAGCTCGGCGCGGTTGACCACGCAGGAGGCCGACATCGGCATGGCCTTGGCCTTCTCGACCATGGAGATGATCTCGTCGAGTTTCTGCTGCACGTCCACGGGCGTCTTCAGTCTTTCCGTGTGCCGCCGAGGTGCGGCGGAGGCAGTGCCCGGGGGTCGCGGATGCCACTCCCGGGGCCGGGAGTACAGACTGTACGGCCACCCGCCCCGCCGCTCACAACGCCTCGGTCAGTTGCGGCGTTCGGCGATCCGCTCGACCAGCCGCTCGTGCACCACCGTCGGCAGCAGGTGGGAGACGTCGCCGCCGAGCGAGGCCACTTCCTTCACCAGGCTGGAGGAGAGGAAGCTGTACGTCGGCGAGGTCGGCACGAACAGCGTCTCCACGCCGGTCAGCCCGTGGTTCATCTGCGCCATCTGCAGCTCGTAGTCGAAGTCGCCGGCCGCGCGCAGTCCCTTGATGATCGCCGGGATGTCGCGCTCCCGGCAGAAGTCCACCAGCAGGCCGCTGTGCGACTCCACCTGGATGTTGCCCAGGTGCGCGGTGGTCTCCTCGATCAGGCCGATCCGCTCCTCGATGGTGAACATGCCCTGCTTGTTGCGGTTGATCAGCACCGCCACGTGCACCACGTCGTACAGCTTCGAGGCCCGCTCGATGATGTCGAGGTGTCCGTTGGTGATGGGATCGAACGACCCCGGACAGACGGCGCGGCGCATGGGTGAGCTCCCTCGGGAGGCGGGACGTGTCCGGCTACGAGTCTTCGTCAGCCCCGGTAGCGGCGCGACCGTACCAGAGCGTGCCCTCGCCGTACCGGCGGGAGCGCAGCCCCTCGAAGCCGTCCGGCCAGCCGAACTCTCCGCCCCGGGTGCTGCGTTCCACGGTGACGAGAACATGCTCGGACAGCCAGCCCCCCGAGCGGAGTGTGACCAGCATCTCCCGCAGTACGGCGTCCTCCACCGCGTACGGCGGGTCCAGGAACACCAGGTCGTACGGCTGGGCCGGCGGCGCGCCGGCGATCACCCGCTCGGCCTTGTCCGCCCGCACGTCCGCACCCGGAAGGCCGAGCGCGCGGACGTTCTCCCGCACCGCCTTCACCGCGCCCGCGTCCGCCTCCACCAGGAGCGCGTGCGCCGCGCCCCGGGAGAGCGCCTCCAGCCCGACCGCGCCGCTGCCCGCGAACAGGTCCAGCATCCGCGCCCCGCCGATCGGTCCGAACAGCGCCTCGACGGTGGAGAACATCGCCTCCCGCGCCTTGTCGGAGGTCGGACGGGTGTTCCGGCCGGGCGGCACGACGAGGGTGCGGCCTCCGGCGACGCCGGCGATCACGCGAGGCATGGATGGTCCTTCTCAGAGGTGTGGGGAACTGCGCGTTCGACCCTAGCCGACGGTGCGCGGGTGGTCGGTCGCGCAGTTCCTCACGCCCCGGTCCGTTACTCCGCGGCGCCGAGCAGGGCGGGCGAGGCGTAGCGCGACCAGGAGAGGCAGCCGTCGGGCGGGCAGTACTCCGGGCGGCGCGCGTCGTGGCCGAGTTCGCGCAGCTTGGTGCGGACGGAGTCGGGCGTGCGGCCGTAACGGGCGGCGATCCGGGCGATGGTGTCGCCGTCGTGGAAGCGGCGGACCAGCTCCTCCTCGTGCTGCGGGACCCAGGGGGCGCCGTGGCCGGGGTAGAGCTCGCGCAGCACGTCCCGGTCGGGGATCGGCTCGGAGACGTCGGCGACGATCGCCAGTGCGCGCAGCGCGCGGTTGAGCGCGATCCGCAGCGAGGCGACGTCCTCCACCGGGAGGCGGAGCTTGCCGGAGGCGACCGGGTTGGCGGCGTTGCCCTCGCGCCAGCCGGTCAGGGTGAGGGTGACTTCGCGATCGTCTTCGCTGGCGACCTCGATCCGGAAGACCTTGTCGCCGAGCGGGAGCTCGTTGAGGTGACGGAATGCCATGCAATGACCCCCAATTCTCGTGCCGGGGAAGCGACTTGGAGCGCGCCCCGAACAATGACATTCTCTCCCGGGGCACTGACATCCGAGGTGGGAACGAGCCGGTCAGCCCTTCTCCAGGTACTCCGCGCGGTCCTCGTCGAGCAGGCTCTCCAGCGCGGTGCGCAGCTCGGGGTGGTCGGCGAGGTCGGGGTCGGCGGCGACCAGCCGGGTGGCCTCGGCGCGGGCGGTGGCGATGACCTCCTCGTCCTCCAGGACGGAGAGGACCTTGAGCGAGGACTTCACGCCGGACTGGGCCTGGCCGAGGACGTCGCCCTCGCGGCGCTGTTCGAGGTCGATCCGGGAGAGCTCGAAGCCGTCCAGCGTGCCGGCCACCGCGTCCAGCCGGGCCCGGGCGGCGCTGGCCGCGGGCATGTCGCTGACCAGCAGGCAGAGGCCGGGGGCGGAGCCGCGGCCGACCCGGCCGCGCAGCTGGTGGAGCTGGGAGACGCCGAACCGGTCGGCGTCCATGATCACCATGGCGGTGGAGTTGGGGACGTTGACGCCGACCTCGATCACGGTGGTGGCGACCAGCACGTCGACCTCGCCGGCGGCGAACCGGCGCATCACGTCGTCCTTGGCGTCGGGGGCCAGCCTGCCGTGCAGGATCTCCACCCGCAGCCCGGCCAGCGGGCCCTTGAGCAGCTTGTCCGCGGTCTCCACCACGGCCAGCGGGGGCCGGCGCTCCTCGCTGTCGGCGCCCGCGTCCACCTCCTCCAGCTCCGCCTTGGGCTTCCGGCGGCCCTTCGGCTGCTCGTCCTCGTCGCCGATCCGCGGGCAGACCACGTACGCCTGGTGGCCCTTGCCGACCTCCTCGCGGACGCGTTCCCAGGCGCGGGTGAGGAAGTTGGGCTTCTCCAGGGCGGGGACCACGTGGGTGGAGATCGGCGAGCGGCCGGACGGCAGCTGGTCGAGGACCGAGGTCTCCAGGTCTCCGAAGACGGTCATCGCGACGGTGCGCGGGATCGGCGTCGCGGTCATCACCAGCAGGTGCGGCGGCTGTTCGCCCTTGGCCCGCAGCGCGTCGCGCTGTTCGACGCCGAAGCGGTGCTGCTCGTCGACCACGACCAGGCCGAGGTCGGCGAACTGCACCTTGTCCTCGATCAGGGCGTGCGTGCCGATGGCGATGCCGGCCTTGCCGGAGGCCATGTCCAGCAGCGCGCCGCGGCGGGCGGCCGCGCCCATCGAGCCGGTGAGCAGCGCGACCCGGGTGCCGATCTCGGAGCCGCCGATCATCCCGGCCTCGGCGAGGTCGCCCATCATCTCCACGATCGAGCGGTGGTGCTGCTGGGCGAGCACCTCGGTCGGGGCGAGCAGCACGGCCTGCCCGCCGGCGTCGACCACGGCGAGCATGGCGCGCAGCGCGACCAGGGTCTTGCCGGAGCCGACCTCGCCCTGCAGCAGCCGGTGCATGGGGTGGTCGGTGGCGAGGTCGGCGAAGATCTCGGCGCAGACCTTGTGCTGCCCCTCCGTCAGGGTGAAGGGGAGGCGGGCGTCGAAGGCGTCCAGCACCCCGCCGGGCACGGGGCGGCGCGGGACGGCGGGCAGGGCGGTGTCGGCGGCCCGGCGGCGGGCCAGCGCGACCTGCAGCACGAACGCCTCGTCCCAGCGCAGCCGGTTCTGGGCGCGTTCCTTCTCGGCCTGGTTGTGCGGGCGGTGGATGAGCTCCAGCGCCTCGGGCAGCGGGATCAGCCCGTGTTCGGCGCGCAGTTCGGCGGGCAGCGGTTCGCCGACGTCCGCGAGGTGCTTGGTGAGCGCCATCTCCACGCACAGCGAGAGCTTCCAGCTGGGCATCTGGGCGCTCGCCGGGTAGACCGGGATCAGCCGGCCGGCGAACTGCTTCGCCGCCGCGGAGCCCTCCTCGTCCTCGATCAACTGGTAGTCGGGCGAGGCGAGTTGCCGGGTGCGGTTGAACAGGCCGACCTTGCCGGCGAACAGGCCCTGCTGACCGGGCTTCAGGTCCTTCTGCCGCCAGCCCTGGTTGAAGAACACCAGCGACAGCTTCGAGCGGCCGTCGGTGACCACCACCTCCAGCCGGTCGCCCTTGCGGCCGCGGAACGGGATCAGCGTGACCTTCTCGATCCGGGCCAGCACGGTGACGTGCTCGTCCACCTCCAGCTCGTCCAGGCTGGTGAGCTGGCCGCGTTCGACGTACCGGCGCGGGTAGTGGTGCAGCAGGTCGCCGACCGTGCGCAGCTTGAGACTGTCGGCCAGCACCTTCGCGGTGCGGTCGCCGACCAGGTCCTTCAGAGGTTCATCGAGAGCGCCCATCGGGTCCCATTTCACACCACCGGACCGACGGTCCGGTCCTCATTCCACCCCGATGAGCAGCGGGGCGGCCTCCTGCCCGCCCTGGTACGCCACCGTGTCGACCTCCGGCCGGGTGCGGCGGGCGTGCGCGATCAGCCGGTCGGCGAGCTCGGCGGGGGCGTCCTCGCCGAGCACCAGGGTGACCAGTTCGCCGCCGGCGGCGATCATCCGGTCCAGCACGGTCAGCGCGGTCTCGGTGAGGTCCCGGCCGATCACCGCGACGTCGCCGTCGATCAGGCCGAGCACGTCGCCGGCCTGGCAGACGCCCGCCATGGTCCACGACTCGCCCTCGGCGACGGCCAGTTCGGCGTACCGGGTGGCGCCGGCCGCGGAGGTCATGGCGACCACGTCCTCGTCGAAGCGCCGGCCCGCGTCGTGCACGGCGAGCGCGGCCAGGCCCTGCACCGGGGAGCGGGTGGGCAGCACGGCGATCCGCACCCCCTCCTCGCGCAGCTGGTCGGCGGCGGCGCCGGCGGCGGCCCGCAGTTCGGGGTCGTTCAGCAGCAGCACCACCTCGCGGGCCGCGCAGCGGTGCACGGCGGCGACCAGTTCGACGCTCGCCGGCGGCCGGTCCGGGTCGGCGGACAGCACCACCGAGCCGGCCTGCTCGCACAGCTGCGCCAGACCGCTGCCGGACACCACGCTCAGCACCGCCCGCCCGTGCGAGGCGTCCCGCCCCCAGCCCCAAGGAGGGCCGGGAGGCGCCCCCACCCGCTCCCCCGCCCGGGCCGCCGCCTCCGCGAAGTGGGTGATCCTGATCCGGTACGGCCGGCCCGCCTCCACGCCCGCCTCGACGGCCGCGCCCGCATCGTCCACGTGCACGTGCACGTTCCACAGGCCGTCCCCGCCGCCGATCACCAGCGAGTCGCCGAGCTGCGCCAACTTCTGCCGCAGGAGCGGCAGTTGGTCGTCCTCCGCCTCCAGCAGGTAGATCACCTCGAACGCCGGGTGGCCGGGGCCGGGCGGCCGCTCGTGCCCCACGCAGGCGTCCACCACGACCGGGTCGACCTCGCGCCGCAGCGCCACCGGGCCCATCGGGTGCTGCCCCGCCACGGCGTCCACCAACGCGCCCAGCACCGCGACCAGCCCCCGGCCGCCCGCGTCCACCACCCCCGCCTCGGCCAGCACCGACAGCTGCCCCGGGGTCAGCAGCAGCGCCTGCCGCGCCGCCCGGTACGCCTCCTGCGCCTGGCCGGTCAGCCCGTCCCCGCGCTTCGCCGCGTCGGCGGCGGCGGCGGCGACGGTGAGCAGGGTGCCCTCCACCGGCTCGGCCACCGCCAGGTACGCGGAGCGGGCGCCGTTGCCCAGCGCCTCCGACAGCCCGCCGCCGTCCGACAGCGCCTCGGCCAGGCCGCGCAGCCACTGCGCCAGGATCACCCCGGAGTTGCCGCGCGCCCCGATCAGCGCCCCGCGGGCGGCGGCCGTGGCCGCGGTGGCCAGCGGCGGGTCCTGCTCGGCCGCGAACACCGCGTCCAGCGCCTCGGCCGCCGACTCCACCGTCAGGTACAGGTTGGTCCCGGTGTCCCCGTCCGGAACCGGGTACACGTTCAGCGCGTCGATCTCCTCGCGGGCCTGGCCGAGGGCCGCCAGCGCGAACCGGCACCAGGTGCGGACGGCCGGGGCGTCGAGGGTGTCCAGCACCAGGTCTCCTCCGGATGAACGCCACGGGAACGCGACGGGACGCGGTGGCGAGGGGCGATGCTGGCAGGTTATCGGCCCCCGCGGCACCGCCCGCCGCAGGCTCGTGCCCAGGTCGCGGGAACGATCACCTGCGCGATCGTGGTAGTTTCGTTGAGCGGGAGTCACCGTTGTATGCTCTCCCGGTTGCCTGGAACACCCCGGGCTAGTTCAAGTACCTGATCTGAAGTCTTGGAGTGACTCCTGTGGCTGCCAACTGCGACGTCTGCGGCAAGGGCCCCGGCTTCGGCAACTCTATCTCCCACTCGCACCGCCGCACC
This sequence comes from Streptomyces sp. TLI_171, assembly GCF_003610255.1. GTDB lineage: Bacteria > Actinomycetota > Actinomycetes > Streptomycetales > Streptomycetaceae > Kitasatospora. The sequence continues at coordinate 5,155,522 of NZ_RAPS01000001.1, read as the reverse complement.
CCCCGTCGTTGGAACCCCAACATTCAGACGGTGCGCGCTGTGATCGGGCGGACGCCGAAGCGGCTCAACGTCTGCACCTCGTGCATCAAGGCCGGTAAGGTCTCGCGCTGACGCGCAGGCCGGTACGCCGGTCACCTGTTGTTGGCAACAGCCGACCACACCCTTCGGGGACCGTGGTCGGCTGTTGCTCTTCCCACGCCTGAGGGGCCCCGTCCGGGCCCCTCTCGCGTTACCGCTGCTGCCAGAAGTGGTCGACCGGGCCGATGCCGGCGCCCAGGGCGAAGCCGTGTTCAATGGCGCCGGTGACGTAGGCCTTGGCGTGGGCGACGGCGAGGGGCATCGGGTGGCCCTTGGCGAGTTCGGCGGCGATGGCGCTGGCGAGGGTGCAGCCGGTGCCGTGGGTGTGGCGGTTGTCGTGGCGGGGGGCCCGGTACCAGTGGGTCTCGCCGCCGGGGCCGAGCAGGAGGTCGGCGGCTTCGCCCTCCAGGTGGCCGCCCTTGATCAGCGCCCAGGCGGGGCCGAGGTCGCGGAGGGCCTCGGCGGCGTCGAGCATGTCGGCCTCGCCGGTGACCGTCCGGCCGGTGAGTTGGGTCACCTCGTGCAGGTTGGGGGTGGCCAGGGTGGCGACCGGCAGCAGGTGCTCGCGGACGGTGGCGACCGCTTCGGCGGCGAGCAGCGCGTCGCCGTGCTTGGAGACGCCGACCGGGTCGACGACCACCGGGGCGGCGGTGCCGGCGAGCAGTTCGGAGACGGTCGCGACGAGTTCGACGGAGGCGAGCATGCCGGTCTTGACCGCCTGGACGCCGATGTCGTCGACGACGCTGCGGTACTGGGCGCGGACGGCCTCGGCGGGGAGTTCCCAGTAGCCCTGGACGCCGAGCGAGTTCTGCGCGGTGACGGCGGTGATCACGCTCATGCCGTGCACGCCGAGGGCGAGCATGGCCTTGAGGTCGGCCTGGATGCCCGCACCGCCGCCGCTGTCGGAGCCGGCGACGGTGAGCACCCGGGGCGGGGCGGTGGTGGTGGTCATGCGCCCCAACCTACCCACCGGCCGGGCGGGGTCAGAGGACGGCCTCGGATTCGGTCCAGCGGTCCTCGGGGACGGTCTTGAGCTGGACCACCGCGTCGGCGATCGGGGTGAGGCGGATGTCGGTGCCGCGCAGCGCGGTGAAGTGGCCGAAGGCGCCCTTGTGGACGGCCTCGACGGCGTGCCAGCCGAACCGGGTGGCGAGCACCCGGTCCAGCGCGGTGGGGGTCCCGCCGCGCTGGGTGTGGCCGAGGATGACCGGCCGGGCCTCCTTGCCGAGCAGGTTCTCCAGCTCGGCGGCCAGCCGGGTGCCGATGCCGCCGAAGGTCTGGTGGCCGAACTGGTCGACCTGGCCGTGCTCGAAGCGCATGGTGCCGGGCAGCGGCTTGGCGCCCTCGGCGACCGCGATGATGGCGAACTTCTTGCCGCGCCGGAAGCGCTCCTCGATCATCCGGGCGACGGCCTCGATGTCGAAGGGCTTCTCCGGGATGAGGATGCCGTGCGCGCCGCCGGCCATGCCCGCGGTGAGGGTGATCCAGCCGGTGTGACGGCCCATCAGTTCGACCACCATGACGCGCTGGTGGGACTCGGCGGTGGTCTTCAGCCGGTCGATGGCCTCGGTGGCGACGTGCACGGCGGTGTCGAAGCCGAAGGTGACGTCGGTGGCGTCGATGTCGTTGTCGATGGTCTTGGGCACGCCGACCACGGGCAGTCCGGCGTCGCTGAACAGCTTGGCGGCGGTCAGGGTGCCTTCGCCGCCGATCGCGATCAGCGCGTCGATGCCGAGCTTGGCGGCGAGGTCGCGGGAGTTCTCCACGGCCCAGCGGATCTTCTCGCGCTGCACCCGGGCGGAGCCGAGGACGGTGCCGCCGAGGGTGAGCAGACCGGTGACGTCCTCGTGCGAGATCGGGCGGGCCCGGCCCTCGATCAGCCCGAGGAAGCCGTCCTCGATGCCGAGGATCTCGTCGCCGTGCACGTCGGTCCCGCGGTGGACCACTGAGCGGATCACCGCGTTCAGGCCCGGGCAGTCGCCGCCGCTGGTGAGTACGCCGATTCGCATGTGGCTGTGCTCCTGCTCCGGGGGACGCGCCCCGCGTACGTAGGTGGACCGGACCGTCGACGCTGCCGGTCCGCCCGACAGGCGCAACACTACGCGGTCGGCGCCGTACCGCCCGGTAGCCACCAGGGCCGCGGGCTACTCGCCGGCGAAGTGGTCCCAGCCCGCGGTGCGGTCCCAGGGCGCGCCGTCCACGGTGACCACGCCGCCGCGGCCGGCCCGGGCCGGCCGGGCGACCTCGCCGATCACCCGCCAGCGGGCCGGGAGTTGGACGCTGCGCGGGAAGGTCGCCACGATCGCGTGGTCCTCGCCGCCGGAGAGCACCCAGACCAGCGGGTCGACGCCGACGGCCTGGCCGATGTCGGCCATCTGCGCGGGGACGTCGAAGTCGGCGGCGCGCAGGTCGATGTCGACGCCGCTGGCCCGGGCCACGTGCCCGAGGTCGGCCACCAGGCCGTCGGAGACGTCGACCATCGCGGTGGCGCCGAGGTCGCAGGCGGCCGGGCCGGCGTGGTACGGCGGCTCGGGGCGGCGGTGGGCCTCGACGAAGGCGCGCGGGGAGCGGAAGCCGCGCTGCAGCACCGTCAGCCCGGCGGCGGACCAGCCCAGCCAGCCGGTCACCGCGACCACGTCGCCGACCTGCGCGCCGGACCGCACCACCGGGCGGCGGCCCTTGAGGTCGCCGAGCGCGGTGATGGCCAGCGTGATGGTGTCGCCGCGCACCACGTCGCCGCCGACCACGGTCGCGCCGGCCACCTGGCACTCGTCGCGCAGCCCGTCCATCAGCTCGGTGGCCCAGGTGGTGGGCAGGTCGGCGGGGGCGACCAGGCCGAGCAGCAGGGCGGTGGGGACGGCGCCCATCGCGGCCACGTCGGCGAGGTTCTGCGCGGCGGCCTTGCGGCCCACGTCGTACGCGGTGGACCAGTCGCGGCGGAAGTGCCGGCCCTCGATGAGCACGTCGGTGGTGGCGACCACCCGGCCGTCGGGGCCTTGACCACGGCCGCGTCGTCGCCGGGCCCGAGCTCCACCGCCGGCGTCATCGGCAGCCGTGCGGTCAGCTCCCGGATGAGCCCGAACTCGCCGAGCTCGCCCACGGTCCCCTGCATCAGCCCGTCCTCCCGCGTTCCACGTGTCGTTGGGGTGCGCCCCCGGGCGCAGCGTACGCCTTCCGGGCCCGCCGAGGTCTCCCCCGTCCCGGCTGTCGCGCGGTAGCGTGGTGATCAGACTGCCGGTCAGCAACTCCCCCACCCCAGCCGCCTGGAGGTCCACCGTGGTGCAGGCGTACATCCTGATCCAGACCGAGGTGGGCAAGGCCACCGCGGTCGCCGAGTCCATCGCCAAGATCACCGGCGTGCTCACCGCCGAGGACGTCACCGGTCCGTACGACGTGATCGTCCGGGCCGAGGCCGAGTCCATCGACGAGCTGGGCCGCCTGGTGGTCGCCCAGGTCCAGCAGGTGGAGGGCATCACCCGCACCCTGACCTGTCCGGTGGTGCGCCTGTAGGGGCCACTACCATCGTCGGGTGCCCCCTCGCGACCTGCTGACCCGACTGCCCGCTCCGGTGCGCTGGCTGGCGCCGCCGGCCGCCCTGCTGGGCTGCACGGCGTGGCTGCTCACGGCCTGGAGCGGCGAACCCGACGTGGCCCCGCCGACCCCGACCGCGGAGGTCGCGCGGTACTGCGCCGCGCTGGACGCGAAGCTGCCCGGCACGGTGCTCGGCCACGACCGGCAGGACCCGTCCCCCGCCTCGCCGTACACCGCGGCCTGGGCGTCCTCCCCGCGCACCGTGCTGAGCTGCGGGGTCGAGCGCCCCGGGTACCTGGACGACGACCCGAACCGGCAGGGCCCCTGCGTGAACGAGGTGGCCTGGGGCATGGGCGAGGACGGCAGCGGCGGCTACCTGTTCGTCACGGCGCTGCGCAAGGCGTACGTGGAGGTGCACGTCCCGGCGGGCGCCTACCCGAACTACGCGGACCCGCTCAGCTCGCTCACCGACGCGATCCGGTCGGCCGTCCCCACCATTGGCGGGACGGCCGACTCGGGATGCCTGGAGAACGCCTCCTAGCCGACCGCTAGCGCAGGCCGGTGGAGCGGCGCAGCGCGGCCGCCAGCAGGCGGTCGATCAGCTCGGCGTAGGGCACGCCGGTGGCCTCCCACATCTTGGGGTAGGCCGAGATCGGGGTGAAGCCGGGCATGGTGTTGATCTCGTTGACCATCCACCGGCCGTCGGCCAGCAGGAAGAAGTCGACCCGGGCCAGGCCCTCGCAGCCGAGGCCCTCGAACACCTCGACGGCCTGCCGGCGGATCTCGGCCTGCTCGGCGTCGGTCAGCCGGGCCGGGATCTGCACCTCGGAGGAGTCGATGTACTTGGCCTCGAAGTCGTAGAACTCGAAGTCGGCGTCGACCAGCACCTCGGCGGCCACCGAGGCGCGCGGGCCGTCCTCGAACTCCAGCACGCCGCACTCGATCTCGCGGCCCTCGACGCCCTTCTCCACGATCACCTTCGGGTCGTGGCGGCGGGCCTCGTCGATCGCGGCGTCCAGGTCGGCGAGGTCCTTGACCTTGGTGATGCCGATCGAGGAGCCGGCCCGGCAGGGCTTGACGAACAGCGGCAGGCCGAGCGCGGCGATCCGCTCCCGGGCGGCGGCGCGGCCGGCCTCGGACTGCCAGTCGCGCGGCTTGAGCACCGTGTACTCGCCCGCGTACAGGCCGAGCGACTCGATGACCCGCTTGGTGAACTCCTTGTCCATGCCGACCGCGGAGGCCAGCACGCCGGACCCCACGTACGGCACCCCGGAGAGCTCCAGCAGACCCTGCAGGGTGCCGTCCTCGCCCCAGGGGCCGTGCAGCAGCGGCAGCACCACGTCGACCTCGCCGAGCACCTTCGGCGCGGCGCCGGGCCCGCTCCACACCACCTCGCGGCTGCCGGGCGAGGCGGGCAGCGCCACCTGGCCCTCGGTGGACTCGGCGACCTGGTCGACGTCCGGCATCCGGCCGTCGGTGATGGCCATCCGGGCGGGTTCGTCGCCGACCAGGGCCCAGCGGCCCTCGTGGGTGATGCCGATCGGCAGCACCTCGTACTTGCTGCGGTCGATCGACCGCAGCACGCTGGCGGCGGTGACCACGGACACGCCGTGCTCGGAGCTGCGGCCGCCGAAGACGATCGCGACGCGCGGCTTGGCCGCCTGGTTCTGGGAGGTCTGTTCGATGCTCATATCGGCCTTGAGACTACCGTCCGATTCCGGTCATCGGCGCTCAGGCTTGGCCGAACGCGCCATCAGTCCCTTCAGCACTTCCTGGGTCGGCCGGCCGTGGTGGACCACGTCCACCACCGCCTCCACGATCGGCATGTCGACGCCGTTGCGGCGGGCCAGGTCGAGCACCGACTCGCAGGACTTCACGCCCTCCGCGGTCTGACTGGTGGCCGCGATGGTCTCCGCCACCGTCATGCCGCGGCCCAGGTTGGTGCCGAAGGTGTTGTTCCGGGACAGCGGCGAGGAACAGGTCGCCACCAGGTCGCCCATCCCGGCCAGGCCCGCGAAGGTGTGCGCGTCCGCGCCCAGCCGCAGCCCGAGCCGGGTGGTCTCGGCCAGCCCGCGGGTGATCAGCGTGGCCTTGGTGTTGTCGCCCAGGCCCATGCCGTTGGCCATGCCGACCGCCAGGCCGATCACGTTCTTCACCGCGCCGCCCAGCTCGCAGCCCACCACGTCGGTGTTGGTGTACGGGCGGAAGTACGGGGTGTGGCAGGCCTTCTGGAAGCGCTTGGCGACCTCCTCGTCGGTGCACGCGACGACCGTGGCGGCGGGCTGCCGGTTGGCGATCTCGCCGGCCAGGTTGGGGCCGGAGACCACCACCACGCGCTCCGCGGCGACCTGCGCGACCTCCTCGATCACCTCGCTCATCCGCTTCGCGGTGCCCAGCTCGATGCCCTTCATCAGGCTGACCAGCACCGTCTGCGGCTCGATCAGCGCCGCCCAGTGCGCGAGGTTCTCGCGCAGCGTCTGGGACGGCACCGAGAGCACGGCGAACTCCGCGCCGGCCAGCGCCTCGGCGGCGTCCGTGGTGGCCCGGATGGTCCGAGGGAGCGTCAGGTCCGGCAGGTAGTCCCGGTTGACGTGGTCCCGGTCGATCGCGTCGACCAGCTCCTGCCGGCGGCCCCACAGGGTCACCTCGCAGCCCGCGTCGGCCAGGATCATCGCGAAGGCGGTGCCCCACGAGCCCGTCCCCATCACCGCGCAGCGGGTCACCTGCCACCGTCCTCGGCGGCCCGGTCGCGCTTGGCCTCGGCGGCCGCGGCCCGCTCCTTGGCGGCCCTGCGCATGTCGTAGCGCTCGGCCGGGGCCCTCTCGCCGCGGACCTCCTCCAGCACCGCGGTGATCGCCGCCATGATGTCGTCGGTGGCGTCCCGCAGCACCTGGGCCGTCAACTCCTGGCCCTGGTACTTGCTCAGGTCGACCGCCGGGCCGGCCGCGACCACCACCCGGTGCCGCGGGAACAGGTGGTACTTGCCCTTGCCGCCCTTCGCGCCCCTGCCGTACGGCGGGATGATCTCGTGCGCGCCCCAGTGCGCCACCGGGATCACCGGCGCGCCCGTCATCAGCGCGACCCGGGCGGCGCCGCTCTTGCCCGTCATCGGCCACAGCTCCGGGTCCCGGGTGAGCGTGCCCTCCGGGTAGAACTGCACGCACTGGCCCCGGTTGATCGCGTCGATCGCGGCGCGGAACGCCTCGGCCGCGTCCGTCGACTCCCGGAACACCGGGATCTGGCCGGTCTTGCGCAGCATGAAGCCGATGAACGGGATCGAGAACAGCGAGGACTTGCCGAGGATCCGCGGCGGACGGCCCGAGTTGTACTGCCAGTGGGCGTAGAACACCGGATCGATCACCGAGTTGTGGTTCACCGCGGCGATGAACCCGCCCTCCTCCGGCAGGTGCTCCCAGCCGTGCCACTCCGCCTTTGCCAGGGCGATGGTCACCGGCTTCACGAGCACCGCCGCGAAGCGGTACCAGATCCCGTAGTCGGCGTTGCCGAACCTGGCGTTAGAGCGGCGGGCCACCCCAGCTCCTCCTCATTCGTGCGGCGCCCCCGTTGCGCGGCACCGCGGTCTCTCCACGCCGGGGCCGGCCTGCGGCTCGGCGGCGCCGACCAGTCTCACCCGCGGGCCGAGCCTGTGTCGAGCGGCCACCGCCGCCGCCAGCCGCCCGGCCGCCGCCCCGGGAGCGCCCCGGAACCGCTGGCCAGGCCTCCCCGGCCGACGCCACAATGGCGCCGATGACAGAGGACACCGTACGCCCCACCGCCGTCGAGCCCACCGCCCCGGGGCGGCCGCAGCCCGACGGGTCGGCGCTGCGGCTCGGCTGGTCGCTCGTCGTCCCCGTCAAACCGCTCGCCGAGGCGAAGAGCAGGCTCGCCGCACTCGGGGCGCTCCGACCGCGACTGGCCCTCGCGTTCGCGCTCGACACGGTGGCCGCCGCGCTGGCCTGCCCCGCGGTCGGGCGGGTACTGGTGGTCACTCAGGACCCGCGCGCCGCCGGGGAGCTGCGCGCGCTGGGTGCCGCCGTCCTCGACGACGAGCCGGGCGGCGGTCTCAACCCCGCGCTCGCGCACGGCGCCACGACCGCGCACCGGCTCCACCCCCGCTCCCCCGTCGCCACCCTCTCCGCGGACCTGCCGGCGCTGCGGCCCACCGAACTCGCCCGCGTCCTCGCCGCGGTGCCCGCGCACGGGCGGGCCTTCCTCGCCGACGCCCCCGGCACCGGGACGGTGCTGCTGTCCGGCACTCCCCTGCGGCCGGCCTTCGGCCCCGGCTCCCGGGACCGCCACCTGAGCGGCGGCGCGACCGAACTCCTCCTCTCCGACGTGCCGTCCGTGCGCCGGGACGTCGACACCCCCGAGGACCTCGCCGCCGCCCGCCTCCTCGGCCTCGGCCCGGCCACCGCCGCCCTGCTCTGACGCTCTATGCTGCTGCCATGCAGGCCACCGCGTTCACCTTCGACCCCACGACCCGCTCGGGCTCGGTCCTGCTCGACGACGGCACTCCCGTCCCCTTCGACGCCCCCGCCTTCGACGCCAGCGGCCTGCGCCTGCTCCGCCCCGGCCAGCGCCTCCGCATCCGCACCACCGGCGAAGGCCCCGCCCGCCGCGTCGTCTTCCTCACCCTCCCGACCTTCCCCGACCCCCAGGCAGACTGACCCCCCGTCAGCGCCCCGCGCGGCCGCGCGGCCCGCTAGGCCGATGCCGCGTAGGCGTCCAGGTGCGCTTCGCACCGTGCAGCTCAGGCGGCCGCGCAGTTGGAACCTCCCGCCACCGACCGGGCGCTGCGCAGCTACGTGGCGTTCCTCGCTCCCGCAGGGCGTCGCCCGCGGCTGCCGCGGCCACGCCCTCGACGACGGCCGGTCGCGTAGCGGTTGGCTGCCGGTCGTGATCGGTGGGCGCCGCCCGGTCGTTGCGCGGTGGCAGTGGTCATGCCACGCGCAGGGGGCGGTACGGCGCCGGGGAGCGGTCGTCGGGGCCGTCGAGGCGGAGGGCTGCGACGTCCGGAGTGTCGAGGAGGCGGAGGGCGGTGGGGGCGAGGTGGAGGGGCCCGGTGGTGGTGGGGGTGACGCGGATGAGGCGGGTGCGGCCGAGGAGGGCGAAGCCGAGCGTCAACTGGCCGTCGCGGGCGAGGAAGGCGTCGGCGCGGGTGGTGGCGCCCGGGCCGAAGAAGTAGCGGTAGGCCTCGTACTGGGTCCAGCCGAGCGGGAGGGTGCGGAGGGTCTCCCAGAGGGAGCCGAGGGCGTGGGCGAGGGAGAGGAAGGTGGCCGGCGCGGTGATGTCCTCGATGGACACGGTGTAGCCGGGCGGCGTGGTCTTCACGGCGGCTCCTGGGGTGGGTCGAATTCGGCCCAGACGGTGTGGGTTCGGTCGGTGTAGCTGTGTCCGAAGCGGTCGGCCTGTCCGAGGACGTGGAGGACCGCCAGGTGGTCGTGGTCGTCGGGTTCCCCGGGGAGGGTGGCTTCGATCCGGAAGGTGCCGCCGGGGAGGCGGTGGATCCGGGCTTCTGCTCCGGTGGCTGCGGCGAGCCTGGATGCCAGCTCGAACACCCTGGTGGTTCGCACGCCACGCCTCTCCCCGAGGTCAGCCGATCACGCAAAGTAAAGCTAAGTCATTAGATTCCACCTGATGCATTAGATTGTCAACCTGAATCACCCGACCTGTCGCAACCGGCAGGTCTCGCCCTCCGCCGGGAGATGCCAGATGCCCTCACTGGACCCGCCGTACCTGCGCATCGCGGACCATCTGCGCCGCCGGGTGACGGCCGGCGAATGGGCGGTCGGCGAACGGCTGCCGTCCCGGGCGCAGTTGGCGGAGAGCTACGGCGTGGGGGCGAACGTGCTCCAGCGGGCGCAGGAAGTCCTCATCGCCGAGGGGCTGTTGGAGGGGCGGACCGGCTCGGGTACGTACGTCCGGGTGCCGGTGGAGCGGCGGCCGCTGTCGCGGTCGCAGGATCCCGGCGGCTTTCCGGCCTCGGCGGTCCCGGGCGGGACGTGGGAGTCGCACACGGAGGCCCGGACGCCCGCGCCGGAGCACGTGGCGCGGCGGCTGCGGATCGAGCCCGGCGAGCTGACGGTGCACACCCGGTTCGAGTTCCTGCTGGACGGCCGTCCGGTCCAACTCGCCGATTCCTGGGAGCCGATGGCGATCACGGACGGCACGCCGGTGCTGCTGCCGCAGTACGCGCCGATGCGGCTGCGGGGCGTGGTGGCGCGGATGGCGTCGCTGGGGGTGCGGGTGGTGCGCGCGGTGGAGCGTCCGCGCCCCGCACGGGCCTCGGCGGAGCAGGCGACGCTGCTCGGGATCACCGCGGGCGACCTGGTCACGGTGGTGGAGCGGACGTATCTGGACGACACCGGGCGGCCGGTGGAGACGGCGGATCTGGTGATTCCGGATTCCCGCTGGGAGATCGGCTACGAGCTGCCGGTGGAAGCGCCGGAGTAATTCGGCGGCGGTCCGCGCAATTCGCCCGGACGGGGTGGCTGAACTGACGTGCTGTCGCCCCGACGGGCGGTCAGCCGGGTGCCCGGGACGCGAAAAGGCCGCGACGGCTCCTGGCCCGGGCCTCCGGTGCTCCGGAGTGCGCGGGTCGGGGCCGGCGCGGCCCGACCGGCCTGGCGCGGGCTGAGTCGGCGCCAGGCGGGTGGCGACTACTTGGCGGTGGACTTGCGCGCGGTGGTCTTGCGCGTGGCGGTCTTCTTCGCCGGGGCGGTCTTCTTGGCGGTGGCGGTGGTCTTCTTGGCGGCCGCCGCGGTGGTGGTCTTCTTCGCGGGGGTGGTCTTGGCCGCCGTGCTCTTCGCGGTGGTCTTCTTGGCCGCGGACTTGACCGCCGCGGACTTGACCGCCGTGGACTTGACCGCCGTGGCCTTCTTGGCCGCCGTGGTGGCGGTCTTCTTGGCGGCGGTCTTCTTGGTCGCGGCGGCGGTGGTGCCCGCGGCGGCGGCGCGCTTGGTGGCGGCGCGCTTGGCGGCGGGGGTGGCGGCCACGCCGGACTTGCCCGGGGTGAGCGAGCCCTTGGGGGCCTTCTTCACGGACGGGCCGTCCTTCGGCAGCTTCTTGCTGCCGGCGACGAGGTCCTTGAAGCCCTGACCGGGGCGGAACCGCGGCACTGCGGTCTTCTTGACCTTCACCCGCTCACCGGTCTGCGGGTTGCGGGCGAAGCGCGCCGAGCGCTCCACCTTCTCGAAGGTGCCGAAACCGGTGACCGAGACGCGGTCACCCGCCACGACGGCACGCACCATGGTGTCGAGCACTGCGTCGACGGCCTCTGCGGCAGCCTTGCGACCGCCCAGCTGCTCGGCCACCGCTTCGACAAGCTGAGCCTTGTTCACGTCTTCCCCTTCGGAAACGGGCGCCGGATGATTCCATCCGTTCTTTTCGCACGTTAGGTATGTATCTGCGGACTTTCAATTACCAAACGCGTGAATCACCCTAGTGTCGCAATGGATTTGCGCATGGAGGTGCTCACCGGGGCGGGATCCGCCCCTCGTCGAGGTCCTGCACAAAGCGACTCAACCGCCGTGCCGCCTCCGGGAGATCACGCTTGGCGGTCTCGGTGACGATCAGCAGTTGTCGGGTGAGAGCGGTCTTTGCGTCCGTCGACACGTTCAGCGCGTGAACGCGGGCGTGGGCTTGCTTCAACCGCTCGGCCACCAGTGCGTAGAGCAGGGTGACTTCCGAGTCGGCAGCACCGCCCTGGCCCTCCGCGGACGCCGGTTCGGCGTCCTGGTACGGGGGTTCGGGGCTGTGGTGCATGCAACGATTGTGCCATCTGTGCGGAGTTGCGCTACACCAGGGTCTATTCACGGGTGACGAACTCCCCTGCGAACAACGAAGACCCGCCCCGGGTGGGGGGCGGGTCTTGTTGTCGGTCCGTCAGAAAGCGACGGCTCAGGCGGCGGGGAGCGTACGCGGCTTGAAGGACGGGCGGGTCGCCTCGAACGCGGCCACGTCGGCCTCGTTCTGCAGCGTGATGCTGATGTCGTCCAGGCCGTTCAGCAGCCGCCACCGGACGTTGTCGTCCAGCTCGAACGAGGCGGTGACGCCCTCGGCCCGGACCTCGCGGGCCTCCAGGTCGACGGTGATCTCGGCGGTCGGGTCGGCCTCCGTCAACTCCCAGAGCCGCTCGACCGTCTCCTGCGGCAGGACCACCGTGAGCAGGCCGTTCTTCAGCGAGTTGCCGCGGAAGATGTCGGCGAAGCGGGAGGAGATGACGGCCTGGAAGCCGTAGTTCTGCAGCGCCCAGACGGCGTGCTCGCGGGACGAGCCGGTGCCGAACTCGGGGCCCGCCACCAGGACGGTCGCGCCCTTGCGCTCGGGGCGGTTGAGGACGAAGGACTCGTCCTTGCGCCAGGCCTCGAACAGGCCGTCCTCGAAGCCGGAGCGGGTGACCTTCTTCAGCCAGTGCGCCGGGATGATCTGGTCGGTGTCCACGTTCGAGCGGCGCAGCGGAACGGCGCTGCCGGTGTGGGTGGTGAACTTCTCCATGGCTCAGGCCTCCGCGGCGACGTTGTTGGCGGGCAGGTCGGACGCCGCAGCAAGGTCCGAAGGTGAGGCCAGCCGGCCCACCAGGGCGGTGGCGGCGGCGACCTGGGGGGAGACCAGGTGGGTGCGGCCGCCCTTGCCCTGGCGGCCCTCGAAGTTGCGGTTCGAGGTGGACGCGCAGCGCTCGCCGGGGGCCAGCTGGTCGGGGTTCATGCCCAGGCACATCGAGCAGCCGGCGTGCCGCCACTCGGCGCCCGCGGCGGTGAACACCTTGTCCAGGCCCTCCTCGACGGCCTGCAGGGCGACCCGGACGGAGCCCGGGACCACCAGCATCCGGACGCCGTCGGCGATCTGACGGCCCTCCAGGACGGCGGCAGCGGCCCGCAGGTCCTCGATCCGGCCGTTGGTGCAGGAGCCGACGAACACGGCGTCGACCTTGACCTCGCGCAGCGGGGTGCCGGCCTCCAGGCCCATGTACTTCAGGGCGTTCTCGGCGGCGATCCGCTCCTGCGGGTCCGCGAAGTCGGCCGGGTCCGGCACGTTGGCGCCCAGCGGCGCGCCCTGGCCCGGGTTGGTGCCCCAGGTGACGAACGGGGTCAGCTCGGTGGCGTCGATGAACACCTCGGCGTCGAAGACCGCGTCCTCGTCGGTGGCCAGGGTCTCCCAGTACGCGACCGCGGCGTCCCAGTCCTCGCCCTGCGGGGCGTGCGGGCGGCCCTCCAGGTAGTCGAAGGTGGTCCGGTCCGGGGCGATCATGCCGGCCCGGGCGCCCGCCTCGATCGACATGTTGCAGATCGTCATCCGGGCCTCCATGGAGAGGCTGCGGATCGCCGAGCCGCGGTACTCCAGGACGTAGCCCTGGCCGCCGCCGGTGCCGATCTTGGTGATCACGGCCAGGATCAGGTCCTTGGCGGTGACGCCCTCGGGCAGCTCGCCCTCGACGGTGATCGCCATGGTCTTGAACGGGGCCAGCGGCAGCGTCTGGGTCGCCAGCACGTGCTCGACCTGGCTGGTGCCGATGCCGAACGCCAGGGCGCCGAAGGCGCCGTGGGTGGAGGTGTGGGAGTCGCCGCAGACCACGGTCATGCCGGGCTGGGTCAGGCCCAGCTGCGGGCCGACCACGTGCACCACGCCCTGCTCGACGTCGCCCAGCGAGTGGATGCGCACGCCGAACTCCTCGGCGTTCTTGCGCAGCGTCTCCAGCTGCACCCGGGAGACCGGGTCGGCGATCGGCTTGTCGATGTCCAGGGTCGGGGTGTTGTGGTCCTCGGTGGCGATGGTCAGGTCGGTGCGGCGCACCGGACGGCCGGCCAGCCGGAGGCCGTCGAACGCCTGCGGGCTGGTCACCTCGTGCAGCAGGTGCAGGTCGATGTAGAGCAGGTCGGGCTCGCCCTCGGCGCGCCGGACGACGTGGTCGTCCCAGACCTTCTCTGCGAGTGTCCGTCCCATCGGATTCCCTCCAGCCGGCCGCGTCGCCGGCCTTCTCGTGATCGTCGAGGTCTTGTCCCTTGCCGCCCTGTGAGGCTCGCTTGGAGTCGCGACCTGCACGCCGGACCGTCCAGAATGCGGACACCGTGGTGGGGCGCCGTCCTGGGTGTCTCCCGGGCTGCTGACTCAAGAGTGGCGCTTTTCTCGCGAGATTGAACTTGCGTCTCGCTGATTGAGACTGCAGTATCGAGACATGGACAACACTAGCGGCGTCGGCGTTCTCGACAAGGCCGCTCTGGTGCTCAGCGCACTGGAGTCGGGCCCCGCCACGTTGGCGGGGCTGGTCGCCGCCACCGGTCTGGCACGGCCCACGGCCCACCGACTCGCCGTCGCACTCGAACACCACCGCCTGGTCACCCGCGACATGCAGGGCCGTTTCATCCTCGGCCCCCGGCTCGCCGAACTCTCCGCCGCCGCCGGCGAGGACCGCCTGCTGGCCGCCGCCGGTCCGGTCCTCACCCACCTGCGCGACGTCACCGGCGAGAGCGCCCAGCTGTACCGCCGCCAGGGCGAGATGCGGATCTGCGTCGCCGCCGCCGAGCGGCTCTCGGGCCTGCGCGACACCGTGCCGGTCGGCTCCACCCTCCCGATGAAGGCCGGCTCCGCCGCGCAGGTGCTGCTCGCCTGGGAGGAGCCCGAGCGCCTCCACCGCGGCCTGCAGGGCGCCCGGTTCACCGCCACCGCCCTCAGCGGCGTCCGCCGGCGCGGCTGGGCCCAGTCCATCGGCGAGCGCGAGCCCGGCGTGGCCTCGGTCTCCGCCCCTGTCCGCGGCCCCTCCAACCGCGTGGTGGCCGCCGTCTCCGTCTCCGGCCCGATCGAGCGGCTCACCCGCCACCCCGGTCGGATGCACGCCCAGGCCATCATCGAGGCCGCCAACCGCCTCACCGAGGCGCTCCGGCGCAGCTGACTGCCGCTCAACCCCCGCCCCCGCCCCCGGCCCCCGCCCGGGGGCGCAGGCATGTCCGGGAGCGGCAGATGTGGGGGCGGCAGATGCCCGGACCAACGCAAAAAAAGCCCCGGTTTCCCGGAGCTTATTGGCTGGGGTACCAGGACTCGAACCTAGACTAAATGAACCAGAATCACTCGTGCTGCCAATTACACCATACCCCAAAAGTACCCCCGACCGGATTCGAACCGGCGCTACCGCCTTGAGAGGGCGGCGTGCTAGGCCACTACACAACGGGGGCCTTGAACGAGCGAGTACCCCCGACCGGATTCGAACCGGCGCTACCGCCTTGAGAGGGCGGCGTGCTAGGCCACTACACAACGGGGGCATTACTCATTCATTTGCAATTATCAAGATTGCGTACCCCCGACCGGATTCGAACCGGCGCTACCGCCTTGAGAGGGCGGCGTGCTAGGCCACTACACAACGGGGGCTTGTTTCACTTACACACTGCGCTGGGGTACCAGGACTCGAACCTAGACTAACTGAACCAGAATCAGTCGTGCTGCCAATTACACC
Source organism: Streptomyces sp. TLI_171 (assembly GCF_003610255.1). Taxonomy (GTDB): domain Bacteria; phylum Actinomycetota; class Actinomycetes; order Streptomycetales; family Streptomycetaceae; genus Kitasatospora. The sequence goes on along the minus strand of NZ_RAPS01000001.1, from coordinate 5,140,467 downwards.
ATACCCCACCAGAGTTCAACCCCTGTGCGGGGTGTTCCTCGGTGTCTTGCGCCCCCCTGCCCGGGCGGCGCAGAAAGAACATTACCCGACGCCCCGCCCCGCTCCAAAATCGATAACCGCAGGCAGCGCGCCGGACACCTGCGGGCCAGGTCAGCGACACGGCCCGCAGGTGTCCGGGGGTGGCTCAGGAGGCGGGGAGCAGCTCCAGCGCGGAGAGCAGGCGACGGAGCGTCTCCTCACGGCCGAGCAGTTCCATGGACTCGAACAGCGGGGGGGAGACCCGGCGCCCGGTGACGGCGACCCGGAGCGGGGTGAAGGCGAACTTGGGCTTGATGCCCAGGCCTTCGACCAGGGCCGCGCGCAGGGCTGCCTGGATCGGCTCGGGGGTGAAGTCGGCGAGCTCGGTGAGCGCCTCGACCGAGGCCTCCAGCACCGGGCGGGCGTCCGCGGTGAGGACCTTCGCGGCGTCCTCCGGGTCGACGGCGAAGTCGGCGGGGGCGACGAAGAGGAAGCCGGCCATGGTGACGATCTCGGAGAGGACGACCATCCGCTCCTGGGTGAGCGGCGCGACCTTGGCGAGCAGGTCGAGCTGCTCCGCGGTCGGCTCGGCAGGGAGCAGGCCGGGGGCCTGCAGGTACGGCACCAGGCGCTTGACGAACTCCTCGGGCGCGAGGCGGCGGACGTGCTCGGCGTTGATGTGCTCGGCCTTCTTGAGGTCGAAGCGCGCCGGGTTGCCGTTGACGTCGTCGATGTCGAAGGCGGCGACCATCTCGTCGATGTCGAAGACGTCGCGGTCCTCGGCGAGCGACCAGCCCAGCAGGGCCAGGTAGTTGAGCAGCCCCTCGGGGAGGAAGCCGCGCTCGCGGTAGAGGTTGAGCGAGGACTGCGGGTCGCGCTTGGAGAGCTTCTTGTTGCCCTCGCCCATCACGTACGGCAGGTGGCCGAAGCGCGGGGTGGTGCCGTTGCCGACGCCGATGTCCGCCAGGGCCGCGTACAGGGCGATCTGACGGGGCGTCGAGGAGAGCAGGTCCTCGCCGCGCAGGACGTGGGTGATCTCCATCAGGGCGTCGTCGACCGGGTTGACCAGGGTGTACAGCGGGGCGCCGTTGGCCCGGACGATGCCGTAGTCCGGGACGTCCTTCGGGTCGAAGGAGATCGGGCCGCGGACCAGGTCCTCGAAGGCGAGGGTGGTGTCGGGCATCCGGAAGCGCAGGATCGGCTGCCGGCCCTCCTGCGTGTAGACGGCGACCTGGTCGGCCGTCAGGTCGCGGCAGTGGCCGTCGTAGCCGGAGGGCCTGCCGGCGGCCCGGGCGGCCTCGCGGCGGGCGTCGAGCTCCTCGGTGGTGCAGTAGCAGGGGTAGGCGTGGCCGGCGTCCTGGAGGCGCTTGGCGACGTCCGCGTAGACGTCCATCCGCTGCGACTGGCGGTAGGGCGCGTGCGGGCCGCCGACCTCGGGGCCCTCGTTCCAGTCGAAGCCCAGCCAGCGCATCGCGTCGAGCAGCTGCTGGTAGGACTCCTCGGAGTCGCGGGCGGCGTCGGTGTCCTCGATCCGGAACACCAGGGTGCCGCCGTTGTGCCGGGCGTAGGCCCAGTTGAACAGCGCGGTGCGGACCAGGCCCACGTGCGGGTTGCCGGTCGGGGAGGGACAGAAACGGACCCGGACGGCCGGGTCCGTGACGGAGTCACTGGTCTTCACTGCGTCAGCCACGCTTGATCACCTTGTTGGAGAGGGTGCCGATGCCTTCGACGGAGACGGCGACCTCGTCGCCGATGTTCAGGGGGCCGACGCCCGCGGGGGTGCCGGTGAGGACGACGTCGCCGGGCAGCAGGGTCATCGCCTCGGAGATGTGCACGATCAGCTCGGCGACCGAGCGGACCATCTGGGAGGTGCGGCCGGCCTGGCGGAGCTCGCCGTTGACGGTGCAGGTGACGGCCAGGTCGGCGGGGTCGAGGTCGGTCTCGATCCACGGGCCGAGCGGGCAGGAGGTGTCGAAGCCCTTGGCCCGGGCCCACTGGCCCTCGCGCTGCTGCACGTCGCGGGCGGTGACGTCGTTGGCGCAGGTGTAGCCGAAGACCACCTCGGGGACCCGCTCCAGCGGCACCTCGCGGCACATCCGGCCGATCACCACGGCGAGTTCGGCCTCGTACTGCACGTCCGAGGAGAACGGCGGGTAGGCGATCGACTCGGTGGGGCCGATGACGGCGGTCGAGGGCTTGAAGAACGTCAGCGGGACGTCGGGGACCTCGTGGCCCAGCTCGGCGGCGTGCGCGGCGTAGTTGCGGCCGACCGCGACGATCTTGCTGGGGAGCATCGGGGCCAGCAGGCGGACGTCCTGCAGGCGGTGGGTCTCGCCGGTCGGCTGGGGGGTGCCGAAGGGGTGGCCGGCCAGGGTGTGCACCACCAGCGACTCGGGTTGCGCGGCGTCCCCCTCGATGATGCCGAAGGAGACCGAGCCCGCCGCGGGGCTCCCTTCACGGACGGAGAACCTGGCGATACGCACAGCCCTGCAACCTCTCGGTTCGTCGGCCGCCCGGACGCTCCCGGACGGTGGCCGAGCCCGCAGTACCGGGCCCGGCTCGTGCCCACCAGGTTATCGGCGCGGCCGTCAGTCCCGCGGCAGGCGGGGGGCCGGGGCGGTCATCAGCACGGTGCGGCGCGGGTTGGCCGTGGCGGCGGGCAGCCGGACGGAGTACGCGCGCGCCTCGCGGCCGGCGGCGAAGCCGGGGAGCTGGGTGAAGTCCGCGACGGAGGCCAGGGTGGTTCGGCGGGGGTTGGCCGTGGAACCGGTGCTCGGCGTGGAGCCAGTGGCCGTCGTGGTCGTCTCGGACATTTGCGTCAGCACCTTGTTTCGCTCGAACGGACTTTTGCGCGAGCCCGCCGCTGGGCAGGCTCCGGACAACCCTGCCAGGTTAGGGAGCCCATTCCACAGCGGCCGTGACCAAAGCTACACATCGGGCTGTGAGTTTGCTCACAATTCCGGCCTCAAAGGGCGCGGACGTGGTGATTCCGGACCAATCGCAAAATCCCCCATTTCGGGAATCCCGGACATTCGCCGCACATGCTGATCTTCAACTTCCTTGACCTGAACACGGCGAGTGTCCGAAAAGGACCGTATTCCAGGCCGGATGCGACACGCAACGTGAGACGCCGCGCGCAGAGGGTGGCCCAGGACACCGTGTCGTAACGGCCCTTGTTGGACTTCCCCCGCTGTGCTGGAATGCCACGGAAAAACTCGACACCGCCCTATCTCCGCCCGGCGGGGAAGGGCGCCCGGTCCAGAGGTTGCGACGCCAGTGCAGGGACGTTTCAAGAGGGGCAGCGGCGCCGCGGGAGACCCGGAGTCGCGGGAGCCCGTGGCCGGCCCCCACCAGGCGGCACCGGCGACGACGGGGCAAGGCGAGCGGCCGTACGGCGCACCCGCCGACCCCACCGCCGACCACAGTGCCCCGGGCGCGAACGCGCCCCAGGAGGAGATCGGCGACTCGTCGGCCGACAGGCAGAGCCGCCGCGCGAGACTGCGCGGAACGCTCAACCGCCGACGCGCCACCGGCCTGAGCCGCTTCGCCATGCGCAACTGGCGGATCCGCACCCGCCTCATCGCGCTGCTCCTCCTGCCCGTGATCGTGGCGCTGGTGCTGGGCGGCCTGCGGGTGCAGAGCTCGATGGAGAACTCCCGCCAGCTGTCGCAGATGAGCGACCTGGCCGAGCTCGCCCGCAACGCGACCGACCTGGCCAACGCCCTGCAGTACGAGCGCGACGTGTCGGCCGGTCCGCTGGCCGCCGGCGGCTCCGCGGACACCGACCCGGACATCACCGAGGCGTACAAGGTCACCAACTCGCTGTCGAAGAAGTTCAACGCCAGCGCGGACAAGTTCGACAACCTCGACCTGGCCGGCTCGAAGACCCTGCTGCTGCAGGTCCGCAAGGACCTCAACACGCTGTCCCGGGCCCGCACCGGCGCCTTCAAGAGCGCCGACAACATCCAGGCCACGATCACCAACTACGACGTGATCATCAAGGACCTGATCGGCGCCACCCAGGACATCGCGATCACCTCGAACTCCACCGAGCTGATCAAGACCACCCGGGCGCTGTACCAGTTCTCGCTGGCCAAGGAGTTCACCTCGATGCAGCGCGCGCTGATCTCCGCCGCGCTCGCGCACCCGGGGTCCCCCGAGATGTCCTCGTCCGACGAGACCTTCGGCGTCCGGCTGATGAACTCCGAGGACAACGCGATGGCGAACTTCACCGCCATCTACGGCGAGAACCAGGCCCGCGCGCTGCGCTCCGCGATGAGCTTCAACCAGGTGGTCGCCGAGGCCGACCGGTTCTCCAAGGCGGTGCTGAACACCAACGGCATCAAGCAGGCCGACGACGTCTCCTACAAGAACTGGTTCGACAAGTCGACCGCCAAGGTCAACGCCGAGAAGAGCATCGAGGGCTCCCTGCTGGTCGTCCTCGACGGCAAGGCCCAGTCGCTGCAGTCGGACGCCGACACCGAGTCGGTCATCAACGCCTCGCTGGTCGCCCTGGTGCTCATCGTCGCCATCGCCGGCGCCGCCCTGGTGGCGCGCTCGATGGTGCGCTCGCTGACCCGCCTGCAGGCCTCCGCCGAGGACGTCGCCGAGCGCCGCCTGCCGGAGCTGGTCAAGACCCTCTCGGAGAGCGACCCGCACGACGTCGACGTCACCGTCGAGCCGGTCGGCGTCGACTCCGCCGACGAGATCGGCCACGTGGCGCACGCCTTCGACATGGTGCACCGCGAGGCGGTCCGACTGGCCGCCGAGCAGGCGCTGCTGCGAGGCAACATCAACGCGATGTTCACCAACCTCTCGCGCCGCAGCCAGGGCCTGATCCAGCGTCAGCTGTCGCTGATCTCCGAGCTGGAGAGCCGCGAGGCGGACCCGGACCAGCTGGCCTCGCTGTTCAAGCTCGACCACCTCGCGACCCGCATGCGCCGCAACGGCGAAAACCTCCTGGTCCTCGCGGGCGAGGACCCGGGCCGCCGCTGGACCCGCCCCGTCCCGCTGGTCGACGTGCTCCGCGCCGCGGCCTCCGAGGTGGAGCAGTACGAGCGCATCGAGCTCGCCTCGGTGCCGACCGCCGAGGTCGCCGGCCGCGTCGTCAACGACCTCGTCCACCTGCTCGCCGAGCTGCTGGAGAACGCCACCTCGTTCTCCTCCCCGCAGACCCGGGTCCGGGTCACCGGCCACGCCCTGCCGGACGGCCGGGTGCTGATCGAGATCCACGACACCGGCATCGGCCTGTCCCCGGACGACCTCGCCGACATCAACGAGCGCCTCGCCAACCCGCCGGTCGTGGACGTCTCGGTGTCCCGCCGGATGGGTCTGTTCGTGGTCGGCCGCCTGTCGCTGCGGCACGGCATCCGGATCCAGCTCCGCCCGTCCGACTCGGGCGGCACCACCGCGCTCGTCATGCTGCCGGTGGACGTCACCAACTCCGCCGAGCGGCGCGGCAACCGGCCCGGTGCGGCCGGCGGCCCCGGCCAGGGCGGCAAGCCGCAGCAGCAGCGCGGCCTGGCGCCGCAGCCGCGCCAGCAGGGCCGCCCCGCGGGTGACCTGCCCGGTGCGCGCACCGCGCTCGGCCAGGGCGCTGCGGGTGCTCCCGCGGGCCGTCCGCAGCTGGGCCAGGGCCCGGCCGGCGGCAGCCCCGACCTGTTCTCCCCCGCCGGTGCGGCCGGCCCCTCCGGTCCGCAGGGCGGCCGCCGCGGCCCGGGCGGTCCCGGTGCCCAGGGCGGTCCGGGCGCGCCGGGCGGTCCCGGTGCACACGGCGAGGCGCCCGGGCAGGGCGGTTTCGGTCCTGGCGGCGCGTTCGGCTCCGGCTCGGCGCAGGGCGGCCGCTCCGGCGGCCTGCCGACCCGTGCGGTCGGCCAGTCGCTGCGCGACAACACCGCGGCGGGGACGCCCGCCGCTCCGGCCGGTCCCGGCGCGGGTGCGCCGGCCGGTGGCGGGCTGCCGCCGCGCCGGGTTCCCGGTGCGTCCGGCGCCCCGGGCCTGCAGGGCGGTCCCGGCGGCGGCCTGCCGCCGCGTCGTCCGCAGCCGCAGGGCGGTCCGCAGGGCCAGCGCCGTCCGCAGGGGCCGCAGGGCGGTCCGGAGCGGCAGCGTCCGGCGGAGGGCCGTCCGGGCGGTGAGCCGACCCAGCACGGCCGGGCCGGGCAGCCGCAGCGGCGTCCGCTGCCGCAGCAGCCGGCGGAGTCCGCGCAGGAGCAGTCCGGGGCGTTCGCCCGGCCGCGCTTCGAGGCCTCCGACATCGACCCGCGCGACCCGCTGGGCCTCGGCCTGGTGGAGCCGGTGCTGCCGAACCCGGTGGGCCAGGGCCTGCCGCCGGTCGCCCCGCAGCCCCAGCACCCCGCGCAGCAGCAGCAGTACGCGCAGCAGCAGTACGCGGAGCGGCCGCAGCCGATGGCGCTGCCGACCGCGGCCGACCCGGCAGCCGCTCCCGCGCCGCAGGACCGCGAGCAGGTGCGCTCGCGGGGCTACCAGCCGCAGCGCCCCGGCACCACGGCGCCGGGCTTCGGCCAGGCGCAGACCCGGCCGGCCCCGCAGCCGCAGGCCGAGCAGCCGCAGCAGCGCCCGCAGGGCATGCCGCAGCGCCCGGTGCAGGGCGGCCAGCAGCGTCCGGCCGGTCAGCCGCCGCAGCAGCAGCGGCCGTTCGGCGCCGGTCCGGCCCAGCAGGGCCGTCCGGAGCCGCAGGGCGACCCGGACGCGCCGTGGCGCCCGTCGGCGAACGACGAGCGCTGGCGGCGGGCCGAGCAGATGCGCGAGCCGCAGACCAACGGCCTGACCACCTCGGGGCTGCCGCGCCGCACCCCGCAGGCCAACCTGGTCTCCGGCAGCGCCGAGGCCAGCCCGCTGACCGGTCCTCAGGTCTCGCGCAGCCCGGAGGAGGTGCGCGGCCGGCTGACCAACCTGCGCCGCGGCATCCAGCAGGGCCGCCAGGCCGGCACGCAGCAGGGCCCGCAGCCCGGCGGCCAGCCGCAGGGCCCCGGCCGTCCCGCGCCGCAGCAGCGGCCGGGCTTCGACTTCGGCGGGACGTCCGAGGGCTACCGGGGAGCCCGGGGCGGCCGCGACGCCGATGGCAACAACGGCTTCGGCCCCGAGCACCAGGAGCGTTGAGTTGAGTCAGATGATGAGCCAGGCGGCCCAGAACCTGAACTGGCTGATCACCAATTTCGTGGACAACACCCCTGGGGTGTCCCACACCGTGGTGGTCTCCGCCGACGGTCTGCTGCTGTGCATGTCCGAGGGGTTCCCCCGGGACCGCGCGGACCAGCTGGCCGCCGTCGCCTCCGGCCTCACCTCGCTGACCTCCGGCGCCAGCCGCATCTTCGAGGGCGGCGAGGTCAACCAGACCGTGGTCGAGATGGAGCGCGGCTTCCTGTTCCTGATGGCGATCAGCGACGGCTCCGCGCTCGCGGTCCTCGCCTCGCCGGACTCCGACATCGGTCTCGTCGGCTACGAGATGGCGCTGCTGGTCGACCGGGCAGGTGCGGTGCTGACCCCGGCCCTGCGCGCCGAGCTCCAGGGCAGCCTGCTGCACTGACGTTCCGTCCGCCCCTTCGACTCCTGAGCACCACCCTCACAGTGCCGGGCCCTCCCGACCCCGGGCCCGGCACCTCACCCCCAGTCTTCGCCGCGCGGCGGCTGACAGCCCGTCAGTCGACCGGCCCAGCGGGCTCCGGCCGCGAACGACTGCAGCACAAGGAGGACGCATGACCCCGCCCCCGACACCCGCCGGCTCGTACGGCAACGGGTACGGAAACGGCTACGGCAGCCAGCAGGCCGGTGGGTACGGCGACCAGCAGTCGGACGGCTACGAGCAGCAGCCGCTGGTCCGCCCGTACGCGATGACCGGCGGACGCACCCGGCCGCGCTACCAGCTGGCCATCGAGGCGCTGATCTCGACCACCAGCACCGCCGCCCCGGGCGGGCTGCTCCCCGAGCACGCCCGGATCGTCTCGCTGTGCCGCGAGGTCAAGTCCGTCGCCGAGATCTCCGCGCTGGCAGGTGTCCCGCTCGGGGTCGCCCGCATCCTCGTCGCAGACCTGGCGGAAGCCGGTCTGGTCGCCATCCACCAGCCCGCCGCCGCGGGCGAGTCGGGCGGTACGCCTGACGTCACGCTGCTCGAAAGGGTCCTCAGTGGACTTCGCAAGCTCTAACGCGGCCGCCCCCAGCCGCGCCACCACCTCCGCCAAGATCGTCGTCGCCGGCGGATTCGGCGTGGGCAAGACGACGCTCGTCGGCGCGGTCTCCGAAATCAACCCCCTGCGCACCGAAGCCGTCATGACCTCGGCCTCCGCCGGCATCGACGACCTCAGCCACGTCTCCGGCAAGACGACCACCACCGTCGCCATGGACTTCGGCCGCATCACCCTCGACGAAGACCTGATCCTCTACCTGTTCGGCACCCCCGGCCAGGACCGCTTCTGGTTCATGTGGGACGACCTCGTCCGCGGCGCCATCGGCGCCGTCGTCCTCGTCGACACCCGCCGCCTCGCCGACTGCTTCCCCGCCCTCGACTACTTCGAGAACAGCGGCCTCCCCTTCGTCGTCGCCCTCAACGGCTTCGACGGCCACCAGGCCCACACCCCCGAAGAAGTCCGCGAAGCACTCCAACTCAACCCCGACATCCCGATCATCACGCTCGACGCCCGCCGCCGCGACAGCGCCAAGAGCGCCCTCATCACCCTGGTCGAACACGCCCTGCTCGCCCGACTGCGGTGAGCTGGGCGGGACCTTCCGGGGGGCGCGTACCACAGATGGTTCGCGTCCCCCGGTAACAGTTCGGTAGGCATTTGCCGAGCATGTCTGACAGTGCGTGACCGCCCGAACCCGGTGTGCGCCAATGACCTTGAAGTTTGCGGGAATTCGCCCGCGAATGTCCGTTTTCCACCCCTGGCGTACGGGGCGGAGGAGCCGTTTGTCCGGCCCTCCGGCTCGTGTTGAAATTCCTGCTACCCCGTAGGACCCACGCGGGCCGCGGCCCGTAGGGGGGTAGCCGCCGGATAGATCCATGGCCGCCAGTCGGTCGAGAGGTTGTTGTCGAGTGAGGCGTAAGCAGCCAGTCACCCCTCAGCGGCGCTCCGAGCCCCGCCAGCAGGACCCGGGTAGCGGCCCGAACACCGGCCAGTTCTCCGCGTTCACCGCGACCGAGGACCGGCCCGAGCCGCAGCGCCCGGTCACCGCAGGCCCGGCCGAGCACGCCGAGCGGCCCACCGCCGCCCAGGCCGGCCCGCCGAGGAGCAGCAGCCGGTACGACTTCCTGTCGCCGCTGAACTGGCGGGTGCCGACCCGTCTGGTGGCCATCCTGGTCATCCCGGTCGTCATCGCCCTGGTCTTCGGCGGTCTGCGCGTCAACACCTCGCTGGACGACTACAACCAGGCCGACCGCGCGGTGCGCATCGCCAACGTCGCCAGCGCCGCCACCAAGCTCGCCGACGCCCTGGAGCAGGAGCGCGACGAGACCCTGGTGCCGCTGCTCACCGGGCAGGGCGACCAGGGCGAGGTGAAGAAGCTCCGGGACAAGACCGACCAGGCACTGAGCGCCTACAACTCGGCGTTCGCCAAGGTCAAGGACGATGCGACGATGGCCCGCCGCAACGCCCAGTTCCAGGGGCTGGCCATCTACCTGCCGCACCTGCGCGACAACGCCTACAAGCCGGAGCTGTTCGCGACCGCGACCGCGAACGCGTACTCGCTGCTGTTCGCCCCGCTGCTGGCGATGGACAACTCGGTCGGCTTCGGCTCCTCCAACGTCACCGCCAAGGGCCGCGCGATCTACGCGATGTCGCTGGCCAAGGCGTCCGCCTCGACCCAGCGTGCCCTGATGCTGAACCTGCTGGTCGGCCTCGGCGTCGGCGGCGTCGACGGCCACGAGGGCGAGGACCTGATCCAGGCCCTGGTGGTCGCCGCCCGCCTGGAGTCCACCGCGATCGGCGAGTTCAACACCGCCTCCTCGGACGCCGAGGTGCGGGTCTACTCGGAGGCCCTGGTCGCCCAGGCCACCGCCGACCAGCGGCTGCCGCTGCGGATGCCCGACGGCCACAGCCTGCCCACCATGCAGGCGCTGCTGGCGGTCGGCATGACCTACGCCGGCCAGCTGTCGAGCGCCACCTCCGACCGCGACGCCGCCACCAGGATCATCAACGCGGCCAGCGCCGAGGGCCTCACCCGCCCGCTGTGGGACCAGGCCACCAAGAGCCACATGAGCGCCCTGCGCGCGGCCGAGACCGAACTGCTCGACCAGGTCGTCGGCGACGCCCAGAACATCAAGGACCGGGCGTTCACCGACTGGGTGCTCAACTCGCTGATCGTGATCGCCTCGCTGGTGCTGGCCGGTCTGCTCACCGGCTACATCGCCCGCTCGATGATCCTCGGCATGCGGACCCTGAACTCCGCCGCGCTCGACATCGCCAACCACCGCCTGCCCGAGCTGGTCGACAAGCTGTCCAAGACCGACCCGGAGCGGGTGGACACCTCGGTGACGCAGATCCCGCTGTGGGGCAGGGACGAGATCGGCGAGGTCGCCCGCGCCTTCGACCAGGTCCACCAGCAGGCGGTCTCGCTGGCCGCCGAGCAGGCGCTGCTGCGGGGCAACGTCAACGCGATCTTCACCAACCTGTCGCGCCGCAGCCAGGGCCTGATCCAGCGCCAGCTGGCGCTGATCACCGACCTGGAGAACAACGAGGCCGACCCGGACCAGCTGGAGAACCTCTTCAAGCTGGACCACCTCGCGACCCGCATGCGCCGCAACGGCGAGAACCTCCTGGTCCTCGCGGGCGAGGAGCCCGGCCGCCGCTGGAACACCCCGGTCCCGCTGGTCGACGTGCTGCGCGCCGCCGCCTCCGAGGTGGAGCACTACGAGCGCATCGAGCTGGCCGGCATCCCGGAGGCCGACGTGGTCGGCGCCGCCGTGACCGACCTCGTCCACCTGCTCGCCGAGCTGCTGGAGAACGCCACCTCGTTCTCCTCCCCGCAGACCCGGGTGCTGGTCAACGCCACCCGCCTGCCGGACGGCCGGGTGCTGGTGGAGATCCACGACAAGGGCATCGGCCTGACCGCCGAGGACTTCGCCGAGATCAACGAGAAGCTCGCCGAGCCGCCCACCGTCGACGCGACCATCTCCCGCCGCATGGGCCTGTTCGTGGTCGGCCGGCTGTCCCAGCGGCACGACATCCGCGTGCAGCTGCGCCCGTCCGGCGAGTCGGCCGGCACCACCTCGCTGGTCATGCTGCCGCAGCAGCTCACCCAGCTGGGCCGGATGCCGGAGCCGCAGGCCGAGGAGTTCACGGTCTCCCGGATCTTCGCCGAGCAGGAGCCGACCGCCCAGTGGGCGTTCGACGGCTCGGACCGCACCGCCGCCGAACTCGGCTTCGACGACCACCTGCAGGCCCGCGGCGTGGCCGGCGCGGACGGCTTCTCCCCCGCGCTGGAGGCCATGCAGCGCTCCCAGCGCCTGGAGGAGCGCCGCCGGGCCGCCCTGGAGATCGGCCCCGGCACGGCCGCCGAGGAGCCGATGGAGGCGGAGATCCTGGAGTCGCCCTACGGCGACGAGGGCTACGCCGAGGACGGCTACCAGGAGCAGTACGCGCCCCAGGGAGCGGCCGACTACCGCCGCCCGGAGACGGACGCCTACGGGCGCCCCTTCGAGCCGCAGCGGCCCGCCCAGGACGACGCCTGGGGCTACCGCCAGGACGACCAGTACGCCCCCGAGGGCTACGCCCCCGCCGGGCAGTACCAGGACGACCAGTACGGCGCCGGGCAGTACGCCCAGGGCGGCCAGTACCAGGACGACCAGTACGCCGGGAACTACCAGCAGCCCTACGGCGACGGGCAGTTCGAGGAGCCGTACGCGCAGGCGCAGTACGCCGACGACTACGCGCAGGCGCAGTACGGCTACGACGAGCCCGCCGGGCACCCGTACCCGGCGGAGGAGCTGCCGGCGCTGCCGCCGGCCCGTCCCTCCTCGGACACCGCGGGCGGCCTGCCGCAGCGGCGCCCCGGCCAGCAGCTGGCCGGCCCCGGCGGCGGCTCGGAGAGCCCGAACTGGTTCACCGGCGCGAAGGACACCTCCGCGAGCGACGTCGAACCGCGCGGCCACGACGTGTCGGCGCTCGGCGGCTACGGCCCGACCGGCCCGACCGCCGCGCCCAGCGAGTGGGAGTCGCCCAACGACGGTGACTGGCAGCGCGCGGAGAAGCTGCGCGAGCCGTCCAGTTCGGGCATGACCTCCTCGGGCCTGCCGCGCCGGGTGCCGCGCCAGAACCTGGTGCCGGGCAACGCCAAGCCCACCCCGCAGGAAGGCCCCGCGGTCTCCCGCGACCCGAACGAGGTCCGCGGCCGCCTGACCAACCTGCGCCGCGGCGTCGAGCAGGGCCGCCAGGCCGGCGGCGACCCCGGTGCCACCGGCAGCTTCCGGATCGACCCCGACCAGGGGGCGTACGGTGATGGACCGCACAACAGCAGCACCGATCTCTTCGGCGGCTCGAACCAGCAGGAGCGTTGAGTTGACCCAGATGAGCCAGGCCGCACAGAACCTGAACTGGCTGATCACCAATTTCGTGGACAACACCCCTGGGGTGTCCCACACCGTGGTGGTCTCCGCCGACGGTCTGCTGCTGTGCATGTCCGAGGGGTTCCCCCGGGACCGCGCGGACCAGCTGGCCGCCGTCGCCTCCGGCCTCACCTCGCTGACCTCCGGCGCGAGCCGGATCTTCGAGGGCGGCGACGTGACCCAGACCGTGGTCGAGATGGAGCGCGGCTTCCTGTTCCTGATGGCGATCAGCGACGGCTCCGCACTCGCGGTCCTCGCCTCGCCGGACTCCGACATCGGTCTCGTCGGCTACGAAATGGCCCTCCTCGTGGACCGCGCCGGCGCGGTCCTGACGCCCGCTCTGCGGGCCGAACTCCAGGGCAGTCTCCTGCACTGACGGTTCGTCGGATACCGTCCTGGTATTCGAAAGACCTCATTGCCCGTCCCGAGGTCGCTTCGGCGGCCTCGGGACCGGGCGTTGTACGGCCTTCGCACCACCGGTCACGGCGCTCCCCGGCGACGCGGCCAGCAACGCACCGCCGCACCCCTTTGAGGAGATGAACCGTGACACCGCCCGACCACAGTGGCCAGTTCGGCGTCCCGTACGCGGGCTCCGGCCACGACGCTTTCGGGGCTCCCGGCGTCGGCCACGGTCAGCAGCAGCAGTACGCGCCGCAGTTCAACGGTGGCCAGTCGTACCTGCCCCCGCAGTCCGACCCGCGCTGGTTCCAGCAGCAGGGCGGATACGGCCAGGCCTACCCCGAGTCGTACCCCGATCCCGCCGACCTGCCGCACCGCCACGAGGAGCAGCAGCCCGGGTACGTCGAGGAGTACGACGACGAGGAGGACGCCGAGCCGCTGATCCGCCCGTTCGCGATGACCGGCGGACGCACCCGGCCGCGCTACGAACTCGCCCTGGAGGCCCTGGTCTCCGCCGCGGTCGAGCCGGCCCGGCTGGCCACCCTGCTGCCCGAGCACCAGCGGATCTGCTCGCTCTGCGCGAGCGACGTGAAGTCGGTGGCCGAGATCTCGGCGCTGCTCGGCCTCCCGCTGGGAGTGGCCCGGATCCTCGTGGCGGACCTGGCCGAGGCCGGCCTGGTCGCCATCCACCAGCCCGCAGCCGGCGGCGAATCCGGCAACCAGCCCGACGTCACGCTGCTCGAAAGGGTCCTCAGTGGACTTCGCAAGCTCTAACGCGGCCGCCCCCAGCCGCGCCACCACCTCCGCCAAGATCGTCGTCGCCGGCGGATTCGGCGTGGGCAAGACGACGCTCGTCGGCGCGGTCTCCGAAATCAACCCCCTGCGCACCGAAGCCGTCATGACCTCGGCCTCCGCCGGCATCGACGACCTCAGCCACGTCTCCGGCAAGACGACCACCACCGTCGCCATGGACTTCGGCCGCATCACCCTCGACGAAGACCTGATCCTCTACCTGTTCGGCACCCCCGGCCAGGACCGCTTCTGGTTCATGTGGGACGACCTCGTCCGCGGCGCCATCGGCGCCGTCGTCCTCGTCGACACCCGCCGCCTCGCCGACTGCTTCCCCGCCCTCGACTACTTCGAGAACAGCGGCCTCCCCTTCGTCGTCGCCCTCAACGGCTTCGACGGCCACCAGGCCCACACCCCCGAAGAAGTCCGCGAAGCACTCCAACTCAACCCCGACATCCCGATCATCACGCTCGACGCCCGCCGCCGCGACAGCGCCAAGAGCGCCCTCATCACCCTGGTCGAACACGCCCTGCTCGCCCGACTGCGGTGACGTAGCGTCAAAAGAGGTCGTGGACACGCCAGAAGGGGGCGTGCGGAGCCTTCCGCACGCCCCCTGGGCACTTCCTCGCACCCGCCGCAGTTACGGCTGCTGATCGGCCCTCAGGAGCACGTAGGTGTACGCGTCCTCCAGCGCCACCCAGGACGCCGCGATCACGTTGTCCGCGACACCCACCGTCGACCAGGTGGCGGTGCCGTCGGTGGACTCGATCAGCACCCGGGTCTTCGACCCCGTGCCGTGCTGGCCCTCCAGGATCCGGACCTTGTAGTCCACCAGCTCCAGCTTCGCCAGCGGCGGGTAGATCGGCTCCAGCGCCGCCCGCAGCGCCTTGTCCAGCGCGTCCACCGGGCCGTTGCCCTCCCCCGTGGCGACCTTCCGCTCGCCCTTCGCCCACAGCTTCACGGTGGCCTCGTTGCCGGCGAAGCCGTTCGGGCCCTGCTCGCTGATGGTCCGCCAGGACTCCAGCTCGAAGAACCGCAGCTTCTCGCCGCCGTTCACCTCGTCGCGCAGCAGCAGCTCGAAGGACGCGTCCGCCGCCTCGTAGGTGTAGCCGAGGTTCTCCTGCGCCTTCACCCGCGCCACCACCCGGCCCGCCAGGTCGCGGTCGGTGGACAGGTCGTAGCCGAGCTCCTTGCCCTTCAGCTCGATCGACGCCCGGCCGGCCATGTCCGAGACCAGCATCCGCATGGTGTTGCCGACCAGCTCCGGGTCGATGTGCTGGTACAGGTCCGGGTCGACCTTGATCGCCGAGGCGTGCAGGCCCGCCTTGTGCGCGAACGCCGAGAAGCCCACGTACGGCTGGTGGGTGGACGGGGTCAGGTTCACCACCTCGGCGATCGCGTGCGAGATCCGGGTCATCTCGGCGAGCGCGCCCGCCGGCAGCACCCGGCGGTCGTACTTCAGCTCCAGCGCCGCCGAGACCGGGAACAGGTTGGCGTTGCCGACCCGCTCGCCGTAGCCGTTCGCCGTGCACTGCACGTGCGTCGCCCCGGCGTCCACCGCGGCCAGCGTGTTCGCCACCGCGCAGCCCGTGTCGTCCTGGGCGTGGATGCCCAGCCGGGCGCCGGTCTGCGCCAGCACGGTCGCCACGATCTCCCGGACCCCCGACGGCAGCATGCCGCCGTTGGTGTCGCACAGCACCACGACGTCCGCGCCGGCCCGGTGCGCGGTGCGCACCACCGCGAGGGCGTACTCCGGGTTGGCCCGGTAGCCGTCGAAGAAGTGCTCGCAGTCGATGAACACCCGGCGGTCCTGGGAGCGCAGGAACCCCACGCTGTCCCGGACCATCTCCAGGTTCTCCTCCAGCGTGGTGCGCAGCGCCAGCTCCACGTGCCGGTCGTGCGACTTCGCCACCAGCGTCACCACCGGCGCGCCGGACGCCACCAGCGCGGCCAGCTGCGGGTCCTCCGCCGCCTTCCCGCCGGCCCGGCGGGTCGCGCCGAACGCCACCAGCTGCGCGTGCTTCAGCTCCAGCTCGGCCTGCGCGCGGGCGAAGAACTCGGTGTCCCGGGGGTTGGCGCCCGGCCAGCCGCCCTCGATGAAGCCGACACCGAACTCGTCCAGGTGGCGCGCGATGGCCAGCTTGTCCGCCACCGTGAGGTTGATCCCCTCACGCTGGGCGCCGTCGCGGAGCGTGGTGTCGAAGACGTGGAAGCCGTCGTTCGGGCGGCTGTTGGCCTCGGTCATGGCCCTGGGTTCTCCGTTCGGTGGAGTTACTGCACATCTGCCGGGATCGGAATCCGGCTCCACTGTCCAGCATCCCGCGCGCGTCCCCGGTGTCTCCGAGCCCCTCGTGAGGGCCCGGGCCGGTCCGGGAGGCAAAACAAAAGACCCCTCGCGGGTGCGAGAGGTCTGCGCGCGGGTCTGGACGCTCGTGGTCGCTCCGCGGTCAGGGTGTTGCCGTGGAAGCGGTCACTGCGGACCGGCGCGCCTGCTGCTAATAATCAGCGAAAGCGAGGACACCCTCGCAGTCTTGCACACGCCCCGCGGCGTGGCGTGGGTGTCTCGCGATGCGGAACGGCTGCGCGAACGGATCGGCTCCCAGTGACCGGGCCCGGGCACTTCGCCGTGAAATGCCCGGGGCGGTGACGGGGCGTCAGACGATCTTGTGGAGCCAGCCGTGGGTGTCCGGGGCCTGGCCGCCCTGGATGGCGAGGAGGGACTGGCGGAGCTTCATGGTGACGGGGCCGGGCTCGCCGGTGGCGACGGTCCAGTCGGCGGAGGCGGACTTGACGTGGCCGACGGGGGTGATGACGGCGGCGGTGCCGCAGGCGAAGACCTCGGTGATGGTGCCGTCGGCGTTGCCCTGCTTCCACTCCTCGGTGGAGATGCGGCGCTCCTCGGTCTTGTGGCCGAGGTCGGCGGCGAGGGTGAGCAGGGAGTCGCGGGTGATGCCGGGGAGCAGGGCGCCGGAGAGCTCGGGGGTGACGACGGTCGCGTCAGCGCCGGAGCCGAGGACGAAGTAGAGGTTCATGCCGCCCATCTCCTCCACCCACTTGTGCTCGGCGGCGTCCAGCCAGACCACCTGGTCGCAGCCCTTGGCGGCGGCCTCGGCCTGGGCGACCAGCGAGGCGGCGTAGTTGCCGGCGCACTTCGCGGCGCCGGTGCCGCCCGGCGCGGCCCGGACGTAGTCCTCGGAGAGCCAGACCGAGACCGGCTTGACGCCGCCGGAGAAGTACGCGCCGGCCGGCGAGGCGATGATCATGAAGACGTAGGAGTTGGCGGGGCGCACGCCCAGGCCGACCTCGGTGGCGAACATGAACGGCCGCAGGTAGAGGCTCTGCTCGGCCTGGTCCGGCACCCACGCGCGGTCCTGCTGGACCAGCAGCTCGACGGCCTCGACGAAGGTCTCGATCGGCAGCTCGGGCATCGCCAGCCGGCGCGCGGAGGACTGGAAGCGGGCCGCGTTGGCCTCCGGGCGGAAGGTCGCGATGGAGCCGTCGGCCTGCCGGTAGGCCTTCAGGCCCTCGAAGATCGACTGGCCGTAGTGCAGGGTCATGTTGGCCGGGTCGATCTCCAGCGGCGCGTAGGGCGTCAGCTGGGCGTCGTGCCAGCCCAGGCCCTCGGTCCAGCGGATGGTCACCATGTGGTCGGTGAAGACGCGGCCGAAGCCGGGGTTGGCCAGTCGGGCCTCGCGCTCCTCGTCGGACAGCGGGTGCGCGGAGGGCTTGAGGTCGAACGTGATGGGCGCCTGGGTGGGCGTGCTCATGGCTGTCTGTCCTTCACCGTGGGGTTGGGCTGGGCCTTCACCGCCTGGCGGAGGAACGCATGACGGCACGGCCCACTGTCGATACTCGCATCCAGAGGGCCGTGCCGAACAGCCGGGAGGCTGTGCGCGGTATGAACCGGCCCGCCGGCCGGAGGTTGTTTCCGGCCGGTCAGCCGGATACTCGGGCGGCCAGCGCGTCGCCGACCTCGGAGGTGGAGCGGGCACCCGCGCGCTCGGTGAGGTCCGCGGCGACCGCGGCCTCGACCTGCGCGGCCTCGGCGGCGAAGCCCAGGTGCTCCAGCAGCATGGCGACGGACAGCACGGTGGCGGTCGGGTCGGCCTTGCCCTGGCCGGCGATGTCCGGGGCGGAGCCGTGCACCGGCTCGAACATCGACGGGAACTCGCCGCTCGGGTTGATGTTGCCGGAGGCGGCCAGGCCGATGCCGCCGGTGACGGCCGCGGCGAGGTCGGTCAGGATGTCGCCGAACAGGTTGTCGGTGACGATCACGTCGAACCGCTCGGGCTGGGTGACGAAGAAGATCGTCGCCGCGTCCACGTGCAGGTAGTCGGTGGTGACCTCGGGGAACTCCCGGCCGACCTGCTCGAAGATCCGGGTCCACAGGTGGCCGGCGTGCACCAGCACGTTGTTCTTGTGGACCAGGGTCAGCTTCTTGCGCGGGCGGGCCTGGGCGCGGCGGTACGCGTCGCGGACCACGCGCTCGATGCCGAACGCGGTGTTCAGGCTGACCTCGGTGGCGACCTCCTGCGGGGTGCCGGTGCGCAGCGTGCCGCCGTTGCCGACGTACGGGCCCTCGGTGCCCTCGCGGACCACCACGAAGTCGATGCTCGGGTCGCCGGCCAGCGGCGACTTCACGTTCGGGAACAGCTTGCCCGGACGGAGGTTGATGTGGTGGTCGAAGGCGAACCGCAGCTTCAGCAGCAGCCCGCGCTCCAGCACGCCGGACGGCACGCTCGGGTCGCCGATGGCGCCGAGCAGGATCGCGTCCTGGCCCTTCAACTCCTCCAGCACCGCGTCCGGCAGGGTCTCCCCCGTGCGGTGGTAGAGCCGTGCGCCGAGGTCGTACTCGGTGGTCTCCAGCTTGACGTCGGAGGGCAGGGCGGCGCGGAGCACCTTGAGGCCCTCGGCCACGACCTCCTGGCCGATGCCGTCACCCGGGATCACTGCGAGACGAATGGTGCGAGACATACCCGGACAGTACAACCCGTCCCACGGCCTGGGCACGGACCGTCCACCATCCGGACGTGATGCCGTGTCAGCCCGGCTCCGGCCAATCAGCCCGGCGGGCGGCGGGAGGTGAGGAGTTGGACGCGGCCGCCGACGGGGTTGAGGTGGTGGAGGAGCAGGGCGTTCGACAGCGGGGTGTGCAGCACCTGGCCGGGGCGGGCGGGGGTGAGGACGGGGGTGGCGAGCGTCGGGTCGAGGGGGTAGGGGCCGAGGGTGGTGAGGGCGTCGGCGGGGTCGTCGGTGGGGCTGGTCCACAGCGTGTAGCGGGGGTCGGTGAGCGGCGGCAGGGCCGAGCGGCGGACGGGGAGCAGGAGGGTGTCGGAGTCGAGCAGGGCGGTGTCGGTGTCGCCCCAGCGGCCGTTGAGGGGCTGGACGTCGAGTTCGGCGCCGGTGCGGGCGTCCAGGGTGCGGGCGATCAGGACGTCGCTGCCCTTGAGGCGGTCGGCGAGGACGGTGGCGTCGGGGGCGCCGTCGCCGTCGACGTCGAGCGAGGCGCGCACGCCGACGGCGCCGGCGGGGGTGGTGGCGGGGGCCCAGAGGACGGCGGCGAGGTAGAGCATGCCGTGGGCGTCGACGGCGGCGGCCGCGTAGTGGAGGTTCGCGGCACGGTCGGCGGGGTCGTCGACGCAGAGGTCCTCGGCGGGGCAGTCGGGCCAGCGCGGGCCCTCGCCGCCGGGCTGCAGGACGGAGAGCAGGCCGGGCCGGGCGCCGCCGGAGACCGCGAAGGCGGCGGCGGTGCCGAGGCCGGTGGCGGCGGTCGCGGCGCGCGGGGCCGCGAACAGCGGGACGCGGAGCGCGGGGAGGGCCTCGTCGGACGGGGTGAGGGTGAGGCGCCCGGAGAGTTCGGCGCGGTAGGTGCGGGCGTGCCCGGCCTGGACCAGGTCCAGGGTGGGGTCGGGGGCGCGGCCGAGGTCGGGGCCGAGCCGGAGGGTGACGGTGACGGTGGCGGCGCCGTGCGGCGGGAGTTCGACCCGGGCGGGCGCGAGGGCGAAGGCCGCGCCGGGCACCGTGGTGGAGGGCGAGTAGCCGGTGGCGTAGTCGAGCTGACGGTCGCTCAGGTTGCGGACGGTCACCTCGCGGGTGGCGATGGTGGCGCCGGTGGCCTCGACCACGCCGAAGGAGACGCCGACCGCGCCCTCCGGCCGGGCGGCGTACGCGAGGGCGGGGGTGCGGACGGCGGCGTCGACCCGGGCCCGGCCGCTGCCGGTGCGCTCGGGGCCGTACACGGGGCCGGTGCGGTCGTCGTGCAGGTGGGTGTCGGCGGCGGTGTTCATCAGGGCGGCCTTGACCTCGGCCGCGGTCCAGTCGGGATGGGCGGCGCGGACCAGGGCGGCGAGACCGGCCAGGTGGGGGGTGGCCATCGAGGTGCCGTCCTCGCGCATGCCGCCGGTGCCGCTGCCGGCCTTGGCGGACCAGATGGTCTCGCCGGGGGCTGCGAGGTCGGGTTTGACGATGCCGTCGACGCCGATGCCGCGGGAGGTGAAGGAGGTGAGGGTGTCGGTGCGCTGCGGCTGGTCCTGCGGGACGGCGCCGTGCAGCGGGTTGCCCGGGATGGCGAGGCGGACGGTGACCGGGCCGTCGGCCAGGGCGGCGAGCAGGCGTTCGCCGTCGGCGCGGGCCAGGATCGCGGCGGGGATCCGGTCGTCGCCGGCGATCTCGCCGAGGTTGTCGCCGTCGGCGGCGTAGAGCGTGCCCACCGCGCCGGCGTCGGCGGCGTGGTCGGCGCGCGGGGCGGAGCCGCAGGCCCGGTCCGGGTCCTTGGTGGTCCAGCGCAGGACGGCGATCCTTCCGCGCAGGCGCTCGGCGTCGGCCGGCGAGAAGGCGGCGCAGCCGTCGGACTGCTCTGCGGGGACGGCGAGTTCGCCGCTGACCTCGGCGGTGTCCCAGCGGGTGTACTTGCTGCTCCAGTGCGCGGGGACCTCGCCGGCCAGGGCGGCGGGGGCGAGCACGGTGATGCCGTCGGCGTCGCCGTGCGGGTCGACGGAGGCGGCGGTGGTGAGGACGCGGGCTGCGGTGCCGGGGCTGCCGCCGATGCCGTACAGGTCGCCCTCGTTGCCGGAGGCGGCGACCACCACGGTGCCGAGGGCGGCGAGCCGGTCCGCGGCGAGCGCGTCGGCGTCGCCGGGGCGGCCGTAGGGACTGCCGAGGGAGAGGTTGACCACGTCGAGGCGGTCGGTGAGATCGCCGTCGCCGTCGGGGTCGGCGGCCAGGTCGAGGGCGGCGGCGAGCTGGTCGGTGGAGCCGTCGCAGCCGAACACCCGGATCGCGTACAGCTGGGCGCCGGGGGCCGCGCCGGGGGCGACCTTGAACCCGGCGGGGTCGAGGCCGGGCCGGTAGGGGCCGCGGTAGGGCTTGCCGTCGGCGGTGACGCCGAGCCCGGCGGCGGTGCCGGCGACGTGGCTGCCGTGGCCGTTGGCGGCGCAGTCGATCGGGTTGTCGTCGGGGTGCGGGTCGGGCTGGTAGTGCTCGGCGGCGGGGTCGGGGTTGTAGTCGTCGCCGACCAGGTCCTTGCCGCCGGTCACCTTGGCGTTGGGGAACA
The DNA here is from genome assembly GCF_003610255.1 of Streptomyces sp. TLI_171. Lineage (GTDB taxonomy): Bacteria > Actinomycetota > Actinomycetes > Streptomycetales > Streptomycetaceae > Kitasatospora. The sequence goes on along the minus strand of NZ_RAPS01000001.1, from coordinate 5,119,153 downwards.
GCCCGGCGGGCGCGGGCGCGGCGCCGTTCACCGAGCGGTAGGCCTCGACGGTGCCGGGGCCGCCGAAGTCGGCGTGGGTGTAGTCGATGCCGGAGTCGACGATGCCGATCCGGACGCCCTCGCCGGTGGTGCCCGCGGGGCCGTCCCAGACCTGCGGGGCGCCGGTGAGCGGCACCGAGTACCCGTTGGTGCGGCGCTTGAGCGCGACGGGCCGGACGGCGCGCACCCCGGGGAGCCCGGCCAGCCGCGGGAGTTCGGCGGCGGGCAGCCGCAGGGCCAGGCCGCTGACCAGGGTGCGGGTGCGGTACAGCGGGCGCGCCCCGGGAGCGGCGTGCCGCAGCCGCTCGGTGAGGGCGTCCAACGACCGGTCGGCGGCGGCGCGTTGGGCGCTGCCGGCGGCGGCCGCGGCGCGCCGGGTCTGCTCGGGCGTGCGACGCTCCCGGCGGGCGTCGTCCTGGGCGCGCCGCCAGGCGGCGGCGGCGGGCTCGGTGTCGAGCTCCACGAGGACGGTCGTGCTCGGCCCGGCCGGCCGGGCGGGCGGCGGCCGACGCGGGGACGACGGCCCCGGGGCGAGCAGGGCGAGGGCGGCGAGGAGGCCGAGGCGGGTGCGCACGGCCCCAAACTAGGAGCCGTGGCGGGGCCGGGCGAGGACGTTCACCCCATGGGTGACGACCCGTCACCCGGCTGGCGCAACCGCGCTGTTGGCGGTCAGTCGATCGCCGGGGCGCCGTTGTCGCGGCGGTCGAGGGCGCGCTGCAGGGCGGCGGCGGCGCGCGGGTCGACCTGGGCGCGCCGGCGGCGGCGCGGGACGGCCACGGCGGCGGCGGAGGAGGTGGCGGTGGCGGTGGTGCGGTCTGCGACGAAAGGCATACCGGGCTCCTTGGTGCGGGGGCGCGACGGCGCGTGAGGGTGCTTGCTGGGGGTACGCCTGGCAGGGGTCGCCTGCCGCACCGCGTACGGGCCGTACGGGCCACGCGCCCCGGCGTTGCGGGGGTGGCTCACCGTACGACTACTTCACAGTACGACGGCCGGGCCGCGTTGTCCGCAGATTTACTTGGATTTCCTAGTATCTGAGACGGCGTTCACCTCCGGGTATGCGAACGGCCCCTCCGCCTCAAGGTCGGAAGGGCCGTTCGGGACGTGCGAAGGGCGTCAGCCCAGGTTCACCGCGCGGGCGAACTTGGCGCCGATGGCACCGGCGATCTCGGTCAGGACCTCCTGGGAGACCTCGCTGTCCACGGTGATCGAGGCGAGCGCGCTGTCGCCGTCCCGGGCGACCTGCATGCCCGCGATGTTGATGCCGGCGTCGCCGAGGATCCGGCCGAGGGTGCCGACCACGCCCGGGCGGTCCTCGTAGTGGAAGAACACCATGTGGTCGGTGAGCGCGACGTCCACGTCGAAGCCGTCCACGCCGACGATCTTCTGGGTCTGCTTCGGGCCGGACAGGGTGCCGGAGATCGAGATCTCGCCGCCGCCGGAGAGCGTGCCGCGGACGGTGATCACGTTGCGGTGCTCCGGCGACTCGCTGGAGGTGGTCAGGCGCACCTCGACACCGCGCTCCTGGGCGAACAGCGGGGCGTTGACGTAGGACACCGTCTCGGCCACCACGTCCTCGAACACGCCCTTCAGGGCGGAGAGTTCGAGCACCTTCACGTCGTGCTGGGTGATCTCGCCGCGGACCTCGACGTCCAGACGGACGGCGACCTCGCCGGCCAGCGCGGTGAAGATCCGGCCGAGCTTCTCGGCCAGCGGCAGGCCCGGGCGGACGTCCTCGGCGATCACGCCGCCCTGGACGTTCACCGCGTCCGGCACCAGCTCGCCGGCCAGCGCCAGGCGCACCGACTTGGCGACCGCGATGCCGGCCTTCTCCTGCGCCTCGTCGGTGGAGGCGCCCAGGTGCGGGGTGGCCACCACGTTGTCGAAGGCGAACAGCGGCGAGTCGGTGCACGGCTCCTTGGCGTACACGTCCAGGCCGGCGCCGGCCACCCGGCCCTCCTGCAGGGCGCGGACCAGGGCGTCCTCGTCGACGATGCCGCCGCGGGCGGCGTTGACGATGCGCACGGTCGGCTTGACCTTGTGCAGCGCCTCGTCGCCGATCAGGCCGATGGTCTCCGGGGTCTTCGGGAGGTGGACGGTGATGAAGTCCGCGACCTCCAGCAGCTCCTCCAGGGAGAGCAGCTTGACGCCCATCTGGGCCGCGCGGGCGGCCTGGATGTAGGGGTCGTACGCGACGATCTTCATGCCGAACGCGGACATCCGCTGCGCGACCAGCACGCCGATCCGGCCGAGGCCGACCACACCGAGGGTCTTCTCGCTCAGCTCGACGCCGGTGTACTTGTTGCGCTTCCACTCGCCGCCCTTGAGCGCGGCGTTGGCCGGCGAGATGTTGCGGGCGACCGAGATCAGCAGGCCGCAGGCCAGCTCGGCGGCGGTGACGATGTTGGAGGTCGGCGCGTTGACGACCATCACGCCGGCCTTGGTGGAGGCGGCGACGTCCACGTTGTCCAGGCCGACGCCGGCCCGGGCGACGACCTTCAGCTTCTTGGCGGCGGCCAGCGCCTCCGCGTCCACCTTGGTGGCGGAGCGGATCAGGATGGCGTCGACGTCGGCGATCGCGGTCAGCAGCTCGGTGCGGTCGGCGCCGTTGCAGTGCCGGATCTCGAAGTCCGGCCCGAGGGCGTCGACGGTGGCGGGCGAGAGCTCTTCGGCGATGAGGACTACGGATTTGCTCACGACAGTGTGTCCTTAACTGTCCGGTTCACCCCGCCACACGGAGGTGGCGTGCACAGGGGGCGGGGGAAGGTGGCATGTCGCGTAGCTAGACGCACGACGCTGTGGGCCTGACGCGTATTCGGGAGTCTATCGGCGGGGTCGTGCGGGGACTGCTCCCGTCCGGCGAAATCACCCGGACGGGAACAGCCTTGTTGTACAAGCGGGGTGGGCGAGGATCAGGCGCTCTCGTCGACCCAGGACATCAGCTTGCGGAGCTTCTTGCCGGTGGTCTCCAGCAGGTGCTCGCTGTCCGCGTTCTTGTACTCGTTGTACTTCGGCAGACCGGCCTTGTACTCGGCGATCCAGGTGTTGGCGAAGGTGCCGTCCTGGATCTCGGCGAGGACCTTCTTCATCTCGGCCTTGGTGTCGGCGGTGATGATGCGGGGGCCGGTCACGTAGTCGCCCCACTCGGCGGTCTCGGAGACCGACCAGCGCATCTTCTCCAGGCCGCCCTCGTACATCAGGTCGACGATGAGCTTCAGCTCGTGGAGGCACTCGAAGTAGGCGATCTCGGGCTGGTAGCCCGCCTCGACCAGGGTCTCGAAGCCGGCCTTGACCAGGGCGGCGGTGCCACCGCAGAGGACGGCCTGCTCACCGAACAGGTCGGTCTCGGTCTCCTCGGTGAAGGTGGTCTTGATGACGCCGGCCTTGGTGCCGCCGATGCCCTTGGCGTACGACAGCGCCAGGTCGAAGGCCTTGCCGGTGGCGTCCTGCTCGACGGCCACGATGCAGGGGACGCCGCGGCCCTCCTGGTACTGGCGGCGGACCAGGTGGCCCGGGCCCTTGGGGGCGACCATGCAGACGTCGACGTCGGCCGGCGGCTGGATGAAGCCGAACCGGATGTTCAGGCCGTGGCCGAAGAACAGGGCGTCGCCCGCCTTCAGGTTCGGCTCGATCGCGTCCTTGTAGACGTCGGCCTGGATCGGGTCCGGAACCAGGATCATGATGACGTCGGCCTCGGCCGCGGCCTCGGACGGGGTGACCACGCGCAGGCCGGCCTCGGCGGCCGCGGCGCGGGACTTGGAGCCCTCCAGCAGGCCGACCCGGACGTCCACGCCCGAGTCGCGCAGCGACAGCGCGTGGGCGTGGCCCTGGCTGCCGTAGCCGATGACCGCGACCTTGCGGCCCTGGATGATGGACAGGTCGGCGTCGTCTTCGTAGAACAGCTCGGCCACGGGGGCACATCTCCTTGCGTGATGGTGATGCCGGGGGTTCCTACCGTAGGCCCACCCGACAGGACTTCGACGTCGGTGCTTGAGTGTTGAGACGGCCGCGTCAGGCGCTGCGGTCGAGGGCGCGCAGCGAGCGGTCGGTGATGGAGCGGGCGCCGCGGCCGATCGCGACCAGGCCGGACTGCACCAACTCCTTGATGCCGTAAGGCTCCAGCATCCGCAGCATGGCCTCCAGCTTGTCGGAGGAGCCGGTCGCCTCGATCGTCACCGCATCGGGCGACACGTCGACGGTCTTGGCGCGGAACAGCTGGACGATCTCGACCACCTGGGAGCGGGTCTCGGCGTCGGCCCGGACCTTGACCAGGACCAGCTCGCGCTGGACGGCCTGGCTCTGGTCCAGCTCCACGATCTTGATCACGTTGACCAGCTTGTTGAGCTGCTTGGTGACCTGCTCCAGCGGCAGCTCCTCGACGTTGACCACGATGGTCATCCGGGAGATGTCGGGGTGTTCGGTCGGGCCGACCGCGAGCGAGTCGATGTTGAAGCCGCGGCGGGAGAACAGCGCGGCGATCCGGGCGAGCACGCCGGGCTTGTTCTCGACCAGGACGGACAGGGTGTGCTTGGACATAGTGGTCATCGCTTTCTGGTCCGTCAGTCCAGGTCGTCGCCGAAGTCGGGGCGCACGCCCCGGGCGAACAGGATCTCGTCGTTGCTGGTGCCGGCCGCGACCATCGGCCAGACCATGGCGTCCTGGTGGACGATGAAGTCGATGACCACCGGGCGGTCGTTGATCTCCATCGCCTGCTTGATCACGTCGTCCAGGTCCTCCGGGCGCTCGCAGCGCAGGCCGACCGCGCCCATCGCCTCGGAGAGCAGCACGAAGTCGGGGACGCGGGTGCCCTGGGCGGGCGGCTCGATGCCGTCGTGACCGGGACCGGCGTGCAGCACGGTGTTGGAGTACCGCTGGTTGTAGAACAGGGTCTGCCACTGGCGGACCATGCCCAGCGACCCGTTGTTGATGACCGCGACCTTGATCGGGAGGTTGTTCAGGGTGCAGGTGGTCAGTTCCTGATTGGTCATCTGGAAGCAGCCGTCGCCGTCGATCGCCCAGACCGGGGTGTCCGGCCGGCCGGCCTTGGCGCCCATCGCGGCGGGGACGGCGTAACCCATCGTCCCGGCGCCGCCGGAGTTCAGCCAGGTCGCGGGCTTCTCGAACTGGATGAACTGGCTGGCCCACATCTGGTGCTGGCCGACGCCCGCGGCGTAGATGGCGTCCGGGCCGACCAGCTGGCCGATCCGCTCGATCACCTGCTGCGGGGACAGCTCGCCGGCGGGGGCGGGCTCGTAGCCCAGCGGGTAGGTGGTCTTCCACTCGTTGAGCCTGCTCCACCAGTCCGCGTAGTCGCCGCGGTGGCCGGCGTCGAACTCGGCCTGGACGGCGACGATCAGGTCGGCCAGCACCTCGCGGGCGTCGCCGACGATCGGGACGTCCGCCGGGCGGTTCTTGCCGATCTCCGCCGGGTCGATGTCGGCGTGCACGACCTTGGCGTTCGGGGCGAAGGAGTCCAGCTTGCCGGTGACCCGGTCGTCGAAGCGGGCGCCCAGGGTGAACAGCAGGTCGGACTTCTGCAGTGCGGTGACGGCGGGGACCGAGCCGTGCATGCCGGGCATGCCCAGGTGCTGCGGGTGGCTGTCCGGGAAGACGCCGATCGCCATCAGGGTGGTGACCACGGGGGCGCCGGTCAGCTCGGCCAGGATCCGCAGTTCGGCGCCGGCCTTGGCCTTGAGCACGCCGCCGCCGACGTACAGCACCGGGCGCTTGGCGTTCACCAGCAGCTTGGCGGCCTCGCGGATCTGCTTGGCGTGCGGCTTGGTGACGGGGCGGTAGCCCGGCAGCGAGGTCTCGACCGGCCAGCGGAAGACCGTGGTCGCCTGCAGGGCGTCCTTGGCGATGTCGACCAGGACCGGGCCGGGGCGGCCGGTGGCGGCGATGTGGAAGGCCTCCGCGATGACGCGCGGGATCTCGGCCGGGTCGGTCACCAGGTAGTTGTGCTTGGTGATCGGCATGGTGATGCCGCAGATGTCCGCCTCCTGGAAGGCGTCCGTGCCGATCGCCTTGGAGGCGACCTGGCCGGTGATGGCGACCATCGGCACCGAGTCCATGTAGGCGTCGGCGATCGGGGTGACCAGGTTGGTCGCGCCCGGACCCGAGGTGGCCATGCAGACGCCGACCCGGCCGGTGGCCTGCGCGTAGCCGGTCGCGGCGTGGCCGGCGCCCTGCTCGTGGCGGACCAGGATGTGGCGGACCTTGGTGGAGTCCATCAGCGGGTCGTAGGCGGGGAGGATCGCACCACCGGGGATGCCGAAGACCGTGTCGGCCCCTACGGCCTCGAGCGAGCGGATGAGCGACTGCGCGCCGGTCATGGTCTCGGTGGTCTGCTGACCCGGAGCGTGGGCTGCCGGGTGGTCCCCGCGGCGGGGGGTTGCGGCGTGCTCAGTCATCTGCCTGTCTCTTCTCGGGTTCTGCTCGGGTTCGGCCGGGCCGGGCGGCGGAGCGCCCCGGACCGGTCTCCGGCTCTGCCTCAATCGTCCGGATTTCAGGTGGTTGAGGCCAGTGGTGCTGCGATGGCCAACCAGGATTCGTGCAACAAAAAACCCCTCGTGCCAACGGCATGCGAGGGGGAGGCGCGTCGGGCCGGTTTCAGCCGACGCGCCCGCCAAGTACGAGAATTCGGGTGGTCATGGCACCGACCTTCCTCCCACGCAGTGGCGGGTGTCAAGCTGGTGGAACCGCCGTCTCACCATGCGGGCCGCCGCCCGGACCGCCCACGGTGTGGCGTTGTGGCAGGTCGAGGGCGGTGTGCGGGTGGCCGGGGCGGGTGGCTGCGGCCTCCGCCAGTCCACCCGTTCGCGGGTCGGGCGCGAGCAGGGCGCGGCGGCCGCCGAGTCCCTGGGCGGGGCGCGGCACCGGGTAGCCGCGCCGCAACAGGGCGCGGCGCAGCCGCAGTTCGTCGAGCGGCCGGTCGAAGGCCAGGCCCTGGCCGCGCCGGCAGCCGAGTTCCTGCAGGGCGGCGACCTGCCGGGGGTGGTCGACGCCGTCGGCGCCGGTGACCAGGCCGAGGTCCCGGCCGAGGCGCAGCGCGTGCCCGGCCAGCGCCCTGGTGAGAGTGGAGTCGGCGAGGTCCTGGACCAGGCTGCGGTCGAGCTTCAGCGCGTCGAAGGGCATCCGGGCGAGCACACCGAGCGAGCCCCCGCCGGCGCCGAACCCGGCGAGCGCGGTGGACACCCCGAGGCGGCGGAACGCGGCCAGCCGGCGGCCGAGTTCGTCGGCCAGCGCGTCGGGGCCGGTGCGGGCGACCTCCAGCACCAGCAGTTCGGGCGGCAGGCCGCTGTCGCGCAGGGCGCCGGCCAGCGTCTCGTACATGCCGGGGGCGCAGAGCCGTTCGGCGGCCAGCCGGACGGTGACCGGGACGGGAGGTGCGGCGGGGCCGTCGGCGCGGCGGCGGGCGGCGGCGGCGACCGCCTCGGTGAGCAGCCAGCGGGCGAACCGGGTGGCGGCGTCGCCGGACTCGGCGGTGCGCAGGAACTCGGCGGGGGTGAGCAGCATGCCCTGGGCGGAGCGCCAGCGGGCCTGGGCCTCGACGCCGGTGAGCCGGCCGCCGGCCAGGTCGACCACGGGCTGGTGCAGCAGGGTGAAGGAGCCCTCCCGGACGGCGGCGCGCAGACGCTCCTCGAGTTCGCTGCGGCGGTCGAGTTCGGCGCGCATGGCGGAGGTGTAGAGCACCACCCGGCCCTTGCCGCGCGACTTGGCCTGGTACATCGCCAGGTCGGCGTTGCGGAGCAGCTCGTCGGCGGCGGACCCGGCGGGGCCGTCGGCGGGCCGGGCGGGTTCGGCGCCGTGCTCGGCGGGGGCGGGCTCGGGGACCGGCAGCGGGGTGTCGGGGCCGAACGCGATGCCGATCGAGGCGGCGACGCCGAGTTCGGCGCCGCCGATCCAGTACGGCTCGGAGAGCGCGCCGCGGATCCGTTCGGCGAGGTCGCGGACCTGCGGGTGGCCGAGCCGGCCGCGGACCAGGACGGCGAACTCGTCGCCGCCGAACCGGGCCACGGTGTCCTCGCTGCGGACGGCGGCCTGCAGCCGGCGGGCGGCCTGCACCAGCAGCTCGTCGCCGACCTGGTGCCCGGCGGTGTCGTTGACGGCCTTGAAGCCGTCCAGGTCGAGGAAGAGCACGGCGACGGCGGTGCCGACCGGGCCCTGGGCGGAGAGCGCGGCCCGGACCCGGTGCGCGAACAGCGCCCGGTTGGGCAGGTCGGTGAGCGGGTCGTGGAACGCGTTGTGCTGCAACTGGGCCTGCAGCCGGACCCGTTCGGTGATGTCGCGGCTGTTCAGGATCAGCCCGTCGCGGTACGGGTTGACGGTGGACTCGACGTGCAGCCACTCCCCCTCGCCGGAGCGGATCCGGCACTCGACCCGGGCGGAGGGCTCGCCGTTGCTGAACCGGGCGCCCTTGGTGCGGGCCAGGATCCGGCGGACCTCGGCCAGCACCCGGTCGACGTCCTCGGGGTGGACCAGGTTGAGCAGGTTGCCGCCGACCAGGTCCTCCGGGTCGCGGTTGTAGACCCGCAGCGCGGCGGGGCTGACGTAGGAGAGCGCGCCGGACGGCCCGGCGATCATGATGACGTCGCTGGAGCCCTGCACCAGGGAGCGGAAGTGCGCCTCCTTGGTGGCGAGCTCCTGGGCCAGTGACAGGTTGTCGAGCAGCATCACGCCCTGACGGACGATCAGGGCCAGGCCGACGGTGCTGGCGGCGGCCAGCATCACCCGGTCGATCGAGCGGCCGCCGAGGGCGTTGTAGAGGATCGCGGCGGTGCACACCGCGGCGGCCGCGTACGGGGTGAGGGCGCTGAAGGTGGAGGCCACCCGGCGGCGCGGCAGGCCCTGCGCGGAGGGGTGCTGGCGCAGCGGGCGGCGGGCGTGCGACCAGGGGGCCCAGGCGAGCAGCACGGAGCCGGCGAACCAGCCGGCGTCGAGCAGTTCGCCGGAGTGGTAGTCGCTGTGGAACTGCGGGGTGGTGAACAGGGCGTCGCAGACCACGGTCAGCGCCAGGCCGATCATCGCGGTGTGCACGGCGGCCCGGTTGCCGTCCCGGCGGCGGAAGTTCAGGCCGACCACCAGGCTGACCAGCAGGATGTCCAGGACCGGGTAGCCGAGGCCGAGGGCGAGCTTCAGCGGGTCGTCGCCGTCCCCGGCGGCGACCCGGCCGAGCGCCAGGCTCCAGCTGAGGGTGAACAGTGAGCCGGCCACCAGCCAGCCGTCCAGCAGCAGGCAGAGCCAGCCGGCCGGGGTGCGCGGGCGCTGGGCGAGCACCAGCAGGCCGGTGATGGCGAGCGGGGCGAACAGCAGGAAGGCGTAGTCGGCGAGCGAGTCCGGCGGCAGCGGCTTGCCCAGCACCACCTCGTACCAGCCCCAGGCGCCGTTGCCGAAGGCCACCATGGCGGAGGACAGGCCGAACAGCAGCCAGGCGGGCCGGGTGTGGCCGCCCACCGCGATGCCGTGCCCGAGACAGGACAGGGCGGCCACGAGGGCCGCCCCGGCGAGACCGAAGTCCCCCATCACCAGTGCGAGTTCAGTCGAGCCCCAGCCGATGGCGGCACCTGCGGCGTACCCGGCGCAGAGCACCGCGAGCAGCACGGCCGCGACCCGGCGCAGCGAGGAACGGGCAGGCGGCACCGATTCGGTGGAGTTCAATCGACATCTCCCCCTCCGGCCCGAGGCCGTACCGGTGTTCCCGCCTCGGACCCTACACCAATGCGGTCACGCACTGGCACGTCTACTCAACTTAGAGTAATGAAGCGCAGGTGGCGTGGAGTCGGTCGGGCCGGGGATCGCCCGTTCGGCTCAGGGGCGGGCAGGGGTGGCCGCGGCGCGCACGGCGCGCAGCAGCTCGGCCTGACGGTGGATCAGCGGATCGGCGGCGGTGGCTCCTTCGGCGACGGCGGCGGTGAACGCGGCGAGGGTGGCGGCGACCTGGTCGACGGCGGGGGCGACGAGCTGTTCGCGGTCGCCGCCGCGTTCCAGCAGCACGCCGGGGGCCGTGTCGGCGGGCGGGGTGAAGGCCCGGTCGACCCGGATCCGGCCGGTGCTGCCCCAGAGTTCGTAGCTGTTGCGGTAGGCGTGGTCCATCCCGAAGGCGAGCTGGCCGAGCACCCCGCCGGGGGCGAGCAGCAGGGCCGTGCCGGAGGTGTCCACCGCGCCGCTGCCGCCGCGGTGCAGGGCGGCGCCGGCCACGGTGAGCTGCGGGCCCAGGAGGTGCAGCGCGGCCCGGACCGGGTAGTAGCCGACGTCGAGCAGGGCTCCGCCGCCGAGTTCGGGTCGGTGCCGGATGTCGGTGGGCGGCAGCGCGGGGACGGCGAAGGCGGCGGAGAACATCCGCAGCTCGCCGATCGCGCCGTCGGCGACCAGCCGGCGGACCTGTTCGTGCACCGGGTGGTGGACGAACATCACGTTCTCCCGCAGCACCAGCCCGCGCCGTTCGGCCAGCCGCTGCAGGGCGAGGGTGGACTGCGGGTCGGCGGTGAGCGGCTTCTCGGCCAGCACGTGCTTGCCGGCCTCCAGCGCGGCGGCGGTCCAGTCGGCGTGCAGCGCGATCGGCAGCGGCACGTACACCGCGTCCACGTCGGGGTCCTCGACCAGGGCGCGGTAGCCGGTCACCGCCCGGCAGCCGTACTGCTCGGCGAGCGGCTTCGCGCGCTCGGGGTCCCGGCTGGCGATCGCGGCCAGCCGGAGGCCGGGCTGCGCGGCGATCGCGGGCAGCATCCGCCGCCGGGCGATCTCCGCGCAGCCCAGCACGCCGATCCGCAGCGCGGTGTCAGTCATCCTCGGGGAGCCCGTTCAGGACGGCCAGCAGGGTGCGGGCCTGGACGTTCACGTAGTGGCCGTGCCGGACCAGGGTGGCGAGCTGACCCGGCGTCACCCAGGCGTAGCCCTCCGGTTCCTCGACCGGCACCAGGTCGCCGACCTCGACGATCAGGTAGTCGGCCTCGGCGTGCAGGAAGCGCCCGCCCTCCTCGGAGTGCACGGCCCGGTAGCGGATCCGTTCGGGTGCGGCGTCCAGCACCAGGTCGAGGAACGGCGGCAGCCGGTCGTGGTTGCCGGGGGTGCACTGGACGGTGGGGGCGAGTTCGACGGCGTCCAGGAAGCCGCCCTCGACCTTGGCGTGCGCCAGCACGTGCCGGACGCCGTCGATCCGCCGGGTGAGGAAGGCGGCGACGCCAGGGCCGACGGGTTCGATCAGCGGCTGGGTCCAGCTGGTGACCTCGCGGCTGCCGGCCGTCACGCTGACGGCGACCACCTGGAAGAACCGGCCCTGCTCGTGGTCGATCGAGTGCTCGCCCTGCTTCCAGCCGGGCAGGCCGGCCAGCGGGACCCGCTCGGCCCGGATGTCGTAGCGGGAGCGCTGACCGGTGAACCAGGACAGCAGTTCGGTGTCCGGGTGCAGCGCCCGGCCGTCCGGGTCCGGGTGCGGGGCGCAGGCCAGCACGGTGCGCGAGTCCATGTTGACCACGTTGTCGCGGCGCAGCAGTTCGGCGATCTGCCCGAAGGTCAGCCAGCAGAAGTCCTCGTGCAGCGGGACTTCGTCCAGCGCCTCGACGATCATGTTGCGGTTGCTCTTGTGGAAGAACCAGGAGCCGTGCTCGGACTGCAGCACGTCGGCCAGCACCCGGCGCGGGCGGCCGCCGATGAAGTACTCGATGTACTTCACGTCCGCGCCCTTGTGCACCTTGGTGTAGTTGCTGCGGGTGGCCTGGACGGTCGGCGAGAGCTGCAGCAGGTTGCGGTTGCCGGGCTCCATCTTGGCCTGCATCAGGCAGTGCAGGACGCCGTCGAACTCCTTGACCACGATGCCCAGGATGCCGACCTCGGGCTGCTTGATGATCGGCTGGTGCCACTCGCGGTAGGGGCCGTCGTCGACGGTGACGTGCAGGCCCTCCACCGAGAAGAACCGGCCGCTGCGGTGCACCAGGTTGCCGGTGTCCGGGTCGAAGGACCAGCCGACCAGCTCGGCGAACGGGATCTTCTCCACCTTGAAGTCGTTGGCCCGGCCGCGCCCGGCCAGCCACTCGGCGAACTGCGCGGTGCTCAGCCGGGCGCCCTCGGTGGCGGCGGCCGACCGGGCGATCCGGGCCGCGAGCGCGGCGTCCTCGCGCGGCCGGACGGCGGCCGGAGCGGAGTCCGGTGCGGACATCTGACGGCTCCTCAGCTGTTCTTGGCGACGAACTCGCGGACCGACTCGACGATGTAGTCGAGCTGGGCCTCGCTCAGGCCCGGGTAGACGCCGACCCAGAAGGTGTGCTCGGTGATGATGTCGCTGTTGGTCAGGTCACCGACGATCCGGTGCGGGCGGCCGATGTAGGCGGGCTGCCGGGTGAGGTTGCCGGCGAACAGGCGGCGGGTGCCGATCTTCCGGTCCTCCAGGAAGTCGACCAGCGCGGCACGGGTGAACGGGGCGTCCGGCTTGACGGTGATGACGAAGCCGAACCAGCTCGGGTCGGACTTCTGGGTCGGCTCCGGGAGCAGCAGGCCGGGCACGCCGTCGAGGCCCTCGCGCAGCCGGCGCCAGTTGCGGCGGCGGGCCTCGATGAAGCCGTCGAGCTTGGCGAGCTGGCTGAGGCCGAGGGCGGCCTGGATGTCGGTGCCCTTCAGGTTGTAACCGACGTGCGAGAAGATGTACTTGTGGTCGTAGCCGGCCGGCAGGTCGCCGAGCTGGTACTCGAACCGCTTGAAGCAGGTGTTGTTCATGCCGGGTTCGCACCAGCAGTCCCGGCCCCAGTCGCGCAGCGACTCCACGATCCGGGCCAGTGCCAGGTTGGAGGTCAGCACGCAGCCGCCCTCACCCATCGTGAGGTGGTGCGCCGGGTAGAAGCTGACCGTGGTCAGGTCCCCGAAGGTGCCGGTGGGCTTGCCGTCGTAGGTGGCGCCGACCGCGTCGCAGTCGTCCTCGATGAGGTAGAGGCCGTGCTCCTTGGCGAGCTGGGCCACCTCGCCGACCTCGAACGGGTTGCCGAGGGCGTGCGCGATGATGATCGCCCGGGTCTTCGGGCCGATCGCGGCGGCCACCCGCTCGGCGGTGGTGTTGTAGGTGCCGAGTTCCACGTCCACGAAGACCGGGATCAACCCGTTCTGCAGGATCGGGTTGACGGTGGTGGGGAAGCCCGCCGCGACGGTGATCACCTCGTCGCCCGGCTTGAGCGCCTTGTCGCCGAGTTCGGGCTGGCACAGGGCGGAGACCGCCAGCAGGTTCGCCGAGGAGCCCGAGTTGGTCAGGTGGGCCTTGCGCCGCCCCAGCCGCTTGGCGAACGCGGACTCGAACTTGCGGGAGCTGGGTCCGGCGGCGATCCGCATGGTCAGCGCGGCCTCGACCAGGGCGACCCGGTCCTCCTCGTCCAGCACCGCGCCGGACGGCCAGATCTCGGTGACGCCGGGCACGAACTCGCCACGCTGCTGTTCCTGCTCCTGGTGGAACTTGCGAACCTCGTCGAGGACGAGCTCCTTGTGCACGCTCATCGCGGTTTTCCTCCTGGTCCGGTGGGCTGACACGTCAGTTCGATGCGGGGGTCGGACACCAGCTTGCGGGGCGGGGCTGGAGCGGGACTTGACGGACGATCAGCGCCCGGTTCCGGTTTCCGCCAGCAGCAGCGGCACCGTCTCGGCCGGGCTGGGCATCGCGAGCATCTCGGCCCGCAGCCCCGCCGCGGCGGCCGCGTAACCGGGCTCCTCCAGCAGCGCCGACACCTCCTTGGCCAGCAGCGTCCCCGCCTCGGGGCCGCCCGCCAGCTCGTTCGCCGACAGCTGGCGGCCCGCGCCGGACGCGGCCAGCCGGGCGCCGGTCAGCATCTGCTCCGGCCGCGGCGCCACCACCAGTTGCGGGATGCCGGCCAGCGTGGCCGTCATCGTGGTGCCGCCGCCGCCCTGGTGGACCACCGCCCGGCAGCTCGGCAGCAGCAGGCTCAGCGGCAGCCCGCTGACCGCCCGCACCCCGGCCGGCAGGTCGGTGAGCTGCTCGCGCTGCGCGGCCGTCACCGCCAGCACCACCTCCACGCCGCCCGCCGCCAGCTGCTCCGCGGCGGCCAGCAGCGGCGCGGGCAGCGCCGCCCCCGGGGCGAGCTTGCCGGCCGTGACCCCCCAGGTGATGCACACCCGGGGCCGGTCCACGGGCCGGTCCAGCCACTCGGGGTGGCTGCCCGGGCCGTTGTAGGGAACGAACCGCACCGGCAGCTTCGGCGCCGCGGACGGCAGCGCCAGGGTCGGCGGGCACGGGTCCAGCCAGCGCACCGGCCCCTGCTCCGGTTCCACCCCGTGGCGCCGGAACAGCGCCCGGTATCCGGGCAGGAAGTCACCCTGCAGGTCCTCGCGCTCCAGGCCCAGGACGGCGGCGCTGCCCCACATCTGACTGATCGCCGGCGCCCCGAGGACGGCCGCCGCGATCGTCCCGGCGTAGCTGCCGGCGTCGTGCACGACCAGGTCGGGCCGCCAGGCGCGGGCGTGCGCCAGCACGTCGTCGACCATGCCCTCGGCGATCCGGACCTGCTTCTCCCCGAGCGCCCGCAGGATGTCGCGCTGCTCCGGCGCCAGGGACGGGGCGCGCAGCGGCCAGTCGGCGGGCCAGCTGTTCTGCAGGTGCCAGGCGGCGAGCTTGCCGCCCGTCGACCCCTTGGCGACGTCCGGGACCTCGCCGGCCCGGACCGCGATCAGTCCGGCGCCGTTGACCGCCGCTTCGCAGTTGGGCGGCGCGGCCACCCGCACCTCGTGCCCGGCCGCCTGGAACGCCCAGGCCAGCGGCACGCTCGGGAACAGGTGCGAGGGCGCGGCCCAGGTGGTGAAGAGAATGCGCATGGTGGTGTCCTCCACTGGCTGACTGGCTGGTTCGGGATGCGGGGGTCAGCGCCCGCCGGCGACCGTCAGCGCCTCGCCGGTGACGTTGCCGTTGGCGTCCGAGCCGAGGAACAGCACGGCGCGGGCGACGTCCTCGGGGCTGCTCAGGCGGCCGGTCGGGGTGCCGGCCCGCTCGCGCTCGCGGATCGGTTCGGGCAGCCCGGTGGTGACCCGCTCGGTGCTGGTCAGCCCCGGGCAGACCACGTTGACCAGCACGCCGGTGCCGGTCAGGTCCCACATCAGGCTGCGGGCCAGGCCGTGCAGGCCCGCCTTGGCGGCGCCGTAGAACTCCTGGCCGCGGTTGCCGCCCAGCGCGTTGTGCGAGGAGATCAGCACGATCCGGCCCCAGCCGCGCGCCCGCATCCCGCCGACCACGGACTGGACGGTGCGGATGGCCGGCGCCAGGTTGTCCTCGATCACCGGCAGCCAGCTCTCCTCCGGCACCTCCTCGAACGCGGTGCCCGGGACCCGCCGCTCGCCCCAGCGGACGGCGTTCGCCACCAGCACGTCGACCGCGCCCCAGCGGGCCTCGACCTCCGCCACGGCGCGCCGCGGCGACTGCGGGTCGTCGAGCGCGTAGGGCACGGCGCAGGCGCGCTCCTCGCCGCCGAGCTCCGCGACCAGCTTGGCGGCGAGCCCGGCGTTCGAGCGGTAGGCGACCGCGACCCGGGCGCCGGCCGCGGCGTACGCGTGCGCGACGGCCCGGCCGATCCCTCCGGTGGCGCCGGTCACCAGCACCACGCGTCCGTCCATGCCCAGGTCCATGTCCACTCCCGTCGAGGCCGTCGGCGCCGTCGGCCGACGGCTCCTCGACTCTGCTCCGGCGCGCTCGAACCGGGCTCGAACAGCCCTGGCGGGCAAGGGAGTCGGCCGGGCGGGCGGGGCGCGGGGCGCCGCCCGCCCGGGCGGTCAGCGGGAGGCCAGGGCCACCAGCTCGGGCACCAGGTCGGCCGGGGTGGGCAGGGCCGCGGACTCCTCGGCGAGCTTGCGGGCGGCGGCCGCGTAACCGGGCTCGTCGAGCAGCCGGGCGACCGCGGCCGCGATGACGGCCGGGTCGTGCTGCTCCGCGCCGGAGGCCAGGTTGATGCCGGCGCCGCTGAGCGCGATCCGCTCGCCGTGCTCCGCGGTCCAGGGCGTCTGCGGGACGACCAGCTGCGGGACGCCCAGACTGATCGCCGTCATGCCGGTGCCGCTGCCGCCGTGGTGCACCACCGCCGCGCAGCCGGACAGGAACAGGTTGAGCGGCGTCGGGTCCACCACCTTGACGGTGTCGGGGAGTTCGCCGAGCCCGGCGCGGTACTCCTCCTCCACGGTGGCGACCACCTCGATCCCGGGCAGGGCGCCGACCGCGCGCAGCAGCCGGCCGGGCAGCTCGGCGCCCTCCAGCGCGATGGTGCGCAGCCCGAGCGAGAAGCAGACCCGGCGGGCCTCGCCCGGCTCCGCCCAGGACGGCACGGTGCCGACGCCGTTGGACGCGACGAAGCGCTGCGGGCGGCCGGGGCTCGCGTCCGGGTCCTGCAGGCTGGGCGGGCACGGGTCGAGCACCAGGGCGGGTTCGGGCAGCCCGTCGGCCAGGCCGTACTCGGCGCAGACCTCGGCCAGCGCCTCCCGGACCCGGCCGAAGCTGCGGGTGCTGAAGGAGTCGACGCCCCAGCGGTGGTGCACCACCGGGACGCCCAGCACCCCGCCGACCAGCAGCGAGGTGTACTCCAGCGGGTCGGCCAGGATCAGGTCGGGCCGCCAGCGGCGGGCGGCCGCCAGCAGCGGGCCCGCGGTCTCCCGGACCCGCTCGCGCCAGCGCTCGGCGAGCAGCTCCCACGGCGGCTCCTGCCGCGAGCCGCCGGCGCCGTTCGGGTCGACCAGGCCGGCCGCCCGCCCGGCGCGGCGGCGGGCGACCTCGCGCTGCTCGCCGCCGACCACCGCGACCGACAGGCCGGCGCCGTGCGCGGCGGCCACCAGGTCGGGCTGGCCCGCCAGCAGCACCTCGTGCCCGGCGCCGCGCAGCGCCCAGATCTGCGGGAACAGCGGGGTGAGGTGGCTGGGGACCGGACTTGCGCAGATCAGAACGCGCATCGCGTCCTCCGTCTCTCGAGGTGAGGTGGGCCGGGCCTAGCGGCCGGCGGCGGCCGGGCGGCGGTGGGGCAGGGCGGCGGCGAGCAGGTCGCGCAGGGAGCTGTCGTGGTCGCGGACGGGTTGCCAGCCGAGCAGGGCGCGGGCCCGGGCCAGGTCGACGGTCTGCCAGTCGGCGGTGCCGCGCCGGCCGCCGTCGCGGTCGGCCTCGACGACCTCGACCGGGACGCCGCTGAGGCCGATCAGCCGGTCGACCAGGGCGCGGACCGGGACGGTCTCACCGCGGCCGACGTTGATCACGAGTCCGCTGTCGGGGCAGCGGGCGGCGGCGACCACGGCGGCGGCGACGTCGCGGACGTCGACGAAGTCGCGCTCGGCGGTGAGGGGGGTGAGCCGCAGCGGCGGGGGGCCGTCCGGGTCGGCGTCGGCGGCCCGCGCCAGGTGCGCGGCGATCATGCCGAGCAGGCTGCCGGTCGGCGTGCCGGGGCCGGAGACGTTGGTGATCCGCAGCACCAGCGCGTCGAGTCCGCGGTCGCGGCAGCCGGCCAGCACGGCCTCGGTGCCGGCCAGCTTGGTGCGCCCGTAGCCGGTGACGGGGGCGGGGGCGAAGGTCTCGGCGACCGCGATCCCGTACGGGCCGGGGCCGTACTCGTGGACCGAGCCGAGGTGGATCAGGCGGGGCCGCCGGGGCGTGCGGGCGACGGCCTCGGCGAGCCGGGCCGGGAGTTCGGCGTTGGCCCGGTGCATCTGCTCGTCGGTGACGCCCCAGACCGCGCCGGCGGCGTTCACCACCACGTCGGCGCCGGCCAGGCAGCGCACCAGGTCCTCGGTGGTGGCGGCGACCAGGTCGAGCGGGCGCCAGTGCACCCCGGCGAGGTCGGCGGGGGCGCTCCGGGCGATGCCGCTCACCCGGTCGCCGGCCGCCGTGAAGGCCCGGCAGACGTGCCGGCCGACGTAGCCGCTCGCCCCCAGCACCAGGACCGACCGGCCCGCGGCCGTGCGCGGCCGGACCGTCCTGCGCGGGTCCGGGCGGGACGCCGTGTCCGTGGGGGACGGCGTGTCCGTGTGGGACACCGTGACACCTCCTTCGCCTGGGGCCGGCCGGTCGCCGGGCACCTCGCTGCGCGTCGCGGGGCATGGTGCAGGCGGCGGCTCGAGTCCCGGTCGACCTGGGGGCGGGCCGCGGGCCGGAGTGCGACCGCCGCTCTAGCGGGGCTCTCTACAGTCCGGCGGCCATGGGCATACACGAGACCGAACTCCCGGACGTCTACCGGATCACGCCGAAGCTGCTGCCGGACGCGCGCGGCAACTTCTTCGAGTCGTACAGGCGCGAGGCGCTCGCCGAGGCGACCGGCCACGCCTTCACCCCGCTGCAGGTCAACTACTCGACCTCCTCGCGCAACACGCTGCGCGGCATCCACGGGGTGACCATCCCGCCGGGGCAGGCGAAGTTCGTCAGCTGCGTGCGCGGGGTGCTGGTGGACGTGGTGATCGACGTCCGGCTCGGCTCGCCGACGTTCGGCCGGCACATCGTGACCCGGCTGGACGCGAGCGAGGGCACCGCGGTGTACGTGGCGGAGGGGCTGGCGCACGGGTTCGTGGCACTGACCGACGACGCCTGCGTGAGCTACCTGTGCTCGACGGAGTACGTGCCGGGCACCCAGTTCGACATCCAGCCGTTCGACCCGGACATGGGCATCCCGTGGGAGCGCTGGCTGGACGGCGAGGCGCTGGTGTCCGAGAAGGACCGCACCGCGCCGTCGCTGGCCGAGCACGCGGAGCGCGGCACGCTGGCCGGGTACGAGGAGTGCCGGGCGCTGTACGCGCGCAACCGCGCCGCCGCGCGTTGAGGGACGGACGACCCCCGCGGCCGGGCCGGCTGCGGGGGTCGACGGCTGTCCTGGGCCGGGGCGGTCAGCGGGCCGCCGCCTCCTCGGGGTGGCGGACGCCCTGCAGGCCGCGGACGAACAGGTCGAGGCCGGCCAGGAACGGGCCGACCCGGTCGTCGGACCACTCGACCACCCAGTCCGCCATGTTGGGGAAGCCCGCGGTGCGCAGCTCGGTGGAGAGCGCGGAGGCCTTCTCGCCGTCCTGCGGGCGGGGTTCGCCGGCCTGCTCCTGCAGGGTGAACCCGGTGATGTAGCTGAGCAGCGCGTCGCTGCCGTACGCGGCGGTGGCCAGCGGGAAGCCCGCCGTGCGCAGGATGTCGAGCATCCGTTCGGCGATCCGCATCGAGCTGTTGGGGCCGGGGGTGGGCGGCACGGTGGCCACCAGGCGGGCCGCCTCGCGGTGGCGGAGCAGGGCGCTGCGGATGGCGGTGGCCAGGTCGAGCAGTTGCTCCTGCCAGGGGCCGCCGGTGGGCAGCTGGGCGTCGGCGACCTCGCCGAGGATCCGGTCGGCGACCGCGGAGAGCAGTTCCTGCTTGTTGGCGACGTGCCAGTACAGGGCGCCGGGCTGCACCCCGAGCCGCTGGGCGAGCCGGCGGGTGGACAGGGCGTCGAGCCCCGCCTCGTCGAGCAGCTCCAGGGCTGCCGAGATCACCTCTTCGCGGCGCAGTGCCATGGGTCTCCTCCTGTCGAACAGTCCCCAGCTTGCCACTGGCGGGTGGTTCCGGACGAACCCGCTCCGGTCGGGCGCGGGGAACGGGACGGCCCCGGGAGCCCGCACGCTCCCGGGGCCGTCGCTGCCGGTCTCACTCGGTCGCCGTCGCGCGCAGCGAGCTGCGGTCCACCGGCTTGCCGACGCTGTCGGCGTGGGCCGGCCGGCCGGCGTCGCCGGCCTGCTCGGCGGCCTGCTCGGCGGCGGCCTCCGGGTTGAGCTGGCCGTACTCGACGTCGAGCACGTCCATGTCGCTGATGGTGCGCAGCGGCATCTCGCGCAGGAAGAAGGAGAGCGCGAGGGAGACCAGCAGGACGACCGCGGAGACCATGAACACGGTGTCGGTGGCGTCGGAGAAGGCGCGGATGACGACGGTCCTGACCCCGGCGGCGAGGTGGGCCAGCTTCTCGGCCTGGAAGCCGTGCTCACCGGGGGCCTGGACGCCCTTGCCGGCGATGTGCGAGTCGTAACTGGCGGAGAGGACGGCGCCGAAGATCGCCGCGCCGAAGGACTGGCCGAGGGTGCGGAAGTAGGTGGCGGTGGTGGTGCCGGTGCCGAGGTCGCGCTGCGGGACGGCGTTCTGCACGGCGAGCAGCAGGATGGTCATCAGCAGGCCCATGCCGATGCCGAGCAGGAAGACGCCGACCGCGAGCAGCCAGTAGGAGGAGTCGGGGGTCATGAAGCTGAGGGTGGCGAGGCCGGCGACCGCGGCGGCGGAGCCGATGATCGGGTAGATCTTGTAGCCGCCCTTGTTGGAGATCAGCTCGCCGGCGGCGATCGAGGAGCCGAGCATGCCGACCACCAGCGGCATCATGTGCAGACCGGCCGAGGTGGGCGAGTAGCCGAACACCACCTGCAGGTAGGTGGCGACGTAGATGATGCCGCCCATCAGCGCGAAGCCGACCAGGAACAGCATCGGGGTGGCGACCGCGACGACCGGCTCGCGGAACAGGCGCAGCGGGATGACCGGCTCGGCGGCCTTGGCCTGGCGCAGGACGAACAGGCCGAGCAGCACCACGCCGCCGATGCCGAGCGAGAGGATCTGCCAGGACGTCCAGTCGTAGCGGTTGCCGCCCCAGGTGGTGAACAGCAGGACGGCGCTGGTGCCGGCCATGGCGAGCAGCGAGCCGAGCACGTCGAGGCTGCGGGAGCGGGCCCGGGTGGGGAGCTTCAGGTTGAAGGCGACCACGCCGAGGCCGACCAGGCCGATGGGCAGGTTGACGTAGAAGATCCAGCGCCAGGAGGTGTGCAGGCCGAGCACGGCGTGGTCGACCGTCAGGTAGCCGCCGAGCACCGGGCCGAGGACGGTGGAGACCAGGATGACGACGCCCGCCAGGCCCTGGTACTTGGCCCGGTCCTTGGGGGCGACGACGCTGGCCAGGACGATCAGCGAGACGCTGTAGAGGCCGCCGGCGCCCAGGCCCTGGAGGGCGCGGGCGGCGATCAGCTGGCCCATGCTCTGCGAGACGCCGCAGAGCGCCGAGCCGGCCACGAAGATCATCGCGGCGGCCAGGAAGACCTTCTTGGCGCCGAAGATGTCGGAGATCCGGCCGTAGAGCGGCTGGGTGGCGGTCGAGGCCAGCATGTAGGCGGTGACCAGCCAGGGCATCAGGTCGATGCTGGCGCCCGGGTCGATGTCCCGGACGATCGGGAGCGTGGCGACCGCGACGATCGCCTGGTCCAGTGCGCTGAGCAGCGCGGCCAGGATGACGCCGACCACGGTCCAGCGGACCTGCCGGCTGCTCATCAGCGCTGCCGGCCCGCCGGCGGGGGCGAGCCCCTCGGCAGTCGATGACGCACTCATGGTTCCTCCAGAAGTGTTCGAATAGCCGGCCGTTGCGGACCGTGATCCCAGAACTCCACCGAGTGTGGATTGATCGGTGTTCAATTTACCTGAACGGCGGCCAATTGCAAGTGGATTCGGCGGAGTCCCGCTCAGGCCGCCGCCGCGTGCCGGGACGGGTCGAGGATCTCGATCACCGCCGCGCCGAGCGTCACGCCCGCGCCCAGGCCGACCACCAGCACCTTGTCGCCGGCGGCCAGTTCGCCGCCGATCAGCAGCTGGTCCAGGTCGATCAGCGGGTCGCCGGCCCCCGCGTGGCCGATGTCCCGGCCGATCTCGAAGGTGGAGCGGTCCATCGGCAGGCCGAGCGGCTTCATCAGCCGGTCCTCGGTGCCGGGGCCGCTCATGTGCGTGAAGGACACCCGGGTGATCTCGGAGAGGTCGGTGTCCGCCTCCTCCAAGGTCCGCCGGATCAGCGCCTCCTGACCCTTCACCAGCAGCTCGCGGGCCAGCCCGGCGTTCGGGCTGTCCTCCCGGAACTGCTGCATCCGGTCGGCCAGGCTGATCGGTTCGCGCAGCGGCGCGGCCGGCGGGTACATCGGCTCGGTGCCGCGGTGCATCTGCTCCAGCGCCGCGAAGGTCTCGGTGTTGACCGCGCGCAGCCGGGCGAAGCCGGGGCGCCGGGTCAGCACGACCGCGGTGCCGACGTCGCCGAACAGGAAGCCGGGGGCGAGCCGCCAGCGGTCGGTCTGCGGGTGCGAGAAGTTGTCGCCGGTGGTGATCAGCGCGGACTGCCGCTCCGGCACCACGGCCAGCTGCGCGGCGGCCAGCTCGAACGCGGCCAGCACGCCGGTGCACGCCTGCCGCAGCTCGTACGAGGGCACCGCGCGGCCGCCCAGGCTGCGCTGCACGTAGGCCGCCGGGTGGAACAGGTCCAGGCCCTGGTGGAAGACGTCGACGTGGACGAACAGGTCGATCTCCTCCGCCGACCAGCCGTAGCGCTCCAGCGCGGCGCGCCCGGCCAGCACGGCCAGCTCGGGGGCCGGCGTGTTCGGGGCGGCGTACGCGCCGGTGAGGCCGTGGACCTCCAACTGCTCGGCGGCGCAGCGTCCGTCGGCTATCGCGGCCTCGACCGGCAGGTGGTCGGGGAGGTGGACGCCCAGCGCGCCCAGGTAGGTGTCCGGGGTCCGCACGGTTGGTTCTCCTCGCTGTGGGGCGGCTGCCGGTACGCGTCGGGCGCCCGGCCGGGGCGCCACGAGTCTGACCGGGACCGCTCAAGGCCCGGTCGAGTCGTGATCGCGTCCCTGGCCGGGCGCCCGGGTGGCGCGCCGCGAGGAGGTGTGGGGAGGTCAGTTCCAGGCCGGGACCGAGAGGATCTCGACCACGGCGCCGCCGATCGAGATGCCGGGGCCGACGCCGAGCATCAGCACCTTGTCACCGGGGGCGACCCGGCCCGCGGCGACGATCCGCTCCAGGGTGACGAACTGGTCGCAGGCCCCGAGGTGCCCGAAGCCGCGCCCGTACTCCCAGCCGGAGCGGCTCATCGGCAGGCCGAGCGGCTCGATCAGCCGCTTCGCCACGTGCGGGCGGGAGTTGTTCATCGACACCACCCAGGCCACCTCGTCCAGCTCGGTGCCGGCTTCGGCGAGCACCCGGGCGAGCACCTCGTCGCGGGCCTTGGCGAGCCGCTGCTGGCCGTCCGGCACCAGGTTGAGCTCGCCGAACTCCTTGGCGCGGGCGCCGAATTCGAGCTTCTGGCCGGACGTGGCGCCGGGCGGGAAGAGCGGCCGGGTGCCGCGGTGCAGCTGCTCCAGCTCGGGCACCGAGACGGTGGCCAGCGAGCGCAGCCGGGCGAACCCGCCGCTCCGGTCGGCGACCAGCGCGACCGCGCCGTCGCCCAGGTAGGAGCCGGGGTGGGCGGTCCACCGGTCGACCAGCGGGTTGTCGAAGTTCTCCGCCGAGGTGAGCAGCACCGCCTGCCGGGACCCGTCCGCCGCCAGGTGGTCGACGGCCAGCTCCAGGCCGCTGAACAGGCCGTTGCAGCCCTGCCGGATCTCGATCGCGGGCACCGCGGTGCCCAGCGTCTCGCGGGCGATGTAGGCGGGCGGCAGCCAGCCGTCGGGACCCTGGTGGAAGACCGAGGCGTGCAGCAGTAGGGAGATCTCCGCCGGGTCGACGCCGCCCCGCTCGAAGGCCTGCCGCACCGCGCGGACCGCGAGTTCCGGCGGCGCGACCTCGCCCGCGACCAGCGCCCCGGTCAGGCCGCCGGCCTCCGAGGACTGCTCGTCGGGGGCCGGCGGCGGGACGGACTCGGGAAGGAACGCGCCGAGCGCCCTGATGAACACGCTGTCGACCTGCACGGGGACCTCCTGGAGGGCTCGGGGGTCCGGGCGGACGCCGGACGGGCCGATTGTGCGGCGGGCCGCTCGAACGGCCCTGGAGCCGTCCGGCGGCCGGCCCGGGCGGGACGGGTCAGCGCCAGCCGTCGCCCAGCAGTTCGGCGGTGCGGAACGCCAGGTCGAGCGACTGGCTGCGGTTGAGCCGCGGGTCGCAGGTGGTCTCGTAGCGGCGCGGCAGGTCGCCGAGGGTGACCTCCTGGGAGCCGCCGACGCACTCGGTGACCTCCTCGCCGGTGAGCTCCAGGTGCAGGCCGCCGGGGTGGGTGCCGAGCGCGCGGTGGACCTCGAAGAAGCCGGCCACCTCGTCCATCACGTCGTCCAGCCGCCGGGTCTTGTGGCCGCTCGGCGTGCCGACCGTGTTGCCGTGCATCGGGTCGCACACCCAGGCGACCGCGGACCCGGCGGCGGCCAGCCGGGCCACCAGCCGCGGCAGGCGGTCGCGGACCAGGTCGGCGCCCATCCGGGCGATCAGGGTGAGCCGGCCGGGCTCGCCCTGCGGGTCGATCCGGCGGACCAGCTCCAGCACCTCGTCGGGCTCCGCCGTCGGACCGATCTTGACCGCCACCGGGTTGCGGATGCCGGCCGCGAACTCGACGTGCGCGCCGCCGGGCTCGCGGGTCCGCTCGCCGATCCACAGCTGGTGGGCGGAGAGGGCGTAGCGCCCGCCGGTGAACGGGTCGGTCCGGGTCAGCGCGGCCTCGTAGTCCAGCAGCAGCGCCTCGTGGCTGGTGAACACCTCGGCCGCGCCGCCGAAGTCGCCGCGGGTCCCGAAGGCGCGCAGCAGCCGCAGCGTCACCGCGAAGTCCTCGACCGGGCCGCGGTAGCGGTCGCGGGCGGGCGAGCCGGACACGAAGTCGCGGTTCCAGGCGTGCACCCGCTCCAGGTCGGCGCTGCTGCCCTCGCTGGCGGCGCGGATCAGCTCCAGGGTGCGGGCGCTGGTCAGGTAGGCGGTGCGCAGCCGCTCCGGGTCGGGCGTGCGGTCGGCGGCGGTGAAGGCCGCGCCGTTGACGGCGTCGCCCCGGTAGGAGGGCAGGGTGACGCCGTCGCGGGTCTCGTGGCCGCTGGAGCGCGGCTTGGCGTACTGGCCGGCCATCCGGCCGAGCTTGACCACCGGCAGCGAGGAGGCCTGGGTGAGCACCAGGGCCATCTGCTGGAGGGTCTGGATCTTGTCGCGGACCTGGTTGGCCGAGACCCCGTCGAAGGACTCCGCGCAGTCGCCGCCCTGCAGCAGGAACGCCTCGCCGCGGGCGACCGCGGCCAGCCGGTTGCGCAGCCGGTCGCACTGGCCGGCCGAGACCAGCGGGCGGGCCCCGGCGAGTTCGTCGAGCACCCGGCGCAGCGCCACCGGGTCGGGCCAGTCGGGCTGCTGCCGGGCGGGCAGGTCGCGCCAGGAGTCCTGCGGCCGGGCGGCGAACGGGAGGACGGGGGCTTCGAGCTCGGTGATCGTCATGGGTGTGGGCTGCGCGGAGCGGTCCCGCCGCAGCACTCCTCTCTGTGGTGACCGGGGTCGCGGGACGGGGTCAGCGGGTGGGGGCGGGGCGGCGGGCGAGGGCGGCGACGGCGTTGCCGATCAGCCGCTCCCCCACCGCGTCCTGACCGCTCATCAGCGATTCGGGGTGGAACTGGACGGCGGCCAGCGGCTCCTCGCGGTGCTCGATCGCCATCGGCACGCCGTCGGCGGTCCGGGCGGTGATCCGCAGCTCGGCGGGCAGCCGGTCGGGCAGTGCGTACAGCGAGTGGTAGCGGCCGACCCGGAACTCGCCGGGCAGGCCGGCCAGCAGCGGGCTGTCGGCCTCGACGACCTGCACGGTGGACGGCTTGCCGTGCACCGGCCGGTCCAGCACGCCGAGTTGGCCGCCGAAGTACTCGACCATGCCCTGCAGTCCGAGGCAGACCCCGAACACCGGCAGCCGCAGCCGGCGGGCCTCGGCGATGGTCGCGCCGACCGCGAAGTCGTGCGGGCGGCCGGGGCCGGGCGAGAGCACCACCAGGTCGGGGTTCTCGCGCTTGAGCAGCGACAGGTGCCGGCCGGCCCGGTAGGTGTCGACGGTGGCGCCGGTGCGCCGCAGGTAGTCGGCGAGGCACTGGACGAAGGAGTCGCGGTGGTCGATCAGCAGGATCCGCCGTCCCTCGCCGGGGCCGCCGCGGCGGGCCGCGGGCAGCGCGGGCGCGGCGGCGCGGCGGGGGCGCTCCGGTCGCAGCACGTTCAGCAGGGCGGCGGCCTTGAGCTCGGTCTCGGCCTCCTCGGCGGCCGGCACCGAGTCGTGCAGCAGGGTGGCGCCGGCCCGTACGGTGGCGACGCCGTCGCGGATCTGCACGGTGCGCAGGGTCAGCACGGTCTCCAGGGTGCCGTCGAAGCCGATCCGGCCGACCGCGCCGCCGTACCAGCGGCGCGGCGAGCGCTCCTCGCGCTCCAGGAACTCGACGGCGGCGAGCTTGGGCGCGCCGGTGACGGTGACCGCCCACAGGTGGGTGAGGAAGCCGTCCAGCGCGTCCCGGTCGGGGGCGAGCACGCCCTCCACCCGGTCGACGGTGTGGATCAGCGTGGAGTACAGCTCGATGCTGCGCCGGGCGGTGATCCGCACGGTGCCGGGCAGGCAGACCCGGGCCTTGTCGTTGCGGTCCACGTCGGTGCACATGGTGAGCTCGGACTCCTCCTTCTCGGAGGAGAGCAGTTCGCGGATCCGCTCGGCGTCCTCGACCGCGTCCCGGCCGCGGGCGGCGGTGCCGCTGATCGGCGCGGACTCCACCACCAGCCGGTCGCCGTCCGCGCCGAGCTCGCGGCGGACCCGGACGAACATCTCGGGGGACGCGCCGACCAGGTACTCGCCGCCGCCGAGGTTCATCAGCAGGCTGTGCGGCGCCGGGTTGGTCTCCCGCAGCCGGCGGAACAGCTCGGACGGCGGCGCGGGGCAGCCGCGCCGGAACACCTGGCCCGGCACCACCTCGAACAGGTCCCCGGAGCGGAACAGCGGCATCGCCCGGGCCACCACCTCGGCGTACTCGCCGGGCCGGTGGTCGCGCTCCTCGGCGGGCGTCCCGGGGCGGAACGCCTGCTCCGGGGTGCCGCCGGGCAGGTCGGCGGTGCTCCGGCCGTCGACCTCGAACGCGTAGCGGTGCCGGACGGCCTCGTCCCGGCGCAGGTCGAACTCGACGATCTCGTCGGGCAGGTGGAGCACCAGGTCGCGGTCCTCGGCGGCGCGCTCCTGACGCGGCGTCACCCGCTGGAGCTGCAGCACCAGGTCGTAGCCGAACGCCCCGTACAGGCCGAGCAGCGCGTCGTCGGGGGCGGCGAGCGCCGCGGTGAGCGCGCGGACGGCGGTGAAGACCCCGGCGTGCCGGGTGCGGTCCTCCTCGCGGAAGCCCTCCGCCCCGGCGGGCAGCCGGCCGTGCAGCCGGTCGGGTCCGTCGGCTGCCAGCTCGACCACCCCGGCCACGGCCGCGCGCAGGACGGGCAGCAGCAGCCGGCCGCGGGCGTTCAGCGCGCGCAGCTCGACCGCCTCGCCGCGGCCGGTCAGCACCAGCGGCGGGTCGACGTAGCCGACGGCTCTGTGTTCGCCCTGGAAGGCGAGCATTCCGCTGCGCCCGTCCAGGGCGGCCTCCAGCCGGGTGCGGGCCAGGGCGGCGCTGCCCGCGGCCTCGGTGCGGCGGGTGACCCGCAGGCCGGCCCGGGTGGTCCAGGTCCAGTCGGCGGTGTCGGGTCGGGCGGTGGTGACGGTGTCGAGTACGGTCATCGCGAATCTCCTCAAGGTGTCGGGGCGGTCAGGCCACGGGCTCGTACGCGGCGCGGGCGGCGGCCGGCCGGGGCGCGGCGGCGGTGGCGCGGAGCACGTTGCGCTGGAGCTTTCCGGTGTTGCCGAGCGGCAGCCGGTCGACGAACTCGACGATCCGCGGGTACTTGTAGGGCGCGATCGCGGCCTTGACGTGCGCCTGGAGCGCGGCGGTGGTGCGCTGGTCGGCGGCGGCGCCGGGGGCGAGCACCACGAAGGCCTTGACCACGCTGCCGCGCCGGGGGTCGGGGACTCCGACCACGCCGCAGTCGGCCACCGCCGGGTGGGTCTGCAGGGCCTGCTCGACCTCGGGTGCGGCGATGTTGTAGCCGGCCGAGACGATCATGTCGTCGGAGCGGGCCTGGTACCAGAAGTAGCCGTCGGCGTCCCGGACGTAGGTGTCGCCGGTGAGGTTCCAGCCGTCCTTGACCTGCTGGCGCTGGCGCTCGTCGCCGAGGTAGCGGCAGCCGGTCGGTCCCTTGACCGCGAGCAGGCCGGGCTCGCCGTCCGGCACCGGGCGGCCGTGCTCGTCGACGATCCGGGCCCGGTAGCCGGGCACCACGCGGCCGGTGGCGCCGGGCCGGATCTCGTGGTCGGCGGAGGAGATGAAGACGTGCAGCAGTTCGGTGGAGCCGATGCCGTCGATCAGCCCGAGGCCGGTGGCCCGCTTGAACGCCCACCAGGTGGTGACCGGCAGGGTCTCGCCCGCCGAGACGCAGCGGCGCAGGCTGCTCAGGTCGTAGCGGCCGATGTGCGGCAGCACCGCGCGGTAGCCGGTGGGGGCGGTGAACAGCACGGTGACCCGGTGCCGGGCGACGGCCGCGAACAGCTCGTCGGGGGTGGCGCGTTCCAGCAGCAGGCTGGCGGCGCCGACCCGCAGCGGGAAGACCAGCAGGCCGCCGAGGCCGAAGGTGAAGGCCAGCGGCGGCGTCCCGGCGAACACGTCGTCGGGACGCGGCTTGACCACGTACGCGGCGAACGTGTCGGCGACGGCGAGCACGTCGCGGTGGAAGTGCGCGGTGGCCTTCGGGACTCCGGTGGTCCCGGAGGTGAAGGCGATCAGCGCGACGTCGTCCGCGGCGGTGGCGACCGCCCGGAACGGGCCGGGGCGCTCGGCCGCCAGCTGTCCCAGCTCGCTGTGCTCACCGCCGAACCGGACGATCCGCAGGCCCTCCGCCGCCAGCGGTTCGAGGTCCCCGGTGTGCCGCTCGTCGCAGAGCGCGAGGCGAAGCCGGGACTGGTTCACGACGGTGCGCAGCTCGCCGGTGCGCAGCAGGGTCAGGGTGGTGACGGCGACCGCGCCGGCCTTCAGCACGGCCAGCCAGCAGGCTGCCAGCCAGGGGGTGTTGGGGGCGCGCAGCAGGACGCGGTGGCCGGGCAGCACGCCGAGGTCCTCGGTCAGCACCCGGGCGATCCGGTCGGTGGTGGCGCGCAGCTCGGCGTAGCTCCAGACGGCGCCGTCGTCGTCGATCAGGCAGGGGCGGTCGCCGCCGAGCCGGGCGATGGTGCCGTCGAGGAGTTCCTCGGCGGCGTTCAGCCGGGCCGGGTAGCTCAGTTCGGGGAGGTCGCGGACCAGCTCGGGCCACTCCTCGGCGGGGGGCAGCTGGTCGCGGGTGAAGGTGTCGACGTGCCCGCTGGGGGTCAGGTTCTCCATGGCTCCTCCATAGGTGGGTGGGCCGGGTTGTGGCGGGAGTGTCGGAACGGCCGCCTGAGCCTTGCTGCACCGGCGCTGGAGCGGGGCTCGAAACGGCTTCGTGCCCCGGCGGGGCGCGCCCGGACAGCACGAGGGCCGGCCTGACGCGTGGTCAGGCCGGCCCTCGGTGCCGGTGCTGGTGGTGCGGGTGGGCGCGGGTGGGCGCGGGCGGGCGCGGGTCAGTGGCTGATGTGCGCCTTGGTGCGCAGGCCCAGGGTGCGCAGGGCCTGCTCGGGGGGTGCGGAGACCAGGCCGGGCCCGGAGGCGGCGAGGTAGCCGTCGGGTCGGATCAGCAGCCAGCCGCCGGCCGGCACGCCCAGGTCGGCGGCGATCCGGCCGTCGGGGTCGGCGAGCAGCCCGGGGACCTCGGTGCCGCGGCCGCGCTGCACGGTGCGGATCCGGATGCCCGGCCAGTCGTCGGCGAGCCGGTGCAGCTCCTGGTGGTCGGCGGGGACGGCGAAGGAGAGCAGGGTCCAGCCGGGGGTGCGCAGCTCCTCCAGCAGTTCGGTCCAGCCGGGCGTGGGCGTGCTGACCCGGGCGACCCGGGCGCCGGCGACCAGGGCGCCGCCGGCCGCGGCGTCCAGGGCGAGCGGGCCGTACCCGTAGTCGAGGTCGAGCGCGGACATGCCGCCCATGATCTTGCGTTCGATCCTCGACTTCAGCGGCTTGACGTTGCGCAGGAAGGTGAACAGGGTGCGCAGCGCGGCGGCGGCCTTGCGGCTGCGCAGCTGCACCAGCACGGTGGCCATCCTGGTCGACTTGAGCAGCGTCGCGCCGACCGGCACCCGCTCCGCGGTGTAGCTGTCCAGCAGGCTCTCCTCGGCCTCGCCCGCGAGGACCGCGGCGAGCTTCCAGGAGAGGTTGACGGCGTCCTGCACGCCGGTGTTCATGCCCTGGCCGGAGGCCGGGCTGTGCACGTGGGCGGCGTCGCCGGCGAGCAGCACCCGGCCCTTGCGCATCTGCTCGATCATCCGCTGCTGGATGGTGAACACCGAGACCCAGCTGGGGAGTTCGACCTCGACGGGCTTGCCGGTGCCGGCCGCGATCTTCTCCTTGAAGCGGCGGGCGACGGCCTCGTCGCTCTCGTAGGAGGCGTCGGCGGTGTCCAGCAGCCGCCACTTGCCGGGGTCCGGGAACGGCACCATCATCACGGTGCCGGCGGGGGTGCGCATCCAGTGGATGCTGTCCCGCGGCAGGTCGCAGTCGACGACCGCGTCGGCGATCAGCCAGGTCTCGCTGGAGTCGCCGAGCAGCGGCATGCCGAGCTGCTTGCGGACGGTGGAGTGGCCGCCGTCGCAGCCGACCAGCCAGTCGAAGCCGACCGTCTCGGCGCTGCCGTCGGGGAGCCGCAGCACGGTGGTGACGCCGTCGCCGGTGTCCTGG
Source organism: Streptomyces sp. TLI_171 (assembly GCF_003610255.1). Lineage (GTDB taxonomy): Bacteria > Actinomycetota > Actinomycetes > Streptomycetales > Streptomycetaceae > Kitasatospora. The sequence goes on along the minus strand of NZ_RAPS01000001.1, from coordinate 5,088,580 downwards.
AACTCCTCCAGCCGGACGCCCCATTCGATCTGCACGCCGCGCCGGGCGGCGGCGCCGCGCAGCACCTCCTCGGTGACCACCTGGTCGACCATCAAGGTGAACGGGAAACGGGTGGGCAGCCGGCTGTAGTCGGTGTCGAAGCGGACCAGCCGGCGGCCGTTCTGGTGCAGGGTGAAGTGCTCGACCCGCTGGCCGCGGGGCAGCAGTTCGTCCAGCACGCCCATCTGGTCGTAGGTCTCCAGGGTGCGGGCGTGGGTGGCCAGCGCCCGGCTGGTGACGGCCGGGCCGGCCGCGGCGTCGACCAGGCGGACCTGGACGCCGTGCCGGGCGAGCTCGTGGGCGGCGGTGAGGCCGACCGGGCCGGCCCCCACCACCAGGACCTGTGCGAACGTCATCGCTGTTCCTCCTCGCGGTACTTGACCGCCTTCCACCAGCCCGGGTTGTCCCGGTACCAGTCCACGGTGTCCGCCAGTCCCCGGGCGAACGGGATGCGCGGCTCGTAGCCGAGTTCCGCGCGGATCTTGCTCTCGTCGAGCGAGTAGCGCAGGTCGTGGCCCTTGCGGTCGGCGACGTGGCGGATCGCGTCCCGGTCGGCGCCGAGGTGCTCCAGCAGGATGTCGGTGATCTGACGGTTGGTCTGCTCGTTGCCGCCGCCGACGTTGTAGACCTCGCCGGCCCGGCCGCCGGTGAGCACCAGCTGGATGGCCCGGCAGTGGTCGTCGACGTGCAGCCACTCGCGGATGTTGGCGCCCTCGCCGTACAGCGGGACCTGCTTGCCCTCCAGCAGGTTGGTGGTGAACAGCGGGATCAGCTTCTCGGGGTGCTGGTAGGGCCCGTAGTTGTTGGAGCAGCGGGTGATCGACACGTTCAGGCCGTGGGTGCGCCAGTACGCCCGGGCGATCAGGTCGGAGCCCGCCTTGGAGGCCGCGTACGGGGAGTTGGGCAGCAGCGGCCACTCCTCGGTCCAGGACCCCTCGTCGATGGAGCCGTACACCTCGTCGGTGGAGACGTGCACGACCCGCTGGACGCCGGTGCGCAGCGCGGCCTCCATCACGCTCTGGGTGCCGCCGACGTTGGTGCGGACGAACTCGGCGGCGGCCTCCAGCGAGCGGTCCACGTGCGACTCGGCGGCGAAGTGCACCACGGCGTCGTGGCCGGGCAGCACCTCCAGCAGCAGCGGCAGGTCGCAGATGTCGCCCTGGACGAAGTCCAGCCGGGGGTGGGCGGCCGGGAGGTTGTCCCGGTTGCCCGCGTAGGTCAGCTTGTCCAGGACGGTGACCCGGGCGTCCTCGTAGCCGGGGTAGCCGCCGTCGAGCAGCGTCCGGACGTAGTGCGAGCCGATGAAGCCGGCGCCGCCGGTGACCAGGATCCTCATGCCGCCACCTCCACCTGGGTGTGATCGCCGACCACCAGGCGGTGGTGGCGGGTCGCACTGTGCACCCCGGTGACCGCGGCGCTGCGGCCGATCAGCGAGCCGTGCACGCCGCTGACCCGGGAGACCGTCGCGCCGTCCAGCGCGATGGAGTAGTCGACGTGCGTGCTGTGCAGCACGCAGTCCTTGCCGATCGAGGCGTACGGGCCGACGAAGCTGTCCTCGATCAGGCTGCCCGCGCCGACCACCGCCGGGCCCTCGATCCGGGAGCGCACCACCCGGGCGCCGGGCTCGATCAGCACGTTGCCGATCAGGACGCTGTCGGCGTCGACCTCGCCCTGCACCGACCCGACGAGGCCGTTCAGCAGTTCGCGGTTGCAGTCCAGGATGTCCTCGACCCGGCCGGTGTCCTTCCAGTATCCGTGGTACTCGCTGGCGCCGACCTGCTCGCCGGCGCTCACCAGCCACTGGATGGCGTCGGTGATCTCCAGTTCGCCGCGGGCGCTGGGCTCGATCTCCGCCACGGCCTTGTGGATGGCCGGGGTGAAGAAGTAGACGCCGATCAGCGCCAGGTCGGTGCGCGGCTGCTGGGGCTTCTCCACCAGGCGCAGCACGGTGCCGTCGGCGGCGACCTCGGCGACGCCGAACGCGCGCGGGTCGGCGACCTTGTACACCACGACCTGGGCGGCGGGCCGCCGGTCGCGGAAGTCCTCGGCGATCGCGACGACGCCGCCGGGGAGCATGTTGTCGCCGAGGTACATCACGAAGTCGTCCTCGCCGAGGAACTCCCGGGCGAGGGAGACGCAGTGGGCCAGGCCCAGCGGCTGCTCCTGGTCGATGTAGGTGATCTGCACACCGAGGCGGGAGCCGTCGCCCAGCACGGCCTCGATCGCGGGCCGCCGGTCACCGACGATGACGCCGATCTCGGTGACGCCGATCTCGCGGATGTTCTGCAGGACGTGCTCCAGCACCGGGCGGTTGGCGATCGGGATCAACTGCTTGGGCATCGAATAGGTGAACGGTCGAAGTCGGGTGCCCGACCCGCCTGACAGCACCAGGGCCTTCATGGGGTCCTCTTCCTCACGGTCAATGGCGCGGACAGCCCGGAGGATGGGAGGGGCCGGTGGAGTATCCCTCGAACCCGGCCGCAGCAGCGGTCGTCCCGCTCCCCGACCGGCTCCGACCGGGCTCGACCGGCGCTCCGGCGGGCCGCGCCACGCGTGCGCGATCCTCGCCCGCATGTCTGACACCACCACCGCCCCGCCCGGCGCCGGACTACCCGCCCGGGCACCGGGACTGCGACCGCCCGAGCACCGGGTCGACCCGCGCGCCGTGCGCTACTGGACGCTCCGCGCGCTGGGCGGCTGGCTGCTGCTCGCGGCCGGGCTGACGGCCCTTCAGCAGTTCGGCCCGGACCGGACCGCCCGGCCCGCCCTGCTCGTCCTCGCCTGCGCGCTGCCCGCGGCCGCCGCCCACCTGGCGCTGATGCCGCGCCGCCGCTACGCCGTGCACCGCTGGGAGACCACCGCCGACGCGATCTGCGTCCGGACCGGCTGGCTGGTCGAGGAGTGGCGGATCGCGCCGATCGCCCGGGTGCAGACCGTCGACCACGAACGCGGACCGCTGGAGCGCCGGCTGGGCCTCACCACGGTCACCGTCACCACCGCCTCCTCGGCCGGCCCGCTGAAGATCCGCGGTCTGGCGGAGGGAACCGCGGCGGAGCTCGCCGCCGCCCTCACCGAGGCCGCCAGGTCCGGCACGGGGGACGCCACGTGACCGCCGCCGCAGCCGCGACCGCGGTGGACGCCGAGGGCTGGCGGCGGCTCAGCCCGCGGATGCTGCTGGTCCACCCGGTCCGGGAACTGCCCAAGGTGCTGCCGCTGGTGCTGCCCGCCGTCGTGCTGCACGGCGGCCACCACAACTCCTGGGCGTGGGCCGTCACCGCGCTGGCGATCGGCGCCGGACTGCTGCGCTGGTGGACCACCCGCTACCGGGTCGGGGCCGACCTGGTGGAGCTGCGGCACGGCCTGCTGATCCGCCGTCACATCACCGTCCCCGCCGACCGGGTGCGCACCGTCGACCTGCACGCCGGCGCCGCCCACCGGGTGCTCGGCCTGGCCGCCGTCACCGTCGGCACCGGCCGGGCCGCGCAGCGCCGCGGCGAGGGCCTGCGGCTGGACGCGCTGGCCCGCCCGGAGGCGCTGGAACTGCGCGCGGCGCTGCTCGGCGACGGCGACGGCGCCGCCGACGGCCCGCGGCAGGGCGTCGAGCTGCTGCGCTTCCGTCCCGGCTGGTTCCGCTTCGCGCCGCTCGCCGCGGCCGGGTTCGCCCCGGTGCTGGCCTCCGCCCTGGCGCTGACCGGCCCGCTGGCCGGCCCGCTGCGGCAGACCCCGATCGGCGCGCTGGTGGACGCCCTGCTGCACGCCCGGGCGCTCGGCCCGCTGCCGGTGCGGCTGCCGCTGGTGCTGCTGCTCGCCGCCACCGCGATCAACCTGCTGACCTTCGCCGAGCGCGCCGGCGCCTTCGCGCTGCGGCAGCTCCCGAACGGCGCGCTGGAGATCGGACACGGGCTGCTGAACCGGCGCACGACCACCCTGGAGAAGCGCCGGGTGTACGGCGTCGAACTGACGGAGAGCCTGCCGATGCGGCTGTTCGGCGGCGCACGCCTCACGGCCGTGGCCACCGCCTCGGCGCGCGAACGGAGCGGTCCCGCGCTGGCCCCGGCGGTGCCGCGGCGCGCCGCGCTGGCCGTGGCGGCGCGGGTGCTGGGCGGCGACGCGGCGCTGTCCGGGCCGCTCACCGGGCACGGCCCGCGGGCCCGGACCCGGCGGCTGACCAGGGCGCTGGGCGGCTGGGCGGGGGCGGCGGCGGTGCTCGGCGCGGCCGTGGCGGCCGGCCGGCTGCCGCTGTGGGCGCCGGCGGTGTGGGTGGCGGCGCTGCCGCTGGCGGGGGCGGTGGCGCTGGACCGGCACTGTTCGCTCGGCCACGCCGTGGCGGACGGGCGCCTGGTGATCCGGAGCGGTTCGCTGCTGCGCCGGCGCACCGTGCTGGCCGGCGAGGGCGTGATCGGGTGGAACCTGCGCCGCACCCGGGGCGGGCGGCGGGCCGGGCTGGTGACGCTGACCGCGACCACGGCGGCCGGCCGCAAGGGCTACCGGCTGCCGGACCTGCCGGAGGAGTTGCTGCCCGGCCTGGCCGAGGAGGTGCTGCCCGGTCTGCTCGCGCCGTTCCTCGTGCGTGAGTGACGGTCCGGCACACCACGACGGGCGCCCGCCCGGTGGATCGCACCGGGGGGCGCCCGTCGTTGGTGGGGCTCCGCTCAGTCGGCGAAGCACTCCTCGGCGATCCGCACGTCGCGGTTGCCGAAGGCGATGCGGTTGAGGATCACCCGGCCCAGCGGGGTGCGCTGGACCAGCTTCGCCAGCTTGGGCCGGATCTTCGCGGCGGCTCCGCCCCGGGACAGCATGGCCTTGCTCTGCAGTCCCTGGAGCTTCATCACCGCCGCGATGTCCGGCCCGCGCCGGGCCTCGAACTCGCCGAGCCGGGCGGCCGAGGTGTCCCCGTCCGCCAGGGCCCGTACCAGGATCGGGTGGAGCACCACCGCGTCCTGGACAGCCAGGTTGATCCCCTGCGCGCCGATCGGGCTGTGGGTGTGCGCCGCGTCGCCGATCAGCACCAGGCCGTCCTTGGCCCAGCGGTCGGCGCGGCCGGAGAACACGTCCAGCAGACTGACGTCGCGCGGCGAGCGGATCTGCGCGCGGATCAGCTCGGCGTACGGCGGGATCGCCGCCGCCAGCTGCTCGCGGATGTGGTCGAAGCCGAGCGCGGAGACCTCCTGGTAGCCCTTGTGGGGAAGGGTCCAGCCGATCTGCGCGCTGTCCGGGAAGGAGTCGTAGGCGAGCACCGGGTTGCCGCCGTCGCGGAAGACCCGCACGTCGCGGCGCTCGCCGGGGGCGCGCTCGGGCACCTTGAGCTTGAACCAGAGCACGTCCAGGTCGAAGGCCTCGGTGCGGCCGGCCTCGATCCCGGCCAGTCGGCGGACCTTGGAGAACCGGCCGTCCGCGCCGACCACCACCCGGGCCAGCACGGTGAGCTTCCCGGCCCGGACGCCGACGGTCCGTCCCTCCTCCTCCAGCAGTTCGCCGACCCGGTGGCCGTCGAAGTAGGTGAAGCCCTCGAACTTCTCGCAGTGCAGCAGCAGTTCGTCCAGCAGGTGGGCCTGCGGCAGGCTGAGCAGGTGGTCGTACGGGGCGGGCAGCCGGCGGTAGTCGATGTCGAGCAGCACCTGCTCGCCCTCGACCAGCCGGAACCGGTCGTGCCGGTGGCTGCCGCGGGCCCGGGCGCCGGCCAGCACGCCCAGCCGGTCGAGCAGCGCCATCGCGCCGGGCTGCAGGATCTCGCCGCGGAACTCCCGCTGGTGGGCGCGGGCGCGCTCGACCACCGCGACCCGCAGGCCGGTCTTGAGCAGCAGCAGCGCCAGCACCAGTCCGGCCGGCCCGGCGCCGACCACGCAGACGTCCGCGTCGGCCCGGCGGCCGGCGTCCTCCTCGCTCATCTCGCTTCCTCTCGATCGGTGCGGGTGCGGTGGGTCGGTCACAGCAGGCCGAGCCCGCCGTCGGCGGTGACGGTCTGGCCGTGCAGCCAGGCCGCCTCGGGGCTGCAGAGCAGCGCGACGACGTCGGCCAGGTCCTCGGGCGTGGTGAGCCGGCCGGCGGGGGTGCGGGCGGCGAGCACCGCCGCGACCTCGGGCTGCGGGGTGGCCGGGCCCTTGTCGAGCTTCGCGGTGGAGACCGCGTTGACGGTGATGCCGCGGCCAGCGAGCTCGACCGCCAGGTAGCGCACCAGGCTCTCCAGCGCGGCCTTGGCGACGCCCGCGCCGACGTAGCGGGGCACCACCGAGCGGGCGCCGCTGCTGGAGATCGCGACGATCCGCCCGGGGCCGCCGGCCATCAGGTCGGCGATCCCGGCGGCGCCGCGCAGCAGCGGGTCGAGGGCGGCGCCGACGGCGGCGGTGACCGCGGCGGCGTCGCCGCCGACGGCCTGGGTGGGCCGCCACGGGGCCGCGTTGTGGACGAACACGTCGAGCCGGCCGTAGCGCTCGCGGACCGCGCCGAGCAGCGCGTCCAGCCCTTCGGCGGTGGTGACGTCGGCGCGGACGGCGACGGCCTCGCCCTTGAGGCCGGCCAACTGCTCGACGGCCCGTTCGGCGTCCTGCTCGGAGTGCGCGTAGTTGACGACCACCCGGGCGCCCCCGGCGCAGAGCCGGCGGGCGACCGCCAGCCCGACGCCGCGGGACGCGCCGGTGACGACCGCGGTCTTCCCGGACAGTCCGAGGTCCGACGGTTCGGGCTGCTCAGACACCGGCGGAGGCCACGGGGGTGCGGGTGCCGGCCACCGGTGCGGCGAGCCGGACCTCGGAGTCGGCGAGCGCCGCCAGGTCGGCGTACTCGGGCAGCTGACGCGCTGCCAGCCAGGCGTCCTCGCTCACCCAGCGGGTGAGCGCGGTGTACCCGCCGGGGCGCATCAGGGCCTTCGCCAGGTCGGCGTGGCCGAGGCCCTCGGCGCGCTGCGCGGCGTCCAGCCAACCGCGGTACGCCGCCTCGAACTTGTCGGCGTCCTCGGTGACGGTGAAGCGCTCCACGACCAGCACCGCGCCGTCCTCCGCCGCGGCGCCGTCGACCCGGAGCACGCCCATCGACGGCTCGGCCTGGACGTCGACCAGCTGGTGGAACTCCTTGGCGTGCGCCTGGAAGGTCTCGCTGCCGAGCACCTGCTGGAAGTCGCCGGGGGTGGCCCACCAGCCGAAGTTGACGTACACGTCGGGCTGCTCGGTGGCGCGCACCGCCTGGTGCGAGCGGAAGCCGAACTGGGCGCGCATCCACTGGACGTGGTCGAGGAAGCGCTGCTCGAAGGCCGCGCCGCCGGACGGGTCCTTGAGGACGAAGGTGTTGATGACGGTGAACAGCGGGGCTGCCATGTCCCGGCTCCCTTCGGTCTGGGGGTCGGCGAGGCCCAGGCGGGCGGCGAACTGCCCGGCCAGGACGCGCCGTTGGATCTTTCCGTTGCCCGAGCGCGGGATCGCGTCGACCGCCTCGGCGTGCTGCAGCCGCTGGTAGTAGGGCAGGTCGCCGTTGACCTGCTCGACCACCTCGGCGATCCGGTCGGGCGCGTCCAGCACCAGCAGCGCGCCGGCCACCCGGTAGCCGTGGCCGTCGGGCAGGCCGACCACCACCGCCTCCCGCACCAGCGGGTGGGCGCTCAGCACCTGCTCGACCTCGGACGGCGCGACCAGGAAGTTGTCGACCTTGAACACGTCGCCGAGCCGGTCGATCAGGAACAGCCGGCCCTGCTCGTCGACCCGGCCGATGTCGCCGGTGGTGAACCAGTCGCCGGGGGCGAGCTCGGGCGAGCCGAGGTAGCCCTTCATCACCTGCGGGCCGCGCAGCTGCACCTCGCCGGGCTGCCCGGCGGGCAGTTCGGCGCCGCTCTCCAGGTCGACCACCCGGCACTCGGTGCCCGGCACCGGTCGGCCGACCGAGCCGTGCGCGGGGTGGTCGGGGTCGTCGCTGTGGGTCAGCGGCGAGGTCTCGGCCAGGCCGTAGCCCTGGAACACCGGGATGCCGAACCGGGCGGTGAGCTTCTCGGCGGCCTCCACCGGCAGCGCGGAGCCGCCGGAGGCGATCCGGGTGACGGTGCGCAGCGCCAGGCCGTCCAGCGCCGGGTCGGCGGCCAGCCGGGCCAGCCGCACCGGGAGGCTGTAGAAGTGGGTGGCGCCGTGGGTGTTGGCGGTGTGCACCGCGTCCACCGGCTCGGGGGCGTCGCAGAGCACCTGGGTGGCGGCCGCGGCGACCGCCGAGTTGAGGTGCATCGGGTGGTAGGTGGGCAGGTGGTTGAGGCTGACCGAGGCGGCGTCCAGCCGGTGCGCGGCGGCGATCTGGGCCGCGTTGACGGTCAGGTTGCGGTGGGTCAGCCGGACGGCCTTGGGCAGGCCGGTGGTGCCGCTGGTGAACTGGATGCACGCGGCGTCGTCCAGGTCGACCGCGGCCGGCGACCAACTCCCGTCGGCCGGTGCGGCGTCCAGCAGGGCGGCCAGGGTCTCGGTGTCGCCGTCCTCGGCGCCGCCGATCAGCACCACCTCGCGCAGCTCGGGCAGGTTGGCCCGGACGGCCTTCAGCTTGGGCAGCAGGCCGGCGTCGACGAAGGCCAGCCGGGCCCGGCTGGTGGCCAGCACGTGCTGGACGCCGATCTCCGGGATCAGCGGGTTGACCACGGCGACCACCTGGCCGGCCCGGGCGGCGCCGTAGTAGGCGACCGCGAAGTCCGGGTGCAGCGCGGAGGCCACCGCGACGGTGCCGGGCCCGTCGAGGCGCTCGGCGAGCACCCGGGCCACCGCGGTGACCCGGGCGTCCAGGGTGGCGAAGTCGAGCTCCGCCGCGCCGCCGGTGATCGCGGTGCGGTCCGGGTGCGCGGCGGCCGCGTGGGCCGCCAGCCCGTCCAGCCGGCCGGGCGCGGGCAGCGCCTGGTCAGCCACGGCGGGCCTCCGCGAAGGCCAGCGCGTGCTTCAGGGTGGTGGTGCTGTTGGTGCTCAGCGCCTTGTGCACGTACGCCCGGGCGTCGGCGACGGTCTTGCCCTCGCCGAGGATCTTCTCCACCGCGGACGGCTTCAGGGTGACGGTGTGCCGGGAGGTGACGTCCACCCCGCCGTCCACCGGGACGATGGTCCAGCGGCCGGTGTGCGCGGTCATCAGGGCCGGCACCGCGATCTGCTTGTAGACGATGCGGTCGTCGCCGAAGACCACCCGGATCGACTTGGTGGTGTGCACCGAGCCGTCGGCGGTGCTGGTGTCCATCGCCATCACCTGGATGCCCGGGGTCTCCTCCTGGAGGTCGAGCGCGGCCACGTGCGGCAGCCGCTCGGGCCACAGGTCGGCCCGGTTCAGGAAGTCGAACACGTCCGCGCCGTCACCGGCCACGTGCACCGTGTCGTCGAAGGTGAACACCAACTCGTCGAGCTCGGCGCCCAGTTCGGCGAGCTCGCGGATGCCGGTGAGCTCAGCCTCGCTGTTCCGGTCCAGCGCCGCGTTGATCCAGGCGACGTTCTCGGGCAGGTCGTCCACCGCGGTGAAGTCGTGGTACAGCTCCAGCAGGGTGTGCGACTCGTCCACCGCGGTGACCAGCCAGGTGCCGCCCATCGAGGCGACCGGCGCCTGCGACACCTCCTGACGGAAGGTCACCTTCTGGCCGACCGGGTCCAGTTCGCGGCGGGAGATCCAGGTCTTCACCTCGCCGTTGGCGGTCGCCCAGATCTGGATCCGCTCGGAGCGCTCGGTCCGCTCCAGGTGCTCGACGTGGACGTTCGGCGCGAAGTACTGCGGCCACTTGGTGACGTCGGCGATGATCGCGTACACCGCCTCGGCCGGGGCCGCGACGGTCGTGCTGTGCAGGGTGCGGTGCTGCTCGGACATGGATAGTCCCTCCTTCGGCCCGGCGGGGCTCAGTAGTTGCCCAGGCCGCCGCAGACGTTCAGCGCCTGCGCGGTGATGGAAGCGGCGGTCTCGGTCACCAGGTAGCCGACCAGGCCGGCCACCTCCTCCGGGGTGGAGTAGCGGCCGAGCGGGATCTTGGCCTGGAAGCGCTCCAGGATCTGGTCCTCGGTGGCGTCGTACGCGGCGGCGTAGCCCTGCCGCACCCGCTGCGCCATCGGCGTCTCGACGTAGCCCGGGCAGACCGCGTTCACGGTCACGCCGGTCTTCGCCAGCTCCAGGCCGAGCGCCTTGGTGAAACCCACCACGGCGTGCTTGGACGCCGAGTACGGCGCGCCCAGCACCACGCCCTGCTTGCCGCCGGTGGACGCGATGTTGACCACCCGGCCCCAGCCGCGCTCCTGCAGGCCACCGCGGTTGAGCACCTCGCGGGTGGTCAGGAACACGCTGTTCAGGTTGGTGTCGATCACGTCGTACCAGAGCTCGTCGGCGATCTGCGCGGTGACGCCGCCACCGCTGCGGCCGGCGTTGTTCACCAGCACGTCGATCCGGCCGTACTGCTCCAGCGCGGCGTCCACCAGCGTCTTCACCTGCTCCGGCTTGCGGATGTCGGCGACCGTGCCGGACACCTCCAGGCCCTCGGCGCGCAGCTCCTTGACGGTCAGTTCGACCGACTCCTCGCTGCGCGAGCAGATGAACACCGCCAGGCCGCTCGCCGCCAGGCCGCGGGCCACAGCCAGGCCGATCCCGCTGGTGGCGCCCGTCACCAGTGCCACCCTCTGCTCGCTGGTCATCCCGTGAACTCCTCTCGATCGGTCGACGCGAACAGCGTGCCGAGACGGTCTCGACACCCGATCGAGCGGCACTGGACGCCCGTTCTCCAGTTCTGTTCGAGGACTGTGCGACTTGCCCGGGCGAGGCTTTCCGGTGACAGGACCCGACGGGTAGCCAGCAGAGAGGACCACTCATGACCGTGACGGAGCAGGTGCCCGCCACCGCCACCGCCGAGCTGTACTTCCAGGTCCAGCAGTTCTACGCACACCAGATGCAGCTGTTGGACAGCGGCCGGGTCCAGGAGTGGGCCGGCACTTTCACCGAGGACGGCGTCTTCGCCGCCAACGCCCACCCCGAGCCCGCCGTCGGCCGCGCCGGCATCACCGCCGCCGCGCAGGCCGCGACCGACGCCTACGCGGCCAAGGGCATCCAGCGCCGCCACTGGCTGGGCATGGTCTCGGTCGAGCCGCGCGGCGAGGACGCGGTCTTCGGCCGCTGCTACGCCATCGTGGTCGAGACCCCCAAGGGCGGCCAGGCCGTCGTCCGCGTCTCCACCGTCTGCGAGGACCTGCTGGTCCGCGAGAACGGCGCCTGGCTGGTCAAGGACCGCCAGGTCTACCGCGACGACCTCTGATCCCCCTCCCCCGCGCTGTGCCCGCCGCCCCTCCCCCTGGGCGGCGGGCACAGCCTTTTTTCGTCCGGCCCCACGGGACGGCCATTTCTGCATCCGGCGCAACCACGGAAGGGGCGCGAGGAACTGCGCGCTGCGGAAGTCGGCTCGGGTGGAGCCCTTCCGCCTCGCGCAGTTCCTCGCGCCCCTGGGTGGTTGGCCGACGGCCCCCGATCAGGCAGCCGCAGGCTGGTGCTCGGCGAGGCTGGCGTTGATGAACTCCAGCAGCAGGCGCGGGGTGTGGGCCTCGGCGACGGTGTCCTCGGCGAGTTCGATGTCGTACTCGCGCTCGATCCGGCCGGTGGTCTGGAGGACGGCGAGGGAGTCGTAGCCGAGGTCGTCGAGCGGGGTGTCGAGGACGTCGCCGTCCAGGTTGACGCTCTCGTCCTCGCCGGCGCACTCGCGCAGCAGGGTGGTCAGCTCGTCCAGGGTCATCTGCGACATGTCGGAGGGTTCCTCTCGGGGTTGACGGACAATCAGGAGGCGGTGACCACGGCGGCGGAGTTGAAGCCGCCCGCGCCGCGGGCCAGCACCAGGGCGGTGCGGACGGTGGCGGGCCGGGCCGCGCCGAGCACGAGGTCGAGGTCCAGGCCGTCCGCGGGGCGGTCGACGTTGACCGTGGGCGGGACGACCTGGTCGCGGAGGGTGAGCAGCGCGGCGGCGAGGTCCAGCGAGCCGCCGCCCGCGTAGAGCCGGCCGGTCATGGTCTTGGGGGCGGTGACGGCGACGCCGCTCGGCCCGAAGACGGCCCGGAGCGCTTCGGCCTCCTGCCGGTCGAGCTCGGGCACGCCGGCCGCGTCGGCGAACACCACGTCGACGTCGGCGGGGCCGACCCCGGCTTCGGCCAGGGCGAGTTCGATCGCCCGGCGCAGGCCCGGCTGCTGCCCGCTGCCGGGCGGGGGGTCGAAGGTGGCGGCGTAGCCGGCGAGCCGGCCGTAGCTCTGCGCGCCGCGGGCGGCGGCGGACTCGGCGCTCTCCAGCACCAGGATGGCGCCGCCCTCGCCGGCCACGTACCCGGACGCGGCCCGGTCGAACGGCAGGTAGGCGCGGGCGGGGTCGGCGCTGGTGGAGAGCCGGCCGCCGGCCAGCTGCGCGGCCCAGCCCCAGGGGCAGATGGAGCCGTCGACACCGCCGGTGACGATGATCCGGCTGCCCTTGCGGAGCTGCCGGCGGGCCTGCGCGACGGCGTCGATGCCGCCGGCCTGCTCGCTGACGATGACTCCGCTGGGGCCGCGCAGGCCGTGCCGGATGGAGATCTGACCGGTGTTGACGGCGTAGAACCAGGCGAAGGACTGGTACGCGGAGACGAACTTGCCGCCCTGGCTCCACAGCGCCTGGAGCTCGCGCTGGCCGAACTCGAAGCCGCCCGCGGAGGCGGCGGTGACCACGCCCGCGGAGTACTCGGGCAGTTGCTCGGGGTCGAGGTCGGCGTGGCCGATCGCCTCGTGGGCGGCGACCAGGGCGAGCCGGGTCATGTGGTCGGTCTGCGGGAGCAGCCGGTTGGGGATGTGGGCGACCGGGTCGAAGCCGGGGACCTCGCCGGCCAGGGTGGCCGGGTACTGGGTGGCGTCGAAGCGCTCGACCGGGCGGATGCCGCTGCGGCCCTCCAGGGTGGCCTGCCACCAGGCCTCGGTGCCGAGGCCGTTGGGGGCTGCGACGCCGATGCCGGTGAAGACCGCGGAGACGGTGCCGGTGGCCGGTGCGGTGCGCTCCAGCAGTTCGCTGGTCATGCTGTCCTCCGCTCGGGTCGGGTGAGCACGATGGCGCTCTGGAAGCCGCCGAATCCGCTGCCGACGCTCAGTACGGTGTCGATCTTCCGCTCGCGGGCGGTGATGGGGGTGTAGTCGAGGTCGCACTCCGGGTCGGGCTCGTGCAGGTTGGCGGTGGGGGCACCACGCCGTGCTCGATGGCCAGGGCGGAGGCGGCGATCTCCAGCGAGCCGATGGCGCCCAGCGAGTGGCCGATCATCGACTTGATGGAGCTGACCGGGGTGGCGTACGCGTGGTCGCCGAGGCTGCGCTTGAACGCGGCGGTCTCGTGCCGGTCGTTCTGCTTGGTGCCGGAGCCGTGCGCGTTGATGTAGTCGACGGCGGTGCCGGGCAGCCGGGCCTCGTCGAGGGCGACCCGGATGGACTCGGCCATCTCCTTGCCGTCCTGGCGCAGGCCGGTCATGTGGTAGGCGTTGGAGCGGGTGGCGAAGCCGGCGATCTCGGCGTAGATGTGCGCGCCGCGGGCGCGGGCCGCGCCCAGCTCCTCCAGGACGAAGATGGCGGAGCCCTCGCCGAGCACGAAGCCGTTGCGGGTGCGGTCGAACGGCCGGGAGGCGTGCTCCGGGTCGTCGTTGCGCGGGGAGGTGGCCTTGATGGCGTCGAAGCAGGCGACCGAGATCGGCGAGATCGGGGCCTCGGTGGCCCCGGCGATCATGATGTCGGCGCTGCCCTCGCGGATCAGTTCGACGGCGTGGCCGACGGCGTCCAGGCCGGAGGTGCAGCCGGTGGAGACCACGCCCGCCGGGCCCTGGGCGCCGACGGTCCAGGCGACCTCGGCGGCGAAGGAGCTGGGCACCAGGTAGTCGAACAGGTGCGGCACCGCGTAGCGGTGGTCGACCAGCCAGCCGCGGCCGCCGTCGCTGACCACGTTGTACTCGGTGTCCAGGCCCATGGTCGCGCCGACCGCGCTGCCGACGGTGACGCCGGTGCGGTACGGGTCGATCGCGGCCAGGTCGAGGCCGCTGTCGGCGACCGCTTCGCGGGCGCTGACCACGGCGAACTGGGCCGCCCGGTCCATCCGCCGGATCTCCTGCGGGCTGAGCCCGGCGGCGATCGGGTCGAAGTCGGCCTCGGCCGCGATCCGCGAGCGGAACGAGGAGGCGTCGAAGAGCGTGATCGCCCTGGTCGCGGTCCTGCCGTCGGTGAGCAGGGACCAGAATTCCTTGCTGCCGACCCCGCCGGGCGCGACCACGCCGATCCCGGTGATGACCACTCGCCGACTCATGTCCGCCTCCCCTTAGTCGTGTTCACGCCCGTTCCTTCCTCTCAGGGTTGTGCGTTCTGCGGTTGCGCCAGGTGTCGTGTCCCGCCGTAGCCTGCGCCGACGGGCTCAAGCCGCGCTCGACACCAGCCGGGGCACCGCTCGCAGGCTGTTCAGCACCTCGGCCAGCAGGGTCGGCGCGGCGGGTTCGCGGACGAAGAAGTGGCCGCCCGGCACCGTGCGCAGCTCGAACCCGCTCGGGGCGTAGCGGCCCCACTGGGCGACGCCGGCGAGCGGCGCGATCGGGTCGCGGGTGCCCGACACGGCCAGCAGCCGGCCGTCCAGCTCCGCGCCGCCGGCCGCGCACAGCGCCTCGCCGAGCCGCAGGTCGTCGCGGAGCGCGGGCAGCACCCGCCGCCGCCACAGGCCGGTCTCCGCCGGCTCCAGGGCGCTCGCCGGGAGCACCCCGTACTCGACCAGCCAGGGCAGCAGTTCGTCGTCCGGCAGGTCGGCGGCGGCGAGGATCGGCGAGCGCAGGTGCGGGGGCAGCACGGCGCCCACCACGACCAGTTCGGGCCGGTGCCGCCCGTTGCGCTGCAGGGCGGCGGCGTAGGTGTAGGCGACCAGGCCGCCGAGGCTGTGCCCGTAGAGGGCGACCGGCCGGTCCATCAGCGGGGTGATCACCGAGTCGAGTTCGGCGATCAGCCGGTCGGGGTCGGTGATCCGCTGCTCCCGGGCCCGCAGGCCCCGGCCGGGCAGCAGGACCGGCACCACCTCGGCGGCGGAGCCGATCACCGACTGCCAGCGGGCGAAGGCGGATATCCCGGCGCCGGCGTGGTGGAAGCAGATCAGCCGCGGCGGCTCGTTCGTTCTCACTCTTCCACCAGGGCGACCGCCCGCGTCCAACCGGCGCCCGCCCCGGCGATCTTGACGGGGAAGCAGGAGACCTGGAAGCCGTGCGCGGGCAGCGCGTCCAGGTTGGTGAGCCGCTCGACCTGGCAGTACTCGCGGCGGCGGCCGGCGAAGTGCGCGGGCCACAGCACCGACTGGTCGCGGGTCTCCTGGTAGGCGCGGATCATGTGGCCGAACGGGGCGTCGAGGCTCCACGCGTCGGTGCCGATGACCCGCACGCCGAGGTCGAGCAGGTAGTCGGTGGCCGGGCCGTCGAGGCCCGCGAAGTCGGTGAAGTACCGCGGCGTTCCCGCGTGCCGGGAGGCGCCGGTGTGCAGGATCACGATGTCGAGCGGGTCGGGCAGCCGGCCGTTCTCGGCGAGCGCCTTCTCCAGCCGCTCGACGCCGATCACGCCGATGCCGACGTCGGTGACGTCGAGCACCATGGCGGGGCGCAGGAACCAGTCCAGCGGCATCTGGTCGATGTGGCGCGGCGTCCCGTAGTCGCCGACCGAGCCGTAGTGCGAGGGCGCGTCGACGTGCGTGCCGGTGTGGCTGGTCAGGGTCAGGGTGTCCAGCGACAGCAGCTCGCCGCCGGGCAGGTCGGACGGGTCGAACTCGAGGCCGAAGTGGAGTCGCATCTCCTCGGCCATGTGGCGGGCGCCCTCGGCGGGCGTCATGATCTCGTGGACGATCGGGTCCGGCTCCCAGCCGGCCGCGTCCACCGGTGACGACAGGTCGATGATCCGCAACTTCTCCCCCAGTGCTCGGGCCTGAGGTTCCGTCACCGGGCGGGTGCGGAACGCGTGGGAGCACTGTGCGGCCGTCGCCTCGAACGCAGTTCGAGCCTCGGCCGGGCGACGCTGGGGCCACCGGCCGGGGCGTGCCGTGCGGCACGCCCGGGGCCCGGCCTCAGGCGGCGAACAGGTCCAGGACCGAGGTGCGCTGGCGCGGGATCCGGTCGAGGGCCGGGTCGGCGGCGAGCATCGCCTGCTGCAGCTTGCGCACCCGCGGCGACGGCTCCAGGCCGAGTTCCTCCACCAGCCGCCCCCGCAGCGCCTGGTAGACCTCCAGCGCCTGCCACTGCCGGCCGGAGCGGTACAGCGCCACCATCGCCTGGGCGTGCAGCCCCTCGTGCAGCGGGTGACGGACCGTCAGCCCGGTGAGCTCGGCGACCAGGTCGGCGTGCCGGTCGAGCCGCAGGTCGGCCTCGATCCGGCGCTCCAGCACCCGCAGCCGGCTCTCCTCCAGGCGGGCCAGCTCGATGTCGAGGATCGGGCCGACCTTGACGTCCACCAGCGCGGGGCCGCGCCACAGCGCGAGCGCCTCGCGGTAGATCTGCGCCGCCTCCTCGTCGTCGCCGGCGTCCGAGGCGTCCCGGCCGAGCTCGGCGAGCCGGTCGTACTCGTGCACGTCGACGGCGCCGGGCTGGACCTCCAGCAGGTAGCCGCCGTGCCGGGTGACCAGGATGTCCTTGGCGCCGCAGGGGGCGTCCGGGCCGAGCGCCTGGGCGAGCAGCCGGCGCAGGTGGAGGATGTAGGTCTGCAGGGTGGTGAGCGCGGAGCGCGGGGTCTCCATGCCCCACAGCTCCTCCAGCAGGGTCGGGACCGGGACGACCTGGTTCGCGTAGAGCGACAGCAGCGCCAGGATCTGACGCGGCTTGCCCGCGCTGGGGACGATCGACCCGTGCTGCGTCTCGGCGCTGAGCGGACCGAGCACTCTGATGTCCATGCGTGTTCCCTCCGTGGGTGAACCCGCACGGCGGCCGATCGGCCGCGTCGTGGGGGTGCGGTACCGAGGTGGTTCCGCAGCGGTACCAGGCTCCCCCGGGGCCCGGTCGGGCGGCCAGTGCCAGGCTCCCGAGCAGGGCATGCGTTTCGGCAGGCGGTGACCGTGAATTCGTCATGTCGAGCTTGTGAGGCAGGCACTGGCCGCCGGGCCCGGTCCGCAGAAGACTTCTGCCACGTCGAGCGAATGCCGACCCGAGCACGACCGCGGCCCTACCGGCTCGCGGCCTTCCGACCAACGGGGAGACACCATGGGCGCCAACGCCTCCGTCATAGGGCACAACGACGACCTGTTCATCGAGGATCTGAGCAACCACGCCCAGTCCGCTGCGCCCACCACCGGCACCGGCATCCTGTGCTTCTGCCGGGCCGCCGACGCGTACGTCACGGCGCCCGTCGAGGCGACCGCCGGACGCCGGGCGTGACGGGGCTTCTCGGCCCGGCCGGCAACGGCCCGTTCCTCGCCTTCCAGCCCCACCTGAGCGTGGAGCCGGTGCCCGGCGAGGCGGTCTACCTGATCTCGGACCAGCAGGTCACCGCCCTCCACGGGGCACAGATCGCCCGGCTGGCGCCGTTGCTGGACGGGACGAGAAGCCTGGGCGACCTCCAGCGGGAGGCCGCCGGACACATCACCGCGGAGCAGACCGCGGGCCTGGTCGCCAAGCTGCTGCGGGCCGGCCTGGTCTGCGAGCGCCCGGCCGGCGGGCCGACCGCCCCGCAGGGCTACTGGTCGGCCGCCGGTCAGGACGGCCGGCTGGCCGGCGAGCGGCTCGGCGCGGCGACGGTGCGCGCGCTCGGCCCGGGCGGCGACGACCCGGCCGAACTGCGCGGCGCCCTCGACGCGGCGGGCCTGCGCACCCTGACGGGTGCTCAGGCGGCCCACGCCGACCTGACGGTGGTGCTCTGCGAGGACTACCTGGACCCGGTGCTCGGCGAGATCGACGCCGCGCACCGGGCCGCCGGCCGGCCCTGGCTGCCGGTGCGGGCGAACGGCCCGCAGACCTGGATCGGCCCGTTCTTCGGGGCCGTCGACGGCCCGTGCTGGTCCTGCCTGGCCGACCGGCTGTGGCGCGGGCGGCAGGTCGAGGCGCACGTGCAGCGGTCGCTGGAGCGGTCGGGCCCGGCGCCGCGCCGGGACTGCTCGCTGCCGGCCGCCCGCACCGCCGCCCTCCAGCTGGCGGCCCTGGAGGCCACCAAGTGGCTCGCGGGGCATCGGTATCCGGGCCAGCAGGCGCTGTGGTCGCTGGACACCCTGACCCTGGACGGCCGTCGCCACCCGGTGACCCGCCGCCCGGAGTGCCCGCAGTGCGGTGACCCGGGGCTGGTCGCCGAGCGGATCGCCGCCCCGGTGCGGCTGACCTCGCAGCCCAAGCTGCACACCGACGGCGGCGGCCACCGCGCGCTGTCGCTGGAGCAGGTGATGGAGCGTTACGGGCACCACGTGGATCCGCTGACCGGCCTGGTCAAGGAGATCCGCCGGGACCCGCGCGGCCCGGCCGCACTGAACTGCTTCCACGCCGGGCTCAACCCGGTGGGCGGGGCCCGCGGCCTGGCCTCGGTGCGCGCCGGGCTGCGCGCCCACGCCTCCGGCAAGGGCTCGACCGCGCTGCAGGCGGAGGTCGGCGCGCTGGCCGAGTCGCTGGAGCGCTACTCCGGCCACCTGCACGGCGGCGAGCCGGTGGTCCGGGGCCGCTTCCGCGACCTGGCGGCCGACGCCGTCCACCCGGACGCGGTGCAGCTGTTCGACCCCCGGCAGTTCGCCGGCCGGGAGCGCTGGAACGCCGACCAGGGCGCCTTCCACCAGATCGCCGACCCGTTCGACGAGGACGACGAGATCGACTGGCTGCCGCTCTGGTCGCTGACCGAGGGGCGGCAGAAGCTGCTGCCGGCCGCGCTCCTCTACTACAACGCCCCGCAGCGGGCGGGCCGCCGCTACTGCCTGGCCAGTTCGAACGGCGCGGCGGCCGGCGGCACCCTGGAGGACGCGGTCCTGCAGGGGTTCCTGGAGCTGGTGGAGCGGGACGCCATCGCCCTGTGGTGGTACAACCGCACCCCGCAGCCGGGCATCGACCTGGACGCCTTCCGCGATCCGTGGATCGGCCGGGTGCGCGAGCTGCACGCCTCGCTGAACCGCGAGGTGTGGGCGATCGAGCTGACCAGCGACCTGGGCGTCCCGGTGGTCGCGGCGTTCTCCCGCCGCACCGACAAGCCCGCCGAGGACATCATGCCCGGGTTCGGCGCCCACCTGGACCCTGCGGTGGCGCTGCGCCGCGCGCTCGCCGAGGTCAACCAGCTGCTGCCGAACGTGGTGGACGCCCGGGCCGACGGCACCGGCTACGGCTTCACCGACCCGCAGGCGATGGCCTGGATGCAGACGGCCAAGGTCGCCGAACTCCCGTACCTGGCGGCCGATCCGGCACGGCCGGCGGGCCGTCCGGGACCCCCGCCGTTCGCCCCGCACGGTGACCTGCTGGACGATGTGACCGCCGCCGAGCATCTGGTCCGCCGGGCGGGCCTGGAAATGCTGGTGCTGGACCAGACCCGCCCCGAGGTGGGCCTCCCGGTCGCCAAGGTCGTGGTTCCGGGCCTGCGCCCGCACTGGAACAGGTTCGCCCCCGGGCGGCTGTTCGACGTGCCGGTCCGGCTGGGCCGGCTGGCCGCGCCCACCCCGTACGACCGGCTCAACCCGATCCCCCTGTTCGTCTGACCGCGCGCACCCCCGCGTTCGTCCTACCCCGCGCTCCCCGCGTCTGGATGGCTCATGCGTATCGACAACCTGGCAGCTCCACAGCTCAGCGAACTCTGGTCGCTGCGCGAGGACACGTTGGTGGAGACCGACGACGGCACTGGTGGCGCGCTGACCGTCCAGACCCGGTGGGGCACCGTGGTGTTCGAGGACCCGGACCCGGTGCTGCGGCAGGCGCTGGAGCGGATGACGCTCGGCCCGGTGTCGCTGAGCAACGTGCTGCCCGGCTTCCCCGGACTGTGGGAGGTGGACCGGCCGGGCGGGCACACCCCCGAGGTGGAGCGGCTGCTGCGCGACCTGGACCGGATCCGCGGCTGCCTGGTGCGCACCCTGGCGCTCGGCGGGATGCCGCTGCTGAGCGTGGTCCCGCTGGCCCGGGGCGCCTGGTTCACCCCGCGGCCCGCGCCCGACGACCGGCCCTGCCGGCTGTCCCGGTTCAGCGTGCTGCGCTGGGCCGAGGGCGGGCTGCGGCTGGAGTCGCCGCTGGCCCTGCACCGGGTCCAACTGCACCGCTCGGAGGCGATGCTGCTGCTCGGTCTGCTGGACGGCTCGGTGCAGGCCGGCGCCCCGAAGCTCGACCCGGAGGTGGCCCGCACCGCGATCGGCTACCTGGTGGCGGCCCGGGTCGCGGTGGTCGCCGAGGACGTCCCAGGCCTCCCGCGGTTCGGCGAGGACGAGGACCCGCGGCTGATCGGCTGGTCCCCGGACGACCTGCTGGTGCACGCCCGCAGCCGGCTCGGCCGCAGCGACGGCGCGTTCGGCGCGACCTACGCCCACCTGGGCCGGATGCCCGCCGAGCCGGTGGTCAAGCCGCTCGGCGGCCGGCCCGCGATCACCCTGCACCGGCCCGAGCTGGCCCGGCTGCTGTCCGAGGACGAGCCGTTCACCGCCGTGCTGGAGCGCCGCCGGTCGATCCGCCGGTTCGGCACCGAGCGGGTGACCGCGCGTCAGATCGGTGAACTGCTGTACCGCGCCGGCCGGGTGCGGGAGACCGCGCACCGGGACGGCGCGGGCGTCGCCTGGGTGAGCCGGCCGTACCCGAGCATGGGCTCGGTGTACGCGCTGGAGCTGTACCTGGTGACCGGCGGCGGCACCGAACTCGCCCCGGGCGTCTACCACTACGACCCGCTCGGGCACCTGCTGGAGCCGCTGGACGCACCCGCCGCGGAGACCGCCGACCTGCAACTGGCGGCGCAGGCCACGCTCGGCTCCGACCAGCCGCCGCCGCTGCTGCTGGTGATCACCGCGCGGTTCCGGCGGGCCACCCACGCTTTCAGCGGCATCGCCTACACCAGCCTGATGAAGGACGTCGGCGTGCTGCTGCAGAACCTGTACCTGGTGGCCACCGCGATGGACCTGGCGCCGTGCGCGCTGGCGGCCGGCAACTCCGACACCGCGGCCCGGGCGTTCGGCCTGGACTGGCCGGTGGAATCGAGCGTCGGAGAGTTCGTGATCGGACCGATGCCGCAGGGTGCAGACCCGTACGCGGCGTAGCCCTGTCCCGTACGATCCGAGAGCAGCAGCGGGAACCGTACGAGTCCCATGGGGGAAGAGTGAACGAGATGGCGTCCTGGCCGGCACCCGATCCCGAGGGGAAGCAACTGGCACCGAAGACGGCGGTGACCATCACCGCCCTCGTGTTCCTGGGCTACACCGGGGTCGCCACCAGCTACGTCCTCGCGCTGAAGCCCGGCGGTCTGCTGCTGGCCGGCACGATCGCCCTGCTGGCGCTCCTGCTGGGTATCCAACTCGTACATTCCTTCCCCCGGTTGGCTCCTGCGTTGGCAAAGCGTTGGCCGCTGACCTTAGTCCTGCAGGCGGCGATCACCTACGCGCCGTTCTTCGTCCTGGGGCCGCTGTGGATCGGAATGCCGAGTTTCCTGGCGGCCTCGCTGCTTCTCCTGCTGCGCCCGGTGGTGGCCTGGCCCGGATTCGCGGCCGTGGTGGTGGTCAGCAATCTGCTGATGATGTGGATCGGCGACACCGCGGGCGAAACCTTCTACATCAGCGTCGCCACCATCACCAACGGCCTGGTGATCTACGGCCTCTCCCGGCTGACCGACCTGGTGATCGAGGTGCACCGCTCGCGGGCCGAACTGGCCACCCTGGCGGTGGCCCAGGAGCGGCTCCGGTTCGCGCGGGACCTGCACGACCTGCTCGGCTACAGCCTCTCCGCGATCACCCTCAAGTGCGAACTCGCCTACCGGCTGGTGCCGACCCAGCACGAGCTGGCGCAGCAGGAGTTGACGGAGATTCTCCAGACGGCCCGTCAGGCGCTGGCGGACGTGCGGGCGGTGGCCCGCGGCTACCGGGAGATGTCGCTGACCGCGGAGGCCGAGAGCGCCAAGGCGATGCTGACCACGCTGGGCGTGCACTCCACCGTCCGGCTCGACTTCGGGCTGCTGCCGCAGCAGGTCGAGACGGTGCTGGCCACGGTGCTGCGCGAGGGGCTGACCAACATGCTGCGGCACAGCAAGGTCGAGCAGTGCGAGATCTCGGCGGTCCGGGACGGCCGGACGATCCGGTTCCGGCTGGCCAACGACGGGGTGGGCCGCGGCGCGCAGGAGTCGGCCGACCGGAAGCGGGACGACACCGGCGGCAGCGGGCTGGGGAACCTGACCACCCGGGTGCGCGAGCTCGGCGGCACCCTGACCGCGGGCCCGTACACCGGCGGCTGGTTCGTGGTGGAGGCGGCGATCGACCTGGACACGGCGACCCTCGCGCTGTCCGGCTCCACGGCGGGCGGCCGGGCGCCGGCCGCCGTGCCCGCGGCCGGCGCGGCCGTCTAGGCCGCGCCGAACGCGGGGGCCGACATGCCGTCAGAGCCAGCCGGCGTCCCGGGCGATCCGGATCGCGTCGACCCGGTTGCGGGCGTTCAGCTTGCCGACCACGGTGGTCAGGTAGTTGCGGACCGTCCCGGCGGACAGGAACAGCCGGGAGGCTATCTGGCCGGCCTCCAGACCGTCGGCCGCCAGCCGCAGCACCTCCAGCTCGCGCAGGGTGAGCGGGGAGGGGTCGGAGTCCAGCGCGGCGACCGCCAGCGCCGGGTCGATCGCCCGGCCGCCGGCCGCCACCGTCCGGATCGCCTCCGCGAGTTGGCTGGGTTCGATGTCCTTCAGCAGGAACCCGGCCACGTGCGCGGCCAGCGCCCGCCGCAGGTTCCCGGGCCGGCCGAGGCTGGTGAGGATCAGCGTCCGGCAGCCCGGAACGGAGTCGGCGAGCTGCCCGGCGGCCGTGATGCCGTCCGTCCCCGGCAGGTCGATGTCCAGCACCGCGACGTCCGGCGCGGTCTCCTTGGCCCGCGCCACCACCTCGTCTCCCGAACCGAGTTCGGCCACCACCTCGATGTCGGGTTCAAGTTGCAGCAGGGCGACGAGCGCTCTGCGCAACACCTGCATGTCCTCCGCGATCAGAATGCGGATCAAAGACGCCCCCGTAATTCGCGCCGTCTGAAAGGTGATCAGCCTGAACAATATCGGCCGGAGGCACGTTTCAGACCGGACTGGGACGTCCGGATCTCAAGGGCTTCCGATGTGCAGCAACCTCACCACTTCTCCCAGGAAACCTTCATCGAGCATGGTGGACACCGCGGTGTCCGGAACGGCCTCGTGACCTGCGTCGTGACAGGCGATGGAGACCAGGTAGCCGCGGTCCAGGCGGTGGGTGCCGAACGTCCATTCGCCGTACGCGGCGTGGCCGCCCTCGGGGGTGAGCAGCGCGGCGCCCCCCGGGTCGAAGCCGAATTCGGTGAAACCCAGCCGCATGCCCTGCCCGATCGCCTTGGTGTACGCCTCCTTCAGGGTCCACAGCCGCAGCAGTTCCTGCTCCTGCTCGGGCTCGGGCAGGTCGCCCAGCCAGCGCCGCTCGGCGGGCGTGCACAGCAGCCGGCGCATGTCCCGGTAGCGGACCCGGCGGTCGGCGAGTTCGGTGTCCACCCCGATCCGGCCGCGCCGGTTGAGCCCGACCACGATCAGGTCCCGGGTGTGGCTGATGGAGACGTCGACCTGGTCGCAGCCGCGCAGGTACGGGCGGCCGCCGGGCTTGTAGCCGAGTTCCACCGTGTCCGGCGGGATCTGCAGGGCCGCGCCGGCGGCGTACCTGACGAGCAGTCGGGAGGCCGCGAAACGCTCCCGGACCTGGGTGCGCTCCAGGGTGTTGAGGCGCTGCCAGTCCCGGGTGCCGAGGAACATCCGCAGGTCGGGTTCGGTGCGCAGGGCGTCCTGCCACTGGTCGGTGTAGGCGTGCACCACGGCGTGGCCCTGCCAGGCCATCGCCTGCCGCACCTGCAGCCACGGGGCCCGCGGTCCGGCCATCAGCATCGGCTCGTCCACCGTCGTCCGGGTGTCCATCAGCCCCTCCCTCCTTCGGCCAGCGGGGTGTCGTGCAGGTCCAGCGAGCGGCCGCCGGACAGCCGGGCGACCACCTCGGCGTGCAGCCGCTCCACGCAGCTGGCCGGCACCTCCCTCGCGAGCGGCAGGCCGAGCCGGCGGCCCAGCCGGGACAGCCCGAGCACCAGCCAGGCCGGGTCGGCCAGGAAGCCCTCCCCGTCCCGGACCGCCTCCCAGACGCCGAGCGCCGCGCCGGCGGCCGCGACCAGCGCGTACCGCTCGACCAGCGCGCACCAGGTCGGGCTGGCCAGCGCCTCGGCGCTGTCGGCGCGCAGCTCCAGCGCCCGGGCCCGCAGCACGGCCAGCTCCCCGGCGAACGCCTGCGCCAGGTCGGCGAGTTGACGGCCGACCGGCCCCTCCGGCGGGGCCGCGCCCAGCCGGCCGGCGGCGCCGGTCAGGGTGGCGGCCAGGAAGTCGCTGCCGCCGGCCACCCCGAGGACGCCCAGGTCGAGCGGCGGCAGCGGCCCGGTGAAGGCGTACAGCGCGGCCGGCGGCTCCGCCGCGGCGAACCAGGACTGCCGCGCCAGCAGCGGCAGTTGGGGGATCAGCACGGCCTGGCAGGCGGCCGTGCCGACGTGGCCGAGGCTGGCGGCGGGCAGGTCCCGCAGCAGCTTCTGCAGGCTGCCGGGGCCGCCCTCGCGGTCGTACCCGGCCGCGCCGAGCACCGTGGACAGTTCCTCCACGTCCTCCTGCAGCAGGTCGGGCACCAGGTACTTGACGGCGGCCGCCCCGAGGTGGGCGCTGTCCGGCAGCAGGTGCAGGGCGCGCAGCACGGCGGTGGCCATCGCGTCGGACACCAGCAGGTCCGCGAACACCCCGGCGAGCAGCGTGCGGTGCCGGGGCCCGGTCTCGCGGCGCGCCACGGTGGCCCGGACGGCCGCCCGCAGCACGGTGTCGGCGGTGGCGAGCACCAGCGCGGGGATCAGCGTCCGGTTCAGCTGGAAGGTGCGGAGCGCCAGCCGGACGCCCTCGCCGCTCGCGCCGACCCGGGCCCCGGCGGGCACTTCGAGGTCGGTGAACTCCAGCCCGGCGAAGTGGCAGCCGCGCAGGCCGGTGCTGATGCGGCGGGGCAGCACGGCCAGCCCGGCGGCGGCCTCGGCGGGGTCGACCAGCAGCACCGAGTGGCTGCCGCCGGCGCCGGGTCGCCCGGTGGCCGCGTACACCACCACCGCGCCCGCCCGGTCGGCGTTGATCACCACGTCCTTGCGGCCGCGCAGCAGGTAGCCGCCGGCGTCCCGGACGGCGGTGAACTGCCCCTGCCACATGGCGTTGCCGTGCGCGAGCTCGTGGTGCGCGATGGCCACCGACCGGCCGTCCAGCAGCAGCCGGGCGACCTTCCCGCGCTGCGCCGGGTCGCCCACCGCCCAGACCGCGGCGGCGGCGAACAGCGAGGTGATGCCCTGGCCGAAACCGAGCGAGACGTCGCGGCGGAACACCGGACGCAGCACCCGGGCCAGCACGTCCGCGCGGTCCAGCCGCCCGCCGAGCTCGACGGGCACCAGCTCGGCGCCGAACCCGCCCTCCCGGAGCACCGCCACGGCGCCCTCGGCGAGTTCGGCCCGCTCGTCGGCGGCCATCAACGCCCGGAACCCGGCAGGATTGCCGGGATCCCCGGGGTCGCCGAGCCGCCGCTCCCACTCCGCGACGCGCGCCCGCACCTGCTGTTCGACGGCCGGCACCCCCGATCCCCGGGCGGAACCCGCCCCGCCCGTGGGTTCGACCGCGGCCACCGGCCCGTCCGCTCCGGGCAACCCGGCGGAGCCGGTCCTCACCAACTGCTCGACGGCATTCACGTGATCACCACCTTGTCGGGCCGGTCCGGGGCGAGCAGGCTGTCGTCGAGTTCGGCGTAGACCGGCCGCAGGTCGCCCCGCAGGAACAGTTGACGCATCGTCGAGCGGCGGACCTTGCCGCTGGTGGTGCGGCGCACCGAGCCGGGGCGGACCAGCACCACGCCGACCGCGCTGGCGCCGAACTCCTCGGCCAGGCAGCCGCGCACCCGGGCGGCCAGCGCCGCGAGCGCGGCCTGGTCGCGCCCGGGGTGGCGGACCTCCTGGACGACCACCAGCCGGTCCGGCTGGTCGGCGCCGAACACCACCGCGGAGGCCAGGCGTTCGCCGCAGTCGATCAGCCGGCGCTCCATCTCCTGCGGGTGCACGCTCTGCCCGGCCACGACCACGGTGTCCTTGAGCCGGCCGGTCAGGTAGAGCTCGCCCTCGCGCAGCACGC
This sequence comes from Streptomyces sp. TLI_171, assembly GCF_003610255.1. GTDB lineage: Bacteria > Actinomycetota > Actinomycetes > Streptomycetales > Streptomycetaceae > Kitasatospora. The sequence continues at coordinate 5,062,270 of NZ_RAPS01000001.1, read as the reverse complement.
CGAGGTCGCCGGTGCGCAGGAAGCCGCGCGCGCCGGCCGCGGTGACCGCGCCGAACACCTCGGCGGTCTCCAGCGGCCGCTGCCAGTAGCCGGCGGCGACCGAGGGTCCGCGCACCCACACCTCGCCCTCTGCGCCGTCGGGCAGTTCGGTGCGGTCCGTCGGGTCGACGATCCGCACCTCGCCGCCGCGCGGCGGGCCGCAGCTGACCACCCGTCGCCCGGCGGGCGCGCCTTCGGGCAGGCCGGCGGCGACCCGGACCGGTCCGGTGCCGGCGGTGGAGACCAGCAGGGTGGCCTCGGCCAGGCCGTACCCGGCGACCATCGCCCCGGGCCGCAGCCCGGCGGCGGCGAACCGGGCGGTGAACGCCTCGACGGTGGCCGCGGCGACCGGCTCCGCGGCGTTCACGGCGGCCTCCCAGCGCGACAGGTCGAGGCCGGCGATCTCCTCGTCGGTGATCTCCGCGGTGCACCGGGCGTACGCCGAGTCGGGCGCGGCGGCGACGGTCACCCCGTACTGGTCGATGGCCCGCAGCCAGCGGACCGGGCGGGCCAGGAACAGCCGGGGCGGCATCAGCACGGCGGTCGCGCCCAGCCACAGCGGGTGCAGCAACTGCCCGATCAGGCCGAGGTCGTGGTAGCAGGGCAGCCAGCCGCCGATCCGCGAGCCGCGGTGGGTGCCCAGCGCCTGCTGGATCTCCCGCATGGTGGCCAGCAGGTTGGCGTGGGTGACCTGGACGCCGCGCGGGGCGGCGGTCGACCCGGAGGTGTACTGGACGAGCGCGACGTCCGAGGGCCGCAGCCGCGGCGGCTGCCACGGCTGCTGCGCCGCCCCGTCCGGCAGCGGGCGGTCGACGGCCAGGCAGAGCACGGTGCCGCGCCCCGCGTCGGAGAGCCGGCGCGAGACGTCCGCGGCGTACCGGGACTCGGTGAGGACGATCGGCACGCCGGTCTCCCGGGCGATCGCGGTGGTCCGCTCGGCGGCGGCCGGGGAGGCCGACGGCGGCGGCACCGGCACCGCGACGGCGCCCGCGTACAGGCAGCCGACCACGGCGACGGCCAGGTCCGCGCCGGTCTCCAGCGCCACCATGACCGGCCGCCCGGCGACCTGGCGGGCGGTCAGCCAGCCGGCCAGGGCACGGGCCCGCCGGTCGAGCTCACCGTACGTCAGGGTCCGCGCGCCGGCCGCGGGGTCGGCGTCGAGCAGCTCGACGACCGCCGGTTCACCGGCCGCGCCGGCGAACCGGTCGGCCAGGGCTTCGGTCAGAGTCGCTGGCTCCCGCATCCCGCACCTCCGGAGGCTGTGGCCCCGGCACGGAGTTCGTGCCGGGCTCCGACCAGTCTCCGGCTGGCCGCTCAACCGCCTCTTGAAGCCTGCTCTCCTCCTGCTCGGCCAGGTGTTCGGCCGCGACGGGGGTCTCCTCCGGGTGCTCATCGTCGGGTTCCCCGCCGGTTGCCGCCGGGCACGAGGCGGTCCAGGTGCGCCAGTTGTGCCCGGAGCTCCAGCTCCAGATCGCTCAGCGGCACCTCGGGGATCAGCTGTTCGGGGTGGCCGGGGCCGGGTGGGACGAGGGTGATCGGCGGGATCAGCGGCCAGGGCGCGGCGCCGTCGCCGTGCAGCAGCACCTCCTCGCGGTACAGCTCCAGGTAGAGCTGCACCCCGCCGTAGACCTGCATGCCGCCGAGCAGCGCCAGTGCCCAGACCAGCCGCCTCCCCACCGTCCTGAGCAGCGGCCATGTCGAACGGGTCGAACCGGACATACGCACCTCCTTCGTCTCCGGCGCATGTCGGAGGGCAGGATGAGTGCGCGCACTGGAGCCCGGCTCGAACCGGGAACGGGCCGCGCTCGCGGCCCGACGGACCGTCAGGAACCGGCCACGGCCGGGCGCTCCTCGTCGAACAGCCGCAGCCGGTGGGCCAGCGCGGCGGCCTCGCCGCGGCCGCCGACGGCCAACTTGGCCAGGATGTTCGAGACGTGGACGCTCGCGGTCTTCGGCGAGATGAACAGCTGCTCGGCGATCTGCCGGTTGGTCCGGCCCAGCGTCAGCAGGCGGAGCACGTCCCGCTCGCGCGGGGTGAGGCCGAGGCCGTCGGCGTCGCCGCCCTGGCGGCCGGAGCCCTCGCGGGCCAGGCCGAGCCGTTCGGCGAGCAGCTCGGCGTCCTGACGGGTCGGCAGGTCGCCCCGGGCGCGGGCCAGTTCGGCGGCCTCCCGGAGCAGCCCGGCGGCCTCCTCGCGGGCGCCCGCCGCGGCCTGCTCCTCGCCGGCCCGCAGCAGCGCCAGGGCGAGCGGCCCGGGCAGCGCGGCGGCCCGCAGCTCGGTCAGCGCCCGCTCCCGGTGCCCGGCGGCCGGGCGGCCGTCGGCGTGGGCGAGCTCGCCGGCGATCAGCGCGGCCCACCCGCGGTCCAGGGCGCAGCGCGGGGTGAGCCCGGCGGCGACCCGGGCGATCCGGGCCAGGACGGCCGCGCCCTCGGGGGTGCGGGGGTGCTGGTCCGCCTCGGCGACGGCCGCGTGGCCGAGCAGCGGGAACAGGTGCCCGTCCTGACCGGCCGGTGCGGTGACGTCGAGGGCCGCCGCGAGCCGTTCCCGGGCCTGGTCGGGGCGGCCCCGGCGGGCGGCCAGCCGGACGCCGAGGGCGGCGGTGGGCAGCACGTGCTGCGGCTGGCCGCCGTCGCCGCCGCTGGCCTGGGCGGCCGACCAGTGCGCCTCGGCCTCGGCGATCTCGCCGCGCAGCAGGGCGAGTTCGCCGCGCAGCCGGTCCATGAACTCGCCGTGGGTGTCGGAGTCCGGCTTGTCGTTCCACTCGGCGAGGACGGCGGCGGCCTCGGTGGTGCGGCCGGCGGCGAGCAGCGCCTCGGTGAGGTTGCCGGTGAGGATCGGGCCGGAGTTGAGCAGCAGGCCGCTGCGGCGGGCGGCCTCCAGTCCCTCCCGGGCGGCGTCGGCGGCCTCCTCGGCGCGGCCGAACGCCAGCAGCAGGCTGGACAGGTTGTTCAGGCCGCGGGTGTGCACGTCGTCGTTGCCCAGCGGCCGGGCCCGCTCCACCGCCTCCGACAGCAGGGTGACGGCCCGTTCGGGGTCGCCGAAGTCGCCGAGCAGCCCGGCGAGGGTGATCTCGGCGTGCACCTGCACGGACGGCGCGTCGACCTGCCGGGCGATGCAGACCGCGCGTTCGGCGGTGGCCACCACCTCGGGGCCGGGGCTGCGCAGCATGCCGTGCGCGGCCTCCAGGGCGAGCGCCTCGGCCTGCACCACGGACGGGCCGAGGTCGCGCACCAGCCGGTGCGCGTACTGGATCTCCTCGATCGCGCCGTTGCGCTTGAGGTGGCCGAGCATCCGGGCGCGCTGCAGCCGGAACCAGGCGGCCCGGGCCGGGTTGCGGGCCTCGTCGACCAGCGCGAGGGCGCGCCGGGCCAGCGACTGGCCGCGGTCGCGGTCCCCGGCCCGGCGGGCCGCGACCACCGCCTCGGCCAGCACGTCGACCAGCCGGAGCCGGTCGCAGGCGTCGTGGTCGCCCTCGTCGCAGGCGCACGGCGGGTAGGTGTCGGCCCAGTCGTAGGGGCGCAGCGTGGTGGCCAGGGTCTCCTCGGAGACGGTGTCCCACAGTTCCAGGGCCCGCTCCAGCATCTTCAGCTGCTCGGCGAAGGCGTTGCGGCGCCGGGCGGCGCGGGCCGCGTCCAGCGCCGCGGGCAGGGCCCGGGCGGGGTGGTGCGCGTGGTACCAGTAGTCGGCCAGCCGGGCCGGGCGCAGTTCGGCGCCGACCAGCTCCGGGTCGGCCTCCAGCACGGTGGCGAACTGCAGGTTGATCCGGTGCCGCTCGCCGGGCAGCAGGTCGTCGGAGACCGCCTCGCGGACCAGCGCGTGCCGGAACCGGTAGCCCTCGCCGTCGGTGTCGGGCCGCAGGATGTTCGCGCCGACGGCGGTGCGCAGCGCGGTGATCAGCGCGTCCTCGCCGGGCACCGCGCCGCTCTCGGCGGCGACCGCGGCGAGCAGGCCGTGCTCGATCCGGGAGCCGCCCTCGGCAGCGATCCTGACGATCCGTTGGGTGTCGTCGGGCAGCGCCTCGACCCGCACCAGCAGGATGTCCCGCAGCGATTCGGTGAGGCCGGCCAGGCAGCCGGAGCGGTGCGCGGTGGCGAGTTCCTCGACGAAGAACGGGTTGCCCTCGGAGCGGCGGTGGATCCGGTCGACCAGGTCCCGGTGCAGCGTCTCGGTGCCCAGGATGCCCGCCAGTTGGGCCGCCACCTCGGGCCGGTCGAGCCGCTCCAGCTCCAGCCGCTGCACGGTGCGCAGCCGCTCCAGCTCGGCCAGGAAGGGCCGCAGCGGGTGCCGGCGGTGCAGGTCGTCGGTGCGGTAGGTGGCGACGATCAGCACCCGGGAGCCGTGCAGGGTGCGGATCAGGTAGGCCAGCAGTTCCCGGGTGGAGCGGTCCGACCAGTGCAGGTCCTCGACCACCAGCACCAGCGTCCGCTCGGCGGTCAGCCGCTCGAACAGCCGGGCGGTGTGCTCGAACAGCCGGGCCCGGCCGTACTCGTCGTTGGACTCCCCGTCCGCCTCGCCGAAGTCCGGCAGCAGGCGGGCCAGATGGCCTTCCAGTCCGGCCGCCGCCCGCTCCAGCTCCGGCCCCAGCCGCCGGTGCAGCCGGCGCAGCGCCCCCGCCAACGGGCCGTACGGCAGGCCCTCCGCGCCGACCTCCAGACACGCGCCGAGGGCGGTGACCGCACCGCCCTCGTCCGCCTGCTGCAGGAACTCCTCGACCAGTCTGGTCTTGCCGACGCCCGCCTCGCCGCCGATCAGCACGGCGTGCGGCTCCCCCGCGGCCGCACGCCGCAGCGCGGCTCCGAGCGCGTCGGTCTCCCGACCCCGTCCGACGAACACCGGGCTGACCGTTGACTGCTCCATGCCGGTGAGCATCCCACAGACCTCGAACACAGCCGAACGGTTATCCCGGCGCCCGGTCGGGACGGGCCGCCCGACCATCAGGCACAGCCGGCGGCGGCACCCGAACGGGCGCCCGCGGTGCCGGACTTGGCGACCCGCGGCGACGCCTCCCGGCGCACCGCCCGGGCCACTCGCCCGAGCAGCCCGACGGACCCGTGCGCGGCCACGGCCTCGCGGGCGAGGCGCTCGGCGGCGGCCCGGCCGTGCAGTTCGCGTTCCCGGCCCTTGAAGATCTCGTACTCGTACATGTTCTGCTTCCCCTCGTTGCGTCCTGCGTCCAGCTTCCGCTCCAAGGGGGGTCCGTCACATCGGTCACCCTCCTCATCCTGGGGCCCGCCCGGCCGGGGAAACACGAGTGCCCGCCCCCTTACGGGGACGGGCACGTCGGGAATTCGCCTAAGGACCCCCCGCGAACCGCCGACGGCGGCCTAAGGGGGCCTCAGACCGGCCGGTCCGGCCTCAGGCCAGCTTCTCCAGGCTGTGCTCGATGATCCTTACGCGGCAAGCCGCTCCAGGATGAGGTCCTTGACCCGCGCCGCGTCGGCCTGCCCGCGGGTGGTCTTCATGACCGCGCCGACCAGCGCGCCGACCGCCTGCACCTTGCCGTCGCGGATCTTCGCCGCCACGTCCGGGTTGTCGGCGATCGCCTGGTCGACGGCCGCGCCGAGCGCCGAGTCGTCGGAGACCACGGCCAGGCCGCGCTTCTCCACCACCTCGTCCGGCTCGCCCTCGCCCGCGAGGACGCCCTCGATGACCTGGCGGGCCAGCTTGTCGTTCAGCTTGCCCTCGGCGACCAGCGCGCACACCCGGGCCACCTGGGCCGGGGTGATCGGCTGCTCGGACAGCTCGGTGCCGGTCTCGTTGGCGCGCCGCGCCAGCTCGCCCATCCACCACTTGCGGGCCTGGTCGGCGGGGGCGCCGGCCGCGATGGTCTCCGAGATCGGCTCCACCGCACCGGCGTTGAGCACCGACTGCATGTCCTTGTCGGTCAGGCCCCACTCGGCCTGCAGCCGGGCCCGGCGCACCCGCGGCAGCTCCGGCAGACCCTGCCGCAGCTCCTCGACCCACTCCCGGGCCGGGGCGACCGGCACCAGGTCGGGCTCCGGGAAGTACCGGTAGTCCTCGGCGTTGTCCTTGATCCGGCCGGCCGTGGTGGAGCCGTCCTCCTCGTGGAAGTGCCGGGTCTCCTGGACGATCGTCCCGCCGTCGGCGAGGACGGTGGCGTGCCGCTGGATCTCGAACCGGGCGGCCCGCTCCACGCTGCGCAGCGAGTTGACGTTCTTGGTCTCGCTGCGGGTGCCGAACGTCGAGGTGCCGTTGGGGCGAAGCGACAGGTTGACGTCGCAGCGCATCTGGCCCTTGTCCATCCGGGCCTCGGAGACGCCCAGCGCCTTGATCAGCTCGCGCAGCTCGGCGACGTACGCCTTCGCCACCTCGGGGGCCCGGTGGCCCGCGCCCTCGATCGGCTTGGTGACGATCTCGATCAGCGGGATGCCGGCCCGGTTGTAGTCCAGCAGCGAGTACTCCGCGCCGTGGATGCGGCCGGTTGCGCCGCCGACGTGGGTGGACTTGCCGGTGTCCTCCTCCATGTGGGCGCGCTCGATCTCCACCCGGAAGACCTCGCCGTCCTCCAGCTGCACGTCGAGGTAGCCGTTGAAGGCGATCGGCTCGTCGTACTGGCTGGTCTGGAAGTTCTTCGGCATGTCCGGGTAGAAGTAGTTCTTCCGGGCGAACCGGCACCACTCCGCGATCTCGCAGTTCAGCGCGAGACCGATCCGGATCGCCGACTCCACCCCGACCGCGTTGACCACCGGCAGCGAACCCGGCAGCCCCAGACAGGTCGGACAGGTCTGCGAGTTCGGCTCCGCACCGAGTTCGGTGGAGCAGCCGCAGAACATCTTGGTCTTGGTACCCAGCTCGACGTGGACCTCAAGGCCCATCACCGGGTCGTACGAGGCGAGAGCCTCCTCGTAGGAGACCAGGCTCATGACGCTCACAGCGTCCCTTCTTCAGTCATGGAGGTTCAGCCGAACAGGACGTCGTCGTCGCCGAGCCGCTTGAGCTCGCGGACGAGGAGCGCGGTGCCGGTGATCAGGGCGGCGGCGCCGACCAGGGCGTTGATCAGCTTGAGGGTGTCGTTGTCCTCGCGGGCGTGGCGGACGTCCTTGGCGATGGAGATCGCGCCGAACGCGCTGGTGCCGATGGACAGCCACAGGCCGGGCTTCGAGTGCTTCCAGCCCTTGGCCTTCTCGATCTTGCTCATAGTGCCGGTGCCTCCTCCAGCAGGGTGTGACCCCACTTGTCGTTGAGCGCGGCCTCGACGGTCCCGCCCACGCGGTACAGGCGGTCGTCCGCCATCGCGGGGGCGATGATCTGCAGGCCGACCGGGAGATTGTCCTCCGGGGCGAGCCCGCAGGGCAGCGACATGGCCGCGTTGCCCGCCAGGTTCGAGGGAATGGTGCACAGGTCGGCCAGGTACATCGCCATCGGGTCGTCGGCGCGCTCGCCGATCGGGAAGGCGGTGGTCGGGGTGGTCGGGGAGACCAGCACGTCCACGCCCGCGAAGGCGGCGTCGAAGTCCCGGGAGATCAGCGTCCGGACCTTCTGCGCCGAGCCGTAGTAGGCGTCGTAGTAGCCGGAGGACAGCGCGTAGGTGCCGAGGATGATCCGGCGCTTGACCTCGTCGCCGAAGCCGGCCTCCCGGGTCAGCGCGGTGACCTGCTCGGCGGAGCGGGTGCCGTCGTCGCCGACCCGCAGGCCGTAGCGCATCGCGTCGAACCGGGCCAGGTTGGAGGAGGCCTCGGACGGGGCGATCAGGTAGTACGCGGGCAGCGCCAGCGTGAACGACGGGCAGGACACCTCGACGACCTCGGCGCCCAGCTCGCGCAGCAGCTCCACCGCTTCGTTGAAGCGCTGCATCACACCGGCCTGGTAGCCCTCGCCGGCGAACTCCTTGACCACGCCGACCCGCATGCCGCGGATGTCGCGCATCTTGGCGGCCGCGACCACGGCCGGCACCGGCGCGTCGATCGACGTGGAGTCCAGCGGGTCGTGGCCGGCGATCGCCTCGTGCAGCAGCGCCGCGTCCAGCACGGTGCGGGCGCACGGGCCGCCCTGGTCCAGCGAGGACGAGAACGCCACCAGGCCGAACCGGGACACCGAGCCGTAGGTCGGCTTCACGCCCACCGTGCCGGTCACCGCGCCGGGCTGGCGGATCGAGCCGCCGGTGTCGGTGCCGATCGCCAGCGGCGCCTGGAACGCGGCCAGCGCCGCCGCCGAGCCGCCGCCGGAGCCGCCCGGGATCCGGGTCAGGTCCCACGGGTTGCCGGTCGGGCCGTACGCCGAGTTCTCGGTGGAGGAGCCCATCGCGAACTCGTCCATGTTGGTCTTGCCGAGGATGACGACGTCCGCGTCCTTCAGACGCTTCGTCAGGGTGGCGTCGTACGGCGGCACCCAGCCCTCGAGGATCTTCGACCCGCAGGTGGTCGGGATGCCCTTGGTGGTGAAGACGTCCTTCAGCGCGAGCGGCACGCCCGCGAGCGGGCTCAGCTGCTCGCCCTTGGCGCGCTTCTCGTCCACGCCGCGGGCCGCGGCCAGCGCGCCCTCGCCGTCGACGTGCAGGAAGGCGTTGACCTTCTTGTCGACGGCGTTGATCCGGTCCAGGTGGGCCTGGGCGACCTCGACCGCCGAGACCTCGCCCTTGGCGATCGCGGCGGCCGTCTCGGCGGCCGTGTACTTGATCAGCTCGGTCATCTCGGTCAGTCCTCCCCGAGGATCTGCGGCACGCGGAAACGCTGGTCCTCACTCGCCGGGGCGCCGGACAGCGCCTGCTCCGGGGTCAGCGACTGTCGCACCTCGTCCGCCCGCATCACGTTGGTGAGCGGAAGCGGGTGGGAGGTCGGCGGGACGTCCTGCCCCGCGACCTCGGAAACGCGGGCGACCGCGCCGATGATCACGTCGAGCTGCTCGGCGAAGTGGTCCAACTCCTCCGCCTGCAACTCCAGACGCGACAGCCGGGCGAGGTGGGCGACCTCCTCGCGCGTGATGCCAGGCATGCAGCGATCCTCAAGGGTGAGTTCTGGTAGACCGGGCGGCTCTGCGCACACCCGTCCTTTCGGTCTGGAGGCCCATCCTATGGGCAGAACGGACGCGGCCAGGGGCGCGGGGAACCGCGCGGGCCCCCGCAGGGACGGCGAAGTCCGCCCGAGGAGAGCACCACCCTCCCCGGACGGACCTCACGAGCGGCTACCTGGGCAGCGACTCGACCGGCGGGGCCCCGGTGCGTCGGACCAGCAGCCAGGCCGTCGCCTGGTCCGCCGGGAGGGCCGCCGACACCAGCCAGCCCTGCACCGCGTCCACCCCCAGGTCGTGCAGGCGCTCCCAGGTCTCGTCGTCCTCCACGCCCTCGGCGACCACGGTGAGGCCCAGCGAGTGGGCGAGCTCCACGGAGCAGCGGACCACCGCCGCGTCGTGGTCGTCGGCGACCATCCGGGAGACGAAGGACCGGTCGATCTTCAGCTCGCCGACCGGCAGGCTGCGCAGCCGGACCAGCGAGGAGTGCCCGGTGCCGAAGTCGTCGAGGGACATCCGCACGCCGTAGCGCCGCAGCTCGGCGAGGGTGTCGGCGGCGCGCCGGCTGTCGTCGAGCAGCAGCCGCTCGGTGATCTCCAGCTGCAGGGCCTCGGCCGGGACCTGGTGCCGCGTCAGGTGGCCGGCCACCCGGGACGCGAAGCCCGGATTGAGGACGTCGCGCGGCGAGACGTTGACGGCGACGGGCACCATCAGTCCCTGGTGACGCCAGCGGGCGATCTGCCCGACGGCGCTCTCCAGGACGTAGTCGGTGAGCCGGGGCATCAGCCCGGAGGACTCGGCGAGCGAGATGAACTCGTCGGGGGGCACCCGGCCCTGCCCGGGGCGGTCCCAGCGGACCAGGGCCTCCAGGCCGACCACGCTGCCGTCGAAGGCGACCTTGGGCTGGTAGTGGAGCTGCACCTCGTTCATCTCGATGGCGCGCCGCAGGTCGCCGAGCAGACCGATCCGGTACGGCGTGTCGAGGTCGCGGGACTCGTCGTAGAGCTCGACGCCGCTGCGGCTGTGCTGGGCGTGGCCCATCGCCACGTCGGCGCGCCGCAGAAGCGATTCTGCGTCCTGGGCGTGCGTCGGGTAGACGCAGACCCCGGCGCTGGCCTCCAGCACCAGCAGCAGCCCGTCCAGCCGGATCGGGGCGGCCAGTTCGGCGATCAGCGCCTTGGCGACGCGCTCCAGCACCTCGGGGCTGCCGACGCCCGGGAGCAGCACGGCGAACTCGTCGCCGCCCATCCGGGCCACCACCGGGCGCTCGCCGCGGCGGACCGGCGGGGGCAGCGCGGAGCCGTCCTCGCCGTCCTTGGCGTGGCCGGCGCCGGTGCGCAGGGCGCGGTGCAGGCGGCGGGCGATGTGCACCAGCAGGCGGTCGCCCGCGGTGTGGCCGAGGGCGTCGTTGAGCGACCGGAAGCGGTCCAGGTCGAGCAGGATCAGCCCGACGCTGTAGCCGGGCTCCGCCTCGTGCTTGGCCAGCGCTTCCTGAGTGGCGATCAGCAGGGCCTGCCGGTTGGGCAGGTCGGTGAGCGGGTCGGTGAGCTGGTCCCGCGCCCGGTCGCGGGCGATCCGCCAGGCGGCGACCAGCACGGCCAGGGGAACCGCGAACAGCGGCAGCAGTTCGGGTTCGTAGCGGTACACCAGGACGGCCAGCGGGATGAGCGGCGCAGCCCCGGCCAGCAGCACGCCGAGCAGCAGGACCGCCCCTGCCACCCCCTGCGGCGGGCGTGTGGGCGCGCCGCCGGTCGTACGATCCATAAGCCCAGTCCTCCGTCGGGCCCGCCCCCGACGGGGTGGCCTCACGGTGAGGCACCCCTCTCCTCAGAGGTGCCGGTGGACGTCAGACGAGGGCGTGTCCCCGGGGCGCCGGCCGCGAAACCGGTGCCACACACTCCTGCTGACAGTTCGTAGCGCCCAGGGTAAGCCGGTGCCCGCTGTGCGGGCGCACTTTCCGGTCACCTCTGAGCGCAACGTCATATCCGCGCGCTACTCAGTGACACAATGCCCGATTTCGCTCTCGAACACCCGACTGACGCGGCATCAGGACGATAACGACCCGTCAGGAAACCGCCTTCGTCGTCCCTTCTCCGGCAATTTCCGCTGCGTCCGCACTCCCGCCGCCGGCCGGTTCCTTGCCGGCGGCCGGTTCCAGTCCCAGGTGGGCCCGAGCGGCGTCCGAGCCCTGTTCGAGCAGCACGGCGAAACCGGCGTCGTCCAGCACCGGGACACCCAGCTGCACCGCCTTGTCGTACTTGGAGCCCGGGTTGTCGCCGACCACCACGAAGTGGGTCTTCTTCGACACCGAACCGGTGACCTTCGCCCCGCGCGAGGTCAGCGCCTCCTTGGCGCCGTCCCGGGTGTGCCCGGCGAGGGTGCCGGTGACCACCACGGTCAGGCCCTCCAGCGGGCGTTCGCCCTGCTCCTCACCGGCCTCCTCGGTGAAGACCACGCCCGCGGCGCGCCACTTCTCCAGGATCTCCCGGTGCCACTCCTCCGCGTACCACTCCTTGATCGAGCGGGCGATGGTCGGGCCGACCCCCTCGGCGGCGGCCAGCTCGGCCTCGTCGGCGGCGAAGATCCGGTCCAGGTCGCGGAACTCCCGGGCCAGCTCCTGGGCGGCGACCGGGCCGACGTGCCGGATCGACAGGCCGTTCAGGAAGCGCCACAGCGGGCGGTCCTTGGCGGCGGCCAGGTTCTCCAGCAGGACCCCGGTGTTCTTCTTCGGCACGCCGGCCGTGGTGGCGAAGAAGAACACCTCCTTCTCCTTGCCGGTCTTGTCGTCCGGCTTCGGCATGCCGGTCTTCGGGTCGCGCACCAGCACCTTGATCGGCAGCAACTGCTCCTCGGTCAGCGAGAAGATGTCGCCCTCGTCCCGCACCGGCGCCTCGGCGGGCGCCAGCGGCTGGGTGAGCGCGGTGGCCGCGACGTAGCCGAGGCCCTCGATGTCCAGGCACTGGCGGCCGGTCAGGAAGGCGATCCGCTCGCGGATCTGCGCCGGGCAATACCGGGCATTGGGGCAGCGCAGGTCGATGTCGCCCTCGGACATCGGGCGCAGCCCGCTGCCGCACTCCGGGCACTCGGCGGGCATCACGAACTCCCGCTCACTCCCGTCCCGGTCCCCGTAGACCGGGCCGAGGATCTCCGGGATCACGTCGCCGGCCTTGCGAAGCACGATGGTGTCACCGAGCAGCACGTCCTTGGCCTTGACCACCTGCTGGTTGTGCAGGGTGGCGTACTGCACCATCGAGCCGGCCACCTTCACCGGCTCGGCCAGCATCGCGTACGGGGTGGCCCGACCGGTGCGGCCGATGCCGATCTTGATCTCGGCGAGCTTGCCGGTGACCTCCTCCGGCGGGTACTTCCAGGCGATCGCCCAGCGCGGCGACTTGGAGGTCGAGCCGAGCCGGCCCTGCAGGGCGATCTCGTCGACCTTGACCACCACGCCGTCGATCTCGTGCTCGACCGAGTGCCGCTGCTCGCCGAAGTGCTTGATGAACGCCCGCACCTCGTCGAGCGTCCCGACCACCTTGTTGTGCTTGGCGGTGGGCAGGCCCCAGTCGTGCAGCAGCTGGTACGCGTGCGACTGGTTGTCGATGTCGAAGCCGACCCGGGCGCCGATGCCGTGCACCACCATCCGCAACCCGCGAGAAGCGGTGACCAGCGGGTCCTTCTGCCGCAGCGAGCCGGCGGCTGCGTTCCGCGGGTTCATGTACAGCTTGGCCATCGCCAGGAGCCGCTTGTTCGCTGCGGCGCGCTCCACGTTCGCCAGACGGCGGCGCTCATTCTCCTCCGCGATGGACGCGTTCAGCGCATCGAACGCCTCGTTCGAGAGGTACACCTCGCCGCGGATCTCCACCAGCTCCGGCAGGTCCTCGCCCTGCAGCCGGTGCGGGATGCCCTGGATGGTGCGGACGTTGGCGGTGATGTCGTCGCCAACCGTGCCGGTGCCGCGGGTGGCGGCCAGCACGAGGTCACCGCGCTGGTAGGTGAGGTTGACTGCCAAGCCGTCGACCTTCAGCTCGCACAGGTAGTGGTAGTCGATGCCGGACAGCTCGGTGGAGACCCGCTCCGCCCAGGCGGCCAGCTCCTCCTCGTCCATCGCGTTGTCCAGGCTGAGCAGGCGTTCCCGGTGCACCACGGAGGCGAACTGCTCGTTCACCCCGCCGCCGACCTTCTGGCTCGGCGAATCCGGCGTCACCAGCGCCGGGTGCTCGGCCTCCAGCGCCTCCAACTCCCGCATCAGGGCGTCGAACTCACCGTCGCTGATGGTCGGCGCGTCCTGGTCGTAGTACCGGGCGCGGTGCTCCTCGATCTCGGTCGCCAGCTCGGCGTGCCGGGTCCGCACCTCCGCCGGGATCTCCTCCCAGCCCTCCACAGCCGCCACCGCGCCGTCCTCCTCGCTCGTCACTCCGGGTTGTCCACCAGGCTCCGGGCCGCCCGCACCGCCGCGGCCAGTGCCCGCCGCGCGTACGCCGGGGACGCCCCCGCCAGCCCGCACGTCGGCGTCACCACCACCCGGCGGCCCAGCAGCTCGGGCGCCAGCCCCAGCCTGCGCCACAACGTCCTGACACCCTGGACACTACCGGCCGGGTCCGACGATTCCGCGTCAGTGGAGGGCACCACACCGGCGAGGATCAGCGTCCCGCCCTCGACCGCCTCGCCCAGGTCGTCGTCGTCACGCTCCGTCAGAAGACCGAAGTCCAGGCTGATCCCGGCCACGCCGGCCCGGCGCAGCAGCGGGATCGGCACCTCCGGCGCGCAACTGTGCACCAGCACGGGCGCGTCCACGCCCTCGACCACGTCCCGCAGGGCCTGTTCGGCGAGTTGACGGTCGACCGCCCGCAGCCGCTGGAACCCGCTGGCCGTCTTCACCGAGCCGGCCAGGACCGCCGGCAGCAGCGGCTCGTCCAGCTGCAGCACCACGGTCGCGCCCGGGACCCGGCGGCGGACGTCGGCCAGGTGCCGCCGCAGGCCCTCGGTCAGCGAGCCGGCGATGTCCCGGCACGCGCCGGGATCGCTGAGCGCCTTCTCGCCGTACTTCAACTCGATCGACCCGGCCAGCGTCCACGGCCCGACCGCCTGCACCTTCAGCAGGCCGGCGTACCCCTGGGTGTACTCCTCCAGCGCGTCCAGGTCCTCCCCCAGCCAGGACACCGCCCGCTTGGTGTCCCGCCCGGGCCGGTCGGTGAACCGCCACCCGCTCGGCTCCGTCTGCACGAACAGCTCGGTCAGCAGGCCCGCCCCCCGCCCGATCATGTCGGCCCCCGGCCCCCGGCCCGGCAGCTCCGGCAGGAACGGCAGCTGCTCCAGCTCCGCCGTCACCCCCCGGGCCATGTCCCGCACATCCCCCCCGGGCATCGACCCCACCCCGGTCGCCGCCCCGGCCAGCTCCGCGAAAACGTCCACGTCAGTCACACGGCAGAGCGTACGCAACGGCCGGCCCGGCGAAGCGCGCGCAGCCCCGGAGGCGGCCCTCACCGCCCGGGGCGGACGGTGATCTCGGTGATCTCGGCGTCGCGCGGGAGGTCGAGCGCGGTGAGCACCGCGGTGGCCACCGACTCGGGGGCGATCCAGCGCGACGGGTCGTACTCCTTGCCCTCCTGCTGGTGCACCTTCAGCTGCATCGGTGTGGCCGTCCGCCCGGGGTACACCGTGGTGACCCGGACGCCGTTGCCGTGCTCCTCCTGGCGGAGCGCGTCCGCCAGCGCCCGCACCGCGAACTTGCTGGCCGCGTACGAGCCCCAGGTCGGGTCGGCGCGCAGCCCGGCCCCGGAGTTGACGAAGACGACGTGCCCGCGGGCCAGCCGCAGCGAGGGCAGCAGCAGGCGGGTGAGCTCGGCGGGCGCGATCGTGTTGACGTTCAGCTGCTGCTGCCAGGCCTTGACGGGGGTCTCCCCGATCTCGCCGAGCTCGACCACGCCGGCGATGTGCAGCAGCGAGTCGAGTTCCACCGGGAGGGCCTGGTGCCCGAACGCCCAGGACAGCTTGGCGGGGTCGTCGAGGTCTCCGACCAGCGTCTTCGCGGCGGGGTGGCGCTCGCGCAGCTGCGCGGCGCGGCGCGCGTCGCGGGCCAGCAGCCACAGTTCCTCACCGCGTTCGGCGAGCCGTTCGGTGACGGCGGCGCCGATGCCGGAGCCCGCTCCGGTGATCAGGTGGACACCCATGGCTGTTTCCTCAGATCCGGTCGGCGGTCAGGTGGGCGAGGGCCTCGGCGGGGGTCTGCGCGAAGGCCACCAGCTCGGCCAGCGGGCGCGGCAGGAAGCCCTCGGCGTCCATCCGTTCGAGCTGCAGGCGCAGGCCCTGGTAGAAGCCCTCGGTGTCGAGCAGGACGACCGGCTTGTCGTGGTGGCCGTGCTTCTTCAGCTCCAGCACCTCGGTGACCTCGTCGAGCGTGCCGAGCCCGCCGACCAGCACCACCAGCGCGTCGCCGCGCGCCAGCAGTTCGGCCTTCCGGACGGCCAGGTCGGGCGTCGTCACCAGCTCGTCCGCGCCCTCGTACGACTTGTGCCGCAGGAACTCCACCGAGACCCCGACCAGCCGGCCGCCGGCTTCCTTCACGCCGTCCGCGAGCTGCCCCATCAGCCCGGCGTGCGAGCCGCCCCACACCAGCGTGTGGCCCGCCTCGCCGAGCAGCCGGGCGAACTCCGCCGCCGGGGCGGTGTACTTGGCGTCGAGCAGGTTCGCGGAGCAGAAGACCGTGATGTTCATAGTGCTCCAGTCCTATCACCGCCCCGCTCGCCCGGGCCAACGCCTTTCGGGCCCCCGCGCCGCCGGCCCCGGCTAGACCGCGACGGCCCGTTCGGTGCTCGCGATGGTCGCGGAGCCGACCACCCGGGTGCCGTCGTAGAGGACCACGGCCTGGCCGGGGGCGATGCCGCGGGCGGGGGTGTCGAGGCGGACGTGCAGCTGGTCGTCCGTCAGGACGGCGGTCACCGGGACCTCTTCGCCGTGGGCGCGGAGCTGGGCGGTGTAGCGGCCCTCGCCGACGGCGGGGGTGCCGCACCAGCGGGGGCGGATGGCGGTGAGGGCGTGCACGTCGAGCGCGTCCACGGGGCCGACGGTCACGGTGTTGTCGACCGGGGAGATGTCGAGGACGTAGCGGGGCTTGCCGTCGGCGGCGGGGCGGCCGAGCCGCAGGCCCTTGCGCTGGCCGATGGTGAAGCCGTAGGCGCCGTCGTGCTCGCCGAGCTTGGTGCCGTCGGCGTCGAGGATGTCGCCGGTGGCGGTGCCGAGGCGTTCGGCCAGGAAGCCCTGGGTGTCGCCGTCGGTGATGAAGCAGATGTCGTGGCTGTCGGGCTTCTTGGCGACGGCCAGGCCGCGCCGGTCGGCCTCCTCGCGGATGACGTCCTTGGTGGTGTCGCCGAGCGGGAACAGCGAGTGGGCGAGCTGCTCGGTGTCGAGGACGCCGAGCACGTAGGACTGGTCCTTGGCGGCGTCGACGGCGCGGTGCAGTTCGCGGGTGCCGTCGGGGTGGTCGACGATCCGGGCGTAGTGGCCGGTGCAGACGGCGTCGAAGCCGAGCGCGATCGCCTTGTCGAGCAGGGCCGCGAACTTGATCTTCTCGTTGCAGCGCAGGCACGGGTTGGGGGTGCGCCCGGCGGCGTACTCGGCGACGAAGTCCTCGATGACGTCCTCGCGGAAGCGCTCGGCGAGGTCCCAGACGTAGAACGGGATGCCGATCACGTCGGCGGCCCGGCGGGCGTCCCGGGAGTCCTCCAGGGTGCAGCAGCCGCGGGCGCCGGTGCGGAAGGACTGCGGGTTGCTGGCGAGGGCCAGGTGCACGCCCGTCACTTCGTGCCCGGCCTCGACGGCGCGGGCGGCGGCGACGGCGGAGTCGACGCCGCCGGACATCGCGGCGAGCACGCGCAGACGGCCGGTGGACGGGGTGGTCGGGGCGCCGGGGAAGTCAGTCATGGTGCCTCCAGCGTAACGGGGTCCGACCACCGGCCCGACGGTCAGTTGTGCACCAGGACGGGCTGCTCGGCCTCGGCGGGGGCGGCGGGGCGGTGCCGGGGCAGCGCGAGGGCCAGCAGCAGGGCGGTGAGCAGCAGGGCGGCGCCGGTGCCGAAGGCCAGGTGGTAGCCGCCGACGCCGCTCCCGGACCCGGCCAGCGCGGTCAGGACGGCGACCCCGAGCGCCGCGCCGACCTGCTGGGTGGTGTTGAGCAGGCCGGAGAGCAGCCCGGCGTCCTCGGGGCGGGCGTCGGCCATGCCGAGGGCGGTGAGCGCGGTGATGGCGAGTCCGAACCCGGCGGCGCTGAGCATGGTGGGAAGGACGTCGACGGCGTAGTCCAGGTGTCCGGCGGGGAGCCGGGTCAGCAGGGCGATGCCGACGGTGAGCAGGGCGAGGCCGAGCAGCAGGGTGCGGCGTTCGCCGAGCCGGGCGATGGTCCGGGCGGCGAGCAGCAGCGAGACGGTGGCGATGGTGAGGGCGGCGGGCAGCATGGCCAGTCCGGTGGCGAGGGCGCCGTAGTGCTGGATCTGCTGCAGGTACAGCGCCAGCAGGATCTGGAACCCGAACAGGGCGGCCACCATGAGGAGTTGGATCAGGTTGGCGAGTGCGGTGGTGCGCCGGGCGAGCACCCGCAGCGGCAGCAGCGGGGTGGCGGTGCGGGTCTGCCGGAGCAGGAAGGCGGCGAGCAGGGCGAGCGCGACGGCGGCGCCGGTGAGGGTGCGGGCGGAGGTCCAGCCGGCCGCGCCGCCCTCGACGATGGTGTAGACGCCGAGCATCAGGCCGCCGGTGACCAGCACCGCGCCGGGGGCGTCGGCGCCGGCCTTCAGGCCGGGGCCGCGGTCGTCGGCG
The DNA here is from genome assembly GCF_003610255.1 of Streptomyces sp. TLI_171. Classification (GTDB taxonomy): domain Bacteria; phylum Actinomycetota; class Actinomycetes; order Streptomycetales; family Streptomycetaceae; genus Kitasatospora. The sequence continues at coordinate 5,044,457 of NZ_RAPS01000001.1, read as the reverse complement.
AGCAGCCGCCGGCCGGCCAGCAGTGCGGCGGCGCCGATCGGCAGGTTGATGAAGAAGATCCAGTGCCAGCCGAGGCCCTCGGTGAGGATGCCCCCGAGCACCTGGCCGATGGAGGCGCCGGCCGCGCCGGTGAAGCTGACCGCCCCGAACGCCTTGGCGCGTTCGGCGGGTTCGGGGAACAGCGCGACCACCATGCCGAGGCCGACGGCGGAGGCCATCGCCCCGCCGGCGCCTTGCAGGAAGCGGGCGGCGATCAGCGTCGCGGGGCTCCCGGCCAGGCCGCACAGCACGGAGGCGAGGGTGAAGGCGGCGATTCCGGCGAGGTAGATCCGGCGGCGGCCGAGCAGGTCGCCGAGGCGGCCGGCGAGCAGCAGCAGCCCGCCGAAGGCGATCACGTAGGCGTCCACCACCCAGGCCAGGCCGGCCGGGCCGAAGTGCAGTTCGCGCTGGATGGCGGGCAGCGCGACGGTGGTGATGGAGCCGTCCAGGATCACCATCAGCATCCCTGCGCAGACCACCGCGAGGGCCAGCCAGCGGGCGCGCGGCGAGTGTTCGGACATGGGTCTCTCCCTCCCCGGGGGATGCGCGGACGCGCGATCCCGATAAGAGAGACCGTAGCAGATAGTTTTGTAATAGACGATCTAAAGCGGGACGGCCGCGCGCGGTCAGCCCTGCCGGGCCCGGCGCGGCTTCCGCACCACCCCGCCCTCCCCGACCATCGGGAACTCCGCCGCGTGCTGCAGCCGGTCCAGCGCATCCACGAACACCTGCCGCTCCCCGGGCGACAGCTCGCCGAGCGCCTCCCCGTGCACCCGGTCCACGATCACCTCGCCGCGGCGCACCAGCTCCGCGCCGGCCGGGGTGACCTGGATGACCTTCACCCGCCGGTCGGTGGCCGAGGGGCGGCGCACGGCCAGGCCGTCGCGCTCCAGCTCGTCGGCGGTGACCACCATGGTGGTCTTGTCCAGGCCGGCGATCGCGGCCAGCTGCGACTGGGTGCGCTCGGCCTCCAGGGCGTGCAGCAGCACGCAGTGCTTGCGCGGGGAGCTGTCGATCTCGGCCAGCGCCAGCGACAGCCGGGTGTTCATGGCGTGGCCGGCCTGCACCAGCAGCCCGGTGAGGTCACGGACGGTGCGCTCGGGAAGGGGTGCGTTCATGCCCCCAGAATACGTCCGGGAGCAGATGGTTCCGCCAGGGACGGAATCAGCGCGTGGCGCGCACCAGCCCGGCCCGTCGGGCCCGCTCCACCGCGCCGGGCAGCGCGGCGGCCAGCGCCGCGACGTCGGCGCCGGTGGAGGTGTGGCCGAGCGAGAAGCGCAGCGAGGCGCGGGCGAGCTCGGGGTCGACGCCCATCGTCAGCAGCACGTGGCTGGGCTGCGGGACGCCCGCCGAGCAGGCCGAGCCGGTCGAGCACTCCACGCCGGCCGCGTCCAGCAGCATCAGCAGCGCGTCGCCCTCGCAGCCGGGGAACGAGAAGTGCGCGTTGGCGGGCAGCCGCCCGGCGGCGGACGGGTCCCCGTTCAGGACGGCCTCGGGCGCGGCCGCGCGCACCACCGCGACCAGCTCGTCCCGGAGCGCGCCGACCTGGGCCGCGTACGTCGGGCGGCGCTCCACGGCGAGCGCGGCGGCCACCGCGAAGCCCGCCGAGCCGGGCACGTCGAGCGTGCCGGAGCGGACGTCGCGCTCCTGCCCGCCGCCGTGCAGCAGCGGGACGGGCGCGGCGGAGCGGGCCAGCAGCAGCGCGCCGACGCCGTAGGGGCCGCCGACCTTGTGGCCGGTGACGGTCAGCGCGGTCAGCCCGGAGTCGGCGAAGGAGACCGGGACCTGGCCCAGCGCCTGCACCGCGTCGGAGTGCATCGGAATGCCGAACTCGCTCGCCACGGCGGCGAGTTCGCGGATCGGCTGGAGGGTGCCGACCTCGTTGTTGGCCCACATCACGGTGACCAGGGCGACCGTCTCCGGGGCCCGCTCGATCGCCTCGCGCAGCGCCTCCGGGTGGATCCGGCCGAGCGCGTCGACCGGCAGGTACTCGACCTCGGCGCCCTCGTGCTCGGCCAGCCAGTGCACCGCGTCCAGCACCGCGTGGTGCTCGATCGGACTGCTCAGCACCCGCCGCCGGGCCGGGTCGGCGTCCCGCCGGGACCAGTACAGGCCCTTGACGGCGAGGTTGTCGGACTCGGTGCCGCCCGCGGTCAGCACGATCTCGCTGGGGCGGGCGCCCAGCGACTCGCCGAGCGACTCGCGGGACTCCTCGACCACCCGGCGGGCGCGCCGGCCCGCGGCGTGCAGCGAGGAGGCGTTGCCGACGGCGCCGAACTGCGCCGCCATCGCGGCGATCGCCTCGGGCAGCATCGGGGTCGTGGCGGCGTGATCGAGGTAAGCCATAGCGGGAACCAGTGTAGGCGGCCGAAGAGTCACGATTTGGCCATTGCACCCTCTGCAACGCGCCGTTAGCCTTCCGGCCACGCTGCTGTGAGAGGGGAGGGGCCGTGTCCCAGACGGTCGACCGCGCGCTGACCATCCTGGCGTCGCTCGGCGAGGGCCCGGCGTCGCTGGAGCAGGCCGCCGCGAAGATCGGGGTGCACAAGTCCACCGCGCTGCGGCTGCTGCGCACCCTGCAGGAGCACGGGTTCGTCCACCGCCAGTCCGACCAGCGCTACCGCCTCGGCGGCCGGCTGTTCGCGCTCGCCCACCAGGCCCTGGAGGGCATCGACATCCGCCAGGTGGCCGCCCCGTACCTGGCGGTGCTGAACGAGCGCTACGGGCACACCGTCCACCTGTCGGTGCTGGAGGAGGACGAGGTGCTGTACCTCGACAAGGTCGAGGCCAAGTACCCGGACCACGGCCGCAGCTGGCTAGGCGAGGCCAGCCGGATCGGCAAGCGCGCCCCGGCGGTGGCCACCGCGGCGGGCAAGGTGCTGCTCGCCGACCTGCCTGCGGAGAAGCTGGCGGCGTTCCTCGCCGAGGTGGAGTTCCCGGCCCGCACCCCGCAGTCCATCCGCAGCCCGGAGGCGTTCCAGGTGGAGCTGGCCGAGGTGCGCCGCCGCGGCTGGGCGGTGGACCAGGCCGAGTACCAGGAGACGGTGAACTGCATCGCCGCCCCGATCGCCGGCACCGAGGGCACCGCCATCGCCGCCTGCTCGATCTCCGCCCCGGTCCGGGTCGCCTCGGTGACCGAGCTCAGCAAGCTGCTGCCGGAGTTGCTCTGCACCGTCGAGGCGATCTCGCTGGCGTACGGCGGGTCCCCTACTCCTCGCTGGTGCGAGAACCGTTGCGGTGCCAAGCACGAGGTGCGCGCCAGCCGTACCTGAGCGCCAGCATCCGCATCGCGAAGGCGGCGACGGCGGCCAGCGAGGCGTTCAGCGGGGTCAGCTGCCCGGCCGCGATCAGGATCGCCACGATCGCCGAGCCGACCAGCGCCGGGACGGCGTAGATCTCCCGGTCCCAGCGCAGCAGCGAGGGCGGCTCCATCGCCAGCATGTCGCGCACCACGCCGCCGCCGGCCGCGGTCAGCATGCCGCAGGCCACCGAGGGGACCGAGCCGAGCCCGTAGTCGTGCGCCTTGATGGTGCCGGTCACGCAGAACAGTCCGAGACCCGCCGCGTCCAGCACCATCACCGCGCGGGTGATCCGCTCCACCTGGGGGTGCAGGAAGAACACCACCACCCCGGCGACCAGCGGCGTGCTGAAGTACCCGAGGCTGGTGAACGCGGCCACCGGCAGCGCCCCGATCACCAGGTCCCGCAGCACGCCGCCGCCCAGCGCGGTGGCCTCGGCCAGCACGCAGATGCCGAAGATGTCCATGTTCTTGCGGACCGCCATCAGGCCGCCGGAGAGCGCGAACACGAAGATGCCCACCAGGTCGAGGATCTGCTGGACGTTGTGCGGGAAGATCTCGGAAGTCACCTGGTCAGTGTCCATGCCGGTCCCCGGTGGCCGGCCGCCGGGCGGTCAGGCGAACGACTCGTGCGGCACGGGCCCGCCCAGCGCGTTCAGCCGCTCGGGCATCTTCAGGGTCGTCATCCGCCGCCAGCCGCCGGCCCGTTCGTACGCGTACACGGCGTGGATGCCCGCCGCCAGCGCCGCCGACTTCGCCTTCGGCCAGCGCAGCAGCTCCCCCAGGTGGGCCATCACCGCGAGACTGACGTCCCGGTAGGTGCGGATCTCCGCGCGGGCGGTGGTCTGCAGGGTGTCCAGGATCGCCCGCCCGTGCCCGTGGTACGCCAGCCGCAGCAGCTCCTCGTGACAGAACGCCAGGTGGTTGTCCTCGTCGTTGGAGATCATCCGCACCGCGCGGCCCAGCTCCGGGTGGTCCCCGAAGATCTTCTTCAGCATCAGCATCTGCTCGGACGCCCGCTGTTCGGTCACCCGGCTGTGCGCCAGGTACGTGATCACGTCCTGCTCGGTCAGCGGCTCGTCGCGGCGCAGCCGGGAGTGCGCCAGCCCGATCCCCTGCCGCTCCAGGATCATCGTGTAGTCGGTGTCGTCCGGGACGTCCCGCTCGGCCAGCCCGCGCTTGTGCATCAGGGCCTTGAAGATCCGCCCGTGCTTGTCCTCGTCGGCCCCGTGCCGCGCCACCTTCGGCGCCAGCTCCTGATCGGGCACCAGCCGGGCGATCCGCCCGTTCTCCCAGCCGCCCTGGCCCTCCCCCTTCGCGGCGATCGAGCAGAACAACCGGAACGCCTGGTCGTCGTCGTGGATCTCCTGGAACAGACTGCGGGCCGACAGCATGGTGACCTACCCTCACACGGGAGCCGGGACGTTCCGCTCCAGTCAAGGCACCCGCGATCCACCGGGCAACAGCTCGCACCGGCCGCTGCGCCGGACGAAGGACAGCCTTGCCGCGCTCGGGCTAGCCGACCAGTCGCCGCCGCCAGTCCAGGTCGGTCACCCGGATCGCCTGACCGGGGTCGCCCGACCAACGGACCGTCAGTTCGACTGCCGTCAGCGCCTCGACCACCTCGCGGCCGACGGCCGCGGTGGTCTCCTCGGAGCCGTCGAAGCCGCCGAAGTACAGCGCCAGCGCGCCGCCGCCCGCCACCGCCTCGGTGCCCTGCCGGTGGAAGTAGACGAAACCCCGGGCGTTCTCGTTCTCCGCGCCGATCTCCGCGTGGCCGCAGCTGCGGCAGCAGGTGAAGTCCTCCCTGGCCGTGATGCCGGTGGACTCCAGTGCCGCGAACGCCCTGGTCAGCCGCTCCGGGTCGGTCTCGCCGACCCAGCTGCGCTGCTCGGCGACCCGCTCCAGCCACAGCCGGTCGACCAGTTGTTTCGCCTGTTCCTCCGTCACCGTCGGCCACGCGTCGCGGACCGCGCGGGCCGCCCCGGCCGGCGTGGGGTATCCGCCGACCAGCGACCGCCGGACGTCCTCGACCAGGATCCGCCGGTCCTCCTCGGGCAGCTCCAGCGGCGCGGGCTCCGGGTCCGGCCCGAAGTCGATCCGCTCCCAGCGGGCGCCGGCATGCCACTCCGCGTCCTGGCGGGCCCAGCCGGCCAGCAGCGCGGCGACCCGCTCCAGGTCGTCGACCCGGGTTCCGTAGTGCCGTGACTGCCGGCCGTCCCGGTACTCGACCGTCCAGGCCCCGCGCTCGGGGCAGGCCTGGGCGTAGGTGTCGGGCAGGTCGGGGACCCGCTGCAGCACCAGGAAGCAGCCCGGCCGGGCGCCCATGTCCCGCACCAGGTCGAGGAGTTCCTCCTCGGACGGCCGCACCGCGACCCGCCCGGACCTGTCCTGCACCGCGATCTGAAGCACGGGCGCCACTGTGTCACGCGGTGCGGACAGTCCGGCCTCGGCCTACTCGGCGGCGTTCTCCGGGAAGTGGCAGGCCACCTGGTGCCCCGTCTTCACCACCGCCAGCGGCGGTTCCTCGCTCGCGCACACCTCCTGCGCCTTCCAGCAGCGGGTGCGGAAGCGGCAGCCGGAGGGCGGGTTGAGCGGGGACGGCACGTCGCCGGTGAGCAGGATGCGCTCGCGCCCGCCCTGTTCCTTGCGTCGCGGGTCCGGCACCGGAACGGCCGACATCAGGGCGTTGGTGTAGGGGTGCATCGGCCGGGCGTAGAGCGCGTCGCGGTCGGCGATCTCCACCACCTTGCCGAGGTACATCACCGCGACCCGGTCGGAGACGTGCCGGACCACCGAGAGGTCGTGGGCGATGATCAGGTAGGTCAGGCCGAGTTCGTTCTGCAGGTCGTCCAGCAGGTTGACCACCTGCGCCTGGATGGAGACGTCGAGGGCGGAGACCGGCTCGTCGGCGACGATCATCTTGGGGCGGAGGGCGAGCGCCCGGGCGATGCCGATGCGCTGGCGCTGGCCGCCGGAGAACTCGTGCGGGTAGCGGTTGTAGTGCTCGGGGCTGAGGCCGCAGAGTTCCAGGAGTTCCTGGACCGCCTTCTTCACGCCGCCCTCGGTGGCGACCTTCTGCAGGCGGAAGGGCGCGCCGACGATGGTGCCGACGGTGTGCCGGGGGTTCAGCGAGGAGTACGGGTCCTGGAAGATCATCTGGATGTCCCGGCGGAGCGGGCGCATCGCCGCGGTGCCGAGGTGGGTGATGTCGACGCCCTCGAACTCGATCTTCCCCGCGGTGGGTTCGTCGAGGCGGGTGACCAGGCGGCCCATGGTGGACTTGCCGCAGCCGGACTCGCCGACCACGCCGAGGGTCTCGCCGGCCTTCACCTCGAAGTCGATGCCGTCGACCGCGCGGACCGCGCCGACCTGGCGCTTCAGCAGTCCTTTGGTGACGGGGAAGTGCCGGGTCAACCCGGTGACCCGGAGCAGGGGCTCGCGGTCGGGCGAGGCGGCCTGGGCCGGAACCGTCACAGTCTGACTGTCCGTCATCGCTGGTCTCCAAGTGGGTGGTACGTGCTCACAGCCGGGGCGCGATCTCTTCGGTGAAGATCCGGTGGCGTTCGGCGATCGGCAGGTGGCAGGCGGCGTGGTGCCGGGGTGCGGCCTCGGCGAGGACGGGCACCTCGGTGCCGGAGCGGCCGCCGGTGAGCTCGGCGTACGGGCAGCGCGGGTGGAAGGCGCAGCCGGACGGCACGTTGATGAGGCTGGGCGGGGTGCCCTTGACCGGGGTGAGCCGGTCCTGGAGCTCGCGGTCCAGGCGGGGCATCGACCCGAGCAGGCCCCAGGTGTAGGGGTGTTCGGGGGCTTCGAAGAGGGTGGCCGCGGGGCCGCGCTCGACCGGCTTGCCGCCGTACATGACCAGGATGTCGTCGGCGAGCTCGGCGACCACGCCGAGGTCGTGGGTGATGATGACGACCGCGGACCCGAACTCCTTCTGCAGGTCGCGGATCAGGTCGAGGATCTGCGCCTGGACGGTGACGTCGAGCGCGGTGGTCGGCTCGTCGGCGATCAGCAGCGAGGGGTCGTTGACCAGCGCCATGGCGATCATCGCGCGCTGGCGCATGCCGCCGGAGAACTCGTGCGGGTAGCTGTCGACCCGCTTGTCGGGCTGCGGGATGCCGACCCGGTCGAGCATCTCGACCGCGCGCTTGCGGGCGTCCCGCTTCTTGGCCTCCGGGTGGTGCACCCGGTACGCCTCGACGATCTGCTGCCCGACCGTGTAGTACGGGTGCATCGCGGTCAGCGGGTCCTGGAAGATCATCGCCATCTCGCGGCCGCGCAGCTGGCGCACCCGCTCGGGGCCGGCGGCGATCAGCTCCTCGCCGTTCAGCCAGATCTCGCCGGTGATCCGGGCCCGCTTGGAGCGGTGCAGGCCCATGATGCCCAGCGAGGTGACGGACTTTCCGGAGCCGGACTCGCCGACGATGCCCAGCGTCTTGCCGCGCTCGAGGTCGAAGCCGACCCCGTCCACCGACTTGACCAGGCCGTCGTCGGTGTCGAAGTGGATCCGCAGGTCGCGGACGGAGAGGAAGGCCCTGGAGGAAGGCTTCTCGGTCTCGATCATGACAGCCTCACGCGGGGGTCGACAGCGGCGTACAGGAGGTCAACCAGGAGGTTGCAGATGACGATGAAGAAGGCGGCGACCAGGGTGACGCCGAGGACCTTGGGGAGGTCGTTCTCGCCGATGGCCTGGACGGCGTAGGCGCCGATGCCCTTCAGTGAGAAGACCTGCTCGGTGATCAGCGCGCCGCCGAGCAGCAGGCCGAGGTCCATGCCGAAGATGGTGATGATCGGGGTCAGCGCGGCGCGCAGGCCGTGCCGGACCACGACCTTCCGCTCCACCAGGCCCTTGGCCCGGGCGGTGCGGATGTAGTCCTCGCTCATCGTCTCCAGCATGCCGGCGCGGGTGAGCCGGGCGTAGAGCGCGGAGTAGAGGAAGGCCAGCGAGATCCAGGCGAGCATCAGGTGCCCGGCCCAGGCGAACGGGTCGTCGGTGAAGTTGACGTACTCGATGTTCTCGAAGACCACCCACTTGTAGTGGAAGAGCCACTGCACCAGCAGGCCGGTGAAGAAGATCGGGGCGGAGACGCCGGCCAGGGCGATGCCCATCGAGGCGCGGTCGAAGATCGAGCGCGGCTTGAGCGCGGAGACGACACCGGTGGAGACGCCGGCGATCAGCCAGATGACGGCCGCGCCGATGGCGAGCGAGAAGGTGATCGGGATCCGCGAGGAGATCTCCGGCCACACCTCGACGTGGTTCTTGAACGAGTACCCGAAGCAGGGGACGTGGCAGCTGACCGGGTCCGGGCCGAACTGGTACTCGGCGCCGCTGACCAGGCCCTTCAGGAACCGCCAGTACTGGATGTAGAGCGGCTGGTCGAACCCGAGGTTCTGCTTGACCGCGGCGATCGCCTCGGCGCTCGGGTTCTTGCCGACGTACTGGGCGGCCAGCTGGTCGGTGGTCTCGCCGGCCAGGGCCGGCAGCACGAAGAAGATCGCGAAGGTGATCGCGCTGACCACCAGCAGCAGCAGGAGGGCCGCGGCGATCCGTCGGATGATGTAGGCGAGCATAGTTGGACGGCCGCGGCGACCCGCCTCCGCCCGGAATGTCCGGGGCGGAGGCGGGCGCCGCTGCCTTCACCTGCCTTCAGGGGTGTGGAGCCAGGGTCTGGAGCCAGGGAGTTACTTGGAGACGCCGATGTTCAGGTAGTCGTACTCACCCGAGAAGGCGGGGGTGGAGGCCAGGTTGGTGGCGCTCGCCGGGCGGTACAGGAAGACCTTGTAGTAGGTCAGCGGGACGATGACCGCGGCCTCCATGGTCTTCTTGTCGATGTCGGCGTAGATCTTCTCGCGGGCGGCGCGGTCCGGGTTGGTGATCGCGTCGTCGAGCAGCTTGTTGATCGCCGGGTCGTTCAGCTCGGAGAGGTTGGTGTTGCCGGACTTCTTGATGGCGTCACCGTCGACGACCTGCTGCAGGAAGCCGTAGCCGGTCGGCCAGTCGGCGCCCCACTGCATCATGATCAGGCCGACGTTGTGCTCCTTGTTGTACGCCGGGACACCGGCGAAGTCCGAGAAGTACTTGCCCTGCGGGAACTGCTGGATGTCGACGGTGATGCCGACCTTCTTCAGGGCCGCCTGGATCGCGGTGGCCGAGGCGACCTCGGTGGCGCGGTCCTGACGGGCCATGATGGTGGTGCTGAAGCCCTCGGGCTTGCCGCAGGCCTTCAGGGCGTCCTTGGCCTTGGCCTCGTCGCCCTTGCCGCCGGTGGTCTCGTACAGGTTGAAGTCCTGGTGGCCCGGGATGTCCGGGGGCAGCACCGTGGAGGCGATGTCACCGCGGATCGGGCCGCCGATCGCGGTCTGCACCGAGACCTTGTCGATCGCGTACTGGACGGCCTTGCGGCAGTCGATGTTGTCGAACGGCGCGACCTTGGTGTTGATCGCGGTGTAGACCAGGCGGCCGCCGTAGGCGTTGTCGGTCGCCGACTTCAGCTTCGGGTCCTGGAGGATCTTGGCCTGGGTCTGCGGGTCGACGCCCTTGCCGGCCAGGTCGACCTGGGCGTTGCCGGCCAGCAGGTCCTGGTCGATGGTCGCCTGCGCGATCTTCAGCTTGACCTGGATCTTGTCCGCGAGCTGCTTGCGGATCGGGTCGGACTTGGCGTCCCAGTTGGTGTTCGGGACGAGCACGACCTCCTTGCCGTCCTCGTAGCTCTGGAACTTGTAGCTGCCGGAGGACACGATGTGCTTCACGTAGTCCGCACCGGTGTCCTTGGCCTGCGGGACCGGAACGGTCTGCGGGGCGGAGACCAGGTAGTCGAAGTCCGCGAACGGCTGCTTCAGGTGGAAGACGATCGTGGTGTCGTCCGGGGTCTCGATCGACTTCAGGTCGCCGGTCTTGTCCTTGTACGGACCCTGGTACGGCTCGGGGTTGTCGACCAGCAGGTCGTGGAAGTAGGTCGGGCCGTTGGACAGCACGTCCGGCGCGAAGTTGGAGCGCTCGACCGCGTACTTGACGTCCTTGGAGGTGATCGCCGAACCGTCGTCGTACTTCAGACCCGCGCGCAGCTTGTAGGTCCAGGTCAGACCGTCGGCGCTGACCTTGCCCATCGACTCCGCCAGGTCGGGGACGAGCTTGTTGCCCTCCTCGCCGGCGGCCGGGTTGAAGGTGGTCAGCGGGCGGCCGTACAGGCGCGAGAAGTTGTACATGTACGCGTAGTACGTGTTGCCCGGGTCGAAGGAGTCCGGCACGTCGGAGTGCTCGTAGACAACCGTGCCGCCCTTCTTGTCCGAGACGTTCACGACGGCCTTGGTCGCGGCGTTGGCGCCGGCGGCCTTGTCGCCGGCGGCGTCGCCGCTGCCGCTCTTGCTGCTCGAGCAGCCGGTGAGCGCCAGCGCGGTGGCCGCGGCGAGCGCGGTCAGCGCGGTGATACGGGACCTGCGCATGGGAGAGATCAACCCCTTGACGGTAGGAACGCGGGTGTGGCGGTGGGATGCTGACCCGAGGTCAGTTGTTCTTGGGGTCGAGGGCGTCTCGCAGCCCGTCGCCCAGCAGGTTGAAGGCGAGCACGGTGACGAAGATCGCCAGACCGGGGACGAGCATGTACTGCGGGTCCACCTGGTAGTAGTCGATCGCGGTCGCGAGCATGCCGCCCCAGGAGGCCTGCGGAGGCTCGACGCCGACGCCGAGGAAGCTCAGGCCGGCCTCGAAGAGGATGTTGGTCGGGATCAGCAGGGTCGAATAGACCAGGATCGGGCCGACCAGGTTCGGCAGCAGTTCCTTGAACAGGATGAACGGCGTCCGGGCGCCCAGGCTGCGGGCCGCGAAGACGAACTCGCGCTCGCGCAGCGAGAGGGTCTGGCCGCGCACGATCCGGCCCATGTAGGGCCAGTTGAAGAAACCGATCACGAAGACCAGCACCGCGATGTGCAGCGCGGTCCCGTGCAGGCCGAAGGCGCCGTCCTTGAGCGAGGCCGAGATGGCGATCGCGAAGAGCAGCAGCGGGAAGGCCAGGAACATGTCCATCAGCCGGCTGATCACGGTGTCCACCCGGCCGCCGTAGTAGCCGGCCACGATGCCGAGCACGGTGCCGATCACGTTGGACAGCACGGTGGCGCCGAACGCGACCAGCAGCGACACCCAGGAGCCCTCGATGATGCGGGTCATGATGTCGCGTCCGTACTGGACGTCGATGCCGAGCGGGTGGTCCCAGCTCATGCCGCCGAAGTCACCGGCCGGGATGCCGCCGAGGTTGGCGTCCAGCAGGTCCTGGTGGAACTCGTTGGGATCGAGCCCGAACACGGCCTCGATCGGCTTGGCCAGCACCGCGAGCAGCACCAGCAGGATCACCACCACGCCGCCGGCGACGGCGATCTTGTCGCGCTTGAAGCGCGTCCAGGCGATCCGGCCGAGGGAGCGGCCCTCGATCTGCTTGGCCGGGGTGGCGGCCTCACCGGCGGCGGTGCCGACGGTCTCGGTGGGTGTGGTCATGAGTCAGTTCGTTCCCCTCGCCGACGGTGGCCGGCCTTGGGTGGTGGTGCCGGACACCTGTCAGCGGTGCAGAAGTTCGCGCGAGATAACCATCAGGCGGGTTGCGCAGCACTCTCTGTCATGGGGAGTGCCCGGCGGAAGACCGCAATCGGGAAGGATGCCTAACTGTGATCTGTCGGCATGCAAGATCACAGACCCCGCATATCGCTCTTCACATAGCTGTTACATGTCCGTCAAGAGGCAGCGTGACGACACCCCGCCAGTGGCGGGAAAACGCCAGGTGTTCCCGGGGATTCGCGCGTAGATCACCGGGTGACGAAAAACCCCCGCCGACCGCGGCTGCGGTCGAGGCGGGGGTTTCCGGACGGCCCGTCAGGGTATGGTCAACGGCCTTGGTAGCCGGGCCACGGGGCCTGCGGCCAGCCCTGGGCGGGCCCGGCGGGTGGTTGCGCTCCGTAACCAAAGCCGGTCGGGTAGGGCTGCGGGGCGCCCTGCCGGTCGAAGAACGGGCGGGCGTGGGCCCACAGCCACATCGCCACCGGGTCGAACTCGTCGGCCATCATCACGGTCGACACCGCCGGCCCCTCGGGGGCCTGCGCGGCGGCGCGCTGCACCAGCGCCCGGGCCGCCTCCACGGACGGCGGCGAGGTGTCGTACAGGTCCAACCCGACCGCCAGGTACGCCTCGCCGAGCACCGGCTGCACCCAGGCCCGCCGCAGCGAGCGCAACGGCCGCACCTCGGCCGCCTGTTGCTCCAGCACCGTGAAGAACTGCGGTGCCTGGCCGGTCGGTTCGGAGATCCGCAGCGGCCCGGCCGGCAGCAGGTCCAGGCCGACCGCGATCCGCCGCAGGTCCGCCCAGGGCACGCCGACCCCGCCGCCGGGGCGGTGCGGGTCCAGCCACAGGCCCCAGCGGGAGCGGTACAGCGAGGCGGCGATCTCCAGCCCGGAGACCACCTCGTGCCCGCGCGACCAGCCGGTGGCGGTGAGTTGGCCCGGCGAGGTCACGCAGGGCGCGTACCCGTGGCCGCCCACGTCCATGTTCCCGTACTGGGCGTCCGGGCTGCCGGGGCTGCCGTGCCAGAGCAGCATCCAGACCTGCCCGCCCGCGAGGGCGCGCAACAGGCCTTCGTACGCCTCCCAGCGCTCCGGTGCGACCGCTGCGAGGGCGCGCTCGATCGCGCCCGGGTCGCCGGATGCTCCCGTCACGTCGCCGCCCCTTCTCCTCCGCCGTCCACCGCGCTCCCGGTGTGCCGGGGCAACCCTATGGGGCGAGCCCGACAGCCGTCATACCGCCGTCCCCCGTGCGGCCCCGGGGGCGGAGCCGGGAGCGGGTCTCAGGGCCTCACGTAGAAGGGCTGTACCCGCCCGAGCAGCCAGTCCACCACCGGGTCGGCCACCAGGTCGAGCAGCACCAGGTGGACGCCCCAGGAGGGCGGTGCGGTTCCGAGCGCCCGGCCGAGCGCCAGGTTGACCTCGCCCGGCTCGGCCGGCCCGGCCGGGTCGAGCTGCACGCCCACGTACAGCAGGGTCGGTTCGCCCTCCACCCGGGCCAGCGCCCGACGGGCCGTCAGCACGCCCGGCAGCGCCGCGAGTTCACCGGTCGCGGCGGCCAGGAAGGCGAACGGCTCCTGGTGCGGCTCGGGCTCCTTGAGCACCACCCGGGCCCCCTCGGCGACGCCCTGCGCCTCCCACTGCTCGCCGCGCGGCCCGCGCCGCAGCTCGCCCACGCCCTCCGGCGGCACCGGGATGCCCACCGGCGCCTCGGGGTTGACCGCGATGCCGATGCCCAGCGGCAGTCCGCGGGCGAACTCCCACATCGGGGCGATCGCGAACGGGAAGCCCGGACAGTGCTGCAGGAACTGCTCCTGCGAGGAGTACACCGGGACGTACGGCGCGCCGGCCAGCTCCAGGGTCGGCAGGTCCAGCGCGCCGGACTGCGGGTCGGCGCCCGACGGCAGCGGGATCCACACCTGGCTGCGGGCCAGCACCTCCACCACCCGGGGCGTCGCCCCGGGGTCGCCGAGCGCCGCCGTCAGCACCCGTTCCAGCTCGTTGGCCGGCCAGGCCCCGCCCTCCGGAACCTGACCCAGCGGGAACCCCATCTCGCCCCTCCACATCCGCGGTTGCGATCAGGTTAGCGGCGCGCGCGGGTCCCCCGTCGCGCCCCGGGCCCGACCCCTCTCCCACGAGCGGCCCGCGGCATGCCATGATGGGCCCGCCCAAACTTCATACCGGCCGCTCGAACCCGCGCGGGAGAGCCGGAACGGCCTGTCACAGGCCGCGCCCGGCGCCGAAGGAGCAAGTCCTCCCCGGAATCTCTCAGGCACCCATACCGCCCGGGCGAGGCAGATCTGGAAAGTGGACACGGCCGCGCCGTGCGCCCACCCACGGTGCAAGCCGCCATCCTGTCAGGAGGCGGCGAAGCTCTCAGGTTCGACGACAGACGGGGAGATTCGCCCCAGCCTGCCCGTTTCCAGATCCCGGGAGTCCTGTCGTGTCCCTCCGCCTGACCGCGCTCGACGCGCTGCACCGCTCGCTCGGCGCCACCATGACCGACTTCGCGGGCTGGGACATGCCGCTGCGCTACGGCAGCGAGCGCGAGGAGCACCTCGCCGTCCGCACCCGGGCCGGCCTCTTCGACCTCTCGCACATGGGCGAGATCACCGTCTCGGGCCCGCAGGCCGGCGAACTCCTCGACCACGCGCTGGTCGGCTTCATCTCGGCGCTCGGCGTGCTGCGCGCCCGCTACACCATGATCTGCCGCGAGGACGGCGGCATCCTGGACGACCTGATCGTCTACCGCACCGCCGAGGACGAGTACCTGGTGGTCGCCAACGCCTCCAACGCCCAGGTGGTGCTGGACGCGCTGACCGAGCGCGCGGCCGGCTTCGACGCCGTGGTCCGCGACGACGGCGACGCCTACGCGCTGCTCGCCGTCCAGGGCCCCGAGGCCAACGGCATCCTGGCCAAGCTCACCGACGCCGACCTGCCCGGCCTGAAGTACTACGCCCTGCTGCCCGCCACCGTGGCCGGCCGCCAGGTCTGGCTGGCCCGCACCGGCTACACCGGCGAGGACGGCTTCGAGATCTTCTGCGCCCCCGCCGACGCCGAGCACCTGTGGACCGCGCTGACCGAGGCGGGCACCGCCGAGGGCCTGGTCCCGTGCGGCCTGTCCTGCCGCGACACGCTGCGCCTGGAGGCCGGCATGCCGCTGTACGGGCACGAGCTGTCCACCGAGCTGACCCCGTTCGACGCCGGCCTCGGCCGCGTGGTGCGCTTCGACAAGACCACCAACGACGGCGCCTTCGTCGGCCGCAAGGCGCTGGAGGAGGCCGCCGCGGCGGCCGAGACCAACCCGCCGCGCAAGCTGGTCGGCCTGGTCTCCGAGGGCAAGCGCGTCCCGCGCGCCGAGTACTCCGTGGTGGACGCCGAGGGCGCCGTGATCGGCCGGATCACCTCCGGTGCGCCGTCCCCCACCCTGGGCAAGCCGATCGCCATCGCCTACCTGGACGCCGCGCACGCCGCGCCCGGCACCGAGGTCGCGGTGGACGTGCGCGGCAAGGCCGAGCCGGTCCAGGTCGTCGCGCTGCCGTTCTACAAGCGCGCCCGCTGACCCCCCGTCAGCCCCCGCAGCCCTCCCAAGCAGTCGTTTCAGGTCCGTCCGCCCAGCGGACGGCCGCGCCCTCCCCTCCCGCGATCCTGGAGAATGACGTCATGAGCAACCCCACGCACCTGCAGTACACCAAGGAGCACGAGTGGCTGACCGCCGCCGTGGACGGGGTGTCGACGGTCGGCATCACCGCGCACGCGGCCGACGCCCTCGGCGACATCGTCTACGTCCAGCTCCCGGCGGTCGGTGACACCGTCACCGCGGGTGAGACCTGTGGCGAGCTTGAGTCCACCAAGTCGGTCAGCGACCTCTTCTCCCCCGCCACCGGCGAGGTGACCGAGGTCAACCAGGCGGTCATCGACGAGCCGGCCCTGGTCAACTCGGAGCCCTTCGAGGGCGGTTGGCTGTTCAAGGTCCGGGTCGAGGCCACCGACGAGCTGCTCGACGCCGACGGCTACACCGCCTTCACCGGCGCCTGACCGGGAGACCCCCTCATGACGGTTCTCAACCAGTCCCTCCACGCGCTCGACCCGGAGATCGCCGCCGCGGTCGACGCCGAGCTGCACCGCCAGCAGACCACCCTGGAAATGATCGCCTCCGAGAACTTCGCCCCGGTGGCGGTCATGGAGGCCCAGGGCTCGGTGCTCACCAACAAGTACGCCGAGGGCTACCCCGGCCGCCGCTACTACGGCGGCTGCGAGCACGTCGACGTGGTCGAGCAGATCGCCATCGACCGGATCAAGGAGCTGTTCGGCGCCGAGCACGCCAACGTGCAGCCGCACTCCGGCGCGCAGGCGAACGCCGCGGCGATGTTCGCGCTGATCCAGCCGGGCGACACCATCCTGGGCCTGAACCTGGCCCACGGCGGCCACCTGACCCACGGCATGAAGATCAACTTCTCCGGCAAGCTCTACAACGTGGTCGCCTACCACGTGGACGAGAAGACCGGCCAGGTCGACATGGCCGAGGTCGAGCGCCTCGCCAAGGAGCACCAGCCCAAGCTGATCATCGCCGGCTGGTCCGCCTACCCGCGCCAGCTGGACTTCGCCGAGTTCCGCCGCGTCGCGGACGAGGTCGGCGCCCTGCTGATGGTCGACATGGCGCACTTCGCCGGCCTGGTCGCCGCCGGACTGCACCCGTCCCCGGTGCCGTACGCGGACGTGGTCACCACCACCACGCACAAGACCCTGGGCGGCCCGCGCGGCGGTGTCATCCTCTCCAAGGCCGAGCACGCCAAGAAGATCAACTCCGCGGTCTTCCCCGGCCAGCAGGGCGGCCCGCTGGAGCACGTGATCGCCGCCAAGGCGGTCGCCTTCAAGGTCGCGGCGACCGAGGGCTTCAAGGAGCGCCAGCGCCGCACCCTGGAGGGCGCGAAGATCCTCGCCGAGCGCCTGCTGCAGGACGACGTGGCCGCCTCCGGCGTCTCCGTCCTCTCCGGCGGCACCGACGTGCACCTGGTGCTGGTCGACCTGCGCAACAGCGAGCTCAACGGCCAGGACGCCGAGGACCGCCTGCACGAGGTCGGCATCACGGTCAACCGCAACGCCGTCCCCAACGACCCGCGGCCGCCGATGGTCACCTCGGGCCTGCGGATCGGCACCCCGGCGCTGGCCACCCGCGGCTTCGGCGCCGAGGACTTCCGCGAGGTCGCCGACGTCATCGCCGAGGCGCTGCTGCCGGGCTTCGACGAGGCCAAGGCCGAGGCCCTCAAGGCCCGGGTGAGCGCGCTCGCCGCCAAGCACCCGCTCTACCCCGAGCTGTAACCCGTCCCACCGGCCGCCGACACCCGGCGGCCCGCGGACGAACCGGGGCACCGCGCACACTGGACAGTGCGCGCGGTGCCCCGTTCCGTGCCCAGCCCCCCGTCCACGAGACGGACCACTCCACGAGACCCGACAAGGACGTCACCCCGTGGCCATCAGCGTCTTCGACCTCTTCTCCGTCGGCATCGGGCCCTCCTCCTCGCACACCGTCGGCCCGATGCGGGCCGCCCGGATGTTCGCCCGCCGCCTCAACTCCGAAGGCCTGCTCGACCGGGTCGCCTCGGTGCGCGCCGAACTGTACGGCTCGCTCGGCGCCACCGGCCACGGCCACGGCACCCCGAAGGCCGTCCTGCTGGGCCTGGAGAACAACTCGCCCCGCACGGTCGACGTGGACCGCGCCGACAGCGACGTCGACCGGATCCGCGCCGACAAGCGGATCAACCTGCTCGGCCGGCACGAGATCCCCTTCGACCCGGACTCCGACCTGGTCCTGCACCGCCGCAAGGCCCTGCCGTACCACGCCAACGGCATGGCCCTGTGGGCCTACGACGCCTCCGGCGAGACCCTGCTGGAGAAGACCTACTACTCGGTCGGCGGCGGCTTCGTGGTCGACGAGGACGCCATCGGCGAGGCCCGGGTCAAGCCCGACGACACCGCCCTGCGCTACCCCTTCCGCACCGGCGAGGAACTGCTCCGGCTCACCCGGGAGACCGGCCTGTCGATCTCCGGCCTGATGCTGGAGAACGAGAAGGCCTGGCGCACCGAGGCCGAGATCCGGGCCGGCCTGCTGGAGATCTGGGCCGTGATGAAGGAGTGCGTCGCGGCCGGCATGGCCCGCGAGGGCATCCTCCCCGGCGGCCTGAAGGTCCGCCGCCGCGCCGCCAGCGCGGCCCGCGCGCTGCGCGCCGAGGGCATCGGCCCCGGCAACGCGATGGAGTGGGTCACCCTCTACGCGATGGCCGTCAACGAGGAGAACGCCTCCGGCCGGCGGGTCGTCACCGCCCCGACCAACGGCGCGGCCGGCATCATCCCCGCCGTCCTGCACTACTACCTGAACTTCATCCCCGGCGCGGACGAGGACGGCATCGTCCGCTTCCTGCTGGCCGCGGGCGCGATCGGCATGCTCTTCAAGGAGAACGCCTCCATCTCCGGCGCCGAGGTCGGCTGCCAGGGCGAGGTCGGCTCCGCCTGCTCGATGGCCGCCGGCGGCCTCGCCGAGGTCCTCGGCGGCACCCCGGAGCAGGTCGAGAACGCCGCCGAGATCGGCATCGAGCACAACCTCGGCCTCACCTGCGACCCGGTCGGCGGCCTGGTCCAGATCCCGTGCATCGAACGCAACGGGATGGCCTCCGTCAAGGCCGTCACCGCCGCCCGCATGGCCCTCCGCGGCGACGGCCGCCACCACGTCTCCCTCGACAAGGCCATCAAGACCATGAAGGAGACCGGCGCCGACATGAAGGTGAAGTACAAGGAGACCAGCCGCGGCGGCCTCGCCGTCAACGTCATCGAGTGCTGACCGGGGCGCCCCCGGAAAACGGAGCGGGGCCCCTGGTCGCGGTGTCGCGGTTCGGGGCCCCTGCGCGTCACCCGGCGGCCAAGGGGGTGCGTGCCGCTGGGTGGAAGTGGTCGGGCTGTGCTGCCCGACGGGCATGACTATTCCATGCTTTGAACGCCGAACAAAATTGAAAGCAAGGCGTGTGGTTCAGTTCACCTTCACTTGCCAGGCCGTTCGCGGATCGTCTCGCAAAGTGGGACGGGGGCGGGACTCAGGCGGCGGAGCCGACACGCTCGCGGATCTTCATCTCGAACCAGACGCCCTTGCCGCGCGGCAGCAGGTCCGCGCCCCAGCGGTCGGCCAGCGAGTCGACCAGCTTGAGGCCGTGGCCGTTCTGGTAGCCGACCTCGGGGGCGAGGATCAGGCAGGGCAGCGCCCTGGAGGAGTCGCGGACCTCGATCCGCAGCCATCCCGGCCGCCGCACCACCTTCAGCCCGATCATCCGACCGCCGGCATGCCGGACGGCGTTGGCGACCAGTTCACCGGTGAGCAACTCCCCCGCCTCCAGCAGTTGGTGGAGTTTCCAGGTCTGTAAGACCGAGAGCACCAGCCGCCGGGCCACTCCGGCCGACTCCGGGCGGGAGGGCAGCCGCACCTCCTCGCCGGCGTCGGGATCGCTGAGCACGCCGAAGAAGGTGTGCTCCATCTCCTCCGCGGTCAGCCGTTCCAGATCGGCGAGCACCACGCGCGCGGCGGCCCCTGACGGACCGTCACCACGGGTGCCGGCCACTGGAAGTGATGCCCGGTCTGCTTCGCCCCATCCCGCCATGCGCCCCATCATTGCGGAACGCGAGCGGGTGCGTACGGACAATGAGCAAACGATCACTATTCAGTTGGCATATGCCGTCAGCAACCGAACGGGTGCCCGAGGTTCACCACTGCGCCCACGGGGTGTTCCAGCCGCCCAGGCCGTTGGCCGCGTCGACCACCCGGCCCTTGGAGTTGACCACCTTGAACACGTCTCCGACCAGGCTGGACTCGTAGAGCTTGCCCGCCGGGGTGCTGGAACTGCCGGACTTGGTGTCGGTGACGCCGATGCACCCGTGGCTGCCGTTGGAGCGTCCGATCACGCCCGCGCTCCACGAGTTGCCGTGCACGTAGGTGCCGGAGTCCGTCAACCTCATGGCGTGCGGAACCACCAGGTCGTACTCGTCGCCGGAGCCCTCCTTGGTGACGCCGGCCGAGGTCATCCGGGTGGTGCCCTCCATCGCCTCGACCACCATGACGCCGCTCCAGGTGTCGTAGCCTGGCTTGCCCGCGGTGAACTCGACGGTGTCGACCTGCTGACCGTCCCGGACCACCGCCATCCGGTGGGTGTTCACGTCGACGGTGGAGACCTGCGAGCGGCCGATGGTGAACGGCTCGTCCTTGTCGACGCCGCCGTACACGCCCGGCGAGGTCTCCACGTTCTTCAGCTTGTAGTGGATGGTGACCTTGGTGTTGGCGTTCCAGTAGTTCTCCGGGCGGAAGTCGACCCGCTTGTCGTCGAACCAGTGGCCCTTGACCTGGGTGCCGTCCGAGGTCTCGAAGGTGATGCCGGCCAGCACCGCGTCCTTGTTCTTCACGGACCGGTCGAACCGCACCGAGACGATCATGCCGACGCCGTAGGTGCCGTTGTCGGCGATGTTGTCGCTGGTGCCGGCGTCCTTGTCGGGCGTGAGGGTGGTGAAGGAGGAGCGCGCGTTGGCGACCACGCCCTGGGAGTCCTCGGCCAGCGCGTCCACCGTGTAGGCAGTGCCGACCAGCAGGTTGCCGCTGGGCGCCCAGCCGGTGCCGTCGGCGGTGAGCGAGCCGGGCACCGCGACGCCGTCCGGGCCGGTGACCTTGACGGACGTGAGCTTGCCGCCGTTCGCCGACACCTTGACCGCGCCGGCCGGCTTGACCTCGGTCGCCCCGTTGGCCGGCTCGATGGCGATGGTGGCGGCCGACACCGTCGGCTTGGCCGGACTGGCGCTGGCGCTGCCCGCGCCGCCGGCCGGGCTGTCGGCCTTCGCCGTCCCGGCGCTGCACCCCGCCGTGGCCATCAGCACCAGGGCGCCCGCGAGCGCTCCCACCGCGAATCCCCCGCGCATAGCCTTCACGTTTCCGCTCTCCCCACGCACCCGCCTGTCGGCTGACAGGTCTTTCGGTTGATATGACGGGTCGACCGGGCGAAACGTTGCGGGTCGAGTGTCCCGGTCCGGTCACGAACCGACGACGGCCCGGCGGTCACGGGGACCGCCGGGCCGTCGCATGGTTCGCGCGGGACCTACCACTGGCTCCACGGGAGGGTCCAGCCGCTCAGGCCGTTGTCGGCGCCGACCGTCTTGCCCTTGGAGTTCTGGATCTTCACCACGTCGCCGAAGATCGACGAGTTGTAGAACTTGCCGGCGTCGGTGCTGTCGCTGCCGCCCTTGGCGTCGGCCAGGCCGACGCAGCCGTGGCTGGCGTTCGACCTGCCGAACGCGCTGCTCCAGTAGTTGCCGTGCACGTAGGTGCCGGTGTCGGTGAGGCGCATCGCGTGCGGCACGTCCGGGACGTCGTACTCGTCGCCCTTGATGTTGGACACGGTCGCCGAGTTCATCCGGGTGACCTTGTCCTTGCCGTAGATCACCATGGTGCCGTTCCACGACGGGTTCTCGTCGTTGCCCGCGGTGATCGGGATGACGTAGCTGGTGCCGTCGCCCTTGGTGACCGTCATCTTGTGGGTCGACGCGTCGACCGTGGAGACCTGGTAGCGGCCGACGGTGAACGGCTCGTCCTTGTCGACGTCGCCGTACACGCCCGGCGCCACCTCGACGTTCTTCAGCCGGTACTTGATCGTCACCTTGGTGCCGGGCTTCCAGTACTTCTCCGGCCGGAAGTCGAGCCGCTGGCTGCCGAACCAGTGGCCGCGGGCCTCGGTGCCGTCCGAGCCGACCACGCTGATGCCGGCCACCACGGCGTCCTTGTTCTTGACCGCCTTGCCGAACCGCACCGAGACGATCATGCCGACGCCGTAGGTGCCGTTGTCGGCGATGTTGTCCGTGACGCCCGCGGTCTTCGCCGGGGTCAGCGTGGTGAAGGTGGTGGTCGAGGCGGCCACCAGGCCCGCCGCGTCCACCGCCTGCGCGTTGACCGTGTACGTGGTGCCCACGGTCAGCTGGCCGGTCGGCTTCCAGCTCAGCTTGTCCGCGGAGATCTCGCCGGGCACCGCCTTGCCGTTCTTGTCCGTCACCTCGACGGTGGTCAGCGTCCCGCTGGCCACTGCGATCTGCACGCCGTCCTTGGGCGCCACGTCGGTGGCCCCGTTCGCCGGGGTGACCGTCAGCTGGGCGGTCGACACCTTCGGGGTCGAATCGGCCGAGCTGGACGCGCTGCTGCCGCCGCCCTTGGCCTCGTTCGAACCGCCGCCACCGCCGCCGCCGTTGTCGTTGCAGGCCGTGCCGAGCATCAGCACGCCACCCACCAGCAGGGCGGTCGCCGCACGGCGCGTCCTGCGCCCGCGTCCGTCCGCCGATATGGCCGACCCGGCCTTCTGAACCGCCTTCACTGCGCTGCTCCCCTCCCGGTATTCACAGCGAATACACGTGTGACGCCCGGGATCGGTTGCACCGGGTCGGATGCGATCTGCGGGTCCCGGCCGAGGCCGGTCGCGCGCGGGGGCAAGGATAACCGGCGAAGCTGAGTGAATCTTCGGGGGGAGCCGGGTGCCCGTTCAGTGAACCGGCAGCGCGCTGCCGCGCAGCCACTGGGCCCAGTTCAGGTTCCAGTCGCCGAGGCCGTTGTCGGGGGCCACCCGGTCGCCCTGCGAGCCCCGCACCTCGACCACGTCGCCGACCGTGACGTGCCGGTACAGCCAGCCCGCCGGGGAGTCCGCCGAGCCGCCCTTGGCGTCGGCCAGGCCGATGCAGCCGTGGCTGGTGTTGGCCTCGCCGAACACCTCGGGGTCGGACCAGTAGTTGCCGTGCACGAAGGTGCCGGAGGCGGTCAGCCGCAGCGCGTGCGGGACGTCCTTGATGTCGTACTCGTCGCCGAGTCCGACCGTCTGCGAGTTCATCCTGGTCACCTCGAAGCGCTCGGAGACCACCATCGCGCCGAGGTAGCTGGCGTGCTCGGGGCTGCCGCCGCTGATCTCCAGGACGCGCAGCACCCGCCCGTCCTGACGGACCGTCATGGTGTGCGCGTCCAGGTCGACGGCGGCGACCAGCGAGCGGCCGATCGTGAAGTGCACGTCCTTGTCCTGGACGCCGAGCCGGCCGGGGGCGGCCGCCACGCCCTTGAGCCGCAGCGCCACGGTGACCCGGGTGCCGACCGCCCAGTAGGCGCGCGGGCGGAAGTCCAGCCGCCGGTCGCCGAACCAGTGCGCGCCGACCTCGACCGGCGGGTCCGCGGTGACCTCGACCGCCCGCTCCACGGCGGCCCGGTCCGCGACCGGGCCGGAGAAGCGCAGCGAGACCGGCATGCCGACGCCGACGGTGGAGCCGTCCTCGGGGGTGAAGAAGGCGACGAAGGCGTGCTCCGGGGCGGCGGTGGCGAACCCGGCGTGCTGGACGGCACGCAGGCCCGCGGGGTCCTCGGCGACGGCGTCCAGGGTGTACGCGGTCGCGGCGGCGAGCGTGCCGTCCGGGGCCCAGCCCGCGCCGTCGGCGGTGAGCGTGCCCGGCACCTCGGCGCCCCGGTCGTCGGCCAGCCGGACGGACAGCAGGCGCCCCTGGGCCACCGTCACCCGGACCGCGCCCTCCACCGGGACGGCCTGCGCGCCGTCGGCGGGGGCGAGCTCCAACCGGGCGCGGGAGACCGGCGGCGCCGGGGCCGTCGCGGCGTCGCCGCCCGACGGCCGGCCGGCGCCGGAGCAGCCGGCCAGCAGCACCAGGGAGAGAGCCGCCGCCCGCCGTGCCCAGAGCCCTGCCACGGCGCGCATGCCGTCCTCCGGATTCGTCCGATACCGCCCGATGTCCGGCACAACGACGGATTCCGCCCCCGGACACGACCGAATGGTTTCCGCACCCGGTTCCGCTGGGCACATGATCGATCACGGTGCGTCACACCGCTCGACCCGGGGTGACGAGCACCGTCGCACAGGGAACAACCGGAAGAACGGGGACGGGCCCCCGGATGGCTGGGAGGGTCGCCATGACGGCGTGGCAGGAGCTGGGAACGGGCACGCCCCCGGGGGCGCGGACCGCCGCCGGATCGAACGGCTCGGCGCCCAGGGTCGCCCCCGCGCCGCCCTGGCCGGGCAACTGGCAGCCGCTGGGGGCGAGGTTCCGCCCCGACGCGGAGGGCGGTCGGGGCACCAACTTCGCTCTCTGGGCGCCGAACGCGGAGGCCGTCGACCTCTGTCTGTTCGACGAGCAGGGCCGGGAGACCAGGCACCGGCTGGCCGAGCAGACCTACCAGACCTGGCACGGCTACCTGCCGGGCGTGCTGCCCGGCACCCGCTACGGCTTCCGGGTGCACGGCCGGTGGGACCCGTGGACGGGCGTCCGGCACAATCCGGCCAAACTGCTCCTCGACCCGTACGCGCGGGCCGTCGACGGCGCCTACACGGCCCACGACGCGACCTGCTCGGCGGTCCGCAACTGGCCGGAGCGGGACGTCGCCGACACCGTCCGGGACGACCGGGACTCGGCGCCGTACGTGCCCAAGGCGGTGGTGGTGCACGACGCCGACGACTGGTACGACGACCACCGGCCGAAGACGCCCTGGGCCGAGACGGTGCTGTACGAGCTGCACGTGCGCGGCTTCACCATGCGCCACCCCGACATCCCGCCGGAGCTGCGCGGCACCTACGCGGGGCTGGCGCACCCGGCGGCGATCGCCCACCTGGTCCGGCTCGGGGTGACGGCGGTCGAACTGCTGCCGGTGCAGCACCACGTCAGCGAGGACCACCTGCAGGCGCGCGGCCTGGTCAACTACTGGGGCTACAACACGCTCGGCTACTTCGCCCCGCACGCGGGCTACGCGGCCACCGGCAGCCGCGGCCAGCAGGTCGGCGAGTTCAAGCGGATGGTGCGGGCGCTGCACGCGGCCGGCATCGAGGTGATCCTCGACGTGGTGTACAACCACACCGCCGAGTCGGGGGTGATGGGCCCGACGCTGTCCTTCCGCGGCATCGACAACCCCGGCTACTACCGGCCGGACCGCTCCCGCCGCGGCTACGCCGACTACACCGGCTGCGGCAACACCCTGGACACCCGCCGCCCGCAGGTGATCCGGCTGATCACCGACTCGCTGCGGTACTGGGTCGCCGAGATGGGCGTCGACGGCTTCCGATTCGACCTGGCGGCGGCGCTCGCCCGCGGCGGCGACGGCGTGGAGATGGAGCACCCGTTCCTCGCCGCGGTCTCCCAGGACCCGCTGCTCAGCCGGGTGAAGCTGATCGCCGAGCCGTGGGACGTCGGCCCGGGCGGCTACCAGCTCGGCGGCTTCCCGCCGCTGTGGGGCGAGTGGAACGACCGCTACCGGGACACCGTCCGGGACTTCTGGCGCGGCGCCCGGCCGGACGTCCGGGAGCTGGCCACCCGGATCGCCGGCTCCTCCGACCTGTACCAGCGCGGCGGCAGACGCCCCTACGCCTCCGTCAACTTCATCACCGCGCACGACGGTTTCACCCTGCGCGACCTGGTGTCCTACGACCGCAAGCACAACCTGGCCAACGGCGAGGACAACCGGGACGGCACCGACGACAACCGGTCCTGGAACCACGGCGCGGAGGGCGAGACCGAGGACCCGGCGATCCGCTCGCTGCGGGTGCGCCAGCTGCGCAACCTGCTGACCACGCTGCTGCTCTCCAGCGGGGTGCCGATGCTCACCGCGGGCGACGAGCTGGGCCGTACCCAGGGCGGCAACAACAACGCCTACTGCCAGGACAACGAGGCCGGCTGGCTGGACTGGTCGCTGCTGGACGACCCCGACTGGCGCTCGCTGACCGAGCTCACCGCCCGGCTGATCCACCTGCGCCGGGCCCACCCGGTGCTGCGCCAGCGGGCGTTCTTCTCCGGCCGCACGGCCGGACCCGACGGCCAGCGCGACCTGACCTGGCTCACCCCGGCCGGGCGGGAGATGACCGACGCGGACTGGTTCTCGCCCACCCGGGCGCTGGCGATGCGGCTGTCCGGCACCGCGCTGTCGGAGCGCGACCCGTACGGCCGGGAGGTGCGCGACGCGAGCTTCCTGCTGCTGCTGAACGCCTCCGCCGAGCCGCGCCGCTTCACCCTGCCCGCCCCGCACAGCCCGCTGCTGGACACCGCGACGGCCGACCCGCCGCCCGCCGCCCCGGTGGCGGAGGTGCTGCTGGTCGGCCGCTCGGCGATGCTGCTGACGGAGTGACGGGTGACGGCCGGTCAGGACCGCGGGTGGTCGACCTCGACGTTCTCCAGCACGCCCAGGGCGTCGGGGACCAGGATCGCGGCCGAGTAGTAGGCCGAGACCAGGTAGTTGACCACGGCCTTGTCGTCGATGCCCATGAAGCGGACGTTCAGGCCGGGCTCCACCTCGTCGGGGATGCCGACCTGGGTGAGGCCGACCACGCCCTGGTTCTCCTCGCCGGTGCGCATCGCGATGATCGAGGTGGAGCCGCCGCGGACCGGGATCTTGCCACAGGGCAGGATCGGCACCCCGCGCCAGGCCGGGACCCGGTGCCCGCCGAAGTCGGCGGTGGAGAAGTACACCCCGCGCCGGTTGGCCTCCCGGCCGAACGCGGCGATCGCCTTCGGGTGGGCGAACAGGTAGTCGGTGTCGCGGCGCATCGCCAGCAACTCGTCCAGGTCGTCCGGGGTCGGCGCGCCCGCGTGGGTGTGGATCCGCTGGTCGACGGCGCAGTTGGCGAGCAGCCCGAACTCCGGGTTGTTGACGATCTCGTGCTCCTGGCGCTCGCGCAGCGCCTCGACGGTGAGCCCCAACTGCTGCTGGGTCTGGTCCATCGGCTTGCTGTACAGGTCGGCGACCCGGCTGTGCACCCGCAGCACCGTCTGGGCGACGCTCAGCTCGTACTCGCGGGGCGTCAGCTCGTAGTCGACGAAGGCGGTGGGCAGGTCGAACTCGCCCCGGTGGCCGGCCGACATGCCGATCTCGGCCTCGCCGTGCTCGTTCTGCGCGGCGGCGTGCCCGGCGAGGTGCGCGGCCAGCCGGGCCTGCAGCGCCGGGGAGCGGTCCAGCAGCTCCCGGAAGGCGGCCCGGGGCAGCGCCAGCGCGGTGCCGGCGGTGGCGGCCTTCACGCTGTAGGGCCAGCGCCCGTCGGCACTGGCGAGCGCCTGCTCGCCGAGGTGGTCGCCGTCGGCGTGCACGGCCAGGACGGTGGCGTCCCCGTACTTGCCGGTCCCGATCCGCTCGACCTTGCCGTGCGCGACCAGCAGCAGCCCTTCGAGCGGCGCGCCCTCCTGGGCGAGCAGGTCGCCGGCCGCGAAGGGGCGCGGCACGAAGCGCTCGGCGAGCTGTTCGAGCACCGCCTCGTCGGTGAGGCCGCGCAGCGCCGGGAGTTCGCGCAGGGTGGGGGCGACCACCCGGACCTCGGAGCCGGCCAGGTCGAAGGCGACCCGGCCGCGGCCGACCGCGTGGGAGAGCCGCCGGTTGACCCGGTAGGTGCCGCCGGAGACGTGCACCCAGGGCAGTTTGCGCAGCAGCCAGCGGGAGCTGATCTCCTGCATCTGGGGCTTGGACTTGGTCGTGGTGGCGAGGTTGCGCGCCGCCGCGGTGCTCAGGCTCTGCTGCGGCGGGGACTGCACTTCGGGAACGGGCTCGGTCTCGACCGACATTCGGGTCTCCTGCTGCTCCGGTGATCCACCGCGATCACTCCCCGGAGATCAGACACCGCCGCCACGGGGGGCCTGCAAGGCCGGGCACGGCGCGCGGCTTTCGGAGGTTTACGCAACCGCGCGCCCTCCGGTCCTCCGTACACGCCCCGGTGCCGGCGGGCGCGGCGCAGGGCCGGGTGGCGTGCTGCGCCGTTCGGGTGAGCGGGTGCGCCCCCTCCGGCCTGGCCGGATCTCGCCGACAGGGGCAAAAAACCGGATGAGAAATGTCACTGCCACCGCCTACCCTCTCGGCGATGGCCGAGAACCAGAACCCCGCTCCGCCCACCCCCGCGGATACGAACAACCCGTCAACCGACGAGTCCCCCGGTTCACCCGTGCCGGTACCCCGGTCCGCGGTGCGCTCACTGCTGCGCCTGTGGCCGTACGCCCGCGAGGCCCGCTGGCGGATCTTCGGGTCGATGGCCGCCGCCGGGCTCGCCTCGCTCAGCGTGCTGGCCGTCCCGATCGTGCTGCGCCGGATCGTCGACGGACCGGTCGCCCACCGGGACCTGGCCGGCCTGTGGCCGCTGGCCGGCGCCCTGCTGCTGCTCGGCGTCGCCGAGGCCTGCCTGTTCGGCGTCCGCCGGGTGATCGTGGCCCGCCCGCTCGCCAAGGTGGAGACCAGACTCCGCGGAGACCTGTTCGCCAAGCTCCAGCGGCTGCCGATCTCCTTCCACGACCGGTGGCCCTCCGGCCAGTTGCTCTCCCGGGCCACCTCGGACCTGTTCGTGCTGCGGCTGTTCCTGGCCTTCCCACTGGTCTTCCTGGTCGTCAACTCGACGGTCTTCCTGACCGGCACCGCGCTGATGTTCGTCCTGGACTGGCGGCTCGCCCTGATCACGCTGGTCCCCGCGATCCCGCTGATGGTCTACACCCGCCGCTTCGAGTCCGGGTACTCGGCCGCCTCCCGGCTCGCCCAGGACCAGAACGGCGACCTCGCCACCGTGGTCGAGGAGTCGGTGCTCGGCATCCGGATCCTCAAGGCCTTCGGCCGGCACCGCACCATGGCCGAGGAGTTCCGCCGGCACAGCGCCGAGCTCCGCGACACCGAACTGCGCAAGGCCGGCCTGCTGGCCAACCTGTGGGCGGTCATCGTCGGCCTGCCCGAACTCGCCCTCGGCGCCGCGCTGGCCGCCGGCGCCGTCCTGGTCGCCCACGACCAGCTCTCGGTCGGCACCCTGGTCGCCTTCCTCTCCACCGCGCTCGCGCTGCGCTGGCCGGTCGAGTCGATCGGCTGGCTGCTCGGCTTCGCCGCCGAGGCCGCCAGCGCCGCCAACCGCTACTTCGAGGTGATGGACGAGCCGGAACCCGCCGAGCTCCCCTCCGGTGACGGGCCGTCGGCCGACCGCGGCATCCGGTTCACCGGCGTCCGCTTCCGCTACCCCGACGCCCCCGCCGGCAGCCCCGACCTGCTGGCCGGCGTCGACCTGCACGTCCGCCCCGGCGAAACGCTCGCCCTGGTCGGCGCCACCGGCAGCGGCAAGACCACGCTGACCGCGCTGCTCCCCCGCCTGTACGAGCCCACCGCCGGGTCGATCACGCTGGACGGCGCCGACATCCGCGACCTGCCGCGCGCGGAGCTGCGCCGCCGGGTCGCCGTCGCGTTCGAGGATCCCACCCTGTTCTCCGCCACCGTCCGGGAGAACGTCCTGATGGGCGCCCCCGACGCCGGGCCGGAGCGGATCGCCGCCGCCCTGGCCACCGCGCAGGCCGGCTTCGTCGACAAGCTCCCCGAGGGCCTGGACACCGAGGTCGGCGAGCAGGGCCTCAGCCTCTCCGGCGGCCAGCGCCAGCGCCTCGCGCTGGCCCGCGCCGTGGTCGGCGAGCCCCGCTTCCTGGTCCTCGACGACCCGCTGTCCGCGCTCGACGTGCACACCGAGGCGCTGGTCGAGCGCGCCCTGCGGCAGGTGCTCGCCGACACCACCGCGCTGGTGGTCGCGCACCGCCCGTCCACCGTGCTGCTGGCCGACCGGGTCGCGCTGCTGGAGGACGGCCGGATCACCGCCGTCGGAACCCACCAGGAACTGTTGCACTCCTGTCCCGCCTACCGGGCCCTGATGTCCGGCGAATCCGAGTTGGAAGGGGCGCTGGCCCGATGACCACCGCCGTCGCCGAACCCCCCGTCGACGAGGACGAGCTGCCCCCCGCGCTCTCCGACGACCAGGACATCCCCGTCCCGCCCGGCGCGCCGCGCGCCCTGCTCGGCTCGCTGCTGGCCCCGCACCGGCGGCGGATCGTCGTCGCGGTGCTCGCCGTGCTGCTCCAGCAGGCCGCGCTGCAGGCCGGTCCGCTGCTGGTCGCGTACGCCATCGACCGCGGCATCCCGGCGCTGCGCGGGCACGACTCCGGCCCGCTGGTCGCCGTCACCGCCGCCTACCTGGGCTGCGCGCTGCTCGCCACCCTGCTGCAGCGGGCGTTCATCCGGCTGGCCGCCCGGATCAACCAGGACATCCTGCTGGAGCTGCGCGGCCGGATCTTCCGGCACGCCCAGCGGCTCAGCCTGGACTTCCACGAGCGGTACACCTCCGGCCGGATCATCTCCCGCGCGACCAGCGACGTGGACACCCTGCGCGAGCTGCTCGCCGAGGGCCTGCAGGAACTCCTGATGGTCTGTCTGTCGGTCGGCTACATCACCGTGGTGCTGATCGTGGTCGACTGGCGGCTCGGGCTGGCCGCGCTGGCCTCGTTCCTGCCGATGTACCTGATCGTCCGCTCGTTCCGGCGCCGCTCGCAGCAGGTCTACCGGCGCGGCCGGACGGCCGTCGCGGCCCTGATCGTGCGCTTCACCGAGACCATGAACGGCATCCGCCCGGTCCAGGCGTTCCGGCGCGAGGCCGCCAACGACCGGGCCTTCGGCACCGTCAACCGGCAGTCCGCCACCGCCACCGCGGACGGCCTGCTGGAGATGGCCAGGTACGTCTTCCTGTCCCGGCTGACCGCCAACGTCTGGATCACCGGCGTGGTGCTGCTCGGCGCCTACCTGGTCACCGACGGCAGCCTCGAACTGGGCGTGCTGACCGCCTTCGTGCTCTACCTGCGCCGGCTGTACGACCCGATCGACCAGCTGGCGATGTTCCTCAACAGCTACCAGTCGGCGGCCGCCGCGCTGGAGAAGATGGCCGGCCTGCTCGCCCACGAGCCGTCCGTCCCCGAGCCCACCGAGCCCGCGGTGCTCCCCGCCACCGGCGGCAAGGGCCGCGAGGTCGCCTTCCGCTCCACCCGGTTCGCCTACGCGGGCGGCAAGGAGGTGCTGCCGGAGTTCGACCTGGTGCTGGCCTCGGGGCAGACCACCGCGGTGGTCGGTGCGACGGGCGCGGGCAAGTCGACGCTGGCGAAGCTGCTGGCGCGCTTCTACGACCCCAGCTCGGGAGCGGTCACGCTCGACGGCGTCGACCTGCGCGAGCTCTCCACCCCGGACCTGCGGGCGAACGTCGTGATGGTCACCCAGGAGTCCTTCCTGTTCTCCGGGACGGTCGCCGAGAACATCGCGGTCGGCAAGCCCGACGCCACCCGGGCCGAGGTGGAGGCCGCCGCCCGCGCGATCGGTGCGCACGGGTTCATCGCCGCCCTGCCCGACGGCTACGACACCGACGTCCGCAAGCGCGGCGGCCGGATCTCCGCCGGACAGCGCCAACTGGTGGCGTTCGCGCGGGCGTTGCTCGCCGACCCGGCCGTGCTGATCCTCGACGAGGCCACCTCCTCGCTGGACGTCCCGGGCGAGCAGGCCGTCCAGCACGCCATGCGGACGGTGCTGGCCGGGCGCACCGCGGTGATCATCGCCCACCGGCTGTCCACCGTGGAGATCGCCGACCGGGTGCTGGTGATGGACCAGGGCCGGATCGTCGAGGACGACACCCCGGCCGCGCTGATCGCCGGCCGGGGCCGCTTCGCCACCCTGCACCGGACGTGGAAGGACAGCCTGGTCTGACGGTCGCTCGGGGGTCGCTGCCCGCCGGTGAGGACACGGCAACCGCTCGGCAACCGGCGGGCAACACCCGGGAATCCGCGCCGCCCTAATTTCTGTCACTCGACAGAAACTGCGCGCGGAAAGCCGGTGCCCCCCCATGACCACCAGCACGCCACCCGCACCACCGATCGCCGCCACCTCGGCCCCCTATCCCCAGCAACTCCACCGCACCATCGGCCGGTTCGGCTCCTTCGCGGCCGGCTTCTCCTTCATCTCGGTGCTCACCACGGTCTTCCAGCTGTTCGCGTTCGGCTACGGCGCGGCCGGCCCGGCCTTCGTCTGGACCTGGCCGGCCGTGCTAGCCGGCCAGCTGCTGGTCGCCGCCTGCTTCGCCGAACTCGCCGCCCGCCACCCGTACTCCGGTGCGATCTACCAGTGGGCGACCCGCCTGGCGAACCCGCTGTACGGCTGGTTCACGGGCTGGCTGATGATCCTGGGCCAGGTGGTCGTGGTCGCCGCCGCGGCGCTCGCCCTCCAGGTGGTGCTGCCCGCGCTCTGGTCCGGCTTCCAACTGCTCGGCGGCGACCCGTCGCCGACCACCGCGAGCGGCGCGGCCAACGCGGTGCTGCTGGGCGCCGCGCTGATCGCCCTCACCACCCTGGTGAACGCCGTCGACAACCGGGTGCTGACCATGGTCAACGGCATCGGGGTGACCGCGGAGATCGCCGGCATCGCGCTGATCGTTCTCGCCCTGTTCACCCACACCGAGCAGCCCGCCCGCGCCGTCCTGCACACCGCGCCGGTCGGCGGCGGCCTCCCGGCGCTGCTGGTCGGCGCGTTCACCGCCGCCTACGTGATGATCGGCTTCGACAGCGCGGGCGAACTCTCCGAGGAGACCCGCGCCCCGCGCCGCACCGCGCCCCGCACCATCCTCACCGCCCTGGCCGCCGCCGGCCTGAGCGGCGGCCTGCTGCTGCTCGGCGGCGTCCTGGCCGCACCCAGCCTGTCCGACGGCCGGCTCGCCGCCGAGGGCCTGCCCTACGTCCTGACCAGCAGCCTGGGCCCGGGCCTGGGCCGGGTGCTGCTCGCGGACGTCGCGGTCGCGGTGTGCGTCGGCACCCTGGCGATGCAGACGGCCGGCACCCGGATGGTCTTCTCGATGGCCCGCGACGGCGTCCTCCCCTTCGCGCGCCGCCTCGCCCACGTCTCCCCCGCCAGCGGCATGCCCCGCTGGGCGGCGCTCGCCGTCGGCACGCCCGCCGTCGCCTTCCTCCTCCTCAACCTGGCCGCCCCCGCCGCGT
Organism: Streptomyces sp. TLI_171; assembly: GCF_003610255.1. Classification (GTDB taxonomy): domain Bacteria; phylum Actinomycetota; class Actinomycetes; order Streptomycetales; family Streptomycetaceae; genus Kitasatospora. Next base: position 5,011,732 of record NZ_RAPS01000001.1, on the reverse strand, counting down.
TCCTCGCCCTCTCCTCCACCTGCGTCGCGCTGGTCTACGCCGCCTACGCCCTGGTCGTCGGCGCCCTCCTGCTCCGCCGCCTGCGCGGCCTCCCGCTCGCCCCCGACGCCCCCGCCGTCGACGAGACCGGCCGCCCGCTCTTCTCCCTCGGCCGCTGGGGCCTCCCCGTCAACGCCCTCGCACTGCTCTACGGCCTCGCCATGACCGTCAACCTCGCCTGGCCCCGCGCCTCGGTGTACGACCCGGAAGGCGGCCACTGGTACCTCCGCTGGTTCGCCGTCCTCGTCCTGACCGCCGCCCTCGCCCTCGGCGCCGCCTACCGCCTCCGCCGCCGCTGACCCCGCCGATCCGCCGCCACGGCCGCCCGCCCTCCCGGTGGGCGGCCTCGGCGCGTCCCCGACCCCCTGCCGGTGCGGCGTGAGGGGTCGGTAACTCCCTTGTCACGTCCGGGCAATGACGGCGACTCCGGCCCTCCCTAATTTCTGTCGCATGACAGAAATCCCACACGCCGGGCCCGGCACCGCCACCACCGCGGCTGCCCTGGCCCATGCCCGGGCCCAGGCGGGCGCGGTCGTCGAGTGCATGCCGCAGCTGCCCCCGCCGCCGGGCGTGCTGTGGTCCGAGACCGTTGCGGGCGGCGGGTACACCCACCTGGCGCTGCCGGCCGGGGCGCACGTCACGCTCACCGACCGGGACGGCGACGCGTGCGCCCAGGTGGTGCTGTTCGTGACCGGGCGGCCCTGGGAACGGTTGAACCCGGCCGACACCGTCAAGGTCCAGTGGAACGCGTACCTGCGCGAGGGCAGTCAGCTGCTCTCCGACCAGGGCCGGGTGCTCGCCACCGTGGTGACGGACACCTCGGGTCGGCACGACGCCCTCGCCGGCGCCTCGACCGCGGCGCGCAACGCGGCCCGCTACGGCGACGGTTCGGCGCACGGCCCGTCCCCGGCCGGGCGGGAGCTGCTCGTCCTGGCGGCCGCCAAGCACGGTCTGACGCCCCGTGACCTGCCCGCCCCGGTCTCCTTCTTCCGCGGCGTCCGGGTCGACGCGGACGGCGCGCTGCACGCCACCGGCGCGGCCGGACCGGGCGCCCGGGTGGTGCTGCGGCTGGAGCAGCACACCACCCTGCTGCTGGCCAACACCGCGCACCCACTGGACCCGCGACCGGGCTGGCACTGCACCCCGCTGCAGGTCACCGCCGTGCCCGGCGGGGTGACCGGCCCGGGCGACCCGCACTGGGACGCCACCCCGGAACGCCTCCGCGCCCACCTCAACACCGCTGCCCTGGGGGCCAGATGACCACCGTCGTGCTCGACGCCACCGTGCCCGCCCGAGCCGCCTGGTCGGCGGTGGTCCGCCGCGGACAGCTGCTCACCGTCACCGACCTGCACGGCAACCAGGCCGTCGACTGCCTGCTGTACGACGCGCACGACACCGCGGTGCGCTACAGCGCCGCGGACACCCTGCAGGCGGCCGGCTCGGTGTTCCTGGGCGAGGGCAGCGTGCTGATGTCGACCGAGCACACGCCGCTGATGACCGTGGTGGCGGACGACTGCGGCCGGCACGACACCATCGCTGGCGCCTGCTCGAAGGAGTCCAACTCGCTGCGCTACGGCCACCACACCTGGTCGCAGCACGCCTGCGTGGAGAACTTCCTGGCCGAGGGCGCCCGGCACGGGCTGGGCAAGCGCGACCTGGTGTCCAACATCAACTGGTACATGAACGTGCCGGTGGAGGCGGACGGCACGCTCGGCATCGTGGACGGCATCTCCGCGCCGGGCCTGCGGGTGGTGCTGCGGGCCGAGACGGACGTGCTGGTCCTGGTCTCCAACTGCCCGCAGGTGAACAACCCGTGCAACGGCTTCGACCCGACGCCGGTCCGGATGACGATCACCGAGGGCGGCCCGCGATGAGCTTCGACACGCTGCTGGTCGCCAACCGGGGCGAGATCGCCGCCCGGATCGTCCGCACCGCCCGCCGGATCGGCCTGACCACCGTCGCGGTGTTCTCCGACCCGGACCGCTCGGCCCCGCACGTCCGGCTGGCCGACCACGCGGTGCGGCTCGGCCCGGCCGCCGCGAAGGACAGCTACCTGCGAGCGGACCTGGTGCTGCGGGCGGCGCTGGAGACCGGCGCCGGGGCCGTGCACCCCGGCTACGGGTTCCTGTCCGAGGACGCCGCGTTCGCCCGCCGGGTCGAGGCCGCGGGGCTGGCGTTCGTCGGCCCGACGCCCGCCCAGCTGGAGGTGTTCGGCGCCAAGCACACCGCGCGGGCGGCGGCCGAGGCGGCGGGCGTTCCGCTGCTGCCCGGCACCGGCCTGCTGCCGGACCTGCCGACCGCGCTGGCCGCGGCCGAGGCGGTCGGCTACCCGGTGATGCTGAAGGCCACCGGCGGGGGCGGCGGCATCGGCATGCGGGCCTGCCGGGACGCCGCGCAGCTCGCCGAGGCCTGGGAGGGCGTGCAGCGGGTGGCCGCGGCGAGCTTCGCCACCGCCGGGGTGTTCCTGGAGCGGCTGGTGGAGCACGCCCGGCACGTCGAGGTGCAGGTGTTCGGCGACGGCGCGGGCCGGGTGGTCACCCTCGGGGACCGGGACTGCTCGCTGCAGCGCCGCAACCAGAAGGTGCTGGAGGAGGCCCCGGCGCCCGGCCTGCCCGACCACGTCCGACGTCGACTCGCCGACTCCGCCCGCGACCTGTGCGCCTCGGTGGACTACCGCTCGGCGGGCACCGTGGAGTACGTCTACGACGCGGCCCGGCAGCAGGCGTACTTCCTGGAGGTCAACACCCGCCTGCAGGTGGAGCATCCGGTCACCGAGGCGGTGTTCGGGGTCGACCTGGTGGAGTGGATGCTGCGGCTGGCCCGCGGCGAGCGCGAGGTGGTCCGCGAGCCCGGCCCGCCACGCGGGCACGCGGTGGAGGCGCGGGTGTACGCGGAGGACCCGAGCCGCGACCACCGGCCGAGCGCGGGCCTGCTGACCGAGGTGGTCTTCCCCGCGGACGTCCGGGTGGACACCTGGGTGGAGACCGGCACCGAGGTGACCACCGCGTACGACCCGATGCTGGCCAAGGTGATCGTGCACTGCGACGACCGCGCCGACGCGCTCGCCCGGCTCGGCGACGCCCTGGCCGGCACCCGGATCCACGGCATCGAGACCAACCTCGGCCTGCTCCGGGCGATCCCGGCGGTGCCGGAGGTGGCCGGCGCGGCGCACCACACCGGCACCCTGGCGCGGGTCGCCGATCCCACGCCGCGGATCGAGGTGGTCCGGGCCGGCACCCAGACCACCGTGCAGGACTGGCCGGGCCGCACCGGCTACTGGCACGTGGGCGTGCCGCCGTGCGGGCCGATGGACGACCTGTCGTTCCGGCTCGGCAACCGGGCGCTCGGCAACCCCGAGGGCGCGCCGGGCCTGGAGTGCACGCTGCTCGGGCCGGCGCTGCGCTTCACCGCGCCGACCTGGGTGTGCGTCACCGGCGCGCCGACGGCCGTGACGGTGGACGGCCGGCCGGCGCCGCAGTGGGAGCCGGTACTGGTCCCGGCGGGCGGGCTGCTGGACGTCCCGGCCCCGCCCGGCCCCGGGCTGCGCTGCTACCTGCTGGTGGCGGGCGGCTTCGACGTCCCGGACTTCCTGGGCAGTGCGGCGACCTTCACCCTGGGCGGGTTCGGCGGCCACGGCGGCCGGGCGCTGCGCACCGGCGACGTGCTGCACGGCGGCGCCGCGGCGCTCGGCCCGGGTGCGGGGCCGGTCGAGTGCCGCCCGGAGTTCACCTCCGCCTGGGAGCTCCCGGCGGTCGAAGGCCCGCACGCCGCGCCGGAGTTCTTCACCGAGCAGGACATCGCCGAGTTCTACGCCGCCGACTGGTCGGTGCACTTCAACAGCGCCCGCACCGGCGTCCGGCTGGTCGGCCCGAAGCCGTCCTGGGCGCGCCGGGACGGCGGCGAGGCGGGCCTGCACCCGTCCAACATCCACGACACCCCGTACGCGGTCGGCGCGGTCGACTACACCGGCGACATGCCGGTGCTGCTCGGACCTGACGGACCGTCGCTCGGCGGCTTCGTCTGCCCGGCCACCGTGGTCTCCGGCCAGCGCTGGAAGCTCGGGCAGCTCCGGCCGGGCGACACCGTCCGCTTCCTGCCGGTGACCGCCGCGGACGCCGCCGACCTGCGCCGCTCCCCCGCCGCCGCGCCGCGGGCCGGCCGCCCGGCGATCGTGGACGGCGGGGTGCTGCACCGCACCCCGGCGGCCGAGGACCGCCCGGCCGTCACCTACCGGCGCAGCGGCGACGACAACCTGCTGGTGGAGTACGGCCCGATGCAGCTGGACCTGGCGCTGCGGATGCGGGTGCACGCGCTGGCGGAGCGGATCGCCGAGCGGCGCCCCGCGGGCGTGGTGGACCTGACGCCGGGCATCCGCTCGCTCCAGGTGCACGTCGATCCCGATGTCCTGCCGGTGGCGGAACTGCTGTCGCTGGTACGGGAGATCGAGCGGGAGCTGCCGTCCGCGGACCGCCTGGTGGTGCCCAGCCGCACCGTGCACCTGCCGCTGTCCTGGGACGACCCGGCGACCCGGGAGGCGATCGAGCGGTACGTCGCGGGCGTGCGCGACGACGCACCGTGGTGCCCGTGGAACATCGAGTTCATCCGGCGGATCAACGGCCTGGCCTCGGTGGATGAGGTGTACCGGACGGTCTTCGACGCCGAGTACCTGGTGCTGGGCCTGGGGGACGTGTACCTGGGCGCGCCGGTGGCCACCCCGCTGGATCCGCGGCACCGGCTGGTCACCACCAAGTACAACCCGGCGCGGACCTGGACGGCGGAGAACTCGGTCGGCATCGGCGGCGCCTACCTGTGCGTGTACGGGATGGAGGGCCCGGGCGGCTACCAGTTCGTCGGCCGGACGGTGCAGATGTGGTCGGGCTGGCAGCAGCGCGGCCCGTTCACGCCGGGCGCGCCGTGGCTGCTGCGGTTCTTCGACCGGATCCGCTGGTACCCGGTGTCGGCGGAGGAGCTGCTGGAGCTGCGCGCCGACATGGCCGCCGGCCGGTTCGAACTCCGGATCGAGGAGGGCGAGTTCGCGCTCGCCGAGCACCTGCGGTTCCTGGCGGACCACGCCGGGCCGATCGCGGACTTCCGGGCGGTGCAGGCAGCGGCGTTCGACGCCGAGCGGCAGGCCTGGGAGGAGTCCGGCGAGTTCGACCGGGCGGAGCGGGCGGCCGGCAGCGCGCCCGTCGCGCCCCGCACCGTCACCCCGCCCCCGGGTGGCAGCGTGGTGGAGGCGGAGTTCACCGCCTGCGTCTGGAAGGTGGACGTGGCACCGGGCGAGCGGGTGCGCAAGGGGCAGCAGTTGATGGCGTTGGAGGCGATGAAGATGGAGTCGGCGGTGACCGCGGACCGGGACGGCGTGGTCGCGGAGCTGCTGGTCGGCTCGGGCGACCAGGTGGAGGCGGGCAGCCCGCTGGTGGTGCTGGCATGACCGCCCTCGAACGGGTCCGCCGGGCATACGCGCGGATCGCCGCGGTCGACCGGCCGGAGGTGTGGATCGACCTGCGCCCGCAGCCGGCTGCGGAGGCCGAGGCCGCCGCCGTCGACGCCCGGGTGGCGGCCGGCGAGCGGCTGCCGCTGGCGGGCACGGTGTGCGCGGTGAAGGGCAACATCGACGTCGCCGGGCTGCCCACCACGGCCGGCTGCCCGGCGTACGCGTACCGGCCCGAGCGGGACGCCCCGGTGGTGGCCCGGCTGCGCGCGGCGGGCGCGGTGGTGCTCGGCACCACCAACCTGGATCAGTTCGCCACCGGCCTGGTGGGGACCCGCAGCCCGTACGGCGCGGTGCGCGGAGCGGTCGACCCGGGCCGGATCTCGGGCGGGTCCAGTTCGGGTTCGGCGGTGGCGGTGGCGCTGGACCTGGTGGACCTGGCACTGGGCACCGACACGGCGGGCTCGGGCCGGGTGCCGGCCGCGCTGAACGGCGTGGTGGGGCTGAAGCCGACCCCGGGCCTGGTGCCCACCACGGGCGTGGTCCCGGCCTGCGCGAGCCTGGACTGCGTCTCGGTGTTCGCCCGCACGGTCGAGCAGGCGGAGGCGGCGCTGCGGCTGATCGCCGACCCGGGGGCGCCGCCGCCCGCCCGCCGGCCGGGCCCGTGGCGGCTCGCCGTCCCGGCCGTCGACCGGCTGGGCGGGCTGGCGAACGGCTGGGCAGAGGCGTTCACCGCGGCCGCCGACCGTTTCACGGCGGCCGGCGCGGAGCTGCGCGAGCTCGACCTGACGCCGTTCGACACCGCGGCGGCGATGCTCTACGAGGGCGCTTTCGTGGCCGAACGGTACGCCGCCGTGGGCGAGTTCGTGGCGGCGGCGGCCGAGCGCGGCGACCTTGGCCTGGATCCGGTGGTGGCGGGGATCGTCCGCGCCGCCGGGGACGTCCCGGCCCACCGGCTGTACGCCGACCTGGCCGAGCTGGACCGCCTGCGCGCCCTGGCGCTGGCCGAACTCGGCGACGCGGACGCCCTGTTGCTGCCCACCACCACCTGGCACCCGACCTTCGCCGAGGTGGCCGCGGACCCGGTCGGCAGCAACGCCCGGCTCGGCCGGTTCACCAATTCGGCCAATCTGCTGGGCCTCTGCGCGCTCGCCGTGCCCGCGGGCAGCGTGGCCGGGCTGCCGTTCGGCGTGATGCTGGTCGGCCCGGCCCGCACCGAGGAGCGGCTCGGCGCGCTCGCCCGGCTGCTCACCGCCCCGCCGGTGCGCCTGGCGGTGTTCGGCGCCCACCTCACCGGCCAGCCGCTGAACGGTCAACTCACCGCCCTCGGCGGCCGGTTCGTGAGCGAGGTGCGCACCGCGCCGGGCTACCGGCTGTATGCGCTGGACACCGTCCCGCCCAAACCCGGGCTGGTCCGGGTCGAGGGGGACGGCGCGGCCGTGGCGGGCGAGCTGTGGGAGCTGCCGGCCGCCGGTCTGGGCGGGCTGCTCGCCGGGCTGCCGCACCCGATGGCGCTCGGCCCGGTCGACCTGGCCGACGGCTCCCGCGCGCCCGGGTTCCTCTGCGAGCCCGCGGCGCTGACCGGCGCGGCGGACATCACCGCGGCCGGCAGCTGGCTCGCCCACCTGGACCGATGCCCCTGAAGACCCGCCAAGCGCCGCCTAGGTCAAGCTCTTTCCCAAGCACGTCCATTTTTTGCAATCCACGTCCAACATATTGCTGCCTCATGTCACCGTGGTTACGATCCCGGGTCGTCGGGTCGAGGACCTGACAAGGCGTCGGTCGACTTGGGCGGAGGCAACGGCATGGTTGTGACACGACGGGTGTTCCTGCAGGCGGCCGCGGCGGCGGGAGTGGCCGGGGCGGTGGGGCTGGTCGAGGCCCCAGCCGCCGCGGCGGCGAGCGCGCCGGGCGACGTGGTGGGCAAGGTGACGGTCGGCTACCAGGGCTGGTTCGCCTGCGCCGGCGACGGTGCGCCGATCAACGGCTGGTGGCACTGGGCCCGCAACTGGGGCCAGCCGCCGTCCGGTTCGAACAGCGCGATCGTGGCCTGGCCGGACGTCCGCGACTACCCGAAGACCTACGGCACCGCGTTCGCCGCCCTGGGCAACGGGCAGCCGGCGGCGCTGTTCTCCTCCTACGACCAGTCCACGGTGGACGTGCACTTCCGCTGGATGAAGCAGTACGGCATCGACGCGGCCGCCCTGCAGCGCTTCAATCCGACCGGCGGCGAGGGCCCGACCCGGGACGCGATGGCGGGCCGGGTGCGCAGCGCCGCCGAGTCGCAGGGCGTGAAGTTCTACGTCATGTACGACGTCTCCGACTGGACGACGATGCAGACGGACATCAAGTCCGACTGGACGAACAAGATGCGCGCCCACACCGCCTCGGCCGCGTACGCCCGGCAGAACGGCAGGCCGGTGGTGTGCATCTGGGGCTTCGGCTTCAACGACAACCAGCGCCCGTTCACCCCGGCGCAGTGCCTGGACGTGGTCAACTGGTTCAAGGCGCAGGGGTGTTACGTGATCGGCGGGGTGCCGACCTGGTGGCGCACCGGCGACCGGGACTCCCGGCCGGGCTTCTCCGAGGTCTACCACGCCTTCGACATGCTCTCGCCGTGGCTGGTCGGCCGGATCGGCAACGCCGGCGACGCCGACAACTTCTACAACGTCGCCACCGTGCCGGACCTCGCGGAGTGCAACGCGCACGGCATCGACTACCAGCCGTGCGTGCTGCCCGGCGGGGTCGGCGACCGGCAGCGGGCGCACGGCGACTTCATGTGGCGGCAGTTCTACAACATGGCGCGGGCCGGCGTCGTCTCCGCGTACATCTCGATGTTCGACGAGTACAACGAGGGCAACCAGATCGCCAAGACCGCCGAGTCGCAGGCCTGGGTGCCGGCCGGTTCCGGGTTCCTGGCGCTGGACGAGGACGGCACCGCCTGCTCCTCGGACTACTACCTGCGGCTGACCGGCGACGGCGGCCGGATGCTCAAGGGCCAGCTGGCCCTCACCGCCGCCCGCCCGACCCAGCCGTACCCGGGCCAGGGCGGCGACAGCACCCCGCCGAGCGCCCCGGGCAACCTGCAGGTGACCGGCCGGAGCGACACCTCCGTCTCGCTGGCCTGGACGGCATCGGCGGACAACGTGGGCGTCACCGGCTACCGGATCCGCACCGGCGGGGCGGTCACCGCCACCACCGCCGGCACCTCCTTCACCGTCACCGGCCTGGCCCCGGCGACCGCCTACACCTTCGACGTGCAGGCGCTGGACCAGGCGGGCAACGTCTCGCCCGCCTCCAACCAGGTCTCGGCGACCACCACCGGCGGCGTCCCGACCGGCAACCTGGCGCTGCACCGGCCGACCTCGGAGAGCGGCCACACCCAGGTGTACGGCTCGGGCAACGCCGTGGACGGCGACCCGAACAGCTACTGGGAGAGCGTCAACAACGCGTTCCCGCAGTGGCTGCAGACCGACCTCGGCGCCGCCCTGCCGGTCCGCCGGATCGTGCTGTCGGTGCCGCCGCCCTCCGCCTGGGGCACCCGGGTGCAGACCGTCGAGGTGCAGGGCAGCACCGACGGCTCGACCTTCTCCCGCCTGCTGGCCCCCGCCGCCTGCACCTTCGACCCGGCGACCGGCAACACCGCGACCCTCACCCTCCCCGCCGCGGTCAGCATCCGCCAGTTGCGCCTGGTGTTCACCGCCAACACCGGCTGGCCGGCCGGCCAGGTCGCCGAACTCCAGGTCTACTCGGCGTAGTTCGCGGCGCCGCGGCCGGTCCCCCGCCCGGCGGCCCGGCCGCGGCCCGCGTTCGCCCCGGAACCCGTTCGGCGCGGCCCGACGCCCCGTCGGGCCCCGGCCGGCGGGTCTTAACCTGTCGACCCGGTCCGGCCGGGGCCGTTAGCCTCGCTCCGTGGACGACCCGACTGCCGCTGACCCCGGCGCCCCCGATACCCGCAGCCCGGTCCGCTTCCTGTGGTGGCTGGTGGTCAGCCAGCGGCGGCGCTCGCTGGCCGGCACCTGGTACGGCACCGTCTGGATGCTCGGGTTGACGGTGCCGCCCTACCTGCTGGCCCGCGCCGTCGACGACGGGCTGCGGACCGGCCGCACCGGCGTGGTGCTCGGCTGGTCCGCCGCCCTGCTGGCGGTGGGCGCGGCCAGCCTGGTGCTGGCCTGGTGGCGGCACCGCACCATGACGCTGGTCCGCAACGACGCCACCTTCCGCACCATCGCCGTGGTGCTCCGGCACGGGGTCCGGCTCGGCGCGGCACTGCCCCGCCAGGTCTCCGCGGGCGAGGTGGTCACCATCGGGATCTCCGACGTGGTGCGGATCGCGCTGGCCCTGACCTTCATCGGGCCCGGCGTCGGCGCCCTGGTCTGCTACCTGACGGTCGCCGCGATCCTGCTCACGCTCTCCCCGCTGCTCGCCCTGGTGGTGCTTCTCGGCCTGCCCGCGCTGGCCCTGGTGCTGCGGCCGCTGCTGGCCCGCCAGCAGCGCACCGAGACCCGCTTCCGCGAGCAGCAGGCCCGGCTGACCGCCCGTTTCGAGGACCTGGCCGGCGGTCTGCGGGTGCTCAACGGCCTCGGCGGCAAGGAGGAGTTCGCGGCCCGCTACCGGGCCGACTCGCAGCGGCTGCGCGCCGAGGGCTACCGGGTGGGCGCCGCCACCAGCTGGATCCAGGCGCTCGGGACGGGGCTGCCGCTGCTGCTGCTCGCCGCCGTCACCTGGCTCGGCGCCCGGCTGGCCGTCGAGGGAGACCTGACGCCCGGCCAGCTGACCGCGGTGTTCGCGTACGCCGCGGTGCTGGTCGCCCCCGTGTACTTCCTGATCGAGAACGGGCAGGACATCGGCCGCGCCCTGGTGTGCGCCCGCCGGGTCACCGACTTCCTCAACCTGCCGCCCGAACCCGACCCGGGAACCGGCCGGGCCCCCGACACGGAAGCCGAGTTGACCGACCACGAGTCCGGCGTCCGGGTCGCCCCGGGCGAGCTGACGGTGCTCGCCGCCGCCCGCCCGGCCGACACCGCCGCCGTCGCCGAACGCCTCGCCCGGCTCGCCGCCACCGCCGCCACGGCCACCCCCGACTGGGGCGGCGCCCCGCTCGCCGACCTGCCGCTCGCCGCCGTCCGGGCCCGGATCACCCTCGCCGAGAACGAGGCCACGCTGTTCGCGGGCACCCTCCGGGAGACCGTCCGCGGCCGCACCGAGGCCCCCGACGACACCCTGCTCGCCGCCCTGGAGGCCGCCGCCGCGCTCGACGTGCTGCACGCCCTGCCCGGCCGGCTGGACGCCCCGATCGCCGCCGAGGGCCGCAACCTGTCCGGCGGTCAGCGCCAACGCCTGCGCCTGGCGCGCGCGTTGACCACCGACCCGGAGGTGCTGCTGGCGGTCGAACCGACCTCCGCGGTGGACGCCCACACCGAGGCCGCGATGGCCGACGGGCTGCGCACCACCCGGGCGGGCCGCACCACGCTGCTGACCAGCACCTCGCCGACCCTGCTCGACCGGGCCGACACCGTGCACTACCTGGTCGACGGCAAGGTGGCCGCCAGCGGCACCCACCGCGAACTCCTGCGCACCCAGCCCGGCTACCGCACCCTGGTCTTCCGCGGCCCCGGAACCCCGACCGAGGAGGCCTCGTGAGCGGGCAGAGCGAGCGGGCAGTCACGAGGCGCGCGCGGGCGAACGCCCCCGCCGGGCGAAGCGGGGCGGGCGCATGAGCACCCTGCCGATCGCCACCGCGCGCCAGGTCCGGCGCGCCGCCACCGCCCTGGTCCGCGCCGACGGCCGCGCCTTCGCCGCCGTCCTCGCCCTGAACGCCGCCGCCGCCCTGCTCGGCCTGGCCGGCCCCTGGCTGCTCGGCCGGATCATCGACCGGGTCGGCGACGGCGCCACCACCGCCGACATCGACCGGCTCGGCCTGCTGCTGCTCGGCTGCGCCCTCGCCCAGCTGCTGACCAACCGTCAAGCACGCTACCTGGCGCACACGTTCGGTGAACGGGCGGCCGCCCGGGTGCGCGAGCAGCTACTCGACCGGGTGCTCGCGCTGCCCGCCTCGACCGCCGAACGGGCCGGCACCGGCGACCTCACCGCGCGCGGCACCGCCGACGCCACCGCCGTCGGCGAGACCCTCCGCGACGCCGGGCCGGAGCTGTTCATCGCGTGTGCCCAGGCCCTGTTCATCATCGGCGCGATCCTCACCGTCAGCCCGCTGCTGGGCAGTTGCGCGCTGCTCGGGGTCGCCGGCATCTGCCTCGGCGCCCGCTGGTACCTGCGCCGCGCCCCCGCCGCCTACCTGGCCGACCGGGCCGCCAACGCCGGACTGGCCGAGACCCTGTCCGCCACCGCGAACGGCGCCCGCACCGTCGACGCCCTCGGCCTGCAGCAGCGCCGGCTGGCCGCCGGCCGGGACGCCGTCGAGGAGGCCAGGGCCGCCCGGCTGGGCACCCTGCGCCTGCGGCTGCGCTTCTTCGCCGTGATCAACGCCTCCTACACCCTCCCGCTGGTCGTGGTGCTCCCGCTCGGCGCGCTGCTGGTCGCCCACCACACCATCAGTCTCGGCGCGGCCGTCTCCGCCGCGCTCTACCTGCGGCGGCTGGAGGAGCCGCTGGACACCGTGGTGGTCCTGCTGGAGGCGGTGCAGAGCAGCACCGCCGCGTACGCCCGCATCGAGGGCCTGGCCACCGCGCCGGTGCCCGCGCAGGCCACCGGCGCCGACCGCGAGCCCGCCGACGACCGGATCCGGGTCACCGGCGTGCGCTACGCCTACCCGGACGGGCCGGACGTGCTGCACGGGCTGGACCTCGACCTGCGGCCCGGCGAACGCCTGGCCGTGGTGGGGCCGTCCGGCTCCGGCAAGACCACCCTGGGCCGGCTGCTGGCCGGCGTCGACCACCCGCGCACCGGCGCCGTGACGGTGGGCGGCGTCCCGCTCGCCGAGCTCTCCCCCGACCGTCTGCGCCGCCAGGTGGTGCTGGTCACCCAGGAGCACCACGTCTTCCTCGGCACGCTCCGCGACAACCTGCGGATCGCCGCCCCGGACGCCGCCGACAAGGAGCTGACCGCCGCCCTCGACTCGGTCGGCTGGCACCACGAACTGCCCGACGGCCTGGACACCGAACTCGGCCCCGCCGCGACCCGTCTGAACGGCGCTCAGGCCCAGCAGCTCGCGCTGGCCCGGGTCATCCTCGCCGACCCGCACACCCTGATCCTGGACGAGGCCACCGCGCTGCTCGACCCGACCGCCGCCCGGCAGACCGAGCGCGCCCTCGCCGCCGCGCTGACCGGCCGCACCGTCATCGCTATCGCGCACCGGCTGCACACCGCCCACGACGCCGACCGGGTCGCGGTCCTCACCCACGGCCGCCTCACCGACCTCGGCCCGCACGAGGACCTGCTCACCGCGGACGGCCCGTACGCCAGGCTGTGGAACTCCTGGCGCACCGACGCGCCGTCCTGACCCGCGGTCCTGACCTGGCCGCCCGACCTGCCGTCCGGACCGCACGCCGGAGGCCCCGGGGTCCTCGCCCCGGGGCCTCCGAACGGTTCAGCGCAGCACGCCCGCGTCCATGCCGCCGATCTCCGCGGGCACCGAGATCAGGCCCAGTTCCGCGATCGAGGCCAGCCGCGGGTGCGCGGGCAGCACCCGGACGGTGTAGCCGAACGGGCCGGTGCGGGCGAGTTCGAGGTGGCCCTCGTAGCGGACCCGCCCCTCCAGGTCCGGTCCGCCCACGGCGGGCTTCAGCGCGAGGGTGGTCGCCTCCGAGATCCGGTCGCTCTCGTCGACCCGGCCGGAGACCACCTGCACCTCGACGTCGTCCGGCTGCAGCCGCCCGAGGGCGACCTGCACCCGGAGCGCGAGCGTGGCGCCGAGTTCCTGCGCCTCGCCGACGCCGTCCGCCTCGACGTGCTCGACCCGGACGGCGGGCCAGGCCTCGCGGACCGACGCCTTCCAGCCGGCCAGTGCCTTGGCCGCGGTGTAGTCGCCCGCCGGGCCGGCCAGGTCGCGCCGGGCCGCGGCGGCCGGCAGGTACAGCCGCTCGACGTACTCGCGGACCATCCGCCCGGCGAGCACCTTCGGGCCCAGCGTCACCAGGGTGTGCCGGACCATCGAGATCCACCGGTGCGGCAGGCCGTCCGCGCCGCGGTCGTAGTAGCGGGCGGCGACCTGGTGCTCGATCAGGTCGTAGAGGGCGGCGGCCTCGATGTCGTCGCGCCGCTCGGCCTCCTTGCTCTCCGGGTCGAGCACGCCCTCCCCGGTGCCGCCGTCGGCGGTGGGGATGGCCCAGCCGTTCTGGCCGTCGTACCACTCGTCCCACCACCCGTCCAGGATGGACAGGTTGAGGCAGCCGTTCAGCGCGGCCTTCATGCCGGACGTGCCGCACGCCTCCAGCGGGCGCAGCGGGTTGTTCAGCCAGACGTCGCAGCCGGGGTACAGCGCCTTGGCCATCGCCATGTCGTAGTCCGGCAGGAACACGATCCGGTGCCGCACCGCGGGGTCGTCGGCGAACGCGACCAACTGCTGGATCAGCCGCTTGCCGCCGTCGTCCGCGGGGTGCGCCTTGCCGGCCACCACGATCTGCACCGGCCGCTCGGGGTGCAGCAGCAGCGAGCGCAGCCGCGCGGGGTCGCGCAGCATCAACGTCAGGCGCTTGTACGAGGGCACCCGCCGGGCGAAGCCGATGGTGAGCACGTCCGGGTCGAGCACCGTGCCGGTCCAGCCGAGTTCGGCCTCGCCCGCGCCGCGCTGCTTCCAGGAGGCGCGCAGCCGGCGCCGGGCCTCCTCGACCAGCTGGGCGCGCAGCGCGCGGCGCAGTTCCCAGACCTCGGAGTTGCCGATCCGCTCCAGGCCGGTCCACTGCGCGGCGGTGCCGACCGCCATCGCCTCCTCGGCGCGCTCCTGCCCGATCTCGGTGGCGCCGAGCCGGACCACCGCGGGGTCGATCCAGGTCGGGGCGTGCACGCCGTTGGTGATCGAGGTGATCGGGACCTCGGGGGCGTCGAAGCCCGGCCACAGGCCGCGGAACATCTCCCGGCTGACGGCGCCGTGCAGGGTGGAGACGCCGTTGGCGCGCTGGGCGAGCCGCAGGCCCATGGCCGCCATGTTGAACAGCTTGGGGTCGCCGCCCGCCCAGCTCTCCGCGCCGAGCGCGAGCGCCTGCTCGACGGGGACGCCGGGCAGCGCCGCGTCGCCGCCGAAGTGCCGGGCCACCAGGTCCCGGTCGAAGCGGTCGATGCCGGCCGGCACGGGCGTGTGGGTGGTGAACACGGTGCCGGCCCGGACGGCCTCCAGCGCGTCGGCGAAGCCCAGGTCCGGGTGGGCTCCGGTAAGTTCGCTGATCCGCTCCAGGCCGAGGAACCCGGCGTGGCCCTCGTTGGTGTGGAAGACCTCGGGCTCGGGGTGGCCGGTGAGGCGGCAGTAGGTGCGGACGGCGCGGACGCCGCCGATGCCCAGCAGTATTTCCTGCAGCAGCCGGTGCTCGCTGCCGCCGCCGTAGAGGCGGTCGGTGACGTCCCGTTCGGCGGGGCTGTTGGCCTCGACGTCGGAGTCGAGCAGCAGCAGCGGGACCCGGCCGACCTGGGCGCGCCAGACCTGGGCGGCCAGGGTGCGGCCGCCGGGCAGCGCGAGGTCGATCCGGCAGGGGGCGCCGTCGGCCTCGCGGAGCAGGGTGACGGCGAGCGCGTCGGGGTCGAGCAGGGGGTAGCGCTCCTGCTGCCAGCCGTCCCGGCTGAGGGACTGCCGGAAGTAGCCGTGCCGGTAGAAGAGTCCGACGCCGATGATCGGGACGCCGAGGTCGGAGGCGGCCTTGAGGTGGTCGCCGGCCAGGATGCCGAGGCCGCCGGAGTACTGCGGCAGGGCGGCCGCGATGCCGTACTCGGGCGAGAAGTAGGCGATGCCGGCCGGCAGCTCGACGTGGTCGGTGCGGTCGGCGGAGGACTGGTACCAGCGCGGGCCGGTCAGGTAGTCGCGCAGTTCGTCGGCCAGGTCGCCGAGCCGGCGCAGGAAGCGCCGGTCGGTGGCGAGCGCGGCGAGCCGGGCCGCGGGCACCTCGCCGAGCAGTCGGACCGGGTCCTCTCCGACGGCGGCCCAGACGTCCGGGTCGACCGAGCGGAACAGCTCTCTCGTCTCGGGGTGCCAGGACCAGCGGAGGTTCAGCGCGAGCTCGTGCAGTGGCTGCAGTTGTTCGGGCAGGACGGTGCGGACGGTGAATCTGCGGATTGCCTTCACGGCTTGCAGCGTAGACCCGGATGTGCGCCTGATGGGGCGTCAACCGGCAGACAGCGCACCCGTTCGGAGCAGTGTTGAGATCGTTTCAGGCGCGTGGTGGCAAATGCCGGCGCACGAGGGGCGCACGCTGGGAAAAGACGCGCCGTCAGGTGTGAACTTCTGGGGACGTAGGTGTTTCGGATGTCTGTTTCGCCGTTGCATACCGGCTGAAACCGCGCGCCTACCCACACGTAGCCCTTGCCCGTGGTGCGAGGATGCAACAAGGTCGTGGGTGCTGCGGTACGCGATCGGGTGGTCGCTCCCTGCTGCCTTCGACCGGTGCATGTCCTGTTTGACGAACCCTCACATTCCTTAGCCCGTTCGGCCGCAGTCGCCGTGTCCCCGCGTGTCCTTGTTACCTGGCCCGTCGTTTTCCGGTGGGTTGGGTCACGCGGGGGCGTGCACCGATGCGACGCGCGCCGGGACACGTGCGTTCGGCTCGGCGCGGCGCCGCGCGGCCGGACGACGGGCGGGGTTGCCGGGTCCGTCGGCACGGGCAGGCTCCGGTCGCGCGTCCTTCCTCACCCAGTAGTCCTCCCGGTACTCCTGCGGCGCCGCTGCCGCGGGAGCTGCCGCCGATCTCGGGCAGGAGCTTGGCATGCACGGCGACACGCGGGACCAGTCCACGGTGCCGACGGACGACGCAGCTGACACACCGTCGGTCGGGGAACCCCCGGTGCCGGCGCCGCGCGTCGGCGCGGCCCGCAGAAAGGCCGCCGAACCGGCCGCGAAGCGCGCCGCGGGCACCCCGCGCAAGGCCGCCGCGAAACGGACCACCACCGTCAGATCGGCTTCGGCCGAAGTGAGTTCGACCCAGGACGGGGCGCCCGCCCCCGCACCCCCCGCGAAGTCCCCCGCGCGGCCGGCCGCCAAGCGCGCCGCCGCCCGCCCCACCCGCAAGACGACAGAGAGCGACACCGTGATCGGCCGCATCCCCGTGCTTGACGTCACCCCCCTCGTCGACGCCGGTCGGCGTCCGGCCAAGGCCGTGGAGGGCGAGCGCTTCCTGGTCTCCGCCACGGTGTTCCGGGAGGGCCACGACGCGGTCGGCGCCAACGTGGTGCTGCGCGACCCGCGCGGCCGCTCCGGCCCGTGGACGCCGATGCGCGAGCTGTCCGAGGGCAGCGACCGCTGGGGCGCGTACGTCACGCCGACCGCGCCCGGCCGGTGGTCGTACCTGGTGGAGGCGTGGGGCGACCCGGTGGCGACCTGGAAGAAGCACGCCGCGGTGAAGCTGCCGGCCGGGATCGACACCGCGCTGGTGCTGGAGGAGGGCGCGCAGCTGCTGGAGCGCGCGGCCGGCGGGGTGCCGAAGAAGGACGGCCGGGCCCAGGTGCTGGCCGCGGTCGACGCGCTGCGCGACTCCGGCCTGCCGCCGCTGAGCCGCTACGCGGCGGCGCTGGACCCGGAGGTGACGGCGCTGCTGGCCCGCTACCCGCTGCGCGAGCTGGTCTCGGCGACCCGCTCGCAGCCGCTGCAGGTGGACCGCAAGCGGGCGCTGTTCGGCTCCTGGTACGAGTTCTTCCCGCGCTCGGAGGGCGCGGTGGTCGACCCGTCGGGCGTCGAGCCCCCGGTGTCGGGCACCTTCCGGACGGCCGCCGAGCGGCTGCCCGCGGTCGCCGCGATGGGCTTCGACGTGGTGTACCTGCCGCCGATCCACCCGATCGGCCGGGCCCACCGCAAGGGCCCCGACAACTCCCTGACGGCGGGTCCGCGGGACGTCGGCTCGCCGTGGGCGATCGGCTCCCCGGAGGGCGGGCACGACGCGGTCCACCCGGACCTGGGCACGATCGAGGACTTCGACCACTTCGTGGCCGAGGCCGGGGCGCTCGGCCTGGAGGTGGCGCTGGACTTCGCGCTGCAGTGCTCGCCGGACCACCCGTGGGTGCAGAAGCACCCGGAGTGGTTCAGCCACCGCGCGGACGGCACCATCGCCTACGCGGAGAACCCGCCGAAGAAGTACCAGGACATCTACCCGGTCAACTTCGACCAGGACTTCGACGGGATCGTCCGCGAGACGGTGCGGATCCTGCGGTTCTGGATGGGCCACGGGGTGCGGATCTTCCGGGTCGACAACCCGCACACCAAGCCGGTCAACTTCTGGGAGAAGGTCCTCGCGGACATCGCCCGCACCGACCCGGACGTGCTGTTCCTGGCGGAGGCGTTCACCCGCCCGGCGATGATGCACACCCTGGGCAAGGTGGGCTTCCACCAGTCCTACACGTACTTCACCTGGCGGGACACCAAGGCCGAGCTGACGGAGTACCTGACCGAGCTGACCGGCGAGGCGTCCGCCTACATGCGGCCGAACTTCTTCGCCAACACCCCGGACATCCTGCCCGAGTACCTGCAGCACGGCGGCCCGGCGGCGTTCGCGGTGCGCGCCGTGCTGGCGGCGACGCTCTCCCCCAGCTACGGGGTGTACGCGGGCTTCGAGCTGTTCGAGAACGAGCCGGCCAAGCCCGGTTCGGAGGAGTACCTGCACTCCGAGAAGTACGAGCTGCGGCCGCGCGACTGGGCCCGCCAGGACACCCTCGCGCCGCTGCTGACCGCCCTGAACCGGCTGCGCCGGCGGCATCCCGCGCTCCAGCAGCTGCGGGACCTGCGCTTCCACCCCGTCGACAACGAGCGGATCCTCGCGTTCTCGAAGACCGCCGTCACCGAGGACGGCCTGGAGGACCACGTGATCTGCGTGGTGAACCTGGATCCGCACCACGTCCAGGAGGCCACGGTGACGCTCGACGCGCCGGGGCCGCTGACGGTGCACGACGAGCTGACCGGCGCCACCTACGCCTGGGGCCGTCACAACTACGTCCGGCTCGATCCCTCTTCCGGGCCGGCCCACCTCCTCACGGTTCGGAGGAACCCGCAGTGACAGTCAACGAGCCCGTCCCCGACACCTTCGCCGACACCCCCGCCCGGGACCGCGACCCCGAGTGGTTCAAACGCGCGGTCTTCTACGAAGTGCTGGTGCGCTCGTTCCAGGACAGCAACGGCGACGGCGTCGGTGACCTCAAGGGGCTCACCTCGCGGCTCGACTACCTCCAGTGGCTGGGTGTGGACTGCCTCTGGCTCCCCCCGTTCATGAACTCCCCGCTGCGGGACGGCGGTTACGACGTCTCGGACTACCAGTCGGTGCTCCCCGAGTTCGGCAACCTGGCCGACTTCGTGGAGTTCGTCGACGCGGCGCACGCCCGCGGCATGCGGGTGATCATCGACTTCGTGGTGAACCACACCAGTGACCAGCACGCGTGGTTCCAGGCCTCCCGGAGCGATCCGGACGGCCCCTACGGCGACTTCTACATGTGGGCCGACGACGACAAGCAGTACCCCGACGCGCGGATCATCTTCGTCGACACCGAGAGCTCCAACTGGACGTACGACCCGGTCCGCAAGCAGTACTACTGGCACCGGTTCTTCAGCCACCAGCCGGACCTCAACTACGACAACCCACGGGTCCAGGAGGAGGTGCTGGCGGCGCTGAAGTTCTGGCTGGACCTCGGCATCGACGGCTTCCGGCTGGACGCGGTGCCGTACCTCTACGCCCGCGAGGGCACCAACTGCGAGAACCTGCCGGAGACCCACGACTTCCTGCGGCGGGTCCGCAAGGAGATCGACGCCAACTACCCGGACACCGTGCTGCTGGCCGAGGCCAACCAGTGGCCGGAGGACGTGGTCGACTACTTCGGTGACTTCGGCTCCGGCGGCGACGAGTGCCACATGGCGTTCCACTTCCCGGTGATGCCCCGGATCTTCATGGCGGTCCGGCGGGAGTCCCGCTACCCGGTCTCGGAGATCCTGGCGAAGACCCCGGAGATCCCCTCCGGCTGCCAGTGGGGCATCTTCCTGCGCAACCACGACGAGCTGACCCTGGAGATGGTCACCGACGAGGAGCGCGACTACATGTACGCGGAGTACGCGAAGGACCCGCGGATGCGGGCCAACGTGGGCATCCGCCGCCGGCTCTCCCCGCTGCTGGAGAACGACCGCAACCAGGTCGAGCTGTTCACCGCGCTGCTGCTCTCGCTGCCCGGGTCCCCGGTGCTGTACTACGGCGACGAGATCGGCATGGGCGACAACATCTGGCTGGGCGACCGGGACGGCGTGCGCACCCCGATGCAGTGGACGCCGGACCGCAACGCGGGTTTCTCGTCCGCCGACCCGGGCAGGCTCAGTCTGCCGCCCATCATGGATCCGGTGTACGGCTTTCAGGTGACCAACGTCGAGGCGCAGCAGAGCAGTTCGAGTTCGCTGCTGCACTGGACGCGTCGCATGATCGAGATCCGAAAGCTCAACCCCGCGTTCGGCCTCGGCAGCTACACCGAGCTGCCCTCCAGCAATCCCGCGGTGCTGGCCTTCGTGCGCGAGTACGAGGGCGACCTGGTCATGTGCGTGAACAACTTCTCGCGGTTCGCGCAGCCGACCGAGCTGGACCTGCGGCAGTACGGGGGGCGTTACCCGGTCGAGCTGATCGGCGGCGTGCGCTTCCCCACCATCGGTGAGTGGCCGTACCTGCTGACGCTGGCGGGCCACGGGTTCTACTGGTTCCAGCTGCGCCAGTCCCAGACCAAGCAGTCCGGCAGGTAGCGGCGGGAGCCGCTGCAGCACGTCCACGAAGTAACGATCCCTCAGGCCCCGATCGGGACGTCACCCTCCGCGGGCGCGCGAGCGATTCGCGCGCCCCCGGAGGTCTTCGCACCACCGCGTACGGAGAACAGCCCAACGGCCACCCACACGAAGGCGTGACACCGAGCCCGCTGCTCGCGTGCCGTCGCCGCCGCGCCGCCGAAATCCGGAAGACTGAAGGGCCCGGCCACGATTCGTCGGGCAGTCGCCCGCTTCCGGGGAAAGGGAGTCATGTCCGAACCCTCCCGTTCTCAAGCCCACGTGCACCGCGAGCCCTCCGACGCCCCCGGGCCGGTCGGGACGCGGGCGCCGGGGGTCCGGAGAACCGCCGCGGGAGTCAGCGAGCTGGTCCAGGCGGCCATGCCGCTGATCGCCGAGTGGCTTCCCACCCAGCGCTGGTACGCCGGCAAGGGGCGGCCGATCGCCGCCCTCACCCCGGTGGTCGGCACGCCGCTGCAGGTCGGCGACCCGGCCCTGCTGCACCTGCTGCTGCGGGTCGAGCACGGCGGCGCCACCGCCGGCCCGGGGGACGTCTACCAGCTGCTGCTGGGCATCCGCTCGGAGCAGCCCGCGACGGTCGGCCCGATGGCGGTGCTGGGCCGGCTGACGGGCGGCACCTACGACGGCGCGACGCTGTACGACGCGGTGCACGACCCGGAGCTGACGGGCCGTCTGCTGGAGCACCTGGCGACCGGCGACCGGTTCGGCTCGCTGTCGTTCCGCCGCACCCCGGGCCCGGGCCTGCCCGGCAACCTGCCGGGGCGGGCGTCCACCGCGGAGCAGTCCAACTCCTCGGTGATCTACGACACCGCCTTCATCCTGAAGCTGTTCCGCCGGATCAGCCCCGGCACCAACCCGGACCTGGAGCTCTCGCTGGCGCTGTCCCGGGCCGGCTCGACCCGCATCCCCCGGGTCGCCGCCTGGTTCGAGAGCCGGCTGGAGCGCTCCGAACCGGCCACCCTCGGGCTGCTCCAGCGCTACCTGCCGGACGCCGAGGACGGCTGGGAGCTGGCCCTCGACCAGGTCGCGCGGCTGAAGGGCGACCCGTCGCCGGGCAACTTCGCGATCGAGGCGCACCGGCTGGGCCGGGCCACCGCCGAGGTGCACCGGGTGCTGGCGCGCACCATGCCGACCGCCCGGCTGGACCGGGCGAAGCTCGCCGATCTGGCCGGTGCGATGGGCGACCGGCTGGACTCCGCGGTCACCGCGGTGCCCGGCCTGCTGCGCTACCGGCCGGCGCTGCGGGCCGCCTTCGAGCAGCTGACGGAGGCTCACCTGGACGGGCTGCTGGTGCAGCGCATCCACGGCGACCTGCACCTCGGCCAGGCGATGCGCACCCCGCAGGGCTGGGTGCTGCTGGACTTCGAGGGCGAGCCGGCCAAGCCGCTGGCCGAGCGCCGCCTGCCGCAGCCCGCGCTGCGCGACGTCGCCGCGATGCTCCGCTCCTTCGACTACGCGGCCGCGCACCTGCTGGCCGGCTCCCCCGGCCAGGACCCGGAGCTCGCCCACCTGGCCTCGGCCTGGGCGGCCCGCAACCGGGCCGCGTACTGCGCCGGGTACACCGCGGGCGGCGGCGTCGACCCGACCGGGACGCCGGAGCTGATGCGCGCCCTGGAGATCGACAAGGCCGTGTACGAGGTGGTGTACGAGGCCCGGCACCGGCCGAGCTGGCTGCCGATCCCGCTGGCCGCGATCAACCGGCTGGCCGACTCCGTCTGACCCCGCCGCCCGGCCGCCCCCGAGGCGGCCGGGCGGCCCCTCTCCCCCGCCGTCCCAGCAGCAGGTACCCCTCAGGAGGACTCCGCCGTGACCCCGCTCGGTCCGCTCGACCCGTCCGCCGACCGCCAACCGGCCGTCCCGGCCACGTTCCGCAGCGGCCCGCGCACCAAGGGGGCCGCAGGGCGGGCCCCCGCGAAGTCCGCGGCCGCCCCGGAGGCGCCCGCGAAGCCCGCCGGGAAGGCCGCTGACCGCTCCGCCGACCGGTCCGCGGCGAAGCCGCCCACCCGGGCGGCCGCCCAGGGCGCCCGGAGCGCGGGCGCCGCCCCGGCGGCCGCGCTCCCGGAGCCGGCCCGCCGGCCGCAGGGCGGCTCGGCGCTGCGGCTGCCCGAGGCGCCGCTGCCGCCCGCCGAGGTGGAGCGGCTGGTCTCCGGCGCGCACCACGACCCGCACGCCCTGCTGGGCGCGCACGAGCTGCCGGAGGGCACCGCGATCCGGGTGCTGCGGCCGCTGGCCGAGCGGGTGGTGGTGGAGACCGAGCTCGGCCCGGCGGAGCTGACGCACCAGCAGGACGGCCTGTTCACCGGCCTGCTGACGGGGCAGCGCTTCCCGCGCTACACGCTGCGGGTGACCTACCCGGGCGGCGAGCCGCTGGCCCAGGAGGACGGCTACCGGTTCGCCCCGACGCTGGGCGAGCTGGACCTGCACCTGATCCGGGAGGGCCGGCACGAGCAGCTCTGGCAGGCGCTCGGCTCGCACCTGCGCACGGTCGACGGGGTGGCCGGCACCGCGTTCGCGGTGTGGGCGCCGAACGCGGTCGGGGTGCGGGTGATCGGCTCCTTCAACCACTGGAACGGCACCGCGCAGCCGATGCGCTCGCTGGGCTCCTCGGGCGTCTGGGAGCTGTTCGTGCCGGGGATCGGAGAGGGCGAGACCTACAAGTACCAGATCCTCACCCGCTCCGGCCGGGTGCTGGAGAAGGCCGACCCGCTGGCCCGGGCCACCCAGTGCCCGCCGGACACCGCCTCGGTGGTGACCGTCTCGCGCTACGAGTGGCAGGACGCCGGGTGGATGGCGGAGCGCGCGCGCACCGTGCACCACCGCGCCCCGATGTCGGTCTACGAGCTCCACCTCGCCTCCTGGCGGCCGGAGCTGACCTCGTACCGGGAGATCGCCGCGGAGCTGCCCGGTTACCTGCAGGAACTCGGCTTCACGCACGTCGAGTTCATGCCGGTGATGGAGCACCCGTTCGGCGGTTCCTGGGGCTACCAGGTGTCCGGCTTCTACGCCCCGACCGCCCGGCTCGGCAGCCCCGACGACTTCCGCTTCCTGGTCGACACCCTGCACCGGCACGGCATCGGCGTGCTGGTCGACTGGGTGCCCGCGCACTTCCCGAAGGACGACTTCGCCCTGGCCCGGTTCGACGGCGAGCCGCTGTACGAGCCGGCCGACCCGCTGCGCGCCGAGCACCCCGACTGGGGCACCCTGGAGTTCGACTACGGCCGCACCGAGGTCCGCAACTTCCTGGTCGCCAACGCGGTGTACTGGTGCGAGGAGTTCCACGTCGACGGCCTGCGGGTGGACGCGGTCGCCTCGATGCTCTACCTCGACTACTCGCGCGAGGGCGGCGCCTGGACCCCCAACCAGTACGGCGGCCGGGAGAACCTGGACGCGGCCTCCTTCCTGCAGGAGATGAACGCCACCGTGTACCGGCGCTGCCCGGGCGTGCTGACGGTCGCCGAGGAGTCCACCGCCTGGGACGGCGTCACCCGGCCCACCGACAGCGGCGGCCTGGGCTTCGGCCTGAAGTGGAACATGGGCTGGATGCACGACTCGCTGGTCTACATGTCCAAGGAGCCGGTGCACCGCAAGTACCACCACAACGAGATGACCTTCTCGATGGTGTACGCCTACTCGGAGAACTACATCCTGCCGATCTCGCACGACGAGGTGGTGCACGGCAAGCAGGCGCTGGTCTCCAAGATGCCCGGCGACTGGTGGCAGCAGCGCGCCAACCAGCGCGCCTACCTGGGCTTCATGTGGGCCCACCCCGGAAAGCAACTGCTGTTCATGGGGCAGGAGTTCGCCCAGGGCGCGGAGTGGGACCACGAGCACGGCCCGCAGTGGTGGGTGCTCGACGAGGCCTGGCCCGCGCACGCCGACCACCGCGGCGTCCAGCGGCTGGTCGGCGAGCTCAACCGGGTCTACCGGGCCACCCCCGCCCTGTACGAGCAGGACACCGTCCCGGCCGGCTTCCAGTGGCTGGAGGGCGGTGCGGCCGAGGACAACGCCCTCGCCTTCG
The DNA here is from genome assembly GCF_003610255.1 of Streptomyces sp. TLI_171. Taxonomy (GTDB): domain Bacteria; phylum Actinomycetota; class Actinomycetes; order Streptomycetales; family Streptomycetaceae; genus Kitasatospora. Next base: position 4,987,348 of record NZ_RAPS01000001.1, on the reverse strand, counting down.
TCCGGCACGCCGCCGACGGCTCCCCGCTGGTCGCCGTCTGCAACTTCTCCCCCGTGGTCCGCCACGGCTTCCGGGTCGGCCTGCCCCGCCTGGAGGGCGCCGAGCAGCTCTGGGAAGAGGCCCTCAACACCGATGCCGAGCAGTACGGCGGCAGCGGCATCGCCAACTCCCGCCCGGTGAAGTCCGAGCCCGCCGAGTGGAACGGCCAGCCCCGCTCCGCCGAACTCGTCCTCCCCCCGCTCGCCACCGTCTGGCTCCGCCCGGCCCGCTGACACCCCGTCGGAGGATTCCGACCGGCCGGACGGGCGCACCCCGTCCGGCCGCAACGGCACCGCCGGAGCACAGTGCGACTGTCGTACGAAGGTATGGTCGAGGTGACCGCAGCCTGGGACGACGGACGGAGAGCTCCACCGTGGCGCGCAGCGTGTACGTGACCGGGATCGACCGGGGGGACGGCCGGCAGGCCGTGGAGCTCGGGGTCATGGAGCTGCTCACCCGTCAGGTGGACCGGGTCGGGGTGTTCCGGCCGCTGGTGCACGCGCCGGAGGGCGGCGAGGCGGGCAGCGACCACGTGGTGGAACTGCTGCGCAGCAGGTACCGGCTGGACCTGCCGACGACCGAGCTGTACGGGCTGACCTACGACGAGGCGGCCGCGCTGCAGGCCGCGCAGGGGCAGGACGAGCTGGTGTCCACGCTGGTCGACCGGTTCCACAGGCTGGCCCGGCGCTGCCAGGCGGTGCTGGTGCTGGGCACCGACTTCGCGGGGACGAACATCCCGGACGAGCTGGCGTTCAACGCGCGGCTGGCGAACGAGTTCGGGGCGGGCGTGCTGCCGGTGGTGGGCGGGCAGCACGAGGACCCGCAGGCGGTGGTGGCGGAGGTCCGCAACGCGCACCGGGCGTACCGGGACCTGGGCTGCTCGATCCTGGCGATGATCGCCAACCGGGTGGCGCCGGGCGCCAAGCAGCAGGTGCAGCGGACGCTGACCGAGAAGCTGCCGGTGCCGGTGTACGTGATCCCGGAGGAGCCGGCGCTGTCCGCACCGACCGTGGCGCAGCTGGTGGAGGCGACCGGCGCGCAGGTGCTGCTGGGCGACGCGGCGGGGCTGTCCCGGGACGTGCGGAGCTTCGTGTTCGGCGGCGCGATGCTGCCGACCTTCCTGAACGCGCTGACCGAGGGCGCGCTGGTGGTGACCCCCGGCGACCGGGCCGACCTGGTGATCGGCGCGCTGGCGGCGCACGCCGCGGGCGCCCCGCCGATCGCGGGCGTGCTGCTGACGCTCGGCCAGCACCCGGGCCCGAACGTGATGGCGCTGGCGGCCCGGCTGGCGCCCGGCACCCCGGTGGCGGAGGTCTCCGAGGGGTCCTGGCTGACCGCGGCGGCGCTCACCCACCTGGAGGGCCGGATCGGCCCGAACAGTCCACGGAAGGCCGAGGTCGCCCTCGGCCTGTTCGAACTGCACGTGGACACCGCCGAGTTGACCAGCCGGATCGAGCTCAGCCGGTCCGAGCGGGTGACCCCGATGATGTTCGAGCACGCGCTGCTGGAGCGGGCCCGCGAGGACCGCCGGCACATCGTGCTGCCGGAGGGCGTCGAGGACCGGGTGCTGCGCGCCGCCGAGGTGCTGCTGCGCCGCAACATCTGCGACCTGACCCTGCTCGGCGACCCCGACGCGGTGCACCGCAGGGCGGCCGCGCTGGGCATCGAGTTCCCGCAGGCCGGCGACGCGGGCGCGCAGGTCCGGGTGGTCGACCCGGCGGCCAGCCCGCTGCGCCAGCAGTTCGCCGAGCTGTACGCGAGGGCCAGGGCGCACAAGGGCATGACGGTGGAGCGGGCGCTGGACGTGGTCACCGACGTCTCGTACTTCGGCACCCTGATGGTGCAGGAGGGCATCGCGGACGGCATGGTGTCGGGCGCGGTGCACTCGACGGCGGCGACCATCCGCCCCGCCTTCGAGGTGATCAGGACCTCGCCGGGAGCGGCGATCGTCTCCTCGGTGTTCTTCATGTGCCTGGCCGACAAGGTGCTGGTGTACGGCGACTGCGCGGTCAACCCGGACCCGGACGCCCAGCAGCTGGCCGACATCGCGATCCAGTCCGCGGAGACCGCCGCCCAGTTCGGGGTGGAGCCGCGGGTGGCGATGCTCTCCTACTCCACCGGCACCTCGGGCTCCGGCGCGGACGTGGACAAGGTCCGCAAGGCCACCGAGCTGGTCCGCGAGCTCCGCCCCGACCTGCTGGTGGAGGGCCCGATCCAGTACGACGCGGCGGTGGACGCGCACGTCGCGGCGACCAAGCTGCCCGGCTCGGCGGTCGCCGGCCGGGCCACCGTGCTGATCTTCCCGGACCTCAACACCGGCAACAACACCTACAAGGCGGTGCAGCGCTCGGCCGGGGCGATCGCGGTCGGCCCGGTGCTGCAGGGGCTGAACAAGCCGGTCAACGACCTGTCCCGGGGCGCGCTGGTGGAGGACATCGTCAACACCGTGGCGATCACCGCGATCCAGTCCCAGCCGCAGAGCCAGTCACCCGCAGGAGGCGCGCAGTGACCACCGGTACCCGAGTCCTGGTGCTGAACGCCGGGTCCTCCTCGGTGAAGTACCAGCTGATCGACATGCTGGACGGCGCCAAGCTGGCGTCCGGCCTGGTGGAGCGGATCGGCGAGGCCGGCGGCGGCCGGCTGCTGCACGTGCCGCTGGTCGGGGAGCCGCGCGAGACGCTGCAGGTCGTCGCCGACCACGGCGCGGCGCTGAAGGCGGTCGCCGAGGAGCTGGCCGCCGACCGGATGGGCCTGGACTCGCGGGAGCTGGCGGCGATCGGCCACCGGGTGGTGCACGGCGGGCTGCGCTTCACCCGGCCGACGCTGATCACCGACGCGGTGCTGGCGGAGATCCGCCGGCTGATCCCGGTCGCGCCGCTGCACAACCCGGCGAACATCACCGGGATCGAGGTGGCCCGCGCGCTGCGCCCCGACCTGCCGCAGGTCGCGGTGTTCGACACCGCCTTCCACGCCACGCTGCCCGAGCACGCGGCCCGGTACGCGATCGACCGGCAGACCGCCGACGAGCACCGGGTGCGCCGCTACGGCTTCCACGGCACCTCGCACCAGTACGTCTCGCGGGCCACCGCCCGGCTGCTGGGGCGGGACCCGGCGGAGCTGAACGTGATCGTGCTGCACCTGGGCAACGGCGCCTCGGCCTCCGCGGTGGCGGGCGGGGTGTGCGTGGAGACTTCGATGGGGCTGACCCCGCTGGAGGGCCTGGTGATGGGCACCCGCTCCGGCGACGTGGACCCGGGCCTGGTGTTCCACCTGCACCGGGTGGGCGGGATGACGATCGATCAGATCGACGACCTGCTGAACCGGCGCAGCGGCCTGCTCGGCCTGTGCGGGGACAACGACATGCGCGAGGTCTGGCGGCGGGCCCAGGAGGGCGACGCGGACGCCAAGTTGGCCTTCGACACCTACGTGCACCGGATCCGCCGCTACCTGGGCGGCTACTACGCGGTGCTCGGGCGGGTGGACGCGGTGGCGTTCACCGCGGGCGTCGGGGAGAACTCCTCCGAGGTGCGGGCCGCGGTCTGTGCCAATCTGGAGGAACTGGGGATCTCGGTCGATCCGGAGCTGAACGCGGTGCGCTCCCGGGACGCGCGGGTGGTCTCGCCGTCGTACGCGCGGGTCACCGTGGCCGTGGTGCCCACCGACGAGGAACTGGAGATCGCCCAGCAGACGTTCGCGCTGGTCCACGAGGTGTAGACCCCGCGCGGGATGACTACTCGTCAGTATCCCACCCCTCGGAATGTTCGTTGGCGATATCTGACGATTCGAGCTGAATGTACCGATAACACGAACGGATAGACTGACGGATATGCGCCGAGCGAAAATTGTCTGCACCCTGGGTCCCGCGACGGACTCCTACGAACAGCTGAAGGCCATCGTCGAAGCGGGCATGAACGTCGCCCGCCTCAACATGAGCCACGGCTCCCACGCCGAGCACGAGGACCGGTACCGCCGGGTCCGCCAGGTCTCGGAGGACACCGGCCGCACCATCGGTGTACTGGCCGACCTGCAGGGCCCCAAGATCCGACTGGCGACCTTCGCCAACGGACCGGTGACCGTTGACAACGGCGACACGTTCACCATCACCACCGAAGACGTTCCCGGTGACCAGCACATCTGCGGCACCACCTACAAGGGCCTGCCCGGCGACGTGCGGCCCGGCGACCCGATCCTGATCAACGACGGCGTCATCGCCCTGGAGGTCGTCAGCGTCGACGGCCCGCGGGTGAAGACCGTCGTGGTCGAGGGCGGCGTCCTCTCCAACAACAAGGGCATCAACCTGCCCGGCGCGGCCGTCAACGTGCCCGCGCTGTCCGAGAAGGACAAGGACGACCTGCGCTTCGCCCTGCAGCTGGGCGTCGACATGGTCGCGCTGTCGTTCGTCCGCAACGCCGCGGACATCGACGACGTGCACAAGGTCATGGACGAGGTCGGCATTCGTGTGCCGGTCATCGCCAAGATCGAGAAGCCGCAGGCCGTCGAGGCGATGGAGGAGATCGTCCTCGCCTTCGACGCGATCATGGTGGCCCGCGGCGACCTCGCCGTGGAGTACCCGCTGGAGAAGGTGCCGCTGGTCCAGAAGCAGCTGGTCACCCTGGCCCGCCGGAACGCGAAGCCGGTCATCGTCGCCACCCAGATGATGGAGTCGATGATCCACGCCTCGCGCCCGACCCGCGCCGAGGTCTCCGACGTCGCCAACGCCATCCTGGACGGCACGGACGCGGTCATGCTGTCCGCCGAGTCCTCGGTCGGCAAGTACCCGGTCGAGACCGTCAAGACCATGAGCAGGATCGCCGAGAAGGCCGAGGAGGAGCTGCTCTCGCAGGGCCTCCAGCCGCTCAACCCGGGCCGCAAGCCGCGCACCCAGGGCGGCTCGGTCGCCCGCGCCGCGTGCGAGCTGGGCGACTTCCTCGACGGCAAGGCGCTGGTCGCGTTCACCAAGTCCGGTGACACCGCCCGCCGGCTGTCCCGCTACCGCTCGCCGATCCCGGTGATCGCCTTCACCCCGGACGTCGCCACCCGCAACCAGCTCTCGCTGAGCTGGGGCGTCGAGGCGTACGTCTCGGAGCAGGTGGCCACCACCGACGAGATGGTCGAGCAGGTCGACCGCGAGCTGCTGAAGATGGGCCGCCTCGCCGAGGGCGACACCGTGATCGTCACGGCCGGCGTGCCGGTCGGCATTCCCGGCACCACCAACATGGTGCAGGTCCACCACCTGGGCGCCCGCTCCGAGAGCTGAGCACCCGGTAACGACGCCGCAGGGCGGGACCCGAGGACCGGGTCCCGCCCTGCGGCGTTCGTACCTACGGCGTCGTCAGCCGTCGTAGGGCGTCTCGTCGTTGAACAACCGCATGCCCGGGATCTTCAGGTCGCCACCGAACTGGCCCGCCTGCACCGCCTTGGCGTCGTTCAGGGTGAGGTCCAGCGGAATCGGCACGGCGCCCAGCAGGTCCCACAGCCACTTGGGCAGGGTGTCCGGGGTCAGCGTGATCGGGCCCAGGTCGATCGGTATCGGCAGGCCGTAGACCGCCGCGAGGTGGCCCGACAGGCTCTCCACGTACATGGTGATCGGGCCGTTGCGCATGGTCGAGGTCGATCCCTCGCGGCTCTTCACGTGGAAGGTCAGCCCCGGGATCTGGATGGTCGACATGTCCAGGTTCTCGATGTCGACGCTGGCGGTGGTGAACTTCAGCACCCGCTTGGTGCCGCTCTCCGTGGTCACGTCGTAGACGCCGTTGAACACCGAGCCGTGCAGCGCCAGCTTGGTCGAGTGCAGCACCCAGTTCTGGTCCGGCACCACGTGGCCCGAGGGCGCGGCCTTCGCGGCCAGGCCCTTGGTGCTCACCAGGCAGTTCGGGTCGGCCGAGGCGGACGCGGACGGCGACGGCGAACCGGCCGCCTTCGGGGTGGTGGCGGGCGCGGAGGAGGCCGGGGCCTTCGGCGTCGCCGAGGGCGTGGCGGCGGCCCGTCCGGCGGTGGACGGGGACGGCGCGGCCGAGGGCGTCGCGGCGGTGGACGGGCTCGCGGAGGTCTCGGCCTTGGCGGTCGGCGTGGGGGTCGGCGTCGCGGCGGAGCCCGGGTGGATCAGGTTGTTCCACAGGTCGTCGATCACCCCGGCCTGCTGCACCGAGGGCGCCGCACCGGAGTTCGGCGCGGTGTACACGGCGGTGCCCGCGGTGGTGGAGCCGGTGAACACCGCGGGCACCGCGGCGGCGCTGCCCGCGGGCGCCTGCCCGGAGGCGGCGGCCTCCGCCTGGCTCACCGAGGAGTCCGGCAGCACCTTGATCTCGCTCTTCGGGACGGGCGTCTCCTTGAGCACGGTGTCCGGGCTGCTGGCGCACGCGCCGGCCTGCGGGTCGGCAGCCACGGCGAGGGTCGGCGCGTAGGCCGCGCCGACCAGCAGCGCGGTCGGCACCGCCGCCATCGCCAGCGCCCGCCCGCGCAGCCGGGCACCGACACCCTCCCGGGGCGCCGCGTGCCGCGGGCCGGTGACGGTCGGCTTCTCGGACTCGGTCACCGCTGCTCCTCCTCGGCGGGCTGCGTCGGGGCCGCTCCGTACTCCAGGGGCTGCTCGGCGGCGGGCTGCTCGGCGAACGTCCCGGCCGGTTCGGCGACGGTCTCCTCGGCGACGGCGACCGGCGCCTGCAGCGGCGCCCAGGACACCAGCAGGCCGCCGGCGATCAGACCCGGGATCAGGCCCAGGCCGAAGCCGCCCAGGTTGGAGACCGGAATGGAGATCAGCGCCAGGATGGTGGTCGCGACGCCGCAGAAGATCCGCACCAGCGGCTGGAACCAGGCGGTCAGGCCGAGCGCGATCATCAGCAGGCCGATGATCAGCGAGCCGGCGCCGGCCGTGGTGGACATCGCCACCGTGAGCCCGCCCAGGCTGAGGTGCGCGTACGGGAAGTAGAGGATCGGGAGGCCGGCAATCATGGCCAGCAGGCCACCCCAGAAGGGCCGGGTGCGCCGCCAGGCGCGGAACCCCCATCGGACGCGGCTGACGAAGCCGACCGGGCCCTCGGGCCAGGCCTCGACGGTTGCGCTGGACATGGTGCGACTCCTCGATGGTGGGTCCGAGGGGAAAGACGGATGGCCCCGGGGTCGCCCGGGGAGCGGTGACGAGGGGGCGGCGCGCGTCCGCCCCCTCGGACCAACTGGTCCGCCGTCGGGCCCGGTCGACGGGCCCTCAGGAGCGGACTACTTGTAGCACTCGCTGTCGGTGCCCTGGTTGATGTTCAGCTTCAGGCCCGGGAGCGTGAAGGTGCCGGCCGAGGTGGCCCAGGCGGTCTGCTGGACACCGGTGAGGTGAGCGGACTCGGCGTGCTGGGCGAAGCCCTGGGCGCCGGTCGGCAGCTTGCCGCCGTCGTTCTTGAGCTTGTCGACCGCAGAACCCTGCAGGGTGCCGGCGTCCTGGCCGATGTTGATGTTCTTGAACTCGGCGTCGGCGTTCAGCTGGGTCATGTCGATCAGCAGCTGCTGGGCGTCGACCTTCTTGGCGTCGTCCGAGCTGTTGCCGGCGTTCAGGACCAGGGTCCACTTGCCGAGCGGGCCGAGGTCGGTGACGACCGACTGGCAGAGGTTCTGCAGCTTGGCGTGGTCGAAGGACGAGATGGCGACCGGGTGCGGGGTGCCGTTCTTCTCGACGTCGACGCCGCCGAACTGCGAGAAGCCCTCGCCCTGGAGGTCCTGCACGGTGACCTTGAACTGCTGGCCGGAGACCGAGAACGAGGCCGCCAGCGCGGAGTTGGCCAGGGAGACACCGATCGCGGCGGTGGCCGCGACGCTGGGCACCATCACCAGGGCGAAGCGCTTCCAGCGGGTCTTGCCGTAAGACTGGGACATGCGAGTCCTCCTTCTAGGACGTACATCTCCGGCCGTTCCGGTGCGTCCCGCACATGGTCCGGCCCGGGATGGGAGAGAGCTACGTCCTCGGTAGCGGAGAGCGCCGCGCCGTGGGGACGGCGTTCGGCGATCACCCCCGAGCGACAACCGTGCGACCGCGCGGGCTGCGCGACCGTGGAGGCCAGGAACCGCCGCGTGGGATCTGCGGTTACCCCCCTGCCCTCACCCGGTGGGGACCCTCGTTGCCGAGGGACCGGGCGTCGCCGATCGTTGTCGAATCCCGGGCTGAGCACAAGAGGTCCGTTACTGACGGGTAATCCAACAGTGAACACCGTCGATCATGGAATCGAAGGCTCCACTACGGATCGTCACCACGGGGCGGTGTCGGGCCGACCGAAACCCGGGAAAATAACAGCGAACACCCCTTCTTCGTCACCTGGAGTGACGAAGAAGGGGTGTTATCAAGATTTGGTAAACGTGCCCGGATTACCCGTGAAAGTCGTCAAATCACCGACGACACCGCAGGTCATCCGAGGTGTCACCGAGTGCCGCCGGAACAGCCGTCAGAACAGCACCCGGGCCAGCGCCTGACGGGCCGCCACGGTGCGCGGGTCCTCCGGACCGATCACCTCGAACAGCTCCAGCAGCCGCAGCCGCGCGGCGTCCCGGTCGTCGCCGAAGGTCTTGGCGACGGTGTCCACCAGCCGCCCGAAGGCGTCCTCGACGTGCCCGCCGACCAGGTCCAGGTCCGCCGCCCGCAGCTGCGCCGGCACGTCCTTCGGGTCGGCCGCCGCGTCCGCCCGCACCCGCTGCGGGTCGAGCTTCTCCACCCGCTGCAGCAGCTGCGCCTGCGCCAGGCCCAGCTTCGCCTCGACGTGGCCCGGCCGGTCGCTCAGCACGGCCTGGTACGCCAGCACCGCGCCGTCCAGGTCGCCCCGGTCCAGCGCGTCGTGCGCGGCCTCCAGCTCCGGGTCGACCGGCACCCGGGGCGCCGCCTCGGCGCCCTCGCCGACCGCGCCGCCGGCGGCCCCGCCGACGATGCCGAAGCGCTGCTCGGCCACCGCGATCAGCTGGTCCAGGATCTTGCGGACGTTGGCCTCGCTCTCGGCGCCCTGGAACAGCGGCACCAGCTGGCCCGCCACCACGGCCATCACGGCCGGGATGCCCTGGATGCCGAACTGCTGGGCGATCAGCTGGTTGGCGTCGACGTCGATCTTGGCCAGCACGATCCGGCCGGCGTACTCCTCGGCGAGGCGCTCCAGGATCGGACTGAGCTGCTTGCACGGGCCGCACCACTCGGCCCAGAAGTCCACCACCACCGGGACCTCGGCCGAGCGCTGGACCACCTCGGACTCGAAGGTCTCCTCGGTGACGTCCAGTACCAGGGGGTAGTCCGCGAGCGCCGGGCCGTCGCCCGACGCCGCCTGCCGGGCCCGCTCGGCCCGGGTCTGCTCGGCCTTCTGGGCGGCCTCTCCGGCCGCCTTCACCGCGGCGAGGTCCACCGCACCGCGCAGGGCGGAGCTGTTGAGACGCGAATTCCGTGACTGCATGGCTCTATCCTCCCCCGTCGGAGCCGGTGCCGGACGCCATCCGCCCGGAAAAGACCGGCGCGAGCCGCCCGCCTCCCCCGGCGGAGCCCGAACCGTGGACGCGGATCCCCATCCGCGTCGCGCGCCCGCCCGATCCCGGAGGGCAGGGCGCGAAGGTTGTCGCTCTTTCGCTACTGGTCGTAGCGTATCTGTCTCCCGGGCTCCCCCCGCAAGCCCCCACCCCCGTCCGGGAGCGTGAGCTGCCCCACTTTCGCCCGCGCGCCGGGTGCCGGAGGGGGTGGCGGGTCGCTACCGTGGGGCGAACAAGTTACTTCTGAGTAAACAAGCCAGGAGGCGCGGTGGCCCCCACCACCCGGCAGCCCGCCGAGCACCGGGACCCGTCGGCCGGGCCGGTGGAGGACGCGCCGCCCGCCCGCGGCAAGGGCCGCCCCCGCAGCGCCGCCGCCGACCAGGCCATCCTGGAGGCCACCCGCGAGGCGCTCGCCGAACTCGGCTGGGGCGGGCTCACCATGGGTGACGTCGCGCAGCGCGCCGGCGTCGCCAAGACCACCCTGTACCGCCGCTGGCCGTCCAAGAGCGAGCTCGTCGTCGACGCCATCGCCAGCCTGTTCGACCAGCTGGAGTGCGCCGACCGCGGCAGCCTGCAGGCCGACATCGAGGCCGTGGTCGCCCGGTTCGCCGAGCTGCTCTCGCTGCCCGAGACCCAGGCCGCGCTGCTCGCGCTGTTCGCCGAGGGCTCCCGCGACCCGCAACTGCGCCGCCGGATCCGGGAGCGGATCGTCGAGCCGCAGAAGGTGCTGGTCCAGCTCGGCCGGGCCAACGCGCAGGCCCGCGGCGAGATGGACCCCGACCGGGACCCGGCCGCCGCCGACGAGGAGATCGACATCATCTTCGACACCATCGCCGGCACCGTCGAGCACCGGCTGCTGGTGAGCGGCGAACCCGTCACCGCGGACTGGATCCGCCGCTTCACCACGCTGCTGCTCGGCCCCCTCCCGGGCCTGCTGCGCTGACCCTCCGTCAGGCCGCGAGCCCGGTCAGGTCCAGCGTCGCCAGCCGCTCCGGATCGGTCAGCACGTCGATCTGCGCCACCCGGCCGCCCACCACGGTGAACGCCATCACCGACACCGCCTTGCCGTCGATGACCGTCAGCACCCCGTAGGCGCCGTTCACCAGCACCAGGCGGCCGAACGGGGCCAGGTGCCGGAAGCCCTGCGCCGAGGACGCGATCGTCGTGCCGCCGCGGATCACCTTGCTCAGCTGCGCCATCGCCGCGCCGCCGTCCGCGCGCAGCACCGCGTCCGGGGCCAGCACCGCCACCAGGCCCTCGAAGTCGCCCTCCCGGGACGCCGCCAGGAACGCCTCCACCGCGGTGCGCTGCGCCAGCGGGTCGCGGTCCGGCTCCGGCGCGCGCTCCTTCACCCGCTTCCTGGCCCGGCTGGCCGCCTGCCGCACCGCCGCCGGGGACTTCTCCAGCAGCGGCGCGATCTCCTCGAACGGCACCGCGAACAGGTCGTGCAGCACGAACGCCAGCCGCTCCGCCGGGCCCAGCGTCCCCAGCACCACCTGCAGCGCCATCCCCACCTGGTCGCCCAGCAGCGCCGCCGCCTCCGGATCGTCCCGCTCCGGCGCGGCCAGCACCGGGTCCGGCACCTCGGTGTCCAGCGCGTCCTCGCGCCGCCGGTCCCGGCTGCGCAGCTCGTTCAGGCACACCCGGGACGCCACCGTGGTCAGCCAGCCGCCGAGGTTGTCCACCTCCGCGTCGACCTCCTCCGCGTGCCGGTCCAGCCGCAGCCAGGTCTCCTGCACCGCGTCCTCGGCCTCGCCCAGCGAGCCGAGCATCCGGTACGCCACCGCCCGCAACCTGGGCCGATGCGCCTCGAAGCGCTCCGCGAGAAGAGTTCCCCCGCTCATCTGTCACATCCCTTTCCCGGTCGGGGTCAACACAGCAGACACCCACTGTGGCAGGCCGGACGATCACCCCGGCGGCCGGATCGGAGCCCGACATGAACGTCCTCGTCACCGGCGGCACCGGGACCCTCGGCCGCCACGTCCTCCCCCGGCTGGTCGCCGCCGGCTGCCGGGTCCGGGTCCTGACCCGCACCGCGCGGCCCGACGCCGACGGCGTCCGCCACCTGACCGGCGACCTGGTCGCCGGGACCGGTCCGGACGGGGCGCTGGACGGGATCGACACCGTTCTGCACCTGGCCGGAGGCCCGAAGGGCGACGACGTGGCGGCCCGGAACCTCGCCGCGGCGATGGCCCGGGCGGGCGGCGTCCGGCACGTCGTGATGGTCTCGGTGATCGGCGCGGACCGGATGCCGCTCGGCTGGTTCCGCGCCAAGCGCGACGCGGAGCTCGCGATCGGCGGGTGCGGCGTCCCGTGGACCGTGCTGCGCGCCGCCCAGTTCCACGACCTGGTGCTCGACGTCGCCGGCAAGGTCGGCAGGCTCCCGCTGCTGCCCGCGCCCGGCGGCCTGCGCTTCGAGCCCGTCGACGCGCGGGACGTCGCCGACCGGCTGGTCGCCCTCACCCTCGGCGGCGCTCCCGCCGGCCTGGTGCCCGACCTGGCCGGCCCGCGCGACTACGCCTTCGCCGACCTCGTCCGCAGCGCCCTGGGGCGCAACCGCCCCGCCCTCCCCGTCCCGCTCGCCGGCAAGGTCGGCCGCGCGTACCGCAACCAGGAGAACCTGGCCGGTGCGGGGGCGATGCGCGGCACCCGCACCTGGGAGGCCTTCCTGGCGGAGCGTCAGAAGCTGGCGTTCTCGCGGTAGGTGCCCCACTCCTCGCGCAGGGCGTGGCAGATCTCGCCGAGGGTGGCCTCGGCGCGGACGGCCCGGAGCATGGGCTCGATCATGTTGGCGCCGGAGCGGGCGGCGGCCAGCATCGCGTCGAGCCCGGCCCGGACGGCGCTCTCGTCGCGCCCGGCCTTGCGCTCGCGCAGGACCCGGACCTGCTCGCGTTCGACCTCGTGGCTGACCCGGAGGATCTCGAGTTCGGGGGTGACGCTGCGGGGGTGGCAGTTGACGCCGACCACGCGCTTGTCGCCCTTCTCGACGCCCTGCTGGTACCGGAACGCGGCCTCGGCGATCTCGCCGGTGAACCAGCCCTCCTCGATGCCGCGCAGGATGCCCGCGGTCATCGGCCCGATCGGGTGCTCGGCGCTGCCCTTGTCCAGGCTGCCCTTGTCCAGGATCTGCTGGAAGATCGCCTCGGTCTGCTGCTCGATCCGGTCGGTGAGGGCCTCGACGTACCAGGAGCCGCCGAGCGGGTCGGCGACGTTGGTGACGCCGGTCTCCTCCATGATCACCTGCTGGGTGCGCAGCGCGATCTCGGCGGCCTGCTCGCTGGGGAGCGCGAGGGTCTCGTCGAGGGCGTTGGTGTGCAGCGAGTTGGTGCCGCCGAGGACGGCGGAGAGCGCCTCGACGGCGGTGCGGACCACGTTGTTGTAGGGCTGCTGGGCGGTGAGCGAGACGCCGGCGGTCTGGGTGTGGAAGCGCAGCCACTGCGCCTTCTCGGTTTTCGCGCCGAAGTGGTCGCGCATCCAGCGGGCCCAGATCCGGCGGGCGGCGCGGAACTTGGCGATCTCCTCGAAGAAGTCGAGGTGGGCGTCGAAGAAGAAGGACAGGCCGGGGGCGAACACGTCCACGTCGAGGCCGCGGGACAGGCCGAGCTCGACGTAGGCGAGGCCGTCGGCGAGGGTGTAGGCGAGTTCCTGCGCGGCCGTGGCTCCGGCTTCCCGGATGTGGTAGCCGGAGACCGAGAGCGGCTTGTAGGCGGGGATGCCGCGGGCGCAGTGCTCCATCAGGTCGCCGATCAGGCGCAGGTGGGGCTCGGGGGCGAAGAGCCACTCCTTCTGCGCGATGTACTCCTTGAAGATGTCGGTCTGCAGGGTGCCGTTGAGGACGGCGGGGTCGACGCCCTGGCGTTCGGCGGCGACCAGGTACATGCAGAAGATCGGGACGGCGGGTCCGCTGATGGTCATCGAGGTGGTGACGTCGCCGAGCGGGATGCCGCGGAACAGCACCTCCATGTCGGCGGCGGAGTCGATGGCGACGCCGCAGTGGCCGACCTCGCCGAGCGAGCGGGCGTCGTCGGAGTCGTATCCCATCAGGGTCGGCATGTCGAAGGCGACCGAGAGGCCGCCGCCGCCGGCTTCGAGGATCATCCGGTAGCGCTCGTTGGTCTGCTCGGCGTTGCCGAAGCCGGCGAACTGGCGGATGGTCCAGGCGCGGCCGCGGTAGCCGGTGGCGTGCAGGCCGCGGGTGTAGGGGTACTCGCCGGGCCAGCCGATGCGTTCGAAGCCCTCGACCGCCTGGCCGGGCGCGGGCCCGTAGACGGGCTCGACGGTCTCGCCGCTGAGGGTGGTGAAGTCGGCGTCGCGCTTGCGTGCCTTGTCGTACCGCTGCTGCCAGCGCTGCCGGCCGGCCTCGATCTGCTCGGCGTCCATCGGCTCCGACTCCCGCTCCGTGCGGCCGCCCCGGGGGAACGGCAGAACTACTTGGATGTCCTACTAATTTACTCGGACGTCCAAGTATCTGTCGATGCCCACGCGCCGGGGCTGGTCCGAACAGCCGAGAGCGCCCCTCCCCCGGCGGGCGGGGAAGGGGCGCTCGATAGGTGCGTGACGGGGCGTCAGACGCCGGCGGTCTCCCGCGTGGCCTGGGCGGGGACCAGCTTGCCGCGGGCCTCGGCGACCACCTTGCGCTCGGCGACGAAGGAGGCGAACGGGATGCAGCCGGCGGCCAGGAACAGCACCATCCGGCCGAGCGGCCACTTGAGCTTCTGGCCGAGCAGGAAGGTCACCACGAAGTAGCCGATGTAGAGGTAGCCGTGGACCATCGCCACGTAGGTGGTGGCGTCGGCGCCGGCGTCGAAGCCGTACTTCGCCAGGATGAACCCGCAGAAGACCAGCAGTGCGACACCGGTCGCGATCGCCAGGCCGCGGTACCAGCCCAGCAGGGGGGTCGCCTTCATCTCTTACCTCGCCTCGCTCGGCCCGATTCACGGTGGCGGCGCCCCCGTCGGGCGGGCCGCTCACACGAGGGTAACCGGCCCTACGCCCCGGCCCCGCCCGGGCCCTCCTGGGCCGGCGCCTCGAAGTCGCCGGCAGCGACCCGGAGCGGCCGGAGCAGTTCGAACACCTCCCGGCAGGCGTCGGCGTCGTAGCCCTCCAGGCCGAACTCGACGGCCATCAGCTCGCGGGTGGCGCTCTCGACCACCTGGCGGCCGCGGTCGGTGATCGCGGCGAGCACGCCGCGGCCGTCCAGCGGGTTGGGGCGGCGGGCGACCAGTCCGGACCGCTCCAGGCGGTCGACGGTGTTGGTGACGCTGGTGGGGTGGACCATCAGGCGCTCGCCGATCTTGGAGAGCGGGAGCTCGCCGGAGCGGCTGAAGGTGAGCAGCACCAGGGCCTCGTAGCGGGCGAAGGTCAGGCCGTAGGGCTTGACCACCGCGTCCACCCGGGCCAGCAGGATCTGGTGGGCGCGCATCACCGAGGTGATCGCCGCCATGGACGGCACGTTGCCCCAGCGGCGGGTCCAGAGCTCGTCGGCGCGGGCGATCGGGTCGAAGTCGAGGGCGAGGGGCTTGGGCACGCCCCCACCGTACCCGCGGGCGCGGACGGGGGTAGCAGGTGTCCACGATGGTGGACAAGGCGACCGGTTGGCGGGATCACGCCAAACAGACAACCGCCGTCGCGCGGCGACTCTTTACACCGCATATTCCGTCACTATTCAGTGAAAGAGCGGGAGTTGGGCCTTCGCGCAGCCCGCACGGCATGGTTCGCGGCGAAACCTCCGATTCTCCCACCGGGCCGGAACCACCCCGCTGGCGAGAGTTTGCCAATTGTTGCCGAGGCGCTGTTCGCGGATTTGAACGCTTGTCATGCTTCTGGCCAGCCCCGTTCGACACTGCCGGCCCCACCCCACCGGCTGCTGTCGCCTGACCGCACGGAGCTGCACGTCAGCACCCGTATCCGCCCCAGCAGGCACTGACCCCGGTGCCCCGGAACGAGGTGCGACCGCGCACACGCGGTTGATCCGGAAGGAACCCGTACCGTGAAGCGAAAGCTCGCTGTCGGAGCCGTTCTCTCTGCCTCTGCCCTGCTCGCCGGCGCCATCCAGGTGAGCGCCGGGATCGCCCAGGCACTCCCGAACCCGGCCGCCCAGAACGCCGCGGGCCAGCACCGCGGCCAACTGCTGGCGCTGGCCGCCTCCCAGGCGCCTTCCGCCGCCAAGGCCCTGGGTCTGGGCGCGCAGGAGAACCTCGTCGTCAAGGACGCGATCGTCGACGCCGACGGCACCCGCCACTTCCGTTACGAGCGCACCTACAACGGCCTGCCGGTGCTCGGCGGCGACCTGATCGTGCACCAGGACGCCAAGGGCCAGGTCCGCGGCAGCGAGAAGGCCGTCTCCGGCAGCGTGGCCCCCGCCTCGCTGAGCCCGAAGCTGACGGCCGCCCAGGCCGCCTCCAAGGCCACCGGCGCGGTGCAGGCCACCGTCGGGACCAGCAAGGACGCCGACGAGGCCGCCCTGACCTCGGTCTCCGGCGCCAACAACGGCGCCCAGCTGGTGATCTGGGCCGCCGACGGCGCCCCGCGGCTGGCCTACCGGACCACCGTGGAGGGCGTGCGGGCGGACGGCACCCCCAGCCGCCAGCTGCTGGTCACCGACGCCGACACCGGCGCGGTGCTCTCCACCCACGAGGAGATCCAGACCATCGACGCGGCCGGCACCGGCAACGGCGTCTTCGTCGGCAGCGTCCCGCTGACCACCACGCTCTCCGGCTCGACCTACACGCTGAAGGACGCCAGCCGCGGCGGGCAGTACACCACCAACCTGGCCAACAAGACCTCCGGCAAGGGCACCGTCTACTCGAAGACCACCAACAGCTGGGGCAACGGCCTGGTCTCCAACGGCGAGTCCGCCGCGGTGGACGCCCAGTACGGCGCGGCCGTCACCTGGGACTTCTACAAGAACACCTTCGGCCGCAGCGGCATCCGCAACGACGGCGTCGGCGCGTACAGCCGGGTCCACTACGGGCGCAACTACGTGAACGCGTTCTGGGACGACAGCTGCTTCTGCATGACCTACGGCGACGGTGCGTCCAACACCCACCCGCTGACCGAGCTCGACGTCTCCGGCCACGAGATGAGCCACGGTGTGACCTCCAACACCGCGGGCCTGAACTACTCGGGCGAGTCCGGCGGTCTGAACGAGGCCACCTCCGACATCTTCGGCACCATGGTCGAGTTCTACGCCAACCTGTCGAAGGACAACCCGGACTACCTGATCGGCGAGCTGATCAACATCAACGGCGACGGCACGCCGCTGCGCTACATGGACAAGCCCTCCAAGGACGGCGGCTCGGCCGACTACTGGTCCTCCACGGTCGGCAGCAAGGACGTCCACTACTCCTCGGGCGTCGCCAACCACTTCTTCTACCTGCTGGCCGAGGGCAGCGGCGCGAAGACCATCAACGGCGTGAGCTACAACTCGCCCACCTACAACGGCGCGACGCTGACCGGCATCGGGCGGGACAAGGCCGCCCAGATCTGGTACCGGGCGCTGTCGGTCTACATGACCTCCACCACCAACTACAAGGGCGCGCGCACCGCGACCCTGAGCGCCGCCGCCGACCTGTACGGCTCCGGCTCCGTCCAGTACAACGCGGTGGCCGCGGCCTGGACCGGCGTGAACGTCAACTGACGCCCAACCGGTAGTCAGTGCAGAGCCCGCGGCGGTCGGGCCTCCCACGAGGAGGCCCGGCCGCCGCGCACCACGTTCTGCGGAGGGACCGTCAGGCGGTCGCCGGGGCGGCGTCGAGCTCGCCGCGCTCCTCCTTGGCGAGCATCCGCTCGGCGAAGAACCCGCCGGTCGGCAGCACCGACAGCACGAACAGCACCAGGCCGCGCTTCGGCTCCCAGCGCCGGGCCTGGTACGCCTGCACCAGGAAGACCAGGTACAGGATGAACAGCACGCCGTGCACGGTGCCCATCACCGGCACGCCGTTGAAGCTGGTGGTGCGCTTCAGCACCGAGCAGATCAGCAGCAGGATGAAGGACAGGCCCTCCGGGCCGGAGACCAGGCGCAGGCGGTGGACGGCGGCGACGCTCTTCACGGGATTCCTCACAGGGCACGGCGGGCGGCTGGCTTGTGAACCGGTGCACAAGCCAGGCCTATTATCACCGACCTGACAACCGCGCCGGGCGGACCCCCTATCCTGCTGGCTGCGCGCGGCCCGACCGGCGGGCCCGCAGACCCACGGGGGGCACCGCACCATGCTGAAACGGGACTGGGACCGGCACACCTGTGCCCGGCGCGGCCACATCACCTACGCGCCCGACGAGACCGACCTGCGCACCCGCCTGCACGCCGCCACCGCGCTCGGCACCGCCTGGCGCTGCCTGCGCTGCGGCGACTTCGCGCTCGGCGAGCCGCACGGCTCCGGCCCGGCCGAGAACGCGCCGCTGGTCCCGCGCGGCAAGGCGCTGCGGGACCTGTTCATCCTGCGCTTCCTCGCCGTCGAACGGCTGCTGCGCGGCCTGCTGATCGTCGTCGCGGCCTGGGCGGTGTGGAAGTTCTCCAACAGCCAGGACGCGGTGCGCCGGATCTTCGACGAGAACCTGACCGTCTTCAAGCCGGTCACCGAGCACTTCCACTGGGACCTGGAGCACTCGCCGATCGTCGACACCATCCGCCGGACCTTCGACTACAAGCACTCCACCCTGCTCTACGTGGCCGTCGCGCTGGTGGTCTACGCGCTGATCGAGATCGTCGAGGCGTTCGGCCTGTGGTGGGGCCGGCGCTGGGCCGAGTACCTGACCGTGATCGCCACCGCCGCGTTCCTGCCGCTGGAGGGCTACGAGCTCACCGAGCACGTCAGCGTGCTGAAGATCGGCACGCTGCTGCTGAACATCGCCGCAGTGCTCTGGATCATGCTCTCCAAGCGGCTGTTCGGCCTGCGCGGCGGTGTCGCCGCGTTCGAGGCCGAGCGCCACTCGGCCTCGCTGCTGGAAGTGGAGACCGCCGCGGGCGCCGTCCCGCAGACCGCCTGACGCTTTTGTCCGTTATCTGGCGATTGACGGTCGGTCAGGTGTCCGGATTTCGTACCGAACGGGTACCAGCAGGGCCGAGCCCCCTCCCCCCGGGGGAGGGGGCCGCTAGATTCCCGGACGTGGCACAGTTCCGACTCCAGGGGTCAAAGGTCCTCGCCGTCGATCTCGCCGGGGACACCGTAAAAGCACGCAACGGCTCGATGGTCGCCTACACCGGGCAGATGGGCTTCAAGAAGCTCTCCGGCGGCGGCGACGGCCTGCGCGGCATGGTCACCCGCCGGCTCACCGGCGAGCGCATGGAGGTCATGGAGGTGAAGGGGCAGGGCACCTGCTACTTCGCCGACAAGGCCACCGAGATCAATCTCGTCCGGCTGAACGGCGAGACGCTGTTCGTCGAGTCCGACAACCTGCTGTGCACCGAGGCGACGCTGCACACGGGCACCTCCTTCACCGGCCTGAACGGCATGGCGTCCGGCAACGGCCTCTTCACCACCAAGGTGGAGGGCCAGGGCTGGGCCGCCGTCACCTCCAAGGGACCGGCCGTCATCCTCCGGGTCGCCCAGGGCCTGCCGCTCCGGGTCGACCCCGGCGCGTACATCGCCCACACCGGGAACCTGAACCGCGCCCTCAAGTCCGGCGCGGGCTGGACCACGCTGATCGGCGAGGGCGGCGGCGAGGCGATGCAGGTCGAGTTCACCGGCGACGGGCTGGTCTACGTCCAGCCCTCCGAGCGCCTGACCTTCGGGGGCGACGTCTGATGGCCTTCACCCGGATCAACAACAAGATGATCTCGGCCAAGGTGCTGCCCGGCCAGCGCATCTTCTCCCAGCGCGGCTCGATGCTCGGCTACTCCGGCGAGGTCACCTTCAAGCCCAACGCGATGGGCGGCCAGGGCGGCGTGATGTCGATGATCGGCCGCCGGGTCGCCAACGAGGACACCCCGCTGATGACCGTCGAGGGCCAGGGCGAGGTGATGTTCGGCCACGGCGGCCACCACGTGCACCTGGTCGACCTGACCGGCGACACCCTGTACGTCGAGGCCGACCGGCTGCTCGCCTTCGAGGGCAGCCTCCAGCAGTCCACCATGTTCATGGGCCAGCAGGGCGGCCTGATGGGCGTCGTGCGCGGCCAGGTCACCGGACAGGGCCTGTTCACCACCCAGCTCACCGGCCACGGCGCGGTCGCCGTGATGGCCCACGGCGGCGTGGTCGAGCTGCAGATCGCCCCGAACCAGCCGGTCCACGTGGACCCGCAGGCCTACGTCGCCCACCGCGGCCAGGTCACCAACAAGCTCTCCAGCGCCCTCGGGTGGCGCGACATGATCGGACGGGGCTCCGGCGAGGCCTTCCAGCTCGAACTCTCCGGACACGGCATCGTCTACGTGCAGGCCAGCGAGGTGAAGCTCTGATGTCCTACCCCCCGCAGCAGCCCTACGGCCAGCAGCCGCCCTACCCGCCGCAGCCCGGGCAGCCGTACCCCCAGCAGGGTCAGCCCTACCCGCCGCAGGGACAGCCGTACCCGCCGCAGCAGCAGGGCGGGTACTCCCAGCAGCAGTACCAGCAGTCCTACCAGGCCACCCAGGTCGGCATGCCGCCCCAGCAGCCCTACCAGGCGCCGCCGGCCGGGCAGTTCGGCGCCCCGATGTTCCAGCCGCCCGGCGGCGAGGGCCCCAAGGTCTGGGACCCGTCCACGCTGCCCGCCAACGACAACGTCAACCCGTACTGCTTCTCGGTCGACCTGAACGGCGCGTACTACCTGCAGAAGGGCAAGATGATCGCCTACTACGGCGACATGCGCTTCTCCGGGATCGGCCGCGGCGCGATCGACCAGTTGCTGGAGCGGAACTTCAACTCCCCGCTGCACGCCTCGGACTGGGTCGTCGCCGAGGGCCACGGCAAGCTGCTGCTCGCCGACCGCGCCTTCGACCTCAACTCCTACGACCTGGAGAACGGCAACCTGACGGTCCGTTCGGGCAACCTGCTGGCCTTCGAACCCACCCTGCAGCTCAAGCAGTCGATCATCCCCGGGTTCCTCACCCTGATCGGCACCGGCAAGTTCGTCGCCGCCTCCAACGGGCCCGTGCACTTCGTCGAACCGCCCGTCAGGGTCGACCCGCAGGCCCTGGTCGGCTGGGCCGACTGCCCCGCGCCGTGCCACCACTACGACCACAGCTACATGCACGGCCTCATCGGCGGCCTGCGGCACCTGACCGGGCTCGGCGGCGCCAGCGGCGAGGAGCACCAGTTCGAGTTCATCGGCGCCGGCCAGGTGCTGATGCAGTCCTCCGAGACCCTGATGGCCGAACGCTCCGTCGGCGTCGTCGCCGCGGAGCCCGGCGTCCCGGGCGGCGGCGTCCCGCACCAGAGCGGGCAGCAGCTCCCGAACGTGAACGTCCCGGGCCTGGGGAACCTCGGCGACCTCGGCCGCCGCTTCGGCCTCTGACCCGCGCCCCTGAGTGTCCTCCTCCGCTCGCGCAGCAGATTCCCCGCGCCCCTGACGGGTCGGGTCTCAGAGGGCGGTGAACTCGACCGGGAGGGCGGTCAGGGCGCGGTGGATCGGCCCCTGGCGCCAGGTGACGGTGTCCGGGGGGACGGCCAGCCGGAGGTCGGTGAGGCGGCTGATCAGGTACTCGATCGCGGTGACGGCCATCAGGACCGCGGGCTGGCGGGCCGGGCAGCGGTGCGGTCCGGCCCCCCAGGCGAGGTGGGCGTAGGAGCCGCCGAGCGATTCGGCCTCCGAAGGGGGCAGCGCCGCCTGGGCGTTGGCGGAGGCGTAGGAGACCAGGACCGGCTGCTCGGGGGTGAGCGCGGTGCCGTGGAAGACGATGTCCCGGCGCGGGTAGTGCGGGGAGAAGTTGGACAGCGGCGGGTCGTTCCAGAGCACCTCGTTGACTGCGTCGTGCGCGGTCATCGCGCCGCTGTGCAGGGAGCCGGCGTAGCGGTCGTCGGAGAGCATCCGCAGCAGCGCGTTGGCGGTGAGGTTGGCGGTCGGCTCGTGACCCGCCATCAGGGTCAGCGTGATGTGCCGGACGACCTCTTCGTCGGCGAGCTTCGCCGGGTGATTCAGGAAGGCCGAGATCAGGTCGTGCCGGGGCGCCTCGCGGCGTTCGGCGACCAGTGCGGTGATGACGGCGACCAGGTCGGCGTACGCGGCGGCGGCGCCGGTGGACGACTCGAAGGCGCGGTTCATCGCGGCGCTGATCCGGTCGATGTCCGGGTCGGGGATGCCGTACCAGGAGGTGAGGATGAGCAGCGGCAGCCGGTAGGCGTACTGGGCGAGCAGGTCGGCCTTGCCGGTGCCGGCGAATTCGGCGATCAGCTGCTCGGCGACGGCGGTGGTGTCGCGCTGCAGCAGGTGCGGTTCGAGGATGCCCACGCTGTCGGTGATGACCTGGCGGTAGCGGGCGTGCGTCTCGCCGTCGGAGAACAGCGCGGTGGGGCGCCAGCCGAACAGCGGCAGCAGCGGGGAGTCGGCGGGCTGGGTGGCCTGCCAGCGGCGGGCGTCGCGGGTCCAGGTCTCGGTGTCGCGGAGGATCTCCAGGGCGACGTGGTAGTCGGTGACCAGCCAGGCGTCGACGCCGGGGGCGAGTTGGACCGGGGCGAGCGGGCCGCGGTCGCGCAGCCGGGCGTAGTGGGTGTGCGGGTCCGCGGCGAACTGCGGGCCGAACAGGGCGGTGCGGGTCATGGGGCGGTCTCCTGGGGAAGGCGGTCCAGGACGTGCTCGGTCAGGGCGATCAGCGCGTCGACGCAGCCGTCGCGTTCCCGGGCGTCGCATTCGAGCAGCGGGGTGGCCGGGTCGAGGTCGAGGGCGACGCGGATCTTGTCGAGCTCGATCGGCGGGGTGTCGGGGAAGCGGTTGACGGCCACCGCGTAGGGCAGGCCGGCCTCCTCGATCAGGTCCATGGCGTCGAAGGCGTCGGCGAGCCGGCGGGTGTCGGCGAGGATGAGCGCGCCGAGGGCGCCGCGGGCGAGGTCCTCCCAGAGCGGGAGGAAGCGGCGCTGGCCCGGGGTGCCGAACAGGTACAGCACGAACTCGCCGTCGGTGAGGGTGAGTCGGCCGAAGTCGACGGCCACGGTGGTGGCGGTCTTGCCCGGGGTCCGGGTGGTGTCGTCGACCGGGATGCCGTGGGCGGTCATGGTCTCTTCGGTGTGCAGGGTCGGGATCTCCGACAGGGTGCGCACGAAGGTGGTCTTGCCGACCCCGAACGGCCCGGTGACCATGAGTTTCATCAGGATCGGGTCGGTGGCGGGGAGGTAGGCGGGTGCGCCTGACGGTCCGTCACCGGGCAGGGTGGCGGTGCTACTTGAGGGCGCGAAGTCCACTGAGGAGCCTTTCGGCGAGGTCCCGGTTGACCGGCTGGGCGTTGGGGATCGGCGCGCGCACGCTCAGGGCGCCGCGTTCGGCCAGGTCGGCGGCGATGAACACGGTCGCGCTGACCGGCAGCCGGAGGTGGGCGGCGGCCTCGGCGACGGTCAGGGCGCCGGGGCGGACCAGTTCCCATAACTGGCGGTGTTCGCCGCCGAGTCCGGCCGGGAGGTCGGCGGCGGCGTGCAGCACGCTGAGCCGTTCCAGGCTGTGCCCGCCGGGTGCGGCGGTGCGGCCGTGGGTGGCGAGGTAGGCCGGGACGAGGCGGCGGCTGGGGCCGAAGGGCCCGCTGGAGACGGTCATGTGCCACTCGCCTCCCGGGCGGGGCTGGCGAGGGCTCTGGCGAGCGCGGCGACCTGGACCTGCATCTGGTACGCGATGGTGCCGAGGTCGGCGCCGGCGGTGGCGAACACCGCGAGCGAGGAGTTCTCGCCGGCGGGGGTGACCACGGCGTAGCCGTCCTCGGACTCCACCACGGTCTGGTTCAGCCGGATCTGCTCGCGGCCGGTGAACGCGGTGGTGAAGGCTCGGGCGGCGGCGTGCAGCGAGGCGGTCATCGCGGCGACCCGGTCGGCGCCGTCCCGGCCGAGGTCGGCGGAGTGGCCGGTGACCAGGCCGTCGCCGGTGGCGATCACGGCGTTCTGCACCCCGGGCAGGTCGAGCAGCGGGGTGAGGACCCAGGACAGGTCCTCGGTGTGGCGGCGGAGCTGGGCGGTCACGGGGTTTCGACTCCTTCGGGTGCGGCGGGTCCCTGCGGGCTCGGGTCGTCGAGTGCGGCGCTGCGCCCGGCCGCGGTGCCGGACTGCAGGGCCGCCCACGCGCTGCGGGCCCGGTCGGGGGTGCTGCCCGCCGGGGCGGGGAGGGTGGACGGGGCGTCCTGCTGCGGGACGCGGGGGGCGCGGCGCTTGCGGGTCGGGAGCGCGTCGCCCGCGTCGAACACCGGCGCGGTCTGGGTGATCGGGCGGGGCGCGAGCGCGGACAGCCGGGCGCCCGGGTCGGTCAGCGTGAGCAGGTCGGCGGGCAGCCGCAGGATCGCCCGGACGCCGCCGTACGGCGACGGCTCGACCCGGCAGCCGAAGCCGAACTGCCGGCAGAGCAGGCCGATCACGGCGAAGCCGGCCTGCGGCGGGTCGCCGAGTTCGGTGAGCAGCACCTCGGCCTGGCCGTCGAGCAGGTCGCCGGCCCGCTCCAGCTGATCGGGCTCCATGCCGACGCCCATGTCGTCGACCACCACCAGGGCGCCGGAGCTGCCCTGTTCGATGGAGACGACCACCCGGGTCTCGGGGTGGGAGTAGGCGGTGGCGTTGCCGAGGATCTCGGCGAGCGCGATGGCGACCGGTTCGGCGGCCCGGGCGGCCACCGCCAGCCGGGGTTCGCGCAGGTGGTTGGTGATCTCGACGCGGGCGTAGCCGGCCACCCGGGACTGCGCGCCGACGCAGAGTTCGGCGAGCGGGGAGTCCTCCCGGGTCATGCCGGGCCAGGCGCCGGAGAGCACCGCGAGGGACTGCACCCGGCGGAGCGTCAGTTCGTTGCGGAAGTCCAGCGCGAGCAGCCGGGGGTCGTCGACGCTGAGCTGGATCTCCTCCAGCAGCGAGCGGACCTGGATCAGCAGCGCCTGGATCTTGGAGGCGGCGCCGCGCAGGGCGGCCCGGGCGGCGGCGTCGGTGCGCTCGCGTTCGGCGAGCACGGCGCGGACGGCCGCGCCGAGCGCGGCGTCCAGGGCGCGGTGCAGGTCCTCGGCGCCGGCGGCGGGGTCGAGCGGGCCGGGGACGGGGGTGCGGGGGTGGGTGAGCGCGGTGGCGGCGGCGGGCAGCCGTTCGTGCGCGAGGTGGGCGGCCTCGCGGACGGCCGCGGCCAGCCGGGCCTCGGCGACGGTGTGCCGGGCCTCGGCGGCCCGGGCCCGGCCGTCGGCGGCCCTGGCGTTCTCCTCGGCGGCCAGCGCCCGTTGGACGGCGCCGTCGGCGCGGTTCTCGGCGTCGGTGGCACGCCGGCCGGCCGCCCGGGCGGTGCGGACGGCGCGCCGGGCGGACCACAGCAGGGGGCCGGCGGTCAGGGCGGCGCCGGCCAGCAGAGCGAGCACGATCTCGACCATGGGGTCCTCGGGGGTGTCGTCGCTTGCGGGTCAGACGGTGCTGGTGGCGCCTTCGGCGGCGCGCTGCCGGGCCAGGCCGGCCATCCGGCCGACCACCTCCAGCATGGCGGGCGGTTCGGCGCCGTCGAGGTGCCGGTACTCGGTGCCGAGGGTGACCAGCAGCCGCTCGGGCAGGCCGAGTTCGGGGTAGCGGCGCTCGTCCAGCACGGTCCGGGCGGCGTCGGCGAGCGGGACGCCGGCGGCGTGCAGGGCGTGCGCGCGGTCGCGCAGGTACCGGAGGTAGCCGGCGTGGGCGCGCAGGTCGGCGCGGGTGAGCAGCGGGCCGTGGCCGGGGACGACCGTCTCGGCGCCGGTGTCGAGCAGCCGCTCGACGGCGTCGACGATGTTGCCGAGCGGGCCGGCCCAGTGCACGGCGTGGTCGCCGGGGCGTTCGGCGGTGGAGCCGAAGACGATGTCGCCGGTGAACACGGTGGAGCGGGTGGGCAGGTGGACGATCAGGTCGCCGCTGGTGTGGGCCGGCGGGAGGCTGCTGATCTGCACCGGGAGGTCGCCGACCCGCAGTTCGAGCTCGCCGGTGAACACGGTGTCCGGGGTCACCGGCGGGGTGTCGGACCAGTCGAAGCAGCCGAAGTGCTCGTGCAGGTAGGCGCCGGTGTCGCTGGCCGGGTCGAGGGTGTTCAGCAGGGCGTGCTGCTGCTCGGGGGTCGGCTCGTAGGCGATGTGGTGCAGCGCCTCGCGGGTGGCGATGATCTCGGCGTCGGGGAGGACGCCGGCCCCCCACATGTGGTCGCCGTTGGCGTGCGTGACGACGATCCGGTCCACGGTGACGCCCGGCGCGAGGACGGCGCGACTGCGGTCCAGGAACTCACCGGCCAGCGTGCGGTCGTACGGGGTGTCGATCCACAGCGCGGTGTCGGCGGAGGCCACCAGGCCGCAGTTGGCCAGGCCCCAACCCCGCTGCTGCGGCTGCCATGCGTACACACCGTCGGCTATCGAATGGAAGTTCGCGGTCGGCGTCGTCATGGGCGCGATTATGCCTAACTCGGCGTCACCGTCCGACTCCGGCCCACAGATTGAACATGACCGGTTCAACTCGCCCAAGCGGGGCGGCGGTTGTGCGGGCACGGAGCGATCGCCGGACGCGGGCGGGAGCCGCTCCGGAGCCGCGGCGTGTGAATTCGTACAACATTGAACAATGTCGGCTATACTCGGATCCATGGATACCCCCGTCACCGAAGCGCCGGCGGTCTCCCCCTCCCGCGACGCGGAGGCGGAGACCCCCTGGCTGACCGCCCGCGAGCAGCGGTTCTGGCGCGCCCACCTGGAGGTCGGCAAGCTGCTCGACCACCAGCTGAGCCGGGAACTGCAGGCCCACAACCTCGCCATCAACGACTACGAGATCCTGGTCGTGCTCTCCGAGTCCCCCGACCGCCGGATGCGGATGACCGACCTGGCCACCGCCACCCTGCAGTCCAAGAGCCGCCTCTCCCACCAGATCACCCGGATGGAGACGGCCGGCCTGGTGCTGCGCCAGGAGTGCCCCGGCGACCGCCGAGGACTCTACGCCCACCTCACCGACCACGGCTGGGACACCCTGCGCAAGGTCGCCCCGGACCACGTCCGCAGCGTCCGCGAGCACTTCATCGACCGGCTCACCGACGAACAGCTCGACGCACTCTACGCAGCCCTCGCCCCCATCGCCGAGCACCTCCGCGGCCTGCGCGGCCGGGGCTAGGCCCGGCCGGGCCCGTTCTCACCCGGTGAGTTCGGCCACGAGCTGATCGGCTGCCGCGTACGGGTCGAGTTCGCCCGCGGCGACCTGCCCGGCCAGGGCGTCCAGGTGGCGGTCGCCGCGCAGGTCGCCGATCCGGGCGCGCAGGGCGGCGAGGGTGATCGCCTCGACCTCCTGCGCGGCCCGGCGGCGGCGACGGGCGGCGAGTTCACCGGTCTCGGCGAGCCAGCTGTGGTGCTTCTCCAGGGCCTCGACGAGTTCGTCGAGGCCCTCGCCGCGGGCGGCGACGGTCTTCACGATCGGCGGCCGCCAGTCACCGGCCTGCCGGGACTCCCCCAGGCCGAGCATGTGGTTGAGCTCGCGGGCGGTGGCGTCGGCGCCGTCCCGGTCGGCCTTGTTGACCACGAAGACGTCGCCGATCTCCAGGATGCCCGCCTTCGCGGCCTGGATGCCGTCGCCCATGCCGGGGGCGAGCAGCACCACCGAGGTGTCGGCCTGCGCGGCGATCTCCACCTCGGACTGGCCGACGCCGACGGTCTCGACCAGGATCACGTCGCAGCCCGCCCCGTCCAGCACCCGCAGCGCCTGCGGGGCGGCCCAGGCCAGGCCGCCGAGGTGGCCGCGGGTCGCCATCGAGCGGATGAACACCTCGGGGTCGGTGGCGTGCTCCTGCATCCGCACCCGGTCGCCGAGCAGCGCGCCGCCGGAGAACGGCGAGGACGGGTCGACGGCGAGCACGCCGACCCGCTTGCCGCGCTTGCGGTAGGCGGACACCAGCGCGGAGGTGGAGGTGGACTTGCCCACCCCGGGCGAGCCGGTCAGGCCCACCGTGTACGCCCGCCCGCTGTACGGGGCGAGCGCCGCCATCACCTCGCGCAGTTCCGGCGCGGCGTTCTCCACCAGGGTGATCAGCCGGGCCACCGCCCGGGGACGGCCCTGCCGGGCCTGCTCGACCAGCGTCGCCACATCGGCCATCGGGTTGCTCCTCGCAGCAGAAAAGACGGTGCCCCGCGGAGCCTCCGGTCGGGGCTCCGCGGGGTCCTGACGAACGGTCAGCCCTGCGCGGGGACCTTGACGATCAGCGCGTCGCCCTGGCCGCCGCCGCCGCACAGCGCGGCCGCGCCGACGCCGCCGCCGCGGCGCTGCAGCTCCAGCGCCAGGTGCAGCACCACGCGGGCGCCGGACATGCCGATCGGGTGGCCGAGCGCGATCGCGCCGCCGTTGACGTTCACGATCTCGTCGCTGACGCCGAGGTCCTTCATCGACTGGTGGGCGACCGCGGCGAACGCCTCGTTGATCTCGATCAGGTCGAGGTCGCCGACCTCCAGGCCCTCCTTGGCGAGGGCGTGCTTGATCGCGTTGGACGGCTGCGACTGCAGCGAGTTGTCCGGGCCGGCCACGTTGCCGTGCGCGCCGATCTCGGCGATCCAGCTCAGGCCCAGCTCCTCGGCCTTGGCCTTGCTCATCACCACGACCGCGGCGGCGCCGTCGGAGATCTGCGAGGAGGTGCCGGCCGTGATGGTGCCGTCCTTGGCGAAGGCCGGGCGCAGCTTGGCCAGGCCCTCGGCGGTGGTGTCGGCGCGGATGCCCTCGTCCTGCGCGAACAGCACCGGCTCGCCCTTGCGCTGCGGGATCGCCACCGGGACGATCTCGGCCTCGAACACGCCGTCGGCCTGGGCCTTGGCGGCGCGCTGGTGGGAGGCGGCGGCGATGGCGTCCTGCACCTCGCGGGCGATGCCCAGGCGGGTGTTGTGCTTCTCGGTGGACTCGCCCATCGGGATGTTCTCGTAGGCGTCGGTCAGGCCGTCGTACGCCATCGCGTCGAGCATCTCGATCGCGCCGTACTTGAAGCCCTCGCGGGACTTCGGCAGCAGGTGCGGGGCGTTGGTCATGGACTCCTGGCCGCCGGCCACCACGACGTCGAACTCGCCGGCCCGGATCAGCTGGTCGGCCAGCGCGATCGCGTCCAGGCCGGACAGGCAGACCTTGTTGATGGTCAGGGCCGGGACGTTCATCGGGATGCCGGCCTTCACGGCGGCCTGGCGGGCCGGGATCTGGCCCGCGCCGGCCTGCAGCACCTGGCCCATGATCACGTACTGGACCTGCTCGCCGGTGATGCCGGCCCGCTCCAGCGCCGCCTTGATCGCGAAGCCGCCGAGCTCGGCGCCGGAGAAACCCTTGAGCGAGCCGAGCAGCCGCCCCATCGGGGTGCGGGCGCCTGCGACGATCACAGAAGTAGTCATGGACGAGCCCCTTCGCGCGTCGGACCAGAGGGTATGGGGATGCCGTCAATGTACTGACCGGTCACCTCTGCGTCACCGCCGAGACGATGTGATCAGCGCTACTGGCACTTCCCAGTGAACACCGTGTCAGAGCGGGCATGGAGGGTGTGAGCAGACTCGCAGGGCGCGCTGCTGGCGTGCGGCGGCCGCGATGCGCTGCACTGAGTGCCACCCTCATGTCGCCCCCGTCCCCCGGAGGACCTCCCGTGCTGACCCGCATCGACCACATCGGCATCGCCTGCTTCGACCTGGACCGGACCGTGGAGTTCTACCGCTCCACCTACGGCTTCGAGGTGTTCCACTCGGAGGTCAACGAGGAGCAGGGCGTCCGCGAGGCCATGCTGAAGATCAACGACACCGGGGACGGCGGCGCCTCGTACCTGCAGCTGCTGGAGCCCACCCGGGAGGACTCCACGGTCGCCAAGTGGCTGGCCAAGAACGGCGAGGGCGTGCACCACATCGCCTTCGGCACCGCCGACGTGGACGCGGACGCCGCGGAGATCGCCGGCAAGGGCGTGCGGGTGCTGTACCCGGAGCCGCGGCGCGGCTCGATGGGCTCCCGGATCACCTTCCTGCACCCCAAGGACTGCGGCGGCGTGCTGACCGAGCTGGTCACCTCGGCGGAGCCGTCCGAGCACTGACCGCATCCGGTCCGGACAACCGGTCGGCCGGTAACGAACTGGTCGGTAACTTCCGAAAAGGCACTCGCCCCCATTCCCCCGGAGGCGGCTCCCACTACAATGCCCAGGTGCGCCGCTACCACAGGTCGGCGCACCGCAGGGGAGTCCACGACGCGGGCACGGCCGAACGGTCGCCGTTCGGATCTGTCACCATTCTCCAGAGGCAACAGTTCGCTCAGGAGTCCACTCGGACGGCGGAGCGATTGCAAGGACCAACCGGTCCGACCCGGCAGGCTGCGGGACGGAGCGGCCCGGTCGAGGACGCGACCAGGAGATGGATGGGACCGCGGAGTGCGGGGCTACGACCGCTACGAGGTTGAGGATCACCTCTCCAAGTTCGAGGCCGAGCTGGAGAAGGCCCGCAAGGAGCGGGACAAGACCATCGAGCACGCCGACGACCTCGCCTACCAGGTGGAGGTGCTCCGGGCCAAGCTGCACGAGGCCCGCCGGCAGCTCGCCCAGCCGCGTGCCTTCGACTCCGTCTCCGGCCAGGCCGAGCAGCTCCTGCGCAACGCCGAGATGCAGGCCGAGGCGCTGCGCGCGGACGCCGAGCGCGCGCTGCGCGAATCGCAGGCCGCCACCCAGCGGATGATGGCCGAGGCCGGCGAGCGCACCGCCCAGCTGGAGGCCGAGTTCAACGCCCGGCGCCGCCAGCTGGAGGAGGAGCTCAACGAGTTCCGGGCCGCCGCCGAGCGCCACGTCAACGAGAACGTCAACTGGGCGGAGCAGACCCGCGCCGGCACCGAGCAGGAGGCCCAGCGCCTGCTCCAGGAGGCCCGGGCCGAGGCCGAGCGGATGATGGCCGCGGTCCGCGCCGAGGCCGCCGCGCTAGCCGACCAGGCCCGCGCCCAGACCGCCGCCGACGTCGACGCCGCCCGCGGCGAGGCCCAGGCACAGGCGGAAGCCGCCCTGATGCGCGCCCAGACCGACGCCGAACGCCTGCTCCGGGCCGCCTCAGAGCAGGCCCAGCAGACCGGCGCCCAGGCCGAGGAGCAGCGCGCCGCCACCCTCACCGCCGCCCAGCAGCAGCTCGCCGACGCGCACTCCGCCGCCGAGCACAAGCTGGCCGCCGCCGAGGCCGAGATCACCGCCCTCAAGCGGCAGGCCCTCGCCGACCAGGAACGCGCCGAGGCCGCCCTGGCCGGCGCCCAGGCCGAGATAGAGCGGCTGCGCGCCGAGGCCCTGGCCGAGACCGAGCGGGCCCGCAACGAGGCCGCCCGGATGCGCGAGGAGGCCACCGCCGCCGCCCAGCGCCTGCAGGCCGAGGCCACCAGCGAGGCCGAGCGCAAGGTCGCCGACGGCGCCGCCGCCAGCGAGCAGCGCTCCGCCACCGCGCGCGCCGAGATCGCCAAGATGGTCGCCGCCGCCACCCGCGAGGCCGACCTGATCCGCTCCGTCGCCGCCACCGCGCAGGCCGAGGCGGACGCCGCCAAGGCCGCCGCCGCCGAGGAGAGCGAGCGCCTGCGCGGCGCCGCCGAGTCGGTCGCCAACCAGCTGCGCGCCGAGGCCGAGGCGGAGATCGCCGAACGCCGGGCCGCCGCCGAGCGGGAGGCCGCCGAGCTGCGGGAGGCCGCCGCCGCGGAGGCCGCGCGGCTGCGCGCCGAGGCCGAGGAGGCCGGCCGCTCCGAGGGTGCCAAGGACGCCGCGATGCGGATGGCGCGCGCCGCCAAGCAGGCCGAGGAGGTGCTGAGCCGGGCCGGAGCGGACGCCGAGTCCACCCGCGGCGAGGCCGCCGCCGAGGCCGAACGGCTGGTCGAGCACGCCAAGTCCGAGGCGCACACCCTGCTGGAGCAGGCCCGGGAGGCCGTCGAGCAGGCGCAGAACGCCGCGATGGAGGACGCCGCCTCGATCCGCGAGCAGCTGGAGCGGATGCAGCGCGAGGCCGCCCAGGCCCGCGAGCAGGCCGAGGAGCAGCGCTCCGCCGCCGAGGCGGAGGCCGAGCGGGTCCGGGCCGAGGCCCGCCGGCAGGCCGCCGTGCAGGTCGAGGAGTCCGCGAAGCAGGCCGAGGAACTGCTCACCACCGCCAAGGCCGACGCCGACGCGCTGCGCTCGGGCGCCGCCGAGGAGGTCGAGCGGCTGCTCACCGAGACCCGCGAGCAGGCCGCCGCGGTGCAGGGCCGGGCCGAGCAGACGCTGTCCCGGGCCCGGTCCGAGGGCGAGAAGCTGACCGCCGCCGCCGAGCGGGCCCGCGAGGAGACGCTGGCGGCCGCGCAGGCCGCCGCCGAGGAGCAGCTGGCCGCCGCCGAACGCGAGGGCGCCGAGCTGCGCGAGCTGGCCGCGGCCGCCGCGGACACCGTCCGCGCCGAGGCCGACGCCGCCGCCGAGGCGCTGCGGGCCGAGGCCGCGCAGTGGGCCGAGCAGCACCGCGCGCAGGCCGAGGAGACCGGCCGTGCGGTGCTGGCCGAGGCCGAGGAGGCCGCCCGCGAGGTCGCCGAGCAGGCCGAGGCCGCCGCGCAGGCGCTGCGCACCGAGGCCGCGGAGGCCCGCGAGGCCGCCCGCGCCGACCTGGAGCGCGACCAGGCGCGGACCGCCGAGCAACTGGCCGAGGCCGCCGCGATCCGGGCGGCGGCGGACGGCGAGGCCGAAGCGGTCCGGGAGGCCGCCGCGGCCGACGCCGAGCGGCTGCGCACCAAGGCCGAGCAGACCCTGGCCACCGCCCGCGCGGACGCCGAGGCACTGGGTGCCGAGGCCGCCGCGGACCGCACCGAGGCGGCCCGGCTGCGCACCGACGCCGAGGCGTACGACCGCGAGCTGCGCGAGCGCGCCGACCGGGAGACCGCCGAGCTGCGGGCCACCGCCGAGCGGGAGAGCGCCCAGCTGCGCGAGGCCGCCGAGACGTACGACCGGGAGCTGCGGGCGACCGCCGAGCGGGAGACCGCGGAGCTGCGCGAGCAGGCCGAGCAGGTGGCCGAGGAGCTGCGGGCGAACGGCGCGGCGCGGGCCGCCGAGCTGGTGTCGGCGGCCGAGCAGGAGGCCGCGGAGGTCCGCCAGTCGGTGGCCGGCATGCACGAGAAGGCCACCGCACAGATCGCCGAACTGCGGTCCGCTGCGGAGCGGGAGAGCGCCCAGCTGCGCGAGGCCGCCGAGGCGTACGACCGCGAGCTGCGCGAGCGCGCCGGCCGGGAGAGCGCCGAACTGCGGTCCGCCGCGGCCGAGTTCGCGCAGCAGCAGCGGGCCGAGGCGGAGGCCGGGGCGCAGCGCGTGCTGGCCGAGGCGGACGAGTTGGCGTCGGCGGCGCTCACCGAGGCGGAGGAGCGGGCGGCGGCGCTGCGCTCGGACGCCGAGGAGTACGCGCTGGCCACCCGCACCCTGGCGGAGGAGTTCGACGGGGACATCCGGTCCCGCGCCGAGTCCTTCGACCGGGAGCTGCGGGAGGGCGCCGAGGCGTACGACAAGGCGACCCGCGAGCAGGCCAAGTCGGTGCTGGAGAAGGCGTTCGCGGACGCCGAGCAGCTCGGCGAGCAGGCCCAGGCGGAGGCGCTGGCGGTCGCGACGGCGGCCGAGGAGCAGGCCGACGCGATGGTGTCGGCGGCCCGTCAGGAGGCCGAGCGGCTGCGCGCGGAGGCCGAGGCGCTGGGCCAGGCCGAGGTGGAGCGGGCCCGTTCGGACGCCGACGCCCTGCTGTCGGAGGCCCGCCGGGACTCCACCGCGATCCGGGAGCGCGCGGAGGAGCTGCGCGAGCGGACCGACGCGGAGATCGAGGCGCTGCACGAGCGGGCCCGCAAGGAGAACGCGCAGGCGATGAAGTCCGCCGGCGAGCGGGTGGACGCGCTGGTGACGGCGGCCCAGGAGCAGCTGACCGAGGCCGAGGAGCAGGCGCAGGCCCAGGTCGCGGAGGCCGAGGAGCGGGCGGCGGAACTGATCGCCGCGGCCGAGTCCCGGGCGTCCGAGCTGACCTCGGAGGCGTCCGCGGAGGCGGGCCGGGTGCGGATCGCCGCGGTGCGCAAGGCGGAGACGCTGCTGAAGGAGGCCGAGCACAAGCTGTCGGACTCCACCACCCGCGCCGAGGCGTTGATCATCAAGGCGGAGGCGAAGCTGAAGGCCGCCGAGATGGAGTCCGAGGAGAAGCTGGAGGCGGCGGCCGACGAGGCCTCGTCCCGGTTGAAGCGTGCCGACGAGGAAGCCGAGAAGCGGATCCGCCGGGCGGGTTCGGACGCCGAGGAGCAGTTGCGGCTGGCCGCCGAGGAGGCGGAGCGGCTGCTCGCCGAGGCGAAGGCCGAGGCGAAGCGCGTGACCGACGAGGGCCAGCGGGAGTTGGACGAACTGGTCCGCCGCCGCAAGGACATCAACACCGAGATCTCTCGGGTCCAGGACGTGCTGTCGGCGCTGGAGGCCTTCGAGGCACCCGCGCCGTCGGCCCACGGCAACGGGGGAAACAAGAAGGACGGAGGGCCCAAGGCCGGTGCCGGGGTGGGCTCTCCGCGATCGGGAGGCAATCGCTCCGGGGGCGCGCCACCCGATTGAGCGGACATTGTCCGCGAACCAACGGTGTTTCGCCGTTGACACTCCGGTACCGTGTCAGGATTCCCTCAACCATCTCAGCGGTTTGACGACAGGAAGCCCAGAAATCCCATGAGCGACAGTCACTCCCCGCACGGCTTCGACCTGGTACGCCGTGGGTACGAGCGCGCCCAGGTCGACGAGCGGATCGCCAAGCTGGTGGCCGACCGAGACAGCGCGCTCTCCCGGATCAGCGCGCTGGAGAAGCGCATCGAGGAACTCCACCTGGAGACCCAGACGGCGCAGGCCGCGGTCACCGAGGCGGAGCCCTCCTACGCCGGCCTCGGCGCCCGGGTCGAGAAGATCCTCCGCCTCGCCGAGGAGGAGGCGAAGGACCTGCGCGACGAGGCGCACCGCGCCGCCGAGCAGCACCGCGAGCTGGCCGAGGCCGCCGCGCAGCAGGTCCGCACCGAGGCCGAGAACTACGCCAAGGACCGCAAGGCCAAGGCGGAGGACGAGGGTCTGCGGATCGTCGACAAGGCGAAGTCGGACGCGGCGCAGCTGCGGGCCGAGGCCAACAAGGACGCGCAGAACAAGCGCGAGGAGGCGGACGCCCTCTTCGAGGAGACCCGCACCAAGGCCGCGCAGGCCGCCCTGGAGTTCGAGACCAACCTGGCCAAGCGCCGGGAGCAGTCCGAGCGCGACCTGGCGGCCCGTCAGGCCAAGGCGGAGAAGCGCCTCGCCGAGATCGAGCACCGCGCCGAGCAGCTCCGTCTGGAGGCGGAGAAGCTGCGCACCGACGCGGAGCGCCGTTCCCGTCAGACCATCGAGACGGCCCAGCGCCAGGCCGAGGACATCGTCGCCGACGCCAACGCGAAGGCCGACCGGGTCCGCAGCGAGTCGGAGCGCGAGCTGGCGGCGCTCACCAACCGCCGCGACTCGATCAACGCGCAGCTGACCAACGTCCGCGAGATGCTGGCCACGCTGACCGGTGCGGCCGTCGCCGCGGCCTCGCTGCCGACCGACGACTCGCTGGGCGTGCCGGCGCAGCAGTCGCGCTAGTCACCGCTCGGACCGCTGGGGTCCAACTGTCCGAAAGGGCCCGGAGCTTGACGCTCCGGGCCCTTTCGGTGGATCGGGCGACGGGTCGTTACTTGACGCGCTTGAGCAGCGCCCGGACGGCGGCGTTGAAGGTCTCCGGGGCCTCCAGCGAGGACAGGTGGCCGACCGCCGGAATGACCGTCAGTTCGGCGTCGCCCAGCGCCTCGGCCATCATCCGGGCCTCGCTCAGCGGGGTCACGGTGTCGAGTTCGCCGACGATGACCGCGGCGGGCACCTCCAGCGCCGCCAGGTCGTCCAGCGAGTCGGGGCGGGCTGCCATCGCGCGCTGCGCCCAGGCGACCGCCGCCGGGTCCGCCTCGGCGATCATCTGCCGCACCGCGCCGGCGAGTTCCTCGTCGGCGCCGGGGGCCAGCAGGTTCTCCGCGGTGCGCTCCTCGATCAGCAGCTCGACGCTTCCGGCGGCCAGCACGGCGGCGGCGATCCGTTCCCGGTTGGCGCGGGCGGCGTCGGTGTCGGCGGTGGCCTTGGTGTCGGCGAGGACGAGCCCGGCCAGCCGTTCGGGGTGGCGGCGGGCGAAGGCCATCGCCACGTAGCCGCCCATGGACAGCCCGCCGAGCACGGCCTGTTCGATGCCCAGCTCGTCCAGCAGCTCGGCCAGGTCGTCGGCGGCGGTGTCCAGGGACGGGGGCTGCTCGCCGAGCGGGGCGGCGCCGAAGCCGCGCTGGTCCGGTGCGACGACCCGGGCATCGTCCCCGGCCGGGCCGGGTACCCGTTCCACTTGGGCCTCCCACATCCGCGCGGAGAGCGGAAAGGCGTGCAGCAGGACGAGCGGGGTGCCGGTGCCGTTCTGGCGGACGGCCGGCGCGCTGGGCGAGGTCATGGTTCCACCGTAGGGCCCGGCGGGCACGCCCCGGTCGACGGTCGTCCGATTTATCCGCTTTCTGTCCTAACCTGACCGAAGACCAAGGAGTGGTGAATGATCGAGTTGCATCACCTGACGAAGCGTTATGGTGACAAGTTGGCCGTTGACGATCTGAGCTTCCGGATCCCGGAGGGCGTGGTGACCGGCTTCCTCGGGCCGAACGGCGCGGGCAAGTCCACCACCATGCGCATGATCCTCGACCTGGACCACCCGACCAGCGGCAAGGTCACCATCGGCGGCAAGCACTACGCCGAGATCCAGGACCCGCTGCGGCAGATCGGCGCCCTGCTGGAGGCGAAGGCCGTGCACCCCGGCCGCACCGCCTACGACCACCTGCTCTGGCTGGCCCAGTCCAACCGGATCCCGCGCGGCCGGGTCGACGAGGTCCTGGAGCTGGTCGGCCTGACCGCGGTGGCCAAGAAGCGCGCCCGCGGCTTCTCGCTCGGCATGGGCCAGCGCCTGGGCATCGCCTCCGCCCTGCTGGCCGACCCGCAGACCCTGATGTTCGACGAGCCGGTGAACGGCCTCGACCCCGAGGGCATCCTGTGGATCCGGAACCTGATGAAGGGTCTGGCCGCCGAGGGCCGCACGGTGTTCGTCTCCTCGCACCTGATGAGCGAGATGGCGCTGACCGCCGAGCACCTGGTGGTGATCGGCCGCGGCCGGCTGCTCGCCGACCTGCCGATGGCCGAGTTCATCAAGCAGAACTCCCGCTCCGCGGTGCGGCTGCGCACCCCGCACCAGGAGCAGCTGCTGGACGCCCTGCGCGGAGCCGGCCTGAGCGCCGAGGCGGGCCCGGACGGGGCCTGGGAGGTGGTGGACGGCGATCCGGCCTTCCTCGGCGACCTGGCCGCCGCGCACGGCATCACCCTGCACGAGCTCAGCCCCCAGCAGGCTTCGCTGGAGGAGGCGTTCATGCAGATGACCGCGGACTCCGTGGAGTACCACGCGGGCGCCCCGGGGTCCGCCGGCTCCCGCACCGCCCCCACCGCCCAGCAGCAGCCCGCCTGGGGCACCGGCTGGGACAACCGCCAGTCCGGAAAGGAGAGCTGAGATGGCCGCCTTCCCCGCCGTCGCCCAGTCCGAATGGACCAAGATCCGCAGCGTCCGCTCCACCCTCTGGACGCTCGCCGCGACCTTCCTGGTCACCCTGGTGGTCGGCGCGCTGCTGTCCCTGGTGACCAAGCAGAACTTCGCCGAGTTCACCAAGGACTCCAGCACCCCGTTCGACGCCACCGGCACGGCCTTCGCCGGCATCCTGCTGGGCGAGCTGGCCATCGTGGTGTTCGGCGTGCTGGCGATCGGCAACGAGTACAGCAGCGGCATGATCCGGGTCTCGCTCGCCGCCGTCCCGCAGCGCGGCACCCTGCTGGCCGCCAAGGCCGCGGTGCTCGGCGCGATCGCGCTGGCGGTAGCGCTGGTGACCGCGTTCGTCACCTTCTTCGTCGGCCAGGCCGTGCTCGGCGAGCACCGCACCTCGCTGGGCGAGCCGGGCGTGCTGCGGGCGGTGTTCGGCGCGGCCTTCTACCTGACGCTGCTGTGCCTGTTCTCGGCCGGCGTCACCGTGCTGCTGCGCAACCAGACCCTGGCGCTGGGCATCCTGGTGCCGTTCTTCTTCCTGCTCTCGCCGATCCTGTCGGCGGTCCCGAAGGTGAAGAACGTCGCGCACTACTTCCCGGACTGGGCCGGCTCCCGGGCCGTCCAGGTCTACCAGCCGGCCGACCAGCCGTACGGCCCGTGGACCGGCCTGCTGATCTGCGCCGCGTGGACGGCCGCCGCCCTGCTCTGCGGGTACCTGGTGCTGAAGAAGCGGGACGCCTGAGCCGCCGTCAGTACTTCGGAGCGCCGCGGCCCCGCAGGATGTTGGAGCCGCGGCGCTCCCGCGCTCCCCAGCACGCCCGGTGCCAGTGCCGGCGGTCGTCGACGCCGCCGCCGTGGTCGGGCCAGGCGACCAGGTGGCCGACG
Source organism: Streptomyces sp. TLI_171 (assembly GCF_003610255.1). GTDB lineage: Bacteria > Actinomycetota > Actinomycetes > Streptomycetales > Streptomycetaceae > Kitasatospora. The sequence goes on along the minus strand of NZ_RAPS01000001.1, from coordinate 4,949,301 downwards.
CCGGGCGGGATCTCCTGGTCGCAGCCGGGGCAGCGGTAGAACCGCCCGGCGGTGCCGGCCACGGTCTGCACCACCCAGTCCTCGCCCCGGTACTCCTCCACCCGGCGCAGTGAACTGCCCATCGGCGCGGCGCTCCCGCGGTCGTCGGGGTGGTCGATCCGGTTGCGGCGGGGGGACACGTGACTACCTCTCCATCGGGCGCGCTGTGCCTCCAGGGTACGGGCCGCGGCGGGTCCGGTCCCAGGCAGTGACCGGACCGGGCCCGCCGCGTTGTACCCCGGGGGCACGCGCCGCCCCATCCGCCACTCCCGCGCCATTAGCACGGATCACCCGCCCGGTCCGGTGAATCGCCGGTAATCCACCCTTTCCTCGGGGAAATTGGGCGTTCCGCGTGCCATTGGCACATGACATGGGTTACTCACGTGGTGACACGGCGGGGCTCGCAGACCCTGCGCGCACCGAGGAGGCAGCCGATGACCAAGACCACCGCCCGACCCGAGGCCCGTGCCGGCGCCCCGCGGACGGCCCGCAGCGGGGTGGTGCCGGCCGTCCGGACCGGCCCCGAGCCGAGCCGGGGCGCGGGCACCGATGCGATCCGGGTCGGCGCCTTCCTGCTGTCCGCGCAGTTCCCCGGGCAGACCCACGGCGAGGCGCTGGACCGCACCGTCTCGGCCGCCGTGGCCGCCGAACGGGCTGGCCTGGACGCCGTGTGGCTGGCCGAGCACCACTTCGTCCCGTACGGGGTCTGCCCGGACGCCGCCACGCTGGCCGCGATGCTGCTGGGCCGGACCAGGCGGATCGGGGTGGGCACCGCGGTGAGCGTGCTGAGCACCCGTCACCCGGTGGCGCTGGCCGAGCAGGCGGCGCTGCTGCACCTGACCTCCGGCGGCCGGTTCACGCTGGGCGTGGGCCGGGGCGGGCCGTGGATCGACCTGGCGGTGTTCGGCACCGGCCTGGAGGCGTTCGAGCACGGCTTCCCGGAGCGGCTGGACCTGCTGCTGCGCTGGCTGCGCGGCTCCCGGGTGGGCGCTGCGGGCCCGCAGTTCGAGTTCCCCGAGGTGGCGGTGGTGCCGCGGGCCGCGGAGCCGGCCCGGCGCAAGGACCTGTCGGGCTGGCTGGGCCTGGAGGGCACCGGGGCGGTCATCCCGAGGCAGCGTCAGGAGGACGCCAGGGCCGCCGTGCCGGGCCCGCCGGTGGTGGTGGCCTGCACCTCCCCGAACGGGGTGCGGACGGCCGCCGAGCGGGGCCTGCCGATGCTGCTGGGCATGCACTCGGGCGACGAGGACAAGCGGGACATGCTGGCCGCCTACCGGGCCGCCTGGCGCGCCGCGGGGCGCGGCGAGGAGCAACTCGCCCGGGTCGAGCGGGAGCACGTCGCGGCGGGCGTCGCGCAGATCGACGACCGGGCGGGGGCGGCCCGGGCGGGTCTGCTGCGCGCGATGCCGGACTTCTTCGCCCACGGGCTGGGCGCGCACCGCACGGTGGACGGCCGGGAGCGGTCGATGCGCGACCCGCGGGCGTACACCGAGCTGCTCTGCGACCTGCACGCGGTGGGCACGCCCCGGCAGTGCGCGGACCGGCTGCTGGCGACCGCGGAGAGCACCGGCATCCGGCGGTTCGCGCTGCTCGCCGAGGGCTCCGGCGACACCGCGGCGACCCTGCACAACGTGGCCCGGCTGGGCGCGGAGGTGCTGCCGCAGCTGTCCTGAGCGCGCCCGCGGGCCGCCCCGGGGTTGCTCCGGGGCGGCCCGCGCTCGGTGGGACTCCTGGGTGCTGACGGCGGGTCAGCAGTCGCGCAGCTCCGGCGACTGGTTGAGCAGCTGGGCCCGGACGGAGGTGAAGCGGGCGTGCCGCTCGGCGGTGTCGGGGCCGGGCGCGAACACCGCGACCCGGTGGCAGTTCTGGAACGCCAGCTGGACGCCGAAGTGCCGCTGCAGGGCGCCCCGGATCGCATCGCTGGCCAGCGCGCGGAGCAGCTGCCCGCGCTCCTTCTCGCTCGGCGGGGGAACCTCGTTGTCGGCGAAGTCGGTTCCGTCGACCTTGAGTTGGGCGACCAGCGAGCTGATCATGTCCCAGGCGTAGGGCAGCGAGGTGCGGACGCAGTCGACGAACTCCCGCTCGTCGACCTCGCCTCGTTCGGCCTTCTCCAGCAGGGCCGGTGAGACGTCGAGCGACATGGGTTCTCCTCTCGCGGTCCGCCCCGACGGGGTCGCCGGGGCGGTGGTGCCGGTGTGCTGAGGGTGCGTTGAACGGACGTGCGGTGAACTTCGCGCGGTGTTCGGGTGGTGACGGCGCGACGGACCGATGGAGCTGCCGCGCTCGGATTCCTGGCCAGGGGGTCAGACCAGCGTGGCAGGCCGCCCCGCAGGCGGCTGGCGAATCGGTGGATTGCCGCCCGAAACTCCGTGCGGAAGCCGAGATTGGCCGGAATCCGCCGTGTCCCAACCCAGTGCGCCGAGCTGGCACGCCTCACCGCGCGTACCCGTGCGGTCACCATGTTTCGCCGGTCCCGGCCGGCCGACACCTGCCGTGCGAGCACTCGCTTCAATCGGCTCCGGGGCCCGCCCCGGTCCGGCCGCCTGTCTCGGGATTGCCGCCGCTCGACCCCACTGCCGCGGGGAGCGCGGCCGTCCGCTTGCGCCGGCGTCCGCGGTCCGTTCGCGCGCCGTCCGCCGCTCGGAATCGAACGCGGACGGGGGCACTCCCGGCGGGCCTTAGGCTTGTCCCCATGCGTCTTGTCATCGCCAAATGCACCGTGGACTACGCGGGCCGCCTCGCTGCACATCTGCCGTCCGCCGTGCGCCTGGTGATCGTGAAGGCCGACGGCAGCGTCAGCATCCACGCCGACGACCGGGCCTACAAGCCGCTGAACTGGATGTCCCCGCCGTGCGCCCTCAAGGAGGACGGCGAGGTCTGGACGGTCACCAACAAGGCCGGCGAGAAGCTGATCATCACCCTGGAGGACGTCCACCACGACTCCTCCCACGAGCTGGGCGTCGACCCCGGCCTGGTGAAGGACGGCGTCGAGGCGCACCTGCAGGAACTCCTCGCCGACCGCATGGAGGTCCTCGGCACCGGCTGGCAGCTGATCCGCCGCGAGTACCCCACCGCGATCGGCCCCGTCGACATCCTCTGCCGCGACTCCGACGGCGTCACGGTCGCCGTGGAGATCAAGCGCCGCGGCGAGATCGACGGCGTCGAGCAGCTCACCCGCTACCTGGACCTGCTCAACCGCGACCCGCTGCTCGCCCCGGTCAAGGGCATCTTCGCGGCCCAGGAGATCAAGCCCCAGGCCCGCGTCCTCGCCACCGACCGCGGTATCGGCTGCGTCGTCCTCGACTACGACGAACTCCGCGGCATCGACGACGACAAGCTCAAGCTCTTCTAGCCCCACTCCCGCCCGGCGCGGCTGCTGCCCTCCGGTCGGCGGTTCGTGGGTGGCGGCTGCCAGAATCTCCGCATGCCTGTGCGAAGCGCCGCGGTGACCGGCCGGTACGAGACCCATCTGACACTGGCGCCGGCCGAGGCCGATGCGCTGGCCGGGTGGGCGGCCGCGCGCGGTCTGGAGTTCACGCACATCCTGCTGGCGCGTGGGCGGCATCCCTCGCAGCCGATGGTCAGTTGGCGGGCGGAGGGCGCGCTGGCCGCGCAGCACCGCAGGGCCGCCGCGGAGGCGGCCCGGTTGCGGGCGGCCGGGTTCACCCCGGTCCGGGTGAAGATCGAGGCCGCGCCCTGGGCGCCGGAGGTGCCGGCCACCGACGCGCTGGCCGAACTCGCCGACGCCGCCCACTACTTCGAACACCATGTGAAGGTCCGGCTGGCTCCCGGGACGCCCCGCGAGGCGTTGGTCGCGGCTGCCGCCGGCCACCACGCCCACGTCTCCTGGAACGCCCGCCGCACCGAACCGGGCGGCCACCGCCAGTACTTCGTGACCCAGCGCTGCCACCGCGTGGGCCTGACCACCGCCGGCGCCCGCCTGGACCGCCTGCTGGCTGCCCTGACCGCGGCCGGTCTCCCGCCGCTGAAGGCCGAGCGCGAGTACGTGGTGCACGACTCCGCCTTCGCCCTGGACGCCGGCTGGCTCGACGAGACCCCTGAAAGCTGAGGAGGTGCCATGACCGACGCCCGGGACCTTCAGAGGCGCGCCGGGGGGCTGCCGCTGACGTTCCGTCCGATCGAGGACCCGCGTGCCCGGCAGCCCGCCGTCTTCGACCCGTCCTTGAAGCAGCACGGCCACGCCTTCCGGACCGGCGATCCGCGCTTCGCCGATCCTGCCCTCGCCGCGGCCTGGCGCGCGGCCCGCCGCACCGCGATGGACGCCGTTCTCACGGCGGTCGCGGACTCCGGCTGGGTGGACCACCTGGTGCTGCGCGGCTCCGTCGTGCTGCGCGCCTGGTTCGGCGAGGCCGCCCGCGAGCCCGGCGACCTGGACTTCGTGGTGGTCCCGGAGGACTGGGCAATCGACGAGGCCCGCACCGCGGACCTGCTGCACGGCCTGACCCGCGCCGCGGCGGCGGCCACCGCGGACGGCCCGGTCCGGATCCTCGCGCACGAGGCGGTCAGCGAGGAGATCTGGACGTACGAGCGGGTCCCGGGCCGCCGGCTGCTGCTGCCCTGGGAGGCGGACGGCCTGCCGGGCGGCGGTGTCCAGCTCGACTTCGTGTTCAACGAGCCGCTGCCGGTGCCGCCCGAGCCGCTGGAGGTGGCCCCGGGCGCGGTGCTGAACGTCGCCACCCGCGAGCTGTCCCTCGCCTGGAAGCTGATGTGGCTGCACACCGACGGCCACCCGCAGGGCAAGGACCTGTACGACGCGGCACTGCTCGCCGGGTCGGTCCACCTGCGCTACGCCGTGCTGCGGGACGTCTTCGTGCCCGGCGAGGCGCACTACGCCGAGCTCCCGCTCGGGCCGGAGAGCGTGCCCGGCGCGGGCGAGCACCGCACCGAATGGTTCCACTTCGCCGGCGAGTACCCGGAGTCGGCGGGCGACGAGGCGGCCCACCACCGCCGGCTCGCGGCCGCGCTCGCCCCGACCTTCGCCGAAGTCCCGGAGGCCGAGCGCGCCGCCTGGTGGTCCGCGGGCTGGGTGGCCCCGCTGCGCGCCGCCCACGCGGCGGGCGGCCCGGACGCCGCCGAATCGTGGCTGCGCGACCGCAACGCCCCGCTGGGCGTCGCGCACCGCCTGCTGCAGCGCGCCCTCGGTCCCGACGCCCCGTCCGTCGCCGACCTGCTGGCCCGGCCCGCCTGGTCGGGGTACGCCGGGATCCTCGAACGCGGAAACGTCTCGTTGGAGCGCCTGCTGCAGTGACGCCCCGTCAGGGCGTCACGGTGGCGGTGGGCGACGGGCTTGTGCTGGGCGACTCGCTCGGCGAGGGCGGCGGGGTGGACGCGGACTGGCTGGCCGAGGGCGAGGGCGGCGGGGGGCTCGGCGGCGTGGGCGTGCTGGGCTTGGTCGAGGTCGCGGTGGGGGTCGGCTTCGGGGAGCTGGTCGTCCTGCGGGTGGAGGTCGGGCTCGCGGGCGCACTCTCCGCAGGGCTCTCGGACTCCGTCGCGCTGTCGCTCGCGCTCGGGCTGCCGCTGGCCGACGGCGACGTGGCGGTGGCGGTGGGCCGCGGGGTGGTGGAGCTGTCGACGGGCAGCGGCAGGTCGTCGGCGGAGTTGCCGGGCTGCTTGCCGGACGGCTCGCCGTCGTTGCTGACGGCCACGCCGATCGCGGTGCCCAGCACGCCGAGGGCCATCACGGCGGCGCCGGCCGCCAGGACGGTCTTGCGGGCCCCGCCGGGGGCGCGCTTGCGGAGCCGGCCCGGGACCTGGGCGATCGACCGCATGGTGCGGCGGCGCCGGGCGGGTTCGGCACCGGGGCCGGCGGTCAGGGCCGCGGTCTCCTCCAGCCGGATCACGTCGAGCATCCGCCGGGCGGCGGGGCCGCCGCGCTGATCGCCGGCGGCGGCGCGCAGCGCGATCGCCGACTCCAGTTCGGCGACGGCCCGCTGCGGGTTGCCGGCGCAGAGCGCGAGGACGCCCAACTCGTGGTGGAACCAGCCCTGTTCGGCGGTCGCGCCGAGCATCCGGGCGGCCTCCAGCCCGAGCTGCAGGGCCCGTTCCCAGGCGCCCCAGCGCAGCGACAGGGCGAGGGCGGGGGCGGCGGCCCGGGCGAGCCGCAGCACCTGCGCGGGGCGGTCGGCGTCGCGTTCGGCGAGCAGCACGGCGAGGATGACCTCGGCCTCGGCGGCGACCTGACGGGTGGACACCGAGGCGTGCCCGACCCACCAGGAGAGGTGCTCGGCGGCGCCGTGCGCGACTCCGCCGGGTTCGAAGGGTGCGGGTCCGCCGTTGCCGTCGTCCTCCAGCTCGGGCAGCAGGGCGTCGACGACGCCCTCGGTCAGCCGGTGGTGGCCGCCCACGGAGACCGCGAGGCCCGCTTCGACGAGTTCTTGCAGGGCGCTCTCGCCGAGGCCGACGTCGACCAGCGCCGGCAGATGCGGCGCGGTCGGGCACTCCCCGTCGAGCGCCAGGGCCAGCCGCAGCACCCGCCGGGCCGGTTCGCTCAGGCCCTGGGTGAGCCGGCGGGCCGGTGCGGCGGACTCGCCGACCGAGGGCAGCGGCACCTGCTGCCGCAGTTCGGTCTCCAATTCGGCGGGGTCGCGCGGGAGTTCGTACTCCTGGGCGAAGCCGAAGACGCTCCGCCGGTCCTCCTGGGCGGCGACCAGCGCGTCCACCGCGACGTCCCGCTGGCGCAGCAGGGCCGCGGCCCGCACGAAGCGCAGCGGCAGGCCCTCCGACTCGAACCACAGGTCGACCGCCCAGGCCCGTTCGATGTCGTCGAGGGGCCGCCCGGCCAGTCGGGACGCCAGGGTCAGGCAGGCGGGGCGGGACAGGCCGGCGACCAGGTGGTCGCGCAGCCGGGAGCCGGCCGGCGAGGGCGGGTTGCCGGGGGTGGTGGTGATCAGGAACGCGCACTCGGGTGCGTACCCGAGCAGTTCCTCCAGTTCCTCGCCGAAGACCTCCACGTCGTCGATCGCGACCACGGCGGCCACGGTGGAGAGCAGTTCGGCGAGCTGTTCCCGGTCGGGGCGGAAGTCGGGGGCGTGGTGGGTGGTGGCGAACAGTTCCTGGAGCAGGTCCGCGGCGGTCCTGCGGTAGCCGCTGAGCCGTACGACGCCGTCCGGGGCGAGTTCGGCGGCGGCCTCGGAGACCGCGGCGAGCAGCGCGGAGCGGCCCGAGCCGGCCTGGCCGACCAGCCGTACCGAGCGGCCCTCACGGAGCTGCCCCAGCACCGCCGCGATGTCGCCGTCGCGGTCGAGCAGTCTCAGGTCGCCGGTGCCCAGGGCGAGCGGCCCGACGGCCGAGCTGGGCCCGAGTTCGGGCCGGGCCTGCACCAGTCCGCGGATCCGGCGCGGCTGCGGCAGCCACTCGTCCGGGCAGTGCCGGGCCTCCGATCCCTCGGGGCCGCCGACCACCACCAGCCGCTCGCCGCTGACCAGTTCCCCACCCCGCGGGCGCACCCCGTCTCCCCGGAACTCTCCGCTCGGCTGCACCACGTCGCTGCTCCCCGCCACTCGGACACCTGAGCGGAGACTTTCCCACACCGGCACCGGGCATGGACACACCGGGATGGGTCGGAGCGGGCTCCGCGCAGTACAGAGCGGGTGTCAGCCCAGCGCGGGCAGCGTCGTCCCGTACGGGTCCTGCACCGCGCCCTCGACGGCCAGGATCCGGTGCAGCCGGGTCGCGACCAGCAGCCGCTGCAGCTGCACGGGCACCTCCCGCAGCACCAGGCGGCGGCCGGCCCGGCCGGCCCGCCGGTGGGTGCCCATGATGACGCCGAGTCCGGTGGCGTCCCAGAATTCGAGGCGGCCGAGGTCGAGCACGAGGTCGCCCTCGCCGCCGTCGACCGCGGCGTGCAGCAGCGCCCTGGCGTCGGCGGCGCTGCGCACGTCGAGCCGTCCTTCGATGGCCAGTCCGGTGTGGTCGCCGGTGATGCGCACGCTGTCCTCCTCCTCGGTCGTCTGCCGTACGTCCGTTCCTACGGTGCGCCCGCACCTCGGGGGTGGTCCGTGGAGCCGTCGGCGCGGGCAGCAGGGCGGTCTTGCCGCACCGGCCCCTTCCTGAATCTGACGGTGAACCAGTTCCGCAGGTTGCTGTCACCCGCCGGACTGTCCCTCAACTTCACCCGTCCGAGGGAATATACGCAGGATCACCTCACACTTACGCTCGATTACCGCCCAAATCACCCGTCTGCGGGGCGGACCGTGAGCAAACTCACCCACCTGCCCAGAACGCCCCGCGCCCGGGCAGCACGGACCGGCTGCGGGAGCGGCATCGCTCTCGCCGGACTCTAGTGGGAGCGTGCCCGCAGTGGTGCGATCCGGCGGTGTGATCTGCGCCGGACGGGGTGTGATCTGCACCCCTCCCCGTCCGGGCTCCCAGCGGCCGTTCAGCTACCGCCCAGTCACTTCAGCTCCCGCCGGGGACGGGCAGGCCCAACTCCTGGGCGAGGATCGCGGCCTGCACCCGGCTGCGCAGCCCGAGCTTCGCCAGGATCCGGCTGACGTGCGTCTTGGTGGTGGCCTCGGCGGTGTGCAGCCGGGCGGCGATCTCCGCATTGGACAGGCCCGCGCCGAGGCAGCCCAGCACCTCCCGCTCCTTGGGGGTGAGCTCCGCCAGGCCCGGCACTCCGGCCGGCGGCGCCGAGCGGGCGAACGAGGCGATCAGCCGCCTGGTCACCGAGGGCGCCAGCATGCCGTCGCCGCGGGCGACCGTCCGGATGCCCTCGACCAGCGCGTCCGCCTCCAGGTCCTTGAGCAGGAACCCGGCGGCGCCGGCCCGCAGCGCACCCCACACGTACTCGTCCAGGTCGAAGGTGGTGAGCACCAGGACCTGCGCCGCTCCCGCCGCCACCACCTCGCGGGTCGCGGCGACGCCGTCCAGCCGGGGCATCTGCACGTCCATCAGCACCACGTCGGGCCGCAGCTCCAGGGCGAGGCGGACGGCCTGCTCGCCGTCGGCGGCCTCGCCGACCACCTCCAGGTCGTCCTCCGCGCGCAGGATCATCACCAGCGCGGCCCGCACCGCCGCCTGGTCCTCGGCCACCAGTACCCGGATCATTCGCGCTCCCCGCTCGCCGTCCGCGGCAGCACCGCCCGGACCTGCCACCTCGGCCCGTCCGGCCCGGCGCTCAGCGCACCGCCGAGCAGTTGCGCCCGCTCGCCCATGCCGACCAGCCCGGCCTTCGCCCCGGGCACCGGCCGGCCCTCGCCCTCCCGGTACTCGGACTCCACGGTGATCTCCAACTCCCGCTCCCCGTAGCCGATCCGCAGCCGCACCGGGCCGGGCGCGGCATGCTTGACGGCATTGGTCAGCGACTCCTGGACGATCCGGTACGCGGCCAGCTCGACCGGCGCGGACAGCTCGCCGCGCTCGCCGCACTCCTCCAGCGAGAACCGCAGCCCGGCCGTCCGGCCGGCGGTGGCGGCCTGCTCCAGCAGCACGTCCACCGCCGCCAACCGCGGTGCGGCGTACGGCTCTTCGGGGACGGCCTCGCGCAGCAGACCGATCATCCGGCGCATCTCGGCGAGGCCCTGCACGCTGTTCTCCCGGATCACCGCCAGCGCCTCCACCAGGGGCTCGTCCTGGGCGCGCTGCTGACGGCGCGCCACCGCCTGCGCGCCGGTGGCGTGGATGGCGATCGCCGACAGGTGGTTGGCGATCACGTCGTGCAGCTCGCGGGCCATCCGGGCGCGCTCCGCGACCACCGCACCGCGCCGGTCCAACTCGGCCAGCAGCGCGGTCTGTTCGGCCCGCAACCGCTCCGTCTCGGCGCGGTCCCGGTGCCGGCGCAGCAGGTCGGCCGTCCAGACCGGGGCGAGGAAGATCAGCCCGCAGAACACCGCGACCAGCAGCGCCCCGGGCACCGACCCGTACCGCCAGGACAGCCCCGACAGCACCAGCGTGGCCGCGGCGCCGGTCAGTTGCAGCACCTTGCTCATCCGGGCCGGCCCGTAGAGGGTGGCCGCGTACAGCAGGTCGGTGTACATCAGCAGGGTGGCCATCACCGAGCCGAAGTACACGGCCAGGCCGAACAGCACACCGCCGGCGCAGACCGCCCCGATCGTCCAGCGCCGCCGCACCAGCTCCAGCGCCGACATCGCGGCCAGCGGCAGCACCGCGGCCCACACCGGCAGGCCGGGCCGCGCGTCGTACGCGCCGAACGCGATCAGCAGCAGGCCGCCGAGCAGCCCGGCGGCGGCGATGGCCAGATCCTCCTGGCGGTCGGTGAGCCTCACGAGGCCCATCCCAGCACTCCTTCCGCGGTACCGGAACGACCGGTCGGACGACCCGCCGTCCGACGAAGGGCTGACACCCCCGTCGACTTCCCGGACGATGACGGCCCGCCCGCGCCCGGGGAGGATCGAAGCATGGTTTCCCTGATCGTGGCCGGCGAGGTCGGCTTCTGGGTGGTCCTGGCGGCCGGGCTGCTGGCCCGCTACGCGCTGCGCCTGCGCCGCACCGGCGCGGTACTGCTGGCGCTGCTCCCGGTGGTCGACCTGGCGATCCTCGGCGCCACCGTCGCGGACCTGCGCGGCGGCGCCACCGCCGACTGGACGCACGGCCTGGCCGCCGCCTACGTCGGCTTCTCGCTCGCCTACGGCCACCGCCTGGTCCGCTGGGCGGACGGCCACGCCGCGCACCGCCTGGCCGGCGGTCCGAAGCCCGCCGGAATGCCCAAGTACGGTGCACCGCGAGCCCGCTACGAGTGGGGCGTGTTCGCCCTCACGCTACTCGCCTCGGTCGTCACGGTCGCGCTGATCGCGGGCGTCCAGTGGCTGGTCGGCGACGGCGCCCGCACCGCCGGCCTCGACTCCTGGTACCCGCGGATGGGCCTGGTGGTCGGCATCAACCTGCTGATCGCCGCCAGCTACACGGTCTTCCCCAAGCGCGAGAAGACCCGCTGACGCACCGTCAGCGGTCGCCGCCCGGTACCCACAGCACGTCGCCGCGCTCCTTGTTGGCCGTCCGCGCCAGGATGAACAGCAGGTCGGAGAGCCGGTTCAGGTACTTCGCGGTCAGCGGGTTGATGCTCTCCCCGTGCTCCTCGATCGCCGCCCAGGTCGCCCGCTCGGCCCGCCGCACCACCGTGCACGCCAGGTGCAGGTACGCCGCGCCGGGCGTCCCGCCGGGCAGGATGAAGCTCCGCAGCTTGTCCAGCTCCGCGAGGAACCGGTCGCACTCCCCCTCCAGCCGGTCGACGTACGACTGCTCGACCCGCAGCGGCGGGTACTCGGGGTCCGCCACGATCGGCGTCGCCAGGTCCGCGCCCACGTCGAACAGGTCGTTCTGGATCCGGGTCAGCACCGTCACCAGCTCGTCGTCCAGCGCGCCCGCGGCCAGCGCCACGCCGAGCGCCGCGTTCGCCTCGTTGGTGTCCGCGTACGCGATCAGCCGGGGGTCGGTCTTCGTGGTCCGGCTCATGTCGCCGAGCGCGGTCGTGCCGTCGTCCCCGGTCCGGGTGTAGATGCGCGTCAGGTTCACCATGCCCGGCAGCCTAGCGCGCGGCCCCCGGCGTGTTAACGGCGGCTCACTGCCCCGACCTGCGCGCCCCCCCAGCCTCCGGCCGGGGGACCCCCAAGTCTCGTCGCTACGCGACTCCCCCAGCCTCCGGCCGGGGGGACCCCCATGTCTCGTCGCTACGCGACATTGACCCTCTGGCCGGGCGGGGCGGCCTCCAGCCAGGCCAGGAAACCGGTCAGGGCGTCGTCGCTCATCGCCAGCTCCAGCGGCGCGCCCTTGTGCAGGCAGCGCAGCACGACGGAGCCGGAGAGCAGCGCGAGCTCCTCCTGCCCCTGCGGGTAGCGGCGGCCCAGCACCTCGATCTCGGTGCGAGGCAGCACCCGTCGCGGCCGGGGCGCGTAGGAGAACACCCGGAACCACTCGATGGAGTCGCCGCTGTAGCGGCCGATACCAAAAACCCACCCCTTGCCGTCGGTCTGCGGGACCGGGGCTGAGGTGGGTTTGCCGTTCTCGTCGAGGTCGGGCTGCGTGGAGGCGTCGGCCGGCATTTTCAAGCGGTAGGAGCAGTCGAACGTGCCGCCGACGCGCTGGATGAGGCGGCGGCGTACCGCGAAGCCGACCAGCCCCGCGACGGCGAGGACCACCACCGACGCGCACACCACAAGGGCGAGGACCACGCTCACCTACCTCCTCGCTGCCTTCATCCCCGTGGCGGTCGACCCACGACCGCTCATTCCTACCAACTGATACGACAGTCCCGGGGTCACGCTTCAGGCGTCCCCGGGACCGTCGCTGAGACCAGGCTCAGTGATGCGCCTTCAGACCGCCGGCGGCGACCAGGCGAACCTCGGCGCGACGCTCGGCGTGCAGGTCGGCCTCGGACTTGGCGTTCTCCAGCGCACGCTCGGCGCGGGCGACGTCGATCTCGTCGGCCAGCTCGGCGATCTCGGCGAGGATCGACAGCTTGTTGTCCGCGAACGAGATGAAGCCACCGTGCACCGCGGCGATCACGGTGCCCTGGTCGACGGTGCGGATGGTGACCGGGCCGGTCTCCAGCACGCTCAGCACCGGGGTGTGGCCGGGCATGATGCCGGTGTCACCGGAGGCCGTGCGGGCGACAACGATGGTGGCCGCACCGGACCACACCTTGCGGTCGGCTGCGACCAGCTCGACGTGCAGCTCAGCCAACGTGGGCTCCTTGGCTCTTGAAGCCGCGGATCTACTCCACGGTTTCGGTAAGAATAACGGGCTCGCGCCCCCGGAATGAAACGAAGGGCGCCGAGATGACCGGGATCACAGCCGCTCTGTGCCGTGAGGGGTGGCCCCCAAGAGCCGGGGACCACCCCTCACCGGTACATCGCGACGACTACTTCTTCAGCAGCTCGGCAGCGTTGCGCTCGAGGTCGTCGATGCCACCGCACATGAAGAACGCCTGCTCCGGCACGTGGTCGTACTTGCCGTCCGCGATCGCGTTGAAGGCCTCGATGGTCTCCGACAGCGGCACGGTCGAACCGTCGACACCGGTGAACTGCTTCGCCACGTAGGTGTTCTGCGAGAGGAAGCGCTCGATGCGGCGGGCCCGCTGCACCGTGACCTTGTCCTCCTCGGACAGCTCGTCGATGCCGAGGATCGCGATGATGTCCTGGAGGTCCTTGTACTTCTGCAGGATCCCCTTGATACGGACGGCCGTGTCGTAGTGGAGCTGCGTGATGTACCGCGGGTCGAGGATGCGGGACGTGGAGTCCAGCGGGTCGACGGCCGGGTAGATGCCCTTCTCCGAGATCGGGCGCGACAGAACGGTGGTCGCGTCCAGGTGGGCGAAGGTGGTGGCCGGCGCCGGGTCGGTCAGGTCGTCCGCGGGGACGTAGATCGCCTGCATCGAGGTGATCGAGTGACCGCGGGTCGAGGTGATGCGCTCCTGCAGGAGGCCCATCTCGTCGGCCAGGTTCGGCTGGTAGCCCACCGCGGAGGGCATGCGGCCGAGCAGGGTCGACACCTCGGAACCGGCCTGGGTGAACCGGAAGATGTTGTCGATGAAGAGGAGCACGTCCTGCTTCTCGACGTCGCGGAAGTACTCCGCCATGGTCAGCGCGGAGAGCGCGACCCGCAGACGGGTGCCCGGCGGCTCGTCCATCTGGCCGAAGACCAGCGCGGTCTTGTCCAGAACGCCCGAGTCGACCATCTCGTCGATGAGGTCGTTGCCCTCACGGGTGCGCTCGCCGACACCGGCGAACACCGACACACCACCGAAGTTCTCGGCGACGCGGTAGATCATCTCCTGGATCAGAACGGTCTTGCCGACACCGGCGCCACCGAACAGACCGATCTTGCCACCGGTGACGTACGGGGTCAGCAGGTCGATGACCTTGATGCCGGTCTCGAACATCTCGGTCTTCGACTCGAGCTCGGAGAAGTTCGGGGCCTTGCGGTGGATCGGCCAGCGGACCTCCACCTGGGACTCGAACTCGGCCTTGTCGACGTTCAGCACCTCGCCGAGGGCGTTGAAGACCTTGCCCTTGGTGATCTGGCCGACCGGGACGGAGATCGCCGAACCGGTGTCGACGACCTGCGCGCCGCGGACCAGGCCGTCGGTCGGCTGCATCGAGATGCCGCGGATCAGGCCGTCGCCGAGGTGCTGGGCGACCTCGAGGGTCAGGGTCTTCTTGCCCGTGCCGTCGGGGTTGTTCACCTCGACGTGCAGGGCGTTGAACATCTCCGGAATGGCGTCGACGGGGAACTCCACGTCGACGACCGGGCCGATGACCCGCGCGACGCGGCCCGTCGCCGTGGTCGGCTCAACAGTGGTGGTCATACTCATTCGCTCCCCGCGCTAGCGTCGGCCAGCGCGTTCGCGCCGCCCACGATCTCGCTGATTTCCTGGGTGATCTCGGCCTGACGGGCCGAGTTGGCAAGCCGCGTGAGCGACTTGATGAGCTCGCCGGCGTTGTCCGTCGCGCTCTTCATGGCGCGGCGGCGGGCGGCGTGCTCGGAAGCAGCCGACTGCAGCAGCGCGTTGTAGATCCGGCTCTCGACGTACCGCGGCAGCAGTGCGTCGAGGACGCCCTCCGCCGACGGCTCGAAGTCGTACAGCGGGAAGATCTGGTTCTTCGCCGCGGCGCCGTCGCTCAGCTCGACCTCGTCGAGGCGGAGCGGCAGCAGCCGCTTGTCGATGGCGTTCTGCGTCAGCATCGACACGAACTCGGTCGACACCAGGTGCAGTTCGTCCACACCGCCGGTCTCCGCCGTGAAGGCCTCGATCAGATCCGCGGCCACCGTCTTCGCGTCACCGTAGGTCGGCTTGTCGGAGAAGCCGGTCCACGAGTTCGCGACCTCAAGGTTGCGGAAGCCGTAGTAGCCGACGCCCTTGCGACCGACGATGAACGTGACCACCTCCTTGCCCTCTTCGCGGAGGCGGGCGGCGAGCGCCAGCGACTGCTTGATGGCGTTGGTGGAGTAACCGCCCGCCAGGCCGCGGTCCGCCGTGATCAGCAGAACGGCGGCCCGAGTGGCGTTCGGGTTCTCGGTGGTCAGCGGGTGCTTCGCGGTGGACCGGGTGGCCACCGCGGTCACCGCGCGGGTGAGCTCATCGGCGTACGGAGTGGAGGCGGCCACCGCGCGCTGCGCCTTGACGATGCGCGACGCGGAGATCATCTCCATCGCCTTGGTGATCTTCTTCGTCGCGGTGACGGAGCGGATGCGGCGCTTGTAGACCCGAAGCTGTGCTCCCATGGGTCGCTACGTCCTTTCCCTCGCTACCGGACTCAGGCCTGCTCGGAGAGCAGCTTGCCGTCCGCCGTGGTGAAGCCCTGCTTGAACGAGGCGATCGCCGCGGTCAGCGCGTCGATGGTGCCCTGCTCCAGCAGACCGGTCTCGACGATGCCGGCCAGGATGCCCTTGTGCTCCAGGCGGACGTTGTCCAGGAACTCGCGCTCGAAGCGGCGGATCTCCGCCACCGGGACGTCGTCCAGCTGACCGGTGGTGCCGGCCCAGATGGAGACGACCTGCTCCTCGACCGGGAACGGCTGGTACTGGCCCTGCTTCAGCAGCTCGACCATGCGCGCACCGCGCTCCAGCTGGGCCTTGGAGGCCGCGTCCAGGTCGGAACCGAAGGCGGCGAACGCCTCCAGCTCGCGGTACTGGGCGAGGTCCAGACGCAGGCGGCCGGCGACCGAGCGCATGGCCTTGATCTGGGCGGAGCCACCGACGCGGGAGACCGAGATGCCGACGTTCACGGCCGGGCGGATGCCGGCGTTGAACAGGTCGGACTCCAGGAAGCACTGGCCGTCGGTGATCGAGATGACGTTGGTCGGGATGTACGCCGAGACGTCGTTGGCCTTGGTCTCGATGATCGGCAGACCGGTCATCGAGCCGCCGCCGAGGGCGTCGTTCAGCTTGGCGCAGCGCTCCAGCAGGCGGGAGTGCAGGTAGAAGACGTCACCCGGGTACGCCTCGCGGCCCGGCGGGCGGCGCAGCAGCAGGGAGACGGAGCGGTAGGCCTCGGCCTGCTTCGACAGGTCGTCGAAGA
Organism: Streptomyces sp. TLI_171; assembly: GCF_003610255.1. Classification (GTDB taxonomy): domain Bacteria; phylum Actinomycetota; class Actinomycetes; order Streptomycetales; family Streptomycetaceae; genus Kitasatospora. The sequence goes on along the minus strand of NZ_RAPS01000001.1, from coordinate 4,933,268 downwards.
CGATGAGGACGTGCTTGCCGTCGTACATCCACTCCTGGCCGATGGCCGAACCGGTGTACGGGGCGAGGTACTTGAAGCCAGCCGGGTCGGAGGCGGGAGCAGCCACGATGGTGGTGTACTCCAGCGCGCCGGCCTCCTCCAGGGCGCCGCGGACGGACGCGATGGTGGAGCCCTTCTGGCCCACGGCGACGTAGATGCAGCGGACCTGCTTCTCCGGGTCGCCCGAGCGCCAGTTGTCGCGCTGGTTGATGATCGTGTCGACGGCGACGGCGGTCTTGCCGGTCTGACGGTCACCGATGATCAGCTGGCGCTGGCCGCGGCCGATCGGGGTCATCGCGTCGATCGCCTTGATGCCGGTCTGCAGCGGCTGCTTGACCGACTTGCGGGCCATGACGCCGGGGGCCTGCAGCTCCAGGGCGCGGCGGCCGGTGGAGGCGATGTCGCCCAGGCCGTCGATCGGGTTGCCCAGCGGGTCCACGACACGGCCGAGGTAGCCGTCGCCGACCGGGACGGAGAGGACCTCGCCGGTGCGCTGCACCGTCTGGCCCTCTTCGATGCCCGAGAACTCACCGAGGACGACGACACCGATCTCGCGGGTGTCGAGGTTCAGCGCGAGGCCGAGAGTGCCGTCCTCGAACTTCAGCAGCTCGTTGGCCATGACCGAGGGCAGGCCCTCGACCTTCGCGATACCGTCCATGGCCTCGGTGACCGTGCCGACCTCTTCACGCGAGGCCGCGTCCGGCTGGTACGACTGGACAAAGTCGGCCAGCGCGTCCCGGATCTCCTCCGGACGGATCGTAAGCTCCGCCATCAGGCTTCCCTGCTCTCCTAGTTTGCGATCCTCGGCCCGCCATTGAGGGCCGCAAGTGCTCGACTCTCGGCCGGGTCGGGTGAACCGGCCGTACGTTTTGCCGGCCCACCTGGTGTGGACCGACGCCCGACCGAGGGTCGGATAGTGCTGGTGCTCAGCCTTCGAGGCCCTGACGAGCGCCCTCGAGGCGGCTCGCGACCGTGCCGTCGATGATCTCGTCACCGATCTGCACCCGGACGCCGCCGCGGACCTCGGGGTCCACGTCGATGTTCAGGTGCACCTGCCGGCCGTACAGACCGGCCAGCGCGGCGGCGAGGCGGTCCTTCTGGCTGTCCGACAGCGGGATGGCGCTGGTGACCAGGGCCACCACGCGGCCCCGCCGGGAGGCGGCGAGCTTGGAGTAGGACTCCAGGCCACCCTCCAGGCTACGGCCCCGCGGGACGGTGACCAGGCTGGTGACCAGGCGGACGGTGCCCGCGTTGGCCCGGCCGCCGAGGAGCGTGCGGACCAGCGTCGCCTTGGCGGCGGCGTCGGCCTTCGGCTCGGTCAGCGCGGCGCGCAGCTCGTGCGAGCCCGCCACCACCCGGCCGAACCGGAACAGCTCGTCCTCGACGTCGTCCAGCGCGCCGGCCTTGTCGGCGGCGACGATCTCGGCGTACGCGGAGAGTTCCTCGACCGCGTCGACCAGGTCGCGCGGGCCGGACCAGCGCGAGCGGACCAGGCCGGAGACCAGGTCGACGGTCTCGCCGGACACCTGGCCGCCGAGCAGCGAGGCGACCAGCTGGGCCTTGTCCTGACCGGACCGGGACGGGTCGGTCAGGACGCGGCGCAGCGAGACCTCGCGGTCCAGCAGCGTGGTGACGGCAGCGAGTTCCTCGGCGAGCTTGGCCGCGTCCACCGAAGTGTTGTCGGTCAGGCTCTCCAGGTTGTCGCGGCCGGCGGCGAGTGCCTCACGGCTCGCGCCGATCACTTGGCCGCACCCTGGGCAGCGGCGGCCTTGGACTCCAGCTCGCCCAGGAAGCGGTCGATGACACCGCTCTGGCGGGCGTGGTCCTCCAGGGACTCACCGACGATCCGGGAGGCCAGCTGGGAGGCCAGCGAGCCCACGTCCTGGCGCAGGGCGGCGGTCGCCTGCTTCTTGTCGGCCTCGATCTGGGCGTGGCCGGCGGCGACGATGGCCTCGCGCTGGCGCTGGCCCTCCTCGCGCATCTCGGTGATCAGGGCAGCGCCCTGCTCACGAGCGTGCTCGGTGATCCGAGCGGCCTCGTGACGCGCCTCGGCGAGCTCGGCGCGGTACTGCTCGAGCAGGGCCTGGGCCTCGGCCTGAGCGGTCTCCGCACGCTTCATGCCGCCTTCGATGGCGTCACGGCGCTCCTCCAGCACCTTCTCGATGCTGGGGAGGAGCTTCTTGCCGAGGAGGCCGAAGACGATGAAGAAGCAGAGCAGGCCGATGATGACCTCGGGCCACGCGGGGAGAAGAGGGTTCATCTTCTCTTCAGCCGCGAGGAGAACCTCGGGGGCCATATCAGTACCTTTCGTCGGAATTGACTACCGGTGCGCCTGGCTCACTGGCCGTAGACGAACGGCATGACGATGCCGATCAGGGCGAGGGCCTCGGTCAGGGCGAAGCCGATGAACATGTTGGAGCGGATCAGGCCGGCAGCCTCGGGCTGACGGGCCATCGCCTGCACACCGTTACCGAAGATCAGACCGACACCGATGCCGGGGCCGATCGCGGCGAGGCCGTAGCCGATGGAAGCGACGGAACCAGTGACCTCAGCGAGAGCGGACATCTCAGCTAATCCTTTGCGGGGATGGGAGACCGGTGGGTGTTGGCCACCGGGAGTTCTTGGGCGCGGCCGGAGCCGCGGGGCTCAGTGCGCCTCTTCCAGGGCACCGGCGATGTAGCTGCTGGCGAGCATCACGAAGATGTACGCCTGCAGGAACTGCACCAGCAGCTCGAAGCCGGTCAGACCGACAGCCACCACGAAGGACACCGAGCCGTACAGGGCGCCGATGCTGGGGCTGAGCAGGTACCACGAGGCCACCGAGAAGACGACGATCAGCAGGTGACCGGCGAACATGTTGGCGAAGGCTCGGACCGCGAGGGTGAACGGGCGCACGAAGATGTTCGAGAAGAACTCGATCGGCACCAGGATGAACATGACCCAGCCGGGGATGCCGGACGGCCAGCAGAGGTTCTTCATACCGCCGACGAAGCCGTGCTTCTTGAAGGTCAGCGTCATGTAGGTGATCCACACGATCGCCGCGAGCCCGACCGGGAACGCGATGCGCGACATCACCGGGAACTGGGCGAACGGGATGATGGACATGATGTTCATGATCCACACGAAGAAGAACATCGAGACCAGCATCGGGACGTACTTCTCGCCCTTCTTGCCGATGGTCTCCAGCACGATGCTCCGCTTGACGAAGTCGTACCCGATCTCACCGACCAGCTGGAGCTTGCCCGGGAGCAGCTTCGGCTTGGCGAACGACGCCCAGAAGAAGGCGACCACCAGCAGCGCACAGATGATCGACAACAGCATCGGCTTGGTGAAGTCGACGCTGCCGATCGAGAAGATCGGCTTGAACTCGAACTCGTTCAGGCCGGGCGCCGGGAAGCCGCAGCCGGAGTTCAGGTGGCAACCGGCCTCGGAGGCGAGCTGGACGTCAGCACCCACCACAGACTCCTTCGTTCTGACGCATGGTTACGGCAACCTCGGTGTGTCGGCGTGGCCGGAAGCCACGGTGCGGCACTGGAACTTGTTGGATTTCTCGCGGACCCGGCGCGGCGCATATCCCCACCGCGGGATCTTCGAAAGCTTCGTGGAGTCGGGGGGCGATCCGTCCGATCATCGGAGGGACCTGGCCGCTTCCCGTACTCCGCCGTTGGGACGGACGATAGCAGTCCGTCAGGAGGGCATAAACACCGCCCCCCTCGCGAGGGGGACAGCCTGCCCCGCTCACGGTTGACGCCCGGATTTCGACTTGCCGTCGGGTTCCACGTAGAAGGTCTTGGCCTTCAGCCAGCCCCTCACCTGGAAGCCGGTCCAGACGATCGCGAGGCCGAGCAGGGAGAACCCGAAGACCTTGTGGTCGAAGAACGAGAGGTGCTTGGCCACCGCCAGCAGCACGCCGATCGCGAGGATCTGAGTGGTGTAGACCAGCAGCGCGGCCGGCATCAGCATCTGCTGGTTGTTCCGGGTCAGCCGGTCGAGCGCGATCTGGCCGAAGCCGAAGAAGCCGATCACCACGACGGTGGCGAGCAGGGCGCCGAGCAGACCCTTCCCCTGCGCGACGGCGAAGGAGATCGCCATGGCGATCAGTCCGGCGACCGCAGTGGGAATTGCGGCGCCACGGAGGATCCGGGCGTCGTGGGACGGCATGTCGGCAGCTCCGGCGGCATGTCGGTGGAAAGGGGCAGAGGCACAGGGGCGAGGACCACGCCGCGGGAAGCCGGCAGACCGACCAGGGACGGAAGTCCTCCACCTGTCAGGTCTTTCGGCGTGTTCTCGGTACTCGTGAACGGTATCACAAACTATTTGATGAGAGCTTTACCATGAACGTGTGGTACCTGTCACACCGTAGGCCCAGAAGTGCCGCCGAACGGTGCAACGGGAGTTGACGAACCGTCAGGACCGCTGCTCGTTGCGCGGCCCGACCGCCGTCGCCCCGGTGCCCATCCGTCCGAGCAGCGCCTTGTCCTCCGCCGACAGCTCAGCCATCGCGGGGGTCTCGGCGACCGGTTCGGCGACCGGAGCCGCTGCCTCGCCGTCTCGGTAGCGCGGCGGCATGAACGGCTGGACGGCCTTCGGCGCGCGCGGCTTGAAGCGCGGCATCAGCAGCACCGCCAGGCCCACCAGGCACAGGCCGGCCATGGTGAGCACCACGGTGCGGCCGGTGTTGGTGACCGAGACCGCGACGGTGCCGAACGCGATCAGCGCGGCCCAGAAGTACATGATCAGCACCGCCCGGCTGTGCGAGTGCCCGACCTCCAGCAGCCGGTGGTGCAGGTGCTGCTTGTCGGCGGCGAACGGCGACTTGCCGGCCCAGGTGCGGCGCACCACGGCCAGCAGCAGGTCCGCCAGCGGCAGCGCGATCACCGTCAGCGGCAGGATCAGCGGGATGTAGATCGGCACCAGGGCGTGCACGGTGAGGGTCTGCGACCCGGTCCGGGCGGAGATCAGGTCGGGGTCGACGCGGCCGGTGATGGAGATCGCCGCGACCGCCAGCATCAGGCCGAGCATCATCGAGCCGGAGTCGCCCATGAAGATCCGCGCCGGGTGCAGGTTGTGCGGCAGGAAGCCCAGGCACATGCCGATCAGCACGGCGGTGAACAGCGCGGCGGGGGCGGCGTCGTTGATGCCGTACCCGAGCCAGAGCCGGTAGGAGTACAGGAAGAAGGCGATCGCGGCGATGCAGACCATGCCGGCCGCCAGGCCGTCCAGGCCGTCGATGAAGTTCACCGCGTTGACCATCACCACCACCAGGGTGACCGAGATGATCATGCCCTGGGTGGGGGTGACCGCGACCGGGCCGTAGCCGGGCACCGGGATCGAGATCACCGTGACGCCCTGCCAGACCATCACACCGGCGGCGATCATCTGGCCGCCGAGCTTCACCAGCGCGTCCACGCCCCACTTGTCGTCCAGGACGCCCAGCACGAACATGATCCCGGCCCCGGACAGCAGCGCCTTGATGTCCGCGCTCTGCACGAACAGCCGCCCCAGGTTCGTCAGTTGGGACGCCGCCAGCAGACCGGCCAGCAGACCGCCGAACATCGCGATGCCGCCCAGCCGCGGGGTGGGCTCGCGGTGCACGTCGCGCGCCCGCACGGGGGGCATCGCGCCGGCCGCGATGGCGAACTTCCGCACCGGACTGACCAGCAGGTAGGTCACCGCCGCGGAGACGAACAGGACCAGCAGATACTCACGCACCACCGGCCTCCAGGGTCGCGCTCGGACGGACGAGTACGCAGGGTACTCCCGCGCTGCTTCGGGATTCGAGGTGCGTCGCCACGGAGCACACCTTATTGACTCCGACGCCGTGCCCCCGCATCGCGGTTCGCCCTGGCGACCCCCGAATCCTCAGCGGCGCCCCGCGAAGGCACGCGCCAGCTCCCGCACCCGGGCCCGCACCGGCTCCACCTCGCCCCCGGAGAGCACCCGCCCGAGCAGCGCGCCGACCTCGCCGAGCTCCTCCTCCCCCATGCCCTGGGCGGCGCACGTCCCGGTGCCCAGCCGGATGCCGGAGGTCTCGGTGGGCGGCGCCGGGTCGTACGGGACGGCGCACCGGCCCAGCATCAACCCGGCGGCGGCGCAGCGGCGTTCGGCCTCCACCCCGGTCAGGCCGAGGGCCCCGACCTCGGCCGTCACCAGGTGGGTGTCGGTGCCGCCGGTGAGCGGCGCGGCCCCGGCCGCGACCAGCGCGGCCGCCAGCGCCCGCGCCCCGGCCACCGCCCGGCGGACGTAGCCGGTGTAGGCGGGGGTGCCGGCCTGGGCCAGCGCCACCGCCTTGGCGGCCACCTCGTTCATCGCCGCTCCGCCCTGGGTGAACGGGAACACCGCCCGGTCGACCCGGTCGGCCAGTTCCGCGGTGCACAGCAGCAGGCCGCCGCGCGGGCCGCGCAGCAGCTTGTGGGTGGCCGCCACGGTGACGTCGGCGTACGGCACCGGGGAGGGTGCGGCCCCGGCCGCGACCAGGCCGGCGGTCTGCCCGGCGGCGGCGATCAGGTAGGCGTCCACCTCGTCGGCGATCTCCCGGAAGGCCGCCCAGTCGACGTGCCGGGGGTAGGAGATGCCGCCGGCCACGATCGCCTTCGGGCGGTGCTCGTGGGCCAGCCGGCGGACCTGCTCCAGGTCGATCCGGCCGTCCTCCTCGCGCACCCCGTAGCCGTGGAACTGGAACCAGCGGCCGGAGAAGTTGGCGCGCGAGCCGGCACTCAGGTGGCCACCGTGCTCCAGCGACATCGCGAGTACCGCGTCCCCCGGTCGCAGCAGCGCCGCGTAGGCCGCCAGCATCGCCGAAGTCCCGGACCGGGGCTGGACGTTGGCGTGCGGGGCGGCGAACAGCTCGCGGGCCCGGTCGACCGCCAGCAGCTCCACGGTGTCGGCCGGCGCGCAGCCGGTGTGGTGCCGGCGGCCCGGGTAGCCCTCGGCGTACTTGTCGACCAGCGGGCCGGCGAGTGCGGCCAGCACGGCCGGGGTGGCGAGGTTCTCGCCGGCCAGCAGCTGCAGCGAGTCGGTGCGCCGCTCGGCCTCGGCGGTGAGCAGGTCGGCGACCAGCGGGTCCGCCGTGCGCAGGGCCTCGGCGGCCTCCCAGTGCGTCAGTCGGGCATCGGCGACCGTCATGGAGCGGCTCCCGGGCTGGTGTGCGGGCGGATTTTTCCAGCGTAGGTCTGCGTCCGCCGCGCGGCCCGCCCGCACACGCGGGCTTGGGCCTTTCCGGTTGCCCGCACGCCCTGGGCACCGGGCCTTCACGAATCCTCCACTGAAACTTTAGTGGAGTGCGCTCAACTCACCGGCCCACACCGGTCAGGGCGGTCACCACCGGGTCCAGCGCGTCGAATATCTCCTCGCCGCAGTTCCGGAACATGCCGATCGGCGCCCCGTACGGGTCCCTCAGCTCGTCCGATTCGGGCGCGGCGGCCAGCAGCCAGCCCCGCAGGGCGGCGGCCGCCCGGACCAGTGCGCGGGCGCGTTCGGTCAGCCGCGCGCCCTCCCTGGGGTCCGGCAGGGTCCGCGGGTCAACCCTTTGCACCAGCCGGGTGAACTCCTTGAGCGTGAAGGTGCGCAGACCCGCCGCGTGCCCCATCGAGATGACCTGCGCCCGGTGGTCCAGGGTCGCGGTCAGCACCAGGTCGGCGTCGATCACGTGCTCGTCCAGCAGCTCCCGCCCGGCGAAGCCGGCGCTGTCCGCGCCGTACTCACCGAGCACCGTCGCCGCGTGCGCCTCCATCGGGGCGCCCTCGTGGCCCCAGGTGCCGGCGCTCTCCACCACGATCCGGCCGCCGATCCGGGCGCCCAGCCGGGAGTCCAGCTCCAGCCGGGCCAGCCGCTCGGCGATCGGCGAGCGGCAGATGTTGCCGGTGCAGACGAACAGGATGCGGAAGGTGTCCAGCGGGAGCGGCCCGGACGCCGGGAACGGCGCCAGGGCGCTCCCCGCTCCGTACAACGGGGCGGCGGCGGTCAACTGCCGGCCTCCACGTCAGGAGCGACCTCCCTCAGCTGCTCGACGCTGATCGCGCCCGCCCGCAGCACCACCGGCACCTTGCCGGTGACGTCGACGATGGTGGAGGCCTTCGCGTGGTCCGCCGTCCCGCCGTCGAGGTAGATCGACACCGCGTCCCCGAGCTGCGCCTCGGCCTCGTCGCAGGTCGACGGGGACGGGCCGCCGGTCTTGTTCGCCGAGGACACCGCGAGCGGGCCGGTGGCGTTCAGCAGCTCCAGGGCGACCGGGTGCAGCGGCATCCGGACCGCGACGGTGCCGCGGGTCTCGCCCAGGTCCCAGCGCAGCGAGGGCTGGTGACGGGCCACCAGGGTCAGGCCGCCCGGCCAGAACGCGTCCACCAGCTCCCAGGCCTGCTCGGAGAAGTCGGTGACCAGGCCGTGCAGCGTGGTCGGCGAGCCGACCAGCACCGGCGAGGGCATGTTGCGGCCGCGGCCCTTGGCCGCCAGCAGGGCGCCGACCGCTTCCGGCGAGAAGGCGTCCGCGGCGAGGCCGTACAGCGTGTCGGTCGGCACCACCAGCAGCTCCCCGCGGCGGATCGCGGTGGCGGCCTCACGCAGCCCGCTGGCGCGGTCCTGGGCGTCGGAGCAGTCGTATCGGCGGCTCATCGGAGCAATCCCCTTCCGGTGAAAGTCAGTGGTGGTCTGCAGCGAAGCGCGGGGAAGTCCCGCTCACAGCGAAGCCCGTCGGGCCGTGGTGAAGCGCGGTCGGTTGTTGAGGTCCCGGTGGTCGGCGGCGTCCGTCCAGCCGCTCTCCTCGCGGAAGATCCACGGGACCTGCCCGCCCTGGGTGTCCGCGTGCTCGATCACCACCGCGCCGCCGGGCCGCAGCAGCCGGGCGGCGACCCGCTCGATGCCGCGGATGGTGTCCAGCCCGTCCTCGCCGGAGAACAGCGACATCTGCGGGTCGTGGTCGCGGGCCTCGGGCGCGACGTACTCCCACTCGGTGAGCGGGATGTACGGCGGGTTGCTGATCACCAGGTCGAAGCGGCCGTCCCAGGCCCGCTCCTCGGCGAACGCCCGGGTGGCGTCGCCCTGGTGCAGGTGCACCCGGGCCCGGTCGGGGCTGGCCTCGACGTTGCGGCGGGTGTAGCGCAGCGCGCCCTCGTCCAGCTCGAAGGCGTGCACGGTGGAGCGCGGCAGCTCCTGCGCGAGGGCCAGCGCGATCGCCCCGGAGCCGGTGCACAGGTCGACCACCAGCGGCTCCGCCACGTCCATCGCCCGGACCGCGTCTATCGCCCACTCGACCACCGACTCGGTCTCCGGCCGGGGCACGAACACCCCGGGGCCGACCTCGAGTTCGAGGTAGCGGAAGAACGCCCGCCCGGTGATGTGCTGCAGCGGCTCACGCTGCTCGCGGCGGGAGATCGCCTCCCAGTACCGGGCGTCGAAGTCGCCGTCCGGCACGGTGTGCAGCTGGCTGCGCTTCACGCCGTGGATGTACGCCGCCAGCTCCTCCGCGTCGAAGCGCGGCGAGGGCACGCCGGCCGCGGCGAGGCGCTGGGTGGCCTGGGCCACCTCGGCGAGCAGCAGGTTCATCCCTCGGGCCCCTTAGGCTCAGTTCTCCTGCGCGGCGGCCAGCTTGGCCGCGGCGTCGGCGTCCACACAGGACTGGATCACCGCGTTCAGCTCGCCGTCCAGCACCTGGTCCAGGTTGTACGACTTGAACCCGGTGCGGTGGTCGGAGATGCGGTTCTCCGGGAAGTTGTACGTCCGGATCCGCTCGGAGCGGTCCACGGTGCGCACCTGGCTGCGGCGGGCGTCGGACGCCTCCCGCTCGGCCTCCTCCTGCGCGGCGGCCAGCAGCCGCGAACGCAGGATGCGCATCGCCTGCTCCTTGTTCTGCAGCTGGCTCTTCTCGTTCTGGCAGGACGCCACGATACCGGTCGGCAGGTGGGTGATCCGGACCGCGGAGTCGGTGGTGTTGACCGACTGCCCGCCGGGGCCGGAGGACCGGTAGACGTCGATCCGCAGGTCGTTGGCGTGGATCTCCACCTCGACCTCCTCGGCCTCCGGGGTGACCAGCACGCCCGCGGCGGAGGTGTGGATGCGGCCCTGCGACTCGGTCGCGGGCACCCGCTGCACGCGGTGCACGCCGCCCTCGTACTTCAGCTGCGCCCAGACGCCGTGGCCGGGCTCCGGGTTGCCCCTGGTCTTCACCGCCACCGAGACGTCCTTGTAGCCGCCCAGGTCGGACTCGTTGGCGTCGATGATCTCAGTCTTCCAGCCGAGCCGCTCCGCGTAGCGCAGGTACATCCGCAGCAGGTCGCCGGCGAACAGCGCCGACTCCTCGCCGCCCTCGCCCGCCTTGACCTCCAGGATGACGTCCTTGTCGTCGTTGGGGTCGCGCGGCACCAGCAGCAGCCGGAGCTCCTCGGTGAGCTCCTCCCTGCGCGCCTCGGAGTCCTTCACCTCGGCGATGAACTCCGGGTCCTCCGCGGCGAGTTCGCGCGCGGCGACGATGTCCTCGCCGGCCTGCTTCCAGGCCCGGTAGGTGCGGGTGATCGGGGTCAGCTCGGCGTACCGCTTGGCCAGCTTGCGCGCGTTCGCCTGGTCGGCGTGCACGGACGGGTCGGCCAGCCTCGTCTCGAGGTCGGCGTGCTCGACGAGGAGCTCTTCGACTGCCTCGAACATCGGGTGGTCCTACTTCCGTGAGTGTGCCGCAGGGTGGTGGGGAGGGACGCGAACGGCGCCGGCCCGGACCCCCCGTGAACGAGCACGGGAGCGTCCGAGACCGGCGCCGTGGGAGCGCTAGGCCTTGCCGCCGGAGAGCTTCTTGCCGAAGCGGGCCTCGAAGCGGGCCACGCGGCCACCGGTGTCGAGGATCTTCTGCTTGCCGGTGTAGAACGGGTGGCAGTTCGAGCAGACCTCGGCGCGGATCTCGCCGCTGGTCTCGGTGGAGCGGGTGGTGAACTCGTTGCCGCAGGTGCAGGTCACCGTGGTGAGCACGTACTGCGGGTGAACGTTGGACTTCAAGGGATTCTCCTAGCTGATCGGGAGGGCACCGGGTCGGCGGACTGGGCAGCCGCTCGTGAACCGGGACCGACGGACCAGTGTGCCAGCACTGGCCGCATCTTCCCAAACCGGGAGCCGGATCCCGCTATTCCGCTCCCCCGGCCACTTCGGTGGCCCGCGCGGTGGGGCCCGCCGAGCCGGACGGGGAGGCGGACGGGGATCCGGACGGGGAGCCCTGCGCCGGGTTGGCGGGCTGCTGCTGGAGGACCGCCTGCGGCACCGCCTGGTCGCCCCGCAGCGCCGCCCACAGCTGGGTCGCCTCCGGGGTCTTCGGGATCACCCGGTTGGGGTCGCTGGCGGCGTACACCACCGGCAGGGTGACCATGGTCAGCTGGTCCGGGCCGATCTTCTTCACCGTCTGCGCCAGGCCCACCAGCGAGCTCACCGACGCCAGGTCGCTGTCGGTGGTCAGCGCGTTGGTCAGCTTGTCGCCCAGGTTCCACATCGCCACCGGGTTGGAGGTCAGGCCGAGCGAGCCGACCTGCCCGAGCATCGCCCGGACCATCTCCTTCTGCAGCTCGATCCGGCCCAGGTCGCTGCCGTCGCCGACGCCGTGCCGGGTGCGGACGAACGCCAGCGCCTGCTGCCCGCCCAGGTGGTGGCTGCCGGCGTCCAGGTGCAGGCCGCTGTCCCTGTCGTCGATGGCCACCGTGGTGGTGACCTGCACCCCGCCGATGGCGTCGATCAGCGAGGCGAAGCCGGCGAAGTCCACCTCGACGAAGTGGTCCATCCGCATCCCGGTGAGCTGCTCCGCGGTCTTCACCGCGCAGGCCGGGCCGCCGACCTCGTACGCGGAGTTGAACATCGCGCTGCGGGCCGCGGCGACCTGCTTGCCGTCCTCGGCGGTGCAGGCCGGCCGGGCCACCAGGGTGTCGCGGGGTATGGAGACCACCGAGGCGGCGGTGTGCGCCTGGTTGACGTGCACCACCATCGCGGTGTCGGAGCGGGCGGTGTCGCCGGTGGCGCCGCCCGCCAGGTTGCCGTTGTCGCCGGAGCGCGAGTCGGAGCCCAGCACCAGCAGGTTGAACGCGCCGCCGGTGGAGGCGGGCGGGCGGGCGGTGCCGAGCTGCCCGGAGATGTCGACGCTGCGGATGTTCCCGTTCAGCTTCCAGTAGGCGATCCCGCCCAGGGCCGCGCCGACCACGACCAGGCCGATCAGCGCGAACAGCGCGATCCGCACCGCGCGGCGACGCGGCGTGCGGTTCTTCCGGTGCTCGGCCATATCGCCTCGTTTCGCCTGAAGTGCGACCTTTCGAGCATAAGTGACGCACCGGTATGACGATCAGGTTCCGCCGCTGACCTGGGAGAACGCCGAGACCCCGCACCGCGCGGAGGCGGTGCGGGGTCTCGGGAGCGGGTGACGTCAGTCGCCGGAACCGGGGGTGTTCTTGGCGATCTGCATCAGGAACTCGGCGTTCGACTTGGTCTGCTTCATCTTGTCCAGCAGCAGCTCGATCGCCTGCTGGGAGTCCAGCGCGTGCAGCACGCGACGGAGCTTCCAGGTGATCGCCAGCTCCTCGGAGCCGAGCAGGATCTCCTCCTTGCGGGTGCCGGAGGCGTCCACGTCGACGGAGGGGAAGATGCGCTTGTCGGAGAGCTTCCGGTCGAGCTTGAGCTCCATGTTGCCGGTGCCCTTGAACTCCTCGAAGATCACCTCGTCCATCCGGGAGCCGGTGTCGACCAGCGCGGTGGCCAGGATGGTCAGCGAGCCGCCGTTCTCGATGTTGCGCGCGGCGCCGAAGAACTTCTTCGGCGGGTACAGCGCGGTCGAGTCGACACCACCGGACAGGATGCGGCCGGAGGCGGGCGCGGCCAGGTTGTAGGCGCGGCCCAGGCGGGTGATCGAGTCCAGCAGGATCACCACGTCGTGGCCCAGCTCCACCAGGCGCTTGGCGCGCTCGATGGCGAGCTCGGCGACGGTGGTGTGGTCCTCGGCCGGGCGGTCGAAGGTCGAGGAGATGACCTCGCCCTTCACCGACCGCTGCATGTCGGTGACCTCTTCCGGGCGCTCGTCCACCAGGACGACCATCAGGTGGCACTCGGGGTTGTTGTGGGTGATCGCGTTGGCGATCGCCTGCATGATCATGGTCTTGCCGGTCTTCGGCGGGGCCACGATCAGACCGCGCTGGCCCTTGCCGATCGGCGACACCAGGTCGATGATCCGGGTGGTCAGCACGCCCGGGTCGGTCTCCAGGCGCAGGCGCTCCTGCGGGTACAGCGGGGTCAGCTTGCCGAACTCGGGGCGGCCGCGGCCGCTGTCCGGGTCCATGCCGTTGACGGAGTCCAGGCGCACCAGGGCGTTGAACTTCTCGCGGCGCTCGCCGTCCTTCGGCTGCCGGACGGCGCCGGTGATGGCGTCGCCCTTGCGCAGGCCGTGCTTGCGGACCTGGGCCAGCGAGACGTAGACGTCGTTCTGGCCGGGCAGGTAGCCGGAGGTCCGGACGAAGGCGTAGTTGTCGAGGATGTCCAGGATGCCCGCGACGGGGATCAGGACGTCGTCGTCGCTCAGCGGGACCTCGGGGCCGCTCTGGCCCTCGAAGCCGTCGCGACGACGGCCCCGGCGGTCGCGGTAGCGGCCGCGGCGGCCGCGGCGCCCGTCGCCGAACTCGTCGTCGTCGTAGCCGCCCTGCTGCTGGGCGTTGCCGCCCTGCTGCTGCTGCTGCTGCGAGGCGTTGCCGCCCTGCTGCTGGCCGCCCTGCTGACGCGGCTGGCCGCCGTCCTGCTGCTGGCCGCCCTGACGGTCGGCGCGGTCGCGCTCGCGGCGGTTGCGGCGGTCCCGGCGGGACTCGCGGATCTCGCTGTCGCTGTCGGCCGCGGCGGCCTCGGGGCGGTCGCCGCCCTCGCGGCGGTCCCGCCGGTCGCGGCGGTCGCGGCGCTCGGCGCGGGCCTCGCCCTCGGCGGCGGCCGGACGCTGGGTCTCGGCCTTGGCCTCGGCGGCGGGGGCCTGCTCGGTGGTGGCGGTCGCGGCGGCGGCCGCGGCCTCGGCGGTCGGGGCGCCGGCGGCGGCGGTGGCCCGGCGGCGCGGACGCTCGGCCCGGGCGGCGGCGGCCGCGGTCTCGGCGGCGGCCTGCACCGGGATCTCGATCTGCGCCTGTGCCTGCGGCTGCGGCTCGGTGGCGGCAGCGGTGCGGGCGCGGCGGGCCGGCTTCTGCTCGGCCTCGGCCGGGGCAGCGGCCTCGGCGGCCGGAGCGGCGGCCTTGGCGGTCTTCTTGGCGGCCGGAGCGGCGGGGGCGGAACCGCCCGCGAGCAGCGGGTCCCCGCCGCTCTTCTCCTTGATGGCCTCGATCAGCTGGCTCTTGCGCATCCGCCCGGTGCCGCTGATCCCGAGGGTCGAGGCGAGCTTCTGGAGCTCGGCCAGAACCAGGCCGTCCAGGCCGGCGGCGGCGGTACGACGGCGTCGCGCCGGAGCCGCGGGGGCGGCGGCTGCGTCCGACGCCTCGGCGTCCGGGCGCGCGCCCATCAGATCGGTGGTGTCGCTCACTAAGGGTCCTTCCCTGGAGCGGACGTCGGCCTGTCTGGCACGGCGACCGGTTGTGCTGTCCTGTCCAGCGTCTCTTTGCGCTGGTCAGGGGCTGGATTCCCGCGGAAGGCTGGTCCTTCCGGGGAGCTGCGAAGTGCGGTGCACTGTGGTGCGAAGCGGCGCGGACGGCCGGTTCTGGTGCCGACCTCGCTGCGCCTGTTGATGCCCGGGCCCCCGTCGCGCGGCGGCACTGCGGGTCCCGCCGGGCCGAGCCTCAGTGCAGAGGCTGGGGGTGGGAGTCCGGTGCCGTCACGGCTTCGGGATGGGCCGCAGTCGCGCAGGCAGGCTGCGTACGCGGTGTGGCGGGCTCCCGGAGAATCGTGCTCCCGAGCTTCCGGCCCCCGTGCGGACGGGGGAACGGGATCGGGATGCGTCGCACCGGGCCCCGGTGGGCATCTGGTGCAGCAATGAGGTTAACACTACCTACCCCCTGACACATTCCCCAGCCCTTTGCTTGTCAATCGTGTCCGTCTCACATGTCGAGCGGGAGCACGGTGGCGCCGGTGCGGTCCAGCTCCAGCCGGTGCGCCGCGAACTGCGGGCCCGCGAAATTGAGGAGTTTCTCGGCTCCGGCCTCGTCGCCGAGCGCGAGCACGGTCGGTCCGGCGCCCGAGATGACGGCGGGGACGCCCTCGGCGCGCAGCGCGGCGACCAGGGCGGCGCTGTCCGGCATGGCGGAGGCCCGGTAGTCCTGGTGCAGGCGGTCCTCGGTGGCGGTGAGCAGCAGCTCCGGGCGGCGGGTGAGCGCCTCGACCAGCAGGGCCGCGCGGCCCGCGTTGACGGCGGCGTCGGACAGCGGGACGGTCTTCGGCAGCAGGCCGCGGGCGGTCTCCGTGAGCACCTCGGTGGACGGCACGAACACGACCGGCACGACCCGGTCGGAGGGGTCCAGGGTGATGGTGCGGGCGACGCCGTCCTCGGTCCAGGCGACGGTGAAGTTGCCGCGCAGGCAGGCCGCGACGTTGTCGGGGTGACCCTCCAGCTCGGAGGCGAGGGCGAGCAGCGCGTCGTCGTCGAGGGCGGAGGCGCCGCCGATGGTGACGGCGCGGGCGGCGACGATGCCGGCGCAGATCGCGGCGGACGAGGAGCCCAGGCCGCGGCCGTGCGGTATCCGGTTGGCGCAGACCACTTCGAGGCCGCGGGGCTGGCCGCCGAGCCGGTCGAAGGCGGCGCGCATGGAGCGGACCACCAGGTGCCGTTCGTCGCGGGCCAGGTTGTCGGAGCCTTCGCCGGCGATGTCCACGGTCAGGCCGGAGTCGGCGACCCGGACCACCACGTCGTCGTACAGGCCGAGGGCGAGGCCGAAGGCGTCGAAGCCGGGGCCGAGGTTGGCGCTGGTCGCGGGGACGCGGACGCGGACGGCGGCGGCGCGGAACGCGGGACCGGCCATGCGGTGGACACTCCTGAAAAGTGGGGGAGGCCCGGACGACGGGGCCTGCGGTGGTACGACGGCGGGGTGGTCGAAGGAGCGCGCAGCATGGCGCGGCCCGCCGGGGTCCAGCGTATCGAAGAGAAGTTCCAGAGCGGTACACCCTGCTCGGCTTCGATCTTGCGTGTTGCCGCATGCAGCGGAAAAGCGCCGGTCGGGTGACCTGAAAGCGGCGGCGGGCGGCGGACCCGAACGGGGCCCGCCGCCCGCCGCGTTGACGCGGGGTCAGTCCAGCAGGCCGAGACGGCGGGCGGCCGTCTCCGGGTCGATCGGGACGACCTGCGGCTGCGGGGCGCCGGCCACCGCCCAGTCCGGGTCCTTCAGGCCGTTGCCGGTGACGGTGCAGACGATCCGCTGGCCGGGGTCGACCAGTCCGGCCTCGGCCTTGGCGAGCAGGCCGGCCACCGAGGCGGCCGAGGCGGGCTCCACGAAGACGCCCTCCTGCGCGGCCAACAGCCGGTAGGCGGACAGGATCTGGCGGTCCGTCACCTTGTCGATGAGGCCGCCGGAGTCGTCCCGGGCGGCGAGCGCGTAGTCCCAGGAGGCGGGGTTGCCGATCCGGATCGCGGTGGCGATGGTCTGCGGCTTGAGCACCGGGGCGCCGTCCACGATGGGGGCCGAGCCGGAGGCCTGGAAGCCCCACATCCGCGGGGTCTTCGAGGCCAGGCCGTCCGCGGCGTACTCGCGGTAGCCCTTCCAGTAGGCGGTGATGTTGCCGGCGTTGCCGACCGGGAGGACGTGGATGTCGGGGGCGTCGCCGAGCATGTCGACGATCTCGAAGGCCGCGGTCTTCTGGCCCTCGATGCGCACCGGGTTGACCGAGTTGACCAGGGCCACCGGGTACTTCTCGGACAGCTCGCGGGCCAGCGTCAGGCAGTCGTCGAAGTTGCCGTCGACCTGCAGGATCTTGGCGCCGTGCACCAGTGCCTGGCCCATCTTGCCGAGCGCGATCTTGCCCTGCGGGACCAGCACGGCGGACACCATGCCGGCCCGCACCGCGTAGGCGGCGGCGGAGGCGGAGGTGTTGCCGGTGGACGCGCAGATGACGGCCTGGGCGCCGTCCTCCTTGGCCTTGGAGATGGCCATGGTCATCCCGCGGTCCTTGAAGGAGCCGGTCGGGTTGGCGCCCTCCACCTTGAGGTAGACGTCGCAGCCGGTCCGCTCGGAGAGCACCTGGGCGGGAACGAGCGGCGTGCCGCCCTCCAGCAGGGTGACCACCGGGGTGGAGTCGGTGACCGGCAGGCGGTCGCGGTACTCCTCGATGAGGCCTCGCCACTGATGAGTGTGGGTGCCTCGGGCAATCACGGCATTCATGGCTTCCTACTCCCCTTCGACCCGCATGATGCTGGCCACGTCGCGCACGCTGTCCAGTGCGCGGAGCTTGTCGACCGTCGCCGACAGGGCGGCGTCGGTGGCGCGGTGGGTGACCACGACGAGCGCGGCGTCGCCGTCGCGGCCCTGCTGGCGGACGGTGTCGATGGAGACGCCGTGCTCGGCGAAGACCGACGCGACCTGGGCGAGCACGCCCGCGCGGTCGTCCACGTCGAGGCTGACGTGGTAGCGGGTGACCACCTCGTCCATCGGCTTGGCGGGCAGCTGGGCGTAGACCGAATCGCCGGGGCCGGTGGTGCCGTTGACCTTGTTGCGGCAGACCGCGACCAGGTCGCCGAGGACCGCGGAGGCGGTCGGCGAGCCGCCCGCGCCGGGGCCGTAGAACATCAGCCGGCCGGCCGCCTCGGCCTCCACGAACACCGCGTTGTAGGCCTCGCGGACGGAGGCCAGCGGGTGGCTGAGCGGGATCATCGCCGGGTGCACCCGGGCGGTGACCGAGGCGCCGTCGGCGGCGCGCTCGCAGATCGCGAGCAGCTTGACCACGCAGCCCATCTGCTTGGCGGAGGCGATGTCGGCGGCGGTGACCTCGGTGATGCCCTCGCGGTAGACGTCCGCGGCGGTCACCTTGGTGTGGAAGGCGATCCCGGCCAGGATGGCGGCCTTGGCGGCGGCGTCGAAGCCCTCCACGTCGGCGGTCGGGTCGGCCTCGGCGTAGCCCAGCGCGGTGGCCTCCTCCAGCGCCTCGGAGTACCCGGCGCCGGTGCTGTCCATCTTGTCGAGGATGAAGTTGGTGGTGCCGTTGACGATGCCCAGCACCCGGTTCACCTTGTCGCCGGCCAGCGACTCGCGCAGCGGGCGCAGCAGCGGGATGGCGCCGGCGACGGCGGCCTCGTAGTAGAGGTCGACGCCGGCCTCGGTGGCCGCGGCGTGCAGCTCGGCGCCGTCCTTGGCGAGCAGCGCCTTGTTGGCGGAGACCACCGAGGCGCCGTTCGCGAAGGCTTTCAGCAGCAGCGATTTGGACGGCTCGATGCCGCCCACCACCTCGATCACCACGTCGATGTCGCCGCGGCCGATCAGCGCCTCGGCGTCGGTGGTGAGCAGGTGCTCGGGCACCCCGGGACGGGGGCGTCCGGCACGCCGGACCGCGATGCCCGCGAGCTCGACCGGGGCGCCGATGCGCGCGGCGAGGTCGTCGGCCGTCGTCGTCATGATGCGCGCCACCTCGGAGCCCACCACACCACAGCCCAGCAACGCCACCTTCAGCGGGCGCGTACGCATCATCCGACTCCGCTCTGCATTCTTCGGTCCCCGCCGGGGCGCGTCCGACGCCCCGGGGGCTTTCCTGTCCTGACCAGTCTCCGGGACTTTCCGCACGGATCTACGGCTGGTCCACGTTCTGAGACGAAAATTTCGTCAGCCGATATCGAGCCGCAGGAGATCCTCCTCCGTCTCGCGGCGGACGATCACCCGGGCCGCTCCGTCCGCGACGGCCAGCACGGGGGGCTTGAGGGCGTGGTTGTAGTTGCTCGCCATCGAACGGCAGTAGGCGCCGGTCGCGGGCACCGCGATCAGGTCGCCGGGCGCCAGGTCGGCGGGGAGGAAGGCGTCCCGGACCACGATGTCGCCGGACTCGCAGTGCTTGCCGACCACCCGGACCAGCATCGGCTCGGCCTCGCTGGTGCGGGAGACCAGCGCCACCGAGTACTCGGCGTCGTACAGCGCGGTGCGGATGTTGTCGGACATCCCGCCGTCCACGCTGACGTAGGTGCGCAGGCCCTCCAGCGCCTTGACGGTGCCGACCTCGTACAGCGTGAACGCGGTCGGGCCGACGATCGCCCGGCCGGGCTCGACCGAGATCCGAGGGACCGTCAACTCGGCGGCCGCGCACTCCCGGCGGACGATCTCGCTGAGCGAGGCGGCGATCTCGGCGGGCTCGCGCGGGTCGTCCTCGGGGGTGTAGGCGATGCCCAGGCCGCCGCCCAGGTCGATCTCCGGCAGCTCCACGCCGTGCTCGTCCCGGACCTCGGCGAGCAGGCCGACCACCCGGCGGGCCGCCACCTCGAAGCCCGCGAAGTCGAAGATCTGCGAGCCGATGTGCGAGTGGATGCCGCGCAGCTCCAGGGACGGCTTGCCGAGCACCCGGCGGACCGCCTCGGCGGCCGCGCCGCCGTTCAGCGACAGGCCGAACTTCTGGTCCTCGTGCGCGGTCGCGATGAACTCGTGGGTGTGCGCCTCGACGCCGACGGTGATCCGGATCAGCACCGGCTGCCGGACGCCCTGCGCCTCGGCGATCTCGGCCAGCCGCTCGATCTCCTGGTAGGAGTCGACCACGATGTGCCCGACGCCGGCCTTCACGGCCTGCTCCAGCTCCTGCACCGACTTGTTGTTGCCGTGCAGCGCGATCCGCTCCCCCGGCATGCCGCCCGCCAGCGCCACGCGCAGCTCGCCGGAGGAGCACACGTCGACGTTCAGGCCCTCCTCGTGCAGCCAGCGCACCACGGCCTTGGACAGGAACGCCTTCCCCGCGTAGTACACGTCCGCCGTGTCGCCGAAGGCGTCCCGCCAGGCCCGGGCGCGGGCCCGGAAGTCGGCCTCGTCCAGCACGTAGGCGGGGGTGCCGAACTCGGCGGCCAGGGTGCGCACGTCGACCCCGCCGACGGTGGCGACGCCCTCGGCGTTCCGGTCGACGGTGCGCGACCAGACCTTGGGGTCGAGGGCGTTCAGGTCGGTGGGCGGGGCCTGGTAGTGGCCCTCGGGCAGCACGTCGCCGTGGCGGGGACCTGCGGGGTGGGCGGAGCGGCTCATCTGCGGAAACTTCCTCGACCTATGGCGAGGGGCGGCCACCGGTCTCCGTCGACCGGTCGCCGCCCCCTGCTGTGCTGCGCTTCGGGGGTGTGGTGCCTTTTACATCCGCTCGGGCGCCGAGACGCCCAGCAGGCCGAGGCCGTTGGCGAGCGTCGTTCGCGTGGCGTCGGCGAGCCAGAGGCGGGCGTGCGTGAGGTCGGTGACCTCCTCGTCGCCCTTCGGCAGGATCTGGCAGTTGTCGTAGAACCGGTGGTAGGCGCGGGCCAGCTCCTCCAGGTACGTGGCCACGTGGTGCGGTTCGCGCAGCTCCCCGGCCTTGGCCAGCACCCGCGGGAACTCGCCGAGCTGGCCGAGCAGGGCGTTCTCCCACTCGGAGCTGAGCAGCTCCGGTTTGAAGTCCGCGCTGCGGGTGATGCCCTTCTCCACCGCGTTGCGCTGCACCGCGCTCATCCGGGCGTGCGCGTACTGCACGTAGTAGACCGGGTTCTCGCGGGACGCGCTGGTCACCAGGTCGATGTCGATGGTGATGGTGGAGTCGGTGGACTGGCGCACCAGCATGTAGCGGGCGGCGTCCACGCCGATCCAGTCGATCACGTCGTCGATCGTGATGATGTTGCCCGCGCGCTTGGAGAGCCGGACCTCCTTGCCGTCGCGCAGCATCTTCACGAACTGACCGATCATCACCTCGATGTTGCGGTCCATGTCGTCGCCCGCGCAGGCCGCGATGGCCTTGAGGCGGTTGACGTAGCCGTGGTGGTCGGCGCCGAGCATGTAGACCGAGACCTCCGCGCCGCGGTCCCGCTTGCTCAGGTAGTAGGCGGCGTCGGCGGCGAAGTAGGTGGTCTCGCCGTCGGCCTTGATCAGGACGCGGTCCTTGTCGTCGCCGAAGTCGGTGGTGCGCAGCCAGATCGCGCCCTCCCGGTCGAAGACGTGGCCCTGCTCGCGGAGCCGCTCGATGGCCTTCTCGACGGCGCCGGAGTCGTGCAGCGTCTGCTCCGAGAACCAGGTGTCGAAGTGCACCCCGAACTCGGTCATCGAGCGCTGGATCTCGGCGACCATCAGCTTCAGGCCCTCGGTGCGGAAGGTCTGCAGCTGCTCGTCCTCGGGCTGCTCCAGGATGCCGGGGACGCCCTCGGCCACGGCCTTGGCGATGTCGACGATGTACTCGCCGACGTAGCCGTCCTCGGGGACGGGCTGCCCGTTGGCGGCGGCCTTCAGCGACTTGGCGAACTTGGTGATCTGCACGCCGGCGTCGTTGAGGTAGTACTCGGTGGACACCTCGGCGCCGGTCGCCTTGAGCACCCGGGCGAGCGAGTCGCCGACGGCGGCCCAGCGGACGCCGCCGATGTGGATCGGGCCGGTCGGGTTCGCCGAGACGAACTCCAGGTTGATCTTCAGGCCCTTGAGCGCCTCGTTGCGGCCGTACGCCTCGCCCGCCTCGACGATGGTGCGCGCGAGCTCGCCCTGGGTGGCGGCGTCCAGCGTGATGTTCAGGAAGCCGGGGCCGGCGATGTCGACCGCGGCGACGCCGGTGATCTCTCGCAGACGCGCGGCCAGGATCTCCGCGACGGCTCGCGGCGGCTTGCCGGCCGGCTTCGCGAGCTGGAGGGCCACGTTGGTGGCGTAGTCGCCGTGGTCCCTGTTCTTGGGCCGCTCGACCGTCACGTGCGCGGGCACGTCGACGGTCAGCTCGCCCGCCGTGATGGCGGTGCTGACGGCGGCCTGGACTGCCTGGGAGAGTTCTGCGGGTGTCACAGGGCCAAGCCTAGGCGAGACGGGGTACCCGACCGCCACTCGGTTTGCCCCGGGGGATTCGCGTCGCGCCGCCGGGCGTGCTTCGTCTCGTCGGACGTCGCCGCTGACGGGCACATCTCACGGGCGCGGCTCGTCCGGCCGGACGAGTTCCTGCGGGCGTTCGCTCAGGGCTGAATCCCGGAGGGTTTGGGCGGACAGCTGTGCGATGCTGCCGAAGTCGTAGGCGAACCGCCGCCCCGTCCCCTCGGGCACCGGCCGGGGCAGCCCGCGCAGCCGCCGCACCAGGGCGATCAGTTCCGCCGGGTCGAAGGGCTTCGCCAGGTAGCCGTCCACCCCCACCGACTCACCGCGCTCCAGGTCCGCCGGGGTGCAGGCGCTGACGATCGCGATCGGCAGGTGCGCCGTCCGGTGCGAGGCGCGCAGCCGGGCCGCCGTCCGCAGCCCGTCCAGCCGGGGCATCACCACGTCCAGGGTCACCACGTCCGGGTCGACCCGGCCGACCACCTCCAGGCACTCGGCACCGTCGGCGGCGGTCACCACCTCGAAGCCCTCCAGCTCCAGGTTGACCCTGATCAGTTGGCGGATCACCTCGCTGTCGTCCACCACGAGGACCCGCCCCGACGTCGCCGCCACCTCACCGAGGGTAGCCGCGCCCCGGCCGCCGCGTCCGGCCTTTCCGCTACTTGCCGGTCACCTCCTGACGGCGCGTCGGACCGGCCCGCCGGAAACCCGTGCACGGACCACGTTGTTTCCCTGGTAGTGTTTTCCCCGTCAGGCCGGGCACCGCCGCAAGGCTCGCCCAGGCCCCCGTAGCTCAGGGGATAGAGCACCGCCCTCCGGAGGCGGGTGCGTAGGTTCGAATCCTACCGGGGGCACTTCGCAGCAAGTGCATGAGTGAGGCTCAGGTCCCTTGGATCTGGGCCTTCTTCGTCTGTCCAGGGGGGACGACCGTGCCGTACGTACTGGACCCGCCGTCCGGGCTGACCGCGCGGGCCACCGCCTTCCTGCGCGCGCACGGCCGCGCGGGCGTGGTTCCCGTGGCCTACGAACACGACGACATCGAGCTCCGGCAGCGCCTGTTCGAGGCGTTCGGGCCGGTGCCGGGCGACCCGGTGGCGCTGCTGCGCGAACTGCGGCAGCGGTACGCCGGCCTCAGCTGGCCCAGCCCGTTCTTCGGCGAGCAGGTCTTCCTCGATCCGCTGCTGGACCCCGAACCCGGCGATCCGCGGATCGAGTTCAGGTACGCGGTGCACCCGACCACGGCGGGCTGCCCCGGCGCGCACCTCCTGCTCGACGGTACCGTCGTGATCGGCCGGGCCGGCGAACCCGGGGTCGCGGCCTTCCCCTCGCTCGACCACCTGATCGAGACCGACGCGCTGCTGCACTCGCTGCGCGGCGCACCCGAACTGGACCCGGCGGCGGTCGACGGGCCGGCGGTGCGGCCGGTCCCCGAGGCGTCCGGCCCGACCTCCCGCTGGTGGACCGACGGGCGGGCGGTCCGGCACCTGGACACCACCTGGGTCGAACTGGGCGACAGCCCGCTGCCCACCGACCGGGCCTGGGCACTGCCGACGGGGCTGCTCCCGGCGGCGCCGGAGGGCTCTGGCAGGCTGCCCGCATGATGATCCCGCACGACCAGGTCCGCTTCGTGTCCGGTGCCTCCGCGCCGATCCTGCTGCTCGGCGGCGTGCCGGTGCACGAGGCGCTGCCGGTGCTGCGGACCAGCGACGGCGCGGTGCCCGCGCTGGACGGCTGGCAGCTGGTGGCCCGCCTGACGCTCTGCCTGCTGGACGGCCCCGGCGACGCCGGCTGCGTGCTGCCCACCCTGGGCAGCACGGCCGAGCTCGACGCGGTCGCCGCCTGGTGCGCCCAGGTCGAGGAGGTCGGCGGCGCGCTGGTGGTCTCGCTCCCCCACCGGTCCGACCTGGCCGGCCCGCTCGACTGGCCCGCCCTGCTGGACGGCGGCGCGCACGGCGGCTTCGCCCGCTCGACCGGCTGACGGACCGTCAGCCCGACTGCCGGCGGCGGTGGTCGCCGCGCAGGACCAGGGCCGGGGTGCCCGGGTCGTAAGCGCCGCAGGCGGTGGTGGACCAGGGCGAGAACTGGCGGGGCACCGCGTAGTACGGGACCAGCACGGGGCCGGTGCGGCCGGTGGCGGCCTTGGCGGGGAGCAGCGCGGGCAGCACGTCGGGGTGCTGCCCGGCCAGGATCGCGCGGCGGCAGGCCGTGCAGGCCGGGCGGCGGTCGGCGGCGGCCTCCTTGGCGGTGACGTGGCGGGCCTTCTTGCCCTTGCGGGCGGCGGTCCCGTCCGCCGCGGGGCCGTGCAGCGGGTTGTAGTAGCAGCGGACGGCGAGCGGGCCGGGGCGCTGTCCGGCGTGCAGCAGGTGGGCGGCGGCGAGGCGTTCGACGGCCTGCTCGGCCAGCACCACGGCGGCGGCCAGGTCCGGCAGGTCGGTGCCCGGGTCGTCCGCGCGGTCGAGCAGCCGGCCCGCCGCCTCGTACGCCTCCAGCGCCCACTGGTAGGCCCGGCGGGCGGCCGACTCCTCGGTGAGCAGCTCCAGTTCGGCGGCCTGGAACACCGCGCCGGCCGCGGTGACCCGCTCGGCGGCCAGTTCGCGCAGCCGCTCGCGCAGCGACCCCCACTCGCCGAGCACCAGGGCGTTGCGCTCCCGGACCTCCCGGCGGCTCGGGCGCGGGTCCGCGCTCTTCGGGGCGGCGGGCCCCAGGGCCTTGAGGAACCACCAGCGGCGGAACACCTGTCCGGCCTCCTGTCCGTGTGCGTCGACGTCCCATTGTGGGAGACGGGGCGGACGAACGGGAGGCCGGGACGGGCCTGTCGACGGGCGGTCAGCTCGCGGCGGCCAGCAGTTCGGTGACGGTGTGGTCGAAGTAGGCGCTGTAGGAGGTGTCGTCGGTGTCGCCGCCCTGCTGGTAGCCGCCGATCACGCCGATCACCGCGCCGGTGGCGGCGTCCAGGAACGGGCCGCCGCTGGTGCCGCCGGGGAAGGACGGGCAGTCGATCCGGCGCTGGTAGGTGTCCTCGCGGCTGGTGCTGTTGGTGCACACCACCGGCTGCTCGGTGCCGGCGGGGTAGCCGTACAGGCGGGTCTCCACCGTCCAGGCGGCGTCGGCGGCGATCGGGTTGCCGCCGAGCGCGTCCTCGATCTGGCGGCCGCCGGACGGGGCGACGGCGAGGATCGCGAAGTCCTCGTCGGGGTCGCCGTCGCTGCGCCAGCCGGCCGCCGTGTACACCTTGGTGACCTGCCAACTGCCGTACGGGGCCTGCCCGTCGCGGTAGCCGGGGACGAAGGTGATGCCGCTCGCGCCGGTCAGGCAGTGCGCGGCGGTGAGGATCAGGTTGCGGCCGGGGCTGTCGATCACGCTGGCGGAGCAGAAGTGGTTGCCGGCTCCGGTGCCGCCGGTGAACAGGGCGCCGACCCGGCGGGACTCGGCGTTGTCGACGGCCGTGGCGGTGACGCCGAGCGTGACGTCCGGCGGTGCGGTGGGCGGGAGTTGCCGGACGGCGCCGTCGGTGGGGTCGATCGGCTGGGGGGCGCCGAGCGCCTCGGTCGTCGGGGTGGTGCTCGGGCTCGGCGACGCGCTCGGGCTCGCCGCGGCGCTCGCGGTCGTGCCGGGGGTGCTGCCGGCCATCGCGACGCTGTCGGTGCTCGGGTGCCGGACGTCGCGCAGGTGGACCGAGAACAGCCCGGCCGCCGCTATTGCCCCGACCACGCCGACGGCGAGCACCGAGGTGAGTGCGACCGGCCGCAGCGGGCGTCGCTCGCGCGGCCTGGTGTGCCGTCCCATCCTGTTGCCCCGCTCCCTGCCGGTCGTCTCCGGGTGTCCGCGCCGCTGTCGCGGCGTCGACTCCTCTCGCACCGTCTCGACTGTCCAGCATCGAGCTGGATATGCCGTGATGACCGGCTGGGAGCCCGATGAGATTTCCGACGGCGGACAGTAGGGTCTCACGGCCCGCGGCGGCGGACCGGCGCGACACCCGGCCGCGCGCGGGTCAGACGGCCGCTCTGGCCTCGGCGGAGGCGTCCTCGCCCTCGGCCTCGCCGGGAGCCGGGCGGTGGTTGATCATCAGGAAGGCGATCACCGCCGCGGCCAGCAGGATGCCCATCGCCACGGCGGTGGCCACCGCGTAGCCGTGCACCGCGCCCTCTGCCTGGACCAGTGGGTCGGCAGGGTTGCGGGTGGCCAGGTAGGTGGCGGTGACGCTGGCGGCGATGGTGTTCAGCAGCGCGGTGCCGATCGAGCCGCCGACCTGCTGGGCGCTGTTGATGATCGCGGCGGCGGCGCCGGTCTCCTGCGGGGCGACGCCGAGGGTGGCCAGGTTCATGGTGGGCATGAAGATCAGGCCCAGGCCGAGGCCGAGCAGCACTTCGGCGGGCAGCACCATCGTGGTGTACGGGCTGTCGACCCTGAGCTGGGTGAGCCAGGCCATGCCGCCGGCGCCGAGCAGCAGGCCGGGGACCACCAGGTTGCGGGTGGGGACCCGGTTCATCAGCCGGGCCGCGATCCCGGCCGCGCTGACCACCACCGCGGCGGTCATCGGGAGGAAGGAGACGCCGGCCTTGACCGGCGAGTACCCCTTGACCGCCTGCAGGTAGTAGGTGAGGAAGAGGAACAGGCCGAACATGCCGATGATGGCGAGGCCGACGGCCAGCGCGCCGCCGGCCCGGTTGCGGTCGTTGATCAGGTGGATCGGCAGCAGCGCGTGCTCGGTGCGCCGTTCGACCAGCGCGAACACCGCCAGCAGCGCGACGCCGCCGCACAGCGCGGTCAGCACCAGCCAGTCGCCCCAGCCCCGGGTCACCGCCTCCGAGGTGCCGTACACGATGGCGAGCAGGCCGCCGCAGCCGAGGACCGCGCCGGGCAGGTCCAGCCTGACCCGCCGAGAGCGGTCGACGTGGTCGCGGACCAGCAGGTAGTAGGCGCCGATCGCGGTGACGACGGCGATCGGGATGTTGACGTACAGGCACCAGCGCCAGGACAGGTACTCGGTGAGCAGCCCGCCGGTGATCAGGCCGATCGCCGCGCCGCCGCCGGAGAGCGCGCCGAACACGCCGAACGCGGTGGCCCGTTCGCGCGGGTCTCGGAAGGTCACGGACAGCAGGGACAGCGCGGACGGGGCGAGCAGCGCGCCGAAGGCACCCTGCAGGGCGCGGGCGGCGAACAGCATGCCGCCGGAGGTGGCGAAGCCGCCGAGGCCGGAGGCCAGGGCGAAGCCGAGCAGGCCCACCACGAAGGTGCGCTTGCGGCCGAACAGGTCGCCGATCCGTCCGCCGAGCAGCAGCAGGCCGCCGAAGGCCAGCGTGTAGGCGGTGATCACCCACTGCCGGTTGGCGTCGGAGATGCCGAGCGCCTTCTGCGCCGACGGGAGGGCGATGTTCACGATCGTCGCGTCCAGGACGATCATCAGCTGGGCAATGGCGATGACCGCCAGGGCCCACCAGCGGCGCGGGTTCGCCGCCGCGGTGTCGGGGACGGGCTGGGAGGTCACCGGAAGGCCGCCTTCCGCGATTCGGGAGTGAGGCAGGGCGCACACGGCGCTCTCTCCAGGGAAACCCCCGATCGGAGCAGCGGCAAGGCAGTTTGTCCGGTGATGTCACGATTTGAGACGGCGGCGGACCCGGGTGCCCGGCCGCAACGGCCACCCGGGGCGCTCCTTCGACTACAGCCCGCTGAGCTCGGTCACCAGGTCGTCCAGGCCCAGCGAGCCCTGCGACAGCGCGGCCATGTGCCAGGCCTTCAGGTCGAACTCGGCACCGTTCGCCTCCGCCGCCGCCCGGGCCGCGGCCCGTCCGCGCAGCCAGGCCCGCTCGCCGAGCTTGTAGCCGATCGCCTGGCCGGGCAGGCCCAGGTAGCGGACCAGTTCGCTGTCCAGGAACTCCTTCGACAGGCCGCAGTACGCGCCGAAGAACTCCCGGGCGCGCTCCGGCAGCATCCGCTCGCCGGGGGCGAACGGCGAGTCGGCCGGGAAGTCCAGCTCGGCGTGCATGCCGATGTCCACGATCACCCGCAGCGCGCGCATCATCTGCGCGTTCAGGTAGCCGAGGCGGTGGCCCGGGTCGGTGAGGTAGCCGAGCTCGTCCATCAGGCGCTCCGCGTACAGCGCCCAGCCCTCCATGTTGGCGCTGACCCCGCCCAGGGTGACCTGGTAGGTGGAGAGCCGGTCCGCGACGTACGTCCACTGCGCGAGCTGCAGGTGGTGGCCCGGGACGCCCTCGTGGTACCAGGTGGAGACCAGGTCCCACTCCGGGAACGCCTCCCGGCCCAGCGTCGGCAGCCAGGTCCGGCCGGGGCGGGAGAAGTCCAGCGACGGCTGGGTGTAGTAGGGGGCGGCGGCGCTGCCGGGCGGCGCGATCCGCGACTCCACCTTCAGCAGCGGCTCGGCCAGGTCGAAGTGCACGCCCTGCAGGTCGTTGATCGCCCGGTCCATCAGGCCCTGCAGGTACTCCTGGACCGCCTGCTCGCCGCGGATCGCCGGGCCGTCGCTCTCCAGCCACTTCATCGCCTGCATCGGGGTCGCCCCCGGCAGCACCTTCTCCGCCTCGACCCGCATCTGGGCGTCCAGCTCGTGGAACTGCTCCCAGGCCCAGCCGTACGCCTCGTCCAGGTCCAGTTCGGAGCCGGTCCAGAACTGCACCCAGCGGGTGTAGCGCTCCCGGCCCGCCGCGTCGGGGGTGCCCTGGGCGGCCGGGCCGTACACGTCGCGCAGCCAGTCGCGCAGCTCGCCGAGCGCGGCGTTCGCCTCGACCGCGCTGGCGGTCAGCTGCTCGCGCAGGTGCTCGGGGGCGACCGCGACCAGTTCGCCGAACCAGCCGCCGGGGTGCTCGCCCGCCAGCCACTCGGCGAGCTGCCCGACCACGGTGTCGACCTGGCGCGGCGCCGACAGCAGGCCGCGCCGGATCCCCTCCGCGAGGGTCTCCCGGTACTGGGTCATCGCCAGCGGGAAGCGGGCCAGCCGGCGGCCCAGGCGCAGCCAGTCCTCGTCGGTGTCGGTGGGCAGCAGGGTGAACATCTCGCGGGTGTTGTGCACCGGCGAACCGAGGTTGCGGACCGCCCGGAAGCCCTCGCCCGCGTCGTGCACCGCCAGCTCGGCGGTCAGCCGCTCGCGCAGCAGCCGGGCGCAGCGGCGCTCCGCCTCGTCCTCCACCGGGCCGGCCGCCTCCAGGGCGTCCAGCGCGGCGAGGGTGCGGCGGGCGAGTTCGGCGGTGGCCTCGATGCCCTCCGGGGACAGGTCGGACAGGCCGTCGTCCTCCGGGTTGAGGCCGAGGTACACCGCGGTCAGCGGGTCGATCCCGGCAAGGGCGTGGACGTAGTCGTCGGCGATGCGGCGCGGGGTGGGGCCGCTCGGAGCTGAGTCGTTCAGTTCATGAGCCATCCGGCCATCCTGTCGTAGCCGCAGGCGAATTCAACCCCTTCCAGGTATCGGCGTCGTCACCCCCGGCTCGGCAGCGCCCGCCTGACGGACCGCCACGGGTCCCAGGTCGGCCGGCCCCTGGTGATCGGGTGGAACGCCAGGCCGATCAGCACCGAGCAGAAGTGCCCCAGGTCGGTGAAGGTGTGCGAGGCCAGCAGCGGCACCAGGTAGAACCCGAGCAGCCCGCACCCGTACACCCACCGCCACGCCCCGGCGAAGCGGTACGTGAGCACCCCCTCGACACCGGCCAGCGCGTACGACACCCCGACGTCGATGGTGGTCGACATGTTCATCGGCAGCACGTGGTGGTGCACGCCCCAGGCCACCACGCCCTCGCTGACGAACGTCGCCACCACGTGCGCGGTCAGCGCCACCGTCAGCCAGCGCCGGGTGCCGAGCCAGCGCTCCGCGGGCACGTGGAAGACGTGGAACACCACGAAGTAGAACCAGAAGTCGGCCTGCTCCGTCCAGATCAGGCTGGCCAGCAGCGCGTGGACCGGGCGCGACGTCAACTGGTCGATGTTCGTGGACCGCTGCTCCAGGAAGAACTCCAGGGTGCCGGGGTCCATCCGGGCCACCACGAAACTGGTGAACGCCAGCAGCAGCAGCCACACGTACGTCCCCGGGGACTTCCCGATCCACCGCCCCGCCGCCCGCACCCACCGCACCGGCCGCTCCTCCGCCGCGCTCAGCTGACACCTGGTCACAGTCTGCGGCCGCGACCGGCGCCCCGCCCGACGACTACCCTGGCACGCATGGCAGCGACCCCCTCCCCCGTCGAGGAGCCCGTCGAGGGCCCCGCCGACGACCCGACCGCCGCGGCGCGCCCCCGGCGTGCCGCGTACCGCCGACTGCCCGTCCAGCAACGGCGTGAACAGCTGATCGCCGTCGCCCTCGAACTCTTCGCCGCCCGTCCGCCCGAGGAGGTCTCCCTCGACGACGTCGCGGAGGCGGCCGGGGCGTCCCGTCCACTGGTCTACCGCTACTTCGCCGGCGGGAAGCAGCAGCTCTACGAGGCGGCGCTGCGCAGCGCCGCCTCCGAACTCACCACCCGGTTCACCGTCGACGCGGTGGCCGGAACCCCCACCCAGCAGCTCGGCGCCGTCCTGCACCGGTACTTCGCGTTCGTCGGCGAGCACGCCGCCGGTTACGGCGCGCTGCTCCGCGGCGGCTCCGTCGTCGAGACCGACCGGACCACCGCGATCGTCGACGACGTCCGCCGGGCGGCGCTCCGGCGCACCCTGCGCTACCTCGGCGTCCGCGAGGCGGGGCCCCGGCTCACCCTGCTGGTGCGCTCCTGGATCTCGGTGGTGGAGGCCTCCGCGATCAGCTGGCTCGACGAGGGCCGGCAGATCCCGGTCGACTCCCTCTGCGAGTGGCTGGTCGACCAGTTCGTGGTGATGGCCGCCGCGACGGCCGTCCGCGACGCCCAGACCGCCGAGGTCCTACACGGCTGGCTCCAGCTGGAGACCGCCGACAGCCCGGCCGGCGTCCTGCTCACCCGCCTGCGCGACCTCGGCCTCTGAGCCCCCCGCCGCTGCACCTGGCGCTGCCCTACGCCTGGCCGAGGGTCAGTTCCTGACGGCCGAGGCCGGTGACTTCGAGGGCGAGCTTGTCGCCCGCGCGGAGGAAGGGGGTGCCCGGGCGGCCGAGGGTGACGCCGGCGGGGGTGCCGGTGATGATGACGTCGCCCGGGTCGAGGCGCATGAAGTGGGTGAGGTAGCGGACGATCTCGTGGACCGGGAAGATCATGTCCGCGGTGCTGCCGTCCTGGCGGAGTTCGCCGTTGACCCAGAGGCGCAGGCCGAGGAACTGCGGGTCGCCGAGTTCGTCGGGGGTGACCAGCCAGGGGCCGAGGGGGGTGAAGGTCTCGGCGGACTTGCCCTTGTCCCACTGGCCGCCCCGGTCGAACTGGAAGGCGCGCTCGGTGACGTCGTTGACGGCGGCGTAGCCGGCGATGATCGCGGCCGCCTGCTCGGCGGTCTCCAGGTAGCGGCCGGTGCGGCCGATGACGACCGCGAGTTCGACCTCGTAGTCGGTCTTCTCGCTGCCGCGCGGGACGAGCACCTGGTCGTTGGGTCCGGCCAGGGTGTTGGTGGGCTTGAGGAAGACGACGGGCTCGGTCGGGATCGCGGCGCCGGCCTCGGCGGCGTGGTCGCGGTAGTTGAGGCCGATGCCGACGATCTTGCCGGGGCGGGCGACCGGCGGGCCGATCCGCTGTCCGGTGAGGTCGACCTCGGGGAGGGCGGCGACGTCGAGCGCGGTCGGGTCGAGGGTGGCGAGGAAGTCGCCGTCGAGGTCGGGGGTGAGCGGGGTGAGGTCGTGGGCGGTGCCGTCGGGTGCGAGTACGACCGGTCGTTCTGCGCCCGCAGGGCCCACGCGGAGGAGCTTCACTGCCCGTCACCACCTGTTCGTCTCTGGGGCGAGTAGGCCCCGCCCCGGGACTTCGAGGTATACCAGGGCATCTTGCCTGCGGAACAGTGGTGGCGGCTCGGCGAAATCCTCCCAATCGAAGCGAATGACACCAAACGCATCTCGGAGTGCCGCACCCTTGACAGCCCGGGGCGGACGACCCGTCAGGTCTCCCGCTGCGGGTGGTACTCGCTCTCCTCGACGCCGAAGGTCCAGGCGACGCCGGCCCGGGCGGTCCGGGTGCCGGGCGGGACGCGCAGGTAGTAGGTGCGGCTGGTGCCGTCCGGCTCGGGCGTGGAGTTGACCACCTCGACCATCACCACCGGCTCGTCGTCCGGGAGTTGGATCCGCCACAGGATCCCGGTCTCGTCCCGGTGCAGGGGCTCGGCGCCGGACTCGGCGAGGTAGCGGTCGTAGCCGAAGTGCTCCAGCATGACGCGGCGAAGCTCGGCGTTCTCCTCGCTGCGGATCCGCTCCGCGGTGAGGCCGGACAACCGGTCCGGGAAGTCGGCGGGGACGGGCATGCCGCGCCAGGCGTACAGGGCGAAGCCGTCGGCGTAGGCGAGCGCGGGGCCGTCGGCGCGGTCCAGCCGGCCGGCCTCGTCGCGGTGCAGGGCGACCGGGCGTTCGCTGAGCAGCACGGTGCGCTCGTACGGCCACCACCAGCCGACCTGGCGGGCGACGCCGGCCAGCGCGGCGAGCGACTCGTCACCGGTGCCGGCGGTGTCGAAGGCCGCGAACCAGGCGGCGTCGTGCTGGCCGGCCACCGCGTCCAGCACGGCGAGCCGGACCTCGGCGCGGGCCTCCGCGGCGACCCGGCGGGCCTCCTTGTGCACCGGCTTGCGGGACTCGGTCCAGTCGGAGACCGGCTCGGGCTCGGGCGCGACGTGGTCGAGCAGCGCGGTGCGGACCCGTTCGGCGGGCAGCGCGGTAGTGGCGGCGAGCTCGGCGCCGGTGGCGCCCCAGAGCTCGGCCCAGCCGCCGGGGCCGAGCGCGGTGAAGGCCGCGTTGCGGGCCCGCTGCCAGGCGGCGGTGCGCACCTGCTCCCGCACGCTCGCCCCGAACTCCGGGCGGCGGGCCAGCAGTTCGGTGACCGCGGCGAGCGGCGAGGGGTACCAGCGGAACTCCTCGGGCTCGGCCAGCCCGGCGGCCCGGTAGGCGGTCCGGACGGCCTGCTCGGCGGTGGCCCGGTCGGCCGGTCCGGTGGCGGCGGCGACGGCCCGCCAGTGCGCCACCGAGAGGTCGGCCGGACGGCCCGTCAGCTGGGTGCTCAACAATTCTTCCTCGTCGCTCGTCGTCTGAGTGGGGTGGCTGCCGGGCCGGGGTTCAGTCCGCGACCATGCGGACCGCGCCCGGTGCGTACTCGCGCTGCCGGACCACCCGGAACCAGCCGCTGGGCAGCGCGATCGCCGCGTGCTCCTCGTGCACGACCTTGCCGCCCTCCGGCAGGTGCAGCCAGGAGGCGCCGAACGGGCCCGACTCGCGGGCGAGTTCGCCCGGGCCGACCACCGCGTGGGCGTGCCCGGTGACCTCGCCGAGCGCCAGCACCAGCCGGCCCCTGCCGTCCCGCGGCCGGCGCGCCATGTGCGCCACGGCGGCCGGGACGGCGCTCTGCGCGACCGGCACGATCAGTACGTCACCCTGGCGGTACACGGGTCCTCCCGTCGTCGGGTCCGGCCGGGCGGCCGAACGTCCCGACCGGAAAGCTAGGCGGCCGCACCGACAACTCGGCGTCCGGACACTCCCCGTGCGGGTGAACGTCGTCGTCGGCTGGTAGACAGGGCCTCACCACAGCACGGCCACGGCACGACGAACAGCGAGGAGCAGCGCATGGCCATCAGCCGGCACGTCGAGAGGTTCCACGACCTTCCGGTCACCGACTTCCGGGCCGCCGCCGCGGAGGGGAAGCTGCCGGACGCGGCCGCCGCGGCCTGGCGGATCGGGCTGGACTGGGACGACGAGAGCGAGTTCGGCGAGGTCTGGGGGACGTTCCTGGAGACCGTGGCGGTGGAGCGGGTCACCGCGCTGGTGATCGGCCGCTGGTTCCAGGACGAGCCGGAGTCGCTGTCGGAGGCGCTGCCGGCGATCCTCGCCGCGGCGGACCGCTTCCCCGCGCTGCGGGCGCTGTTCCTCGGCGACATCACCTACGAGGAGTGCGAGATCTCCTGGATCCAGATGTGCGACGTCAGCCCGGTGTTCGAGGCCTTCCCGCAGTTGGAGGAGCTGGTGGTGCGCGGGGCCAGCGAGGACTGGGAGGGCAACGAGGGCCTCGCGCTGAAGCCGGCGAAGCACCGCAACCTGAAGGCGCTGCGCTTCGAGGCCGGCGGCCTGCCCGGTTCGGTGGTCCGCGCGATCGGGGCCAGCGAGTTCCCGGCGCTGGAGAAGCTGGAACTCTGGCTGGGCGTCGACAACTACGGCGGCGACTGGACGGTGGAGGACCTCGCCCCGTTCCTGTCCGGCACCGGCCTGCCCGCGCTGACGTACCTGGGCCTGCAGAACGCCGAGCAGCAGGACCGGATCGCCGCGGAGGTCGCCCGGGCCCCGGTGGTACCGCGGCTGACCGGCCTGTCGCTGTCGATGGGCGCGCTCACCGACGAGGGCGTGGCCGCGCTGCTGGAGGGCCAGCCGCTGACCCACCTGAAGACCCTGGACCTGCACCACCACTACCTCACCGAGGGCATGCAGCAGCGTCTGAAGGACGCCCTCCCCGGGGTCGCGATCGACCTCTCCGACGCCGAGGACCCGAGCGACAACTGGCGCTACGTCGCCATCTCCGAGTAGGCGGGGCCGTCGAGTTGACGCCGCCACAGCTGGTCGTCCTGGGCTGCCCGGGGCACCGCAGGGTCACCCTGTTCGCCGCCGCGGCCCGCGCCGCCGGCCGGCCGGAGCCCGTGGTGCTGCCCTGGTCCGCCGTGCTGAGCGGCCGGTACGAGCTGCCGCCCGGCGCGGTGGTCCGGATCGACTCGCCCGGTGAGGACCCGGAGGCCGACCGGCTGCTGCGCGGTCCCGTCCTCGGCGAGGGCTACGCCCCGACCCGGGTCGAGGGCGGCCCGGCGTGGTACGCGGGCGTGCTGGCCGCGCTGCGCGGCCTGGCCGCCCGTCCCGGGGTGCGGCTGCTCGGCGACCCCGAGGAGATCGCCGTGATGTTCGACAAGCGGCGCACGCACGCGGCGCTGGCGGCCGCCGGGGTGCCGGTGCCGCCCGCGCTGCCCGGCGGACTCCCGTCCTCCTTCGAGGAGTTGCGGGAGCGGCTGGCCGCCGCCCGGCTGCGCCGGGTGTTCCTGAAGCCGGTGCACGGCTCCTCCGCCTCGGGCGTGGTGGCGCTGGAGTTCGGCCCGCGCGGCCAGGTGCAGGCCACCACCTCGGTGGAGCTCACCCCGGAGGGGCTGCACAACTCGCTGACGGTGCGCCGCTACCGGGGCGTGCCGGAGGTCGCCGAGCTGGTCGACCGGCTGGCCCCGGAGGGCCTGCACGTCGAGCAGTGGGTGCCGAAGTCCGGCCAGGGCGGCCACTCCGCGGACCTGCGGGTGCTGGTGGTCGGCGGCCGGGCCACCCACGTGGTGGTGCGGACCAGCCGGCACCCCATGACCAACCTCCATCTGGGCGGGGCGCGGGGCGAGTTGGCGGTGGCCCGGGCCGCGGCCGGCTCCGCCTGGCCCGAGCTGCCGGCGGTCGCGGAGGCCGCCGCCCGCTGCTTCCCGCGCTCGCCCATGGTGGGCGTCGACCTGCTGCCGGTCTCGCACTGGCGCCGCGCCCTGGTCGGCGAGGTCAACGCCTTCGGCGACCTGCTCCCCAACCTGCCGGGCCTCGCCGACGGCCCGACCCCGGGCCTGGACACCTACGCCGCGCAACTGGCCTCGCCCGCCTACCTGAACGCCCTCTCCGACGTCCCCCGCCCGGGGCGCGTCGACGCAAGCGAAAGCTCCCCATGCAGCATCTGATACCCGACATGAACGAGATCGTCGGTTCGCACGATCTCCTGCTGGTCACCCTCGACACCCTCCGCTTCGACGTCGCCGCGGAGCTGCTCGCCGCCGGCCGCCTGCCGAACCTCGCGCGGGTGCTCCCGCCCGACGGCTGGGAGCGGCGCCACTCCCCCGGCAGCTTCACGTACGCCGCGCACCAGGCGATCCTGGCCGGGTTCCTGCCGACCCCGGCCGCCCCGGACGGGCCGCATCCGCGGCTGTTCGCGGCGCGCTTCGCCGGTTCGGAGACCACCGGGTCCCGCACCTGGGTGTTCGACGCGCCCGACCTCCCGACCGCCCTGGCGGCGGCCGGCTACCGGACGGTCTGCATCGGCGGCGTCGGCTTCTTCAACAAGCAGGGCCCGCTGGGCTCCGTCCTGCCGAACCTCTTCCAGGAGAGCCACTGGACACCGGAGACGGGCGTACCCTCGCCCACCTCCTTCGAGTCCCAGGTGGCGGTGGCCGAACGCGTCGCGGCCGAACAGCCGCCCGAGCAGCCACTCTTCCTGTTCGTCAACGTCTCCGCCCTGCACCAGCCGAACTGGTTCCACCTGCCCGGAGCGACCCGGGAGGCCGGTGACACCCGGGAGACGCACGCCGCCGCGCTGGAGTACGTGGACGCGCACATCGGGCGGCTGTTCGCGGCGATGAGCGCGCGCCGGCCGTGCTTCGCGATCGTCTGCTCGGACCACGGGACGGCGTACGGCGAGGACGGCTACACCGGCCACCGGATCGGCCACGAGGTGGTGTGGACCGTCCCGTACGCGCACTTCACCCTCCCGGCGGCCGAGGAGCTGCGATGACCGGTCAGTCCCCGTACCAGAGCTACGTCTACGCGTACCCGCACAAGACGGCGTACCGGCCGCTGCCGGACCGCCCGCCGCTGAGCGAGCTGTGGAGCGGCGAGAAGCAGGACGCGCTCTCGCTGTACCTGCACGTCCCGTTCTGCGAGGTGCGCTGCGGGTTCTGCAACCTGTTCACCCGGATCGGCAGCCCCGAGGGCCTGACCACCGCCTACCTGGACGCGCTGGAGCGGCAGGCCGGGCAGGTCCGGGAGGCGCTGGCCGCGGACGCCGGGTTCGCGCTGGCCGCGTTCGGCGGCGGGACGCCCACCTACCTGACGGCGGGTGAGCTGGCGCGACTGTGCGACATCGCCGAGCAGCGGATGGGCGTGGACCTCCGGGCGGTCCCGCTCTCCGTGGAGGCCTCCCCGGACACCGCGACGGCGGACCGGCTGCGGGTGCTCGCCGAGCGCGGCACGACCCGGCTGAGCCTGGGCGTGCAGTCCTTCCTGGACGAGGAGGCCAAGGCGGCGGTGCGCCCGCAGAAGCGCGCGGCGGTGGAGGCGGCGCTCGGCCGGGTCAGGGACGCCGGGTTCCCGGTGCTGAACATCGACCTGATCTACGGCATCGAGGGCCAGACGGCCGCCAGCTGGATCACGTCCCTGGACGCGGCGCTGGCTTGGCAGCCGGAGGAGCTGTACCTGTACCCGCTGTACGTCCGGCCGCTGACCGGCCTCGGCCGGCACTCCGCCGAGGGGTCCTCCCCCGAGTGGGACGCGCAGCGGCTCGCGCTCTACCGGGCCGGCCGCGACCACCTGCTGGCCGAGGGGTACCAGCAGGTGTCGATGCGGATGTTCCGCCGGACCGGCGCGGCCACCGCGAGCGCGGGCGAGTACGCCTGCCAGACCGACGGCATGGTGGGCCTGGGCTGCGGGGCGCGCTCGTACACCTCGAAGCTGCACTACTCCTTCGACTACGCGGTGGACGCCCGGGAGGTCCGGAGGATCATCGACGAGTACGTGGCCGCCCCGGACTTCTCCCGCGCCGAGCTGGGCTGGGAGATGACCGGCGAGGAGGCCCGCCGCCGGCACCTGGTGCAGTCCCTGCTGCAGGGCGAGGGCGTCGACCTGGCGGGCTACCGCCGGCGCTTCGGCAGCACGCCGTGGCAGGACTTCCCGGCCGAGCTGTCCGGGTTCGCCGCGCGCGGCTGGCTGACCGGGACGGACCCGGGCCGCCTGCGGCTCAGCGCCGAGGGCCTGGCCTGGTCGGACGCGGTGGGGCCGCGGCTGTTCTCGGCCGAGGTGCGCGCCAACATGACGGAGTACCGGCCGAAGTGAACCCGCTGA
Organism: Streptomyces sp. TLI_171; assembly: GCF_003610255.1. Lineage (GTDB taxonomy): Bacteria > Actinomycetota > Actinomycetes > Streptomycetales > Streptomycetaceae > Kitasatospora. The sequence goes on along the minus strand of NZ_RAPS01000001.1, from coordinate 4,895,435 downwards.
CGATCCTCTACCGGGGGCCGCTGTCCTCCTGCGACTACGACTGCCCGTACTGCCCGTTCGCCAAGCGGCGCGACACCCCGGAACTGCTGCGCACCGACCGGGCGGCGCTGGAGCGGTTCACCGGCTGGGCCGCGACGTACCGGCACGGGCCGCTGTCGGTGCTGTTCACACCCTGGGGCGAGGGCCTGGTGCGGTCCTGGTACCGGCGGGCGATGGTGGAGCTGAGCCGGCTGCCGCACGTGCAGCGGGTGGCGATCCAGACCAACGCCAGCTGCCGCACCGGCTGGCTGGCGGAGGCGGACCTGTCGAGGCTCGCGCTCTGGGTGACCTACCACCCGGGGCAGGTGACCGAGCAGCGCTTCCTCGCCAAGTGCGCCGAACTGACCGCGCTGGGCGTGCGGTTCAGCGTCGGCGTGGTCGGGCAGCCGGAGCACCTGGCGGCGGCCCGGCGGCTGCGCGCGGCGCTGCCGCCGACGGTCTACCTGTGGGTGAACGCGGCCGACGGGCACAGCTACACCGACCCGGAGGCGGCACGGTGGACGGAGCTGGACCCGCTGTTCGGCTACAGCCGCCACCCGCACCGCAGTGCGGGCCTGCCCTGCCGGACCGGGGAGAGCGTGGTGTCGGTGGACGGGGACGGCACGGTGCGCCGCTGCCATTTCGTCCGGCCGCCGCTGGGCAATCTGTACGACGGCTCGTACCGGGAACAACTGCGGCCCCGGGTCTGCCCGTTGGGCGAGTGCGACTGCCACATCGGCTATGTGCACCTGGAGCCGCTGCCGCTGTACGACGTGTTCGCGGGCGGCGTGCTGGAGCGCATCCCGCACGGCTGGTGAGGGATGCGCTTCGGCCGGTGCGCCGCGGGGGTCAGTTGGTCTTGGGCAGGCCGGGCGGGTTGATCTCGGAGGTCTTCACCGCCTCGTTGTCCAGGCCCCAGCGCTTCAGCACCTGGCCGTAACTACCGTTCTTGATGGTCTCGTTGAGGGCTTCGTTGAGCGCCTTGACCAGCCCGTTGTCCTTCTTGGTGGTGGCGGCGATCTTGCCGAGCACGGTGTCGCCGGCGCCCGAGTAGGTGCCGATGATCTCGGTCTCGCCGGTCTGCGCCGCGTGGAAGGCGCCGGACGGGTTGGGGCCGAGCCAGGCGTCGATCCGGCCGGAGCCGAGGGCCAGGTAGTAGTCGGAGGAGTTCTGGTAGTACTTCACGTCCACCGGCTTGAGCCCAGCCTTGACGTTGGCGTCGTTCCAGGCGAGCAGCAGCTTCTCCTGGTTGGTGCCGGAGGACACGCCGATCACGTGCCCGGCGACGTCGGCGGGGCCGGTCACCTTCCAGCTGCCGCCCTTCTTGGCCTCGAAGCCGAGGATGTCGAGCCGGTAGGTGGCGAAGTCGTACTTCTCCTTGCGCGCCTCGGTGACGGTGACGTTGGTGATGCCGACGTCGTACTTGCCGCTGTCCAGGCCGACGAAGACGTTCTCCCAGGAGACCGGGTTGAGCTCGACCTTCAGGCCGAGCACGTCGCCGACCAGGTAGGCGATGTCGGGCTCGGTGCCGATGACGGTCTTGTCGTCGGTCGCGTAGAAGCCGAGCGGTGGGACGGAGCCGACGCTCGCCGCGACCTGGAGGGTGCCTCTTCGGCGGACCTCCTCGGGGACGAGTGCGGCGATCGCGTCGACCTTGGCGGTGGTGACGCGGTTCTGCTGCGGCGTCAGGTTGATCGTGGCGCCGTTCGGCGCCGTGCCGGCCTTGTTGCCGCCGGCGAGGTCCGCGGCGGCGTTGCCGCCGGAGCCGCAGGCGGCGAGCAGCAGGGTGGCGGCGAGCGCGACGGCGGCGGGGGCGAGGGCGCGGCGGGTGACGGGCATGACGGCAACTCCTTGATCGAAAAGGGGAATTCAGAGGACCTTGGCGAGGAAGGCGCGGGTGCGCTCGTGCTGCGGGGCGTCCAGCACCTGGGCGGGCGGGCCCTGTTCGACCACCACGCCGCCGTCCATGAACACCACGGTGTCGGCGACCTCGCGGGCGAAGCCGATCTCGTGGGTGACGACGATCATCGTGGTGCCGGTGCGGGCCAGGTCCTTGATCACGTCCAGGACCTCGCCGACCAGTTCGGGGTCGAGCGCGGAGGTCGGCTCGTCGAACAGCAGCACCTTGGGTTCCAGGGCGAGCGCCCGGGCGATGGCCACCCGCTGCTGCTGGCCGCCGGAGAGCCGGCGCGGGTACTCCCCGGCCTTGTCGGCCAGGCCCACCCGCTCCAGCAGATCCAGGGCGCGGGCCCGGGCCTTCTCCTTGGGGACTCCGAGCGCGCCGACCGGCGCCTCGGTGACGTTCTCCAGCACCGTCAGGTGCGGGAACAGGTTGAAGTTCTGGAACACGAAGCCGAGCCGGGTGCGCTGTTTGAGCACCTCGCGTTCGGGCAGTTCGCGCAGCTTGTCGCCGGTGCGCCGGTAGCCGATCAGCTCGCCGTCCACCCGGACGTAGCCCTGGTCGAGCTTCTCCAGGTGGTTGACCGCCCGCAGCAGGGTGGACTTCCCGGAGCCGGACGGGCCGAGCACCACCGTCACGGTGCCCGCCCGGACGTCGAGGTCGATGCCGCGCAGCACCTCCAGCCGTCCGAACCGCTTGTGCACGCCGCGTACTTCGACCATCGCGGCGGTGTCGGTGGCGCTCATGCTCGCCTCTCCTGGAGTTCGGTGACGGCGGCGCGCAGGCGCTGCCAGGGGGTGGGCGGGGGGTTGCGCTCGCTGCCGCGGGCGAAGTAGCGCTCGACCCAGAACTGGACCGCGGACAGCGCGGTGGTCAGCAGCACGTACCAGACGGTGGCGACCAGCAGCAGCGGCACCACCCGGCCGGTCCGGCCGTAGATCACCTGCACCTGGTAGAAGAGCTCGCCGATCGCCATCACGTAGACGATCGAGGTGCCCTTGAACAGCGAGATCACCTCGTTGGCGGCGTTCGGCAGGATGCCTCGCATGGCCTGCGGCAGCACGATCCGCCAGGCCTGCCGCAGCCGCGGGATGCCGAGTGCGGCGGCCGCTTCGAGCTGTCCGGCGTCCACCGCGAGCACTCCGCCGCGGATGATCTCGGCGGCGTAAGCGGCCTGGTGCAGGGCGAGGCCGAGCACGGCCGCGCCGAGGGCGCCGAGCAGGTCCATGGTGCCGAAGGAGACGAAGCTCGGGCCGAACGGGATGCCGATCCCGATCCGCTTGTACAGGTAGGCGAGGTTGAACCAGAACACCAGCTGGACGATCAGCGGGATCGAGCGGAACGCCCACACGTACGTCCACGCGATGGTGCGCAGGATCGGGCTGCCGGACAGCCGCAGCGCGGCGATCACCGCACCGAGCGCGAAGCCCAGCACCGTTCCGTAGGCGGTGAGTTGGAGGGTGACGCCGACGGCGCGCAGGATGCTGTCGGAGAACACGAAGGCGCGGAAGGTCGGCCAGTCCCAGCCGGGGTTGACCGCCAGCCCGTGGGCGAACTGGGCGACCAGCACCAGCGCGGCCAGGCCGGCCACCAGCCGCCACGGGCGGCGGTGCGGGACGATGGTCAACTGTTCGGCGGGCAAGGCGGGTTGTCGGTGGGTCAGGGAGGATTCGGGGACGGTCGCAGTCATCGGGGGCTCCCAGGTCAGGGGTGCTCGGGCGGGTTGATCAGGGATTCGGTGATCGCCGAGTCGGCGGTGCCCCACTTGGCCAGGATCTTCTGGTAACTGCCGTCCTTGATCAGCTGGTTGACGGCGGCCTGGAAGGCGGGGGTGAGCGCCGAACCCTTCTTGAACGCGAAGCCCACGTCGAGGCGGTGGTACTCGCCGATGAAGCGGGTGTGCGAGTTCGGCTGGGCGGCCTGGTAGCGCAGGCCGTTGATGGTCGACATCACCACGTCCAGCCGGCCCTGCTGGAGGCCGGTCACCACGGCGCCGTTCTCGGAGAACACCTTCACCTCGTACGGCTTCTTGCCGGCCTGCGCGCAGACGTCCTTCTTGGCGTTCAGGGTGGCCTCGAAGGTGGTGCCGGCGCCGGTGCCGATGGTCAGGCCGCAGAGCTGGGTGAGGTCGGTGACGCTGTTCAGCGCGGTGTTGTCGGCGCGCACCGCGAAGCCCTGGCCGTCGTCGATGTAGGTGACGAAGTCGATGGTCTTCAGCCGGGCCGCGGTGACCCCGAAGTTGCCGGTGCCGACGTCGTACTTGCCGCTGCCGAGCGCGGGCAGGATGGTCTCGAACGCGGCGTCCTCGCGCTCCACGCGGACGCCCAGCACCTTGGCCACGCCGTTGACCAGGTCCACGTCCAGGCCGGCGAGCTCGTGCTTGGCCGGGTCGGGGTAGTACGCGCCGGGCGGGGTGCCGACCGCGCCACCGAGCTTGATCACTCCGGCGGCCCGGACGTCGGCGGGCAGCAGGGCCGCCGCCGCGTCGTTCTTCTGCACCCCGGAGAGCGCGTCCTGGGAGGGCTGGATGCCGACCGGTGCGGCCTGCACGGTGGTCGCCGGGTCGGAGCCGCAGCCGGCCAGCGCCAGCGCGGCTACGGCGGCCAGGGCGACGGGGAGGTGGCGCTTCATCGGGTCGGTGCCTTTCCGGCCTGCGGGGCGGCCAGGTGCTTCTCGAACGGCAGCGGGCGGAACTCCGCCGGCTGCTCGTCGAGGTCGAACAGGGGGGTGTAGCCGGCCGCCAGGTAGAGGCCCTTGGCCTCGGGCTGGAGCGGGCCGGTGGTCAGGAAGATCCGCCGGTAGCCGGCCGTCGCGGCGGCGGCCTCCAGTTCGGCCAGCACCCGGCGGCCCAGGCCCTGGCGGCGGTGGCCGGCGGCGGTCCACATCCGCTTCAGCTCGGCGGTGTCCCGGTCGTAGCGGCGGTAGGCGCCGCCCGCCACCGGTTCGCCGTCGCGCAGCAGCAGCAGGAGCAGGCCGTCCGGCGGGGCGAACTCCTCGGCGCCGTACCGGGCCATCTCCTCCTGGCCGCCGGGGCCGTAGCGGGTGACGTACTCGTGGGTGAGCTCGCGGACCAGCGGTTCGGTGAGCCGGTCGCCGAGCACCGCCCGCGCCACCGTCAGCGCGGTCACGCGGCCACTCCGGCGGCGGCCCTGGCGGCGTCGCGCTTGGCCACCTCCTCCCGGACGATCGGGATGACGTACCGGCCGAAGTCGATCGCGTCGCCGATGTGGTCGTAGCCGCGGGCGGAGAGGATGTCCACGCCGAGGTCGTAGTAGTCGAGCAGCGCCTGGGCGACCGTCTCGGGCGTGCCGACCAGGGCGTTGGAGTTGCCCGCGCCGCCGGTGGCGGCGGCGGTCGGGGTCCACAGCGCCCGGTCGTAGCGCTCCCCGGCCTCGGCGATCTCCAGCAGCCGCTGCGAGCCGGTGTTCTCCGGCTGCTGACCGCTCGTCAGGCGGCGGCGCACCAGGTCGTTGCTCGCCCGGCGGGCCTTGATCGCGGCGACCGTGCGGTGCGCCTTCTCCCAGGCGAGTTCCTCGGTGGGTGCGATGATCGGCCGGAACGCGACCTGGATCCGCGGGGCGTCGGTGCGCCCGGCGGCCTTCGCGGCGGCCTTCACCAGCTCGATCTGCTCGGCGGTGCGGGCCAGCGGCTCCCCCCACAGCGCGAAGATGTCGGCCTCGGCGCCGCCGGCCGCGAACGCGGCGGGCGAGGAGCCGCCGAACGAGACGTCCGGGCGGGGCTGCTGGACCGGGAAGACGTCCGACACGAAGTCCTTGAAGCGGTAGAACTCGCCCTCGTGGTCGAAGGGTTCGCGGCTGGTCCAGGCCCGCTTGACGATGCCGATGTACTCGCGGGTCCGGTCGTAGCGGCGGTCCTTGGGCAGGAAGTCGCCCTCGCGCTGCTGCTCGTGGTCGTTGCCGCCGGTGATGAAGTGCACGGTCAGCCGGCCGTCGCTGATCCGGTCCAGGGTGGCGAAGGTCTTGGCGGCGAAGGTCGGGTAGGAGACGTTCGGGCGGTGCGCCAGCAGGATCTGCAGCCGGTCCAGCTTGGCGGCCAGGTAGGCGGCTGCCGCGGCGGGCTCCGGGGAGCCGGCGCCGTAGGCGAACAGCACCCGGTCCCAGCCGTGGTCCTCGTGGGCGCGGGCCAGCCGCAGCGTGTAGTCGCGGTCGAAGGCGTGGGTGGTGCGGGCGGTGGTCTCGGAGCCGTCCGCGGTGGCGGCGATACCGAGGAACTCGACGGGCATGGCGGAGCCTCTTCAGTGGACGCGGGGCCGCACCCGGGCATGCCGGGGGAACGCCTCGGCGGGCGCGGACGGGTACGGCGGGGCGGGGGAGGGCGGCGCGTGACGGGGCGCCGGCGGGAGCGAGCGGGAACGCGGAAGGGCGGCAGCGTGCGCCTGGTGATCCGCCTGGGCAGGCGGGCTCCCGGCCCTCGACGGGGCGGACCGAGGGAGGACTCCCGGGGGAGGAATGGGCCGGTCAGGCGGCCCGCTGCCGGGTCAGCCGCAACACGCTGCGGACCACACCCGACCGAAGTCGATGTGGCCGCGCGTCACAAGGGCGGGCTGCTCGGCTGTCATGTCGAACAGTTGAGCAGTGCCGTCGACGGCCCGTCAACCTCTGCCCGGAACACGAAACACCGACGTCACACCCGCAGCCTTGACAGCCGTGCGCCGCTCGCACGTACGATCGGAGCGGAGCGAGTACTGCCCGGGCCCGGCCGAACAGCCATGGGGCCCAGCCGCGTTGAGGGACGCGGCGCGCGTGAGTGACGGCATGCGGCCACCGCCTGCCCCGCCGCCCCTGGAGCCCTCATGGCCTCGCCCGCCGTCCCTGCCACCGGTGCCCTGCCCGCCGCGCCGCCCGTCGACGACCCGCCCGCGCCCGCCGCCCTGGCCGCGCTGCCGATCGTGCCCCGCCGCCGCCCCTGGCGGTACGTCAGCGGTGGCCTGGCGCTGCTCGCCACCGGGCTGCTGCTGCGCTCGCTGGCCGGCAACGCGGCCTTCGAGTGGCCGGTGGTCGGCGACTGGCTGACCTCCGCCGCGATCCTCCGCGGCCTCCTGCTGACGCTCTGGATGACCGCCGCGGTGATGGCCCTCGGGTTCGCCCTGGGCACCGTGCTGGCGGTGGCCAGGCTGTCCGGCAACCCGGTGCTGCAGAGCCTGAGCTGGGGCTTCGTGTGGATCTTCCGGGCCACCCCGCTGCTGGTCCAGCTGCTGTTCTGGTTCAACATCGGCGCGCTCTACCCGACGCTCTCGCTCGGGCTGCCCTTCGGCGGCGAGCTGTTCGCGGTGAAGACCGTCAACCTGCTCGGCCCCGCGCTCACTGCGGTGATCGGACTCACCCTGCACGAGGCCGCGTTCGCCGCCGAGGTGGTGCGCTCCGGCGTCCTCTCGGTCGACCAGGGCCAGCTGGAGGCGGCCGCCTCGCTGGGCCTGGGCCGCGGCCGGGTACTGCGGCGCATCGTGCTGCCGCAGGCGATGCGGGCGATCCTGCCGCCCGCCGGAAACATGCTGATCGGCACCCTCAAGGGCACCTCGGTGATCAGCGTGCTGGCCGTCCACGACCTGCTGTTCTCCGCCCAGTTGGTCTACAACCAGACCTACCAGGTGATCCCGCTGCTGACCGTCGCCACCCTCTGGTACGTGGCGGTGACCAGCCTGCTCTCGGTCGGCCAGTACTACCTGGAGCGGCACTTCGCCCGCGGCGCCACCCGCGCCGGGCTGCCGCCGACCCCCTTCCAACGGGCCCGGGCGGCGCTGCGCCGCACGGTCGGGCGGTGACCCCGATGCCCGTACTGGTCGTGGTCGGCGCCGGGCCGCGGGGCACCGGCCTGCTGGAGCGGATCGCCGCCAACGCCCCCGAACTGCTCTCCCCCGACGTCGAGTTGGACGTGCACCTGGTCGACCCGCACCCGCCCGGCGGCGGCCGGATCTGGCGGCACGAACAGTCGCCGCTGCTGCGGATGAACTCGATGGCCGAGGACGTCACCATGTTCACCGACGAGCGCACCAGCATGGACGGCCCGGTCCGCCCCGGCCCCTCGCTCGCCGAGTGGGCCGCCGACCCGGCCGCCTTCGCGCCCCGGCAGCCCGAGCGGGATCCGGAGGTCGCCGAGGAGCTGGACGCCCTCGCCGCCACCGACTTCCCCACCCGGCGCGCCCAGAGCGCCTACCTGGACTGGGTGTTCCACCGCTCCGTCGCCGAACTCCCGGACAACATCCGGCTGTTCGTCCACCGAGACACCGTCCGCCGGATCACCGGCGACCCGGACGGGCCGCAGCGCGTCCACCTCTCCGACACGGTCCTGCTCGCCGACCGGGTGGTGCTCGCCCTCGGCCACCTCGACTCCGCCCCCGGCCCCGAGACCGCCGAGGCCCGCGCCTTCGCCGCCCGGCACGGCCGCAGCTACCTGCCGCCCGCCTTCACCGCCGACTCCGACCTGAGCGGCCTCGCCCCCGGCGAGCGGGTGATCGTCCGCGGCCTCGGCCTGGCCTTCGTCGACCTGGTCGCGCTGCTCACCGAGGGCCGCGGCGGCCGCTTCACCCCGCTCCCCGGCGGCGGCCTGCGCTACCACCCCTCCGGCCGCGAACCCGTGCTGTACGCGGGCTCCCGGCGCGGCGTCCCGTACCACGCCAAGACCGGCTACCGGCTGCAGGGCCCGCCCCCGGCGCTGCCCCGCTACTTCGGGCCCGACCTCCGACTGCCGGACGGGCCGGTCGAGTTCCGGCGCGACCTGTGGCCGGCCATGGCCAAGGAGATCGGCTACGGCTACTACCACGAGCTGTTCCACGGCCACCCCGAACGCACCGCCCTGCCCTGGCCCGAGTTCCTCGACGCCTACGACCGGCTCGACTGGCACAGCCCCGCCCGCACCGACCTGGTCGCCGCCGCCGTCCCCGACCCCGAGGACCGGCTCGACCTGGACCGCCTCGACCGCCCGCTCACCGGCCTTCGGGTCGGCAGCCCCGAAGAGCTCCAGCAACACCTGCACGCCCACCTGCGCGCCGACCTGGCCCGCCGCTCCGACCTCCGGTACAGCGCCGACCTCGGCGCCTTCTTCGCGCTGCTCTCGCTGTACGGCCAACTGATCCGGCTGCTGCCCGAACACCCGCTCACCGCCCGCTCCACCGCCGCCGAGCTCGACGGCTGGTGGACCGGCTTCTTCTCCTTCTACGCCTCCGGCCCGCCCGGCTTCCGGCTGGAACAGCTGCTCGCCCTGGCCGACGCCGGACTGCTGCACTTCCTCGGCCCCGACACCCGGGTCGAACTCGACGAACAGCACGGCACCTTCCGCGCCTCCTCCCCCGCCCTGCCCGACCACCACGTCCACGGCACCGCCCTGGTCGACGCCTTCCTCCCCCGCCACGCCCTCGACCGCACCGCCGACCCGCTGCTGCGCCAACTGCTGCGCGACGGCCGGATCGACGAGGAACGCCTCACCGACCCCGACGGCCACACCTACCGCTCCGGCCTGCTCCGCACCGACCCCGACGCCCGGCTGCTCGACCCCGCCCTGGACGGCCGCCCGCACCCCCGGCGCACCGCCCTCGGCGCACCCACCACCACCCGCGCCCCGGCCGCCTTCGCCCGCCCCCGCACCGACGCCCCGTCCTTCCGCCAGAACGACGCCGTCGCCCGACGGCTGCTGACGGAGCTTCAGAAGGAGGCCTGACCGCACCCCCGGCGGCCCGGACGCCGCCGCACGACACCCGCACCCGCACCGGATACGCTCCAAGCACCCCGAGCCCTCCGGAGAGTCCGCCATGGCCAAGCAGCCCCCGCACCGCGACCCCGCCCAGGACGCGCCGCACGTCGCGCCCCCGGCCCACGCCGCGGCCGGCCTGACCGCGATCGGCCACACCCTGCGGATGGCGTCCGAGCAGATGTCGCCGGGCCGGGTGCTGTCCACCCTGCGCAAGGTCAACCAGCCCGACGGCTTCGACTGCCCGGGCTGCGCCTGGCCCGAGCCGGACAAGCCGCACCTCGCCGAGTTCTGCGAGAACGGCGCCAAGGCGGTCGCCGAGGAGGCCACCGAGCGCCGGATCACCCCGGCCTTCTTCGCCGAGCACCCGGTCGCCGAACTCGCCGAACGCTCCGGCTACTGGCTCGGCCAGCAGGGCCGGCTCACCACCCCGATGCTGCTCGACGAGGGCGCGACCCACTACACGCCGATCAGCTGGGACGACGCCTTCGCGCTGATCGCCGAGGAGCTCACCGCCCTCGGCTCCCCCGACGAGGCGGCCTTCTACACCTCCGGCCGCACGTCCAACGAGGCCGCCTTCGCCTACCAGCTGTTCGCCCGCCGGCTCGGCACCAACAACCTGCCCGACTGCTCCAACATGTGCCACGAGTCGTCCGGTTCGGCGCTCACCGAGACCCTCGGCGTCGGCAAGGGCAGCGTCTCGCTCAAGGACCTGTACCAGGCCGACCTGATCATCGTGGCCGGCCAGAACCCCGGCACCAACCACCCCCGGATGCTCTCCGCCCTGGAACGCGCCAAGCGCGCCGGCGCGAAGATCGTCAGCGTCAACCCGCTGCCCGAAGCCGGACTCGAACGCTTCAAGAACCCGCAGACCCCGCGCGGCCTGGTCGGCGGCGGCACCAAGCTCACCGACCTGTTCCTGCAGATCCGGCTCGGCGGCGACCTCGCGCTGTTCCGCGCCCTCAACCACCTGCTGCTCGGCACCCCCGGCGCCGTCGACCACGACTTCGTCGCCGAACACTGCGCCGGCTACGACGAGTTCGCCGCCGACGCCGCCGAACTCGACCGTGCCGCCACCCTGGCCGCCACCGGCCTCCCCTGGGAGCAGATCGAGGAGCTGCACCGCCTGGTGCTCGCCTCGCCGAAGATCATCGTCTGCTGGGCGATGGGCCTCACCCAGCACAAGCACGCCGTCCCCACCATCCGCGAGGTCGTCAACTTCCTCCTGCTGCGCGGCAACGTGGGCCGCCCCGGCGCGGGCGTCTGCCCCGTCCGCGGCCACAGCAACGTCCAGGGCGACCGCACCATGGGCATCTTCGAACGGCCCTCCGCCGCCTTCCTGGACGCCCTCGGCCGGGAGTTCTCCTTCGAGCCCCCGCGCGCCCACGGCTACGACACCGTCGACACCATCCGGGCGCTGCGCGACGGCCGGGTCAAGGTGTTCTTCGCGATGGGCGGCAACTTCGTCTCCGCCAGTCCCGACACCGACGCCACCGAGGCCGCGATGCGCCGCTGCCGGCTCACCGTGCACGTCTCCACCAAGCTCAACCGCTCGCACGTGGTCACCGGCGCCCGCGCCCTGATCCTGCCCACCCTCGGCCGCACCGACCGCGACCTCACCCCCGCCGGACCGCAGTTCGTCAGCGTCGAGGACTCCATGGGCATGGTGCACTCCTCCCGCGGCGGTCTCCGCCCGCCCGCGCCCGGCCTGCTCTCCGAGGTCGCCATCGTCGCCCGCCTCGCCCGCGCCGCCCTCGGCCCCCAGGACACCGTGCCCTGGGAGGACTTCGCGCTCGACTACGACCGGATCCGCGAACGCATCGCCCGCGTCGTCCCCGGCTTCGACGACTTCAACACCAAGGTCCGCCGCCCCGGCGGCTTCGCCCTCCCGCACGCCCCGCGCGACACCCGCACCTTCCCCACCGCCACGGGCCGGGCCAACTTCACCGTCAACCCGCTCACCGCCCCCGAGGTCCCGCCCGGCCGGCTCCTGCTCCAGACCCTGCGCTCCCACGACCAGTACAACACCACGATCTACGGCCTCGACGACCGCTACCGCGGCATCACCGACGGCCGCCGCGTCGTCCTGGTCAACCCCGCCGACGCCGCCGAACTCGGCCTCGCCGACGGCCAGTTCGTCGACCTGGTAAGCGAGTGGACCGACGGCGTCGACCGCCGCGCCCCGCACTTCCGGGTCGTCCACTACCCCGTCGCCCGCGGCGGAGCCGCCGCCTACTACCCGGAGACCAACGTCCTGGTCCCCCTCGACTCCACCGCCGACATCAGCAACACCCCGACCTCCAAGGCCATCGTCGTCCGCCTGGAGTGATCACCGGGGCAGTCAGGGGCTCGTGGGGACGCCTCCTGGCCGGAGACCGGGGGAGAACGGCGGATCCGGCCGGTCTCCCCCGACCTCAACTCCCGGACGGCGAAGGCGCATCCGCCCCGGAGGGCGACCCCGACGGCGTCCCGGACCCCGACGGCGTGCCACTCCCGCTCGGCGAAGCAGGGTCACTCGGCGTCCCGCTGCCGCTCGGCGTCCCGCTCCCGCTCGGCGAAGCCGGCGCACTCGACGAGGCAGCGTCGCTGGGCGAGGCGGGCGCCGACGGGGTCGGCGGGCCCGGCACGGTCGGCGGCGCCGTCGGACCCGCCGGCACCGCGGGCGGCGTCGGCAGCGTCGAGGGCTTCGCCGGCGCGATCCGCACCGCGCCCAGCGGCACGTCCGGCACCTTCCAGGCGCCGCCCGCCTCGTCCGCCGCGTCGTCCCCGTCCGGTCGCACCGCGCCCAGGATCGGCATCGCCCCGATCTGGGACACCTTCACCACGTCGCCGGTGTGCGGAGCCTGCACGATCAGGCCGCCGCCGATGTACATGCCGATGTGCGTCGCGCCGCCGAAGTAGACGATCAGGTCGCCGGGCCGGATCTGGTTGAGCGGCACGTGCTTGAGCTCCGCCCACTGCTCCTGGCTGGTGCGCGGGATGGCCCGCCCGGCGTGCAGCCAGGCCTGCGAGGTGAGACCCGAGCAGTCGAACACGTCCGGTCCGGCGCCGCCCCACACGTAGTCCTTGCCGAGCTGCTGCAGCGCCCACGCGACCGCCTTGCGGCCCATCGCGGACGGCGTGCGCTCGCCCTTGCCGAGCGCGCCGGAGGCCAGGAACGCCAGCTGCGCCTGGTTGGCCTCCTGCTTCTCCAGCTCCTCCAGCTCGCTGCGCTGCGCGCCGGTGAGCGAGCCGACCAGCTGCTCGACGTCGTTGAGCTTCTTGGCGACGTCGTTCTTCGCCTGCTCCTGCTGGGTGGCCAGCGCCGTGGACTCGGTGACGGCCTGCTCGGCGGCCAGCCGCAGCGCGGCCAGGGTGTCGCGGTCGGCCTTCAGCCGGTCGAGGAACGCCTTCTGCGAACGCCCGGCGGAGTCCAGCAGCTGGGCGATCACCACCGCCTCGTACGGGTCGTCGGCGAGCAGCAGGTCGGCGTACCCGGAGATCTGGTTGTTGCGGTACTGCGCGGCGGCGAGCTGCGCGGCCAGGTTGCTGCCGGTCTCCACCGCCTCCTGCTGCCGGTCGGCACGGGCGGTCAGGTCCTGCACGGTGGCCTGCTGCTCGGCGAGCTTGGCGACGGTGGTGTTGTACTGCTCGGTGGCGGCCTCGGCCTGCTGGTACAGCTCGTGGATCTGGGTCAGCAGCGGCCCGAGGGTGCGCTTGGCGTCGGCCAGCGGGTCGGCCCCGGCGGAGACGGTCGACAGGCCGAGCAGCGAGCCCGGCTCGGGCGCCGCGTAGGCGGCGGAGGCGAACGGCAGGGTGAGCGCGGCGGCGGCGAGCACCGCTCCGCAGCGCAACGCGGCGCGCACCCAGGGCCGCAGGCCAGTCGACTCCGTGCGCTGCCCAGCCCCCATCGGCCGGCCCTCCCCTGATTGTCCGTCGGCGATCCAGCCGATCCTGTCATGCGGAGGGCGCTTCGGGGCAGGGGGTTTCGGGACCGCGGGGTGAATTCTCATGCCGGCCGGGGTGTGACAACCCTCTCATCCGCACCCCCGGGCTCCATGGAACGCCAACGCCCCGGCAACTCCCGCGCCACCAACGGAACCAGGACTCCGCGCTCAGTTCACCTCCCGTTCACCAAGGCTTCCTACCGTCACGGAGGACAGCAACGTCAGTCCGACCACTTCGACGATTGTTTGGGTATGGAACACATCACGTTCCTGGTGGCCGTTGTGATCATCACGGCGCTCGCCTTCGACTTCACCAACGGCTTCCACGACACCGCCAACGCGATGGCCACCTCCATCGCCACCGGCGCACTCAAGCCCAAGGTCGCCGTCGCGATCGCGGCGGTGCTGAACTTCGCCGGTGCCTTCGTCTCCGTGAAGGTCGCCACCACCATCTCGGGCGGCCTGGTCAACGAAAAGGCCGGACTGCAGCCATCCATCATCTTCGCCGCCCTGGCGGGCGCGATCCTGTGGAACCTGCTGACGTGGCTCAAGGGCCTGCCCTCGTCCTCCTCCCACGCGCTCTACGGCGGCCTGATCGGCGCCACCGTGGTCGGCGTCGGCATCCACGGCGTCAACTTCACCACCGTGGTCTCCAAGATCCTCATCCCGGCGGTGGCCTCCCCGATCATCGCGGGCCTGGCCTCCTGGGGCGCCACCAAGCTGGCCTACCTGATCACCGGGGGCGCGGCCAGGGCGAGCACCGAGAAGGGCTTCCGCCGGGGCCAGATCTTCTCCTCCTCGCTGATCTCGCTGGCGCACGGCACCAACGACGCGCAGAAGACCATGGGCATCATCACGCTGACCCTGATCTCGGCCGGCCAGCTGCACAAGGGCGACGGCCCGCCGACCTGGGTGATCGTCAGCGCCGGTCTGGCGATCGCGCTCGGCACCTACATGGGCGGCTGGCGGATCATCCGCTCGATGGGGTCCGGCCTGGCCGACATCAAGCCGCCGCAGGGCTTCTCCTCGGAGACCGCCGCCGCGACGGTGATCCTGACCTCCTCGCACATGGGCTACGGCCTCTCCACCACCCAGGTCTGCTCCGGCGGCATCATGGGCGCCGGCCTCGGCGGCCCGTCCGGCAAGCTGCGCTGGGGCATGGTCCGCCGCATGGTCGCCACCTGGGGCCTGACCCTGCCGGCCGCGGCCGTGGTGTCCGGCCTCGCGGCCTTCGTCGCCGACCAGGGCAACTGGGGCGTCGCGGTGGTCGGCCTGGCGCTGGTGCTGGGTGCGGGCTCGATGTGGATGATCTCCCGCCGCCAGCCGGTGCACGCCGACAACGTCAACGAGACCACCACCCCGGTCGAGGTCCCGGTCGTCGCCGGCCCGACCGTTGCCGCCACCACCATCGCGGCCTGAGAGGACGTCAGCCATGAACATCAAGTGGGCCGCACTGGCCGAGACCGCGGGCGTCAGCCTGGCCGTCACCCTCGCGGTGGTCGTCGTCTTCGCCCTGGGCAACCTCGCCCTGACCCGCCGGGAGGCCGCCGTCGAGGCCGGCACCGGCAAGGGCGTCCCCGCCCTGGTCGCCGCGGGCGTCTGCTTCGCCGCCTGCGCGGCGGTGGTGCTGTACGGCATCTCGCTGATCGCCGCGAAGTAGCGGTCACCGCGTAGCAGCACCGACCGGCCGGTTACGACGAAGGGCCCCCGCCACGACGGCGGGGTCCCTTCTCGCATGTCTCGGACGCGGAACCGGTCAGTCGGCGACCAGCTCCGCGGTCTTCGCGGCGGGCGCGGCCGCCGCCTCGTTGGTGGTGCGCAGCGGCACCTCGCGGATGAACAGCACCAGCAGGAAGCCCACCACGGCGAACGGCGCGGCGATCAGGAACACCGTGCCGACGCCGTGCCCGAACGCGTCGGTGATCAGCGGGACGATCTGCGCGGGCAGCTTGTGCAGGTCCGGGATGCCGTCGCCGCCCGCCCCGGACACCGGGATGCCGGCCTTGGCGAAGTTCTCGGCGGTGTAGCTGGCGACCTTGTGGCCGAGCAGCGCGCCGAGCGCGGAGACGCCCATCGCACCGCCCATGGTGCGGAAGAAGGTGACCACCGAGCTGGCCGCGCCGAGCTCGTTGCGCGGCACCGTGTTCTGCACCGCGAGCACCAGGTTCTGGCTGGTCAGGCCGAGGCCGACGCCGGCCACCGCCATGTAGAGGGCGAGCAGCGCGTACGAGCTGTCGGCGCGGGCGGTGCCGAGCAGGCCGAGGCCGGCGGCCAGCAGGACGGTGCCGGCGACCAGGAAGCCCTTCCACTTGCCGTACTTGGTGATGAGCTTGCCGGCCACGGTCGAGGAGACCGCGAGGCCGAGGATCATCGGCAGGGTGAGCAGCCCGGCCTGGGTGGGGGTCTTCTCCTTGGCGAGCTGGAAGTACTGGCCGAGGAAGGTGGTGGTGCCGTACATGCCGACGCCGACGAACGCGGAGGCCAGCGCGGCCAGCGCGACGGTGCGGTGGCGGAACAGGTCGAGCGGGATCAGCGGCTCGGCGGCGCGCTTCTCGACGGCGACGAACAGCGCGGCGAGCACCAGGCCGCCGCCGACCATGGCCGCGGTCTGCCAGGACGCCCAGTCGTAGTTCTTGCCGGCCAGCGAGATCCAGATCATCAGCAGGCTGACGGCGGCGGTGATCAGCACCGCGCCCAGGTAGTCGATCTTCGGCTTGCGGGCGGGCGCGTCGGGGAACTTCAGGGTGCGCTGCAGCACCAGGATGGCGATCACCGCGAACGGGATGCCGACGTAGAAGCACCAGCGCCAGCCGAGCCAGGAGGTGTCCACGATGACGCCGCCGATCAGCGGGCCGCCGATGGTGGCCAGTGCGAAGACCGCGCCGAAGTACCCGCTGTAGCGGCCGCGCTCGCGCGGCGGGACCATCGCGGCCAGGCAGATCTGGCCGAGCGCGATGACGCCGCCGGCGCCGATGCCCTGCAGGACCCGACAGAAGATCAGCATGCCGATGCTCTGCGACAGACCGGCCAGGGCCGAGGAGAGCACGTAGATCACCATGGCGATCTGCACCAGCAGCTTCTTGCTGACCAGGTCGGAGAGCTTGCCCCAGAGCGGGGTGGCCGCGGTGATCGAGAGCAGGGCGGCGGTGACCACCCAGGTGTAGGCGGACTCGCCGCCGTGCAGGTCGGTGAGGATCCGCGGGAGCGCGTTGGAGACGACCGTGGAGGACAGCACGGCCACGAACAGGCCGAGCAGCAGGCCCGAGAGGGCTTCGAGGACTTGACGGTGGGACATCTGGGCCTGGGGAGGTGTCTGGAGAGTCGTCGACATGCGGTTCCTTCGACTGAGAATTCGTTGCCTCAGGCAACTATACGTCGATAGTTGACTAAGACAACTTTCTTCAAATTCAGGTAAAGAAACCACCCCGGCACCGCCCGGCCGAGCGACCCGCGGGGACCCTCAGACCCCCTCGGTCAGCTCGTTGAACCGCTTCAGCAGCCGGGCGAACTGCTCCAGCTCGCCGAGCTCCCAACCCTCCAGCGAGGCCCGGAACCGCCCCATCCGGACCGCCCGGGCGGCCTCGAAGCGGCGCTCCCCCTCCTCGGTCAGCGACACCAGCGAGGCCCGCCGGTCCAGCGGATCGGTCTCCCGCCGCAGCAGCCCGAGCTCCTCGATCGCCCGGATCTGCCGGCTCACCGTGGCCTTGCCCACCCCGAAGTGCAGCCCGACGTCCGTCACCCGCGCCCGACCGGCCTCCCGGATGTACGCCAGCAGCACGTACGCCCCGGCCTCCAGCTCGGGGTGCACCAGCCGGGACACCTCGGCGGCCCGCGCCCGGCTGCGCCGGAACATCGTCGCCACCTCTCGCTCGACCGCGAGGAAGGCCAGTTCGGCGGCGTTCCGCTCGCCCACGGGGTCGTTCATGGCGCTCAGTATCGCGCAGCTCGCGCCTCCCCCATCCGGCAACTGCTTCATGATATGAAGTATCCGGTTCGAGACTTTTGCCACATTGGCACAGATATCTGTGAGGGAGACGCCCCACCATGGCAGAGCCCGGAAAGGGATTCACCAGCGAGCTCAGGGACGCGGTCACCCCGCGCGCCTTCCTGCTGGTCGTCGCCGTCCTGCTGCTCCAGCTCGGCTTCATCACCTCCTACGTCGGCGCCCTGCACCACCCGAAGCCGCACCAGCTGTCCATCGCGGTGGTCGCCCCGCCGGAGGCCGCGCCGAAGCTGGTCGCCGCCCTGGAGTCGGTGCCCGACGACGCGGTGCGCGCCTCCACCGCGCCGGACGCGGCCACCGCCGAGCAGCGGATCAAGGACCAGAAGATCTACGCGGCCTGGGTGGTCGACCCGGCCGGCACCAAGGACACGCTGCTGGTCGCCGACGCCCGCGGCCCGGCCGCCGCGACGGCCGCCCAGACCATCGTCAGCCAGGTGGCCGCCACCCAGCAGCGCACCGTCGCGGTCGACGACACCATCCCGCTGGCCGCCGGGGACGCCGAGGGGCTGTCCGCGTTCTACCTGGTGGTCGGCTGGTGCGTGGGCGGCTACCTGGTCGCCTCGATCCTCGGCATCAGCGCCGGCTCCCGGCCCGCCGACACCGGCCGGGCGGTGATCCGGCTCGGCACCCTGGCGCTGTACTCGGTCGCGGCGGGCCTCGGCGGCGCGCTGATCATCGGCCCGATCCTGGGCGCGCTGCCCGGCTCGATCGCCGCGCTCACCGGACTCGGCACCCTGGTGGTGTTCGCGGTCGGCGCCGTCACCATGGCGCTGGAGTGCCTGTTCGACGTGGTCGGCATCGGCCTGGCGGTGCTGATCTTCGTGGTGCTGGGCAACCCCAGCGCGGGCGGCGTGTTCCCGCCGCCGCTGCTGCCCGCGTTCTGGCGGGCGATCGGCGAGTGGATCCCGAACGGGGCGGGCACCTCCGCCGCCCGCTCGATCGCCTACCTGGACTCCACCAACCTCACCGTGCCGTTCCTGGTGCTGGCGGCCTGGGCGGTGGTCGGAGTCGCGGTGACCTTCCTCGCGGTGGCCCGGAAACCACGACTCGGCCGCCCCGTCCCTTCCGGGACGTGAGCGGCCGAGTGCGCAGCGGTGGCGGGGGTCAGACCCGCTCGGGCGCCGGCTCCTGGCTGGCCGGGTCGCCGGCGACCCGGTCCGACAGCTGGGTGAACACGAAGCGGTTCATCGCCCAGAACCGGAACGCCATCGCCAGCAGGGTGCCGATGATCATGCCGCTGAAGAAGTCGGCGAGCTCCTGCGAGAAGTGGGTCACGTCCGGCTCGCGGAGGTCGAACACGTACCGGGACGCCACCAGCGGGAGGTCGTTCACGCCCACGGCGAGCGCGCTGACCACGAAGAACCCGAACGCCTCGCGCTTGCGGCCGGCCGCCCGGAACGACCACTGACGGTTCAGCACGTACGACACGACCGTGGTGATCACGGTCGCGATGGTCAGCGCCACGACCGGCTTGTTGTCCAGGATCGTCAGCTTCAGGGCAAAGTTGATCAGCATGGTGAGCACGAAGCAGGTTCCTCCGACCACGAGGAACTTCACCAGCTTGCGGTGCTTGACCAGGAACGGGCGGTAGCGCTCCGGAATGGCGGTCAGCGCGCGCTGCGTAGGGGACGGCATGCGGGAAGTCTCCCACGGGCCCGGATCGACAACCACCAGGGGCCTCGGAGTTGAACGACCTCCGAGGCCCCGCCCGACCGTCAGGCCGCCGCCACCAGCACCTCGGCCGGCTCCAGCGCCAGCCGCAGTACTTCGCGGACGTCCGACACCGCGTGCACCGTCAACCGCTCCAGCACCTCGGCGGGCACGTCGTCCAGGTCCGCCTCGTTGCGCTTCGGGATGATCACCGTGGTGACCCCGGAGCGGTCGGCGGCCAGCAGCTTCTGCTTCACCCCGCCGATCGGCAGCACCCGGCCGGTCAGCGACACCTCACCGGTCATCGCCACGTCGGTGCGCACCTTGCGGCCGGACAGCAGCGAAGCCAGCGCCGTGGTCATCGTGATGCCCGCGCTCGGGCCGTCCTTCGGCACCGCGCCGGCCGGCACGTGCAGGTGGATGCCCCGCTCGCGCAGGCCCGTCACCGGCAGCTCCAGCTCGGCGCCGCGCGAACGCAGGTAGGAGAGCGCGATGTGCGCCGACTCCTTCATCACGTCGCCCAGCTGCCCGGTCAGCGTCAGGCCGGTCGAGCCGGTCTCCGCGTCCGCCAGCGAGGCCTCGATGTAGAGGACGTCGCCGCCGGCCCCGGTGACCGCCAGGCCCGTCGCCACGCCCGGCACCGCGGTGCGCCGCTCGGCCGGCTCCTGCGCGGCCTCCGGCACGTGATGCGGCCGGCCCAGCAGGGCCCGCAGGTCGTCCGCCCCGACCTCGGCGGGCAGCTCGCGGCGGCCCAGCTCGGTCTGCGCGGCGATCTTGCGCAGGATCCGCGCGATCGACCGCTCCAGGTTCCGGACGCCCGCCTCCCGGGTGTACTCGGCGGCCAGCTTGCGCAGCGCCGCCTCGTCCACCGTCAGCTCCTGCTCGCCCAGCCCGGCCTTGGCCCGCTGCCGGGGCAGCAGGTGGTCCCGGGCGATCGCGACCTTCTCGTCCTCGGTGTAGCCGTCCAGCCGGACCAGGTCCATCCGGTCCAGCAGCGGCTCCGGGATGGCCTCCAGCACGTTGGCGGTGGCCAGGAAGACCACGTCCGACAGGTCGAGCTCGACCTCCAGGTAGTGGTCCCGGAAGGTGTGGTTCTGCGCCGGGTCCAGCACCTCCAGCAGCGCCGCCGCCGGGTCGCCCCGGTAGTCCGAGCCGACCTTGTCGATCTCGTCCAGCAGCACCACCGGGTTCATCGTCCCGGCCTCCTTGATCGCCCGGACGATCCGGCCGGGGATCGAGCCCACGTACGTCCGCCGGTGGCCGCGGATCTCCGCCTCGTCCCGGACGCCGCCCAGCGCGACCCGGACGAACGACCGCCCCATCGCCCGCGCCACCGACTCGCCCAGCGAGGTCTTGCCCACCCCCGGCGGACCCACCAGCGCCAGCACCGCACCGCCGCGGCGGCCGCCGATCTGGCCCAGCCCCTGGTCGGCCCGGCGCTTGCGCACCGCCAGGTACTCGACGATCCGGTCCTTCACGTCCGCCAGGCCGGTGTGGTCGGCGTCCAGCACCGCGCGGGCGCCGGCGATGTCGTACGCGTCCTCGGAGCGCTCGTTCCACGGCAGCTCCAGCACGGTGTCCAGCCAGGTGCGGATCCACGAGCCCTCGGGCGACTGGTCACTGGACCGCTCCAGCTTGTCGACCTCCTTGAGCGCCGCCTCCCGCACCTTGTCCGGCAGCGCGGCCGCCTCCACCCGCGCCCGGTAGTCCTCCTCCTCGGTGCCCGTCTCGCCGTTCAGCTCGGCCAGCTCCTTGCGCACCGCCTCCAACTGGCGGCGCAGCAGGAACTCCTTCTGCTGCTTGGCCACGCCCTCCTCGACGTCCTTGCGGATAGTGTCGTTGACCTCCTCCTCCGCGAGGTGGTCACGCAGCAGGCCCAGCGCGTACGCCAGCCGGGCCGGGCGGTCGGCCTCCAGCAGCACCTTCAGCTTCTGCTCGGCCGTCGCGAACGGCGCGTACCCGATGTTGTCGGCGAGCTCGCCGACGTCCTCGATCGCCGCCACCCGGTCGACGATCTGCCAGGCCCCGC
Organism: Streptomyces sp. TLI_171; assembly: GCF_003610255.1. Classification (GTDB taxonomy): domain Bacteria; phylum Actinomycetota; class Actinomycetes; order Streptomycetales; family Streptomycetaceae; genus Kitasatospora. Next base: position 4,874,205 of record NZ_RAPS01000001.1, on the reverse strand, counting down.
GCTTGCGCAGCCACTTCGTGGACAGCGCCTTGTACTCCTTGACCAGCTCGGCCGCCGCCTGCCCCCCGTCCGACTCCTTGAACGGCGTGGTCTCCACCCACAGCGCCGCCCCGGGCCCGGTCGTCCCGGCGCCGATCCGCACCCTTCGCACGGCCCGCACCAGCGCCGCCGGATCCCCGTCCGCCAGCCGCCCCACCTGCTCGACCGTCGCCAGCGCACCCACCGCGGCGTACGACCCGTCCAGCCGCGGTACCAGCAGCACCTGCGGCTTACCCCCACCATTCCCCGCCCGGGCCGCCTCCACCGCGGCCCGCACCTCGGGATCCGAAAGCTCCAGCGGAACCACCATGCCGGGGAGCACCACCTCGTCGTCGAGCGGCAGCACAGGCAGAGTGAGCGGAGCGGACGTCGATGCCATGATCTCTCCCCAGTCAGTGAAGTTGAGCTGACCTGACTAAGGTCTGACGCCCCCCGATTGTTCCCCGCCCCATGTTCACCGTCAGCGAAGCGAGCACCGCCCCCGGCCGAAGTGAACACCCGCCCCGAACGCCCGCGCAGCGCAGCCAGCCCACCCCGCGCAGCGAAGCGAGCGCCACCCGAAAGCCCCGCGCGCGAAGCGAGCGCCTGCCCCGACAGCCCGCGCAGCGAGGCCAGCGCCTGCCCCGACAGCCCGCGCAGCGAAGCCAGCACCACCCCGAGACCTCGCGCAGCGAAGCCAGCGCCCGCCCAGACAGCCCACGCAGCGAAGCCAGCGCCCACCCAGACAGCCCACGCAGCGAAGCCAGCGCCCGCCCAGACAGCCCACGCAGCGAAGCCAGCACCACCCCGAGACCTCGCGCAGCGAAGCCAGCGCCCGCCCAGACAGCCCACGCAGCGAAGCCAGCACCACCCCGAGACCTCGCGCAGCGAGGCCAGCGCCCGCCCAGACAGCCCGCGCAGCGAAGCCAGCACCACCCCGAGACCTCGCGCAGCGAAGCCAGCACCCACCCCGAAAGCCCCCGCAGCGAAGCCAGCACCCACCCCGAAAGCCCCCGCAGCGAAGCCAGCACCCACCCCGAAAGCCCGCGCAGCGAAGCGCGTGAAGCGGAATCCCCGCGCCCCCAGGGGCGCGGGTTGCCGGAGGGGTGCGGGTCAGCTCTCGCTCGGCGCGACCCGCCAGGCCGGTGCCCGCCGGGGGCGGCGCGGCCCGCGGCCCCGCAGCAGCGGCCAGAGCGCGACGCCCACCGCCAGCGCGGCGGGGTGCCCGACGGAGGTCACCAGGTCGGGGTCGGACACCAGTTGGTGTCCGACGAGCGCCAGCCCGCCGCCGAGCGCGAGGTTGCGGCCGGCCGGCCCGAGCAGCCCGGCCAGTGCGCCGAGGGAGGCCAGGACGCCGTAGGAGACGCCGATGTCCATCGCGTCCAGCAGGTCGGACTCCGCCCCGCCGGCGGCGACCGCGGCGACCACGACGGCCTGCGAGAGCAGGGTCGCCACGACGTGTCCGGTGGCGAAGACCCCGAGGGCACGAAGGCCGCCGATCCGTCGTTCCAGGGGTGCGACGGTGAGGGCGAAGGCCCAGAAGTAGGGCATCCAGACCGGGCCGGCGACCCAGAGGCCGCTGCCGACGAGGGAGACCGCGGGGTGGACGAGCAGGTTGTGCGCGTCGGTGGAGGAGACCGCCTGGAGCCGGTGCACCGTGCCGGGGTCGCCGAAGCGGGCGTACAGCGTGGTGCCGAGCAGCAGCGCAAGGTAACCGAGGGCGAACGGGTTGGCGCGGGGGGTGGGCAGCGCCCGCAGCCCGGGCCGGATGAGTCGCCGTCGCAGTTCTGCGCTGGTCATGGTGCCTCCCGAACGCCTTGTCGTGCCCACGATACGGGTGGCGCCTGAGAGGTGTCTGAGGAAGTCCTGTGAAGACCTTTGTCCCTGCATATGCCGCTCGCACACGTACCGTTACAGCTCGCAAGTGCTGCGGGTAAGGTACTGGCCCGTGCCCGTCCGATCGGGGACCTGCCAAACGTGATCCGGTCACGGCCGGGGCACACTCACGACGGAAACAACACGACGGATACAAGACGACTACGAGCGGAGCCCGCTGTCCCCACAGGCAGTCGGCCCGCAGCCCTGGGGGCGGTGGCGTGACCGTGACAGAGATCCAGCAAGAGACGATCAGCAGTGGCCCGGTGGGCACCCAGCGACGGGTGCTCGTCGTGGAGGACGAGCCGACCATCGCGGAGTCCATCGCGGCCAGACTCGGCGCGGAGGGCTTCAAGGTGGCGGTGGCCCACGACGGCCCGGGCGCCGTCGACGGTTTCCACACCTGGCAGCCCGACCTCGTCGTCCTCGACATCATGCTGCCGGGCTTCGACGGCCTGGAGGTCTGCCGTCGGATCCAGGCCCAGCGCCCGGTGCCGGTGCTGATGCTGACCGCGCGGGACGACGAGACGGACCTGCTGGTGGGTCTGGGCGTCGGCGCGGACGACTACATGACGAAGCCGTTCTCGATGCGCGAGCTGGCGGCCCGGGTGAACGTGCTGCTGCGCCGGGTGGAGCGGGCCCAGCAGGCGGCCCGCACGCCGGCCCTGGGAAGCCTCCGGTTCGGTGAGCTGGAGATCGACCACGTGCAGCGCCGGGTCCGGCTGGGCACCGGCGACGTGCACCTGACGCCGACCGAGTTCGACCTGCTGGCCTGCCTGGCGGCGCAGCCGCGCGCGGTGCTGACCAGGGAGCAGCTGCTGGCCGAGGTGTGGGACTGGACCGACGCGTCCGGGACCCGCACGGTGGACAGCCACGTGAAGGCGCTGCGCCGGAAGATCGGTGCGAGCTGGATCCGCACGGTGCACGGCGTGGGGTACGCGCTGGAGGCCCCGCTGTCCTGACCGGGCACCGCGTTCGGGCTTCCCGGGGGGCCCGTGCACGGAGGTCCGGCCCCCCTCATCGAGGACGAGTCGCAGGGACGCCATGACCTTTCCGCAGCAACGCAACGGGGAAGCCGAACCGACTTCCCCGCGACCCCCGCTGGCGGTGCGCGCCGCGCGCCGGGTGTGGGCCGACATCCGCCCGTTCGACCCGGTGCGCTCGATCAAGGGCAAGCTGGCTCTGCTGGTGGTGGTCTCGGTGGTGCTGGCCACCGGGATGGTGGTGGTCGCGATCCGGTCGGAGACCCAGATCCGGATCATCATGATCTTCTCGCTGATCGCCTCGCTGCTGTTCATGCAGTTCCTGGCGCACGGCCTGACGGCGCCGCTGCGCGACATGACCGCGGCGGCCCGGTCGATGGCGGCGGGCGACTACAGCGCCCGGGTCGAGGTGTCCTCGCGGGACGAGATCGGCGAGCTGGCCGACACCTTCAACCGGATGGCGGGCGACCTGGAGGCCGCGGACCGGCACCGCCGCGAGCTGATCGCCAACGTCTCGCACGAGCTGCGCACGCCGATCGCGGCGCTGCGCGGCCTCCTGGAGAACGTGGTGGACGGCGTGGTGAAACCGGATCCGCGGAACCTGGGCACCGCGCTGGAGCAGACCGAGCGCCTGGGCCGCCTGGTCACCCACCTGCTGGACCTGTCGAAGCTGGACGACGGCGTGGTGCCGTTGGACTCTCGGCCGTTCCAGGTGCGCCCGTTCCTGGACGGGGTGCTGCGCGGGGTGACGGTGGACGGCGCGACGGCGGGCGGCGCGTACGCGCGGCGCGGCGACGTGCGGCTGGCGGTGGACGTGCAGCCGGCCCGGTTGGCGGCGGTGGCGGACGCGGAGCGGCTGCACCAGGTGGTGGCCAACCTGGTGGACAACGCCTGCAAGCACTCGCCGGCTGGCGGCACGGTGACGGTGCGGGCCCGGGCGGCCGAGGGCGGCGGGCTGCTGCTGGAGGTCGAGGACGAGGGTCCGGGGATCCCGCCCGCGGACCGCGAGCGGGTGTTCGAGCGCTTCGGCCGGAGTGGTTCGCCGACCGCGCTGGGCCCGGGCAGTGACGGCGGGACGGGTCTGGGACTGGCGATCGCGCGCTGGGCGGTGGACCTGCACGGCGGCCGGATCCGGGTGGCGGAGGCGGCGGCGGGCTGCCTGATCGAGGTCACCCTCCCGGGTGAGAGCCGGGTGCCGGCGTAGGTTGTGGCGGAATCGGTACAAACCGGGGTCGGGCCTCGTGGGGCCCGCCCCGGACCGCGGGTCAGCATTGGTCCAGACCACTGCTTCGTCCGATTTTCCGCCGGTATGACCACGACCGATCGCGGGCCGCATTCCCCGCTTTCCGGCGTCTCTAACGCTCGGATCCGGCCAAAATCAGCCCCCGCAATGTGATCTGGGCGACGCCTGACCACCGGGGACTGCGCGATCACTCGTCGGGGGCGTAGCCTTAATCCCCGCTGTCCACCATCCCAAAAGGAAGCGGAAGAGGGCGGTTGCCCCGTGTCGCCACACCAAGAAACCCCCAGCTCGGCAAGCTCCACTGGCTTCGGCCCCAATGAGTGGCTCGTCGACGAGATCTACCAGCAGTACCTCCAGGACCCGGCCTCGGTCGATCGCGCCTGGTGGGACTTTTTCGCCGACTACAAGCCCGGTACCGAGGTGACTTCAGTGACCCAGGCCGCACCGGTCGGCTCCCAGCCGGCCCCTGTCGCCGCCGCTCCCGCTGCCGCTGCTCCGGCCGCACCCGCTGCCCCCGCGCCGGCTCCGGCGCCCGCGCAGCCGGTGGCCGCTCCCGCGCCGCTCCCGGCCGCTCCTGCCGCGCCGCCCGCGCCGAAGGCCGCGGCTCCCGCCGCCGCCGCGCCCGCGCCGGCCGCCGCGGAGGGCCCCGAGCTGGTGCAGCTGCGCGGCCCGGCCAAGGCCGTGGCGTCCAACATGGACGCCTCGCTGGAGGTTCCGACCGCCACCTCGGTGCGCGCCGTGCCCGCCAAGCTGTTGATCGACAACCGCATCGTCATCAACAACCACCTGCAGCGCGCCCGCGGCGGCAAGGTCTCCTTCACCCACCTGATCGGCTACGCGCTGGTGCAGGCCGTGAAGGCCAATCCCGCGATGAACTACAGCTACAAGGTGGAGGACGGCAAGTCCTACCTGGTGAAGCCCGAGCACGTGAACCTGGGCCTCGCCATCGACCTGGTCAAGCCGAACGGCGACCGCCAGCTGGTCGTCGCGGCCATCAAGAAGGCCGAGACGCTCGACTTCTTCGGCTTCTGGCAGGCCTACGAGGACATCGTCCGCCGGGCCCGCGCCAACAAGCTGACCATGGACGACTTCACCGGCGTCACGGTCTCGCTGACCAACCCGGGCGGCATCGGCACCGTGCACTCCGTGCCGCGCCTGATGCAGAACCAGGGCACCATCGTCGGCGTCGGCGCCATGGAGTACCCGGCCGAGTTCCAGGGCTCCTCCCCGGAGACGCTGGCCCGCCTCGGCATCTCCAAGATCATGACGCTCACCTCGACCTACGACCACCGGGTCATCCAGGGTGCGGCGTCGGGCGAGTTCCTGCGCTCGATCCACCAGCTGCTGCTGGGCGCGAACAACTTCTACGACGAGGTGTTCGAGTCCCTGCGGATCCCGTACGAGCCGGTGCGCTGGGCCACCGACGTGGCGACCACGCACGACGACGAGGTCAACAAGACCGCGCGGGTCATCGAGCTGATCCACTCCTACCGGGTCCGCGGCCACCTGATGGCCGACACCGACCCGCTGGAGTACATGCAGCGCAAGCACCCCGACCTGGACGTGGTCTCGCACGGCCTCACCCTGTGGGACCTGGAGCGCGAGTTCGCGGTCGGCGGCTTCGGCGGCCAGAAGATGATGAAGCTCCGCGACATCCTCGGCCTGCTGCGCAACACCTACTGCCGCACCGTCGGCATCGAGTACATGCACATCCAGGACCCGGCGCAGCGCAAGTGGCTGCAGGACCGCCTGGAGAAGCCGTACACCAAGCCGGAGCGCGAGGAGCAGCTGCGCATCCTGCGCCGGCTGAACTCCGCCGAGGCGTTCGAGACCTTCCTGCAGACCAAGTACGTCGGGCAGAAGCGTTTCTCGCTGGAGGGCGGCGAGTCGCTCATCCCGCTGCTGGACGCCACCATCGACGCCGCCGCCGAGCACCGCCTCGACGAGGCCGTCATCGGCATGGCGCACCGCGGCCGGCTGAACGTGCTGGCGAACATCGTCGGCAAGCCGTACGGCAAGATCTTCGGCGAGTTCGAGGGCAACCTGGACCCGAAGTCGATGCACGGCTCCGGCGACGTGAAGTACCACCTCGGCTCCGAGGGCACCTTCACCGGCCTGGACGGCGAGACCATCAAGGTCTCGCTGGCCGCGAACCCGTCCCACCTGGAGACGGTCGACCCGGTCGTCGAGGGCATCGCCCGCGCCAAGCAGGACATCCTGGACTTCGGCGGCACGACCTTCCCGGTGCTGCCGATCCAGATCCACGGCGACGCGGCCTTCGCGGGCCAGGGCGTGGTCGCGGAGACCCTGAACATGTCGCAGCTGCGCGGCTACCGCACCGGCGGCACCGTGCACATCGTGGTCAACAACCAGGTCGGCTTCACCGCCGCCCCGGCGTCCTCGCGCTCGTCGATGTACTGCACCGACGTGGCCCGGATGATCGAGGCGCCGATCTTCCACGTGAACGGCGACGACCCGGAGGCCGTGGTCCGCGTGGCGCGGCTGGCCTTCGAGTTCCGCGAGCAGTTCCACAAGGACGTCGTGATCGACCTCATCTGCTACCGCCGCCGCGGTCACAACGAGGCCGACAACCCGTCGTTCACCCAGCCCCTGATGTACGACCTGATCGACAAGAAGCGCTCGGTGCGCAAGCTGTACACCGAGGCGCTGATCGGTCGCGGCGACATCACCATGGAAGAGGCGGAGCAGGCGCTCCAGGACTTCCAGGGCCAGTTGGAGAAGGTGTTCGCGGAGGTCCGCGAGGCCGCCACCGCCCCGGTGCCGACCGAGACCGGCCGCCCGGTCGCGGACTTCCCGGTCAGCATCCAGACCGGCATCTCCGCCGAGATGGTCAAGCGGATCGCCGCCTCGCAGGTCAACCTGCCGGACTGGCTGACCGTGCACCCGCGCCTGCTGCCGCAGCTGCAGCGCCGCGCCGCCTCGGTCGAGGACAACACCATCGACTGGGCCACCGGCGAGGCGCTCGCCATCGGCTCGCTGCTGATGGAGGGCCACCCGGTCCGGCTGGCCGGCCAGGACTCCCGCCGCGGCACCTTCGGCCAGCGCCACGCGGTGCTGATCGACCGGAACACCGGCGAGGACTACACCCCGCTGATGTACCTGACCGAGGACCAGGCCCGCTTCACCGTCTACGACTCGCTGCTCAGCGAGTACGCGGCGATGGGCTTCGAGTACGGCTACTCGCTGACCCGCCCGAACGCGCTGGTCATGTGGGAGGCGCAGTTCGGCGACTTCGTCAACGGCGCGCAGACCATGGTCGACGAGTACATCGCGTCCGCCGAGCAGAAGTGGGGCCAGCACTCCGGCGTCACCCTGCTGCTGCCGCACGGCATGGAGGGCCAGGGCCCGGACCACTCGTCCGCCCGCCCGGAGCGCTTCCTGGCGCTGTGCGCGCAGGACAACATGACGGTCGCGATGCCGACCCTGCCGTCGAACTACTTCCACCTGCTGCGCTGGCAGGCGCACAACCCGCACCACAAGCCGCTGGTCGTCTTCACCCCGAAGTCGATGCTGCGTCTGAAGGCCGCGGCGTCCGCCACCAGCGAGTTCCTGAGCGGCTCGTTCCGCCCGGTGATCGGCGACTCGACGGTGGACCCGGCGCAGGTGCGCAAGGTGGTCATCACCTCCGGCAAGTTCTACTACGACCTGGAGGCGGCCCGGACCGAGCGCGGCGTGACCGACACCGCGATCGTCCGCGTCGAGCGCCTGTACCCGCTGCCGGTGGCCGAGCTCCAGGAGGAGCTGAGCCGCTACGGCGAGAACGTCCAGTTCGTCTGGGCGCAGGAGGAGCCGGCGAACCAGGGTGCCTGGCCGTTCATCGCGATGAACCTGGTCGACCACCTGCAGGTCGTGATCGGCCGCACCGGTGGCAACGCCCGCCTGCGCCGGGTCGCCCGCACGGCGTCCTCGGCCCCGGCGGTCGGCTCCGCCAAGCGGCACGCCGCCGAGCAGAAGGCGCTCGTCGACGAGGTGTTCGCGCTCTGACGCGCTGACACCCCGCACGGCCCCACGGCCCCCGCTCCCGGTTCTCCGGGGCGGGGGCCGCGCCGTTTCCGGACCGTGACGCTGCGCCGGATCCCCTTTGCTGCACGGAATCTGACGGATCGATAGGTTGAGCAGCGCCGCCCCGGACGCCCGTGCGTCGGCGGCCGTCTTCCGTCACGCTCACCCAGGGGGGTCCGCCGCATGGCAGCCGACACACCGCAGAACGCCGTCCCGCTCCCGCCGGTCTTCCAGCCGCTGCACCCGGACGACCCGCGGGAGGTCGGCGGCTACCGGCTGTTCGCCCGGCTGGGTGCGGGCGGGATGGGCCGGGTCTACCTGTCGTACACGCCGGGCGGGCGGCCGGTGGCGCTGAAGGTGGTCCGGCCGGAGTTCGCCGAGGACGGCGAGTTCCGCCGCCGGTTCGCCCAGGAGGTGAGCAGCGCGCAGCGCATCCACGGGCTGTACACGGCGCAGGTGATCGACTCCGGCGGCCTGGACGCGGGCGCGCCGTGGCTGGTCACCTCGTACGTGCCGGGGCCCTCGCTGCAGCAGGTGGTGCGCGAGCACGGGGCGCTGCCGGTGCGCACGGTGCTGCTGCTGGTGGGCGGCATCGCGGAGGCGCTGCAGGCGATCCACAGCGTCGAGGTCGTGCACCGGGACCTGAAGCCGGCCAACGTGCTGGTGGCCTCGGACGGGCCGCGGGTGATCGACTTCGGCATCGCGCGGGCCGCCGACGCCACCGCGCTGACCGGCACCGGCTACCGGATCGGCTCGCCCGCGTTCATGTCGCCGGAGCAGGCGCAGGGTTCGACGGTGACCGCGGCGACCGACGTGTTCGCGCTCGGCGCGCTGGCGGCGTACGTGGCGGGCGGGGCGCCGCCGTTCGGCGACGGCCCGGACACCGCGGTGCTGTACCGGGTGGTGCACGAGGAGCCGGACCTGAGCACCGTCCCGGCGCCGCTGCGCGAGCTGATCGCCCGCTGCCTGGCGAAGGCCCCGCAGGACCGGCCGACGCCCGCCGAGATCATCCAGGCGGCGCGCGAGCACCCGGTGGTCGGCGGGCAGCTGCGGTTCGGCGAGGACTGGCTGCCGGGTCAGGTGAACACCGAGATCACCCGCCGCTCGGACCTGCCGCGGACCCCGCCGACCCCGCTGCCGGCCGCGCCGGCCGCTCCCCCGCCGGCCCCGGCCGCGCCGCCCGCCCAGCCGGCCTTCGCCCCGCAGCAGCCGCCGGTCGGGGCGTTCGGCCCGCCGTTCCCGGTGTCGGAGGCGGCCACCGCTCCGGTGCCGCCGGCCGACCCGACGCTGCTGACCGAGCGGCACACCCCGCCGCCCGGCCCGGCCGTCCCGTTCGCCCGGCCCGCACCGCCCGCCGCGGCGGCCCGCGAGCGTCGCCGCGGGGTGTCCTGGAAAACCCTGCTGGTGGTCTCGCTGGTGACGCTGCTGGCGGGCGCCACGGGCGGGCTGGTGCTGATGAACGCCCTGAACAAGGACGACAGCAGCAAGAACTCCAGCAGCGGCGAACAGCCGGCGAAGGCCGGCGCGGCCTCCCCGAACGGCGCGGCCCTCGGCGGCAGCCAGGACCAGGCCTCGCCCTCGCCGTCCGCGTCCTCCTCGGCCCGTTCGACGCCGCGGTCCACCGCCTCGGCGGGCGCGGACTCCTCCGGCGGTCCGGTCTCGAACAAGGCGGTCAAGTACACCCTGGTCTACCAGGACACCGTGCTGAGCATCCCGCCGTCCGGGAACTACGAGTTCGACCTGATCAACGGCAAGGTGGTGCCGGACGGCGCGGTGGACTGGACGGTCGGCACCTACGGCGCGGAGTTCCGGCTGAGCAGCAACACCGACGGGTACATCTCGAAGGACACCTCGACGCTCACCCCGGAGGCCTGTGCGGCGGGCATCGACCGCGAGCCGGCCGCCCAGCTGAAGTTCGAGAACACCCCGGCCGACCACTCGTTCTGCGTGCGGTCCCGGGCCACCAAGTCGATCGTGGTCCTGAAGGTGGTCAAGGTCGGCGCGGGCGACGGCGCGGCGACCTGCTCGCTGACGTACTACCGCAACGACGGCTGACCGGCGCGCACTATCCTGGCCCTCGACGTTGAGAGCCACCCACCCCCGGAGCGAACCACCGTGTACTTCACCGACCGCGGCATCGAGGAGTTGGAGAGCCGGCGTGGCCAGGAGGAGGTCACCTTCGAGTGGCTGGCCGAGCGCCTGCGGGAGTTCGTGGACCTGAACCCGGACTTCGAGGTGCCGGTGGAGCGACTGGCCACCTGGCTGGCCCGGCTGGACGACGAGGACGACGAGTGACCGGCTGACGCCGCGTCAGCAGCACGGCCCGGAAGGCGAGTCCGCCTTCCGGGCCGTTCGGCGTTCCGGGGGCCGGACTCGGGGTGGCGTCGGGGTCGGTTCGGGGTGCGCTCCGGGTCCGGATCGGGGCCGGGGCTCCTTGACTTCCGGCCGACGCGATATATCGTAAGTATCAGGAGAACGCGATACATCGCGTATGGGAGGACGGGGAGCCCGAAATGACGCAGTGGACGGTAGACAGCGCCCAGAAGATCGCCTTCGACGAGGCCGTGCACACGCTGCACGTGCGGGTCGTCGACGGCACCGTGAACGTGGTCCCCACCGAGGGTCCGGCCCGGCTCGAAGTGGCCCGGCTGGAGGGCGAGCCGCTCCAGGTCACCCTGGAGGACGGCGTGCTCACCGTCACCTACAAGGACCTCAGCTGGGGCGAGTTCGGCGAGGCCGTGAAGTCGGTGCAGACGGTCAAGTCCTTCTTCTCCTCGCTGCGGCGCAAGCGCCGCGCCGAGGTCACGGTGGCCGTCCCGGCCGCCGCTGCGGTCAAGGTCGGCACCGTCTCCGCCGACGCCACCGTCTCCGGCATCGCCGGCGAGGTCGGCGTGCACGGCGCCAGCGGCACCGCCACGCTGGCCGGCCTGACCGGCCTGGTCAACGCCAACACCGTCACGGGGGACGTCGACGCCGAGGGCCTGTCCGGCGAGCTCAAGGTCAACACGGTGTCCGGCGCCGTCACCCTGGTGGCCGGTTCCGCGACGCGGATCCGCGCCCACTCGGTCTCCGGCGCCGTCACCCTCGACCTGGACGCCGCCACCCCCACCGACATCGGGGTCAACACCGTCTCCGGCCCGGTCGGCGTCCGGCTGCCCGCGCTGGCCGACGCCAAGGTCGAGGCCGGCACCACCAGCGGCTCGCTCTCCAGCGCCTTCGCCGAACTCAGCGTCGGCGGCGGCTGGGGCTCCAAGAAGCTCTCCGGCCAGCTCGGCACCGGCCGCGGCCGCCTGCAGGTGACCACCGTCACCGGCGCGGTCACCGTCCAGCGCCGCCCCGACGCCGAGGAGGACCAGCCGGCCAAGGAACTGCCCTCCGGCCCGCTCGACCTGACCAAGGAGGTCTGAGATGACCCCGGTGTTCGGCCACGGCCGGCTCCGCCTCTACCTGCTGAAGCTGCTCGACGAGAGCCCCCGGCACGGCTACGAGGTGATCCGCCTGCTGGAGGAGCGCTTCCACGGCCTGTACGCGCCCTCCGCGGGCACCGTCTACCCCCGGCTCGCCAAGCTGGAGGCCGAGGGCCTGGTCAGCCACACCACCGAGGGCGGGCGCAAGGTCTACCGGCTGACCGACACCGGGCGCACCGAACTCGCCTCCCGCCAGGCCGAGCTGACGGACCTGGAGGCCGAGATCCACGACTCGGTCGGCCAGCTGGCCGGCGCCATCCGGCAGGACGTCCGGGACAACGCCAAGGACCTGCGCGCCGAGCTCTGGAACCAGGCCGAGCGGACGCCCGCCGCCGAGGGCCCGAACGTGCCCTGGCGGGACCAGGAGTCCTGGCAGCGCGCCAAGGAGGAGTTCGCCCGGCTCAAGGCGGAGGCCAAGGAGCAGGCCCGGCGCGCCAAGGAGCAGGAGAAGGCGGCCCGCCAGCAGGCCAAGGTCGCCGAGGCGGAGGCCAAGCGGCTGCGCGAGCAGTCCAGGGCCGCCCGCACCGCCGCCCAGCAGGAGGCGCTGCGGCTCAAGCGCCGGATCGAGGAGCAGGTCCGCGAGCACACCTCGCGCGGCGACTGGTCCACCGGTCTGGCCGAGGGCCTGGCCGAACTGACCCGCGGCCTCGGCTCCCTGGCGGACGCCGCGCGCTGGGGCGCGGCCGAGGAGCCCGCCGTCCGGATCGACCTGGACAAGGACGAGCCGGCGCCCGAGCTGCCCGAGTGGGCCCGCACCGACCCGGCCGGCGACCCGGCCCGCGAGCTGGAGCGCCTGCTCGACCGGTTCCGCGACCACGTCCGGGACACCGCGCGGGACGTCGGCGTCGACGCCGCCCGCCTGGCCCGCGCCCAGCAGGCGCTGGCCGCCGCCGCCCGCGCCCTGTACGAGCGCTGACCGGCCGCCGGATGCACGGAGCGCCCCCAGCCGGGGGCGCTCCGCCCGTTCTCCGACGGGTCGTCAGGGGGTGAGCACCAGCTTGCCGAACACCTGGCCGCTCTCCAGCCGGGCGAACGCCTCCCGGGCCTCGGTCAGCGGCCGCACCGAGTCGATCACCGGCCGCACCCCGGAGTTGGCGCACAGCGCCAGCAGGCCCGCCAGCTCCTCCTTGGAGCCCATGGTGGAGCCGACCACCTTCAGCTCCAGGAAGAAGATCCGGTTCAGCTCAGCCGCCTTCGGGCTCGGCCCGCTGGTGGCCCCGGAGATCACGATGGTGCCGCCCGGCCGCAGCGACTTCACCGAGTGCGACCAGGTCGCCGCGCCGACCGTCTCCATCACCGCGTCCACCCGCTCGGGCAGCCGCGCGCCGCTCTCGAACGCCGCGTCCGCGCCCAGCTCGACCGCGCGGGCCCGCTTGGCCTCGTCCCGGCCGGTCACCCAGACCCGCAGCCCGGCCGCCTTGGCCAGCACCACCAGCGCCGTCGACACGCCGCCGCCGGCGCCCTGCACCAGCACCGTGTCGCCGGGCTTCACGCCCGCGTTGGTGAACAGCATCCGGTACGCCGTCAGCCAGGCCGTCGGCAGGCAGGCCGCCTGTTCGAAGCTGAGTTCCTCCGGCTTGGGCAGCAGGTTCCAGGTCGGCACCGCGACGCGCTGCGCGAACGTGCCCTGGTAGCGCTCGGTCAGGATCGAGCGCGGCTCGGCCGGGCCGACCCCGTGGCCGCTCTGCCCGACCACCGAGTGGATCACCACCTCGTTGCCGTCCTCGTCGACGCCGGCCGCGTCGCACCCGAGGATCATCGGGAGGCGCTCGGCCGGCAGGCCGACCCCGCGCAGCGACCACAGGTCGTGGTGGTTCAGCGTGGCGGCCTTCACCGTGACCACGCTCCACCCGGGGCGCGCCTGCGGCTCGGGCAGCTCGCCCAGCTCCAGCGCGCTCAACGGATCGTCAGGACTGATACGGGCGGCATAGGCAGCAAACATGCCCGGACCATAGCCCCGCAGCCCCGACCCTGTTAACCAGGACTCACTGTGAAGGTCCCCATATTGCGTTCCGCGGCCCACTCGCCCCGCGCCCCGGAGCCGGGGCGCGGGGGGCGGCGGGTCAGGCGCGGGCGATGCCCTCCGCGCGCGCCGCCTCCGCGACGGCCCGGGTGACGGCCGGCGCCACCCGCTCGTCGAACGGCGACGGGATGACCTTCTGCGGGGTCAGCTCGTCGGCGACGACGCCCGCCAGGGCCTTCGCGGCGGCCAGCTTCATGCCCTCGGAGATCCGGCTGGCCCGCACCGAGAGCGCGCCGGCGAAGATGCCGGGGAACGCCAGCACGTTGTTGATCTGGTTCGGGAAGTCGGAGCGCCCGGTGGCGACCACCGCGGCGTAGCGGTGCGCGACCTCGGGGTGGATCTCCGGGTTGGGGTTGGCCATCGCGAAGATGAAGCAGCCGGGCGCCATGGTGGCGACGGCCTCCTCCGGAACGGTGCCGCCGGAGACGCCGATGAACACGTCCGCGCCGGCCAGCGCGTCCGCGAGGCTGCCCTTCTGCCCCGTCCGGTTGGTGAGCGTCGCGATCTCCGCCTTGACGTCCGTCAGGTCGCCGCGGCCCTCGTGGACCACGCCGCGCCGGTCGCAGACCGCGACGTCTCCGATGCCGGCGGCGAGCAGCATCTTGGCGATCGCGATGCCGGCCGCGCCGGCGCCGGAGATGACCGCGCGGAGCGAGCCGATCTCACGGCCCGTCACCTTGGCGGCGTTCCACAGGGCGGCGGTGGTGACGATCGCGGTGCCGTGCTGGTCGTCGTGGAAGACCGGGATGTCGAGCCGCTCCTGGAGCTGCTTCTCGATCTCGAAGCAGCGCGGGGCGGAGATGTCCTCCAGGTTGACGCCGCCGAAGGACGGGGCGAGCCGGACCACGGTCTCGACGATCTCGTCGACCGCGGTGCAGGCCAGCGCGATCGGCACCGCGTCGACGCCGCCGAACTGCTTGAACAGGATGGCCTTGCCCTCCATGACCGGCAGGGAGGCCTCCGGGCCGATGTCGCCGAGGCCGAGGACCGCGGTGCCGTCGGTGACCACGGCGACCGTGTTGGCCTTCCAGGTGTAGTCGTTCACCAGGGCGGGCTCTTCGGCGATGGCGGTGCAGACCCGGGCCACGCCCGGGGTGTAGGCGAGCGACAGGTCGTCCGCGTCGCGGACCGGGACGGTCGCCCGGACCTCCATCTTGCCGCCGCGGTGGAGCGCGAAGACGGCGTCGACCGGGTCGTCAGTGCTCTGGGTGTCGGTGATGATCTCCGCTGCCACAATGACCTCTTCGTCATATCAGCGAAGGCGCGCATCCGACGGACTTCGACCCGGTCGCGCGGCAATGCGCGAGTGCGGGCACGCCGCGTGTGGCGTACCCGTGGGCGGGTCGGGGCGCAGCCGTCGGGCGGCGCCCTCGGGTGAGGGTTTTAGGTGTTCTGCGCTTTTCGTCGGGACGCCGGCACCGCACCTGTGCCGGGTCCTTCTTGTCCGCGTGGCCCCCGGAGCGCGGGGTCCGCAGGGCTCGCAGGAGTGAACGCAGACACGGAGGGGAGCTGGTGGTTCGGATACGGAGCCGGTGACGGCTTCCGTTCCTGCGCACCCCGGCCCTGTGGCGAACCGGCGGTCTGAGTTCTGCGTCGGGGGTCACCCGGTACCAGATTCTGACACACCCGCCACTCGGATCAGCAGGGTGGGATGGCAGTATCCGGTGTTCGACCACCGTTGTCCGGACGTTCCCGCCACTGTCGCGGGCCGTCCGGTCCCCGCCGTGACCAGGCGCGCAGACCCGCGCGCGAGCGGCGGGGCGCACCGCCTCTCCCACAGGAGCGCCCGCATGCTGTCTGCCATCAGTCGACCCGTACTCCACCGCCGCCCGAGCGTCGCTGCGGCGACCGCGGCCGCCGCCGCCCTCCTGCTGGCCGGCTGCGGCAGCGGGGGCGGCACTCCCGACAAGGCCGGGGCGGCCCCCGCGAGCCTGAAGTCGCTGCTGCCGGAGTCGATGCAGACCTCGGGGCTGCTGCGGATCGGGGCGGACCTGTCGTACGCGCCGGTCGGGTTCAAGGGGGCCGGCGGCAAGCCGGACGGCCTGGACGTGGACCTGGCGCAGGCGCTGGGGCAGGTGCTGGGCGTGCAGGTGCAGTTCGTCGACGTGCCGTTCGAGAAGCTGCTGCCGGGCCTGGAGGCGAGCCAGTTCGACGTGGTGATGTCGGGGATGACCGACAACGCGCAGCGCCGGGACGGCTCGGACGACGACGGGCAGAAGTCCGGGCCCGGGGTGGACTTCGTGGACTACTACATCACCGGCAGCTCGATCGTGGTGGCGCAGGGCAACCCGCAGCGGATCTCCTCGCTGGACGACCTGTGCGGGCGGACGGTGGCGCTGCAGAAGGGCACCGTCCAGGCGGCGCTGGCGCAGCGTCAGAACGCGGCCTGCCAGAAGGCGCACAAGCAGCTGACGGTGCGCGCGACCGCGACCGACGACGAGGCGCTGGCCCTGGTGGCCCAGGGCAAGGCGACCGCGGACCTGAGCGACTCGCCGGTGGCGGCGCTGGCCGCGAAGCAGGGCCGGGGCGGGGCGCAGTTCCAGGTGACGGGCGAGCAGCTGCCGGCCGCGCCGTACGGGATCGCGGTGCCGAAGGCGGACACGGTGCTGCGCGACGCGCTGGTGCGGGCGCTCGACCGGGTGATCCGGGACGGCGACTACGAGAAGATCCTCGCGAAGTGGGAACTTCTGGACGGCGCCGCGCAGAACGCGGTGGTGAACGGCGGCTTCTGAGGCCGCCCGGACCGCCACGGACGGTCCCGCATAGCTATGCATCACGTGACATTGCGCGGGAAATAGTCCGAATAGCGGACACAAGATGGTCCTGTTATCCGATTTTGATCTGATCCGAGGCCCGTTTACCCGGACGCAGTGGCAGGATTCCCCCACATCGGCTCCACCTGTCACCTCGGCGGAGGGTGGCGTACACCGACCCTGCTGTAACCGCGCCGCTCCCCCCGGCGGCGCGCACCCCGTCCGACTCCCCAGGAGGAGATCTCCCCCATGACCGCTCGCACCCCGCGCACCCGGCTGTTCGCCGCGGCCACGACCCTCGCGGCCGGCTCCCTGCTCCTCACGGCCTGCGGCAGCAGCACCAGCAGCTCCGGTTCGACCGGCGCGGCGGGCGGCAACGCGACCCAGTCCGTCGCGGCGGCTTCGGCCGACCCGGCTCTGGTCGCGCTGGTCCCGGCCGACGTCAAGGCCGGCGGCAAGCTGGTGGTCGCGGCCGACGCCTCCTACGCCCCCAACGAGTTCAAGGACGAGAAGGGCGCGATCGTCGGCATGGACGTCGACCTCGCCAAGGCCATCGCGCAGAAGCTCGGCCTCACCGCCGACGTCCAGAACGCCGACTTCACCTCGATCATCCCGGGCATCTCGTCGAAGAAGTACCAGCTCGGCATGAGCTCCTTCACCGACACCAAGGAGCGCGAGCAGACCGTCGACATGGTGACCTACTTCACCGCCGGCTCCGCGGCCGCCGTGAAGAAGGGCAACCCGGACAAGATCAGCCTCGACGACCTGTGCGGCAAGAAGGTCGCGGTGCAGACCGGCACCACCCAGGCCGACGAGGTCAAGGACACCCGGAACCCGGCCTGCACCGCCGCCGGCAAGCCGACCATCCCGAACGACGGCGACAAGTTCACCCTGCAGACCGACGTCACCGGCGCCCTGGTGGCCGGCCGCGACCAGGTGATGCTGGCCGACTCCCCCGTGGTCGACTACGCGCTCAAGCAGACCGGCGGCCAGCTGGAGAAGATCGGCGACACCTACGACAGCGCCCCCTACGGCATCGTCGTCGCCAAGGGCAGCGACCTCACCAAGGCGGTCCAGGGCGCCGTGACCGCGCTGATCGCCGACGGCACCTACAAGCAGATCCTCGACAAGTGGGGCGTCGCCGCCGGCGCCGTCACCGCCTCCGAGATCAACGCCGCCAAGAGCTGACCCCCGCCGCCCGAACCCCTGACGAGGTAATCACGTGAACAAGACCGACCAGGGGTCGGTGACACCGGGACGGCCCGACACCATCAAGGCCGTCCCGGTCCGCCACCCCGGACGCTGGGCCGGTGTGGCCGTCATCGCCGTCCTCGGCGCGATGCTGGTCCACGCCCTGCTGACCAACCAGGCCCTCAAGTGGGACGTCGTCGGCAACACCCTGCAGGACCCCACCGTCATCCACGGCATCTGGGTCACCCTGGAGCTGACCGTCCTGTCCATGGTGATGGGCGTGGTCGGCGGTGTGCTGCTGGCCGTCATGCGGCTCTCCGGCAACCCGGTGCTCTCCGGCACCGCCTGGGCGTACATCTGGATCTTCCGCGGCACCCCGCTGCTGGTGCAGCTGGTGTTCTGGAACAGCATCGGCGCGCTCTGGCCGACCCTGTCGATCGGCATCCCGTTCGGGCCGTCGTTCTGGTCCGAGAGCTCCAACACCCTGATCCCGGTGTTCACCGCCGCGCTGCTCGGCCTCGGCCTGAACGAGGCCGCGTACATGGCGGAGATCGTCCGGGCCGGCATCCAGTCGGTGGACGAGGGCCAGACCGAGGCCGCGCACGCGCTCGGCATGTCCAAGCTCGCCACCATGCGCCGGATCGTGCTGCCGCAGGCGATGCGGGTGATCATCCCGCCGACCGGCAACGAGACCATCTCGATGCTGAAGAACACCTCGCTGGTGCAGGTGATCGCGCTGGTCGAGCTGTTCACGGCCGGCCACGACATCTACGCCCGCACCTTCCAGACCATCCCGGTGCTGGTCGCGGTGTCGATCTACTACCTGCTGATGACCTCGATCATGACGATCGGCCAGTACTACATCGAGCGGTACTACGCCCGGGGCACCAACCGCACGCTGCCGCCCACCCCGATCCAGCGGCTCAGCGCGCTGATCGGACGCGGCGCCCCCGCGAAGCCCGCGGCGGCCCCGGACGCAGGGAGCCAGTCATGACCGACCTGTCCAAGCCGCAGAGCTCCGACCAGCCGATGGTCAGGGCCGAGGGCGTGCACAAGTCCTACGGCCAGCTGGAGGTGCTCAAGGGCATCGACCTGGAGGTCAAGCAGGGCGAGGTGTTCTGCCTGGTCGGCCCGTCCGGCTCCGGCAAGTCCACCTTCCTGCGCTGCATCAACCACCTGGAGCAGATCACCGCCGGCCGGCTGTACGTCGACGGCGAGCTGGTGGGCTACCGGCAGAAGGGCGACCGGCTCTACGAGCTGAAGGACCGCGAGGTCGCGCTCAAGCGCCAGGACATCGGCATGGTGTTCCAGCGCTTCAACCTGTTCCCGCACATGACCGCGCTGGAGAACGTCATCGAGGCGCCGGTGCAGGTCAAGCGGGAGGGCCGGGCGCAGGCCAGGGAGCGGGCCACCGCCCTGCTGGAGCGGGTCGGGCTGGCCGACAAGGCCGGCAACTACCCGAGCCAGCTCTCCGGCGGCCAGCAGCAGCGGGTGGCGATCGCCCGGGCGCTGGCCATGAAGCCCAAGCTGATGCTGTTCGACGAGCCCACCTCGGCGCTCGACCCGGAGCTGGTCGGCGACGTCCTGGACGTCATGCGCGGCCTCGCCGAGGACGGCATGACGATGATCGTGGTCACCCACGAGATGGGCTTCGCCCGCGAGGTCGGCGACGCGCTGGTCTTCATGGACGGCGGTGTGGTGGTCGAGTCCGGCCACCCGCGCGAGGTGCTCACCAACCCGCAGCACGAGCGGACCCGGGCCTTCCTGTCCAAGGTGCTCTGACCCGACCGCACTCCCCGGTGCCCGCCTGCGTCCCCGCGCACGGCGGGCACCGGCGCATCCGCCCGCGACTGTAATACCCTGGAGTCATTCGACCCGTTACACCCGCCTCGGAAGGACCCCCGTGGAGCTCGCCTCCTACGCCGACTTCGCCGTCCGGCTGGTCAACAGCGAGGAACCCGACCGCGGCGCCGACAGCCTGACCTCGGTGGACGCCGTCCGCGGCCTGTTCGGCACGCCGTCCCGGGCCGCCTCGCTCGCCGACGAGGCCGACCTGCCCCGGCTGCGCGCCGTCCGCACCCGGCTGCGCGGGGTGTTCGAGGCCGCCGCCGAGGGCGAGGACGTCCGGGCGGTCGACCTGCTCAACAGCCTGATGGTGGAGTACCCCGTCAGCCCGCTGGTCTCCGGCCACGACGACCTGGACGACACCGGCCGCCCCAACTGGCACCTGCACCTGGCCGACAACGCGCCCACCGCGGCCGCCAACTACGCCGCGGTCGCCTGCATGGGCCTGGCCATCCACCTCACCGAGCTCGGCGCCGACCGGCTCGGCATCTGCCAGGCCGCGCCCTGCCGCAACGCGTACCTGGACACCTCCACCAACCGCTCCCGGCGCTACTGCTCCGACCGCTGCGCCACCCGCGCCAACGTCGCCGCCTACCGGGCCCGCAAGCGCCAGGAGGCGCAGCGCGCGCCGGCCGCCCAGGCCTGACCGGCCGTCACAGACCGCCCTCGAACGGCGCGCTGACGCCCAGTCGTGCCGCCAACCACTCCGGGCGGCCGCGCAGCGCCCGCTCCAGCCGTCGCCCGGGGGCCAGCCAGGCCGGCCTGGGGGCGAGCCGCAGCAGCACCCGGCCGAGCACCAACTCGTCCGGCACCGCGCCGTATTCGCGGCTGTCGGTGCGCACCAGCGGATTGTCGGACAGCATCCACCAGCCGCCCGGCCGGCGCTCGACGGCGCGTTTCACCACCAGCAGGTCCTGCTGCAGCGGATGCCGGTACAGCGCGATCGCTCCCGGCCGCAGCGGCGCGCCGTAGCGCACCAACACCCGGTCGCCGTCGGACAACAGACGGCGCATCGACGGACCGGCGATGTCGGCCAGGCCGAGCGGTGTCCCATATCGCACGATTCGGACTCCTTCTTTTGCCCTAGGCCCCCGGGGCGACCGCGAATCCGGCGGGTCGTGAGGGTAATGTCGGGCGCGGGAAGACGATCTAAGGAAGGACCACCATGTTCTCTCGTCTGTTTGCTCCGCGAGTCACCGCCCACGCCCACTGCGACCTGCCCTGCGGCGTCTACGACCCCGCCCAGGCCCGCATCGAGGCCGAGTCGGTGAAGGCCACTCAGGAGAAGTACCAGGCCAACGAGGACGCCGAGTTCCGCGCGCGCGCCATCGTCATCAAGGAGGAGCGCGCCGAGCTGGTCAAGCACCACCTCTCGGTGCTGCACACCGACTACTTCAAGGCCCCGCACTTCGAGGCCTACCCGGGCCTGCACGACCTGTTCAACCGCGCGGGCAAGGCCGCCTCGGCCGCCAAGGCGTCCACCGACCCGGCGACCGGCCAGGCCCTGCTGGACCTGATCGCCGAGATCGACGCGATCTTCTGGGAGACCAAGAAGGCCTGACCCGGTCATCGCCTGCCGGCACCCGGCCGCCACCGTCCCGCCCGCGCGCGGGGCACCGGCGGCCGGGTGCCGCGTTCTCCGGCCACGGTTTCCCGGCCGCCCGTTTTCGGCCGGGCGGTCCAGGGCATAAAGGCCTTTCCGGATGGAGGGGGAAGATGAGTACGCTCGACCGTATGATCCGCACCGCGACCCCCGCCGACGTCCCCTTCGTCCTCGACATGATCCGCGAACTCGCCGAGTACGAGCGGGCGCTGCACGAGGCGCGCGCCACCGAGGAGCAGCTGCGGGACGCCCTGTTCGGCGAACACCCGGCGCTGTTCGGCCTGATCGCCGAGGACGAGGCCGGCGAGCCGGTCGGCTTCGCGCTCTGGTTCCGGAACTTCTCGACCTGGCGCGGCACCCACGGCATCTACCTCGAAGACCTCTACGTCCGCCCGGAGAAGCGCGGCGGCGGCCACGGCAAGGCGCTGCTGACCGAGCTGGCCCGGATCTGCGTGGAGCGCGGCTACCACCGGCTGGAGTGGTCGGTGCTGGACTGGAACGAGCCGTCGATCGGCTTCTACAAGTCGCTCGGCGCGGTGCCGATGGACGAGTGGACGGTCTTCCGGCTGACCGACGGCGCGCTCGCGGAGCTGGGCTCCCGGCCGCGCCCGGCGTGACCCTGTTCGAACGGTGATCCCTCGTTCCCGTGACGGTGGTGCGAGATCACGACAGACCGACCCCGGGCGCGGTAACGTCTCGGGGCACAAGGCAGTTGAACCGAGCCAGTGGTGTTGGCGAGGCCTTCCCCGGCCGCAAGCACCGTGCGTCACCCAGGAGGTGAGGGTGTCCCAGATCGACGGCGAGCCCGGAGTGAAGGACTTCGTTGAGGTCCGGCTGCCCGCGGCGGGCGCCTACCTCTCGGTGCTGCGAACGGCGACGGCCGGCCTCGCGGCGCGGCTGGACTTCACCCTGGACGAGATCGAGGATCTCCGCATCGCGGTGGACGAGGCCTGCGCGATCCTGCTCCAACAGGCGGTTCCCGGCTCGATCCTGAGCTGCGAGTTCCGGCTGGTGGGCGATGCGCTGCGGGTCACCGTGTCCGCACCGACCACCGACGGCCGGGCCCCGGAGCGGGACACCTTCGCCTGGACGGTGCTCTCCGCACTGGCCGGCGAGGTGGACTCCACGGTCGCCTCGGACAACACGGTCTCCATCAGCCTGCACAAGAAGCGCGGCGGGTCGCCGGGCCAGCCGTAGGTAGTGACGTGTTCTCGGAACGGAACGGGTGATCGCCGTGAGTGATCTGGACCGCACAGTTGCCGTCGTACCGCCGCAGGCGAGCGTTGCCCGCACCGCCACCCCTGACGAAGCCCCCGTGAAGGACTCCCACCGGATGAGCCAGCCGACCGACCCGAAGCCCGAGCGGCCCGAGACGGCGCCCGCGGCCGAGCCCGCGGAGGACGGCCCGGCGGCGGCCGCCGAGGCCGTCCGCTCGACCGTCCCGGCGCAGGGGCACCGCAGCGGCGCGCCGGACCGCGAGGCGGCCCGGGCGCTGTTCGTGCGGCTGTCCGAGCTGCCCGAGGGCTCGGCGGAGCGGGTGGAGATCCGCAACCAGCTGGTCCGGATGCACATCCCGCTGGTCGAGCACCTGGCCCGGCGGTTCCGCAACCGCGGCGAGCCGCTGGACGACCTGACCCAGGTCGCCACCATCGGCCTGATCAAGTCGGTGGACCGGTTCGACCACGAGCGCGGCGTCGAGTTCTCCACCTACGCGACGCCCACCATCGTCGGCGAGATCAAGCGGCACTTCCGCGACAAGGGCTGGGCGGTGCGGGTGCCGCGCCGCCTGCAGGAGCTGCGGCTGTCGCTGACCACGGCGACCAGCGAGCTCTCCCAGCGGCACGGCCGCTCCCCCACGGTGCACGAGCTGGCGGAGCACCTGGGCATCTCCGAGGAGGACGTGCTGGAGGGCCTGGAGTCCGCCAACGCGTACTCCACGCTGTCGCTGGACGTCCCGGACAGCGACGACGAGTCGCCGGCCGTGGCGGACACCCTGGGCGCCACCGACGAGGCCCTGGAGGGCGTCGAGTACCGCGAGTCGCTGAAGCCGCTGCTGGCCCAACTCCCGCCCCGGGAGCAGAAGATCCTGGTGCTCCGGTTCTTCCGGAACATGACGCAGTCGCAGATCGCGGCCGAGGTCGGCATCTCCCAGATGCACGTCTCCCGGCTGCTGGCCCGCACCCTCGCGCAGCTGCGCGAGAAGCTGCTGGTCGAGGAGTAGGCCGCCGCACGTGCCGCAGGGCCCGTCCCCGTTCCGGGGGGCGGGCCCTGCGCGTCGGTCCGCTACTGCTGCTCGGGGTCGCCGTAGAGGACGGTGGTCACCCGCGGGTTGAGCAGCGCGACGATGCCGGCCAGGCCGATCACGCCGACCGCGACGCCGACCGCGGCCATCGCCCCGCCGGACTGCCACATGTAGTAGGCCACCGGCAGGCAGATCGAGTTGGTGAGCACGGCGGGGCTGCGGCCCCACTTCTGCCGGCGCAGCAGCGCGCGGCCGGCCAGCAGCGGCAGCAGGCCCATCAGCAGCAGGACGGCGCCGCCGGTCTCGGCACGGCCGAAGTCGGCGTCCCGTCCGGTGAAGCCGGACACCAGGCTGTAGAGGCCCCAGCCGGTCATGGCCGCGCCCTCCAGGGCGGTGATCGCCGCGCCGACGAGCAGCGGGACGGGCCGGTCGGCGGCGGGGGCGGTGGCGGGGGCGGATTCAGCGGTCACCGGGCCAGGGTAACGGTCGTCTTATCTCCGGCGGGTCGTAGGCTGATCACCATGCGCGCTCTCCTGGTCGTGAACCCGAAGGCGACCACCACCAGTGGCCGGACCCGGGACGTCCTGATCCATGCCCTGCGGAGCGATCTGAAGCTGGACGTGGCGCAGACCCAGTACCGCGGTCACGCCCGCGACCTGGCCCAGCAGGCGGCCGAGGACGGCTCGGTGGACCTGGTGGTGGCGCTGGGGGGCGACGGCACCGTCAACGAGGTCGTGAACGGCCTGCTGGCCCACGGCCCGGGCGAGCGGGTGCCGCGGCTGGCGGTGGTCCCGGGCGGGTCGACCAACGTGTTCGCCCGCGCGCTGGGTCTGCCGAACGACCCGGTGGAGGCGACCGGCGCACTGCTGGACGCGCTGGCGCACCGGCGGGAGCGCGCGATCGGTCTGGGCAAGGCGCTGACCGACGGCCTGCCGGACCGCTGGTTCACCTTCACCGCGGGCCTGGGCTTCGACGCGGGCGTGGTCGGCCGGGTGGAGCGCCAGCGCAGGGCGGGGCGCAAATCCACCCACGCGCTCTACGTGGTCGAGGCGCTCCGGCACTACGTCACTGAGCGTGAGCATCGCCGCTCGGGGCCGATCTCCCTGGAGATCAACGGCCGGGAGCCGGTCCCCGGCATGGTGATGGCCATAGTGTCCAACACCTCGCCTTGGACCTTCCTGGGTTCCCGCCCGGTCCTCCCGTCGCCGTCCGCGTCCTTCGAAACCGATCTCGACATCTTCGGCATCACTCGAATGACCGCGTTCCGCACCGCCCGAACGGTCCGTCAGATTCTGCGTCCGCTGCCCTCGACGGAGGGGGGCGCACCCCCGCCCGGCCCGGCCGGGAAGCACCTCGTCTCCTATCACGACGTCAGACACTTCACCTTGGTTTCAGAGGAACCGGCCCCGTTTCAGGTCGACGGGGACCACCTTGGAGACAGGAGTCGCGTCAGTTTCACAGGCGTACGCCGGGCACTGCGTGTGATTGTGTGACCAGAAGGGGGTCGCAACCTTGCTCTCGAACGTTCGAGCCCCTTCACCCCATAGAAGTACTGCCTGTGAGGTAGGCGACACCGAAGAATCAAAAATTTCTTGCCGAAGGGGGTTGTATCCGGCTCCGAGGTTTGCGAACCTCTACATGGCGATCGGGACACACCGCAGCGGGACATCGCGGGAGAGCCCCTCGAATCGCCGAACCCCTCTCCAGCACAGACCGCCCGGGCCCGATGGGCCTTTGGTCCCTTTTGCTGTTGCGGGATTCGTGAAAGCGTTCACATTCACAAACCATTCGAGTGAGTCGCAGGCCACCGCCTGACGACCGGAGGAGTTGGACGACCATGGACTGGCGCCACCGCGCTGTCTGCCGCGAAGAGGACCCGGAGCTGTTCTTCCCGATCGGGAACACCGGTCCTGCTCTGCTGCAGATCGAGGAAGCCAAGGCCGTGTGCCGCCGTTGTCCCGTCATGGAGCAGTGCCTTCAGTGGGCGCTCGAGACCGGCCAGGACGCCGGCGTCTGGGGCGGTATGAGCGAGGACGAGCGTCGTGCGATGAAGCGCCGCGCCGCCCGCAACCGTGCCCGCACCGCCTGACACGCCATCAGTAGCAGTACGGATCGACCCACGATCAAGGGTTCGGCCGCGTAGGCCGGCCGAGCCTTCCCGAACGGGCCCCGTTCCCATCCGCGGGGTCGACGACGCGAGTCGCCCAGGCTCTTGATACTGTTCACTCAGCGCAATATCGTGGACCTGTGGCGCTCACCGTGTGCAACGCACGGGGCGCGCGTCGCGCCACACCAGAAGCCCCCGTTCCGGCCGACTCCCCCCGACGGCCGGACCGGGTTGAGAGGCCCTGCCGACCCACCCCCCCGGTCGGCAGGGCCTCGTTTCTGTCTCCCGAGGCCCCGGGCCGGCCGAGCCGACCGACCGTCAGCGGACGGGGATCTCCAGCACCACCTTGGTGCCGCCGTCGGGCGCGGCCACCATGTCGAAGCTGCCGCCGAGTTCGCCGGTGGCCAGGGTGCGGACGATCTGCAGGCCGAGGTTGCCGGACTGCTGCGGGTCGAAGCCCTCGGGCATGCCGCGGCCGTCGTCCTGCACGGTGATCAGCAGGTACTCCTCCGGCTTCACGCCGTTGTTCCAGCTGTCCGACCAGCCCTTGCCGCCGGCCGGCGCGCGGCCGCGCAGCGCGCTCACCTCCAGGTTGCCGGAGGCGCTCGGGCCGAACGCGTGCTCCAGGGCGTTCTGCATCAGCTCGGTGAGGATCATCGCCAGCGGGGTGGCCACCTCGGCCGACAGGATCCCGAACGAGCCGCTGCGGCGGGTCGCCACCCGGCCGTCCTGGGAGAGCTCCATCACCATCGCCAGCACCCGGTCGGCGATCTCGTCGAACGTGACCTGCTCGTCCAGTGCCTGGGAGAGCGTCTCGTGCACGATGGCGATCGAGCCGACCCGGCGCACGGCTTCGTCGAGCGCCGCCCGGCCGGCGTCCGAGTCCATCCGGCGGGACTGCAGCCGCAGCAGCGCGGCGACCGTCTGCAGGTTGTTCTTCACCCGGTGGTGGATCTCCCGGATGGTCGCGTCCTTGGTCATCAACTCACGGTCACGACGCCGGAGTTCGGTGACGTCCCGGCAGAGCACCAGCGAGCCGGTGGGCGTGCCCTTGGGCTTCAGCGGGATGGTCCGCAGGGTCACCACGCCGCCCTGCGCCTCCACCTCGGTCTGCCGGGGCGCCCAGCCGCTGGCCATCTTGACCAGCGCCTCGTGCACCTTGCTGCGGCTGGGCGGCACCAACTCGGCGGTGGTCTCCCCGAGGTGACTGCCCACCAGGTCGGTGGTCAGGCCGAGCCGGTGGTACGCGGACAGCGCGTTCGGGCTGGCGTAGGTGACCACGCCCTCGACGTCCAGCCGGATCAGGCCGTCGCCGACCCGCGGCGCGGCGTCCATGTCGGCCTGCTCGGCGCCCGGGATGGGGAAG
Source organism: Streptomyces sp. TLI_171 (assembly GCF_003610255.1). Taxonomy (GTDB): domain Bacteria; phylum Actinomycetota; class Actinomycetes; order Streptomycetales; family Streptomycetaceae; genus Kitasatospora. Next base: position 4,847,466 of record NZ_RAPS01000001.1, on the reverse strand, counting down.
GTGCCGGCGGCGATCATCTGGGCCAGGTCGGAGGCGCTCTGCAGGTAGGTGAGCTCCAGCCGGCTCGGGGTGCGCACGGTCAGCAGGTTGGTGTTGCGGGCGATCACGCCGAGCACCTTGCCGTCCCGTCGCACCGGGATGGACTCCACCCGCACCGGCACCTCCTCCCGCCACTCCGGGTCGCCCTCGCGGACGATCCGTCCCTCGTCGTAGGCGGCGTCCAGCAGCGGCCGGCGGCCCCTGGGGACCAGGTGGCCGACCATGTCGTCCTGGTAGGAGGTGGGGCCGGTGTTGGGCCGCATCTGGGCCACCGAGACGTACCGGATGCCGTCCCAGGTGGGGATCCACAGCACCAGGTCGGCGAAGGACAGGTCGGAGAGCAGCTGCCACTCCGAGACCAGCAGATGCAGCCACTCCACGTCGGCACCGGTGAGGGTGGTGTGGCGGCGGACGAGTTCGTTCAGCGAGGGCACACCGTGAGGGTATCGCCGACCGCCCCGCGCCACGTTGTCCAGACCAATCGCACCGCCCCCCTGGACAACCACAATTGGTCTAGTCCACAATGAAGATGCACCAAGGAGACGTCCTCCGCGCATCTGCCCTGACCGCGCGAGGCCGCTCCTCGGTCGGAGGCGTCGTTCGAGAGCCCCGCACAGCTCTCGGGCGGTCCCCGTCTCCGACATACAGCTCCGGGCTGCGGTGCCGCACAGGTTGAGGGTCCTGTGTCGGCGCCGTGGCCCGTAGTGTTTTCCGGCCGCGGCCTCCGGGCCCGGATCCGACGAAGCCGCCCCCGCCGAACCGGCGGGGGCGGCTTCTCGCGTGCCGTCAGTGGGTCTCGGTGACCTTGGCGAGCGCGCGGGGGGCGTCCGGGTCCTGGCCGCGGGCGATGGTGACCTCGTAGGCGAGCAGCTGGAGCGGCAGGATCTCCAGGATCGGCTGCACCTCCTCGGGCACGCCGGCCGGGAGGGCGAAGCCGGCGCTGGCGGCGTCGACCTGGTCCTGCTGGCCGACCACCACCAGGTCGGCGCCGCGGCCGCGCAGGCGGTCCAGCACCGGCTGCAGGGCCTCGCCGCCCTTGCCCTCGGGCACGATCGCGATCACCGGGGAGACGTTGTCGACCATGGCCAGCGGGCCGTGCAGCAGGTCGGCGCCGGAGAACGGGGAGGCCGGGATGTAGGTGGTCTCCATCAACTTCAGGGCCGCCTCGCGGGCGGTCGGGTAGCCGTAGCCGCGCGAGGTGATGACCAGGCGCTGGGCGAAGCGGTACCGCTCGGCCAGGTCCTTCACCTCGGACTGGCGGGCGAGGATCCCGGCCGCGAGCTCCGGCAGCACCTTCGCCGCCGAGCCGTCGCCCCCGCGCAGGCCCTCGACGAACAGGTACAGCGCCAGCAGTTCGGCGGTGTAGGTCTTGGTGGCGGGCAGCGCCTTCTCCGGGCCGGCCAGCACGTCGATGTGGAACTCGGAGACCTCGGCCAGCGGCGAGGCCGCGTTGTTGGTGACCGCCAGGGTGATCGCGCCGGCCTCGCGGGCCGCCTTGGTGGAGGCCACCAGGTCGGGCGAGCCGCCGGACTGGCTGACCGTGACGACCAGGCAGTCGGTGAGGTCGGGCTTGGCGCCGTACGCGGTGGTGGTGGACATCGAGGTGAGGCCGGCCGGCTTGCCCAGCAGCACCTCGATCAGGTACTTCGCGTACAGCGCGGCGTTGTCGGAGGTGCCGCGGGCGGTCAGCAGCACGAAGCGCGGGTTGCGGGCGGCGATCTGCGCGGCGATCTCACGGATCGCGGGCGCACCCTCGTCGAGGATGCGCTGCAGGACGGCCGGCTGCTCGGCCATCTCCGCCGACATGATCCTGCCGGGTACGGAAACAGTCTGCGGGTCGGACATCGGGGTGTGCCTCCGTGGAGAGATGGTTCTACCCCGTGGGGCGGCTGCCCGACGGGGACCTCTGGAACGGCGGCGAGTCCGCACCCTCGCTGCGTGGTACTGCATGGAACCGTACTGAGCCGATCCTACGTGCGACCGGGCCCCGCAGCACACTTCGTGACGGTGCGTCGGGGCCCGGTCCCATCCTTCGGGACGGATCAGCTGGGGTTGTTGATCAGCTGGTCGATCTGGGCGTCGGCGTCCTTGGTGGCCTCTTCGACGCTCTTGCCGGAGAAGATCGAGTTCAACATGTTGACCAGCACGTTCTGCTTCTCGATCGCGCCCCAGCCGGGGGCGAGCGGGGTGAACCAGGCGTCCTGCACGGCGTTGGCGGCCGCGGCGGTGGCCGGCTTGTTCTTCAGCGGGGCGAGCTGGGTCAGGTTGTTCGGCAGGGTGTCCTTGTCGGCCAGCACCTGCTCGGACTTGGTGCTGGTGAACATCCGCACCCAGTCGGCGGCGATCGCGGCGCTCTGCGACTTCTTGGTGATCGCGAGGTCGGAGCCGCCGATGAAGGAGGGCAGCGGCTTGCCGGCCGGGCCGGGCATCGTGACGATCTTGAGCGAGTCCTTGAGCGCCGGGGTGCCGGTGATCGGGGCGATCGCGTCGCCGAGCTCCCAGCCGTTCGCGTAGATCAGCGCGGCCTTCTCGTGGCCGAGCACGCCGGCCTGCTTGGCCTCGTTGACCTTGAGGTCGCCGCTCTTGTTGTACTTCTTCACCAGGTCGGCGAAGTGCTGGAGGCCCTGCTGGGACTTGCTGTCGTGCAGGGTGCCGTGCCAGGTGCCGCTGGCGTCGAACTTGGCGATCGAGCCGCCGTACGCGGTGACGTAGGACATCGCGGCGTACCAGTAGGGGCCGGGCAGGTACAGCGAGGAGAATCCGGCCGTGCTCTTGTTCTTGGTCTGCACCTTGTCGAGCTGGGTCAACAGTTCGTCCTCGGTCTGCGGCAGATCCGCGGAACCGGTGGCCTCCTGGAACATCTTCGAGTTGTAGACGCCGACCCGGGCGCCCGCGTAATACGGCACGCAGTAGAGCTTGTCCTGGTAGGTGCAGGTGTCCGCGAGGCCCTTGATCCAATTGTCCGAGTTGTCGAACGAACTGCGGTCCACGGCGGCCAGCGAGCCGTTGAGGATGTACTTCATGGTCTCGGTGTTGCCGAGTTCCACGACGTCCGGGCCCTGGCCGGCGGCGAGCGCGGCGTCCAGCTCGGCGATCTTGGTCGGCCACTGGTGGTAGCTGAGCTTGAGCTCGACCTTCGGGTACTTCGCGGCGAACTGGTCGTTGACCTGCTGGACCAGCTCCGGCCAGCTCTTCTGGGCGTCGTCCATCAGCCAGACGGTGACCGTGCCGGTCATGCTCTTCGTGTCGACGCTGGTCGAGGAGGGCGACGAGCCGCCGGACGAGCAACCTGCGGCGGTGGCCAGCAGGGCAGCGGTGCTGAGCGTGGCCAGTACCTGACGCTTCACGCAATCCTCCGGATTGGGGCGGGGAGGTCTGCGCTGTGGTACAGACCAGATTTCCGGATCTTGGCCTAGACCAATTTGCAGCGTCAACGCGAGTGCAGTTTCGCACCCCTCTCGTTGTCAATCCGTTGTCTACCTTGCCCCGGCCACGTCAACGGTCCGACCAGGGCGAACCCGTGACCTCACTTTAGGCTCACTTAAGGTCACCCACCGTGAGAGAAATGGATCACCGCATTTCCCGAAAGCGCGGCGGGTGAATTTCTCTACGTCCGGAGCGGTGCGGAATTCCGCGGGCGGCGACCGGCCCCGCCCGCCGGCGCGTACTTGACATGGCCGCGGAGAAGTGCAGTGGCCAACCACTGGTCCGCACGGTCCGGGCCCGCGGTGTCCGAAAGGTCCCCATTCATCCGCGACTTGGTCCAGTCCAACACGGCCGAGTCAAGCGTTGATAACGGCTTGTGCAGACGTTCTTTGAACCCTTGACGCCTCTCATTGGTCCATGCCAACCTCCAGGCGTTGGTCTAAACCAATGGTCTACTCCACCTCACGGATCGGCCCGCCTGCCCCGGCAGTTCGTGTCCGTGTCATCCGGTGACGTTCCCCCCTTACGGCACAACGCAGCTTCAGGGCCTCGGCCCGGCAGCCCGGTGCCCTACCTTGCTCATCCCTCTGGAGGATGGTTTGAACCGCAAGATCGCAGCCGTGGCCGCTATCGCCACCGTGCTCGTCGCCTCGGCTTGCTCCTCGTCCGGCTCCTCGGGCGACTCGAAGGACACCGCCACGCTGAGCAAGGACGGCAAGGGCAAGAAGATCACCGTCTGGCTGATGGACGACGCCCAGAAGGGCTGGCCGGGCGTGGTGGACGCGGCGAAGGCCGAGTTCAAGGCCCAGACCGGTGCCGACGTCGAGATCCAGTGGCAGACCTGGACCAACTACACCACCAAGCTCGACACCGCGCTGCTCTCCGGCAACGCCCCCGACGCGCTCGAGCTCGGCAACACCCAGACCGCCAAGTACATCGAGGCCGGTTCCTTCCGCGACCTGACCGACGCCAAGGCCCAGTTCGACAACTCGGACAAGTGGCTGGACTCGCTGGCCGCCTCCGGCCAGTCGGCCGACGGCACCAAGACCTACGCCGTCCCGTACTACGCCGGCGCCCGCGTCCTGATCTACCGCAAGGACCTGTTCGACGCCGCCGGTGTCACCACCGCCCCGACCACCCTGGACGAGCTGAAGGCCGCTCTGGCCAAGGTGAAGGCCGCCAGCGCCGGCACCCCGAACTTCTCCGCCCTGTACCTGCCGGGCCAGAACTGGTACTCCGCGGTCTCCTTCGGCGCCGGCACCTTCGGTGTCAAGGGCGTCATCGCCAAGAAGGAGGGCGACAAGTGGACCGGCAACCTGACCGACCCGAAGTTCCTCGAGGGCGTCAAGACCTGGAACGAGCTCCAGAAGGAGTACTCGGTCGGTGGCACCACCACTGACGAGGCCACCCAGGACGCGCTGATGGCCAAGGGCAACATCGCCGCCATCATCGGCAACGGCTGGGAGGTCGGCTCGGTCGCGGACCCGAAGGTCGGCGACCCGTCGCTGAAGGACAAGCTCGCCACCATCGCCCTCCCGGGCGCGGCGGCCGGCTCCACCACCCCGGCCTTCCTGGGCGGCTCCGACCTGGCCGTCCCGGCCAAGTCCGCCAACCCGGGCCTGGGCGCGACCTTCCTGCAGATCTACACCAACACCAAGCAGCAGACCGAGCTGGCGAAGTTCGCCATCCCGAACGCCAAGAACCTGGTCGCCGCCTACAAGGCCGCCGCCCCGGCGAACAAGGCGACCGGCGACGCGGCCGAGGGCGCCACCTGGTTCATCCCGAACTCCCCGGCGTGGTCCGGTGCCGACGAGACCGCGCTGAAGACCGCCTTCGGTGCGATCGCGGCCGGCGGCGACCCCGCGACCGAGCTGAAGAAGGTCCAGGAGACCGTCGTCAAGGACCTGAACGGCTGAGACCGCTGACGAGCAGTCCGCCCGGGGGTTCGCGACCCCCGGCGGCTGCCAGCACTGAGCGCTGAGAAGGGGGTGGGCAGTCCGCACATTGCGCGGACTGCCCACCCGTGCGCCAGGACCGACCAGAACCGCGGGCCCGGGAAGGACCCTGATGAGTGTGACCACCGACGAGACCGTGATCCGGTCCGAGTCTTCCGGGCCTGCCCCGGTGGAGAAGCCGCAGCGCCGCGGATTCTTCGCGGCCGGCCAGTACATCCCCTACGCCCTCCTGCTGCCCGCCGTCATCGCACTGGTGGGCGTTCTGGCGTACCCGCTGTACAGCCTGTTCGACCTCTCGTTCAAGAACGTCAACCGGTACGCGTACCTGGTCAACCCGGCGCTGTCGAAGTACATCGGCTTCGACGGGTACACCAAGATCTTCAAGGACAGCCAGTTCTGGGAGGTGGTCCTCCGCTCGGTCTACTTCACCGCCGAGCTGGTCGTCCTCTCGATGGTGCTGGGCATGCTGATCGCCCTGCTGCTGAACCGGGTCTCCAACTGGGTCAAGGTCACGATCATCACCGTGCTGATGTTCGTCTGGGCGATCCCCGCGCTGGTCACCGGCCAGGTGTTCCGCTGGCTGTTCTCCTCCACCGGCGGCGTGGTCGACTACCTGGCCTACCTGGTCACCGGCGACGAGAGCTGGAAGCACTACGACTGGTTCGCCGACCCCACCGTCGGCCTCTTCGTGGTCGGCGCCGCGGTCATCATCTGGGGCGCGCTGCCCTTCCTGGTGCTCGGCATGAACGCCGCCCTCACCCAGGTGCCGAAGGAGCTGATGGAGGCCGCGGAGCTGGACGGCGCCTCCGTCTTCCAGGCGTTCCGGCACGTCACCCTCCCGGTGATCCGCCCGTTCCTGATGATCAGCGCCGCGCTGAGCTTCATCTGGGACTTCCAGGTCTTCGCGCAGATCTTCTCGCTGCGCAACACCTCCCCCGAACCCGAGTACTGGACCATCGGCACCTTCCTGTACGAGAAGGGCATCGTCGCCTCGAAGTACAGCGACAGCTCGGTGATCTCGCTCGTGATGATCATCATGATGCTGGCGGTGCTCGTCTTCTACATCCGCCAGATGCTCAAGATCGGAGCCAACGAACGATGACCGCGGACATCATGGGGGCCAAGCCGGCCCCGCCGCTCGGCCCCGAGAGCGTCACGCCGAAGAAGGTCCGGAAGGCCCGCAAGACCGGTGAGAACCGGGTGATGACCTGGGTGTGGAACACCGTCGGCCTGGCGATCGCCGTGGTGATGGGCTTCCCGATCTACTGGATGGTCCTCACCACCTTCAAGACCAACAAGGACCTGATCGCCCAGGACCCGACGTTCTGGCCGAGCTCGTTCTCGTTCGACAGCTACAAGACCATCTTCGACGACACCGAGTTCCTGCCCTCGCTGCAGAACACCGTGATCATCACCATCGGCTCGGTGGTGCTCGGCCTGGTGGTCGGCTTCCTCGCCGCCGTCGCGGTGGCCCGGTTCAACTTCCGCGGCCGGAACTTCTTCATCGTCACCATGCTGGTGGTCCAGATGGTGCCGCTGCTGGCGATCATCGTCCCGCTGTTCGTGGTGATGAACAACGCCAACATGACCGGCTCCGCGCTCGGCGTGATCCTGGCGTACCTGGTCTTCACCGTGCCGTACGTGATCTGGACGCTGCGCTCGTTCATCGTGAACATCCCGGCGGAGCTCGACGAGGCCGCGATGGTCGACGGCTGCACCCAGTGGGGCGCGTTCTTCCGCGTCATCCTGCCGCTCACCCTGCCCGGCCTGATCACCACCGGCGTCTACAGCTGGATCCAGGCCTGGAACGAGTTCATCGTCGCGAACACCCTGCTCTCCACCGGTGGACAGCGCACCGCGATGGGCTGGCTGACGTTCTACTCCACCACCCCCACCCGCGGCGCCGACTACGGCGCGCAGATGGCCGGCGGTCTGCTGGTGTCGCTGCCCGTGATCATCCTGTTCGTGTTCTTCCAGAAGAAGGTGTCGGCGGGTCTCACCGCCGGTGCGGTCAAGGGCTAGTCCCCTTCCTCACCCCCACTGCACCTGAACACCTCCACCTCCAGGGAAGGAACCAAGGCGATGCCCGGTACGGAAAGCGCCGATCTCCTCCGCGACGCCGGAGCGGTACTGCAGCCCGGCTTCGCCGGTCTGACCGCGCCCGAGTGGCTGCGTCGCAGACTGGGCGACGGCGAACTCGGCGGCGTCGCCCTGTTCGGCCGCAACATCCGCACCCCGCAGCAGGTCGCCGCGCTCACCTCCGAGCTGTACGCGCTCAACGGTGACCTGCTGGTCGCCACCGACGAGGAGGGCGGCGACGTCACCCGCCTCGAAGTGACCAGCGGCTCCTCCTACCCCGGGAACCTGGCGCTCGGTGAGGTCGACGACACCGACCTCACCGAGCGGGTCGCCCGCTCCATCGGGTTCGACCTGGCCGGCGTCGGCGTGAACCTGAACTACGCGCCCGACGCGGACGTCAACTCCAACCCGGACAACCCGGTCATCGGCGTCCGGTCCTTCGGCGGCGACGGCGACCTCGCCGCCCGCCACACCGCCGCGTACGTCCGCGGCCTGCAGTCCGCCGGCGTCGCGGCCTGCGCCAAGCACTTCCCCGGCCACGGCGACACCGCCGGCGACTCGCACCTCGGACTGCCCCGGATCGACCTCGCCGCCGACCAGTTCGCCGAGCACCTACTGCCCTTCCGCGCCGCCATCGCGGCCGGCGTGAAGAGCATCATGACCGCGCACATCCTGTTCGACGCCTACGACGCCCAGCTGCCCGCCACCATGTCGCAGCGGATCCTCACCGGCCTGCTCCGCGAGGAGCTCGGCTTCGACGGGCTGATCGTCACCGACGGCATCGAGATGGGCGCCATCTCCGGCACCCACGGCGTCGCGGCCGGCTCGGTGCGGGCCGTCGCGGCCGGCGCCGACACCATCTGCGTCGGCGGCGGACTGCAGGACGAGGACGCCTTCGTCTACCTGCGCGACGCCCTGGTGTGGGCGGTCCGCGAGGGCCGGCTGTCCGCCGAGCGCCTGTACGAGGCCGCCGAGCGCAACCGGGCGGTCGCCCGCTGGTCGTCCGAGCTGCGCGCCTCGCTGGTCGGCCAGCAGGCCGAGGCCGGCGTGGGCCTGGCCGCCGCCCGCCGGGCGCTGCGGGTCACCGGCGAGCTCCGCCCGCTCGGCGGGGTGCCGCACGTGGTGGAGTTCTCCCCCGGCGCGAACATCGCGGCCGGCGACGAGACCCCGTGGGGCGTGGCCGGTCCGCTGGCCGAGCTGGTGCCCGGCACCACCTCCAGCCGGGTCTCCCCGCCCGCGACCGTCACCGAGGGCTCCGGCCTGCTGCACGTGGCCGTCGCCGCCGAGGACGCCGAGATCGACACCGCCCCGCTGCTCGGCGCGGCGGTCGGCCGCCCGCTGGTGCTGGTGGTGCGCGACGTGCACCGCCACTCCTGGATGCGCCGGGCCGCGCTCGCCCTGGTCGAGCACCGGCCGGACGCCGTGGTGGTGGAGATCGGCACCGCCCACGGGGTGGCCGAGCTGTTCGCCCCGCGCGGCGTCACCACCCTCGCCACCTACGGCGGCTCGCGGGTCTGCGCGATCGCCGCGGCCCAGGCGCTGGCCGGGCTCGCGGTCACCGCGGCCAAGGCCGGCTGAGACACTCGGGACGGGCCCGGGACGGGCGCCCCGCGCCCCGTTCCGGGCCCGTTGCGCACCGGTTTGCGGCCGGGAGCTCACGCTTGCTCACCCGTGCGTGCAAACATGTGCTGTTACATAGGACTTAGGGGTCCGTTAAGGACCACCTCCAACGAGGAGTGAGAGCTGCCATGAGTGGCGACAGGGATACGGCGTCGCTCGCCGAGGGCTCCACGGTGCCGACGCAGTCCGGCCCTGCCACCGCCACGGCCCGGGTGCCCAAGTACTACGGCCTGAAGCGGCACCTGCTGCAGCTGACCGAGACCCAGCCGGCCGGGACCCCGGTGCCGCCGGAGCGCGCGCTGGCCGCCCAGTTCGACACCTCGCGCACCACCGTCCGGCAGGCGCTGCAGGAGCTGGTGGTCGAGGGCCGGCTGGAGCGGATCCAGGGCAAGGGGACCTTCGTCGCCAAGCCGAAGGTCGCCCAGGCGCTGCAGCTGACCTCGTACACCGAGGACATGCGCGCGCAGGGCCTGGAGCCGACCTCCCGGCTGGTCGAGGTCGCCTACATCTCCGCCGACGAGCGGCTCGCCCCGCTGCTGGACATCAAGCCCGGCGGCCGGGTGCTGCGGATCGAGCGCCTGCGGCTGGCCAACGGCGACCCGATGGCGATCGAGGTGGCGCACCTGTCGGCCAAGCGCTTCCCCGCGCTGCGGCGCAACCTCGCCAAGCACAACTCGCTGTACACCGCGCTGCGCGAGGTCTACGGGGTGACCGTCGCGGAGGCCGAGGAGACCATCGAGACCACCCTCGCCAACCCGCGCGAGGCCGGCCTGCTCGGCTCCGACCTGGGCCTGCCGATGCTGCAGCTGTCCCGGCACTCCTTCGACGCCGACGGCGCGCCGGTGGAGTGGGTGCGGTCGATCTACCGGGGGGACCGGTACAAGTTCATCACCCGGCTGAAGCGCCCGGAGTAGGGATTCCCTCCGGGTGATCGCCGGTTCCGGGTTGACGGGGTAGTGACACAGCTCACTCGCTTGCCCTAACCTCGCGAGGACCTTTCGATCACCCGAAGGTGCTGCTCGGCGGGCGTGCAGAGATGTGCGCTGCGGCGCCAGTGAGGTGACTCCTCGTCATCCGGGAGCCGCTCATGTCGTCGTCTCGAGTTCCGTCCGCGGGCGCACCGCCCGCGGTGTCGCCCGCGCGGGTGCTGGCCGGGCTGTGCCTGCTGGTGCCGATCGTGGTGATGCTGTGGGTGCCGTCCTACAGCAAGACCGCGCCCGCGCTCGGCGGGATGCCGTTCTTCTACTGGTACCAGCTGCTGTGGGTGCCGGTGTCGGCGCTGTTCACCGGCGCCGCGTACCTGCTGGTCCGGCGTGACGAGGCGGCCCGCCGGGCCGTCTCCGCCGGGTCCGTCCCGTCCGTGCCCGCGCAGGCGGAGGGGGACGGGAAGTGAAGCACGTGGACTGGACCGCGATGACGGTCTTCCTGCTGTTCTTCGCCGCGGTGACGGTGATGGGCTTCCTGGCCGCCCGCTGGCGGAAGGCGGACGACGCGCAGCACCTGCACGAGTGGGGGCTGGGCGGCCGCAGCTTCGGCACCTGGATCACCTGGTTCCTGCTGGGCGGCGACCTGTACACCGCCTACACGTTCATCGCGGTGCCGGCGGCGATCTACGCGGCCGGCGCGGCGGGGTTCTTCGCGGTGCCGTACACGATCATCGCGTACCCGCTGGTGTTCCTGTTCCTGCCCCGGCTGTGGTCGGTGTCGCGGGTGCACGGCTACGTGACGCCGGCGGACTTCGTGCGCGGCCGGTACGGGTCGCGGACGCTGTCGGTGGTGGTGGCGCTGACCGGCATCCTGGCGACGATGCCGTACATCGCGCTGCAGCTGGTGGGCATCCAGGCGGTGCTGGACGTGCTGGGGGTGGGCGGCTCCGGGAACTGGTTCCTGAAGGACCTGCCGCTGTTCCTGGCGTTCGGCGTGCTGGCCGCGTACACCTACTCCTCGGGGCTGCGGGCGCCGGCCCTGATCGCGTTCGTGAAGGACGCGCTGATCTACGTCGTGATCATCGTGGCGGTGATCTACATCCCGATGCGGCTCGGCGGCTACGGGCACATCTTCGACTCCGCGGCGCACAAGTTCGCCGCGCTCAATCCGAAGACCGGCAAGCCGGTCGGCTCGCTGGTGGTCGGCCCGTCCGGGCAGTGGGCGTACGCGACGCTGGCGTTCGGCTCGGCGCTGGCGCTGTTCATGTACCCGCACTCGGTGACCGGCGTGCTGGCGTCGAAGTCCCGCAACACGGTCCGCCGGAACATGGCGATCATGCCGGCGTACTCGCTGATGCTGGGCCTGCTGGCGCTGCTCGGGTTCATGGCGATCGCGGCGGGGGTGAGCAAGGGCGACCCGAAGTACAACAGCCAGCTGGCGGTGCCGCAGCTGTTCGCGGACCTGTTCCCGTCCTGGTTCACCGGCGTGGCGTTCGCGGCGATCGGGATCGGCGCGCTGGTGCCGGCGGCGATCATGTCGATCGCGGCGGCGAACCTGTTCACCCGCAACGTGTACAAGGAGTTCCTGAAGCCGCAGGCGACGCCCGCCGAGGAGACCCGGGTGGCGAAGATCGCCTCGCTGCTGGTGAAGGTCGGCGCGCTGGCGTTCGTGCTGCTGATGGACAAGCAGGCGGCGATCAACCTGCAGCTGCTGGGCGGCCTGTGGATCCTGCAGACCGCGGTGGCGCTGGTCGCGGGCCTGTTCACCCGGTGGTTCCACCGCTGGGCGCTGCTGGCCGGCTGGGCGGCCGGCATGGTGTACGGCACCTGGGTGGCGTGGGGGATCGCCTCGCCGGCCACCAAGCACTTCGGCGGGAACTCCGCGAAGATCCCGGGGATCGGCGAGATCGGCTACATCGGTCTGACCGCGTTCGTGCTCAACCTGGTGGTGGCGGTGGTGCTGACGCTGGTCCTGCGGGCCCTGAAGGCCCCGGAGGGCGTCGACGAGACCTCCCCGGCGGACTACTCCGCGGAGTCCGGCGACGAGGCCGTGGAGCGCGCCCCGCAGCCCGCGGCGGCGCACTGACGCACCAGGGGCGCGCGTAGCCGTCCCATGCGCCCTGTGATCGCGCCGTTGCCTCAGTCGACACTGGGGTGACGGCGCGATCATCTGTTAAGACCGCCCGAATTTCGGAGAGACCGGGGAGAGAAGAGCACCACCGACACGGGGAGCCACGCATGACCGACCTCACCACGGTACGCAACGGGCACCGCCCCGAGGCGGAGCCGGCCGACCGCGGCGGCAGACGCCTGCCCTCGGTCCTGGTCGCCACCCGGCACGGCGAGTCCACGGCCAACGTGGAGTTCCGGCACGCGGACGCCACCGGCGCGCTGTCCGTCCCGATCACCTCCCGGGACGCCGACATCCCGCTCTCCCTCCACGGCCAGGACCAGGCCCGCGACCTGGGCCGCTGGTGGGCCGCCCGGCCGCCCGCCGACCGGCCCCGCTCGGTGTGGTGCTCCCCCTACCTGCGCACCGCCGAGACCGCCCGGATCGCGCTCGCCCAGGCCTCCGGGCTGGGCGCCGTGCCGGTCGGCCTGACGGTCCGTTACGACGAGCGGCTGCGCGACCGGGAGCTCGGCGTGCTGGAGATGCTCACCAAGGCCGCCATCGAGCGCGACCACCCGGCCGAGGCGGAGCGCCGCCGCCGGATGGGCGAGCTGTACTACCGGCCGCCCGGCGGCGAGTCCTGGCTGGACGTGGCGCTGCGGGTCCGCGACCTGCTGCGCGACCTGTGCGAGGAGGAGGCCGGACGGCCGGTCCTGGTGGTCGCGCACGACTGCACGGTGCTGATGCTGCGGCACGTGCTGGACCGGCTCGGCGAGGAGGAGCTGCTGGCGCTGCCGCCGGTGGCGAACTGCTCGACCAGCGTGTGGCGGGCCCGCGACGGGCGGCTGCGCCCGGCCGGCTGGAACCAGACCGGGCACCTGTCCTGACCCGCCCGGCGCCCGTCCCGACCGGGCGCCGTTCCCCGGCGGTGCGTCAGCTCCCCGCCCGGTGCTCGGCCCGGCCGGAGCCGCCGAACGCCCGCCGGTAGGCCTGCGGGGTGGTGCCGAGCCGGCGGCCGAAGTGGTGCCGCAGGGTGGCGGCGTTGCCGAAGCCGCAGCGGGCGGCGACCGCGTCCACGCTCTCCTCGGTGGACTCCAGCAGGCGCTGCGCGAACAGCACCCGCTGGCCGGTCAGCCAGCGGTGCGGGGTGGTGCCGGTCTCCTGCTGGAAGCGGCGGGCGAAGGTGCGCGGCGACATGTGGGCGAGGCGGGCGAGGTCCTCGACGCTGGTCTCCCGGTCCAGGTGGCGGCGCATCCACTCCAGCACCCCGGTCAGCGAGTCGGCGTCGCACTCGGGCAGCGGCCGGTTGATGAACTGGGCCTGGCCGCCGTCCCGGTGCGGGGCGACCACCATCCGGCGGGCGATGCCGCGGGCGACCTCGGCGCCCTGCACCTTGCGCACCAGGTGCAGGCAGGCGTCGATGCCGGCGGCGGTGCCCGCCGAGGTGATCACCGGTTCGTCGTCCACGTACAGCACCCCGGGTTCGACGGTGGTGAGCGGGAAGCGCTCCGCCATCAGGTCGGCGTACTGCCAGTGGGTGGTGCAGCGGCGGCCGTCGAGCAGGCCGGCCGCGCCGAGCAGGAAGCTGCCGGAGCAGATCGACAGCAGGTGCGCGCCCCGGTCGTGGGCGGCGCGCAGCGCCTCGATCAGCGCGGCGGGGTACTGCTCGCGGATGCCGGTGGCGGTGGCGATCACCAGGTCGGCCTCGGCGATCCGCTCGGGGCCGTAGGGGACGTGGACGTCGAAGCCGGCGTGCGTGCGCATCGGGCCGGTCCGGTCGCCGACCAGGGCGAACTCGTAGGTGGGCAGGCCGGACTCGCTCCGGTCCAGGCCGAACACCTCGCAGGCGACGCCCAGTTCGAAGGGGTGGATCTCCTCCAGGACGACCACCGCGACATTGCTCAGCATGGGACCAGCATGGCAGTGGCAGGATTTCGTGGCAATGGTGCTTTTCTGCCACTCGTCGCGGGGAGCGGCGACCGGGAGAGTGGAGCCATGACCACCGCGCTCGCCCTGCTGGGCCTCATCGGCAGTTTCGGACTCCTCGGCGTCCTGGTCGGCCGCGACCTGGACCGCAACGCCCCGACCGGCCGCGACCACCGGCCCCGGCCCACCGGCTACCCCCACGACCCCGACCTGCACGACCCGCGCCGCGAGGCGTCCGGCACACTGGCCGGATGCACTCCCCGATCGTCCGCCGCGCCCTCGACCACGACCTCCCCGGAGCGGCGGCCGTCTCCGTCGAGGCGTTCGTCGGCGACGGGTACACCTCGCCGGACTCCGACTACGTCCACCTGCTGAGCGACACCGGGCGCCGCAACCGCGAGGCCGAGGTGCTGGTCGCCGTCGACGCCGCGGGGGCGGTGCTCGGCTGCGTGACCTTCGCACCCGGCGGCACCGCCTGGGCGGACGTCGCCGCCCCGGACGAGGGCGAGATCCGGATGCTCGCGGTCGGCGCGGCGGCCCGCGGCCGCGGCGCCGGCCGCGCCCTGGTGCAGGCGGCGATCGACCGCAGCCGGGAACTCGGACTGGCCGGGATGGCGTTCTCCACCCGGCCGGAGATGGTCCACGCGCACCGGATCTACGACGCGCTGGGCTTCGTTCGCACCCCCGCGCGGGACTGGCAGCCGCACCCGGGCCTGGAGCTGATGGTCTACACGATGCGGTTCTGAAGCCGCCCGGGCCGCGTTTTCGTTGTCTACGCGCGGCATCGCCGACACGACACGCGCTACTACATCTGGGGCTTCCAGCTCCAGCCGCCACTACATGTATGCTCACTCTCGCTGTCGAAGCAGGGGAACCCGGTGCGAGTCCGGGACTGCCCCGCAACGGTGAGCGGGCTGCAGCGACGCCCGCGCAGTCCGAGGACCTGCTGACGGTGTGCGACACGGCATCCCCGCAGACGCCATGCAGCACAGCTTTGCCGTCCGGTCTCGCGGGCGGGCCGGGGGTGGGTCTTTTGCGCGCCGTGAGCGTTTTCGGCGTGCCGTCCTCCCCTGTCCCCTGCGCGGAACCGGACAACCGAGCCACGTCCGCCGCCGCCACAGGAGAGAGTGCGCCTTGACCGTCGCCGCCTCAGTCACCCTGCCGTCCCAGGGATCCGCCGACGCCTTCACCGACCCCGGTGCGGCGCTGCTCCGGCTGCTCACCGACCGCAGCACCGATCTCCCCCAGGTGGACCCCGGCCACGTCGCCGCCGCCGCGCTGCGCGGCCGGCACGCCGGCTCGGACTTCGCCGAGCTCCGCGGGCTGGCCGTGGAGGCCGCCGCGTCGATGATCGCCGAGGACCCGCAGTACTCGAAGCTGGCCGCCCGCCTGCTGGCGTTGGAGATCGGCGACGAGGCCGCCACCCAGGGCGTCACCTCGTTCTCCTCCTCGGTGGCCGTCGGCCACGCCGAGGGCCTGATCGGCGACGCCACCGCCGCGTTCGTGGCCGCGCACGCCGAGCTGTTCGACTCGCTGATCGACCCCTCCGGCGACGACCGCTTCGAGTACTTCGGCCTGCGCACCGTGCAGTCCCGCTACCTGCTGCGGCACCCGATCACCCGCAAGGTGGTGGAGACCCCGCAGCACTTCCTGCTCCGGGTGGCGGCGGGCCTGGCGGTCGGCACCTCCGAGGAGTCGGTGCGCGAGGTCGCCGAGCTGTACACCCTGATGAGCCGCCTGGAGTACCTGACCAGCTCACCGACGCTGTTCAACTCCGGCACCCGGCACCCGCAGATGTCCTCCTGCTACCTGCTGGACTCGCCGCTGGACAACCTGGACTCGATCTACAACCGGTACGCGCAGATCGCCCGGCTGTCCAAGCACGCCGGCGGCATCGGCCTGTCCTACTCGCGGATCCGCTCCCGCGGCTCGCTGATCCGCGGCACCAACGGCAAGTCGAACGGCATCGTGCCGTTCCTGCGCACCCTGGACTCCTCCGTGGCGGCGGTCAACCAGGGCGGTCGGCGCAAGGGCGCGGCCTGCGTGTACCTGGAGACCTGGCACGCCGACATCGAGGAGTTCCTGGAACTCCGCGACAACACCGGCGAAGAGGCCCGCCGCACCCACAACCTGAACCTGGCGCACTGGATCCCGGACGAGTTCATGCGCCGGGTGAACGCCAACGCCGACTGGTCGCTGTTCTCCCCCGCGGACGTCCCCGAGCTGGTCGACCTGTGGGGCGCCGAGTTCGACGAGGCGTACGTCAAGGCCGAGCTGGCCGGCAAGGCCGTCCGCACCATCCCCGCGCAGACCCTGTACGCCCGGATGATGCGCACCCTGGCGCAGACCGGCAACGGCTGGATGACCTTCAAGGACGCCTCCAACCGGGCCGCCAACCAGACCGCGCTGCCGGGCCGCACGGTGCACTCCTCCAACCTGTGCACCGAGATCCTGGAGGTCACCGACGACTCCGAGACCGCGGTCTGCAACCTCGGCTCGGTCAACCTCGGCGCGCACGTCGCCGCCGGCGCCACCGCCGCCGACCTGGTGAACGCGATGGACTGGGACCGCCTGGACGCCACCGTGCGCACCGCGGTGACCTTCCTGGACCGCGTGATCGACATCAACTTCTACCCGACCACCGAGGCCGGCACCTCCAACTCCCGCTGGCGACCGGTCGGCCTGGGCGTGATGGGCCTGCAGGACGTGTTCTTCCAGCTGCGCCTGGACTTCGACTCCGCCGAGGCGAAGACCCTGTCCACGCTGATCGCCGAGCGCATCATGCTCACCGCCTACGAGCGCTCCGCGGACCTCGCCGAGCAGTTCGGCCGGCACGAGGCGTACGGCGAGACCCGGGCCGCCCGCGGCCAGCTGCACATCGACCACTTCGGCTCGGCGAACCCGCAGTGGACGGCGCGCTGGGACGCGCTGCGGGCCCGGATCGCCGAGACCGGCCTGCGCAACTCGCTGCTGCTGGCGATCGCCCCGACCGCGACCATCGCGTCCATCGCCGGCGTGTACGAGTGCATCGAGCCGCAGGTCTCCAACCTGTTCAAGCGCGAGACCCTGTCCGGCGAGTTCCTCCAGGTCAACCCGTACCTGGTGCGCGAGCTCAAGGAGCTGGGCGTCTGGGACCAGACCACCCGGGACGCGCTGCGCGAGGCCAACGGCTCCATCCAGGAGTTCAACTGGCTGCCGCAGGAGGTCCGTTCGCTGTACCGCACGGCGTGGGAGCTGCCGCAGCGCGCGCTGATCGACCTGGCCGCGGCCCGGCAGCCGTACATCGACCAGAGCCAGTCGCTGAACCTGTTCATGGCGGCGCCGACCATCGGCAAGCTCTCCTCGATGTACTCCTACGCCTGGAAGGTCGGTCTGAAGACCACCTACTACCTGCGCTCGCGCCCGGCGACCCGGATCGCCCAGGCCGCGCCCGGCGCCGCCCGCACCGCCGCCCCCGTGCCGGTGCAGACCCCCACCCTCTCCCAGGCCGAGCAGGACGCCATCGCCTGCTCGCTGGAGAACCCCGAGTCCTGCGAGGCCTGCCAGTGAGCACCGAAGACCAGAAGAAGATGCTGCTCGACCCGGGCTTCGAGCTGACGCTGCGTCCGATGCGCTACCCGTCGTTCTACGACCGGTACCGGGACGCGATCAAGAACACCTGGACCGTGGAGGAGGTGGACCTGCACTCCGACGTCGCCGACCTCGCCAAGCTCTCCGAGGGCGAGCGGCACATGATCGGGCGGCTGGTCGCGTTCTTCGCCACCGGTGACTCGATCGTGGCGAACAACGTGGTGCTGAGCCTCTACAAGCACATCAACTCCCCCGAGGCGCGGCTGTACCTGTCGCGGCAGCTGTTCGAGGAGGCCGTGCACGTCCAGTTCTACCTGACGCTGCTGGACACCTACCTGCCCGACCCGGACGACCGCAACGCGGCCTTCGCCGCGGTGGAGAACATCCCCTCCATCCACCAGAAGGCCCAGTTCTGCTTCAAGTACATGAACGCGGTCGACCACATCGACTCGCTGCAGTCCAAGGACGACCGGCGCGCGTTCCTGCTGAACCTGATCTGCTTCGCGGCCTGCGTCGAGGGCCTGTTCTTCTACGGAGCGTTCGCCTACGTGTACTGGTTCCGCAGCCGCGGTCTGCTGCACGGCCTGGCGACCGGCACCAACTGGGTGTTCCGCGACGAGTCGATGCACATGGACTTCGCGTTCTCGGTGGTCGACACCGTCCGCGAGGAGGAGCCCGACCTCTTCGACGACAAGATGGCCCAGCAGGTCACCGAGATGCTGGAGGAGGCCGTCGAGGCCGAGCTCCAGTTCGCCCGCGACCTGTGCGGCGAGGGCCTGCCCGGCATGAACACCGAGTCCATGCGCGAGTACCTGCAGGCGGTCGCCGACCAGCGCCTGGCCCGCCTCGGCCTCCCGATCCGGTACGGCTCCAGCAACCCGTTCGGCTTCATGGAGCTGCAGAACGTCCAGGAGCTGACCAACTTCTTCGAGCGCCGGGTGTCCGCGTACCAGATCGCCGTCGAGGGCTCGGTCTCCTTCGACGACGAGTTCTAGGCCGCAGCACGCGCGGAGGGCCGCACCCCCGTCGGGGGTGCGGCCCTCCGCGCGTGCGCGCGGTGACGCCGGGTCAGCCGCGGCCCCAGGTGTTGCTGGCCCAGACCGCGCCGCCGACGGCCGGGCCGCCGTTCTTGCGGTAGACCACGAAGTTGGCGTCGTCCTGCAGCACCGCGTACGCGCCCGCGTTGCCCCACGTGCCGGTGCTCCACAGCGCGCCGCCGGGGTCGCTGCGGCCCGCGCGGTAGACGACCAGGTTGCCGTCGGCCTGCATGAGGGCGTACGCGCCGGCGTGGCCCCAGGTGTTGCTCGACCAGAGGGCGGCGCCGTCGCTGCGGCGGTACAGCACCAGGTTGCCGTCGGCCTGCATGACCAGCCTGGTGGTGGCGGACTGGGTCCACTGGCCGGCGGTGAACCGCCGGCCGCCGCCGAACGCGGAGGGGCCCGCCTGGGTGCCGGTGGCCCAGATCGCGCCGCCGACGGCCGGGCCGCCGCCGCGGCGGTAGATCACCACGTTGCCGTCGGCCTGGACGACGGTGTACGAGCCGCCGTTCCCGCCGCCCCAGGTGTTGCTCGACCACAGGGCGCCGCCCGCGCCCGGTCCGCCGTCCCGGCTGTAGACGACCAGGTTGCCGTCGTCCTGCATCACCGCGTACGCGCCGGGCTGCCCCCAGGTGTTGGTGCTCCACAGCGGCTGGCCGGCGCCGGCGACCTTCAGGTAGGCGACCAGGTTGCCGTCGGCCTGCATGGTCAGGGTGATCGAGTCGCTGCTCAGGCTCTGCCCGGCGGTCAGCCGCTGCCCGGGCTGCAGGTAGCCGTCCGAGCCGGGCGAGGTGACGTCCAGGTAGTTGGCGTCGATGCCGATCCGGTAGCCGCCGTACGACTCGGAGACGTCGCCGGAGTACTGGTGGGCGCGCCGGCCGCCGGTGAAGTAGCCGGCTCCGGCGGGCAGGCCCATGCCGGCGTCGGTCACGTCGTGGTGGGAGTTCCAGGCGGCCGACCACAGCACGTCGGGCTGCGGGTAGGAGGCGTCGGTGTACCGGGCGGCGAGGTCCTTCACACCGCTGTTGGCGCTCGCGTAGATGCCGGAGCGCCAGCCCTGCGCGTGCAGCCGCTCGGTCCAGCCCGCCAGGTAGGCGACCACCCGGTCCCGGTACACGGCGGAGTCGTAGTTCTCCATGTCGTTGTACAGCACCGCGCCGGGCTGGAAGCCGAGCCCGGCGGCCTTGAGGATCGCGTCGTCGGCGGCGTCGGCGCCCTGCTGCCGGGCGGTCGCGAGGTCCGCGTCGACCAGCAGGTTGCCGCGGGCTGCCTGGTGGCCCACGTAGATCGGGAGGAAGCCCCAGCCCTCCTTGACCCGGGAGTCCACCCAGCTCTTCACCGGGGCCGGGCAGGCCTGCGAGGGCCCGCCGATGTACACCCCGACCGCCCGGTACGGGGAGGACGTCGACCAGGCGTTCATCGCGGCGTCGGACGGCGCGGAGCAGGCGTCGAACGCGAAGCCCACCACGTCGGTGCGCGGCCCGCTGGTGGTCGCGGCGTAGGTGGCGGTCGTGACCGCGGGGGCGGCCGCGGCGACCCGGGCGCCGGTGGCGGCGTCCGCGGTGGCGGTCTCCAGGATCTGCCGCACCCGGTCCGGCGCGGCGGCGTAACTGGCCGTCACCTCCAGGCCGGTGGAGCCCAGTCGGGCCTGGATCTGGTGGCCGGCGTCGGCGTCGTCGAGCACGCTCTGCGCGATCGGCCGGCCGGGCTGCACGGTGCCCTGGGCGCGCCCGGCCTTCACCGGCTGGATCAGCAGGCCGTCGGCGCGGCCGGGCGCCAGGTGCGCCGGGCAGTTCTGGTCGTCCCCGGGCGTGCCCAGGTAGACGGCGCTGACGTCGAGCCGGACGCAGGTGGTCGGGGCGGCCGCCAGGTCGACGACCGGCCAGTCGGCGGGCACCTGGGCGTGGAAGCCCCGGTAGTCGACCCGCTTGGTGGCCCCCGCCGCGGCGGCCGCGGACGGCTGCGCGGCGGGCGCGGCGCTGTCGGCGCCGGCGCTCGCGGACGGCTCCGGCCGCACGTCGGGCGCGCTGGGCGCCGGGGTGGCCGTCGGCCCGGGGACAGTGGGGGTGGTGCCGGCGCCCCACGCGCTGGGCACGGTGGCCGCGAGTCCGGAGGCGGCCAGGATCACGACCGTGGCGCGCCCTGCCGTTCGACGCTGCATGTTCTTGTCCCGCCCTGGTGCCGTGTCCGACCGTGTGGTGTCGACAGGACTGTAGTGGACGGCCCGCGGCTGTTCGGAGCCGCACCTCCGGCGGCGCGCGGAACGCCGCAGGGCCGCACCCCGAGCGGGGTGCGGCCCTGCGGCGACGGTCCGTCAGTCGTTCGGCACGGTGGCGTACTTGGGGGTGCCTTCGGCCATCTGCCGCAGCGCGTCCTTGCGGTCCCGCTTGGAGAGCCGGTCGATGTACAGGTAGCCGTACAGGTGGTCGGTCTCGTGCTGCAGGCAGCGGGCGAAGAAGCCGGTGCCCTCGACCCGGACCGGGTTGCCGTCCTTGTCCTGGCCGTTGACGGCGGCGTAGTCGGGGCGGGCGAGCTCCTGGTACGCGGTGGGCACCGACAGGCAGCCCTCCTGGCCGTCGTCCAGGGTCCGGCGGCCGGCCGGGAGGTCCTCCAGCACCGGGTTGACCAGGTGGCCGACGTGGCGGACGCCCTCGTCGTCGGGGCAGTCGTAGACGAAGACCTTCAGGTCCACGCCGATCTGGTTGGCGGCCAGGCCGACGCCCTCGGCGGCGTACATCGACTGGAACATGTCGTCGATCAGGGCGGCGAGTTCACCGTCGAAGGCGGTGACGGTCCGCGTCTCGCGGTGCAGCACCGGGTTGCCGACCACGGTGATCGGGCGGGCGGTGCCCCTGCCGAGGTCGGGCAGCTCGCCGACCACCCGCTGGACCCCGGTGTCCTCGTGCTCGTGGTCGTGCTCGTGGTCGTGCCCGTGGTCGTGGTCGTGGTGCTCGGCCATCGCTTGCTTCCGCTCCGTCCGCATCCGGCTGGTGTACCGGTCCAGGGTACGGGGCGCGGCCGCCCCCCGGGGGAACCTCCCCGGGGGCGGTCAGCACACCTCTTCGAGGTCCCGGTAGGCGCGGGTGGCCGGGGAGGCCGCCGCCCAGCGGTCCAGCAGCGCGCGGACCAGGCCGGCCGGCGCGGCGATGCCGCACTCGCGCTCGGACTGCCACGGCCCGCCGGCGGCGCCCTGGCTGAGGTGGCTGAGGTGGCCGGGGTGCAGCGGGTCGCCGTCGTCGTGCGGGTCGTGGTGCGCGGTGTGGCCGTCGTCGATCGCCATCCGGCTCTCCGAGCAGGTCCGGCACAGCAGCCGCACCGAGGACGTCCAGTCCTCGGCGGCGTACCCGGCGTCGGCGACGGTCTTCTCCAGCGCGTCCCGGTCGGCGGCGGTGGCGGCCTGCAGCAGCACCACCCAGGTCGGCACGGGCGACGGCGCCCACAGCTCGATCTCGTCGAACACCGGGTAGGCGACGCCGTCGGCGACCCGCTCGCCGTGCGGGGCGCCGTCGTGCAGCACCACTTCGCCCCAGCGGCGGCCGGAGGACGGCAGCGGGATCGACAGCACCTCGATCCGCGCCGGGTCGAGCCGCCGCCCCCACACCACTTCGGACTCGCCGTCCGGGGACAGCCGCACCGGGGTGGTGCCCAGGTCCAGCTCGATCGGCCCGTCGGCGGTCGGCCCGCCGGGCAGCCGCAGGCCGTACGCCTGCCAGGCGCGCCGGGCCAGCGGCCAGTCCTGCAGGGCGGTGGCGGTGATGCCGAGGTTCCACCAGTCCGGGGCGCCGTGCTGACGGTCCAGCAGGGCAACGGCGCGCAGGCCGGCCGAGCGGGCCTGCTCCCAGTCGCGGCGGAACTTGTGCAGCAGGGCCAGGTTGAACCAGGAGTCGGACAGCCACGGTTCCAGGTCCGCCGCCATCACCAGCAGCGCCCCGGCGTCCTCGTAACGGCCGTCGCCGATCAGCGTGAACGCACGGTCGGTGGTCTGCCGCCAGGTCGCCGACGGGCGGTGCCGTGCGCGGTGGAAGATCCTCACGTTGGTCCCTTGCCGTCGGTCGTCCCCGGGTCGCCCCGCCTCCGGGTCTTCCCGCCACGACCGCATCCAACCACGGCAGCACTCGGGCGCGCGCCCCGCGCGGCCATTCAGGCCGCGGGGCGGCCGGGCCGGTCAGGCCGCAGCACTGCTGTGCTGTTCCTCCCGCGGCGCGGCGGCGCCGTTCAGGCCGCGGCGCGGAGCCGGGCCGCACGGTGGCCGCGTCGGCCGAGCCGGGCGAGCGCGTCGAGCACCACCGGGTCGTAGCCGCGCCCGGCGTCCAGCCGCAGGTGCTCCAGCGGGTCGAGGGCGCCGGCCCGGGGACGGTCGGCGGCGGCGGTGCGCAGGTCGTCGTGGGCGTTGGCGACCCGGATGATCCGGGAGGCCAGCGGCAGCGTCGGGTCGTGCCGGCCGTCGGCGAGCCGGCACGGGTCGGCGAGCCGGGCGACCTGCTGCCACACCTGCCGGGGCACGCCGGTGCGCTGGATCACCTCGCTGCCGAGCCGGGCGATCCGCTGCTGCTCGGGGTCGGGCAGCAGCGCGGTCGCCCCGCCGGGCACCGGCTCGACCAGCGACAGCTGCCCGATGTCGTGCATCAGCGCGGCGTACTCCAGCAGCGTCAGTTCCCGGCTGCCGAGTCCGAGTTCGCGCCCCAGCGCGCACGCCGTGTCGGCCACCCGGCGGGCGTGCCCCGGGGTGGTGTAGCCGGCGATCTCGGTGGCCCGGGCCAGGGTCTCGATGGTCTGCCCGGTGGTGGCCCGCACCGCGACCGCCCGCCGGAACGAGGCCTGCGCGAGCAGCAGCGGCACGCAGAACACCGGCAGCGCCCACAGCCCGGCCTCCCCCGCCAGCAGGCTGAGCAGCAGCCCGGTGGCGACCTGCGCGGAACCGATGCCGAGCAGCGCGTGCAGCTGGTCGTCCAGCGCGGCCGCGTACCGCAGACCGGTGCGGGCGCACTGCTGGGCGGCGGCCAGCACCGCGTCGCCCAGCGCGGCCAGTGCGGCGACCCCGGCCAGCAGCGCCCCGTACGCGGGGCCGGGCAGCCGGTCGGTGACGCCCGCGTTGTACAGCGGCTGGAACAGCAGTGCGGCGAAGGAGACGGTCACCAGCCGGCGGGCCGCCGCGTCCAGCCCGCCGAGCGGGGTGCGCGGCCGCTTCCGGGCGGCGGCCAGCGCGGACCGCCCGGCGAGCTGCGCCCCGAGTCCGAGGCCGGTGCCGGCCATGGTGACGGCGGCGACCTGCAGCACCCCGTGTGTGGTGGGCAGCCCGTGCAGCGGCCCGAGCAACGCGTACGCGAGGGCGACGGCGGTGGCCACCGGCGCGGGTTCGCGGTCGCCGGGCAGCGCGGGCCCGGCGCACTGCCCGAGCGCGATCAGCGCGGTGAACGCCAGCGCGACCCCGGTCTGCGTGACGCCGTCGACCGACCCGTGCAGCACCGCGGCAGCGCCCAGCCCGGCCGCCACGACGTACAACAGCTCGGCCGCCCCGGGCCGCCGCCCGCTCATCCGCCCACCTCGCAGCCCCCCGGCGAACGCCCCGCGCCCGCGCCGCACGCCTCGACGACCTCGCGCCGCCCGCTCGCCCGCCGGCCGAGCCGACCCTGCGGGCGCCCGCTCCGCTCCCTCACGCCGGGCCTCCGGCGGGCAGGCCCTGGCCGGACTGCTGCGGGAGCCGGGCGGGTTCGGGCACGCCGAGGGGAATGTCCGGGACTTCGCCGTCCCAGCCGCCGGGCGGTGGGGGCTCGGGCTGCCATCCGTGTTCGGCGACCGCCTCGACCAGTGCGCCGACCATGACCGGGTCGAACTGGCTGCCCGCGCAGCGTTCCAGTTCGGCGACCGCCTCCGGGACGGGCCGGCCGCGCCGGTAGGACCGGGTGGAGGTCATCGAGTCGAAGGCGTCGGCGACCGAGATGATCCGGGCGAACTCGGGGATCCGCTCGCCCGCGAGCCCGTGCGGGTAGCCGCGGCCGTCCATCCGTTCGTGGTGGTGCAGGATGCCGTCGCGGCCCTCGCCGAGGAAGTCCAGCTGCCGCACCAGCTCGTGCCCGAACACCGGGTGCACCTCCACGGCGCGCCGCTCGGACTCCGTCAGCGGCCCGTTGCGCCTCAGGAGTTCGGTGGCCACGGCGAGCTTGCCGACGTCGTGCAGGGTGCCGGCGAAGTGCAGGGTGCGGAGCCGGTCCTCGGCGAGGCCGAGCTGGCGGGCGATCAGCACCGAGGCGCGGCCGACCCGTTCGCTGTGGCCGCGGGTGTACGCGTCCTTGATCTCGACGGCCTGCACCAGCGCCTGCACGGTCGCCCGGTGCGCGGTCCGCTCGCGGTGGCCCTGCGCGGACAGCCAGGCGGTGATGGTCAGCGGCAGCAGTCCGAGCACGGCGGCGAACGCCCCGTACGGGCCCTGCCAGAGCACCGCGATCATCAGGCCGCCCGCTCCGTGCAGCAGTGCGGCGGGCGCGGCCCGGCGGACCGCCCGCAGCGCGCCCTGCCGGGAGGAGCCGCAGGTGAGCCGGACCATGCCGGCCACCAGCACCCCGTTGACCAGACAGAACGTCAGGATCGCGGCGAGCGCCCCGAAGGCCGCGCCCGGGAAGCGGGTGCCGAGCAGCAGGCGGGCGCCGCCGAGCTGCCGGAACACCTCGGCGGCGGCCGCCGCGGCCAGCGCGAGCTGGGCGGCGTTCCACAGCCGGCGCAGCCCGCGCGGCTGCATCGCGGGGCCGAGCAGCGCGCCCGGCAGGGCGACCAGCGCCGCGGCCGCGGGCGGCAGCATGAGCACCCCCGCGAACAGCACCGGGAAGAAGCCGCTGCCCCGCGGGTCCGCGGGGGCTTCGTCGGCGGAACGGCCGCGCACCCACCGCCACACCCGCGCGCACGGGGTGCGGGCGCCCTGGGCGAGCGACTCCAGGCAGAGGTGCAGAAGGGCCAGCAGGCCGATCCGCGGCCAGTCGAACTCCGGTCCGGCGGCGGCCAGCGGCAGCAGCACCCCGAGCGCGGCGGCCAGCACGGCGGCGAGGTATCCGACGGCCCGCCCCGGCAGGGCGCTGCGCTGGCGTTCGCTGGCGATCTCGGCCTCCCCCGCCCGTACCGGGCCCTCCGACGTGAGGACTCGTCAGAGAATAGGGCCCGCCCGCACGGGTGCGGCGCACGATCGTGGATTGCCGCAGCCGGAGCAGCGACAGCTCACTCGATCGAGTGAGCGCTCACTCGGCGGTGGCTACCGCCGTACCGTGCCCGGCCGCGCCGTCGACCGTCACCTCCACGCTCACCGCGGACACCTCGATCACCGAGGTGTCCACCTCCCCGGAGCGCTGCGTCCGGATCGAGTCGATCCGCGCCAGCACCTTCGCCCGGAGGTCGGTGGGCGTGTCGTCGCAACCGCAGGAACGCTTGATCAGCGCCTTGATCGCCTGCTCCAGGCCGTACTTCTCCAGGCACGGCGAGCACTCGTCGAAGTGCACCCGCAGCTTGGCGCAGTCGCCCTCGGGCATCTCGTTGTCGAGGAATTCGTAGAGGTGGTCGAGCACCTCACCGCACTCGGTCTCGTGCGGATCGCCGCAGCTCATGAGCCCGTGCCCTTCGCTTCCTGCCCTGCACCGGTACCGGCCGGGACCAGCCCCCGCTCGCGGGCGTAGTCCTCCAGCATGCCGCGCAACTGGCGGCGGCCACGGTGCAGTCGGGACATCACCGTACCGATGGGTGTACCCATGATGTCCGCGATCTCCTTGTACGCAAAGCCCTCGACGTCCGCGAGGTACACCGCGATCCGGAATTCCTCCGGAATGGCCTGGAGCGCGTCCTTCACGTCGCTGTCCGGCAGGTGGTCGAGCGCCTGCGCCTCGGCCGAACGGAGGCCCGTCGACATGTGCGACTCGGCGCGCGCCAGCTGCCAGTCCTCGATCTCCTCGGCCGCGGTGCGCTGGGGTTCGCGCTGCTTCTTGCGGTACGAGTTGATGAACGTGTTGGTGAGGATGCGGTACAGCCAGGCCTTGAGGTTGGTGCCCTCACGGAACTGGTGGAACGACGCGTACGCCTTGGCGAACGCCTCCTGGAGCAGGTCCTCCGCGTCGGCCGGGTTGCGGGTCATCCGCAGCGCCGCCGAGTACATCGGGTCCAGATATCCCAGGGCGTCCCGCTCGAAGCGCTCGCGCCTCGCCGACTCGCTCTCGCTCTCGGACACCCTGAAGGTGTCCTCGCCGATCGCCTCGGCCAGTTCGTCGCCGGTGAGCTGTTCGCCCTCCGGACGGCCCTGGTCGGCGCCAGAAGCGCCCGACACGGCCGCGTCATCGGTCCCGACGACCGGACCCACCTCCTCGGAAACCCGCACGCGGCCCACCTCGGGCCGACCCGCAAGCGAGGATATCGGGCTGACCGGCTTCTCGCCCGCGACAACCCACTCCGACCAGTCCGGGACCAGCGGCGACTGCGCCGCACGCTCTTCCGGCCGCTCGGGGCACGCGATCGAACCCATGGACGCTGCCTTTCCACCGGGGGCATCTTCTGACGCCTCGTGCAACCCCGCTCGCCGCTCGGACATTCCCGGCGGGTCGGCGGACTACAGCCAGTCGCGGACGGCTTCGGTGACCAGCTGCACCGGATCGCCCGCCGCCGCCTTCTTCGGGACCTTGAACGCGTGGGAGGCGTGCGGGACCTCCACCAGCCGGTGGGTGTCCGGGAGGGCCGGGAACTCCTCCGGGGTGCCGAAGGTGTCGGCCCCGCCCTGCACCACCAGGGTCGGGAGGCCGGTGCCGAGCAGTTCCTCGGCCCGGCTCTTCTCCGGCTTGCCCGGCGGGTGCAGCGGGAACGCCAGCGCCAGCACGCCCGCCGCGCCGAGCTCCGCGCCGGTGCGGCAGGCGACGCGGGCGCCGGCGCTGCGGCCGCCGACGTGCACGGGGAGGCCGTCCTGCGCCGCGGCGGCGAACTGGGCGGGCCAGCCGGCGTCGAGGGTCCTGGGCGCGGGGGCGAGCTTGCGGCCGGCGACCCGCCAGGGCTGTTCGGCGAGGACCACGGTGATGCCGGCCGGCGGGAGGCCGGCGGCGAGGGCCTGCAGGTCGGGGGCCTCGATGCCGCCGCCAGCGCCGTGGCCGAGGAGCAGGACGGCGCGCGGGGCGGTGGCCCGGAACCAGTGGAGGCGGGCGTCCCCGGCGGGGGTGGCGATGATCCGCTGCATGGCGCAGAGCGTATAGAGGAGACGCGGTCAGAACAGGGTGGTGCGGTCGTCCTCGGTGAGTCGGCGGGTCAGGCCGGGGTGGTTGTTGCGGATCGAGCCGACCTCGTCGGGCACCGCGTGGATGCGCAGGGCGCCGGGCGGGGCGGGGTGAGGTCGGCGGTACCGGCGTGCGGGTCGAGCCAGGCGTCCCAGCGGTCGGGGCCGAGGTACAGCGGCATCCGCTCGTGGACGGGGGCGAGCAGGGGTTCGGCGGCGGTGGTGACGACGGTGCAGGTGACCAGCCAGGCGTCGGGGTGGTCGGCGGGGAGCTCGCGGTCGCGCCAGAACTCGTACAGCCCGGCGAGGGCCAGCGGGGCGCCGTCGGCCCGGGAGACGAAGTAGGGGCGCCGGGGCGGGCGGGACACGTCGTCGGTGGGCGCGGTCTGCCATTCGTAGTAGCCGTCGACGGGTATCAGGCAGCGCCGGGAGGCGTACGGCTGGCGGTAGGCGGGCTTCTCGTGGACGGTCTCCGCCCGGGCGTTGATCATCTTGACCGCGGTGTCCGCGCTGGCCGCCCAGGCGGGCACCAGGCCCCACCGCAGCACCCGGAGTTGACGGACCGGGTGGCGCTGTCCGCGCGGGGTGCGGTCGAGGACGGCGAAGGTCTTCGCGGTGGGGGCGACGTTCCAGCTGGGGGCGAGCGTCTCGGTCGGGTCCCACTGCTGGACGCCGAACAGCCGGACCAGTTCGGCGGGGTCGGTGGAGGAGGCGAAGCGGCCGCACATGGCGTTCAGCTTGCCAGAGCGCGCGGGCGGGCAGAACCGGCGGCTATCGGCGGCCCGTCCTTCCGTGGGAGGCTGCCCGCCCGGGCAGGGCACACGACGGCGATCGGAGGTCGGCCGCGATGGACTTCGCGCAACTGTGGGACCGGGTGACGGCCCTGCAGCCGGACCCGCCGGACTGGCTGGTGTGGGGCGCCGCGCTGGCGGCGCTGCTGGCGGTGGCGGTGCGCCCGGTCTGGCGGTTCAGCCGCACCGTGGTGACCATCGCGCACGAGGGCGGACACGGGCTGACGGCGCTGCTGACCCGCCGTCGGCTGTCCGGGATCCGGCTGCACTCGGACACCTCGGGCCTGACGGTGTCCTCGGGGCGGCCGACCGGCCCGGGCATGGTGCTGACCGCCGCGGCCGGCTACCCGGCACCCTCGCTGCTGGGCCTGGGCGGGGCGGCGCTGCTGGCGGCGGGCCGGATCACCGCGCTGCTGTGGATCGGCATCGTGCTGCTGGCGGCGATGCTGGTGACGCTGCGGAACCTGTTCGGGGTGCTGGCGGTGCTGGTGACCGGCGGGGCGTTCGTCGCGGTGTCCTGGTACGGGAGCGCCGAGTGGCAGGGCGCGTTCGCCTACCTGGGGGTGTGGTTCCTCCTGTTGGCGGGGGTGCGGCCGCTGCTGGAACTGTGGTCGAGCCGGCGCCACGGCCGGGCGCCGGGGTCGGACGCCGACCAGCTGGCGCGGCTGACCAGGGTGCCCGCGGCGCTGTGGGTGGTGCTGTTCCTGGTGCTGGCGCTGGCCTGCCTGGGGCTCGGGGCGGCCTGGCTGCTGCCTCGTCAGTGGCCCGGTGCCTCATAGACTTGGCGGCATGACCGACTCCCTGTGGCCCGCTCCCGTCGCCACCGCCGCCGTGGACGCGACCGTGACCATCCCCGGCTCGAAGTCCGCGACCAACCGCGCGCTGGTGCTGGCCGCCCTCGCCGACGGCCCGGGCTGGGTGCGCCGCCCGCTGCGCAGCCGCGACTCGCAGCTGATGGCGGACGGCCTGCGCGCACTGGGCGTGACGGTCGAGGAGACGGTGAACGCGGCGAGCGGCGGCACCGGCGGCGGCGAGGCGTGGCGGGTCATCCCGGCCGCCCAGCTGCGCGGCCCGGCGCAGGTCGACGTCGGCAACGCCGGCACGGTGATGCGCTTCCTGCCGCCGCTGGCCACCCTGGCGGACGGTCCGGTGCACTTCGACGGCGACCCGCGCAGCCACGAGCGCCCGCAGCACGGCGTGATCGACGCGCTGCGCGCCCTCGGCGCCCGGATCGACGACGGCGGCCGCGGCGGTTTCCCGCTCACCGTGCACGGCACCGGCGCGCTGGACGGCGGCCCGGTGGAGGTGGACGCCTCGTCCTCCTCGCAGTTCATCTCGGCGCTGCTGCTCTCCGGCGCGCGCTTCAACAACGGCGTGGAGATCCGCAACGTCGGCGGCACGGTGCCCTCGCTGCCGCACATCCGGATGACGGTCGACATGATCCGCAAGGCCGGCGGGCAGGTCGACGCGCCCGAGGACGGCGGCGAGAAGGACGTCTGGCGGGTCACCCCCGGCGCGCTGATCGGCCGCGACCTGGTGGTCGAGCCGGACCTGTCGAACGCGGCCCCGTTCTTCGCGGCGGCGCTGGCCACCGGCGGGCGGGTGACCGTCCGGGACTGGCCGAAGCACACCTACCAGCCGGGCGACCAGCTCCGCGAGATCTACACCGCGATGGGCGGCAGCTGCCAGTTCACCGACGAGGGGCTGGAGTTCACCGGCACCGGCAAGATCCACGGGATCGAGGTGGACCTGCACGACGTCGGCGAGCTGACCCCGGTGATCGCCGCGGTCGCGGCCCTCGCCGACTCCGAGTCGCACCTGTACGGCATCTCCCACCTGCGCCTGCACGAGACCGACCGGCTGGCCGCGCTCGCCAAGGAGATCAACGGCCTGGGCGGCGACGTCCGGGAGACCGAGGACGGCCTGCGGATCCGGCCCCGCCCGCTGCACGGCGGCGCCTTCCACACCTACGAGGACCACCGGCTGGCCACCGCCGCCGCCGTCCTCGGCCTGGTCGTCGACGGGGTCCTGGTGGAGAACGTGGCGACCACCGCGAAGACCCTGCCGGACTTCCCGCAGATGTGGGCCGACCTCCTCGGCCAGGGCTGACGGGGGATCACGAGCATGCGCCGCTACGGCAAGGACGCCGACGAGGACGACATCCGCAGCCGCCCGGGCCGCCGGGGCTCCCGCCCCCGCACCCGGATCCGGCCCAAGCACGAGGACGCCGCCGAGGCGATGATCCTCACCGTGGACCGGGGCCGGATGACCTGCCTGGTCGACGGCGGCACCAAGGACGAGCGCCAGGTCATCGCCATGAAGTCGCGCGAACTCGGCCGCAAGGGCGTCGTGGTCGGCGACACCGTCAGCGTGGTCGGCGACCTGTCCGGCGAGCCGGACACGCTGGCCCGGATCGTCCGGGTCGAGGAGCGCAGCTCGGTGCTGCGCCGCACCGCGGACGACGACGACCCGTACGAGCGGATCGTGGTCGCCAACGCGCAGCAGATGGCCATCGTCACCGCCCTGGCCAACCCGGAGCCCCGCCCGCGGCTGATCGACCGCTGCCTGGTCGCCGCGTACGACGCCGGGATGGAGCCGCTGCTGGTGCTCACCAAGGCCGACCTGGCCTCCGCCGACGAGCTGCTGGAGTCGTACGCGCCGCTCGGCATCCGCTACGTGGTGACCCGCGCCGACGAGCTGGAGTCGGTCGGCGCCGAGGCGGTCCGCGAGCACCTGCGCGGGCGCACCACGGTGTTCATCGGGCACTCCGGCGTCGGCAAGACCACCCTGGTCAACGCGCTCGTCCCGGAGCACCGGCGGAGCACCGGCCGGGTCAACGCCGTCACCGGCCGCGGCCGGCACACCACCGTCTCGGCGCTCGCCCTGCGGCTGCCCCCGCCGCCCGGGGTGAAGCCCACCTCCAAGAGGGCCCTCGACCCGGGCTGGGTGATCGACACCCCCGGCTTCCGGTCCTTCGGCCTCTCCCACATCGACCCGTCCCGGGTCATCCACGCCTTCCCCGACCTGGAGCCCGGCACCGCCGACTGCCCGCGCGCCTGCTCCCACGACGAGCCCGACTGCGCGCTGGACGCCTGGGTCGCGGACGGCCACGCCGATCCCGCCCGGCTGTACTCGCTGCGCCGTCTGCTGGCCTCCCGCGAGGCGCCCGAGGGCGACTGAGAATTCACCGCGATCACGAGTCGCTCGGCCCGATCCGCTGGGTAACGATAGGTAGGTCACACCGTCCTACCTGACAGGGAGTCAATCCGATGGCATGGGCCATGGTGATCCTCGCCGGTCTGCTGGAAACGGGCTTCGCGGTCAACCTCAAGCTCAGCCACGGCTTCACCCGGCTCTGGCCGACCATCACCTTCGCGCTGTTCGCGCTCGGCTCCTTCGGGCTGCTCACCCTCTCCCTGAAGACCCTCCCGGTGGGCAGCGCCTACGCGGTGTGGACGGGTATCGGCGCGGCCGGCACCGCGGTGTACGGCATGGTCTTCCTCGGCGAGTCCACGTCCACGCTGAAGCTGGTCTCCGTCTCGCTGGTCATCGCGGGCGTGATCGGTCTTCAACTCAGCGGCTCCGGACACTGAGTCCGCTAGGGTCGGCACATGGCCGACTACCACGACGATCTCCGACTCGCCCACGTCCTCGCCGACTCGGCCGACTCGATCACCATGGAGCGCTTCAAGGCGCTGGACCTGAAGATCGAGACCAAGCCGGACCTCACCCCGGTCAGCGACGCCGACAAGGCCGCCGAGGAACTCGTCCGCTCGGTGCTGCAGCGCGCCCGGCCGCGTGACGCCGTGCTCGGCGAGGAGTACGGCCTGCAGGGCTCCGGCCCGCGCCGCTGGGTCATCGACCCGATCGACGGCACCAAGAACTACGTCCGCGGGGTGCCGGTCTGGGCCACCCTGATCGCCCTGCTGGAGGAGCAGCCCGACGGCGAGCACGTCCCCGTGGTCGGGATCGTCTCGGCGCCCGCGCTCGGGCGGCGCTGGTGGGCCGCCAAGGGGCTCGGCGCGTACGCCGGCCGCAGCCTCGCCAAGGCCCAGCGGATCCACGTCTCCAAGGTCTCCCGCCTCGCCGACGCCTCGCTCTCCTTCTCCTCGCTCGGCGGCTGGGAGGAGCGCGCCCGCCTCGACGCCTTCCTCGACCTCACCCGCACCTGCTGGCGCACCCGCGCCTTCGGCGACTTCTGGTCCTACATGATGGTCGCCGAGGGCGCCGTCGACATCGCCGCCGAACCCGAGCTCTCGCTCTGGGACATGGCAGCCCCCTGCATCGTCGTCCAGGAGGCGGGCGGCCGCTTCACCGGCCTCGACGGCATCGACGGCCCCTCCGGCGCGGACGCGGTCGCCACCAACGGGATCCTCCACGAGGCTGCGCTGCGCTCGCTGTCTGTCTGACGCCCCGTCGGCCGGGGCTTACGCCGACAGTTCCGCGTTCAGCGCGCCCAGCAGACGGCCGGCGCGTTCGGCGACCTCGGCGGGGCCGTACTCCGCGGCGCGCTTGCACCAGTTCTCCGCCTGGACGGCCTCGCCGCGGCGGAGGGCGAGCAGGGCGAGGCGCAGGGCGGCGCGGCCGTGGCCGGCGTCGGCGGCGCGGGTGTACCAGAGCATCGCCTCGGCCTCGCTGTCCTGACGGGCCAGCAGCAGGCCGAGGTTGAACGCGGCGCTGCGGCTGCCGCCCTCGGCCGCCCGGCGGTACCAGCTCTCGGCGATCTGCAGCGCGCCGCGCTCCGCCGCGCGGACGCCCATCCGGACCTGGGCGCGCCGGTGCCCGGCGTCGGCCGCGACGGCGTACCAGTGTTCGGCCTCGGAGTCGGCGTCGCCGCGCCGGTCGAGCAGCGAGGCGAGCCGGAACGCGCCCTCGGGCGAGCCGCCGTCGGCGGCCTGCCGGTAGCGGTCGAGGGCGCCGACCAGGTTGCCGCGCTGTTCCTGGACGACGGCGAGTTGCAGGGCGGCCTCGCCGTGGCCCTCGGCGGCGGCGCGGGCGTACCACTCCTGGGCCTGCCGGGTCTCGCCGCGGCCCGCGTGCAGCACGCCGAGGTTGAACGCGCCGTCGACGGAGCCCGCCTCGGCGGCCTTGGAGAACCACGGTTCGGCGCCGGACCGGTCGCCGCGCTGCAGCAGCATGACGGCGAGCGCGTTGCAGGCTTCGCGGTGGCCGGCGTACGCGGCGCGGCGGTACCACTGCTCGGCCTGGGTCTCGCGGCCGGCGCCGGCGCAGAGCAGGCCGAGGTTGAAGGCGCCGTTGTGGTCGCCGGCGTCGAGGGCGGCGCGGTACCAGCGTTCGGCGACGGTGTTCTCGCCGCGGCCGGCGTGCAGCGCGCCGAGCGCGTTGGCGGCGGTGCCGTCACCGGCCTCGGCGGCTTCCTGCCACCATTCGGCGGCGGCCGCCGGGTCGCCGGCGTCGCGGAGCAGGAAGCCGAGCGCGCAGGCGGCGCGGGCCTCGCCGTTCTGGGCGGACTGCCGGTACCAGCGGGCGGCCTCGTCGAGGTCGCCGCGGGCTTCGAGCAGCACGCCGAGGCGCAGCGCGGCGCGGGCGTGGCTGCGGGCGGCGGCGGTGCGGTACCAGGTCTCGGCGGTGTCCTTGTCGCCGGCGGCCTCGCGCATCCGGGCGAGCCGGTAGGCCGCCTCGCGGTGGCCGGAGTCGGCGGCGGCCTTGAACCAGCGTTCGGCGCGGACGTCGCGGCGGTGCTCCATCAGGTCGCCGAGGGCGTAGGCGCCGAGCGGGTGGCCGTGTTCGGCGGCGTAGTGCAGCCAGTACTCGGCGGCCTCCTCCTCGCCCTGGTCGCGCAGTTGCAGGCCGAGGGCGTGCGCGGCGGGGGCGGAGCCGGCCACGGCGGCCTGCCGCCACCACTGGGCGGCCTCGGTGCGGTGGCCCTGCTGGTGGAGCAGCACGCCGAGGTTGTTGGCGGCGGCGCGCAGGCCGGCGGCCGCCGCGGAGCGCAGGTACGGTTCGGCGTCGGCGAGGTCGCCGCGGCGCAGCAGCAGGGCGCCGAGCTGGCTGGCGGCGCCGGGGTCGCCGGCGTCGGCGGAGCCGCGGTGGCGGACTTCGAGGGCGGCCTGTTCGCGGGCGGCGAGGGCGGTTTCGAAGCTGTCGGCGCCGTCCGTGCCGTCCTCGGTGTCCAGCAGGTCCCCGGTGGAGGCCGCGGCGATGTGACCCGCGGTCAGGTGGACGAGCGCCTCGGGCCCGTAGCCGGTCACGTCGATGCCGCCGCCGGCGGTGGTGCGCTGGCCCGGCAGGGTGCCGGTGGACTGGTCGGTGGTGTGGACGCCGGTGTCGGTGTCCGTGGTGCTGCTCGCCGCCAGTCGTTCTCCCGTCCCGTTCTTGCCGATGAGTTTCATGCCGACTCCCGCTCCCCCCGAGTGTCGCGGCATTCGCCCCGGGCGGTCGGCCCGGGGTGGTCCCCCCTGGGGGCGCGCCGGATCGGACGGCCTGTCAAAGGCCGTGCCGCGTCCCCCTCGTGGTCCATCGTCGCATCACCCGCAAACCGCGTACACCTGCTCCGGCCGTTTTGGCGGAGCGGGGCCGAAGCCCGGCGAGATTGCTTCAGCGCTTTGTCGATTTCCCGACACTGAGCCCCACAAACCCCGGCCACGCATCGTACCGGAGTCGATCAACTCCGCGCGCCCGCAAGGGCGAAGGCCCGGAGGGGGATTTCCTCCGGGCCTTCCTTAAAAGGATGTTGACGGAGCCTCAGCTCACACTGAAGTCATCAGCCTGGTAAGCGCCCTGCGCGTACCAACCGTGGACCCAGACGGTCACCGAGGTGACCGAGGCGCCGGTGGTGAACTTGGTGGACAGCTTGGTCCACGCGCTCCCGCCCGGCGTCCAGGTCGAGCTGTCCGCACCGGAGCCGGTGACGCCGAGGTAGGTGTAGTTGCCCTTCACCCAGGCGGAGAGCGTGTAGGTGGTGTTCGGCTTCACCGTGATCACCTGCTGGCACTGCGCGGTGTCCCCGGCGCTGACGTTGCCCTGCAGCGCGTACGAGCCGGTGTGCCCGCCGCTGACCACCGATCCGAGTCCGCCGCCGCACGTCCACGGGCTGAGCGCCCCGGTCTCCAGGCCGGGGTTGACGACCGGGCCGCCGCCGGGGCCGGTCGGCGAGGAGGACGGGCTGGTGGACGGGCTGGTGGACGGGCTGCTGGAGGGCGAGGTCGACGGGGAGGTGCTGGTGGACGGCGAGGTCGACGGGGAGGCACTGGTCGACGGCGAGGTGCTGGCGGACGGCGACGGGCTCGGCGGGGCCGGGCAGTTGGCCGCCGAGCCGGCGGTGGCCGTCATCAGCGAGTTGAGCAGCACCGCGTTCGGGTCGTCGTAGAGCGAGAACACGAACGATCCGCCGAGTCCGTTGCAGTGCGCGTAGTCCATCTTGGCCTGGATCGACCTCGCGTTCTCACCGGACCAGAAGGTGGTGCCGTCGTAGAAGTACGAGGCCTGCGAGGCCGCGTCCCAGTACGTGTAGCTCGCGTTGTCGACCACGCCGAGCAGTTCCTTGTACATCCGCACGCCCGCGACGTTGCCGGAGTTCGGCGCGCCCGGGGCCGGCCCGCCGGCCGGTTGGAACAGGCCGTGGTTGGCGCCGGCCGCGACGCCCGTCCAGCCGCGGTAGTACAGCGGGACGCCCATGTTGAGCTTGTTCGCCGGGAACCCGCCGGGGATGCCGTACGAGGCGTCGCCGACCGTGTACGCCTTGACCGCCTCGTCGATGGAGTACTTGGCGTTGCCCGGCGGC
The DNA here is from genome assembly GCF_003610255.1 of Streptomyces sp. TLI_171. Classification (GTDB taxonomy): domain Bacteria; phylum Actinomycetota; class Actinomycetes; order Streptomycetales; family Streptomycetaceae; genus Kitasatospora. Next base: position 4,811,014 of record NZ_RAPS01000001.1, on the reverse strand, counting down.
ACGTTGTTCATCGGGTCGTTCGGGTTCTGGTAGATCGGCGTCTGGTGGTTGGTCGGGCCCTGGGCCTCCCAACCGCCGTGCATGTCGTACGTCATCGGGTCCGCGAAGGTCAGGTACTGCCCGATCTTGTCGGTCTCGATGAACTTGATCTTGTCCTGGCCGGCCGGCAGCGCGGCGCTCAGCGCGTAGGTCTTGCCGTCCGCGGAGCCCTGGGTGTTGAGCTGGCTGCGGAACTCGGCGAGCAGCGCGGTGAAGTTCTGCTTGTCGTTCGGCGAGGAGTGGTTGCCGGTGTGGCCGCCGCCGCCCGGGTACTCCCAGTCGATGTCGAAGCCGTCGAAGATGCCCTTGCCGGTCCCCGCGCCGCCGTAGCCGCCCTGGGCGGGCAGGTTGCCCTTGATGAACATGTCGACGCAGGAGGACACGAACTTCTTCCGCGCGGCGTCCGAGGCGGCCACGTCGGAGAAGTACTTGGAGTACGTCCAACCGCCGATCGACAGCAGCACCTTGAGCTTCGGGTACTTGGCCTTCAGTTCCTGCAGCTGGTGGAAGTTGCCGGCGAGCGGCTGGTTCCAGGTGTCGGTGGAGTTGTCGACGCTCTGGCCGTTGGCGAAGGTCTTCGCGTAGTCGGCGTAGTAGTCGCCCGCGCCGTCGCCCGCGTTCGGGTTGTTCTCGTCCTGGGAGGCCGCCGAGTTGGCCTCGAAGCAGGTCAGGTTGGTCGGGTCGATGTTGGCGAAGTCGTAGAGCAGGTAGTCGAGCTTGCCTGCCATGCCGTTGGTGTCGACGTTCTTCAGGTAGTAGGCGTTCTGGTAGATCGACCACTGGTCGAAGTACGCGACCTTCATGCCGCCGCTGGTGGCGGGGGCGCCGGTGGTGTTGCCCGGTCCGGCGCTCGCGCTGGGGGCTCCCAGCAGCGACATCGCGCCGGCGAGCAGCGTGGCGGCCGCGGCCGTGACGGCCCAGGCCCTTCGGTTGTTCCGGTGCATGCGGATGTGCCCTCCTGTCACGTGGGGATGCAGGAACGCCGTCCGACACCCGGTCGGGGAGAGCGACAGACGGAAAGCAGAAAACGATCAACTCTCTTTGCTGGCATGCGAATTGCTACCCGATCAGGCGGGCAGTGGGGGCCGCCCGCCATGGGCATGACTCAGATTGGACTGGACCAGTGGGGGTGTCAATCGGCACAACACCCAAGGAATGGCAAAGGCCCGGAGGCTGATGCCTCCGGGCCTTTCGCTACTGAGTAGCGGGGACAGGATTTGAACCTGCGACCTCTGGGTTATGAGCCCAGCGAGCTACCGAGCTGCTCCACCCCGCGTCGGTGAAACCACTGTAGCACGATCGCGGGGTGGACCAACAAATCGGTTCTCGCAGCTCAGCCCGTGGGTGCGGGCGACGGCTGCCCGCCCGGCGAGGCGCTCGGCGCCGGCGAGGCGGTGGCGCCGCCGGGCTTCTGCTCCGCCGCCAGCGCCTCGTTCAGCGCCTTCTGCAGCGCCTGCTGGGCCTGGCCGTACGCCGCCCAGTCACCGTTCTTCAGCGCCGCCTGCCCGTCGTCGAACGCCTTCTGGGCGTCCGTCAGCGCCTTCTGCAGCGCCGGGTCGTCGGTCGGCGACGGCGTGGTCGGGGTGCCGGGCTGGGTCGGCGTGCCGGGGTTGGTCGGCTGGGCAGGCGCGGTCGGCGTGGTGGTGCCGTTGGCCGCCGTGCCGAGCACCTTGGCCAGCGCCTCGTCCAGGGTGTTCGCCAGCGCCACGTTGTGGTCGCCGTACACCGCCAGCACCTTCTTCAGTACCGGCACCTTCGCGCCGCGCGCCACCAGGTACACCGGCTCGACGTTGAGGATGCCGCCGCCGACCGGCAGGGTCAGCAGGTTGCCGTACACCAGGTCCGAGTCGGAGCCGTTGCGCAGCAGCGTCAACTGCTGGGCGACGTCGGAGTCGGAGTTGAACTTCGCCTGGGTCAGCGCCGGGCCGAGCGCGCCGGAGCCGGACGTCGTCCGCAGGATCCGCAGCTTCCCGTAGTCCGGGCCCGGGTCGGCGTCCACCGCCATGAACGCGGCCAGGTTCTTCCGCCCCGAGGGCACGAACGAGGTGGTCAGCGAGAAGCTGGCCCCCGTCGCGCCGGGCATCCGCACCGTCAGGTAGTACGGCGGCTGGACCTCGTGGGTGTTGATGGTCGGGTCCTCCGGCACCTCCCAGATGTCGGTGCCGTTGAAGAACGCCGTGGCGTCCGTCATGTGGTACTGCCCGAGCAGGTCGCGCTGCACCTTGAACAGGTCCTGCGGGTAGCGCAGGTGCGGCAGCAGCGTCGACGGGATGTCGGCCTTCGGCTGGACGGTGTCCGGGAACGCCTTCATCCAGGTCTTCAGCACCGGGTCGGTCTCGTCCCACTGGTAGAGCGTCACCTCGCCGGTGTACGCGTCCACGGTGGCCTTCACCGAGTTGCGGATGTAGTTGACCTTGTTGACCGCCGTCAGGGTGCGCCCGCGCTGGTCGGTCAGCGAGTCCTTGGTGGCGTCGCCGAGCACCGTCTTCGAGGAGAACGGGAACCCGTCCGAGGTGGTGTAGCCGTCCAGCACCCACACCAGCCGGCCGTTCTCCACCACCGGGTACGGGTCCGCGTCGATCGACAGCCACGGCGCGACCTTCTCCACCCGCTCCTTCGGGGTGCGGTCGTAGAGGATCCGCGCGCCGTCCTTGATCGCTCCCGAGTAGAGGATCTGCGGCTCGGCGAACTTCACCGCGTACGCGGCCCGGGTCAGCGGGTTGTCCAGCGAGACGCCGCTGGCGCCGCTGTACTGCGAGGTCTGGTCCGGCTGGCCGTCCCGGGTGTAGTCGATCTCGTCCAGGCCCGGCCCGACGATCGAGTACATGGTCGACTTCTCGCCGTAGTACACCCGCTGCTCGTAGTCGCCCAGCGAGCCCTCGGTCGGCAGCGCCTGCTCGGTGTAGACCGGGTTGCCGTTCGAGTCCACCTGGTTGCCCTTGGCGGCGACCACGCCGTACCCGTGGGTGTACTTGAAGTGGTCGTTGATGAAGTTGTGCTGCTGAACGCCCGTCAGGTCCAGCTCGCGCACGCCCAGCACGGTGTCCTGGTTGCCGTACCGGTCCACGTCCAGCGTCTTGGGGAACGCGTAGTACTGGCGCAGCGCCTGGTTCTGCTGGAAGGTCGGCGACACCACGTTCGGGTCCAGCAGCCGGATGTCGGCGATGGTCTGCGCGTCCTGCTTCAGCTTGTCCGCGTCCGTGGAGTCGGTCGGCGTGTACTGCTGCACGTCGCTGTCCGCGATGCCGTACGCCTGCCTGGTCGCGTCGATGTTCTTCTGGATGTACGCGGTCTCCTTGGCCTGCTCGTTCGGCTTGACCTGGAACTGCTGCACGATCGCCGGGTACAGCCCGCCGATCAGCACCGCCGACAGCGCCATCAGGCCGAAGCCGATCAGCGCGGGCGCCCAGGTCCGCCGGATCGGCGTCAGGAAGAACAGCAGCGCGCAGATGATCGCCACGAAGAACAGGATCGTCTTGGCCGGCAGGAACGCGTTCGCGTCCACGTACCGCAGGCCGGTCCAGCCCTCGACCCCCTTGTACGCCTCGCTCTTCACCGCGAGCGCGTACCGGTCCAGCCAGTACGCCACCGCCTTCAGCAGCACGAACACGCCCAGCAGCACGGCCAGATGACCCTGGGCCCCGGCGCTCGCCCGCCGACCCGGCCCCTGCAGCCGCAGGCCGCCGTACAGGTAGTGCACGGCCGTCGCCGCGACCAGCGAGACGATCACCGCGCTGAACGCGAAGCCCAGCAGGAACTCGTACCAGGGCAGCTTGAACGCGTAGTACGAGACGTCCTTGTGGAACTGGCTGTCCTTCACCCCGAACGAGGTGCCGTTCACCCACAGCATCCACGTCCGCCACTGCGCGCCCGCCGCGGCCCCGGCCACCAGGCCGACCACCAGCGACAGCCCGATCAGCAGCCACTTGCGGAACGGCGCCACGCCCATCCGGTAGCGGTCCAGGCTCTGCTGCTCCACCGACATCGCCGCCAGCGGCGGCCGCAGCCGGTACGCCAGCCACAGGTTGAACCCGACCACCAGCGCCATCAGCAGGCCGAACACCGCCGCCAGCCCGAGCTTCGCGCTCAACTGCGAGGTGAACACCGAGCCGTACTTCATCGACCTGAACCACAGCCAGTCGGTCCACAGGCCGGAGAACATGACGAACAGCAGGAACAGCACGGCCAGCACGCCGACCGTCAGCAGCAGCACCTTCGACCGGCGCGACGGCGGCCCGACTCTCGCTCGGAAACCCGGACCGGAACGGTCCGGCATCTGGAAGGTCAAGGCGCCACCTCAGCTGTCGTCGTGAATGCGGGTACGGTGCCGCGCCGTTGGGACGGGCGGCGGTCTCCAGTGCAACTTAATCAGTCTTTACCGGAGTTCCCGGACGATGCGTCGGAGTTGGAGACGGCCCCCTCGGACATGTGAGGATGGGCCCATGTCCGACTCCCCTGACCTGACCGCCGCCGCCTCCGGCCTGCCCGCGGCGACCCCGCTCACCCGGGCCGCGCTGGAGATCGACGAGCACGTCGCCACGCTCGGCTGGGACCTTCCCGCCCGCCTGTTCGCCCTGGTCGACAACGCCCAGATGCGCAAGGCCAACCCGCGACTCGCCTCGCAGCTCGGCCTGGACGACAACCCGACCGGCCTCACCCCGGTCGAGCAGGAGGAGATCCCGCCGGGCACCGAACTCGACCGCTTCCTCGGCACCATCGCCTGGCCGGACGGCGTCGTCGGCTGCGCCCTGGTGGTCGAGCGCCTGATGCTCCCGCCCGCCGCGGAGGCCTCCCGGCCGAAGAACGCGACCGAGAAGGAGATCAACGACTGGGTCGCGACCCACCCGCAGCGCCAGGAGGTCCGCATCACCGCCGCCGTGCTGCGGGACGGCGGCAAGGAGGTCGCGCTGCGCCTGCGCGAGAAGGACGTCGCCCGCGAGGTCCTCACCGGCCCGGACCTGGTCCCCAACCTGACCTCCGCACTGCTGGCCACCTTCGCCTGAACGGAAGGGCACCGCCGGGGTGCGGTCCCCGGCGGTGCCCTCGCGCGCGCGTGCCCGGCTCAGCCGCAGTGCGGGAGCGCCGCCCTGTCGCCGTCGCGGATGGCGTCCAGCGCCTTGACCGCGCCGGCGAGGTCGTCGACCTTGACCAGGGTGAGGCCGGACGGGGTGCCGCGGGTGGCTTCGGCGCAGTTGTCGGCGGGGGTGAAGAAGTACTCGGCGCCCTTGTCGCGGGCGGCGATCAGCTTCATCTGGATGCCGCCGATCGGGCCGACGGTGCCGTCGTCGTCGATGGTGCCGGTGCCGGCCACGAACTTGCCGCCGGTGAGGTCGGTGGGGGTGAGCTTGTCGACGATGCCGAGGGCGAACATCAGGCCGGCGCTGGGGCCGCCGACGTCCTGCAGGCCGATGTCGATCTTGAACGGGTAGACGTGGTCCACGCCGGGCGTGATGCCGACGATCGCCCGGTCCTCGTCCGGCGCCTTCGCGGTGGTGATCGGGACCTCCACCTGGTCCGCCGGGTTCGGCGTGGGGCTGGCCTTGGCGTGCGGGACCACCGTGAAGACCACGGTCTCGCCGGGCTTGTGCTTCATGACCTGCTCGGCGACCTGGGCCCGGGTGGTGATGACCACGCCGTCGACGGCCACGATCTGGTCGCCGGCGTGCAGCTTGCCCTCGGAGGGTCCGCCGGAGGTCACCGAGGAGACGATGATCTCGGTGCCGACCGGGATGTCCAGCTGCTTGAGGGCGGCGGTCTTCGCGCTGTCCTCGGAGGAGGCGAACTCCTCGGCGTTCTGCTGCTGGGCCTCCTGGTCGGTCTGGCCCTGCGGGTACACGTTGTCGTGCGGGACCACCAGCACGTCGCCCCGGATCCAGCCGACGATCGCCGAGACCAGGCTGGGCTGGTAGTTCGCCCCGGTGACCTGGACGGTGGTCATGTTGAGGTGCCCGCTGGTCGGGTAGGTCTCGCGCCCGGTGATGGTGATGACGGGCTCGCCGGTCTTGTCCTGCGTGCCGAGGGTGTTGTACGTCGGCCCGGGGCTCATCTCGGTGAACGGGACCTTCATCAGGACCGAGGCACAGAGCAGGCCTATCAGCAGCAGGGTGGCGGCGAGCATCGTCGCCGATCGGCGTGGCATGCCACGACAGTACGGGAAGTGCGGGTCGGGGTGTACTGCCGGTCCGCCCGCCGCACGGCCGATCGGGGACGTGTCGTCACTGCTCGCCGGAGGTGCTGCGTTCCATCGCCGCGCGGAACCGCTCGTGCTCGGCCAGCGAGCTGGGATCGGTCATGGACCGGGGCGGTCGGGCCGCCCACCCCGCCCAGACCATGGCCAGCAGTCCGGCCACCACAGGAATGATCAACCAGGCGAGCGCAGCCATTTTCGAACTCCCCACAGGCTCGTCATGTGTATCAGCAGATTAACCGCCTGTAGGGGGAACGGCGCGGGCGGCATCCGGGTTACGGGACCGGGGCACGGCTCACCGCAACGAGGTACCGCCGAACGGGCAACGAGCGCGGTCCGGGGCCGGACACGGGCGGCTCAGCAGGAGCCCGCGCCGACCCACTCCTCCTCGCCGTCGGTGAAGATCTGGTGCTTCCAGATCGGCACCTCGTGCTTGAGTTCGTCGATCAGCCGGCGCGCGGCCGCGAACGCCTCACCGCGGTGCGGGCAGGACACCGCGACGATCACCGCGGCGTCGCCGATCTCCAGCCGGCCGGTGCGGTGCACCGCGGCGAGCGCGCGGACCGGGAAGTCGGCGCAGATCTTCTCGGCGATCCGGCGCAGCTCCCGCTCCGCGGTCGGGTGGGCGCTGTACTCCAGCGCGGCGACCGGCTTGCCGCCGTCGTGGTCGCGCACGGTGCCGACGAACAGGGTGGTGCCGCCCGCCGCGTCGTCGCCGACCGCGGCGTGGACCTCGTCCAGCGAGAGCGGGGTCTCGCGGACGGCGAGCAGGCGGATCGGGTCGTGGTTCTCGGACATGGCCACCATCATTCCGCATTCTCGTCGACGGACCGCAAGAACTTTCGTATCACGATGCGGTAATTCCATCATGTGAAATTCGTCTGATCAGATCCGGCGGTGCCTGCGGGCCCGCCGGACGAGCGCGGCGGTGCCGATCAGCGCGACCGTGGCACCGGCCGCCCCCAGGCTGGTGGCGGCCTCCTTGCCGCCCAGCCGCCGGCCGGCCACCGCGTGCTTGCCGGAGACCTGGGCGAGCAGCTCGGCCAGCACCTCCTCGTTGGTGTGCCGCGGCCGCCAGCCCGCCTCGTGCAGCCGGCTGCCGGAGACCACCCACGGGTACATGGTGTACGCCAGGTCCCCGGCCGGGGCCGGGGTCAGGCCGAGGCGGTGCAGCCGCGCCGCGGTGCCGAGCGCCAGCGAGGCGGGCAGTTCCATCCGGCGGATGCCCGACAGCTCCTCCACGTCCTCCTGTTCCAGCCAGCCGTCGCAGCCGACCGTCACCTCGCCCTCGACCAGGCCGAGCGCCGCGTACTCCAGCGCGGACGCCAGGTCGTCCAGGTGGCAGAACTGCCAGCACGGGCGGGAGCCGGCCACCACCAGCAGGCGCGGGGCCTCGAAGTGCCGGGTCAGCACGGTGTCCACGCCGGGGCCGACCACCACGGCCGGGCGCAGCACGGTGATCTGCAGACCGGGGTGGGCGCGCGGGGCGCGGCGGGCCAGCCGCTCGATCTCCAGCAGGTCGCCGACCAGCGAGGCCTCCTCGGTGGCCCGCAGGTCGGAGTCCTCGGCGAGCGGCACCTCGTTGTCGGGCAGCGCGCCGTAGACCATCGCGGAGGTGCACAGCACCACCCGGTGCACCCCGGCGGCCGCGGCGGCGGTCACCACGGTCTGCGCGCCGCGCACGTTGTACGCGCTGCGGGCGCGCGGGTCCGACTCCATGCCGAGGTCCATCGCCAGGTGGACCACCACGTCGACCCCGGCCAGCCGCTCGGCCACCGCCGGATCGCGCACGTCCAGCACCCGCCACTGCACGCCGGGAACCTCGCCGCGGCGGTCGTCCACCGCCAGGACCCGGCGTACGTGCGGGGACGCCACCAGGCGCTCGGCGACCCGCTCGCCGAGCACGCCGGCCGCGCCGGTGACGGCCACGGTCAGCGGCTTGCCGCCGTAGGCTGGAGTCGGCGAACCGGCGTCGGCCGGCCCGTCCTCGCCCACGGTCAGCCCAGAGCGAACGTCCGAAGGCGGGGAACTCACCGGCCATCCTCCACGGTTAGCTTATGTGCGTACGTACGAGTGTCACGCACTGTCCATCCTGCCCGAGGCTCGGCCCAAGCGGTGCACCCGGCGCGGTCGGCCGCGAGACCATTGAAACCGCCCGGAGCCCCCGGGCGGCAGACTTTCCCGCCACACCACCCGCGTGACGGCCGATCAGATCGAGGACCCCGTGAGCGACCTCCCCTTCGGATTCGGCGTTCCCCCCGAGGAGCCCGAGGACGGCAAGAACAAGGGCAAGAAGGACGGCGAGCAGGGCGACTCGACCCCGCAGCAGCCGTTCGGCTTCGGCACCGGCAACCCCTTCGGGGCGCTGTTCGGCATGGGCGGCCCGGGCGGGCAGGGCGGGGACAACCCGTTCGCCGCGATGATGGGCGGCTTCAACCCCAACGACCTCGGCGCGGCCTTCCAGCAGCTCGGGCAGATGCTCTCGTTCGAGGGCGGCCCGGTGAACTGGGAGCTGGCCAAGAACATCGCCCGGCAGACCGTGGTCGCCGAGCAGCCGGAGGGGAAGAGCAAGGACCGCTCGGTCGGCGAGGCCGAGCGAACCGCCGTGATCGAGGCCGTCCGGCTGGCCGACCTGTGGCTGGACTCGGCGACCGAGTTCCCGTCCACCTCCTCCGCGGCGGTGGCGTGGAGCCGCGCCGAGTGGATCGAGGCCACCCTCCCGGTGTGGAAGGACCTGGTCGACCCGGTCGCCGAGCGGGTCGGCAACGCGATGGGCGGGGTGCTGCCCGCCGAGATGCAGGCGATGGCCGGTCCGCTGATGGGCATGATGCGCTCGATGGGCGGCGCCATGTTCGGCACCCAGATCGGGCAGGCGCTCGGCGCGCTGGCCGCCGAGGTGGTCGGCTCCACCGACGTCGGACTGCCGCTCGCCCCCGCCGGCAAGGCCGCGCTGCTGCCGCAGAACATCGCCGAGTTCGGCGAGGGCCTGAGCGTGCCCGCCGAGGAGGTCCGGCTCTACCTGGCCCTGCGCGAGGCCGCCCACCAGCGCCTGTTCGCGCACGTGCCGTGGCTCCGGGCGCACCTGTTCGGCGCCGTCGAGGCGTACGCCCGCGGCATCAAGGTCGACACCTCGCGGATGGAGGAGCTGGTCGGCCAGCTCGACCCCGCCAACCCCGAGGCACTGCAGGAGGCGCTGGCCGGCGGTCTGCTCCAGCCCGAGGACACCCCCGAGCAGAAGGCCGCGCTGGCCCGCCTGGAGACCGCGCTCGCCCTGGTCGAGGGCTGGGTCGACGCCGTCGTGCACGCCGCCGCCGCACCGCACCTGCCGCAGGCCGCCGCGCTGCGCGAGACCCTGCGCCGCCGCCGCGCCAGCGGCGGCCCCGCCGAGCAGACCTTCGCCACCCTGGTCGGCCTGGAGCTGCGCCCGCGCCGCCTGCGCGACGCCTCCCGGCTGTGGGCCTCGCTCGCCGACGCCCGCGGCATCGAGGGCCGCGACGCGCTGTGGAGCCACCCCGACATGCTGCCGACCGCCGCCGACCTGGACGACCCGGACGGCTTCGTGCACCGCGACACCGGCGCCGCGGCCGAGGGCGGCTTCGACTTCGACGCGCTCGACAAGCTGCTCGGCGAGGCCGCGGGCGGGTCCACCGCCTCCGGGTCCACCGCCTCCGGGTCGGCCGGGGCGTCCGGGAAGGCCGACCTGACCAAGGGGCGGAGGAGGATGCGGCTCCCGAGGACGCCGAGGGTTCCGAGCGGCCCGAAGGCAGTTCCGAGGGCTCCGAGGGCAAGGGCTCCGAGGGCGACGGCTCCGGCGAGGAGGGCACCGCCAAGTGACCGCGCTGCACGCCGACGCCGTCCGCGCCCTGACCGACTGGACGCCCGACGAGGCCGCCCAGGACGGGCTGCGGCGGGACTACCTCGCGCATCTCGCCGCCAACACCGAAGGCATGTGGCGGGCCTGCGTGCCCGGCCACATCACCGCCAGCGCGCTGGTGGTCGACCCGGCCGCCGGGCGGGTGCTGCTCACCCTGCACCCCAAGGTCGGGATGTGGCTGCAGATGGGCGGTCACTGCGAACCCGGCGACGCCACGCTGGCCGACGCGGCGCTGCGCGAGGCGGTCGAGGAGTCCGGCATCGAGGAGCTCGAACTGCTGGCCGTCGACGGCCGGGTGGCGCCGGTGAAGCTGGACCGCCACCAGGTGCGCTGCGCGGGCAAGGACCAGCCGGAGAACACCCACCTGGACGTGCAGTACGTGGCCGTGGCCCCCGCCGGGGCGCGTGAGCTGATCAGCGAGGAGTCGCTGGACCTGCGCTGGTTCGACTGGGACGAGCTGCCCGCCGACGCCGACCGCTCGGTGCGCGAGCTGGTGGCGCTGGCCCGCGCCCTGGTCTGACCCGGACCCCCCGGGCCGCTGGTGCCCGAATGCCGTGGAACCCCTGGAGCCCTGCCGGGCTCCGGGGGTTCTTCCGTCGGCCGGTCGGCCGGTCGTCGGCCGGTGGGTCCGTCGGCTGGCCGTCAGGTGTTCCGTGCGCCCGGGACGTGCGGCAGCCGGGCGGCGGAGGCGACGCCCTCCAGGAAGCCGCGGGCGCGTTCGGTGCGCGGATAGGCGTCCAGCAGGGCCCAGAAACGGGGGCCGTGGTCGGGCACCAGCAGGTGCGCCAGCTCGTGCAGCAGCACGTAGTCCACCACCCACTCGGGCATGCCCTGGAGCCGGTGGGAGAGCCGGATGGTGCGCTCGGCGGGGGTGCAGGAGCCCCAACGGGAGTTCTGGTTGGTCACCCAGCGGACCTGCTCCGGCTCCGCCCGGCCGTCCAGGTACAGCCGGGACAGCTCGAGCGCCCGGGCCTGCAGGGCCTCGTCGCCCAGCATCCGGCGGCTCTCCTGCGCAGCCAGTTTGTCGAGCATCTGCGCCACCCAGCGCTGCTCCTCGGCGTGCGACATCCGGGCCGGGATCAGCACCACGGTGCGGTCGCCCTCGCGGTACGCGGAGACCGTGCGACTGCGGCGGGCACTGCGGCGGACCTCGACCTTGCTGCGGTCGATGCCGCGCTCGGGAAGGGGCTCACGGCCGGTCTCGGTGCGGGCGAGGGCACCTGGCGCCGCGGCCATCGGCCCGGAGGCTGCCCGGGCACGCCGACGCGACGCCGACCGATGGGAGTCGGGTTCGGCTGCCATGGAACAGGACGTTACCCCGTCTCCGTGACAGAAGTCCGGTACCGGGACGGCGCGGCCCGCGGGACCACCCGGCTGCGTTATCCACAGGCTGTGCACAGTGATGACCGGATAGTCGCACCGGGCCTGTGGACAGCGGATTTCCGCGGTCCGGGACGGGCGGGCAAGCTGCGGTCACCAGCGATCCCGAGGGCGGGATCCCGAACCGTGGAGGAGCCCGCATGCGCCCCGTGAACAACCCCGTGAACCCGTCGCCGAGCCACTCCGCGAACCCGTCGGCGGACCGGTCCTCGGACCGCTCGGCGGACCGCTCGGCACCGCGCTCGGCCGGCCGCTCGGAAGGCCGCTCGGACGAGCAGGCGACCGGCGCGATCGTCGTCAGGCCCGCGATCAAGCCGGGCCTGGCCCGGCTGTGGCGGGAGAGGCAGACCCTGCAGTTCGGAACCGTCCGCCGGCACGCCCGGGTGATCGAGGGCGTCGACCGCAACCTGGCCGACTTCCTGACGCTGATCGACGGCAGCAGGGACGGCCCCGGGGTGGTCGACGCCGGAAAGCGGCTCGGCCTCACCCCCGAGTACTGCCTGGCGGTGCTCGACTCGCTGGCCCGCAGCGAACTGCTCGACGACGCCCAGGCCGTGCGGGACGTGTTGGAGCTGTACCCATCCGCCCGGCGCGAGCTGCTCGCCCCCGACCTGGCCTCGCTCTCCCTGGTGCACCCCGGGCCCGGGGAGGCCGCGGCCGTGCTGCACGGCCGGGCCAGGGCCCGGGTCGAGGTGCGCGGGGCCGGCCGGATCGGGGCGGCCGTCGGCGCCGCGCTGGCCGCCGGCGGGATCGGCGAGGTCGCGGTGCTCGACCGCGGCCGGGTCACCGCCCGGGACTGCGCGCCGGGCGGCCTGCCCACCGGAGACATCGGCCGGCTGCGCGGCACCGCCGCCCGCGAGCTGGTGCACCGCGTCACGGGCGCCCCGGTCGGCGAGCGGTACCGGCGGCCGCCCGCCGCTCCACCGCCGCCCACCCTGGTGGTGCTCGCCCCGCGCGACGGCTCCGCCGCGTACACCGGCGCCGCCGTCGACGCCCAGGAGCTGATGCGCGCCGGCATCCCGCACCTGTACACCGGGGTGCTCGAACACCTGGGCGTGGTCGGTCCGTTGGTCGTCCCCGGGGCCTCCGCGTGCGGCAGCTGCGCCACCCTCGCCCGGCGCGACGAGGACGAGGCCTGGCCCCGGCTGCTGGCCCAGCTGATCGACGAGGGCCCCGGCCGGGCCCGCGTCCCGGCCTGCGACAGCGCGGTGGCCACGTCGATCGCCGGGCTCGCCGCGCTGCACGTCCAGCTCTACCTGGACGGGGTGCTGCCGCCGAGCGTGGACGGCTGGTGCGAACTGTCCGCGGCCGACGGCATGGTGCGGCGGCTGCGACTGCGCAGCCATCCCGATTGCGGTTGTCTCTGGCAGTCCGTCACACCCGGGCCAGCGGGCACAATGGCCTAGAACGGGCCCGCGGGCCCGTCCGGCGAGACCCGCACCCGGTACGACCGTCGCCCCGCCGCCGCTCCAGGGGAGTACGGGAGTACTGGCGGGGAGGGTTCGCCGAGCGGCCCGCGGGGAGCACCGCAGTACCACCGCCGGCGGGGCGCCGGTCGGTCCGGCTGAACAGGAGGTCCGGGTGAGCGATCTACCGCGCAAGGCAGTGCCCGACCCGGCGCGACCGGTCGCCCGGACGAGCGGGCCCGCCCGCACCGGGGCCGTCCGGACGACCGGGGCCGCCCGGACGACCGGCTCTGTCCCGCCGGCCGGCTCTGTCCCGCCGGCCCGGACTGCTCCGGCTGGTCGCGTTGCTCCGACCGGTCGGGCTGCTCGGAAGGAGACCGGCGATGTCTGACATGCCGCGCAAGGCGGTCTCCCGGACGGCCCGGCTGGCCGCCCTCCCGCTGAGCTTCGCCGGGCGGGCCACGCTGGGCCTCGGCAAGCGGCTGGGCGGGCGCCCCGCGGAGGAGGTGGCGGCGGAGCTGCAGGCCCAGACCGCCGAACAACTCTTCGCCACCCTCGGCAAGTTGAAGGGGGGCGCGATGAAGTTCGGGCAGGCCATGTCGGTGTTCGAGTCGGCCCTCCCGGAGGACGTCGCCGGCCCCTACCGGGCCGCGCTCACCAAGCTCCAGGACTCCGCCCCCGCGATGCCGACCCGGACCGTCCACTCGGTGCTGTCCGCCGACCTCGGCGCCGACTGGGCCGAGCGGTTCCGCTCCTTCTCCGACCAGCCCTCCGCCGCCGCCTCGATCGGCCAGGTGCACCGCGCCGTCTGGCAGGACGGGCGGGAGGTCGCGGTCAAGATCCAGTACCCGGGCGCGGGCGACGCACTGCTCAGCGACCTCACCCAACTCTCCCGGGTGGCGAGGATGCTCGGTCCGCTGATCCCCGGCATGGACATCAAGCCGTTGATCGCCGAGCTGCGCGAACGGGTCACCGAGGAGCTCGACTACCGGCTGGAGGCCGAGTCCCAGCAGCTGCACGCGCAGGAGTTCGCGGGGGACGCGGACATCCTGGTGCCCCGGGTGGTCGCCCAGTCCGGCCGGGTGCTGGTCACCGAGTGGATGGACGGCAAGCCGCTCTCCCAGGTCATCTCGGACGGCACCCGCACCGAGCGCGACCGGGCCGGACAGCTGCTCGCCCGCTTCCTGTTCGCCGGCCCGGCCCGCACCGGACTACTGCACGCCGACCCGCACCCCGGGAACTTCCGTCTCGTCAAAACCGGTCGCAGCGCGGCGAGTTGGCAGCTCGGCGTGCTCGACTTCGGCACCGTCGACCGGGTCCCCGGCGGCCTGCCCCGCCCGATCGGCACCTCGCTGCGGCTCGCCCTGGCCGGCGACGCGGGAGCGGTCTACGAGTTGCTCAAGCAGGAGAACTTCGTCCGCCCCACCGTCACGCTCGACCCGGACGCGGTGCTCGACTACCTGGTGCCGATCATCGAACCCACTCGCGCCGAGCAGTTCACCTTCAGCCGCGAGTGGATGCGCACCCAGGCCGCCCGGATCGCCGACCCGCGCTCCCCCGCCTACAACCTCGGCAAGCAGCTCAACCTGCCGCCCTCCTACCTGCTGATCCACCGGGTCACCCTCTCCACCATCGGCGTCCTCTGCCAGCTCGGCGCCACCGTCCGCCTGCACGAGGAACTCCTGCACTGGCTGCCCGGCTTCGCCGAACCCGGCGCCGACTGACCACTGCCGCCTACGGCCCGGACCGCAGAAATGCCTTTGCGCGGCCCGGGCTGCACGCTGAACAGGTGACGTCGGTCTGACGGGCAGTCAGGGGCGTTCGGCGGGGAGGGGGGTGGCGCTGGGCCAGGTGGTGCGGGCGCGGGTGGCGAAAGTGGCGCAGAAACGGCCGAACAGGGGCAGGGCGGTGTCCTGGTCGGCCAGGGCGGCGACGGCGCGGAGGCGGTGCAGCAGGCGTCGGCGGGCGGTGGCGGTGCCCCAGGTCCAGTCGGTGTGGGAGACCCGGGCGAGATGGTCGGCGGTGCCGCGGTCGGCCTTGGGGACGAGGGCGTCGCCGCGCAGCAGCCAGCCGGCGCAGGCGTCGGCGAGTTCGGCGGGGGTGGCGGCGTCGGCGCCGGTGGCCGCCCGCCAGGCGGTGCGGTAGGCGGCTTCGGCGGCGTCCAGCACCGGGGTGGGCGGGGCGGTGGAGCACCAGCAGGTGGGGAAGCCGATCCGCAGGTAGGCCAGTTCGACCGCGCCAGGGCCGAGCGAGGACTGCTCGAAGTCGACGAAGCGGACGCCGTCGGCGGTGTGCAGGTCGTTGCCGGGGCAGGGGTCGCCGTGCAGCAGCGCGTGCCGGGCGGGGGTGGTGGACAGCCGGCCGAGCAGGGCTTCGAGTTCGGTGCGGACGCCCGGCGGGGCGGGGACGTCGAGGGTGCGGGCCAGGGCGAGGAAGCAACCGAGTTCCCGTCCGGTCGGGCCGGTCCAGGCAGGCAGGGCGGTGCCGGGCGCGGTGCCCGCCAGGTCGTCGAGGTCGGCGGGGGCGCTGGCGTGCAGCTCGGCCAGCGCGGTGGCGTAGTCGATCTGCCACTCGGCGGGCGGGGTGTGGTCCTCCAGGCGTTCCAGCACCAGGATCCGGGCCGCCGGGTCGGTGCCGAGCAGTGCCGGCACCACCGTTCGGCCGGGGCTCCCGGCCCGGCCGGCGAGGGTCAGCGCGGCGGCCTCGCGGGCGTAGCGGTCGTCGGCGCCGGGCGAGTCGACGAGCTGCTTCACCACCACGGGGGCGCCGCCGAGTTCGGCCCGCCAGACCCGGGAGCGCGGGCTGCTGACCAGGCGGCGAACCCGCCGGGGCGGGCCGAGTTCGGCGCGCAGCCGCTCGCCGAGCGGCAGGGAGGTCCACATGTGCCACATCCTTGCACGATCCGTTCGAACAGAGAACGACAGTGCGATCATGCGGAGTTGGGCAGCCCGGCCGGGCCGGGGCCGGACGCGCCGACGGCCGGCTCCCCAGGGGGTGGGGAGTCGGCCGTCGGCGTTCAGGGTTGGTCACCGGCGGGGCCTCGGGGCCGGCCGGTGGGGGTGGAGCATCCGTCACATCAGGGCGACGGCGAGGGCCTTGCGGGCGCGCATCGAGGCACGTTCGGCCTTGCGACGCAGGCGGTCTGCGCGCAGCACCCGCAGGCCGAGGCGTTGCTCCTCGGCCTCGTGGAGGCGTTGCTGCATATGCGCGCGAGCCAGGGATTCCTGGAGAAGATGCATTTCGAGAGTCCTGTTCTGGATCTGAAGTTCGTGGGTCTGCTCGGAGCGGACGGTCGGATCGATGCCGGCGGGGTTCATGTGGTGGTCCTGCTCGTGGTGCGTGGTCGGGAAGGGGCGGGAGAGTTCGGCGTCGGCCTTGGCGGCCGCGGTGCGTACCGAGTCGCGCAGTGCGGTGTCCAGCGGGGGCTGCTCTCCCCTGCGGACGGCTGCGGAGCCGGTGCGGCTGGTCCTGGCTGCGGGGTTCACGCCATGACCTCGGTCTTGCGCGGACGGCCACGCGGGCGCTTCCGGGCGACGATGACGCCCTGGACGAAGAGCTCCCCACCCCAGACGCCCCACGGCTCGCGGCGCTCGAGGGCGCCGGTGAGGCAGGCGGCCTTGACGGGGCAGGTGCCACACAGCGACTTGGCGTACTCGACATCGGCCGGGGTCTCCGCGAAGAAGACCTCCGGGTCGAAGGCCCGGCACGGAATGGGGAGCCCGAGCGAGTCAGCCTCGTCGATGGCGGTGAGCTGCATGAGTGTTACCTCCGGGGGGTCGGCCTGGTCGGCCTTGACGGTCTTGTCGGTCGGTACGGACGGGAGGGGCGGCGGTGTGATGACCGTGGACACTGTGGGCGTCTTCCTCGTCTTCGATGTGGATCCGGTCGTCCCGTTGTTCGGGCTCGGCCGGAGGCCCCGTGGGGCCTGGGTGGGTCTTGCGTACCGGACAAAACAGAAGGGCCGCGGAACCCGGTTACTGGGTTTCCGCGGCCCTGGAGGCACCGCCCGTGACGTTCACCGTCAGGGTCGTTCGCTCCAGGGTCCAGGCCCGCGGAAAGCCTGCATCCGGCCGGCTTCGGCGCCGCGAACGGCTGCCTGGGCCAGGGAGATCTGCTGGTCCTGCTTCTTGACTCCGGCACCGACGACGGCCGCATAGCGCCCATGGGCTGCTTCTGCCGCTACTGCCTTCGGTGCCTCGGTCGGTCGCTCGTCGGACAGCGAAATACCGCCGCCGAACGTCGCCCAGTCACGGGACAGACCCGCCTCGACACGGGTGCCCTCAGCATCACCGAGACCACTGACAAGGCAGTGCTCGGACAGCAGCAGGGCGCCGGCGTTGCCGCCGGTGGCGTCGAGACCCAGACCCGGCACGAGGACGCGCGCGGGCATGGCGAGGGTGGTCATCAGGTCGGTCACTTTGGTGATCATCTTGGTCTCCACTGAACTCGCCTCCTCTCGGCGTCTCGCGGTGCCCAGTCGCCCGGGCTCCGATATCTGGTTGATGGTCAGCGCACGCAGAAACAAGCCCTCTGCGAGCTTTGCGGTCTCGTCCCCTTGACCGCTCCGGCAGGCTATTGCGCCGTCCATGCGGCGCGCAAACTATTTTTCCGGCGAGTTCTCAGCCGGGTTCTCGGCCTCGTCCTCGGGCGAGGCGTGCTCCGGCAGCTCGTTGGTCTCCCCCACGAGCTCCGGACTCTCCCCCGCACACAACAAGAGCACGTCGGAGCCGTACTTGTCCAGCTTCATCGCGCCCACCCCGGAGATCCGGGACAGCTCGGCGAGGCTGCCCGGCACGTCCTCCGCGATGGCCGTCAGGGTGGCGTCGGTGAACACCACGTAGGCGGGGGCGCCCTGTTCCTTGGCGCGGACCGAGCGCCACTCGCGCAGCCGCTCGTACAGTCCCTCGTCCATCGTCGAGGGGCAGCCCTCGCAGCGGCGCAGCTTGCGCTCGACCGCGTCGGTCAGCGTGCGGTCGCAGACCCGGCACTTGACCGGGCCGCGGATCCGGCGCGCGGCGGAGCGCTCCGCGCCGGGCTCGATGCCTCCGCGCCCACCGCGGGTGCGCGCGCCGGGGCCGGCGGAGCCGGGACGCAGGCCGTCCAGGAAGCGGGTGGGCTTGCGGGAGGCGCGGCCGCCCGGCGAACGGGACAGCGACCAGGAGAGGGTGAGGAAGCGGCGGGCCCGGGTGACGCCGACGTAGAGCAGCCGGCGCTCCTCCTCGACCTGCTCGTCGGTCTTGGCGTAGATGATCGGCAGCGTGCCCTCGCTGAGGCCGACCAGGAACACCGCGTCCCACTCCAGGCCCTTGGCGGCGTGCAGCGAGGCGAGCGTGACGCCCTCGACGGCGGGGGCGTGCTGGGCGGCGGCGCGGGCGTCCAGCTCGGCGACGTAGGCGGAGAGGTCGGCGCGCTCGTCGGCGGCGCGGCGGGCGGTCTCGAACTCCTCGGCGAGCCGGACCAGGGCGTTCAGCGACTCCCAGCGCTCGCGGACCGCGCCGGAGCCGGCCGGCGGGGTGGCGGCGAAGCCGCGGGTGGCGAGCACCGCGCGGACCTGGGCGGCGAGGTCGGGCGCGCCGGCCGTCAGCGGGTCGTCGGCGGCCCGGGCGGCACCCTTGAGCAGCACGCCGGCCTCGCGGACCTCGGGGCGCTCGAAGAACCGCTCGGCGCCCTTCAGCTGGTAGGCGATGCCGAGGTCGGCGAGGGCCTGCTCGTACACCTCGGACTGGCTGTTGGTGCGGAACAGCACGGCGACCTCGCTGGCCCGGACGCCGGTGGCGAGCAGGTCGCGGATCAGGCGGGCGGTGGACTCGGCCTCGGTGGGCTCGTCCGGGTACTCGCGGTAGGTCGGCTCGGGGCCGGCCTCGCGCTGCGAGACCAGTTCCAGGCGGTGCTGGGCGGCCTGGCCGCGGGCCTGCGAGAGCAGTCCGTTGGCCAGGTGCACGACCTGCGGGGTGGAGCGGTAGTCCCGGACCAGCTTGACCACGGTGGCCTCGGGGTGTTCCCGGCGGAAGTTCAGCAGGTAGTCGGGGGTGGCGCCGGTGAAGGAGTAGATGGTCTGGCTGGCGTCGCCGACCACGCAGAGGCTGGCGCCGCCGTCACTGCCCGTCCACTGCTGGAGCAGGCGCTGCTGGAGCGGGGAGACGTCCTGGTACTCGTCGACCGTGAAGTGCCGGTACTGGGCCCGGACCCGGTCGGCGATCTCCGGCCGGTCCTCCAGGATGGCGGCGGTGAGCAGCAGCACGTCCTCGAAGTCGATCAGGCCGCGGCTGCGCTTGGCGTCCTCGTAGGCGGCGTAGACGCGGGCGATCTCGGCCGGGTCGCGCGGGGCCTCGCGGGAGGACTTGGCGACGGCGGCCGGGTAGTCGTCGGAGACCACCTGGCTGACCTTGGCCCACTCGATCTCGGCGGTCAGGTCGCGCAGTTCGGTGCGCTGGACGCGCAGGCCGCTGCGGCCGGCCGCCTCGGCGACCAGCTGGACCTTGCGCTCCAGCAGCCGGGGCAGTTCGCCGCCGACGGCGCGCGGCCAGAAGTACTGGAGCTGGCGCAGCGCGGCGGAGTGGAACGTCCGCGCCTGGACGCCCTCGGCGCCGAGCTGGCGCAGCCGGCCGCGCATCTCGCCGGCGGCGCGGGCGGTGAAGGTGACGGCGAGGACCTGCGCGGGCTGGTAGACGCCGCTGCGCACGCCGTAGGCGATCCGGTGGGTGATGGCGCGGGTCTTGCCGGTGCCGGCGCCGGCCAGCACGCAGACCGGGCCGTGCAGGGCGGTGGCGACGGCGCGCTGCTCGGGGTCGAGGCCGGCCAGCACGGCGTCCGCCCCGACGGGGGCGTGGCCGTACGGCTCGTGGGGGCTGCCGAGCCCGAGGAGGTCTTCCTGCATGCCTCCCATCCTCGCAGGCGGCCCGGACAGTTCGGACGGGGTTGTCCACAGACCTCCGGTGATGATCGGATCGTCACACCACAGCACGCTCCGGAATGGGGGCGGCCCGCCGGGTGTTGAACCGGCGGCTGTGAGACCGCCGATCCGTCGACCGAAGGAGTCCCTCGCCATGTCCGGCACCGTCACGATGTACAGCACGACCTGGTGCGGCTACTGCAACCGCCTCAAGAGCCAGCTGGACCGCGAGGGCATCGCGTACAAGGAGATCAACATCGAGCAGGACCCGGCCTCGGCGTCCTACGTGGAGTCGGTGAACGGCGGCAACCAGACGGTGCCGACGGTCGTGGTGGTCTCCGCCGCAGGCGAGCAGAGCGTGATGACCAACCCGAGCCTGCGCCAGGTGCAGGCCGCCCTGGTCTGATCGATTCCGGTCGGATTCCGCCGACCTCCGATCGCATTCGGTCGGCATTCCCACCGCGCCCGGCATTCCGGCGCCGGTCGGAATGCCGGCCGATTCCGCTTTCCGGCTTCAGCCGGCCGCGGGGGCCTCGCCGAGCTCGTACAGCAGCCGGGCCCGGTCGGCGGCGTAGCGGGTCTCCACCACCCGGATCGGGCCGCGCCGGTCGCTGCTGATCCGGGTGTTGACCAGCAGCGGCACGCCGGGGCCGAGGCCGAACCAGGCGGCCTCGGCCGGGTCCGGCATCCGGGCGGTGAGGTGGTCGGTGGCGGAGGTCTCGGCGCGGCCGAGTTCGGCCAGTATCCGCTCGTCCCCGCCGGGTACCGGCCGGTCGGTCATCAGCGGGGTGCCGGCGGCCAGGCCGGCCCGGTAGTGGCTCTCCTCGATGGCGTACGGCTCCTGGTCGACCCGGCAGAGCTGACGGCGCATCATGACGGTGTCCTCGGGCCGCAGTCCGAGCCAGTCGGCGATGTCGCGGCGGGCCCGGACCGCCCACACCTCGAAGTCCACCGTGAGGCTGCGGCCGGCCTGCCTGGCCTCGGCGGCGTAGGTCGGGCCGGCCGCGGTCAGCGGCCCGCGGCGGGTCGGGCGCAGGTGCACCCGGTGGTCGTGCCGGGCGCGCTGGCGCAGGTAGGTGCCCTTGCCCTGGACGCGGACCACCCGGCCCTCGTTGACCAGCACGTCGACGGCCAGCCGGACGGTGTTACGGGCCACCCCGTACTGCTCCTCCAGCTCGTTCTCGACCGGGAGCCGGCCGCCGCCCTCCCATTCGCCGGAGTCGATGCGACGGCGCAGGTCGGTGGCGAGTCGCTGGTACTTGGGCGGGGAGGCGGCGCCGCGGGGGATCGTCACGCGTGTGAATGTAGCCAGTGCGCTCGCGCGGTTTCAGCGGAATGCGCCAACCGCGGATGGAATCCGCCGTCGGGAAACCCGGCGGAAAACGTTCCGGGCGCGGGCGAACCTTTTCGGCGGATGCACCACGGGGGCGTGCGGAGTGCTCCGCACGCCCCCGAGACCCGGTTCACCAGCGGGCGGCCGCCGGCAGCGGTTCGCCGTACCAGAGCTCGACCAGGTAGCGGGCGATGGAGATGCCGGACGGCGGCAGGATCTCGCCGGCCGCCATCCCGGCCCGCAGTTCCTCCCGGGTGAACCAGCGGGCCTCGGACAGCTCCTCGCCGTCCACGGTGATGTCGGTGCCCTCGGGGTGGGCCCGGCCGAGGAAGCCGAGCATCAGGCTGGACGGGAACGGCCAGGGCTGGCTGGCCACGTACTCCACCTCGGCGACCCGGACGCCCGCCTCCTCCAGCACCTCGCGGGCCACCGTCTGTTCGATGGACTCGCCCGGCTCGACGAACCCGGCCAGGGTGGACCAGCGGCCCTCCGGCCAGAGCGCCTGACGGCCCAGCAGGCAGCGGTCCTCGGTGTCGGTGATCAGCATGATCACCGCCGGGTCGGTGCGCGGGTAGTGCTCGGCCGCGCAGGAGGTGCAGCGGCGCAGGTGGCCGGCCCCGGCCTTCTCGGTGCGGTGGCCGCAGCGGGAGCAGAAGGTGTGCAGCCGGTGCCAGTGCTCCAGGGCGACGGCGTGCACCAGCAGTCCGGAGTCGCGGGTGGAGAGCGTGCCGCCGACCTCGCGCAGGCCGGCCGGGCGGGCGTCGCCGTCCAGCCGGCCGGGCAGCGACTCGCAGTCCAGCGCGAAGTAGTGGACGCCGTCGTCGTCGGTGCCCAGGAAGTACCGGTCGCCGGTCTCCGGGGCCTCGAAGGAGGGCAGCAGCACCAGTTCGGAGCCGCCGTCGGTGTCCACCACGAAGACCTCGCCGCCGGCGATCGGCAGTACCCGGGTGGTGGGGTGGCTCCAGGCGGCGGCCAGCCAGGGCTCGTCGAGCCGGCGGTGCGCCGCCCGGTCCACCCCGGCGCGGGTCAGCGCGAGGTGCTTGGTGTCAGGGGCGCTGCTCAACTCGTCCATCCCGGTTCGCGGTCAGTGGGGCAGTGGTCGGGGAGGATCATCGGCGGAAGTTCTCGGCGAGGTCGCCCCACAGGTAGGCGGACGTCTCGACGCCCTTGCGCAGCAGGTCGAGCTCCACCTTCTCGTTGATCGAGTGCCAGCCGTCCGAGGGCACCGAGATGCCGAGGAACAGGACCGGCGCGCCCAGCACGTCCTGCAGGTCGGCGGCCGGGCCGGAACCGCCCTCGCGGGTGAACAGGATCCTCTGCTCGAAGGCGCGCCCCATCGCCCGGACGGTGGACTGCAGGGCGGGGTGGTCCAGCGGCGTCAGGCACGGGCGGGTCGCGCCGGGGAAGACGATCTCGTACCGGATGCCCTCCGGGACCCGGGCGGAAACCCAGGCGGCGACGGCCTCCCTGACCTTCTCGATCTCCTGCCCGGCGACCAGCCGGAAGGACAGCTTCAGGTGCGCCTCGGCCGGGACGATGGTCTTGCCGCCGGGGCCGGTGTAGCCGCCCCAGATGCCGTTGACCTCGGCGGTCGGGCGGGCCCAGACCCGCTCCAGGGTGGAGTAGCCGGCCTCGCCCTGGGTGCCGTACGACTTGGCGACCTTCAGCCACTGCGCCTCGTCGAAGGGCAGTTCGGCGAAGAGCGCCCGCTCCTCGTCGGTGAGTTCGACGACGCCGTCGTAGAAGCCGGGGACGGCGACCTTCCGGTCGGCGTCGTGCAGGCCGGCCACCAGGGCGGCGGCCACGTCGGCCGGGTTGGGGACGGCGCCGCCGAAGGAGCCGGAGTGGATGTCGTTGTCCGGCCCGTACAGGTCGATCTGACAGTCCGCCAGGCCGCGCATGCCGGTGCACACGGTCGGGGTGGTCTCGGACCACATGCCGGTGTCGGAGATGATCACCACGTCGGCGGCCAGCCGCTCGGCCTCACGGCGGACCAGGGCGGCGAAGTTCGGCGAGCCGGACTCCTCCTCGCCCTCGACCAGCAGCTTGAGGTTGACCGCGGGCGCGGTGCGACCGGTGGCGGCGAGGTGGGCGCGCACCCCGAGGGTGTGGAAGAGGACCTGGCCCTTGTCGTCGGCGGCGCCGCGGGCGTACAGCCGGCGGCCGACCACGGTCGGGGTGAACGGATCGGTGTCCCAGCCGTCCTCCCGGGCGGCGGGCTGCACGTCGTGGTGGCCGTAGACCAGCACGGTCGGCGCGCCCTCCTCGCCGGACGGCCACTCGGCGAACACCGCGGGCAGCCCGTCCGTCTCCCACACCTCGGCGACCGGGAAACCGGTCCCGCGCAGCTTGTCGGCCAGCCACTCGGCGGAGCGGCGGACCTCCTTCGTCCGGCCCGGGTCGGCGGAGACGGAGGGGATGCGCAGCCAGTCGGCGAGGTCGGCCAGGAAGGCGTCCTCGTGCTGGTCGATGAAGGAGCGGACGGCGCTGTCCGGGGTTTTCGTCATACGGACGACTTTAGTTCGCCCGGGTGGGTCCGTGCCCACGGCCTCCCCCCGCCGTGAGCACGGTCACCCCCTTCCCGGGCGGCCCGGCGCGGTCAGGCGGTCCGCCGGGTCAGCCCGAGCCGGGACCGGGTGAGCAGCGCCGCGAGCAGCACCGCGACGGCGGGCAGGCCGACCAGCATCAGCCCGAGCTCGGTCCACGGGACCGCGATGACCGGGTCGAAGGGCTGCTTCTCCACCGAGCCGTGGCCGGAGTAGGTGACCCGGTTCTGCGCCTGGAACAGGCGCAGCGCGATCGCCGGGACGGCGCCGCAGAGCAGGCCGAGCACCGCGCCCATCGCGGCGATCACTCCGCACTGGAAGCCGGACAGCCGGCGCCGGATGCCGCCGTTCGCACCGACCGCGGCCAGCGTGGCCAGGTCCTGCTGGGAGTCGGCGGCGGCCAGGCCGGTGGCGATGCCGGCCGCGCCGAGCGCCACCAGGGCGGCGAACACGGTCAGGCCGAGGGTCACCAGGTCGGTGTCCGGCTGGAAGCCCCGCTCGACCTGGAGCATCGCGTTGTCGTCGAGCTTGGCGAGCGAGCCGGTGGCCTTCTGGATCGCCTTGCCGGACGGCGTGGCGGCGGGCAGCCAGAGCGAGCCGGCCTCCCGGGTGCCGAGTCCGGCCCGCTCGGCGGTCTGACGGCTCATCACCGCGGTGCCGTACGGGGTGGGCGCGTGCACCTCGACCGCGTCGACCAGCACCTGGTGCCGCTCCGGCTGGTCGTTGCTGTTCACCGCGTTGTCCCGGTACGGGGCGGTGACCTCCAGGACCACCTTGCCGTCCTGCACGTAGTCGGGCCAGAACACCAGCACCTTGCCGGCCGCCAGGGCCTGTTCGGCGGCCGGGTCGTGCAGGCCGAACAGGGTGTGCAGGAGGGCGCTGTCGCCGACCACGGTGTCGCCGAACAGGCCGGTCTGGAAGGACCGCCGGTCGTTGCGGACGGCGCACCTGGGGTCGTTGTGCGCCCGCTCGTACTCCTCGGGGGTGCGCGCCAGGTCGGCCGGGCACCGCTTGGACTCCGGCAGCACCGCCTCGACGTAGCCGCAGGAGGCGCCGGGTGCGCAGCCGCCGGCCTGGGTCAGGCTGCTGACGTCGGCGCGCTCGCCGAGGCCCGGCATGGCGCCCTCGATCGCGTCGCGCATCACCGGGAGCCGGGTCTGGTCCGCGGTCGGGCCCCAGCCGGCGTACAGCGAGACGGTGTTGGCCGGCGCCTGCGGCAGGTAGTTCCGGCGGGACTCCTCGGTGCTGCTGGTGGTGTAGATGCCGACCGCGACGGCGCCGGCCACGGCGGCCATCACGGCGGCCACCGCGGGGGCGGTGCGGCCGCGGTGGCGGACCGAGTCGCGCAGGGCGAGGCGGGGGCTGAGCGGCAGGTAGCGGCCGAGCCGGCCGAACAGGCCGATCAGCAGCGGGGTGCACAGCAGCATGCCGATCTCGGCGAGCACCGAGCCGCCGAGCAGGCCGGGGATGACGGCGGTGCCCGCGGCGGCGCAGAGCAGCGCCAGGGCGGTGCCGCCGGCCACCAGGACGGCGCCGATCACGGCGACGATCCGGCTGGCGGGCTTGATCCCGCCGCGGCCGGTGAGCGCGGCGACCACGTCCTGCCGGGCGGCCTGGACGGCGGGCACCACGGCCGCCAGCAGGCCGGTGACCAGGCCGACCGCGGCGATCGCCAGCAGGTCGAGCGGCTGCAGGTCGAAGTGGCCGAAGCGGCGGCCGGCGAAGTCCTCGGCGCTGGTGCGGAACACCGCGACCAGCACCACGGCCAGCACCAGGCCGATCAGCGCGCCGGTCACGCCGAGCACGGCGCCGCCGCCGAGCACCACGGCCCGGACGTGGCCGCGGTCGCCGCCGCCGGCCGCGAGCAGGCCGAGCTGGCGGCGGGAGCGGCGGGCGCCGACCGCGAAGGCCGGTCCGGCGAGCAGCACGATCTCCAGCAGGGCCATGCCGACCACGGTGGCGGCGACCGCCACGGCGACCTTGTCGGGCGAGGAGCTGCCGAACCGCTGGTCGTTGTAGAACGGCACCTCGGAGCGGGCCGGCGGGTCCAGCAGGACCGCCCTGGAGGTGACCGCGAAGCCGTACTTGTTGAGGTCGAGGACCGTCGGCCAGTCCACCGTCGTCCCGGCGGGCAACGTGACCAGCCAGGCGTCGCCGCCCATGGAGTCGCCGGCCTGTTCCGGGTGGGCCTGCGCCAGCGGGGCGATCAGGGCGCCGGGGCGGGCCAGCAGGTCGGTCTCCTTGAGCCGGCTCGGGTACTCGGCGACGGCCGTGATGGTGAACGGGGTGGACTCCAGGCCGCGGACCGAGGTGCGGTCGCCGAGCCGCAGCCCGGACTGGTCCAGGAAGGCCTGGGTGGCGGCGATCTCGTCCGCCTTGGCGGGGACGGTGCCGCGCACCACGTCGATCATGCCGCGCCAGACCGGGTCGGCCAGGTCGACCTCGGTGGTCTGCACCGTCATCCGGCCCTCCTTGGTGGAGGCCGTGGTGCGCGGACCGGCGGGCAGCGGCTTCAGGACGGCGCCGGGCAGCAGCTCGGTGACCAGCTTCGCGGGGTCGGTGTCGGCGCTGCGCTTCTGCTCGGCGGTCTGCGGCTTGCCCGGCTCGGGCCGGTCGCCGATGGTCCCGTCGCCGGGGTCGGGCGCCTGGGTGAGGCTCCCGCCGCGTATCGACATCTCGATCTTGGCGTCGGCGGCGCCGATGGTGCGGGCGGCCACCTCGGCCGGTTCCAGCTGGGCGCTGCGGATGGTGACGTCCGCGCCGGCCACGCCGAGCACCGGCAGCGCGATCATGGCCAGCACCAGGGCGCTGCGGCCCTTGGCGCGCATGGCGTCGCGGCGGGCGATCCGCAGGGTGGCGCGCCAGGCGGTCAGCCTCACTGCTCGGTGCCCTTCCGCGCGTTGGTGGCGGCGGCGAGCAGCAGGCTGCCGGCGTCCTGGCGGGCGGTCTCGTCGACCAGCAGGCCGTCGCGGAGGAACACCACGCGGTCGGCCCAGGCGGCGTGCCGGGCCTCGTGGGTGACCATCATGGCGGCGGCGCCGGCGTCGCAGCGGGCCCGCAGGACGGCGAGCACGGATTCGCCGGTGGTGGAGTCGAGGGCGCCGGTGGGTTCGTCGGCGAGGACCAGGCGGCGGTCGCCGATCAGCGCGCGGGCGATGGCGACGCGCTGCTGCTGGCCTCCTGACATGTCGTCGGGGAAGCGGTCGGCGAGTTCGGCGATGCCGAGCTCGTCGAGCGCGGCCAGCGCCTCCTTGCGGGCGGCCCGGGTGGACATGCCGTCCAGTTCGCGGGGCAGCGCGATGTTCTCGGCGGCGGTGAGCGCCGGTATGAGGTTGTAGTCCTGGAACACGTAGCCCACGGCGCGGCGGCGGACGGCGGCGAGCCGCTTGCGGTCGAGGTCGCCGAGGACGGTGCCCTCGACGATCACCCGGCCGCCGCTCGGGCTGTCCAGGCCGCCGGCCAGGGTCAGCAGGGTGGACTTGCCGGACCCGGAGGGGCCCATCACGGCGACGAGTTCGCCCGGGTACACCTTGAGGTCGACGGCGCGCAGCGCCTGCACCTCGGCCGCCCCTTGGCCGTGCACCCGGCTCACCTGGTCGAGGTGCAGCACGGGCTGGGCCGGGCTGAGTTGTTCGGTCATCGCTCCCCCTGGAGTCTCAGAGACGGCCGCGTTCGCGGCTCTTGGCGGCACGGCGGGCGGGCGGCGCGTCGGCGGGTTCGGCGGGCGGGGCGGCTGCCGCGCGTCCCGCGTGCTGGCCGAGCCTGCTCTCGCAGTGGTCCAGCCAGCGGATCTCCGCCTCGGTCTGGAAGATCAGTTGCTCCAGCACCAGCAGCCAGGCCAGGTCGCCGCCGGAGCCGGTGTCGGCGGCCAGCGCGCGGCCCTTGAGCCGGGTGTAGTCCTGCAGCGCTTTCATGCTGTGCCGGCGCTGGCCCTGTACGACGGCGGCGACGTCCACGCCCGGGACGGTCACCGCCATGGCGAGCTTTATCGCCAGCTCGTCGCGGGGCGGGTTGGTGCGCGGCACCGGGGTGTCGAACCAGCGGCGCAGTTCGCTGCGTCCCTCTTCGGTGACGGCGTAGAACTGGTGGCCCTCGTCGTCCTCGCCGGCGGACTCCACCAGGCCGTCGCGCTCCAGGCGGCCGAGCGTGGTGTACACCTGGCCGACGTTCAGCGGCCAGGTCGCCCCGGTGCGGGCCTCGAACTCGGATCTCAGCTGGTAGCCGTAGCGCGGGCCCTGGTCGAGCAGGGCGAGCAGGCCGTGACGGATCGACATACCGAGTATGTATACCCGGTATGGTGGCGGCAGCTCAAGCCGCCCCCGTTCACGTCCACCCGTTCACGTCCGCCGGGTACGGTCGTCGGCGTGACCACACTGCGGATCGCCACGTACAACCTGCTGCACGGCCAACCGCTCGCCCCGGACGGGAGCCCTGCTCCCTACCCCGCCGAGCCGGGCGCGCCGCTCGCCGAGGCCGTCGCCGCGCTGGACGCCGACGTGCTCGCGCTCCAGGAGGTCGACCGCCACCAGGAGCGCTCCGGCCGCACCGACCAGGCGGCCGTCGCCGCCAAGGCGATGGGCGCCACCGACTGGCGCTTCGCCGCCGCCCTGCACGGCACCCCCGCCCCCTCGGCCGGCTGGGTCACCGACCCCGTGCAACCCGGCATGGTGGTCTACGGGCCCGAGGACGTGGACGGCCCGGTCGAGCGGCCCTCGTACGGCACCGCGCTGCTCACCCGCCTCCCGGTGCTGCACTGGCGGGCCCGCCGGTTCGCCCCGGCCCCGTTCGGGCTGCCGCTGCGGGTGGCCGGGCGGCGCGGGCTGACGCCGGTGCCGGACGAGCCGCGGGCCGCGCTGGCGGCGGTGCTCGCCGGGCCCGGCGGGGAGTTCACCGTGGTCGCCGCGCACCTGTCCTTCGTGCCCGGGTGGAACGTCGCCCAGCTCGCCGCGATCCGGCGCTGGATCGCCGACCTGCCGCAGCCGTACCTGGTGCTCGGCGACTTCAACCTGATCGGGGCGGTGCCGCGCACGGTGCTCGGGTCGGCGCACGCGATCCAGCGCACGGCGCGGCGCGAACGCGTCCGCACCGCACGGCGGACCAGGCTGCAGGGCTGGTACGACCTGGCCCGCACCCCCACCTACCCGTCCCACCGGCCGACGGTGCAGTTCGACCACATCCTGGGGATCGGTGTTCCGCGGAGCACGGTCGGGTCGGTGGCGGCGCCGCGCGCCGGGGTCTCCGACCACCGGCCGCTGGTGGTCGAGATCGAGACCTGAGGTCTCGGGAGCGCCGGGCCCCGTGGCCGCTACGCCACGAACCCCCGCCGCTCCCCGGGCCCCTGGGAGCTCCGCTCCTCCGGGCCGGGAAGGGCCCTGCCGGGAAGCACCTGCGCGGGGAGCACGACCGGGTCGAAGTGGAGCATCAGCATCGCGGCGTCGTCGCCGAGCTTGTGGCCGACGTGGCGGACCACGTCGTCGTGCAGGCGGTGCAGCACGTCGACGGGGCCGCCGTCGGCGAGCAGCGGAAGACGGTCCGTCAGGGGGTAGAAGGCGCCGCGGTGGTCGCGGGCCTCGATGACGCCGTCGGTGTAGAGCAGGATGCGGTCGCCGGGCTCGGCCTGCACCAGTTGGAGCGGCGGGCGCACGTCGGCGGGGTCGAGGACGCCCAGCGGGGGGACGGTCTCGTCGGCGGCGAGCAGCAGCGGGGCGTCCTCGCCGCGGAGCAGGACGGGGGCCGGGTGGCCGCAGTTGGCGATCTCCAGCACGCCGTCGGGGCGGACGCCGATCAGCACCAGGGTGACGAACTCCTCGTCGACGCCGGGGTGCTCGTTCTCGTGCAGGGCCCGGTCGAGGCTGACGGCGAGCCAGCCGGCCACCTTGTCGAGGGCGGCCTCCTGGTGGGCGGCCTCCCGGAAGGCGCCGAGCACGGCGGCGGCGGTCTCGACGGCGGCGAGGCCCTTGCCGCGGACGTCGCCCATCACGGCGCGCACCCCGTGCCGGGTGTTGACCACCTCGTACAGGTCGCCGCCGATCGAGGCGTGCGCGGCCGCGGCGGCGTAGCGGACGGCGGCGCGGACCGGCCCGACCCGTTCGGGGACGGAGCGCAGCAGGACCCGGCGGGCGATCTCGGCGACCAGCTGCGCCTCGGCGAGGGCGAGCTCCTGACGGAGCCTCAGCGTGGCGCTGAGGTGGCCGATGCCGGCGATCAGGACGATCGCGGCGACGGTGGCGGTGTGCACGGACTGGCCGAGCACGTCGTTGTACCAGGCCATGCCGAAGGCGCAGAGCTCGGCGAGGGCGCCGACCAGCAGGGGGTACCAGGTGCGGCGGGAGACGACGGCGGCGAGGGCCGGGACGGCGGTCAGGGCGGGTTCGACGGTGACCTGGCTGTTGGTCAGCAGGTCGAGGGAGACGATCAGCGCCATGCCGATCAGCGGCAGGGCGTGCGAGGTTCTCGGCCAGGTGCCGGTGACGGAGTTCGGTACCGGCCCTGGGGTGGGGCCGTGGAGGACGTCCCTGATCCATCCGGTCGCGCTCAACGTCGGTCTCTCCAGCGGAAGGTGCGGGTGCTGCTCGGCACCTGCGGGTCTGACGGGAGGTCAGGGGCGGGGCCCTGACGGCGGCCGGAGTACGGGGGATGACCGGTTACCGACCCCACAATAGGCACGAAACGTGCAGGGCGCACAGGTTTCGCGTGATCTCGTGACGAGTTGAATGCTCTGCGTGACTCTTTTCTACCTATTCCCGATCAGAAGATCGCTCAACTCTTTTCGGCCGGGAAGTCCTGACGGAGTCTCGATCCGGCCGGAGCGCACGTAGCAGAACGAGGCGGTGACCTGCTCCGGCGGGACGCCGACCTGCTCGGCCCAGGCCAGCCGGTAGACGGCGAGCTGCAGCGGATCGCCGCTGTCCTCGCGGCCGGTCTTCCAGTCCACCACCTCGTACTGCGGTGACCCTGCGCCACGGCCGGCGTCCCGGTACACCGCGTCGATCCGGCCGCGCACCACCCGTCCCGCCAGCACCAGTTGGAACGGGGCCTCGACCCGGTACGGGGTGCGGCCGGCGTAGGGACCGCGCAGGAACGCCTCCTTCAGGCGTTCGAGGTCCCGCTCGTCCTCGATCTCTTCGGCGTCCAGGCCGGGCAGCGCGTCGGCGCCGAGCAGCAGCGGCTGGTCGTAGCGGGACTGCACCCAGGCGTGGAAGCGGGTGCCCCGGCGGGCGGCGGGCGCGGGCGGGCGGGGCATCGGGCGGGCCAGGTCGCGGGCGAAGCCGTCCGGGTCGGCGGCCAGCCGCATCAGCTGGGAGGCGGACAGCGAGGCGGGCAGCTCGACCTCCCGGGTGGTGCGCCGGGAGCGCTCCAACTCGCCGAGCAGCGCCGTCAGGTCGCGGTCCCAGGAGGCCAGCAGCCGCTGGTCCTCGGCGCCCATCGGCTCGGGTTCGGGCGCGGGCGCGCCGGCCAGCCGGCGCCGGACCACCTCGGCGACCCGGCGGCGGGCGTGCTGCGCGGCGGGGTCCAGCGGCAGCGGCCAGGGCGTTTCGACCGAGGCGCTGAACGCGGGGTTCTCGGCGTCCGCGGCGGGCTCCCCGGCCCAGTGCTCGATCTCGCCGTTGCCGGGCCGCTCGCAGTGCGCGCGCAGCGCCGTCAGGAACTCGGACGGCCCGCGCCTGCGCTTCTGCGAGGGCCCCCACCAGTGCCCGGAGGCCAGCAGCAGCGAGCGCGGGCGGGTGAACGCGACGTAGCCGAGCCGGAGTTCCTCCACCTCGCCGTGGTGCGCCATCTCCTTCTTGAACAGCCCCATGCCCTTGGCGTTCCACGCCGGGTCGGCGGGCAGCGTGGCGGCGTCGCCGCGCAGGGCGTGCGGCAGCACCTTGCGGGTGGAGGTCCAGCGCTCGCGGCCCTGGCCGGACGGGAAGCCGCCCTTGACCAGGCCGGGGACGGCGACCACGTCCCACTCCAGGCCCTTGGACTTGTGCGCGGTGAGCACCTTGACGGTGTCCTCGCCGCCGGGCAGTCCGGCGTCCAGGCCGCGCTCGTACTCCTGGGCGGCGCGCAGGAAGGCCAGGAAGGCGGCCAGTCCGGGGTCGCCGTCCAGGTCGGCGAAGGAGGCGGCGATGTCCAGGAAGGAGTGCAGGGTCTCCCGGCGGCGGGCGGCCAGCGCCAGCGGGGAGGCGGAGAGTTCGACCTCCAGGCCGGTGACGGCGAGCACCCGGTGCAGCACGTCCATCAGGGGTTCGGCGAGGGCCCGGCGCAGTTCGCGGATCTCCCGGGCGAAGCGGGCGAAGCGGATCCGGGCCTCGGGCGAGAACGGCAGGTCGTCGGGCTGTTCGGCGTCGACGAAGGTCTCCAGCGCGTCGGCGAGCGAGACCACCTCGGTGGGGTCGGTCTCGGCGACGGCGGCGGCGAGGGGGTCCTGGTCGCCGTGCCGGGCGGTGCGCACCAGTTCGGCGGCGCGGCGGCCGAGCAGCGCCAGGTCGCGGGGGCCGATCCGCCAGCGCGGGCCGATCAGCAGGCGGACCAGGGCGGCGTTCGCGGTCGGGTCCTGGAGCACCTCGCAGACCGCCACCAGGTCGGCCACCTCCGGCAGTTGGAGCAGCCCGCCGAGGCCGACCACCTCCACCGGGACCTGCCGGGCGACCAGCGCGGCGTGGAGGTCGGGGAAGGAGCTGCCTGCCCGGCAGAGCACCGCGATCCGGCCCGGCGCGGTGCCGGTGCGGACCAGGTGGGTGATCGAGTCGGCCAGCCAGTCGACCTCCTCGGCGTGGGTGGGCAGCAGCGCGGCCCGCACGAAGCCGTCGAGCTCGGCGCCGGGCGCGGGCCGCAGCGCCTCCACGCCCTCGTGCATCTCCCGCAGCGGGGCGGCGAGTTCGTTGGCGAAGGCGAGCAGCCGGCCGCCGCTGCGGCGGTTCTCGCTGAGCGCGAAGCGGTACGCGGGGCTGCCGTCGGAGCGCGGGAAGTGGTGCGGGAAGTCGTCCAGGTTGGCGACCGAGGCGCCGCGCCAGCCGTAGATCGCCTGGCAGGGGTCGCCGACCGCGGTGACCGGGTGGCCGGCGCCGTCGGAGCCGCCGAACAGGCCCGCCAGCATGAGGCGTTGGGCCACCGAGGTGTCCTGGTACTCGTCCAGCAGCACCACCCGGTACTGCTCGCGCAGCAGCCGGCCGACCTCGGGTCGCTGCTGGGCGAGCCGGGCCGAGGCGGCGATCTGGTCGCCGAAGTCGAGCAGGCCGAGCTTCTGCTTGCGGGCCCGGTAGTCCGCCACCAGGTGCAGCAGTTCCTGCCGGCCGCGGGCGGCCCTGGGGACGGCCCGTAGGTCCTCGTTGCTGAGCTTGACCGAGGTCAGCGCGTCCAGCAACTGCTCGTCGTACGCCCGCAGTTGCTCCGGCTCGACCAGGTGCTCGGCCAACTCGGAGTCCAGCGCTATCAGTTCGGCGACCAGGGAGCTGAAGGTGCCGGTCAGCGCCGGGTAGGGCCCGCGGGCCTGGCGCAGCACCCGGGCGGCGAGCTGGAAGCGGGTGGCGTCGGCGAGCAGCCGGACGTCCGGCTCGATGCCGAGGCGCAGGCCGTGCTCCTTGAGCAGGGTGCCGGCGAAGGCGTGGTAGGTGGAGATCTGCGGCTCGCCGAGCGCGTCCTCCTCCTCGCGGACGCCGGCCCGCAGCAGCGAGGCCCGGACGCGTTCGGCGAGTTCGCCGGCGGCCTTGTTGGTGAAGGTCAGGCCGAGCACCTGCTCGGGGCGGACGGCGCCGGAGCCGACCAGCCAGACCACCCGGGCGGCCATCACGGTGGTCTTGCCGGAGCCCGCGCCGGCCACGATCACGCCGGGCTCCATGGGCGCCCCGATGGCCGCCAACTGCTCGCCGTTGAACGGGATCTGGAGCAGCTCGCGGAGCTGGGCCGGGTGCTGCAGCGGCTCAGTCGACGACATGCCGGCCGTCCCGCTGCGCGGAGCAGCTGCTGCGGAAGGCGCAGCGGCCGCAGCGCTCGCCCGCGGTGGGGGTGAACTTCTCGGCGAGGACCTTCCCGGCGGTCTCCACCAGCAGCTCCTCGATCCACGGGGTGCCCTCGGGCGGCAGCTGCTGCTGCACCTTGGGCGCCTCCGCGTCGCCCTTGGCGGGCTCCCGCAGGTGCACCAGCTCGGCGCCGCCGGGGGTGGCGCCGTCCTCGAAGCCGGGCAGGTCGGCGAGTGCGCCGCCGCGCACCGCCAGCTGGTAGACCGCGAGTTGGCGGTGGTCGGGGAGCGACTTCTCGGTCGGGATCTGCTTGCCGGTCTTGAAGTCGACCACGTACGCGCGACCGACCGCGTCGGTCTCCACCCGGTCCATCGAGCCGCGGATCCGCACCGCGACGCCGCCGACGTCCAGGGTCAGGTCGAAGGGGTGCTCGGTGGCCACCGTGGTGCGCTCCCGTTCCAGCACGTGCCAGCGCAGGAAGCGCTCCAGGGCGGCCCGGGCCTCGGCCTTCTCCTGGTGGGACTTCCACGGGGCGTCGAAGGCGAGGGCGTCCCAGACGGTGTCCAGCCGTTCCATCAGCACGGCCAGGTCGGCGGGGGTGCGGCCGGAGCCGACCTCGTCGGCGAGGGCGTGCACCACGTTGCCGAACCCCTGGGCGGCGGAGGCGGTCCGCCCCGCCTTCACGTCCTTCTCCAGGAACCACTGCAGCGCGCAGGACTCCAGCTGCTCCAGCCCGCTGCCGGACAGCCGGACCGGCGCGTCGGGTTCGCGCAGCGGCTGCGGGGCGGCGGTGGCGTCCACCAGGCCCCACCACTGGTCGGGGTGGGCGGCCGGGACCAGCGGGCGGCCCTCCTCGTCCAGGGCGGCGGCCAGGGTGGCGAGGCGTTCGGCGGCGGCCCGGCGCAGCTGCGGCGAGCGGGCCGGGTCGACGGTGACGGCGCGCAGCTCGGCGACCAGTGCGGGCACCGACAGCGGGCGGCGCGGCCGGGAGGTGACCTCGGCGACCCGGACCTGCGGGGTGCGCTCCAGCACCCGCCCGGTGCGGGGGTCGACGGTCTCCCGGTACAGCTCGCGCAGGAACCGGGACGGCTCGTCGCCGTCCTCGGCGGGGGCCTTGACGGCGGTGACCACCAGGCGGTCCTTGGCCCGGGTGGCGGCGACGTAGAACAGCCGGCGCTCCTCGGCCAGCAGCGCGGCCGCCGACAACGGTTCGGCGAGGCCGTCGCGGCCGATCCGGTCGGCCTCCAGCAGCGAGCCGCGGCGGCGCAGGTCCGGCCAGAGGCCCTCCTGGACGCCGGTGACGACGACCAGCCGCCACTCCAGGCCCTTGGAGCGGTGCGCGGTCATCAGCCGCACCGCGTCGGGGCGGACGGCGCGCACGTGCAGGGTGTCGGCGGCGATGTCCTGCGCCTCGACCTCCGCGAGCAGGTCGAGGGCGCCGCGGTGGCCGGAGACCCGCTCCTCGGCCCGGGCGGCGGTCTCGAACAGGGCGCACAGCGCGTCCAGGTCCCGGTCGGCGTTGCGGCCGCCGGGCCCGCCGCGCAGCGCGGCCCGTTCCAGGCGCTCGCGCCAGCGCCGGGAGCCGTCCCACAGCTCCCAGAGCGCGTCCTCGCCGGACGCGCCGCCCGCCAGAAGTTCGCGGACCTTGCGCAGCAGCACGCCCAGCTCGTAGGCGCGGCGGGCGTAGGGGGCGTCCAGCAGGGCGAGCAACTCGGGCTGCTCCAGCGCCTCCCGGATCAGCTCCTCGGCGGGCCGGACCACCCCGGGCGCGCCCTCCTCGGCGAGCGCCCGGCGCTCCTCCTCGCGCAGGGTCCGGCCGAGGCGGCGCAGGTCGGAGCCGTCCAGGGCGGCGAGCGGGCCGGTGAGCAGGGTGTGCGCGAGGTCGGCGGTGAGCGCGCCCTCGCCCTCGGCGCAGACCCGCAGCGCGAGCAGCAGCGGGGCGACGGCGGTCTCCTCGCGCAGCGGCAGGTCGTCGCCGTCGATCTCCAGCGGCACGCCGGCGGCGGCCAGCGCCCGGCGGACGGCCGGTATGGTCCGGGAGCCGGCCCGGACCAGCACCGCCATCTCGCCCCAGGGGACGCCGTCCTCCAGGTGGGCGCGGCGCAGTAGGTCGGCGACCGAGTCGAGTTCGGCGCCGGGCGTCGGGTAGGTGTACACCTCGACGGCGCCGCCCTCGCGGGAGGGCAGCAGGGCGCGGTGCGCGGCGAGCTTGTCGGCGGGCAGCCGCCCCATCGGCATCCGGCGGGCCAGTTCCCGGGAGGCGGCCAGCAGCACCGCGCCGGAGCGCCGGGACACCCGCAGCACCTTGACCTCGGCGGGCCGTCCGTCGGCCTGCGGGAAGGCGTGCGGGAACTCCAGGATGCCGTTCACGTCGGCGCCGCGGAACGCGTAGATCGACTGGTCGGGGTCGCCGACCGCGACCAGGTCCCGGCCGCCGCCGGCGAGCCGCTGCAGCAGCCGGACCTGGGCCGGGTCGGTGTCCTGGTACTCGTCGACGAACACCACGTCGTAGCGCTCGCGCAGCTGCGCGGCGACGTCCTCGCGTTCGGCGAGCAGCACGGCGCGGTGCACGAGTTCGGCGTAGTCGAGCACGCCGCGCAGGTCCAGCACGTCCAGGTACTCGGCCAGGAAGTGCGCGGCGGCCGCCCAGTCGGGGCGCTGGACGGCCTGCGCGAAGCGCTCCAGCTCCGCCTCGCCCAGTCCGAGTTCGCGGCTGCGGGCGAGCACCGCGCGGACTTCGTCGGCGAAGCCGCGGGTGGTCAGGCAGGCCCGCAGGTCGAGCGGCCAGCCGATGGTGGCGGTGCCCGCCTTCGCGTCCTCGGCGCCGCCGGCCAGCAGTTCGCGGACCATCACGTCCTGCTCGGGGCCGGACAGCAGGCGCAGCGGCTCGGCGTACTCCTCGGGCGGCTGGTGGGCGCGCAGCAGGGCGTAGCAGAACGAGTGGAAGGTGGTGGCCTGCGGGGCGGTGGCGCCGATCCGGGCGGTCATCCGGTCGCGCAGCTCCATCGCGGCCTTGCGGCTGAAGGTGAGCACCAGGACCCGGTCGGGCGGCGTCCCGTCGGCCACCCGCCGGGCGACCGCCTCGACCAGCGTGGTGGTCTTGCCGGTGCCGGGACCCGCGAGCACCAGCAGCGGCCCCGACGCGTGCGCGACCACCGCCCGCTGGAATTCGTCCAGCACGGGCGGGTCGGGCTGCGCGAGGGGGCTGCGCACCAGGCGGAACGGTGAGGTCACTGCGGTCCAGGGTCGTACGGCGGTTCAGGTGGCGGGCGGTGGCCGTGGGGTGGCGCCCGCCGCATCGAGCCTACGATCCTGCACCCACAGACCCCTCCGGCGCACCTCTCCCGGTCAGGCTCCCGCGGTCCCGTCCCAGCGCGCGGCCCGCAGGTCGACCCGCGGTTCGCCGCCGACGGTGCGCAGCGGGGTGCCCTCGGACCGGTACTCGGGGAGCGCGCGGTGCTCGTGGCCGGGCAGCGGCCGGCCGTCCGCCCGGATCACCCGCCACCAGGGCACCGCGCCGCCGTACAGGGCCATCGCCCGGCCGACCTGGCGGGGCCCGCCGCGGCCCAGGTACTCGGCGACGTCGCCGTAGGTCATCACCCGGCCCGGCGGGATCCGCTCGGCGAGGTCGAGCACCGCCTCCGCGAACGGCGGGATCTCGGGCACGTCCATCGGCTCGGTCATCCGACGCATTCTTCCCCATCCGGTCGATTTCCAGCACCCCGTGCGGGCGACCCGGCGCGCGGGATGCGGCCCCTGCCCCGCACCCGGGTTCCGGGCATGGCAGCATCTTCGGGGCAGTGCGACTCACGAGGAACAAGACCAGATGACCGGGACGGCAGAATTGAACGTGGACGAGGACTCCGGGGAGTCCGCCACCGACGGTTCCGCCCGCCGGGGCGACCACGCCCCGCCGGTCGACCTGCGCCACCGGGCGCGGGACGCGCACCACACGGGGGAGGAAGCGGTGGCCCCACAGCTGCCGCCGGACGACGGTCCGGACCGTCCGGACGCACCGGACCGGCCGCCCGAGCGTCCGGAAGGGTCCGACGACCGGCCGGAACGGCGCGCGGACCGGCC
Source organism: Streptomyces sp. TLI_171 (assembly GCF_003610255.1). Lineage (GTDB taxonomy): Bacteria > Actinomycetota > Actinomycetes > Streptomycetales > Streptomycetaceae > Kitasatospora. The sequence goes on along the minus strand of NZ_RAPS01000001.1, from coordinate 4,773,333 downwards.
GGCCGAGGAGCCGGCCGAGGAGCCGGCCGGCGAGTACCTGGCGGTCGACGAACCGCTGCTGGCGCCGCGCGCCCACCGGCCGTCCGACCTGCTGCGCTTCCTCGCGGGCCTGCTCGGCATCATCGCGGTGTTCGTGCTAGCGCAGGTGGCGGTCTCCACCACCACCGGCATCGAGAACGACATCACCGTCAACGCCAACCGGATCCCCGGCGTGCTGTCGAAGATCGCCGCCCTGGTGTCCTCCATCGCGGTGCTGACGGTGCCGCTGGTCTTCGCGGTCGAGCGGCTGATCAAACGCGACGGCCTGCGGGTCGCCGACGGCGTGCTCGCCTCGGTGCTCGCGTACGGCGTCTCGCTCGGCGTGGACTGGTGGGTGGCCGCCAGCGCCCCCGAGGAGATCCGCAACGCGCTGACCCAGAACTCGCCCGGCAGCGAGACCCTCACCGACCCGGTGCACGGCTACCTCGCGCCGGTGATCGCCTACATGACGGCCGTCGGCATGTCGAGCCGCCCGCGCTGGCGGGTCGCGCTGTGGGTGGTGGTGATCCTCTCCGGCGCGGCCGAGCTGATCAACGGCAACACCACGCCGCTGTCGCTGCTGCTGACCGTGCTGATCGGCTGGTCGGTGGCGTACGGCACGCTGTACGCGATCGGCTCGCCGAACATCCGGCCCACCGGGCAGCACCTGATGATCGGCCTGCGCAAGGTCGGCTTCGCCCCGTCCGCCGCGCACCTCGCCCCCGACGCCCCCGGCGGCACCCGCCGCTACCTGGTCACCCAGCAGACCGGGCCGCTGCTGGACGTCCACATCATCGACCGCGAGCAGCAGGCCTCCGGGTTCTTCTACCGGGCCTGGCGGCGGCTGCGGCTGCGCTCGGTCGCGGTCCGCCGCAGCCCGCAGTCGCTGCGCCAGGCACTGGAGCAGGAGGCGCTGATCGCGTACGCCGCGGCCGCCTCCGGGGCCCGCGCCCCGCAGCTGGTCGCCACCTCCGAGCTGGGCCCGGACGCCGCGATCCTGGTCTACGAGAACGTGGCCGGCCGCACCCTGGACGAGCTCGCCGACGACGAGGTCACCGACGAGGTGATGGCCTCCTTCTGGGAGTCCGTCTCGACCCTGCACGAGCGCCGGATCGCGCACCGCCGGCTCACCGGCGAGTCCCTGCTGGTGGTTGACGAGCGCACCGGCTGCCTGACCAACCTGTCCGGCGGCGACATCGCGGCCGGCGACCTGACGCTGCGCATCGACGTCGCCCAGCTGCTCACCACCTTCGCGCTGCGGATCGGCCCCGAGCGCTCGGTCGCGGTCGCCACCGCGGTGCTCGGCCCGACCCGGATCGCCGAGGCGCTGCCGCTGCTGCAGCCGGTCGGCCTGAGCCGGCAGACCCGCGGCGACCTCCAGCGGATGACCAAGGAGCGGAAGGCCGCCGCGCAGGCGCTGGCGCTCAAGCAGGTCGCGGCGGGCGAGCGCACCCAGCAGCAGGCGGAGGAGGACATCGCGCAGGCCGGCGAGGACCTGCTGTCCAAGATCCGGGCGGAGATCCTGCAGATCGCCCCCGAGGCGCCGATGGCGCCCGCCAAGCTGGAGCGGCTGAAGCCGAAGACGCTGATCATGGTGGTGGCGCTGACCTTCGCCGCCTACCTGGCGCTGACCACCATCCGGCCGGACCAGTTCAAGGTCTCCCAGATGAACTGGGCCTGGGCGGCGGCCGCGCTGGCCGCCGCGGCGGTCTCCTACGTGGCCGCCGCGATGAGCCTGACCGGCTTCGTCCCGGAACGGCTCCCGTTCGGGCGGACGGTGGCCGCGCAGGTGGCCGGCTCCTTCGTGAAGCTGGTCGCCCCGGCCGCGGTCGGCGGCATCGCGCTGAACACCCGCTACCTGCAGCGGGCCGGCATCCGCCCGGTGCAGGCGGTCGCCTCGGTCGGGGCCTCGCAGCTGGCCGGCCTGGGCGGGCACCTGGTGCTGCTGTTCGCGTTCGGTCTGATCACCGGCTCGCAGACCAACGGCGACCTGGGCGCCTCCCGGGCGGTGATCATCGGGGTGCTGAGCGCCGCGGTGCTCGCCCTGGTGGTGGCCGCGGTCGCCCCGCTGCGGCGCTTCGTGGTGACCCGGGTCCGCTCGCTGTTCTTCGGCGTCGTCCCGCGGATGCTCGACCTGATGCAGACCCCGCGCAAGCTGGTCACCGGCTTCGGCGGCATCCTGCTGCTGACGCTCTCCTTCACCGCCTGCCTGGACGCCTCCGTGCAGGCCTTCGGCGGCGGCGGGCACGTCACCTACGCGGCCGTCGCGGTGGTCTTCCTGACCGCCAACGCGGCCGGCTCGGCGATCCCCACCCCGGGCGGCATCGGCCCGGTCGAGATCGCCCTGATCACCGCCCTCACCGTGGCGGGCGTCCCCGCCACGGCCGCCACCCCGGCGGTGTTCCTCTACCGCCTGCTGACCTTCTGGCTCCCGGTGCTGCCGGGCTGGATCGCCTACAACGTGCTGCAGCGGCGGAACGCGCTCTAGCCGGCGGCCGGCTCTAGTAGGCGGCCGCGATCTCGGCGAGCACCGTCTCCCAGGGCGTCGGCGCCAGGCCGAACACCTCCCGGGAGGCGCTGTCGTCGATGACGAACGGCCGCTCGAACTGGTACGCCGTCTCGCGGACCGAGCGCACCGTCGGGTTGACCAGCCCGAGCAGGGCCAGCACCGGGCCGGGGACGCGGGCGACCTTGGCGGCGGGCTTCCCGGCGGCCGCGCAGAGGTCGGCGATCACCTCGCGCTGGCTGCGGGCCGGGTTGCCGGGCACGTGCCAGGCCCGGCCCCAGGCGCGTTCGTCGGAGCCGACGGCGGCCAGCAGCCGGGCGGTGTCGGCGGGCGAGGTCCAGCTGTGCGGGGCGTCGGGGTCGCCGAGCACCTGGACGGTGCGCCCGGTCAGCGCCCGGGAGAACGCCCGGTCGTCGAGCGCGCTGACGGCGCCCGGCCCCAGGTAGTCGGACCCGCGCACCTCGGTGGCCCGCACCCGCCCGGCCCGGTGGGCGGCGAGCGCGTCGCGCCACATCGCGGCCCGCACCTCGCCCTTGGCGGAGTTCGGCCGCAGCGGCGTGTCGGGGCTCATCGGCCCGTCCACCGCGCCGTAGCCGTACAGGTTGGAGACGGTGGCGAGGACGGCGCCGCTGCGTTCGGCGGCGGTCAGCAGGGAGGCGGCGAGCGGCGGCCAGATCTCCGGCCAGCGGTGGTAGGGCGGGTTGGCGCAGTTGTAGAGCACCGCGGCGCCCTCGGCGGCGGCGGTGAGCGCCGCGGGGTCGGCGGCGTCCAGGTGCAGGCGGGTGACGCCGTCCAGCGGACGGGCGGAGGCGGCGGTGCGGGTGACCACCACGACCTGCTCGCCGCGTTCGGCGAGCAGTCGGGCGGTGGCCGAGCCGACCGGTCCGGCGCCGACGACCAGGTGCTTGCTCATGGGGACGCTCCACTCGGGATCCGGGAAAACGGTGTTCTCGCGCTGCTCCGAGCCTGGCGCAGCGGCGGGCGAACTGTCAAGAACACTGTTCTCGTACGAGAACGACGTGCTCGAATGTTGCACCTGTTCTCGCCCGCTGGGAGGATGGCCGGCATGCCGAAGGCCCCCACCCCCCGCGAGCGGGCCCGCGCCGAGTTCACCCGCGAGATCAAGGACACCGCCCGCCGCCACCTGGCCGAGCACGGCCCGGCCGGGCTCTCCATGCGCTCCCTCGCCCGCGACGTCGGCCTGGTCTCCGCCTCCGCGCTGTACCGCTACTACCCGGGCCGCGACGCGCTGCTCACCGCGCTGATCGCCGACGCCTACGCCGCGCTCGGCGACGCGGCGGACGCCGCCGCCGACCCCTTCGACGGGGTCGACCACCCGGGCCGCTGGCTGGCCGTCTGCCACGCCGTCCGCGACTGGGCGCTGGCCCACCCGCACGAGTTCGCCCTGGTGCACGGCTCCCCCGTGCCCGGCTACACCGCCCCCGAGGACACCACCGGCCCCGGCACCCGGCTGCCGCTGCTGATCGGCCGGCTGTTCCAGGAGGCCGCCGTGGCCGGCGGCTACCGCCCGCTCGGCGACCCCGCCGTCCCGGACGCCGCCCGGGCCGCGCTCGCCCCGCTGCTGACCCGGCTGCCGCCCGGCACCCCCGACCACCTGGTGGTGGCCGCGCTGGCCGCCTGGAGCGACCTGCTGGGGGCGCTCTCGCTGGAGCTGTTCGGGCACCTGGCCCGGATCACCGCCGACGCCCGCGCGTACTTCGACCACCTGATGAGCCGCACCGGCGCCCTGCTCGGCCTGGCCGCGACCCGCTGAACGCGAAACCGCCCGGCCGGGGAGTCCCCGGCCGGGCGGTCTTCACTGACTGGTCGTCGACGGATCAGTAGATCGGCTTCTCCGGCTCGATCTGGTTGACCCAGCCGACCACGCCGCCGCCCAGGTGCACCGCGTCGCTGAAGCCCGCGGCCTTCAGCACGGCCAGCACCTCGGCCGAGCGGACGCCGGTCTTGCAGTGCAGCACGATCCGCTTGTCCTGCGGCAGGTCCTGCAGGGCGTTGCCCATCAGGAACTCGTTCTTCGGGATCAGGCGGGCGCCCGGGATGTTGACGATCTCGTACTCGTTGATCTCGCGGACATCGATGATGTCGATGTTCTCGCCGTTGTCGATCCACTCCTTGAGCTGCTTGGAGGTGATCGTCGAGCCGATCGCCGCGGCCGAGGCCTCCTCCGAGACGACGCCGCAGAACGACTCGTAGTCGATCAGCTCGGTGACGGTCGGGTTCTCGCCGCAGACGGCGCAGTTCGGGTCCTTGCGGACCTTCACCGAGCGGTACTGCATCTCCAGGGCGTCGTAGATCATCAGCCGGCCGACCAGCGGCTCGCCGATCCCGGCCAGCAGCTTGATGGCCTCGTTGACCTGGATCGAGCCGATCGAGGCGCACAGCACGCCCAGCACGCCGCCCTCGGCGCAGGACGGGACCATGCCCGGCGGCGGGGCCTCCGGGTACAGGCAGCGGTAGCAGGGGCCGTGCTCGGCCCAGAACACGCTGGCCTGGCCGTCGAAGCGGTAGATCGAGCCCCACACGTACGGCTTGCCGAGCAGCACCGCGGCGTCGTTCACCAGGTACCGGGTGGCGAAGTTGTCGGTGCCGTCGACGATCAGGTCGTAGCCGGAGAAGATCTCCATCACGTTGTCGTTGTCGAGGCGCTCCTCGTGCAGGACCACGTTGACCAGCGGGTTGATCTCCTTGACCGAGTCGCGCGCGGACTCCGCCTTGGACCGGCCGATGTCGGACTGGCCGTGGATGATCTGCCGCTGCAGGTTGGACTCGTCGACGGTGTCGAACTCGACGATGCCGAGCGTGCCGACACCGGCGGCGGCCATGTACATCAGGGCCGGCGACCCGAGGCCGCCGGCGCCGACGCACAGCACCTTGGCGTTCTTCAGCCGCTTCTGCCCGTCCATGCCCACATCGGGAATGATCAGGTGGCGGGAGTACCGGCGGACCTCTTCGACGGTGAGCTCGGCGGCGGGCTCGACCAGGGGGGGCAGCGACACGGGGACTCCGATGGTCGTCAGTTTCTCTTCGACTACGCCAACAGTGTCACGTGCCCGGGGTATTCCAAGACAGCGGGTCCACTGGGTGAGATGCGCGACACCGGATGCCGAGACCCCGCCGTTCCCGCCCAATCCCCAGGTCAGGCCCGGCCGTTCCGGTTCACACCCGGCAGGCGGTCTCCAGCCAGACGTCCCCCAGCGACTCCTCCAGCGGCACCTGCGTCCGCCATCCGAGACGGTCCCTGGCGGTCCTGACGTCCGCCTGCCGCCACTGCACCGGCTCCACGGCCGGCCGCGCCTCGGCCGCCCGCGACCCCTCGGCGCCCGCCTGCTGGGCGGGCAGCACCACCTGGCGGGCGTCCTCGGTGACGGTGCCCTCGAAGCCGGACGCCCGCACCAGCAGGTGCGCCGCGTCCCGGGCCCGGACGGCGTGGCCGGAGCCGATGTTGATCACCCCGGTGGCCGCCGAGACCGCCGCCGCCTGGATCGCCCGCGCCACGTCACGGACGTCCACGAAGTCCCGGTGCCCGGACAGGTCCGGCATCCGCACCTGCGACTCGTCCTGCTCCAGGGCCCGCCGCAGGCCCTCCGCCAGCCGCCCGAACAGCGAGGCCGTCGGCGCCCCCGGGCCGACCACGTCGAACACCCGCAGCACCAGCGCGTCCAGGCCGGAGGCCAGCACCAGTTCGGTGCCCGCCAGCTTCGACACCCCGTACGGCCCGACCGGGCGCGGCTCCGCGCTCTCCGGGATCGGCCCGCCGGGCTGCGCCGGGCCGTACTCCGCCGCCGAGCCCACGTGCACCAGCCGCGCGGGCTCCCGGCTGCGCCGGATCGCCTCGCAGACCGTCGCCACCGCCAGCGTGTTGGACCGGATCAGGGTCCGCGAGGTCCCGTAGGTGGCCCCGGCGCAGTTGATCACCACCTGCGCGGCCACCGCGTCCAGGAACCGGGCCAGCGCACCCGGACTCCCCGCGGCCAGGTCGAACCGGATGTCGGCGGAGTCGCCCCGGCCCAGCACGGTCACCTGGAGCCCCTCCTCCGCCAGCAGCCGGTCGGCCACCCGCCGGCCGATGAATCCGTCGGCTCCCAGCAGCAGCACCCTCATCGGGCCCAAGTCCTTCCATCAGGCCCGGCAGCAACCGGGCGGAACGAGATCTGATCGACAAACCGCAGCACCGGCCCGGCACCGGACCCGGCCGGCCCGCCGGCCGCCGAGCGGCACCCGAGCCCGCCGGGCCCCGGGCGGCGGACGCCCGCCGCAGCCCGCAGGGCGAAACCGCCCCGCCCCGCCCGGCGCCTCCCCGGAACCGCCCCCACCGGCCCCCGGCACCGCACCGACGCGCCACGCAACGGCCGCCGGCTCACCGGTACGCCCCCGGCCGGGTGCTCAGCGGCCAGGCACAGCCGGCCAGCAGCACGGCCGGCCCGAGGGCGGCGGCGAGCAGGCCGCCCGGCGGCGGGGCGCCCAGCCAGTGGGCCGGGCCGGGGAGCGAGAGCGCGGCCGCGCCGCCCGCGGCGGTGAGGACCGCGATCGCCGCGGTGGCGGGCCGGCCCGCGGCCCGGACCGCGGCGGCCAGCAGCGACAGGGTGCCGAGCACCAGCAGCGCGGCCCAGGCGGTGGCGGGCGGGTCGCTGCCGACCGCCCGGCCCAGCCCGGCGAGAACGGCCAGCTGTGCCAGCACGGCCAGCGGCAGGACGGGCCGCAGCCGGGAGCGGAACTCCCCCAGCGTGGCGGCCGCGGTCTGCCGTCGGCCGTGCCGGCGCAGCCAGGCCGCGCCCCAGCCGGCGCCCGCGCCGCCGAGGGCGGCGACCAGCGCCGCTCCGGGGGCGCCGGCGGCCAGCAGCGCGAGCAGCAGCCCGGTACCGGCGCCCTGGCCGAGCGCGGCCCGGGGCAGTGCGACCCGGGGCCGCCGCCCGGCCGGCTCGCCGCGGACCAGGCCGTCGTCCGGGTCCCAGCCGTCCGACACCGCCGACGGCCGCGGCCCGGGGTCCTCCCACCGTGCGGTGAGCGCGCCCGCACCGGCGCCGGCGAGCACCGCGAGCGCGCCGCCGGGCAGGCCGCCGAGGGTCAGCGCGGGCAGCAGGGGCAGCAGGTGCGCGGCGGCGCCGCGGAGCGCGGCCGCGGGGAGGCCGTGCAGCGGCCCGGCCTGCGGCAGCGGTTCGCGGACGGGCGGGCGGCGCGGGACCCGGGCGTACAGCTCCTCGGCGAGGCCGAACACGTCGGCGTGCCGGTAGCGGGCGGTGCCGTCGGTGGCCAGGCCGGAGTCCTCCAGGGCGGCGGCGATCTCCAGCGGGTCGACCGCCTGCTCGCACAACTCCCGGTTGGCGTCCAGGAGTTCGCGGACGGGGTCGGCGGGCGGCGGGGTCACAGTGCCTCCGCGAGAGCGGGCCCGGCTTTGACCAGGGTGACCCCGGCGCGCTTGTCGGTGACCAGCGGGGCCGCCTCGGCGGGCCGGGCCGGCGCCGCGCTCTCGCCGCTGCCCGCCACCCAGTACTCGGCGGGCCGGGCGAACGGCCGGGCCCGGGTGCCGGGGCGGGCCGGGAACGCCGGGTAGCGGGAGACCAGTTCGAGGTAGATCTCGCGGAACGCGCCGACCACCGGCTCCACGGCGAAGCGTTCCTGCGCCCGCAGCCGGCCGGCCAGGCCCAGCCGGGAGCGCCGCTCGTGGTCGCCGAGCAGCGCCAGGCAGGCCCCGGCCAGGGCGCGCGGGCTGCGCGGCGGCACCAGCAGCCCGGTGGGGCCGAGCACCTCGCGGGCCACCCCGACCTCGGTGGCCACCACGGCCCGCCCGGACAGCATGGCGTCGGCCAGCAGCCGGGGGCTGCGCTGGGCGAGCGCGCTGAACACCACGGCGCTGCCGGACTCCCAGGCGGCGGCCGGGGACTCGGGCAGTCCGGCGAACTCGACGGCCTCCTCGACGCCGAGCCGTTCGGCGATCGCCCGGCAGTGCGCGAGGTAGCCGGGCGCGCCCTCCTCGCCGTACATCTTCAGCCGGGCGCCCGGCAGTTCGGCCCGGACGTGGGCGAAGGCGTGCAGCATCAGTTCGGGGTCGCGCCCGGGCTCCAGCGCGCCGGCCCAGACCAGCGTGGGGGCCTCCGGCTCCTTCCCGGCGGCGGGCCGCCCGGTGGCGGGGGTGCCCTCGTGGACGATCCGGGTCCGGGCCGGGTCGCTGCCGCAGCGCTGCTGCCACTGCCGGTCGTAGGCGCTGCCGGGGGTGAGCACGGCGGCCTGCCGGTAGGTCTCCTCGGTGAGCTGCCGGAAGAAGGACAGCAGCAGCGCGCGCACCGGCCAGCGGTAGGGGGCGGAGCGGTAGCCGCGGTACTGCTCGCGCAGGTGCAGCCCGTGCTCGGTGACCACGAACGGGACGCCGTGCAGCTCGCGGGCGACCAGCGCGGGCAGCGCGGCCGGCCCGCCGCCGACCACGTGGCACAGGTCGGCGCCGCCCAGTCCGGCCGGGCCGGTGCCGTACCAGGGCGCGGACAGCGGCCGCAGGCACTGCTCCAGCAGGTCGGCGGCCACCAGGACGTCGCAGACCAGCGGCTGGCCGCCGGCGGTGTCGGCGCCTGGCATCCGCCAGATCCGCTCCAGCGCCCGGTGGGCGTGGCCGGAGGCGAGGAACGCGGGCAGCGCGTCGTCCTCCCGGCCGAGCTCGGCGAGCCGGTACAGCGCGGGCCCGAAGCCGGCCCGCTCGCCGGGCGCCACCAGCGCCCGGACCAGTTCCTCGTACGCCCGGACGTAGGCCCGGCGGCGCAGCGGGGTGGGCCCGCGGCCGGCCGGGCGGCGGCCCCACATGGGCAGTTCGTGGACGCCGTGCAGGCCGCGCACGCCGCTCGGGGGGGCGGGCCGGTCGGCGGGGAGCAGCCGGTAGAGCCGGAACTCGTGCTCGGGCAGGCCGCTGACCAGGCGGCCGCACCAGCCTCCTTCGCCACGCTGCGCGTTGGTGAGGGTGCCCTCGGTGAGCAGAGCGATGCGCACGACGCCTCCAGAGCAGAGCGTTTCGACTGGGTTCACGGCCCTACGACACAGGGGAGTGCGTCTGTGCGCTCGACGGCCGTCCGGCCGGTGTCCGCTCCCCGCGTCCGCCGCCCTCGCCGTCTCGCCCCCCACACCTGTTCGGTCCGACAACACGACGGTAGAGCTCCGGGCCGAGCCCCCTAGGGGCCCGGCCCGGCTTGCCACACCATCGAGTGAACGGCCGTGACCTCGCGTGTACCCGCTCCGTTTTCGGCGTTCGCGCCCGACTGCGCCGGGCGTACGCCTCGGCCCGGCCGCGCGGCGGCCCCGCTCAGCCCTGCCGCTCGGCCTCCGCGAGCAGCTCCCGGACGGCGCGGGCGACCGGCTCGGGGTGCTCCAGCATCGCCACGTGCCCGGAGTGCGGCAGCACCAGCAGGCGGGCGTCCCGGAACGCGGCGCAGGCCCGCCGGGCGGAGCGGTAGGAGACCAGCTTGTCCTTGAGCCCGTACACCAGCAGCACCGGCGCGGTGACCTGCTCGGCCTGCCGCCACAGCGACTGGTCGCCGCGCTCGGTGTACGCGCTGACGATGCCGCGGGCGGACCCGGCGAGCACGGTCAGCGCGTACGGCAGCGCGGTGCGGCGGCGGTACTCGGCGACGGCGCGGGCCCGGCGGTGGGCGGGGATGGCCGCGGGGTCGGCGTAGACCAGCCGCAGCAGGTCGGCGGTGGCGACCTCCGGGTCGGCGGCCGGGCCGCGCCGGCGGACCAGTTCGGCGACGCCGGGGACGGCCAGCAGCCCGGTGGTCCAGGCGGTGCGCTGCGGGGGCAGTTCGGGCAGCGCGGGTGAGATCAGGGTCAGGGTGCGCACCAGGTCGGGCCGGACGGCGGCGAGCCGGACGGCGACCGCGCCGCCGAGCGAGTTGCCGAACAGGTGGACCGGGCCGCGGCCGGACTCCTCCAGGTACCCGATGACGGCGCGGACGTGCCCGGAGATCGTCAGGTTGCCGTCCAGCGGCGGGGCGGAGTGCCCGAAGCCGGGCAGGTCGACCGCTTCGCCGTCGACGTCCCCGGCGAGCTGGTCGAGCAGTTCCAGCCAGTTGTCCGCGGACCCGCCGAGGCCGTGCACGAACAGTGCGGGCGGCAGCCCGTCCCGGGGTTCGGAGTGGCGGCTGACGGCCAGTTCCGCTCCGGGCACCTCGACGGTGCGGTACGGCTCCAGGGCGGCGAGGGGGTGCTGGGCGGCGCTCATGGAGCACGATGGTAGTGACGGACCACCCGGCGCCGGTGCGGAGCACGGCCGGTCACGGGCCCGTCGCGGCCCCGTCTCGACCTGTGGACAGTCCGGGCCCGGGTCGTATTGTGGGCTCCCGACAAGGGGCGGTTGTGCGCTTTACTCGGCTTCACCCGCGCACAAACGGGTTACCGAAAAGTAGAATCAATCACCCTGCCAGCCCATCGCAGACCGTGAAGTGAGGAGCGCCGTGACGGCCATCCAGGAGGCGCAGGAGCGTCCGCGCGGTGCCCGCCTGCCGCGAAGCGCCCGCCGTGAACAACTGCTCGGAGCCGCCCAGGAGGTGTTCGTCGCCCAGGGCTACCACGCCGCGGCCATGGACGACATCGCCGAGCGGGCCGGCGTCAGCAAGCCGGTGCTCTACCAGCACTTCCCGGGCAAGCTCGAGCTCTACCTCGCGCTGCTCGACAAGCACTGCGACGCCCTGGTCGACGGCACCCGTGCCGCGCTGGAGGCGACCAACGACAACAAGCAGCGCGTCGCCGCGACCATGGAGGCGTACTTCCACTACGTCTCCAGCGAGTCGGGCGCGTTCCGGCTGGTCTTCGAGTCGGACCTGACCAACGACCCCGCGGTGCGCGAGCGGGTCGAGCGGGCCACCGACCTGAGCGCCACGCTGGTCTCCAAGGTGATCGCCGAGGACACCGACCTCCCGGAGGCGGAGGCCAAGCTGCTCGCGGTCGGCGTCTGCGGCCTGGCCCAGATCACCGCCCGGTACTGGCTCTCCCAGGAGTCCGAGATCCCGCGCGACGAGGCGGTCCGGCTGGTCGCCAGCCTGGCCTGGCGCGGTCTGAAGGGCTTCCCGATGCACCCGACCCAGGACGGCGTCGGCGGCCTCGGCGACTGACCGCGGATTCGGCCCTGAGCGGACCGGCCCCCGACCTTCGCCGCACAGCTGCCCTGCTGCCTTAAGGTGATGCCCGTACGGCGCGCCGCCCGCGAACGGGCGGTCCGGCGCGCGCGGCCAGCTACCGGAGGGACGGAAGCCGTGGAGGTCAAGATCGGCGTGCAGAACGCGAACCGGGAGATCGTCCTGGAGAGCGCGCAAACTGCCGAAGAGGTCGCGGACGCGGTCGCGAAGGCCCTGGACGGCAGCTCGAAGCTGTTCACGCTGTCCGACGAGCACGGTCGCAAGGTGCTGGTCCCCGCCGAGCGGCTGGCCTACGTCGAGATCGGCGAGCCGTCGGTCCGCAAGGTCGGTTTCGGCACGCTCTGAAGCCTGTGCCACGGCGCCCCGTTCCCCCGCCCGGGGGGACGGGGCGCCGTGCTGTGCGTACCGGGGGGCCCGGGCGGGTAGGCGGAGTGCTGCCGCAGCGTCGCACGCCCCGGGAGGCAGCCGTGTGGGAGACGATCGCCTTCGTCCTGATCGGCCTGGCCGTCGGGGTCGGTGCCGTGCTGGCCCGACCGGACCTGTTCCCGGGCCCGCGCGGGCTGCCGGTCGGCACCGCGCTGTTCGCCGCCGTGCTGGCCGGCCGGATCAGCCGCTACGTGCTGGACGGGCGGGTGCCGGCGGCGCAGCTGGCGATCTCGGCGGCGGTGGCGGTCCTGCTGGTGTCGGTGCCGGCCCGCCCCGACCTGCTGCCGAAGCACCGCGGCCGGCACCGGCACGGCTGAGCGGTCCGCGCCCGCCCCGGCCGGTCAGGAGGCCAGGCCCAGGGCGGCCATCCGCTTGGTGTGGGTCTCGGTGATCCGGTTGAACATCTTGCCGACCTCGACCAGGTCGAAGCCGCGCACCTGCGCGCCGCCGACCAGCAGGTTGGACAGCGCGTCGCGCTCGGCCACCACCCGCTGGGCCTGGCTGAGCGCCTCGCCCATCAGCCGCCGGCCCCACAGCGCGAGCCGGCCGCCGACCCGCGGGTCCTCGGCGATCGCCTGCCGCACCCGGTCCACCGCGAACTCGGCGTGCCCGGTGTCGGACATCACCCGGAGCACCAGCTCCCGGGTGTCGTCGTCGAGGCGGACGGCCACCTCGCGGTAGAAGTCGGTGGCGATCGCGTCGCCGACGTACGCCTTGACCAGGCCCTCCAGCCAGTCGGAGGGCTTGGTCAGCCGGTGGAACGCCTCCAGCGGCTCGAGGAACGGCTCCATCACGGCGACCGGGTCGGCGCCGACCTCGGCCAGCCGGTCGTGCAGCAGCTGGTAGTGCTGGTACTCGGCGGCGGCCATCCGGGCCAGCGCGGCCTTCTCCTCGATGCCGGGGGCGAACTTGGCGTCCTCGGCCAGCCGCTCGAAGGCACTCAGCTCGCCGTACGCGAGCGCGCCGAGCAGGTCCAGCACGGCCGCCCGGTACTGCGGGTCGGCGGCGCGGGCCGACCAGGGCCCGATCGAGTCGGTGACCTCGTCACCGGGTTCCTGAGTCTCCATGGCACCAGACCTTAGTGGTCCGAACCGGTCCGGAACCCGTCCGCCGCCCGTCTCCCGCCCGGTCGCCACCCGGGCGCGGCCGGTCGGAGTAGCCGCCGTCACGTGTTCGAGTCGTCGCTTGACTGTATGGTAGGTAGTGAGGCCAGGTGTAGGACCCGCGCGGCCCGTCCGTTCCACGGCAGGCCGCGCAGCCGTGCCCGGTGGCGTTCCGCCGCCCGGTGCAGCACCCGGCGCTCACGTACGCGGATGCCCGGTCGGAGACCCGATCGGCTCCGACCTGGCCCGAGCCTCGGGCCCAGGCACCGCATCAGGCCGAGCGAGGGCCGCGCGGACGACGCCGACAGCGTGCCGGTCCGCACCACCCCGTCCAACGGGACGCCCTCCGCCGCGCCGCCCGCCCGACACGCCCCGTACGGGGCTGCCCGGGCGAGGCAGGACGCGCTTACGCCCGGCCCTCCACACGGAAGAGGCAGCACCCTGTCCACCAACGACCCCATCAAGACGACGTTCCGGGACCTCGGGATCCTCCCGGAGACCGCCGAGGCCCTGGAGGCCGTGGGCATCGTCCACCCGTTCCCGATCCAGGAGATGACCCTGCCGGTCGCGCTGACCGGCCACGACGTCATCGGCCAGGCCAAGACCGGCACCGGCAAGACCCTCGGCTTCGGCCTCCCGCTGATCGAGCGCGTCGTGGTGCAGGCCGACATCGCCGCCGGCCGGGCCACCGCCGAGCAGCTCTCCGAGGGCCCGCAGGCACTCATCGTGGTGCCCACCCGCGAGCTCTGCACCCAGGTCACCAACGACCTGCAGACCGCCGGCAAGGTCCGCAACGTGCGCGTCCTCGCCGTGTACGGCGGCCGCGCCTACGAGCCGCAGGTCGAGGCGCTGAAGAAGGGCGTCGACATCGTCGTCGGCACCCCCGGCCGCCTGCTCGACCTCGCCGGCCAGCGCAAGCTCGACCTGTCCAAGGTCCGCTCGCTGGTGCTGGACGAGGCCGACGAGATGCTCGACCTCGGCTTCCTGCCGGACGTCGAGAAGATCATCACCATGCTGCCCGCCAAGCGGCAGACCCTGCTCTTTTCGGCCACCATGCCCGGCCAGGTCATCTCGCTGGCCCGCCGGTACATGAGCCAGCCCACCCACATCCGCGCCGCCGCCCCGGACGACACCGGCACCACGGTCGCCAACATCGAGCAGCACATCTTCCGTGCGCACTCGCTCGACAAGGTCGAGATGGTCTCCCGGATCCTGCAGGCCGACGGCCGCGGCCTGGCGATGATCTTCTGCCGCACCAAGCGCACCACCGCCGACGTCGCCGAGCAGCTCACCAAGCGCGGCTTCGCGGCCGGCGCGGTGCACGGCGACCTCGGCCAGGGCGCCCGCGAGCAGGCGCTGCGCGCCTTCCGCAACGGCAAGGTCGACGTCCTGGTCTGCACCGACGTCGCCGCCCGCGGCATCGACGTCGAGGGCGTCACGCACGTCATCAACTACCAGTGCACCGACGACGAGAAGACCTACCTGCACCGGATCGGCCGCACCGGCCGGGCCGGCGCCTCGGGCACCGCCGTCACCCTGGTCGACTGGGACGACATCCCGCGCTGGCAGCTCATCAACAAGGCGCTGGACCTCCCGTTCAACGACCCGGAGGAGACCTACTCCAGCTCGCCGCACCTGTACGAGCTGCTCCGCATCGCGCCCGGCACCAAGGGCGTCCTGCCCCGCTCCGAGCGCACCCGGGCCGGTCTGGCCGCCGAAGAGGTCGAGGACCTCGGTGAGACCGGCGGACGCGGCGGACGCGGCGGCGCCCGCACGGCCGGCCGCAGTGGCCGCCCCGCTGCCGCCGCCCCCGAGACGCCGGCTCCCGCCGAGCGTCCGGCCCGCCGCTCCCGTGAGCGCCGCCGCACCCGTTCCGGCGGCGCCGCGGCCGGCGCCGCCGCCACCCCGGTTGTCGAGCAGCCCGCCGCCGACACCACCGCGGCGCCGGTCGAGGGCCGCGGCGCGCGCAAGCGCACCCGCGGCCGCCGCGGTGCGGCCGAGACGCCGGCGGCCGTCGAGACCGCCGTGGTCGAGACCCCCGCCGTGGCCGAGCAGGTCGCCGTGGCCCAGCCGGTCGCCGAGGCCGACGCCCCGGCCCGTGCCCCGCGCAAGCGCACCCGCAAGGCGGCCGAGCCGGTCGTCGAGACGGGCGCCGCCGAGGCCCCGGCCGTGGTCGAAGCCGCCGCCCCGGTGGTCGAGGAGCCGGTCATCCGCTCCCGGACGCCGCAGCAGCGGCCCGTCCGCGACCGGTTCACCGGCCTGGTCGTGGGCGAGGAGAGCGCTTCGGCCCCGCGCAGGCGCACCGTCAAGAAGGCGGCCGCCGAGCCCGTGGTGACCGACGAGGCCGCCCCGGCCCCGCGCAAGCGGGTCGCCAAGAAGGCCGCCGCCCCCGTGGCGCAGGCCCCGGTGACCGAGGAAGCCGCCGCCCCCGTGGCGCAGGCCCCGGTGACCGAGGAAGCCGCCGCCCCCGTGGCGCAGGCCCCGGTGACCGAGGAAGAAGCGACCCCCGTGGCGCAGGCCCCGGTGGCCGAGGAGGCCGCGCCCGCGCCCCGCAAGCGCGCGACCAGGAAGGCCGTCGCCGACACCGCGGTGCCGACCGAGGAGGCCGCCCCGGCCCCCCGCAAGCGCACCGTCAAGAAGGCGGCCGCCGAGCCCGTGGTGACCGAGGAGGCCGCCCCGGCGCCGCGCAAGCGGGTCGCCAAGAAGGCCGCCGCCCCCGTGGCGCAGGCCCCGCTGGCGGAGGAAGCCGCGCCCGCGCCCCGCAAGCGCGCGACCAGGAAGGCCGTCGCCGACACCGCGGTGCCGACCGACGAGGCCGCCCCGGCCCCCCGCAAGCGCACCGTCAAGAAGGCCACCGCGGCCACCGCCGAGGAGATCCCGGCCCCCCGCCGCACCCGCAAGGCCGTCGAGCAGTAGGACGACCCGCGAGCGGTACCCGCACCACTCAGGGGCGCGTGGGGGCACCTCCCGACCGGAAGGCCGGGGGTGCCCCCACGCGCCCCTGTCTGCGCGTCCTCCGCGTCCCTCGCCGGCCCGCCGCCGGGTCGGCCGTATGGTGACGGTGTCGGGTGATCGCGTGAGAGGCCACAGCACATGAGTACGCCGCCGTTCCTGAAGCTGCCGGGTTGTGTGCGGGCGGTCCGCGTGGCGGGACTGGCCGGGTTGTGCGGGGAGCCTGGCGGGGCGGTGCGGGGGACGGCGTTGCTGGTGCCGGGGTTCACGGGCAGCAAGGAGGACTTCATCGCGCTGCTGGAGCCGCTGGCCGAGGCGGGCTTCCGCACCGTCGCGGTGGATCAGCGCGGGCAGTTCGAGTCGGGCGGCCCGGACGACCCGGCGGCTTACACGATCGAGGCGCTGGGCGCGGACGTCCGGGCTCTCGCCGGGCAGCTCGGGGCCTCCGGCCCCTTGCACCTGCTGGGGCACTCCTTCGGCGGCCAGGTGGTCCGCGAGGCGGTGCTGCAGGACCCGGACGAGCAGCCGTGGAGTTCGTTGACGCTGCTGTCGACCGGCCCGGGGGCGATCGATCCGGCGGAGGGGGCGCGGACGGCGCTGCTGCTGGACGCGCTGGGGTCGATGGACCTGGAGTCGATCTGGCAGGTGATGCGGGAGATGGAGGGCGAGCGGGTGCCCCCGCTGGACCCGGAGATCGCCGAGTTCCTGCACCGCCGTTGGCTGGGGAACCACCCGCGGGCGCTGCGGGCGGCGGCCGCGCACCTGGTCTCGGCGCCGGACCGGGTGGCCGAGTTGGCGGCGGTGGGGCTGCGGACGCACGTGCTCTCGGGTGAGCGGGACTACGCGTGGCCGGTGCCGGAGCAGTCGCGGATGGCGGAGCGCCTGGGTGCGCACCGCACGGTGATCGCGGGCGCGGGCCACTCCCCCAACGCCGAGCGCCCGGCCGAGACGGCTGCTGCCCTGGCCGCCTTCTGGTCCGCCTGACGGCTGCCGTTCCCGGGGGTCCCCGGAGATCTTTGCGCCCGCTTCCGGGGCACCGGCAGGCTTCCTGACGGCCACTCAGAAGTCGGGTGAAATATTCACGCGACAGGAATCGTTAGCTCGGGTAATATTTGAATTCGTCCGGGATCAGTACCCTCCGGCGGCCGCACCCTCCTCCGGCCGCCGAAACCACGGATTTACCGGCGGGCAACCGCCGGGAAGCAGCGTCGCGGCACAGTGAGTCATCGAGGCACCTCTGCCTCCCTCCAGTGCCGCAAGGAAAGTGCCGCTGAAGAAGTCCTGTTCGAGAGTGGGGGGAGCGACGGGTGACTGCACCTGCCGGACGTCCGACCCAGCCCACGCCGACGGGCCATCGTGTGATGGCCGACCGCCGGCCGAGTCCGCCTCGGAGCCCGAGGACGGGAAGGGAGAGGCCCATGCATTTCGAGATCCTTCGCCTGGATCACGCCGGCGCGGAGACCGATCGGCTGATCGCCGACGCGGAGACCGTGTCCGAGTACCTGAAGACCGCCGCGCAGACCGGCGAACGCCTGTACATCCGGCCGTGCAAGGCCGTGTGACCGGACGCGGACGCGCCGAGCCGTCCGACGTTCCGATACCCAACTGACGCCCCGTCACCGCAGGAGACCCCTGGGACCGACGGGGCGTCAGTGCGTTCGGGGGCTGCGACCTGCGGGGGTTTGGCAGCGGGTCGCCCGGGACATCACCCTGCCGTGCCGGGCCGGTGCCCGGGGCGGGTCGCGACGCACTCCTTACGGGTGATCGTCCTTGACGGAGCTGTCCGGAGGGAGGACCGTTGTCGGTTATGAGGGGCGAGCCAAGCTGCCCGAGGTGCGCCGGTCGGGTCCGCGCCCCCGGTCTCTTCTCCGACACCTGGCAGTGCGATCTGCACGGTGCCGTGCACCCGATGCAGCCGGTGCTGCCCCCCAGCATCGAGGCGCTGAACGTCGCGGTGAACCGCTCGCAGGTCCCGGTGTGGCTGCCCTGGCCGCTGCCGGTGGGCTGGCTGTTCACCGGCATCGCGCACGCGGGTGACGACCTGTCAGGGGCCCGCGCCACCGCCGTCGCCTGTTCGGGGCCGGCGCCGCTCGGCGGGTTCGGCGAACTGGTGCTGGTGGCTGAGGAGCTGGGCATCGGGCTGGGCGCGCGGTACGCGGGGCTGGACGGGCCGGACCCGGGCGATTCGGTGGCGCTGTACAAGCCGGCCGACGCCAAGCTGATGGCGGCGGGGCGGCCGACCCCGATGTTCCACGTCCCGGGCGCGCCGGACGACCGCGCGGTGTACGTGGGCGAGGCACGCGGCCTGTGGCTGTGGGCGATCGCCTGGCCCGAGCAGTCCGCGCTGCTGATGCACGACGAACTGGTGCTGACCGACCTGCGGGACGCGGGCGCCGAACTCGGCCTGCTGCCCTGCGGGGCGCTCACCCCGCGCCTGTTGGGCTGACCGGCTCCCTATCCTGGGCGGCATGCGCATCGATCTGCACGCCCACAGCAATGCCTCGGACGGCACCGACTCCCCCGCCGAGCTGGTCGCCAACGCGGTGGCCGCCGGACTGGACGTGGTGGCGCTGACCGACCACGACACCGTGGCGGGGTACGGGGAGGCGGCGGCCGCGGTGGCCGGGACGGGCCTGACCCTGGTGCCGGGCGCCGAACTGTCCTGCCACGTGGACGGGATCAGCATGCATCTGCTGGCCTACCTGTTCGACCCGGCGGAGCCGGAGTTCGCGGCCGAGCGTGAACTGGTGCGCACCGACCGGTTCCGGCGCGGCCGGGCGATCGTGGAGCGCTGCCGGGAGTTGGGCGCGCCGATCAGCTGGGAGCAGGTGGAGCGGATCGCCGGCGCCGGCTCGGTGGGGCGGCCGCACATCGCCTCGGCGCTGGTGGAGGCCGGCGTGGTGGCCACCGTCTCGGACGCGTTCACCCCCGAGTGGCTGGCCAACGACGGGCGGGCGGACGTCCGCAAGCACGAGACCGATCCGGTGACGGCGGTCCGGCTGGTGCGGGCGGCGGGCGGGGTGCCGGTGTTCGCGCACCCGGGCGCGGTGAAGCGCGGGCGGACGGTGTCGGACGCGGTGATCGCCGAGCTGGCCGCGGCGGGCCTGGGCGGCCTGGAGGTGGACCACGTCGACCACGACGACGAGACCCGGGTCCGACTGCGCGGCCTGGCGGGCGAGTTGGGGCTGCTGGTGACGGGTTCCAGCGACTACCACGGCAGCCGCAAGACGGTCCGGCTGGGCGAGCACACCACCGACCCGGCGGTGTACGGGGCACTGCTGGCGCAGGCGACGGGGGCGAAGCCGATCACCGGGTGACGCGCTCGGCGCGCCCGCCGCCCGGGAGCACCCGGGACGCGGAGAATGCCCGGTATGAGCGGCGTGATCGACGGCAAGGTCTTCGGGTCGCTGTTCGTCACGCTGTTCGTGATCATGGATCCGCCGGGCACCATCCCGATCTTCCTGGCGCTCACCTCCGGCCGGGCGGGCAAGGTGCAGCGCCGGATGGCCTGGCAGGCCGCGGCGGTGGCGCTCGGGGTGATCACCTGCTTCGGCCTGTTCGGCCAGCAGATCCTCAGCTACCTGCACGTGTCGATCCCGGCGCTGCAGGTCTCCGGCGGCATCCTGCTGCTGCTGATCGCGCTGGACCTGCTGACCGGGCGGATCGAGGAGCCGACCCAGACCAAGGACGTCAACGTGGCCCTGGTGCCGCTGGGGACGCCGCTGCTGGCCGGGCCGGGGGCGATCGTGGCGGTGATCCTGGGGGTCCAGCAGGCCCACGGCTCGGCGCAGTACGTGGCGGTGTGGTCGGCGATCGTGGCGATCCACGGGGTGCTCTGGCTGACCATGCGCTTCTCGCTGGTGATCATCCGGGTGATCAAGGAGGGCGGCGTGGTGCTGATCACCCGGCTGTCCGGCCTGCTGCTGTCCGCGATCGCGGTGCAGCTGGTGGCCAGCGGGGTGTTCGGCTTCGTCGACGCCTATCCGGCCTGAGCCCGGGGCGCCCGGCCGGACCGCGCCCGACCTCGCCCCCGACTCCCCGTCAGTCCAGCGGGACGCCGCGGCGGTCGGGGTCGCGCAGGTCGGTGCCGTGCTTCAGCCAGCGCTCCTGCAGCGCCTCCGCGCCCTGGACGCGCTTGAACGCCGCCTCGTTGGGCGTCATCGGCAGCAGCGGCAGGAAGCGCACCGGGTCGGCGGGCGACGGGAGTTCGAGGTCCTCGACCAGTCCGCCGGGCTCGGCGGCCAGCACCGAGGTGAACGGGGCACCGGTCCACAGCGGAGAGCCCAGGTCGAGCGAGCCGCCGGGGGCCACCACCAGCCCCTCGACCTGCGGGCTGGCGGCGAACACGGCGAGCGCCTTGTGCGCCTCGTCGCGCCCGCCGCGCACCGTCAGCACCAGTTCGACCCGCGGGCCGCGCACCGGGTCGGCGACCGGTGCGGCCGGGTCGGCCATCGGTGCGGCGGCCATCCCGAGGGTCGCGTACCGGACCAGGCCGTCGGCGTCGGGACCGAACCGCAGCACCTCGATCCGGTCCGCGCCGAGGAAGGTGACGGCGGCCCGGCCGGTGGGTTCGCCGAAGGTGGCGAGCAGCCGGGCCTCGACGGCGTCCAGCACCGTCGACCGGGTGGGGCCGCCGTCGCCGTGACCGGCGTCGGGGCCTTCGGCCGGATTCGAGAAGTCGCCGAAGTGAGGGAAGTCGTGCGCCATGCCGCGACCTTAGCGCGCGCATGCGGCGGCGAACCTTGGCGCGACCTTTACCCGGCGGACGGCGAAGTCCCGGGCGCGGTCCCGGGAAGAGCTGTTAATGTGAGCGGTCGGCCTTGTGAATACGAACCAGGACCGCGACGGCCCCCGCGCGGGCCCCGGCGTGGAGGAGGTGGTCATGGTGGACAGCAGTCGACCATGCAGTACCGGCAGCTCTCCTCGGCCCACCCTGACCAGCCGCTCGCACGGCTGACCAAGGCTCCACGCAGCGTCGCGCCCGGCCGGGAGAGCACCTTCCCCGGGGTTCTTCCGCCGAAACCCGCTCGGCAGCGGATTTCTGACGCTTCCTCAACCCCGGCGTGTCCACCGGTGTTTTCCGCCGCCGCGCACCCGCCCGCCAGGCCGGGGCGCGCCGGTCCGGCCTTAGGGAGCCCGCGCCATGTCGATGATCAACAACCTGCGCGCCGCCGTCGTCCGCCCGACCCGCCGTCGGGTCGGCGACGACTTCGAGCCGCTGCACCCCGGGCGCACGCCGTCCGCCGTGGTGGACTGCGCCGTGTACCAGCAGGGCAAGCGGGCCGGGGAGACCTGCAGCCCGCGCGAGGCCGCCCGGCAGGTGAAGGCGGCCCACCAGACCGGGCCCGGTTCGTTCAGCTGGATCGGTCTGCACGAGCCCACCGAGGCCGAGTTCGAGGGCATCGCGCAGCGCTTCGGCCTGCACCCGCTGGCCGTCGAGGACGCCGTGCACGCGCACCAGCGCCCCAAGGTCGAGCGGTACGACGGCATGCTGTTCGCGGTGTTCAAGACCGTCCGGTACGTCGAGCACGAGCAGCTCACGCCGACCAGCGAGGTGGTCGAGACCGGCGAGCTGATGGTCTTCGCCGGCCCGGACTTCGTGATCACCGTCCGGCACGGCGCGCACTCCTCGCTGCGCGAGCTGCGCCACCGCCTGGAGGCGGACGCGGAGGACGCCGGCCTGCTCGCCAAGGGCCCGGCCGCCGTGCTGCACGCCATCGCCGACCACGTGGTGGACAACTACCTGCTGGTCGCCGAGCGCCTGCAGAACGACGTGGACGAGATCGAGTACGACGTGTTCGCCAACAAGGGCGGCCGCGGCGCCGACGTCGGCCGGGTCTACCAGCTCAAGCGTGAGGTGCTGGAGTTCAAGCGCGCCGTCACCCCGCTGCTGCGCCCGATGCTGCAGCTGTCCGAGCCGGCCCCGCGGCTGGTGGACCTGGAGATGCAGAAGTACTTCCGGGACGTCGCCGACCACCTGGCCCGGGTCAGCGAGCAGGTGCAGGGTTTCGACGAACTGCTCAACTCGCTGCTCCAGGCCAACCTGGCGCAGGTCTCGGTCGCCCAGAACGAGGACATGCGCAAGATCACCGCCTGGGCCGCGATCTTCGCCGTGCCGACCATGATCACCGGCGTGTACGGGATGAACTTCGAGCACATGCCGGAGCTGAAGTCGACGTACGGCTACCCGACCGTGCTCGGCGCGATCGTGCTGATCTGCGTCGGCATGTACCGCGGCTTCCGCCGCAACGGCTGGCTGTGACGGCCCGTCGGCGGGCGGGGCGTCAGCGGCGCTCCGCCCGGGCCACCAGGACCAGCCCCAGCAGGATCAGGCCGACCGCCGGGTAGGCGGCGGCCGGCGGCCACTGGCCCAGCCAGACGGCGGCGATCAGCGCCGCGCCCGGGGTCTCCAGCAGGATCGCCGTCGAGGTGATCGACGGGCCCAGGGTCCGCACCACCCGGTTGCTCAGCGAGTGCCCGAGCAGCTGCGCCGTCACCATCAGCAGGAAGATCTGCCACCAGGCGCCGGCCGGCCAGCCGCCCAGCCGACTGCCCGTCAGCAGGCAGGCTGCCAGCAGCGCCACCGCGCAGGTCGCGTAGCAGACCAGGGTGTACGCGGTGGTCGACACCGTCCGCCGGACCTCCGCGCCCAGCAGCATGTACCCGGCCGCCGCCGCGCCCGCGGCCAGCGCCAGCCCGTCCCCGAGCAGCGCCCGCGGCGACACCGACAGGTCGACCCCCGTCAGCACCAGCACGCCCGCGAACGCGACGCCGGTGCCCAGCCACACCAGCCGCGGCGCCCGCGCCCCGAACAGCCGCATCAGCAGGATCGTCCACAGCGGAGTGGTCGTCACCAGCGCCGTCGCCGACGCCACCGAGGTCATCCGCAGGCTCGGCATCCACAGCGCGAAGTGCAGCGCCAGCAGCACGCCCGCCGCGGTCGCCAGCAGCAGCGCCCGCCGTGGGATCCCGCGCAGCTCGGCCCGGTGCCGCCAGAGCGCGTACGGGCCCAGCACCGCCACCGACATGCTGTTGCGCCAGAACGCGATGGCCAGCGCGGGCGCGGCCGTCGCGCTGATCAGCGGCGCGGACAGCGAGATCCCGGCGATCGACACCGCTAGCAGCATCAGGTCGGTACGCGGCAGCTGCCGTCGCTCCCCGGTCGCCGGTGGTGCGGCGGGGACGGTGGTGCTGGCGGCGGTCACGGCGCTCCTTCGGGCGGTGTGGTGGACGGCATACACGGTAAGGGCTGTCAGGCCGCTACGGCACTGTCGTCCGGGGGATGGGACCGGCCGCGGACACCCAGGCCGTACGCTGTGCGCCATGGAGCGTACGACGACCGCGAGCGCGGAAGACTTCCTGGACCGGGCCCTGGTGGAGGAAGCCGCCAAGAAGTCCGGCCTGCTCTGGGTCCAGCCCGCCGGTCAGCCGCACGCCCGCCCGCTCTGGCACGCCTGGCACGACGGCGCGGTGGTCGTGGTCGGCGAGGGCGGCGAACAGCCCCTGCACGGCCTCGCGGCGGGCGCCACCGCGGCCCTGACCCTCCGCAGCAAGGACAAGTGGGGCCGCCTGGTGGCCTTCACCGCCACCGTCACCCTGCTCGCCCCGGGCACCCCCGCCTGGGACGGCGCCGTCGAGGAACTCAAGGGCAAGCGCCTGAACGCCCCCGACACCGACACCATCACCGACCGCTGGGCCCGCGAGTGCCGCGTGCTGCGCCTGGAGCCCACCGGCCCGCTCGCCGCCCTCCCCACGGACGCCCTCACCGCTCCCCCGATGCCCAGCCCGGTGACGACCCGTCAGCCCGTCCCGGCCGGCCTGCCCAAGCTCCTGTTCAAGAAGCGGAAGCGGTAGCACCCGCCCGCGCCTCCCGGCTCCGCGCGCCGGCGGCCCTCCACCGTTAGATTTGGGTGGTTGTGTCCGTTTCCACCGGAGGGAGTCGCATGGCGGGGCCAGGCAGCCGGGTCTTCATCTCCCATCTCGCCGGGGTCGCCGTCTTCGACCCGAACGGCGACCAGGTGGGGCGGGTCCGCGACGTCGTCGTCTCGCTGCGGCTCGGCGGCCGCCCGCCCCGGGTGCTGGGACTGGTCGTGGAGGTGATCGGGCGGCGGCGGATCTTCCTGCCGATGACCAGGGTGACCAGCCTGGAGTCCGGGCAGGTGCTGTCCACCGGCCTGGTGAACATGCGGCGGTTCGAGCAGCGGCCGTCGGAGACCCTGGTCCTCGCCGAACTGCTGGACCGCACCGTCACCCGCACCAAGACCGCCGAAGAGGTGACCGTCCTCGACGTGGCGATGGTGCAGACCCGGCTGCGCGAGTGGGAGATCGACAAGGTCTTCGTCCAGACCGGCCGGCCCACCCGGCTGCGCAAGGCCAGGGGCGACCAGTTCCTGCTGGACTGGTCCGCCGTCACCGGCTTCTCGCTCACCGAGGAGGGCCAGGGCGCGGCCACCCTGCTCGCCACCTTCGAGCAGCTCCGCCCCGCCGACCTGGCGAACGTCATGCACCACCTGTCCGCCAAGCGCCGCGCCGAGGTCGCCGCCGCCCTCGACGACGACCGGCTCGCCGACGTGCTGGAGGAACTGCCCGAGGACGACCAGGTGGAGATCATCGGCAAGCTGAAGGAGGAACGGGCCGCCGACATCCTGGAGACCATGGACCCGGACGACGCCGCCGACCTGCTCTCCGAACTCCCGGCGGAGGACGCCGAACGCCTGCTGCGCCTGATGGAGCCCGCCGAGGCCGAGGAGATGCGCCGCCTGCTCTCCTACGAGGAGGACACCGCGGGCGGTCTGATGACCACCGAGCCGATCGTCCTGGAGCCCGACGCCTCGGTCGCCGAGGCGCTGGCCCGGGTCCGGATCTCCGACACCAAGCCGGCCCTCGCCGCGCAGGTCTACGTCTGCCGCCCGCCCAACGAGACCCCGACCGGCACCTACCTCGGCACCGTGCACTTCCAGCGACTCCTGCGCGAACCCCCGTACACCCTGGTCGGTTCGATGGTCGACGACGACCTGGACCCGCTGCCGCCCAACACCCCGCTGCCGCTGATCACCTCGTACCTGGCGACCTACAACCTGGTGGCCGCGCCGGTGGTGGACGAGGACGACCGCCTGCTGGGCGCCGTCACCGTGGACGACGTGCTGGACCACCTGCTGCCGGACGACTGGCGCGAAGGCTCGGCGCACGACATCGAGACCGAGACGAGCGAGGTGCCCGATGGACGGTGACCGCAAGCGCCAGGGCGACAGCTCCGGCCAGCGGATCCAGGGCGAGCTGCGCGAACTGCGGCAGCTGCGCGAACTGCGGGCCCGCGAGCAGCAGCGCCGCCGCCGCGAGGAACGGCCCTCCCCGGGCGGGCCCCGCTCCCGGCTGGACCAGCCGCGCACCGCCCGCCCGGGCCTGATCCGGCTGCCCGCCTGGGACCCGGAGGCGTTCGGCAAGCTCTCCGAGCGGATCGCGCGCTTCCTCGGCACCGGGCGGTTCATCGTCTGGATGACGGTGGTGATCATCGCCTGGGTGGTGTGGAACACGCTGCTCCCGGCGTCCGTCCACTTCGACGACTACCCGTTCATCTTCCTCACCCTGATGCTCTCCCTGCAGGCCTCGTACGCGGCGCCGCTGATCCTGCTCGCACAGAACCGCCAGGACGACCGCGACCGGGTCAACATGGAGCAGGACCGGGCCCGCAGCGACCGCAACATCGCCGACACCGAGTACCTGACCCGCGAGGTCG
This sequence comes from Streptomyces sp. TLI_171, assembly GCF_003610255.1. Classification (GTDB taxonomy): domain Bacteria; phylum Actinomycetota; class Actinomycetes; order Streptomycetales; family Streptomycetaceae; genus Kitasatospora. The sequence continues at coordinate 4,747,458 of NZ_RAPS01000001.1, read as the reverse complement.
CGGCCCTGCGCCAGGGCCTCGGCGAGGTCGCCACCCGCGCCTTCATCGCCTCTGAACTGGGCAGCATCCGCTCCGAACTGCAGTCGCTGCTCAAGGAGATCGAGGACCGCCGGGAGTCCGCCGACACGTTGTGACCCTCGGCACGCTACCGACGAGTCGGGCGCGGGCCGCCGCGCCGTACCATCAACACATGGCCAACGAGACAGAGGTGGCGGCCGGGGTGACGGAGCAGTCCGTCCGGGAAGCCCTGGCGACCGTCCACGACCCGGAGATCAACCGCCCGATCACCGACATCGGCATGGTGAAGTCCGTCGAGATCGGCGACGGCGGTGCGGTGAAGGTCGCGGTGTACCTCACCGTCTCCGGCTGTCCGATGCGCGAGACGATCACCCAGCGGGTCACCGACGCGGTCACCGCCGTCCCCGGGGTGACCTCGGTCGCCGTCGAGCTCGACGTGATGAGCGAGGAGCAGCGCCGCGAGCTCTCCCAGCTGCTGCGCGGCGGCGCGCCCGAGCGGGAGATCCCGTTCGCCAAGCCCGGCACGCTGACCCGGGTGTACGCGGTCGCCTCCGGCAAGGGCGGCGTCGGCAAGTCCTCGGTGACGGTCAACCTGGCGGCGGCGCTGGCCGCGGACGGCCTCAAGGTCGCCGTGGTGGACGCCGACATCTACGGCCACAGCGTGCCCCGCATGCTGGGCGTCGAGGGCCGGCCCACCCAGGTCCAGGACATGATCATGCCGCCGGCCGCGCACGGCGTGAAGGTCATCTCGATCGGCATGTTCACCCCGGGCAACGCCCCGGTGGTCTGGCGCGGCCCGATGCTGCACCGCGCCCTGCAGCAGTTCCTCGCCGACGTCTACTGGGGCGACCTCGACGTCCTCCTGCTCGACCTGCCGCCCGGCACCGGCGACATCGCCATCTCGGTCGCCCAGCTGGTCCCGAACGCCGAGATCCTGATCGTCACCACCCCGCAGATGGCCGCCGCCGAGGTCGCCGAGCGGGCCGGCACCATCGCGCTGCAGACCCACCAGAAGATCGTCGGCGTCATCGAGAACATGTCGGGCATGCCCTGCCCGCACTGCGACGAGATGATCGACGTCTTCGGCACCGGCGGCGGCCAGACCGTCGCCGACGCCCTCACCCGCAGCGTCGGCGCGACCGTCCCGGTCCTCGGCTCCATCCCGATCGACGTCCGCCTCCGCGAGGGCGGCGACGACGGCCGCCCGGTCGTCCTCTCCAACCCCGACTCCCCCGCCGGCGCCGCCCTCCGCACCATCGCCGGCAAGCTCTCCGGCCGCCAGCGCGGCCTCTCGGGCCTCTCCCTGGGCCTGACCCCGAAGAACAAGTTCTGACGGACCGTCGACCGATTCCGGCTCCGGGCGTGCTGCCCGGGGCCGGTTTCGGCGTTTTCAGGGGCGGAGCAGGACGGCGGTGGCGTCGTCGTGGGTCTTGGCGCGGGGCCAGCGGGTGTGGTGGGGGTCGGTGAGTTCGAGGGTGCGGGTGCGGTCGACCAGGGCCTGCGGGCCGGAGGTGTGGAGGAGGGTGCGGGCGTCGGGCCAGGTCATGGCGGCGAAGTCGTCGACCGGGCGGGCGGCGCCGTCGGTGAGCAGGGCGGCCAGGCGGAGGCCGGCGGCGGGGGCACCGCCGGTGAGGGCGTGGCCGGCGGCGGCGGGGTGGGGGCCGGCGACCCAGTAGCCGTCGGGGGTGTTCATGGCGCCGCGCTGGGCGGTGGCGAGGAGTTCGCGCCGGGCCCGGGGGGCGAGGCCGGCCAGGCGGTCGGCGAGGTCGCGCTGCTGACGGTCCGTCACCTCGCCGACGCGGTGGTCGGAGACGGCCCGGACGCCGGACGGCAGGTCGAGCAGCAGGGTGGAGTCGGCGAGCACCAGCCAGTCGAGCTGTTCGTCCCGCCTGCGCAGCACGGCGACGGTGGCGGTGGGCGTCATGGGGTGTCCGAGGTCGCAGCGGGGGCCGTGCGCCGCCGCGGTCTCGGTCAGCGCGTCGGCCAGGCACTCCGTCAGTGGGGCGTCCCGTCCGGTGGCGTGGCGCAGCAGCGCGGCCCCGAGCCGCCGGACGAACCACACCACGCCGTGGGCGCAGCCGGTGTCGGTGCCGTCGGGGAGCCCGGCCCCGTCGAGGACCAGGACGGTGTCGGGTCCGGCGAGCGCGAAGTCCTCGTTCGGCCGGTCTGCGGCGCCGGGTTCGGTGGCGAGCGACATCTGCACGGGGCGGCTCCGGAACCGGGAGGGGCGGTGGGACTGTCCTCGGGGTGTGGACAGACGATCGACGGGCTGCCTGGCGGCGGCGCTCCTGGTGTTGTCGGCCCTGCTGACGGGCCTCAGCACGACCGCCACGATGGAGCTGGAGGACCCGCTGTTCGTCGGCCTCCGCGACAACACCTCGGGCCTGGCGGTGATGTTCCTGGCCCCGGGCCTGCTGCTGGGGATCGCGGGGATCGCCGTCGGCCTGTACGGCTCCCGCCGCGGCCGGATCGCGGTGGCCGTGGCGGGGCTCCTGCTGCTGGCGTTCGGAACCTACCGCGCAACGGTCCTGGCCCCGATGCTGGCCTGCGACGGCGGCCGGATCGCCCGCCAGGTGGACGGTTCCTACCGCTGCTACGCCTAGCGCCCGTCGTACGTCTCCAGGTCGGAGACCGCGGTGAAGCCGACGCCGTACGCGGACACCGAGCGTCCGTAGGCGCCGATCAGCACGCCGGGGGCCTCGCCGGCCAGGACCCAGCCGTACTCGGATTCGCGGTAGCGGAAGGGCTGCGGCAGGCCGTTGACGGGGAGGGTGAGGGAGGACCAGCCGGGGCCTTCGAGGTCGTCGGCGAGGTCCCAGGCGAGGGCGGACTGCTGGTCGAGCCAGTTCTGCCGGAGGGTGCGGTCGAGGTTGCCGGGCCAGGTGGCGGCGAGCAGTCCGGCGCCGGCCAGCCAGGCGGCGGAGGAGGCGGAGGTGGCTTCCAGCGTGCCGGTGTTGTCGGCGCTGCGGCGGACGTCCCGGCGGGCGACGGTGACCACGACGGCGAACCGCCGGGTGTCGCGCGGTTCGGGGCCGCGGCCGGGTTCGTCGCCGTGGCCGAGGGTGCCGTAGTCGGGGATGTCGGCGGCCCGCTGGCCGGTGCCGACCTGGCCGAGCCAGCGGCGGCCGGTCCAGCCTTCGTCGAGGCCGTACCAGGCGAAGTCGGCGGCGCGGTGCGCGGCGAACGGGTCGGCGGGCTGGCGCGTGGCGGCGGTGCCTACCGTGCTGTGCGTGGCGTCCACTGCGGGCCTCCTCGGCTGGGCTCTTCTGGTGGACCACCATAGCGGCGCGAACGGCGACGCCCCGCCTGCTGGGGCGGGGCGTCGTCGAAGCGGGGCGGGGCGGTCGGCCTCAGGTGGCGTCCGGGTCGAACGGAGGGCGCTCGCCGGCGGACAGCGCCGGTCCGGCGCTCGCGGCGGTGGCGGCCTTGGAGAAGTCGACCGAGGCGGTGGGCGTGGGCGTCGGGTCGCCGTTCAGCGCGGACTTGATGTCGACGCTGTCCTTGAGGTCCTTCAGGCCGAGCGGGTCCTCGCCGTCGCCGAGCAGCTGCTTGCGGACGAAGGTCTTCGGGTTGAGGTCCTCGAAGTCGAAGTTCTGGAACTCCGGCCCGAGTTCGCTGCGGATGTCCTCCTTCGCGTTGTCCGCGAAGGAGCGGATCTTGCGAATGAAGCCCATGGTGTCCTGGATCAGCTTGGGGAGCTTGTCCGGGCCGAAGATCACGATGGCCATGACGATGAGCGTCATGACCTCCAGTCCGCCTATGTCTCCGAACACCTGAACTCCCAGCACCCGACAACGCTGCAACAAGGGTAAACGCGGTCGGCCGTTCCCCCGGCCCCCCGTGGATGAAACCGTGGTAAAGACCACCCGGGTGACCGGCGTCGACGGCGTGCCGGTGAAGGCAGGCTAGCGCAGGAGCTGCCGCGGGTCACCGGTAGGCGAGGGCGGGGCGCTGGCCTGGGCCCGGGTGCGCAGCGGGTACTCCTGCACGTCCGCGGCGGGCTGCTGGGCGTTCACCGGGACGATCGCCCCGCCGACCGGGGTGACGCTGGTGGGCTGCCGGGTGGTGCCCTGGCCCGCGGTGACGCCGCCGACCCCGCCGAGGGTGACCGCGGCGACCGAGAAGGCCCCGGCGGCGGCGAACACCAGCCGGCGGCCGCGGGCGGGCTGCGGGCGGGCGGTGGGCAGCTCGCCGAGTGCGGCGAGCGGGCGCGGCATCGCGGCCGGGTCGCGGCGCGGTGCGGCGGACGGGCGGGAGCCGAACAGGCCGGCCCGCGGGTCGATCCCGGGTATCGGGGCGTCGGCGCCGAGCGCGCCCCCGCCGAAGCCGGCGCCGCGGCCGAACGAGCCGCCGGTGAGCCGGCTGCCGCCGAACACGCCGCCGGACCCCGACGGACCGTCAGGGCCCGGCTCGTCCTCGGGCAGTGCGGCGACGGACATCAGTCGGGCCATCAGGGCCGCCGACGGGCCGGGCGTGCCGGCGCCGCTGAGCGTCCGTTTGACCGCGCGGGCGTCCTCGGCCTCGGCCAGGCAGTCCGCGCAGGTCGCCAGGTGGGCCTGGACCCGCTCGCGGGCGTCGTGGCCGAGCTCGCCGTCCAGGTAGGCGGTCAGCCGGTCGCCCAGGTGGTGCTCCTCGGCGGCCGGCTCGACCGGACGCAGCGCCACGGGCCGCAGGTCGGGCGCCGGCGGGGCGGCCGGCTCGACCCGGCGCAGCGGCGCCCAGCGCGAGCGCCCGGGGGCGTCCGCGCGCTCGGGGGCGCGATCGCTCATGACCCCCTCCGGTCGCTGCCGCCCGGCTCCGCGCCCACCGGCACGGGCTCCTCCGAGCCGCCCCGGCGGTTGCGGCCCGCGGCGGTGTTCGGCGCCCGGTGCTTGAGGGCCGCGCGCAGGTGCGAGCGACCGCGGTGGATCCGGCTGCGGACGGTGCCGAGCTTCACGCCGAGGGTGGCGGCGATCTCCTCGTAGGAGAGGCCCTCGATGTCGCAGAGCACGACGGCGGCCCGGAACTCCGGCGCGAGGGTGTCCAGCGCCTGCTGGACGTCCGCGTCGAAGTGGGTGTCGCTGAAGTGCTGGGCGGGGCTGGGCTCGCGGCTGGCCAGGCGCTCCGCGGCGTCGTCCGCGAGGGCGTCGAAGCGGATCCGCTGGCGGCGGCGCACCATGTCCAGGAACAGGTTGGTGGTGATCCGGTGCAGCCAGCCCTCGAAGGTGCCGGGGGTGTAGGTGGACAGCGAGCGGAACACCCGGACGAAGACCTCCTGCGTGAGGTCCTCGGCATCGTGCTGATTGCCCGTCAGCCGGTACGCGAGGCGGTAGACCCGGGCGCTGTGCGCCTCGACGATCTCCTCCCAGCTGGGCGGCGTCCAGCTCTGCGCGTCGGGCCCCTCGGCGAAGGACGCGAGCGTGCCGGCGGTCTCGACCACCGAGTCGTCGGCTGCGGTCGGCTTGTCCAGGGGGGAATGCACAGACTGGTTCATCACGGGCTTCGGCGTACGGGCCGACGAGGTGCCGCGGAAATGCCGCTGCACAGGGACGTCGCCCTCGGCCACACCTCCTCGGTCGGCTCTTCTGCCCAGCAGAGCCACCACCATATCCACCTCACCCGTCAAGCCCGGATAAGAGCGGTCGAACAGCCACCGCCCCGGACGGTCCGGCCGCCCGTAGAAGTGGAACGGCCAGCCGTCGAACGCGGTTCCCGGACGGCCAGTAGTCTGTCGCTGGAATTTGTCGACTTCGGTCGGCACCGGCGCTCCGGAAGAGGCAGCCATCACCGAGTTCGGGCCCCAGCGAGCGGCCCTCGCCGACACCTACGTCGGCGAGGACGCGGTGCTGACCTACGCCCGGGCCCAGTCGGCCCGCACCGGGATACGCGCGATCGGCCCGAGCGGCGGAGCAGCGCTGCGCCTGCTCGCCGCCGCCCTCGACGCCAAGGCCGTGGTCGAGGTCGGCACCGGCACCGGCGTCTCCGGCGTCTACCTGCTGCGCGGCATGCGCGCCGACGGGGTGCTCACCACCGTCGACTCCGAGCCGGTCCGCCAGCAGTACGCCCGGGAGGCCTACCTGGCCGCCGGGTTCGCCGCCAACCGGGCCCGCTTCATCCCCGGCCGGGCCCGCGACGTCCTCCCCCGGCTCGCCGACGGCCAGTACGACCTGGTGTTCTGCGACGGCGACCCGGCCGACTCCCGCTTCCACCTCACCGAGGCGCTGCGCCTGCTCCGGCCCCGCGGCGTGGTCTGCTTCGAGGGCGTCTTCCAGGAGGGCCGGCTGGCCGAACCCGGACTCGACGACCCGCGGATCCGCGCCGTCCGCGACCTGGTGGCCGACATCCGGGAGAGCGACACCCTGCTGCCGGCCCTGCTCCCGGTCTCCGACGGCCTGCTCTGCGCGGTCAAACGCTGACCCGTCCCGGACACGCGCGACGGGCCCGGCCCCCTTACCGGGGGACCGGGCCCGTCGAACACCTTCGAGAACCGGAAGGTGCGGGGCAGTACCTGCCGCAAGGTCAGCCGCAGGCCTTCTTCAGGGCCTCGCCCAGGGCGTCGGCCTCGTCCGGCGTCAGCTCCACCACCAGGCGCCCGCCCCCTTCGAGCGGAACTCGCATGATGATGCCCCGCCCCTCTTTGGTGACCTCCAGCGGGCCGTCACCCGTCCGCGGCTTCATGGCCGCCATGCTCGTTCCCCTTCCTGCAACCGTTCAGGTACGCACCGGCAGTCCGTCCACCGCCGGTATCGAACGCATTGATCGGAAGCCATTATCCCGCATGCGACGGCTGGATGACCAACATCACTCTCTGCGCCAACCCTCACCAACCTGCTCGAAAGCGCCGATTACCTGCCCAAAGCCGCATCCCGTCGCAGTCCGACACGCCCGCCGGGGGTGCGACACCTCACACTCCCCCGGACGGCCGCACTCCGGCATGCTGACCCACGACAGCCCACCGCGACCCGGGAGCCCTCACCCATGTCCGACACCGTGCGCTACGAGCGCGACGGCGCCCTCGCCGTCCTCACCATCGACCGCGCCGACGCCATGAACGCCCTCGACGTCCCCACCAAGGTCGCCCTCCGGGACGCGGTCACCACCGCGGCCGGCGACCCCGAGGTCCGGGCCGTGCTGCTGACCGGCGCCGGCGACAAGGCGTTCTGCGTCGGCCAGGACCTCAAGGAGCACCTCGGCCTGCTCCGCCACCAGCAGGAGACCGGCGAGGGCGCGCTGCGCACGGTCGCCGAGCACTACAACCCGCTGGTCCGCGCCCTGGCCGGGATGCGCAAGCCCACCGTCGCCGCCGTCAACGGCGTCGCGGCCGGCGCCGGAGCCTCGCTCGCCTTCGCCTGCGACTTCCGCTTGCTCGCCGACACCGCGGGCTTCAACACCTCCTTCGCCGGGGTCGCGCTGACCGCCGACTCCGGCGCCTCCTGGACCCTCCCCCGCCTGGTCGGGCACGCCAGGGCCACCGAGCTCCTGATGCTCCCCCGCACCGTCCGCGCCGAGGAGGCCCTCGCTCTCGGCCTCGCCACCCGCGTCCTCCCCGCTGCCGAACTCGCGGCCGCCGCGCACGAGTTCGCCCTGACCCTGGCCAACGGTCCCACCGTCGCGTACGGCGCCATCAAGGAGTCGCTGGCCTACGGCGCCTCCCACTCGCTCTCCGAACTGCTCGACAAGGAGGACGAGTTGCAGACCCTGGCCGGGAACAGCGAGGACCACCGGATCGCGGTCGACGCCTTCATCGCCAAGGAGAAGCCCGGCTACGTGGGCCGCTGAGCGACTCCCCGCGCCCCGCCGGGGGCGCGGGTGGGTGGGCCCCCGGGGCGGATCAGCGCGCGTGGCAGTCGGCGAGGTGGTCGTTCACCAGTCCGCAGGCCTGCATCAGGGCGTAGGCCGTGGTCGGGCCGACGAACCGGAACCCGCTGCGCTTCAGCGCCTTCGCCAGCGCCGTCGACTCCGCCGTCACGGCCGGCACGTCCGCGAGGGTCATGGGCGCCGCCCGCTCCGGGTCGCCCGCGAAGCCCCAGATCAACTCGTCCAGCCCGCCGTCGAGTTCTCGCGCGGCCCGGGCGTTCGCGATGGTCGCCACGATCTTCGCCCGGTTCCGGATGATGCCGGTGTCCGCCAGCAGCCGCTCCACCTCGGCGTCGCCGAACTCCGCCACGGCGTCGATCGAGAAGTCCGCGAACGCCGCCCGGAAACCCTCCCGGCGCCGCAGGATGGTGATCCAGGACAGGCCGGACTGGAAGGCCTCCAGCGAGATCCGTTCGAACAGCGCCTGGTCGCCGTGGACCGGCCGGCCCCACTCGGTGTCGTGGTAGACCCGGTAGTCGTCCGCCGAGTCGCCCCACCCGCACCGTCGCAGCCCGTCGGCCCCGAGAACGGCACCGGTCACGAGCGGTCGCTCTTCTCGTCGCGTCCGGCGGGCTCGGCGGGCTCCTTCTCCAGCACCGCGGTGAAGGACTCCAGCCCGGGCAGCGGCTCCCCCGCCGCGGCGCCGGACGACGCCTCCACCGAGCCGCGCACCGCGCCGACGGCCTCCAGTTCGGCGATCCGGGCGTCCCGGACGGCGAGTTCCGCGCCGAGGCGGTCGAGCACGTCGTCGACCTCGTCCATGCGGTAGCCGCGCACCGCCATCGGGAGGCGGAGTTCGTCGACGTCGACCCGGCTCAGCGGGCGGTCCTGCGGGAGGCGGGCGGAGAGGCGGTCGTGCTCCGCCTCCGGAAGGGTCCCGCCGCCGCCCAGCGCCACCAGCGCGGCACCGCCGACCACCACGGCCATCGCAACCACGATCACCCAGAACACGAGCTGTCCTCCGTCAGTCCCCGGCAGGTCCGGCAGTTCCCGGTCGGCTACGGCCCGCGGGCGGGAGCAAGGTGGGATCATGGTCCCCGTACAGGCCGGGGCCCATCATTGCACCCGGGAGCGCTGAGGAGGAGACACCGGTGGCACTACGCCTCGGCACGCGGGAATTCGGTCCGGACGAGCTGGTCGTGATGGCGATCGTCAACCGCACCCCGGACTCGTTCTTCGACCGCGGCGCGACCTTCGCCGACGAGGCGGCGTTCGCCGCGGCGGACCGGGCGGTGGCCGAGGGCGCGGCGATCCTGGACATCGGCGGGGTGAAGGCCGGTCCGGGCGAGGAGGTCACCGTCGAGGAGGAGTTGCGCCGCACGGTGCCGTTCGTGGCGGAGCTGCGCAGGCGCCACCCGGACGCGGTGATCAGCGTGGACACCTGGCGGCACGAGGTCGGCGAGGCGGTCTGCGAGGTCGGCGCGGACCTGCTGAACGACGCCTGGGGCGGCTTCGACCCGAAGCTCGCCGAGGTCGCGGCCCGGCACGGCGCGGGCCTGGTGTGCACCCACGCGGGCGGCGCGGAGCCGCGCACCCGCCCGCACCGGGTGGGCTACGCCGACGTGATGGCGGACATCCTGAAGGTGACCGTGGGCCTGGCCGAGCGGGCGCTCGAACTGGGCGTGCGCCGCGACGGGTTGATCATCGACCCGGGCCACGACTTCGGGAAGAACACCCGGCACTCGCTGGAGGCGACCCGCCGCCTGCCGGAGATGACGGCGACCGGTTTCCCGGTGCTGGTCTCGCTCTCCAACAAGGACTTCGTCGGCGAGACCCTCGACAGGCCGGTGGACGAGCGCCTGTTGGGCACCCTGGCCACCACCGCGGTGTCGGCCTGGCTGGGTGCGCAGGTCTACCGGGTGCACCAGGTCGCGGAGACCCGCCAGGTGCTGGACATGGTCGCCTCGATCCGCGGCACCCGTCCCCCGGCGGTCGCCCGCCGGGGGCTCGCCTGAGCCTGACGGGCCGTCACCGCTCGGGCCGGCGGACCGTCACGCCGCGGGCTACGCGGGGGTGCCCTGCGGCCGGCGGGCGGCGTCCAGGATCTTCAGCACCTCGGGGATGTCGTCCGTCACGTGGAACAGTTCGAGGTCCGCGGGGTTGGCCTTGCCCTGCGCGACCAGGGTGGTCTTCAGCCACTCCACCAGGCCGCCCCAGTACGCGCTGCCGAACAGGATCACCGGGAACCGGGTGACCTTCTTCGTCTGCACCAGGGTCAGCGCCTCGAACAGCTCGTCCAGCGTGCCGAGGCCGCCGGGGAGGACCACGAAGCCCTGGGCGTACTTCACGAACATCGTCTTGCGGACGAAGAAGTAGCGGAAGTTCAGGCCCAGGTCGACGTACTCGTTCAGGCCCTGCTCGAAGGGCAGTTCGATGCCCAGGCCGACGCTCAGCCCGCCGGCCTCGGTGGCGCCCTTGTTGGCGGCCTCCATCGCGCCGGGGCCGCCGCCGGTGATCACCGCGTAGCCGGCCTCGGCGAGGGCCCGGCCGATCTCCACCCCGGCCTGGTACTCGGGCGAGCCGGCCGGGGTCCGGGCCGAGCCGAACACGCTGATCGCGGTCGGGAGTTCGGCGAGCGCGCCGAAGCCTTCGACGAACTCCGAGGTGATCCGCAGCACCCGCCACGGGTCGGTGTGCAACCAGTCGGTGGGCCCGGTGGTGTCCAGCAGCCGCTGGTCCGTCGTACTCGTCTCGACCTGGTCCCGCCGCAGCAGCACCGGGCCCTTGCGCTTCTCGGGCCACGGCTTCTTCTGCCGGCGGACGGGTTCATCTCCGTTGGCTGTCATGACGAAACCCTACGCCTGACGAGGCAACTTTCCGGGGAACAACGGAAAACGGCTGGGCGAGGGCTACTTGGTGAGCCAGTCCCGCAGGCGCAGCTCGACCTCGGCGATCGCGGCGAGCGAGCAGTGCTCCTCGCGCTTGTGGGCCAGGTTCGGGTCGCCGGGGCCGTAGTTGACGGCGGGGACGCCGTGCGCGGAGAACCGGGCGACGTCGGTCCAGCCGAACTTGGCGCGGGGCTCGCCGCCGACCGCGGCCAGGAAGTCCCGGGCGGCGGGCAGCCCGAGGCCGGGCAGGGCGGCGGGCGAGGCGTCGACGATGTCCAGCTGGTAGCCCTCGAAGACCGAGCGGAGGTGCGTCTCGGCCTCCTCCAGGCTGCGGTCGGGCGCGAACCGGAAGGCCACGTGGATCTTGCACTCGTCGGGGATGACGTTGCCGGCCACCCCGCCGTCGATCCGGGTGGCGTTCAGGCCCTCGCGGTACTCCAGGCCGTCGATCTCCACCCGGCGCGGCTGGTACTCGGCGAGCCGGCGCAGCACCTCGGCGGCCTTGTGGATGGCGTTGTCGCCGAGCCAGCTGCGGGCGGCGTGGGCGCGGACGCCGGTGAGCGTGATGTCGGCGCGCAGGCTGCCCTGGCAGCCGCCCTCGACGACGGCGCCGCTGGGCTCCATCAGCACCGCGAAGTCGCCGGCCAGCCAGTCGGGGTGGGTGGCGAACAGGTGGCCGAGGCCGTTGCGGGTGGCCTCGACCTCCTCGCAGTCGTAGAAGACGTAGCTGACGTCGCGGTTGGCCTCGGTGAGGGTGGCGGCGAGCCGCAGCTGCACGGCGACGCCGGACTTCATGTCGGAGGTGCCGCAGCCGTAGAGCAGGTCGCCCTCGACCCGGGACGGGACGTTGTCGGCGATCGGCACGGTGTCCAGGTGCCCGGCGAGCACCACCCGCTCGGACCGGCCGAGGTGGGTGCGGGCGACCACGTTGTTGCCGTACCGGTCGACCGTGAGGTGCGGGTAGGCCCGGAGCGCGGTCTCGACGGCGTCCGCGAGCGCGGTCTCCTCGCCGCTGACGGACGGGAAGTCGACCAGGCGGGCGGTCAGCGCTCCGCCGTCGAGGGTCAGGTCGAGGGGCTCGTTCGGGCTGCTCATGGCGGCCACCTTATCGACAGGGCGGCGCCTTTCCGACAGAGCCGCGACGGCCGCGCGGGGGTCCGCGCAACCGCGCGGACCCGTACGGCCGTCCGAGCGGTTACGGTGTCCGCGAACGGCCGCGCGCCGGACCAGGACCGATGCGACAGCAGCACGAAGGAGAGGGGCAGGCCGTGGCCACAGACGCCGGGTACTCGGAGGGCCGTGGGTCCGCGCGCCGACGGCGGCCGTGGCGGCGGGTGCTGGTCGGGCTGCTCGCGCTGGCGGTGGTCGGCGCGCTGGTGGTGTGGCTGAACCGGGACAAGATCACGGTGCCGGACGAGGGCTGCAAGATCACCACGGCGGGCGGTTCGGGGACGCTGGAGCTGCCGGCGGCGGCCAACGCGGCGACCATCACCGCGGTGGCGATGTCCCGCGGGCTGCCGGAGCGGGCGGTGACCATCTCGCTGGCGACGGCGATCCAGGAGTCGAAGCTGCGCAACCTGGAGGGCGGCGACCGGGACTCGGTGGGCCTGTTCCAGCAGCGGCCCTCGCAGGGCTGGGGCACGGTCGAGCAGATCATGGACCCGGTGTACTCCACCAACAAGTTCCTGGACGCGCTGGTGAAGGTGAACGGGTACGCGCAGATGCCGCTGACCGACGCCGCCCAGCAGGTGCAGCGCAGCGGCTACCCGCAGGCGTACGCCAAGCACGAGGGCAGTGCCATGCTGCTGTCCGCGGTGCTGACGGGCCGTGAGCCGGCCTCGCTGAACTGCGTGGTGCACGAGTTGCCCGCGCCCGACGCGGCGGCCTCGCCGGCGGGTGTGGAGGAGCGCGTGCGCCGGGAGTTCGGCAAGGCGGTGGCGGTGGGTCCGGACGCGAAGCCGGCGAAGGACCCGCGCGAGGTGCTGGCGTTCAGCCCGCAGGTGACGGCGAGCACGGCCGGCTCCGGCGGTGCGGCGCAGACCGGGTGGGCGCTGGCGCACTGGGCGGTGGCCCGGGCGGCGGACCTGGGCATCGGCCAGGTCGCGTACGACGGCAAGGTGTGGCGGGTGGACCGGCCGAACGACGGCTGGAAGCCGCTGGCGGTCGCCCCGTCCGACCGGGTGCTGGTGACGCTGGGCGCGCCGGCCGGGAAGTGAGCCGTCCACGGGTGGTGCGCGCCCTGACGGTGCGTTGACGCACTGGTGCGCGGGTGACCGCCCGGCGGGTGATTCGGGTCAACGCCCGCTGACGGGAACGGCCCGGTCGGGCGGCCCCGCACCGGTGCGCCGGTGGTCCCCCGTCGGCCCGGCCCGCAAGGGAAGTGACGGTTTTTCAGGGCCCTGCGCCGGGGCGCGAGTTCCGCGGGGTCCGAAAAAGGATCGTCCGATCTTTGCCAACCCTTGACCTTGACCGGCCGAAACCTTCCCGGTGCTCTTGCGGTCATACACGTCGCCCGCCGGACGGAACGCCCCACCGCCGCCCGCCCTGCGGACCGTTGACCTCACCTCTTAGGAGCACCATGTCCCTCCCCCTCACGCGCCGGATCGCCCAGGCCGCCCTGCTGGTCGCCGCCACGGCGGCCCCGCTGGCGGCCGCGGGCGCCGCCTCCGCCACCGAGGTGGTGCCGCAGACCGACCTGGGCGCCGGCGTGACCAAGCTGGCCGACGTCCCCAACTCGGGCGACGCGGTGCAGGGGGCGACCCACGAGCTCGGCCAGATGGTCGGCACCACCGGCGCCGCGACCCTGGCGGCGGGCGGCCCGGCGGCCGGTGACGCGGCCGGCAACACCGTGGCGCACAGCCTGCCCTCCACCGACGACGCGCTCGGCAAGCTCGGCCCGGTCGGCAAGGCCGGCCAGCTGACCGGCGCGGTCGGCATGCTCTCCGACCGGCTGGCCCCCGCGGTCGAGGAGAAGGTCGGCCCCGCGGTCGCCGACAAGGTCGTCCCGGCCGCCCACAAGGCCACCGCCAGCCCGCTCGGCACCGTCACCAAGGGCCTGCCGGCCGACAAGCTGACCCAGGGCCTGCCGGCCGCCGACAAGCTCGGCCCGGTCACCGGCGTCGTCCAGTCGCTGCCGGTCGCCGGCGCCGTCGCCGGCCTGACCGAGCACGAGTCCGCCAACCGGCTGGGCGGCATGCCCGGGCTGGGCGGCGACAGCCCGCTCGGCGGCCTGACCGGCGCGCTCGGCCCGGTCGGCGGCCTGCTCGGCGGCGTGGGCGGCGGCGGCCTGCCGATCGGCTGACCCCGCACCGGGTGAACGGGAAGGGGCGGAGCCGGCCGGCTCCGCCCCTTCCGCACGCCCTGACGGCGGGTCAGCGCTTGAGCCGCTCCACGGCCGCGGCCACCCGCTCGTCGGTGGCGGTGAACGCCACCCGCACGAACCGGTCGCCGGCCGGGCCGTAGAAGTCGCCGGGGGCCACCAGGATGCCCAGCGCGGCGAGTTCGGCCACCGTCTCCCAGCACGGCCGGTCCTGGGTCGCCCACAGGTACAGGCTCGCCTCGGAGTGCTCGATCCGGAACCCGTACGCCTCCAGCGCGGCCCGCAGGGCGCTGCGCCGCTGGGCGTAGCGGGCCCGCTGCTCGGCCACGTGCGCGTCGTCGGCGAGCGCGGCGGCGGTGGCCGCCTGCACCGGCGCGGGCACGATCATGCCGCCGTGCTTGCGGACCTCCAGGAGCTCCCGGACCACCACCGGGTCACCGGCCACGAAGGACGCCCGGTAGCCGGCCAGGTTGGAGCGCTTGGAGAGCGAGTGCACGGCCAGCAGGCCCTCGTGCGAGCCGCCGCACACGGCGGGGTTGAGCACCGACACCGGCTCGGCGTCCCAGCCGAGTTCGAGGTAGCACTCGTCGCTGACCAGCAGCACCCGGTGGGCCCGGGCCCACTCGACGGCGCGGCGCAGCTCGGCGGCGTCCAGCACTCGCCCGGTCGGGTTGGACGGCGAGTTCAGCCAGAGCAGCCGGACCTTGGAGCCGTCGAGCTCCTCGACGTCCTCGTAGGCGACCGGCTCGGCGCCGCAGAGCAGCGCGCCGACCTCGTAGGTGGGGTAGGCGAGCCGGGGGTAGGCGACCTGGTCGCCGGGGCCGAGGCCGAGCTGGCCGGGCAGCCAGGCCACCAGCTCCTTGGAGCCGACGGTGGGCAGCACCGCCTCGGGGCCGATCTCGGCGCCGCAGCGGCGGTTCAGCCAGCCGGCGATGGCGCCGCGCAGCGACAGCGGGCCCCACACCGTGGGGTAGCCGGGCGTGTCGGTGTGCGCGGCCAGCGCCCGCTGGATCAGCTCCGGCACCGGGTCGACGGGGGTGCCGACGGAGAAGTCGCACAGCCCGTCCGGGTGGGCCTCGGCGGTGCGCTTGTACGGTTCGAGCCTGTCCCAGGGGAAGACCGGCAGGCGGTCGGATGCGCGGCGCGCCGCCCCCGGGTGGCCCGGGAACGGCGCGTGCGTGCTGTCGTTGGTGCTCACAGCGTGGATGCCACCGATCAGTGGTCGGCGTTCTGCGGGGGCAGCGCGGCGATGAACGGGTGGTCGCGCTCGATCAGGCCGAGCTTGGAGGCGCCGCCGGGCGAGCCCAGGTCGTCGAAGAACTCGACGTTCGCCTTGTAGTAGTCCTTCCACTCCTCCGGAGTGTCGTCCTCGTAGAAGATCGCCTCGACCGGGCAGACCGGCTCGCACGCACCGCAGTCGACGCACTCGTCCGGGTGGATGTAGAGGGAGCGCTCACCCTCGTAGATGCAGTCGACGGGGCACTCTTCGATGCACGCCTTGTCCTTGACGTCGACACAAGGCTGCGCGATGACGTAGGTCACGCTGTCGTTCCTCCTCGGAAGGGCTGCCGCCCTACTGTTTACTCGGTCGCGCGGTTGCGCGCGGCGTCGTCGATGCCCGCCCCTAGTATCGCGGGTCGGGGACTGCAAATGCACAGGAGGTGCCGTTGATGACCGGCGGAGTACCGCTCGAGTCGCGTCCGGAGGTCCGGATAGACCCGTCTGACGTGGGACGACGCGTGTCGGTCCGCCGTCTGGACGGCGTGGCGGACGGCCGTCCGCAGTTCCGGGATGTGATCGGCGTGCTCACCGGTTGGGACGGCGCCGGGTTGACGGTGGAGCCGCGCGCCGGCGCCCCGATCCGGTTCGCCGCCGAACTGCTGGTCGCCGGAAAACCGGTTCCGGCTTTCCCGGCCCGCCGCACCCCGCCGCCCGCCGTCTCCCCGATCGACCTGCAGCGGATCGCCGCCCGCGGCTGGCCCGCCGTCGAGCAGGAGCCGCTGGGCGAGTGGACGCTGCGGGCCTCCTCCGGGTTCACCCGCCGGGCCAACTCGGTCCAGGCGCTGGGCGATCCGGGCCTGCCGGTGGACGCGGCGCTGGAGCGGGTGCGCGACTGGTACGCGGCCCGCTCGCTGCCCGCGTACGTCGAGGTGGTCTCCCCCGGCTCGCCGCCCGAACTCGCCGCCGAGCTCGACCGCCTCGGCGCGGCGCTGGCCCCCACCCTGGTGCGCACCGCCCCGCTCGGCGACCTGGCCCGCGCCGGCCGCCCCGCGGACGTCCGGCTGGCCCGCACCGCCGGGCCCGGGTGGCTGGCGCTGTACCGCCGGGTGGGCGGCGACCCCGCGCTGGAGGCGGCCGCCGCCGCGGTGCTGCACGGCGGCCCCTCGGTCTGGTTCGCCCACGTGCCCGGCCCGGACGGCGCCCCGCTCGCCATCGGCCGGATGGTGGTCGACGGCCCGTGGGCCTGCTTCGGCGCGGTCGAGGTGGCCCCCGCGGCCCGCCGCCGGGGGCTGGCCACCGCGGTGATGGCCCAGCTCGCGGGCCGGGGCGCCGAGGAGGGCGCCACCGGCGGGTACCTGCAGGTCGAGGCCGACAACGGCGGCGCGATCGCGCTGTACGACCGGCTGGGCTTCACGACCAGTCACACTTACCACTACGCCCGCCTTCCCCAGCGGTAGCGTGCACCACCTGAACCGCGCCACGACCGCTGCTGAACCGAAGGCCGCAGTGACCGAGCAGAGCCGAACCCGCTTCCGAGCCGAGGCCAGGGCAGAACGCCCCGACCCGGTGATGCTGTGCCTGCTCGCCGCCGCCGAGCACACCCTCGGCGACCCCGGCGACAGTGCCGAACAACCCGATCTGGACGAGCTCCTGACCGCCTGTCAGGCCGCGCTGGACCGCCATGCCGCCGCCATCCGCCAGGCCGTCGCCGAGCGCCGTCCGACCGGCCCGGAGGAGACCGCCGCGCTGCTCGCCGCCGTGCTCGGCGGCCGCGAGCGCTTCCACGGCCGGCAGTCCGACTACCGCCGCCTGGAGTCCTCGCTGCTCCCGGAGGTGCTGCGGCGCCGGCGCGGCCTGCCGATCATGCTGGCCCTGGTCTGGTCGGCGGTCGCCGCCCGGGCCGGCCTCACCGTCCACGGCATCGCCCTGCCCGGCCACTTCATCGTCGCCGTCGGCGGGCCGGGCGGCGGCGACGAGTACGTGCTGGCCGATCCGTTCCACGGCGGCCGGATCCTCGACGTCCCCGACCTCGAGCGCCTGGTGGGCGCCTCCGGCCACCCCTTCTCGCCCGAACTGCTCACCCCCGCGCAGCCGCTGGACCTGGTGCTGCGCGTCCTGGGCAACATCCGGCGCTGGGCCGCCGACCGCCCCGAGCACGCCCGCACCCAGCTCTGGGCCGCCGAACTGGCCCTGCTGCTCCCCCGCCACCCCGCCCAACTCCGGCTGGAACGCGCAGAGTTGCTGGTCAAGACCGGAGACTTCCTGACCGGCGCCGCCGAGATGGACTCCTACGCCGAGATCCTCGACGCCTTCGACCCGGAGAGCGCGGAGAAGGTCCGCCTGGAGGCCAGGTCGGCTCGCCACCGCATGAACTGACTCACAGCCAGCCCTTCTCGCGGGCGACCCGGACCGCCTCGGCGCGGTTGCGGGCCGCGGTCTTCTGGATGGCCATCGACAGGTAGTTGCGCACCGTCCCCTCGGAGAGGTGCAGCCGGGCGGCGATGTCCGCGTTGACCGCGCCGTCGGCGGCGGCGGCCAGGACGTCCCGTTCGCGGCCGGTGAGCGGATTCGCGCCTTCGGAGAGCGCCGCTGCGGCCAGGGTCGGGTCGATGACCTTCTCGCCGCGCAGCACCCGCCGGATGGCGTCGGCGAGTTGCGCCGCCGGCGCGTCCTTGACCAGGAACGCGTCGGCGCCGGACTCCATCGCCCGGCGCAGGTAGCCGGGCCGTCCGAAGGTGGTGGCGATGACCACCTTGGTCTGCGGCCGGGCGCGGCGGATCTCCGCGCAGGCGTCGATCCCGGTCATGCCGGGCATCTCGATGTCGAGCACCGCGACGTCGACCTGGTGCTCCGTCACCGCGGCCAGCACGGCGTCCCCGCGCGCGACCTGCGCGACGACGTCGAGGTCGCCCTCCAGCGAGAGCAGCGCGGCGAGCGCCTCCCGCACCATGCCCTGGTCCTCGGCGAGCAGCACTCGCACCGGTCGTCCACCCGTTCCGTCCGTCACGCGGGCAGCCTATTGCCCGCTGGGGCCGGGGCGCAGCGGCACCGTGGCGCGCAGCCGGAAGCCCTTGCCGCGGTTGGCGGGGCCGGTCTGCAGGCGGCCGCCGACCAGTTCGAGCCGCTCGCTCAGCCCGGACAGCCCGTTGCCGGCGCCGGACTTGCCGGGCCCGGGCCCGTTGTCGACGATCTCCAGGACGGCGTAGCGGCCGTCCTCCTCCCAGGTCTCGTCGAGGTGGACGGCGCAGCGGGTGGCGCCGGCGCCGTGCCGGACCACGTTGGTGACGGCCTCCCGCAGCGCCCAGGCGAGCACGCCGGACTCCTCCGCGCCGAGTCCGGGGCGGTCCTCGGCGAGCCGGGGGTCGGCGTCCAGTTCGATCTGGCTGGCGGCCAGCGCGGTGCGGGCGGCGGCGAGTTCCACCGGCAGGGTGGGGCGGCGGAAGCCGCTGACGGCGCTCCGCACGTCGGCCAGCGACTGCCGGGCGACCTGTTCGATGTCGGCGACCTGGGTGCGCGCGTCCTCGGCCTTGCCGGCGTCCATCAGCCGTCCGGTGAGTTCGCTCTTGATGGCGATCAGCGAGAGCGAGTGGCCGAGCAGGTCGTGCAGGTCGCGGGCCAGTCGCAGCCGTTCCTCGGAGGCGGCGAGGTGCGCGACGGCGGCCCTCGCCTCGCGCAGCTCCCGCATGGTGGCGACCAGGCGCTGCATGCCGAGCATGGCGAGGCCGGCCAGCACGCAGGGCAGGCCGATGGCGATCAGGGTCTCGGCGTCGGCGTGGCTGGTGAGCCCGACCACCGCGAAGAGGCCGGTGCTGGCGAGGACCCCGAGGAAGCCGAACCGCCCGGGCAGCACGATCGCGGCGCAGACCGAGGTGTAGGTGAACAGGGTCAGCCAGGACTCGCCGAGGGCGTACGAGGTGGTGACGGCGATCGCGGCCATCAGTCCGAGCGGCAGGTACCGGGTGGGCTGCGGCAGGCCCGGCCGGTTGCGGATGACGACCAGCGACAGGTACGCGGCCAGGAAGACGGCCAGCGCGACGGCTCCGGCGACGCTCGCCGCCGGGGTGTGCTGACCGGTGGTCAGGTCCTGGACGGGGTAGGCCAGGTAGAGCGCCCAGACGGAGGTCCAGGCGAGCTTGACCAGCAGCTGGCGCTTGGTGTCCACCGGCGCGCCGGGGTAGGTGGTCCAACGGCCGTCCGGCCCGTCCTCCCCGGTGTGGTCGGGGTGGCGGGCCGGTGCGGGCGTCTGCATGGGGGTCATCATGCCTGCTGGGCGTCCTTGCGGTACAGGTAGGCCGCCGCCGCGGTGAAGACCGCGAGGTAGGCCGCCAGCACGGCGATCGCGGTGCCCGCGAGGCCCTGGCCGTGGATGAAGCCGGCCAGCTGGTTGTAGTCGTAGACCGGGTTGAACCGGGCGTAGCTCCGCAGCGAGTCGCTGACGGGGAACCAGGTCCCGCCGAACAGCGCCATCAGCATGTAGACGATCATCACCACGGGCTGCACGGCGTCCGGCTGGGCGGCGTAGCCGAGGGCGACGCCGAGCGCGGCGAACACGAAGCTGCCGAGCCACAGCGCGGCGGCCAGGCCGAGCCACTGGGCGGCGCTCAGGTCGACGCCCTCGATCGCGCCGATCACGAAGACCACCACGATGGCGGGCAGCGTGGTGACCGCGCAGGAGGCGATCTTGCCGAGCGTGTAGGCCGGTCCGGGCAGGGCGGTGAGCCGCAGCTGGCGGGTCCAGCCGCTCTTGCGCTCCAGCGAGATGCGCTGCGCGGAGCCGGTGAGGACGGCGCCGACCGCGCCGAAGGTGGCCATCGAGACCATGAAGTAGGACTTCGCGGAGACCCCGCCGGCGGCGCTGTCGCCGTAGGCGCTGATGAAGAAGACGTACAGCAGCGCCGGGTAGAGCACGGTGAACAGCAGGTACCGCTTGTTGCGCAGGGTGCGCAGGATCTCCAGTCGGATCAGGGTGGTCATCGCGCGCTCTCCTCGGCCTCGTTGGTGATGGTCAGGAAGGCCTGTTCCAGGCCGAGGCCGGTGACTTCCAGCCCGCGCGGGTACAGGCCCGCCTTGTAGAGCGCGGCGACGCCCGCGTCCGCGTCGGCGGAGCGGATCCGGACGGTGCGCACGCCGTCGGCGCGGGTGCTGACGTCCAGTCCGACGGTGCCGGGCAGCTCGCGCAGCGCGGCTTCGTCGAAGGCGCCGTCGGAGGGGTGGAGTTCGAAGCCGATCCGGCGGGCGCCGGCCCGGGCCTTGATCTCGGCGGAGGAGCCGTCGGCGATCAGCCGGCCCTTGTGCAGGACCAGGACGCGGTCGGCGACGGAGTCCGCCTCCTCCAGGTAGTGGGTGGCGAACAGCACCGTGCGGCCGGCGTCGGCCTGGGCGCGCATCGCGGCCCAGAACTGCTGGCGGACCGAGACGTCCATGCCGGTGGTGGGCTCGTCCAGCACGATCAGGTCGTTGGCGCCGGCCACCGCGAGGGCGAACCGGACGCGCTGCTCCTGGCCGCCGGAGAGCTTGTCCACCCGCCGGTCGGCGAGGTCGGCGATCCCGGCGGTCCTCAGCACCTCGGCGGGGGCGTGCCCCTTGGGGTGCACCTTGCAGGCGAGGGTGACCAGTTCGCGGACCTTGACGTCGCTCATCAGGCCGCCGCTCTGCAGCATCGCGCCGACCCGCCCGGCGGTGATCGCCGCCCGCGGCGCGCCGCCGAACAGCTCCACGGTCCCGCTGTCCGGCTCGCGCAGGCCCAGCAGCAGGTCGAGGCTGCTGGACTTGCCCGCGCCGTTCGGGCCGAGCAGCGCCACGGTCTCGCCAGGTCGCAGCACCAGGTCGAGCCCGTTCACCGCCTTCACCCGGCCGTAGCTCTTGCTGACGTTCCGGAAGGCCGCGACCTCCCCCGTTCCCGTCCCCATCCCACTCAGTCCCTTCGAAGCCGTTCTCTCCGACTCCTCAAGGCTCCTTCGGACGGGGGTGGCCGCGGCAGTGCGCACCGTCGTGACCTCCGCATGACGGATGTCACGGGTGCACCCGTTACAGCAGGCCGAGCGCCTCCTTCAGGAACCGGACCTGGAGCAGCAGCAGGTTCTCGGCGACCTGTTCCTGCGGCGTCATGTGGGTCACCCCGGACAGCGGCAGCACGGTGTGCGGCCGGCCGGCGGCGAGCAGCGCGGTGGACAGCCGCAGGCTGTGCGCGACCACCACGTTGTCGTCGGCCAGGCCGTGCACGATCATCAGCGGCCGGCGCAGCGTCGGGGCCAGCTCCACCACCGAGTTGGCCCGGTACGCCTCGGGCTCGGTGTTCGGGTCGCCGTAGTAGCGCTCGGTGTAGTGCGTGTCGTAGAGGTCGTGCTCGGTGACGGGCGCGCCGGCCACCGCGGCGTGGAACACCTCGGGTTCGCGCAGGACCGCGGCGGCGGCCAGGTAGCCGCCGTACGACCAGCCGCGGATGGCGACCCTGGTCAGGTCGAGCGGGAACTGCTCGGCGAGCGCGTGCAGTGCGTCGACCTGGTCGGCGACGGTGATCTCGGCGGTCCGGCGGTTGATCGACTTCTCCCAGGCGGGGCTGTGCCCGGGGGTGCCGCGCCCGTCGGCGACGATCACCGCGAAACCCTGGTCGGCGAACCACTGGGAGACCAGGTGCGGGTTGTGCGCCTGCACCACGCGCTGCCCGTGCGGGCCGCCGTACGGGTCCATCAGGACGGGCAGCTCCCCGTCCACGTCCGGGTCGTAGCCGGTGGGCAGCAGCACCGCGCAGGGGATCCGCCGCTCGCCCGCGAACCGGAACACCGGCCGGGCGGTGATCAGCGGGGTGGCGGCGTGCGAGGCGATCACCCGCGGTTCGACGCCGGCCCGCAGCACGGTGACGGTGGTGCCGGGCCGCAGCGGGTCGGCGGTGGTGAGCACGGTGGTGCCGCCGCCGCGGACCGCGCCGAGCGCGCCTTCGCCGACCTCCCGCACCCCGTCCGGGCCGGCCGTGAAGACGCCGAGCCAGCCGGGCGGGCGCCGCTCGAACTCGGCGGCGCCGGCGGAGGCCGCGAACAGCACCCCGTCGCCGTCCACGGCCAGCACCGAGCGGACGTGCAGGTCGGCGTCGGTGACGGCCTGCTCGCCGACCAGCAGCACCCGGACGCCGTCCCGGTCGGCGATCCGCACCAGTTCGCCGTCGGCCCGCCGGACCGGCACGCCGCCGAACAGCTCCAGCCAGTCCGGGTCCCGCTCGGTCAGCAGCACCGTGGTCCCACCGGTCGTCAGGTCGGCCTCCAGCACCAGCTGTTCGCGCTGGTCGCGGGCCTGCACCTGGAGCAGCGGCGGCCCGCCGGCCGACCAGTGCACCCGGGCCAGGTAGGGGTACGCCGCGCGGTCCCAGCGGATCTCGGTCCGGGAGCCGTCCAGGCCGAGCAGCCACAGGCCGACCTCGGCGTTGGGGGTGCCGGCCGCCGGGTAGGCGACCTCGACCGGCGGCCGCTCCGGGTTGGCGGGGTCGGCGATCCACCAGCGCTGCACCGGCCGGTCGTCGACCCGGGCGGCGAGCAGCGCGCTGCTGTCGGGGGCCCACCAGTAGCCGCGGTCGCGGCTCATCTCCTCCTGGGCGACGAACTCGGCCTGGCCCCAGCTGACGCCGTCCGCCTCCGGTCCGGCGAGCAGCCGGTCGCCGCTGCCGTCGGCGGCGGTCACCCGCAGCTCGCCGCCGGGGGTGGCGTAGCCGACCAGCCGGCCGTCGGGGCTGGGCCGCGGGTCCAGCAGCGGGGTGGCGGCGGGCAGCTCGCGGGCCTCGCCGGTGGCCGTGTCGACCGCGAACAGCCGGCCGGAGAGCGCGAACGCGGCGGTCCGGCCGGCCGCGTCCAGGGCGTAGCCGACGATCCCGGCGGAGGTCTCCCGGCTGCGCTCGCGGCGGGCCCGCTCGGCGGCGGACAGCTGCTCGGCGCCGCCGCCGAGCAGCTCGGCCGGGTCGGCGAGCACGGTCTCGACGCCGCTGGCGACGTCCAGGCTCCACAGCAGGTTGGCGGGCTGCTCCACCCCGTGGGAGCGCAGGAACAGCACCCGCTCACCGTCCGGGCCGACGGTGAACGACCGGGGCGCGCCGGCGGTGAACCGCTGGGTGCGCGCGTGCTGCCGGGGGAAGGTGTCGTGCGGCTTCTCGGTGGTCATGCCGCCGACCCTACGGCCTGGGGTTGCGGTGATCACTCGTTCGGCGCAGCCCGCCGGTTCGGCTGCGCACGGCCGTTCGGACCGGCGCTGACCGGCGGCGCTGCGCCCGCGCGGGGCCCCCGCGACACCCCGGCGGAGCTCACGGAACGTTACCCGGGCGTCACTCATCGGGTATCAGTTGAGCATTGTTCCGCCCGCCGCCCCGTCCCCGGGGCCGCGCACCCGAGGAAGGGTGTGAGCCGTCATGGCTTTGTCCGTCTCCGCAGCTGTCCTGATGCTGGTCGTGGTCTGGGTCCTGGTCCGCCGCTCCAACCTGAAGTTGAGCCACGCGTTGGTGTGCGCGCTGCTCGGCTTCTATCTGGCCTCCAGCTCGATCGCCCCCTCGATCCAGCAGGTGACGGCCAACCTGGCCGGAATGATCAACGGCCTGAAGCTCTGACCGGGGTCCGCGGTTCCGATCCGCGTGCCGCTGCGGCCTGTCCGGGAGTCCCCTCCGGGCAGGCCGTAAGCTGCCGGGCATGACCTCCGACTCCGCCCGTGCCGACGCGCGCGGGCTGCTGCTGGTGCATGCCCACCCCGACGACGAGTCGATCAACAACGGCTCCACCATGGCCCGGTACGCCGCCGAGGGCGTCCGGGTGACGCTGGTGACCTGCACGCTGGGCGAGGGCGGCGAGGTGATCCCGCCGGAGCTGGCCCATCTGGAGCAGTCCCGCGACAACACCCTGGGCGCCCACCGGATCGGCGAACTCGCGGCGGCGATGCGCGAGTTGGGGGTCTCCGACCACCGCTTCCTGGGCGGCCCTGGCCGCTACCGGGACTCCGGGATGATGGGCGTCCCGGACAACGACGACCCGTCCTGCTTCTGGCGGGCGGAGCTGGACGAGGCGGCCGGCCACCTGGTCGAGGTGATCCGCGAGGTCCGCCCGCAGGTGCTGGTGACCTACGACGAGCAGGGCGGCTACGGGCACCCCGACCACATCCAGGCGCACCGGGTCGCGCTGCGCGGCTACGAGCTGGCCGCCGACCCGGAGTTCCGCCCGGAGCTGGGCGGGCCGTGGCGGATCGCCAAGGTCTACTTCAACCGGATGCCCCGCACGGTGATCGAGGCCGCGCTGCGGGAGACCGCCGCCGAGGCCCCGTTCAAGGGCGTCGCGCCGGTCGACCAGATCCCCGGGGTGGTGGACGACCGGCTGGTCACCACGGTGCTGGACAACGCGGCGTACGCCGGGGCGAAGGCCGCCGCGATGCGGGCGCACGCCACCCAGATCGCGGTGGACGGGCGCCACTTCGCGCTCAGCAACGACCTCGGGCAGCCGCTGCTGGCCACCGAGTACTACGAGCTGGTCCGAGGCGCGCTCGGCGCGGGCGCCCCGGAGACCGACCTGTTCGCCGGGGTGGCGCCGTGAAGTTCCTGCACCCTTTCTTCGGCTCCCGCGAGCAGCGGATCGCCGAGCCGCTGCCGCCCCGCGGCCTGCGGATCACCGCCTACGCGGTGCTGTTCCTGCTCGGCGCGGCGGTCTCCGTGTGCGGAGCTTTCGTGCAGACCCTGTGGCCCCCGCTGGGCGTGTTCCTGGCGCTGGCGGCCTGCGCCGGGCTGTTCTACGGCGGGCTGCGGGCGACCGGCACCAAGCTCGGCGCGGGCGCGGCGCTCGGCGGCTGGTTCCTGGTGCTAGCGGTGCTGCTGGCGCCCCGTCCGGAGGGAGACCTGGTGCTCTCCGCGACGCTGCCCGCCTACCTCTACCTGTTCGGCGGATCGGTGATCGGCGTGGTCTGCACGACCCTGCCGACCCGGTCCGGGTTCCTGTTCGGCGTACCGGCGCCGGAGGCCCGACGGACCGTCAAGGACGCCGACCGGTAGCCGCATACCGGGGGGATTCGGACCATTGGGATCTCCCGGTCGTCGGACGGGCCGGATTCCTTGTCGGTAAGGTGGTGCACCGGCGGGCCACCCCCCTGTCCGGCCGAGCCGGGCGGGGCGGTACCTTCGGCACCACTCGCGTGGCCGGCGGCGCTCGCCGCAGCCGACATGTGAACAGCTGATGTCCAGGGGCCGGTCGGCCCGCCGCACGCCGCACGCCGTCGTCCGGCGGTCACCCTCCCCATACGCAGCGGACGGCCCAGCCGGCCCGGCCGCGAATCCGGAGCAGAGCAGCATTGAGCAGCCGCGAATCTGACAACGCCCACCCGCAGCCCCGCCGCGGCGGCCCCGACGCGTACCCGTCGGGCACCCCGCCGTACGGCACCGGCCTGCCCGGTGGGACCGGCGCGGACCCGGCCGCCGGACGCCCCGCTCCCGGGCCGCGCGGCGACGAGGCCGAGACGCCGAAGACGGAGACCACGCTGACCACCCGGATGCGGATCAACATCCCCGGGTCGCGGCCGATCCCGCCGATCGTGGTGCAGAGCAAGGTCAAGGACGAGAAGCCGGCCGAGCCGACCGGCCCGCGGCACCGCGGCGGCGCCGGCGACCCGGTGCTCGGCGTGATGGACGCCGGGGCGCGCACCGCCAGCCCGCCGAACCTGCCGCCGGAGTGGCAGGAGCCCGCGCCGAAGCCCAGCGAGTCGGAGTCCACCGGCGAGTGGTTCAAGCCGCGCCAGAAGGGCCGTCCGGAGCCCGCTCCGGCCGCCGCCCCGGCCCCGGCCGCGCCCGCCCCCGGCGGCGCCCCGCAGGCGGCCCCGCGGCCCGCTCCGCGCCCGTCCGGCGCGCCCGCCTCGCCGTTCGGCCCGGACGAGCTGTCCTCCCGCACCGGCGGGCACCCGCTGCCGCAGCAGCAGGCCGACCCGTTCCGTCCCGCGGCGGCGGCCCAGGACCCGTTCGAGGCCCCGGCTCCGCAGGACCCGTTCGACAGCCCGGCGGCCCGGGACCCGTTCAACGCCCCGGGCGCGCAGGACCCGTTCGACACCCCGGCCGCCGGCCGCCGTCCGGCGCCGGGCGGCGCCCCGACCGCGCAGCGCGGGCCGGGCGGGCCGTTCCCCGGTGCGGCCGGCCCCGGCCAGGAGCCGGAGGACACCCAGATCGGCGGCTTCGACCCGATCACCGGCGACGAGCCGCGGCCGGGCGCGGGCATATCCGACCCGCCGACCACCCAGCTGTTCGGCGGCCCGGCCGCCGAGCGCGGGTTCGACGACCCGCCGACCACCCAGCTGTTCCTCAACGGCCCGGCCCAGCCCGGCGATCCGTCCCCGGCCGCCGGCCGGGGGTACCCCAACGCCGGTGACCGTCCGCGCCCGGCCGCCGAGGGCGCCCAGGCCGCGGCGGGCGGCGGCCGGTTCGCCGACGTGCCCGCCGCGCAGCCGTTCCCCGGCGGCCCGCGGGCCGCCACCCCGAAGCGCCCGCTGGCCCCCGAGACGCAGCAGGCGATCGAGGAGGACGTCGAGCCGGAGCCGAGCGGGAAGAAGCGCGGCGGCCGCGGCAAGAAGCTGCTGGTGTACGCGGTCACCGCGGTGCTGTTCGTCGGCGCGGCCGGGTACGGCGCCGGCCTGATGATGAATCAGTCGGACATCCCCAAGGGCACCACGGTGCTGGGGACCTCGATCGGCGGCGACTCCCGCGACCAGGCGGTGACCGTGCTGGACGGCTCGGTCGGCAAGATCGGCCAGCAGCCGCTGAAGCTGAAGATCGGCGATCAGTCGGTGTCGCTGGACCCGGCCAGCGCCGGCCTGACCTTCGACACCACCGCGACGGTCGACGCGCTGACCAAGCACAGCTACAACCCGGTCGAGGTGTTCGGCTCGCTGACCGGCAGCGGCAAGGCCGTCGCGCCCACGGTCCGGGTCGACCGGGCCAAGCTGAAGGCCGCCCTGGACGACCTGGCCGCCAAGTCCGGGGGCAGCCTGCAGGAGGGCTTCGTCCGGTTCACCGACGCGGGCGCCGCCGAGGTGGTGCCGGGCAAGGGCGGCCAGGGCCTGGACTCGGCGGCCGCCGCGGACAAGGTCGAGCAGGCCTACCGCGACCGGGCGGCCGGCAAGCCGGAGGCGGAGCTGGCGCTGCCCACCGCCGAGGCCCAGCCGAAGGTCGGCCAGGACGCGCTGCAGGCCGCCGCGGACACGCTCGGCAAGCAGGTGCTGAACGGGAACGTCACGGTCACCGCCGGCGGCAAGCAGTTCAACTTCGGCCGGAACACCGCGGCCAAGGCGCTGACGCTGGCCCCGGACGCGTCCGGCAACGTGGTGCTGAAGTGGGACCTGGACGCGCTGGCCGGCTCCATCGGCACCACCTTCGACAAGGTGAAGACCACCAAGGCCGGGAAGGCGAGCCCGATCACCGCGCAGGACGTGGCGGACGCGATCGGCCAGACGATCGGGAAGAGCGGCCGGGACCGCACCTTCAAGTTCCCGGCCTGACCGGCCGCCTGACCGCCCGTCAACACCCGGCCCGGGCCGGGGCGCCGAAGTCGGCGCCCCGGCCTTCGGCGTGCTGGCGAATCCTCGCCACTGGCGTCGCAGAACCGGGCGAACCGGACGGCGCAACCGGGCGGCCACGTCGCGTTACCAATCCTTGATCCTCCGCAGGTCGACAAGTCCGTTCACCGGCTCGCAAGATGTGCCGCGTGCCGAGACCCCGCTTCCCGCTCCCGCTGACCGCCACGGTGGCGGCGCTGACCTTCGCGCTGTGCTCCTGCGCCTCCGCCGACGGGTCCGCCGACGGCCGGTCGGCGGCGGCGGGCGGCGGCGAGGCGCCGCGGATGACCCAGCAGGCGATGAACGCCCACCCGCGGTCCGAGCTGCGCCGGGGCGGCACCCTCAACTGGGCGATCGACCAGTACTCCAGCCAGTGGAACCCGGTCCAGGCGGACGGGTCCGAGGCCTCCACCAACGACGTGGTCAAGGCGCTGCTGCCGACCTTCTGGCGCTCCGACGCGGGCGGCACCCAGACCCCCAACCCGGCCTACCTCAGCGACGTGCGCAGCGAGGTGCGGCAGGGCAAGCAGGTCGTGGTGTGGACGCTCAACCCGAAGGCGCACTGGTCGGACGGCGCCCCGATCACCTGGCGCGACCTGCAGGCCGACTGGCAGGCCCTGAACGGCCAGGACCCGGCGTACAGGACCGCCACCACCAACGGCTTCGACCAGGTGGAGAGCGTCGTCCGGGGCGAGGACGACTTCCAGGCGGTGATGACCTTCAAGGCGCCGTACTCGGAGTGGCAGGCGATGTTCAACAACGCCGGCAACGCCCCGCTGCTGCCCGCCCGGTACGTCTCCACCCCGGAGCTGTTCAACACCGCGTTCAAGGGCCGCATCCCGGTGTCGGCCGGCCCGTTCAAGGTCGCCGACATGGACGCCGAGGCACGCACCGTCACGGTGGTCGCCGACCCGGGCTGGTGGGGCGACCGGCCGATGCTCGACAAGATCGTGTTCAAGGCCTACGACACCGGCTCGATGCCGCAGGCCTTCGCCAAGGGCGAGGTCGACTTCTACAACAACGGCCCCAACACCGAGGGCTACCGGGTCATCCAGGCCACCGCGGGCGCCGAGGTGCGCAAGGCCGGCGGGCCGAACCTGCGGCACC
This sequence comes from Streptomyces sp. TLI_171, assembly GCF_003610255.1. Taxonomy (GTDB): domain Bacteria; phylum Actinomycetota; class Actinomycetes; order Streptomycetales; family Streptomycetaceae; genus Kitasatospora. The sequence continues at coordinate 4,718,580 of NZ_RAPS01000001.1, read as the reverse complement.
TGGTGCTCAACGGCCGGAGCCCGCTGCTGGGCGACCCGAAGCTCCGTCAGGCGCTGATCCAGGCGATCGACCGGGCCGAGATCACCCGCACCGACCTGGCCGGCCTGGACTGGCCGTACGTGCCGATGAACAACCACTTCCTGGTGCCCTCGCAGCACGGCTACCAGGACAACTCGAACGGCCTGAGCCGCTTCGACCCCGGCGCCGCGAAGGCGGCCCTCGACTCGCTGGGCTGGAAGGTCGGCCCCTCGGGCGTCCGCGCCAAGGACGGCAAGGAACTGGTGCTGCGCTTCGTGGCGCCCGCGTCGAACAACCTGGCCGCCAACGAGAGCGCGCTGGTCACCCGGATGCTGGGCGAGGTCGGGGTGAAGGTCACGGTGCAGACCGTGCCCGCGGGCGAGTTCTTCGACGGCCACATCTACCAGCACGACTTCGACCTGACCGCGTTCGCCCTGCTGGGCACCCCCTTCCCGGTCTCCAACTCGATCAGCACCTTCCAGCAGGACTCCGGCTCCAACTGGTCCCAGGTCGGCAGCAAGGCGCTCGACAAGGCGATGGCGGAGGCCGCCAAGGCCGACACCGTGGACGAGGAGACGGAGGCGCTCAACCGTGCGGACGAAGAGGCGTGGCAGGTCGCGGGTCTGGTCCCGCTGTACCAGCGGCCGGCTCTCTACGGGGCCCGGAAGGACCTGGCGAACATCGGCGCCCCCGGGCTCGGCGACTTCGTCTACGAGAACATCGGGCTGCTGAAGTAACCCGGCGCGGCGAGGACTCGCCAATGGCGAGAAATTGCCAGCCGGGCGGCGCCCCCCGGGCCGCCCGAATTGGGTCACCCCTACCCATGAATTCGCTCCCGCACGCCCGAAAACACCGGTGTCCGATTATCGGACACTCAATTACGCTCGCCAATTCCGGTGAATGGCCTCAAAACGGACATGTGGTCTACGCGCGTCGTCCGACCGAGATCTTGAACTCGACGTCCTGATAGCGGAGCTGACAGTGCATCGTTACGGACATGTGAACAACGCTTGCGCAAGTTTGTCCGGTTTTGACCGTCTCGCTCGGCCGGTGTCAAGAGTCCGAGAACTACGAAGTGGTTGACATTCCAGCACGAAGGAGGAAATGGGCCCCCGACAACTGAGGAACTCTTGACGTTCGATAAACGACTTGCAAGAGTCCATTCATCCAAGTTCTTACTCCTTGCTTCTGCACGGACCACGGTCGGGAGCTTTAGCACCATGACGACGCCAACTGGGACGACGGCCGAGGGAGATCCCATCCTCGCCAAGTCCACGGACGAGGCCGGCGCCAAGCCGGCCGAGCTCCTCGGGCGCACGCCGGGCCAGATCGCCTGGAGCCGCTTCAAGCGCAACCGCACGGGCGTGGTCTGTGCAGTGATCACCCTCGGGTACATCGCGGCGGCCCTGCTCGCCCCGGTGATCTCCGCGCTGTACGGCAAGAGCCCGTATGTCTTCTACGGGTTGAAGGACTCCAGCCTGCTGGACGCCCTCGGTCTGCCGGTCGCCCCCAACGGCGGCATGAGCGGCGACTACTGGTTCGGCATCACGCCCACGACCGGTCAGGACATCTTCACCAACATCCTGTACGGCATCCGCACCTCGCTCGGTGTGGGCGTCATCGTGGTGGTCACCGCCACGGTCCTCGGTGTGGTGGTCGGCCTGGCGCAGGGCTACCTCGGCGGCACCTTCGACTACCTGGTCGGCCGCTTCACCGACATGCTGCTGGCGCTGCCGACCCAGCTGACCGCCATCGCGTTCTTCCCGATCGTGGTCAACGCCATCGTCCCGATCGACAAGGAGACCCCGACCTGGGTCCGGTTGGTCGGCATGTGGACGATCCTGGCGCTGCTCGGCTGGATGGGCATGGCCCGTCTGATCCGCTCGATCACCATCTCGCTGCGCGAGCGCGAGTACATCGAGGCCGCGAAGATTGCCGGCGCGTCGCCCTGGCGGATCATCTTCAAGGAGCTGCTGCCCAACCTGGCCACCACCATCCTGGTGCAGGCCACCCTGTCGCTGCCGCTGATCATCACCAGCGCGGCCGGTCTCTCCTTCCTCGGCGTGGGCTTCACCAGCCCGACTCCCGACCTGGGCCGGATGTTCTCCGACGCCGCCCAGTACTACGACGTCGACATCACATATCTCGTCTTCCCCGGCGTGGCGCTGACGACCTTCGTCCTCGCGTTCAACCTGCTCGGGGACGCGGTCCGGGACGCTCTCGACCCGAAGACCATCCGGTAGCACCACCTCGCATCACCAAGCAGTGCCCTGAGTCCAGCAGTCCCCGGTGGTGCACCGGCGGTCCGCGCTGACCAGACATCCCACGCCCAGTTGACAGGTAGGAAGCAATGAGACTTCGCAAGGCCGCGTACGTGCCCGCGATGCTGGCGATCAGCGCGCTCACCCTGACCGGCTGCTCCAGCGGCCACAACACCAAGTCCGGTGACGGCAACGTCGCCAAGTCCGAGGTGCAGAACTTCGGTCTGGGCACCCTGGCCGACTCCACCGGTCCGGCCAAGGACGTCGCGGGCGCCAAGCCGGGCGGCGTCGCCCACGGCATCGAGCCGGCCGGCATCGACTACCTCGACCCGGGCCAGATCTACGTCAACGAGTACCAGGCCCTCGCGCAGCTCTACAGCCGCTCGCTGACCGGTTACAAGACCGACCCGGCCACCGGCAAGACCATCCTGGTCGGCGACCTCGCCACCGACACCGGCAAGCTGTCGGACGAGGGCAAGACCTGGACGTACACCCTCAAGGACAACCTGAAGTTCGAGGACGGCACGCCGATCACCTCGAAGGACGTCAAGTACGGCATCGAGCGCCTGTACGCGGACTACCAGGACCAGGGTCCGACCTACATCCAGACCTGGCTGTCCGGCCAGGACTACCGCAAGGTGTACCAGGGTCCGTACGACGGCAAGGAGCTCGGTGACGACGTCATCGGCACCCCCGACGACAAGACCATCGTCTTCCACTTCAAGGAGGCGCACGCGGACACCCCGTACGCCGTCCAGATGCCGAACATCACGGCCATCCAGAAGTCGAAGGACGACAAGGAGAAGTACAACGACCACCCGGTCTCCATCGGCCCCTACAAGATCGCCAGCTACGAGAAGGACAAGTCCCTCAAGCTGGTGAAGAACCCGAACTGGGACCCGAAGTCGGACCCGATCCGTCACCAGTACGTGGACAGCTGGGAGTTCGAGCTCTCCATCGCCAACCCGCTGCTGACCCAGCGCCTGCTGGCGGAGAACGGCGAGGACAAGAACGCCCTGACCCTGGTGACCAACGCCGACAACGCGTCGATCGCCAAGATCCAGACCGACCAGGCCACCTACAAGGACCGCCTGGTCAACAAGTTCCTGCCGTTCGTCGACGTCTTCGACATCAACACCACCCGCGTGAAGGACCCGAAGGTCCGCAAGGCCCTCGCGCTCGCCTTCCCGCGCGCCCAGGTGCAGAAGCTGCTCGGCGGCGCCGCCACCGGCGACCTCGCCACCAACCTGGTCAGCCCGACCGTGGCCGGCTGGAAGGACTCCGACCCGCTGGGCCTGAAGGCCAAGCCGGAGGGTGACCCGGAGGCCGCCAAGGCCCTCCTGAAGGAGGCCGGCGCCGAGAACTACCCGATCGTCCTGGCCTACGCGAACACCCCGCGCTGGCAGCCGGTCGCCGCGGCGATCCAGGAGGCCCTGAACAACTCGGGCTTCAAGGTCGACCGCAAGGAGCTGGACCCGACCAGCTACTACTCGGTGATCGGCAAGAAGGACAACGGCTTCGACCTGTACCGCTCCGGCTGGGGCGCGGACTGGCCGGTCGCCTCGACCGTCGTCCCGCCGACCCTGGACGGCCGCACCGTCGCCGACGGCTCGCCGAACTACAGCCACTACAACAGCGACGCGACCAACACCGAGATCGACCGCATCAACAAGATGACGGACGTGACCGCCGCCTCCGCCGAGTGGATGAAGCTCGCCGACAAGGCCCTGGCCGACGTGCCGCAGATCCCCGCGGTCTACGACAAGTTCTTCCAGGTGTACGGCTCCGGCCTCGGTGGCGTGGCCTACAACGAGGTCATCGGCGCCGTGGACGTCTCCAGCATCTACGTCAAGTAATGACCTGACAGGGCGCGGGACCCGAAGACCGGTCCCGCGCCCTGCCGGTGGGTCCGTCCGACCGGACGGACCCGCCGTCCCCTGCCGACCACGAACCAGGCCCTCACACGGGTCCGCGACCGGGCCCGGCACTCTCCACGACGCGGCCGCCGACGGCGCCCAGACTCGGAAGAGCCCAACCCATGCTCAGATTTCTCACCCGCCGGGCGCTCGGCGCGATTGTCATCCTCTTCCTCCTGGTCCTGCTGACCTACCTGGCGGTCATGACGCTGCCGGTGGACCAGGCCCAGCTCAACTGCCCCAAGGGGTGCAGCCCCCAGCAGCTCGCGACCGTCCGACACAACATGGGTCTGGACAAGTCCCACGTCGAGCAGGTCTGGGACTACATCAAGGGCCTGTTCGTCGGCGTGGAGAAGGGTGCCTACGGCTTCTGCAACGCGCCGTGCCTGGGCTACTCGAACTCCCGCCACCAGTGGGTCATCGACGTCATCCTGGCGAACTACCCGGCGACCATCATGCTGGCGCTGGGCGGCTCGGTGGCGTTCCTGGTGATCGGCGTCAGCCTGGGCATGATCTCCGCCTGGAAGCAGGGCAGCATCTTCGACACCGTCGCCAGCTCGGTGTCGCAGCTCGGCCAGTCGACCCAGATCTTCTTCGTCGCCCCGCTCGCGATGGCGCTGTTCGTCACCAACCTGCACTGGCTGGACAAGCCCGGGTACACCCCGTTCACCGAGGACCCGATCGGGTCGATCACCGGGATGATCCTGCCCTGGCTGGTCATGTCGATCATCTTCTGGTCGAACTACACCCGCCAGGTCCGCTCGCTGATGATCGAGCAGCTCTCCGAGGACCACATCCGGGCGGCCCGCGCCAAGGGCATGTCGAGCCGGTACGTGTGGTGGCGCTACGCGCTCCGCGGCGCGATGGCCCCGATCATCACCATCTTCGGCCTCGACCTGGGCCTGGTGTTCTCCGGCGCGATCATCACCGAGGTGTCCTTCGGCATCCAGGGCCTGGGCATGCTCGCGGTGAAGTCGATCACCGTCCAGGACACCCAGCTGGAGCTCGGCGTGCTGCTGTTCAGCGCCGCCGCGATCCTGGTCTTCAACATCATCGTCGACGCCGTCTACGGCGTGCTCGACCCCCGGGTGAGGATCGGATGAGCACCCCCGCATCCGCCTCCGCCCCGCACCACCCCGTCCCCGAGGAGATCCGACCGTGAGCACCCTCACCAAGTCCGAGGCCGGCACCCCGGCCGCTGCGGGCGAGGCCTTCCTCTCCGTCCGCGACCTGCGGGTCCGCTTCCGGACCGAGGACGGCATCGTCAAGGCCGTCAACGAGCTGAACTTCGACCTGGCGGCCGGCAAGACCCTCGGCATCGTCGGCGAGTCCGGCTCCGGCAAGTCGGTCTCCAACCTCGCGGTGATGGGCCTGCACAACCCGCGCAACACCACCATCGAGGGCTCCATCAAGCTGGAGGGCCAGGAGCTCCTGACCGCCTCCCAGCGCGAGCTGGAGAAGCTGCGCGGCAACAAGATGGCGATGATCTTCCAGGACTCGCTGGCCGCGCTCTCGCCGTACTACACGATCGGCCGGCAGATCGCCGAGCCGTTCATGAAGCACACCGGCGCGAACAAGCGCGAGGGCCGCGCGCGGGCGATCGAGATGCTGGCCAAGGTCGGCATCCCGCAGCCCGACAAGCGCGTGGACAGCTACCCGCACGAGTTCTCCGGCGGCATGCGCCAGCGCGCGATGATCGCCATGGCCCTGGTCTGCAGCCCCAAGCTGCTGATCGCGGACGAGCCGACCACCGCGCTCGACGTGACCGTGCAGGCCCAGATCGTCGACCTGCTGAAGGAGCTCCAGGAGGAGTCCGGCACGTCGATCATCTTCATCACCCACGACCTCGGCGTGATCCGCGAGATCGCCGACGACGTGCTGGTGATGTACGCGGGCCGGGCGGTCGAGCGCGGCACCATGCGGCAGATCCTGAAGACCCCCCAGCACCCGTACGGCTGGGGCCTGCTGAGCTCCATCCCGCGGATCAACGCGGCGGTGGACGTGCCGCTGCGGCCGATCCCGGGTTCGCCGCCCTCGCTGCTGAACCCGCCGTCCGGCTGCGCCTTCAACCCGCGCTGCGAGTTCCGCTCCCAGGTCCCCGGCGACCGGTGCACCACCGAGCGGCCCGGCCTGGACGCCGTCGACGACTCCGGTCACCTGTCGGCGTGCCACCTCACCCTCGCGCAGAAGCAGTCCATCCTCACCGAGCAGATCCTGCCCCGGCTGAGCAGCTGAGTCCGGATTCTCGGTTCAAGGAGCGAACAACCATGAGTGCAGAGCAGATCGTCAGCGACAAGGCCCCCGGACCGGTGGCCACCGGCACCCCGCTGCTGGAGGTGTCCGGGCTCACGAAGCACTTCCCGGTGATGGGCGGCTTCCCGTTCAAGCGCCAGGTCGGCGCGGTGCAGGCGGTCGACGACGTCAGCTTCACCGTGCACGCGGGCGAGAGCCTGGGCCTGGTCGGCGAGTCGGGCTGCGGCAAGTCGACCACCGGCCGCCTGGTGACCCGGCTGTACGAGCCCACCGCGGGCTCGATCAAGTACCTGGGCCAGGACATCTCGCACGCCTCCCGCAAGGAGCTGGCGCCGGTGCGGTCCGAGATCCAGATGATCTTCCAGGACCCGTACTCCTCGCTGAACCCGCGGCACACCGTCGGCACGATCATCACGGGCCCGATGGAGATCAACAACATCAACCCGCCGCAGGGCCGCGAGGCCCGGGTCAAGGAACTGTTGGAGATCGTCGGCCTCAACCCGGAGCACTACAACCGCTTCCCGCACGAGTTCTCCGGCGGCCAGCGCCAGCGCATCGGCGTCGCCCGCGCGCTCGCGCTGAACCCGAAGCTGATCGTCGCCGACGAGCCGGTCTCCGCGCTCGACGTGTCGATCCAGGCCCAGGTGGTCAACCTGCTGCAGAAGCTGCAGAAGGAGCTCGGCATCGCGTTCGTGTTCATCGCGCACGACCTGTCGATCGTCCGGCACTTCTCGCAGCGCGTCGCGGTGATGTACCTCGGCAAGATCGTCGAGATCGCCGACCGCGAGTCGCTGTACGACCGGCCCCGGCACCCGTACACCCACGCGCTGCTGTCGGCGGCGCCGGACGCCGACCCGGACAACGTGTCCACCGAGCGCATCCGGCTGACCGGTGACGTCCCGTCGCCGCTCAACCCGCCGTCGGGCTGCCGCTTCCGCACCCGTTGCTGGAAGGCGCAGGAGAAGTGTGCGGTGGAGGAGCCGCCGCTGATCCAGCTCTCCGGCAGCGCGGACGGCCACCTGACCGCGTGCCACTTCCCCGAAGGGGGCACCGGGCACAGCCCGGAGGACGGCGCCGCCGCGGCCGTTCCGGAGCAGCGCGCCGAGGTCTGAGCCCCCGTCGCGTCGAAGGGCCCCCGCCGATCCGTTCGGCGGGGGCCCTTTCCGTGCGCGGGGCGGGGCTAGACCTCGCGCTCGCCGGCGAAGTGGCAGGCCGAGTCGTGCCGGGCCCGCCCCTCCAGCCAGTCCCGGACGGTCAGCGCCGGGTCCTCCCGGGCGCACTTCTCCTGCGCCTTCCAGCAGCGGGTGCGGAAGCGGCACCCGGACGGCGGGTTGGCCGGCGAGGGCACGTCGCCGGTCAGCACGATCCGGTCCCGCCGCTCCCGCGCGGTCGGGTCCGGCACCGGCACGGCGGAGAGCAGCGCCTGGGTGTACGGGTGGGTGGCATGGTCGTAGATCTCCAGGTCGCTGCCGATCTCGACCATCCGCCCGAGGTACATCACGCCGACCCGGTCCGAGATGTGACGGACGATCGAGAGGTCGTGCGCGATGAACATGTACGACAGGTTGAACTCGCCCTGGAGCTGCTCCAGCAGGTTGATCACCTGGGCCTGCACCGACACGTCGAGCGCGGAGACCGGCTCGTCGCAGATGATCACCTCGGGCTTGAGCGCCAGGCCGCGGGCGATGCCGATGCGCTGGCGCTGGCCGCCGGAGAACTGGTGCGGGTACCGGTTGATGTACTCCGGGTTCAGGCCCACCACGTCCAGCAGGTCCTGGACGGCCTTGCGGCGGTCGCCCTTCGGGGCCACCTCGGGGTGGATCTCGAACGGCTCGCCGATGATGTCGCCGACCGTCATGCGCGGGTTCAGCGAGGTGTACGGGTCCTGGAACACCATCTGGATGTTGCGGCGGACCGCCTTGAGCGCGGCGCCGGACAGGTGCGAGATCTCCTCGCCCTTGTACTTCACCGAGCCGGCGGTGGCCGGTTCCAGGTTCATCAGCACCTTGGCGAGCGTCGACTTGCCGCAGCCGGACTCGCCGACGATGCCGAGGGTCTCGCCCTGCATCAGGTCGAAGGACACCCCGTCGACGGCCTTGACCGCGCCGACCTGCTTCTTGAACAGCACGCCCCTGGTCAGCGGGAAGTGCTTCTTCAGGTCGCGCACTTCGAGGATGGGCTCGCCGCGCGGCACGTCCTGGGCGAACGCGACCTCCTCGGGAGTGGTCGCCCCGAGCGGGGTGGCACCGTTAACCGTCATGGAGGGTCTCCTTCCAGAAGAAGCAGGCGCTGCCCCGCCCGGCCAGCGGCGTCCCGTCGTCCTCGGTCACGTCGAACAGCGCCGGCACCTCCTGCCGGCAGATGTCCTGCGCCCGCGGGCAGCGCGGGTTGAACGCGCAGCCCGGCGGGATCCGCAGCAGGTTCGGCGGCAGTCCCTTGATCGCGAAGAGCTCCTGGCCCTTCTGGTCGAGCCGCGGGATGGAGTCCAGCAGCCCCCGGGTGTACGGGTGGGCGGGCCGCGCGTACAGCTCGTGCACCGGCGCGGTCTCGACGATCCGGCCCGCGTACATCACGGCGATCTTGTCGGCCACGTCGGCGACCACGCCGAGGTCGTGGGTGATCAGGATCAGGCCCATGTGGTACTCGGCCTGCAGGTCCGCCAGCAGGTCCATCACCTGGGCCTGCACCGTGACGTCCAGGGCGGTGGTCGGCTCGTCGGCGATGATCAGGTCCGGTTCCAGCGCCAGCGCCATCGCGATCATGATGCGCTGGCGCATGCCGCCGGAGAACTGGTGCGGGTAGTCGCCGACCCGCTGGGCGGCGGCCGGGATCCGCACCCGGTCCATCAGCTCGACGGCTTTGGCCTTGGCGTCCTTGCGGCTGGTGCCGCGGTGGGCCCGGTACATCTCGCCGAGCTGGTAGCCCACCGGGAGCACCGGGTTGAGCGAGGACAGCGCGTCCTGGAAGATCATCGCAATCTTCTGGCCGCGGATCTTCCGGCGCTCCTCCTTGGACATCTTCAGCATGTCCCGGCCCCGGAACAGCAGCTCCCCCTTGGGGATGCTGGCCGGCGGCATGTCCAGGATGCCCATGATGGCCTGCGCGGTGACGGACTTGCCGGAGCCGGACTCGCCCAGCACGGCCAGCGTCTCGCCCGCGGCGACCGAGTAGCTGACGCCGTTGACGGCCCGGGCCACGCCCTCCCGGGTCTTGAACTCGACGTGCAGGTCCCTCACGTCCAGCAGCGGCCCGGTGTAGGGCTCCTCGCGGGTCGTACCGGCCTGGTCGGCGGCGGTGCTCATCTGCCTGCTCCCCTCGCTCAGCGCAGCTTCGGATCGAGGGCGTCACGCACCGCGTCGCCCAGCATGATGAAGGCCAGCACGGTGACCGAGAGCGCGGCGGCCGGGAAGAACAGCACGAACGGCGCCTGCCGGATCACCTTCTGCGCGGACGAGATGTCCACGCCCCAGGAGATCGTCGGGTCCTGCAGACCGATGCCGAGGAAGCTCAGCGTGGCCTCCGCGGTGATGTAGCCGCCGAGCGCGATGGTGGCCACCACGATCACCGGGGCCAGCGCGTTCGGCAGGATGTGACGGAACATCAGCCGCCCGGTGCCGGCGCCCAGCGCCCGCCCGGCCACCACGTAGTCGGACTGCTTGACGGTGATCACCGAGCCGCGCATGACGCGGGCCAGCTGGGTCCAGCCGAGGAAGGACAGCGCGATCACCACGGACCACACGTTGCGGAACGCGAAGGCGTTCAGCAGCACCAGGGCGCCGAGCAGCAGCGGGATGCCGAAGAAGATGTCGGTGATCCGCGACAGCAGCGCGTCCGGCCAGCCGCCGAAGTAGCCGGCCACCATGCCGGTCAGGCCGCCCACCAGGGTCACCGCCAGGGTGACGCAGATGCCGACCGTGATCGAGGCCCGCGCGCCGTAGATCAGCCGGGCGTAGACCGAGCGCCCCTGCCCGTCGTAGCCGAACCAGCCGGCCCCGAAGAAGTCGGTGTAGTCGGGCTTGCGCAGGTAGTCCTTGCTCAGGTTGGCGGCCCGCGGGTTGGCGTCGGTGAACAGCCCGGGGAAGATCGCCATCAGCAGCAGGAGGATGATCAGCAGCAGCGAGATCAGGAAGATCGGCCGCCGCCGCAGGTCCCGCCAGGCGTCGCCCCAGAGGCTGCGCGCCTGCTCCCGCTTGACCACGTCCGGTTCGATTAACGTGTCCTGCTCGACCGCCATCCCCTGCTGGCCGACGTAGTCCAGGTGGTCGCTGTCGGTCGGCTGGAGGTTCCGCAGCGGGTCGTTGTGGTCGGGGATGTCCTCGTTGCGCTCAGGCATAGCGGATCCTCGGGTCCAGGACGGCGTAGAGCAGGTCGACGACCAGGCTGGCGACCAGGTACACGATCACCAGCACGGTGACGATCCCGACCACCGTCGGGCCTTCCTTCTGGTTGATCGCCTTGTAGAGCACGTTGCCGACGCCGGCGATGTTGAAGATGCCCTCGGTGACGATCGCGCCGCCCATCAGCGCGCCGAGGTCGGTGCCGAGGAAGGTCACCACCGGGATCAGCGAGTTGCGCAGCAGGTGCCGCCCGATGACGGTCCGCCGCGGCAGGCCCTTGGCGGTCGCGGTGCGCATGTAGTCGGCGCGCAGGTTCTCGCCGATCGAGGTGCGGGTGAGCCGGGCCACGTACGCCAGCGACAGGGACGCCAGCACCAGGCCCGGCAGGATCAACTGGGTGATGTCCGTGGAGTCCTGCACGGTGGCCGTCACCCAGCCCAGATTGATCGCGAAGATCGTCTGTGCCAGGTTGCCGAGCACGAACACCGGGATCGAGATCACCACCAGGGTCAGCACCAGCACCAGGGTGTCGGCGATGCTGCCCCGCTTGAGGCCGGCGATCAGGCCGAGCGGCAGGCCGATGAAGATCTCGAAGAAGAACGCCACCAGGGCCAGCCGGATGGTGACCGGGAAGGCGTCGGCCATGATCTCGGAGACCGGGCGCCCGGTGAAGCTGGTGCCGAAGTCCAGCTGGAAGATGTTGCCCATGTAGTGCAGGTACTGCTTCCACAGCGGCTGGTCGAGGTAGTACTTGTGCCGCAGGTTGGCCACCGTCGCCGGGTCGGCGGCCTTGTCGCCGAACATCGCCGCGATCGGGTCGCCCGGCAGCGTGTACACCATGAGGAAGATCAGCAGCGTGGCCCCGAAGAACACCGGGATCATCTGGAGCACGCGCCGAAGGACGTAGTGGCCCATGGGAGCCCTCCTTCCGAAGGGTTGACGTAGTGCCGGAGCCCCGCCCTCCGTGCGGGGAGGACGGGGCCGGCGTCGGGTGGGGTCAGCCCTTGACCTCGACCTGGGTCCAGGCCGGGTTGCCGAAGGAGTCGAACGTGACGTTCTGCACGTTGGTGGAGAAGCCCGAGTTGGTCCGGTAGTACCAGAGCGGGATGGCCGGCATGTCGATCGCCAGCTGCGCCTCGGCCTGCTGGTAACCGGTCGCGGTGTCCTGGATGGACGGCGCCTGGTCGGCCTGGGTGGAGAGCTTGTCGAACTCCGGGCTGGAGTAGCCGGTGTCGTTGGAGGCCGCGCCGGTGCGGTACACGTCCGCCAGGAAGTTGGCGTTCAGCGGGTAGTCCTGCACCCAGCCGGTGCGGAACATGCCGTCGATCTGGTGCCCGGTGATCGCCGCGCGGGCGGTCTTGAAGTCGGTCTTCGGGTCACCGGTGCAGTTCACCCCGGTGGCCTGCCGGACCGAGTTGCAGACCGCGTCGACCCACTCCTTGTGGCCGCCGTCGGCGTTGTAGGTGATCTTGACCGCGTTGCCGGGGACGCCGCCGCCCTGCTGGATCAGCTGCTTCGCCTGGTCCGGGTTGTAGTTGCAGAAGTCCCCGCAGGTACCGGCCTTGTAGCCCTCGACGCCCTCGGCGACCCAGGCGCTGGCCGGCTTGCGCGAGCCCTGCAGCACCGTGGTGGTGATGGTGTTGCGGTCGATCGCCATCGACAGGCCCTGCCGGACCTTGGCCTTGTCCTGGCCGGACCAGTCGGCCTGGTACAGCGTGAAGCCGACGTTCTGGATGGCGCCCTGCGGGGCGTCGATCGCCCGGTCGCCGAGGTCGTTCTTGTAGTTCGCCAGCGCCGACGGCGGCACCTGGTCCATCACGTCCAGGTTGTTGGACTGCAGGTCCGCGTAGGCCGCCTCGGCGGTGGTGTACATCTTGAAGATCACACCACCGTTCTTCGGCTTGTCCACGCCCTGGTAGTTCGCGAAGGTCTTGGTGACCACCTGCGAGTTGTGGTCCCAGCTGACGAACTGGTACGGCCCGTTGCCGACCGGCTTCTGGCCGTAGCCCGCCGGGTCCTTGAAGAACCCCTCCGGAAGCGGCGAGAAGGCCACGTACCCCAGCTTGTACGGGAAGTACGAGACCTTGTTGTAGAGCTTGATGGTGAAGTGCGTGTCGTCCTGGACGGTCAGGCCGGACATCTTGTCCGTGGTCGCCGCGCCGCTGTCCGGGTGGACGTCCTTGTAGCCCTGGATGTCGCCGAACCAGGAGCTGTTGATCTGGTTGTTGCCGGTGTTCGCGGCCCAGTTCCAGGCGTTCACGAAGCTGCTCGCTGTCACCGGCGTGCCGTCGTGGAAGGTCCAGCCCGACTTCAGCGTCACGTTGAAGGTCTGCGAGTCGCTGGTGTCGATCGAGTCCGCGACCTGCATCCGCAGCTTGCCGTTGCTCGGGTCGTAGTCGGCCAGCCCCTTGAACAGGTTCTGCACGATGCGCCCACCGCCGGTCTCGTTGGCGTTGGCCGGCTGCAGCGGGTTCTGCGGCTCGCTGCTCTGGTAGCTGAAGGTCTTGCTGGCGTCGGACGAGCCGCCGCCGGAGCCGTTGCCGCTACTGCCACATCCCGTGGCGACCAGGGCCACGGACGTCGCACTGACAACGGCCCAGCGCACGCGGGTGCCTGCAGGCATGGAGCTTCCTCCTCAGGGGTGTATGACGCATCTCACCTCATGAGAAGGGCCCAGCAGTTGCGGCGCGACCGCAGTAGGGCCGGACGGGGGAGCGGAACCGCGGCCGGACGGAACAGCAGGGGCGCGGCCGGGAAGGTCTCCCGGTCGCGCCCCTGTTGACTGGCCGTCAGACCTACGCGGCGGCGGCCGTGTCCCGCTCGGCCGCGAAGTGGCAGGCCGACCGGTGCTTGGCGCCGCCGGACAGGATCTCCGGGACGGCGAGCAGCGGCAGCTCGATGGAGCAGCGCTCCTCGGCCTTCCAGCAGCGGGTGCGGAAGCGGCACCCGGACGGCGGGTTGGCCGGCGAGGGGATGTCCCCGGAGAGGATGATCCGCTCGCGGGTCTCCCGGTCCGTCGGGTCCGGCACCGGCACCGCGGAGAGCAGCGCCTGGGTGTACGGGTGGGTGGCGTGGTCGTAGATCTCCAGGTCGGTGCCGATCTCGACCATCCGCCCGAGGTACATCACGCCGACCCGGTCCGAGATGTGACGGACGATCGAGAGGTCGTGCGCGATGAACATGTAGGAGAGCTCGAACTCCGTCTGGAGCTGCTCCAGCAGGTTGATCACCTGGGCCTGCACGGACACGTCGAGCGCGGAGACCGGCTCGTCGCAGATGATCACCTCGGGCTTGAGCGCCAGGCCGCGGGCGATGCCGATGCGCTGGCGCTGGCCGCCGGAGAACTGGTGCGGGTACCGGTTGATGTACTCCGGGTTCAGGCCCACCACGTCCAGCAGGTCCTGGACGGCCTTGCGGCGGTCGCCCTTGGGGGCCACCTCGGGGTGGATCTCGAACGGCTCGCCGATGATGTCGCCGACCGTCATGCGCGGGTTCAGCGAGGTGTACGGGTCCTGGAACACCATCTGGATGTTGCGGCGGACCGCCTTGAGCGCGGCGCCGGACAGCCGGGAGATGTCCTCGCCCTTGTAGAGGACCTGGCCCGCGGTCGCGCGCTCCAGGTTCATCAGCACCTTGGCGAGCGTCGACTTGCCGCAGCCCGACTCGCCGACGATGCCGAGGGTCTCGCCCTTGGCCAGCGTGAAGGAGATGCCGTCGACGGCCTTGACCGCGCCGACCTGCTTCTTGAAGAGGACGCCCTGGGTGAGCGGGTAGTGCTTGACCAGGTCGCGGACCTCCAGGATGGGCTCAGCCATGGAGGGTCTCCTTCCAGAGGTGGCAGGCGCTCTTGCGCCCGGCGAGCTCCGCGCCGTCCCGGTCGGTGACCTGGTGCAGGACGGGGACCTCGGTGCGGCACAGGTCGGTGGCCACGTCGCAGCGCGGGTTGAACGCGCAGCCGGCCGGGACCTTGTAGAGGTTGGGCGGCAGGCCCTTGATCGCGTACAGCTCCTCGCCCTTCTGGTCCAGTCGCGGGATCGACCGGAGCAGGCCCTTGGTGTAGGGGTGGGCGGGCTTGGCGTACAGGTCGTGGACGGGGGCGGTCTCGACGATCCGGCCCGCGTACATCACGGCGATCTTGTCCGCGACGTCGGCGACCACGCCGAGGTCGTGGGTGATCAGGATCAGGCCCATGTGGTACTCGGCCTGCAGCTCGGCGAGCAGGTCCATCACCTGGGCCTGGACGGTGACGTCCAGGGCGGTGGTGGGCTCGTCGGCGATGATCAGGTCGGGCTGCAGCGCCATCGCCATGGCGATCATGATGCGCTGGCGCATGCCGCCGGAGAACTGGTGCGGGTAGTCGTCGACGCGCTGGGCGGCGGCGGGGATGCGCACCCGGTCCATCAGCTCGACGGCCTTGGCCCTGGCCTCCTTCTTGGAGGCGCCCTCGTGCGCCCGGAACATCTCGCCGAGCTGGTAGCCGACGGACAGCACCGGGTTGAGCGAGGACAGCGCGTCCTGGAAGATCATCGCGATCTTGCGGCCGCGGATCCTCCGGCGCTCCTCGCCGGACATCTTGAGCATGTCCTGGCCGCGGAACAGGATCTCGCCGTTGGTGACCCGGCCGGGCGGCATGTCCAGGATGCCCATGATGGTCTGCGCGGTGACGGACTTGCCGGAGCCGGACTCGCCCAGCACGGCCAGCGTCTCGCCGGCCGCGACCGAGTAGTTGACGCCGTTGACGGCCTTGGCGACGCCGTCCCGGGTCTTGAACTCGACGTGCAGGTCGCGGACTTCGAGCAGCGGGGTGCCGGGGACCAGGCGGTCCTGGGCGGCAGTGGTCTTCTGCAGTGCGGTGGTCATGATGCGGTCCGCCTCTCTCAACGCAGCTTCGGGTCGAGGGCGTCGCGCACCGCGTCGCCGAGCATGATGAAGGCCAGCACCGTGACGCTGAGCATGCCCGCCGGGAAGAACAGCGCGAACGGCGCGGTGCGGATGACCTTCTGGGCCGAGTTGATGTCGATGCCCCAGGAGATCGTCGGGTCCTGCAGGCCGATGCCGAGGAAGCTCAGCGTGGCCTCGGTGGCGATGTAGCCGCCGAGGGCGATGGTGGCGACCACGATCACCGGGGCGATCGCGTTCGGCAGGATGTGCTTGAACATGATCCGGCCGGTGCCGGCGCCGAGCGCCTTGGCGGCCGTCACGTAGTCGGACTGCTTGACGGTGATCACCGAGCCGCGCATGACGCGGGTCATCTGGGTCCAGCCGAGGGCGACCAGGGCGAAGACCACCGACCACACGGTGCGGACCGAGAAGGCGTTCAGCACGACCAGCGCGCCGAGCAGCAGCGGGATGCCGAAGAACATGTCGGTGACGCGGGAGATGATCGTGTCGACCCAGCCGCCGTAGTAGCCGGCCACCATGCCCATCAGACCGCCGACGACCGTGACGCCGGCGGTGACGCAGATGCCGACGACCACCGAGGCGCGGGCGCCGTAGATCATCCGGGCGTAGATCGAGCGGCCCTGGCCGTCGTAGCCGAACCAGTCCGCCTGGAAGAAGTGCAGGTAGTTCGGCTTGCTCAGGTAGTGGTGGCGCAGGTCGCCGGCCCGCGGGTCCACCGAGGTGAACAGGCTGGGGGCGATCGCGAACAGGATCAGCAGCACGATGAGCGCCGCCGAGAGCAGGAAGACCGGGCGCTTGCGCAGGTCGTGCCAGGCGTCCAGGCCGAGGCTGCGGGGCTTCTCCGGCTTCGGCTCGGCGGCGCCCCGCTGAGCGGGGATCGCGGCGTTCTTCTCGATCAGGTCAGGCATACCGGATCCTCGGGTCCAGGACCGCGTAGAGCAGGTCGACGAGCAGGCTGGCGACCAGGTAGACCAGCACCAGCACGACGACGAAACCGGAGACGGTCGCGCCCTCGTTGAGGTTGATGGCGTGGTACAGCGCGTTGCCGACGCCCTTGACGTTGAAGATGCCCTCGGTGACGATCGCGCCGCCCATCAGGGCGCCGAGGTCGGTGCCCAGGAAGGTCACCACCGGGATCATCGAGTTGCGCAGCAGGTGGGTGCCGATCACCTTGCGCCTGGGCAGGCCCTTGGCGACGGCGGTGCGCATGTAGTCGGCCTTCAGGTTCTCCGCGATGGAGGTCCGGGTGAGGCGGGCGACGTACGCGAGCGAGATCGAGCCGAGCACGATGGCGGGCAGCACCAGCTGGCCCAGGTTCATCGAGTCCTGGACGGTCGGGGTGATCCAGCCGAGCTGGATCGCGAACACGTTCTGGAAGATGAAGCCGAGCACCGGGACCGGGATGGAGATCAGCAGCAGCGTCAGGACCAGGGAGCCCTTGTCGAAGGCCTTGCCGCGGCGCAGGCCGGCGAACAGGCCGATCGCGACACCGACGACCAGCTCGAAGACGAAGGCCAGCAGCGCCAGTCGGACGGTGACCGGGAGGGCCTCGCCGATGACGTCGATGACCTTGCGGCCGGCCAGGGTCTCGCCGAAGTTCCCGGTGAACAGGTCCCCCATGTAGTGGAGGTACTGCTGCCACTTGGACAGGTCGAGTCCCCGGTCGTGCTTGAACGCGGCGAGCTGGGCCGGGTCGGCGGCCTTGTCGCCCCACATCGCGGCCGCGGGGTCGCCGGGCAGCATGCGGGTCATGAAGAAGATGATCGTGACCGTGCCCAGGAACACCGGGATCATCTGGAGCAGCCGCCTCGCGACAAAACGCCCCATCGTGCCTCCAATTGACTGCTCTGACGGGCTGTCATCCCGGTGTCAGAGTCCGGACGTGACAACGGCCGGTGCCGGTCCGCCCTGTTTGGGCGGGGAAAGGCACCGGCCGTGTCGGTTCAGGCCGTGCGGTGCCGGCCTGGATTACTTCTGCTTGACCTCGACCTGGGTGAAGACCGGGTCACCGAAGGAGTCGTACTTCACGTTCTGCACGTTCTTCGAGTAACCGGCGGTGGTCTTGTAGTACCAGAGCGGGATGGCCGGCATGTCCTTGGCCAGCTGGGCCTCGGCCTGCTGGTACAGCTCGGCGGTCTTCTCCACGGTGGTGGCCTTGTCCGCCTCGGCGGCCAGCTTGTCGAACTCGGGGCTCGAGTAGCCGGCGTCGTTGGCCGCGGCGCCGGTGCCGTAGACGTCACGCAGGAAGTTGGCGTTCAGCGGGTAGTCCTGCACCCAGCCGGTGCGCATCAGACCGTCGACCTTCTTGTTCTTGATCAGGTCGCGCGAGGTCTTGAAGTCCGGCTTGGCGTCGCCGGTGCACTCGACACCGGTGGCCTGGCGGATGGAGTTGCAGACCGCGTCCACCCACTCCTTGTGGCCGCCGTCGGCGTTGTACAGGACGGTGATCTTGTTGCCCGGGACGCCGCCACCCTCGGTGACCAGCTGCTTGGCCTTCTCCGGGTTGTAGGTGCAGGCCTCGCCGCAGGTGTTGTCCTTGTAGCCCATGGCGCCCGGGGCGACCCAGGAGTTGGCGGGCTGGCGGGAGCCGTTGAGCACCGTCTTGGTGATGGTGTCGCGGTCGATCGCCATGGACAGGCCCTGACGGACCTTGGCCAGGTTCTCCGGCTTCCAGTCGGCGGCGTACAGCGAGAACGAGATCGACTGGATCGCGCCCTGGGCCTGGTCGACGGCGCGGTCGCCCAGGTCGTTCTTGTAGGAGGCGAGGTCGCTCGGGTCGACCTGGTCCAGCACGTCCAGGTTGTCGGAGACCAGGTCCTTGTAGGCGGCCTCGGCCTGCGAGTAGTTCTTGAAGACGATGCCGGCGTTCTTCGGCTTGTCGATGCCCGCGTACTTGTCGTACGCCGCGACGGTGACCGCCTTGTTGTGCTCCCACGAGACGAACTTGTAGGCGCCGTTGCCGATCGGGGCCTGGCCGTACTTCGCCGGGTCGGTGAAGAACACCTTCGGCAGCGGCGAGAAGGCCGTGTAGCCGAGCTTGTACTCGAAGTACGACACCGGGCCGTTGAGGGCGATGGTGAAGTGGGTGTCGTCGACGACCTTCAGACCGGACATGGTCTCGGCCTTCGGGTCGCCCGCGTCCGGGTGGACGTCGGTGTAGCCCTGGATGTCGGAGAACCAGTCGGAGTTGATCTGGTTGTTCTTGACGTTGGCCGACCAGTTCCACGCGTCCACGAAGGACGCGGCGGTCACCGGGGTGCCGTCGTGGAAGGTCCAGCCCGACTTCAGGGTGACGGTGTAGTTCTGCGCGTCGTTGGTCTCGATCTTCTCGGCGACCTGGTTGCGCAGCTGACCGTTGCTGGGGTCGTAGTCGACCAGACCCTTGAACAGGGACTTGATGATGCGACCGCCACCGACCTCCATGGCGTTGGCCGGCTGGAGCGGGTTCTGCGGCTCGCTGCTCTGGTAGCTGAAAACGCCCTGAGCGTTGACCGCGTCGCCGCCGCCCGAGCTGCCGCCGGAGGAGTTGCTGCTGCCGCAAGCGGTAGCTGCGAGGGCGACCGCAACGGCTGCGACAACCCACTTGGCCTGGCTGGCACCGCGCATGGGTGTGCCTCCTGAAATCGTGTTACAGATCGCTCGCGGCCTGGCGCGCACCCCTGCGCAGGAGCCTCGACCCGAGCTCGACTGCACCCACTATCGGTCACCCACGGATACGGAATTGACCAATACGGATTTCGATTTGGTCACATGAACGGTGCATGAATCCCGAGAAACGGACATTCAAGACATAGCCAGACAGGGGCGAAACGGACAGTTGTCACGCATGACGATCCGTGACGTCCGATTAACGAACGGCGTGCCCTTCCAGCTCAACTACGGAGTGTCACCAAAAAGCCGACCGGCCGGCGTCCGTGAGGACGCCGGCCGGTCGGCCGAGCAGCGTGGGTCAGCCCTTCTTGGCCCGCGAGGCCGTGCGGCCGCGGTCCTTGGCGTCCAGGACGACCTTGCGGATGCGCACGGTCTCCGGGGTCACCTCGATGCACTCGTCCTCGCGGCAGAACTCCAGCGACTGCTCCAGCGAGAGCTTGCGCGGCGGCACGATGGACTCGGCCACGTCTGCGTTCGAGGAACGCATGTTGGTGAGCTTCTTCTCCTTGGTGATGTTCACGTCCATGTCGTCGGCCCGCGAGTTCTCGCCGACGATCATGCCCTCGTACACCTCGGTGCCCGGGTCGATGAACAGCACGCCGCGCTCCTGCAGGTTGGTCATCGCGAAGGCGGTGACCACGCCGGAGCGGTCGGCGACCAGCGAACCGTTGTTACGGGTCGTCAGGTTGCCGAACCACGGCTCGTAGCCCTCGTGGATCGAGTGCGCGATGCCGGTGCCGCGGGTGCCGGTGAGGAACTCGGTACGGAAGCCGATCAGGCCGCGGGACGGCACCACGAACTCCATCCGGACCCAGCCCGAGCCGTGGTTGGACATGTTGTCCATCCGGCCCTTGCGGACGCCCATGAGCTGCGTGACGGCGCCCATGTGCTCCTCGGGCACGTCCACGGTGAGGCGCTCGACCGGCTCGTGGGTCTTGCCGTTGACCTCGCGGGTGACCACCTGCGGCTTGCCGACGGTCAGCTCGAAGCCCTCGCGGCGCATGGTCTCGATCAGGATGGCCAGCGCCAGCTCACCGCGGCCCTGCACCTCCCAGGCGTCCGGGCGCTCGGTGTCCAGCACGCGCAGCGAGACGTTGCCGATCAGCTCGCGGTCCAGGCGGTCCTTCACCTGACGGGCGGTCACCTTGCGGTCCACCTTGGCGCCGGACTTGGCGTCCGCGCCCTTGCCGGAGCCGCCCTTGCCGACCAGCGGCGAGGTGTTGGTGCCGATGGTCATCGAGATGGCCGGCTCGTCCACCGTGATCAGCGGCAGCGCGATCGGGTTCTCGGGGTCGGCCAGGGTCTCGCCGATCATGATGTCGCCGATGCCGGCGACGGCGCAGATGTCACCGGGGCCGGCCACCTCGGCCGGCTTGCGGGTGAGCGCCTCGGTCATCAGCAGCTCGGAGATCCGGACGTTCTGGACCGAGCCGTCCCGCTTGATCCAGGCCACCGTCTGGCCCTTGCGCAGCTCGCCCTGCTCGACCCGGAGCAGCGCGATGCGGCCGAGGAAGTTGTCGGCGTCCAGGTTGGTGACGTGCGCCTGCAGCGGGGCGTTCTCGTCGTAGGTCGGGGCCGGGACGTGCTCCAGGATGGTGGAGAAGAACGGCTCCAGGTTGTCGGAGTCGGCCGGCACGGTGCCGTTCTCCGGCTTGGTCAGCGAGGCCACGCCGTCGCGGGCGCAGGCGAAGACGATCGGGAACTCGATCTGGTCCTCGTCCGCGTCCAGGTCCAGGAACAGGTCGTAGGTCTCGTTGATGACCTCGTCGATCCGGGCGTCCGGACGGTCGGTCTTGTTGATGCACAGGATGACGGGCAGCCGCGCGGTGAGCGCCTTGCGCAGCACGAAGCGGGTCTGCGGCAGCGGGCCCTCGGAGGCGTCGACCAGCAGGACGACGGCGTCCACCATCGACAGGCCGCGCTCGACCTCACCGCCGAAGTCGGCGTGGCCGGGGGTGTCGATGATGTTGATGGTGATCGGCGCGCCACCGTCCTTGGGGTGGTACTTGACCGCGGTGTTCTTCGCGAGAATGGTGATGCCCTTCTCGCGCTCCAGGTCGTTCGAGTCCATCATCCGGTCGTCGAGGTGCTGGTGGGCGGCGAAGGCACCGGCCTGCTTCAGCATGGCGTCGACCAGAGTGGTTTTGCCGTGGTCGACGTGGGCGACGATGGCGACGTTACGAATGTCGTTGCGCGTGGGCATGCGGCGCTGATTCTCCCGGAATCGTGGGTCACGGTGCCCGGCCCGCGTCAGCATTCACCGGTCCACCCACCGGGCACGGCACATGCCTCGGCTTCTTCCCATCGTACGGGGAAGGCCCCAATGGAGCCGAAACGGGCGGCCGCGGGGCGGTGGAGATCACAAGTGGGTATCCCTCCTTCCCGTACGCACCGAGGACCGGGAGGCTACGGCGGTGAAGAAGAAGACCCGCCTCCTGCTGTTCCTCGCGGTGTTCGCCGGGGCGTTCCTGCTGCAGCCGCTGCTGTCCCGGGTGACGGTGCCGCCGCTGCACCTCGGCCTGCTCGCGTCCCTCGGCGGGGCCGTCGCCGGCAACCTGCTGACCCAGCTCGGGCTGGCCGTGTTCGCCCGCCCCGCCGGCCTGGTCCCGACCCTGTACGCGGTCGGCTCCGGCCGCCGGGCCCGCACGGTGCGGCTCGGCCGGTGCCCGCTGGTGCTGCGCTCCGTGCCGCTGCCGTTCCTCGCCGGCGGCTACCAGCTCACCCCCGGGCCGCGGTGGCGGGCCTGGGCGGGCGTGACGGCCGCGTACCTGCCGGTGGTGGTACTGGGCGGCTGGCTGCTGGCGGCGACCACGGGCGCCTGGCAGCTGTTCGGCCTGGTGCTGATGGCCGCCCTGGCGGACCTGGCCGTCCAGGCCGCCTTCCCGGGCTGCCCGGGCTGGGTGGTGCTGCGGATGCCCGCGGCCTCCCCCGCGGCGCTGGCCGAGGTGTACGCGACCCCGGGGCAGATCGCGGCCGCCCGGGCGCTGGAGGGCGGACGGATCGCCGAGGCGGCCGCCGCGCTGGCCGCCGCGCCGGAGACCGGCACCCTGGCCGACGAGGTGGCCCGGGTGCGGCTGCTGCTGGCGACCGGCGAGTGGGACGCCGCCCTGGAGCGGGCCGGGCGGATCACCGTCGCCGCGCCGATGGCCCGGGTCGGCTGGCTCGCCGACCTGGCGCGCGCCGAGGCGCTGGTGTGCGCCGCCGACGCGGGGGTGCTGCCGCCCGCCGAGTACCTGCCGCGGCTGGCGGCGGCGCTCGACGCGGTCGGCGACCGGCGGCCGGGCGCGGCGGCGCGGGCCGACCTGCGCCGGCTGCGCGGGGACCGGGAGGAGGCGGTGAAGTGCGCCGCCCCGGCCGCCCGGCGGACCGTGGACGCGTGGGGCACGGCGAACGCCGAGTGCGCGCTGGCGGCCGCACTGCTGGCCGCCGGCCGCCCCGAGGAGGCCCGCCGGGCCCTGGCCCGGGCCCGCGGGGTGCTGCCCGGCCTGGCCCGGATCGCCCTGGTGGAACGCCGGGCCGCGGCCGTGGTGCTGGACTAGGGCGGCCCTAGAGCGCCAGCTCGAACCAGACGATCTTGCCCTTGGGGGTGCGGCGGCTGCCCCAGCGTTCGGCCAGCAGGGAGACGAGCTGCAGGCCGCGGCCGCCCTCGTCGGTCTCCTGGGCGCGGCGCTGGCGCGGCTGGGCGTAGGCGTCGTCCCACACCTCGCAGACCATGGTGCGGTCACGCAGCAGGCGCAGCCGGATCTCGCCGCGGCCGTGCCGGAGCGCGTTGGTGACCAGTTCGCTGACCAGCAGCTCGGAGGTGTCGACCAGTTCGTCCAGCCCGCGCTCCAGCAGCCAGCCGCAGGCGGCCTCGCGGGCCTTGGCGACCGAGGTCGGCTCGGACGGGAAGCGCCAGTCGCCGACCGAACCCTTGGGCAGGGCCTGGACCTTGGCCATCAGCAGGGCGATGTCGTCCTCGCCGTGGTGCGGGTTGAGCTCGTCCAGCACCTGGTCGCAGAGCTCCTCCAGCCGGTCGGAGCCGTTGGTGAGCGAGGTGCGGAAGGCCTTCAGTCCCTCGTCCAGCTGGTGCTTGCGGGACTCCACCAGGCCGTCGGTGTACAGGCCGAGGACGGCGCCCTCGGGGAGGTCGACGGTGACCTCCTCGAACGGCTCGCCGCCGACGCCCAGCGGCAGGCCGGGCGGCACGTCGAGCATCCGGGCGGCCTCGCCGGGCGCCAGCAGCACCGGCGGGAGGTGGCCGGCGTTGGCGAAGGTGCAGCGCTGCTTGACCGCGTCGTAGACCGCGTACACGCAGGTGGCGAGGTACAGCTCGGCGCCGGACTCGGCCCAGTCGTCGTTGCCCAGGCCGCGGGCGATCTCGTCCAGGGCGGAGAGCACGTCCGCCGGGTCGACGTCGAGCATCGCCAAGGTGCGCACCGCGGTGCGCAGTTGGCCCATCGCGACGGCGGCGCGCAGGCCGCGGCCCATCACGTCGCCGATCACCAGGGCGGTGCGGCTGCCGGGCAGCGGGATGACGTCGAACCAGTCGCCGCCGACCTCGGTGTTGTTGTTGCTGGGCAGGTAGCGGCGGGCGATCTCCAGGCCGGAGGCGGCCGGGTTGCCCGGGGGCAGCAGGCTGCGCTGCAGGATCAGCGCCCGCTCGTGCTCGCGGCGGTACAGCCGGGCGTTGTCCACGCAGACCGCGGCGCGGGCCACCAGCTCCTCGGCGATCGCCACCTCGCGGGCGTCGAACGGCTCGCTGCCGATCGCCCGGGACAGCTGCACCAGGCCGAGCACCTGGTCGCGGGCGACCAGCGGCACCACCAGGGTGGAGCGCAGCAGCGGGTCGGGGCCGGGCTGCGGGACGACGCTGCGGCCGGTGCGCAGCGCCCGGGCGTGCGGGGAGCGCGGCGGGTAGCAGAGCGTGCCGCCGGCCTCGGCGACCTGGACGCCGCCGCGCTCGCTGCCGAGCACGGACGGGGCGTTGCCGACCACGCTGGACACCGCGACCCGGCGCAGTTCGCCGCTCTCCGGGTGGGCGCCCTGCGGGGTGGAGTCGCCGGTGAGCAGCACGCTGTACAGGTCGACGGTGGCGACGTCGCAGAACTGCGGGACGATCACGTCCAGCAGTTCCTTGGCGGTGGTCTCCAGGTCGAGGGTGGAGCCGATGTGGGTGGACGCCTCGTTCAGCAGGGCCAGGTTGCGGCGCACCCCGGCGGCCTCGCGTTCGGCGATGTGGCGGCTGGTGACGTCCTGGACCTGGCCGGCCACGCCGATCGGGCGGCCCCCGGAGGCGGTCAGCCGGTACAGCGACACCGCCCAGGTGCGCTGTTCCTCGTCCCGCGCCGAGGTGCCGCGGTCGGTGCGGACCGGGCCGGTCAGCCGCAGGTCGAGGACCGGCTCCTGGCCGGTGAGGACCTTGCGCAGGGAGAGCAGCAGGCGGTCCGCGTCGGCGGGGCGGAACACGTCGCCGGGGGCCAGGCCCTGCAGGGCGGCCGGGCTGCGGCCGACGCTTGCCGCGAAGGCGGCGTTGACCCGCTGCAGCTTGAGGTCGCAGTCGAACAGGAAGAAGCCGGTGGGCGTCTGGCCGATCACCGCCTCGGAGGCGGCCAGGTCGGTCTCGATGGCGCGCAGCCGGCCGAGGTCGACGGCCAGGCAGGTGGCGGAGCCGTCGGCGCTGGCGGGCATTGCGTAGACCTCGGCGAGGCTCTCGGCGCCCGAGAGGTCCCGGTACGGGGCGGTGCCGACCCACTCCTCGCCGGCCAGAATGCGCTCCAGCCGGGCCCGCCCGCGCTGCCACAGCTCGCGCGGGATGAACGCGGTGATCGGGTCCGCGCCGACCGCCTCGGCGGCGGGCACGCCGAAGAACTCGGCGGCCCGGTCGCTCCACTGCGCGATCCGCCCGTCGGGGCCGATCGCGAAGGTCGCGACCCGGATGTAGTCGTAGATGGTGCCCGACGAGCCCGGTCCCCAGCCGGCCGGCAGCGAGGCGGGGACCGTCGGGGCACCCGGCTGCTCCGGCACCGCGGCGTAGCCGCTGCTGCCGTGCGTCGCGTTCCGTGCCGGGAAGCTGTTCAACGGACCGACCCCTCCAACCCGCGCGCCCATCCGGTGTCGAGAAGACCGAGTATTCGATGTCCGAGTATTCATCATTTGGGCGCGAGCGCACACGCCCTTCAACGTCACAACATCGACTCGGGTAGTTGAACCTCCGAGTTTGCCAGCTCGAACCAGACGACCTTGCCCAGCCCCTCCGCCCTGGTGCCCCAGCGCAGCGCCAGCCGGCGGACCAGTTCCAGGCCGCGGCCGCCCTCGTCGCCGGCGCCCGCGTGGCGCTCCCGGGGCGGGTCGGGCAGCGGGTCGGAGATCTCCACCAGCAGCACGTCGCCGAGGGTCAGCCGGACCCCGATCGGGGCGCTGGCGTACCGGACGGCGTTCGTGACCAGTTCGCTGACCAGCAGTTCGGCGGTGTCGGTGAACTCCTCGACGCCCCAGTCGGCGAGCGTGCCGCGGACCAGCCGGCGGGCCCGGGAGACCGCGGTCGGCTCGGCGGGCAGCGTCCACCCGGCGGTGGGCACGTCGGCCCGGCCGCGGCCGAGGCGGGCCAGCAGCAGCGCCACGTCGTCGGGCTCGCGGCCCTGCTCCATGGTGTCGAGGACGGCCTCGCACGCCTGCTGGATCGAGGCGTACGGCTGTTCGAGCACGCTGACCAACCTCCCGAGTCCGACGTCCAGGTCCTTGTCCCGGGACTCCACCAGCCCGTCGGTGCACAGGGCGAGCAGGCTGCCGTCCGGGATCTCCATCTCGATCGACTCGAACGGCACCCCGCCGACGCCGAGCGGCGCACCGGAGGGCAGGTCGAGCACCTGGCCGGCGCCGCCGGGCAGCGGGCCGCCGGAGCGGGCCGGCTCGGCGTCGGCGCCGGGCACCACCAGGACCGGCGGGATGTGGCCGGCCTTGGTGACGGTCAGGCTGCGCCGGGCGGGGTCGAACACCGCGTAGACGCAGGTGGCGAGCAGCGCCTCGTCGGGGCCCTGGGCGAGGTCGTCGGCGAGCTCGTGGACGTGCCGCAGCACCACCTCGGGCGCCAGGTCGAGCGCGGCCAGCACCCGCACGGCGGTGCGCAGCCGGCCCATCGTGGCGGCGGCCCGCAGGCCGTGGCCCATCACGTCGCCGACCACCAGCGCGGTGCGGTCGCCGGGCAGCGGGATGACGTCGAACCAGTCCCCGCCGACCTCGGTGCCGCTGGAGCCGGGCACGTACCGGTAGGCGACCTCGACGCCGGTGGGCTGCGGGACCTGCTGCGGCAGCAGGGTGCGCTGCAGGGTGAGCGCGGCGGTGCGCTCGCGGGCGTACAGCCGGGCGTTGTCCAGCGAGCTGCCGGCCCGGTCGGCGAGTTCGACGGTGAAGGCCAGGTCGTCGCGGTCGAAGCCCTCGCGGTAGCCGGCCCGGCTGACCACCAGCAGGCCGATCACGATGCCGCGGGCCCGCAGCGGCACCACCAGCCGGGAGTGCACGCCGAGTTCGCGGGCGGCCTCGACCTTGGGGTCGCCCGCGAAGGACAGCTCCTCGGGCTCGGCGCCGCCGGCCAGCATCTCGGGGACGCCGCTGCGCAGCACCCGCCCGAACACCGAGTCCTCGTCGAAGGTGATCCGGGCGCCGTGCCGCAGCATGGTCTCCACCGCCGGGCTGTCCTGGATCGCCGCGACGCCCAGCTGCAGCAGCGAGGTCCGCCGGTCGTGGCCGTGCCGCGGCAGGTCGTCGCCGTGCGCGACGGCCTGCAGCAGGATCACCCCCGCGTAGTCGGCCAGCCGCGGGACGACGGCGCCCGCCAGCTCCTGGGCGATCATCGAGGCGTCCAGCAGGTCGCCGACCCGGGAGCCGAACTCGTTCAGCAGCGACAGCCGGCGGCGGGCCCCCTCGACCTTGGCCACCGCCCGGTAGCGCTCGGTGACGTCCATGACGGTGCCGGAGATGCCGAGCACCCGGCCGGCCCGGTCGGTCATCCGGCTGTAGGAGATCGACCGGTAGCCGGAGCGGGCGGTGGACGGCGAGGCCAGCGTGACGTCGATGACCGGCTCGCCGGTGGCCAGCACCTGGCGCTGGATGGCGGTGATCTCGTCGGCGGAGCGCTCCGGCAGGGTCTCGCCGGTGGTGCGGCCGACGTGCGCCTCCGGCGGCACCCCGTTCATCTCGGCGAGGGTGCTGTTGACGGCGGTGTAGCGCAGGTCGGTGTCCAGCACGGCGATGCCCAGCGGCGACTGCTCGAACAGCGCGTCGCGGACCGCGAGGTCGCGCTCCACGGCGCGCAGCGCGGCGGCCTCGGTCAGCGCGGCCTGCACGTACGGGGCGCCGTCGCCGTCCACCAGCAGCGACAGCCGGGCCTCCACCTCGACGGGCAGGCCGTCCCGGTCGGCGATCTCCGCGAACCCGTGCCAGGAGCCGCGGCGCAGCGTCTCCTTGATCGCCGCCCTGGTCCGCTGGACCTGGTCCTGGTCGGCGATCAGCTCGTCGATGGCGCGGCCGACCAGCACCTCGCTGGGCCAGCCGAGCATCTCCTCGGCGGCGGGGCTCCACAGCACCACCCGGCCCGAGGTGTCCAGGATGACGATCGCCACCCGCACCACGTCGAACAGGCTGCCGCCCTCGGTCCGGCGGCTGGGGTGCAGGGCGGTGGGCGCCGCGTCGTCGCGGGCGCCGGGGTGCGGCGCGCCGACGTCCCCGGGGCTGCCGGGGAAGGCCCGGACGGGGCGGCCGCGGGCCGGGACGGGGGCGCTCGCGCCCTCGACGGTCGGCGAGTCGGGGGCGCCCGGGCGGCCTCCGTTGTCCGGCCGGGCCGGCTGTCCGGGGCCGGGCGGCCCGTCCGGGTGGGGTTCGGCGGCGTGGCCGGCGGTCGGCGCGCTGCCCGGCAGCGGGCCGGTGTGCGCGGCGCGGGCGACCCGCTCGGCCTGGTTCCGGGCGCGGCCGCGCAGCCGGGCGCGGGCGGCGGCTCCGCCGGCCTTCCCGCCGCCTATGGGCAGCGCGGGGCCGCGAAGGCGCCGCGATCCTCCCCCGGCCCCGAGGGGGGCTGGGGGGCGCCCCCGTCCGGGCAGGCCGGACGCCTCGCGCTCTCCCCCGCCGTCACCCGGCTTCGCCACGTACGGGGCCTCCGGCCGTCGCTGGAACGCCCCCCGACCGGTCGTCGGGGCGCGGGCCGTCGCCACGCGGTGCAGCCAGGGGCTCACCGATCGTGACGAATGCTGCCGAACACTGCCATACCCAGGGAATCGTGCCGCTATCCCGGCATACGGGTCGTCTGTCCGATTGGCGTACAGATCGGACACCGGTGCCGCAGGGCGGGGTCGTTCCGGTCGGCCGGCCGGGCTACTTCAACAGGCCGTCGCGGTGGAGGTCGTCGAAGAGGATCTGGTCGACCGGCGGGACCCGGTCGCGGTCGGCGTAGCCGAACCACTCGACCTCCTCGATCTCGCTGCTGGCGGCGAGGGTGCCGGTGTACTCGGCGGTGTAGCAGGCCATCCGGACCACCGCGCCGTCCGGGTGGCCGTGCGCCTGGGCGTGGTAGGTGCCGACGTGGGCGACGGTGTCGGGGCGGATGGCGACGGTGAGCTCCTCGGCGACCTCGCGGGCGAGGGTCTGCAGGTCGCTCTCGTCGCCCTCGCGCTTGCCGCCGGGGATGTAGAACACGTCCTTGCCGCGGGGGCGGGCGCACAGGATGCGACCGCCCTCGGTCCGGACCCATGCCACCGTGTCGATCAGGATTGCCATTGCCGCCCTTGCGCGCCCGGGTACCGGACCGGCGTCTGCGCGGCCCGCCGGTCCGACCCTATGCCAGTGGCGGGGGCGGGCCGGGCGCGGTGGATCGGCCGGGGAAGGGCTCGGCGGGGTCGGTGGGGAGCTCGGGCTCGACCCAGTACAGCTGCTTGTGGCCGCGGGCCTCGAACTCGGCGGCCAGCGCCTCCGCTTCGGCCCGGCCCAGGCCGCGGGCCAGCAGGAAGCGGTTGCCGTTGTCGTCCTGGCGCATCACCCGGTGGGGTCCGCCCGGGTCGTCGGAGTTCCGCATGACGCACACGGTAGCGGTCCGGCCCGGTGGGGGGCAGGCCGGACCGCTCGCCGTAGCGCAGAGGCTAGGCGGCAAGTGCTACCGGGCGGTACGCGGCCGGTCAACGACTCGTTAACGCGGGGGCGTGCCCAACTAGCTTACGCGAACCAGGAGTTCGCCGTGCAGTACGGCGAACCAGGAGTCCGGGCGGGCGGCCCAGCGGGGCCAGCCGGCGGCGATCCGCTCCAGGTCGGCGGGGGTGGCCAGGCCCTCGGCCAGGGCGGTGGCGGCGGTGTTGGAGCGCACCGTCCGCTCGGCCCAGCTCTCCGACCACCAGGCGCGTTCGGCGTCGGTGGCGTACGTCCAGGTGCCGGAGGACGGGACCAGCTCGCCGGCCTCGGCCAGCCCGGCGGCCCGCGCCCAGGACAGCAGCCGGCGGCCGGCGTCGGGTTCGCCGCCGCTGGTCCGGGCGACCGCCCGGTACAGCGCCAACCACTCGTCCAGCTCCGGAACTTCGGGGTACCAGGTCATGGCGGCGTAGTCGGCGTCGCGGACCGCGATCACCCCGCCGGGAGCGGTCACCCGGCGCATCTCGCGCAGCGCGGCCACCGGATCGGCCAGGTGCTGCAGCACCTGGTGGGCGTGCACCACGTCGAACGAGGCGTCCGGGTAGGGCAGTCGGTACACGTCGGCGGTCTCGAAGGACAGGTTGTCCAGGCCCCGCTCGGCAGCCAGCGCGGCGGCCTGGCCCAGCACTTCGGCGGAGGGGTCGATGCCGGTGACCCGGCCGTCCGGGCCGACCAGCCCGGCCAGGTCCGCGGTGATCGTGCCGGGCCCGCAGCCGACGTCCAGGACCCGCTGCCCAGGCCGCAGTTCGCCCAGCAGGTAGCCCGCGGAGTTGGCGGCGGTGCGGGTCCGGTGCGAGCGCAGGACGGCGGCGTGGTGCCCGTGGGTGTAACCGGCCATGGTGGTTCCCCTCTTCCTCGAAGGCGACCCCTCCAGGATAGGAACACCGTCCATGGATCGGACAATTCCGTCTCGCATGTCAAGACTGATAACCAATCACCTCGCCCTCGGCGCACCGCCGGGAGCAGAATCGACGGCATGGGAAAGACTTACGAGCGCATCGACGCCCGGTTGCGCGCGTTCATCGAGCGACAGCCCGTCTACTTCGTCGCCAGCGCCCCGCTCTCCGCCGACGGCCACGTCAACCTGTCCCCCAAGGGCCGCTCCGGCACCCTCGCGGTGATCGACGAACTGACCGTCGCCTACCTGGACTTCGGCGGTTCGCACGCCGAGACCATCGCCCACCTGCGGGAGAACGGCCGGATCACCCTGATGTGGTGCGCCTTCGACGGGCCGCCGACGGTGCTGCGGGTGCACGGCCGCGGCGAGCCGGTGTTCCGCGACGACGAGCGCTTCGCCGAGCTGCTCGCCCACTTCGACCCGTCCGCCGACGGCACCGCCCTGCGCGCGATCATCCTGGTCCGCGCCGAGCGCGTCAGCGACTCCTGCGGCTTCGCCGTGCCGTTCATGGACTACCGCTCCGACCGCGAGCTGCACGAGGAGTTCTTCGACCGCAAGGGCGAGGACCGGTTCAGCGAGTACTGCGAGAGCAAGGACTACGTGGCCGTCAGCATCGACGGGCTCCCCTCGCTGCCCCTCCCGCTGCCGCCCCGACCCGCCTGATCCCCCCGCGCCGGGCCGCGTCGTACGGTGGGGGCCGGACCGACCGTACGACCCTGGAGCCCTGCCCGTGCCCCGCCCCCACGTCCTGCTGAGCGCCGCCGTGTCAATCGACGGCCACCTCGACGACGCCTCCCCCGAGCGACTGCTGCTCTCCAACGCCGCGGACTTCGACCGGGTCGACGCGCTGCGCGCCGACAGCGACGCGATCCTGGTCGGCGGCGGCACGCTGCGCGCCGACAACCCCCGGCTGCTGGTCAACTCGCCCGAACGGCGCGCCGAACGGGTCGCCGCCGGGCGGCCCGCCCACCCGCTGAAGGTGACGCTCAGCGCCCGCGGCGGGCTCTCCCCCGAGCTTCGGTTCTGGCACACCGGCGGCGCCAAGCTCGCCTACACCACCGACGCCGCCGCGCCCGCGCTGCGCACCGCGCTGGCCGGCGCGCCCGGAACCGAGGTGGTCGGCCTGGGCGGCACGGTGCCGCTGGGCGCCGTGCTGGACGACCTGGGCGCGCGCGGGGTGCGCCGGCTGATGGTCGAGGGCGGCGGCAGCGTGCACACCCAGTTCCTCGCCGAGGGCCTGGCCGACGAACTGCACCTGGCCGTCGCCCCGCTGCTGGTCGGCCAGACGGACGCGCCGCGCTTCCTCTCGCCCGCCGCCTACCCCGGCGGCCCGACCCGGCGGATGCGCCTGCTGGAGGCACGTACGGTGGGGGACGTCGTCCTGCTGCGGTACGCACCGAAGGAGTCCCCGCGATGACCACCGACCACGAGTGGCTGACCCGCGCGATCGAGCTGTCCGAGCGCTGCCCGCCGTCCGCCACGGCGTTCTCGGTCGGCGCGGTGATCGTGGGCGCGGACGGCGAGGTGCTCGCCGAGGGGTACAGCCGCGAGGTGGACGCCGTCAACCACGCCGAGGAGGCCGCGCTCGGCAAGCTCCCGGCCGGCGATCCGCGACTGCGCACCGCCACCGTCTACTCGACCCTGGAGCCGTGCGGGCAGCGCGCGTCCCGCCCGCACCCGTGCGCCGAACTGCTCGTCGCGGCCGGGGTGCCGCGGGTGGTGGTGGCCTGGCGCGAGCCCTCGCTGTTCGTCGAGGCCTGCCAGGGCACCGCGCTGCTCACCGCGGCCGGCGTCGAGGTGGTCGAGCTGCCGGAGCTCGCCGAGGCGGCCCGGGCGGTCAACGCGCACCTGGTGGGCTGAGGGGCGGGCCCGGACGGTTTTGTACGATTGATAAACAAACACTCGTACGAGGCCTCCCGAGGAGCCCCGATGCCCGTCCTCACCCCGCCGGTCCGCGCCGTCCTGCTCGACATGGACGGCACCCTGGTCAACTCCGACGCCGTGGTCGAACGCTGCTGGCGCCGCTGGGCGGAGCGCAACGGCCTGGACGGCGACGCGATCATGCACGTCGTGCACGGGCGGCAGGGCCACCTGACCATGGCGGTGCTGCTGCCCGACCGCCCCATGGAGCAGAACCTCGCCGAGAACCGGCAGATGCTCGACGAGGAGACCGCCGACACCGAGGGCGTGGTCGAAATCCCGGGCGCCCGGCGGCTGGTGGAGTCCCTGGCCGGGCTGCCGCACGCGCTGGTCACCTCCGCCGACGACGGCCTGGCCCGGGTCCGGATGGCCGCCGCGGGCGTGCCGCTGCCCCCGAGGATGGTCACCGCCGAGCACGTCGGCGCCAGCAAGCCCGACCCCGAGGGCTTCCTGAAGGCCGCCGCCGACCTGGGCGTCGCGCCCGCCGAGTGCCTGGTCCTGGAGGACTCCGAGGCCGGCATCGCCGCCGCCCGAGCCGCCGGCATGCCGGTGCTCGGCATCGGCCCGCGCGCCGCGACCCACCGGCCGGACCACCACGTCGACGACCTCACCGAGGTCAGCATCACCGCGGCCGCCGACGGGTGGCTCACGGTCCGGCTCCCCTGACGGCGTTCGCCGGACCGGACTTGCGCCTGCGGCGCCGACGGCGGCTCAGTCCGCGGCGAGCAGGGCGGCGGCGACCCGGGCGCAGTCTTCCGGGTGGCCGCCCAGCCAGCGGCCGAGCAGGTGGTCGGCGCCCGCGAGGGTGAGGCGCCGGTGTGCTGCGCGGGTGCGCAGCGCCGTGTCGAACGCCTCGGTCACCTCGGGCGGGATGACCTCGTCGGCCTCCGGCACCAGCAGCAGGGCGCGGCCGTCGAAAGCCGCCAGCGCCTCGAACGCCGTGCTGCTGCGCCAACTGCCCTCCGTGCGCAGGGTGTCGGTGAACTCCGGTGCGGTGAACGGGAGTTTCCACACCTCGCGGGCGTAGGCGGCGGGCGCGCCGAGCCCGATCGTCCGGACCCGGCCGGCCAGTTCGGGCTCGTGCAGCAGGTCCGCGACGGTCTGGCCGCTCATCGAGAAGCCCACCAGCAGCAGCGGCCCGTCCGGAGCGTGCCGGTCCAGGACGGCCCGGGCCTGGAGCAGCCGGCGCTCCAGGGAGAGCTGCCCGAGCTCTCCGCTGCTCGCGCCGTGCCCGGAGAAGTCGAACACCACCGAGCGGCACCCGGCGGCCGCCAGCTCGCCGGCCAGCGGCAGGCAGCGGTGCCGGTCGCCGCTGCCCGCGCCGTGCATCAGCAGGGCGGTGCCGGGGCGGGTCGGCGCGTCCGGCTCGACCACGGTGCAGGCCAGCCGCTCGCCGTCCGCGTCGACGGTCGACTCGACGAAGTCCATGTCGTCTCCTGGGGTGTGCCGACGGTCGGTCGGGGATCGGGGGTCGGTCGGGGATCGGGGGTCAGTGCTGGACGACGAGGCAGAACGGGTGGCCGTCCGGGTCGAGCAGGGTCACCCAGTGCTCGCCGCCCGCCTGCTCCTCGGGGCGCGACGCGCCCGCCGCCAGCAGCGCCGCCACCGCGGGGCC
Source organism: Streptomyces sp. TLI_171 (assembly GCF_003610255.1). Lineage (GTDB taxonomy): Bacteria > Actinomycetota > Actinomycetes > Streptomycetales > Streptomycetaceae > Kitasatospora. The sequence continues at coordinate 4,684,660 of NZ_RAPS01000001.1, read as the reverse complement.
CAACTCCGTGACCGTGAAGTCGAGATGGGCGCGCGCCCCGTCCGCCGGCCAGCTCGCGGGACGGAAACCGCCGACCCGCTGGAAGCCGATCTTCACCGGGCCCGCGCCGAGGAACACGTACGTCTCGCTGCGGTACACCACCTCCCAGCCCGTCAGCTGCTGGTAGAAGGCCGCCAGCCGTTCCGGGTCCGGACAGTCCAGCACCACCGAGCTCAGCACGCCCACCGCCTGATGTTCCGTCACCGGCCCAGCGTGTCACGCCCCGCCGGCAGCGGCTGCCTGCCGCGGCGCGTGTCGCCCACCGGGCAGCGCCGCCGCCGGCGCCGCGCCGCAGGCGGCCAGCACCGCCAGCGCGGGCAGCGCCCCGTGCGCCCCGGCCCCCGCCGCGGCGGCGATGCCCAGCGTCGGTCCGACGTTCATCGCCGTCTGCTTCAGGCCGCCGACCGCGCCCGCGTACCCGGGCGGGGCGTCGCCGACCACGCTGCCCGTCGCCGTCACCATCACCGCCGCGAAGCCCGCGCCCAGCAACGCCGAGGCCACCCCCGTCGCGACCGGCGCCGCACCGCCGCCGCCCGGACCGGCCAGCCCGCCGATGCCCGCCACCAGCAGCCCCACTCCCGCCGAGGCGGTGCGGCGCGGACCGTACCGGCGCAGCGCCCGTTCGGCGGCCGGCGCGCCAAGCACCATCAGCGCGGTCAGCGGCAGCATCCGCGCGGCCGCCCCCAGCGGGCCGACGTGCAGGGCGTCCTGGAGCCGGAACGTGGTGCTGAACAGGGTGCCGAACAGGCCAGCGGAGGACGTCAGCAGCAGCACCAGGGAGGCCGTCACCGGTCGCGAGCGGGCCACCGCGCGCGGCACCACCGGCTCGGCGGCCTGCCGCTCGTGCACCACCAGGACGGCCAGCAGCATCGCGGCGAGCGCGAGTTGTGGCACGGACCGGCCCCAGCCGCGGTCCGGCACCGCGGCCAGGGCGTGCACCAGGACGGCCAGACCGGCGGCCAGCAGCGCGGCGCCGACCAGGTCGAGCCGCTGCGCCCGCCCCGCGATGTGCGGCGGGCGCAGCGCCAGCGTCATGCCCGCGATCAGCACGGCGACCGGCACGTTGATCCAGAACACCGCCCGCCAGCCGAACGCGTCCACCAGCACCCCGCCGAGCAGCGGCCCCGCGCCGGCGGCCACCGCGATCGCGCCCGTGCGCACCGCGATCGCCCGGCCCAGCCGGTCCGGCGGGCAGCACAGCCGCAGCAGTGCCAGCGTGCCCGGCTGCAGCAGCGCGCCGAACGCGCCCTGGGCGACCCGGAGTCCGATCACCCAGCCGATCCCGGGCGCGAGCGCGATGCCCGCCGAGGCCGCGCCGAACCCCGCCACGCCGGCCAGCAGCGTCCGCCGGTGCCCGTACCGGTCGCCGATCCGGCCCGCCACCACCAGCAGAGCCGCCACCGCGACCAGGTAGCCCGTGCTCGTCCACTGCAACTGGGCCGCGTTCGCCGCGAGTTCGCGACGCATCGCGGGCTGGGCGATCAGCAGGACGGTGCCGTCCAGGGCGACCAGCATCGCGGCCGCGGCGCTCACCGGCAGCGCGAGCCGGTTCACGACCGTCCCCCGAGGTGCGCCGCCAGCACGGTCTCCAGCAGCCGCTCCTCCTGCCCCTCCCCCAGCATCAGCTGCACGCTCCCCCACCCCTGCAACTGGGCCAGACCGTGCAGGTTCGCCCAGAGCGCGGCCGTCACCACCGGGGCGTTCTCCGGCTCCCCCGTGCACCGCGCCACCAGCCCGGCCAGCTCCGCGAACAACGGCCCCGTCGCCTCCCGCAGCCGGGGCCCGTCCGCCTCCTGCCCGTCGCTGTTCAGCAGCTCGTGACGGAACATCAGCTCGAACATGCCGCGCCGCTCCCGGGCGAACCGCAGGTACTCCCGCGCCGTCCCCGCCAGCCGCTCCGCCGCCCCCTCGGCCCGCACCTCCGCGAACCGGCCCGCCAGCTCCTCGAACCCCCGTCGCGCCACCGCCGACAACAGCTCCCGGTGCGTCGGGAAGTACCTGCGCGGAGCCCCGTGCGACACCCCCGCCCGCCGCGCGATCTCCCGCAGCCCCACCGCCCCCGACCCCTCCGCCACCACCAACTCCACCCCGGCGTCCACCAACCGCTCCCGGAGGGATCCCCGCTCATCATCCATGGGCACTGTCTACCAGCCGCCAGTAGACAGTGTCTACCACTGGTGGGGGACCGACCGGGAACGACGAAGGGACCGCCCCGGACGGGGCGGTCCCTCGGTGGCGCCGGGGCGTCAGACGTTGAAGCGGAACTCGACGACGTCGCCGTCCTGCATGATGTATTCCTTGCCCTCGATGCGGGCCTTGCCCTTGGCGCGGGCCTCGGTGAGGGAGCCGGCGGCGACGAGGTCCTCGAAGGAGGTGACCTCGGCCTTGATGAAGCCCTTCTGGAAGTCGGTGTGGATGACACCGGCGGCCTCGGGGGCGGTGGCGCCCTTGCGGATGGTCCAGGCGCGGGCTTCCTTGGGACCGGCGGTCAGGTAGGTCTGCAGGCCGAGGGTGTCGAAGCCGACGCGGGCGAGGGTGGCGAGGCCGGGCTCGTCCTGGCCCATGGACTGGAGGAGTTCGAGCGCCTCGGCGTCGTCGAGCTCGATCAGCTCGGACTCGATCTTGGCGTTGAGGAAGATGGCCTCGGCGGGCGCGACCAGGGCGCGCTGGGTGTTCTTGAAGTCCTCGTCGGAGAGGGCGTCCTCGTCGACGTTGAAGACGTAGAGGAACGGCTTCGCGGTCATCAGGTGCAGGTCGCGGACCGGGGTGGTGTCGAACCCGGCCTCGAACAGGGTCTTGCCGGTCTCCAGCACGGCCTGGGCGGCCTCGGCGGCGGCGAGGACGGGGGCGGTGTCCTTCTTCAGCCGGGCTTCCTTCTGCAGACGGGGCAGCGCCTTCTCGATGGTCTGCAGGTCGGCGAGGATCAGCTCGGTGTGGATGGTCTCGATGTCGTCCTTGGGCGAGACCTTGCCGTCCACGTGGACCACGTCGGGGTCGGTGAAGGCCCGGACGACCTGGCAGATCGCGTTGGCCTCGCGGATGTTGGCGAGGAACTTGTTGCCGAGGCCCTCGCCCTCGCTGGCGCCGCGGACGATGCCGGCGATGTCGACGAAGTCGACGGTGGCGGGGAGGATCCGCTGCGAGCCGAAGATCTCGGCGAGCCTGTCCAGCCGCGGGTCGGGGACGCCCACGACGCCGACGTTGGGCTCGATGGTGGCGAACGGGTAGTTGGCCGCCAGCACGTCGTTCTTGGTCAGGGCGTTGAACAGGGTCGACTTGCCGACGTTCGGCAGGCCGACGATTCCGATCGTGAGCGACATGGAGAGTGGTGTCCCGTGGCTTGGAGGGCTTGGTGTCCCCGGCTGGAGTCCGTCGAGCGGCGGCCCGGTGCGGGCCGATCCCCCAGTCTACGGGGCGTGCGGGGGCCCACCGGCAGCGCGGTGCGGCGCATGACGGACGGACACGGACAATTGCTCGGGGGCCATTACACAGGGTGTCGATGATCGGACCGTACGTTGGTCGGGTGGAGCAGAGCATCCGTACCCAGCCGCCAGGGCCGAGAAGGCGACCGCCGGGGAGCGGCGCCGCCGAGGCCGCCGTTCCGGGGCAGAGCGGGCCCCCCGAGTCCCGGTTGCGCACGGCCTCCGGCGGCCGGGCCGGGCCGCCGGTGCAGCAGCTGCTGCAGCGCCTGCTGACGGCCCGTCGGGCCCGCGGCGGCAGCGGGCGTCCGGCCCGGCTGACGGCCGTGGGCACCGGAGTGGCCGCGATGGCCGGGACGCTGGCGGCCGCCGGGGTGGACCGGCTGCTGTTCGGCGGGCTCGGGGTGCTGTTCGGGCTCGGCTATCTGGTGGTGTGCTTCCAGCTGGCCGTGCGGGTGCGGTACCCGGATCTCGCGGCGGCGCCGATCTGCGGGCCGATCGCGTTCGCGGCGGCCCTGGTGCTGCTCCAGCCGGTCTCCGCGCAGGGCGTCACCGGCCAGGTGGTGGCGCTGGCCGGCGGCCTGGCCCTGCGGGCCGGCTGGCTGTTCACCGGCACCGGCCTGGCCGCCGCGATCGTCGCCGCCCGCCACCTGGCCCAGCGCCGCCGGCACCGGGCCAGGGAGCGCGCCTCCTAGGACTGCTGCTTGGCGGCGGCCATCGCCGCGCCGACGATGCCCGCGTCGTTGCGCAGTTCGGCGGGGACCACCTCGGCGCGGCGGTCCTTCAGCAGCGGCAGGAACTTGTCGTGCTTGCGGCTGACCCCGCCGCCGACGATCACCAGCTGCGGGGAGAACAGCATCTCGACCAGGTCGAGGTACTCGTCGACCCGCTCCGCCCACTGGGCCCAGCTGAGGTCGTGGCGTTCCTTGGCGGCGGAGGAGGCGCGCCGTTCGGCGTCCTTGCCGCGCAGTTCGAGGTGGCCGAGCTCGGTGTTGGGGACGAGCACCCCGTCGGCGAACAGGGCGCTGCCGATGCCGGTGCCGAAGGTGAGCAGCAGGACCACGCCGCCGCGGCCGCGGCCCGCGCCGTAGGTGACCTCGGCGACGCCGGCCGCGTCGGCGTCGTTGAGCACGGTGGCGGGCAGCCCGAGCGCCTGGCTGAACCGGGCGGCGGCGTCCATGCCGATCCAGCCCTTGTCGACGTTGGCCGCGGTCATGGTGGAGCCGTCGACGACCACCCCGGGGAAGGTCAGCCCGACCGGCCCGCGGTGGTCGAAGTGCCGGACCACCTCGCAGACCGCGTCGATCACCGCGTCGGGGGCGGACGGGTGCGGGGTCAGCACCTTGTGCCGTTCCTGGGCGAGCACGCCCCTGTCCAGGTCGACCGGTGCGCCCTTGATGCCCGAGCCACCGATGTCCACGCCGAAGACCGTCGTCACTGCCGTCGCCTCCCGTACCGCCGGGGGCGTCCGCTGCCCACCGGCCTTCGCACCAACGTACGGGGGCGCGGGGCCCGTCGCAGCCGTTCCCGGACGGTGGCCGCCCGCACGGGCGATGCCCGGACCCCCCGAAGGGGCCCGGGCACCGTGCTGACTGCGGGTCAGAGCTTGCCGGCGGCCTCGGCGCGCAGGTCGCGGCGGAGCTCCTTGGGGAGCGAGAAGGTGAGGTGCTCCTCCGCGGTCTTGACGATCCGGACGTCCTCGAAACCGTGCGAGGCGAGCAGTTCGAGCACGCCGTCGACCAGGATCTCCGGCACCGAGGCGCCGCTGGTCAGGCCGACCGTCCCGACGCCCTCCAGCCAGGCCGGGTCGATCTCCTCGGCGAAGTCGACCAGGTGGGCGGCCTTCGCGCCGTACTCCAGGCCGACCTCGACCAGGCGGACCGAGTTCGAGGAGTTCTTGGAGCCGACCACGATCAGCAGGTCCGCCTCGGGAGCGAGCTGCTTGACGGCGACCTGGCGGTTCTGGGTGGCGTAGCAGATGTCGTCGCTGGGCGGCGAGACCAGCAGCGGGAAGCGCTTCTTGAGGGCGCCGACGGTCTCCATCGTCTCGTCCACGGAGAGGGTGGTCTGGGAGAGCCAGACCAGCTTCGACTCGTCGCGGATCCTGACGTTCTCGACGTCCTCGGCGCCGTCCACCAGGTGGATCCGGTCCGGGGCCTCGCCCATGGTGCCGATGACCTCTTCGTGGCCCTCGTGGCCGATCAGCAGGATGTCGTAGTCCTCGTCGGCGAACCGGCGGGCCTCCTTGTGCACCTTGGTGACCAGCGGGCAGGTGGCGTCGATGGTGGCGAGCTTGCCGGCCTCGGCCTCGTCGTGCACGGACGGGGCCACGCCGTGCGCGGAGAACACCACGATGGCGCCCTCGGGCACCTCCTCCGTCTCGTCGACGAAGATCGCGCCCTGCCGCTCCAGGGTCTGCACGACGTACTTGTTGTGGACGATCTGCTTGCGGACGTAGATCGGCGCCCCGTACTGCTCCAGGGCCTTCTCCACGGCGATCACGGCGCGGTCGACGCCCGCGCAGTAGCCACGGGGGGCGGCGAGCAGGACACGGCGCTGGGTGCTGGTGGACATGGCTCCATCGTACGGGCGAGTCGCGCGGGCGCCGACGCGCGTCGCCGCTGCGGCGCGGTGCGGGTGCGGGGTGCAATGGCGGGGTGAGACGGAGCCAGGAGACCAGCGCGCTGCGCCGCACCCTCGGGGTGCGCGACCTGATGGTGTACGGACTGCTGTTCATCGCCCCGATGGCGCCGGTCGGCGTGTTCGGCGTGCTGGACGCCAAGAGCCACGGCGCGGTCGCCGCGGTGTACCTCGTGGCGACGGTGGCGATGGGGTTCACCGCGCTGTCGTACGCCGAGATGGTGCGGGCGGTGCCGCGGGCCGGCTCGGTGTTCGCGTACGCCCGGGCCGGGCTCGGCGAGGGACCGGGGTTCGTCGCCGGGTGGATGGCGATGCTCGACTACCTGCTGATCCCGGCGGTGGCGTACCTGTTCTCCGGCATCGCGCTGAACTCGCTGGTGCCGGACGTGTCGCGCTGGGTGTGGACGGTGCTGGCGGTGCTGGTCACCACCGCGCTCAACCTGGTGGGCGTGCGGACGGCGGCCGTGGTCGGGTTCGCGGTGCTGGCGATGGAGATCGTGGTGCTCGCCGTCTTCGTGGTCTCGGCGGTGGTGGTGCTGGCCAGGGACGGGGCCGCCCGGGACTGGGGCTCCCCGTTCGGCGGAGTCGGCGCGTTCTCGTTGACGGCGGTGCTGTCCGCGGTCTCGGTGGCGGTGCTCTCCTACCTGGGCTTCGACGCGATCGCCTCCTTCGTGGAGGAGGCGGTCGGCGCCTCGGCGGCGGTGGCGCGGGCCGTGCTGTGGTGCCTGGCGCTGGCCGGGCTGCTGTTCGTGGTGCAGACGTACCTGGCGGCGGTGCTGGAGCCCGTGACGCCCGCTCAACTGGCGGCGGACCCGGCGGCGCAGGGGTCGGCCTTCTACGACACCGTGGAGGCGTCCGTCGGGCACTGGCTGCACGTGCTGATCGCGGCTTCCAAGGCGATCGGGGCGGCGTTCGCGGCGCTGGCCGGCCAGGCCGCGGCCGGGCGGCTGGTGTTCGCGATGGGCCGGGAGGGGCGGCTGCCGCGGGCGCTGGGCGTGGTGGACGGGCGGACGGCCGTGCCGCGGCGGGCGCTGCTGACGGCGGCCGTGATCACGCTGGTAGCCGCGGTGTGGGCGGCCCGCCGGGACGACGGGCTGGACCAGCTGACCTCGGTGGTGAACGTCGGCGCGCTCACCGCGTTCGTGCTGCTGCACGCCTCGGTGATCGGCTGGTACGTGGTACGGGGCGGCTCCCGGGACTGGCTGCGGCACGGGGTGGTGCCGGTGCTGGGCATCGCGGTGCTGGTGGCGGTGCTGGTGGAGGCCTCGCACACGGCGCAGCTGGTGGGCGCGGTCTGGCTCGCGGCGGGACTGCTGGTGCTGCTGGCGCAGCGGGGTCGGGCGCCCGGGCCGTAGCCGCGCGCACCGGCCCCCGGATTGTCCCGCCCTGCGGCTAGCCTCGGGGGATGGCCAACACGAGCAGTCCCGAAGCGCCCCTGCCGGTGGGGAAGGTCTCGGCGTTGATCGGCGGGTGGGTCGACCGGCTCGGCGAGGTGTGGGTGGAGGGGCAGATCGCGCAGCTGTCCCGGCGACCCGGGGCGGGGATGGTGTTCCTGACGCTGCGCGACCCGGACCGGGACGTGTCGCTGACGGTGACCTGCTTCCGCTCGGTGTTCGAGCAGGTCGCGGAGGCGGTGCAGGAGGGTTCGCGGGTGATCGTGCTCGCCAAGCCGGAGTGGTACACGGCGCGCGGCAGCCTGTCGCTGCGGGCGTCCGAGATCCGGCTGGTGGGGCTGGGCGAACTGCTGGCCCGGCTGGAGCAGTTGAAGCGGAAGCTGTTCGCCGAGGGCCTGTTCGAGGATGGCCGGAAGAAGCCGCTGCCGTTCCTGCCGGGCTGCGTGGGCCTGGTGACGGGCCGCGGCTCGGCGGCCGAGCGGGACGTGCTGGAGAACGCCCGGCGGCGCTGGCCGGCGGTCCGCTTCGAGGTGCGGAACGTGCTGGTGCAGGGCCCGCAGGCGGTGTCGCAGGTCTGTGCGGCGGTGCGCGAGCTGGACGCCCACCCGGAGGTCGAGGTGATCGTGGTGGCCCGCGGCGGCGGCAGCGTGGAGGACCTGCTGCCGTTCTCGGACGAGGAGCTGGTGCGGACGGTGGCGGCGGCCCGGACGCCGGTGGTGAGCGCGATCGGGCACGAGCCGGACCAGCCGCTGCTGGACTTCGTCGCGGACTACCGGGCGTCCACGCCGACCGACGCCGCGAAGCGGGTGGTGCCGGACGTCGGCGAGGAGCTGGCCCGGGTGCGGCAGTTGCGGGACCGGGCGCGCCGGTACGTGCTGCACCGGGTGGACCGCGAGCAGGCCGGCCTGGCGTCGGTGCGCAGCCGTCCGGCGCTGGCGGCGCCGACCGAGGCGGTGGCGGCGCGCGGTGCGGAGGTGACGGCGCTGGTGGAGCGGGCCCGCCGGGTGCTGGGCCACCGGCTGGACCACGCGCAGACCGACCTGGGGCACGCGCTGGCCCGGGTGGTGGCGCTGTCGCCGCTGGCCACCCTGGAGCGCGGCTACGCGGTGCTGCAGAAGGCGGACGGCACGGTGGTGACCGACCCGGGGCAGGTCGCGGACGGCGAGGCGCTGCGGGCCCGGGTCGCGCGCGGCGGCTTCGAGGTCCGGGCGGACGGTGCGGCGGACGATGCGGCGGAGCGGAACTGACGGTCCGTCGACAATCCGGTACGGGCTCGCGGCAATGCCCGCGAGCCCCCACCGGGTGGCAATTCCGGGAATTCCCGGACCTTTTCCGTGAACTGCTTGCACCGGGTCGAAACCGGTCCTAGTGTGACGGGCCTTCCCTTTTCCGGAGTTTTCCCGGAGGTTGGCATGGACGTTTCCCCGTCGGACAGACCGGTGGTGACGCCCGCGCTGATCGAGGCCGCGAGGTCCGGGAACCGCGATGCCTGGGCGGACATCTACCGGCGTTATCACGGCGTGGTGCTGGCGTTCCTGTTGCGCCGCACCGGGAGCCGTCCGCTGGCCGAGGACCTGGCCCAGGACACCTTCGTCCGCGCGATGGCGGGAATTCGTGGTTTCCACTGGACGGGTACGGATCTCGGCGCGTGGATGTTCACCATCGCCCGCAATGTGCTGCTGGACCACGAGAAACGGCGCTCCACGCGCCGGGAGTCGGCGGTCGCGGCGGTGGCGGACCGCGATTCCGGGGTGCGGGTCGAGGAGTCGGTGATCGCGGCGGCGGAGGCGGCCCGGGTGTGCGCGGCGCTGTCGGTGCTGAACGAGCGTCAGCGGGCGGTGGTGCGGCTGCGGTACTGGGACGGGCTGAGCTCGGTGGAGATCGCGGACCGGATCGGCCTGCGGGTCGGCGCGGTGAAGACGCTGACGTACCGGGCGCGGCTCAACCTGCGGCGCTCGCTGGCGGAGGACGCGCCGCTGCCGGCCCGCCGCCCGGTGGGGCCGCGCCCGAGCATGACGGCCGGTCAGTCGGTTCAGTCGGCGAGCAGCCGCTGGCGGGACAGCGGGGTCGAGTGCTCGTGGAAGCCGAGGCTGCGGTAGAGCGACTCGCCGCCCTCGGTGGCGTGCAGGTCGATCCGGGTGGCGCGGCGCTCGTCGAACCAGGCGAGCAGGGCCTCGGTGCAGGCCCGGGCGTGGCCGCGGCCGCGGTGGGCCGGGTCGGTGGAGATGTTGAAGACGAAGCCGAACAGTCCGTCGGGGTGGCCGGGGGCGGGCAGCCGCTGCTCCAGGGTGCCGACCGCGCAGCTGGCGAGCCGGCCGGGCCGCTCCGGGTCGTCGACCACGAAGGCCTGCAGCCGCCGGCCGGGCTCCGCCAGCCCGCCGGCCAGCAGCTCGCGGGCGGTCGACTGCCAGGGCCCGGGGCGCGCCTGTCCCTGCATGGACTCGAACATCAGCGTGCGGAGTCGGACCAGTTCGTCCGCGTCCTCGGGCCGGGCCGGGCGTGGGGTGCTCATGTTCGGGAGCCTAGGCCTGGCTGCAAGGGGTTTGTCGGGGCCAGCGCCTACCCTGGGCGGCATGGCAGATCAGCAGGGCGGCGGGGCCGGTCCGGAGCAGGCGCCGGGTTACGAGCAGGCGCGGGACGAACTGCTGGACGTGGTCCGGCGCTTGGAGAACGGCGGGACGACGCTGGAGGAGTCGCTGGCGCTGTGGGAGCGCGGCGAGCAGTTGGCGAAGGTCTGTCAGCGCTGGCTGGACGGCGCCCGGGCCCGGCTGGACGCGGCGCTGGCCGCGGAGGAGTCCGCCGGCCAGTAGCCGGGACGGCCCACTGTGACGTACCTCACGGTGGCCTCGGGGAATGGTTTAAGTTTCATCGAAGTTGGAACGGTCCGTGCGGCACTCGTGCCGACCATCCCGGACCCAGTCCCCAGCTTTGAGGTAGGACACAGACCATGACCCTGGCACTCGACGCCGCCGCCCAGGACCTGCTCTTCCGCGAGGCCCGCACCGCCAACACGTTCTCGGACGAGCCGGTCAGCGACGAGCAGGTCCAGGCGATCTACGACCTGGTGAAGTTCGGCCCGACCGCGTTCAACCAGCAGCCGCTGCGCATCGTCCTGGTCCGCTCCGAGGAGGGCCGCGCCCGCCTCGTGCAGCACATGGCGGACGGCAACAAGGCGAAGACCTCGACCGCCCCGCTGGTCGCCATCCTCGCCGCCGACAACGAGTTCCACGAGGAGCTCCCGACCCAGCTGCCGCACTTCCCGCAGGCGAAGGACATGTTCTTCAGCGAGCGCTCGGTCCGCGAGTCCTCGGCCACGCTGAACGGCGCCCTGCAGGCCGCCTACTTCATCATCGGCGTCCGCGCCGCCGGCCTGGCCGCCGGCCCGATGACCGGCTACGACGCCGAGGGCATCAACAAGGAGTTCTTCGGCGACGGCGAGCACTCGGTGCTGGCCGTGGTCAACATCGGCAAGCCCGGTGAGGACGCCTGGTTCCCGCGCAGCCCGCGCCTGGCCTACGACGAGGTCGTCACCACCGTCTGATCCGGTTCGCCGGCCCGCGTCACAGCGAAGGCCCCCGCCGTTCCCCGGCGGGGGCCTTCCGCGTGTCCTGACGCTAGTTCAGCGCGGCGGCGAGCTGGGCGAGCTCCTCGTACGAGGCGGTGCCGGTGAGCACCGTGGTGCCGGTGCTGCCCGCGGGCCGGGTCAGCGCCCGGTAGTGGTCGCCCTGCACCCGCTGCCACTCCTGGCCGTTCACCGTGGAGGCGCCGTCCGGCTTTCCGCCGGGCACGTTCTGCGCCACCACGTCCTCGGGCCTGCCGTCGCTCTGCTCGACCGCCGCGTACTGGCCGGAGGCCGTGTGGAGGCCCAGGTGCCACGCCGCGTGGCCGCTCCGGTCGTGGCCGCTGTACGTCACCGAGGTGGCCACCCAGCCGGCGGGCAGGGTCCCCGGGCCGAGCAGCGGGTACGGCGCGGCGCGCTTCGCGGACGCCATCTCCACCTGGTACGTCACCGGGTGGACGCCGCTGTTGCCGTCCGCGCTCGGGATGCTGAAGTACCCGATCACGACCACGACGCCGACCGCCGCCATCGACAGGACCATGTCCCGTACCGTCTGACGGCCCCTCTTGCTGCTGTTGCCTGCCACCCGCCCATGGTAGGCGGCGCTTATCCCGCGGCCCGCCACCGGCACCCCCGCCGCCGTGCGCGAGGAGTGCGCCACAGACACCCGTTCCACCTGCCGATACGATCGCAGCAACCCTCATCGCAGCGCCGGTGGCCCTCCGTGGCCCGGCGCTGACTGGCCGTCGCGTACAGAGAGGTAACGACGATGACCACGCAGTACCCGCACCACCTCCCCTCCGCCCTCGAGGTCGCGCCCGAAGCGCCGGACCGCAACCTCGCCCTCGAACTGGTCCGGGTCACCGAGGCCGCCGCCATGGCGGCCGGCCGCTGGGTCGGCCGCGGCGACAAGAACGGCGCCGACGGCGCCGCCGTGAAGGCGATGCGCACCCTGGTCTCCACCGTGTCGATGAACGGCGTCGTCGTCATCGGCGAGGGCGAGAAGGACGAAGCCCCGATGCTCTACAACGGCGAGCGGGTCGGCGACGGCACCGGCGCCGAGTGCGACGTCGCCGTCGACCCGGTGGACGGCACCACGCTCACCGCCAAGGGCATGAACAACGCCGTGGCCGTGCTGGCGGTGGCCGACCGCGGCACCATGTTCGACCCCAGCGCCGTGTTCTACATGGACAAGCTGGTGGCCGGTCCGGAGGCCGCCGAGTTCGTCGACATCACCGCCCCGACCGCCGTGAACATCCGCCGGGTCGCCAAGGCCAAGGGCATCGCCGTCCAGGACGTCACCGTGGTGGTCCTGGACCGGCCGCGCCACGAGGGCCTGGTCCGGGACATCCGCGAGGCCGGTGCGCGCGTCAAGTACATCTCCGACGGCGACGTGGCCGGCGCCATCATGGCCGCCCGCGAAGGCACCGGCGTGGACCTGCTGATGGGCATCGGCGGCACCCCGGAGGGCATCATCGCCGCCTGCGCGATGAAGTGCATGGGCGGCGTGATCCAGGGCCGGCTGTGGCCCAAGGACGACGCCGAGCGGCAGAAGGCGCTGGACGCCGGCCACGACCTGGACCGGGTGCTCACCACCGACGACCTGGTCACCGGCGAGAACGTGTTCTTCGTGGCCACCGGCATCACCGACGGCGAGCTGCTCCGCGGCGTCCACTACCGTCAGGAGACCGCCACCACCAGCTCGCTGGTGATGCGTTCCAAGAGCGGCACCATCCGCGAGGTCCACGCCACCCACAAGCTCTCCAAGCTGCGGGCGTACAGCGCGATCCCGTTCGACCGCGCCGACTGAGCGACCTCGGCGACCGGGCCGAGCAACCGTCAGGGGCGCGCGGGGGACCTCCCCCGCGCGCCCCTGGTTGCTGCCGCGCTCAGCCGGCTATCCGGGTGGGGAGGCGCCTGGGGTCGAGGAGTTCGGCCTCCCGGCGGCGCCGGCGGGTGAGGACGACTCGGCGTTCGGCGGCGGTCAGGCCGCCCCAGACGCCGTAGGGCTCGGGCTGGGCGAGGGCGTGCTCGCGGCATTCGAGGAGGACCGGGCAGCGGGCGCAGACGCGCTTGGCGTGTTCCTCGCGGGAGAGCCGGGCGGCGGTGGGCTCCTTGGACGGCGCGAAGAACAGGCCGGCCTCGTCGCTGCGGCAGGCGGCGGAGGTGTGCCAGGGGTTGTCGTCCGGCTCCGGTGCGGCCGCCGGGCGGCGGGCGGCGGCGGAGGCGCTGGACTCGATCGGATGCAGCACGGTAACTCCTGACCAGGCTCAAAGGCTCGGGGACGGTGTCGTCTCCTGCCCGACTGCCCCGTGCTCCCTCGCCGTGGCGCCGTCGCCGACCCGCGGGGTCACAGCCGTACAGGGAACGCTGTGGGTGTGGACTACCCCGCCGCCCCGGGATTCATGCACACCGCACGCAACCGACTACAGCCTGCACTCGGGACAACGTCGAGTGCCGCCAAGCCAGTTGACGCCCCGTCGGATCCCCGCAGGTCAGCGACGGCAGGCCGCCGGATCAGCCGTCGAGCTGGCGGCGCACCCACTCCTTGAGCTTCTTGCCGCGGCGCGGCTTGGCCTCGACGCCGCCGAACACCGCGGCGCCCTTGATCCGCACCACGGGCGCGTACGGGTCGGCGGAGGTCTGCTCGCGGACCTCGAAGCCGCCGAAGATGCCGGTGCCGCCGCCGTGCAGGCTGACGTTCTCGGGGACCCGCACCTCCACGCCGCCGAACACCGCGATCACCTCGATGACCACCTCGGGGGACTCGAAGACCGCGTCGGTGAGGTCGATCTCGACGCCGCCGAACACCGCGACGGCCTTCAGGTGGGAGCCGACCCGCCAGCGGCCCTTGCGGGCGGCGCCGCCGAACACCGCGACCATGGTGGGCGCTTCGGCCCGGGCCGGCGGCAGGGCGGGCTTCGGGGCGGGACCCGGAGCGTCCAGCGGGGGCTTGCTGAGGTTGTGCCGGATCGGCCCCGGGTGGCTGGGCAGGTCGCGGGTGAGCGGCTCCAGCTCGCCGAAGGTGCGGGCGGTGTAGGCGGCTTCGATCCGTTCGGCGTGCTCGTCGACGGTGAGCCGGCCCTCCGCGTAGGCGTCGCGCAGCAGTTCGGCGATGCGCTCGCGGTCGGCGTCGGAGGCCCGGAGCTCGGCGGCCAGGTCGGTGACGGGAGCCGGTGCGGGCTCCTTCTTCAGCAGCGGGGCGGGCTGCGCGCCCTGCGGTTCCTGCGCGGGAGAGTTGTCCACGTCACAAAGCCTAGCGAGCCCGACCGCGGCCCGAACGCCGGTTCGACGCAATGCGCGTGACCCCGGTCACGCAGGCCGACCTGAGCGCCGCGGGCCGATCCGGTGCGCCTAACCTGGAGGGTGCCTCGTCGACGATGCCGAAAGAACTGAAGGATCTCCCCCATGGCTCCAGAGTTCGCCTACCGCGACCTGCTCCCGCTCGGTTCGGACACCACGCCGTACCGCAAGCTCACCTCCGAGGGCGTCTCGACCTTCGAGGCCGGCGGTCGGACCTTCCTGCAGGTCGAGCCGGAGGCACTGCGGCTGCTCACCGCCGAGGCGATGCACGACATCTCGCACTACCTGCGCCCGGCCCACCTGGCGCAGCTGCGGCGGATCCTGGACGACCCGGAGGCCAGCCCGAACGACCGCTTCGTGGCACTGGACCTGCTGAAGAACGTGAACATCTCGGCGGGCGGCATCCTGCCGATGTGCCAGGACACCGGCACCGCGATCGTGATGGGCAAGCGCGGCCAGCACGTGGTGACCTCCGGCGCGGACGAGTCGGCGATCGCCCGCGGCGTGTTCGACGCGTACACCAAGCTGAACCTGCGCTACTCGCAGATGGCGCCGGTGACCATGTGGGACGAGCGGAACACCGGCAACAACCTGCCGGCCCAGATCGAGCTGTACGCCACCGACGGGGACGCCTACAAGTTCCTGTTCATGGCGAAGGGCGGCGGCTCGGCGAACAAGTCGTACCTGTACCAGGAGACCAAGGCGATCCTGAACGAGTCGTCGATGCTCTCCTTCCTGGAGCAGAAGATCCGCTCGCTGGGCACCGCGGCCTGCCCGCCGTACCACCTGGCGATCGTGGTCGGCGGCACCAGCGCGGAGTTCGCGCTGAAGACCGCGAAGTACGCGTCCGCGCACTACCTGGACAACCTGCCGACCGGCGGCGACGCGAAGACCGGGCACGGCTTCCGCGACCTGGAGCTGGAGCAGAAGGTCTTCGAGCTGACCCAGAAGATCGGCATCGGCGCCCAGTTCGGCGGCAAGTACTTCTGCCACGACGTGCGGGTGATCCGGCTGCCGCGGCACGGCGCCTCGCTGCCGGTCGCGATGGCGGTGTCCTGCTCGGCGGACCGCCAGGCGCTCGGCAAGATCACCGCCGAGGGCGTCTTCCTGGAGCAGTTGGAGACCGACCCCGCCAAGTACCTGCCGGAGACCACCGACGAGCACCTGAACGACGACGTGGTCCGGATCGACCTGAACCGGCCGATGGCCGAGGTCCGCGCCGAGCTGTCCAAGTACCCGGTGAAGACCCGGCTCTCGCTCACCGGCACCCTGGTGGTGGCCCGCGACATCGCCCACGCCAAGATCAAGGAACGCCTCGACGCCGGCCAGGGCATGCCGCAGTACCTGAAGGACCACCCCGTCTACTACGCGGGCCCGGCGAAGACCCCCGAGGGCTACGCGTCCGGCTCGTTCGGCCCGACCACGGCCGGCCGGATGGACTCCTACGTCGACCAGTTCCAGGCGGCCGGCGGCTCGATGGTGATGCTGGCCAAGGGCAACCGCTCCAAGCAGGTCACCAAGGCGTGCAACGAGCACGGCGGCTTCTACCTGGGCTCGATCGGCGGCCCGGCGGCCCGCCTGGCGCAGGACTGCATCAAGAAGGTCGAGGTGCTGGAGTACCCGGAGCTCGGCATGGAGGCGGTCTGGCGGATCGAGGTCGAGGACTTCCCGGCGTTCATCGTGGTGGACGACAAGGGCAACGACTTCTTCGCCGAGGTGACCGACGGCCCGCTGATCACCAACCTGCGGGTGCGCTCGGCGCAGTGACGCCGTGACGTGCGAAAGCCCCGGCCGGTGAGGGCCGGGGCTTTCGTGTCGCGGATCAGGGGCAGCTGCCGATGGAGCCGAGCGGCTCGAAGACCTCGTCGGTCTTCGGGTCGCCGGCCGCAGGCTGCTCGGTGGCCGGGGCGGGCTCCTCGGCCAGCACCTCCAGGGCCTGCTCGATCGAGTTGGGGTCGGCCGGTGCGGCGGTGTGCTCGACCGGGGCCGGGGTCTGCTCGGCCGCGGGGGCCGCAGGGGTGGTCTCGTCGGCCATGGGGTGGGCCGCCTTTCAACTGAGGGGTGTGATCACCCGGTCGACTCTCCCCGGGCGCGCGGCCAGTATCGTAGGCGACGCTAAATGTCTTATAAACGCCCCACCGCGCATCCGCTTGGTGGACGTTTGCGTGCTGCCTCATAAGCTGACGCACCCACACGACGGGTATCAGCGTGGGAAGCAGACGGTACATCGGCCACAGGGGAGGACATGGAGCTTCAGAGCACGCGCTCCGCCGAGGCGCTGCGCTTCCAAGTGCTCGGCCCAGTCCAGGCCTGGCGTGGCGATACGCAGCTGGCCCTCGGGTCGCCCCAGCAACAGGCGGTGCTGGTCGCACTGTTGCTCAGCGAGGGCCGACCGGTGACCACCGACGACCTGGTGGACGGCATTTGGGGCGACCGCACCCCGCCGCAGGCGGTCGCCGCCCTGCGCACCTACATCTCCCGCCTTCGATCGGTGCTGGAGCCCAACCGTGCGGTCCGCAAGCCCTCCGAGGTCCTGGTCTCGGTCAGTGACGGCTACGCGCTGCGGGTTCCGGCCGAGGCGCTGGACCTGGCCGTGTTCGAGCAGCGGGTCGGCGAGGCCGCCGGCGCCCGGGCCGACGGTGGATTCCGATCCGCCCACGACGGCTTGGTGGCGGCGCTCGACCTGTGGCGGGGGCGTCCGCTGCCCGGGGTCCCCGGGCCGTACGCGGAGTCCCAGCGCAGCCGGTTGACGGAGCGCCGGCTCGCGGTGGCCGAGGAGCGCTGCGCGATGGCGCTGGAGATCGGCCTGCACGCGGACGTGGTCTCCGAGCTGAACTCGCTGTCCGCGGCCCACCCGCTGCGGGAGCGGCTGCGCGAGCTGCTGATGCTGGCGCTGTACCGCAGCGGCCGGCAGGCCGAGTCGCTCGGTGTGTACGCGGACACCCGCAAACTGCTGATCGAGGAGCTGGGCGTGGAGCCCGGCGGCGGTCTGTCGGCGATGCACGCCCGGATCCTGGCCGGCGACCCCGAGCTGATGGCGGCCCTCGGCGCGCCGGCCAAGCCCGGCGCGGAGGACGCCGCAACCTTCGTCCCGCCCGCCCAACTCCCGGCCGACGTTTCGGACTTCAGTGGCCGCAGCAAAGTTGTCAACGAACTTCGGGACGTGCTGAGGGCGGGTTCCGGCCAAGCCGTGGTGGTGACCTCGCTGGCCGGCATCGGCGGCGTCGGCAAGACCACCCTGGCGGTGCACGTGGCGCACTCGCTGCGGCCGGACTTCCCGGACGGCCAGCTGTACGTGGACCTGCGCGGCGCCGGTGCGTCCCCGGCCGACCCGGCCGTGGTGCTCGGCGACTTCCTGCACGCGCTCGGCACGCCCGAGGCCCCCGACTCGCTGGACCAGCGCGCCGCGCTGTACCGCTCGCTGCTGGCGGACAAGCGGATGCTGATCCTGCTCGACAACGCCCGCGACGCCCAGCAGTTGAGGCCGCTCATCCCGGGCGTCTCGGGGAACGCCGTGATGGTGACCAGCCGCTCCCGGCTGGCCGAGATCCCCGGCGCGCACCTGGTGGACATCGAGGAGCTGACCCCGGACGAGGCGCTGGCGCTGTTCTCCGCGATCGTCGGCGTGGAGCGGGTGGCCGCCGAACCCGAGGCCGCGCTGCAGGTGGTCACCGCCTGCGGGTTCCTGCCGCTGGCGGTCAGGATCGCCGCGGCCCGGCTGGCCAGCCGTCCGCGCTGGAGCGTCTCCGACCTCGCCCGGCGGTTAGCGGACCAGCGCAACCGGCTCCAGGAGCTCCAGCTCGGCAACCTCGCCGTGGAGACCACCCTGGGGCTCGGTTACGCCCAGCTCCGGCCGGAGGAGGCCCGCGCGTTCCGGCTGCTCTCGGTGGTCGACTCGCCCGACCTGCCGCTGGCGGCCGTCGCGGCGCTGCTCGGCACCGCCGAACAGGAGGCCGAGGACCTCGCCGAAGCGCTGGTCGAGGCGAACATGCTGGAGTGCTTCACCCCCGGCCGGTACCGCTACCACGACCTGCTGCGCCTGTACGCGCAGCGGCAGAACGCCAAGCTGGCCGACGCGGCGGAGCAGCAGGCCGCCCTGCTGCGGCTGCTGGACCTGCTGACCGCCACCATCCAGAACGCCGCCGTGGTCATCGAACCGGACGACCGGCAGGCGGAGTTGCTGCACGTTCCGGCGGTGCCCGGCATTCCGATGCCGGACAGCGCCACCGCCCGGAACTGGCTCCGGGTGGAGGTCTCGCTCCTGCTCAGCGGCATCGAGGCGGGTGTGCGGGACTCCATGGTGCTGCTGCGGCCCGCCGTCGACCTGGTGCTGATGCTCCGTTCGCTGGTCGAGGACCCGACCCTGGTGCCCCGGGTGCGCGCCGCGCTGGCCGCCGCCCTGGCCACCGCGGAGCAGCACGTCGACACCGGGGCGCTGGCCCGCCTGCGGTACGCCGAGGGACACCTGCACCAGATGGCGGGCGGGCTGTCGGACGCGGAGACGGCGCTGCGCCGCAGCCTGGAACTGCAGCCCGCCGAGGACCCGACGCAGTTGCGCAGCTCGGTGGCCAACGAACTGGCCATCGTCCTGGTGCTGGCCGGCCGGCCGGCCGAGGCGCTGCCGTTCTACCAGGAGGCGTACTCGCTGCTGCGCCGGCTGGGCGCCCCGATCGGCGAGGCCCGGCTGCTCGCCAACATGGCGCGGGCGTACGTCGGGCTGGGCCGGCACGCGGAGGCGGTGGAGTCGGCGCGGGCGGCCGTGGCGGCGGCTCGGGTCAGCGGCAACACGCCCTGTCTGGCGGACACCCTCTACCAGTTGGGCGTGGTGCTGCGGGCGACCGGTTCGACCGCGGAGGCGGCGGACGCGCTGCGGGAGGCGCACAGCCTGTTCGAGGCGCAGCAGTACCGGTTCTGGGAGGGCTACTCGCTGGCCCGGCTGGCGGCGTGCCTGCTGGACCAGGCCCAGTTGGCCGAGGCGGCCCGGGCGGCCGAGGAGTCGCTGTCCATCGCCCAGGAGATCGATGCCGCGTACTGCCAGGGCCTGGCGAACGCGGCGCTCGGTGAGGCGCTCCTGGAGTTGGGGCAGCCCTCGCGCGGGCTGGCGTGTCTCCGGGAAGCGCTGTCGGTGTTCACGCGGCTCGGTGTGCCCGAGGCCCAGCCGGTACAGGACCTCATCGCTTCGCGGCACACCGAGCCTTCCCCTTCTTCTCCCCCTGCGCCGTAGGCTTCCGTTCCCCCCTGCGGTACCCCCCTGGTCCCCCCTGGCGGAAGCCTGGCCCCCCGGGGCGCCGGCGTCCCCGCAGCCCCCCGGCTGCGGGAACGCTTTGACGCTTCCCCGGCGCTGAGAAGACTCTGACAGGCCGCGATTGACGTTCGATAAACGCCGTCGGCAAGGCCGTTGATCCACCGTCGGTGCAGGTCGGGGGCGTGGCGCGGGTGCGCCATGCGGCGTGTGCGCAGGTGGCGCGCTACCTGGCGGGCACCGGTGTGCTTCCCCTGGCGGGCGATATTCGCCCAACGGCGCACGAGTTGGCCGGAAACGGACTCCACGGTGCGGTGATCGCGTTTATTCTCGAAGGCCAGGGTCGGGAGTGGAGTGCGGGCCGCGACAGGCAGGGCAGGACGCCCGCGGGAGAGGTGCCCAGATCATCGTGACGGACGAACAGACTGCTGTCCCCGCCGACGCCGCCCGGGTCGCCGCGGCGGGTCCGCGCCGGGCCGAACGGGCCCGCCAGGCCGCCGCGTTCGATGCGATCGGCGGCCGCTACCAGGAGGTGTTTCCGGCCAGGTCGGGCCAGCTGGACTGCGGTGCGTGGCTGCTGGCCGAGCTCCCGGCCGGCGCCCTGGTGCTGGACGTGGGCTGCGGCGCGGGCGAGCCGACCGCCCGGCAGCTCGCCGAGGGCGGGCTGCGGGTGATCGGCGTGGACCTCTCCGAGGGCATGCTGGCGCAGGCCGCGATCGCCGCCCCCGCCGCTGCGCTGCACCGGCTGGACGTGCTCGACCTGGCCTCCCCGGCCGCCGAGGAGCAGTGGGGCGTACCGGAGCTGGGCCCGGCCGGGGCCGGCTCGCTGGACGGCGCGGCGGCGTTCTTCTCGCTGCTGATGCTGCCCCGCCCCGAGATCGCCGAGGTGCTCGGCCGGATCCGCGAACTGCTGCGCCCGGGCGGCCTGCTGGCGCTCGGCATGGTGGAGGCGGACCTGGACGACGCGCCGCTGCCGTTCCTGGGGCAGGAGATCCGGGTCAGCGGGTACCTGCGCGAGGAGCTGACGGCGCTGCTGGAGCGCTCCGGCTTCGCCGTGGAGGCGGTGGACAGCCAGTCGTACGCCCCGGCCGGGTCGGCGCAGCCGCCGGAGACCCAGCTGTACCTGCGCTGCCGGCGCACCGGCTGACGCCACGTCAGCACCCGCCCCCGACGACCCGGCACCTGCACAGATCGGCCAGCCCGTGCGCGACCACCTGGAGCCCCTGGCGGGACAGCCTCCCGCCGTCCCCGTCCAGCGGCACCCACCGGCCGGTGAGGTGCACCCCGGCGTCCCGGCCCGGCTGGCCGAGCGGTTGGCGTACCTGGACTGCGCGGCCCGGCGGATCAACAGCTCGCTGGACCTGACGGCGACGCTGCGCAACCTGGGCCGGGTGCTGGTCCCGACGGTGGCGGACGCCCTGGTGGTGCTGGTCCGCGACCCGCTGCCGGACGTCGAGCGCGACCCGGGCCCGCCGCTGGCGCTGCGGGTGCTGCACACCTCCGGGACGAGGCTGGGCCGCAACTCCGGGGTGCGGCCGGTGGAGCCGGGCGGCCTGCTGGAGCGGGCCCTGCTGCGCCGCTCCCCCGACGGTCCGACGGTGCTGGACGCCCGGCGCGGCGGGCTGGCCGCGGAGCTGCTGGGCGCCCGCGCGGTGGGCCGGCTGCCCGCCGGGACGGCCCTGCTGGCGCTGCCGCTGCACGGCCGGCAGATCTCGCTCGGCATGCTGCTGCTGATCCGCCGCCCGCTCGCCGGCGGCGCCGGGGCGGGCTTCGACCCGGCGGACACCGCCACCGCCTCCCACCTGGCCACGCACGCCGGCCTCGCGATGGACACCGCGCTGCGCTACACCCGCGAGTGGGAGATCGCCGACGAGCTGCAGCGCTCGATGCTGCCCGCGCACCTGCCGCAGCCGCACGGCGTCCGCCTGGCGCACCGCTACCTGCCGGGGGAGCGCGGCGCGCAGGTCGGCGGCGACTGGTACGACTCGATCCCGCTGCCCGGCAACCGGGTGGCGCTGATCACCGGCGACGTGATGGGCCACTCGCTGACCTCGGCGGCCGTGATGGGCCAGCTGCGCACCTCCGCGCAGACCCTGGCGGGCCTCGACCTGCCGCCGCACGAGGTGCTGTACCACCTCGACGAGCAGGCCCAACGCCTGGGCCGCGAGCACCACTTGGCGACCTGCGTGTACGCGGTGTACGACCCGATCGCGGGCCGGGTGGTGATCGCCAACGCCGGGCACGTGCCGCCGGTGCTGGTCGGCCCGGACGGCTCCAGCCGCCTGCTCGACCTGCCGCCGGGCGCGCCGATCGGCGTCGGCGGGGTGGACTTCTCCTCGGTGGAGCTGCCCGCGCCGCCCGGCTCGGCGATGCTGCTGTTCACCGACGGCCTGGTGGAGACCCGCCGCCGCCCGCTGGGCACCGGCCTGGAGCTGCTCCGGGCCCGGCTGGAGGGCGCGCACCGGCTGGGCCCGGACCAGCTCTGCCAGGAGGCGCTGCGTATCCTGCCGCCCGGCGACCGGGCCGACGACATCGCGCTGCTGGCCGCCGCCTTCGACGGCATCCCGGCCGAGGACGTCGCCTACTGGTACCTGCAGCCCAAGCACGAGACGCCCGGCCGGGCCCGCCGGCTGGCCGGGCACACGCTGCGCCACTGGGGCCTCGAACACCTGGTGGACAACTGCGAGTTGATGGTCAGCGAGCTGGTCACCAACGCGATCCGGCACGCCACCCGGCCGGTGACGCTGCGCCTGGTGCGCACCTCGCTGCTGCGCTGCGAGGTCGGCGACGACTCGCCGGCCCTGCCGCGCACCCGCCGGGCCGGGCCGGACGAGGAGCGCGGCCGGGGCCTGCAGATAGTCGCCCGGTGCGCGGACCGCTGGGGCGCGACCCGGCTGGGCGCGGGCAAGGTGGTCTGGTTCGAGCAGCGGCTCGGCCCGGAGCCGGTCAGCCGCTGAACCTCCGGTCGGCGAGGGCCAGTTGGTCCAGGGCGTCGAGCACCTCCGGGCCGAGCACGGCCAGTGCCACCGGGCGGCTGCGGCGCAGCCCGAGCACCGTCCGCAGCACGTCGGCGTGGTGGATCTCGCGCAGCGCCTCGGCGTACTCCTCCGCCTCGCCGGCCCCGGCGGCCTGCCAGGTCAGCACCAGCGCCTTGACCACCGCGAACATCATCCGCCGGCCGCGCACCAGTTCGGGCCGCTCGTTCAGTCCGAACACCTCGATGGTGGCCTCGCCCTTGACGGTCAGCGGGTCGTACGCGCCGGAGTCCAGGTAGAGCCGCAGGTGCTCGGCCGGGTCCTCCCGGCACGGGTCGACCAGCAGGCCGTCACCGGTCGCCGGGTCGCGCGGGAAGCGGTCGCGCTTGCGGTTGCTGTTGCAGTGCGCGCACGCCAGCAGGTGGTTCTGCCAGTCGAAGGTCCGCAACGGGGCGTGCGCGATCGGCTCGAAGTGGTCGATGTCGGTGCCCAGGTTGTCCCCGCAGTACATGCAGCGCTCCAGCCCGGGGGCCATCTGACGAAGCATCAACCGCAGTTGGGCCTTCGGACGGGCCGCCTTGCGCCAGGCGGCCCGCCCCGAGGCGGTGTTCGGGCCGGCCGCACGTATCCCGGCCGTGGCGCGGTCGAGTTCGGCCGCCAACCTCGCCTGCAGGGGCGGCCGCTGGAGCGGGATCACCGGTCCCGGCCGAGCAGGCGCGCGGTGACCTCGTCGACCCGGGCGGTCAGCGAGCTGTTCAGCTTGGCCCCCAACTCCCGGTACTCGGCGAGTTCTTCGTCGGTGGCCTGCCCCGCGTACATCTTCCGCTCCAGCCGCACCAGCATCCGCCGCTCGGCCTCGGCGGCCGGCGAGTACACGCTCGGCAGGCCGAACAGCTCCGACAGCACCGTGTCGTCGCCGCTGCCGTACAGCACCCGCTGCCGCAGCTCCTCGTCCAGCCGGTACGGCGCCGACTCCTCCGCCGGGTCCGGCAGGTGGATCAGCGCGCCCGGGTCGGCGGCCTGGCACACGTACGGGCTGTGGGTGGCCACGATGAACTGGGCGTCCGGGAAGCAGCCGGTCAGCCACGCCCCGATCCGCTGCTGCCAGCCCGGGTGCAGGTGCCGGTCCACGTCGTCCAGCAGCACCGGACCGGGCCGGCGGGTCGCCGCGAGCTGGCTGACCAGCCGGGCCAACCCCGCGATGCCCGCGCCGAGTTCGTCGAGCGGGACCTCCAGGCCGCCGCGCGCCACCGACTGCCGCACCGGGTCGCTCACCCGCCAGCCGTTCGGCAGCACCTGCGCCAGCAGCTCCGCGTCCAGCGGCACGCCCCGCCCCAGGCCGCGCTCCACGTACCTGGCGCGCGGCTCGCCCTGCGGCGCACCCACCCGCCAGCGCGGCGCCGGCGCGGCCTCCACCCAGCCCTGCTCCCCCCACACCTCGGCCGGCCCGCCCGGCACCGCCCCCAGCGCCATCCCCAACGCCCGCAGCAGCGTGCTCTTCCCACTGCCGTTCGGCCCCGCCAGCACCGTCCACCCCGGCTCCGGCGGAATCGCCACGTCCACCTCCCGCGCGCCGTCGAAGCACTTCACCCCGGACACCCTGATCCGCGACACGTACACCGGCCACCCCCTTGGCTCGAAACCCACCACGGCGTATATGCCCGCTCCTGACAGCGTGTCACCCGCCGCCGGGGCCCGCGGTGCGATCCCGCCGGGCCGGTCGTCAGGCGGTGAGCCGTACCGGCAGTCCGCTCAGGCCCTCGCGCAGCGCGGTCGCGAAGCGCTGGTACTCCGGGGTGCGGGCGGAGCCGGGCCGGTGGGCCAGGCCGATGCGGCGGCCGGGCGCCGGGTGGGCGAAGCGGACGGCGGCGAGCCGGTCGGTGCGCCCGGCCTCGACGTCGAGCGCGGTGGCGGGCAGCAGGGTGACGCCGAGCCCGCCGGCGACCAGCTGGACCAGGGTGGAGAGCCCGGCGGCCCGGGTGCTGCCTCCGGAGGAGTCCGCGCCGACCTCCCGGCAGATGTCGAGGGCCTGGTCGCGCAGGCAGTGCCCTTCCTCCAGCAGCAGCACGTCCAGGTCGAGCAGCGCGTCGCGGGCCACGTCGATCCGTCCGGCGAGCTCGTGCTCGGGCGGCACGATCAGCACGAAGTCCTCGTCGAACAGCGGGATTTCGGCCACCGGCAGGCCCCCGCCCGCGGGCAGCGCGAGCAGCAGCAGGTCGAGTCGGCCGCCGGCCAGGCCGTCCAGCAGCGAGGGGGTGCGCTCCTCGTGGACGTGCAGCTCCAGGTCGGGGTAGGAGTCGCGGACCAGCCTGAGCACCGTGGGCAGCAGGTAGGGTGCGACGGTCGGGATGACGCCGAGGTGCAGCGCCCCGGTGAACGGCCGGCGGGCCGCCTCGACCTCCTCGGTGAGGGCGTGCAGCGCGGACAGCACCCGCCGGGAGTGCTCGGCGACCCGCTCGCCGAGCGGGGTGATCACCACCCGGCGGGTGGTCCGCTCGACGAGTTGCGCGCCGAGCGCCTCCTCCAGGGCGGCGACCGCGCCGGACAGCGCGGGCTGGCTGGTGCCGATCGCGGACGCCGCCTCCCGGAAGTGCCGGTGCTCGGCGACGGCGGCGAAGGCCCGCAGCTGGGAGACGGTGGGCGTGCGGGGCGTGCTGCTCTTCACGGTGGTGCTTCCTTGCGGTCGGTGCTCCGTCCAGTGTGCCGCACTGATCGGACTTGCCTATCGAGGTGTGAACGAGAACCGATTTCACTGATCAATAAGCCTGTGCCAGGCTGGGAGGCGTCCGCAATCCGGACAACCCTCGTCCCAAACCCTGGAGAAGCGACGTGCTGACGATCGGCGACAAGTTCCCCGAGTTCGAACTCAACGCCTGCGTGGACCTCGACGCTGCGAACGCCTTCGCCGAGATCGACCACAAGACCTACGAGGGCAAGTGGAAGGTCGTGTTCTTCTGGCCGATGGACTTCACCTTCGTCTGCCCGACCGAGATCGCCGCCTTCGGCAAGCTGAACGACGAGTTCGCCGACCGCGACGCCCAGATCCTCGGCGTCTCCGGCGACTCCGAGTACGTCCACCACGCCTGGCGCAAGGACCACAAGGACCTGCGCGACCTGCCCTTCCCGATGCTCGCCGACATCAAGCACGACCTGATGCGGGCCTGCGGCGTCGAGGGCGCGGACGGCACCGCCCAGCGTGCGGTGTTCATCGTCGACCCGAACAACGAGATCCAGTTCGTCATGGTGACCGCCGGCTCGGTCGGCCGTAACCCCAAGGAGGTCCTGCGGGTCCTCGACGCCCTGCAGACCGACGAGCTGTGCCCCTGCAACTGGACCAAGGGCGAGGACACCCTCGACGCCCAGGCCCTGCTGGCGGGCTGACCCGATGGCCCTCGACGAACTCAAGGCCGCGCTGCCGGACTACGCCAAGGACCTCAAGCTCAACCTCGGCTCGGTGATCGGCAACTCCGACCTCCCCGAGCAGCAGCTCTGGGGCGCCGTCCTCGCCTGCGCGATGGCCACCCGCTCCCCGGTCGTGCTGCGCGAGCTGGAGCCCGAGGCCAAGGCCAACCTGAAGCCCGAGGCCTACCAGGCCGCCAAGGGCGCGGCCGCGATCATGGCGATGAACAACGTCTACTACCGGACGCTGCACCTGCTCTCCGACAAGGAGTACGGGACCATGCGGGCCGGTCTGCGGATGAACATCATCGGCAACCCGGGCGTCGACAAGGTCGACTTCGAGCTGTGGTGCTTCGCCGTCTCGGCGATCAACGGCTGCGGCCAGTGCCTGGACTCGCACGAGGGCGTCCTGCGCAAGGCGGGCGTCGACCGCGAGGTGATCCAGGCCGCCGTCAAGATCGCTGCCACGGTGCAGGCGGTCGCCGCGGTGCTCGACGCCGAAGCGGTGCTGCCGCAGTAGCCCGACGCGCGGAAAGGTCCGTCCCGGGAGGTGACTCCCTCCCGGGACGGACCTTTCTTCGTGCGCGGGGCGGGTCGCCCGGGCTCACTGCTTGCGGGCGGCTTCGATGGCCTGGAAGACCTCCTGGCCGGCCGCGTTGCGGCGGCGCAGGTGGCCGGTGACGGTGTTGGTGACCGCGATCAGCGGGACGGCGACGATCGCGCCGGCGATGCCGCCGATGATGGAGCCGGCGGCGACGCCGAGGACGACGGCCAGCGGGTGGACGCGGACGGCCCGGCCGAGGATGAGGGGCTGCAGGATGTGGCCCTCGAGCTGCTGGACGGCGATCAGGACCACCAGCACCATCAGGGCCTTGAACGGGCTGACGGTGACCAGGGCGATCAGGACGGCGATGGTGCCGGTGACGAGGGCGCCGACCAGCGGCACGAACGCGCCGAGGAAGATGATCACCGCGAGCGGCATCGCCATCGGGACGCCGAGCAGCTCGATGCCGATGCCGATGCACAGCGCGTCGATGAAGGCGACGGCGACGGTGCCGCGAACGTAGGCGGTGAGGGTGGCCCAGGCCTTGGGGCCGGCGCCGGCCATCGCGTAGCGGGAGTGCCGGGGCAGGCCGCGCAGCACCCAGGACCAGATCCGGGCGCCGTCGTACAGCAGGAAGAACGTGGTGAACGCGGTGAGCACCACGCCGGTGAGCACCTCGACGGCGATGGTGACGCCGGTGAAGCCGAGCGAGGTGATCTCGTTCGAGTTCTTGCCGATGGCGGTGGTGATCTGGTTGGTGAAGTCGTTGATCTGTTCCTGTGTCAGGTGGAAGGGCCCGGTGACCAGCCAGTCGCGCAGCTGCCGGACACCGTCCTGGACCTTGCCGGTGACCCGGTCGAGGTTGGTCGACACCTGCCAGAACACGAACCAGCCGACCAGCACGATGCCGGCCAGGCCGGAGAGGAAGGTACCGGCGGCGGCCAGCGAGCGGGGGACGCCGTGCCGGCGCAGCCAGGAGACGGTGGGCTCCAGCAGGGCGGAGATCAGCAGCGCGGCGACGGCGGCGAAGGCGACCAGCCGGAGGGTGTCGATGACCCGGAACAGGACGTAGAGGGCGACGCCGAGCAGCAGCAGCCGCCAGGTGGACTCGGCGGCGACCCGCAGCACCCAGGGCACCGCGTCGACCGGGTTGGTGGGCCGGCCGAGCGGGGCGGCGCCCGGCGGGTGCTCGGCGTGCTCGGGCTCGGCCTCGGGCGCCCGGGGGGCGGGGACGGTCTCGGTGTCCGCGGTCCGCACGGCCGCTCCTTCGGATGCTGCGACGGCGGTGGCGGGGGCCGGGGCCTGCGCCGGTCCGCCGCTGTACTCGGCGAGTTGACGGGCCGTCTGCTCGGCGGTGCGCCGGGCGGCGCGCTCGGCGGCGAGTTCGACGGCCTGTTCGGTGGCGAGGACGTGGGCCTCCGCCGAGATGGCCGCGCGGCGGCGGCGCTCGGCGGCCGCGAACAGGCCGGCCGCGACGGCTCCCACTTTGGCGAGGCCGCGCCAGCGGCCGCCGCTCGTCTCTTCCGTCACTGCCCGGTCTCCCCCGCGTCGGTCCCTGCGGGCCGCGGGTCGCGCGGCCGTCGCTGAGGAACGCTACCTGCCGGTGCGGGGCGCGGTCGCGCGGGTATCACGGGCGACTACCAGGAGAATACGGCCAAATCATCATCAAGCCGGGTGTTTCGCCGCGCCCGGAGGGGGAAGGGGCCAGTCAGAACCGGACCTTCCGTAGGCGGACCGGCCGGGGCAGGAGAAACCAGGACCCGCTCCGTCCCGTCGCGTCCGCAACCGGACCGTCGCCGCCCGCGGCGCACTGGTCAGCGCCGCCCGGGCGGGGCGGCCCGTGCCGTGGCCGCTGTCTCGCGGCAGCACGAAGGGCCCCCTCCTCGACGAACGAGGAGGGGGCCCTTCGGCACGCTTGCCGGCTCAGTACCAGTGGTGGGACTGCCAGAACGACCAGGCGCCGCAGGGGCTGCCGTAGCGGCTGTTCATGTAGTTCAGGCCCCACTTGATCTGGGTGGCGGGGTTGGTGCGCCAGTCCGCGCCGGCCGTGGCCATCTTGGAGCCCGGCAGCGCCTGGACCAGGCCGTAGGCACCGGAGGAGGCGTTGGTGGCGGTGTAGTCCCAGCCGCTCTCGCGCTTGACGATCTCGCTGAAGCACTGGAACTGGTTGGCGTCGCCGACGATCTGCAGCGCCATGTCCTGGACCGAACCGGGGCTGATCGTGGCGAGCACGCTGCGGGCGGCGGCGCGGTTGGCCTCTTCCTTCGCCCGCTTCTCCTCGGCGGCCTTGGCCGCCTTGTCCGCGTCGGCCTTGGCCTGCGCGTCGGCCGCGGCCTTCTGCCGGGCAGCCTCCTCGGCCGCCTTCTTGGCAGCGGCGTCGGCGGAGACCTGCTGGGCGTCGGCCTGGCGGCTGATGCCGTCGCTGACGTTCTGGGCCTGGAGGCCGGTGGGCGCGTCGGCGAGCAGGGTGGCGCTCGCGACGTCGACCGTCTGGACGGTCTTGCCCTCACTGCCAGAGGCCGCACCTACCACTGCACCGACGGCGGTCACCGCGGTGGCGGAGGCGACAGCGACTCCCCGGACCGAGATCCGAGTCACATGGTGTCCTTCCAGCGTCGCCCGGCGCGTGACCGTACGGGCGAATATCTGCCCCTGGTCACTGGCCTCCGTCGAGCACTGGTCACGGGAGGCACGGACTCGGCCGTCCCCCCGGGCGGGCCCGGAGCGGCGGTTGGATCGAGCGGCGTACGGCCTTGCGTTGTTCAGTTTTCCGCCCGCCGACCGGAGTCGCCGGGCGAGTTGTGCCGTACGCGGGGCCTGACAGAACCCTCACCATGCCGCACGCGGGCGTGTCTACGCAATTCCCTGTGCCGTGGCGGATCTCACAAACTTTTCGACCTGCGCGTTTGGTGGACGAACGGCCGAAGGGGCGTCAGTTCGACTGACAGCAAAGGGGCCTGACGCTATGCGTCAGGCCCCTTTGCCCCGGTGTGTCCCGTTATGCCTAGGGCTGGATGTCCTCCAGCATCTCGGTCACCAGGGCCGCGATCGGCGAGCGCTCCGACCGCGTGAGCGTGATGTGGGCGAACAGCGGATGCCCCTTCAGCTTCTCCACCACCGCGACCACGCCGTCGTACCGGCCGACCCGCAGGTTGTCCCGCTGGGCGACGTCGTGGGTGAGCACCACGCGGGAGTTCTGGCCGATCCGGGAGAGCACCGTGAGCAGCACGTTGCGCTCCAGCGACTGCGCCTCGTCCACGATCACGAAGGCGTCGTGCAGCGAGCGCCCGCGGATGTGGGTGAGTGGCAGGACCTCCAGCATGCCGCGGGAGATGACCTCCTCGATCACGTCCGGGGTGGTGACGGCGGAGAGGGTGTCGAAGACCGCCTGCGCCCAGGGGCCCATCTTCTCGGCCTCGCTGCCGGGCAGGTAGCCGAGCTCCTGGCCGCCGACGGCGTACAGCGGGCGGAAGACCATCACCTTGCGGTGCTGGCGGCGCTCCAGGACGGCTTCCAGGCCGGCGCACAGGGCGAGCGCGGACTTGCCGGTGCCGGCCCGGCCGCCCATCGAGATGATGCCGATCTCGGGGTCGAGCAACAGGTCGAGGGCGACCCGCTGTTCGGCGCTGCGGCCGCGCAGGCCGAACGCCTCGCGGTCGCCGCGGACCAGCTTCACCCGGCCGTCGGGGGCGACCCGGCCGAGCGCGCGGCCGCGCTCGGAGTGCAGCACCAGGCCGGTGTGGACCGGGAGTTGGTCGGCTCCGTCGAGGTCGAGGGCGTGGTCCTGGCCGGCGAAGAGCTCGTCGACCTGGTCGGCGGGGACGTGCAGTTCGGTCATGCCCGTCCAGCCGGAGGTGATCGCCAGCTCGGCCCGGTACTCCTCGGCCAGCAGGCCGACGGAGCTCGCCTTGATCCGCAGCGGCAGGTCCTTGGAGACCACGGTGACGTCGTAGCCCTCGGCTTGCAGGTTGCGGGCGACCGCGAGGATCCGGGTGTCCGCCTCGCCGCCGCCGACCCGGTAGCCGGCCGGCAGGATCGAGGTGTCGGAGTGGTTCAGCTCGACCCGGATGGTGCCGCCGAGTTCACCGACCGGGATCGGCTCGTCCAGCCGTCCGTAGCGGACCCGGTAGTCGTCCAGCAGGCGCAGCGCCTGGCGGGCGAAGTAACCGAGCTCCGGGTGGTGTCGCTTGGCCTCCAACTCGGTCACCACGACCACCGGGAGGACCACTTCGTGCTCCTCGAACCGGGTCATGGCAAGGGGGTCGGCCAGGAGCACGCTGGTGTCGAGGACGTACGTGCGCCGGTCAGGTGTCCGGCGGCTCTTGGAACTGACCACTAGCCCTCCAGAGCGGGTGACCCGACGTCACCCGCGGCCCACCGGTCCCCGCGGCCCCGCTGGCCGGGGGGACGGTCTGAAGGGTGTATTCCCAGGCGAGGGGGCTCGCATTCGCGCCGGAGCGAACGGCGGGATCACAACAGGTGAACGTTTTCCCACCCGTCCCACGGGTAGGAGGCCCTGACCCCGGCTCAGCCGGTCAGCGCCCCATCCGGCGGTTGCGCAGCTGGTAGTCGCGCAGCGCGCGGAGGAAGTCGACCTTGCGGAAGGCGGGCCAGTAGGCCTCGCAGAAGTAGAACTCGCTGTGCGCGGACTGCCAGAGCAGGAAGCCGGACAGCCGCTGCTCGCCGGAGGTGCGGATCACCAGGTCCGGATCGGGCTGGCCCTTGGTGTACAGGTGTTCGGCGATGTGCTCGACGTCGAGGATCTCGGCCAGTTCCTCGATCGAGGTGCCGCGTCCGGCGTGCTCCTGGAGCAGCGAGCGGACGGCGTCGGCGATCTCCTGGCGGCCGCCGTAGCCGATGGCGACGTTGACGGTCAGTCCGTCGATGTGCTCGGTGGCCTCGGCGGCCTGCTTGAGCACCGCGGCGGTGGGCGCGGGCAGCAGGTCGAGCGCGCCGACCGGGTGCACCTTCCAGCGGCCGGCGTCGACCAGGCCGCGCACGGCGTCCTCGATGATGCCCAGCAGCGGGACGAGCTCCTCGGCGGGCCGGGCCAGGTTGTCGGTGGAGAGCATCCACAGGGTGACCACCCGGACGTCGGTCTCCGCGCACCAGCCGAGGAACTCGCTGATCTTGTCCGCGCCGCGCTGGTGTCCGTACGCGGTGGTGCCGCCGGTGGCCTTCGCCCAGCGGCGGTTGCCGTCCAGGATCACCCCGATGTGGTGCGGGGTGTTGGCCAGGTGCACCTCGACCCGACGGCCGTACAGCCGGTAGGCCTTGTCCAGCAGGGAGCGCAGCCCCGGCGTGCGCTCCACCACATCGCGCAGACCCATCGTGAACGGCCCCTCCGTACTGATTGCTCCGGGTGCGAAATCCCTGCGGCAGCCTACTCCGCCGACCAATGCGGACGGCAAAACCGCAGGTACCGGTCTTGTCACAGTGCGCACACGAGGACGGATACGGAACGGTCTCCGAATCCTTAAACCGTCCCTAAACCGGATTCCGGGTCTTGACGCTTGCCAATGGTCTAGTCCAGCGTGTGGTCAGCACCACAGCGGACCCACCCCCACAGCGGAGCCGCCGCGACCCCCACCGCGGCGGCTCTCCTCCCCCAGCGCGTCTTGCCTGTCACTGCGTTCCCCTCACCCCTCCCCCATCTCCTGCACTGGAGCCTGTCATGGCCCGTTCCCTGCAGCAGCCGTCCCACCGGCGCCGCAACAAGTTCCCGGCGGTGCTCGCCACCGCGACCGCGCTGGCCCTGGCCGGCACCGGTCTGGCCCTCACCGCCGGCGGCGCCAACGCCGCGGTCGGCAACCTGGTCACCAACGGCGGCTTCGACTCCGGCCTGTCCGGCTGGACCTGTACCGGCAACACCAGCACGGTCTCCTCCCCGGTCCACTCCGGCTCCGGCGCGCTCGCCGCGACCCCGGGCGCCGGCGACACCGCGGAGTGCACCCAGACCGTCTCGGTGCTCCCCAACACCGCCTACTCGCTGAACGGCTGGGTCCAGGGCCCGTACGTCTACCTGGGCGCCCGCGGCACCGGCGGCACCGACCCGTCGACCTGGTCGGCGCAGAGCGCGTGGAACCAGCTGAACACCAGCTTCACCACCGGCGCGAGCACCACCAGCGTCACCCTGTACGTGCACGGCTGGTACGGCCAGGCCACCTACAACGCGGACGACATCCAGCTGATCGGCCCGGGCGGCACCGCCTCCCCGACCCCGTCGGCCTCCGCCACCTCGGCGTCGCCCTCCGCCTCGGCCTCGCCGACCAAGAGCGCCTCCCCGTCCGCGTCGGCCTCGCCCTCGCAGAGCGCCTCCCCGTCGGCCTCCAGCTCGCCCAGCCCGTCAGGGTCGGCCACCACCACCCCGCCGAACACCGGCCTGCCGAAGCACGTGCTGACCGGCTACTGGCAGAACTTCGACAACAACTCGACCGTGCAGAAGCTCGGCGCCGTGCAGTCCGCGTACGACATCATCGCGGTGTCCTTCGCCGACGCGACCACCACCCAGGGCGCGATCTCCTTCACCCTGGACCCGGCGCTGGCCAGCAAGCTCGGCGGCTACACCGACGCCCAGTTCAAGGCCGACATCGCCGCCAAGCACGCGGCCGGCAAGAAGGTCGTGCTCTCCATCGGCGGCCAGAACGGCGCCATCTCGGTCGGCAACGCCACCGCGGCGACCAACTTCGCCAACTCGGCGTACAGCCTGATCCAGAGTTACGGCTTCGACGGCATCGACGTCGACCTGGAGAACGGCGTCGACCCGACCTACATGTCGCAGGCGCTGCACTCGCTGCAGTCCAAGGTCGGCTCGGGCTTCATCCTCACCATGGCCCCCGAGACCATCGGCATGTACTCCACGGCCGGCGCCTACTTCCAGCTGGCGCTGAACACCAAGGACATCCTGACCGTCGTCAACACCCAGTTCTACAACTCGGGCGGCATGAACGGCTGCGACGGCAAGGTCTACACCCAGGGCACCATCGACTTCATCACCGCGCAGGTCTGCACCCACATCCAGGGCGGCCTGCGTCCCGACCAGGTCGGCATCGGTGTCCCCGCCTCCACCAAGGCGGCGGGCGGCGGCTACGTCAACTCCACCGTGGTGAACAACGCGCTGGACTGCCTGGCCACCGGCAACCACTGCGGCAGCTTCGTCCCGCCGGCCAAGTGGCCGACCATCCGCGGCGCGATGACCTGGTCGACCAACTGGGACGCCAACAACGGCAACGACTTCTCCAACAACGTCGGAGCCTTCGTCCACGCCATGCAGTGACCCGTCGCCTGTGCACCACTCCTTGAGGGTGGGGTCGGTGCACTCACAGGGGCCCGCCGTACCGCTGGGGTACGGCGGGCCCCGCCCATGTCCGGGCGCGCCGCGCCCGCCCCCGACGGGCCGTCAGAACGAGGCGAGGACGGCGAGCAGCGTGCCCAGCAGCATCGCCGGGCCGAAGGCCAGCTGGGTGCGGCGGCCGGCCCGGCGCAGCACCAGCAGGGCCACCGCCCAGAGCGCGGCGACCACCCACATATAGAGGACACCGGCGTAGACCGTCCGCCAGCCCGCCAGGCCGAGCACGGCGCCCAGGCTCGGAGCGAGCTTGGCGTCGCCCAGGCCCATCGGGGCGAGTTCCGCCATCAGCCGGAACAGCAGGCCGAGGCCGGCCGCGGCGAGCGCGGCGCGCAGCCAGGCGTCGGGGTGCGGGACGGTGAGCGGGGCCAGCACGGCGGTGCCGAGGAAGAGCGGCAGGGTCAGGGCGTCCGGCAGCCGCAGCACCGCGGCGTCCACGAAGCCCAGGACGGTGCCGAACAGGGCGAGCCACACCAGCAGCGGCAGCCAGCGGGCGGGCGCGTCGGCGGCGAGCGCCGCGCCGACGGACGCCGCGACGGCCTCGACGGTGAGCGGCGGCGGGCCGAGCCGTTCGCCGTGCCGCACGCACCGGGCCGTCGGCGTGACCAGGCAGGTGCGCCACGGCTGCTCGTACGGCACCGCGTAGCGTGCCACCGCCGATCTGAGCGGCACCCCCGCGAGCAGGCCCAGCACGGCTCCGACCACTGCCCCGAACATCCGGCACCTCCCCTGACGGCCCGCCGCGACCCTACCGCCGCCGGGGTGTTCGCCCGTCCGTGTCCAGGTGGCGAACACCACGCGGTGATCGGCGTAACGCGGCCGTAAAGTAGGCGGGTATGCAGGTCATCCAGTCCAGCAAGCTCGCCAATGTCTGCTACGACATCCGCGGCCCGGTGCTCGACGAGGCGATGCGGCTGGAGGACCAGGGCCACCGCATCCTGAAGCTGAACACGGGCAACCCCGCCGCGTTCGGCTTCGAGGCGCCGCCCGAGATCCTCCAGGACATCCTCCGCAACCTCAACTCCGCGCACGGCTACGGCGATTCGAAGGGCCTGCTGGCGGCCCGGCGGGCCGTGGTGATGCACTACGAGGAGCGCGGCCTGCACGGCCTCTCGGTCGAGGACGTGTATCTCGGCAACGGCGTCTCCGAGCTGATCCAGCTCGCCATGACCGCGCTGCTCGACGACGGCGACGAGGTCCTGGTCCCCGCCCCCGACTACCCGCTGTGGACGGCCTCGGTCTCGCTGGCCGGCGGCACCGCCGTCCACTACCGCTGCGACGAGCAGGCCGAGTGGTACCCGGACCTCGCCGACATCGCCGCCAAGGTCACCGACCGCACCCGGGCGATCGTCGTGATCAACCCCAACAACCCCACCGGCGCCGTCTATCCGAAGGAGCTGCTGGAGGGCATCGTCGAACTCGCCCGCCGGCACAGGCTGGTGGTCTACGCGGACGAGATCTACGACAAGATCCTGTACGACGGCGTCGAGCACACCCCGCTCGCCACGCTCGCCCCGGACCTGTTCTGCGTCACCTTCAACGGCATGTCCAAGTCCTACCGGGTGGCGGGCTTCCGCTCCGGCTGGATGGTGCTGTCCGGCGACCGGCACCGGGCCCGCTCCTACATCGAGGGCCTCAACGTGCTCGCCTCGATGCGGCTGTGCGCCAACATGCCGGCCCAGCACGCGGTGGCCGCGGCGCTCGGCGGACGGCAGTCCATCCGCGACCTGATCCTGCCCGGCGGCCGGCTGCTCGCCTCCCGCGACGCCGCCTACAAGCTGCTGAACGAGATCCCGGGCGTCTCCTGCGTCAAGCCCAAGGGCGCGCTGTACGCCTTCCCGCGGCTCGACCCGCAGGTCTACAAGATCAAGGACGACGCCCAGATGGTGCTCGACCTGCTGCGCTCGCAGCGGATCCTGATCGTCCAGGGCACCGGCTTCAACTGGCCCGACCCGGACCACTTCCGGCTGGTCACGCTGCCCCGCCCCGAGGAGATCACCGACGCGGTCACCCGGATCGGCGACTTCCTGGCCGGTTACGCCCAGCCGTAGCCGGGCACGCGAAACCCCCGCGTCCCGGTCGGGGCGCGGGGGTTCGTCGTTCGGTCAGTCGCCGAGGCGCTTGACCAGGGCGCGGTACTCGTCCCACAGCTCGCTCGGGGTGTGCTCGCCGAACAGCTCCAGGTGCTCGGGCACCAGCGCGGCCTCCTGCTTCCAGATCTCCTTGTCGACCGTGAACAGCAGCTCGCGGTCGGCGTCGGAGATCTCCAGCCCGTCCAGGTCGAAGCCGTCGACCTCGGGGAGCACGCCGATCGGGGTCTCGACGCCCGCCGCGGTGCCCTCCAGACGCTCGACGATCCACTTCAGCACGCGGCTGTTCTCGCCGTAGCCGGGCCACACGAACTGGCCGTCGGCGTTCTTCCGGAACCAGTTGACGTAGTAGATCTTCGGCAGCTTGGCGGCGTCCGCCTCGGCGCCGACCTTCAGCCAGTGCGCGAAGTAGTCGCCCATGTTGTAGCCGCAGAACGGCAGCATCGCGAACGGGTCGCGGCGCAGCTCGCCGACGGTGCCCTCGGCGGCGGCGGTCTTCTCGGAGGCGATGTTGGCGCCGAGGAAGACGCCGTGCTGCCAGTCGAAGGACTCGGTGACCAGCGGGACGGCGGTGGCCCGGCGGCCGCCGAACAGGATCGCCGAGATCGGGACGCCGGCCTGGTCCTCCCACTCGTCGGCGATGGTCGGGCACTGCGCGGCGGGGACCGCGAACCGCGCGTTGGGGTGGGCGGCGGGGGTGCCGGACGCGGGCGTCCAGTCGTCGCCGCGCCAGTCGGTGAGGTGCGCGGGCGGCTCCTCGGTGAGGCCCTCCCACCACACGTCGCCGTCGTCGGTGAGCGCGACGTTGGTGAAGACGGTGTTGCCCCAGAGGGTCTTGATGGCGTTGGCGTTGGTGTCCTCGCCGGTGCCGGGGGCGACGCCGAAGAAGCCGGCCTCGGGGTTGATCGCGTAGAGCCGGCCGTCGGCGCCGAACCGCATCCAGGCGATGTCGTCGCCGATCGTCTCGACCTTCCAGCCCGGGATGGTCGGCTGGAGCATCGCCAGGTTGGTCTTGCCGCAGGCGGACGGGAACGCGGCGGCCACGTACTTCACCTCGCCGGACGGCGGGGTGAGCTTGAGGATCAGCATGTGCTCGGCCAGCCAGCCCTCGTCGCGGGCCATGGTGGAGGCGATCCGCAGCGCGTAGCACTTCTTGCCGAGCAGGGCGTTGCCGCCGTAGCCGGAGCCGAAGGACCAGATCTCCCGGGTCTCCGGGAAGTGCGAGATGTACTTGGTGGTGTTGCACGGCCAGGCGACGTCCGCCTCGCCCACGGCGAGCGGGGCGCCGACGGTGTGCACGGCCTTGACGAACTCGCCGTCCTCGCCGAGCTGGTCGAGCACCGCCTGTCCCATCCGGGTCATCACCCGCATCGAGACGGCGACGTACGCGGAGTCGGTGATCTCGACGCCGTACGCGGCGAGCGGGGAGCCGACCGGGCCCATCGAGAACGGCACCACGTACATGGTGCGGCCCTTCATCGCGCCGCGGAACAGGCCGTTCTCACCGGCGAACACCTCCCGCATCTCGGCGGGGGCCTTCCAGTGGTTGGTGGGGCCGGCGTCCTTCTCCTGCTCGGAGCAGATGAAGGTGCGGTCCTCGACGCGGGCGACGTCGGACGGGTCGGAGGCCGCGTAGTAGGAGTTGGGTCGCTTGTTCTCGTCGAGCTTGGTGAAGGTGCCCTGGGCCACCAGCTGCTCGGCGAGGCGGTGGTACTCCTCCTCCGAGCCGTCGCACCACACCACGCGGTCCGGCTGGGTCAGGTCCGCAATCTCGTTGACCCAGTCCACCAGGCGCTGGTGACGGGTGGGCGCGGACTCGGCGAGCGCAGAGATCTGAGGCGACACGATCGCTCCGTTTCACACCATCTCGGCCAGGAGACGGCTTCGCGGGGGTTGAGGGTGGTTACACCGTAGCCCTGGACATCCGGCAACTCTTAGTCGTATTGGCGTCATTGACGAGATTTTTACTACTGGCTGTCCGATTCGG
Organism: Streptomyces sp. TLI_171; assembly: GCF_003610255.1. Taxonomy (GTDB): domain Bacteria; phylum Actinomycetota; class Actinomycetes; order Streptomycetales; family Streptomycetaceae; genus Kitasatospora. Next base: position 4,646,721 of record NZ_RAPS01000001.1, on the reverse strand, counting down.
AGGGCTCGGCATGTCCCTCGACTGCCCCGGAGAGACCTTGATCACGCACCCCGATTTGTCCATCGAGTCCAAAAGTGAAAGTCGCCACTTTCCTACGTGTCAGTAACCTACGGTTCCGTAAGATGCTGCCCATGACCGCGGAAGCCCTCGAGCTCATCAAGCCCAAGTGGCGCGGCTGGCTGCATGCCGGGATGTTCCCGGCCGCCCTCGCCGCCGGAATCGTGTTGATCTGCCTGGCCGAGTCGACGGCGGCGCGCATCGCCTGCGTCGTCTACTCGGTCAGCGCCTGGATGCTGTTCGGGGTGAGCGCGGTCTACCACCGCTTCACCTGGGGTCCGCGCGGCGAGGCGGTGCTGCGCCGGCTGGACCACGCCAACATCTTCCTGATCATCGCCGGGACGTACACCCCGTTCACCATGCTGCTGCTGGACGGCGCGCGGCAGCAGGTGCTGCTCTGGCTGGTCTGGGGCGGCGCGCTGGCCGGCATAGCGTTCCGGGTGTTCTGGGTCGGCGCCCCGCGCTGGCTCTACACCCCGTGCTACGTGGCGCTCGGCTGGGCGGCGGTGTTCTTCCTGCCGGACTTCCTGCACAAGGGCGGCCCGGCGGTGCTGACGCTGATCATCGTCGGCGGGGCGCTCTACACCGTCGGCGGCGTGATCTACGGCCTGAAGCGGCCGAACCCGTCACCGCGCTGGTTCGGCTTCCACGAGGTGTTCCACGCCTTCACCCTCGGCGCGTTCATCGTCCAGTACGTGGGCGTCTCGATCGTGGCGTACACCGTCGCCGCCTGACCTCCCGCCCCGACGACCGCCTCAGTACCGAACCGGCTGGGCCTTCGCCTCCAGCCGCTGACGGGCCCGACGGCAGCGCTCGCAGTGCGCCGCGTCGGGCCCTTCGCCTGCCGCGCGCTGGTGCACCCGGCCGCGGAAGCGGTGGGCGACCCAGGCCATCACCGCCAGCACCTCGACCGCGGAGACCACCCAGACCAGGCGGGCGCCGCCGATCAGGTACCCCGCTATGACGGCCAGCGCGGCCAGCACACCGACCACGCCGCTCCAGAACCGCGCCGCACCGTACTCCATCGGCAAACCTCCCGCCGGCCGACAGGTCGTCTGACAGGTCGTCAGAGAACTCCCCACCTACAGTGACATGTTCAGTACGCGGCGAGGGCGAACGGGGGATCAACATCGCGTCAACTCCAGAGGTGGGGATCCAGCGCCCACGCCTCCGGTTGGCACCGACGATCTTCTGACAGTGACCTCCGTTCGGGAGCCGGCCCCGGCTGCGGCGGGCGCCACGGTGGAGCGGATCGCGTCCGCCGCGGAGGTCTCCCCCTTCCGCCTTCTTCCGCTGCCTCCCCACCAAGGAGGACCTGGTCGTCACCGGCGAGAACTCGGGCAGCACTGAGGTCCGGTCCGCGCCGGGGTCAGTCCACCAGCACCAGCTTGCCGGTGGTCCGCCCGGTGTCACCCAGCTCGTGCGCCCTCGCGGCCTGCTCCAGCGGGAACGTCCCGGCGATCTCGGCCCGCAGCAGGCCGCGTTCGGCGAGGTCGGCGACCGCCGCCATCCCGGCGTGGTCGGCCTCCACCAGCATCATCGCGGTGCGCACCCCGAGCCGCTCCGCCTCCTCGGCCAGGCCCTCGGCGGGGACCGGCAGGATCGACACCAGCAGCCCGCCCCGGCGCAGCGTGGGCAGCGAGCGCAGCTGGTAGTCGCCGCCGACGGTGTCCAGCACCACGTCGACGTCGCGCACCGCCTCGGCGAAGTCGGTCTCCCGGTAGTCGACCGTCTCGTCCGCGCCGATCCCGCGCAGGAACTCGTGCTTGGCGGCGCTGGCCGTCCCGATCACGTACGCGCCGCGGGCCTTGGCGATCTGCACCGCCAGGTGCCCGACGCCGCCGGCCGCGGCGTGCACCAGCACCCGGTCCCCGGCCTGCACCTGCGCGGTGTCCACCAGGGCCTGCCAGGCGGTCAGCGCGGCCAGCGGCAGTGCGCCCGCCTGGACGACGTCCACGGCGGCGGGCCGGTGGACGAACGCCCGGGCCGGGCCGGTCACGTACTCGGCGTGCGCGCCGACGCCGTGCGGGTAGGGCAGCATGCCGAACACCTGGTCGCCCGGCCGGAACAGCGTGACGCCGAAGCCGACCGCCTCGACGGTGCCCGCCACGTCCCAGCCGAGCACGAACGGCGGCTTGCCCAGGAACAGCCCGCTGGCCCGGTGCTTCCAGTCGGTGGGGTTCAGGCCCGCGGCCTTCACCCGGATCAGGATCTCGCTCGTCCCCGGCTCGGGGCGCGGGAGTTCCACCACCTTCAGCACCTCGGGGCCGCCGAGGTCGTCCTGGCTGATCGCTCGCATCGTGTTCGTCGTCATGCCCCCAGCCTGACCGGCCCGCAGCCCCGCCGGGAGTGGCATGATGGACACCGTCCGATGGAATCACGCCAGAGAGGTCCGGCCATGTCCGCACCGCACCGGATCGCCGTGCTCGCCCTCGACGGCGTGTACCCCTTCGAACTCGGCATCCCGCGGAGGGTGTTCGGCAGTACCGACGGGCTCTACGAGCTGGCCACCTGCACCGTGGACGGGCGGCCGGTCCGCTCCGACGCGGACTTCACCATCGGCGTCGAGCACGGCCCGGAGATCCTCGCCGAGGCGGACACCGTGGTCATCCCCCCGTTCGCCTTCGACCTGGTCGGCCCCGAACTCCCGCCCGCGGTCGCCGCCGCGCTCGCCCTGATCCGGCCCGGCACCCGGATCCTCTCCATCTGCACCGGCGCCTTCGTGCTGGCCGCCGCCGGACTGCTCGACGGCCGCCCCGCCACCACCCACTGGGCGCTCGCCCCGCGCTTCCGCGCACTCTTCCCGCAGGTCAGGCTGGACGCGGACGTGCTGTTCGTCGATGACGGCGACCTGCTCACCTCCGCGGGCGCCGCCTCCGGCGTCGACCTCTGCCTGCACGTGCTGCGCAGCGACCACGGCGCGGCCGTCGCCAACCACGCCGCCCGGCTCTGCGTGGTCCCGCCCTGGCGCGACGGCGGCCAGGCCCAGTACATCGAGCACCCCGTCCCCGCGGCGGGCTCGGCCGGCACCGCCGCCACCCGCGACTGGGCCCTCACCCACCTGCACCGCCCGCTCACCCTCGCCGAGCTCGCCGCCCACGCCGTGATGAGCACCCGCACCTTCGCCCGGCGCTTCCAGGAGGAGACCGGCCAGAGCCCCGGCCGCTGGCTCACCCAGCAGCGCATCGCACGGGCCCGCCACCTGCTCGAAGCCACCGATCTGACGGTCGATCAGATCGCCACCCGGGTCGGCTTCGCCAACCCCGTGTCGCTGCGCCAGCACCTCCACACCGCCATCGGCGTCTCCCCGCTCGCCTACCGCCGCACCTTCGCGGGCACCGCGTAGGGCCCCCGGCGAGGTCCGTCCGCCGGGGGCCCGAGAGGTGGGTGCGGTCAGTACGTGATCCGGGCCCTGCGCCGCCGCAGGCCGATCGAGGCGCCCGCCAGGGCGGTCAGGCCCAGGGCGGCGCCGGCCGTGAGCAGCGGCGCGCCGCGCTCGGGCCCGGGGGCGTCCGCGGCGAAGCCGCCGGCCTTGCCGGAGGTGTCGTACGCGGAGCCGGGCAGCTTGTCGCCGTACCGCTGGTGGACGAGTCGCTGGTAGCCGGCCAGGGTGACGCCGGTGCCGACGGAGCGCCGGGCGGCGTCGTCGAGCGGCAGGACCCGGCCGTCCTTCAGCTCGTACCAGGCGTTGATCTGCGGTTCGCGGAAGGCGGTGCCGCCGTCGGCGGCGGCCTCGGCCGCGTAGTCGGTCTCGTCGCCGCCGGAGGCGATGTTGACCACCCGCCAGCTGCCGTTCTGCTCGGCGGTCCAGACCGAGGCGGTCTGCCCGTCCGCGGCCACCGCCTTGGTCGCGGTGAACTCGACCGCGGCGACCTGCGCCCCGGGGCGGCCGGCCACGAACCCGGCGTCGAGGGTGTAGACGGGCACGGTGTCGCCGGTGAACCGGGGCGCGGCCGTGGTGGCGGCCTTCGCCTCGTCGGCGGCGCTGATCCCCAGCGCCTGGGTGGGCGGCACGCCCTTGCGGGCGAAGAAGTGCCCCAACCGGTCCAGCACGGCGGGGTTCCGGGTCGCGCCGCGGGCGGCGGCGAGGTCGGCGCCGCCGAGCGCGGCGGGCCTGTCGGCGGCCTGCGCGAGCGGGGCGGCGGCCTGCGCGAGCGGGGCGGCGGCGAGGCCGAGCGCGGCGGCCGCGGTGAGCGCGGCGGCGGCGCGGGCGATGCGGCGGCGGTGGCCGGTCGTGCTGCGGCTGGTCATCACGGTGCTCCTCACGCGCCGATCCGGTACAGGGAGTGGGTCCAGGAGAACGAGCCGTTGCTCACGTAGTAGGTGTAGTCGCCCCAGTTGTAGCGGTAGTCGGACGGCCAGGGGTCGCCCCAGTACAGCCAGTTGTTGCCGACGTCGTAGCCGTAGAGCACGTTCATGTGGCCGCCGCCCGAGCTCCACTGGATCCGGGTCTCGACCGGCCGGCCGGCGTCGATCTCGGTCTGCACGGTGGAGTAGCGCAGGTAGCCGTTGACGTACGAGCCGGTGCTGATGCCGATCCGGTACAGCGCGTTCTGCACGTCGCCGAGGGTGGCCTGGCTGTTCGGGCAGGTGGAGTTGACGGAGCGTCCGAACGCCAGGTTGCAGAACTGGTTCTGGCTGTAGCCGTAGCCGTAGAAGGTGGCGATGGTGTTGCCGCTGGCCGCCCAGCACCAGTTGGTCTGCTGCTGGGCCTGCATGGTGAGGTTGAGGATCCGCGAGGTGCCGGCCAGGGCGGGGGCCTGGACGGCGGTGGCGACGGGGGCGGCCGCGGTGGGGGTCGCGGCCTGGGCGGGGGTGGTCGCGGCCGCGCTCAGCGCCGGGGCGAGCACGCCCAGGGCGAGAGCGGCGACCGTCCGACGCAGCCGCATCGGGGTGAGTGGCATGGGGGTTGGCCTCCTGGCAGGGGCGAGGAGTGGATGTGGGGGCGGCGTCCGGACGCGCTGGACGAGCATCCGGCCGTTGACACGCGGGGGTCAACGCCCGTTCCGGCTACGGGAGTCGGGGTGTGAACGGACTCCGTGGGGATGTGAACGGGGTCGCCCCGGGCAGCGCGGAACTCGCCCGGGCGGATGACAAGCGGGCCGGAAGGTGTGAATATTCACGGTCAGTTGAGGAGGTGGCCATGCCGCAGCCGTCCGCACCGCCCGACCTGGCGCTCGCCCTGCGCACCGGCCCGTTCCACCTCGCCCTGCGCGCCGCGATCGCCGCCCGCGGACTGGCCCTGCACCGCCTGCGCCAGCGCCTGGCCCAGCGCGGCGTGCAGGTCGGCGTGACCAGCCTCAGCTACTGGCAGCAGGGCCTGCGCCGCCCCGAACGGGCCGAATCCCTGCGCGCCGTCGCGGTGTTGGAGGAGGTGCTGGAACTGCCCGAGCACTCGCTGACCCGCCTGCTCGGCCCCCGCCGCAGCACCCCCGAGCCGGTCGGCCCCGCCGTCCGCCCCTACCGCGACCTGATCAGCCCCGCCGAGGCCGTCGACGGCCTGCTCGCCGTCCTCTCCGGGCCGCCCGACACCGGCCTGCACACCGTCACCCACATCGAACGGATCCGGGTCGGCGCGGACCGCCGTCTGCTGCGCCGCGACTCCCAGCACGTGCTGCGTGCCCACCGCGACGGCATCGACCGGTACTTGGCGATCTACCAGGGCGACCCGGGCAGCGACATCGAACGCGTCCGGCTGCGGGCGGAGGAGAACTGCCGACCCGGCCGGATCCGCCGCGACGCCGACTCCAACCTGCTGGTCGCCGAACTCCTGCTCGACCGCCGGCTGCGCACCGGCGACACCCACCTGCTCGGCTACGGCTTCGACGACTCGCCCTCCCCCGGGCCCAGCCGCGAGTACGTCCGCGGCTTCAACGCGGGCGCCGGCCAGTACGTCCTGCAGGTCTCCTTCGACCCGGCCGCGCTGCCCGTCCGCTGCGACCGCTTCACCCAGCGCACCCCCGGCCAATCCCCCTTGGAGATCGAGGAACTGACCCTGGACGGGCACCACTGCGCGCACCTGGTGGCCGGGGACCTGCCGCCCTGCCTGCTCGGCCTGCGCTGGGACTGGGAGTGAACCCGCGCCGCCGCGGCGCTAGTTGGTGATTCGCCCGCCGGCCACGTCCACCGTCAGCCCGGTCAGCCAGCCGGCGGCGTCGGAGGCCAGGAACAGCGCGGCGGAGGCCACGTCCTGCGGGACGCCGAGGCGACCCAGCGGGTGCGTCGCGGCGACCTTCGCCTGCACCTCCTCGGGCATCCGGGAGCCCACCCGCTCGGTCAGGATCGCCGACGGGGCCAGGCAGTTGACCCGGATGCCGCGCGGCCCCAGCTCGGTGGCCAGGTGCCGGGTGAGCATCACCACGCCCGCGTTGGCCACCCCGTACGCCAGGTTGGCGCCGCTGGGCTGCCGGCCCGCCGCCGAGGACATGGTGAGGATCGAACCGGAGCCGCGCTCCAGCATGGCCGGCAGGAACGCCTGCACGGTGAGGAACACCGAGGTCAGGTCGGACTCCAGCACCTCGCGCCAGCGCTGCTCGGTCAGTTCGGCCGTCGGCACCGGGAAGCCCTGCCCGCCGGCGAACGCCGCCAGCACGTCCACCGGCCCGAACCGCTCCGCCACCGCCCCGCGCACCCCGTCCAGCGCCCCGGCGTCCGTCACATCGGCGACCGCGGCCATCGCCGCCCCGCCCGCCGCGGTGATCTCCGCGACCACGCCCGCCAACGCCTGCTCGTCCCGACCCACCACGCACACCGAGACGCCCTGCGCGGCCAACGCCCGCGCAGTCTGCGCCCCGATCCCGCGCGACCCACCGGTGACCACGGCCGTCCGGCCCTTGAGGTCCGAGTAGTTCCCCGTCATGACGATCAACTCCTGCTACTTGTCGGATTGTTCGACACCCAGCCGGCCGGGCGGCTCCCGGTCGCGCCGCGCGGTCGCCTCTCGCGCCGGGCGGGTGGGTTGTTCTGCGCCCGGTCGGGTCGCGGGCCGGGTCGGGACGGTCAGGGCTCGGTCGAGCGGCGGCGGGTGATCGGGAGGAGCGCGGCCACGAAGAGCAGCCAGACCACTCCGCCGAACCGGACCACCGGCAGGAGGTACATGAAGCCGTCGGCCACCAGGGCGAGCAGCGCGAGCATCCCGGCCGCGGCCACCACCAGGCCCGCCCAGCACAGCGCGCGCGGCAGCAGGCCGGCGAGCAGGGCCGACACCGAGACGCCGGCGGCGAGCAGCCCGAACCCGGCGGCGAACGCCGGGCCGCCCGCCAGGAACGACACATCGGCCAGTGCCCGGGCCAGCGCGGGCGGCGCGTCGGGGGTGAGTCGTCCGCCCGCCCAGCCGCCCGCCGCGCTCAGACCCAGTGCGGACGCGGCCAGCAGGCCGCCCGCCAGGGTGATCGCCGAGCCGGGCGCGGTGATGCCGAGCGCCCGCAGCCGGCGGTAGAGCACCGCGGCGCAGAGCGCCAGCGGCACCGCGGAGGCGAGCAGCAGCAGCGCGCCGAGCCGGGCGGCGGCGCCGTGTTCCTGCGCGTACCGCAGCACCTCCGCCCCGGTCGCGTCCGGATGCGGGGTGGCGCGGTTGACCACGGTGTACGCGACCGTCAGCGCGGCGGCGGAGACGGCGGGTGCGAGCAGCGGCGGGCCGGTCTGCGGACGGCGGCCGCCGGCGGCTGCGGCCCTGGGCGGAGCGGTGGCACTCATGGTTCCTCCCGGTCATCGATATACCCAAGATAATGATTACACGGTGGAACGATTGTCAAACGGCTACGATGTCCGCATGAGCATCAATCCAGAGGCGCCCGGCCACGCGGACGGCGAGGACCCGGCAGCCCCGGCGGGCGGACCGCCCCGGCCGGGCGGCGGCTCGGCCTTCCTGCTGGCCCAGCTCGGCGCCCACGCCGCCGAGCGCTTCGCCGAACGGATCGCCGCGCTCGACCTCACCCCCGCCCAGGCCGGCCTGCTCCGCCTCCTGGTGCAGACGCCGGGGCGCAGCCAGCGCGAACTCTCCGACGCCCTGGGCATGCCGCCGAGCCGCTTCGTCCCCTTCGCGGACGGGCTGGAGCAGCGCGGCCTGATCGAGCGCCGCCGCAACCCGGAGGACCGCCGCCTCTACGCCCTGCACCTCACCGAGGACGGCCTGGCCCTGCTCGGCCGGCTGCGCGAGACCGCCCTCGCCCACGAACAGGACGTCACCCAGGCCCTCACCCCCGAGGAGCACGCCCGGCTCACGGCTCTCCTCGCCCGGATCGCCGCCCAGCAGGGTCTGACCCCGGGCGTCCATCCCGGCTACCGCACCCTGCACCCGCGCTGACCCTCCCGCGGGAGCTGCGAAGGGCCCCGGGGGCTGTGCCCCGGGGCCCTTCGCAGCTCCCGCGCCCGGGCCCGTCGTGATTCCCCGTCCCGGGCCCACGGCGTCCGGTGCGGCGGTCAGGGTGCGCCTGCGGCACCTGACCGCCGGGGGCGCTGCGGGAGGCAGCCGGCGGTTCGAGGCCAGGCTCTAGCGGAACGCGACGTGCGCGGCGTCGCCGACCGGGCGGTAGCCGATGCGCTGGTAGATCGCGTTGCTGGTGGGGTTGGCGAGGTCGGTGTACAGCAGCACCTCGTCCGCGCCGCCGGCCCGTGCGTGGGCGGAGGCCGCGGCGGTCAGCGCGCTCGCGTAGCCGTGGCCGCGGTGGGCGGGCGGGGTGTAGACGGGGCCGATCCGGGACATCCCGGCGACGGTGCGACTCGCCCCGGCGAGGCAGGCGGGGCGGGCGCCCTCGGTCTCCCAGAGCAGCAGCGTCCCGGCGGCGATCCGCTGGTCGGCGTCGGCCTGCGGGTCGGCGGGCAGGCGCACCCCGGCCTCGACGCAGAACTCGCCGAGCCACTGCGCGACGAGCTCCCGATCGGCGTCGGCGGCAAGCCGGGCGCGCCCGGCCGGCGGGGCCGGAGGGGGCGTCAACTCGCCGAGCCGGTAGAGCCGTTCGTTGGCCTGCACGGTCCAGTCGAGGCCGGTGATCCGGCTCCATTCGGCGGCGTAGGCGAGCACCTCGTCCCGTCCGCCGCCCGCCTCGGCGGGGCGGTCGCCGTCGACGGCGGCCAGCTCCCGGGCGAGCTCCTCGGCGGCGGCGACCGGCATCGGGCCGAGCCACTGCCCGTACGGCGGGGTGCGCAGGGTGGCGCCCGCGACGGCCCCGCCGGGCGCGCGCCACCAGCCGAACTGGGGCGGCTCGTCGCCGTTGACGTGCAGCCCGTCCCGCGCGAGGCGCTCCAGGACGGTGAGCAGCACGGTGTTCCCGACGGGGTCGGCCGCGAGGAACTCGCCCGCTGCGGTGCGGAATTCGTCCGGTGATGTGGTCAGTGTCCAGCCCATGCCGCATCCTCCCCCGCGGTCCGCGCGCCGGCCACCGTTTTTGACCGGGTGTTCGGTCAGTCGCGCAGCCGCCCCTCGAGTTCGGCGACCTCGGAGGTGGGGCGCTCGCAGACGAAGTGCCGGCAGACGTACGCGGCGGCCTTGCCGTCCAGCAGCGGGCGGTCCGCGAGCAGCGGCACCTCGGTGTCGCCGGGTTCGCCGACGGCGACCACCGCGCCGGGGGCGGTGGAGCGCAGCGCGGCGAGGTGCAGGGCCGTCCGGTCGGGGTCACCGGCCGGGCCGACCACGGCGACCTCGCGGGGCCCGTCGAGCAGCGCCTCGGCGGCGGCCAGGCCCCAGCCGGTGAACCGGGGGGCGCGGGCGCCGAGGGTGGAGACGATGCCCAACGCCCGTTCGGCGGCGGTGCGGTGGCGCGCGGAACCGGTGTACCCGGCGTAGCCGAGGAGCGCCGCGGCGGCGGCGGTCCAGCCGGAGGGGGCGGCGTTGTCGGTGGGGTCCTGGGGGCGGCGGATCAGCTGCTCGGCGTCGTCGGCGGTGTCGTACAGCGCGCCCGAGGCCGGGTCGGTGAAGTGCAGCAGCACCAGGTCGAGGAGTTCCCCGGCGAGTTGCAGCCAGGAGGCCTCCCCGCCGACCGCGTACAGCGCGAGGAAGCCCTCGGCGACGTCGGCGTAGTCCTCCAGCACTCCGGCGTTGCTGCCCGCCAGGCCGTCCCGGGAGGTGCGCAGGAGCCGTCCTTCGGGGGTGAAGTGGACGGCGACCAGCAGGTCCGCGGCCCGTTCGGCGGCCTCGATCAGGTCGGGGCGCTCCAGCAGGGCGCCGGCCTCGGCGAGCGCGGCGATCGCCAGGCCGTTCCAGGCGGCCACCACCTTGTCGTCCCGGGCGGGCGCGGGACGCTCGGCCCTGGCCTGCGCCAGCCGCTCCCGGATCGCCCGATAGGCCGTCAGGTCCTCGGGGTCCTGCGGCAGTTGCAGCACCGAACTGCCGTGCTCGAACGTCCCCGTGACGTCGAACAGCTCCACGGCGAGCGCCGCGTCCGCCTCGCCCAGCACCTGCGTCAGCTGTTCGGGCGTCCAGGCGTAGTAGGCGCCCTCGACGGTCTTCCCGCTCGCCGGGTCCAGCGAGTCGGCGTCCAGCGCGGAGGCGAACCCGCCCTCGGGGGTGCGCAGGTCGCGCAGCAGGAAGTCGGCGGTCTCCAGGGCGATCCGGCGCGCCCGCGGCTCGCCGGTGGCGCGCCACAGGTGCAGGTACACCCGCAGCAGCAGCGCGTTGTCGTACAGCATTTTCTCGAAGTGGGGCACCGTCCAGGTGGCGTCCACCGCGTAGCGGGCGAACCCGCCGCCCAGCTGGTCGTAGATCCCGCCGCGGGCCATCGCCTCGCAGGTCCGCTCCACCATCTGCAGCGCGGCCTCGGACCCGGTCCTGGCGTGGTGGCGCAGCAGGAACTCCAGCACCATCGACGGCGGGAACTTCGGCGCCCCGCCGAACCCGCCCCGCCGCTCGTCGAATCCCCGGCTCAACTCCACGACCGCCCGGTGCAGTTCGGCCTCCCCGGGGAGCTCCGCCACCCCGCTGCCGACCGCGTACACCGACGCCCGCTCGGCCAGGTCGCGGGTGATCCGCCCGGCGACCTCCCCGACCTCGGCCCGCCGCCCGGTCCAGGCCTTCTCTACGCCCTCCAGCACCTGCCGGAACGAGGGCATCCCGTGCCGCGGCTGCGGCGGGAAGTACGTCCCGAAGTAGAACGGCTCCTTCTCGGGCGTCAGGAACACCGTCATCGGCCACCCGCCCTGCCCGGTCGCCGCCTGCACCGCCTCCATGTACACGGCGTCGACGTCCGGCCGTTCCTCGCGGTCGACCTTCACCGCCACGAAGTGCTCGTTCAGGTACTCGGCCGTGCCAGCGTCCTCGAACGACTCGTGCGCCATCACGTGGCACCAGTGACAGGCCGCGTACCCCACGCTCAGCAGCACCGGCACCCCCCGCCGAGCCGCCTCCGCGAACGCCTCCTCCCCCCACGGCCACCAATCCACCGGGTTGTCGGCGTGCTGCAGCAAATACGGCGAGGTCGCACCAGCGAGACGATTCACGCCCGCCACCTTCTCACGCCGCGCCCCGCCCCAGCAGGAACCCGGGCACGGACCGGTCGGGCGGATCGGCGGCCGGCGGGCCCGGACGGGCTGGAGCCGGGAGGTCAGTCGTCCTGCTGGTCCTGCTGCTCGACGAAGTCGATCTTCTTGAAGCGGGCGTTCATGGACTTCAGCAGGAACCAGGTGGCGATGCCGAGCGCGGCGAAGACGACGAAGCCGAGCAGGCCGGGGGTGACCTTGGTCTCGTCGAGGGCGAGGTCGGCGGCGAGCCGGGTGACGTTCACGGGGGTGCTCATTCCTCCATGGTGACCCGGCCCTACACGGGCCGGGTCACCGGGGTGGTGCGGGGTGGTTACTTGCGCAGGCCGGCGAACAGGTCGGCCTCGGGGAGGTCGGTGTCGACCAGGGACTTGGCGAGTTCGTAGTCCTCGGTGGGCCAGACCTCGCGCTGGACGTCGATCGGGACGCGGAACCAGGGACCGTCGGGGTCGATCTGGGTGGCGTGCGCGATCAGGGCCTTGTCGCGGATCTCGAAGTAGTCGGCGCACTCGACCCGGGTGGTGATCTCCCGCTCGGCGCGGCCGGACTTCTCCCAGCCCTCGATCCACTCGCCGTACGGGGAGTCGTGCCCGTTGTCGGTGAGGTAGGCGTGCAGGGCGCGGATCCGGCCCATCGGGAAGCCGTGGTTGTAGTACAGCTTCTGCGGCTGCCAGGGCTCGCCCGCCTCGGGGTAGGCCGCCGGGTCCCCGGCGGCCTCGAAGGCGGCCATGGTGATCTTGTGGGTCATGATGTGGTCGGGGTGCGGGTAGCCGCCGTTCTCGTCGTACGTGGTGATCACGTGCGGACGGAACTCGCGGATCAGCTTGACCAGCGCGCCCGCCGCGACCTCGACCTCCTCGAGGGCGAAGCAGCCCTCGGGCAGCGGGGGCAGCGGGTCGCCCTCGGGCAGCCCGGAGTCGACGTAGCCGAGCCACGCCTGCTGGACGCCCAGGATCTCCCGGGCGGCGTCCATCTCCTTGCGGCGCACCTCGTGGATGTTCTCCTCCACCCACGGGTCGCCCTGGAGCTTCGGGTTGAGGATCGACCCCCGCTCGCCACCGGTGCACGTGGCGACCAGGACCTCCACCCCCTGGGCCACGTACATGGCCATGGTGGCGGCGCCCTTGCTGGACTCGTCGTCCGGGTGCGCGTGCACCGCCATCAAACGCAACTGCTCGCTCAACGCCTGGTCCCCTTCAGGTACAGGTGGTATGTCCGCTTCGTCGGGCCGGCTCCCCCGCCGCCTCTGGCGCGGACGTGCCCCTCCTATAGTGACGGACTGAAGGGCGCGTCCATTCCCACCGAAGGACGAATGCCCCTCGGCGAAAGGACCGAGCCGCACCATGGACCAGAGCCCTACCCCCACAGCCCCGCCGACCGTGCCGGCCGGCCGCTACAGCCGCACCGACGACCGGGCGGCCGACCGCAGGCTGCGGGTCGCCGCGGTGGTCTGCGGAGTGCTGTTCCTGGGGCTGATCACCTGGCTGGGCGGCTCGTACCTGCTGCGCGAGACCACCATGAACGGCGCGGTGCCCACCTTCCAGACGGTGTCGGACACCGAGGTGCAGCTGCAGCTCTCGGTGCGCAAGAGCGAGGGCACCGCCGGGGTGTGCACGGTCCGCTCGCAGGGCGAGGACGGCGCGGTGGTCGGCCAGTCGGACTTCCAGGTCCCGGCCGCGGGCAGCAGCTACGACAAGGTGGTCACGCTGCGGACCATCGCCCGCGGCACCACCGCGGAGCTGCTCGGCTGCACCCCCGACAAGGAGGAGTGACGGGCGGTCTTTGACCCGCTCACCCTTTCGGAGGCATGGTCGGAGCTGTGGGGCGGGCGAGCTGCCCGCAGCACTCCCGCCTGCGCCGGGAACTTGTTAGGCTCGTGGTTTCGCCCCTTCCGCGCCCATCGGTACGGAAGCGGGCGTTGCTTTGCATCTGCCCAGAAAATCGACCACTGCTCGCGAACCACCCTCGCGACAGCGCCAGCACCGACGAGGAGCACCCCTGTGACCCAGACCAACGATGACGTGACCTGGCTCACTCAGGACCACTACAACAAGCTCAAGGCCGAGCTTGACCACCTGACCGGGCCCTGGCGCATCGAGATCGCCCAGAAGATCGAGGCCGCGCGCGAGGAGGGCGACCTCAAGGAGAACGCCGGGTACCACGCGGCCAAGGACGAGCAGGGCAAGACCGAGGCGCGGATCCGCCAGCTGTCGCAGCTGCTGGAGCGGGCGAAGGTCGGCGAGGCTCCGGCCGACTCCGGCGTGGTGGCCCCCGGCATGCTGGTGAAGGTGGCCTTCGACGGCGACCTGGACGACACCATGGAGTTCCTGCTGGCCTCCCGCGAGGTGACCGACGGCGACATCGACGTCTACTCCCCGCAGTCGCCGCTGGGCAAGGCCATCATCGGCAAGTCGGTCGGCGAGGACGCCCAGTACGAGCTGCCGAACGGCAAGAAGGCCGGCGTCAAGATCGTTGACGCCAAGCCGTTCTCCGGCTGACGCAGCATCACCCCGGCACGACGCAACGGCCGCTCCCCCGGGTGGGGGGAGCGGCCGTTGCGCGTCCGGTGACGGGCCGTCAGCCGGCCGCGCGGCGGTACTTGCGCACCGACAGCCAGGAGAACAGCGCCATGATGATCAGCGACCAGACCACCGAGACCAGCGCGGCGTGCTGCATCGGCCAGGCGCTCGGCACCGGGCCGATCTGGTTGCCGAACAGGCTGCGGCAGGCCTGCACGGTGGCGGAGAACGGGTTCCAGTAGGCGATCGGCTGCAGCCAGCCCGGCATCGAGCTGACCGGGACGAAGGCGTTGGAGATGAACGTCAGCGGGAACAGCCAGATCAGACCGGCCGAGGTCGCCGCCTCGGGGCTGCGCACCGACAGGCCGATCAGCGCGCCGATCCAGGAGAAGGCGTAGCCGAGCAGCAGCAGCAGGCCGAACGCGGCGAGCGCGTTCAGGAAGCCGTCGTGGATCCGCCAGCCGACCAGCAGCGCGACCAGGGCGAGCACGACCACGGTGAACGCGGTCTGCACCAGGTCGGCCAGGGTGCGGCCGGTGAGCACGGCGGCGCGGGCCATCGGCAGCGAGCGGAACCGGTCGACCAGGCCCTTGGTCATGTCCTCCGCGATGCCGGCCGAGGCGCCGGCGACCGCGAAGGTGACGGTCTGCGCGAAGATGCCGGCCATCAGGTACTCGATGTACGTCTGGTGGCTGGGTGCGGCTCCGGGGATGGCGATCGCGCCGCCCATCACGTACGAGAACAGCAGCACGAACATGACCGGCTGCATCAGGCCGAAGACCACGATCTCGGGGATCCGGGTCATCCGGCGCAGGTTGCGCTTGGCCACCACCCAGGAGTCGTGGGCGGTGGCGGCGACGCCGCGGCGCGGGGTGACGGGGGCGGCGCCGATGGCGCCTTCGGTGCTTGCGAGGGTCATCTCAGGCGTCCTTCCCGTGGCCGCGGCGGCCCTTCTTGGCGGGGGTCGCCCCGTCGTCCTCGGTGGACTCCTCCTCGGTGGCGTGGCCGGTGAGGGAGAGGAAGACGTCGTCCAGGGTGGGGCGGCGCAGGCCGATGTCGTCGATCTCGATGGAGCGGGCGTCCAGTTCGCGGATGGCGTCGGCCAGGACCTTGGCGCCGCCGCTGACCGGGACGGTGATCCGGCGGGTGTTCTTCTCCACCGTCGGGTCGCCCTTGGCGTACGGGGTGAGCGCGGCGACGGCCTCGGGGACCAGGTCCGCCCGGTGGACCACGACCTCGATCCGCTCGCCGCCGATCTGCGCCTTGAGCTCGTCGGCGGTGCCGCGGGCGATCACCTTGCCGTGGTCGACCACCGCGATGTCGTGGGCGAGGCGGTCGGCCTCCTCCAGGTACTGGGTGGTGAGCAGCAGCGTGGTGCCCTGCTCGACCAGCGTCTCGATGACCTCCCACAGGGCGAGGCGGTTGCGCGGGTCGAGGCCGGTGGTGGGCTCGTCGAGGAACATCACCGGCGGGCGGACGACCAGCGCTGCGGCCAGGTCGAGGCGGCGGCGCATGCCGCCGGAGTACGTCTTGGCGGTGCGGTCCATCGCCTCGGAGAGGTTGAACCACTCCAGCAGTTCGAGTGCCCGCCGCTTCGCGTCCCGCGCGCTCATCTGGTAGAGCTCGCCGACCATCTGGAGGTTCTCCCGGCCGGTGAGGTACTCGTCGACCGCGGCGTACTGGCCGGACAGGCCGATCAGGCTGCGCACCTTGTTCGGGTGCTTGAGGACGTCGACCCCGGCCACGGTGGCCCGGCCGGAGTCCGGTTGGAGCAGGGTGGTGAGCACCCGGACGGTGGTCGTCTTGCCCGCGCCGTTCGGCCCGAGCAGGCCGAGCACGGTGCCTTCGGGGACGTCCAGGCTCACGCCGTCCAGGGCGCGGACGTCGCCGAAGGTCTTGACCAGGTTCTCGGCTTCGATGGCTGACGCCATGGGCCTGCCTCATCTCCTGATGCGAGTCGGTTGATGGCGGTACGGAAGGGAATATCCGATTTGTTACCCGAGCCTGCGCGCGGCGATGCTCGCGATACATCGCAAGATGCTGCCACTCGCGATATATCGCGTCAAGCGATATACGTGAGCCCGGTCACCATCATGGACTCAGCGACTGACAACGTAGCCCGCCTCCCGCAGCTCGCCGATCACCGCGGCGCAGTGCTCCGGCCCCTTGGTCTCCAGGTGCAGGTCGACCTCCACCTCGGTCAGGCCGAGCTGCGGGTCGATCCGGACGTGCGCGACGTCCAGCACGTTGGCGTCGACCCGGGTCAGCACGCCCAGCAGGTCCGCCAACGCGCCCGGCCGGTCGGCGAGTCTGACCCGCAGCGACAGGTACCGCCCGGCCGCGGCCAGGCCGTGCCGGAGCACCCGCTGCATCAGCTGCGGGTCGATGTTGCCGCCGGACAGCACCGCCACCACCGGGCCCTCGAACCGGCCAGGCTCGGCCAGCAGCGCGGCGATCGGCGCCGCCCCGGCGGGCTCCACCACCAGCTTCAGCCGCTCCAGGCCGACCAGCAGGGCCCGGGACAGCGCGTCCTCGGAGACCGTCAGCACGCCGTCCGCGATGGTGTTCACCACCTCGAACGGGATGTCGCCCGGACGGCCCACCATGATCCCGTCCGCCATGGTGGAGAACCGCTCCAGCGAGACCGGCCGGCCCGCCGCCAGCGACAGCGGGTACGCGGCCGCCGTGGCCGCCTGCACGCCGATCACCCGGACGTCCGGGCGGACCGCCTTGATCGCGATCGCCACGCCGGCCAGCAGCCCGCCGCCGCCGGTGCCGACCAGCACCGTGCGCACCTCCGGGCACTGCTCCAGCACCTCCAGGCCGAGGGTGGCCTGACCGGTGATCACGTCCCAGTGGTCGAAGGGGTGGATGAACACCGCGCCGGTGGCGTCCGCGTACTCGCGCGCCGCCCGCAGGGCCTCGTCCACGTTGGCGCCGTGCAGCCGGACCTCGGCGCCGTACTCGCGGGTGGCGGCGACCTTCGGCAGCGGGGCGGCGAGCGGCATGAAGACGGTGGAGCGCACCCCCAGCAGCGCGGCGGCCAGCGCCACGCCCTGCGCGTGGTTGCCGGCGCTCGCGGCGACCACCCCGGCGGCCCGCTCCACCGGCAGCAGCCCGGCGATCCGCAGGTACGCGCCGCGCAGCTTGAACGAGCCGGTGCGCTGCAGGTTCTCGCACTTCAGGTGGACCGGCGTACCGGCCACCCCGGACAGGTGCCGGCTGGTCTGCATCGGGGTCACCCGGGCCACCCCGGCCAGCATCTTCTGCGCGCCGCGGACGTCGTCCAGCGTGATCGGCCAACTGTGCATGCGGATCAGCCTATTGCGGCGTGGTTCCGGTGCCCGCCCGGCGCGCGTACGCTGCTGGGCACGAGTCGCCCGCACCCCCGTGAGCCGCGATGAGCCTGCCCTCGCCCGACGTCCCCGATCCGGATCGTCAACTCCCCTACCAGGTCGCGGTGTTCGCCCGGCGGATCAGTGCCGCCGAGGAGCTCGACCGGGCCGCGTACCTGCTGCTGGACCAGCTCGCCGCCGCCGGTCCCGCCAATGTGAAGACGCTCGCGGCGGCGCTCGGCGTGGACTCCTCCACGGTGACCCGGCAGGCCGCGCCGCTGCTGCGCGAACGGCTGCTGGCCCGGGTGCCGTACCCGGCGGACCGCCGGGCGGTGCGACTGGCGCTGACCCCGCTGGGCGCCGGCCGCCTCGCCCAGGTCCGGGAGCAGCGCCGCCGGCTGATCGCCGAGCTGACCGCCGACTGGACGCCGCAGGAGCGGGCGCTGTTCTGCGTGCTGCTGGGCCGGTTCAACGACGGCCTGCTGGGCCGCCGTTGAACCGGTGAGGGGCCGTCAGCCGAGCGCCTGCGCGAGGTCGGCGAGCAGGTCGTCGGCCGCCTCGATGCCGACCGAGACGCGCACCAGGTCGGCGGGGACCTCCAGCGGGGAGCCGGCGGCGGAGGCGTGGGTCATCCGGCCGGGGTGCTCGATCAGCGACTCGACGCCGCCGAGCGACTCGCCGAGGGTGAACAGCTGCGCCCGGTTGCAGACCTCGACGGCCGCCTGCTCGCCGCCGGCCACCCGGAACGAGACCATGCCGCCGAACGCCTTCATCTGCTTGGCGGCGACGTCGTGCCCGGGGTGGGTGGGCAGGCCCGGGTACAGCACCTGCGTCACCTTCGGGTGCCCGGAGAGCAGCTCGGCGACCTTGACGGCGTTCTCCGAGTGCCGGTCCATCCGCACCCCGAGGGTCTTGATGCCGCGCAGCACCAGCCAGGCGTCGAACGGTCCGGCCACCGCGCCCATAGCGTTCTGGTGGTAGGCGACCTCCTCCGCGAGGCCCGCGTCGGCGACCACCAGGGCGCCGCCGACCACGTCGGAGTGGCCGCCCATGTACTTGGTGGTGGAGTGCACGACGACGTCCGCGCCGAACGAGATCGGCTGCTGCAGGTACGGGCTGGCGAAGGTGTTGTCGACCACCAGCAGCGCGCCCGCGGCGTGCGCGATCTCGGCGACGGCGGCCAGGTCGGTGATGCCGAGCAGCGGGTTGGAGGGGGTCTCCACCCAGACCGCGCGGGTGGTCGGGCGGATCGCCTCGCGGACCTTCTCCGGGTGGTGGGTGTCGGCGACGGAGAACTCCACGCCCCACCGGGTCAGCACCTTGGCGAACAGCCGGAAGGTGCCGCCGTAGGCGTCGTTGGGGATCACGATGTGGTCGCCGGGCTTGAGGATGCTCCGCAGCAGGGTGTCCTCGGCGGCCAGCCCGGAGGCGAAGGCCAGGCCGCGGGCGCCGCCCTCGATCGCGGCCAGGCACTCCTCCAGCGCCGTGCGGGTCGGGTTGGCGGAGCGGCTGTACTCGTAGCCCTCGCGCAGACCTCCGACGCCGTCCTGCTTGTAGGTGGACACCTGGTAGATCGGCGTCACGACTGCCCCGGTCCGGGGGTCCGCTTCCTGGCCCGCGTGGATGGCGAGGGTCTCGAAGCCGTGGGAAAGCTGGTGCTCGGTCATGCCGCCGAGCCTAGTGCGACGGAGGGTTCGCGGCGGCAGTTGGGCGATTGCGCCGTGGCGGCGCGTCAGGTGTCGGTTTCGTCACCCAAAAGATCTCGCAAAGCAGCAGTTCGGGTCGGTACCATCGCCCAGCCGTACACATGATCGACACTTCTTGGGGGCGTGGGAATGTCCACCGGGCGCACCGGCATGCGCACTTCGACCCGGGCGCTGCTGGCCGTCGCGCTGCTCGTCGGGTTCTACCTGCTCGCGGCGGCCATCGTGGTCGGCCTGGTCTGGCTGAACGTCGAACTGGTCGTCAACTCCGACCGCTTCCACGCCGCGATGGTGAAGATCTGGCTGCTCAGCGCCGCGATCGCCTACCCGGTGCTGCGGGTGGTGTTCCTGACCCGCCGTCCGCGCTCCACCGGGCGCGACGGGCTGGTGCTGACCCGCGCCGAGCAGCCCGAGCTGTGGGCCCGGGTGGACCGGATCGCGGAGGCCACCGGCGTGCGCGGGCCCGCCGAGATCCGCCTGGTGTCGGACGTCAACGCGTACGTGTCCGAGGAGACCCGGCTGCTCGGCCTGGTCCGCGGCCCGCGCCACCTGGCCGTCGGCGCCCCGCTGCTGATCGGCCTCAGCGAGGCCGAGCTGGACTCGGTGCTCGCCCACGAGTTCGGCCACTACGCCAACAACGACGTCCGGCTCGGCGCCGTCACCGTCGCCGGCCGCACCGCCCTGCTGCACAGCATCGCCACCCTGCACCACCGGGCCGACCGGCACCGGGCCGGCCGCGCCTCCGAGATCGCCCAGGACAACGCCTACCGGGCGGCCCGCGGCCGCAAGGCCCGCGACGAGGACCCGGGCAACGGCGGCATCGAGCGCTTCCTCGCCACGCTGTTCACCCAGTACGCCAAGCTGTACTTCCGGGTCACCGAATCGGTCAGCCGCCGCGAGGAGTTCGCCGCCGACCGGCACGCCGCCGAGATCGCCGGCCGGGACGCCACCGCCGCCGCGCTGCGCCGCATCCCGGTGCTCGGCGCCGCCCAGGGCTTCTACCTGAACCGCTACGCCACCATGGGCTGGAGCGCCGGACTGCTGCCGGTGCGCGGCCAGTTCTACGGTGGCCTGGCCCACCTGCTCGCCGACCCGGAGCGGCGCGAGGAGCTCACCGCGATGGGCCTCGAACTGCCCGAGGACGAGGCCGACCCGTACGACTCGCACCCGCCGATCCGCCAGCGGGTCGCCGCGATCGAGGCGCTGCCGGACACCGACGGCCTGCCCGGCCTCGGCGCGGACCGGCCCGCGATCGGCCTGCTGCGCGACGCCGAGCGCCTGCTCGGCGACCTGGAGACGCTCGACCTGGTCCCCGAGGCCGCCGCCAAGCGCCGTGTCGAGTGGCCGGAGCTGGTCCACCAGACCCTGCTGGTCCACGCCCGCGAGGAGGCCCAGCCGATCCTGCGGGCACTCACCGACAGCGGCCTGCACGGCACCGTCGAGTCCCTGCTGGACGCGCTGGACGCTGGCCGCGGCGAGGAGCTCGCGAAGCGGCTGCCGCAGAGCGAGGAGTCCGCCAACGCCACCGGCCGGGCGGCCCGCGAGTTCCACCGCCCGCTGCTGCGCTCGGCGCTGCACTCGCTCACCGTCCTCGCACTGGTCGCGCAGCACGCCGCCCGCTGGGAGCTGTCCTGGAGCCGCCCGGCCGCCCTGGCCCTGCCCGGCGACCTGGCCGAGCGGCTGCCCGCGGCCCTGGACGCCGCGGTCGCCACCGCCCCGACACCGCCCCGCTGCGCGCCCTGCTGGCCGAGGCCACCGCCGCCGCGCCCGCCGAGTCCTGACGCCTCGCCACCCCTGGAGAACCGCCCGATGGCCCGACTGATCGTCATCGTCCCGCTGGTCCTGCTGGTCGGCTTCAAGCTGACCACCTGGATCCTGGAACGCCGCACCGCCAAGCTGAAGGCCGCCACCGAGGCGGCCGAGGCGAACGTCGCCCGGATCGAGGAGGCGACCCGGCCGACCATCGTCCCGACCGAGCACGGCCTGCTGCCGCGCACCGAGCTGGCCCTCGACGCCGGGCCGGCCTCCCCGGAGATCGACGCCGCGCTGGACGCGCTGAAGGCCGGCGACCGCGCCCCGGCCGCCGCGCTGCTGACCGCCGCCGGCTCCGACCACGACCGGCGCTGGGGTCTGGTCGGCCGGTTCGCCGAGCCGGCCGTGCAGGACGACGCCTGGCTGACGGCCTGGCGCGCCGAGGAGCCGGACAGCGCCGACGCCGCGCTGCTCACCCTGGACGCGCTGATCGGCCTGGCCTGGGAGGTGCGGACCAGCAAGCTCGCCAGGGACGTCACCCGCGAGCAGTTCCAGGCCTTCCACCGCATCCTGCACGACGCCGAGGAGGCCGCGAAGGAGGCCGTCCGGCTCGCCGACCCGGCCGACCCGCTGCCGTTCGTCGCGCAGATCCCGCTCGCGATGGGCCTGTCCTGGGAGCACGAGCGCTTCGACGGGCTGTGGGCGGAGATCGTCGCCCGCGACCCGCACAACTACTCGGCGCACGGCCGGGCACTGCAGTACTGGTGCGCCAAGTGGAAGGGCAGCCACGAGCGGATGCACGCCTTCGCGGACGCGGCGATCGCCGCCGCCCCGGCGGGCAGCCTGCTGACGGTGCTCAAGCTGGAGGCGTTCTACGAGCAGTTCGCCCGCGACCGCGCGAAGCGCTCCGCCTGGCAGGCCCCCGAGGTGCGGGCCGCGGCCGACGCGGTGCTGGCCGACCTGGCCGCCGCCGACCCGGCCGACCGCCGCATCCCGGAGGTCCGCGGCTGGCTCGCCTACGCGCTGGTCCGCGCCGAGCGGCCGGCCGAGGCGGTGGAGCAGTTCCGGGCGCTCGGCCCGGTGGTGCCCTCCCCGTGGGCGACGTACTTCAACGACCCGGTCGAAGCGTTCACCGGCGAGCGGGCCCGCGCCGTCCTCGACGCCTCCTGACCGTCCCGTCTCGCGCCCGCCCCGTCCCCTGCCGAGGATGGAGAGGTCAAGCCGCGCCCCCGTCCGCCGAGCACGGCGGCGGGGGCGCGGGTCTTTCCGGCGGCCGGAGGTGGCGTGATGGCCGGGTTGCAGCGGATGAGTCTCGACAGGCCCGAGGAGGTCCGTGAGTTCGAGGGCGGCAAGGGACAGATGGGCCTGGTGAACCTGGCGTCCGGCGGGGTCGGCCGGGCGGTGTTCGAGCCGGGCTGGCGCTGGTCCGAGCACGTGAAGCCGATCGCCGGCACCGACAGCTGCCAGGCTTCGCATGCCGGGTACGTGATCTCCGGCCGGATCCGGGTGGAGATGGACGACGGCCAGGCCGAGGAGTTCGGCGCGGGCGACGTCATGATCTGCCCGCCCGGGCACGACGCCTGGGTGCTCGGCGACGTGCCGTGCGTGGTCCTCGACTGGCAGGGCTACACCGACTACGCGAAGCCGAAGAGCTAGGGCGGGCCCCGCTCGCTACGACCGCCCGGCCGTCACGGTTTTGTGGTGCGGGCGGTCGGGGTGGTGTGCGGCGCACGCCTCCTGCTGGAGGATGACGGCGATCTGGTCGACGTCGTCGTTGACGTCGAAGAATCCCTGGATGTCCGGTGCCGCCGCGCCGTTGACGCCGACGAAGAAGGTGTAGAGGTGGCCGTCGTCCGCCTCCAGGTAGCCCGCGTAGGTCTGCGCGTTGATGGCGAGCTGCTGGTTGAGCTGGTCGAAGCCGATGATGGTGCCGGGCTTGGCGAACACCTTGCCCTTGGCCGGGCAGTCGGTGGTGCAGTAGAGGGCGCCGGTGCCCGACACCCCGAGGATCGGCAGTGAGGTGCGGAAGGCGTCCGCGTCGGGGGTGCGCAGCCAGTAGGCGAGCAGCTGGTTGAGCCCGGCGGGCGTGACGCGGTCGACGGGAACGTCGCCGCGTCCGTCCGCGAGCTGGAACTGGGTCGGGTCGACGTTCGCCGTGTGGGCGAGGAAGTCGTGGATCACGGGGAAGCCGTCGAAGCAGTTCGTGCTGCCCTGGAGCACGGCGATGTTGCACAGCGCGAGGTTGGCGCCGAGGTTGTGACTGACGTTCAGGATCAGCTTGGCGTAGTCGCGGTACGGCGGGGAGACGTAGGCGGCCACCTGGGGATCGCCGGCGTACGAGGCCGGCAGCGTGCCGTCCGGGTTCGGCCCGGTCGGCGGGGCCGTGACCGTGACCCCGGCGCGGCCGAGGGCTTCGATCAGGGCGGTGCGGCCGAACGCGTTGGGGTCCTGGACCTGGGAGATCTTCAGGGCGGGCGCGGAGTCGGCGGCGATCGTGCCGGTGAGCGTGATGTCGGTGCCGTCGGGGGACGCGGAGACCTGGATGTCGGTGGCGCCACCGGCCTCCACCGTCCGGACGGTGGAGGTGACCCGGTACGGCGCGACCTGCGGGCGCCAGCTCAGCTGGGCGGGCTGCCCGGGGGAGGTGGGGGTGCTCAGCAGGTCGATGACGTTGTCGTTGATGATGAGGGGTGTCGGCTGGGGGTTGATCGGCGGGGGCGTGAACAGCCGCGGGTCGATGACGACGTCGCCGTCGACCGTGGTGATGCCCGAGTCGCGGACCTGGTGGGCGATCTGGTCCAGGCCGGCGAGCGGGTCCTCCGGCGTGAGGGTGGCCCCGGGGATGTCGTCGGCGTAGGTGTGGTCGATGGGGGTGAAGTCGACCGACCCGTCCGCCTTGGTCCGGCCGCCCATCGTGAGGTCGCCCTGGGCGACGAGCGCCAGGTTGCCGGTGAGGGTCGATCCGCTGAGTCGGCCGACCGCGTGCACCGGCGTGGTGAAGCGGTGGTCCGGGCCGAGGGCGTGCCAGGCGCCGGAGATGGTGATCACTTTGACGGTCGAACCCGGCATGAAGAACTGGTCGGGGTACTGGGAGTGGATGACCCGCCCGTCCTCCGGGTCGATCTCCAACAGGCCCCACTGCGCGTTCCGGTACGCGGGCTTATTCATGATCGCGGTGATGGCGGGGCCGAGGTCGCCGTCAGGGTTCTTCTGAGGTGCGGCCGCAGCCGTCCCGGCCACGACCGCGAGCACGGCGCCGACGACGCCCCAGGACCGACACCGACCACGGATTCTTGATCGCATTCACCCAGCCGTTTCTAGAGTCGGAAAGGCCCGTCAGGTCGGGCTCCCACGGCGCATCCTGGGGCACGGATTCCGGTGGCGGGGCGGTCGCGCCGGGAACCGGCGGCGTGGGACGCGAAAAATCATTCGCACGGTCGAAGGCGGGCACCCATCCGGGGCGGGCCGGTCAGGAGACGGCTCGGCGCACCTCGTGCAGGAAGCAACCGAACTCCACGGCCCGCACGTGCAGCAGGGCGGTCGCCGGGTCGGCCAGCAACTCGGCGGCGAGTTCGGGTAGTTCACCGGGCTCGCCGAGGACGCCGCCGAGGATCCGCCCGTCCGCGCCGTAGGCCCGCAGGACCCGCTGCCCGCCGTGGAAGCCCTCCGGCCAGCCGCCCCCGAAGCCCCCGCACGGTTCGGCGTGCACGAACACCGGCCCGGTCTCCATGTAGGCGCCGGGGTCGCAGCCGGTCTCGGCGGCCCAGCGGCGCAGCGGGGCGTAGGAGAGCAGCGCGATCCGGTCGCCGGGCGCGGCCCGGGTGAGGCAGCAGCGCAGCGGCTGGTCGCCGTCCTCGGCGGTGAAGGGGGCGGGGGCGCGCCCGGCGTCGTCGGCGTGCCGGAGTTCGGCGAGGGTCGCGGCGGGGACGGCGCGGATGTCCAGCTGGGTGGTGGTGTCCATGCCTCCAGCCTGCGCCGGTCCGCGGGTCGGGTCCGGCGGGTTTCGGCCGTCACGCCGGGGGTGCGCGGCGGCCCGCCGCAGGGGGTTCCTGCGACGGGTCGTGGTGGCGCCCCGGTGAGGGGCTGACGCGGGGTCAGCTGTTGAAGCTGTCCAGCGGCGGCGCGTCGGTGGACGCGGACGCGATCTGCTTGATCTGCTCGAACTCGAGGCCGCTCTTGTTCATCCGCTCGGCGGTCTGCCGGTCCACCCCGAGCTTCGCCAGCTCGGCGTACTGCGACGCGGTCAGCGGGGTGCCGGGCGTGGTGTCGAAGTCCGCGTCGTCGCCGAAGTCCTGGCCGGAGCCGGCCATCGCGGCGAACGCCTCCTGGAACTTGGTCAGGTCGAGCTCGCTGGCGCCGGCGGGGGCGGTCAGCGGGGCGGCGTCGTTGGAGAAGGCCAGCCGGATCGGGAAGTGCACCGAGGGGTCGAGCTTGTCGTCGAACTGGGCGAGGTCGAAGGTGACCGCCTGGGCCTTGCCGTTCTTGATCAGCACGTCGGCCGAGAAGTTGCGGTCCGGGACGTCCTTGAGGTCGTCCTCGCCGCTCGGCAGCGCCGGGTAGCCGGGGATGCTCGCGGTGAGCGACTCGACGGACTTCGTCATCGCCTTGACCAGCGGGCGGGCCGGCGCGGAGACCCGGATCAGGTCGGCGTCCCCGGACTTGCCCTTGTCCTCCAGGGTGACGTTGTCGGCGAGCGCGTCCTTCAGGGACTTGGTGAACTCCCGGATCGCGGACGGGTCGATGCTGGGCATCGCCTCCGGGACGGCGCCGCGGCCGATGTCCTTGCCCTTGGCCTTGGCCGAACCGCCGGTCAGCTCCTCGAACTTCTTCATGTCCAGGGCGAGCCACTTGCCGTCGACGACGTCCTTGATCGGGGCGGCCTCGGGCGGCAGCGCCGACATCGCCTCGTCGATCTTGGAGGTGTCCTCGCCCATCAGACCGGCGATGCCCCGGACGTCGGCCTTGACGTACATCTTGCCGTCGACCAGGCGGAGGTCGGCGTAGGTCTTGCCGGACTTCTTGGTGCTCAGCGCGTAGCCGATCGCGACGCCCTTGAGGTCGTAGGCGTTGGCGCCGCCGGTGTAGCCGTTCTTGAACGCCTCGCTGTCCTTGAGCGGCTTGTCGGAGCTCATCGAGATCGACAGCGTCAGGTCGGAGAGCAGGTCGGCGTTCTTCTTCTCGATCGGGTCGTCGATCGCCTTGCCGAACGCCACCAGCTGGTCGGAGGTCGCGTCGACGGACAGCTCGATCTTCATCGACTTGGCGTCGGTGAGCTTCTGGAACGCGCCGGAGACCTTCTCGCCCGCGGTCAGCTGCTTGACGGTGCTGCAGGCCGCGAGGCCCGCGGTCAGGGCGACGGCGCCGGCGGTGAAGGCTATGCCGGCCCGGACGGAACGGCGGGTGGCGGTGTTGATGGCTGGCTCCTGCTTGCTGGAAGCGAACTCGGGCCCGGACGGCCCTGATCGCGGAGGCAAGCTCAGCACAATGACGCGTCCCCCCGCACGCCAATATTCTTACCATCCGTCAAGGAGGCTCCCAGCAAGCCCCCAGGTCAGACCGCGCTGCCGGCCTTCCAGTCCGGCCAGGACATGTTCCAGCCGTTCAGGCCGTTGGCCGGGGCCACCGTGCGGTCCCCGGAGTTGATCACCTCGACCACGTCGCCGATCATCGAACTCGCGTAGAACTTGGCGCCGTTGGTGTTCGGGTCGTTGCCGCCCTGGACGTCCTGCAGGGCGATGCAGCCGTGGCTGGTGTTGGCGTGCCCGAACTCCGAGGCCGGAGCCCAGTAGTTGCCGTGGATGAAGGTGCCCGAGGTGGTCAGCCGCTGCGCGTGCGGCACGTCCGGGATGTCGTACTCGCTGCCGAGGCCGACCGTGGTGGAGTTCATCCGGGTCTGCTGGAAGCGCTCCGAGATCACCATCTTGCCGGCCCAGGTGGTGTGGTCGGGCGCGCCGCCGATCACCGGGTAGGTGGCGGTGACCTGGCCGTCGGTGGTGACGGTGAGGGTGTCGGCGGTCAGGTCGGCGACCGAGACCTGGCTGCGGCCGATGGTGAAGGTGACGTCCTTGGACTGGGTGCCGTAGACGCCCTTCGCCCCGGCCACGTCCTTGAGCCGCAGCTTCAGGGTGACCTTGGTGCCCTTCGCCCAGTACTCCTGCGGGCGGAAGTCGATCCGGGTGGAGTCGAACCAGTGGCCGACGATCTCCACCGGCGGGTCGGCGACCACGGTGATGGCCTGCTGGACGGCCTTGCGGTTGGTGATCGCCTTGTTGAAGTTGATCGACACCGGCATGCCGACGCCGACCGTGGAGCCGTCCTCCGGGGTGAAGTAGCCGACGAAGGTGCTGGCCGGGGAGGCGGTGGAGAAGGTCGCATTGGCGTCGGCCGGGCGCTTGTCGGCGTCCACCGCGGAGGCGGCGACGGTGTACTTGCTGCCGCTGCTGAGCTTGCTGGTGGAGGTCCAGCTGGTGCCGTCGGCGGCGAGCTGGCCCGCTATCTGCTTGCCCGTGCCGTCGGTGACGGTCACCGCGGTGAGGGTGCCGTCCAGCACGGTGACGGTGACCGGCTCGGTGAACGGCGCGGCGGTGGTGCCGTCCGCGGGGACGATGGTGATCTGCGCGACCGAGGCCTTGGGGCTGCTGGAGCCGCCCGCGCCGCCGGTGCCGGTGCCGGTGCCCGCGCCGCCCTGGGCGGAGGGGCTCGCGGAGCCGGACTTGCCGTTGTCGCCCGAGCAGGCCGCCAGCAGCAGCACGGGGGCGCCGAGCAGTCCGGAGAGCACGCCGCGCCGGCTCCAGTTGCCGCCGCGCGGCCCGTCCTGCTTCTCCGCTGCGGTCACGTCCACGCTCCTCGGATCCCAAGATCGCTCATATATGTGCAGATCGTACGAGAGTACCCAAGGAGTCCGCAGAACGGACAAAAAGCCCGGTCCGGAAGTACCGGACCGGGCTCTCCGCGGAGCGGGCGGGCGTCACTGCACCTCGTACTCGTCCCAGCTCTCGTCGTCCGGGTCGTAGTCGGTGGTGGCGGACTCCCAGGTGGCGGAGGCGAGCTCCACCCCGGGGACGTCGCCGAGCAGGGCCACCGGGTCGACGAAGTGCGCGAGCGAACCGGTCGGGTCCACCTCGATCGCCTCGGTGGCCTGGGCCCGCTCCTCGTCGTCCAGGTACTCGTCGTCGGCGACCTGGCTCAGGGCGGCGGCCTTCAGGGCCTGCTCGTCGGTGATCTCGGCGATCAGCTCGATGGTCAGGCGAACGTAGCGCGGGGCGTCCTGCTCGGGCAGGTCAGTGCTGGTCATGACAGCGAGCGTAGGGGGTCGCACACCCATCCGGAAACGCGGCAGGCGGCACGCGGCGAGGGCCGGCCCGGGCGAACCCGGACCGGCCCTGCCGCACTCCGCGCGGACTCCCCCACCCGGGAGCTCGCGGAGCCGCGCCTCACGGCGCGTTATCTGCCGTGGGAGCCGCCGCACCCTGTTCCGAACAGGGGCGGGACGACGGCGTCCCCCACGGGCGGACACGGGGGGCCGGGTCAGGGCCGACCGTCGTGTCCGTGGTGACCCCGGAAGCTGGGGAGCCGCTCCCGCCTCCGTTGTCACCGCTCGGCTTCTTGCCGTGCTTCAAAGATGCCCTGCTCGTGTTAACCCGGTGATGCACAGCTGTGACTTCCGGGTACCAACTGTCCGCCCTGCCGGGTTTTCACCCGCCTGACGCACAGCTGGACCTGAGGGGGCCTCAGTGGCCGGCCCGGGCGGTCAGGAAGGCCAGCAGGTCCTGGCGGGTCACGATGCCCTGCGGCTTGCCCTCCACCAGCACCACCACCGCGTCGGCCTTCTCCAGCACCGTCATCAGGTTGGTCACCGACTCGCCGGAGCCGACCACCGGCAGCGGCTTGGACATCACCTTGTCCAGCGTGTCGGTCAACTGGATCCGGCCCGCGAACAGGCCCTCCAGCAGCTCGCGCTCGACCACCGAGCCGACCACCTCGCCGGCCATGATGTCCGGGTGGCCGGCGCCCGGCGAGACCACCGGCATCTGCGAGACGCCGAAGTCCTGCAGCACCCGGACCGCCTCCGCGACCGTCTCGTTGGGGTGCATGTGCACGAACTGCGGGATGCCCTCGTGCTCGATGGCGTCCTTGCGGGCCAGCACCTCGCCGATGTGGGCCTCGTCGGTGGCGGTCGGCAGGAAGCCGTAGTCCGCCATCCAGTCGTCGTTGAAGATCTTCGACAGGTAGCCGCGGCCGCCGTCCGGCAGCAGCACCACCACCACGTCGTCCGGACCCAGCTCGCGCGCCACCTCCAGCGCCGCCACCACGGCCATCCCGCAGGAGCCGCCGACCAGCAGGCCCTCCTCCTTGGCCAGCCGGCGGGTCATCCGGAACGAGTCCTTGTCGGAGACCGCGACGATCCGGTCCGCGACCTCCCGGTCGTAGGCGGTCGGCCAGAAGTCCTCGCCGACGCCCTCCACCAGGTACGGCCGGCCGGTGCCGCCCGAGTAGACCGAGCCCTCCGGGTCCGCGCCGACCACCTGCACCTTCCCGCCGGACGCCTCCTTCAGGTAGTTGCCGGTGCCGGAGATGGTGCCGCCGGTGCCGACGCCCGCCACGAAGTGGGTCACCTTGCCCTCGGTCTGCTGCCAGATCTCCGGGCCGGTGGAGTGGTAGTGCGAGGCCGGGTTCTCCGGGTTGGAGTACTGGTCCGGCTTCCAGGCGTTCGGGGTCTCCCGGACCAGGCGGTCCGAGACGTTGTAGTACGAGTCCGGGTGCTCGGGGGCGACCGCGGTCGGGCAGACCACGACCTCCGCGCCGTACGCCCGGAGCGTGTTGATCTTGTCCGTGGACACCTTGTCCGGGCAGACGAAGATGCACTTGTAGCCCTTCTGCTGGGCCACGATCGCCAGCCCCACCCCGGTGTTGCCGCTGGTGGGCTCGACGATGGTGCCGCCGGGCTTGAGCGCGCCGGAAGCCTCCGCCGCCTCGATCATCCGCATGGCGATCCGGTCCTTCACCGAACCGCCCGGGTTGAAGTACTCGACCTTGGCCAGCACGGTGGCGCTGATGCCCTCGGTGACCTTGTTGAGCTTCAGCAACGGGGTGTCGCCGACCAGCTCGATGATCGAATTGTGGTACCGCACGGGGGTCCTCCCGGTCCATGGCATCACTGATTTACCGAAACCCCCAGCCTAGGCCCGTCCGACCACCCCCGAGCGCCGCGACGGCCCACGCCGCACCCCGCCCCCTCGCCGGACGCCTCCGGCGGGCGGGTGGTTCTCGGTACGGCGGGGTGGCGGGTGGGTACCAGGGGGGTACCGGTGTGTGGAGTGGAGAGGGGGTTGCCTGATGGCCGGCTCACAGGCATCGAGGGCGCGGGTGGCCCGGCGGATCGCGACGGCGGCGGCGTACGGCGGCGGCGGGCTGGGGCTGCTCGGGGTGGGGATGGCGGGGGTCCTGTTGACCGAGAGCCGGATGGCGATCCGGGCGATCGGGATCCTGGAGGGCGACCCGCCGCGGGCGGACGGGGTGTACGGGCAGGGGTTCGTGGACCCGGCGGACCGGCGGCGGCCGCTGGTGCTGGCGTTCCTGGGCGACTCGACGGCGGCGGGCCTGGGCGTGCAGCGGGCGCAGGAGACGCCCGGCGCCCTGCTGGCCTCGGGGCTGGCGTCGGTGGCCGAGCGCCGGGTGCGACTGGTGAACGTGGCCCGGTCGGGGGCGCGCTCCGGCGACCTGGCGCGGCAGTTGGAGGTGGCGCTGCCGCACCGGCCGGACGTGGCGGTGGTGATGATCGGCGCCAACGACGTGACCAGGCACGCGCCGGCGGCGCGCAGCGTGCGCGAGTTGGGCGAGGCGGTGGGCCGGCTGGTCACCGAGGGCTGCCACGTGGTGGTCGGGACCTGTCCGGACCTGGGGACGATCAAGCCGGTGCGGCCGCCGCTGCGCTGGGTGGCGCGGCGGCTGAGCCGGCAGCTGGCGGCGGCGCAGACCATCGCGGTGGTGGAGGCGGGCGGCCGGACGGTCTCGCTGGGGTCGCTGCTGGGCCCGGAGTTCGCGACCCGGCCGGAGCTGTTCGCCGCGGACCGCTACCACCCGTCCGCGCAGGGGTACGCGACGGCGGCGATGGCGTTGCTGCCCTCGCTGTGCGCGGCGCTGGGGCTGTGGCCGCAGGACGCGGCGGAGGCCGCGGGCGGTCCGGTGGAGCCGCAGGCGGTGCTGCCGGTGGCGGTGGCGGCCGCGGCGGCGGCGGGGCGTTCGGGCACCGAGGTGACGGCGGCGGGTCCGGCGAACGGGACGTGGCGGTGGGCGACGCTCAAGCAGCGCTTCCGGCTGGCCCTGCCGGGCGGGGAGGACGCCCGGCCGGCGGTGGCCGAGGGGACGGCGCCGCGGGCGATCGCGTCGGCGAACTCACATCCGGAGGCGGATGACGCGGGGGCTACCAAGCGGTAACTTTCCCCGGAGATCCATCGGATCGCGTCCCGAGGTCACTCAGCGAGGAGCCCGCCATGCCCGAAGCCGTCATCGTCAGCGCCGCCCGTTCGCCGATCGGCCGGGCCTTCAAGGGCTCGCTGAAGGACATCCGCCCGGACGACCTGACCGCGCAGATCATCGCCACCGCGCTCGCCCGGGTCCCGCAGCTGGACCCGCGCGACATCGACGACCTGATGCTGGGGTGCGGCCTGCCGGGCGGCGAGCAGGGCCACAACCTGGCCCGGATCATCGCCGTGCAGATGGGCATGGACTACCTGCCGGGCGCGACCGTCACCCGCTATTGCTCCTCCTCGCTGCAGACCACGCGGATGGCGCTGCACGCGATCAAGGCGGGCGAGGGCGACGTGTTCGTCTCGGCCGGCGTGGAGACCGTCTCCCGCTCGGTGAACGGCACCTCGGACGGCATGCCGGGCACCATGAACCCGCTGTTCGACGAGGCGCAGGCGCGCACCGCGCACCGCGCCGAGGTGGGCGGCGGCGAGTGGCACGACCCGCGCGAGGACGGCCTGCTGCCGGACGCGTACATCGCGATGGGCCAGACCGCGGAGAACCTGGCCGCGCTGAAGGGCGTCTCGCGGGCCGAGCAGGACGAGTTCGGCGTGCGCTCGCAGAACCTGGCGGAGGCGGCGATCAAGGCCGGCTTCTGGCAGCGCGAGATCACCCCGGTGACGCTGCCGGACGGCACCGTGGTGAGCGCGGACGACGGCCCGCGGGCGGGCGTGACCCTGGAGGGCGTGTCCGGACTGAAGCCGGTGTTCCGCCCCGACGGCACCGTTACGGCCGGTAACTGCTGTCCGCTGAACGACGGTGCGGCGGCGCTGGTGATCATGTCGGACACCAAGGCGCGCGAGCTGGGCATCACGCCGCTGGCCCGGGTGGTCTCCACCGGCGTCTCCGGCCTGTCCCCCGAGATCATGGGCTACGGCCCGGTCGAGGCGTCCAAGCAGGCACTGAAGCGGGCGGGTCTGTCGATCGGCGACATCGACCTGGTGGAGATCAACGAGGCGTTCGCGGCCCAGGTCATCCCGTCCTACCGGGACTTGGGCATCGACCTGGACCGGCTGAACGTGAACGGCGGCGCGATCGCGGTCGGCCACCCCTTCGGCATGACCGGCGCGCGGATCACCACCACGCTGATCAACTCCCTGCAGTGGCACGACAAGCAGTTCGGCCTGGAGACCATGTGCGTGGGCGGCGGCCAGGGCATGGCGATGGTCATCGAGCGCCTGAGCTGACCCGCGCGGCGGCTTCGTGACGGGCGTCTCACCCGTCCGGAGTCACCGAGCGTAATTGAGGGCCGGATCACACCGCGGGTGCGATCCGGCCCGTTTTTCTGCCCTCCGGAGTCGAATTGTCGACGCACCGGATTGGATCAACTCCGCTGCGTGGAGGGGTATTACCTAACAATTTGAGGACAAGTAGGAAAGTCACCGACAAATCCGACATCAGCCCCTGCAGTAACGGCCGCCGATACGGCAGTGTGGAGGCGTAACCCCGTTCCGCTCCTCGTTGGGAGTACGTTCCGTGAGCGCCGTCTTCCTCTCCCTGCTGCTGGTACTGATCGCCCTGACCGTTGCCCTTCTGCTCCACCTCCGCGCGCTGGCAAGGAAGTTGGACGCCGAACGGCCTGCCCCGCAGCTCGACGAGGCGCTGATACGCCGCGCCGTCGCCGACGCGCTGGCCGCCGACCGGGAGCGGGAGATCACCGAGGCCCGGGCGTTCTGGGCCGAGCAGGAGGCGCGGGCCGCCGAGGATTCCCCGCTGTTCGACACCCCGTTCACCACCATCGGCGAGGAGTGGCCGATCTTCTTCCCGCGCCCGACCGGGCCGCAGGAGGCCGCCGACAACCACGGTGTGATGGACCCGGAGTTCGGCGAGGCGCTGCGCAACGCGCTGGAGGACCTGATCAAGGAGGGCCCCGCGGACGGCAGTTCGGCCGGCCCCGCGCAGAGCGGCCCGCGCCACCCCGCCCAGGGCGGGCACCCGGCCCAGGGCGGCCACCCCGCGCAGGGCGGCGGCTTCCCGGTCCCCGGCGACAACGGCGACGTGCGGGCCCGCCGCGAGGCCGACCTGCTGGCCACCGGCCTGGAGGCCGGGCTGCTGGACGCCGAGGCCGACCCGGCCACCGCGCCCGACCCGCGCCGCCACCCCTCGCACCCCGACTTCGTGCCCAGCCCGACCCCGTCCCGCGAGTGGACCGACGACCGGCTGGCCGCCCTCGCCGAGGAGCGGATCGGCCTCACCGACGTCCGCCCCGGCCCGCTCGGCACCCTCGACGTGTACGCCTTCGCCGACGGCACCACGCTGTGCGTGGCCCCGGGCGACCGGGAGGCCGCGTACCGGCTGATCGACGCCGTCCGGGCCGGTGAGGACGTCCGGCTGCTCGGCGGCTCCCGGTTCTCCGGGTCGTACTCGCTGACCTTCTCCACGGACGACGAGACGGTGTACGTGCTCGCCGACCGGGTGGTCGCCTCGATCTGATCCGCCCGCGCGCCCACGACGGGGCGCCGACCCGCACGGCAAGGGGTTGCCCGCGCGGGTCGGCGCCCCGTCGGCGTTCGCCTCCCGGGTCAGGCGGTGAGGCGGTCGGTGCGCTCGATGTCGGCCAGGGCGGCGGCCAGTTGCTCGGGGTGCTCGGCGGCGGCCAGGGCCAGGTCGTGACCGGTGACGGCGATCTGGTCGCCGACCGCGAAGGCGCCGGAGTCCGGCACCGGCAGCGCGGGGAGGCCCTCCAGGGTGCGGGCGGCGGCGGCCAGTCGGCCGGCCAGGGCGAGCGCGGCGGCGGCCCGCGAGGGGTGGCCCTCGACGGTGCCCAGCAGGCGGCTCTGCGGCATCGCCCGGAAGCGGTCGGCCAGCTTGTCGACGGCGGCGCCCAACTGGGCGGGGGTGACGCGGTTGTGCTCGGACATGCCCCGAGGGTAGCCAAGAACGCGGCGGGCCCCGGAGGATCGTTCCTCCGGGGCCCGCCGCGTCCGGCAGCGCCGCCGGGTCAGTCGTCGCCGCGCAGGATGGCGATCAGGCGCAGCATCTCCAGGTAGATCCAGACCAGCGAGAGCGTCAGGCCGAAGGCGGCCCGCCAGGCCTCGCGCTCGGGGGCGCCGTAGCGGATGCCCTCCTCGATCTCGGCGTAGTCCAGGGTGAGGAAGAACGCGCCGAGGGCGATGCCGATCAGGCCGACCACGATGCCGAGCGGGCCGGAGCGCAGGCCGAAGTCCGCGCCGAGCAGCGAGGCCACCAGGTTGACCATCATCAGGATCACGAAGCCGATGGCGATCGAGATGCCGATCCGGGTGTACCGCGGGGTGACCCGGATCCGGCCGCTCTTGTAGGCGATCAGCGTGGCCGCGAAGACCGCGGCGGTGCCCAGCACGGCCTGGATCGCGATGCCCGGCCAGAGCGTGTTGAAGGCCTTGCTGATCGCACCGAGGAAGAAGCCCTCCAGGGCGGCGTAGGTGAGGATCAGCGCCGGGTTGACGCTGCGCTTGAAGCTCACCACCAGGCCGACGACCATCGCCGCGAAGGCCGCGACGCCGGCCAGCGCGAAGTTCTCGGCGGGCACGGCGAACCAGGCGACCGCGCCGAACACGACCAGGGTGAGCAGCGTCATGGCCGTCCGGGCGACCACGTCGTCCATGGTCATCCGGCCGGTCTGCAGCGGGCCCGCGGACGGGGCGCCGTACATCTCGGCGAGCTGCTCGTCCGTCATCGACCCGCCGGCCGCCTGCTGCTGGCCGTACGGGTTGTTGGCGTAGGCGTTGTTCCCGTACGGGTTGTTGGCATACGGATCGCCCTGGGCCCGGCCCGGCTGGGCGGCCGTCTGCGTGCCGAATCCCGCGTACTGGTTCTCGCGGGTGAAGGACCCCTCCCGCGAGAAGACCGGGTTCCTGCTTCTCATCACATTCCTTCCGGGGCGGCACGGCACCACCCACACAGAGCACAAGAGTAATGGTTTGGCAAAGTATTCCGCGTCAGCCGTGAGGAGGATCCCGTGTCGCCTGCGCGGAGGGCGGCCGACCGGGCAGGGTGGGGGTTCGCAACTGACGCACGATCAGAAAGGCGGCCCCCCGATGGCCGAGGAGCTGTACGCCACGCTGAAGACCAACAAGGGCGACATCGTGATCCGGCTGCTGCCGAACCACGCGCCCAAGACGGTGAAGAACTTCGTGGAGCTGGCGACGGGCGAACGCCAGTGGGTGGACCCGAACACCGGGCAGCCGAGCAACGAGCCGCTGTACGACGGCACGGTGTTCCACCGGGTGATCGAGGGCTTCATGATCCAGGGCGGCGACCCGCTGGGCAACGGCACCGGCGGCCCCGGCTACAAGTTCGCCGACGAGTTCCACCCGGACCTGGCCTTCACCAAGCCGTACCTGCTGGCGATGGCCAACGCCGGCCCGGGCACCAACGGTTCGCAGTTCTTCATCACCGTCGGCCCGACCACCTGGCTGACCGGCAAGCACACCATCTTCGGCGAGGTCGCCGACGCGGCGAGCCAGCGGGTGGTGGACGCGATCGTCGGCGTCGAGACCGGTCGCAACGACCGCCCGGTGCAGGACGTGGTGATCGAGAAGGTCGTCGTCGAGACCCGCTGACCGCGCCGCACGCGGAAGCCGCCCGCCCCGCGGAGGGGACGGGCGGCTTGCGCGGTGCTCCTGATGCCGCGTCAGTCGGTCTTGATGCTGCTCAGGATGTCCAGCCGGGAGGCCCGGCGGGCCGGCCAGAGGGCGGCGACCACGCCGACCAGGGCGGCCAGGGCGAGGAAGACGAGCACGCTGCCGTACGGGATCACGGTGGTCAGTCCCTTCAGTTCGGAGGCCAGCACCCGGGCGGCCGCCCAGGCCAGGAAGCAGCCGAGCAGGACGCCGATCAGGGCGCCGAAGACCGAGATCACCACGGACTCCAGGCGGATCATCCGCTTGATGCCGCGCCGCTCCAGGCCGATCGCCCGCAGCATGCCGATCTCGCGCTTGCGCTCGAACACCGACATGGCCAGCGTGTTGATCACGCCGAGGACGGCGACGATCACCGCCATGCCGAGCAGGCCGTACATCAGGTTGAGCATGGTCGAGATGATCCGGCTGAACCGGTCGACCAGGTCCTGCTTGGTCTGCACCTCCATCACCGGGTTGCGGCCGGTGGCGTCCTTGATGGACTGCTTCAGCGCGTCGGAGGGGCCGTCGGCGCCCTTCACCAGGATCTGGTTGATCAACGGCTCCGGGTCGTACTGCTCGATCAGCTTGTTCGGCGCCACGATCGGGGAGAAGCCGTCGTTGCGCTCGAACACGCCGCCGACGGTGAGCGTCGCCTCGACGCCCTCCTTCACCTTCGCCTGCACCGTGGAGCCCACCGACAGGTGGTAGGTGGCGGCGACCTCGTCGTTGACCAGGATCTGGTTCTGCTTCAGCGCCGCGGTGGCACCGGACCGCATCGTCAGGGTGGCCAGCTTGTCGAAGGCGTCGGCGTCGTAGCCCTCGATGGCCTTGCTCTTCTCCGAGCCGTTCAGCTGCCACCAGACGTTGTCGACCTGGCTGACCGCCGTCACCCCGGTCGCCCTGGCGACCAGCGGGGTCAGCTCCGGGGACAGCTCGCGGCCGTTGGCCATCGCCACCACGTAGTCGGCCTTCATCGAGCCGCCGACCATCGAGGTCACGGCGGAGGTCACCGAGTTGCCGATCACCGTCAGCGCGGTGACCAGGGTCAGGCCGATGGTCAGCGCGGCCGCGGTGGTGGCGGTGCGGCGCGGGTTGCGCACCGCGTTCAGCCGGGCCAGCTTGCCGGGCGTGCCGAACACCTTGGCCAGCACCGGGCCGACCAGCGCGATCACCGGCCGCGACAGCAGCGGCAGCAGCACGAACACGCCGATCAGGGTCAGCGGGGCGCCGAGCTCCAGTTTGTGCTGCGCGTCCGAGCCGGAGCCGTTCGCGCCGGACAGGATCAGGCCCAGGCCGGAGCCGGCCAGCAGCACGCCGATGGTGTTGCGGATCAGCAGACCGCGCTGGGTGGTCGGCTGGTCGCCGCTGCTCATCGCGGCCACCGGCGGGATCCGGGAGGCCCGGACCGCGGGGATCAGCGCCGACAGCACGGTGACCACCACACCGACCGCCACGGTGCCGACGATCGTCACCGGGGCGATCACCAGGGCGCCGGTGGGCAGGCCCTCGTTGAAGGCGTGCAGCAGCGACTGCAGGCCCGCGCCGATGCCGATGCCCGCCAGCAGGCCCGCCACCGAGGCGATCACGCCGATGGCGAGCGCCTCGACCAGCACCGACCTGGTGACCTGGCCGCGGCTGGCGCCGACCGCGCGCAGCAGCGCCAGCTCCTTGATGCGCTGGGCGATCAGCATGGTGAAGGTGTTGACGATGATGAAGATGCCGACGAACAGCGAGATGCCGGCGAACACCAGCAGCATGGTCTTCATCCCGCTGACCGACTCCGCGACCATCTTCGTCTGGTCGTCCTTCAACTGCTGGCCGGTCTGCAGCTCGTAGGCGTCCGCGGGCAGCTGGGCCCGGGCCTGGTCGAGCAGCTGCGCCTCGGGCACGCCGGCCTTGGCGGTCAGCACCACGGAGCTGAACCGGCCCGGTTCGAGCAGCCGCTGCTGGGCGGTGGCGGTGTCCATCAGCACCAGCGTGCCGCCGGAGGAGACCTGCGGGTCGTCGGTGGTGAACACGCCGGTCAGCGTGGTGTCCTCGGCGGCGCCGTTGCCGGCCACCCGGACCTTGTCGCCGACGTGGTAGCCGGCCTTCTTCGCGGCCTGCTGGTTCAGCGCGATCTCGCCGGCGGTGCGCGGGCCGCGGCCCTCGGCCATCGGGTAGCGGGTGTCGGCGCCGGAGGCGCCCGGGACGAAGTTGGCGCCGCGCGCGTTCCACGCCTCGCCGACCAGGTTGCCGCTCTTGTCGGCGACGCCGGTGAAGCCGGAGACCACGCCGCGGGCCCGCTCGGCGCCGGGCAGCGCGGCCAGCGCCTTCACGTCGGCCTCGGTCAGCTGCTCGGCGTCCCGGTCGTGGCCCTTGGGGCCCTCCGCGCGGCCGGCCGAGCCGTCGGCGGTGGTGGAGACCAGCACCGAGACGTCGGAGAAGCTGCTGGAGTAGCTGTCGCGCATGGCCTTGCCCATGGTGTCCGAGAACACCAGGGTGCCGGCCACGAAGGCGGTGCCGAGCATGACGGCCAGCGCGGTCATCAGGAGTCGGCCCTTGTGGGCCAGCACGTTGCGCAGTGCGGTGCGATACATGGGGTCAGTCCTGGGGTGATGGGATCGGTTCGGCGACTGACGGGCCGTCAGCTGGTGCGGCCCTTGGCGTCGAATCGACGCATCCGGTCGAGCACGGTGTCCGCGGTCGGGTTGGTCAGCTCGTCGACGATCCGGCCGTCGGCCAGGAAGACCACCCGGTCCGCGTAGGAGGCGGCGACCGGGTCGTGCGTCACCATCACCACGGTCTGGCCGAGTTCGCGCACCGAGTTGCGCAGGAAGGAGAGGATCTCCGCGCCGGAGCGGGAGTCCAGGTTGCCGGTGGGCTCGTCGGCGAAGATGATCTCCGGCTTGGAGGCCAGCGCACGGGCGCACGCCACCCGCTGCTGCTGGCCGCCGGAGAGCTGCGCCGGGCGGTGCGAGAGCCGGCCCGACAGGCCGACGGTGTCCACCACCCGGTCCAGCCAGGCCTGGTCGACCTTGCGGCCCGCGATGTCCATCGGCAGCGTGATGTTCTCCAGCGCGGTCAGCGTCGGCAGCAGGTTGAACGCCTGGAAGACGAAGCCGATCTTCTCCCGGCGCAGCTTGGTGAGCTGCTTGTCCTTCAGCCCGACCAGCTCGGTGTCGCCGATGGTGGCCGATCCGGAGCTCACCTTGTCCAGGCCCGCCATGCAGTGCATCAGCGTGGACTTGCCGGAGCCCGACGGCCCCATGATCGCGGTGAACTCGCCCTGCCCGAACGAGACGGAGACGTCGTCGAGCGCGACGACGCGGGTCTCGCCCTCGCCGTAGACCTTGTTCAGACCGTTGGCGCGGGCCGCCGCCAGACCGGTGTGGGCTGCGTACGCGGTCGAGGTGCTCACGGTGGGGACTCCTTGTCCGTGGAGGGCCGGGTTTCGTCACGGTGCGGCCGCCTTGGACGTTCCTCCGACCGCTATCCCATCCTCCCGGTGACGATCACCCCGTTTCGTCGCTCCGCCGAACGGTTGCCCCACCACCGCCAGGCGTACGACCGCCCGCGGCCCCTCCTCCTCCGGTATGACCCCCGCCCCGAGACGGCCGGGTGGCCGAGAACCGCCGAACGGTGGCCGAAACAGCCGACGCTTCGTCAGATGGCATGGAAGCATGACAACTTCCACCCCGGGAAATATGCGAAACCCTCGCCGGGCCGACTAGGCTCAGTGACTGAGTAGCCGCGCTCCCAGGCCCAGATGGTGGAACGCAGACACGGGCAGCTTAAAACTGCTTGGCCGCGAGGCCGTGCCGGTTCGAATCCGGCTCTGGGCACTCGTCTTCGCCACCCCCGTGACCAGCCGTGACCCCCCGAACACGCAGATCGCGGAGGGGCCCCGCAAGGGCGGGGGCCACGAGCCGCGCGCCGACCCTCCGTCTCCCACCCGGACGGCTGCGCCGCGTTGGTCGAGCGCACCTGGCGGTCCGTCCCCGCGCGCACGCCCGAGGGCCGCGCACCCGTGGTGCTGCTGCTCGCCCGCTCGGCGAGCAGTCCGGCGTGGTTCTACCACCAGTTCCGGGAGCTGTACGGCTGGGACGTCGAGGGGGTGCACTACGCGGCCCGGGCCGAGGCTGCGGTGCCCTCGCCCGGCGCGACCGCCTGACCGGCCGTCAGCCGCCCACCGGCTCGCGCCGGACGCAGTGGGTCGGGGTGTCGTGGTTGCCGAGCCGGCGGAGGGTGCGCGGGCAGCGGGCGAAGAAGGCGTCGTCGGCGCACCGACCGCCGGGGCGGTCGCCAGGTGGAGCAGGCCGGGCTGTTGAACAGAGTGTTCACCACAAGATGTTGACGTCCTACCGTTCACCGGCGCACTCTGGTGGCATGACAGCCGACGACCCGTTCGCTCCCCCGCACCCCGAGTCCGCCCGCGCACAGCGGGTGTACGCCTCGCTGTTCCGGATCGCGGAGCGCCATGCCGCGACCGAGGAGCAGCGGCGGCGGCAGACCAACCCGGCGATGCTCGGCCCGCACGAGGCGGTGCGGCTGGTGGCCTTCCTGCTCAGCGGCGCGGCCCTGCCCGAGGAGGGCGAGCCCGAGGTCGACCGCGCCGACGTCACCGCGGCGCTCACTCTGCTGCCGCTGGTGCGGGCCGAACTGGACGAGCTGGAGGCCGGGTTGCTCACCATGGCCCGCGGCCGCGGCATGACCTGGCAGGACATCGCCTTCGGCCTCGGGCTCGGCACCCCGCAGGCGGCCCGCCAGCGGCACGAGCGCCTCGGCGAGCGCACCGCTCCCGCCGAGCAGGACTGAGCTCAGGCCCGCAGTCGGCGGCCGGTCCGCAGGACGGCCCCGAGCAGCGCGCCGAGTCCGTCACCGGCGTGCTGCCGGCGGTCAGCCCGGTGTCCGACAACGCGTCGGAG
Source organism: Streptomyces sp. TLI_171 (assembly GCF_003610255.1). Taxonomy (GTDB): domain Bacteria; phylum Actinomycetota; class Actinomycetes; order Streptomycetales; family Streptomycetaceae; genus Kitasatospora. Next base: position 4,605,845 of record NZ_RAPS01000001.1, on the reverse strand, counting down.
CCCGCCCGCTCCCCCGCCGTCGAAGGCCCCTCGGAAGCCGAGGTCGGCGGCGCTCGACGGGGTGCCGTCGGCGTGAGCGCCGCGGGCCCGCGACGTGCGAAGGCCCCCACCCGGTGGAGGGTGGGGGCCTTCGGGAACTGTCTGCTGTACTCCGCCCGGTAACGGAACCGGCTGAGCACCACGGAGGTCGTGGTCCGGCGGCGCTGCCGGGCGGAGGGCCTCCGACTCGTACCCGGGGTGGGCCCGGGTCTGGTCGCCTTACTTGCTCGCGGCGAGCTCCTTCGCGGGCTCGGCCGCGGCGGCGGGCTTCGGCGCGGGGCCGGCCGCCTCCTGGAACGCGTCGAAGGGCTTCTCCATCTCGGAGAGGCCGACGGTCTCGCGCTTGAGGAACATCGCGAGGGTCCAGTCGGTGAAGACGCGGACCTTCCGGTTCATGGTGGGGACCATCGCACCGTGGTAGGCGCGGTGGAACCACCAGGCGAGGCGGCCCTTGAGCTTGACCTTGCCGAACAGGATCGCCACGCCCTTGTGCAGGCCGAGGCCGGCCACCGCGCCGAGGTTCTTGTGCTTGTACTCGGCCTGCGGGAAGCCACGCATCCCGGCGATCACGTTGTCGCCGAGGACGGCGGCCTGACGGACCGCGTGCTGCGCGTTCGGCGGGCACCAGGCGCCCTCACCGGCGGCCAGGTCGGGGACCTGGGCGTTGTCGCCGGCCGCCCACACGTAGTCGAAGCCCTGGACCTGCAGGGTCGGCTTGGTGTCGACGTGGCCGCGCGGGCCGAGCGGGAGGCCGAAGCGGGTGACGACCGGGTTCGGCTTGACGCCGGCGGTCCACACGATGGTGGAGGCGTCGAACTCCATGCCGTTCTTCAGCACGACGTGCTGGTCGACGCAGGAGTCCATCGAGGTCTCGATGTAGACCTCGATGTTGCGCTCCTCGAGCCGGCCCTTGGTCCACAGACCCAGGTCGGGGCCCATCTCGGGGAGGATGCGGTTGGCCGCCTCCACCACGATGAAGCGCATGTCGTCACGGCTGACGGTCTTGTAGATCTTGGCGGCGTCGCGCGCCATGTCCTCGATCTCGGCGACGGTCTCGATGCCGGCGAAGCCACCGCCGATGACCACGAAGGTCAGGGCCTTGCGCCGGACGTCCTCGTCCGTGGTGGACTCGGCCTTGTCGAGCTGCGCCATGACGTGGTTGCGGAGGCTGATCGCCTCCTCGACCGTCTTCATGCCGATGCCGTGCTCCGCCAGACCCGGGATCGGGAAGGTGCGGGAGACCGAGCCGGTCGCGACGACCAGGTACTCGAAGGGCAGTTCGTACGAGTCGCCGGCTGCGGGCTGGATGGTGGCGACCTTGCGGGCGTGGTCCACATCGGTCACGTGACCGGTGAGCACCTCCGCCTTCTTCAGGGCGCTGCGCAGCGGCGCGACGAGGTTGCGGGGGGCGACGTTGCCGCCGGCCGCCTCCGGGAGGAAGGGCAGGTACGTCATGTACGACCGCGGGTCCACGACCGTGACGGTCGCTTCGCCGTAGCGCATCTTCTTGAGGATGCGCATCGCGGCATACAGGCCGACGTAACCACCGCCGACAATGAGGATGCGAGGACGCTCCGTGGTGCTCATATCCGAAAGTATCCACCCCCGTCGGATGGGCCATTCGTGAGGCCCGTCACAAGGTCCTGGACACCTGGTGCTACACTACGCGCCCGCACTTCCGGGCCGGAGGGGTCTCCCCACCCCGGCCGGCTGCCCGCCGTGAGCGGTCGGGCGCGCAGGGCCGCGCTGAGCAGCAACGATCCTTGTGGGGCACGGGTTCCCGAGTGGGGTTTCGATTTCTGCGGCATGAACGCCGGGTTGCCTGCGATCCCATGAACAACCCGCTGGCGGCACCTTCGGTCCCACATTTCGGACGGACCGGGCACGAGGGTGGGTCGAAAGGCTGGATTGCCATGTGAAGAAATTCACGAAGGTTCTCGCGGCGACACGCCGGAGGCCCCCCGGCGGGGCCTCCGGGCGCTCGGCTCAGACGATCGACCAGGCGATTCCGTCGAGGATGTCGTGCTCGGAGACCAGCAGTTCGGCGGCCCCGGTGCGCTCCATGATCTCCAGCAGGACCAGCGCCCCGGCGGCGATCACGTCGACCCGGCCGGGGTGCATCACGGGGACGGCGGCCCGCTCGGCGTGCGAGGAGTGCAGCAGCCACTGGGCGGTCTCCCGGACCTTCTCGACGCCCAGCACCGCGTGGTGGATCGCCTCGGAGTCGTAGCCGGGCAGTTCCAGGGCGATCCCGGCGACGGTGGTGACCGTGCCGGCCAGGCCGACCAGGGTGGCGCCGGAGTCCAGCGGGACCAGCCCGGCGACGGTGTCCAGGGCGGCCCGGACGTCGGCCCGGGCAGCCTCGATCTGGGCCTCGGTGGGCTGCCCGCCGGCGAAGTGACGCTCCGTCATCCGGACGCAGCCGATGTCCGCGGAGTGCGCGGCCTGCACGTCGTGCTCGCCGAGCACGAACTCGGTGGAGCCGCCGCCCAGGTCGAACACCAGGTACGGCGGGCGGTGCGGGCCGCCGAGCAGTTCCCGGGTGGCGCCGGTGAAGGACAGCCGGGCCTCCTCCTCACCGCTGACCACGCTCGGCGTGATGCCGAGGATCTCCTTGACGCCCGCGGTGAACTCGGCGGCGTTCTCGGCGTCCCGGGAGGCCGAGGTGGCGACCATCCGGATCCGCTCCGGGCCGACCCCGTGCGCGGCGATGACCTCCGCGTACTCGCGGCAGGCCGCGAAGGTGCGGGCCAGCGCCTCGGGGTGCAGCCGGCCGGTCCGGTCCACGCCCTGGCCGAGCCGGACGATCAGCATCCGCCGGTCCAGGTCGGTGATCTCGCCGGTGGCCGGGTCGAGGTCGGCGATCAGCAGGCGGATCGAGTTGGTACCGCAGTCGATCGCGGCGACCCGGGTGACACTCACGACTCGTCGTCCTCCGGTTCGGCACGGCGGGCGGCGCGTTCGGCCCGCTCGGCGCTCAGCGCCTCCTTGGCGGCGATGGTCGCGGCGTGGTCCTGCGCCTTCGCCCGGTTGCGGGCGACCCGGCCGCCGGCCGCCTCGACCTCGGCGGGGCTGACGCAGGGGCCCTTGGCCCACCAGTCCTCCAGCATCCCGATCGCCTCGTCGCCGAGCGGGTTGACGCCCTCGCCGGCCGCCAGCGAGTGGCCGACCAGCACGTGCAGGCACTTGACCCGGTCGGGCATGCCGCCGGCGCTCGGGAAGCCCTCCAGCACCTCGACGGCGTCCCGGCGGGCGATGTAGTCCTCGTGCGCCCTGCGGTAGGCGTCGGCGAGTTCGGGGTCCTCGGCGAGCCGGGCGCTCTGCTCCTTCATCACGCCCTCCGCCTCCAGGGTGCCGATCAGCGAGGCGGCCCGGGGGCAGGTCAGGTAGTAGAGCGTGGGGAAGGGCGTGCCGTCGGGCAGCCGGGGCGCGGTCTCCACCACGTCGGGGTTGCCGCACGGGCAGCGGTGGGCGACGGCCCGCAGCCCGCGCGGCACCCGGCCGAGCTGGGCGGCGATGGCGGCGATGTCGTGGTCGTCCACGGGAGGGTTCTGGTTGCTCATCAGAGGTCTGTTCGTCAGGGGGCGGGGGTGGGTGACCGGGAGTCAGGGCGCGGCCGGCGGCGCGGGCAGCGCGGCGTCGGCGGCGTCCACCGAGTCCCAGAGGGTGGCGTACCAGGGGCGCAGCGCCTTCGGCCGGCCGGCCTGGGCGGCGTCCGTCGAGGAGGGCTTGGCGCCGGGCGAAGGCTGCGGGTCGACCGAGACGAACGGGGTCTCGCCGGGCAGCGCGTAGTGCAGCCGCTGCCGGGCCTGCGCCTTGACGTACTCCGGGTCCTGCCAGCGGGCCTTCTCCCGGCGCAGTTCGTCGACCTGCTGGCGGGCGTGCTCGGCCTTGGCCCGCTGGGCGGCGATCTCGCCGCGCTGGGCGATGTACTGCCGGGTGGGGTAGGCGAGTATCGCCACCAGCGAGCACAGCACGAGCACCAGCACGGTGGCCCGGCTGGTGAAGCGCGGTCGCGCCGCCAGTCCGGGAATCCTCCACTTGGCCATCTGCTCGCCCCTCCTGCGCATGCCGGTGCCCCGGCCCCACCCTACGCGGTGGGAGCCGGGGCACCGGTCAACAAGGCTTGGTGATTCAGTCCTTGCCGTGCTTGTCAGTTCGCGCGGAACCGCGGGAAGGCGGAGCGGCCCGCGTACTCGGCGGCGTCGTCGAGGATCTCCTCGATGCGCAGCAGCTGGTTGTACTTGGCGACGCGCTCGGAGCGGGCCGGGGCGCCGGTCTTGATCTGGCCGCAGTTGGTCGCGACGGCGAGGTCGGCGATGGTGACGTCCTCGGTCTCGCCGGAGCGGTGCGACATCATGCAGCGGTAGCCGTTGCGCTGGGCCAGCTCGACGGCGTCCAGGGTCTCGGTGAGCGAGCCGATCTGGTTCACCTTCACCAGCAGCGCGTTGGCGGTGCCGGTCTCGATGCCCTTGCGCAGGCGCTCCGGGTTGGTGACGAACAGGTCGTCGCCGACCAGCTGGACCTTGTCGCCGATCGCGTCGGTGATGGCCTTCCAGCCGTCCCAGTCCGACTCGTCCAGCGGGTCCTCGATGGAGACCAGCGGGTAGTCGGCGACCAGCTCGGCGTAGTACGCGATCAGGTCGGCGGAGGAGAGCGCCTTGCCCTCGAACTGGTAGGCGCCGTCCTCGAAGAACTCCGACGCGGCGACGTCCAGGGCGAGCGCGACGTCCTTGCCCGGGGTGTAGCCGGCCTTCTTGATGGCCTCGGTGATGAGGTCCAGCGCCTCGCGGTTGGAGTCCAGGTTGGGGGCGAAGCCGCCCTCGTCGCCCAGGCCGGTGGAGAGGCCGCGCTCCTTCAGCACGCCCTTGAGCGTGTGGTAGACCTCGACGCCCCAGCGGACGGCCTCGGAGAAGGACTCCGCGCCGATCGGGGCGATCATGAACTCCTGGATGTCGACGTTGGAGTCCGCGTGCGAGCCGCCGTTGAGGATGTTCATCATCGGGACGGGCAGCACGTGGGCGTTCGGGCCGCCCAGGTAGCGGAACAGCGGCAGGTCGCTGGCCTCGGAGGCGGCGTGCGCCACGGCGAGGGAGACGCCGAGGATCGCGTTGGCGCCGAGCGAGGACTTGTCCGGGGTGGCGTCCAGGTCGAGCATGGCCTGGTCGATGAGGCGCTGCTCGGTGGCGTCGTAGCCGACCAGCTCGGGGCCGATCTGCTCGATCACGGCGAGGACGGCCTTCTCGACGCCCTTGCCGAAGTAGCGGTTCTTGTCGCCGTCGCGGAGCTCGAGGGCCTCGAAGGCGCCGGTGGAGGCACCCGAGGGGACAGCCGCACGACCGGTGCTGCCGTCGTCGAGACCGACCTCGACCTCGACCGTGGGGTTGCCGCGGGAGTCGAGGATCTCACGGGCTACGACGACATCAATGGACGGCACGAGGCATCTCCTAGCGGAAGCGGATGTGTGGTCGTTACGACCAGAGCCTAGCCTTAGACCGCTCCGCGGCCACGCCCGGCCGGGCCCCGTCTCACGGTGTGGCCGGGCTACTCACGGGTAGTTCACCTGAATGCCCGCCGCTCCGCCGCCCCGGGCGGCGCGAACTTCACTGCGCGCGCCCGGAACGGACGGGGCGTCAGGCGGATCCGGGACCTCTTCGGGTCTCCGGCGTCAGAGTGCGAGCACCTGGCCGGGCAGGATCAGGTCGGGGTCGGCGCCGATCAGTTCGCGGTTGGCCCGGTAGATCTGCTCCCACCCGCCGGCCACCTGTCGGGCGGCGGCGATCCCGGAGAGGGTGTCCCCGTCCTGGACGGTGTACCCGCCGGCGGGGCTCTGCGGCGCCTGCGCGGGTGCGGCCGGCGGCTCCGGCTTCGGGTCCTGCTTCGGCGCCTTCGGCCCGGGCGCGGTCGGGCGCTCCTGCGAGCGGGAGGCGGTGTCCTCGGACGTCTCGGCGGGCGCTCCGCCCTTGGCGAGCCCGGCGCGCTTGGAGCAGACCGGCCAGGCGCCGGGTCCCTGTGCGGCGAGCACCCGCTCGGCCACCGCGATCTGCTGGGAGCGGCTGGCCCGGTCGGCGCTGGACGCGTACTGGCCGCCGCCGAAGGCGCGCCAGGTGGAGGAGGAGAACTGCAGGCCGCCGTAGTAACCGTTTCCGGTGTTGATGCTCCAGTTTCCGCCGCTCTCGCACTGCGCCACCCGGTCCCAGGTGTCGACGGGTGCGGCTGCCGCTCCGGAGGCGGCGAGCAGGGGCAGGGCCAGGCCGACCGAAGCGACGCCGGCGGCGACGACGAACTTCTCGGCCTTGGTACTACGGCGGTGGCGACCGGTGTTGGCGAACAGCATGGGACATCCTCTCCGCACGCCTGCGAGGTGAGCTGTCGGGTTCGGACCGGGAGGTTGGCCCGGCCGCCGGCGGGTCCGGACGCGGCTGCGTCCGCTGGTCGGCGGCTTCACCCCAAGCCGTTGGGACTTCGGCGTTCACACTGGTTCCCCCGCTCCCGTCCGTTCACTGGTCGGTGGCCCGAGGACGCGGCGGACGGGACTCGGCGCTCCGCGATCGGGGCCCGCAGCAGCGGGCATGTCGGAGAGTAAGCAGAGCTGACGGGCTATCACAAGCTCATATCACCGTGATCACGTCGAAATTACGCACGATCGGACCACGTACACGAACCATCCAGGTATGTCCGCATTCATCCGGACCGCGATCGCGCAATGCGCCCCCGCCCCGGCGCGTCGTCCCCCCAGCGGGGCGGCGTGTCGCGGTTCCTGAAACGGCGTCAGCGGGGCGTGAAGGAGACCGGGAGGTCGCGCAGACCGCGCATGATCAGCCCGCCCCGCCAGCGCAGCTCGGCCGGATCGGCGGCCAGCCGGAGGTCCGGAAGCCTGGTCAGTAGGCTGCCGATCGCGCACTGCCCCTCAAGTCGCGCCAGCGGCGCGCCGATGCAGTAGTGGATGCCGTGTCCGAAACCCAGGTGCGGGTTGTCCGAGCGCGCCAGGTCGAGGGTGTTCTCGGCCGCGAACCGGGCCGGGTCGCGGTCCGCCGCGGCCAGCACCACCAGCACCGGGTCGCCGACCGGGATGTCCACCCCGCCGACGGTCAGCGGCGCGGTGGCGAACCGCCAGGTGGCCAGCTCCACCGGGCCGTCGTAGCGCAGCAGCTCCTCGACGCCGGTGGCCAGCAGGCCGGACTCGCCGCGCGCCAGCGAGTCCTGGAGCAGGGTGCGCTGGTCCGGGTTGCGCAGCAGCGCGTAGGCGCCGTTGCCGATCAGGTTGATGGTGGTCTCGAAGCCGGCGAACAAGAGGATGAAGGCCATCGCGGCGGCCTCGTTCTCGGTCAGGTGCTCGCCGTGGTCGCTCGCCCGGATCAGGCCGGAGATCAGGTCGTCGCCGAGGTCGGCGCGCTTGCGGTGGATCAGGTCGGCCAGGTAGCCGCGGATCTGCTTGACCGCGCGCCCGACCCCTCCGCGCTTGCCCCCGGTGTGGCGGATCATCATGCCCGCCCAGTCGCGCAGGTCGTCCTGGTCCTCCTCCGGCACGCCCAGCAGGTCGCAGATCGCGTAGATGGGGAGCGGGAAGGCGAACTCGTGGATCAGGTCGGCCTCGCCGCGCCCCGCGAAGGAGTCGATCAGCCGGTCGGTGAGCTGCTGCACCCGCGGGGCGAACTCGGCGACCCGGCGCGGCGTGAACGCCTTCGAGACCAGGCGGCGCAGCCGGGTGTGGTCCGGCGGGTCGATGTTCAGCAGGTGGGTCATCAGGTCGGCCTGCCGCTCCCCCGGGATGCCCACCCGGCCGGTGCGGTGCGCCTGTTCGCTGTGGTGCGCCGGGTTCTTGGAGAGCCGGGCGTCCGCCAGCGCCTGCCGCGCGTCCGCGTAGCGGGTGACCAGCCACGCCTCGACCCCGCTCGGGAGCGTGGTGCGGTGCACGGGGGCGTGCTCGCGCAGCCAGGCGTACGCCGGGTACGGGTCGGCCGCGAACTCCCAGGTGAACAGTTGCGGATGGGCGGCGTGGGGCTGATCTGGCATGTCTTGACCGTATCTGTAGGGGCCGCCGCGTGAGTCTGGTCACCTGGTGGGTAATCCCTGTTGCGGAGCGTCGGGGCGAGCCTACGATCCTCCGATAACCACGATGGGCGGCGTGCGGGCTGCCCACGGGTTCGCTCTGAAAGGGGAGCAGGCCATGCGAGTAGCCGGTGCAGTGGTGGTCATCGCGGTGCTCGACGGAGGTTCGGGAGCCGACCTGGCCCGGAGGTTCTCCGCCGCCGGCGCCGCCGGCCTGCTCATCGCCGATCTGCGCCCCGGCATCGCCGAGGACCTCGCCGCCGAACTCGACCGCCCCGGCTGCCCCGTGGTCGGCGTCTCCGGCGACGTCCACCACCCGGCGGACATCGCCGCCCTGGTCGACACCGCCGTCAAGCACCTCGGCCCGATCGACCTGTTCGCGGTGGCCGGCCCGGACGGCGAGCGCATCGTGCAACTCGCCGACCTGCCCGGCCACCTCGACCCGCTGGCCGAGGTGCTCGCCCTGGTCGGCGAGGCCATCGGCGAAGTGGTGCCGGCCCAGCGCCGCCCCGTCGCGGACGTCCCGCTGGCCGGCTGACGGACCGTCAGCCCGCCTCCGGCAGACCCTCCGCGGTCCGGACCGCCGCGCGGTACCGCCGGGCCGCCGCGCGCAGCGCCGCGTCCACGTCCACCCCGCGGTCGTAGGCGCGCTGCGCGACCGCCAGCAGCAGTTCCCCCGCCGACTCCGCGGTGAGCTCGGCGGGCAGCGCGTACGGCGCGTCCGGCACGCCGGTGAACTCCGCCCGGCGCACCCGGGAGACCAGCTTCGCGGCGTACGCCAGCGCGGGCAGGCCGGCCGGCACGCCGTCCAGCACCGATTCGCGCTGCTTCTCCGCCGCCTTCAGCTGCTCCCAGTTGGCCTCGGTCTCGGCCGAGCCCGTGACGCTGACGTCGCCGAACACGTGCGGGTGGCGGTACATCAGCTTCTCCACGATGTCGCCCGCGACGTCGTCGATCGAGAACGGGTCGGCGGCGTCCTCCTCGGCGATCCGGGAGTGGAAGAACACCTGCAGCAGGACGTCCCCGAGCTCCTCGCGCAGGGTCTCCCGGTCGTCCTCCTCGATCGCCTCGACCAGTTCGAAGGCCTCCTCCACCAGGTACTTCACCAGGCTCCGGTGGGTCTGCTCGGCGTCCCACGGGCAGCCGCCCGGCGAGCGCAGCCGGTCCATCACCGAGACCAGGTCGAGCAGCCGGGCGCCCGGCAGGTCGTAGGAGCCCGGCAGCACCTCGATCTCCGGGTGCTCGCCGGCCTCCTCCACCGCGATCCGGGCCAGCGCGTCCGTCAGCCCCGGGTCGCCGTCCGGGCTCTCCAGCCACACCGCCGGGGCCGCGGCCAGCAACTGCCGGGCCAGCGCCGGCGCCGAGCCGCGCTCGACCAGCTCCGGCACGACGCCGGCCGCCCGCAGCGCGGGCAGCTGCGGGTGGTCCGCGACGCCGGCCAGCACCCTGGGCGCGGCGCGCAGCGCCTCCCAGGCGGGCCAGGAGAGCAGGCCGGGCGCGATGCGGTGGGTGGTGGTCAGCAGGGTCAGCTTCGGAGTGTCCACACCTCGAAACCTACCCGGCCGCGCGGCGGGCTCCGGCGAATTACAGCGGCCGGACGTTCTTCGGCAGCCAGTTCTCGGTGACGTCGGTGAGGCCGATCCGGGCGGTGTCCCAGCTGCCGTAGCGCGGGTTGACCTGGATGTGCAGGGCGGTTCCGGCGTCCACCAGGGCCTTGCGGATCAGGGCGTCGCCGTCGGCGCTGGTCGGGTCCTGGCCGTCGGCGAGCTTGGTGAGGCCGATCTGCTGCCGGTAGAAGTCGTCGATGCCGGCGGCGGGCACGCCCTGCTTGCTGAGCAGCAGCTGGGCGAGCACGGCGTCGCTGCCGACGGTGCGGACGTCGCTGCTGCGGGCGGTGCCGATCTCGGCGGCGGTGACGCTCAGGTGGCGGTCCGTCAGGGCACGGGCGACGACCCGGTCCAGGATCAGGTCGGAGACCGCGTGCCGGGCCAGGCCGGGCTGCTCGTTGGCCTTGCCGTCGGCCTGTGCGGTGGCGCCGGCGCGGATGGCGGCGACCCGGGCCTCCACCTGGGCGATGGTGATCCGTTCGTCGCCGACGACGGCGGCCGCGCCCTGGTGCGCCGGTGCGCCGCTGCAGGCGGCGAGCGCGGCGGCGACGACCGCGACGCCGAGCGCGGCGCGCAGTCGGCGGGCGGAGCTGGTGCGGATCACTGGGGCCTCCCGGTCGGTGGAGTGCGGTCCGGTGGTGCTCTGCGTACGTGGCTGGGACGAACAATAGGGAGCGCCGCCCCGTGGTGCCAGACCCCGCGCGTGGATCTCCTGCGACTGCATCCGTCGCTAGGTGGCGTAGGGGTTGGTGGTGGTGCGGTGGGCGCCGAGCCGTTCGAGGTGGGTGCGCAGGCGGTGGACGTCCGGGTGGTGCGGGCCGTGCCGGCGTTCGGTCTCCAGGAGGAGTTCGAGCAGGGCCTGCCAGCCGGTCGCGGTGTGGCCGGTGGCGGCCAGCAGCAGGCCGATCCGCTCACGCAGTTCGGCGCCGGCCGGGGCCTCGGGCGGGAGGGCGGCGAGCACCGCGCGGTACTCGGCGAGGGCCTCGGCGGGGTGGCCGAGGTGTTCGAGGCAGCGGGCGGCGTGCCGGCGGTGGTCGAGGGCCGCGGGGTCGTGGGGCGCCGCGGTCGCGGTGAGTCGACGCAGCTCGGGGAGGGCCTCGGCCCAGCGGCGCTCGGTGAGCAGGGTGCGGGCCCGGATGGCCCGGACGGTGCGCACCAGCGGCGCGGCCTCGCCCTGTTCGGCGACGGCCCTGGGCAGCAGCGCGGCGGCCAGGTCGAGCACCTCGGTGTGCCGGCCGGCCTCGACCAGGTCGGAGAGCCGGGCGCAGGCTCCGGAGAGGGTCTCCTGCTCGGGCCGGGGGGCCGGCGCCCGGGCCGCCGCGGCCGGCGGCAGTTCCACCGGGTCGGCGGCGGGCTGCGGGTGGTGCGGGTAGCGGTACGGGTCGCCGGGGTCGGGGACGGCGGGCAGCCGGGTGCGGACCCGACCGGTGGGGGCGGGCAGCAGGGGCAGCAGCATGGCGTGCACCTCCGCGGCGTCCGCGGGCCGCTCGGCGGGGTGTTTGGCGAGCAGCCGCAGGACCAGCGCCTCGACCGCGGCCGGCACTTCGGCCCGCAGCCGGCGCAGCGGCACGGGCGGGTCGTCGACCTGGCGGCGCAGCACGCCGAGCGCGGTGGGGGCGGGGAACGGGGGCTGTCCGGCGAGCATCTCGTGCAACATGCAGCCGAGCGCGTACAGGTCGCTGCGGCGGTCGGCGTCCGCGGCCATGGCCTGTTCGGGGGCCATGTAGGCGGGGCTGCCGATCGGGCTGCCGGTGAGGGTGAGCCGGGTGGCGGTGGGGTCGAGGGCGGCGGCGATGCCGAGGTCCAGCAGTACGGCCCGCCCGTCCGGACGGATCATCACATTGCTCGGTTTCAGGTCGCGGTGGACCACCCGCGCCCCGTGCACCGCGCCCAGCGCGGCGCAGAGCTGTCCGGCGACGGCGGCGGCCTGCTCGACGGGCAGCGGGCCCTCCTCGGCGATCAGGTCGGCGAGGCTGAGGCCGGGGACCCGCTGCATCACCAGGTACAGCTCCTCGTCGTCGACGCCGGCGTCGTACACGGTGACCAGCCCCGGATGGTCCAGGGCGGCGCTGATCCGGCACTCGCGCAGGAAGCGCTGCCGCAGCAGGTCCGCCTGGCCGTCGCCGTGCCCGCTCGGGTACGGCACCGCGTCGGCGCGCAGCAGCTTCACCGCGACCCGGCGGTCCAGCCGCCGGTCGTGGGCGGCCCAGACCTGGCCCATCCCGCCGTGGCCGATCTTCTCGGCCAGCAGGTACCGCTCGCCGACGGTACGGCTCACGGCTGCCCGTCCCCGGCCTGCCGCCGCAGGAGTTCGCCGAGTTCACGCAGCTCGGCGGCCCCGGTCTGCCCGGGCGCGGGAGTCTGCGCCGGCCCGGGTGCGGGCGTCGGCGCGGGCACCGCGGGCGCCGGGTACGGCGTCGGGGTCGGCGTGGGCGTCGGATACGGGGCGGCCTGGTACGGGTTGGGGTACGGCGCGGTCGGCCCCGCCGCCGGGTACGGCTGGGGCGGCGTCGGGTACCCCGGGTACCCGTAGCCGTAGCCGTAGCCGGGAGCGGGCCCGGGAGCGGGCGCGGGCCAGAAGCGGCGCTGGTTCATCACCAGGAAGTGCACCGGCGTGCCGATCCACAGCGGGATCAGCACCAGCGCAGCGACCAGGTTGCTGATCTCCCCGTCCTTGGGGGTCAGGCCCATCTCGATGTACAGGGCCAGCTGCATCAGGCCGATGACCACCGCGCCCACGATGTCGGCCCTGCGCTGCCGCCCGACGGCGAGCACCACGGACGGCGCCATGCCGACGATGCCGAGCGTCAGCACCGGGGTCAGGGCGCACAGCACCGTCACCCAGGTCCGGTAGGGGCCGGACGCGGCGCGGGCGGGCATGGGCGCTCCTCGGTGACGGCGGTGCAGATGCTGCGCACACGGTACCGCCACCCGCCGACCCGTCGAGAGCCCGTTCGCCGCGCCGACGCCCCGTCAGTTCGGGCCGGTGTCCTGCCGGGCCGGGCCGGTGGCGCCGGCGGCCAGGCCGTCGGTGAGCGCCCGGGTCAGCGCGCGGGCGTCGGCCACCGCCCCGGCCAGCGCCGCCTCGTAGTCCGCGATCCGCCGGAACGCCGCGCCCAGCTCCCGCTGCTGCCCGACCGGCACCCGGGGCAGCTCGAACCGCCGGACGTCCAGCCGGCTGGTGGTGGAGGCGAAGCTGCTGGCCCGCCGTCCGGCGCCGGTGGCGCGCAGTTGGCCGGCCAGGAAGTCCGGGTCGAGCAGCGCCGGGTCGGGCCGCAGCAGGTGCAGCCTGGCGCCCAGCGCCGCCCCGAGGTAGGGGCTGCCGGGGTGCACGGCCTGCGCGCCCTCCCCGCCCAGCGCCGGCACCAGCACGTCGCCCTGACGGACCGTCAGCTCGTCGGCGTCGGTGGCGGCGCTCGGCGGGGCCGCGCTCTGCAGGTCCTGGTCGGTGACCAGCGGGGTGCGGCCGCCGGGCCGGGCGGGTGCGCCCTGGCCGGAGGAGTGCACCTCCAGGGCGCCGGAGCGGGCGAGTTCGCCGATGCTGACCTGTGGCGGCGGGGCGCTGCCGGTCGGGGCGAGGGCGGGCAGCGCGGCGTCCAGTTCGGCGAGGCGGGCGAGTTCGGCGGCCAGCCGCTCGCGCAGCCCGGTCAGGGCGCCGGGCGCGGCGCCGGCGGGCGCGGCGGGCAGGTGGCGGGCGGGGGTGAGGTCGGTCTCCTCGTCCAGCAGGTCGAGCGCGGGGACGGCCCGGTGCCGGCCGGGCCGGTCGGCGGGCAGCGGGCCGCCCGCGCGGGCGGCCCGGTCGAACTCCTGCCATGCCGTCAGCACCGTCTCCCGCAGCGCCTCCTGGTCGATCCGCTCCCGGCCGCCGTCGGCCGCGGCGTCCAGCAGCAGCACGTGCCGGAAGTCGTCGCCGGGCACCGGCCCGCGCAGCACCCACACGTGCAGCGGCACCCCGTACGGCGGGGCGACGCCGGCGGGCAGCGCCACCACGGCGCGCAGCGCACCGGAGCGGACCAGTTCGGCCCGCACCCGGCGGCCCGCCCGGCGGGAGGCGACGGTCGGCGGCAGCAGCAGCACCGCCGTCCCGCCGGGCCGGGTGTGCGCCAGGCAGTGCAGCACCCAGGCCAGTTCGGACTCGCCGCGCGGCGGCACCACTCCGCCCGGCCAGCGCGAGTCGTACTGCAACTGGTCGTGCCCCCAGTCGCGTTCGTTGTAGGGCGGGCGGCACAGCACCGCGTGCGCGCGCGCCCCCGGGAACGCGTCGGCGCGCAGCGCGTCGCCCGCCCGGACGTCCAGCGGCAGCCGCCCGGTGCGGTCGGCGGGCGCGGCCAGCGCGAGGCGCAGCAGCGCTACCCCGGCCAGGTCCGGGTCGGCGTCCTGGCCGAGCCGTTCGACGTCCGTCCCGGACCGTCCGCCGGGGACGGCGGCCAGCAGCACCCCGCCGGCGCCGCAGGCCGGGTCGAGCACGGTCCGCTCCCCCGCGGCGGCGGCCACGTCGTCGGCCGGCCCGGCGAGCGCGGCCAGCAGGGCGGCGGCGTCGGGCGGGATGGGCTGCTGAAGCCGGGGGTTGGCCTCGGTGTACCTGGCCAGCAGCAGCTCGTACGCGTCGGCCGGCCCGGTGTCTGCGGTCAGCGCGGCCAGCAGGCGGGCCAGGTCCAGGTGGGTGGCGCCGGCGATCAGCGGCAGGCCGAGCGCGGCGGGCGCGTCCGCACCGAGCGCCTCGGCGGCGGCGCGGCGCAGCGCCTTCGGCAGCGCGGTGGCCAGCCGGGTGTCCGGCTGCTCGGCGAGCTCGGCCCGGACCGACGGCTCGCGGTGCAGCAGGAGCAGCAGCGACCCGGCCGCGACCAGCGGGGCGACGGCCGGTCCGACCGGGTCGCGGAGCGTCTCCAGCTGCTGCCAGACCCGTTCCAGCAGCGGCAGTTCGGAGAGTTTGCCCTGGGCGCGCAGCCACTGCTCGACCTGGTCCAGCCGGAACGTCGGGCTGGTCTCGGTACCGCCCGCGGGGCGCGGGAAGTCGGCGTGGCGGCGGCGCCAGTTGGAGACCGCGGCCCGGCCGACTCCGGCCAGCCGGGCGATCTCGGCGGCCGTCACCTCGGGACTGTCCGACATCGGCGGGCTCCTTCGCGGGCGGCTGTGGCCACACAGCATAGCCAGTACGCCATCCCATCGGGTTCACATGTGAACAGAGAGGTTTCTCTAAGTCTCGTTGACATTGTTCACAGTCCCATGGTCCACTGAAGTCGTCGCCGGGACACCGGCCACCACCGAACTCCAGGGGGAGAACCCGCCATGTCCGTCCGCGCCACCAACCGCCGCACCGCCGCCGTCCTGCTCGGCGCGGCCCTGCTCGCCGCCGCCACCGCCTGCGGCCCCACCGACAACTCCGTCTCCACCACCCCCAAGAGCAGCGCCGCCGCCTCCAGCGGCGCGCCGCAGGCGCAGAGCGGCGACCAGGGAAAGTCGACGGTCGCCAAGCCCGGCGACACGATCGCGCTCAAGGGGACCGAGAAGACCAACTCCGCGGACGTGACGCTGGTGAAGGTCGTCGACAACGCGGAGGGCGCGGACGAGTACACCAAGCCCGCTGACGGCAAGCGCTTCGTCGCCGTCCAGTTCCGGATCAAGGCCACGGGCTCGGCGGCCTACGCGGACGCCCCGCAGAACAGCGCCAAGCTCCTCGACGCGCAGGGCCAGGGCTTCGAGTCCACCGTCGCCGAGACCAAGGCCGGCCCGGAGTTCCCCGTCCCCGCGAACATCGCCCCGGGCGAGAGCGCGCTCGGCTTCATCACCTTCGAGGTCCCGGCCGACGCCAAGCTCGACAAGGTCCAGTTCGCCCTGGACAGCGGCTTCGCCCAGCAGTCCGGCCAGTGGAAGCTCGGCTGAACGCACACAGGGGCGCGGGGAACAGCGCCCCCGCGCCCCTGGTCGCCCCGCGCGTCAGCGCTTCAGGTCGTCGAACATCGTGGTGAGGAACTCCGTGCACCAGGTCAGCAGGTCGCGGCCGACGAGGGGCTTGCCGCCGATCCGGCCGCCGGTGCTGGGACGCGGGACCAGCAGCTGCTGGGCGGCGGACTTGAGCTGGGTGCGGGGGTAGAGGCGGTTGAGGCGCAGCTGCTGGGACTCGCGCAGGTCGACGGGGCCGAAGCGGACGAAGTTGCCCTGCAGGGTGATGTCGCCGATGCCGCAGCGCCGCGCGAACAGTCGCAGACCGGCCACCAGCAGCAGGTTCTCCACCGGCTCGGGGAGCTTGCCGTAACGGTCCGTCAGCTCCTCGCGGACCTGCACGATGTCGGCCTCGGAGTTGACCGCCGCGATCGAGCGGTAGGCCTGCAGGCGCAGCCGCTCCCCCGGTGCGTAGTCGTGCGGGACGTGCGCGTCCACCGGGAGTTCGATCTTCACCTCCAGCGGCTCCTCCTCGGGTTCGCCGCCGCCCGTCTCCAGGGACTCCCGGAACTCGGCGACGGCCTCGCCGACCATCCGCATGTAGAGGTCGAAGCCGACGCCCGCGATGTGGCCGGACTGCTCGCCGCCGAGCAGGTTGCCGGCGCCGCGGATCTCCAGGTCCTTCATCGCGACGTACATGCCGGCACCCATCTCGGTGTGCTGGGCGATGGTGGCGAGGCGCTCGTGGGCGGTCTCGGTGAGCGGCTTCTCCGGCGGGTACAGCATGTAGGCGTAGCCGCGTTCGCGGCCGCGGCCGACGCGTCCGCGCAGCTGGTGGAGCTGGGACAGGCCGAAGGTGTCGCCGCGTTCGACGATCAGGGTGTTGGCGTTGGAGATGTCGATGCCGGACTCCACGATGGTGGTGGAGACCAGGACGTCGAACTCCTTCTCCCAGAAGTCGACGACGACCTTCTCCAGCTGGGTCTCGCCCATCTGCCCGTGCGCGGTGGCGACCCGCGCCTCGGGCACCAGGTCCTTCAGCCGGGCCGCCGCCTTGTCGATCGACTCGACCCGGTTGTGGATGTAGAACACCTGGCCCTCGCGCAGGAGTTCCCGGCGGATCGCGGCGGAGATCTGCTTCTCGTCGTACGGGCCGACGAAGGTCAGCACCGGGTGCCGCTCCTCGGGCGGGGTGGTGATGGTGGACATCTCGCGGATGCCGGTGACCGCCATCTCCAGGGTGCGCGGGATCGGGGTGGCGGACATGGTCAGCACGTCGACGTTGGCGCGCAGCTTCTTCAGCTGCTCCTTGTGCTCGACGCCGAAGCGCTGCTCCTCGTCGACGATGACCAGGCCGAGGTCCTTGAACCGGGTCTCCGAGGAGAACAGCCGGTGGGTGCCGATCACCACGTCCACCGAGCCCTCGAACAGGCCCTCCAGCACGGCCTTCGCCTCGGTGTCGGTCTGGAACCGGGACAGCGCCTTCACGGTGACCGGGAAGTTGGCGTACCGCTCGGCGAAGGTGGAGAAGTGCTGCTGCACCAGCAGCGTGGTCGGCACCAGCACCGCCACCTGCTTGCCGTCCTGGACGGCCTTGAACGCCGCGCGCACCGCGATCTCGGTCTTGCCGTAGCCGACGTCGCCGCAGATCAGCCGGTCCATCGGGACGGACTTCTCCATGTCCGACTTGACCTCGCCGATGGTGGTCAGCTGGTCGGGGGTCTCGGCGTACGGGAAGGCGTCCTCCAGTTCCCGCTGCCAGGGGGTGTCCGGGCCGAAGGCGTGGCCGGGGGCGGCCATCCGGGCCGAGTACAGCTTGATCAGGTCGGCGGCGATCTCCTTGACCGCCTTCTTGGCGCGCTGCTTGGTCTTGGCCCAGTCCGCGCCGCCCAGGCGGTGCAGGGTCGGGGCCTCGCCGCCCACGTACTTGGTGACCTGGTCGAGCTGGTCGGTGGGCACGAACAGCCGGTCGCCGGGGTGGCCGCGCTTGGCGGGGGCGTACTCCAGCACCAGGTACTCGCGGGTCGCGCCCTGCACGGTCCGCTGCACCATCTCCACGTACCGGCCGACGCCGTGCTGCTCGTGCACCACGTAGTCGCCGGCGGCCAGCGCCAGCGGGTCGATGGCGTTGCGGCGGCGGGACGGCATCCGGCGCATGTCCTTGGTGGAGGACCTCTGGCCGGACAGGTCGGTCTCGGTGACGACGGTGAGCTTCAGCGCCTCGTCGACGAAGCCGTGCTCGATCGAGCCGCAGGAGACGTACACGACGTCCCGGGTCGGGGCCTCGGCGAGGTCGGCGACCAGCCGGGCCGGGATGCCCTCGTTGCCGAGCACCTCGGCCAGCCGGGACGCCGGGCCGTGACCCTCCGTCACCATGACCACGCGCCAGTCCGAGGCCAGCCGCTCCTTGGCGTCGGCGATCGCCCGCGCGGTGTCGCCGCGGTACGCCTCGACGGCGTGCATGCCGAGCGTCAGGGTGTCCGCGTCGAATTCGAGGATCTCGCTGACGCTGGAGTCGCTGGTGGCGAACGGGCTGACGGACCACCAGGGCAGGCCGATCCCGGCGGCGTGCTCGCGGACGTCCGCCAGCGACCGCAGCGAGGCGGCGGAGACGTCGATCGCCTCCAGGTCGATCGGACGGTCGGCGCCCGCGGCGGCGGCCACCCAGGACGCGGCCAGGAACTCCTGGCTGGTGGCGACCAGGTCGGCGGCCCGGGTGCGGACCCGCTCCGGGTCGCAGACCACCGCGATCGAGCCGGTCGGCAGCACGTCCAGCAGCAGCTCCATGTCGTCGACCAGCACGGGGGCCAGCGACTCCATGCCCTCGACCGCCACTCCCTGCGCGATCCGGTCCAGGATCTCGCCCAGCTCCGGGTGCCGGGCGGCCAGCTCGGCGGCCTTCGCCCGCACCTCGTCGGTCAGCAGCAGCTCCCGGCAGGGCGGCGCCCACAGGCCGTGCTCGGCGATCTCCAGGGAGCGCTGGTCGGCGACCTTGAAGTACCGGATCTCCTCGACGTCGTCGCCCCAGAACTCCACCCGCAGCGGGTGCTCCTCGGTCGGCGGGAAGACGTCCAGGATGCCGCCGCGCACCGCGAACTCGCCGCGCTTCTCGACCAGTTCGACCCGGGCGTAGGCGGCGGCCGCCAGCTTCCGGGCGACCTGGTCCAGGTCGTGCTGCTCGCCGCGCCGCAGGGCCACCGGCTCCAGCTCGGCCAGGCCCTTCACCTGCGGCTGGAGCACCGAGCGGACCGGCGCGACGACCACCTGCACCGGCCCGGCGGCCGGGTCGTCGGCGCGCGGATGAACGATCCGGCGCAGCACCGCGAGGCGGCGGCCGACGGTGTCCGAGCGCGGGGAGAGCCGCTCGTGCGGCAGCGTCTCCCAGGCCGGGAACTCGGCCACCGCGTCGGCGGGCAGCAGGGAGCGCAGCGAGGCGGCGAGGTCCTCGGCCTCCCGGCCGGTGGCGGTCACCGCCAGCACCGGGCGGCCCCGCTCACCGGCGCGGGCGGCCAGCGAACGGGCCAGCGCGGCGATCGCGAACGGCCGGGCGGCGGGCGGGCCGACCAGGTCGAGGTGCTGCCTGTGCCCCGTGGCCGCCGCCTCGATCGCCTCGGCGAGGGCGGCGTCCCGTACGACGACATCGAGCAGTCCGGACAGGCTCATACGTCAAGTTCTCCACGGCGGGGAGTGGCCCGGCGCCAGAGGGGCGGCCGGGCAGCGCGACAGGCCCGGAACGCGGTGCGCCCGGGGGGTGTCCAGCCTACGCCGCACAGCCGCCGTCCACGCGGCGCGGCGTACCGCCGGGCGTCCGACCGGCGCACGGAGCGACCGACCGGGCGGCCCGACTGAGCTGGGGCGAGGCTCGTTCAGAGATCATGCGGTCGACACATTGCTGTCACTGTGCGTCCATGGTCGCCGCGCAGGATTGAGTCCAGCGCACGCCGCATCCAACCGTGGGGGATGGCTGTGGAAGCGCGGTCGCACCTCGATGGGGGTCGGGAGTGCGAAGGCCGGGCGACCCTGGGTGGGGGCGCCCGTGCCACTCACGCCGGGACTCGCGGCGTCCGCTCCGGCGGGCGCCGCGGATCTCGGCGTCCTGGCGTTCGGGGCCGTCCTCGGCCACTTCCGGCGAAGCGGCCCGCGCGGAGGGCGGGGCTCCGTACTCTCGTGTGAAGAAGGTGTGGGGACGCCGGTCATTTTCCAGGGGGTTTCTTCGTCATGCGCGTCGTCATCGCAGGTCAGGGCTATGTCGGACTCCCGCTGGCGGTTCGCGCCGCCGAGGTGGGGCACCGGGTCGTCGGGTACGACGTGGACGAACGCCGGATCAAGCGGCTCGCGGTGGGCGAGTCCTACGTCGAGGACATCCCCGGGGAGCGGCTGCGGCCGCTGCTGGACGCCGGGCAGTACCTGCCGACGGCCGACCCGGCCGAGGTGGCGGACTTCGACATCGCGGTGATCACCGTCCCCACGCCGCTGCGGGACGGCGTGCCCGACCTCTCGTACATCGAGGCGTCGGCGAAGCTGCTCGCCCGGCACCTCAAGCGGGGGGCGACGGTGGTGCTGGAGTCCACCACGTACCCGGGGACCACCGAGGAGCTGCTCGCCCCGCTGCTGGAGGCCGGCTCCGGGCTGCGGGCCGGCGCGGACTTCCACCTGGGCTACAGCCCCGAGCGGATCGACCCCGGCAACCCGGTGTGGAAGCTGGAGAACACGCCGAAGGTGGTGTCCGGGACGACGCCGGAGGGGCTGGCGGCGGTCGCCGGGTTCTACGGGCAGCTGGTGGAGCAGACCGTGCCGGTCTCCTCCTGCAAGGAGGCCGAGCTCACCAAGCTGCTGGAGAACACCTTCCGGCACGTGAACATCGCGCTGGTCAACGAGCTCGCGATGTTCGCCCACGACCTCGGCATCGACGTCTGGGAGGCCATCGACGCGGCCTCCACCAAGCCGTTCGGGTTCCTGCGCTTCACGCCCGGGCCGGGCGTCGGCGGGCACTGCCTGCCGATCGACCCCTCGTACCTGTCCTGGCGGGTGGAGCGGGCCCTCGGGCAGTCGTTCCGGTTCGTGGAGCTGGCCAACGACGTCAACAGCCACATGCCCGACTACGTGGTCCGCCGCCTCGCCGACGCGCTCAACCAGCGCCGCCGCGCCGTCAACGGCTCCCGGGTGCTGGTCCTCGGCCTCGCCTACAAGAAGAACACCGGCGACGCCCGGGAGACGCCCGCCGCCCGGGTGGTCGAGCTGCTCACCCGGATGGGCGCCGAGGTCCGCGCGGCCGACCCGCACGTGGTGGCCGGCGTCCACGTCGCCGAGCCGCACATCCCCGGGCAGCGCGCCCCCGACCACGACGGCGGCCCGCTGGCCGGCGTCCACCGGGTCGAGGCCACCCCCGAGGAGCTGGCGGCGGCCGACGCGGTGATCCTGCTCGCCGACCACGACGAGTTCGACTACCCGGCCGTCGCCGCGCACGCCCGGTACGTGCTGGACTGCCGGCGCCGGCTCACCGGCGCGACCGTCGAGGTCCTGTAGGAGCGCGAATCCCCCTCCCGCCACGAACAGGAGGGGGATCGACGTTCCGTCAGCCCCGGCGCTGGATCCGGTTGCGGTCCGGGCGGGTGTCGTGGTCGATGCCGTCGTCGACGATGACGATCTTCGGGACGATGCGGGTCTCCGCCTCCGGCTCCGCCGCGGGCGGGGTCACCGGCTTCGGCGGGGTCGCGGGCTGCGCCGGGGCCGGGGACGGGGACGGGTCCTTGGCGAAGCTGGCGGGCTTGGTCGGCGGGGCCGGGGGCTCGGCGGGCTGCGGGGTGTAGGGCTTGCGCGGGTCCCGGGCCTTGGGCCGGTCGTCGGCGACGGCCTTCAGGACGGCGGTGGGCCGGTCGGTGGCCGGCGCAGCGTCCGCCTGCGGCGCGGCCTCGGCGGCGGGCGCGGCGGCCGCCGCGGGCTCGGCGGCGACGGCCGACTTGCTGAGGTCGGCCTTCTTCGCCTCGACGGCCTTCTTGACGTCCTCGGGGTCCTCGATCGCGCCGACGGCCGCGCCGGTGAGCGAGGCCAGGGTGCCCTTGATGTGGTCGAGGTGGGTCTGCACCTTGTCGAGGCGCTTGGTGAAGTCGGCCTGCTCGCGCTCGCTGGCGATCTTGATCCGGGCGGCCTTCTCCTTGGCCCCGGCGAGCGCGGCGTCCGCCTTGGCCTGGGCGTCGGTGTCCAGCCGGCGGGCCTCCGCGAGCATCGCCTCGCGGTGCTGCTCGGCCTCCCGGACCCGGGCCTCCGCGGCGGCGGTGATCTTGGCCACCGCCTCGTCGGCCTCGGTCTCCGCGGTGGCGACCTCCTCGTCCGCCTTGCGGCGGCGCTCGGCGAGGGCGACCTCGGACTGCTCGGACGCCTGCGCGGCGGAGACCCGGACCCGGGCGGCGTGGCCGGTCGCGGCGTGCACCACGGCGCGGGCCTCGGCGTCGGCCTCGGCGCGGATCCGCTCCGCCTCGGCGCGGGTGCGCTCCTCGGTGCGGCGGACGGCCTGGTCGGTGTCCTCGCGCAGCTTGGCGGCGAACTCCTTCGCCGCCCTGGCGGCCGCCTCGCCGGCCTCGTGGGCGGCGTCGCGGGCGTCCTCGCCGGCCCGCTCGGCCTTGGCGTGGATGGCGTCGGCCTCGTTCATGGCGATGCCGAGCAGCGCGGCGGCCTGGTCGCTGAGCTCGCCGAAGTCGGGGTCGGGGGCGTCCTCGGCCGCCTGCTGGATGTCGGAGAGGCGCTTCTCCATCTCGCGCAGGCCGCCGCCGAGCACGCTGAGCCGCTCCCACGCCTCGTCGCGTTCGCGGCTGAGTGCGGCGACGGCCGCATCGACCTGGTCGGGCGCGTAGCCGCGCCGGGAGACAGTGAAGCCGTACTGGGACACGGCGTCGCTCATTTCGGCTGTTCTCCTCGTGCTCGCGGGCTGCGCAGCCCCGCCGGGTGCGCGGTTCGGGTGGGGCGGACTGAACCGTCCCATTGACCTATTTTGCGCAGATACGAACGCAAACCAAACAGGCCGCCGTCGCGCGGCCGGGGGAACCGGCCGCACGGCGGGGGGCACAGGTGGTGCTAGAGCAGGCCGTCCCAGAGCTGTTCGACGAGGACCGCCCACCAGCTCTCGGGGGTGTGCAGGGCCGCCGGGTCGGCGGCCAGCAGCTGGGCCTGCAGGTCCGTGGTCCAGCGTCCGGCCTGCTCCGGCGTGAGGCCCAGGCGCAGGCGCCACATCCGGGCCAGCACCAGCAGGCAGTGCGCGAACTCGGGGACACCGCTGTTGACGAACCGCGGCGGTTCGGCCGGGTTCTCGATGTCGACGGCGACCACCGCCGCGGTGCCGTACTGCACGCACAGCTGGCGGCCGTAGTCGTTGCCGAGCACCAGGTACCCGCCGAAGTCCGGCCCGGCCGGCAGGCCGCGCTCGGCGGCGAGCTCGCCCAGCGTCGGGATCGGCCGGCCGTCCTGGGCCTGCGCCCAGAAGAACGGCGCGAACTCGCGCGGCAGACCGACCCACATCAGGGTCTGGGCCACCGCGTCCGGCACGCCCTGGCGGGAGACGGCGCGCTGCTCGAACCGGAACATCCCCGGCCCGAACAGCTGGCCGAACTCGCCCGCCAGCTGCTGCGGCGGCGGCACCGGCAGCGGCGGGACCGAGCCGGGCGCGGGCAGCGGCACCCGGACGGTGCGCGGCCGCGGCGGCGCGGACACCAGCTGGTGGAGCTGCTCGACGTGCTCGTTCAGCACCGCCATGCCGGCCTGCCGGGCCGCGGTGTCGCGGCCGTACGGGGCGGTGTGGCTGATCCGGGCGTTCGGCCAGGACGCCTTGACCATCCGGGCGCAGTAGCCGGCCGGCAGGTCGCACAGCTCCAGGTCGGTGTGCACCTCCAGCACCTGGTCCGGGGGCACGCCGAGGCGGCGCAGCTCGTGCAGGGCCTTCCACTCGGGGTGCGGGGTGCCGGGCTCGGACAGCATCACCAGGCTGCGCTCGGAGCCGTCCGGCGCGCGGTAGTTGACCACCGCGGTCGAGCCGGGGCCGATGGTGGGCGCGCCGGACGGCGGCGCGGCCGCCGGGGCGGGCCCGCCGGGGCCCTGGGGCGCACCAGGGCCCTGGGGCGCGCCGGGGAACGGCGCACCGGGCGGCGGCGGCACCGGGCCGCCCGGGAACGGCTGGCCCTGCGGCCCGCCGGGGAACGGCGGCTGGCCGGGGAACGGCTGGCCGTGCGGCGCGCCGGGGAACGGCGGCGGCACCGCGCCGCCGGGCGGCGGGGCGGGCAGCTCGATCGCCGGGGCCAGCTGGGTGGCCTGGTACGCGACGGCGGCGGCCTCGGGCGCGGCGGACGCCGGCGGGGCGGCCGGGCCCGGTCCGGCGCGCAGCTCGCCCGGGGCGGGCGGCGGCGGGACGCCAGGGCCACCGCGGCCGCCGGGGCCATGGGCGGGGCCGCCGGTGTTCGGCAGCAACTCGTTCGGCGGGGGCGGCGGCGGAGCGCCCGGACCGCTGCGGCCGTGCGCGGACGGCGCGGGGCCGCCGGAGTTCGGCAGCAGCTCGCCGGGCGGGGGCGGCGGCGGAGCGCCGGGGCCGCCGCGACCGGGCGCCGCGGGCGGGGGCGTGCCGGGCAGGCCGGGCGCGCCGGGCAGGCCCATCAGCCCGGGCGGGCCGTCGGTGGCCAGCATGGTCGGCGCGTGCTCCAGCGCCGGCGGCGGAACGGGGGCACCGGGCGCCGGGGTCGACGGCGGCGCGGGGGGCATGCCCACCGGGAACGGCGGGGTGGCGCCGGGCGGCCCGGGCGGGGCCAGCAGCGTGGCGGCCGGGTCCGGGGCGGGCGCGGCGGGGGCCGGGAGCGGCGGCGTGGCGCCGGGCGGCACCGGCGGGGCCAGCACGGTCGGCGCCTCGGCGCCGGCCGGCGGCGGGACGGCCGCGCCGGGGACGGGGGTCGACGGTCCGCCGGGCGGGAACGGCAGGCCCGGGGCGAGCACCGTGGCCGCCTCGGAGCCGGCCGGCGGCGGGACGGGCGTGCCGGGGGCGGGCGTCGCGGACCCGCCCGTGAAGTAGCTGGGGCCTTCCCCGGCGGGCTCCGGCAGCTGCACCGGCCGCGGGGCGGCGGGGGCGCCGAGGCCCGAGGCCTCGGCGGCGATCGCGGCGGCCCCGGCCTCCTGCAGCCACTGCGGGGGGCTGAGCAGGAAGGAGGTGGCCTCGACCGCGCCGCGCACGGGCTTGGCCGGGCCGGCCGGGTTGGGCTCGCTCTCGGCGCCGTACAGCTCCTCGAACTGCCGGACCACCTCGTTGACCGGCAGTGGCGGCCAGAGCGTGCTGGCGCCGCTGTCGCGGGCGATCACCAGGCGCAGCGAGCTGCCGGGGCCGCCGCTGTGCTCGCTGCCGTCGACGGCCCAGCAGACGAAGCCCAGGTCGAACTCCCGGACCCGCACCTCGCGGTGCTGCGAGCGCGGTACCCCGGAGTTGATCCAGTCCTCGGCGGTCTCCTGCGCCTGCGCGTACGTGGTCACCACGTCTCGTCCCACCCCTGTCGTTCGGTCAGTTCACCGGGACGGCGCGCGCGAAGCCGCCGTCCACCATGAGTTCGGCGACGGTCTCCAGTTCCGCGGGGCTGCCCGCGAGCCGCAGCAGGAACGCGTCGAAGCTGTCGCCGCAGGGCAGCAGCAGGCGCTGCACGCGCTGCTCGGGGGGTTCCTCCGCGCCCTCGTCGCGGGCGTCGTCGTAGGGCAGGAACCAGACCGAACCGGTCTGCTCGCCGCGGACCTTGAGGGCCAGCAGGCCGCCCTGGAGGTAGGCGACGGCCAGGTGGTCCTTGGTGAGGTGGTCGCGCAGGCACTTGTTGGCGTACACCAGGTCGTGGGTGCCGTACTCCTCGCTGAGGGTGAGGAACGGCTGGTCGACCAGCAGGCCGAGGTCGACGTCCAGGGCGACGCCGGCCGGGGCGCGGCCGCCGGTCAGCTTCAGGAAGTCGCGGTAGGGGGTCGGCAGCGGGTGGCCGAGGCGCTGCTCGGCGCGCTGCACCAGGTCCTCGGTGACCACCAGCGGGTCGGCGCCGTCCTTGGCGAGCGAGAAGTGCACCGGGCGGCGCTCCTGCAGCGGGCGGGTGCCGCGCCGGGTGTGGTCGGCGGTGGAGCGGGACAGGCCGCCGTGGTGCCGGAGCAGGGCCTTGACCTCGACCGGGACCAGTTCCATCCGGCGCCAGCCCGCGGGGGCGCGGCCGACGACGTGGTGCCAGGTCCAGCCGGGCGGGGTGGCGACGGCGGTGTCCAGGTCGGCCCAGAGTTCGTGGCCCCCGGTGTACAGCGCGGCGTTCGCCGACACGTAGTCGGTCAGGCGCAGCTCGTCGACGCCGAAGCCCTCCGGCGGGTCGGCGACCTCGGCGGCGGCGGCCGCGTACGGCGCGAAGTCCGGGTACCCGTACTCGTCGATGCGCACGCCGCGAGGGTGCCGCTCGGCCCGGACCGGGTCCGGGAACTGCACCACCTGGCCCGCGTACGCCGCGTTGGGCACGGCGGCGGTGCCGGGCCGACCTGTCGTCATCTGTGGTCCCCCACTGGCTAAAGCCGAAATCCTCGGGGACCAGCGTAGGGCAACCGCCTTTCGTGTTCAGGGGCACGGGCCCGGCTGATCGGACACCGCCCGGCCGGGTGCCGTCCGGGCGGGTCCGACGGTGCGTCAGCCGCGGCCCAGCGCCGCGGTCAGCGCCTCTGCGACCCTCAGCTGCCGGCCCTCGCCGAGTTGCGGGAACAGCGGCAGGGTGAGCAGCTGCGCGGCGGCCCGCTCGGTGACCGGGAAGTCGCCCTCGGCGTGCCCCAGCTGCCGGAACGCAGGCTGCAGGTGCACCGGCACGGGGTAGTGCACGCCCGCCCCGATCCCGGCCTCCTGCAGCCTGGCCAGCACCCCGTCCCGGTCCTGCTCGACCCGCACCGCGTACAGGTGCCACACGTGCTCGTTGCCCGGCAGCGTCCGCGGCAGCGTGATGCCGTCCAGCCCGCCCAGCAGCTTGTCGTACCGCTCGGCGGCGGCCCGGCGGGCCTCGTTCCACCCCGGCAGCCGCCGCAGCTTGGCGCGCAGCACCACGGCCTGCAGGGTGTCCATCCGCGAGTTGAACCCGAAGCGCTCGTGGACGTACTTGCGGGCCGATCCGTGGTCGCCGATCAGCCGTACGGCCTGCGCGAGGTCCGCGTCGTCCGTCACCACCGCGCCGGCGTCGCCGTACGCCCCCAGGTTCTTGCCCGGGTAGAAGCTGGTCGCCGAGATCCGCCCCCAGCTGCCCGAGGGCCGCCCGTGCCGGGTCGCGCCCTGCGACTGGGCCCCGTCCTCCACCACCGGGAGGCCGTCGGCGATCTCCAGCAGGCTTTCCATCGGGGCGAGTTGGCCGTTCAGGTGCACCGGCATCAGGGCGACCGCGTCCTGCACCCGGTCCGCCGCCTGCTCGACGTCGATCAGCAGGTGCTCCTCGTCCACGTCCACCAGCACCGGCGTCAGCCCGGCCCGGACCACCGCCTCGGCCGTGGCCACGAAGGTGTTCGCGGGCAGCACCACTCCCCCGCCCGGCGGCAGGTCCAGCGCCCGCAACGCCATCTCCAGCGCGTCGGTGCCGTTCGCCGTCCCGACGGCGTGCCCCGCCCCGCAGAACTGCGCGTACTCCCGCTCGAACGCGGCCACGTCGGGGCCCTTGATGTAGGCCCCGCTCGCCAGCACCGCGTCGAAGCCCGCACGGACCTCGTCGGCGATCTCGGCGTGCGAGGCGTGCAGGTCGACAAGAGGGATGTCGGTCACGAAGGTCAACCTCTCAACTGACGGACGGGCGTACCGGGTGGCGGGGACGGGGCCGCTCAGCGCTCCAACGCGGCGGCGAGGGCGCCGACCACGTGGTCCTGCTGTTCGTGGGTCAGCGAGTGGTACAGCGGCAGGATCAGCGTCCGCGAGGTGATCGTCTCGGTGACCGGGAGCGGCGCCCGGGCGGCGCCCTTGTACGGGGCCTCCAGGTGCGCGGCCATGATGCCGCGCCGCGCGGAGACGCCGTTCGCGGCGAGGCGGGTGAGGACCTCGCCGCGGTCGGGCGCGTCCTCGGGGAGCAGCAGCCACAGCGACTGGAAGTTGGAGGTGCCGTGCGCGGGGTCGGCGACCAGCCGCGCGGCCAGTTCCGGCCCGAGCAACTCTCGGTAGCGCTCGGCGAGTTCGCGGCGGCGGGCGACCATCGCGGGGAGCTTGCCGAGCTGCACCAGGCCGATCGCCGCCTGGACGTCGGTCATCCGGTGGTTGAACCCGATCTCGTCGTACGTCTCGACCACGCCCGCCCCGCCCGCGCCGGCGTGCCGGTCGGCGGCCGAGACGCTCATCCCGTGCTCGCGCAACCGCCGCAGCCGGGCGGCGAGTTCACCGTCCTGGCAGGTGACCATGCCGCCCTCGCCGGTGGTGAGCAGCTTGCGCGGGTGGAAGGAGTACGCGGCGATCGCGGCCCCCGCGCCGGCCGGGCGGCCCCGGTAGACGGAGCCGGCGGCGCACGCGGCGTCCTCGACCACGGCGATGCCGCGCGGCTCGACCAGTTCGCGGATCGCCTCCAGGTCGACGGGGACGCCGCCCTGGTCGACGGCGATCACCGCGCGGGTGCGCCCGGTGAGCAGCGGCGCGACGGTCTCCGGGGTCAGGTTGGCGGTGGCCGGGTCGACGTCCGCGAAGACCGGTGCGGCGCCGACGTAGGTGACGGCGTTGGCGGTGGCGATGAACGACAGCGACGGGACGACGACCTCGTCGCCGGGTCCGACCCCGGCGCCGATCAGGGCCAGGTGCAGGGCGGTGGTGCAGTTGGAGACCGCGACGGCGTGCGGCGCGCCGGTGAACGCGGCGAACGCCTTCTCGAACGCGGCCACCCGGGGGCCCTGCGCGACCCACCCGGAGCGGACGGCCGCCGCGGCGGCCTCGGCCTCTTCCTCGCCGAGCCAGGGGATCATCACCGGGATGGTGGACATGGTGCTCCTTCGCGTCGGGGTCGCGCCCACCTGCAACTGGCCCGTCCCGGCGCGATCCTGCTGACGGGAGCCGTCCGCCCCGCGCCCCTGACGGGGGCGGGAGAAGGGGAGCAGTGCGAGCCGCGGGGCTGCTACTGCTCGCGCCACCAGGCGACGAGCTTGCGGAGGCCGTCGGTGAGGCCGAGTTCGGGCTTCCAGCCGAGGTCGCGCTCGGCGGCGGCGATGTCGGCGAGGCGGCGGACCACACCGCCGGCGGTGTCGCGGGCCGGGGCGTGTTCGACGCCGAGGTCGGAGTCCATGGCTTCGAGGAGCGCGTCGGCGAGGCCGCGGAGGGAGACCTCGGCGCCGGAGGCGATGTTGTAGACCCGGTCGGTGACGGGGGCGGCGGCGGCGAGCAGGTTGGCCCGGGCGATGTCCTCGGTGTAGACGAAGTCCATGGTCTGGGCGCCGTCGCCGAAGATCAGGGGCTGCTGTCCGGCGGCGATCCGTTCCATCCAGCGGATGAAGACCTCGGTGTAGCGGCCGTGCACGTCCATCCGGGGGCCGTACACGTTGAAGTAGCGCAGGGCGACGTAGTCGAGGCCGGACATGGCGTGGAAGCTGCGCAGCAGGCCCTCGTTGAAGACCTTGGCGGCCCCGTAGAGGGTGTCGTTGTTGTAGGGGTGCTGGGTCTCCGGCGTCGGGAAGGTGTCGGCGAGGCCGTAGACCGAGGCGGTGGAGGAGGCGATGACCTTGCCGACGCCGACCTCGGCGGCGGCCTCGACCACGTCGAAGGTGCCGTCGACCATGATCTCCAGGGCCAGCCGGGGCTCGGCGGCGCACTGGGTGATCCGGATGGCGGCGAGGTGGAAGAGCGCGTCGGTGCCCGGGGAGAGCAGCTCGCGCAGCAGGGCGCGGTCGCGGATGTCGCCGTCGACGACCCGGAGCTGCCCGGGGGCGGCGATCTCCTGCGCGTGCGCCAGGTTGGCCATCCGGCCGCGGACGAAGTTGTCGAGGACGACGACCTCGCGGGCCCCGGCTTCGAGGAGCTGGTCGACGACGGTGGAGCCGATGGTTCCGGCGCCGCCGGTGACCAGGCAGCGGGAGCCTTCGAGGGTGACGGCGGCGTTCATCGTGCGGCGGCCTTCTGCTGGGCGGGGAGCTGACGGGAGATCAGGTCGGCGTCGGAGGCGGTGGCGTCCACGGGGACGGTCGCCCCGCCGAGTTCGAGGCTGCGGGAGGCGGCGTGCAGCAGGCGCAGCACGCGCAGGCCGGCCCGGCCGTCGGTGAGCGGGGCGCGGCCCTCGGTGATGGCGGCGGCGAACTCGCCCATCACGTTGCGCAGGGCTTCCTGTTCGACCAGGGCGGGGGCGACCATGTCGCCGACCCGGTAGGAGATCAGGGCCCGGTGCCGGATGGCGTCGGTGAGTTCGTCGGGCGGGGTGAGGTCGACGCCGCGGTCGTGGATCGCCAGCCGGGCCTGCGGGTTGAGGTCGTCCCAGACCAGGGTGCGGCGGGAGCCGCCGATCAGCGTGGTGCGGACCTTGGTCGGGGACAGCCAGTTGACGTGGCAGTGGGCGAGCGCGCCGTTGGACAGCCGCAGCGTCAGGTAGGCGACGCAGGCGCGGCCGGCGCCGATCGGGTCGGCGGCCTGGGCGCTGACGCCGACGGGTTCGACCCCGGGCGGCAGGACGAAGTCCAGGATGGACAGGTCGTGCGGGGCGAGGTCCCACAGCACGTCGACGTCGGGCTGGACGAGTCCGAGGTTGATCCGGACGGAGTCGAAGAACTGGACGTCGCCGATCTCGCCGCCGTGCACCAGTTCGCGGATCCGCCGCACCACGGGGGTGTAGCAGAAGGTGTGGTCGCACATCAGGACCAGGCCGCGTTCCTCCGCGAGGGCGACCAGGTCGGCGGCCTCCTCGACGGTGGTGGTGATCGGCTTCTCCACCAGGACGTGCTTCCCGGCCTCCAGGGCGGCCCGGGCCAGCCGGTGGTGGGCGGCGGCGGGGGTGGCGATGGCCACCGCCTGCACCCGCTCGTCGGCGAGCACCTGCTCGAAGGAGGTGGTGGCGGCGACGGTGGAGTACTCGCCGAGGACCTTGCGGGAGCGCTGCTCGTCGAGGTCGCACAGCCAGTGCAGCCGCAGTGCGGCGGTCTGCTGGGCGTTGCGGACCAGGTTCGGGCCCCAGTAGCCGGCGCCGATGACGGCGAGTCCGATCCGCCGGTCGGGTTGTTCTTCGGTGCTGCCCGGTGTGGGCACGTGTTCGGCTGGCGCCTCGTGCGCCACGACGTTCGACCCCATTGCAAGACCCCCCTTGCCGCCGCGTCGCTCGAACGGTACCGGCCCGCCCGGGCCCATCGGGGCACAATCGGCAAAACCGGTGGATGCCACCCGGGGCGCGCGGGGCCGCAGTTCGGCCCTCCGTACACCTCCGCGCGCCCCGTGTCCGCACCCCGGCGCGGCGCGCGTCGGTGCGGTTTGGCAGGCTGGATGCTCTGGGGTGAGGATTCACCGTCCGTGGACCTTCCGGTCCGCGGCGGTTCACCGTCCGTCAGCAGACCCCCGGCAGCGGAGAACTGCCGGTGCGCCGCACAACGCCGAGGAGCAGTCATGGATCCGTCGGGCCCGCCGCCCGTGCTGCGCCACGAGCGCGACAGCCTGCTGCCCGCGGTGGCCGCGGCGCTGTCGCTGCGCAGCGGCGAGGTGCACACGCTGGCCGGGGACAAGTCCGAACTGGCCCCGATGCTGCACCCGTTGGTCGGCGAGTTCCTGGCGGCGCTGCCGGTGGAGAAGCGCGAGCGCTTCGTCGGCCGCTGCCCGGAGGCGGCGCTGCTGTCCCAGTACCTGGGGCAGGTCGACGCGTCCCGCTCGAAGCGGGCGGCGCGCAAGCCGATGACGGTGCAGGAGGCCCGCAAGGCGCTGAAGGGCGCGCGGCTGACCACGGTGCGGATCCGCGAGGAGGGTGATCCGGCGCACGGCACGCACGCGCCGCCGTGCCGTTCCTGCGGCCCGCTGCTGGATCATCTGAACGTGGCCAGCGTCGAGGTCGGCCCGCCCGGCCGCTGACCCGCCCCGCACCGCCCCTGTCCCCGAATCCCCGGAGCACGCCCTGAACGCCACCACCGTCCGCACCCAGCCCCGCTTCCCGGCCGACGTCGCCGCCGCGCTCAAGCAGGCCGGCTGGCACCCCGGCCGCTGGGAGATCCGGCAGGCCGAGCAGTGGGCCGACGCCCTGGTCGCGCACGGCAGTCCGCTGGACCCGCAGCACTCGGTGTTCCCGGCCGCGATCGAGGCCTGGGCGGAGTTCGGCGGCCTGGCCTTCGAGGTTCCCGGCCCCGGGCAGACGCTGGCCCGCACCCCGTTCCTGCTCGACCCGCGCTGCGGGCTGCACGCCCCGCGCGCCCTCGCCGACCTCGGCCGCGCCCTGGACACCCGGCTGGCCCCGCTCGGCGAGGAACTGTACGGGCAGGCCCTGCTGGCCCTCGACGAGCAGGGCCGGGTCTACAGCCTCGACCACACCGGCGAGTGGTTCCTCGGCCACAGCGTCGACCAGGCCATCGGCACCCTGGTGCTCGGCCTCGCCCCGCACCGGCTGCTCACCGCCGACCGGGCCTGACGGCCCGTCAGGCGAGCGGCACTTCCGGCAGCCGCAGCCGGGACGGCAGCACCGCCTCCACCCGGAACCCGCCGTCGGCCGGCCCGGCGTGGAAGCTCCCGCCCAGCGCCAGCACCCGCTCGCGCATCCCGACCAGGCCGTTGCCGCCGCTCGGCAGCGCCACCGACACCGCCGCGCCGCCCGGGCAGTCGTTCACCACCGACACCCGCACCCCGTTCGGCACGTACGCCAGCAGCACCGCCACCCGCGCCCCGCCCGCGTGCTTGTGCGCGTTCGTCAGGCCCTCCTGCACCACCCGGTAGGCGGTCTGCTCGGCCTCCGCGACGTACGCCCGGCGCTCGCCGCTGACCGTCAGCGCCACCGCCATGCCCGCCACCCGGGACTGCTCCACCAGGTCCGGCAGCTCGCCCAGCCCGCCGACCGGCGCCTCCACCGGCTCCTTCGGCTCGGTCATCCGCAGCACCCCGAGGATCTCCCGCAGCTCGTCCAGCGCCTGCCGGCCGGTCTCCCCGATCAGCTTCGCCGACTGCTGCGCCTTCACCGGGTCCTTGGGGACGATCCGCTCGACCGCCGCCGCGTGCACCACCATCAGGCTCACCCGGTGCGCCACCACGTCGTGCATCTCCCGGGCGATCCTGGTCCGCTCCTCGGCCCGGGCCCGCCACGCCCGCTCCCTGGCCTGCTCGGCCAACAGCGTCAGCTCCGTCTCCAGGCCCTGCGCCCGGTCCGTCAGCGACTCCACCAGCCGCCGCCGCGCCCCCACGTACAGGCCGGTCACCACCGGGGCGAGCGCCATGCCCACCGCGACGAAGCCCGCGATCACCGCGAGCACCCAGCCCGGCGGGAGCGGCTCGGACGGCGGCGCCTCGGACGGCGCCGTCATCGCCAGCATCACCATCCCGAAGGTCTCCACCATCGCGACCGCCGACAGCACGATCACCCTGGCCCGCCGCGACGGCCACTCCCAGGTCGCCGCCAGCGTGTACAGCGACACCACCAGCAGCACCACGCCGAAGAACCCGGGCACGAACACCAGCGCCACCACCACGGGGACCACCGGCCACCGGCGCCGCACCACCAGCGACGCCCCGGCGAGCGCCCCCAGCACCACGCACACCACGGTCGGCCCGAGGCCCCACTGCAAGCGGTCCCGCACCAGGCCGTGCGCCCCGAAAGCGCACTCCAGGCCCGACACCACCGCCAGCGCCACGTCCAGCACCGCGCTGCGCCTGCGCGCCCACCACCACACGCCGTCCCCCGCCGGCTTCACACTCATGCGGCAACGATACGCAAGTGACGCGGGCCGGCCGCCAGGGGTGCGGCTGCCGCCCGCGTGTCCGCCATCCGGCCACCTCTCGGGTCTGGCACCCCGTGCCACCTATGCTGTTGCCCGTCGGACAGCGCGGTCCGCACCCGTCACCCGCACTGCGGTGATGGCAGAGCCGTTGCCGAACCCCACCACCACAGGGAGCCAGCCGTGACCGCTCCGGTCCCCACCTCGGCGGACAACCCATCCCCGATCGCCGATGCAGACAACGCCGCCCTGCGCGCGGACATCCGCCGTCTCGGCGATCTGCTCGGAGAGACCCTCGTGCGTCAGGAGGGCCCCGAACTGCTGGGCCTGGTCGAGCAGGTGCGGCTGCTGAGCCGCACCGACGGCGAGGCGACCGCGCAGTTGCTGGCGGAGATCGACCTGGACACCGCCGCGAAGCTGGTGCGGGCCTTCTCCACCTACTTCCACCTGGCGAACGTCACCGAGCAGGTGCACCGCGGCCGCGAGTTCGCGGCCCGCCGGGCCCGCGAGGGCTCGCTGCTCTCGCAGACCGTGGACGAGCTGAAGGAGG
Source organism: Streptomyces sp. TLI_171 (assembly GCF_003610255.1). GTDB lineage: Bacteria > Actinomycetota > Actinomycetes > Streptomycetales > Streptomycetaceae > Kitasatospora. The sequence continues at coordinate 4,571,858 of NZ_RAPS01000001.1, read as the reverse complement.
CGGACCCGAAGCACCTGGCGGACACCCTGGCCAACCTCGCGGTGCGCCCGGTCTTCACCGCGCACCCGACCGAGGCGGCCCGCCGCTCGGTGCTGAACAAGCTGCGCCGGGTCGGCGAGCTGCTGGAGCGGATCCACCGCGAGCAGGCCGCCACCGGCCGGGTCGACAGCGCCCGGCAGACCTCGGCCCGCCGCCAGGCGGACCGCCGGCTCGCCGAGGTGATCGACCTGCTGTGGCAGACGGACGAGCTGCGGATCGCCCGCCCGGAGCCGACGGACGAGGCCCGCAACGCCGTCTACTACCTGGACGAGCTGTACCGCGACGCCGTCCCGGAGGTGCTGGAGGAGCTGCACGAGGAGCTGGCCCGGGTCGGGCTGACGCTGCCGGAGGGCGTGCGCCCGCTGACCTTCGGCACCTGGATCGGCGGCGACCGCGACGGCAACCCGAACGTCACCCCGCGGGTCACCTGGGACGTCCTCAACCTGCAGCACGAGTACGGCATCAAGGACGCCCTGGAGGCGGTCGACGACCTGCGCGCCTCGCTCTCCACCTCGGTCCGCCTGGCCGGGGCCTCGGAGGAGCTGCTCGCCTCGCTGGACGCCGACCTGGCGCACCTGCCGGAGCTGAGCCCGCGCTACAAGCGGATGAACGCCGAGGAGCCGTACCGGCTGAAGGCCACCTGCATCCGGATCAAGCTGGAGAACACCCGCGACCGGCTGGCCGCGGGCACCCCGCCCACCCCGGGCCGCGACTACGTCGGCACCCGCGACCTGATCGCCGACCTGCGGCTGATCCAGGACTCGCTGCGGGCCCACCGCGGCGGCCTGATCGCGGACGGCCGGCTGGCCCGGGCGATCCGCACCATCGAGGCGTTCGGCCTGCAGCTGGCGACGATGGACGTGCGCGAGCACGCCGAGGCGCACCACCACGCGCTGGGCCAGCTGTTCGACCGGCTCGGCGAGGAGGCGTGGCGCTACACCGACATGCCGCGCGAGTACCGCCAGCGCCTGCTGTCGAAGGAGATGCGCTCGCGCCGCCCGCTGGCCCCGACCCCGGCTCCGCTGGACGCGGCGGGCGCGAAGACGCTGGGCGTGTTCACCACCATCCGCGAGGGCTTCGAGCGGTTCGGCGACGAGATCGTCGAGTCGTACATCATCTCGATGTGCCAGGGCGCGGACGACGTGTTCGCGGCGGCGGTGCTGGCCCGCGAGGCCGGCCTGATCGACCTGCACGCGGGGATCGCCAAGATCGGCATCGTGCCGCTGCTGGAGACCACCGACGAGCTGCAGGAGGCGGACCGCATCCTGGACGAGATGCTGTCCGACCCGTCGTACCGCCTGCTGGTGTCGCTGCGCGGCGACATCCAGGAGGTCATGCTCGGCTACTCGGACTCCTCGAAGTTCGGCGGCATCACCACCTCGCAGTGGGAGATCCACCGGGCCCAGCGCCGGCTGCGCGACGTCGCCCACCGGTACGGGATCCGGCTGCGGCTCTTCCACGGCCGCGGCGGCACCGTGGGCCGCGGCGGCGGCCCCTCGCACGAGGCGATCCTGGCCCAGCCCTGGGGCACCCTGGAGGGCGAGATCAAGGTCACCGAGCAGGGCGAGGTGATCTCCGACAAGTACCTGCTGCCCTCGCTGGCCCGGGAGAACCTGGAGCTGACCCTCTCCGCCACGCTGGCCGCGTCCGCGCTGCACACCGCGCCGCGCCAGGCCCCGGAGGAGCTGGCCCGCTGGGACGCCGCGATGGACCAGGTCTCGGAGGCCGCGCACACCTCGTACCGGGCGCTGGTCGAGCAGGAGGACCTGCCGAAGTACTTCTTCGCGGCCACCCCGGTCGACCAGCTGGCCTCGCTGCACCTGGGCTCCCGCCCGTCCCGCCGCCCGGACAGCGGTGCGGGCCTGGACGGCCTGCGGGCGATCCCGTGGGTGTTCGGCTGGACGCAGTCCCGGCAGATCGTCCCGGGCTGGTACGGCGTCGGCTCCGGCCTGGCGGCGGCCCGCGCGGCGGGCCTGTCGGACGTGCTGGACGAGATGCACGGCAACTGGCACTTCTTCCGCAACTTCCTGTCCAACGTCGCCATGACGCTGGCCAAGACGGACCTGCGGATCGCCCGCCACTACGTGGAGCAGCTGGTCCCGGCCGAGCTGCACCACATCTTCGAGCAGATCGTCGCCGAGCACGACCTGACGCTGCGCGAGGTGCTGCGGCTGACCGGCGAGAGCGAGCTGCTGGAGCACAACGAGGTCCTGAAGCAGACCTTCAACGTGCGGGACGCGTACCTGGACCCGATCTCCTACCTGCAGGTGGCGCTGCTGCGCCGCCAGCGCGAGGAGGTCGCGGCGGGCCGCCCGGAGGACCCGCTGCGGGCCCGGGCGCTGCTGCTGACCGTGAACGGCATCGCGGCCGGCCTGCGCAACACCGGCTGACGCACGGCGCCGACGCTGCGGCCCGCCACCTCGGACGAGGGGGCGGGCCGCAGCCGTTCGGTCAGGCCTTCTTGCGCTTGCGCAGCCAGGCGGCGGCGCCGCCGGCCACCACGACCAGGCCGCCGCCGACGGCGTACACCCCGGCCGAGCCCACCGAGCCGGTGGGCGGGGCGAGCCTGGCGGCGGCCGGTTCGGGGCTGGCGGCGACGCCCGGTTCGGCGGCGGCCGCGGATGTCGCGCCCCACGCTCCGGCGGCCAGGCACAGCACGGTGCCCCCGACGACCTTGCCCATCCGCTTCGACCGGATCACGGTCCATACCCCCAGTGACGGCACTTCAATCCTTGCGTACCGAGTCAGACGGTATCCGATCCGAAGCCGGTTCTGACCCCCAGTCAGCTTCCACCGGGCAAGCGTTGCATGAACGTTGTGCACGGAGGGTGGCGGTTCTCGGGGGTCAGGAGTTGTAGTTCTGCTGGGCCCGTTCCAGGCCGTCCGCGAGCAGCGCCTCGACGGCGTCGGCGGAGCGGTCCACGAACCAGTCGAGATCCTTGCGCTCGGTGGCCGAGAAGTCCTTGAGCACGAAGTCGGCGACCTCCATCCGGCCGGGCGGGCGGCCGATGCCGCAGCGCACCCGGTAGTAGTCCGGGCCGAGCGACTTGGTGATCGACTTCAGGCCGTTGTGGCCGTTGTCGCCGCCGCCGAGCTTGAGCCGCAGCGCGGAGTAGTCGAGGTCGAGTTCGTCGTGGACGGCGACGATCGCCGAGGCGGGCACCTTGTAGAAGTCGCGCAGCGCGGTGACCGGGCCGCCGGAGAGGTTCATGAAGGTCATCGGCTTGGCCAGGATCGCCCGGCGGCCGGACAGCCGCCCCTCGGCGACCTGGGCGCGGCTCTTGTGGGCCTTGAACTTCGCGCCCATCCGCCGGGCCAGCAGGTCGGCCACCATGAAGCCGATGTTGTGCCGGTTGCGGGCGTAGCCGTCGCCGGGGTTGCCGAGGCCCACCACCAGCCAGGGGCCGTCGTACTCGCTCATGCCGCTCCTCACGCGGGTCTGGATACCTTCATCATCCCGGACATGCCGCTGCCCCGGCCGTCCCGCACGGGGCGGGACGACCGGGGCAGCGGGCGAAGGCGATCAGGCCTCGGCGGAAGCCTCGTCCGCGGCCTCGGCCTCGGCGGCCTCCTCCTCGGTGGCCTCGGGGGCCTGGGCGCCGATGACCTGCAGCACGACGGCGTCGGCCTCGACGGCCAGCGAGACGCCGGACGGCAGGGCGATGTCGCCGGCGGTGATGGAGGCGCCGGCCTCCAGGCCCTCGACGGAGACGGTGACCGACTCGGGCAGGTGGGTGGCCTCGGCCTCGATCGGGAGGGCGTTCAGCACGTTCTCGATCAGGTTGCCGCCGGGGGCCAGCTCGCCCTCGGTGTGGACCGGGATCTCGACGGTGACCTTCTCGCCGCGCTTGACCAGCAGCAGGTCGACGTGCTCGATGGAGCGCTTGATGGCCTCGCGCTGGACGGCCTTCGGCAGCACGAACTCGTCCTTGCCGTCGATCGGGACGACCAGCAGCGCGTTCGGGGTCTTCAGGGCCATCATCAGGTCGTGGCCGGGCAGGTTCAGGTGCACCGGGGCGTGGCCGTGGCCGTACACGACGCCGGGGACGAAGCCGGCGCGACGGGCGCGACGGGCGGCGCCCTTGCCGAACTCGGTGCGGGCTTCGGCGGCAAGGCGGATCTCGGACATCCTGCGCTCCTCGTGAAGGCAAAGGGGTGCAGGAACGACAGAACCGCCGGCCTCACCCTCGAAGTACTGGGGGGCGCTCGGCGGTTCGATCAAGGCGCATCGATCACGCGCGTCGATCACGGAGCCCCGGAATCCGGGCATCCCTCGCCGAGCAGTCTGCCCAGCCTAACCGGGCAGTGGCGCGGACGTGAAATCGGCCCCCGGTCCGCAGCGGGACCGGGGGCCGACGGGACGGCTGACGAGGGGTCAGTGCACGCCCTCGAACAGGCTGGTGACCGAGCCGTCCTCGAACACCTCGCGCACCGCGGCGGCGATCGACGGGGCGATCGACAGCGTGGTGATCTTGTCCAGCTGGAGCTGGGCCGGGGTCGGCAGGGTGTTGGTGAACACGAACTCGCTGACCCGGGAGTTCTTCAGGCGGTCCGCGGCGGGGCCGGAGAGCACGCCGTGGGTGGCGGCCACCAGGACGTCGGCGGCGCCGGCGTCGAACAGCGCGTCGGCGGCGGCGCAGATGGTGCCGGCGGTGTCGATCATGTCGTCGACCAGGACGCAGACCCGGCCCTTGACGTCACCGACCACCTCGGCGGACAGGATGGTGTTGGCCTGCGACATGTCGCGGCGCTTGTGGATGATCGCCAGCGGGGCGCCCAGGCGGTCGCACCACTGGTCGGCGACCTTCACCCGGCCGGCGTCCGGGGAGACGACGGTCAGCTTGGAGCGGTCCGGGACCCGGTCGCCCACGTAGTCGGCCAGCATCGGCAGCGCGAACAGGTGGTCCACCGGGCCGTCGAAGAAGCCCTGGATCTGCGCGGTGTGCAGGTCGACGGCCATCAGGCGGTCGGCGCCGGCCTGGCGCAGCAGGTCGGCGACCAGGCGGGCCGAGATGGGCTCGCGGCCGAGGTGCTTCTTGTCCTGCCGGGCGTATCCGTAGAACGGGAGGATCGCGGTGATGCTGCGGGCCGACGCGCGCTTCAGCGCGTCGATCATGATCAGCTGCTCCATGATCCACTGGTTGATCGGAGCCGTGTGGCTCTGGATCACGAAGCAGTCCGCACCGCGGGCGGACTCCAGGAATCGGACGTAGATCTCGCCGTTGGCGAAGTCCAGGGCCTTGGTCGGGACGAGCTCGGTGCCCAGCTCGCGGGCGACCTCCTCGGCAAGTTCGTGGTGGGCACGGCCGGAGAAGAGTTTGAGCTTCTTCTCGCCGGAGGTCGTGATCCCGCTCACTGCACCGTCTCCTCGTGTTAGCCACTCTGGGTACGCCGAGGCACGGCCGAGCAGGCCCGATGGCGCACGTATGTACTCCAGGTTACGCGTCCCGGGCCGGGGGCGACCGCCGGGGACCACTCCTCAAGATCCCCGGCAGCCCCGTGCGGCTACTCCGTCCCGTTGGCCTCGGCAGCCGCCCGGGCGGACGCCGAACCGGGCCGCTTCCGCTCAACCCAGCCCGCGATGTTGCGCTGCTGGGCCCGCGCGACGCCCAGCGAACCCGCAGGTACGTCGTGCGTGATGACCGATCCGGCGGCCGTGTAGGCCCCGTCACCGACCGTCACCGGAGCGATGAACATGTTGTCGGAACCCGTGCGGCAGTGGGCCCCGATGACCGTGCGGTGCTTGTCCACCCCGTCGTAGTTCACTGTGACGGACGCCGCACCGACATTCGTGCCCTCGCCGATCGTCGCGTCGCCGATGTACGACAGGTGGGGGACCTTCGCGCCGTCGCCGAGCTCGGAGTTCTTGATCTCCACGTAGGTGCCGGCCTTCGCCTTCCGGCCCAGCCGGGTGCCGGGCCGCAGGTAGGCGTACGGGCCGACGGTGGCCTCCGGGCCGATCTCGGCGCGCTCGGCCGTGGTGTTGCTCACACGGGCGCCGGCGCCGACCGCGGTGTCGGTGAGCGTGGTGTTCGGGCCGACCTCGCAGCCCTCGCCCAGGTGGGTGGCGCCGTGCAGTTGGGTGTTCGGGTGGACCAGCGCGTCCGGCTCGTAGGAGACCCGGACGTCCAGCCAGGTGGAGGCCGGGTCGACCACCGTGACGCCGGCCCGCATGGCTCGCTCCAGCAGCCGGTCGTTGAGCAGTCGGCGGGCCTGGGCGAGCTGCACCCGGTCGTTGATGCCGACGATCTCCCGGTGGTCGGCGGCGACCACCGCGCCCACCCGGTGGCCCTCCCGGCGGAGGATCTCCAGGGTGTCGGTCAGGTACTCCTCGCCCTGCGAGTTGTCGGTGCCGACCAGCGACAGCGCGTGCGCCAGCAGCTTGGCGTCGAACGCGAACACCCCGGAGTTGATCTCGGCGATCGCCAACTGCTCGGCACTGGCGTCCTTGTGCTCGACGATCGCGGCGACCGCGCCGTCCGCGCCGCGCAGGATCCGCCCGTAGCCGGTGGCGTCCGGGACCACCGCGGTCAGCACGGTGACGCCGTTGCCCTGCTCGGCGTGCGCGGCGGCCAGCGCCGTCAGGGTGGCCCCGGTCAGCAGCGGGGCGTCGCCGGTGGTGACCAGCACGGTGCCGTCCAGCTCCACGCCGTCGGCGGCCAGCTCCTGGAGGGCGGTGCGCACCGCGTGGCCGGTGCCGTTCTGCTCGGCCTGCACCACCGGGCGGGCGGCCGGGTAGTGCTCGGCCAGGTGCGCCTCGACCTGCTCGCGCAGGTGGCCGATCACCACGACCAGCTGACCGGGCGTCAACTCCTGGGCGGCGGACACCGCGTGGCCCACCAGGGAGCGGCCGCAGATCTCGTGCAGCACCTTCGGCAGGGACTTGGACTTCATCCGCGTCCCGCCACCGGCGGCGAGCACGATCACGGCAGCGGGCTGGTTGACGCTCAAGGGGGGAGGCTCCTCGGTCGATGCGGGACGAGAGTGCACCGAGAATACCGAGGCAGAGCGGACGGAAAGCGTCCGAAACGGTCGGAAGGGGCTCCGCCGCTAGGATTCGAACCCAGACAAAGGCCTCCAAAGGGCCCTGTGCTGCCATTACACCACGGCGGAAAGGGCGCGTTGCGCGCCCAGCACAGCCTACGGGTTGACGGCCCGTAGCTCCACCACCTTCCGCGAAGGCACACGAACGACGCTCCGGCCCCGCGCCGTCGACGAGCCGGGAGCCGCCGGACGAACACTGCGACACGTGGGTGAGGGGCCCTTCCGCTTCCCCGGCCCCGCTACTTACGATGCCGTAGGTTACGCCCACGTAGGTATCCCGTCTCCACCCGCCAGGCACCACCCCTCCTCCCCCGGGAAGCGCCATGACCATCCAGGCCGGGCAGGCGCCGCCGAGCGCCGCCGAGGACGACCTCGTCCCCCAGAAGCTGTCCGCCACCAGGGGCGGTGAGAAACAGGGCGCCCTGGAACGGCTCACCCTCGCCCTGTTCATCGCGGTGCCGTTCCTCGCCCTGGCCGCCGCCGTCCCGGTCGCCTGGGGCTGGGGGCTGTCCTGGCTGGACGCCGGCCTCGCCGTCTTCATGTACTTCCTCACCTGCCACGGCATCACCGTCGGGTACCACCGCTACTTCACCCACGGCTCGTTCAAGGCCAACCGGAAGCTGCACCTGGCCCTGGCCGTGGTCGGCTCGCTGGCCGTCGAGGGCCCGCTGGTGCGCTGGGTCGCCGACCACCGCAAGCACCACCGCTTCTCCGACAAGGACGGCGACCCGCACTCGCCGTGGCGCTACGGCGAGAGCCTGCCCGCCCTGCTCAAGGGCCTGTGGTGGGCGCACATGGGCTGGATGTTCGACGAGGAGCAGACCCCGCAGCTGAAGTACGCGCCCGACCTGGTCCGCGACCCGGCCATAAGGGCGATCTCCCGGATGTTCTGGCTCTGGACGCTGATCTCGCTGGCGCTGCCCGCCGTGGTCGGCGGCCTGGCGACCTGGAGCTGGCAGGGCGCGCTGACCGCCTTCTTCTGGGGCTCGCTGGTCCGCGTCGCACTGCTGCACCACGTCACCTGGTCGATCAACTCGATCTGCCACGCGGTCGGCTCACGCCCCTTCAAGTCCCGCGACCGGTCCGGCAACGTGTGGTGGCTGGCCGTGCTGTCCTGCGGCGAGTCCTGGCACAACCTGCACCACGCCGACCCCACCTCGGCCCGGCACGGCGTGCTGCGCGGCCAGGTCGACTCCTCGGCCCGGATCATCCGCTGGTTCGAACAGGCGGGTTGGGCGAGCGACGTCCGCTGGCCCGGCGCGGAGCGGATCGCCGCCCGCCGCGCCGCATGAGGCAGCGCCTACAGCATGATGGAGGGGTGAACGGGACCAACGGAGACAGCGCCGGCCATCAGCAGCCCTCGCGGCGCGGCGGGGGCAGGAGCAGCGGCCGGGTGCGGATGACCGGCAAGCAGCGCCGCGAGCAGCTGCTGGAGATCGGCCGGTCGGTCTTCGCCGAACGCGGCTACGACGGCACCTCGGTGGAGGAGATCGCCGAACGCGCCGGGGTCTCCAAGCCGGTCGTCTACGAGCACTTCGGCGGCAAGGAGGGCCTGTACGCGGTGGTCGTCGACCGCGAGATGCAGCTCCTGCTGGACATGGTCACCGGCGCCCTCACCGGCGGTCACTCCCGGGAGCTGCTGGAGCAGGCCGCGTTCGCGTTGATGGACTACATCGACACCTCCACCGACGGGTTCAAGATCCTGGTCCGGGACTCTCCGGTGGCCCAGTCCACCGGCTCGTTCGCCTCGCTGATCGGCGACATCGCCACCCAGGTCGAGGACATCCTGGGCCTGGAGTTCAAGTCCCGGGGCTTCGACGCCAGGCTGGCGCCGATGTACTCGCAGATGCTGGTCGGCATGGTGGCGCTGACCGGCCAGTGGTGGCTGGAAGTGCGCAAGCCCGCCAAGGCGGAGGTCGCCGCCCACCTGGTCAACCTCGCCTGGCACGGGCTGGAGGGCCTGGAGCGGCACCCCACACTGGTCGGCGACCGCAAGAACTGACCGGCCCGGCCCCGCCACCGGGGCCGCCGGGCCGACACACGCACGACAGGGACAACCCTTGGCGGTCTTCCTGCTGGCCCTCGGCGCGGCCTGCTGCCTCGGCGCCGGCTTCGTCCTGCAGCAGCACGCCGCCCAGCGCGCCCCCAGCGGGGACCTGCTGCGCTGGCGGCTGCTGCTCGACCTGATGCGGATGCCCGACTGGCTGGTCGGCATCGCCTTCATGATCGCGGGTCAGGCGCTGTCCGCCCTGGCGCTCAGCCAGGGCGAGGTCGCCCTGGTCGAACCGCTGCTCGCCACCAACCTGGTCTGGGCGATGCTGCTGGCCCGCCGGATCACCGGCACCCGGCTGGGCCGCTCCGGCTGGATCGGCGTCGCCCTGATCGCCCTCGGCGTCACCGCCTTCATCGCCGCCGGGCGGCCGCAGGGCGGCGGCAACGAGTCCGGGGCGCTGCGCTACTGGCTGGTCTTCGGCATCGTCTCCGGCCTGGCCCTGCTGCTGGTCTCGGTCGCCCGCCACCTCCCGCTGTTCGAGGAGGCGACCCTGCTGGCGCTGGCCGCCGGGCTGCTCTACGGGCTGCAGGACGCGCTGACCCGCTCCACCTTCGACCGGATCGACGCCGACGGGGCGTCCGCCGCGCTCAGCTCCTGGCAGCCCTACACCGTGATCGGCCTGGGCGTGGTCGGGCTGCTGCTGGTGCAGTCCGCGTTCGAGGCCGCGCCGCTGCGGATGTCGCTGCCCGCCCTGACCGCCGCCCAGCCGCTGGCCGGCATCGCCTGCGCGGTCGGCTTCCTCGGCGACCGGCTGCGGGTCACCCCCGGTGCGCTGGCCTGGCAGAGCGCCGGGCTGGCCGCGATCGTGATCGGCGTCGTCGTGCTGGGGCGGCACCCGGCGATGCCCGGCTCCGCCGCCGCGAAGTGAGCCCCCGTCAGGCCTTGACGGCCACCGCGAACACCCGGCGGAACGGGAACACCGTGCCGTGCGCGGTCGCCGGGTAGGCCCGGCGCAGTTCGGCGCCGTACTCGGCCAGGAACGCCGCGCGCCCGGCCGGCTCCGGCAGGCGGTCCAGCACCGGCCGGAGGGTCGAGCCCTTGACCCACTCCAGCACCGGGTCCGTGCCGGTCAGCACCGTCAGGTAGGTGGTCTCCCAGACGTCCGCGACGCAGCCCGCCGCGAGCAGGGTCTCCAGGTACCGGGCCGGCTCGTGGCAGGAGGCGTCCGGGCGGACCGTGCCCAGCTGCTCGCGCCAGCGCGGGCTGCGGCGCAGTTCGGCCAGCAGGGTGTGGCTGGGGGCGGCGAAGTTGCCGGGCAGTTGGAACGCGATCACCCCGCCGGGGCGCAGCGCGGCCGCCCAGCGGGGCAGCAGCGCCAGGTGGTCGGCGGTGTCGGTGTCCATCCAGTGCAGGGCGGCGTTGGAGGCGATCAGGTCCGGCCGCTCGGGCGCCGGGTCGTACCCGGCGACGTCCTGCTGCCGGTACTCGGCGGTGGGTTCGCCGGTGGTGCGGGCGGTCTCCAGCAGGGCGGGCGAGGTGTCCAGGCCGAGCAGCCGGGCGTCCGGCCAGCGGCGGCGCAGCACGGCCGTGGAGTTGCCCGGGCCGCAGCCGAGGTCCAGCACGGTGGGGCGGAGCGGGAGGTCGGGGACGCGCGCCAGCAGGTCGTTCAGCGGGCGGATCCGCTCCCCGGCGTACCGCAGGTACTGGTCGGCGTCCCAGGCGGCGGGCATGGCGAACCTCCGAAAAGTATCTCGATGTCAAGATAACTCTGTTTCACCGAGAGTTCCTTTGTTATCTCTTGATGTCAAGAGACTTCACATCGACACATCCCCCGATACACTGATCGTCATGGAGGACGAGGTCGACCGCCTGGTCGCAGCATGGCGCCGAGAGCGCCCCGACCTCGACGTGGAACCCCTCGAGGTCCTCAGCCGGGTCAGCCGACTCGCCCGGCACCTCGACCGTGCCCGCCGCACCGCCTTCGCCGAGCACGGCCTCGAACCCTGGGAGTTCGACGTCCTCACCGCGCTGCGCCGGGCCGGCTCCCCCTACCAGCTCTCCCCCGGCCAGCTCCTCACCCAGACCCTGGTCACCTCCGGCACCATGACCAACCGGATCGACCGCCTCACCACCAAGGGCCTGGTCGTCCGCCTCCCCGACCCCGACGACCGCCGCGGCGTGCTGGTCCGGCTCACCGACGGCGGGCGCGACAAGGCCGACCAGGCACTGGCCGGCCTGCTCGCCCACGAACGCGAGATCCTCGCCCAGCTCGCCCCGGGCCAGCAGACCGAACTCGCCACCCTCCTGCGCCACTTGGTCGCCCCCTTCGACCGCGCCGGGTAGTACGGCCAAGGGCAGCGGCCCCCGGCCGTCCGGTCCTCCGCCTCAGAAGCCGTCCGGGTACGGGGTGGCGAGGGCCGGGGTCCTGGGGCGGGCGGTCTGGTAGCCGGGGAGGAGGGCGGCCAGCCGGTCGCGGACCTCGGGGTCGGCGTTGACGGTGGCGGCGTCGTAGAGGCCGGTGAGGCCCCCGGCCAGGTCCTCGGGGGCGGCGGCGTGGTCCGCGGCGGTGGCGAAGATCCGGGGGTGAGCGGTGGGGAGGCGCTCCTCGGCGTCGGAGAACAGGGCCTCGTTGAGCTTCTCGCCCGCGCGCAGACCGGTGTAGCGGATCTCCACCTCGTCCGCCCCGAGCTGGACCTGTTCGGCGAAGTTGTGCACCAGGTCGACGATCCGGACCGGCTCGCCCATGTCGAGGACGAACACCTCGCCGCCCTCGGCCATCCGCCCGGCTTCCAGGACCAGGCCGACGGCCTCCTCGATGGTCATGAAGAAGCGGGTCACGTCGGGGTGGGTGACCGTCACCGGGCCGCCGCTGCGCAGCTGTTCCTCCAGCACCGACAGCAGCGAGCCGCGCGAGCCGAGCACGTTGCCGAAGCGGACGGCGGCGAAGACGCCGGTGCCGAGGTTGCGGGCGTCCCGGGCGTTGGCCTGGACGATGAGTTCGGCGAGGCGCTTGGAGGCGCCGAGCACGGAGGTCGGGTCGGCGGCCTTGTCGGTCGAGATCAGCACGAAGCGTTCGACGCCGGTGGCGAGCGCGGCCTCGACCAGGTGGTCGGTGCCGAGCACGTTCGACTTGACGGCCTCGCTGGGGTGGCGTTCCAGCAGCGGGAGGTGCTTGTGCGCGGCGGCGTGGAAGACCACGTCGGGGCGCAGGTCGCGGAAGATCTGCTGGATCCGCGGGCGGTCCCGGATGTCGGCGATCACCAGGGACTCGTCGATGAGCAGCGCCTCGCCCCAGATGTCGAGCTGCAGGCGGTGCAGGTTGGACTCGTCGTGGTCGAGCATGTAGAGCGCCGCGGGCCCGAACGCCTGTACCTGGCGGCAGAGTTCGCTGCCGATGGAGCCGCCGGCGCCGGTCACCAGGACCCGGCGGCCCTCGATGACGGTGCGGACGTCCGGGGAGACCACGTGGACCTCGTGCCGGCCGATCAGCCGGTTGACGTCGAGGGTGCGCATGTCTGAGCCGACCACTTCGCGGCGCAGCGCGGAGAGGAAGGAGGGCAGGTAGCGGACGGCGGCGCCGGCTGCCGCGGCGGCGGTGGCGAGTTCCCGGACCCGCTGGTGCGGGAGACCGGGGATGGCGAGCACGACGACCTGGGCGTCGTGGGCCAGGGCGAGGTCGGTGAGGTCGGCGAGCGGGCCGAGGACCGGGCTGCCGGAGACCTCCCGGCCGGCCTTCCCCGGGTCGTCGTCGAGCACCCCGACCGGGGTGAGCCCGAACTCCGGGGTCCGGCCCAGGTCGCGGACCAGGGCGGTCCCGGCGGCGCCGGCTCCGACGACCAGGGTGCGCAGGCCGGTCGAGCCGGCCCGCTGGGCGGGCAATCGGGTGCTGGACGCCTGCGGGCGTGCGACAGTGCGGTTCGGCGACATCTGTCCTCCGGTCTCCCTGACTCGACTCACGGAGTGGAACGTGCGGGGAAGGCGCGGCTCGGTCAGCCCGCGCCGGGGCCTGCGGTAGAGGCGACGGTCGGCGGGGGGACGGGGACGGGCACGGCCGGCGGCCCGGGCGGTTCGGAGGGGGCGATCCCGGCCCGGCGGGCGACCGCGACCGCCGCGAGCGTGGAGTGCACCCCCAACTTGCCCAGGACGTTCTGCATGTGGGTGCGGACGGTGTGCGGGGAGAGGAACAGCCGCTCGGCGACGGCCTGCCGGCCGAGGCCGGCGACCATGCAGCGCAGCACCTCCTCCTCGCGGGGGGTGAGCGCGGCGACCAGGCGCTCGCTCTCCGAGCGGTCCCGGCGGGCCGACGTCAGCTCGCGGACCACGCCGGTCAGCAGGGCGGGCGGCAGGTGGGTCTCCTCGCGCAGCACTCCGCGGATCACGGCCATCAGCGCGCCGAGCGAACTCTCGCGCGCCACCCAGCCGTTGGCCCCCGCCTGCAGGGCGCGGACGGCGCGCTGCGGATCGTCCGCGGCGGCCAGCAGGACGGCGCGCAGCTCCGGATGGGCCCGGCGGACCCGGCCGACCAGGGCGATGCCGTCGGACAGCGGGCGTGCGCCGTCCGCCTGATGGTGCGTCAGCGGACCTGCGGCGGTGCGTGGTTGGGCGAGGACCGGGGTTCCCGCCGAGGTCGCGGCCGGAGTGCGCCGGGGCGCCGGGACGGCGGTGGCGGCGCGGCCGGGCGGCTGCACGCCGAGGTCCGCGTCGACCAGCACCACGTCGTACGGGCGGCGTTCGGCCACCGCCCGCTCCAACGCGCGTTCGGCCGCCGCCGCGCTGCCCGCCGCCCCGACGTCCACATCGGGCTCGGCGGCCAGCGCCGTCGCGAGTGCCTCGGCGAAGATCCGGTGGCCGTCGACCACCAGGACGCGAATCCGCCCCATCGTCCTTGCCCCCCTGCTCGTGGCCCGACCCCCACCGGTGCCTCACTCAGCCTACGGGCGGACGCCCGGGCGGCGTGGGGATTTGGTGAAGTTCCTGTACACAGGGACTTCGCGGGTCGGGGTCGGGTACGGGGGGTGGGCCGGTCAGGCGCGGTGGGCGAGGGTGAACTCCCAGGCGTCGGCGACGATCCGGTCGAGTTCGGGGCGCTTGGGCTCCCAGCCGAGGGCCTCGCGGGCGCGGTCGGCGGCGGCGACCAGGACCGCGGGGTCGCCCGGGCGGCGGTCGGCGATCTGCACCGGGATCTCCCGGCCGGTGACCCGCTTCACGGACTCGATCACCTCGCGCACCGAGAAGCCGGTGCCGTTGCCGAGGTTGCAGATCAGGTGCTCGCCGGGCTTCGCGGCGCTCAGCGCCAGCAGGTGCGCCTCGGCCAGGTCGGCGATGTGGATGTAGTCGCGGATGCAGGTGCCGTCCGGGGTCGGGTAGTCCTCGCCGAACACCGCGATGTGCGGGCGCTGCCCGAGCGCGGCCTGGAACACCAGCGGGATCAGGTGCGACTCCGGGTCGTGGCGCTCGCCGTAACGGCCGTACGCCCCGGCCACGTTGAAGTAGCGCAGGCTCACCGCGGCCAGCCCGTGCGCGATCGCCTCCGAGGTGATCAGGTGGTCCACCGCCAGCTTGGTGGACCCGTAGGCGCTGGTCGGCGCCGTCCGGGCGGTCTCCTTGATCGGCACCTCCTCCGGCTCCCCGTACACCGCGGCCGTCGAGGAGAACACCAGCGTGCCGACCCCCGCCTTGCGCATCGCCGTCACCAGTTCGAGCGAACCCGCCACGTTGTTGCGCCAGTACTTCTCCGGGTCCGCCACCGACTCGCCGACCTGCGAGGACGCCGCGAAGTGCAGCACCCCCTCGTACGAGGAGTCGAGCACCTCCGCCGCGTCCTGGATCCGGCCCCGCACGAACTCCGCACCGTCCGGCACACCCACCGCGAACCCGGTCGACAGGTCGTCCAGCACCGTGACCCGGTGACCGGCCTCCAACAGGTGCGCCGCCACCACGCTTCCCACGTAGCCGGCCCCGCCTGTGACCAGATACTTGCTCATGCCCTCGACCTCCGCGACATTCCGGGTGTTCCTCGCTCCGGAGCATAGGCCACCCGTCCGAACCGCCGGTCAGGCCGTCCAGCCGGCGTCCCGGCCGCTCAGCGCCAGCAGCGCCTCGAACGGGTCGTCCCCGGCGTAGTCCACCGGCTCCCCGAACACGCCCGTCTTCCGGGCGTTCGGCGCGAGGTCCGCCACCAGGGGCCCGAGCGCCGCGACCGCCTCCGGGGCCGGCTCGTACGGCAGGCCCGCCGCCCGGGCCAGGTCCCAGCCGTGCACCGTGAGGTCCAGCAGCGCCATCCCGCCGACCGTCCCGGCCGGCATCCCCATCGCCCCCGCCACGCCCTGGTCCGCGCCCGGCTCGCCCCACGCGGCCACCAGCTTCGCCGTCTCCGCCGCGAACCGCGCCCGCCAGTCGCCGGTCAGCTCCGGCGCGGCCTGCGACCAGTCGGTGTCGCCCTTCGCCGCCAGCACCTGGAAGTTCTGCACCACCTGGAGCAGGTGCCGGGTCAACTCGCGCACGTCGTACCCCTCGCACGGCGTCGGGCCGGTCAGGGCCTCGTCCGGCAGGGCCCGGACCACCGGCACCGTCCGGTCGGCGGCCGCCTGCAGCAGGGTGCTGATCTGTGTCGTCATGCCCGTGACCCTACCTCCGCCGCCCCGCTCCGCCCGGTAGCGAACGGCCGTGCGTGTCACGCCAGTTGGTCGAGCAGCCCGGTCCGGGCGGCGAGCGCCGCGGCCTCCAGCCGGGACCGTGCCCCGAGCTTGGTGAGCACCCGCTGCACGTGGGTGCGGGCCGTGGACGGGGCGATCCGCATCGCGGTGGCGATCGCCGCGGTGTCCTCCCCCTCCGCGATCCGGGCCAGCACCTGCACCTCCCGCCGGGTCAGCAGCCGCAGCAGCCGCACCGCCTCGTCGTCCGGCTCCGCCACCGGCCACAGCAGTTGCTCGAACGCGGCCCGCAGCACCTCGACCGCGACCGCCGCCTCCCCCGCCCGCACCCGGGCGATCGCCCGGTCCACCACGTCGATCCGCTCGTCGCTGCGCACGTAGCCGGCCGCTCCCGCCGCGAACGCCGCCGCCACCCGGGCCGGCGCGCCCAACGGGCCCAGCACCACGACCGCGATCTCCGGCCGCTCCCGGCGCAGCCGCCGCAGCGGCTCGAACGGATCGTCCGGCCCGTCCGCGGTCCCCAGCAGGCACACCTCGGGACGGCGCCCGGCCACCAGGTCCAGCACCGCCCCGCACGGCGCGCCGACGCCCAGCACCCGGTGGCCCCGCTGCTGCAGGGCGGCGCCGAGGGCTTCGGCCATCAGCCGGTGGTCGTCCGCCACCACGAGCCGCGCGCTCATCCCGCCACCTCCCCCGGTCGGGCCGACAGACGCACCATCACAGCGCATCCGCGCCCGCCCCGCCAGAGGACCTCCCCCGGAGAACGCGAAAGGCCCCGCCTGCCGGCGGGGCCTTCTCGATCTGAGCCCCCATGCGGAATCGAACCGCAGACCTTCTCCTTACCATGGAGACGCTCTACCGACTGAGCTATAGGGGCTTGTTGCTCCGGGCACCTCTCGGCTCCCCTTGCGACGAGGAAGACATTACATGCTCGGCCGACCCGTTGGGAAATCCACTCCGGCCAGGTCGGAGGGCTAAACTGCCCGAGAAGACCCGTTCTGCCGTGCAATGTCGCCCAGCAGCCGCGAACCTCCCGTGCAGCGAAGGCGCGTGATCCTGTGTCAGCCCCCGGCCGCAGTCGTGCTTCCGGCGATGCCGCGTGGTGGGCGTTGGCGCTGCGGCCGACCAGACCGGCGGTGCCGTGGGTGCTGATGGTGCGGGCGGCGGTGGGAATGGCGGTGCCGCTGCTGGCGGGGCTGCTGTTCGGCCGGCTGGACCTGGGGGTGTTCGCGGGGCTCGGGGCGATGCACGCCACCATGAACGACCGGGTGGAGCCGCTGCGGCTGCGGGCGCCGCGGATCGCGCTGGCGCTGGCCGCCTCCACCGCCGGGATGCTGATCGGGGCGGGCCTGCAGCACCGCGGCGCGGGCGGACTGACGATCGGGGTGGCGCTGACCGCGGTCGGCTTCGCGGGCGGCGCGCTCTCCGCGACCGGCCCGCGCGGCTCGGCGGCCGGCATGCTGCTGCTGGTGTCGGCCTCGCTCGGCGGCGGGATGGCGCTCCCCCACCCGTGGTGGGCGGCGCCCGCGATGCTGCCGTGCGGTGCGGCGCTGGTGCTGCTGCTGGGCCTGCGCTACCGCACCCGGGTGCGCACCGACCCCCGCACCCGGGCGCTCGCGGACGTCTACCTCGCGCTCGGCGGGATGCTCGCCGCGCTCGGCACCGCGGACGGCGCGGCGGCCCGCCGGGTGCTCACCGGCCGGCTCAACCAGATGCAGGACCTGCTGCCGCCGCCCCGCCCGGGCCGGGCCGAGTCGGAGCGGCTGCGGTGGCTGCGCCGCAGCTACGAGGCGGCGCTCGGCGCGACCGAGGCCGCGGCCGGGCTGCTCTGGGCCTGGCGGCCGGTCCCGCCCGAGGTGGCGGCGCTGCCCGCGGCGCTGGCCCGGCAGATCACCGGCGGCCCCGAGCCCGGCTACCCCGACTGGCGTCCCGACACCCCGTCCCGGACCGCCTTCGACACCGCGCTGCGGGCGGCCGCCGACACCGTCGCGGGCCGCTGGGCGCCGCTGGACACCGCCGCCCCTCCCCCGCCGGACCCGTGGCGGCTGCGGGTCCGGCTGCTGTCGCACGGCTCGGTGCGCTACGGCCTGCGGGTCGCGCTGTGCGTCGCGGTGGCCGAGGCGGTGGTCAACGGCCTGACGCTGAGCCGTAGTTACTGGGTGCCGATGACGGTGGCGTTCGTCCTGAAGCCGGACCTCGGCTCGGTGTTCCAGCGGGCGGTCAGCCGCGCCCTGGGCACGGTGCTGGGCATCGCGCTGACCGCGGTGCTGCTGGCGGCGACCACGAACTCCTGGGCGCTGTCGGTGACCGTCTCGCTGTGCGTGGCGCTGCTGCCGTACTCGACGGCCGCCCACTACGGGCTGAACACCGCCGTGATGACCCCGGTCGCGCTGCTCCTGGTGCAGCTGGGCGGCGAGAGCGGCGCCGCCGAGTTCTGGCCCCGGGTCCTGGACACCGCGCTGGCCAGCGCGATCGTGCTGGTCTTCGGCTACCTGCTGTGGCCCGAGCGGCCGCCGCACCGGATCGAGCCCAGGATCGTCACCGCCGCCGCCACCCTCCGCGCGTACCTGGCCTCGGTGGTGCGCGCCGAGCCGGTCGCCGAGGTGTGGCTGCGGCGCACCGCCTACCGGGCGCTGGCCGACGCCCGGCAGCAGGTGGACCTGGGCCTGGCCGAGCCGCCCCCGGCCGGGCGGCTCGCCGAGCAGTGGCTGCCCGCCACCGCCGCGCTGGAGCGGCTGTCCGGCGCGGTCGCCGCGTACGCCGCCCAGCTCCGGTACGGCGGGCGGGCGCCCGAGCCGGCCGTGATCGAACGGGTGCTGGCCTCGCTGGACCGCCTCACCGCGGCCGCCCGCGCCCACCGGCCGCCGGCCGGGCGCCCCGACCGGCCGACCGGCCCGCACGACCCGACCCGCAGCGCGCTGGCCCGGGCCGCCGAGGAGCTGGACCGGCTGCTCGACGGCTGAGCGGCCGTCAGACCTGCTCGGCCAGCTCCAGCCAGGAGAGCTCCAGCTCCTCCTTGTCCTCGCGGACCTTGCGCAGCTGCGCGTCCAGCTCGGCGACCTTGGAGAAGTTCGCGGCGTGCTCGGCCAGTTGGGCGTGCAGCTTGGACTCCTGCTGGTCCAGCTTGGCGATCTGCCGCTCCAGCTTCTGCATCTCCTTCTTCGCGGCCCGCAGGTCGCCCGCCGACAGGCCGGTCGTCTCCGCGGCGGCCGGGACCTGGGCGGCGGCGGCCTGGGCGGCGGCCTCCGCCATCGCGGTGCGGCGCTCCAGGTACTCGTCGACGCCGTTCGGCAGCATCCGCATCCGGCGGTCGCCGAGCAGCGCGTAGCAGGTGTCGGTGGTCCGCTCGATGAAGAACCGGTCGTGGCTGATCACGACCATCGAGCCCGGCCAGCCGTCGAGCACGTCCTCCAGCTGGTTCAGGGTCTCGATGTCGAGGTCGTTGGTGGGCTCGTCGAGGAACAGCACGTTGGGCTCGTCCATCAGCAGCCGGAGCAGCTGCAGGCGGCGGCGCTCGCCGCCGGACAGGTCGCCGACCGGGGTCCACTGCTTGTCCTTGCCGAACCCGAACTGCTCGCACAGCTGGCCGGCGCTCATCTCCCGGCCCTTGCCGAGGTCGACCCGGCCGCGGACCTGCTCGACGGCCTGCAGCACCCGGGTGGTCGGATCCAGCTCCGCCACCTCCTGCGACAGGTACGCCAGCCGGACGGTCTTGCCGACCTTGATCACGCCACCGGCCGGCTGCACGTCGCCGTCGGTCGCGTACGCCGCCTGCATGGCCCGCAGCAGCGAGGTCTTGCCCGCGCCGTTCACGCCCAGCAGGCCGATCCGGTCGCCCGGGCCGAGCTGCCAGGTCAGGCGCTCCAGCAGCAGCTTCTCGCCGGCCTTGACGGTGACGTCCTCCAGGTCGAAGACGGTGCGGCCCAGGCGGGCGTTGGCGAACTTCATCAGCTCGGACTTGTCGCGCGGCTCCGGCACGTCCGCGATCAGCGCGTTCGCCGCCTCGATCCGGTAGCGCGGCTTGGAGGTGCGGGCCGGGGCGCCGCGGCGCAGCCAGGCCAGCTCCTTGCGGGCCAGGTTCTGGCGCTTCTGCTCCTCCGTCGCCTCGATCCGGGAGCGCTCGGCGCGGGCGAACACGTAGTCCGAGTAGCCGCCCTCGTACTCCCGCACCTCGCCGCGCTGCACGTCCCACATCCGGGTGCAGACCTGGTCCAGGAACCACCGGTCGTGGGTGACGCAGACCAGTGCGGAGCGGCGGGCCTGGAGGTGCTTCGCCAGC
Source organism: Streptomyces sp. TLI_171 (assembly GCF_003610255.1). Taxonomy (GTDB): domain Bacteria; phylum Actinomycetota; class Actinomycetes; order Streptomycetales; family Streptomycetaceae; genus Kitasatospora. The sequence goes on along the minus strand of NZ_RAPS01000001.1, from coordinate 4,551,850 downwards.
CAGGCGATGCCCTCCACGTCCAGGTGGTTGGTGGGCTCGTCCAGCACCACGAGGTCCCACTCGCCGAGCAGCAGCTTGGCCAGCGCGATCCGGCGGCGCTCGCCGCCGGACAGCGGGCCGATCACGGTGTCCAGGCCGTTCGCGAAGCCCGGCAGGTCGAGGCCGCCGAACAGGCCCTGGATGATGTCGCGGATCCGGGCGTCGCCCAGCCACTCGTGGTCGGCGCGGCCGGCGATCACCTCGTGCCGGATGGTCGCCGCCGGGTCCAGCGAGTCGTGCTGGGTCAGGACGGCCATCTGCAGCCCGCCGGAGTGGGTGATCCGCCCGGTGTCCGGCTCCTCCAGCTTCGCCAGCATCCGGATCAGCGTCGTCTTGCCGTCACCGTTGCGGCCCACCACACCGATCCGGTCGCCCTCGCTGACGCCGAGGCTCACCCCGTCCAGCAGGGCCCTGGTGCCGTACACCTTGGTGACGGACTCGATGGTGGCGAGGTTGACGGCCACGAAGCTGCACTCCTGAGGAAGGGGCTGTAACGCACCCAGCCTAGTGCGGTGAGCGGACCGCCCGGGTTCCGCCTTACCTGGCGGTGTCCAGCAGGAACCGCTGATCGGCCGTCAGTTCCAGGTCCAGGGCGGCCAGGCTCTCGTTCAGCTGGGCCACCGAGGAGGCGCCGACCAGCGGGACGGTCGGGAGGTCGCCGCCGAGCAGCCAGGCGAGGACGACCTGGTTGCGGGTGGCGCCGGTCTGCTTCGCGACGGTGTCGAGTGCGGCGAGGCGGGCCGGGGTGCCGGCGTGGTCGAAGGACGGGCCGAGGGGCTTGTCCGCGCGGACGTAGCCGCCGCCGAGCAGCGGGGAGTACGCGACCAGGGTGAGCTCGGGGCTCTCCTTCAGGTAGGTGATCAGGTCGCCCTGGACGGCGGCCTGGTCGCCGTCCTGGTTGAGCAGGCCGGGCCAGTCGCCGCGGCGGCGCAGGTAGGTGTGGCCGTACTGGAGGACCTCGTAGCCGGGCAGGCCCGCCGCGGCCGCGATGTTGCGGGCCCGCTCGACCCGCCAGGACCAGTGGTTGGAGACGCCGAGCAGGCCGACCGTGCCCTCGTTGACCAGTTCGCCGAAGGCGTGGACGGTCTCGGCGAGCGGCACCTCGGTGTCCTCGATGTGCGCGTACAGCAGGTCGAGCTTGTCCACGCCGAGGCGCTTGCGGCTGGCTTCCGAGGAGCTGCGGATGACCTTGGCGGACAGGCCCTCGCCGTTCTCGATGAAGCCGGTGCCGGGGGCCTTGGGGCGGGCGCCGAGCTTGGTGGCGATCACCACCTCGTCGGTGATGCCGCGGCTGGCCCGCCAGCGGCCGATGACCTCTTCGCTGATGCCGCCCTGGCTGTCGTCCTGCCAGTAGGCGTAGTTGTTGGCGGTGTCGATGAAGGTGCCGCCCGCCTCGACGTAGCGGTCGAGGACGGCGAAGGAGGTGGCTTCGTCGGTGAGCGTGCCGAACAGCATCGCGCCGAGGCTGAGCACGCTGACCTCGCGTCGGGTGCGCGGGTCGGTTCCGATGGTGCGCTTGCGCATGGCCGGGTTCCCCTCGTTTCCGTGGCCCGCCCGGTGCGGGCCACGGGAGAGAGTCTGGAACCCGGAGCGCGCTCCAGGTCAAGCGGAGGTCTGGACCACCTGAGCGCCGGGCACCGGGCCGTGGGTGGCGTGCGCGGTGCGGCAGGTGCCGGAGGCGCGCAGTGCGGTGGCGATGTGGGCGGCGGCTTCGGCGTCCTTGGCGAGGAACGCGCAGGTCGGGCCGGAGCCGGAGACCAGCGCGGCGAGCGCGCCCGCCTCGGTGCCGGCGTGCAGCGTGTCGGCGAGCGAGGGGCGCAGCGAGACGGCGGCGGCCTGCAGGTCGTTGCTGAGCGCGGCGGCGAGCGCGACGGGGTCGCCCTCTGCGAGGGCGGCGAGCAGCGCCGGGTCGGCGTCGGGAGTGGGGACCTCCTGCACGGTGGCGCCGCTGCCGGAGTCCGCGCGGATCCGGTCGCACTCGCGGAACACCGCGGGGGTGGAGAGTCCGCCGTCGGCGACCGCGAACACCCAGTGGAAGGTGCCGGAGACGGGCAGCGCCTCCAGGATCTCGCCCCGGCCGCGGCCCAGCGCGACGCCGCCGAGCAGCGCGAACGGGACGTCGGAGCCGAGTTCGGCGGCGAGTTCGAGCAGGGTGTCGAACGGAGTGTCCAGGGCCCACAGGACGTCGCAGGCGAGCAGCGCGGCGGCGCCGTCGGCGCTGCCGCCGGCCATGCCGCCGGCGACCGGGATGGCCTTGTCGATGTGCAGGTGGACGCCGGGGTCGGCGAGGCCGTGGTGGGCGGCGAGCAGGCGGGCCGCGCGGGCGGCGAGGTTGCTGTCGTCGAGCGGGACGGCGGCCGCGTCGGACCCGGTGCAGGAGAGCGTGACGCCCTCGCCGGGGGTCGCGGTGACCTGGTCGCCGAGGGCGACCGCGAAGAAGACGTTCGCCAGGTCGTGGTAGCCGTCGGGGCGGACCCCGCCGACGCCGAGCTGGACGTTGACCTTGGCGGGCACCCGGACGGTGACCATCACTGCTCCTCGGGCTCGGGCTTGTGCTCGGCGATCGCCGCGAACTGTTCCACCGTCAGCATCTCGCCGCGCAGCGTGTGGTCGATGCCGGCGCCCCGCAGCGCCTGCTCGGCGGCGGCGGGCGAGCCGGCCCAGCCCGCCAGCGCGGCGCGCAGGGTCTTGCGGCGCTGGGCGAACGCGGCGTCGACGACGGCGAACACCTCGCGGCGGGTGGCGGTGGTGGCCGGCGGGTCCCGGCGGATCAGCGAGACCAGGCCGGAGTCGACGTTCGGCGCGGGCCAGAAGACGTTGCGTCCGATCGCGCCGGCCCGCTTCACGTCCGCGTACCAGTTGGCCTTCACGGAGGGCACGCCGTACACCTTGTTGCCGGGCTTGGCGGCGAGCCGGTCGGCGACCTCGCTCTGCACCATCACCAGGGTGCGCTCGATGCTCGGGAAGGTCTCCAGCATGTGCAGCAGCACCGGGACGGCGACGTTGTAGGGCAGGTTGGCCACCAGTGCGGTCGGCGCCGGGCCGGGCAGTTCGGTGACGTCCATGGCGTCGCTGAGCACCAGGTCGAAGCGGTCGGCCCGGCCGGGCATCCGGCCCTTGACGGTGTCCGGCAGGTGGCGGGCCAGCAGCGGGTCGATCTCCACCGCCGTGACGTGCCGCGCCACCTCCAGCAGGGCCAGCGTCAGCGACCCGAGCCCGGGCCCGACCTCGACCACCGCGTCCTGTTCCGTCACCCCCGCCGCCCGGACGATCCGCCGGACGGTGTTCCCGTCGATGACGAAGTTCTGCCCGCGCTGCTTGGTCGGCTTCACGCCGAACGCCTCGGCCAGCGCGCGGATGTCGGCAGCCCCCAGCAGGTGGCCGTCGGAGGTGGGTTCGGTGGTGCTCACCCGGCAAGGATACGGGCCGATCACCAGCCGAAGGCGCGTGCCGTGTTGGCGGCGATCGCGGTGGCGAGCTCGTCCTCGTGGAGGTCGAGGTGGGCGGCCATGGCGCGGAGGGTGACCGGGATCAGGTACGGGGCGTTGGGGCGGCCGCGGTAGGGGTGGGGGGTGAGGAAGGGGGCGTCGGTCTCGATCAGGACGCGGTCGAGGGGGGTGGCGGTGAGCGCTTCGCGCAGGGCGTGGTTGGCCTTGTAGGTGACGGGGCCGGCGAAGGAGAGGTACCAGCCGTGTTCGGCGCAGGTCTTGGCCATCGCGGCGTCGCCGGAGTAGCAGTGGAAGACGGTGCGTTCGGGGGCGCCTTCTTCGAGCAGCAGCGCGATGACGTCCTCGTGGGCGTCGCGGTCGTGGATGACCAGGGCCTTGCCGTGCCGCTTGGCGATCTCGATGTGCCGGCGGAAGGACTCCTTCTGCAGGTCGACGCCCTCGGGGCCGGTGCGGAAGTAGTCGAGTCCGGTCTCGCCGACGGCGAGGACCTGCGGAAGGGCGGCGAGGCGGTCGATCTCGGCGAGTGCCTCGTCGAGCGCGCTCTGCCCGCCGGGGCGGCGGTGCTGACCGGACCAGCCGTCGGGGTCGCCGAGGAAGATCCGCGGGGCCTCGTTGGGGTGCAGGGCGACGGCGGCGTGCACCTGCTCGAACTCGGCGGCGAGGTCGGCGGCCCAGCGCGAGCCGGGGAGGTCGCAGCCGACCTGGACGACGGTGGTGACGCCGACGGCGGCGGCCCGGGCCAGTCCCTCGGCGGGGGTGCCGGACTGCATGTCGAGGTGGGTGTGCGAGTCGGCGACGGGGACGGCCAGCGGCTCGGGGAGCGGCGGCGGGGTGGACCGGTCGTCGTTCTTCTTGCCGGCCATCAGGAGGCTGCCTTCTCTTCGAGTCGGGGGAACAGGACGTCGCCCTTGGTGACGGTGGCGCCGGCGGGGAGGCGTCCCCAGTCGGCGGCGGTGGCGAGGCGCTGCTCGGCGAGCGGGCCGAGCAGGGCCGGCGCGCCGAGCGAGTCCCAGAGCTTGCCGGCGGCGGCCGGCATCACCGGGTTGAGCAGGACCGCGAGGGCCCGCAGCGATTCGGCGGCGGTGTACAGGACGGTGGCGAGGCGGTCCTGTCCGTCGGGGGACTTGGCGACCTTCCAGGGTTCCTGCTCGGTGAGGTAGCCGTTGACCAGTTTGACGAACTCGAAGATCGCGGCGAGGCCGCCCGCGAAGTCGAGTTCCTCGCCGATCTTCCGGTCGGCATCGGCGACGGCCCGGCCGAGCCCGTCGACGACGGCCTGTTCGGCGGGGCCGGAGGCGGTGGCGGTGGCGGCGGGCAGCAGCCCGTCGTGGTACTTGCCGATCATGGCGGCGACCCGGGAGGCCAGGTTGCCGAAGTCGTTGGCGAGTTCGGAGGTGTAGCGGGCGGTGAAGTCCTCCCAGGAGAAGGACCCGTCGGTGCCGAACGGGATGGCCCGCAGGAAGTAGTAGCGGTACGCGTCGACGCCGAAGTGCGAGGTCAGGTCGGTGGGCGCGATGCCGGTGAGGTTGGACTTGGACATCTTCTCGCCGCCGACCATCAGCCAGCCGTTGGCGACCACCCGCTTGGGCAGCGGCAGTCCGGCGGCCATCAGCATGGCGGGCCAGATGACGGCGTGGAAGCGCAGGATGTCCTTGCCGACCAGGTGCACGGAGGCGGGCCAGAGGCGGGCGAAGCGCTCCGGGTCGGCGCCGTACCCGGCGGCGGTCAGGTAGTTCTGCAGGGCGTCCACCCACACGTACAGGACGTGCTTGTCGTCCCACGGCAGGGGGATGCCCCAGTCGAAGGTGGAGCGGGAGATCGACAGGTCCTTGAGGTCCTGCTCGACGAAGCGCAGCACCTCGTTGCGGGCGGCGGCGGGCTGGATGAAGTCCGGGTGGGCGGCGTAGAACTCCAGCAGCTTCGGCCCGTAGGCGGAGAGCCGGAAGAAGTAGTTCTCCTCCTCCAGCCATTCGACGGGGCGCTTGTGGACGGGGCAGAGCTTCTCGTCCGCGGTGGCGCCGGGCAGCAGCTCGCCGGGGAGCTTGTACTCCTCGCAGCCGACGCAGTAGGGGCCGGTGTAGCTGCCCCGGTAGATCTCGCCCTTGTCGTACAGGCCCTGGACGAACTCCCGCACCCGGTCGGTGTGGCGGGCCTCGGTGGTGCGGATGAAGTCGTCGTTGGCGATCTGCAGGTGCTGCCAGAGCGGCTTCCAGGCCTCTTCCACCAGGCGGTCGCACCACTCCTGCGGGGTGACGCCGTTGGCCTCGGCGGTGCGCAGGATCTTCTGGCCGTGCTCGTCGGTGCCGGTGAGGAAGTGGACGTCCTCGCCGCGCTGGCGGTGCCACCTGGTCAGCACGTCCCCCGCGACGGTGGTGTACGCGTGGCCGAGGTGCGGCCGGTCGTTCACGTAGTAGATCGGGGTGGTGACGTAGTACGCGCCGGTGCTGCTGTGGTCTTCCAAGGCCGCCATACCCCCGGATCCTAGTCGGGCGCGGGGTCCGGCCAGGACCGTGCGGACGGTCCCGGACCGGCCCCGCGGCCGGTGGGGTTCAGGCGGTGCGGCGGGAGCGGAACGGCCAGTGCCGCTTGCGTTCCGCGCGCAGCCCGGGGGGCTCCGGCGGGCCCTCCGGTTCGGCGGTCGGCGCGTAGCCGGGCGCCATCTGGGCGGCCATGCCGGCCACCCGGCCGGCGCGCATGATCCGGACGCGTTCGCCGCCGCAGCCCGGGCAGACCAGTTCGCGCAGCGGCGAGGGCACCCGGACGCCGTTCGCCTTGTACTCGACCACGGTGCGGCCGTCCCGGCCGACGTGGTGCTCGATGTCGTACGCCTGCTCCCAGCCGTAGCCGCAGTTGAGGCAGGCGAAGGAGTACGCCTCGCGGACCGTCTCCACGGCGGTGCGCGGACGACTGGTCACGCCGAGACCGCTGGGTGCTCCGCCGTTCCGGGGGCTGTCGATCGTGTCGCTCATGCGCCACCTCGCTTCGTTCGGAGCCCGCCGCCGGACCCTGCGGGCCCGGTGCGGGTCTTTCCATCCCAGGGAATGCCCGGGAGGCTCCGTCCGATGCCCGGCTTGCCAAGTCTTGGTCCCGAATTGGCCCTCCGCTGGGGTGCTCATTCCAACGTACGCGCGATTCCGGCCACAGGCACGCACCCGATCGGGCCGGTCAGGGCGCGTGCTTGGCGGCCACCACGGCGTCGAACACGACCGACTTGCGCAGGCCCCGTTCGGCGGCGACCGCGGCGATCGCCTCCTTGCGGCGCTCCCCCGCCTCCTCGCGGACGGCGACCAGGCGGGCCAGCTCGGCGGGTCCGACCTCCTCGGGGGCGGCGGGCGGGGCGCCGGCCACCACCACGGTGATCTCGCCGCGGACGCCTTCGGCGGCCCAGGCGGCGAGTTCGGCGAGCGGGCCGCGCCTGACCTCCTCGTAGGTCTTGGTGAGTTCGCGGCAGACCGCGGCGGGGCGGTCGGCGCCGAACGCCCCGGCCATCGCGGCGAGGGTCTCGGCGATCCGGTGCGGGGCCTCGAAGAACACCATGGTGCGCGGCTCGGCGGCGACCTGGGCGAGCTGCCGGGCGCGGTCGCCGGCCTTGCGGGGCAGGAAGCCCTCGAAGGTGAACCGGTCGACGGGCAGCGCGGACAGCGCCAGCGCGGTCAGCACCGCGGACGGGCCGGGCACCGCGGTCACCTTGATCCCGGCGGCGACGGCGGCGTCCACCAGCCGGTAGCCGGGGTCGGAGACCGAGGGCATGCCGGCGTCGGTGACCAGCAGCACCCGGGAGCCGTCCTGCAGCGCGGCGACGAGTTCGGGGGTGCGGCCGACCTCGTTGCCCTCGAAGTACGACACCACCCGGCCCGCCGGGACCACGCCCAGCGCCTGGGTCAGCCGGCGCAGCCGCCGGGTGTCCTCGGCCGCGATCACGTCCGCCTCGGCGAGTTCGGCGCGCAGCCGGGGCGGCGCGTCCTCGACGTCGCCGATGGGGGTACCTGCCAGTACGAGAACACCAGTCACGGCACCATCCTCCCCTACCGGAAGGGGTCCCCGGCAGGACGGACGCGCCCCCGCCCCGGACCGGGCCGACAGGTGCCCCTTGTGACTTCAGCCATTGCCCCTACGATGTGGCCGTGAACGGCGACATGGAGAGTGGTATGGACCACCCCGAGCGGGGCGGCGTGACCGTGCTGGAATCGGCCGATCCGGCCGCCGTTCCGGTGCCGCGCGCGGAGCCCGAACCGGCCTCCCGATGGGCCCGCGCACTGGCCGGTGTCGGCTACCGGGCGCCGCAACGCGCGCCGCTGGACGAGCAGTTGGTCCCGCCGATGCCCGACGGCCCGGGCGTCACCCCGCGGTCCGCGGCGGCCTCCCCCGTGCTCGCCCGGCTCGGCCTGCGGCTGCCCGACCCGCTCTGGTCCTGGCTGTGCCGCTGGTCCGGCTGGCTCGGCCCGCTGGCGGTCGCGCTGTTCGCCGGAGTGCTGCGCTTCGCCAACCTCGGCAACCCGCACGCCCTGATCTTCGACGAGACGTACTACGCCAAGGACGCGTACGCGCTCTGGCAGCTCGGCTACGAGAGCAACTGGTCGGACGACGCCAACGGGCTGATCACCGCGCCGAACCCGAGCGTCCCGCTGCGCACCGACGCGGCGTACGTGGTCCACCCGCCGGTCGGCAAGTGGATCATCGGACTGGGCGAGCAGCTGTTCCACATGACGCCGTTCGGCTGGCGCTTCATGATGGCCGTGCTCGGCACCCTGTCGGTGCTGATGATGGCCAGGATCGGCCGCCGGCTGTTCCGCTCCACCCTGCTGGGGTGCGTGGCCGGCCTGCTGCTGTCGGTGGACGGGCTGCACTTCGTGCTCAGCCGCACCGCGATCCTCGACCTGATCGTGATGTTCTGGTTCCTGGCCGCGTTCGGGCTGCTGCTGATCGACCGGGACAGGAGCCGGGCCCGGATCGCCGAACGGATCGAGCAGGGCCTCGGCGGCGGATGGTGGGTCCTCGGCTGGCGGCCCTACCGGCTGGCCGCGGGCGTCTGCCTGGGCCTGATGATGGGCACCAAGTGGAGCGGCGGCCCGGCGATCCTGGCGTTCGTGCTGCTCACCGCGGTCTGGGACTCCTCGGCCCGCCGCCTGGCCGGCCGGGCCCGCGGTCCGGTTCCGGCGGGCGGCGCCGGCGGTCCGCGCAGCGTGCTGGCGAACCTGTGGGACGTCTTCTGGTCCGGGCTGACCATCGGGCTGACCGCGCTGGGCACCTACCTGGTGACCTGGAGCGGCTGGATCTTCTCCTCCACCGAGCCCGGCAAGGGCGGCTACTTCCGCGACTGGGCGCTGCACAACCCGAGCGACCAGGGCTGGATCCCAGACTGGGTGCGCAGCCTGTGGCACTACCACCACGAGGTCTGGGAGTTCCACACCCACCTGCACAGCCCGCACACCTACCAGTCGAACCCGTGGTCCTGGCTGGTGCTGGGCCGACCGGTGTCGTTCTTCTACGAGTCGCCGAAGAACGGCCAGGCGGGCTGCACCACCTCCGAGTGCGCCCGCGAGGTGCTGGCGATCGGCACCCCGTTCCTGTGGTGGGCGGGCATCGCCGCGGTGCTGTTCTGCCTGTACCGCTGGCTGATGCGCCGCGACTGGCGGGCCGGGGCGATCCTGTGCGGCGTGGCCGCCGGCTACCTGCCCTGGTTCATGTACCAGGAGCGGACCATCTTCCTGTTCTACGCGGTCTGCTTCGTCCCGTTCCTGGTGCTGGCGGTGACCATGATGATCGGGGCGATGCTCGGCCCGGCCGACGCCTCGCCGGACCGCAGGCTGGCCGGCGCGACCGGCGCGGGCCTGCTGGTCGCCGCGGTCATGTGGAACTTCCTCTACTTCTTCCCGCTGTACACCGGCCAGACCATCCCGATGGAGGACTGGCGGGCCCGGATGTGGCTCAGCAGCTGGATCTGACGCCGCCGCGCCACACCCGCTGACGTGTACCGGATCTGTCACAAAGCCCCGGCGTGTCGTGAGTGCACGGATGGTGTCTGCCTATGGTGTCGTGGCCGCTGATTCCCGACGGCCACGACACCTCATGGGGGACTCGACGTGAACAAGGGCGCGAAGATCGGCATCGCCGCGGTCGCCGCGGTCATGCTCGCCGCCGGCGGCTACGGGGCGTACGCCCTGGTGTCCGGTGACGGCTCCGGCAAGGCCGAGGCGGCCAAGCCGCGCACCGTGGTCGCCGAGCCCCCCACCCCCGAGCTCGCCGCGTCCGGGGCCAAGGCCTTCCTGGACGCCTGGGCGAAGGGCGACCTGTTCACCGCCGCCAAGCTCACCGACGACCCCGACAAGGCGCAGGCCGCACTGCAGGCGTTCCAGGACAAGGTGAAGCCCAGCGCCGTCCACCTGACCGCGGGCGGCCCGACCACCGCGCCGACGCCGACGGCGGCGAAGTCCTCGGCCGCGGCGAGCCCGTCCGCGTCGGCGACCGCCTCCGGGGCCGCGGACGCCGCGCCGACCGGGGTGCTGGAGAGCTTCAAGGCTTCGCTGGAGTTCGCCGAGACCGGCCTCCCGTGGAACTACGACGGCGTGCTCGGCGTGGTCAAGATGAGCGACGGCACGGCCGCCGTGCACTGGGCGCCGACGGTGATCCACCCCAAGCTGAAGGCCGGTCAGAGCCTCGCGGTGAAGCCGGTGTACGCCTCCCCGTCGACGGTCACGGACCGCAACAACAAGCCGCTCGCGAGCTACCCGTCGCTGACCGGCCTGCTCAACCAGTTGAAGGCGGCGGCCCCGCAGGGCGGCGACCCGGCGACCGCCGGCAGCGGCGTGGTGATCAGCAGCGACGCGGGCAGCGGCACGCCCGAGAAGCTGTTCACCATCAAGGAGCCGAAGCCGGTCCCGAACCTGAAGCTGACCCTGGACGCCCCGCTGCAGGCGGCCGCCGAGAGCGCGGTCGCCGCCCAGGGCAAGCCGGCCTCGCTGGTCGCCATCGAGCCCAGCACGGGCAACATCCTGGCGTTCGCGTTCTCTCCGTCGAACGGCCAGAACCGGGCCTTCTCCGGGGCCACCGCGCCCGGCTCCACCATGAAGATCCTCACCGCGACGGCGCTGATGGAGGCCGGGGTCACGCCGACCACCTCGATGCCCTGCCCCGAGTCCTCCATGGTCACCGGCAAGGCGATCAAGAACGACGAGCCGGGCGCGTTCCCCAACTACACGCTGACCGACGCGTTCGTGCACTCCTGCAACACCTCCTTCCTGGAGAAGGGCAAGGACGTCCTCAAGCCGGGTTCGCTGCCCGCGCTCGCCAAGGACGTGTTCGGGCTGGGCCTGGTCTGGAAGACCGGCCTGTCGAACTTCGACACCGACATCCCGACCGAGGGCAACATGGCCGGCGCGGCCAGCGAGTTCATCGGCCAGGGCAAGGTGCGCACCAACCCGCTGGCGATGGCCTCGGTCGCCGCGACCGTGCAGTCCGGGGTGTTCCGGCAGCCGATCCTGGTGCCCGGCATGGACCAGGTGAAGGCGGCCCGGACGCTCGCGCCGCAGGTGCTCACCGATCTGCGCTCGCTGATGGTGAAGACCGTCCAGTCGGGCACCGCCGCCGCGGTCCGGCCGGCCCTGCCGGGCGGCTCGGGTGCGAAGACCGGCACCGCCGAGGTCGACAGCAGCCCGGACCCGAACTCCTGGTTCACCGCCTACTCGGGCAACCTGGCGGTCGCCGCCGAGGTGCAGGGCGGCGGCCACGGCGCGGACGCCGCGGGCCCCGCGGTGTCCAAGGTGCTGCAGGTGGGCAACAAGTAGGCCCCGGGCTCAGCCGGTTGCCGAGAACCTACGCAGCAGGTTCTCGGTGACCTTGCGGGTGAAGTCGCCGGCCCGGCCGTCGATGCCGTGGATCGCGGTGCCGCCGGCCGGGCCGGTGGCGTCCAGCGACTCGACCCAGCGCATGGTGCCGGTGGCGAGGACCAGTGCGCCGCTGCCCGCGGTGTACAGCGCGGTGTCGGCGTAGGAGTGCCGGCCTTCGCACACCACCGGGGAGTGGGCGAGCAGTTCGATGCCCGCGGGGGTGGGGAAGGACGGGTCGACGCGGTCGTACTCGACGCCGACCAGGTGCGGGAAGCTGTCGCCCGTCGCGGCGCCGGTGCCGGCCAGCAGCCAGTGGCCGGGGTTGGTGACCACGTAGGGCGCGTCGACGGGGTAGCCGTCGTAGACCACGCCGAGCAGCGAGGACTCCGGGTCGGCGCCGGGCGGGGAGCGGAAGTCGGTGGTGGCGGGGTGGCCCGCCCGGTAGCCCGGGTCGTCCTTCCAGGCGCCCTTCCAGCAGACCACCGTGCGGTCGGCCCCGGTCGGCGAGGGTTCGTACCGCACGCGCCGGTAGCAGCAGTTGGCGCCGAGGAAGGCCAGGTGGGTGCCGGCGTCGCGGGCGGCCGTGACGTGGGCGCGCTGCTCGGGCGACCAGTACTCGTCGTGGCCGGGCGAGAGGACCGCCCGGGCGCCGTGCAGCAGCGCGGGGTCGGCGGCCAGGTCGATGCCGGTGGCGTAGGAGAGCGGGATGCCGAGCCGCTCGGCGAGCGCGATCAGCGGGGCCTCGTAGACCAGGAAGAGCCCGGCGCCGTCGTCGTACTGGTAGGGGCGGTCGAAGCTGACGGCCAGTGAGCGGGTGGGCAGCCCGCCGGTGGGGCCGTTGTACAGGTTGTAGCCGCCCCACTCGTTGTAGGCCTGCCAGGTGGCGACGGCGTTGACCAGCACGGTGGTCCCGGCGGTGCCGCGCGAACGGATCGTCAGCGGGACGTAGCGCTGTCCGGCGCCGCCGTCGGCGTCCAGCCGGAGCAGGTAGCAGCCCTCGGGCCAGCCGGTGGTGTCGACGGTGGTGGTGCGGGGCCAGGCGGTGCTGACCGTGCGGGTGGTCCGGTCGACGGTGAACGGCGGCTGCTGGGTGCCGGGCAGCGGGCCGGACTTCCAGACCTGGCGGCCGCGGGCGCCGCCGTACCAGCCCATCCGGTAGGCGGTGACGGTGAAGCCGGGGGCGGTGGTGGAGACGTGCAGGCCGACCTGTTCGCCGGGCAGGGCGCTGGTCCGGTCGGCCCAGCCCTCGACGACGCGGGCCGGGCCGGCGTTGGTGATCCGCCAGTCGGCGTTGCCCGGGCGGGCGTTCTCGGCGGCGGTGGCGGAGGGCTCGGGGCTCGGCGGGGCGGCCGGTGCGGTGGGGGCCGCGGCGCCGGTACCCCGGCCGGGCCCGCAGGCGGTGAGTCCGGCGGCCGCGCCCGCGGCCAGTCCGAGGAAGCGGCGTCGTCCGGTGGCGCCCAAGGTCACTCCCGTGTTCGAGCGGTGTTCCCGGACACCATAGGCACTGCCTCCGGCTGACGGTGCGTCGGCTGCCGCCGCCGGGCCGGAACCGGCCGTCCGGACGCGGTGGCCAGCCGCGGCCAGATCACCAGGACCGCGGGCAGCGCCAGGTAGCCGAACCGCCCGGCGGGGGCCAGCGCGAACGCCACCGTCAGCCCGGCGGCCAGCAGGTCGCAGCCGGCGACCGCCCCGGTCGGCGGGTGGGCCAGCAGCCACAGGGCGACGGCCAGGCCGCCGGCGCAGAGCAGGGTCAGCGACAGGGTGTGGCCCAGCGGCCCGAGGCCGGCCAGCACCCGGCCGGGCAGCGGGCTGCCCGCGGGCGTCCGCACGGCGGTCAGGCCCAGCGGGAACCGCACCACCTGCTGGTACATCTCGCGGGCGTGGCCGAGCAGGAACGGGGCGAGCGCGGCGCCGCCGGCGGTGACCGCCAGCAGGCCCGCGCGCAGCGCCGGGAGCGGGCCGCGCCGCTGGTGCAGCAGCAGCACGGCCACCGGCAGGGCGGGCCAGGCCGTCCACTTGAGGGTGCAGGCCAGCGCCAGCACCAGCCCGGTCCGGACGGGGTGGCCGCGGTCGGCGAGCGCCATCGCCAGGCAGCACACCCCAATCAGCGGCAGGTCGACGCCGCCGACCACCAGGGTCAGCGCGATCAGCGGCGAGACCGTCAGCACCGTCAGCGGCAGCACCGCTCCGCGGCCCGGCCGACGGCGCAGCAGCTGCCACCCCGTCAGCAGGCAGGCCAGGAACGCCGCCGCGAACCAGAGCCGGCAGTCCCCGAGCAGCCGGGCGGCCGGCCCGGCGTCGCCGAGCAGCGCCCTGGGCAGTCCGAACACCGCCATCACCGGCAGGTACGGGTTGTAGTCGACGACGTGCACGGGGTCGGGCAGGTACGGGCTGCCGGTGTGCAGGAGCAGCCGGGCGGAGCGCTCCACCACCGTCACCTCGGACTGGTGACGGCCCGTCAGGGTGAAGGCGGCCAGTGGCAGCAGCACCGCGCCGAGCGCCGCGGCCGCCCCGGCCGCCCGGGGGCCGGTCCGGCCCGGCAGGGCCGCGCAGAGCGCCGCCGCGAGCAGGTACCCGGGCGCGGCGAACCGGCCCCACGCGGCCTGGTTCGGCAGGTCCGAGAGCAGCGGGAACGCGCCCGCCCAGCCTGCCGCGGCCAGCCACCCGAGCGCCAGCACCCGCGGTCGGCACACCATGCTCGGAAGGCTAGCGGGCACAGCCCGCGGGGCCCGGGAGCGGCGGGGCCGTTCACCCCTCCGGCTCTGCGGCCTTCGCCAGCTTCGAGTGCTTGGCGCTGTAGGTGAAGTAGAGGACGGCGGCCAGGGCGAGGGCGACGGCGAAGGCGATGAAGGTGTCGCGGTGCAGCTTGGTGACCAGGTAGACGCAGAACGCGGCGCTGAGCAGCGGGGTGACCGGGTAGAACGGGACCTTGAAGCCGCGCGGGAGGTCGGGGCGGGTGCGGCGGAGCACGATGATGCCGATCGACACGGCGGTGAAGGCGACCAGGGTGCCCATCGACGTCATGTCGGCGAGCAGCCGCAGCGGGAAGACCGCGGCGAGCGCCGCGACCGCGGCGCCGACCACCAGGGTGTTCCAGACGGGGGTGCCGGTGCGCGGGGAGACCCGGGTGAAGGGGCGCGGGAGCAGGCCGTCGCGGCCCATCGCGAACAGGATCCGGGTCTGACCGTAGATCACCACCAGGGTGATGGAGAAGATCGAGATGATCGCGCCGGCGGCGAACACCAGGGCGGGCCAGGTCTGGCCGGTGACGTTCTGCAGGATCTGGGCCAGGCCCGCCTCCTGGCCGTCGAACTCCTGCCAGGGCTGGGCGCCGATCGCGGTGACGGCGACCGCGAGGTAGAGCACGGTGACGACGGTGAGCGAGATCAGGATGGCCAGCGGCAGGGTGCGTCGCGGCTCGCGGACCTCCTCGCCGGCGGTGGAGACGGCGTCCAGGCCGATGAAGGAGAAGAAGATGGTGGAGGCTGCGGTCTGCACGCCGTCCCAGCCGTTGGGGGCGAACGGGGTGAAGTTGCCGGCGGTGAAGCCGGTCAGGCCGACGGCGACGAACAGCACCAGGATGGCCAGCTTGATCGTCACCATCACCGCGTTGACCTTGGTGGACTCGCCGACGCCGCGGATCAGCAGCACGCACACCAGCACCACGAGCACCACGGCGGGCAGGTTGACCACGCCGCCCTCGCCGGGCGGGGCGGCGAGCGCCGCGGGCAGGTGCAGGTCGAACGCCAGGTCGGCGAACTGGTCGAGGTACTGGCCCCAGGTGACGGCGATCGCGGAGGCGGAGACGCCGTACTCCATCAGCAGGCAGACGCCGACCCCGAAGGCGACCAGTTCGCCCATGGTGGCGTAGGCGTACGAGTAGGAGGAGCCGGACACCGGGATGGCGGAGGCGAGTTCGGCGTAGCAGAGCGCGGTGAGGCCGGCCGTGACGGCGGCGATCACGAAGGACAGCACGACGGCCGGTCCGGCCTCCGGGACGGAGGTGGTGAGGACGAAGAAGATGCCGGTGCCGACGGTGGCGCCGATGCCGATGGCGGAGAGCTGCCAGAGTCCGATGGAGCGGCGCAGGTGGCCGGCTCCGGTGCCGCCCGCTTCGGCGATCAGGGTGTCCACGGGCTTGCGCCGGAGCAGGCTGGCGGTGCTCATCGATGTCCTTCTGGTGGGGAATCAGACCGGGACAGTATCAAATGGTGTGCTTTTCACGGTTTTCACCGGTTGAGCACGGACTGCATCACGGACCTGGCGATCGGGGCGGCGAGCCCGCCACCGGTGACGTCGCTGGCCGCGCTGTCGGCGATCACCACGGCGACCGCGACCGGCGGGACGTCGGTGGAGCCCTCCGGGCGGGCCCAGCCGATGAACCAGGCGTACGGGGTGCCGGAGTTGTCCACGCCGTGCTGGGCGGTGCCGGTCTTGCCGCCGACCTCGGCGCCGGGGATCCGGGCGTTGCGGCCGGTGCCGTTCTCCACCACGTCGACCATCAACTGCCGCAGCTGGGCGGCGACTGCGCCGCCGTAGGCCTGCCGGTACAGCCTGGGGTGCAGCAGCCGGACCTGGCTGCCGTCGGCCTTGGTCAGCTTGTCCACAAGCTGTGGATACATCACCTGGCCGTCGGCGGCGGCCCCGGCGGCGACCATCGCCATCACCAGCGGGGTGGCGGCGGTGTCGTACTGGCCGATCGAGGAGAGCGCCAGCTGCGAGGTGTTCATCTGCGTGTCGAAGTTGGAGCGGGCGGCGCGGACCGGGATGTCGAGCTTGGCGTCGTTGAAGCCGAAGTTCTGCGCCATCGCGGCCATCCGGTCGAGCCCGGTCTGCACCCCCAGGTAGCCCATCACGCTGTTGCAGGACAGCGTCATCGCCTCGTCCAGCGAGAGCCCGGCCTGGTCGCAGGCGCCGGTGTCGTTGTTGAGCGGGGTGGTGGTGCCCGGCATCACGTACGGGTACGGGGCGTCGGTGGGGGCCTGGATGTCCGTCACCACGCCGTTGGCCAGCGCGGCGGCGGCGGTGACCACCTTGAAGGTCGAGCCGGGCGGGTAGATCTGCCGCAGGGCCCGGTTGAGCATCGGCTGGTCGGGGTCGTCCTGGAGCTTCTTCCAGGCGTCCTGGTCGGCGGTGGAGGTTCCCGCGAAGCTGCCGGGGTCGTAGCTGGGGGTGGAGGCGAGCGCCAGGATCCGGCCGGTGGCGGGTTCGATCGCGGCGACGGCGCCCTTCTGGTTGCCGAGTCCCTGGACGGCGGCGCGCTGCGCGGCGGGGTCGATGGTGGTGATCACGTCGCCGCCGGGCTGCTGCTGCCGGGTGACGGCGTCCCAGACCGCCCAGCCGGCCAGTTCCGGGTCGGTGCCGGAGAGGAGGTCGTCGTAGACGCCCTCCAGCTGGGTGTTGCCGTAGGTCTGCGAGGAGTAGCCGGTGACGGCGGCGTACAGCGGGCCGTCGGTGTAGGTGCGCTTGTACGCCAGCCGGCCGCCGGTCGGCGCGGAGCCGGTGACGGACTGACCGGCGATCAGGAGGTTGCCGCGCGGCTGGTCGTAGCGCTGGATGACGGCGCGCTGGTTGGCGCTGTTGTCGTCCAGCTCCTTCTTCTGGAACACCTGGACCCGGGTGGCCTGCACGGCGAGGGCGACGATCAGCAGCATGCAGAAGGTGCCGGCCCGGCGTCCGGTGGTGGAGATGCCGGGCAGCCCCTGCGGCCCGCCGTTGGCGCCCTCGGGGCGGGTGAACCTCACGCGTCCTCCTCGGGCCGCCGGGCCAGGTCGCTCATCCGCACCAGCAGCGCCACGATGACCCAGTTGGTGACCACGGAGGAGCCGCCCTGGGCGATGAACGGCAGCGTCATGCCGGTCAGCGGGATCAGGTCGAGGACCCCGCCGGCCACCACGAACACCTGGATGGCGATCAGCGCGGCCAGACCGATGGCGAGCAGCCGCCCGAACGGGTCGCGCAGCGCGATGCCGGTGCGGAAGCCCCGGGAGACCAGCAGCGCGTACAGCAGGAACACCGCGAGCAGGCCGGTCAGGCCGAGCTCCTCGCCGACGGTGGCGAGGATGAAGTCGGACTTGGTGGCGAAGCCGATCAGCGCGGAGTGGCCGAGGCCGAGGCCGGTGCCGAGCTGGCCGCCCCAGGCGAACGCGAACAGCGACTGGGCGATCTGGTTGGCGCCGAGCCCGGCCTCGATCGAGGCCATCGGGTGCAGCCATTCGGTGACCCGGCCGTGCACGTGCGGGGAGAGCCAGCCCACGCCGACCGCGGCGAGGGCGGACAGCAGCAGGCCGATGACGATCCATCCGGTGCGCGCGGTGGCCACGTACAGCATCACCACGAACAGGCCGAAGAACAGCAGCGAGGTGCCGAGGTCGGTCTCCAGCACCAGCACGCCGACGAACGCCGCCCAGATCAGCAGCACCGGTCCGAGCACCCGGCCGAGCGGCAGTTGGAACCACAGCACCCTGCGGCCGGTCAGCGCGAGCGCGTCGCGGTGCGCGGCCAGGTAGGCGGCGAAGAAGATCGCCAGCAGGATCTTGGCGAACTCGCCGGGCTGGAAGGACAGCGGGCCGAGCGTGATCCAGATCCGCGAGCCGTACACCGGGGGGAAGAACACCGGGAGCACCAGCAGCACCAGCGCCACGAAGGCGCCGACGTACGCGTAGCGCTGCAGCCGGCGGTGGTCGCGCAGCAGCACCAGCACCACGATGAACAGGCCCACCCCCAGGGTGGACCAGAGCAGTTGGGTGGGGGCGGCCTCGCTGCCCGGGTTGCGGTCCAGGCGGTAGATGACGACCAGTCCGACGCCGTTCAGCAGGACGGCGATCGGCAGCAGCAGCGGGTCCGCCCACTTGGCCCGCCAGCGCACCACGCCGTGCGCGACCAGCGCCAGCACGCCGAGCGCGCCGCCGTACTGGGCGGCGTCCGGCGGGGCCTTGCCGTCGAGGTTGACGCCGACCTCGACGTACCCGAACACCGCCAGGCCCACCGCGGCCAGCACCAGCACCAGTTCGGTCCACCGTCCGGGCCTGGCCCGCGGCACGCCGGGCACCCGGGCCGCCCGGGTCGCGGAGTCAGTGGCCACCAGCCGTCCTCGCCAGCTCGAAAGGGCACGGACGGCGGGGCGCCGGGCGGCACGCGCCCGGCACCCCGCCGGAGAACCTGAGGGAGCGTCAGAGCGTCGAAGCCGGGTTCGCCGCCTTGGCGATCAGCCGCAGGTGCTCCTCCTCCTCGTGGCTCAGCGAGGTCTGGATCAGCTCGCCGCCGAACTGGGCGACGGCCGGGATCACCTTGTCCTGGGTCGCGGAGCGGACCAGCGCGAACAGCGCGGCGCTGCCCGGCTCCATCTTCTGGCCGACCTGGCGCATGAAGTTGTCGTCCACCCCGGTGTCGGTGGTCGAGCCGACGGCCGCGCCGGTGGCCCCGCCGATCGCCGCCCCCAGGAAGGGCATGAAGAACAGCAGGCCGATCACGCCGCCCCAGAGCGCGCCGGAGGCGGCGCCCATCCCGGTGTTCGACATGGCCTGGTGCAGCTTGATCTTCCCGTCCTCGCGGCGCTCGACGACGACGACGTCCTCCAGGTCGATCAGCTTCTGCTTCTGCAGGCCGATCAGTTCGTCCCGCACCTTCTGCGCGGTGGCGACATCCGGGTAGG
The DNA here is from genome assembly GCF_003610255.1 of Streptomyces sp. TLI_171. Lineage (GTDB taxonomy): Bacteria > Actinomycetota > Actinomycetes > Streptomycetales > Streptomycetaceae > Kitasatospora. The sequence goes on along the minus strand of NZ_RAPS01000001.1, from coordinate 4,532,882 downwards.
CGATCGCGAACAGGTTGCTCACGGCGGACTTCCTTCCGACTGGCATGGGGCACGTCTTCCAGCACCCTAGCCAGGATTCGCCATATTTAATCCCATCTGGTCCGGTGTGTCCGTTTCCTGCCGGTCACTCGCCCCGGCGCTCCGCCACCGCCACCGCAGCCCACCAGCCCGCCGCCGCCAGCACCGCCGCACCCGCGAGCGTCCACCACGGCAGGTCCACCGCGTGCCGCCGCGAGCCCAGCACCAGCGCCCGCACCACCGCGTTCGGCGGCGACCCCGGCACCAGCAGCACCGCCACCACCGCGCCCAGCCCCAGCGGCACCGCGTACGCGCCCACCACCACCGGACGGTTGCACACCGCCCCCACGGCCGCCCCCGACAGCACGCACACCGCCGTCGCCGCCGCTCCCGCGCCCAGGGCCGCCCCCGACGCCCCGCTCCCCACCAGCAGCACCACCGCCAGCCCCGGCCCGCCCAGGGCCAGCCCCGCGAGCGCCCCCGCCAGCAGCGCCGACAGGTGCACCTGCCGCCACCCCGCCGCCGCCACCAGGCAGGCCCGGGACTGCGGCGGCTCCGCCGTCACCGCGCCCCTGGTCAGCCAGGCCGTCAGCGGCACCAGCAGGCCCGCCGAGAACGCCGCCGCCGACAGCGCCTCGTCCCCGCCCGACACCCCCAGCCCCATCAGCACCACGTACGCCAGCCCTGGCGCCAGCCAGCGCTGGGAGCGCACCAGCAGCTCCAGGTGGTACCGCGTCAGCACGCGCAGGGTCATGGCACAACTCCCGGTCGGGTCTCAGCGGGCTTCGCCCACGCTGCGGACGTGCACCGCGGGCGTGGCGGTGAGCAGGCGGCGCAGCAGGGCGTCGGAGTGGGCGGCGGGCACGTCCAGGCGGACGCCGCCGTCCGCGAGGGGCTTGCGTTCCGGGTGGCCCGGGAGCAGGTCGGGGAGGCGCTCCGCCTCGACCACCACGGCGACCCGGGGCCCGTCCGCCGCCACCGCCGGGACCGCAACCCCGTGCAGCGCACCGTTGCTGACGAGGTGTCCGGAGGTGGTCAGTCCGGCCAGCCGGTGGGGGTCGTGGTCGACGAACACCACCAGGCCGCCGGCCGCGGTGCGTTCGGCCACCGCCAGGTCCAGCTCGCCGCGGGCGGCCTGGTCGAGGCCGGTCCACGCCTCGTCGAGCAGCAGCAGGTCGGCCTCGGCCAGCAGCGCCTGGGCGACGGCGACCTTCTGGCAGGTGCCCTTGGAGAGCCGGCCGATGGGCGTGCCCGCGTACGGGGTGATGCCGAAGCGCTCCAGCCAGTGGTCGGCCCGGCGCAGCGCCTCGGCGGAGGCCAGGCCGCGCACCCGGCCGAGCTGCCGCAGGTAGTCGCGGGCGTCGAACGGCAGCGCCGGCGGGAAGCGTTCGGGCACGTACGCCCGCCGCGCGGGCACGGTGACGGTGCCCCGCTCGGGGTGCTCGATCCCGGCCAGCAGCTTCAGCAGGGTCGACTTGCCGCTGCCGTTCGCGCCCTCGATCCGGACCAGCTCGCCCGGACCGAGCGCCAGCTCGACGCCCTGCAGGATCCACGGGCCGCCGCGGCCGTACCGCTTGCCGATCCCGGCCAGACGCGCCGTCATGTGCTCTCCCCGCCTGCTCCGACTGCGAGTTCACCTTACGCGCGGGCCCCGACCCGCATTGGGCGATTCGAACTGACGGTCCCTAGGATGCGGCGGTGATCACCACCACCAGAACACGACGGACGGCCCGCGCGGCCGCGCTGCTCGGGGCCCTGACGATAGTCGCGGGCACCGTGCTGGGCGCGCTCCCCGCGTCCGCCGACGAGCCCGGGGCCCCGCCCGCCGCCACCGAAGCGCCCAAGGTCGACCTGGTCCTGGACGGGTCCGGCTCGATGCAGGCCACCGACATCCAGGGCAAGAGCCGGATGGCCGTCGCCCAGCAGTCGATCAACGAGGTCATCGATGCGCTGCCGGCCGAGACCGAGTTCGGCATCCGCACGCTCGGCGCGACCTACCCGGGCAAGGACCAGAAGGAGGGCTGCAAGGACACCAAGCAGCTCTTCCCGGTCGGCAAGACCGACAAGGTCGAGGCCAAGACCGCCGTCGCCACCCTCCGGCCGACCGGCTGGACCCCGATCGGCGTCGCGCTGCGGGCCGCCGCCCAGGACCTGGGCACCGGTCCCACCACCCGCCGGATCGTGCTGATCACCGACGGCGAGGACACCTGCGCCCCGCCGGACCCGTGCGACGTGGCCCGCGAACTGGCCAGCCAGGGCATCCACCTGGTGATCGACACGCTGGGCCTGGCGCACGACGACAAGACCCGCCAGCAGCTGCTCTGCATCGCCAACGCGACCGGCGGCACCTTCACCGACGTCCGCACCCAGGACCAGCTGACCCAGCGCGTCAAGCAGCTGGTCAACCGCGCCCAGGACACCCACGCCGTGACGCCCGCCAAGGTCACCGGCTCGGAGAAGTGCGCGGACGCCCCGGTGCTCTCCCCCGGCGTCTACACCGACCGCGAGAAGTTCTCCGAGCACCGGGTCTACCGGGTGCCGGTGAAGCCGGGTCAGGAACTGCGCGCCTCGGTCAGCGTCACCCCCGACCGGGCCGTCGCCCGCGACTACGGGGTGCTGCTGCAGGCCACCGACGCCCGCGGCCAGGAGCTGGTCCGCGGCGCCGACGCCGGCTCCGGCCGCACCGACGTCGCCTCCACCGGTGTGCGCTGGTCGGCGTCCTCCGACGACTCCTCCGCCTCCGCGTCCCCCTCCACCGGCTCCGGCTCCGCCGCGGCCACCGGGCGGACGGTCTGCCTGGTCGTCAGCAACTCCTTCGCCGCGCAGGCGGGCGTCCAGGCCGACCCCGGCCTGCCGCTGGAGCTGACCGTCGACGTCACCGCCGCCTCCCCCGCCCCCGACGGACCGGCGATGGGCCTCGGCCGCGGCTGGATCCTGCTCGGTGTGCTCACCCTCGCCGGCCTGCTCGCCGGTCTGATCTTCGGCTGGCTGGCACGCTGGCGGATCGCCGTCTGGCGGGAGAACTGACGATGCGCAAGCTCCTCACCGCGGCCGTCCCGGCCGCCACGCTCACCGGGCTGCTCCTGCTGGCCCCCACCGCCACGGCGGCCTCGCCGTCGGCCACCGCCTCGCCGTCCGCCGCCGCTTCGGCGACCGGCACGGCCAAGCCGGTGGTGAACTCGGTCGGTACCAGCTTCCTGACCGCGACCACCCTGGAGTCCGGCCAGGACGCGGACGTCCCCGTCTCCACCGGCGACTACCTGTACTGGGCGTTCCCCGCCGCCGAGGGCCAGACCGCGACCGTCCAGGTCAAGGTCACCCTGCCGGACGCCGCCGACCGGCACGGCCCGCAGACCTGGTCCGTGGAACTCTTCGACGGCCTGCGCCGCCGCCAGTCCTGCACCGCCGGCCCCCAGGACGGCACCGCCGCCCAGACCGCCACCGGCATCGAACTCAGCTGCACACTGCGGCAGATCCGCTCCTGGGCCGAGCCCTGGTCCGGCGACCCGCTGCCCGGCACCTACTACGTCCGGCTCTCCACCACGGACATCCCGCAGCAGGACCTCGGCCTCGCCTCCCAGGTGCACGTCCACGTCGCCGCGAAGGGCGGCGCGGACGACGCGCAGCCCGAGGGCGGCTCGCTCAAGGCCCCGCTGGTGCCGCCGGTCAACGCCGGGGCGACGGCCGCCGCCGCGACCGCCGCACCCAGCCCCTCGGCGAGCGCCACCTACGCGGCCGCGCCCGCCGCCGAAGAGACCCACTGGTACTCCGACCTCTTCTCCGGCTGGAACACCCGCTGGTGGTGGACCGTCGCCGGCGGCGTCCTCGCCGCCCTCGCCGGTGTCCTCGGCTACACCCTCACCCGCCACCCCCGCGGCCACCGCCACCACCCGGCGACCGCCGCCCCCGTCCCCCACCAGGCGCCCCCGGCGCACCCGCAACAGAACTCCTGGCAGTAGCAGCAACCCTCAGGGGCGCGTGCGGACTCCTCACGCGCCCCTGTCTGCTCGGCTATCGCGCCAGGTCCGCCAGGATCCGCATGGCGGAGGTGCCCAGCTCCGGGGTCACGGCGGTCTTCGGGGCGTTGTGCCGCCTGAGCACGTCCTCCGAGTAGCGGCGGCACTGCTGGTGCCAGTGGAGCACCGCCGCCATCCAGTCCTCCAGCTCGTGCAGGTATCCGTCGAGGGCCGCGGACGCCGCCTCGTCCATCGCGAAGTCCCGCTTGAGCAGCGGGAGTTCTCCGGCCACCAGGTGCTGGTACTGGCTCAGTCGGGAGGCCATCAGGTCGGCGACGATGTCGACGGCGACGGGGTAGTCGCAGGAGAAGAAGTTCTCGACCACCCGGACCAGGTTGTGGAGCTCGCCCTCGTACTCGATCTCCTTCTGGTACGAGTGCAGGTCGTTGACCAGGCAGCCGTAGTCGGCCACCGAGTTCTCGATCGCCCGCATGGTGCCGCTGGCGTACACCGCTTCGGGGATCGCCCCGCCGCGGCCCAGCCGGGACAGGCTCATGGTCAGGTCGGAGCCGAAGGTGGCGCGGCGCATCTCGATGTAGTCGACGGGGTCGGGGATGCGGTTCTGGGCCTGGTTGGCGAGTTCCCAGAGCCAGCTGTCGATCATGTCGCCGACGGCCTTGCGGAACGCGGTGCGGGCTTCGCTGGTGAAGGGGTCGACGGTGCGCTGCCACAGGTCGGCGAGGCCGGCTTCGACGGCGTTGGCGGGCTCGAACGGGAGGCTGCCGTCGAGGGTCATCAGCGCGTACAGGCGCTCGTTCAGGGCCTTGGCGCCGGACAGGTCCCGCGAGCGGCCGAAGACGGCGGGGTAGTAGTCGTCGGCGTAGGTGCCCCAGGCCAGCCAGGCGGCGGAGAGGTCCAGTTCGGCGGGGGTGGCGTCGGGGTCGATGCCGGCGGCGCAGAGCGCCAGGTCGTAGTCGCGGACCTTGGGTTCGGACCAGACGCCGGGTGCCGGGTCGAGCAGTCCGAAGCGGTGGCACCAGGCGACGACGTTCTCGCGGGCGGCGTCCAGGTGCGGGTTGAGGGCGAGGGGGTAGGGCATCGGGAAGGCGGGCAGCAGGGAGGGGCCGGTCCTGCGGTGCGGGGTGTGGGTGAAGCTGCGCAGGCCGCGGATGCCGGCGGCGAGGCGGATGTTGGCGGCGGACGTGCCGAGGCCCTTGGGGCCGCGGGCGGGGGCGGCCGCACCGCCGCCGTTCATGTAGCGGCTGGAGCGCATGTGCCATTCGTGGCCGCCGGACTGCCAGTCCTGCATGCCCTTGACGTAGGCGAGGACGCGGCCGATCTCGTCCGGGGTGAGGGCGTGTTCGGCGAACAGCGGCGGGAGCTCGGTGAGCGCGGTGTTCTCGAACTGCTGGAGCCGGGAGGTGAGCAGGTCGTTGACGGCCTCGGCGGCCTGCTGGGTGGAGCAGCCCAGGAAGGTCTCCAGCACCAGGACGCCGTTGGAGAGTTCGCCCTCCTCGCCGATCTCCCGCTCGTAGGAGAACAGGTCGTTGCGCAGGTGGACGCCGTCGGAGAAGGCGTCCCGCAGGACCCGCAGCGGTCGGGAGTGCGCCACCGCCTCCGGGACTTCGGCGTGCGCGGCGTACTCGATCAGGCCGGCGGACCAGGGCGCGCCGCCGACCTTGCGGCGCATCTCGATGTACTCGACCGGGTTGGAGACCCGGCCCTCGTTGATGTTGGAGAGTTCCCAGAGCGATTCGTTCAGCAGGTTGCGGGTGGACTCGGCGAACCGGGCCCGCCAGTCGGCGGACATCTGCGGGACGGTGCGCTGCCACAGGTCGGCCAGGCCGGCCTCGACGGGGTTGGTGGGTTCGGGGAACCCGTCGGCGAGGTCCATCGGCATGAAGGCGGGCAGCCGGTCGAGGTAGGACTTGCCGCCCTCGCGGTCCAGGGTGCGCTTGAAGATCTCCAGGAAGTGGTCGTCGAAGAAGAAGACCCAGGTGTACCAGTCGGTGACGAGGTTCAGCGCCTCGCTGTCGCAGTCGGGGTGGGTGTAGGAGCAGAGCAGCGCGTAGTCGTGCGAGTCGAGGTCGTGCTCCTCCCAGATGCCCGACCCCTCCAGCATGCCGAACGCCCGGGCCCACTCCCTGGTGTGGACCCGCGCCTCCTCGTAGTGCGGGTTGATCCGCGCCGGGTACGGCACGTAGAAGTCCGGCAGTTCGAACGGCTGAGCCACTGGGTCCCGCCCCTTGAGTCGTCGACAGCGATCGGCGCCTTGCCTAACGAGCCCGTGGGCCCGCCGTCACCGGTACCCGATTGAGCCGCCCGGATGCCGAACTCCACCCGGACGAGTGAACGCCCCGGCGCGTCGCAGCCGGCTGCCCGCCGGGGGTGCAGGTAGCTGCACCCCGTTCGGGCAGCTGGGTGCATGGGGAGCGGGGGTGTCCGCGCGGGATCGTCGGAAGGAGCGACGACGTCGAGCGGAGGGTGGACTGTCATGCGGGGGACGTGGATCGGGCCGGCCGGGGTGTTCCTGGTGGTGGCGTTCGCGGGGGCCGGGGTGCTGGGGGCGGTGCAGCCGGCCACGGGGGTGCCGGGCGAGGTGGTGGAACTGTTGCAGTTCGGGCCCGCGTTGGGGGTGCTGGCGGTGGCGGCCGGGTGGCCGCGGCTGGTGCGCGGGCTGTGGGCGGGCGGTGCGGCGCGGGGGCCGTGGGCGGCGGTGCTGGGGAGCGCGGCGGCGGTCACGGGGCTGGCGGTGGCCGGGGCGCTGCTGCTGGGCGTGCCGGTGCCGGTGACCGGGACGGCGGCGCCGTTCGGAGTGGTGGCGGCGGCCCAGCTGGTGGGGGCGTGCGGGGAGGAGGCGGGGTGGCGGTGCCTGCTGCAGCCGCTGCTGCGGGAGCGGTTCGGGGTGTGGGGCTCGTCGGTGGCGGTCGGGCTGCTGTGGGGGTGCTGGCACGTCCAGGTGTTCGCGCAGGCGCCGGCGTACGCGGCGGGGTTCCTGGCGGCGACGGTGGCGATGTCGGTGCTGCTGGGCGCGGCCTGGGAGCGGATCGGCGCGCACCGGTTGGCGGTGGCGGGCGCGTTCCACGCACTGGTGAACCTGGGGATGCTGGTGTTCCTGGACGAGGAGTCGGGCGCGGTCGCGCCGATGCTGCTGTTCGGTGCGGCGAGCGTGCTGGTGGCCCTGCCGTGGGTGCTGACGGTCCGTCGCCGGGCGGCACCGGCTGGCATCACGCTGATATGACGGATCGCCAGGCCGCCGCCGGGGCCGCGCTGCGGGCGCTCGGCCGGTGCGAGCTGCTGTCCTTGCGCGCCCTGGCGGTCTCGGTGCGGGCGCTCGCCGCCGCGGGGGCGCTGTCCCTGCTGCCGCTGGGCGCGGCCGGTCCGGTGCGGGCGGCCGCGCGGGGGCTGCGCCGGGCGGCGGACCGCGAGCGGGCGCTGCTGGCCCCCTGGACGGGCACCGCGCTGCCCGCGCCGGAGCCGCTGCCCGGCACGGCGGCCGGGCTGGGGACGGCGGCGTTCCGGCGGGAGCTGGCCTGGGCGTGGCTGGGGCCGTGGACGGCGGGGGCGCTGGCCGCGGTCCCGCCGTCGCTGGTGCTGTACGGAGTCTTCGGGACGCTGGTGCAGCCGTTCCTGTGGCGGCGGTTGGGGCCGGGCAACTGGTACGCGTTCGTTCCGGTGGACTCCGCGGGCCTGGCCGCGGCGGCGGCGCTGCTGGGTGCGGGGTTCGTCGCGGCGGGCCTGTGGCTGGCCGGTCCGGTGCTGGTCCGCTACGGGGTGTGGACGGGGCGGCTGCTGGGCGGTCCGGGGACGGACCGGTTGGAGCGGCGGATCGGGCAGTTGACGGACAGTCGGACGCAGGCGCTGGACCTGCAGGCCGCGGAGCTGCGCCGGATCGAGCGGGACCTGCACGACGGGGTACAGGCCCGGCTGGTCGCGCTCGGGCTGACCCTGGACCGGGCGGACCGGCTGGTGGACAGCGATCCGGCGGCGGCCAGGCGGCTGTTGGGCGAGGTGCGGGCGACCTCCGAGCGGGCCCTGCAGGAGTTGCGGGACCTCGTGCACGGGGTGCTCCCGCCGGTGCTCGCGGACCGCGGCCTGCCGGACGCGGTCCGTTCGTTGGCGCTGGACTGCGTGCTGGAGGTGGAGGTGGACGCCGCGCTGCCGGGCCGGCTGCCCGCCCCGGTCGAGGCGGCCGCGTACTTCGCGGTCGCCGAGCTGCTCGCCAATGCCGCGAAGCATTCGGGCGGCAGCCGGGTGCGGGTGGAACTGCGGTGCGCGGACGGCCGGTTGCTGGCCGTGGTGGCCGACGACGGCCGGGGCGGGGCGGATCCCGCGTGCGGCAGCGGGCTGGCCGGGGTGCGCCGCCGGCTGGCCGCCTTCGACGGCGCCCTCGCCCTGCACAGCCCGCCGGGCGGACCGACCACCGCGACCTTGGAGCTGCCGTGCGCGTCGTCCTCGCCGAAGACCTCTTCCTCCTCCGCGACGGCCTGAGCCGCACCCTGGCCGAGCACGGCTTCGAGGTGGCCGCGGCCGTCGACAACGGCCCCGAACTGCTGCGCGCGCTGCGCTCGTTGCACCCGGACGTGGCGGTGGTGGACATCCGGCTGCCGCCGACCCACACCGACGAGGGCCTGCAGGCCGCGCTGGCGGTCCGCCGGGAGCGGCCGGGCCTGCCGGTGCTGGTGCTGTCGCAGTACGTCGAGCAGCTGTACGCCCAGGAGCTGCTCGCGGACGGCCGGGGCGCGGTCGGCTACCTGTTGAAGGACCGGGTCACCCGGACCGCGCAGTTCGTCGACGCGGTGCGCACCGTGGCGTCCGGCGGCACCGTGATGGACCCGCAGGTGATCGCCCGGTTGATGGCCCGTTCGACGGCGCGGGGCAGCACCGCCGAGCTGAGCCCGCGGGAGCTGGAGGTGCTGCGGCTGATGGCCGAGGGCCGGTCGAACGCGGCGATCATGGCGGAGCTGCACGTCGGCGAGAGCGCGGTGGCCAAGCACACGGCGGCGATCTTCGCCAAGCTGCGGATCGACAACACCCCGGACGCCAACCGCCGGGTGCTGGCCGTCCTCGCCTACCTGCGACGCTGAGTGCCCGCCTTCCGGGCAGGTGTCCCACGGGGAAAGACGCCATTGCACAACGGCAATCGGGCGGATAGCGTCGGCTACATTGCGAGTTTCCGTGGTTACTCCCGGTCGAGCCGGTTCTCGGTGGACGGCGGGCGGTGACCTGACCGGACCGCGCGGCCGGGCCCCGGGGGGTGCGGTGGACTGCGCCGGGCCGGCCGGAGGGTCGGGTTCAGGGGCGGGGGACGCCCGTCCATCAGGGGGAATGGACTTGTTGAGCGAGGATCGGAACGCGGGGCGGTCGGGCGAGGGCACGGCCAGGATGGCCGACCTGACCTGTCTGGGTCTGGGCGCCGGATCGATCGACGTCTACTGGCATCTGCTGGAGCACCCGGACGAGGCCGTGGCGGCGAGTGCCGGCCGGACCGCCTCGGCCCTCGGCCTCGCTGAGGACGAAGTGGCCGAGGCGATGGCCGAGTTGGAGCTGCTGGGGCTGCTGCGCCGCTCGGAGCGGGAGCAGGGCCGCAGCACCCTGGTGGATCCGTCGATCGGCATCGAGCGGCTGATCGACAACCGGTTCACCGAGCTGAACGAGCAGCTCCGCCGGGTGATGGCGACCCGGGCGGTGATTCCCGAGCTGACCGGGGCGTTCCGGCAGGGCCGGTCCCGGAACCTGCCGTTGGACATCGAGCGGCTGGACGGGCTGGAGGAGATCCGGGCCCGGCTGGACGACCTGGCCTTCTTCGCCCACCAGGAGGTGCTGGCCCTCCAGCCGTCCTTCTCGCCGTCCCTGATCGAGGCGGCCCGGCCGCTGGACATGCGCTGCCTGCGGCGCGGGGTGGCGCTGCGCACGGTGGTGCGACGGCAGGCGGTGGAGAACCCGGTGACGCTGGCGTACCTGCGCGAGACGGTGGCGCTGGGTGCGCAGGTGCGGTTCACCGACCGGGCGTTGGAGCGGCTGATCGCCTACGACCGGACGCTGGCGGTGGTGCCGGTGGATCCCGAGGAGTCCGGTCGGGGCGCCCTGGTGATCCGTCAGCCCGGCCTGCTGGCCAGCATGATCCGGCTGTTCGAGGAGGTGTGGGAGTCCGCCGAGGACCTGGCCTCGCTGGCCGATTCGGCCGACGGCGAGGAGGCGCTGACCGCCGTGGAGCGGGAGGTGCTGCGCATCCTGTGCGAGGTGGACAAGGACGAGATCGGCGCCCGCCGGATGGGGGTCTCGCTGCGCACCTTCCGCCGCTACGTGGCCGATCTGATGCTGCGGCTGAACGCCGCCAACCGGTTCCACGCGGCGATGCTGGCCAAGGAGAAGGGCTGGATCTGACGCTCAGCCGGCCGGCCGGTCGGACCAGCCGCGGGGCGACAGGTAGCCGTCCGGGCGCAGCCAGGCCGGGTCGTCCCCGTCGGCAGCGGGGGCCGGCGGCTGCGCGGTCCGGGCGGCGGCCCGGGCGCACAGCACGGCGGTTAGCGCGGCGAGTTCCTCGGGGTCGGGCCGGCCGCGGTCGATCCGCAGGGCGGTCGCGCTCACAGCGGCGGGTTGCCGTGCTTGCGGCGCGGCAGCCGGACGTCCTTGGCCCCGAGCATCGCCAGTCCGGCGATCAGCACCGACCGGGTGTCGCGCGGGTCGATGACGTCGTCGACCAGGCCGCGTTCGGCGGCGTAGTACGGGTGCATCAACTCCTGCCGGTACTCGGCGATCCGCGCGGCGCGGGTGGCCTCCGGGTCGGCCGAGGCGGCGATCTCCCGGCGGAAGACCACGTTGGCGGCGCCCTCGGCGCCCATCACGGCGATCTCGTTGGTCGGCCAGGCGAACGACAGGTCGGTCCCGATCGAGCGGGAGTCCATCACGATGTACGCGCCGCCGTAGGCCTTGCGCAGGATCAGCTGGATCCGCGGCACGGTGGCGTCGCAGTACGCGTACAGCAGCTTCGCGCCGTGCCGGATGATGCCGTCGTGCTCCTGGTCGGTGCCGGGCAGGAAGCCGGGGACGTCGACCAGGGTGACCAGCGGGATGTTGAAGGCGTCGCACATCTGGACGAAGCGGGCGGCCTTCTCCGAGGAGTGGATGTCCAGCACGCCGGCGTTGACCTGCGGCTGGTTGGCGACGACGCCCACCACCCGGCCGTCCAGCCGGGTCAGGGCGCAGATCACGCTGCGCGCCCAGTGCTCGTGGACCTCCAGGTACTCGCCGTCGTCGGCGATCTCCGCCAGCACGGCCCGCATGTCGTAGGAGCGCTGCGGGTCCGCGGGCACCAGCTCGGCCAGCCGGTCGGTGCGCCGGTCGGCGGGGTCGCCCGAGCGCTCCACGGGCGGGAGTTCGCGGTTGTTCTGCGGGAGCAGCGAGAGGAGGTAGCGGACCTCCTCGATGCAGGACTGCTCGTCGTCGTGCACGAAGTGGGAGACGCCGGAGACGGAGGAGTGGACGTCGGCGCCGCCGAGGCCGTTCTGGGTGATCTTCTCGCCGGTGACGGCCTGGACCACGTCGGGGCCGGTGATGAACATCTGCGAGGTCTCGCGGACCATGAAGACGAAGTCGGTCAGCGCCGGGCTGTAGGCCGCGCCGCCGGCGCACGGGCCGAGCATCACGGAGATCTGCGGGATCACGCCGGAGGCGCGGGTGTTGCGCTGGAAGATGCCGCCGTAGCCGGCCAGCGCGGTCACGCCCTCCTGGATCCGGGCGCCGGCGCCGTCGTTGAGCGAGACCAGGGGCGCACCGGCCGAGATGGCCATGTCCATGATCTTGTGGATCTTCTGCGCGTGGGCCTCGCCCAGCGCACCGCCGAAGATCCGGAAGTCGTGCGCGTAGGTGAACACCGTGCGGCCGTGGACGGTGCCCCAGCCGACGATCACCCCGTCGGTGTGCGGCTTCTTCGCCTCCAGGCCGAAACCCTGCGCCCGGTGCCGGCGCAACGGCTCCACCTCGTGGAACGAACCCTCGTCCAGCAGCAGCTCGATCCGCTCACGCGCCGTCAGCTTGCCCTTGGCGTGCTGCGCCTCGGTGGCCTTCTCACTCGGGCCACGGCGGACCTGCTCGCGCAGTTCGGCGAGTGCGCCGATCCGCTCGTCCATGGAGGGGGCGGCGGCGGCCGCGGGCGGGGTCGGGGCGGGCGTCGGCTCCGGCTGCGCCACCGTTTCGGGCAGCGGGTCGAGCACCGCCGGCGGGTCGAACAGGACAGTCATTTCCGGCCTTTCTCGGTCGCGGACCGGTGCGGCCCGCAGGATGGGCGGGGGTCGGTGCGGGTCACTCCCAGCCGTTGCCGTTGGGGGAGGCGGAGGCCGGGGCCGGGGTGGCGGTCGCGTCGGCGGCGGAGCCCATCGCGCTCTGGCCGGCGCTCTCCCAGCCGTTGCCCGGCTGGACGGTGGAGGTCGGGCTGGGCGAGGTGGTGGGCGTGGTGCCGGTGCCGTCGGCGTAGGCCTGACCGGAGCCCAGCAGGCCGCCCACCAGGGTGACCGAGGCGACGGCCAGGGCGACGGAAGCAGCGGCCTTGGCGAACGGGGTGCGGCGCTGGGCGGTCATTTCGGGATCCTCCGTGATTGTTTCAAGTGGCTTGTGCGGCTGCGGAGTTGGCCTCTCCGCCGGTCCGGTCGGCGTGTTTTCCGACACCACAGAATCTGCCAGTCCGAGCGGGCCCGGACCACGCCGTTCGGCACCACCAAGTTGCAATCGCGGGTGCAGCATGATGACACCTCGCGGAACGCTCGATTCTGGATGGAGCCGCGCCGCGAGCGGACCCGTCCGGTCCGCACCCTGGGAGCCGGCCGGCCGGTGTGACATCATCGGGTCACTGTCCCAAAGCTCTGACATGTAGTGGGTGATCTGCGATGAGTGCGGCCACTGATTCGACGGCGCGGGCCGACTGGCGGCTCGGCCGGCTGGTCCGGCGGCTGGACCAGCTGCTGGCGGCCGGCAAGAGCGAGGCGCTGCGCCAGTTCGACCTGACGGTGCCGCAGCACTCCGCGCTGGCCGCGCTGGCCGCCTCCGGCGGCATGTCCGGCGCCCAGCTGGCCCGGGCCTCCGGGGTCACCCCGCAGACCATGGCGGTGATCCTGGGCAACCTGGAGTCGAAGAACCTGATCGAGCGCAGCCCCTCGGCGATCCACCCCAAGGTCCTGGTGACCACGCTGACCCGGGAGGGCAAGGCCCTGATGAAGAAGGCCGACGCCCGCGTCCAGGCGGTCGAGGACCGCCTCGCCGAGGCGTACGGGGTGAAGGAGCAGGAGCAGTTGCACGCGCTGCTGGAGCGCGCCATCGGGCAGCTGGAGGCCTAGAACCCGGCTGCGGCCTCCGTCGTCTCCGCCGCCCGGGCGCAGGCGCGGACCAGGGCGGCCACCGCCCGGGAGGTCGTCCGCTCCGGCCAGGCGACGAGGACCGCGGTGGGCGGCGCGTCGAGCACCGGCACGCACACCACGTCGGGCCAGGCCCGCCGGCGCATCGACTCGGGCACGACCGCGACCAGTTGACCCAGCGCGATCAGCTGCATCAGCTGCGAGGTGTCCCGCACCGGGGGCAGGCGGTCGTCGGCGTGCTCGTCGTCGCCGGGCCACCGGGGCAGCGGTTCGCCGGCCAGGTCGGCGAGGGTCAGGGCGGCCCGGCCGGCGAGGCGGTGGGCCCGCGGAAGCACGGCCACCTGGTCCTGCGTGACCAGCGCTTCGGTGTCGAAGCCCGCGACGTCGTCGTAGGGCGCGGTCAGGAACGCGACGTCGGCCCGGCCGTCGCGCAGCATCGGGGCCTGCTCCCCGATGCCGCAGACCACCACCTCGACGTCGACGGCGTCGGGGTCGCGGCGGTAGCGCCGCAGGGCCGGCTCCAGCAGCCCGCCGTCGCCGTTGGGCTTCATCACCAGGGTGAGCTTCGGATCGGTGCGTCCCGCCCGTTGCGCCCGCCGCACCGATGCCGACACCGCGTCGAGCGCCTTGCGGCTCTCGGCCAGGAAGACCCGTCCGGCGGCGGTGAGCTGCACCGACCGGCTGGTGCGTTCCAGCAGCTGCACGCCCATCCGGCGCTCCAGCCGGGCGACGGCCCGGGACAGCGGCGGCTGCGCCATGCCCAGGCGTCGGGCGGCGCGGCCGAAGTGCAGTTCCTCGGCGACGGCGACGAAGTAGGAGAGCTCCCGCGTCTCCGGCACATCCATACCCGCAGGGTATCGTTCGAGACGCTACGGGTGTTGGCCCGCGCGTCCGGTCCGGTGGTGTGCTGGATCCATGAGCGAAACCATGATCACCCTGGTGACCGGCGCGAACAAGGGCATCGGCCGCCAGATCGCCGCCCGGCTCGGAGCCCTGGGCCACGTCGTCGTGATCGGCGCACGCAGTGCCGAGCTCGGCCGGAAGGCCGCCGCGGAGCTGCGCGACGGCGGCGCCGACGCGGCGTCCGTCGTGCTCGACGTGACCGACCCGGCCTCGGTCGGCGCGGCCGCCACCGAGATCGAGTCCCGCTACGGCAGGCTCGACGCGCTGGTCAACAACGCCGGCATCAGCCGCCCCCCGGGCAGCGACCTGGACGACCAGCGCCCCAGCACGGCGGACCTCGACGTGCTGCGCGCCGTCTTCGAGACCAACTACTTCGGGGTGGTCGCCGTCACCAACGCGATGCTGCCGCTGCTGCGCCGATCGGCCTCGCCGCGGATCGTCAACGTCTCCAGCTCGGTGGGCTCGCTGGGCATCGGCGCGGACCTGGTGCACGCCGACGGCGGGCCGATCCCGATCTCCGCCGGGTACTGCCCGTCGAAGACCGCGCTGACGGCCCTCACCCTGCAGTACGCCCGGGAGCTGCTGCCCGACGGCATCAAGGTCAACGCGGTCTGCCCCGGCTACGTCGCCACCGACCTGAACGGCCATCGCGGTCACCGCACCCCCGCCGAAGGCGCGGTGGCCGCCGTCCGGATGGCCACCGTCGGCGCCGACGGACCGACCGGCACCTTCACCGACGACGAGGGCCCGGTCCGCTGGTGAGCCGACACGGCCCGGCCCCGCCGCACACCAGCGGCGGGGCCGGGCCGTTCTCCCCGCGCACCGGCGGGAGGGGGGTGCCGGTGCGCGGGGGTGAGGGTGGGTGGGACGTCAGTGGTCGGCCAGGCGCCACTCGCGCAGCGCGGGTTGGGCGAGGGCGGCCTGCACCGCCTGCCGGGCGGCGACCGGGTCGGGGGCGTTCAGCCGGAGGTCGGCGCGGCCGCCGTCCACCGTGAAGTCGCCGACCCATTCGCCGGGCAGTTGGGCCAGCAGCCTGGCGATGCCGAAGCCGGCCGAGCTGGTGGCCTCGGCGTCGTCGGTCAGCACCGTGATCGTGTAGGGGGGCCCGGAGGGCATCTTCTCTGATCCTTTCTCATTGGTACGGCCGGCCCCGACGCGGCGGCCGGGGCCGGGGAGTCCCTGCCCTCATCCGAGGGCCGGGACGGGGGCCGCGGTCGGAGCGGCGGACCGCACGGCGGCCTGCTCCTCCGCGGCGTCCAGGGCGGCCCGGCATCCGGGACCGTCGGCGGCGCTCGCCGCGAGCAGCGCCACGCCCGTCAACTCACCTGCGGGCACCAGGCTTTCGACCTCGCTGCAGGGCACCGTGCGGACCACCACGGTACCGTCCGGGCGTTCCACCACCCGGGCGATCCCGGGGACCGCGGCGGCCGGGTCGGCGGGCAGCACCAGCCGGATGCCGGCGGCCCGCCGGTACTCGACGCGCTCCCGGACCGGGCGGCCGAGGGCGAGCCGCAGGGCGGCGGCGGCCAGGTCGACGCCGGTGGCCATGCAGCCCATCAGCGGGATCAGGTCGCCGGCCAGCCAGCAGCCGGCCCGCAGCGCCACCGGCCCGTCGGCGGTGAGCTGCACGTCGAGGTGGGTGACGCCGTGCCGTATGCCGAGGGCGGCGTGCGCGCGGCGGGCGAACTCGGCGAGTTCGGGGGCGGGTTCGCCCGCGGAGGCGTCCACCAGGTACTGGCGGCTGACCTCGGGGCCGCGGCCGCGTTCCCGCTCGGCCGCGTACCAGGTCCGCACCCGGCCGTCCTCGACGGTGCAGCAGAGCGTCAACTCCGGTCCGTCCAACGCGGGTTCGACCAGCACGCCACCGCCCTGGCCGGACAGCGGGGCGAAGCCGCCGCCCGCCGCGGCGAGGAAGGCGCGCTCCACGTCGGCCAGGGTCTCGGCCCGGCGGGACTCGGCGCCGGGCATCGGGTGACGGGCGGTCAGCACCACCGGCAGGCCGAGTTCGGCGGCGGCCCGCTCGGCCTCGGCGACGCCGGCTGCCAGCCGGACCCGACGGGTGCCGACGCCGGCATCGTTGAGCAGGGTGCGGGTGGCCCAGCGGTCCTGCACGGTGCGGACCACGGCGGCGCCGGGGCCGGGCAGGCCGAGCTCCTCGGCGAGTTCGGCGGCCGGCTCGGCGAGCCGCTCGTCGCAGACCACCACACCGGCCACCCGGTGGCGGCGGGCCAGGTCGCGGGCGGCGGTCAGCAGCGAGACCCGGTCGGGGGCGGCGGTGGCGAAGTCCTCCATGTAGGGCGACTGCCAGGACGGCAGCTGGGTGTCGAGTCCGACCAGCAGCGCCTCCTCCGCCATCGCGAGCAGGGCGTATTCGCGGAACTGGCGGCGACCGGTGCCCAGCACCAGGACGGTGGGCACACCGGCCGGGCCCGCTGCGGCGTCGGCGGCGACCGGGGCCGTCCCGGTGCGCGCGGTTCGTACGGCCATGGGGGTTCCCTTTCAAGGTGTCGGGCGGGGTGGTCCGGCGGGAGCGCCCTGAGCGGGCGGGCCGGTGACTGCATCCAATGTGCGACGGCGGGCGGGCGACCGGTGCCGGATCGGGTGCCACCAAGCTGTCGGCGGACGGCAACTTGCTGCCACGGGTCCCGGCCAGCGAAATCAGCCCTTAGCTTCGCATCAGAATTCTGATATACATCAGAACACGCTGTCGTCTTCGACCGACTGGAGTCCGCACCCATGAGCAACACCGTCCCCGCCCCCGGTGGGCGGCGCCTGCGGAAGGGCCTCGCCCTCACCGCGGTCTGCCTCGCCGGCGGAATCCTGCCCGCCTCACTGACCGGTTCCTCCGTCGCACTGCCCGGCATCGGCCACGACCTGGACGCGGGCCTCGCCCCGCTCCAGTGGGTGGTCAACTCCTACAACCTGACCTTCGGCAGCTTCATGCTGGCCGCCGGCTCGCTGGCCGACCGGGTCGGCCGCCGCCGGATGTTCACCGCCGGCACCGTGCTGTTCGCGCTCTCCTCGCTGCTCAGCGCACTGGCCGGGAACGTCTACCTGCTGGACGCGCTGCGCGCGCTGGCCGGCCTCGGCGCCGCCGCGGTGCTCACCTCCGGCAGCGCCCTGCTCGCCGGCCTGTTCGAAGGCCCGGCGCTGGGCCGGGCGTTCGGCATCCTCGGCTCCTCGTTCGGCGCCGGACTCGCCCTCGGCCCGTCCACCGCGGGCCTGCTGGTCAGCGCCTTCGGCTGGCGGGCGGTGTTCCTCTCGCACCTGGCGGTGGCCGCGCTCGCCCTGGTGCTGGTCCCGGTGGTCCCCGCCGACCGCCCCGAACGCTCCGGCGGCCGGGCCGACTGGATCGGCACCCTGACCTTCACCGGCGCGCTGTTCCTGTTCACCCTGGCCATGGTCGAGGGCCCGCAGCTCGGCTGGTTCGGCGGCGGGCAGGTGCCCGGGCTGGTGGCCGGCAGCCTGGCCCTGCTGGTCGCCTTCGTGGTCGCCGAACGCCGGCTGAAGCACCCGATGTTCGACCTGACGCTGTTCCGCAACCCGCGGTTCGTCGCGGTCTGCCTGATGCCCGTGGTGCTGGCCTTCGGGTTCGTCAGCCTGCTGGTGCTGCTGCCCAGTTGGCTGGTGGCCGCCGACGGCCTGTCCACCGCCGCGGCCGGCGCCGCCATGATGGCGCTGACCGCGCCCGTGCTGCTGCTGCCCGCGCTGGCCGGCAAGCTGTCCGCCCGGGTCCCGGCCGGCGCGCTGCTCGGCGCCTCGCTGGTGCTGATGGCCGCGGGCACCGCCTGGCTGACCGTGGTCCGCCCCGGCATCTCCACCGCCGCGCTGGTCGGCCCGCTGCTGGTGATCGGCGCCGGCATGGGCATCGCGGCCGGCCTGCTGGACGCGGCCGCGATCGGCTCGGTCGAGCCCGAGCGGGCCGGCATGGCGGCCGGCATGTTCAACACCATGCGGCTGGCCGGCGAGACCGTCGCCATCGTCATCATGAGCGCGATCCTGGTCAGCCTGACCGCGGGGCGGCTCACCGGAGCCCCGGCGGCCGGCGGCGCGCTGGCCGGCAAGCTGGTCGGCGGTGACCTGTCCGGCGCGCTCGCGCTCGCCCCCGGCGCCGACCCGGCCGCCTTCACCGCCCAGCTCGCCGACGGCTACACCGGCGCGCTGCGCCTGACGCTGTGGATCCTCACCGCGATCTGCCTGCTCAGCACCGTCCCCGTGGTGCTGCTGGTGCGCGACCGCAGGACCGCCCCCGCCGCGACCGCCCCGGACGCCCCGGACGCCCCGGCCGGCGAGCTGTCGACCGCCGCGCTCGACGCCGGCTTCGAGGCCGCGCAGGCCGCCCCGGTGGGTGCCAAGTGACCCGGCCCGACCACCCGAAGGAGCCCCAGGTGTCCACCGCCAGCCCCTACCCCGTCCTGGTCGTCGGCGCGGGCCCGGTCGGCCTGACCGCCGCCACCGAACTGCTGCGCCGCGGCGTGTCCGTGCGCTGCGTCGACCGCGCCGCCGCGCCCTCGCCGCTGTCCAAGGCACTGCTGGTCTGGCCGCGCACCCTGGAGATCCTGCGCCGGCTCGGCGGCGGGAACCACATAGCCGAGCGCGCCATGCCGCTGCGCGCCTTCCGCTACTACTCCTCGGGCGCGCCGGTCGGCTCGCTGGAGTTCCGGCCGGTCGACCAGCCGGTGATCATGCCGCAGCCGGACGTCGAGGCGGCCCTGCTCGACTCCCTCGGCCAGGCCGGTGGCGCCGTCGAGTGGTCGACCCGGCTGCTCGGTCTGGAGCAGCACCGGGACCGGGTGACCGCCACCCTGACCGGCCCGGACGGCGAGCCGTACACCGCCGACTTCGCCTACCTGGTGGGCGCGGACGGCGCCGGCAGCACGGTGCGCGAGCTGCTCGGCATCACCTTCGAGGGCCTCACCTACCCGAACACCTTCGTGGTCGCCGACGCCGAGATGGAGGGCGACCTGGCGCACGACGACAGCCACTACTTCTGCTCCCCGCGCGGCGTGCTGGTCACCTGCGGGCTGCCGAACGGCCGGTTCCGGGTGTTCACCTCCGCCCCGCCGGACCTGCCGCGCGAGGAGGTGACGCTCGATCAGGTCCAGCAGCTGGTGGACGAGCGCGGCCCGGGCGGGCTGACGCTGCGCAACCCGACCTGGGTGAGCGCGTTCTCGGTGCACGCCCGGCACGCCGAACGGACCCGCGAGGGCCGGGTGTTCCTGGTCGGCGACGCGGCGCACATCCACAGCCCGGCCGGCGGCCAGGGCCTGAACACCGGTGTCGGCGACGCCTACAACCTGTCCTGGAAGCTGGCGCTGGCGCACCGCGGCCTGGCCGGCGAGCAGGTGCTGGACAGCGTCCGGACGGAGCGCGGGCAGGTCGCCGAGGCGATCGTCAAGCAGGCCGACCTGCAGACCCGGGCCTGGATGCTGCCCAAGCCCGCGCAGCGGGCGGTCCGGGACGCGCTGCTGCGGGCCGCCTCGGCGGTCCGGCTGGGCGACCTCTGGTACGTGCCGTGGCTGGCCGGGTTCCGCACCGTCTACCGCGACCCGGCGGGCGGCCGGCCGCAGCGGGCGGGCGGCTTCACCGCCGGTGCGCTGGTCGGCGACCGCGAGGTGTGGGACGTCCGGGCCTCCCGCCGCAGCGGTCTGCGGCAGGCGCTCGGCGACCTGCGGCACACCCTGCTGGTGGTCGCCGAAGGCGGCGCGCTGCCCGCGGCGGCCCGCCGCGCGGTGCAGTCGGCGGCGGACCGGTACGGCGAGCTGCTGGAGGTGCGGGTGCTGGACACCGCGGAGGCCGAACTGCGCGACGGCCGCCCGGCCGAGCTGCGGCCCCGGCAGGCGCGGCGGCGGGGTCGGCAGCCCGCGCTGGTGCTGGTCCGGCCGGACCAGCACGTGGCGGTGGCGGTCCCGGCCGACCGGCCGGGCGTCCTGCTGGACCACCTGGCCGCGCTGGGCGCGGGGGCGCGGGCCGCGGAGCGCACCGCCCTGGTCTGAGCCGCTGCACGCGGAAGGGCCCGCCGGACACCGTCCGGCGGGCCCTTCCGCGTGCTCGACGGTCCGTCAGTAGCGGTTGCCGACGGGGGCGGGCACCGCGTCGAGCAGGTGCAGGTCGGCGTCGGTGAGGTGCAGGGTGCCGGCAGCCGCGTTGTCGCGCAGGTGGCGGGAGTTGCGGGTGCCGGGGATGGTGACCACGTGCGGCCCCTGGGCGAGGGTCCAGGCGAGGGCGGTCTGCGAGAGGGTGGCGCCGTGCCGGGCGGCGACGGGCTCGACGGCCCGGACGATCCGCAGGTTGGCCTCGATCGCCTCGGCGGTGAACCGGCCGTTGTGGGCGCGGAAGTCCTCGTCGGTGAACGAGGCGGAGGAGATGGAGCCGGTGAGGAAGCCGCGGCCGAGCGGGGCGAAGGCGACGAACGCGGCGCCGTTGGCGGCGCACCACTCGAGGATGCCGCCCTCGCCGAGCGGTTCCCTGGTCCACAGCGACAGTTCGGACTGGACGGCGGCCACCGGGTGGAGCCGGTGCGCGGCGGCGGCCTCGGCGGCGCTGACCTCGGACAGGCCGAGCTGCCGGACCTTGCCCTCGGCGACCAGTTCGGCGAGCGCGCCCCAGCTCTCCGCGAGCGGCACCGCCGGGTCGATCCGGTGCAGGTAGTACAGGTCGATCCGGTCGGTGCCGAGCCGGCGCAGGCTGGCCTCGACGGCCCGCCGCAGGTGGGCGGGCGAGCCGTCCCGGTGCAGCACCCGGGCCTCCAGGTCGTCGACCACCAGGCCGGCCTTGGTGGCCAGGAAGGCGTCGTCGCGGCGGCCGGCCAGCGCCTTGCCGAGGAGTTCCTCGTTGTGGCCGTCGCCGTAGATGTCGGAGGTGTCGAGGTGCCGGACGCCCAGGTCGAGGGCTTCGCGGAGCACCGCGGCGGACCGCGCGTCGTCGCGGCCCGCCTCGTCGTAGATCCAGCTCATGCCCTGGCAGCCGAGGCCGATCGGGCCGGCTTCGGCGAGGGTCGGCGGAGTGGTCATGCGGGGTCCTTCCACTGGTCGGGGTGACGCACCGTCAACGGTGCGCGGGCGGGGGCGGAAACGCGAACGCGCCGTGGCGCCGCTCCCCCGCCGGGGAGCGGCGCCACGGGCGGACGCGGCGTCAGGCGGCGGTCACCACCAGGACGGCGTTGTGGCCGCCGAATCCGAACGAGTTGCTGATCGCGACGTCGACCTTGGCCTCCCGGGCCGCGCCGTGCACCACGTCGATCTCGACTCCGTCGTCGAGTCGCTGCAGGTTGGCGGTGGGCGGGAGTTGGCCGCGTTCCACGGCGAGGACGGTGAACGCCGCCTCGATCGCGCCGGCGGCGCCCAGGGTGTGACCGGTGACGCCCTTGGTGGAGGTGACGGCCGGTCCGTCGCCGAACAGCCGGTGCACCACGCGGGCCTCGGTGGAGTCGTTCAGCGGGGTGGAGGTGCCGTGCGCGTTGATGTGCTGGATGTCCGCGTGCCCGAGGCGGGCGTCGGACAGCGCGGCCTGCACGGCGAGTTCCACTCCGGCGCCGGACGGGTCCGGGGCGGTGGCGTGGTGGGCGTCCGCGGACGCCCCGTAGCCGCTGATCCGGGCCCGGATCCGGGCCTTGCGGGCCCGGGCGTCGGCCATCCGCTCCAGCACCAGCACGCCGGCGCCCTCGGCGGCGACGAAGCCGTCCCGGTCGGCGTCGAACGGCCGGGAGGCCGCCGCCGGGTCGTCCTCGCGGCCGGACAGCGCTCCCATCTGGTGCAGTCCGGCCAGCACGGCCGGGGAGAGCGCGGACTCGCTGGCCCCGGCGATCACCACGTCGCAGGTGCCGGCCCGGAGCAGCTCCCGGCCGATGCCGATCGCGGTGGCGCCGGAGGCGCAGGCGGTGGCGGTGACCAGGTTGGGGCCCTTGGCCTTCAGGTCGATCGCCACGTAGCCGGACACCATGTTCATCATCGACATCGGGATCAGCAGCGGGGAGACCCGCTTGGGCCCGTGGTCGCGCAGCCGCTGGTGCTGCTGCTCGAAGGTGCCGGTGCCGCCGAGCGAGTTGCCCAGCACCACGGCGACCCGGGCGCCGTCCCAGTTCTGCGGGTCCAGGCCGGCGTCCTCGACGGCCTGGCGGGCGGCGACCATGGCGAGTTGCACGAAGCGGTCGAGCCGCCAGGAGTTCTCCCGGCCGAGCAGCTCCGCCGCGTCGAAGCCGGGCACCAGGCAGGCGAAGCGGACGGCGGCGTCCGCGAGCGCCGGATCGAGGGCCGCGGTGGAGCGGCCGGAGGTGATCCGCTCCCAGTTCGGCTCGATGCCTATCCCGGCCGGCGTGACCAGGCCGAGCCCGGTCACGGCGACGTCGAATCGCGGGTCGTGGAGGGTCATCAGACCGTCACGCCCTTGGCCTCCACCAGTTCCACGGTGTCGACGATGGTGTGGTTGATGGACAGCTCGTCGTGCGCCACGAAGATGTCGAACTCCTCGCTGAAGGTCAGCGCGAGCTCCAGCAGCGCCAGCGAGTCGAAGCGCAGGTCGCTGAGGACGACGCCCTCGCTCAGCTCCTCCGGCTTCACGCCGAACTTGCCGGTGAGGATGGTGGTGACGCGGTCCTTGATGGCGTTCATGGGGTTCCCCTCGTATCGGTGGTGCTCGTCTGTGGTGGTGGTGCGTCAGCGCCTTTGCTGCAGAACTGCGGTGGTGGTGCGGGCCGCTCAGACCAGGTCGAGCGCGGGCCACTCGACGGCCGCGGAGCCCCAGGTGAGGCCGCCGCCGAAGGCGGTCATCAGGACGCGCTGGCCGGGCCGGAGGAAGCCGTCGGCGGCGGCGTCGGCGAGCGCCAGCGGGATGGACGCGCCGGCCGTGTTGGCGACCCGGTCGAGGTTGACCACGGCCTTCTCGCGCGGGAGCTTCAGCTGGTCGGCGACGGCGTGCAGGATCCGCAGGTTGGCCTGGTGGCCGACCAGCCGGTCGACGTCCCCGACGCCCCAGCCGACCCGCTGCAGCACCGTCCGGGAGGAGGCGGCCATCCGCAGCACGGCCTGCATGAAGACCGGGTGGCCGTCCATCGTGAAGTAGGTGTCCTCGACGGCCGGGGGCAGTCCGGTGGAGCGCTGCCGGGAGCCGCCGGCCCGGACGGTGATCAGGTCCACGCCGGAGCCGTCGCTGCCCAGGTCCACGGCCTTGAGCGCGCCGGGTTCGTCCGGGTCGCCCGCCCGCAGCACCACGGCCCCGGCGCCGTCGCCGAAGATCACGCTGGTGGTGCGGTCGGTGGGGCTGAGGATGGTGCTGAACGCCTCGGCGGCGATCACCAGCACCCGGTCGGTCTGGCCGCTGGCGATCAGGCCGGCGCCGGTGGCGAGGCCGTACAGGAAGCCGGTGCAGACGGCGGAGACGTCGAACGCGGCGATGTGGTCGAGGCCGAGCCGGGTGGCGACCTCGGGGGCGGTGCCGGGGCAGGGCCGGTCGGGGGTGGTGGTGGCCAGGACCAGTGCGCCGGGCGGCTGGCCGCCGGCCGATTTCAGGGCCCGGCTGCCGGCCTCGACGGCCAGGTCCGAGGTGGCGGCGCCGGGTTCGACGAAGTGCCGGGTGGCGATGCCGGTGCGGGTGCGGATCCATTCGTCGTCGGTGTCGAACTGCCGGGACAGGTCCTCGTTGGTGACGACGCGCGGCGGCACCCAGGAGCCGATGCCGGCGATCACGGCGGCGCGGCCGGTCATCTCGCCGCCTCGGGCCGGCGGGCCGGGACGCGGGGCCCCGGCGGGACGGTGGTGCTGGGCATGGCGTTCCTCTCTGGCTGGTGGAGGTCTACGGGGCTGCTCGAACTGCGGTGGTGCACGGGGTGGTTCAGTTCCGGGGTGCGCGGACCACGGCGGCCGACCAGGTGAAGCCGGCGCCGCCGCTGACGGCCACCGCCAGCTCGCCGGGGGCGAGCAGTCGGCGGTCGACCAGGTCGGCGAGGTTGGCCGCGGTGTCACCGGCGCCGAGGTGGCCGGTCCCGGGGCCGAGGTCGTGCACCTCGGCCCCGGCCAGGAAGGCCACCGCGGGGCGGTACCCGGCGTCCAGCGCCTGCTTGCCGAGCCGGGGCAGCATGACGTGCCGCAGCTGCGGGTCGTCGGGTGTCAGCCCGGCCCGGTCGAGGGCGGTGCGGACGGCCCGGTCGACGCACTCCCGGGTGGCGTCGAACAGGCGGTCGGGGCCGTGGGCGGCCAGGAAGGCCTTCTTCGGCCGCCGGACGTCCACGGTCGGCCCGTGCCAGCGCGGCGCGGGGCTGAACGGGTCGTCGCCGCGGTGCACCGACTCCAGTTCGGGGGCTGCGGCGCCGGCCACGGCCAGCAGGTGCAGCACGTCGTCCTCGCGTTGGCCGGCGTGCAGCAGCAGCGCGGTGGCGGCGTCGCCGTAGGCGACCCCGTAGTCCCCGCGCCACCGGTCGAAGCCGGGGCCGCAGAAGCTGTCCGCGGTGGTGACCAGGGCGTGGCCGAGGCCGGGGTCGGCGGTCAGCCAGGCGACCGCGGTCTGCACGGCGGCGGGACCGCCGTTGCACATCTGCTGGATGCCGAGCGGGAACGCCCGGTCGGCGCCGAGCCGGTGGGCCAGGTAGTGCGGCGGGGACCAGAAGTCGTGTCCCTGGTGGTAGATCCAGGCGTGCAGGACGAGTCCGAGCTCGGCGGCGTCCAGTCCGGCCCCGGCCAGCGCCAGGCGGCCGGCCTCGACGGCGGCGTCCGGCGGCGGGATCTCGGCGACCGGGAGCCGCCGGGTGCCGAGCTTGGCGAGTTCGTCCGGGCCGAGCAGGCCGTCGGCGAGGGCGTCCTCGGCGGTGGAGACGCCCTCCGGGTACCAGGCGGCCACCGCGGCGATGCCGATGCCGGGCTGCGGGTTCATGGTGCTCCCCCCGTCTGTCGGTGTGTCGGTGTGGGTGGGGTTCAGCCGGCCGGGCGGACTTCGCCCAGGCCGATGGTGATCCGGGCGGCGTCGCCCGCCGGCTGCCGGACCGCGATCCGGACGGTGTCCGGGTCCTCGGCGTCCCGGCGGGCGTGCAGGGTGGTCGGCGCGTCGAGCTCGATGTACCGGGTGAAGTCGCCGTGCAGCGAGGTGACGACCTGTCGGGTGACCGAGCCGCGGCGGTCGTTGGCGACCAGCAGGGCCAGCTGCCGGGCGGCCTCGACGGCGACCATGCCGGGCACGTGGTCCAGCGGGTGGTCGAACATGCTGGGGTGTCCGGCGAGCACCCGCAGGTCGGCGACGGTGTCCTCGCCCTCGGTGCGCAGGCCCGCCAGCACCACGTTCTCCGGGCGGACCCGGCCGACCAGGTGCGGGGCGACGACCGCGCCGCGGTGCAGCGGGTCGGCGGCGTCGGACAGCGGCGGGTGGCTGCCGCCGCGGCCGTGCGCGCGGACCGCGCCGTACAGCGAGCCGGGCAGGTAGCTGGCGGACAGCCGGACGCTGCCGACCGGGGAGTCCCCGATCCACAGGTCCATGTCGTAGTCGAGCCCGCGCAGCGCACCGTCCCGGCTCTGCGGGTTGCTGGTGGTGACCTGGATGGCCAGTTCGGCCGGTCCGTCGGGCAGCTGCGGGGCCCGGCCGAGCTGACGCCAGGTCCAGGACCGGAGGATGAACTTGCCGTCGGCCGGGACGCCGTGGAAGACGTGCGCGGCGTAGGTCTCGGCCTGCCGGCAGCACTCCAGCAGCAGCAGCGGGTCGATCACCTGGCCCTCGACCAGGTGGTCGGTGAAGTACGGGTGTGCGGGCGGAAGTTGGGCCCCGGCCCAGAAGCGGTTGTGGTCGACCTGGACGGCGGAGGTGAGGAAGACCTCGCTGAGCGCGCGCCGGTGCAGCAGGGTGCGGTCGACGGTGCGGACGTAGTCCAGGTCGGTGGCGGCGGGGAGGTGGTGCGGGGGGCCGCTGGTGACGGTCATGGACGAGCTCCTCGATCCCGTGTGGATGGCTGCGAGCGGAGGTGATTTCGATTCAGACTTCGAATCTCTATCAGAACTCTGTCTTGAGTCAGTACCATACATACGTACGGAAGGCCCCGCAAGGACCTTCCCGCCGTCCCCATCACCCGGAGGTCCCCATGTCCCGCTCCGTCCTGGTCACCGGCGGAAACCGCGGCCTCGGCCTGGCCGTCGCCCGCGCACTCGCCGCCGACGGCGACCGCGTCGCCGTCACCCACCGCTCCGGCCCCGCCCCCGAAGGGCTGTTCGGCGTCGAGTGCGACGTCACCGACCCGGAGTCGGTGGAACGCGCCTTCAAGCAGGTCGAGACCGAACAGGGCCCCGTGCAGGTGCTGGTCGCCAACGCCGGCATCACCCGCGACGGGATGTCCGTGACGATGAGCGACACCCAGTTCGACGAGGTCCTGCAGACCAACCTGCACGCCGCGTTCCGGGTCGCCCGGCGGGCCGTCATGCCGATGCTGCGGGCCCGCTCCGGCCGGCTGGTCTTCGTCTCCTCCGTCAACGCGCTGCGCGGCAGCGCCGGGCAGGCCAACTACGCCGCTTCCAAGGCCGGGCTGATCGGCCTGGCCCGCTCGCTGGCCCGCGAGCTCGGCCCGCGCGGCATCACCGCCAACGTGGTCGCCCCCGGCTACGCGCACACCGACATGACCGCCGCCATCGACGAGCAGATACTCGCCGGCATCACCGCGCAGATCCCGCTCGGCCGGCTCGCCGCCGCCGAGGAGGTGGCCGCCGCGGTGCGCTTCCTGGCCTCCGACGCGGCCGCTTACGTCACCGGCGCGGTCCTGCCCGTCGACGGCGGCCTCGGCATGGGCCACTGAGGCCACCCACCCACCACCGGAAGGGAGTTCACCCCGATGATCCGCACCGCCGAGCCAACCCGCACCCGGCCCGCCGCCCGGAGGGCCCCGGTCGCCGCCGCCGCCTTCTTCGACGTGGACGAGACGCTGATCGGCGCCAAGAGCATGTTCCGCTTCCTGGAGCACTACTGGCGGGCCGTCGGCCGCCCCGACCAGGACTACCTCGACACCTGGGACCGGTTCGCCGGCTACCCCGCCGCGGGCGTCACCCGGGAGCAGTCCAACCGGCTGTTCTACCGCCTGTTCGCCGGTGACGAGGTCGCCGAGGTGCACCGGCACGGCGCGCGCTGGTTCGCCGCCGCGCTGGCCCGCGGCGACCTGTGGAACCCCTCCGGCACCGCCGCCTTCCGCCGGCACCGGGCGGCCGGCCACCTGACCGTGCTGGTCTCCGGCTCCTTCCCGCCCTGCCTGCACCCGCTGGCCGACGCGCTCGGCGCCGACCTGGTGCTGTGCTCCCGCCCCGAACAGGCCGACGGCCGCTACACCGGCGAGCTCGCCGAGCCGATGATCGGCGACGCCAAGGCCCTCGCCGCCCGCGCCCTGATGGCCGAGCACGGCCTCGCCCCGGCCGACTGCCACGCCTACGGCGACCACCCCTCCGACCTGCCACTGCTCGAACAGGTCGGCCACCCCGTGGTGGTCGGCGACGACCCCCGGCTGGCCCGGCTCGCCGAGCAGCGGGGCTGGACCCGGCTGCCCTGAGCCGCCCGGCGCACGCCGCTGCCCCGGACCCTCCGACGAGGCGTCCGGGGCAGCGGCGTGCGTACCGCTTGTGACGCCGAAGGGCCCGCCGCTCCCGGGGGTTGGGGAACAGCGGGCCCGTGGCGCCGGCCGGCGGTGCGGTCAGACCGCGGCGGCGGTGAAGCGTTCGGCCAGGGCGGCGACCTGCTCCGGGGTGCCCACGGCGGCGGCCGGGACGCCCGGCACGATCCGGCGGGCCAGGCCGCCGAGGACGGCGCCCGGGCCCAGTTCGACGAGCGCGGTGGCCCCGCAGGCGGGGCCGACCAGGGTGCGGACGGTGCGGTCCCACTGGACCGGCTCGACGACCTGGCGGACCATCAGCTGCTGCCACTCCACCGGGTCGCCGCCGTGCACCTGGCCGTCCACGTTCGCCACCACGGGGACGCGGGCGCTGCGCAGCGCGATCCCGTCCAGGGCGGCGGCCAGCCGCTGCTGCGCGGACTGCATCAGCGGGGAGTGGAAGGCCCCGCCGACCGGGATCCGGGTGACCCGGAAGCCTTCCTGCCCGGCCCGGTCGGTGAGCACGTCGATGCCGTCCCGGGTGCCGGAGACCACCGTCTGGGCGGGGCCGTTGAGGTTCGCCGGCCACACCTGCACGCCGTCGGCGCGCAGCCCCTGGGTCAGCCGGACGGCGCTCTCGATGTCGCCGCCGATCAGCACCGCCATGGTGCCGTCCACGGCCCGCGCCGCGTCCGCCATCGCCGAGCCGCGGGCGGCGACCACCACGGCCGCGTCCTCGATCTTCAGCACGCCGGCCGCGACCAGCGCCCCGTACTCGCCCAGGCTGTGGCCCGCGCAGGCCGCCACCGGCAGTTCCGGGACGGCCAGCCTGACCGCCTGAAGGATCACCATCTCCAGGGTGAAGGTGGCGAGTTGAGCGTTGTCGGTACGGCGCAGGGTCTCCGCGTCGGCGTCGATCAGCAGGGCGCCGACGTCGCGGCCGACGCGCTGCGAGATCGCGTCGACCACCCGCCAGTGCGGGCTGTCCAGCCAGGGCAGGCCCATGCCGGGGCGCTGCGCGCCCTGGCCGGGGAACATCAGGGCGATCCGGTCGGCCCGCTGGTCCATCGGGGTCTCCTTCCAGGGTGGGGGTGCGAGAGTAGGTGGTGGGGTGTCAACTCCTGGTCGAGAGCGCCTCGTCCAGGGCTGCCGCGAGGGCGCGGCGGTGCTCCGGGTGGTGCACCATCGTGTAGTGGTCGCCGGGCACCAGGACGGTGCGCGGCGGACGGTCGAAGCGCTGCGGCCAGCGGTCGGCGGTCTCGGCGCGCACGCCGAGCCGGGTGAACACCTCCGGCGGCTCCGGCGAGGCCGCCCGCACCAGCGTCGCCGGGACGCGCAGCCGGCTGCCGCCCGCCCGGTACTTCGCCAGCGCCCGGCAGTTCGCCCAGAACACCTCCAGGAAGACCCGGTACTCGGCGGTGGTCTGCGCGTTCCAGCCGGGCTGCCTGAGCAGTTCCACCGCCTCGTCGAACCCGGTCGGCGCGGGCCCGTCCGGCAGGTCCGCGAGTCCCAGCACCGACCTGCCGAACTCCGGCACGGCGGCCAGGAATTCGGCGAGCTTCGGCTTCGGGTACGCCTCCGGGGGCAGGGCGTCCAGCAGCACCAGGTGCTCGACCTGCTCGCCCTCCTGCTGCAGGATCCGGGCCACCTCGTAGGCGACCGTCCCGCCGAACGAGTACCCGCCGAGCAGGTACGGGCCGCGCGGGCGGACCCGGCGGATCTCCTCCAGGTGGGCCCGGGCCAGCGCGGGAACGCTGCCCAGTTCGGCGATCCGGGCGACCGGGAAGGACAGCGCCCACACCGTTCCCGGGTAGCCGCTGTGCGCCAGCAGGTTCTGGTAGCAGAACACGCTGCCGCCCGCCGGGTGGATCAGGAACAGGTCCCGTTCCCCCGTCCCGGGGCGCAGCCGCAGCAGCGTCCGCTCCCGCAGCAGTCCCGGCCGCGGCTGCTGCCGGGCCGCCGGGGCGGGCCGCTCGACCGGGCCGGGCTCGATCCAGTGCCGGCGGCGGCGCAGCGGCCGGGCCGGGACGGCGGTCCGGCGCGCGTTGCGCAGGTCGCCGAAGCTCTCGGTGCGGACCTGGGCCCCCGTCAGCCACCGCCCGGCGGGCGGTCCCGGATCGGCGGCCCGACCGGTCGCCAGGTACTCCCGCAGCGCGGCTCGCAGGCCGGCGGTGTCCGTGGCCCGCAGCAGGACCCGGTGGGGCAGCTCCGGCCGCGCCTCGGCGAGCGTCCGCACCAGGTCGTCGACCCGGACCGCGGGCTGCCGGTCCAGGTGCCGCAGCAGGTCGCGCGCCGACTCCCGCAACCCCGTCCGGTCCGCCGCCGACAGCGGCACCAGGTAGGCCCCGCTCGGCACTTCGCCCCGCTCCCGGACCGGCGGCGCGACCAGCAGGCAGTACACGTCGGCGCTCCCGGTCCCCAGCGTGGCCACGCACGCCGCGTCCACCCCACGCCCCCGTCCGCGCGCCTGCGGCACCCGGTCACCGGCCACCGCCCGAGGCACCCGCCCGCCCCCGCCGGCATCCACCCGGCCGGCCGTCGGGCCCGCTCCGGGTGCGAACTCCGTGGCACCGCCGGGCACAGCCCCGGCCTCGGCGGGCGGGCCGGCCGTCGGGGCGGTGTCGGCCGCGGCGACCCTGCCGGCCGTCGGGTCCGCCTCGGGTCCCGGCCCCGCAGGCTCTGCGTTCCGGCCGGGCGCAGTCCCGGATTCGGCCGCCCGGGCGGCCGTCGGGTCCCCTGCGGCTTGCCCGGTCGCCCGGTGGGCTGCGGCGGCCGCCCTGTCCGACTCCCCGTCCGCGGGGGCCGCTTCGGCGGCGCGCAGCAGCAGGGCGGAGGCGATCAGTCCCGTGACGCCGGCGGCGGTGCCGAGGTGGCCGAGGCGGGCGGCGGTGGGTTCGCCCAGGCGCCAGCGGGACGGGCCGGGGGACGTGACCAGGGCGGCGAGGCGGGCGGCGTCGACGGGGCGGCCGTCGGCGCTGTGCACGTCGAGGTGGCCGAGGCCGCCGGTGGGGAGGCCGGCGCCGGCCAGGAGGCGGTCGAGTCCGGAGGGGCCGGGCCCGACGGGGTGTTCGACGATCGCGGTGCCGCGGATCACCGCGTGGATGCGGTCGCCGGCGGCCAGTGCTTCGGGGTAGCGGCGCAGCACCACCAGCGCGCAGGCGTTGCCGCGGGGTTCGAAGGCGTGTCCGGTCTCGGGGTCGACGGCCCAGTGGCCGGCGGTCTGCGGGACGCGGACGGCCGCGCCGCCGGCCACCGCGATGTCGCACTCGCCGGCCCTCAGGGCCTCGCAGGCGAGGTGGACGGCGAGCAGCGAACCGTCCTCGCCGACCGAGGTGCCGGGGCCGCTGAGGCCGAGGCGGGTGACGGCGCGGGTGGCGACGAAGTCGGCGTCGTTGCCGAGCAGCAGCGCGGGGTTGAGGCCCTGGGCGCGGGTGGCGGGGTTCTGCAGCAGGTTGTTGACCAGGTAGGTGCTGGGTCCGGCGCTGCCGAACACGCCGATCCGGCCGTCCTGTTCGTCGATGCCGAGGCCGGCTTCCTCCAGGGCGGTCCAGACGCCTTCGAGGAACAGGCGCTGCTGGGGGTCGGTGAGGTCGGCCTCGCGGTCGGTCATGCCGAAGAAGTCGGCGTCGAAGAGTTCGACGCCTTCCAGCGGTGCGCCGCTGGGCACGTAGCGGGGGTCGGGCAGGACCTCCGCGGGCACCCGGGCGGCGGCGAGCTCGGCGGGGGTGAACTCCCGGACGGCCGTGCCGCCGCCGGCCAGCAGCCCGGCGAGGGCGGCGACGTCGGGTGCGGTGGGGAAGCGGCCGGTCATGCCGACCACGGCGATGGCGCGGGTGTCGACGGTTGCGGCCATGGCAGTCTCCTTCGGCGGCGCACGGGAGTGTGCGGCGAACGGGACCACCGTATCAGAACTCTGATACAAATCAGATGGCTACCACATCAGGGACCCCTACCACGCCGAGCAGTTGCAGGGCCTGCTCCGAGCTGCTCCCGGCCTCCGCGGTGTAGGTGACCAGGGTCTTCCCGCCACCGTCGGAGAGCGCGAACGCCTCGTAGTCCAGTTCCAGTTCGCCCACCGAGCGGTGGTACAGGCGCTTGCGCCCGAAGCCCTTCTCCTTGACGTCGTGCTTGGACCACAGCCGCCGGAAGTCCTCGCTCTTGACCGAGAGTTCGCCGACCAGCGCGGCCAGCGCCGCGTCGTCGGGGTACCGGCCGCAGGCCAGCCGCAGGTGCGCGATGGACTCCCGGGCCACCTCCTCCCAGTCCCGGTAGAACTCGCGCGCGGCCGGGTCCATGAAGGCCAGCCAGACCATGTTGCGGCGGGCGGCGGGCAGCGCGCCGAAGTCGGCGATCAGTGCGGCCGCCAGCGGGTTCCAGGCGATCACGTCCATCCGCCGCCCCAGCACGAAGGCGGGCGTGGTGGCGGAGAACGCGTCCAGCAGCCGCTGCACGCCGGGGCGGACCCGCTCGCCGCCGCGCTGCGGCGCACGCGCGGGGCGGGCCTCGGTGAGGGCGAGCGCCTCCAGGTGGCGCTGCTCGTCCTCGTCCAGGTTCAGCGCCCGGCCGATCGCGGCCAGGATCTCCGGCGAGGGGTTGCGGCCGCGGCCCTGCTCGATCCGGGTGTAGTAGTCCACGCTCACGCCGGCCAGCTGGGCCACGTCCTCGCGACGCAGGCCCGGGGCCCGGCCGCGGGACTGCCGGCGCAGGCCGACGGACTCGGGCTGCACCCGGGCACGGCGGGTGCGCAGGAAATCGGAGAGTTCTTCGCGTCGGTCCATGCGTTCCATCATGACCACGCGCGGGCGGCGGTGGCACCCCGCAACCTGGCCCTGCCGGAACCAGGTTGACGGTTCCCACGGCAAATCAGGGCCCTGGCTGCCCCCTTCGGAGCGGAGCAGGATCTGAGGTGTCGCCAGAACGGGGCGGCGGACGGAACACCGGCCGCCACCACTCCCCGCACCCGCCGCGCACCGACCGGAGGAACCCGCCATGACCGCTCAGACCGCCACCGCCACCGCCGCTCCCGCCGCCGCCGGCACCGCCGCCGCCTCTCGCTACGAGCGCGGGATCGCCCTGCTGGAGAAGGCGTACGGCGTGGACGCGACCGCCCAGACCGTCAGCTACCTGGACACCCTGAGCCCCGACTACTCCCGCTACCTGGTGGAGGCCGGCTTCGCCGACGTCTACGGCCGGGAGGCCATCGACCAGCGCGGCCGCGAGGTCATCAACATCATCGCGATGGCCTCGCTCGGCGGCCTGGAGGGGCAGCTGCAGCGCCACATCGAGGCGGCGCTGGGCCTGGGCACCTCGCCGACCGAGATCGTCGAGACGCTGTTCCACCTGAGCCTGATCATCGGTCACCCGCGGGCCAACGCCGCGCTGGCCGTCGCCAAGACCGTCTTCGACACCCTCGAGGTCAACCCCGTTCCCACCAAGGCCGCCTGACCCGCTGTGGAAGAGGGGGTCGGCCCGGACAGCAGGACCGGCGGTCGTGGGGACCGCCGGCCGGGCGGTGGTCGTGGGGGCCGCCGATCCGGATCGGAAACCACTGGTCAGTTATGACTCGGACACTGATCAGAGGTCTGATTCCACTCAGGGCTTGCATCAGAGTGCTGACATGGGGCAGCATTCTTTCAGCCGGACGGCACGGGGCGCCCGCCCCGGAGACCGGCCAGCCCTTCCTGTCCGGGCCGACTCCCCCCAGCGGACCGACCCGCACCGCCGCGACCGGCCGGACGAGTCCCGCACCGAGGAAACCCAAAGGAGTTGCCGCACCATGTCCACACGCACTCTTCCGCCCGAGGGCGGCCGGACCAGCACCGGAGCGGTGCTGGCCGCGGTCTGCCTGGCCGGCGTCCTGCTCCCGGTCTCACTGACCGGCGCCTCCGTCGCCCTGCCCAGCATCGGCACCGACCTCGGCAGCGGCCTGGCTGCGGTGCAGTGGGTGGTCAACGGCTACGACCTGACCTTCGCCAGCATCATGCTGGCCGCCGGCTCGCTGGCCGACCTGTTCGGCCGCAAGCGGATGTTCGGCGGTGGCCTGGCCGTCTTCGTGCTCTGCTCGCTGCTCGGCGCGCTCGCCCCGAACATCCTGGTCCTGGACATCGTCCGGGCCCTGGCCGGCGTCGGCGCGGCCGGCGTGCTCACCGCCGGATCGGCGATCCTCGCCCAGACCTTCGACGGCGCCGCCCGCGCCAAGGCGTTCGCCATGCTCGGCACCGCGTTCGGCGTCGGCATCGCGTTCGGTCCGGTGCTCTCCGGCCTGGAGGTCAGCTCCATCGGCTGGCGCGGCATGTTCCTCAGCCACGCCCTGGTCGGCGGCTTCGTGCTCGCCGTCCTGCTCCGCCACGTCAAGGAGTCCCGCTCCCCCGAGGGCGGCCGGGTCGACTGGGCCGGCACCTTCACCTTCACCGGCAGCCTGTTCCTGTTCATCCTCGCCCTGATCCAGGGCCCGCAGTGGGGCTGGGGCAACCCGCTGGTGATCGCCGCCCTGGTCGGCTGCGTCCTCGGCCTCGCCGCCTTCGCGGTGGTCGAGAAGCGTCAGCAGCGCCCGATGTTCGACGTCACGCTGTTCACCAAGCCGCGGTTCGTCGCCATCTCGCTGGTTCCGGTGGTGCTCGCCTTCGGCTTCACCGCGGTGCTGATGTTCCTGCCCTCGTACTTCATGTCGGTGGACGGCTCCAGCGCCAGCGACGCCGGCCTGGTCCTGATGTTCCTCACCGTCCCGACCCTGGTGCTGCCGATGGTCGGCGGCTCGCTCACCCAGAAGCTCTCCAACCGCCTGGTGCTCAGCGCCTCGCTGCTGGTCACCGCCGTCGGCGCGGCCTGGCTGACCGTCATCGGCCCCGGCTCCTCGGTGCTCGCCCTGGCCGGGCCGCTGATCACCATCGGCGTCGGCTTCGGCATCCCGCTGGGCATCCTGGACGGCGCCGCGATCTCCACCGTCGAGCCCGGCCGGGCCGGCATGGCCGCGGGCATGTTCAACACCATGCGCCTGGCCGGCGAGGTCGTCGCCATCGCCGCGATGGGCTCGCTGCTGGTCTCCGTCGCCCAGAACAAGCTCGCCGACGGTATCGACCGGTTCACCGGCACCTACGACGGCACCTCCGGCTCGCTCGCCAACGACCTGGTCCAGGGCAACCTGAGCACCACCGTCGGCAACGTCCCGGCCGGCAGCCGCGACACCTTCACCGCCTTCGCCGCGAACGGCTACACCACCGCCCTGCACACCTCGCTCTGGCTGCTCGCCGCGATCTGCGCGGTCGGCGCCGTCGGCATCGCCCTGCTGCTCAAGGACCGCCCCGGCGCGGTCGGGAACCTGCCGGTCGCGGACGCCACCGAGGCCGAGGCCCCGGCCCAGCCGATCGCCGCCTGATCCTCCTCCCCTCCCCACCCGGGTGCCCCGCACCCCCCTCCCGCCCGGCAGGGCCCGGTCTTCCCCCGGGACCGGACCCTGCCGGGCCCCACGATCCACTCCCCCGGTCTCCCCACCGGGGGAGCACGCGGTTCCGGCGCCCCCACCCCGCCGGACCACCCGCCCGAGCAGCCCCCCACCGCCCGGGCACCCGCACCGCCCGCCGGCGCCCCACCGCCGGAATCCGCACCGCACCACCCGCCGGCGCCCCACCGCCGCACCGCCCGGAGCCACCCGCCGGGCACTCGCTCCGCCAACGGCCCCCACGGCCGGACGATCGACCGCCGGCGTCCCACCGCCGGCCCTCCCCATACGATCCGCAGAGAGAAGCCCGCCATCATGTCCGAGTCCTCCAACTCCCGCACCGCGAACGGCAACAGAGCCCACCGCGTCCGCCGGACCAGCGCCGCCGTCGCACTGGCCGCCGCCACCACCCTGCTGCTCGGGACCGTCGCCGCCGTCCCGGCGAGCGCCGCCGACCACAGCTGGATCGAACAGACCGTCACCCTGGCCGCCACCCCCGCGCCCGGCCCGGCCGACACCCAGTTCGTCCACGTGCTCAAGGTCGGCCCGGCCGACGCCCACCGCGTGCTGGTGCTGATCCCCGGCCGCGGCGAGGCCGCCGGCGGCCTGCGGCTGGTCGCCGAGTCGCTCGCCCGGGCCACCCCGGGCCTGCAGGTCTGGGCGGTCGACCGCCGCGAGCAGGCGCTCGCCGACCTGAGCGGCTTCCGCGGCAGCCCCGACCGGGCCACCGCCTACTACGAGAGCGACGCGTACCGCACCCAGGACGCCGCCCGGGACGGCTACCTGGCCGACTGGGGCCTGGCCACCGAACTGGGCGACGTCCGCAAGGTGGTGCTGGCCGCCTCCGACCACGGCCGCCGCTCGGTCGTCCTCGGCGGTCACTCGCTCGGCGCCACCGCCGTCCTGGACTACGCCGCCTGGGACTTCGACGGCACCCCCGGCTACCGCGACCTCGACGGCCTGGTGGTCGTCGACGGCGGCGTCCGGGACGCCCTCAGCGGCGCCGGCATCGACTTCAGCCTCACCGCCGACCAGGCCGCCGCCTGGCGCGAGCAGATCGCCGCCGGCCAGGTCTTCGACAACGCCACCAGCGTCTACACCGGGTTCGGCGACCGCCCCGAGGCCGCCGCCGTCTGGTACGAGCTCGCCGCCGACTGGGCCCTGAAGGACCCGCACGGCGCCTCCGCCATCCAGGACCAGGTCCCGGCCGCGCACCGCCCGCCGCAGCGCGTCACCAACGCCGGCCTGCTCGGCTGGATGCTCGACCAGCACGCCCCGCTGCCCGGCTACTCCGTGCACTCCGGCCACCTCGACGCCGCCGGCGACTGGGTCGACGCCGGCCCGACCCCGCTCGCCCGGGTCGCCGAGGGCATGGCGGGCAGCAAGCCCGCCGCCTGGGAGTGGTACTCCCCCAACCGGCTGGCCCTCGACTACTTCGCGTCCTCCGCGTTCACCGACAACGAGGTCGCCCGCTCCCAGGGCCTGCGGCTGTTCCACACCAAGGACATCGACATCCCGCTGTACGCCTTCCAGTCCGACCTCACCCACGGGACCGTCGGCAGCTCGGCCCGCGCCGTCGCCGCCGACACCCGCATCCCGTCCGTCGACGTCGCCACCGACGAGTCGATGACCCACCTGGACATCCTCTTCGCGGACCCCGCCCACAACAGCTTCGTCCGCACCGCCGCCGCCTTCCTGGCCGGCCTGCCCCGCTGAAGCCCACGGAGGCCCCGCCCGACTCCCCGGGCGGGGCCTGCGTGCTTCACAGGTACCGGAGCAGACCGTCCAGCGGCGCGGGCGCCTGCTCCGGCTCCAGGGCCTCCGCCAGCAGCCGCCCGTAGCGGATCTTCCGCCCTTTCTTCGTCCCGAGGAACCGCCGCATCCGCTGCTCCGCCGGCCGCCCGCGCTGCGCCGGCTGACGGCCGAAGGTCTCCCACGCCGTCAGGTCCCCCTCCTCCCGCAGGAGTTCCACCACCCGCGGCACCCCGAGCGCCCGGACCAGCTCGTCCTCCAGGTCCGCCCGGCACACGAAGAACCCCTCCCAGGGCACCCCGGCGCGCGCCAGCCCCCGCTCGTAGAAGCCCTGTTCGTTGGCATCGCAGAGGCCGCCGAGGCGCACCCCGGATCCGGCCGGCCCCAACAGCTCGGCGAACCGCGCCACGCTCATCGCCCCGCCCATCGGCACCACGCACACCCCCTCGGCCGCCAGGTCCCGCCCCTGACGGGCCGCCAGCGCCTCCACGGCCGCCACGTCGCTCGGCCCCTCCACCAGCACCGCCGCCCGCACCCCGTCCCCGGGCACCGGCCCGGTCGCACCGGGTCCTCCCGCTGCCCGCCTGATCACCGCGTCCCGGAACGCCCGCATGTCTGCCATCCCCCGATCGTGCCCGATCACGGGCGCCGGGCGGCGGCGAGTTCGCGGGCGGTCGGCGGGTTGGCGCCGGCCCGGGAGACGGTGACGGCGGCGGCGGTGGCGGCGGTGCGGAGGGCCGCGGGGAGGGTGTCGGGGCCGTCGAGGGTCGCCAGCAGCGCGGACATGAAGGAGTCTCCGGCGCCGACGGTGTCGACCACGGCGGTGGTGGGGGCGAGCACGGTGGTCTCGCCGGTGGCGGTGAGCGCGAACGCGCCGTCGCCGCCCCGGGTCACGACGACGGCGGCGGGGCCGAGGGTGAGCCAGCGGGCGGCGCTGTCCCGGACGGGGATGCCGGGGTAGAGCCAGGCGAGGTCCTCGTCGCTGGCCTTCACCAGGTCGCTGAGGGCCACGCAGTGCTCGACGGCGGCGACCCCGGACAGGCGGTCGCCGAACAGGGCGGGGCGGACGTTGGGGTCGTAGGACACGGTGGACCCGGCGGTGCGGGCCTCCCGGAGCAGCCGGCGGGCGACGGCCGCGCCCGGTTCCTGCACCGAGGCCAGCGAGCCGAGGTGGACGTGCCGGGCGCGCGGCAGCGCGACCGGCGCGAGGCTCCAGTCGATCGCGAACTCGTAGGAGGCCCGGCCCTCGGCGTCGAGGGTGACGATCGCCGTGGGGGTGGAGACCGTTCGGCCGTCCGTGCGGACGTCGACGCCGCCGCTCTCCAGGTGACTGCGGATCAGCATGCCGTAGGGGTCGTCGCCGAGCTGGGTGAGCAGGGCGGTGCGCCGGCCCAGGAGCGCGAGCCCGTACGCGACGTTGGCGGGGCTGCCGCCGGCGTGCGGCCGGTCCGGACGGCCCGGGGTGCGGACGATGTCGGCGACGCACTCGCCGATGACGAGGAAGTCGACGTCTGCGGTGGTGGGCTCGGCCATGGGCTCGGCTGCTCCTGGGTCGGACGGACGGGTGACGGCGGTCGGGTCGGTCGCTGAGAACGATCCGGTCGACCATCAGGTGCCCCGACGGCCGGTGGCGTCGTCGCGGACCTGGAGCTGGGCCGTGCGGCCCTGCAGGTCCGTCAGGTCCCGGTCGACGAGGCGGAGGGCGCCGGTGTCGTTGCCGGTGGCGGCGCGCCCGGGCACGCCGTCGACCGGCAGAGGTGCAGGGTACGCCGGTCGGCAGCGGAGGCGGGCGAGGGGAGGGTTCCGAGCACCGCCGTGCCGACGGAAC
Organism: Streptomyces sp. TLI_171; assembly: GCF_003610255.1. GTDB lineage: Bacteria > Actinomycetota > Actinomycetes > Streptomycetales > Streptomycetaceae > Kitasatospora. The sequence continues at coordinate 4,494,097 of NZ_RAPS01000001.1, read as the reverse complement.
CGGGGAGTGGGGCCGACGGTCGACGCGGTGCCGGTCAGCTGGTCCGGGCCGTCGTCGGGCCTTCAGTGCGGCTTCACCCAGCCGTGTCGGACGGCGTAACCACCGAGCTGCATCCGGGTCCGCACTCCGGCCGTGTCCATGAGGTGGCGCAGGCGTCGGTGCAGCGTGCGCGGTGAGAGACCGAGCTGTGTCGCGGCCGTCGGGTCGGTCAGGCCGGCCAGCAGGAGCGCGAGGATCTTCCGGTCGAGGTCGGTCGGGCCGTCCGCGCCGAGCTCGACGGTGGTCTCGGCTTCGCCGCCGGTGGCCGACAGCTCCAGCGGGTGGGCGGTCTGCCACACCGTCTCGAACAGCGCGTCCATCGCGTCCAGCAGGCCGCTGCGGTGCAACAGCACGGCGCCGGGCTCTCCGTCCGGTGTGACCGCGAGCGGGACCAGGCCGAGGTCGGCGTCGGCCAGTACGAGCTTCATCGGCAGCCGGTCGGCGACGCGCAACTGCACGCCGTTGCGCAGTGAATCGATCGCGTCGTCGATGATGCCGGGCTCCGCCAGCACGGCCCGGTCCAGTACCGCCCGGAACTGCACGCCGCGCCCGATGGCGATGGGCTCGGCCGTGTTCTCCTCGGGCGGCAGGGCGACGAACGGTGCGGTGATGAACGTGCGGACCTCCGTGCGGGCTGCCTGCTGCACCTGGAGGAAGCGATGGCGGATGGCGTCGACGCCGGTGACCACCTCGATCAGATCGCTGATGCTGCTCCCGGTCATCGCCGCCCGGTGTTCCTCGGCGAAGGCCGCCAGTGCGTGCTCGGCCATGCGCAGTCCGTCTCGGCGCTGGCCGATGAGGGCGCCGAGCGCCATCGCCGGCGGCGCGGCGGTGAACCGCTGGTCCGTCGACCTGGTCACCAGTCCCCACCCCACCAGGCGGGACAGTGCCCGGTCCACGCGGGCCGGTGCGAGAACGAGCAGATCCGACAGCGACACCGCGGTGGAGTTCGGCCGGCCGAGGAGCGCCCGGTAGACGCGCTCGTCATCGGCTTCGAGGCCCAGAACATCCAGCATCGGCGACCGACTCTCTTCCGCTTGCCGCAGCGGGGAGAGTATGTGCCATGGCGGCAGACCCTGAACAGTCCCTGCTGGGAGCAGGTGCGGCGGGAAGGGCCCCGGGGAGTCGCCTCCCCGGGGCCCGACAGTGCGGTTCATCGCAGGCCGTACGCCCGGATGATCTCGTTCTTCACGCCGAAGCCGCTGTCCGTCTCGGCGTTCGCACGGACGGAGAGGAAGCCGCCGGGCTTCTTTGCCGTCCTGAACGAACCCTGCCAGTAGCCGTCGGCGCCCTTGGTCAGGGCCACTTTCTGCCAGGTGGCGCCGTCGTCGTACGAGACGTCCAGCTTCACCGCGGTGACGGTGCCCGGCACGGTGCCGAGGTCCATGGAGACCGGCTTGAGCGCGATCTGCTGAGTCGCGTTCGCCTTGACGTCGCCGTGCAGGTCCGACTCCAGCTTGTAGTTCAGGTTCAGGACCGAGAACGGCCGGAAGTCGTCCGAGTCGACGGTGTCGGACATGAAGGTCCACTCGGTGTGGGTGCGCGTCGACAAGCGGTAGACCTCACCGGGCCGTTCCGCGTCGAGGACGGCTCGGTAGGGCAGGTTGCCCGCCGGCACCTCGATCCACTGCATGTCCGTGCTGTTCGGGTTGTCGTGGATCAGCGTGTCGCCCTGGAAGACCTGAAGGTGGGTCGGTGTCTCACCCCATTGCAGGAAGCCGCCCAGCCGCATGTTGTCGCTGGCGGAGGCCCACGCCTGCACGTTCCAGGTCATGTAGTTCTGCCAGCGGGAGTTGTACACGCCGAAGGACTCGCCCTGGCCGGGCCGGATCGCCGGGGCGAACCAGTCCAGGCGGGTGGCGCTGCCCTTGGCATAGGTGTTGTCGCCCGACACCATCACCCACGGCGAGTTCCCGTCGACGCCCTGCGCGTGGAACTCCCTCCAGACCTGGCCCGGGGTCACCCATTCGGTGCGGGTGCCCGGATGCCACTCGCGATCCGGGAAGTTGAACGACGGGCTGAGGGTGAAGTCGGACCGGTAGCCTTCCGCCACCCCGCCGTCGGTGGCCGAGTAGTAGCGGGCGTCGATCCGGGCGAGGTCACCGTCGGTCGGCTTGTAGAGCAGGGGCCGGTCCGGCATCAGGCCGGGGTAGTCCCGGGTCAGGTCGTAGACGAAGGGTGTGTACTCGGTCTGCTTCACGGTGAGCATGAGGTGGCCGGCCCTGGCCAGGGCGATGAGGCTCTTGCCCGCGTCGCGGTGCACGGAGGCGACCGGGACGGTCGACTCGCCGACGTACTCCATCAGGGCGCCCACCCCGTCGTTGACCACGATCAGCGCCTTCGCGCCGGCCGCGGCCGCGGCCTCGGCGCGCTCCTGCGGCGAGACCTCGTCGCTGCGCTCGACGACGACGAGCCTGCCCTTGGCCTTGACCTTCGCGTACTCCGCAGCCGCGCCGCTGCCCGCGTAGACGGCGTTCAGCGTGTCCGTGCCGGTGCCCAGGCCGCTGCCCGCCTGCACCAGCGTCTCGAAGCGGAGGCGGTCGCCCGGCGTGCTCAGACTGAGCGGCGGCTCACCCTTGCGCCAGCGGGTGACCAGCATGAACTCGCCCTGCGTCATCGGCTCCGTCGGCGCGACGTAGACGTCGTCGTAGGAGGCCGGCAGCACGTATGCGCTGCGGTAGTCCATGAACGGGTCGAGGCCCTTGTAGTGGACGTTGAAGTCGACCTTGCGCTGGCGGTCCGCGGTGCGCTGCGGCGCCTCGGTCTGCAGCAGGCGCGCCTTGCTCGCGTCGAGCACCACGTCCGCGGAGCCGTCCTTGACCACGGTCTCCGGATCGACCAGCACGGCCAGGCCCGAGCGGTCCGCCTGCTCGCCGGTCACGTCGAGGTACGCCGCGACGGTGTACAGGCCCGGCGCCATGCGCATGGTGGTCGAGCCGTCGACGTGGACGGACCACGGCCAGAGGTCGCCGGCCAGGTTGATCGCGACCTGCCCGGCGGCCGGCTTGCCGTCCCGGCCCACCAGCTTGATGGTCAGGTCGTAGCGCTCCTCCTCCTTGACGAGCGCCACGGAGGTGCGGGTCATCGGCTTCCCCGTGGCCGCGTCGGTGGCTATGACGTAGCCGACGTGCCGGCCCGGTGAAACGTTTCGCGAGTCACCCGTCACCGGAACGGCGGCGGTGCCGCCCGCCGGGACGGTCACGGAGGCGGCGCCCAGCGCGAACGTGCCGTCGTCGTTGGTCAGGGTCAGGTCCAGCGTGACGTCGTCGGAACCGGAGTTGGTGAGGGTCAGGTCCTTCGTGACGGCGACGTCGCTCGGCTCGTGCGGCCAGGTGTAGTTGCCGAAGAAGAGCGATCCGGTGCCGCGGACCGTGCTGCGCACGGCGGCGGCCACGTCGACACGGCCGGTTCCGACCTCGTACGGCGAGTACCCGCCGTCGAGACCCTTCGCGGTGCTCATCAGGTGTTCCTTGAGCTGCGCGCCCGTCCACTCCGGGTGCTGCTGGGCCAGGACGGCCGCCGCGCCGGCCACGTGCGGGGTGGCCATCGAGGTGCCGCTGATGGTGCGGTAGAGACCCTCGCCGCCGTCGGTCATCTGCTGGGAGCGGGCCGCGGTGATGTCCACGCCGGGCGCCGCGATGTCCGGCTTCATGCCGCCGGAGTAGGCCAGCGGGCCGGTACTGGAGAAGGACGCGAGCCGGTCCTGCTTGTCGGTGGCGGCCACGGTCAGCGCCGAGGCGGCCGCCCCCGGGGAGGAGATGCTCTCCGGACCGGCGTTCCCGGCGGCGATGACGAACAGCGTGCCGTACTGCGCGGACAGCGCGTCGACCGTCTGCGACAGCGGGTCGCTGCCGTCCGTCGGGTAGGTGTCGCCGAGGCTCATGTTGACCACGTCCGCACCGGACTCGGCGGCCCACTGCATGCCGGCCATGACCCAGGAGTCCTGGCCGTAGCCCTCCGCGCCGCCGAGCACCTTGCCGACGATCAGGTCGGCGTCGGGGGCGACGCCCTTGTAGTCACCGCCGGAGGCCGCACCCGAGCCGACGATCGTGCTCGCCACGTGCGTGCCGTGCCCGTTGAGGTCGGAGAAGGCCTCTCCCGGCACGAAGCTGACCGTGCCGTCGATCCGACCGGCGAAGTCGGGGTGGTTGACGTCGACGCCGGTGTCGAGCAGCGCGACCTTGACGCCCTTGCCGGTGTACCCGGCCGCCCAGGCCTCGGGCGCGCCGATCAGCGGCACGCTCTCCTTCAGACTGGCCTTCACCCGCCCGTCGAGCCACAGCTTCGCCACGTCCGCGCCCAACGTCGCGCTGCCCCGCGGCGCGACGGTGTTCCAGAAGGTGCGGGCCTCCCGCTTCTCGGTGCTGAGCGCGGCGCCGCGGATGCTCTTGAGGTCGCGGGTCAGCTTGCTGCCCCGCGGCGCCGCGGGCTCGACGGCCGACCGGGACTTCGACGGGGCGTACGTCGCGATCAGCGGCACCGTGGCCGACTTCGCGTCGTCGTAACCCATCTCGATCAGGTCGCTGACGTTGAACAGCCGCCGGTCCAGCTTGCCGGCGCCCAGCAGCGGCGCCGCCTCGTCCGGGACGACGAACAGGTCACCGTTGACCTCCTGGATCTTCACCCCGCCGACGGCGCTGTCCGGCCGGTCGACGTCGGCGGTCTGCTTGCCGTCGGCCATCGTGGTGACCGTGACGACATCGCCGGTGACCAGGGTGACCCGGTGGGTCCCCGAAGCCTTGGAGGGAACGGTGGGCCTGCCCGGAGCGGCTTGTGCGGGCGTTTGCAGAACGGCGAGTCCCGATGCCAGTAGCGGCACCGCGGTGGCGGCCGAGATCAGCCGCCAGCGCCTGCGACGGAAGGCGGAAGAGTGTGAAGGCGAGAACATGCCATGGGTCTATCGGCCGGTCACGCCGCCGTGAATGCCCGACGAGGGCAAGTCCTTGCCATGGCACGGACTTGTCAGCCCGGCACCTCGCGAATCCGGGCAAAGCGGGCGTCCGCCCGCCGCATCGGCGGCCATGCCCCGGCCCGGTTCCGTGAACTCCGCGCGACCTGCCGGGAGTTGCGCACCACGACGACCTCAACACGGTGCCGCTCACCGCCCACGACCTCACCCGTGGGCTGACGAACGCTTCGCTCGCGCCCCGAACAGGCCCGCACAACACAGAGATCCCGCCCGATCACATGGATCGGACGGGATCTCGGTTGGTGGAGCTGAGGGGATTCGAACCCCTGACCCCCTCGATGCGAACGAGGTGCGCTACCGGACTGCGCCACAGCCCCAACGAGAAGAAACTCTATCACCTCTGTCGGGGTACTCATGACCATGGACGATGCGGGTCCGGGAGACGCCGAACGCCCCGGCGCGCAGGGCTGCGGGGCGTTCGGGGCGGGGCGGTCACTCGTTGGCGGCCCGGGGGCGGGTGGACCAGTCGGCGGCGGGCGGCTGCTGGCCGGGGTGGTCGCCGTACTGGTCGAAGAGCGGGGTGGCGGGGCGGCCGGAGTCCCAGGTGCCCGGGGCGGAGAGGTCGAGCCCGCGGCTGGTGCGGGGGGCGACCGGCGCGGTGACGTAGGTGGGGAGCGGGACGGGGACGGGCTGCCAGGAGTCCGGTCCGGCGGCGGCGCGTTCGCGGACGCCGTCGGCCCACTCCTCGTGCTCGGTGGCCTCGGCGAGGACGGTGGCCCGGGTGGTGTGCGGGTCGCCCGGATCCGCGGCGGCGGAGGCCGGCCCGGCCTGCGCCGGTTCGGCGGCCCGGGTGCGCTCGCGTTCGCGCAGCCGCTCGGCGGCCTGGGCGGCCCTGCCCCGGTCGAACTTGACCTCGTAGCGCTGCCGTTCGAGCCGGCGCAGGTGGCCGATGTACAGGGTGAGCAGCACGCCGGGGACGGCGGGCACCCAGAGGAAGGCGAAGCCCGCGACGGCGGCCACCACGGCGCCGAGCGCGAAGGCGAGGAACAGCAGGGTGACCATGCGCCGCCGCCGGGCCAGCAGTCTGGCCCGCCGCTCGGCGGAGCGGCGCTCGTCGCGGGCCCGCTCCTCCCTGGCGCGCTCGTCCCGGGCACGCTGCTCGCGGGTCTCGGCGGGCTCGGGTTCGGGCTCCGGCGCCTGCTCCGCCGCGGGCGGGGACGCGGGTTCGGGCTCGGACTCGGGCTCGGCGCCGTCCCACCCGGCGGGCCGGGTGGGACGGTCGGCGGGGTCGGCGACGACCCCGTCCGGGGCCTCCCCGGCGGGGTGCTGCTGGTCGGCGATCTGGTCGCCGAGGGCTCGGGCCGCGCGCCGCTCCATGGCCGATCGACCGGCCAGCAGGCGGATCGCGGTACTGAAGCGTTCCGTCGGACGCGACTCGTTGAGCTCGTCCTGCCTGCGGAGCCACATCGGCACCAGATAGGCAGCCCAGGCCCCTACGATGACCGCGTAGATAAGGCCGCTACTGCTCACGTTTCACACGGTACGGGCGCGCGGTGAGGCGCTGCAGCAATTTGGCACGGCGTGTCGTGCGATCAAGCTGATTCTCAGACTATTTTGCCGGTATTTGTGACGGCTCGCCCCGGCCCGATCCCCCCGTCGATGCCATATCGATATCTATTATCGAACAGATATTCAATTATCGCGCGGGGGGCGGTTCCTGAGGGAGTGCCAGCGCCGCAGCAACCCGTCGGCGGCCTCGTCGGCGGTGAGCGCGTACACCAGGTGGTCGCGCCAGTCCCCGTCGATGTGCAGATAGCGGGGGCGCATTCCCTCCTCGCGGAAGCCGAGTTTCTCCACCACCCGGCGGCTGGGCCGGTTCTCGGGGCGGATGCACACCTCGACCCGGTGCAGTCCGAGGTCGCGGAAGCAGTGGTCGACGGCCAGCGCCACGGCGGTCGGCATGATGCCGCGCCCGGCCACCGCCTCGTCCACCCAGTAGCCGACGTTGGCGGAGCACATCGAACCCCAGGTGATCCCGCCCACCGTCAGCTGGCCGACCAGGCGGCCCTGGTGGAGCACCACGAAGGGCAGCATCCGGCCGGCCGAGGCCTCGGCGCGCAGGTAGCGCACCATCTGCCGGTAGCTGGGCCGGGGCAGCGGGGCGCGGCCGGGCGGCGCGGGCGGGACGGTGGCCTCCCAGCGGCGCAGCCAGTCGCGGTTGCGGCGGCTGACCTCCTGCCACTCGGCCTGGTCGCGGCGGCGGATCGGCCGCAGCACGACGTCGCCCTCGGCCAGTTCGACCGGCCAGCCCGCGTTCAGTGGGCACCCCCGGCGGGGCGGGGGTGGTCGCCGCCGGCCAGTTGGTCGACGGCGTGCGGCAGCAGCGGGGCGAGCACCGCGAGGCCGTCCCGGACCCCGCCGGTGGAACCGGGCAGGTTGACCACCAGGGTGCGTCCGGCCAGCCCGGCCAGGCCGCGGGAGAGCGCCGCGGTGGGCACCTGGTCCCGGCCGTGCGCGCGGATCGCCTCCGGGATGCCGGGAACCTGACGGTCGATCACCCGGGCGGTCATCTCGGGGGTGAGGTCCTGCGGGGAGATGCCGGTGCCGCCGGTGGTGAGCACCACGTCGTACCCGGCGGCGACGGCCTCCCGGAGCACCGCCTCGACGGGCTCGCCGTCGGGCACCACCCGGGGCCCGTCGACCTCGAAGCCCATCTCCCGCAGTCCGGCGACCAGCAGCGGCCCGCCCTTGTCCTGGTACACGCCCGCCGAGGCGCGGTTGGAGACGGTGACGGCGAGGGCCCTCACTGCTCCTCCCCGCGATGCCAGTCGCCGCTCTTGCCGCCGGTCTTGCTGAGCACCCGGACGTCCTCGATCGAGGCGGCCTTGTCGACCGCCTTGACCATGTCGATGACGGTGAGCGCGGCGGTGGCGACGGCGGTCAGCGCCTCCATCTCCACGCCGGTGCGGTCGGCGGTGCGGACCGTGGCGGTGATCTCGACGGCGGTGTCGGTGACCGTCAGGTCGAGGGTGGTGCCGGTGAGCGCGATGGGGTGGCAGAGCGGGATCAGCTCGGGCGTCCTCTTGGCGCCCATGATCCCGGCGATCCGGGCGACCGCGAGCGCGTCGCCCTTCGGCACGCCCTCGCCGCGCAGCAGTTCCACCACCCGGGGGGCGACCCGGACGCGGCCGGCCGCCACCGCGACCCGGGTGGTCGCGGCCTTCTCGGAGACGTCGACCATCCGGGCCGCGCCGGTGTGGTCGACGTGGGTGAGGCGGTCGCCGGGGGGTGTGTCGGTCACGAGTGGCTCCAGTGGCACGGTGCGAATCTCGCGCTACCGTACAACCCCGCCCCGGTCAGTCCGTGAGAAGGACCACATCGACGGCGCTGCCGGCCGGCAGCGCGGTGACGTCCTCGGGCACGGTGATCAGGCAGTCGGCCTTGGCGAGCGCCCCCACCAGGTGCGATCCCTCGCCGCCGACCGGGCTCACCACGCCGTCCACGGGGTCGTACCGGCCGCGCAGGAACTGCCGCCGCCCGGCCGGGGAGCGCAGCGCGGCGGTGGTCACCGCGTTGACCACGGGGCGGTGCACGTCCGGCGCGCCCAGCATGGTGCGGATGACCGGGCGGACGAACAGCTCGAAGGAGATGTACGCGCTGACGGGGTTGCCGGGCAGCGCCAGCAGCGGCACGCCCGCGCCGCCGCCGATCCGGCCGAAGCCCTGCGGCTTGCCGGGCTGCATCCGCAGGCGCCGGAAGTCCACGCCGCCGTAGTCCGCGAAGACCTCCTTCACCACGTCGTAGGCGCCGACCGAGACGCCGCCGCTGGTGACGATCAGGTCGGCCCGGCCGAGCTGGTCCTCCAGCACGGCGCGCAGCGTGGCGGCCTCGTCGGGGACGCCGCCGACCCGGTAGGCGACCGCACCGGCCGCGATCGCGGCGGCGGTCAGGGTGAAGGAGTTGGAGTCGTGGATCCGTCCGGGGCCGGCCGGCTCGCCGGGCTGGACGAGTTCGCTGCCGGTGGAGAGCACCACCACCCGGGGCCGGGGGCGGACCTTGACGGCGCCCCGCCCGATCGCCGCCAGCAGGCCGAGCTGGGTCGGGCCGAGCACGGTGCCGGCCTCCAGCACGGTGTCGCCGGCGGTGACGTCGCTGCCCCGGCGGCGGATGTGGGCGCCCTCGGCGACCGGGCGCAGCACCTGCACCTCCGCGGCCGAGCCCTCGGCGGCGGGCGCGCCCATCGCGTCGGCGGCCCGGCCGGTGCCGGTGCCGCCGTCCGTCCACTCGACCGGGGCGACGGCCTCCGCGCCGGGCGGAACGGGCGCGCCGGTCATGATCCGGGCGGCCTGTCCGGGGCCGACCCGGGGCAGTTCGGCGGCCCCGGCGGCGATGTCGCCGACCACGGCGAGCACGGACGGGTACTCCTCGGTGGCCCGCACGGTGTCGGCGGTGCGGACCGCGTAGCCGTCCATCGAGCTGTTGTCGAAGGGCGGCAGGTCGTCCTCGGCGCGCGCGTCCTCGGCCAGCCGGCAGCCCTGGGCGTCCATCAACTGCAGCTCGATCGGCGGCAGCGGGGCGACCGCGGCCAGCACGTCGGCGAGGTGCTCGTCGACGCTCCACAGGCGCGGCGAGGCCGGGGCGCCGGCTCCCTCGCAGCAGGGGTCGGGCTTCCCGGTCATCGCCTCACGCTCGCCTTCACGCACGTCGTAGGAGTCAGCCCTGCATCTCGGCGGCGACGAACTGCCGCAGCCAGGCGCGGAATTCGGGGCCGAGGTCGTCGCGCTCGCAGGCCAGCCGGACGATCGTGCGCAGGTAGTCGGCGCGGTCGCCGGTGTCGTAGCGGCGGCCCTTGAACAGCACGCCGTGCACCGGGCCGCCGCCGCTCTCGTCGCGGGTGGCGAGCTCGCGCAGCGCGTCGGTCAGCTGGATCTCGCCGCCGCGGCCGGGCGGGGTCTCGCGCAGCACGTCGAAGACGGCCGGGTCGAGCACGTAGCGGCCGATGACCGCGTAGTTGGACGGCGCGTCGGCGGTGTCCGGCTTCTCGACCAGGTCGGTGACCTGGAAGACGTCCTCGCCGAAGCCGTTCGCCTTGACGGCGGCGCAGCCGTACAGGTGGATCTGGGAGGGGTCGACCTCCATCAACGCGACGACGGAGCCGCCGAGTTCCTGCTGCACCTCGATCATCCGGGCCAGCAGCGGGTCGCGCGGGTCGATCAGGTCGTCGCCGAGCAGGACGGCGAACGGCTGCCCCGCGACGTGCTGTTCGGCGACCGAGACGGCGTGGCCCAGGCCCTTGGGGTCGCCCTGCCGCACGTAGTGCATGCTGGCGAGCTGCACGGACTCCTGCACCCGGCGCAGCCGGTCGTGGTCGCCCTTGCGGCTGAGCAGCTCCTCCAACTCGTAGGCCCGGTCGAAGTGGTCCTCCAGCGCCCGCTTGTTGCGGCCGGTCACCATCAGTATGTCGGACAGGCCCGCGGCGGCGGCCTCCTCGACGACGTACTGGATGGCCGGCTTGTCGACGACCGGGAGCATCTCCTTCGGCGTGGCCTTGGTGGCGGGAAGGAACCTGGTGCCGAGACCGGCGGCCGGGACGACTGCCTTGGTGACCGGCGGGCGGGAGTGCGTCTTCGTCATGCGTCGACCTTACTGAGGCGGGATTCGACCCGACTGAGAGCAGAGTGAATCGGTTGTTAAGGCCTGTCACCGCTCGGACCGGGGCCGACGGTGGTCGCGCGCGAGGTGAGGGGGGCCTCGCCGTGGCCGGGAGACACCCTACCGGGCGTCGGCGAAGTGTTCGGGGCGCTCAGCGCGGGCGGCAGCGGGTCCGCGGCCCGCCAGCAGTCCCCGCCGGCCGAGCGCGCGGCGGCCAGTGCCCGGTCCGCGGCCCGCAGCAGCACGGCCGCGTGCGCGCCGTCCCGGGGCAGCACGGCCAGGCCGATCGCGGCGGTCAGCCCGCTGCGGGCGTCGGGGGCGGCGGCCTCGCCCGGGTGACGGTCCGTCAACCGGTGGCGGCGCACCGACCAGCAGAGCCGCTCGGCGACCTGCGCGGCGCCCTCCGCGCCGGTGTCCGGCAGCAGCACCAGGAACTCCTCGCCGCCGTACCGCCCCAGGGTGTCGCAGCTGCGGATCTCCACCGCCAGGCGCTGCGCGAGGTCCCGGAGCATGGTGTGGGCGCGGGCCCGGCCGTGCTCGGCGACCAGGGCGTCGAAGCCCGCGAGCTCCACCATCAGGACGGCGAGCGGACGCGGGTCGACGGCGGTCGCCTCGGCCCGCCGGGCCCGCTCGATCTCCCGGTCCAGGGTGAGCTGCAGGTGACGGTAGTTCCACACCCCGGTGAGCGGATCGCACGAGGCGGTGCGGCGCAGCTCGTCGCGTTCCGCCGTCAGTTCCGTGATCTTCGTCAGAAGTTCCGCTTCCCTGGCGCCCTGCTCGGCCCGGCCCCGGCGGCGGCGCAGCACGGCGGCGCCCGCGGCGGCCGGCGCGGCGGCGCCGAGCGCGGCGAGGGCCTGGAGCAGGAGCGGGGTGGACATGCGGCGGCCTCGACGTGTCAGGCTCGTGTCACTGCACCGGACAGAGCTGAAGGGATGTGGACGGTGACTGCGGATCATTTGTCCAACGACAAGGCGGCACTCAGGTCACGGCTGCTCGCCGAACGGCGGGCGCTCAGCGGTGCGGAGCGCGCCGCGGCGGCCGAGGCGCTGGCCGGACACGCCGCCCGGCTGGTCCCGGCCGGCGCGACCGTCGCCGCGTACGTCTCGGTCGGGGCCGAGCCCGGCACCCGCCCGCTGCTGACCGCGCTGGCCGCCGCCGGCGTCCGCGTCCTGCTCCCGGTCCTGCTCCCCGACAACGACCTGGACTGGGCCCCCTACGAGGGCGCGGACCGCCTCGCCCCGGCCGCCCGCGGCCTGCTCGAACCGCTGGCCGCCCGGCTCGGCCCGGACGCGATCGAGGCCGCCGACCTGGTCCTGCTGCCCGGCCTGGCGGTCGACTCCCGCGGTGTGCGGCTCGGCCGCGGCGGCGGCTCCTACGACCGCGTCCTGGCCCGCCTGCGCGCCGCGGGCGCGACGCCGCTGCTGGTCACCCTGCTCTACCCGCACGAGCTCCGCCCGAGCGTCCCGGCCGAGCCGCACGACCTCCCGGTGCACGCGGTGGTCACCCCCGCGGGCGTCACGCGCTTCCCCGCCCCCTCCTGACCGCCCGCCCGCCCCGGCCGGCCGTCCCGGTCCCGGAAACGCCGGAGGCGGACCCCCGGTCCGGGGGTCCGCCTCTCGGTCCTGGTTCCGTGCCCGGTCAGCCCGCGGTCAGCGTCAGCGTGTTCTTGCCGGCCGCCTTGACCGCGTCCTTGGTGTAGGCCCAGGCGAGCAGCTCGCCCTTGGCCCAGAGTTCGGTCTGGTCGTTGTAGTTGGCGTGGAAGGCGTGCCCGGAGGCGCCGCCGACGTTGATCCAGCGGGAGGTGTCGAAGTTGCTCAGGTCGACCACCATCCGCATGGAGGGGATCCAGTCGACGTCGTAGCCGGCCGCGGCGTTCCAGCCGGTGGCGTCGACCGCGGCGCTGCCGCCGGAGAGCTTGTACGGGCCGCGGTTGAGCAGCTTGTGGACCACGTCGGAGGCGATCGAGGAGTCGTCGCTGCCGAGCGTGGGCTCCTGCAGGGTGAGCTGGTGCAGGCGGCCCCAGCTCCAGGTGGAGATGTCCTTGCTGAGCCGCGAGGTGAGGTCCTGGCGGGCGTCCTTGAGCGCCTCGGCGAGCAGGTTGTCGAGGCCGTGCTGCTGCTGGTGGTCGGAGTCGATGTAGTCCCACCACGGCGACTTCGGGTCGGCCAGCTGCCGGCGGACCACCTCCATCCAGCGGTCGCCGCCGTCCGGCTGGGCCTGCGAGGCCTTGCGGGTGCCGCACTCGGTGACGGCCTGCGCGGCGCCGCCGAGCGCGTCGTCGGGCAGCGTGTTGTCGCGCTTCTGACGGACCAGCAGGCAGTCGCCCTCGACCCGCAGGTCGGCGGGGAACTTCTGGCCGAAGGAGAGCGTGAGCAGCGCCCGCCACACGCCGTTGTAGTAGGCGGCGGCGGCCGAGTCGGCGTCCTGGTGGTAGTTCCAGTCCTTGAGCAGGTCCTGGGCCTCGCGCACGTACGGGTCGTCGATCCTGACCTTGAGCAGCAGCGGGACGAGCTCCTTGGCGAGCACGCTGGTGTTGTCGAGCTGGATGGACTGCATGTCGTCCAGCGAGATCTTGCCGCCGTTCTTCAGCTTGGCCTGGATCTGGTCGTTGATCTCCTTGGCCCGGGTGCCGTACTCCCAGTCGGTGGTGAGCAGCGGCTTGTAGGTCTGGTCGACGACGGCCTGGTTGGCCGTCACGATGTAGCCCTCGGGCGGGTTGTAGGAGTAGGGCAGCGACTTGAACGGCAGGTAGCCGGCGTTCCAGGCGTAGCCGGAGTCCCAGCCGGGGGCCGGGTAGCGGCCGTCGCCCTTGCCGCGGACCGGGATCAGGCCGGGGGCCTGGTAGCCGATGTTGCCCTTGGTGTCGGCGTAGATCAGGTTCTGCGCGGGCACCGCGAACGCCTGGGCGGCGGCCCGGAACCCGGCGAAGTCGGCGGCCTTGTCGAGCCGGAAGACGGCGTCCATGGTGCTGCCGGGCACCAGCGCGGTCCAGCGCAGCGCGACGCCGTAGCCGGCCGCCCGGTCGGGGGCGGCGTTGCCGGCGGGCGCGTTCTCGCCGACCTTCTGCTGCTCGGAGGACTGGTCGGAGATCAGCGGCATGCCGTCCTGGGTGGTGCGGACGGTGATGGTGCGGTCCTCGCCGCCGGCGACCTTGATGGTCTCCTTGCGGACGGTGAACTTCACGTCCTTGCCGTCGAGCAGGTAGGTGTCGGGGCCGGTGACCTTCTCCAGGTACAGGTCGGTGACGTCGGCGCCGAGGTTGGTGAAGCCCCAGGCGATGTCCTTGTTGTGGCCGATGACCACGCCGGGCATGCCCGCGAAGGTGTAGCCGGCCACGTCGTAGCCGCAGGTCGGGGAGGCGGTGCGGCAGTGCAGGCCCATCTGGTACCAGATCGACGGCATGCCGGGGCCGAGGTGCGGGTCGTTGGCCAGCAGCGGGCTGCCGGTGGTGGTGTTGGCCCCGGACACCACCCAGGAGTTGGAGCCGATGCCCTGCCCCTGCGGGCCGAGCAGCGAGGGCAGCGCGGACACCTTGCCGGACAGGTCGCCGATCAGCTCCTGGGTCGCCGCCCGGGCCTGCGCGCTGCTCGACGGGGCGGTCCCGCCGGGCACCGCGGGCACCGTGGCGCCCGCGCCGGGCGTGTAGGTTCCGTCGGCGGCGAGCTTGCCGGTCTTCACGATGGTGCCGTTGCGGTCGTACGGGTACTCGGGGTAGAGCTGGGCGATCTGCTCGGTGCTGAAGTCCTGGGTGAGCAGCGAGCGGTCGATCTCCTCCTGCATGTTCCCGGACAGGCTCCAGGCCATCGCCTTCAGCCAGGCCACCGAGTCGACCGGGTCCCACTTCTCGGGCGTGTAGCCGGAGTTGACCGCCCCGAGCAGCGCGTACTCGAGCGAGGCGCCGGCCCCGCCGGGGTGCTCGCCGAGCCAGGCGTTGACTCCCTCGGTGTAGGCGGTCAGGTTGCGCTTGGTGTCCTCGGACAGGACGGTGTCCCACTCCTTCTGGGCGACCTGGCGCCAGCCCATGGTGCGCAGGAAGGTGTCGTTCTCGACGGCGCTGGAGCCGAACATCTCGGCCAGCCGGCCGGAGGTGATGTGCCGTCGGACGTCCATCTCCCAGAACCGGTCCTGGGCCTGCACGTAGCCCTGGGCGCGGAACAGGTCGGCGTCGGTGTCGGCGTACAGCTGCGGGATGCCCTTGTCGTCACGCACCACGTCCACCGGCGCGGACATCCCGGGAACCTTGACGGTCCCGCTGACCTGCGGGAAGGAGGAGCGGACGGTGTCCACTGCCCACCAGCCGCCGCCTACCAGACCCGCGACCAGCAGCACGGCCAGCAGGATCACGATCAGACGTGCGCGCCGGAACTTCTTCGAGCGGGGCATCCGAGTCCTTGTTTGAGGGTGCGGCCGTGACAGGTCACCACATTAGGGCGACGGCCCGGGCAGCCGTGCACGGGGGACACCGGCGGTGGGTCGACGGTGCCGGTGGGACCCTACCCGCCGCAGGTGAAAGACGGGACTAGCGTAAAGATCAAGTAAAATGTTAGACTGAGTAACGATCCGTCAGCAGCCCCTTCCCCTGCCCGAGGTGCCCCTGCGTGACCGTTGACCACCTGAACACCCTGCTCCTCGAGTCCGCCGTGATCCTGCTGTTCGCCGTCGTGGCGGTGCGGATCTCCACCCGGTCGGGGCTGCCCTCGCTGCTGATCTACCTCGGCATCGGCGTCGCCCTCGGCCAGAACGGCATCGGCATAAGCTTCAACAACGCCGAACTCACCCAGGTCCTGGGCTACGCGGCTCTGGTGGTCATCCTCGCCGAGGGCGGACTCAAGACCAGCTGGCAGGCGATCAGGCCGGTGGTCCCGGCCGCCGCGGTGCTCGCCACCGTCGGCGTCGCCGTCTCGGTGTTCGTCACCGCCGCCGGCGCGCACTGGCTGGTCGGCCTGGAGTGGCGCACCGCGCTGCTGCTCGGCGCGATCGTCTCCTCCACCGACGCCGCCGCGGTCTTCTCGGTGCTGCGGATGGTCCCGCTGCCCAAGCGCCTCACCGGCCTGCTGGAGGCCGAGTCCGGCTTCAACGACGCGCCCGTGGTGATCCTGGTGGTCGCCTTCGCCACCGCCGGCGAACTCGACCCCTGGTACGTGCTGGTCGGCACCATCGTGGTCGAGCTGGCCATCGGCGCGGCCGTCGGCTGGACGGTCGGCCGGCTCGGCGCCTACGCGGTGCGCCGGGTCGCCCTGCCCTCCTCCGGCCTGTACCCGATCGCCGTGCTGGCGCTGATCGTGCTCGCCTACGCGGGCGGCGCGCTGCTGCACGCCTCCGGCTTCCTGGCCGCGTACATCGCCTCGGTGATCCTCGGGAACTCCAAGCTGCCGCACGGCCCCGCGGTGCGCGGCTTCGCCGACGGCCTGGCCTGGATCGGCCAGATCGGCATGTTCGTGGTGCTCGGCCTGCTGGTCACCCCCGCGAGCATGGGTGCGGCCGTGGTGCCCGGCCTGGTGGCCGGCGCGGTGCTGGTGTTCCTGGCCCGGCCGGCCTCCGTGCTGGTCTCGCTGACCGCGTTCCGGGTCCCCTGGCGCGAGCAGGCCCTGCTGTCCTGGGCCGGGCTGCGCGGCGCGGTGCCGATCGTGCTCGCCACCATCCCGCTGGTGTCCGGCGCGACCGACGCCCAGCAGCTGTTCAACGTGGTGTTCATCCTGGTGGTCGTCTTCACCCTGCTCCAGGGCCCCACCCTGCCGATGGTCGCCAGGTGGCTGCGGATCGGCGAGGGCGACCTCGGCACCGACCTCGGCATCGAGTCCGCCCCGCTGGAGAAGCTGCACGGCCACCTGCTGTCCGTGCAGCTCGCCCCCGGCTCCCGGATGTCCGGCGTCGAGGTGTCCGAACTGCGCCTGCCCAAGGGCGCGGCCGTCACCCTGGTGGTCCGCGAGGGCTCCAGCTTCGTGCCCGACCGGATCACGGTGCTGCGCGAGGGCGACGAGCTGCTGGTGGTCACCACCGACGAGGTCTCCGAGGCCGCCGAGCGCCGGCTGCGCGCCGTCGACCAGGGCGGCAAACTCGCCGGCTGGCTGCACACCGACGAGCGTTCGCCTTCCATTTCCAGGAAGAAGACGCGCTGAGCGGCTAAGCTGAAGGCAGAACATCAGATTTTTCCGTATCTGCCTGATGCAGAGTCGGCGCGACCGCTCGGCGGCCGGGCCCCGCGGCGCAACCGCCCGGGGGCCCAGGTAACAACCCCGGTCGACGCGCGAGAGGACGACTCTCGGCGCCGGACCGGTCCCATCCGCGACCGCGGTCCCGCGCTACCAGGCAGCAGAGAGGACCGACCGTGGCGGCCCGCCGACCGGTCGACGACACCACCTCCCCCACCGGCTACGGGGCGCTGCTGCGCACCCCCGGCGCCTGGACCTTCCTGTTCCCCGCCCTGGTGGCCCGACTGCCGTACGCCATGCTCAGCCTGGGCATCGTGCTGCTGGTCCACGACACCACCGGCTCCTACGGCCTGGCCGGCTCGGTCGCCGCGGTCGCCGCCGTCGCGCAGGCCCTGATCGGGCCGCAGACCGGCCGGCTCGCCGACCGCCACGGCCAGGCCGCGGTGCTGGTCCCCGCCGTGATCGTGCACGCCTGCGCGGTCGCCGCGCTGATCCTGCTGGCCCGCGGCGACGCCCCCGACTGGACGCTGTACCTGGCCGCCGCCCCGGCCGGCGCCGCCGTGCCGCAGGTCGGCGCGATGGTCCGGGCCCGCTGGGTGCACCGCCTCGGCGAGCGCCCGACCCTGATGAACACCGCCTTCGCCTTCGAGTCCGTCACCGACGAGTTCACCTTCGTGGTCGGCCCGATGCTGGCCACCGGCATCGCCACCCTGGTGAACCCGTCCGCCGGCCTCACCGCCGAGGCCACCCTGACCCTGCTCGGCGGCCTCGCCTTCGCCGCCCGCCGCGACACCGCCCCCGCGCCCACCGGCCCCGCCGCCCCCGGCGAGCGCCGCGCCTCCGCCCTGGCCTCCCCCGGCGTCCGCCTGCTGGCCGGCGCCTTCCTCGGCCTCGGCACCGTCTTCGGCACCCTCCAGGTCTCCATCACCGCGTTCGCCGAGGACGCCGGCGCCGGCGGGCTCAGCGGCCTGGTCTACGGCCTGTTCGCGGCCGGCTCGATGGCCGCCGGCGTGCTGTACGGCCTGATCCGGTGGCGCTCCTCCGCCCGGCAGCGGATGGTCGCCTGCTACACCCTGCTGGTGCTCGGCTGCTCCACCCTGTGGGCGATGCCCAACCTGGTCGCGCTGGCCGTGGCCGGCCTGTTCTGCGGCCTGGCCATCGCGCCCACCCTGATCACCGGCTACACCCTGGTGGAGTCCCTGGTCGACAACGGCGCCAAGACCGAGGCGTTCACCTGGCTCACCGGCGCGATCGGCCTCGGCCTGGCCCTCGGCTCCACCGCCGCCGGGCAGCTGATCGACCGCTCCGGCCCCTCGCTCGGCTTCACCGTCGCACTGCTCGGCTCCGGCCTCGGCCTGGTGGCGCTCGTCACGATGCGCCGCCTGCTGCTCGCTCCGGCCCCGGCGACCCGTACCGTGGCTCGGGGAGGCGCCGACGTCCGCGAACCGCTCGCCGGAGCCGCCCGCCACGGCTGAGCCGCTGGACTCCACCAGCGGAATGCCGCATCATGGACCGTCGTTAGCACTCATAGCGTGAGAGTGCCAGGGGGAGTGCAGGAGGAAGCGGAAAGTGCCCACGTACCAGTACCAGTGCACCGAGTGCGGCAACGGCCTCGAGGCGGTGCAGAAGTTCAGCGACGACGCGCTGACCACGTGCCCCGACTGCCAGGGGAAGCTCCGCAAGGTCTTCTCGGCCGTGGGCGTGGTCTTCAAGGGCTCCGGCTTCTACCGCACCGACAGCCGCTCCAGCTCCAGCAGCTCGGTGAGCTCCTCGTCGACCTCGACCTCCACCGCTCCGTCGAGCTCCTCGTCGGCCGGCTCGTCCGGTTCCTCGACGAGCTCCAGCACCAGCTCCGCGCCCGCCGCGAGCTGATCCCGCTTCCCGCGAAGCCCCGGTCCGCACGGACCGGGGCTTCGGCGTTCCCACCGGGTTACGCGGGTTCCTTCGGACGGTGGGGCGCGACGGTCGCGGGTGCGCTGCCGAACGGCGGAGCGGTTCACCCGCGCGGGTGAGGTCGGTTGTCCACAGGGGCGGGTTGTCCACAGGGTGGGGACAACCGCGCGGGCCCGCCCGGACCGGGCCGCAGGATGGCTGCCACGGCCCCGCCCGGGGCCGCGCCTCCCGCCGGAAGGGCCCGCCGCCATGACCGCCTTCGTGCTTCCCCCGCTGCCCGCCGCGCTCGTCCCGCCGCGGCGCGAAGTCCCCGATTTCCCGCCGATCCGCGGCACCGCGCGGGGCCGCCACCGCTTGCGCCACGCCGTCCGCCGCCGGCCGGGCCTGCTCGCCGTCGCCTCGCTGGCGCTGGCCGCCGCCCTCACCTCGGGCCCGCTGCGCCCGGCCCCGCCGCCGCTCGCCGGGCCGTCCCCGGGCGGCGCCGAATGCCCCCGCACGTCAACCGGAGGGCCGTGAATTCACCCGTGACCTTTGCGGGCGGCGGCCGTTCGACGCGGCATGAAAGGCTTCAAGGAATTCCTGCTCCGCGGCAACGTGGTGGACCTGGCCGTCGCCGTCGTCATCGGCGCCGCCTTCACCGGCGTCGTCAACGCGTTCGTCAAGGGCGTGATCAACCCGCTGGTCGGCCTGTTCGGCACCAAGGACCTGGCGTCCTACAGCTCCTGCCTCAAGGGGCCGTGCACGGTCGACGCCGCCGGGAACGTCACGTCCGGCATCTTCATCCTGTGGGGCTCGGTGCTCAGTGCCGCGCTCAGCTTCCTGATCACCGCGGCCGTCGTGTACTTCCTGCTGATCCTGCCGATGAACCACTTCATGAAGAAGCGCAAGTCACCGGAGGAGGAGGCCCTGGAGGCCGAGGCGAAGGAGGTCGAGCTGCTCACCGAGATCCGCGACGCGCTCGTCCGCCGCTGAGGTCCGCCGCTCCGCGGCCGCTGCCGGTCGGTTCACTTCTCCCCGTGGTGCGGGGGCCGCTGGCTGCGGTACCAGTCCAGCCCCCGCTCCCCGCCGACTCGCCCCACCCGCGGTCGGTGTCGTCGGAGGTCTGCTGCTCGAACGGGTCCTTGAAGACCAGTCGGGGCACGGGCTTCTTCTCGTCATGCTCTGCCATGCCACTCACTGTAGGACCCCCGGGCGCCCCGCCGACGGCGCCCGGGGCCGCTCCTGCCCGCACTACGCCGCCTCGAAGCCGGCGTGGTCGGCGATCTTCTTCAGCTCCGCCAGGGCGTGCTTCTCGATCTGCCGGATCCGCTCCCTGGTCAGGCCGTGCTGCTTGCCGACCTCGGTGAGGGTGCGCTCCCGGCCGTCCTCCATGCCGTAGCGGCTGCGGATGATCGAGGCGGTGCGGTCGTCGAGCCGCCCTATCAGGTCGTCGAGCTCCTCGCGGCGCAGCATCACCATGACCGCGTCCTCCGGGGAGACCGCGCCGGTGTCCTCCACCAGGTCTCCGAACTGGGTCTCGCCCTCGTCGTCGACCGACATGTTGAGGCTGACCGGGTCGCGCGCCCAGTCCAGCACGTCCTTCACGCGCTGCTCGTTGGTGTCCAGCTCCGCCGCGATCTCCGCGGGCTCCGGCTCGCGGCCGAGCTCCTTGGCCTTCTCGCGCTGGACCCGGCGGATCCGGCCGAGCTCCTCGACCAGGTGCACGGGCAGCCGGATGGTGCGGGACTGGTCGGCGATGGACCGGGTGATCGCCTGGCGGATCCACCACGTCGCGTAGGTGGAGAACTTGAAGCCCTTCGAGTAGTCGAACTTCTCCACCGCGCGGACCAGGCCGGCGTTGCCCTCCTGGATCAGGTCGAGCAGCGGGAGGCCGCTGCGCGGGTAGCGGCGGGCGACCGCCACGACCAGGCGCAGGTTGGAGCGGATGAAGACGTCCTTGGCGCGCTCGGCGTCGTCCGCCACGGCCCGGAGTTCCTCGGTGCTGACGCCCTCGCGCCGCTCGCCCTCGTCGAGCAGGTGCTGGGCGAAGACCCCGGCTTCGATGCGCAGGGACAGCTCGACTTCCTCGGCGGCGTCGAGCAGGGGCGTCCTGGCGATCTCGTCGAGGTACATGCCGACCAGGTCGCGGTCGGCTTCGAGATTGGTCGGGCGGGCGGTGCGAGTCCGATCGGCCCTGTCGCGTACGACGGCACGGGTGGCCATGCTTGCTCCCTCACTGACGCTGCGTGTGGGCCGTTCGTGGCTCACACGTAACGATCCAACGCACAGAAATCGGACAACATTCCCAAGTGGCTCAGTTTTCCGATGACCATGCAGTATGCTGCCGAATTTCATCCGGCCGTTACACGGAGCGTGACGCGATCCGCACACCGCGCGTCCACCGGCGGCCACCGAATCGGTGCGGGGCCTTCGCGGCACGTCCGCACAACCGATGCGGAATCGCTATCGCCGCACAGCCGGTTCGCCTCCTGCCGCTGGGAAGGTGTCTGTCATGCACCAGCCCGACGACCTCCGCCCGCGCGCGGTCCGCTCTCCGGTTCAACGCCGCAGGGTGCTCCGTTGTGCCTGGATCGCGCTGTCGGGTGCGGCCCTGTTCGCGGTGCTGCTGGTGCTGGTGCGGACGGGCTGGGCGCCGCTGGCCCGGCTCGACCAGGGCTGGGTGGCCGCGCTGCACCGCTACTCGCTGCGGCACCCGGTGTGGACGGCGGCCATGCAGACGCTGGCCGACCTGGGCGCGCCGTGGGTGATGCGGACGCTGCTCGGCGTGGTCGCGCTGTGGCTGTGGACGCTGGGCGCCCGGGTGCTGGCGGGCTGGCTGGCGGCGCAGGCGCTGGTGGCCTGGCTGGTCAGCTCGGCGGGTCGGCAGCTGATCGGCCGCGCCCGCCCGCACTTCGGCGACCCGGTGGCGATCGGCTCCGGCGCAGCCTTCCCGTCCGGACACGCGATCGCCTCCGCGGTGGCCTGCGGGGCGCTGCTGGCACTGGTGTGGCCGCGGGCCGACCGGCCGGTGCGGGCGGTGGCGGGCACCGCGGCGGCGGTGACGGTGCTGGGCGTCGGCTGGACCAGGATCGCGCTGGGCGTGCACTGGCCGAGCGACGTGCTGGCGGCCTGGCTGGCCGCGGCCGTCGTGCTGACCGGGGTGACCCTGGCGGTGGAGCTGTGGCTTCCCGGCCGGCTGGGCCGGGACGCCCGGCTGCTGCGGCAGCGGATCAGGCCGCGGGTGCAGCGGGTGCTGGCCCCGCCGCTGCCGCCGCTGCCGTCGGCGGAATCGGCGGCGGACCGCGATCCGCGCCGCTCCTGACGGTCCGTGAGGAACGTCACACCCCGTCGCCGGGTCCTCCGGGGGAGGGAACGGACGTGGGCGGCAATCCGCGTGTTTCCGGGCGCAAACGGGTCTCCCGGCAGCCGTGGCAGGCCCTCCGGGCGGCGCCCGCCCGGGACGGGCGGGGGCGCCTGGCGGCACCCGACTCCCCATCGGGTGCCGAAGTGGGGCAGACTTCTGCGGCTGGATGCACCCTGCAACCGGCAGGCGGAGCGCGGACCAGCACCGATCTCCCGCACACACCCACGCAACGCCGGACGGGCACCGATCGACGGGGGGTCCGATGACCATGCACACCGCTGACGGCCCCAGCGATCCGTACGCGCAGCAGAGCGGCCCGTACCAGCCGCAACCCGGTGGCCACCCGCCCCGGCCGGGCGGTTCCTACCCGCCGCAGGCCGGTGGGTACCCGCCGCACGACCCGCCGACCGTCCAGCTCGGCCGGATCCCCGCGCAGTCGCCGTACGACCAGGCCGGCTACCCGGCGCCGCCGCAGCAGCCCCCGGCGCAGCCGGTGCCGTACCCGCGGGCGGGCGAGGAGCAGGCCCCGGAGCAGGCCGGCAAGCCGGCCGCCTCCACCGCCCGCAACGGGCTGATCATGGCGCTGGGTTCGCTGGCCTCCCGCGCGCTGGGCTTCGTGCGCAGCGCGGTGATCGTGGCGGCGCTGACCACCGGCCCGGTCGGCGAGGCGTTCAACGTCGCGAACTCGCTGCCGAACATCGTCTACATGATGCTCATCGGCGGTGCACTGGCCTCGGTGTTCGTGCCGGAGCTGGTGCACGCGATGCAGACCCACCGGGACGGCGGCGTCGCGTACACCGACCGGCTGCTCACCCTGTGCGGGGTGATCCTGGTGGTGCTGACCGTCGGGGCCTGGCTGTTCGCCCCGCAGATCGTCGACCTGTACTCGAACTTCGAGCCGGCCCAGCGCGAGCTGGCGATCGACTTCGCCCGGTACTGCCTGCCGCAGATCTTCTTCTACGGCGTGTTCACCCTGCTCGGGCAGGTGCTGAACGCCCGGGACCGGTTCGGCGCGATGATGTGGACGCCGGTGCTGAACAACGTGGTGGCGATCGCGGTGTTCGGGATCTTCCTGGTGGTCGGGCACGACGCCACCAAGGTCGGCAGCGTGACGGCCGGCGACACGATGCTGCTGGGCATCGGTTCGACGCTGGGGATCGTGGTGCAGGCGGCGGCGCTGCTGCCCTCGCTGCGCAAGGCGGGCTTCCGCTACCGGCCGCGGTTCGACTGGCGCGGCGCGGGCCTGACCCGCCCGCTGCGCTCGGCGGGCTGGGCGCTGCTGCTGGTGGTGGCCACCCAGCTGTCCTTCGCGGTGATCACCTCGCTGAGCACCGGCGCCGGGTCGGCGGCCGAGAAGGCCGGCATCGCGGGCGGCCACGGCTACGCCGCCTACGCCAACGCCTACCAGCTGTTCGTGGTCCCGCAGGGCGTGATCACCATCTCGCTGGTGACCGCGCTGCTGCCGGGGATGTCGCGGGCCGCCACGGCGGGCGACTACCGGAAGATCGGCGAGGACCTGTCCGGGATGCTGCGCTCCTCGGCGGCGATGATCGTCACCGCCGCGGTGCTGTTCCTGGCGCTGGCCCCGCAGATCGCGATGGCCGCCTACGGCTACGGCTCCGGCAGCACGGTGCACGCCGACGCGATGGTGGTGTCGGCGCTGCTGATGGCCTTCTCGATCGGCCTGCCGGCGTTCTGCGCGCAGTACGCGCTGGCCCGCGGCTTCTACGCGATGGGCGACGCCCGGACGCCGTTCTGGCTGACCCTGGTGACCACGGGCACCAACGCGGCGCTGTGCTGGGTGGCGTACCAGGCGCTGTCGCCGCGGTACATCGTGATCGGCATGGCGGTGGCGCACACCGCGGCCGCGGTGGTGTCGGTGGCCGTGACCGGCATCGCGCTGGGCCGCCGGCTGAGCAAGGGCGCTCCTCCGGCCGGCGCGCGGCCCGCTCCGGCGCCCGCCGGACCGGACGCGACGATGGTGCTGCGCACCGACGCCTTCGCGCCGGGGGCGAACGCCACCGTGGACCTGGGGGTGCGGCGCGGTCCGGCCCGCAGCGGGCTGGACGGCGGCCGGGTGGTGGCGCTGTACGTGGGCCTGGTGGCGGCGTGCGTGCCGGGTGCGCTCGGCGCGCACTGGCTGGCGGGGCGGTTCGGCGAGGGCCTGTTCGGCAGCCTGGCGGGTCTGCTGGCGGGTTCGCTGGTGGTGCTGCTGTCGCTGTTCGTGCTGGCCCGTCCGCTGGGCGTGGGCGCCTCGGTGGCCCCGTTCGCCCGCAAGCTGCGCATCCCGTACCCGGCGCCGGCCGCGACCAGCGGCAAGCACCGCCGGTAGGCCCGACCCGGAGGCGGCCCCGGCTCAGGCGGGGGCGTCCTCGGCGGCCTCCAGCCAGCCCAGGGCGGCGACCTGGATGCCGGCCTGGAACCGGCTGCGGGCGTCCATCCGCACCATCAGGTCGGCCATCATGCGGCGGACGGTGCGCAGCGACACGCCGAGGCGCTGCCCGGCGCGTTCGTCGGTGAGTCCGTCGGCGAGCAGGCGGAGCAGTTCGCGTTCCTGGCCGGTGAGTCCGTGCGGGTCGCGCTGGGCGCTCTCGCCGAGCGGGCGGGCGTGTTCCCAGACCTGGTCGAACAGGGCGCGGAGGGCGGCGACCACGCCGGGGCTCTGCAGCAGGACGGCGCCCTTGCGCGGGTCCTCGGGGTCGATCGGGACGATCGCGGTGGCGTTGTCGACGACGATCATCCGCAGCGGCAGGGTGGGCGCGGTGCGCACCGCGCCGCCGAGGCCGTGCAGCCAGCGGGCGTACTGGACGGTGGCGGGGTCGTTGCGGACGCTGTCCTGGTAGACGGTGCGCATCCGGACGCCGCGCTCCAGGGTCTCCTGGTCGAGGGTGCGGCTGGCCTCCATCACGGGGGCGGGCTGCGGGCCGCCGGGGGCGAAGGAGAGCACCTCGGCGGTGGCGTCGGAGGCGAGCTGGATCAGCCGGTCGCGGACCTGGTCGAGGCTGGAGAGCATCTCGATGCCGCGCTGCTCGCCGGGGGCGTGCAGGCTGGCGTACTCGGCGATCAGGCCGGCCATGGCGGCGCGGCTGCGCTCGGCCTCGCGCTGGCGGCGGGCCTCCTCGGCCTCCTGGTGGGCGAGCAGGGCGGCGAGTCCGCGTTCCGGGTTGACGGCCCGCCAGCGGGTGCCGCAGCTGGTGGGACGGGTGAGGGCGAGGTCGGCCAGCCGGTCCAGGGCGGCGCACACCTCGGGTTCGCTGCTGTCGAGGTGGCTGGCGAGGCCGCCGGTGTCGAGGTCGGGGTGCAGCAGCATGGCCCGGTAGACCGCCTCGCCGAAGGCGTCGAGCCCGATCGGGCCGCCGGGGATCACCTGCCGGTCCTGGGCACGATCGGCCCGGTGCCCGTCAGCGTCGCTCTACCCATGTCGACCTCCAGCGCGCCGTGCCGCGGCCTGCGCCCCCCGGCTTCGAACTGACCGGGCGTCAGACTAGCGCCGCCCGGGCAACGTATAGAACTGGCTTGCGGAGATTCTGTCGCACTATTGGGTGAAGCGTGAAGGGTGCCCCGGAACTGTCATCTTCGTGCCAGGCGGAGATCTGACACCCGTCGCACCACCCGGCGCGGCCCCGGATTTGTCAGTCTGGAGGGGTGTACGCGATCCGTCTGGAGCTCACTCCGCCGCCCGGTCCGGGCGGCCTCGCGGAGACGGTCGGGTCCGGTCCGGTGCGGGCGGCGCTGCTGCGACTGCCCCTGGACGGGGCCCGGGTGTGCCATGCCCGGGTGCTGTCGCGGCCGGAGGGGCTGGCAGCGGTGTGCTTCCTGACGGCGGCCTCGCTGCTGGCGGCGGAGCTGGCGCTGCGGGTGGGCGCGGGCGGGCTGGCCGGGCCGGGCGGGCCGCTGGCGGGCTGGACGGTGGCGCGCTGCGAGGCGGATCCGTGGATCGCGCTGGGCCTGTGGCAGGACCGGGCCAGGAGCTGACGGCGCACCGCCCGTCACTCTGCTGACGCCACGTCACAGGAGTTGCCGCGTCAGGGAAGTGACAGCTCCGCGCCGGGGTCCCGTCAGGAGCTGGCCTCAGAGTGTCACGGCACCCTGGTGCCAGCTCCGGGTGCTGACAGGGGGGTGCCACCGGGAGCACTCTCGTTGTTGTCGGCAGGACGGCGGTGCGAGACCGCGGGAGCAGCCCCCGGCGGGGGACGCGGATCGGACCGGATCGCCTGACGCTGCATCACCACACCGCCCCGGTGGCAGCCCGGGGCTCAGCCGAAACTTGAGAGGATCGGGCACTCCCATGGCGCTGAACATCCGATTTGTCGCGATTGCCGTTGTCGGTGCGCTGGCGGTGGGCGGGGTCGCCACCGCTGCGGAACTGGCCGGGCCGGCCCGGCCCGGCGCGGTGGTCACGGCCGACGGAACCACGGTGGACGGCCCGCAGCAGCCGGCCGACGCCAACGCGGTCGTGGTCGGCCCGAGCGTGCCGCCCAGCCCGGCGCCGTCCGGCAGCCCGACCTCGACGGAGCCCCCGCACTCGGACACCTGGGGCTGGGGCTGACCGAACCGAGACCACAGAACCCACGCGACCCGGGGAGGTGCGCGGATGACCACCGCACTGGAACGCCCGCTGGTGCAGCGGGCCCTGCCCCACCAGTTCCCGCTCGCCGCGGCAGTGGCGGCGAGCCCGACCAAGGTGCTGCTGTCCGACGGGCACCACCTGTTCCGCTCGGGCCTGGGGGCCCTGCTGGACCGGGAGGAGGACCTCGCGGTGGTCGCCGAGGCGGCCGGCGGCGAGGAGGCCGCGGCGGCGGCCCCGCGGGTGCGGCCCGCGGTGGCGGTGCTCGGCCTGGCCCCGGAGCAGCCGGACGGTCCGGCGGCGGCGCAGCGCGTGCAGCAGGCGTCGCCGGGCACGGCGGTGCTGCTGCTGGTGCCGGCCCTGCCGCGGACCGCGGAGCTGCGGCGGGCCCTGGTGGAGGGCGCGGCCGGGGTGCTGCTGAAGGACGTGCAGGCGCCGGCGCTGATCGCGGCGGTGCGCGAACTCGCCCGCGGCGGGCGGGTGTACGACCCGCGGCTGGTGCTGGACGTGGTCCGCGCCGGCGGCCAGGGCAGCCCGCTGAGCCGCCGCGAGCTGGCGGTGCTCGGCGAGATCGCCGAGGGCGCGACGGTGCGGGAGGCGGCTGCGGCGCTGTCGCTCTCACCGGGGACGGTGCGCAACTACGTCTCGGCGGCGATCGCCAAGACCCGGGCCAGGAACCGCTGCGACGCGATCCGGATCGCCCGCGAGTGCGGCTGGCTGTAGACCCTCACCGCAAGCCGGTCCGTCGCAAGCCGTTCCCGTCGCAGGACTGTTGTCGCAAGGCTCGCCAACGACCCGTCAGATTCCCGCTGACGGGTCGAAGGCGTGCCTGCGTGCGTGTCTCAGGAGAAGTTCTCGCCGAACCCCGTTCCGGCCCGGGCGGCCTCCACCACGTCGGCGAAGCCGTGCGCGGTGCGCGGCACTCCGGCCGGGCGGCTGCCGATCAGGAACTCGCCGACGGAGGACTCCGCGGTCCAGTCGAGGCCGAGGGCGCGGGCCGCGGCGTCGGTGTCGCCGGAGCCGAGGCCGCAGGGGGCCAGGCCCATGGCGGTGGCCACCAGGTACAGCGTCTGGTAGAGCACGCCGACGTGCTTGAGGGTCAGTGCGTAGGCGATCTGGCTGTACTTCCAGGACAGCCGGCCGAACCGGCTGGTGACGGTCAGCAGCACCTGCGGGTCGACGGTGCAGGCGGTGGCCCGCCAGGCGGCGGTGACGAGTTCGCTGAACGCGGCCTCCTCGCCGGGGTGCTGGAACGGGCGCGGGCGCAGCCGGTGGGCGGCGGCGTCGTACCGGTAGACGCCGGGCTCCAGGCCGACGCACTTGACCACCGAGAGGTAGACCTCCAGTTCGCCGGTGGCGCCGCCGGCCGGGTAGGGGCGCTCGACGCCGTCGTAGCCGTGCGGGTCGGCGGGGTCGCCGGGGATGACGCGGCGGACCCGGGCCACCCGGTAGAGCAGTTCGGCGAGCTGCTCGACCGTCACCGGGGTGTCGGCGTAGGAGCGGACCGAGCGGCGGCCTTCGAGGACCTCGCTGAGCGCGGGGTCGCGGGCGACCACGGTGTCCCAGTCCGGCACCGGCAGGTCGATGCCCTCGCCCTCCTCGCGGGCCCCGGCGGTGGAGACGGCGGGCAGCTGGCGCACGTCCTGGTGGGCGAAGACGCCGCCGGTCGGGTAGTCGTGCCGGCCGGGGCGGCTGCGGGAGTGGAACAGCAGGTCGTGGAAGTCCCACAGCGGGGCCTCGGCGCCGCTGCCGGCGTCCAGGAACCCGCCGCCGGCCAGCAGTCCGGCCAGCGCCTCGCCCTCGCCGGTGGACATCCCGGCCAGCAGCGCGGCCTCCGCGGCGGTGCGGGAGGTGCTGAGCGCCGCCACGAAGGCCCCGGCGGAGGCCTGGTGGAGGGTGAGACGGAACGGCGCCATCGGCGATTCGAGGACGCAGGACTCGCCGTTGCCCTCGGGCAGCCGGCGCAGGTAGGCGAACCGGGACAGCACCAGCGGGCCGGTGGGGCGGGCGAAGCCGGGCAGGGCGGCGGCGCGGGCGATCGGGACGGCGGTGGCCAGCGGGGTGCCGAGCTGGTCGGCGACGGTGGTGGTGACCAGGTACGGGAAGCGTTCGAGCAGCTTCAGCAGCCGGACCTGGTCGAGCACCAGCACGTCCAGGTCGGCGTCGGTGCGGGTGAGGTCGAGCAGCGCGGCGACGGTGCGCTCGCCGAGCGCGTGGACGCGCTGGCGGCCCCACGGGTGGGCGAGTTCGACGTCGCCGCCCTGGGCGGTGACCTCGACCTCGGGGCGCAGCCGGAGCAGGCGGCGGAGCGGGTGGTGGCCCCCTGCGGTGGGGGCGGGTGGCAGGTGTTCGATGACGGTCATGGGTACCTCCCCGGGTGGGCGGGGCAGCCGGGCCCGGCTGCCCCGCGCGTCGGTCAGATGAAGATCGGGATCGGGTTGAGCTCGCTCTCCGGGGTCGGGGCGTCCAGCCAGCCCAGCCGGACGGGGACGTCGTAGAGCCGGCCGGGCGCGAACCTGGCCCAGAAGTGCCGCATGCCGGGGACGATCACCCGGGCGACGGGGAGCCCCACGTCGGGGCGGGTCTGGTCGGCGACCAGGAACTCCATGCCGTGGTCCTCGACGATCTTCTGGACCAGCGCCAGGTCGTCGGCGAGGTCGGCCCCGGCGAGCGGGAGCCAGCTGGCGGGAGTGGAGCGGGGGGCGTTCGGGTCGGGCAGCAGGTAGGGCTGGTTGGCCACCGTGGCAGTGGTCCACCAGGCCTTCTGCTCGGGGTCGGCGCCGGCGTAGTTCACCCGGCCGTGCTCGTCACCGGCCACCGGGCCGAGGAACTGGTTCATCTCGGTGAGGGCGCGGGTGAGCGCGATGTGCGGGTCGAGGTGCGCGCCGAAGGCGATCAGCACGTCCTCGTTGGCGCCCGAGCCCGGGGCGGCGTCGGTGCGGCGGGAGAACGCGCCGACCACCGGGATGCCGAAGTCGGCGGTCAGGTCGAGCGCCCAGATCTCCCGGCGCAGGCCGCGGTAGACCTCGCGGAGCTGGTCGATGTACGGGTCGCCGAAGGCGTCCAGGTCGACGGCGGGCCGCTGCACGCGGTTGTACCACCAGAGCGCGACCGCGTCGCGTTCGACCAGTTCCAGGAAGCCCTGCAGCACCGCGTCCTCGAAGGAGGTGCCGGCGGCGCAGCCGTTGGAGTCGCCGGCGGCGTAGAACCGGCCGCTGTGCCTGTAGCCGTAGTACATCGCCTGGGTGGGCAGCCAGCGGTGCCGCTGCTCGGTCAGCGACCAGGCCGGCGACCACTCGATGGCGTCGTCGGTGCGGAACGGGACGGGGACGACGTTGAACATCGACTGCTTGACGTTCCAGCGGTCGCGCTCGGCGTACTGCCTGGCGCTGTAGAGCAGGGTGCGCTCGGGGTGGATCGCGGCGTCGCCGAGCTCGGCGAAGGTGGCGGTGCGGCGGGCCTCGTCGCCCTGGAAGACGCCGGAGAAGCGCTCCATCGCCTCGCCGAGCGCGGAGGCCCGGGCCTGCACGTCGGTGCGGCCCTTGCCGCAGGAGACCGAGCGCAGGCCGGTGCGCAGCTGCTTGAGGTCGCCGCTCTGCCGGGACAGGTTCTGGCCGGAGACGTAGACCCGCAGGCCGGTGGGGGTGCGGGCGGCGGGCACCAGGGTGGTGACCACGCCGGTGATCGGGCTCAGCTGGGGGCGGTACTTCTCCAGCATGTCCTCGGGCGAGGCGGAGCGGTGGCCGCCGTCGGCGGTGAACGCCTTGGGCCGGGACTCGAAGGCGACGGGCGCCAGCTGGCGGCGCGTCATCATCGCGTCGTCGCCGCAGGACGGGCACTGCGGGCGGCGCACCAGGACGTGCTTCTCACTGTCCAGCAGCACGGTGTCCAGGGTGGTGACGGCGGGCTGCGGCGGGCGGGCGCCGGCCAGCCACTTGGCGGTCTCCAGGGCGGCCAGCTGGGTGCCGAGCGCCAGGGTGGCGGGCAGGTGGGCGCCGGCGGTGGAGATCGGCTCGTCCTGGCCGAGGCGGTGCTGCAGGTAGCTGAGCGACTGCCGGTTGGCGGACAGCCGGTGCGCCAGGCACTCCCAGCAGCCCGAGCCGGCGGCGTCGGCGCCGGGCTCGTCCGGGCTGAACACCGGGCCGACCCAGACGATCGAGCCGACCGGGCGGGCCAGCAGCCAGGGCCGACCGTCGGCGAGCGCCCGGCGGTTGCGCTCGGCCAGGCCCGGGTGCAGGTAGTCCTCGGTGAGGGCGACGGTGAACGCGGCGTCCTGATCGACCGTCACCCCGGCGGCGGCCAGCGCGGCCAGGAACGGCGCGGTGTCCAGCTCGCCGTACACCTCGATCCGGACGGTGGAGCCGCGCAGCGCGGCCATCGCCGCGTCGCCGTCCTGCCCGGCCATCTCGAAGAAGGCCGCGCCGGGGCGGTCGGTGGCGGGGTCGGCGGCGGTCACCCAGCCGCCGGCCCGGAGCTTGTCGACGCCCGCGTCGACCTTGTCGGCGGGCACGGTGCCGGCCAGCGCGGCGCCGATCTGCTCGGCGGTGCGGGTGCCGTCCAGCAGCGGGGCGAGGGCCTGGGCGAGCTTGCCGTCGACCACCGAGACGCCGCGCTCGGAGACCAGGTAGACGGCCTCGCCGTCGACCACGTACGGAGTGAAGTGGCGTTTGAAGCCGATGAGTTCGGACATGGCGGGGTACTCCTCGAAGCGGCGCGCGGTCAGCGCAGGGTGGCGAGCGGGGCGGCGGAGGCGTCGTGCAGGCGCAGCAGCAGCAGGCCGACGGCGACGGTGCCGTCCAGCGCGCCGAGGTTGACGGCGTCGTGCGCGGCCCGGTCCGGGAACCAGGTGCCGTGCAGGCGGTGGCGGGTGAGCAGTTCGCGGACCATCAGGGCGGCGGCCTCGCGGCCGTCGTAGAACGGGCCGTCCAGCAGGGCCTCGGCGCCTTCCGGCAGGGTGTGGACGAGTCCGGCCTCGGCGGCGGTGAGCGCCTCGGTGGCGGCGGAGAGCAGCGCGCGGCCGGTGAGGGCGGCGAGTTCGGGGCCGGTCACCGGCGGCGCGAGGGCGCCGAGGTCGGCCTGGTCGACGGCGTCGGCGCCGAGCGAGACCGCGGTGTCGAGGCAGGCGAGACGGCCGGAGGGGGTGCCGGTGGCGAAGCGGTGGGCGCGCAGCCGGTCCCGGACGTCCGTGGGGTCGGCCAGCAGGGCGGGGGCTTCGGCGAGGGTGCGGGCGAGCGCGGCGGCGATCGAGTCGGCGCCGCCGGGGACGAGCTCCAGGAAGTCGAACGGGGTTTGCTCGTCGGCGAGTTGGTCGACCGCGGTGGCCGCGAGGGTGCGGATCGCCTGGTCGGTGTCGCCGTGGCTGCCGCCCGCGGCGCGGCGCAGCCGCAGCAGGTTCAGCAGCAGGCCCGCGGTGCCGAGCGGGACGTCGGCGTGCGGGATCCGCACCGGGCGGCCGGGCCGGTTGGAGGCGGACTCGGCGACCGACATAGCGCCGGGCACCAGCGACTGCGCGGCGGTGAGGAAGTCCGCCTCGCCGAGCAGCAGTCCGCCGCGGGCCAGGCCGTGGATGATCGCACCGGGGCCGAAGAAGCCGCCGGGGACGGGCGCGCCGGAGGCCAGTCGGGAGTCCCCGGCGAAGGCGAAGGCCATCGGCTCCTTCGGGTCGATCAGTGCGGCGGCCTCGGCGAGCAGACGGTGCGCGGCCCGGTGGAAGCGGGGTTCGCCGGTGGCGGACCAGAGTTCGGCGAGCAGCAGGGCGATGCCGAGGGTGCCGGAGGTCAGGTCGGGGCCGAGCGCCTCGACCTGCCGCAGGCCGGTGCCCGGGTACCAGCTCTGGCCGAGCCAGCCCGTGGGGCGCCGGTCGGCGAGGATGCGGTCGCCGAGCGCCGTGGCGGCGGAGAGCAGCTCGTCGGAGGCGGGCGGTTCGGCCGCGCGGAGCGGCCGGAGCGGCTTCGCCGGGGGCTGCTCGGCGCCGGCCCGGGCGGCGTCCGTGCAGCCGGACAGCACCGCGACGTGCCCCTCCAGGTCGAAGCCGTCGAGTTCGGCGACCCGCTGTTGCAGGCGCTCCCAGCCGGTGGACTGGAAGTGCCCGGGGATCTCCCTGCCGTCGGCGGTGAACACCGAGGAGGAGGTGGTCAGCGAGCGGAAGAACGGGATGTCGAAGGAGCGGAACGAGTCGAGTTCGGCGAGCACCACCTCCAGCAGGTCGCCGCGGGCGGCGTCGCCCGCGCGGGCGGTGACGGCGCCGCGCAGCGCACCGGCGATGACGGTCTCCCGAGTCGCGCCGTCGTCCAGGGCGAGCGGGCTGGTGGAGGCCCGCAGGATCTTGTAGCCGTCCCAGGTGTGGCGCCAGATGTAGCGCACCCAGATGCCCCGGAACCCGCTCAGCGGACCTTCGGGGTCGGCGAGTTCGCCGCGCAGCCGGTGCAGGGCCGCGTGCATCTCGCGGTAGCCGTCGACCACCTCCTCGGTGTACTGCCACGGGTCGGCCGGCTGCCCGTGGTGCACCGGGCGGTAGGCGGGCAGCGGCAGGGCGGGCACGCCGGGGGAGGTCTCCAGGCTGCCGACCCGGGACAGGCAGCCGATGTCGAGGGCGTCGGTGCGTCCGGCCGGGGTCCACGCCTGGAAGGCCATCGCGGTGCGCACCACGGTGGTCTCCAGCTCGTCCAGCAGGCCGCGCTGGCCCTCCGTCAGGACCGGCGGGGCCTGGACGCGCGGGTAGAGCAGGCACTCCAGGTCGATCAGGACGGGGTGCTCGCCGTCGGCCAGCAGGTTGTCGGCCCACAGGTCGCGGCCCTCCAGCAGCTGCACCAGCCGGATCGTCATGCCCAGGCGGCGGTAGAACCGGGCGAAGCCGGCCCGGTCGGTGCAGGGGCGGGACGGGACCAGCTCCTCCCAGCCGTAGTCGCCGGAGCAGTCGGTGCTCAGCGAGGCGCCGTGGCCGTCGTCGCCGCGGTCGGAGCGGATCAGCACGGTGCGCAGCGGCAGGTCCAGGCTCAGTTCCCGGTTGAGGCGCTCGACCAGGCCGAGGAAGGCGGTGGCGTGCCGCATGTCCTTGGGCTTGTAGACCACGCCCGCGCCGTTCTCGAAGCGCAGCAGCGCCACCGAGCGGCCCTGGGCGTGCCGGTCGCCCGCGTCGCCGTGCACCGAGTCGAGCGCGCCCGGGTCGACGCCGCCCCACATCTCCTCGACCAGGCCGGCCCGGTCGGCGGCGAGCCGGGCGAACATCTCGGTGTACATCTCCTGCCACTGCCGGCAGACCGTGCCGATCAGGTAGGCCAGCGCGGGCAGCCGCTCCAGCCGGGCCAGCCAGCCCGCGGTGGAGGCGTCCGGGCCGCCCTCGGCGTCCCAGGCGGTGGCCCGGGGGCGCCCGGTGGCCAGCTGGAACTCCTGGCAGAGCGTCAGGTTGGCGACCTCGACCAGCCGGCCGGTCAGCGTGCCCACCACGTCGGCGCGGCCCTTCGCGGTGACCGGGACGCCGAGCACGGTGCCGGGGCCGGTGGGCAGCAGCGCGTCCGCGGCGGCGGCGAACCCGGCGGCGATCGCGCCCGGGCCGGTGGCCGGCTCGGCGCTCTGCGCCCGCAGGAACACCGCCAGCGGGTACGCCCAGGACGGCAGCTTCGCCGGGTCGGCCAGCCGGACCCGGCGCAGGCCCTCGCCGAGCGGGCGGCCGGTCTCCGCGAGGTGGTCCAGCAGCACCCCGGCGGAGCTCTGGTCGCCGGCGGCTCGGCGCAGCCAGGTCTCCACGGCGGCGGCGCGGCTGCGGCGGTCCTCGGCCGGGTCCGGGGCGAACAGGGCCTGCCCGTCGTCGCGGGCGGCGGCGCGTTCCTCGAAACTCGCGGCGGCGGCGATCACGGCGCGCAGCCGGTCGTCGGCGCCGGGGAGGCCGGGCAGCAGGGCGGTCTTCGGGGCGTCGGGGCCCGGGGTTCCGGCGGTGCGGAGCCAGGTCTGCATCTCTAGCGACATCTCACATCTCCTGGAAACGGGCGAGGCGGGTGAACAGCGGGTCGGTGCCGAGCAGTTCGCGGAAGGTGCCCTCGGCGGACACCCGTCCCCCGTCCAGCACGTAGATCCGGTCGGCGGTGCGGATGGTGCTCAGTCGGTGGGCGATCACCAGGCGGGTGCGGTCGAGGCCGGCGACGGCGTCGGCGACCCGCTGCTGGGTGGCGTTGTCGAGCGCGGAGGTGGCCTCGTCGAGCAGCAGCACGGCGGGGTCGCGGACCAGCGCGCGGGCCAGCAGCAGCCGCTGCACCTGGCCGCCGGAGAAGCCCTGCGCGTCCTCGCCGACCCGGGTGCCAAGGCCCATCGGCAGGGCCCGCAACTCCTCCGCGATGCCTGCGAGTTCGGCAGCGTGCCAGATCCGGTCCTCGGTGATGTCGGGGTCCGCGCCGGCCAGGTTCTCCAGCAGCGAGCCGCGCAGCATCCGGCCGTGCTGGAGCACCGAGCCCAGCTGACGGCGCACCAACCGGGCGTCCAGGGCGGCCAGTTCGCGGCCGTCGTAGCGGATCGCGCCGGACTCGGGCTGCTCGAAGCCGAGCAGCAGCCGGATCAGGGTGGACTTGCCGGCCCCGGACGGGCCGACCACGGCCACGAACTCGCCTGGTTCGGCGCGCAGCGACACCCCGTCCAGGGCGGGCAGCGCGCTGCCCGGGTAGCGGAACACCACCTGGTCGAGCGCGAGTCGCCCCTCCAACCGGCCCGGGTCGGCGAGCCGACCGGCCCGTTCGGCCGCGTTCACGGCCGGCTCGGCGAGGATCGGCCGCAGCCGCTCCAGCACCGGGGCAACGCCGTAGGCGCCGGCCGCGGCGTGGGTGACCTGGCCGAGCGCCAGCGCCACCTGGCCGGCCGCCACTCCGGCGGCCATCAGGTGCCCGGCCTCGGCGGCCGGGCCGAAGGTGGCCCCGGCCAGCAGCACCGCCAGCAGCAGCGGTTGGAGCGCCGTGGTGAGCGCGGTGGAGACCGCCTCGCTGCGCATCGCGGCCGCGTCGGCGCGCTTCTGTCCGGCGAACGGGGCCGCCCAGCGGGCGAAGGCCTGGATCTCCCGCCCGGCGGTCTGGATCTTGTCGATGCCCAGCAGCAGCCCGTACAGCACTCCTTGGAGCTGCCCGTGCGCCTCGAACACCTGCGACTCGTACTCCTGGCGGCGACGGCCGAGCAGCAGCAGCACGGCCGTCACCGCCAGCACGGCGAGCAGCAGCAGCCCGCCGAGCCGCCAGTCCACCAGCAGCAGGACCGTCAGGCCGGTGACGGCGAAGACCGCGCCGAGCACGGCCCCCACCAGCACCTCCGAGAGGGCCTGCCGGGCCTGCGCCACCGCGTTCGCCCGGTGCACCAGGTCACCCGTGGTGTAGTCGCGGAAGAACCGCGCGTCCTGGGCCAGCAGCCGGTCCCAGACGGCGGGTTCGAGCGCGTGCTGCACCCGGCCGGTGAGCCGGACGGCCGCGGTGTTGCGGACCAGCGTGAGCAGCCAGGACGCCACCACCGCGGAGCCCAGCAGCACGGCCAGCCAGCGCACCGGGTGCCGTTCGGCCAGCAGCAGGCCGGGCAGCAGCACTCCGGTGGACAGCGGGACGAGCAGGCCGAGCAGCGCCGAGACCAGCCCGGCCGCGGTCAGCACTCCCAGGTCCCGGCGGGCACCGGGCACGGCGAGGGCGAAACGCAGCAGGGTTCCCGGGGTCGGACTCCCGGGCGGCAGCGGCGGGTACAGCAGCAGCGCCTGGCGGCTCAACTCCGCTCGGGCGGCGGCCCGTTCGGAGTCCGGGTCGTGGCGGCGGTGCCGCCCGGCCCGGGGTATCAGGGCGATCGGCCGGCCGTCCTCGGCGGCGAACGCCACCATCGGCCCGGCCGTGCCGGTCTCGTTCCCGTCCGGCAGCGTGACGGGCCGCCAGCGCACTCCGGCCCGGCGCAGCAGCGCGGTGACCGGATCGGCGGCGTCCCGCACGGCGGCGGGCAGTTCCCCGGGGACGTCCACTCCCAGCGCCCGCAGCACCTCCCGCGCCCGGTCCGCGCGGTGGCGCGGCGCTGTCGGCGACTGCTCGCCGGGGCGCGGGGAGGTCTGCGGACGGGGTGCGGCGGTTCCCAGCTCGGCCAACGCGTCCGCGAGCGCGGTGCGGTTGGCGGCCGCGGTGGCGTCGACCCGGATCGCCGGGTCGCGCTCGGTGTCCGCCGCGGCAGTCTGTGCGCCGCCCTGGCGGGCGGCGGTGGCGGTGCTCATGCCGGCTCCTCCGTTCGGGCGGGCTGGTGATCGGTGGTCTCGGTGGTCTCGGCGCTGCCGCCGGTCCTCCGGTCGGCGTCGCGGAGCAGGTCCCGGTACGGGCCCGGCTGTTCGGCGAGCTCGGCGGGCGGGCCCTGCTGGACGATCCGGCCTGCGGACAGGACCACGACCCGGTCGGCGGCCTGGATGGTGCTCAGCCGGTGGGCCAGCACCAGGCAGCTGACGCCCCGTCGGCGCAGGTGCTCGTTGACGGCGGCCTCGGTGTGCGCGTCCAGCGCGCTGGTGGCCTCGTCGAGGACGACCAGGGCCGGGTCCAGGGCCAGGGCGCGGGCGATCTCCAGCCGTTGCCGTTCACCGCCGGACCAGTTGCGGGCGTCCTCGTCGATCTGCGCATCCAACCCGCCCCGCCGGCGCACCAGTTCGGCGGCCTCGGCGTCGGCCAGGGCGCGCTGCAGGGTGTCCTCGTCCGCGGACGGGTCCCAGAGCGTGACGTTCTCCCGGACGGTGCCCTCGAAGAGCCGCAACTGCTGCTCCACGTAGGCCACCTGGCCGGTGACCAGGGCCCGGTGCCAGTCGTCGCGGGGACGGCCGTCGAGCAGCACCTCGCCCTTCCAGGGGCGCAGCACGCCCGCGGCCAGCCGGGCCAGCGTGGACTTGCCGCTGCCGCTGCCGCCGACCACCGCCACCCACTCGCCGGGCGCGATCCGCAGCGAGATCCCGGACAGCGTCGGCGGGCGGTTCGGGTCGTAGCCGAACTCCAGGTCACGCAGCTCCAGTTCGCCGCGCAGCCGGACCGGCTCGGCCGGGCTGTCGAGCACCGGTGCGAGATACGGGTCGACCTCGCTGGTCTCGATGTCCTCCAACAGCGCGTTCTGCGCCCGGGCGACGGTGAACTCGGATCCGGCGCCGACCAGTTGGGAGACCGGCAGGAGGAAGCCGTTGAGCAGCAGCAGGAAGGCCAGCAGGGTGCCGAAGGAGAGCGAGCCGCCCAGCAGCAGCACCGTGCCGGCGACCACCGCGGCGGCCGCGGCGGCCGAGTTGAGCGCGCCGGGCAGCGAGAGCGGCACCAGGACGGCTTCCACCACCCGCTGTCCGGTGAGCGCGGAGCGGGCCTGCCAGCCCGCCCAGGACCGGAACAGCGCGTCCTCCGCGCCCTCCGCCTTGACCGTCTCGATCGCCGACACCCCGGCGAAGGCGACGCCGTCGCGCTTGTGCTGTTCGGCGTGCAGCCGGTGGATCATGCCGCCGCGCCGACGGTCGGCGGAGCGCAGCGCGAGCGCGTCCAGCACCGCCACCGCGACCGGGATCGCGGCGAGTTTCGGGGCCAGCCAGAGCAGCGCGCTCAGGTGCACGGCCGCGGCGGCGAAGGACGAGGCCGCGCCGGCCACCCGGTAGGAGAGCAGGTTGGCCAGGCCGTCGTTGAGCTGCACCCGGGTGACCAGGCCGCCGAGTTGGCGGCGGTGGAAGAACGCGCCGGGCAGCCGCAGCATCTTCCACAGGAAGGCCGCCGAGGAGCGCGAGGCCATCGCCTCCAGCACCTGGTTGACCAGTGCGGAGCGCAGCCAGTTCCCGGCCAGCACCAACCCGGCGACCGCCAGTCCGGCCAGCGTCAGCGGCACCGCCCAGCCGGTCGCGCCGCCGTTCACCACGCCGGTCAGGTAGCTGCGCAGCAGGAGCGCGCCGGCCACCCCCGGGATCGTCATCAGCATGCCGACCAGCACCGCGACCAGCAGCGGCCGGGCGTACGGCCGCATCCGGGCGGTGAGGGCGCGCAGCAGCGGGAAGCGGCGGCCGCCCGGTTCGAAGTCCGGGCCGGGTTCGAAGCCGACCGCGATGCCCGCGAAGGACTCCCAGAACTCCGCCGGGGTGGCCGAATAGGTGCCCAGCGACGGGTCGTTGACGTGCACCCGGCCGCGCTTCACCCCCTCGAACACCGCGAAGTGCGGCCCGGTGACCAGCACCATCGAGGGCACCGGCACCTCGCCGAGCCCGGCCAGCCGGTCGTCCCCGCGCGGCACCCGGCGGCCCCGGGCGAGCAGCCCGTACCGTCCGGCGGCGCGCGCGACCGCGGCCGCGCTCACCCCGTCCCGGCTGACCCCGCAGGCCCGGGACGCCTCGTTCAGCGTCACCCGCCGCCCGAACGCGCCCAGCACCACGGCCAGGCAGGCCGCCCCGCAGTCCTGCTCCTCCATCTGCGGCACCACGGGCGTGCGCAGGTACCTGCGGCGCTTCTGCTTCTTCTGCTTCTCCGGCTCCGTCCGCGTCGGCTTCGGGCCCGTGCGCCCGGTGGTGGCGGGCCGGGCGCCGCCGGTCCCGGTGCGCTGTTCGGCGGCGGGCGGCTCGACCGCCGCCGTCTGGGTGGGCTTCATCGCTTGGCCTCCTGCCCCAGCACCGCCTGGTACGGGTGGCGGCTGCCGAGGTCGACCCGGACGTCCAGCGCCAGCGGGCCGTTCAGCGCGACGCCCTGCGGCAGCCGGGCGTACGCCACCCAGACGGGTGCGGCGCCGGAGGGCAGGCCGGGGACGGCGACCGGCAGGGCGCCGTCGAGGGAGTCGGCGCGGACGGGCAGCGGTTCGACCCGCTCGACCACCGCGTGGATCGCTCCCCCGCCGGGCGCCGGCACCAGCACGGGCAGCGCGGGCTTGAGCCGCGCCGCGTCCTTCGGGTCGTCGACCAGCAGCCGGACGGTGGCCGGCGCACCCGCCGGGTCCAGTGTCAACAGCGGTGATCCGAGGTTCAGTTGGGCTCCCGGTGCGGCCAGCAGCGCGGTCACGGTGCCGGCCGTCGGGGCGGTCGCCTCGGCGTCGCCGACCAGCGCCAGCACCTGGCCCGCGGTCACCTTCTCGCCCGGCCGGACCTTGAACTCCACCAGGCTGCCCGCCCGTTCGGCGGCCACCCGGACGGGCGCCTCCCCGTGGGCGGCCACCGCGTGCACGGTCAGGGTGTGCGGGAGCCGGCCCCACACCGCCCAGCCGCCGCCGGCGCCGACGGCCAGCAGCAGCGCGGCCCCGGCCAGCCAGAGGCGCGCGCCCACCAGCCGGACGGGCTGGTCCAGGCCGGGCTCCAGCACGGCGGCGGCCCGGGCGGCCGCGACCGCGGCCTGCGACTGCTCCTTGGCGCTCGGCCCCGAGCTCGCCGCCGTCTCCGGTTCGATCACGGTGCTCATGCCGCCACCTCCATCAGTTCGGTGCGCAGCGGGCAGGCGACCGGCAGCTCCCGCACCCCGCCGAACGCGAACTGCTCGTTCCGGCGGGCGGTGGCGTCGGTCAGCGTGGTGCTCAACTCCCGTGCCGCGTCCGCCTCGGCGAGGCCGCGCAGGACGGCCGCGCCGGCGATCAGCGAGAGCGGCGCGCCCAGGCAGTGGTGCGGGCCGTGGCCGAAGGCGAGGTGCTGGCGCTCGGGGCGGTCGGGGTCGAAGCGGTCGGGGTCGGCGAAGCGGCGCGGGTCCCGGTTGGCGGCGGCGTACAGCAGCATGGCGACGCTGCCGGCCGGGATCACGGTGTGGCCGAGGTCGACCTCGCGGGTGAGGGCGCGGGCGCTGGCCCGGACGGGGCTGCCGAGCCGCTGCGCCTCGTCGAAGACGGCGGCGGCCAGCGCGGGTGCGCGGCGCACCCGGGCCGCCAGGCCGGGGGTGCGGATCAACTCCCATGCGGCGACGGCCAGTCCGGAGGTCAGGGTCTCCAGTCCGTTGGCGAGCAGCATCACCACGAAGGCGAGCAGTTCCTCCGTGTCGAGCCGGCCTTCGCCGCGGGCGGCGACCAGCCGGCTGATCAGGTCCTCGCCGGGGCGGGCGGCCCGTTCGGCGCACAACTCCTCGACATAGGAGCGGAATTCGGCGAACTCGGCGTCCAGTTCGGCGGCCTGCGGGCCGGTGCCGACGGGGTCGAGCAGGGAGCGGGCGACCAGCGCGGCCCACCCGGTGATCCGGTCGTGCTCGGAGTCGGGAACGTCCAGGATGGCGCAGGAGACCGCGACCGGCAGCGGCACGGCCAGGTCGGCGACGAGCTCGAAGGACCCGGCCTCGACCAGCGGGGCGAGCATCCGGGCGGCGGTGGTCTCGATCCGCTCGCGCATCTGCTCCAGCCGGCGGTGGCTGAACGCGGCCGTGGCGAGC
Organism: Streptomyces sp. TLI_171; assembly: GCF_003610255.1. Lineage (GTDB taxonomy): Bacteria > Actinomycetota > Actinomycetes > Streptomycetales > Streptomycetaceae > Kitasatospora. Next base: position 4,453,215 of record NZ_RAPS01000001.1, on the reverse strand, counting down.
CGCTTGAGCCGGGTGTGGTCGGCGCCGTCGCGCATCGGCAGCATCCGGTTGACCACCTTGAGCAGCGCGGTGTTTCCCGCCCGGGGCAGTCCGACGGTGGTCGGGTCGACGTTGGTGCCGGGGTTCATCAGGACACTGAGAATCTCCTGGTGCCCGGAGACCACGTACAGCGGGCCGAGGTCCAGGACGGGCGCCTCGGCCAGCAGCCTGCGGTAGAGCGCGGGTGGGTCCTGCTGAGCGGCGGGCTGCTGGATGAACCGCGTCAGCTCGTGCCGGAGGCTGTCCATGCCCGGCTCTCCTTCAATCTGGCGGTGGGACGGGGTCGTTGGGGCCGGAGGTGGGGTGCGGGGGTGGGCCGCCGGAGCGGACCACCCCCGCACAGGACCCGAATTACTCGGCCGCGACCTCGGCGACGGAGTTCGACACCGAGCTGAAGCTCGACACCGGGCAGGCGGCGGAGAGCAGGGAGGAGACGGAGACGCCGCCGTTGACGGTGTCCAGCTCCTCGACCTCGATGTCGAACTGCTCGTCCTTGTTGATCTCGTTGGCAGCCATGGGAATCTCCCTCGGTTTCGCGGCTCCGGCCCGCTTGTCGGGTCGGTCGCCTCGGCCTTTCCTTTTCGCCCTTCGCTTTCCCGGTTTTCGCTTTCTCCGGTTCCGCTCTCGGCGATGTCTCAACTATGACCGAGTTCCGAAAACCCGTGCAGTAGGAGATGTCAGATTCCGCGGGGCGTAAATGTCACCGCCCCGGATGACATTTTGCACATACTCCGACCTGCAGTGATGCGCTACTTGCCCGAACGTGCGCGGACGCGTCACGCTTCCCGTATGACACCTCTTTCCGAGAATTCCCCGGCCGTGGAGGTAACCGGTCTGCGGCGCAGTTACGGCGACTACGAGGCGGTGCGCGGCATCTCCTTCTCCATCGCCCGCGGTGAACTGTTCGCGCTGCTCGGCACCAACGGCGCGGGAAAGACCACCACCCTGGAGGTCCTGGAGGGCCACCACCCGCCGACCTCGGGCAGCGTCCGGGTGCTCGGCGGCCTGGACCCGTTCACGGCCGGGCCGCAGGTCCGGCGCCGGACCGGGGCGATGCTCCAGGAGGGCGGCTTCTTCAAGGAGTTGACCGTCAAGGAGACCGTCGACTGCTGGCGCACCTTCACCAGCCGCGCCCGGCCGACCGCCGAGGTGCTGGCCAGGGTCGGGCTGGAGCCGAAGGCCGGCACCCGGGTCGGCCAGCTGTCCGGCGGCGAGCGACGGCGCATCGACCTGGCGCTGGCCGTGCTCAACGACCCCGAGCTGCTGTTCCTGGACGAGCCGACCACCGGCATGGACCCGGAGGCCCGCCGCGCCACCTGGCGGCTGGTCAAGGAACTGCGGGCGGCCGGCACCACCGTGGTGCTGACCACCCACTACCTGGAGGAGGCCCAGCAGTTGGCCGACCGGGTCGCCATCATGGACCGCGGCGTGATCGCCGCCGCCGGCACCGTGGGCGAGGTGCTGTCCGGCCGCGGCGACCTGATCACCCTCCCGCTGCCACCCGGCCGCCCCCTCGCCGCACTGCCCGAACTGCTCGGCTCCGCACCGTCGTTGGCCGACGGCCGGGCGGTCTACCGGGTGCCCCGCTCGGCCCCCGCGCTGGCCGCGCTGCACTCCTGGGCAGCCGCGCACGACGTCGAGCTCGACGGCCTGGAGGTGCGCTCCAGCTCGCTGGAGGACGTCTTCCTCGACCTGGCCGCCCACCACCCCGTCCCCGAGGGAGCCTCCCGATGAGCGAGCGGAGCGAGCGAATCATCAAGGACTGCGCACGGGCGAATGCTCCTGCCGAGCGAAGCGAGGTGGGCGCATGAGCTGGATCGCTTACGCCAAGGGCCAGTTCGGCCTGTCCTGGAAGGTGTTCTGGCGCAACCGGCGCTCCACCTTCATCGGGTTCCTGCTGCCGGTGCTGCTCAACCTGGTGATCGCGGCGCCGCTGCGCCAGCAGCGGATCGGCGGGGTGAACGCCGCCGGGTACGTGGCGGTCGGGCTGCTCGGGCTGGCTCTGGTCACCTCCTTCGTCAACCTGCTGAACAGCGTGGTGGCGCGCCGCGAGGAGCTGGTGCTGAAGCGGCTGCGCGGCACCGAGTGCCCGCCGAGCGCCGTCTTCGCCGGGCAGTTGGGCGCGGGCGGGGTGGTGGTGCTGATCCAGGCGCTGGTGCTGGGCGGCGTCGCGGTGGGCTGGTTCGGAGCGCCGCTGCCCGCCGACCCGGCGCTGCTGCTGCTCACCCTGCTCGGCGGCTACCTGCTGTTCTCGGTGCTGGCGGTGGCGCTGAGCGGGCTCACCCCGTCCACCGAGTCCGCGCCGCTGGTCGCCACGCCCGTCCTGGTGCTCTGCATGTTCGGCGCCGGCGTGTTCACCCCCGTGGCCGGGCTGCCGCACTGGCTGCAGGGCCCGGCCGGCGCGCTCCCGCTCGCTCCGGTGATCCGCGGCCTGCGCACCGCCTGGTTCGGCCGTGGGTTCGGCCCCGAGACCTGGACCGGGGGCCCGCTGCCCACCCTCGACCTGCTCCACGGCTGGGCCTCCGCCGGGCCCTCGCTGCTGCTGGTCGCCGCCTGGCTGGCCGCCGCCACGATGCTCGCCCGCCGTCTGCTCCGCTGGGAGCCCCGGCGGGGCTGACGCCCCGTCCGCCTGCTCACCTCCGACCGGCCCGCCCCGTCCCAAGTGCCCGCCCCGCGCGGGACCTCCGGCCGTGGCGGGCCGGCGCGCTCGGACGGAGGCTGGAGGGTGCGGGTCGTCTCCTGTCGTCGGCGGGTGCCCGTACGCATCCATCGGAGGCCCCCGCGATGTCCCGAAGCCCGGCGCAGCTCAGCCTGTTGACGCTCGACAGCTCCCCGGAGGCGGTGGCCGGCGCCCGCCGGCACACCACGCAGGTGCTGCGATGTTGGCGGGCCCGGGTCGAACTCTCGGACGCCGCACGGCTGGTGGTCTCCGAGCTGGCCACCAACGCGCTCCGGGCCCGCCCCGACCGGGCCGGCTTCACCCTCTCGCTCGCGCTGTCCGGCGAATCCCTGCTGGTCCAGGTCGGCGACCACGATCCGCGCCCGCCCCGCCCGCGCACCGCCGCACCCGACGCCACCGGCGGCCGCGGCCTGCTCCTGGTCGGCGAACTCTCCACCCGCTGGGGCTACTACCCCACCACGCCGGACGGCAAGGTGGTCTGGGCCGAACTCCTCGCCGAACACGACACCCCCGCCACCACCCGCGTCGACGCCACCCAGCCGCTGCTCCCCGCCTCACCCCCGCCGGCGGCCCCGCGCTGACACCCCCCAACGCCGCAGGCCCCCCACCCGGAACGGGCGGAGGGCCTGCGTAGATGCTGTGCCCCAGGCAGGATTCGAACCTGCGACACCAGCTTTAGGAGAGCTGTGCTCTATCCCCTGAGCTACTGAGGCCAACCCGCCACAGCCTAGCGGATCAGCCCCGTCGGTCGGCCCGCGGTTTTCCGGCGGCCCGTGGTGGGTGGGGATCGCGGCCCGTCCGGTGGCCTACCGTGGGTCTTGCGCACGTGTGCACCCCGGCTCGCCGTACCGAAAGGCATCCGTCTGTGAGCGCTTCCCCGGAGACCCCGTTCGCCGGTCTCGGCAGGATCCTGGTGATCATCCCGACGTACAACGAGGCGGAGAACGTCGAGCGGATCGTGTCCCGCGTCCGCGCTGCCGTCCCCGAGGCGCACCTGCTGGTCGCGGACGACAACAGCCCGGACGGCACCGGCAAGCTGGCCGACGGGCTGGCTGCCGACGACGAGCACGTGAAGGTGCTGCACCGGAAGGGCAAGGAGGGGCTCGGCGCGGCCTACCTCGCCGGGTTCCGGTGGGGGATCGACAACGGGTACGACGTGCTGGTGGAGATGGACGCGGACGGCTCGCACCAGCCGGAGGAGCTGCCGCGGCTGCTGACCGCGCTGCACAGCGCGGACCTGGTGCTGGGCTCCCGCTGGGTGCCGGGCGGCGCGGTGGTGAACTGGCCGAAGTCGCGGCTGCTGCTCTCCAAGGGCGGCTCCACCTACTCCCGGCTGATGCTGAACGTGCCGATCCGCGACGTCACCGGCGGCTACCGGGCGTTCCGCAAGGAGACCCTGCTGGGCCTCGGCATGGACCAGGTCGCCTCGCAGGGCTACTGCTTCCAGGTGGACCTGGCCTGGCGGGCCGTGAAGGCCGGCTTCAAGGTCGCCGAGGTGCCGATCACCTTCGTGGAGCGCGAGCACGGCGCGTCGAAGATGAGCCGCAGCATCGTGGTCGAGGCGCTGTGGCGGGTCACCGCCTGGGGCGTGACCGACCGGGTGGCCCGGCTCACCCGGAAGAAGTAAGCGGCAGCGCTCCGCCTCCGCGGTCCGGGTGACGATGGAAGTTCCCCGGCCCGGCGGAGCTTGCGGAGGTTTCGGCGTGACAGAGTCACTGCAGCGAGCGGAACGGGACCCCGAGCCGAAACGGTGGGAGTCCACGAAGGCCCGGGCGGCCCGGCTGGCCGAGTCCGCCAAGGGCGCGCCCGAGCGGATCCCGCTGGTCGGGCGCGCGGTCAGCAACCTGATCCGGGTCAACCTGCTGGACAACGCGACCCGGCTGGCCGCGCAGGCGTTCCTGTCGGCCCTGCCCGCGCTGTTCGTGGTCGCCGTGTTCGCCCCCGCGACCGTCAAGCACAGCGTCACCGTCTCGCTGCGCGAGCAGCTCGGCCTGCAGGGCGCGGCCCAGCAGCAGGTCCAGCAGCTGATGAACACCCACCCGGACGGCGCCGCCCAGGGTTTCGGCGCGCTCGGCGTACTGGTCACGCTGGCCTCGGCCACCGCGCTCAGCCGGGCCCTGCAGCGGGTCTGCGAGCGGGCCTGGGAGATGCCGAAGCACAGCGCCCGGCTGGCGCTCTGGCGCTGGGTGGTGTGGCTGCTCGGCTGGCTGGTGTTCCTGCTGATCCAGGTCCCGCTGCGGGACGGCTTCGGCGCCGGCTACTGGCTCGGCGTCCCGCTGACCTTCGTGGCCTCCACCGCCGTCTGGTGGTGGACCCAGCACCTGCTGCTCGGCGGCCGGATCCGCTGGTTCCCGCTGCTGCCGGGCGCGGTGCTGTGCGGCGTCGCCGAGGTCGGCCTGGGCATCGCCTCGAAGGTGTACCTGCCGCACGCGATGTCCACCTCGGTGGAGCGGTTCGGCGGGTACGGGGTGGTGTTCACCGCATTGTCCTGGCTGATCGCGCTGTTCGCCGCCATCACCCTGGCGCTGGTGCTCGGCCGGGTGATCTCGGAGGAGCCGCCGGTGGCCCGCCGGCTCGGCACCCGCACCGAACGCGGCGGCTGGTAGGCGGCAGACGCGGCTCCGGCCCGGACGGGAGTGTTCCGTCCGGGCCGGAGCCGTTTCCGACGGCCCGGGGTGTGTCAGCCCAGGCGCAGCAGGCGGGAGGCGATGGACGGCGGCGCGAGGTCGCTCTGCAGCGCCACCGGGATCTCGACCCGGCCGTCGCCGTCGCCCGCCGAGAGGGTGCCGACCTGGGTGCCGGCCGGCAGGGTGTGGGCGATGGTGCCGATCGGGGCCAGGGTGAGGTGCGCGGTGATGCCGGACCAGCCCGCCACGGTGAGGTCCTTGGTGGCCACCACCGGGACCTTGCCGCCGACGCCGTCGCTCACGTAGCCGACCACGTCGCCCTGCTTGGCCAGGGTCTGCCCGGCCAGCGTGGCCTGCGCCGCCACGTTGATCTTCTGGCTGACCGGCTGCGCGGCCCGGACGAGGCTGGGCTCCTCCTTGGTGGCCGGCTGGGCGAGCGTCACGCCGATCAGGGTGCGCTTGACGCCGCCGATCTCCTTGACCGCCGCCCACATGAAGCAGGACTGGGCGGGCGTGGAGGAACCGGTCTTCACCCCGATGTTGCCGTTCTTCCCGAGCAGCGCGTTGGTGTTGTAGATCCGCTGGTTGTTGAACCGGGTGTCCGGCTCGGCGACCACCTGCCGGAAGATCTCGTTCCTGATCACCTGCTCGGCCAGCTTCAGCTGGTCCTTCGCGGTCGACTTGGTGTCGTTGTTGTACCCGGCCGGGTCGGCGTACGTGGTGTTGGTCATGCCCAGCTGCGCGGCGGTGTCGTTCATCTTCTTGACGAACGCCTCCTCACTGCCGGAGTCCCAACGGGCCAGCAGCCGGGCCACGTTGTTCGCCGACGGCAGCATCAGCATCTCCAGCGCCTCGTACTGGGTGAGCTGCTGACCCTCGGTCAGCGTCACCTTCGACTCGTCGGCGTTGGACGACTCCTGCGCGGCCTGCTTGTCGACCGTGATCAGCGGCCCGCTCTGGCCCTTCTTCAGGGGGTGCGCCTGCAGGATCAGGTACGCGTTCATCACCTTGGTGACGGAGGCGATCGGGACCGGCTTCTCCTCGCCGGACGCGCCGAGGTCGCCCACGCCGATCACCTCGGCGGCGGCCTGGCCCTTCGTCGGCCACGGGATGTTCGGAGCGTCCCCGCCGAAGGTGAAGGAGTCCGCCAGCCCGAGCTTCGCCTTCGGCTGCGGCAGCGGGCGCAGCAACTGGGCGGTGACGAGCACGCCCAGCACCACGGACAGGAACACGCCCCAGATCACCACCCGCTTCATCGCCCGGCGCAGCGGCGTCATCGGACGGGCGCTGAGCGCCCTCAGCACCTCCAGCGCCTCGATGGTGTTCTCGGGCGCCGGCGGCAGCTCCGGCCCGGGACCCGCGGCGGCCGCCGGCGGGGCCACGGGAGGAACCACCGGCGGCGCGGCACCGGCCGCCGGGGCCGGCTTGGGAGCGGACGCGGGAGCCGACGCCGGCGCGGGCCCCGGCTTCGGCGCACGGGCCGGAGCCGGAGCGGCCTCGGCGGCGGGCGCGGGGGTCTTGGGCAGCCGCAGCATGACGGTCTGCTCGGGGCGGTCCTTGTCGACCCGCAGAGTCATCGTCGGCTCGGGCCCGGCCGAGTCGGTCTCCGCCGCGGCTTCCGCCCCGGACGCGGCCGCGGCCTTGGACTCGGCCGTGCCCTTCGCCGCGTCGTCCTCCTTGGGGCGGCCCGTCTCCACTCGCAGGGTCATCGTCGGCTCAGGACCGGCCGACCGGGACCCGGCCCCGGTCTCCGGCTCGGGCGCGACCGCAGCCCTGGGATCAACCGCGGCCTTCGGCCCGACATCCGCCTTGGCCGCAGCCCCGCGCCCAGCCTCGGACGTGGCCCCGCCCACGGCACCCGCCGCAGCCTCCGCGCCGGACTTGGCCTCAGCCTTCGCCTCGTGCGTGGCCTCAGCCTCGGCCTCGGACTTGGCATCAGCCTTGGGCTTGGGCGCGACCGCCGTCCTGGGATCAACCGCGGCCTTCGGCTCGACATCCGCCTTGGCCGCAGCCCCGCGCCCAGCCTCGGACGTGGCCTCGGACTTGGCACCCGCCGCAGCCTCGGACTCGGCCTCAGCCTTGGGCTTGGGCGCGACCGCCGTCCTGGGATCAACCGCGGCCTTCGGCTCGACATCCGCCTTGGGTGCAGCCTCCCGCTCCGGCTCGGCCTCAGCCGTGGTGTTGACCTTCGCCTGCGGCTTGGGTGCGACCGCCGTTCCGGGGTCGGCTGCGGCCTCGGGCTCGGCCGTAGCCGCCGCCGGGCTCTTCGGTGCGTCGCCGGTGTCGGGCGTCGGCAGTGCGCCCTGTCGCAGCGTCATGGTGGGTGCGGGCCCGGCGGTTTCGGGGGCGGTGTTCTCGTCCCGGTCCGCGGGCTCCTCGTCGGGGGCCGTCTCAGGGGTGTCGTCCTCGGTGTCCCGAGGGGTGGGACGGGGCTCGGTGAGGGCAGCGCTGGCTTCGGGGAGGTCGGGGTCGGTGACCCGGAGGGTGGTGGTGTCGCGGTCGGTGGGCAGGCGGAGGGAGGTGGTGGCGCTGTCCGTATCGCGGACGCGAAGGTGGACGGTGGAGCCGCCCTCGCCGGCCTCGTTCGGGGCCTGCTCGGCCTCGGCCGGCCGCGTCTCGCCGTCTCGCCGCTCGCTCTGCGGGGACTCGCCCACGTAACCCACTCCTCCTCGTCCGCCCGGCACCGCCGGTCCGATCACACAAGCTGGTTTTTTTCGGGCGGGTTCTCGGCCCGGCCCGGCACCTGTACAGTCTCCGGCACCGAGCCCGTGATGGCCCGCCACACCCCGCCCGACCGGCGGTTTTTCCCGGCCTTACGAGCCGTTGCCCGGTCAGACGCGGAGCTGTCCGACGGTGGTTCCCGCCTGCCCGGGCAAGGTCACGATTCGGAGGCGTACTCGACAAGCCTGTGTGAGAGGCGTCACCCTGTCATTCATCCACGCGGGGAGGCTTGGATGGGCAGAGGCCGTCGAACCATTCCTGAGGAGCTCCTGTTGCTCGCGCTGGACCCGGCCACGGGTACCACCGCGCAGCCGCAGACCCTCGACCTCGGACTTGCCGGGGCGCAGCTCGTCGAGCTGGCTCTGGCCGGAAGGATAGCCCCGGACGGGGACCGGATCGCCGTGGTGGTGCCACGGCCGACCGGTGACCCGACCCTTGATCATGCGCTGGAGCTGCTGCGCAGGCGCGGCAGTCCGGTGCGCGCCGCGCACTGGATCGGTGGCCCGCGCCTGGGCCTGCGGCAGACGTACCTGGCGCACCTGGAGCGGTGCGGCATGGTGACGGCCGTGGCCGGTCAGGTGTGCGGGGTGCTGCCGACGACGCGGTACCAGGCGTCGGACGACTGCACCAACGCGGCGATCAAGCAGCGGCTGGACACCGCGATCCGCACCGGCGTGCCGCCGGACCCGCGGACAGCGGCGCTGGCGGCGCTGGCGCACGCGGTGGGTCTGGGCAAGCACCTGTACCCGGGCAACGAGGGGCGGTCCTCGCGCTCCCGGTTGCGGGACCTGATCAGGTACGACCCGTTGGGCGGCATGGTGGCCCACGCGGTGATGGACGTGCAGAACGGTCTGCCGGCGCAGGCCCAGGGCAGGTCGGCGGCGCCCGCGGGTTCGCGCGGTCCGGCCGGTCGGCCCGCCGCCGCGGGGCGGAGTGTGGCCAGCCGGGTGGGCGCGCGATGAGCGGCGCACGCCGTTAGCAGTCGGTTCGGCAGGAGGGCGGTCGGCCCGGTGCGATGCACCGGGCCGACCGCCCTTCGCGTTCCCCGGTTCCTCCGACGGACCGTCAGGGGGCTTCTAGCGCACGGGATGCCCTATAGCGCGCAGGCGCGCCGGGCGCAAGACCGGTGTTCCCGAATGAGCTATTTTCCGATGATCTGTTCTACTGCCGTCCCGCGATTCCCAGGCACGGACTGCAGTTGAGGTGGCATGCTGCTCAGCGTCAGGGGGGTTGGTACCAATTACCGCACTGTTGCCAGAAGTAGGGCCGGAGGTCGATGTGTCCGCCAGCGTGAATCCGACGGTTCGCCGCCGCAGGCTCGGCGCCGAACTGCGGCGCCTGCGCGAACTCAGGGGGATGACCGCCGAAGAGGTGGCCGGCCGCCTGATGGTCTCCCAGTCGAAGATCAGCCGGCTGGAGAACGGCCGCCGCTCGATCAGCCAGCGCGACGTCCGCGACCTGTGCGACGTCTACGAGGTCGAGGACGAGCGGGTCCGCGCCGGGCTGATGGAGATGGCCAAGGAGTCGCGCCAGCGCGGCTGGTGGCACGAGTTCGGGGACATCCCGTACAGCGTCTACATCGGCCTGGAGGCCGAGGCCTCCTCGATCCGGGCCTACGAGTCCTCGTTCGTGCCGGGCCTGTTGCAGACCCGGGAGTACGCCGAGGCGGTGGTCGCCGGCACGCAGCCGGACACCGACCCGACCGCCATCCGCCGCCGGGTGGACGTGCGGCTCAAGCGCCAGCACCGGATACACGGCGAGGACCAGCTGGGCAGCCTCTGGGTGGTCATAGACGAGGCCGTGCTGCGCCGGCAGGTGGGCGGGCAGCGCGTGATGGCGGAGCAGTTGTTCCAGCTCGTCGCGCTCGGCGAGCGGCCGAACATCAACCTTCAGGTCATCCCGTTCGTCCACGGCGCCCATCCCGGCATGACCGGGACATTTTCCCTGATGGAGTTCCCCGAGTCCGCGGATTCCACGGTCGTCTACTTCGAAGGAGTGACGAGCGATCTCTACCTGGAGAAGGAAGCCGACGTACGCCGCTATACCAATCTGTACGACCACCTGCGGGCCGCGGCGCTGAGTGTCGCGGACAGCCGGTCGATGATCACCGATATCGCAGAGGAGTTCATGAAATGAGCAAGGCCACCGACAGCCTGACCTGGCGCAAGAGCAGCTACAGCGGCGGCAACGGCGCCTGCGTCGAGATCGCCGTGCCGAGCGCCGCCTCGATCGCGGTCCGTGACTCCAAGGACCCGCAGGGCCCGCAGCTGCGCTTCTCCAACGAGGCCTGGGCCGCGTTCGCGGCGGCCGCCGCCACCGGCGCCTTCGGCGAGGTCTGATCCTCCACCGGCTCCCCCCGTGCCCGCCGCTTCCCGCGCGGCGGGCACGTCCGTTTCCCGGGGCCCGGGCGACGGGCCGTCAGGCGGTCGGGTAGCGGGCGGCCCAGCCCTCGGTGCCGTGCAGTTCGGGGCCGTGCAGGAGTTCCAGCACCAGGTCGTCGGCGAGCTCCAGGACGGTGCCGCGGCCCTCGACCTCGGCGACCAGCTCCGGCGGGAGGGCGGTCTCGCCGTGCAGGGCGCCCAGCAGGTTGCCGCAGATCGAGCCGGTGGAGTCGCTGTCCCCGGAGTGGTTGACGGCCAGCAGCAGGCCGCTGCGGACGTCCTCGGCGACCAGCGCGCAGTACAGGCCGATGGCGAGCGCCTCCTCGGCGACCCAGCCCTCGCCGAGCTCCTCGACCCGTTCGGGGGACGGCGCCCCGACCCGGACGGCGTCCAGGGCGGCGCGCAGCGCGGCGGTGGTCTCCTCGTGGCCGGTCCGCTCGGACAGCAGGGCCAGTGCCAGGTGCACGCCCTCCTCCAGGGTGCCGCCGCGGGCCACCGCGTGGACGATCACCGCGAACGCCCCGGCGGAGAGGTAGCCCGTGGGGTGGCCGTGGGTCAGCACCGAGCACTCGACGGCCAGTTGGAACACCAGCGCCGGGTCCCAGGCGGTGAGCAGGCCGAACGGGGCGGCCCGCATCACGGTGCCGCAGCCCTTGGAGCCGGGGTTGCGCGGCTCGTCGACGGTCGGCAGCGGGCCGTTCTCGGTGCCGGCCAGACCGGACAGGCAGGCCTGGCCGGGGGCGCGGCGGGCGTACAGCCACTCCTCGCGGCCGAGCCAGCCGAGGTCCTTGCGGCGCTCGTCCGGGCCCCAGTCCTGCTGGGTGGCGTGCCAGCGCAGGTAGGCGCGGTGCACGTCGGTGGGCGGGTGCCAGGCGCCGCCGTCGCGGGCGATGTGCGAGCGGATCAGGCCGTCGACGGTGAACAGCGTCATCTGGGTGTCGTCGGTGATCGCGCCGCGCCGCCCGTACGCGGGGACGTAGCCGGTCACGCCGTTCTCGCCGTGCGCCTCGCGGATCTGCTCCAGCTGCTCGAACTCGATGCCGCCGCCGAGCGCGTCGCCGATCGCGCCGCCGAGCAGGCAGCCGCGGACCCGGCTGCGGAAGTCCTGCTGCTGGGCGCGCGACCACAGGGGCATCACGGGGCGGAACCTTTCGGTCGGGGGCTTCGGACAGCAGACGCACTGTATTCGAAGACCCGCGCGAAAAGTCGGGCCGTCCCGCACATCGATTCGTTCAACAGTCTGTTGCGGCCCGGACATCCGCAGGTCACCGGCCCCGCAGCCGGCCTGCCTACGGTCGGCGTCCATGACCTCCCCCCGCACCGGGCTGGCCGCCGCGGTCGCCCTCACCGCCGCGCTGACCACCGCGCCCGTGCTCGCCGCCCCGCCCGCCTCGGCCGCCCCCGCCGCCGTCTCCGCCCCGCACTCGGCGCACGCGATCCCGTTCACCGCCGCCACCGCCACCCAGCAGGCCGACGGCTCCTTCACGATCAGCTGGGCCGCGTCCGGCGCCCGCCGGGTCACCGTGTACGCCGGCACCGACCGGGACCGCATCGCGCACCGCCGGGCCGTGGCGCACGGCGACGGCAGCGGCACCGTCACGGTGACCGGCCTGGCCGCGGCGGACCGCTGGTACTTCGAACTGGTGCCGGACCGCGGCGCGCCGCTGGTGGTCGCCGACCGCTCGCTGCACCTGGCCTCCGCCCCCAACTTCCGCGACCTGGGCGGCTACCGCACCGCCGACGGCCGGTGGGTGAAGCTCGGTCAGGTCTACCGCTCGGACGACCTGAGCAAGCTGACCGACCAGGACCTCGCCAAGCTGCACCGCCTGGGCATCCGCACCGTCTTCGACCTGCGCACCCCGGCCGAGCAGCAGTCCGCCCCCGACCGCCTCCCGGTCGGCGCGAGGGCGGTCTCGGCGAACGTCCTGGGCGCCGCCGACACCGGCCGATTCGAGGTCACCGACCCACAGGCCGCGGTCGACATGATGGTCGCCGCCGAGCGCACCATGGTGTCCTCCGACACCGCCCGCGCCGCGTACTCCCAGCTGCTGGCCGCCGCCGACGACCGGGGCGCGGTGCTGTTCCACTGCACCGCCGGCAAGGACCGCACCGGCTGGGGCGCTGCCGCGCTGCTGACCGCGCTCGGCGTGCCGCAGGAGACCGTGCGGGCCGACTACCTGGCGTCCAACGCCTACCGGGCGCAGGTCAACGCCGCGACCCTGGCCCAGCTGCCGCCGGCCTACCGGTCGGTCTACCAGCCGCTGCTGGACGTCCGCCCCGAGTACCTGGCGGCGGGCTTCGACGAGGTGGAGGCCCGCTACGGCAGCTTCGACGCCTACCTGAGGTCGGGCCTGGGCGTGAACGCGAAGAAGCTGCGGCAGGACCTGCTGGTCGGCTAGTCCAGCACCGGCAGCAGTCGGGGCAGGTGCCCGTCGGAGGCCAGCGCGGCGGCGCGGCGTTCGGCGGGCACCTCGCCGTACAGGGTGGTGCGCTGGCGGGCCGGGCGGCCGGCCAGCGCGGCGATCGCCTCCAGGTCGCGGACCGACTTGTAGGAGCCCCAGGAGGAGCCCGCCATCCGGGAGATGGTCTCCTCCATCAGGGTGCCGCCGAGGTCGTTGGCGCCGCTGCGGAGCATCTCGGCGGCGCCCTCCGCACCGAGTTTCACCCAGCTGGTCTGGATGTTGGGGATGTGCGGGTGCAGCAGCAGCCGGGCCGTCGCGGTCACCGCCCGGTTGTCGCGGGCGGTCGGGCCGGGCCGGGCGATGCCCGCCAGGTAGACCGGCGCGTTGGTGTGCACGAACGGCAGGGTGACGAACTCGGTGAAGCCGCCGGTGCGTTGCTGGATCTCGGCGAGCAGCCGCAGGTGGCCCAGCCAGTGCTGCGGGGTGTCGACGTGCCCGTACATCATGGTCGAGGAGGAGCGCAGGCCCAGCTCGTGCGCGGTGGTGACCACCTCGACCCAGGTCGCGGCGGGCAGCTTGCCCTTGGTGAGGACCCAGCGCACCTCGTCGTCGAGGATCTCGGCGGCCGTGCCGGGGATCGAGTCCAGCCCGGCGCCCTTGGCCCGGATCAGCCACTCGCGGATCGACAGGCCGGTCCTGGTCGCCCCGTTGACCACCTCCATCGGCGAGAACGCGTGCACGTGGATGCCGGGCACCCGCTCCTTCACGGCCTGCGCGATCTCGAAGTAGGCGCTGCCCGGCAGGTCCGGGTGGATGCCGCCCTGCATGCACACCTCGGTCGCCCCGACCTGCCAGGCCTGTTCGGCCCGTTCGGCGACCTGCTCCAGCGACAGGGTGTACGCGTCCGCGTCGGTGCGGCGCTGCGCGAAGGCGCAGAACCGGCAGCCGGTGTAGCAGACGTTGGTGAAGTTGATGTTCCGGGTGACGCAGTAGGTGACGTCCTCGCCGACGGTGTCGCGGCGCAGCTCGTCGGCGATCCGGGTCAGGGCGTCGAGGGCGTCGCCGTCGGCCTGGAACAGGGCCAGCGCCTGGTCGTCCGTCAGCCTGCGGGGGTCGTCGGCGGCGGTGGACAGCGCCGCCCGGAGGTCCGCGTCCAGCCGGCGCGGGGCCGGGACGCCGACCCGCTCGCGCAGCGACTCCCAGTCGCCGTACACGTCGTCGAAGTCGGAACGGCGGTCGCCGGTGCGGCCCTCGGTGTCCACGGTGCGGAACAGGTCGGTGCGGCCGCCGCCGGTCATCGGCTCCTCGGGCTCCTGCCAGGGCAGGCCGGTGGGGCGCGCCCCTTCGAGGGCCAGGCCGGTGGCCGGGTCGGCGAGCGCCCGCACGTGCGGGAGCAGCCGCGGGTCGAGCCAGGGCTCGCCGCGCCGCAGGTACTCGGGGTAGATCGTCAACCGCTCGCGCAGGGCGAACCCGGCCTCGCGGGTCCGCTCGGCCAACTCTTCGATGTGCGGCCAGGGGCGTTCCGGGTTGACGTGGTCGGGCGTCAGCGGCGAGACGCCGCCCCAGTCGTCGATGCCGGCGCCGATCAGCAGCGCGTACTCGGCGTCCACCAGGTTCGGCGGGGCCTGGATCCGGGCGGCCGGGCCGAGCACCAGCCGGGCCACCGCGACGGCCGACGCCAGCTCGGACAGCTCGGCGTCCGGCATGCGGCGCATCGCGGTGTCCGGCTTGGCGCGGAAGTTCTGCACGATCACCTCCTGCACGCCCTGGTAGGCGCGGGAGACCTTGCGGATCGCCAGCAGCGACTCGGCGCGCTCCTCGTGGCTCTCGCCGATGCCGATCAGCACGCCGGTGGTGAACGGGACGGCGCTGCGCCCGGCGTCCTCCAGCACCCGCAGGCGCACCGCCGGCTCCTTGTCCGGGGAGCCGTGGTGCGGGCCGCCGGGCTCCGACCAGAGGCGGGTGGCGGTGGTCTCCAGCATCATCCCCATCGACGGGGCGACCGGCTTGAGGCGCTGGAAGTCCGTCCAGGTCAGCACCCCGGGGTTGAGGTGCGGCAGCAGGCCGGTCTCCTCCAGCACCCGGATCGCCATCGCCCGGACGTACGCCAGGGTGTCGTCGTAGCCGTGCGCGTCCAGCCACTCGCGGGCCTCCGGCCAGCGGTCCTCGGGGCGGTCGCCGAGCGTGAAGAGGGCCTCCTTGCAGCCCAGTTCGGCGCCGCGGCGGGCAATCTCCAGCACCTCGTCCGGGGACAGGTACAGGCCGTGGCCGTCCTTGCGGAGCTTGCCCGGCACGGTGACGAAGGTGCAGTAGTGGCAGCGGTCCCGGCACAGCCGGGTGAGCGGGACGAACACCTTGCGGGAGTAGGTGATGACGCCCGGCCGGCCGGCCTGCTCCAGCCCGGCGTCGCGGACCCGGGCGGCGACCGCGCACAGCTCGACCAGGTCCTCGCCGCGGGCCCGGAGCAGCACCGCCGCCTCCGCGACGTCCAGCGCCACGCCGTCCCGGGCCCGGCGCAGCGCGCGCCGCATCGCCGTCGGGGTGGGGTACTCGGCGGCCGCGGGCGGCGTCTGAGGGCTCATGGGCCCGACCCTACGCGAGCACTCCCCCTGCGGGACTACACCGACCCTGACGGTGTCTCAGGGTCGCAATACGCCGGCTACAGCGCGAGACGTACCGCGATCTGCTGCCGCCGGGCGACGCCCGCGGGCCGCCGGACGTCTCTAATGGAGAGTGACAGCACAAGGAACTCGGAAGGGGGCTGCAATGGACCAGGACTCCACGGCAGGACCGGACATGACGACACCTCCGGCCGCCGGGCGGCGCACCGCCGTCCGCATCGGCGTGCCCGTCGCGATCGCCGCCGCGGTCGCCACCGGCATCGGCCTGGTGCCGGCGCTGGCCAGCGACGAGACGCCCGACCTGCCCGCGATCAGCGCGCAGGACCTCGTCGCCAAGGCGCTCGCCGCCGACACCGACACCTTCAGCGGCACCGTCCGGGTCAGCGCCGACCTCGGCCTGCCCACCGCGTTGACCGACGCCGCCAGCGGCTCCGGCCCGCTCGGCGACCTCGCCCGCAGCGCCGGGGCGAGCACCGGTGGCGCGAACCCTCAGCTCAAGGCCGTCGAACTGCTCGGCGGCTCGCACACCCTGACGGTGGCCGCCGACGGCCCCGACCGGCAGAAGCTCACCCTGGCCGGGCAGAAGTCCGGCTACGAGCTGGTCCACGACGGCGACCAGCTGTGGGCGTACGACCGCAACTCCCAGCAGGCCCTGCACCTCACCGGCGCGAACGGCGCCGGCGGCCACCGGGCGGGCGCCGACGCCGGCATCGGCTCGATCACCCCGCAGGAGATCGCCAAGCAGCTGCTGACCGCCTCCGAGGCCTCCACCTCGATCACCGTCTCCGGCACCGAGCGGGTCGCCGGGCACGCCGCGTACCGGCTCAGCGTCAAGCCGAAGCAGGCCGGCTCCACGGTCGCCGAGGTGCGGATCGCGATCGACGCCGAGAAGGGCATGCCGCTGGCCGTCCAGCTGCGCACCGTCGACGGCGCGACCGCGTTCGACGTCCGGTTCGGCACGCTGTCCTACGCCAAGCCCGACGCCAAGACCTTCCGGTTCAGCGTCCCCAAGGGCGCGAAGGTGGTCGAGCAGCCCGCGGACTCGCTGGGCGGGAGCCCGCTGCCGTCCTTCCTGCCCACGCCGGGCGCCGACCACCCCGCCGGTGACCGGCCCGCCGGGGAGAAGCCCGCCGGCGACCGGGCCGACGCCGCGGTCATCGGCGAGGGCTGGACGACCGTGGTCCGCGGCAGCGCGGGCGCGGACGCCGCGAAGGGCCTCGCCAAGTTCACCGGCCGCGCCGTCGACGGCGGCACGCTGGTCTCCACCCGGATCGTCAACGCCCTGATCACCCCGGACGGCCGGGTGTTCGTCGGCGCGGTGACCCCGGAGACGCTGGCGAAGGCCGCGAAGGGCTAACGGCGGTCGGCGCCCCGCCGCCGGTCCGCCGCCGTGGCCGTGCCACGGGTGGACGCGGCGGCGAGGGCCAGGGCCGGGAGGTGCGAGGGCGGGACGAGGAAGAGCGGGGACCAGCCTTCGGTGACCAGGCGGACGCCCGCGGTGAGGCCGTGCAGGCGGGCCCGGGGCGAGCGGCGGAGCTCGACCCGGTCGAGGCGGTAGGGCGGGAGCAGGTCGACCGGGTCCCCGTCCCGCGGCTGCCAGCGGATCGCGGCGGGCAGGCCGGTCAGCTGGGTGATGCACAGTTCCCCGCTCTGCGACCCGCCCGCTTCCCGCCGCACGGCGGGAACGTGGCGGAGCACGGGACGAGCGAGGTGGACCATCGGAGTTCCTCCCGCGCGCCGGGACAGCTGCGGCCGGGTCGCGCAGCACGGACGTTAGCAGCCCGGGCATCCGGTTGAGGAGATCCCGAGGAGGCGTTCTTCACGAGCGCCGGGCCGGTTGCGGCACTTGACGCGGACTCGGGCCGGGCGGTGGGATGGTGGGCCGCCCCGGACCGTTCGTCCATTGTTCGCCCGCCCGCCCGTTCGACCCGTCCGCTGGGAGTGCCGTGCCGATCAGCCGCCGTGGAGTCCTGCTGGGCGCAGTGGCGGCCGCCTGCGCCACCGCGCTGGCCCGGTACGGGTCGGCGGAGGCCAGTTCGGGGTCCGGTCCGGCGGGGCTGCTGGAGGTGGCGACGGGCTGGACGTCCGGCCCGGAGCAGAACGGGCTGCAGGCGCTGCTGGCGGCGCTCAAGGGCCGTGCCCCGGACGTCACCTTCGTGGCCGGCGACGGCTCCAACCCGGCCGGCGGGGACCTCTCGGCGCGGCTGGCCGCGGGCTCGCCGCCGGACAGCTTCCGGTGTTCCGGCGGCGCCGAACTGACCGAGCTGGCCGCGCACCTGGAGCCGCTGGACGCGCTGTTCCGAAGATCCGGCCCGGCGGCCGGTCTGCCCGCCCGGCTGCTGCCCGGGCTGCGGGTCGGCAGCGCGCTGTACGCCGTCCCGGCGGGCGTGCGGCGGACCAACCTGCTGTGGTCGAACCCGCAGCTGCTCGCCGAGGCCGGGGCCGGGCACGCTCCGCGGGACACCGGCGCGCTGATCGCCCAGCTGCGGCGGGTCGCCGCCACCGGCCGCACCCCGCTGGCCGTCGGCGGCCCGGTCGAGGTGCTGCACCTGGCGGAGACCGTCCTGCTGGCCGCGCACGGCCCGGACGCGTTCGCCGCGCTCTGGCGGCCCGGCGGCCCGTGGCAGGGCTCGGCCACCACCGGCGCGCTGCGCACCCTGGACGCCCTGCTGGAGCTGGCCGAGCCGCCCGCTCCCGACGCCGACTGGACGGACGCCGCCCGGCAGCTCGGCAGCGGCCAGGCCGGTTACCTGATCACCGGCGACTGGGTGGAGGGCTGGCTGCGGACCGGTCTGGGCCTGCGCCCGGACGTCGACTACCGGTGGGCGGCCGCGCCCGGCACCGACGGGCTGTTCCAGTCCCGGGCGGACGTGTTCGCCCTCCCCCGCGGCGCCCGGCACCGCCCGGCGGCGCTGGCCTGGCTGGAGCTCTGCGCGAGCCTGGAGGGCCAGCTGGCGCTGAACGGGGCGCGCGGAGCCGTCCCGGCCCGGATCGACCTGCCGGAGCCCGCCCGGGCCCTGTTCGGCCCGTACGCCCGGTGGTCGCTGGACGAGTGGCGCGGGCACCGGCCGCTGGACTCGCTGACCCACGGCGGCCTGCTCGGGTCCCGGCGCAGGGCGGTGGCGCTGGCCGCCGCCGCCGCGTTCACCGTGCACCGGGACAGCGCGCGGCTGGCCCGCGAGCTGGCCCGGGTCTGACGACGGTCAGCCGGCGACGGTCTCCAGCACGGGGGTCCGCCGGCGCTCCGCCTGCACCCGGCGCAGCGCGTCCGCGCTGAGCACCACCAGGGCCACCCAGACCAGGGCGAAGCCCGCCCAGCGGGCCGGCTGCATCGACTCGTGGAAGACCAGCACGCCGATCGAGAACTGGAACACCGGCGCCAGGTACTGCAGCAGCCCGAGGGTGGTGAGCGGCACCCGGAGCGCGGCCGCGCCGAAGCACATCAGCGGCACCGCGGTGATCACCCCGCTGACCATCAGCAGCGCGGTGTGCCCCCAGCCGTAGTGGCCCAGGCTGCCCCGGCCGGTGGCCCCGAGCCAGATCAGGAAGGCGAGCGCGAACGGGAACATCACGGCGCTCTCCACCGCGAGGCTCTCCGCGCCGCCCAGCCCGACCTTCTTCTTGATCAGGCCGTAGGTGGCGAAGCTGAAGGCCAGGGTCAGCGCGATCCACGGCAGCCGGCCGTAGGCGACCGTCAGCACGGCGACGGCCGCGGCGCCGATGCCGACCGCGGCCCACTGCGGGGTGCGCAGCCGCTCGCGCAGCACCAGCACGCCGAAGGCGATGGTCACCAGCGGGTTGATGAAGTAGCCGAGGCTGGTCTCCACCACGTGGCCGGAGTTCACGCCCCAGATGTAGACGCCCCAGTTCACCGAGACGGTGGCGGCGGCCAGCGCCAGCAGCGCGAGCCGGCGGGGCTGGCGCAGCAGCGGGCGGATCCACCCCCAGCGGCGGCGGACCAGCAGCATCGCGGCGACGGCGACCAGCGACCACACCATCCGGTTGGCCAGGATGTCCACAGCTCCGGCGGGTTCCAGCAGCGGCCAGAACAGCGGGAACAGGCCCCACATCCCGTACGCCGCGAACCCGTTCCAGAGCCCGACCCTGGCCTCCCGCGAACCGTCCGCCATGGCCTGCCCTTCACCCGCGTACCGACATGGTCAACCGAAAGGTAGCGGTACGCGGGCGAAGCTGTCATCCACAAAGTGCGGTTTGACTGCTGACAGGAGGGGCTAGGCGTTCACCGTCCAGGTGCTCTGGCCGGTCAGCAGGGCGGCCAGGTCGCCGCGGCCCTTCTGCTGCTCGGCCTGCGCCAGCTGGTCGGCCATCAAGGTGTCGTAGACCGGCCGGGAGACGTCCCGCAGCACGCCGATCGGCGTGTGGTGCAGGGTGTCGGCGTCGGCCAGCCTGGTCAGCGCGAAGGCGGTGGTGGAGCCGGCCGCGTGGGCGTCGTGGACCAGGGCGGTGCCCTCGCCGCGGGGGGCGATCCGCAGTTCGCCGTCGGCGTCGCGGACCACGTGCCGGTCCGCCCCGACCAGCACCGGCTGCCCGTGCTCCAGGCGGATCAGCGCCTCGTCGCGGGTGCCGGGCTCCTTGAGGATCTCGAACGCGCCGTCGTTGAAGATGTTGCAGTTCTGGTAGATCTCCACCAGCGCGGTGCCCTCGTGCTGGGCGGCGGCCCGCAGCACGGACTGCAGGTGCTGCCGGTCGGAGTCGATGGTGCGGGCCACGAAGGTGGCCTCGGCGCCGATCGCCAGCGACAGCGGGTTGAACGGGGCGTCCAGCGAGCCCATCGGGGTGGACTTGGTGATCTTGCCGAGCTCGCTGGTCGGCGAGTACTGACCCTTCGTCAGCCCGTAGATCCGGTTGTTGAACAGCAGGATCTTCAGGTTGACGTTCCGGCGCAGCGCGTGGATCAGGTGGTTGCCGCCGATCGACAGCGCGTCGCCGTCACCCGTCACCACCCACACCGACAGGTCCGGGCGGGACGCCGCCAGGCCGGTGGCGATCGCCGGGGCGCGGCCGTGGATCGAGTGCATCCCGTAGGTGTTCATGTAGTACGGGAAGCGCGAGGAGCAGCCGATGCCGGAGACGAAGACGGTGTTCTCCCGCCGGATGCCCAGCTCGGGCATGAAGGACTGGACGGCGGCCAGGACGGCGTAGTCGCCGCAGCCCGGGCACCAGCGCACTTCCTGGTCGGTCTTGAAGTCCTTCGCGGACTGCGGGGCGTCCGCCTTGGGGACGAGCCGCAGCGCGGGGAAGTCGGTCATCGGGTCTCCTCCGCCTCGATGGCGCCGATCGCCGCGTGCAGCACGTCGGCGAGCTGGGCGGCCTTGAACGGCAGGCCGCGCACCTGGTTGTAGGACTGGGCGTCGACGAGGTACTTGGCGCGCAGCAGCAGGGCGAGCTGTCCGAGGTTCATCTCGGGGACGATCACCCGCTGGTAGCGGCCCAGCACCGCGCCGAGGTTGGCCGGGAACGGGTTGAGGTGGCGCAGGTGGGCCTGGGCGATCAGGCCGCCGTCCGCCCGCACCCGGCGCACCGCGGCGGCGATCGGGCCGTAGGTGGAGCCCCAGCCGAGCACCAGCACCTTGGCGTCCCCGCTCGGGTCGTCCACCTCGACGTCCGGCACCTCGATGCCGTCGATCTTGGCCTGCCGGGTGCGCACCATGAAGTCGTGGTTGGCGGGGTCGTACGAGATGTTGCCGGTGCCGTCCTGCTTCTCGATGCCGCCGATCCGGTGCTCCAGGCCGGGCGTGCCGGGCACCGCCCACGGGCGGGCCAGGGTGTGCGGGTCGCGCTGGTACGGGCGGAAGGAGCCGTCCGCGCCGTTCGGCTCGGTGGCGAACTCCACCCGAAGGTCCGGGAGTTCGTCGACCGTCGGGATCTTCCACGGCTCGGAGCCGTTGGCCAGGTAGCCGTCCGACAGCAGGAACACCGGGGTGCGGTAGGTCAGCGCGATCCGGGCCGCGTCCAGCGCCGCGTCGAAGCACTCGGCGGGCGTCGCGGGCGCCACGACCGGCACCGGGGCCTCGCCGTTGCGGCCGAACATCGCCTGCAGCAGGTCCGCCTGCTCGGTCTTGGTGGGCAGGCCGGTGGACGGGCCGCCGCGCTGGATGTCGATCACCAGCAGCGGCAGCTCCAGCGACACCGCCAGGCCGATCGTCTCCGACTTCAGCGCCACGCCCGGGCCGGAGGTGGTGGTCACGCCCAGCGCGCCGCCGAACGCCGCGCCGAGCGCCGCGCCGATGCCGGCGATCTCGTCCTCCGCCTGGAACGACCGCACGCCGAAGTTCTTGTGCCTGGACAGCTCGTGCAGGATGTCCGACGCCGGGGTGATCGGGTACGAGCCGAGGAACACCGGCAGCCCCGACCGCTCCCCCGCCGCGACCAGGCCGTAGGCCAGCGCCAGGTTGCCGGAGATGTTCCGGTAGGTGCCCGCGGGCAGCTTGGCCGGCGGGATCTCGTAGGAGACCGCGAAGTCCTCGGTGGTCTCGCCGAAGTTCCAGCCCGCGCGGAACGCGGCGACGTTGGCCTCCGCGATCTCCGGCTTCTTGGCGAACTTCTGACGCAGGAACAGCTCGGTGCCGTGGGTGGGCCGGTGGTACATCCAGGACAGCAGGCCGAGCGCGAACATGTTCTTCGCCCGTTCGGCGTCCTTGCGCGCCAGGCCGCTGTCCTTCAGCGCCTCCAGGGTCAGCGTGGTCAGCGGCACCGGGTGCAGCCGGAACGACTCCAGCGAGCCGTCGGTCAGCGGGTCCGCCGACCAGCCGACCTTCGCCAGCGCCCGCTTGGTGAACTCGTCGGTGTTGACGATGATCTCCGCGCCGGCCGGCAGGTCCGGGAGGTTCGCCTTCAGCGCCGCGGGGTTCATCGCCACCAGCACGTCCGGCGCGTCGCCCGGGGTGAGGATGTCGTGGTCCGCGAAGTGCAGCTGGAAGCTCGACACGCCCGGCAGGGTGCCTGCGGGGGCCCGGATCTCGGCCGGGAAGTTCGGCAGCGTGGACAGGTCGTTGCCGAACGCGGCCGTCTCCGAGGTGAACCGGTCGCCGGTGAGCTGCATACCGTCGCCCGAGTCGCCTGCGAACCGGATGATCACCCGGTCCAGCCGCCGGATCGGCTTGGCCGCCCGGCCGGACCCGCCCTGCGGGCCCGACCGGGGCGAGGCCGGACCCGTCCGGCGCTCGCCGTCCGAGCCGTCCACTGCCTCTGACTGATCGACCTGACTGGTCACTGCCGCGGACCTCCTCGAAGGGGAACCAGCAGCGGGCGTGAGCCGTGTGCCCCGTCCGCCTGGCGCACCAAGGGAATCCTAAGCGGGCAGAGCACGACTGGAAGGGAACTCGCACAGACCGTCCCGGCGGGTCTCCGAGCTCAGGACCCCAGGTAGGCCAGCACCGCCAGGACCCGCCGGTGATCCTCCGGGCTCTGCCCGAGGCCCAGCTTCTGGAAGATGTTCGACACGTGCTTCTCCACCGCGCCGTCCGACACCACCAGCTGCTTGGCGATCGCCGCGTTCGTCCGGCCCTCCGCCATCAGGCCCAGCACCTCGCGCTCGCGCGGCGTCAGGTTCGCCAGCGTGTCGACCTGCCGGCTGCGGCTCAACAGCTGCTGGACCACCTCCGGGTCCAGTGCCGTGCCGCCCTGCGCGACCCGCGACACCGCGTCCACGAACTCCCGCACCTCGGCGACCCGGTCCTTCAGCAGGTACCCGACGCCCCGCGTCGAGCCCGCCAGCAGCTCCCCCGCGTACTGCTCCTCGACGTGCTGCGACAGCACCAGCACGCCCACCTGCGGGTACCGGCCGCGCAGCTCCACGCACGCCCGCACGCCCTCGTCGGTGTGCGTCGGCGGCATCCGGACGTCCGCCACCACCACGTCGGGCAGGGCGCCCGCGCCATGCAGCTCGTCGATCGTCCGGACGAGCGCGTCCCCGTCCCCGACCCCCGCCACGACCTCCATCCCCCGGTCCGTCAGCAACCGTGTCAGCCCCTCCCGGAGCAGCACGGAATCCTCGGCGATCACCACGCGCAACATAGGGGCACCCTAGCGCGCGGAGGACAACGGGAAGCGGCGCGTTCCGGCGGCCTACATGGTGCGGATGGCCACCGTGTCGCAGAGCTCCTGGAGGGCCGCCTTGGCGGAGCAGGCCGGGAGCGGGTCCAGCAGGGCGCGGGCCTCCTCGGCGTAGCGCAGCGTCTCGCGGCGGGCCCGCTCCAGCGCCGGGTGCCGGCGCAGCAGGCGCAGGGCCTCGGCGTGGGCGTCGTCGTCGGTCGCGAGGTCGGTGTCGAGGAGTTCGCGCAGGCGGACGTCCTCGGGATCGGCCGGGTCGACCGGCATCTGACGGAGCAGCAGCACCGGCAGGGTGGGCACGCCCTCGCGCAGGTCGGTGCCGGGGGTCTTGCCGGACTCGGAGCCGTCGGAGGCGATGTCGAGGACGTCGTCGGCGAGTTGGAACGCGGTGCCGATCCGCTCGCCGTACTGGGTGAGCAGTTCGACGACCCACGGTTCGGCGCCGGCCATCAGCGAGCCGAACCGGCAGGAGACGGCGATCAGCGAGCCGGTCTTGCCGGACAGCACGTCCAGGTAGTGGCGCAGCGGGTCGTCCTCGGGCCGCGGGCCCGCGGTCTCCAGGATCTGGCCGGTGACGAGCCGTTCGAAGGCGTCGGACTGGATCCGGACGGCTTCGGGGCCGAGGTCGGAGAGCACCTGGGAGGCGCGGGAGAAGAGGAAGTCGCCGGTGAGGATGGCGACCGAGTTGTCCCAGCGGCTGTTGGCGCTGGGCGCGCCGCGGCGCACGGGGGCCTCGTCCATCACGTCGTCGTGGTACAGCGTCGCGAGGTGGGTCAGTTCGACCACCACCGCGGAGGGCACCACGCCGGGTGCGGACGGGTCGCCGAACTGGGCGGCGAGCATCACCAGCAGCGGCCTGAACCGCTTCCCCCCGGCCTCGATGAGGTGGCTGGCGGTCACCGTGATGAACGGCACGTCGCTCTTGACGGCCTCGATCAGGGCGGCCTCCACGGCCTCCATCCCGGCCTGGACGTCACGGGTCAGATCGTGGTCCTGCACGCTCAGCCCGAAGGGCCCCACGACGGTCACGCTGACCACTCCTGTCCCTGGTCGATCCAGCGGGCCCGGTCCCTCAGCCCCGCCGATGCACATACAAGGCAGCGTATCCGGTCCGGAGTGGATCACTGCACGGGCATGGGCCTCTCTCCGCTGGTGGCGGAAGGTGCCCCGTACGCGTCCGGCCCCCGCCGGGTGCTGGCGGGGGCCGGACCTGGGAGAAGAACGTCAGCGGACGAACAGCGAGGCCTTGGTGGCCAGGTCGAGGAAGTACTGCGGGAGCAGGCCGAGGCCGAGGGTGACCAGCACGCCGACGCCGATGGCGGTGGCGGTGAGCGGGCTGGGCACGGCCACGGCGGGGCCGGAGGGCTGCGGGTCGGAGAAGAACATCAGCACGATGACCCGGATGTAGAAGAACGCGGCGACCGCCGAGGACAGCACACCGACGATCACCAGCGGGGTGGCCCCGCCCTCGGCGGCGGCCTGGAAGACCGCGAACTTGCCGGTGAAGCCGGAGGTCAGCGGAATGCCCGCGAAGGCCAGCAGGAAGAGCGCGAACACCGCCGCGAGCAGCGGTGAACGGCGGCCCAGCCCGGCCCAGTTGGACAGGTGGGTGGCCTCGCCCTTGGAGTCGCGCACCAGGGTGACCACGGCGAACGCGCCGAGGGTAACGAAGGAGTACGCGAGCAGGTAGAAGAGGACGGCCGAGACGCCGCGCCGGTCGGTGGCGATCAGGCCGGTCAGGATGAAGCCGGCGTGCGCGACCGAGGAGTAGGCGAGAAGCCGCTTCACGTCCTGCTGGGTGACGGCGAGGACCGCGCCGACCACCATGGTGAGGATGGCCACGCCCCACAGGACGGGCCGCCAGTCCCAGCGCAGGCCGGGGAAGGCGACGTAGAACAGCCGCAGGAAGGCGCCGAACGCCGCGGTCTTGGTGGCGGCCGCCATGAACCCGGTGACCGGCGTCGGGGCGCCCTGGTAGACGTCCGGGGTCCAGGAGTGGAACGGGACGGCGCCGACCTTGAACAGCAGGCCGACGGCCAGCATGGCGAGGCCGATCAGCAGCAGCGCGTCGTTCTGGGTGGTGACGGCGAGCGCCGGGGTGACCGGGGCGACGCCGGAGACCACGTCGGCGATCTCGCCGAGCTGGACCGAGCCCGCGTACCCGTAGATCAGCGCGGTGCCGAACAGGAAGAACGCCGAGGCGAACGCGCCGAGCAGGAAGTACTTGACCGCGGCCTCCTGGGAGAGCAGGCGGCGGCGCCGGGCGATCGCGCACATCAGGTACAGCGGGAGGGAGAGGACCTCCAGCGCGACGAACATGGTCAGCAGGTCGTTCGCGGCGGGGAACAGCAGCATGCCGCCGACCGCGAACAGGGTGAGCGGGTAGATCTCGGTGGTGCGCAGGCCCTCGCGGGTGGCCTCGCGCTCCTGCTCGCCGCCGGGGACGGCGGCGGCCTGCGCGGCGAACGCGTCGACCCGGTGGCCGTTGATGCGCGGCTCCAGCCGGCCCTCGGCGTAGGTGAGGACGGCGAGGACGGCGGTCAGCAGGATGACGCCCTGCAGGAACAGCGCGGGGCCGTCGATGGCGACGGCGCCCATCGCGAGCAGCCCGGCCTTGGTGGTGGCGTGGCCCTGGGCGGCGAGCACCACCACGGCGGCGAACGCGCCGCCCAGGCCCAGCAGCGAGGCGCCGAGCTGGGCGGTGGCGCGCAGCCGCCGCGGCAGGAACGCCTCGATCAGGACGCCGACCAGGGCGGCGCCGAACACCACGAGCATCGGCGAGAGCTGGCCGTACTCGATGTGCGGGGCGGGGATGCTCGCGCTGTTGCCGCCGGCGGCGGCCAGCACGTGGGTGGAGATCACTTCTGCTCACCTCCGTTGGTGGCGGCGGCCGGGTGGGCCGGCGCGGGGTCGGTGCGGTGGACCTGGCTGAGGGTGTCGTTCACGGCCGGGTTCACCATCCTGGTGAGCGGCTGCGGGTAGACGCCGAGCAGCAGGGTCAGGGCCACCAGCGGGGCGACGACGGCGAGTTCACGGACCTTCAGGTCGGGCATGCCCTCGACGGGGGCCTTCACCGGGCCGGTCATGGTGCGCTGGTACAGCAGCAGGGCGTACAGCGCGGCCAGCACGATGCCGAAGGTGGCGATGACGCCGATCACCGGGTAGCGGCTGAACGTGCCGACCAGGACCAGGAACTCGCTGACGAACGGGGCCATGCCGGGCAGCGAGAGGGTGGCCAGGCCGCCGATCAGGAAGGTGCCGGCCAGCACCGGGGCGACCTTCTGCACGCCGCCGTAGTCGGCGATCAGGCGGGAGCCGCGGCGGGAGATCAGGAAGCCGGCCACCAGCATCCACGCGGCGGTGGAGATGCCGTGGTTGACCATGTAGAGGGTGGCGCCGGACTGGCCCTGGCTGGTCATCGCGAAGATGCCCAGGATGATGAAGCCGAAGTGCGAGATGGACGCGTAGGCGACCAGCCGCTTGATGTCCTTCTGGCCGATGGCGACCAGCGCGCCGTACACGATGCCGATCAGCGCCAGCACCATGATCACCGGGGCGAAGGTCTTCGACGCGTCCGGGAACAGGCCGAGGCAGAACCGCAGCATCGCGAAGGTGCCGACCTTGTCGACCACGGCCGTGATCAGGACGGCCGTTCCGGCGGTGGACTCGCCCATCGCGTTCGGCAGCCAGGTGTGCAGCGGCCACATCGGGGCCTTCACCGCGAACGCGAAGAAGAAGCCGAGGAACAGCGCGCGCTGCGCGTTCGGGTCGATCACCAGCTTGCCGGAGGAGATCGCGTCGGTCAGCGCGGTCAGGCTGAAGGTCGCCTGGCCCTGGTCGGCGGCCACCACGTACAGGCCGATCACGGCGGCCAGCATGACCAGGCCGCCGAGCAGGTTGTACAGCAGGAACTTGACGGCCGCGTAGGAGCGCTGGCTCGCCGAGTCGGGGCCGCCGGCCTTGTCGCCGAAGCCGCCGATCAGGAAGTACATCGGGATCAGCATGGCTTCGAAGAACACGTAGAAGACGAAGACGTCGGTGGCCAGGAAGGACACCAGCACCATCGCCTCGACGGCCAGGATCAGCGCGAAGAAGCCCTGGGTGCGCCGCTTGGACTCGAAGGAGCCCTCGGGCGCGGCCCCCGCGGCGGAGCCGCTGACGGGTCCCGTGGCGTCGTGCCAGCCGGCCAGCATCACCAGCGGGACGAGCACGGCGGTGAGCAGCACCAGGGCGGTGCCGATGCCGTCCGCGCCCAGCGAGAAGTTGATCCCGAAGGACCGGATCCAGGAGTAGGACTCGGTCAACTGGTAGCGGGCGCCGCCGGGTTCGAAGGAGGCGGCGACCGCGGCGGCCAGGCCGAGGGTGACGGCGGAGACCGCCAGCGCCACGGTCTTGGTGGTGCGCCGCCGGGCCTCGCTGGTGCCGGCCGGCAGAGCGGCGGTGAGCACCGCTCCGACGGCCGGGACGGCACAGGTGGCGGAGAGGAGGTAGCTCATCAGACCGACCTCATCAGGAGAGTGGAGGCGACCAGCACCAGCGTGCCGCCGAACATGGAGAGCGCGTACGTGCGGACGTAGCCGGTCTGGATCCGGCGCAGCCGGCCGGAGATTCCGCCGATCGCGGCGGCCAGGCCGTTGACGAAGCCGTCCAGGCCCCGGCTGTCGAACCAGACCAGGGTGGCGGCCAGCGCGGTGCCGGGCCGGACCAGGACGGCGTGGTTGAAGTCGTCCTGGAGCAGGTCGCGGCGGGCGGCCCGGGTGAGCGGGGAGCCGACCGGCGCCTGCACCGGGACGGGGCTGCGGCCGTACATCAGGTACGCCAGGCCCGCGCCGGCCACCAGGCAGAGGGTGGCGACGGCGCTGATGGTGAGCGAGTTCAGCGGCGAGTCGCCCTCGGCGTGGCCGGTGACCGGCTCCAGCCAGTTCAGGAAGGAGCTCTTCCAGGTGAACAGGCCGCCGGCGAACACCGAGCCGAAGGCCAGCACGATCATCGGGACGGTCATGCTCCGCGGGGACTCGTGCGGGTGCGGCTCGTGGCCGTGCTCGTCCGGCTGCCAGCGCTTCTCGCCGAAGAAGGTGAGCAGCACCACCCGGGTCATGTAGAAGGCGGTGATCGCGGCGCCGAGCAGGGTGCACAGGCCGAGGATCCAGCCCTCGGTGCCGCCCTTGGCGAACGCCGCGTCGATGATCTTGTCCTTCGACCAGAAGCCGGACAGCAGCGGGAAGCCGATGATCGCCAGGTAGCCGGCCATGAACGTCCAGAAGGTGGCCGGCATGTACTTGCGCAGGCCGCCGTAGTGACGCATGTTCACCTCGTCGTTCATGCCGTGCATGACCGACCCGGCGCCGAGGAACAGCCCGGCCTTGAAGAAGCCGTGGGTCACCAGGTGCATGATCGCGAAGACGTAGCCGATCGGGCCGAGGCCGGCCGCCAGGATCATGTAGCCGATCTGCGACATGGTCGAGCCGGCCAGCGCCTTCTTGATGTCGTCCTTGGCGCAACCGACGATCGCACCGAACAGCAGCGTCACCGCGCCGACCACCACCACGGCGGTCTGCGCGTCCGGGGCCAGGTTGAAGATCGCCCCGGACCGGACGATCAGGTAGACGCCGGCGGTCACCATGGTGGCCGCGTGGATCAGCGCGGAGACCGGGGTCGGGCCCTCCATCGCGTCGCCCAGCCAGGACTGCAGCGGCACCTGGGCGGACTTGCCGCAGGCCGCGAGCAGCAGCATCAGGCCGATCGCGGTGAGCTTGCCCTCGCTCGCGTCGCCCGCCGTGGCGAACACCGGCTGGAAGGCGAAGGAGCCGAACTCGACGAACATCAGCATGATCGCGATGGACAGGCCCATGTCGCCGACCCGGTTGACGATGAACGCCTTCTTGGCGGCCGTCGCGGCGCTCGGCTTGTGCTGCCAGAACCCGATCAGCAGGTAGGACGCCAGGCCGACGCCCTCCCAGCCGACGTACAGCAGCAGGTAGTTGTCGGCGAGCACCAGCACCAGCATGGCGGCCAGGAACAGGTTCAGGTAGCCGAAGAAGCGGCGGCGGCGCTCGTCGTGGGCCATGTAGCCCACCGAGTACAGGTGGATCAGGGTGCCGACGCCGGTGATCAGCAGGACGAAGGTGATGGACAGTTGGTCGAGCTGGAAGGCGACGTCGGCCTGGAAGCCGTCCACCGGGATCCAGCTGTACAGGTACTCGGTGACGGCGCGGTGCTCGGTGTCCCGACCGAGCATGTCCGCGAACAGGGCCAGGCCGAAGGCGAAGGACAGCGCGGCCAGCAGGGTCGCGATCCAGTGCCCGAACCGGTCCAGGGCCCGTCCGCCGAGCAGCAGCAGGGCAGCGCCGGCCAGCGGCGCCGCGACCAGCAGCGGAATGAGAGAGTTCACTGAGGGGCCCTCCGCCTACAGCTTCATCAGGTTGCTGTCGTCGACCGAAGCGGAGTGCCTGGTCCGGAAGATGGAGACGATGATGGCGAGGCCGACCACGACCTCGGCCGCCGCGACCACCATCGTGAAGAACGCGATGATCTGACCGTCCAGGTTGCCGTGCATCCGGGAGAAGGTGACCAGCGCCAGGTTCGAGGCGTTCAGCATCAGCTCCACGCACATGAACAGCACGATCGCGTTGCGCCGGATCAGCACCCCGGAGGCGCCGATGGTGAACAGCAGCCCGGCGAGGTACAGGTAGTTGACCGGGTTCACTCCGCCTCCTCCTTGGTCGGCACGGTCTCCAGGGCCTGCCGGGGCGCGGCCACCGGCGGGCGGGCGGAGGACGGACGGCCCAGCCAGTCGGCGGTGGTCTCCTCCAGCTCGGCCATCCGCTGCAGCATCTCCTGGCTGACGTCGCGGATCTGGCCGCGCTCGCGCAGGGTGCCCATCACCGAGTCCTCGGCGACGGTGCCGTCGGGCAGCAGCGCCGGGATGTCCACCGCGTTGTGCCGGGCGTACACGCCGGGGGCGGGCAGCGGCGGCACCTGGATGTTGTCCTTGACGCGCCGGGCGGCCAGCTGACGCTGGGTCAGCGGCGGCCGGACCTTCTCGCGGTGGGTCAGCACCATCGCGCCGACCGCCGCGGTGATCAGCAGTGCGCCGGTCACCTCGAAGGCCCACACGTACTTGGTGAAGATCAGCCGGGCCAGGCCCTGCACGTTGCCCTCGGCGTTCGCCTCGGACAGGCCGGTGAAGTGGCTCAGGTGCGCGTTCGCCAGGCCGGCGACCAGCAGCACGCCGAAGCCCAGCCCGCAGAGCACCGCGGCGATCCGCTGGCCCTTCAGCTGCTCCTTCAACGAGTCCGCCGAGGAGACGCCGACCAGCATCACCACGAACAGGAACAGCATCATGATCGCGCCGGTGTAGACCACGATCTGCACCACGCCCAGGAACACCGCGCCCTGCGCCATGTAGCAGACCGCCAGGGCGATCATGGTGGCGGCCAGGCAGAGCGCCGAGTGCACCGCCTTCTTCATCAGCAGCATGCCGAGCGCGCCGCCGACCGCGATCACGGCCAGCACCCAGAACTGCACGGCCTCGCCGGTGGAGGTCATGACTGCTCCTCCTTCTCGCGGTCGTGCCGCTCCTGCTGCACGGTGCCGGGCGCCGCGCCGGTGATCTCGCCCCGGTAGTAGGCGCCCTCGTCGGCGCCGGGGAAGATCGCGTGCGGCGAGTCGACCATGCCCTCGGTCAGCCCGACCAGCAGCTGCTCCTTGGTGAAGATCAGGTCCTGCCGGGTG
The DNA here is from genome assembly GCF_003610255.1 of Streptomyces sp. TLI_171. GTDB lineage: Bacteria > Actinomycetota > Actinomycetes > Streptomycetales > Streptomycetaceae > Kitasatospora. The sequence goes on along the minus strand of NZ_RAPS01000001.1, from coordinate 4,421,937 downwards.
GAGTCGGCCAGCTCGTACTCGTTGGTCATGGTGAGCGCCCGGGTCGGGCAGGCCTCCACGCACAGGCCGCACAGGATGCAGCGGGCGTAGTTGATCTGGTAGACCGCGCCGTAGCGCTCACCGGGCGAGTAGCGCTCCTCGTCCTGGTTGTCGGCGCCCTCCACGTAGATGGCGTCGGCGGGGCAGGCCCAGGCGCACAGCTCGCAGCCGACGCACTTCTCCAGGCCGTCGGGGTGCCGGTTCAGCTGGTGGCGGCCGTGGAAGCGCGGAGCGGTGGGCTTCTTGTACTCCGGGTACTGCTCGGTGAGCCGCTTCTTGAACATGGCCTTGAAGGTCACGCCGAAGCCGGCGGCCGGCCCGAGGACCGACTTCTCCGAAGAGTCATCAGACATACGCGGCTCAGCTCCCTTCGGAATGGTCGGCCCCGTTGAGGGCTTCCTGGAGTTGCGGGGTCCGGCTACGGCGGCGCGGGACGGGCGGCAGTTCCTGGCCGGGCAGCGGCGGCACCGGGTAGCCGCCGGCCATCGGGTCGAAGGCGGGCTCGGCCTCCGGCTGCTCGGCGGGCTTCTTCCGGAGCAGGTCGGCGACCAGGGCGATCAGCAGGATCGCCGCCAGCGGGGCGCCCACGTACAGCACCACCTTGGCGAAGTCGTAGCCCTCGTTGCGCAGTGCCCGCACGGTGGCCACCATCACCAGCCACACCAGCGAGACCGGGATCAGGATCTTCCAGCCGAGCTTCATGAACTGGTCGTAGCGCAGCCGGGGCAGCGTGCCGCGCAGCCAGATGAAGAAGAACAGCAGCAGCTGGATCTTCAGGACGATCCACAGCATCGGCCACCAGCCGTGGTTCGCGCCCTCCCAGAAGGTGGAGACCGGCCACGGGGCGCGCCAGCCGCCGAGGAACAGGGTGGAGGCGACGGCGGAGACGGTGACCATGTTGACGTACTCGGCCAGCATGAACATCGCGAACTTCAGCGAGGAGTACTCGGTGTTGAAGCCGCCGACCAGCTCGCCCTCGGCCTCCGGGAGGTCGAACGGGGCACGGTTGGTCTCGCCGACCATCGCGATGATGTAGACGATGAAGGACACCGGCAGCAGCACCGCGAACCAGGTCGGCTGCTGCGAGGAGACGATCTCCGAGGTGGACATCGAGCCGGAGTAGATGAACACCGCCGCGAAGGACAGGCCCATCGCGATCTCGTAGCTGATCATCTGCGCGGAGGAGCGGATGCCGCCCAGCAGCGGGTAGGTGGAGCCGGAGGACCAGCCGGCCAGCACGATGCCGTAGATGCCCACCGAGGCGGTGGCCAGGATGTACAGCAGGGCGATCGGCAGGTCGGTGAGCTGCAGCGGGGTGCGGGTGCCGAAGATCGACACCTCGTTGTCGGCCGGGCCGAACGGGATCACCGCGAACGCCATGAACGCGGGGATCGCCGAGACGATCGGCGCCAGGACGTAGACCACCTTGTCGGCGTTCTTGACGACCAGGTCTTCCTTGAGCGCCAGCTTCACGCCGTCGGCCAGCGACTGCAGCAGACCCCAGGGTCCGTGCCGGTTCGGGCCGATCCGCAGCTGCATCCAGGCGACGACCTTGCGCTCCCAGACGATCGCGATCAGCACCGTCAGCACCAGGAAGGCGAAGCAGAACACCGCCTTCAGCAGCACCAGCCACCACGGGTCGCGGCCGAAGAAGCCGAGCGTGTCGGCGGCCGCCAGCGGGGCGACAGCGAGGGGGCTCATGATTCCTCCGCCGGGGCGATGGTGACCAGGTGGCCGACCGTGGTGCCGAGCGCGCGGTACGCGCCGCCGTCCGGCGTCGAGTTGAGGGGCAGCCAGACCGTGCGGTCCGGCATCGCCTCGGTGATCTCCAGCGGCAGGGTCAGCGAGCCGGCCGGGCCGGTGACCCGCAGCGCCTTCTCCGCGCCGATCTCGGCGGCGGTGGCGGCGGACAGCCGGGCCACCGCGGCGTGCCGGGTGCCGGCCAGGTGGGTGTCGCCGTCCTGCAGCGAGCCCTGGTCGAGCAGCATCCGGTGCCCGGCGAGCACCGCCTGCCCGGAGACCGGGCGGGGCAGCGCGTCGGGGTGGGCGGCGGGAGCGGCCGGGCGGTCGCCCTGCCAGGGGGTGAAGCGGTCCAGCTCCAGCCGGGCCGCGCGGACGTCGGGCAGGCCGATCGGCCGGTCCAGCGCGTCCGCCACCATGTTCAGCACCCGGACGTCGGAGTGCAGGTGACGTCCCATCATCTGGTCGGGCTTGAGCGCCGGTTCGAACATCCGGACCCGGCCCTCCCAGTCCAGGAAGGTGCCGGCCTTCTCGGCGACCGCGGCGACCGGCAGCACCACATCGGCGTGCGCGGTGACCGCGGACGGGCGCAGCTCCAGCGAGAGCACGAACCCGGCGCGGTCCAGGGCCTGCTCGGCGAGCGCCGGGTCGGGCAGGTCCTCCGCGCCGACACCGCCGACCACCAGCGCGTCCAGCTCGCCCTGGGCCGCGGCGGCCAGGATCCGGCCGGTGTCGCGGCCAGGGCGGGCCGGGAGTTCGGCGACGCCCCAGTGGGTGGCGGCCTCGGCACGGGCGGCCGGCACCGCGACGGCCCGGCCGCCGGGCAGCAGCCCGGGCAGCGCGCCGGCCTCGACGGCGCCGCGTTCACCGGCCCGGCGCGGCACCCAGGCGAGCTTCGCGCCGCTGGCGTGCGCCAGGCGGAGCGCGGCGGTCAGGCCTCCGGCGGTCTGCGCGAGCCGCTCGCCGACCAGGATCACCGCGCCCGGGGAGCGCAGCGCGTCCGCGCAGCGGCCGGCGTCGTCGGCGAGCACCTCGTCGCCGGCCAGCGCGCCGAGCCACTCGGCCTCGGTGCCGGGCGCGGCGGGCAGCAGCGCGCCGCGCAGCTTGGCCAGGCCGCGGGAGGCGTGCGAGGCGATCGAGAACACCCGCAGCCCGGACGCCCGGTTGGCCTTGCGCAGCCGCAGGAAGACGATCGGCGCCTCCTCCTCGGCCTCCAGGCCGACCAGCAGCACTGCCGGGGCGGCTTCGAGCTGACGGTAGGTCACGCCCGCGCCGTCCAGGTCGACCCCGTGCCCGGCGACCGCGGCGGCCAGGAAGTCGGCCTCCTCGCCGCTGTGCGGGCGGGAGCGGAAGTCGACGTCGTTGGTGCCGAGCGCGACCCGGGCGAACTTGCCGTACGCGTAGGCGTCCTCGACGGTGACCCGGCCGCCCGCGAGCACCGCGGCGCGCGCGCCGCGCAGCCCCTCGGCGACCCGGGCGAGCGCCTCCGGCCAGGAGACCGCGACCAGTTCGCCGTCCTGACGGACCATCGGCGAGGTGAACCGGTCGCGCTGCTGGGCGTAGCGGAACGCGAACCGGCCCTTGTCGCAGTTCCACTCCTCGTTGACCTCCGGCTCGTTGCCGGCCAGTCGCCGCATCACCTTGCCGCGCCGGTGGTCGGTGCGCTGCCCGCAGCCCGCCGAGCAGTGCTCGCACACCGACGGGGAGGACACCAGGTCGAACGGGCGGGAGCGGAACCGGTAGGCGGCGGAGGTGAGCGCGCCGACCGGGCAGATCTGGATGGTGTTGCCGGAGAAGTACGAGTCCAGCGGCTGGTCGACGCCGGTGCCGACCTGCTGCAGCGCGCCGCGCTCCACCAGGTCGATGAACGGGTCGCCGGCGATCTGCTGGGAGAACCGGGTGCAGCGCGCGCACAGCACGCACCGCTCGCGGTCCAGCAGCACCTGGGTGGAGAGCGGGATCGGCTTCTCGTACGTCCGCTTGACGCCCTCGAACCGGGAGTCGGTGTCACCGGTGGACATCGCCTGGTTCTGCAGCGGGCACTCGCCGCCCTTGTCGCAGACCGGGCAGTCCAGCGGGTGGTTGATCAGCAGCAGTTCCATCACGCCGCGCTGCGCCTTCTCGGCGACCGCCGAGGACAGCTGGGTGCGGACCACCATGCCCTCGGCGACCGGGATGGTGCAGGAGGCGACCGGCTTGCGCTGTCCCTCGACCTCCACGATGCACTGGCGGCACGCCCCGGCGGGGTCGAGCAGCGGGTGGTCGCAGAAGCGCGGGATCTGGGTGCCGATCTGCTCGGCGGCGCGGATCACCAGCGTGCCCTTGGGGACGCTGACCTCGACGCCGTCGATGGTGAGCGTGACCAGCTCGGTCTGGGTGGAAGGCTCCGTGACCGTCACGCGTGCACCTCCCTCTCGGTGGCGGACTCGTGGACGGAGGCCCGGTCGGCCCAGACGGTGGAGGCCGCCGGGTCGAACGGGCAGCGGTGCTCGTTGACGTGCTGCTCGTACTCGGCGCGGAAGTGCTGCAGCGAGGAGACGATCGGGCTGGCGGCGCCGTCGCCCAGCGCGCAGAAGGACTTGCCGTTGATGTTGTCGGCGATGTCCAGCAGCTTCTCCAGGTCGCCCGCGACGCCCTGGCCGGCCTCGATCCGCTTGAGCAGCTGGACCAGCCAGTAGGTGCCCTCGCGGCAGGGGGTGCACTTGCCGCAGGACTCGTGGGCGTAGAACTCGGTCCACCGGGTGACGGCCCGCACCACGCAGGTGGTCTCGTCGAACACCTGCAGGGCCTTGGTGCCGAGCATCGAGCCGGCCGCGCCGACGCCCTCGTAGTCCAGCGGGACGTCGAGGTGCTCCTCGGTGAACATCGGCGTGGAGGAGCCGCCCGGGGTCCAGAACTTGATCCGGTGCCCGGCCCGGACGCCGCCGGAGATGTCCAGCAGCTGACGGAGCGTGACGCCGAGCGGGGCCTCGTACTGGCCGGGGTTGGTGACGTGCCCGGACAGCGAGTACAGCGTGAAGCCGGGCGACTTCTCGGTGCCCAGCGACTTGAACCAGTCCTTGCCGCGGGCCAGGATCGGCGGCACCGAGGCGATCGACTCGACGTTGTTCACCACCGTCGGGCAGGCGTACAGGCCGGCGATCGCCGGGAACGGCGGCCGCAGCCGGGGCTGGCCGCGGCGGCCCTCCAGCGAGTCCAGCAGCGCCGTCTCCTCGCCGCAGATGTAGGCGCCCGCGCCGGCGTGCACGGTGATGTCCAGGTTGATGCCGGAGCCCTGGACGTCCTGGCCGAGCAGCCCGGCCGCGTAGGCCTCGGCGACCGCGGCCTGCAGGCGGCGCAGCACCGGCACGACCTCGCCGCGCAGGTAGATGAAGGCGTGCTCGCAGCGGATCGCGTACGAGGCGATGATCATGCCCTCGATCAGCGAGTGCGGGTTGGCGAACAGCAGCGGGATGTCCTTGCAGGTGCCCGGTTCGGACTCGTCGGCGTTGACCACCAGGTAGTGCGGCTTGCCGTCGTTCTGCGGGATGAACTGCCACTTCATCCCGGTCGGGAAGCCGGCGCCGCCGCGCCCGCGCAGGCCCGCGTCCTTGACCAGGGCGATCACGTCGTCCGGGGCCATCGCGAGGGCGGCGCGCAGGCCGTCGTAGCCGCCGTGCCGGCGGTAGGTGTCGAGGGTCCAGGGGCGGTGGTCGTCCCAGGACGCGGAGAGGACCGGGGAGAGCAGCTTCTCGGCCGGCTCGGCGGAGGTCATCACGCTTCCGTCCCTTCGTGCCGGGGGGAGACCACCTTGGCGCCCGGAGTGCCGGGCAGCGCCTCGCCCTTGGCCAACCGCAGGCCGGCCAGCGAGGGGGCGCCGCCGGCCCCGGACTCGTCGTTGGCGCCGGGGCGCTCGTCGGGGAAGCCCGCCAGGATCCGCGAGGTCTCCTTGAACGAGCAGAGCTTGGCGCCGCGGGTCGGCCGGACCTCCTGGCCGGCCCGCAGCTGGTCGACCAGCTGCTTGGCGCTGTCCGGGGTCTGGTTGTCGAAGAACTCCCAGTTGACCATCACCACGGGCGCGTAGTCGCAGGCCGCGTTGCACTCGATCCGCTCGATCGAGACCGAACCGTCCTCGGTGGTGCGGTTGTTGACGATCCCGAGGTGCTCGGAGAGCTCGTCGAAGATCTGGTCGCCGCCGAGCACCGCGCACAGCGTGTTGGTGCAGACGCCGACGTGGTACTCGCCGGCCGGGCGCCGCCGGTACATCGTGTAGAAGGTCGCGACTGCGGTCACCTCGGCCGTGGTCAGGTCCAACTGCTCGGCGCAGAACCGGATCCCGGTCGGCGTGACGCAGCCGTCCTCGGCCTGCACCAGGTGCAGCAGCGGCAGCAGCGCCGAGCGGGACTGCGGGTAACGGGCGATCAGTTCGGCCGCGTCGGCGGCCAGTCGCTGCTCGACCTCCGGCGGGTAGGGCTTGGCCGGCAGCGCCGGCAGGCCGAGTTCTGTGCTGCTCACCGGTCCACGCCTCCCATCACCGGGTCGATCCCGGCCACCGACACGATCACGTCGGCCAGCGGGGCGCCCTCGCACATCGCGGCCATCGTCTGCAGGTTGGTGAACGACGGGTCGCGGAAGTGCACCCGGTAGGGCCGGGTGCCGCCGTCGCTGACCACGTGCACGCCGAGTTCGCCCTTGGGCGACTCCACCGCGGCGTACGCCTGCCCGACCGGAACGTGGAAGCCCTCGGTGACCAGCTTGAAGTGGTGGATCAGGGCCTCCATCGAGGTGCCCATGATCTTCCGGATGTGGTCCAGCGAGTTGCCCATGCCGTCCGGGCCGACGGCCAGCTGGGACGGCCAGGCGATCTTCTTGTCGGCCACCATCACCGGTCCGGGCTTCAGCCGGTCCAGGCACTGCTCGACGATCCGCAGCGACTGCTTCATCTCCTCCAGGCGGATCAGGAACCGCCCGTAGGAGTCGGCGGTGTCGGCCACCGCCACGTCGAACTCGTAGTTCTCGTACCCGCAGTACGGCTCGGACTTGCGCAGGTCGTGCGGCAGCCCGGTGGCCCGCAGGATCGGGCCGGTGGCGCCGAGGGCCAGGCAGCCGGGCAGGTCGAGGAAGCCGACGTCGACCAGCCGGGCCTTGAACACCGGGTTGTCGGTGGCGAGTTTGTCGTACTCGTGCATCCGGCCGCGGAGCAGCTTCACGCCCTCGCGGATCCTGTCGACCGCGCCGGGCGGCAGGTCCTGGGCCAGGCCGCCGGGGCGGACGTACGCGTGGTTCATCCGCAGGCCGGTGACCAGCTCGAAGATGTCGAGGACGACCTCGCGGTCCCGGAAGCCGTAGATCATCAGGGTGGTGGAGCCGATCTCCATGCCGCCGGTGGCCAGCGCCACCAGGTGCGAGGAGATCCGGTTCAGCTCCATCATCAGCACCCGGATCACGGTGGCCCGTTCGGGCACATCGGCGGTGATCCCGAGGAGCTTCTCGACGGCCAGGCAGTAGGCGGTCTCGTTGTACAGCGGGGTGAGGTAGTCCATCCGCGTCACGAACGTGGTGCCCTGCACCCAGGAGCGGAACTCCATGTTCTTCTCGATGCCGGTGTGCAGGTAGCCGATGCCGCAGCGGGCCTCGGTGACCGTCTCGCCGTCGATCTCCAGGATCAGCCGCAGCACGCCGTGGGTGGACGGGTGCTGCGGGCCCATGTTGACGATGATCCGCTCGTCGTCGGCGCCCGCCACGGCCTCCGCGACCTCGCCCCAGTCGCCGCCGGTGACGGTGAACACCCGTCCCTCGGTGGTCTCCCGGGACCCTGCTTCGTAGTGGGTGCTGCTCATCAGCTGTACGACCTCCGCTGGTCGGGAGCCGGGATCTGGGCGCCCTTGTACTCGACGGGGATGCCGCCGAGCGGGTAGTCCTTGCGCTGCGGGTGCCCCAGCCAGTCGTCCGGCATCATGATCCGGGTGAGCGCCGGGTGGCCCTCGAAGACCAGGCCGAAGAAGTCGTAGGTCTCCCGCTCGTGCCAGTCGTTGGTCGGGTAGACGCTCACCACCGACGGGATCCGCGGGTCCGCGTCCGGCGCGGTCACCTCCAGCCGGATCAGCCGGGTGTGGGTGATCGAGCGCAGGTGGTAGACCGCGTGCAGCTCCCGGCCCTTGTCGCCCGGGTAGTGCACGCCGCTGACGCCGAGGCAGAGCTCGAACCGCAGCGCGGGGTCGTCGCGCAGGATGCGCACCGAGTTCAGCAGGTGCTCGCGCTCGATGTGGAAGGTCAGCTCGCCGCGGTCGACGACGGTCTTCCCGATCACCTCGGCCGGGTCGAGGCCCTGTTCCTCCAGCGCGCCCTCGAACTCGTCGGCCACCTCGTCGAAGTAGCCGCCGTACGGGCGCTCGCTCGGGCCGGGCAGCACGATCGGGGCGTTCAGGCCGCCGAAGCCGGAGGTGTCGCCGGTGCCGCCGGCGCCGAACATGCCCTGCCGGGCGCCGACCACCTCGACCGGGATCTCCCGCCTGGTGGCCGGGACTTCGGGCTTCTGAGGGTCCGTCATCGCAGCAGCCCCCGCATCTCGCTGGTCGGGGTGGCCTGCAGCGCGAGGCGCTCGGCCTCCTCCTCGGCCCGGCGGCGGTTCACGCCGAGCTTCTCGTGCTGGATCTTCTCGTGCAGCTTCAGGATCGCGTCCATCAGCATCTCCGGGCGGGGCGGGCAGCCCGGCAGGTAGATGTCCACCGGCACGATGTGGTCGACGCCCTGGACGATCGCGTAGTTGTTGAACATGCCGCCGGAGGACGCGCACACGCCCATCGAGATGACCCACTTCGGGTTCGGCATCTGGTCGTAGACCTGCCGCAGCACCGGCGCCATCTTCTGGCTGACCCGGCCGGCCACGATCATCAGGTCGGCCTGCCGCGGCGAGCCGCGGAAGACCTCCATGCCGAACCGGGCCAGGTCGTAGCGGCCCGCGCCGGTGGTCATCATCTCGATCGCGCAGCAGGCCAGACCGAAGGTGGCCGGGAAGAGCGACGCCTTCCGCACCCAGCCCGCGGCGGCCTCCACGCTGGTGAGCAGAAAGCCGCTCGGCAGCTTCTCCTCGATACCCATCAGTTCCCTCTCAATGCCCTCGAGTCCGGTGGCTTGTCCGCCCGTTCACAAACGGCGGCCGGGTGTTGTCAGTCCCACTCCAGGCCGCCGCGACGCCAGACGTAGGCGTAGGCGACGAACACGGTGGCGATGAACACGAGCATCTCGACCAGCCCGAAGATCCCCAGGGCGTCGAAGCTGACCGCCCACGGGTAGAGGAAGACGATCTCGATGTCGAAGACGATGAACAGCATCGCCGTCAGGTAGTACTTGATCGGGAACCGACCGCCGCCCACCGGCTGCGGGGTCGGTTCGATGCCGCACTCGTACGCCTCCAACTTGGCCCGGTTGTAGCGCTTCGGGCCGGTGAGCGAGGCCATCACGACGGAGCCGACCGCGAACGCCGCCGCGATGGCACCGAGTACGAGGATCGGCGCGTAGGCATTCATAGCCCCGCTCCCTCCGTCCAGTCGTCCTTGACTGCAGATCGGAACCACCAGGTCACCAGGGGTGAACCGATGATCCACTTCGTGAGATCCGGCTCCATGTGAGGCAGTTCACAAAGCCAGGTTGGAGCGCATCCTATGCCCGTCGGCTTGTGATCTGCGACACGCAGTTCCCGATGATCTTTGTGATCTTCGCCACCCGACGAAGCCGGACGGAACGGGATCGATCAGTACCGATCCACCCTCAGCAGGCACTTGACCACAGACAGTCGCAATCCGTCGCAGAACGCCCGCCGTTCGGCCACGGCCCATATCAATTCTGCAGCTGATCAAGCAAATTTCGGAGTGATCCGGTTTACGTGATATCGGATCTCACCCGGCCGGTGGACCCGTCGGCGCACCCGCTTGACCCTTCGTTCACAAGCTCTCAAGGAGGGGCGCCCGACGCCGGCCCCACTCGGTGCCCGCCAGCACCGCCACCGCCCCCGACAGGGCGAGCAGACCGGGTCGGTCGCCGGCCAGCGCGATGCCGAAGACCGCCGCCCAGAGCGGCTCGGTGCCCAGCAGCAGGCTCACCCGGGACGGCGAAGTGGCCCGCACCGCCCAGAGCTGGACGAAGAACGCGAACAGCGTGCAGAACAGCGAGAGGTACAGCAGCAGCGCCCAGCGCTGCGCATCGAACGAGGCCGCGACGGCCAGCGGCGAGGGGCCGGCGAACGGCGCCGCGACCACGAACACCACGGTGGCGAAAGCCAGTTGGACCCAGGTCAGGGCGAGCGCGTCCACCCCGCGGACCGACCGCAGCCGGGCGCTGGCGAGCACGTTGACCGTCCGCACCCCGGCCGCGCCCAGCACCAGCAGGTCGCCTCCCGAAGGGGCCCGCAGGCCGCCGTCACCGGTCAGCAGCGCCACGCCCAGCACCGACAGGCCCGCCGCCCCGAGGAACGCCGCCGAGGGCGCGACCCGGCGCAGCGCGGCCTCCGCGAGCGGGGTGAACACCATGGTCAGGCTGATCACCAGCCCGGCGTTGGTCGCCGAGGTGTGCACCGCCCCGTACGTCTCCAGCAGGAAGATCGCGCCCAGCACCAGTCCGAGCAGCGCCCCGCCGCCCCACTGCGCCGCCGTCAGCCCGCGCAGCCGCCGCCCGACCACCGCTCCCAGCAGCGGCAGCACCAGCCCGAACCGCAGCGCCAGCACCGCCACCACGGTGTCCGGCTCGGCGACCCGCTTCACCACCAGGAAGCTGGAGCCCCACACCACCGCCACCGCCAGCAGCGGCAGGTCCCGCAGCGGTCGCGGACGGGCATCGATGGACAGCACGGCCATGGCACGGCTCCCGGAAGGCTCGACGGGGGCCCGTGCGGCGTCGGACGGGACAGAGAGGTGGGGCCGCCACCCTCTCGCACGCGAAAGGCGGCGAGCAAGCGCTTTCCGCCCGCCCGCCGCCCGGTGGCACCGCTCAGGCGCGCGGGGCGACCTTGGTCAGGCCGTTGATGATGCGGTCGGCGACGTCGCCGCCGGTCGGGTCGGTCAGGTTGGCGAGCAGCTTGAGGACGAACTTCATCAGCACGGGGTGGGTGAGGCCGCGCTCGGCGGCGATCCGCATCACCTTGTCGTTGCCGATCAGCTTCACGAACGCCCGGCCCAGCGTGTAGTAGCCGCCGTAGGTGTCCTTGAGGATCTGCGGGTAGCGCGCCAGGGCGCGCTCGCGGCCCTCGGGCGTGATCCTGGCCATCGCCTGCACGATGACGCCGGCCGCGAGTTGGCCGGATTCCATCGCATAGGCGATGCCCTCGCCGTTGAACGGGTTGACCATGCCGCCGGCGTCGCCGACCAGCAGCAGGCCCTTGGTGTAGTGCGGCTGCCGGTTGAAGGCCATCGGCAGCGCGGCGCCGCGGATCGGCTCGGTCATGTTCTCCGGGGTGTAGCCCCACTCCTCGGGCATGCTGGCGCACCAGCTCTTCAGCACCTCGCGCCAGTTGAGGTCGCCGAAGGCGGGCGAGGAGTTCAGGATGCCGAGGCCCACGTTGGAGGTGCCGTCGCCCATGCCGAAGATCCAGCCGTAGCCGGGCAGCAGCTTCTTCTGCCCGCCCCGGGTGTCCCAGAGCTCCAGCCAGGACTCCAGGTAGTCGTCGTCGTGCCGGGGCGAGGTGAAGTACGTCCGGTAGGCGACGCCCATCGGCCGGGACTCGATCCGGTGCAGGCCCATGGCCAGCGAGAGCCGGGTGGAGTTGCCGTCGGCGGCCACCACCAGCGGTGCGTGGAACTCGACCTCGCGCTTGTCCGGGCCGAGCTTGGCGGTGACGCCGGTGATCCGCCCGGTGCGGTCCTGCACCGGGCCGCTGACGTTGCAGTTCTCGTACAGCCGGGCGCCGGCCTTCTGCGCCTGCCGGGCCAGCAGTTCGTCGAAGTCGGCGCGCTTGCGCACCAGTCCGTAGTCGGGGAACGCGGCCAGGTCCGGCCAGTCCAGCTCCAGCCGGACGCCGCCGCCGATGATCCGCAGGCCCTTGTTGCGCAGCCAGCCGTTCTCGGCGGACACGTCGATGCCCATGTCCACCAGCTGCTTGACGGCCCGCGGGGTCAGGCCGTCGCCGCACACCTTCTCGCGCGGGAACTCGGTCTTCTCCAGCAGCAGCACGTCCAGGCCCGCCTGGGCCAGCCAGTACGCGGTGGTGGAGCCGGCCGGACCGGCGCCGACCACGATGACGTCGGCGGTGGACTCGACGGCGATCTCGGTCATACGGGGCTCTCTCCTGAGCGCGTCGGGGTCACGGAGTCGGGTCCGACACTCCGTCTCCGACGCTCCGTCAACGAAGCGGCCGGAGCGCCGAACCCTCGCAGTCTACGGGGCCTTGAAGCCGCGGTGGAGAGCCACGATGCCGCCGGTCAGGTTGCGCCAGGCGACCTTCGTCCAGCCGGCCTGCTGCAGTTCGGCGGCCAGCGCGGGCTGGTCCGGCCAGGCCCGGATCGACTCGGCGAGGTACACGTACGCCTCGGGGTTGGAGGACACCTTGGTCGCCACCGGCGGCAGCGCCCGCATCAGGTACTCGGTGTAGACGGTCCGGAACGGCGTCCAGGTCGGGGTGGAGAACTCGCAGATCACCAGCTTGCCGCCGGGCTTGGTGACCCGGAGCAGCTCGCGCATCGCCACCTCGTGCTCCTGCACGTTGCGCAGCGCGAAGGAGATGGTCACCGCGTCGAAGGAGTCGTCGGCGAACGGCAGCCGGGTGGCGTCGCCCGCGGTGAGGGCGAGTTCGGGGTGGCGGCTCTTGCCCTCGGTCAGCATGCCGAGGGAGAAGTCGCAGGGGACGACGTCCGCGCCGGCCTCCAGGAAGGGCAGCGAGGAGGTGCCGGTGCCCGCCCCGAGGTCGAGGATGCGCTGGCCCGCCACGGCCCCCACCGCATCGGCCACCGCGCGGCGCCACAGCCGGGCCTGGCCCAGCGAGAGCACGTCGTTGGTGCGGTCGTACTTGGCCGCGACATCGTCGAACATGGCGGCGACGTCCTGCGGCTGCTTGTCCAGATGGGCTCGGGTCACGCCCCCATTGTTCACCTTCCGCCCCGGCCGGCCGCCACCAGGGCTCACCGCAGGGCGCGGCGGCCGCCCTTGCGGCGGCGGCGGGAGCGCCTGCCGTTGGTCAGGGCGGGCATTCCCTCGGCCGCGAAGGCCACGGTGAAGCCCTGCCCGCCCCGGTCCCCGACGGGGTGCGTGCGGCGGAAGCGGCGGATCCGGTAGAGGCACAGGGCGCACAGCAGGACCGCCACCGGGACGCTGGTCTGCGCCAACCCGACGCCCACCGGCTGCGGATAGGTCTTCCCGCACACCCGGACCGCGCCGAGGTCGTCCGCCGCGTGCTCCAGGCAGATCGGGTCGCCGACCTTCGCCGCCTCGGGCAGCCACAGGTCGGCGGCGGTCATTCGCCGACCGTCCGCGAGGTAGGCGACCTGGCTGTAGGTGCCGCTGCCGCCGGGCAGTTGGGTCACGGTGCCCTCGACCCGGACGGGGTGGGCGTCGATCCGGTCGGCCTGGTCGGCCTGCCGCCAGCCGAGCAGACACATCGTCACCGCGACCACGGCGCTCAGCACGGCCCCGAGGTACCAGCCCCGGGCCGGTCTGGTCCGCACTCGGTCGGGGCTTGCGGCTCGCATACGTCCTGTTCCTGGCTCGACGGCTGTTCTGAACCGGGATGGTAGCCGCTGGCATGCCCTCAGGTCACGGCCAGTCAGAAAACCCGGCCACCGGTCACTTCCGCCGGTACAGCAGCCGGGCGCCCAGCACGGTGGCCAGGCAGCTCGCCCCGCCGTGCTCCAGCTCCGCCGCCGAGGCGGCGTCGAACACCGCGAAGTCGGCGGCCCCGCCGACCCTCAACGGCCGCTCCACGGCGGCCGCGAGCGGTCCGGCGGCCAGCGGATCGAGCGGCCCGGGCGTGCCGTCGCCGGGCAGCGGGCGCAGGCCGGAGCGCGCGACCGCGGTGCGCACCGCGGCGCGGGTGAACGGGCCGGCCACGGCCGTCGCGCCGCAGCCGAGCATGCGTTGGAGTCCGCGCCGGGCGCTGCCGCCCCACTGCTCCTCGCCGAGCCCGTCCGGGGGCGGCAGCGGCTGCTCGCCCGACTCCTCTCGCGGGTCGGGGTGGTAGGCGTGTTCCAGCAGCCAGCCGGCGTGCCGGTTGACCAGTCCGGGCACCAGCACCCCGGGCCACTCCCGCAGCCGCGCGGGGCCGCCGGCCAGCTCCCGGTAGGGGCCGATCGCGGCCACCAGGGCCCCGTCGACCAGCACCGCCCCGTCCGGCAGGGACGGGGCGGCGGGGTCGGCCACCAGCACGGCGGCCCGGTGCAGGGTCAGCACGGAGCGGTCAGCTCGTCGCCAGGATGGTCAACTCGGGGTGGGCGGTGCCGCCTTCGATCGCGGTGGAGGCGATGTGCGAGGCCACCCGCGGGTCGACCGGGTCGTTCGCCGGGTCGTCCAGCACCCGCAGGTGCTGGTAGGTGGTGGAGCGCTGCGCGGGAACCCGGCCGGCGGTGCGGATCAGGTGGATCAGCTCGTGCAGGTTGGAGCGGTGCTTGGCGCCGGCCGCCGAGACCACGTTCTCCTCCAGCATCACCGAGCCCAGGTCGTCCGCGCCGTAGTGCAGCGACAGCTGGCCGGCCTCCTTGCCGGTGGTCAGCCAGGAGCCCTGGATGTGCGCCACGTTGTCGAGGAACAGCCGGGCGATGGCGATCATCCGCAGGTACTCGAAGACCGTGGCCTGGGTCGAGCCCTTCAGGTGGTTGTTCTGCGGCTGGTAGGTGTAGGGGATGAAGGCCCGGAAGCCGCCGGTGCGGTCCTGCACCTCGCGGATCATCCGCAGGTGCTCGATCCGCTCGGCGTTGGTCTCGCCGGTGCCCATCAGCATGGTGGAGGTGGACTCGACGCCGAGGCGGTGCGCGGTCTCCATGATCTCCAGCCAGCGCTCGCCGGACTCCTTGAGCGGGGCGATCGCCTTGCGCGGCCGCTCCGGCAGCAGTTCGGCGCCGGCGCCGGCGAAGGAGTCCAGGCCGGCCGCGTGGATCCGGGTGATGGCCTCCTCGACGGAGACGCCGGAGATCTTCGCCATGTGCTCGACCTCGGAGGCGCCCAGCGAGTGGATCACCAGCTGCGGGAACTCGGCCTTGATCGCGGCGAAGTTCTGCTCGTAGTACTCGACCCCGTAGTCGGGGTGGTGCCCGCCCTGGAACATGATCTGGGTGCCGCCCAGTTCCACCGTCTCGGCGCAGCGGCGGAGGATCTCGTCGAGCTCCCGCGACCAGCCCTTGTCGCTCTTCGGCGGGACGTAGAACGCGCAGAACTTGCACGCCGTCACGCAGACGTTGGTGTAGTTGATGTTCCGTTCGATGATGTACGTGGCGATGTGCTCGACGCCCGCGTACCGCCGCCGGCGCACCGCGTCGGCGGCCGCGCCGAGCGCGTGCAGGGGGGCCGAGCGGTAGAGCTCCAGCGCCTCCTCGGCGGTGATCCGGCCGCCCTCGGCCGCGCGGTCCAGAACGGCCTGCAGCTGGGTGGCGGAAAGGTTCTGCTCGGACACCTGGCGGGCCTGCTTTCTTCCTCGGAGGGGCGGACCAGCTCAGCCTACGCCAGCGTATTTCCGCCCCCGCCCAGGCCCACGCGGCCGTTCACTGCCGGGTCAGGTCGCCCTCCGGGTCGGAGCCGAGCGCGGCCCCGCTGACCGCGAGGTGGACCTTCCCGCCGCCGTTCAGCAGGGTGTAGGTCTGCTGCTCGGCGACGCCGGTGCAGCCGGCCTCCTGCCCGTCGGGGCGCTCCTGCAGGACGACCTTCCCGTCCTCGGCGGAGAGCAGGGTCAGCACCCCGTGGCAGACGGTGCTGCTGAGCTCGGAGGCGTTGCCGGTGTGCCCGACCTCCTCGCCGACCCGGCCGGCGGTGAAGGTCACGGTGAACACCGACGGCAGCGGCACGATCTTGGTGGTGATGGTGCCCTTGAAGGTGCCGACGAAGCCCTCGGGCAGCGCCTTCGCGTCGCCGGCCGGCGTCTCGCCGCCGCCTCCCGTGGCGCTCCCGGACGGCGACTCGTCCGGCGTCGGGTCGCCCCCGTCCTCGGGGCTGTCGCTCGGCGAGGGCGAGTCGGTGACGGCGTCCTGGCCGGGCGTCCGGGTCGCGCCGGGGTCCGCGCTCTGCCAGGGCAGCCGGTCGGTCGCGGCCAGCCCGCCGTACAGCGCGCCCAGCAGCACGGCCGCGACCGCGGCCACCGCCCAGCGCCGGCGGCGGCGCGGCGCCCGACGGTCCGTCAGCGCCTCGGGTCCGGCCGGGCGGGGGCCGTCCAGCGCGGTGGGGACCCGGTCGGCGAACACCGGCGGGCCGTCGTCGCCCTCCAGGTCGAGCAGTTCGACGGCGGCGCGGCCGACGGCGCCGGCCAGCGGGGCGGGCAGCCAGCCGTCGGGGCCGGCCGCGGCGCCGGGGGCCAGCCGGTCGCGCAGTTCGGCGGGGGTGGGGCGCAGCGCCGGGTCCTTGGCCAGGCAGGCGGCCACGGCGGCCCGCAACTCGCCGTCGAGTCCGCCGAGTTCGGCCTCCTCGTGGAGCACCCGGTAGAGCAGCACGGCGGCGCTGACGCCCTCCCCGAACGGGGCGGTGCCGGTGGCGGCGAAGGCCAGCAGGGCGCCGAGCGAGAACAGGTCGCCGGGCGGGCCGACCGGTGCGCCGGCGGCCTGCTCGGGCGACATGAAGCCGGGCGAGCCGACCACGAAGCCGCTGTGGGTGAGCGAGGCGGCGGCGTCCAGCGCGCGGGACACCCCGAAGTCGATCAGCCGCGGCCCGTCCAGGGTGAGCAGCACGTTGGACGGTTTGACGTCCCGGTGCACCAGCCCGAGCGCGTGCACCTGCTCCAGGGCCTCGGCCAGCCGGGCGCCCAGCGCGTGCACGGAGGCGGTGGGCAGCGGCCCGGCGGTGCGCACCGCGTCGCCGAGCGAGGGGCCGGCGACGAAGCCGGTGGCGACCCAGGGGCGGGGGCCCTCGGTGTCGGCGTCCAGGACGGGCGCGGTCCACCGTCCGCCCACCCGGCGGGCGGCGGACACCTCCTGACGGAACCTCGCCCGGAACTCCGGGTCGTCCGCCAGTTCGGGGCGCACCACCTTGACGGCGACGGTCCGCCCGCCGGTGGTCCGCCCGAGGTAGACCCGCCCCATGCCGCCGGCGCCCAGCCGCCGCAGCAGCCGGTAGTCGCCGATCGTCGACGGGTCCTCGGCCGTGAGCCGTTCCATGCCCGCTCCCTCCCTCGCCCGGCCCGATCATCCCAAACGTTCGGGCCGGGGGTGCCCGATCGTTCAGGCCACCACGGGGGCGGGGGCCAGCAGCCGGATCGCCACGTCGGGGGCGAAGCCGCTGTCGTGCGCGACCCGGCGGGCGAACTCGGCGATCCCGGCCAGCTGGCGCTCGCCGAGCGAGAAGTCCAGCGCCTCGCCGAAGTAGGTCTCCAGCAGCGGGGCGTCGAACGCCTCCCAGCGGGCGGCCTGCTCGGCCACCTTGGCGGCCTCGGTCAACGAGAGGTCCCGGGACTCCAGGAACGCCCGGTGGACGGCGGCGGTCAGGTCGGGGTGCCGGTCGGCGTACTCGCGGCGGGCGGCCCAGACGGCGAAGACGAACGGCAGGCCGGTCCACTCCTTCCACATCGCGCCGAGGTCGTGCACGGCCAGTCCCTGCCGGGGGGCCTGCTCCAGCGAGGCGCGCAGCGCCGGGTCGCCGATCAGCACCGCGGCGTCGGCGTCGGCGAGCATCGCGTCCAGGTCGGGCGGGCAGGAGAAGTACTCGGGCCGGACCCCTTCGCGCTCCTCCAGCAGCAGGCGGGCCAGCCGGACCGAGGTGCGGCTGGTGGAGCCGAGCGCGACCCGGCGGCCGTCGAGTTCGCCGAGCGGGACCTTGCTGACGATCACGCAGGACATCACGGGGCCGTCGCTGCCGACCGCGATGTCCGGCAGGACGACCAGGTCGTCCGCGTTGCGCAGGTACTCCACGCAGGTGATCGGTCCGATGTCGAGGCCGCCGGCCACCAGGCGGTCGCTGAGCTTCTCCGGGGTGTCCTTGCTGAGGTCCAGATCGAGCAGGTTCCCCGTGCGCGCCAGACCCCAGTAGAGGGGAAGGCAGTTGAGGAACTGAATGTGCCCGACCCGCGGCCTGACTGCGGTCGCGGGCTGTTCGGCATCCCTACTGCTCACCGTGTGCTCCCTTGCCGTTGGTGCTCTCCCGGCAGGGTATGCCCGCTGATTGGGACGGCTCGCATCCGGTGTCCGACACACCGTCCGACACCGCCGTTCACCCCTGGTCGGGGCCGCGCCCGCGTGCTACCGTCTCCCTCAGTTGCAGTTTGATTCCCCTTGCAGTACTTGGAGCCTGCGGAGCATGTAACCGCAGGCTTTTTGTAATTTTGCAGCAGTATCAGGCATCAATTGAGCATTGATTGAGCACTGTACGAAAAACTCCGGACTCGTCCGGAGGCGGGGCGATCAGCGCAGCGGACCCGGGCACCACAAGGTGTGGTGTCCACAACGTCCCTCGCAAGGAGAACGGTATGGCGACCGGAACCGTCAAGTGGTTCAACGCCGAGAAGGGCTTCGGCTTCATCGCCCAGGAGGGCGGCGGCCCTGACGTCTTCGTCCACTACTCCGCCATCAACGCGAGCGGCTTCCGCTCGCTGGAGGAGAACCAGGCGGTCAGCTTCGACGTCACCCAGGGCCCGAAGGGCCCGCAGGCGGAGAACGTCACCCCCGTCTGAGACACATCTCCCTCTGATCGCTCACGGCCCCTCGGGTCCGTACGAGTAGCAGTTCCCAAGGAGGCCCGCCGAATGGCGGGCCTCCTGCCCTTTCCGGGCCTTTTCCGGATTGGCCCGCAATTCGGCCCGGATCACGCCAGCGGCGTGCGGTGCAGGCCGATCAGCAGGCGCCACACCCGGCCCGCCACCTTCGCCGCCGGCTCGTCCACCAGGCCGTGCAGCCAGTCCGCGAACACGCCCGTGAACGCGCCGGCCACCGCGGAGGCGACCAGCGGCGCGTCCGGGGCGCCCGCCAGCTCCCGCTCGGTGCGGCTGCGTTCGCGCAGCTCCCGGTGGAGCACCGGCCCGAGCGGGCCGCCCCCGCCCGGGGCGAGCAGCTCCCGGTACAGCCCGGCGTGCCCGCCGACCCGCTCGAAGAACTCCACCAGCGCGGCCGGCGGCGCCGCCGGATCGGGGACGCCGCGCCAGGCGTGCAGCGCCTCCACCGCCTCCCGCACCAGGCCCGCGCAGGCGTCCACCGCGAGCGCCGACAGGTCCGCGTAGTGCCCGTAGAAGGTGGCCCGGCCGACTCCGGCCCGGCGCACCACGGACGCCACGCCGAGCTCCGCCAGCGGCCGGTCCGCGCACTCCGCCAGCAGCGCCGCCCGCAGCTTCGCCCTGGTCCGCTCGGCCCGCGGGTCGCCCGCCGCGCTCACCCCGCCACCAGCACCGCGGTCAGCGCCACCGCCCCCGGCAGGGCCTGCGCCAGCAGGATCCGCCGGTTCGCGGTCAGCCCGCCGTACAGGCCCGCCACCACCACGCAGGCCAGGAAGAACACCCGTACCCCGAAGCGGGTCGGGTCGCCCGCGACCAGGCCCCAGACCAGACCGGCCGCCAGGAATCCGTTGTACAGGCCCTGATTGGCCGCCAGCGGGGCCGTCCGCCGGGCGAGTTCGGCGTCGAACCCGGACAGCTTCCGCCCCGGCGCCCGCTCCCACAGGAACATCTCCAGCACCAGGATGTACCCGTGCAACAGGGCCACCAGCCCGACCAGCACCGCCGCCGCGATCTCCATGCCACTCCTCCTTCTGGACAGGTGTCCAGAATAGCCGGACACCTGTCCAGAAAGCTACGCGGCCGCCCCGCGCCGGACTAGGCTGCGCCGGTGACCTCCCAACCGGACAGCCCGCAGACCCGGATCGGCGCGGCCGAACGCGACGCGACCGTGGACCGCCTCCAGCAGGCCTACACCGAGGAGCGGATCACCCAGGACGAGCTGGAGCAGCGCGTCCACCAGGCCCTCACCGCCACCACCCGGGCCGACCTCGCGCCGCTCCTGGACGACCTCCCCGCCGCGGCCCCCGCCACCACCGCGACCCTCACCGCCGCCGCCGGCCGGATCGACCGCCGCGGCGCCTGGCGGGTCCCCCGCACCCTGAAGGTCTCCTCCGCCTTCGCCAAGGTCCGCCTGGACCTCACCCACGCGATCATCGACCACCCCGTGGTCGACATCGACCTCCACCTGGAGTTCGGCCGCGCCACCATCACCGTCCCGCACGACGCCACCGTCGACCTCGACGGCCTCCAGCAGGGCTGGAAGGGCATCCGCTACCGCGCCCCCCGCCACCCCGCCAAGGGCGGCCCGGTCATCCGCATCACCGGCGCCGCCGCCTTCGGCCGCATCAAGATCCGCCACGCCCGCGCCCGCTGACGCCCGCACCGAGGAAGCTCACTCCGACGTGCGACGGCCCGCACCCCCGGGAGGGGTGCGGGCCGTCGTGCGGTCGGGAGCCGGGCGTCAGGCGGTGACGGGCTCCGCGGTGGGCTGGGCCGGGACGGTGGCGCGGCGGTCCTCGGCGAGCAGGTCGCCGGTGGGGGCGTTGTAGGCGGCGAGGTCGAGGGTCTTCTCGCGGGCCGAGACCAGGATCGGGACGACGACCTGACCGGCCACGTTGGTGGCGGTGCGCATCATGTCGAGGATCGGGTCGATGGCCAGCAGCAGGCCGACGCCCTCCAGCGGGAGGCCCAGGGTGGAGAGGGTCAGGGTGAGCATCACGATCGCGCCGGTGAGGCCGGCGGTGGCGGCGGAGCCGACCACCGAGACGAAGGCGATCAGCAGGTAGTCCTTGATGCCCAGGTCGATGCCGTACACCTGGGCGACGAAGATCGCGGCCAGCGACGGGTAGATCGCGGCGCAGCCGTCCATCTTGGTGGTGGCGCCGAACGGCACCGCGAAGGAGGCGTACTCGGACGGGACGCCGAGGCGCTCGGTGACCCGGCGGGTGACCGGCAGGGTGCCGACCGAGGAGCGGGAGACGAAGGCGAGCTGGATCGCGGGCCAGGCGCCCTTGAAGAAGTTCAGCGGGTTGAGGCCGCCGACGAAGCGCAGCAGCAGCGAGTAGACGCCGAACAGGACGATCGCGCAGCCGACGTAGACGTCGACGGTGAGGGTGGTGAAGGGCTTGAGCAGGTCCCAGCCGTAGACGGCGACGGACTTGCCGATCAGGCCGAGGGTGCCGAGCGGGGCGAGCCGGATGACCCACCACAGGGCGGTCTGGACGAGTTCGAGGACGGACTCGGACAGCTTGCGGACCGGGTCGGCCTTGGCGCCGAGCTTGAGCACGGCCGCGCCGACGACCACGCCGAGGAAGACGATCTGGAGGACGTTCACCTTCAGGAAGGCGTCGGCGATGTTGGTCGGGACGATGCCGGTCAGGAAGTCGACCCAGCTGCCGCCCTTGTCCACGCCCTTGAGGCCCTGGGTGGAGAGGTGCGCGCCCTTGCCGGGGTCGGTGAGCAGGCCGAGGCCGAGGCCGACGGCGACCGCGATCAGCGAGGTGGCGAGGAACCAGAACAGGGTGCGGGCGGCGAGGCGGGCGGCGTTGGTGACGTTCCGCAGGTTGGCGACCGAGACCACGATCGCGGTGAAGACCAGCGGCGGGACGGCCAGCTTGAGCAGCTGGACGAAGGTCTTGCCGATGGTGTCGAGGGTGGTGGTCAGCCAGCTGACGTCGCCGGCGCGGGCGATCCAGCCGAGCAGCAGGCCGAGGACGAGGCCGCCGACGATCTGGACCCAGAAGGGGGTGCGGCGGAGGCGTCCCAGCAGGGTGGGCGCGGGCGCGGTGGACATGGGTCTGCGACTCCGGGGGGGGTAACGGGTGGTCAGGTGGGGCGGAGGCGGCGGCACGACGGACGCGGGGGCCGGGTGGGGAGACCCGGGGGCCGACAGCGAGGTGTCGGAGCGTCAGGAGTGGCGTGCCGCCCGCATACAGCCGCCGGAGCGACAGCGGCGCGGGCCGTCCACGGCACCGGACAGACGCGGGCAGCGCGGAACGAGCGGGGTGCTCGTCCCGGCCTGGCGCGCGGCGTCTGCGGTGGTCATGGTCGGCACACTAGCAACAAACCTTTGAGATGTTCAAAGTACTTGTTTGAGGTCGTTCCCGAACGACCCCCGCCTGACGGGCCATCAGCTCGGAGGGGCAGCTTTGACGGCTGTCTGGTTATACGTATAACTTGAAGGGACACACCGCCGCCGAGAGGACGCCCATGGGCTACGCCGCACTGCTCCGCGCCCCGCACGTCACCCGGCTCCTGCTCGGCACCCTGGTCGGCCGGCTCCCCGCCGGCATGACCGCCCTGGTCATCGCCTTCGCCCTGCGCGAGGCCGGCGCCCCGTTCAGCAGGGTCGGCCTGGCCACCGCCGCGTACGCCGTCGCCGCCGCGGTCGGCGGGCCCGTCCTCGGCCGGATCGTCGACCTCACCGGCCAGCCCCGCGTCCTGCTGCTCTCCGCCGTCGCGGCCGGCGGCGGCTACGCGCTGCTGGCCCTCGCCCCCGGCTCCCCGGTCGCCGCCCCGCTCGGCGCGGCGATCGCCGGACTCTGCATGCCCCCGCTGGAGCCCTGCCTGCGCTCGCTCTGGCCGGACGTGGTCGAGGAACGGCAGCTCGACACCGCCTACGCCTTCGACTCCGCCTCCCAGCAGGTGCTGTACGTCGCCGGGCCGCTGGCCGTCGCCGGCATCGCCGCCGCGTTCTCGCCGGCCACCGCGCTGTGGACGGCCGCCGTGCTGGGCCTGCTCGGCGCGCTGGTGGTCGCCACCTCCGCGCCCGCCCGTGCCTGGCGGGCCCCGGCCCGGGCGTCCTCCGCCGGACTGCTCGGACCGCTGCGCTCCCCCGGTCTGGTCCTGCTGCTGCTCGGCCTGGCCGGCACCGGCTGGGCGGTCGGCGCACAGAACGTGCTGTTCATCGCCTACGCCGAGCAGCACCCCGGTGCGCTGCCCGGCGGCGCCGGCGCCCTGCTCGCGCTGGCCGCCCTGGCCGGACTGCTCGGCGCGCTCGCCTACGGCGCCGCCCCGTGGAAGGCCGACACCGCGACCCGCACCTGGGTGCTGGCCCTCGGCATGGCCGTCTGCTACCTGCCGCTGCTGCTCCTGCCGGGGCCCTGGCCGATGGCCGGCATCGCCTTCGTCTCCGGCCTGGGCCTGGCCCCGCTGCTCGCCGCCGCCTTCGTGCTGGTCGCCGAGCTCGCCCCCGCCGGCACCGTCACCGAGGCGTTCGCCTGGCTGGTCACCCTGTTCGCCACCGGCAACGCGGCCGGCTCCGCCGTCTCCGGCGCCCTGGTCGGCACCTCCCTGCACGCCGTCGCCCTCTGCGCCACCGCCGGCATCGCCCTCGGCGGCCTGCTCCTGCTCACCACCCGCACCCGCCTGCGCCCGCTGCCCGTCCCGGCCCTCGCCTGAGCGAGGGGCGACCCGCAAACCGGTCGCCCGCACCGGCCGCGGCCTGCTTGGATGCGCCGCATGACGAGTTACGAACTGCCCGCGGGCTACACGGTGTCCACCGATCCGGCGCGCCTGGACCGGTCGGCCGTGCACCGATGGCTCTCCGAGGACGCCTACTGGGCGCTCGGGCGGCCCCGCGAGAAGCAGGACCTGGCGATCGACGGTTCGCTCAACTTCGGCCTGTACGAAGAGGGTTCCGGCGCGCAGGTGGGCTACGCCCGGGTGGTCACCGACCGCGCGACCTTCGCCTGGCTGTGCGACGTGTTCATCGCCCCGCAGGCCCGCGGCCGGGGCCTGGGGACGGCGCTCGCCGCCGCCGTCCGCGACGAGCTGGCCGGCCTCGGGCTGCGCCGCCTGCTGCTGGCCACCCGCGATGCGCACGAGGTGTACGCCAAGGTCGGGTTCGCGCCGATGGCCGAGCCCGGCAAGTGGATGGTGCTCGGCGAGCAGTAGCCGCCGGCTCAGGCCGCCGCGGTCGAGCTGCGCACCACCAGGCTGGTCGCCAACGGGTCCGCGGGCGGCGGCAGTTCGCCGCCCAGCAGGGCGACCAGGGTGGCCAGTCCGGTCCGGCCCAGCTGCTCGCCGGGCAGGTCGACGGTGGTCAGTGGCGGGCTGAGCAGCTCCGCCACCGGAATGTTGTCCATGCCCACCACCGACAGGTCGTCGGGGATCCGCAGGCCCAGCTCGCCCGCCGCCCGGTACAGACCGGACGCCACCACGTCGTCGTCGCACACCACCGCGCGCGGCCGGTCGGGGCCGCCGAGCAGCTCCCGGGCCGCCAGCTCCGCCGCCCGGCTGCCCTCGTTCAGGCTGACCGCCAGCTCCCGGACCTCCAGCCGGGCGGACGCCGCCGCGAACGCGGCCTGCCGGACCCGGAAGGTGTGCGCGGAGTGCACCGAGCGGAGGTAGCCGATCCGGCGGTGCCCCAGCCCGGCCAGGTGGTCGACGGCCGCCCGCATGCCCGCCGTCAGGTCCAGCTCCAGGGTCGGCCGGCCGGCGTTCGCCGCCGGGTCGGCGTCCAGGAACACCGCGGCGGTGTCCGCGGGCAGTTCGCCCAGCTGCCGGTCGTCGGGGGAACACACCAGCAGGCCGTCGAAGCGGCCGGCCGCGGCCGCCTCCGCCAGCGTCGCCGCGTCCCAGCCGCTGCTCACCACCACCGCCAGGCCGTGCCGGGCGGCCTCCTCGTGCACGCCCGTCAGCACCCGGCCGAAGAACGGGCCGAGCAGGTTCGGCACCGCCAGCAGCACCATGCCGCTGCGGCCCAGCCGCAGCTGCCGGCCGGCCGCCTGCGGGCGGTAGCCCAGCTCGCGGGCGGCCGCGTGGATCCGCTCCCGGGTGGCCTCCGAGACCCGGTGCCCGGAGCTGCCGGAGAACACCAGCGAGACCGTGGCCTGCGAGACCCCGGCCAGCCGGGCCACGTCCCGACCCGTCGGCCGCCGCCGCGCCCCCTCGCCGGACGGGCTGTCCGACACGCCGTCAGCCGGCCTGCGCCTGATGGGCCTGGGCAGCCTGCTGCGCCGCGGCGGCCCGGGCCGCGTCGTCCGCCGCGTCCTCGGCGGCGTCGCGCACCGCGGAGCGGGCCTTGCGGGCCTCGACCCGCGCGGCGATCTGCGCGGACATCTCGTCGCGCTGCTTGCCCAGCAGCGCGTAGCTGACCGCCGAGGAGGCCACCATCGCCAGCACCACCAGGAACACCAGGCCGGCCTCGCCGCCCACCGGGATCACCTCGAAGTGGCCGAGCAGCAGCGCGATCAGCAGGCAGGCCAGGAAGATGCTCGCCCGCAGCGAGGTGTAGCGGAGCGTGGCGTGGTTCTTGCTGCTCACCGGGGTTCGTCCTTCACTGCCGGGTCGCGCCGGCCGGGCGCGCGGGGGTAATGGCCCTCCCAGTGAAGCACGACCTCACACCGCGAAGGCGCGCAGGTCGCACCCGCGCTCCCCCGTCGCAACCGGCCGCTCAGGCCCGCAGGTCGAGCCACATGGTGACGTCGTCCCGGTCGTCCCCGGGGCCCACCCGGATCGCCCCCGGCACCCGGCCGACCTCCACGTACCCGCTGCGGCCGTAGAACTTCTCCAGCCCGTGCCCGCCGCGCAGGGTCAGCCGCAGGCCGGCCAGGCCCCAGCTGCGGGCCACCCGCTCGGCCTCCGCCAGCAACTCGGCGCCGTAGCCGCGGCCCTGGAAGTCGGGGTGCACCATGACGCGCTTCAGCAGCCGCCAGTGGTCCATCAGCCCGAACCGCATGTCCTCGAAGAACACCACCGCGGCGAGCCGCCCGCCCGGTTCGAACCCGACCAGCAGCCGGTCCGGCGCCAGCGCCGCGAACTGCCGGTCCGCCACCGGCCGGACCTCCGCGGCCGTCACCGGCGGCACGAACCCGACCGCGCCGCCGGCGTTGGACACGTCCGTCCACAGCCCGGTGATCTCCTCCCGGAGCGCGGGGGTCAGCTCGGGGTCCAGTTCGAAGCGCAGGCTCATGGGCCAGAGCCTAGGCGGTGGCCACCGGCGTCCGGCCACCGCGCAGGGCGAAGCAGCAGGCGACCGCGACCGCGCACAGCGCGCCCGCCGCGTACCAGGTGGCGTCGTAGTCGCCGAAGCGGTCGCGGGCGAGCCCGGCCAGGCCGGCCACCGCGGCCGCGCCGAGCTGGTGGGCGGCCAGCACCCAGCCGAAGACGATGGGGGCGTCCTCGCCGAAGTGGCGGCGGCAGAGCGCCACGGTGGGCGGGACGGTCGCGACCCAGTCCAGGCCGTAGAAGATCACGAAGGCCAGGATCGGCGGCCGCAGGCTGTCGTCGAACAGGGCCGGCAGGAAGACCAGCGAGAGTCCGCGCAGCGCGTAGTAGGTGATCAGCAGCCAGGTGGAGTCGAAGCGGTCGGTGAACCAGCCGCTGGCGATGGTGCCGGCGATGTCGAAGACGCCGATCAGCGCGAGCAGCGAGGCGCTGGTGGTCTCCGGCATGCCGTGGTCGTGGGCGGCCTTGATGAAGTGGGTGCCGACCAGGCCGACGGTGGTGGCGCCGCAGATCGCGAACGAGGCGGAGAGCAGCCAGAACGCGCGGCTGCGCGTCGCGTCGCGGAGCACCCGCAGCGAGCGGGCCACCGCGGAGCCGTCGGTCCGCGGCGGCGCCGGGGCCTCGGTCGCGCCGTAGGGCAACAGGCCGAGGTCGGCGGGGCGTTCGCGCATCAGCAGCAGGACCGGGACGGCCACGGCGGTGGCCGAGAGCGAGACCACCACCACCGCGGTGCGCCAGCCGTGCTGTTCGACCAGCGCGGCCAGCAGCGGCATGAAGACCAGGTTGCCGGCCGCGCCGGCGGCGGTGAGCACGCCGGTGACCAGGCCCTGCCGGGCCTGGAACCAGCGGCCGGAGATGGTGGTGGCGAAGGCCCCGGCCATCGAGCCGCTGCCGAGGCCGACCAGCACGCCCCAGCAGAGGATCAGCTGCCAGGGCTGCGTCATCAGGACGGTGAGCCCGGCGCCGGTGGAGATGGTGAGCAGCGCGCAGACCACCACGAGGCGGACGCCGAAGCGGTCCATCAGGGCGGCGGCGAACGGCGCGGTGAGGCCGTACAGGGCGAGGTTGACGGAGACCGCGCTGGAGATGGTGGCGAGCGACCAGCCGAACTCGTTGTGCAGGGCGTCCATCATCAGGCTGGGCGCGGAGCGGAAGCCGGCCGAGCCGACCAGGACGACCAGGGAGACCGCGACCACGATCCAGCCGTAGTGGACGCGCGGGGTGCGGCGGGGCGGGGCCGGGTCGGCGGCGGGTGCGGCGGTGAGTTCCAGTTCCTTCACCCGCCCGAGTCTCCCGGTCCGGGCCCCGCGCCCACCACGGGATTCGCTGCCATGATGCGCCGAGATCCTGCCGTCGGGAGCGGACGGCCGGTCAGTGCCCGGCGGCCACCGGCCCGGCGGTGTCGACCCGGCGCAGGTTGCGGATCGGCGGGCTGAGCAGCAGCACGGCGACGGTGAGCAGGGTGACGGTGCCGCCGACGAGCAGCATCGCCTGCGCGCCGAAGGCCTCCTTCGCGGGGCCGGACAGCGCGGCGCCGATCGGGAACATGCAGACCGAGCCGGCCACCTCGTAGGCGTGGATCCGGTTCAGCACCTCGCCCGGGACCTGGGTCTGCACGCTGGTGGCCCACATGACGCCCCAGAAGCTGATGCCGATGCCGGAGACCAGCTGGGCGGCGCCGAGGACCGGCCAGGGCAGGTCGAAGACGAAGGCGAACTGCTGGACGGGGAAGGCCAGCAGGGCCAGCGCGCCGGCGGTGAGCGGCCGGGCGGGCTTGAGCCGGATCGCGGCCAGGCCGCCGATGACGGTGCCGGCGCCGAACATGCCGTTCAGCACGCCGTAGACGCTGCCGCCGAACTTGGGGACCACCAGGTTGCCGATCAGCGGGTTCAGCGGGCCCCAGGAGAGCACCGTGAACACCATCCAGATCAGGATGACGCCCCACATCCAGCTGCGGGACCAGAACTCGTGCCAGCCCTCCACCAGGTTGCGCCACAGGCTGTCGCCGGGCGGCGGGGCGGGGACCGGGCCGAGCCGCAGGGTGAGCAGGCAGCTGGCGCTGATCGCGTACATCGCGCCGGCGATGACCATCACCCAGCCGGTGGAGGCGGCGGCGAGCAGGCCGGCCAGCGGGGGCCCGGCCAGTGTGGTGAGCGCCTCGGAGGTGCGCAGGATGCCGTTGGCGCCCTGCACGTCACGGGCCACCAGCGGGACGGTGGAGGCGGCGCCGGGCTGGAACATGGCGGCGGCGGTGCCGGCCAGCGCGAGCAGCAGGTACAGCTGCCAGAGCTGGTCGATGCCGCGGAAGAAGAGCACCGCGAGCAGCACCCGGGTGACCAGGTTGAGCAGGTCCGCGAAGATCATCAGCCGGCGGGCGGTGAAGCGGTCGGCGAGCACCCCGCCGACCAGGACCAGGCCGGCGAACGGGGCGAGCAGGAAGGCCATCGCGTAGCCGACGGTGGATCCGGCGTGATGGGAGGTCAGCAGTCCGGTGGTGACGGCCACCGGGAGCATCGCGTCGCTCAGCAGCCCGGCCGAGCGGGCGGTGAAGTAGAGCCGGAAGTTGCCCGACCAGATGGCGGGTCCGGCGCCGGTGCCGACACGCGGGGTGGAGGCGGTTTTCAGTTCGGGTGCGGTCACGTAGCTCAGTTTTGGTGTAGACCACTCCTGGTTTCCAGTGGTTTTGGGTCACGATGCGGCCTCCGCCCGCAGGGTGACCGGACGGCGGTCCGCCGCGCGCACCCCGAGCACGGCACGGCGGACCGCCGTCCAGACCGGCGTCCGGGCCCTGAAGCCGTGACGCCCGGGCGCCCCGATTTCGCCGAGGTTCCGGGCGGAGTCGGCCAACGACCCCCTGAGTGTCGGCACCGCCCGGTCTCCCTCGGCGTCCCCTCGCAACGGAGCGCCGCACCCAAGAGTGATCAGTCGGATACGTCACGTCAATGGGTTGTCCGAAATTCAGAAGGATCATCCGAGGCGCGGACAGCGCGCGACCGGCGTACGGCGACGCCCCTGACGAGCGCTCAGCGCACCGAGGCGACCGGCTGCGCGGCCCGCTCGCACACCCCGGCGGTGGAGCCGATCTCGCACCAGACCCGCTTGCCCGAGCCGTCCGGGTACCAGCCCCAGCGCTCGCAGAGCAGGTCGACCAGCTCCAGGCCGCGGCCGTTGGTGGCGTCCTCGTCCGGCCCGGCGTGCCGCGGCGCGGGGGCCGTGCAGCTGGCGTCGGCGACCTCCACCCGGACCGGCACGGGCGCGTCGACCGGGTCGACCGGCAGCACCAGCCGCAGCACCGCCGGGCAGCCGGTGTGCACCACCGCGTTGGTGACCAGCTCGGAGACCACCAGCACCAGGGTCTCGGCGATCGACGAGTCCGGGTCGATCCCGCCGGCCTGCAGCCGCGCCCGGACCCAGCGCCGGGCCCGTGACACCTCGGCCGGCTCCGCCTGGACCGCCAGCTGTACCTGAAGTACCTGCACCGCTCCACCACCCGCACTCGGTATTCGGCCCGCTTGATCCCGCCGGTCCGGTCGGCCCCGCACCGCGGAGCACCGACCCGGACTGCCCATGGCATCGACACGAATACGCCCCAGAATGATTCCGCGACCGGGTCGCAGCAAGAGCTTCGGGCATATTCCAGCGTTCGGGGGACACCGCAGGGCATACTGTCCCGCTCACCCTGCCGGGGTTCGCACGACCGGTCGGCGGCACCGCCCTCGCGGGTATCCCAGACCGTACCGCCAGGGGGCCGCCGGGCACCGGCGCGCCACGAGCGAACAACCCTTCCTACACATGTCCACCGCGACTCGAACGCCGTGGGCGGAGAGGGACCTGAGCGCGCCTCGGGGACCGACCGGACGTCAGGCGAACACCACGGTGCGGGTGCCGTTCAGCAGCACCCGGCGCTCGCTGTGCCACTTCACCGCGCGGGCCAGCGCCTGGCACTCGACGTCCCGGCCGAGCGCCACCAGCTGCTCGGGCGTGACGTCGTGGGTGACCCGGGCGACCTCCTGCTCGATGATCGGACCCTCGTCCAGGTCGGCGGTGACGTAGTGCGCCGTCGCCCCGATCAGCTTCACGCCGCGGACGTGCGCCTGGTGGTACGGCTTGGCGCCCTTGAAGCTCGGCAGGAAGGAGTGGTGGATGTTGATGACCCGTCCGGACAGCGCCTTGCACAGGTCGTCCGAGAGCACCTGCATGTAGCGGGCCAGCACCACCAGTTCGACCCGCTCCTCGGCGACCAGGTCGAGCAGCTGCTGCTCGGCCTGCGCCTTGGTGTCCTTGGTCACCGGGAGGTGGTGGAACGGGATGCCGTACGACTCGGTCAGCTCCCGGAAGTCGGTGTGGTTGGACACCACCCCGACGATCTCCACCGGCAGCGCGCCGATCCGGGTGCGGAACAGCAGGTCGTTCAGGCAGTGCCCGAACTTGGAGACCATCAGCAGCACCCGCATCCGCTCCGCGGACTCGTGGATCTGCCACTCCATCCGGAACGAGGCGCCGATCGCCGCGAAGCTCGCCCGCAGCTTCTCCGCCGTCACCGGCTCCTCCGCGGAGAAGTGCACCCGCATGAAGAACAGGCCGGTGCCGGAGTCGCCGAACTGCTGGCTGTCGATGATGTTGCAACCCGTCATGAACAGGTAGCTGGAGACCGCGTGGACGATGCCCTGCTTGTCGGGGCAGGACAGCGTGAGGACGTACTGGGAGCGGGCGGTCTCTTCCATGCTCGCGGGGCCCCGTTTCTCGGCTCTGGTGCGGACGGCAACGGCCCAGCCTGGCACAGATCGACCGACGGCGGGAAAGCCGCCCGCCACCCGAGACCGCCCGCCGCGGGGCCGCCGCTCAGGCGTGCGCGGTCAGCTGCCGCAACACGTCCAGCGTGGTGGGCGGGAGGTCCGGGTCGTCGCCGTCGTTGACGGCCAGCCGGTGGTGCGCCTCGCGGGCCGCCTGCACCGCCTCCGGCCAGTCCGGGTGGCCCAGGTACACCGCGGCCGGGGCGTCCCCGCCGACCTGGTGCAGGATCCGCAGCACCCGCAGCACCGCGGCGTCCACCGCGACCGCCTCCGCGGAGTCCCGGAAGATCGAGCCGACGTACTTCTCCGCCGACCAGCGGTCCAGCCAGGTGTCCTCGACCAGCCGGTACACGGCGTCGGTGAGGTCGCCGTACCCTTCCCGGCCGTTCAGCCAGGCCGTCTCCTGGAAGCCGGGGTCGGAGAACATGTGCAGCGCCGAGCGGATCCGGGCCCGCCAGCGCCACCAGGGCAGATCAGTCAGGGGCATGCCGCCCATCGTGCTTGAGCGCCCGCCCGTTCGAGAAGGGTTTCGGGCAGACCGATACGGAGAATCCATGCTGTCGGACACGGGAGACGATCGTACGTTCCCCGGCCGGCCGCCCTCCACACGCGTCCTCTACCCGCGTCACAGCTGGTCAGTGCTCCGTGTTCCTCCCCCGTTGGCAAGTCGTTCACATGGCGTCCCTCTCGGCGTGCGCGGGCCCGACCACCCTTGATCCGCCGAGCCTGCGCAACGGAGCACGGGACCCCGAAGCAACATGTCCAGGGAGGAACGAAGCACCATGACGCGGAACGGAACCCCCCACCCGCCACCCGCCGTCAGCGGCCGCCGACACCGCACCGCCGCCGCGTTCGCCGCCGGCGCCGCGGTCCTCCCCGCCCTGCTGTCCGCCTCCGCCTGTGGAGGCCCCGCCGCCGCCGACGCCGCCGGCCAGGAAGTCACCGTCATGACCTGGGCCCCGTCCGGCACCGGCGCCGCCGACCGGCCCGGCATGACCGCGCTCGCCGACGCCATCGGCCGCGACCTCAACGCCCACGGCGGACTCGACGGCCGCAAGGTCCGCATCCTCACCTGCAACGAGCACGACACCACCGACGGCGCCACCGCCTGCGCCGACCAGGCCGTGAACGCCCACGCGGTAGCCGTGGTCGGCTCCGCCAGCCAGTACGGCACCAATTTCATGCCCGTCCTGGAAGAGGCCGGCATCCCGTTCATCGGCGGCTACGGCCTCTCCACCCCGGAGTTCAGCAGCCCGCTCTCCTACCCGGTCAACGGCGGCCTGCCCGCCCTGGTCGCGGGCAGCGGGCGCCAGCTCGTCGAGGCCGGCTGCAAGCAGATATCCCTGATCCGCCCCGACACCCGGGCCGGCGACGCGCTGGTCAGCTACCTCGGCTCCGCCGCCAAGCAGACCGCCATCAAGGTCACCGACATCAAGGCCCCCGAGAAGTCCAACGACTACTCGCCCTACACCCGCAAGGCCATCGGCGACGACAAGGCCGGCAACTGCGTGCTCTCCGCCCTCGGCGCGGAGCCCACCGCCAACCTGCTCGACCCGTACCGCCGCGCCAACCCCAGGAACACCCAGCTCGCCTCGGTGATCGGCTCCTTCCAGCAGTCCGTGGTCGACTCCACCGGCGGCGACGGCGGCCCGCTCCGCGGCGCGTACGCCACCGGCTGGTTCCCCGCCGAGTCCTCCGCCGTCTGGGACGCCCTGCGCGCCACCGCCCGCACCTACGGCAACGGCACCACCATCGACGTCTCCGACCCCGGCGTGCAGACCACCTGGGTCGCCTACGAGGTCCTCCGGCAGGCCGTCGGCCGCATCGACAAGACCAAGCCGATCACCGCGAAGGCCCTGCAGACCGTCCTCGACAGCGGCGACCCCATCGACACCGCCGGCGCCACCCCGCCCCTGAGCTGGGGCGTCACCAACATGCTCCCCACCGCCGACTCCCCCCGCCTGGTGAACACCTCCGTCACCTTCCAGCAGGTCCGGAACGGCCGCCTGGTCGAACAACGCCAGGGCTTCACCGACGTCCGCTGGGTCCTCACCAACGACAAGCCCCCGGCGTAACGCCAGGGGCGGGAGCGCCGCGCCGGAGGGCAACCACCAGGGACGCGTTCAGAGTTCGGCGGCCGACTTGTTCGCCAGGCCCGTCTTGCCCGCGATCGCGCCCCACAGCTCCGCGGCCTGCTGCTTGGCGGTGGTGGCGGAGCCGCTCGCGGTGTTGCCGTTGCGGTAGTGGTCGTTGTCCTTGGCCTTGGCCGCGTCGCAGGCGGCGACCAGGTCTCCGGCCCAGAGGGCGTACTCGGAGTCGGCGTTGGAGGAGGCCTGCCAGGCGGCCTGCAGCTGCGTCACCAGCTTCGCTCCGTCCGGCAGCTGATCGACCTTCAGCTCGCCGAGCTTCTTGAGCAGGTCCTGCCGCTGCGCGGCGGCGGCGGTGAGCGCGCCCTGCGCGTCGGGCAGCGTCTGGCACTTGCCGACGGCGGTGACGGCGTTGACGACGGAGGTGCGGCTGGCGCTGGCGGTGCCGAGCAGGTCGGACATGGCCTGCGCCTGGGCCTTCATCTCGGGGGTGACCGCGCCGCTCCCGCCGCCGGCGGGAGCGCTGGCGGCCTGGCTGGCGGCGGCCTTGTCCTTCGCCTTGTCCTTGCTGCCCCCGTCGCCGCCGCTGGCGAGCACGCCGATCAGGACGGCGATCAGGGCGGCGCCGGCCACGCCCGCGCCGATCAGGATCTTCGGGTCGGGCTTGCGGCGGCCGCCGCTCTCGGCGGGGGTGTACGCGGGCTGCTGGGGCGCGCTGTAGCCGCCCGCGCCCCCGAAGGTCTGCTGGCCGTACCCGGGCTGCTGCTGGGCGGGCTGCTGCCCACCGAAGCCGGCGCCGCCGCCGTAGGTCGGCTGGGCGGCCTGCGGGGCGTAGCCGGGCTGCTGGCCGCCGACCGACGGGTCGCCGGCGGGGTAGGGCGGCAGGTACTGGGTGGCGCCGTTGTCGGCCTGCGGGGCGGCGGCGGGCTGCTGCGGGGGGGTGCCCCAGTACTCGGGGCTGCCGCTCTGGCCGACCGGCGGCGCGGACTGCTGCTGCGGGACGGGGGCGTGCGGCGGCTGCGGCTGGGCGTGCGCGGGCTGCGCGGCCTGGGCCGGTCCGCCCTGGCCGTCCGCGGCGGGCTCCGGCCGGAACAGGTCGTCCAGATTGAAGTCGCCGGAGTTGGGATACGAGCGGCGCTGGCTCAACGCGATTCCTCACCTGTGCACGGCACCGGGATCCCGGGCCTTCGGTTGCCCCGCCGGGTTGCTGACGGCGGACCACAACTGCGAGGCCACGCTACCGGTTCACCGGCACAGGTGACTACGTGGGCTGCTGTTCTGTGCTATTGCTTCACGATCGAGCGGCGGCTACGCGGCCTCCCCGTCCATCCGGGCGTGGAACTCGCGCACGGCGCGGTGGCCCCGGTACGGCTCGAGCCGGCTGCGGAAGTCGTCGAGGTACTCGACGCCGCGGTTGGAGCGCAGTCCGCTGAGCAGCCGGACCGCCTCGGTGCCGGTCTCGCAGGCGCGTTCCAGGTCGCGCTGCTGGAGTTGGGCGGTGGCGAGCAGCACCAGGTCGACGGCGCGCCGGCGGACCCGGTGGGCGGGGTGCAGTTCGAGCGCGGTGCGGGCGTAGTGCTCGGCCCGTTCGCCCTGCTGCAGGTCGCGGTGACAGTGCGCCAGTTCGTCTGCCAGGTAGGCCTCGTCGAAGTGCACGATCCAGTCGGGGTCGTCGACGGGGTTGCGCTGCTCCATCGCGGCGAGCGCCTTGGCGGCGACGTGCTCGCAGGCGTAGGCGTCGCCGAGCAGGGCGTGGCCGCGGGCCTCGGCGGCGTAGAACATCGCCATCGCGGTGGGGGTGGCGACGGTGCGGGCGCCTTCCTGGGCGGCGCGGGCGAGTTGGGCGATCTCCCGCGGGTTGCCGAGGGTCGCGGCGAGGTGGCTCATCGAGGCGGCGAGGACGTAGCCGCCGTAGCCGCGGTCGTCGGCGGCCTGGGCGAGGCGCAGCGCCTGGATGTAGTACCGCTGGGCGAGGCCGGGCTGTCCGGTGTCGACGGCCATGTAGCCGGCCAGTTCGGTCAGCCGGGCCACCGCGCCGAAGAGTTGACGTCCCGTCTCGTCGCGGTAGGAGCCGCCGAGGAAGCCGGAGACCACGCTGTTGAGGTAGTGCACCACGACGGGGCGGACGTGGCCGCTGCCGAACCGGTGGTCGAGGTCGACCAGCATCTGGGTGGTGGCCCGGATGGCGGCGACGTCGGCCAGGCCGACCCTGGTGCCGCCGGTCCGGGCGACCACCGGGTCGGGCGGGGTGATCAGCCAGTCCCGGCTGGGTTCGACCAGCGCGGAGGCGGCGACGGTGGCGCCGGCCAGGAAGTCGCGCTTGCCGACGTCGCTGCGCCAGAGCTCGCAGATCTGCTCCAGCGCGGCGCCGAGGCTGGGCGCGAACTGCAGGCCGACCGCCGAGCTGAGGCTCTTGCCGTCGGCCATGCCGATCTCGTCCACGGTGACGCCGCGGCCGAGTTTGCGGCCGAGCGCCTCGGCGATGACGGCGGGCGCCTGCCCGCGTGGCTGTTGCCCGCGCAGCCAGCGGGCGACGGAGGTCTTGTCGTAACGCAGGTCCAGTCCGTGTTCTGCTCCGCAGAGGTTGACCCGGCGGGCGAGGCCCGCATTGGAGCAGCCCGCCTCCTGGATCAGCTGCTGCAGACGCTCGTTCGGCTCTCGTGCGACGAGTGGTCTCGCGGCCATGGGATTTTTCCGCCTCCCCAACGCCGTCCGGACCCGACCGGAGGGCGACGACTGTGCAACACCATGCGGAATACCCACGGTGACGTACCCACTCCCCACGCGCCCTGGTGAATGCCCCTGTGCGCCCCCTCTGCGCCCGTTACCGCCCCTGCTCGGACGGAGGGTTCCGACCAGGATCACCGTCCCGGGTGACATCGCGCGCCCCGTTCGAAGCGTTCCGCGGCGGCCCGTAACCCGCACTCACGGACGGTAGTTGTGCAGCACGTGGACAACACCCCAGGAGCTCCCGAACAGGACCTGCCGCCGCTGCTGCTCGAAGCCGTCCGCTACGCCGAGGACCGCCACTGGGAGGTGGCGCCGGGAACGTGGCTGGTCGACGGCGAGGGCCCGGCCCGCTGCTCGTGCGGCGAGGCGCAGTGCCCGCTGCCCGGCGCGCACCCGGTCGGGGCGGACTGGCGGGGCAGGGCCAGCGCCGGGCCCGGCGTGGTCCGCAAGTGGTGGACGGAGAACCCGGAGGCGTCGATCCTGCTGCCCACCGGGCGGGCCTTCGACGTGCTGGACGTGCCCGAGGTGGCGGGCTGCCTGGCGCTGGCCCGGATGGAGCGGATGGGGCTGCAGCTCGGCCCGGTGGTGGCGGTCCCGGCCGCGCCGGGGCGCAGCGGGCGGCGGCTGCACTTCCTGGTGCTGCCCGGCGTGGTCGACAAGCTGCCGGACATGCTGCGCCAGATCGGCTGGTCCGCGGACCGGCTTGACCTGGTGGCGCGCGGCGAGGGCGACTGGGTGGTGGCCCCGCCGTCCCGGGTCGGCGGGTACGCCTCGGCGCAGTGGGCTCGGCCGCCGTCCGCGCTGAACCGCTGGCTGCCGGACGCGATGGAGCTGGTCAGCCCGCTGGCCTACGCCTGCGGGCGGGAGTCCTCCGCCCCGCGCCCCGTTCAGCGCCCGGCCGCCGCCGTGCGCTGACCTCCCGAGTGTGCCCTCGGCCGATCCGGCGAGGGCGTCGCCGTGCGACACCCCGCGCGGCAGCGGCGGGCCCGGCCTCCCGACCCGGAGGCCGGGCCCGCCGTTCGCGTGCCCACGCCCGTTCTCCGCCGTCCGGAGCGCGATCTTCCGGAACCGGTGGTCATACCCGCAGGTCAACGCGGGAAGCCCACCGATCGGGTGACAACGCTCAAGGATTGGCCGCGGTTGCCGAGGGGATCATCCTCAGCGTCGGCACGGGGCCAACGGAGCGAAAGGAGCGGGCGGACCGAGAGCGTGGGGGGCTGCCGGGAGGGCGTTCGGACGGGGAAGCCGAATGCGGCAGCGGGAGGGAGCCGGGCGCGGCACAGGGGGTCGCGCCCGGCACGGCAGGGGAGGGACGGCGGGGGACGGAGGGGACGGGGAGGGAACGCGCGGGGCCCGGTGTGGGGACACCGGGCCCCGAGGCGCGTCTCCGGAGCGGTCGCCGCGAGCGGTAGCGAACGGCGCTACGGCTGGGCGACGAACACGTGCGCGGCGATGTCCTTGCCCAGCTCGGCCGCGTTCTCGCCGCTGCCGACCAGCACGCCGCCGGCCGCCGGCGCGACCCGCACGGTGGCGCCGGGGCGCACGCCAGCCCGGCGCAGGGTGCGCATCAGCTCGCCGTCGGTCTGGATCGGCTCGCCGATCCGCCGCACCACCACGTCCGTGCCGTCCTTGGCGGCGACCGCCTCCAGCGTGACCAGCCCGGCGTCGAAGCCCTCGCCCTCGGCCTTGGTGTCACCGAGCTCGTCCAGGCCGGGGATCGGGTTGCCGTACGGGGACTGGGTGGGGTGGCCGAGCATCGCGAGCACCTTGCGCTCGACGGTCTCGCTCATCACGTGCTCCCAGCGGCAGGCCTCCTCGTGGACCTGCTCCCACTCCAGGCCGATGACGTCCACCAGCAGGCATTCGGCGATCCGGTGCTTGCGCATCACCCGGACGGCCAACTTGCGTCCTTCGCCGGTCAGTTCGAGGTGCCGGTCCTCGGCGACCTGGAGCAGCCCGTCGCGTTCCATCCGGCCCACCGTCTGGCTCACCGTGGGGCCGGACTGCTCCAGCCGCTCGGCGATCCGGGCGCGCATCGGGGTGATGCCCTCCTCCTCCAGCTCCAGGATGGTGCGGAGGTACATCTCAGTGGTGTCGATCAGCCCTGACATCGCCCCTGGCTCCGTTCTTCGGTGTCCTCACCGCCAATTCTGACGTACCGAAGTGACAACCCGGTCCGCTGCACCGCTATGCCCGCGCTTTTCGGAGCGGTTGACAGCCGCCTGCGGCAGGGGCCACCGTGCACGCCGTAGCTTTCTCCATATGCGGTCTGGACCACCTGACCGCTCCCGAGCTCGGACGGAGCAGAGATGAGCGAACTGGTCGGCCGGTACCTGGACGCCGCGGTGGCCCACCTGGAGCGGATCCGGGCCGAGGAGGGGGAGAACATCGAGGCCGCCGCCGAGCTGCTGGCCGAGGCGGTCGAGCACGGCCGCCGGATCTTCGCCTACGGCGCCGGGCACTCCTCGCTGGCCGCCCAGGACGTGGTCTACCGGGCCGGCGGCCTGGTCGTGATGAACCTGCTGAACGTGCCCGGGATGACCGGCGTGAACGTGATGCCCGCGCACCTCGGCAGCGCGCTGGAGCGGGTCTCCGGGCTGGCCACCACCACCCTGGACCTGACCCCGGCGCGCAGCGGCGACCTGCTGTTCCTGGTCTCGCTCTCCGGCCGCCAGGTGATGCCGGTCGAGCTCGCCCAGCACGCCCGGGACCGCGGCCTGAAGGTGATCGGCGTGACCTCGCTGGCCTATCCCGGCGCGGTCTCCTCCAACCACCCGTCCGGCACCTACCTCAAGGACAACTGCGACGTGGTGCTGGACAGCAAGATCGGCCTCGGCGACGGCGAGCTGGAGCACCCCGGCGCGGGCGCCCCGTTCGGCTCGGTCTCCACCATCGTCACCAGCGCGCTGATGCAGTCCGTGACGGCCTCCGCGATCGCCAAGCTCGCCGATCGCGGCATCACCCCGCCGCTGTTCCGCTCCGGCAACGTGGACGGCGGCACCGAGTGGAACAACAAGGTGATCGCCGACAACGCCGACCGGATCTTCTACGCCTGGTGACACCGGCCTCGGCCGCGACCCGCCCCATTCGGCCAACTCCGCTGGCGCTCGCGTAAGTTCGCCCGACACTGGGAAGGACTCCCGAGACCGGTGAGACGGCGCTGCGGGGGCGGGGATGGCGGCTGGGGCGGGGCGTTCGATCGGCTTCGTGCGGGAGCAGGACCTGCTCCCGCGCCTGTTCTGGGCCGCCGACGGCGCGTCCCTGCAAGGCCAGACCCGGGCGGTGGCGCTCTCCCGCTGGGAGCTGCTGCTGCTGGTCGGCGCGGCGTTCGCCGGCTCCGCCGACGGCGCGCTGTGGGCCTGGGGCGCCGCGCTGGCGTACCTCGGCGCGCTGTTCATCGCCGTCATGGTCGCCTGGCAGAACCCGCAGCGGCTCTGGTACGACGGCCGGGCGGTCGCCGAGTCGGTGAAGACCCTGGTGTGGAAGTACGCGGTGCGGGCCGACTCCTACCAGCCGCCGCCCCGCAAGCTGCCCGACGCCGAGCGCCTCTACGACATCCAGCTCGCGGGCATCCTCGGCGAGTTCGACACCGACCGGGTCACCCCGGGGGTCACCGAGGAACTGCGCACCTGGCGGGCCCCGGCCCGCCACCCGCAGATCACCGAGACCATGGAGAAGCTCCGCGACCAGCCGCTGCCGGTCCGCCGCGAGATCTACCTGCGCGAGCGCGTGCAGAGCCAGCGCCAGTGGTACCAGGCCAAGGCCATCCAGTGCCGCAACGCGACCCGCCGGGTCGGCCGGCTGGCCATCGTGCTGCCCGCCGCGGGCCTGCTGCTCGCCGTGCTGCGCGCCCTCGGCCAGTTCTCGTTCGACGCGCTCGGCGCGATCTCCGCCGTGGCCGCCTCCATCGCCGCCTGGGCGCAGCTGCGCCAGTACCGGCCGCAGGCCGCCGCCTACACTCTCGCCGCGGCCGAACTCTCCAAGGTCGAGGCTCAGTTGGCCGCCGTCGACCTCTCCTCCCCGGAGGCTGAGGAGACCTGGGCCCGGCTGGCCCGGGACGCCGAGGACGCGATCTCCCGGGAACACACCACCTGGCAGGCGCGCCGCGAGGTGCGCAGCCTCGACATCCCCAGCTGAGCAGGAGGGCCCGCGTGGCGACACGGAGGATCGAGACGCCGGACGGTGGCATCCTCGCCGTCGAAACCTCCGGAGACCCGTCCGGCAGACCGGTGTTCCTGCTCCACGGCACCCCCGGCAGCCGGGTCGGGCCCGCCCCGCGCAGCGCCGTGCTGGCCCGGATGCGGGTCCGGCTGATCTCCTTCGACCGCCCCGGCTACGGCGACTCCACCCGGCTGCCCGGACGCAACGTCTCGGCCGCGGCCAACGACGTCGCGGTGATCGCCGACGCGCTCGGCCTGGACCGGTTCGCCGTGGTCGGCCGCTCCGGCGGCGGGCCGCACGCCCTGGCCTGCGCCGCACTGCTGCCCGACCGGGTCCGCCGGGCCGCCACCCAGGTCTCCCTCGCCCCCCGCCACGCAGAGGGCCTCGACTGGTTCGCCGGGATGACCGAGTCCAACGAACGCGCTTACCGCCAGGCCGAGTTGGGCCAGCCACGGATCGCCGGCCAGTTCCAGTTCCGGTCCCGGATGATCCGGCGCGACCCGGCCCAGCTGATCCGCAACCTGGTCCCCGAACTCACCCCGCCGGACCGCACCGTGGTCGCCGACATCGGCATCCGCCGGATGCTGCACTCCACCTACCGGCAGGCGTTCCGCTTCGGCGCCGACGGCTGGATCGACGACGTCCTCGCCTTCATCGCCGAATGGGGCTTCGCGGTGGACTCCATCCACGTGCCCGTCCGCCTCTGGCACGGCGCCGACGACAAGTTCTCCCCCGTCGGCCACTCCGCCTGGCTGGCCGACCACATCCCCGGCGCCCAGCTCTACCTGGAGCCCGGGGCCGCCCACTTCGGCTCGCTGAAGGAGATGACCGACGCCATCCGCTGGGCGGCGCACCCCTGAGGGCGCGCCTCGCGCGAGTGGCGGCCGCGCGCCGGAGGGCGCCGCCGCCACTCGCGCCGGCGGCGTCAGAGCGGCTGCGGCTCCAGGTCCCGGTTGGTGCGGACCCAGTTGCGGGCCGAGACGACCGAGGGGTGCTCCTCGCCGAAGAGTTCGACGAGGGCGGCGACGGCCTGCATCCGCAGGCTCTCCGCCTCGCTGCGGCGGCCCGCCTCCCGGAGGGTGATGGCCAGGTTCGCCTGGCAGACCAGCGCGTCGGGGTGGTTGGCCCCGTACCGGGCGGACAGCCCGCTGTGGGCGGCGCGGCCGAGCTCCTCGGCCTCGGCGAGCTGCCGGTTCTCGGCGAGGGTGTTGGCGAGGTTGATGACGGCGTTCAGGGTGAAGGGGTGGCGGTCGCCGAGCGCGCGGGTGAGGCCGTCGACGGCCGAGCGGCCGTGCAGCAGGGCGCCGTCGATGTCGCCGGAGCCGCGCAGGTAGATGCTGAGGTTGTTCTCGCAGGCGAAGGTGAACGGGTGGGCGTCGCCGAGCAGGCGCCGGTGGCCCTGGTAGGCGTCGGTGGCGATGTCCCGGGCGGTCTCCTTGTCGCCGGCGGCGCTGAAGTCGGCGGCCAGGTTGAGCCGGCAGGCGAGCGCGTCGGGGAACTCGGGCCCGTACAGGTCGATGTAGCGCTCGTAGGTGCGTTCGGTGAGTTCGCGGGCCTCGGCGTACTGGCCGGCCCGGCGCAGCGACACGGCGAGCGACTTGGCGTTGCGCAGTTCCTCCGGCAGGCCGGAGGCGTCGACCGCGCCGAAGGTCTCGGTGACCTCGCGGAGCAGTTCGGCGGAGGCTTTGTAGTCGCCGAGTTCGCGCAGGTCGCGGGCGAGGTTGGACTTGACGCTGAGGGTGTAGGGGTGGAGCGGGCCGAGGACCGCGGAGCGGCGTTCCAGGGTCTCCTGGTCGAGTTCGAGGGCTTCCCGGCTGTTGCCGACCAGGCGGTGGTCGATGGCGAGGTTGTTGGCGACCGAGAGGGTCCGCGGGTCGTCCTCGCCGAAGAGTTCGACGAACTGCCGGTAGGTGTCCTCGTCGAGGGCGAGGGCCTCCTGGAAGCGGTTGAGGTAACGCAGGTCGGCCGCCATCGAGTTGGCGGTCATCAGGGTGTACGGGTGGTGCTCGCCGAGGAGTTCGCGCTGGCCGAGCAGCGTTGCCTCGTCGAGGGCCAGCGCGTCGGTGTAGGAGCCCTTGGAGCGCAGCACGTTGGCGACCTGCAGCCGCAGGCTGTAGACCTGACGGCGCCACAGGCGGCGTTCGGCCGGGTCTGGCTCGGTCTCGGAGCGCACCGCCCAGGCGGCGTCGAGCTGGCGGCCGAGTTGCAGCGCCTGGTCGAGGTCGACGCGCTTCCACAGGTAGCGGACCCGGTCGATGAGCAGTTCGCGGACTTCCCGCTCGTCGCAGTCCTGCGCCCTGGAGGGCGTGAGGTGGGGCCAGATCTTCTCCAGGGTCGGCCAGTTGGCGGGGTTGTCGGTGTCGCCGAGCGGGGGCCTGGCGTTGACCAGGATGCGGTGGACCTGGTGCATGGTGGAGTTGCGTTCGGCTTCCGTCATGCCGCTGCGGACCACGGCCTGGACGAGCCGGTGCACCTGGAAGGAGTCGGAGCCGGCGTCGGTCTTGGCCAGTGCGTAGCGGCTGACGGCGCGCAGCACCTTGCCGAGCAGGAAGGTGTCGGTGAGCTCCTCGTCGTAGGGGACGAGCGCGAGGCGCATCTGCTCGGAGAAGAAGAACTGGTTGAGCGAGATCGGCTCGGGCGCGAAGAAGGCGCACAGTTCCAGCAGCCGGACGGCCGCGGGCGACTGCTCGCGCAGCCGGGTGATGGAGACGTTCCAGGTGAGGCCGACGGGGGTCGGGTAGTCGACCGGGGTCTCGCCGGCGGCGAGGACCCGGGTGGCCTCGGCCTTGAGCTGGTTGACGTAGGTGTCGACGGGGGTGCGGGTGGTCTCCAGCCAGGCGGCGGCGACCTCGACGGCCAGCGGGAGGTCGCCGACGGCGTCGGCGACCCGGTCGGCGTCGCCGCGGGCCAGGCCGCGGACCCGCCTGGTGAGGTGGTCGACGGACTCGGTGCGGTCGAAGACGTCGACGTTGAGCACGCCGGCCTGGCCGGACCAGCCCTGGTTGCGGGAGGTGACCAGGATGTGGCCGGGGCCGTCGGGGAAGAACCGGCGGATCTCGCCCGGCTCGTCGGCGTTGTCGAAGATCAGCAGCCAGTTGGGGGTGGGGATGCCCTGCCGGAGCGCGTCGCGGGCGGCCTGCGCGGCCTCGTTGACGTTGTCGCCGACGCGCAGCCCGAGCCGTCCGGCGAGCTCGGCGAGGTCGACCACCACGTTCTCGCTCTGCTCGGCGTCGATCCACCACACCAGGTCGTAGTGCGACATGTAGCGGTGCGCGTACTCCAGCGCGACCTGGGTCTTGCCGACGCCGCCGAGGCCGTACAGGGTCTGCGGGGGCGGCAGCACCGCCGTGGTGCCGCCGGCCAGTTGGGCCCGCAGGTCGTCGAGGACCTTGACCCGGCCGGTGAACGAGTGGTTGCGCTGCGGGACTTCCCAGAAGGTCGGCTTGGTGCCGGGGAAGCGGGGCGCGCCGGGCGAGCGTTCGGGCAGTTCGGTCTCGGTGCGGCCGAGCGCGCGCAGCAGGGTGGTGGCGGCGGCCTGCTCGTCGCGGCCGATCAGGTCGACCGGGTTGCGGCTGTTGTACGGCGCGTTGAGGCGGACGTCGGAGACCCGGACCGGGATCAGCTGGCGGCGGGCGCCGGCCGGGTCGGCGAGCACGGTGCGGTCCCACAGCGCCTGGGCCTGCGGGGACTGCAGGTAGGCGGCGGACAGCAGGGCGACGGTGCGGTACGCGGAGTCGATGCCGCGGCCGGTGGCCTCGCGCGGGTTGGCGCCGGCGCCGACGTCGCGCGGGACGACCCGGTAGCCGGCGTCGGCGAGCAGCGCGGAGATCCAGTCCGCCCAGGCGCGGTCCTCGGGGACGTAACTGAGGTACAGGTCGGCGGGGGCGGTGGGGCGGCGCCGGGCGAAGCCGTCGAGGTGACGCAGTCTCAGGTCCTCGGGCATCGGCGGCAGTCCGGCGACCCGGCTCTGGGTGATCTCCCGGGTGAGGCGCTCGTTGGCGGCGAGCATCGACCCGGGCAGGCCGGGCTGATCGCCGAACGGGGCGAGGATCTCCTCGTAGGCGTAGAACGGCCGGTAGGGGATCTCGACGCCGGCCCAGTAGCGGGCCAGGTCGGCCTCGCCGAAGCCGGCGGGCAGTCCGGAGAACTTGATCCGGGCGAGCGCCCGGCCGGCGTCGGCCTTCTCCTTCTCGCCCTCGTCGATGCGCATCGGGACGGGCAGGATCCGGATCTCCCGGTCGCCGT
Source organism: Streptomyces sp. TLI_171 (assembly GCF_003610255.1). Lineage (GTDB taxonomy): Bacteria > Actinomycetota > Actinomycetes > Streptomycetales > Streptomycetaceae > Kitasatospora. The sequence goes on along the minus strand of NZ_RAPS01000001.1, from coordinate 4,378,114 downwards.
AGCGGTCCTCGATGACCCGGGCGATCCGGGAGGCGCCGTCGATGGACTGGTCGCTGAGGGTGAAGCAGACCACCAGGTCGTCGGGCATCTCGACGGTGCAGATGTCGGCGGTGTCGGTGAGTCCGGTGCGGCTGTCGATCAGGACGTAGTCGTAGCGGCGCTTCATGTCGGCGCGCAGCGACTGGATGAACCGCCGGCCCTCGTAGCGCTCGTACAGCAGGTCCCAGTCGAGGCGGGCCACCGAGTAGTCGCGGTTCTGCTGGCCGGCCGGGACGAGGTCGATCCGGCCGGCGCCGGGGAAGTGCGGCCAGGCCAGCGAGAGGGCGTGCGGGTGGATCCGCGCGAAGTCCTCGATCCACTCGGGGTCGCGGTCGATCGGGCGGCGGGCCTCTTCGAGGTAGTCGCCGAACAGGTCCATGATGCCGGTGGTGGCGGCGACCACGTCGGGGTTGAGGAAGGGCCGGAAGAACTGGGCGAGGCCGGGCGCTTCGAGGTCCCAGTCGACGACCAGCACCCGGTAGCCGTTGGCGGCCAGGATCCAGGCGGTGTTGGCCAGCGCCATGGTGCGGCCGGTGCCGCCCTTGTACGAGTAGAAGGTGACGATCCGGCCGTGCCGGTTCTCGATGGTGGCGTCGCGGCGGCGCGCCTGGATCTGCGGGCCCTTCGTCGGCCTCTCGGTCATGACGTTTCCCTCCCCCGGGCCCTTGGGTGCCCGTCCTGTTCCCGCGCGCCGTGCCACCGGACGGAGTCCCGACCGTCCGGCGTCCTGCTGCTCCCGTTCGGGCGTGCCCGGCTCAGGGGCCGATCGTGGGTCTGCGCTCGGCGGGCGGTCCGCCGGGTCTGCTGTCCCGGTGGTGCTGCTCGTGCGCGGTGCAGGCGCGCATCACGGCGCGTTCCATCTCGCCGCGGAACTCCTCCAGGCTGCCGGGGGCGCCGGCCGTGCCGTCGTCGCGGAGGCTGGGCTTCTGGCGGGCGCCGCGGGTGACCGCGAGCACGCTGTCGCCGAGTTCGTTGAGCATCCGTTCGTGGTCGCGGCTCTGCTGGTCCTCGCGGTTCCACGGTTCGACCACGGCGACCGCGCCGAGGTTGCGCCGGTCGAGCCGGCGGACCGCGTCGGCGCGCCGCCCGTCCAGGAACGCCCACCGGTCGACCAGGACGACGCTCGGTGCGGAGGGTCGTTCGCCGGTCAGCAGCTCCTCCGCCTCCTCCTCGAACTCCCGTACGGTGGGCTGGAATCCCATGTTGCGGGCGACGTCGGCGGCGTCCTGCGCGAGCGGCCGCGAGGAGTCCGGGCGGTACGGCTGCCAGTCGGTGCGCTGCTCGCCGTACCAGGTGGCGTCGCGGTTCGGCGGCAGCTCGGGCTGCCGGTAGGAGAACACCGAGATCCGGACCTTGTCGGCGACGTCCGGCGGGTCGAAGGCGGACGGCTGGGACTCGAAGTCCAGCGCCTGCCCGGTCGGGATGACGGTCTGTTCGGCGACGTCCACGATCCGCTGCGCGAGCCGCCACACCGCGGTGTGGTACTGCGAGCTGTAGGTGGCGATCTTCATCAGCGCGTACAGGCCCTCGGTGGCGTAGTCGCCGCCGAAACTGTCGTGGTTGAACTGGAGTTCACCGGCCACCCGGGGCAGCGGGTAGTGGTCCATCGGCACCCACAGGGCGGGCACGATGCCGGTCATCCGCTCCGCGGTGGGCCGCCGCTGGTACACCGAGCGCCGGGTGAACAGGTGCCACTCCCGGCCGCACGCCTCGGACTTGAAGTACCGCGGCGAGTACAGCGGGACGAACACCCGGCAGTTCGCCAGCTCCCGGGACAGCCGCTCCGCCCACTTCTGCCCCTGGTGCATGGAGCGGTCCATGAACCCGATCGGGTGCCCGGCCGGCACGTCGGTGATCTGCAGGATCGCCTCGCACAGGTCCTGGTGCAGCTTCGCCACCCAGAGGTTGGGGTCGGCGGCGCCCCGCGAGTTCATCCTCGGGGTGTGCGCGTAGCTGAGGAAGAAGTACGGCCTCGGCGCTTCCTTCCCCCGGCCCGCTGGGCTGTTCACACGCGCCTCCCCCGAGCCCGCCTGTCACCTGTACCCCCGAAAGGGTCTCAAGTGTAGGAAGGTCGGCGGCCCGAATGGAATAGGGCCTTGATCTGATCCTGCCTCAACTCGGCCTGGTCCTGTACCACTTGTCGGCGAGATCGACCGCTTCCCGGATCGGCATCAGGAAGCAGTGGGCGTCGCCGACCGGACCGCTCTCCAGCAGGTCGGACAGCCCCGCCGCGAGCACCTCGCCCATCGCCGGGAAGTGCTCGTCGCGCAGCCGGGTGCCGGTGAAGCTCCGCCACTGGCGCCGCCCCTCGGGAGTGCGCACCACGCACCGGTAGTGCTGGTCCTCCCGGTCGGGCTGCCAGTACTCCAGCAGGTGGAGCGGGGTGCAGCACCACACCGGGACGCCGATCATCAGGCAGCGCGCGCCGCTCTCGTAGAGCCGCTGGGCGGGCGACTCCGGGCCGAGGTGGCTGCGCCACCGGTGGTCCCTGGTCAGCCACTCGGCGAGCGGCCCGATCGCGGCGAAGGAGGTCTGCGGGTGCCCGCTGCGCCGGGCGCCGGGCAGCTGCCTGACCTCCTCGGAGAGCCGCCCCAGCGTGGGCGAGGCCGGGGTGTCCACGAGGTCCCAGGCGGGCATCCGCGCGTGGTAGTTCCGCAACTGGGCGGGGCTCATCCCGGCCGTGTCGGCCCGGTAGTAGGAGGAGGTGCGGGAGTTCTCGGGTGTAGCGGTGTAGACCACCAGCGTGCCGTCCGCCCCGAGCGCCCCCCTGAGCGCCTCCGCCACCCCGCGCGCGCCGTCCGCGACCGGCCCGACCGCCCGCAGCGAAGCCTGCACCAGCAGGGTCTCCCCCGGCTGGACGCCCAACTTGTCCAGGTGCGTGGTGAGTTCCGCGACGGAGTACAACGGGGCCTCCCGCTACATGGGTCGAAGCCCCACACCTTAGAACCAGGCCCGCGCCGACACCTACTCGGGAATCAATCGTTCAGGTGATGACCACCCGTCAGACGCCGCTGTTTGCACGGACGTTCGCCCCGGGTGCGTCCCGGCCGTCAGCCGCCGGCCGCGACCCTGGCCCGCCACTGCGCGAGGTTCTCCGCCGCGGCCTCCCGCGCGGCGGACTCGGCCGCCGCGCCGACCGGTACCGCCAGCCAGGGCTCGACGGCCGCGCGCATCCCGTCGGCGAACCGCGCGCCGAGCGGGGTGAGCGCCCCCGATCCGGCCAGCGTCTCCACCGCCTCGGCGGTGTGCGCCCGCCAGGCGGCCAGCTGCACCCGGGCGTGCTCCGCGGGCCCGTTGCGCAGACCGTCGTAGGCGCGCACCCGGGTGGCCCAGAACTCGGTCACCGCGAGGTGCGCGTAGGTGCCCTGCAGCAGCCCCTCCAGCGGGCGCGGGTCGGGCCGCCACGGCGCGTGGAACAGCCGGCCGTCCGCGCGGTCGTACAGGTCGTGGAAGTCCAGTACCGCGCCCAGTTTGACGTGCTGGAACTCGTGGGCGACCAGCAGCGCGAGGGCGGGCGCGGTACCGGGGCGGGCGATGCCGACCGCGCCGAACGCCTGCCGGGCGGCGGCGGAGACGTCCCGCCCGTCCGGTCCGGGCCGCAGCGGGGTGAGGGTGGACAGCCCGGCCCGGATGCCCGGCGCGTATCCCGGCAGGTCGCGGCCGATCAGCTCCCAGGCCTCGCGCAGCGCCCCGGCCCAGGCCTGGACCTCCGGCTGCGGCAGGCGGTCCGCGACCGGCCACTGGTGGCTGTCGCGCTGCGGGTCGGTGTCCTCCAGGGCGACCGTCCAGCCGTCGGCGAGGGCCACCCGCCGGACCGGCTGCCAGCGGGCGTCGCCGGGGGTGTCCCAGCCGATCCGGACGCCGCCGACGGTGAACCCGTCCGGGTCGCCGGTGAGCACCGCCTCGCCCGCGCCGCCGACCAGCACCCGTCCGAGCGTGGGCAGGTGGACCGCCCCGGAGCGGACCGGGAGCGCCAGCTCGAACCGGTGCCGGGCGCGCAGCGCGGCGGCGGCGGCCAGCTCGGCCATCCCGCCGAGGTCCGCGCCCGCCTCGCCGCGCAGGCAGCGCACCGCCCAGGCGCGGGCGTAGGGGTGGGTGAGCACGGCGTCCAGCGCGGCGGTGTGCCCGGTGTCCAGTTCGGTGGCCAGCGCCCAGGCCGGGGCGGCCGTGCCGACGGCGGCCACCAGTCGCCGGGTGAGTCCGAGTTGGGCCCGGGCCAGAGCCCGGACGGCGTCCGGCCCGCCGTACCCGGCGGCGAGCTCGTCGAGGTGACGGTCGCTCAGCGCGGCGCCGGGCGCGTCCTGCGGCGGGACGGTGGCGGCGGTCGCGGTGCGGTCGCGGACGGTGGTGATCAGCTTCATCAGGTCCCCGCAGAAGACGGAGGGATTGCGGAAGTCGGAGCCGTCGCCCCGGTAGCGGTGCGCGTACAGCCCGCCGCCGCAGGAGCGCACCACGGGGCAGGCCCGGCACTCCTCGGCCAGCCCGGCCAGCCCGGACTGCCGCTCCACCATGCCGGGGTGCGCGGCGACCTGGTCCAGGGTGTGCGCGAAGACCGTGAACCCGGTGGCGGGCGCGCCGTCGTAGGCGGTCTTCAGGCTGTCGGCCTGCTCGAGGGACCCGTCGGTCTCCACCACCACCAGGTCGGCCGGGTCCAGCCCGAGCGACTCGGTGAGGCTGGAGCGGCCCCGCAGCGTGCGGTGGATCGAGTCGAAGGTACGCACCGGCACCGGCCTGCCGAGCGCGTCCCAGCGCCGGTACACCGCCAGCAGCCAGTCCGCGTAGGGGGTTCCGCCCATTCCGGCGGGCCGTTTGGGCGGCTGCTCGTGAGTGGCGTGCGGCAGCAGGAAGTCCACCCGGGGCGGTTCCAGCGCGAGCAGCGCGTCCAGCACCGCGACGGGGTCGTTCTCCACGTCGACGGTGCACAGCAGCCCGGCGTACAGGTGCCGGTACGGGGGGCTGCGCAGCAGGTCGACGGCGGCGAGCACCTTGGCGTGGCTGCTGCGGCCGTCGGCGTAGCGGCGGTGCCGGTCGTTGGCCGCCCGGTCGCCGTCCAGCGAGACGCCGACCTTGATGTCGTGCGCGGCGAACAGGTCGAGGAACCGCGGTCCCAGCTGCACCGCGTTGGTGTGGATGCGCAGGTCGAGAGCGCATTCGGGGGGCAGGGCGGCGCGCAGCAGTTCGGCGGCCCGGCCGAGCAGGGCGGGCCCGGCGAGCAGCGGCTCACCGCCGTGCAGCACCACGTGGACGGCGGGCAGCCGGTGGGTGCGGGCGTGCTCCGCGATCCGTTCGGCGGTGCGGGCCAGCACGGCCTCGGAGGTGGCGCGGCTTTTTTCGCGCCAGCTGGTGTCCGCGTGTTCGTAGATGTAGCAGTGGTCGCAGGCCAGGTCGCAGCGTGCGTGCATCTTCAGCACGAACTGGGAGAACGGCACCAGCGGGCGCGTCATCGGGATCGGGGGTCGGACGTCGCGTCGGTTGCGCTCGGTCGACCGATCAGATGGAGGAGTTGAACGCCGCCACGGCCACCTGGCCGGTGTCGCCGCCCGGGAGGGCTCGGTACAGCTCGGCGGTGAGCTCGTCCACGCCGAGGGAGGCCAGAGCAGCCAGCGAAGGAGCGGACTCCTCGGCGCGCGCGCTGTCGGCGGGCTTGGTGGCGGCGACCATGATGACTCGTTTCTGCGCCTGTCGGCGCGAGACAGGCCTCGGCGTCCTGTGCCGAGAATTCACCCGGCCGCAGCTTATCTCGCCGCTGCCCGCTCCAGCGCGTTCCAAACCCCTCTTGTTGAGCCATCCGGGGAAACTTGACTCTCCCCCGACCAAGGGCAGTTGACGATCCGTCAGAGTTGATCACCGGCTGCCGCCGAAACGTCAGGGACAGAGCCGTTCGACCCGCCAGCCCTCGCCGTCGGCCACGTAGCGCAGGCGGTCGTGCAGCCGGTTCTCCCGGCCCTGCCAGAACTCGACGGTGCGCGGGACCACCCGGTAGCCGCCCCAGAACGGCGGGACGGGGACGCCCTCGCCCTCCGGGTAGCGGGCCGCGAGGTCGGCGTAGCGCTGCTCCAGCACGCCGCGGTCGGCCACCGGGCTGGACTGCTCGCTGGCCCAGGCGCCGAGCTGGGAGCCGTGCGGGCGGGTGCGGAAGTAGGCGGCGGTCTCGTCCCGGCCGACCTTCTCCACCCGGCCGGCGATCACCACCTGGCGGGCCAGCGCGATCCACGGGAAGAGCAGCGAGGCGTTCGGGTTGGCGGCCAGGTCGGTGCCCTTGCGGGAGCCGTAGTTGGTGTAGAACACGAAGCCGCGCGGGTCGTAGCCCTTCAGCAGCACGGTGCGGGAGGACGGCAGGCCCTCGGCGTCGGCGGTGGAGAGCACCATCGCGTTGGGCTCGGTCACCCCGGCCTCGCCCGCCTCGTGGAACCAGCGGGTGAACTGCTGGAAGGGGTCGCCGGCGAGCTCGCCCTCGGCAAGGCCCGCGTGCTGGTAATGCCGGCGCATCACGGTCAGGTCCGGCCCCGGCCGTTCCTCGGCGGGCGTGGACAGGGCGCTCGGGTGGCGTTCCGCGGTAGGCACCCCAACATCATCCCGTACGACAAGCGCCGAGTGCCGCTACGTCCGCGCAAACACCTGGGGATATGGTGGCTCGCCACGCTTCACGACCCACTGCACGGGGAATCGTCCGGTCTCGACCGGGGTGCCCCGGAAAATCCGCCGAGGACGCCGGAGACGACAGGGGTTCGAGCGGCCCGTGGGGGAAACATCACCGTCGTGGTGTATGGCGCAATGCACTCCGTGCCTGACACTCTGACACCGAGTGCCAACCACCATCGGCCACCGGCATGCCACCCCACCATGGCGGCCTGCCCGTGTCGGATCATTGAAGGAGCCGTTCTGATGTCGGATTTCGTACCCGGCCTTGAGGGTGTAGTCGCCTTCGAGAGCGAGATCGCCGAGCCCGACCGCGAGGGCGGGGCGCTGCGCTACCGCGGGGTGGACATCGAGGACCTGGTCGGCCAGGTCTCCTTCGGCCACGTCTGGGGCCTGCTGGTGGACGGCAAGTTCGCCCCCGGCCTGCCGGCCGCCGAGCCGTTCCCGATCCCGGTCCACTCCGGCGACATCCGGGTCGACGTGCAGTCCGCCCTCGCCATGCTCGCCCCGGTCTGGGGCCTCAAGCCGCTGCTGGACATCTCCGCCGAGCAGGCCCGCGACGACCTCGCCCGGGCCGCCGTGATGGCGCTGTCGTACGTGGCCCAGTCGGCCCGCGGCCAGGGCCTGCCGATGGTCCCGCAGAGCGAGATCGACAAGGCCGAGACCATCGTCGAGCGGTTCATGATCCGCTGGCGCGGCGAGCCGGACCCGAAGCACGTCAAGGCCGTCGACGCGTACTGGACCTCGGCCGCCGAGCACGGCATGAACGCCTCCACCTTCACCGCCCGCGTCATCGCCTCCACCGGCGCCGACGTCGCCGCGGCGCTGTCCGGCGCGGTCGGCGCGATGTCCGGCCCGCTGCACGGCGGTGCGCCGTCCCGGGTGCTCGGCATGATCGAGGAGATCGAGCGCACCGGCGACGCGGCCGGCTACGTGAAGAAGGCGCTGGACAAGGGCGAGCGCCTGATGGGCTTCGGCCACCGCGTCTACCGCGCCGAGGACCCGCGCGCCCGCGTGCTGCGCCGCACCGCCAAGGAACTCGGCGCGCCGCGCTACGAGATCGCCGAGGCGCTGGAGAAGGCCGCCCTGGAGGAGCTGCACAACCGCCGCCCCGACCGCGTGCTGGCCACCAACGTCGAGTTCTGGGCCGCCATCATGCTGGACTTCGCCGAGGTCCCGGCGCACATGTTCACCTCGATGTTCACCTGCGCCCGCACCGCCGGCTGGTCCGCGCACATCCTGGAGCAGAAGCGCACCGGCCGCCTGGTCCGCCCGGCCGCCCGCTACATCGGCCCGGGCGTCCGCAAGCCGCAGGAGATCGACGGCTGGGACCAGATCGCCGGCTGACACTCGTTCAGGTGAAAGCCTGACCGGCTGCCGCCACCGGGGCGCGCGGACCCCTCCCGAGCCGGAGGGCCGCGCGCCCCGGTGAGCCCTGTCCGGTGCCGCAAAGATCACGTCTCAGCGGCCGGACGGGCGTAACCTCCGCGCAATCCGGGGCGATAGGCTGCGGACGTGGCTCAGATTCAGATCCCCGCCGACAATCTGCCCAACGACGGCCGCTTCGGCTGCGGCCCCTCCAAGGTGCGCCCCGAGGCCCTGAGTGCCCTCGCCGCCACCGGAACCTCCCTGCTGGGCACCTCCCACCGCCAGGCCCCGGTCAAGAACATCGTGAAGCGCGTCCGCCAGGGCGTCGCCGAGCTGTTCTCGCTGCCGGAGGGCTACGAGGTCGTGCTCGGCAACGGCGGCTCCACCGCGTTCTGGGACATCGCCGCGTTCGGCCTGGTGCGCGAGAAGTCGCAGCACCTGAACTTCGGTGAGTTCTCCTCCAAGTTCGCCTCCTCCGTGAAGGCCGCCCCGTGGCTGGCCGAGCCGACGGTGGTCAAGACCGAGCCGGGCACCCACCCGCTGCCGGTCGCCGAGGCCGGGGTGGACGTCTACGCGCTCACCCACAACGAGACCTCCACCGGTGTGGCGATGCCGATCCGCCGCCCCGAGGGCGCGGACGCCGGCTCGCTGGTGCTGGTGGACGCCACCTCCGGCGCGGGCGGCCTGCCGGTCGACATCCGCGAGACGGACGTCTACTACTTCGCCCCGCAGAAGTCCTTCGCCTCCGAGGGCGGCCTCTGGCTGGCCACCTTCTCGCCGGCCGCGCTGGAGCGCGCCGCGGAGATCGCCGGCTCCGGCCGGTACATCCCGCCGTTCTTCGACCTGCCGACCGCGATCGACAACTCCTCGAAGGACCAGACGTACAACACCCCGTCGATCTCCACCCTCTTCCTGCTGGCCGACCAGCTGGAGTGGCTGAACGGCCAGGGCGGCCTCGACTGGGCGGTGGCCCGCACCGCGGAGTCCTCCTCGATCCTGTACTCCTGGGCCGAGAAGTCCTCCTACGCGCAGCCCTTCGTGGCCGTGCCCGAGGAGCGCTCGCAGGTCGTCGGCACCATCGACTTCGACGACTCGGTCGACGCCGCCGCGGTCGCCAAGGCACTGCGTGCCAACGGCATCGTGGACACCGAGCCGTACCGCAAGCTGGGCCGCAACCAGCTGCGCATCGCGATGTTCCCGGCGGTCGACCCGGCGGACGTCGAGAAGCTCACCGGCGCCATCGACTACGTGGTCGAGCACCTGAACGGCTGACGCTTCGTCACCAGCGGGCCCCGGTCGATCCGACCGGGGCCCGCTGCGCGTCCGGGCCGAGTTGGCCGGGCTGCGCGGGCAGCCGGTGCTGAACAGCCGGGCCCCGGTGGAGTCGGCCGGACCCGAGCAGGCCTGACGGCGCGTCGGGCCCTCCCGGTCACCAGGCGTAGGCCTCCGGCGCGGGGCCGCCGCCGTTCGGGCCCGGCGGCGGGAACAGCCGGTCCAGCTCGGCCAGCAGGGCCTCGTCGAGGCGCAGGTCGAGGGCGGGCAGCGAGCCGTCCAGCTGGGCCACCGTGCGCGGGCCGATGATCGGGCCGGTCACGCCCTGCTGCGCCAGCAGCCAGGCCAGCCCGACGTGCGCCGGGTCGGCGCCGGCCCCGGCGCAGAGCTCCTCGTAGGCGGCCAGGGCGTCCCGGTGCTCGGCCAGCGCGGCCGCCGAGCGGCCGCTGCCGCCGCGGGCGGCGGTGCCCTCGGCGCGCTTGCGCAGCACGCCGGCCAGCAGGCCGCTGTTCAGCGGGCCCCACGGGATGACGCCGATGCCGTAGTGCCGGGCGGCGGGCAGCACCTCCAGCTCCGCCCAGCGGGTCATCAGGTTGTACCGGGACTGCTCGGCGACCAGGCCGAGGAAGTGCCGTTCGCGGGCCGCCTCCTGAGCCTGCGCCAGGTGCCAGCCGGCGAAGTTGGAGGAGCCGAAGTACAGCACCTTGCCCTGCTGGCGCAGCACCTGGAACGCCTCCCAGACCTCCTCCCACGGGGCGCACCGGTCGATGTGGTGCATCTGGTAGAGGTCGATGTGGTCGGTGCCGAGCCGGCGCAGCGAGTCCTCGCAGGCCCGCCGGATGTGCCGGGCGCTCAGCCCGCCCTCGTTCGGCCGGGCGCCGGTCGGGAGGTAGACCTTGGTGGCCAGCACGGTCCGTTCGCGGCGGCCGGCGCCGCCCGCGAACCAGCGGCCGATGATCTCCTCGGTGGAGGTCTCGCCCGGGCGGGTGCCGTAGACGTTCGCGGTGTCGAAGAAGTTGACGCCGTGCTCGTGGGCCCGGGCCATGATGGCGTGGCTGTCCTGCTCGGAGGCCTCGGTACCGAAGTTCATGGTGCCGAGCACCAGCCGGGACACCGTCAGGCCGCTGCTGCCGAGCCGGGTGTACTCCATGGGTTTCCGCCCCCCTTCGTGCGGTGCGGGCCCGCCGTTCGGGCCTGCGCCGGACGGACACCATACCGACATGCCTGTCTGGTAAATCAAGTGCAATCCGCCCCAGCCGTCCCGACGGTGCGTCAGCAATGGGTCAACCCTCCGTGTACGGCACTAGGATGCAGACAGGTCGGCATCTTTCCCCGGTGTCCGAACCGTGTACCAGGAGGTCGGAGATGACGAAGCAGGAACGTGGCATCCGCTCGCGCAGAGCCATCCTGGAGGCCGCCGCCGAGGTCTTCGACCTGCGCGGCTACGACGCCGCGGGCACCAACGAGATCCTCGCCCGCACCGGGCTGACCAGGGGCGCGCTCTACCACCACTTCGCGTCCAAGGAGGCGATCGCCCTCGCCGTCCTGGAGGCGCACAACGACGGCCTGGCCGTCCCCGAGAGCACCAGCCGGCTCCAGGCCGTCATCGACCTGGGCTTCGCCTTCGCCGACCGGCTGCGCACCGATGCCGTGCTCCGGGCGAGCGTGCGCCTCGCCGTCGAGCAGACCTCGCTGCCCCGGCCCACCGACACCCCGTACGACCAGTCCCGGGCCGTGGTCCGCACCCTGCTCACCGAGGCCGCCGCGCACGGCGAGACCCTCCCCGGCCTGGACGTCACCGAGACGTCGGACGTCATCATCGGCTCGTTCACCGGCGTCCGGGTGATGTCGCAGGTCTACACCGACCGCGCCGACCTGCCCGAACGCCTCACCGCGCTGTGGCGGGTCCTGCTTCCCGGCATCGCGAGCCCCGGCATGATCGGCCACCTGCGGATCACCCCGCCGCAGCCCGCCGGCCTGGACTGACCGCCGCGCGGCCGGGGCGGCTACTTCCGCACGAGGGCGCTGACGATCACCACGGCGAGCAGCAGGACGAACGCGCCGGTGACGATCCGCATACGGGTCTTCGGGTCCACGCTTCGAGACTAGTCGGTCGAACGCCCCGCCCCGGCACTGCCCCGGTCCGGGCCGCCCCCGGGGCGCCCGCCGTCCCACCGCTCGGCGTCCGGGGCGGCCCCGTCCGCGAGGGCCTCGCCGCGGAACTCGCGCTCCCGGAACACCGTCGGGGCGACCCCGACCCGGCGGGTGAAGAGCCGGGTGAAGTACGCCGGGTCCTGGTAGCCGACCCGGCGGGCCACCGCCGCCACCGGCAGCTCGCTCGCCGCCAGCAGGTGCTTGGCCTCGTTCAGCCGCTCGGTCAGCAGGTACTCCTTCGGACTGGTCCCGCCAGCCGCCCGCACCGCCCGGCGCAGCTCCTCGACGGTCATCCCGGCCCGCCGGGCGTGCTCGGCCACCGGCACCGGCAGGCAGGCGTCCCGGCGCAGCAGTTCCAGCACCGGGGCGCCCTCCGGGTCCAGGTCCGCCCGGTGGTCGTGCAGCTCCACCAGCAGCTCGTGCACCGCCGCCGACGCCTGCGCCCCCGCCGAGGCCCCGCCACGACGGCACACCGCGGCGATCCGGGCGATCACCCGCAGGGCCGGCTCCGCGGTGTCGAGCGGCACCACCTCGGCGTCCGGCAGAAGACCCAGCTCCACATACCCGGCGGTGCCCGTGCCGGTGAAGTCCACGAACGACTCCGCCCAGCCGCCCGGGTCCGGCCCGTAATGGTGCGGCACCCCCGGGCGCAGCCACAGCACCGCCGGCGCCGCCACCGGCAGCCGCCGCCCACCCGGCAGCGCGTACCAGCCGGACCCGGTGCCGACCACCACCGCCACCCAGTGGTCCAGCACCCGCGGGCCGACCACCGGCAGCCGGCCGCGCTGCAGGCCCACGCCCAGGCACGCCAGCCCGGTGCGCAGCTGCGCCGGGCCGGGCGTCAGGTAGTGCCACCAGCGCTCCATCGCGCTCCGTCCGTCGTCCCTCGTCCGTCGTCTGCCGCGACAAGTCCAACACGACAAGTCCAACACGCCGTCGGGCTTTGTCCATGGCTTCGGGCCGGTGCCGCCGGGCAGGCTAGGGGACATGCTCACCTACGACTCGACCGGCTTCCGCCTCGACGGCCGCCCGCTGCGCATCCTCTCCGGCGCGATGCACTACTTCCGCACCCGCCCCGAGCAGTGGCCCGCCCGCCTCGCCGCGCTGCGCGCGATGGGGCTGAACACGGTCGAGACGTACGTCCCGTGGAACCTGCACGAGCCGGCGCCCGGCCGCTTCGAACGGCTCGACGAGCTCGGCGCCTTCCTCGACGAGGCGCACCGCCAGGGCCTGTGGACGATCGTCCGCCCCGGCCCGTACATCTGCGCCGAGTGGGACAACGGCGGCCTCCCGGGCTGGCTCACCGCCCGGGTCGGCCGCCGGGCGCGCACCAGCGACCCGGTCTACCTGGCCGCCGTCGACCGCTTCTTCGACGTCCTGCTCCCGCAGGTCGTCGAACGGCAGTGGGGGCAGCCCGGCGGCACCGTGCTGATGGTGCAGGTCGAGAACGAGTACGGCTCCTTCGGCGGCGACGCCGCCTACCTCGCCCACCTGGCCCGCGGCCTGCGCGAACGCGGCGTCACCGTCCCGCTGTTCACCTCCGACGGCCCCGAGGACCACATGCTGGCCGCCGGGACCGTCCCCGGCGTCCTCGCCACCGTCAACTTCGGCTCCGACCCCGAGTCCGCCTTCGAGGCGCTGCGCCGCCACCGCCCCGAGGACCCGCCGTTCTGCATGGAGTTCTGGAACGGCTGGTTCGACCACTGGGGCAAGCCGCACCACACCCGGGACGCCGACGACGCCGCCGACTCGCTGCGCCGCATCCTCGCCGCCGGCGGCTCCGTCAACCTCTACATGGCCCACGGCGGCACCAACTTCGGCACCACCGCCGGGGCCAACCACGCCGACCCGCCGTTCAACTCCACCGACTGGACGCACTCCCCGTACCAGCCCACCACCACCTCCTACGACTACGACGCCGCGATCGACGAACGCGGGCTCCCCACCGCCAAGTTCGACGCCTTCCGGGCGGTGATCGAGGAGTTCGCCGCCGAGCACCCGGAGCTGGTGCGCTACTTGGACTCGCGGGTGGCCGAACTACCGCCTGCCGCACCGGTGCTGAGCGGTCGTGAGGTGCCGCTGTCGGAGTTCGCGGAGCTGCCGTTCGGGCCGGCCGTCGCCTCGCCGGTGCCGCCGCTGTTCGAAGAGCTCGGGCTGGAGCACGGGCTGGTCCGCTACACCACGACGGTGCCCGCGCTCAGCTCCGAGCTCCCGCTCACCGTCGAAGGCCTGCGCGACCGCGCCGCCCTGCACGTGGACGGCAAGCCGGTCGCCGCGCTTGAGCGGGGCGTCCCTGCCGAGACCGTCACCGTGGGCGGCGGCGCGCAGCTCCGCCTGCTGGTGGAGTCGCTCGGGCGGGTCAACTACGGGCCGCAGGTCGGCGAGACCAAGGGCATCACCGGCGTCCGCCACGAACGCCAGTACCTGCACGGCTGGCACGCCGAACCGCTCGCCCTCGACCCGCTCCCCGAGGCCGCCTGGGCGCCCGGCGAACCCGGCGCCGAGCTCCTCGCCCGCGGCACCCTGCACCTCGACAGCACCGGCGACACCTTCCTCGCCGTCCCCGGGGGCGACCACGGCTACCTCTGGGTCAACGGCTTCCTGCTCGGCCGCTACGACGCCCGCGGCCCGCAGACCACCCTCTACTGCCCGCAGCCCCTGCTCCGCCCGGGCCCCAACACCCTCACGCTCCTCGAACTCGGCTCCGCCGGCCCCTCCCACGTGGTGCTCCGCGAGGCTCCCGAGCTGGGAGGCTGAGCGACCGGCGGCAGCTCAGCGCTGCAGCGGCCAGCCCTCGACGACCGTGTAGCGGGCCGGCCCGTAGCCCGTCTCGCTGCGCATCAGCTGGATCCGCCCGGCCTCCCACTCGGCCCCGCGGAACGCGTCCAGCGCGGTGGCCATCGCCCGCAACCCGCCCGCGCCACCGGCCTTGCGGCCGCGGGTGGCCCCGGCCCGCGCGAGCGTGAGGTGCGGGTGGAAGCCGTGGTCCTCGTCGGCGACGCCGAGCGCCTGCTGCACCGCGTCGGCGAGCCGCCGCAGGGCCCGGACGTCCCCTTCGACGCCGGCCCAGAGGACGCGTTCGCCGAAGGTCCCGCCGCCGGCCAGCCGCAGCGGGTGGCTGCGGTGCTCGGCCGCCACCCGGGCCAACTCCCGTTCCAGCGCGGGCACCTCGCTGACGGCCACTTCACCGAGGAACGCCAGCGTGAGGTGCCAGCCCGCCGGGTCGGACCAGCGGAGCCGGTCCGCGCCCGGGAGTTCGCGCAGCGGGGCGGCGGCGTCGGCGAGATCCTGTGTGGCGCGGGCCGGAGGGTTCACGGCGACGAAGAGCCTCATCCCGCCATCCTGCCGCACGGCGGGCCGCGCCGGTCGGACAGAATGAAGGTCATGCGTATTCGTACCGGTGGCCCGGAGTCCGCGGCCGTCCTGCTGGCGCTGCTGGACGGCGCGGTGGCGTGGCTCGCCGCCCAGGGGCGGACGGGGCAGTGGGGGCCGGAGCCGTGGTCCCGGCGTCCGGGTGCGGCCGACCGCGCCGAGCGGGTGACCCGGGAGAACCTGGTCCGGATCGCCGAGCCGGACGACGGGGGCGACCCGATCGGCATCTGCGTGCTGGCCGACCGGGCCCCGGGCAACGTCCCGCCCGCGGGCGAGCCGGAGCTGTTCGTCCGCTGGCTGGTCACCGACCGGGCGTACCGCGGGACGGGTGTCGGCGCGGCGCTGGTGGCGGACGCGGCGCAGCAGGCCCGCACGCGGGGTGCGGGCCTGCTGCGGGTGGACTGCTACGCCGGGGGCGACGGCGGGCTGGTCGCGCAGTACGAGCGGCTGGGGTTCACCCGCACCGCGACCTTCGTCGACGACCGCCCGGCCGGCCCGTGGCCGGGCCAGGTCCTGGCCCGGCGCACCGGCGGCTGACTGCCGAGTGCCGACGGTGGCTCAGCAGGCGGGCGCCAGGTCGTCCTTCTGCACCACCGAGAACACCCGTCCGCGCGCCCGCACCGGGTGCAGGTCGAGACGGACCCGCAGGCCGCTGATCCGGCCGAGCACCAGGGCGACGGTGCCCGCCGCCGCGGCGGAGACCAGACCGCAGGCGAGCAGGCCGAGCCGCGGGCCGTACTGGGCGGTGATCCAGCCGACCAGCGGGGCGCCGATCGGGGTGCCGCCGGTGAAGACCAGCACCAGCAGGCCCATCACGCGGCCGCGCATCTCGGGGTCGGTGCCCAACTGCAGCGCGGCGTTGACCGAGGTGTTGAAGGTCAGTCCGAACACGCCGATCAGGGTCAGCAGCAGCGCGAAGGTCCAGTAGCCGGGCGCGAACGCGGCCAGCACCTCCAGCGCGCCGAATGCGCACGCGGCGGCGACCAGGCGGCGCAGCCGGGGCGCGCCGCGCCGGGCGGCGAGCAGCGCGCCGGTCAGCGAGCCGACCGCCATCGCGGTGTTGAGCAGGCCGTACTCGCCGGCTCCGACGTGGAAGGTGTCGCGCGCGAAGCCGGACAGCAGGGTCGGGAAGTTGAACCCGAAGGTGCCGATGAATCCGGCGAGCACCATCGGCCACAGCAGTTCGGGGCGTTCCCGGACGTACCGCAGGCCCTCGCGGAGCTGGCCCCGTTCCCGGGCGATCCGCTCGACGGGGCGCAGTTCGCTGCAGCGCATGGCGAGCAGGCCGCCGATGACCGCGGCGAAGGAGAGCGCGTTGACGGCGAACGCCCAGCCGCTGCCGACCGCCGCGATCAGCGCGCCGGCGACGGCGGGGCCGACCAGGCGGGCGGTCTGGAAGTTGGCGGCGTTCAGGCTGACCGCGTTGGCCAGGTCCTTGGCCGGGACCATCTCGCTGACGAACGCCTGCCGGGTCGGGTTGTCGACCACCGTGACCAGGCCGAGCAGCAGCGCGAACAGGTACACCAGGACGGGCGTGACGGTGCCGGTGATGGTGAGCAGGGCGAGGCCCGCGGCGAGCAGGCCCATCGCGCCCTGGGTGGCGATCAGCAGGCGGCGCTTGGGCAGCCGGTCGGCGAGGACGCCGCCCCAGAGGCCCAGCAGCAGCATCGGCAGGAACTGCATGGCGGTGGTGATGCCGACCGCGAAGGGGCTGCCGGTGAGGCTGAGGACCAGCCAGTCCTGGGCGATGCGCTGCATCCAGGTACCGGTGTTGGAGACCACCTGGCCGGCGAAGTAGTACCGGTAGTTGCGGATGCGCAGGGACGAGAACATCCCTCCCGGGCGGGTGAACCGGCCCGGCGAAGCGGCGGGGGTCTCCGCCGCGGTGGGATGCTCGGGGTCGTCGTCGCCGCTGCCCGGCAGGCCCGTGGGTGCGGGCGCCTGGGTCTGCGCGGCGGGGGCGCCGGCGGGGGCCTCCCCGGTGGCGGCCGCCTCGTCGGTGAGCGGCTCGTCGACGCGCGACCCGGCGGGGCGGGTGATGCGTCGGGGGTCGGTGCGGAAGTCGGTGCGGATGGTCGCGGTGCGGATCGCGGCGGCGCGGGCGGCCGGCGGTGTCAAGGTGGTCTCCCCTCGGCGCGACGCGACCGTCCCGGGGACGGTCGCGGCGCGGTGTGTGGCGCTGGTGGGTGCTGCGGTGATGCGGTTCTCCTTCGGTTGCCCGGGACGTTCCGGCTACAGGTGGGCCAGCTTGTAGAGCACGGGTGCGGCCGCCTTCAGCCGCTCCCACTCCTCCTCGTCGAGGCCCTCGGCGAGTTCCGCCAGCCAGGCGTTGCGCCGCCGGCGGGACTCGTTGAGGATCTCCTCGGCCTGCTCGGTACTGCTGACCACCACCTGCCGGCGGTCCTCCGGGTGCGGCTCGCGCCGCACCAGGCCCTTCTCCTCCAGCATCGCGATGATCCTGGTCATGGACGGCGGCTGGACGTGCTCCTTGCGGGCCAGCTCGCCGGGGGTCGCCTTGCCGCAGCGGGCAAGCGTGCCGAGCACCCCCATCTCGGTGGGGCTCAGCGACTCCTCGACCCGTTGGTGTCTCAACCGTCGGGCCAGGCGCATCGCGGACGACCGCAGCTGGCTGACCGCCAGCAGGTCGTCCTCGGACATCTCGGGCATGTCCTTAGCCTATGTCATTACCGAAGCTAAGGAAAATTGATTTCGATCACTCCGCCGGTCGGCCGGGCGGGCGGCGCTCAGTCCGCGGTGAGGTGGAAGCCCAGCCGCCCGAACCGCAGCCGGTCACCGGGGCGGACCGCTGTACCGCCGGCCACCCGGCGGTCGTTGACGAAGGTGCCGTTGCTGGAGCCGAGGTCGTACAGCACCCAGTCGCCGCCCTCGAAGCGCAGCTCGGCGTGCCGGCGGGACACCGTGCTGTCGCCGAGCCGCAGGTCGGCGCCAGTCATCCGGCCGATCAGCAGCCGGGCCACCGCGGGCTCCGGCAGGCGCAGCCTGGTCAGCTGCTCGGCGTGCCAGGTCTGGCGCAGCCGCACCTGCAGCGCCGACACCTTGGCCACGGTCCGCAGCAGCAGCCGGGAGACCGGCCCGTAGGTGTGCAGGTCGCCGACCACCTCGGCCAGTTCGGAGCGGCTGCGGGCGGTCAGCACCAGCTCCATCCGGCGGATGAAGGTGTCGTGCGAGAGACGGCCGCTGCCGACCCCGTCCCGCAGCACCTCCAGCGCGCTGTCCCGCTCGGCCTGCGAGGGGCGGGCGAGCTGGGTGCTGAACTCCTGAGCGGCCATAGCGTGATTGTCGGCCGGGCAGCCCGGCACTGTCCAGCATCCGGCCGGACGGTGACCAGCCGCGATCACAACTCCGGTCCGGCCCGGAGCTTTTCGGCCCGATCCCGGCCAACTCCGGCCCGCCGCGCGGGCGTCCTGGCAGGATCCGGGACGCAGCACCGACGACCGAGGGGACGCACCGCCATGCCCGTGATCGCCGTGACCGGGCACCTGGACCTCACCCCGGCCACCGCCCGAGCCGTCCGCGCCGCCCTGGACGCCCTCCTCGCCGCCCGCCCCGCCGCCGAGTTGACGGGCGTCTCCTGCCTCGCCCCCGGCGCCGACACGCTCTTCGCGGACGCCGTGCTGGCCCGCGGCGCCCGCCTGGTCGCCGTGCTGCCCGGCCCGGCCTACCCGGACCCGCAGGCCACCGCGGCCGAACGCGCCGCGTTCGAGCGACTGCGCGCAGCCGCGCACCGGGTGCTGGTGCTGCCCGCGCCGCTGCTCGACCCGGCCGCCTACGTCGCCGCCAACGAGGAACTGCTGCGCCTCGCGGACGAGTTGATCGCGGTCTGGGACGGCGGGCCGGGCAACGGCCCGGGCGGGACGGCCGACATGGTCGCCGCCGCCCGGGCGGCCGGGCTGCCCGTGCACGTCCTCTGGCCGCCCGGCTCGGCCCGCACCGGGGGCTGAACGCCGTCCCGCGGCCCGAACCGCCTTACGGCTCCAGCCGGTTCGGGCCGCGGAACAGGAACACCGCGTCCCGGATCGACGGCAGGCCGAGCGCCAGCATCAGCACCCGGCCCAGCCCGAGGCCGAACCCGCCGTGCGGCGGCATCCCGTACCGGAAGCAGTCCAGGTACCGGCCGAGCGGGCCCCCGGGGCTCGCGTCCATGCCCTTCTCCCGCGCCTGCTCCACCAGTCGGGCGTGCCGGTGCTCGCGCTGCGCGCCGGTGGTGATCTCCACGCCCTTCCAGAGCAGGTCGAAGGAGTCGGTGACGCCCGGGTCGTCGGCCGGCCTCCGGTGGTAGAACGGGCGCACCGAGGCCGGGAACCGGGTCACGAACACGAACTCGTGCCCGGTCTCCTGCGCCACCAGGGCGCTCAACAGCCGTTCGCCCTCCGGGTCCAGGTCCTCCCTGGCACCCTCCGGGTCCCAGCCGGCGTCCCGCAGCTTCTCCGTCGCCTCGGCCATCGTCAGCCGGGGGAACGGCAGTTCGGGCACCGTGACCCGGGTGTTCCAGTGCTGCTCGATCTGCTCGCCGTGCCGTTCCGCGACCCGCTCCAGCACCCGGCGCAGCATCCGCTCCTCGAAGGCCATCACCTCGCCGACGTCCTCGGTCCATGCCAACTCGACGTCCACACCGGTGAATTCGGTGGCGTGCCGGGAGGTGAAGGAGGGCTCCGCGCGGAACACCGGACCGATCTCGAAGACCCGGTCGATGCCGGCGGCGATCGCCATCTGCTTGTAGAACTGCGGCGACTGCGCCAGGTACGCCGTCCGGTCGAAGTAGCCGACCTCGAACACCTCCGCGCCCGACTCCGAGGCGGTGCCCATCAGTTTCGGCGTGTGCAGTTCGGTGCAGCCCTCCTCGGCCGCCACCTCGCGCATCGCCTGCTCGACCGTGGTCTGCACCTCGAACACCAGCCGCCGCTCCGGCCGCCGAATGTCCAGGAACCGCCAGTTCAGCCGCTGCTCGGGACCCGTCTCCGCGCCGATCGGCAGGCCCGGTTCGGCCGCCGACACCACCTCGACCCGCTCCGGCACGATCTCCAGCCCGCCCAGCTTCACCACCGGGTTGAGCACCACCCGGCCGGTCACCACCACCGCCGACTCCACCGTCAGGCCCCGCAGCAACTCCCCCAGCGCATCCCCCTCGCCCCCGCGCCGGTGCGTCACCTGCACCATCCCCGTGTGGTCCCGCACCACCACGAACTGCACCTTGCTCTGCAGCCGCAGGGTGTTCACCCACCCCTTGACCGTCACCGTCCGACCGACCGCCGACGCCAACTCACCGACAAGGGCACGCACCATGCCGAAGCAACTCCCTGGGTTGCGGACGCGTTGCTCGCGCCACGAACAAGAGCGGTAGACAGCCGCCCGAGGACCCGCCCACGCTAACCCGCCCCTCCCCTCCCCCACCTCCCGTTTTCTCCGCGTCCGGGGGGCAGGGCGCGCGCCGTCGCGGAGCAGTGCCTCCGTCTCGGGCCGGACACGACGGCCCTCCCCCGCGGCGCGCGGGGGAGGGCCGTCGTGGCGCGGTGCGGCGTCAGAGCAGGCCGAGGGCCGGCATCAGGTAGTAGAAGGCGAAGACGGCGGCCACGCAGTACATCGCGATCGGGACGGTGCGGCCGCGGCCGGCGACCAGGCGCAGGACGCAGAAGGAGATGAAGCCGAAGCCGATGCCGTTGGTGATGGAGTAGGTGAACGGCATCATCACGATGGTGAGGAAGGCCGGCATCGCGATGGTGTAGTCGGACCAGTCGATCTCCTTGATGGAGTTCGCCAGGATCAGGAAGCCGACGGTGACCAGGGCGGGGGTCGCGGCCTGGGCGGGGACCATGGTCGCGAGGGGGGTGAGGAAGAGCGCGAGCAGGAAGAGCGCGCCGGTGACCAGCGAGGCGAAGCCGGTGCGGGCGCCCTCGCCGACGCCGGCGGTGGACTCGACGAAGCAGGTGTTGGCGGAGGAGGAGGTCGCACCGCCCGCGGCGGTGGCGATGCCGTCGACCATCAGGATCTTGTTGATCCCGGGGAGGTCGCCCTTCTCGTCGAGCAGGTGGGCCTCGTCGGCGACGCCGAGGATGGTGCCCATCGCGTCGAAGAAGCAGCTCATCAGCACGGTGAAGACGAACAGGATCCCGGTCAGCACGCTGACGTGGGAGAAGCCGCCGAACAGGCTGAAGTGGCCGACCAGGCCGAAGTCGGGGCCGGCGACCGGGTTGCCGGGCCAGGTGGGGACGGTGAGGCCCCAGGCTTCGCCGGACAGGCCGACGGCCTGCTGGATGAGCACGGCGATGCCGGTCATCACGGCGATGGAGATCAGGATCGCGCCGGGCACCTTGCGGACCACCAGGGCCATGGTGAGCAGCAGCCCGAGGATGAAGATCAGCACGGGCCAGCCGTGCAGGTGGCCGCCGAGGCCGAGCTGCAGCGGGACGGTGGTGTGGGCGGCGTCCGGGATGCGGGTGACGAAACCGGAGTCGACCAGGCCGACCAGGGTGATGAACAGGCCGATGCCGATGGCGATGGCCTTGCGCAGGCCGAGCGGGACGGCGCTCATGACCCGCTCGCGCAGGCCGGTGGCGACCAGCAGCATGATCGCGAAGCCGGCCAGCACGACCATGCCCATGGCGTCGGGCCAGGTCATCTGGGGGGCGAGTTGGAGCGCCACGATGGTGTTGACGCCGAGGCCCGCGGCCAGGCCGATCGGGACGTTGCCGATGACGCCCATCAGCAGGGTGGTGAGTCCGGCGGTGAGGGCGGTCGCGGTGACCAGCTGACCGCTGTTGAGGTGGGTGCCGTTCATGTCCGTGGCCGAGGCCAGGATGATCGGGTTGAGCACCAGGATGTACGCCATCGTGAAGAAGGTGGCGACACCACCGCGGATCTCGCGGGGCAGCGAGGAGCCGCGCTCGGAGATCTTGAAGAAGCGGTCCAGGGCGCCGGACGGGGGCTGCGGCGCGCTCTGGGAGGGCTCGGGCGACGCGGCGGTCGACTGGGCCTGCGGAGACATGTCGGGGGTCCTCGATCAGGAGAGGCCGGGGGAGGCAAGGGTGGGGGGAGTTTCAGTATGACGATTCCGGTCGTGCACGCGCCATCTTCGCGCGTAGAACAAGGCCATTACGGTCATGTGCGATCGAACCCGAAAGACAGGCCGCCTCTCCCGGCCCGCCGGGCCCGCCCCGTACGCTAGGTCCCATGCCCAAGACCGCACTGCGCCCCGCTCCCCCGGCCATCGAGGGGAACGACGTCGCCATCGTCGGCACCGGCACGGTGCTGTGGTTCGTCGGCTTCGTGGTGCTGCTGCCGTTCCAGGGCCGGCTGTCCGATCACGGCCACGGCACCTGGCCGTGGGTCTGCCTGTCCGGCGGCCTGCTCGGGCTGATCGGCCTGAAGTACTGCACGGCCCGCCGGGCCGCGATCCGCCGTGCCCGCGCCGCGGAGGCGGCGGGCGCCGAGGCCGCCGACGAGGGCTGAGCCCCCGTCAGCCGCTCCTGACCACCCGTCCGGCCGGAATCGGACCAAGGTGGGGCGCACCGGGCAAATCGCCCACTTAGAGTCGGTGCCATGACGCACCCCGCGGAAGGCACGGCTGCCCCCGGCCCCGAGCTCGGCCCCGGTTCGCATCCGACCGGCGCGGGCGGCGCGTACCAGCCCGGGCTGAGCGCGGCGGAGGTCGCCGAGCGGGTCGCGCGCGGGCAGGTGAACGACGTCCCGGTGCGGTCCAGCCGGTCGGTGCGGGAGATCGTCCGGGCCAACGTGTTCACCCGGTTCAACGCGATCATCGGGGTGATGTTCGGCATCATCCTGGTGGTCGGCCCGCTCCAGGACGGCCTGTTCGGGCTGGTCATCGTCGCGAACACGGCGATCGGCATCGTCCAGGAGATGCGCGCCAAGAAGACCCTGGACAGCCTCGCGCTGGTTGGCGAGGCCCGCCCGCAGGTGCGCCGGGACGGGGCCGCCGCGCAGGTCGGCACCTCGGAGATCGTGCTGGACGACACCGTGCTGCTCGGCACCGGCGACAAGGTCGTGGTGGACGGCGCCGTCACCGAGGCGGACGGGCTGGAGATCGACGAGTCGCTGCTGACCGGCGAGCCGGACCCGGTGCTCAAGCGGCCGGGCGACCAGGTGATGTCCGGTTCCTTCGTGGTGGCCGGGGCGGGTGCGTTCACGGCCACCAAGGTCGGCCGGGAGGCGTACGCGGCCAGGCTGGCCGAGGAAGCCAGCAAGTTCACCCTGGTCAAGTCCGAGCTGCGCTCCGGCATCGACCAGATCCTGCGGTTCATCACCTACCTGCTGGTCCCGACCGCGCTGGGGCTGATCATCAGTCAGCTCGCGGTGGAGCGGAACGACTGGAAGGAGGCGGTCCGCCGGATGGTGGCCGGCATCGTGCCGATGGTCCCGGAGGGGCTGGTGCTGCTCACCTCGGTGGCCTTCGCGATCGGCGTGATCCGGCTGGGCCGCAAGCAGTGCCTGGTGCAGGAGCTGCCCGCGATCGAGGGCCTGGCCCGGGTCGACACCGTCTGCCTGGACAAGACCGGCACCCTGACCGAGGGCGGCATGGACCTGGTCGACCTGCGCCCGCTGGCCGACGGGGACGGGGCGCCGCGCGGCGACAAGGCGTACCTGGCCGAGGCGCTGGGCGCGATCGGCGCCGCCGACACCCGTCCGAACCCGAGCATGCGGGCGGTGATCGACGCGTACGGGCCGCCGCCGGACGGCCGCTGGCGGGTGCTGGAGGCGATCCCGTTCTCCTCCGCCCGCAAGTGGTCCGGCGTCCAGCTGCTGGAGCCGGGCGGCGAAGAGGGCAGCTGGCTGCTCGGCGCGCCGGACGTGCTGCTGCCGGCCGGGCACGGGGCGCTCGCCGAGGTGGACGAGCTGGGCGCGAAGGGCCTGCGGGTGCTGCTGCTGGGCCGCAGTCCGCTGTCGCTGGACGATCCGGATCCGGCCGCGCAGTTGGAGCCGCTCGCCCTGGTGGTGCTGCAGCAGCGGCTGCGCGAGGACGCCGCGGACACCCTGCGCTACTTCCGCTCGCAGGACGTCCGGGCCAAGGTGATCTCCGGCGACAGCGCCGTCTCGGTCGGCGCGGTCGCCGCGCACCTGGGCCTGCCGGGCGCGGAGACCGCGACCGACGCCCGGAACCTGCCGACCGACGCGGAGCAGCTGGCCGAGGCCGCCGACCGGACCGCCGTGTTCGGGCGGGTCACCCCGCAGCAGAAGCGGGCACTGGTCGGGGCGCTGCAGTCCAGGGGCCACACGGTGGCGATGACCGGCGACGGCGTCAACGACGTGCTGGCGCTGAAGGACGCGGACATCGGCGTGGCGATGGGCACCGGGTCGGACGCCACCCGGGCGGTCGCGCAGATCGTGCTGCTCGACGACCGGTTCGCCACCCTGCCGTCGGTGGTCGCCGAGGGCCGGCGGGTGATCGGCAACATCGAGCGGGTGGCGGGGCTGTTCCTGGTGAAGACCGTGTACTCGGTGCTGCTGGCGCTGCTGGTGGTGTTCACCCGGGTGCCGTACCCGTTCCTGCCGCGGCACTCGACGGTGCTCTCCTCGCTGACCATCGGCATCCCGGCGTTCTTCCTCGCCCTCGCGCCGAACAACGAGCGGGCCAGGACCGGCTTCGTCCGGCGGGTGCTGCGGCTGGCGGTCCCGGGCGGGGTGATCTGCGGCACCGCCACCTTCCTGGCCTACGCGCTGGCCCGCGGCGACCGGGAGAGCACCCTGAAGGCGGACACCTCGGTCGCCACCCTGACGCTGTTCATCTGCGCGATCTGGGTGCTGGCGATCGTCGCCCGCCCGTACACCTGGTGGCGGCTGCTGCTGATCGGCGCGATGTCCGGCGCCTTCGCGCTGGTGCTGGTGGTGCCCTGGCTGTCGGACTTCTTCCAGCTCCAACTGGTGGGCTGGCGCGACCCGTTGACGGGTGTGGTGGTCGCCTGCGGGGCGGGCTGCCTGCTGGAGATCACCTCACGGGTGTTCGTCGAGCGGCAGCCCGCGGACGCGCCGGACGGCGCCGGCGCTCACTCGTAGTCGCGGGCCGCCAGGAGTTCGTAGGCCCGGTCGGGCTCGGCGAGCGCGGCCAGGATCTCGAAGCGGCGGTGCCACTGGTTGACGGACCAGGCGAGGCCGGCGGCCAGGCCCTCGGGGGTGGCCGCGTGCAGCAGGCCCGGGACCGGCGGGACGTCGAACTCGTCGTCCTCGTCGGCCGCTTCGGCCTCCTCCGGGTCGTAGGGCAGTTCGGGGGCGGTGGCGGCGGTGTCCCAGCGCCAGTCGACGTGGGCCTCCTCGCCGTCGGGGCCGACCACCAGGAGTTCCTCGTGCTCCTCGTAGACGGCGGGGCAGCCGGGGAGGAGTTCGCGGACCACGGCGGGGGTGCGGTGCAAGGCGCCCTCGGAGAGCACCCGGCCGCCGGCCACCTCGCTGGCGAGCGAGACGTGCAGCCGCTCGGCGAGCGCGGTGGCGAGCACCGGGTGGACCGGCAGCACCGGGTGGTCGTGCAGGAGTTCGACCAGGTCCGGGGCGTCGGCGACGACCGCGGCGGAGGCGTCGACGATCACGGTGCGGTCGTCCCGGCGGCCGCTCTCGCCGTCCAGCGGGGCCAACGCCCGGACCACGTCCAGGGGCTCCACCCGATCGGCCGGGAGGGCGGCCAGCAGGCTGTAGATGCCGTGCAGTTGGCGGTGGGTCACCTCGGAGAGCGGGTCCGTCAGCCGGTCGATCAGCTCCTCGGGGCCGTGCGGTTCGGCGAGCAGCGCGTTCAGGGTGGTGCGGACGCCGAGCGCGTGCAGGAACTGCGGGTCGAGGCCGGTGCGGGCCTCGTCGTACAGGCCGCGCAGCAGCGGGTCGGCCCCGGCCGCGCGCAGGCCGGCCGGTTCGCGGCCGTCCAGTACGGGGTGGTCGCGCAGCCACCAGGCGGTGTACGAGGGCAGGTCGGTGTAGGTGCCGTCGGGCAGCAGGGTGCGCACCGGCGTCACCACCGCGTCCCGGTAGGGCGGCCGGGACAGCAGGGCCAGTGCCTCGGGCCAGGCGTCGTCGGCGACCAGGTCGAGGTCGCGGACGGCCAGCAGCTCGGCGGCGACCGGCGGGACGCCCAACTCGGCGGCGTCGTCGGCGTGCAGGGATTCGAGGGCGTCCTCGCACCAGTCGGCCAGGCCGTCGGGGGCCTCGTCGATCAGGCCGGTCGGGGTGCCGCCCGCGGCGCGGTCGGCGGGGACGGTCGGGTCGAGGCGCTCCAGGTCGTCCGGGTCGAGCACCACGTCCTCGGCGCGGACCAGGGTGAAGGTGGTGAGCGCGCCGGCCGCGGCCAGCACCTCGGGGCCCCAGCGCTCCAGCAGGTCCTCGTCCACGAACGCGGCGTCGTCCTCGCCAGCCAGGTGGGCCAACGGGCTTTCGGGGAGCAGCAGTTCACCCGCGCGGGCGAGTTCGCCCTCGTCGTCGGGCAGGGCCAGCCGGGCCAGCCACGGGTGCTCTCCGGGGGCCGGCGCGGCGGCCTTGACCAGGGCGAGCACCGCGTCGGCGAGGTCCACGGCGGCGTCGAAGTCGTCCTCGCCGAGCTCCAGCGAACGGGCCACGGCGGCCCGCACCTCGGGCGTGTCCAGCACGCCCGCGGGGGTGGCGGTGGCGGCGCCGAGCTTGGCCAGCAGCGGGTGGGCGGCGTCGGGGTGGGCCAGCCGCAGGTCGAGCAGGTCCAGGGCCTCGGCCAGCGCCTCCGGGTAGCCCTCGTAGCCGGCCCAGTCGGCCGGGTCGGAGGGCAGCAGGACCCGGCGCGGGCCGGTCACGGTGCGGCCGTCGGCGAGCGGCACGGGCAGCGCGCCGAGCGCCTCCGGGTCGGCGCCGGCCAGCGCCGCGTACAGGCCGCGCCACCAGGCCGGGTCCCGCTCCAGGCCGCCGAGCTGGTCGACGATCTCGGCCAGCGGAACGCGCCGCACGCCCAGCGTGCGCAGCTCGGTCCGGCGCTCCAGGCCCGCCGGGAGCAGGCCGGGGAAGATCGGGGCGAGCGCCTCCACCACCGAGTGGTCCGCGCCCTCCAGCAGCACCGCGTCGCGCGGGCGCAGCGCCGGCGTGCCCTCCTCGGTGCCGCGCGGGTGCGGCAGGAACGGGGTCGCGGGCAGGCGCTCCAGGATCGCCGTGCGCAGCGCGTTGTCGAGCGCGCCCTGCCCGAGCGGCCCCGGCACCAGGCCCAGCGAGTGCGCGTCCGCGCCGCGGGCGCGCAGCAGGTCGGCGTACGCGTCGGCGGCCCGCTCGGTCAGGAAGTCGGTCAGCGGGCCCGGCGCGACGTGCCGGCGGGTCGGGTCCAGCGGGTAGGAGGCGATCAGCAGCGCGGGCACGCCCATCGGCTCGTCGCTGGGCGTCGGCGCGTGCACCACGGCGGCGGTGCGCGGCCGCTGCGGGTGCCCTTGCTCGCCGACCGGGACCGCCCAGGTCAGCGACCAGTACGGCCGGGCGCGCTCCTCGGTGGTCCGGTCCGCCAGCAGCTCGGCGGCGGCCGTCCCGGACGCGCTGACGGTCTGCCAGGTGGTGCTCAGCTCCCCGTCGGTGACGGTCACGGTCGGCAGCTGCTCGGGGCGCGGCGGGTTGTCGGTGCGGGTGAGGGTGCGGGCGCCCTCGGCGCTCTCCACGACCACCTCGGCCAGGCCCGGCAGGGTCAGCAGCAGCGCGTCGTCGATCTCGGCGAGCAGACGGCGGGTCAGGTCCGCGGCCGCGGCGTCCCGCAGCGGCAGCACCACCACCGTGTCGTAGCCCTCCGGGGCGCTGCCCTCGGCCGCGAACGGCACCCGCAGCACCGGGACGTGGCCCTCACGGCGGGTCAGTTCCTCGCCCAGCTCCGGGATCCCGGCCACCTGCGCGCGGGCCTCGGCGAGCGACCAGCGCACCCCGCCGGTGTGGCTGAGCACCGCGGGCTCGTCGCTGACCGCGAGCACCGCCGCGAACCCGACGCCGAAACGGCCCACCACCGGCCGCTCGTCCGCCCGCTTGGCGGAGGCCCGGAGCGTGGACAGCGACTCCACCGCGGCCGCGTCCAGCGGGGCCCCGGTGTTCGCGGCCGCCAGCACCCCGTCCCGCAGGGTCAGTCGCAGCCGGCCCGTCACCCCGGCACGGGCCGCCGCGTCCGCGGCGTTCTGCGCGAGCTCGACGATCAGCCGGTCCCGGTACCCGCCGAGCGCGAGCTCCTCCTCGGCGTTCGCGTCCTCCCGGAACCGGGCGGGCGCCGCCGTCCACGCCTCCAGCACGGTGCGCCGCAGCCGGGCCGTGTCGAAGACGTCCGACTCCTCGGGGGACGCCGCGCTGCCGATGATCCGAGACTCCACGTGCCGAGCCGCCCTTCGCGTGGTCTGCGTACGAGTCGGCATTCTGCCAGGGCGCGCGGACGCGGGGCGGACGCCCGGGCGGGGCGCGGTCCGCGCTCAGGAGTGGCCGAGCTCCTCGGTGGGGGCGTCGGGCTCGACCGACCCGGAGGTGCGGTCGGCGTGGATGTGGAGGGGTTCGACGACGGTCTCGTCGAGGATCAGTTCGCTGGGGACGGGCGGGGCCGGGAGCACGGCGGCCTCGGAGTGGGCGCCGCAGCCGTAGGCGAGGGAGACGACCTGGCCGTCGGCGGGGCCGAACTCGTTGCCGCAGACGCCGAACGCCTGGCCGAGCGAGCCGCCGATCGGGACCAGGAAGCCGCAGGTGGAGCAGGAGGCCGGTGCGGACTGGGCCATCGGCGTCTGCGGGCCGTACGCGGTCTCCCAGCGTTCGGCGGCCTGGTGCAGGCCGATCCGGGAGAGCACGCGCTGGCGGCCGAGTCCGAGCTCCTCGGCGACCGAGCCGATCTCGGCGCGGGCCGGCGGCGGCTGGATCCCGGGGTCGGTGACCACGAGCTCTTCCTCGGCGGCCTCGGCGAGCACCGAGTTGGGGGCGGGCTCGTCCTCGCCGGTCCAGCCGGGCTCCAGGCGCAGGTCGTCGGCGCCGGTGGGGAGCAGGTCGCCGGGGCCGAGGTCGCCCGGCCGCAGGCGCTCGCTCCACGGGACCCACTGGGGCGCGAGCACCGAGCCGGGGCCGGGCAGCAGGGCCACCTCGTCGAGCGTGACGTTCTTGGCGCGGGGGGCGCGGGCCACGGTGACCGCCCAGTGCCAGCCGCGGTACGCGGGGTCGAGGCACTCGAAGGTGTGGGTGACGACGCGCTCGGCGTCCGCGCTCGCCTTCACGTGGGGGCCGACCGCGGCCTCTCCGACGCTGTCCACGACTGCCTGGCGGGCGAGGTCGACCGCCTCTGCACAGAGCCGGTCAGGGGTACGGCTTCGCATCGCAGCACTCACGGCGTCGGTTCTCTCCCAGTCCTGTCATCCTGCGGTCCCGAGGCAACCCGTCGGGCGGGCTCGCACCGGATGTTGCTGCCACGTCTCCGGAACGACCGCCGCGCGAGCGGGGCCGATCCATTCTGCTAGACCCGGGGCCGCTCCGCGGCCGGGCCGCGCCGCCCCGGTCGGCCACCCCCTGCGCAGGCCGGGCACGCGCGTAGTGCAGGCTACCCGCCGGTCGACGGTGGAGCACAGTCCGGGGCCACGGGCGGGGGCGCGCCGTCGGTTCGGCAATCACTCGTACGGCGTGCGTTTCTCGGGCAGGATGGGATTGTGGCGGAGGAGAACCCGCCGCAGCACGGACTGCGCCCCGGGCAGGCCGAGAGCCGGTCGGAGCCGTCTGCCGTGTCGCGGCAGCATCCCGGTGCCCCCGGTGCGCCGGAGGCGGACCAGGCACGCCCGACGGAGCGTCAGGACGACGCGGACGCGCCGACGGTGAAACACCGCAACCGGTGGGCGCGCGGCGCGTCGGCCGCCGGGGTGCGCACGGGGCGGGTGGTGCACGGGACGGGTCGGCGGATCCGGCGGGCGACCTCCGCGGAGGGCGCAGGCGAGTCGGGCCTGGCGAAGCTGATCGAGCTGCACGCGCTGAACTCGTTCGGCGACATGCTGATCACGGTGGCGCTGGCGTCGACCATCTTCT
The DNA here is from genome assembly GCF_003610255.1 of Streptomyces sp. TLI_171. GTDB lineage: Bacteria > Actinomycetota > Actinomycetes > Streptomycetales > Streptomycetaceae > Kitasatospora. The sequence continues at coordinate 4,348,291 of NZ_RAPS01000001.1, read as the reverse complement.
TCTCGGTGCCGACCGGCGAGGCGCGCGGCCGGGTGGCGCTCTACCTGCTGATCACGATGGCGCCGTTCGCGGTGCTGGCCCCGGTGATCGGGCCGCTGCTGGACCGGCTGCCGCACGGCCGCCGGACCGCGGTGGCGATGTCGATGCTGGCCCGGGCGGCGCTGGCCTGGGTGATGGCGGGGTCGGTGACCACCGGCGGCCTGGAGCTGTATCCGGAGGCGCTGGGCGTGCTGGTCGCGTCGAAGGCCTACGGGGTGGTGCGCAGCGTGGTGGTGCCGCGGCTGCTGCCGCCGCAGCTGTCCCTGGTGAAGGCGAACTCGCGGGTGACGCTGGCGGGTCTGCTGGCGACGCTGGTGGCGGGCGGGGTGGGCGGGCTGCTGCACCTGCTCGGGCCGGGGTGGCCGTTGCGCGGGGCGTTCGTGGTGTTCGTGATCGGCACCCTGATGGCGTTCCACCTGCCGCACAAGGTGGACTCGGCGAAGGGCGAGCAGCGGGCGGAGCTGCACGCCGAGCCGCACGAGCCGCGGCCGAAGGGGGTGCTGCGGGCGGTCGGGCCGTCGGTGGTCATGGCGCTGCGCGGGGTGTCGGCGCTGCGCTGGCTGGTCGGGTTCCTGGTGATGTTCCTGGCGTTCCTGATCCGCAAGGACCCGATCGGCGGGCTGCCGGAGACGGCGGCGCTGGGCGTGGTCGCGGCGGCGGCGGGCCTGGGCAACGCGCTGGGATCGGTGCTGGGTTCGTGGCTGCGCACCCGGACCCCGGAGGTGACGGTGACGGCGGTGCTGGCGCTGGCGACGGTGGCGGCGGGCGCGGCGGCGCTCTGGTACGGGGTGGCGACGGTGACGGTGGTGGCGGCCACCTCCGGGATGGCGGCGTCGCTGGGCAAGCTGGCGCTGGACGCGCTGATCCAGCGGGACGTGCCGGAGGCGGTGCGGACCTCGGCGTTCGCGCGGTCCGAGACGGTGCTGCAGCTGAGCTGGGTGGCGGGCGGGGTGGTGGGCATCTCGCTGCCGCTGAACGCGGTGCTGGGTCTGACGGTGGCGGCGGTGGTGACGGCGGTGATGCTGCTGTTGACGTTCCGTTCGCTGCTGCGGGTCGGTCCGCGCAGGTCGGCGGCACGCCCGCGCGTGGCGTAAACCCCGGGCGATTCGAGCACCCCGGCGTCGTGTGATCGCGGAAGGCTAGTAGCCTCTTGCGCATGAGCCTCAGCACCCGTGTCATCTCCGGCCTCGCAGCAGCCGCCGTCGTCGGCGCCGGTCTTGCCGGCTACGGCATCTACTGGGCGGTCGACAAGGGCGCGCCGGCCAAGAACGAGGCGACCCTGGTGGTCGGCACGACCTCGGTCACCACCCCGCCGTTCTGCTACAACGACGGCAAGCCGCTCGACGAGGCGACGCTCAACAAGTGCGTCGAGGACGGCCAGGCGGCCACCGACAAGAAGACCGGCCAGATCCCCCGCATCGACGTGCGCGCCAGCGACCGGATCGGCGTCGGGGTGTCCAAGGACATGGCCGACAAGGGCTGGTTCGCGCTGACCGACGGCGGCACCAGCAACCGGGCCACCATCGCCAACAACCTCACCGGGACGACCTTCTCGGGCACGGTGCAGGCCAGCACCGTGATGAAGAGCGGCGACCTGACCTCGGTGACCGTGGTCGCGCAGGACCCGAAGACCGAGGAGTACTACGCGGTCTGGTTCTTCGACCTGAACAACAAGACCAGCTGACCTCCGGTCGATGACCGCTGAGCTCCGCCACGAGCAGTCCGGCGCCGCCGGGCTGCTCGTCGTCGTGGCCGTGCCCGCGGAGGCCGAGGCGGTGCTGCGCGGCCTGGGCGGCGCGCCCTCGGTCGAGGTGCTGGCGGCGGGCGTCGGGCCGGCCGCCGCGGCGGCCGGGACGGCGGCGGCACTGGCCGGCGGCCGGTTCCGGCTGGTGCTGTCGGCGGGCATCGCGGGCGGCTTCGCCCCGGCCGCGCCGATCGGCTCGCTGGTGGTGGCGGACGCCCTGGTGGCAGCCGACCTGGGCGCGGAGACGCCGGACGGGTTCGCGGACGTCGCCGAGCTGGGCTTCGGCACGGTGCGCCACCCGGTGCCGCCGGCGCTGCTGAAGACCCTGGCCGGGGCCACCGGAGGGACCGTCGGCGAGGTGCTGACGGTGTCCACGGTGACCGGCTCGGCGGAGCGTGCCGAGCTGCTGAGGAGGCGTCACCCGCGGGCGCTGGCCGAGGCGATGGAGGGTTTCGGGGTGGCCGAGGCGGCCGCCCGCTTCGGGCTCGCGGCCGGTGAGCTGCGGGCCGTGTCCAACGCCGTCGGACCGCGCGACCGCGCGGCCTGGCGGATCGGCGAGGCGCTGGCGGCCCTGGAACGGGCCTTCGCGGCGCTGCCGGTGCCACGTCTGCTCCAGGAGGTCTGAGATGGCCGAGCCGCTCACTGTCGCGTACTCGCCCTGCCCGAACGACACCTTCGTCTTCCACGCCTGGGCGCACGGCCTGGTGCCGGGCGCGGACGCCCCCGAGGTGCGGTTCGCCGACATCGACGTCACCAACGGGCTGGCCGAGCGCGGCGAGCTGGACGTCCTGAAGATCTCGTACGGGCAGCTGCCGTGGGTGCTGGACGAGTACGCGCTGCTGCCGTGCGGCGGGGCGCTCGGCCGCGGCTGCGGGCCGCTGGTGCTGACCGCCGGTCCGGTGGACCCGGCGGAGCTTGCCGGGCGGCGGGTGGCGGTGCCGAGCGAGCGCTCGACCGCGTACCTGCTGTTCCGGCTGTGGGCGGCACAGGCGGTGCCGGGCGGGTTCGGCGAGATCGTGGTGCTGCCGTTCCACGAGATCATGCCGGCGGTGCGGGACGGCCGGGTGGACGCCGGACTGGTGATCCACGAGGCCCGGTTCACGTACCGGGGCTACGGGCTGCACTGCCTGGCCGACATGGGCGAGGCCTGGGAGGCGGCCACCGGGCTGCCGATCCCGCTGGGCGCGATCGTGGCCCGGCGCTCGCTGGGCGCCGAGCGGCTGCGCGAACTCGCCGACACCGTGCGGGCGTCGGTCCGGCTGGCCTGGGACGACCCGGGGGCCTCCCGGGAGTACGTGCTGGCGCACGCCCAGGAGATGGACCCGGCCGTCGCCGAGCAGCACATCGGGCTGTACGTCAACGAGTTCACCGCGGACCTCGGCGAGGAGGGCTACGGCGCGGTGCGCGGCCTGCTCACCCGGGCCGCCGAACAGGGACTCGTCCCCGCCGTCGACCCGGGTGCGCTGGCGTTCGTCTGACGGCCGCTCAGACGTCGAACTGGTCGGCGATGGCGCGCAGCACCATGGCGATCTTCTGGGCCTCCGGCTTGCTCGGGTAGCGGCCGCGCTGCAGGCCGGGCAGGACGCTGTCCAGCTTGGTGATCAGGTCCTGGACGATCGGGGCCATGTCGTCCGCGCTCTTGCGCTGGTTGACGGCCACCGACGGCAGCGCGTCCAGCAGGGTCACGGTCATCGCCTGGTCGCCGCGGTGCCCCGCGGCGATGCCGAACTCGACGCGCTGCCCCGGCCGGAGCGTGGTGACGCCCGCGGGCAGCGCCTTGGTGTGGACGAAGACCTCGCCGCCGTCGTCGCGCGACAGGAAGCCGTAGCCCTTCGTCTCGTTGAACCACTTGACCTGGCCGGTGGGCATCTCGAAAAGTCCTCGGTATCGGGTACGAGCGGCCCCCTCGGGCCGCGGACGGGTGGGCGGGCCGGCCACTGACTGCGGACGGCCGGTTTCGCTCAGTGGAGCCATGATCCCTCAGCGTTCACCGGAACTGCCAAGGGATTCGGGAGCGGACAGCCGGTCCGCCCGCGCGATGGCTGCATACCCGGGGGCGGTGAGAGTCGAAACTCCTTGCGCGCACGGAGTTGCGGGCTGTGACGCGCCGCCGGTCAGGAGGGGTCGGCGAGGTGCTCGCCGAGCCAGCCGAGCGAGGCCGGGAGCATCCGGGACCAGGTGGAGAAGTTGTGCCCGCCGTGCTCCAGGGTGATCGAGGAGACCTTGGTCGCGGTGCCCTTCGCGGCCGCCGTGAACCGCTCGGTCTCGGCCCGGTAGTCGCCGTCGCCCTCCCGGGTGCCGCCGACCAGCAGCGCCGTCCGCGGGGCCGGCAGGTGGGCCAGCCGCCAGCCCAGGTCGGCCTGGTCGCGGCGCTGCTGGTCGCCGCCGAACAGGTCGCCGGTGGTCGGGTCCTCGGCCGCCCGGTAGTAGCCGGACAGCGACACCGCGGCGGAGAACACCTCGGGGTGACGCATCGCCAGTTTCAGCGCGCAGTACCCGCCCGTGGAGTTGCCGATCACGCCGAGGCTGCCCGGTCCGTCCGCGACCCGGTAGGAGGCGCGCAGCGCGGCGGGCACGTCGGCGCTGAAGTACCGGTCGGCCTGCGGGCCGCCGGGCACGTCCTCGCACTCGGTGTCGCGCGGCATCGCCGGGGAGGGCCGCATCAGCACCAGCACGGTCGGCCGGGCCCTGCCCTCGTTCGCCAGTTTCAGCTGCACCGACGGGTAGTTCAGCTTGGTGATCAGGTTCCTGGCGTCGCCGGGGAAGCCGGTGATGGCGATCGCCGCCGGGAAGCGCTTGCCGCGGTACGCCTCCTGGAAGTACTGCGGCGGCAGGTACACGTAGCCCTCGGTGGACAGGCCGGTGGCCGCGCCGGGCAGCCGGACCTTCTCCAGCCTGCCGACCTGCGCCGGGTCGCGGCCCAGCGCGCCGGTGTCGCGGACGTTCTCGGCGGACAGGTGCTGGACGCCCGCCGGGCGGTCGAGCAGCTGGTTCTGGATGGTCACCGGGCCGTCGTCACCGGTGCCCAGCAGGTCGGCCCAGCTGCTGTAGAACGCGAAGTAGCCGTTGGCCAGCAGACCGAGCGTGCACAGCAGCGCCAGCTGGGTGCCCAGCACGGTGGCCAGCCGCCCCAGCAGCGGCCGGACGCCGCGCCCGGCCAGCCGCGGCCACAGCCACACCGTGCCGGCCACCGCGAGCACCGACAGCAGCGCCGACAGCGCCAGCACCTTGTGACTGGTCAGTCCCATCCCGCTGCACGCCCTCGCTCCGCCGACGATCCGTTCCGATGATCAGCATGCCTGAGCGTTTCCTGGGAATCCTGAGCATTCGGTCGGAGCGCGCGTCGCGCCGACCCCGCCGAACGGCGGGGCCGCGCGGTGGGAGACTGGGGGACCGGGGCGGACGGACCGCCCGCGCGAAGGAGCAACGACAGTGAGCCGTCAGTCCAGCGATTCCGGCGACACCCTGGTCCGCGTCGGCGGCGTGGTGTTCGGCATCGGCACGCTCGCCACCCTGGTCACCTTCGTGCCGTACTTCTTCGACCTGGCGCGCTTCCCCTCCGCCGCGTACTGGCTGTCCATGCTGATGCCGCTGGGCCTGCTGGTGTCGCTGGTCGGCCTGCTGGCCGGCGCCCGCGCCCAGTCCCGCCGCCGACGCGCCGCGCGGGAGGCCGCCGCCACCGGCTGACGCCGCGTCAGCCCAGGTGGGCGGCCAGCCAGGCGGGGAACTCGGTGAGGTCGCGCAGCACCGCGTCGGCCCCGGCCGCGGCCAGTTCCTCGACGCTGTACGGACCGGTGGCCACGCCCACCGCGACCGCCTCGGCGGCCCGCGCGCCCCGGATGTCGCCCAGGTGGTCGCCGACGTAGACGTCCGCGCCGTGCTCGCGCAGCGCGTCGCCCTTGGTCTCCGCCCACAGGTCGCCGACCAGCGCGTCCACCTCCAGCCCGACCCGGTCCAGGTGGCGGCGGGCGTTCGGCCCCCACTTGCCGGTGATCACCAGCACCCGGCCGCCGACCGCCCGGACCGCCGCCACCGCGGCCAGCGCGCCCGGAAGTTCGAGGGTGGCCGGCACCGCGTGGTCCGGGTACAGCGCGCGGAACCGGTCCGCCAGTTCGTCCACCCGCTCGGCCGGGAACCAGTTCGCCAACTCCTGGACCAGCGGCGGCCCGAGCCGGCTCACCACCAGCTCGGAGTCGATCCAGGTGCCGGTCTCGACGGCGAGCACGTCGTAGACGGCCTTGATGCCGGGGCGGGTGTCGAGCAAGGTCATGTCGAGGTCGAAACCGACGGTGAGAGCCATGCGGCCAGCGTAGTCAGCGCGACTCCGGCGCGGAAAAGCCGGGTCAAACGCCGCATTGCGGACATACTGCCGACATCCGCCCCACCGTCGGAGGTCCCAGGTGCCACCCCCGCTGTCCCGTCGGGCCGCCCTCTCCGGGTTCGGCGCCGTCCTGCTCGCCGGGTGCGGCCCGCACGAGTTGCCCGCCGCGCCGCCGGTACCCGAGACCGCGGACGGCACCGGCCGGTCGACGAGGTCGCCGAGTCCCAGCCCGAGCCTCAGCCCCAGCCCGCGGCCGGACGTCACGGTGGGCTCGGCGGCCGGGCCGGTGACCGTGCCCGGCGGGGCGACCCGGGTGGTGACGCTGGACACCGCGGAGCTGGACTCGGCGATGACCCTCGGCATCACGCCCGTCGGCGCCGCCAAGGCCCCGCTGGACGCCGCGCTGCCCGGCTACTGGCCGGACTCCCGGCTGGCCGGGGTCGCCGTGGTCGGCGACATCGGGGCGACGCCCGACGCGTCGGCGATCCGCGCCGTGAAACCGCAGCTGATCCTCTCCAACCTGACCCGGGACGCCGCCCACCTGGACGCCCTGCGCGCGCTGGCCCCGACCGTCGTCACCACGACCACCGGCGCGCCCTGGAAGGAGAACTTCCAGCTGCACGCGATCGCGCTGGACCGCGGCGAACAGGCCGCCGCCGTGGTCGGCGCGTACGCCCGGCACGTCGAACAGGCGGTCCGGATGCTGGCCGACGCGGGCGCCGCCGGGCAGCGGGTCAGCCTGGTCCGGTTCGTCGAGGGCTCCCCCGCCGTCCGCCTGTACGCCCGGCAGAACTTCCCCGGCAGCGTCCTCGCCGACCTGGGCCTGCCCCGGCCCGATGCGCAGAACGCGGACCGGTTCGACATCGAGACCCCCGCCGACCAGCTCGGGCGCGCGGACGGCGACCTGCTGCTGTACAGCGGCTACGGCCACCCCGACCGCAACGGGCTGACCGCCGCCCTCGCCTCCCCGGCCTGGCAGGCGCTGGCCGCCGTCCGCGCCCACCGGGCCTTCCGGGTCGACGACCAGCTGTGGTTCCAGGGCATCGGCTACACCGGCGCGCACTTCCTGATCGCAGAGCTCCTGCACGTCCTCGGCGCAGCCTGAACCGGCCCCGGCCGTACGACGGTCGACGCAGGGAGAAGGGCCGGTCGGGCGACCGGCGGGCGCTGCTGGAACCAAGCGCGGGCAGGCGATCGAACTTTGTGCAGGCACTCCGCCGCCCCCTAGGCTGCCCCCCCATGGCACGCGACGCCCTGACCCGTGAACAGATCGTCCGCACCGCCGTCGAACTCCTCGACGAGGACGGTCTCGAAGGCCTCAACATGCGCAGCCTCGGCAAGCGCCCGGGCGCCGCCGCCACCGCCGTCTACTGGCACGTCAGGAACAAGGACGAACTGGTCCTCGCGGCCGCCGACCTGGCCTGGCAGGAGATCCCGCTGCCCGCCCACGACGCCGCCCCCGGCCACTGGCCGCCCGCCGCCCTCGCCCTCGACCTGCACGCCATGTTCGTCCGCCACCCCTGGCTGGTGCAGGCCTTCGGGTCCTACCTGTTCCACGGCCCCGGCAAGGCCCGGTTCGACGACCACACCCTGGGCCTGTACGAGCAGGCCGGCTTCGCCCCCGCCGACGCCGACCTGCTGGCCGCCGCCGTCTTCACCTACGTCCTCGGCAGCGCTCTCGGCGCGGCCGCCACCGCCTCGCTGGAGCGCCGCCTCGGCCGCGACGGCGAGGATCCGAAGGAGCGCGTCGCGGCCGCCCTGGCCCGCGCCGCCGAGACCGCCCGCGGCTTCCCCCGGCTGCGCGCCCGCCTCGAACAGCCCGAGGCCGCCGACTATGCCGGCGCCCCCGACCGCACCCTGGAAGCCGGCCTCGACGCCCTGCTCTCCGGCCTGGAGGCCCGCCTCGCGGTCGACTGACTCTCCGTCAGCTCCGCTGCCGTCACTGCGCCTTGCGCCGGCGCAGCGTCACCACCAGGACGAACACCGCCGACAGCACCGCCGCCAGCCGCAGCACCCCCGGCGCGTCCGCCCAGGTGACCGCGCCCGCGTCGCTGCCCGGGGCCAGCGCGGTGCCCCAACGACCCTTCTCCCGGCCCCAGTTCCAGACCGTCAGGCCGGTCACCGTGACCAGCGGGATGCCCAGCACGGCGAACTTCTTCATCAGGTCGGACCACCCGTGGGACAGGTACGCCACGCCCCAGCCCAGCAGCATCACCAGCAGCGTGCCGGTCGCCGCCCCGCCGAGCAGCAGCGCCGCCGCGAGCAGCAGCAACGGCGCGGGCTTGCGCGAACCGCCCGCCGCCGGGGCCGCCGCCGGCGCGTCGGCCGCCTGCTGCGGCCGGCCGAGCAGTGCCTTCAGCGCGCGGCGGCCCGGGCCGGGGCGCTGCTGCCCCGGTTCGGGCTCCGGTTCCGGCTCCGGATCGGGGACCGGCTCCGGGGCGGGCGCGGCCTTCGGCTCCGGCTGCAGGTCGAAGACCACCTCGCTCCAGCCCGGGTACACCGCGGTGACGTCGGTGAGCCCGTGGCCCTCCGCGTAGTCGAACGCCCGGTGCACCTCGGCCGGCGTCGGCCCGGACGGCTGCGGCCCCTTCACCGGCCCGACCTGCGGCGGCGCCGACGGCCGCGGCGGAACGGGCGGCGTCACCGGCCCGTCGGGCGGCGACTGGGCCGCCTGCCCGGGCAGGTACACGCTCTCCGCGCCGTCCGCGCCGTCCGCCGACCCGCCCTCGCGCCACCACGAGCCGCCCGCCATCGCCCCGCCACCCGCCCTCGCGTCCACGAACCCCGCCACCTGCCGAGACGGTACCCACCCGCACCCGCTCGAAGCGAGCCCCGTCCGACCCCTGGCACGCCCCGGCCGCGCACCGCGCCGCAGAGCCCGACACCGCCGTCGAGGTGCCGGTTCGCACGGAGTTCGTCCGCTGTTCTGGGCTCCGGCCGGGGGTGTTGACTAACCTGGACCGGATGACCGCACCGCAGAGCGCGCCGCGCGCCACCCGCGCAAACGCCCCCCGCACGCTGGCCGAGGAACTCCGCGGCCGGGGCGACGAGGCCGTCTCCGCGTTGCTCGCGGCCCGCCCGGACCTGCTGAACCCGGTACCGACCGACCTCACCCAGCTCTCCGCCCGGCTCTCCAGCCGGGCCTCGGTGCTGCGCGCCCTGGAACGGCTCGACCGGTTCACCCTGCAGGTCGCCGAGGCGCTGGCCGCCGCCCCCGAGGGCGCCACCGACACCGTCGTCCGCAATCTGCTCACCGGGCCCGCCCGGGTCAAGCCGCACCCCGCCGCCGACCCGGTCGACCGGGCCGCCGTCACCGCCGCCTTCCCCGCCGCGCTCGCCCGGCTGCGCGAACAGGCCCTGGTCTGGGGGCCCGACTCCGCGCTGCGCCTGGTCCTGGCCGTGCGCGAGGCGCTCGCCCCGAGCGCCGTCAACCCCGGCCGCACCGGGCTCGGCCCCACCCTCGCCGAGGCCACCGTCGGCATGTCGCCCGCCCGGCTCCAGCAACTGCTGGCCGGCGCCGGACTGCCGCCCACCCCCGACCCGGTCACCGCCGTCGCCGCGCTGACCGCGCTGCTCGGCGACCGCAAGCGGCTCGGCGCCCTGCTCGACCAGGCCCCGCCCGCCGCGCTCGGCCTGCTGGAACGCCTGGTCTGGGGCCCGCCGACCGGCACCGTCCCGGACGCCGCCCGCCAGGTCGTCGCCACGGACGCGCACAGCCCCGTCGAATGGCTGCTCGCCCGCGGCCTGCTGCTGCCCTCCAGCCCCACCTCGGTCGTCCTCCCCCGCGAGCTCGCCCTGCACCTGCGCGGCGGCCGCACCCACCGCACCGTCGACGCCGCGCCGCCCGCGGTCGCCCCCGTCGTCGACCGGGACCCCGTCGTGGTCGACCGCACCGCCGCCGGACAGGCCGCCGCCGCCGTCCGCACGGTGGAGGAACTGCTGGAAGCCTGGGGCCTCACCCCGCCGCCCACCCTGCGGGCCGGCGGCCTGGGCGTCCGCGACCTCAAGCGCGCCGCCCAGCTCCTGGAGAGCTCCGAGCCGGACGCCGCGTTCTGGCTCGAACTCGCCTACACCGCGGGCCTGCTCGCCCCCGACGGCGAGGCCGACGAAGTCTGGGCGCCCACCCCCGGGTACGACCAGTGGCTGCAGCAGGACACCGCCGAACGCTGGACCCTGCTGGCCCGCACCTGGCTCACCGCCACCCGGGTCGGCCGGCTCGCCGGCACCCCCGACGGCAAGGGCAAGGCCCGCGCCGCCCTCGGCCCCGAACTCGACCGCACCCTCGCCCCGTCCGTCCGCCGCGCCGCCCTCACCCGGCTCGCCGAACTCCCGCCCGGCACCGCCGCCACCGCCGACGCCCTGCTCCCCGCCCTGCGCTGGCACCGCCCGCTGCGCGGCGGCCCCACCGGCCCGGACGGCCACGACCTGCGCGAGACGCTGACCGGCTGGACCCTGCACGAGGCCGAACTGCTCGGCGTCACCGGCCGCGGCGCACTCGCCGGCCCCGCCCGCGCCCTGCTCGACGGCGCCGACCCGGCCCCCGTCCTGGCGCCGCTGCTGCCCGCACCCCTCGACCACGTCATCCTGCAGCCCGACCTCACCGCGATCGCCCCCGGCCCGCTGCTCACCCCGCTCGCCCAGGCCCTCGCCCTCTGCGCCGACATCGAGTCCAAGGGCGGCGCCACCGTCTACCGCTTCACGCCCGACTCCGTCCGCCGCGCCCTCGACGCCGGACGCACCGCCGCCGACCTGCAGACCTTCCTCGCCCAGCACTCCCGCACGCCGGTGCCGCAGCCGCTCGCCTACCTGATCGACGACGTCGCCCGCCGGCACGGCATCCTCCGGGTCGGCGCCGCCTCCTCCTACCTGCGCTGCGACGACCCCCGGCTGCTCGGCGAGGTCCTCGCCGACCGGCGCGCCGCGGAGCTCCGGCTCCGGCTGCTCGCCCCCACCGTGCTCGCCGCGCAGGCCGGACCCGAGACCCTGCTCGCCGTCCTGCGCACCATGGGCTACGCGCCCGCCGCGGAGTCCGCCGAGGGCGACGTGGTCATCACCCGCCCCGACAGCCGCCGCACCCCGCCGCGCACCGCCCCCACCCCCGTCCCGGACGGTCCGGCCCGCCCCGACCGGGCGCTGCTCGCCGCCGCCGTCCGCGCCATCCGCGCGGGCGACCGCGCCGCCACCGCCGTCCGCAAGGACCCGGTCGCCGGCCCCGCGGGCGCGGCCGTCCCCCGCACCGCCTCCGCCGACACCCTGGCGGCCCTGCAGACCGCCGTCCTGCTCGGCGAACGCATGTGGATCGGCTACATCAACGCGGAAGGCCTCTCCTCCCAGCGCGTCATCGACCCGGTCAAGGTCGAGGGCGGGTTCGTCACCGCCTACGACCACCTCGCCGACGAGGTCCGCACCTTCGCCCTCCACCGCATCACCGGCGTGGCCGAGGTCGACGACTAACGGCCGGACCGCGCCCGAGCGCACCGAGGGGCGCGGGGAGGCTCGGGCACGCGCCCGTCTCCCCGCGCCCCGGTCGGTGCGCTCGGACTTGCTACTTCTTGCCGGCGGCGTCCTGTTCCGCCTTCTGCTTCTTCGCCTCGTCCACGATCGCGTGCGGGTCCGGCATCTTGGGTTCGACGCCGGTGAGCAGCCCGGTGGCGGTGAAGGCGACGGTGCCGAACAGGCCGCCGGGCTGGCCGATGTCGGCGACCTGGTCGAGGGCCATGGCCTCGGTGTCGGCGGCGTGGGCGGGGGCCGCGCCGAGGGTGGTGGCGAGGGCCGCTCCGGAGAGCGCGAGGCCGGCCAGGAATCGGTTGCGCTTGGTCATGGCCTGCCCAACGAGCGGCGGGCCCCGGGGTCACTGTTACGGGGTGCCGGGTTCCGCTTCACGGCGCGCCGGAGGCGTCCCGGCCGCGGCGGTTAGACTGCTGACCGACCAGGGGTGGGAGCGTCTCCGCCCGCGCGGACCAGGGCCTCGGCCCCCGACAGGACCCAGCCGTGACCACTGCTTCCGCTCTGCAGACCTCTGCCGCCCCCGGGGCGGCGGCCCGCACGTCCGGGGTCCGGCTGACCACTCGCCGCCGCACCGTCCTGCTGACCGTGCTGTGCTTCGCCGTCTGCCTGGCGCTGGGCGTGCAGCAGTGGACGTCGCTCCAGCTGGGCGGTTTCGACCTGGGCATCTTCGACCAGGGGGTGCGCGGCTACGCGCACTTCGGGTTGCCGGTGTCGACGCTGAAGAGCGTGCACCACGAGTTCCCGCCGGGGTTCTCGCTGCTGGGTGACCACTTCTCGCCGGTGCTGGCGCTGCTCGCCCCGCTGTACTGGGTGTGGGACGACCCGCGGATGCTGCTGGTCGGTCAGGCGGCGCTGTTCGCGGCGGGCGTCCCGCTGGTGCGCCGGATCGCGAGCCGGGCGTTCGCGGACGCCGGTCCGCGGGCGCGGACCCGGGTGCGGGACGTCGCGGCGCTGGTGTACGGCCTGGGCTGGCCGCTGCTGATCTCCTCGCGGGGCGGGTTCCACGAGGTGGGGTTCGCCGTTCCGCTGTTCCTGCTGCTGTTCGAGCGGGCGGGGGCGCGGCGCTGGGTCGGGGCGGCGGTCGCGGCGCTGCTGCTGTGCGCGACCAAGGAGGACCTCGGTCTGGCGGTGGGCGCGTTCGGCGCGGTGCTGCTGTGGCGCGAGCGCGGCCGCGCGGACCGGTGGGCGAAGGTGCTGGGCTGGGCGCTGCTGGTGGGCGGTCCGCTGTCCAGCGCCGTCGAGATCGGGTACCTGATCCCGGCGATGGGCGGCGTGCCGGGCTACTACTGGAACTACGGGCAGCTCGGCGCGGACGGCGGCGAGGCCCTGCGGCACGTCGCGGGCGATCCGTGGCTGCTGGTGCAGTCGGCGTTCTCAAGCCCGCTGAAGCCGATCCTGCTGACCTGGCTGGTCGTCACGACGGCCGCCCTGCCGCTGCGCTCGGCGACCTCGTTCGTCGCGCTGCCGCTGCTGGCCGAGCGGATCTTCTCGGACAACCCGAACCACTGGTCGATCGCCCGGCACTACGACGCGTTCCTGTGGCCGATCCTGGTCACCGCCGCGATCGAGGCGCTGGGCGTGCTCTGGGCGAGCGGCCGCCACCGGCAGGTCCGCCGGCTGGGCGCCACGGCCGCCGTGCTGTCGCTGGCGGCCTCGGCCGGGCTGGGCCTGTACCACCTGGCGCTGCCGTACGAGTGGCAGCCGAAGCCGTCGACGGCGGCGCTGGCCCGGGCGGCGAAGCTGATCCCGGACGGGGCGAGCGTGGAGGCCGACAACCAGATCGCGCCGCGGCTGACCAACCGGACCGAGGTGATGCTGGCCGACGGCACCCCGCGCGGCCAGGAGTACGTGATCCTCCGCTACGAGAACCGGGCCTTCCCGTTCCAGCGCGACCCGGAGCAGGCCGAGTACCGCGCCCTCCTGCTGGCCCACGGCTACCAGGAGCTCTTCGACCAGGACGGCGTCACCCTGCTGCGCCGCACCGGCACCGAGCCCGTCCCCGGCACCCACCTGCCCGGCCCGGGCTCGACCCCGTACCAGGAGGTCATACCTCCGGACGTCGGCCACAACTTCTTCCTGGGCTGACCGCGCGGCCGGACGCCCGCCCCGGGTGCCCTCGCGATGCGGCACACTGGAGGTTTGGCCCGCGCGGAAGGGGATGCACAGGCGTGAACGGACCGCTGATCGTGCAGAGTGACAAGACGCTGCTGCTGGAGATCGACCATCCGCAGGCGGCGGAGTGCCGGCGGGTGATCGCGCCGTTCGCGGAGCTGGAGCGCGCGCCGGAGCACATCCACACCTACCGGGTGACGCCGCTGGGGCTGTGGAACGCGCGGGCGGCGGGGCACGACGCCGAGCAGGTGGTGGACGCGCTGGTGAAGTACTCGCGCTACCCGGTGCCGCACGCGCTGCTGGTGGACGTGGCGGACACCATGGCGCGGTACGGGCGGCTGCAGTTGCAGAAGCACCCGACGCACGGGCTGGTGCTGAGCACCACGGACCGGCCGGTGCTGGAGGAGGTGCTGCGCTCGAAGAAGATCGCGCCGCTGGTGGGCGCCCGGGTGGACCCGGACACCGTGGTGGTGCACCCGTCGGAGCGCGGGCAGATCAAGCAGGTGCTGCTGAAGCTGGGCTGGCCGGCCGAGGACCACGCCGGGTACGTGGACGGCGAGGCGCACCCGATCGACCTGCACGAGGACGGCTGGCAGCTGCGCCCGTACCAGCGGCACGCGGTGGACGGGTTCTGGCACGGCGGCAGCGGCGTGGTGGTGCTGCCGTGCGGCGCGGGCAAGACGCTGGTGGGTGCGGCGGCGATGGCGGAGGCCAAGTCGACGACGCTGATCCTGGTGACGAACACCGTCTCGGCGCGGCAGTGGAAGCACGAGCTGATCAAGCGGACCTCGCTGACCGAGGACGAGATCGGCGAGTACTCGGGCACCCGCAAGGAGATCCGCCCGGTGACCATCGCCACCTACCAGGTGATGACCACCAAGCGGAAGGGCGTGTACCCGCACCTGGAGCTGTTCGACGCCCGCAACTGGGGCCTTGTGGTCTACGACGAGGTGCACCTGCTGCCCGCGCCGGTGTTCAAGTTCACCGCGGACCTGCAGGCCCGCCGCCGCCTGGGCCTGACCGCGACGCTGGTGCGCGAGGACGGCCGGGAGGGCGACGTGTTCTCGCTGATCGGGCCGAAGCGGTTCGACGCGCCGTGGAAGGAGATCGAGGCGCAGGGCTACATCGCGCCCGCGGACTGCTGCGAGGTGCGGGTGACGCTCTCCGACTCGGAGCGGCTGATGTACGCGACGGCGGAGCCGGAGGAGAAGTACCGGTTCTGTTCGACCACGGCGACCAAGCGGCGGGTGGTGGAGCGGCTGGTCGAGAAGCACAAGGGCGACCAGACCCTGGTCATCGGCCAGTACATCGACCAGCTGGACGAGTTGGGCGAGGCGCTGGACGCCCCGGTGATCAAGGGCGAGACCTCGAACGCGCAGCGGGAGAAGCTGTTCGAGGCGTTCCGCTCGAAGGAGATCGGCGTGCTGGTGGTCTCGAAGGTGGCGAACTTCTCGATCGACCTGCCGGAGGCGACGGTCGCGATCCAGGTGTCGGGCACCTTCGGCTCCCGCCAGGAGGAGGCGCAGCGGCTGGGCCGGGTGCTGCGTCCGAAGGCGGACGGGCACGCGGCGCACTTCTACTCGGTGGTCGCCCGGGACACCGTCGACCAGGACTTCGCGGCGCACCGCCAGCGCTTCCTGGCGGAGCAGGGCTACGCGTACCGGATCGTCGACGCCGACGACCTCTGACGGGCGGCTAGAGCTTGACGCCGTCGCGCCCGAGGAAGAGCACGCGCGCGGCGGTGTCGAGCACGATGCCGACGTTGCGGACGGCGTTGGCCACCGGGTTGCGGCGGCGTTCCTCGGCGCGGTGCGCGCCGCTGGCCTGCGGGTTCACTCGTTCGGTCGTCATGTCTCCACGGTAGGTTCACAACCCGGTCCTGGGCATCGGCCGAAAGACCCGGCTGTGCGGGCCCCCGGATCGTCCTCGCGGCGTACCGCTCCCCTACTCCGGTCCGGGGTGGTCCCCCAGGGGAGGGCGGGGGTCGGGCCCGCGGAAACGGATTCGCACCCGGACGGCGGCGGGTCTAGGATCATCCGTCTGCCCCTCCCGAACCGTGGTGCCGCGTCGGCAGCCGTGGGAGGTGCCGGCCGCTCGGAAACCGGCCGGTGTCCTTCACCGTGAGCCAAGACGAGTCCGCCGCCCGTGGATGCCGGGCGGCCGGGAAGGTCCGCCGTGCACTCCCCCACTCCCACCGACGCCCTCGCCGCCGACGCCGATCCGCTGGGCCGCGAACGCTCCCACCTGGCCGCCTCCCGGGCCGCCCTGACGGCGATGCGCGAGGACGTCGAGGCACTCGACCTCCGCGACGTCACCGGCACCTGGGTGTCCTCGCTGGTGCTGCAGAAGCAGATCGACGAACGCATCAAGGCGCTCGCCGACCTCGCCCACACCCCGCTGTTCTTCGGCCGGCTCGACTACCTGCACGCGATCAGCGAGGCCGAGTCGGAGGGCAGCGGCGGCGAGCGCTTCTACATCGGCCGCCGGCACGTCCACGACGCGGACGGCGATCCGATGGTGATCGACTGGCGGGCGCCGGTCTCCCAGCCGTTCTACCGGGCCTCCCGCAAGGATCCGATGGACGTCGCCAAGCGCCGCCGGTTCGGTTACACCGGCGGCGAGTTGACGGCCTACGAGGACGAGAACCTGTCCGACCCGGAGGAGTCGGAGACGAGCTCCGCGCTGCTGGCCGCGGAGATCGAGAAGCCCCGCGTCGGCCCGATGCGGGACATCGTCGCCACCATCCAGCCCGAGCAGGACGAGATCGTCCGCGCCGACATCTCGGGCACCGTCTGCGTCCAGGGCGCCCCCGGCACCGGGAAGACCGCCGTGGGCCTGCACCGCGTCGCCTACCTGCTGTACGCGCACCGCGACCGGCTGGCCCGCACCGGCACCCTGGTGGTCGGCCCGAACCGCTCCTTCCTCCACTACATCGAGCAGGTCCTGCCCGCCCTCGGCGAGCTGGACGTCGCCCAGGCCACCGTGCAGGAACTGGTCGGCCACGTCGAGGTGAGCGGCACGGACGGCACCGAAACCGCCCGGATCAAGGGCGACGCCCGGATGGCCCGGGTGCTGCGCAACGCGGTGCGGGCCGGGATCAGCCTGCCCACGGAGCCCTGCGTGGTGGTCCGCGGCTCCCGCCGCTGGCGCGTCCCGGCGTACGAGCTCGAGGAGATCGTCCGCGAGCTGATGGGCCGTGAGATCCGCTACGGGGCCGCCCTGGAGGCCCTGCCGCAGCGGATCGCGCACGCCGTGCTGGTCAAGATGGAGCAGGGCGGCGAGGCCCCCGACGACCGGGTGCAGGACGCGGTCGCCCGCAACGCCGCCGTCAAGGCCACCGTGAAGGCCTGCTGGCCCGTCGTCGACCCGGTCAAGCTGGTGCACCGGCTGCTGAGCGACCCCGCGTTCCTGGCCGCCGCCGCGGACGGCGTCCTCACCGCCGAGGAGCAGGCCGCCGTGCTGTGGGCCAAGGCCCCGCGCTCGGTCCGCACCACGCCCTGGTCCGCCGCCGACGCCGTGCTGATCGACGAGACCGCGGACCTGGTGCACCGCACCCCCTCGCTCGGCCACGTGGTCGTCGACGAGGCCCAGGACCTGTCCCCCATGCAGTACCGCGCCGTCGGCCGCCGCTGCACCACCGGCTCCGCGACCGTCCTCGGCGACCTCGCCCAGGGCACCACCCCCTGGGCCACCGGCAGTTGGCAGGAGGCCCTGCACCACCTGGGCAAGGACGGCGCCCACGTCGAGGAGCTCACCCAGGGCTTCCGGGTGCCCGGCGAGGTCATCGCCTACGCCTCCCGGCTGCTCCCCGCGATCGCCCCCGGACTCGCCCCCGCGACCTCCGTCCGCGACGCGCCGGGCTCCCTGACGATCCGCCAGGTGTCCTCCGGGCTGGACGCGGCCGTGCTGGACGCGTGCCGTGCCGCGCTCCGCCACGAGGGCTCGATCGGGCTGATCGCGGCGGACGCGCGGATCGCGGCACTGGCCGGGGCGCTCGCCGCCGCGGGGCTGGGCCACCTCGACCCCGGTGTCGAGACCACCGCCGAGACCCGTCTCACCCTGGTCCCCGCCTCCCTCGCCAAGGGCCTCGAGTACGACCACGTCGTCCTCGACGAACCCGCCGCGATCATCGCCGGGGAACCGGACCGCCGCACCGGCCTGCGCCGCCTCTACGTCTCGCTGACCCGAGCCGTCTCCGGCCTCACCGTGCTCCACACCGAGCCGCTGCCGGCCGAGCTCGGCTGATCCGGGGGCCGCGGGGTGCGTCCTCAGCCGCCGATGAGCGTGCGCCACTCCTCGACCTTGGCCGGGTCGACCGCGCCGGTCCAGCCGCCGGTGCGGACGGCCCCGCCGATGTGGAAGGCGTCGAAGCCCGCGGCGCGGAGGTCGGGGACGTGCTCGGCGCGCAGGCCGCCGCCGACCAGGATCCGCTGGCGGTAGCCGGGTTCGCCGGACTTGGCGAGCTCGCCGTGCAGGACCTCCTGGCCGGCGTCGACGCCGGAGGCGGCGCCGGAGGTGAGGAAGGTGTCCAGGCCCGGGAGGTCGGCGACGGCGGCGCGGACCTCGGAGCGGTCGGCGCTGTGGTCGATGGCCCGGTGGAATGTCCAACGGCAGCCGGGGACGGCGTCGGCGACGGCGCGGGTCGCGGCGAGGTCGATCGCGCCGTCGGCGGTGAGGAAGCCGAAGACGAACTCCTCCGCGCCCTCGGCGCGCAGCGTCGCGGCGCGGCCGAGCAGCTCGTCGAGGTCGCCGGGGGTGAAGCCGTCGCGGATGCGGAGCATGACGCGCAGCGGGAGGTCGACGGCGGCGCGGATGGCCGCGAAGTCCCGCACCGCGGGGGTGAGCCCGTCGGCGGCCATGTCGGTGACCAGTTCGAGGCGGTCGGCGCCGCCCGACTCGGCGGCCCGGGCATCCTGGGGGGTCAGCGCGATGACTTCGAACATTGGTCTAGACATATCCGATAGCCTGCCACATCGCCCGGCCCCGGGCGACCCCCCTCGGCCGTTCGGCCCCGCTTCCTCCGCCGTTCGCGTCCCGTTCGCCCCCGTCAGGCCGCCGGGCGCCGCTGCCGCTGACGGCCCGCCAGCAACCGTCCGGCCAGCGCCAGCGCCAGCGCGCCCGCCGCCACGTCCGGCACCAGCGGCCACAGGCCGCCGACCTGGCCCCAGAGGCTGAACAGGCTGAACGCGGCGGTGAGCGGCAGCACGGCGAGGCCGGCCGCGGCGGGCAGCAGGCGGTCGCGGGCGGCGAACAGCACCAGCAGCAGCGGGACGGCGAGCAGCAGCAGCGGCATCCAACCGTCCATCAGGTGGCGGCTGTCGTAGCCGCCCTGAGCGCGCGTCACCAGCAGGCCGACGCCCGCACCGACCGCGACCGATCGGCGGGCGGGGCGTTCCAGCAGGTCGGGAGGCGCGGCCGCGAACAGCGCTCCGCCGAGCAGGTAGGGCAGCAGCGCGGTGGCGTTCCACATCAGCAGCCACCCGTCGGCCGCGCCGACCAGGTCGGCGCCGAGCCGCACCGCGGCGAGCAGCGCGACCAGTCCGGCCAGCACCCGGGCGGCCCGCCAGGCGCCGAGCAGCGCGGCGGCGGCGAGCAGCACGGGGACCACGGCCAGGCCCAGCACGGCGAGGTGGTCCGGCAGCAGGGGCCAGGGGGCGGCGAAGCCGGCCCGGGCCGCGGCGGTCACCTGGAGGGTCCGCGGGTCGCCGGGCAGGGCGGACAGGCCGAGCAGGGTGCCGGCCAGCAGCGGGGCGGCGGCGGCCAGCAGGCGGCCGCCGAGCGCGGTGGCGGTGAGGCCGGTGCGCAGCCGAAGGCCGTACCCGGCGAGGTCGAGGGCCTCCCGGGCGGTGCCGAGCGGTCCGGCCCCGGCGGTGGTGTCGGCGAACACCTCGGCGAGTTCGGCGCCCCGGTCGCGGCGGTAGCGGGCGGGGTAGAGCGCGAGGGCGGCCCGCAGCGCGACGCCCTCGCGGTGCCCGCCGGGAGTCACCGCGCTCATGCGGTGGCCGCCCGCGCCCCGGCGGCGCCGCCGAGGCGGCGCTGGGCCTCGGCGGCGACGGCGCGCAGCCGTTCGGCCTCCGCGGCGAGCAGCTCGCGTCCGCCGCCGGTGAGGGCGTAGGTGCGGCGGGCCCGGCCGTCGACGATCTCCTCGGCGGCGACCTCGATCAGGCCCTGCTGGAGCAGCCGGTCGAGGGCGCCGTAGAGCGTGCCGGTGCGCATCCGCACCCGCCCCCCGGAGATCGCGTCGACCTCCTGGATCAGCGCGTATCCGTGCCGGGGGGCGTCCGCGAGGGCGGTGAGCAGCAGCAGGGTCGGCTCCTGCATCGCGCGTTCAGTCATACGACTACATATATCGCCGACCGTCCTATCCGCGCCATCCGTCCCGGCCCCCGGCGCCGTGGCGCACGGCGCCCAGCGCGCCGAGCAGCCCGGCCAGCACCGGCAGCCCCAGCGCGAGCAGGGCGATGGAGGCCCACGGCGCGTCGGCGAGGTTCACGGCCGGTCCGCCCAGCACCCCGGCGGCTCGGGAGCGCAGCAGCGCGAACGCGGGGACGAAGCCGCTGACGGTCCCGAGGACGGCGCCGAGCAGGACGATCAGTCCGGCCTGCAGCCCGGCGACGGTGCGCCGGGTGCGCGGTCGGGCGCCGATCGCGGCCAGCAGGGCGCGCTCGCGGCGGGCGTCGGCGGCTGCCAGCGCGGTGGAGACCACCGCCGCGCCGAGCACGACCAGCGCGGCGAAGCCGCTGATCACGACCCGGACGGCGCTGCCCGCGGGCCGGAAGCCGCGCTCCACGCCGAACTCGGCGTGCGGGGCGAGCCGCGCGACGGTGGCGGCGGCCCGCTGCTCGGCCTGCTCGCCGACCGGCGCGGCCGGCCGCCAGACCGCGCCCGCCGGGGCGACCTGCAGCCCGAGCCCGCGGACCGTGTCCGGGGCGATCACCACCGGCGCGTACCGTTCGGCGGCCGGGCGTTCCACCAGCACCGCGTCCAACCGCACTTCGGTGACCTGCTGCCCGATGCCCTGCATCCGCAGCACCGCCCGGCCGTCGTGCAGGTAGGACGGGTCGGTGACCACGGCCTTGCCGGCAAGCAGCGCGCTCTCCGCGGTCCGGTCGCGCAGCGCCAGCAGGTTGCGCAGCACCTGGGCGTCGCCGACCACGGCCTGGGTGGCGACGGCCTCCCCGTAGCGCTGCCCGCCCTCGGCCTGGACCACGCTCAGGCAGCCCTCGCAGAACACGTACTCCGCCCGGTAGAGGTCGGCGCGCGGGCCGAGGTCCGGCACGTCCTGCGGCAGGGCGGTGCGCAGCTGCGGCATGGCGCTCTCGTCTCCGTTCAGGGTGAGCCGGACGGCGCCGACGGGCTGCTCCAGCCGGTAGGAGGACCGGTCCTGGACCTCCGCGCCGGTGGTGTGGACGCCGACGGCGACCGCCCCGGCCACCGCGGCGAGCACGGCGGCGACCGCGGGTGCGGTGCGGGAGCGGTGCCGGGCGGCGTCGCGCAGGGCGAGCCGCGGGCCGAGCGGGAGCCGGCCGGCGAGCCGGCCGAGCCCGGCCAGCAGCAGCGGGGTGAACAGCAGCAGGCCGAGCTCGGCGAGCACCGCGCCGGACAGCACGGCCAGCGTGCGGACGCTCAGTCCGGCGGCCACCGGCGGCCCGCCGACCGGCCCGGCGACCGCCCCGTACAGGGCCAGGGCGGCGCCCCCGAGGACGGCGGCCAGCCCCAGCAGCGGCGTCCACCGGCCGGAGCGGCGCACCGGGTCACGGTCCGTCAGGCCCGCCAGCACCGGGCGGCGGCCGGCCTGCAGCGCGGGCAGCAGGGCGGCCAGCAGCGCGGTGGCCACGCCGACGGCGACGATCAGCGCCAGGTCGGGCGGACGCAGCGTCAGCTGTCCGAAACGGCTGCCGCCCCACTCCTCGATCCGGGTGCGCAGCAGCGCCACCAGCCCGGCGCCGAGCAGTGCGCCGAGCGCCGCCCCGGCCGCGCCGAGCACCAGGCCGCCGCCCAGCACCACGGCCCGGACGTGCCCGGGGCGGCCGCCGGCCGCGCCCAGCAGGGCGAGTTGGCGGCGGGCCCGGCGGGCGCCGACCGCGAACGCGGGGCCGGCCAGCAGGGCGACCTCCAGCAGTGCCATCGCGGCGGTGGTGGCGGCGGTCATCAGCGAGCGCTCCCGCTCGTCCTGCGCGCCGACCGCCTCCTGTCGCGCCATCGCCTCGGCGGGCGGGTGCGCGGCGATCTGACGGACGGCCAGTGTGTAGCCGTAGCGGTTGAGTTCCCGGACCTGCTCCCAGCCGAGGCTAGCCCCGGCGGGCAGGCCGACCAGCCAGGCGGCCTTCCGGGAGGCGGCCTGCGCGGCGTCCGGCGACTGCGGGGCGAGCCCGGCGGCGACCTGCGCCTCGTCCAGTTGCCGGTACAACTCGCCTGGGCGGGCGACCAGTTCGGCGGCGTTCAGGTCGCCGGGGTGCTCCACCTCGCCGGTCAGCGTGAACGGGGTCGGCTCCAGGCCGCGGACGGTGACGGTGTCGCCGATCCGCAGCCCGGTGGTGCGCAGGAAGGCGCGGGTGGCGGCGGCCTCGTGCGCGGCGGCGGGGGCCCGGCCGCCGACCAGGTCCAGCCGGCCCTGCCAGAGCGTTCCGGTCAGGTCGGCCTCGAAGGTGCCGACGGGGGCCAGCCCGTCGCGGGTCTGCACGGACGCCACCGGACCGGTGCGGGCCGGTGTCAGGACGCTGCCCTTCGGCAGCAACTCGCCGAGCAGCGCGGTCGGTTCGGTGCTGGTGGCGCGCTGCTGCTCGGCGCTCGGCGCGGCGTCCGGGTGCAGCGGCAGGGTGCGCACGCCGTCGGCCGGGAACACCGACTGTTCGATCGCCCGCCCCGGGTCGTACGCGCCGACCAGGGCGTCGGCCCGGCCCATCAGCCGGTCGGCGCGCTCGGCGGCGCTCAACTGGCCGCTGCGGTGCACCACGTCGACGCCGGTCGCGCCGAGCACCGGCAGCGCGATCATCGCCACCACCAGCGCGCTGCGGCCCTTGGCCCGCCAGGCGTCCCGCCGGGCCGTCCGCAGGACCGCCCGCCAGCCCCTCACCGCCGCACCGCCTGTTCGACGACCCGGCCGTCGCGCAGGAAGACCACCCGGTCCGCCCACGCCGCGTGCGCCGCGTCGTGCGTCACCATCACCGCGGCCGCCCCGGCGTCGCAGCGCGCGCGCAGCACCTGCAGCACCGCTTCCCCGGTGGCGGTGTCCAGCGCCCCGGTGGGCTCGTCGGCCAGCACCAGCCGCCGTTCGCCGGCCAGCGCCCGGCCGATCGCGACCCGCTGCTGCTGCCCGCCGGACAGTTCCTCCGGGAAGCGGTCGGCGAGCTCGCCGATGCCCAGTTCGGCCAGGGCCGCCACCGCCTCGGCGCGCGCGGTGCGGGCCGGGGTGCCGTCCAACTCCCGGGGCAGCGCGATGTTCTCCGCCGCCGTCAGCGACGGCAGCAGGTTGTACGACTGGAACACGTAGCCGACCGAGCGGCGGCGCACGTCGGCCATCCGCGCCGCGCTCAGCCCCTCCAGCGGCGTCCCCTCCACCAGCACCCGGCCGGTGGACGGGCGGTCCAGGCCCCCGGCCAGCGCGAGCAGCGTGGACTTCCCGGAGCCCGAGGGCCCCATCACGGCCAGGAACTCCCCGGCCCGCACCTCCAGGTCGACCGGGTGCAGCGCGTGCACCTCGGCCGGGCCCGTGCCGTGCACCCGCCCGACCCCCTCCAGGCGCAGGACGGCCTGCGCTCGCGATCCGGACATGACTCCCCCTCGGAACAGCGGAACCTCTTGCATACCGAGTATGTATAGCTGCCGCGCGCCGCGTACTCAAGTCTGCGGCATAAGTCGGTGAACTACATATACGCTGGATCACATCGGCCCGTCACCGGAAGGGAGCAGAATGGCCGTCATGACCGCATCGCTGTCCGCTCGCTGGCACGACCTGCTCACCCGCTGCGGCGCCACCGCCGACCCGGGGCCCTACGCCGACGACCTGCTCGCCCGCTGGGCCGAGCCGCAGCGCCGCTACCACACCACCTCGCACCTGCGGGCCGTCCTCGACCGCGTCGACGAACTCGCGGAACACGCCGACGACCCCGACGCCGTCCGCCTCGCCGCCTGGTTCCACGACGCCGTCTACCGGCCCGACCGCTCCGAGAACGAGGAGCGCAGCGCGAGCCTCGCCTGCCGTGCCCTCCGCGAGGCCGGCCTCGCCGAACCCCTGGTGCACGAGGTCGACCGCCTGGTCCGGCTCACCGTCACCCACCACCCCGCCCCCGGCGACCGCAACGGCGAGGTCCTCTGCGACGCCGACCTCGCGATCCTCGGCTCCCCGCCCGAGACCTACGCCGCCTACACCGCCGCCATCCGCGGCGAGTACTCCTTCGTCCCCCCGGACGCCTTCCGCGAGGGCCGCGCCGCGATCCTCCGCCAGCTGCTCGCCCTCCCCGCCCTCTACCGCACCCCCGAGGCGCACGAACGCTACGACGCGCAGGCCCGCCGCAACATGCACCACGAGCTGGCCGAGCTGGAGAGCCGGCCGCTCACCGACCGCCCTTCCTGACCCTGAGTCCCGCCGCCGTCAGCCGGGCCACCAGCTCCTTGCTGCCCACCGGCGTCGCGCCCAGCGCCAGCGCCCTGTCGTACCAGGACGCGGGAAGGTCGTAGTGATCCCGCTCGAAGCCCTTCGCGGGAACGCCCAACTCGGCGGCGAAGGCGTGCAGTTCCTCCAGCGAGACGTCACTGACCAGGTGCGACCACCACTTCCCGTGCCCGGGCCAGTCCGGCGGATCGATCAGGATCACGCGAGGCCGCCGACCGGGGCGACCACCACGCCCCGCTTGCCGCACACCCAGTGCGGATCGGGCCCCAATTCCGGCTCCACCCCGAGCGCGTGCGGATCGTCCTCCTCGGCCGCGCACGCCGTGCACAGCGGCCACCGCCCGTAGGACTCCAGCAGCGCGTCCTGCACGTCCTGGGCGATCAGCCCGAGCACGAACTCGCACCCGGCCGGCCACTGTTCGAGCCACCAGCGGCGATGGGTGACGGCGTCCTCCACCAGGGAGACGACCGCCGCATCGGCGACGTCCCGCGCGGTGAGGTCGGCGAGGATCTGCGCCCGCGCACTGTGCAGGGCGGCTTCGATGTCAGCACTGGCCATCCGCCCATTGTCCCGCAGTCCGCCGCCGCATCGGGAAGGCCCCGGCGGGAACGCCGCAGGGGCGGCCTCCCGTGAAGGGAGACCGCCCCTGCGAAGCGATCGGACCGTCGGATCCCGGAGGATCAGAAGTCCATGTCACCGCCCGGCATGCCGCCGCCGGCGGCCGCGGCGGCCTTCTCCGGCTTGTCGGCGATGACGGCCTCGGTCGTGAGGAACAGCGCCGCGATGGAGGCGGCGTTCTGCAGCGCGGAGCGGGTGACCTTGGCGGGGTCGATGATGCCGGAGGCGATCAGGTCGACGTACTCGTTGGTCGCGGCGTTCAGGCCGTGGCCGGCGGGCAGGTTGCGGACCTTCTCGACCACGACGCCGCCCTCGAGGCCGGCGTTGGTGGCGATCTGCTTGATCGGGGCCTCGAGCGCCACGCGGACGATGTTGGCGCCGGTGGCCTCGTCGCCCTCCAGCTCCAGCTTGTCGAACGCGACACCGGCCTGCAGCAGGGCGACGCCGCCACCGGCGACGATGCCCTCCTCGACGGCGGCCTTGGCGTTGCGCACCGCGTCCTCGATGCGGTGCTTGCGCTCCTTGAGCTCGACCTCGGTGGCCGCGCCGGCCTTGATGACGGCGACGCCGCCGGCCAGCTTGGCGAGGCGCTCCTGGAGCTTCTCGCGGTCGTAGTCCGAGTCGGAGTTCTCGATCTCGGCGCGGATCTGGTTGACCCGGCCGGCGACCTGGTCGCTGTCGCCGCCGCCGTCGACGATGGTGGTCTCGTCCTTGGTGATGACGACCTTGCGGGCGGTGCCCAGCAGGTCCAGGCCGGCGTTCTCGAGCTTGAGGCCGACCTCCTCGGAGATCACGGTGCCGCCGGTGAGGATGGCGATGTCGCCGAGCATGGCCTTGCGGCGGTCGCCGAAGCCCGGGGCCTTGACGGCGACGGACTTGAAGGTGCCGCGGATCTTGTTCACGACCAGGGTGGAGAGGGCCTCGCCCTCCACGTCCTCGGCGATGATGATGAGCGGCTTGCCGCTCTGCATGACCTTCTCCAGCAGCGGGAGGAGGTCCTTCACCGAGGAGATCTTGGAGTTGGCGATGAGGATGTACGGGTCCTCGAAGCTCGCCTCCATGCGCTCCAGGTCGGTGGCGAAGTAGGCGGAGATGTAGCCCTTGTCGAAGCGCATGCCCTCGGTGAGCTCGAGCTCCAGACCGAAGGTGTTGCTCTCCTCGACGGTGATGACGCCTTCCTTGCCGACCTTGTCCATGGCCTCGGCGATGAGCTCGCCGATCTGGGTGTCGGCGGCGGAGATGGAGGCGGTGGAGGCGATCTGCTCCTTGGTCTCGACGTCCTTGGCCTGGGCCAGCAGCTGGTCGGAGACGGCGGCGACGGCCTTCTCGATGCCGCGCTTCAGGGCCATCGGGTTGGCGCCGGCGGCGACGTTGCGCAGACCCTCGCGGACGAGCGCCTGGGCGAGCACGGTGGCGGTGGTGGTGCCGTCACCCGCGACGTCGTCGGTCTTCTTGGCGACCTCCTTGACGAGCTCGGCGCCGATCTTCTCGTACGGGTCCTCGAGCTCGATCTCCTTGGCGATGGAGACACCGTCGTTGGTGATCGTGGGGGCGCCCCACTTCTTCTCCAGGACGACGTTGCGACCCTTGGGGCCGAGCGTGACCTTCACGGCGTCGGCAAGCTGGTTCATGCCACACTCAAGGCCGCGGCGGGCTTCCTCGTCAAAGGCGATGATCTTGGCCATCAGAAGTGGTCCTCCGGGACACGGTCGACTGCTCGGACCAAGGGGTGCCCGCGACGGACGGCCCAGCGAGCGGGGGTCCCTTCCCCTACCGCTCCCGGGGCCTCACCGGCCCGGTCCGTTTGTCACTCTCACACTGTGAGTGCTAACGCCAATGATTAGCACTCTCGGGTGGCGAGTGCAAGCCCATTCGGCTCGCGCCAGCGCCCCCGGGGAAAGCCGCGGGCCGCCGCCGCAAGCCGACAGGCCCGCCCCGGACGCCGTCGCGTCGGGGCGGGCCTGTCGGTCGTGCGTGCGGTGCCTACCGGGCCGTCAGGCGCCGGCGGCGCGGACCATGTCGGCCTGCGGACCCTTCTGACCCTGCGAGATCTCGAACTCGACCCGCTGGCCCTCTTCCAGGGTGCGGTAGCCGTCCATCTGGATCGCGCTGTAGTGGACGAACACGTCCGCTCCACCGTCGACCGCGATGAAGCCGTAGCCCTTCTCGGCGTTGAACCACTTGACGGTGCCCTGAGCCATTCCGAACTCCCCTTGTGCTGTGCTGGCCCTTCAGAGATCCGCGGGACGCGGACCCGAGGTCTGGAAGGCCGGCCTGGGGACTCCCCCCCTACGGCGCAGCCTCTGTCGCGGCTGAATGTATCCGGATATGCGCCCTGTGCAACAGGCCCAAATTTCGGGGAAAGGCCAAGCCCCGCAGGGGATATGACGGGGCGAAAGGAACATCGGCCGACAATTGCCGCCGGACATAACGGACGCATCACCGCAAATCGCCGGAATAATTCTGACGGCGGCCTGACAGAACGGGCGGCGAGCAGTCCGGCGCATGTCTCAGCGCGCGGGACGGAACGGGGTCCTGCACGGGCGGAGCGCGGTGCGGAAATCGAGGATTGAACCGGGCCGTGGAGGGGAACGGCCGCACCGGCACTCTACTCCCTACCCGGTGCCGGAATTGCAGCGCCCCGCCGGGTGGAGAACCGCAGGTGCGCGGCTATTGGGGCGGGTACGCGCGAAGCCGCCGCCGGCGGACCGGAAAAGGGAATTCCGGACCGCGGCGGCGGCGCCGTGATTGTGGGGCCGCGTCAGCAGCCGCCGGCCACCGCCGGAATGATCGACACCGAGGCGCCGTCCTTGATCTCGGTGTCCAGGCCGCCGTCGAAACGCACGTCGTCGTCGTTGACGTACACGTTGACGAAGCGGCGCAGCTTGCCGGTGTCGTCCAGCAGGCGGGCGGCGATCCCGGCGTGGTTCGCCTCCAGGTCCGCGATGACGGCGGCCAGGGTGGCGCCCTCGGCGGTCACCTCGGCGGCGCCGCCGGTGTAGGTGCGCAGGATGGTCGGGATGCGGACGGTGGCGCTCATGCGGGTGCTCCTCGGACGTGGGGGTTTCAGGCGGTGGCGAGGCCGGCGGCGCGGAAGGACTCCAGCGTCGGGCGGATCACGGCGGTCATGCCGGCGTCGGCGACCGCGTCGAGGGTCTTCAGGCCGTCGCCGGTGTTGATCGCGACGGTCTCCTTGGACGGGTCGAGCTGACCGGTCTCGACCAGCTTCTTCAGCACGCCGACGGTCACGCCGCCCGCGGTCTCGGCGAAGATGCCCTCGGTGCGGGCCAGCAGCTTGATCGCCTCGACCACCTCGGCGTCGGTGACGTCCTCGACGGCGCCGCCGGTGCGGCGGGCGATGTCCAGCACGTACGGGCCGTCGGCCGGGTTGCCGATCGCCAGCGACTTGGCGATGGTGTCCGGCTTGACCGGCTTGATCACGTCGCGGCCGGCCTTGAAGGCGGCGGAGACCGGGGAGCAGCCCTCGGCCTGGGCGCCGAAGATCTTGTACGGCCGGTCCTCGACCAGGCCGAGCTTGATCAGCTCCTGCAGGCCCTTGTCGATCTTGGTGAGCTGGGAGCCGGAGGCGATCGGGATGACGATCTGCTCGGGCAGCCGCCAGCCGAGCTGCTCGCAGATCTCGAACGCCAGGGTCTTGGAGCCCTCGCCGTAGTACGGGCGCAGGTTGACGTTGACGAAGCCCCAGCCCTCGCCGACCGGGTCGCCGATCAGCTCCGAGCAGAAGCGGTTCACGTCGTCGTAGTTGCCGTCGATGCCGACCAGCTCGCCGCCGTACACGCCGGCCATCACGACCTTGCCCTGCTCCAGGTCGTGCGGGATGAACACGCAGGACTTGAAGCCAGCCCGGGCGGCGGCGGCGCCCACCGCGCCGGCCAGGTTGCCGGTCGACGAGCAGGACAGGGTGGTGAAGTGGAAGGCGCGGGCGGCCTCGATGGCGCAGGCCACCACCCGGTCCTTGAAGGAGTGGGTGGGGTTGCCGGAGTCGTCCTTGATGTGCAGCTGCGCGGTGAAGCCCAGCTCGCGGCCCAGGTTGTCGGCCTTCACCAGCGGGGTCCAGCCGGGGTTCAGGTTCGGCTTCTCGGCGACGTCGGCCGGGACGGGCAGCAGCGGGGCGTAGCGCCAGATCGACGCCGGCCCGGCCTCGATCCGCTTGCGCAGCTCCTCGGCGTCGTAGCCCGCGTAGTCGTACGCGATCTCCAGCGGGCCGAAACACTCGATGCAGGCGAAGTCCGGACCGAGCGGGGAGCGCGCGCCGCATTCGCGACAGGACAGCGCGGCGGCGGGACCGAGATCGACGGTGGCGGCAGTGTCAACAGCCATGGTGGCGAGGCCCTTTCTCCTCATCTTCCCCGGAGCGCGGTCGCGTCCGGGACGGAATTGGCACCTGTCCCGCCGGGCCTGCTGGCCGCACGGGAGGGTTGCCGGGACTTCAACGGGCCGTTCCCTCAGTCCCTCTGGATGAGCTCTGTGAAGTTGTGGTCCTGCACTGCGAGCGACCCCGGCGTGCGAAGGTCCGATCGCATTACGAAGACTGTATCCGAAGGCCCCGGGCGGACCCACCCTCCGTCCGACACCCGAGACAGACCGAGACAGGGAGCGAGATCTTGGCCGAGCAGCCCGAGCCCGGGGTCCTGCCGGAGGTGGCCGACTGGCTGCGCCGCCGGTCCTGGAGCGCCGCCGACCGCCCGCTCGACGTGCTGCTCGCGGCCAAACGCGCCGCCGGGCCGGCCGGCACCGTGTCCGTGGTGCTGCCCGCCCTGGACGAGGAGTCCACCGTCGGCGAGATCGTCGCCGCGATCCGGGGCGAGCTGATGGAGCGCGTCCCGCTGGTGGACGAGCTGGTGGTGGTCGACTCCGGGTCGGTGGACGACACCGCCGCCGCCGCGGCCGCCGCCGGCGCGCGGGTGGTGCACCGGGACGCCGTGCTGCCCCGGCTGCCCGCCGGCCCCGGCAAGGGCGAGGTGCTGTGGCGCGCGCTGTACGCCACCAGCGGCGCGATCGTCTGCTACGTGGACGCCGACCTGCGCGAGTTCGACCCGGCGTTCGTCTCCGGCATCGTCGGCCCGCTGCTCACCGACCCCGGCCTGCACCTGGTCAAGGCCATGTACGACCGCCCCTTCGAGGCCGACGGCGCCGTCGTCCCGGCCGGCGGCGGCCGGGTGACCGAACTGGTCGCCCGCCCGCTGCTCAACCTGCACTGGCCGCAACTGGCGGGCTTCGTCCAGCCGCTCGGCGGCGAGTACGCGGCCCGCCGCAGCCTGCTGGAGCGGCTCCCGTTCCCGACCGGCTACGGGGTCGAACTCGGCCTGCTGGTCGACGCGTTGGAGCTGGTCGGGCTGGACGCGCTGGCCCAGGTCGACGTCGGCGTCCGGCACCACCGGCACCAGGACGGCCAGGCCCTCGGCCGGATGGCCGCCACCATCTACCGCACCGCCCTGGAGCGTCTCGACCGCACCCACCGCCTCAAGGCCGACGCCGACCTGGTCCGCCCCCTGCTGACCCAGTACACCCGCACCCCCGCGGGTTTCACCCCCCGCACCCACCCCGTCCCGGCCGCCGAACGCCCCCCGATGGCCACCGTCCCGGAGTACCGCGAGCGGCACTGAGCCCCGAGTGTTCATCCGCCGCCGGCCGCGCCGAGTGGTTTGGTCGGCGGATCGCACGGCAAGGTTGGCTGTATGGCCGATCACGCGTCCGAACGCCCCGAGCAGTCCGGAGCCGCCCCGATCCTGGTGGCCTCCAACCGCGGTCCGGTGTCCTTCCGCACGGAGGACGACGGCACCCTGACCCTTCGCAGAGGCGGAGGCGGTCTGGTCTCCGGCCTGTCCGCGATCGACGACCCGTCAGCCGTCTGGGTGTGCGCCGCGCTCTCCGACGCCGACCGCACCGCCGCCCGGCAGGCCCCCGACGGGCGCCTCGACCTGGCCGGACACGACGTCGGCGGACAGGCCGTCCGGATGCTGGACATCGCCCCGGAGACCTTCGCCCGCGCCTACAACGGCGTCGCCAACTCCACCCTGTGGTTCGTCCACCACCTGCTGTACGAGATGCCGGTCGAACCCGCCTTCGGCCCCGAGTTCCGCACCGAGTGGGCCGCCTACCTCGCCTACAACACCGCCTTCGCCGAGGCCCTCGCCGCCGAGGCCGCCCCCGGCGCGGCCGTGCTGATCCAGGACTACCACCTGTCACTGACCCCCGCGCTGCTCCGCGCGCTCCGCCCGGACCTGCGGATCGGCCACTTCTCGCACACCCCCTGGGCCCCGCCCGACTACTACCGGCTGCTGCCCGACGACGTCGCCGCCGCCGTCCTCGAAGGCATCCTGGGAGCCGACCGCGCCGCCTTCCTCACCCGCCGCTGGGCCCTCGCCTTCGCCGACTGCTGCGAAGCCGTCCTGGGCGCGAGCGTCGACCGCTCCGCGCTGACCGTCACGCACCGCGGCCGCACCACCCGGATCGGCGTCCACGGGCTCGGCGCCGACGGCGACTTCCTGCGCGACCGCTCGCACCGGCCCGACGTGGACGAACGCCTCGCCGCCCTGCGCGCGACCGTCGGCGACCGCCGCACCGTCGTCCGGGTCGACCGCACCGAGCTCAGCAAGAACATCGTCCGTGGCCTGCTCGCCTACCGGCACCTGCTGCGCACCCGCCCCGAATGGCTCGACCGGGTCGTCCACATCGCCTTCGCGTACCCCTCGCGCACCGACCTCGCCGCCTACCGGGACTACACCGCCGCGGTGCAACGCATCGCCGCGGAGATCAACGCCGAATTCGGCACCCCCGACTGGCAGCCCGTGCTGCTGCACGTCGACGACGACTTCCCGCGCTCGCTGGCCGCGTACCGGCTCGCCGACGTCGCCCTGGTCAACCCCATCCGCGACGGCATGAACCTGGTCGCCAAGGAGGTCCCGGTCGTCTCCGACCAGGGCTGCGCCCTGGTCCTCTCCCGCGAGGCCGGCGCCCACGCGGAACTCGCCGACGACGCGATCACCGTCAACCCCTTCGACGTCATCGCCACCGCCGACGCCCTCGCCGAGGCCCTCGCCATGCCCCCGGCCGAACGCACCGACCGCACCAAACGCCTGGCCGCCGCCGCCACGGCGCTCCCGCCCCAGCAATGGTTCCTGGACCAGCTGAACGCCCTGAACTAGCGCCCCGCCGGGGGCGCGGGGACCCGCGCCCCCGGTCGGGGCGACGGTCAGGAACTGAGCAACTCCGCGAGGCCGTTCAGCAGGTCGACGACTCCGGCGGGGCCGGCCACGAGGAGGTCGGCGCGGGCGGCGAGGGCGGCGACGGGGGGTTCGCCGGTGACCGGGCCGCTGCAGACCAGGAGGCCCGGGTGGCCGGCCTCGCGGCGGCGGGCGATCTCGTCGTAGGCGGCGAGGTCGCCGAGGTCGTCGCCGGCGAAGAGCACCGCGTCCGCGGACTTCTCGGCGAGGAAGCCCCGCAGCGCCGCGCCCTTGTCGACGCCGGGCGGGCGCAGCTCCAGCACCATCCGGCCGGGTTCGACCACCAGGCCGTGCCGGTGCGCCAGTTCGCCCAGCGGGGCGCGGAGCTCTTCCAGCAGCTCGTCCGGTGAGGGCGCCCGCCGAGTGTGGACGGCCAGGGCGCGCTCCTTGTCCTCCACGAAGGTCCCTTCGGGGACCTTCAGCTCGGTGAGCAGCGCGGGGAGTTCGGCCCGCACGGCGGCCACCCCGGGCGGCGGCGGGGCGGCGGTGACGGCGCCGGTGCGGGCGTCCCAGCGTTCGGCGCCGTAGTGGCCGAGGACGGTGAGGTGTTCGAGGCCGGGCGCGGCGGCGAACCCGCCGTAGGCGGCGGCGGTGGCGGCGGGCCGGCCGGTGACGATGACGACGGAGCCGATCAGCGGGGCCAGCGCGGTGAGGGCGGGGACGACGCCCGGGTGGGCGCGCGCGTGGTCGGGGTCGGCGACGATCGGGGCGAGCGTGCCGTCGAAGTCGAGTCCCACGACGGCGGAGCGGGGGTCGGCGAGCAGGCCCGCCAGTCCGGTCCGGCCTGCCGGGGAGGTGATCTGTTCGGCGATTCCCATGCCGTCGACGCTACCGGGCGCGGGCGGCCGGCGGGCGGTATCCGGTCACTGCCGGGCGTCGCGCCGCGCCTGCCGGACCCGTCGGAGCCGGTTGACCAGGACGGCGTCGAAGGCCAGCGCCTCCTGCCGGTCGAGCAGCGCGCCCAGCAGTTGGTAGTAGCGGGTGGCGGAGATCCCGAGCTCCTGCCGGATCGCCTGTTCCTTGGCGCCGGCGGTCCGCCACCCGCGTGCTTCCAGTTCGAGGACCGCCCGGTCGCGGTCGGTCAGTTCGGCCATGCGTCCAGGCTAAGCGGCCGGGGTGTCAGCCCTTGCGGGCGCGGGAGGCCTCGGCGGTCGCGGCGGTCTGGAGTTCGCCGAGCACCCCGTCCCCGCCGGGCCGGACGGCCTCGCCCATGCGCTGCTTGAGCAGGCTGCTGACCTTGTCCCAGGAGGGGTCGCCGTAGGGGTAGAAGCTGGCGGTCGGCAGCACCTTGAGGAATTCGGTGAGGTCCTCGTGGGCGGGGTTGGCGGACAGCTCGTCGAGGGTGTCCTGGGTGACGGGGAGCAGGTTGTACTCCTCGTCGAACTTGAGCGTGTTGTCCTTGGAGAGCGCGAAGTTGAGGAACTTCTTGATCTCGGCGCGGTGCCCGTTGGCCTTGAAGGCCATCAGCCAGTCGGCGACGCCGAACGCGACCGGCTTGACGTTCTTGTCCTTGCGCGGGATGGCCGCGGTGGCGTACTGGACCTTGCCGGCGGCGGCCTTGAGCAGGCCGGGGTGGCCGTTGAGCATGGCGACCTTGCCGTTGGTGAAGTCCTCGAAGGCGGTCTTCCGGTTGACCTTGCCGGGCTCGCCGTAGGTGAGGCCCTTCTCGATCAGGTTGGTGCGCACCCACTTGAAGGTCTCGTGGTTCTGGGTGCTGTCGAGGGTGTAGTTGCCGACGCTGTCGGAGAGCGCGCCGCCGCCGCTCATCGTCCAGATCATCGACTCGGCCTGGGCCTCCTCGGGGCCGAGCGGCAGCGCGTAGGGGGTGACGCCGGGGACCTTGGCGCGGATCAGCTCGGCGTCCTTGCGGAGCTCCTCCCAGGTGGTGGGCGGGGCGGCGATGCCGGCCTTGGCGAAGATCTCCTTGTTGTAGACGAACACCCGGCTGGAGGAGATGAACGGGATGCCGTACTGGCTGCCGAGCACCTGCCCGGCCTTGCTGAAGGAGTCCAGCAGGTTGGCCTGGGTGTCGATGGAGAGCACGTCGCCGACGGGGTAGAGGCGGTCGGCGGAGACCTGGTCGGCGAAGCCGCCGGTCTGCACGATGTCGGGGACCTTGCCCTTGGCGATCAGGTCGGCGACGCGCTTGTCGATGTCGTCCCAGGAGACCACGTCGACGTGCACCTTGATGTCGGAGTTGGCGGCTTCGAAGTCCTTGGCGACCTGGTTCCAGTACGCGGCGCTGGAGTTGGCCTGGCTGTCGCCGTAGTCGGCCGCGACCAGGTTGAGCGTCACCCCTCCCAGGTCGGTGAGGGCGCCGCAGCCGGAGAGCAGCAGGCAGCCGACGAGGGGCAGGGGGAGCAGCGCTGATCGCTTCAAGGTGGACCGCCTTCGGGAAAGGTGACAGCGGCGACCCTGGCAGTCACCCAGCGCAGTGGTCCAGACCTCTGATGACGGAAGTTATCGAAGTGTCAGATCCGGTTGCACCCAGCGCAACGTGGACTGCACAACCGTCCGCTATCCGAACTGTCACGCCGTCAGAACGGTGACCCCGG
Organism: Streptomyces sp. TLI_171; assembly: GCF_003610255.1. Taxonomy (GTDB): domain Bacteria; phylum Actinomycetota; class Actinomycetes; order Streptomycetales; family Streptomycetaceae; genus Kitasatospora. The sequence goes on along the minus strand of NZ_RAPS01000001.1, from coordinate 4,313,532 downwards.
CGTCGGTGAAGGCGGCCGCGACCTCGTCCGGCACCTGGTCGTCGGTGACCAGGGTGTCCACCCGGTCCAGGCCGCAGATCCGGGCGAAGGCGCGGCGGCCGAGCTTGGAGGAGTCGGCGGCCACCACCACCCGGCGGGACCGCTCCGCGAGCAGCCGGTTGATCGCCGCCTCGCCCTCGTGGTGGGCGGTGGCGCCGTGCTCGACGTCGATCGCGTCCACGCCCAACACCGTGGCGTCCAGCGCGAGTTCGCCGAGCACCTGGGCGGCCAGCGGGCCGATCAGCTCGTACGACTGGGGGCGGGCGACGCCGCCGGTGACCACGATCTTCACCTGCGGACGGACCGTCAACTCGTTGGCGATGTTGAGGGCGTTGGTGACCACGGTCAGGCTCTGGCCGCTCTCGCCCTGCTCGGCCAGGTCGGCGCGGACGGCGAGCGCGCGGGCCACCTCGGTGGTGGTGGTGCCGCCGTTCAGGCCGACCACTTCGCCGGGGGCGACCAGTCCGGCCACCAGGGCGCCGATCCGCTGCTTGGCGTCGGCGTTGCGGGCGGTCTTGTAGCGCAGCGGCAGGTCGTAGGAGACGCTGTGCGCGACCGCGCCGCCCCGGGTGCGGGTGACCATCTGCTGGCGGGCCAGCTGGTCCAGATCGCGGCGAATGGTCGCGGCCGAGACGTCCAGCGCGCCGGCCGCCTCCTCGACGTCCAACTTGCCGTGCTCGGCCAGCAGTTCCAGCAGCGCGTTCCACCGCTCGTACCTGGACACCGTCCCGCTCCTCCCGCACAGCCCCGTTCACGGTCGGGACAGCTTCGCACACCGGGGCCGCTCCCGATGCATTGCGCAATGATGCGCGAAACAGCTATAAATCAATCAGCTTTGCGCACACAGTCCTGTCCGGCGAAGCCGAAGGAGCCCGCACCCATGCCGCACCCGTCCCTGACCGGCGAGGAGATCGCCACCCAGCCCGAGAACTGGCGCACCGCCGCGGCGCTGGCGGCGACCGGCCCGGCCGGCCTGCCGCAGCGCGGCGAGCGGGTGGCCGTGGTCGGCTGCGGCACCTCCTGGTTCATGGCGCAGGCGTACGCCGCACTGCGCGAGGCCGGCGGCCACGGCGAGACCGACGCCTTCGCCGCCTCCGAGTTCCCGCACGCCCGCCGCTACGACCGGGTGCTGGCGATCACCCGCTCCGGCACCACCACCGAGGTGCTGCGGCTGCTCGCCACCACCGGCCTGCCCTCCACCGCGATCACCGCCTGCCCCGACCAGCCGGTGGCGGCGGTGGCCGGCCACCTGGTCGACCTGGGCTTCGCCGACGAGTCCTCGGTGGTGCAGACCCGCTTCGCCACCACCGTGCTCGCCCTGCTCCGGGCCCACCTGGAGAGCGAGGCGGCCCGCCCGGCCGGCGTCGGCACCGTCGAGCAGGCCGCCGCGGACGCCGAGCGCGCGGTCGCCTGGCAGGTGCCGCAGGAGCTGGTGGCACTGGAGCAGATCTCCTTCCTCGGCACGGGCTGGACCAACGGCCTGGCCCAGGAGGCCGGGCTGAAGATGCGCGAGGCCGCGCTCGCCTGGACCGAGGCCTACCCTGCGATGGAGTACCGGCACGGCCCGATCTCGATCACCGCCCCGGGCCGCGCCGCCTGGGCGTTCGGCGAGCTGCCGGACGGCCTGGCGGGCGAGGTCGCGGCGGTCGGCGGCCGGCTGGTGGCCGACTCGCAGCCGGGCGGGCTGGACCCGCTGGCGGACCTGGTCCGGGTGCACCGGCTGGCCGTCGCGCTGGCCGAGCACCGCGGCCTGAACCCGGACCGGCCGCGCAACCTGACCCGGTCGATCGTCCTCGGCTGACCGCACGTCGGGTAACGGCTCCGCCACGCAAACCGCCCAGGAGACGGCAAAGAGCGATAAACCTCACCTCTCAGGACCAGACCAATCGAGCAACTGGACTAGACCTCTTAGACCCGGCCAAGGGAAACTGTCCCCCGTGAAGCACGTCATCGCACTCGATGTAGGCGGCACCGGCATGAAGGCCGCGCTGGTCGCCCAGGACGGCTCCGTGCTGTACGAAGCACGCCGACCGACCGGGCGGGAGCACGGCACCGATGCCGTCGTCGCCACCATCCTCGACTTCGCCGCCGACCTGGCGCAGGAGGGCCGCGCCCGGTTCGGCGCCGCCCCCCTCGCGGCGGGCGTCGCCGTGCCGGGAACGATCGACGAGAAGAACGGGATCGCGGTCTTCTCGGCCAACCTCGGCTGGCGCGACCTGCCGATGCGCAAGCTGCTCGGCGAGCGCCTCGGCGGCCTGCCCGTCGCCCTCGGCCACGACGTCCGCTCCGGCGGCCTCGCCGAGGGCCGGATCGGCGCCGGGCAGGGGGTCGACCGCTTCCTGTTCATCGCGCTCGGCACCGGCATCGCCGGCGCGATCGGGATCGGCGGCGCCATCGAGGCGGGCGCGCACGGCTACGGCGGCGAGATCGGCCACGTGGTGGTCCGCCCCGGCGGCCCGCAGTGCGGCTGCGGCGCCCGCGGCTGCCTGGAGACGCTGGCCTCGGCCTCCGCGGTCTCCCGCGCCTGGGCCGCGGCCTCCGGCGACCCGGACGCCGACGCCGCCGCCTGCGCGCTGGCCGTCGACGCCGGCGACCCGGCGGCGGTCGAGGTCTGGCAGAACGCGGTCGACGCGCTCGCCGACGGCATCGTGCTGGCGCAGAGCCTGCTCGACCCGTCCACGGTGATCGTCGGCGGCGGGCTGGCGGAGGCCGGTGACACGCTCTTCACCCCGCTGCGCGCCGCGGTGTCGGAGCGGTTGACCTTCCAGATGCCCCCGAAGGTCGTACCGGCCATGCTCAAAGACACCGCCGCGTCCCTGGGCGCAGGCTTGCTCGCCTGGGATCTGCTCTCCATGGAGGTGACCGCGTGACCGCGGACCGTACAGCACTGGCCGGCGCCCGACTGGTCCTTCCCGGCGGGGTGATCGACGGCGGCCGGCTCTCCGTCCAGGGCTCCCGCATCGCGGGCCTCGGCGGCGAGACGGAACCGGACGACCTCGACCTGACCGGGTACACCGTCGTCCCCGGCTTCGTCGACCTGCACGTGCACGGCGGCGGCGGCGCCTCGTACGCCTCCGGCATCGCCGAGGAGGCGCTCACCGCCGCCCGCACGCACCTGGAGCACGGCACCACCACGACGATGGCCTCCACCGTCACCGGCGAGATCGACGAGGTCTGCCGGCAGGCGGCAGTGCTCTCCGAGCTGGTCGAGGACGGCGTGCTGGCCGGCATCCACTTCGAGGGCCCGTTCATCTCGCACAACCGGTGCGGCGCCCACCGCCCCGACCTGCTCCGCGACCCCGACCCGGCGCTGGTGCGCAAGCTCGCCGACGCCGGCCGCGGCCACACGAAGATGTTCACCCTCGCCCCGGAGCTCCCCGGCGGGCTGGAGTCCGTCCGGATGCTGTCCGACCTCGGCATCATCGCCGCCGTCGGCCACACCGACTCCGACTACGAGGTCACCCTGCAGGCGATCGACGCCGGGGCGACCGTCGCCACCCACCTGTTCAACGCGATGCCGGGCATCCAGCACCGCGCCCCGGGCCCGATCGTCGCCCTGCTCGAGGACGAGCGGGTCACCGTCGAGCTGGTCAACGACGGCATCCACCTGCACCCCTCGGTGGTCGAGCTCGCCTACGGCACGGCCGGCGCCGAGCGCGTCGCGCTGATCACCGACGCGATGGGCGCCGCCGGCATGGGTGACGGCCTGTACCCGCTCGGCCCGCTCCAGGTCCGGGTCGAGAACGGCGTCGCCCGGCTGGTCGAGGGCGGCTCCATCGCCGGCTCCACCCTCACCCTGGACGTCGCCTTCCAGCGCGCCGTCACCGTCCTCGGCCTGTCGCTCAACCAGGCCGTCACCTCGCTGTCCACCGTCCCCGCCCGGCTGCTGGGCCTGGGCGACACCCTCGGCACCCTGGAGGCTGGCAAGAACGCCGACCTGGTCGTCCTCGACTCCGACAGCTACCAGCTCGTCGCGGTGATGCGCCGCGGCGAGTGGATCGTCGGCGCGGACCGCTTCGCCAGGGCCGGTAACCCGGCCTGACCCGGCGCCGCCCACCCGGGCGGCTCCCGGTCCTCCCGCCCCGGGGGTGAGCAGCGGAACCTGCGCCTCGCTACTCACCCCACCGGGAGAACCACCCGTGCCGCTCGCCCGTACCTCCGACCTGCTCGCCACCGCCTCCGCCGAGAAGCGCGGCCTGCCCGCGTTCAACGTGATCACCCTGGAGCACGCCGAGGCCATCGCCGCCGGCGCCGAGGCCGCCGGGACGCCCGTCGTCCTCCAGCTCAGCCAGAACGCGGTCGCCTTCCGCGGCGGACGCCTGCTGCCGATCGCCCGTGCCTGCGCCGAGGTGGCCGCCGCCGCGCGGGTCCCCGTCTCGCTACACCTGGACCACGTCGAGGACGTGGACCTGCTGCGCGCGGCGCCCGCCGCCGGATTCTCCTCCGCGATGTTCGACGCCTCCGCGCTGCCGCACGACGAGAACGTGAAGGCCACCGCCGAGGCCGCCGCCTGGGCGCACCGCCACGGCCTGCACCTGGAGGCCGAGCTGGGCCGGGTCGGCGGCAAGAACGGTGAGCCGCCGCTCGGCGCGCACGCCCCCGGGGCCCGCACCGACCCCGCGGAGGCCGCCCGCTACGTCGCCGACACCGCCGTCGACGCGCTCGCGGTCGCGGTCGGCTCCTCGCACGCGATGACCTCCAGGACGGCGAGCCTGGACCACGCGCTGATCCGCGAACTGGCCGCGGCCGTCCCCGTCCCGCTGGTCCTGCACGGCAGTTCCGGCGTCCCCGACGCGGCCCTGGCCGAGGCCGTCGCCGCCGGCATGGTCAAGATCAACATCGGCACGGCGCTCAACCTCGCCTACACCCCGGCCGTCCGCGACCACCTGGCCGCGCACCCCGCCGCCACCGACCCGCGCAGGTACCTGACGGCGGCCCGGGAGGCGATGACCAGGACGGTCGAGCAGCTGGCCCGGGTGGTGTCCGCCCGCTGACCCGCGCCCCGGCCGGGGCGCGGCCGCCGTCCTACTTGGTCGGGTAAGAGCTGACGCTCATCGGCGTCAGCGCGACCTGGTCGAGCAGGACGGTGTTGGCGGCCCCGGCCGGAACGGTGACCGTGATGGTGTTCGGGCCGGCCACCAGGGTGGGCCATATGTTGGTGCTGTACCAGGACTGGTTGGGGTCCGGGCTGGGGTTCTTGGAGTAGTTCTTGAAGGTCACACCGTTGGGGTGTTCCTTGCCGTTGACGGTGACCTGCGCGGGCTGGTCGGTGCCGGTGTTGTTGAAGTGCAGCCAGAACTTGGTCTGCCCGGCGGTGTCGGCGTTGACCGTCCAGGTGACGGTGGAGCCGGCCTGCAGCACCAGGTAGCTGCCGTCGGCCGAGATCGCGCCCTTGACCGTGGAGTCGGGGGACGCGCCCTGGGCCTGCAGCTTGGAGGCGTCGCCGATCGGGTCGCTCGCCGCACTGGCGCTGGCCGACGGGCTCGCGCTGCCGCTCGCGCCCGTACCGGCGGTGCTCGGCGCGCTGGTGGTGTGCCCCGTCGCACCGGCCTGCGGCTTGCCGCCGGGGTCGCCGGTGGAGAGGGCGACGCCCGCGCCGATGGCGATCGCCGCGACCACCGCGACGGCGCCGATGACGGTGGCCTTGCCGCGGCCGGCCGGCCGGTCCTCGCCGGGCCGGGGCCGGGAGCGCTCGGCGTAGCGGCTCTGCTGGGGCAGCGCGGTGGTGGCCTCGGCGCCGGGCCCGAACGCGGGCGGCGGCGGGGTCTGCGGCTGGGCCGGTCGCTCGCCGTAGGTGGCGCGGCCGACCTCCATGGGACGGCTGTAGCCGGTGCGGGGCCGCTCGGCCACCGGCTGCTCGCCGTCCGCGGGGCGGTACAGGTAGGCGAACGGGTCGTCCTGGCCCGCGCTGTCGGGCGCTTCGCCGTTGTCGCCGGGCGTGGTCACCGTCAAACTCCCACTGCTGGATGTGCTCCGTACCCAGGGCACCCTACCTGTCCCCGATGAGCTCGGGGCAAGCGGTTCAGCCCGCGCGGCGGTGCGAGCGCTCGCCGCGGGAGCCGCGGGCGGCGCTGCCGCGGGTCCGCTTCTCGTCGTACATCCGCTCGTCGGCGGAGTGCAGCACCTCGTCGATGCTCATGCCGCAGCCGGCCCAGCCGATGCCGAGGCTGACGCCGACCCGGACCGCACGGTTGTCGATCCGCATCGGCGGCAGGATGGCGCTGCGCAGCCGCCCGGCCAGCTCCTTGGCCTCCTCGCGGCCGATGCCGTCGGCGAGCACCACGAACTCGTCGCCGCTCATCCGGGCGACCGTGTCGCCCTCCCGGACGACCTGCTGGAGGCGGCGGGCGATCTCGATCAGGACGGCGTCGCCGGCGTTGTGGCCGTAGCGGTCGTTGACGAGTTTGAAGCCGTCGAGGTCGCAGTAGAGGACGGCGAGGCCCTTGTCCCCGGCCGGGCCGGCGCGGCGGTGGCCGTGCCAGAGGTCGCCGGCGGGGGGCTGGTCGGTGGGGACGACGGCGTGCACGTGGTGGGCGGGGGTGCCGTCGTGGCGGAGCACCTGGCCGTCGGCGAAGGCCGCCCGATCGCGCTCCAGGGCCCCGTCGGGAGCCGCGTAGCCGTGCGTGAGGGGTGCGGGCACCCCGGGGGCGGGGCGGGCGTCCTGGGTGGCGTAGGACGCCGGGTAGGGGGTGTCGGCGGGCGGCGCCTGACCGGGCAGTTCGGGGTGCGGGGAGCGCGGACAGAGCCGGCGGGCCAGCCGGGCGCGGAGCTCGGCGCCGTTGGGCAGGCCGGTGAGGGCGTCGTGGCTGGCGCGGTGGGCGAGCTGGAGCTCGTGGCGCTTGCGGTCCTCGATGTCCTCGACGTGGGTGAGCAGGAAGCTGGGGCCCTCGGTGGCGTCGGCGACCACCGAGTTGCGCAGGCAGACCCACTGGTAGCCGCCGTCGCGGCGGGCCAGCCGTAGTTCGGCGCGGCCGCCCTCGGCGCTGGTGCGGCGCAGCAGGTCGAGGTCCTCGGGGTGCACCAGGTCGGCGAAGCGCTGCTGGCGGAGGGTGGCGCGGGGGCGGCCGAGCAGGCGGCACAGGGCGTCGTTGACCCGGGTGAGCTGGCCCATGGCGTCGCCGTGCAGCTCGGTGATGGCCATCCCGCTGGGGGCGTACTCGAAGGCCTGCCGGAAAGACTCCTCGCTGGCGCGCAGGGCCTGCTGCTCCTTCTCCAGGCGGGCCAGGGCGCGCTGCATCTCGGCGCGCAGCCGGGCGTTGCCGATGGCTATCGAGGCCTGCAGGGAGAACATCTCCAGGGCTTCGCGGGTCCAGGCGCCGGGGCGCTTGCCGCTGCGCGGGCGGTCGACGGAGAGGATGCCGAGCAGGTCGCCGCCGGCGCTGTACATGGGGGCGAGCAGGACGTCGGCGGGGTGCCAGTCGTTGTTGTAGACGGGCATCGGGCCGTCGCCGGTCCAGGTCGGGATGTCGGTGCCGATGGCCCAGCCGCGGTCGTGCGGCAGGAAGCGCAGGGTGCCCCAGTGGTCGGAGACCTGGAGCATCCGCTCCCAGGACTCGCGGGAGCCGACCTGGCCGAGCAGCACGGCGGGCCCGCCGAAGGCGCTCTCCTCGATCTCCCAGACGGCGGCGACCACGAGGTCGCCGTCGGGGCGCACCAGGCTGACCGCGGCGGCGTCGAACCCGAGCCCGTGCACCGCTCCCTCGACGACCGCCTGCAGGGTTCCCGCCAGGCTCCGGGCAGCGTTGAGGTCCGCCACGACCCGGTGCAAGGTGCGGAGGGTCGCGAGGCGGACGTAGGGCTCCGACTCGGCTTCCATGCGGGGGCTCCCCGGCTGCTCGGATAGTTCTTGAAAGGTTGTCGTCCGATTGCCAGAAGAACTGAATCACAGGGAGCACTGCGATAGGCACGCTCGGTCAGCAATAGCCCGTGAGTGTGACTCAAATCACATAATGATCAAGGAGTGGACGACCAAGGACCGAGCGGACCTACGACCAGGGCCCGATACCGGCTCCCCCGACCGGGGACTACCGTGCGGTACGTGTACAGCGCCCCGCAGTCCCCCACCGCCCCCGCGGCGCCCGCCCCGGAGCGGCCGAAGCCACCCCCGAGGAGTTCCGCGCCGCCCTCGCCCAACTGGCCTCCGGCGTCTCGCTGCTGACGGTCCACGACGCCGAGGACGGCGAGGACGCGGGGATGACCGCCACCTCGTTCCTGTCCGTCTCGCTGGAGCCGCCGCTGGTCCTGGTCTCGGTGCGGGAGGACTCCCGGATGGACGAGCTGCTGTCCCGGACCCAGGACTGGGCGGTCTCGCTGCTCGGCGAGGAGCACCGCACCCTCGCCTCGCGCTTCGCCATGAAGGGGCGGCTCAGCGACCGCCTGCTGTTCGCCGACACCGCCTGGCAGCGCGGCCCGCACTCGGGCGCACCGCTGATCGACGGCGCGCTGGCCACCGTGGAGTGCCGCACCGAGCAGCGGATCCCCGCCGGGGACCACACCCTGGTGCTCGGCCGGGTACTGGCCGCGCAGGTGCCCGCGCCCGCCGGACGGCCGCTGCTGTACTTCCGCTCCGGCTACCGGCAGCTGGGCTGACGGGCCGTCACCGGCTCACTCCGGGCGGATCCGGCCGCGGCCCTGCTTGAGCCCGGAGCGGTGCCGCTTGGTCTCCAGCCGGCGCTCGATCATGCCGCGGGTGGGCTTGGTGGCCCGCCGGGCCTTCGGCGGCGGGGCGGTGGCCTCGCCGAGCAGCGAGGCCAGCCGGGCGGCCGCCACCTCCCGGTTGCGCCACTGCGAGCGGTGCTCGGAGGCGCGGACCGTCAGCACCCCGTCCACCAGGCGGGAGGCCAGCCGCTCCAGGGCGCGCTCCTTCCACACCGGGGGCAGCGCCTCGGAGGCCGCGAGGTCCCAGCGGAGCTCGACCTTGCTGTCCGAGGTGTTGACGTGCTGGCCGCCGGGGCCGGAGGAACGGGAGAAGCGCCAGACGAGCTCGGCGTCGGGGACGACCACCGAACCCCGTACGCGCACGGGCTCAGTCATGCCGCCCATCATCCCGCCCGGCCCGGACCCGCGTCACCTGGTTAACCCGGCACAATGGCGGGCGTGATCGAGCTCGGCTACTCCCTCTCCACCCGCATCCCCGACCCCCCGCAGACCGACTACCGCACCGCGTCGGTCCGCTCGCTGCGGCACGACCTGTTCGCCGGCGACGTCTACCTGGAGACGGACGAGGGCGCCGGCCTGGAGACCCGCTGGGGCTGGGTGCCGGTGCTGGACTTCGCCTGGGCGGTGTGCGACATCGCCGAGCGCCTCGACCAGGACCCGCGCGGCAGCCGGGAGGCCCGGGTCCGCACCGAGGACCTGGACTTCACCCAGAACACCGAACTGCTGCGCTTCGCCCGCCGGTTCGGCTGGGTGGAGATCACCGCCACCTGGCGCCCCGAGGACGAACCACTGGTCGTGCGACACGCGGAACTGCGGCGCGAGGCGCGGGACTTCCTGCAGGATGTACTCGCCGACCTGACCGAGCTGCACGAGGGTCTGGCGGACAATCCGAACGTCTGGACCGTGCAGGGCCGCTACCCCAGAATCTGATCGCCGGGCGAACCGCGGCCCGCGGGAAATCCGTCCGTCCACCAAGTGGTGGAACCATCGGCCGCCCGTCCCGCGTTCTTCCGACAAAACCGACCGAAGGGACACCACAGACCATGCCCGTGAGCCTCTCCAAGGGTGGCAACGTCTCGCTGACCAAGGAGGCCCCCGGCCTGACCGCGGTCACCGTCGGCCTCGGCTGGGACGTACGCACCACCACCGGCGCCGAGTTCGACCTGGACGCCAGCGCGATCGTCCTGAACGGTGAGGGCCGGGTCTACTCGGACCGCCACTTCATCTTCTTCAACAACACCAGCACCCCGGACAGCACCGTCGTCCACACCGGCGACAACCGCACCGGCGAGGGCTCCGGCGACGACGAGCAGATCAACGTCAACCTGGCCGCGCTGCCCGCCGACGTCACCCGGATCACCTTCCCGGTGTCGATCTACGAGGGCAACACCCGCGGCCAGAGCTTCGGCCAGGTCCGCAACGCCTACATCCGGGTGCTCAACCAGGCCGGCGGCGCCGAGATCGCCCGCTACGACCTGTCCGAGGACGCGGCCACCGAGACCGCGATGATCTTCGGCGAGCTGTACCGCAACGGCGCCGAGTGGAAGTTCCGCGCCATCGGCCAGGGCTACGCCTCCGGCCTGGTCGGCATCGCCCAGGACTTCGGCGTCAACGTCTGACGCACCGACAGCGACGGCCCCCGCTCCGGGAAGGAGCGGGGGCCGTCGTCGTGCCGGTGACTCAGGAGCGGCCGGCCCGCAGCTCGGGCAGCTCCAGCAGCTCGGTCTCGTCGTGCGCGGTCAGGTCGACCACCTCGGTGTCCGACTCCGCGTGCTGGTGGCTCGGCGGCTGCTCCACCGCCTGGTGCGAGGGCTGCTGGGCGGCGTCCACCGGGGCGTGGTCGACCACCGCGTAGCGCTCCGACTCGGCCACCGCCTCGTCGCCCACCACGTCCGCCAGGTCGCCGACCGCGGGGGCCGGGGCGGCCGCCCGCAGCGCGGCCCGGGCGGTGCCGGGACGGCCGAAGAAGCTGAACGCGGTCGCCCGGGGGCGCTGCGGCGCCGGCACGGCGGCGGCCGGCCGCGCGCCGTCCTCCTGCGGGCCGGGCAGCGCCGGGCCGACCGGGCGCAGCGCCGCCGAGGTCGGGACCGGCTCGGGCATCTTCGGGCGCAGCTCGACCTGGGCCCGCTCGTCCACCTCGCGGCGCGCCTCGGCGATCGCGGCCTGCCGCTCCAGGTGCCGCAGTGCGGCCTGCGCGCGGACGTACGAGGCGGCGGTGACGGGGTTCTTGGGCCGGGTGGCCGCCAGCGCCTGCTGGGCCGCCTCCGCCTCCTTCAGCGCCTGCTCGGCGACCATCACGGCGCGCTCGCGCAGCAGCCGGGCGATCTCCGTCTCGGCCTTCGCCAGCCGGGACTTCTCCGCGGTCAGCCGCCGCCCGAAGCGGGTGGCCCGCTCCTCGGCGACCTCGGCCGCGTACTCGGCCTCGGCGACCTGCTCCTCGTAGCGCTCCTCGGCGCGCAGCCGGCGCACCATGGCGAGCTCGGCGGCCGTCCGAGCGGCCCGGTCGCGCTGGCGCAGCACCAGGGCCAGGCCGACCACCGCGACCACGGCGGCGATGCCGACCGAGCGGGCCACCACCTGGTCGGGACTGGCCACCAGCGCGGCCACCGCCGCGAGCACGAGCACACCGGAGGCGACCGGCGGCAGCGCCCGGCCGAGGAGGGAGGAATGACGGTGGCGTCCGCGAGACATGGCTAGAAACTAGCGTGCGAATCGCGGCCCTGTCAGCCTCGCCCCCCATTCGGGCCTTGACACGCCGCCAGAAACACGTGACGCGATCATTCGGTCACCGGCTGTCCGCGGAGCGTCAGCGCGAGGCGGCCGTCCCGCGCGGGTGGTTCGGGTCGTCGTGGTCCTCGGGGAGCCGGCAGACGTGCTGCAGCCACAGCGCCACCGCGATCACCGCCGCCCCGGCCAGCACCGCCAACCCCGCGGTCTGCGCCTGGGAGCGGCGGGAGGCGTTGTCCAGCGAGCCGAGCAGGTACACTCCGACGCCGCCATAGATGCCCGTCACCACCGCGGAGACCAGCGCACTGGCCTGTCCCAGCACCAGCGCCCGCGCCGCGTGCAGCGGATCGACCCGCTTCGCCCCCGGCTGCCGCTCCCGCACCGCCTTCAGCCGGCTGCGCAGCGAGATCGCCGCGGCCAGCAGCACCACGGCGATCGCCGCCAGCACGTACGGCGCGTAGGCGGGCACCGCGGGCAGCGTGCCCAGCGCGGCCCACAGCCGGGCGCCGCCCCAGGACAGCACCCCCGTGATCGCGATGATGCCGAGCAACAGGCGGAGACGGAGCGGCTTCACGCGGACGGGGTTCCTTCCCAGTGGTTCGACCAGGTCGTTCGACGGGATGCGGCGACCAGGCCACCGTACCGGCCCGGCCGCACCCCGATGGAGCTACGCCCGCGTGCGCGCGGAAGTTCCCCGGGCCCGCCCTCCGGCTCGGCCGGACGGGCGGGCCTGGCGCTCACTCCGGCAGGCTCAGCCGCAGGTCCGCCCGCAGCCGGACGCCCTGCGCCTCGGCCCCGCCGAGGCCGGCCAGCAGCTCGGCGACCGGGCCGCGGCCCGGCAGTTCGGCCTCCGGGTCGGCGCTCTGCCACGGGGCCAGCACGAACGCCCGCTCGTGGGCCCGCGGGTGAGGCAGCGTCAGCTGCGGGTCGTCGCTGCTGACGCCCTCGTAGGCGAGGATGTCGACGTCCAGGGTGCGCGGCCCCCAGCGGACGGTGCGGACCCGGCCGAACGCATCCTCCACCGCGTTGGCCCGCTCCAGCAGGTCCTGCGGCGGCAGCGAGGTGCGCACCACCGCGACGGCGTTGAAGTAGCTGGGCTGCTCGGCAGGGCCACCCACGGCGTCGGTCTCGTACACCGCGGACACCGCGGTCACCCGCACCCCGGGGGTGTCCTCCAGGGCGTCCACCGCGCCCTGCAGGGTCTCCAGGCGGTTGCCCAGGTTGCTGCCGAGGGCGACGGCGGCGGTACGGGTCTCGTGCAGGGTGGACTCCACGCGGTCCACCTTGCCCTGCAGGTCGGACGTGCTCGGCGTGGCGGTCGGGTCGGTCGTGGCCAATGGAGTTCCCTCTGCTCGGGGCTCCACCGGGGGCGGGTCAGGCGCGGCCCCGGCGGATCGTGATGGTGACGTCGTCGAAGGGGACGGTGATCGGGGCGTCCGGCTTGTGCACGGTCACCTCGACCTCCTCGACCACTTCGTGGCTCAGGCACTGGTCGGCGATCCGCTGGGCCAGCGTCTCGATCAGGTCGACCGGGTCGCCCGCGATCACCGCGGTGACCTCCTCCGCGATCACGCCGTAGTGCGCGGTGCGGGTGAGGTCGTCGCCCGCGGCGGCCGGCCGGGTGTCGAGGAACAGCACCAGGTCGACCACGAAGGTCTGCCCCTCGATGCGCTCGCGCTCGAAGACGCCGTGGTGGCCCCGGGCACGGAGCCCACGCAGGGTGACGCGGTCCAGCAAAAGAATCACTGCTCCCAGCTGACGGCCCCGCCGAGGGCGGGGACCGGCGGGCACCGTCGCCCGCCGCCCCTCGAATCTACCTTCGAGGACCGACCGCTCAGGACCGCCTCCCCGGCCGCCCACCCGTTCGGACCGGCCGCCGCGGCCCTTGACAGCGCAGCTACTCGTCTTCCTCGTCGTCCTCGTCGTCGCCGCTGGTGAGCACCGGCGAACCGTGGTGCGACCAGAGCTTCCAGCCGCCGGCCGTCCGCCGGAACAGGTTCGTCGACACCACCTTGCCGCCCACCAGCGGCCCCAGCTCGCCCTCCTCCTCCGGCTCGCCGCCGGAGAGGATGTTCTCGGTGCAGGTGACGAGCGCCACGTCGCCCTGCACGTCCACCTCGACATCCGTCAGGAAGAACTGGATGTACTCGGTGTTCGCCATGATCAGCATGTACGAGCGGGTCACCTGGGCCCGGCCGATCAGCGCCGGCCAGCCCGGGTGCACGCAGAACACGCCGCCCTTGTCGTCCGCCTCGTCCGGCCCCAGCCAGATCGACTCGACGGCCTCCAGGTCGCCGTTCTCCAGTGCCTCGTACAGCGCCTGGTTGGCCGCCAGCACGGCCTCCTCGTCCGGCTCCAGCGCCGCCGCCCGGTCGTTCCCGCTGACTGCTTCCGCCACGCCTACCCCCTCTGCGCCGCCTGCTCCCAGGCCGCGACGACTCGTACGGCGTCAGCCGTGCCGGACACGTCATGCACCCGTACCGCCCAGGCACCCGCCTTCGCCGACAGCACCGAGACCGCCGCCGTGGCGTCGTCCCGCTGCCGCGCCGGGCGCAGCTCCCCGGTTTCCGGGTTGGCCAGCAGCGTACCCAGGAAGCGCTTGCGCGAAGCGGCCACCAGCACCGGCCGTCCCAGCGCCGTCAGCGCGTCCAGCCGGCCCAGCAGGGCCCAGTTGTGCTCGCTGGTCTTCGCGAACCCCAGCCCCGGATCCAGGATCAGCTGCTCCTCCTTCACCCCCGCCGCCAGCAGCTCCTCCACCCGGGCCGTCAACTCCCGCACCACGTCCGCGACCACGTCCCCGTACACCGCGAGGCTGTCCATGTCCGCCGACTGCCCGCGCCAGTGCATCACCACGAACGGCGCGCCCGTCTCGGCGACCACCCGGGCCATCTCGGCGTCCGCGAGTCCGCCGGACACGTCGTTGATCACCCGGGCGCCCGCGGCCACCGCCGCCGCCGCGACGCTCGCCCGCATGGTGTCCACCGACACCACCACGCCCGCCCGCGCCAGCTCGGTCACCACGGGCACGACCCGGCGCAGCTCCTCGGCCTCGGTCACCCGCACCGCACCCGGCCGCGTCGACTCCCCGCCCACGTCGACCAGGTCCGCGCCCCGCGCCACCAGGTCCAGCCCGTGCGCCACCGCCTTGCCCGGGTCCAGCCACATCCCCCCGTCCGAGAACGAGTCGGGCGTGACGTTGACCACCCCCATCACCGCACAGCGCGACAGGACTGGCAGGCCGGGGACGTTCTCGCTCATACGCCCCATTATCGACGCCGGCGGGCAGCCCCAGGGGCGCGCCGGTCAGGCGGCCTTGTGGAGCTGCGCCGAGGGCTCCGGCATCAGGCCCTGCCGCTGGCGCTTGCGGCCGAAGCGGGGCATGCCGAGGGTGATGAAGGCTTCCGCCTGCATCGCGGCGAAGCCGATCCGCGGGAGGTCGCGGGTGTTCTTGTAGACCAGGAAGCGCGGCTCCCAGCTGGGCTGGAACTTGGCGTTGAACTTGTACAGCGACTCGATCTGGAACCACCGCGAGAGGAAGACCAGCAGGCCGCGCCAGGCGCGCAGCACCGGCCCGGCGCCGATCCGCTCGCCGCGGGCGAGCGCGGAGCGGAACATCGCGAAGTTCAGCGAGACCCGGCGGATGCCCATCGCGCCGACCTCCTGGAGGGCGGCGACGATCAGCAGTTCGTTCAGGCCGGGGTCGGCCTCCCGGTCGCGGCGCATCAGCTCCAGCGAGATGCCGTCCTCGCCCCAGGGGACGAAGTGCAGCACCGCCTTCAGGTCGTCCCCGGAGCCGGTGGCGCTCTCGCCCTCCTCCGGCGCCTTGTGCGCGGTGACGACCACGCACTCGTCGTCGCCGGCGTCGCCGAACCGGCCGAGGGCCATGGAGAAGCCGCGTTCGGTGTCGGTGCCGCGCCAGCGGGCGGCGGCGTCGGCGATCCGGCGCTTCTCGTCGAGGGTGAGGTCGCCGACCCGGCGAACCTTGCAGGAGTAGCCGTTGCGTTCGATCCGCTTGACCATCTGGCGGACGTTGCGCATGGCGCGGCCGGAGAGCGAGAAGGACGCGGTGTCGACGATGGCCTCGTCGCCGAGTTCGAGGGCGTCGAGTTCGGCCTCCCGGGTCCAGACCTCGCCGCCGACCTCGGAGCAGCCCATCACGGCGGGCACCCAGGCGTGTTCGCGGGCGGTGGTCATGAAGACCTTGATCGCCCCGGGCCAGGCCTCGACGTCGCCGACCGGGTCGCCGGAGGCGAGCATCACGCCGGAGACGACGCGGTAGGAGATGGCGGCCTTGCCGGTGGGCGAGAACAGCACGCTCTTGTCGCGGCGCAGCGCGAAGTAGCCGAGCGAGTCGCGGCGGCCGTGCCGGGCGAGCAGCTCGCGGACCCGCAGCTCGTCCTCGGGGGTGAGCTCGGGTTCGGGCTTCTCGGGGCGCAGCGCCAGGTACGCGGTGGTGAGGGCGGTGACCAGGCCGAGCGCGCCGAGCGAGTAGCCGACCAGGTCGGCGATCCGGTCGGAGGTGTAGTGGATGGGGCCCTCGAAGCCGAACAGGCCGTAGCCGACCTGCTCCAGGCGGGCGAACAGCGTCGGGTCGCCGACCTCGGCCTTCCACCGGACCGAGACGATGACCAGGCCGAGCAGCACCGAGACGACGCCGAGCACCACGAAGTTGACGACGGCCCGCCAGCGGGTCCGCGGGTCGGCCTTGGCGTAGAACTCGCGCTGGTGCACCAGCAGCACGGCGAGCAGCGCCAGCGAGACGGCGGCCTGCCCGAACTGGTGCCAGCGCAGCAGGTGCAGGGCGGCGCCGACCGGCAGCAGCACGCAGACCGCGCGCCAGGCGCGGCGCTTGCGGCGGCGCAGGGCGTGCGCGAGCAGCACCAGCAGCATGCCCACCATCAGGGTGCCGGCGGCGGCCAGCGAGGTGGTGCCGCCCGGGAGTTGGCCGGCCCAGAGGTGCATCTTGGTGAGCCGGAGCTTGGGGAAGATCGCGCAGGCGATGTCGATCAGGCCGATCGCCAGCGCCGCGTACCCGACCGCTCCCGGCAGCCAGGGCCGCGGCACCGCGGCGGCCTGGGTGCGGAGCGCCTGGAGACCCCGGCGGCGGGGTGCTTCGGACGTCGTCTCAGCGGACACGGGAGCGCTCATGAGAACCCAGCCTAGAGGCACCGGGGCGCTGTGCGCGCACTCCGGGAACGGGGTCGTGATGGACCTTCATGACTGTTCCTTTTTCTGGCAATCCGCACGTCAAAGGGGGTCCAAGGGGGCGTAGTGCGGCCGTCCGCCCCGGTCGCACCCGTGGCCGCCGCCCGGCGGTTCGGCGCGTCCCCCCGGGTGGACGCCGCATCCTGGAGCGTCGGTTCCCCCTTGCGCACGCACCTTTTCGTACTGATTTCCGACGCCCGGTCAGCGTACCCCCACTCGCAGCCGACGACGCGTCAGATGACTATGGCGGAGCGGGAGTCGAGGAGGGACCGGAAGGCATGGAGCTGACCAGCCGGGCACTGGTGTACGCGCTGGGAGCGGTGGCCGCGGCCGCCCTGCTCGCCACCCTCTGGCTGTGGCCCCGGCTGGCCCGCCAGCGCCCGCTGCCGCTGCTCGGCCGGATCGCGCTGCTGACCGTCACTCAGGTGTCGGTGCTGTCGGTGCTGCTGCTGTCGGTCAACGACTCGTACGGGTTCTACAGCTCCTGGAACGACCTGCTGCGCCCCGGCGCCGCCCCGGTCGCGCTGGCCGCCGCCCGCGCCCCCGGCGCCGCCCCGGACGCCCCCGTGCTGGTGCGGCCGAGCGCCGAGGGCGGGCTGGAGGGCGTCAAGGACGTGCTGCCCGAGGGGCCGCCGGAGGAGGTCGGCCGGGTCGACTCGGTGCGGATCACCGGGACGGCGTCCGGCCTGGCCGACCAGGTCTTCGTCTACCTGCCGCCCGAGTACTTCAACCAGCGCTACGCCCGGGAGCGCTTCCCGGTGCTGCTCGCGCTGGCCGGCTACCCGGGGCCCTCGCTGCACCTGGTGGAGGGGCTGCGGCTGCCGCACACCGCCGCCGACCTCCAGCGCGACGGGCAGCTGGCCCCGACCGTGATCGTGATGGCCCGCCCCACCGTCGCCCCGCCCCGCAACACCGAGTGCGTGGACGTGCCCGGCGGCCCGCGGGCCGAGACCTGGTTCGCCCAGGACGTCCCGGCGGCGCTGCGCTCCGCCTACCGGGTCGGCCGCTCGGCCGGGTCCTGGGGGGTGTTCGGGTACTCCACCGGCGGGTCCTGCGCGCTGCGCCTGGGGATGCGCCACCCGGAGGTGTTCGGCAGCGCGGCCGGGCTGCACGCCGACTACACCGTGCCCAACGACCGGTGGACCGACGGCGACCTGTTCCGCGGCGACCGGGCCGCCGCCCAGCAGTGCGACCTGAACTGGCGACTGAAGAACCTGCCCGCGCCGGCCGAGAACCTGCTGGTGGTGTCCACCCGCGCCGAGGAGGACTTCCCGGCCACCGAGCAGTTCCTGGCGGCCGCGAAGCAGGTCGCCGCGGCCCACCCCGAGTTCCGGGTCGACTCGCTGGTGCTGCCGGACGGCGGCCACTCCTTCGAGACCTGGCGCCGCGAACTCCCGGCCACCCTGGAGTGGCTCAGCGACCACCTGGCTCCGCCGCCGGACCGCGAACCCCGGTCATGACGTGAGGGCGCGCCCCCGTCGGGGGCGCGCCCTCACGGCGTCGACGGGGCGTCAGCGGGCGATGATCAGGCTCATCGCCTCGTTGCGGGTGGCGGGGTCGCGCAGCTGGCCGCGGACCGCCGAGGTGATGGTCTTCGCGCCGGGCTTGCGGATGCCGCGCATCGACATGCACATGTGCTCGCACTCGATCACCACGATCGCGCCGCGCGGCTCCAGGATGCGCATCAGCGCGTCCGCGACCTGGCTGGTGAGGCGCTCCTGCACCTGCGGGCGGCGGGCGTACACGTCGACCAGCCGGGCCAGCTTCGACAGGCCGGTGATCTTGCCGCTGGTGGAGGGGATGTAGCCGACGTGCGCGACACCGCGGAACGGGACCAGGTGGTGCTCGCAGGTGGAGAACACCTCGATGTCCTTGACCAGCACCATCTCGTCGTGACCGAGGTCGAAGGTGGTGGTGAGCACGTCCTCCGGCTGCTGCCACAGGCCCGCGAATATCTCCTTGTAGGCGCGGGCGACCCGGGCCGGCGTCTCCAGCAGGCCTTCGCGGTCCGGGTCCTCGCCGACCGCGAGGAGCAGCTCGCGGACGGCGTTCTCGGCCCGCTTCTGGTCGAACTGGCCGACGGTGGACTCACCGTCGAGCGTCACCGGGTCGATCATGCGTGCCTCGCTGCTCGTCAGAAGGAAAGGTCCGTGCAGCACGAATGCCGCGCCTCCAGGGTACAAACCCAGGAAACGCGGCATCCATTCCGAACAGGTGGTCGAGCGGTCAGCTCTCGACCTGGCCGCCGTCGACCGGCGGGAGCTTGACCACGTCGACCGGGTCGGTGCTGCCGGCGGCAGCCCCGTTGGTCAGCGCCAGCTCCTTCGGCGACTGCACCGGCGGCCGGGTGGACGGGGTGCGGCGGGCCGAACCGGTCCACGCCGGACGCGGGGGACGCTTGATCACCGGAGTGAAGATCTCGGCGATCTGCTCCTTGTTCAGCGTCTCCTTCTCCAGCAGTTCGAGGACCAGGTTGTCGAGCACGTCCCGGTTCTCGACCAGGATCTCCCAGGCCTCGTTGTGGGCGGTCTCGATCAGCTTCTTGACCTCCTCGTCCACCAGCCCGGCGACCTCTTCCGAGTAGTCGCGCTGGTGGCCCATCTCGCGGCCGAGGAACGGCTCGGAGTCGGAGGAGCCGAACTTGATCGCGCCGAGGCGCTCGCTCATGCCGTACTGGGTGACCATGGCCCGCGCCGTGGCGGTGGCCTTCTCGATGTCGTTCGAGGCGCCGGTGGTCGGGTCGTGGAAGACCAGCTCCTCCGCCGCCCGGCCGCCCAGCATGTACGACAGCTGGTCGAGCATCTCGTTGCGGGTGGTCGAGTACTTGTCCTCGTCCGGCAGCACCATCGTGTAGCCCAGGGCACGGCCCCGGGACAGGATGGTGATCTTGTGCACCGGGTCGGAGTAGTTGCAGGCCGCCGCGACCAGGGCGTGGCCGCCCTCGTGGTACGCGGTGATCTTCTTCTCCTTGTCGGACATGATCCGCGAACGCTTCTGCGGACCGGCCACGACGCGGTCGATCGCCTCGTCCAGCACCAGGTTGTCGATCAGCTTCTTGTCCGTGCGGGCGGTCAGCAGCGCCGCCTCGTTCAGCACGTTCGACAGGTCGGCGCCGGTGAAGCCGGGGGTGCGCTTGGCGACGGCCGAGAGGTCGACGTCCGGCGCGATCGGCTTGCCCTTCTGGTGCACCTTGAGGATGTCCAGCCGGCCCTGGAGGTCCGGGCGGTCGACCGCGATCTGGCGGTCGAAACGGCCGGGGCGCAGCAGCGCCGGGTCCAGGATGTCGGGGCGGTTGGTGGCGGCGATCAGGATCACGCCGCCCTTGACGTCGAAGCCGTCCATCTCGACCAGCAGCTGGTTGAGGGTCTGCTCGCGCTCGTCGTGGCCGCCGCCGAGGCCCGCACCGCGGTGCCGGCCGACGGCGTCGATCTCGTCGACGAAGATGATCGCCGGGGCGTTCGCCTTGGCCTGCTCGAACAGGTCGCGGACCCGGCTGGCGCCGACGCCGACGAACATCTCGACGAAGTCCGAGCCGGAGATCGAGTAGAACGGAACGCCCGCCTCGCCCGCGACGGCGCGGGCCAGCAGGGTCTTGCCGGTGCCGGGCGGGCCGTACAGCAGCACGCCCTTGGGGATCTTGGCGCCGACCGCCTGGAACTTGGCCGGCTCCTGCAGGAACTCCTTGATCTCGTGGAGCTCCTCGACCGCCTCGTCGGCGCCGGCGACGTCGGCGAACGTGGTCTTGGGGGTGTCCTTGGTCAGCAGCTTGGCCTTCGACTTGCCGAACTGCATGACCCGGGAGCCGCCGCCCTGCATCTGGTTCATCAGGAACAGGAAGACCACCACGATGATCACGATCGGCAGCATCGAGAAGAGCAGGCTGACGAACGTCGACTGCTTCTCGGGGCTGACGGTGTAACCGTCGGGGATCTTGTCGGCCTGGAACTTGTCCTGGAGGTTCTTGGCCAGGTCGGCGGCCTGCTGCTCTCCGGTGTACGAGGCCTGGAAGCGGGTGCCGGACGGCGACTTGCCGTTCGAGCCCGCCTGCAGCTTCTGGCCGTCCTTCAGCTGGATCTTGATGAGATTCGAGTCACCGGTGGTGAGCTGCGCCGACTTCACCTGGTCGCTGTTGATAGCGCTGATGACCTGTCCGGTGTCCGCAGTCTTGTAGCCGCTCGAGTCCGAGACGAGCTCCATCAACGCGAACACGGCGAGGGCGGCCAGCACGACCCACATGATCGGCGCACGGAAGTATCGCTTGACGTCCATCCATGCGGGGCGTCACCGCCCCGTCCCTCCTGCCAATTCAACGGGCGCTGCTCGGCTGTGGGGCCTCGGCGCTTCCGATATGTGCTCGTCAGACGAGCGGTTGATTGGACCGTACCGCAGCGACCCCCGATCACGGCGGGATCACACCACGGTGCGGACTATTTTCCTACCCCCGCACAACGGGCGGGAACGGGGCACTGTTCCCGCCCGTCGCCCGAACGGTTCAGCCCCCGTAGACGTGCGGCGCCAGGGTGCCGATGAACGGCAGGTTGCGCAGCTTCTCGGCGTAGTCCAGGCCGTAGCCGACCACGAACTCGTTGGGGATGTCGAAGCCCACGTACTCGACGTCGATCTCCACCTTGGCGGCGTCCGGCTTGCGCAGCAGGGTGCACACCTTCAGCGAGGCCGGACCGCGCGAGCCGAGGTTGCCGAGCAGCCAGGACAGCGTCAGACCGGAGTCGATGATGTCCTCGACGATCAGCACGTCCCGGCCGGCGATGTCGGTGTCGAGGTCCTTGAGGATGCGCACCACCCCGGAGGACTTGGTGCCCATGCCGTACGAGGAGACCGCCATCCAGTCCATGGTCACCTGGCTGTGCAGGGCCCGGGCCAGGTCGGCCATCACCATCACGGCGCCCTTGAGGACTCCGACCAGCAGGAGGTCCTTCCCCGCGTAGTCCTGGTCGATCCGCGCGGCCAGCTCCACCAGCTTGGCGTCGATCTCGTCCTTGCTGATGAGCACCTTCGCGAGGTCTGCGCCCATGTCGTTCTGGTCCACCGGGGATACGTCCTCAAACGTTCGGGGTCTGGGTTCGACGGCGGTACGACACGTTCGTGCTCAGTCGCCCGGCCGCCGAAACACCAGCGTGCCACACCGGCGCACGGCTTCGACGCCCCCGGGTAGGTGCAGCGGGCCCTGGCCGCGCCAGCCGGTGACCAGCAGGTCCACGGATTCCAGGTGCCGGGCGAACAGGTCGCCGGCCGGGCAGCCCGCCCGCAGCGCGGCCCGGCGCAGCACCCGGCGGCGCACCGCGGGCGGCAGTTCGGCGAGCTTGCCGACGTCCAGCGCGCCGTCCGGGGCGCGCAGGTCGCGCTCGGCGAGGGCGGCCCACTGGTCCAGCGCGTCGGCGTCGTCGCGGAACAGCCGGGCGGTGCGGGCCAGCGCCTCGACCACGCCGCCGCCCAGGTGCTTCTCCAGCACCGGCAGCACCTCGTGGCGGACCCGGGAGCGGGTGTAGGCCGGATCGGCGTTGTGCGGGTCGTCCCAGACCGGGATGGACTGCGCGGTGCAGGCCTGCCGGGTGGCGGCCCGGTCGAGCTCCAGCAGCGGGCGGCGGTAGCGGCCCTTCTGCGCGGGCATCCCGGCCAGCGAGCGGGACCCGGAGCCGCGGGCCAGGCCCAGCAGCACCGTCTCCGCCTGGTCGTCGCGGGTGTGGCCGAGCAGCACGGCGAGCGCGCCGTGGCGTTCGGCGGCCAGGTCGAGGGCGGCGTAGCGGGCGTCCCGGGCGGCGCTCTCCGGGCCGCCCGCGCGGCCCACCCGCACCGCGACGGCCTCCACCGGGTCGAGGCCGAGTTCGCGCAGCCGGACGGCGACCAGTTCGGCGCGTTCGGCGGAGCCGTCCTGCAGGCCGTGGTCGACGGTGACCGCGCCGACCCGCAGGCCGAGCTTGGGGGCCTCGAAGGCGGTGGCGGTGGCCAGCGCCATCGAGTCGGCGCCGCCGGAGACCGCCACCAGCACCAGCGGGGAGCCGGGCGCGGCGGGCGTGCGGGGCAGGCCGGAGGGGTGCCGGCGGGCGTTGCCGATCAGCGTGCCGGGCACGGTCGCGGTGCCGGCCAGCGCGGGCACCGGCACGGGGGCGGGCGTGGCACGGTCGCGCACCGGCCCGCCCGGGGTGACGCCCGCCTCGGCGGCGAGCTCGGCGAGGGTACGGCGGACGGCGAGGCGTATCGCCGCGACAGCGGGGTGTGGGCCCATGGTTGGCACTCCTTGGCGGAGGGAGGTTCGGGACCGCCTGTCAGCTCTCGGTCACCAGGCGCTCACAGATGGTCGCAGAACCCGGCCACCGCCCGCGCCACCCGCGCCAACGGCGGTTCCACGGTCCCACGTACGGGTGAATGAAGAAACGTTACGTCTGCCGCCAGGTGTACGACTCGGGCCGTTGACGTTTCGGCCCGGCCCCGCCGGTTCAGCCGATGACGCGGGCCACCCAGGACGCCGGGTCGTGGATCTCGTCCTTGGTCGGCAGCGTGTTCGGCGAGGTCCACACCCGGTTGAACCCCTCCATCCCGACCCGCTCCACCACGCCGCGGACGAACACCGCCCCGTCCTGGTACTGCCGCAGCTTGGCGTCCATCCCGAGCACCCGGCGCAGCACCAGGTCGAGCCGGCCGCTGCCGCGGTCGCGGCGGCGCTGGAACTTCTCCCGGATCTCCGCCACCGAGGGCACCACCGCCGGGCCCACGCCGTCCATCACCACGTCCGCGTGGCCCTCCAGCAGCGACATCACCGCGGTCAGCCGGGCCAGGATCTCCCGCTGCGCGGGCGTCTGCACCAGCTCGGTCAGGCTGCCCGCGGACGAGCCGTTGCCCCGGCCGCCCAGGCCCGGGATGCCGCCCAGCGCCTCGCGCAGCCGCTCCAGGAACGCCGCCGGGTCGACGTCGGTCTGCGCCAGGAAGTCCTGCACCTCGGACTGGATGTGGTCGCGCAGCCACGGCACCGCGGTGAACTGGGTCCGGTGGGTCTCCTCGTGCAGGCACACCCAGAGCCGGAAGTCGTGCGGGGCGACGTCGAGTTCGCGCTCCACCTGGACGATGTTCGGCGCCACCAGCAGCAGCCGCCCGGGCGGCACCGCCAGGCCCCGGCGCGGCTGGTCGAACAGCGTCTCCGGGCTGTCCGGGGCGCTCGGCAGCTCCGGCGGGGCGAAGGTCTCGTACTGGCCGAGCACCTTCGCCGACAGGAACGCCAGCACCAGGCCGACCTCCACCCCCGTCGCCTTGGCCCCCGCCGCGCCGGCCGCGGCCGCGCCCCGGCCCGCCGAGCGGCGGGCCGCCAGCCGGTCGGTCAGCGGCCGCACCACCGTCCGGAACCCCGCCACGTTGGCCCGCACCCAGCCGGGCCGGTCCACCACCAGCACCGGGGTGCCGGCCGTCTCCGCGGACCCCATCCGGGTGTACTCGCGCACGTGCCGCTCCGCCTCCGCGGCGTGCCGGCGCAGCTCGGCGACCACCGCGCGGGCCTCCTCCCGGGAGACCCGCGGCCCGGGCCGGGCGAGCCGCGCCGCGGTAGCCACCGCGAGATCCCAGTCCACCATCTCCGCACCGCCGCTAGCGCTCGTCATGCCCTCACCGTACGTGCTCGCCCCCGCCCGGGGGAGACGGGCGGGGACGCCGATGCGCCGACGGCCCGCCGGAGGTCCGACGGGCCGTCAGTTCGCGCTCGGCCCGGCGGCCGGCCGGCTCAGCAGCCGCAGGCGGCGATCCGGGCCACGATCCGGTCGACCGCCGCCCGGGCAGCGGTCGGGTCGGCGGTGGTGCGGGTCATCAGGGCGAACGCCAGCACCCGCCCGTCGGCGTCCACCACGGTGCCGGCCAGCGTGTTGACGCCCTGCAGGGTGCCGGTCTTGGCGCGCACGATGCCCGCCGCCTCGGCCGCACCCGACTTGGCGCCGAAACGGTTCACCAGGGTGCCGGTGAAGCCCGCGATCGGCAGGCCGGTGAGCACCGGGCGCAGCTCCGGGTGGTCCGGGGAGGCGGCCGCGGCGAGCACCTTCACCAGGGTGATCGGCGGGATCAGGTTGGCCTTGGCCAGACCGCTGCCGTCGGTGATCACCACCCCGGTCAGCGGCACGCCCAGCGCGGTCAGCCGGTCGGTGACGGCCTTCGCCGCCCCGTCGAAGCTGGCCGGCTGCCCGGCGGCGATCGCCACCTGCCGGGCGACCGCCTCGGCCAGCGTGTTGTCGGAGGCGGTCAGCAGCCGCTCCACCAGCCGGCCGATCACCGGGGACTCCACCCGGGCCAGCTCCTGCGCCCCCGCACCGGCGGTGGCCTGCGCGGGCTTGCCCTGGACGGTGATGCCCTCGGCCTTCAGGAAGTTCGCGAAGGAGTCGGCGGCCTGCCCGGCCGGGTCGAACACCCGGGCCGGGGCCTCGTCGGGGGAGCGCGGGTCGATCCGGCCCTCGTCGACCATCAGCGGGGTGACCGCGGCGATGTTCATCGCGTCGTGGTCCTTGTGCAGCAGCGGCCCCGTGTACAGCGAGGTGTCGTACGCCAGCTTCACCGAGGTGGTGCCGGCCGCCTTCAGCGCGGCGGCGGTGCGGCGGGCCAGCTCGGCCATCGAGGCCGGTGCGCTCTCCGCGTCCACGCCCGCCCCGCCGACCTTGATCTGGTCGGCGGGCAGCGCGGTCAGCGTGGGGTCGCCGCCGCCGACCAGGGTGATCTGGCCGGGGGCGCCCTGCACCACGGTGGTGGCGATCCGGTGGTCGGCGGGCAGCAGCGCCAGCGCGGCGACCGAGGTGGCCAGCTTGGTGGTGGAGGCGGGCGTGGCGGGGGCGTTCTCCTGCGAACCGAACAGGAACTCGCCGGTGGCGGCGTCGGCGACCGCGAAGTTCAGGGTGCCCAGCGACTTGTCCTGGACGGTGCTGCCGAGCGCGCTGCGCAGCCCGCTGCCGGTCGGCGCCTTGCTGTCGGCGGAGTCGCCGGCGGCCAGCACCGGGCCCTTGACCGGCACCGCGCGGTGCCGGTTGCCGCGGCGCTCCTGCTGGCCGTTGCCCCGGTCGTCCCTGCCCGGGCCCGGCGAGGGGTGGGCGTCCTCGCCGCGCTTGCCGTGGTTGGCGCTCGGCGACGGCTGCGCCAGCGCCGGATCCGCGACCGTCACCCCGGCCGCCAGCGCCACCCCCAGCACACCCGCGAGCGCGGCCCTGCGCCCGCGTCCCGCCCCTGTCCCTGCTCTCACCGACCGGCCCCTTTCCTGAGCACACCCTGCCGTAGGAGACACTTGGATTCTGTCAGTCCCAACCCTTGGAGGAACCGTTGGAGTTCGACGTCCTGATCGAGATCCCGAAGGGCTCGCGCAACAAGTACGAGGTCGACCATGAGACCGGTCGCCTCCGCCTGGACCGGATGCTCTTCACCTCGACCCGCTACCCGGCCGACTACGGCTACGTCGAGGGCACCCTCGCGGACGACGGCGACCCGCTGGACGCGCTGGTCATCCTGGAGGAGCCGACCTTCCCCGGCTGCCTGATCAAGTGCCGCGCCATCGGTATGTTCCACATGACCGACGAGGCCGGCGGCGACGACAAGCTGCTGTGCGTCCCGGCGACCGACCCGCGCTGGTCGCACCTGCAGGACCTGCAGGACGTGTCGGAGTTCGACCGCCTGGAGATCCAGCACTTCTTCGAGGTCTACAAGGACCTGGAGCCGGGCAAGTCCGTCCAGGGCGCCGACTGGGTCGGCCGGGCCGAGGCCGAGGCCGAGATCGAGGCCTCGATCAAGCGTCTGCAGGAGCAGGGCGGCCACTGAGCCGCGCCTGGACCGCCACAGGGGCGGGAGTCCGGTCGGACTCCCGCCCCTGGTGCGTCCCCGTCCGGCAGGGCCGGCGGGCGGTGCTGACGGAGGGTGCTGACGGCGGGTCAGTCCTCGTCGTCGAGCCGGAAGCCGACCTTCAGGCCGACCTGGTAGTGCTCGATCTGCCCGTCCTTGAGCTGGCCGCGGACCTGCACCACCTCGAACCAGTCCAGGTTGCGCAGTGTGCGGCCCGCGCGGGCGATGCCGTTGCGGATGGCGGCGTCCACACCCTCGTGCGAGGACCCGACGATCTCGGTGACCCGGTAGACGTGGTCGGTCATGGCGACTCTCCCTGTGCGGCGATGGGTTGGCACTCCCCCGCCGTCCACCGTGCACCGATCCGCCCGCGCGGGCATCCCGGGCCGTCCGACGGGGCGTCAGAACGCCGCGCGGACCTCGCCGACCACCTGGCCGCCGCCGTGCAGCGGGGCGGCGGCGATCCGCTCCAGCACCGGGTCCTGGACGCCCAGGCGGCGCAGCGCGGCGGCCAGCACCGGGCCGCGGGCGCGCTCCGCGCCGTCCTCGATCTTGAAGGCGAGGGCCCGGCCGTCGGCCAGCGCGACCACCTGCACGGCCTCGGCGCCCATCTTCGACAGCGCCCCGGGCACCGCCCGCATCAGCCA
This sequence comes from Streptomyces sp. TLI_171, assembly GCF_003610255.1. Lineage (GTDB taxonomy): Bacteria > Actinomycetota > Actinomycetes > Streptomycetales > Streptomycetaceae > Kitasatospora. The sequence goes on along the minus strand of NZ_RAPS01000001.1, from coordinate 4,286,446 downwards.
GGTGTCGGCCCGTCGGGTGCCGGCCACGAACTCGGGGTGGGCGCGCATCGCGTCGGCGACCCGGCGCTGCGGGGTGCCGGACCCGGCCAGCAGGAGGGCCCGGTAGCCGCGGGCCAGGCCGGTCAGCGAGACGGCCAGCAGCGGGGCCCCGCAGCCGTCGGTGCCCAGGTGCGCGGCCCGCTCGCCGGTGGCCTCCTCCAGCGCGGTGCGGGCCAGCTGCTGGATCGGGTGGGCCGGGGCGAGGTAGGACTCCAGGTCCCAGCCGTTGGCGGCCGACGCGGCCAGCCAGGCGGCGTGCTTGCCGGAGCAGTCCATCAGGATCGGGGCGCGCTCCCCGCCGGAGCGCAGCAGCTCCTCCGCCTCCACCTCGTCCAGCGGCAGGTCGGCGGGCAGCCGCAGGGCGGCCTCGGTCAGTCCGGCGTCGGCCAGGATCCGGCGCACCGCGGCGCGGTGGAACGGTTCTGCGGAGTGGCTGGAGGCGGCCAGCGCGAGCTGTTCGCCGTGCAGGTCGAGGCCGGCCCGCAGGGTGGCCACCGCCTGGAAGGGCTTGGCGGTGGAGCGCGGGTAGACCGGCAGCTCGGGGGTGCCGAGGGTGAACTCGACGGCACCGTCGGCGTCGAGCAGGACCAGCGAACCGCGGTGGCGGCCCTCGGTGAAGCCGGAGCGTATGACCTCGGCGAGGGCGGGCAGGGCGGACTGCGACACGGGTGGGTCTCCAGGACGTGCGAAGGACGTGCGGTGAGGGTGGGTGGGCCCCGGCCGCCGTCCGTCCCGCTCAGCCTCCGCTGAGCAGGTCGTCGACCCGGGCCTCCCCTTCACGGTACCTGCGGGTGATCTCCGCCCCGCAGTCGTCGGCCGTCCGCTGCAGGGCGCTGCGGCGGCTGGAGACCTCGCGCTGGTGCTCGTCCAGGCGCTCGATCGCGGCCAGCAGGTCGGCGGTGGCGTGCGCCGCCAGGTCCGCCAGCTGGACGTCGCCCATCAGGGCGTCCGCCTCCCGCCGGTAGCGCTCGCCGCGCGGCGGGCCGAGGGTGAGGTGCCGGGCCGGGCGGCGGATCGAGGACGGGGCGTCGGCGAGGATCGCCGGCAGCCGGTCCAGCAGCGCGCACTGCTCCTCGCTGGCGAGGGCCGCCGGGATCTCCCGGCGCTGCAGTTCGGCCCGCAGGATGTCCATCCGGCCGTGCAGCAGGCGGCGCAGGTACGACAGGTCGGCCTCCTGCTCCAGGGCGTCCCGGCGCAGCACCCGCAGCTCTTCCAGGGCCAGGCCGGCCAGCCCCTCTACCGCGCTCACGTCCATCAACCCAACCACCTGCCGTAGTACCAGTGCCCGCCGGTTGCACGGGCCGCCCGCCACCCAGGGTTCCCCTCGGCGGGCGAAGCCACTCGTGCGGGTGACGCGGTTCGCCGGGACGGCGGATGCCCCCTCGGGGCCCGGAGCGCCCCGAGCCGTCGGACAGCGTGCCACCCCGGGGCCCGGCGTCGCACGCCCGAGTACCCGAACGGCCCCCTGGCGAACACCCCTGGCTAGTACGAAGAATCCGCGCCACGGGCTCACCTGCACCAATCGGGGCGCTCCACGCGCGACCCCGGCGTGCAACCGCAGACCACGCGCCCCCTGCGTGCCCCGCGGAGCCGGCCCGGCACAATGGGCGCCATGCGAGCAGTGGTGCAGCGGGTCGCCGGGGCGGCCGTGACGGTGGACGGCGAGACGGTCGGCGCGATCGAGGGCCCCGGGCTGTGCGTCCTGGTCGGCGCCACCCACGAGGACACCCCGGAGAAGGCCGCCCAGCTGGCCCGCAAGCTGTGGACGCTGCGGCTGTTCCCGGGCAGCCCCGAGCAGTCCTGCTCCGAACTGGGCGCCCCGCTCCTGGTGATCAGCCAGTTCACGCTCTACGGCGACGCCCGCAAGGGCCGCCGCCCCACCTGGAACGCCGCCGCCCCCGGCCCGGTCGCCGAACCGCTGGTCGACGCCGTGGTGGCCGAACTGCGGGCGCTGGGCGCCAAGGTGGAGACCGGGCGGTTCGGCGCCGATATGCAGGTCTCGCTGGTGAACGACGGGCCGTTCACCGTGCTGCTGGAGATCTGACGCCGACTCGGGCGCCGGCGCCGACGCCGACCCCGCTCAGGCGGGGACGATCACGTCCTGGCTGCCCGGCACGCCGTCGGCCAGCAGCACCGCGTCCACCGGGGTGTTGCGCTTCACCAGCGCCAGCGCGATCGGACCCAGCTCGTGGTGCCGGGCCGCGGAGGTGACGAAACCCACCGGCCGCTCCTGCCCGTCCACCCGCACCTCGGTGCCGTGCGCGGGCAGCTTCTCCGCCGTGCCGTCCAGGTGCAGGAACACCAGCCGGCGCGGCGGCCGGCCCAGGTTGTGCACCCGGGCCACCGTCTCCTGGCCCCGGTAGCAGCCCTTCTGCAGGTGCACCGCGCTGCCCAGCCAGTCCACCTCGTGCGGAATCGTCCGGTGGTCGGTCTCGAAGCCCAGCCGCGGCCGGTGCGCCTCGATCCGCAGCGCCTCGTACGCCCACACGCCCGCCGGGGCGCCGAACTCCTCGGCGGCGGCGGCGAGTTCCGCCCGCGGCAGGAACAGGTCGCGGCCCCACGGCAGCTCCCGCACCGCGGCGGCCCGGTCCACCGACGCGGTGGAACCGGCCGGCAGGAACACCACGGCGTAGCTGTCGGTGGCGTCGGCGACCTCGACCCGGTTCCAGAACTTCATCGACTCCAGGTACTTCACCAAGGCCGGCGCCGTCCCCGGCTCCACGTGCGCCCACGTGGTCACCCCGTCGTCCACCAGGTACAGCGCGTGCTCCACGTGCCCGTTCGCGGACAGCACCAGCGCCTCGGTGGCCCGCTGCGGCGGCAGCTCGCTGACGTGCTGGGTGAGCAGCAGGTGCAACCAGCTCAACCGGTCCGGCCCGGTCACCGTCACCACGCCCCGGTGCGACAGGTCCGCGAACCCCCGCCCCGCGGCCAACGCCCGCTGCTCTCGGAACAGATCACCGTAGTGGGCAGCGACCCCCTCGTCAGGACCTTCGGCGGCAACGGCACCGGGCAGCGCAAGCAGCGGGCTCTTCATACCGGCCAGCTTACGACCGGCCCGGCTCCAGTTTGGCGGTGCAGTCCGCGCAGCGGCCGAAGATGGCGAAGTGCTTGAGGTCGGTGTCGAAGCCGTGCTCGGAGCGGAGGCTGTCGATCAGCGGGGCGGCGATCGCGGTGTCGGTCTCGGTGACCTTGTCGCAGTCGCGGCAGACCAGGTGCAGGTGGGTGTGGCGGCCGGCCAGGTGGTAGGTGGGGGCGCCGTGGCCGAGGTGGGCGTGGGAGACCAGGCCGAGTTCCTCGAGCAGCTCCAGGGTCCGGTAGACGGTGGAGATGTTGACGCCGCTGGCGGTCTTCCGGACCTGGGCCAGGATCTCGTCCGGGGTGGCGTGGTCGAGCACGTCGACGGCCTCCAGCACCAGCTGGCGCTGCGGGGTCAGCCGGTAGCCGCGCTCGCGCAGGTCGGCCTTCCAGTCGGTGGTCTCGCTGTTCGCCACGTGTGTCCCTGCCCGGTGAGAGGTCGTGCCGACAAGTGTAGGGACCGACCGGCCGGTCGGCCCCTACCCCGTGCGGTCGCGCGGTTCAGCGGAAGAACGCGATCCCGTCGTCCGGGAGGTCGTTGACGTCCTTGATCAGCTGCGCCGGGTTGAGCACCTTCTTCAGCTGCGCGGACATGTACGGGCGGAGCGGGACCTCCGGGGCGGCCTTCTCGCCGACCCACAGCAGCTCGTCCTTGACCAGGCCGTACAGGCGCTTGCCGCCGCTGTACGGGGCCGCGCCCTCGATCCGGGCGACCGCGTCGGTGGCCAGGTCGATCTGCGGCTTGCCGTCGTGCAGCTTGCCGTACCAGATCTCCACGGTGCCGTCGTCGCGCACCGAGGAGACCTCGATCTCGCGCTCGCCGCTGGTGCCGTGCTGGTTGCTGGTCACCCGCCAGAAGGAGTGCTCCATCTCCAGCGGGCGGACCTTCTCGCCCTGCTCGTCCAGCACCCAGGTGCGCGAGCGGAACTCGAGGAAGGGCCGGCCGTCGTGGCGGAAGACGATCTCCTGGCCGAAGTTGCACTTCTCGCTGCCCGGGAAGTCGTGGACGCCCGCGCCCTCCCAGGTGCCGAGGAGGAAGGCGAGCGGGACGACGTCCTGGTGGAGGTCTGAAGGAATCTCGATCATGATCCTGGCTGCTGTCGTCGGACGGTTACCGGGTCAACCGTACGGCAGCGCTCAGCGCTGGCCCTGGTAGAGCTTCATGACGGAGAAGATGGCGAACCAGGTGATCAGCACGGCCATCAGAGCCAGCAGGCTGTCGAAGAAGATCTCAAGACCGGACACGGTGCGCTCCCAGGGGCGGGTTCGACGGACTGTGGTACGGCGCGAGTCTATCCGGCGCCCCTTGCGCCCGTAGTCTCTGGGGCATGTCGAAGAAGCTGGTCATCAAGGTCACCGCCGGTGCGGACGCCCCGGAACGCTGCTCTCAGGCCTTCACGGTAGCCTCGGTCGCGGTCGCCAGCGGCGTCGAGGTATCGCTCTGGCTGACCGGCGAGTCCGCCTGGTTCGCGCTGCCGGGCCGGGCCGCCGAGTTCGAGCTGCCGCACTCCGCCCCGCTGCCGGACCTGCTGGAGGCGATCCTCGCGGCCGGCACCGTGACGCTGTGCACCCAGTGCGCGGCGCGCCGGGACATCGCGCAGGCCGACGTGATCGAGGGCGTGCGGATCGCCGGCGCGCAGGTGTTCCTGTCCGAGGTGATGGCGGACGGCGCCAAGGCGCTCGTCTACTGACCCCGGCGGTCGTCGGGGGGCTCGTGGTCGGGCCGGTCGCGGTCGTGGCCGCGCTGCTCCCAGCGCGGGTCGTCCCAGCGCGGGTCGTTCCACCAGTCGTCGTCCTTGTCCCGCTTGTTGGCGACGACGGCGGCCAGCGGCGGGATCACCATGGCGACCACGCACATGGCGATGGCCGCGCCCACCGACCAGAACCGCACCACGCCCCAGGCGAGCACGAACAGCGCCAGGCAGACGCCCATCATCACGAAGTAGCGCACATGCCGCCGGTGTGCCTGCACACCTCCAGGGTATGGCGCGGGGCCCCGGCCGTGGAGACGGCCGGGGCCCCGGGTCACTGCTCGCCGCGGTCGTCAGACCGCGATCGCGACCTCGGTGAACTCGCCCTGGGTGGCGACCACCTGGCGGTCCACGGTGGCGCCGGGCACCAGGGCCCGCAGGGTCCACTTGCCCGGGCGGGCGAAGAACCGGAACTGCCCGGTCGCCGAGGTCGGGACCTCGGCGGTGAACTCGCCGTTCTCGTCCAGGAGCCGCACGTAGCCGTTGACCGGCTCGTCGTTGCGGGTCACCGAACCCTGAATGATCGTCTCGTTGGCCACGTCAACTCCTGCCAGGTCCGGGCCGCCGGCCTTCGCACCGCACATGTCTGTTTCCTCTTCCTTGCGTTTGCGCGAGCCGGGGGCTCAGTTGCCGAGCTCGATCGGCACGCCGACCAGGCTGCCGTACTCGGTCCACGAACCGTCGTAGTTCTTGACGTTCTCCTGGCCGAGCAGCTCGTGCAGCACGAACCAGGTGAGCGCGGAGCGCTCGCCGATCCGGCAGTACGCGATGGTGTCGGTCGCCAGGTCGACGCCCTCGGCCTCGTAGAGCGACTTGAGCTCGTCGTCGCTCTTGAAGGTGCCGTCGTCGTTGGCGTTCTTCGCCCACGGGATGTTCTTGGCGGACGGGACGTGGCCCGGGCGCTGCGACTGCTCCTGCGGGAGGTGGGCCGGGGCGAGCAGCTTGCCGGAGAACTCGTCGGGCGAGCGGACGTCGACCAGGTTCAGGGTGCCGATCGCGTTGACCACGTCGTCGCGGAAGGCGCGGATCGAGGAGTCGGCCGGCTGCGCGGTGTACTGGGTGGCGGCGCGCTCGGGCTGCTCGACGACCAGCTCGCGGGAGTCGAGCTCCCACTTCTTGCGACCGCCGTCCAGCAGGCGGACGTCGCTGTGGCCGTACAGCTTGAAGTACCAGTAGGCGTAGGACGCGAACCAGTTGTTGTTGCCGCCGTAGAGCACCACGGTGTCGTCGTTGGCGATGCCCTTGGCGGACAGCAGCGCCTCGAAGCCGGCCTGGTCGATGAAGTCGCGGCGGACCGGGTCCTGCAGGTCCTGCTTCCAGTCGATCCGGACCGCGTTGCGGATGTGGTTCTTGTCGTAGGCGGCGGTGTCTTCGTCGACCTCGACGATGACGACCTTCGGGTCGTCCAGGTGGGCCTGGACCCAGTCGGCGTCGACCAGGACGTCGCTGCGGCTCATGTGGTTCTCCATCCGGGGGCGGTTGGCGGAAGGGCTGCGGGAAGGGCACCGGCCCGTGCGTCCGCACACCTGTCCGCATGCTGGGACGGGCGTGGGTGCGGCTTCGGCCGGGGTGAATCGGAGAGTGTTCGGCGCTCTCGACGCACCGGTGCAGGAAATTGCTACCGGTTCGCGGCGTCGGAACGGGGCGGACGTGCCAGGACTGCGAGTCGGGGCCGCCCGGTCAGCGCATTCGACACAGGCAGCTCGACACGCGGCAGTGGTCTACCGCCCGCCGCTTCGTGAGGTCCGCCTGTCGCTTCATGACGACGATGCTAGGGACTCGATGGGGGCGCTGTCATCAGCGTGTCGAATGCTGAGACCAGATCATTCGAATGCTGAGATTTGCGGGTTTTCACTCGCAGCCGGACCGGGCCGCACCCCGTGCGGGGAACGGCCGAGCGGGCGATCCGGGCCGTACCGACGGCCGTGCTGGACAGCGCGTCTCGCCCAGCGGACGCGGCGGCGGGGCGGGTCAGTGCCCCAGCGAGGTGCCGGGGGCGAGGGTGAAGCGCAGCCGTACGCCGCCCGCCTCCGGGGTCGCCTCGGCCAGCGAGAGGCCGGCCGGCAGGCCGGTCAGCCGGAACCGCTGCGGCTTCAGCCGGTCCGCCGCCAAGCCGTTCAACTTCGACGCGACGCCGGTGAGTTGGAACCCGTCCACGACCACCTCGTTGCCCTCGCTGTGCAGCTTGCCCTCGATCGAGCCGCCGGGCATCGCCGCCTTCACCATGCCGGGGCCCGCGTACTCCAGGCCGATCAGGCCGCCGCCGACCAGGAACTTCGAGACGTCCCGGTAGTCGACCTGTCCCTGGCCGCTGCCGCGCCCGATGGTCACGCCGCGGTAGGAGTCGGTGAACTTCACGTCGGACAGGTCGGCCCGGAAGGCGTGCACCGTCACGGTCTCCTTCCCGTCGGTCACGGTCATCCCGTCCGAGCTGAGCGTGACCTTGTCCAGTTCGCCGGCCACCGCGGAGGTGAGGAACGGGAAGTCGGCGATGTCGACGTCCGGCTTGGTGGTCATCCAGCCTGAGGAGACCACCGCGTCCGCGGCCTGGTCCTCGGCCACGCCGACGGCCACCCGGTCGGCGCCGACCAGCAGGCCGCCCACCACTCCGAGACCGATCAGCAGCTTCACCGCGCCATGCATCGCACTCCCCCAGACGGTCGGCCCGGAGCCCCTCCGCCGACGGACGGGGCTCCGGACATAGGACGATCACTCATATGCCCCGGTTCCGGGGCGGCACTCGGGAAGCCGGGCTGCGCGCGGCGCTCCGGTTCAGCCCCCCGCGAACGGCGGCAGCACCTCCACCGCCCCGCCCTCGGACAGCCGCACCGCCGCGTGGTCCCTGGCGCCCACCGGATCGCCGTCCACCAGGAACGAACACATCGTCAGCACCTTCAGCAGCTCCGGCCGGTCGGCGTGCGCGGCGCGCACCGCCGCCAGCGCCTCGGCCAGCGTGGCGGCCAGGTACGGCTCCTCCGCGCGGCCGGCGGCGGACTTCGCGGCGGCCCAGTAGCGGACGGTGCCGCTCACCCGGGCGGGTGAGCCCGGTGCGCTGCTTGCATCGGTGGTCGCGGTCACGGCAACCCCTCTCGACGGTCCTCGCCCGGTACGGCGGCCGGCCCGGTGCCGGCCGGCCCACCCCATCTGGTGTACACGTACGGTGCGGCCGGTGCGGCCCCCATCATTGCCCGCGCCCCCCACCCGACCGCAAACACCGCAGGCCCGGCCGCCACCGCCGGGTGGCGCACCTCACGCCCCCGGGCGACCGTCGCGGCCACGCGCCCCGTTCACGCCTCTCCCCAGGCCGCACTCGGTCGGCTATTCTCGGTGTTCGTAAGGGATCCGGGCAGAGTCGCCCCCGGGTCCTTTTGTGCTTTCAGGACGCCAGTACGGACGTTCTTGCGAACGGTGCCCCACCCGCACCGCCCGCGGAACGCCCCCGGGCCGGGCCGCACGACGTGGTGCGGCCCCGGCGCGGGACAGAACCGGAGGGTACGCCGATGGGCGAGGCATCAGCGGGACGCCAGGGGTTGCGGGACCCCGGGCGAGCCACCGCTGCCCCGTCCACCGCCGCACCCACCGGAGCTGTCGGCGCCCTCCACCCCCTGTTCCGCGGCCGCCGCCCCTCGGCGACCGCGACCGCGACGACCCGGAAAGGGGACTAACCGGGTATGAGTTCACTGCTCCTGCTGACCAACGCCCTGCAACCCTCCGCCGAGGTGCTGCCCGCCCTCGGCCTGCTCCTGCACAGCGTCCGGGTGGCCCCCGCCGAAGGGTCCGCGCTGGTCGACACCCCGAGCGCCGACGTGATCCTGGTCGACGGCCGCCGCGACCTGCCGCAGATCCGCAGCCTGTGCCAGCTGCTGCGCTCGACCGGCATCGGCAGCCCGCTGATCCTGGTGGTCACCGAGGGCGGCCTGGCCGCCGTCACCGCCGAGTGGGGCATCGACGACGTCCTGCTCGACACCGCCGGTCCGGCCGAGGTCGAGGCCCGGCTGCGGCTCGCGCTGGGCCGGCTGAACGTCGCCGCCGACGACTCCCCGATGGAGATCCGCAACGGCGACCTGACGGTCGACGAGGCCACCTACTCCGCCAAGCTCAAGGGCCGCGTCCTCGACCTCACCTTCAAGGAGTTCGAGCTGCTCAAGTACCTGGCCCAGCACCCCGGCCGGGTCTTCACCCGGGCCCAGCTGCTCCAGGAGGTGTGGGGCTACGACTACTTCGGCGGCACCCGCACCGTGGACGTCCACGTCCGTCGGCTGCGCGCCAAACTCGGCGTCGAGAACGAGCAGTTGATCGGCACGGTGCGCAACGTCGGCTACCGCTTCGTGGTGCCGGAGCGCCCGGAGAAGAGCGGCGACCGGCCCGAACAGAACCGGCCCGCGGCCACCCGCGAACGCTGACGCACGGCCGGGCGGGCCGCGCCGCGCAGGCACTCGCCCGGCTTCGTGACGGCCGTTTCCGCGCTCCGCGCGGACACTCGCCCGGCTTTGCCCGGATCGGTCCCGAAACGGCTGTCCCACCAGGCGTCACCCCGGGCCGAACCGCCGAACCACCCGCGTAGACTCCCCCCGTGGCCAAGGTGACGCGCGACGATGTAGCCCGACTGGCTGGGACCTCGACCGCGGTCGTCAGCTATGTGATCAACAACGGACCCCGGCCGGTCGCCCCGGCCACCCGGGAGAAGGTGCTCGCGGCGATCGAGCAGCTGGGGTACCGCCCCAACTCGGTCGCCCAGGCGATGGCCTCCCGGCGCACCAACCTGATCGGCATGGTCGTCCCCGACGCCCGGCAGCCGTTCTTCGCGGAGATGGCGCACGCCGTCGAACGCGCCGCCTCCGAGCGCGGCAAGCTGGTGCTGATCGGCAACTCCGACTACGTGGACGACCGCGAGGTGCACTACGTCCGCGCCTTCCTCGGCATGCGGGTCTCCGGCCTGATCCTGGTCAGCCAGGGCCCCTCGCAGCGCGCCGCCGAGGAGTTCGCCGCCATGGAGGGCGCCAAGGTGGTGCTGCTGCACCGCCGCCCCGAGGCGATCGACGACGTCGCCGTGGTCACCGACGACGTCGGCGGCTCCGAGCTGATCGTCCGTCACCTCCTCGAGGTGCACGGCCACCCGTACGTCGCCTGCTTCGGCGGCCCCGTCGAGTCGCCCGCGCCCGGCGACCCGGTGATCGACCACGTGGCCGGCTGGGAGCTGGCGATGGCCGCGCACGGCCTGCCCACCGAGCCCTACCTGGTCGACGCCCCGTTCCACCGCTACGGCGCCTACCAGGTCGCGCTGGAGCTGCTCCGCTCCGACCGGCGGCCGCCGGCGATCTTCTGCTCCACCGACGACCAGGCCATCGGCGTGCTCCGGGCCGCCCACGAGCTCGGCCTGCGGGTGCCCCAGGACCTCGCGGTGGCCGGGTTCGACGACATCCCGGAGGCCGCGTTCGCCTCCCCGCCGCTGACCACCGTCGCCTCCGACCGGGACGCGATGGCCCGGGCCGCCGTCGACCTGGTCCTCGACGACTCGCTGATGGTGCCAGGCAGCGACACCGAACGGGTCCGCAAGTTCCCGTCCCGCCTGGTCGTGCGGCGTTCCTGCGGCTGCGGCGGCGCCGAGGCCCGACCTCCCGCCTGACCAGGCTTTATGAGAAGCTGACGCGCTTCTCGGGGAACCTGTACCGCCCTCTCATCGGACCTTCATGAAACGGGCGGAACTTGGTCGTCATGAGCGACCAGCACCGCAACACCCACGAGCCCCACCCCCAGGACGGCGGCGCGGGCTGGCTCCCGCCGCAGCCGCCCACCGCCCCCGCCCCGTACGAGTACGCGCAGTACCCGCCGCTGCCGGCCACTCCGCCCGAGCCGGCGCCGCTGCCCGCGACCTTCGGCGCCGAGGCACCCGCCGACCCCGAGCAGCAGCCGGCCGCCGGGCACCGCGCCCGCCGGGGCCTGCTCAAGGGCCGGCTCGCGCTGGTCACCGCCGTCGCCGCGGTGGCCGCCCTGCTCGGCGGCGTCACCGGCGGCGTCCTGGCCGCCGACCGCGGCGGCTCCACCAGCGCGAGCAGCACCCTGGTCCGGCCGGTGGCCGCCAACGCGGACGGCTCTGCCAACGTCTCCGCGATCGCCGCCGCGGTCTCCCCCGCGGTCGTGCAGATCACCGTCAAGACCGGCAGCGGCACCGCCACCGGCACCGGCGTGGTGCTCACCGCCGACGGCCGGATCCTCACCAACTACCACGTCATCTCCGGCGCGGTCAGCGGCGGCGGCCAGGCCACCGTCACCTTCCAGGACGGCTCCACCGCCCCGGCCACCGTCACCGGCACCGACAAGGGCCTGGACACCGCCGTGATCACCGCCTCCGGCGTCAGCGGCCTCACCACCGCCGTCCTCGGCGACTCCGACAGCACCGCCATCGGCGACGCGGTGGTCGCCATCGGCAACCCCGAGGGCCTCACCGGCACCGTCACCTCCGGCATCATCTCCGCCAAGGACCGCAAGGTCTCCGTCCAGGTCGACGAGGGCACCACCAGCAGCAACGGCGGCTTCGGCTTCCCCAACCTGCCCGGCCAGCGCTCCTCCACCACCGCCTCCGGCTCGGACACCGCCACCTACCAGGCGCTGCAGACCGACGCCGCGCTCAACCCCGGCAACTCCGGCGGCCCGCTGATCAACGCCGCCGGCCAGGTCATCGGCCTCAACTCGGCGATGTACTCCGGCAGCTCCAGCACCGGCTCCGCCGGCTCCGAGGCCGGAAGCATCGGCCTCGGCTTCGCCATCCCGATCAACGACATCAAGCAGGTCCTGTCCCAGCTGCAGGCCGGCAAGAACCTCTGACCCTGCGCCGGAAACCGTCACCCCCGACGGACAATGGCCACGGATACGCACCGGACTCAGAAAGGGCCCGCGCCGATGACTCCCCCCGCCGACGACCGCACTCCCACCGAGGCCCCGGGCGGCGGCGCCCGCGTCCTCGTGGTCGACGACGAGCCCGCGCTGCGCGACGCGCTGGAATCCAGCCTCGCCTTCGAGGGTTACCAGGTCACCACCGCCACCGACGGTTACGAGGCCCTCGCCGCCGTCGAGCGCGACCACCCCGACCTGGTACTGCTGGACATCATGATGCCCCGGATGGACGGCCTCACCGCCGTCCGCCGGATGCGCTCCCGCGGCGACACCGTGCCCGTCCTGATGCTCACCGCCCGCGACGCCGTCGGCGACCGCGTCACCGGCCTCGACGTCGGCGCCGACGACTACCTCGCCAAGCCCTTCGAACTCGACGAACTCCTCGCCCGGGTCCGCGCCCTGCTGCGCCGCAACGCGCTCGCCGCCGAGGCCGCCGCCCGCACCGCCGCCGACGAGGACGGCGGCGAGGTGCTCGCCTTCGCCGACCTGCGGATGAACACCGCCACCCGGGAGGTCACCCGCGACGGCTCCCCGATCGAACTCACCCGCACCGAATTCATGCTGCTGGAGATGTTCCTCGCCCACCCCCGCCAGGTCCTGACCAGGGAGCAGATCCTCAAGGCCGTCTGGGGCTTCGACTTCGAACCCTCCTCCAACTCCCTCGACGTCTACGTCATGTACCTCCGCCGCAAGACCGAACAGCACGGCATGCCCCGCCTCATCCAGACCGTCCGCGGCGTCGGCTACGCCCTGCGCACCGCGACCGGCGCCGCGGTATGAAACCGATCGGCCGGCTCACGGGGTGGTTCCGCAGCAGATCGCTGCGGACCAGGCTGGCCATGCTCACCGCCGCCGCGGTGGCGGCGGCCATCGCGGTCGCCGCGGCGGCGTGCTGGCTGATCGTCCGGGACTCGCTCTACAGCCAGGTCCGCCAGTCACTGGCGTCGGCGGAGCCACCCGGTTCGCCGAACCAGCTGCGGGCGGTCTGCGCGCCCACGGCGGACGCAGCGCTGACCAAGGTGAAGAGCGTCGTGGACGAGCGGCCGTTCCACCAGAACAAGTACGACAACCAGTTCATCGGGGTCAACGGAACGGTCTGCTTCCCCATCGGCTCCACCAAGATCATCGTGCCGGAGCCCGGCGACCTGACCGCCTCGACCAACAACCGCCCGGCGTACCGGGACGGCCACTACGCCGACGGCACCCCCGCGATGGTGCGGATCTGGGCGGGGCCGACCAGCACCAACGGCGAGGCGCTGGTCCTGCTGACCGCCGTGCCGGTCAACCAGGTCCAGGACTCGCTGAACTCCCTCGCCCTGCTGATGGCCGGCATCGCCGGGCTCGGCGTGATCGGGGCCGGGGTCACCGGGCGGATCGTCGCGCGGTCGGCGCTCAAGCCCGTCGACCAGCTGACCGATGCGGTCGAGCACATCGCCAGGACGGAGGAGGTGGGCACCACGATTCCGGTGAACGGGAAGGACGAGATCGCGCGGCTGTCGACCTCGTTCAACTCGATGTCGACCGCGCTGGCCAACTCGCGGGACCGGCAGACCCGGCTGATCGCCGACGCCGGGCACGAGCTGCGGACGCCGCTGACCTCGCTGCGGACCAACGTGGACCTGCTGATCCGCAGTGACGCGCAGGGGCGGGCGCTGCCGCCGCAGACGCGGGAGCGGATGCTGGGGAACATGAAGGCGCAGATGCAGGAGTTGACGGTGCTGATCGGGGACCTGCTGCAGCTCTCTCGGCCGGACACGCCGAACCCGGAGGCGGTGCGCACGGTGGTGGCGTTCCACGAGACGGTGGAGCGGGCGTTGGAGCGCGGCCGGCTGCGCGGTCCTTCGCTGAGCTTCGACGCGGAGGTGCTGCCCTGGTACGTGCACGGGGACCCGGCGGCGTTGGAGCGGGCGGTGATCAACCTGCTGGACAACGCGGTGAAGTACTCGCCGCCGGCCGGCACGATCGTGGTGCGGCTGCGGGCGGGCCGGTTGACGGTCCGTGACCACGGGCCGGGCATTCCGGCGGAGGAGCTGCCGTTCGTGTTCGACCGGTTCTGGCGCTCGCCGTCGTCCCGTCAGCTGCCGGGTTCGGGGCTGGGGTTGTCGATCGTGGCGCAGACCGTGCGGGACAGCGGCGGCCAGGTGGCGCTGGGCCCGGCGGGCGACGGCGGCGCCGGCACCCAGGCGGTGCTGGTGCTGCCGGGGCAGCCGGACGACCCGCGCTGAGGCCGGGCACGCCGGAGGGCCGGGCACCGTGCGGTGCCCGGCCCTCGGGGTGCTGGGGTCGGGTCAGTCGACGTCGGTGCCGGTGCCGGTGATCGTGATCCGGGTCTGCGCCGGGACGGACAGCGGGCTGGTGACCGAGCTGTGGCTGCCGAGGTAAGCGGCGAACAGGTCCAGGTCGGAGGCGCCGACCAGCTTGTCGGTGCCCGCGGCGAAGGCGGGGAAGCCGTCGCCGCCGCCGGCCAGGAACTCGTTGGCGGCGACCCGGTAGGAGGCGGCCGGGTCGATCGCCGCGCCGTTCAGCTTGATCGAGTCGACGACCACGCGGGCCGCGCCGGTCTTGCTCATGTCGAGCGTGTAGGCCAGGTTGGCGGACGGCTGCAGGATCTTCGGGGCGGCCTCGTTGAGGCCGCTGACCTGCTGCTGGAGCAGCTGGACCAGCTGGGCGCCGGTCAGGGTCTTGACCTGCATCATGTTGGTGAACGGCTGGACGGTGAACGCCTCGCCGTAGGTCACCACGCCGTCGCCCTCGCTGCCGCTGGCCTTGTAGACCAGGTCGGAGCGGATGCCGCCGGGGTTCATGAAGGCGACCTGGGCGCCGCCCTTGTCGGCGGGGGCCAGGCCGGCCAGCTGGGCGTCCGCGATGACGTCGCCGAGCGGCTTCTCCAGCGCGCTGGAGCCGCGGCCGTTGATGTCGGCGGGGATGTAGCCGATGGCGCGGTTGGCGATCGGCGCGGAGAGCGCGCGGTAGCGGTCGATCAGCGCGGTCATGTCCGCGGCCTTGGGCACGTCGCGGCGGACGATGTGGTTGGCGGCGGTGACCGAGGGGCGCACGATGCTGCCGGTGCGCTTGTCCAGCTTGAGGTCGATCTCGGTGTACAGGCGGCCGAAGGAGGCGGCGCTGGTGACCGAGCGGGGCACCCCGTTCGGGTCCGGGATCATGCAGGCGTACGCGTTGTGGGTGTGGCCGGTGACGATCGCGCCGACGGCGGGGTCGATCCGCTTGGCGATGTCGACGATCGGGCCGGAGATGCCGGAGCCGCCCGCGCCGCAGTCGTAGTTGTAGACGTTGCTGGCCGGGTAGCCGCCCTCGTGGATCAGGGCCACCACCGACTTGACGCCCTGGCGCTTCAGCTCGGCGGTGTACCTGTTGATGGTGTCGACCTCGTTGCCGAACTTCAGGCCCTTGACGCCCTCGGCGGTGACGATGTTCGGGGTGCCCTCCAGGGTCACGCCGATGAAGCCCACCTTGATGCCGTGGACGTTCTTCACCCAGTACGGCTTGAGGATCGGCTTGCCGGTCTTCTCGCTGGTGACGTTGGCCGCCAGGTACGGGAAGTCGGCGCCCTCGAACGTGCGGCCGTTCTCGTAGCAGCCGTCGGTCGGGTGGCAGCCGCCGTTCTCCATGCGCAGCAGCTCGGCCGAGCCCTCGTCGAACTCGTGGTTGCCGACCGAGGTGACGTCCAGGCCGACCTTGTTCATCGCCTCGATGGTCGGCTCGTCGTGGAACAGGCCGGAGATCAGCGGGCTGGCGCCGACCAGGTCGCCGGCGGCGACGGTGACGCTGTTGCGGTGGCCCTCGCGGGCCTGGCGCAGCGCGGTGGCCAGGTACTCGACGCCGCCGGCGGGGGTGGCGACGGTCTTGCCGGTGGTGGCGTCGATCTCGTTGACCGTGCCGGAGGAGCCCGCCGGGGGCTCCAGGTTGCCGTGCAGGTCGTTGATGGCGAGGAGCTGCAGGTCCTCGTACTTGGGCTTGTCGTGGCCTCGGCCGTGGGCCTCGGCGGTGGCCGGGAGGGCCATCGTGCCGAAGAGGGCGGCGGCCGCGGCGACCGCGAGCGCGGTCGTACGGCGGCCGGTGGTACCGGAATTGGGCATGGCTGTCCCCTGCACCGTCGGGGCCGCAGCGGAGCGGCCTGGCGTTGTCTGGGAGGCAGCCTAGGGTCAACGCGCGTAGCTGTCAGGAACTCGCGGGTAACGAGCTGGTATCCGCCAGCTGACGACTGCTCCGCCGGCCGCCCCCCGGCGGGCCGTCAGATCCGTGGCTGCGCCGCCAACTGCTGGTCGGCGCGGTCCCGTTCGGCCACCGCGTCCTCGGTCATCGCGCGGTCGGTGTACACCAGCGGGCGCTCGGTGTCGGTGATGATGTGCTTGACCACCTGGACGTTGCCGTTGACGTCCCAGACCGCGATGCCGGGCGACAGGGTCGGGATGATCTCCACCGCCCAGCGCGGCAGGCCCAGCACCCGGCCGGTGTGCCGCGCCTCGTCGGCCTTCTGCATGTAGATGGTGCGGGTGGAGGACATCTTCAGGATCGCCGACGCCTCCTTCGCCGCAGCGCCGTCCACCACGTCCGACAGGTGGTGCACCACCGCCACGAAGGACAGGCCGAGCCGCCGCCCGAACTTCAGCAGCCGCTGGAACAGCTGCGCCACGAACGGGCTGTTGATGATGTGCCAGGCCTCCTCGACCAGGAAGATCCGCTTCACCCGGTCCGGCCGCAGCCAGGTGTGCTCCAGCCACACCCCGACGATCGCCATCAGGATCGGCATCGCGATCGAGTTCCGGTCGATGTGCGACAGGTCGAAGACGATCAGCGGCGCGTCCAGGTCGATGCCGGCCGTGGTCGGCCCGTCGAACATGCCGCGCAGGTCGCCGTCGACCAGCCGGTCCAGCACCAGCGCCACGTCCAGGCCCCAGGACTGCACCTCACCGACCTCCACGCCCAGCGACTCCACCGCCGACAGGTCGGGGCTGCGCAGCGTGTCGATGATGTCGTTCAGCACCGGCTGACGGTCCTTCACCGTGGTGTGCACGTACGCGTGCGCGGCCTTCAGCGCGAAGCCGGCCCGCTCCTCCAGCGGGCGGCCCATCGCCACCTCGATGATGGTGCGCAGCAGCGACAGCTGCCCGGTGGTGGTGATCGCCGGGTCCAGCGGGTTGAGCTTCACCCCGCCGTCCCGGGCCGCCATCGGGTCCAGCCGGATGGACTTTATCCCCAGCGCGTCCGCGATCAGGTTCCACTCGCCGACGCCGTCCTCGCCCTGCGCGTCCAGCACCACCACCTGGCGGTCGCGGAACCTCAACTGCCGCAGCACGTACGTCTTCTCCAGCGCCGACTTGCCGTTGCCGGACTCCCCCAGCACCAGCCAGTGCGGGGCCGGCAGCTGCTGGCCGTACAGCTGGAACGGGTCGTAGACGTAGCCCTTGCCGCTGTACACCTCGCGGCCGATGATCACCCCGGAGTCGCCCAGGCCGGGCGCCGCCGTCGGCAGGTACACCGCCTGCGCCTGCCCGCTGGAGGTGCGCACCGGCAGCCGGGTGGTCTCCACCCGGCCGAACAGGGTGCTGGTGAAGGATTCGGTGAGCTTGCCGAGCATCGACGGGCCTCCGGGAGTCAGCGGCGTCAGCGGCGGATGCCGGTGGCGAACGGCAGGGTGTTGGCGAACGCCCGGTGGTGCTCGCGGTCGCACCACTCCAGCTTCAGGTAGCTCTTGCCAGCCGAGGCCCGGATGGTCCGCTTGTCCCGGGCCAGCGCCTCCGGGCTGCGCGAGGACACCGTCAGGTAGCCCACCAGGTTCACCCCGGCCGCGCCGGACGCCAGGTCGTCGCCGCGCTGGTCCACCCGGCCGGTGTGCGCCAGGTCGCGCGGGTCCACCGTGCGGTTCATCTTCGCCGCCCGGCTGGCCTCCGCCTCGTCGTTGGTCTTCTCGGTCAGCATCCGCTCGATCGCCACGTCGGTCGGCTCCAGGTCCATGGTGACCGCGACCGTCCGGATCACGTCCGGGGTGTGCACCAGCAGCGGCGCCAGGAAGTTCACCCCGACCGGGGTCAGCGGCCACTCCTTGATCCACGCGGTGGCGTGGCACCAGGGCTCCCGGGTCGCCGCCTCCCGGGTCTTCGCCTGCAGGAACTGCGGATGCGTGGCGTCCAGTTCGGCCGGCCAGGCATTGCGCCGGCTCATCGCCTGGATGTGGTCGATCGGGTGGTCCGGGTCGTACATCGAGTGGATCAGCGACGCCAGCCGGGCCTGCCCCAGCGGCTGCCGCACCCGGATGTCCGCCTCCGCCAACCGGGCGCAGATGTCCGTCAGTTCACGCGCCATCACGGTCGCCAGACCGTCGTCGCTGCGGTCCCGCTTCCCCTCGCTGCGCCCGTACGCCGTCCGCCCCATCGCGTGCGCCTCGGAGGCCAGGTCCCGGGTGTAGTGCATGCACGCCACCAGGTACGCCCGGTGCTGCTCCGAGGAGGTCGACACCATCGACTGCAACTGGTCGTAGCTGTCCTGCAGCCAGCGCGGCGCCGCGTGGTCGCCCCGCCGCTCCACGTCCTTGGCGTGCGCGTCCGGGTCGGCCGGCAGCGTCCGGGCCAGGATCTGCAGCCGCGTCACGAAGCCGTCGCCGTTGGCCACGTGCTTCAGCAGCGTGCCGAACCGGTCGACCAGCGCCTCCTGGTCCTCCGAGTCCCGCAGGCCCACGCCCGGGCCCTCGATCTCGATCGCCGCCGTCACCGTCCGCCGCTCCAGGTGCATCAGCACCGCGACCTCGTCCGGCCCGAACGGCGCCGCCAGCCAGCGCAGCCGCCCCACCCCCGGCGGCGGGCCGACCTCCACCTCGCGCCCGTCCAGCCGCGTCCCCGCCTCGTGCACGTCCGGCTTCCACAGCGCCCGGCCGCTGCGCACCGTGCGCCGGTACGTCCGGTTGATCTCCACCCACTTGTAGAACGTCCGGCGCCGGTACGGCACGTACACCGCCATGATCGCCAGCAGCGGGAAGCCCACCAGCCCGGCGATCCGCAGCGGCAGCAGGCTCGGCACCAGACCCCACACCATGCCGAGGCCCGCGCCCGCGATGATCAGCACGATCTCGCCGGTCTCCCGGTTGCGCCCGATCGGCGCGTTCGGCCGCGCCTTGCCGATCAGGTAGCTGCGGCGCTGATGGGCGTAAGGCTGGGCGTACTGGGCGCCGTACTGGCCGAGCTGGTCGCTGCTCATCTACCCGTCACCCTCCCTTCGGGTTGTTGACCGGAGCCTGGACGGAGGACTGCGGAGGCGGACCGGGGTTCGCCGGACGGGCCGCGTGCGCCGCGATGCCCGACCCCACCCCGCCGCCGCCCGCGCCCGGCGAGGCGTTCGCCGCCTGCGGGCCGCCGCGCGAACCGTGCGTCGAGATGCCCTGCTTCACGAAGTTCGCCGGCCCGTTGATCATCGCGCTGCCCGCCTGCACCGCACTGGCCCGGGCCCCCCGCATCGCCATCAACTCGTCGCCGAAGCCCGGCACGAAGCGGTACACCGCGGCACTCGCGAAGATCGACAGGAACAGGATCGCCAGCCCGCTCAGCACCCGCGCGAAGTCGTCGTCCGCCCCCGCGCCGGTCGCCACCGCGCCCGCCAGCCCCAGGATGATCACGATGATCGGCTTGGCCAGGTCGATCGCCAGCATCATCGCCGCCCACCGGCGCACGTGCTTCCACAGCTGCTTGTCCACCAGCCCCGCGTACACCGCCGTCCCCAGCAGCGCGCCCACGTACAGCATCGCCGCGCGGATCACCAGCTCGATCCACAGCACCGCCGCGGCCAGCACCGCCACCAGCGACACCATGATCAGGATCAGCGGGCCGCCGCCGATGCTCCCCTTCTCCAGGGTGTCCGCGAACCCGCCCAGGTACGTCCCGGTGTCCGACTTCGTCCCCACCGCGATCGCGTCCGTCAGCCCGTCGGTGACCGTCACCACCGTGTACAGGATCAGCGGCGTGAACGCCGAAGCGATCACCGTCAACCACAGGAACCCGACCGCCTCGCCGAACGCCTGGCCCAACGGCGCCCCGCGCACCGCCCGCTTCGTCACCGCCAGCAGCCACAGCACCAGCGTCACCACCGTCGACACCGCGAACACCACCGCGTACTGCTGCAGGAACGCCGCATTCGTGAAGTCGACCTTGGTCGTCCCGTCGATCGCCCCCGAGAGCTGCCGCACCACCCAGGCCGCCGCCTGCGCACACCCCTTCGCCAACGACCCCAACGGATCCGTCACCGAAGAAACCGAATCCCCCCCAGGAATCACCGTCGCCCCGGGCGGAGCGCACAGCTTGTCGGCGCCAGGTACCGGAACGTCCACCTTGCAGGTCGAGCTGGGGCTCGGGGTCGGACTCGGCTCGGCTGCGACGATCCGGGCGGCCGCGAGCATGGCCATCTGCAGCACGGCGGTGGCCCCCGCCAGGACTGCGACACGGCGGATGCGGCCACCGCCCGCTCCGTCACCGCGCATAGCGGAAACCTCCGAACTGCTGGACGGCACCCGTGATCTCCTCCGAGGTCGCGGCCTGTTGATCTGCGGGCAACGGAGCCGGGCCTGCCTTCCGGCCGTAGTCGATGAGCTTCCAGTCGCTTCCGGTCCAGCGCAGCGTGACGCTGAGCGTGTACCAGTTCTCGGTGACCGGGACGGTCGAGGTCAGGCCGGTCAGACCGAGCAGCGAGTTGCACCACACGTCGACCTTGGTCCCGGTGTCCGAATAGTTCGTCAGGTCCGCGCCCACCGGCACGGTGCGGCTGATGAAGGTGAGGTTCTTGGGTGCCTTGCCCTGGGCATCGAGCCCGTACCGGGCGTTGGTCTCCGGCGAGAACGCTTCGTCCAGTCGGGTCTGCAGGGCGGGCAGCACGGTCGGATCGGCCAGCGTCGCCAGCACGGTCCGCCGGCCGTCCGTGCGGAACATCTCGGTGGAGCCCAGGGCGACCGCGTAGTTGGCGGCTGCCGACTGCGCCCCCTGCTCGGTGTGGGGGTAGCCGGTGGCGATGCCGTTCGCGGTGCCGGTGGCGGGTTGCTGTCCGCTGGCGGCGGTCCGGTCGGGGGTGGCGGCGGTGGCGCGGTCGCCGGAGGTGGCGCCGGTGCTGCGGCCGGGGTCGGGCTTGCTCCGGTTGGCGATCGAGACGGCGACGACCAGCAGGGTGACGACGGCGAGGACGGTCAGGAGGGTGCGCAGCGGCCGGGCCTGACGGCCGGTCACGGGGGCGGTCTGTTCGGCGACCGGTAGCCGCGTACGGGTGTGCGGCTGGTCGTCGGACAACGGCACGGGGCCCTCCTGGTGCGGCGCCACCGCGCGGGGCGCGCGGTGGCGTGACGGGTGGTTCTCGGTGTCGGGGTGGGTGGGCAGGCTCAGGAGCGCGGATCGGGCCGGTGGAGCGGGAGTTGTCCGATCGTCAGATGGCCATGCCGTACACAATGGTGAACAGGGTGCCGAGCGATCCGATGATGAACACGCCGGTCAGGCCGGCGATGATCAGTCCCTTGCCCTGTTCGGCGCTGAAGGTGTCGCGCATCGCGGTGGCGCCGATCCGCTGCTTGGCGGCGCCCCAGATCGCGAGCGCGAGGCAGGCCAGGATGGCGACGGCCATCACGACCTGGACCATCACCCGGGCCGAGGAGCCGAGGGAGGCGAAGGGGCCCCAGTCGGGGGCGATGCCGCCGATGATGGTGTCGATGTCGGCCTTCTTCGGCGGGTCCTCCGCCAAGTGCCGGATCACTGTGCTGTCCACGTTCAGGTTCATCCCATCTCACCGCCCGCTCAGGAAATTCAAGGCCCCGGACCACGGTCGAGCGAAGGGGCAGGTCCTATTCTTGGCCGGATCTGACGTCGACTTGGCTGCTTCTCGCGGATTGCTCGCCGCCGTCCCGACACCTCCGCCAGGATGTCCGGTGGTTCGAGGATACTGCCCGTCCTTGGTATCTGTGATGATTGCACCGGGCAATGACGCAACAGGACATGGCAGCTGACGCTCCGTCGGGGATGGTGCTGGATGGTGCTCCGGAAGGCTCGGCTGGCCGGTGCCGCGACGGCGGTGGTGGCCATCGGCTTCGTCGGCGTGGTGACGCTCGGGACGTATGCGGCGAGTGGGGTTCCCGAACGCTCCTCGGGCGATCTCGCGCTGTCCGCCGGAACGGTGCCCGCGGCGTTCCGGCCGCAGATCCAGAACTGGGGCCGGCTCTGCCCGGAGATCTCCGCACCGCTGCTGGCGGCGCAGCTCTACCAGGAGAGCGGGTTCGACCCGCAGGCGAAGAGCCAGGTCGGGGCGGAGGGCCTCGCACAGTTCATGCCGGGAACCTGGGTGCAGGAGGGCGTGGACGGCGACGGCGACGGGAAGCGGGATCCGTGGAACCCGCTCGACGCGATCGCCTCGGCCGCGAGCTACGACTGCCGCATCGCCAAGTGGATCGCGAACGTCCCCGGGGACCGGCAGGCGAACATGCTGGCCGCCTACAACGCCGGCACGGACCCGGTGCTCAAGTACCAGGGGGTGCCTCCGTACAAGGAGACCCAGGGCTACGTGCGCAGCATCCAGGCGCTCGCCAAGTCCTTCACCGCGCCCGTCTCGGCCGGTGTGCAGCTGGCGCTGTCCCGGGAGGCCACCGGGGCGATCTGGTTCGCGCAGAGCAAGCTCGGCACCGACTACCTGTGGGGCGGCACCGGGAAGACGTGGGAGAGCGGCCGGTTCGACTGCTCGGGCCTCACCCAGGCCGCGTACCTGAGCGTCGGCATCGAGCTGCCCCGGGTGGCCAACGACCAGTGGTATGCCGGGCCGCACCCGTCGCGGGACCAACTCCGGCCGGGTGACCTGGTGTTCTTCGCCAACGACCTGGACGATCCGCGGACCATCCACCACGTCGGCATCTACGTCGGCGGCGGCTACATGATCGACGCCCCGCACACCGGGGCCAAGGTCCGCTACGACACCATCGACCAGAAGGACTACATCGGCGCGACCCGGGTCACCTCGGACGGGGCCGCCGCGCTGCCCAACCGCAACCTGGACAACGGGACCATCACGAAGCCCGAGGCCCCGAAGGTCGGCTGACGATCCGTTCATTGGTCATGTGCATGAGTGGTGGACAGTCAGTCAATTTTGCATAACACCGCGTTTCACCGGAAACCACGACGCCCTTGATCGCGTTGACTCAGGATGCTGCCCGGGTCCTCCGCACCCGGAAGAGCACCCGGCCGGGAACCACTGCGGAGCGCGGACAGGGAGGTGCGGCGTGCCCACGCTGCTCGCCGACGCGGCAGCCGGTTCGGGCGACCCCGACCTCGAGCTGCTGAAGGCCGTCAACGGGCTGGCCGCCGACGCGCCCGGCTGGCTGGACTCGCTGGTGGCCTGGACCGCCGAGTACGGCATCCTGCTGGGCCTGGCAGCGATCGGGCTGGTCGCCTGGCTGGGCGCCCGCCGCCGCCCGGACGCCCCGGTGGCGGTGGCCGGGGTGCTGTGGGCGCCGCTGGCCGTCGCCGTCTCCGAGCTCGCCAACCTGCCGATCTCGGCGATCGTCGACCGTCCCCGCCCATTCGTCGACCACCCCGAACTGGACGTGCTGGTCCCCGGCAAGGAGGACACCCTCTCCTTCGTCAGCGACCACTCCGCGATGTCCATGGGCATCGCCGTCGCGCTGTTCCTGGTGAACCGCAGGCTCGGCGTGGCGGCCGGCGCGCTCGCCCTGCTGCAGGGCTTCTGCCGGCTGTTCGTCGGCGTGCACTACCCGACCGACGTGCTCGGCGGCTACGCGCTGGCCACCGCCGTGGTGCTGCTGCTCGCGCCGATCGCGATGGCGGTCCTGGTGCCGCTCTGCCACGCTCTGTCCCGCACCGCGCTGCGGCCGCTGGTGGTCGCCGCCCCGCCGGCCGGCTCCGGCCGCCGGCGGCAGGGGCGCGCGCCGGAGGCGCCGACCCGCCGTCAAACGCGGGCGGACCGGCGCGGGGCCGACCGGGACTCCGATCTGGCGGCCTGAGCCGGTACGGCTCCCGGTCAGCCGGGGTCGGCCAGGTGTTCCGCGGCGTCCCGCCGGGCCTTGTCGCGGGAGCGCCGCCCGGGCGCGAACCATCCACAGCTGCACTGCGCGAAGGTGAACGAGCCGCGCTCGACCACCTCGGTGCGGTGCTCCTCGGGGTGGTCGGCCCGCGGCGCGGTGCCGGTCGCCTCCGGCCGCTGCTCTGCCACGTGTTTCACCGTAACCCGCGCGTGCGGCGCGGCGAAACGCGTGTCCGGTGAACGGTCGCGTAACCTTCCGCGCCCCAACTCGTTTGCCTGGCAAGCGCTCTGCCCATCCGGGGCGGCTGCTTGCCGGGTCATCCGGGGCCCGAGGGGGTTGTCGAAGAAGTGAAGAAGCTCAACCTTGCCGCTGCCGCGGCCCTGCTCGTCACCGTGCTGTCCGCCTGCACCGGCGGCGGGGAGACCCGGGGCAGCTCGGCGGACGAGCTGTCCGCCGACCCGCTGACCGCGGTCCGCTCGGCCGCCGACATCACCGGCCGCACCGGCTCGGCGCACGCGGTGACCGAGCTGACCACCGAGTCCGCCGAGAAGAAGGCGGTGTTCAACGGCGCCGGCGGCTACGACTACGTGAAGCGGCTGGGCCGGCTGGAGATCGACGTCCCGCCCGGCGCCGCCACCACCGGGAAGATCACCGAGGTGGTGCTGCCCGGCACGGTCTACCTGCAGAACAGCGGCGCGAAGATCCCCGAGGGCAAGTGGGTGAAGCTGGACGTCCGCCAGCTCCCGGACGGCAACCTGGTCAGCTCCGGCGCCACCGACCCGGCCACCGCCGCGGGCGCGCTGCGCGGCGCGCAGACCGCCGAGCTGGTCGGCTCCGAGACGGTGGACGGCGTGGAGCTCAAGCACTTCAAGGGCGTCCTGGACCTCGCCAAGGCGGCGGACGCGACCGGCGGACGCGGGGCGGACGGCCTGCGGATGGCGGGCCAGACCTTCACGGTGAAGGAGGTCCCGTACGAGGTGTGGCTGGACGGCCAGGGCCGGCTGCACAAGGTGGTGGAGAACTTCACCTTCGCCGGGGTGGCCGGGTCCACGGCCGCGAAGGACCAGGTCAAGGTGGTCTCGACGCTGGCGCTGACCGAGTTCGGCAAGCCGGTGGACGCCGCCGAGCCCGCCGCCGCCGACATCTACTCGATGAAGGCGTCCCCCTCGCCGAAGTGACCTCCCCACCCGTTTCGGACGGCAGAGATGGCCCGTCCGTGCCATGTGGCCCGGCCGCCCGCTCCCTACGCTGGTAGCGGGCGGGACAGGCGCGGCGGTGCACGGACGGGGCGCGGAAAGGGGTGGAGGCCATGGCATCCGGGGAGAGCGGCGCCGCCGGCCACGACAGAGCCGCGCTGGACGAGATCGACCTGACCGGCGAGCTAATGATCGCCGCCTCGGCCAGCCGCGCGGAGCGGCTGGCCGCCGAGCAGATCGACGAGGTCCTGCTCGCCCGCCGGGAGGGGGACGGCGAGCCCGGCACCGAGCAGCCGGCGCACTGACCGCCCGTCAGCCTGCTGCGGCGTCAGCGGCGGGCCGGGTCAGGTCCGCAGCAGTCGGGCGATGGCCGCGCTGGCCTCGGCGACCTTGGCGTTCAGCTCCTCGCCGCCGTCCTCGGCGGCGGCCGCGGCGGCCACGCAGTGCCGCAGGTGCTCCTCCAGCAGAGAGAGCGCGAAGGACTGCAGGGCCTTGGTGGAGGCGGACACCTGGGTGAGGATGTCGATGCAGTAGACGTCCTCGTCGACCATCCGCTGCAGGCCGCGGACCTGACCCTCGATCCGGCGCAGCCGCTTGAGGTGCGCCTCCTTCTCGCCGCTGTAGCCGTGCGGCCCGGTGGCCGACGGCGCCCCGTGGCAGGCCGGTGCGCTGTCGGTGCTCGGGGTGTCGATCGTGGTCATCCGGTCCGCCCTCCAGGTCTCGGTACTCGGCACATCTTCCAACACGTGGCGCCGGATCGCTGTTCCGCCGTCCGGGCGTCAGGTCAGAGATCCCCGTGCAGGGCGGGAGCAAACCGGCGTGTCCTGGGACACACTTAGGGCGCGCGTCGGCAACCCCGTGTCCATCCACTGTGGGCGTGCGCCTAGCATCGTCAAGTACCGACCCCGCACATCGGAGATATCCGTGCGTTTTAGCCTGACCCCGAAGGAGACGAGCTTCTACGACATGTTCGCCGCGGCTGCGGAGAACCTGGTCGTCGGATCGAAGCTCCTCCTGGAACTACTGGGCTCGGACGTGTCCGCCCGCGCGGAGATCGTCGAGCGCATGCGCGCCGCCGAGCACGCCGGGGACGACACCACCCATGCGATCTTCCACCAGCTGAACTCCTCGTTCATCACCCCGTTCGACCGCGAGGACATCTACAACCTGGCGTCCTCGCTGGACGACATCATGGACTTCATGGAGGAGGCCGTCGACCTGGTAGTGCTGTACGACATCGAGACCCTCCCCAAGGGCATCGAGCAGCAGATCGAGGTGCTGGCCCGGGCCGCCGAGCTGACCGCGGAGGCGATGCCCAACCTGCGGTCGATGTCCAACCTCACCGAGTACTGGATCGAGGTCAACCGGCTGGAGAACCAGGCGGACCAGATCCACCGCAAGCTGCTGGCCCACCTGTTCTCCGGCCAGTACGAGGCGATCGAGGTGCTGAAGCTCAAGCAGGTCGTCGACGTGCTGGAAGAGGCCGCCGACGCGTTCGAGCACGTGGCCAACACGGTGGAGACCATCGCGGTCAAGGAGTCCTGACCTCCGTGGACATGGCAGCACTGATCGCCGTCATCGGCGTCGCGTTCTTCTTCACGTATACGAACGGTTTCCACGACTCCGCGAACGCCATCGCCACCTCGGTCTCCACCCGGGCGCTGACCCCGCGGGCCGCGCTGGCGATGGCCGCGGTGATGAACCTGGCCGGCGCCTTCCTCGGCAGCGGGGTCGCGAAGACCGTCTCCAAGGGCATCATCGAGACGCCGAGCGGCAGCCAGGGAATGGCGATCCTGTTCGCCGGCCTGGTCGGCGCGATCACCTGGAACCTGGTGACCTGGTACTTCGGCCTGCCGTCCTCCTCCTCGCACGCCCTGTTCGGCGGCCTGGTGGGAGCGGCGCTGGCGGGCGGCACAGAGGTGATCTGGAGCGGCGTCGTCGACAAGATCATCATCCCGATGTTCGTCTCGCCGGTGGTCGGTCTGATCGGCGGCTTCCTGGTGATGCTGGCGATCCTGTGGATCTTCCGGAAGACCAACCCGCACCGGGCCAAGCGCAACTTCCGGGTGGCGCAGACCGCCTCGGCGGCGGCGATGGCGCTGGCGCACGGCCTGCAGGACGCCCAGAAGACCATGGGCATCGTGGTGATGGCGCTGACCATCTCGGGTCACCAGAGCGGCAACGACATCCCGATCTGGGTGAAGCTCTCCTGCGCCACCATGCTGTCGCTTGGCACCTACGCGGGCGGCTGGCGGATCATGCGCACCCTCGGCCGGAAGATCATCGAGCTTGACCCGCCGCAGGGCTTCGCGGCCGAGGCCACCGCCTCGACGGTCATGTACATCACCTCGTTCGTCTACGCGGCGCCGATCTCCACCACCCACGTGATCACCTCGGCGATCATGGGCGTGGGCGCCACCAAGCGGATCCGCGCGGTGCGCTGGGGCGTGGCGAAGAACATCGTGCTGGGCTGGTTCATCACCATGCCGGCCGCGGCCCTGGTGGCCGCCGCGATGTACGGCATCGTCAATCTGATCTTCCTCTGACCGTACGTCAGGCCCGTCCGCGGGACGGGTAGGTCAGAAGGCGGAAGGGCCCGCCCCCACAGCACGGGGGCGGGCCCTTCCTTCAGCTCCGCGGCGGCACCGCCATGCAGCACCGCGAAGCAGCTCTTCCCGGCAGGGGCCGATCAGCCGAAGCGGCCGGAGATGTAGTCCTCGGTGGCCTGGACCTGCGGGTTGGAGAAGATCCGCTGGGTGTCGTCCAGCTCGACCAGCTTGCCCGGCTGGCCCACGCCCGCGAGGTTGAAGAACGCGGTGCGGTCGGAGACGCGCGCCGCCTGCTGCATGTTGTGGGTCACGATCACGATGGTGAACTGCGCCTTCAGCTCACCGATCAGGTCCTCGATGGCGAGGGTGGAGATCGGGTCGAGGGCCGAGCAGGGCTCGTCCATCAGCAGCACCTCGGGCTCGACCGCGATCGCGCGGGCGATGCACAGGCGCTGCTGCTGGCCGCCGGACAGGCCCGCACCGGGCTTGTTCAGGCGGTCCTTGACCTCGTTCCACAGGTTGGCGCCCTGCAGGGACTTCTCCACCACGCCGTCCAGGACGGACTTCTTCTTCACGCCGGCCAGCTTCAGGCCCGCCACCACGTTGTCGTAGATCGACATGGTGGGGAACGGGTTGGGCCGCTGGAACACCATGCCGACCGAGCGGCGGACGGCGACCGGGTCGACGTTCGAGCCGTACAGGTTCTCGTCGTCGAGCATCACCTTGCCCTCGACCCGGGCGCCGGGGATCACCTCGTGCATCCGGTTCAGGGTGCGCAGGAAGGTGGACTTTCCGCAGCCCGAAGGGCCGATGAAGGCGGTCACCGAGCGGGGCTCGATGGTCATCGAGATGTCCTCGATGGCGCGGGTGGAGCCGTAGTAGGCGGACAGTCCGCTGACGTCGATGCGCTTGGCCATGATCTTTCGTCTCTTCTCGTCTGTTCGTACGTCAGTCGGTGTCAGTGCCCGCCCTTGGGCGAACGCCAGCGTGCGATGCCCCGGGCGATCAGGTTGAGCCCCATCACGAAGGCGATCAGCACCAGTGCGGCGCCCCAGGCGCGCTCGTAGCCGAAGTCGTTGTTGACCTGCGAGTACTGCTGCCAGATGTAGAGCGGCAGCGACTGCTGCGGTCCGTTGAACGGGTCGCTGTTGATGAAGTCGGCGCCGAACACCAGCATCATCACGGGCGCGG
Organism: Streptomyces sp. TLI_171; assembly: GCF_003610255.1. Taxonomy (GTDB): domain Bacteria; phylum Actinomycetota; class Actinomycetes; order Streptomycetales; family Streptomycetaceae; genus Kitasatospora. Next base: position 4,257,738 of record NZ_RAPS01000001.1, on the reverse strand, counting down.
TCTCACCGGTGATGCGGGCGACCGCCAGCATCACGCCGGTGGTGATTCCGCCGATGGCCGTGGGGAGGACGATCCGCAGGATGGTCTTCCAGCGCGGCACGCCGAGCGCGTACGAGGCTTCCCGCAGCTCGTTCGGGACGAGCTTCAGCATTTCCTCGGTCGAGCGGACCACGACCGGCATCATCAGGATCGCCAGCGCGAGGCTGCCCGAGAAACCGGAGTACTCGAAGCCGAGCAGGATGTTCCAGAGCGAGAGGATGAAGAGACCCGCGACGACCGACGGGATGCCCGTCATGACGTCGACGAAGAAGGTGACCGCCTTGGCGAGCCGGCCGCGGCCGTACTCCACCAGGTAGACGGCGGTGAGCAGGCCGATCGGCGCGGCGATCAGGGTGGCCAGCAGGACCTGCTCGATGGTGCCGATGATGGCGTGGTAGATGCCGCCGTCCGCGGTGGTGCTGGCGACGACGCCCTTCATCGAGTGGCTCAGGAAGTCGCCGTCGATCGCGCCGATGCCCTGCTGCACGGTGTAGAAGGTCAGGGCGACCAGCGGCACCACGGCGCAGATGAAGGCGACCCAGACCAGCGAGGTCGCGAAGCGGTCCTTGGCCTGCCGGCGGCCCTCGACCGAGGCGGAGACCGTGTAGCTGACGACCAGGAAGACCAGGGCCGAGATCAGGCCCCACTGCAGGTGGCTCTTCAGCCCGGCGGCGGCGCCGATGCCGCAGCCGAGCGCGATCGAGGCGGCGGCGATGCCGACCGGCGCCCAGCGGGGCAGCCGGGCCGCGGTCAGCCGGTGGCTGAGGCCCGAAGGCGTCGCGTCGGTGACGGTGATGGCGCTCATGCGCCCACCTCGCCAACGCTCGGCGAGCGCTTCGCGCACGCGCACCTCTGGACGATGAACTCGCTCCGCTCGTTCATGCGGCAGCCCCCGAGTACTCCTTGCGGCGGGCGATGATCATGCGCGCCGCACCGTTGACCAGCAGGGTGATCACGAACAGGACGAGGCCGGACGCCATCAGGGCGTCACGGCCCAGCGGCTGGGCCTCGTTGAACTTCAGCGCGATGTTCTGCGCGAAGGTGCCGCCGCCCGGGTCGAGCAGGTGCAGCGACAGCTTGCTGTTGGTGGACAGCACGGTGGCGACCGCGATGGTCTCGCCGAGCGCGCGGCCCAGGCCCAGCATCGACGCGGAGATGATGCCCGGGCGGCCGAACGGCAGCACCGCGGTGCGGATCATCTCCCAGCGGGTCGCGCCGAGCGCGAGCGCCGCTTCCTCGTGCATCCGCGGGACCTGCCGGAACACCTCGCGGGTGACCGCGGTGATGATCGGCAGCACCATGATCGCCAGCAGGATGCCGACGGTGAACAGGTTGCGCGGCGGGACGCCCGAGCTGGTCTGGCCGAAGAGGTACGTCCAGCCGAGGTACTCGTTCAGCCAGCTGGTCAGGCCGTCCATGTGCGGGACCAGGAACAGCACGCCCCACAGGCCGTAGACGATGGACGGGACGGCGGCCAGCAGGTCCACCAGGTAGGCGAACGGCTGGGCGATCCGGCGCGGCGCGTAGTGCGAGATGAACAGCGCGATGCCGACCGAGATCGGAACGGCGATCAGCATCGCGATGCACGCGCTGACCAGGGTGCCGAAGGTGAGGACGGCGATGCCGAAGACCGACGGGGTGCCGTCCGGGGCCCACTCGAAGGTGGTGAAGAAGTTGCCCTGGTTCTTGCTCAGGGCGAGCGCGGAGCGGTAGGCCAGGAAGCCTGCGATGGCGGCCATGATGACCAGCAGCAGGATGCCCGAACCGCGGGAGAGGTTGAAGAACACGCTGTCGCCGCGGCGGCTGTCGCGGCGGCGTCGAGTCCCTCCCCGCACGTCGGCGGGGGGTGCAGAAGTCATGATCGTTTACTCCGGTCTGGCGGCGCTGCCCCGCGGAGGGCGGCACCTTGGCGGCGGTGCCCCGGACGTTCTTGTGGTGGGTGGTGCGGTTTCGACGAATGGGCCCGGCCGGGCAGCCCCTCCCCCCTCCTACGGGGGCCGCCCGGCCGGTCGTCGCTCAGCCTCAGGCGAGGGCGTCGATCTGGGTCTTCACCTTGCCGGCGAGCTCCTTCGGCAGCGGCACGTAGCCGGTGGCGCCGATCGCCTGCTGGCCGGCGTCGCTGACGGTGTAGGTCAGGAAGGACTTCAGGACCGGCAGGGCGTCCGCCTTGTTGCCCTTGTCGCAGACGATCTCGTAGGTGACCAGGGTGAGCGGGTAGGCGCCCTCCTCCTTGGTCGCGTAGTCGATGTTCAGCGCCAGGTCCGAACCGGTGCCGACGACCTTGGCGGAGGCCAGGGTGGTGGCGGCGTTGGCGGCGGTGGCCTCGACCGGCTTGGAGGCGCCGGTGTTGATGGCGGCGCTGTTCAGCTTGTTGGTCTGGGCGTAGGACAGCTCGACGTACGAGATCGAGTTCTTGACCTGCTTGACCTGGGCCGCGACACCGGCGGAGCCGTTCGCGGACTGGCCGCCCTGGGCCGCCCAGGTCTTCGAGGCCGGGTACTTCCAGGCGCCGGCGCCGGCCTTGGCCAGGTAGCCGGTCAGGTTGGCGGTGGTGCCCGAGTCGTCCGAGCGGTGGATGGCCTGGATGTCGGCGGCCGGCAGGTTGACGCCCGGGTTCAGGGCGGCGATCGCCGGGTCGTTCCACTTGGTGATCTGCGCGTCGAAGATCTTCGCCAGGGTCGGGCCGTCGAGGATCAGCTTGTCCACGCCGTCGACGTTGAAGACGATCGAGATCAGGCCGCCGACCATCGGCAGGTCGATGCCCTGGCCGCCGGTGCAGACGGTCTTCGAGGCGTCGATCTCGGCCGGCTTCAGGGCGGAGTCGGAGCCCGCGAAGGCGATCTTGCCCTGGTTGAACTGGGTCACACCGGCACCGGAGCCGCCGCCCGAGTAGGTGATGGTGGCGCTCGAGCAGGCGGCGCTGTAAGCGGCCTTCCAGACGTCGATCGCCGGGCCCTGCGCGGTCGAACCGGCGCCGAGCAGCTGGCCGCCCTTGTCGGCACACGCGATGGAGGCCGCCGGGGCCGCGCCGGAGGAGGTGCCGCCAGCGGTGGTCTTGGTGTTGTCGTCCGTGCCGCAGGCAGACAGCGACAGCGTGGAGACGAGCGCGACGGCACCGATGGCGAGGGCCTTGGAGCGGCCGTTCCGCAGGTTCACAGGGTGTCCCTTTCTGAGGCAATGCCGGTCTCCGAACGACCGGATTTGCTGTGGTCCGGGGCCCGTTTCGGCCCTCCGGTAATCCAGAAGTTAGGCAGCACAGGTGACGCATCAGCCGGTCACAAATGAACGGGGAGTGAACCTCGGACGGATGTCAGGAAACTGCGGCCGGTAGTAACGGTTGCGTCACGGCACGGGCGCGGGCAGATCACCCGGGCGCCCCGCACGAACCACCCGGACGGCGGTACCGCGCTCAGCCCAGCAGCAGCTTCAGCAGCGCGTCGATCAGCACCCGGTCGCGGGGGTGGGTCAGCCGCTCCTTGGCCCGCCGCGGCGGCAGCCACTCCAGCCGGTCGACCTCGCGGTTCGGCCGGAACGCCCCGCCGGTCGGCACCGCCGACCAGTACCGGACCTCCTTCGGCCGGCCCTGCGCCAGGTAGTGCTGGGCCGGCAGCTCCGGGCCCAGCACGCAGCGCATCCCGGTCTCCTCCAGCACCTCGCGCAGCGCGGCCGCCCGCCAGCCCTCGCCCGGGTCGAGCTTCCCCTTGGGCAGGCTCCAGTCGTCGTACTTCGGCCGGTGCACCAGCGCCACCCGCGGCTTTTTCCGGCCACCGTTCTTGCGCAGCGGTCCCGGCACCCACAGCACCGCCCCGGCGGCCAGCACCGTCGACCGGAACCCGGCCGCCGGGCCACCGGTGGGCGGCGCCGGACGGACCCGGCGGGACGGGGTCGAACGATCGGGCATCAGCGGTACGCGGTCCATCCGGGCGAGGGAACGGGGGAACGGGGGCTCAGTCCGCCACCACGGCGGCCGACCCGACCAGCCCGGGCGCCACCGCCGGCCACTGGCGCCCGAAAGCGTACCGGGCCGCCTCCACGTCGAGGCGCTGGTCGGCGTGCACCACGCCCAACACGTACGCCGTCGCCGGGGTGATCCGCGGGGTGCGGGCCGCCGTCGCCACCGTCGCCGCCGCGTCCGAGGCCTCCTGGTGGCGGCCCAGCACCCGGTCCAGCTCCAGCAGTTCGCCGCCCGGCGCGCCGCACACCTCCAGCGCGTACCTGGCCCGCTTCACCAGGATCCGGGCCCGCAGCCACGGCGCGTCGTCCGCGGCCAGCGCCGCGTCCGCGTCCGCCGCCGACCCCCGCGCCGCCGGCACCGTGCCCGGCTCGCCGACCGGACCGCCCAGCCGGTGCAGGCCCGCCCCGGCGTACGCCTCGGCCGACCGCTGCCAGGGCAGCCGCTCGGCGGTCGCCACCAGCGCGCCGAGCGCCGTGCCGGTCTGCGGCAGCAGCGCCTCGGCCGGCTCCGCCGCGGCCGGCGCCACCAGCGGCACGTCCCCGGCCAGCAGCGTCATCCGGTCGGCCAGCGCGTGCAGCCGGGCCGACCGCAGCTCCTGCAGCAGCGCGGTGTGCGCCCTGGTCCGGGCCAGCGTCAACTGCCGCTCCAGCAGCGCCCGGGCCTTCGGCGCGCCGGCGTGCCCGGCCAGCATCCCCGCCCCGTCCGGGGCGGTGTCGGCCAGCGAGTCCAGCGCGCCCAGCAGCCGGGTCGAGCGGCGCCGGTAGCCCGGCTCCTGGGCCAGCAGGTTCAGCAGCCAGCGCAGCTCGGTCCTGGACTCCTGCGCCCAGGCCGGGTCGAACGCGGCGGCGAAGGTGTGCAGTGCGCCGCCGACCCGGCGCACCGCGCGCAGCAGGTCGTCCGCGGCCTGAGCCGACGCCGGCAGCGCCCCCGGTCTGGACCCCGCCTCGCCGACCGCCTGCGGCAGGGCGCGCAGGAACGCGCCCGCCTGGGCGGTCAGGTAGCCGGCAAGGACCTCCCCGGCGGTCGCGGCGCGCGCCACCGGGGCCGTCGTCGGCGCATCGGTCATGGCTGTGGCTCTCCCCGATTTCCTCCCTGGGCCTGCCCCAGGGGTGCAGTCCGCCCGCGCCGGGCATCCACCGGCGCGGGCGGGGTGCCGCTCAGCGCGCGGCGGCGGAGCCGCGGTTGCGGCGGCGCGAGTCGATCAGCAGGTCCTGGACGTGCCGCAGCGGGCGGCCCTCGGCGTCCTGCGAGTGGCGGGTCCAGGTGCCGTCCGCCCCGAGGTGCCAGGAGTCCGTCTCCTCCGAGACGCCCAGCTCCAGCAGCCCGTTCAGCTCGGCCCGGTGCGCCGGGTCGGTGACCCGCACCAGCGCCTCGATCCGGCGGTCCAGGTTGCGGTGCATCATGTCGGCGCTGCCGATCCACACCTCCGGGTCCCCGCCGTTGCCGAACACGAACACCCGCGAGTGCTCCAGGAACCGCCCGAGTATCGAGCGGACCCGGATGTTCTCGCTCAGCCCGGCCACGCCCGGCCGGATCGCGCAGATGCCGCGCACCCACACGTCCACCGGCACGCCGGCCTGCGAGGCCCGGTACAGCGCGTCGATGACCACCTCGTCGACGATCGAGTTGACCTTGATCCTGACGAAGGCGGGCCGCCCCGCCCGGTGGTGCGCGATCTCCCCGTTGATCCGCGCGACCAGCCCGTCCCGCAGCCCGCGCGGCGCGGTCAGCAGCCGCCGGTACGACTCCCGCCGGGAGTACCCCGACAGACGGTTGAACAGGTCGGACAGGTCCGCTCCGACCTGCTGATCGGCCGTCAGCAGCCCCAGGTCCTCGTACAGCCGGGCCGTCTTCGGGTGGTAGTTGCCGGTGCCGACGTGCGAGTACCGGCGGAGCGTGTCGCCCTCCTGACGGACCACCAGCGACAGCTTGCAGTGCGTCTTCAGCCCGACCAGGCCGTACACCACGTGGCAGCCGGACTCCTCCAGCTTCCGCGCCCACTTGATGTTCGCCTGCTCGTCGAAGCGTGCCTTGATCTCCACCAGCACCAGCACCTGCTTGCCGGACTCGGCGGCGTCGATCAGCGCGTCCACGATCGGCGAGTCACCGGAGGTCCGGTACAGCGTCTGCTTGATCGCCAGCACGTGCGGGTCCGCGGCGGCCTGCTCCAGGAAGGCCTGCACCGAGGTGGAGAACGAGTCGTACGGGTGGTGCAGCAGCACGTCCCGCTCGCGCATCGCCGCGAAGATGTCCGGCAGCGTCGCCGACTCGACGTCGGTCAGCCCGCGAGCGGTGCCCGCGACGAACTTCGGGTACTTCAGCTCCGGCCGGTCCAGCTCGGCGATCCCGAACAGACCGGTCAGGTCCAGCGGCCCCGGCAGCGGGAAGACCTCCGCCTCGGTGATGTTCAGCTCCCGCACCAGCAGGTCCAGGATGTACGGGTCGATGGACTCCTCGACCTCCAGGCGCACCGGCGGCCCGAAGCGGCGCCGCATCAGCTCCTTCTCCAGCGCCTTCAGGATGTTCTCGGTGTCGTCCTCCTCCACCTCCAGGTCCTCGTTGCGGGTGACCCGGAACGCGTGGTGGGCGAGCACCTCCATCCCCGGGAACAGCTCCTCCAGGTGCGCGCCGATCACGTCCTCCAGCGGCACGTACCGCTGCGGCGAGGCCTCCAGGAAGCGCGTCAGCAGCTGCGGCACCTTCACCCGGGCGAAGTGCTTGTGCCCCGACACCGGGTTGCGCACCACGACCGCCAGGTTCAGCGACAGCCCCGATATGTACGGGAACGGGTGCGCCGGGTCGACCGCCAGCGGCGTCAGCACCGGGAAGATCTGCTGCCGGAACAGCGTGTGCAGCCGGGCCTGCTCGGTCTCCGCCAGCTCCGCCCAGCGCACCAGCTCGATGCCCTCGGACGCCAGGTCCGGCAGCACCTCCTGCTGGAAGGTCGCCGCATGGCGGGCCATCAGCTCCCGCGACCGGCGCCAGATCTGGTCCAGCACCTCGCGCGGCTGCAGCCCCGACGCACTGCGCTGGGCCACCCCGGTGGCGATCCGGCGCTTCAGCCCGGCCACCCGCACCATGAAGAACTCGTCCAGGTTGGACGCGAAGATCGCAAGGAACTTCGCCCGCTCCAGCAGCGGGATGTTCGGGTCCTCCGCCAGCTCCAGCACCCGCTCGTTGAACGCCAGCCAACTGCGCTCACGATCCAGGAACCGGCCCTGCGGCAACTCGCCCTCCTCCGCGCCCCGCCCGTCGGCGGAGACCCCCGGGAACGCCGCCGACACCGCGGCCGGCAGCGCCGTGGACGCCACCCGCACCGGCTCGGCCACCGCGGGCTCCGGCTCGGCCGGCTTCGCCTTGGCGCGCGAGGCCCGCGGCTTCGACTCACGGGCCGAATCCTTGGCCGCAGCCCGGGGCTCGCTCTTCACACCCGACCGCACGGCCGGCTTCTGCTCGGTGTTGCGCTCGGCCGAAGCGGCCGAGTCGGAGACGGGGCGGGGGATGCTCATCGGTTCCAGCTCCTCCTGCAGGACGCGGTCCCGGCGGGCCGGGGGACATGCCTCCGCAAGCGACTCGTCCTCGTCGACCCACGTCCACCCGCCCGGCGAAGCCGGAACCCGCCCGGCCGGGCGGTGGGTGGAGCGGTGACGCGGACGGGGCAATACGGCCGACATTCTGTGATCTTCGCGGCGTCAATTGAATCCACGGTAAACACCGCATGGCCAGGAGGAAAGCTGAGTCCGTCACCCCTGTGGCTGCTACCGGACGCTCCCTTCCGCCCGCAACCCGCCGCGTCCCGCCGGCTCAGCGCCCCGCCGTCGGCACCCACCGGTACATCAGGTCCACCTCGTGGACGGCGAAACCCAGCCGCTCGTACACCCGGACGGCCGCGCCGTTGTCCGCGTCCACGTACAGCATCACCGTCGGCAGCCCGCGCTCCAGGATCAGGTACCGCAGACCCGCCGCCGTCAACGCCTTCCCCAGACCATTACCCTGCTCCGCCGGGTCCACCCCCACCACGTACACCTCGCCCAGCCCGTCCGGCTGCACCTTGGTCCAGTGGAACCCGACCAGCCGCCCGTCCCGCTCCGCCAGGAAGAACCCCTTCGGGTCGAACCACGGCTCCGCGATCCGATCCGCCAGGTCCCGCCCCGTCCACGACCCCTGCTCCGGGTGGTGCGAGAACGCCAGCGCGTTCAACGCCAGCCACGCCTCCTCGTCCCGTCCCGGCTCGAAGGTCCGCAGCTCCACGCCCGCCGGCAGCGCCACCGCGTCCGGCGCCGCCGCCGTGCGCCGCATCTGCCGCAGTTCCCGCACCAGCGCCGCCCCGTGCACCTGCGCCAGGTGCCGGGCCGCCGGCAGCCCCCCGTGCGCCCAGAAGTCCAGCGTCCCGTCCGCCCCGTCCAGCACCGCCCGCACCAGCGCACCGCCGAGCCCGCGCCCGCGCGCGTCCGGAGCCACCGTCAGCTCGACCGTCGCCGGCCGCACCCCCTCGACCTGTGCGTACCCCACGACCTCCTGGCCGACCGACTGCACCAGGTGCCGCACACCCTCCCGCGGACTGTCCGCCTTCACCCGCAGCCGCCCCGCCTCCGACACCGCCTCCCGCCCGTCCACCCGGGCCGCCCCCGCGAGCAACTCCCGGACCGCGCCGGCCCGCTCCTCCGTCAGCACCTCGACGCTCTCGACCCGGCCCGCACCTGACGTGTTCTCAGAAGTCCGCATACCCGCGAGCGTACGTCCTCCGGCCGCAGAAATGCAGAAAGGGCCCCAGCCGTGAGGCTGGAGCCCTTTCATGAAAGATTGTTCGGCGGCGTCCTACTCTCCCACAGGGTCCCCCCTGCAGTACCATCGGCGCTATGAGGCTTAGCTTCCGGGTTCGGAATGTAACCGGGCGTTTCCCTCACGCTATGACCACCGAAACACTATGAAACTATCCACCGGAGTGGGTCGTTGTTTCAGAACAACACAGTGGACGCGAGCAACTGAGGACAAGCCCTCGGCCTATTAGTACCGGTCAACTCCACCCCTTACAGGGCTTCCATATCCGGCCTATCAACCCAGTCGTCTACTGGGAGCCTTACCCTCTCAAGGAGGTGGGAGTGCTCATCTCGAAGCAGGCTTCCCGCTTAGATGCTTTCAGCGGTTATCCCTCCCGAACGTAGCCAACCAGCCATGCCCTTGGCAGGACAACTGGCACACCAGAGGTTCGTCCGTCCCGGTCCTCTCGTACTAGGGACAGCCCTTCTCAACACTCCTACGCGCACAGCGGATAGGGACCGAACTGTCTCACGACGTTCTAAACCCAGCTCGCGTACCGCTTTAATGGGCGAACAGCCCAACCCTTGGGACCTACTCCAGCCCCAGGATGCGACGAGCCGACATCGAGGTGCCAAACCATCCCGTCGATATGGACTCTTGGGGAAGATCAGCCTGTTATCCCCGGGGTACCTTTTATCCGTTGAGCGACGGCGCTTCCACAAGCCACCGCCGGATCACTAGTCCCTACTTTCGTACCTGCTCGACCCGTCAGTCTCACAGTCAAGCTCCCTTGTGCACTTACACTCAACACCTGATTGCCAACCAGGCTGAGGGAACCTTTGGGCGCCTCCGTTACCCTTTAGGAGGCAACCGCCCCAGTTAAACTACCCACCAGACACTGTCCCTGATCCGGATCACGGACCCAGGTTAGACATCCAGCACGACCAGAGTGGTATTTCAACGTCGACTCCACCATGACTGGCGTCACGGCTTCAAAGTCTCCCACCTATCCTACACAAGCCGAACCGAACACCAATATCAAGCTATAGTAAAGGTCCCGGGGTCTTTCCGTCCTGCTGCGCGAAACGAGCATCTTTACTCGTAATGCAATTTCACCGGGCCTGTGGTTGAGACAGTCGAGAAGTCGTTACGCCATTCGTGCAGGTCGGAACTTACCCGACAAGGAATTTCGCTACCTTAGGATGGTTATAGTTACCACCGCCGTTTACTGGCGCTTAAGTTCTCAGCTTCGCCACGACGAATCGTGACTAACCGGTCCCCTTAACGTTCCAGCACCGGGCAGGCGTCAGTCCGTATACATCGCCTTACGGCTTCGCACGGACCTGTGTTTTTAGTAAACAGTCGCTTCTCGCTGGTCTCTGCGGCCACCACCAGCTCAGGGAGCAAGTCCCCTCACCAGCAATGGCCCCCCTTCTCCCGAAGTTACGGGGGCATTTTGCCGAGTTCCTTAACCACAGTTCACCCGAACGCCTCGGTATTCTCTACCTGACCACCTGAGTCGGTTTGGGGTACGGGCCGCCATGAAACTCGCTAGAGGCTTTTCTCGACAGCATAGGATCATCCACTTCACCACAATCGGCTCGGCATCAGGTCTCAGCCTTAATGTGAGGCGGATTTGCCTACCCCACGGCCTACACCCTTACCCCGGGACTACCACCGCCCGGGCTGGACTACCTTCCTGCGTCACCCCATCGCTCACCTACTACAGGCTTGGGTCGGCGGCTCCACCACGTCCCTTTGTCCGAAGACTCCGGGCCGGCTTCACGGCCTTAGCATCACCTGGTTCGACGTTGGCGCTTCAAAGCGGGTACGGGAATATCAACCCGTTGTCCATCGACTACGCCTGTCGGCCTCGCCTTAGGTCCCGACTTACCCTGGGCAGATCAGCTTGACCCAGGAACCCTTGGTCAATCGGCGCAAGAGTTTCCCACTCTTGTATCGCTACTCATGCCTGCATTCTCACTCGTGAACCGTCCACAACTCGATTCCTCGGCTGCTTCACCCGGCACACGACGCTCCCCTACCCATCACAGCCTCCGTTGGGAGTATTGCTGCAATGACACGACTTCGGTGATGTGCTTGAGCCCCGCTACATTGTCGGCGCGGAATCACTTGACCAGTGAGCTATTACGCACTCTTTCAAGGGTGGCTGCTTCTAAGCCAACCTCCTGGTTGTCTCTGCGACTCCACATCCTTTCCCACTTAGCACACGCTTAGGGACCTTAGTCGGTGTTCTGGGCTGTTTCCCTCTCGACCATGGAGCTTATCCCCCACAGTCTCACTGCCGCGCTCTCACTTACCGGCATTCGGAGTTTGGCTAAGGTCAGTAACCCGGTAAGGCCCATCGCCTATCCAGTGCTCTACCTCCGGCAAGAAACACGCGACGCTGCACCTAAATGCATTTCGGGGAGAACCAGCTATCACGGAGTTTGATTGGCCTTTCACCCCTAACCACAGGTCATCCCCCAGGTTTTCAACCCTGGTGGGTTCGGTCCTCCACACGGTCTTACCCGCGCTTCAACCTGCCCATGGCTAGATCACTCCGCTTCGGGTCTTGGGCATGCAACTATGGGCGCCCTATTCGGACTCGCTTTCGCTACGGCTACCCCACACGGGTTAACCTCGCTACACACCGCAAACTCGCAGGCTCATTCTTCAAAAGGCACGCAGTCACAGTCCGAAGACTGCCCCCACGGCTTGTAGGCACACGGTTTCAGGTACTATTTCACTCCGCTCCCGCGGTACTTTTCACCATTCCCTCACGGTACTATCCGCTATCGGTCACCAGGGAATATTTAGGCTTAGCGGGTGGTCCCGCCAGATTCACACGGGATTTCTCGGGCCCCGTGCTACTTGGGAAATGAGCAAGCAAGCCGTACAGATTTCGTCTACGGGGGTCTTACCCTCTACGCCGGACCTTTCGCATGTCCTTCGACTACCCATACGGTTTCTGACTCGCCGACCGGCCGGCAGACCGATCAAGCTCACTCCCACGACCCCCAAGTGGCAACCCCTGCCGGGTCTCACACCACTCAGGTTTAGCCTCATCCGGTTTCGCTCGCCACTACTCCCGGAATCACGGTTGTTTTCTCTTCCTGCGGGTACTGAGATGTTTCACTTCCCCGCGTTCCCTCCACATACCCTATGTGTTCAGGTATGGGTGACAGCCCATGACGACTGCCGGGTTTCCCCATTCGGACACCCCCGGATCAAAGCTCGGTTGACAGCTCCCCGGGGCCTATCGCGGCCTCCCACGTCCTTCATCGGTTCCTGGTGCCAAGGCATCCACCGTGCGCCCTTAAAAACTTGGCCACAGATGCTCGCGTCCACTGTGCAGTTCTCAAACAACGACCAGACACCCAAACTCAACACCCCGAACCGGGATGCCTCGCATGAGACCGGCGACCACTGAGACAACGAAGACTCGTTCCCTCAGGACCCAACAACGTGCCCGACACACCCGACCCAGAACCGCGTTCCACGCCCCGAAAGGCAGTACTAGCGGTCTTCACCGTGTGTGCCGAATAGTCAACGTTCCACCCATGAGCAACCGTGCGAGACATTCGCTCGCATCCGGCCATGTGCTCCTTAGAAAGGAGGTGATCCAGCCGCACCTTCCGGTACGGCTACCTTGTTACGACTTCGTCCCAATCGCTGGTCCCACCTTCGACGGCTCCTCCCCTTACGGGTTAGGCCACCGGCTTCGGGTGTTACCGACTTTCGTGACGTGACGGGCGGTGTGTACAAGGCCCGGGAACGTATTCACCGCAGCATGCTGATCTGCGATTACTAGCAACTCCAACTTCATGGGGTCGAGTTGCAGACCCCAATCCGAACTGAGACCGGCTTTTTGGGATTCGCTCCGCCTCACGGCATCGCAGCCCTTTGTACCGGCCATTGTAGCACGTGTGCAGCCCAAGACATAAGGGGCATGATGATTTGACGTCGTCCCCACCTTCCTCCGAGTTGACCCCGGCAGTCTCCTGTGAGTCCCCGACATTACTCGCTGGCAACACAGAACAAGGGTTGCGCTCGTTGCGGGACTTAACCCAACATCTCACGACACGAGCTGACGACAACCATGCACCACCTGTACACCGACCACAAGGGGGCGCCTATCTCTAGACGTTTCCGGCGTATGTCAAGCCTTGGTAAGGTTCTTCGCGTTGCGTCGAATTAAGCCACATGCTCCGCCGCTTGTGCGGGCCCCCGTCAATTCCTTTGAGTTTTAGCCTTGCGGCCGTACTCCCCAGGCGGGGAACTTAATGCGTTAGCTGCGGCACCGACGACGTGGAATGTCGCCAACACCTAGTTCCCAACGTTTACGGCGTGGACTACCAGGGTATCTAATCCTGTTCGCTCCCCACGCTTTCGCTCCTCAGCGTCAGTAATGGCCCAGAGATCCGCCTTCGCCACCGGTGTTCCTCCTGATATCTGCGCATTTCACCGCTACACCAGGAATTCCGATCTCCCCTACCACACTCCAGCCTGCCCGTATCGAATGCAGACCCGGGGTTAAGCCCCGGGCTTTCACATCCGACGCGACAGGCCGCCTACGAGCTCTTTACGCCCAATAATTCCGGACAACGCTCGCACCCTACGTATTACCGCGGCTGCTGGCACGTAGTTAGCCGGTGCTTCTTCTGCAGGTACCGTCACTTGCGCTTCTTCCCTGCTGAAAGAGGTTTACAACCCGAAGGCCGTCATCCCTCACGCGGCGTCGCTGCATCAGGCTTTCGCCCATTGTGCAATATTCCCCACTGCTGCCTCCCGTAGGAGTCTGGGCCGTGTCTCAGTCCCAGTGTGGCCGGTCGCCCTCTCAGGCCGGCTACCCGTCGTCGCCTTGGTAGGCCATTACCCCACCAACAAGCTGATAGGCCGCGGGATCATCCTGAACCGCCGGAGCTTTCCACCAACCCCCATGCAGGAGAAGGTCGTATCCGGTATTAGACCTCGTTTCCAAGGCTTGTCCCAGAGTTCAGGGCAGATTCCCCACGTGTTACTCACCCGTTCGCCACTGATCCACCCCGAAGGGCTTCACCGTTCGACTTGCATGTGTTAAGCACGCCGCCAGCGTTCGTCCTGAGCCAGGATCAAACTCTCCGTGAATGTCTCCACGGGGAGCGGCACAGCAACCACCGGAATAAGGCGGCCCTGCGCACTGCGTCCTCGCTAGTGTTTTACTTCAAAAGGAATCTCCAACCCCGAAACAAGTCCGAGGCCGGGGATGTCAACATATCTGGCGTTGACTTTTGGCACGCTGTTGAGTTCTCAAGGAACGGACGCTTCCTTCGAGCCGCATTCCTGCGGACCCTCCGGGCGCTTCGTTCTTTCGTGTTTCCAGCTTATCAGATCCGAGCTTGTGCTCTTTCCCGACTCGCTTTCGTCTTCCGCGACCTGACGGCCCGTCCGACGTTTCAAACTCTAGCCGATCCCCGCTCCGAAAAGCGAATCGGCCGCAATCTCCGATAAGCGCGCACAGCAAATACGAACGGAGACGCGAAAAGACGCGACCCACTACGGATCAACTGGTTGGTTCTCAGGGATTGGCCGCCCCGGGACCGTCCACGCAGACGCGTGCTCGGTGCTCCCTGTCAGGCAACTCGAAGAACTCTACACACCTGTGGGCTCGGGATCAAGTGGCACCTGGAAGACCAGCACGGCTACGTCGTCGTCGTGCTCGGCGGTGACGCCGAGGGCGCGGAGCAGGCGGGCACAGATGACGTCGGGGGTGGCGACGGGGCCGGCGAGGGTTCGGGCGAGTCGGTCGAGGCCGTGGTCGATGTCCTGGTCCCGGCGTTCCACCAGGCCGTCGGTGTAGAGGACGCCGGTGGTGCCGGGGAGCAGGCGGAGGGTGTGGGAGAGGTGGCCGGCGCCGCCGGTGCCGAGGGGCGGGCCGTTCTGTTCTTCGCCGCGGAGGACGGTGCCGTCGGGGCCGCGGAGGAGGACCGGGAGGTGGCCGGCGGAGGCGTAGACGAGGGTGGTGGTGGCGGGGTCCCAGACGGCGTAGGTGCAGGTGGCGATCTGGTTGGCGTCGATCTCCATGGCCAGGCCGTCGAGCAGGGTCATGACCTCGTGCGGGGGGAGGTCGAGTCGGGCGTAGGCGCGGACGGCGGTGCGGAGCTGGCCCATGACGGCGGCGGCGCGCAGGCCGCGGCCCATGACGTCGCCGATGACGAGGGCGGTGCGCCCGCCGCCGAGGCCGATGACGTCGTACCAGTCGCCGCCCACGGCGGCCTCGGCGCCACCGGGTTGGTAGGTGGCGGCGACGTGGAGGTCCGCGGGCTGTTCGAGTTTCTGCGGGAGAAGACTGTGCTGGAGGGTGACGGCGGCTTCGCGCTGGCGGCGTTCGGCCTCGCGCAGGCGGCCGGCGGACTGGACCTGGTCGGTCACTTCGGTGGCGAAGACCAGGACGCCGGCGGGGGTGCCGTGCCCTTCGGGGCCGAGCGGGACGCAGGCGATGTTGTAGTAGCGGTTGCCGCCGAGACCGAGGATGCAGCGGGACTTCACGCTGCGGGGCCGCCCGCTGCGCAGGACCTGGTCGAGCAGGGGGAGCACGCCGAGGGTGGCGAGTTCGGGGAGGGCTTCGGCGGCGGGCCGGCCGGGGGTGCGGGCGCCGAACAGTTCGCGGTAGGCCTGGTTGGCGTAGCCGAGCTGGTGGTTCGGGCCGTGGGTGAGGGCGACGGGGGCGGGCAGGCGGCGGAGGACCTCGCGGAGGTCGTAGAGCTGTTCGGGGTCGCGGAGGTCGGGTCCGAGGGCGGCTGGGTCGCGCGGGCCGGGGACGGTGACGGGCTCGTCCGAGGCATGGGGGACGGCCCGCCAGGTGGCTCCGGTGAGCCGGGCGCTCCAGCGCATGAGGTTCAACGTCGGCCGCTTCCTCGGGGACTGATGGGGGGTGGTGCCTGTTCGATGGACGGTTCGCAGTGTGATGATCACAATGCGTGTACGATGCAGCACTCGCCGTGATGGTGTCGCCGGGTCGATCCTGTCAGGCTCCGGTGTGATTCCGGAAGTCGCGCCCCCGGTACGGCGCGTTTCGGGACGCGCACGCCGGGGACGATTTCTCGAATCGGCAGGTCATGACGGGCGGGCAGGCCGGCGCGGTGACGGGCGCGGGTGTGAGCGATCGGGTGGGGGGACGGCGGTCAGGTGCCGGGGCCGGCCGTGGAACCGGACTCGAAGCCGGACTCGAATTCGGCGCGCGGGTGCTCGATGGTGCCGAGCGAGACCACCTCGCGCTGGAACAGCCCGCCGAACAGCCAGTCCATCAGCACCCGGATCCGCCGCTCCCGGCTGGGCAGGCGGCGCAGTTGGCGGGCGCGGTGCAGCCACCAGGCCCGGCGGCCGGTGAGGCGGGTGCCGCGCCTGGTGTGGGCGACGGCGCGGCGCAGGCCGAGCGAGGTGGAGCAGGCGGGCTGGTCGGGGCGGTAGCCGGTGAGCGGTTGTCCGGCGAGTTCGGCGGCCAGGTTCTCGGCGAGCAACTTGGCCTGGGCCAGGGCGTGTTGGGCGTTGGGGGCGCAGAGTTCGCCGGTGTGGTCGGGAACGGCCGCGCAGTCTCCCGCGGCCCAGGCGTCGGGCAGCGCGATGCCGTCGGCGTCGATGATCCGCAGCGTGGGCAGGCAGGTGATCCGGCCGGCGCCGTCCAGCGGCAGGTCGGTGAGGGAGAGGACGGGGGCGGGGCGGACGCCGGCCGTCCAGACCAGGGTGCGGGCGGCGAAGCGGCTGCCGTCGGAGAGCACCATGAGCCGGTCGGCGGCGGATTCGAGGGTGGTGCCGACCCGCACGTCGATGTTGCGTTCGCGCAGTTCGGCCAGGGTGTGGTCGGCGAGCTCCGGGGTCTCCTCGCCGAGGATCCGGTCCTTCGCCTCCACCAGTACCCAGCGCAGGTCGTCGGGGGTGAGGTTGTGGAAGCCCTTGGTGGCGGTGCGGGCCATGTCCTCCAGTTCGGCGAGCGCGCCGACGCCCGCGTAGCCGGCCCCGACGAACACGAACGTCAGGGCGGCCTGGCGCAGTGCGGGGTCGCGGGTGGAGGAGGCCAGGTCCAGCTGCTCCAGCACGTGGTTGCGCAGCCCGACCGCCTCGCCGACGGTGGCGAAGCCCATGCCGTGCTCGGCGAGGCCCGGCACGGGCGCGGTGCGGGAGACCGAGCCCGGGGCCATCACCAGGATGTCGTAGCGGACTTCGGTGGGCAGCCGGAGTTCGCCGCGCGGGGCGGCGTCGACCCAGGCGGTGCGGGTGGCGTGGTCGATCCTGGTGACGCGGGCGGTGAGCACCCGGCAGTCCGGGAGGGCGGTGCGCAGCGGTACCACCACGTGGCGGGGGTCGATGGAGCCGGCGGCGACCTCGGCCAGCAGGGGCTGGAAGGTCAGGTACGGCTGCGGCTCGACGATCGTGACGTCGATCCGTCGGTCCTTCAACTGCGGGCGCAGCAGCTGTTGGAGGCGCAGCGCGACGCTCAGTCCGGCGCAGCCACCGCCGATGATCAGGACTCGAATGGGGCACCTCCGGCCGGCCCTCGGGCTGTGACCCGTTTCACGTTCCCCCTATGACGCACCCGGCGGTGGCCTCTTGTCCACACTCCGGGCCGGATCGGACCGAATCCGGTCAGCGCGAGGGCGCCCGCGCCATGAACCCCAGGAATGCCGCGGCATGGATGAGGGTCGGCTTGCCGAGTGGGTCGCGGCAGCGAGAACGATCGTCCGGGGAGGCAGGAACGTGTACGTTCCAGCACCGGGGCCTCGATGTCTCGTCTCTTTCGGCTGACCTGATGGACCGTCAAGCATGCTCGGGCAGGGGCGAGTCGGGTCCGGGGGTCCGGTCGAACGGCTTGTCGGAGGGCTGTGATCGGTCTCACGTGGGCCGAATGGGCGGTGTCGCAAGGGATTTGTCCGCAGTAGGGCGCAGATCGGTCGGATCAGGTATGACGAGTGGTCCACTTCTGCGGCGAACTTCCCTGAACTATGGTCGGATTGTGCTTCGGACCGCCGATGGTGCCGGTCCGTTCGCCCGGTACCGGTGGCGTCGACGCGGACTGCTCGGCTGCCAACCGGGGAAGGTAGTGCGCGGACGTCGGACCACGGCCGGTGTCGATCGCGCGCACCAGGGGCGCGGTAGCCGTTCGGGTGCCCGGGTCGGGGTGCCTCGGGGGAGGTATGGCATGTCGGAGCAGGATCAGTTGACGGAGCGGGTGCCGGTCCCGGCGTTCGGGAGGACCGCGGTGGATGTGGTGCCGGAGCAGCGCGGACCGGGCGACCGGGAGCGGTACGCCTTCGCACCCGGCGAGCGCCAGGCCGGACAGTCGGGGCAGGCGCAGGCGAGGCAGGCGGGCCAGGCCGAGTCCGGCCGGGGCGCCGGGTCGCGGCTGCGGGTGGACGCCCGGCGGAACCTGGAGAGCGTGCTGCGCGCCGCTCGCGAGGTGTTCGGCGAACTCGGCTACGGGGCGCCGATGGAGGAGGTCGCCCGGCGGGCCGGGGTCGGCGTGGGCACGGTGTACCGGCGCTTCCCGAGCAAGGAGGTGCTGGTCCAGCGGATCGCCGCCGAGGAGGTGTCCTGGCTGACCACCCAGGCCCGGGAGTCGCTGTACGGCGGGCTGACCGGGCCGTGGGACGCGTTGGCGGGCTTCCTGCAGCGGGCGGCCGCGTCGGGTGCCGGGCGGCTGCTGCCGCCCGAGGCGTTCCGGTACGCCGAGGAGATCGGCCGGGTGCCCGAGCAGCGCGGCACCGAACTCCGGGCGTTCGGCGGGTCGCCGGCGGCCACCGAGGCCGAGCAGAGCGCGGACCCGCGCCTGCTGCTGCAGTTGCTGGCGGCGCTGGTCGCCCGCGCCGGTGCGGCGGGCGAGCTGCGTCCCGGTGTGACGGTGGCGGACGTGGTGCTGGTGCTGACGGCCGCGGTGCCGGTGCACGCCTCGGCGGCGCTCCCGGCCCGGGACGGCTGCGAGGGCGGGGCCGGGACCCGGCTGCTGGAGCTCCTGCTGCAGGGCCTGCGCGCCGTCTGAGCCGGGAGGCGTCCGGCGAATCCGGCTGCCGGGTCGCGCAATTGGCCACCCGGACGGTTCGGAAGCGCGGCGGAGGGGCTTGCTGCGACGCGCCGTTCGGGTGACAGGGCGCCGCCCGGTGCGGTGGAACGCGACAGCGGTCCGAGTACGCGCGGTGCCTGCGCCGCCGGGCTCCGAACACCTCGGCGAGCGGCGGCCCGGAAGAGTGGGACGGGTCAGGTCCGGCTACCGGTGGTCACTGCGCTATGCCATTCTTTGCCCGTGGTTGGAGCCATTGTCCCGTTGCGCGCCAGGACCGCCGTCGACTCCGAGGGGCGGGCCGTCTCGTGCGCCGTGCGACCGGGCGGTGCGAGGTGAGTCCCGAGGAGCAGGGCGAGGCGGCGGAGTTCGGCGCCGGCCTGGGCGCCCCGGGTCAGGTCCCGGACCAGGGCGGCAGCCCCGCCCGCGAGTCGCTGAGCGGCCGGGTGCCCGGCCAGGCCCCGGCCGGGCACGGCAGCGTCACCCCCGAGGCGTTCATCGCCGACGAGCTCCCGGTGCGCGCGGTGGTGCCCGCCCCCGCCGACCCCGTCGACGGTGAACGCCCGCCCTCCGACGCCGAGTTGACCGCCATGGTGCGGGCCGGCGAGGACGCCGCGTACGAGGAGATCTACCGCCGGCACGCCGACGCCGTCCGCCGCTACGCCCGTACCTGCTGCCGCGACAGCTTCACCGCCGAGGACCTGGCGGGCGAGGTCTTCGCCCGCACGCTGCAGGCGCTGAAGGCCGGCAAGGGGCCCGAATTCGCCGTCCGGGCCTATCTGCTGACGGCGGTGCGCAACGTCGCCGCGGCCTGGGCCCGCTCCGACCGGCGCGAGCAGCTCGTCGACGACTTCTCCAGCTTCGCCGAAGGCTCGGCCGCCACCATCGAGTTCGACCTGGCCGACCCCGGCGCCGACGCCTGGGCGCTGGCCTTCGCCGACCAGCGCATGGTGATGCGGGCGTACGCCGAACTCCCCGAGGACGACCGGGTGGTGCTCTGGCACACCGAGGTGGAACGGGAGTCCCCCAAGACCGTCGCGGTGATGCTCGGCAAGACCGCCAACGCCACCGCGGTCCAGGCGCACCGGGCCCGTGACCGGCTGGCCGCCGCCTTCCTGCAGGCCCACGTGTCGGGCAGTCAGGAATCCGGCTGCGCCGGGTACGCCAACCGGCTCGGCGCGTACGCCCGCGGGTCGCTGCGCAAGCGTGCCTCCGCGGAGGTCGGCAAGCACGTCCAGGACTGCACCCGGTGCACCGCCGCGTACCTGGAACTGGCCGACATCAACCACAGCCTGCGGGCCGTGCTGCCCGGCGGTGCGCTGCTCTGGATCGGCACCGGCTGGTTCACCGTCGCGGCGGCGGCGGTCGGCGGCGCCGCCGTCACCGGCGCGGCGGTCGCGGGTGGAACGGCGGTCGCCGGAGGGACGACCGCCGGAACGGCCACGGCCGGAACCGCCGCGGCCGGCGCGGGCGCCGCGGGTTCCTCCGGCGGCGGGGCGGCTGCGGTGGCCGGGGAAGGGCTCGGCACCGCCGCGAAGGCCGGCATCGCCGCCGGTATCGCCGTGGTGGCCGCCGCCGTCGCCGCGTTCGCGCTCGCCGGTTCGCCCGAGCCGGCCCCGGCGGCCGCGCCGCCCGCGACCGTCGCGCCCGAGACCCCCGCACCGCCGGTCCCGAGCCCGCCGCCGACGCCCACCCCTACGCCGACCCCGGCACCGCCGCCGCCGCCGCCGACCCCGACGCCTTCGCCCACCCCTAAGCCGACGCCGACCCCGACGCCGCGGCGCGTGCCGACCCCCACGCCGAAGCCGACGCCGACCCCGCCGCCGGTGCCGACCTCGACGCCGCCGGTCGTGTCGACGCCCACTCCCCCGGTGGTGCCGACCAGTCAGTTCTGGCTGGACGACCTGCCGTTGAACCGGGGGCACCGCGACGCCGTCCCGACGCCGACCATCCGCGGCGGCGGCCAGGTCCTGCAGCGGCCGTCGGCGTTCCTCGACGGGAAGCGCTACCAGCACGTCCTGGCGGCGCGGGTGCCCTCCCGGGTGACCGTCGACCTGAACCGCTCCTGCCGGGCGTTCGACGCCGTCGCCGGGCTGGACGACCTCGGCGTCACCTACGGCCGGGTGGTCTTCTCCGTGCAGGGGGACGACGGGCGCACGCTGTGGAGCTCCCCCGAGATGTCCCCGTGGGACAGCCCGGTGGCCGTCCACGTCCCCCTCGCCGGCCAGACCTCCATCCGGCTGGTCGTCATCCCGGCCCGCGGTTCCGTCCCGGTGGTCGACCTCGCGGACTGGGCCCAGGCTCGGCTCACCTGCTGAGCGGCCGGCGCCTCGGACTCAGATCGCGCAGGCGCCGTCGTCGCAGGTGCCGGCGGCCGGGGTGAGCGGGACGATCTGCTTCGCGGTCTCGGCTTCGACCTGGCGGAGCACCTGGAGGAAGGTTTCGGCCTCCTGGCCGCCCTGGACGGCCCACTTGCCTTCGAAGACGAAGGTGGGGACGGCGGTGACGCCGATGGCGCGGGCCTCGGCCAGGGCGGCCCGGGTCTCGTCCTCGCCCTCGCCGTCGGCCAGGTAGGCGGCGGCACGCGCCCGGTCGATCCCGGTCTCGGCAGCGAGGTCGGCGAGGGCCTCGATGTCGCCGACGTCCACGCCTTCGGAGAAGTGGGCCTTGAGCAGGCGCTCCTTGAGGGCGGCCTGGACGGCCGGACCGTACTCGGTCTCGGCGAGGTGCAGCAGGCGGTGGGCCCGGAGGGTGTTGACCTCCAGGGCGGCGTCGAAGTCGTAGTCGATGCCGACGGCCTTTCCGACCTCGGTGATCCGGGCGTCCATGGCGAGCGACTGCGGGCCGTAGCGCTCGGCGAGCCACTCGCGGTGCGGGCGGGCCTGCTCCGGGGCGTCGGGAACGAGCTGGTACGGGCGGTAGACCACCTCGACGCCGTCCTTGCCCTCGAACTGGCCAAGTGCCTGCTCGAAGCGTCGCTTGCCGACGTAGCACCAGGGGCAGGCGATGTCCGAGTAGATTTCGACCTTCATGGCGGGGCGGGCTCCTGTCGGGGTGGTTCCGGGCGGCCGGGCGGCCGTCCGACAGAAGGTGAACGCTCAACCATCCTGGGGCATTCCGGTCAGCTCTCGTCGGCGGGGGCGGGCACCACCAGCACGGGGCAGGTGGCGTGGTGGACGGCGGCGGTGCTGACGGAGCCGAGCAGGAGGCGGGTGAAGCCGCCGTTGCCGCGGGTGCCGAGGACCAGGGTGTGACGGCCGTTGGCGGCCTGGAGCACCAGGTCGATGACGTTGCCGAGGACGACGTGCAGGGTGAGCTGCCCGGCATAGGGCCGGGCGCGGGCCGACTGGACGGTGGCGACGGCCCGGCGCAGACCATCGGACATGCTCTCGACCAGTCGCTCGACGCTCTCCTGGACCAGGTCGGCCATGCCGGGCGGGTAGCCGGTGGGCGAGGGGTTGACCACGGCCAGCACGTGCAGCGGGAGGTGGTGGGCCTCGGCCTCGGTCATGGCGCGGTCGAGGGCCCAGAGGGAGGCGTCGGAGCCGTCGCAGCCGGTGAGGATCGCGGGGCCGGGCGGCGGCGGGTCGGCGGTCACGGGCAGGTCGGCGTGCACGGCGGGCTCCTGGGGTCGGGCCATCGACGCTATCCCGGGTGCGGCGGCGGCCCGGGGAGGCGCACCTGAGGGTCCGTCAGGTGGGGAGCGCGGTGCGGTGCGGGGCGGGCAGGCCGGCCCAGGAGGAGCCGGGGCGGCGGGCGGCGAGGCGGCGCAGCCAGAGTTCGGTGGCGATCAGGTCGGCGAGGGCGGCGAGGGTCCCGGGCGGGGCGCTCTGGGCGGGGTCGGTGGCGGCGGCCAGGGTCTTGCGGGCGGCGGGGACGTCGAGCAGTCCGGCTTCGCCGAGCAGCGGGCGGTCGAGCAGGTCGGTGAGGGCGGGGGCGGCGGCCCGCAGGCCGCGGCGGGCGCTGTCGTGCGGGTCGGCGCCGGTGCCGCGGCCCCAGTCGGCGGGGAGGTCGGTGCGTCCGGCGCCGGCCAGCACGGCGGCCAGCAGGGCGTGCCGGGCGCCGGGTTGCAGGCGCAGGTCGTCGGGGAGCAGGCGGGCGGCGCGGACCACCTGGTTGTCGAGGAAGGGGGCGTGCAGGCGCTGGCCGTGCTGTTCGGTGGCGTGCACCAGGGTGCGGTAGTGGGCGGCGTGCCGGTGCAGGGCGAGGCGGGCGCGGCGGGCGCCGGGGGCTTCGGTGGGGGCGGGGCGGCGGGCGGCGGTGCGCAGGTGCTGGGCGAGCGCGGCGAGGGGTTCGTCGGCGAGCAGGTGGGCGGCCGGACCCGGGCGGTGCCAGGCCAGGTCGGCGGCCAGCGCGCGGCCCATGGTGGCGCGTTCGGCGGGCGTGTGACGGAGGGTCAGCCGGAGGGCGAGGTCGTCGAGGGCGTCGGCGTAGCGGCCGCGGGCCAGCCGCCGGGCGGCGCGGAGCACGGTGACGGGGGTGTGCAGGGTGCCGGTGAGGGCGCCGGCCGTGGCGCGGTCGGCGCCGGCCAGGGCGGCGATCGGGGCGAGCAGGTCGAGCGGGCGGCCGGCCCGGACCAGGTCGGCGAGCCGGGCGGGGTGGCCGTCGAGGACCTGGCGGGCGCCGTGGCCGGTGAGGTGGTCGGCGCCGCCGGCCCGGTGCGCGGCGATGTAGCGGGCGGCGTCGATCAGGGCGGGGCCGGGTTCGTCGGTGAGCGGTCCGGAATGGGGGTACCACCCGGCCCCCCGCGGGGCCGGGGGAGGCTCGGCGAGTTGGGCGTACGGGGCGACGGGTTCCAGGACCAGGTGCCGGAGGCGGGGGGCGTGCACGGCGAGGGCGAGGCCGGCGGCGTCGCCGAGGGTGACGGCGGGCAGGGTCTCGGGTTCGGGCTGGTCGGCGCGGCGGGCCCAGGATCCCTTGACGGCGCCGGTCCGGGCGGCGGGCCGGTCGGGTTCGGCGCCGGCGCCGGGCCCGGCGGGCAGCGGGACGGCGGCGGCGAGCAGGGCGACGGTGGCGGAGGCGGTGCCGTAGGAGAGGTCGACGCCGAGCCGGGGCCGGTCGGCGGGGGCGGTGGCGCGGACCCGGCAGCGGACCGCTTCCAGCAGGGCGCGGGTGAGTTCGCGGACGGCGGGGGCCTCGGCGCGTTCCTCGACGGGGTCGTCCAGGTAGGAGGTGCTGTCGGCCCGGCCGCCGCGGATGCCGAGGGCGTGGCCGGGCGGGACGCGGCGCACGCCGCGGTAGGGAGTGTGGTCGCCGAGCGTCTCGGGGGTGTCGGGGGTGGCGAGGCGGGCGGCCAGGTGGGCGGCGTCGACGGGGGCGCCGACCAGGTCGGCGAGCGGCAGGGCGGCGGTGGCGTACGCGGTGCCGCCGGCGAACGGGGTGTGGAAGGCGGGTTGGGCGCCGGCCAGGTCGGTGAGCAGCACGGTGGAGCGGGTGCCGGCGCGCAGCACGACGGCGTAGCTGCCGGGCCAGTGGGTGAGGTGGCGCAGGGCGCCGCCGCGGGCGGCGGCGAGGCCGTCGGCGAGTTCGCGGTCGGTGGCGCCGCAGCGGCCGGCGACGGCGAGGCGCAGGGTGGCGGGGGTGTCGCGGTCGGCCTGGTCGGTGGGGTCCCCGGGGTCGAGGCCGCCGCGGACGGTGGCGGGGCCGCCGGGTCGGAGCACGGCGAGCCGCAGTTCGTCGGGGCGCCAGTCGCCGACCGCCCAGAGCGGGTTGGGGCCGCCCCAGAGCAGGGTGCCGGCGATCGGGCGGACCGCGGCGAGGGTCGGGTCGGCGGCGGTCAGGCCGCTCCAGCCGGTGAGCCACCGCATCGCGCCTCCACCTGTGGTGCGGGGCGCGCGGCGAACGGCCGGGCGGGCGTACGGGGTTGGCGCGCCGTCAGGAGACATCGTGCCACCCCCCGGGCGAATGAGCGCCAGGCTTACGGGCAGCTCGACGCCGCACGGACCGGGCCACCCCCTCCGGGGCCCGGGCCGTGCGGCCCACGAACTCCCTTCCGGGGCACGGCCGGTGGCCGAGTGCGGCGGCGCGGGAGGCGGCCGCGGACGCCCCGGGCGGGCCGATAATGGCCGAAAGGCGTCGCACGGCCCGGGAGGGCATCCGCATGCCCTCCCGGACGCGCCGCTGCCCGCGGGGATTGAGGCAGCGTTTCCCCCGGCCCGCCGGGTCCTCGACGGCGGGCCGATCCACAGGCACCAGCGAATCGCCGACCTGCCGCTGCGGCCAGGGAGCACGGGTGGCGCACACGGGCACGGGACGGGAGCACGGGCGTCCGGCAGATGCCGTCCGGCGGGCCGCCGAGCGTCCGGACGCCGGGCGTGGACGCAGCGCGTTCCCGCCATCCGGAATGCGGCCTCTTAACCCTCGGAACGCGGGCGACTACGCTAGGTGCAGCAGTCCGGTGGCGTGCTGCCGTCTTCGCGACTCGCCGCCATCCGCGCACGCCGTCGCCAGGGGGTGCCACCGCCACCATGACCGTCAGCTCACGAGGGCCGAACGACCGGCTCGGAGCCCTCCTCGCGCTCGCCCAGATCAGCAACGCCGGGCTCGCCCGCCGGGTCAACGACCTGGGCGCGCAACGCGGCCTGACCCTCCGTTACGACAAGACCTCGGTGGCCCGCTGGGTGACCAAGGGCATGGTGCCGCAGCGCCCGGTGCCGCACCTGATCGCCACCGCGCTGGGCAACAAGCTGGGCCGGCCGGTGCCGCTGGAGGAGATCGGCCTGGCCGACTCGCACCCCACGCCCGAGCTCGGCCTGGAGTTCCCGCGCGAGGTCCCGGAGGCGGTCCGCTCCGCCACCGAGCTCTGGCGGGTCGACCTGGACCTGCGGCGCGGCCCGGGCGGCGGCCGGTGGAGCGACAGCCTGGCCGGCACCTTCTCGGTCGCCGCGTACGCCACGCCCGTCTCGCGCTGGCTGATCACCCCCGCCGACGGGTCGGTGGCCCGCGAGGCCGTCCCCGACCTGACGGGGTACCGGGTCGGGCACGCGGACGCCGCCAAGCTCCGCGAGGCCGCCCAGGAGGCCCGCCGCTGGGACTCCAAGTACGGCGGCGGCGACTGGCGTTCCTCGATGGTGCCGGAGTGCCTGCGGGTGGAGGCCGCCCCGCTGCTGCTCGCCTCGTACAGCGACGCGGTCGGCCGGGCGCTGTTCGGCGCCACCGCCGAACTCACCAGGCTGGCAGGCTGGATGGCCTTCGACACCGGCCAGCACGAGGCCGCCCAGCGCTACTACATCCAGGCGCTCCGGCTGGCCCGCGCCGCCGGGGACGTGCCGCTCGGCGGCTACGTGCTCGCCTCGATGAGCCTGCAGGCCTCCTACCGCTCCTTCCCGGACGAGGCCGTCGACCTCGCCCAGGCCGCTCTGGAGCGCAACCGGGGCCTGGCCACCGCCCGCACCATGAGCTTCTTCCACCTGGTCGAGGCCCGCGCCCACGCCAAGGCCGGCCACGCCGCCGCCTGCGGCTCCGCGCTGGCCGCCGCCGAAGCCGCCCTCGACCGGGCCCGGCCCGGCGACGCCGACCCGACCTGGATCGACTTCTACGCCTACGACCGGCTCGCCGCGGACGCCGCCGAGTGCTTCCGCGACCTCGGGGTGCCCTCCAAGGTCCGGCAGTTCACCCGGGAGGCGCTGGCCCGTCCGACCGAGGGCTTCGTGCGCTCGCACGGCCTGCGGCTGGTGGTCTCGGCGATGGCCGAGGCCGAGGCCGGCGACCTGGACGCGGCGGTCGCCGCCGGCGAGCGGGCCGTCGAGGTGGCCGGTCGGATCTCCTCGCACCGCAGCCGCGAGTACATGGTCGAACTGCTGCGCCGCCTGGAGCCGTACCGGAACGAGCAGCGGGTCAAGGAGCTCACCGAACGCGCCCGGCTGGTGCTCACCAGCGGCTGATCACCCGTCAACTCCTGCGCGGGCCGGGCCCGCCCGTGGCACCATCGGGGCGAGCCCGGTTCGAACGTTGGCAAAGGGGTGCGGGGTTGAAGCACGACGTCCAGGTGCTGGTGGTCGGCGGCGGCATCGTCGGCCTGTCCACCGCGTACGCCCTCACCCGCTCGCACCCCGGACTGGGCGTCGCCGTCCTGGAGAAGGAGAGCGCGCTCGCCGCGCACCAGACCGGCCGCAACAGCGGGGTCGTCCACAGCGGCGTCTACTACCGGCCCGGCTCGCTCAAGGCGCGGTACGCCACCGACGGCGCCCGCGAGATGGTCGAGTTCTGCCGCGACCAGGGCATCGCGCACGAGGTCACCGGCAAGCTCATCGTCGCCACCGACCGGGCCGAACTCCCCCGCCTGGCCGCCCTCGCCGAACGCGGCCGGGCCAACGGCATCCCGCTGCTCGAACTCGACCCGGCCGGCATCCGCGACCACGAGCCCGAGGTCTCCGGCATCGCCGGCCTGCACCTCGCCACCACCGGCATCTGCGACTACCCCGCGGTCGCCCGCCGGTACGCGGCCCTGGCGGGCGAACGCGGCGCCGAACTCCGGCTCGCCACCCCCGTCCTGGGCATCGCCCGGCGCGCCGACGGCGTCACCGTCACCACGGCCCACGGCGAGATCCGCTGCGCGGTGCTGGTCAACTGCGCCGGGCTGCACAGCGACCGGATCGCCCGGCTGGCCGGCGACGACCCGGGCGTCCGGATCGTGCCGTTCCGCGGCGAGTACTACGAACTCGCCCCGGAGCGGCGGAAGCTGGTGCGGGGGCTGGTCTACCCCGTGCCCGACCCCGCTTTCCCGTTCCTGGGCGTGCACCTGACCCGCGGCGTGCACGGCGACGTCCACGTCGGGCCGAACGCGGTGCCCGCGCTGGCCCGCGAGGGCTACGACTGGCGGACCTTCAACGCGCGCGACCTGGCCGAGACGGTCCGCTTCCCCGGCACCTGGAGGATCGCCCGCCGGCACTGGCGCTACGAGCTCGGCGAACTCCACCGCTCGCTCTCCAAGCGCGCCTTCACCACCGCCGTCCGGCGCCTGCTCCCCGCCGTCACCGAGAGCGACCTGGTGCCCACCGCCGCCGGTGTCCGCGCCCAGGCCGTCGCCGCCGACGGCACCCTCCTCGACGACTTCGCCTTCGCCGGCTTCGACCCCGCCGACCCGCACTCCGCCCGCCGCGTGGTCCACGTGCTGAACGCTCCCTCGCCCGCCGCGACCGCCTCGCTGGCCATCGGCCGCGAGGTCGCCCGCCGGGCGGTCAGCGCCCTGGAGGCGGGTTGATCGCGCCCGCCGTGATCGTTCCCGGCTCCTCTAGACTGGTGCGATTGTGACCTCCTCCGCCCCCAGCACCCAGTTGTCCGCGTCGGCCCGGCTGTCCGCCGCCCCGGCGGGTTACCCCGCGCCGATGTATCCGCACAAGGCCACCGAGGCCCAGCACCGCGAGCAGCGGATCCGCAGCTTCCAGCCGCGCCGTGGTCGGATGACCAAGGCGCAGGCGGGCGCGCTGGACCGCGGCTGGGAGCGGTTCGGCTTCGCGATCGACGGCACGCCGCTGGACCTGGTGGAGCTGTTCGAGGGCCGGCCGGTGACCTTGGAGATCGGCTTCGGGATGGGCGACACCACGGCGGCGATGGCCGCGGCGGCCCCGTCCGAGGGGATCCTGGCGGCGGACGTCCACACCCCGGGCCACGGCAACCTGCTGCAGTTCCTGGAGCGCGACGGCTCGGAGAACGTCCGCCTGGCGGCGGGCGACGCGGTGATCCTGCTGCGCGACATGCTGCCGGACGCCTCGCTGGCGGGCCTGCGGGTGTTCTTCCCGGACCCGTGGCCGAAGCCGAAGCACCACAAGCGCCGGCTGATCCAGGAGTCGTTCCTGGAGTTGGTGCTGCCGCGGCTGGCATCGGGTGCGCTGGTGCACTGCGCGACGGACTGGGAGCCGTACGCCGAGCAGATGGCGGCGGTGCTGGAGGCGTCGCCCGAGCTGGTGAACCTGCACCCGGAGGGCGACGGCTCCGGCTGGCTGGAGCCGGACGAGCACCCGGCGGGCAGCGTCCCGGGCTACGCGCCGCGTCCGGAGTGGCGCCCGGTGACGAAGTTCGAGCGGGCCGGTCTGGCCAAGGGCCACGTGGTGCACGACCTGCTGTTCCGCCGCCGCTAGCCGCCCCTGCTCGCTGCGGTGGCGATCGGCGGCGGACCGGTGGGGGACGTTTCGCTTTCCTGACGATCAGTCACCGCTCGGGTACGGATTGTTCCGACCCCTCCCCCCGGAACGGGGCATTCGCCTACGCTTCGGCAGGTGAGCAGTCCGCCCAGCGGCAAGGCATCCCCCGGCCTGCCCGACGGCGCGGCCGCCATGGCCGCCGAGTCCCCGACGCCCCCCACCGGTCTTCGGTCGCATCCGGAGCCGGCGGTGCGCCGGTCCGACGGGCTGCTCGCGGGGCTGCGGCCGGTGCCGGGCGGGCGGATCCCGGCCCAGCAGGGCGGCGGCCGACCGGTCCGGCGGGCGCGCTCGCTGGCGCGCAGGCTGTGGCCGTTGCGGCGCCCGGCCCTGTCCTCGGCGGTGGCGGCGTTGGCGCTGGCCGGCTCGGGGGTGCTGATCCTGCACCTGGTGCAGCGGCAGACCGGGACGACGGGGCTGCTGGTGGGGTTGGGCCTGGCGCTGCTGCCGCTGCCGTTCGTGCTGGGGTCGCTGGCCTGGTTGAACCAGACCGCGCGGGTGCCGATCCGGCACACGCTGTTCTGCCTGGCCTGGGGGGCGTGCGCCGCGACCACCGTGGCGATCATGGCGAACGGCTGGGCGAGTGATTTCCTGATCGCCCATCAGGGCGCCCGCGGGGAGACCCTGGGCGCGGAGTTCGCGACGCCGCTGATCGAGGAGGTGGCGAAGGGCTCCGCGCTGCTGATGCTGCTGCTGCCGCTGCGGCGCAGGCACCGCTGCGAGCAGGACCGCCCGTGCGGGCGGCTGCGCCGCCTGCTGTGGCACCGGCGCGGGTCGGACGTCGCGCACTTCCGCCCGGCCCCGGCCGGCCGGCAGCGGGCCCGGTCGAGTCCGCGGACGCTGGCGGCGGGCACCGTGCTGGGCGGGGTGACGGCCTGCGGGTTCGCCTTCACCGAGAACGCGCTGTACCTGGGCCGGGCGTTCACCGCGGACCGGCAGGCCCGGCTGGACGCGATCGGCCTGGGCCAGGCCCCGAGCCTGCGGGACTTCGACGGCACGGTGCACACCTTCGTCCTGCGCGCCCTGCTCTCCCCGTTCGCGCACCCGCTGTTCACTGCGCTGACCGGCCTCGGGCTGGCGATCACGCTGACCACCGGCCGCCGCTGGCTGGCGAGCATCGGCGCACCGGTCGGCCTGCTGCTGGCGATGGCCCTGCACGGCGTCTGGAACGCGGCCGCCGGGCTCGGCACGGACGGCTTCCTGCTGGTCTACGGCCTGGTGATGGTCCCGTGCTTCGCCGCCCTGGTCTGCTTCGCCGTCTGGGCGCAGACCCGCCGCACCCGCCAACCGGCCCGCCCGGCCTGAGCGGTGGGCTCCTGGTGAGGGTGGGGCGGCAATGGATTTCCCTTCTGCGTGAGACTCACGTAGAGTCGTGTTCACCGACGCGGGGTGGAGCAGCTCGGTAGCTCGCTGGGCTCATAACCCAGAGGTCGCAGGTTCAAATCCTGTCCCCGCTACTCAGTAGCACGAAGGCCCGGAGGCACCGCCTCCGGGCCTTCGTCGTGCGCGCCGCCGGAACCCGGCGGATAAATCCGTTGCCTGTGGCGGCGGGGGGTGCCTATGGTGGCGGCACACTGAAAGGAGGTGATCCTGAGTTGAGTACTTTCAGGATGCGTGAGGTGGCTGCTCGCTAGAGCCGCCCCTGCCTGTGCAGTGTCGGGGCCTTCGGCCTCCGGCTCAGGCGAATCCCAAGCAGTCACCCGGCCCGTGGGCTCACCGGTACATCCCCGGTGCCTCGACCGCCGACCCCGCCCAGCGGGGCCCCGGCCCGAGGAAGCAGCCCACGGGCCGTCTGCGTTCCCGGGCGGCAGTACGGCCCTCAGCGCCGGCGGCGCAGGACCAGCACGCGGCGAGCGCGGTCGGTGGTCAGGACGCGGGCGGCGATCCGGTGGTGGCGGAGCGCCGCGTGGAGCTCGGTCAGGTGGGGGCAGGGCCGGCTCAGGTGGTCGTGCAGCGGGTAGACCCGGACCTCGCCGCCGGGGGCGGTGACCCGGACGAGTTCGCGCAGGGCGCGGAGCTGGTCGGCGGGGGCGAACACCGCCGGGTAGGCGAACAGCAGGTACGAGCTGAGGGTCAGTGCGAAGGTGCCGTCGGCGAACGGGAGCCGGGGCAGCGCGGCCGCGATGTACCGCTCGGGGCGGGCGACCGCGTCGGCGGCGAACAGCCGGCGGGCCCGGTCCCAGCTGCGCAGGTACTTGTCGGGGCGGCGGTGCCGGGCGGGCAGGTGGCGGGCGGGCTCGCGGTGGATGGCCTCGGCCATCCGGTCGCGGCCGGCGGCGGCGAGGGCGGCCAGCCGGTGCGGGCCGAGCGCGTAGCCGGGGTCGGCGGCGACCACCTCGCAGCCGAGTTCGCGGGCCTCGGCGGCGAGTCCGGCGGCCCCGCCGGGGCAGTCCAGGACGGGGCCGGTGAGGCGGCCGAGGGCGGCGCGGGTCAGGCCGAAGAGGGCGCAGTACTCGTCGAGCGGCCGGGAGGTGACCAGGACCGGCGGCGCGACGGTCGGCGGTCCGGACGTCAGGGTCATGCGCGGGGCCTCCGGGCGTTCGACGGGCCCGGGGGTGCGGCCCGGGCCCGCAGTCATCCGACCACGGGCCCGGGGGTGTCGCACGTTCAGTGGCCGGCCAGCAGCGTCCGGGCGGCGAAGCGGTTGGTGTTGGTGAGGGCGCGGATCAGCTGCGGGGTGAGGAAGACGAGGACCAGGCCGAGCAGGCAGACGCCGGCGATCTGCCAGAGCTCGGTGAGCTCGTAGACGTGGTGGACGCCGTGCGAGTCCGTCCAGTCGGCGACCCGGTAGCCGTTCCACGGGGTGTAGCGGTGGAACACCCACTGGTAGAGCGGGAACAGGGCGAGAGACCAGCCGAGGGTGAAGAACACCGTGGAGAGCGTGAAGCTGAGGATCGCCCAGGGGAGCATCACGAACTGGTGGAACGCGGCCTTCCAGCCGGCGGCGTCGGCGAGCCGGGCGGTGATCGCACCCCACACGCCCTCCCGACGGACCGTCACGTCGGCCGGGCCGGGCAGGTCGAGGTCGAGCAGCGAGCGGACCCGTTGCCGTTCGGCGGCGCCGAGGCCGCGGGCGACGGCCAGCAGCAGTGCGAGCACGGGCAGGCCGAGCATGGTGAGCGCGAGGCCGAGGCCGCTGCAGAACAGCGGGACGACCAGCGAGAAGCCGAGCACGGCCATCGGCAGGCCGCTGAGCGCGTAGCCGAACTCCCGGAAGGTGTACCCGGAGAACGGGGCGCGCCAGAACCCGGGCCGGCCGTGGTGGTGGTCGCCGGTGGCGGCGGGGTACGCAGCGGTGGACATTCCGCAGGCCCTTCGGATCGTCGGGGCGGCCCCGCCGGTCGGCGGTGCCTGGCACCCTTCCAAGGTGCCGCAGCCGCCCGGGCCGGCGGAATGAGGCCTGCTGCCCACTCGGTGGTGGGGTTAACCCCCGGTGCCGCCTCGGGCCTGCCGCCATTCGGGGGCGAGCAGGGAGTACTGGAGGGCGTCGTGCCGGCGGCCGCCGTGGTGGGACTCGGCGCGGATCCGGCCCTCGTACCGGAAGCCGGCCCGGGCCAGGACGCGGGCGGCGGCGGGGTTGGCGGGGTCGCAGCGGGCGTGCAGGCGGTGGAGGGCGAGGATGTCGAAGCCGAGGGCACAGAGCAGCGCGGTGACCTCGCCGGCGTGGCCGCGGCCCCAGGTGTCGCGGCGCAGGACGCAGCCGAGTTGGGCGGTGTGCTCGTCCTCGCGGGTGAGGGCGGCCTGACCGATCGGCGTTCCGGCGGGGTCGTCGACGGCGAGGCGGTAGTGCGTGCGCGGGGACTCCTCGGCGGCTTCCAGGTAGAGCTCGATCTGGTCGGCGCAGTCCTCGAAGTCCCGGACGTCGAACGGGAGGTGGCGGACGGTCTCGGGGTCGCCGTGCACGGCGTGCAGGGCGGCGACCTCCTCCGGGGTGTGCCGGTACTCCCGCAGGGTGAGCCGGGGGCCGGCGAGCCGGACGGTTTCCATGGCTGCCGACCCTACCGGGCGGGCCGGCTGGGACCGGCTACCGTACCTGGGTGGACGACGACGACCTGCACCTGCTCCCCCGCACCCGCGCCGCCGAACTGCTTGCCTGGGCGGACGGGGCGGGCCTCGACCCGGTGCCCGAGCCGGCGGTGCGGACCGTCCTGACCCTGCTGGAGCTGGGCGGGGCCCGGCTGCACGACGGGTTCCCCGAGCTGTCCTCGCCGGTGCTGGAGCACCTGCTGTACGAGCAGGTGCACCTGTACGTGCAGCCGGACGGCGATCCGGCGGCGTACGGGGCGGCGGTGCGGCTGCTGATCGACCATCAGCGGGCGGCCCGGCGGCTGAACGCGAAGCGCTGGGAGAAGCTGCGCGCGGAGGCGGACTGGCAGGGCGAGGTGCTGGTGTCGCTGCTGCGCCGGGCGGACCTGGTGACCTGGCCGCGGCTGTACGCGCTGCTGTTGCGCGCGGACGGGGTGCCGGTCCACGAGCTGGAGCAGGTGCGGGGCTGGCTGGAGGCGTTCCGCGAGCTGCCGGAGGAGGAACGGCAGGCGGCCTTCGACCGGGTGCCGGGCCTGGACGGGGACGGCAACTGGGGGCAGCCGGGCCGGCCGCTGCTGGTCGGGGTGTCCACCGACGGGGCGCGGCGGCTGCTGGAGCAGGGACTGATGCACCGGTCCTACCGCAACTTGGCCGAGCTGACCGCCCGCGGGCTGCCGATGCCGGCCGAACTGGCCGGGGAGTTCGAGCAGTTCGAGGAGGCGGTGGCGCAGGCGGCGATCGACCTGTGCGGGGAGTGGACGGTGCCGGGCCTGGCGCGGCTGCTGCTGGAGGAGTTCCCCGACCTGGCGCCCGAGGAGTACTGAGCGCCGCCCGCGGTCAGGGCTGCAGGCCGAGCGCCTGCAGCCAGGGCAGCGGGTCGGTGGGGGCGCCGCCGTCGGGGCGGACCTCCAGGTGCAGGTGCGGCCCGGTGACGTTGCCGGTGGCGCCGACCGCGCCGAGCACGGTGCCGGAGGTGACGGGGCCGGCTGCAGTGGTGATCCGGGAGAGGTGGCAGTACCAGAGCTCGGTGCCGTCGGGCAGGGTCTGGATGACGCGGTAGCCGTACGCGCCGGACCAGCCCGCCGAGGTGACGGCGCCTCCGGTGACGGCGGTGACGGGGGTGCCGGTGCGGGCGGCGAAGTCCAGTCCGGTGTGCAGGTGCGCCCAGTGCGCGCCGGCCTGCGCGAACTGCGCGGTGAGCCGGTAGCCGGTGACCGGCAGGGCGTGCGCGGCCTGTTCGGCCTCGGCCTGCTGGGCGGCGCGCTTGGCCTCGGCGTCCTGGGCGGCCGCCATCCGGGCCCCTTCGTCGGCAGCGGTCCGCTGACCGTCGGCCTGCTGCTGGATGCGGGCGGCGAGGGCCAGCCCGGGGTCGGCGGCGAGCAGCCCGTCGGAGGCTTCGTCGGCGGCGGTGACGGCGGGTGCCGGGGCGACGGCCTGCGCGGGGGCGGCGGCGAGTCCGGTGGTGGCGCCGAGCGCGGCGGTCATCGCGGTGACGCCCAGCAGGGGGGCGCCGGTGCGGGACTGGCGGGGCAGCCGGTGCCGGGCGATCTCGGTCTCGACCGGGTGGTCGAGCAGCTGGGTGCCGGTGCTCTCGGTGTAGGTCGACGCCACGGAGGCGTGCTCCTTCCTTCCCTCTCGCCGACCGGGTTAGCTGACGGGTTCGGAGGTGGAAGGTCTCCTACGGTCGGGCCCAGGGCCGTCCCGATTCACCCCGGTGGAACGTGGTTCCCCGGCTCCTGGACCTACCTTGGGGCAGGCCCGGTGGATTAGGCGTGGCGCACGGTGCCGCATGGTTACGGCGTTGCCGACCGCGCTGCGTTATCAAACGTTAATCCTATGGACCCCATGATTCCAAGCTCCTACCGAGAGGCAGTGAAACTTTCCTGACGGCCTATGGGCGATTTGTGATGGTTCACCAGAGGACCCATGACGGACCGTGACAGCAGGGTTGAGTATCCGTACTCACGACCCGGCGACACCCCGACGGGACCCTGGTGCCATGACCGCATCCGTGCCGCGCCGCACCACCACCGCCGCCTACCACCTGCAGGCCGTCGCGTCCTTCGCCCTCGCCACGGTCGCCCTCGCCCTGGGGATCGCCTACCTGCCGGTCAGCGCCTGGATGCGCGCCTTCCTCGCCGTCGGCCTGCTCTACCAGATCACCTCCGCGTTCACGCTGGCCAAGGTGATCCGGGACCGCCAGGAGGAGGGTGCGCTGAACAGCCGGGTCGACCAGGCCCGCCTGGAGAAGCTGCTCGCCGAGCACGACCCGTTCAAGGTGGACGGGATCTGACGGACCGTCCGGCGGGCGCGCCGGAGCGGCAGCGGATCCGGGCCGGACCGTCGGGGTTGACGGCTAAGGCTATTAGCCTTAGCTTTATGGCTATCGGCAGTCAGCCGGGCCCGAAGAGCCCGGAGCGCCGGACGCCCGCCAGGAGGCCCGCGATGAACAGCACCCTCGGCACCACCACCCAGTACCTCGACGTCACCGGCGGCCGGATCGCCTACGACGACACCCCCGGCGCCGGCGTCCCCGTGGTCCTGCTCCCCGGCATGCTCGACAAGCGATCCGCCTACCGCCACCTCGCCCCGCTGCTGACCGCCGCCGGCCACCGGGTGGTCACCATGGACCTGCGCGGCCTCGGCGAGTCCTCCACCGGCTTCGCCGACCACGGCCCGGCCGCGATCGCGGACGACCTGGTCGCCCTGCTCGTCCACCTCGATCTGCACGGCGCCGTCCTGGTCGGCAGCTCCTACACCGGCGCCACCGTGGTCCGGGCGGCCGCCCTGGCCCCCGAGCGCACCGGCGGCGTGGTCCTGATCGACGCCTTCGTCGAGAACCTGCCGCTGAACGGCTTCCAGAAGGCGCTGTTCGGCCTGGTCGGCCCGCTGGTCGCGGCCTTCCCCGGGCTGTGGAGCGCGCTGCAGAAGTTCTACTACCCCACCGAGCGCCCGGCCGACTTCGACGCCTACCGGGCCGGCCTGGCCGAGATGCTCCGCGAGCCCGCCCGCAAGGGCGCGCTGCGCGGCTACCTGAAGGGCGACTCCGCGCCGATCGGCTGGTGCGCCGCGGTGGACACCCCGGCGCTGGTCGTGATGGGCGACCGGGACCCCGACTTCCCGAAGCCGGAGCTGGTCGCCGACCGGCAGAGCGCCGCGCTGCGCGGCCGCAAGGTGATGATCGAGAACGCCGGCCACTACCCGATGGCCAGCCACCCGCAGGCCGTCGCGGATGCCATGCTGCCCTTCCTGGCCGACCTGAGCCGCTGAGCGGGCGGGCGCACCGGACCGAGCGGTCCGCCGAACCGGCCGAACCACCGAACGAGCAGAACCAGGACCCCCGCTGATGCCCCGTGCCGGACTCTCCCCCGCCGCCGTGGTGGACCACGCCCTCGACCTGATCGACGCGCAGGGCGCCGACGCCCTCACGCTGGCCGCCGTCGCCGCGAAGGCCGGCGTCGCCACCCCCTCCCTCTACAAGCACGTCTCCGGCGGCCTCGCCGAACTGCGCCGCCTGGTCGCGGTCCGCACCACCGAGGAGCTGACCGACCAGCTGGCCGCCGCCGTTCTCGGCCTGGCCCGCGACGAGGCGGTCCGCGCGCTGCTCGCCGCGTACGCCGAGTACGCCCTGCGGCATCCGCGGCGCTATGCCGCGCTGCCGCAGGCGCCCGACCCCGACCCGGAGCTGCAGGCCGCCGCCGAGCGCTTGGTGAACGTGCTGTTCGCGGTGCTCCGCGGCTACGGGCTGGACGGCTCGGAGGCGGTCCACGCGGTGCGCACCCTGCGGGCGACGGCCCACGGATACGCCTCGTTGTCCACGGCGGGGGCGTTCCAGCTCGCCGAGGGCACGGACACCACGCTGGAGCGGCTGACCGGGGTGCTGGTCGAGGGCCTGGCCAACTGGCCGGGCGCGAAGGCCCCGTGACCTCCCGGGGGGCTGCCGCGTTCTACCGGGTATGAAGAAGCGCAGCATGCTCGCCTTTGCCTCGCTCGCCGTCGGCGTGGTCGCCTCGCTCACCGCTCCCAGCGCCGCGCACGCCTCGCCGGAGAAGGTCGGCACCGGCCCGCTCAAGGACACCGTCTCGGCCCCGGACCTGGCGCTGGACGAGGACTTCGCGCAGAACGTGGCGTCGGACCAGCAGCTCTGAGCCGCCCGGCGCGCTATGTCCGGTAGTGCGCCGTCCACACCGTTTCGCAACCTTTCTCGCACCGTTCTGTCATCGCCGGTGCGTAACACTGTCCTTCGGTCGGGAAGTCATACCGCGTGGAGACCTTCCACGGGTGTGACCGACAAGCACGGAGGACAGGGCGATGCCGCAGCCGACTCAGCACGTCGAGGCTGGTACGGGACTCATCCCGTCCCCCCGCACGGCGCCGGACGAGAACCCGGGAGCGCTCGCCGCGCAGGCCGCCGGGTCCGCGGGGTGGGGTGCCGCCGTGGCGCGCGGCCTCGGGGTGATCCGCGGGCTGCGCTCCCTGCGCCCGGTCGAGGCCCGGCGCCAGGAGGCGTACGGCGAGGTCGACGGCCAGTAGCAGACTGTCGGAAATACGGTCGAATCCGCACGTGTCGTGAAAGCACCTGCTTGCCCGGTACGTCCATAAGATGGTCAGCGCCGGCACGTCGAGCGGAAGGGCCGGGCGCTCATGGACCAGACCTCGTCCCGCCGTGCCGGCCGCGCCGAACTGCGGTGCGTGCGGGCGCTGCTGCGGGCGTCCAGCGCGGCTGAGGTGCTGGCGGCGCTGCTGGCCGAGGGCCCGGCGTGGATCACCGGTGCGGGTTCGGCGCTCTACCTGCTGGACGGCGGGACGCTGCGGCTGACCGTCTCGCACGAGCTGCCGGACTGGGTGCACCGCAAGTACGGGGTGGTGGATCCGGCCGGCGAGCTGCCGGCGGCGGTGGCGCTGCGGCAGCGGGCGCCGGTGCTGCTGAGCCCGCAGCAGACGAGTACGGACTATCCGAACACCACGGCGGGCACGGGGACCGGCCTGGTCGCGCTGGCGGTGCTGCCGCTGGTGGTGGACGGTGACCCGCTGGGTTCGCTCGCGTTGGCGCTGGCGCACCGCGGCTCGGTCCCGCAGCGGGACGTCGAGCTGCTGGAGACCTTGGCCGAGGTGGCGGCGCACCGGCTGGCGCACCTGCTGGACCACGTGCGCGCGGCGGATCCGGGGCCGGTCGGGGTCAGGAGCGAACTGCTGCCTGGGGACGGCCAGTTGGTTTCGCTGGCGGTGCGGTCGGCGGGCGCCGGGGCGTTCGAGCGGGACCTGGTCACCGGCGAGACGCTGTGGGACGCGCAGGCGTACCGGGTGGTGGGCCTGGAGCCGCCGGGGCCGACCGGGGAGGCCCCGGACCTGGCGGGCCTGGTGCACCCGGAGGACCTGCCGGACGTGCAGGCGGGCCTGGCGGACGCGTTGGCGACCGGCGGCCCGTACCGGCTCTCGTACCGGGTGCTGCGGCCGGACGGTTCGGTGGCGCTGGTGGACGAGGCCGGCGAGGTGATGCTGGACGTGCACCAGCGGCCGGTGCGCACGGCGGGCCTGCTGACCGGGCGGGCGTGGCGGCCGGAGGCCGCGGGCGGGCCGTCGGCCGCGGCGGCGGGGGCGCGGTCCACGCTGCTGCTGGCGCTGACCCGGGCGCTGTCCCGCGCGGTGACGGTGCGTGAGGTGACCACGGCGCTGACCGACGTGGCGCGGCCGGCGCTGGGCGCGACCAGCGTGGTGCTGGACCTGGTGGACGAGGGCCGGCTGCTGCCGGTGTCGCCGGCGGTGTTCGGCGGTCCGCACCGGGCGGAGCTGAACCGGCTGCACGAGCTGGCGAGCGGGGTGATGGAGCACGTGCTGGCCCGGGCCACGCCGCTGTTCAGCGAACCGGGCCCGCGGGGCCGGGGCGAGCGGGCGCCGGGCGCGTGGACGGTGCTGCCGCTGGTGGCCTCGGGCCGGCAGGTCGGCTCCTGCCTGATCACCTTCGCCGCCGAGCGCGCGTTCAGTCGCGAGGACCGGACGATGTTCTCGGCGTTCGCGGGCATCCTGGCGCAGTCGCTGGAGCGGGCCCGGCTGTACGACGTGCACCACGAGCGGGCCAGCGAGCTGCAGCGGGCGATGCTGCCGCGGTCGCTGCCCGTGCTGCCGCGGGTCGCCTCGGCGGCGCGCTACCTGCCGTCGACCGAGGGGATGCAGATCGGCGGGGACTGGTACGACCTGCTGCGGCTGCCGGAGGGCCGGGTCGGGCTGGTGATCGGGGACGTGCAGGGCCACAACGCGGAGGCGACCGCGGTGATGGGCCAGTTGCGCTCGGGGCTGTGGGCGTACGCGACGGACGGCAACGATCCGGCGGCGACGCTGGAGCGGACCAGCCGGCTGCTCTCCGAGATGGAGACCGAGCTGTTCGCGACCTGCCTGTACGTGGTGCTGGACCCGGCGACGGGCGAGCTGCGGGCGGCCCGGGCGGGGCATCCGCAGCCGGTGCGGATCGGGGCGGGCGGGGCGGGCGAGCTGGAGCTGCCGGGCGGCCCGCCGCTCGGGGTGCTGGCGCAGGTGCGGTACCCGCTGGCCGAGGCCCGGTTGGCGCCGGGCGAGACCCTGCTGGCCTACACGGACGGGCTGGTGGAGGTCCGGGACGAGGACTACGACGACTCGGTGCTGCGGATGCTGGGCGGGCTGGAGCTGTGGGCGGCGGAGGCCGGCGGGGCGGACCGGCTGGGGCGGCCGGAGGCGCTGGAGCGGCTGGCGGACCTGCTGACGCTCAATGTGACGGAGCGTGAAGTCCGGCAGGACGACGTGGCGTTGCTGCTGCTCCACCGGCTCGATAGCTGATTTTCGGCCGCGGCCGGTGGATCTGTCCGACATTGACGTGATCTGAACAGCGAAGCTCCGATCCGTTCATACGGCAGTAGTAACGCCGCCCTAGAATTCGCGCGTGACGACCACTCAATGGTGCCTGGCAGCCGCCGCATTGCTCGCCCTCCTCGCCGTGGCGGCAGCTGCCCGCTCCCGCGCCGTCACCCGCACCCTGCGCGGTCGACTCGCTGCCGCCGAGGGCCAACTCGCCGACGCCCGCGTCAGATTGACCACCGAACTGGCCGACCGGAAGGCCGGTGCGGAGAGCGCCCAGCGCGAGCAGGAGATCAACGCCGCGACCCGGCGGGCGTTCCTC
This sequence comes from Streptomyces sp. TLI_171, assembly GCF_003610255.1. Taxonomy (GTDB): domain Bacteria; phylum Actinomycetota; class Actinomycetes; order Streptomycetales; family Streptomycetaceae; genus Kitasatospora. Next base: position 4,217,635 of record NZ_RAPS01000001.1, on the reverse strand, counting down.
AGCGTGGCCCGCCGCATCCTGGTGATGGCGCACGACCAGCAGGCCGGGCTGGACGAGATGGAGCGCACCCACGACGACCCGATGCTGCTCGAAGGGCTGCTCCGGGCCGACCACGCCGCCGCCCAGCAGGCCAGGCTCGCCCAGACCCTGGCGGTGCTGTGCGGCTCCCGGGCCGGCCGGCACTGGCCGGAGCCGGTCGCGCTGGAGGACGTGGTGCGCGGCGCGCAGGGCCGGATCCTGCCGTTCCAGCGGGTGGTGGTGCACAGCCGGGTGGAGACCGCGGTGCTCGGCGCCGTCGCCGAGGCGCTGATCCACGCGGTCGCGGAACTGCTGGACAACGCCACCCGGTACTCGCCGCCCAGCTCGCAGGTGTACGTCACGCTGATGCCGGTCCACAACGGCGCGGTGATCGAGATCGACGACTGCGGCGTCGGCATGACCGAGGTGACGGTGGCCAAGGCCGCCGAGGCGCTGGCCGGCGGCGGCTCGCTGGAGGTGTCCCGGATCGGCGAGGTCCCGCAGCTGGGCCTGGCCGCGGTCGGCCGGCTCGCCGACCAGTACGGCTTCCGGGTCACCATCCACTCCGCGCCCTCGCCGTACGGCGGTGTGCGGGTGGTGGTGCTGCTGCCGTCCGCACTGCTCACCGACCCCCTGACGGTGAGCGGCCCGGCCGCGGTGGCCGCCGCCCGCGCCGAGGCGGCCGCGCCGCCGCCGGCCCGCCCGACCTTCCCCACGGGCGGGGCCGCGCACACCGTGCCGGCGCAGAACGGCGGTCTGCCCCGGCGGGTGAACCGCCGCGACCGCGCCCCGCAGGAGCCGTTCCGGGCCGTGGAGCCGTCGGTGCCGCCGCGCTCCGCGCGCGAGGCGCAGGCCTTCATGTCGCTGTTCCAGTCCGGGACCGCCGACGGCCGTTCGGCCGCGCAGCAGGACCGGCGGTCCGCCGCGGACCGCCACGACGAATTCCCCGCTTCCCCCCAACTGCCCCAGCGCTCGGGAGACTCCCATGACCACCAACCCTGATCTCGGCTGGATGCTGACGGACATCGTCTCCGTCCCCGAGGTCCAGCACGCCGTCGTGGTGTCCAACGACGGCCTGGAGATGGGCCGCAGCCCGCAGATCGGCCGGGACGACGCCGAGCGGCTGGCCGCCGCCTGCTCCGGACTGCAGTCGCTGTCCCGGGGGGTGGCGAGCGGGTTCGGTGACGGCCCCACCCGGCAGATCATCATCGAGTACGGCGGCGGCTACCTGTTCGTGGTCGCGGCCGGCGCGGGCACCCACCTGGCGGTGGTGGCCGGCGAGTCGGTGGACGCGGGCCTGGTGGCCTATCAGATGCAGATGCTGGTCGAGCGGATCGGCAGCCACCTGAGCGTCGCGCCGCGGCAGGAGCACGCCGCGGCTGGAGACCTGCGGTGAGGCGCGGGCCGGTACGGCCGTACGTCATCACCGGCGGGCGCAGCCGGGCCAGCCGCAACGTGCTGGAGTTCGAGAGCCTGGTGCGGACCGTGCCGGGGGCCGCGGTCGATCCGACGGCGCTCAACCGCGAGCAGCAGTCGATCCTGGCGATGTGCCGGGAACTGCTGTCGATCGCCGAGGTGGCGGCCCACCTCGGCCTGCCGATCAGCGTGCTGAAGGTGCTGGTCGGCGATCTCCTTGACCTCGGGGCCGTTCAGGTGCTGCCGCCGGTGCGGCAGGCCGAGCGGGTCCCGCTCACACTGCTGGAGGAGGTGCTCGTTGGCCTCCGTCAGCTCCGTTGAACCCTCGTACCTGCCGGCCACCGTCCAAGGGGCGGTGAAGATCCTGGTGACCGGCCCGTTCGGGGTCGGCAAGACCACGCTGGTGGCCTCGCTCAGCGAGATCGCGCCGCTGCGCACCGAGGAGACGATGACCGCGGCGGGCGCCGGGGTGGACGACCTGACGGGTCGTCCGGACAAGACCACCACCACGGTGGCGCTCGACTTCGGCCGGATCACGCTCAGCGAGCAGTTGGCGCTGTACCTGTTCGGCACGCCCGGCCAGCAGCGGTTCTGGCCGCTGTGGGAGGACCTGTCGCGCGGGGCGCTCGGGGCGATCGCGCTGGTGGACACCCGGCGGATCGAGGAGTGCTTCGACGTGCTCGGGCTGCTGGAGGAGCAGCGGATCCCGTTCGTGGTGGCGGTCAACGTCTTTCCCGACACCCCCGACCACCCCGAGGAGGAGCTGCGGGCCGCGCTCGACCTGCTGCCCGGGGTGCCGATCCTGTCCTGCGACGTCCGCGACGCCGACGCCGCCCACCACCTGCTGGTCGCCTTCGTGGAGCACCTGCACGCGGGCACCCTGGAGCCGTCATGACCGTCCCCGAGCAGACGGCGGCCGCGGGCTGCCCGTACGCCCGCCCGCAGGGCTCCCCGCTGTACGGCGCGGCGGTCGCCGAGGACCCGCACCGGCTGTACGCCCGGCTGCGGGCCGAGCACGGCCCGGTGGCGCCGATCGAGTTGGAGCCGGGGGTCGAGGCCTGGCTGGTGATCGGCTACCCGGAGCTGCTCGAACTGACGCGCAACGAGCAGCAGTTCTCCAAGGACTCGCGGCGCTGGCGGGTGCACCGGGAGGGCCGGCTGCGGCCCGACTCGCACCTGGTGCCGATGACCATGTGGCGGCCGACCCTGCAGAGCATGGACGGCGCGGAGCACCAGCGGCTGAGCACCGCGGTGGCCGACACGCTGGCCAGGATCGACCACCGGAGGCTGCGCGAGACCACCGAGGCCGCGGCGCTGGCGCTGATCGAGAGCTGGGGGCCGGACGGCACCGCGGACCTGGTCAGCCAGTTCACCCGGCGGCTGCCGCTGCTGGTGTTCACCCGGCTGCTGGGCCTGCCCGCCGAGGACGGCCCGCACCTGGTCGGGCTGATCACCAGCCTGGTGGACAGCGGCCGGGACTCGCAGCGCGCCGCCGCCGAGTTCTTCGGGCTGCTCGCCGACCTGGTGCAGCGCCGCCGGGTGGAGCCGGGCGCCGACCTGGCGTCCTGGCTGATCACCCACCCCGTCGGGCTGACCGACGAGGAGGTGGTCCACCACCTGATGGTGATCCTGGTGGCGGGCAACGAGCCGTGCATCAACTGGATCGGCAACACGGTGCGGCTGCTGCTCACCGACCGCCGCTTCCGCACCACCCTGACCGGCGGCCGGGCCACCGTCGCCGACGCCCTGGACGAGGTGCTCTGGCGCGACCCGCCGGTGCAGAACTTCCCCGGCCGGTGGGCGGTGACGGACACCGTGCTGGGCGGTCAGTACATCAGTGCGGGCGACATGCTGGTGCAGGGCCTGGCCGGCGCCAACGACGACCCGTCGGTGCACGGCCCGGACGGCATCGCCGGCAACCGGGCCCACCTCGCGTGGGGTTCGGGCCGGCACGTCTGCCCCGCCCAGGACCCGGCCCGGCTGATCGTCGAGACCGCGATCGAGACCCTGCTGCACTGCCTCCCCGACCTGCAGCTCGCGGTTCCCGCCCACGAGTTGAAGTGGCGCCCGTCCCCCTGGTCGCGCGCCCTGGTCAGCCTCCCGGTGCTGTACAGCGCCTTCGTACCGACCCGCACCGCCACGCCCGAGAGGACCCCATGGACATCACCGCAGAGCAGCTCCGGCCCCGCAGACTCGACCCGCTCGGAGCCGGCCAGCACGCCGAGAACGAGCAGCTCCGGGCGGCCGGACCGGCGGCGCTGGTTGAACTCCCTGGCGGCGTGGTGGTCTGGGCGATAGCCCGCCACGACACCCTGCAGGAACTGCTGGCCGATCCCCGGGTCGCCAAGAGCGCCGAGCACTGGAGCCTGTTCCGCGAGGGCCGTCTCCCCGAGGGCTGGCCGCTGATGACGTTCATCACCGTGCCGGGCATGACCACCTCCGACGGGACCGACCACCGGCGGCTGCGCGGGCTGGTCTCGCAGGCCCTCACGCCGCGCCGGATCGCCGCGCTGGCCCCGGCGATCGAGCAGCTGGTCGCCGAGCTGCTGGACGGGGTCGCCGCGGCCGACGGCGCGGTCGACCTGCGCTCCGCCTTCGCGTACCCGCTGCCGATGCACGTGATCGGCACCTTCCTCGGGCTCAGCAAGGACGAGCAGGACCGGCTGCACGAGCTGTCCAACACCGTGGTCTCCTCCTCGGCCACTCCCGGCGCGGGCGCCGCCGCCGCCCGCGAGCTGAACGCGCTGCTGGCCGGGGTGGTCGCCGCCAAGCGGGCCGAGCCCGCCGACGACCTCACCACCGCGCTGATCGCCGCCCGCGAGGAGCAGGACCGGCTCAGCGAGGCGGAGCTGATCGGCACCCTGCTGCAGCTGGTGGTGGCCGGCCACGAGACCACCCTCAACCTGATCTGCAACGCCGTCCGCGCCCTGCTCACCCACCCCGAGCAGCTGCGACTGGTGCTCGACGGCGAGGTGGGCTGGTCCGCGGTGGTCGAGGAGACGCTGCGCTGGGACAGCCCGGTCGGCCAGTTCCCGATGCGCTACGCGACCGAGGACATCCGGCTCGGCGACCTGGTGATCCGGGCCGGCGAGGCCATGCTCGCCTCCTACGCGGCGGCCGGGCGGGACGCCGACCACTACCCGGAGGCGGACCGCTTCGACCTCACCCGGGAGGCCCGGCACCTCTCGCTCGGGCACGGGCCGCACTTCTGCATCGGCTCCGCGCTGGCCCGGCTGGAGGCCGAGACCGCGCTGCGCGAGCTGTTCGCCCGCTTCCCCGGCCTGCGGCTGGCCGAGGGGGAGGAGCCGAAGCCGATCGCCTCCTTCGTCAGCAACAGCATCAGCAGCCTGCGGGTGCACACCTCCTGACCGACCGTCGGCCGCCCCCGCCGGAGCAATGCACGTGACCGGCCGGGGGCGGCTCTCGTTGCACTTGCCATGAAGAAGCTCACCGCGCTCGCCGCCCTCTCGATGGCCGGCCTGGCCCTCACCGCCGCCCCCGCCGAGGCCGCCCCGATCGCCCAGACCGGCGGCCTCGCCCAGGCCCAGGGCCTGGACACCGGCTACCACGGGGCACTCCCCGCCACCGCCGAGCTCTGCCATCGCGACCTCGCCCGGTACCCGGTGGTCGGCCCGCTCACCGACTCCACCACCGGCGTCTGTGAGGCCCTGGGCGCGACGGTCGACGGCCACTAGCCGGGATTGCCCCCGCCTGCCCTATATCGTGCGTCATGTCCGTTTCTGTCGTGGCGTGAGGTGATCCCCGTGGGCAACGTGGCCGACCAGATGGTGGAAGTGCTCCAGCAGGCCGGGGTGGAGCGGGTCTACGGGGTGGTCGGGGACAGCCTCAACCCGGTGGTGGACGCCATCCGCCGGGCCGAGGGCATCTCCTGGGTGCACGTCAGGAACGAGGAGGCCGGGGCGTTCGCGGCCGCCGCCGAGGCCGAGCTGACCGGTCGGCTGGCGGTCTGCGCGGGCAGCTGCGGCCCCGGCAACACCCACCTGATCCAGGGCCTGTACGACGCCCAGCGCAGCGGCGTCCCGGTCCTGGCACTGGCCTCGCACATCCCGTCCGCGCAGATCGGCACCGGCTTCTTCCAGGAGACCCACCCGGAGCGGGTGTTCACCGACTGCAGCAGCTGGTGCGAGATGCTCACCAACCCGGCCCAGCTGCCCCGCCTGCTGCGCGTCGGCATCCAGCACGCGCTCGGCTCCCCGGGTGTCTCGGTGCTGGCCTTCCCCGGCGACATCGCCGCCCTCACCGCCCCCGCGCCCACCGGCCGCAGCACCTTCCTGACCGAGCAGGCCGTCGCCGCGCCCCCGTGGTCCCAGGTCCAGGCGCTCGCCGAGGCGCTGAACTCCGCCCGCACCGTCACCGTCTTCGCCGGCGCGGGCGTCCGCGACGCCCATGAGGAACTGCTGCAGCTCGCCGGCACGCTGCAGGCCCCGATCGGGCACTCGCTGCGCGGCAAGGAATGGGTGCAGTACGACAACCCGTACGACGTCGGGATGAGCGGGCTGCTCGGCTACGGCGCCTGCCACGAGGCTCTGCACGAGGCCGAGCTGGTGCTGCTGCTGGGCACCGACTTCCCGTACGACTCCTTCCTGCCGCAGGCCCGCACCGTGCAGGTCGACCACGACGCCACCCGGCTCGGCCGCCGCACCCCGCTGGAGCTCGCCGTGCACGGGGACGTCGCGGCCACCCTGCGGGCGGTGCTGCCGCTCCTGGAACAGAAGACCGACCGCCGGTTCCTGGACGGCATGCTCGACCGGCACTGCAAGGCGCTGGAGACCGTGGTCGGCGCGTACACCAAGGGCATCGAGAAGCACCGGCCGATCCACCCCGAGTACGTGGCCGCCGTCCTGGACGAGGTAGCCGCGGACGACGCCGTCTTCACCGTGGACACCGGCATGTGCAACGTCTGGGCCGCCCGCTACCTCACCCCCAACGGGCGGCGCCGGGTGATCGGCTCCTTCCTGCACGGCTCGATGGCGAACGCCCTGCCGCACGCGATCGGCGCCCAACTCGCCTTCCCCGGACGGCAGGTGATCTCGATGTCGGGCGACGGCGGGATCGGCATGCTGCTCGGTGAACTGCTCACCGTGGCCAAGTACCGGCTGCCGGTGAAGACCGTGGTGTTCAACAACGGGGCGCTCGGCATGATCAAACTGGAGATGCTGGTCTCCGGCTACCCCGAGGCCGAGATCGACAACGGCGACGTCGACTACGCCGCCATCGCCCGCGCCTGCGGCATCCCCGCCAAGCGGGTCACCGACCCGGCGAAGATCCGCGAGGTGCTGACCGACGCCCTCGACCGGCCCGGCCCCGCCCTGGTCGACGTGGTCACCGACCCCAACGCCCTCTCCATCCCCCCGCACATCACCGCCGCCCAGCTCAAGGGCTTCGCCCTCGCCGCCGGCCGCACCGTCCTCACCGGCGGGGTGGGCAAAATGATCGACCTGGCCCGCTCCAACCTCCGCAACATCCCCCGCCCCTGAGGCCGGCGCGATCGGTCGGAGTGCCGGAGGGGGCTGCGGGGGGAGTACGGGGTTTGCCTGGGAGGCAAAGTTGTTGCCCAGGAGGCAGGGCGGGTGTGCACTGGGGGCATGACGGAAAGCCCTCTCGGCGACGACCAGGAGGTCGCGGGTCTCGGCGCGCGGCTGCGGGAACAGCGGAACTCCAGCCGGCTGACGCTGGAGGCCGCGGCGGCCCGGGTCGGCCTGTCGCCAGCTTACTTGTCGCGCCTGGAGACCGGGAGGCGCCAGCCTTCGCTGCCGGTGCTGCTGGGTCTGGCCCGGGCGTACGGGACGAGTGTCTCGGGGTTGCTCGGCGAGCAGCCGGGCGAGCCGGATCCGGTGATCCGGGGCGGCGCGATCGAACCGGGGCGGGCCGGCGGCTGGGGGTACCGGCGGGCCGGTGCGCCGGGCCGGGCCATGCAGGCGCTGCGGGTGCACGTCCCGCCCAGCGTGCAGGACGCGGTGGTGCGGGTGCACCCGGGCGAGGAGTGGCTGTTCGTCACCAAGGGCCGGATGAGGCTGACTCTGGGCGACCGGGTGCACCTGCTCGACGAGGGTGATTCGGCGCACTTCGATTCGCTGACCCCGCACTGCATCGCCGCGGATTCGGCGGCCGGCCTCGATCTGATCTTCGTCCACACCCTGCTGCAGAGCCCCGGCGGCGACCTGTGCCTGGGCGACGCCCCGCGCCTGTAGCCGTCGGACCTCCGTCGAACCCCTCGTCCGCCACCACCGTCAGGAGACCGCCATGGCCGACACCACCCAGCCCCGACCCGCCGCGCACCCGGCCGTTCCGCAGTACAAGGAGACCTTCGACGCGGGCTACCGCGCCTCCAACCGGGTGTGGATCCGGGTGTGGATCTACATCGTGTCGGGGCACGTCTTCGTGGGGTTCCTGTTCCTGCTGTTCTTCGTCGGCTCGCACAAGGGCTGACCCGCCGTCAGGACGCGAGCAGCCGGCACAGCGCGTCCAGCGCGGCCTCGAAGGCGTGCTCGGGCGGGGCGCCGTAGCCGATGACCAGCCCGGGCGGCCGGCCCGGCCGGGGTGTCGCTCCGGCGACCAGGCTCCACCCGAGGGTGTTCAGCGCGAGGCCCGCCGCCCGGGCGCGGCCGAGGAGTTCTTCCTCGGTGCCGGCCGTGGCGGGCAGTTCGAGGACGGCGTGCAGGCCGGCCCGGATGCCGGTGACCCGGACGTCCGGGGCGCGTTCGGCGAGCACCTGGACCAGCCGGTCCCGGCGGCGGCGCAGCAGGTGGCGGCTGCGCCGGACGTGCCGGTCGTAGCCGCCGGAGTCGATCAGTTCGGCGAGGGTCAGCTGTTCGGTGGCGCCGCTCTGCCCGTCCGCCAGCCGTTTGTGCCGCGCGACCGGTTCGACGAGTTCGGCGGGCAGCGCCAGCCAGGCCAGTCGCAGGCCGGGGGCGAGGGATTTGGAGGCGGTGCCCGCGTAGACGACGCGTTCCGGGTCGAGGGCCTGCATGGCGCCGACGGCGTGCCGGTCGTAGCGGAACTCGCCGTCGTAGTCGTCCTCCAGCAGGTAGCCGCCGGTCTGCCGGGCCCAGTCCACGGCGGCGGCCCGCCGGGCGGCCCGCAGGGGTACGCCGGTGGGGAACTGGTGGGCGGGAGTGAGGACGGCCAGTCCGGCGTCGGTGCGGGCCAGGTCGGGGGTCAGCGCGCCGTCGGCGTCCAGGCGCAGCGGGCGCAGCGCGAGGCCCCGGGCGGCGATCACGGCGTGGTGCGGGGGCAGTCCGTACTCCTCGACGGCGACGGCCGTGAGCCCTTGGTCGCGCAGGGCGGCGCAGAGCAGGCCGAGGCCCTGGGCGTAGCCGGTGCAGATCAGCAGCCGCTCGGGGTCGGTGCGCACGCCGCGGGCCCGGGCCAGGTACCCGGCGAGGGCGCGGCGCAGTTCGGTCCGGCCGCGCGGGTCGCCGTAGCCGAAGGCTTCGTGCGGGGCGGTGGCGAGGGCGCGGCGGGCGGCGGCCAGCCAGGCGGTGCGGGGGAAGCGGCTGAGGTCGGGGGAGCCGGGTCTGAGGTCGTGGCGGGGGGCCGGGCCGGGTCGCAGACCGGGGGGCGGGGCGGCGGGGGCGGGTTGCGGGCCGCGTTCGGCGACCACGGTGCCGGAGCCCTGGCGGGACGTCAGCCAGCCTTCGGCGGCGAGCTGGGTGTAGGCCTCGGCGATGGTGTTGCGGGCGATGCCAAGGTCGAGGGCGAGGGCCCGGGAGGACGGCAGCCGGGTGCCGGCGGCGAGCCGGCCGTCCCGGACGGCGGTGCGCAGGGCGTCCTCCAGGGCGGCGCGCAGGCCGAGGCCGCGGGCGCGGCCGGCGTCCAGGTCGAGGTGCAGGTCCCCGCCGAAATTGGCCCAGGAAGTCATGGGTCAAATGAACCACACCGCCGGTCCAACTCCGGCCTACGGTGGGCCGTATGACCGATCACGCCACCGTTCCGGCTCCCGTCCGGCGGATCTCGCTGCGCGAGCTGGCCCCCGAGTTCCACCGTCACCTGCTGGCGGCCTCGCGGGCCGCGATCACCGGCCTCGCCGACCCCGTGCTGACCGAGCTGGTCAACCTGCGCGCCTCGCAGCTCAACGGCTGCGCGTACTGCCTGGACCTGCACGCCGCGGACGCCCGGAAGAACGGGGAGTCCGAGCACCGGCTGTACACCCTGTCCGCGTGGCGGGAGACGCCGTACTTCACCGCCCGCGAGCGGGCCGCCCTCGCGCTGACCGAATCGGTGACGCTGCTCGCCGGGACGCACGTCCCCGACGAGGTGTTCGAGGAGGCGGCGAAGCACTTCGCGGAGGCCGAACTCGCCCATCTGATCGCGCTGATCACCTCGATCAACGCGCTCAACCGGGTCGGCGTGACCTCCCGGCTGTCGCCCCCGCCCAGGGAGTAGGCCGGGCGCGCCTCGGTCCCGGGCCCGGCGCCCGCGGGTAGCGTCAGCTGCCATGGACGTGGTGATCGCAGGTGGACACGGCAAGATCGCGCTGCGGCTCTCGCGGCTGCTCTCCGCGCGCGGCGACTCGGTCGCCGGGCTGATCCGCAATCCCGCGCAGGCCGGGGACCTGCACGAGGCGGGCGCCCGGCCGGTGGTCTGCGACCTGGAGCAGGTCTCGGCGGAGGAGCTGGCGGAGCACCTGGCGGGTGCGGACGCGGTGGTCTTCGCGGCGGGCGCCGGGCCGGACAGCGGCGCGGCGCGGAAGGAGACCGTGGACCGGGCGGGCGCGGTGCTGCTGGCGGACGCCGCGCAGCGGGCCGGGGTGCGGCGGTACCTGCTGGTGTCCTCGATGGGGCTGGACCGGATCGGCGATCCGGCGGTCACCCCCGAGTTCGACGCGTACCTGAGGGCGAAGCGGGCGGCCGAGGAGGCGGTGAAGGACCGCCCGCTGGACTGGACGGTGCTGCGCCCGGGCGCGCTGACCGACACGGCGACCGAGCGGCACGCGCACCTGGCGCCGCCGCCGAACCGATTCGGCGAGGTGTCCCGGGACGAGGTGGCGCACACCCTGGTGCGGCTGCTGGACGACCCGTCGACGGTGCACCAGACGCTGGAGCTCACCACCTGACGCGGTTGCCCGGCCCCTGGCGGGGCGGGATCGTGGGGGTGAGGTGAGTGCGATGGCCGAGATCGCCCTGCAGATCGACGTCGCGGCGTCCCGGGGCCGCCTGCTGGCGGCGCTGGACACCCACGAGGGGCTGACGTCCTGGTGGACCACGGGGGTGGAGCGGGACGGCGAGGACCTGCTGGTCGCCGTTCCCGGCGCGGCGCAGCCGTTCCGATTGCGCCGGGAGCGGGCGGATCTGGAACGGGTGGCCTGGCGCAGTGTCGGGGTGGTGCCGCCGTCCTGGCAGGGCACCACCGTGACCTGGGACTTCTTCGACCACCCGGACGGTCCGCGGCACACCCTGCTGCTGCTGCGCCACCTCGGCTGGGCGGCGGACGCGGCCCCGGCGGTGCCGGCGGCGGCGGGCCGCTGGGCGGAGTTGGTGGTCCGGTTGAAGGACTACGCGCAGAGCGGCCGCCCGCAGCCGCTGTTCGTGCCGACCGGCCACCCGCACCCGGGGGTGCACGTCGAGGCCGAGTGACGGTAGCCTCCCTCGGCCCGCAGGTGTGTTCGACACCTGCACCCAGGGAAGGGAACCGCGCCGTGGCGCTCTCCGTGCAGTACGACCTGACGCCGGATCAGGTCGCCGAGGTGGTCCAGGGCCCGCCCGCCAAGGGCCTGTTCGCCGGTCTGCAGAACCGGATGATGGCGAAGGCGGCGGCGATGTCCGCGCAGCGGCTGTCCGGGCCGACGGCGCTGCTGCTGGACGAGGCGGGGATCGCCCGCACCCAGCACGACATCACGGTGCGGGTGCCGTGGGCGGAGGTCGTCTCGGTGAACGAGCGACTCACCGCCTGGATGGTGCAGCTGCGGCCGAGCGGCGTCGTGATGATCCCGTTCTCGGCGGTCGCCGAGGCGGACAGGACCGCCTTCAAGGCCGAGCTGGAGGCGCTGGCGGGCACGAAGTACCGGGTGCGTACGCGCTGACTCCCCGCCGGGCCGCCGCCGCGACGCGCCGTTCCGACGATGACCGGCATGGAGTGCGGCCGTCGGGTGAGACTGGCAGCATGTTGGGACTTCCGGACCGCATCAAGGCCTTCCTGTTCGACCTGGACGGGGTGCTGACCCAGACCGCGAAAGTGCACGCCGCGGCCTGGAAGGACATGTTCGACACCTTCCTGCGCGCGGAGGCCGACCGGACCGGCGGCGCCTTCGTGCCGTTCGACCCGGTCGGCGAGTACGACCGGTACGTGGACGGCCGGCCCCGGCTGGACGGCACCCGGCAGTTCCTCGCCTCGCGCGGCATCGAGCTGCCCGAGGGCGCCCCGCAGGACCCGCCGGGCGCCCGGACGGTCAACGGCCTGTCGAGCGCCAAGAACGACACCGTGCTGCGGATGATCCACGAACAGGGCGTGCAGCCGTACGAGGGCTCGGTGGCGTACCTGCACCGGCTGCGCGAACTCGGCCTGCCGCGGGCCGTGGTGTCCTCCAGCGCCAACTGCCGGGACGTGCTGCGGGCCGCCGGGATCGACGACCTGTTCGAGGTGGTGGTGGACGGGGTCACCGCCGCCCGCGACCGGCTGGCCGGCAAGCCCGCGCCCGACACCTTCCTGGCCGCGGCGAAGCAGCTCGGCGTCGCTCCCGAGCACGCCGCGGTGTTCGAGGACGCGCTGGCGGGCGTGGCGGCCGGCCGGGCCGGCGGGTTCGGGGCCGTGGTGGGCGTCAACCGCACCGGGCAGGCCGGGGCGCTGCGCGAGCACGGGGCGGACCTGGTGGTGGACGACCTGTCCGAGCTGATCGAGGAGGGCCGATGAGCGGGCGAACCACCGAGCGGAGCGAGGCGGGGTCATGAGTCCGTCGGAGGCGTTCACCGTCGATCCCTGGGGGATCACCGAGCACGGTCTGGACCTGCCCGGGCAGGCCCGCGCCGAGTCGGTGTTCGCGCTGTCCAACGGCCACATCGGGCTGCGCGGCAACCTCGACGAGGGCGAGCCGCACGGCCTGCCCGGCACCTACCTGAACGGCGTGTTCGAGCTGCGGCCGCTGCCGTACGCGGAGAGCGGCTACGGCTTCCCGGAGTCCGGGCAGAGCGTCATCAACATCACCAACGGCAAGCTGATCCGGCTGCTGGTCGACGACGAGCCGTTCGACCTGCGGTACGGGGAGCTGCGCAGCCACCGCCGCAGCCTGGACTTCCGGGACGGCATCCTGCGCCGGGAGGCCGAGTGGACCTCGCCGGCCGGGCGGACGGTGCGGATCACCTCGGCCCGGCTGGTGTCGCTGACCCAGCGGGCGGTGTGCGCGATCGACTACACCGTGGAGGCCGTGGACGGCCCGGTGCGGATCGTGCTGCAGTCCGAGCTGGTCGCCAACGAGCAGCTGCCGGGCGGCGCCGGCGACGGCGACCCGCGGGCGGCGGCCGTGCTGGAGGCCCCGCTGGCGGGCGAGCTGCGGCACGCCGACGGCACCAAGGGCGTGCTGGTGCACCGCACCCGGTTCTCCGGGCTGCGGGTGGCCGCCGGGATCGACCACGTGATCGACGGCCCGGAGCGGATCGACACCGCCGCCGAGTGCGCCGACGACCAGGCCCGGATCACCGCCACCACGGTGCTGAACGCGGGTCAGAAGCTGCGCCTGGTCAAGTACATCGCCTACGGCTGGTCGGCGACCCGGTCGCTGCCCGCCGTCCGGGACCAGGTGGAGGCCGCGCTGACCGCCGCCCGGTACACCGGCTGGGACGGGCTGGTCGCCGAGCAGAAGGAGTTCCTCGGCCGGTTCTGGCACGACAGCGACATCGAGATCGAGGGCGACGTCGAGCTCCAGCAGGCCGTCCGCTTCGCGCTGTTCCACGTGCTGCAGGCGGGCGCCCGCAGCGAGGAGCGGGCCATCCCGGCCAAGGGCCTGACCGGGCCCGGCTACGACGGGCACTCGTTCTGGGACACCGAGACCTTCGTGCTGCCGGTGCTCACCTACTGCCTGCCGGACGCCGTGAAGCAGGCGCTGCGCTGGCGGCACACCACGCTGCCGATGGCCCGGGAGCGGGCGGCCCAGCTCGGCCTGGCGGGCGCGGTGTTCCCGTGGCGGACGATCCGCGGCGAGGAGTGCTCCGGGTACTGGCCGGCCGGCACCGCGGCGTTCCACATCGGCGCGGACATCGCGGCCGCCGCGGTCCGCTACGTGCGGGCCACCGGCGACACCGAGTTCGAGCGCACCTACGGCCTGGAGCTGCTGGTGGAGACCGCCCGGATGTGGCGCTCGCTCGGCCACCACGACGCCAAGGGCAACTTCCGGATCGAGGGCGTCACCGGGCCCGACGAGTACTCGGCGGTCGCCGACAACAACGTGTTCACCAACGTGATGGCGCAGTCCAACCTGTGGAACGCGGCCAGCGTGGCGCTGCGCCACCGGCGCGAGGCCTCGCAGCTGGGCGTGGACACCGAGGAGGCCGCGGCCTGGCGCGACGCCGCCGACAAGATGTTCATCCCGTACGACGAGCAGCTCGGCGTGCACCCGCAGGCCGACGGCTTCACCGACCACCAGCTCTGGGACTTCGACGCCACCCCGCCGGAGAAGTACCCGCTGCTGCTGCACTACCCGTACTTCGACCTGTACCGCAAACAGGTCGTCAAGCAGGCCGACCTGGTGCTCGCCATGCAGGTCCGCGGCGACGCCTTCACCGCCGAGCAGAAGGCCCGGAACTTCGCCTACTACGAGCGCCTGACCGTCCGCGACTCCTCGCTCTCCGCGTGTACCCAGGCCGTCATCGCGGCCGAGGTCGGGCAGCTCGACCTGGCCTACGACTACACTGCCGAAGCCGCCCTGATGGACCTGCACGACCTCGGCGGCAACACCCGCGACGGCCTGCACATGGCCTCGCTGGCCGGCGCGTGCATCGCCCTGGTGGCCGGGTTCGGCGGGCTGCGCGACCACACCGAGCAGTTGTCCTTCCGGCCCCGGCTGCCCGCCGGACTGCAGCGGCTGTGCTTCTCCATGACGGTCCGCGAGCACCTGCTGCGGGTCGACATCACGCACGCGACCACCACCTACACGCTGCGCCGCGGCAGCGTGCTGCCCGTCCTGCACGACGACGAGCCGCTGCGGGTCGAGGCCGGCAAGTCGGTCAGCCGCCCGACCGCCAAGGCCGCCTCCCCCGCCGAGCGGCCCACCCAGCCGCCCGGCCGCGAGCCCTCCCGCCGGCACAGCCAGGCCGGCATCCAGGTCGGCACCGTCGACCATCTGCCGGCGGAGTGACGCCCGGCCGACAGTGCGCATACTGATCTGATCTTCCGTCAACACTCCCTGCACCCCCGCGAACCGGCGGGTGCAGGGCTCCCCCCTTCGTCCGGCCTCCGGTTCCGACCCTCTTCGACCGGAGACCCCCGTGCGCACCCTCGCCCTCACCGCCGCCCTGCTCACCACCCTGCCCGTCGCGCTCGCCGCCGCGCCCGCCCACGCCGGCCCGCACTGGGTGCACAGCTGCGCCGCGCCCGCCCGTCCCGACACCGCCGCCTGCCAGGCGCTACGGGTCGTCAGCTCCACGGACGCGGACGGCGGTTACGGCCCCGCCGAGCTGCGCGCCGCGTACGGGCTGCCCGCGGACGGCGGCGAGGGCGCGACCATCGCCGTGGTCGACGCCTACGACCACCCGCGCGCCGAGTCCGACCTCGACGTCTACCGCCGCCACTACGGGCTGCCCTCCTGCACCGCCGACAGCGGCTGCTTCCGCAAGACCGACCAGCGCGGCGGCGGCAAGCTCCCCCGCGCCGACTCCGCGTGGGCCGGCGAGATCGCCCTCGACCTCGCGATGGTCTCGGCGCTCGCCCCCCAGGCCCGGCTGATCCTGGTCGAGGCGGACAGCGCGGCGGTCGGCAACCTCGGGGCCGCGGTGAACACCGCCGTCGCGCTCGGCGCGCAGTACGTGTCGATCAGCTGGGGCGCGGCCGAGAGCGGCAACGCGGCGAGCTACGACAGCCGGTACTTCGACCACCCGGGCGTCGTCATCGCGGTCGCCTCCGGGGACGGCGGGTACGGCGTCAACTTCCCCGCCTCCTCGCCGCACGTCGTCGCCGTCGGCGGCACCACCCTGCGACCCGACGGGGCGTCGGCCCGCGGCTGGAGCGAGTCGGCCTGGTCGACCGGTCCCGACGAGGGCAGCGCCTCCGGCTGCTCGGGACAGCTGGCCAAGCCCGCCTGGCAGACCGACACCGGCTGCGCCCGCCGCACCGTCGCCGACGTGGCGGCCGTCGCCGACCCCGCGACCGGCGTCGCCGTCTACCAGACCTACGGCGGCAACGGCTGGTACACCTACGGCGGCACCTCCGCCTCCGCCCCGCTGATCGCCGCCACCTACGCGCTGGCCGGGCTCCCGGCCGCCGGCAGCCGCCCCGCGTCCTTCCCCTACCGCAACCCGGCGGCCCTCAACGACGTCACCGCCGGAGCCACGGCGGACTGCACCCCGGTCTACCTCTGCACCGCGGGCCCGGGCTACGACGGCCCGACCGGCCTCGGCACCCCGAACGGGACCGCGGCCTTCCGCGGGTAGCGGACCGGAGGCGCGCGGGAACACCGCCGCGCGCCCCGGTCATTCGCCCCTCAGACCGCTGCCGCCAGATGGTCCGGGAGTTCGCCGCCGCTGTCGATGAAGTGGGTGAGGGGCAGGGTGGCCGCGCCGAGGGTGACGGCGTCGGGGCCGAGGTGGGAGAGCGTGATGGTGGTGCGGGAACGGGGGTAGGCGAGGGCGTAGCGGGTCGCGGCCTCGCCGATCGCGGGGAGCAGGCGGGGGCCGAGCAGGAGGCCGGCCCAACCGCCGATGACGATCCGCTCGGGGTTGAACAGGTTCACCAGGTCGGCGATCGAGGCGCCGAGCAGTTCGGCGGCCTCGTCCAGCAGTGCGACGGCGCTGGGCTGCCCTTCCTCGGCGGCGCGCAGCAGGGCGGCCAGGCCGGCCTTCTCGCTGGTGCCGGCCACCGTTCCGTCCCAGCGTTCGACCAGGGCCTCGGCGCCGACGTACGCCTCCAGGCAGCCGCGCGAGCCGCAGCGGCACTGGCGGCCGCCGACGTGCACCTTGGTGTGGCCCCACTCGCCGGCGGAGCTGGTCGTGCCGCGGAAGCGGGCGCCGTCGGCGATGACGCAGGCGCCGACGCCGGAGCCGAACAGCGCGACCACGGCGTGCCGGCTGCCGCGGCCGGCGCCGAACCACATCTCGGCCTGGCCGAGGGTCTTGGCGCCGTTGTCGACGTACAGCGGCAGGGGGGTGTGGGCGCGCAGCAGGCGGCCGAGCGGGACGGCGTCCCAGCCGAAGGTCTGGCCGTGGACGACGACGTCGGCGCCGGCGTCGGGACCGGTGCCCTGTTCGACGATGCCGGGGACGCCGAGGCCGACGCCGAGGACGCTCTCCTCGGGGACGCCCGCGGTGGCGAGCACCTCGGCGAGGCCGGTGGCGATCATCCCGACCACCCGCTCGGGGTCGTGCGCGGTCTCCAACGGCTGGTCGGCGGAGGCGAGTTCGGTGAGGGCGAGGTCGAAGAGGGTGACCCGGACCTGGGTCTCGCCGACGTCGATGCCGACCAGGTGGGCCTGGCCGGGGGTGACCCGGAGCAGGATCCGCGGGCGGCCGCCGTCGGAGTCGACGGAGCCGCACTCCTCGATCAGCCCGTCGGCGAGCAGTTCGCCCGTAACGTTGCTGACCGATCCGGCGCTCAGGCCGGTGGCGGTACCGAGTTCCTGACGGCTCAGCGGACCGTTGAAGTACAGGTGTCGCAGGAGCGTGGAGCGGCTGCTCCGGCGCAGGTCGCGAACGGTCTGCTTGCCTCGCGGTGTCATGGTTGTCCCTTCTCCGTTGCAGAATCTACGCCGTCGAAGCTCTTGACGTCTACTTTTCTCAGACGTTAAATCTCGGCGTGAAGTAAGCAGCCTCCGTTGCTGCTTCACCCCCACGAGACGACAGCCCGAGAGGGGCTTCTCCATGCGCACCCACCGGATTTCCGCCGCCCTCGCACTGACCGCCGCCATCGCGCTGACCGCCACCGCCTGCGGCGGCGGCGACAGCACCGGCGGCAGCTCGAACTCCAGCCCGAAGACCCTGACCTACTGGGCGTCGAACCAGGGCAGCAGCTTGGAGAACGACAAGCAGGTCCTGGAGCCCGAGCTCAAGAAGTTCGAGGCGCAGACCGGCATCAAGGTCAACCTCGAGGTCATCCCCTGGTCCGACCTGCTGAACAGAATCCTGGCAGCCACCGCCTCCGGCCAGGGCCCCGACGTGCTGAACATCGGCAACACCTGGTCGGCCTCGCTGCAGGCGACCGGGGCGCTGCTGCCGTTCGACCAGGCGACCTTCGACAAGATCGGCGGCAAGGACCGCTTCCTGGCCTCGACCATCGCCTCGGCCGGAGCCAAGGGCAAGGACCCGGCGGCGGTGCCGCTGTACTCGATGGCCTACGGCCTCTACTACAACAAGAAGCTGTTCCAGCAGGCCGGCATCGCCAACCCGCCCACCACCTGGGACGAGCTGGTCCAGGACGGCAAGAAGCTGACCACCGGCGGCACCTACGGCCTGGCCATCGAGGGCGGCAACGGCTCGGAGAACGTCCACCACGCCTTCACCCTGGGCATGCAGCACGGCACCGGCTTCTACGACGCCTCGGGCAAGCCGGCCTTCGACAGCCCGGAGGCCGTCGCCGCCGTCAAGCAGTACGTGGACTTCATCGCCAACGACAAGATCGCGGCGCCGGGCAACGCCGAGTACGCCGCCAACCAGTCGGTGACCGACTTCGCCACCGGCAAGGCCGCGATGCTGATGTGGCAGTCCGCGGGCGCCAACCTCAAGTCGCACGGCATGAACCCGGACGACTACGGCGTGGTCCCCGTCCCGACCGCCGCCGGCGCGAGCGGCGACAAGGCCACCACCTCGATGGTCGCGGGCATCAACCTGGCGGTCTTCAAGAACACCAAGAACCTCGACGGCGCCCTGAACTTCGTGAAGTTCATGACCAGCGACGAGGAGCAGAAGACCCTCAACGGCACCTACGGCTCGCTGCCGCCGGTCAAGGCCGCGCAGTCCGACCCGAAGTTCGCTACCCCCGAGCTGCAGACCCTCGCGGGCGTCCTGCAGAAGAGCGCCGCGCCGCTCCCGCAGGTCCCCAGCGAGAGCCAGTTCGAGACGCTGATCGGCACCGCCGTGAAGAACCTGCTGGCGTCCGCCGCCGCGGGCAAGCCGATCACCGAGGCCACGGTCAAGGACGAGCTGTCCAAGGCCCAGCAGCAGATGCCGGCGAGCTGACGTGCCCCAGGAAGTGATCGACCGTCACACCGCCGGTCAGGAGGCCGCCCCGAACGGGGCGGCCCCCGCCCGCCGGCGACGCCTCTTCAAGAACGGGCGCGGCAAGGTGGGCCGCGGCGCCCTCCCGTACCTGCTGCTGCTCCCGGCCCTGCTCGCCGAGCTGCTGATCCACCTGGTCCCGATGGTCACCGGCATCGTGATGAGCTTCAAGCAGCTCACCCAGTTCTTCATCCGGGACTGGTCCGCGGCGCCCTGGTCGGGCTTCGACAACTACAAGGTGGCGCTGGAGTTCAACGCCCCGATCGGCAAGGCGCTGCTCAACTCGTTCTGGGTGACCTGCCTGTTCACCGTGCTGTCGGTGGGCCTGTCCTGGCTGATCGGCGTGACCGCCTCGATCTTCACCCAGGACGCCTTCCGCGGCCGCGGCCTGCTGCGCGCGGCGTTCATGCTGCCGTACGCGCTGCCGGTGTTCGCCGCGGTGATCACCTGGAGCTTCATGTTCCAGCGCGACACCGGCCTGATCAACCACGTGCTGCACGACCAGCTGCACCTGACCAGTGACAAGCCGTTCTGGCTGATCGGCGACAACAGCTTCTGGGCGCTGCTGACCGTCTCGGTCTGGAAGTCCTGGCCGTTCGCCTTCCTCACCCTCACCGCGGGCCTGCAGAACATCCCGCGCGAGCTGTACGAGGCCGCCGCGCTGGACGGCGCGGGCGTGTGGCAGCAGATCCGCCGGATCACCCTGCCCTCGCTGCGCCCGGTCAACCTGGTGCTGGTGCTGGTGCTGTTCCTGTGGACCTTCAACGACTTCAACACGCCGTTCGTGCTGTTCGGCAAGTCCGCGCCGCAGGCCGCCGACCTGATCTCGATCCACATCTACCAGTCCTCCTTCATCACCTGGAACTTCGGCCAGGGCTCGGCGATGTCGGTCCTGCTGCTGCTGTTCCTGCTGCTGGTGACCGCGGTCTACCTTCTCGCCACCAACCGCCGTCGGGGGGACGCAGAATGATCAACCCGCCCGCCTCCTTCCGCTGGCTGCGCCGGATCGTCCTCCTGGTGCTGGCCGTCTTCACGCTGACCCCGGTCGCGGTGATGCTGAGCTCCTCGCTCAAGCCGCTGCAGGACGTCCAGGGCCCGTGGCGGTGGATCCCCAGCCACCTGACCTTCCGCCCGTACATCGACATCTGGAAGACCGTCCCGCTGGCGAGGTACTTCACCAACTCGCTGATCGTCGCGGGCAGCGCCACCGGCCTGTCCGTGGTGATAGCGCTGCTGGCCGGCTACGCGGTGAGCCGCTACCGGTTCCGCGGCAAGAAGATCTTCACCATCACGGTGCTGTCCACCCAGATGTTCCCCGGCATCCTGTTCCTGCTGCCGCTGTTCCTGATCTTCGTCAACATCGGCAACACCACCGGGATCGCGCTGTACGGCAGCCGCGGCGGACTGATCCTCACCTACCTCACCTTCTCGCTGCCGTTCTCGATCTGGATGCTGGCCGGGTACCTGGACTCCATCCCGCGCGACCTCGACGAGGCCGCCGCGGTCGACGGCTGCGGCCCGATCCGCACCCTGGTGCAGATCATCGTGCCCGCCGCGCTGCCCGGCATCATCGCCGTCGCCGTGTACGCCTTCATGACCGCCTGGGGCGAGGTGCTGTTCGCCTCCGTGATGACCAACGACCAGACCCGCACGCTGGCCGTCGGGCTCCAGGGGTACGCCACGCAGACGGACGTCTACTGGAACCAGGTGATGGCCGCCTCACTGGTCGTCAGCCTCCCGGTGGTCGCCGGATTCCTGCTGCTGCAGCGCTACCTGGTGGCCGGCCTGACCGCCGGTGCCGTCAAGTGACGCACCGTCAGGGTGCGGACAAGTGACGCACCTCCGGGCCGCCCACCCCCTCACCCTCGAAAGGACCACCGTGAACCACCTCGACGCGCTGCCGGCCAACTTCCGCTGGGGCGCCGCCACCGCCGCCTACCAGATCGAGGGCGCAGCGAGCACCGACGGCCGCGCCCCGTCGATCTGGGACACCTTCTCGCACACCCCCGGCAAGGTCGACAACGGCGACACCGGCGACACCGCCTGCGACCACTACCACCGCTGGCCGCAGGACCTGGACCTGGCCGCCTCGCTCGGCCTGGACGCCTACCGGTTCTCCATTGCCTGGCCCCGGGTCGTCCCGCTCGCCGACGGCAAGGTCAACGCGGCCGGCCTGGACTTCTACGACCGCCTGGTCGACGGCATGCTGGAGCGCGGCCTCACCCCGTTCCCGACCCTGTACCACTGGGACCTGCCGCAGGCCCAGCAGGACCGCGGCGGCTGGCCCGAGCGCGCCACCGCCGAGCGCTTCGCCGAGTACGCCGCCGTGGTCGCCGAGCGCCTCGGCGACCGGGTCCGCGACTGGTGCACCCTCAACGAGCCGCTCTGCTCCTCGTGGATCGGCCACCTGGAGGGCAAGATGGCCCCCGGCGTCACCGACCTGACCGCCGCCGTCCGCACCTCCTACCACCTGCACCTGGGCCACGGCCTGGCCGTTCAGGCGCTGCGCGCGGCCGTCCCCGGCGCCCGGATCGGCATCGTCAACAACCTCTCCACCATCGAGCCCGCCTCGCAGTCGGACGCGGACCTGGCCGCCGCGGTGCGCGCCGACGGCCACATCAACCGCTGGTGGCTGGACCCGGTCCTGGGCCGCGGCTACCCGCAGGACATGGTGGACCTGTACGGCGTCGAACTGCCGGTCCGGGACGGCGACCTGGAGCTGATCAGCGCCCCGCTGGACTGGGTCGGCCTGAACTACTACTTCCGCCAGATCGTCACCGACGACCCGACCGGCGCGGTGCCGAACTTCCGGCAGGTCCCGGGCCCCAACCCGGAGCGCACCGCGATGGACTGGGAGGTGCACGCCCCCGGCATCGAGGAGCTGCTGCTGCGCCTCACCGAGGACTACGGCGTCCGCGAGATCTACGTGACCGAGAACGGCTCCGCGTACCGCGACACCGTGACCGCGGACGGCCGGGTGGACGACCCCGAGCGCACCGCCTACCTGGAGGGCCACCTGGCCGCCTGCGCCCGGGCCGTCGCCAAGGGCGCCCCGCTCGCCGGGTACTTCGCCTGGTCGCTGCTGGACAACTTCGAGTGGGCGTACGGCTACGACAAGCGCTTCGGCCTGGTCCACGTCGACTACCCCACCCAGACCCGCACCGTGAAGAGCAGCGGGCAGCGCTACGCGCAGCTCATCGCCGCGCACCGCGCCCGGGCCTGACCGCAGCGGAGACGGGCGGGGCCCCGGGAGCGTCGACGCTCCCGGGGCCCCGCCGTCGTTCACCGTCCACCGGGCCGTGGACGGGTCGTCACCGGCCCTGCAGCGACTTCACGTTGTCGCCGAAGGTCCAGCCCTTCGAGCCGTCCCAGTTGATCGACCAGGTCATCAGGCCCTTCAGCTGGCCGCTGTAGGAGCCGTAGGCCTGGCTGACCAGGCTGGGCGCCATGTAGCCGCCGCCCGCGCCGGACTGCGCCGGCAGGCCCGGGACCTGCTTGTCGTAGGGCACCTTGACGGTGGTGCCCTGGATGGTCAGGCCGTTGTTCAGGCAGGTGGTCTGCGCGGTGAAGCCCTGCACGGTGCCGGCCGAGTAGGAGTCGCCGGAGCAGCCGTACATCGAGCCGTTGTAGTACTGCATGTTCAGCCACCACAGGCGGCCGTTGTCCACGTACTTCTTGATGATCGGCAGGTACGAGCCCCAGATCGAGCCGTAGGTGACGCTGCCGCCGGTCACGTACGCGGTCTCCGGGGCCATGGTCAGGCCGAAGCCGGCCGGCATCTGGGCGAGCACGCCGTCGATGATCCGGATCAGGTTGGACTGAGAGGCGGACAGCGTGCCGATGCTGCCGGAGCCGGACAGGCCGGTCTCGATGTCGATGTCGATGCCGTCGAAGTTGTACTTCTTGAGGATCGGGACGATGGTCGCCACGAACTTGTCCGCGACGGCGCTGGAGCTCAGGTCGATGCCCGCGGCGGCGCCGCCGATCGACATCAGGATGGTCGCGCCGGCCGCCTTGGCCTGGCACATCTCGGCGGGGGTGGCGACCTTGACGCCGCTGTCCATGCCGTCCTGCCAGAGCACGGTGCCGTCGGAGAGGATCACCGGGAACGCGGCGTTGATGACGTTGTAGCCGTGCTGGGCGATCCGGCTGTCCGTGATCGGGGTCCACCCCAGGCCCGGGTGCACGCCGTTGGAGGCGCCGTCCCAGTTCTCCCAGTAGCCCTGCAGGACCTTGCCGGCCGGCCGGGGCTTGGTGGCGCAGGTGGCGTCGCCCGAGGTGGGGCTGCTCGACGGGCTGGTGGACGGGCTCGTCGACGGGCTGGTGGAGGGGCTGGTCGACGGGCTGGTGCTCGGGGAGGCGCTGGTGCTCGGCGAGGCGCTGGTGGACGGGCTGGTCGACGGGCTGCTGCTCGGCGAGGAGCTGGTGCCGCCGGGGCCGGCCAGCGTCACGTCGTCGACGTAGTAGGCGGGTTGGCCGTACCAGCCGTGTGTGAAGACGGTCACCGAGGTGGTGCTCGCCCCGGTGGTGAAGCTGGTGCTGAGCAGGCCGTAGGAGGCGTTGTTCGGCGTCCAGGTGGAGGCGTTGACGCCGGTGCCGGTGGCGCCGATGTAGGCGTAGCTGCCCTGCACGTAGGCGCTCAGCGTGTACTGCGAGTTGGGCTGCACGCTGATGGTCTGCTGGCACTGCGCGGTGTCCTGGCCGGTGGGCGTGGCCTTGAGCGCCGAAGTGCCGGCGTGCACCGGGCTGGTGACGATCGCTCCGGAGCCGCCGGTGCAGCTCCAGCCGGCCAGGCCGCTCTCGAAGCCGGGGTTGGACACCAGGTTGGGGGTGGCGGCGCCGGCGGTGACGGAGCTCGCCACGGCGATGCCGGCCGCGACCACG
The DNA here is from genome assembly GCF_003610255.1 of Streptomyces sp. TLI_171. Taxonomy (GTDB): domain Bacteria; phylum Actinomycetota; class Actinomycetes; order Streptomycetales; family Streptomycetaceae; genus Kitasatospora. The sequence continues at coordinate 4,193,945 of NZ_RAPS01000001.1, read as the reverse complement.
GCGGCGGCGCTGACGCCGGCGATCGAGCGGCGCAGGGCGCTCGACCCGGGCGCGGCGTGGCTGGTCCGGTGCGGCTGTGCGGCGCGTTCCAGTGCCGCCTGGTGCGGGCGACTCGCTCGGTGACGGAACATGACGGTGCTCCCTTCCCGCCGAGCGCCATGGACATGACCGACGCGTGGGGGCGTGACGCCCGGCTCTGGGTGAGGTGGGGACATGTGGGGGCTGTGCCCGACCGGATCGTAGGAGGGGCGGCAAACCCCGTCAATAGGTCTGGACCAAAGGCAAGGGTGGTCTGGACCATCAGCGAGGGGGGAGGCTCGACCAGCGGACCCGACGGAGGTTGAATTCCGTGTACGGCGCGATGGTTCGGGGCCGCCGCCGTGCTCCCGTGCGCCCTTCGGGCCCCGCCCGGCCGCCCGCCATCCTGGTGGCGGCCACCGACCGCGAGTGGAACGAGGCCGAGACGTGGACTGCCGCACCCCCGCCGCCCTGCTGGCCGAGGCCTGCGCCGCCGTCGACCGCGCCAGCGCCGGGGCGGAGCTGATCCGGGCCGGCGAGAACACCCTGTGGCGGCTGCCCGGCAAGGTGGTCGTCCGGGTCGGCCGGGAGGGCCAGGTGCCGGCCGCGCACAAGGAGTTGGCGGTGGCCCGCTGGCTGCGCCGACACGGGGTGCCGGCCGTCCGCCCGCTGGACCGGCCGCCCGAACCGGTGGAAGTGCACGGCCGACCGGTCACCTTCTGGCACGAGCTGCCCCCGCACCGCCCCGGACGCCCCGTCGAGTTGGCCGCGGCACTCCGGACCCTGCACCGGCTCCCGCCGCCGATCCACCCGCTGGACCGGCTCGACCCGTTCGTCCGGCTGCCCGCCCGGATCGACGGCGCCGCCACCCTGGACCGGCCGCAGCGCCGCTGGCTGCACGCCCGGCTCGCCGAACTGCGCACCGCCTGGCACGAACTCGCCCTCCCGCAGCGCCCGTTGCGGGTGGTCCACGGCGACGCCTGGAGCGGCAACCTGGCCGTCGCCGACGACGCCGCCTACCTGCTCGACTTCGAACGGACCGCACTGGGCCCGCCCGAGTGGGACCTCGTCACCACCGCCGTCGGCCACTACAGCTTCGGCGCCCTCCCCGCCCGTGCCTACGCCGAGTTCTGCACCGCGTACGGCGCCGACGTCACCGAATGGCCCGGCTACCCGGTGCTCGCCGCCGTCCGCGAACTCCGGCTCACCTGCTACGCGTTGCAGCAGGCCGACGCCGACCTCCGGCACCGCGCCCAGGCCCACTACCGGCTGGCCTGCCTGCGCGGCGAGCACGGCCCCCGCCCGTGGGGCTGGACCGCGCTCGACTGACGCCCGGTCAGTCCACGCAGGGCACCCCGTCCAGCGCGACGGGCGACGGCAGCTCGCCCCCCGGGGCGGCGGACGGGACCGCGCCGTCCACCAGGATCCGTTTCGCCGCACCGTCCTCGGCCCGCAGCCGGTTCCCCTCGAAGACGGTGGGCAGCGTGCCCGCCGTCCCCGCGCCGGCGGCGAAGGCCGGAACCTGCCGGACGAAGTCCACCGGGCTCCACCCCTGGTCCACCACCAGGTCGTCCTTGAGCGCGCCGTACAGGGCCGACAACCGACCCGGGTCGGTCAGCGTCCCGCCCGCCCGCAGCTTCGCCAGCACGCCCGCCAGGAACGCCTGCTGCCTGGCGGTGCGGCCGATGTCGGAGCCGGTGCCGATGCCGTGCCGCTGGCGGACGAAGGCGAGCGCCTGGGACGCGTTCAACTCGGAGCGCCCGGCAGGGAGTTTCGCCCCGCTCCAGGGGTCGTCGACGGCCTCGTTCAGGCACACCGGCACCCCGCCGAGGGCCTTGGCGACCTGGTAGAAGCCGGACATCGAGACTTCCGCGAAGTGGTCCACCGGCAGTCCGGCGAGCTGTTGCACCGCCGAGATCAGCGCAGCCCGGCCGGCTTCCTGCCCACGCCACTGCACGTCCTTCTCGGCCAGGCCCTGCTCGCGCAGGCGCTGCGTCTCGGCCTGCTCGGCGCTCCAGTACACCTGGTTGAGCTGGACGGAGCCGCCCTTCCCGTCCGGGACCATCAGGTCACGGGGCAGGGACAGTTGCCGGACCTCGCGGCCGCCCGCCGGGATGTGCGCCAGCATCACGGTGTCGGTCATGCCGCGGCTCCGCGTCCCGATGTGCAGCTCGGCGGCCGGCGGGTCGGCGTCCGTCGGCCCGCCCTCCGCGCCGACGGTCGTGTCCAGACCGATCAGCAGGATCGTCACGCCCCGGTCCGAGGGTGCGGGCGCGGTACCGGCCACCTGCAGCGCGTCCGAGCTGCGACCCGGCAGGCCGTGCGGCGCCGTCAGCGTCCCCGCGCCCGTCAGCACCGCCGCGGTCAGCGCCCCGGCCAGCAGCACCGTCCTCCGCTGCCTGGCGCGCTTCAGGCGGCGGCCCGCCCGCAGGCCGCCGTCCACCAGCCGGGCCGTCACCTCCGGCTCCGGACCGCCCCCCGCCTGCCCGAAGGCCGCGCCCAACCGCACCTCGAACTCCCCGTCCCCGTCGCTCACTCCACCACTCCGTCCGTCGCGTCCGCGTTCCGGGTTCATCGCGCCACCAGCTCCGCCAGGTCCGCGCCCAGCAGCGTGCGCAGCTTCGCCAGCGCCCGCGAGCACCTGGTCCGCACCGCCGCCGAGCTGTCCTTCACGATCGCCGCGGTCTCCTCCACGCTGCGGTCCTCCCAGTACCTGAGCACCACCACCGCCCGGTCCCGCGGCGGCAGTTGGGACAGCGCGTCGACCAGCGCCAGCCGCAGCGCCGAGTCCGGGGCGTGCTCAGCGACCTCCGGCAGCACCCGGCTGGGCCGCTCGCTGCTGCTGCGCCGGCGCTGGTGCGTCAGGTAGGCCCGGACCAGCACGGTCTGCGCGTACCCGGCCGGGTTGTCGATCCGCCCCGCCCAGCTCGGGCGGTGCAGGCGGTGCCAGTGGGCGTACATCTGGCCGAGCGTCTCCTGCACCAGGTCCTCGGACAGGTGCGCGTCCCCGCCGGTGAGGTAGTACGCCGAGCGGTAGAGCTGCCCGGACCGGGCCGTCGCGAACGCGACGAACTCCTCCTCCATGGCGGCCCGCCGTCGAGCTGTGCCCACTTCTCCGTCTCCCCTCGCCGAATCCGCCCTATGACGGTCCGAGGGCGCCCCGATGTTTCACCCGGATCCGAAAATCCTCCCCGCCGCCGGATCAAGCCCGGACCGCTGTCCGGTAGCGGACACCGGCGGGCGCCCCGCGCGCTGGAAGGATGGGACGGCACCGCCTGTTCGCGCCCCGCACTGGAGTTCCCCCATGGCCCTGCCCGACGGATCGCTCAGCCACCGCTACCGAGGCGAGCACCCCGTCCGCACCCTGCTCTTCCTGTTCCGTCCCGACCGCTCCCGGGTCCTCGGCGCGGTCGCCGTCTTCTTCGCCAAGCACGCCCCCGTCTGGCTGCTGCCGCTGATCACCGCCAACATCGTCGACGTGGTGGTCAAGCACCGCGACATCTCGGTGCTCTGGTGGAACTCCGCGATCCTGCTGGTGATCCTGCTGCTCAACCTGCCGCTGCACCTGCTGTACGTGCACTGGATGCACGGCTCCATCCGCCGGATGGGCACCCGGCTGCGGTCCGCGCTCTGCCATCGCATGCAGCAGCTGTCCATCGGCTACCACTCCCGGGTCAGCGCCGGTGTCCTGCAGGCCAAGGTGATCCGCGACGTGGAGGGCATCGAGACCGCCTCCCAGCAGACCGCCGACAACGGCCTCGCCGCGATCGCCACCCTCTCCGGCGGCCTGGTCGTCATCGCGATCCAGACGCCCGTCTTCCTGCCGGTCTTCCTGGTCCTCGTCCCCGCCAGCGCCCTGCTGGTGGTCCGGCTGCGCGAGCGGCTCCGCAGCCAGAACGAGTCCTTCCGCCGCGAGGTCGAGCAACTCTCCTCGCGCATCGGCGAGATGACCACCCTGATCCCGATCACCCGGGCGCACGGCCTGGAACGCACCGCGCTGCGCCGGGTCGACCGCACCCTCGGCCGGGTGCTGGACGAAGGACTGCGCCTGGACCTGCTGAACGGCCGCTTCGGCTCGCTCGCCTGGATCCTGTTGAACGCCATCGGCGTCGGCTGCCTGGCCGGCTCCGCCCTGGTCGCCTACTACGGCTGGATGGACGTCACCCCCGGCGCCGTGGTCATGCTCAGCGCCTACTTCTCCACCCTGACCGGCTCGGTCACCACCCTGCTCACCCTCACCCCGCAGCTCGGCAAGGGCCTCGCCTCGGTCCGTTCGGCCGGCGAGGTGCTGCAGGCCCCCGACCTGGAGGAGAACTCCGGCAAGGCCGAGGTCGGCGCCGTCACCGGCCGGATCGACTTCCAGGGCGTCGGCCACGCCTACCAGGGTTCCGACGCCCCGTCGGTCAGCGGCTTCGACCTCTCCGTCCGGCCCGGCGAGACCATCGCCCTGGTCGGCGCGTCCGGCGCCGGCAAGTCCACCGTGCTCAACCTGGTGATCGGCTTCCTGCGCCCCACCCAGGGCCGGATCCTGCTGGACGGGCGCGACATGGAGGAGCTCGACCTGCGCTCCTACCGCAAGTCGCTGTCCGTGGTCCCGCAGGAGTCCATCCTGTTCGAGGGCAGCATCCGGGAGAACGTCACCTACGGCATGAAGGACGTCCCCGAGGAGACCGTCCTGACCGCCCTGCGCGACGCCAACGCCCTGGAGTTCATCGAGCGCCTCCCCGAGGGCCTGGACACCGTGGTCGGCGAACGCGGCGCCCGCCTGTCCGGCGGCCAGAAGCAGCGGCTGGCGATCGCCCGCGCCCTCATCCGCGACCCGCGCATCCTGATCCTCGACGAGGCCACCTCCGCCCTCGACTCGCGCTCCGAGGCGCTCGTCCAGGAGGCGCTGGCCCGGCTGGTCCGCGGCCGCACCGTGTTCGTGGTCGCCCACCGGCTCTCCACCATCCGCGGCGCCGACCGGATCGTGGTCATGCACGACGGGCGGATCGCCGAGATCGGCTCCCACACCGAACTGCTGCGCACCGGCGGCCCCTACGCCAGCCTGCAGGCCGCGCAGATCGCCTGACCTCCCCGCCCCCGCCCGAACAGGACCCCGCCCGCATGACCGACCCGCTCACCGGCAGACTCGTCCGGCTCAGAGAACTCCGCGAGGCCGACCTGCCGCTGCTGACCGCCTGGTGGCGCGAACCCGGACTCGCCATCCAGCAGGTCACCGGTCCCGTCCACCCGCAGCCCGACGTCCGGCTCGCCGACATGTTTCGTTCCTGGAGCCAGAACACGGGCACCGACCTCGGCCTCTCCGTCGAGACCCTCGACGCCGGGGACCTGGCCGGCCACGTCACCCTCTACGGCGCGACCCCGAAGGACCGCTGCGCCACCCTGGCCATCATCATCGGGCCGCCCCACCAGGACCGCGGCCTCGGCACCGACGTGCTGCGCACCACCATCCGCTACGGCTTCGGCGAACTCGGCCTGCACCGCGTCGAACTCACCGTCAACAGCTACAACACCCGTGCCCTGGCGGCCTACCGGCGGGCCGGCTTCACCGAGGAGGGCCGCCGCCGGGAGGCCGTCTTCCGGGCCGGCAGCTGGCACGACCAGGTCCAGATGGGCGTCCTCAGCACCGAATGGACCGACGACGTCTGAGGTCGGCCCCCTTCTCGTCCCCTCCACCCCTGGACGCTTTCTGCCACGGCACAAAGCGACCACCCCGGACTGGTTCGGGTACCTAGTGGAGGGGACGAGAATGGGAGTATGTATCTGGTTCACGCGAGGTTGCGCGCGCCGGTCGGTCGAGGGGCTCCTCCCGACCTGGCGGAATTGGTCCGGGCCCATGCGGCCGAAGCGGACGCGCTGGAGCACGTGAGCGTCCATCGGACCGCTCCCGACGAGGTCACCGTGGGTGTGTTCAGCCTGGCGGAGAGCCTGCTGGAGGCGGAGGGCCGGGCCGCGGGCCTGGTGGGCCGAGCGGTCGCGGCGGAGCCGGAGCTGGACGGTTTCGCCGTGCTCTCGGTGGGCGCGACGCTGGTGCCCGGCCCCTGGTGGGGCTTCGAGTGAGGTCGCGGTGGACGGCTTAGGACAGTGCATGTTCCGTCCAGCCTCGAGCGGTTCCCCAGCGGCCCCGGGTGGCCCACAGTAGAGGTGTCGGCGGGCGAGAACGCCGGCCAGGAACCCCGGGAGGAAATCCCGGCGGAAATCCCCACTACTCGTCAGGAGAATCCCGTGCTGGTCACCCGTGTCTCCAAGCTGATCGCTTTCTCGGCCCTCACGATTGCCGCCCTGGTCATTTCGGCGGGCTCCGTGGAATTCGCCGGGAATGTCGCCGACGGCGCCGACACCGTGCAGACCACCGCTTTCCCGACCTCCACCCCGGCCCCGATCGTCCAGCTGGGCGGCGACGTGACCTGGGGCGGCTGAGCCGACCCGCAGCAGACGGCAGGACAGCAGCACAAGGCAGCAGACCGACCGATCGTGATCACGGGGGTGAAGACGATGGAATTCCTGGTCCTGGGCGCGCTGGAGGCTCGCCAGGGTGGTGTCCTGGTGGACGTCCGGGGCATGCGGCAGCAGAGACTCCTCGCGCTGCTGCTCCTGAACGCCGGCCGGGTGGTACCGATGGACTTCCTGGTGGACGAGCTCTGGGAGGACCCGCCGCCCTCGGCGCGGCCCCAGGTGCACAACGCGATCCGGGACCTGCGCCGGGTGCTGACGGCGAGTGAGTACCGGCTGGTGACGGTGGACGTGGGCTACCGGCTGGACGTCCCGGAGGACGCGGTGGACGCGCACCGGTTCACCCGCAAGGTGCGGGAGGCGCGGGCCGCGGAACGGGACGGGCGGTTCGCGGAGGCGATCCGGCTGCTGCAGTCGGCGGTCGACCTGTGGCGCGGCGAGGCGTTCGCGGGCATCCACTGCCCGGCGGTGACCAGTGCCGCGGTGAAGCTGACCGAGCAGCGGCTGACCGCCCTGGAGGACCTGATGGCGCTGCGCCTGAAGGTCGGTGAGACCTCGTCCTTGGTCGGGGAGTTGACCTCGCTGCTGGCCGAGTACCCGCTGCGCGACTCGCTGCGGCGCAGCCTGATGACGGCGCTGTGCCGCAGCGGTAGACAGGCGGACGCGCTGGCCGTGTACGAGGAGGGCCGGCGTTTCCTCGCGGACGAGCTGGGACTGGAGCCGAGCCCCCAACTGCGGGCGCTGCAGGCGGAGATCCTGGCGGACGGACCCGGGGTGCACGGTGCGGCCACCCGCGAACCCGCGCCGGAGCGGCCCGCGGCCGGGCCGGACCGGGCCGGTCGCCCCAACTGCCTGCCGCACGACCTGACGGACTTCACCGGCCGGGTCGCCGAGTCGGCGCTGCTGCTGGAGGCGGTGGCCCGGCGGACGGCGGGCGCGCCGCTGATGGTGGCGATCGACGGGATGGGCGGGATCGGCAAGACCACGCTGGCGGTGCGGCTGGCGCACCGGGTGACCGCGGACTTCCCGGACGGTCAGTTCTTCGTCGCGCTGGACGGGTTCGACGAGTCGCGGCCGCCGGTGCCGCCGCTGCAGGCGCTGGCCGCGCTGCTGCGCGCGGACGGGGTCGGCCCGGAGCTGATCCCGGCCTCGCTGGAGGAGCGCAGCGCGCTGTGGCGCTCCCGGTTGGCGGGCCGGCGCTGCCTGCTGGTGCTGGACGACGCGGCGGACAGCGCGCAGGTGCGTCCGCTGCTGCCGGGCGCCGGGGAGACCCTGGTGGTGGTGACCGGCCGGCGCAAACTCGGCGCGCTGGACGGGGCGGTGGCGCTGTCGCTGGACGTGCTGCCGCCGGGCGACGCGGTGGAGCTGTTCGCCCGGGTGGCCGGGGAGCAGCGGGTGGCGCACGAGCCGGCCCGGGCGGCCGAGGCGGTGGCGCTGTGCGGGCGGCTGCCGCTGGCGGTGCGGATCGCCGCGACCAAGCTGCGGGACCGGCCGGCCTGGTCGGTCGCGGACCTGGTGGCGCGGCTGGCCGACCCGGAGCGGCGGGCCCGCTGCCTGCGCACCGGGGACCGCGACCTGATGGCCCAACTACGGGCCTCGTACCAGTACCTGGACCTCGCGCAGCAGCGGTTCAGCCGGCTGATGAGCCGTCAGCCCGCGGACTCCTTCGACGTGGACCGGGCGGCCGCGGTGACGGGCCTGAGCGCCGACGAGGCGGAGGGCTTCCTGGACGTGCTGTTCGAGAACAACCTGATCCGGCAGGTGGGGTCGGCGCTGTTCGCGTTCCACACCCTGATCCGGGACTGCGCCCGGGCGCTGCCGGAGCCCGCCGAACCGGCCGACCGGCCGCTGTTTCCGGCCGCCGCCTGAGGCCGCGGCGGGAGGCCGCCGCGCAAGTTTCCCCGACCGCCCCACTGCCGTCCGCTGTACGGACATCTTTCCGGAACGCACGGGTCAGTGTGTGGTTGCACGGTGTCAGTAAGCTTCGGGACCTGAGTACTGCTCACTGGCGCTGATCGAAACGGGGAATCGATTCATGCTGGACGTACTGGGGCTCGACGTCGAAGCCGAGGCCATCTACCGCCGGATGCTCGCCGAGCCGCAGGCCGGGGTGGCCGCGCTGGCGTTGTCGCTCGGCATCACCGAGGAGCGGGTCCGCACCGGCCTGGACCGGTTGAGCGAGCTCGCCCTGGTACAGCCGTCCGCGCGCGAGGGGATCGGCTTCCGGGCGATCAAGCCGGAGACCGCGATGGAGGTGCTGCTGGCCCGTCAGCAGGCCGACCTGGCGGCCCAGCAGCTGCGGGTGGAGGCCTCCCGGGCCGCGGCGGCGCAGCTGATCGCGGAGTGCTCGGCGCTCCGGCCGACTCCGACCGATGCGGCCTCGGAGCAGCTGAGCGGGCCGGAGGCGATCCGCGAGCGGCTGGCCGACCTGGCCGGTTCGGTGCGCCAGGAGGTGGCGACCTTCGCCCCGGGCGGCGCCCACTCGGAGGAGGACCTGCGGGCCAGCCGGCAGCCGAACGCGGCGCTGCTGGAGCGCGGGGTGCAGATGCGCACCGTCTACCTGGACAGCGTCCGCAACCACCGGCCGACGCTGGACCACGTGACCTGGCTGAACCTGCAGGGCGGCCAGGTCCGCACGGTGCCCGAACTGCCCATCCGCATGATCATCTTCGACCGGCAGCAGGCCGTGCTGCCGATCGACACCGAGGACGCCCGGGCCGGCGCGGTGGTGCTGCGCGGCGCCGGCACGGTGGCCGCGCTGTGCGCGCTGTTCGAGGGCGTGTGGGCGAATGCGATCCCGGTCGGCGACTCCCCCAAGTGCGACGAGAACGAGATGCCGCCGCACGAGCTGGCGGTGCTCAAGATGCTCGCCCAGGGCCACACCGACGAGGCCATCGCCAAGCGGATGGGCGTCTCGCCGCGCACCGCGCGGCGGTTCGCCGCCACCCTGATGGAACGCCTGGACGCCCGCAGCCGCTTCGAGGCCGGGGTGCACGCCGTCCAGGACGGCTGGCTCCCCGCCACGCGCTGACCGCGGGCGTCCACCGACGGCACGTCAGGAGCTCGCCGCCGTCCGGCGCTTCTCCCAGCGGTCCGCCAGGAGCAGCGCCAGGGCGGGCAGCAGGGTCAGCGTGTACACCCCGAGCAGCCAGCCGAAGGAGTGCGCGAACGCGGCCGGCACCATGCCGTGGTGCGCCTTCGCGGAGTCGGTGAGCACCACCGTCACCACCGCGATGGCCAGCGCGCCGCCGATCCGCTGGGTCAGGTTGAGCTGCGAGGAGGCGTCCGGGATGGACTCCTGACGGATCGACTGGAACGCCCGGGTCATGGTGGGCACGATGGTCAGGCCGGTGCCGAGGCCCCGCACCACCAGGCTCCCGCACATCAGCAGGTACGAGGTGTCGCCGGTGAGCCTGGTCAGCGGGGCGGTGGCGAGCATGGTCAGGCTGATGCCGATCAGCACGGTCGCACCGCCGCCGATCTTCCGCAGCAGCACCCGGGACAGCCAGGCCGCGGTCACCACGCCCAGGCCGCCGGTCGACATCAGCAGGCCGGTGGTCACCGCGGACTCGCCGCGGGCGTCCTCGAAGTACAGCGGGATCAGCATCATCGGCGAGTAGAGGACGAAGCCCAGGCAGAAGATGTTCACCGCGGCGGCCGCGTACACCGGGATCCGGAACAGCCGCAGGTCCAGCAGCGGGAACGTCGCCTTCAGCTCGCGCACCACGAACACCGCGGCGCCCAGCACCGCGAGGCCGACCGGCACCAGCAGGCTCGCGCTCGCCGTCGCCCCCTGCTCCGCGTACTCGTGGATGGCCAGCACGGTGGAGACGGTGGCGGTCGCCGAGGAGACCAGGCCCAGCAGGTCCAGCGGCTTGGCGCTGCCGGCCGGCGGGGCGTCCTTGCGGACCCAGCGCAGCGCGGCCGCCAGCAGCAGCGCGCAGAACGGGATGTTCACCACGTACACCGCCGACCAGCCGCCCCAGGAGACCAGCAGGCCGCCGATGGTCGGGCCGAGCAGCGGGCTGATCAGCATCACCGAGCCGTTCAGACCCTGCACCTTGGCCAGGTGCTCGCGCGGCACGCCGCGGGTCAGCAGGATCGTGGACACCGGGGTGAGCACGCCCGCCGCCGCGCCGGAGATGCCGCGGGCGGCGATCAGCTGGTCCAGCGACTGGGCGGCGGCGCAGCCGAGCGAGCCCAGCGCGAACAGGCCGGCCGCGGCGACGAACACCCGCTTGGTGCCGAACCGGGTGGCCAGCCAGCCGGTCGCGGGCATCACGGCCGCCAGCGCCAGCAGGTAGGCCGTCACCACCCACTGCACCTGGTTGATGCCGCCGAACCGGGCGGTGGTCTCCTGCATGGAGACGTTGACGATGGTGGTGTCCAGCAGCGCGATGAACCCGCCGGCGATGGCCACCGCCATGGTGATCAGCGCGGACTTGGACGGGCCGGAGTCGTCGGACGGAGCGTCAGCGGGCCTGTCCGCGACGGCCTCGGCGGTCTCGACGGTCTCGGTGTCGGCGGTCGTCGCGGTCTCGACTGTCTCGGTCTCGACTGTCTCGGTCTCGACTGTCTCGGTCTCGACGGCCTCCGGTTCGGGCCGCTCGGCGACCGCGACGGCGGAGGCGGTGGTCGTGGTCGTGGTGGTGGTCCTGGCGGCGGGCTTCGCCGCGGGCTTGCGGGCCGGACCCGGGTTGCGGCGGGCCTTGCCCTTGGCCGCGTTCACCGTGGTGCGGGCTGGGGTGGTGGGCATCTTCGCAGGTCCTTCATCAGCGGGGAGGGGAGTGGGCCGGGTCACTCGGCGGCGAGCAGGGCGCGCTCGACCTCGTCCAGCACGGCCTCGGCGGCCGGGCGGGCGTCGGGCCGGTTGCGGCAGGACAGCGTGACCTCGGTGCGGCCGTCGAGCTGGCAGGTGCTCAGGAACATCTCGGCGTACGGGACGAGCATCGGCAGCGTGTAGTACTCGGTGGGGCGGAAGCCCGCGGTGCGGTACAGCTCGGTGTCGATCCGGCCGTGGTCGGTGAGGATCGCGGTGCACGGGAACTGGCTGCCGTCCAGTTCCTGGGCCTCGCGCAGCGAGTTGGCGAACGGGTTGTTGCGCAGGAAGTCCCGGTCCAGGGCGGCGACCTCGCGCTTGCGGAGCATGGCGGCGAGCAGCTGGCTGTGCAGCCGGTTCCAGCGGTCCTCGCGGTGCAGGTCGAGCACCAGCTGGGAGGTCAGGTTGGCGGTGGAGCGCACCTCGCGGTCGTGCCGGCGCAGGTCGACCGGGATGATCAGCCGGCCGGCGTCGGCGGCCAGCAGGCGGGAGATCGCGGCGCCCACCCGTGCGGTCGGCGCGGACGGGGTCGCGGGGACCGAGCGGCGCAGCCACAGGGCGGTGCCGTCGGCCGGTCCCTGCCCGAGGATCGCCGGCCAGCCCGGGACGCGGGGCGGGACGGGCGCCGCCGGGACGGGGGCGGCGGCGGTGCGGAAGTGCGCGTCGTCGACGGTGGAGTCCGCGCCGACCGGGTCCTCGCCGCGCAGCGCGCGGAACAGGTCCTCGATCCAGTAGCGCAGGCCGCGGCCGTCGGTGACGATGTGGCTGGCCCGCACCACCAGGCGGGTGACCGCCCCGGTGGACAGGCCCAGTTCGCAGACCGGGCCGGCCACCACGTCCAGGTCGCGGTGGAAGAACGGGTGGTCGAAGCCCGCGTCGGCGGGCAGTTCGGTGATCGGCGGCAGCTCGGCCTCGGCCCGCCAGTTCGGGCCCTTGCGGCGGACCGCGAGACCCGGGTTGACGGCGGTGGACCTGCGTACCGCGTCGGCGAGTTCGGCCGGGTCGAGGTGTCCGGCGCCCTCGATCACCATCTGGATCAGCTGTGGGGTGCCGGTGGCGTTGGCGTTCAGGTAGCCGCGTTCGATCTGGGAGATCCGGCGGGTGTAGGCGCGCCCCTGCGGGGCGGTTGCGGTGGCGGTCGGGGTCATGCGGCGGGCTCCAGGGTCAGGGCGTCGGTGCGGACCGCCGGCGCGGCCGGGTCCGGCTGCCACCACCAGCGCACCTCGGCGGGCGCGTCGGTGGAGAGAGCGAGCTGGAGGCCGTGGCCGAGGTCGGTGGAGCGCACCAGGTAGCCGACGTTGGTGGGGCGCCAGCCCGGCCGCCAGTCCGGCAGCCGGACGCCGGCGAAGGTCTCCTTGCGGATGTGCGAGGCCTTGATCAGCGCCTCGCACTCGGCGAAGTCCCGCATCGTGGCGGGCTCGCCGTCCGGGCGGCCGAGCAGCGCGCCCAGCCACTGCATCGCGAACGGCCGGTCCCGGTGGTCCTGCAGGTCGACGCCGACGCGCTGGCCGGAGACCAGCGCCACCGTCGAGTACTCGGCGCAGTGGGCGACCGAGGCGGTCAGTCCGAGCTCCGGCACGCTCCACCGCCGGTGCTCGTCCCGGGCCAGCTCACGGGGCGTCAGCTCGACGCCGTAGAGCCTGGTCACCGCCTCGGCGATCAGCCATCGGCCGGCGTCGTTCAGCCGGTGGCCCATCCGGTCGCGCGGCAGGTGCGGGTGCCGGGTGACCAGGCAGTCGACGGTCGCGCCGTCCTCGCCCGGGTCGGCCGGGGCGGGCTCGGCCGCCGTCCCGGCGACCGGCTCCGCCCCCGGGCGGTACCGGACCGGTTCGGCCGCCAGCGGCCCGCGCCGACCGACCTCACGGACCATCAGCAGCGCCGCCGAGCCCAGCCCGCCGGCCTCGCCAGCCACCAGACGGGCCGTCAGCCGCCGGGCCGCGAAGCCCGCCGCGTCGACGCGCCGCCCGAGCCCGGCCCGTGGCCGAGTGCTCGGCGCCGCGGCGCCCTCCGGGCGGGCGGCGGGAAGGGGTTCGGCGGCGGGTGCCACGGGTCGCCCGGCCGCCGTGCGGAGGCCGTCGTCGGCCGGGGTGGCGGCCGGGGTGGCGGCCGGGGTGGCGGCCGGGACGGCGGCCGGGACGGCTCCGCCGGTCCGGGCCGTGGGCCCGGCGGTGCCGGTCGCCGGGCCGGCGGCGGCGAGGACCGGGCCGAGGCTGAGGGCCCAGCTGGCCGTCAGGGTCTCGGTGGTTCGGCGCCGTTCGGCGGTCCGGGTGGTGCTCATCAGGCCCTCGCGTCGAACACCGCGGCGGCGTAGGAGCCGCCGTAGGCGAAGCTGGACAGCAGGAGCCGTCCGGCGGGGGCGTCGCCGGCCAGGGCGGCGACCAGGCCGAGCGCGCCGGCCGAGCCGTAGGTCTCGCCGAGCAGGGCCTTGGGGGTGAGGGTGGGGCGGTCGGCGAGGCCGGCCAGGGCGAGGGCGCGGGACTGGGCGAGGTCGACCAGGCGGTAGCCGGAGGCGGCGGAGACCACCGTGTCGATCTGCCCGGGGGCGGACTCGGCCTCTCCGAGGGCGGCGCGCAGGGCGCGGGCCCAGGCTTCGCCGTCGCGGCCGATCCGGCCGATCCCGGCGGCTTCGCCGGAGGCGCCGAACCCGCGGACGTCGGCGAGGACGTTCGCGCCGCGGGCGGCGGCGGAGGCCTCGGACTCCAGCAGGATCGCGGCGGCGCCCTCGGAGAGCACGGTGCCGGTGCCGCCGCCGGGGACCACCTTCGCGGTCTTGGCGTATCCGGGCAGCCGGGCCTGGGTGGCCAGGGCCTGCTCGGGGAACTCGTCGGCGACCACGACCATGATCCGGTCGGCCATGCCGCGGGCGATGACCCGGGCGGCGAGCTGCAGGGCGAGGACCGAGCTGGTGCCGCCGTTGGCGATGGTGGCGGTGTAGCCGCGGTAGCGGTGCAGCATCGCGACGTGCCCGGCCGCCGCGTTGACGACGGTGTTGGCGAACATCGCCGGGTTGGCGCCGGTGATGCCCTGTTCCAGCACGCCCTGGTGGAAGTTCAGGACGGAGGTGACGGGGCCGTAGCCGGTGGCGAAGACGATGCCGGTGCCTTCGGCCTCGGCGCGGGACGGCTTGCCGTACCGCTCGTACAGGTCGCCGACGGCGCCGGCGGCGAGGACGCCGAGCGGGTCCATCCGGCGGGCCTTGCTGGGGTTGAGGCGCTTGGTGACGGCCTTGACGTCGATCCGGCCGATCGGGCGCTCGCCGAGTCCGGCGACCTGCTCCAGGGTGTCGAAGCCGACCCGGCCCTCGGCGAGCGCGGCGGTGAGTTCGGCGGTGGAGCCGGCCGAGCCGGCCAGGCCGGCGACGCCGGTGACCACCACGTGGTGGACGGGCTGCGTGCGCCGGGCCGAACGGGCGGGCCGGCCCGGCTTGTTGAGGACGACGGTGGCGTTGTTGCCGCCGAACGCGAAGGAGTTGGAGGCGACCACTTCGAGCGGCGCGGGCCGCCCGTTGTCCGGCACGATGTCCAGGCCGAACGGGGAGGCGGTGCCGCGGGTGTTGACGGTCGGCGGGATGACGCCCCGGTCGATCGCCATGGTGGAGACGATCGCCTCCACCGCGCCCGCCGCGCCCAGGGTGTGGCCGAGCATCGACTTGGTGGAGCTGGCGGGCGGCACCTCGGTGCCGAACAGCAGCTTCACCGCCTTGGGCTCGGACACGTCGTTGGCGGGGGTGCCGGTGCCGTGCAGGTTGACGTAGTCGACGTCCTCGGGGGCCAGGCCCGCGGTCTGCAGGGCCTGGGCCATCGCGGCGGCCGCGCCCTTGCCGCTCGGGTCGGGGGCGGTCTGGTGGTAGCCGTCGCAGGAGAGGCCGTACCCGCCGAGTTCGGCGAGCGGGGTGGCGCCGCGCCCGGCGGCCCGCTCGGCGGACTCCAGGACCATGAAGCCCGCGCCTTCGCCGAGGGTGAGCCCGGTGGAGGCGGACATCGGCGCGCACGGCTCGGGGTCGAGCGCGCCGAGGGCGGAGAACCCGTAGGCGGAGAGTTCGGCCAGCGGGTCGACGCCGCCGCAGATGACGTAGTCGACCTCGCCCTTCCAGAGCAGTTCGGCCGCGTAGCCGAGGGCCACGGCGCTGGCCGCGCAGGCGTTGGAGAGCACCACCCGCGGGCCGCGGAGGTCGAACTCCGCGGCGATGTAGTCGCCCACGCAGGGGAGTTGGGAGGCGGCGGCGGCCGCCGCGTCCAGCTTGCCGTCCTTGACCAGGTCCCGGTGGACGCTCTCCAGCGTCGGCATCGCGCCGAGGCTGGAGCCGACCACCACGGCGACCCGGTCGCGGTCCACGGTGTCCAGGTCGAGGCCGGAGTTGCGCAGGGCCTCGCGGATCGCGGTGGCCGCCAGCGCGTAGCAGCGGTCGAGGTCGGCGGGCTGCTCGGCGGTGATCATGCCGGCCCAGTCGGTGAGCAGCTCGGTGGTGTCGAAGAGGGTGTTGGTCTTGATCCCGGAGATGCCCTGGGAGATCGCGGCCCAGCTCTTCTCGACGTCGTCGCCGGCGCCGGTGATCAGGCCGAGCCCGGTGAGGGCGATGCGTTCGGTCGTGGTGTTGGTCATCAGTGGATCCGGGTGGTCAGCGAGCGGGCGATGACGCGGGGCTGGGTGACGGTGCGCAGCGGGGCCGCCGCACCGTCCTCGGTGGTGCCGGAGAGCTCCAGGCCGGGGACCCAGAACGGGGCGTCCAGCAGGGCGACGACCAGTTCCTCGTCGGCGTTGGCGGACGGGGCCTGCCAGACCACGGTGCCGACCTGCTGGCCACCGGCGGTGACGGCGGAGCCGACGGTCACGGTCGCGCCGGCGGGGGCGGCGAGGGCGGTGACCCGGGCGGTCTCGGCGGTGGGCTTGACCAGCTCGTCGGAGCCCTGGAACTCGCCGATCCGGTTCCAGTCGACCATCCAGGCCAGGTCGGCCTCGTGCACCGGCAGGCCGGCGAAGCCCGCGGCGTAGACGGCCATGCCGGCCTCGGCCTGGACCCGGGCCAGGCCCTGCTCGCCGACCTCGGCGCCGCCCTCGGCGACGACCGCCTCGACGGCCGCGGCGTGGCCGGCCTCGGGGGCGTTGGAGAGCAGCAGGTAGCCGTACTCGCCGGTGGTGCCGACCCGGGCGAGGTGGGCCAGCGCGGCGGGCTCGCCGGGGACGGCGGACTCGGTGACGCCGTGCAGGGTGAGGCCGGAGACGTCGAACTCGACGAACTTCGCGGCGGCGGCCCAGGCCTGCGGGCCCTCGAAGGCGCTGGCGCCCCAGCCCTCGGGCTCGACCTCGACGGTGACGTCGGACGGCGCGTCCAGCGCCTCCAGGTAGGCGGTGAGCTGCTCGGCGGTGACGGGGGTGCGGGGCAGCAGCCAGGAGTCGTCGCCGATCTCGAAGTGCAGCAGGATCGCGAACGGCGAGCCGTCGGCGTTCAGCGCCAGGGCCTCGCGGACGGAGTCCGGCTCGACGTACTCGCTGGACTTCGCCAGGAAGAGGTCGAGGAACTCGTAGCGGTCGCCGCCGGAGACGCGGACCAGCGGGGCGGTGATCCGGTAGACGCCGATGGCGGTGCGGACGGTGGTGTAGTCGTCCTGCGCGGTGCGGGCGGGGGCGGTGGTCATGGCTGTTGGGTTTCCTTTCGGGATGTTCGACGGAGTGTCAGATTGCGGGTGCGGGGCGGACGGACAGCTGCCAGGAGGCTTCGGTGGCGGCTGCGGCGCAGCCGACCAGCAGTCCGGAGGAGGTGGTGCGCAGGACGATCTCCTGGGTGCCGGACGGGCCGGCGGGGGCCAGGTGGAGCCAGTGGCCGCTGCTGAGCCGGATCGCCGCGGCGGCGGCCCAGACCTGCCGGAACGCGGCGCTGTCGAGCTCGCGGCGGGTGCCGGCGGAGTCGATCACCACGGCGGTGTCGGCGGGGGTGTCGGGGGTGAGCCAGAGGACGATCTCCTCGTCCGCGCCGGGGGCGTGGACGTCGATCCGGACCGGTTCGGCGGACTGCTCGGGGGCGGTGACCTCCCAGCTGATCCGCTCCTGCGGGGCGGCCAGGCCGAGCGGGTGCTTCTGCTCCCACTCCTGGCCGGCGGCCACGCCCCAGCCGAGGCCGGTGGCGAGGCTGTGCCGGTGGTGCTCGCGGGTGACCCAGGCACCGGCGCTCCAGCGCGGGTTGCAGCCGAAGGCGCGGCTGCGGGGGGCGGGGCTGCGCAGCACCTTGGTGCCGCCCTCGGTCCAGCCGGTGATGCCGGCGGCGGTCGCCTTGACCGTCAACTTCCGCTGGGTGTCGAGGGTCTGTGCCTCGCGGGGGGTGTGCTCGGGTGGCGGTCGGCGCCGGTGCGGAGTTCGGTGCGCAGGCGGGCGGTGCCGTCGGCGTCGGTCTCCAGGTGGCGTTCGACCAGGGTGGCGGTGATCAGCCGGACGGGGTGGCCGGCCGGGAGCAGCACCCGGTTGGCGCCGTCGGTCCAGGTGAGGGTGGAGCCGGCGGGTGCGGTCCGGGCGGCCGCGACCACCTCGGAGGTGTCGCGGACGCCGATCCCGGTGCCGATCAGGTGCCGGTGGGCGGTGCCGTCGGGGTCGGTCAGGGTGAAGTCGCCCTGGCGCAGTCCGACGGTCTGGAAGATCCGGCCGGGCCGGGTGGTGAAGGTGAAGTCCTGGCTCAGCACCCCCTGGTGGAGGGTGATGGTGCCGGTGACCCGGTTGCCGCCGCTGTGCTCGGAGACCCGGACGCCGTGCTCGACGGGCTGGATCTCCAGGTCGCGGGCCTGGCCTTCGCGCCAGCCGGCCGAGCGGTCGGCCTCGGCGCTGGGCCAGGTGGAGACGAACACCGGTCCGTGGTGGCCCTCGGCGTGCACGGTGAGGGTGCCTTCGGCGGTGTCGAGTTCGGCGGTGAGCCCGTCGCCGCCGAAGCGGTGCGGCTCGCTGTCGCCCAGCGCCCGGACTTCGTAGGGCGGTTCGGCGATCCTCAGCGGCCGGGTGGCGCCGGCGGGGTCGGTGAGGGCCGCGTCGAGCATCAGGCCGCGGTCCACGTCGATGGTCGCGGTGAGCTTGAACTCGCCCAGGGCCAGAGCGTAGGCGACGGTCCGGATGTCGTCCACCACCCTGACGTCGGAACGGAGTTCGTCGTCCCGGCCGCCGGCGACGTTGCCGAAGCTGCTGAGCTGGCCGAGCGCCGCCAGCGCCTCGGGGTCGAGGTCGTGGAAGACGCTGCGCAGGATCAGCGGGATGTAGTTGTGCAGTTCGACGTTGCCGTCCTCGCCGGGGACGGTCTCGCCGACGGAGACGCAGCCCACCCGCCGGTAGAGCTTGAAGGCGACGGTGTTGGCCGGGTTGACGGTCAGTCGGAGCACCAGGCAGCCGCAGCGCATCATCCATTCGACGGCCTCGGTGAACAGCCGCCCGGTGATGACGCCGTTGCGGTAGGCCGGGGCGACGAAGAACATGTCGGCGATGAGTTCGCCGGCCCGGGCGGAGCGGCGTCCGGTGCTGTGGAACAGCCCGAACGTGCCGACCACCCGGCCGTCGTCGACGGCGATCAGGAACGTCGCGGTGTCGCGTTCGGCGAGTTCGCGCTCCAGCTCGTCGCCGGTGATTCCGCCCGCCACCGGGTTGGGGTTGTCGCGGTGACGGTTGTAGAGCTCGGCGATGTCATGCGCGTCGCCCTCCTGGTACGGGCGGATCGTGATGGACATTCCACACCTCCTTGTCTGCTCTGGTCCGAAAGGTGACGGAGGGTCAGCCCTTGCGTTCGGTGGTGACGATCAGCGAGCCGGCCGCGGCGAGCTCGGTGCCGACGGACGCCCGGACGGAGACGGAGCGCAGGCCGCCGAGCTTCTGGCCGAGCTTGGCCTCCAGGGTGAGCTGGTCGCCGGGGACGACCAGCCGGGAGAACTTCATCGAGCTGATCGAGCCGAGGTAGCCGACGCTGCCCGAGGGATCGCCCTCGGCCGGGGTCGGGGCCTCCAGCAGTTCGGCCACGTAGACCACGGCGACCAGCTGGGCCATCGCCTCGACGATCATCACGCCGGGCATGATCGAGTGGTCGGGGTAGTGGCCGGCGAAGAACGGCTCGTTCACCGAGACGCTCTTGACGCCGCGGCCGGAGACGCCGGGGACGACGTCGTAGGCGCGGTCGATCATCAGCATCGGCCAGCGGTGCGGCAGCATCCGCTTGATGTCGTCGGAGGAGTAGGCGAAGGTCTTCGGCTTCTCCCGGACGGCGGCCTTGACGGGCGCGATGGCGGTGGTCACGGTCAGACCTCGCGGGCTTCGATGAAGTCGACCAGGGCGTTGATGGACCCGAAGGCCTCGAAGTCGTCGTCGCTGATCAGCACGTCGTACTCGTTGTTGATCATGACGACGATCTCCAGGGTGTCCAGCGAGTCCATCTCCAGGCCGCGGCCGAACAGCGGCTGGTTGTCGGAGACGACCTCGGCCTCGGCGTCCAGGCCCAGGCGGTCGATGATCATCGACTTGATCTTGAGGTTCTTCTCCAGGCGCTGCTCGGCCTGGGCGCGGACGTCCTCGAAGGTGGCGGTGGACATGGTGGGAGTACCTTTCTGATGGGTGTGATGGAACGTCAGTTCGATTGCAGGGCGGTCAGCTGTAGAGCATCCCGCCGTCGACCGTGAGCACCTTGGCGGTGATGTACGAGGCCGCCGGGCTGGCCAGGAAGACCGCCGCCTGCGCGACCTCCTCCGGGGTGCCCATCCGGCCCAGCGGGATCGCCGCCGCGGCCTCCTTCAGCTGCGCCCGGGGCACCTTCTTCACCATGTCGGTGTCGATGAAGCCCGGCGCGACCACGTTGACCCGGATGCCCTTGGGGGCGCCCTCGTAGGCGAGGGTCTTGGCCATCGCGATCACCCCGCCCTTGGAGGCGGCGTAGTTGGCCTGGCCGACCCGGCCGGCGATGCCCGAGGTGGAGGCGATGAAGACGATCGCCCCGCCGCTCGCGTACATCTGCTTGGTGGCCTCCCGGGCCGTCAGGAACGCGCCCGTCAGGTTGGTGGAGATCACCTCCTGCCACTTGGCGGCGCTCATCGCCGCGAAGTGCCCGTCAGCGGTGATCCCGGAGTTCAGGACCGCGACGTCCACGCCGCCCCAGGCGGTGCGGATCTCCTTGTACATCGCGGCGACCTGCGCCTCGTCGGAGACGTCGGCGCGCACCAGCAGCGCCTTGCGGCCGAGGCCCTCGATCTTCTCCGCCAGCTGCTCGGCCTTGCCCGCGCTGGAGCGGTAGTTGAGCGCCACGTCGCAGCCGTGCTCGGCCAGCTGCAGCGCGATCGCCGCACCGATGCCGCGGGACGCCCCGGTGACGACCGCCCGGGTGCCTTCGGTGAACAGACCAGTCATGCCGCGCTCCCGGCGAGGTTGGAGGTGACCTTGTGGGTGCCGGGGTCGAAGCCCTCGACGTCGGTGCCGAGCCCGGCCTTCTCGGCGGCGGTCAGCACCGCCTCGGCGACCGCCAGGTCCAGCACGCCCAGCCCGAACGGGGAGAACACCACGGTGCGGGCGGCGGGCAGTTCGGCGGTGCCGTCCAGCAGCGCGCCGATCTCGGCGGTGACGAACCGGCGGTGGCCGGCCTGCTGCTCGGCCTTGTGCAGCGAGGTCTGCTCGCGGATCGCGTGGTCCGCGTCGTCGACCACGTTGACCGCCCCGAGCACCGAGTTCACCGACAGGTCGCGCAGCGACAGGTGCAGGACGACCTGCCCGTCCGGGCGGTTCGGGTGGTCGGCGAGGTCCAGCCAGTAGGAGGAGTCGGTGGTGGCGACGGAGACCGTGTCGGCGCCCAGCACCTGGCCCAGCGTCGCGGCCCGGAACTCGATGCCCGGGTACTCGGCCGCGAGCTCCGCCGCGAACACCTTGGCGCGCTCCGGAAAGGCGTCCTGGAGCAGCACGGTGGCCAGCTCGGGGTGCACCTGGGTGAGGAAGTGCACCACCCGGTGGTTGATGGTGCCGCAGCCGACCAGGCCGGCCGTGCGGACCTCGCGGCCCTTGTTCAGCAGCTTGGAGCCGAGCGCCGCGCCGGCCGCGGTGCGGACGGCGGAGATCTGGCTGCCCTCCATCAGTGCCAGCGGGTAACCGGACTCCAGGTCGTTCAGGATGCACAGCGAACTGGCGCGCTGCATCCCGCGGTTGACGTTCTCCGGGAAGGACGAGATCCACTTCAGGCCCATCACCGGGGCCGGTCCGCCGAGGTAGGCGGGCAGCGCGATGATCCGCGAGTCGGAGCGGTGCAGCGGGCGCAGGAAGGTCGAGAAGGGGAGGTCGGACTTGCCCTGGCTGTGCAGCACGTAGGCGTTGCGCACCAGGTCGATGACGGTGGAGTCGAGGCCCGTCAGGGCGGTCCGGACGTCCTCCCGGCCGAGGATCCTCATGGCGTGTCTCTCTCTTGTTCGGTCGGCGGCAGGTACTGCCGGAGGTAGGACTCCACCCACTGGTCGTCGTAGATGGTGTCGAGGTAGCGGTCGCCGCCGTCCGGGAGCACGGCCACGCAGGTGCTGCCGGGCTCGACCCAGTCGGCGGACTGCAGCAGGGCGGCGATCACCGCGCCGGAGGAGCCGCCGGCCAGGATCGACTCCTCGGCCAGCAGGCGGCGGCAGCCGCGGATGCACTCGGAGTCGGTCACCTTGACCACCCGGTCGGCGAGGCCGGGCCGGAGCAGTGCGGGGACGACCGCCGCACCGTGGCCCGGGATGGTCCGCCTGTGGGCGGACTCCCAGGGCTCCGGCGGGCCGAAGATCACGCTGCCGACGGCGTCCACCGCGACCACCCGGGTGGGCAGTTGGCGGTCGTGGATGAACTCGGCGCAGCCGCGCAGGGTGCCGGTGGTGCCGGCCGCCAGGAACAGGTAGTCGGGGGCCTTCGGGAGGGCCTCTACGATCTCCCGCATGGTGGTGTGGTGGGCGCGGGAGTTGTCCTCGTTGGCGTACTGGTTGGGCCACCAGGCGTCCGGGACGGTCTCCAGCAGGTGCCGGACCCGGGCGATCCGGGCCGGCAGGAACTCGCCGGTGGCGGGGTCGCGGTGCTCGACCACCTCCACCTTGGCGCCGTAGGCCCGCATGATGGCGAGGTTCTGCTGGGTGGTGCGCGGGTCGACCACGATGACCAGGCCGAGCCGGTAGAAGTTGCAGAGCTGGGCGAGCGCGATGCCCAGGTTCCCGGAGGAGGACTCCACCACGGTGGAGACGCCGGGGACGATCCGGCCGGTGGCGATGGCCTGCTCGACCATCGACTTGGCGGCGCGGTCCTTGATGGAGCCGCCCGGGTTGAACCGCTCGCACTTGGCGTACACCTGGAAGCGGGCGGGCGGGAAGAGTCGGTCCAGGGCCACCAGCGGCGTGCCGCCGATCGTGGCCACGATGTCGGGGTCCGACGGACGGTACGGGCGGACCCGCACCTCGGCGCCGTCGGGGACGAGCACGGTCATTCCGGCACCTCTCGGCTGATCTGGAGCCGAAGCTCACTGACGTAGTGCTCGCCGTCGGCGTCGGGCAGCCAGGACTCCTCGGGGGCCGGCAGCGGTTCGCTGACGGTCACCCCGGCGTCCGGGTCCGACTGCACCGCCCGGCGGACGAGGTTGGCGAAGGAGAGCACCAGGGTGGGGCTGGTGAAGTCGACCAGGGACGGTTTGGTCTCCTCGGGGAACTTGACGAAGGCGTGGTCGGGCAGGGCGTTCTCGGTCACCCAGCGGCGCACCGCCAGGTAGTCGCGGTGGCGGTCCGCCTTGGGCGCCAGCTGCACGCCGCGGGCGGGCAGTCGCCAGGTCTCCCGGAACAGCACCAGGCCGTCGAGGGTGACCCGCGGGGCGTGCGGGCGGTCCAGGCCGATCTTGAAGGCGTCGCAGGCGATGATCGAGATCAGCACCGCGAGCAGTTCGGAGAGCGAGCGGGCGCGGCCGTCGGCGGTGGTCGCGGTGACGGTGCCGTCCCGCTCGTCGAGGGTGATGGAGACGGCCGGCTCGATCCGCTCGCGGCGGTCGAACGGGGCGCGGGTGAAGCCGATCAGGCGGTCGCCCTCCCCGATCGGGGCGGGCACCATCCGGCCGCTGTTGCGCTTCCAGCCGACCGGCAGCAGCGGCACCAGCCGCTCCGCGCCGATCGCCCGGTTGACCTTGTCGCGCAGCGAGCCGGAGTCGGCAGTCCAGTCCAGGAACGGCAGGTCCAGGGTGGCCAGGCAGGCGTGCAACTCACCCAGCACCACCAGGTGTTCGCCGCGGTTGACGGCCTCCGGGGAGGTGGCCACCACCTGCAGGTCGGGGCTGTGCACCGCCAGGTGCGGGGAGCGCACCGGGCCGGTGGCGAACACCTCGCGGATGCGGCCGCCGACCTGATCGGTGCTCAGGTCGACCCGCAGCTGCCCCTCGGGGACGTCGCCGATCACCTGACGCCACTTCAGCGCCAGCTCGCGGACCGCCTGCTGCACGGGGTGGTTGTGCTCGCCCCAGAACAGCGCCAGGGTCTGCGGCCAGACGTCGGCCAGCGTGACCGGTCCGCGGCTGCGCTCGGCGGCCTTCCGGACCAGGGCGGCGACCTCGGCCTCGACCAGTTCGGCCAGCCGGTTGCCGAACCAGTCGGCGGCGTCGGCGACCAGGGCCAGCGGGCGGGCGATGCCGTCCAGGAAGTCCTGGCCGAGCTCCATCCGGCAGTCCCGCAGGGTGTCCTGGTAGACCAGGGTGCGGCCGGCGTACGCCTTGCCCTCCTCGCGGGAGGCGGCCTGACCGGTGGTCTCCACGAAGTAGGCGTCCAGCGCGTCCAGCGCCTCGACCAGCTGCTCGGCGCTCTCCGCCCGGTCGATCCGGTCCTTGTGGCGGGCGAGTTCGGCGAGCACCGCGTCGTAGCGGACGAACAGTTCGGGGTCGCCGATCGCGGAGACCCGGCGGCGCAGCACCTCCTCGGCACGGACGTCGACCGGGATGTTGGCGTCCCAGCCGAGCACCCGCTGCCGCAGCAGCCGGCCCAGCACCTTGTCGGTCTTCTCGCGGGCGCCGGCCGGGTCCCAGCCGTGCTCGGCGACCAGCAGGTCGCTGATCTGCTCGGCGTTGCGGTCGCCGTCGGCGAGCCGCAGCACCTGGGCGTCCTCGGGGCGGAGCCGCAGCACCTTGCGGTTGGAGAGCACCAGCTGCTCGCCGTCCAGCTGGACGTCGGGGCGCAGCATCGGCGGGAACCACCAGCGGGCGCCGGGCTGTTCGGCCATCCAGTCGGCGATCGCGGCGACCGTCCAGCGTTCCAGCGAGGTGCGGGCGGCGGCGACCAGGGCGGGTCCGTGTTCGAGGTCGACGGCCTGCCGGGTGCGGCCGACGCCGATCCAGGCACCGGGCCCGAAGAAGCCGATGGTCTCGGCCTTGGCGCAGTAGCGCAGCCAGTACATGGCGAGGGTGCGTTCGCGCTGGCGGCGCTTGGTCTCCTTGCCGCCGGGGGCGGCCAGCGAGTCGAGGATGCGGAAGACGGTGCGGTTCTGCCAGGCGATGGCGAGGCGGAGCTTCGGGTCGGTGGCGAGGGCGGCGAGCCGGGCGGACTCCTCGTCAACGTCGGCCCGGTAGGCGGCCAGGAACGCGTCCTGGTCGGCCCGGCCGGCGGCCAGCTCGGCGGCGGCCAGCGGGGCGCGGGTGCCGCCGATCAGGCGCAGTCCGGAGACCGGGAAGCCGGCGTTGCGGAGCAGTCCGACGCCCCAGACCTGCCAGTCGGAGCCGGCCAGCGGGTGGAGCGGGCGGAAGTCCGCCCAGTCCACCGCGCGGGTGGTCGGGGCCGCGGGCGCGGTCATCCGGCCACCGCCGTCAACTCGCGCTCCTGCGGGGCGGGTTCGGTGAGCGCGGCGGCCAGCCGGCCGATGCCCTCGGCGATCTTCTTGCGCGGCACGTTGCTGAAGCACAGCCGCAGGCCGTCGGCGTGCTCGCCCGCGACGGAGAAGTGTCCGCCGGGGACGACCGAGACGCCGTGGGCGGCGGCGGCCTGCGCGTACCGGCCGGCGTCGGCGCGGTCGCGGTGGCGCAGCCACAGGTAGAAGCCGCCGTCGGGGCGCTGCCAGGTCCAGGGGGTGTCGGCGCCGAGTTCGGCGTCCAGTGCGTCGGCCATCAGGGTGCAGCGTTCGCGGTAGCTGTCCCGGTAGCGGTCGATCAGGTCGGTCCAGCCGGAGCGGGAGTAGAAGGCGGCCAGCGCGCCCTGGGCGAGGGCGGAGGGCGAGAGCGAGATGATCTCGGCGACCCGGGCCAGGTCGTGCCGCAGGTGCTGCGGGGCGGCGATCCAGCCGGAGCGCAGGCCGGGCGCGAAGATCTTGGAGAAGGTGCCCAGGTAGACCACCTGCTGCGGGTCGAGGGCCTGGAACAGGGTGGTGGTGGCGCCGTCGAAGCCGAGCAGCCCGTACGGGTTGTCCTCGATCAGCAGCAGGTCGAGCTCGCGGCAGGCGGTGAGGATCTCGGCGCGGCGCGGGACGGACAGCGTCGCGCCGGTCGGGTTCTGGAAGGTCGGGTTGACGTACAGCATCCGGACGGTCGCCCCGGCGGACCTCAACTCCCGCACAGTGGTCCGCAGTTGCTCGGGGTCGAGGCCGTTCTCGTCCTCGGCCGCGCCGTGCAGCTCCAGGCCGGCGGTGCGGAACGCGGCGGTGGCGCCGGGGTAGGCCGGGGTCTGCACCAGGATGGTCTCGCCGGGGGCGCCGAGGGCCAGCGCGACGGCGGTCAGGCCCATCTGGGAGCCGCTGGTGGGGATCAGGTTGTCGCCGTCGGCGTGGCCGTCCTCACGGGCCATCAGGTCGGCGACGGCGGGCACGAGCGCCTTGGCGACGTGCGGGGTGGTGTACTGCAGGGCGAGCTTGCCGCCCAGCCGGACGAGCCGGGAGAGCTGGGTCGATATCGCGTCCAGCGGCAGGACGTCCAGGTCGGGCAGTCCGCCGGAGAGGGAGATGACGTCCCCGCCCCGCTCGAACAGCTTGGGCAGTTCGGCCGCGGGTCTGGTGTCGGTCCACATGGCTGTCGGTCCCTCAGACTCGGGCCGGGGCGGCGTCGGCGGCCCAGGCCTGCACGTAGCGGAACAGGCCGGCCGGGGAGGCGAGCGCCGGGTCGGCGAGGGCGTCGGGGTCGACCTCGATGCCGAACTCCTCCTCGACGGCCATCACCAGGGCGATGGTGTGCAGGGAGTCGACGCCCAGGTCCACCAGCGGGGTCTCGGAGTCGGTGACCTGCACGGAGCAGATCCGCTCGACGAGCTGGTCAAACTGCGACTGGTTCATGGCTGCTCCTCGGGGATGCGGTGGTGGTCTGCGGGGCGGTGCTGTTCCTGGCGGCCTGCTCGGCGGCCTCGACCAGGGCCTTGGCGGCGGTCCGGTCGGGCTTGCCGTTGGCGGTCAGCGGGACGGTGTCGATGGCCACCACCCGGTCGGGCATCCGGCTGTGGTCGAGCCGGCCGATCAGCAGGCCGCGGACGGCCTCCGGGGCGAGGCTGCCGTGCACGGCCAGCAGCAGCGGGCTGCCCTCCGGCTCGGGGCGCAGCGCCACGGCGGCGGTGACGCCGGGGATCCGCTCGGCGGCGTCCTCGATCTCGGTGAGGGCGACCCGCATGCCGCGGCGCTTGATCACGTCGTCGTCGCGGCCGACGAAGTACAGCCGGCCGTCCTCGTCGAGCCAGCCGTTGTCGCCGGTGTGCAGTTCGAGCGAGCCGTCGGGGCGGCGGACGAAGCGGTTCTGGGCCTCCAGCGGGATCCGCCAGTAGCCGGCCATCACGGTCGGGCCGGACACCACGATCTCGCCGGTCTCCCGGGGGCCGAGCGCGGTGCCGTCGGCGGCCACGATCCGGACCCGGTCGCCGGGGATCGGCGGGCCGACCGAGTCGGGGTGCTCGGCGTAGTCCTCGGGGTCGAGGATGGAGATCCGCTTGCACTCGGTCATGCCGTACATCGAGGCGAACTCGGAGCCGGGGAACAGCTCCAGCAGTTCGGCCGTGACCGCCCGGCCGGGGCGGGCGCCGGTGTTGGTGAACAGCCGGACCTTGGTGGGCCGGTGCAGCTTGCCCTGCAGGAGCGTCAGGATCTGGGCCAGCGAGGGCACCAGCGGCACGACGGTGACGCCGGTGCGCTCGATCAGCCGCAGCAGGCCCATGTCCTCGCTGCGCCGGGCCAGCACCAGGGTGCCGCCGACCAGGGCGGACAGCAGCGCCTGGTAGAGGCCGTAGTCGAAGGAGAGCGGGAGCCGGCAGAGCACCACGTCGTCCTGCCGGTAGCCGAGGCAGGCGTTGATGGCGTCGAGGGCGGCGAGCATCTGGCGGTGCGGGCAGACCACGCCCTTGGGGCGGCCGGTGGTGCCGGAGGTGTAGATCAGCATCGCCACCTCGTCCTCGCCGACGTCGGCGCGGTGGCCGTCCTCGGCGGCGGCGAGCACCTGCTGCCAGGCCTGTTCGACGTCGACGGTGCGGGCAGCCCGGCGGCCGGCCTCGGGGCGGCAGACGGCCAGCGCGGCCTCGCTGTCGGCCACGATGTGGTCGATCTGGTGGTCCGTCAGGTCGGGGTGGACCGGGACGAAGATCGCGCCGATCCGCAGGGTGGCCCAGAACAGGGCCAGGAAGGCCCGGTCGTTGCCGCCGGCGTACACCACCCGGTCGCCCGCGGTGAGGCCCTGGCCGCGCAGCCAGCCGACCGCGCGGTCCACGGCGGCGCCCAGCTGCCGGTAGTCCAGGGTGCCCTGGGCGTCGGTCACGGCGGGGTGGTCGGCCCGCTCGGCGAGCGGGTATTCGAGCAGGTCAGACACCGGCATGGACGGACGCTCCTCGGCTGGCGGGGGCGGTCAGCCGCTCCCGGGCCCGGGCGACGTCCCGGGCGGTGGTCACGGACAGGACGTCGAGCTCGGGGTGCTGTCGCTTGAGGATGTTGGCGAGGGTCTTGGCGGGCGGCAGCGAGACGGTCAGCTCGGGCTTCTCGAAGGCCAGTTGGGTCAGGCACAGGTCCCAGCGGACCGGGTTCACCAGCTGCTGGACCAGTCGGCGGCGGATCTCCGCGGGGTCCTCGACGCCCGCTCCGTCCGCGTTGGAGAGCAGCAGGTGGGTGGGCGGGGCGAACGGCACCTGCTCGGCGGCGGCCGCGAAGGCCAGCCGGGCGGACTCCATGTACGGGGTGTGGAAGGCCCCGGCGACGCTGAGGGTCTTCACGGTGGCGCCGGCGGGCGGGGCGGCGGCGAGCCGCTCCAGGGCGTCCACCGCGCCGGCCGCGACGATCTGGCCGGGGCCGTTGAAGGTGGCCGCGTACAGCCCCAGTTCGGCGATCCGGTCCAGGACCTGGTCCTGCTCGCCGCCGACCACGGCGGCCATCGAGGTGTCGGCCTCGGCGCAGGCCGCGGCCATCGCCCGGCCGCGGACGGCGGCCAGCCGGACGGCGTCGGCGGGTTGCAGCACCCCGGCCCAGACGGCGGCGGTGAGTTCGCCGACCGAGTGGCCGGCGGCCACCGCTCCGCCGGGCGGTACTGCGTCGTGCAGGGCGTCGTGGGCGAGCAGTCCGGCGGCGACCAGCAGCGGCTGGGTGTGCTCGGTGCGGGCGATCTCGGCGGCCGGGGCCTTGGTGCCGAGCTGGACCAGGTCGACCTCGGCGGCCTCGGACCAGGCCCGCACCCGCTCGGCGGTGGCCGGGTCTCGCAGCCAGGCGGCCAGCATGCCCGGGGTCTGGGAACCCTGACCCGGAGCAATGAATGC
This sequence comes from Streptomyces sp. TLI_171, assembly GCF_003610255.1. Taxonomy (GTDB): domain Bacteria; phylum Actinomycetota; class Actinomycetes; order Streptomycetales; family Streptomycetaceae; genus Kitasatospora. The sequence continues at coordinate 4,164,977 of NZ_RAPS01000001.1, read as the reverse complement.
GAACATGTGTTCTAACCCCCTTTCGGGTGGGGCCTGCGCCCGGCGCGGAGCGCGCCGGAGCGGCGGATCTTCGGACGGTTGGTGCGGACCGGGCGGCGCCGGCGCTCGGCCGTTACGGGCGGCCGGTGGACTTGCGGAAGCGGCGGACCGCCAGGAACGAGAACCCGGCGAACCAGGCCAGCAGGTTGAACACCGCACCGGCCACGCTGGAGTGCTCCCCGTGGAAGGAGAAGCCGTCGTTCAGCGGGTACCTGGCCAGCGTCGCCACCCCGTACATCGGGGTGTACCGGGAGACCTCCAGCATGGCGCCGCTGAGCGGGATGAACAGGTTGCCCAGGAAGGCCAGCGCGGTCATGGTCAGGCCCGGCATGTGCATCACCACGTCGGGCTTCATCGCCAGGCCCATGCCGATGCCCAGCGCGGCGAACACCGCGGCGCCGATCCAGGCCACCAGCAGCGACACCACCCAGACGTCGCCGTCGGCCTGAGCGCCCGTCAGCGCACCCAGCACTCCCACGATGGCGACCGGCACGCCGGCCATCAACACCGAGCAGAGCACCTTAACCAGCAGGTAGCCGGGCGGGGTGAGCGGACTCATCGCGATGGTGCGCATCCAGCCCACCGACTTCTCCACCGAGATGGTGGCGGCCGAGCTGACCGCCGCGGTGGCCGCGCCGTACACCGCCTGACCGATCATCATCCAGGCGGCGAAGTTGCCGTGCGGCAGGCTAGCCCCGCCGGACGGGGCGGTCCGGAACAGCGCCAGGTAGAGCACCGCCGGCAGCAGCACCGTGAAGATCGTGGTCTGCCGGTTGAAGCGGCGGCGCAGCTCGTACCGGACGAAGGTCGGGTTGACCCCGTTGAACACCGAGGTGCGGGCGGCGGCGGGGGCCGTGACGGCGGCCATCAGACGTTCTCCTTCTCGGCGGTCGGCACGACGGGGCGGCCGTTCTCGGTGATGGCCATGAAGGCCTCCTCCAGGCTGCGCGGCGCCACCTCGATGTCCCGCGCGGAGGTCTCGCCGACCAGCACCCGCAGCAGCGCGTCCGAGTCGGTGCAGGTGAAGTAGGTGCGCTCGCCGCGGACGGTGCTGGAGCGCACCCCCGGCGTGCGGGACACCACCCCGGCCTCGTACGGGCTGACCACCGCCGAAACGGTCCGGCCGCTGGTCGCCGAGCGGATCGAGGAGGCCGAGCCGTCGGCCACCACCGCGCCCTTGCTGATCATGACCACCCGGTCGGCGAACTGGTCCGCCTCCTCCATGTAGTGGGTGGCGAACATGACCGTCATGCCGCGCGCCGCGTCCTCCCGGACGGCCGCCCAGAAGTCCCGCCGCGCCACCACGTCCATGCCGGCCGTCGGCTCGTCCAGCACCAGGAGGTCCGGACCGGACAGCAGCGCCAGCGCGAACCGCAGCCGCTGCTGCTCACCGCCCGAGCAGGCCGCCACCCGGCGGCTGCGCAGCTCGGTGATGTTCGCCCGGGCCATGCAGCGCTCCGGGTCCGCCCCGGGGTGCAGCGAGGCCAGCATGTGCACGGTCGCCTCGACCGTGAGGTCCGGCAGCAGCCCGCCGGACTGCAGCACCGCCGCCACCCGGCCGGCCCGCACCGCCTGCTCGGGGCTCTGCCCGAACAGCCGCACCTCTCCTTCGTCGGGCCTGGTCAACCCGAGCAGCATGTCGATCGAGGTGGTCTTGCCCGCGCCGTTCGGCCCGAGGAACGCCACCACCTCACCCCGCCGAATCCGTAGATCCAGCCCGTTCACCGCGGTGAACACCTCGCCCTTGGCATTGGTGAACCGCTTGACGACGCTGGTGAGTTCAGCCGCCAGGGGAGACGCCGTCCCCCTCGACGCCGTACGGTTCTGGTAATCGATCATCATCCGGTTCCTCACGATTCGGCGGAGGTTCGCCTCTTGTGAGCACCACTCTCCGGCCTCCCCCTATCGCCCCGAACCGGCCCGCCTATCGCCCCCCTATCGCCCTTTCGCACCCGTCCGATGGGCGCTCCGCCGGGCGCGGGACCGAGGCTCCGTCAGGGCGCCGAATCGGGCACGTTCTTGCTGCGGGCGTACGCCTGGACCGGGGTCATGCCGCCGTAGCCCGGGAGGCTGACCGTGTTCTCGTGGCTGACCGCGGTGCAGCTGCCGGTGGTGTCGGCGGTGGTGGCGTCCGCGCCCTTCAGCGCGGCGGACGGGTCCACGCTCGGCGCGCTCCGGCCGGCGGTGGCCGGGAAGGCGGTGCCGGACGGCCAGTCCGCGCCGATCACCAGCTCGATCGAGCTGCCGGAGCCGGCCTGCACGGCGTCCGCGGGGACGCCCAGCGCGGCGGCGACCTGCTGGGCCTCGGCCTCCCGGCCGGCCGGGTAGTGCACCGCGGTGCGGTCGGCGGTGGTGCTCCTGCCGGTGGTGGTGTCCTTGCCGAAGCCGGCCTGCCGCAGCGCGTCGGCGACCGCGCCGGCCCGCCCGTCCAGGCCGGTGCCGTTGCGGACCACCACGTTGATCGTCCGGCGGGCCGGTCCGCTCGCGGGGGGCGCAGCCGGCGCGGTGGCGGAGGGCGCCGCGGGCGGCGGCGTGGACGGTGCGGCGGTGGCGCCGGCCGGGCCGGCGGTGAGCGGCTGGTCGTTCTTGATGGTGGCGAACAGCTTGGCCGCGTCGGCGCCGGCCACCAGCCGGTCCTTGTCCCGGGGGTCGGCCGCGGTCTGCATGGTGGTGAAGGTGACCCGGGCCGACGGCACCTTGTTGAGGTCGTCGGCGAGGCCGACCAGCTTGGTGATGCCGTCCAGACCGGGATCGACGGTGAGCGCCTTGGTGGCGGCGTCGGCCAGCCCCAGCACCTTGGTCGGGTCGGTGAGCGTCCCGGCGCTCTTCAGCTGACGGATCATCGACCCGAGGAAGGCGTGCTGGGCACTGGCCCGGCCGAGGTCGCCGCCGTCGCCAAAGCCGTGCCGGGTGCGGACGAACTGCAGTGCCGCCATGCCCTTCAGGGTGTGGGTGCCCTGGGCCAGCTTGAGGTGCGAGTACGGGTCGTAGACGTTGTCGCTGACGCAGACCGGGACGCCGCCGACCGCGTCCGACATCTTGATCACACCGGAGAAGTCGACCTTCACGAAGTGGTCGATGGGTATGTCGGTGAGCTGGTGGACGGCCGCCACGGTGCAGCCGGGGCCGTACTGCAGGCTGGAGTTGATCTGGCCGCGGTGCTTCTTGGACGAGGTGTTGTGCTCCTTGTCGATGCAGCCCGGCAGGTCGGTCATCAGGTCGCGCGGGATGCTCATCACGGTGGCGTTGCTGCGGTCCGCGGAGACGTGCAGCAGCAGTTCGACGTCCGCGTTGGCGCCCTCGCCGCAGTCGCCGCCGATCGCGCAGTCCTCCGGGTTGTCGCGCGAGTCCGAGCCGATCACCAGCACGTTGATGGGGGTGCGACCGAACGCGTCCGGCACCTCGTGGCCGGCGTCGCCGTTCTCGCCCGCGAACAGCGGCGAGGACTTGATGTTGCCGTTGTACCGGTAGTACAGGTAGCCGCCGGTGCCGACGGTCACCACCATCAGGCCGGCCGCGGTGTACGCGAGCACCCGCAGCCAGCGTTTCCCGCGCCGCCGGGCCCGTTTCGCCTCCGCCCTGGCCTCCGCCCTGCCCCCGGCCCTGCCGCCCGCCGCCCGGTCGGCCGCTCCCCCGCCGGACGCCTGGCGCTGCTCCGGCACGCCCGCCGCCGTCTCCACGGCTTCGGCCTGGTCGCCTATCACATCGCACCCCCGTCGCCCGGCCCGTCCGAGCTGTCTTCACCCCTATAGATGCAGAATCGGCCGAAGGTGTTGCACCGGAGTTCGCACCCGTCTCGTCCGCCCCGCCGGTACGGGCGCCCGGTCTCCCCCGACCCCTCGTCGGCGGCACGGAGAAGGCCCCGCTCACGTGGTCCGTGAGCGGGGCCTTCGAGGAACCGGGGAGACGACCTGCGGGTCGCACTCCTCCCCGCCCGACCCGGCCGTCGTCACTCGGTGGTCCCGGGTACTGCCCGGCGCGGGGCGATCAGCAGCGGTACTCGACCGTCCAGGAGTACTGGTACTGGTTCTGGCGGTTGTAGAAGTCGACCCGGTACACGCCGTCCCGGAAGCCGTTGCCGGTGACGTACGTGTAGTTGAGGTGCTGCCAGTACGTGCCCTCGTAGGCCGTGTTGTAGGCCTGCGCCGGGCAGCCCTGCCCACTCAGCGCCGTCCGGGGCCAGCCGGGCGACCCCGGCGAGGAACTCGCCCTCCGCCACCCGGCCGGCGAACAGGCGGCTTTCGGCCGGGAGTTGGTGCGGCCCGCGCGCCACCGCCACGGGCCCGGGCAGCAGCGCGGCCGGGGCGGTCCAGGCCGGGGCTGCGGGGGCCGCCGGGGCTGTGGGGCGCTCGGCGGCAGGGCGGCCGGTGGCCGCCGCGACCAGCTGCTCGCGACGGGCGACCGGCAGCGCGAGCCCGTCCGCCAGCCGGGCCACCGAGGACAGCCGGGGCCGGCGGCGGCCGGCGGCGGCCGGCCTCCAGCATGCTGATCGAGTGGGCGGAGACGCCGGAGCGGTCGGCCAGCTCCTCCTGGGTCCACCCGGCGGTCAGCCGCAGGTCCCGTAGCAACTCGCCCAAGTCCACTGCCGTTCCCCGTTCCCGAAGCGGTCGCGCCACCCGGGCCGCCCGGAACGGCAGCCGATCGTAACGAAACCGCCCGGGCCCGCGGGCAGGCTCCGAACCACCGCAGGTGACAGCCCGACCGCCCGGCCTGACGGACCGTCAAGCTCCTCGCCCACGGACTCGGCCCGCGCGCCAGCGTTCGAACGTACGCAACCGCGTGGCCGAAAAGCATTCACCTCGTCGCTTTACCTTCGCATTGCCCGGCGGCACCGCCACGGGTGCGCATGCGGCGTACCCGGCCGGGTGCGCCGACGCGTCGAGGAGACGTTCCTATGCAGCGCAAGGCCCTGAAGGCCGCGGCAGTGCTCGCCGTCGCGAGCTCGCTGATCGGTGGCTCGGCGGTCGCCGCCCACTCCGACCAGGAGCACGGCGAGCGCAACAACGCCGAGATCCGCAACGTCATCTACCTGCTCGGCGACGGCATGGGCCGCACCCACGTCACCGCCGGCCGCGAGCGCTTCTACGGCGCCGCCGGCAAGCTCACCATGGAGCGCCTGCCGTTCGTCGGCCAGGTCTCCACGTACGCGGTGGAGAAGGGCAGCAACAAGCCGGCCCTGGTGACCGACTCGGCGAGCTCCTCCACCGCCTGGTCCTCCGGCGTGAAGACGTACAACGCGGCGCTCGGCGTCGACTCGTACGAGAAGAAGGTCGTCACCCTCATGGAGCAGGCCAAGGCGGCCGGCCTCGCCACGGGCAACGTCTCCACCGCCGAGATCACCGACGCCACCCCGGCCGGCATGTTCAGCCACGCGCTGCTCCGCGGCTGCCAGGGCCCGACCTACTCGGACGCGGCCTGCCTGCCGAAGAACGCCGACGGCAGCTACGAGGCCAAGCCGGCCGACGCCACCCTGATCACCCCGATCGCCGAGCAGATCGCCCGCAACGGCACGGCCGACGTGATCCTCGGCGGCGGCCTGGCCCGCTTCGAGCCGGACGACCAGAAGGCGCTGGAGGCCCAGGGCTACCAGGTCCTCGGCAGCTTCGGCGACCCGGCGCTGAGCGCGCAGACCGCCGCCAGCCAGAAGGTCGCCACCAAGGCCGAGCTGGACGCCGCCAACGGCAAGAAGGTCGTCGGCCTGTTCAACCGCGGCAACCTGACCGTCGAGGCCGCCAAGTCCGCGCTGCCCGCCGGCGCCGCCGAGAAGGCCGAGCCGACCCTCTCCGACATGACCGGCAAGGCGCTCGACCTGCTCGCGAAGAAGAACAAGAAGGGCTTCTTCCTGCAGGTCGAGGGCGCGCAGATCGACAAGCGCTCGCACGCCAACGACGCCGACCAGACCCTGGGCGAGATCAAGGCGTTCGACGACGCCGTCGCGAAGGCCGTCGAGTTCGCCAAGAAGGACGGCCACACCCTGGTGATCGTCACCGCCGACCACGAGTGCGCCGGCTTCAACATCATCGAGAAGGGCTCCTTCACCAACGCCGAGGCCGCCGCTCCGCCGGCCAACGCCGACGCCGGCAACACCGCGAACAACAGCTCGCCGGCGCGCTCCTCCTCGGCCAACGTGAAGGACCCGTCCCGCTCCACCGGCATCGTCAACGGCGCCGGCTCCAAGGACCCGAAGAACTTCGCCCCCGCGACCTTCCGCACCCCCGACGACCCGGCCGGCGTCACCGACGGCAGCCCCGAGGCCAGCCTCTGGCTGACCTACCTGTCCGGCAACCACACCGGCGCCGACGTCCCGATCTTCGCCTACGGCCCGGGCGGCCAGCGCTTCGCCGCCAGCCAGGACAACACCGAGCTGTACGGGAAGATGTACAGCGCCCTGTTCGGCGGGAAGCCGCACGGCCGGGACTGACCTCCCCCCTCGCACCGGGCCCGGGGGCATGCCGCACCCCGGGCCCGACCGCCGCTCTCCTCCTCCCGCCCGCCCCGCAGAAGGCGCAGCCATGACCTCCCGCACCCGCACCGCCTGCGCGCTCGGCGCCCTCGCGCTCGCCGCCGCCCTGCTCACCGGCTGCACCGGCACCGGGGACGCGCCCGAACCTGACGCCCCTTCGGTGAGTCCGGTCGCGCTTCCCGCCCCGCGCCAGGCCCCGGCCCCGGCCGCCGTCCTGGCCACCCCGGTCGCCACCGGTGAAGTCCGGGTCGAGAACGGCCCGTTCACCGACCGGATCAGGCTCACCGGCCTCGCCCTCACCGCCACCCCGGCGGTCACCGGCCACCTGACCGTCACCTCCGACGTCAGCGACGTGCTCGCCCTCGAAGTCCACGCCGCGTACTACGACGCCGCCGGCCATCTGCTCGGCACCGGCACCTTCCAGTACCAGGAAGAAGAAGCCGCCACCGGCCAGCACGCCGGCCCCCGCGCCGCCGGCGAAGGCATCGACCTCACCGTCCCCGCCGACCACCTCACCGGCACCCCCACCGGAGCCGTCCTCACCGTCCCCGTCCTCGTCAACGAGTGACGACCGGCAGCGGCGCCCGCCCCCGCCGCTCCCGCCGACGGAACGCCCACCGACAGCGGCCCGGTCGGTCCGGAAACGGCGCTGGGCGCCCTCCCCGAGGGGAGGACGCCCAGGCCGGACATCAACGACTGCCGTGTGGGCCGCCAGGGGTTCGAACCCTGAACCTACGGATTAAAAGTCCGCAGCTCTGCCAATTGAGCTAGCGGCCCGTCGGCAGGCGTGTGCCGCGTGGGACAGCGCCTGCCGGGGTGATCCTACCTGGTGCCGGGGAGGGGATGGCCAGCGGTTTGGCGGGCGGGTCGCGGGTCGGCCGAGGAGTCGACGGTCGGTCAGGCGGCGGGCAGGTGGGCGGTGCGGACGCGGCGGAGCCAGTCCTCGACGGGGCGTTCGTCGGGGGCGGCGGGGAGCACGCCGGGGCGGTCGAAGCGGGCCTCGGCGTCGGCGAGGAGCGGGACGGCGTCCTCGGGGTGGTCGGCGAAGCGCTCGCCGAGGGCGCGGACCTGCTCGGGCTCGGTGAGCCGGATCTCCAGCCGGCCGGTCTCGTGCAGGGAGACGCCCTGGCGGACCAGCCGGACCAGGTGCCGGGCGTGTTTGGCGGCCCGCGCCCGGCCGGTCGGGTCGGTGCGGTCCCGGGTGCTGAGCTTGTGGAACTGCTGGCGGGCGTAGCCGAGGTAGGAGTTGCGCACCGCGGCGGCGCACAGGAAGGTCGCCCGCAGCGCGATCAGCTCCTCGCCGAGCGGCGTCCGCACCTCGTACAACTCGTCGGGCAGCCACACCAGTTCGGAGGCGGTGGGGTTGCCGCCGAGGGCCAGCCGGCACCACTTCGCGGCCTCGTGCAGCGTCCGGTCCGGGGCGGTGGTGACGTGCGACTCGGCGGGGCGGTGCAGGCCGTGGAAGGCCACGGTGGGCGCGGCGAACAGGCCGAGCCGGTCGAGGTCGGAGCCGGCGTGCGCCAGGCCGTACGCGGTGGAGCCGACGATGCCGGAGAGCAGGACGTGCATGGGCGGACGCCTCCTCGGCGGACGCGGACGGCGGGTGACCCCCGCAGTCTCGCCTCCGACGACCCGCACGCGCGAACGATTTCCGCGGCGCCGGCAGCGGCAGAAGGAGTACCGGACCAGGCCGACCGGGGCGACACGGCCGCCCGTCGCGCCGGCCGGGTGCTGGGTGCGGCCGGGCCCGGCGCCGATACTGGGCGCATGGCGAACGGTGAGATCCCGGCGGCGAAGCTCCGCGCCTGGTGGGCGCACCGGCAGTGGCTGGACGGCGGGCGGCATCGGGGCGCGTCGGCGGCGGAGGTGCTGGCGGCGACGGGCTGGGCCCGCTCGGTGGGCGGGTCGGCGCCGTACCTGGGGCTGTTCGCGCGGGCGGGGCTGCGCCGGGCCGAGGTGGACGCGGCGGTCGCGGCGCTGGAGGTGCACGAGCTGCCGGCGGCTCGCGGCTGCACCTACGTGCTGCCGGCCGAGGACTTCGCGCTGGGCCTGGCGGCCGGCGCGGGCGCGCCGGAGTCGGAGATCGGTTCGGCGGTACGGCACCTGGACGTGACCCGGGACGAGATCGAGCAGCTCTGCCTGACGGTCTCCGAAGTCCTGTCCGCCACCGAGCCGTTGGGGCCGCGGCAGGTCCGCGAGCGGGCCGGGGCGGCGGTCCGCTCGTTGGGCGAGGCGGGCCGCAAGCGCGGGGTGTCGACGACGCTGCCGCTGGCCCTGGGACTGCTGCAGGCCCGCGGGCTGATCCGCCGGGTGCCGGTCAACGGCCGTCTGGACCAGCAGCGTTACGGGTACGTCCGGTGGGACCAGCCGGTGCACGGGGAGGCCGCCGAGCTGGCCCGGCGGTACTTCGGCTGGGCGGCCCCGGCCTCGATCCGGCACTTCCGCTGGTTCTCCGGGTTCACCGCGGCCACCGCGAAGGCCGCGCTGGCGCCGCTGCACCTGGAGCCGCTGCCCGGCACCGATCTCCTCATGCCGCCCGAACTCATGCAGGAGTTCCAGGAGTTCACCGTTCCGACCGAGCCCGCGTACGCGCTGGTCGCGGGGATCGACGGCCTGCACCTGCTGCACCGTGACCTGGCCCGGCTGGTCGACGTGCGGGACGCGGGCCGCCCCGTCCCGGCGTCCCGCACCGGGCGGAGCTTCGGCAGCGAGGCGGACCCGCAGACCCATCTGGTGGTGGACCGCGGCCGGATCGTCGGCTTGTGGGAGTACGACCCCGAACAGCGGGAGCTGGTGCACCAGTTGTTCGTGCCGATGGACAGCGCGCTGCGCGCCGCGATCGGGTCCGCCGAGGAGTTCGTGCGGGAGGACCTGGGCGACGCCCGCGGTTTCAGCCTGGACTCGCCGAAGAGCCGCGCCCCGAAGCTCGCCGCCCTCCGCGCCTCCTCCGGCTGAACCACGAAGAGCTCCACCACGAAGCACCGAACCACGAAGAACTAGGCAGCAGGGTCCGGGATTTCGGGCGGCAGGTAGCCGTAGCCGGCGGTGCCCGGCACGCCCCGCCGCAGACCCTCCAGCAGCACCGGCGGCACGGCCGCGTACACCGTCCCGTAGTGGTGCTCCCCGCGGGAGGCGTCACTCGGCCAGGCGGTCCGTTCGGCGGCGGGGGTGGTCGCGAAGTGGCCGTCGGCACCGTTTCGGTTGCCCCGCGGGTCCAGCCGGACCCACCACGAACTGCCGGGCAGCAGGACGCCGTTGAGGCCGTGCAGCACCTCCAGGCGCTGGTAGCAGAGCCCGGCGGGGAGGCCGTTGGCGCGCAGCAGCGCGGCCAGCAGGTGGGCGTTGCCGTGGCAGATGGCGTTGCCGGCGGCGAGCACGTCGGAGGCCCGGTAGGCGGCCGACCAGTACCCGATGTCGGCGGAGTGGGCGATCCGGTCGCGGACGAACTCGAACACCGCCTCCGCGGTGGCCACCGGGTCGGAGCGGCGCAGGGCGGCGGCCCGCTCGACGATCGCCGGGTGGTCGTGGTCGATGACCTCGTCGGCGGCCAGGTACGCGGCCGGGTCCGGGTGTGCGGCCCGCAGCGGGCCGTTCGGGGAGACGGATGGGTCCATGTCCGTGATGCTGCGGTTCGGACTCGGGCCCGGGCAAAGGGGTTTCACCTGATGGACTACCGTCGGTCGGCAGAGGTCAGTGGACGAAGGGACGTCGGCATGGCGCTGGACGAGGTACTGGTGGTCACCGGTGGCGGGCGCGGCATCGGCGCGGCCACCGCGCTGCTGGCCGCCGGGCGCGGCTACCGGGTGTGCGTGAACTACCGCACCGACGACGCCGCGGCGGCCGGAGTGGTGGAGCGGATCCGGGCGGCGGGCGGCACCGCGGTCGCGGTCCGCGCGGACGTCACCACCGGGGCCGAGGTGGAGCGGCTGTTCGACACCGCGGAGCGCGAACTCGGCCCGCTGACCGCGCTGGTGAACAACGCCGGCACGCTGGAGCGGCAGTGCCGGCTGGACGAGTTGGACGAGGCGCGGCTGACCCGGATCTGGACGGCCAACATCACCGGCCCGTTCCTGTGCGCGGGCGCGGCGGTGCGGCGGATGTCGACCCGGTACGGCGGCCGGGGCGGGGCGATCGTCAACGTCGGCTCGGCGGCGTCCCGGTTGGGTTCGCCGAACGAGTACGTGGACTACGCGGCGTCCAAGGGCGCGCTGGACTCGATGACCACGGGGCTGGCGCTGGAGGTCGCGGGCGAGGGCATCCGGGTCAACGCCGTACGCCCGGGCCTGATCCACACCGGCATCCACGCGCTGGGCGGGGAGCCGGGCCGGGTCGACCGGGTCGGCCCGAACCTGCCGATGGGCCGCGGCGGGCAGCCGGAGGAGATCGCCGAGACGATCCTCTACCTGCTGTCCCCTGCCGCCTCGTACGTCACCGGCGCGTTCCTGGACGCGGCCGGCGGTCGCTGAGGCCCACCGCGGACGGCGCCATCTCCGCGGGCCGTCGCTCCCGGACCACCTCGGATCAGACGTTCATATGAACATCGCGGATCCGGCGGTACCGGTTCGGTCAACGCCGGGACGCGACGTCCGCCCCCGCACCTACCGTTGACCGCATGACCGAGACCGACATCGCCGCCGCGCCGTTCCTCGACCTCCCCGACGTGCCCAACCTCCGCGACGCGGGGGCCGGGGTCTACCGCCCCGGCCTGCTGTTCCGCTCGTCGAGCCTGAACCGGCTGACCGCGGAAGGCGTCTCCCGGTTCGCGGAGCTCGGCATCCGCACCGTCATCGACCTGCGCAGCACCGTGGAGATCGCCAACTGGCCGGACCCGGCGTTCGGCGAGGAGGTCCGGTACCTGCACCTGCCGATGCTGCCGGACCCGGCCACCACCGACCGGGTGTGGCCCGAGGACCAGGCGGCGCTGTACCCGTTCATGGCCGAGACCGGCGGGATCGCGATCGTCGCGGCCGTCCGCGCGCTCGCGGCCGGCACTCCGGTGCTGGTGCACTGCGCGGTCGGCAAGGACCGCACCGGCCTGACCATCGCCGTCCTGCAGACCCTCGCGGGCCTGTCCGAGGCCGAGGTGGTGGTCGACTTCCTGCGTTCCAACGTCGGCCTCGGCCTGGACAAGGGCCCGGTCAGCTACCTGGACGAAGCGGGCGTCGAGCGGCTCTCCCGCCCGGTGGACGCCGTCCACCTGCGGGCCGCGCTCGCCCGGATCCACGAGCTGCACGGCTCACTCGACGCCTACCTGCTCAATCACGGCGCGACCGCGGACGAGCTGGCCGCGCTGCGCGCGCTCGGCCCGGCCTGACCGACCGCCTCCCGCCGGTCCTCCACCGCGAAGGCCAGCCCCAGCGCCACGACGGTGGCGAGGAGTTGGGCCACCGCGGAGAGCCCGGTGCCGAGCGGGACGGCGACCAGCACCAGCGCCGCGGCCAGCAGCCGCAGGGAGCGCGGGCCGAGCGCGAGGGTGTGGCGGATGCCCGCGTTGGCGAGCAGGAACAGCGCGGGACCGCCGGCCAGCGCGAGCGCCTCGGGCAGGTGCAGCGGCGCCAGCGGGTGCGCGGTGGCGCTCTTGGCGCCGGTCGCGAACAGGATGACGGACAGCAGCAGGGCGTAGTGCCCGATGTTGTAGACCTTGATCGCCAACAGGTTGCGGCGGGCGTCGTCGAGGCCGGCCATCGCGTGCACGGCCCGCTCCTCGTCGTCCGCGCCGAAGTACGCCCACCACAGGCCGACGCAGACCAGCAGCGCGAGCAGCGCGGTGCCGATCAGCGCCGGGGTGAGCTCGGCGTCGCCGATGCCCACGCCCGTGGCGATCACGGTCTCGCCGAACGCGATGATCACCACCAGTCCGTGGCGCTCCACAAAGTGGTCGGCGCGCAGTTGGAAGCGCGGCAGGTCGACCAGGTACGGGATGGCGAACTGGAAACCGAACGCGATCATCCAGAGCACCAGTTCGGGGCCGCCGCGGAGGTAGCCGCCGGTGATCACCAGGGCGGAGCCGATCACGTTCAGCCCGCCCATCCGGGCCACCGCCCCGAGCCTGACCCCGGCGCCGGCGAACATCCCGGTGTGCACGGCGACCACCACCAGGTACGCCCAGCCGAAGGTCCCGCCGCCGCCCTCGAAGGCGCGCGGCACGCTCAGCGCGATGACCAGGAAGCAGCCCATGCCGAGCAGCATCAGGCCGCGCCGGGCGTGGGTGCGTGGCGGCAGCGCGTTGGCCACCCAGATGTAGGCGTCGTACATCCACCAGATCACCGCCAGCATCACCAGCACCCGGGCGAGTCCGCCCGGGGTGAGGTGGTGGGCCAGGCTCGCGGTGAGCTGGGTGATCACGAAGACGAAGACCAGGTCGAAGAAGAGTTCCAGCGGGCTAGCCCGCAGCTCGCCGTCCCCCGGTTGCGCAAGCTCTTGGTACGTCACGGCAGGAGTATCCCAACCCCCGTCTCCCGGCCCGCAGTCGGCTCGTTAGGAGCGTTACCGTGGACGCTGCGTCCACCGACCACCGTCGTGAAGGAGCCCGTCCCGTGGCCCGTTTCCCCGCCACCGCCGCCGTCGCCGCCACCGGCCTGATCGGCGGCTACGCGGCCGCCCGGTTCTCCGGCCGCCGCGAGCTGGGCGGCGCCGTGCTGGCCGCCGCCGGCACCACCGCCGCGGTCCGCTGGTCCCGCCGCTCGGGCGCACCCGCCGCGGCCGGCCTGACCGCGCTGTACCTGGCCGCGTTCGGCGGCTCCCACCCGCTGGCGAAGAAGATCGGCGCCTGGCCGGCCGTCCTGGCCGTGACGGGCGTGGTGGCGGCCGCCTCCGCCCTGGCCACCGGCGACTGACGCCCCGTCACGCCCCGGGTGCTCCGAACCGGGCCTCGAACGCCGCCCGGTTCGCCGAGGGCACGGCGCGGTCCCAGACCGCGAAGACCACCCGGTCGAAGGCCGCACCCCAGCCCTCCAGCGCCTGCCCGAACGCCGCCGCCACCTCGGCCGGGTCGTTGCGGAACACCCCGCAGCCCCAGGCGCCGAGCACCAGCTCCCGCACGCCGTGCCGGGCGGCCACTGCCAGCACCCGGGCGGCCCGTTCGGCCAGCACCGGGCCGAGATCGAGCGCCGCGCCGGGCGAACGCAGCGCCAGCTGGCCCGCGTTGGGCGCCGGCGAGGTCAGGAAGCCGACCCGGCGGGTGGCCGCCAGCAGGTCCCCGCGCTCGTCCCGGATCACCGGCACGCCGGGCGACCAGATCACCCGGTGGCTGTAGTGCAGGTCGGTGGAGGCCCGGTGCGCCTCGTAGTAGTCCGGGGCCTCCAGCAGGCAGCGGTACAGCAGCGAGCTGCGGCACACGTCCTCCTCCTGCGCCTTCGCCCCGCGCAGGTAGCCGCCGCCGGGGCTGCGCGCGGACGCGAAGTTCAGCACCGCGACGCTCCGCCCGCCCTCGGCGAGCAGCCGGGCCGCCGCCTGCATGCTGCCCTCGCCGGTGACCTCGGCCTTCCCCGCCAGCGGCCCGGGGCCCGGCCCGAACTCCGCGTCGGGCGGGTAACTGACCGTCCCGGCCCGGGCCGCGGCCAGCTCCTCGGCGATCCGCACCATCGACCCGGTGACACTCCGGTACTCGCCCCGGTCGGCGATCTCCTCGTTCTGCGTGGCCATGGCCCGCTGCCTACTGCTCATGCCTCGGCACGCTAGTCCCCGACTCCCGCCCCCACCATCGCTTTTCGCGTCCCCCGGAGACGCGGCCGGGCCCGCCCCACCGAAGTGGAACGGGCCCGGCCGAAGCTCGCGGACGGAGCGTCAGTTCTTCCAACGCGGCTTGCGGTCGCCGCCGTTGAAGCCGCCACGGTCGCCGCCGCGGTCGTCGCGGTTGAAGCCGCCACGCTGCTCACGGTCACCGAACGAACGGCCACCACGGTCATCGCGGTTGAAGCCCTGCGGACGCCCACCGGCGCGGTGGTCGTCGCGCCGCGCGAACGGACGGCTGCCGCCACCGGCCTGGCCGCGGTCGCGGTCGCCGAAGGAGCGCGCCGGACGGTCGCCGAAGGAGCGGCCGCCACGGTCGCCACCGCGGTCGTCACGGTTGAAGCCGCCACGCTGCTCACGGTCACCGAACGAACGGCCACCACGGTCATCGCGGTTGAAGCCGCCACGCTGCTCACGGTCACCGAACGAACGGCCACCACGGTCATCGCGGTTGAAGCCACCACGCTGCTCACGGTCACCGAACGAACGGCCACCACGGTCATCGCGGTTGAAGCCACCACGCTGCTCACGGTCACCGAACGAACGGCCACCACGGTCATCGCGGTTGAAGCCACCACGCTGCTCACGGTCACCGAACGAACGGCCACCACGGTCGTCACGGTTGAAGCCGCCACGCTGCTCACGGTCACCGAACGAACGGCCACCACGGTCATCGCGGTTGAAGCCACCACGCTGCTCACGGTCACCGCGGTCCCGGTTGTTGTACGCCGGGCGCTCGCTGCGGGCCTCGCGGTAGGCCGGGGCGCGGTCCTCGGTCACCGGAGCGGCGGCCTCGGTCTCGACGGCGGTCTCGGCCACGGCCTCGGCCGCGTCCTCCGCCGCCGGCTCCTCGTCCTCGATGCCCAGCTCGGCGCGCTCGCGGGCGGCCCGGGAGGCCAGGCGGTCGGCCTCCTCGCGCAGCTCGGTGGCGCGGCGCTGGGCGCGCTCCAGCTCACGGGTGAGCTCGGCCACCTCGCGCTCGGCGGCGCCGGCGATGCCGGACGCGCTCTCAGCCTGCACCTCGACCAGCGAACGGGCGCCGGTGATCTTGGCGACCTCGGCGTCGAAGGCGTGGTCGAGGATGTGGCGCGAGGCGTCCACGCCCGCGTCCTCCATCAGGCGGAACACGCCGCGGCGCTGGTGCGGCAGCACCAGGGTGACGACGGTGCCGGAGCGGCCGGCCCGCGCGGTGCGGCCGGAGCGGTGCAGGTAGTCCTTGTGGTCACCGGCCGGGTCGACGTTCAGCACCAGGTCGATGCCGTCGACGTGGATGCCGCGGGCAGCCACGTCGGTGGCGACGACCACGTTCAGGTAGCCGTCCTTGAAGTCGCCGAGGACGCGGGTACGGGCGCCCTGGGTCATGCCGCCGTGCAGCGCGTCGGCCTTCACGCCGGACTCGACCAGCTGCTGGGCGACCCGGTCGGCGCCCATCTGGGTGCGGACGAAGATGATGGTGCGGCCCTTGCGGGCGGCGATCGCGCTGGTGATCGGCGCCTTGTCCTTGGGCTTCACGACCAGGATGTGGTGGGTCATGGTGGTGACCGCGCCGGCCGACGGGTCGACCTCGTGGGTGACCGGGTTCTTCAGGTAGCGCTTGACCAGGGTGTCGATCTCGTTCTCCAGGGTGGCGGAGAACAGCAGGCGCTGGCCGCCGGCCGGCACCAGGTCGAGGATCTCGGTGACCTCGGGCAGGAAGCCCATGTCGGCCATCTGGTCGGCCTCGTCCAGGACCGCGATCTCGACCTCGTCCATCTTCGCGGAGCCGCGGTTGATCAGGTCGCGCAGTCGGCCGGGGGTGGCCACCAGCACGTCCACGCCGCGCTCCAGCGCGTAGATCTGGTTGGACATCGAGGTACCGCCGCAGACCACCTTCAGGCGCAGGCCGAGCACCGAGCCGAACGGCTCCAGCGCGTCGGCGACCTGCATGGCCAGCTCGCGGGTCGGGACCAGGATCAGACCGCGCGGGTGCTTCGCCTTGGTGCGCTCGCCGTCCGCCAGGCGGGTCAGCAGCGGCAGGCCGAAGCTCAGGGTCTTGCCGGAGCCGGTGCGGCCGCGGCCCAGCACGTCCTTGCCGGCCAGCGCGTCCGGGATGGTCGCGGCCTGGATCGGGAACGGGGTGGTGACGCCGCGCTTGGCGAGCGCCCGCACGACGTCGTCGTGCAGGCCCAGGTCGCCGAAGGTGATGGTGGGCTCGGCGGGGGCGGCATCGGTGTCCGCGTCGGTGTCGCCTTCGGTGAGCTCGGCGAGCTCCGCGTCCAGCGTGTCGATGTCGGTGTCGAGGGAGTCGGTGTCGGCGGCGTCGGACCCGTTCGCGGGCATGGCGAAGCGGGCGTCGTCAACGAGAGACATGCAAAACCTTCCGGAAGTGGCACGCGCCAAAGTCCGGGGGTCTGTTGAAAAACCGCCTCTATGCGGTCAGCCACGGATCGCCGGAACGCGCCAAGGGCGCTCAAAGGTGTATGAGGAGCGCCAGCCAAATAGGATCAAACGAACGATCTACCACCATAGGGGAGCCTCGGGATCAGAGGCAAATCACCTGGTCAGCGCCCTCGAACGAAGGTTTCCCCGGCCCGTGGCCGCCCCGTCAGTGCCCCGACGGCGACTCGCTCGGCTCCGTCGACCCGCCGGGCGACCCGGACGGCGCCGGCGAGTGCGAGGGCGCCGACGGGCTGCCCTGCGGACTCGGCGAGCCCGCCCCGCCCCCCGCGGACTGGCTCGGCCCCGCCGTCGCCGGCCCGGTCGCGGACGGCGACGGCGCGCTGCTGCTCCCCGACGGCGCGGGCACCACCACGGGCGCCCCCGGCACGCCCGCCGGCGGCGGCGCCTCCGACGCCGGCGCACCCGGCGAGGGCGAGAGCCCGGGTGACGCACCGTCAGCGCTCAACGCGCCGCCGTGTTCCGAGCGCTGGCCGCCCTGGTGCACCGCCGCCCCGATCCCGGCCCTCGGACCCGTCGCCGAGGCCGAGCCCGACGGCTTCACCTCTGCCACCCCGCCCGGCACGTCCGCGCCCACCGACATGCAGCCGCTCAGCCCGAACACGGCGAACGCCGCCGCCACCGTCCCCGTCGCCACCCGCCGACGCGCCGACCCAACCGCCACCACCGAGCCACCTCCTGCGCGCGCCCCACCCGGAGCCCGCCACCGTTCTCGGTGCCCAACGCCCACCCACCCCACCGGGACACGGGTGGCCCCCCACTCACCCCCGGACAGCCCGCCCCACCACCCCGGGACCGCCCCTCACCCCCGCACCGGCCGCCCCCACGTGCACCGCCGCCACCCCCGCTCGCGCCCACAGCGCCACGTCCCCCGGCACCGCCCACGGGACCCGTTCCCGGCCGGCTTCAGCCCGCCCCCGCGCCCGCCCTCACCCCCACACCAGCCGCCCCACTCCCGCCCCCGCGTACACCGCCGCCAACCCCGCCCCCAACGACAGCGCCACGTTCCCCAACGCCGCCCCACGGGACCCGTTCTCGGCCAGCTTCAGCGTCTCGAACGAGAACGTCGAGTACGTCGTCAGCGCCCCGCACAGCCCCGTCCCGAGCAGCAGCCGCACGTCCGTCGGCGCGACCGCCGTGAGCAGCCCGAGCAGCGCGCAGCCCGCCACGTTGACCGTCAACGTCCCCCACGGGAAGGCGAATCCGACCCGGGAGTGGACCGCACGGTCCGTCAGGTAACGCAGCGGCGCTCCGACCACCGCACCCACCGCCACCAGCAGCCAGTTCATCGCCCGCCCTTCCGCTCCGCCCGGGCCAGCAACGCCGC
Organism: Streptomyces sp. TLI_171; assembly: GCF_003610255.1. Classification (GTDB taxonomy): domain Bacteria; phylum Actinomycetota; class Actinomycetes; order Streptomycetales; family Streptomycetaceae; genus Kitasatospora. Next base: position 4,146,981 of record NZ_RAPS01000001.1, on the reverse strand, counting down.
CCGGGTCGCACCGGCCGCGCCCCACACCGCGCCCATCGCCGCCAGCAGCGTCCCGCCCAGGTACAGCAGGCCCTTGCCGGGCAGCCCGTGGTCGAACAACTGCTGCGCGTCGACCGCGTACGTCGAGAAGGTGGTGAACCCGCCGAGGACGCCGGTCGCCACGAACGGTCGCAGCAACGGGTGCGGCCGCCACGGCCCCTCCGTGATCGCCACCAGCACCACCCCGATCACCGCGCACCCGGCCGTGTTGACCAGCAGCGTGGTCCACGGGAACGCGTCCCGCGCGGTCGGCCACAGCAGCGCCGCCCCGTACCTGCCGCTCGCCCCGAGCAACCCGCCGGCGGCGACCGCGGCCACCACCCGCCCCTGCCCGCGCAGCACCGGCTGCCTCGGCTCCGTCACGACCCTGCCGCTCATGCCAGAGAGTCAAGCACCTGCCGACCCGCCGAACGCCACTGCCCGGATCATCTGGCGTCCCGTCAACGGAGTCCCGACAATGAACGGGTGGAGATGACCCGGGACGAGTTCGAGGCGCTGGTGTCCGACGCGCTGGACCAGATTCCGCCGAAGCTGGCCGCCATGATGGACAACGTCGCGGTCTTCGTCGAGGACGAACCCGACCCGGCCACCCCTGAGCTGCTCGGCCTCTACGAGGGCATCCCGCTCACCGAGCGCGGCGAGTGGTACGCGGGCGTCCTCCCCGACCGCATCCTGATCTACCGGGGCCCGACCCTCCGCCACTGCGCCACCCGCGAGGAGGCCGTCGAGGAGGTCCGCATCACGGTGATCCACGAGGTCGCCCACCACTTCGGCTTCGACGACGACGAACTCCACGAACTCGGCTGGTCCTGACCCCCGGCCCCCGCACCTCGCCGCGCCGCGCCGACCATCGGAAACCGTTTTGGTGTTCCGCCCGGCATCCCATATGCTTCTCGACGTCCCCGAACGCCGGATCAACCGGCCGGACGGGGCCGCGAAAAGCCCTCATCGTCTAGTGGCCCAGGACGCCGCCCTTTCAAGGCGGTAGCACGGGTTCGAATCCCGTTGGGGGTACGCAGTACCGTAGTAAGGTCCTTTGTGGAGCGATCCACATGAGGTCCCGTGGAGCAGTTGGTTAGCTCGCCACCCTGTCAAGGTGGAGGTCGCGGGTTCAAGTCCCGTCGGGATCGCTCGTCTCGCAAGAGGCGTCGCAGTACGGCCAGGTAGCTCAGTTGGTACGAGCGTCCGCCTGAAAAGCGGAAGGTCGCCGGTTCGACCCCGGCCCTGGCCACACGAACGGAAGGCCCCCGAAGCACGCGCTTCGGGGGCTTTTTCGCGCCGTTCGACGCAACTGCACAGCGGGGTCGGCCGCCGGAGCGATCGAGGTCCCGCTGACGGGCCGGAGAACGGGCATCGCGGCAAGCACCGCGCACGGCGCTGTCGGCCCTGGGCGCCGGACTACTCTGAGGGTGATGCCCGGCGCACTCCAGGAGACACCCCTCATGAACCCGGAGCACTTCGCACTCCTCGACGAAGCCCGACGGAGCCTGCCCGACGGGTTCAAGGTGGAGATCTCGGGCGACACCATCGTCATGATGGTCAGCCCCTCGGGGATCCACCAGCGAAACCTGCTGCTAGTCCGCCGCCAGTTCGACAGGTACGCCCCGGTCGATCTGCTACCGAGCGAGAACACCGACCTGGTGTCACCCAACGTCGGCAAGAGCCGCAACCCGGACCTGACGTACCTTCCGAGCGAAGCGCTGGAAACCTCCGAGAACCAGGTCCCGTCCGAACTCGCCGCTGTCGCCGTCGAACTCGTCTCCCCCTCGAACCCGGAGAACGACTGGGTGGGGAAGGTCCGCGACTACCCGTTGATGGGCATCCCGCTGTACCTGCTGGTCGACGCCAGGCAGAAGACCGTGACCCTGTTCAGCCGGCCCGACGGTACGAAGTACCACCGCCGTGAGGACATCGAGTTCGGCGAGACGCTGCGCATCCCCGAGCCGTTCGACTTCGACCTGATCACGAGCGACCTACTACCGTACTGACCCACGTCTGCTCGCACTGTCCAGCACCGGTCGACGCCACCACTGACACCAACCGGCTCGAACAGTGGCGCTCGGCCATGGCCTTGTCCGGACGGCAGAAGGGTTCGAACCGGGGCATCCCACCATCCCAGCTTGGCCTGAAAAGCGGAAGGTCGCCGGTTCGACCCCGGCCCTGGCCACAGTACCGAGAAGCCCCTCGAAGCATCAGCCTCGGGGGGCTTCTTCGTGCCGTGTACGCCAACGGGCCGCCGCCGAGGCGGCGGAGGCCGAGAAACGGCTCGGGATCCGCCTCCCGGCCGACCACCGCACCTTCCTGCTGGCGGTGGGCGCGGCCGGCGCGGGCCCCATGACGGCGTCTTCCCGCTGCGGAGCGACGAACCGTCTGGCACTGGCTGGACGGCGAGGTCCGGAGCGACACCCCCCGCTGGCGGCCCCGGTCAGGAGTCGATCAGAGCGGCTAGGCCGTCGAGGGTGCGGGCGAGGCCGAAGTCGTAGGCGTGGGTGGGGTTGTAGGCGGCGCCGTGGGCCTCGCCGGCGGCGGTGCCGACGCGGGTGGCGGTGGGGTAGCGGGCAGGGTCGAGGACGCGGGCGAGGAGGGCGGCGTTGGCGGTCCACCAGTCCTGGTCGCTCATCGCGCTGTCCTGCTGGGCGGCCCGTTCGTCGGTGGCCATCCGGGCGCAGGTCTGGACGAAGCCGAGCAGGTGGGTGAGGGCGGCGTCGAGTTGGAGGTCGTCGAGGCCGGTGCCTTCGAGGGCGCGCAGCTCGTACTCGTACTTGGCCATCAGGCCGGGGCCGAGCGGGGGCCGGGAGGTGGGGACGGCGGCCATCCAGGGGTGGGCGGCGTAGAGGGCCCGGTTGTCGTCGGCGACGGCGGTGGCGCGGGCGCGCCAGCCGGGGTCGGCGGGGGTGCTGCGGGGCATCGCGGCGTAGAGGGTGTCGAGCATCAGGTCGAGCAGCTCGGCCTTGCCGGGGACGTAGGTGTAGAGCGCCATCGGGGAGAGCCCGAGTTCCTGGGCGAGGCGTCGCATGGTGAGGGCGTCGAGGCCCTCGGCGTCGGCGATCCGGACGGCGGCGGCGGCGATGTCGGCGGTGGAGTGGGCTTGTCGGGGGCCGCGTCGCCCGCTGCTGCCGGTGGAGGTGCCCCACAGCAGGGCGAGGGTCCGGGCCGGGTCTCCCGCGCTGCTCCGGTTGGTGGCCATGCCGGAATTCTTCCACGCCCGATTTTCCGTACTGTGTATAGTGTACGGCGTACAGAGAATCCGGACGCGTCGAGAGGCCACCCCTTGAAGATCAACCGCTCCGCCGTCTCGCTGACCGTCGAGGACGTCGACGCCTCGGCCGCCTTCTTCGCCGACCACCTCGGCTTCCGGCCGGAGATGGCCGCCGACGGCTTCGTCTCGCTCGCCCACCCGAACGCCGGGCTGAACGTGGTCTTCCTGCGCCGGGGGCTGGAGGTGCTGCCGGAGGGCTTCCGCGACCAGCACGCGGCCGGGCTGATCCTGGCGTTCACGGTGGACGACGCGGCCGCCGAGCAGGACCGCCTCCGCGCGGCCGGGGCCCGGGTCACCATGCCGCTGCGCGACGAGCCGTGGGGCGAGCGGCTGTTCCAGGTCACCGACCCGAACGGCGTGGTGGTCCAGTTCGTCCAGTGGCTGACCACCGAGTGACGAGCCGTTCGCCGCACCATTCATGACGTCTCGTCAGAGTGAAGGGTGCGAGGTCCTCCCGGCTGCGGGCGCCTGCGGGTGTTAGCGTCGCGAACACTCGCAGCGCCCGGCCGTCCGGCCCCTGAGCAGGGGAGATCTTCCGTTGACAGGCACTTCCCGCCCCCTGGTGGCGGCAGCCGGACTCGCCCTGCTCGCCACCACTGCGCTGCTGCCCGGCCCGGTCCGCGCGGCGGAGGCGCCCACCGACCGGCTGCAGCGTCAGTTCGCCGACGCGGCAGCCGAGTTCGGCGTCCCGGAGGGCCTCCTGCTGGCGGTGTCGTACCAGCAGACCAGGTGGGAGGCGCACGGCGGCGAGCCGAGCACCACCGGCAACTACAACGTGATGGGTCTGACCCACCTCGACCCGCCCGCCCCAGACGCACCGACCGCATCGACGGCATCGACCACACCGCCCGCACCGCCCGCAGCGCGCCGACAGGCCCTGCACACCCTGGACGCCGCCGCAGCGCTGCTCGGCCGCCCGGCGGACGACCTGAAGACCGACCTCGCGCAGTCCGTGCGCGGCGGCGCGGCCCTGCTGGCGCTGTACCAGCGCCAGTCCGGTGCGCCCGCCTCGCCCGATCCGGCCGACTGGTACCGCGCGGTGGTCCGGTTCGCCGACCCGACGGCCTCCGCCGCCACCAGCCCGTTCGCCGACCGGGTGTTCGCGACCCTCCGCACGGGTGCCGGCCGCCGCACCGCGGAGGGCCGCACCGTCCGCCTCCCGGCCTCCCCGCCCGCGGAAGCCGCCCCGACACTCGAAGCACCGACACCAGGAGTCGCGCCCGATCCCGCCCCCGACCCCGCCGCCGAGTGCCCGCCCGAGCTGGGCTGCGACTTCCGCCCGGCGGCGTACGCGCTGACCGACCCGAACGACCCGACCTCGTACGGGAACTACACCGAGGCGGACCGCCCGGCGGACGGGCAGCAGATCCAGTACCTCGTCGTCCACGACACCGAGGGCGGCTACGAGGGCGCGATCGCGACGTTCCAGAACCCGGCCGCGCAGGCCAGCGCGCACTACCTGGTGCGGTCCTCGGACGGACACGTGACGCAGCTGGTGAGCAATCGTCATGTGGCCTGGCACGCCGGGAACAAGAGCGTCAACATGCACAGCGTCGGCATCGAGCACGAGGGGTACGCGTTCCCCACGGACCGGCCGACCTGGTACTCGGAGCAGTTGTACCGGTCGTCCGCCGAGCTGGTGCGGTACCTGGCGGCCCGGTACGGCGTCCCGTTGGACCGGGAGCACGTCATCGGGCACGACGACGTGCCGGGGCCGGTGCAGGCGAACGTGGCGGGGATGCACTGGGACCCGGGCACGTTCTGGGACTGGTCGCACTTCATGGACCTGGTGGGCGCGCCGGTCCACTCGGAGCCCGGACCGCCGGTGGTCGGGGGGACGGTCGTCGTCGCCCCTGCCTTCGACAGCACCAACCAGCCTCCGGTGAACGGGATTTCGGACCGGCCGGAGAACTTCGTCTACCTGCGCACGCAGCCGAGCGCCGACGCCCCGCTGCTGGGCGGCGGGACGCAGGACGCCTCGGACTGGCGGGACAAGGCGGTGGCGGGCACCAGGTACGTGGTGGCGGGGGTCTCGGGCGACTGGACGGCGATCTGGTACGACGGGCAGCAGGCCTGGTTCCACAACCCGCAGGGCCGGGCGGCGGTACCGGACACCCGGCCGGGGCGGACGGTGCTGACCCCGCGGGCCGGTCTGGCGTCGATCCCGGTGTACGGCCGGGCGTGCCCGGAGGCCGCGGCGTACCTGCCGTACCCGGCGGTTCCGGTGCAGGAGGTGGCCCCGCTGTCGGCGACCGTCCCGGCCGGGCAGTCGTACGTGGCGCTGTCCGCCGGGCCGGTGCGGTCGGACTTCTACTACGCGCGCAACATCGACGGCAGCGCGGAGAACGACCGGACGCTGGTGGTGGGCTGCGACGCCTACTACGCGATCCGCTTCAACCACCGGCTGGCGTACCTGAAGTCCTCGGACGTGCAGGGCGGTGCGCCCGCGCCGGCCTGCCGCTGAACTGGTTCAAGTACGCCGCGCGCCGGGCCGCGGCCCGGCGGGGGCGGTGTCAGCCGCGGCGCAGCGCCTTGCGGGTGTTGCGGACCCGGCGGTGGGCGCGCTGGACGTTGGCCAGGGCGTGGACCCGGCCGGAGACGGTCAGCCGGTACTTGAGGCGCAGGAACGGCGGGAGGGCGGCGACCCGGTCGGGGCCGATCGCGCTGAGCAGTCGGGTGACGTGCCGGTGGTAGGCGTAGCGGTAGTCCCGGTCGCCGTCGGGGACGGTCCAGAAGAACATCGGGATCTCCTCGACCAGTGTGTTGTGGTCGTAGGCCCGCAGGTGTTCGCGGAAGACCGGCTCGGGGCGGTCCAGGAGCCAGCCGCGGACGAGTTCGATGGAGCGGATCCGGTCGGCCAGGCCGCGCGGGTCGGTGCGGCGCTGGGTGATGGAGCGGTCGCCGTCCTCGCGGATCCGCCAGTGGTAGATCGGCTCGGAGACGACGTCGACCCGCTCGGCGAGGAAGTGGTGCGGAACGCTGACCGGGGCGTCCTCGTACAGCATGCCCTCGGGGTAGTCGAGGCCGGCGGCCTCGTAGAAGGAGCGCCGGTAGACCTTGTTCCAGGCGGTGCGGTCGGTGACCAGCGAGGGCAGTTCGCTGACGTGGGTGCGCAGCCGGGTCTTCGCGAACGGGCGCAGGTGGACGTGCGAGGGCTCCAGTCCGGCGGTGCGCAGCCGCAGCACGTTGCCCGCCGCGAAGTCGGAGCCGGTCCCGTCCAGGGTGTCGATCATCAGCCGGTAGGCGTGCGGCGGCACCACGTCGTCGCTGTCGACGAACGCGAGGTACTCGGTGCCGTCGCCGAGGTGGCGCACGCCGGTGTTGCGGGCGGCGCCGAGGCCCTGGTTGGCCTGCTGCACCAACCGGAACCGGGGGTCGCGCGCGGCGTACTCCGCGGCCAGTTCGGCGCTGGTGTCGGTGGAACCGTCGTCGACCATCACGCACTCGAAGTCGTCGAAGGTCTGGGCGGCGATCGAGTCCAGGCATTCGACGAGGTAGCGCTCGACGTTGTACACCGGGACGACGACGGAGAGGCGGGGGGCCATCGGCTGCGCAGCGCCTTTCGGGCAGGGTGCCCGGGGCGGCTGTCAGGAGGGTGCCGGGCGAGGTCCGAATCAGCCTAACGGCAGTGAACGGCCGCCCGGGAAACGGAAGGTGACGCCGGGACAGCGGAGCGGTGTCCTCCGGATCGCGGGACTGCGCGGGGCGCGGAGGAACGGACGAGCGCCGCTGCCCACCCCCGTGGGGCAACGGCGCCCGAGTATCAGGATGCCGATCCTGCCGATCGGTCCACGGTGTGTCAACTATCGTGGATTCTCCACCGACGGTCCAGAGCGAAGAGTTGTCCATCGCCACGAAATGGCCACCAATTCCCCAACGATCGTGCAGAACGAGCTGATCGAGGGATACGCCCGGGGGTAAGGACCCTCTATGATCCGGCACATGCCCCTGGACTCCCCACACGCCGAAGCACCGGACTTCGCCAGCCGCTTCCGGCGTCTGATAGCGGTGATCTACCCGAAGGACCTCGGCCGGCCGTGGCGGGACTCCGAGATCGCCGAAGGCACCGGGCTGAGCGGCACGTACATCGGCAACCTGCGCAAGGGCACCCAGAAGCCGAGCCTGGAGAACGCCGTCCGGATCGCGAAGTTCTTCGGCGTCCCGCTCGACTACTTCTCCGACTCGGCGACCGCCAGCGCCGTCGAGCAGGACCTGCGCAAGATCGAAGCGCTGCGGGACGCCCGGGTGGAGCGGATCGCGATGCGCGCGGCCGGGCTGCCCCCGGAGATGCAGGACGCCGCACTCACTATTGTGGAGCAGTTGCGGCGGGCGGTCGGCCTGTCCGACGGGCCGCCCGACGAGGCCGGCCCGTCGACGTGACGGAGCGCCAGCAGGTGCCGCTGGGACACTGGCGGCTACCGGAAGGGGTCGACGTGCGGGGTGTGGGGAGCGGGCTCGGGCGGACCCGCCGCCGGATGCGGGCGGTCGCGCGCGAGCTGCGCCTGCCACCGCTGAGCACTGTCGAGGAGCTGTGCGGCGCCGTCTCCGCGCACCTGGACCGGCCGATCCGGATCGCGCCGCGCCGGATGCGGGTCGGCGAGCCCTCCGGGTTCGTCGAGCGCCTGTCCGGCGAGGACGTGATCCACGTCGAGCAGGAGACCTCCGGCCTGCACCGGGCCCACATCATCTGCCACGAGCTGGCCCACCTGCTGTGCGGGCACCTGTCCGAGCCGGCGCTGCTCGACGAGGACACCGCCCGGGTCGAACTGCCCACCATCGACCCGGAGATGCTGCGCCTGGTGCTCGGCCGCTCGCACTACGACGATGCCGCCGAGGAGGAGGCCGAGGTGCTGGGCGCCGAGCTGATGCGCATCCTGGTGCTCGCCCCGGGCGCCGGCACCACCTCGCAACTCGCCCCCGCATTGGAGCACCGCAAGGGACAGCATGTCTGAACTGCCGTACAACCTGGTCTACTTGGGTATCGGCAGCGCCGCCTGGACGGTCGCCGCGCTGAAGCTGCGGGCCTGGCGGCGCGACCCCTCCTTCGGTCTGCTGGTGGTCGCGCTGGCGATCGCCTCGCCCTCGACCGCCTTCGTCCTGGCCTCACCGGTGCTGTACCGGGGCATCGGGCACCTCACCGGCGTCGGCAACCTCGCCACCCTGTTCGTCTACCTCGGCATCGTCGGCTTCTCCGCCGCCGCGGTGGTGCTCGCCCTGGTCTGGACGCCCCCGGAGGAGCGCGAGGGCGCCCAGGTGTGGGCGCCGCTGGACGACCGGCTGCGGCAGCGGGTGCGCCGTCGCACCGCCGTGTTCGCCGCCCTGGTGCCGGTGCTGGCCGCGCTGTTCCTGGCCGGCGGCCCCTACCGCCCGGAGACCCCGCTCACCTTCGACACCACCTTCGCCCCGCGCACCGCGACCGCGCTGTTCCTCGCGCTCTACCAGGGCCTGTTCGCCTACGCGCTGATCGACATCGGCCGGGTCTGCCTCGGCCACGCCGCCCGGCTGCCGGCCGGCTGGCTGCGCCGCGGCATCCGGCTGATCGCCCTGGGTGCGCTCACCGCCTGCGGCTACGTGCTCTGCAAGCTCGCCGCGATCGCCCTGGCGTACGCCGGGGTCGGCGGCGCGGAGTGGCTCAGCACCGCGCTCGGCCCGGCCTTCGCCACCCTCGGCGCGATCGGAATCACCTGCGGCTTCGCCGGCCCCGCCGGCGCCGCCTGGACCGCCCGCCGCCGCGACTTCCGGGCCCTGCGCCCGCTCTGGGACCTGGTCTACCGGGCCGACCGCCGGCTCGCCCTGGAGGGCCCGCCCTCCCCCGCCTGGCGGGAGCGCGTCGCCCTGCGCGACCTGGAGTGGCGCACCACCCGGCGCGGCCTGGAGATCCGCGACGGGCAGCTGACACTCCGTCCGTGGATCGACCCGGCCGCCGTCCGGGCCGCCGCGCGGATCGCCGACACCGCCGCCCTGACTCCCGCCGACCGGGACGCGCTGGTGGTCGCCACCGCGCTGCGCTCCGCCGTCACCGCGCTGGCCGCCGGCACCGTGCCCCGCCCCCGCGAGGAGCAGCAGGCGCTGCCCGGCCTGGACGCCGACCCGGCGGAGGAGCGCGCCCACCTGGTGCGGGTCGCCGAGTACCTGGAATCCCCGCTGCTGGAGCGGGCGTTGGCGACCGGCTCGTGAGCGTTCCCGACCGACCCCGGGACGCCTTCGCGGAGTTGGTGCTGCACCGCTCCCCGCAACGGGCCCGGGTCGGCCTGACGCTCGGCTTCGTGCGCACCTTCGCCGTCCCGGAGATCGCCGAAGTGCTCTCCGGGACGGGCCGGTTGGCGGCCGCACCGAAGGCCAGGGCGAAGGCCACCGGGGCGATGATGTTCGCGCTGATCGGCCACGGGGTCGACAGCGAGCGGGGCCGGGAGATCGTCGCCGAGCTCGCCGCACTGCACCGGCTCCCCGGCGTGGACGCCGAGTTGATGCGCTACGTGCTGGCCTGCTTCACCGTCTGCCCGGTCGAGTTCGCGGCCGGCGACCCGCCCGCCCGGGCGGCCGCGTTCGCCTTCCAGGCCGAGCTGTCCGAGGCCCTCGGCCTGCCGCCGCTGCCCGGCCCGGGGATCGCCGAGATCGCCGTCTGGATGCGGGAGTTCGAGTCCGCCAGGTTCGCCCCCAGCCCGGCCGGACGGGCGCTGTGGCAGTCCGTCGCCGGTCTGTTCGCCGCCCGGCTGCCCGGCCCGCTGTCCCGGCTCGCCCCGGCCTTCGCCGCCGCCCTGCTGGACGCCCCGCTGCGCGCCGCGTTCGCCGTCCCCCGCCCGCCCTGGCCGCTGCGGGCCGCCGCGGCCGTGGCCTTCCGCCTCACCCGCTGATCCGCGCCCGCCGGGGCCGGGCTTCCGGCTGTCCGTCAGGCGTTGCGCGAGCCGTGCACCCGGCGGTGGCTCCAGGCCAGCAGCCCGAGCAGGATCAGCCCGGACAGGATCAGGCTCGTCCCGGTGGCCCAGCCCGCCAGCGGCAGCGCGGGCACCAGCCCGGCGACCACGCCCGCGCCGATCAGGCCGAGCCCGGCCAGCACCGAACCGGCGATCCGCCAGCGCGAGGCGACGCTGGCCTCGACACCCTGCATCGCCTTGGCCCGCACCGGCTCGACGAAGCGCGCGAAGGCCGGCACCGCGCGGGCGACCAGCACCATCCCGGCCAGCAGGAGCAGCATCCCGGGCCCGGGCAGGACCAGCAGCACGACGCCGACCACGATCAGCACGGTCCCGACCACGCCGAACACCACCCGCGCCAACGGATGGACCGCCGTCGGATCCGCCTGGTACCCCCGCTGCTGCTGCTCGCCGCTCATCCGTCCACCCTAACCGGACGACGGGCCCGAGCCCTCGGCTCACGGCCTGGTCAGCACGTCGACGCGGTGGCCCGCCGGGTCGCGGACGTAGCCGCCCCGCCCGGCGTGGCCGCGGGCATCGCCGGCTCCGTCGCGGGCGGCCGCCCGAACCACGACCGCGGAACGCCGCAGGGCCCGGCCGGGTGACACCCCGCCGGGCCCTGCGCCGTGACGTTCCGTCAGTCGACGCCCTTGCGGCGGTACGGCTGGTACGCCGAGCCGCCGTGGAAGTACGGGTAGGGGATCTCCCGGGAGACCATGCCCGCGTCGCCGCTGTCCTCGATGCCGATGTAGCGGGTGTGGGAGGCGTCCACCCAGCCGCCGAACAGCACGGTGTGGTCGCCGGAGATCATCGCGTCGCCGGGCTTCAGCTCGCTCTTGCTGATGTGCTCGGAGACGTCGCTCTTCATCAGGCCCCAGGTGTTGCGGCCCGGCCCGGGCAGACCCCAGGCGCAGGACACCAGGCCCGAGCAGTCCACCCGGTAGCCGTTGGTGACGGCGCCCTGGCTGTAGCCGAGCTTGTGCTCGGCGCGCTCCAGCGCGCGTTCCACCATGGCCCTGCGCTCCGGGGACACCCCGTCCAGCTTGGGGTGGGCCTTCACGCCCAGGCCCTCGCCGTTCTTCTTGTGCTTGTGGTCCGACCAGGCGTCCCAGCTGTTACCGGTGATGTAGTGGGTCTTCCAGTCGCCGGTGGAGCGGTCCTTGAGCTTCGGGCCGTCGTGCTTGCCGCCCGGCCCGCCGTTCGGCATGCCGGACCCGGTGTCGCCGCCCTCGTTCGGCGAGCTGGGCTGCGGGGTGTGGCCGCCGGTGCCGCCGCTGCCGCCCTTGTGGCCGCCCTTGCCGGCCCCGTCGATCCTGGTGCCGGGCGACTTGGGCTCCGGCTTGCCCTCGCCCTTGGGCTTGTTGAGCTCGCCGGCGATCTTCTTCTCGGCCGCCTCGTACGCCGCGATCAGCTGCTTGATCTTCGCGGCGTCCTGCCCCAGCTCCTGGGTCAGCTTCTCCTTGGTCTTCATCAGCGCCTCGGCCCGGCTGTTGATCGCCGAGACGTCCTTGACCACCTCGGCGAGCACCGCCCCCGCGCCCAGGATGCTGGCGATCGAGCCCGAGAACACGTCGGTGGCGGCGGCCTTGGCGACCGTCGCCTTGATGTGTCCGACCTGCTTGGTCATCTCGGCCATCCGCTGGTTGACCTGCTCGAAGTCGCGCTGGATCTTGAGCAGCTCACCCGGCTGGAAGCCGAACTGATTCCCCGTCATCGACGGTCTCCCCCTCGTCGTCGCCCCGTTGCCGTCGTCACAGGATGTTGGCGAGCTGCTTGACCGCGTCGCCGAGCTGTCCCAGCTCGTCCGCGACGGTGTTCAGCTCCCGGACCCGGCCCTGCGCGTGCGCGGTGAACGCGTCCGCCGCCGCTCCGTGCCACGTCATGCTGGACAGCACCGAGTTGACCTCGCGACCGAGGCCGTCGACCTGCTTGCCGAGTTCGGCGAGCTCCTGAGCGATCTTGTTGAGCTCGGCGTCGGCGTCGCCGAACATCTTGCCCAGCGCCCAGTGCGCGATCTCGGCCGGCGCCATCACGATGTCCTCGCCGACCTTCACCACGTCCCCGGCGAGGTGCTTCACATCGCCCCACAGGTCCATGACGTTCCCCCTGATTTTCCCCGTATGCCAGTTCCCTCCAGGCTAGCCAGTACGGGCGGCGGGCGAAACGGGCGGGTGCCCGTCAAAGCCGCCGACCGCCGGAACGGCTGTTCGCGGTCCGCCCGCCGGGCCTGTGACACTGGATGTGCTCGAAAACCGAGGTGCGCCCCGGCCCTGTCTTTTTGCAACCTAGAGGGATGCCCGCAGTGAGTTCTCCCGTAGCCCCGCAGCCCGCCCCCACGCTCGCGGAGCTGGCCGCCCGGCTGCCCGGTCTGATGCTGCGCGACGCGCAGCGCCTCGGCCGCCGCCTGGAGGGCACCCGCAAGGTCCGCTCGGACGAGGCCCGGCAGAAGGTCCTGGCCGAGCTGGCGGCCGAGTTCGACCGCTCCGAGCTGCGGGTGGCCGACCGGCGCGCGGCGGTGCCCGTGATCCGTTATCCGCAGGAACTGCCGGTCGCGCAGAAGAAGGACGACATCCTGGCCGCCGTCCGCGACCACCAGGTGGTGATCGTCGCGGGCGAGACCGGCTCCGGCAAGACCACCCAGATCCCGAAGATCTGCCTGGAGCTGGGCCGCGGCGTGCGCGGCCTGATCGGCCACACCCAGCCGCGCCGGATCGCCGCCCGCACGGTCGCCGAGCGGGTCGCCGAGGAGCTGGACACCCCGCTGGGCGCGGCGGTGGGCTGGAAGGTCCGGTTCACCGACCAGGCCGGCCAGGACACCCTGGTCAAGCTGATGACCGACGGCATCCTGCTGGCCGAGATCCAGACCGACCGGGACCTGCGCCAGTACGACACCCTGATCATCGACGAGGCGCACGAGCGCAGCCTGAACATCGACTTCCTGCTCGGCTACCTCAAGCAGCTGCTGCCCCGCCGTCCCGACCTCAAGGTGATCATCACCTCCGCCACCATCGACCCGGAGCGCTTCGCCGAGCACTTCGACGACGCCCCGATCATCGAGGTCTCCGGCCGCACCTACCCGGTCGAGGTCCGCTACCGCCCGCTGGTCGAGGACGCCGACCAGGACGCCGACGAGGACGAGTCGGACCGCGACCGCGACCGCGACCAGATCCAGGGGATCTGCGACGCCGTCGAGGAGCTGCAGGCCGAGGGGCCGGGCGACATCCTTGTGTTCCTCTCCGGCGAGCGCGAGATCCGCGACACCGCCGACGCCCTGACCAAGCTGAAGCTCAGGTTCACCGAGATCCTGCCGCTCTACGCCCGGCTCTCCTCCGCCGAGCAGCACCGGGTCTTCCAGCGCTCCTCGCAGCGCCGGGTGGTGCTGGCCACCAACGTCGCCGAGACCTCGCTGACCGTCCCCGGCATCAAGTACGTGATCGACCCCGGCACGGCCCGGATCTCCCGCTACAGCCACCGCACCAAGGTGCAGCGGCTGCCGATCGAGGCGATCAGCCAGGCCAGCGCCAACCAGCGCAAGGGCCGCTGCGGCCGCACCTCGGACGGCATCTGCATCCGGCTGTACTCGGAGGAGGACTTCCTCTCCCGCCCCGAGTTCACCGACGCCGAGATCCTGCGCACCAACCTGGCCTCGGTGATCCTGCAGATGACCGCGGCCGGCCTCGGCGACATCGCGGCCTTCCCGTTCCTCGACCCGCCGGACTCCCGCAACATCAAGGACGGCGTCAGCCTGCTGCACGAGCTGGGCGCCCTCGACCCGAACGAGAAGGACCACCGCAAGCGCCTGACCGACCTGGGCCGCAAGCTGGCCCAGCTCCCTGTCGACCCGCGGATGGCCCGCATGGTGCTGGAGGCCGACCGCCTGGGCTGCGTGCGCGACGTGATGGTGATCGCCGCCGCGCTGTCCATCCAGGACCCGCGCGAACGCCCCGCCGAGAAGCGCCAGGCCGCCGACGAGCGCCACCGCCGCTTCCACTCGGAGACCTCCGACTTCCTGTCCTACCTGGCGATGTGGCGCTACGTCAGGGAGCAGCAGAAGGAGCTGTCCTCGTCCGCGTTCCGCCGGATGTGCAAGTCCGAGTTCCTCAACTACCTGCGGATACGGGAGTGGCAGGACGTCTACGTCCAGCTGCGGACCATCGCCAAGCAGCTCGGGGTCACGATCGACGAGCCTCATGACGACGCGGAGCCGGACGCGGACCGGATCCACCAGGCACTGCTCTCCGGCCTGCTCTCCCACCTGGGTCTGTTCGACGTGGAGAAGCGCGAGTACGCGGGCGCCCGCGGGGCCAGGTTCGCGGTGTTCCCGGGTTCGGGGCTGTTCAAGAAGCCGCCGCGCTGGGTGATGTCGGCCGAGCTGGTGGAGACCTCCCGGCTGTGGGCGCGGATCAACGCGAAGATCGAGCCGGAGTGGGTGGAGCCGCTGGCCGCCCACCTGATCAAGCGCAGCTACAGCGAGCCGCACTGGGAGAAGAAGGCCGGCGCGGTGCTGGCGTACGAGAAGGTCACGCTGTACGGCCTGCCGATCGTCGCCCAGCGGAAGGTCAACTACGGCCGGGTCGAGCCCGAGCTGTGCCGCGAGCTGTTCATCCGCTCCGCGCTGGTGGAGGGCGACTGGGAGACCCACCACCGGTTCTTCGCGGAGAACCGCAAGCTGCTCGACGAGGTCGAGGAGCTGGAGAACCGGGCCCGCCGCCGGGACATCCTGGTCGACGACCAGACCCTGTTCGACTTCTACGACGCCCGGCTGCCGGAGGACGTGGTCTCCGCCCGGCACTTCGACGCCTGGTGGAAGAAGACCCGCCGCGACCAGCCCGACCTGCTCAACTTCGAGAAGTCGATGCTGATCAACGACTCCGCGGACGGGGTCACCGAGGCCGACTACCCGGACTTCTGGCCGCAGGGCAAGCTGCGCTTCCCGCTGACGTACCAGTTCGAGCCGGGCAGCGACGCGGACGGCGTGACGGTGCACATCCCGCTGCCGGTGCTGAACCAGGTGGTGTCGGAGGGCTTCGACTGGCAGATCCCGGGCCTGCGCGAGGAGCTGGTGACGGCCTGGATCCGGGCGCTGCCGAAGGCGATCCGCCGCAACTTCGTCCCGGCCCCGGACTTCGCCCGGGCCGCGATGCGGGAGCTGACGGACCGCCAGGAGCCGCTGCTGCCGACCCTGGAGCGGGTGCTGCACCGGATGTCGGGCCTGCCGATCCCGCCGGAGGCCTGGGACGAGGAGCGCATCCCGGAGCACCTGAAGGTGACCTTCCGGGTGGTGGACGGCAAGCGGAAGCTCGCCGAGTCCAAGGACCTGGAGGAGCTGCGCCGCAAGCTGCAGCCGAAGTTGTCGGAGACGCTCTCCAGCGCCGCCTCCGGCCGCGGCATCGAGCGCACCGGCCTGACCGCCTGGCCGGCCGACCTGCCGGTCCTGCAGCGCACCTTCGAGCAGCGTTCCCGCGGCCACTCGCTGCGCGCCTACCCGGCGTTGGTGGACGAGGGCGCGAGCGTCGGCATCAAGCTGTTCGACACTCCGGAGGCGCAGGCCCGTTCGATGTGGGCGGGCACCCGCCGGCTGCTGATGCTCCAGGTCAACTCCCCGGCCAAGTCGATCCAGGGCCGGCTGGGCAACCAGGCCAAGCTGGCGCTGTCGTACAACCCGCATGGCTCCGTCCCGGCGCTGTTCGAGGACATCGTGGCGGCCGCCACCGACCGTCTGATGGGGTTGAACGGCGGCGTGGTGTGGGACGCGGAGGCGTTCGCCGGGCTGTACGACAAGGTCCGCGCGGACCTGTACGAGCTGTCGGCGGACACCACCCTGAAGACCGCGACGGCGCTGATCGCCTTCCACAAGGCGTCGACCCGGCTGAAGTCGGTCTCCAGCCCGGTGCTGCTGTCCGCGGTGAACGACATCCGGCTGCACCTGGCCTCTCTGGTGCACCCGGGCTTCGTCGCCGACACCGGCTGGTCGCGGCTGGGCGATCTGAAGCGCTATCTGATCGCGGTGGACCGCCGCCTGGAGGCGCTGCCCAACCACCCGCAGCGCGACCTGCAGAACCTGCTGAAGGTACAGGCCGTCCAGCAGGCGTACGGGGAGCTGCTGGCGAAGGTGCCGGCGGGGCGGGAGCCGTCGCCGGAGGTCCGGGCGGTCCGCTGGATGATCGAGGAACTGCGGGTGAGCTTCTTCGCACAGGGTCTGGGCACCCCGAGCCCGGTATCGGAGAAGCGCATCCTCAAGGCGATGGAGGCTGCCGCGGCGACCCTCTGAGACCCGCCCGGAACCGGCTCCGGAGGTGCCCCGGAGCCGGTTCGACCTGGGGGGTCGCCATGCAGTACAGTCTGTCTTGTTCGCAGGCGAGAGCAGGCGGGCAAGGATCAGATCACTGGTCCCGTGGAGCAGTTGGTTAGCTCGCCACCCTGTCAAGGTGGAGGTCGCGGGTTCAAGTCCCGTCGGGATCGCAGGTGCGAGGGTCCGGAACCGTCAAGGTTCCGGGCCCTATCGCGTTTCCGGGGCCGGGCACAAGATAACGCCGCTGTGATCACCGTCACTGAACACCTTTTGAGACACGACTTCCACGGCATCGCCGCAAAGTGCCCTTATTTAATATATAAAATTGTACTGCCTTTCCCGGTAATGCCCCCCTCCCCCTGTCGCCCCAACGGGAATCCCGCATTCCGCCCCCGGACATGCCGAAGGGCCGTTCCTCCCGGCCCGGCGGAGTCGGGGAGAACGGCCCTTCGGACCTACCGGGCGCACCCCCGACCCGGCGGAGTCGGGGAGGCGGCCCAGGGATGACTGGGGATCAGACCTCGGTGCGCTGGGCCGGAATACCGGCCAGCAGGGCACGCACCTCCGCCTCGCGGTAACGGCGGTGCCCGCCGAGGGTCCGGATCGACGTGAGCTTGCCGGCCTTGGCCCAGCGGGTCACGGTCTTCGGGTCCACGCGGAACATCGTGGCGACCTCTGCCGGTGTCAGCAGGGGCTCGGCGTCAGGGGTACGAGCGGTCATGAGCGGCCTCCTCGGGAGAACCGAACCAGGGCGGTTCTATCCTTCAAATTCTGCACCTTGGCCCGCGATGCCCGAAATGGCAGGGACGGGCCGAGTCGGTTATAGGACGAACGGCTTGTCCTGGTGTCTACAACTACACCATCCGTCCAGTCCCATCGGCCAAACCGCCAAAATTGACCCCTCACGGGTTCAAGACCGACGGAAGCCCACGGACCACCCCATAACGGACAGTCACTCTACGGTGACTTCCGGTCACGGTGCGGCACGCCTGGGCGAGCTTGGGTTGGTTGTCCCATTTTGGCACATAGGTCTGAGTTCGCGTCAACGGTGAGTAGTGTCACGTTCCATGGGTATTGACCCGTTCCGGGACCATGGTCCCGGAAACCGCAGCAATGGTATGGACCATCCTCCCCCCTCGCACCGACATTCGACCAGTGGCTTTTTTCTGACGATCCGTCAACCCGATCCGTTCCCGTTCAGGACGACTGCCGCAGCGCCAGCACCCGCCGCCAGCGCCCGGTCAGCGCCTCGTGCACCCGCACCGCCTCCTCGGTGTCCCCCGACCGCAGGGCCGCCAGCCCGGCCGCCAGTTCGCCCACCGAGTGCTCCTCCGCCAGCCCCTTCGGGCCCAGCAGCTGCACCAGGCCGCCGTAGTCCAGTTCCACCAGCGAGCGCGGGTGGAACTCCTCCAGCCAGCGCCCCACCTCCTCCGCGCCGCCCGCCAGCACCCCGTCCGGCGCCTTCTCCCGCAGCACCCGGTACGCCCGGGCCACCCGGCGGCGGGCCTGCACCATCGGCGTCAGGTAGAACAGCGCGGCCGGGTCCGGCCGTTCGCCGTCCGCGGGCGTGTCGGCCGGCAGGTGGCAGCGGTCCTCCTCGCCGAACGCCAGGAACCAGCGCAGCGGCACCTCCCAGCGGCTGGTCATGATCCACGGCCGGGCGTCCGGGTGGTCCTGCTGCCACTGCGCCCGGTCGGACTCCGCCGCCGCCCGCAGGGCCGGGGGCAGCACCGTGTCCACCAGGTGCGCCGGCAGCGCCCGCGGGAGCTCCTGGAGCGCCAGCCAGGCGCGCAGCCGGGTCGTCCAGGGGCAGATGTAGGTCACCCCGTCCTGCACCCGCACGTAGGCCCGTCCGTCCTCCCGGTCGGGCAGCGGACGGGGCGTCAGGGCCGCCAGGCGGGCCAGCGCGCCGCGCTGCTCGGCCAGCGCCGCCCCGGTCACCGGACGGCCCGGCCCCTGCGCGTCGGGGCCGTGCGCGGCGGCGTACGCCTGCCAGGCGGACCGGTCGGGTTCGGGGTAGGCGGCCAGCGGCTCGTAGACCCGCAGCTGCGCGGTGTAGGGCGGGAGCACGGTCGTGCGCGGAGCGGTCACGCTCCGCATGGTCGCACGCGCCTGCGGGAGCCGTCAGGGTGTCGTGCGGACGGCTTCGGTCGTTGTGCCCCGGGGGCCGTCCGGGGGCAGATTCGAAGGCGGCCCCGGGGCTACGCTTCCACCAGACGCCCGCACCACAGCCGCGGGCCATCCTTTACTGGAGTCACCACCGTGACCGACGTACACACCACGCACCCCGCACCAGGCGTGCTGAGCCGGATCTTCGGCACCGGCCAGGACGGCGAGGGGCACGAGCAGATCGTGCTCTGCCACGACCGTTCCTCCGGCCTCAAGGCGATCATCGCCATCCACTCCACCGCCCTCGGCCCGGCCCTCGGCGGCACCCGTTTCTTCCCGTACGGGACCGAGGAGGAGGCGCTGCAGGACGCGCTGAACCTCTCCCGCGGGATGAGCTACAAGAACGCCCTCGCCGGGCTCGACCTCGGCGGCGGCAAGGCCGTCATCATCGGCGACCCGAACCGGGACAAGAACGAGGCGATGCTGCGCGCCTACGGGCGCTTCGTGCAGTCCCTGCGCGGCCGCTACATCACCGCCTGCGACGTGGGCACCTACGTCCAGGACATGGACGTGGTGGCCCGCGAGACCGAGTTCGTCACCGGCCGCTCGCCCGAGCACGGCGGCGCCGGCGACTCCTCCATCCTCACCGCGTTCGGCGTCTTCCAGGGCATGCGCGCCTCCGCGAAGGCCCGCTGGGGCCAGCCCACCCTGCGCGGTCGCCGCGTGGGCGTGGCGGGCGTCGGCAAGGTCGGCCACTACCTGGTCGGCCACCTGGTCGCGGACGGCGCCACCGTGGTCGTCACGGACGTCTCCGAGGCCGCCGTGAACCGCGTCCGGGCCGCCCACCCGGAGGTCGAGGTGGTGGCCGACACCGCCGCTCTGCTGACCGCCGCGCTGGACGTCTACGCCCCGTGCGCGCTCGGCGGCGCGCTCACCGACGAGACGGTGGCGGCGCTCGGCGCGGCCGGCACCTCGATCGTCTGCGGCGCGGCCAACAACCAGCTCGCCCACCCGGGCGTGGAGAAGGACCTCGCCGACCGCGGCATCCTGTACGCGCCCGACTACCTGGTGAACTCCGGCGGCGTGATCCAGGTCGCGGACGAGATCGAGGGCTTCAACTTCGACCGCGCCAAGAACAAGGCCACGAAGATCTTCGACACCACGCTGGAGATCTTCACCCGGGCCGCCGTCGACGGGATCCCGCCCGCGGTGGCCGCCGACCGCCTGGCCGAGAAGCGGATGCGGGAGATCAGCGCGCTGCGCTCGGTGCTGCTCCCGGCGCCCCGCCGGAGCTGACCGCGACCGACCGACTGCGCGGGGTCGACGACCGGTCGGCCCCGCGCATCACGATGTGGAACCGGATTCTCAGTCCGTCCCCCGATCGGGCGATAGCGCGCCTCCTTCGGGGGATAATCTCTGCAGGAACGACGGGACCGGCCACACGCCGGACAGCCTGCGAAAGCCCCGGAATTCCCCTCTGACCTGGGCGGACCTGGTTCGGGGGGGCTCGGGTGCGCGCCACGTGACACCGGCGACGTACCGTCCGGCGGCGGAAACAGGTACCGTTAATGCTCCAAGGGACGGTTTCCCACTTCGGGCAGGCCGGACCTGATCATCAACACGTGTCAGACTCGGGGCCGTGAGCCCCACCGTTGAGGGGGTCGACCCATGGGGCGCGGCCGGGCCAAGGCCAAGCAGACGAAGGTCGCCCGCGAGCTGAAGTACAACAGCGGCGGGTTCGACGCAAACCGTCTGTCAAACGAGCTGGGCGTATCTCCGTCCACCGCGATCGAGCCTGAGCCGATCGAGGACGACGACGAGGACGATCCCTACGCGGCGTACGCGGACATGTACAACGACGACGATGACGAGGACGAGGACACCCCTCCGGCTCGTCGCCGCGCGTAACGTTCTTCGACCGGACCGGTCCGAGCGCTCCCCGTGAGCGCCGGGCCGGTTTTCGGCGTCCCGCGCCGCGCCGGTCGTGCGAAGGGCCCCGCCGCAGGTGCGGCGGGGCCCCTCTCGCTGCCTCGGATCAGAACGCCTCGTAGGCGTTGTACAGCGCCGCGCCGCCCTCGTGCTCGGCGGTGCGGTCGACCACGTCGCCCAGCAGCCAGGCCTCCACGTCGCGGTCCTCCAGGACGGCGAGGACGGTGTCGACCGACTCCGGCGGGACCACGGCGACCATGCCGACGCCCATGTTCAGGGTCTTCTCGATCTCCAGGGTCTGCATCGCGCCGACCTTGGCCACGGTCCGGAACACCGGCAGCGGCGACCAGGTGCCGCGGTCCAGGCGGGCGTGCAGGTGGTCCGGGATGACCCGGGCCAGGTTGGCGGCCAGGCCGCCGCCGGTGACGTGCGAGAAGGCGTGGACCTCGGTGGCGCGGGCCAGCGCCAGGCAGTCCAGCGAGTAGATCCTCGTCGGTTCCAGCAGCTCCTCGCCGAGGGTGCGGCCGAACTCCTCCACCCGGCGGTCCAGGCTCCAGCCGGCCTGGTTCAGCAGCACGTGCCGGACCAGCGAGTAGCCGTTGGAGTGCAGGCCGGAGGCGGCCATCGCGATCACCACGTCGCCCGCCCGGACCCGGTCCGGGCCGAGCAGCGCGTCGGCCTCGACCACGCCGGTGCCGGCGCCCGCCACGTCGTAGTCGTCCGGGCCGAGCAGGCCCGGGTGCTCGGCGGTCTCGCCGCCGACCAGCGCGCAGCCGGCCAGCGTGCAGCCCTCGGCGATGCCCTTGACGATGGCGGCGACCCGCTCCGGGACGACCTTGCCGACGCAGATGTAGTCGGTCATGAACAGCGGCTCGGCGCCGCACACCACCAGGTCGTCGACGACCATGGCGACCAGGTCGTGGCCGATGGTGTCGTGCTTGTCCATCGCCTGGGCGATGGCGACCTTGGTGCCCACGCCGTCGGTGGCGGTGGCCAGCAGCGGGCGCTCGTAGCGCTTGAAGGCGGAGGCGTCGAACAGTCCGGCGAAGCCGCCGAGCCCGCCGACCACCTCGGGCCGGTTGCTCTTCTTCACCCACTGCTTCATCAGCTCGACGGCGCGGTCGCCGGCCTCGATGTCGACACCCGCGGCGGCGTAGGTCGCCCCGGTCTCGTTGCTGGTCACGTGATGTGGCCCTTTCGAAGTGGTGGTGCTGTCACCCCCGGCCGGGGCCGGGAGGGTGCCCCCGGCCCCGCGGCCGGGGGCGGCTCGCACGGTTACGGGCGTCGCAGCGCGTCCGCCGCGCCCGCGCCACCCAGCAGCGACTGCACGCCGTCGAGGTCGCTGGTCTGCTTGCCGCCGCGGACGGGCTGCTTGGCCTGGCCGCCGGCGATCTCCGCCTCCAGCAGCAGCTTGCCGAGCAGCGCCGGGTCGGGCAGCTCCATCGGGTACTCGCCGTCGAAGCAGGCCCGGCAGAGCCTGTCCTTGGGCTGCTTGGTGGCCTCGATCATTCCGTCGATCGAGATGTAGGCCAGCGAGTCGGCGCCCAGCGAGCGGCCGATCTCCTCGACCGAGAGGCCGTTGGCGATCAGCTCGGCGCGGGTGGCGAAGTCGATGCCGAAGAAGCACGGCCACTTCACCGGCGGCGAGGAGATCCGGATGTGCACCTCGGCGGCGCCCGCCTCGCGCAGCATCCGCACCAGGGCGCGCTGGGTGTTGCCGCGGACGATCGAGTCGTCCACCACCACCAGGCGCTTGCCGCGGATGACTTCCTTCAGCGGGTTCAGCTTGAGCCGGATGCCCAGCTGGCGGATGGTCTGGTTGGGCTGGATGAAGGTGCGGCCGACGTAGGCGTTCTTCACCAGGCCGGAGCCGAACGGGATGCCGCTGGCCTCCGCGTAGCCGATCGCGGCGGGGGTGCCGGACTCGGGCGTCGCTATCACCAGGTCGGCCTCGGCCGGGGCCTCGGCGGCCAGCTTGCGGCCCATCTCCACCCGGGACAGGTGGACGTTGCGTCCGGCGATGGTGGTGTCCGGGCGGGCCAGGTACACGTATTCGAAGACGCAGCCCTTGGGCTTGGCCTCGGCGAAGCGCGAGGTGCGCATGCCGTTCTCGTCGATGGCGATCAGCTCGCCGGGCTCCACCTCGCGGATGAAGCTGGCGCCGACGATGTCGAGGGCGGAGGTCTCGGAGGCCACCACCCAGCCGCGCTCGATCCGGCCGAGCACCAGCGGGCGGATGCCCTGCGGGTCGCGGGCCGCGTAGAGCGTGTGCTCGTCCATGAAGACCAGCGAGAACGCGCCCTTGACGTCCGGCAGGACCTTCCGGGCCGTCTCCTCGATGGTGAGGTCCGGGTGGCCGGCCAGCAGGGCGGTCAGCAGGTCGGTGTCGTTGGTGGCCGCGGTCCGGCCGGAGCGGGAGACGTGCTCCTCGCCCGGCAGTCCGGCGACCATCGCCGCGAGTTCGGCGGTGTTGACCAGGTTTCCGTTGTGGCCGAGGGCCAGCGAACCGTGAACGGTCGCGCGGAAGGTCGGCTGGGCGTTCTCCCAGACCGAGGACCCGGTGGTCGAGTAGCGGGCATGTCCGACGGCGATATGCCCGTGCAACGACCCCAGGGAGGTCTCGTCGAAGACCTGGGAGACGAGTCCCATGTCCTTGAAGACGAGAATCTGGGAGCCGTTGCTCACTGCGATGCCCGCGGATTCCTGTCCGCGGTGCTGCAGGGCATAGAGGCCGAAGTACGTGAGCTTCGCGACCTCCTCGCCGGGAGCCCAGACACCGAAGACGCCGCAAGCGTCCTGGGGGCCTTTCTCGCCGGGAAGAAGATCGTGGTTGAGTCGTCCGTCACCACGTGGCACGTCTTCGAGTCTAGGGCAGGTGGAGCGAACGGCCTGATGGCAGCCTCGGGGTACGCGCGTAGACCTAGCCCCTTACCAGCTTTTCGCACAGTCGGCGACCGGCTTCACGCCCTTGTCATCGGGCCTTCGCACAGTGGACGGGCGGACGGAACGTGAGCCTGCTCACCCTGGGTGATCAGGCCGGGAGCAGCAGCCGCCAGGAGTCCGGCCGGACCGTCCAGGTGCGGTTCCGGACCGGGCCGACCGGGCAGCCGTCGGCCTCGTAGCCGAAGCCGCGGCCGGCCACCGTGAGCCGGCCGGCCCGGTGGCGCTGCGGGCGGCCGTCCAGGTCGAGGGCGAGTTCCATGGCGCCGTCGACCATGGCGACCCGCAGGTGGCGCACCCGCTGGTGGACGTCGGCCAGCAGGCGGCCGTCGGCCTCGATCCGCAGTTCCTCGGCTGCCGGAGGGCTCGCCTGCTCGGCCGCAGCCAATTTCGCCCATAGCGAACGCCAGCCACCCGTTCGGCCCTGCCGCGGGCCGGTGAAACGGACCTCGGCGAGCACCACGCCGCCGCCGTCGTCGAGCAGCAGGTCCAGCCGCCGGGCCCCGCCGGCCAGCACCGCGCGGGCCGCGGCGACCGGCTCGGCGGGCACCCCGAGCAGGCGGGCGGTGGCGGTGGCGACCGGGCCGCCGACCGGGACCAGTCCGACCGGGTCGGTGTCCAGTTCCCGTTGCCGGTGCAGGGCTTGGAGCACTCGCTGGAGCGCCTGGTCCGATCCGATCACCACGGCGCGGCGCTTGCCGCGGTGCGCCAGCACCCGGTCGAGTTCGGAAGGGCTCTCCGGCAGCGCGACCTTGACGTCAGCGCCGCCGCACAGCACGTCCTTGGCGATCCGCACCGATTCTCCGTCCGCCTCCTTGGCGGCCGGGTCGAGCAGTACCAGCAGCGGCCCGGGGCTCTCGGCGTCCGGCGGGCGGGATACGGGCGTGGACAGCGACGACACGACCGGTCCTTCCTCAGGTAATCTCTCGGTGCAAGAGCCCCTTGCGCCATTGCGCCAGGGGCTTCGTCCATCTCGGGCCAGACTGCGGTCTTCGCAGGATGCCCCAACCGGAAGGGGTGTACGCCTGTGCCGGCACTCGTGCTCGTTGGTGCCCAGTGGGGAGACGAGGGCAAGGGGAAGGCGACCGACCTCCTCGGCGGCTCCGTCGACTACGTCGTCCGCTACCAGGGCGGCAACAACGCCGGTCACACGGTGGTCATCGGCGACCAGAAGTATGCCCTGCACCTGCTGCCTTCCGGCATCCTCAGCCCGAACGTCGTCCCGGTGATCGGCAACGGCGTGGTGATCGACCCGGGCGTGCTGCTCTCCGAGCTCAAGGGTCTGAACGAGCGCGGGATCGACACCTCCAAGCTGCTGATCTCGGGCAACGCGCACCTGATCACCCCGTACCACCGGACGCTGGACAAGGTCACCGAGCGCTTCCTCGGCAAGCGCCGGATCGGCACCACCGGCCGCGGCATCGGCCCGGCCTACGCCGACAAGATCAACCGGGTCGGCATCCGGGTCCAGGACCTGTTCGACGAGTCGATCCTGCGCCAGAAGATCGAGGCGGCGCTGCACGACAAGAACCAGCTCCTGGTGAAGCTCTACAACCGGCGCGCGATCCCGGCCGAGCTGGTGCTCGAGGAGTACCTGGGCTACGCCGACAAGATCAAGCCGTACCTGGCCGACACCACCCTCGTTCTGGACGAGGCGCTGAAGGCGAACAAGGTCGTGCTGCTGGAGGGCGGCCAGGGCACCCTGCTGGACGTGGACCACGGCACGTACCCGTTCGTCACCTCGTCGAACCCGACCTCGGGCGGCGCGTGCACCGGCTCGGGCATCGGTCCGACCAAGATCGACCGGGTGATCGGCATCCTGAAGGCCTACACCACCCGCGTCGGCTCGGGCCCGTTCCCGACCGAGCTGCTGGACGCGGACGGCGAGGCGCTGCGGCGGATCGGCGGCGAGCGCGGTGTCACCACCGGCCGCGACCGGCGCTGCGGCTGGTTCGACGCGGTGATCGCCCGCTACGCGACCCGGGTCAACGGCCTGACCGACTTCTTCCTCACCAAGCTGGACGTGCTGACCGGCTGGGAGCAGATCCCGGTCTGCGTGGCGTACGAGATCGACGGCAAGCGCGTCGAGGAGCTCCCGTACAACCAGTCGGACTTCCACCACGCGAAGCCGATCTACGAGAACCTGCCCGGCTGGAGCGAGGACATCTCGAAGGCGCAGACCTTCGCGGACCTGCCGAAGAACGCGCAGGCGTACGTGAAGGCGCTGGAGGAGATGTCGGGCGCCCCAATCTCGGCGATCGGCGTCGGCCCCGGCCGGACCGAGACGATCCAGATCAACTCCTTCCTGTAGGACGGCTTCGGGCCCGGTACCCCCCGCGGTGGGGGTGCCGGGCCCTTTGCATGATCTTTTTCCATTGCACTAGTGCAGATATGGCTTGCCTCTAGTGCAAAGCGCGCCTACGGTGGTGGCATGACCGCGAAGCTCCCCGCACCCGCATTCCTGACCGGCCGCCACATCCGGCTGGAGCCGCTGACCCGCGCCCACGTACCCGACCTGTTCGAGGCCGCCGGCGGGGACGAGGAGGTCTGGCGCTGGATCCCGGTGCCCGTGCCGCGGACGGCCGAGGACATGGCGCAGGTGATCGACGCCCGGCTGGCGGACCACGCGTGCACGCCGTTCGCGGTGGTGGCACTCGACAGCGGCCGGGCGGTCGGGGTGAGCTGCTACTTCGACGCCAGCGCGGAGGACGAGCTGCTGGAGATCGGCGGCACCTGGTACGCGCGCTCGGTGTGGCGGACGGCGGTGAACACCGAGGCGAAGCTGCTGCTGCTCACGCACGCCTTCGAGGACCTCGGCATGGGCCGGGTCTGCTGGAAGACCGACCACCTCAACGAGCGCTCGCAGAACGCGATCCGGCGGCTCGGGGCGGTGTACGAGGGCACCTTCCGGCGCTCGAAGCAGCGCCCGGACGGCAGCTGGCGGGACAGCGTGTACTTCTCGATGCTGGCCGCGGAGTGGCCCGCCGCGAAGGCCCGGCTCACCGAGCGGCTCGCGGCCGGCTGACGCCCCCGCGGGCCGGTCAGTAGATCGCGGCGGAGACGATCGCGGCGACGGCCAAGTTGGTGGAGGCGGTCACCCAGACCGCCGGGTGCGGCTCGCTGTCGACCAGCAGCTCGCCCAGCCGGCCCGGGGTGACCAGGTCCAGCACCCAGAACGACACGGCCATCAGCAGCAGCCCGAACAGGCCGAACACGGCGGCCGCCGCCAGGCCCTTGCCGAACTCCTGGTAGGTGGAGATGACGGCAGTGAACACGATCGCGCCGACCGACAGCAGCGCGGAGCTCAGCACCACGGCGGCGTTGCGGTTGCGCTCGATCCAGATCTGCCGGCGCAGCTGACCGGGCGTCAGCAGGTCGACCAGCAGGACGCCGAGCAGCAGCAGGGCCAGGCCGACCGCCCCGTACGCCGCCGCGTAGCCCAGCTGGTGAAGGATGTCGCTCATCCGCCCGCCCCCTCCGGTGTGCCCTGTGTCGGGAATCGGCACAACATAGCGCACCGGGGGAGGGCGACAGCGGGCCGTGCCTCAGTCGTTGTGCTCGACCAGGCGGTCCAGGCACACCGCGATGGCGATCATCAGCGGGACGTCGACGCCGTCCTCGATCTCCACGCCGTAGGTGTCGCGGATCGCGAACCACTTGCGGGAGACCTCGGCGATCCGGTGGCCGTCGGACTTGACGGCGTACTCCTTGTCGATCAGGTCGCCGTGGATCTCGTACTCGCCGCCGGCCTCCAGCTCCACGTGGTACTTGTCGTGGAACGGGGTGAACAGCTTCTTGCGGACGGTGGCGACCACGTCCCCGTCCCCGTTCTCGATCTTCATGGCGTCGCGGACGGTCAGCACCTTCTCCCGGATGGTGGCGACCGTGTTGCCCTCGGTGTCCTGCAGCTCGAAGGTGTCGCGCACGCGCAGCACCTTGCCGTCCACCAGGAACGCCTTGTCGCCGTGCTCGTCCTCGACCCAGTAGTCGTCGCCGACCGCGAACAGGCGCTCCTTGACCTGGAACTTCCGACCCATGACCCCGACTCCTCGTCTATTCGCCGGCCCGCCGTCGGGCGGCATCCGACATGGTGCCACCCGGCGCTACGTCAGGTCCCACAACAGGCGGTAGTACGCCAGGCGTTCCTCGTCCGGTTCGACCCCGTACGCCTCCAGCAGGGGACGCTCCCAGCCCGGACCGTAGTTCCACACCGTGCTCCACGAGGCCACCGCGAGGTCCGCCCACCGGTCGGCCACCCCGAGGGCGCCCAGGTCCACGTGGCCGGTCGGACGGCCGTCGTCGCCGACCAGGGTGTTCGGGGCGCAGGCGTCGCCGTGGCAGACGACCGTTCCGTCGGCCGGCGGCGGGTCGGCGAGCACCGCGAGCGCCCGGTCCACCGTGCCGTAGTGGTGCAGGTCCGGGTGCCAGTCGGCGGGGTCGCGGCGCAGTTCCACCGCCTTGGCGATCCGGCGCTGCGCCGACCAGTCGTACGGGCACTCGGCGACCGGCAGCGCCTCGTGGAACGCCCGCAGCCCTTCGCCGATCGCGCGGACGGCCGTCGCCGGGTCCCGCTTCAGCTCGGCGTCGACGGCGGAGCGGCCCGGCAGGCCCGCCGTCAGCAGCCAGCGGCCGGAGTCGTCGCCGCCCAGCCCGAGCACCTCCGGAACGGTGGTGAACCGCCGCGCCCAACGCATCCGTTCGGCCTCGTTGCGGAGATCCGCGCCGCTGCCGGCCGGCGCCCACTTGGCGAACCTGCGGCCCGGGCCGTCCCCGAGGCGGAACGTCAGCCCGTGCAGCTCGTTGCGCCAGACCGCGACGATCGGCTCGCCCGCCGCCAACTCGACCACGGCGTCCGGAATTCCGACCTCGCCCTCGGGTACGTATGCGATCACCGGCCCATTGTCGCGCCCGTCTGCGGGGCGGGCACCCGGGTTTTCGGCCCCCCGGTGCGGACGAGTGCCGCCCGGTCCTGGCCGAGCAGGGCATGACGGCCGTTCAGCAGGCTGACCCGTCCCGAACCGCTCTCCATTCCCCGGGCGATCGACCTCATCAGCGAGGTGCGGGCGCTCGGCGGCAGCTCTCCCTGAGCCACACCGGTCACGCCTTCGCCGACGCCGCCCGCGCCTCCACCGCCACCGGCCCCTCCGCCTGTCGTCGTCCCGCCCGGAATGCCGGCACGGCCCGATGGGGTTGGATGGGGACATGGCTTCTCGTGCACGTGTCCGCGCCCCCGAGCTGGTCGGCGCTGGTGGATGGCTCAACACCGGGGGCAAGGACCTGTCCCTGGTGGATTTCCGCGGCAAGATCGTGATCGCGGACTTCTGGACCTTCTGCTGCATCAATTGTCTTCATGTCCTCGACGAGCTCCGGGAGTTGGAGGAGAAGCACCGCGACACCGTGGTGATCGTCGGGGTGCATTCGCCGAAGTTCGTCCATGAGGCGGACCATCAGGCCGTGGTCGACGCGGTGGCGCGGTACGAGGTGCACCACCCCGTGCTGGACGATCCCGAGTTGGTGACGTGGAAGCAGTACGCGGTGCGGGCCTGGCCGACGCTGGTGGTGATCGACCCGGAGGGGTACGTGGTCGCGCAGCACGCGGGCGAGGGGCACGCGCACGCGATCGCGAAGCTGGTGGAGGAGCTGGAGGCGGAGCACGAGGCGAAGGGGACGCTGCGCCGCGGGGACGGGCCGTACGTGGCGCCGGAGCCGGTGGCGGGGGACCTGCGGTTCCCGGGGAAGGCGGTCCGGCTGCCGGACGGGCACTTCCTGGTCGCGGACTCGGGGCACCACTCGCTGGTGGAGCTCGCCGAGGACGGCGAGAGCGTGGTGCGGCGGATCGGCGACGGGGTGCGCGGTCTGGTGGACGGCGCGCAGCCGCGGTTCAGCGAGCCGCAGGGCCTGGCGCTGGTGCCGGCGGGCCTGGGCCTCGGGTACGACGTGGTGGTGGCGGACACCGTCAACCACGCGCTGCGCGGGGTACGGCTGGCCGACGGTTCGGTGACCACGCTGGCGGGCACCGGGAAGCAGTGGTGGCAGGGGTCGCCGACGGCCGGGGCGTCCCGTGAGGTCGACCTGTCCTCGCCGTGGGACGTCGCGTTCTTCGACGGCAGGGTGTGGATCGCGATGGCGGGCGTGCACCAGCTGTGGTCGTTCGATCCGGTGGGGGGCACGGTGCGGGTCGCGGCCGGCACCACCAACGAGGGCCTGGTCGACGGCCCGGCCGGGGAGGCCTGGTTCGCGCAGCCGTCCGGCCTGGCGGTGTCCGCGGACGGCGAGCGGCTGTGGGTGGCGGACTCGGAGACCTCCGCGGTGCGTTGGGTTTCACGTGGAACCCACGAGGTGCACACCGCCGTCGGCACCGGCCTGTTCGACTTCGGGCACCGGGACGGCGCCGCCGAGCAGGCCCTGCTGCAGCACCCGCTGGGCGTCACGGTGCTGCCGGACGGCTCGGTGGCCGTCAGCGACACCTACAACCACGCGCTGCGCCGCTACGACCCCGCGAGCGGCGAGGTGACCACGCTCGCCACCGACCTGCGGGAGCCGTCCGGGGCGGTGGTGGTGGACGGGGACATCGTGGTGGTGGAGTCCGCCCGGCACCGGCTGACCAGGCTGCGGTTGCCCGAGGAGGCGGTCCGGGTCGAGGCGGTGGCGCACCGCACCCGGCGGGCCGCCACCGAGGTCGCGCCCGGCGCCCTGCAGCTGGACGTGGTGTTCTCCGCCCCGACCGGCCAGAAGCTGGACGAGCGCTACGGCCCGTCCACCCGGCTGCTGGTCAGCTCCACCCCGCCCGAGCTGCTGGTCTCCGGCGCCGGCGCGGACACCGCGCTCGCTCGCGAGCTGGTGCTGTCCGCGGAGGTGACGGAGGGCGTGCTGCACGTCTCCGCGATGGCGGCGTCCTGCGACGACGACCCGGAGATCGAGTACCCGGCCTGCCACGTGCACCAGCAGGACTGGGGGGTGCCGGTGAAGCTGGTGGCGGGCGGGGCGACGCGGCTGCCGCTGGTCCTGGCCGGACTGGACTGAGGCGTGCGGCCGCCTGCGTAGCGGCCCGACGTGGGCGGGACTGCGCGGAGTCGGGGGGAGGTTCGGGTGAGCCTCTTCCGCTTCGCGCAGTTCCCCGCGCCCCGGTCGGGACGCGAGGTACCGAGCGGGCTGTCGGTCAGCCTTCGAGGAAGGCCTTGATGGCGCCGGCCAGGTAGTGCGGGTCCTCGGCGCCGCAGAGTTCGCGGGCGGAGTGCATGGAGAGCGCCGCGATGCCGCAGTCGACGGTGGTGATGCCGAGGCGGGCCGCGGTGATCGGCCCGATGGTGGTGCCGCAGGGCATCGCGTTGTTGGACACGAAGGACTGCCAGGGCACGCCGGCCTTCTCGCAGGCGGCGGCGAACACGGCCCGGCCGACGCCGTCGGTGGCGTAGCGGTTGTTGACGTTCACCTTGAGGATCGGGCCGCCGTTGGGCAGCGGGTGGTGCCCGGGTTCGTGGCGCTCGCTGTAGTTGGGGTGGACGGCGTGCCCCATGTCGGAGGACAGGCAGACCGTGCCGGCCAGCGCGCGGGCGCGGTCCTCGTGGGTGCCCCCCCGGGCGTAGCAGGAGCGCTCCAGGACGTTGCCGAGCAGCGGGCTCTGCGCGCCGGTGTCGGATTCGCTGCCGGTCTCCTCGTGGTCGAAGGCGGCGAGCACCGGGATGTACGGGAGCGGGCCACCGGCCTCGGCGACGGCGGCGAGCGCGGCGGTGGCGGCGTGCACGGAGAGCTGGTTGTCCAGGCGCGGGCCGGCCAGCAGTTCGCGGTCGCGGCCGAGGTAGGCGGGCGGCTGGACGTCGTGGGCCATCAGGTCCCAGCCGGCGATGTCGGCGGAGGCCAGGCCGGCCCGCTCGGCGACGTAGTCGAGCAGGGCGCCCTCGGTGCTGTCGCCGATTCCCCAGATCGGCGTCAGGTGGCGCTGCTTGTCGAGCTTGAGGCCCTCGTTGACCTGCCGGTCGAGGTGGATGGCGAGCTGCGGGACGCGCAGCAGCGGCTCGTCGAGGTGGACCAGGCGGGTGGAGCCGTCGCGCAGGGCGAGCCGGCCGGAGAGTCCCAGGTCGCGGTCGAGCCAGGTGTTGAGCGGGACGCCGCCGTAGATCTCGACGGCGACCTGCCGCCAGCCGGCCGAGCCGGTGTCGGGGATCGGCTTGACCCGCAGGTTGGGCGAGTCGGTGTGGGTGCCGACCACTCGGTAGGGGGTGGCCGGGCCGGGGCCCTCGGGCACATACCAGGCCATCAGGGCGCCGCCGCGCACCAGGTAGCGGCCGCCGCTGTCGCCGTCCCAGGCGTCCGTCTCGCGGACCCGTCGGAAGCCGACCCGCTCCAGCCGCTCGGCCGCGCTCTGCACCGCGTGGTACGGGGAGGGGGAGGCGGCGAGGAAGGCGATCAGGTCGTCCGTGTGCTTCCGGTCGAAGTGGGCCGTTCGGGCGGCGGTCGACATTTTGCTCCTGGGTTGAGGGCGGCCGGGCCTGGTGGGGTTGCGGGGGCCCGTCCCCTGAGCATATGCCCGTACACGGACAGGACTCCGGGAACTCCGCAACGGTGACACAACAGTGAACGGGGCGCGACACAACGCCGCGCGGGGCCCGGTGAGTTACCGGGCCCCGCGGGGTGAGGGTGGGTCAGGCGGTCGTTCGGGCGGCCGTGGCCACCGGATCAGAAGGCCTCTTCGGCGAGCTCCATCAGCTCGTTGTCGATCGCCTCGGCGATCTGGCGCTGCGCGGTGGTGGTGGGCAGCACGGTGCGGGCGAAGTGCTTGGCCGCGGCGATCTTGCCCCGGTAGAAGGGGACGTCCTTCTCGGAGGCGCCGGCCTCCAGCTTGGCCAGCGCGACCGCGGCCTGGCGCAGCAGCAGCCAGCCGACCACCACGTCGCCGGAGACCAGCAGCAGGCGGGTGGTGTTCTGGCCCACCTTGTACATGTTCTTGGCGTCCTGCTCGACCGCCGTCAGGTCGGCGATCAGCTTGCCGACGATGGCCTCCAGGTCACCGGCGGCGGTGGCCAGCAGGTCGCGCTCGGCGGCCAGCTCGGCGCCGCCCTCGCCGGTGGCGAGGAACTTGCTGATCTGCTCGTTGACGGCGGTCAGCGCCTGGCCGCCGTCCTTGACGATCTTCCGGAAGAAGAAGTCCTGGCCCTGGATGGCGGTGGTGCCCTCGTACAGGGTGTCGATCTTGGCGTCCCGGATGTACTGCTCGATCGGGTACTCCTGCAGGTAGCCGGAGCCGCCGAAGGTCTGCAGGGACTGGGCGAGCTGCTCGTAGGACTTCTCCGAGCCGTAGCCCTTGACGATCGGCAGCAGCAGGTCGTTCAGGCGCTCGGCGGCGGCGTCGTGCTCGCCGCGCAGGCGGGCGGCCAGCATGTCGTCCTGCACCGAGGCGGTGTAGAGGACCAGGGCGCGCATGCCCTCGGCGTACGCCTTCTGCGTGAGCAGCGAGCGGCGGACGTCCGGGTGGTGGGTGATGGTGACGCGCGGGGCGGTCTTGTCCATGAACTGGGCGATGTCGGCGCCCTGCACGCGCTCCTTGGCGTACTCCAGCGCGTTCAGGTAGCCGGTGGAGAGGGTGGCGATCGCCTTCGTGCCGACCATCATGCGGGCGAACTCGATGATCTTGAACATCTGGCGGATGCCGTCGACGGTCTCGCCGAGCAGCCAGCCCTTGGCGGGGTGCTTGGCGCCGAAGGTCATCTCGCAGGTGTTGGACGCCTTGAGGCCCATCTTGTGCTCGACGTTGGTGGCGTAGACGCCGTTGCGCTCGCCGAGCTCGCCGGTCTCCCAGTCGAAGTCGAACTTCGGCACGATGTACAGGCCGAGGCCCTTGGTGCCCGGCTTGCCGCCCTCGGGGCGGGCCAGCACCAGGTGGATGATGTTCTCGGACATGTCGTGCTCGCCCGAGGTGATGAAGCGCTTGACGCCCTCGATGTGCCAGGAGCCGTCGTCCTGCTTGATCGCCTTGGTGCGGCCGGCGCCCACGTCGGAGCCCGCGTCGGGCTCGGTCAGCACCATGGTGGCGCCCCACAGGCGCTCGACCATGCGCTGCGCGACCTGCTGCTGCTCCTCGGTGCCCTCGTCGTACACGACGCCGGCGAAGGCCGGGCCGGAGGAGTACATCCAGATCGCCGGGTTGGAGCCGAGGACCTGCTCCGCGTACGCCCAGACCAGGGAGTTCGGGGTGACCTGGCCGCCGATGCCCTCCGGGATGCCCAGGCGCCACCACTCGGCGTCCATGAAGGTCTGGTAGCTCTTCTTGAAGGTCTCCGGGATCGGAGCCGTGTTGGTCTCCGGGTCGAAGACCGGCGGGTTGCGGTCGGCGTCCACGAAGGAGGCGGCGAGGTCGTTCTCGGCCAGCCGGGAGATCTCGCTGAGGATGTTCTTCGCGGTGTCGACGTCCATCTCGGCGAACGGACCGGTGCCGTACACCTGGTCGCGGCCGAACACCTCGAAGAGGTTGAACTCCACGTCCCGCAGGTTGGACTTGTAGTGACCCATGACCGTATCTCCGGTTCGTCTGCTCCACGGGCGGCCGCTTCCGGCGCACCGCTTACCCACCAGTACGCCCCATGATGCTACCCGTTGGTAACTTGTTCAAGCCCCCTGACGTGACGGGGGTATGAACGTGGTCACGTCCCACAATGGAGCCCCGCCCCGGATTGTGCGGATCTCCCGTCCCCGAGCGGGGCGCGGCCCGATAGCCTTGTCCCCGTGTACGGCTACGAGCAGAGCGCCTACCAGGACCCCTACCAGCAGCAGATGCAGCAGGGGATGTCCGGCATGCCCGGTCCCGGGTACGGCGACCCGCAGGCCGCCCAGCAGTCGCTCTACCCCGAGCCCTCGCCGCCCTCGCTGGCCGACGCGGTGCGCGCTTTCACCACCGGCGCGATGCCGGTGGAGGACTTCCAGGCCATCTTCATCACCTCCAAGGTGTACTGCCCGCGCGGCGACCGCCCCGGCTTCCTGGCCCTGCACAACACCCCGACGCCGGTGATCCCGATGTTCAGCTCGGTCAAGGAGCTGAAGCGGTACGCGGGCAAGGAGTCCAAGCACTTCTCGGTCACCGGCGCCGAGATCCTCGACCTGCTGCCCACCGGGTACGGCTTCGCCCTCGACATGGAGGGCGAGCACCGGATGGTGTTCGACGCCCGCGCGGTCGAGCAGATGGTGGACTTCACCATGCGCCGGATGTACGGCTGATCCCGGACCCCTCGGTCCCGCCCTCGCGAGGTCTCCCGGCGGCGGGAATGCGCCGACATAGTTCAACGTTCAACCTTGCGAGTGGTTGAGAATTGAACTACTGTGGTCCACGTAGGCCACAGACCCGCCGAAGGAGGCCGACATGCCCGCCGTGACCGTCGAGAACCCGTTGATCCTGCCGCGCATCGCGGCGCCCGCCGAGGGCTCCGTCCCCCGGCCGGTGCTGACCGTCGCCACCGCTCCCGAGGGCTTCGAGGGCGAGGGCTTCCCGGTCCGCCGCGCCTTCGCCAAGATCAACCAGAAGTTCCTGGACCCGTTCATCATGATGGACCAGATGGGCGAGGTGGACTACCAGGCGGGCGAGCCCAAGGGCACCCCGTGGCACCCGCACCGCGGCTTCGAGACCGTCACCTACATCATCGACGGCACCTTCATCCACCGGGACTCGCACGGCGGCGGCGGCGTCATCACCGACGGCGACACCCAGTGGATGACGGCCGGCTCCGGCCTGCTGCACATCGAGACCCCGCCGGAGTCGCTGGTGATGTCCGGCGGCCTGTTCCACGGCCTG
Source organism: Streptomyces sp. TLI_171 (assembly GCF_003610255.1). Classification (GTDB taxonomy): domain Bacteria; phylum Actinomycetota; class Actinomycetes; order Streptomycetales; family Streptomycetaceae; genus Kitasatospora. The sequence continues at coordinate 4,111,720 of NZ_RAPS01000001.1, read as the reverse complement.
CAGCTCTGGGTCAACCTGCCCGCCTCGGACAAGATGATCACCCCGAAGTACCAGGACATCCGCGGCGGCAGCGTCAAGCTCCTCGCCACCGCCGACGGCGGCGGGCTGGTCCGGGTCATCGCGGGCGAGCTCGACGGCCACCAGGGCCCCGGCGCCACCCACACCCCCATCACGATGATCCACGTCTCCGTGAACCCCGGCGCCGAGGTCACCCTGCCCTGGCGGCGCGACTTCAACGCCCTCGCCTACGGCCTGGCCGGCACCGGCACCGCGGGCCAGGACCGCCAGCCCTTCCGGATGGGGCAGGCCGTGGTCTTCGGCGACGGCGACAGCCTCACCATCCGCGCCGACGAGAAGCAGGACTCCCGCTCCGCCAACTTCGAGGTCGTCCTGCTCGGCGGCCTCCCGATCCGCGAACCCCTCGCCTGGTACGGCCCGTTCGTCATGAACAGCCACCGTGAGCTCCAGCAGGCCATGGAGGACTTCCAGGCCGGCCGCCTCGGCACCGTCCCCGCCGGCGAGAACTGACCCACCGACACCCCGGAAGCCCGCGTTCCCCGTCTCCGGACGGGGCACGCGGGCTTCCGGCGTTCCCGGACTCAACCTTTCGGCCGGCTCGCGCATTGAGAAGGGGTGACGGGCCGAGCAGCCGGAGGGGCGGATGCGCAGAACTGACGGGTTGAGCTTCGAGGAGTACGCGGCCGCGTGCAGCCGGCGGCTGTACCGGACGGCGTACCTGCTGTGCGGGGACGGCCACCGGGCGGAGGACCTGGCGCAGGCGACCCTGGCGAAGTTGTTCGCGCACTGGCGGCGGGTCTCCCGGATGGAGAACCTCGACGCCTACGCCCGGACGGTGCTGACCCGGACGTTCCTGGCGGAGCAGCGCCGGTGGTCGGTGGCCAGGCAGCTGGGGGTGCTGGCGGGGTCGCCGGAGGTGTCGCCGGGGAGCGACGCGGACCTGCGGGTGACCCTGCTGACCGCGCTGGCCGAACTGCCGGCCCGAGCCCGGGCGATGGTCGTCCTGCGGCCCCTGCTGCTGCACTACGACGGTCGGGCCTGGAGCCGGGTCGCCGCGCCGGACCTGGACTCCCGGTACGGCGAGCTCACCCACCTGGTCGCGGCGGGCCCGGGCGACATCTGGGCGGCGGGCAACGAGAACCCCGACCTGAGCCGACATCAGCAGGCCCTGGTCGCGCACTTCGACGGCCGAGCCTGGTCGCACCGGGACACCGGCGTCGAGCTGGGCACGTTGAACGGCCTGACCCGCACGCCGGACGGGATCGCCGTGGTGGGCGTGGTCGTGGAGAACGGTGTCTACCGGCCGACGGGGGCTCAACTGCGGCGCGGCGGTTGGGAGTCACTGGACCTTCCGCAGGGCCCCACCATCGGCGGACGGTACCCGCGCGGCATCGTGAGCATCGCCGGCCGGCTGACCGTCGTCGGCCTGGACAGCCGGGGCGAGGCGGCGGACGGGGAGCCGGTGCCGCCGCTGCCGTTCTCGCTGAGACGCTGAGACGCCCGGCACGCCCGTCTTATGACTATGCTGGCCCGCTCATAGTCATGCATTCTGGTCACGGGAGGAGGGGGTCCGTCCCATGCGTTCCGACCTGCCCCGCGGCTTCCGCGGCGTCACCGCACACCTGGGCGTCAAGGAGAGCGCGGCCGATTTCGCGCTGGTGGTCTCCGAGGTGCCCGCGCACTCGGCCGCCGTGTTCACGCAGTCCCGGTTCGCCGGGCCGAGCGTGGCGCTCAGCCGGGCCGACGCGCCGCGGCGGCGCAGCCGCGGCATGGTCGCGGTCTCCGGCAACGCCAATGTCGCCACCGGCCCGGACGGGGCCGAGGAGGCGGCGGAACTGCGGGTGCTGGCGGCGGAGTTGGCGGGCGTCGACCCCGGGGAGCTGGTGGTGGCCTCCACCGGGGTGATCGGCCGCCGGTACCCGATGGACCGGATCCGGGCCGGGCTGGCGGCACTGCCGGCCCGGCTGCCGGAGGCGGACTTCGCGGCCACCGCACGGGCCATCATGACCACCGACACCCGCCCCAAGCAGGTGACGGTGACCTGCGGGGACGCGGTGCTGACGGCGGTGGCCAAGGGCGTCGGCATGATCGAGCCGAACATGGCGACCCTGCTGACCTTCTTCTTCACCGACGCGGAACTGCCCGCCGACGTCCTGGACGCGGTCTTCCGCCGGGTGATGGACCGCACCTTCAACGCCCTCAGCATCGACACCGACACCTCGACCAGCGACACCGCGGCGATCTTCGCCAACGGGCTGGCCGGACCGGTGGACCACGCCGAGTTCGAGCGGGCCCTGCACCGGGCGGCGCTGCACCTGGTGCGGGAGATCGCCCGGGACGGCGAGGGCGCGAGCAAGCTGATCGAGGTGCGGGCCACCGGCGCGCGGGACGACGCGCAGGCCAAGCGGGTCGCCAAGGCGGTCGTCAACTCGCCGCTGGTGAAGACCGCCGTGCACGGCGCGGACCCGAACTGGGGCCGGGTCGCGATGGCGATCGGCAAGCTGCACGAGGAGACCGACCTCGACCCGGACCGGGTGCGGATCAGGTTCGGCGACCTGGAGGTGTACCCGGCACCGTCCACCGAGGAGCTGCTGGCCGCCGCCCGCCGCCACCTGGAGGCGGACGAGGTTCTGATCTCGGTCGAACTCGGGGTCGCTGACGGCGCGTTCACCGTCTACGGCTGCGACCTCACCGAGGGCTACGTGAAGATCAACGCCGACTAAACCACCTGACGCCCCGGCAGCGCCCGCCGCGGTCAGTCCTGCGGCGGGCGCGGCTCGCGCAACTGCTCCAGTTCGGCGAGCGCGGCGGCGCCGATCTCGGCCTTGGACTCCTCGGGTTCGGCGGCCCGCAGGCGGCGCAGCGCCTCGGCCAGGCGGTCGGAGGCGGCGCGCAGTTGGACGGCGCGCTCGGCGTGCACCCCGACCATCGGGTCGTCGACCACGGTGACCTTGACGCCGCGTTCCTTCGCGGCGGCCAGGATCGCCTCGCCGGCCTCGGGGACCAACGTCAGCACCGAGGCCGCGAACAGGCCGCCGGGCAGGCCCTTCGGACGGCCGATCAGGTTCTTGGCGACGATCTCGCAGGGCAGCGAGCGCTCCTGGCGTTCGGCGGCGGCGGTCGCCGCGAGCGCCACCGTCAGCAGCGCCTCGGCGGCCTTGGTGACCAGCCACTTGCGGCCGGGCACCGGCGGGAGGAACTCGCGGATCCGGTCCACCTCGCGGTCGACCACCACCTCCGGCAGCAGGTCGACGGTGCTGTGGCAGCGGATCTCCAGGACCTTGCCCCAGGCCACCGACTCCCCGTCGAAGCCGACCTCCTCCGGTCCGACCGCGACCTGGCCCAGCCCGTCCAGCAGGTGCAGCAGCCGCACGGCGGGGCCGGGCACGTGCGGCAGTCGGCCGACCAGGCCCGCCAGCGAGACCTCCCACGGTTCGGCCGGCGGCACGGCCGGCTTCGGGTGGGTCTCCAGCGCCCGTCGCGGCCAGTCGGATCCGGCCTTGGCACGGGCCGAGGCCACCGCGTCGGACACCGCCCCGAGGGCCGCGCCGGCCCGCCGCCCGGCGCTCTCGCCCACCTGCCTGATCCCCACCGCGCGTCCCCCCGCCGTCGCCGTCCCCGTGGCCCACCACGCTACCGGCCGTCGCCGTTCGTAGGCTGGGCCCGCGGGAACACCGCGCGACGAGGAGGCGGAGATGGCGACGATTCACCACACCACGGTCCGGCCGGGCAAGTTGGAGCTGTTGGCCGAGTGGCTGCCGGGGCAGGACTGGTTCCGGCCGGGCGGCGGCGAACTGACCCGGGCCGGCGGGTTCCGGCTGGACGACCCGGCGGGCGAGGTCGGCATCGAGCTGATGGTGGTGGCCGACGACCGGGCCGCCTACCTGGTGCCGATGGCGTACCGCGGCGAGCCGCTGGACGGGGTGCCCGAGGGTGCGCTGATCGGCACCGCCGAGCACGGCGTGCTGGGCACCCGCTGGTTCTACGACGGCGCCCAGGACCCGGTGGTGCGGGCCCAGTTGGCCGAGCTGCTGGCGGGCCGGGCGGTGCCGCAGATGCAGAGCGAGAGCGACACGCCCGACCGCGACGTGCAGGTCGCCGCGGTGGACGGCCCGGTCGCCGCGGTGCTGCGCCGGGTGCTGGAGCCGATCGGGGCGGGTGCCGGACCCGCACCGGGCGAGGTGGTCGCCGGGTACACCGCCCCGGACGGGTCGTCCGTGCGAGCGGTCTTCCTGACCGCGTCCTGACGTCCTCCTGACGCCGGTTCAGATCCGGGCGTAGAGCGCCGCGGCGTCGTCGTGGGCCTTGCTGCGGGGCCAGCGCAGGCAGTGCGCGTCGCTGCGCTCGGCGGCCCGGACCTGGCCGATCAGCTCGGCCGGTCCGGCCTCCGCGAGCAGTCGCACCGCGTCGGCCCAACTGCCCAGCTCCAGGCGGCCGGTGAAGCGGGCGGCGCCGTCCGAGAGGGCGGCCACGCCGTGCAGGTCGGCGAGGGCGGCGAAGCCGGTCTCGGCGTGGTCGGCGGCGTGCGGGGCGGCCGCGGCGATCCACGGGCCGTGCCCGGTGTTGCGGGCGGCCCGGACCGCGACCGCGTACCGCAGGTAGAGCGCGGCGCGCTCGGCACTGCCCGGGACGGTCGACCACACCTGCCGGCGCAGTTCCTCGCCGCCGGGAAAGCGCTGGTTGTCGCCGATCACCCGGGGCGGCCCGTCCTTGAGGTGCAGCACCAGCAGCGAGTCGCCGAGCGCCAGGTACTCCAGGGTGTCGCCGCGCAGCCGGGCGGCGACCACCATCGCCGCGGGCGTGGCCGGGTTGGCCAGGTCGCAGCCGCCGTGCAGGGCGGCCGTCCCGGCGATCGCGTCGGCCAGGCACTCGGCGATGCCCAGGTCGGCGCGGTCGGTCAGCCGGGCCAGCAGGTGCACCCCGAGGCGGCGCACGTACCAGGCGATTCCGTGGGCGCAGCCGGACTCCAGGGATTCCGGCGTGCTGGACCCGTCCAACAGCACCAGGGCTTCCGGGGTGGCCACCGCGAAGTCCTCGCAGCCGCGGTCCGGGCGGCGCGCGTCAACTGCCAGCTCTACCCGCATGGCCAACAGTCTGCGGCCGTCGCCCGGCCCCGAACAGGGGTCGGACAGCGATCCCTGCACGGATTGATTCGGACATAATGGGTCGAAGTACCGTAATTCAGCTCGCGACAGGAGAGGCCCCATGGTCTGGCAGTTCTTCGTACTGGTGATCGCCTCGATCGGCTTCCCGATCCTCGCCCTGCTGTACATGATGGGCGGCCTGCAGTACCGCGACGAGCGGCACCACGCCCATGACGCGGCGCGCCGGAGCTGACGGACTCCGATATCGAATGACGGCGCACCCGCCCGACATGGCAGGGTGTGCTTCAGCACACCCGCTCCCGTCCAGGAGGTCCCCATGAGCAGCGAAACCGCCCCGGCCGCCGAACCCGCGCCGGACGCCGACGCCGACACCCCCGAGGCCGCCGGGCAGGACGACCAGAAGGCCAAGTTCCTGGCCGCGCTCCAGCGCAAGGGCGGCGGCGGCCGGAACGCCGGCGGCGGCCCCGGCAGCGACTCGAAGATCCACGGCACCCACGGCGCGGCCGGCGGCAAGCGCACCTTCCGCCGCAAGAGCGGCGGCTGATCGGGCGCCGGCTCCGCGAGCGAACGGGCGGCCGGCCCGGTGCTTTCGCACCGGGCCGGCCGCCCGCCGCGTTCCCCGACCACCAGCCGTCGGATCCGCACGGACACCGCCCCCGGCCCCGAGCACAGCCGAAGGCACAGTCGCGGGCGCAGGCTCCCGCCCCGCACGACCGAAGGCTCCGGCAGAGCCGAAGGCCAGGGCTCAGGGGTGGGCAGGGACACCGTACGACCGACGGCGCGGGCACGGCTGAAGGCCGGACGCGGCCACCGGCCCAGGTGCGGCCGAAGACTCAGGACGCGGGGACCGGCACAGACACAGGCACCACCGAAGGCTCGGCTCAGGCGTGGCAACGGACACCAGCACAGCCGACGGCGCGGGTACGACTGAAGGCCGGACGCGGCCACCGGCCCAGGTGCGGCCGAAGGCTCAGGGCGCGGGGACCGGCACAGGCACAGGCAGCACCGAAGGCTGGGGCTCAGGGGTGGGCACGGACACCAGCACAGTTGACGGAGCGGCTGGCGGCTCGGGGGCGGGCTCGGTGAGGAATGCGAGTGCGTTGTCGACCACTGTGCGCTCGGACAGGACTCGGCGGTGGCCGAGGCCCTGAGTGGTGATCAGGCGCAACTGTGGTTCGCCGTAGGCGGCGTGCAGCAGGTGGGCCTGGCGGATCGGGACGACGTCGTCGTCCTCGTCGTGCACCACCAGGATGGGCGCGGTGATCCGCTCCGGGCGGCGGGTGGCGTCGAAGCGGTGCCAGATCTCGCCGGCGCCGGGGAGCAGCACGCGTTCGATCCGCCGGACCAGGTCATGCTTCAGCCGGTCGTTCAGGCCCAGCATCGCGGCGAAGCCCTGCACCAGGAAGTCGAACTCGGCGACCCCCGCGACCGCCACCAGTCGTCCGACCGGCACGCCCTCGGCCATCGCCAGGAACGTGCAGCACACCCCGAAGGAGTGCGCCACGGCCGCCTCGAACGGGCCGTGCCGTTCGGCCAGCCGCCCGATCACCTCGCGGTACTCCAGGATCGTGGTCGCCCGGCCCGTCGAGTCCCCGTGGCCCGGCGCGTCGAACCCGATGGGGCTCATCCCCAGGTCCAGCAGCCCGCGCACGTACGGGGCGAACCGGGACGCCCGGGACTGCCAGCCGTGCACCAGCAGCACCGGCCGGCGGCCGTCGCCCCAGCGGTAGACCCGCACCCGCTTGCCGTTGACCGTCATCTCCTCGGTGACGGCCAGGTCGTGCAGTTCCCGTTCGGCGGAGCGCACCCGGCTGCGGCGCATCGGGTGGCGGAACAGTTCGAAGGCCACCCGGCCCGGCGGGGCGGTGGCGAGGAGCGAGGCGGCGTTCAACGCGGTGCGCAGCAGGGCGACGGTGGGTGCCATGGCCGAGATATTAGCACGACCGTTCGTGCAGTTTTTGGGCTCGCCGCAGGGCGGTGAGCCTTCGGTCCGGGATCAGGCCGGAATGCCCAGCAGGCGGTGGATCGCCCGCATCGTCCGGTCGTAGCGGGACGGGTCGTCGTGCAGCACCGCGTGCACGTTCGCGCCGTCCATCAGGCTCGTCAGCAGCAGCGCGAGCTCCTCCGGGTCGCTGCCGGGCGGGAGGTCGCCGGACGCGGCCGCCGCCCGCAGCTCGTCGGTGATCAGGGACTCCCACTCCAGCGCCGCCTCCGCGAGGGAGTCCCGGACCGGGCCCGGCTGGGCGTCGAACTCGGCCGTCACCGAGTAGAAGAAGCAGCCGCCCTCGAAGACCCGGCCTCGCGAGTAGTCCATCCAGAACTCGCACAGCGAGCGGACCCGGCCCACCCCCGGCGGCGCCTCCAGCGCCGGGGCGACCACCCGGTCGTAGAAGATCCGCCGCGCCGCGCGGACCGTCGCCAGTTGCAGTTCCTCCTTGGACCCGAAGCCGGCGAACACCCCGCTCTTGCTCAGCCCCAGGTCCGTCGCCAGCCGCCCGATCGACAGCGCGCCCAGCCCTTCGACGGACGCCACCTGCACCGCCCGCCCGAGCACCGCCCGCCGCGTCTCGTTCCCGCGCTGGACCCGGCCGTCGGTGGAGGAGTCGACAACCACGAGAGCACCTCCGCGCGAGACCAGGGGAAGCCAAGGCTACGCCGCACCGGCGGGGGCGCGGGCCGACCCGCGCCCCTGGTGGTGCGTCAGCCGGTGTGTTCGTCCGGGAGGTACGGGGACTCGCGGAGGAACAGGGCTCCGCAGGTGTGGCAGTTGTGGTCCGGGTCGAGGGTCCAGCGGGTGGCGTCCTGGACGGGGGCGGTGGCGGTGAGTTCCTTGCCGCAGAGGGCCACGGGGTCCGCGTTGCGGACGATGTGCCAGCTGACCACGGAGTCCGTGGCGCCGGTGGGGCCGGTCTCGGCGCGCATCTGATGCATCATGATCACCATGGTCCGCCGCCCGGACGGACCCGGCAATTCGCGCCCCGGGGTCAGCTCCCGGGCAGCACCTCGCGGACGTCGATCGGCATGTTCATCGGCCGCCCGTCGTGGCCCGGCACCGCGGAGATCCGGGCGGCGATCTGCACCGCCCGCTCCGGGCCCGTGCAGTCCACCAGCCACCAGCCGTACAGGAACTCCCTGGTGGCGGGGAACGGCCCTTCGGTGACCTGCGGCGCGTCCGCGGTGGCGCGGACGATCAGGGCGGTCTCGGGCATGGCCAGGCCGCGGGCCTCGACCAGCTCGCCGGTGGCGGTGAACTCGGCGACCGCGTCCCGCATGTGGGCGAGGTGCGCGGCGACGTGCGCCGGGGGCCAGTCCGGGATCGGCGGGAACGGGGTGTCGGACAGGCTGAAGTGCAGTTGCAGCAGGTAGGTCACGGCCGGGCTCCTCGCAGTGCGGTGGGTTCACCGTACGGTCGGAGCCGCGGCCGCGGTCCTCGACACGGGATCAGACGGCGGGTCGCAGGGCCCGCCAGGCGGCGAGGGTGGCGAGCAGCAGGGCGGCTCCGGAGACGGCGAAGCCGAGGCGGGCGCCGACGTTCTGGGCGAGGAAGGTGACGGCGAGTCCGGTGAGGGGCAGGGTGCCGGTCATCGCGCTGCCCCACAGGGACATCACCCGGCCGCGCATCTCGGGTGCGGAGCGCAGCTGGGCGAGGGTGTTGGCGCTGGCGATGTACCAGATGGAGGTGAGTCCGACGGCGGCCATGCCGGGCACGGCGACGTACACGTCCGGGGCGAGCGCGGTGGCGAGCACGGCGACCGAGGTGGCGACCGAGAGGGTGCGGACCCGGCGCGGGGTGGGTTCGGGGGCGGAGGCGGCGAGCAGCGCGCCCGGCAGGCCGCCGAGTCCGAACGCGGCCATCAGCAGGCTGTAGCCGGTCGGGCCGAGGTGGAGGGCGCGGTCGACCAGCGGCGGCACGGTGAGGTTCATCGCGAAGATCAGGCCGCTGGCGGCGGACATCGGCAGCAGGCCGCGGATGATCGGGGAGCGGCGGGCGTAGGCCAGGCCCTCGCGGGCGCTCGCCCTCTGGCGCAGGGCGGCGGCGGTGCGGTCGACGGGGGCGGCCGGGCGCAGCTTGCTCAGGGCGAGCAGCGGCGCGCAGTAGGTGAGGGCGTTGAAGGCGAAGGCCGGCGCGGGGCCGCCGAAGGAGAGCAGGGCGCCGGCGACGCTCGGCCCGATCACCCGGGAGGCGTTGAGGGCGACCTCCCACAGGCCGACGGCGCTGGCCACCGAGCCGGCGCCGACCAGGTCGACCACGAAGACCTGGCGGGCGGGGGAGTCGACGGTGGCGACCAGTCCGGTGCAGGTGGCGAGGGTCAGCAGCAGCCAGAGGTGCTGGCCGAACAGCGCGGTGGTGACGGCCAGCGCGAGGCCGAGGGAGAGCATCAGGGCCTGGGTGACCATCAGCAGGCGGCGCCGCTCGGAGCGGTCCACCAGGGCGCCCGCCCACGGGCCGAGGACCAGCGTGGGGCCCCAGGTGCAGGCCGTCAGCAGGGTCAACCAGACGGCGTTGTGGGTGAGTTGGTAGATCATCCAGGAGAGGACGACGCCCTGGGCGAGTGCGCCGGAGGCGGACATCAGCTGTCCGGCGAACCAGATCCGGAAGTCCCGGCCCTGCAGGGCCTGGCCCATCCGGGCGAGGGCGAGGCGGGATGCGGAGGCCGGCTCCGCGGCGGTGGTGGTCATGGTCCCCTCCGACGAGTGGACTAGACCATAGCCGGAGAGCCGGGGCCGACCGCCAGCGGGTTTCGGCCCGTGGGACGCGGCGGGGACGGGGCGTCAGGACGCGGTGCGCAGCAGCGGGGCGCTGAGGATCTTGTCGAAGCTGACGGTGGCGCCGCGCTGGGGGTGGGTGCGCAGCTGCACGTGGTCGGCGAGCGCGTGGATGAGGAACAGGCCGCGGCCGCACTCGGCTTCCAGGTCCGGGACGGTGTCGGCGGGCGCAGCGAGGAGGGCGGGGCGCAGCGGGGGCAGCACGTGGGTGTCGTACGGGGCCGGACGGTCGGTGGGGCGGCGGACGGCCAGCACCCGGGCGGGGACCGAGGCCCGGCCGCGGCGGGTGCGGCAGCGCGGGGCGGGCCGGTCGGCGGCGGGGCGGTCGCCGGTGGGGCGGCGCGGCGGGGCCGGGCGGGGGGCGGCCGGGGCGGGGCTGGTGTTGGCGACCTCGATGCGCACCCGGTCGCCGCCGAGCGAGGCCGTGACCTGGAAGGTGTCGCCGGGGTGGGCGGGGACGGCGTGCTCGACGGCGTTGGCGCAGGCCTCGGTGAGGGCCAGGCCGAGGTCGAAGGCGACCTGCGGGTCGACTCCGGCGGAGTCCATGGCGCCGAGCAGGATGCGGCGGGCGAGCGGCACGCTGGCCGGGTCGCGCTTGAGGTGCAGAGTCCACCAGATGTCCACGGGAGATCCCTCCTGGCTGCGGCTCCACATACAACTAGCTATCTCCTCGGCTACGCGCGGTGAACCGTCCGCACTCGCCGGTACCGCTCGTTCGGCGGATGGACTGGTCCTGTCGGGTGTGCCGAGCAGCGCGCGGCCCAGGAAGTGCGCCGGGCGGGATCCGGCCACCCACGGCGGGTTCCGGCCCCTGCCCCGGGGTCCGGTGTAGGCGGTGAGATGATGTCCCGGCCATGACTGAGCTCCCCGCTGCCGCCCTCCCCCGGCCTCCGGCCGGGGGGACCCCCATGGGCGCCGCCGTGCCCGCTGGGCGGGCCTCGGTGGCCGCCTGGGACCTGCGGGTGCTGCGGGCGGTGCCGTTCGCGCTGGTCTGCACGCTGGTGGCGGCCTTCGGGCACGCCCGGGCGGGCGGCGCGGTGGCGCCGGACACGCTGGCGGCGGGTTTCGCCGCGGTGTGCGCGCTGGCAGCGCTGGCCGGCGGGCGGGAGCGCTCGCTGGGGGCGATCGCGGCGGCGCTGGCCGGCGGCCAGCTGGGACTGCACCTGCTGTTCCACCGGTTCGCGAGCGGACTGGGCGGCGGCGGTGCGGCGATGCCGCACGCGGAGATGGCCGCGATGGGCGGCCCGGACCCGCTGGCCGCGGTCGCGGGTCGGCTGCTGTGCAACGACACGCCCGGTGACGGGCTGACGGTCGTTCCGCTGGACACCACGCCGGAGCAGGTGGTGAGCGCGGCGGGTCTGGATCCGCAGGCGCTGGCCGCCGCGGCGGCCCCGCACGTGTCCGGCTGGCTGGGGCTGACGCCCGCGATGCTGCTGGGCCACCTCGCGGCGGCGCTGGTCGCCGGCTGGTGGCTGCGGCGCGGCGAGGCCGCGCTGTGGCGGCTGGTGCGGACGGCGGCGCTGACCGCGCGCGAGTGGGCGGCCCCGGTGCGGACGGCGGTGGCGCTGCTGACGACGCTGCTGCTGGCCGCCGAGCGCCCGGCGGCCCCGGCGCGGGGCGGACGTCCGGAGGACTGGCCGCTGCCGGTGGCGGCGGCGCTGCGGCACTGCGTGCTGCGCAGGGGACCGCCCGCGGTGGCGTTCGCGCGCTGAGCGGGGCCCGGAGGGCCGGGCTCGGGCGCGCACCGCTGCCGCCGTGCCCGCGTCGTGAGCGGGCCGACGAGTCCTCACCCCCTCGTGCCGACGCGCGCTGCCGCGCGGCCCTTTCCTCAGGAGTCCCCTGATGCGTTCGCTTTCCGCCCGTCGTTCCGTCGGCGCGCTCGTGGTGGCGGCCGGCGCCCTGCTGGCGTCCGCCGTTCCCGCGTTCGCGCACGTGACCGTCCAGCCGGGCAGTGCCCAGCAGGGCGGGTACACGGCCGTGGCGTTCCGGGTGCCGAACGAGAGCGACACCGCCTCCACCGTGAAGCTGGAGGTCAACCTGCCGCTGGACCACCCGATGGCCTCGGTGCGCACCCAGCCGCTGCCGGGCTGGACCGCGGTGATGGAGAAGTCGAAGCTCGACAAGCCGCTGGACTCGCACGGCCAGCAGATCACCGAGGCGGTCTCGAAGATCACCTGGACCGCGGACGCCGGGACGAAGATCGCGCCCGGGCAGTTCCAGGAGTTCCGGGTCTCGCTGGGCGCGCTGCCGAGCGACACCGACACGCTGACCTTCAAGGCGCTGCAGACGTACGACAACGGCGAGGTGGTCCGCTGGATCGAGGAGTCCAAGGACGGGCAGCCGGAGCCGGCGAAGCCCGCCCCGACGCTGACCCTCACCAAGGCCGCGGCCGCGTCGGCGGCCCCGGCCGACCACCACTCCGGTGACGCCACCGGGCAGCAGCAGACCGCGGCCGCCGCGAAGTCCTCCGACTCCACGGCCCGCACGCTGGGCGTGGTCGGCATCGTGGTCGGCGTGGTCGGTGCGGCGCTCGGCGTGGCCGGGCTGCGCCGCCGCTCCGCACAGAACTGACGCACCGTCGGGCCGGGGCCGCCCCGCGCGGCCCCGGCCCGGCGCCCTCCGCTCCCCGCACCGCTCCCGCACGGAACAGGAAAGACCCTTGGCATCCCTGCAGAACCCCCGGCCCCGGCTGCTGACCGCAGCCGCCCTCGTCCTCGGCGCCTCGCTCGCGCTGTCGGCCTGCTCCTCCTCCGGGGGCGGCGGCGGCGAGGGGGCGGCGAAGGTCAGCAGGCCGGCGTCCACCAGCCAGTACCAGGGGACGGTGCTGGGCAAGCACTTCGAGAAGCCTGACCTGGTGCTGAACGACACCTCGGGGCAGCCGTACGACCTGAGGGCGCGCACCGCGGGGAAGCCCGTGCTGCTGTTCTTCGGGTACACCAGCTGCCCGGACGTGTGCCCGACCACGATGGGCGACATCGGGGTGGCGATGTCGAAGCTGACGGCCGAGCAGCGGCAGAAGCTCGACATCGTGTTCGTCTCCACCGACCCGGAGCGGGACACCCCGCAGGTGCTGCGGACCTGGCTGGACTCGATGGGCAAGGACTTCGTCGGACTGACCGGCGACCTGGCGAAGGTGAAGGCCGCGGCGAAGCCGCTGGGCATCATGGTCGAGGACCCGGTGGTGGACGCCAAGGGCGCGGTGACCTCCACGCACGGCGCGCAGGTGCTGGCGTTCCTGCCGACCGACGACAAGGCGCACCTGCTGTACATGGCGGGCACCTCGACCGAGACCTACCGGCACGACCTGGAGCTGTTGGCGAACGGGGTGGCGGTGTGAGTTCGGCGTTCCGGCGCACCGCGCTGATCGGGGCGGGTCTGGCGGCGGTGCTGGCGGCCGGCGCCGGGGTGGTGGCGTACCAGTCCGCGGACGGCTCCGACGCGCCGCGGCTGACCGTCGCGGACCCGTACATACCGTTGCCCGCCACCCCCGGCGGGATGGGCGCGGGCTACCTGACGGTCCGCAACGACGGCGGCGCGGACCGGCTGGTGAGCGTGAGCAGCCCGTCCGCCGGGTCGGTGACCATGCACCGGTCGACGGACACCTCGATGGAGCAGGTCGGCGCGATGGAGGTGCCGGCGAACGGCGTCCTCGACCTGTCCCGGGGCGGCGCGCACCTGATGATCATGGACTGGGCGAAGCAGCCGGCCCTCGGCGACGAGCTGGAGCTGGACCTACGGTTCGCGAAGGCGGGCACGGTCGTGGTCAAGGTCCCGGTGAAGCCGCTGACGTACCGTCCGGGAAGCTGATCGGCAATGGCGACGAGGAGAGGCACGCACGTGGTGACGTTGGCGAGGCGGCGGCTGGGCGCGCTGCTGGCGGTGCTGGTGGCCGCGCTCGGACTGGTGCTGGGCGGGGCGACGGCGGCGTCCGCGCACGCCACCCTGGAGCGCACCGACCCGGCGCAGGGCTCGGTGGTGCAGGCCGCGCCGGCCGCGGTGACGCTGACCTTCAGCGAGGGCGTGTCGCTGTCCGCGGACTCGGTGCGGGTGCTGGACCCGCAGGGCAACGCGGTCGACGACGGCAAGCCCGAGCACGTCGACGGCAAGGCGGCGACCGCCCGGGTGACGCTCCGTCAGGGCCTGGGCAACGGCACCTACACGGTCGCCTGGCGGGCCGTCTCGGAGGACTCCCACCCGGTCGGCGGGGCGTTCACCTTCTCCATCGGCGCACCGTCCGACACCTCCGTCGACGCCGCCGCCGTGCAGGGCGCCGACGCGGACGGCGCGGTCGCGTTCGCCTACGGCACCGCCCGCACCGTCGCCTACTGCGCGTTCGCGCTGCTGGCCGGCGCGGCCGCCTTCGTGATCGTGGTCTGGCCCGGCGGGGCCGCGGTGCGCGGCGTGCAGCGGCTGCTGATGACCGGCTGGATCGCGCTGCTGCTGTCCACCGTCGCCGTGCTGATGCTGCGCGGCCCGTACGAGCGGGGCACCGGCCTCGGGCAGGCCTTCGACCTGTCGCTGGTGCGCGCCACCCTGGACGAGCGGATCGGCACCGCGCTCGCCGCCCGGCTGCTGCTGCTCGCCGCCGCCGGGGTGTTCCTGTCGCTGCTGGTCGGCCAGTTGGGGCTGCAGGCCAGGCCCGCCGCCGAGCCGGACCCGGCCGCGGACGCGGGCCTGGACGAGGAGGAGGCGGAGCTGCGCCGGCTGGAGCGGGCCGCCGCCGAACGCCCCCAGCGCGACACCCGGCTCGGCCTGGGTCTGGCCGGGCTGGCGCTGGCCCTGGCACTGTCCGCGACCTGGGTCGGCGCCGACCACTCCTCGGTCGGCATCCAGGTCGCCCTGGCGCTGCCGCTCGCCGCGCTGCACCTGCTGGCGATGGCAGGCTGGCTCGGCGGCCTGGCGGTGCTGGTCGTCGGCCTGCGCCACGGCCTGCCCGCCGCCGCCGTCGACCGCTTCTCCCGGCTGGCGTTCTGGTTGGTCGCGGTGCTCGCACTGACCGGCGTCTACCAGTCCTGGCGGGGCCTCGGCTCCTGGGGCGCGCTGGTGAACACCGAGTACGGGCGGCTGCTGCTGATCAAGGTCGGCTGCGTGGCGGCGATGCTCGGCGTCGCCTGGATCTCCCGCGCCTGGACGGCCCGGCTGCGTACCGCCGACGAGACCCCCGCCGCCGACGCCGCGATGGCCGCCGAGGCGGCGCGGCCCGCGGCCGGCAGCCCAGACCCGGAGCGCGCCGCCCAACTCGCCCGGCAGCAGGCGTTGCGGGCCCGCGCCAAGCAGCGGCAGGCCGCCGAGGGCTCGCCGGCCCGGGCCGGGCTGCGCCGCAGCGTGCTGGTGGAGACCGGCGTCGCGGTGCTGGTGCTGGTGGTCACCACGATGCTCACCAACTCCCCGCCCGGACGGGTCGCCGAGGCGATCGCCGCCCGGCCCGGCACCGGCGGCGCCCCGACCGCGGGCGCCTCGGCGGTGCCCGGGAAGACCCAGGAGCTGACCCTCCCGTACGACACCGGCGGCCGGACCCCGAACGCCAAGGGCACCGCGACGGTCACCGTCAACCCGGTCGGGACCGGCCCGAACGCGGTGACGCTGAAGCTGGTCGACGGCGCCGGGCAGGCCGTCGAGGTGCCCGAGGTGCAGCTCGCCTTCACCCTCCCCGACCGCGACCTCGGGCCGCTGCCCGTCACCCTGCAGTCGCAGGGCGCCGGCCGCTGGAGCGGCACCGCGCAACTGCCGTTGGGCGGCGTGTGGGTGGTGTCGGTGACGGTCCGCTCCTCCGACATCGACCAGGTGACGGCCACCCAGCAGTTGAAGGTCGGGCCGTGAGCGGCACGCGGGAGCGCAGCGGCGCGGTGAGCCTGCCGACGGTGTCGCGGCGGGCGGTGCTCGGCGGCGCCGGGGCCGGGCTGGCCGTCGGCGCGGCCGGCGGGGTGTGGGGCGGGCGGGCCTCGGCGCAGGGGTCGAGCGGGGTGTCGCTGGGCGCGGCGCGGGTGCCGTTCCACGGGGCGCGGCAGGGCGGGATCGTCGAGCCCGCGCAGGCCCGGGTCGAGTGGGTGGCCTTCGACCTGCTGTCCTCCACCGGCCGGCCCGGTCTGGTGACGCTGCTGCGCGGCTGGTCGGCGGCCGCCGCCCGGATGGCCGCGGGCGAGCCCGCGGCGGAGGGCGAGAACCAGATCGCGCTGGACGCCGGGCCCAGCTCGCTGACCGTCACCTTCGGGTTCGGCGCCTCGCTGTTCGCCAAGGCCGGCCTGGCCGACCGCCGGCCCGAGGCACTGGCCGCGCTGCCCGCCTTCCCCGGTGACCAGCTCGATCCGGCCCGCTCCGACGGCGACCTGTGGGTGCAGATCGGCGCGGACGACGCGCTGGTGGCGGTGCACGCGCTGCGGGTGCTGGCCCGGCTCGCCACCGGGCTGGCCGCGCCGCGCTGGCAGATGTCCGGCTTCGCCCGCGCCCCCGGTGCGACGCCGCACCCGATGACCGGCCGCAACCTGATGGGGCAGGTCGACGGCACCAACAACCCGCGCCCGGCCGACCCGGACTTCGCCGCCAAGGTGTTCGCCACCGGCCCCGACTGGATGAACGGCGGCAGCTACGCAGTGCTGCGCCGGATCCGGATGCTGCTGGAGGGCTGGGACACCCTGCCGACGGACCGTCAGGAACGGGTGATCGGCCGGCGAAAGAGCGATGGCGCCCCGCTGTCCGGCGGCGCCGACGCGGTCGAGCGCACCCCCGTCGACCTGGCGGCCACCCACCCCGACGGCACCCTGGCGATCGCCCCCGACGCGCACATCCGGGTGGCCGCGCCGGACTCCAACGGCGGGGCGGCGATGCTGCGCCGCGGCTTCTCCTTCCAGGACGGCCTGCTGCCCGACGGCTCCCCCGACGCCGGGCTGCTGTTCGCCGCCTTCCAGGCCGACCCGGCGCGCGGCTTCGTCCCCGTCCAGCAGCGGCTGGCCCGGGGCGACGGCCTGTCGCGCTACCTGCGGCACGAGGCGAGCGCGCTGTTCGCGGTCCCGCCGGGCGCGCCGGAGAGCGGGTACGTCGGGCAGCCGCTGCTGGAGGGCTGAGCGGGCGGTCGCCCGGGCGACTGCCCGCAGAGCGGGACGCCGCCCGGCCGCGCGACAGAAGTGGCTAAGGTGAAGTGGCTCGGCCAACTGGGTTGGCACGGTTCGGCTGCGCAGCGGCACAGTGAGTTCGGAGGCGGTCATGTCGGCGACCCGTTACACCTATCTCGGGCCCGCAGGCACCTTCACGGAGGCGGCGCTGCGCACCCTGCCGGAGGCGGCGACCCGCGAACTGACCCCGGTGGCCTCGGTGTCGGCGGCGCTGGACGCGGTGCGGGCCGGCGAGGCCGCGGGCGCGATGGTGGCGATCGAGAACTCGGTGGACGGGGCGGTCACCACCACCAGCGACGAGCTGATCAACGGCAGCCCGCTGATGATCTACCGCGAGGTGCTGCTGCCGATCTCGTTCGCGGTGCTGGTCCGCCCGGGCACCGTGCTCGGCGGGATCAAGACCGTCACCGGACACCCGGTCGCGCAGCCACAGGTGCGGCACTGGTTGGCCGCCAACCTGCCGGACGCGCAGTGGGAGTCGGCGGCGTCCAACGCGGAGGGCGCCCGGCTGGTCCAGGAGGGCCGCTACGACGCGGCGGTGGCCGGGGCGTTCGCCGCCGAGCTGTACGGGCTGGAGGTGCTGTCCGACGAGATCCACGACGCGGCCGCGCCGACCACCCGGTTCGTGCTGGCCGGCCGTCCCGGGCGGGTGTCCTCGGCGACCGGCTGGGACAAGACCTCGATGGTGGTGTGGCTGCCGGACGACCACCCGGGCGCGCTGCTGGAACTGCTCCAGGAGTTCGCGGTGCGCGGCATCAACCTGATGCGGATCGAGTCCCGGCCGACCGGCGAGGGCATGGGCAATTACTGCTTCCTGATCGACTGCGAGGGGCACCTCAGCGAGCGGCGGGTCAGCGAGGCGATGATGGGCCTGAAGCGGATCTGCCCGCAGGTGCGCTTCCTCGGTTCCTACCCGCGGGCCGACCAGGGGACCGCTTTCCCGCTCCGGCAGGGCACCTCGGACCTGGATTTCGCGAACGCCGCGGACTGGCTGTCGCGCTGCCTGGACGGGCGCGGGGAACTCTAGGCGCGGTTCGGGGAGCGCCCCGTCGCGCAAGGGCGCGATTCAAGCCGGACGGGACCGGGAGCGGTCCCGTCCCGTTCATTTCCGACACGCCCGGACGTCACCTGCCCGGGCGACCGCCGTTCACCAGCGGCGCTCCCCGGCCCTCCGGCGGCGGGGGCGGGCCGGGCGGTTCATCCACAGGGCGGCGGCCGACATCCACAGGGGCGGTTGTCCCCAGGTCGGGGCCAGTTATCCACAGGGCGGGGTTCGAGTCGACAAACCGGTAAAGACATCCCCAGGCCCGGTCAGATCATCAGCTAGGGGCATAGGGAGGACTAATCGGACCAGAGTCACCCTTGGGCCGACAAATCACCTGTCCGAGCGAGCGAATTCCCTCACTCGGGAAGCTGCATCGAGGTTTGAAACCTGGAATTGCCGGTTCGACCGCTGTTGAACCTTGGGTTTTCCACTGTCCACAGGCCGGCGCGCGAACCTGTGGATAACTACCCCCGCAACGGGTTGTCCACCGGAGTTATCCACAGGCCGGGGCGAGTTATCCCCAGGGCCCGGCCGGCTCGCCCACACCCCCGCCTACGGCGACCGCGGACAGGATGCCAGATTTCCGGACAGAGAGCGACATACTCGCCCAACGCGGGCGCTGGCCGGAACCGGGCCCCGGCCCCGCGAGCGGCGTCCCGGGACGCCCCCCCGCCACCGGTAGGCTGGAGCCCGTGATCGACCTTCGCCTGCTCCGTGACGACCCCGAGCGAGTGCGTGCCTCGCAGCGCTCCCGTGGTGAGGACGTCGACCTGGTCGACGCCCTCCTCTCCGCCGACGAACGCCGCCGCGCGGCCGGCACCCGCTTCGACGAGCTCCGCAGCGAGCAGAAGCAGCTCGGCAAGCTGGTGGCCGCCGCCAAGGGCGAGGAGAAGGCCGACCTGCTCGCCCGCACCAAGGAGCTGGCCGCCGAGGTGAAGGCCGCCGACGCCGCGCAGGGCGCGGCCAAGGAGGAGGCCGAGCGGCTGCAGCGCTCGCTCGCCAACCTGATCGACCCGGCCGCCCCGGTCGGCGGCGAGGAGGACTTCGTCACCCTCGAGGAGATCGGCACCCCCCGCGACTTCGCCGCCGAGGGCTTCGAGCCCCGCGACCACGTCGAACTCGGCCAGCTGCTCGGCGCGATCGACACCGAGCGCGGCGCCAAGGTCGCCGGCGCCCGCTCCTACTACCTCACCGGCCCCGGCGCGCTGCTCGAACTCGCCCTGGTCAACATGGCGATGGCGCAGGCCGGCGCGGTCGGCTTCACCCCGATGATCACCCCGGCCCTGGTCCGCCCCGCCGCGATGGACGGCACCGGCTTCCTCGGCCAGGCCGCCGAGAACGTGTACTACCTGGAGGACGACGACCGCTACTTGGTCGGCACCAGCGAAGTGCCGCTCGCCGCCTACCACATGGACGAGATCCTGGACGCCGAGCGGCTGCCGCTGCGGTACGCCGGCTTCTCCTCCTGCTTCCGCCGCGAGGCCGGCACCTACGGCAAGGACACCCGCGGCATCATCCGGGTCCACCAGTTCGAGAAGGTGGAGATGTTCGTCTTCACCACCCCCGAGGACGCCGAGGCCGAGCACCGCCGCCTGCTCCAGTGGGAGAAGGACTTCCTGAACGCCCTGGAGCTCCCCTACCGGGTCATCGACGTCGCCTCCGGCGACCTCGGTGCCTCCGCCGCCCGCAAGTTCGACATCGAGGCGTGGGTCCCCACCCAGGGCAAGTACCGCGAGGTGACCTCCACCTCCAACACCACCGAGTACCAGGCCCGCCGGCTCTCCATCCGGATGCGCGAGGCGGACGGCGTCCGCCCGCTCGCCACCCTCAACGGCACCCTGGTCGCCGTCCCCCGGGTGATCGTCGCCCTGCTGGAGAACCACCAGCAGGCGGACGGCTCGGTGGTCCTCCCCGAGGCGCTGCGGCCCTTCCTCGGCGGGAAGTCCGTGCTGGAGCCCGTCGCCAAGTAACGCCCCTCCCTCCCGGTCTGGAGACCCTCGCGCATGAGCACCGACGCCCTGCCCTACCGGCTGGTCGCCACCGACCTCGACGGCACCCTGCTCACCAGCGCGGAGACGGTCTCCGCCCGGACGCTCGACGCCCTGGGCGCGGTCACCGCGCTCGGGGCCCAGCACATCATCGTCACCGGCCGCTCGGCCGGCTGGACCCGGCCGGTGCTGGACGAGATCGGCTACACCGGGATAGCGGTCTGCGGGCAGGGCGCGCAGGTCTACGACGCCGGGGCGCACAAGCTGCTCACCTCGGTCACCCTGGACCGGCAGCTCGCCGCCCTGGCCCTCGCCAAGATCGAGGCCGAGACCGGCCCGCTGGCCGTCGCCGCCAACCAGGACGGCCTGGACGGCGAGGTGCTGGCCGGCCCCGGCTACCGGCTCCGGATCGGCGCCGAGCTCCCGCTGCGGGCGGTCTCCCCCGAGCAGCTGCTCGCCACGCCGGTCAGCAAGCTGTACATCCAGCACCCGGAGCTGACGGACGATCAACTGGCCGAGGCCGCCTGGGCGGTGGCCGGCCAGCTGGTCGGCGTGGTGATGGCCGGCGAGGGCATCGTCGAGCTCCTCCCGCTCGGCCTCACCAAGGCCACCGGGCTCTCGCTCGCCGCACGCCGGCTGGGCGTCACCGCGGCCGAGACCATCGCGTTCGGCGACATGCCCAACGACGTGCCGATGTTCAACTGGGCCGGCCACGGCGTCGCCATGGGCAACGCGCACGAGCAACTCCGCGCGGTGGCCGACGAAGTGACGCTCACCAACGACCAGGACGGCGTGGCCGTCGTCCTGGACCGCGTCTTCGGCCTGGGCTGAGCGACGCGGTCCGGCGGGCGTTCGCGGCTCAGCCGGTGCCGTAGCTGAGCTTGGAGCAGGGGTCGTCGTCCGCCGAACGGGCGTCCTGGGAGACCTGGGAGGGGACGGGGCCCGGGTCCGGGGCGCCGGTGGCGCCGGTGCCCGCGGTGGCGGCGTAGTCCTTGCCGAGGATCAGCGAGATGCCCGCGGTGGAGCCCGCTTCGACGGTCGCGCCCGGGAACAGCGCGGCGACGGCCTGCGCGTTGGCCTTCTGCCCGGAGCCGTACTGGACGACCGTGGTGGCGTGGTTCTGGCTGGGGGCGTTGCCGGTGGTGGTGACGGTGAAGTTGGCGGCCTTCAGGGTGGCGGCGGCCTTCAGGCCGAGTCCGCCGGTGGTGGTGCCGTTGTACACGCCGACCTTGATGCCGGCGCCGTTGGCTGGCGGGGCGGCGGGGGCGCTGGTGGTCGGGGCGGCCGGGGCGCTCGCCGCGGGGCTGGCGGCGCCGCCGCTGGCGTCCTGGCCGTCCAGGGTGCGGTCGGCCTTGAGCGCGGCCCAGAGCTGCTCGACCTCGGGGTGGTTCAGGCCGATCCGGTCGCCCTGGTAGTGCCAGGGCGTGGTGAGGAACTTGATGTTGTGCAGGTCGATGTCCTTGAGCGACATCGCCAGGTCGAGCAGCTTGTCGACGCCCGCGAGGTCCGGGTCGACGGTGAGCGACTTGGTGGCCGCGTCGGCGAGCGGGTACAGCGTGGTGGGGCTCATGCCCTTGGACTTGACGGACTTGATCAGCGAGGACAGGAAGGCCTGCTGGCGCTGCATCCGGCCGACGTCGGAGCCGTCGCCGATGCCGTGGCGCAGCCGGACGTAGTCCAGTGCGGCCTGGCCCTTCACGGTCTGCAGGCCCTTGGGGTAGATCTCCTTGCCCTTGCGGGGCAGGTTGGGGTTGAGGTCCTTCTCGTAGATCGCGTTGGGGAGGCAGACCTCGACGCCGCCGACCGCCTCGGTCATCGAGGCGAGGCCCTCGAAGTTGACCACGATGGTGTGGTCGACCCGCAGGTCCGTCATCGCTTCGACGGTGTTCTGGGTGCAGGCCGGGTTGCCCTTCTCGCTGTTGCCGACCGAGAAGGCGCTGTTGAACATGACGTTGGTCTGCGGCTTGGTCCAGGTCTTGTTCGGCAGCATGCACTTGGGGATGTTGACCAGCGCGTCGCGGGGGAACGAGACGCCGACGGCGTGCTTGTGGTCGGCGTAGACGTGCAGCAGGATCGTGGTGTCCGAGCGGGCGCCGCCCTCCTCGCCGCCGCCGAGGTCCTTGTTGGCGCCTTCGCGGGAGTCTGAGCCGATCAGCAGGATGTTCATCGGGCGGTGGCCGTTGGCGTCGGCCGCGGAGGCCGGCGGGCGGCTCTCGCTGACGCCGTCGCCGTCGAACGAGTCGATGTTGGCGTTCAGCCGCCAGTACATGTAGCCGCCGGTGCCGACCACGGCGACGGTGGCGCCGACCAGCGACCAGATGATGATCTTCTTGGTCTTGCGGGGCTTGCGGCGGCCCTGGGCGGCGCGACGGGCCTCCGCGCGGCCGCCGGTGGGCGGGCCGGCCGGCTCGGCCTCGGGGCGGCGGCCGGTCCCCCGGCCCTGCTGGGCGGCCCGGCGGGCGTCCGCCCGGCCCCCCGGGGGGCGGGGGGGCGTGGTGGCGTCGTGGGCCCCGGAGCGGCGGCGCGGGATGCCGGGCACGGGCGCGTCGTCGCGGTGCGGGGCGTCCTGCCGGTAGGTGTCGCCCTGCGGGGGAACGTTCTCCCACCAGCCGGCGTCCGAATCGGACGCCCCCGCCCTCTGGCCTGTCATTCCTGCACCCTTCACCGGAGGCGGCCGTCGGGCGCCTCAGCCACCGCTCCGTCTGCTGGGCGGACGGATGAAGCTAGAGAGCGGAGCATATAAAGGGATCATTTCCGAGTCACTGCCCGGGGCACCACTCCGAGCACTGGAACGCCGTGTGCGGATGGCCGGTTCCCGTTCCGGAGTGTGAGTCTCGACGCTCCCGGTCCCCGGTCCCCGTCCGCGGCCGCAGCGCGACGGCCCGGCCGCGATGTGCTGCCACCGAGCTGCAGTTGACGCGCGGCGGCAGCGTCCGGGGGCGGATCTCCCGACGAACATCCCGCTGAGTAGCGTGCGGTAGCCGCCCGGGAGCCGGGTGGCCGGGTGTCGATGCTGGCCACGCGGGCCGCGTCGGCGTCGTCCGGGCGGTCGAGCCGTCCCGGGCCGACGTAGTCCTGGAAGACCACACCGATGCGCTACCGCAGTTGCTCCGGGGCGAGCTCGCGGATGTCGGTGCCGTCCCAGCGGATCGTGCTCGCGCTCATCCCGCGGGGTGGCGGTGGCCGTGCGGACGGTGCCGCCCGGACCGGGGCGGGTAGGTTGTAGGACGACCGGACAAGTGGTTGTAGGATGACTGGCGTCGGTTGATCGGTGAGCGTGGAGAGGAGCCCGGCGTGGAGGGGTTGCAGGCGGCGGGGCGGCGTTCGCTGGTGGATGCGGCGATCGATCAGCTGCGGGAGCAGCTGGCCTCCGGGGTGTGGCCGGTGGGGGCGCGGATTCCGACCGAGCACGAGCTGGCGGAGCAGTTGCAGGTGGGGCGGAACACCGTGCGGGAGGCGATCCGGGTGCTGGTGCACGCGGGGATGCTGGTGTCGCGGCAGGGGGAGGGCACGTTCGTCCGGTCGACGAGCGATCCGGCGGCGGTGTTGCGCGGGGTGCAGCGCTCGGGGGTGCGGGACGTGCTGGAGGTGCGGGCCGCGCTGGAGACCGAGGCGGCGCGGCTGGCCGCGGAGCGGCACACCCCGGAGGACCTGGCGCGGATGCGCGCGGCCCTGACCCGGGAGGCCGAGGTGATGGCGGCGCATCCGGAGCGGGCCGGCCGGGAGGCGACCGTCGAGCACGACCTGGAGTTCCACACGGCCGTGGTGGAGGCGGCGCACAATCCGGCGCTGACCGAGGTGTACCGGTACTTCGGGGCCTCCGTGCGGGAGTCGATGCGCACGGCGTTCGGCGACCAGGAGATGCCGGAGGTGGTGATCGCCACCCACCAGGCGCTGGTCGACGCGATCGAGAGCCGGGACCCGGAGCGCGCCGAGGCGGCCTGCCGGGCGCTGCTGGCGGAGCCGACGGCGGCCGTGGAGCAGCTGCTCGCGGAGATCGCCGCCCGGAAGTAACGCCCCGTCAGCCCGAAGAAGCCCCTTTCCCCGTTCCACCAGCACAGAGAGTCAGCCCCGCCATGTCCTCGGTCACCCGTGCCGTGCAGCCCGCCCTCGACCCGAAGGTCGGTACCCGAACCGCCGCCAGGTTCGCCCACCCCGCCGTGCTGTTGGCGGGGATCGTGCTGGTGGCCCTGAACATGCGGGCCTGCCTGGCCGCGGTCTCGCCGATGGTCGCGGAGATCCAGCGCACCTTCGGCCTGTCCGCCACCGCGAGCGGTCTGATCACCACGGTCCCGGTGCTGTTCCAGGGCGTGGGCGCGCCGCTGACGCCGCGGCTCACCCGGCGCTTCGGCACCGAGCGGGTGGTGCTGGGCGCGGTCCTGGCGCTGGGTGCGGGCGTGCTGCTGCGGGTGGCCCCTTCGGTGGTGGCGCTGTACGCGGGCTGTGTGGTGATCGGCGTGGCGATCGCGGTGCTGAACGTGTCGATGCCCGGTCTGGTGAAGCGGGAGTTCCCGCACCGGGCCGCGGCGATGACCGGCGTGTACTCGACCACCATGCTGGTCGGCGCGACCCTGGCGGCCGGCCTGTCGGTGCCGCTGGAACACGCGCTGGGCGGCGGCTGGCAGGCCTCGCTGGGCGCCT
Organism: Streptomyces sp. TLI_171; assembly: GCF_003610255.1. Classification (GTDB taxonomy): domain Bacteria; phylum Actinomycetota; class Actinomycetes; order Streptomycetales; family Streptomycetaceae; genus Kitasatospora. Next base: position 4,087,047 of record NZ_RAPS01000001.1, on the reverse strand, counting down.
GGTCGCTGCTGGCGCTGGTGGCCGCGCTGGCCTGGCTGCCGCAGGTGTTGAAGGCCCGTCAGGAGCGCACCACGCCGGTGCGGGCGACCGCGGCGGCGCTGCCGAAGGGACCGGCGACCAGCCCCTGGAAGTCCGGGCTGGCCTGGCAGATCAGCGTGTTCATGGGCATCTCCTCGCTGCTGGTGTACACCCTGGTGGCGTGGATGCCGACCATCCTGGCCGACCACGGGATGCCGCGCGGCGAGGCCGGCCTGGTGTTCGCGTTCAGCAACCTGGTGCAGGTGGTCGGCGCGTTCCTGGTGCCGCTGGCGGCGGGCCGGATGACCCGGCAGCGCGGGCTGGCGCTGACGATGGCCGCGCTGAACGGCGCGGGGGTCGCCTGGCTGCTGCTCGCCCCGGTGTCCGGCGCCTGGTTCTCGGCGGCGGTGCTCGGCCTGGCGCAGGGCGGTTCGCTGGGCCTCGGCCTGGCGTTCATCGTGCTGCGCACCGACAGCGTGCTGGGTGCGGCCCGGCTGGGCGGGATGAGCCAGGCGGTGGGCTACCTGGTGGCGGCGGCCGGCCCGGTGGGCGCGGGCGCGCTGCACCAGCTGACCGGCGGCTGGGACGCGACGCTGCTGGTGATGCTGGTGCTGTCCGCGGTGGCGGCGGTGGCCGGCTGGGGCGCGGGCCGCAACCGGACGCTCTGACACCGCGTCATGCGCGGAACGGCGGGGACGGCACTGGCCGTCCCCGCCGTTCCGCGTTCCGACACCGTCCGCCGGGGTTACTCCTCGCCGTTGAGGGTCAGCCCGGCGAGCTTGACCGAGGCGAGGGCGGTGGCGCCCACCGCGACGGCGATCAGCAGCCACACCGCGGTGGTCAGGGCGACCGGGGCGGTGACGGTGCCGTCGGCGGCGACCGCGTCGGTCAGCGCCAGGCCCCACTGCTGGACGGACAGCGTGCGGGCGCCCGCCACGTAGTTGCCGATCAGGCTCTCCCAGATCAGCGCGTAGGCGAGGCCGGCGATCACCGCGTGCCGGGTGACCACGCCGAGCAGCAGGAAAAGCGCGCTGTACGCCGCTCCGGCGACCACCGTGCCGACCGCGTAGCCGAGGGCGACGTCGCCCTCGGTGCCGTAGATCAGCAGCCCGGCGAGGTAGGTGGGGACGGAGGCCAGCAGCCAGGTGCTGACGACGGCGACGGCCAGCTTGGTGGTGACGATCTGCCAGCGCGGCAGCGGCTTCGCCAGCAGGTAGACGATCGAGCCGTCCTCGATCTCGGTGGCGATGACGCCGGTGCCGACGATCAGGCCGGTGATCGGGACGAGGGTGCCCAGGGCGAGGTTGCCGAGGATGGTGTGCGCGAGGTCGAGCTTGTCGAGGCTGCTGTTGCGGGCGATCAGCGAGATGGCCAGCAGCAGCACCGGGACGGCGAGCAGGATCAGGACCCGGCGGCGGCCGAACAGGCCGCGCGCGGTGAGCCTGGCGACGGTGGTGTTCATCGGGTGGGGCCCTTCAGGACGAGACCAGGTACGAGAAGACGCTTTCCAGCGACTCGTCGGCCGGGGAGACGGTGTAGAGGCGGATGCCGGCCTCGCGGGCGACCTTGGGCAGCAGGGTGGTGAAGCCCTGGAAGTTGATCGCCTCGATGCGCAGCGCCTGCTCCTTCGGGTCGACCTCGATGCCCGCGGTGGAGCCGTCCGCGATCAGCGCAGCGGCCAGCCGCCGGTCGTCGCTGGAGCGCACCAGGTAGCGGTGCGGGCGGTCGGTCATCAGCCGGCGGATCTCCCGGAAGTCGCCGGAGGCGGCGTGCCGCCCGGCGACCACCACCTCGATGTGGCGGGCGAGCTGCTCGACCTCCTCCAGGATGTGCGAGGAGAACAGCACGGTGCGCCCGTCGGCGCCGAACCGGCGCAGCAGTTCCATGAGTTGGAGGCGCTGGCGCGGGTCCATGCCGTTGAAGGGCTCGTCGAGCAGCAGCACGGCGGGGTCGTGGACCAGCGCGGAGGCCATCTTGACGCGCTGCTTCATGCCCTTGGAGTAGGTGCCGGTCTGCCGGTCCTGCGCGTACTCCATCTCGACCAGGGCCAGCGCGCGCTTCGCGGCGGCGCCGGGGTCGGGCAGGCCGTGCAGTTCGGCGTTGGTGAGGACGAACTCCCACCCCGTCAGGTAGTCGTACATCGACTCCTTCTCGGGGACCAGGCCGATCTTCCGGTAGACCTCCTGGTTGCGCCAGATCGGGTCGCCGTCCAGCGAGACGGCGCCGGAGGACGGGGCCAGGAAGCCGCTCATCATGTGGATGAGGGTGGACTTCCCGGCGCCGTTGGGGCCGAGCAGACCGGTGATGCCCGGTCCGATGGTCATCGTGACGTCGTTGACGGCGACCACGTTCCCGAACCAGCGGGAGACCTTGTCGATGGTGATGACGGACATGACTGCCCTCTCAGACGTTCCGGTAGCGGCGCAGCGTCAGCACGTAGCAGCCGGCCGTGAGCAGGGCGATCGCGGCGGCGAACACCGTCGCGCCGAGAGAGCCGGGGGCCTGCGGGGTGTTCACGGCGCCGAGGTGGAACAGGTGGTTGACCAGGGCTGCGACGGTCTCGCTCGGCGAGAGCAGGAGCCCCCAGCCGGCGGACTCCTCGGGCACCGGCTCGAAGCCGCCGTTCAGGCCGACGACGATCCCGGCGAGCACCCTGGTGATCATCAGGGTGCCCATGACGGCGGCGACGCCGAAGCCGCGGCGCGGGGTGAGCGCGGCGATCAGCAGGCCCAGTGCGGAGAACACCAGCGCGTACAGGAACGCGGCCAGCAGACCGTACGTCAGGTGCACGAAGTTGTCGCCGAACGGGAACTTGGCCAGCAGCGAGCCCGCGAACAGCACCAGCAGCGGCAACGCCAGCACGATCAGCAGGGCGCTGAACATGGCGGCGAACTTGGCGGCCACGTAGTCGCCCCGGGTCGCCGGGCGGGAGAAGTACAGCGGGACCACGTGGTGCCGCAGGTCGCGGGACATCAGCACGGGGGCCTGCGCGGCCAGGAAGATCTCCGGCAGGACGCCGAATCTGGTGACGTACTCGGCGTAGTCGAGCGGCATCTTCGACAGGTTCGCGAACACCGCGATGGCCAGCATCACCACAGCCGGCGCGGTCATGCCGCCGAGCAGCAGGAACGGCAGCACCTTGGACTTGCCGGAGCGGCCCAGGCCGAACGCGGCCCGCAGGCTCTGCACGTACAGCGAGCGGGTGGCGTAGCGGCGGCCCAACCGGGGCCCGGTGTACGGGCGGTAGCCGATGTCGTGGATGACGCCGGTGTGGGCGGCGGTCCCGGGGGTGGTCATGCCTGCTCGCCTCCTGTCGCCACGGCTGCGGCCTGGTGCTGGTCGGAGTGCTCCGCGGGCTCGGTGCTGAAGATCTCGGCGACGCGGTGGCGGCGCTGCTCCAGCCGGATCAGGCCGAGGCCGAGGTCGTCCACAGTGTCGCGGACGGTGTCGTAGGTGTCGTCGCCGCCGAGTTCCACCAGCAGCACCCGGCCGCCGTCGGCGCGCACCGTCAGGCCGGCGGCGGTCAGCCGCTCGCGCAGCACGGCGTCCGCGTCGAACGCGCGGTCGGTCGGGTGGTCGGTGACCTCGACCGCGAGCAGCTGGGTGGCCTCGGTGAACGAGGCGGTCGAGGAGGAGCGCAGCAGCTTGCCGCCGTCGATCACCACCAGGTGGTCGCAGGTCCGCTCCAGCTCGCCCAGCAGGTGGGTGGTGACCAGCACCGAGATGCCGAAGTCGGAGTGGATGCGGCGGATCAGCCCGAGCATCTCGTCCCGGCCGACCGGGTCGAGGCCGTTGGTGGGCTCGTCCAGCAGCACCAACTGCGGGTCGTGGACCAGCGCCTGGGCCAGCTTCACCCGCTGCTTCATGCCGGTCGAGTAGCCGCCCATCGGGCGGTAGCGCTCCTCGTACAGGCCGACGTGGCGCAGCGTGTCGGCGGTCCGTTCGCGTGCCGCGGACGCCGGCAGGCCGGACATCCGGGCCATGTGGACGACGAACTCGGTGGCGGACACGTCCGGCGGCAGGCAGTCGTGCTCCGGCATGTAGCCGACGCGTTCGCGGATCTCCGGCCCCTGGGTGGCGATGTCCAGGCCGAGCACCTGGCCGGTGCCTTCGGTGGCCGGGGACAGCCCGAGGAGGATCTTGATGAGTGTGGACTTGCCCGCGCCGTTCGCCCCGACCAGGCCGACCACGCCGGGCTGCACCTCCACGGTGAGCCGGTCCAGCGCGGTGACCCGGGGGAACCTCTTGGTGAGGCCGTCCGTCTTGATGACTGTGGACACGGTCATCAACGTAGCCGTGGCCGCGGGCCGGTGGAATGAGCTGGGCGGCCGAGGATCTCTCCGTCCACGGGATGACCCTCCCGACCCGCCCCCTAGGGGTTGTGGCAGCGGGTCGGGAGAGCGGTCCTCCTGACGGGTCGTCGGCGCCCGGTCCGGATCAGCCCAGCAGTTCGCTCTGCAGCGCGATCACCTGGCGGAACGACTGCAGCGGGACGCCCTTCGGGTTGGTCAGCTGGATCACCGCGACCACGTCGCCGGACTGCAGCCAGGCGAGCCGCCCGGTGGGCAGGTCGCCGGCCGTCTCGGTGGCGTTGCGGACCTCCAACTGGCCGCCGGACACCACCGGGTACTCGGTGTTGCCGGTGTTGGGCCGGGTGCCCGCGATGTCCTTGGTGGAGGACATCATGCTGGCCCGCGAGTAGAAGTCCGCCGCGTCGTACCCCGAGCCGAACCGCATCAGCCGCAGCTCGGTGCGGGTGCCGTCCTTGGCCGTCCAGCCCTGGGCGGCCGCCGCGCGGCAGGCCGCGGTGGTCAGCCGCAGGCTGTACTTGTCGTCCACGGCCAGCATCGCGTCCTTGTCGCACGGCACCCAGCGACCCACCACCGGTGGCAGGCTCGCCACCGGGCTCGCACTCGGCGAGTCGGAGGCGCTCGCACTCCCGCTCGCGCTCGCGCTCGCCGAGGTGGATGCGGAGGCGGAGGCGCTCGGCGAGGTGCTGGGCGCGGCCGACGGGCCGGTGCCGACCGCGCCCTTGGGCAGCGGCAGCAACAGCGCCCGCAGGTCCGCGGCGTGCGCCTTGGTCTTGGAGTCCGCCGGGGCGGACGCGCCGACCGGCAGCGGAGGCAGCGTCAGCTCCGGGAACACGTACCGGCCGTCGTTCGGCGTGGCCAGGCCCGGCAGGTCGGTCCGGTCCGGCTGGGTCACCGCGACGGCCGTCGCCGCACCGGTCACCACCGTCAGCAGGGCCGCCGCGCCGACCTGCCACAGCCGCTTGCGCTGCGCCTTCGACCGGGGCGCGGGGGGCTCGACCGGCCCTCCGGGCGGAGCGAAGGGGTCGAGGACGGGGGCCTGCGCGCCGGGGTCCTCCGCGCCGGCGGCGACATCGGCCGTGGGGGCGGCGGGAGCCGTGGCCGGGGCCGGGGCCAGGTCCGGGTCCGGGGCCGGGTCCGGACCGGTGTTCGGGGTGAGGTCGCTGTCGCTGCTCATACGGAGGCTCCCGGGATGGCCAGTCGGTCCAGTTGCTGACGGAACAGGTCGACGACCTTGTTCTGGTCGAGGGGGGCGACGCCGGAGACTTCCATCTCCACCAGCAGGTCGCCCACCCCGGCGTAGCACTCCACGAAGTCCAGCTGGTCGCCGGCCTTCAGCGCGGGCAGCGCGCACCGCGCCTCCGGGTGCCCCGAGACCCCCGGCCCCTGCCGGTACAGCTCGTTGTCGGTGTACCAGTCGCCGTACGCCGAGTTCTGCGCCGCCACCCACTGCTGGTTGAACTGGCGCAGCACCATGGTCACCACGATCCTGTCGTCGCCCGACACCACGGTGCGCGAGCCGATGCCCTGCAGGTGCAGCGAGGCCAGCATGTTCTCCGCGTTCTGCCGGTACTTCTCCGGCACCTCGGTGAGCATGTCCTTCTCGGCCTTGTCGAGGTCCTCGCGCCGCAGTTCGCTGTCGTTGCCGAAGGACCCGTGGTCCGGGCCCAGCCGGTAGCCGGTCGGCACCGGCAGCAGCAGGTCGCGCAGGCTGCCGAAGTGGTTGCCGGTGGACTTGGCGCCCCAGGTCGCCGAGGGGCTCGGCGCTGGCGCCGGCCCGGCCGCGACGGCCGCCGGGGCCGGGGCGTCCTGGTAGTGCACCTTGATGATCAGCTCGCCGATGCCGACGCCGAGCAGCGCCGCCGCGGCCACCGCGGCGACCGCCTTCAGCCCGGTGCGGCGCGGCTTCGCCGGGGCGGTCGAGGGCTGCTCCGGCTGCTCCGGCTGTTCCGGTCGCTCCTGCTCCTCCGGCTGCTGCGCGGAGTCCTGATCGAGGGTCCGATCGGGCGTCAGTTCGACGGTGGGCTCGGGGGATTCGATGTCGGTCATGCGATCCGCTCCCACTGGCGCTTGGCGAGGTCCTCCAACTTGGCCCGGTCCACGGGGTTCTTGGCGTAGACCTGGATGTGCATCAGCACGGTGCCCTTCCGGGCCAGCGCCTCGCCGTAGTAGTACTGCTCGGTGCTCTTGGCGTAGTGCTGCGCGTCCCGCTTGACCAGCACCTGGCTGTCGTCGTTTCCGGGGATCTTCGACGTGTCCGAGCCCGCGGTGCTCACGTTCAGGTCGCTGATCACGGTGCTGGTGCTCTCCGGCACGTACTGGATCAGCTGGACCCGGTACTCCGTCCCGTCGACCTCCCAGGCGACCACCGCGGCCCGGCGGAAGCCGTTCAGCAGTAGTTCCTGGAACACGCTCTTGGTGTTGCCGAAGGTCTCCGCGATGTCGGCGGCGTCCATCCAGCCGTTCGAGCCGAAGTCGGTGATCTCCTGCACCCCGTCGGGCTTCTTGACCAGCAGGTCGCGCAGGTCGCCGTCGATGTTCAGCGGCTTCGGGGCGGCCGCGGCCAGCGCGCCGGGGTCGATCCGCTCGGCCGGGTAGTCCAGCTTGACCGCGGTGATCTTCGGCAGCGGGGTCTCCGGGCGGGCCGCCTGGATGCCGTAGCCGATCACACCGCCGATCACCGGACCCGCCAGCACGGCGGCCAGGAACAGCGCGTTCGCGCTGAACTTCCGCTTCCGCCGGGCGGGTTCGGCCCCCGCCTCGATCACCTCGGAGTTCTCGAACCGTACGGCGAACGCGTCGGTGAACGGGTCGGCGTCCGGCGCGGTCGCCGGGGCCTCGGCCGTCAGGACGTCGCCTGCCGGGAGGTCGGGTGACCGGGTCTCGGTCGGCCGGGTTGTGGCCGACGGGGTGTCGGCCGGGGGCGCGGCGGGCGGCTCGGCCGGAGGGTCGGCGGGCGGTGCGAACGGGTTCGCGGCGGCCGCCCCGGGCTCCGTGGCGCCCGTGGGTTCGGTGCTCAACTGGTGCTCCTGGAAGAAGAGTTCGGGACGGCGCTCAGCCGTTGGCGAGCCGGTCGTGCTGGCGCTTCATGGCCTCGGCGAGCAACGCCTTGTCGGGGTCGCCCTGCACCATGACGTGGACCTCGTAGACCACGTCCCCGACCACGCCGATGCCGTACAGCCAGCCGGTGTACGCCTGCTGCTCGGGCTTGTCGATGTAGCCCTTGGCGTCCGGAACCCCGTCGATGTCGAAAGACTCCAACTTGTAGCTGGAGTGGTCGGCGTAGCCCTGCGCACGGCTGCTCCTGGCGAACCGCATGATCTCCGTCCGCACCTCCATCTTCCCGTCGCGGGTGCGGTAGGCGCGGGTGGCGGCTTCCTTGAAGTCCCAGGACTCCAGGATCCCCTTGATGTCGAGGTCCTCGCCGTAGATCTTCTGCAGGTCGTCCATGCTCTCCATCGACCCGTCCGTCGAACCGTACGGGTCGGCGTTGTCCGGCACCGGGAGCAGGAAGTACCGCAGGTCGCCACTGTGGGTGCCGCCGGACACGCTGCCCTGCAGAGTGCTGACCGGCCGCGGGGCGGCAGTCGGCGACGGGGTCGGGGACGGGGTGGGCGTCGGGCTCGGCGAGGCGCTCGGGCTCGTGCCGGTCGAGGCGGCCGACGAGGGCGCCGGCGCGGCCGCGACCCGGTCGGACCGGTCGGGCTTGCCGACCGCGACGGTGACGGTGGCGCTGGCCGCCGTCACCACGAGCAGGCCGGCCACGGCGAGCGCCACCCCGGCCGCGGACCGGCGCCGCGCCGGGGCGGGCGACGGCCCGGCGGACGGCTCCAGGTCCGGCAACTGCTCCGGGTCGGGGAGGGGCTCCAGGTCCGGAAGTTGCTCCGGAGCGGGCGGCTGACCGCCCGCCGGAGGCTGCTCGGCCACCGGGTCGTGCTCGACCACGGGCGGCTGCTCGGGAACCGCGGACTGGTCGCGGTCAGGGGACGGTTCAGGAACGGACAAGGGTCTCCCCCCAGAGTTCACATGGCAGACCGCATGGCGGTGCGAGCCGTCCCCCCGGCCGGCTCGAGCACCGTTATCACCATGCGGTGCACGAATTATGTGAGTTCTGCGAGTCCGTCAACAACATGATTGCGGTGCCCAATAGCCGTATTCCCCGGCCAATCGGACAGGCTGTGATCGAACCGCAATCCAGCTCGGCTCAGCTGTCGCTCCGGTCCTCTCCCGCAGCCGGAGCGGACTTCTCCGACGGGCCGTCAGCGGCGGGCGCGGAAGCCTGCCCGGGCACGGTAGGAGCGGCCGGCGGCGTGGGCGCGGCGGGCGCGGCGTCGGTCGGGGTGGGCTGCGCGGGCGGTGCCGTCGGGGCGGCGTACCCGCCGGGGGTCGGGTAGCCCGCGGCACTCGGGTAACCGGGGTGACTGGCGTAGCCCGGGTAGCCCGGGTAGCCCGGGTAGCCCGGGTAGCCCGGGTAGCCGGCCGGTTCGCCGAGGCGGATGCCGGCGGCCTCGGCCAGGGCGACGTCCAGGCGCTCGTTGCGGATCCGGCGGTCGACGTAGAGCAGACCGTTGGCGACCGGGGCGAGCGGGGCCGTCGCCAGAGCGGTGAGCAGCAGGAACAGCCCGACGAGGATCAGCACCAGGGTGACGACGAGCTCGCCGTTGTCCGCCGAACCGCCGTTGTCCGGATCGAGCAGTGCGACCATCACCCCCGCACCGACGGCGGTCACCGGGTAACTCACCAGGTTGATCGCGATCCGGCCGATCACCGACACCAGGGCGGGGAGTCCGAGACTGCGCCACCAGTTGCCCCGGTTGAGCTGCCAGGCCCGGCGGAACGCGGCCACCGGAGTGCTCTCCTCCAGCACCAGCACCGGGATCAGCAGCGCCAGCCGCACCGTGGCGTACGTGGCGACACCGATCACCAGCCACAGGAACAACTCCCCGAGGCCCAGCATCCCCAGGCTTCCGCCGGCCAGTGCGACGAGGACCAGCGGGCCGACGCCCAGCACCACGGCGGGCAGGAACAGCAGGGCCAGCGCCCCGGCCGCCCGCCACAGGTACGGCCGGGTCTCCTTCCAGGCCTGTCCCCCCGTCAGCGGCCGGCCGAGCGCGGCCGCCCGGACCACCACCACGGACAGCACGGAGGACACCACGTACTGGACGAGCATCGCCAGCAGGTACAGCGAGCCCACCACGGCCAACGCGCCGAGCAGGGTGAGCACCTGCTTGTCGGTCAGGTCACCCTCGTCGTCGGGAAAGTCGCGGAACGCGTCCTTCACCCCGCCGACGAAGAATGCCGACAGCAGCACCGCGGGCAGCGCGGCCACGCCCGTGACCGCCAGCAGCGGCAGGTAGAGCGCCTTGAAGTAGCGGCGCAGGGTGTCGAAGACGGCGCTGAACATCTCGCCGAAGCTCAGGGGCCGCAACGGGATGACGCCCGGCTTGGGCGCGAGCGGCTGGTAACCCCAGCCCGGCTGCGGCCCCCACCCGCCGGGTCCGCCCCACCCCGGCTGCCCGTAGCCCCCCGGCCCCTGCCCGTAGGGCTGCTGACCCGGACTGCCGCCGTCCCCGCTCATCCGTACCCTCCACAGTCGTCGCTCCCGCGTCTCGGGATGCGACGCCGAGCCTAGGGCGCGGTTCGGACCACCCCCACATCACCCCCTGAGCAGCCGGACCGCTCCGGCGGGGGAGCGAATACCGTCGCCCATGGTCAGGGCCCGGAGAAGCCCGCTACCCGGCGGGTGCCCGCCGATGACCGTCGCACCGGTGTGCGGTGGTCTTCCCGCGGCACCGCCAGGCAGGTAACCAACCGGACCCGACCGTTCAGCAGACCGGCCCCGGCGCCCCACCTTCACCCGGGAGGCAACCCTGCGGGACGGCACGCTGCGGGGGGGGGTGAACCCACGCGGCGGAGACGGCCGGAGCCTGCGACCTCCGCGGTGCTCAGCTGGACGACCTCGACGGGGCCGACCTACGCGGCGCACTGTTGCACGCCGCCCGCCTGACCGGAACCGGCCTCACCGCCGTCCGTGGCCGGCCCTCTTCCGCCGCGCCCTGCTCGACCGCGCCGACCTGTCCGGCGCGACCCTGCAGGTTCCGACTCCCGCGGCGTAGTCGCCGGCGCCAGCAATCGACACCACCATGGACGGAATTCGCGGTGCAATACCAATTTCTTCCTGGCAGGAAAAGTGTGGCTCTCCGATCTCCTTCATTTCGCCTAAAGGCCGGGCCGGAGGCGATGCCACGCATGCGAGGCAGCAGGTATGGCGGTGGGGCAGGCGCTCAGATCGCCTCGACCGCGATGCGCGGTTGGCAGAGCCTGCGCAGGTCGGCCGTGTCGCTCGTGACGACGGTGACGTCACCCCGTTCGAGGTGAGCCGTGGCCGCGAGCATCGCGTCGATGGCGTGCTTGTGGCCGTGCAGCCCCTCGGCAACGAGAAGTTTGCTTGCGGCGCGGGCGATCTCCTCCGTGACGGGGCGCACCTTGGTGAGGGAGACGGCGTGATCGAACGCGGCCTGCGGCACTTTCGGGTCGCGGGCTTCGACCAGCGTCGCCGCGCTGGTGACGACCAGCAGATCGAGGTTGCGGGCAACGTCCAGCCAGAGCGTCATGTCCCGGTGGCGGCGGGAGAGTTTGGAGAGCGCCTCGCTGTCAAGAATGAGCGTTCCGCTCACGCCGCATCCGCCGGGGCGGGAGTCTCACGGTGGGCGGCGTGGTGGGCCCGGACGCGCTCGGCCCTGGCCGCCACTTCGGCCGGATCGACAGGGCCGTGCTCCGCCTCGACGGCGGCGATGTACTCATCGATGGCTTCGCGTTGGAGTTGCCGTTGCACGGCCTCCTCGATGTAGGAGGAGACGCCCTGCTTTCCGGCGCGCGCGCGGATCGCCTCCAACGTCTCGGTGCGCAAGGAGACGCTGGTGACGCGGGTCTTACCGGAGCGAGGAGTGTCCACGGGAAAAGTGTAGTACATCACTTGTGAAGAGCGCTGTTCGTCGTCGCCCAGGGGCCTGCGAGTCCGTGCTCCTGGGGCCCGTCAGTTCCGAGTCAATCAAAGAGTTCCTGCAATATCCCCGGCGTCCACGGAGATCGCTCTGCCGGCGAGGCCGCGCACCCGTGTGCGCGTAGGGTCGGCGGTATGCGTCTGAGCACGGTGATCCTCCCCATCCACCGGTGGAGTGAGGGGCAGAAGGTGTGGCGGCGGGCCGAGGACCTCGGCTTCCACGCGGCCTATACGTACGACCACTTGAGTTGGCGGAGTTTCCGGGAGGAGCCGTGGTTCGGGTCGGTGCCGACGTTGACGGCGGCGGCGACGGCCACCGAGCGGATCCGGTTGGGGACGCTGGTGACCTCGCCGAACTTCCGTCATCCGGTGACGCTCGCCAAGGAGTTGATCACCCTGGACGACGTGTCCGGCGGGCGGCTGACCTTGGGGATCGGGGCCGGCGGGACGGGGTACGACGCGACGGCGATGGGGCAGGAGGCGTGGTCGCCGAAGGAGCGGGCGGACCGGTTCGCGGAGTTCCTGCCGCTGCTGGACGACCTGCTGCGGCATGACGCGACGACGCGGGAGGGGACGTACTACGAGGCGGTGGAGGCGCGGAACATTCCGGGCTGCGCGCAGACGCCCCGGGTGCCGTTCTACGTGGCGGCGACCGGACCGCGCGGGCTGAGGCTGGCGGCGGAGTACGGGCAGGGGTGGGTGACGTACGGGGACCCGCGCGGGCCGGCGGAGGTGCCGGTGGAGCAGGCGCCCGGGGTGATCGCGAAGCAGGTGGAGAAGCTGACGGCGGCCTGCGCGGGGACCGGCCGGGACGTGGCGACGCTGGAGAAGGTGCTGCTCCAGGGCTCGACGGCGGAGAAGCCGCTGCAGTCTGTGGGCGCCTTCGTCGACTGGGCGGGCCGCTACCAGGAGCTGGGCATCACCGAGTTAGTGATCCACTGGCCGGTGCCGGACTCGATCTTCGCCAATGACCTGACTGTCTTCGAGCGGATCGCCACCGAGGGCCTGGCCCAACTCGCTTGAGGCGACAGTGCGTACCAGGAACGGAGCAGGGAATCCATGTGGTGCGTATGCGCTCGGGTGGGGGCATGGTCATCGGGTGATGCCAGTGAGTTCGAGCACAGAGGCATGACGAAATCTCAGTAGGTGCGGACGCGAATCGATCTGGCGCATTCTCCCGGCAGGGGGCGCGACTGACCCCCGGCGAACGCGGTGCGGGCGGTCCGGACGGATCGTTCATCCGCGTTCGCCGGGCGTCCATGGCGGTGACGCCGGGAGTTGGCTGCCCGCTGGCACGCTCGCGGACCACATCCAGCCGTTCGCAGGGAGTGTCATGCGATTCCGAGTCCCGTCCGCCGTGCCGCTGCTGGCGGTCGGTGCGGCCCTGGCCACCGTGGCCGCCACTGCGCCGACCGCGTTCGCGGCGCCCGGCGCGCCGGGTGAGCGCCCGTCGTTCTGCGGGCACGACAACCGTCACACCCCGTTCGCCGGGTACCTGTGCGCCCAGCCGGGCGAGCTGCTCGACGTGCGGATCGGCGACGTGCACCCGACCCAGCCGTCGCTGGGCTACGACGAGGTGTACTACAAGCTCGGCCGGTACACGCTGGGCAAGGACGCGATCAACAAGAAGTTCAGCGACTGGTGCGAGGCCGACGGCCGGATCGAGGCGGTCGCGGCGCAGCCGGACGCGCGCCTGGACGACCCGTCCTCGTTCACCTGCACGCTGCCGGTCGGCGGTGAGACCGCGGACAGTGTGGCCGCGATGAAGACCGTGGTGATCGGCCCCGGCGGCGAGCCGTTCCTGACCGACGGCCACCACACGCTGACCTCGTTCTACGAGACGCCGGACGGCGGCGCGAACCTGCACGTGCGGCTGCGGGTGCTGGCGAACCTGAGCACCCTGACCCAGAAGGACTTCTGGGCGCGGATGCAGGCCGAGAAGTGGGTGTACCTCAGCGACCCCGAGGGCAACCCCGTCAAGATCAACAAGCTGCCGACCTCGGTCGGTCTGGACAACTTCCAGAACGACAAGTACCGCAGCCTGCTCTACTTCGGCCGCGACATCGGCTACACCCAGAACTCGCTGCCGTTCCAGGAGTTCTACTGGGGCAGCTGGATCCGGGACGCCGCGCCGGTCGACCTGTCCGGCTGGGACCGGACGGACCTGACCAGCTACCTGGCCGCGGTCAAGAGCACCACCCAGGCGATGACCGCGCTGCCGAAGAGCACCGTGGTCAACAACGGCTTCACCGCCGACGACCTGGACGCGCTGGACCAGTGGAACGCCGGCAAGGCCGCCAACAAGGGCGAGTTCGACAAGCTGAGCAAGCCGTACACGGACGCCAAGCCGGGCAAGCTGGCGTACGCGATCGAGTACAAGAAGGTCAACGGCCTGGGCTGAGAGCCGGGTCGGGGTGCGGGGCGGGGAAGGCCGTCAGTGGCCTTCCCCGCTCCGCCGTTGGAGCCGTCAGGGGGTCAGCAGCCCGGCGCTGGGGGCCGGGGCGGCGGCGTCGCCGGCGGCGGCCTTGGCGACCTGATCGGCCGTCAGGGCCTTCTTCCAGACCCGGACTCCGGTGACCGCGCCCTTCCAGGCGTCCGCCCACGCGGACTTGTAGCGGGCCCGGCCGATCTCCAGCGGGCCCTTGCCGGGGATCACCGCGGGTGCCGCGGTGGTCTGGGCGAGGGCGCCGTCGACGTACAGCGAGATGGTCTTGGCCTTGGCGTTGTAGACGCCGGTGAGGGTGGTCCAGCGGCCGGTGGCGGCGGCGCCGGAGGACAGCGCCATCACGGTCTTCCCGGTCTCCGCGGCGGTCTGCACCTTGAACACCCAGCGGTTGCGGGTCGCGGCGGAGGAGTCCTCGCGCCCGAGGTAGAACGAGAAGAACTGCTCGCCGTTCTGCGACAGGGCGGCCTTGGAGGCGCTCGCCGCGTCGTTGCGGACCACGGCGGAGACGGTGAAGTCCTTGCCGGTGTCCACGCTCGCCCCGGCCGCCTCCGCCCAGGCGTCGCCGCTGCCGGTGAGCTGCACGGCCTGACCGCTGCGGCCCTCGGCGGGGCCCGCCTTGGCGGCGGGGCCGAGGGTGAGCCCGGGGACGGCCGCGGAGTCCGGAGCCCCGGCGGCGTCGGTCGTGGTGGTGAGGTCGGTTCCCGCGGAGGGCGAGGGCGCCCCCGCGGCCGCCGCCGCGGTCGGGGCGGTTGACGGCCCGTCCGCTCCCCGGTCCTGCACCATCACCGCGACGGCCACCATCGCGCCGACGGCCACCGCCGCGGTGGCGGTGATCGTGATGCCGACGGTCCGCTTCCGCCGGGCCTCCCTCGCGTCGGCGTCCGCCATCGCCCGCCAGTACGCCGCTTCCGCCCCCGCGGCTGCCGTTCGGTCCATCGTGCTCGCCCCGCCCGCTGCGCGTCTGCCCGCCACGTTCTCCCCGTTCGTTCGGCGTGGTTCGTCGGCGGAACTCTAGGCGGACCGCTTCGAACACGCGAACTCCCGGAGATTCCGGACGACTTCGGCGATGCGCCGGGCACTGGGTGCGCAACATCCGCACGACATCCCCGCGACATCCGCGTGGCGACCTACCGACGGTATATACGGGGTGGGGGTATGGTGACCCCGATGGAGCGGACTGGGCGGGCCACCGAACCGGCACCGGCCGGGCGGACGGCCGCCCGGTGGGCGGTGCTGTGCGCGCTGCTGCTCGGACTGTTCCTGATGCACGGCAGTCCGGCGAGCGCCGCGGGCTGTCACCGGATGGCGCCGGAGCCGTCGGCCGGCGCGGCCGGGCTGCGGCACGACCTCGACGGCCACGCCGAGCGGAGCGTCACCGGACCTGTGCCGCACGGGAGTTCGGCCGCCGCCTGCGTCTCCACCCAGGCCCGCGACCCGCTGCCGCTGACCGCGCCGGGCGCGGCCGTGCCGTGGACCCACCCGCGCCCGCCGTCCGCCCGGCCGGTGGCCGCCGGGGACGCCGGGGGCGGGCGCGCGCCCCCGGGCGGCGGGCGGGAGTTGCTGCTCCGGGTCTGCGTCGCCCGCAGGTGAGGGCGCCACCCGGTCGGGCCCGGCACGGGCCGGGCCCGACCGGGCGCCGCCCCCTGTCCGCGACCGCGCATCCGCGCGCGCACCCTGGAGCGAACCCCGATGACCAGCACCACCACCCGCCGCCGCACCCTCGCCGCCGTGGCGGCCGCCGCCGTCCTCACGCTGACCCTGGCCGCCTGCGGCAGCGACCCGATGTCCGGCATGGACCACAGCGGCGCCGCCTCCGCCTCCGCGACCGGCCACGACATGGCCGGGATGAGCCACGGTCCCGACGGCATGGCGGGCCCGGCCTCCGCTGCCGACGGCCTGGCCGCCGAGCAGGGCGGCTACCGGCTGGACGGCGCGCTGTCCGGCAGCGCGTACCGGTTCACCGTCACCGGCCCCGACGGGCGGCCGCTGACGGCGTACCGGCCTGAACAGACCCAGCAGATGCACTTCTACGCGATCCGCTCCGACCTGTCCGGGTTCCAGCACCTGCACCCGACGATGGACCCCGACGGCACCTGGACCGCCCCGCTGGCCGCCCTGCAGCCGGGAGACTGGCGGCTGTACGCCTCCTTCGTCCCCGACGCGGGCAGCGGCCGGGGCACCGGCCTGGTGCTCAGCCGCACCGCCGCCGTCCCCGGCGCCGCAACCCCGGTGCCGCTGCCCGCGGCCGCCGCGAGCACCACCGTCGACGGCTACACCGTGACGGTGAGCGGGAACCCGAGGGCGGGTGTCGCCGGGGAGCTGACGGTGAGCGTCGGCAAGGACGGGCAGCCGGTCACCGACCTGCAGCCGTACCTGGAGACGTACGCCCACCTGACCGCCTTCCACGCCGGTGACCAGGCGTTCGCGCACCTGCACCCGGAGACCGCGGCGACCGGCGCGGGCGGCGGCCCGACGCTGCCGTTCCACGCCGAGCTGCCCGCGGCCGGCGACTGGCGGCTGTTCCTGCAGTTCCGGACCGGCGGCACCCTGCACACCGCGGCGCTCACCCTGAACGTCGCGGCCTGACCGGCCGCGGGAACCGGACCCGCTCCCCGCCGGGGCGGGTCCGGTTCCCGCACGAGTGCGCGAAGATGGACGGGTGACCTCCTCGCCGCGCCCCCGCCTGATCGCCACCGACCTCGACGGCACCCTGCTGTGCTCCGGCGGGACGGTCTCCGTCCGGACGGCCGCCGCGCTGGCCGCCGCCGAGGAGGCCGGGGTGCAGGTGGTGTTCGTCACCGGGCGGCCGCCGCGCTGGATGCGCCACCTCGGCCCGCACATCGGCGGCCACGGCGTGGCGATCTGCTCCAACGGCGGTGCGGTGGTCGACGTGCGGCGCGGCGAGCTGCTGGAGACCTCCCCGCTCGACCCGGCCGACACGCTCACCGTGGTCGACCGGTTGCGCACCGAACTGCCCGGCACCACCTTCGCGTTCGAGTTCCCGGCGGGCTTCGCCCGGGAGCCCGACTACACCGTGGTGATGTGGGAGTCCGACAAGGAGCACCCGATCGGCCCGGCCGAGGACCTGCTCGCCGGCGGCCACGTCGACGGCCTGTTCAAGATCCTCGCCAAGCACCCCGACCTCGACCCGGACGTCTTCCTGGACCGGGCCCGCGCGGCGCTCGGCCCGCTCGCCGAGACCACCCGCTCCAGCCCGATCCCGCTGGTGGAGATCAGCGCCCCCGGCGTCACCAAGGCCAGCAGCCTGGCCCGCTGGTGCGCCCAGCAGGGCATCGACGCCGCCGAGGTGGTCGCCTTCGGCGACATGCCCAACGACCTGGAGATGCTCGCCTGGGCGGGCCAGTCCTACGCGGTGGCCAACGCCCACCCGCTGGTGCTCGCCTCGGTCGCCCGGCACACCGTCAGCAACGAGCAGGACGGCGTCGCGGCGGTCATCGAGACGCTGATCTGACGCACCCTCACAGCCGGGCCGTCCAGCGCACCCGGGTGCCCTTGTTGTGCGGGCCCGGCTCGTGCCAGGCGTCGCCGCCGAGCGCCTCGGCCCGCCGGGTCAGGTTCCGCAGACCCGAGCGGCGGCCGCCGTCGGGGATCCCCACGCCGTCGTCGGTGACGGTCAGCAGGACGCCCGGCAGACCGGTCCGGGACGGGTCGGCGGAGACCGGGCGGCCGTCCTCGCCCAGGTGGACGGTGGCGTCCAGCTCCACCGCGACCCGGGAGGCCCGGGCGTGCCGGGCCGTGTTGGAGAGCATCTCCCGCAGTGCGGCCAGGAGCTGGCGGGACGCCTTCTCGCCGACCAGGGCCTCCACCGGCCCGCTGAAGGTGATCGTCGGCTTGAAGCCGAGCGCCGCCGCGGCCTGGCTGCCCTCGCGCAGCACCCGGGTGCGCAGGGTGTCCGGCTGGTCGTCCGTGTCGCCGTGCTGGAGCGCGTAGATGGTGGTGCGGACCTCCTGGATGGTCGCGTCCAGCTCGTCCACGGCCTGCCCGATCCGCTCCTGCACCTCCGGGACCACCGCCCGGCGGGCCGCCGACTCCAGCATCATCCCGGTCGCGAACAGCCGCTGGATCACCAGGTCGTGCAGGTCCCGGGCGATCCGGTCGCGGTCCTGGAACACCGCCAGCCGTTGCTGGTTGAGCTGGTACTCGGCCAGCCGCAGGGCCAGCGCCGCCTGCGAGGCGAAGGTCTGGGCGAGCTGCCGCTCGGTGCCGGTGAACGGCACGGTGCCGGCCTCCCGCCAGACGCAGAGCGCACCCAGCACCCGGCCCGCGGAGACCATCGGCACCGCCATCGACGGGCCGAACTCCCTTGCCAAACGGTCGAACTGGGCGCCCGAGGCGGTGTCCGCGGCGGTGGCGAGGTCGTCCAGGTAGACCGCCTCGCCGGCCAGCAGCCGGGGGGCGAAGCCGCGCTCCGGCAGTAGCTCGCCGGTCAGGTAGTCGGCCCGCTCCCCCGAGGCGTGCGCCACCCGCATCCGGTCCTCGCCGGCCGGCAGCAGGATCATCCCCAGGGCGCCGTCGGCGAGTTCGCGGACCTGCTCGGCGGCGACCGTCAGCGCGATCTGCGCCTCGTCGGTGGACAGCAGCGAGGTGGTTACCGCCGCGGCGCCGGTGATCCAGCGCTCGCGGCGGCGGCCCTCCTCGTACAGCCGGGAGTTCTCGATCGCCACGCCCGCCGCGGCGGCCAGTGCCAGCACCACCTGCTCGTCCTCGGGGGTGAACGCCGCGCCGCCCTGCTTCTCCGTCAGGTACAGGTTGCCGAACACCACGCCGCGGACCCGGATCGGCACCCCCAGGAACGAGACCATCGGCGGGTGGTCGTCCGGGAAGCCCACCGAGCGCGGGTCCCTGGACAGGTTGGTGAGCCGCAGCGGGCGCGGGTCGTCGATCAGTGCCCCGAGGATGCCCCGGCCGGACGGCAGGTCGCCGATCCGGGCCGCCGTCTCGTCGTCGATGCCGATGTGGATGAAGTCCGACAGTCCGCTGCCGTGCGGGTTGATCACCCCCAGCGCCGCGTACTTGGCATCGACCAGCTCGGCCGCGCCGGAGGCGATCCGCTGCAGGGTGGCGTGCGGATCCAGGCCCGCGCCCACCGAGACCACGGCCTCCAGCAGCCGCTGCATCCGGTCCGTCACGGCGGCCGCGGACTGCAGCCGCTCGGACACTTCGGTGACCAGCGTGTCCAGCCCGAGCGAGGAGATCTCGGGGATCCGCGGCTGCCCGCTCTCGGCGGTCGGCTCCTCCGGCGTCTGCATGCCACCAGTGTGCCTGTTCGCGCCATTTGTCCGGCTTTCCGGCACGAAAGCCCGCAGTGGGGGTGGCGGTCAGGCGGGGGTGGGCGCGGCGGGGCGTTCCTGGGCGATCATTCCGGCCAGGCGGCTGGTGGGGCGGGTGGCCAGGTCGGACCAGCGGCCGCGTTCGGCCACTCGGCCGCCGTCCAGGACCAGGACCTCGTCGATGCAGCCGTCGTGGAGGCCCGCCAGGCGGTGGGTGATCAGCAGGGTGGTCCGGCCTTCGGTGGCGGTCAGGAGGTCGGCGGTCAGGGCGTCGGCGGTCGTCACGTCCAGGTGTTCGGCCGGCTCGTCGAGGACCAGGACCGGGAAGTCCGCGAGCAGGGCCCGGGCCAGCGCCAGCCGCTGCCGCTGGCCGCCGGAGAGGCGGGCGCCGTGCTCGCCCACCAGGGTGTCCAGCCCGTCCGGCAGGCCGTCCACCCAGTCCAGCAGGCGGGCCTTGGCCAGGGCCGCGCGCAGTTCTTCCTCGTTCGCCTCCGGGCGGGCCAGCCGCAGGTTCTCCCGCACCGAGCTGTCGAACACGTGCGCGTCCTGCGCGCACAGCCCGACCGTCCGCCGGACGTCCTCGCCCGCCAGCTCGCGGATATCCACAGCCTGTGGACGACCGGCCGCCAGCACCACCGATCCGGCGGCCGGCTCGACGAAGCGCAGCAGCGCCTGCGCGAGCGTGGTCTTGCCCGACCCGGACGGGCCCACCACGGCGATCCGGCGGCCGGGGGTCAGCTCCAGGTCGAGGTGGTGCAGGGCCGCGCGTTCGGCGCCCGGCCAGCGCACCGTCAGATCGGTCACCCGGATGGGCAGTTGATCGGCTGGCAGGTCGCGGGGGGCGGCGGGTTCGACGACGGGCACGGGCGCCGCCAGCACCTCGGCGAGCCGTTCGCGGGAGGCGCGGGCCCGCTCACGGAACCGCACCGCCGTGGGCATCCCGGCGACCGCCTCGAACGCGGCGAGCGGGGTCAGCACCACCACGGCCAGGCACACGCCCGGCAGCGCGCCGTCCGCGACGCCGCGCACCCCGGCCGCGGAGGCCGCGACCACCGTCAGGCCCGAGATCAGCGCGACCAGCCCGGCCGAGAGCGCGGCGAGGGCGGCGGAGCGGGCGGCCAGCCGGGTCAGCGCCGCGTCGGCGTCGCGGGTCGCCTGCAGCCGTCGCGGGAGGGCGCCCGCGACGGTCAGTTCGGCGGTGCCCGTCAGGGTGTCCAGCACGGCCGTCGCGAGTTCGCCGCGGGCCGGGGCGTGCCGGCGCTCGGTCCGGCCGGAGATCCGGTGCTCCAGTGCCGGTACGGCGGCGCCCGCCAGCAGCAGGCCGAGCGCGAGCGCCAGCCCGGCGAGCGGCAGGAACGCGGCCAGCGCCGCGGACGCGGCCAGCGAGACCACGGCGGCGACGGCGGCCGGGAGCCGCCAGCGCAGGTGGTGGTCCTGGACGGCGTCCACGTCGGCGACCAGCCGGGACAGCAGGTCGCCGCGCCGGAACTGGGGGAGTGCGGCGGGGGCGAGCTGCTCCAGCCGCCGGTAGACGGACGTCCGGACCCCGCCGAGGGCCTTCAGCACGGCGTCGTGCGAGACCAGCCGCTCGGCGTACCGGAACACGCTCCGCCCGATGCCGAACGCGCGGACCGAGGTCACGGCCACCATCAGGTAGAGCACCGGCGGCATCTCGGAGGCACGGGAGATCAGCCAGCCGGAGGTGCCCATCAGGGCGACGGCGCAGCCGAGGGCGAGCGATCCGAGGACGACGGCGGGCCACAGGCGGGGCTCCCGGGGCGGGTCGCTCGCGGGCGGGAGTTCCGCGGGCGGCCCGGCAGGCGGCGCCTGCTCGGGGTGCCGGGGCGCGACCACGGTCGTTGCCGCCGCGGGCGGCTCCTCCCGCCCCTGGCTGCGGGGTTGCGCCGGCGGGAGGTGCACGTGGTGGTCGGCGAGGCCGATCAGGGACGGGCGGTGGGTGATCAGGAGGACGGTGCGGTCGAGGGTGCGGAGGGTGTCCAGCAGCGCGGCCTCCGTCACCGGGTCCAGGTGGGCGGTGGGTTCGTCGAGGACGAGCAGGGGCCGGTCGGCGAGCAGGGCGCGGGCCAGGGCGAGGCGCTGGCGCTGGCCGGCGGAGAGGCCGTGGCCGTTCTCGGCGAGGCGGGTGGCGGGGGTCGCGAAGTCGACCCGGGCGGCGGTGAGAGCGGCGGCGAGGTCGGTGTCGGTGGCGTCGGGGCGGGCCAGCCGGACGTTCTCGGCGACGGTTCCGGCGAACAGGTGGGGGTGTTGCGGGACCCAGGCGATCTTGGCGTGCCAGCTGTGCAGGTCGGTCCGGTCGAGCGGCTGGTCCCCGATCAGGATCCGTCCGGAGTCGGGGCGGACGAAGCCGAGCAGGGCCTGCACCAGGGTGGTCTTGCCGGCGCCGCTGGGGCCGGTGAGCACGGTGGTGCGGCCGGCCGGGATCTCCAGCGAGAGCCGGTGCAGGGTGTCTTCGGCGCGGCCCGGATGACGGACCGTCAGGTCCTCGGTCCGCAGGCCGACGGCGGTCGGCGCGGGGCGGGTGCCGCCCTCGGGCAGCGGGGTCTCCAGCACCTCGAAGATCTTCCCGGCGGCCGTCAGGCCCTCCGCGCTGGAGTGGTAGAGCGCGCCGACCTGGCGCAGCGGCAGGTAGACCTCGGGGGCGAGGACCAGGACCAGCAGGCCGGTCTCCAGGTCGAGGGTGCCGCGCACCAGGCGGAAGCCGATCGAGACGGCGACCAGGGCGACCGAGAGGGTGGAGAGGAGTTCCAGGGCGAAGGAGGAGACGAAGGCGAGCCGCAGGGTGCGCAGGGTGGCGCGGCGGTAGTCCTCGGTGATCCGGCCGATCGCGGCGGCCTGGGCCTTGGCCCGGCCGAAGACCTTCAGGGTGGGGAGGCCGGCGACCACGTCGAGGAAGTGGTGGGAGAGCCGTGCCAGGCCGGCGAACTGGCGGTCCGTCCGGGCCTGGGTGGCGTGGCCGATCAGGATCATGAAGAGCGGGATCAGCGGCAGGGTGACGCAGATGATCGCGGCGGACTCCCAGTCCGCGCCGACGATCCGGGCGAGCACGACCAGCGGGACGACCACGGCGAGGGCGAGTTGCGGGAGGTAGCGGGCGAAGTAGTCGTCGAGGGCGTCGATGCCGCGGGTGGCGAGGGTGGCGAGGTCGCCGGTGCGGCGGCCGACGAGGTAGCCCGGGCCGAGGGCGGTGGCGTGGTCGAGCAGTCGGCGGCGCAGCGTGGACTTCACCGCGGCGACCGAGCGGTGGGCGGTGAGTTCGGTGAGCCAGGCGACCAGGGCGCGGCCGGCCGCGACGGCGGCCAGGCCGGCCAGCGGTCCCCAGAGCGAGGACTCGCCGTCCTGGAACGCGCCCACGACCAGCGAGGCGATGAGTGCGGCCTGGGCGACCAGCAGGGCCGCGCCCACCCCGCCGAGGAGGACGGATCCGGCGAGGAAGGCGCGGGTGGTGCGGGCGTGCGCCAGCAGCCGGGGGTCGATCGGGCGCATCCGCTGCTGGCGTTCCATCAGGTGTGCTCCTGCGAGGGCGGGTCAGTGGTGGGCGGTGGCCGGGATGTGCTGGACGCCGATGCGGCGGCGGAACACCCAGTAGGTCCAGCCCTGGTAGAGGAGCACGAGCGGGGTGAAGATCAGCGCCACGACGGTCATCACCTTGAGCGTGTACGGCGAGGAGGAGGAGTTGTCGACGGTCAGCGACCAGGCCTCGTTCAGGGTCGAGGGCATCACGTCGGGGAACAGCGACAGGAAGAGCATGCCGACGGCGGCGACGATGGTCAGGCCGGAGAGGCCGAACGCCCAGCCCTCGCGGGCCAGTCGGTTGGCGGCGAGCGCGCCGAGCAGGGCCACGACGGCGACCACCAGGGCGGCGAGGCTCCAGCCGTTGCCGGAGTGCGCCTGCGTCCAGGC
This sequence comes from Streptomyces sp. TLI_171, assembly GCF_003610255.1. Classification (GTDB taxonomy): domain Bacteria; phylum Actinomycetota; class Actinomycetes; order Streptomycetales; family Streptomycetaceae; genus Kitasatospora. The sequence goes on along the minus strand of NZ_RAPS01000001.1, from coordinate 4,064,058 downwards.
CAGGAACACCACGGCGAGCACGGCGGTGGCCAGGCCGAGCGCGGTGGCCTGGGCGCGGGCCCGGACCCGGATGTCGCCGCTGGTCTTGAGGGCGGCGAACACCGCGCCGTGGAAGGTGAACAGCACCAGGGTGGTGAGTCCGCCGAGCAGGGCGTACGGGTTGAGCAGGTCCCAGAGGGTGCCGACGTAGTTCTTGTCCTGGTCGATGTCGACGCCGTGCACGATGTTGCCGAAGGCGACGCCCCACAGGAAGGCGGGCAGCAGCGAGGTCCAGAAGATGGCGGTCTCCCAGTTGCGCTGCCAGCGCTCGCCGCTGCGCTGGTGCCGGTACTCGAAGGAGACGCCGCGGACGATCAGGCAGACCAGGATCAGCAGCAGCGGGATGAAGAAGCCGCTGAACAGGGTGGCGTACCAGTCGGGGAACGCGGCGAAGGTGGCGCCGCCGGCGGTGAGCAGCCAGACCTCGTTGCCGTCCCAGACCGGGCCGATGGTGTTGATCAGGACGCGGCGTTCGGCGGTGTTCCGGGCCAGCAGGCGGGTGAGGATGCCGATGCCGAAGTCGAAGCCTTCCAGGAAGAAGTAGCCGATCCACAGGATGGCGATCAGGATGAACCAGAGGTCTTGGAGGTGCATGTGATCCGTCCTCAGTACGCGAAGGCGAGGGGCTTGTCGGCGTCCTCGTCGGAGGGGCCGCGCAGCGTCGGGTCCTTGGCGAGGGGCTGCTCGTCGACGTCGGGGCCGGCCGCGGCGTACTTGGCGAGCAGCTTGACCTCGATGACGGCGAGGATCGCGTAGAGCACGGTCAGCGTGGTCAGGCCGACGACCTGGGTGCCGACGGTGACGTTGGGGGAGACCGCGTCGCGGGTGCGCATCAGGCCGAACACCACCCAGGGCTGGCGGCCCATCTCGGTGAAGATCCAGCCGAAGCTGTTGGCGATCAGCGGGAAGCCCATGGTGAGGATGCCGATCCGCCAGCTCCAGCGGGTGAAGAAGACGTTCATCTCGCGCTTCCTGGTGAGCATCAGCTTGGGCGGCTCGTCCTCCGCGGTGCGGTGCTCGGGGGCCAGCCAGAACTTCCGGCGGGTGGTCCACAGGCCGATCAGCGCGGCGACGAAGGACGTCATGCCGAAGCCGATCATCAGCCGGAATCCCCAGTAGGTGACGAAGATGTTGGGGATGTAGTCCTCGGGCTGCCCGCCGTACTGGGCGGCCTCCGCCCGGGCGGTGTCGTTGATGCCGGGCACCGCCGAGGAGAAGTCGTTGTGGGCGAGGAAGGACAGTATCCCGGGGATCTCCAGCTCGACCGAGTTGTGGCCCTTGGAGACGTCGCCGATCGCGAACACCGAGAACGGCGCGGGGGCCTGGGTGTCCCAGAGCGCTTCGGCGGCGGCCATCTTCATCGGCTGCTGCTCGAACATCACCTTGCCGAGGGTGTCGCCGCTGACCGCGGTGCCGAGGCCGGCCACCACCGCGATGGCCAGGCCGAAGCGCAGCGAGGTGCGCATCGCGGCGGTCCTGCGCCGGTCGGTCTCCTTGCCGCGCTTGGCCCGCCACAGGTGGAAGCTGGAGATGCCGACCACGAAGGCGGCGCCGGTGAGGAACGCGGCGGTGAGGGTGTGGAAGACCTGGACCAGGGTGGTGTTCTGGAACAGCACCCGGGCGATGTCGGTGAGCTGGGCCTTCCCGGTGGCGGGGTCGATCCGGTAGCCGACGGGGTGCTGCATCCAGGAGTTGGCGGCCAGGATGAAGTACGCGGAGAGCGCGGTGCCGATCGCCACCATCCAGATGCAGGCCAGGTGGATCTTCTTCGGCAGCCGGTCCCAGCCGAAGATCCAGAGGCCGATGAAGGTGGACTCGAAGAAGAACGCGATCAGCGCCTCCATCGCCAGCGGGGCGCCGAACACGTCGCCTACGAAGCGGGAGTAGTCGGACCAGTTCATGCCGAACTGGAACTCCTGGACGATGCCGGTGACCACGCCCATGGCGATGTTGATCAGGAAGAGCCTGCCCCAGAACTTGGTGGCGTGGAAGTACTTCTCCTTGCCGGTGCGCACCCAGGCCGTCTGCAGGCCGGCGACGATCGAGGCCAGGCTGATCGTGAGCGGGACGAAGAGGAAGTGGTAGACGGTGGTGATGCCGAACTGCCATCGGGAGATGGTCTCGTGAGCGACTGCTAGATCCACTGCGCCCTCTCAATCTGCCCCGTACCGGACAAAAAGCATATTTAGCACGCGAACGCACCAGATCAGCCCAAGCTTGTCCGCTTGTGAACGTGAACACGTTCACAAAGGCAGTATCCATGATGCTTATCGGCGCGTACGCACGGGGGTGGGTGTTTTCGGACAAGCAGATGATCCGCCGCCCGTTCGGCCGGTCACAAGCGGCAACCGGGCAGCTCCGCTGTACCGAACGGCGCTTGACAGCGCCCCGGCTGATCCGCCGTCAGCGCTGGCGGGGCAGCGACATCCGGAACGCGGCGCCCTCGCCGGGCGCGGTGTGCAGGGTCAGCTCGCCGCCGTGCGCCGACACCAGTGCGGTGGCGATCGCCAGGCCCAGGCCCGCTCCCCCGCCCCCGCCGGCCCGCCGGCTGCGCGAGGCGTCCGCCCGGTAGAAGCGCTCGAACACCAGTGCCGCCTGGTCCTCCGTCAGACCGGGACCGTGGTCGGCGACCTCCAGCAGGCAGCCGCCGTCCGCCCGGCCCACGCCGATCCGCACCGCGGTGCCCGGCGGGGTGTGCTTGACCGCGTTGCCCACCAGGTTGGTCACCACCTGGCGCAGCCTGGCCTCGTCACCCAGCACCGGCGCCGGCTGCGGGGCGCCCTCGCCGTTCGGGCCGGTCAGCGCCACCGGGCGCCCCGGGTCCAGCGCGGTCAGGTCGTGCAGCGCGTCCGCGGCCAGCGTGCGCAGGTCCATCGGCGCCAGGTTGAGCGGACGCTCCTCGTCCAGCCGGGCCAGCGTCAGCAGGTCCTCGACCAGGCCGCCCATCCGGACCGCCTCCGACTCGATCCGGTCCATCGCCCGGTCCACGTCCTGCAGCGCGCCCATCCGGTGCAGTTCGGCGAAGCCGCGGATGCCGGCCAGCGGGGTGCGCAGTTCGTGCGAGGCGTCGGCGACGAAGCGGCGCATCCGCTGCTCGGAGGCGGCCCGGTCGGCGAACGCCTTCTCGATGTGCGCCAGCATCCCGTTCAGCGCCGCCGACAGCCGGCCCGCCTCGGTGCGGGCGGGCAGCTCGGGCATCCGGTGCGACAGGTCGCCGTCGGCGATCCGCTGCGCGCCCGCCTCCAGCTGGCGCAGCGGCCGCAGCCCGGCCCGCACCGCGATCGCGCCCAGTCCGGCGATGCCGACCAGGACCGCGGCGCCGATGGTGAAGAAGGTGGTGCGCAGGTGCGAGATGGTCGACTCGACCTCCTCCAGCGGCACCGCGACCTGCACGTACCGGGGCGCGGCGGCGTCGGTGCCGGTGGTGCGCTGCAGCGGGAGCACCAGCGTGCGCCACTCGACGCCGCGGCCCGCCCTGGTGGTGTACGGCTCGTTCTCGCGCTTGGCGAGCGCCGCCCGGTTCAGGTTGGGCAGCTGCGGGGCCGGGTCGGAGTCGGACACCGGCTGCCGGATCACCGACAGCACCTCGCCGTCCGCGCCCAGGTAGCGCACCACGTACTCGCTGGGCAGGCTCTGCGCCGCCCGGCGGGTGACGCTCTGCGGGCTGAACACCGACACCGGGGTCTGCCGGGACGGGGCCCGCCGGGACAGCGGCTCCGCGAACCGGCCCAACTGCTGGTCGGCGCGCCCGACCAACTGCCCGCGGACGGTGCCGAGCACCAGCGTGTCGCTGAGCACCAGACCGGTGGTGACCAGCAGCAGGGCCAGCACCAGCAGCCGGACGCGCAGCGAGAAGCGGGCCATGTCAGCTGTTGGGCGGGCGGCGCAGCGCGTAGCCGATGCCGCGCACGGTGTGGATCAGCTTGGGGCCGTGCATCGGGCCGGAGTCGAGCTTGCGGCGCAGGTAGGAGATGTACGACTCGACGATGGAGAGGTCGCCGCCGAAGTCGTAGGCCCACACGTGGTCGAGGATCTGCGCCTTGGAGACCACCCGGCCGACGTTGGCCATCAGGTAGTGCAGCAGCTTGAACTCGGTGGGGGAGAGCGAGACCGGGACGCCGCCCCGGGTGACCTCGTGCGCGGTCGGGTCCAGGGTGAGGTCGGCCACCACCAGGCGGCCGTCGTCGGCGGGGCCGCCCGCGCGGCGCAGGATCGCCCGGATCCGGGCGATCAGCTCCTCCAGACTGAACGGCTTGGTGACGTAGTCGTCGGCGCCGACCGCGAGGCCCTGCACCTTGTCGCCGGTGCCGTCCTTGGCGGTCAGGAACAGCACCGGGACGTGCTCGGGGCTCTGCGGCCACTGGGTCTGGTCGCGCAGTCGCTGCACCACGGTGAAGCCGTCCAGGTCGGGCAGCATCACGTCGAGCACCACCAGGTCGGGGCGCTCGGCGGCGACCGCGTCCAGGGCCTCCTGGCCGGTGGCGGCGGAGGCCACCCGGAAGCCGGAGAACCGCAGGCTCGCGGAGAGGAGTTCGCGGATGTTCGGCTCGTCGTCGACCACCAGCAGGAAGGGTTCGCCGCCTCCTGCCGGGGTCGCCGCGGCCGGGTTCGACTGCACTGCGCCTGACACGATCTGCTCCGCCTCCCGGCCGGACGAATGGGCCGCCCCGGACATCACGGGGCCTGTCCGACGACGCTCTGCCGGGGTGCGCCCGACCGAGCATCGTCAGACAGACCCTAGCCCGGGCAGGCTAAGCGAAGTGAATGAAGATTGGATTAGTCATCCGGTCGTGTTCGAACCGGTACCGGAGCCGCTGCCCGGCGCCGCCCCGCCGACCCCGCCCGCGGCGCCGCCGCGGCCGCCGAAGCCGCCCAGCGCGTTGCCCTGGGTGAGCTGGGTGGCGCTGTAGGAGCCGTCGGCGCCCTTGCTGCCGGTCACCGTGACGGTCTGGCCGGGCTGCAGGTCGGTGACCTTGCCCTCCTTGGTGGTGGTGACCTTGGTGGAGTCGCCGGTGGTGACCTTGACGGTGTTCCCGTTGGCGTCGGTCAGGTACACGGTGTTGCCGTCCACCGACTGGACGGTGCCGCGGGTGAAGCCGCCCGCCGCGCCGCCCGGGAACTGGCCGCCGGCCTGCCCGTTCTGCCCGCCGCCGTAGCCGTTGCCGCCGTAGCCGCCGCGACCGGTCCCGGCGCCGGGGAACCGGTCGGTGGAGGCGCCCGCCCGGTTGCCGGTGCCGCTGGTGGGGCCGTTGTCCTTCTGGTACCAGACGCCGCCCGCGAAGGAGAGCACGGCGATGACGCAGCCGGCCAGGGCCAGGGTGGGCCAGGGGAGCTTGCGGCGCGGTGGCGCGGCCAGCTCGGCGGTGATGTCGCGGGCGTCCGGCGCGGCGGCCAGCAGCTCCTGGTCGTCAGACATGGGGGAGTCTCCTTCTACTCGTGCCGGAGGGCGTCGATGGGCCGCAGCTGGGCGGCCCGGTTGGCGGGGTAGCTGCCGAAGAACAGGCCGATGGCGACGGCGATGCCGAACGCGCCGAGCACCGACTCGGGGATCACCACCGGCTTGATGCCGATCACCGAGAAGTGCGAGCCGACGATGCCGACCAGCACGCCGAGTCCGGCGCCGATCACCGACAGCAGGGTGGACTCGGCGAGGAACTGGCCGAGGATGACCGCCCGGGGTGCGCCGAGCGCCTTGCGGATGCCGATCTCCTTGGTCCGCTCGGTGACCGTCACCAGCATGATGTTGGTGATGCCGATGCCGCCGACCAGCAGCGAGATCGCGGCGACCGCGCCCAACAGGACCGTGAAGGTCTTCGTGGTGGACTCGCGGGCGCTCAGCAGCGAGGTCTGGTTGCTGATCCGGAAGTCGACCTTGGTGGAGTCCTTGATGGCGTGCGTGCCCATCAGGATCCGGGTGATGTCGCTCTGCGCCTCGGTGGTGGTCTCCGCGGAGGACGCCTGCACCAGGATCTGGTTGACCGAACCGAATCCGGTGAACGCGTTCTGCACGGTCGGCAGCGGGGCGATCACCACGTCGTCGGGGTCGTTGAAGCCGGTGGAGCCCTTGGTCTTCAGCACGCCGACCACGGTGAACGGGGTCCCGCCGATGGTGATCTTCTTGCCGACCGGGTCCTCGGCGGCGAACAGCTCCTTGGCGGTGGTGGCGCCGAGCACCGCCACCTTGCGGGAGTTCAGCACGTCGTCGGCGGAGAAGTAGTCGCCCTTGTCGACCTTCAGGTTGGAGGTCTCGAAGTACGCCGGGTAGGTGCCGACGATCTGCCCGGGCTGGTACGAGATGTTCCCGTACAGCGCGGTGCCGCTGGTGGTGACCACCGGGGCGACCGACTTGATGGACGGGGTGTCGGTGGCCGAGGCGAGCGCCTTGGCGTCGTCCACGGTGAGCTTCTTGGCGGCGGTCGCCGAGCCGCGGGAGGCGGAGGAGGACACCGTCAGCGAGTTGGTGCCGAGCGAGGTGATCGACTCCTTGACCGCCACCGAAGAACCGTTGCCGACCGCGAGCAGCAGGATCACCGAGGCCACGCCGATCAGCACGCCGAGCATGGTCAGCGCGGAGCGGACCTTGTTGGCGGCCAGGCCGCCGACCGCGAAGCGGAGCATCTGCCAGGCGATCACGCGACCACCCCCGCGGCCAGCGCCGGCGGCGGTCCGTCGACGGGGGCCTGCCGGACGTCGCTGACGATCGCGCCGTCGACCAGCCGGATCACCCGCTTCGCGTGCAGCGCCACCTCGTCCTCGTGGGTGATGACCACCACGGTGCGGCCGAGTGCGTTGAGGCCGTCGATGATGCCCAGCACCTCCTCGGTGGAGTGGCTGTCGAGGTTGCCGGTGGGCTCGTCGGCGAGCAGCATCGCGGGCGCCGTGACCAGGGCCCGGGCCACCGCGACGCGCTGCTGCTGGCCGCCGGAGAGCTGGTTGGGCTTGTGCCCGGCCCGGTCGGCCAGGCCGACCAGGTTGAGCGCGGCCAGGGCCCGTCGGCGGCGTTCGGCGGAGCGCACGCCCGCGTAGGCGAGCGGCAGTTCGACCTGGGCCAGCGCGGTGGTGCGCGGGACCAGGTTGAAGGACTGGAACACGAAGCCGATCTTGCGGTTGCGCACCAGCGCCAGCTGGCCCTCGTCGAGGTGGCCGACGTCGGTGCCGTCCAGCAGGTAGCGGCCGCCGGTGGGCACGTCCAGGCAGCCCAGGATGTTCATCAGGGTCGACTTGCCGGAGCCGGAGGAGCCCATCACCGCCACGAAGTCGCCCTCGGCGATGTCCAGGTCGACGCCGTGCGGCTCGCCGTTCGGGGCCGTCGGCCCGCGCAGGGCGTGCACGACGGCGTCGCCGTGGCCGTAGGACTTGGTGACCCGGCGGATCTGGATCACCGGGGGCTTGGCGGTGCGCATCAGCGGGTGCCTCCGGCGCCGCCGGTGCCGCGGGTGCCGCCGCCGAAGCCGCCCGCCGCGCCGCCGACACCGCCGGCGCCGCCCAGGCCGGGGAACTGGCCGGACGGGAAGCCGTTGCCGGTGCCCGCGGTGGTGGAGGTCAGCTCGACCTTCTCGCCCTCCGTCAGGCCCTCGGTGACCTGCACCGTGCTGTCGCCCTCGATGCCGACGGCGACCTGCACCCGCTCGCTGCTGCCGTCGTCGTGGATCACGGTCGCGGTGCGGCTGGAGCCGGTGCCCTGGAGGGCCGCGGTGGGCACCGACAGGGCGTTCTCGGCGGAGCCGGTGACCACCGAGATGGTGGCGCTCAGGCCGGTGCGCAGGGCCGCGGTGTCGGAGCTGATCTGCAGGGTCGCGCCGTACTGCACCGCGCCGTTGGTGGAGCTGGAGGGCAGCGAGCTGACCGACAGGACGGTGGCGTCCAGCTTGGTGTCGGACTGCGCGTTCAGGGTGACGGTCGCCGGCTGGCCCTTCTTCAGCTTCAGCGAGTCCAGCTCGGAGAAGTTGGCGGTGACCTGCATCCCGGCCGGGTTGGTCAGCACGATGAACCCGGACGGGGTGGTGCTCGAACTGCCGCTGGTGGTCGAGGTCTTGGCGCCGGACGAGGAGCTGCCGGAGGAGCTGGAGGACCCGGAGGAGCCGGTGCCGGAGACGGTCTCGCCGACCTTGCCGGAGATCGAGGCCACGGTGCCGTCGGTGGTGGCGGTGAGGGTCGTCCCGGTCAGCGCGTCCTTGGCGTTGGTCAGGGTGGCCTCGGCGTTGTCGACCTGCTGCTGGGCGGAGGCGACCTGCGCCTGGTCGACCTTCACGGTGGTGGTGGTGCTGGGCTGCGGGGTGGCGGCGGCGCTCGCCCCGGCCGAGGCGCCGGTGCGGCCCGAGCCCGACCCGCCGGAGGTCGAGGAGCCGGGGACGGTGGTGGTCACCGTCTCGCCGGCCTCGGCCTTGGTCAGGTTGGCCTCGGCGGTGTTCAGCGCGGCCTGGGCCTGGTCGACCTGCTGCTGGGCGGCGGCGGGGTCGACGGTGGCGAGCACCTGACCCTTCTTCACCGCGTCCCCGACCGCGACCTTCACGGACGTGAGCTTGCCGCCGGTGGTGAAGTCCTGTCCGGCGTCGGACGGTGAGAACAGCGTGCCCGATCCGGACACCGTGGCCTGGACCGTTCCCTTGGCAACGGTGGCGGTGCGGACCTTGGAACTGGTGGCGGCCTTGCTGGTGCCGCTGTCCAAGGTGGTGTACGCCAGCGCGGCCCCGCCCAGCAGGGCCACGCCGAGCGCGGAGTTGACGAGGACGGCCCCACGCCGTCGCGGAAGCACCTTCATGGCGCAGAAGCATCGCCGGGTGCTCTTGCGCCGCCCTGTGCGGATCCTGGGTGCGGGCTGGGTCCGTCGATCCGGACGAACCGGGGCATCACGCCCGCCGGAGGGTTGCCGGCCCACCGGCCGACCACCAGCCCTTGACCTCCCTCCCAGCGTGCTCCCAGCAAAGTCCCGTCACGGGTTCACCCGCCCCGGGGTTCAGTCGGTCAGGCACCCGGCGAAGTGGTCGAGGCAGGCCTGCATGTCGAAGTGCCCGTGCCCGGACAGCGCGAACACGATCGCCTTCGACTCGCCGGACTCCCGGCAGGCCAGCGCCTCGTCGACGGCCACCCGCACCGCGTGGGCGGACTCCGGGGCGGGCACGATGCCCTCGGCCCGGGCGAAGGCCACGCCGGCCTCGAAGCAGGCGGTCTGCGCCACCGCCCGGGCCCCCAGGGAACGGGAGGGCGAGGCCGCAGAAGTTGGAGCCGCCGCCGGCCGCGCCGATCACCACGTCCGGGTGGTCGTCGATCCGGGCGAACTGGACGATCGCCTCCTGACCGATCACCGTCTGGTGCAGCAGCACGTGGTTCAGCACCGAACCGAGCGCGTACTTGGCGCTGCCACCGGAGCCGGCCACCGTCTCCACCGCCTCGGCGACCGCCAGGCCAAGGCTTCCGGTGGCCGCCGGGTCGTCGGCCAGTGCGACCTGCCCCGCCGCGGTCAGCTCGGACGGGGAGGCGTGCACCTGCGTCCCGTACGTCTCCATCAGGGCCCGCCGGTAGGGCTTCTGGTCGTAGGAGGCCCGGACCATGAAGACCTCGCAGTCCAGCTCCAGGAAGGAGCGGGCGAGGCCGAGCGCGCTGCCCCACTGCCCGGCGCCGGTCTCGGTGACCAGCCGGGTCACCCCGGCCCGCTTGTTGTCGTACGCCTGCGCGAGCGCCGTGTTGAGCTTGTGCGAGCCGGTCGCCGGGGATGTCGACCTAGCGCGGGCCGCCGAGTTCCTGGGCGGCGAGTTCGGCGCGGAACAGCGGGGCGAGGTCCTCGGCGGTGACCGGATTCATTGGTGCCGGGGTGCAGCACCGGCGGCACCGGCTCGGGCAGGTCGGGGAGGATGTTGTACCAGGCGGTGGGGGTCGGGTCGGCGTCGTGCAGGCTCACCCGGGCTCTCCCTGGGTGCGGTCGCGGCCGCCGGAGTCCTTCCACGCGTAGGGGGTGCGCAACCGCCTCGCGCACCCCCGACCATGACGTTCGATCAGCTGCCGAACGGTCAGATCTCCTTGCGGAACGCCTCCGCGGCGGCCAGGAACAGGTCGTTGCCCGCCACCTCGCCGATCGACACCCGGACGCCCTCGCCGGCGAACGGGCGGACCACCACGCCGGCCTCGGCGCAGGCGGCGGCGAAGTCCACGGTGTGCTCGCCGAGCCGCAGCCAGACGAAGTTGGCCTGGGAGTCGACGACCGTCCAGCCCTGGGCGCGCAGCGCGGCGCTCACCCGGGCGCGCTCGCCGACCAGCGCCTCGACCCGCTCCAGCAGGGCGTCCTCGGCGCGCAGCGAGGCGACCGCGGCGTCCTGGGCGAGCTGGCTGACGCCGAACGGGACGGCGGTCTTGCGCAGCGCGTCGGCGACCGGCGGGTGGGCGATCGCGAAGCCGACCCGCAGGCCGGCCAGGCCGTACGCCTTGGAGAAGGTGCGCAGCACGCAGACGTTGGGGCGGTCGCGGTACAGCTCGATGCCGTCGGGGACGTCCTCGTCGCGGATGAACTCGCGGTAGGCCTCGTCCAGCACGACCAGGATGTGCGCGGGGACGGCGTCCAGGAAGCGGACCAGTTCCTCGCGGTGGATCGCGGCGCCGGTGGGGTTGTTGGGGTTGCAGACGAAGATCAGCCGGGTGCGGTCGGTGATCGCGGCCAGCATCGCGTCGAGGTCGTGGGCCTCGTCGGCGGTCAGCGGGACGGCCACGGGGGTGGCGCCGCCGACCTGGGCGATGATCGGGTAGGCCTCGAACGAGCGCCAGGCGAACATGACTTCGTCGCCCTCGCCGGCCGCGGAGAGCACCAGGGACTGGGCGACGCCGACCGAGCCGGTGCCGGTGGCGACGTGCTCGACGGGGACGCCGAAGCGCTGGGCGAGTTCGGCGGTCAGGCCGCTGACGGCCATGTCGGGGTAGCGGTTGAAGCTCCCGGCGGCGGCGACGGCGGCCTCCAGGACACCCGGCAGCGGCGGGTAGGGGTTCTCGTTGGAGGACAGCTTGAAGGCGTCGGCGCCGGCGGGCTTGCCCGGCTTGTAGCTGGGGATGCCGTCCAGGCTCGGCCGCAGCCGGGGGCCCTGTTCGCGCTGAACCACGGGGTTCTCCGTTTCTTCTTCCTCGGCGGTGGCGCCGTTCCGCCCCCGGTCGGGTGCCGTGAACGATACCGACCGCCCTCACCCGTGAGGGTGAGATGCTCGTCCGGGTTACGGGTGCAGAACAGCCATTCTGCCGGGTTCCTTTGGCACATGTCAGAGGTATCCGAGCTGGAAAACCGCAGCTATCGAAGGGGTCGCACCGGAGCTGTTCATGGAGAAACGTATCTCCTGCTTCCTGTAGCGAACCGGTCACAGAACGCCGTCATGAGCCATACGATCGGTCCGCCATGACAGCAGCAGCCAATCAGAACGGTCGCCGAGCCACCGCATCACGGCGCCTGGAGCGGGCCGGCATCCGGGACGTCGCGGCGGCCGCCGGAGTGTCCATCACCACGGTCTCGGACGCCCTGAACGGCAAGGGCCGGCTTCCCGACGAGACCCGCAGCCGGGTCCGCGAGGTCGCCGAGCGCCTCGGGTACCGGCCGTCCGCGGCCGCCCGAACCCTGCGCACGGGGCGGTCCGGCCTGATCGGCCTGACCGTCACCACGTACGGCGAGGAGCCGTTCACCTTCACCGAGTTCGCCTACTTCGCCGAGATGGCGCGGGCCGCCACCAGCGCCGCCCTGGGCCGCGGCTACGCCCTGGTGGTGCTGCCCGCCTCGTCCCGGCACGACGTGTGGAGCAACATCGCACTGGACGGGACGGTGGTGATCGACCCGCCCGACCAGGACCCGCTGGTCACCGAGCTGTACCGGTCCGGGGTGCCGGTGGTCTCCGACGGCAAACCGGGCAACTGCCCGGTCACCGCCTGGGTCGACAACGACCACGAGGCCGCCGTGCTGAACATCCTGGAACACCTCAGCGCGGCCGGCGCCCGCCGGATCGGCCTGCTCACCGGCACCTCCACCGACACCTACACCCGGCTCTCCACCGAGGCGTACCTCGCCTGGTGCGACCGGGTCGGCCAGGAGCCGGTGTACGAGGCGTACCCGGCGCACGACCCGGCCGCCGGGGCGGTCGCCGCCGACCGGCTGCTGGCCCGCCCGGACCGCCCGGACGCGGTGTACGGCCTGTTCGACCCGAACGGCACCGACCTGCTGGCCGCCGCCCGCCGCTACGGTCTGCGGGTCCCGGACGACCTGCTGCTGGTCTGCTGCAGCGAGTCCGACGTGTACGCCAACACCGAACCGCCCATCACCACGCTGTCGCTGAAACCCCGTCGGATCGGCACCACCGTGGTCAACCTGCTGATCGACGCGATCGAAGGAGTCGACGCCGGCTCCGGCGCGGCCCCCGGCCGGCTGTTTCCGCCGCGCTACCGCACCGCCGGGTCGGGGCCGCCGCCCGGCACGCTGATGCCGACCGAACTGATCGTCCGGGCCTCCTCGCAGCGCCGCACCCCGCGCACCACGGTCAGCCCGCCCCGCCCGCCGGGCGAGGAGTGAGCCGTCCGCCGTCCCGCCCCCGCCACTGGTCTGGACCATCCCAGACCGGGGCAGACCGGGCGGCGGACCGGCCGGCCGGCGGGCCGACGGAAATCGGATACCGACCAGGTGAGGACGCCGGGAGAGTGCGCTTCCTATGATGGGCGAATGACACCCGAGGACCTCTTCCGCGAACCCGAGCACCCGCACTCGGGCCCCCGCCCCCGCCAGGACCTCGACGTGCTCCCGCAAGGATCCTGGTTCGAGCCGGCCGGGCCCGCCGGCTACCCGTACGAGGAGACCCACAGCACCTTCGGCGGCGCCCGCTACCTGGAGCAGCACTGGGCCCCCGCAGGCCAGTTCGGCGACGGGGCGGGCCACGTGCCCGGCCACTACGCCCCCACCGGCGCGGTCGCCCACGAGGACCCGCCGACCATCGAACTCGGCCCGCCGATCGACGCCGCGCCGGTCGAGGTGCACTTCCCGTACCCGCAGCCGGAGCCCGGCGAGGGCCCCGGCCCGCTGTTCGTCATCGGCGACGTGCACGGGTACCTCGACGAGCTGCTCGCCGCCCTGCACCAGCAGGGCCTGATCGACGCCGAGGGCCACTGGTCGGCCGGCCGCTCCCGGATCTGGTTCCTCGGCGACTTCACCGACCGCGGCCCCGACGGCATCGGCGTCATCGACCTGGTCATGCAGCTCGCCGCCGAGGCCGCCTCGGCCGGCGGCTACTGCCGCGCCCTGATGGGCAATCACGAACTGCTCTTCCTCGGCGCCGCCCGCTACGGCGACGAGGCCGTCCAGTCCACCGCCGGCACCGCCTCCTTCCTCGCCGCCTGGCGGCTCAACGGCGGCCAGCAGCACGACCTGGAGCGCCTGCAGCCGCACCACATCAGCTGGCTCTCCCGACTGCCCGCGATGGCCCTGGAGGACGGTCACCTGCTGCTGCACTCCGACACCACGGCGTACCTCGAGTACGGCGAGACCATCGCCGACGTCAACGACGCCGTGCACGCCCTGCTCGCCGACGAGGGCATCGACGAATGGTGGGACGCGTTCCGCAAGTTCACCAAGCGGTTCGCCTTCCGCGGCCAGGCCGGCACGATGGCCGCCCAGGAGCTGCTGGGCGTCTACGGCGGCTACCGGGTGGTGCACGGCCACAGCCCCATCCCCTACCTGACCGGCGACCAGCCCGAGGACGGCACCCCGCCGCACGTCCCCGGCCCGTACATCTACGCCGACGAGCTGGCCATCGCGATGGACGGCGGCGTGACCATGGAAGGCCGCCTGCTGGTCGCCCGGCTGCCACTGAACTGACACCGGTCGCGCGCCCCGCGCACGGAACAACTGCACAGCAGCGCAAGGGAACTGAGCAGACTGAAGTTCCGGAAAGAGGCTGTCGGCGCGCTCCCGCGCACCCCTACCATCGAGGCCACTGACCTCCGTCGACCTCGCGGAACGGGGTACCCATGAGCAACCCCCCGCGCCTGCTCGCCGAGGACCGCGCCGAATACGCGCGGCTGCTCGACGAAGCCTTGCGCGACCCCTCCGTCCGGCAGGCCCTGGCCGCCCCGGGCGAGCACCTCACCGCCGAACAGCTGCACACCAAGGCGCTCGCGGACGCCGACACCGTCGCCGCGCCCGCCGCGGCCGAGTACGAGCACTACCTGGCGCTGCGCACCGCGCTCGCCGAACGCCCCGACGGCGCCCCGCCGGCCGGGCCCGGCGTCTTCCCGGTCCTCACCGTGCTCACCCCCGTGCTGGCCGGCGCGGCCGGCCTGATCCTGCTGCTGCTCGGCTGGCTGCTCCGCGCCGCCGCGCCCGACCTGGCCCTCGGCCGGTCCACCGTCACCGCCGGCGTCGTCGCCCTGGCCGTCGCCGCGGCCGCGTTGCTGATCGGCGGCGCCGGGCTGGTCCTCACCGCGCTGCGCGACGCCGCCGCCCCCGACCGGGCCGACCCGCAGCAGCACGCCGACCTCGCCGAGGCACGCGCCGCCTGGCAGGCCGCGCTGCGCGAACGCGCCCTGCTGCCCTGGCTGCACGCCAACCTCGGCGCCGCCCCGGCCGCCCAGGTCCCGCGGGCCCGGACCGCCCCGCCCGACCTGCACAGCCCCGGCTACAGCCGTGCCACCTACTCCAGCCCCGGCTTCAGCAGCCCCGGCGCGGAGGGCCTCACCGACCCGCAGGGCCGCCACCCGCGGCACGCCGAGTTCAGCGGCCCCGGCTACTCCTCCCCCGACTTCACCAGTCCCGGCCCCGAGGGCCTCACCGACGACCGGGGCCGTCCCCGCCCCGACGGACCGGGCTTCACCAGCCCCGGCCCGGAGCGCCTCACCGACCCGCAGGGCCGGCCCCGCACCGAGGGCCACACCCCCGGCTGGACCCCGCCCGACTTCACCAGCCCCGCCGAGGGCCGCACCCCGCGCCGCCCCGGCTTCAGCAGCCCCGACCACGACAGCCCCGACTGGTCCAGCCCGGACTTCACCGGCCCCGGGCCCGAGGGCCTCACCGACGAGGACGGCAACCCCCGCCCCGACGGCCCCGGCTTCACCCGGCCCGGGCACGACAGCCCCGACTTCACCGGGCCCGACGAGGTCTGACCCGCCGTCAGCTGCGGCCCCGCCCGGCCCGGAGCGCGAGCGCCACCGGCACGCCCAGCGCACACGCCACCGAGCAGGCCGCCCACACCAGCGTGTACGCGCCCTCCGACGGCACTCCCTGACGCAGCACCAGGTGGTCCAGCACCGCCGCCGCCAGCACGCCCGCCGCCGCACCCGCCAGCGACTTCAACGTGTTGTACACGCCCGTGCCGATCCCGGTCTGGTCGGCCGGCAGCCGTCGCATCAGCAGCGCCGGCAGCAGGCTCAGCCCCAGCCCCGCCCCGCAGCCCGCCAGCGCCCCGCCCAGCACGAACTGCCAGGCCGCCGCGTGCCCCAGCGCGATCACCCCGTAGCCGGTGGCGCACAGCGCGAAGCCGAACCCGAGCACCCGCGCCTCGTCCTGCCGCTTCGCCAGGCGGTGCGCCGTCAGCGCGCCCAGCGTCGCCGCCGCGGTCTGCGGCAGCACCAGCAGGCCCAGCATCAGCGGCACCGCGCCCAGCCCGTAGCCGGTCTCCGCGGGCTTCGCCGCCTCGAACGCCAGCGTCGGGCCCTGCGCGCCGTACAGCGCGCAGCCCAGCAGGAAGCTCAGCCCGAACACCGGGGCGGTCGCCCGGCGGGCCAGCAGCAGCACGTCCACCATCGGCTCGGCGGTGCGCAGCTCCTGACGGACGAACAGTGCGAGCAGCAGCACGCCCGCCACCAGCAGCGGCAGCGTCACCGCGACCGGCAGCACCCCGCTCGCGCCCAGGCCGGACAGCAGCAGCGTCAGGCCCAGTGACAGCAGGCCCGCGCCCGTCCAGTCGATCCGGCCCGCGGCCCGGGTCGCGGACTCCGGCACCAGCCACCACACCACCGGCAGCGCCAGCACCGGCAGCACCGCCAGCGCCCACAGCAGCGGGCGGGTGGCCGCCGGGTCCGCGCCCAGGCCGCCCACCGCCAGCGCGCCCAGCGTCGAACCCACCGTCAGCGACCCCACCAGCGGGCCCACCGCGCGGCCGCCGCGCTCCTCGCCGAGCCGGTCGCGCAGGATCGCGAACTCCAGCGGCAGCCAGCACGCCAGGAACCCGGACAGCGCCCGCCCCGCCAGCAGCACCGGCAGGTCTGGGGCCAGCGCCGTCACCGCGAAGCCGAGCAGGGTGAGCAGCACGGTGGCCCGCAGCAGCCTGCGGTGCCCGTACAGGTCGCCCAGCCGCGAGGTCAGCGGCACCGCGACGCCCGACACCAGGAACTCCACGCCGAGGGCCAGGCTCAGGTCGGAGGCCCGCAGGTCCAGGTGCTCGCCGAGCCGGGGCAGCAGGATCGGGAAGCCGCCCTGCAGCACGCCGCTGGCGAGCTCCACCAGCGCGAGCAGCGCGACGGCGGACCCGGCCGGGCGGGCGAGGCGGTCGGAGGGTGCCAGGGTGGCGGTCATCGGCGGTTCCGTGGGGGTCCGGAGGGAACCGCGGCCGGTGGGGGCCGCCGCGGTCGGTGGGGTGGCGGAAAGAATGACTAACCTGGGGGCCCCAAGCACCCCCGCGCACGAATCCGTTCCTGCGGCCGACCCCGCGCAAGGATCAGCCATGATCGACGAGCTGGACCTGGCCCTGGTCGACGCCCTCCGCGTCGACCCGCGAGCCCCCTGGTCCCGACTGGCCGCCCCGCTCGGCGTCGACCCCGCCACGCTGTCCCGCCGCTGGTCCCGGCTGACCGCCGACGGCGACGCCTGGGTCACCTGCTACCCGTCCGCCGACCGGATCGGCCGCGGCCTCACCGCCCTCGTCCAGGTCGACTGTCCCGCGGACCGGGTCGCGCGGGTCGCCGACGCCCTCGCCCGGCACCCGCAGACCGCCAGCATCGAGCTCGTCACCGGCGACGCCGACCTGCTGCTCACCGTCGCCGCCTACGACCACCCCGCGCTGACCGCCTACCTGCTCGACCGGCTGGGCGCCGTCCCCGGGGTGCTGCGCACCCGGACCACGCTGATCGAACGGACCCTGGTGGAAGGCAGCCGGTTCAGCAACGGAGCGCTGGACGCCGACCAGCGCCGCGCGATCGCCGCACCTCCGGGCCACCCGCACGGGCCGGTCACCGACCGCCGGATCGAGGAGGACCTCGCGCTGATCCAGGCCCTCGGCGCGGACGGCCGGATGCCCTACGCCGAACTCTCCGCCCGCACCGGCCTGCCCGCCACCACCGTCCGCCGCCGGCTCGCCGAACTCCGCGAGAGCGGCCGGGCGGTGCTGCGCTGCGACGCCTCGCCCCGGGTCACCGGCAACCCGGTCGGCGCGATGCTCTGGCTGGACGTCCCGCCCGCGACCCTCCCCGAGGCGGCCAAACGCCTCGCCGCCCTCCCGCAGACCCGGATGTGCGCCGTCACCGTCGGCCCCGCCAACCTCGCCCTCTACCTGATCACCCCTCAACTCCCGGACCTGCGGCGCATCGAGCAGGACCTCGCCCACCACCACCCCGCCGTCCGCGTCCTCAACCGCCACCTCACCCTCCGCACCCCCAAACTCGTCGGCCACCTCCTCACCCCCGACGGCCGCCGCACCGGCTACGTCCCGATCCAGCCGTAGCCCCCGGGGCTCGGGGCCTCCGGGGGCTCAGGGGGGCGCAACGGCGGGGGTCCGCCAGGGCAGCCGCTACGAGACCTTGCCGAGGGCCAGCGCGGCCAGCAGCGCCGCCGCGTCGCCCAGGACACCGTCGTCGAAGCGGGCCTCCGCCGAGTGGTTGTACGGGGCGGTGAAGGGGTCGGCGTCCGCCGGGCAGGCGCCGAACATCACGTAGGCGGCGGGGACGTGCTCGGCGAGGACGCCGAAGTCCTCGGAGCCGGCCAGCGGCCTGGGCATCTCGATGTAGCTTTCCTGGCCGAGCAGTTGACGGGCCGTCCGTTCGGCGTACTCGGCCTCCGCCGGGTCGTTGACGGTCACCGGGTAGCCGTGCTCGATCACCGCGTCCACCTGGCAGCCGTGGGCGGCGCCGATGCCCTCCGCCACCCGGACGACCTCGGCGAGCACCGACTGCCGGGCGGCGGGCGAGAAGGAGCGGACGGTCGCGCCGAAGGCCGCCTCGTCCGGGATGACGTTCTCCGCGGTGCCGGCGTGGAAGGTCCCCACCGTCAGCACCACCGGGTCGAAGGCGTCGAACCGCCGGGTGACCATGGTCTGCAGTGCCAGCACGGCCTCGCAGGCCACCGGCACCGGGTCGACGGCGAGGTGCGGCATGGAGCCGTGGCCGCCGCGGCCGCGCACCGTGACCCGCAGGGTGTCGGAGGCGGCCATGATCGGGCCCGGGCGGCCGGCGACGTACCCGGCGGGCAGCAGCGAGGCGCCGACGTGCAGCGCGTACGCGGCGGCCACCCGCTCCCCCGCGGCGTCCAGCACGCCCTCCTCGACCATCAGGGCCGCTCCGCCGTCGCCCTCCTCGCCGGGCTGGAACATGAACACCACGCTCCCGGCCAGGTGTTCGCGCCGCTCGGCGAGCAGCCGGGCCGCGCCGACCAGCGCCGCGGTGTGCAGGTCGTGCCCGCAGGCGTGCATCGCGCCGGGCACCTCGGAGGCGTACGGCAGGCCGCTGTTCTCCTGCACGGGCAGGGCGTCCAGGTCGGCGCGCAGCAGCACCGCCGGTCCGGGGCGGCCGCCGCGGAGCACCGCCGTGACGGAGGACAGGGCCTTGCCGAGGGTGATCTCCAGCGGGAGGCCGTCGAGGGCGGCGAGCACCTTGGCCCGGGTGCGGGGCAGGTCGAGGCCGATCTCGGGGTCGCGGTGCAGTGCGCGGCGGAGCTCGACGAGTTCGGGTCGCAGCGCGGCGGCCGCGTCGCGCAGGCCTTCGAGTCCGGGGTGAACGTCGGCCGACATGGGAGCGCCTCCTGGGTGGACGGGGAGCGGACGGTCTCCCGCATCCTCGCCCCGGCGGGGGCCCGGGCCGCCGCGGCGCACGGATCAGGCGTCGTCGGCGGGCGCCGCGCACGGATTGGTCAGCAGCGCGGCGGCCACGTCCCTGGCCTCGGCGGCGGGGGCGGTGCCGCCTTCGCGCAGGGCGGTGACGATCGCCCCGTCCATCAGCAGGACCAGCCGTCGGGCCAGGTCGGCGGCGTCCGCGGCGGGGCGCCCGTCGGCTTCGAGCAGGCCGGCCACGTACCGGGTGACCTCGCGTTTGTGCGCGGCGGCGACCTGGTGCGCGGGGCTGTCCGGGTCGGCGGTCTCGACCATGGTGTTGATGAAGGCGCAGCCGCGGAAGTCGGCGCGGGCGAAGCGTTCGGCGAGGGCGTCGAAGAGGTTCAGCGGGCGTCCGCCGTGCTCGGCCACCCGGGCGGCGAGCCAGTCCCGCCAGTTCTGGTCGCGGCGGGTGAGGACGGCGACGACCAGCTCGTCCTTGCCGGGGAAGTGCCGGTAGAAGGAGGCCCGGCCGACGCCGGACTCGGCGAGGATCCGCTCCACGCCGACGGCGCGGATGCCCTCGGCGTAGAAGAGCTGCTCGGCGGTGTCGAGCAGGCGGGCGCGTGCGTGGGTGGCCATGTCCCCCAGCGTAGCGGGTGGTTGACGAATTTCGGTACTGATCGGTACCGTCTCTCTCGTCAGAACGGAACCGATCGGTACCATCTGGAGGGGTCATGCCGCGCCTGCCACTGCTCACCGAGGATCCCGACGGCCTGTTGGAGCGCACCCGCGCCCGCCTCGGCCGCCTCCCCAACCTGTACGCCACCCTCGCCAACTCGCCCGCCGCCCTGGGCGGTTACCTCGCCCTGCACGAGCACCTGGGCAACGGCGTGCTCACCCCGAAGGTGCGCGAACAGCTCGCCCTGCTGATCGCCCAGCACAACGAGTGCACCTACTGCGTCAGCGCCCACACCCTGCGCGGCCGCCGCCTGCTCGGCCTCACCGACGAGCAGCTGGCCCGCACCCGGAAGGCCGCCGACGACACCGACCCGCATGCCGACGCGATCCTCCGCCTGGCCGACCGGATCCTGCACAGCCGCGGCCGGGTCTCCGACCGGGAACTGGCCGCCGCCCGCGCAGCCGGCGTCACCGACGCCGAACTCGCCGAGACCACCGCCCACATCGCGCTCAACACGCTCTCCAACTACTTCAACCACCTGGCGCAGCCCACCCTCGACTTCCCGGAGGTCCAGGCATGACCCCCCAGTTCCGCCGCGGCACCGTCGAACTCCGCCCCGGCTACACCGTCCTGGACGCCACCGGCACCCCCGTCGACCGCGCCACCGACACCGCCTTCGCCCTGGAAGGCGGCTTCGCCCACCTCCGCCTCCCCGGCACCGGCAGCGTCCAGGTGGTCTCCGCCCCGGCCGTCCAGCGCCTCACCTACCAGGACTGACCGCCGCCCGGCGCTACGGCCGTTCGAAGTACTGCAGCACTCCACCGGCGGAGAAGCACAGCGCACCGGTGACGGTCCCCCAGTTGGCGATGTCCGCATTGACCAGGCTCCCCGTGGAGGGCTTGGTGAAGGCGGCGATCGCCGAGACCATGAACAGCACCGAACCCAACTGGTTGACCGCCACGATCCACCAGCCGAGCTCCCGCGCCAGCACCCGCGGCCTCCCGTGGCAGATCTCCACGAAGCCCAGGTGCCCCGAGATCAGGAACAGCACGCACCCGATCACGTCCGGCGCCCAGATCAGCCGGTTGACCTGCTGCACGCTCAGACCCTGCAGGAACGAGTCCAGCAGGTCGACGCCGAACACCAGCGTCCCCGCGAACAGCACGAACGCCGCCAGCCAGTCCACCCGCAGCGGCTCGTAGCTCCACCACCGCCAACGCCGGGTCACCAACCCGCCCTCGCCGCCCGGAACGTGGCGGGGCGCATTCACCACCTGCAGCAGCGACACGTACCCGCCGGTGTTGAAGCACAGCCCGCCGGCGAAGTAGATCGCCGCACTCGTGGTCGCATCGCCCGAGCCGAACAGGGCGAACGCGGCGCCCGCCGCGAACAGCGCCCCGCCGAGCACGAACGCGGTCGCCGCGATCGCGTTGAGCCGCCGCAACCGGGCCACCGACGTGTCGTCCGCACTGGCCCGGCGCGCCGCTCCCGCCCCCGCCGGGTGAACCGCCATCACCCCGCGCCGCCGCGCGGGCCGCGACTCCCACACCGCCCTCCCCCCGCCCGGCAACCCCCAACTCACCCGCGTGGTGAACGGCCCGGCCCCCTCAGCCCGCAGCTCATCCCGCCTCATACGACCAGGAACGGCACCGCCACCGCCCCCCTCCTCGGACCTGTGACCTGGGACACACCCTCCGACTCTCCCAGACCCCACCCCCACCCGCAGCTCGGCCGACACCGGCCCCGCCTGCCCACAGGTCACCCCACTGCGGAGATCCGGTTCACCGAGGTCACCTTGCAGGTGACCTTCCCACTCACCTGGGCGGTGCCCCCGGCGGTGTCCACCACCTTCTGCCCCGGTGCGACATGGGTCTCCAGCGCCGCTCCCTCAGCCACTCGCGTCCCGTTCGCATCGACGAACTCCACCGCGATGCTGTAGTCCGAAGCCTTGGAGCTGTGATTGGTGATCTCCAGCTGGGCACTGGGGAAGGACGTGGTCGGGTCCACCGCACAGGAACTGATCGACACGTCCGCTTCCGGCGGATGGGCTCCACCGGTCGACTGCACGCCGCTGCCAGTAGAGGTGGGACTGGTCGGAGTCTTCTTGTCGCTCCCGCTGACAGCCACCACGACGATCACAATGATCACGATGAGCAGCACGAAGGCACTCAGGCAACCCACGAGAACACCTCGACCGAAGCGGCGCTTGGGAGGAGCCGGCGGCTGCTGCCCCCACCCCGGGGGCGGACCCGCCTGTCCACCTGCAGGGGGCTGGCCGGGCGGCTGCTGATCAGTCATCGATCCGTCTCCCTACGAACGAGTTTCCCTCCATCAGGAAACCGTGCAGGGCCGGTCGCACCACACCCGACTCGCGGACACTGCGCCGAACGGACGCCGGGGGGCGGCCCTCCTCTGCCCCCCGTCAGTCGGTCTCGGCGAGGATCTTCAGCGACGCCGGCTCGGCGAGCAGCGCACTGGACACGGCTTTCAACACCGCGATGACACTGACGGTCTTCCGCTCGCTCCCCCGGCTCGCCGACGCTCCCCGGTACCGAGCTCGATCAACCCGCCACCCGCCCCAGCACGCCCAGGAGGTTTCCCTCCCACCCACGGTCATTCGTCGGCGGGCAGGGGGTCAGGCGCCGCCGACATCGGCGCAGCCGGAAGCGCTGCCCCGGAAGACCCCCTCCGTCCTCCGGGGCAGCGCGGTCTGGGGGCCGGTCAGTCGGTCAGGGGGAGGTAGACGCGGTTGCCGTGGGCGGCGAATTCGGCGGACTTCTCGGCCATGCCGGCCAGGGCGGCCTGTTCGGCTTCGCCGCCGTGTTCGTCGCGGATCTGCTGGCTGATCTTCATCGAGCAGAACTTGGGCCCGCACATGGAGCAGAAGTGGGCGGTCTTGGCGGGTTCGGCAGGGAGGGTCTCGTCATGGAACTCGCGGGCGGTCTCCGGGTCGAGGGCCAGGTTGAACTGGTCCTCCCAGCGGAATTCGAAGCGCGCGTCGGAGAGGGCGTCGTCCCAGGCCTGTGCCCCGGGGTGGCCCTTGGCGAGGTCGGCGGCGTGGGCGGCGATCTTGTAGGTGATGACGCCGGTCTTGACGTCGTCGCGGTTGGGGAGGCCCAGGTGTTCCTTGGGGGTGACGTAGCAGAGCATCGCGGTGCCCCACCAGGCGATCATCGCGGCGCCGATCCCGGAGGTGATGTGGTCGTAGCCGGGCGCGACGTCGGTGGTCAGCGGGCCGAGCGTGTAGAACGGGGCCTCGTCGCAGATCTCCTTCTGCAGGTCCATGTTCTCGCGGATCTTGTGCATCGGGACGTGCCCGGGGCCTTCGATCATGACCTGGACGTCCTTGGCCCGGGCGATCCGGCCGAGCTCGCCGAGGGTGGTGAGTTCGGCGAACTGGGCCTCGTCGTTGGCGTCGGCGATGGAGCCGGGGCGCAGGCCGTCGCCGAGCGAGAAGGTGACGTCGTAGGCGCGCAGCAGGTCGCAGAGTTCCTCGAAGTGCGTGTAGAGGAAGTTCTCCTGGTGGTGCGCCAGGCACCAGGCCGCCATGATGGAGCCGCCGCGGGAGACGATGCCGGTCTTGCGGCGGGCGGTGAGCGGGACGTACCGCAGCAGCACGCCGGCGTGCACGGTCATGTAGTCGACGCCCTGTTCGCACTGTTCGACGACGGTGTCGCGGTAGACCTCCCAGCTGAGTTCCTCGGCCCGGCCGTCGACCTTCTCCAGCGCCTGGTAGAGCGGGACGGTGCCGATCGGGACGGGGGAGTTGCGCAGGATCCACTCGCGGGTGGTGTGGATGTTGCGGCCGGTGGAGAGGTCCATGACGGTGTCGGCGCCCCAGCGGGTGGCCCAGGTCATCTTCTCCACCTCCTCCTCGATGGAGGAGGTGACGGCGGAGTTGCCGATGTTGGCGTTGATCTTCACCAGGAAGTCGGTGCCGATGACGGCCGGCTCCACCTCGGGGTGGTTCACGTTGACCGGGATGACGGCGCGGCCGCGCGCCACCTGCTCGCGCACGAACTCCGGCTCCAGGCCTTCCCGGAGGGCGACGAACTCCATCTCGGGGGTGATCACGCCCCGCTTGGCGTAGGCGAGTTGGGTGACGGCGACGCCGTCGCGGGCGCGCAGCGGGCGGCGCGGCCGGCCGGGGAAGACGGCGTCCAGGTTGCGCAGGTCGCCGCCGCGCGGGGAGGTGTGCTTGATCCCGTCGTCCTCGGGGCGGGCCTCGCGGCCGTCGTACTCCTCGACGTCGCCGCGCTGGCGGATCCAGGGGTCGCGCAGCGCGGGCAGTCCGCGCCGGACGTCGGTGGGCTGGGAGGGGTCGGTGTACGGGCCGGAGGTGTCGTACAGCGGGACGGTGCGGCCGTTGGTCAGGTCGACCTCGCGGTAGGGAACCCGCAGGTCGGGGCGGCTGCCCTGGCGGTAGGCCTTGCGCCAGGCGGGGGTGGGGTAGCCGGTGGCGGTGGCGCCGGCCGGCTCCTGGGCAGAGCTGTGCTGATCGGTAACGGTCATGCGGACCTTCAACTCCCTACGCCGGCATTACCCGGTCAGGTTCCTGCGGTCGGCGCAGCAGGTGGTACGCGGACCCGCGTACCTTCAGCGCCCTCTCAGCCCGGTGCTCCGAGCTCCCGTTCCGCGCAGGCGTTTGCGCCTGCGTTCGGAGCTCACCGTAGGGCACCGGCCCGTCCCGGTCCAGGGCGCACCCGCCGGCCGGCCGTGCGCCGGAGGTGCAACTCCCGCGCGCCCCGGACCTGTTCACCCCTCGCCGGAGGTGGGAGAATGGCCCGGATGATCGGACTGACGGGGCGGGTGACGGGGCGGATCGGCGCGGGGCTGGTCGGCGAGGTGATGGTGCACGTCCCGCAGCGCATGGGCACCGAGGCCTTCCTGGCGTACCTGGCCGTCCCGGGGGAGCCGCTGGAGTCGGGCTCGATGGTGGTCGTGGTCGAGTACCAGCCGCCGCGCACGGTCTACGTCGCGCCGCTCTGACCGTCCGTCAGCACACGGACAAAGACACCGCCGCAACTGTTTCGAGACGGTGACAGGGCCCACGGGTGCGGCCTCTTCCCCCGCGATCACGACAGGCGCAGAATGCGGGCTGCCACCGGGTTCCGCGCCATCCTGCACGACCGAAGCGCAGCCACGGGACCGGTGTGCCCTGAAGGGGGAGATTGCCGATGCTGATCGGCATTGTCGGCGGAGCCGTCGGAGGCCTCGTCGCACTGATCGTGCTGTTCAAGCTCATGTGGCGGGTGGCCGAGCCCAATGAGGCGCTGGTCATCTCGGGTTCGAAGCACGGCGAGGGCCTGGGCTTCCGGGTGGTCACCGGACGGGGAACCCTGGTGGTGCCGGGCGTCCAGGTGGTGCGCCGGCTGTCGCTGGACCTGAACGAGGCCGCGCTGGACGTCGAGTGCGTGACGTCGCAGGGTATTCCGGTGCACGTCAAGGGCGTTGTCATCTTCAAGGTCGGCGACGACCCGGTGTCCATCGCGAACGCCGCCCGCCGCTTCCTGGACCAGCAGAAGATGATGGGCCAGCGGGTGCACAACGTGTTCGCCGGCCACCTGCGTTCCATCGTCGGCGGGTTGACCGTCGAGGACATGATCCGCGACCGCGAGCGCCTCACCGGTGAGACCCGCTCCGCGTCCGGCATCGAGATGGAGAAGCTCGGCCTGATCATCGACTCGCTGCAGATCCAGGAGATCCTGGACCCCACCGGGTACATCACCAACCTGGCCGCCCCGCACGCCGCCGCCGTTCAGCGCGACGCCCGCATCGCGGCCGCCGAGGCCGACCGCCGGGCCACCGAAGCCGAGCAGGAGGCGTTCGCCCGCAAGGCCGAGGCGACCCGCAACTCCGGTATTCAGCAGGCCGGTTACCAGGCCGAGATGGACACCGCCGCGGCCCGCGCGCTGCAGGCCGGACCGCTCGCCCAGGCGGCCGCCCGGCAGGAGGTCGTGGTCCAGGAGACCAAGGTCGCCGAGCTGGAGGCGCACCGCAAGGAGCAGCAGCTGCAGGCCGACGTCCGCAAGCCCGCCGACGCCCGCGCCTACGAGACCCGGACCAAGGCCGAGGCCGACCGCGACGCCCGGATCTCCGCCGCCGAGGCGCTGTCCCGCGAGACGGACCTGAAGACCGCCGCCGAGGCCAACCGGGTCAAGGTCGCCGCCGCCGCGGAGGCCGAGGCCACTCGGGCCCGCGGTCTGGCCGCCGCCGAGGCCACCCGCGCCACCGGTGAGGCGCAGGCCGCCGCCGAGGCCGCGAAGGGCCTCGCGGAGGCCGAAGCGGCCCGGGCCAAGGGTCTGGCCGAGGCCGAGGCCACCCGCGCCCAGGGTCTTGCCGAGGCCGAGGGCATCAAGGCTAGGGCCGCGGCGCTCGCCGAGAACCAGGAAGCGGTCGTCGCCCAGCAGCTCGCCGAGAACTGGCCCGCCATCGTCCGCGCCGGCGCCGACGCCTTCGGCAACGTCGAGCACATGGTGCTGCTGAACGGCGCCGAGGGCATGTCCGAGATGTTCGCCAAGGCCCTCACCATGGGCGGCACCGGCCTCGGCCTCGCCCGTCAGCTCCTCAACTCCATGACCCCGGCCGAACCCGCGAAGGCCCCGGCCGAGCCGGCCCCCGCCCAGGTCATCCCGATCCAGGCCGAAGCGCAGTGACGCCCGCCTCCGCGCGCCCCGGCCGGGGCGCGCGGAGGCCGCCCGGGGAGAACTTCCCGTCCCGGCTGAGTACCCGTACTCACGCCACCGCGCCCCCCGCACCGTCAGCATCGACCCATGGACATGCTGCCTCGCATCGGGATCACCGCTGTCGGCTCCTCGCTCCCCCAACAGACCGTCACCTCCGCCGAGTTGCAGCAGGAGATCGCGGCCGGCGCCCGTCTCCCGCTGCCCGACGGCATGTTCGAGAAGGCCACCGGCATCCGCACCCGCCGTTTCGCCGGCCCGGACGAACACCCCTCGACGCTCGCCCTGGCGGCGGCCCGCCGGGCCCTGACGGCCCGCGGCCTCGACCCCGCCGACGTCGACCTGCTGGTGTTCGCCTCCGCGTCCCGGGACGTCTGCGAACCCGCGACCGCGCACCTCGTGCAGGCCGAACTCGGCTCCCGCGCGCACGCCCTGGACGTCTCCAACGCCTGCAACAGCTTCCTGAACGGCATCGACACCGCCCGGGCGATGATCCTGGCGGGCCGGGCCCGGCGGGCGCTGGTGGTCACGGGGGAGACGCCGAGCCGGGCGATGCGCCGCGACCCGTCCGGTCTCGCCGAGTTCCGTGCGGGCTTCGCCGGCTACACCTTCGGCGACGGCGGCGCGGCCGTGCTGGTGGAGCCGGTCGAGCGCGGCGGCATCCTCGACGTGGAGACCGAGACGGCGTCCGAGCACTGGGAGGTGGGCGGCATCCCGGGTGGCGGATCGCGGCACCCGCGGGGCGACGAGTGGAGTTATTTCCGCGGCGGCGGGAAGGAGTTGCGCGGTGTGTTCGAGAAGATCGGCGCCGACATCCTGACCAGGGTGGCCGCCCGCACCGGCCTCGGCTGGGACGCCTACGCGCGGGTGCTGGTGCACCAGGTGACGCTGCCGTACCTGGAGCGCTTCGTGGAGCTGACCGGCGTCCCGGCCGACAAGCTGGTGGTCACCGTGCCCGAGCTGGGCAATCTCGCCTCCGCCACGATAGGCGTCCAACTCGACCGGATCATGCCGGAGTTGACGCCCGGCGAGAAGGTGCTGATGGTCGGACTGGGCGGCGGGGTCAGCCTGATGACGATGGTCTGGGAGAAGTCGTGACCGAGCTCTGGGTGGTCGTCCCCGCGTACCAGGAGGCGGCCCGGATCGACGGCACGCTGCGCGCCCTCGCCGCGCAGCGCGACCGCGACTTCACCCTGCTGGTGGTCGACAACGGCTCCACCGACGCCACCCCCGACCGGGTGCTGGCCTTCGCCGAACACGCCCCGTTCCCGGTGGAGTTGCTGGTCGAACCGGAGAAGGGGGTGGGCAGCGCGATCGACACCGGGTTCCGCTACGCCATCGACCACGGCGCCCGGCTGCTGGCCCGCACCGACGCCGACTGCCTGCCCGAGCCGGGCTGGAGCGCCGCCGCGCGCGCCGGGATGCTCGCGTCCGGCGGGCTGGTCTGCGGCAAGGTCACCGCCCGGCACGACGAACACGGGCCGGTCGGGCGGGCGGTCTTCCGGGTGCTGGTCGCCCTCGGCGCGCTCTTCGGCCGGATCCGGCCGGCGCACCGGCGCCGGCACGGCTATCTGACGCCCTACCGGATGCACGCCGGCAACAACATGGCGATCACCGCCGATCTGTACCTCGACTGCGGCGGCATGCCGCGCCGCCCGTCCCCGACCGACCGGGCGTTCATCAACCAGATCCGCCGGCAGTCCACCGCGATCGTCCACCGCCGCGACATGGTGGTGCAGAACTCCACCCGCCGGATCCGCGCCTACGGCCTGCGCGGCACCGCGCGCTGGTACCTGGAACGCGGTGCGGGCCACCGCGGCGTCGACGTCCGCTGACGGTCGACGACCGTCGAGAGAGGAGCATTCCGTGCTCGACCAGCTCGCCCGCACCCTGCGCGAGGGCGGCTCCCGCCCCGCCCTGCTCGGCAGCACCCGCAGCGGCTCGGCCCGGGTGCTGGCCCGCTGCGCCGACCTGGCGGACCTCGCCGACCGGTACGCCGCCGTCCTGCACCACCGGCACGGCCTGCGGCCCGGCGACACCCTGGGCGTCGCCGTCCGGCCCGGCCCGCGGGCGCTGGCCGTGCTGCTGGCCGCCCACCGGCTGGGGCTGCGGACGGCGGTGCTCGACCCGTCCGCGGGGCCGGACGTGCTGCGCGCCCGCCTGGCGCTCGCGCCGCCCGCGCTGGTCCTCGCCGACGCCGCCGCCCAGGCGGTGGCGGGCTGGGCCCGGCCGCTGGCCCGCCGCGCGCACCTGGAGCTGCCGCCGCTGCACACGCTCGGGCCGGTGGCCACCGTCGGCCGCCGGCACCCGGGGTGCGCCCGCGCCCTCGGCGAGCACCCGGGGCCGCCCCCGCCGCCGTACGAAGGGGACGGCGACGCGGTGATCGTGTTCACCTCGGGGACCACCTCCGCGCCGCGCGGCGTGGTGCACACCCGGGCCTCGCTGACCGCGGGCATGCGGGCGGTGGACTCGCTGGTCCGGCCCCGCCCGGGCGGGACCGTGCTGGGCGGCACCACTTTCGTGCTGGTCCCGGCGCTGGCCGCCGGGGCGACGGTCGCCCTGCCGGCCCGTCGCAGCCGCCTCCTGCAGCGGCAGATCGACCGGCTCGCCCCGGACGAGACGTACCTGACGCCACCTCGGCTCCGGCCGCTGACCAGGCTCACCGGCCGGGTCTGGACGGGCTCCGCCCCGGCCGACGCCGCGCTGCTGCGCCGGGCCAGGGAAGCGGGCGCGACCGAGGCGTGGGGGGTGTACGCGCTGACCGAACTGTTCCCCGCCGCGGCCGTCGAGGAACGCGAGAAGAGCGCCCACCGCGGCCCTGGCGACCTGCTCGGACACCCGCTGCCGGGCGTCCGCACCCGGCTCGGCGCGGACGGCGAGCTGCTGCTCTCCGCGCCGTCGGCCCGCGACCGCTACCTCGGTGAGGACCCCGACCCGTGGGTGCGCACCGGCGACCGGGCCGAACTCGCCCCGGACGGGCGGATCGTGCTGGCCGGCCGGCTCAAGGACATGGTGCTGCGCCGCGCCGAGAACATCTACCCGGGCCTGTACGAGCCCTCGCTGCACCTGCCGGAGGTCGAACTCGCCGTCCTGGTGGGCGTACCCGCCCCGGACGGCGACGAGCGGCTGGTCGCGCTGGTCCAGCCCCGGGCCGGCGCCGACCACCACCGGCTGCGCACCGCGCTGCGCGACCCGCTGGCCCGGATGGGCGCCGCCCGCCCCGACGCGCTGCTGCTCGGCCCCGTCCCGCTGGCCGGCCGCTCCCGCAAACCGGACCGCGCCGCCGCCGCCCGCTACTGCGCCCACCTGCTCGCCGACACCGGTACGGGGAGCGCCCGGTGACCGCCCGCCGCGCCGACCGCGCCGTCTACCTGCGCAGCCACCCGGTGCTGTTCGCGCTGCTCGCCGCCACCCGCCACCGGCCGGTGCTCCGGCTGGGCCGGACCGTCCTGGTCCACCACCCCGACGCGTACCGGCAGATCCTCACCCGGGTCCCGCTCGACCGCACCGCCGAGCACACCACCGGCGGCACCGCCGCCCGCCTCACCGGCGGCACGCTGCTGTTCGACCAGGCCGGGCCGGAGCACCGCGCCTCCCGCCGCGCGCTGGCGCACCGGCTGGGCAGCGAGGGCGTCGCCGAACTGCGGCCCCGGTGGCAGCAGTTGCTCGCCGACGAGCTCGGCGACCTGACCGGCCCGGTCGACCTGGTCCCGGTGGTCCGCCGGCTGGCCGGGACCACCGCCGCGGCGCTGACCGGCAGCGCGGCCGACCCCGTCGAGCTGGCCGTCGCCGCCGAGCGGGTCGCCGCCGCGACGGCCCGCACCCACCTGCCGAGCCTGCTGCCGAGGCCGGGCGCACAGCGGCGGGCCCGGGCCGCCGCGGCCCGGCTGGCCCGGCTGCTGCCCGACCCGCAGGAGGCGATGCTCGCCGTCGCGGCCGTCAACACCACGCTCGCCGCGCTGCCGCGCGCGGTCGCCTGGTGCTCCCGCGCCGGACTGTGGGACGACGCTGCCGCGGACGCCCCCGCGCTGGCCGCCGAACTCCTCCGCCGGACCGCCCCCTCGCCGGTGCTGCCGCGCGCCGCGGCCGCCGACGCGACCGTGCTCGGCCACCGGATCCGCCGGGGCGACCGGCTGCTGCTGATCGCCCGTCATGCCGCCCAGGCGCACCGCGACACCGCCGACCACCCGCTGGCCGCCCGGGCCCCGTTCGGCCTGGGCCCGCACACCTGCCCGGGCGCCGCCCTGGCCCGCACCCAACTCGCCGACCTGCTCGCCGTGCTGGCCCCGCACCGGCCCCGGGTGCTGCGCACCGTACCGGACCCGGCCGGCGCGCTGCCGTCCTACCGTCGCTGCCTGATCCGGGCCCGGGAAGCCGCCCCCTCCGCGCGCTGACCCGCAGCCGCGCACCACCGAGCCGAAGGAGCCGTCCCGTGCCCCCGCCGACCATCGCCCTGACCGGCGCCACCGGCTTCTGCGGCGCGCAGGTGGCCGCCCGGGCCACCGCGCTGGGGTTCCGGGTGCTCGCGCTCGGCCGCCGCCCCGCCCGGTACGGCGAGCACCTGCCCTGGGACGCCACCGCCCCGGACGTCCCGGACCTGTCCGCCGCCGACGCGGTGGTGCACTGCGCGGCGGCGGTCGGCGACCACCCGCCGGGCTCGCCGCTGGAACGCACCCAACGGGTCGTCAACGTCGAGGCGACCGCCCGGCTGCTGGCGGCGGCGGGCGGCCGGCCGTTCGTGTTCGTGAGCAGCGCGAGCGTCTACGATCCGCGCCCGGACCGGTCCCGGGTAACCGAGGAACACCCCACCGCCGACGGCCACTTGAACACCTACGGACGGACCAAGGCGGCGGCCGACCGGCTGGCCCTGGCGGCGGGCGCGGTGGTGCTGCGCCCGCGCGCGGTCTACGGGCCGGGCGATCCGCACCTGGTGCCCCGGCTGCTGGCCTCGGTGCGCCGCGGCCTGCTCGCACTGCCGGGCCGGGACGTGGAGTTGAGCCTGACCGCGGTCGAGAACCTGGCCGAGGCCTGCCTGCTGGCCGTGCACTGGCCGCCCGGCGCCTACAACGTCACCGACGCCCACCCGTACCGCCGGGACGCGGCGCTGCGTGCGGTGCTGGCCGCGCACGGCAACGACGCCCGGCTGCTGCACCTCCCCCACCGGCTGGCCGCCCTCGCGGTGGGCCGCCGCGAGGGCGTCACCCGGTACGCGCTGGACCAGCTGGCCCGGCCGGTGGTGCTGGACACGACGAGGTCCCGGCTCCGGGGCTTCACCCCGGGCCGGGACCTCGACGACTACCTCGGCGCGCTGGGGCGGGCCTAGCTCTTGGCCGCCTTCTTGACCAGGATCACCACGGCGGCGGCGATGCCGACCAGGACCAGGATGTTGATCGCGAAGCTGACCACGCCGAGCACCGCACCGACGACTGCCCAGAAGATCTTCCAGACGACCACGATCGCGATGATCGGAACGACGATGTTGCGCACCCACGAGGGCAGCGACTTCCAGAACTCGGCCATGTCCGTACCTTCTCCCCTCGGGGTCGGTGCCGGTGTTTCCGGCTGCGTTCCCGCTCCCTCGATCTCGACACTTCGATCGTAGGCGGGCCGGAGAGCCGAATCGAGGGCTCCCGGCCCGGAGAGAACCCGGAGATCCGTCCCTGAGCAGCAGCCCGGGGGAACCCTCAGACCGGCCAGGTCTCGCCGCGCCAGGCGGCGTCCCAGAACATCCACTCGTAGCGCGCGGTGGTGGTGAAGTGCTCGACCACGCGCCGCCGTTCGGTCGCCGACAGCTCGTCGCCGAGCCGGTCGGTGAGGTCCAGGACGCGCCGGACCACCTGCTGGAACTCCGCCCCGCCGTAGGCGCCGATCCACTTGGCGTACAGCGGCTCGGGGGAGGAGCGGCGGGCCAGTTCCTCGCCGACCCGGGCGTAGATCCAGTAGCAGGGCAGCACGGCGCCGACCGCCTCGGCGAAGGAGCCGCCGTGAACGGTGGCCAGCAGGTAGCTGGTGTAGGCCCGGGTGGTGGGCAGCACGCCCTGGTCCGCGTCCGGGTCCTCGCCGAGCGCGGTCATGAATTCGGCGTGCATCTGCTGCTCGGCGGCGATCGCGCCGATCGCGTCGTTGGCGAAGGCCAGCACCTGGTCCTCGGTGGGGGCCTTGGCGGCGCACACGGCGAGCGCCCGGGCGTAGTCGCGCAGGTAGTGCGAGTCCTGGACCACGAAGGGGCGGAACGCGGCCCGGGGGAGGGTGCCGTCGGCGAGCCCGAGCAGGAAGGGGTGGTCGAGGATCCGGCGGTAGGTCGGCTCGGCGGCCGCCCACAGTTCGTCGGTGAGCTTCACGGGGTGTCCCTCCTGGACGGGTGCGGGCGCCACGGTCAGTCCTCCGGCGGGGAGAAGACCACCAGGACCCGCAGTTCCTCGGTGATGTGGTGGAAGCGGTGCTCGACCCCGGCGGGGACGAAGACCACGCTGCCGCGGCCGACGGTGGCGGTCTCCCGGCCGACGGTCAGCTCGGCCCGCCCGCTGACCACCAGGTAGATCTCGTCCTGGGCGTGCGGGGTCTGCGGGTCGGTGTCGCCGGGGGAGAGCGCGTACAGGCCGGCCGACATCGTCGGCTGCTTCAGGAAGCGCAGGTAGGCGCCGTCGCCGGCGGCGCGCTCGGCGTCCAGTTCGTCCAGCCGGAACAGCTTCATCGGGGCTCGGCTCCTCTCCCGGTCCGGCCCCATTCAACAGCACCGCCCGACAACAGCGTCCCGGGAGCTTCCCCGCAGCCGTCCGCGCCTGTCACCATCCGCGCATGAAGAATTTCGTGATCAAAACGCTCATCAACGCGGCGGCGATCTGGGTCGCGGCCTGGATCGTCACCGGGATCACGCTGTCGGGGGACGACTGGGGGCACAAGACGCTCACGGTGATCGCGGTGGCGCTGATCTTCGGCGTGGTCAACTTCCTGATCAAGCCGCTGGTGAAGCTGTTGTCGCTGCCGCTGTTCATTCTCACGCTGGGCCTGATCACCTTCGTGGTCAACGCCCTGATGCTCTGGCTGACCTCGTGGGCCTCGGACAAGCTGAGCCTGGACTTCCACGTGGAGGGCTTCTGGTCGGCGCTGCTCGGCGCACTGATCATCAGCGTGGTGTCCTGGGGCCTCAACCTCGCCTTCGGCGACGACTGACCAGCCACCGGACGGCGCTCCGTGGCCGCCTGACGGCCGGTCGGCAGCCCGGGCCGATCCCGGCGCGTTCGAACGCCGGGGTCAGCCCGCGTTCTCGTGCCCGGTGGCGGACAGGATGCTGGCCAGCTCCTCGTCGAGCTCGCCGCCGGCCAGCTCCTGGCCCATCGGCACCACCCGGTCGGTGCGGGCGAGGAAGGCCAGCAGCGGCGGGGCGGCGGCCCGCAGCAGGGCGTCGCCCTCGGGGGCGCGCAGCACGATGCAGACCTCGGAGAGGTCGTCGCCGACCGGATGGATGTGCACGTCGCCCTCGCCGGACGGGCGGCTGATCCCGTCTACCAGCAGCTCGCGGGCGAACACCCAGGTCACCGGCTCGTCCCCAGGCAGGTGGAAGGTGAAGCGGACGGCGAACGGATCGTCGCCGTCGTAGTCCAGGTCGACCACGATGCGGAAGGAGAGCTCGCTCGACACCACGAGGTGCATCGCCATGTGGGCTTGGACCGTGCTGTGCATGCGCCAGTACCTCTCGTTCTGCCCGCCGTGCGCGCCGAGGGTCGCGCGGTGCGGTCGGGCATTCGGTTCGCTGTCGGTTGGCTGTCGTTCCGTCGTCGGTTCGTCGGTTCGCGGTGCCTTTGTCCCCTGAGTCCCCGTTCGAACCTCATCGTCCATGTTTGGCAACGATGCGGACAAGGTGTGCTTTTTCAAATGGTGAACGAACGCCACACGGAATCACCTCACGAACGCCGGAAACATCGCACCCACCAGGGAGCGGAGCCGGGCCGCGGCCGGGCCGAGCCGGTCGGCGTGCTCCAGTGGCAGGGAGATCGCCATGGTGGCGACCACGGACCCGACGGTGATCGGCACCGCCGCGCAGACCGTGCCGAGCGCGTACTCCTGGCGCTCCAGCACCGGCATGGTCGGCCGGACGTGCTCCAGCCGGCGCAGCACCGCGCGCACGTCGCCGGACGTGGACGGGGTGAGGGCGGTGGGGCGGTACCGGGACAGGTGGTCGAGCCGTTCCTCCTGGCCGAGTTGGGAGAGCAGGCAGAGTCCGACGGCGTGCGCGTGGGCGGTGGACCGGAAGTCGGCCCACTCCTCGACCGGGGGCTGCGCGGCCGCCGAGACCACGTCGACCATCCGGACCTCGCCGTCCTCGTACACGGCGTAGTAGACGGCGGCGCCGAGTTCGTCGCGCAGCTCCTCCATCCGGCTGCGCAGGTCGACGTGTTCGGACTGCCGGGTGTCGGCGCGGCTGATCCCGTCCACCGAGGCGCCGTAGTAGAACCGGCCGCCGTCGCGCCGCAGGTAGCCCTCGTGGGTCAGGGTGCGCAGCAGGTGGTAGGTGGTGCCGAGGGGGAGCCCGGCGGAGCGGGCCAGCTGTTTGGCGGTGGCGCCGTGGACGTGCGAGCCGACCTCCTCCAGCAGCCGCAGCGCGCGCTGCACCGAGGTGATCAGGGTGGGTGCGCGCGGCGCGCGTATGCCGCCGGCGGCCGCGGCGTTCCCCCTGCCGGCTGGTTCCCCGATCCGGTGCATGCTCATCCCCATCCCCCGGGCCCGAAAAGGCATTCGGAGGAGGCTGCTCCGAATCGGCCCGGCAGGCGGACATTGCAGCACAGGCCGGGCATCCCTGCAATCACAATGACGCACACATCGGGCAAATCACCTTCGTTTCGAAGGTAGTCGCTGAGGTAGTGGCGCATCTTACGAGGCGTCACCTGGCCGGTTCGGGCGAATCGAAGATCCATAGCGGGTGTGTCCATCACCACCGCGTGACACACCCGGGCATGCCGTGGCACCCGTACGGCGGAACAGGTTCCCCCCATTCGTCCCTGTGTGCGAGTTTCACTCCGGCCCGTGCGCGGGAGACTCCCGCACAACGCTCGCGCCCCGGAGGTGGCAGTCATGTCGGGCCCGGTCCGTCCTGTCGTCAAACGCACCGCCCGCGCGATCCTGCTGGAGATCGACCCGGACGACCCGCACGCCCCCGCCTCGCTGGTGCTGATCCGCCGGGTCCGCCCCGGCTCCCCGCACCCGTACTGGATCACCCCCGGCGGCGGCGTCGAGCCCACCGATGCCACCGTGGTCGCCGCCCTGCACCGCGAGGTGGACGAGGAGCTCGGCGGCAAGGTCACCGACGTGGTGCCCGCCTTCGTCGACACCGTCGCGCACGCGCACCACGAGGACGGCACCCCGGCGCACCCGCACGGCGTCAAGGTGCAGCACTTCTTCGTCTGCCGGCTCGCCTCGCTCGACCCGTCCCGCCGGCACGGGCCCGAGGTGGAGCAGCCCAACGGCGAGTACGCGATCGTCCGGGTGCCGTTCACCCGCGAAGGCGTCACCTCGGTCAACGTGGTCCCTCCCAGCCTCCGTGCCTACCTCGCCGCCAACATCGAGGGCGTCCGCGCCCTGCTCGCCGAGGACCTCGGCTGACCGGTCGTCAGTCCCGCTGCCGCGGCAGGTCGTGCCGGATGCTCGCGTCCGGCACGCCGCTGCGCCGCAGCGCCGCCACCCCGCCGCGCACCATCCCGGCCGGCCCGCTCAGGCAGGCCGTGAAGCCGTGCCAGGGCGCGTACCGCGTCACCACCTCGGGCAGCTCGCCGAGGAGTTCGCCGCCGGACGCCGAGGACTGCTCGGAGAGCACCGGGCGGACCGTCAACCAGGAGTGCCGGGCGGCCAGTTCGCGCAGCTCGTCGAGCCGGTACAGCTCCGCGGCCCGGCGCGCCCCGTAGAACACCTCCACCCGGCGACCCGCCGCCCCGTGCTCGGCGACCTCCTCCACCAGCGCGGCGATCGGCCCGATCCCGGTGCCGCCGCCGAGGCAGAGCAGGTTCTCCCCCGCCGCGTGGTCCACCGTCATCGCGCCCTCCGCCGCGCCGAGGCGCAGCACGTCGCCCGGCCGCGCCCGGTGCACCAGCGCGTTGCTCACCCAGCCCGCCTGCACCGCCTTCACGTGCAGCGTCAGCAGCCCGTCCGGCCGCGGCGCCGAACCGAACGAGTAGGGCCGCCACACCCGTGGCCACCACGGCGTCTCCAGCGCGGCCCACTGGCCGGCCCGGAACGGGTACGCCTGGTCCGGACGGAGCGTCAGCACCGCCACGCCCGGCACGGCCTGACGGTGCGCCACCACCTCGGCCTGCCACCACGGCGGGGTGGACCTGGCCTCCTGCTCAGCGCCCTCCACCATCAGCCGCGAGGCCAGCGCCAGCAGCCGCCGCCAGGCCGCCTCGGTGCGCTCGTCCCAGCCACTGCCGCCGTACCGGGCCAGCGCCGCCACCAGGCAGTCCTCCACCGAGGCGTAGTGCCGGGTCAGCGCCCCGTACTTGCGCTGCCTGCGGCCCAGCGGCACCAGGTACTCGCGCAGCGCGGCCGGGTCGTCGCCGTGCCCGGCGCAGCGCCGCAGGGCCCGGAACAGCCGCTCCCGCGGCTCGTCCATGGCGGCCGGGAACATCGCCCGCAACTCCGGGTGCCGCAGGAACATCAGCGCGTGGAAGTGCGCCATCGCCCGGTCGGCGTGCGGCTGCACGGCCGCCAGCACGGCCCGGATCAGCACCAGGTCCTCGGCGCTCGGCGGCTGCGGCGGCCCGGCTTCCTCCGCCGGCGCTCCCACCGGTTCCAGTTCGGCCACCGCCCGGCCGCCCGCCGGCAGCCCCCAGGCCCGGCTCCACCGGTCGTCCGGCCCGACCCAGTTGAGCGCCGGGGCCTCCTTGAACAGCGGCTCGAACGCGGGCGGTGACGGCACCGCGGGCAGCGCCGGCGCGGCGGTCGGCAGCGGCGGAACCGCCGGCGGCTCGGTCGGCTTCGCCGGGACGGCCGGCACCGGGGTGAGCGGCACCGGGGTCAGGCCGAGGACGGCGGCGGCCGGCGCCGGCCCGGCGGAGGACTGCTCCTGCGCCGGGCCGGACTGGCCCCGCTGCTCCACGGCGGTCGGGGGTTCGTCCGCCGGCTCGGCCGGGTCGGACGGGGAGGTGGGGGAGGTGGGCGCGAGGGCGGGCGCCGTACCGGGCAGCGCGGCGACGGCCGTGGTGCCCCGGGCCACCCTGACCCGCAGCGGCCCGCCCTCCAGTGCGAGCTGACGAGTACCCAAGAGAATCGTTTCGCTTCCGGTCGAACTGTCTGCTGACGCCTTCAGCACAGTGACACCGACCGCACAGCTCATCCGACAAATCCGGCGAACGCCGGACGCCCGGACCACCGACCCGCTACCCTCGCCGCGCCACGGGCGACCGCGCGGGCTACAGGCCGCGCAGCAGCATCCCCGGGCGCTCCACGCAGTCCGCGACGAACCGCAGGAAGCCGCCCGCGGTGCCGCCGTCGCACACCCGGTGGTCGAAGGTGAAGGACAGCTGGGTGACCTGACGGACCGCCAACTGGTTCTCGTGCACCCACGGCTTGGGGGTGATCCGGCCCACGCCCAGCATCGCCGCCTCCGGGTGGTTGAGGATCGGCGTCGACCCGTCCACCCCGAACACCCCGTAGTTGTTCAGGGTGAACGTCCCGCCGGTCAGCTCCGCGGGGCCGAGCGACCCGGCCCTGGCCGCCTCGGTGAGCCGGGCCAGCTCCACCGACAGCTGCTCGGTGCCCAGCAGGTGGGCGTCCCGCACCACCGGCACCAGCAGCCCGCGCTGCCCCTGCGCCGCGAAGCCCAGGTGCACGGCGCGGTGCCGGCGGACGGCCTCGCCCTCCACGCTGGAGTTCAGTTCGGGGAAGCGCTCCAGGCCGGCCAGACAGATCCGTGCCAGCAGCGCCAGCACGCTCACCTTCGGGCCCGGGACCGAGTTCAACTGGGCCCGCAGGGACATCAGTTCGGTGGCGTCGGCGTCCACCCAGCAGGTCGCGGCCGGGATCTCCCGGTGGCTGCGGGTCAGCTTCTCCGCGACGGTGCGGCGCAGCCCGCGCAGCGGGACCAACTCGCCGTCCGGCTCGGTTCCACGTGGAACAACCATCGGTCCGGGCGCGGCGGTTGCCGCGATGGCGCGCTCCACGTCCCGCCGGGTGATCAGCCCGTCCGGCCCGCTGCCGGGCACCCCGGCCAGGTCCAGCCGGTGCTCGCGGGCGATCCGGCGCACCAGCGGCGAGATCACCGCCGGCACTGCGGGAGCGACGGGGGCGGCGGGCGCGGCCGGTGCCGCGACGGGCGCCCGCTCGGCCACCGGCACCGCCACGGGCACCGGTGCGGCGCCCCCCGGCAGCACCCGGCGGCGGCCGGCCCGGCGGGACTCGGCGACGCCGTAGCCGACCAGCGGCCGCTCCACCGCCGGCGCGGGCTCGTCCCCGGGCGCGGGGGCGACCGCCACCGTGACCAGCGGCGCGCCGACCGGCACCTCCTGCCCGACCTCGCCGAACCGGGCGGTGACCACGCCGCCGTACGGACAGGGGACCTCGACCACCGCCT
This sequence comes from Streptomyces sp. TLI_171, assembly GCF_003610255.1. Lineage (GTDB taxonomy): Bacteria > Actinomycetota > Actinomycetes > Streptomycetales > Streptomycetaceae > Kitasatospora. The sequence continues at coordinate 4,025,130 of NZ_RAPS01000001.1, read as the reverse complement.
TGGCGGTCTCCACCTCCACCACCGGCTGGTCGACGGCGATCACCTCGCCGACCTCGACCATCCAGCGCACCACCTCGGCCCCGGTGAGACCCTCACCGAGGTCGGGCAGCGTGAACTCGCGGACCACCGGCATCGCCATCACTCCTCCCACTGCAGCCTGGCGACGGCGTCCAGGATCCGGTCCACCCCGGGCAGGTGGTGGTGCTCCAGCATCGGCGGCGGGTACGGGATGTCGAAGCCGGTGACCCGCAGCACCGGCGCGGCCAGGTGGTGGAAGCACTTCTCGGTCAGCCGGGCGGCGAGCTCCGCCCCGGCCCCGCCGAAGCCGGTCGCCTCGTGCACCACCACGGCCCGACCGACCGAGCGGACCACCTCGCAGGCGGTGGCCTCGTCGAACGGCACCAGCGAGCGCAGGTCCAGCACCGCCAGGTCCCGGCCCTCGGCCTTCGCCGCCTCGGCGGCCTCCAGGCAGACCGGCAGCGAGGGCCCGTAGGTGATCAGCACCGCGGAGGTTCCCGGGCGCCGCAGCACGGCCCTGCCGATCGGTTCGACCTGCGCCGCCGGGTCCCACTCGGCCTTGCCCCAGTACAGGCGCTTGGGCTCCAGGAACACCACCGGGTCGTCGGAGGCGATCGACTCCCGCAGCAGCCCGTAGGCGTCCTGGACGGTGGCGGGGGTGACCACGTGCAGCCCGGGGGTGTGCGCGTAGTACGCCTCGGAGGCGTCGCTGTGGTGCTCGACGCCGCCGATGCCGCCGCCGTACGGGACGCGGATCGTGATCGGCAGCGGAAGCTTCCCGGCGGTGCGGTTGCGCATCTTGGCGACGTGCGAGAACAGCTGCTCCAGTGCCGGGTAGGCGAAGGCGTCGAACTGCATCTCCACCACCGGGCGCAGCCCGTACATGGCCATGCCGACGGCGGTGCCGAGGATGCCGGCCTCGGCCAGCGGGGTGTCCAGGCAGCGCTCCGGGCCGAACTCGGCGGTCAGGCCGTCGGTGATCCGGAAGACGCCGCCGAGGGCGCCGACGTCCTCGCCGAGCACGTGCACCGTCTTGTCGGCGCGCATCGCGTCGCGCAGGGCGGCGTTCAGGGCCTGCGCCATGGTTCCGGTGCGCAGGCCGGACTGTTCGCGGGTGGCGGTGGTCATCGCCCGTGCACCTCGGCCTCCGCGGCGAGTTCGGCGGCCAGCTGGGCGGCCTGCTCGCGCAGCTGCTGGGTCGGCTCGGCGTAGACGTGCGCGAACAGCGCCATCGGGTCGAGCTCGGGGTCGGTGTGGAACTCGGCGCGCATCCGGGCGGCCAGCTGCTCGGCCTGCTCGGCGGCCTCGGCGACCAGCTGCTCGTCCAGCAGGCCGCGCTCGCGCAGCGCCTCCTCCAGCAGTCGGATCGGGTCGTGCGCCTGCCAGGCCTCGACCTCCGCGGCGTGCCGGTAGCGGGTGGCGTCGTCGGCGTTGGTGTGCGCCTCCACCCGGTAGGTGAGCGCCTCCACCAGGGTCGGGCCGCCGCCGGTGCGGGCCCGCTCCACGGCCTCGGCGAGCACCTGGTGCACGGCGGCTGCGTCGTTGCCGTCGACCAGCCGGCCGGGCATGCCGTAGCCGACCGCCTTGTGGGCCAGGGTCGGCGCGGCGGACTGCCGGGTCAGCGGGACGGAGATGGCGTAGCCGTTGTTCTGCACCAGGAACACCACGGGGGCGTGCAGCACCGCCGCGAAGTTCAGGCCCTCGTGGAAGTCGCCCTCGCTGGTGCCGCCGTCGCCGAGCAGGGCGAGCGCCACGGTGTCGTCGCCGGCCAGCCGGGCGGCGTGCGCCAGGCCGACGGCGTGCGGCACCTGGGTGGCCAGCGGGGTGCACAGCGGTGCGGTGCGGGTGGCGCGCGGGTCGTAGCCGGTGTGCGCGTTGCCGCGGAGCAGGGTGAGGGCCTGCAGCGGGTCGACGCCGCGGGCGACCACCGCGAGGGTGTCCCGGTAGGACGGGAAGAGCCAGTCGTCGGTGCGCAGCGCCAGCGCGGCGGCCACCTGGCAGGCCTCCTGGCCGGTGGAGGCCGGGTAGACGGCGAGCCGGCCCTGCTTGGTCAGGGTGGTGGCCTGCTGGTTGTAGCGGCGGCCGGCCACCAGCCGGCGGTACAGCTCGCGCAGCAGCTCCGGGTCGGCCGAGGCGGCGGCGGGTGTGCCGAGGACGCGGTACGGCCGGTCGTCGGGCAGCAGCGGGGCGGGGTCGGTGCGCGGCGCGGTGGCGCCGGGCTGCCAGCCGGGCACGGGGGCCTGGTCGGCCCGGTCCCTGTGGTCGAGGACGGTCATCTCGGGCACCTCCGGGGTGGTGGGGGCTCCCTACCGATTGTTCGGTCGTCTGTTCATCTTGACCATATCCCCGTCAAGACGGTGGACAGTCGGCCGAAAGGAGGGTCTGCTGGGGCCAGCACGTCCAATCACGAGGGATGGGGGGCCATGTCGGCTGAACAGGTGTCCAGGCTCGACCGTGTCGACCGTTCGATCCTGCGGCTGCTGCGGCAGGACGGCCGCGCTTCGATCCGCTCGGTGGCCGAGCGGGTGCACGTGTCCCGGGCCAACGCGTACGCCCGGATCTCCAGGATGGTCGAGGACGGGGTGATCCGCGGCTTCACCGCCCGGGTCGACCACGAGAAGGCCGGGCAGGGCGCGTCCGCGTACGTCACGCTGCGGATCGTGCAGAACTCCTGGCGGACGGTGCGCGAGCAGCTGCTGCAGCTGCCCGGGGTGGCGCACATCGCGCTGGTCGGCGGCGACTACGACGTGCTGATGCTGGTGCACACGGCCGACAACAAGGAGCTGCGCGAGCTGGTGCTGGGCAGCATCCAGTCGATCCCCGAGGTGCTGGGCACCCGGACCATGCTGGTCTTCGAGGAGACCGACCACATTCCGCCGGACGGGCCGTAGCCCCGGGCGGCTAGTCGGCGCGCAGGCCGTCGAAGGCCAGCCGGACCACCGCGTCGGGCAGCGCGTCGGCGCCGCGCTGGCCGGGGCGGTACCACTCCACCAGCGAGTTGATCATGCCGAACAGCAGGCGGGTGGCCAGCCGCGGCTCCAGGTCGGCGCGCAGCTCCCCGGCGGCGGCGGCCTCCTGCAGCAGCTCCGCCACCCGGTGGTCGAAGTCGCGCCGGCGCTCCAGCGCCCACAGCTCGGTGGCGGTGTTGCCGCGCACCCGCAGCAGCAGCGTCACGTACGGCAGCTCGGCCAGCAGCACCTCGGCGGTGCGGCGCACCACGTGCTCCAGCCGGTCCACCGGGCGGCCCTCGACCGCCGCGGGCTCCTCCAGGATCCCGAACAGCGCGTCCAGCGCCCGGCCGACCGCGAGCCGCAGCAGTTCCTCCTTGCCGCGCACGTGGTGGTAGATCGAGGACTTCGAGATGCCCGCGGCCCGGGACAGGTCCTCCATCGAAGTGCCGTCGTACCCGCGGTCGTTGAAGACCCGCACGGTGACGGCGAGCAGCGACTCGACGGTGTACGAGGCGCGCGGGGAGTGATCGGCCATGCGACGAGTATCCCCGGGGCGGTGGCGGCCCGCCCCGGGGGGTGGGACGAGCGGATCAGGCCCGCGGCCGGGTGTCCTCGGCGACGAAGTACGCGGGGCGGCCCTGCACCGAGGTGTAGATCCGGGCCACGTACTCGCCGAGCAGGCCGACGCAGATCAGCTGCACCGCGCCGACGAACAGCAGGCCGACGAAGAGCGAGGTCCAGCCGGGCACGGTGTTGCCGGTCAGGTAGACGGTCAGCGAGAAGGCCAGTAGTCCCAGGCAGGCGAAGAAGGCGATGGTGCCGAGCCAGGTGGCCAGCCGCAGCGGCGCGGCGGAGAAACCGGTGACGCTGTCCAGGGCGAGCCGGACCATCTTGGTCAGCGGGTACTTGGTCTCGCCCGCCACCCGCTCCTCGCGCACGTAGCGCACCTCGCCGCTGGGGAAGCCCAGCCAGGGCACCAGCAGGCGGTAGACCCGGTGCTGGTCCGGCAGTTCCTTCAGCGCCTCGACGGCGTCCCGGGACAGCAGCCGGAAGTCGCCCGCGTTGGACGGCACCTGACGGCCCACCAGGGAGCGCATCAGCCAGTAGTAGGCGCCGGCCGTCCAGCGCTTGAACCCGGTGTCGGTGGAGCGGTCCTCGCGCACCCCGTACACGATGTCCAGGCGCTCGCCGCGGGCCAGCTCCAGCATCTCGGCGAGCTTCTCCGGCGGGTCCTGCAGATCGGCGTCGATGGTGGCCACGTAGTCGCCGACGGCGAAGTCGAACCCGGCGGTGAGCGCCGCCTGGTGGCCGCTGTTGCGGCGCAGCCGGACCATCCGCAGCTCGGGCCAGTCGGCAGTCAGGTCGCGCAGCAGCGCGGCGGTCTTGTCGGCGCTGCCGTCGTCGACGGCCAGCACCTCGTAACGTACGCCGAGTCCGTCCAGCGCCGGCCGCAGCCGGGCGGCGAAGGAGGGCAGCGCGTCCTCCTCGTTGTACATCGGGACCACCACCGTCAGGACGGTGCCGCCTTGCTCCGCTGCACTCATCAGGTTCTCCCGCCCGTGGGTGAGGCCGTCCGGTGGGGGGAGTGTATCCAGCGGGCCTCCGATCAGGTACAGACCAGTACCCCGTGCCGTAGGCTCGCCCGAGAATCCGGGCGGCCCGGCGGGGCCCGTGACCGAGACAGGACCTGATGGCGATGGCAGCAAGTCACGACACCGAGGTGGCGGAGCGTCCCGAACTGCCGGCCGGGGACGAGGCCGCGGGCGAGGGCGCGCGCGCGTGGCTGCGGCGTGTCGCCCACGAGTACGGACCGGCGCTGGCGGTGTTCGGCGCGGTGCGGCTGATCGCGTTCACCGTCTTCATGTGGCTGCTGGCCTGGTCCGGCGACTACCTGACGAACCCGACCCGGTTCGGCGGCGGCGCGCACACCTGGGACGTGCTCGGCGGCTGGGACGGCTGGTGGTACCAGCAGGTCGCGCAGAACGGCTACGACCCGAAGCTGCTGCCGTCCACCTCGGGCCCGTGGACGCTGGAGCAGAACTCGGTCGCCTTCTTCCCGCTCTACCCGGGCCTGATGAAGATGGTCTCCGCGGTGACCGGCCTCGGAACCTTCGGCGCGGGCGTCCTGGTCTCGGTGGTGAGCTCGTTCGTCGCGGCGGCCGGCATCTACGCGGTGGCCAAGCTGCTGGCCGGGCGCCGCGCGGCGGTGATCGCGGCCGGCGTGTGGGGCGTCTTCCCCGGCTCCGGGGTCGAGTGGGCGGTGTACTCCGACTCGCTGTTCGTCGCCCTCGCCGCCTGGGCCTGCTACTTCGTGCTGACCCGCAACTGGCTGGCGGCGGGCGTCACCTCGTTCGTGGCGGGGCTGAACCGGCCGACCTCGGCCGCGCTGGCCGCCGCGGTCGGGGTGGCCGCGCTGATCGCGCTGTGGAAGCGCCGGGACGGCGTCCTCGGCCCGGTGTCCGCGCTGCTGATCGCCCCGCTCGGGTTCGTCGGGTACATCGCCTGGGCGAGCTGGCGGATGGGCAGCTGGACCTCGTACTTCGACCTGCAGCGCGGTGCCTGGCTGCACTACTTCGACTGGGGCAAGCACACCGGCAACGTCATCCAGAACCTGCTGTTCGGGCACCACAAGTACATGTTCGGCTACCCCACCGAGGACCTGATCGCGCTGTTCCTGGTGTTCGCGCTGCCGATCCTGCTGTTCCTGCTGGTCCGGATGCGCCCGCCGGTGTTCCTGCTGGTCTACGTCGGCATCACGGTCGTCCTGGTGCTCGGCAGCCAGCAGATCTTCGGCAACACCTCGCGCTACCTGCTGCCCTGCTTCCCGCTGTTCCTGCCGATCGCGGCCGGCCTCAACCGGCTGTCCCGGGCCTCGCTGGCCGCCGTCCTCGGCATCACCGCGGTCGCCTCCGGCTGGTACGCCGGCTACGTGCTGTTCGAGCTGGGCATCCCGTAGCCGGATCCGTCCCGACGGCCGCTCCCGGCGCTCCGGGGGCGGCCGTCGCGCTTTCCGGGCCGACACCCTTGCACCGACCGATCGTTCGGTTACCCTGAGGCGTGTCCCGCCCTGCCCCCGTGAGGAGCGCACCATGGCCGCTGCGACCCCTGTCGCCGAACTGATCGCCCGCCACCAGGACACCCTCGATCGCGCGCTCGCCGCGATCGCCGACCGCGACTACTGGTCGCCGTACCCGGAGTTCCCCAAGGCGTACGGGGAGAGCGCGGCCGGCGACGGCAAGGCCGCCTTCGAGTCCCTGCTGGGCCGCGAGTTCGAGCTGGCCGGACACCCGGACGGCGGCGAGCCGGTGGCCGGCGAGGCCTCGCCCTACGGCATCGAACTGGGCGTCAGCTACCCGCACGCCGAGCCGGCCGCGCTGCTGGCCGCGCTGGAGGCGGCCCGGCCCGGCTGGGCGAAGGCCTCGCCCGCCGCGCGCGCCGCGGTCTGCCTGGAGATCCTGGCCCGGATCAACTCCCGTTCGCACGAGTTCGCCAACGCGGTGATGCACACCACCGGCCAGGCGTACGGGATGGCGTTCCAGGCGGGCGGCCCGCACGCCCAGGACCGCGGCCTGGAGGCGGTGGCGTACGCGTACGCCGAGCAGACCCGGCTGCCCCGCTCGGCGACCTGGACCAAGCCCCAGGGCAAGCGCGACCCGCTGGTGATGACCAAGGAGTTCACCGTGGTGCCGCGCGGCACCGCGCTGCTGATCGGCTGCAACACCTTCCCCACCTGGAACGGCTACCCGGGCCTGTTCGCCTCGCTGGCCACCGGCAACGGCGTGCTGGTCAAGCCGCACCCGCGGGCCGTGCTGCCGCTGGCGCTGACCGTGCGGATCGCCCGCGAGGTGCTCGCCGAGGCCGGCTTCGACCCGAACCTGGTCTGCCTGGCCGCCGAGCACGAGGGCTCCGCGATCGCCCAGGTGCTGGCGGTCCGCCCCGAGGTGAAGCTGATCGACTACACCGGCTCCACCGGCTTCGGCGACTGGCTGGAGGAGAACGCCCGGCAGGCGCAGGTGTACACCGAGAAGGCCGGCGTGAACACCGTCGTGCTGGACTCCACCGACGACTACCGCGGCATGCTGGACAACCTGGCGTTCTCGCTCAGCCTGTACAGCGGCCAGATGTGCACCACTCCGCAGAACCTGCTGATCCCGCGCACCGGCATCCGCACCGAGGACGGCGAGCGCTCCTACGACCAGGTGGTGACCGACCTGGCCGCCGCGGTCGAGGGCCTGCTCGGCGACGACGCCCGCGCCGCGGCGATCCTCGGCGCCGTCGTCAACCCCGGGGTGCTGCAGCGCAGCGCCGCCGCGGCCGGCGGCGAGCTGGGCGAACTCGCCCTCGCCCCGCGGGTGGTGGCCTCCCCCGAGTTCCCGGCGCGACCATCCGCACGCCGGCCCTGGTGAAGGCCGACGCCGACAAGCCGGACGACCGTTCCCGCTTCCTCACCGAGTGCTTCGGCCCGATCGCCTTCGCGGTCGCGGTGGAGAACACCGCCGCCGCGGTCGAGCTGCTGCGCCGCACCACCGTCGAGCACGGCGCGATGACGGCGGGCGCGTACACCACCGACCCGGCCGTGGAAGGCGCGCTGATCGAGGCCTGCCTGGACGCCGGCGTCTCGCTCTCGCTCAACCTGACCGGCGGCGTGTACGTCAACCAGACCGCCGCCTACTCCGACCTGCACGGCACGGGCGCCAATCCGGCCGCCAACTCGGCGTACTGCGACGCCGCGTTCGTGGCCGCCCGGTTCCGCACCGTCGAGGTCCGCAAGTAGCCGGTCCGGCGACGGAGAGCGGGCCCGGGCGCCGTCCCACAACGGCGTCCGGGCCCGCGGACCCTGTCCCGGGGGAGGGAACAGGGAGTTCAGGAGCGGCGCGGGTGGAACACCCACACCCGCAGCAGCACGAAGCGCACCAGCGTCGCGGCCGCGTTCGCCGCGACCAGCACGGCGAGTTCGACGCCGTGCCCGGCGTCCGGGGCGGTCGCGTGCAGCACCGCCACGCCGCCGCTGGTCAGCACCAGGCCGATCAGGAAGGCCAGGCCGCCCTCCAGTTGGTGCTTGAGGGCGTTCCGGCGGCCCGTCACCCCGAAGGTGAAGCGCCGGTTCGCGGCGGTGTTGAACACCGCGGTGACGCCGAGCGCCAGCGCGTTGGCCGCCAGCGCGGGCACCAGCCGGCGCAGCGCCAGGAACAGCAGCATGTACGCCAGCGTGCACAGCCCGCCGATCACCGCGAAGCTGACGGACTGCCAGCCCAGGCCCGGCGGCACCTGCGACTGCCGGACCCGGTCCGGGAGTTCGACCGCACCCCGGCCCGCCAGGGTCCGCCGGGCCACCCGGGCCATGCCCTTGAGGTCGTCGACCACGGTGCGGACGATGTCCACCCGGCTGTCCGGGTCGTCCACCCAGTCCACCGGGACCTCGTGGATGCGCAGGCCCGACGCCTCGGCCAGCAGCAGCAGTTCGGTGTCGAAGAACCAGGCATTGTCCTCGACCCGGTCGAGCAGCTGCTTCACCACCTCGGTGCGCCCGGCCTTGAACCCGCACTGGGCGTCGGAGAACTTGGCGGCCATCGTGGCGCGCAGCAGGAAGTTGTAGGTGCGCGAGATGAACTCCCGCTTCGGGCCCCGCACCACGGCCGAACCCCGGTGCAGCCGGCTGCCGATGGCCAGGTCGCTGTGCCCGGACAGCAGCGGCGCGACCAGCGGCAGGAAGGCCTCCAGGCCGGTGGACAGGTCGACGTCCATGTACGCGACCACGTCCGCCTCGCTGGTGCCCCACACGTGCCGCAGCGCCCGCCCGCGGCCCTTCAGGTCGAGGTGGATGGCCCGCACCTGCGGGATCTCCTCGGCCAGCGCCGAGGCGACCTGCCAGGTGGCGTCCACCGAGGCGTTGTCCGCGACGGTGATCAGGTAGTCGTACGGGAAAGTCTTCGACAGGTAGGCGTGCAGCTCACGGACACAGCGCTCCAGCGAGTGCTGCTCGTTGTACACGGGTACGACGATCTCCACGAGCCTGGTGCGGACCACGGTGTCGGCCGCGTCCCGGCCGTCGACCGCCGGAACGGGACGGACGGTCTGGCGCATCGCTGGCTGTGTCATGGGAAGGAGGTTCACAGCCCCTGATGGGCCCGCGATGATGGCAGTCTGAGAGCGCGCTGAGAACCCGGCCGCCCGTGGACTCCGGCCGGTGGCCCCGGCCGACAGCCGAACACGAGGGGAGAGACGGATGTCCGAGACGGAGTTCACCGCCGATGTGCTGGTGGCCGGCGCCGGGCCGACCGGCCTGCTGCTGGCGGGCGACCTGGCCGCGGCCGGCCTGCGGGTGACGGTGCTGGAGAAGCGCGCCGAGGAGTCCAACCTGACCAGGGCGTTCGCCGTGCACGCCCGCACCCTGGAACTGCTGGACGCCCGCGGCCTGGCCGACGAACTGCTCGCCACCGGCCCGGCGATGCCCTCGCTGCAGGTGTTCGGCCGGCTCCGGGTCGACCTCGCCGGGCTGCCCACCCGCTTCCCGTTCGTCCTGATCACCCCGCAGTCCAACACCGAGCGGGTGCTGCGCGAGCGGGCCGTCAAGGCGGGCGTCGAGCTGCGCCGCGGCGCCGAGGTGACGGGCCTGCGGCAGGACCCGGAGGGCGTCACGCTGACCGCCCGCACCGCCGACGGCGAGCAGCGGCTGCGGGCCCGCTACGCGGTCGGCGCGGACGGCGTGCGATCCGCGGTCCGCGACCTGCTCGGCATCCCGTTCCCGGGCGAGTCGGTGGTGCGCTCGGTGATGCTGGCCGACGTCCGGCTGGAGCACGCGCCCGAGGAGCCGTTCACGGCCGGCGCCGGCGACGCCGGTTTCGCCTTCCTCGCCCCGTTCGGCGACGGCTGGTACCGGGTGATCGGCTGGGACCGCGAGCGCCAGCGGCCCGACTCCGACCCGGTGGTGCTGCCCGAACTCGCCGAGCTGCTGCGCGAGGTGATGGGCCGGGACCACGGGCTGACCGAGGCCCGCTGGACCTCCCGCTTCCACAGCGACGAGCGGCAGGCGCCCAGCTACCGCTCCGGCCGGGTGTTCCTGGCCGGCGACGCCGCGCACTGCCACTCCCCGGCCGGCGGCCAGGGCATGAACACCGGCCTGCAGGACGCCGCCAACCTGAGCTGGAAGCTGGTCGCCGCCGTCCGCGGCTGGGCACCTGACGCGCTGTTGGACACGTACCAGACCGAACGGCACCCGGTCGGCCGGGCCGTGCTGCGCAGCTCCGGCGCCCTGGTCCGGCTGGCCCAGGGCCGGCACGCCCCGACCCGGGCGCTGCGCTCCGCGCTCGGCGCGGCCGCCGGACACCTGGGCCCGCTGGCCGAGTTGGGCGCCAAGCAGGTCTCCGGCATCGCCCACGCCTACCCCGCCGAGAAGGGTGCGCACCCGCTGGCCGGCCGCCGGGTCCCCGACCTGCGGCTGGCCGTCGACGTGCCCGGCGGCCCAGCGCGGCTGCACGAGGCGCTGCGCCCCGGCCGGTTCGTGCTGATCAGCAACGACGAGCTGTCGGTCGCCGACTCCTGGGCGGAGCGGGTGGTCACCGCCGCGCCCGCCGACCCGCACGGCAAGCTGCGCGACACCGTGCTGCTGGTCCGCCCGGACGGCTACGCGGCCTGGGCCTGCGCCGACCCGACCCGCGGCGAGCTGCGGGCCGCGCTGAGCCAGTGGCTGGGCCGTCCCTGACATTCACTTGATACCGGACGGGAATTCAGTGAATGAACTGAATTCCCTTTCCGTTCCACAGTTGACTGTTTTTTAGTAAGCAATTGCTCAGGCATGGGCCTTTTCCCGAGAGTTCTCTGAGAGATTCTGGCGAGCGTTTTCGAACCCGGAACGCCCCCAGATTTCCGGAGGAGCCCGTGCGACCCCGCTCGCTCGCCCTTGCCGCAGCTCTCGCTGTCCTTCCCCTCACCGCCGTCTCCCTGGGCGTCGGCACCGCCCAGGCGGCGCCGACCCCGAACGCCGCCGCCCGGGTGGCCCTGCCGCAGACCGTCACGCCCGCGGTGGCCCGCTCGCACAAGCAGGGCGACGTCCCCGCCGACCGGAAGATATCCGTGGCGGTCTCGCTGAAGCTGCGCAACACCGCCGAACTGGACCGGTTCCTGGCCGCGGTCGGCACCCCCGGCACCGCCGAGTACGGGCATTACCTGACGCCCGCCCAATTCACCGAGCGGTTCGGCCCGAGCGCCGCCGACGTCGACCAGGTGCGCGCCTTCCTGGCCGCCCAGGGCCTGACCGTCGACTCGGTGAGCGCCAACCGCCAGGTGGTGAACGCCACCGGCACCAGCGCGCAGATCGCCGCCGCCTTCGGCACCCACGAGTCGACCTACACCGACCCGCAGCAGGACGGCCGGGCGTTCTTCGCCAACGACGCCGCCGCCTCGGTGCCGGCCGCGCTGGCCGGCGTGGTGGAGGGCGTCAGCGGCCTCAACGACCACACCGTGCGCACCACCCGGATCGCCAAGCCCGGCGCCGCCACCCCGCACGCCACCCCGTCCGGCTTCGGCCCGGCCACCTACGACGGCGCCTACCGGCTGAACCAGCTGGGCGCCGACGGCACCGGCACCACCGTGGCGCTCTGGGAGTTCGACGGCTACAAGTCCACCAACCTGACCACCTACGACAGCCAGTTCGGCCTGTCCGGCCCGGCGGTCAGCACGGTCTCGGTGGACGGCGCGAACTACGACTCCAAGCCCGGCGACGGCCAGGGCGAGGTGGAGCTGGACTCCGAGATCGTCCGCGGCGTCGCCCCCAAGGCCACCCAGCTGGTGTACGAGGCCCCCAACAGCGACCAGGGCGAGATCGACATGGCCGCCAAGATCGTCGCGGACAACCGGGTCTCGGTCATCTCCATCTCCTGGGGCTCCTGCGAGCCGGACACCACCGCCTCCTCGATGACCGCGGTGAACAACTCCTTCAAGCAGGCCGCCGCCCAGGGCATCTCGATCTTCTCCGCCTCCGGCGACGACGGCTCCCGGGACTGCACCCGCTCCACCTCCGGATCCACCGTAAAGGCCGTGGACTTCCCCGCCTCCAGCCCGTACAACACCGGCGTCGGCGGCACCAACCTCAAGGTCTCCGGCACCACCTACAGCTCGGAGAGCGCCTGGAGCACCGCCGGCGGCGGCGTCTCCACCCAGTTCGCCAAGCCGACCTGGCAGACCGGCACCGGCGTGAGCGGCACCATGCGCACCGTCCCGGACGTGTCCTCCAACGCCGACCCGAACAGCGGCTTCGCGATCTACACCCAGGGCACCAGCGCCCCCGGCTGGCAGGTCTACGGCGGCACCTCCGCGGCCGCCCCGCTGTGGTCCGGCTTCGCCGCGCTGTACAACCAGAAGGCGGCCGCCGCGGCCAAGCCCGTCCTCGGCGAGGCCAACCCGAAGATCTACGCCGTCACCAACTCGTCCTCGTACGGCACTTCGTTCCACGACGTGACCACCGGCGCCAACCAGGACTTCTCCACCAAGACCGGCTACGACCAGGTCACCGGCTGGGGCACCCCGGTCGCCGACGGCCTGGCCAACGCGCTGCTCGGCTCCGGCGGCACCACCCCGCCGCCCGGCACCTGCACCGCCGCCCAGCTGCTCGGCAACCCCGGTTTCGAGACCGGCACCGCCAGCCCCTGGACCGCCTCCTCCGGCGTGGTCGACAACTCCGCCTCGGAGGCCGCCCACGGCGGCTCCTGGAAGGCGTGGATGAACGGCTACGGCTCGGCCCACACCGACAGCCTGTCCCAGGCGGTGGCGATCCCGACCGGCTGCAAGGCCTCGCTGAGCTTCTGGCTGCACGTCGACACCGCCGAGACCACCACGACGAGCGCGTACGACAAGCTGACCGTCACCGTCAACGGCACCTCGGTCGCGGTGTACTCCAACCTCAACAAGGGCACCGGCTACGCGCAGAAGACCATCGACCTGTCCTCGTACGCGGGCCAGACCGTCACCGTGAAGTTCAACGGCGTCGAGGACTCCTCGCTGCAGACCAGCTTCGTGGTCGACGACACCGCGCTCACCGTCTCCTGACCCAGCGTCAACACCTCGCCGGAAGGGCCCCGCACGGGTCCTTCCGGCACCCGTGTGTCAGGAGTGTTTCCTGTTCGATCCGTCTGCGAAATGCTTGTCGTGACCACTGTCATATGTCCTGATTGATGACGTAGCCTCTCAAACCTCAATAGGGTTCCCACACGCTCGGCGGCGCACCACCGACGCACCACCGCTGCCGTGGAGCCGGGGTGAACCCGCCGAACCCGCCGGGTGGGGAAGGTGTCGCATGGGCTCACAGCAACCGCAGCACGCCGGCCGGCTCCGACTGGTCGGTCAACGCGAACCCGGAAGCGAGCAGCGGCCCGTGGCCGGACCCGCCGAGCCGTCGGCCGAACCACCTCCCGCCGCCCCGCCGCCGGCGGCCGCCCCCGCGCCGCCGCAGAGCGGCTTCGCCGAGGTCCTCAACTCCGCGATCGAGAACAGCGGACTCAGCCTGGACCGGATCCGCGCCGCCCTCGCCAAGCAGGGCGTCCGGGTCAGCGTCACCACCCTCAGCTACTGGCGGCGCGGCCGCAGCCAGCCCGAACGCGCCACCTCGCTGCGCGCCGTCCACCTGCTGGAGGAACTCCTCGGCCTGCGCCACACCGCCCTCACCGCGCTGCTCGGCCCGCCCCGCCCGCGCGGCCGCTGGGTCACCCAGGGCCCCGCCCCCGACGGCCTGCGGGTCGAACAGGTCTGGCCCGGCCAGGCCGAACTCGCCGAGGTCTTCGCCGAACTCGACGCCCCGCCGGCCGGGCAGCTGGAACGCCAGTCCATCCACGACGCCTACTACGTCGACGCCTCCCGCCGCGGCCACCTGCTGCGGATGCGCCAGGTGGTCCGCGCCACCGTGGACGGCGTCACCCGGCACGTCGTGGTCCACAAGGCGGACGAGGGCGTCGAGATCTGCCCCGAGATCACCTCCGTCCGGCACGCCCGCCTCGGCCGGGTCCGCCGCCGTCCGCTCAGCGGGCTGCTGGTCGCCGAGCTCCTGCTCGACCGGCCGCTCGCGCTCGGCGACTCCACCGTCCTCGAGTACGAGGTGCAGATCCCCGACTCCGGCCCCACCACCGACTACGGCCGCTTCTTCGCCGCGCCGGTCCGGGAGTACGTCCTCCAGGTGCACTTCGACCCGGTCACCGTCCCCGTCCAGTGCGAACGCTTCGACCGCACCCCCGGCACCGAGACCGACAACCACCGCGAACCCCTCTGGATCGGCGCCTCCGCCAGCGCCCACGTCCTCACCGCCGACCAGCAACCCGGCCAGGTCGGCATCCGCTGGCAGTGGGAGTGACCCACTCCCCGCCCGCCCCCGGCGCAGCCGGCCGCGCCACGCCCGACCCCGCGGTGCGCGGGTTCACCCGAACCGCCCTGCCTGATGCCCTATCAGGTGGTCCGCACCACTGCCTCCGAGGAAGGTGAGTCCCACTCACCGAGGAAAGGCAGGTCCCACCCGTGCTGATGGAGTTCAGCGAGGTCGAGCCGGACGAATCCTGTGTCTGCGGCGGTTGCAACGACCGTCGGCGAGCCCGGCTGCTGGCCGCCCGGTCGGGGCACGGCCCCGCCTGCGGGGCGCGCCGGGCGGCCGTGCTGCTGGCCGCGATCGGCGGTGTCCTGGGCAGCGGAACGGCCGCGACAGCCGTGGCGGCGCCGGGAACGGACACCGGCCCCCAGATACCCGGCTCGCCGCAGGGCGAGGTCTCCGGACTGTACGGCGAGGACGGCCCGTCCCAGCGGGCCCTGACCGCCCAGCCGGCCACCACCCGGGCGGAGATCATGCGCCGGGCGCAGACCTGGGTCGACCGGAAGGTGCCGTACAGCATGGGCAGTTACTGGTCGGACGGCTACCGCCAGGACTGCTCGGGCTTCGTGTCGATGGCCTGGGGCCTGGGCAGCAGCCAGACCACCTGGACGCTGCCCAACTTCGCGGAGCGGATCTCGAAGGACGACCTGCAGCCGGGCGACGCGCTGATCTACAACAACCCGGCGGACCCGGAGGGCGGCTCGCACGCGGTGCTGTTCGGCGGCTGGGTGGACGCGGCGCACACCAAGTACACCGCGCTGGAGCAGACCCGCCCGAGCACCACCAAGAGGGCCACTCCGTACGCGTACTGGAGCCACGCGGCAAGCTACCTGCCGTACCGGTACAAGGGGTTGAGCCAGCCGATGCCCGTGCCGGACGGCGCGGACGCCTTCCCGGGCACGGACAAGTTCGGGCCGGGCAAGGTCAACCCGTACGTGACCCGGCTGGGGACGATGCTGGTGGAGCGCGGCGCGGCCCGGTTCTACCACGAGGGGCCGAGCCCGGACTGGGGCGAGGCGGACCGGAAGGCCACCGAGGCGTTCCAGCTGGCGCAGGGCTGGCGCGGCGCCGAGGCGGACGGCTACCCGGGCAAGGACACCTGGGACCTGCTGGTGCGTCACAAGGGCAAGGACATCCCGCCCGCCGCGGGCGCCCCGTCCCCGCCGCCGCCGCAGCAGGCGCCGGCCTTCCCGGGCGCGGACAGGTTCGGTCCCGGCCAGGTGAACGACTCCGTCCTGCAACTCGGGCAGCAGCTGGTGAAGAAGGGGTTCGGCGGCGCGTACCGGGAGGGCCCGAGCCGGGACTGGGGCGAGGCGGACCGGCTGAACGTGCAGGCCTTCCAGCGCGCCCAGGGCTGGACCGGCGCCGAGGCGGACGGCTACCCGGGCCCGCACACCTGGCGGCTGCTGTTCTCCTGACGGCCCCGCGGCGGGGGCGCGCCGCTCAGCCGGCGGCGTGCTCCCGCACCCACGCGTGCATGGCGATGGCGGCGGCCGCGCCCGCGTTGATCGAGCGGGTGGAGCCGAACTGGGCGATCGAGCAGACCGCCGTCGAGTGCCGCCACGCCTCCGGGGTCAGCCCGGGGCCCTCCTGGCCGAACAGCAGCACGCAGCGCTCCGGCAGCGGGTAGCTCTCCAGCGGGACGGCGCCCGGCAGGTTGTCGATGCCGATGATCGGCAGCCCGCGCTCGGCGGCGTAGGCGGCCAGCGAGGCCACCGAGTCGTGGTGCCGGACGTGCTGGTACCGGTCGGTGACCATGGCGCCGCGCCGGTTCCAGCGGCGGCGGCCGACGATGTGCACCTCGCCGGCCAGGAAGGCGTTCGCGGTGCGCACCACCGAGCCGATGTTGAAGTCGTGCTGCCAGTTCTCGACGGCGACGTGGAAGCCGTGCCGGCGGGTGTCCAGATCGGCGACGATCGCCTCGTGCCGCCAGTAGCGGTACTCGTCGACCACGTTGCGGCGGTCGCCGGCGGCCAGCAGCTCCGGGTCCAGGCGCGGGTCGTCGGGCCACGGCTCGGGGTGCGGGCCGACGCCGATCTCGCGGTCGTCGGCGAGATGGTCGTACTGCTCGCCCAGCTGGGGCACCGAGGTGTCGCTCACGCCCCCAACGGTACGGGCTCCTCGCGGGCGGCCTGCGGCCGCGTCCGGACGGCCTTCTCCAGTTCGGTGAGCGCCTGCATGATCAGCCGGGCCCCGGCCCGGGTGACGTCGATCCGGTCGTCCCCGGGCAGCGCGGACAGCTGGTGGTCCCAGGTGCGGTGGGCCTCGCGGAGCGTGCCGAAGTCGACGTCCTGGCCGAGCAGGATCGCCGCGGCGGCGATCGCGGTGGCGTCCCGCAGCTCCTCGCCGAACGCGGCCGCGCCGGGCACCGGCGGGGCGTCCTCGGCGGGCAGGTGGGCCTCCAGCAGGACGGTCGAACGGTCCAGCATGCCGACCGCCGAGCGGGCCCGGTCGAACTGCTTGCGGCTGAGCTCCGGCACCTGCTCGGCGTGCCGGACCGGCTCCACCTCGGCCCGGTCGAGCGCGGCCAGCATCTCGCTGCGGGCCTCCCGGACGTCCAGCAGCGCCGGGCGCACGTCCTGCTCGGTGTGCCCGCCCGCCGGGGCGCCGTACGCGGTGAACACCGCGGCCGCGTACCGCCCGGCGGAGGCCAGCCACTCGGCGAGCCGCTCCGGCAGCCGGGCGGTCTGCCAGGTCGGGAACAGCGCGTACGCGGCGAGCGCGACGAAACCGCCGAGCAGCGTCATCGACACCCGGTCCACGGCCAGCTGCACCGGCTCGCCCGGCTGCAGGCCGAGCAGGAACACCACGTACGAGGAGATCGACACCGTCATCACCGCGTACCCGGTGCGCATCGTCAGGTAGGCGAAGCCCATGCAGGTGACCGCCAGCACCGCCAGCACCCAGTCGGCCGGGTCGAACAGCTGCACCACGGCGGTGGACAGCAGCACGCCGGTGGCGGTGCCGGCCACCCGGGCCACGCCGCGGCTGAAGGTCTGCGCGAAGTCGGGGCGCATCACCATCGCGGAGGTCATCGGCGCCCAGTAGCCGTGCTCGATGCCCAGCAGCCGGGCCGCCAGGTAAGCGGAGGTGACCACCACCGACATCCGCACGGCGTGGTGGAAGATCGCCGAGTGCCTGTGCAGCTGCCGCCCGACGGTGGCGAGCGCGGCGGGCACCACCTCGACCAGCGGGGGGCGGCGCAGCCCGGCGCCGGGGGTGGAGCGGGAGGAGACGGTGCTGAGGTCCTGCCGGTCCAGCCGGTCGGCGGCCCGGCCGAGCAGGCCGGACAGCCGGCGGGCGGAGCGGCGGGCGGCGCCGCGCAGCAGGTCCTCGCCGCTGCCGGGGCGGGCCAGTGCCAGGCCCGGGGTGTCCTTGGGCAGCCGGACGGGGTCCCCGCTGCGGATCGCCCGGGTCAGCGCGTCCAGCACCTCGGCGGCGGCGGCCAGCACCTCGCGGGCCCGGTCCCGCTCCGGGCCCTCCTCGGCGGCGCCCACCCGGGGGTCGGCCAGCGCGGCCAGGGCGGGGCGGATCCGTTCGGCGATGGTGCGCAGGCCGCGCAGTTCGGGCGGGCGGCGGCGGGCCTGCCGGGCGGTGAGCCGGGCGGCCTGCCGGCCGACGATGAACGGCTCCGGGTCGACCTCGGCGACCGGGTCGTGCCGCAGCCGCCGCGCGTAGTCGCCGAGCCCGGCGTAGATGTCGGCGAGGGCGTCGCGCTGGGCCCGCCAGCTGTCGATCGGCCAGACCGTGATCACCAGCGCCTGCACGGCGCCGCCCACCGAGCAGAGCAGCCCGTGCTCGATCGCGGTGGGCACCGAGACCGGCAGCTGCACCACCACCATCATCACGGCCAGGGTGTTGGCCGCGACCACCCCGGAGGTCGGCCCGATCGCCCAGGCCAGGCCGGCGCCGAACGCCCAGACCGCCAGCAGCACCGGGAACGCGCCGGGGATGCCCACCGCGACGTAGCCCAGGAAGGTCGACAGGCCGAGCCCGGCGGCGGCGGCCAGGGCCAGCGAGGCGCGCGGCCGGAAGGAGCGCTGGAAGGTCGCGGTGCCGGCGATGAACCCGCCCATCGCGGCGGAGGTGGCCTGCGCGGGCCCGAACACCGCGAGGGTCGGGAAGACCACCAGAGCGGCGGCGACCGCTCCGCGCAGGGCGCGCTTGGGGTTGGTGAGCGAGCGGTCCACGGTCAGCCCGGCCTTCGCGGTGTCGCGGAGGGCCGTGAACCAGGACATAACCGGAGCTTATCGACTTTTCGCCCAGCGGCCCGTCAGGCCGGTCAGGCCGCGCTGCATCGCCACCAGCGCCGCGGTGGGCAGGAAAACGGCGTCGGCGGAGATCATCGCCAGCGAGAAGAACGGCAGTCCGAGCAGCACCGCTATCGCCAGGTGCTCGCCCACCATCAGCGCCAGCAGCACGTTCTTCAGCCGCCGGGCGGCCAGCGAGAACGGGAAGCCGACCTGGACGATCACGGTGCCGTAGGTGAGCAGGAAGGTCACCAGCAGGCTGCCGCCGAGCAGCGCGGACAGGCCCGGCCAGGGCGAGAAGTAGCCCAGGTGCAGCGGGTAGAACACGGCGGTGCCGTCCTGCCAGCGCCCGCCCTGGATCTTGTACCAGCCGGCCGTGGCGTACACCAGCACCACCTGGACGGCGATCACCAGCATCGCGCAGTTGTGCAGCATCGCCGCCAGCGCGTCGGCCAGCGCCCGCGGCTCGCCCCAGTCGGCCGGGTCCTTGCCGGGCCGGCGGGCGCGGCGCCGGGCGTCCAGCGACCAGACCGTGCCGCAGCGGGTGAACACCAGGTAGATCGCCATCAGGTGGACCAGGTTGTCGCCGCCGTCGCCGAGGAACACGTTGCGGTTCTGCAGCGACAGCACGGTCAGCGCGAACACCACCGCGGACGCCCGGGTCCGCCAGCCGAGCGCCAGCGCCGCCGCCGAGAGCAGCGCCAGCAGGTACACCGCCTCGAACCACCAGCGGCCGTCGTTCCAGGCCAGCGCGGTGAAGGCGTGCGTGTCGGCGATCAGCCGGCCGTTCATCTGCTCGGACCACGGCGAGCGGTCCCCGTACAGCACCCGCCGGTTCGGCCACTCCCGCAGCAGGAACGCGCCCCAGGTGCCGGCCACGCCGATCCGCACCACCGCCGCCTGGTACGGGGCGAGGGTGGTCAGCAGGCGGGGCAGCGCGGCGCGGATCACGACAGGCCCCGCCAGTCCTCGGCGTCCACCGGCCACCAGGGCAGCTCCCGGGTGTGCACGGCGGTGTCGACCGACTCGGTGCTCCACCGCGGCGGGGCCACGGTGGCGGTGCCCACCCGCAGCTGGACCTGCAGCACCCGCTCGCCGCCGCGGCCGATCCGCTGCAGCGCGATCCGCTTCAGGTACTGCTCGGCGAGCTGCCCGCGCGAACCGGCGACCGCCTGGCCGTCCCCGTCGGGGTGGGTGGACTCGTAGAAGTCCCATGCGCGGCGCAGCAGGTTCTGGTCGGCGTGGCTGGGCGCCGGGTTGTGCCGGATCGCGGCCAGGTCCTGCTCGGTCAGGCCGCGCCACTCGCGGGTGGTGATCCGGCCGTCGTCGGCGATGGTCTGCACCCGGGCGTCGACCGTGACGTTGCGCTGCAGCGGGTCCGGCGCGAACAGCTTCCAGTTCTGCTCGAACTCCGGGTAGACCACCGCGTCCACCTCGGCGCGGTACGCCCGGGACGCCGAGTTCTCCGGCGCCACGTGCAGGAAGAGCGCGCCGAGGAACGCCAGGGTGCAGGCCAGCAGTCCCACCCCGGCGGTCACCAGCACCACCCGGGCGGGCTTCGACCAGACGCGCACGGCGGACATCCTGCCGCACCGCCCGTGCGTTCGAACAGGGGTCGGCGGCGGCCGCTACAGGACGAACGCTTCCTGCCCGCCGCTGCTCACCATCGGGCGGCCGGCGGCCTCCCAGGCGAACATCCCGCCGTCCACGTTCACCGCGTCCCGGCCGCTGGCGACCAGGTACTGCACCACCTGCGCGGAGCGGCCGCCGACCCGGCACAGCACGTACAGCCGGTCCTCGGGCAGCTCGTCGAGGCGGGCCACCACCTGGCCGATCGGGATGTGCAGCGCACCGTCCACGTGGCCGGCGTCCCACTCGTCCTGTTCGCGGACGTCGAGCAGGGCGGCGTCGGCGGGCACCGAGGCGGCGTCGGCGGTGGGCAGCTGAGCGAACATCGGGGGAGTCTCCTGGGGTCGGGGCGAATCGTCGCTGCCATTGTCGGGCAGCAGGGCGGCCAGCCGGGCCTGCCGGTCGGCGGCGGTGGCCAGCAACTGCTCGGCGAGGTCCTCCAGCAGCCGCTCCGGCTCGTCGGGGCGCAGCAGCAGCAGCTCCCCCATCGGGGTGCGCTCCAGCCGGACCCGCTCGGTGGCGAGCGCGCCGATCCTGCCGGTCAGCCAGTCCAGGCGCTGGCGCAGCCAGGCCAGCCGGTCGGGGGAGTCGGCGGCGGGCGCGGAGTCCGGGGAGGTGGACCACTCCTCGGCGAGCGCGGCCAGCCCGTCGGTGTCGGCCAGCGCGTACGCCTCGTTGACCCGGGCGATGAACGCCGAGCGGCGCTGCTGCTCGTCCGGGTCGGTGGACAGGTCGGGGTGGGCGCGGCGGGCCAGTTCGCGGTAGATCCGCTGGGCGTCCTTGTCGGGCCGCACCCGGCGGGCCTCCGGCTCGCCCTCGCGCGGGCCGCGCTCCTCGGCCGGCTCGACCCGCTCGCGGGCCTCCCGGGCCCGGCGGAGGTCCTCCGGGTCGCCGCTGAGGGCCGCCACCGACTCGGCGATCAGCGCGTCCAGCTCGTCCAGTTCGGCGTACAGCGGGCCGAGCAGCTGGTGGTGGGCGAGGGCGAAGTTGTCGATCTCCACCCGCAGGGTGGCCACGTCGACGTCCAGGGTCAGCCAGGCCAACTCGGCCGCCGCGACCCGCTCCTCCAGGTCCTGCCGCTCCGGGTCCGCCCACACCTCGACGCTCGGTACGCTCACCCGGGCCACCCTACCGGGGCCGGCACGCGCCCGATCAGGTGATGGCGAAGCGCTCCGGGGGCGCACGTCGGACGACACGCAACTGATACTGACGAATCTGCCCGATTAACTACCTCCGGTCGGCATCTCCGTGCTTCATTGGAGGACGCGCACAAGGACGCGCGCACCGGCCAGGAGGAGCAGCAAGCAACTAAAGGGGCAGACCGATATCCATGGTGGAACAGCCCAACTCCACACCGGACCGGGCCGACGGCCCGGGCGGCCACCCCGCCGGGGTGGTGGCCCTCCTGCGGGTCGCCGCCGTGCTGGTCGACCCCGACGGCCGGATCGCCATGTGGAACCGCACCGCGGAGGAGCTGTTCGGCCACCGCGCCGAGGTCGCCCTGGGCCGCACCGCGCACGGCCTGCTGCCCGCCGTCGAACCCCGCCAGGACAGCGCCGCCCCCGCCCACCGCTGCGACGCCTTCGACACCCTCGACGACCTCACCCTGAACGGCCCGTGGGCCGGCGCGATGCCCGTGCACGACCGCGAGGAGCGGCTGCGCGACATCCTGTGGTGGGCCTACCCGCTGGTCGAACCGGCCGGCCGTTCGCTGCTCGCGCTGGCCGCCGACGCCCGCCCGCTGCGCTCCGCCGGCCCGCGGATCGCCCTCGGCGAGCGCCTCGTCCCCTACGCCGCCGCGCCCGCCGCGGCCCGCCCGCAGCAGGTGATCGCCGCCTTCGCCCCGGCCGTGCCGGACGGCGCGGGCTGCGAGGCGCTCGCCGGGCTGCTGCCGCCGGGCTCCACGGAGCGCCGCCGCCGGCTGCTGGCCGCGCTCGCCGAGGCCGGCCCGCCCGCGCTGCAGGTGGACGCGGCGACCCGGCTGGCCGTGGTGCCCTACCAGTCCTCGCCGGACGGCGCGTCCGGCACCGCCCGGGTCGCCGCCGGCCTCGGCCGCCGCTACCCCACCCCGCAGCAGCGCGCCGCCCAGCAGCGCGAGCGCACCGCCCGCCGACCGGTGGAGCCGCAGCTCGGCGCGGGTGCCCGGGGCCCGCTCGGGGTACGGATACAGGCTGCCGGGTCCGCGTCCGCCCAGGAGGGTGCGCCGCGGCTCGGCAGCACCGTCCCGAGCCAGCGCGAAGCCGCCGCCCACGGCCCGACCCCGGGAGGCCCCGCCATCGATCCCGCAACCGCCGCCGCACCCGAACCGACCACCGCCGCCACCGTGCCCCCGAGCCGCCCGGCCGGCCTCGGCGGCGTCGAGGTGATCCACGGGCTGCCCGACGACGGCGACCTCGCGCTGCTCGCCTCGGTCGGCAACCAGGTCGGCACCACCCTCGACCTGGACACCACGGCCCGCGAGCTGTGCGAGGTGCTGGTCCCCCGGGTCGCCGACTTCGCCTGCGTCGACCTGCTGGACGGCCTGATCTCGGACTCCGAGCTCCCGGCCGGCCTGCCCGACGACGGCACCATGCTGCGCCGGGTCGCCCGCACCTTCAACGCCGCCACCCAGTGCTGGAGCCACGTCCTGGACGAGGGAGCGCTGCTCGCCGTGCCGCGCTCCACCCCTCCGGGTCTGGCCCTGCAGGAGAACCGGCCGGTGCTGGTGCCGCAGATCACCCCGGACGTCGCGGTCGACTACGCGGCCTCGCTGGGCGACCCCGAGCTGGAGACGACCGTGGTGGGCCGCTCCATGCTGGTGCTGCCGCTGTCCGCCCGCGGCAAGGTGCTGGGCATCCTGAAGCTGCTGCGGCTTCCCGACCGGGCGCCGTTCACCCGCGGCGACGCCGACACCCTCAAGGAGATCGCCGCCCGCGCCGCGCTGTCCCTGGACAACGCCCGGCTGCACCGGGCCGAGTCCAAGGTCGCCACCACGCTGCAGCGCTCGATGATCCCGACCCGCCCGCCGAAGATCCCCGGCGTGCAGATCGCCCACCGCTACATGCCGGGCGACCGCAAGGCCGAGGTCGGCGGCGACTGGTTCGACGCCATCCAGCTGCCCGGCAGCCGGGTCGCCCTGGTGGTCGGCGACGTGATGGGCCACGGCCTGCACTCGGCCGCCGCGATGGGCCGCTTCCGCACCGCCATGCAGACCCTGGCCGCCCTGGACCTGCCGCCCGGCCAGCTGCTGCGCCACCTCGACAACCTGGCCCACAAGCTCGGCGACGACCACCTGGCGACCTGCCTGTACGCGGTCTACGACCCGATCAACCGGACCTGCGAGCTGGCCTCGGCCGGCCACGTCCCGCCGGTCCTGGTCCACCCCGACGGCCGCGGCGAACTGCTCGAACTGCCGTCCGGCGCGCCGATCGGCGTCGGCGGGGTGCCGTTCCAGACCAAGAAGATCGACGTCTCGGACGGCTCGATGCTGGTGCTGTGCACCGACGGCCTGGTCGAGGTCCGCGGCGGCGACATAGGAGAGGGCCTGGCCGCGCTGTGCGGCAACCTGATCGACCCCAAGCAGACCCCGGACGAGGCCTGCGACACGGTGCTGAACACCCTGCACTCCGACGACCGGCAGGACGACATCGCGCTGCTGGTGGCCCGCTTCGACGGCGTCCCGCCGACCGAGGTGGCCACCTGGCAGCTGGGCGTCACCGAGCTGGAGGTCGGCCGGGCCCGCCGCCTGGTGCGCGACCAGCTCGCCGCCTGGCAGCTGACCGCGCTCGCCGAGACCGTCGAGCTGCTGGTGTCCGAGCTGGTCACCAACGCGGTGCGGGTGGCCAGGGCCGAGGTGCAGCTGCAGCTGATCCGGGTCGACAAGCTGCTGGTCGAGGTCAGCGACGACAACCACAACCTGCCGTCGCTGGAGCCCGCCGAGTCGATGTCCGAGCACGGCCGGGGCCTGAACCTGGTCAGCAAGCTGTCCGAGAAGTGGGGCACCGCCCGCAAGGCGGTCGGCAAGGTCGTCTACTTCGAGATGCCGCTGCCCCGCGGCTGACCGGGCGCCGGGCTCAGGACGCGACCGCCCTGGTCCGCCCCTGGGCGGCGACCGAGGCGGCCGCGCCGACGCCGGTCAGCACCCGCGGCCAGTAGTCCCCGAACACCTCGACCCAGACCGCGATCAGCACCGCAGTGCTGATCGCCACCAGGTGCTCCAGCCCGGCCAGGTTCGGCAGCACCGCGGCCTCCGCGACCATCGCCAGCACCACCGCCCCTCCCGTCCACCAGGCCCGGCAGCGGAACGCCACCACCACGGCCAGCGCCACCACCGCCGCCGAAGGACCGGTGTCGCGCACGTGCGCCACCCAGCGCGGGAAGCCCAGGAAGTGGTGCGGCCCGAGCGCCACCGCGATCCGCGCGAACAGCGTGCCGGCCAGGGTGCAGGCGTAGGCGACCACCAGGGTCAGCCGCCGTCCCAGCACCGTCTCCGCCACCCCGAACACCAGGAAGACCTGCGCCAGCGCCCCCCACACCGGCAGGTCCAGCGCCGGCACGTACAGCGACAGCGGGGTGCGCAGCAGCGACATGTCCAGAGGCAGGGCGGCCTTCACCACGCCGATGTCGGCCACGAACCGGTCGCCGCCCGGCAGGTGCTGGACGATCGAGAACAGCAGCACCAGCGCCGTCGCCGCCGTCGCGAGCGGCACCGCGGCGAACTTCCGCCGCACCACCCGTTCCTTCACGGCGCCGAACAGCGCCCCCCACTCGGCGACCGCGGCCCGGCGGAATACCGCCCACAGCCCCGACCGCACGCCCCCGCGTGGGTGATCTCCTTCACGACCGGTTTCTCCCGTTCCGAATCCGCGCGACATCCTTCACGCGTTCTTCTACGCCTCGTATCCGACCCTACGCATCGGATTAATCAACGGCATCAGCTTCGAAGGCCGCTCGAGTCATCCCGAGGACGGATGTTCCGGCCCGCTCCGCCCCCCGGCGGAGGGACCTGCCCCCCTCCCGGAACCCGAAGGCCCGGGAAACCGTGCTCACCCGCGCTGCTGGCCGTGCCTGCGGCGGAACAGCGCCGGCATGCTGGGCACCGTGATGAACCCCTCCGCGCGGGCCGAGGCGATGCCGATCCGGGGAATCTCGCTGCTCTTCTCGAAGAGCAGATAACGCGGCTCCCAGATGGGCCGGTATTTCGCATTCGCCCGGTAGAGGGACTCGATCTGCCACCAGCGCGAGAAGAAACCCAGGACGGAACGCCACAGCCGCAGCACCGGTCCCGCGCCGAGCTTCGAACCGCGCTCGAAAACCGACCGGAACATCGCGAAGTTCAACGACACCCGTTCCAGTTCGACCTCCTTCGCGCGCTGCAGGAGTTCGATCACCATGAACTCCATCAGGCCGTTCTCGCTGTCCCGGTCGCGCCGCATCAGGTCCAGCGACAGTCCGTGCTCGCCCCACGGGACGAAGCTCAGCAGCGCCCGCAGTTCGCCGTCCCCGTCGAAGCACTCCAGCATCACGCAGCGGCCGTCACCCGGGTCGCCGAGCCGGCCCAGCGCCATCGAGAAGCCACGCTCGGTCGCGCCGTCCCGCCAGTGGTCGGCCTTCGCCACCAGCTCGGCCATCTCGTACTCGGGGATGTCCTGGTGCCGCCGGATCCGCACCGTGTAGCCGGCCCGCTTGACCCGGTTGTAGGCCTGCCGGACCACCCGCATCGCCCGGCCGTCCAGCGAGAACTCGTCCAGTTCGACGATCGCCTCGTCGCCCAGCTCCAGGGCGTCCAGGCCGTGCCGGGCGTAGATCACCCCGGCCTCCTCGGAGGCGCCCATCACGGCCGGCACCCAGGCGTGCTCGCGGGCCTCCGCGAGCCAGGCGTCGATCGCGCCCGGCCAGGCCTCCGGGTCGCCGATCGGGTCGCCGGAGGCGAGCGTCACACCGCCCACCACCCGGTAGGCGACCGCCGCCTTGCCGCTCGGCGAGAACACCACGGCCTTGTCCCGGCGCAGCGCGAAGTACCCGAGCGAGTCCCGCTCGCCCTGCCGGTCCAGCAGCTCGCGGAGCCTGCGCTCGTCCTCGTCGCTCTGCAGCTCCTCGCCGCGCGGCGAGCGGAACGCCACCCACAGCACGAACAGGAACAGCACCGCGCTCATCGCGTTGATCGCCGCGTTCACCCAGGTGGGGACGGAGACCACGTCGGCCACCCGCTCGGACGGCGTCAGGGTGATCATCCGGTGCACCGCGTAGCTGAACCGGGTGCCGAAGCCGGCTCCGGAGGCGGTGTTGGTCAGCTGCACCAGCACCGAGCCGATCAGGCCGCCCAGCACCAGACCGCCCAGGCCGGCGGCCACCGCGGTCTTCGGGTTGGAGCGGTCGCCCTTGGAGGTGAACTCCTTGCGGGAGACCAGCAGCGCCACCAGGAAGAGGCCGGTCAGCACCATCGAGAAGTAGTTCCACGGGTGGTCGGCGAAACGGTCTCCGATCAACAGGAGCAGCACGAAGCCGACGAAGGTCAGCCCCGCCAGGCCGGTGTTGAAGATCCACGCCGCCCGTTTGCGCCGGCGCATCGCCACCGCCAGGAACAGCGACAGCAGAACCGAGGTCAGGCCCGCGGTCATCAGGTAGGGAGTGAAGTACTCCCCCTCGTTGTGGCGCTGCACCTGGTCGCGGAACGGCACCGAGAGCACCGCCAGCAGGTTCAGCAGGGCCATCAGCCGCAGGTACCAGACCGTCGACGCGGCGGCCCTCGGCCGCCACCGCTCCAGCGGGCCGGGCTCCTCGCCCCGGGTGGGGGACGCGGCCGGGCCGGCCGACTTCACAGTGGACACAGCAACCATTCCAGACGATCGATCACAGGGACGCATCCGCGCGCGGTCGCGCGCACTCCGCCCCCGATTTCCATGGTTGCCCAGCGAAGATGAGAATTGCGTGAATCCGGTAGCGGATTCCCACCCCCGCCGATCGGCGGGGGTGCCGGGGCCGCGCCGGTCCCGAACCCGCATCCACCAGGGAGAGACATGCCGCCGACCCGGGTCCTGATCGTGGACGACGAGGTGCTGGTCCGCTCCGGGCTCGGTCTGATCGTCGGCTCGGCGCCCGACCTGGAGGTGGTCGGCGGCTGCTCCGGCGGACAGGCCGAACAGCAGACCCTGGACCTCGCCCCGCAGGTGGTGCTGCTCGACGTCCGGATGCCCGACCTGGACGGCCTCAGCGTGCTGCGCCGGCTGCGCGCGCTGCCCGACCCGCCCGCCGTGGCGATGCTCACCACCTTCGACACCGACGAGTACATCGGCACCGCGCTGCGGGCCGGCGCCGCCGGGTTCCTGCTCAAGGACACCGCGCCCGAGCAGCTGGTGCACGCCGTCCGGGTGCTCGCGGCCGGCGGCAGCGTGCTCTCCCCGAGCGTGGCCCGCACCGTGATCAGCGGCTACGTCGACGGCGGCGGCCCCGACCTGGCCGCCACCGCGCTCACCTGCCGGCTCACCGGCCGCGAACTGGACGTCCTCGCGCTGCTCGGCGAAGGGCTGTCCAACGCCGACATAGCGGACCGGCTGTTCCTCGGCACCGGGACGGTCAAGGACCACATCAGTGCGATCCTCGCCAAACTCGGCGCCGCCAACCGCGTCCAGGCCGCCGTCATCGCCCACCGCGCCGGGCTGGTCCGCGACCGCGGGGACGACGGGGAGTGACCCCCGAGGAACCCGTCCCGCGCCGCTGGGCCTGGCTGCGCTCCCCGCGGGTCACCCTGCTGGTGCCGGTGCTGGCCGCCGCGCTGGACTCGGCGCTGGTCGCCAAGGACTCGGCGCCCTGGCAGCTCGCGCTGTCCGCGCTGTCCGTGGTCGCGCTGTTCTGGCGCCGCCGCCACCCGCTCCCGGTGGTGCTGCTCACGCTGCCCGGGGCGTTCTTCAACGAGATCTGGCTGGCCCCGCTCACCGCCGTCTACTCGGTGGCCGCCGCCTGGCCGAAGCCCCGCGTCCCGGTCGCCTGCGCCACCGCCT
This sequence comes from Streptomyces sp. TLI_171, assembly GCF_003610255.1. GTDB lineage: Bacteria > Actinomycetota > Actinomycetes > Streptomycetales > Streptomycetaceae > Kitasatospora. Next base: position 3,996,956 of record NZ_RAPS01000001.1, on the reverse strand, counting down.
TCGCCCTGGTCGAGTTCTTCCACTGGCCGGTCCCCGCCGACCTGTTCGAACTCAGCCGGGACAACGCGCTGTACGCGATCCAGTCGGTGATGCTCGGCGCCGGCCCGGCCGCGCTCGGCATGCTCGCCCGCACCCGCCGCGAACTCGCCGAGCGGGTCGACGAGCTGACCGCCGGCCGCCGCCGGGAGAGCCGGCTGCTCGCCGAACAGGTGCTGACCGCCGAACGCGCCCGGCTGGCCCGGGAGATGCACGACGTGGTCTCCCACCAGGTCAGCCTGATCTCGGTGCAGGCCGGCGCGATCCAGGTCGCCAGCACCGACCCCGCCTCCCGGGACGGCGCCCGCACCATCCGCGAACTCTCCGTCCGCACCCTCGACGAGCTCCGCCAGATGGTCGGCGTGCTGCGCGCCGCCGGCGTCAACGCGGGCACCCCGCTCGCCCCGCAGCCCACGCTCGCCGACCTGCCCGGGTTGATCGACGGCAGCGGACTGGCCGTCACCCGACGGCTGGACCCCGGCCGCCGGCACTGGCCGGAGGCGGTCGAACGGGCCGCCTACCGGACCGTCCAGGAGGGCCTCACCAACATCAGCAAGCACGCCCCGGGCGCCGAGGTCACCGTCCGGGTCGCCGCCCGCGGCGGCAAGCTCCACGTCGAGGTCCGCAACGGCCCGCCCACCGGGTCCGCCCCCGCCAACCCGCTGCCCGGCGGCGGCCACGGCCTGATCGGCCTGCGCGAACGCGCCGTCCTGCTCGGCGGCGCCTTCACCGCCGCCCCCACCCCCGACGGCGGCTTCGCGCTGCACGCCGTCCTCCCCGCCGCCGGCGCCTGAACGCCGCCGCCCCGGCGGAAACGGCCTCGGCCGATCGGCCCGGGAGAACGAGAAAGCCCCGCAGATCCGTAGATCTGCGGGGCTTCGCTGTGCGCGAGGGGGGAGTTGAACCCCCACGCCCTTTCGGGCACTGGAACCTGAATCCAGCGCGTCTGCCTATTCCGCCACCCGCGCAAGGGTGTTGTCTTCAGATGCTTGCCGCTCTTCCGACTCGTTGAGAAGCTTAGCGCATCTCTCCGGGTCTTCCGTTCGGCTCCCTCTCGGGCGCCCCTTCCGACATGGAAAACATTAGCACGCCCCACGCCGCACCTGCGAATCCATTCCCCGGGCCCTCCCTGCACGGGTCCCGGGGACCCGCAACCGCGGGCGGGGCGAACGAGTGAGCGGACCGCCCGGCGGGTACCCCTCCGGGCGCGACCTGGCCGGGGAACCGTACGGAAGGGCCGCGCGTGGATACGATCAGTACGGAAGTACCGCTTTCAAGCCGACGAGCCGGCCCGACCGACGCCCTGAGAGGGGGTGCCCCGTGGGAGTCCTGAAGAAGTTCGAGCAGCGACTCGAAGGTCTCGTGAACGGCACCTTCGCCAAGGTGTTCAAGTCCGAGGTCCAGCCGGTGGAGATCGCCGGAGCGCTGCAGCGCGAGTGCGACAACAACGCCACCATCTGGAACCGGGACCGCACGGTGGTCCCGAACGACTTCATCGTCGAGCTCAGCCCGCACGACCACGAGCGGCTCAGCCCGTACGCCGGCCAGCTGGGCACCGAGCTCGCCGGCATGGTCCGGGAGTACGCCGAGGCGCAGCGGTACAGCTTCATGGGCCCGCTCCAGGTCGCCCTGGAGAAGGCCGACGACCTGGACACCGGCCTGTACCGGGTGCGCAGCCGCACGCTGACCGCGGAGGAGCCGCAGCGGCCGGCCGCGCCGCCCGCCGCCCCGCCCGGGTACGGCCGCCAGCCGACCCCGCCCGCGCCCGGCGCGCCCTGGCACCAGGGCGCGGCGGCCCCGTACGGCGCCCCGCCGCCGCCGGCCGCCCCGCCCGCCATGCCGTCCGCCCCGCCGGCGGCCGGCGGCAACGTGCGACCGTTCCCGGGCGCCGGGCACGGCGGCGCCGGCACCCGGCGCTGGATCGAGGTGAACGGCGCGCGGCACCAGATCAGCCAGAACGCGGTCGTGCTGGGCCGCTCCACCGAGGCGGACATCCGGATCGACGACCCCGGGGTGTCCCGCAAGCACGCGGAGATCCGTCCCGGGACGCCCGCGATGGTGCTCGACCTCGGGTCCACCAACGGCATCGTGGTGGACGGGCAGCACACCCAGCGCGCTACGCTCCGCGACGGCTCCCGGATCGTCCTGGGGTCGACCACCATCGTCTACCGACAGGTCGAAGGGTAGAAGCGGGCCGGTATGTCTGATCTGACCCTGACGGTCATGCGGCTGGGGTTCCTCGCCGTCCTCTGGCTGTTCGTCATCGTCGCGGTGCAGGTGATCCGCAGCGACCTGTTCAACACCAAGGCCGCCGCGCGCCCCGCCCAGCGCCCCGCACCCTCCTCCGCCGCCGCGGGGGCCGGCCGCCCGCCGCAGGGGCAGCAGTCGGCCGCCCAGCAGCAGCAGGCCCGGCAGCGCCGCGGCCAGCCCACCCACCTGGTGGTCACCCAGGGCTCGCTGGCCGGGACGACCGTCGCCCTGCAGGGCCAGACCATCACGCTGGGCCGGGCGCACGACTCCACGATCGTGCTGGACGACGACTACGCATCCTCCCGTCATGCCAGGATCTACCCGGATCAGGCTGGGCAGTGGACGGTCGAGGATCTAGGCTCCACCAACGGCACCTATCTGGACCGGCAGCGGCTCACCACGCCGATGCCGCTCCAGATCGGCATGCCGATCCGAATCGGCAGGACCGTCATCGAGCTGCGGAAGTAGTCAGCGCATGAGGACCAGCTCCACCCGAAGGAGGGCCCGGACAGCATGAGTCTCGTGCTGCGCTTCGCCGCCGGCTCGCACAAGGGCCTGATCCGCGAGGGGAACGAGGACTCCGGCTACGCCGGTCCGCGGCTGCTCGCGGTGGCCGACGGCATGGGCGGGGCGGCGGCCGGTGAGGTCGCCTCCTCCGAGGTGGTCGGATCGATCGTCCGGCTCGACGAGCCGCACCCGGGCGCCGACCTGCTGACCCTGCTCAACGACGCGGTGCAGACCGCCAACGACCGGCTCCGGCAGATGGTCGAGCAGGACCCGCAGCTGGAGGGCATGGGCTGCACCCTGACCGCGCTGCTCTGGGACGGCCAGCGGATGGGCCAGGTGCACATCGGCGACTCCCGGGCCTACCTGCTGCGCGACGGCCGGCTCAGCCAGATCACCCAGGACCACACCTGGGTGCAGCGGCTGGTCGACGAGGGCCGGATCACCGCCGAGGAGGCCGAGACCCACCCGCAGCGCTCGCTGCTGATGCGCGCCCTGGACGGCCGCGGCCAGGTCGAGCCCGACCTGTCGATCCGCGAGGTCCGGGCCGGCGACCGCTACCTGATCTGCTCCGACGGCCTGTCCGGCCCGGTCAGCCACCAGACCCTGGAGGAGACGCTCGGCAGCTACTACGCGCCCGAGCAGACCGTCGGGGAACTGATCCAGCTGGCGCTGCGCGGCGGCGGCCCGGACAACATCACCTGCATCGTCGCCGACGTGATCGACGTCGGCGCCACCGACACCCTCAGCGGCCAGGCCGCCGAGGCCCCCGTGGTGGTCGGCGCGGTCGCCGACAGCCAGCCGCACCACTTCGCCGACCCGCACCTGCTGGACACCCCGGCGGGCCGCGCCGCCGGCCTCGGCCGCGGGCCCGCCCCGCAGCACCCGCAGGGCGCGTTCGGGCCCGCCCAGGGCTACGAGGGCGGCTACGAGCAGCAGCCCGGCTACGGCGCCCCCGCGGGCGACTTCGGGCCCGCCGAGGGCTACCAGGAGGGCTACCCCGAGGGCGGCTACGGCGAGGGCGAGTACGGCCCGGCCGAGGAGGCGTTCGAGGGCGAGGCCCCGCCCAGCCGGCGGAAGAAGAAGCGCGGCCTGAAGCTCACCCTGATCGGCGTGCTGGTGCTGGCGGTGCTCGGGGCCGGCGGCTTCTTCGCCTGGCAGTGGAACCAGGACCAGTACTACGTCGGCGAGCAGGACGGCCACGTCGCCCTCTACCGCGGGCTGGACCAGGACCTGTTCGGGCTGAAGCTCAGCTCGGTCGACAAGCAGTACGCCGACATCGAGACCAAGTTCCTGACCAAGGACCAACGCGACAAGCTGACCGCCGGCGCCCAGGCCGGCAGCCTCGGCGACGCCGAGAAGCAGGTCGACGCACTGCGTGCGCAGGCCACCGTCTGCAAGAAGGTCGCCGATTCCGAGCAGGCCCCCGTCACCGAGGGCAGCACGCCGTCCGCCCCGCCGCTGACCGAGCAGGAGCAGCAGCTCGCCGCGTCCTGCTCGGCGCAGTAGGCCGCGGCGAACCCAGGGGGTTCCACACAGGCATGAGCACCTTCGACGTGAGCAGCGGCAGCGCGCCCGGCACCGGGCGGCGCCGCCGCACCGCCGGCCCGGTCACCGTCGACGGGGTCCCCACCCGGCGCAACACCGAGCTGCTGATGCTGGCCTTCGCGGTCGCCATCCCGGTGCTGGCGTACGCCAACGTGGGCCTGGCGATCGACGGCAGCCTGCCCGCCGGAATGCTGGCGTACGGGCTCGGCATGGGCGCGCTGGCGGCCGTCGCGCACCTGGCGGTGCGCCGCTTCGCGCCGTACGCCGACCCGCTGCTGCTGCCGCTGGCGACCCTGTTGAACGGGCTCGGCCTGGTGATGATCTGGCGGCTCGACAAAGCCGGCAAGCTGCTGCGCAACAACTTCCCGGCGGCCTCCAACCAGCTGATGTGGTCCGGTCTCGGGATCGCGATGTTCATCGGCGTGGTGCTGCTGCTGAAGGACCACCGGATCCTGCAGCGCTACACCTACATCTCGATGGTGGTGGCGCTGGTGCTGCTGGCCGCGCCGGCCTTCTTCCCGTCCCGGACCGAGGACTTCGGCGCGAAGATCTGGATCCGGTTCGGCTCGTTCTCGATCCAGCCCGGCGAGTTCGCCAAGATCATCCTGACCGTGTTCTTCGCCGGCTTCCTGATGGTGAAGAAGGACGCCCTGGCGCTGGCCAGCCGCAAGTTCATGGGCCTGTACCTGCCGCGCGGGCGCGACCTCGGCCCGATCATCGTGGTCTGGCTGCTGTCGATCCTGATCCTGGTGTTCGAGACCGACCTGGGCTCCTCGTTCCTGTTCTTCGGCCTGTTCGTGGTGATGCTGTACGTGGCCACCGAGCGGACCAGCTGGATCGTCTTCGGTCTGCTGATGTCCTTCGGCGGCGCCGCGGTGGTCGCCACCAGCGAGCCGCACGTGAAGACCCGCATCAACGCCTGGCTGGACCCGATGGCGGCGTTCGCGCCGAAGCCGCCCCCGCAGTCCTCGGAGCAGATCGGCCAGACCCTGATGTCGCTGGGCTCCGGCGGCACCGTCGGCAGCGGGCTGGGCCAGGGCCGCAGCTGGCTGATCCAGTTCGCCGCGAAGAGCGACTTCATCCTCGGCTCGTTCGGCGAGGAGCTGGGCCTGACCGGCCTGATGGCGCTGTTCATGGTGTACGGCCTGATCGTGCAGCGCGGCCTGCGGACCGCGCTGGCCGCCCGCGACCCGTTCGGCAAGCTGCTGGCGGTCGGTCTGAGCTCGGCGTTCGCGCTGCAGGTGTTCGTGGTCGCGGGCGGGGTCACCGGCCTGATCCCGCTGACCGGCATGACGATGCCGTTCCTCGCCCAGGGCGGCTCCTCGGTGGTGGCGAACTGGGCCCTGATCGCCGTCCTGATGAAGATCAGCGACACCGCGCGCCGCCCGGCCGCCGAGCCGGCCGCCATTCCGGAGCCCGCCGGACCGGACCGCTACGGGCCAGGGCCGGACCGCGGCGCGCCGGACCAGAGCAGGGGAGCCTCCTCGTGAACAAGCCGATCCGCCGGGTGTCGATCTTCTGCCTGGTCCTGGTCCTGGCCCTGATGCTCCGGGTGAACTGGGTGCAGGGCGTGCAGGCCTCGGCCTGGGCGAACAACAGCCACAACGAGCGGGTGAAGTACGACCGGTACGCCTACCCGCGCGGCAACATCATCGTCGGCGGGCAGGCCGTCACCAAGTCGGACCTGGTCAACGGCCTGCGCTACAAGTACAAGCGGTCCTGGGTGGACGGGCCGATGTACGCGCCGGTCACCGGCTACTCCTCGCAGGCGTTCGACGCCAGCCAGCTGGAGAAGCTGGAGGACGGCGTGCTGTCCGGCACCGACTCCCGGCTGTTCTTCCGCAACACCCTGGACATGCTGACGGGCAAGCCCAAGCAGGGCGGCGACGTGGTCACCACCATCGACCCCAAGGTGCAGCGGGCCGCGTTCGAGGGGCTGGGCGACAAGAAGGGCGCCGCGGTGGCGATCGACCCGCGCACCGGGGCGATCCTGGCCCTGGTCTCCACCCCGTCGTACGACCCGACCACCTTCTCGGGCGGCAGCGACTCCGACAGCAAGGCGAAGGCCGCGCTGGACGCCGACCCGAACAAGCCGCTGCTGAACCGGGCGCTGCGCGAGACCTACCCGCCCGGCTCGACCTTCAAGCTGGTCACCGCGGCCACCGCGTTCGAGTCCGGCAAGTACCAGAACCCGACCGACACCACCGACACCCCGAACCCGTACGTCCTGCCGGGCACCAGCACCGAGCTGAAGAACGCCAGCTCCACCGAGCCGTGCGAGAACGCCACCGTGCAGGACGCGATGGACCTGTCCTGCAACACGGTGTTCGGCAAGATGGGCGCCGAGCTGGGCGGCGACAAGCTGCGCACCCAGGCCGAGAAGTTCGGCTTCAACAACGACCAGGTGGACGTCCCGATCCGGGCCGCCGCCAGCTACTTCCCGAAGGGCTCCTCCCCCGACGGCACCGCGATGGACGCCATCGGCCAGCACGACACCCGGGCGACCCCGCTGCAGATGGCCATGGTGGCCGCGGCGATCGCCAACAACGGCTCGCTGATGCAGCCGTACCTGGTCGCCCAGGAGGGCTCGGCCGGGAACGTGATCTCCACCCACACCGAGCACCAGATGTCCCAGGCGGTCAGCCCGGCCACCGCCCAGAAGCTGCAGCAGCTGATGGAGTCGGTGGTGCAGAACGGCACCGGCAGGAACGCGCGGATCCCGGGCGCCACGGTCGGCGGCAAGACCGGCACCGCCCAGCACGGCCAGGACAACTCGGGCCTGCCGTTCGCGTGGTTCGTCTCCTACGCCAAGGGCGCGGACGGCAAGCAGGTCGCGGTCGCGGTGGTGGTGGAGGACGGCGCCGCCGAGCGCAACGAGATCTCCGGCGGCTCGCTCGCCGCGCCGATCGCCAAGGCGATGATGCAGGCGGGCCTCGGCAAGTAGGACCGGTCGCATGCGTCACAATCCGGCCGTCCGCCGTCGATCCGTGGCCGGAATTGTCACAATGGGACGGTCCTGATCGGTACCGGTCTGGTCTCAGCTGCCATCCTGCGCGGGGCCGCTCAGGTTCGCCCGGTAGCGTATCCGCCAGCAGCGGGTGTACCCGCAGCCGAACCGCGGCCCGAAACCGCGGGGCCGGTGCCGTGAAACCACAGCGGCGGCGGCTGCGTCCAGACAATGCGTGCGGGGACACCTACGTCACATCCTCACCGGCCGGTGGGGGAGAGGGTCGGAGATATGGAAGAGCCTCGTCGTCTCGGCGGCAGGTACGAGCTCGGCGGCGTCCTCGGGCGCGGTGGCATGGCCGAGGTGTACCTCGCCCACGACACCCGGCTCGGCCGTACGGTCGCGGTGAAGACCCTCCGCACCGACATGGCCCGCGATCCGTCCTTCCAGGCCAGGTTCCGCCGCGAGGCGCAGTCCGCGGCCTCGCTGAACCACCCGGCCATCGTCGCGGTCTACGACACCGGCGAGGACTACATCGACGGGATCTCCATCCCGTACATCGTGATGGAGTACGTCGAGGGCTCGACCCTGCGCGAACTGCTGCACACCGGGCGGCGGCTGCTGCCCGAGCGGGCGCTGGAGATGACCATCGGCATCCTCCAGGCGCTGGAGTACTCGCACCGCGCCGGCATCGTGCACCGCGACATCAAGCCCGCCAACGTGATGCTGACCCGCCAGGGCAACGTCAAGGTGATGGACTTCGGCATCGCCCGCGCGATGGGCGACGCCGGCATGACGATGACCCAGACCTCCGCGGTCATCGGCACCGCCCAGTACCTCTCCCCCGAGCAGGCCAAGGGCGAGACCGTCGACGCCCGCTCCGACCTGTACTCCACCGGCTGCCTGCTGTACGAACTGCTCACCGTGCGCCCGCCGTTCATCGGCGACTCGCCCGTCGCGGTGGCCTACCAGCACGTGCGCGAGGAGGCGGCCCCGCCGTCCGCCTACGACCCGGAGGTCCGCCCGGAGATCGACGCGATCGTGCTGAAGGCGCTGGCCAAGGAGCGCGACTACCGCTACCAGTCCGCCGACGAGATGCGCGACGACATCGAGCGCTTCCTCGACGGCCTGCCGGTCTCCGCCGTCCAGCAGGCGGCCGCCTACGGCATGGGAGCGGCCGGCTACGGCTACGACCAGGGCGGCAACCAGTACGACCCGTACGGCCAGACCAACGTGCTGCCCCAGCAGGGCGGCGTGCCGACCGCGATGATGCAGCCGGTCGGCAACCAGCAGCCCGCCCCGTACGGCGGCTACCAGGACGACGGCTACAACGGCGGCCGCGGCGGCGACGGCTACGACGACGGCTACGAGGGCCGCGGCAGCCGGCGGCGCGAGGAGCCGCCGAAGAAGAACAACACCTCCTGGATCATCCTCGCCGTGGCGGCTGTGCTGGTCCTGGTCGGCGCGTTCTTCGTGGTGCAGGCCATGGTGAAGACCGGCGACTCGGCCGGCGGCAAGACCACCGTGCCGAACCTGGTCGGCAAGACCCTGCCGGACGCCGAGGCCGCCGCGAAGGCGCAGAGCGCCACCCTCAAGGTGGCCGCCGGCACACCGGTCGAGTGCCCCGACGCCAAGGTCCAGAAGGACCAGGTCTGCACCCAGGAGCAGGCGCCGACCAGCCAGATCTCCGCCAGCGGCACCATCACGGTGCACCTGTCCTCGGGCGCGGCGCAGGCCGACGTGCCCGACGTCACCGGCCAGACCAAGGACGCCGCCACCGCCACCCTCAAGGGCAAGGGCTTCGACGTCGCCGTCAACTACACCAACGACGACAAGGTCGACCAGGACAAGGTCATCTCGCAGAGCCCCACCGGCAAGGCCCCGACCGGCTCGACGATCACCCTGAACGTCTCCTCGGGCCAGCAGAAGACCGCGGTGCCGAACGTGATCGGCCAGGCCCAGGACATCGCCTCCCAGGCGATCACCGACGCGGGCTTCAACCCCGTGGTGAAGACCCAGACCGTCACCGACGCGTCCCGGGTCGGCCAGGTCATCGACCAGACCCCGAAGACCGGCCAGTACAAGAAGGGCACCCAGGTCACCCTCACGGTCGGCAAGGTGGCCGACAAGGTGACCATGCCGCCGCTGCAGAACGTGAAGGTCAGCGATGCCATCAAGCAGCTCACCGAGCTCGGCCTCGGCTACTTCCTGACCGGCTCGCAGGACCCGAACGGCACCGTGCTCAACACCAACGTCCCGGCGGGCACCCAGCTCAACCCCGGTGACAAGGTCACGCTGATCGTGAAGCCGTCCGACAAGGCCTCGCCCACCGGCGGGAACTGACCCGGCGACAGACCCGAGGGGCCGCACCGTTCACCCGCGAACGGTGCGGCCCCTCGGCGTTGACGAACCCTCAGCGGATCCCGCCGCGGAACTCGGCGGCCCTCAGCGCAGCTCGGGCGGCGGGGTGCGGTGCGGGTCCACCGGGTCGACCCGGACCAGCTGCGCCCAGACCGCCATCCGGTAGCGGGAGGTGTACACCGGCGTGCAGGTGGTCAACGTCAGGTACCGGCCCGGCCCGGTGAACGGCGAGTGCTCGGGGACGGGCGCGACCACGCCCACGTCGTACTTGGAGGTCTGCGGCAGCGTCCCGGCGACCCGGTACACGTACCAGGCGTCCCTGGTCTCCACCACCACCGGATCGCCCACCGCCAGCCGGTCCAGGTCGTGGAACCTGGCGCCGTGCCCGTCCCGGTGCGCCGCCAGCGCGAAGTTCCCCTCCGCGTCCCACGGCATCGCGGAGCGGTACGGCTCCTCGTACACCCCGGCCACGCCCTCGTTGAGCACCTCCGCGGTGGTGCCCATCCGGATCAGCGTCCGGTCACCCCGGCCGAACGCCGGGACGTGCAGGAACCCCAACCCGTCGCCGGCCGCGTACCGCGGGGCGGGCGCGGTGTCCCCCGGCGGCGCGGCCGGCGCCGTCCAGCTCTGCCGCAGCCGGTCCCCCGCCCGCCCGGCGGCCCGGTCGGCGACCACGCCGGTCCACCACAGCGAGTACCCGACGAACAGCGCCAGCAGCAGCCCCAGGGTGATCAGCAGCTCCCCCAGCAGGCCCAGGGCCACCGCCGTCCGTCCGCGTCGTCCGCGTCGTCCGCGTCCGCCCCCGATGGCTGTGCCCATGGTGCCGTGCCCCGCTGCTCAGTGTTGCCCGGTCAGCGCCTCCGGCTGACCCTGGCTCCTCGGCCGTTCCTCGACCATCTTGCCAAAGACGATCAGCCTTCCCCGGGCACTGAACTCCGGCGTGCATGTCGTCATGGTCAAGTAGCGGCCGGCGGCGGTGAACGGCGATCCCTTCGGGACGCCCTGAAGCACCGTCACGTTGGTCGGCGGGGTCTCCGGGATGCCGCCCGCCACCTCGTACGTGTAGAACGCCGTCGCGGTCTCCACCACGACCTTGTCGCCGGGCACCAGTTGGCCGATCTTCCGGAACGGCTGGCCGTGCGTGGTGCGGTGCGCGGCGACCGCGAAGTTGCCCGTGGCGTCGGACGGCATCGCGGTGCCCGTGTAGTGGCCCACCAGGCCCTTGTCCAGCACCTGCTGCTTGTTGGTGCCCTCGGCGATCGGGTAGGTCAGACCGAGCTTCGGGATGTGGATGATGGCGAAGCCCTGCCCGGGCTCGAACTTGGTCTGCGGCGCGGCGCTCGCCCCGCCACCGGTCGGTCCGGTGGGCGGCTGCTGCGCCCACTGCTGCTCCAGCTTGCTGCCGGCGGACTGCGCGGACCGGTCGGCCAGCACGTTGGTCCACCACAGCTGGTACGAGACGAACAGCAGCATGACCACGCCGAGGGTGATGAACAGCTCCCCCACCAGCCGGGCGGCCAGCACCCGTTTGCGCTCCTTGGGCCGCGGCGGACGCGGCCCGGCGGCCTTCCCGGACGCCCGCCGACGGCCGGTGCCCGGCTTCAGCCCGACCGGCCCCGGCGCCTGCCGACGGCCCGCCGCCCGACCGTCGTCCGACGGCTCCTGGCGCACGGGCGCCTCCGCGGCGGGCAGCCGCAGTTGCAGGGTCTGCTCGGCCGGCTGCACGTAGACGCTCCAGTCGTCCGGATCGCCCGGTTGTCCGGGGACGCCCCCCTCCGGGCGCACGGCGGTCACCCCGTCAGCTCCGGCCGATGACCGGGGCCAGCCCGGCCGAGCGGCCGACCGCCTCCGGGAAGCCGCACTCGGCGAGCCAGTTGGCGAGCATCCGGTGGCCGCCCTCGGTGAGCACCGACTCGGGGTGGAACTGCACGCCCTCGACCAGCAGTTCACGGTGCCTCAGCCCCATGATCACACCGCTCTCGGTCCGCGAGGTCACCACCAGCTCGGCGGGCACCGTGTCCGGGTCGACCGCCAGCGAGTGGTACCGGGTCGCGGTCAGCGGCGAGGGCAGCCCCTCGAACACCCCGCCGTCCTCGTGCACCACCAGCGAGGTCTTGCCGTGCAGCAGCTCCGGAGCCCGGCCGACCACCGCGCCGTGGGCCACCGCGATCGACTGCAGGCCCAGGCACACCCCGAACAGCGGCAGCCCGATCCGCGCGCAGTGGTGCACCATCTCCACGCACACCCCGGCCTCCTCGGGCGTGCCGGGCCCGGGAGAGAGCAGCACCCCGTCGTAGCCGTCGGCGCCGTCCCGCGGCCGGGCGTCCGCCACCGTCAGCTCGTCGTTGCGGACCACCTCGCAGACCGCGCCCAGCTGGTACAGGTACTGGACGAGGTTGAACACGAAGCTGTCGTAGTTGTCGACCACGAGGATCCGGGGCGGGCGGCCGGCGGAGGTCATCGCTACTCCTGGGGTGCGGGTGCGTCGGTGGGCGGGACGGGTCGGGACGGCCCCGGTTCAGCCGCCGGCGCCCTGATCCACCGTCACGTTCCCGAAGGGGAGCAGCGGCTCGGCCCACGGGAACACGTACTGGAACAGGACGAAGACCACCCCGAGGACCAGCAGCAGCGCGATCAGCGCACGAACCGGCGCGGGGCCCGGGAGATGCCGCCAGATCCAGCCGTACATGGTGCTCCTCGGTGTTTCGGGTCGGCACAAGCGTAGACGCCCGCCCGCCCGGCCCAGGAGGGTATCCGCGCAACGGAACGCGTACGGCGGCCTACTGGGCGGACGCGGCCCGCAGGTCGGTCGATCCGGCGTAGCCTGGCAGGCTCAACTCGCCGTTCTCCTGGACCTTCCAGCCCAGCCCGTAGGCGGCGACGTAGCCCAGGTAGTTGCGGATCGTCGGGTCGGCGTCCACCGCGGAGCGCAGCGCGTCGGTCTTCCCGACCGCGCGGATCACGTACGGCGGCGAGTAGACCCGGCCCTGCAGCAGCAGGGTGTTGCCGACGCAGCGCACCGCGCTGGTGGAGATCAGCCGCTGGTCCATCACCTGGACGCCCTCCGCGCCGCCCCGCCACAGGGCGTTCACCACGGCCTGGATGTCCTGCTGGTGGATCACCAGGTCGTTCACCCCGGGCTCGGGGACGCCGGGGATCTTCGCGGTGGCGTTCGGCGGGGCGTCGTCCAGCGTGACGGTCAGCCCGGGGCCGTGCAGCGGGTCCAGTCCGGCGGCCTGCTGCAGCGCGGCCAGCCGGGCCGCGTCGTCCGGGCTCTGCCCCTGCTGCCGGGCCAGCCGGTCGGCGCGCGCCTGGTCCTCGGCGACCTGCGCCTCCAGCTGCTGGTTCTGGGTGGAGCGCTGCTGTATGACGTCGCTCAGCTTGAGCAGCGAGTTGTCGGTGCGCAGGTCGGTCCCGCGGGCGGTCTCCGCGCTGACGTAGAAGAGCAGACCGGCGAGTGCGAAGACGGTGCAGGTCAGGGCACGTCCGACAATTCGCCCGCGGCGGGGGCGCGGAGCCGGGGAGGCGGAAGAAATCGTGGAATCAGGCACCGTACCCTTATCTCCTTCAGACCCGGCGAGCCACTACGCTAACGGACGCCGGTGGCATGTGCGGAGATCCGACCGTACCGACCGGCCCCATTTGCCGCCCGCCCCCCGCTGACCACCTGCGCGGTCCCAGCGCATCGACAGGAGAGCCCCTCGTGCCGAAGTCTCGACTCCGCAAGAAGGCCGATTACACGCCGCCGAGCACCGCGACGGCCGTGAAGATCAGTTCCGGCCGGAGCTGGGTGGCACCGCTGATGCTGGTGTTCTTCCTGGTCGGCCTGGTCTGGATCGTCACCTACTACGTGACCAGCGGCGACTGGCCGATCCAGAGCTGGGGCAACTGGAACATCCTGGCCGGCTTCGGCTTCATCGCCGCGGGCTTCGGCGTCTCCACCCAGTGGAAGTGAGGCCGGCGCCGCCCACCGGGCGGCTCCCGGCCTGACCCGCGACTCCGCACCGCTCCGGCCACCGTGCCGGGGCGGTGTTCGGCATGCCCGGGGCCACCCGCGCAGCTCGGCCCGAACGTTTATCCACAGGGTTGTCCACACTGGGGAAAACTCTGCCCCGCCTGTGGATAACTTGCAACGGAGCAGGATAACGCGCGTAGAGCGGGGAAATCCAATCGCCCTCGGCCCCGCCCTGTCCACCGGCTGTGGACAACCGCGCACCCGTCCTGTGGACCGCCGACCAGCATCCCGCCCGACGCCCGGTCAGAAGGGCAGGCGCGCCGTCCCGACCAGCACCATCGCCAGGCAGGCCGCCAGCACCCCGGCCAGCGTCAACCCCTGCACCAGGTTCCGGTGCGCCCGTGGGGCGTACATCATGCCCGCGCCGATGACGAGGCCCGCCACCAGTCCGCCGACGTGCGCCCGCCAGTCGATGATGTCGTGCAGCGAGAAGGTGATCACCAGGTTGGCCACCAGCAGCGCGATCACCGGCTGCATCGGCGTCCTGGTCACCCGGAACAGCACCGCGGTGGCGCCCAGCAGCCCGTAGATCGCTCCGGACGCGCCGACCGAGTTGAGGTTCGCACCCGCCACCAGGTAGGCCAGCGCGTTGCCGGCCAGCCCGGACACCAGGTACAGCCCCAGGAACCGCAGCCGGCCCAGCACCCGCTCCAACTGTGGCCCGAGCACCCAGAGCGAGAACATGTTCATCGCGACGTGCAGCAGCCCGCCGTGCACGAACATCGCGGACACCAGCCGGTACCACTCCTCCGGCCCGGCGGCCACGCCCAACCGGAACCCGGGCGCCGGGACGTAGCTCCACAGCACCAGGCGACCGGCCTGCGCCCGGTCCGCGACGTACGCGGTGAACAGGAACATCAGCAGGTTGATGCCGATCAGCACCTTGGTGACCAGCGCCCCGCTGCCCAGCGCCAGCACCCCGCCGAACGTGGTCCGCGGCTGCGACCGCTGCTGCTGAGCGGCCCGGCCGTGCACGCACTCGGGGCACTGGAAGCCGACCGCGGCGGGCACCATGCACTCCGGGCAGACCGGCCGCCCGCACCTGGTGCAGGTCACGCCCGTCTCCCGCTCGGGGTGCCGGTAGCACCGCGGCAGCCCGCTCTCCTGCCCCTGGCCGTCCGTCGGCAACGGCCGCACGGGCTCCTCCGGATGCATCGCCGCAGTCCCTCCTCGACAGCACGGTCCCGGCGCCGCCTCCGTGCGTACGGGGCACCACCGGGACCGTCCAGGCTACTGCGCACCCGGGGTGCGCGGGGCCGCCCCGGAGGGCGGCGGGGTTCGAATCAGCCGCGCGAGACGACGACCGACTCGATCACCACGTCGTTGACCGGGCGGTCGTACGGCTTGGTGGTGGCGGTGGTGGCGATCTCGTCGACCACCTTCTGGCTGGCCGCGTCCACGACCTCGCCGAAGATGCTGTGCTTGCGGTTCAGCCAGCTGGTCGGGGCGACCGTGATGAAGAACTGCGAGCCGTTGGTGCCCGGGCCGGCGTTGGCCATGGCCAGCAGGTAGGGGCGGTCGAAGGAGAGGTCCGGGTGGAACTCGTCGCCGAACTTGTAGCCCGGGCCGCCGGTGCCGTTGCCCAGCGGGTCGCCGCCCTGGATCATGAAGCCCTCGATGACGCGGTGGAACACGGTGCCGTCGTACAGCGGCTTCGCGGCCACCTCGCCGGTCTCCGGGTTCTTCCACTCGCGGGTGCCCTCGGCCAGCTCCACGAAGTTGGCCACCGTCTTCGGGGCGTGGTTCGGGAAGAGCTTGACCACGATGTCGCCGCGGTTGGTCTTCAGGGTGGCGGTGAGTTCCTGGGCCACGGGAGTACCTTCCTCATCTTTTAGCTGACTATCCGAGGAATCATCCCATGGGCCCCGCAGACGGCTCAGTCGAAGGTGCTCACCGGCCGAGTGGGATGCATGATCTCCTATCAGGTGGAAAAGTGCAGACCGGACAACACCGGACACCCGCCGAGAAGGAGAAGCCCGTGAGCCGTACGGACACCGCGCGCGAGACCGCCGGACGGGCGAAGGACGCGGTCGCGCCCTACGCCGTCTCCGCCAAGGAGACCGCCCTGCACTACGCCGAGGGCGCCAAGCAGACGCTCGGCCCCAAGCTGGAGGCGCTCGGCCCGAAGGCCGCGGCCGCCGGCGCCCAGGCCAGGGCGGGAGCCGGACAGGCCGCGCAGGCCGCCCGGGTGCAGTACGTCAAGCACCTCGCCCCGCACCTGGAGCACGCCTTCTTCAGCCTCCCCCCGGAGACCCAGAAGGCCGCCCTGAAGGCCGTCCACCGGGCCCAGGAGGCCGCGCTCGCCGCGAAGCTCTCGGCCGGGCAGGCGGCCGGTCAGGCCCGCACCACGGTGGTGCCCAAGGTCGCCGAGACCTTCCAGGCCGCCCGGGACACCGTCACCCCGCTGGCCCAGGAGGCGCAGACCCGCGGCGCGGCGGCGATCACCGCGCTGCACGGCAACGTCAGCGCCGCCGAGATCAGCGGACTGGCCGCCAAGAACGCCAAGAAGCAGAACCGCAACGGCTGGGCCACCGGCCTCGCGGTGGCCGGCACGCTCGCCGTCGGCACCGGCGTGCTGGCCTGGCAGTGGTACCGGAAGCAGAACAACCCCGAGTGGCTGACCGAGCCCCCGGCTCCGGTCGCCGCGCCGCCCGCCGCCGACGCCTCCCCCACGCCCGGCACCGCCACCGGCGCCCCGGTCGGCGGCGCCGTCCTCAACGGCTCCGTCCCGCACGAGGATCCGGACACCGCGCCAGCCGCCAAGCCCGCCCCGCCGCAGGCCGCCGACGCCGAGGACGACCGGCCCAAGCCGCACGACCCGCGCAAGCCGCACTGAGCCCCGCCGCCCGCGGACACGCGAACGGCCCCCGACCTGGAAACCAGGTCGGGGGCCGTTCGGCGACTGTGGAGCCTAGGGGAGTCGAACCCCTGACATCTGCCATGCAAAGACAGCGCTCTACCAACTGAGCTAAGGCCCCGAGCAACGGGGACTAGCGTACCCGTTCCCGGGCAGCGGCCCACGCGGGTTTCGGACCGGCCGCGGCCCGTGCTCCGCAGGCCGGCCCGAGGAAGACTTCGTCCGACGGCTCAGCGGCCGGCGGGGACCGGGTCGGTCGCCTCGGTCCACAGGTCCTGCTCGGCGCGGTCCGCCTGGACCTGACGGTAGACAAAGAAGCCGCCGAGGGCGACCAGGGCGACCAGGAGGAGCTTCTTCACCGCGGGACCTCGTCCTTCTTGATTGCTTGGATGGGGGAGCACGCACCAGCGGTCAGGCTGAGGACCGCCCTGCGGCCGATGATACACACCGGTAACCCGTTCAAGAGCGGCCCCCGCCACCGCCAACCGGCCGATCCGCAGCCATCTTTGACGCTCCCCCACCAGTACGCTCGTCGGACTGCCGCCCCGCCGCGCGGATCACCGCGACCCCGCCCTCCAGGTTCACCCGGGAACGCGGCGGAGCCCCCTCGCCCTCCTCGTCCCGGAGCATCAGCGTGGTCTTCCGCTGCTCCAGCTCGGCCTGCTTCCCGGCCGCGAACTGGGCGTGCAGCTGCTCGAACCCGGTCGACGAGATCTGACCCTCCCGCCCCGTCCCGCGCCACGGGATCCACCGGCTCCGCCGTGCCCGCAGCGCGACCTGGTCCACGAACGCCAGCACCGCCAGCGCGCACACCAGACCGGGCAGGCTCATCGCCCAGAAATACCCCATGCCGCCCACAACGCGCCCGGGCGCGCCGCCGTTCCCCCGCACGGCGGCGCGCCCGACCGCCCACGCCGGACTAGCCCCGGCGGCGGCGCCGCCCGCGCAGGTGCGCGACGTCCCGCCGGATCGCCCGCACGCCCTCGCCCAGGCCGTCCAGGCGGGCCTCCTGACGGGAGATCCGCTCACCGATCGCGGCGATCAGCACGCCCTGGGCGTCCAGCCGCCGCTCGATCACCCCGACCGACACCGCCAACCCCGACACCACCGCCGGCAGGTCCTCCGCCGGGAACGAGTACTCAACCTCCTCCTCCCCGTCCACCCACGGCAACTCCGGCTCGTACGGGTCCAGCCCGTCGATCCGCCGCCGCCACGCCTCGACTGCCGGATCCCGCCGCCCGGCCTCGTACTCGTCCCACCTCAACTCGCTCCACCGCTTCCACGGCCGGGCCCGGTACGGGTGCACCACCGGCGGCTCCACCACCGGGTGGGCCGCCGCCTCCACGATGTCCAGCAACCGGGCCCTGACCCGCCGGGCCACCTCGCTGTCCCGCAGCAGCATCGCGACGTTCAACACGGCCCGCCGCGAGTACAGCGCGACCCCGTTCCCACCCCCCTGCGAGCGGCTGACCTGCCAGAAGTACTTTGTGTAACTCTGGTTCTCGGGGTTATCCACAGGCTGCGGGGTCAGGGCGGCCGCGGCGGAGTCGTCCACAGGCTTGACGACGGTGTATCCGTTGCTCCTCAGCTCCTCGCGGTGCCGACGGACCACCGCGCGGATGATGTTCTCGCCGACGTCGAAGTAGTCGGCGACCATCCGCGTGGTGACATGCAGCCCGTCGGGCAGCGGGACGAGGGCCTTGACCTCGTCGAGGACTTCGGTGCGCTCGCACAGGCCGCTTCGGAGCGTCCTGGATTCGAGCAGCGCGGCTTCCATGGACATGGGTGTGCCTCACAGGGTGAATGACGACATGACGTGGGAACCGCCCGGTCACCCGGGGCGGGCGGGGCCGGTCATCCGCCGGCCGGAGCAGAGGTCGCGCTACGTCCCACGTCACCCAATGACCGGGTCTGTCGCCCGGCTATCCCCGACTTCACATCAGTTTCGAGTCAGCTCACCCTGTGTTGCCTCTGCGCACCCGGCCCAACGAGCGGGGCGGGACGGGGTTACGGGGGGCGGAGAACGTCGAAGGCCCCGATCACCAGAGGTGATCGGGGCCTTCGCGCCGGTGGGCCTAACAGGACTTGAACCTGTGGCCTCTTCCTTATCAGGGAAGCGCTCTAACCGTCTGAGCTATAGGCCCTTGCCGCACTGAAAGATTAGCGGACCGACGGCCGATCTCCCAAATCCGTATCCAGGGCCCCCACCGGACGGTCCTGCTCAGCGGCCTCGGCGAGCCACTGGGCGCGGGTGGCGGGGAGGCCGGAGGCGCCGGCCGGGGTGGGCCGGACGGCGAGGACCTGGTTGATGCCGATGTGGTTCTGCTCGAAGGCGACGGCGGAGGCGGCCATGTAGAGCCGCCAGACCCGGGCCCGGCCACGGCCGGCCAGCGCGGTGGCCTCCGGCCAGTGGGCTTCGAGGTTGGCGACCCATTCGCGGAGGGTCCGGCCGTAGTGCTCGCGGAGGGCCTCGACGTCGCGGACCTCGAAGCCGGCCTCCTCCAGGCGGGAGACGGTGGTGCCGACGGGGGAGAGCTCCCCGTCGGGGAAGACGTAGCGGTCGATGAAGGGCGAGAGCCGGTACGCCTCGCCGGGCGGGAGCGGACGGCGGGCGATCTGGTGGTTGAGCAGGCGGCCGCCGGGGGCCAGCAGGTCGTACAGGTGGCGGGCGTAGACGAGGTACTGGTCGGAGCCGACGTGTTCGGCCATGCCGACGCTGGAGATGGCGTCGAAGGGGCCGTCGGGGACTTCGCGGTAGTCCTGGAGCCGGATCTCGATCCGGTCGGCGAGACCGGCCGCGGCGACGCGCTCACGGGCGAGCGCGACCTGCTCGGTGGAGATCGAGACGCCGACGGCCCGGACGCCGTAGTGGCGGGCGGCGTGCAGGACGAGCGAGCCCCAGCCGCAGCCGACGTCCAGCAGGCGCATGCCGGGCCGCAGGCCGAGCTTGCGGCAGATCAGGTCGAGCTTGGCGGTCTGGGCGTCCTCCAGGCTCTTCGCGTCGGCCGTCCAGTAGGCGCAGGAGTAGATCATGGTCGGGCCGAGGACCAGCCGGTAGAAGTCGTTGCCGACGTCGTAGTGGTGGCTGATCGCGGCCCGGTCGCGGCGACGGCTGTGCAGGCGGCCGCGGCGGTGCCGGACCTCCTCGGGCGGGGGAGCGGGCCGCGGACCGATCGCGCCGTTGCGCAGGGCGGCGGCCAGCACCCGGCGGCCGGGGGCGCCCAGGTACTGGCGGGGGCCGGCCCGCAGCTCCTGGGCCTCGGGGTCCTCGGCGAACGCGGTGACGGCGGCCAGCACCTCGTACAGGTCGCTGCCGGGGTCGATCTCGAGGTCGCCGGCGACGTAGGCGCGGGCCAGGCCGAGTTCGCCGGGGGCCCAGAGCAGCCGGCGCAGGGCGCGGCGGTTGCGCAGCACGACGGCGGGGGCGTCGGGCGGGCCGGCCTGGGAGCCGTCCCAGGTGCGTACTCGCAGGGGGACCCGACGGCCGATCAGGCCCTCCAGTGCTCCGACCAGTTGCTGTGCGTTCTCCGCCACCACGGACCTCCGACCAGCCGTACCCGTCCGGACCGCCCGGTGGCCGCTGCGCCGCGGCCGGACGGCCCCGTACCCGTCTCCCCGGCCTCCATTTGCCCACGGCCGGCGGGGCGGTCCGGCCCGGCGCGCCGCCCGGTCACCCGATTGCCCCGGGGACGGCAACGGGCCCCGGAGGCTTCAACAGCCTCCGGGGCCCGGGGAATTCCGCGAAACTGACGCGAGGTCAGTCCTCTTCGGCGAGGGTCAGCTCGATGCCGCCGGTGAAGCCGGCCGCCGAGTTGTAGATGAACGCGGCCAGGGTGGCCAGGGCGGTCATCAGGACCACGTCGACCACCGCGATCAGGGTGGTGAACAGCATGACCTTGCCGAACCCGATGTAATCCATCAGGTTGAACGCGCCGGCGCTGTCGCTGCCCGTGACGTCCTTGAAGGTGCTGCTCAGCGAGTCGAAGACGCCGAGGCCGTCCAGGGTCATCCAGAGCACGGCGGAGGCCACGATGATGATCACGCCGATGGCCAGCGAGAGCAGGAAGCTGACCTTCATCACCGACCACGGGTCGGCCTTGACCACCCGGAGCCGGGCCTTGCGGGTCCGGCCGCCGCCGCCGCTGCCGCCGGCCGGACCGGGGCCGCCGCCGGGGCGGCGGGACTGGCCGCCCTGGCCGCCCTGCCCGGGGGTGCCGCCGCCGGTGCGGGTGCCGCGCGGGGGCGTCGGCTGGCCCTTGGCGTACGTGGTGGGGCTGGAGAAGCCGCCGCCGGCCGTGGGCGGGGCGCTCGGCGGCGGGGGCGGGGTCTGGCCGCCGTAGCTCTGCTGCGCCCCGGTCTGACCGACCGGGGGCATCACCGAGGTGGAAGAGGCGGGGTGCTCGGCGGGGCGCTGGGGCGCACCGTACGGTGTTCCGCCCGTTCCGCCCGACAGCCCGCCCGTGGCACCTCCAGCACCCGTGGCTCCGCTCACCGTGGTCCTCCCGAACCTTCCGCCAGGCCGGTCGCACCGCCCTGGACCGTGTTGTGCTCGTCTTCCGCCGCCGGCCCGGGTGGCCCGCGGTCAGCCCGTGGTGCCCGGTCCGCTGCGGCGGGCCGGGCACCACGGGGTCGGCTTCGGTGCGTCAGCCCTGGTCGGGCGCGCCGTCCGCCTCTTGCTCGGTGGCGGCCGCGGACTCCGTCGCCTCGACGTCGTCCACGCCCTCCTCCTCGTAGGCCTCCGCGTTGCGGGCCATGCCCACCACCGCGTCGCGCTTTCCGAGGTTGATCAGTTGGACGCCCATGGTGTCACGTCCGGTTTCACGCACTTCGGAAACCCTGGTCCGGATCACGCCGCCGGAGAGCGTGATGGCCATGATCTCGTCGGTCTCCTCGACCACCAGGGCTCCGACCAGCGAGCCCCGGCCCTCGACGATCTTCGCCGCCTTGATACCGAAACCGCCACGTCCCTGGACACGGTACTCGTCAACCGTGGTCCGCTTGGCGTAACCGCCGTCGGTGGCGGTGAACACGTAGGTGCCGGGACGGACCACGTTCATCGAGAGCAGTTCGTCGTCCTCGCGGAACGCCATGCCCTTCACGCCGGAGGTGGCCCGGCTCATCGGGCGGAGCGCCTCGTCGGTGGCCTTGAAGCGGATCGACTGGGCCTTCTTGGAGATCAGCAGCAGGTCGTCGTCGGCGGAGACCAGCTCGGCGCCGATCAGCTCGTCGTCCCGGCCCTCCTCGTCCTGGCGCAGGTTGATGGCGATCAGGCCGCCGGAGCGCGGGGAGTCGTAGTCCTTGAGCGGGGTCTTCTTGACCAGGCCGCCGCGGGTGGCGAGGACCAGGTACGGCTTGTCCTCGTAGGTGCGCACCGCCATCACCTGGGTGATGTGCTCCTCCGGCTGGAAGGCCAGCAGGTTGGCGACGTGCTGGCCGCGGGCGTCGCGCCCGGCGTCGGGCAGCTCGTAGCCCTTGGCGCGGTAGACCCGGCCCTTGTTGGTGAAGAAGAGGATCCAGTTGTGGGTGGTGGTCACGAAGAAGTGGTCGACGATGTCGTCCTGCTTCAGCTGCGCGCCGCGCACGCCCTTGCCGCCGCGCTTCTGCGAGCGGTACAGGTCGGAGCGGGTGCGCTTGACGTAGCCGCCGCGGGTGATGGTGACGACGATGTCCTCCTCGGCGATGAGGTCCTCGATCGAGAGGTCGCCGTCGGAGGGGATCAGGGTGGAGCGCCGCTCGTCGCCGTACTTCTCGACGATCGCGGTGAGCTCCTCGGAGACGATCTCGCGCTGCCTGGAGGGCGAGGCGAGGATCGCGTTGTACTCGTTGATCTTGGCCTGGAGCTCGTCGTGCTCGCTGAGGATGCGGGCGCTCTCCAGGGCGGCGAGCCGGCGCAGCTGCATCTCGAGGATGGCGTTGGCCTGCAGCTCGTCGATGTCGAGCAGCTGCATCAGGCCGCTGCGGGCGGCGTCGGCGCTCTCCGAGGCGCGGATCAGCGCGATCACGGCGTCGATCTGGTCGAGGGCCTTGAGCAGCGCGCGCAGGATGTGGGCGCGCTCCTCGGCCTTGCGCAGCCGGAACGTGGTCCGGCGGACGATGACCTCGATCTGGTGGGCGACCCAGTGCCGGATGAAGGCGTCCAGCGAGAGGGTGCGCGGCACGCCGTCGACCAGGGCCAGCATGTTGGCGCCGAAGTTGGTCTGCAGGTCGGTGTGCTTGTACAGGTTGTTGAGCACGACCTTGGCGACGGCGTCGCGCTTGAGCACGATGACCAGGCGCTGGCCGGTGCGCGAGGAGGACTCGTCGCGGACGTCGGCGATGCCGGCGATCCGGCCGTCCTTGACCAGGTCGGCGATCTTCAGCGCGAGGTTGTCCGGGTTGACCTGGTAGGGCAGCTCGGTGATCACCAGGCACTGGCGGCCCTGGATCTCCTCGACCTCGACCACCGCGCGCATGGTGATCGAGCCGCGGCCGGTGCGGTACGCGTCCTCGATGCCGCGGCGGCCGACGATCAGCGCGCCGGTCGGGAAGTCGGGGGCCTTGATCCGCTCGATCAGGGCTTCCAGCAGCTCCTCGTTGGAGGCCTCGGGGTGCTCCAGCGCCCAGAGCGCGCCGGAGGCGACCTCGCGCAGGTTGTGCGGCGGGATGTTGGTGGCCATGCCGACCGCGATGCCGGTGGCGCCGTTGATCAGCAGGTTGGGGATGCGGGCGGGGAGGACGGTCGGCTCCTGCTGCCGGCCGTCGTAGTTGGCGGCGAAGTCGACGGTCTCCTCGTCGATGTCGCGCATCATCTCCATCGCCAGCGGCATCATCTTGCACTCGGTGTAGCGCATCGCCGCGGCCGGGTCGTTGCCCGGGGAGCCGAAGTTGCCGTTGCCGTCGACCAGCGGCATCCGCATCGACCAGGTCTGGGCGAGCCGGACCAGGGTGTCGTAGATCGAGGTGTCGCCGTGCGGGTGGTAGTTGCCCATCACGTCGCCGACCACGCGGGCGCACTTGTAGTAGCCCTTCTCGGGCCGGTAGCCGCCGTCGTACATCGCGTACAGCACGCGGCGGTGCACCGGCTTGAGGCCGTCGCGGACCTCGGGCAGGGCGCGCGAGACGATGACGCTCATCGCGTAGTCGAGGTAGGAGCGCTGCATCTCGGTCTCGAGCTCGATGAGCTCGACCCGGTTGCCGCTCTGGATGGGGGTGTTGCTGTCCTCGGGCTGCTCGCCGCCGTCCGGACGGTTGTCGTCGACCACTGGTGGTCAGTTTCCTTTCAACGATCCTGGGCGGACGTCAGACGTCCAGGAAGCGGACGTCCTTGGCGTTGCGCTGGATGAAGGAGCGGCGGGCCTCGACGTCCTCGCCCATCAGGACGGAGAACAGGTCGTCGGCCCGGGCGGCGTCCTCCAGGGTGACCTGGAGCAGCAGGCGGTGCGCGGTGTCCATGGTGGTGATGCGCAGCTCCTCGGCGTTCATCTCGCCGAGGCCCTTGAAGCGCTGGATGGCGTCGTCCTTGGGCAGTCGGCGGCCCGCCTCCACCCCGGCGGCGATCAGCGCGTCGCGCTCGCGGTCGGAGTAGGCGTACTCGAACTCGTCGCGGCCCCACTTGATCTTGTACAGCGGGGGCATCGCCAGGTAGACGTACCCGGCCTCGACCAGCGGGCGCATGAAGCGGAACAGCAGGGTCAGCAGCAGGGTGCGGATGTGCTGTCCGTCGACGTCGGCGTCGGCCATCAGCACGATCTTGTGGTACCGCAGCTTCTCGGCGTCGTAGTCCTCCTGGATGCCGCAGCCGAAGGCCGAGATCAGCGCCTGGACCTCGGTGTTCTGCAGCACCTTGTCGATCCGGGCCTTCTCGACGTTCAGGATCTTGCCGCGGATCGGGAGGATCGCCTGGGTGCGCGGGTCGCGGCCCTGCTTGGCGGAGCCGCCGGCCGAGTCGCCCTCGACGATGAAGATCTCGCACTCGGCCGGGTCCTTGGACTGGCAGTCCGAGAGCTTGCCGGGCAGCGAGGCGGACTCCAGCAGGCCCTTGCGCCGGGTCAGGTCGCGGGCCTTGCGGGCGGCGACCCGGGCGCTGGCGGCCTGGATGGACTTGCGGATGATGTCCGCGGCCTCGTTGGGGTTGCGGTCCAGCCAGTCGGCCAGGTGCTCGTTGACCACCTTCTGCACGAAGGTCTTGGCCTCGGTGTTGCCGAGCTTGTCCTTGGTCTGGCCCTCGAACTGCGGCTCGCCGAGCTTGACCGAGATGATCGCGGTCAGACCCTCGCGGATGTCCTCGCCGGAGAGGTTGTCGTCCTTCTCGCGGAGCAGCTTCTTGTCGCGCGCGTAGCGGTTCACCAGACCCGTGAGGGCGGAGCGGAAGCCCTCCTCGTGGGTGCCGCCGCCGTGGGTGTGGATGGTGTTCGCGAAGGAGTACACGCCCTCGGTGTAGGACGAGTTCCACTGCATCGCGATCTCGGCGGAGATCCGCTTGTCCTTGTCCTCCGCCTCGAAGTCGATCACCGAGGGGTGGATCACCTCGCCCTTGCGGGAGTTGAGGTGGGCGACGAAGTCCGCGATCCCGCCGTCGTACTTGTACGTGACGGCGAGCGGCTTGCCCTCCTCGTCGAGGTGCTCCGGGCGCTCGTCGGTCAGCGAGATGGTCAGGCCCTTGTTGAGGAAGGCCATCTCCTGGAAGCGGCGGGAGAGCGTCTCGAAGGAGTAGACGGTGGTCTCGAAGATGTCCGGGTCGGCCCAGAAGGTGACGCTGGTGCCGGTCTCCTCGGTGGCCTCGTGCTTGTCCAACGGGGCGGTCGGGACACCGGACTTGTACTCCTGCGTCCAGCGGGCGCCGTCGGTCAGGATCTCCACCGCGAGGCGGGTGGAGAGCGCGTTGACCACGGAGACGCCGACGCCGTGCAGACCACCGGAGACCGCGTAGCCGCCACCGCCGAACTTGCCGCCCGCGTGCAGCACGGTCAGCACGACCTCGACGGCGGGCTTGTCCTGGCCCGGCATGATGCCGACCGGGATGCCTCGGCCGTTGTCCACAACCCGCACGCCGCCGTCGGCCTGGATCGTCACGTCGATCGTGTCGGCGTGGCCCGCCAACGCCTCGTCGACCGAGTTGTCGACGATCTCGTACACGAGGTGGTGCAGGCCGCGCTCACCGGTCGAGCCGATGTACATGCCGGGGCGCTTGCGGACGGCGTCCAGGCCCTCCAGCACCTGGATCGCACTGGCGTCGTAGGCCTTGTTGTCGGACGGGTCAGGTGTCTGGCTGGGGTTGCCGGAATCGGCCACGAAGCGCCCTCTCTGGCACAGCGCGGGCCGCGCTCCTCCCCGGTGTTCCGGGCAGGTGTGCGACCACGGCGTTTCGACTCGGTTGCTGCACACAACGGTGTTTGCGCTTCAGTCTACCGGTACGACCGACAGTGAGGGGCGTTTGGCAGCCTCTGAGGGCAGATGTGCCGCCCTGAATCCCCTCTGGACGTGTCCCGATACTCGCCAGGGGGTCTCAGAGCGCCTGGACAGGCCGCCAGCGATTCCGGAGGCCGGTGCTCCGCTCGGCCCGGCTCAGCCCCAGGTGTCGCCCGGGCCCTTGCTCCCCGGCGCCCGCAACCGCCCGTAACCGCGGACCGGCGCATCGGGGCCCAGCACCTTGATCACCCGGACCGTGCCGTGGCCCAGCTCGTGATTCAGACGAGCCACCAACTGGCGCGCCAGCAGCCGAAGTTGGGTCGCCCACGCGGTGGAGTCGCACTGCACGGTGAGCACCGCCTCGGCCTCCGCGTACGACTTCGGCTCACAGTGCGCAGCGATGTCCGGGCCGACGATCTGCGACCAGCGGCCCATCACCCCGCCCACCGCGGCCGGCGCCTCCCAGCCGCGCTCGGTGATCAGCCGGTTCAGTGCGGCGCCCAGCGGCACCGGGTCGCGGCCGTCCGCGCGGGCGCCGCTGCGCAGTCCGGTCCGCTTCGCCTCCCGGCGCTCGCGCACCTGCTCGCCGCGCTGCCTCGCCTGCTCCTTGGCGGCGCGCAGCGCCACCCGGGCCAGGTCCACGCCCGAAAGCTCCGAGCCCTCCGCCATCACGCTCCATCCCCAGGCTGTGGACAACTCCACCGACGAGCCGCCCAGGGTACGTGGTTCCGCGGGTTCACGGGGTGAGCCGGGACACAGTGCCGTCCGCGACCCCGTACCGGGCGCCGCTCAGCGCCTTGGGCACGTCCTCGGCGACCGCGGCGGTGACCAGCACCTGCTCGCCGCCGGCCACCAGCTCGGCCAGCCGGTCCCGGCGACGGGCGTCCAGCTCGGCGAACACGTCGTCCAGGATCAGCACCGGCTCGCCGCCCTCGGCCCGGAGCAGCTCGTAGGAGGCCAGCCGGAGCGCCAGCGCGTAGGACCAGGACTCGCCGTGGCTGGCGTAGCCCTTGGCGGGGAGCGGGCCGAGCCGCAGCAGCAGCTCGTCGCGGTGCGGGCCGACCAGGGTCAGGCCGCGCTCGATCTCCTGCTTCCGGGTCGCCTGCAGGGCCTCCAGCAGCTGCTGCTCGGCCTGCTCGCGGCTGGTGGGCAGCTCGCCCTCGAAGGAGGAGCGGTACTCCAGCACGGTGTCTCCGGCGCCGGGGGCCAGCTGGCGGTAGGCCTCCGCCACCAACGGCTGCAGGGCGGCCACCAGTTGGATCCGAAAGGCGGTCAACTCCGCCCCGGTGCGCGCCAGATGGCCGTCCCAGACCTCCAGGGTGGTGAGGTCCGCGGACTTGCCGCCGCCGGCCCGGCGGGCCATCGCGGCGGTCTTCAGCAGCGCGTTGCGCTGCTTGAGCACCCGCTCGTAGTCGGACCGCACGCCGGCCAGCCGGGGGGCGCGGTAGGTCAGCAGCTCGTCCAGGAAGCGGCGGCGCTCGCCCGGGTCGCCCTTGACCAGCGAGAGGTCCTCGGGGGCGAACAGCACGGTGCGCAGCACGCCCAGCACGTCGCGCGGGCGGATGTTGTCGGAACGGTTCAGCCGGGCCCGGTTGGCCTTGCCGGGGGTCAGTTCCAGTTCCACCAGGGTGGTCCGGCCGCCCTGGGCGACCACGCTGGCCCGGATCACCGCCCGCTCGGCGCCGAGCCGGACCAGCGGCGCGTCGGTGGCCACCCGGTGGCTGCCCAGGGTGGCGACGTAGCCGATCGCCTCGACCAGGTTGGTCTTGCCCTGCCCGTTGGGTCCGACGAACGCGGTGACGCCCGGGTCGAGCGGAACCTCGACCCGGGCGTAGGAGCGGAAGTCGGCGAGCGACAGGTGCGCGACGTGCATGGCTGTGGACTGCGCTCGCCTTCTCGCTGGTGGGACTTACTTGGACTCGACCGCGTGGCCGCCGAACTGGTTGCGCAGCGCGGCGATCATCTTCATCTGCGGGGAGTCGTCCTGGCGCGAGGCGAACCGGGCGAACAGCGAGGCGGTGATCGCCGGCAGCGGCACCGCGTGGTCGATGGCGGCCTCGACCGTCCAGCGGCCCTCGCCGGAGTCGGCGGCCCAGCCCTTGAGCTTGGCCAGGTGCTCGTCGTCGTCCAGCGCCCGGACGGCCAGGTCGAGCAGCCAGGAGCGGATCACCGTGCCCTCCTGCCAGCTGCGGAACACCTCGCGCACGTCGGTGACCTCGGGGGCGGCCTCCAGCAGCTCCCAGCCCTCGGCGAAGGCCTGCATCATCGCGTACTCGATGCCGTTGTGGACCATCTTGGCGAAGTGGCCGGCGCCGACCTTGCCGGCGTGCACCGAGCCGAAGTCGCCCTCGGGCTTCAGCGCGTCGAAGATCGGCTGGACCTTCGCCACGTGGGCGGCCTCGCCGCCGTACATCAGCGCGTAGCCGTTCTCCAGGCCCCAGACGCCGCCGGAGACGCCGCAGTCGACGAAGCCGATGCCCTTGGCGGCGAGCAGCTCGGCGTGCTTGATGTCATCGGTCCAACGGGAGTTGCCGCCGTCCACCACCACGTCGCCGGGGGCGAGCAGCTCGGCCAGGTGCTCGACGGTCTCCTGGGTCGGGCCGCCTGCCGGGACCATCACCCACACCACGCGGGGGGCCTCCAGCTTGGTGACCAGCTGCTCGATGCTGTCGACGTCGGCGAGGTCCGGGTTGCGGTCGTAGCCGATGACGGTGTGGCCGGCGCGGCGGATGCGCTCGCGCATGTTGCCGCCCATCTTGCCGAGACCGATGAGGCCGAGCTCCATGACAAGTCCTTCACTGTGGTGTCGTGCCTGATGACGGCGCCGTTGCCGCACAATCCCTGAGCCTACGCCGACGACGAGGGCTCGCCGGGCAGCCACAGGGGCGCGGAGGCTTTCGCCCCTCGCGCCCCTGGTGATTGACGTCGCGTCAGCCGGAGAGTCGCACCGGCATGATCAGGTACTGGTAGGCGCCGTCCGGCTCCGCGTCCACCGCGGGCTTGCCGGTGAGCAGGGCCGGCTTGGTCGGCGTGGTGAAGCTCAGCTGCGCGTACGCGGCGTCGATCGCCTTGAGCCCCTCCTCCAGGTAGCCGGGGTTGAAGGCGATCGAGATGTCGTCGCCCTCGAGGTCGGCCTCGACCCGCTCGGAGGCCTGCGCGTCGTCGCCCGAGCCGGCCTCCAGGGTGAGCACGCCCTGCTCGAAGTTGAGGCGGACGGGGGTGTTGCGCTCGGCCACCAGCGAGACGCGCTTGAGCGCCTCCAGGAAGGGCTGGGTCTGCACCGCGGCGACCGCCGAGAACTCGGTCGGGAAGATCGACCGGAACTTCGGGAACTCGCCCTCCAGCAGGCGGGTGGTGGTCCGCCGGCCGGCCCCCTCGAAGCCGATCAGGCCCTCGCCGGCCCCGCCGGTGGAGAGCGCGATCGAGACGTGGTCGCCGCTGCCCAGGGACTTCGCGATGTCCTGGAGGGTCTTGGCGGGCACCAGCGCGACGGCGTTGATGTCGTCCTGCTCGGGCTTCCAGAGCAGCTCGCGGACGGCGAACCGGTACCGGTCGGTGGCGGCCAGGGTGATCCCGCTGCCGTTGATCTCGACCCGGACGCCGGTGAGCACCGGCAGGGTGTCGTCCCGGCCGGCGGCGACCGCGGCCTGGCTGACCGCCGAGGCGAACACGTCGCCCGGGACGGTGCCGGTGGCGGTCGGCATCTGCGGCAGCGCCGGGTACTCGTCGACCGGCAGGGTCGGCAGCGTGAAGCGCGAGCTGCCGCAGACCACGCTGACCCGCATGCCGTCGGTGGAGATCTCCACCGGACGGTTCGGCAGGTTGCGCGAGATGTCGTTCAGCAGCCGGCCGGAGACCAGCACGGTGCCGGCCTCCTCGACGTCCGCCTCCAGCTCGACCCGGGCCGAGACCTCGTAGTCGAACCCGGAGAGCGCCAGGGTGCCCTCCTGCGCCGTCAGCAGCAGGCCGGCCAGCACCGGCACCGGCGGCCGCGCGGGGAGGCTGCGGGCAGCCCAGGCCACCGCCTCCGCGAGGACATCACGCTCCACCCGGAACTTCACCGGTAACCGCCTCCTGGCTGCTGTTGCCGCACCGGCGGCCGTACCGCCGCCCGGCGCTGTTGATCGTCTTCCGGCCACCGGACCGGGCGGACCACTCCGCCTGCCCTCCGGTTGCCGAAGGACAGTCTGTCCTACTCGGCCGACAGTCGGGGCAGATGGGCGCAACCGGACCGAACAGATGTCGGGGCCCGGTTGTCCACAGATTCGGCCCACCCCCACTGTTGATCAAGTCACGAGGTCTCTAGGTGTAGCAGTAGTAGTAGGGCCTGTGGATACCGTGGATAACCCCGTTTTCGCAGGTCAGCGGCCATATTTTGTCCACAGGACCTGTGGACGGCGACTGTGGAAAACCTAGGCCGACTGTGGACAACGGAGCGTAATCCACAGGGCACGCTGAGTATCCACAGGTTATCCCCAGGTTCATCCACAGAAATCGTCGGGGTTATCCCCAGTCGTCGATCAACATCACGTGACGCCTTTCACACCCAAGCCTGACAAGGGAGTTGATGTTGCCGAACTGTGGACAGGCCTGTGGACAACCTGGGGATAACTCCCCTTTTCCTGTGGACGGCCGGTGGACAACTCTGTGGACCGGCTGACGGGCCCTCAGTTCTCCACAGGCTGTGGATAACCGTTGTGCACAAGTCCACAGGGGGTTGACCTGCGCCGAAGAGCGTAGCGGGGATCACCCTGTGGAGGAACCTCTGGATAACTTCGGCTTCGGATGCCTGTGGACGGGGAAAACCCACCCGTTCCTGTGGACAACTCCGGTACGCACCCGAACCGTTCGAATTGCTGCACAAGCGTTCGTTCGGGCGGCCGGTTCGCCGCGGGTGCCGGTCGAACGGTTCCTGCCCCGCCGACCGCCCCGCCACACCTGTTCCCCACCCCGATCCGCCCGGCCGCCGCACCGCGGTGCCCGGACGGCCGCACCGCCGCCCGGCGGGCCCCGGAACGCCGGAGGGGAGCCGGGCCCGCTCGGCCCGACTCCCCTCCGCAGCGTCAACCGCCTTGCTGCGGCTAGCTCTTGATCCGGTTGGTCAGCTCGGTGACCTGGTTGTAGATGGACCGCCGCTCGGCCATCAACGAGCGGATCTTGCGGTCCGCGTGCATCACCGTGGTGTGATCCCGGCCGCCGAACTGCGCGCCGATCTTCGGCAGCGACAGGTCGGTCAGCTCCCGGCACAGGTACATCGCGATCTGCCGGGCCGTCACCAGCACCCGGCTGCGCGAGGACCCGCACAGATCCTCCACGCCCAGCCCGAAGTAGGCAGCGGTCTGCTGCATGATCACCTGCGCGGTGATCTCCGGCCCGGCGTCCTCGTCCCCGCCGGGGATCAGGTCCTTGAGGACGATGCCGGCCAGCTCCAGGTCCACCGGCGCCCGGTTCAGGTTGGCGAACGCCGTGACCCGGATCAGCGCGCCCTCCAACTCCCGGATGTTGCGGGTGATCCGGGACGCGATGAACTCCAACACGTCCGGCGGGGCGTTGAGTTGCTCCTGGATCGCCTTCTTCCGCAGGATCGCGATCCGGGTCTCCAGCTCCGGCGGGGTGACGTCGGTGATCAGCCCCCACTCGAAGCGGTTGCGGAGCCGGTCCTCCAGCGTGATCAGCTGCTTGGGCGGCCGGTCCGAGGAGAGCACGATCTG
Source organism: Streptomyces sp. TLI_171 (assembly GCF_003610255.1). GTDB lineage: Bacteria > Actinomycetota > Actinomycetes > Streptomycetales > Streptomycetaceae > Kitasatospora. The sequence goes on along the minus strand of NZ_RAPS01000001.1, from coordinate 3,965,340 downwards.
CTTGTTGGCGTTGTGCAGGGTGTTGAAGGTGTGGAAGAACTCCTCCTGCGTCGACTCCTTGCTGGCCAGGAACTGGATGTCGTCGACCAGCAGGATGTCGATGTCCCGGTAGCGCTTGCGGAACGCGTCCGCCTTGCCGTCCCGGATCGAGTTGATGAACTCGTTGGTGAACTCCTCCGAGCTCACGTAGCGCACCCGGGTGCCCGGGAACAGGCTGCGCGAGTAGTGCCCGATGGCGTGCAGCAGGTGGGTCTTGCCGAGCCCGGACTCCCCGTAGACGAAGAGCGGGTTGTACGCCTTGGCCGGGGCCTCGGCGACCGCCACCGCCGCCGCGTGCGCGAAGCGGTTGCTGGCGCCGATGACGAAGGTGTCGAACAGGTACTTGGGGTTCAGCCGGGCGTTCGGCTCGTCCTTGCGGGAGCCGCCCGCCGGGGGAGCGCCGGGCGGGGCCGGGACCCCGGGCGCGGGGGTGCGCTCCAGCCGGGCCGGCGGCTGCGCGGCGGCCGGGGGTCGGGGAGCGGCCCGGCGGGCGGCTCCCGGGCGCGGGCGGTCCTCGTCGGGGGAGCCGAGCGCCCCGCCGAACAGGTCGCCCTGCGCGGAGTCCGCGGTCGGCCGGCTGGACCGCCGGGGGGCCGGGTCCGGCCGCCGCTCGGGCATCGCGGTCGGCTCCCAACTGCCGCCGCCCGCACCGCTCCTGTCACCGTACGGATCCTGCGCGCCCACCCCGTAGGGCTCGGCCGGCGGGTAGTCCTGCTGGTACGGCTGGCGCTGGTAGTCCTCGCCGGAGCGGCCCGGCCAGCTGCCGGGCGGGGGCTGCTGCTGCTGCGGGTAGCCCGGACCGCCCTGGTAGCCCTGGTCGTGCGGGTGCGGCCACTCCACGGACTCCGGCTCCGGGTCCGCCTCGGGTTCCGGCTCCGGCTCGACCTCGGCCGAGGCGGCGGCGTTGGCGTCCACCATCACGGCGATCCGCACCTGGCGGCCGAACTCCTGCGAGATGGCCTCGGTCAGCTGCGGCAGCAGCCGGCCCTCCAGCACCTGCTTGGCGAACTCGTTCGGCGCCGCCAGCAGGGCGGTGTCGTGCATCATCCACATCGGCTGGGTGCGCCGCACCCAGTTCTTGTCCTTCTCCACGACGTCGCTGTCGTTGACCAGTCGCTCGACGACCCTCGACCACATCAGGACGAGATCGCTGTTGACATCAGCCACTGGTACACGCTTTCTCGTTCCCCGAGCGGGGGAGTCAGGCAAGGTCAGGAGGGCGGTTGAGGTGGCGCGTCACGGTGCGACCACGAGCACAGAACAAAAGAGACAAGTCCTGCAACGGTAGTCAGCGCGCAGAGCTGATTCAAGTCGTTGTCCACAGGCTGTGGGCAACGGCCCGGCGGCCACCTGGTTTGACCCTCCGACCCCGTCCCGCGTACCGTAACCAGGTCGAGTTGTCGATGGCCGCTGCCGCATGTCCGCGGGTCCGCCCGCTTCCATGACGCGCGCAGCACGGGCGCCGTGGTGGTCCCGTCCCAGCAGATCTGGGACCGGGTACCGGATTTCCCAGTGCAAGGGGAGATCGCGCGGACGCACGGTGACGGCCAAGCGACTGCACGTCATCCTACGATTCACCCCAGGAGCCCCCGAGTGAGCAAGCGCACCTTCCAGCCGAACAACCGTCGTCGCGCCAAGACCCACGGCTTCCGGCTGCGCATGCGTACCCGTGCCGGCCGCGCCATCCTGGCGTCGCGTCGCGCCAAGGGCCGCAGCGCCCTGTCCGCCTGATCCGCGCCAAGGGTCTGCAGTGCTGCCCACCGAGAATCGGCTGCGGCGGCGCCAGGACTTCGCGACCGCGGTGAAACGCGGTCGCCGCGCCGGTCGGCCCCTGCTGGTGGTGCACCTCCACAGAGAGGGCGCGCCCGAGGCGGGTGCCGACCGGAACAGCGACTCCCACCCGCACGTCGCCGAGGGGCTTCCTTCGGCGCGTGCGGGTTTCGTCGTGAGCAAGGCCGTGGGGCCAGCAGTGGTCCGCAACCTCGTGAAGCGTCGGCTGCGTCACCTCGTCCACGAGCGCCTGTCCCGGTTGCCCGCAGGTAGCCTGATAGTGGTACGGGCGCTGCCCGCCGCGGCGACGGCCTCGTACCCAGACCTCGGGCACGACCTGGACGCGGCACTGCGCCGCTTGCTCAGGTCGGAACCGACCGGCAGTGCCCCGACGGGAACAGGGCGATGAAGTACCTGCTGATGGGCCTGATCAGGCTCTACCAGTGGACGATCAGTCCGCTGCTGGGCCCGGTGTGCCGTTATTACCCCTCGTGCTCCCGCTACGGGTACGAGGCGATCCATGTGCACGGAGCGATCAAGGGCAGCGGGCTGACCGCCTGGCGCATTCTGCGCTGCAACCCTTGGTCTCCCGGCGGGGTCGACCATGTGCCGCCGCGAAAGCACCCGGTGTGGCACCGCCGGCTGCGCAATCTGCTGAGCCCCACGAGCGGGACCGCCGAGCCGGAGCCGGTGGCGAAGCCCGATGTCCAAGGAGTCTGACCGGTGACCTTCGGTTTTCTGAGTCCCCTCTACACAGCGGTGTCCTGGATCATCGTCCAGTTCCACTCGCTGTTCAGCCACGTCTTCGATCCGGACGGCGGCCTGGCGTGGGGCCTGTCCATCGTGATGATGGTGGTGGTCATCCGGATCTGCCTGATCCCGCTCTTCGTGAAGCAGATCAAGTCGACCCGGGCCATGCAGGCGATCCAGCCGAAGATGAAGGCCATCCAGGAGCGCTACAAGAACGACAAGCAGCGCCAGTCCGAAGAGATGATGAAGCTGTACAAGGAGGCGGGCACCAACCCGTTCTCCTCGTGCCTTCCGATCCTCGTGCAGGCGCCGTTCTTCACCGCTCTCTACGGTGTGCTGGCCTCGATCGCCAACGACAAGACCATCGGCGTGATCGACCGGCCGCTGCTGGAGAGCGCCAAGCAGGCGCACATCTTCGGCGCCCCGCTGTCGGCGAAGTTCGTGGGTGCCGACAGCATCCACATCCAGATCGTCTGCGCGGTCATGATCGTGCTGATGTCGCTGTCGCAGTTCATCACGCAGCGCCAGCTGATGACCAAGAACATGGACCTGACGGTCAAGACGCCGTTCATGCAGCAGCAGAAGATGCTGATGTACGTCTTCCCGGTCATGTTCGCCGTGATGGGCATCAACTTCCCGGTCGGTGTGCTGGTCTACTGGCTCACCACCAACGTCTGGTCGATGGGCCAGCAGCTGATCGTCATCCGCAACAACCCGACGCCCGGCAGCCAGGCCTGGAACGAGCGCCAGGCCCGGCTGAAGAAGCAGGGCCGGATCAACCCGGACGGTTCGATCAAGAAGGTCGGCCTGCTGGCGTCCATCACCGGCTCCAAGGGCAGCGCCGCGGCGGAGGCCCAGGCGGCCGTCGAGGACAGCGTGCAGGTGCGCCGGCAGCAGCCGCGCAAGCAGTCCAAGGCGCAGCGGCAGGCCACGGCGACCCACCAGGCGCACGCCACGGAGCACGGCGAAGCGCCGGACGCGGCCTCCCAGGACGTGGCCGAGGCCGAGCCGGCCGGGGCCGGGCAGTCCGGTGCGAAGCCGGGCGGGGCGAAGCCGGCGGCCAGGCCGGGCCAGCGCCAGCAGCCCCGGCGCGGCGGCCAGGCCGGTCAGCGGCCGAAGAAGAAGTAGTCCCGACCCTCTCTCCCGGCCCCACCCGAGGGCCCCGTACTCCGAAGGAGTCCACCTGTGACCGATGGCACCACCTCCGCCGTCGACACCGCGCCGGCCGGTGAGAGCGTCCTCTCGCGTCTGGAGCACGAGGGTGACATCGCCGCCGACTACCTGGAGGGTCTGCTGGACATCGCCGACCTGGACGGCGACATCGACATGGACGTCGAGGGGGACCGGGCGCTGGTCTCCATCGTCAGCGAGGGCGACGACCGGACGCTGCAGCGGCTGGTGGGGCAGGACGGCGAGGTGCTGGAGGCGCTCCAGGAGCTGACCCGGCTGGCCGTCCACCGGGAGACCGGGGAGCGCAGCCGCCTGATGCTGGACGTTGCGGGCTTCCGGGCGCGCAAGCGGGCCGAGTTGGCGGAACTGGGCGCGGAGGCGGCCGAGCAGGTCAAGAGCTCCGGCGAGCAGGTCAAGCTGCGGCCGATGACCCCGTTCGAGCGCAAGGTGGTGCACGACGCGGTGGCCGCAGCGGGGCTGCGCAGCGAGTCGGAGGGCGAGGAGCCCCAGCGCTGCGTGGTCGTGCTGCCGGCTTGACGCCGGTGGTGCCGCCGATCCGGCGTCCGACCCCGCCCGCCTCTCGCGGGCGGGGTCGTCGCCTTTGCGGCGGATGGATGTTTCACGTGGAACAGTGCTTGTAGGGCCGGTACGGCGGGTGGACACGACGGTGAGCGGAGAGGCAGAGATGGACAGGGACGGCACGGCGTCCGAGGCGTCGCTGGAGGGGCCGACGGAGGCTCCGGAGGCAGCGGGACGGATCTTCGGCGATCGACTGCCGCTGGCCGTGCGGTACACCGAGCTGCTGGCGACCGCCGGGGTGCAGCGCGGGCTGATCGGCCCGCGCGAGGTGCCCCGGCTGTGGGACCGGCACGTGCTCAACTGCGCGGTGCTGGCCGAGCTGCTGCCCGCCGAGGTCTCGCTGTGCGACGTCGGCTCGGGGGCCGGGCTGCCCGGCATCCCGGTGGCGTTGGCCCGGCCGGACGTCTCGGTGACGCTGCTGGAGCCGCTGCTGCGCCGGACCACCTTCCTGGAGGAGGTGGTCCGCGAGCTCGGCCTGGACAACGTCACCGTGCTGCGCGGCCGGGCCGAGGAGACGGTCGGCAAGCTGGCGGTGGACGTGGTGACGGCCCGCGCGGTGGCGCCGCTGGACCGGCTGGCGGGCTGGGGCATGCCGTTGCTGCGGCCGTACGGGCAGATGCTGGCGCTGAAGGGCGACACCGCCGAGCAGGAGCTGACCGAGTCGCGGGCGGCGCTGACCCGGCTGGGCGCGGTGAAGTGGTCGGTGATCGGGGTCGGCGAGGGCGTGCTGGAGACACCGACCCGGGTGGTCCGGGTGGAGGCGGGGGAGAGCCCCGGCGGGGTGCGGGCCGCCACCCGGCGGGCCAAGGCGGCCCGGGCCGGGCGCGGTGGCAAGGGCGGCGAGGGCGCGGGCCGGCGGGCCGGCGGTCGCGGGCGGCGCTGAGCCGCGCCGATCCTGGAGGGTTCCCGGACGGGGGGCGGACGGTCGGTCGACCGTCCGCCCCCCGTCCGTCCTTCCGGGGACAGGTCGCTGTTCGCTGTTCGCTGGCCCGCGGCCGGAGTGTCGGGCCGTCGGATCGTGACATTCCGGGCATCGTGTTTCACGTGAAACGTCGCTTCCTGCTTACCGGCGTACTTGATCAAGGACTGAATCGGACGCGAGACCGTCACCCGGAGGTGACTGTCGCGGCCCCGGTTTCACGTGAAACACTGACCCCCATGCAGGAGTCGGAGATCGTCGATCAGGTGGATGAGACCCCCGTCGCACGTGCCGCGCACGCCGCCGTCCAGGTCGTCGCGCGTGCCGGGGAGGGGCTTCCCCGACCCGCCGCGACCCGGGTGATGGTGGTCGCCAACCAGAAGGGCGGGGTGGGGAAGACCACCACCACCGTCAACCTGGCCGCCTCGCTCGCCATGCACGGCCTGCGGGTGCTGGTCATCGACCTCGACCCGCAGGGCAATGCCTCGACCGCGCTGGGCATCGACCACCACGCCGAGGTGCCGTCGATCTACGACGTGCTGGTCGAGGGCAAGCCGCTGGCCGACGTGGTGCAGCCGGTGGTCGACGTGGAGGGCCTGTTCTGCTGCCCCGCCACCATCGACCTGGCCGGCGCCGAGATCGAGCTGGTCTCGCTGGTCGCCCGGGAGAGCCGCCTGCAGCGCGCCATCGCGGCCTACGAGCAGCCGCTGGACTACGTGCTGATCGACTGCCCGCCCTCGCTCGGCCTGCTGACCGTCAACGCCCTGGTGGCCGGCCAGGAGGTGCTGATCCCGATCCAGTGCGAGTACTACGCGCTGGAGGGCCTCGGTCAGCTGCTGCGCAACGTGGAGCTGGTGCGGGCGCACCTGAACCCGGCGCTGCACGTGTCGACCATCCTGCTCACCATGTACGACGCCCGGACCAGGCTGGCCTCGCAGGTCGCCGAGGAGGTGCGGACCCACTTCGAGAACGAGGTGCTGGCCACCGCCATCCCGCGTTCGGTGCGCATCTCGGAGGCCCCCAGCTACGGGCAGACCGTGCTGACCTACGATCCCAATTCCAGCGGTGCGCTCTCCTACCTGGAGGCGGCGCGCGAGGTGGCGCTGCGGGCGGTCGTCAAGGTCGGCGAGGGGCGGCACCGGGCGGGTGCGGCGGCGGTCGTGCCGCCGCGCAACGGCGAGGAGTCGTCCGCGCCGACGGCACAGCACAGTTCGATGGAGGGCAACCGGTGAGTGGCATGCGCAGGGGTCTGGGCAAGGGTCTGGGGGCGCTGATCCCGGCGGCCCAGCCGGCTGCGGCCGCCGGCGGAGCGGCGCCCGCGCCGGTCGAGGCCCCGCCGGTCGCGGCGGCTCCCGCGGTGCCGACCGACCGTGGCACGGTGGCCGCCAAGGCCGCCGCCGAGAGCCTGCGGGAGCTGGCCGGTGACCAGCGGCGCAGCGTGCTGGAGTCGGCGCTGGCCCCGGTGAACGGCGCCCGGTTCGCCGAGCTGCCGCTGGACTCGATCAGCCCCAACCCGCGCCAGCCGCGCGAGGTGTTCGACGAGGAGAAGCTCGCCGAACTGGTCGCCTCCATCAAGGAGGTCGGCCTGCTGCAGCCCGTGGTGGTCCGTCAGACCGGCCCGGACCGCTACGAGCTGATCATGGGTGAGCGCCGTTGGCGGGCCTCCCGGGAGGCCGGGCTGGAGGCGATCCCGGCGATCGTCCGGGCCACCGAGGACGACAAGCTGCTGCTGGACGCGCTGCTGGAGAACCTGCACCGGGCCGAGCTGAACGCCCTGGAGGAGGCCGCCGCCTACGACCAGCTGCTGCGCGACTTCGGCTGCACGCACGACCAGTTGGCGGACCGGGTCGGCAAGTCCCGCCCGCACGTGTCCAACACCCTGCGGCTGATGAAGCTGCCGGTCTCGGTACAGCTGAAGGTGGCGGCGGGGACGCTCAGCGCCGGCTGTGCCAAGGCGATCCTGATGGTGCCGGACGCCGAGCGCCAGGAGCGCCTGGCCGACCGGGTGGTGGCCGAGCAGCTGACGGTGCGGGCCACCGAGGAGATCGCCAAGCTGATGTCCGGCGAGAAGCCGAAGGCGAAGAAGGCCACCCCGCGGGCCGGCCGGCTGAACTCCCCGGCGTTCGACGAACTGGCCGGGCGGCTCTCCGACCGCTTCGAGACCCGGGTCAAGGTGGAGGTCGCGCAGCAGCGTGACGGCCGGCTGGGCAAGGGCAAGGTGGTGCTGGAGTTCGGCTCGGTCGAGGACCTGAACCGGATCCTGGACAGCCTGGCACCGGGTGAGCAGGGACTGCGGCTGTCCTGACGCCGAAGGTCTCGAACGGCGAACAACGGGTGCATGTTTCACGTGAAACGTGCACCCGTTTCGCTGGGCGGAGCAGACTGGAGTCCAGGGCCGCTTGCCGTGTGGAGGAGGAGGTGCGGGCGTGGGACGGAGGGTCGTTCCGCTGACGCTGGACAACCTCGCGGATCTGCCGAACACCTGCCGCTCCTGCGTCTTCTGGGAGCTCGACCCGGTCAGCGGGCGGGACGCCCAGGAGGCCGGCAAGGGGGAGTTGGAGAAGGAGGGCTGGATCTCCGCGGTGCTGCTGGAGTGGGGGTCCTGCGGGCGGGTCGCCTACGTGGACGACCGCCCGGCCGGGTTCGTGCTGTACGCACCGCCGGCCTACGTGCCGCGCGGGCAGTCCTTCCCGACCAGCCCGATCTCGCCGGACGCGGTGCAGCTGATGGTCTCCCGGGTGCTGCCGGGGTTTCAGGGGCAGGGCCTGGGAAGGGTGCTGGTGCAGTCGGTGGCCAAGGACCTGATCCGGCGGGGCTCCCGGGCGATCGAGGCGTTCGGCGCCCAGGGGCGGGAGATCCCGAGCTGCGTGCTGCCCGCCGAGCACCTGCTCGCGGTCGGCTTCAAGACCGTCCGTCCGCACCACCGGTTCCCGCGGCTGCGGCTGGAGGCGCGCACCACGCTCTCCTGGAAGGGCGACATGGAGGGCGCGTTGGAGCGGTTGCTCGGCGGCCGGCGCAAGGAACCGGTGCTGCGGCCGTTCTGAGCCGCCCCAGGGACGTTCTGTGAGAGCGATTCTCCGCTCGGACCGGAACGGCCCGGCCGAGTGCCCCGCTGCTCTCAGGGCTTCCTGACGAAGCCTCGGAAGGCGTCCGGAAACGCCGAGGCGGCCCGAGCGGGGGTTCCCGCGGGGCCGCCTCGGCGACGAACGGCTACAGGTACTCGGCCAGCTCGCGCAGCAGCGCGGCCTTCGGGCGGGCGCCGGTGATGGTCTTCACCAGCTCGCCGTCCTTGTAGACGTTCAGCGTCGGGATGGAGATCACGTTGTACGCCGCGGCGGTCTCCTGGTTGGCGTCCACGTCGAGCTTCACGATGGTCAGCTTGTCGCTGTGCTCGGCCGCGATGTCCTCGAGGACCGGGGCGACCTGGCGGCACGGGCCGCACCAGGTGGCCCAGAAGTCGACCAGGACGGGCTTGTCGCTCTTGAGCACCTCGGCATCGAAGGTGGCGTCGGTAACTTCCTTGGTGGCGCCGGCCACGGGGACTCCTTGGGGTCGGAGGAGAGATGCGTCAGGGATAACAACGGCGGGGGCGGTTCTGTTTCTGGTGTGGTCCGAACGGGACCGCCCCCGTCCTGAGGGCTGCTCGGCCCGGGTGGTGGTGCGTCAGACCGCGACGGCGGCGGTCTCGGCCTCGTTGGCGTCCGTCAGCGCGGCGAGGTAGCGCTCGGCGTCCAGCGCGGCGGAGCAGCCGGTGCCGGCCGCGGTGATCGCCTGGCGGTAGGTGTGGTCGACCACGTCGCCGGCGGCGAACACGCCCGGGACGTTGGTGCGGGTGGAGGGGGCCTCGACCTTGAGGTAGCCCTCGGCGTCCAGGTCGAGCTGGCCCTTGAAGAGCTCGGTGCGCGGGTCGTGGCCGATCGCGATGAACAGGCCGGTGACCGGCAGCTCGCGCAGGTCCCCGGTGTTGGTGTCGCGCAGGGTCAGGCCGGTCAGCTTCGGGTCGCCGTGGATCTCCTCGACCGCGCTGTCCCAGGCGAAGGAGATCTTCGGGTCGGCGAAGGCGCGCTCCTGCATCGCCTTGGACGCGCGCAGGGTGTTGCGGCGGTGCACGACCGTCACGCTGCGGGCGAAGCGGGACAGGAAGGTGGCCTCCTCCAGGGCGGTGTCGCCGCCGCCGACCACCGCGATGTCCTGGTCGCGGAAGAAGAAGCCGTCGCAGGTCGCGCACCAGGAGACGCCGCGGCCGGAGAGCTTGTCCTCGTTCGGGAGGTCGAGCTTGCGGTGCTGCGAGCCGGTGGTGACGATCACGGCGCGGGCGCGGTGCACCTTGCCCTCGGAGTCGGTGACGGTCTTGATCTCGCCGGTCAGGTCGACCGCGACGATGTCGTCCGGCACCAGCTCGGCGCCGAAGCGCTCGGCCTGGGCGCGCATGTTGTCCATCAGCTCGGGGCCCATGATGCCGTCGCGGAAGCCCGGGAAGTTCTCCACCTCGGTGGTGTTCATCAGCGCGCCGCCGGCCGTGACCGCGCCCTCGAACACCAGCGGCTGGAGGGAAGCACGCGCGGTGTAAAGCGCAGCGGTGTATCCGGACGGGCCGGAACCGATGATGATCACGTTACGGACGTCGCTCACTGCATCTCCTGGTTCGCCTGGCGTCCCGCTCGCGCGGGGGAGGGCGGTCTGCTCCGCCGCCCCGGACAACGACTCACCAGTCTCCCGCATTCCCAGGCCCGACCGCACCAACCGCCCGCACTCCGGGCGCTGGAGGCCCGGAGCGATGAGGAATCAGGGGGCCGCGACGGTGCTGTGCAGCAGGATCGTCGAACCCGGGCAGTCCGGGGTGGCCAGGTAGACCTCCAGCGGGCCGCCGTCGCCCGCCGGGCGGTAGACCAGCGCCACCACCGGCCGGCCCGCGTAGCGGCCGGTACCGGCGGCCAGCGGGGCCTCGCCGGGGTGCCCGGCGGCCGCCGTCAGGCAGGCAGGAACGACCGGGGCGGCAGCGGTGGCGGGGCCGAGCTGCGGGGCGCCCGTGGAACCCAGCAACCGGTCGATCTGCGCCGGGAGTTGATCGGCCGTGAAGTCGGGCCCGCCGGCGTCGCCGCTGCCGGACCCGCTCTGCGTGCCGGAGGACTCGGCGGCACCCGCGTTCGGCTGGGCGTGCGGGCCACCGGTGCCGCCCGCGGCGGGGGTTCCGCCGCTGAGCGCCTGGTGCGTGGCCCTGGCGTCCTGGGCGGAGGAGGCCGTGACGTCGGCGTGGTGACGGTCCCCGAGGCTGAGCAGAACGCCGCCGACGGCCGCGACGAGGGCGGCAGCCCCGCCGGCGAGCAGGAGGAGGGCGCCGCGCCGCCGACGGCGGGCGGGACGTCCGGGGCCGGTGGCTGCGCCGGGGGAGCCCGCCGGTGCACCGCTGCGGGACGGGCCGGTGGGCGCTCCCGGAGCGACCTGCGGACGGTCGGCGGGCGGCACGTCGGGGCGGGCCTCGGCGCGGGCGGCGGACTCGGCGGCGAGGGCTGCGGTGAGGCGGTCGGCGACCTCCTGCGGCAGCGGCGGGGCGGGGGCGGCGGCCAGCAGCTCGGGCAGGCCGCGCAGCGCGGCGTAGTCCTCGGCGCAGGCGGGGCAGCCGGCCAGGTGCCGGTGCAGCGGTTCGGCCTGCTCGGGCGGCAGCAGCTCCTCGGCGAGGTCGGCGAGCGCGTCCAGGTCGGGGTGGTCGGAAGGCGGGTGCGGCGTCATCGCGGGGTCGCATCTCCTTCCAGGGCGGGTGCGGAGTCCGAGGGTGTGACGGGGGCGGTCCGGTTCGGGTTCCCGTCCCGCGGCCCGGGCGGGGCGCTCGGCCCGGTTCCACGTGGAACATCGCCGGGGCGGGGGACCGGTCCGGAGCCGGCCGGGGCGCGCGTTCCACGTGGAACATCGCTTCGGGCGGACGCCGGTCCCGGGTCGGAGGGGGCGGGTGTTTCACGTGGAACACCGGCCGGACCGAGGTGGCGCAGCAACGGCAGCAGCCGGGCCCGGCCGCGGGCGCAGCGGCTCTTCACGGTGCCGACCGCGACGCCGAGCACCTCGGCCGCCTCGGCGACCGGGTAGCCCTGCAGGTCGACCAGCACCAGTGCGGCGCGCTGTTCGGCGGGCAGCAGGGCGAGCGCCTCGGCCACCTCGCGGCGGGTCTCGGCGCGCACCGCGTGGCTCTCGGCGCCCTCGCTGGTGCCGAGCGCGCTGTCCAGCGGGGCCGGGTCCCGGTCGAGCGACTCGGCCCGGCGGACGGCGCGGCGCCGGGCCCGGTCGAGGCAGGCGTTCACCACGATCCGGTGCAGCCAGGTGGTGACCGCGGAGCGGTTCTGGAACCCGGCGGCCGCGCGGAACGCGGAGACCAGGGCGTCCTGGAGCGCGTCGGCGGCCTCCTCGCGGTCGCCGAGGGTGCGCACCGCGACGGCCCACAGGCGGTCGCGGTGCCGGTGCACCAGCAGCCCGAAAGCGTCCGGGTCGCCCGCCGTGTGACGGGCGAGCAGTTCGGCGTCGGTGGGCTCCTCGGCCATCCGCCCCCTCCTCGCGCTCCGGCCGTCCGCTCGGACGGCCACGGTCACATCGTTGGGGATGCGGGGGAGCGGATCAAGGGGTTGACGCCCGGTCAGCCGTGGACCTGGATCTCGGCGACCTTGCCGCGGAAGCCGCCTTCGTCGGCGGTGGGCAGGCCGGTGAGCCAGAGCACCAGGTACCGGGTGGTGACCGGGGTGCTCGGCTTCAGGGTGACCTTGGAGCCGGAGCCGGTGGCGATCGAGGGGCCGAGGGCGCGGAAGCCGCTGTCGTCGTCGGACGGGGCGCTGCCGGCGCCGGCCGGGGCGGCCTTCAGCTCGACCTTGGTGTCACCGAGGAACTGGACCTCCACCGAACCGACCTGACGGGCCGACCCGAGGTCGATCAGCAGGCCGGTGCCGGCCCGCCAGGCGCCGAACTGGTCGTTGTAGCGCTGGGTGGTCCAGGCGGTGGCGGGGTTCCCGTCGGTGGCGTTCGGGATCTCGACGCCGTGCTCGTCCTTGGTGTCGCCGTAGGCGTTGAACGGGCTGATCCCGGCGAGGGTGAGCTTCTGGCCGGTGGGCGCGGGCCCGGAGGCCGACGGGGTGGGCGCGGGCTCGGTGCGGCTGCTGCTCGCCTTCCCCTGCTCGTTGACGTACTCCACCAGCTGCCAGGAGCCGACCGTGACGGCGGACAGCGCCACCAGCGAGGCGGTCCACCGGGCCACTCGGCGCAGGCCGCGGCGGCGGCGCGGGGCGGGCCTGGGGCCGGTGGGCGGCTGTGCGGGCGCGGGGTCCGCCACCGGCGGGAGCACCTGGGTGGGCGCGCCGGAGGCGTAGCGCGGGCGGGCCGCGGGCAGCGCGCGCAGCGCCGGCGGGGCCGGCTGCTCGGGCGGCCGGACCTTGGGCATCCCGGCGATCGCCGCGGCCAGTTCGGCGGGGCTGGTGATCGGCTCCTTGTGGTGCGGCGGCTGGTCGCACAGGACGCGCGCGGCGAGCTCCGCGAGCCCCTTGTGGACGCCGGCCCGCACCTGGTCCGGCGGTACGCAGCCCAGGTCCTTGGGCAGCCCCTGGAGGTCGTACCGGTCCTCGGGGTACGGCCAGCGGTGGGTGAGGGCCGCGTACAGCAGTGCGCCGATCGCTCGGACGTCGGTCAGTTCGGCGTCCTCGGTGGGCAGTCCGCGCAGCGCGGCGTCGACCGCGATGCCGTTGATCCGGTACTGGCCGCCGTCGGTGCGCAGCACGCACTTGGGGGTGAGCCGCAGGTGCGCCTGGCCGCGCTCGTGGGCTGCGGCGATCGCGTCGGTGACCTGACGGACCATCTGGTAGGCGTCGAAGGGCTCCATCGGGCCGCTCGCCAGCAGCTCGCCGAGGTCGCGGGCGCCGGGCAGCCACTCGCGGATGACGTAGACCAGCTCGCCCTCCTGGACCGCGTCCAGCACCTGGACGAAGCGTGGGTCGCCGAGCAGGGCGGCGCTGCGCGCGGAGGTGAGCACCGACTTGGCGCGGCGGTGGCCGGCCGCCAGCAGGTGGACGCCGACGGCGCGGCGGAGCTTCTCGTCGACGGCGCGCCAGCTGGTGAAGGTCTCCGACTCGGAGATGCACTCCTCCAGCCGGTAGCGGCCGCCGATCTTGTCACCGCTGTGCCGCTGCGGGGCGGGCAGCACGGCGGGCAGGGTGCCGGTGTCGGCGTCGAGGGTCTCGGTGCTGGTGGCGGGGGCGGGTTCGGCGGGTTCCATCGGCGGCAGCGGACGGCGCACCCCGCGGGTGCGCGAGGGGCGGTCGGGGCGGGCGCCCTTGGCGGCGAGTTCGGCGTCGATCTCCTGGGCCGAGAGCGGGGCGGTGGCTTCGGGGGGCAGGCTCGCCCCGGAGGACGCCTGCGGGGCCTCTGCAGCGGCCTGCGGGGCCGCCTCCGGGGCGGCGGCGCCGGGAGCGTCGGCGGGGCCGCCGGTCGGCGCGGCAGCCGCCTCGGGAGCCGCTTCGGGGGTCGGCCTCGGCCGGCCGCCCTTCGCCGCGGCGGACTTGGTGACGGGGGTCTTCGCGGCGGTGCCCTTGCCCGTGCCGTTCGCGCCCGCCTTCGTCGTGCTCCTGGTCGTGGCCTTCGCCGCGTCCTTCGCGGCGTCCTTCGTTGTGCTCTTGGCCGTGGCCTTCGCCGCGTCCTTCGCCGTGCCGTTCGCCGCTCCGTTCGCGGAGCCGGGCGATGCGCCGTTCGCAGAACCCGTGGCGCCCCGGCCGCGGTCGGAGCCGGCCTCGCGCTCCGGAGTTCCGGGCTCGGCCTCGGTCGCCGCCCCGTCCGTCCCGGACGTGTCGACGATCGCCTTGGTGCCGTCAGCCACCGTGGTCCTGCCTCCCCTTGTGTCGCCCCGGTTCATCCCGGGACGGTCGACGCCCCGCTGCCGGAGTGGTCGGCCGTGCAAGGTCAATTGTGCCCACTTCGGGGCTCTTCGTACGACCTCTGAGAGTGCCGGGAGGTTGCCCGATTACCCACATCCGGTGGAACGGCGGACGAATGGGCCGGAATCGGGGGCTCATCCCGACTCCGGCCCATGGAAAGCGGACTGAGGGTCCGACGGATCGGCGTCACCGGATTGACGCGGCGTCAACCGGGGGGCCGTGGTCGACTCAGCGGCCGAGCCTCCTTCGGACCATTCCGGTGAGGGCGTTGAGCTCCTCGATCCGCATCTTGCGGGCCATCACCAGGAACACCGCGAGCTGCGCCCCGGCCGCCACCAGCAGGGTCAGGACGTTGCCGATCCACCCGTCCAGCACCTGCAGGGCGAGCACCTCCAGGCCCAGGCCGACCACCGCGGCGGGCAGCGAGGCGATCGCCAGCCGGACGTAGGTCTTGGTGATCCGGGCGGTGTCCAGGCCGCCGACCTTGGCCTTCAGCTTGGGCAGGGCGACGAACACGCCGACCGCGTAGGACAGGCCGTAGCCGAGCGCCATGCCGGTGACCGCCCACTGCGCGGGCAGCACGAGCCAGCACAGCACCGCGGTGCCGGCCTGGGTGAGCGCCACCCAGACGGTGTTGGAGAACGGGGTCCTGGTGTCCTCGTAGGCGTAGAAGCCGCGCAGCAGCACGTACTGCACGGAGTACGGGATCAGGCCGAGGGCGAACGCGGAGAGCATGTAGCCGACCGCGGTGGTGCCGTGGGCGACCGCGCCGCCGTTGCCCAGGCCGTAGATCGAGGAGCCGATCACCGGGCCCAGCGACAGGAACAGGAACGCGGCCGGGACGATGGCCACCGCGGAGGTGCGCAGGCCGTAGGAGAGGTCGTCGCGGACCGCGCCGGCATCGTGGTCGGCGGCCGCCCGGGACAGCCGGGGGAGCACCGCGCTCATCACCGAGACGGTGATCACCGCCATCGGCAGCTGCCAGATCAGCAGCGCGTTGGAGTACGCGGCGAGGCCGACGCCCAGGTAGCCGTCGCCCTCGGCGGCCCGGCCGGCCGAGGTGGCCAGCTGGGTGACCACCAGGAAGCCCGCCTGGTTGGCCAGCACGAACAGGAAGGTCCACTTGGCCAGCCGGGCGGCCTTGCCCAGGCCGTGGCCGCGCCAGTCGAACCGGGGCCGGAACCTGAAGCCCGCCGCCCGCAGGTACGGGATCATCGACAGCGCCTGCACGGCCAGGCCGAGCATGGTGCCGATGCCGAGCAGCCGGACGCCCTCGGGGGAGACGGTCTCCGGGGTGACCTCGCTGTGCTGGAAGGTGCCGTACACCCCGATGTACATCGCGAAGGTGAAGATCACCACGACGTTGTTCAGGACGGGCGTCCACATCATCGCGCCGAACCGGCCGCGGGCGTTCAGGATCTGACCCATCACCACGTGCACGCCCATGAAGAAGATGGTCGGCAGGCAGTACCGGGCCAGCGCCACCGTGGTGTCGGCGCTCGCCTGATCGCGCATCAGCGCGTGCGAGATCAGCTGCACCAGCACCGGCGCCGCCAGCACGGCGACGAACACCACGCCCGCCAGGCCGGTCACCACCAGGGTGAGCAGCCGGTTGGCGTAGGCGGTGCCGCCGTCCTCGTCGTTCTTCATGCTGCGCACCAGCTGCGGCACGAACACCGCGTTCAGCGCGCCGCCGCCGATCAGGATGTACAGCAGGGTGGGCAGGGTGTTGGCGGCGTTGTACGAGTCGCCCATCGAGGCCACGCCGATCGCGGCGGCGATCACCATGGTGCGCAGGAATCCGGTGCCGCGGGAGACCAGGGTGCCGGCGGCCATGACGGCGCTGGAGTTGAGCAGGCCCGCGACCTTGCCCGCACCGCCTCCGCCGGACGGCGCCCCGGGCACCGGGAAGGCGGTGGGCGCGGCGGCCGTGGTCGGTGCGGCGGGCGGCGCGGCGGCGGCGTCGGCCTCCAGCACCGCGGCGTTGGCCTGCATCACCGCCTCCTCCTCGGACAGCGGCGGGTCGAACTCGATCGGCGGCACGTACGGGTGCGGGCCCTGCGCCTCGCGCCGCCAGTCCGGCGCGGGCTCCGGCTCGGGCTCCTCGGCGGCCGGCTCGGGTGCCTCCGACAGCAGGGCGTCCACGCCGACGTACTCGCCGTCCCGCTCGTCCCGGTCCTCGTGCCCGTCGGGGGCCTGTGGACCGTCCTCGGCACCGTCCTCGGCCTCGACGGTCCCGTCGGCCTCGGCGGCGACCTCGGCGGCGATCGACGCCCAGCGCGGGGCCGGGGCGGTCAGCTGCACGGTGGCGTCGGGTTCGCGGTTCGGCTGGCCCGGCACCGCCGCCGAGCCCTCCGGCGTGTCGGTCTCGTCGGGGCCGGCGCCCGGCAGGTCGACAGCGCCGTACGGGTCCGCGCTGCCGTACGCCTCGGCGGCGTACGGGTCACGGGC
The DNA here is from genome assembly GCF_003610255.1 of Streptomyces sp. TLI_171. Lineage (GTDB taxonomy): Bacteria > Actinomycetota > Actinomycetes > Streptomycetales > Streptomycetaceae > Kitasatospora. The sequence goes on along the minus strand of NZ_RAPS01000001.1, from coordinate 3,948,762 downwards.
GTAGGTGTCGGCGACGTACCAGTCGGCGGTGGGGTCCGCGGGGGCGGCGGCGGACCGGGGGCCGCCCGCGCGATCCTGGGGCCGGCCGGCCTGGTCCTGTGTTGCTCGCTCGCTCCGCTCGTTCATGCCACCAATCCACGTCAGAGAGGGGGTGGACGCCCGGGGGTGGGACGGCCTAGTGATCCACCTTCTCATCACCGGCGACCCGATCGGTGTCATCCGCGTCGGAGGACGGATCCGCGTCGGGCGACGGCCCCGCGGCGCCGTCCAGCGGGCGGTCCGGGTCCTCGTCGACCTCGCCCGCCGCCTTGCGCTTCTTGCGCTGCAGGTAGAACCGCACCCCGGCGAGGACCATCAGCACGGTGCCGCAGGCGATCACGTAGGTCACGCCGCTGGCCACCGAGGTGACGTCGACGGTGAACACCACCGGGTCGCCGTACGGCTGCGCGTTCGGGCCGGTGGTCCACAGCTGCGCGGTCACCTGGACCGGGCCGTTGACCTGGGCCTCGGCGGGGAAGCGGAAGGTGCGGCTGGTGATGGCGTCCAGCACCACCGGCTGGATCGGGTAGTCGATCTTCAGGCGGTTCTGCTGGGTGGAGGTGATCCGCAGTTCCAGGTTGCCGACCGCCTGGGTCAGGTCGTTCTTCACGCTGACCAGCAGCGTCGCGTTGTCGCCGGGCAGCGTCACCACGGTCTTGGTCGGCACCCGGACCGCGGCCTTCAGGCTGCTCAGGTAGTGCTGCACCCCGGTGCGGTACTCCTGGCCGTCCTTCGGGCGGTCGCGCCACTCGGTGGACATCGAGCGCACCATGGCGGCGCTGAACGGCCCGCGCACCCGCTCCGGCTGGGTCAGGATCATCATCAGCTGGTCCACGCCGTCCTGGAGCTGCATGGTCGCCGACAGCTCGGCGGTGGACAGCTCGGAGCCGGCCGCGTCCTGCGGGTAGCCCTCCGGGACGGCGGCGTTGGCGCTCGGGTCGGACTTCTCCGCGGCGACGGTCTGCAGCGTCGCCGGCGCCACCCAGCCGCCGCCGGACGCGCTCTGCATCGCGTCGTGCAGCGCCTGCGCGGTGCCCACGGTCAGCGTCCGGGCGGGCAGCACCAGCAGCCCGCGCGGGTGCTCCGGCTCCTGGTGCGCGATCGCCAGGGTCTCGGCGAGGAAGCGCTGCTCGGTCGCGGTGCGGTCGCTCGGGCTGCCCAGGTCGCGCTGGAACAGCGCGGCCAGGGTCGCGTCGGAGACCACCGCGGTCTGCCCGTTGCCGATCGAGCGGGCCGCGCCCGGCGTGTAGGACAGCTTGTCGCTCTCCGGCATCACGGTGCCGTTGACCAGCACCACCTGGCCGCCCGCCGCGGCGGCCGTGGCCGCCGTGCGCTGGTCCAGCAGGCCCTGGTACGGCCAGGCGACGTTCGAGTGGGCGTCCACCGACAGCCGGGCCTCGGTGGTGATCTGGCCGGCGGTCACCGCCTTGCGCAGGGCCGCGTCCATTCCGTTCAGCCCGGCGCCGTTGTGCGCGATCGAGGCCAGGTCCGGGTCCGCGTACGGCAGCGAGACCACCTCGGTGTTCTGCTGGGCCAGGGCCGACCGCAGCTTGGCCAGCCAGGCGGTCGCCGCGTCGCGGCCGGCGCCCTGGACGGTGTTGTCCTCGCGCGCGGACTCGCCGGCGGTGCCGGGCTTCTGCACCCGGTACGGCTTGGTCATCGCGAACACGGTGTCCAGCAGGTTCGGGTCGATCGCCCAGGTCAGCCCCTGCATGGTGGCGCCGATCCCGACCAGCTGGTTCAGCCGGCCGTCACCGGTGAGCTCGGCGGCCAGGCTGTCGTCGCGCAGCACCGGCGTCTGGTCGGCGTCCGGCATGGTCTGGGCGACCAGCACCGGGGCGTGGGTGAGCGGCCAGACCACGGCCACCTCGGAGGGCTTGGCGACGGTCTTGCCCTGGTACGGCAGGTAGGTGCGGGCGATGCCCAGGGTGTGCGCCCGCTCGTCGCCGGTACTGCCCCAGACGTCGACCGCGAGCTCGTAGTTGCCGGTGTCCTTGGCGCGCAGCGCGGACACCGGCAGCTGCAGCGGCGGGAGGGTCCTGCTCTGCCCCGGTTCCAGGTCGCCGACGTCCTGCGAGGGGCTGTCCAGCGCGACGCCGTCCGCGGTGCTCGGGGTGGAGCGGGAGGCGAGCAGACCGAGGTCGCTGCGGGCGAGCAGCGGCCGGCTCTGGTTCGGCTGCCGCACCTTCAGGGTCGGCGACTTCAGCTTCGCGGTACCGGAGTTGGTGACCGTGACGGTCACCGACACGGTGTCGTTCTCGTGCGCGGTCTTCGGGGACACGGTGTCGATCCGCACCACCGCCGGGTAGTCGCCCGTGGCGGTCACCAGCGTGGTCGGCCCGGCCGCCGCCGGGGCGGCGGACACCGCCGCGACCAGTCCGCCCGCCAGCAGGGCGGCGGCGCCCCTGGCCAGCCGGCCCGTCCGCCGTCCGCGGCGCCCGGCGCCTGCCGTGCCCCGTCCGGTCCGCTCGTCCACGCGCGTCCTCGCCGTTCCCGATCGACTCGATCACTCCACGCACCGCCGCGGCCGACCCGACCGCGCGGTCTCCGGCAAGGAGCGTTCACCCGGCATGGTAACGACGTTGCCCGGCCCGCAGTGTTGCGGCCCGGGAGCTGCGGGGCGGGCCGGGGGCGCGAAACGGGAAGGCGGCGGAGCAGGCGGGCCACGTACCCTTGTGAGCCGTGTCCACTGCCAATGCGTCCAGCGCCAATCATTCCAGCTCCGCCGACCCGGTCGCCCTTCCGGGGCTGACCGAGGCGCAGACCCGCGGCCTGCAGGAGCTGCTGCGGGTCTCCCCGGTCGCCGACGAGATCGCCCGCCGCTTCCAGGACGCCGGCCACCGGCTGTCGCTGGTCGGCGGCTCGGTCCGGGACGCCCTGCTCGGACGGCTCGGCAACGACCTCGACTTCACCACCGACGCCCGCCCGGAGCAGATCCTCAAGCTGGTCAAGGGGTGGGCCGACGCGGTGTGGGACGTGGGCATCGCGTTCGGCACCGTCGGCGCGCGCAAGGACACCGCCGAGGGCTCGTTCCTGATCGAGATCACCACCTACCGCAGCGAGGCGTACGACCGCACCTCGCGCAAGCCCGAGGTCAGCTACGGCGACTCCATCGAGCAGGACCTGGTGCGTCGCGACTTCACCGTCAACGCGATGGCCGTCGACCTGCCCTGCCGCGGCTTCGTCGACCCGCACCGCGGCCTGGAGGACCTGGAGGCCCGGGTGCTGCGCACCCCGGCCACCCCGGAGGAGTCCTTCTCCGACGACCCGCTGCGGATGATGCGCGCCGCCCGGTTCGCCGCCCAGCTGGACTTCGACCCGGCGCCCGAGGTGGTCGCCGCGATGACCGCGATGGCCGAACGGCTCACCATCGTCTCCGCCGAGCGGATCCAGGCCGAGCTCAACAAGCTGCTGCTGGCCGAGCACCCGGTCAAGGGCCTGCGCCTGCTGGTGGACACCGGGCTGGCCGAGCACGTGCTGCCCGAGCTCCCGGCGCTGCGCCTGGAGAGTGACGAACACCACCGGCACAAGGACGTCTACGAGCACTCGCTGACCGTCCTGGAGCAGGCGATCGCGCTGGAGACCGAGGGCCCCGACCTGGTGCTGCGGCTCGCCGCACTGCTGCACGACATCGGCAAGCCGCGCACCCGCCGCTTCGAGTCGGACGGCCGGGTGTCCTTCCACCACCACGAGGTGGTGGGCGCGAAGATGACCCGCAAGCGGATGCGCGAGCTCAAGTACTCCAACGAGCTGGTCAACGAGGTGTCCAAGCTGGTCGAGCTGCACCTGCGGTTCCACGGCTACGGCGGCGGCGAGTGGACCGACTCCGCGGTCCGCCGCTACGTCACCGACGCCGGCCCGCTGCTGGAGCGCCTGCACAAGCTGACCCGCTCCGACTGCACCACCCGCAACAAGCGCAAGGCCGCCGCGCTGGCCCGCACCTACGACTCCCTGGAGGAGCGGATCGCCGCGCTCCGGGCGCAGGAGGAGCTGAACGCGATCCGGCCCGCGCTGGACGGCAACGAGATCATGCAGCTGCTCGGGCTGCGCCCCGGCCCCGCGGTCGGCCGCGCCTACCAGCACATGCTCGAACTGCGCCTGGAGCACGGCCCGATGGAGCCGGCGGCGGCGGAGGCCGCCCTGCGCGAGTGGTGGGCGGCCCAGCCGCAGGACTGACGCCCCGTCGGCGCGCCGGGCCCGGGCCGCGGGCTCAGCGCGCGCTGGTGGCGGGCTTCGGGGTGCTGCCGTTCACCGGGCCCAGGCACAGCCGGTACTTCTTGGTCTTGCCGCTCTTGCGGTACCGGCCGTCGTACGCGGTGGAGCCCGGGTTGGTCTTCGCGCAGTCGATCCGGCCCAGCGAGGTGGTGTAGTTGTTGCGGTTCAGCACCTTCCAGGTGGCGCCGCTGTTGCTGCAGGACACCGTGTCGTGCTTGCTGTTCAGGCAGTCGCCGACGTTGGGGCCCTTGTTCGGCTTGAAGACCGCGTACAGCGCGAACAGGGCGCCGATCAGCACCACCACGATGCCGAGCCGCCACAGGCAGCCTGCCTTGCGCCCGCCCTTCTCGGTGGGCTGCGGCGCCGGGTTCTGGCCCCAGGCGGGCGGCTGCTCCCCGTACCCCGGCTGCTGGCCGTAGCCGGGCTGCTGGCCGTACCCGGCGGGTTGACCGTACGCGGGGGGGTGGGCGTAGCCGGACGGCTGCTGGCCGTACGCCGGGGGCTGCGCGTACCCCGAGGGCTGCTGGCCGTACGGCGGCGGCTGCTGGCCGGGTTGGCCGTACGGGTCGGGCTGGCCGTACGGGCCGGGCGGCGGCGGAGTGCTCATCTGGTGTTCCCCCATGCGACGAAGGCGGTGCCGTGCGCGAACGACCCTAGCGCCAGACCCTTCGCCCCGTCAGGTGCGGCGGGCCGCCCGGTGGTAGAGCAGCGCGCCGACCGCGTAGAGCGCGGCCAGGCCGAGCAGCAGCGGCGCCGAGCGGCCGTTCAGCGGGAGCACCAGCGCGGTCACCCCGGCCGCGGCGACGAACGCGACGTTCACCAGCACGTCGTAGATCGCGAACACCCGGCCGCGGAACTCGTCCTCCACCGACTCCTGGACCAGCGTGTCCGCGCAGATCTTGGTGCCCTGGGTGGCCACGCCGAGCAGCAGCGCGGCGGCCATCACCGGGGCCTCCCGGAAGGTCAGGCCGAGCGCCGGCACCAGCACCGCGGTGCCTGCCAGGCAGGTCGTCATCCACCCGGACAGGCCGAGCCTGCGGGTGCACCACGGGCTGATCACCGCGGCCAGGAAGAAGCCCACCGCGGACAGGCCCACCGCCAGGCCGAGGCTGGCCAGGCCGCCCTGCTCGTCCGCGGCGTCGTTGAAGGTGTACCGGGACAGCATCAGCACCATGACGGTGAGCATCCCGTAGCCGAACCTGGCCAGGGTGACCGCGGCCAGCGCGTGCACCGCCGGACGGCAGTCCCGCACCAGGTGCCGCACGCCGCCCAGCAGGTCGAACCAGGTGGCTGCCAACGCCTGCCGCAGCGACGGCAGTTCGCCCCGCAGCTCGGGGCCCAGCCGGTCCACCGCGATCCGCTGCGCGGCCAGCGCGGCCGACAGGTACAGCAGGGCGGACAGCGCCACCGTCAACGCGTTCGCGGCCGCTCCGGCCGGCGCCGCCAGGCCCACCAGGAAGCCGAGGCCGGCGCCGCAGGCCGCCGAGACCGTGCCCAGGGTCGGCGACACGGCGTTGGCGGTGACCAGTTCGGACGGGGCGACCACCCTGGGCAGCGCCGCCGACAGCCCCGAGAGGATGAACCGGTTGATCCCCATCATCAGCAGCGCCGCGCCGTAGAACGCCCAGCGCGGCACCCCGCCGAGCAGCAGTCCGGCCGTCAGCAGACCCAGCCCGAACCGGACCAGATTGCCCATCAGCAGCACCTGGCGGCGGCGCCAGCGGTCCAGCAGCACCCCGGAGAACGGGCCGATCACCGAGAACGGGAGCGTCACCACCGCCAGCGCGGCGGCGATCTCGGTGGGGGAGGACTGGTGCTCCGGGGAGAAGATCGCGTACTTGGCCAGCGAGGCCTGGAACACCCCGTCCGACAGCTGCGAGAGCAGCCGGACCGTCAGCAGTTGCCGAAAGCCGTGGCCGCGCAGCAGCCCGCTGAGGGTGGCCTCCCGCGGGGGCCGTTCGGTGATCACCCGCCAAGGGTGCCACGAGGCTGCGTCGTTCCACGTGAAACATCCGCCAACAGTCGGCGACAACCGCCACCGCCGCACCGATGTCCTCACCGCCGCACGGTCGTTGACCAGTCCGGGAGGGAAGAACCACCTCGGACAACGGGAGGCTCCCATGCGGGACGAGTTCACCGCCCTACTGCTCGGCCAGGTCGGCGCCCACGAGGGCCGCTCCGCCGACGGCCACTGGAACAACCGCCAGCGCTACAGCACCGAGACCCCGGGCCTGGAATGGTCCGACGGCCAACCCTGGTGCGCCACCTTCGAAGCCTGGGCCGCCCACCGCACCGGCATGGACGCGCTCTGGCCGATGACCGCCTCCTGCCTCACCGCCGTCGCCTGGTGGCGCGACCGGGGCCGCTGGACCGACTACCCCGTCCTCGGCGGCCCCTTCTACCTCGGCCCCGACGGCGGCACCCACACCGGCGTGGTGGTCGCCTATGACGCCGACACCATCCAGACCGTCGAGGGGAACAGCAACTCCGACGGCTCCCCCGAGGGCGACGGCGTCTACCGGCGCTCGCGGCCGCGGCGCGGGCCCGGGTCGCCCTACGGCTACGGGGTGCCCGCGTACCCCGAGGGAACGGTGTCGGCGGACCCGGCGCTGGGCGGGGTGCCGGCCGCGCGGACGGCCGGGCAGGCGACCGCGCCGGCGGCCGGGGCCCCGCGCTGGCCGGGCCGGTACCTGCGGGTGCAGTCGCCGATGCTGCACGGCGACGACGTGCTGATGTGGCAGCGGCGGATGGCCGCGCGCGGCTGGTCGATCACCGCCGACGGCTGGTACGGGCCGGCGTCCGCCCAGCTCTGCCGGGCGTTCCAGCAGCGCCACCGGCTGGCCGTGGACGGCGTGGTCGGCCCGGTCACCTGGAACGCCGCCTGGTCCTGAACCGACCAACGCCGGAGGGCCGCCCCGCACACAGCGGAACGGCCCTCCGGTCAGACCCGACGAACGTCGGAGCGCTCAGCGCCACCCACTACAGCGAGCAGGCTTCGCTTCGCTCAGCGCTCGACCTCACCCCGGATGAACTTCTCGACGTTCTCCTTGGCCTCGTCGTCGAAGTACTGCACCGGCGGCGACTTCATGAAGTACGAGGACGCGGAGAGGATCGGGCCGCCGATGCCGCGGTCCTTGGCGATCTTCGCGGCGCGCACGGCGTCGATGATGACACCGGCCGAGTTCGGGGAGTCCCAGACCTCGAGCTTGTACTCGAGGTTCAGCGGGACGTCGCCGAACGCGCGGCCCTCGAGGCGGACGTACGCCCACTTGCGGTCGTCGAGCCACGCGACGTAGTCGGACGGGCCGATGTGGACGTTCTTGGCGCCCAGCTCACGGTCGCGGATCTGCGAGGTGACGGCCTGGGTCTTGGAGATCTTCTTGGACTCCAGGCGCTCGCGCTCGAGCATGTTCTTGAAGTCCATGTTGCCGCCGACGTTCAGCTGCATGGTGCGCTCGAGGATGACACCGCGGTCCTCGAAGAGCTTCGCCATCACGCGGTGCGTGATGGTGGCGCCGACCTGCGACTTGATGTCGTCGCCGACGATCGGGACACCGGCCTCGGTGAACTTGTCGGCCCACTCCTTGGTGCCGGCGATGAACACCGGGAGGGCGTTCACGAAGGCGACCTTGGCGTCGATGGCGCACTGGGCGTAGAACTTGGCCGCGGCCTCGGAGCCGACGGGCAGGTAGCACACCAGGACGTCGACCTGACGGTCCTTGAGGACCTGGACGACGTCGACCGGAGCCTCGTCGGACTCCTCGATGGTCTCGCGGTAGTACTTGCCGAGGCCGTCGAGGGTGTGGCCGCGCTGCACGGTGACGCCGGACGGCGGCACGTCGCAGATCTTGATGGTGTTGTTCTCGCTGTTGCCGATGGCGTCCGCCAGGTCGAAGCCGACCTTCTTGGCGTCCACGTCGAAGGCGGCGACGAACTCGACGTCCTTGACGTGGTAGTCGCCGAACTGGACGTGCATCAGGCCCGGGACCTTACCGGCCGGGTCGGCGTCCTTGTAGTACTCGACACCCTGCACCAGCGAGGCGGCGCAGTTGCCCACGCCGACGATGGCTACGCGAACCGAACCCATTCCGGTTGCTCCCTGAATCTCATGAGGCCCACCGTGCTGTGGGGGGAACCTCGTTCCACAACTGTTCTGACTGTCTGACGGGCGCGCGGGGCGCCCACGCCTCGCCGCGGGCGGCGGGGCCGGCGCGGTGCTGCAGCGCTCCGGTCAGGAGCGCCCCGGGCGGTCGTACGGTGGCCCGGGCGGGTCCGAGGACCCGGCGGCCTGGCCACGGCCGTCCGAAGTTTGGGGGGACGCGGCGCTGCGTCCGGTTCTGGTGGCCCGCTCGGTCTCGATCAGCTCGTTGAGCCAGCGGACCTCGCGTTCCACGGATTCCAGGCCGTGGCGCTGGAGTTCGAGGGTGTAGTCGTCGAAGCGCTCGCGGGTGCGGGTGATCGAACTGCGCATCCGCTCCAGCCGCTCCTCCAGCCGGCTGCGGCGGCCTTCCAGCACGCGCATCCGGACGGCCCGGTCGGTCTGGCCGAAGAACGCGAAGCGAACACCGAAGTGCTCGTCCTCCCACGCGTCCGGGCCGGACTCGGCGAGCAGCTCCTCGAAGCGCTGCTTGCCTTCCGGGGAGAGCCGGTAGACGATCTTCGACCGCTTGCCGTTGAGCGCGGTGGCCGGGACGTACTCGACGTCCGGGTTGTCCTCGACCAGGAAACCCTGGGCGACCAGGCTCTTCAGGCAGGGGTAGAGCGTTCCGTACGAGAAGGCGCGGAACGAGCCCAGCAGCACGTTGAGCCGCTTGCGCAGCTCGTACCCGTGCATGGGTGCGTCGTGGAGCAGGCCGAGGACGGCGAATTCGAGGACGCCTGAGCGTCGGCTCATACCGCCTTCCTCCTTCCGTGAGGGTTCCTGCTCGTCCGATGCCGATCGACCCGCAGGGGATGCCGGGTCGATGTGTCGCGCCGATGTATCGGCTCGATATATCGGCAACAGTAACCCTGGGTCACGGAAGGAGCAAGGGGGGCACGCGTAACTGCGATCACAAGGCCTTTGGGCAACGGGCATGTAATGAATCGCGGTCGGTTCGTCCCGGTTGGCTTCCAATGCCCGATTGGACACCTTTCAGAGAGCCGTACTCTTTCGCCTGTGCACCCTGACCGAGGAGCTGCTGAGAGATGAGCGAACACCGGCGTAGGTCGGCCAACCCCGGGGGCGAGCAGCCGTCGCGGCGCGCCGACGCGGGCAGGCCTTATGCCTACGGCAGCCCGGTCGAGGGCGCACCCGAGTACGGGCCCGGCCGGACCGGCGGCCCGGGCGCCCCCGGCGCACCGCGGTCCGGTGCGGCACGCTCCGGCCAGGGGCCGGTGCCGGGTGCCCGGCGGGCCACCCGGCAGACCGCGGAGCAGCCCCGGCTGACCCGCGCCGAGATGCGCAAGCAGGCCAAGAAGGGCGGTGGCGGCGGCCGCGGCAGCGCGGGCGGCCCGCCGAACGGTCGGAGCGCGGGGCGGAACGGCAAGCCGGGCAAGAAGCGGCTGATCGACTACCCGCGGTTCGGCCGGGACGGCTTCAAGCGCTGGGTGCCGTCCTGGAAGCAGGTGCTGAGCCTGTTCCTGATCTTCTTCGGCGGCGGCGTGGCCGCGGTCGGCACCGCGTACGCGCTGGTCGAGGTGCCGAACGAGAAGGCCGCGCTGGAGATCCAGAGCAACGTCTTCTACTGGGCCGACGGCACCGAGATGGCCCGCACCGGCAACGAGAACCAGCAGCTGGTCCAGCTCTCGGAGATCAGCCGCCCGGCGCAGGACGCGGTGATCGCGGCGGAGAACGAGACCTTCCGCTCCGACTCCGGCATCGACCCCAAGGGCATCGCCCGCGCCGTCTACAAGATGGCCACCGGCGGCGAGACCCAGGGCGGCTCGACCATCACCCAGCAGTACGTGAAGAACGTCTACCTGTCGCAGGACCAGACGCTCTCCCGGAAGGCCAAGGAGTTCTTCATCACCCTGAAGGTCAACGGTGAGAAGACCAAGGACCAGATCCTCCAGGGCTACCTGAACACCAGCTGGTACGGCCGCGGCGCGACCGGCATCCAGGCCGCCGCGCAGGCCTACTACGGCGTGGACGCCAGCAAGATCGACGCCTGCCAGGGCGCCATGCTGGCGGGCCTGCTGAAGGGCGCCGGCCTGTACGACCCGAGCCTCAGCAAGGAGAACCACCAGCGGATGGTGGAGCGCTGGAGCTGGATCCTGGACCGGATGGTGACCACCAAGGCGCTGTCCGCCGAGGACCGCGCCAAGTGCAAGGACTTCCCCGAGCCGATCGACGCGCAGAAGGTCACCAAGACCACCGGCGAGATCACCTACCTGATCGACGTCGCCAAGAAGTACGTCACGGCCAAGGACCCGAGCATCACGGCGGCGGCCCTGGACCGCGGCGGCTACCAGATCCACACCACCTTCCAGAAGGACAAGGTCGACGCCCTGAAGAAGTCCGTGGACGACTTCTCGGCGGCCACCCTGAAGCCGGACACCCGGAAGGAGGACCAGTTCGTCCAGGTCGGCGCCGCCTCGGTGGAGCCCGGCGGGGCGATCGTGGCCCTCTACGGCGGCCCCGGCGCGGAGAAGGGCCAGTACAGCAACAACGCCGACGGCAAGATCCTGGTCGGTTCGACCTTCAAGCCCATCGTGCTGGCCGCCGCGATGGAGGACGGCGTCCTCACCAAGAACGGCGAGGACGGCACGCCGGCCAAGATCAACCCCGACTCCCGCTACCTGGCCGACGACAACGCGCAGATCTACCGCGCCGACGGCAGCAAGGCGATCGGTGACGACGGGAAGCCCTACCACCAGCGCAACAGCGACCCCGGCAACAAGGGGTACGTGACGCTGCGGACGGCCATGCAGTGGTCGTACAACGTGCCGTTCGTGCAGCTCGGCCAGGACGTCGGCGGCGACAAGGTCAGGGCGATGGCGGAGAAGCTCGGCATGCACGAGGACACCCTGGCGGGAGCCAACACGCTGACCCTGCCGCTGGGCACCTCGGTGCCGAGCGCGATCCGACTGGCCTCGGTGTACTCGGTGTTCGCGGCGCACGGCCAGCAGACCGACCCGTACTCGGTCAGCTCGGTGAAGTTCCGCGGCAAGGACCTGCCGAACTTCGCCAAGCCGGCGCCGAAGGCGGCGCTGGACCCGCTGGTCGCCGACACCATCACCGACGTGCTGCAGAACGCCGCGAAGAACGGCACCGGCAGCAAGACCAACGAGCTGGGCTTCCCGGTGGCCGGCAAGACCGGCACCACCGACAAGAGCGTCTCGGCCTGGTTCGTCGGCTACACGCCGAGCCTGGTCACCTCGGTCGGCATGTGGCGCGAGGAGGCGGGCACCAACAAGGGCCTGCTCGACCTGCAGGGCACCGGCGGCAAGAAGGAGGTCCACGGTGGTGACTACCCGGCGGACATCTTCACCCGCTACATGAAGGTGGTCGGCCCGGGCAACCCGAGGAACTTCACGCCCCCGTCCGGCACTTGGGGCGAGGAGGTGGACTCCTCCGGCGCCCCGGTGACCGCGTCCCCCTCGGCCTCCGCCTCGGCGTCGCCGACCGAGCAGCTGCCCACCGGTCCGGCCGAGCCGTCGCCGAGCACCACGCCGGAGCCGAGCACCGACCCGAGCCCGAGCAGCTCGCCGAGCTGCCTGCTGGGCCTGTGCCCGCCGACCAAGTCGCCGAGGCCCAGCAAGAGCCCGACCGACACGGCGAGCCCGAGCGCCAGCCCGGGTGCGGCCGGCGGAGGCGGCGGGCAGTAGCCCGCCCGAATCCCGGCGCAATCACCGCAGAGGGGCACCGGACCGCGAGAGCGGTCCGGTGCCCCTCTGCGGTGGGATCGGCATCAGCCCCAGTGCTGGGACGCGTTCTCGTTCCGCAGCCAGGAGGCGAGGTTCTCCGGGGTGTCGCATCCCCAGTCGCCCTCGATCAGCTGCGAGCTGCCCTGGTACGACGGGCTGTAGTAGACGCGGTAGGTGGCGGCGCTGCTGCAGGCGACGACGGAGGCGGCGTTGTTGCGGACGCCTTGGCCGGCACCGGCACCGTCGTTGTCGTAGCGGTACGCGTAGTACGTGATGATGCCGTCGCCGCCGCTGGTGGTGCCGTCGTAGTTGGGCACGTTCCCGAAGAACCTGGCACCCGCACCGGTGCCGTTCTGGCTGTAGTAGACGTACAGGTTGTTGACGCCGCTGTAGCAGTCGGGGTTCGGGTCGGTGTTGCAGTTGTTGTTCACGTACACGGTGTACGTGGTCGCCTGTGCCTCGGCCGGGACGGCCAGGGCGCCGGCCAGAGCGGCGGTCGCCGCGACGGCCGCCTTCGCGGTCCGGCTGAGCGTGGTCTTCACGGTTCCTCCCGAATGGTGTGACTGGGCTGTGCGCTTCTCCGGAGGCCCGGGCGGCCCGCTGCGGGGCCCGGACGGCCGGACGTCTGGGGCGGCGGCCCGGCCCGGTGACGGGGCCTCCGCGGGGGTCAGCGCCGGAGCGCCTCGGCGGGTTGGATCCGGGCCGCACGCCAGGCCGGATAGAGGCCGGCTGCCAGCCCGGTGACGAGCCCGATGGCCGGCGCGGCGGCTACCGTGCCCGGGTCGACCACCGGGGTCCAGGAGCGCGCCAGCGCGACGCCGAGCACGGTGAAGACGCCGAGGGTGGTGCCGACCAGGCCGCCCAGGAATCCCAGCGAGGCGGACTCGGCGAGGAACTGCGCCGTGACATGGCGTCCCCGGGCCCCGAGGGCTCGGCGCACCCCGATCTCCCCGGTCCTCTCCAGCACCGCGATCAGGGTGGTGTTGGCGATGCCGATCGAACCGATGACCAGGCAGATCGCCGACAGCAGCAGGAACAGCTGGTCGAGGTCCGAGGTCACGTCGGTGCGCAGGCTCCGCGGGTCGGGCGGCGGTACCGCGTCAAACGCCTCGGGGTGCGCGGGATCGAGCGCGAGCGGGGCCTCGGCGGCGATCTGCCGGGCGGCGCCGACCTTGGTGGAGATCAGCATCCGGGCGCGCTCACCGGTCGGTTCACCCCAGAGCCTGAGCGCGGTGCCGCGCGGGACGGTGACCGACATCAGCAGGTCCGGTTTCCGGTGCACGTCGTCCAGCACGCCCACCACCAGGAACGGCAGGTCGTCGATGAACACTGCAGGCTGGGTGTCCAAGGCGCCGAGCCCCAGGCGTTCGGCGAGCGTCGAACCGATGACGGCGACCTGCTGTCCGGTGGTGTCGTGCCAGGCGTCGTACAGCCGTCCCTCGACCAGGTGTGGCTCGGCGGCGTCCAGCACGCCCGGCGACGCCGCCACCACGGCCACCTGGTCGTCCCCGCGCGGCCGGCCGACCGGCGCGGCCCGCACGCCGGCGTCGTTCAGCCTGACGTTCCAGTAGACCCCGGCGGCCTGCACGCCGTGGAGATGCTGGATCCGCTCGTCGGCGTCTGCGGGGAAGGACAGCCGGGTGAGTTCCGGTTGGGTTCCGCCGGTGTCCTCGACGGTCACCTCGGTGGCGGTGAGCAGGTCGAACCGGGTGTCGATCTGCGATTCGGCCGTGGCGGTGAGACCGAGTACGGCCACGAAGGTGCCCACGCCCAGCACGGTGCCGACCGCGGTCAGCGCGGAGCGGGCCGGGCGCTGGAGGACACCCGCCAGCGCCTCCGAGCACAGGTCGCGGAAGCGCAGTCGGGAGGGTTCGACCCCGGGCGGGGTGGATCGTCGGCTCATGCTGCCGCCGCCTCGGTCAGCACACCGTCGCGGATCGCCACCGTGCGGGAGGCCCGCGCGGCGACCTGCTGGTCGTGGGTGATCAGGACGACCGCCATACCGGAGCCGTTCAGTTGCTCGATCAGGGTGAGCACGGAGTCCGCGGTCGCCGAATCGAGGTTGCCGGTCGGTTCGTCGCAGAGCAGCAGGCTCGGCTCGCCCACCAGCGCGCGCGCGATGGCCACCCGCTGGCGTTCGCCGCCGGACAGCCGGTTGGGCAGGGAGTCCAGCCGGTGGCCGAGGCCGACCCGGTCGAGGGCCTCCCTGGCCAGGTCGCGTCGCCTCGCCGCTTCGCGGCGTCCACCGAGCCCCGCGTAGAGCAGCGCGAGTGCGACGTTCTCGGTGGCGCTCCGGTGCGGGAGCAGGTGGAAGGACTGGAAGACGAAGCCGATCCGGCGGCCGCGCAGTGCGGTCCGTTCGCCGTCCGACAGCGTCGCCGTGTCGAGGCCGTCCAGCAGGTACCGGCCCTCGGTCGGACGGTCCAGCAGGCCGGCCAGGTTGAGGAAGCTGGACTTGCCGGAGCCGGACGGTCCCACCACGGTCAGGTAGTCCCCGTGCTCCACCACGAGGTCGCAGGAGTGCAGGGCACGGACCGGAGGGGGCCCCGGATAGGTGAGGCCGACATTCTCGAACTCAAGGACGGGGATGCTCACTTGTCACCTCCCGGGCGGCCACTCCGGATGCCGACGACCACCTGTTCGCCCTCGTGCAGCGTTCCGGCGGAGACCGGCTGCACCTCAACGGAGCCTCCGCCGACCGTGCCCGTCGTCACCTCGACCCGATGGCGCTGGGAGTTCTCGAGGACGGTCACCACGGTGCGTCCGTCGGCGTCCGCGGACACGGCGGTAACGGGCACGACCAGCACAGGCCCGGCGGAGGACGCCGCCACGATGGTCAGCCTGACGTCCTGTCCGGCCAGTTGAGGATCCAGTGGGGAGTCGGGCCGGACCGTCAGTCGGTAGCCGGGCGGCCGGCCGGAGGTCGAGGACCCCTGCCCCTGGGCCTCGCCCGCCGGGTCGGCGGCCTCCGGGGCGTCCCCGACGGCGGAGACCGTCGCAGTGGCCCGGGTGCCGCTGATTTCGGACAGCACTTCCACCTGCTGGCCCGGGTGGACCAGGCCGTGGTCTGCCTGGTCGAGCTTCCCGGTGACCACCAGTGCGCCCGCCGAGATGGTCATGACCTTGCCGTTGACGATGGAGCCGACCCGGCCGGAGAGACCACCGACGCGAGCGGGGAAGGCCGAGAGGTAGACGATTTCTCCGGTCGGCACCATCGGTCCGGTCTCGGCGCGGACGGTGTCGAGCCTGGCCCGGAGCCTGGCAAGGTCCTCGGTGGCGCGGGCGACCCTCTTCTGGGCGGCGGCATCGGGGTCCGGCCGATCCGTTCCGGCCGACGGGGCTCCGGTGGGACCGGCGGCCTGTGCCGACCGGATGGCGGCGAGCTCGTCCGTTGAGTCCTCCACTGCGCGCTGACTTGACGTCACCGCCTCCTCGGCGGCCGTGACCTGGGCGGCTCCGTCCGGCGAGCTCGGCATCGGGTCGTAGCCGTGGGCACGGTACAGCGCGGTGACCGCCGCCTTGGTGCCCTCGCCGAATGTCCCCGCCGGGTCGTGGCCCGTGCCGAAGCCCAAGGCGCGCAGGGCACCCTGGAGTTGGACGACGTCCTGGCCGGTGGCGCCGGGCTTGAGGTCCCGGTACACCGGCAGGTCGCCCTGCAGCGGGAAGACGGGTCGGCCCGACACCTCGAGCACCGGGACCCCGGCGGACACCTGGTCCCCGGCCTTGAGCGGAAGCTTGGTCACCACCGCGGCCCCGGACGTCCCGCCGGAGGCGGTGGGGATGATGTCCACCGTCTGATCGGCGGTCACCTGGCCCCGGGTGACGAGGGTGGAGGTCAGCACCTGGCGTTCCACCGGGGCGGTCAGCACGTCGGCCGCGGGCGGCCGGGTGTCGGCCGCGGCCTGGGCCGGGGACTTGATGAGCAGGGCGGCGCCGACACCCGATCCGGTGAGCAGCACAGCGGCAATTGCTGTGGAAACGACCAGAGAACGTCGACGAACCAAGGCTGACATGGCTTCTCTCGCTAAATGTCCGATTTGAATCGGAAATCGGCGACGGACGGGTGCATCCGGCCATAACCTGCCGGGCTCCATGAGCACGATAGACGCATACGGACAGTTGCCGAGTGATTGTTTTTCAGAAACGTGTGAGTGATGCACATCACACTTGACGGTGGACGAGCACGGGCGGCAGGGTCCTCAATCGGATCTGATCAGGCCCTGGGGCGCAGCGGGACGGGTTGGGGCGGAACGCGTGCATTTCTCCGAGGCGGGGTGGTTGTCCGGTTTTGTGTGGCGATGAATTCGTGTGCGTTTTATGGACTGGGGGATTTGCTGTGGCTGCTGACGGAATTCGTTCGATCGGTGCTGTGCGGACGGTTCTACTCGCAACTGCGGCTTTTGCACTGCTGGCCGGCTGTTCAGGATCGGGAAGCCCGGCCGCCGGCCCTTCGGCCGGTCCGGCCGCCGCTGTGCCCACCGAGCTGATCCCCCAGGCCGTCCCGCAGACCGGGCTGGCCAAGGGCTTGTCCCTGCCGCTCTCCGCCTACATGGAGAACTACCCCGAGCAGCTGGCCATCCAGGCCGCGATGATGCGGCTCGAGCACGACTGCATGGCCCGGTTCGGCTTCGACTACAGCCCGGAGCCGCCGAACACCGTCTCCCCGAGTTACGACGACACCAACATGGCGCGCCGGTACGGCATCACCGACCGGGAGCTCGCCGCTGAGCACGGCTACGGGCTGGGGGACGAGAAGCTGCCCGCTCCCTCGTTCCCGGCGCTGTCCGATGCCGAGGTCGTCGTTTTCAGCGGCAAGGTGGCGATGCGGCCGGGTGCGGCGGACGCCCCCGCCACCTACCGCGGTACCGCCGTTCCCAAGGGGGGTTGCCAGGGCGAGAGCCTCGACAAGCTCGGCGCGCGGATCGACACGTCCCTGGCCAGCCGGCTGGACCACGAGTCCGCGGACCGCTCGCAGCAGGCCCCCGAGGTGCAGAAGGTGATCCGCGACTGGTCCGCCTGCATGGCTGCCGAGGGTTACACCGTCGACTCCCCTTACAACGCGTACAAGCTGACCCCGCTCGGTGGCGGTAGCGCCGACGAGGTGACGGTCGCCCTCGCCGACATCGACTGCAAGCAGCAGGTGGACCTGGTCGCGGTCTGGTTCCGGACCGAGACGGCCCTCCAGAACCAACTAGTCGAGCAGAACCAGCTCGCCCTCAAGGATGTCCGCGACCGGGTCTCGGCCGCGGTCAAGAAGGCGGCCGACGTCGTCGGTCGTTGACCGCTTCCACCTGTCAGAGGGGGAACATGAAACGCCGAACATGGAGTACGGCACTGCTCGGGGCGCTGGTGATGGTGCCCGGTGCGGTCGTACTCCCGTCCGCTTCGGCCGCACCCGGTCCGTCCGGGGCGGTGCAGCAGGACACCCAGGCCCATGACCGGGCGAAACCGCTCGGGAAGCCGAAGCTCACCGAGCCCGACGCGGTGCTCGGGAAGGGTTGGCAGCAGTCCGGTGACCGGGCGGTCACCCTGGACGGCGATGCCACCGGCCTGCACGTGCTGGTTGCGGCCGAGTCCGACGGCTACGGCTGGAAGACGGCCGCGACCCTGTCGGAGCCCGGGTACGACGTTGACCAGTGGATCGGCCAGTCCTGCGTGACGGCCTCCGGCACGAAGGCTGTCGTGGTGTACGCGCCCCGGCAGTTCGTCAACTCGGAGGCCCTGTTCAACGCGGGTGGCTTCGCAGCCGTGGTCGACCTGACGAACGGTCAGGTGACCAAGCTGGACCAGCGGGTGTCGCTGGCCTACCACTCTCCGGGCTGTGGCGACTCGGAGCAGGCCGTGCTGGCCCGCTACCGGGCGTCCGAGGACGGGCAGGGCACCACCAGCCTGCTCACGGTGGATGCGGACCGGGGTCGGATCGCCTCCCGCGTCGAGGTCCACGGTCAGGTCACCTCGGCCGTGCCCTATCGGAAGGCCATCGCGGCCGCGCTGGGGGCCGACGTGGTCCGGATCGACGCGCACGGCACGGCGGCGCCGATCGCCAAGGGCGTGCCCGGCCAGGGCTACCCGTTCCAACTCCGCCCCGGGCAGGACGAGTCCCTGGCGTACGCGGTGCCCAACGGCAAGAAGGTGGACGTCCACCAGATCGCCGCGGGTCGGGACAGTACGGTCGTGCAGGCCGACCTCGGTTCGCTCGCCCTGTCCCGGACCAGCGCCGGGTCGATCGTGCTCACCGGAGAGCACGCCACCGCCTCGGCCAAGGGTCGTAAGCTGCCGGCCGGCTGGACGACCGTGGACACCACGGCCGGTGCCGAGGTCTCCACCGAGGGGCACCTGGTGGTGAGCAGTTCCACCAGCGGCCGGGAGGCCTCCGGGGCTGCGGTCGGCGAACAGGTCCCGACGGACGCCGTCCCGGTCGACATCGAGGCCAAAGCGGTCGCCACCGGGAAGGAGGTGACGTTCGGCGTCCAGCCGGAGGCCCTCAACTCCTCCGGCGGCGACGCCTCTCCGGCCCTCGGGGCCGAAGGCGTCGCACCGGCGGTGCCGACCCAGGGTGCCGCGAAGACGTCCGCGTCCGGCGCCGGCGGCTCGCTCGTGCTGGCCTCGACCTCGGCCGGCACCGACCCGGCCACCACCCCGTCCGACCCCGACCGCACCTGTGCGGTGACCCGCAACGACCCGAGCATCCAGACCTACCAGCCCACTCCGAAGATGATGGAGTGGGCCGCCGACCTCGCCGTTCGGGGCATGCTCCCCGCCAGGGCGGCCAACTGGAACGGTGACGGCCTGGCGGCCTACGCGCCGCAGACGCTCTTCCCGGAGCACCCGCTCGCGGGCGGCGGCCGGGTGCCGGCCCAGATCCTGCTGGGCGTGCTGGCCCAGGAGACCAACATGTGGCAGGCCAGCCCGCACGCGCCGGACGGCATCGCCGGCAATTTCGAGCAGGGCGGCTACTACAACCGCTCGGGCTCGATCGACCAGGTCGACTGGGCCAACTCGGACTGCGGGTACGGCGCTTCGCAGGTGACCGACGGCATGCGCCGCACCGACACCCAGCTCACCGCGCTGCAGCAGAAGGCGGTCACGGTCGACTACGCGGCCAACATCGCCGCCGGCCTGGGCATCCTCGAGGACAAGTGGAACCAGACCCGGTCCGCCGGGGTGATCGCCAACAACGGCGACCCCAAGTACCTGGAGAACTGGTGGTTCGCGCTCTGGGCCTACAACAGCGGCTTCCACCCGGTGGGTGAGGACCCCGATCCGACCGTGTACGGGCTCGGGTGGAGCAACAACCCGGTGAACCCGAACTACCCGCCCGACCGCGCGATGTTCCTGCTCACCAGCTACGACGACGCCAAGACGCCGGGCAAGTGGTCCTACGAGGAGCGGGTGCTGGGCTGGGCGAACAGCCCGCTGCTTCGCCTCGACTACGTGGACCACGTGTACCGGCAGGCCTTCACCAAGGGCAACTGGCCGGGCGGCCTGGCCTCGCGCGGCCAGCCCCCGGTGGGGACCTTCTGCAACAGCGGTAACCACTGCGACCCGAGCATCACCGGTGCCCCGGGGAACGCCCCGGGCCAGACACCCTGCCTGCTGGCCTCGCTCCGTTGCTGGTGGCACCAGCCCGCCTCGTGGGTGGACTGCGCCACCGTCTGCGGCCAAGAGGTGATCACCTACGCGACCGTCGACCCCCGCCCGCTGGCCAGCAATCCGTACCCCGCCGACTGCGGCACCGGCGGACTGCCGTCCGGAGCGGTGATCGTCGACGACGTGCCGGACAGCACGACCGGTCCCAACAGCTGTCCACTACCGAAGAGTTGGACCAGTAAGGGCGACTTCACGCTCAGCTTCAACGCCGACAGCCAGAACGGCCAGTACGTCTATCCGGGCAAGATCGACACCCACCAGATCGGTGGCGGCTTCGGCGGCCACTACTGGTTCACCCACACCCGGAACGAGAGTCAGACGGCCTACGCCCCGCTGACCGTGACCGGCACCTGGACTGCCCCGTCGACGGTGTCCGGCTGGGTCCGGGTGGTGGTCCACCTGCCCAGCTTCGGCTCGCAGACCCAGCAGGCCCACTACCGGATCTACACCGGGACCACGGTGAAGGACCGGGTCATCCAGGCCGACCAGTACCTGCGGAAGAACGCCTGGGTCGACCTCGGCGTCTTCGAGTTCAGCGCCGCCCCGAAGGTGGAGCTGAACAACCTGACCCGGGAGGGCGACGGCACCGACGACATCGCCTGGGACGCGATGGCCTTCGTGCCGCTGCCGGCCAAACCGACCGACTTCGTGGTGCAGATGGGCGACTCCTACTCGTCCGGGGAGGGCGCGCAGGCCTACGAGACGGGCACGGACGTCGACTACGGCCTGCGCAGCTGGAACGCCTGCCGGCGCAGCAGCAACTCCTGGTTCCGCAAGGCGGTCCTGCCCGGCCACGGAGGGGCCACCATCGGTGCCCTCGCGGACGGCTTCAACGCGACCGTGGACGCCCACTCGGTGGCGTGCTCCGGAGCGCTCACGTACAACATGGATCCGGACGCGGTGGGTCTGGTGCCCTCGAAGGTGGGCCAGGACGGCCAGTTCAGGGAGATCGCGCAGGCCGATTCCGGCTTCCTGGACGAGAACACCACCCTGGTGGCCTTCACCGTGGGAGGGAACGACGCCGGGTTCCCCGGAATCATGCAGTCCTGTGCCCTCTGGGCCTGTCCGGACGATGCGGAGGTGAAGGGCAGCATCGACAAGGCCATGGACCGCTTGGCCCTGGTGCTGCCGGACATCCACAACCGGGCGCCGAACGCCAAGATCGTGGTGCTCGGCTACCCGAGACTGTTCTCGACCAGTTCCTGCGCGGCGGTCCTCACCCCGGCCCAACAGGCGTCGGTGAACACCTGGGCCGACTACTTCACCAGCAAGGAGTCGGACGTCGTCAACTCCCACTTCTACGCGGAGTACTACTCGGCCAACACCGAGTTCGAGGGCTACCGCCTCTGCGACGCGAACGAGGGGATCAACGGCGTGGTGGCGGCCGGCAGCGGCCCCGGTGACTTCCCGTGCCCCAACGGCACGACCGGTTGCATAAGCCGGGAGAGTTACCACCCGAAGAGCCTGGGTACCAGCCGCTACGCGCTGGCCTTCCAGGTGGCCATGTCCTGATCCTTCGATGTCCGATTCCCCGGGACGGTGCTCCGGCGCCGTCCCGGGGGCGCCCGAGGAGCCAACGATGCGTACTCGAACCGTGGTGCTGGTCCTGACCGGCGGGCTGCTGCTGGGCGCCGCCGGTGTGGTGGGGGTGGAACTGGAGCGCGAGCACGGACGCCGGGAGGCGGCGCGGTCGGCCGACGCGAGTGCGGCGAGGGACTTCACGGCCCTGGTCGCGGAGGCGGACGCCCGGCACCCGGTCACCCCGGCGGAGCTGCGGCAGTTGTCCGACCGGGTCCGGGCGGAGCACGGGGGAGCGGCCCAGGTCGGGGTGTTCTCGCTCTGGCGCCACGACGCCGAACGGATGGTGCTGTTCCAGGCCGTGGCCGGCTACCAGGAGTGGCCGGACACCATCGGCACCGCGGAGGAGACCCGTTGCTACCGGCTGGCGCTGCGGCCCGCGCAACCGGCGCCCGCGGTGGAACTGCAGGACTGCGCACCGCCGCCGGGCTGGACGAGGGAGCAGTGACCGCCCTTCGTGCGACAACACTCGCTCCTGCGCGGACCCGTGCGGCAATATGTGCGCCATGACGTCCAGCCTGCGTGACGAGACCTCAGCGCCCGGCCCCGCCCAGGCCGCGGGCCCGCTGCCCAACACCGTGGTGGTGCCCGCGGACGAGGACCCGGTCGCGGAGGCCGGCAGCGAGCTGCTCGGCGGTCCGCCCGGTCGCCGGGCGCTGCTCGGGGTGTCCTGGTGGACGCCGGCCAGGTTCCTCGCGCTGGCGGTGATCGTCACCTACGTGCTGGGCCTGTTCCAGAAGGCCCCGTGCTACACGGACGGCTGGTTCCACGGCGCCACCACCCAGTACACGAAGGCCTGTTACAGCGACATCCCGCACCTGTTCTCCGGGCGCGGCTTCGCGGACGGGCTGCACCCGTACCTGGACCCGATCCCGCAGGGCTCGCCGGACATGCAGTTCCTGGAGTACCCGGTGCTGACCGGTCTGTTCATGCAGATCGCGGCCTGGCTGACCACCCGCACCGGCGACATCATGAGCCGCGAGCAGTGGTTCTGGATGGTCAACGCCGGGATGCTGATGATCTGCGCGGTGGTCGCCGTGGTCGCCACCTCCCGCGCCCAGCGCCGCCGCCCGTGGGACGCGCTGCTGTTCGCGCTGGCGCCCGCGCTGGCGCTGAACGCCACCATCAACTGGGACCTGCTGGCGGTGGCTCTGGCCGCCGTGGCGATGGCCTACTGGTCGGGTTCCAAGCCGGTCTGGGCGGGCGTGTTCATCGGTCTGGCCACCGCCGCCAAGCTCTACCCGGCCCTGCTGCTGGGGCCGCTGCTGATCCTCTGTCTGCGGGCCGGCAAGTGGCGGGAGTTCGGGCTGGCCTTCGGCGGCGCGGTCGGCGCCTGGCTGCTGGTCGACCTGCCGATCATGCTGGCCAACTGGAAGGGCTGGCTGACCTTCTACAGTTTCAGCCAGACCCGCAAGGAGGACTTCGGCTCCTTCTGGCTGATCCTGATGCAGGGCGTCAACAAGGGCAAGAACCTGGAGAGCCTGAACACCTGGATCGCGGGCCTGCTGGTGGTCAGCTGCCTGGCGATCGGCTGGCTCGGCGTCAGCGCCGCCCGCCGCCCGCGCTTCGCCCAGCTGGCCTTCCTGGTGGTCGCCGCCTTCGTGCTGACCAACAAGGTGTACTCGCCGCAGTACGTGCTCTGGCTGATCCCGCTGGCCGCGCTGGCGCGCCCGCGCTGGCGCGACTTCCTGATCTGGCAGGCCTGCGAGGTGCTGTACTTCCTCGGCGTCTGGTCGTACCTGGCCAACATCAGCGACAGCAAGCACCACGGCATCGACCAGGACTGGTACCACTTCGCCATCGCGCTGCACCTGGTCGGCACCCTCTACCTCTGCTACGTGGTGGTCCGCGACATCCTCCACCCCGAGCGCGACCCGGTCCGCTGGGACGGCAGCGACGACCCGTCGGGCGGCGTCCTGGACGGCGCCCCGGACCGGTTCGTCCTCGGCACCGCCCGCGGCCTGCGCGAGGAGGAGAGCTACGCCGACTACGCCCCGGGGGCCGACTGGCTGGCCAAGGCCGACACCGGGCCGGAGCCGAAGGCCGAGTAGCCCGCGCGCGAACGGGATGTGGGCCTGCCCGCCGTCACGGCGGGCAGGCCCACATCCCGTTCGGGGGAGCGCTCAGCGCTCGACCACCCGGTCGAAGTGCGTGGTGGTGTGGCGGACCGTCAGCGAGAGCTCGTCGCCGATCGCCGGCGGCTTGAGCTCGCTCGGCAGGAACAGGATGGACACCTGCATGTGCGGCGGCTCGGCGAACCAGAGCTGCTTGCCCTGCCAGGAGTACGGCGACAGCGTCCGGTTGACGGTGGCCAGGCCCGCCCGGGCCAGGCCCTTGGCCCGGGGCAGTATCCCGTGCACGTACTTGGGGGCCTCCAGGCCGACGCCGTGCGCGGTGCCGCCGGAGGCGACCAGCAGGTGGCCGTCGGAGGGGGCCTTGTGCTGCCGGTAGCCGTAGCGCTCGCCGCGGGCGACCGGGGTGACGTCCAGGACGGTGGCGCGGTTGGCCAGCGCCTCCACGTCGCCGAGCCACAGCCGGGTGCCGATCCGGGACCGGAAGCCGGTGTCGGGGTAGCGCTCGGCCAGCCGGAGCAGGTCCTTGGCGGCCAGGTGGCTGAGGTACACGGTGCTGGTGGGCAGCCCCGCCTCGCCGATCGCCCGGACCAGGCCCGCCACCTCCTCGACCGGGTCGCTGCCGTCCGGCCGGTCCAGCGGCAGGTGCAGCGCGAAGCCCTCCAGCGCCAGCTGCCGCACCGGCAGCCGGGACAGTTCGCCGACCGCCACCCCGTGCCGCCGCATGGACGTCATGCACTCCACGACCACCCGGGTCCCGGCGGGCAGCGCGGCCAGCGCCTCGGCGTGCGCCACGGTGCGCACCACGCGGGCGGCGGGCAGGTCCACGTCGGGCTCGCCGGGGCGGTACGGGGTGAGCACCAGGAGGTCGCCGGGGAAGGCGCCGGCCAGGCCGGCCGCTTCGTCGGCGGTGCCGACGGCGAGCATCGGGGCGCCGAGCCGGCCGGCCTCGGCGGCCAGCCGGGCGTTGCCGAAGCCGTAGCCGTTGCCCTTGGCGACCGGGACGAGCCCGGGGAACTCGGCCAGCAGGCCGCGCTGGTGCGCCCGCCAGCGGTCGCCGTCCACGTACATCGTCAAGGTCATCGCGCTCTCCCCGTGGTGTTCTTGACAGTGCTCAACGGCGCGACATGTACAGGTCGAGCGCCTTGTGCAGCAGCTTGTTGAGCGGGAAGTCCCACTCGCCGAGGTACTCCGCGGCCTGGCCGCCGGTGCCGACCTTGAACTGGATCAGGCCGAACAGGTGGTCGTCCTCGTCCAGGGTGTCGCTGATGCCGCGCAGGTCGTAGATGCTCGCGCCGAGCGCGTAGGAGTCCCGGATCATCCGCCACTGGATCGCGTTGGACGGCTTGACCTCGCGCTTGTGGTTGGCGGAGGCGCCGTAGGAGTACCAGACGTGCTCGCCGACCGTGAGCATCGTGGTGGCGGCCAGCGGCTCGCCCTCGTGGTAGGCGAGGTAGAGCCGCATCCGGTTGGGGTCCTCGGCGGTGAGCGCCTTCCACATCCGCTGGAAGTAGCCGAGCGGGCGCGGGGTGAAGTGGTCGCGCTCCGCGGTGACCACGTACAGCTTGTGGAAGACCGCGAGGTCCTCGTAGCCGCCCTGGACCACCTCGACGCCGCTCTTCTCGGCCTTCTTGATGTTGCGCCGCCACAGCTGGTTGAAGCCGCGCTGCACGTCGTCCAGCGAGCGGCCGCCCAGCGGCACCTGGAACACGTACCGGGGCTGGACGTCGCCGAAGCCGGCGCCGCCGTCCTCGCCCTGCAGCCAGCCGGACCGGCGCAGCCGCTCGGCGGTCTCCAGGGCGCGCGGCTCGTACCAGTCGGGTTCGAGGTCGCGCAGCCGCTTGGCGTGCTTGCCGGCGATCGCCTCCTTGATGGTGGGCGCCTCCCAGCGCCGGACCACCACCGGCGGGCCCATCTTCACCGTGAACGCGCCCTGCGCCTTCAGGTGCGCCAGCATCGGCTTCAGCCAGCGGTCCAGGTCGGCGTCGAACCAGTCGATCACCGGACCCTCCGGCAGGTACGCCAGGTACCGCTTCACCTTGGGCAGCTGGCGGTAGAGCACCAGGCCGGCGCCGACGATCTCGCCGGACGCGTCGAACCACCCCAGGCTCTCCGCGCGCCACTCCGCCTTCACGTCCGCCCAGGAGGGCACCTGCATGTGGCTGGCCGAGGGCCGGCTCTGCACGAAAGCCAGGTGTTCCTCACGCGTGATCGTCCGCAGCCGCAGGCTCATGCTCCGTGCTCCTCCTCGTCGGATCTACCCAGGGTGACCCTATCGCCCGAATGGTCCGATTCGGGCGGGAACCGATCCGACATGGTGGCGCCCCCCCGTTCGCACCTGCTGGCACAGGTATTACGCCGGGAGGGCACCGGAAGTTGCGCGGTGCGGGGCAGGTTCACCCCGACCCGCGCGCGGGCGTCACCACACGCCCCCGAAGAGGCCGCCGTGCGCCACCCCCAGGTACAGGCCGAACGCGCCGGCCCCGGTGCCGATCACCGCCAGGAAGCGCTCCGCGGTGGTCGCCGAGATGTACAGGCCGACCATGCCGGTGACGACCGCGATCAGCCCGGTCCAGGAGCTCAGCAGGTGCAGCTGGTGGAAGAACGAGGTGACGAAGGCGACCAGGCCGAGCAGGAGAGCCACCCCGGCCAGGGCGTTCTCCCGCGGGTGCGGGTGCCCGTCGGTGTTCAGGGTGAATTGCGGCCGGTGGACGGTCTGCGCCATGGGACCCACCTCCAGGTGGAGGGAATGTTCGGTCTGTCCAGGTTGCGACCGATGTGACCGAAGTGACAACCCCGGAAGCCAACTGTTTTGTCCACCGGTCGGCTCACCCGGTAGGCTGGCCCTTCTGCACTGGTGTAGAGGCGTGCCCGCATGCCCTGAACCACCGGTGCCGACGCGCACAACCCTCCTGCCACGGAAACGCCGTGGCCGTTGAGTCCAAAGGAGGTGGGTTACACATGCGTCACTACGAGGTGATGGTCATCCTCGACCCCTCGGTCGAGGAGCGCGCTGTCTCTCCCCTGATCGAGAGCTTCCTCAACGTCGTCCGCACCAGCGGCGGCAAGGTTGAGAAGGTCGACACCTGGGGTCGTCGTCGCCTGGCGTACGAGATCAACAAGCAGTCCGAGGGCATCTACTCGGTCATCGACCTCAAGGCCACGCCCGAGGTCGTCAAGGAGCTCGACCGCCAGTTCAGCCTGAGCGAGTCGGTTCTGCGGACCAAGGTCCTGCGCCCGGACACCCACTGAGCCCACTTCCGGCGTCCGCGCCGGAGGGCTCACGTCCGGTGTTCCACGTGGAACACCGCTGACGAGCACCGCAGAACTTCTTTCCGAGAGGTCATCACCACATGGCAGGCGAGACCGTCATCACCCTCGTCGGCAACCTCGTCGACGACCCCGAGCTCCGCTTCACCCCCTCGGGTGCCGCGGTGGCCAAGTTCCGCATCGCGTCCACTCCGCGCACCTTCGACCGCCAGACCAACGAGTGGAAGGACGGCGAGAGCCTCTTCCTCACGTGCAACGTCTGGCGTCAGCCCGCGGAGAACGTGGCCGAGTCCCTGCAGCGCGGCATGCGCGTGATCGTGCAGGGCCGACTGCGCCAGCGGTCTTACGAGACCAAGGAAGGCGAGAAGCGGACGGTCTTCGAGGTCGAGGTCGATGAGGTCGGCCCCAGCCTGCGTTCGGCGACCGCCAAGGTCACCCGCGCCAACCGGACCGGTGGTCCGGGCGGTGGCGGCGGCTTCGGCGGCGGCGGCCAGCAGGGTGGCGGCGGTTACGGCGGCGGCGGCCAGCAGGGTGGCGGCAACTGGGGCGGCAGCTCCGGTGGCGGCCAGTCCGGTCCGTCCGACGACCCGTGGGCGTCCAGCGCCCCGTCGTCCGGCAACCAGGGCGGCAGCTGGGGTGCCCCGTCCGGTGGCGGCTTCTCGGAAGAGCCCCCGTTCTAAGCGGTGCGGGCCGGGCCCGGTGGGCCCGGCAACGCTGACAGATCTCGTACCTAACGGAGCACACAATGGCGAAGCCGCCTGCTCGCAAGCCGAAGAAGAAGGTTTGCGTCTTCTGCAAGGACAAGGCCACGTACGTGGACTACAAGGACACGAACCTGCTGCGGAAGTTCATTTCCGACCGCGGCAAGATCCGTGCCCGCCGGGTCACCGGCAACTGCACCCAGCACCAGCGTGACGTCGCCACGGCCGTGAAGAACAGCCGTGAGATGGCCCTGCTGCCCTACACCTCCACCACGCGCTAAGAGAGGGTGACCGAAGAATGAAGATCATCCTCACTCACGAGGTCCCCGGCCTCGGCAGCGCCGGCGAGGTCGTCGAGGTCAAGGACGGCTACGCCCGCAACTTCCTGGTCCCGCGTGGCTTCGCCATCCGCTGGACCAAGGGCGGTCAGAAGGACGTCGACGCCATCCGTCGCGCCCGGAAGATCCACGCCATCCAGACCCTCGAGGCCGCCAACGAGGTCAAGGCCAAGCTCGAGGGCCTGCAGGTCAAGCTGTCGGTCCGCTCCGGCGACGCCGGCCGCCTGTTCGGCTCGGTGACCCAGGCCGACGTCGTGGAGGCCATCAAGGCCGCCAGCGGCCCGGCCGTGGACAAGCGCGCCGTCGCGATCGCCTCGCCGATCAAGACCGTGGGCACCCACAAGGTCTCGGTCAAGCTGCACGCCGACGTCCAGGCCAACCTCGACGTCAACGTCGTCGCCGCCTGAGCGCAGCCGTAACGCACCGGAGGGCCGGATCCCGTTCGCGGGGTCCGGCCCTCCGGCCTTGTGCGGTCCGGGCCCTTCGACGGGCGCCAGGGCGGTGCGGCTCACGCCCGGACGGCGCCGGTGACCATCCAGTGGCCGGTGCGCACCCGGCCGACCAGGAAGGCGGCCCGGCTCAGCATGAACAGGTTCATCGCCCACCAGAGGCCGGCCAGGCCGAGGCCCAGCGCGGGGACCGCCAGTGCGGCCGGGACGAACACCAGCAGGGTGGCCAGCATCGCCCAGGCCAGGTAGGCGCCGTCGCCCGCGCCCATCAGCACGCCGTCCAGCACGAACACCAGGCCGCCGACCGGCTGGGTCAGCGCGGCCAGCAGCAGCGCGGTGGAGAGCTGGGCCTGCACGGTCGGGTCGGCGGTGAACAGCGGGACGTACAGCGGTCGGGCCAGCACCATCAGCAGGCCGAACAGCACGCCCGCGCCCACGCCCCACTCGATCATCCGCCGGGTCGCCCCGCGGGTGCCGGGGAGGTCGCCCGCGCCCAGGTAGCGCCCGATGATCGCCTGCCCGGCGATCGCCACCGCGTCCAGGGCGAAGGCCACGAAGGACCAGACGGTCATGGTGATCTGATGGGCCGCCACCTCGGCGTCGCCCAGGGTCGCGGCCACCGCGGTGGCCAGCAGCAGGACCGCCCGCAGGCTCAGCGTGCGGATCAGCAGCGGACCGCCCGCCCGGGCGGAGGCCCGGATCCCGGCCCGGTCCGGCCGCAGGCTCGCGCCCTCCCGGCGGGCGCCGCGGACCACCACGGCCACGTACACCGCGGCCATCGCGTTCTGCGCGATCACGGTGCCCCAGGCGGAGCCGGCCACCCCGAGACCGGCGCCGTACACCAGGCCCAGGTTGAGCAGCAGGTTGGCGGTGAACCCGCCGATCGCCACCAGCAGCGGGGTGCGGGTGTCCTGGAAGCCGCGCAGCACGCCGGTGGCGGCCAGCACCAGCAGCATCGCGGGCACTCCGAGGGCGCTGATCCGCAGGTAGGTCACCGCGTACGGTTCGGCGGTGGCGGAGGCGCCCAGCAGCCGGGCGCCCTGCGGGGCGAGGGCCAGGGTGAGCACCACCATGGCCACGGAGAGCAGCAGCGCCAGCCAGATCCCGTCGATGCCCTGCTGGACGGCGGCCCGGCGGTCGCCGGCACCGATCCGGCGGGCCACCGCGGCGGTGGTGGCGTAGGCGAGGAAGGCGAACACCCCGACCACGGTGGTGAGCGCGGCGGAGGCGATGCCCAGCCCGGCCAGCTGGGCGGTGCCGAGGTGCCCGACGATGGCGGAGTCGGCCATCAGGAACAGCGGTTCGGCGACCAGCGCGCCGAAGGCCGGGACGGCCAGGGCGAGGATCTCCCGGTCGTGTCGGCGGCGTTCGGCGGCGGCTGTGGATCTGACGGGCATGGGCCAAGAGTACTCATCCACAGGTAAGTGTTGCAAAGCCATTTCAGCTCTTACCTGGACGCTGGATCGAACGGCCGATCGAACACCTGGACGGGTCCCTCCCCAGCCGTGTGAAGAATTTCTCATGCACAGGCGGCGGAAGAAGTAGTTGCAGGTCAGCGAGTTGACGCCAGGGCGATCGTGTGGTTATCCACAGTAGTGTCCACAGGGTTGTGCACAGCTTTCCGGGGGTTCTCCACAGCCTTCGGACACTTATCCACATGCCCTGTGGATAACCATGTTGGAGGAACCGCCCGGCCCCCCGTACCGTGGCTCCGGACCGGACCCTGGTGGCCGCGCGACACCGCCCCGCACACGCGGCCGGATCTGTCGGCTCGGTGGCGTAAGAAAGACAGTGCGCCGAAGGACAGCGCGCCACCGGACAGGCCCGCACCGACTCGCACCACTCGCTGAACGGGGAACACGCGTGACCGGCCCCCAGTACGACGACCACGACGCCCCTCCGCCCCCGGAGGACGACTGGCAGCCGTCCGACGACGCCTTCCCGCTCGACGCCTTCCCCGACGGCCCGGGCGACCGCCTGCCCGTCACCCGCCGTTCGAACACCCCGGCCGGACCGAACGGCTCCAGCGGCGGCAGCGGCGGTGGCGGGGGCTTCCAGCGCCGCGACGGCAAGGGCGGCGACCGGTTCCCCGGCAAGGGCGAGCGCCGGGACCGGGACGGCGACCGCGAGTCCGGCTTCGGCGGCGAGGGTTTCGAACGCGTCCCCCCGCAGGACCTCGCGGCCGAACAGTCCGTGCTCGGCGGCATGCTGCTCTCCAAGGACGCCATCGCCGACGTGGTCGAGGTGCTCAAGCCCGCCGACTACTACCGGCCCGCCCACGAGCTGATCCACGGAGCGATCCTCGACCTCTACGCCCGCGGAGAGCCCGCCGACCCGATCACCGTGGCCGGCGAGCTCACCAAGCGCGGCGAACTGGTCCGCGTCGGCGGCGCCTCCTACCTGCACACCCTGGTCAACTCCGTTCCCACCGCGGCCAACGCCGAGTACTACGCCGAGATCGTCCACGAGCGCGCCGTGCTGCGCCGCCTGGTCGAGGCCGGCACCCGGATCGCCGGCATGGGCTACGCCGCCGAGGGCGACGTCGACGACATCGTCAACGCCGCCCAGGCGGAGATCTACGCCGTCACCGAACAGCGCACCAACGAGGACTACGCCCCTCTCGCCGACATCATGGAGGGCGCCCTCGACGAGATCGAGGCGATCGGCTCCCGCTCCGGCCAGATGTCCGGAGTCCCCACCGGCTTCGCCGACTTCGACCAGCTCACCAACGGCCTCCACCCCGGCCAGATGATCGTCATCGCGGCCCGCCCGGCCATGGGCAAGTCCACGCTCGCACTGGACTTCGCGCGGGCCTGTTCGATCCACAACAACCTGCCCAGCGTGATCTTCTCGCTGGAAATGGGACGCAACGAGATCGCCATGCGCCTGCTGTCGGCCGAGGCGCGGGTGGCGCTGCACCACATGCGGTCGGGCAACATGACGGACGACGACTGGACCCGGGTGGCCCGGCGGATGCCGGAGGTGAGCGCGGCGCCGCTGTACATCGACGACTCGCCGAACCTGTCGATGATGGAGATCCGGGCGAAGTGCCGGCGGCTGAAGCAGCGCAACGACCTGCGGCTGGTGGTCATCGACTACCTGCAGCTGATGCAGGCGGGCGGCTCGCGGCGGGCGGAGAGCCGGCAGCAGGAGGTCTCGGACATGTCCCGGAACCTGAAGCTGCTGGCGAAGGAGCTGGAGATCCCGGTGATCGCGCTGTCCCAGCTGAACCGTGGTCCGGAGCAGCGCACCGACAAGAAGCCGATGGTCTCCGACCTGCGCGAGTCCGGCTCGATCGAGCAGGACGCCGACATGGTGATCCTGCTGCACCGCGAGGACGCCTACGAGAAGGAGTCCCCGCGGGCGGGCGAGGCGGACCTGATCGTCGCCAAGCACCGAAACGGTCCCACCGCGACCATCACCGTGGCCTTCCAGGGCCACTACTCGCGCTTCGTCGACATGACCCGGGACGTCACCTGACGGTGCGGCAGCTGTCGGCCGGTCAGAACCAGTGCAGGCAGTGCGGGGCGCGCTCGGCGCGGAACAGGGCGTCGGCGAGGGCGGCGGCGGCCGGGTGGTGGGCCCGGATGTGGCCGGCCCGGACCAGCGTGCCGGGGGTGGTGCCGCCGAGCAGGATCGAGCCCAGGTCGCTGATGTCGAGCGAGAGGTCGGGCTCGCGGTCGGTGGGAACGCACCCGGCCCGGCCGGCGCGGACGGTCAGCAGGTGGCGGTGGTGTTCGCCGAGGAACGGGTCGTCGACGTCGAGGACCAGCTCGCCGTCGGCGGACCAGCCGCGGGAGGTGAGGGCGCCCGGCACGTCCAGCACCCGGACCCAGAGCCAGTCGGTGTGCTTGCCGGGCTGCCCGGCGTTGTAGTCGGCGAGCTGCCAGGGCAGCGGGTGCCCGGGCGGGAAGTGCTTGAACACGACTTCCTGGACCAGGTCGTGCTGGAGCAGGTAGCGGGCGAGCGCGGAGTACGCGGCGTCGGTGGCGGCGACGGTCTCGTCCACGACCAGCGAGCGCGGGTCCTCGACCGAGTAGCTGGCGTAGCCGTCGGGGACGCCGTCGGCGTCCCGGTGCAGGGCGATGTAGCGCGGCTTGGCGGAGGAGACCGGGGGCTGGCCGGCGCCGCGCGCCCACCAGCGGTGCGGCCGGGAGACCGCGCCGGGCTGGGTGCGCCGGTACCGGTCGTAGACCTGTTCCAGCAGTTCGACGGCGTCGCTGCGGCGGAGCAGCTCGACCGTGCCGGGGTCGGTGGCGCCGGCCCGCGGCGGGGTGAGGGCGGCGCGGTGCTTGGGGACCGTGTAGCGCTGGGTGTAGGTGGCGGGGCCGTAGCCGAAGCGGCGGTAGATCAGCGCCTCGGAGGCGAGCAGCACGGCGACGGCCTCGCCGCGGGCGCGCAGTTCGGCGAGTTGACGGCGCATCATCGCGGTGAGCACGCCGCGCCGTCGGTGCGAGGGCAGCACGCCGACGGCCGTCACCCCGGAGACCGGGACGATCGCGCCGCCGGGCAGGGTCAGTTCGAGGGTGTACGCGCCGGCGGTGCCCACCGGCCGCCCGTCCGCCACCGCGAGCAGGCCGCGGTCCAGTTCGAACGCCGACCACCAGGCACCGGTGCGGCCCTCGTCCGTCTCCTCGCGGAACAGCGCGAACGCGGCGTGCATGGTGTCCACGAAGACGTCGAAGTCCTCGTCGGTGGTCGGACGGATCTCGATCACTGCCGCTGCCTCCCCGCGGTGCCGTGCGCTGTCCGGCTTCAGTGCAGCCGGGCACCGGGGTGTGGTCAAGCGATTTACCGGCGGGATAGCGTCGCCCGCCGTGGACGACGACCTGACCCTGCATCCG
The DNA here is from genome assembly GCF_003610255.1 of Streptomyces sp. TLI_171. Taxonomy (GTDB): domain Bacteria; phylum Actinomycetota; class Actinomycetes; order Streptomycetales; family Streptomycetaceae; genus Kitasatospora. The sequence continues at coordinate 3,915,758 of NZ_RAPS01000001.1, read as the reverse complement.
TTGCCGGACGACGTGACGCTGCTGCTGGCCGGGGCGGCGGCTCCGCCGCGGCTGGTGGCGCACCTGCGACTGGTGCACGACGTGGCGGTCCGGTTGGCCGACTGGACGGCGGCCCGCTGTCCGGGCCTGTCCTTCGACCGGGCGGCGGTGCTGTTCGGTGCGGCGACCCACGACATCGGCAAGGCGGTGCACCGGGCGGAGCTGTCCGGCCCGGGTTCGGCGCACGAGCCCGCCGGGCGGGAGCTGCTGCTGGCGGCGGGCGTGGAGCCGCGGCTGGCCCGGTTCGCGGCCGGTCACGCCTGCTGGGGGCCGTCCTCCGGGGTGGAGGACCTGCTGGTGAGCCTGGCCGACAAGGTGTGGAAGAACAAGCGGCTGCCGGAGCTGGAGGACCTGCTGGTCGACGCCCTGGTGCGGGCCGGCGGCGGTGAGCGCTGGGCCGAGTTCCTGGCCCTGGACGAGGAGTTGACCGATCTCGGGGACGGCGCGGAGGCGCGCCTGGCGTACCAGGCGCGCTTCCCGGTCGACGTGGGGCGGCTCGGCTAGGACAGGGTGACCGTGCTGCGGAAGACGGTGGCGCCGGAGCCGGTGAGCACCGTCTCGGCGCCGTCCGCCGGCAGGAACGCGGACTGGCCCCGGGCGAGCGTCAGGGTCTGTCCGGCAGCGGCTAGTTCGACCGTCCCCGCGGTGCAGAGCAGGATCTGCGGTGCGTCGCCGGGCAGGACGGCGGGGCGGTCGGCGAGGTCGTAACGGGAGAGCCGGAACTCGTCGATCGGCACGGGGTAGAGCCGCTCGCCGTCCGGGCCGGCCTCGGGGCGGAGGATCTCGGGGCGGCCGCTGCGGAACTCGACCACCTTGACCAGCTCGGGGACGTCCACGTGCTTGGGGGTGAACCCGCAGCGCAGCACGTTGTCGGAGTTGGCCATGATCTCCACGCCGGTGCCGCGCAGGTAGGCGTGCGGCAGGCCGGCGCCCAGGTACAGGGCCTCGCCGGGCTGCAACCGGACGTGGTTGAACAGCAGCGCGGCGACCAGGCCGGGGTCGCCGGGGTACTCGGCGGCGGCGAAGGCGTAGCCGGCCAGCGCGCCGGTGGGGTCGGACGGGGCGGCGGCGGTGACGGCGCGGGCGACGGCTTCGACGGTCTCCCGGCCGTGCTCGCCGGTCAGCCGCAGCGCCTCGGCGAGGGCGCCGGCGAGCGCCTCCGGCTCGGGCTTGGTGCGCAGCAGCTCGATCAACGGGTCGAGCTGCGGCACCTCCAGCGAGGCCATCAGGTCGGCCGCGGCGGCGGGCGTGCGGAAGCCGCACAGGCCCTCGAACTCGCTGAGCGCGCAGATCAGTTCGGGCTTGTGGTTGTCGTCCTTGTAGTTGCGGTGCGGCGCGTCGACCGGGACGCCGCGGGTCTCCTCGTCGGCGTACCCGGCGCGGGCCTGCTCGCGGGTCGGGTGGGCCTGCAGGGAGAGCGGGGTGGCGGCGGCCAGCACCTTGACCAGGAACGGCAGCGCGGGCCCGAACTGTGCGACGGCGGCCGCGCCGAGCTCGGCGGCGGGGTCCGCGGCGATCACCCGGTCGAGCGGGACCGGGCCGTCGCCGCGGTCGACCAGGGACGGCGCGCCGGGGTGTGCGCCCATCCACAGTTCGGCCTGCGGGGTCCCGTCGGCGGGCCGGCCGAGCAGCTCGGGGATGGCGGTGGCCGAGCCCCAGGCGTAGTCGCGGACGGTGTTGTCGAGCCGGTCCATCAGGTACTCCCGAATGCGTGGGTGCAGGTGTGTGTGCGCCGTGTCGGCCGGTGCGCGGGCCACCCGACAATAGCTGACCCGGGTGGCCGCTCCGGGGCGGCCGTTGATCACCCTCCTGGGCGCGCACACCCGGCACCGCCGGGGTCCACCGGCCAGGCTGGTCGGTACGGGCCGAGCCGGGCCTGCCACCGCACCGACCAGGGGAGCAGCCGTGACCGACCAGAGCGCCCACCGCGGCGGCGCGGACGATGCGCCGGCCTTCCGCCCGCTGGAGGTGGAGGTGTTCACCGGCCCGGAGAGCGCGTTCTTCGCGACCTCCAGCCTGATCATGGGCGAGCGGACGGCGATCCTGGTCGACGCCCAGCTGACCCGCAGCGCGGGCCGGGAGCTGGCGGAGTGGATCGCTGGCAAGGGCCGTCAGCTGCTGGCGATCGTGGTCAGCCACCAGCACCCCGACCACTACTTCGGCGCGGAGGAGGTGCTGCGGCTGTTCCCGGCCGCGCAGCTGCTGGCCGCACCGTCCGTGGTGGAGGGGATCGGGCAGACCGCGGCCGCGAAGGTCGCGCAGTGGAAGCCGGTGTACGGCGACGACATCCCGGACCTGCCGCTGCTCCCGGCGCCGCTGCTGCCGCAGCCGCTGATGATCGACGGTCAGCTGATCCGGGTGCTGCAGCTGGGCCAGGGCGACTGCGCCGGTTCGACCATCACCCACCTGCCGAGCATCCGCACCGTGGTGGCGGGCGACTTCGTCTACAACGGCACCCACGTGTGGACGGCCGACACCGATCCGGCGGCCCGTGACCAGTGGTCGCACAACCTGGGCCGGATCGCCGACCTGGGCGTGGACCGGGTGATCGCCGGGCACCGGGCGCCCGGCGCGGACGACGCGGCGCACCGGGTGCTGGTCTTCACCGCCGGCTACCTACGGGACTTCGACGAGGCGCTGCACGACCACCCCGAGGACGCGGAGGCGCTGGCCGCCGCGATGAACGAGCGCTACGGCGGGCTGACCCTGCCGGCCATCCTGGAGCTCGGCGCCGCCGCGAACGTCCGCCGCGCCGAGGTGCCGCACGAGGACAACGGGATCATCGACGCCGAGATCGTCGAGGGCGACCAGTGATCGACCGGTGATACTGCCGGGATGACGGAGTACGACGCGGTGGTGGCCGCCGGTGGGTCGGGGCGCCGGCTGGGCGGGGTGGACAAGGCGGCGCTGACGGTCGGCGGGCGTCCGCTGCTGGACCGGGTGCTGGCGGCCTGCGCGGGGGCGCGCCAGGTGCTGGTGGTGGGTCCCGAGCGGCCGACCGAGCGGGCCGGGGTGTGCTGGCTGCGGGAGGAGCCGCCGGGCGGCGGGCCGGTCGCCGCGGTGGCGGCCGCGCTGCCCGCGGTGTCCGCACCGCTGGTGCTGCTGCTGGCCGCCGACCTGCCGTTCCTGGACGCCTCGGCGGTGGGCCGCCTGCTGGCCGCGGTCGGGGCGGCGGACGACGGCGCGCAGCTGGTGGACGCCGGGGGCCGCGCCCAGCCGCTGGCCGCGGTCTACCGCACCGCCGCGCTGCGCGGGGCGCTGGCCGAGCTGGGTGATCCGGCGGGCCGCCCGCTGCGCGGGCTGACCGACGGCCTGCGGCTGGCTGCGGTGCCCGATCCGGCGGGTGCGTCCTTCGACTGCGACACCTGGGCGGAGCTGGCGGCGGCCCGCCGCCGGGCGGGCGACGGCTGATCTCACGGCCGTGCTCGGCGTGCGGTGAGCGAAACGAACCGCGGCGCTCACGGGGTAAGCGGTCCGCGGCGACCGGGATCGGGCAGCATGGGCGTCATGGAGCGCACATTGGACGAGTGGATGGCTGCGGCGGGCGCCGAACTGGGCCTCGACCTGGCGGTGGACGTCCGGGGTCTGCTGGACATGACGCGGGTGGTGGCGCACGGCGTGGAGCGCCCGGCCGCGCCGCTGACGGCGTTCCTGGTCGGCTACGCGGCGGCCCGGCACGGCGGTGGGGCGGCGGCGGTGGCCGAGGCCAACGCCAAGGTGACCGCGCTGGCCGAGCGCTGGGCCGCCGCGGACGGCGGGACGGACGGCGGGACGGACGGTGCGCCGGCAGGCGCGGCGGACGGCCCGGCCCAGCGGTGAGCGGCGCGGCGGGGATGGGAACGGCGGACCCGACCGGCGAGGTGCGGCTGACCTCCGCGGCGCCCACGCTGCGCGGCTGCCCGTGGCCGCTGGCCCGGCGCACCGCCCGGGCGGCGGCCGGACCACTGCCGGTGGAGCGCGCGCCGCTGGACGCGGCGGCCGGGCGCACCCTGGCCGAGCCGCTGGCGGCGCTGACCGACCTGCCCGCCTTCGACACCTCGGCGATGGACGGCTGGGCGGTGGCCGGTCCGGGCCCGTGGCGCCTGTCCGGCCGGGTGCTGGCGGGCCAGCGGTGCGCCCCGCTCGCGGACGGCGCGGCGGTGGAGATCGCCACCGGTGCCCAGCTGCCGCCGGGGGCCACCGGCGTGCTCCGCCGCGAGCACGGGACGCTCACCGAACTCCCGGGCGGCACCGCCGTGTTGCACGGCGAGGTCGGCCCCGGTCAGGACGTCAGGCCGCGCGGCCAGGAGTGCGGGCGGGGCGAGGAGCTGCTGCCCGCCGGGGTGGCGGTGACCCCGGCGGTGCTCGGGCTGGCCGCCGCGGCGGGGCACGACCTGCTCGCCGTGCACCGTCGTCCGACCGTCGAACTGCTGGTGTTGGGCGACGAGTTGCTGACCTCCGGGCTGCCGGGCCCGGGCCGGGTGCGGGACGCGCTGGGCCCGCTGCTGCCGCCCTGGCTGGCCGCAGCGGGGGCCGAACTGATCGGCAGCCGTTACGTCCGGGACGACTTCGGGCTGCTCCGGGACGCCATCCGGCACTCGCCCGCGGATCTGGTGCTGACCACCGGCGGGACCGCCTCCGGGCCGGTGGACTTCCTGCACGCGGCGCTGGAGGCCACCGGCGGGCACCCGCTGGTGGACGGTGTCGCGGTGCGGCCCGGCCACCCGATGCTGCTGGCGGCGCTGCCCGGCGGCCGGCACCTGGTGGGCCTGCCCGGCAACCCGCTGGCCGCCGTGGCAGGCGCGCTCACGCTGGCGCTGCCGCTGCTGCACGCGCTGTCCGGCCGCGCGGTTCCCGTCACCGGCCCGCTGGAGCCGCTGGCCGAGGCGCTGCCCGGCCACCCGGTCGACACCCGGCTGCACCCGGTGCGCCGCACCGCGGCGGGGCCGACCCCGCTGCCGCACGACGGCCCGGCCATGCTGCGCGGCCTGGCCCGCGCGGAGGCGCTGGCGGTCGTCCCGCCCGGCGGCCTGGCGGCGGGAGAGTGCGCCGAGCTGCTGCCGCTGCCCTGACCGCCGCGGCCGGGCGATGTTCCACGTGGAACCGACCGCTCCGGCCCGCCCCGGTCGGCAGCCGTAGGTCAGTGCGCGACGGGCACGGCCGGCTTGATGACGATCAGCCGGTCGGTGAGCTGCAGCACCGCCGCCTCGGGCTCGGTGTAGTTCAGCACCCGGCGGCCGCGGACCACCGCCACCACCAGATCGGGCAGCTCGCGCGGGCTGAGCCCGGCCTCCGCCTTGGTCACCGGCCGTTCGACGACGTCCAGCCCGTTGCCGTAGGTGAGCAGGTCCTCCATCACCGAGCCGGCGTTCGGGCTGAGCATCGACATGCCGAGCAGCCGGCCCGCGGAGCTGGAGGAGGTGACCACCACGTCCGCGCCGCTCTGCCGCAGCAGTGGGGCGTTCTCGTCCTCGCGGACGGCCGCGACCACGGTGGCGCCCTTGTTCAGCTGACGGGCCGTCAGGGTGATCAGCGCGGCGGTGTCGTCGCGCTGCGGGGCGACCACCACCTGCGCGGCGCGCGGCAGTTCGGCCCGTAGCAGGGTGGCGGCGCGGGTGGCGTCGCCGAGCACGCCGACCAGGCCGTCGTGGGTGGCCTGCTCGATCGCCTTGGCCTGCGGGTCGACCACCACGATCGAGTCCTTCAGGACGCCCTGCCCGAGCAGGGTGTCGACCGCGCTGCGGCCCTTGGTGCCGTAGCCGATGACGACGGTGTGGTCCCGCACGGTGTTCCTCCAGCGTTCGATCCGCCACTGCAGGCGGGTGCGTTCGGTGAGCACTTCGAGAGTCGTGCCGACCAGGATGATCAGGAAGACCACGCGCATCGGCGTGATCACGAAGATGTTGATCAGCCGCGCGCCGTCGCTCACCGGGGTGATGTCGCCGTAGCCGGTGGTGGAGAGGGTCACGGTGGCGTAGTACGCCGCGTCCAGGAAGCTGACCGAGCTGTCCGCGTTGTCGTTGTAGCCGTCGCGGTCCAGGTACACGATCAGCGTGGTGGCGATCAGCACGCCCAGCGCCAGCAGCAGCCGGCTGCCGACCTGTCGCAGCGGCGGGCGGGTCGGCCGGGCGGGCAGCGCGATCCGGCGGATGGGGTCGGTGGTGTCGGTGCCGCTGTCCCGGAAGCGACTGAGCGTCAGACGGGACGGCCGGGCACCCTGGTCGGTGGGCGGGATGGAGTTCGGCACAGGCACAAGGATGCGGGGTGCGAACGCCCCCGACCCACCCCGGGGCCGGAGTGTCGCCACCCTGTCGGCCCGGGAGCGCACGCCCTGACGGGCTGACAGTTGACGGCGGGGGGAAGGGGTGTGGAGCGGCCGGGGGCGTAGCGTGGCGGCCATGCGAGCCATCACGATTCCCGAGCCCGGCGGACCCGAGCGGCTGGTCTGGGCCGAGGTTCCCGATCCCGTTCCGGCGGCCGGCGAAGTGCTGGTCGAGGTCGCCGCCACCGCGGTCAACCGCGCCGACCTGCTGCAGCGCCAGGGCTTCTACGACCCGCCGCCGGGCAGCTCGCCCTACCCCGGCCTGGAGTGCGCGGGCCGGATCGCCGCGCTCGGCCCCGGCGTGGCGGGCTGGGCGGTCGGTGACGAGGTGTGCGCGCTGCTCGCGGGCGGCGGCTACGCCCAGCAGGTGGCCGTCCCGGCCGGGCAACTGCTGCCCGTCCCGAAGGGCCTGACGGCCGAGCAGGCCGCGGCCCTGCCGGAGGTCGCCTGCACGGTCTGGTCGAACGTCTTCCAGGTCGCCCACCTGCGCCCCGGCGAGACCGTCCTGCTACACGGCGGGGCCAGCGGCATCGGCACCATGGCGATCCAGCTCGCCAAGGCGGTCGGGGCCCGGGTGGCGGTCACCGCGGGCAGCCCCGAGAAGCTCGCCCGCTGCGCCGAGCTCGGCGCCGACGTGCTGATCGACTACCACCGGCAGGACTTCACCGCCGAACTCGCCGCGCTCGGCGGCGCCGACGTCATCCTCGACATCATCGGCGCCAAGTACCTGCAGCGGAACATCGACGCCCTGGCCGTCAACGGTCGCCTGGTGGTGATCGGGCTGCAGGGCGGCATCAAGGCCGAGGTCAACCTCTCCACCCTGCTCGCCAAGCGCGCCGCCCTGGTCGCCACCAACCTGCGCGGCCGTCCGCTCGGCGAGAAGGCCGCCATCGTCGCCGCCGTCCGGGAGCACGTCTGGCCGCTGGTCGAGGCCGGGGTGGTCCGGCCCGTCGTCGACCGTGTCCTGCCGATCACCGACGCCCCGGAGGCCCACCGGGTGGTCGAGGCGGGCACCCAGGTCGGCAAGGTCGTCCTGGCGCTCTAGCGAGCTCCGCGAGGGCCCCGTTCACCCGTGGGTGTGGCGGTGGAAATGCCCGGAGTGTCCGAGTATGTGAGTCTGGTCACAAGCTGTTCCGCCTCCGCCCGCACCTCGGTGCGGGCGGCCGTCGGGAGGACCTGCTTCGATGCCTGCTCGCCGCTCCGTCGCATCCTCGGCTCCGTCCCGGGCCACCGCCTGCTCGACCCCGCTGCGCCGCTGGGCGGCGCTGACCGGCGTGGCTCTGCCGCTGCTGCTGGCCGTCCCCGCGCTCGCCGCCGACCCCGCGGCCGGGGCCAGGCAACAGGCCCAGGCGCAGCTGGACGCCACGCGGCAGCAGACGCAGGCCCAGCTGGACGCGGCCCTGCAGCAACTGGCCGGGGCGACCACGGCGAGCAGTCCGCTGCCCGGGGCCGGGGATCCGGTCGGCCCGATCGACGGCGCGATATCCGTGCCGGTCCCGGCGGTGCCCGGCACCAGCGCCACGGCGACCCGGACGGCGGCCTCGCCGGACGCTCCCGCGGAACCGTCCGCGCCGGCCTCGGAGGACGGCCCGGCGGGGCCCTCCGCCCCGGCTTCCGCGCTGCCCTCGCCCGACGCATCGCCCCCGTCCGCCCCCTCCGCTTCGCCCTCGCCCTCCGGGTCACCCTCGCCCTCCCCTTCGCCCTCGCCCTCGCCTTCGCCGAGCGCGGCGCCGGAAGCGCCCGGGGCCCACGAGCACGGGCGGCACCAGCAGCCGGTGGTTCCGGCCGTTCCGGTAGGGCCGCAGCCGGCGCCGTCGGCGGACGGGACCGCGCCGGCGCCGGAGGACAGCGGGCAGCCGGCGCTGCCGGAGCCGCGGGCGGTGCCCACGGCGCAGGCACCGGCGCTGGGCTGGGGCCAGGACGCGGATGCGGCCGAGATCCCGGCGAGTCCCGCCGCGGCGGAGCAGCCGCCGCTGGCGGGCGGGGCGCTGGCGGCGGGGCCGGCCCGGGCGGTGGGCCCGGTGCACTGGAACGACCCCTCGGCGCTCCAGCTGCCGCTGGGCGTCGGCCTGGGGCTGATGGGGCTCGGCTTCGGGCTCGTGGGTCTGAAGCTGCGCCGCAGGTGAGCCCGGTCCGGGACGCCGGAGGGCGCCGTCCGGGACTTTCCCGGGGGCAGCTTCGTTGACCTTCGTGGTGGACGAAGCATATGAAGGAGCTATGACCAACCCGATGAACGAGCGGTCGCAGCAGGAGCCGTACCAGGCGGCGGGCGGGAACCCCGACGACAGCCCGAAGGTGCTGATCGTCGGTCCGGACGGGATGGCGGTGGGCACCGCGCCGGTCTCCGGTCTCGGGCGGGGCGACGACGACGAGCCGCGCGAACTCCCGGTGACCGAGATGGTCGAGCAGCCGGCCAAGGTGATGCGGATCGGCAGCATGATCAAGCAACTGCTGGAGGAAGTGCGGGCGGCGCCCCTGGACGAGGCGAGCCGGGCGCGGTTGAAGGACATCCACGCCAGCTCGATCAAGGAGCTGGAGCTGGGCCTCGCGCCGGAGCTGGTCGAGGAGCTGGAGCGGCTGTCGCTGCCGTTCGCCGACGACGTGATTCCGACCGAGGCCGAACTGCGCATCGCCCAGGCCCAGTTGGTGGGCTGGCTGGAGGGCCTGTTCCACGGCATCCAGACCGCGCTGTTCGCCCAGCAGATGGCGGCCCGGGCCCAGTTGGAGCAGATGCGGCGGGCGTTGCCGCCCGGTCTGCACGGGGCGGAGGGCGATCCGGACGACTCCGGACCGGGTCGCGGGATCCGCTCCGGTCCGTACCTGTAGCCGCACCGTCGGTGGCCTTTCGGGGGCCGCGCTTCGGCGCGGCCCCGAACCGCTACCCTGACCCCTGTCCGGAAGTGCCGCGTGCCGAGGGGGAGCTGGGACCATGACAGAGGGCAGCACCGGGGGGCACTCGCTCGGCCACGGCAGGTACGTGCTGCAGCGGTTGCTCGGGCAGGGCGGCATGGCGTCGGTCCATCTCGCCTACGACACGGTGCTGGACCGTCAGGTGGCGGTGAAGACGCTGCACACCGAACTGGGCCGGGAGGCCTCGTTCAAGGAGCGGTTCCGGCGCGAGGCGCAGGCCGTGGCGCGGCTCCAGCACACCAACATCGTCTCGGTGTTCGACTCCGGCGAGGACGTCGCGCCGGACGGGTCGACCACGCCGTACATCGTGATGGAGTTCGTCGAGGGCCGTTCGCTGAAGGACGTGCTGGACGAGCAGGTGACGACCCGTGGGGCGATGCCCAACGAGCAGGCCCTGAAGATCACCGCGGCGGTGCTGTCGGCGCTGGAGGCCTCGCACGACCAGGGGCTGGTGCACCGCGACATCAAGCCGGCGAACGTGATGGTGTCCACCAAGGGCGTCGTCAAGGTGATGGACTTCGGCATCGCCCGCGCGCTGCAGTCGGGCGTCACCTCGATGACGCAGACCGGCATGGTGGTCGGCACCCCGCAGTACCTGTCCCCGGAGCAGGCGCTCGGCAAGAGCGTGGACGCCCGGTCCGACCTGTACTCGGTGGGCTGCATGCTGTTCGAACTGCTCAGCGGGCAGCTGCCGTTCGACGGGGACTCGGCGTTCTCGATCGCGTACAAGCACGTGCAGGAGACCCCGCCGGCGCCGTCCACGCTGAACCCGGCGGTCACCCCCGGGGTGGACGCGCTGGTGGCACGGGCGCTGCGGAAGGATCCGGCGCACCGGTTCCCGACCGCGGAGGCGATGCGCGAGGAGGTGGAGCGGGTCGCGGCGGGGGAGCACGGCACCACGCCGCTGCAGGCGTCCACCCCGCTGGTGATCGGGGAGGGCCCGCGGTCGGTGCACGCCGCGCCTTCGCTGACCAACTTCCCGCCGGTGCCCGGGGATCTGCGCACGCCGCCGCCGTCCGTGCAGCAGCCGTACCAGCCGATGCCTGGCCCGCAGACCCCGCCGCCGTACGTCGCACAGACCCCGCCGCCGTTCCCGCAGGCGCCGCAGACCCCGCAGCCGTTCCCGCAGCCCGGGTTCCAGCAGGGGTTCCCGCAGAGCACCCCGGCGCCGTTCCCGCAGCAGGCGCACACCCCGGTCCCGGGGCCGCTCACCGTGCCCTACCAGGCGCCGGCCAGCGGCAACGGCTGTTCGACCGCGCTGATCGTGGTCGGTGTGATCGTCGGTGTGGTCATTCTGGCGATCATCATCGTGGCGATCGCGGTGGCCGGATCGAACTCGTCGTCCGACTACGGGGCGCCGCTGCTCAACACCGTATTCGAACTGGGCTCCGGGGCAGGCTCGCAGACCTCGATCTGAGCCCCCCGCGCGCGCCGTCCCGTTCCACGCCGGAGCGCGCGAGACGGTAGCGTGCTGGGGAAGGAACCGACAGGGCGAACGCGCGCCGAGCGAGTGCCCGGGGCGAGGAGCGATGGGTCAGAGCGAACGACCGGACGACGACGGGACCGAGCACCGGGACGCGCCCGCGGAGGGCGCCCGGGACGAGCACGCGGGCGGGCCCGCGGACGCCACCGGACCCACCGAGGTGATGCCGGTCGGGTCCGGAACTCCCGCGCGGGGCGGCGCGGTTCCGTTCGCCACGGTCGGCGACGGCCGCTACCGGCTGACCCGCAGGCTGGGCCGGGGCGGGATGGCCGAGGTGTTCGCCGCCCAGGACATCCGGCTGGGCCGCACGGTGGCGGTCAAGCTGCTGCGCTCGGAGCTGGCCGAGGACGACACCGCCCGGCTGCGCTTCACCCGTGAGGCGCACGCGGTGGCGGCGCTCAACCATCACTCGATCGTCGCGGTCTACGACACCGGCGAGGAGCAGCACGGCGGGGAGTCCACCCCGTACATCGTGATGGAGCTGGTCGAGGGCCGGACGGTGCGCGAGCTGCTGGTGGACGAGGCGGCGCCGCCGGTCGACCAGGCGCTGATCATCACCGCCGGGGTGCTGGAGGCGCTGTCGTACAGCCACCGGCACGGCATCGTGCACCGGGACATCAAGCCCGCCAACGTCATCATCACCACCGCGGGCGCGGTCAAGGTGATGGACTTCGGCATCGCCCGGGCGCTGACCGGCGCCGCCTCCACCATGACCCAGACCGGCATGGTGATGGGCACCCCGCAGTACCTGTCGCCGGAGCAGGCGCTCGGCAAGGCCGTCGACCACCGCTCCGACCTGTACGCGGCCGGCTGCATGCTGTACGAACTGCTCACCCTGCGGCCGCCGTTCACCGGCGAGACGCCGCTGTCGGTGGTCTACCAGCACGTCCAGGACGCGCCGGTTCCGCCGTCCCGGGCGAACGACCGGGTGCCGCCGCAGCTGGACGCGCTGGTGCTGCGGGCGCTGGAGAAGAACCCGGACGACCGGTTCCAGAGCGCCGACGAGTTCCGCGCCCACGTGCAGCACGCGCTGCGGCAGATGCACGGGGCGGCCGGCGCGGGCTTCCCGGCGGGTGCGGCGGGCCTGGCGGCCGCCGCTGCGGCCGGGGCGTGGGACAGCGGCCCGCCCAGCGGGTCCTCCTCGCTGACCGAGCCGCTGAACCCGGTCAGCGGCCGGACCGGCCCGACCGAGGCGCTGCCGTACCAGGTCACCTCGGCGTACCAGACGCCCGCGCAGCCCTACCCGGCGGCGGGCGGCAGCGGGAACGGGAACGGCGGGGACGACGAGGACGGCCGGGAGGAGCGCCGGCGGCGCAACCCGTGGGGCTGGGTGCTGGGCGCGGTCGCGCTGGTGCTGGCCGCCACCATCGGCGTCGCGCTGGCACTGACGGCCAATCAGGACGACAAGAACAAGGACCCGCAGCCGCAGACGCCGGTGCAGTCGGTCAGCGCCCCGACCACCCCGACGCCGAGCGAGCGGCCCACCAGTCAGGCGCCGACCCGCAGTCAGAGCCCGAGCCACCAGTCGGAGCCGCCGACCGCCTCGCCCTCGCCGTCCGCCTCCCGCTCGGCGAGTCCGTCCGCGTCGCCCTCGGCCTCGGCCAGCCCTTCGCACTCGCCGTCGGCGACCGGTTCGCCCAGCCCGACGGGCACTGCGACCGGGACCGCGGGGCCCACCGGCGGGGTCACCGGTGGCCCCCCGACCGGCGGGCCGGGGCTGCCGCAGCTGTCGCTCCACCAGTAGCCGTTGCGGGCAGGTCAGTTGACGAACGCGTCCAGGACCTGCTCGTACTCCTGACACCACCAGGCGAGCTGTCCGGCGGAGGCCGGGAACAGCGGGTCGGCGCGGTGGTCGCGGCGCTGGTAGCGCCACTGCAGCATCCACAGGTCGTTCAGCCGTTCCCACCACACCCGGTGGACGGCGCGGGCGACCTGTTCGGCGTCCGCGGCGCCGGTGGCCCGGTAGGCGCGGGTCCAGTGCCGGACCCGGACCAGGTCGAGGACGCCGGTGGCGCGGTCGTTGAACAGCAGCGTGGCGGCCCGGACGGCCTCCTCGGCGACCGGGTGCGGGGCGAGCTTGTCCCAGTCCAGGACGGCGGTGACGGCGTCGCCGCGGTAGAGCACGTTCAGGCCGTGGAAGTCGCCGTGGGTCCAGCCGGTGCGCGGGGCGACGGTGGGGCCGGGGCGGCGGTGCCGGTGCGTGGCGAGCAGGTCGAGACGCTCCGTCAGGCGGTCCTCCGCCAGCCGGTCGAAGGCGCTGCGGGGGCGGTGGGCGCGCGCCAGGGCGCGCAGTTCGGCGATGATCCGCTCGGTCTCCTCGACCTCGGCGGCGAGCACCCCGTCGGGCTGCCGCAGCGGGGGGCAGACCCGGGCCAGCGCGCCGTGCAGGGCGCCCAGCAGGCCGCCGAGTTCACCGCACCGGACGGGGTCGAGCTCGGTGCCGTGCCGGTGCCCGCCGGCCACCCACGGGTAGAGCGCGAACAGCCGGCCGCCGTGCGTGGTCACGGTGCGGCCGTCGCGGTTCGCGAGCGGCGCGGGGACCGGCAGCCCGAGTGCGGCCAGCGCGGTGGTGGCGCGGTGCTGGGCGGTGATCGCGGGCCGGCCGGCGGTGGCCCGGTCGACGTAGCACTTGAGGAACCAGTCACCGTCGGCGGTGGCGATCCGGTAGCCCCGGTTGAGCAGGCCCTCCGCGACCGGTGTCACCGCCGTCGGCGGCGCGGTCCGGTAGGCGCGCAGCACCCCGGCCACGGCGGTGTGCGCGACCGGGGCACTCAGGGTGCCGACGGGGGGAGCGGTGGCGTCCGGGCGGGCCGGCGCGAGGGAGATGGTCTGACCGTCCGTCACGCAGCAGAGCGTATTACTCGGCGTGATGTCGACTTGACGCAGCGTACACGACTCTGCTCTCAGTGCTGCTGGTCGGCCTGCCGCCGGGCGACGTAGGCGGCGGCCTGGGTGCGGCGCTCCATGCCCATCTTGGCCAGCAGGCTGCTGACGTAGTTCTTTACGGTCTTCTCGGCCAGGTGCAGCTCGTTGCCGATCTGCCGGTTGGTCATCCCCTCGCCGATCAGATCGAGGATCCGGCGCTCCTGCTTCGTCAACTGCGCGGTGCGCTCGTCCTCCTTCTCGCCGCCGTCCCGCAGGCGGGCCAGCACCCGGCTGGTGGCCACCGGGTCGAGCAGGGATTTGCCGGCCGCGACATCGCGCACCGCGGAGAGCAGGTCGGTTCCGCGGATCGCTTTCAGGACATATCCCGAGGCCCCCGCCATGATCGAGTCGAACAGCGCCTCGTCGTCGGAGAAGGAGGTGAGCATCAGGCATTTCACCGACGGGTCCTGCGAACGGATCTCCCGGCACACTTCGACGCCGTTCCCGTCCGGGAGCCGGACGTCCAGGACCGCCACGTCCGGGTGGACCGCCGGAATGCGGTTGAGCGCCTCGGCGGCCGTCCCCGCCTCGCCGACCACCTCGATGTCGCCCTCCATCGAGAGCAGGTCGTGCACGCCGCGTCGGACCACTTCGTGATCATCGAGGAGAAAGACCCTGATATGTCCGTTATCAGTCATTTGCAAAGCCTCGCACAAATCGATGCCTGTTACCCCCTTTCGCAGCGGCCCGTGCCCGGATACCGTGCGCTGGTGTCCTGAGCGGAACGGGTAAGCCGCGTCACACCGGCGGTTTCCCGACCCCGAGAACAACTAGGACGTCCTAGCTCAAGCGCACTCCAGGGCGTCGCTGGGTAACGTTCTCGTGAGGGACGCCGTCGGAAAGGGAACACCGTCCGCCTGCCCCGTGCGCACACCCACGCGCACGAGCGGGAATGGACGACCGGACCGGCCACCGGCGACCCCGGGCGGCCGGACAGACCGAGGAGTGAACGTGACCGTCAAAAGCACGGCGAGGGCGCGCAAGAAGGCCGCCCCCGGCGTCCCTGACAAGCCTTCCGCGGGCACGGCCGAGCCGGAGCTCGTCCAGCTGCTCACCCCGGAGGGCGTCCGGGTCGAGCACCCGGACTTCCCGCTGACCGTGACCCCCGAGGAACTTCGCTCGCTCTACCGCGACCTGATCCTGGTGCGGCGCTTCGACGCGGAGGCCACGTCGCTCCAGCGGCAGGGCGAACTCGGCCTCTGGGCATCGCTGTTGGGGCAGGAGGCGGCACAGGTCGGCTCCGGGCGCGCGATGCGCCCCGGCGACTACGCCTTCCCCACCTACCGCGAGCACGGCGTGGCCTGGTGCCGCGACGTCGACCCGCTGAACCTGCTCGGCATGTTCCGCGGCGTGAACAACGGCGGCTGGGACCCGAACGAGAAGAACTTCCACCTCTACACCATCGTGATCGGCGCGCAGACCCTGCACGCCACCGGATACGCGATGGGCATCACCAAGGACGGCGCGGACGACGCGGTGATCGCCTACTTCGGCGACGGCGCCTCCAGCCAGGGCGACGTCAGCGAGGCCTTCACCTTCGCCTCGGTCTACAACTCGCCCGTGGTGTTCTTCTGCCAGAACAACCAGTGGGCGATCTCCGAGCCCACCACGGTGCAGACCCGCATCCCGCTCTACCGCCGCGCCTCCGGCTTCGGGTTCCCCGGCGTCCGGGTCGACGGCAACGACGTGCTCGCCGTCCTCGCGGTCACCCGCTGGGCGCTGGACCACGCCCGCACCGGCCAGGGCCCGGTCCTGGTCGAGGCGTTCACCTACCGGATGGGCGCGCACACCACCTCCGACGACCCGACCCGCTACCGGCAGTCCGAGGAGACCGAGTCCTGGAAGGCCAAGGACCCGATCCTGCGGCTGAAGGCCCACCTGGAGGCCGAGGGCCTGGCCGACGAGGCGTTCTTCGCCGAGGTCGAGGCCGAGAGCGAGAAGCTCGGCCTGCGGGTCCGGGAGGGCGTCCGCTCGATGCCGGACCCGGACCCGACCCTGATCTTCGACCACGCGTACAGCGAGCCGCACCCGCTGGTGGACGAGGAACGCGCCGAGTACGAGGCGTACGCCGCCTCCTTCGAGGGTGGGGAGCACCACTGATGACCGGTCAGCTCAGCATCGCCAAGGCCCTCAACGAGGCCCTGCGCAAGTCGCTGGAGAGCGACCCGAAGACCGTCCTGATGGGCGAGGACATCGGAAAGCTCGGCGGCGTCTTCCGGATCACCGACGGCCTGCAGAAGGACTTCGGCGACGACCGGGTGATCGACACCCCGCTCGCCGAGTCCGGCATCGTCGGCACCGCGATCGGCCTCGCCCTGCGCGGCTACCGCCCGGTGGTGGAGATCCAGTTCGACGGCTTCGTCTACCCGGCCTTCGACCAGATCGTCTCCCAGCTCGCCAAGATGCACGCCCGCGCGCTCGGCCACGTCAAGATGCCGATCACCGTGCGCATCCCGTTCGGCGGCGGCATCGGCGCGGTCGAGCACCACAGCGAGTCCCACGAGGCGTACTTCGCGCACACCGCGGGCCTGCGGGTGGTCAGCCCGTCCAACGCGCACGACGCGCACTGGATGCTCCGCCAGGCCATCGAGTCGGACGACCCGGTGATCTTCCTGGAGCCCAAGCGCCGCTACTGGGACAAGGGCGAGGTCGGCGAGGACCCGATGCTGCCGCTGCACGCGGCGCGGATCGTTCGGCCCGGCGCCGACGCCACCCTGATCGCCTACGGGCCGATGGTGAAGGTCTGCCAGGAGGCCGCGCAGGCCGCCGAGGAGGACGGCCGCCGACTGGAGGTGGTCGACCTGCGCTCGCTGTCGCCGATCGACTTCGCCACCGTCGAGGAGTCCGTCAAGCGCACCGGCCGCGGCATCGTGGTGCACGAGGCCCCGGTCTTCCTTGGTCTCGGCGCGGAGCTCGCCGCCCGGCTCACCGAGCGCTGCTTCTACCACCTGGAGGCGCCGATCCTGCGGGTCGGCGGCTACCACGCCCCGTACCCGCCGTCGCGCGTCGAGGAGACCTACCTCCCCGACCTGGACCGCGTGCTCGACGCCGTCGACCGCGCGTTCGCGTTCTGAGCGGGGGAGCGAAGATGACCACGCACACCGCCTCGCTGCGCGAGTTCAAGATGCCCGATGTGGGCGAGGGCCTGACCGAGGCCGAGATCCTCACCTGGTACGTCAAGCCGGGCGACACCGTCACCGACGGGCAGGTGGTCTGCGAGGTGGAGACCGCCAAGGCCGCCGTCGAACTGCCCATCCCGTTCACCGGCGTGGTCGAGGCGCTGCACTTCCCGGCGGGCACCACCGTCGACGTCGGCACCTCGATCATCGCGGTGGCCGTCGCCGGCGCCGCGCCCGCCCCGGTGGAGGCCGCCCCGGCCGCCGCGGTGCAGGCCGAGCCGGAGCCGGAGCGCCGCGAGGTGCTGGTCGGCTACGGCCCGCGCACCGGTTCGGTGCAGCGCCGGGCCCGGCGCACCAACGGCGCGGCCGCTGCCGCCGCGCCCGCCCCGGTCGTCGCGCCCGTCGCCCCGGCGGCCCCGGTCGCGCCGCCGGTCCCGACGGTGGCGGAGGGGGAGCGCCCGCTGGCCAAGCCGCCGGTGCGCAAGCTCGCCAAGGACCTCGGGATCGACCTGCGCAGCGTGCTGGCGACCGGTCCGAACGGCGTGATCACCCGCGAGGACGTGCACGCCGCGGCCGCCACCGCCGCCGGGAGCGTCGTCGAACCGGTCGTGCCGGTCGTCGAGCAGCCGGCCGTCGCGCCCGCCGCGGTGCCCGCGCTGCCGGCGCCGAACGCGGCCGGGGACGTCCGGGTGCCGGTCAAGGGCGTGCGCAAGGCCACCGCGCAGGCGATGGTCGCCTCGGCGTTCACCGCGCCGCACGTCACCGAGTTCGTCCAGGTCGACGTGACCCGGACGATGAAGCTGGTGCGCAAGCTCAAGGAGAGCGGCGAACTCGGCGCCGGGGTGCGGGTCAGCCCGCTGCTGCTGGTCGCCAAGGCGCTGCTCACCGCCGTCAAGCGGCACCCGGAGATCAACGCCAGCTGGGACGAGGCGGCCCAGGAGATCGTCATTCGCGGCGCGGTCAACCTCGGCATCGCCGCGGCCACCCCGCGCGGGCTGATCGTCCCGAACATCAAGGACGCCGGCTCCCGCACGCTCTCCCAACTGGCGGTCGGTCTCGGCGAGTTGGTGGAGACCGCGCGACAGGGCAAGACCTCTCCGGCGGACATGTCGGGCGGCAGCATCACCATCACCAACGTCGGCGTGTTCGGCGTGGACACCGGCACCCCGATCCTCAACCCCGGCGAGGCCGCCATCCTGGCCTTCGGCGCGGTGCGGGACCTGCCCTGGGTGCACAAGGGCAAGGTGGTGCCCCGTCAGGTCACCACGCTGGCGCTCTCCTTCGACCACCGGCTGGTCGACGGCGAGCTCGGCTCCAAGGTGCTGGCGGACGTCGCCGCGATCCTGGAGTACCCGAAGCGCCTGATCACCTGGGGCTGATCCGCCCCGCCCCGCAGGGCCCCGCTCCGTCGCCGGAGCGGGGCCCTGCGCATGCGGGCGGCCCCTCCCGGCGCGCGGGACCGCGGACGTCCTGGTCGGCCGTCAGCCGCGGGCGGCCCGCCAGCTGGCCCGGGCCAGCGCGTGGAAGCCCTCGGCGGCGGGCCGGCCCAGTCCGAGCGCGGTGCACAGCAGCTCGGCGGTGGCCGGGCGCGGGCTGGCGACGCCGCGTTCCAGGTCGGACAGTGTACGAATGCCGAGTCCGGCCTTGGCGGCGAGTTCCTCCTGCGTCAGCCGGGCCTGCAGCCGGTGTTCTCGCAGCGCCCGGCCGAACGTGCCGCGCAGGTCGGCGTCCTGCTCGATCCCCATTCCGATGCCCTTTCCCCCCGACGGTTCCCCGGTTCGCAGGGTATCTCGCGGACGATCGGCCGGTTGCCGTTCCAACATCATTGCGGCCATTCGGAATTGGTAATTCCGGCGGTTTTCCGTCGACGCTCTCCGGGTGGTTCCGGCATTGGGCCGCCCGAGGGAGTTTCGCGCCGACCCGGCCGGGCCGGCGGTCGCGATGGGTACGTGTGTGCGACCAAGCCACCCGCGCAGCCAGGCCGGGTGACCGTCGCAGCGAGGACACCCGCGTATGCCGACTGGTGCTCCCGGCCCCGTGATGCGGTCCGCGGCCGCCCTGATGCTGGTCGCCGCCGCCGTGCTGCCCGCTGTGGTGGAACTGGTCTCGCCCGCGCCCTCGACGGCGATAGGGCCGCCGCTGCAGAGCCCCGACCGGGCCGCGCCGCCGGCCGCCCGCCCGGACCTGCGGGCCCCGGGCGCGCCCGCCGTCGACCTGCGGCTGACCGGCGACGCGGCCAACCGGATCACCCTGGTGCTGCTCGGCGACGGCTACACCGCCGACCAGCTGAAGGCCTTCCACGACCAGGCGGACCGGGCCTGGAAGGCGCTGCTGGAGATCGAGCCGTTCCGCACCTACCAGGGGTTCTTCAACATACGGCGGGTGGACGTGGTCTCCCCGGTGTCCGGGATCGCGGAGAGCGAGAACGGCGGGAAGTCCACCGCCACCCCGCTGGGCATGCACTTCTGGTGCGAGGGCACCGCTCGCCTGCTGTGCGCGGACGAGGCGGCCACCGCCCGCTGGGCCGGGCAGGGCGAGGGCCCGCAGTACCTGATCGCGCTCGCCAACTCCACCGAGTACGGCGGGGCCGGCGGCACCGGCGTGACCACGCTGGCCGGCGGCAGCCCGGACGCCGGGCGGATCATCCAGCACGAGATCGGCCACACCGTCGGCACCCTGGGCGACGAGTACGACAGTGCCCCGAACGACCCGGACTACCCGAACCTGGCCGCGGTGGACGCCGAGGAGATGCTGCGCGAGAAGACCAAGTGGTGGCGCTGGCTGGGGGCCGAGTCGCCGGACGGCGGCGGCCCGGTCGGCGCCTACCGGAGCGCCAACGGCCTGTACCGGCCGACCGCCGACTCGGTGATGCGCACCCTGGGCGGGTCGTACAACCTGCCGTCCCGGGAGGCGATCGTCGAGCAGCTGTACCGCCGGGTGAAGCCGACCGACGCGCCCGATCCGGCGCCCGGCCAGGTGGCCGGCCGGCCCCGGCTGCACGTGCGGCCGCTGGCGCTGACCGGGCCGCGCCAG
Organism: Streptomyces sp. TLI_171; assembly: GCF_003610255.1. Lineage (GTDB taxonomy): Bacteria > Actinomycetota > Actinomycetes > Streptomycetales > Streptomycetaceae > Kitasatospora. The sequence continues at coordinate 3,895,948 of NZ_RAPS01000001.1, read as the reverse complement.
CTGCGGATCACCTGGGAGCTGGACGGCAGGCAGGTGGAGGCCAGCACCGCGGACGGCACCTGGCTTGACACCGCCGCGCTCGGGCTGACGCCGGGTCACCGGCACACCGTCACCGCCACGGTCCAGGACACCACCGACTGGGTGCGCGATGAGGCGTTCCGGACCCAGTACATGACCCGGACGGTGAGCTGGACGGTCACCGGCTGAAACCGGACCCCTGGGGCAAAGGTCATTTCATGGGATGACTAGCCTGGTTCCACTATGAGCGTGGACCCCGCCCGCACCGCACCGTCCCTGTCCGCACCCGCTCCCCTCCGGCCCGCCGAGCTGCCGGCCGTCACCCCCGCCGCCGTGTTCCACCCGCCGGGCGGCCGGGCCGCCTGGTTCGCCTGGGCGATCGGCGTCAGCGTCTACGTCCTCGCCGTGGTGCACCGCACCAGCCTCGGCGTGGCCGGCCTGGACGCCGCGGCCCGGTTCGGCATCGGCGCCTCGGCGCTGTCCACCTTCTCGATCCTGCAGGTCCTGGTGTACGCCGGGATGCAGGTCCCGGTCGGCCTGCTGGTCGACCGGATCGGACCGCGCCGGGTGCTGCTGCTGGGCGTGGCGCTGATGAGCGCCGGGCAGCTGGCCTTCGCCTTCTCCACCGCGTTCGCGCCCGCACTGGCCTCCCGGGCGGTGCTCGGCTGCGGCGACGCGATGACCTTCATCAGCGTGCTGCGGGTCGCCGCCCGCTGGTTCCCGGCCGCCCGCAACCCGTTCGTCGCCCAGCTCACCGGCCTGGTCGGCACCGGCGGCAACCTGGTCACCACCGTGGTGCTGGCGCAGGCCCTGCACACCGCGGGCTGGAGCGTCACCTTCGGCGCGATCGCGCTCGCCGGCGCGGCGGTCTTCGCGGCCGTGTTCGTCCTGCTGCGGGAGGCCCCGCCCGGCGCGCCCGCCCCGGTGCACCGGGAGTTCCCCCGGCTGCCGGTCGGCCGGCAGATCCGCGCGGCCTGGTCCGAGCCCGGCACCCGGCTCGGCATGTGGGTGCACTTCACCACGGCCTTCCCGGCCTCCGCCTTCGGCCTGCTCTGGGGCCTGCCCTACCTGGTCGAGGGCCAGGGCATGACCCGGGCCGGCGCGGGCGGCCTGCTCAGCCTGCTGGTGCTCAGCGGCATGGCCTTCGGGCTGCTGTTCGGCCGGCTGGTGTCCCGTTCGGCCGGGTCCCGGCTGCCGATCGCCTTCACCGTGCTGGGCGTCACCGCGCTCTGCTGGACCGTCACCCTGGCCTGGCCGCACGGGCACCCGCCGCTGTGGCTGCTCGTGGTGCTGATGCTGGTGATGGGCAGCAACGGGCCGGCCTCGCTGATCGGCCTGGACTACGCCCGCGCCTACAACCCCGCCGAACGCCTGGGCACCGCCTCCGGCATCGCCAACATGGGCGGCTTCATCGGCTCGATGATCACCCTGCTCGGCATCGGCGTCCTGCTGGACGCGCTCGCCGACCCGGGCAGCGGCAGCTACAGCGCGCACGCCTACCAGCTGGCGTTCTGCTTCCAGCTGGCGCCGCTGCTGCTCGGGACGGCGATGATCCTGCGGCTGCGGCGCAAGCTGGCCGCCGCCCGCTGAGGGCTCGTCAGGGGGTGCTCCTCAGGTGGGCGAGCACCCGGGCGCCCAGCTCCTGGTCGCCGATCACGTTGACCAGCGCGGTCTCCGGGCGGACCCGCCCGCAGCACAGCCGGACGAAGGTCTGCCAGTCCATCGACAGCCGGACGTCCGGGGCCAGCACCACCGACTCGTCCACGCTGCCGCGGCCGTCGGCGTCGACCCGCACGGTGCGCTGGAACGGCAGCGCGCCCGCCACGTCGAAGGCCACCGTGGTGCCGGCCGGCGCGCCCGCCTCCTTCGCCACCTGGCGGGGCAGCGAGGCGATCAGCAGGTCCCTGGTCACCACCGCGGCCGGGGAGTCCAGGTTGCCGGGCTCCTGCAGGGCCCGCCGCAGGTCCTGCTCGTGCACCCACACGTCGAACGCCCGCAGCCGCAGCAGCGTGGCGTACGGGACCTCCCGGGCCAGCGGGCCGGCCGGCCAGCGGACCAGGTCCTGGGGCTCGTGGCGGGCGTTGCGCAGCGCCCGCGAGCGGCGGATCACGGTGTACTCCAGCTCGCTGGTCACCTCCACCGGGGTGTGGCAGCGGCGCTTGTCGACCGGCAGCTCCATGTAGCGGGTGAACTCGTTGGTGACGTGCCGAAGGTCGCGCGGCAGCGCGTGGATCGGCCGCGGGTCGCCGAGCAGCTCCGACTCCACGCCGATGATGTGCGACACCACGTCGCGCACCGACCAGCCCGGGCACTCGGTCGCCCGGTTCCACGCATCGGTCGGAATCGGGGCGAGCAGCTCGGATATGGACTCGATCGACTGCGTCCACGCATCGGTGTACGCCTGCACGGTCTGGTTGTCCGTCACGGGTATCTCCGGCCCCTCCGTCGGCTTGCGTCGTCCCACGTCGCCCGGGCTGCCGAGACCTCCGCACGGACGCGCATACGGCACGTTACGCTGCCGGGTGAGAGCAGGGCAGCGCTTTCGGGTGACGATCGTAGGACTCTTGCCGTGGACGGTGGTACTGTGCGCGCTTCATTGATCCAACTCGCGGTCTCGGACGCCGAGCCGGCCGCCGAGCGGCGGGCCAGGACGGCGGCGCTGGTCCGCGCCCAGGAGGGCGCCGACCTGGTGGTGCTGCCCGAGCTCTGGCCGGTCGGCGGCTTCGCCTACGAGGCCTGGTCGGGCGGCGCGGAACCGCTGGACGGCCCCACCGCCGAGGCGATGTCCGCCGCCGCGAAGGCCGTCGGCTGCTGGCTGCACGCCGGATCGATCGTCGAACGCGACCCCGACGGCCCGATCTACAACACCTCGCTGCTGTTCGCCCCCGACGGCGAGCTCGTCTGCACCTACCGCAAGATCCACCGCTTCGGCTTCGACAGCGGCGAGGCGGTCGCGATGGGCGCCGGCCAGGAGATCGTCACCGCCGACACCGGCTTCGCCGTGCTCGGCCTCGCCACCTGCTACGACCTGCGTTTCCCCGAGCTGTTCCGCGCGCTGTTGGACGCGGACGCCGAACTGCTGGTGGTCCCCGCCGCCTGGCCGGCCCGGCGCGCCGAGCACTGGAACCTGCTGGCCCGGGCGCGCGCGGTCGAGGAGCAGGCCTACGTGCTGGCCTGCAACACCGCCGGCACCCACGGCGGCGTCGAGCAGGCCGGGCGCAGCATCGTGGTCGACCCGTGGGGCCGGGTGCTGGCCGAGGCCGGGGTGGGCGAGCAGGTGCTGACCGTCGAGTTCGACCCGGCCGAGGTGGCCGAGTGCCGCGCCGAGTTCCCGGTCCACCGGGACCGGCTGCTCGGCATCCCGGCGCCGGTCCAGCGCTGACCGTCCGCCGTACCCGTCGTCACGCGACGCATATCGCCGTACCTTGGTCCGGATTGACCATTCCGGGGTACTCTGTGCGCGTTTTGTGAGCTGGGTCCCGGTCGCGTGAGGGCGCGGCCCGGCCCGGAGAGGGGGCGGCCATGACCGCTGCGGGAGCCGGGGGCGGGCGCGCCCCGATCCGGCGCGACAGCCTCCGCGCGCAGATCTCCGACGCCCTGCGCGACGAGATGATGGCCGGCCGCCTGCCCGCCGGCCGCAACTTCACCGTCAAGGAGATCGCCGACGTCTACGGCGTCTCCGCGACCCCCGCCCGGGAGGCGCTGGTCGACCTCGCCGCCCAGGGCCTGCTGGTCACCGAACCGCACCGCGGCTTCACCGTCCCCGAGTTCGGCTGGGACGACTTCCTGGAGATCTTCGAGGCCCGCACCCTGCTCACCGACAACGCGCTGCGCCACCTCGGCGGCCGGGTGCACCGCTACGACTGGTCCCGGCTGCCCTCGCTGCGCCGCCGGGCCGACGCCGCCGCCCGGGCCGCCCGGGCCGGGCAGCTGGACGTGCTGGTCGGCTGCGACCTGCGGTTCTGGCAGGAGGCCGCCGCGGTGCTGTGCAACGACCGGATCGCCGACTACCTGGGGTGGCTGCGGATCCAGTCCTGGATGTTCGCCGCCCCGCACCTGCGCTCCGGCGGCGACCTGGCCGGCCTCTGCTGGGACCGGCACGGCGAGCTGGTCGACCGGATCGAGGCGCGGGACCGGGTCGGCGCGCACCGGATCGTCAACGACTACAACCTGTTCACCGTGGAGCTGCTCGCCCGGCTGCTCGGCCGGCCACTCGACGGGGTGTCCGTGCTGCGGCTGCTGCGCGAACCGGCGGGGGCCGCTCCCGGCGCCCCGGAGGAGACCCGGCCCCCGGACCAACCGCCGCACCCCGCAGTCGGGTTGGGCCGCGTTCCGATGCCCAGGTTCGTCCCGCCCGGCCGGTTCGCCCGGCCCTTCCGGCCGGGGAGCGGGGAGCCCGCCACGGGCCGGTAGGGTTGGGGCCCGTTGCCCGCCCACCCGAGAGGACGAGCCGGCCCATGGCCTGTGACCTCTGGCTCGTCCCGCTCGTGGACGTGCTCGCCCACAGCCCCGAGAACCCGTTCCGCGAGGACCTCGACCGCTACAACACGGTGCTCGCCCAGTACGGGCTGCCGCCCGTCCCGATCCACCCCTACGTGCCGGGTTTCTCCGGGGACGTCGAGACGATAGCCGCGTTCGACTACGACTCGCTCCACTTCCTGCGCCGCGCCTACCTGTTGGGCCTCACCGGCTTCGAGGTGACGCCGGTGGACGCGCTCGGCAGCGACTACGAGCAGCTGCTGGAGATGTTCGAGACCAGCGCCGAGCAGTCGCACCTGGTCTGGCACTTCGACCACGCCGGGGCGTACGTTCCGCTGGACTTCGCGCTGCCCCTGGTCGCCGACGAGCTCCTCGCCGCGGGCGGCCCGCTGGGCTCCTCGCACGGGCTGCTGCGCGAACTCCAGGCAGTGGCACCGCTGCTGGGCATCGACCCGCTCAACCCCCCGGCTCCCACCCGCCCGTTGAGCCCCACCCAGCTGGAACAGCCCTTCGGCCCCCCGATCGACGACCTGCACCCCTACGCCCGCGAACGCCACGCCTGGTCCGGCCTCTACACGGCCGCCACCCGCAGCGTCACCCAGGGCTCGATGATCGTCTTCGCCTAGTCTTCGCCTAGCGCACCGCCTCTGCCGGGCGGTGCGCCCGCGGGCGTCAGCGCAGCGGGCCCTCCGGGGGACGCTGGCGCGGCATGGTGGGCCGGGTGCCCGGCGGGGGGAGGACGCGGACCTGGGCGCCGGCGCCGCTCTCGTTGCGGCCGCCCCAGACGCCGGGCGCCTGGGTGGGGAGCTGGCTCATGCCGGCCCGGAACTCCAGCATCCACTCGGAGGTCTCGGTGCGGACCATGTCGGACACGTCCTCGCAGAAGCGCCGCAGCACCCCGAGGCAGCGCTCGGCGGCCTCGCCCGCGGTGCCCTCGGTGGGGCCGAGCACCTCGCGGACGCACTCCGAGGCCCAGTCGAACTGGAAGGCCTCCAGGCGCCGTTGCAGGGCCTGGGCGGTGGACACGTCGCGCATCCAGCCGGAGGTCAGGCCGAAGGCGCGGTCGGCGAGCAGCGAGGCGGCGGCCAGCGCGAGGCCGGTGTAGCCCCACTCCATGGAGTGCGGCAGGGTGCCGGTGAGGGAGACCAGCGGGGCGGCGACGCCGCCGACGGTGAACACCGCGGTGGAGAAGCGCAGCAGGCGGGCCCAGCGGCGCTTCCAGACCCGGTCCCGGCGGTACCAGTCGATCGCCTCGACGGCCCGCTCCTCCGACCAGCGGTAGAGCTCCTCGAGCCGTTCGGCGGGCTCGCCCCAGTCACCGAGCGGGAACTGACGTGCACTCAGGTCGGTGCGGCGGCGGGTGGGGGTCCGCCCGCCGGCGCCCGGGGCGGGCTGGTCGTCGTCGGCGACCTCTTTGCCCCAGGGGCTCTCCTCGGGCTGCATTTCCGGCTGGCTCACCTGTGGCGCTCCCTGTGGCGGGGTGACTGCGGAGGCCCGGCGGGTACCGGGACTGACGGTACGGAATCAGGTCGGCCCGGGGATTCGGGCCGCGGTGCGTGGAACTGGCGGTGCGTGCTGCGGTGCGCGGTCCCGTGGCGCCGTGCGCGGGTCCGAGCCGCCCATGGTGCCGTGCCCGGCGTGCGGCCGGGTCCTCGCCCAACAGCACTTCTTACCGCCAAATGGCTGACCGTGGGGGCGCTTCCGCAGTGATCGTTATGTGATTTCACCTCCGGAAGCCGAGGTGAGAGGGTTGCGGCGGGTGGCCGGATTTCACCCGTCCGAGCGAGGTGAACCGGGGCTGCCGACCTGACAGCGCGGCCGTTCGAGGCGATCCCTGTGTTTTCCTACGAATTCGGACGCCGGATTCGTACACCGCCTGGACCTTCCCACGGAGCCGCCGACGGACCGGAACCGGCCACCGACTAGGCTTGGCAGGCGTGAAGGTCCTCGTCATCGGAACCGGCGCCCGCGAACACGCCCTGTGCCGCTCACTGTCCCAAGATCCTGCCGTCACCGAGCTGCACTGCGCGCCGGGCAACGCCGGGATCGCCAAGGTCGCCACGCTGCACCCGGTCGACCAGCTGGACGGCGCCGCGGTCACCGCGCTGGCCCGCGAACTGGCCGCCGACCTGGTCGTGGTCGGCCCGGAGGCCCCGCTGGTCGCGGGCGTCGCCGAGCCGCTGCGGGCGGCCGGCATCCCGGTGTTCGGCCCCGGCAAGGAGGCCGCGCAGCTGGAAGGCTCCAAGGCCTTCGCCAAGGCCGTGATGGCGGGCGCCGGCGTCCCCACCGCGCGCTCCTACGTCTGCACCACCGCGGCCGAGGCCGCCGAGGCGCTGGACGCGTTCGGCGCCCCGTACGTGGTGAAGGACGACGGCCTGGCGGCCGGCAAGGGCGTCGTGGTCACCGAGGACCGCGCCGCCGCGCTGGCCCACGCCGAGGCCTGCGAGCGGGTGGTCATCGAGGAGTACCTGGACGGCCCGGAGGTGTCGCTGTTCGCGATCACCGACGGCACCACGGTGCTGCCGCTGGTCCCCGCGCAGGACTTCAAGCGCGCGCTGGACGGCGACCAGGGCCCGAACACCGGCGGCATGGGCGCCTACACCCCGCTGCCGTGGGCCCCGGAGGGCCTGGTCGCGGAGGTGCTGGAGACCGTCCTGCAGCCCACCGTCGACGAGCTGCGCCGCCGCGGCACCCCGTTCTCCGGCCTGCTGTACGCGGGCCTGGCGCTGACCTCGCGCGGCACCAGGGTGATCGAGTTCAACGCCCGGTTCGGCGACCCGGAGACCCAGGTGGTGCTGGCCCGGCTGCGCACCCCGCTGGCGGGCGTCCTGCTGGCCGCCGCCAACGGCACGCTGGCCGAGCTGGAGCCGCTGCGCTGGTCCGAGGACGCCGCGGTCACCGTGGTGCTGGCCTCCGAGGGCTACCCGGCCGACCCGCGCACCGGCGACCCGATCGAGGGCCTGGACGCGGCGGAGGCCGACGGCGCCGCGTTCGTGCTGCACGCCGGCACCAGGGCCGGTGCGGACGGCGAGGTGCTGACCGCGGGCGGCCGGGTGCTGTCCGTCACCGCCACCGGAACGGACCTGGCCGAGGCCAGGGCCAAGGCGTACGCGGGCGTCGCGAAGATCTCCTTCAAGGGCTCCCAGCACCGCACCGACATCGCGCTGAAGGCTGCCGAGTAGCAGCCCACTGGCAGACCGCTCCCGCGGGGCGCTGTGCCCGGACCGACCCGTCCGGACGCAGCGCCCCGCGGCGTTTCCCGAGGTCGCGGACGTCAGCGCCAAGCCCGGAAAACCAGTCCTTCGGGTGATGACCTGGGCATCCTGCTGACGGGGCGCGGGCATGCGCCGTAGGGTGCGCTGCATCGCGCAGGGGCGGGGGCGTCGGCGCGGACGCGGCTCGTCGCCGCGGCACGCCGGGGGGATGCTGGGAGCGGTGGCGCGCCCCGTCGCGGTGTCACCAGGACGGGTGGAATCCCCGGAGTTCCGGAACACCCGCCCGCAGCGGGGCGTCGAGACTGGCAGGAGAGCGCCACGCGAGTCGCACCACCGGGTTCGGCATCCGCCGCTTCCCGTAACGGAATTGATCGAGTCGAGTCGGCTGCGAAGGGGGTGCCGCGGCGATGACTGCAGTGGACACCGCACGCGCACGAGCCCACGCCGTCCTGCGTGTTCGCGGACGGGCCGTGGCGGCCGCCGCGCTGCCCGCCGCCTGCGCGGTGGTGCTGCTCGCCGGGCGGTTCACCGGACACATAGGCGCGCCCGGGTCACCGGACGCCGCCCTGTGGGACGGCATCCGCTGGGCGGTCTGCGCGGTCGCCGCGCTGACCTTGCTGCTGGCCGCCCTGGTGGCCCGCGCGCACCGCCGGGCCGTCCCGCCGGTGACCCCGGCCGTCCCGCTGGAGCGCAGGGACGCTCCGGAGCTGTACCGCCTGATCGAGGAGCTGGCCGACCGGCTGGACGTGCCCGCGCCCGCCGCCATCGCGCTCACCCCCGACTGCGACAGCTGGCTGGAGGAACCGCACGACCCGCGCCACCGGGCCGCGCCCGCCGCCCCCGTGCTGGTGATCGGCTCCCCATTCCTGTGGTGGATGCGGGCCGGCGAGCTGCGCGCCCTGCTCGCCCCCGTGGTGGCCGGCACCGCGGCCGCCGCCGATCCGGACATCGCCGCCGCCCGCCGCTGGCTGCGCACCCTGGACGCCTCGCTCGGCGACCGCCGCCGCGGGCCCGCCGCACTGGTCGACCTGATCGACCGCCGGCTGCTCGGCGCCTGCCGCGAGCACGCCGCCGAGCTGGAGCACGCCGTCGCCGCCTGGGCGTCCGAGCAGGCCAATGCCGTCGACTACGGGCTGCGGATCGCCGCCCAGGAACAGGTCGGCCTGGCCTACGCGGGCTGGGACCGGCTGCTCACCCGGGTCGCCCTGCCCGCCTGGCGGCTCGGCCGGCACCCCGCGCACCTGAACGCCGGCGTGGTCTCGGCGCTCACCGAACTCTCCCGCCGCGACCGGCTGGCCGCCGACGGCTACGAGAACCGGCTCGGCGACCGCCCCTCCTGCGACCTGCTGGAGGAGCCCGGCCTGGTCGACGCCCGGGTGTCCCGGCTGGCCGCCGAACTGCTGCACGAGGAGCCGGCCGAGGGCTGGCAGCCGCTCGACTGGGAGGACTACCCGAACCAGGTGGTCGTCCGGGGTTGGCGGGCGCAAGCCGCCGCCCTGCAGGCGGCGCTCGGCGAGGACCGCCCGCACACCGGGCCCGCGCTGGACAAGCTGCTGGCCCGGCTCGCCGCCGGCGAGGCCGAGACGCTGGCCGCCGCACTGGCCGGCCAGGTGGCGCGCGGCGCCCGCGTCGCGCCCCCGCTGCCACCCGTGCGCAGCGGCCGTGACCTGCTGGTCGAGCACCTCACCGCGACCGTCTGCTGCGCCGCGGTGGACGCCGGCACCGCCGCCCCCGGCCTGGACTGGCTGGACGGGCCGGTCCTGCTGTCCCGGGCCGCACCGCGGGCCGAACTCGCCCCGGCGGTCGCCCTCGCGGTGGAGGACGGGCAGGACGGGCCGCTGCTCGCCTGGCTGGAGCGGGCCGGGGTCCGGCTGGAGCGCCCGGTGCGCCTTTCGGGCTGAATCGGGACTGTTCACGGATACCGGTTTCATCCGGACCAAATTGCTACGGTGGGGTGACGCTGCGCCAGCAAACTGTGGTGTCCTGGTCGGCACGCACATCCGCATGGCAATTGCCAACCCTCGGTGGATGGGCGAAGGGTGGGGAGGGCGTGTGGGGACGGAGTCCAACCGCCGGTGGGAGTCCGGCACGCTGGCGCACGGGGTGTCCGACCCGTTCGGGCAGGGCCCGCTGCCGTGGCTGCGCAGCCCCGACCACTACCTGGCGGACGGCGAGGGCGCGGTCCCCTGGTACGTCAGCGTGGACGCCCCCGGGCAGCAGCCGATCGGCGGCCAGTCCCGGCCGCGGGCCGCGGTGAGCGGCCCGCGCAACTCGGACGACGTGCGCCAGCAGATCAAGGGCTTCGCCTCGGCGGGGGTGGTGCGGCCCGGCGGCGCGGTGGACTTCCGGGTGACGGTGAACCCGCCGCAGGAGTTCCAGGTCGACGTCTACCGGATCGGCCACGACGGCGGCGACGGCGCCCGGCAGGTGTCCTCCAGCCCGCTGATCGCCGGCCTCGCGCAGCCCGCGCCGATGGTCGCCGACCGCACCGTCTCCTGCCACCACTGGTGGCAGTCCTGGCGGCTGCAGGTCCCCGCCGACTGGCGGTCCGGCGCGTACGTCGCCGTGCTGACCACCGCCGACGGCGGGCACCGCAGCCACATCCCGTTCACCGTGCGGGACTTCGACCCGGCCGACCTGCTGCTGGTGCTGCCCGACGTGACCTGGCAGGCGTACAACCTGTTCCCCGAGGACGGCCACCGCGGGGCCAGCCTGTACCACGCCTGGGACGGCACCGGCCGGCTGGTCGGCGAGGCGGAGGCGGCGGTCACGGTCTCCTTCGACCGGCCGCACGCCGGGGCCGGGCTGCCGCTGCACGTCGGGCACGCCTACGACTTCATCCGGTGGGCCGAGCGCTACGGCTACGACCTGGGCTACGCCACCGCCACCGACCTGCACGCCGGCCTGGTCGACGCCGCCCGGTACAAGGCGCTGGTCTTCCCCGGGCACGACGAGTACTGGTCGGAGCCGATGCGGCGGGCCGCCGAACGGGCCAGGGACGGCGGCACCTCGCTGGTGTTCCTGTCCGCGAACAGCGTGTACTGGCGGGTCGAGCTGTCTCCCGGGCCGAACGGCGAGCCGTCCCGGCTGCTGAACTGCCGCAAACGGCAGCGGCTCGCCGCCGACCACCCGGCCGCGGGGACGGCGGGCTCGGCCTCCGCGCTGTGGCGGGACGCCGGGGAGCCGGAGCAGCACCTGCTGGGCATCCAGTACGCGGGCAGCGTGCCCGCGCCGGTGCCCCTGGTGGCCCGGAACACCGCGCACTGGCTGTGGCAGGGGACCGGCCTGGCCGAGGGTGAGGCGCTGCCCGGGCTGGTGGCCGGGGAGGCCGACCGCTACTACCCGAAGGTCGCGCTGCCCGCGTACAGCGAGCGCACCCTGCTCGCGCACTCCCCGTACCGGGACGCCGCCGGGCGGCTCACCCACCAGGAGACCTCGCTGTACCGGGCGCCCAGCGGCGCGTACGTGTTCGCCGCCGGGACCTTCGCCTGGTCGCCGGCGCTCGACCGGCCCGGGCACACCGACGAGCGGATCCAGCGGGCCACCGCCAACCTGCTCGACCACCTGTGCAAGGAGGGGCGCACCGGCTCCTGACCGGGCGAACGTGAAAGACTCGGTCGCAGAGCCCCCCAGCTGTGAGGACTGACTGAGCGTGAGCGGATTCGTCACCAAGCCCGAGCCGGTCCAGGTGCCCGGCCTGGTCCACCTGCACACCGGCAAGGTGCGCGACCTGTACCGGGACGGCAACGGCAACCTGGTGATGGTGGCCAGCGACCGGACCTCCGCCTACGACTGGGTGCTGCCCAACGAGATCCCCGACAAGGGCCGCATCCTCACCCAGCTGTCCCTGTGGTGGTTCGAGCGGATCGCCGACCTGGTGCCCAACCACGTCATCTCCACCGACGTCCCGGCGGGTGCTCCCGCCGACTGGGCAGGACGCACCCTGATCTGCCGCAGCCTGGACATGGTGCCGGTGGAGTGCGTCGCCCGCGGCTACCTGGCCGGCTCCGGCCTGGAGGAGTACCGGGCCTCCCGCACCGTGTGCGGCATCGCGCTGCCCGAGGGCCTGGACAACAGCTCCGAGCTGCCCGCGCCGATCTACACCCCGGCGCTCAAGGCCGAGGTCGGCGAGCACGACGAGAACGTCCCCTACGAGGAGACCGCCCGCCGGATCGGCGCGGAACTCGCCGCCAACCTGCGCCAGATCACCCTCGCCGTGTACGGCCGGGCCCGCGACATCGCCCGCGAGCGCGGCCTGATCCTCGCCGACACCAAGTTCGAGTTCGGCCTGCTGGACGGCGAACTGGTCATCGGCGACGAGGTGCTGACCCCGGACTCCTCCCGCTACTGGCCCGCCGACCAGTGGGAGCCCGGCCGCGACCAGCCGTCCTTCGACAAGCAGATCATCCGCGACTGGCTGACCTCGCCCGCCTCCGGCTGGGACCGCAAGAGCGAGAACCCGCCGCCGCAGCTGCCCGACGCGATCGTCGAGCACACCCGGCAGCGCTACATCGACGCGTACGAGAAGCTCACCGGGCTGAGCTGGAAGTGATCCTCCCGCGGCCGGCTGTGACGGACCGTCACAGCCAGCCGTGCTCGCGGGCGATCCGCACCGCCGCGTGCCGGTTCTCCGCGCCCAGCTTGCCCGCCGCCGAGGACAGGTAGTTGCGCACCGTGCCCTGCGACAGCGCCGCCCGGTCGGCGATCTCCACGATCGAGGAGCCGTTCGCGGCCAGCTCCAGCACGTCCGTCTCGCGCGGCGTCAGCGGGGAGTCGCCCGCACTGATCGCCTCCGCGGCCAGCTCCGGGTCCACGTAGCGGCCGCCCGCCCGGACCGTGCGGATGATCCCGGCCAGGTCGGAGGCCGAGACGGTCTTCGGCAGGAAGCCGCGGACACCGGTCTCCAGCGCCCGCTTCAGATAACCCGGCCGCCCGTGCCCGGTCACGATCATCACCCGGCACTCCGGCAGCCGGCGGCGCAGCTCGGCGGCCACCTCCAGGCCGTCCAGGCCCGGCATCTGCAGGTCCAGCACCGCCACGTCCGGGCGGTGCGCGGCCGCCATCGCCAGCGCCTCGGGACCGGACGCCGCCTCGGCGACCACCGTCAGGTCGTCCTCCAGTGCCAGCAGCGCCGCCAGCGCACCGCGGATCAGATGCTCGTCGTCGGCGAGCAGCACCCGCACTCGGTCGGTCATGCCACGGACTCCCTTGCTCCGATGGGTAGTTCGGCGGTCAGGCGGAACCGCCCGGAGCCGCTGCCGGCGGTGCTCAGGCCGCCGCCGTGCGCGGCCAGCCGCTCGCCCAGGCCGCGCAGGCCGCTGCCCGCGCCCTCGGTGCGGGGCGCCGGAACGGCCGGCACCCCGTCGTTCTCCACCTCCAGCACCGCCGTGCCGCCGGACACTCGTAGCCGGAACAGGCAGTTCGCCGCCTCCGAGTGCCGCAGCACGTTCGTCGCCGCCTCCCGCACCACCCAGCCCAGCACCGACTGCGCCTCGGCCGGCAGCGTGTCCGCGCCCGCCAGCTCGGTCCGGCAGTCGACGTTCGCGGCACGCAGCACCGAGGCCGCGCCGATCAGCTCGGTGTGCAGCTCCACGGTGCGGTAGCCGCGCACCACCTCGCGGACCTCGCGCTGCGAGTCCTGCGCGATCCGCTGCACCTCGGTCATCTGATCCACCGCCTCCGGGCGCTGACGGCGCGCCAGCTGGACGGCCAGCTCGCTCTTCAACGCGATGGTGGCCAGGTTGCGGCCCAGCACGTCGTGCAGGTCGCGGGAGAACCGCAGCCGCTCCTCGGCGACGGCCAGCCGCGCCTGGGTGTCGCGGGCCTCGTCCAGCTCCCACACCACCTTCGCCGTCCAGGCCGAGCCCCGGGCCGTCCCCGCCGCCAGCGACGCGCCGATCAGACAGCCCACCGCCATCCCCGCCACGAACCCCGGCTCCGCGCCCGACCACAGCAGCGGCGCGGCGACCAGCGCCATCCCCGCCACCGCCGCGACGGCGGCCTCCCGGATCGGCAGCGCCACCGCGGCGGTGGCGATCCAGAAGGTCATCGTCACCATGCCGACCGTGGTCGAGAACGAACTGTCCGACTCCAGCGGCGGCCCCAGCAACAGCACCGCCACCGAGGTGGCGACCGAGACCGCCCCCGCCAGCACCACCCAGCGGTACGGCTGCGGGCGCCGCCCGAGATACGCGGGCAGGCCGACCCGGATCAGCAAGCCGTTCAGCACCGAGGCGGCCAGCGTGCCGGTCACGCCCGCCGCCAACTCCCAGCCGACCACCCCGCGGTGGCCGATCGAACCGGCCACCAGCCCGAGCGTCACCACCGGCTGCGCCAACGCCACCGCGTACAGCGACCAGCGCACGTAGAACTCGGTGCGCTGCGGCTTCGACAGCGACCGCCAGCGCCGGACCGGCCTGGGCCTGCTCACCCGCACGGCTGGGTACCCCGCTCTCTGACGACTTCCGAGCATCTTGCCAGCCTTGAGGGAGGGGAAGGGGGTGCGCTGCGCGCGGCCGGTGGGGGAGACCAGCCGGGCGGAGAAGATGGGGTGCGCTGCGCGCGGCAGGTGAGGGAGATCAGCCGGGAGGGAGGAGAGAGAGGGGGGTGCGCTGCGCGCGGCCGGTGGGGGAGATCGGCCGGGAGGGGCGGCGGGTCAGCGGCGGGGTTCCCAGCGGAACCAGTGGCGGGTGGCCCAGGCTGCGGCGGCGGTCCAGGCGAGGGCCAGCAGGAGGGGGACGGCGGCCTGGCTCCAGGTGCCGGCGAAGCCTTCGGAGGGGCCGGTGCCGTCGGTGCCGAACCAGCCGATCCGGAGCAGTTGCAGGGCGGGGGTGGTGGGCAGCAGGCGGCAGACGTTCGCCATGGTGTCCGACATGGACTCCAGCGGGACCATCAGGCCGGAGCCGAACTGCGCGGCCAGCATCAGCGGGAGGGTGGTGATGCCGGCCGTCTCCACGGTCTTGGTGACCGCGCTGGACAGGGCCGCGAGTGCCGTCAGCAGGACTGCGGACAGGGCCAGTCCGGCCAGCATCAGCAGCGGGTTGGCGGGGGTGCGCAGGTCGAGCAGCACCGCGCCGCCGACGCCCAGCAGCAGGCACTGGAGCAGGGCCAGCCCGATCGAGGGGACGGCGGTGCCGAACAGGATCTCGGTGTCCCCGGCCTCGCCGGTGCGCAGCCGCTTCATCACCAGCTCGTTGCGGCGGGCGGTGTAGGCGGTGGTCAGGTTGCAGTAGACGACGACCAGCAGCACCAGGCCCATCGAACTGGTGATCAGGTTGGCGTTCACGTCCAGGCCGGGGGTCTGTTCGGAGGCGGCCCGCAGGATCGAGCGGAGCGAGCCGACCAGGGCGAAGGGCAGCACCAGGGCGAGGAACATCGCGGTGCGGTTGCGGCGCAGCAGGACGGCCTCGGCACGGCCGAGGGCGAGCAGCCGGCCGACGGGCGTGGTGGTGGCGGGGGCGGCGGCGAGGCTCATGCGGCACTTCCGAGGGTCTCGGGGAGGGCGGGGGTCGCGGCGCCGGCGGCGACGGCGAGGAAGGCCTCCTCCAGGGAGGCGCTGCGGGCGTCCAGCCGGGCCAGCGCGACCCGGTGGTGGGCGGCCCAGCCGAGCAGTTCGGTGAGGGTGCCCTGCAGGTCGGCGGTGCGCAGGGTGACCCGGCGGCCGTCGAGTTGCGGTTCGGCGCCGGGCAGCAGCGGCAGGTCGAGGGCGGCGTGCGGGCCGGTGCGCTCGGGCAGTTCGAAGCTGATCCGGGCGGGGTGCTCGGCGAGCACCTCGGCGACCGTGCCGCCGACCACCACCCGGCCGTGGTGCATGATCGCCAGCCGGTCGGCGAGTTCCTCGGCCTCCTCCAGGTAGTGCGTGGTGAGCACCACCGTGGTGCCGGTCGCCCGCAGTTCGCGGATCAGCCGCCACACCGCGGCCCGGGCCTCCGGGTCCAGTCCGGTGGACGGCTCGTCCAGGAACAGCACCTCGGGCCGGCCGAGCAGGGCCATCGCCAGGTCGAGGCGGCGGCGCTCGCCGCCGGACAGCTGCTTGACCCGCACCTTGCGCCGCGGCAGCAGGCCGACCAGGTCGAGCGCCTCGTCCACGGTGCGGGCGCCGGTGGTCAGGCCGCCCCAGCAGCGGCCGGTCTCGGCGACGGTCAACTCCCCGGGGAAGCCGCCCTCCTGGAGCATGATGCCGATCCGCGGCCGGAGCGCGGCGCGCTGCCGGACCGGGTCCAGGCCGAGCACCCGGACCTCGCCCGCGGTCGGCGCGGCCAGGCCCTCCAGCACCTCCAGGGTGGAGGTCTTGCCGGCGCCGTTGGTGCCGAGCAGCGCGAACAGCTCGCCGGTGGCGACGGTGAGGTCCAGGCCGCGGACGGCCTCGAAGCCGGCGGCGCCGGACGGCCCGTAGCGGCGGTGCAGCCCGCGGGCCTCGACGGCGGGGCGGGGACGGCTGGTGTCGGTCATGACTCCAGCCTTCCGGCGGTCCGGCCCCACCAGTAGTGCGGGCCGTCACCGCGCGCCGGTGGAGTTCCACGGGTCGGCGATGACAAATGTCATCGGTGGTGCGACCGGCGGGGCCGACCGGGGAACCGGGGCGGAGAACGCCGAAGGCCCCCTCGGTCGAGGGGGCCTTCGGAACCGGAGCGGACGACGAGATTCGAACTCGCGACCCTCACCTTGGCAAGGTGATGCTCTACCAACTGAGCCACGTCCGCAGGGATATTCACTTGTGTACAGCTGTTAACGCTAGCTGCGAGCGGACGACGAGATTCGAACTCGCGACCCTCACCTTGGCAAGGTGATGCTCTACCAACTGAGCCACGTCCGCACGGTGCTTGCGCACCGGCCGCCCCGCTCGGGTCTCCCCGGTTGCGGCGACGAGAATTACTCTACAACATCAATCGGCCTGCTCGCCCCACCCTTCCCCGGCGGCGTGGCCGGGGAAGGCCTGTGGGGCCGCAACGGCCCTGCGGTGGGCGTCAGTTGTTCTCGGAGAACGCCTCGTACACGTGCTTCGGGATGCGGCCGCGGGCCGGGAGTTCCATGCCGTTCGACTGGGCCCAGGCGCGCACCGCGGCCGGGTCCGGGGTGAGTGCGGTGCGGCGGAAGGACTTTCCGCTGCGGCTCTGCCGGCGGCCGGCGGCGACGAACGGGGCGAGGGCCTCCCGAAGCTTTTCCGCGTTGTCGGCGGACAGGTCGATCTCGTAGGACTTCCCGTCCACACCGAAGTGGACGGTTTCTGCGGCGGCGCCGCCGTCCAGATCATCGGAGAGCGTGACGACTACACGCTGAGCCATGGGTGTCAATCCTCTCGGGCAATTCGGCCGTCGGGGGTCTCGGATGCCCCGCCGGTCCGTTGGGCCGGGACCACGGCATCCGCCGGCGGGCAGGGGAGCCCGCGCCGAGATGCGGCGCGTTCGGCTGCCGGTCGCCCTATTCTGCACCCGGAGGGCGGTGAAATCGAAGAGTTGGGGATTCCTTTTTTCCGGATATTCACGGGGTTCCCTCCGACGCCGATACCTGCTCGTTACAGACGGGATTAAACCGACGAAATCGGATGCGGCGGGTGGGGCCGGAGAGGCGTTCGGAGGGCCCGGAACCCTTGCTGCGTAAGGGGCGTCGGTCTACGCGCGTTGCCGCCAGTGGACCGCAAGACGGCCTTCGCACCCAGGTAGGCTGAAGGTCCCCCGCCTGAACGCAATCACCACCGGGAGTGCCAGTGGCACGCGTCGTAGTCGACGTCATGCTCAAGCCGGAGATCCTCGACCCCCAGGGCCAGGCGGTGCAGCGTGCACTGCCGCGCCTCGGATTCGCCGGGATCGCCGACGTCCGCCAGGGCAAGCGTTTCGAACTGGAGCTGGAAGGGCCGGTCGACGACGCCGCGCTCGCCCGCATCCGCGAGGCCGCCGAGACCTTCCTCGCCAACACCGTGATCGAGGACTTCACCGTCCGCGTCGAGGAGGAGGGGAAGTGACCACCCGAGTCGGCGTCGTCACTTTCCCCGGTTCCCTCGACGACCGCGACGCCCAGCGCGCGGTCCGCCTGGCCGGCGCCGAGCCGGTCGCCCTCTGGCACCGTGACAAGGATCTCCACCAGGTCGACGCCGTCGTCCTGCCCGGCGGATTCTCTTACGGCGACTATCTGCGCTGCGGTGCCATCTCCCGCTTCTCCCCGGTGATGGACACCATCATCGAGCAGGCCAAGCTGGGAATGCCCGTCCTCGGTATCTGCAACGGGTTCCAGGTGCTGTGCGAATCGCACCTGCTGCCCGGCGCGCTCACCCGGAACGACTCGCTGCACTTCATCTGCCGCGACCAGAAGCTGCGCATCGAGAACGCCGACACCGCCTGGACCCGGGATTACTCGGCCGGCCAGGAAATCGTCGTTCCGCTGAAGAACGGCGAGGGCCGGTTCGTCGCCGACGAGCGCGTCCTCGACGAACTCGAGGCGGAGGGCCGCATCGTGGCCCGCTACCTCGATGTGAACCCGAACGGTTCGTACCGCGACATCGCCGGCATCACCAACGCGGCGGGCAATGTCGTCGGCCTGATGCCGCACCCGGAGCACGCCGTGGAGCCGCTCACCGGTCCGACCACCGAGGGCCTGGGCTTCTTCACTTCCGTCCTGAAGCAGCTGGTGAACGCCTGATGAGCCTCGACACCGTCAAGAACGCCGAGCAGACCCCGGACGCGGCCCAGCCCTGGGCCGAACTCGGCCTCAAGCAGGACGAGTACGCCCGGATCCGGGAGATCCTCGACCGCCGCCCGACCGGCGCCGAGCTCGCCATGTACTCGGTGATGTGGTCGGAGCACTGCTCGTACAAGAGCTCCAAGGTCCACCTCAAGCAGTTCGGCGAGAAGGCCCCGCAGAACGACGCGATGCTCGTCGGCATCGGCGAGAACGCCGGCGTCGTCGACGTCGGCCAGGGCTACGCGGTCACCTTCAAGGTGGAGTCGCACAACCACCCGTCGTACATCGAGCCCTACCAGGGCGCGGCCACCGGCATCGGCGGCATCGTCCGCGACATCCTGGCGATGGGCGCCCGCCCGGTCGCCGTGATGGACCCGCTGCGCTTCGGTGCGGCCGACCACCCGGACACCCGCCGGGTGCTGCCCGGGATCGTCGCGGGCATCGGCGGCTACGGCAACTGCCTGGGCCTGCCGAACATCGGCGGCGAGGTCGTCTTCGACTCCTGCTACCAGGGCAACCCGCTGGTCAACGCGCTCTGCGTGGGCGTGATGAAGCACGAGGACATCCACCTCGCGAAGGCCTCCGGCCCCGGCAACAAGGTCATCCTGTACGGAGCCCGCACCGGCGGCGACGGCATCGGCGGCGTCTCGGTGCTCGCCTCGGAGACCTTCGACGCGACCGGCCCGGCCAAGCGCCCCGCCGTCCAGGTCGGCGACCCGTTCCAGGAGAAGCTGCTCATCGAGTGCACCCTGGAGATCTTCAAGGAAGACCTGGTCGCGGGCATCCAGGACCTCGGCGGCGCCGGCCTGTCCTGCGCCACCTCGGAGCTGGCCTCGGCCGGCACCGGCGGCATGCGGATCGAACTGGACACCGTGCCGCTGCGCGACCACACGCTCTCTCCTGAGGAGATCCTCATGAGCGAGTCGCAGGAGCGCATGTGCGCCATCGTCGAGCCCGGCAAGGTCGACCGCTTCCTGGAGATCTGCGAGAAGTGGGACGTCATCGCCACCGTCATCGGCGAGGTGACCGACGGCGAGCGCCTGGAGATCTTCTGGCACGGTGAGCTGGTGGTCGACGTGCCGCCGCGCACCGTCGCCCACGAGGGTCCGACCTACCAGCGCCCGTACGCCCGCCCGTCCTGGCAGGACGCGCTGCAGGCCGACGCCCCGACCGCCGAGCGGCTCGCCCGCCCGGGAAGCGGCGCCGAGCTGAAGGACGCGCTGCTGAAGGTCGCCGGCTCGCCGAACCAGGCCTCGAAGGCGTGGATCACCGACCAGTACGACCGGTACGTGCTGGGCAACACGGTGCTCGCCACCCCCGAGGACTCCGGCATGATCCGGATCGACGAGGAGACCAACCTCGGCGTCTCGGTCGCCACCGACGGCAACGGCCGCTACGCCAAGCTGGACCCGTACACCGGCGCCCAGCTGGCCCTCGCCGAGGCGTACCGCAACGTCGCGGCCGGCGGCGCCAAGCCGCTCGCGGTCTCCGACTGCCTCAACTTCGGCTCCCCCGAGGACCCGGACGTGATGTGGCAGTTCGCCGAGGCCACCCGCGGCCTGGCCGACGCCTGCCTGGTGCTCGGCACCCCGGTCACCGGCGGCAACGTCTCGCTGTACAACCAGACCGGCGACGTCGCCATCCACCCGACCCCCGTGGTCGCGGTGCTCGGCGTCATCGACGACGTCACCCGGCGCACCCCGGTCGGGTTCGGCGAGCAGGGTCAGCTGCTCTACCTGCTCGGCGACACCGCCGACGAACTGGGCGGCTCCGCGTGGTCGCAGGTGGTGCACAACCACCTCGGCGGCCTGCCGCCCAAGGTCGACCTGGAGCGCGAGCGGCTGCTCGGCGAGATCCTGATCGCCGCCTCCCGCGACGGCATGGTCGACGCCGCGCACGACCTCTCCGACGGCGGCCTCGCGCAGGCCCTGGTGGAGAGCTGCCTGAAGGGCGGCAACGGCGCCCGGGTGATCGTGCCCGAGGGCATGGACCCGTTCGTGTTCCTGTTCTCCGAGTCCGCCGGGCGTGCCGTGGTGGCCGTCCCGCGCAGCGAGGAGCTCCGGTTCAACGACATGTGCGGCGCCCGCGGCCTGCCGGCCACCCGGATCGGCGTGGTCGACGGTGACGCCCTGGAGGTCCAGGGCCAGTTCACCGTCACCCTGGCCGAGCTGCGCGACGCCCACACCGGCGTCATCGAGGCGCTGCTCGCCTGACGGTTCGTCAACGACGGGCGGTCGATCCGGAAATCCGGACCGGCCGCCCGTCGGCGTTTTGTACGCTGCGGGCATGTCGACCGCCAAGACCCGAACCTACGACCCGGTGAAGGTGCGTACCGCGCTCACCGGGCAACTCGACGCGATCTCCGCCGCCGTGCGCGCGCTGGACGACGACCAGCTGGCCCTGCCCACCCGGCTGGGGGAGTGGCGGGTGCGCGAACTCGTCGCCCACCTCGGCATGGTGGCCAGCTGGGTACCGCTGCACCTGCACGACCCGCTGCCGCCGCAGGCCCCGATCACCCCGCTGTACTGGGCCTCGCGGACCCGGACCGCGGCGGCCGCGATCAACTCCACCGCGGTCGAGCTGGTGGCCGAGCAGTTCGCCGGCGACGCCGACCAGGTGTCCGGCGAACTCGACCGGCAGTTCGGCGAGTTGTGGAAGGCGCTGGACGGCCCGGAGGGCTCGGAGCCCGGCCGGGTGATCCCGATGCGGTTCGGGCCGATGCTGCTGGCCGACTTCCTGGTCACCCGGCTGGTGGAGACCGTGGTGCACGCCGACGACCTGGCCGACGCGCTGGGCCTCGCCGAGTTCCCGCACGACCGCTTCGCGCTGGCCTCCGCCGCCCGGCTGCTCGCCGACGCGTTCGCCGCCCAGGTCCCGGGCGGTGCGGTCGAGTTGCGGGTGCCGCCGTACGCGGTGGTGCAGGCCGTCGAGGGCCCCCGGCACACCCGCGGCACCCCGCCGAACGTGGTGGAGACCGACCCGTTGACCTGGATCCGACTGGCCACCGGCCGGCTGGCCTGGGCCGACGCGCTGGACGTCGCGCTCACCGCCAGCGGTGAGCGCAGCGACCTCAGCGGGTACCTGCCGGTGCTGGGCTGAGGCTCACTGGCCCTCGGTCAGGGCGGCGGCCAACTCGCGGATTCCCGCCTCGCGTTCGGCCGCCGTGTCGCCGTAGTCGTAGCTGTGGCTGAACTCGGCGTCCGGGAAGGTCTGCGCCATCCACACGCTGCAGTAGTGGCCCGGCATGAAGCAGGCCTGCAGTTCGGTGTAGACCTCTAGGACGTCCTCCGGGGCGAGGCCGCCCGCCGACAGGCGGTGCCACAGTGCCTCCTCGGCGTGCAGGGCGAGCGAGCCGTCCGCGGTGATGATCTGCGGCTCGCCGTCCTTGCCGAGCACCTTGAACGCCGCGTACCCGGGCACGCCCCGGGTGTGCCGGATGTCCTCCAGGACCCGCGGCCACCACTGCTCGTCGCTCTCGAACGCCCGCAGGTCGGTGCCGCGCATCCTGCTCTCCGCCGTCGAGAACAGCCGGAAGACCTCGTCCGGGTTCCCGGTCGAGCCCAATGCCCGCAGGTTGTCGTCCAGTTCGCACAGGTTGTCGAGGAACGCCGCCAGGCCGGCGTTCACCGGCACGGACGGGCCCTGGAAGGCGACGTACACCGCCCAGACCCGGCCCTGCCCGTCCAGGCACAGCTCCGCGCCCCGGTCGTTGCCGAGCCGCGCCCAGCCCGCCTCCGGCCGCTCGTCGGCCGCCAGGCCGATGCTGCGGGCCCAGTCGGCGAGCCGCAGCGGCTCGTCCTCGCGAGCGGCGCTGAAGTACGGCCCGACCTGGAGCGGCAGCCCGGCGGAGGTCAGCAGCGCGGCCGCGTCGGCCGGGGCGACGGTGGCGGCGAGCTCGGCGGGGGTGGGGCGGCGCAGGCCGGACGGGCCGAAGCGGTCGAGCAGGCGCTGGGTGAGGTTGGTGGTCATGGCTCCGTCGTTTCGGGTCAGTAGCCGTAGCGGAAGTGCCGGAGGATCGAGTCCCATCCGGGGTGGCGCGTCAGGTCGGGTTCGATTCCGTCATCGATCGGGAGCCCATACTCCATCAGGTCGCCGAGGAGGTTCAGCTCCTGGGCGCCGAAGGCGAGTTGGCAGCGGAGCAGCGAGTGCTGGCTGCGGTGGGTGGGGCGGCCGTCGACGGTCGCTTCCTGGTGCGGGAGCAGGGCGTATACCTCGCCAGTGGCGCCGTCCAGGGCGAACACCGTCCCCCACGAGCCGAGGACGACCATGGTGCTGCCGTTGTTCGGCAGCTCCGGCCAGCAGCCGGCGGGATCGGCGGAACGCTCGGACAGAGGGGGAAGCGGCGGCCGCTCGGGCCTGATGAACGCGCCGGGGGCGTGGGGCAGGCCGATCTCGCTGAGGAAGGCGCGCGTGCCAGGGTCGGTGACCACGGCGGGCAGTTGCGACTCGGAAACCCGGAACAGGCCGTCCACGCCGTAGGCGACCTCCAGCTCGGCGCGGGTGACCGGCTGGATGACGGGTAGCGGGGAGTCGACAGGCACCATGTCGACACCCTATCCACGCCCGGGCGCGACGGTCACAGGGTCACCACGCGAACGCGGGGAGCGTGCGGTCAGTAGCCGTGGCGGAATTCGTGCACGATGGTCTGCCAGACCGGCTGGTCGAGCAGTCCGGGTTCGATCGCGCGCAGTTTGGCGGTCAGGTCGGCGAAGATCTCGTCGTCGCTCGGCAGCTCGGTCTCGGGGTCCTCCTCGTACCCGTCCTCGTCGAGGGAGGCGGGGTACAGCTCGGCGAACTCCGTCAGGTGGGCCCGGCACCAGTCGATGTCCGCCTGGTCCAGCCGGGCGACCGCGGTCCACATCTCCCGTCCGCCGAAAGCGAGTTGGCAGCAGGCCAGGGAGTGCAGGCTGTGGTGGGCGGGGCGGCCGCCGACAGTCGGCGGCTGGTGCGCGCCCAGGGCGTACACCTCTCCGGTGGCTCCGTCGAGCGCGAAGGTGCCTGCGACGGAGGAGCCGACCACCACCATGGCGGCGCCGCCGTCCGGCAATCCGGGCCAGTGGCCGGCAGGGCTTTCCGGCGCGCACGCTTCGGGCAGACCGACGAGCAACGGCTCCACCTGGCAGACGATCGCGCTGGGCGCGTCCGGCAGGCCGATCTCGCAGAGGAAGTCGCGCGCGGCGGGGTCGGTGATGACGGCGGGCAGCTCGGTCGCGGGGACGCGGCGGAGTCCGTCGACGCCGTAGACCTGTTCCAACTCGGCGCGGGTGACCGGCCGGATGGGTCGCAGGGACTCTACGGGTTGCATGCCGACAGCCCAACCGGGCCCGGGAGAGGCGGTTACGAGGTCTCGCCGTTCGAGGGTGGGCTGCTTGGGTCAGTAGCCGTGCTGGAAGTCGTGCATGATGTCCTGCCAGACCGGCTGGTCGAGCAAGCCGGGTTCGACCGCGCGCAGTTTGGCGGTCAGGTCGGCGAGGACATCCTCCAGCGCGGGCAGCTGGTCCAGGAATTCAGGGTCCACGTCCTCGCCCGTGTCGAAGAACGGGGGGTGCAGTTCGGCGAACTCCGGCAGGTGGGCGCGGCACCAGTCGATGGTGTCGGGGTCCATCTGGTCGGCCATGATCGCCAGTTCCCGTCCGCCGAAGGCGAGTTGGCAGCGGGCCAGGGAGTGCAGACTGCGGTGGGCGGGGCGGCCGTCGACGGTCGGCGGTCGGTGGACGCCGAGGGCGTACACCTCTCCGGTGGTGCCGTCGAGCGCGAAGGTGCCCGAGCCGTAGTGGCCGACGACCACCATGGCGGTGCCGTCGTCGGGCAGGCCGGGCCAGTAGTGGGCGGGGCCTTCCGGCGTGCAGTCCTCGGACAGGCTGCGGAGCAGCGTTCCGTGGAGTTGGACCATGGTGCCCGGAGCGTCGATGAGGCCGATCTCGCAGAGGAAGTCGCGCGCGGCGGGGTTGGTGATGACGGCGGGCAGCTCCGCCGCGGGGACGCGGCGGAGTCCGTCGACGCCGTAGACCTGTTCCAACTCGGCGCGGCTGACGGGGCGAACCGGAGGCAAGGGTGCGTCGGACGTCATGCCGTCAGCCTAACCGGGCGGGATCGGGGCCGGGCCTCACGGGCTGCCGAAGAGCTGCGCCCGGCGCTGCTTGAGGCGTCCCAGGTAGTTCGTGTGGTCCGTATGGTCGTCGCTGTAGTCGAAACTGTGGCTCACGTCCGTGAGATGCGGAAACGTCTTGTGGAGCCAGGCGCCACAGTTGGACCTCGGCGCATCGCACGGGGCTCTCTCGGTATACAGGGCGCGGATGTTGGGACCTTGCATGTGCTCCAGGATGGGAGCGGCGATCCGTTGCTCGGAGTGCGCCCCCATGAGGAAGTCGCTGCGTGAGACCAGGATGAAGTTCCGCTCGCCGTCCTGGTAGTGGAGTGCCGCGTAGTTGCTCCGGGCCCTGGACGCGGGTGTGCTCTTGGAGACCGGGGTTCCGTAGTCGCGCTGTGCGTGCCTCGCCCGCTCGGTGGCCCGGGCCAGCTCGGAGCCGCCACTACGGACCTTGCGGGAGTGCACGGCCGGCGAGCCCACCGGTGGAATCTTCGTCTGGTCGGGCCTGAAGCGCGGGTGGTTGCCGTTCGGGATGAAGTCCTTGATCCCGCTGTCGTCGTGAGTGTCCTTGTCCACCTTGGTCTTGGAGCCGTCGGCGTGCAGGCGGTGCAGGTCGCCCTTGTGGTCCAGCAGGTACACCGGGGTGGTGTCGTGGCCGCTGAGGATCCGCTTGTAGTCGTCGGCGAGCTTCTTCTCCAGGGCCTGGTGGTTCTCGTTCATCTTCTTGAGGCCCTTGGAGACGTCCTTCGCGTGGTCCGCGAGGCTGTCGAGCGCGGTCTCGATCGCGCCGAGGGCCCGGTCCGCCATGTCGGAGACGATCTGGCCCAGCTTGTCGCCACCGCGCCCGCTGACCGCCCTGGTCCTGGTCCGGGTCGTCCGGGCGTGGTGGTCCTTCATGGTGGCGAAGTGCGCGTCGAACTGGCGGGACAGGTTCTCGGCGGCGTCGTAGTCGTGCTTGACGGTGTCGCTCATCGCCCGCTCCGGTGGCTGCTCGCGGTCTGGCTCGGGGTGTGGGACGGTGCCTGGTTCGGCCGGCCGCCGTTCTGGACGGCGCCCATGACGGTGTTCTCGCCGAACTGCTTCGCCGCGCCGAGCGGGTCGTCCGCGTAGCCCTTGACCTGGTCGACGGACTGCTGGACGCCGTCCTTGAAGCCGGTCTTGCCGGCGTTGGCGGCCTCGCCGAAGTTGATGCCCTGCTGGGCGCCGACGGCGTTGCGGGCGAGCTGGACGACGAGGTCCTGGGCGATGTTGCCGAGCGCGGCGTAGACCGGGCCCTCGACGAGCGAGAGCAACTGGGACAGCAGTTGCTGTTCGGCCTCTTTGAGCAGGCGTTTGACGATGATGCGGGTGGCCTGGGTGGCGCCGAGCGCACCGGCCTCGGACAGGCCGAGGGTGAACGGGGCGGCGGCCTGGGCGGCGATCACCTCGGCGGCGAGGATGCCGAGTTGGACCAGGGCGGCGATCTTCGCGCCGGTGATCACCAGGGCCGCGCCGTCCAGGCCGTAGGCGAACAGTTCGATGGCCTGGGCGACTTGGGGCATGTGGGTGCCGATGACCTTGTCCCAGTGCGCCTGGAACGCCGCGACTCCGGCGCCCTCGTTGATGCCGAGGAACTCCTGGACCGAGCTTTCGATCTGCTGGCCGTCGGAGGTCAGGGTGGCGGCGAGGTCGCGGAGTTCGTCCGCCATCTCGCGGTACTCGTCCTCGTCGACGTTGGGCCAGTTGACGCCGATCAGGTCGAGCACCCAGGCGAGCTCGCCGGGCAGGACCACGCCCATGTCGAATTTCCTTCCCCCCGAAGTCTGCTCGTACGACTATCAGTTCACGTGTGAGTGTGGGTCAACTCCGGACGGCAGATCGCCGCCCGCTGGGTAGGCTCTCGGCGGACAGTCGTTCGGAAACGGGGGCAAGCCATGGAGACGGAGCGTCGAACACCGGCGCTGCAGGCCGGACGCCGGACGGCCGGTGCGGCACTGCTCGGCTGGCTGGACGACCCGCGCGCACCGCGCCTGTGCCGGGTCACCGGCAGTGCAGGGTCCGGCAAGAGCCACCTGCTGGCCTGGCTGCTGGCCCTCGGCACCGCTCCGGACGCCCCGCCCGGGCACCGGGTGCACGCCGCGCTGCCGGCCGAGGGCCTCGACGTGCGCGGAGCGCTCTGGCTGCTCGGCAGTCAGCTCGGCTACGTCGCCCGCACCCCCGAGGAGCTGTGCGCCGCCCTCGACGAGGACGGCCGACGGACCGTCATCTGCGTTCCCGAACTGGACCGGGCCGCCGACCCGACCCGGCTGGCCGCCGAACTCCTCGATCCGCTGCTCGCACTGCCGCACTTCCGCCTGGTCGTGGTCGGCGCCCCCGAAGCGTCGTTCACGAGCGTCGCCGAGCCTGCCGTCCTCGACCTCGACGACCCGCGCTGGACCGACCGCGAACGCTTCGACGCCTGGTGCGCCCGCGCGGGCCACGACCCGGCCGGTTACCCCAGTCCAGGCCGCGCCCTCGGTCGACCGGCACCGCAACCGCCCACCGCCGCCGAGCTGCTGGCCCGGGTGCCGCGCACCGCCGACGGCGCGCTCGACCTGCCTGCCGCGGGCGAGGAGGTGCTGACCGGGCTGTGGATCGCCGCCGCCCGGGCCGGCGACCTGGGCCCGCTGGCCGCCGACCCGCTGCTGCACGTACTGGCCAGGCCCGCCGCCGTCACCGCCGCGCTCACCGGTCGCGAGGATCCGGTCGCGGCCGCGTGGGACGCCGCCGGACCCGCGCTGATCGACCTCCCCGACGCCCCCGGCCGCGCCCACACGCTGCGCGCCCGGCTGCTCGGCACCGCCCCCGAGGCCGCCGCCCGGCTCGCCACCCTGCCCGCCCCCTGGTCGGCCCGGTGGGCCCGCTGGGAGCCCGGCACGGCCCTCGGCACCATCCAGGGCGAGCACTGGCTGGTCGTCGACCGCAACGGCACCGTCCGCCGCCACTCCGCCGCCAACGGCGCCGTGGTGGGCCTTGTCCCCGTGGCCGAGCCCCGACCGCTCCAGGCGCTCACCGTCACTGCCGGCGGCACCCTGGTCCTGCTCGACACCTGGGGCGGGACCGAACTCCTCGCCCCGACCCGGCCGGCGCCCGGCCTCGAACCGTACGCCCTGGACGAGGCCCTTGCCCGGCTGCGGGCCGCCGCCTCCGCACCCACCGCGGTGGCCGCCGCCGCCGACCTGCCCGCCGCCGCTCCCGCCCTCGGCGACGCGGCCGGCGCGGTCCACTGGTACCAGGACGGGCAGGTCCGCAGCGCCGAGCTGCACACCGGACCGGTCACCGCCCTCGCCGCCCTCGCCCTCGGGCCGGAGGACGTCCCGCTGCTGGCCGGCGGCGGCTATGACGGCACGGTCCGCCTCTGGGGTCCCGACGGCGAGCCGATGACCGAGCCCGCCGACCGCCGGCCCGCGCCCGTCACCGCGGTCGCCCTCGCCTCCGGCGCCGACGGCCTGCTGCTGGCCGCCGCCTGGTCCGACGGCCTGATCCGGGTCCGCCGTCCCGAGCTTCCCGGCCGGCCGCTCGACCTCCGCCTCGGCTCGCCCGCTCGCGCCCTCGACTTCCACGGCGAGACCCTGCTGATCGCCCTCGACGACGGCCTGCTCGCGGCCGACCTCCGCCGGCTCGGGGACTAGGCTCGCTGTTCATGACCAACTCCACTGCCCCTCATGGTGCTTCGACGGTCCGTGCCGCGCTCTCCGGTCAGGTGGGGGCGCTCCGGCTGGCCGTGCTACCGCTGGGGGAGGGGGAGCTGGCGCTGCCGACCCGGCTGGGGACGTGGCGGGTGCGCGAGCTGGTGGCGCACCTGGACCGGCAGATCGGCTGGACGCCGGAACACCTGGACGACCCGGTGCCCGCCGGGCTGCCCCGGCTGACGCTCGCCGCCTGGGTGGCGGCGGTGGGCGCGTTCGCGGACGCGCTCGACCGCGGGACGCGGGAGCAGGCGGCGGCGCACTACGCGGGCCCGGCGGCCGAGACGGCGGCCCGGTTCGACGCGGTGGTACGGAAGCTGGACGCGTTCCTGGCCTCGCCGGCGGCCGCGGACGCGGCGCGCCCGTTCCCGCTGCCGTTCGGCGCGATCGGGCTGGGCGACTTCCTGGTCACCCGGCTGGTGGAGACGGTGGTGCACGGCGACGACCTGGCGGCCGCCCTCGGCACGGGTGAATTCCCGCACGACCCACGGGCGTTGGAGGTGGTCGCCGACCTGCTGGCGGCCTCCGTCGGCGAGCCGTGGCGGGCCCGGGCGGCGGAGCTCGCGGCCGCTGACCCGGTCCGCTGGATCCGGCTGGCGACCGGCCGGGAGCGGGCCGCCGGCACGGGCCTGGACGAGCAGCTGCCGGTGCTGTCCTGAGCGGGCGTCAGCGGCCCGCCGGCCCGCCTCATGGGGCGGCCGGCCCGCGCAGGTAGGTGCCGTCGGCGCTGTACGGCCAGGCGTTGGCCACGCAACCGTCGAGCCCGTAGATCTGCTGCATCATCGCGGGCGCGGGCTTGCCGGGGCCCGGGCAGCCCTCGTGGCCGTGGCCGATCCGGTGGCCGACCTCGTGGTTGATGATCAGTGCCCGGTAGTCGTCCAGGCTGCCGTCGAACTGCGGCGAACCGGTCAGCCAGCGTTTGGAGTTGACCATCACCTGCTTGCCGACGTCGCAGTTCACCTCGCCCTTGGTGTTGAGGCCGCCGGCCCCGCAGATCCGGTCCACGGTGTCGGGGGAGGCGATCTTGACGGTGAAGTCGTAGCTGCCGGAGGAGACCAGCTGGAACCTGTCGCTGCCGTCGGCGGTCCAGCCGCGCTTGTCGCCCAGCACGGCCTGCACGACGCCGGCGGCGGCCTCCGGGTCGATGTCGATGCCGTTCTCCACCTCGACCCGGTAGCGGCGCAGCGTGCTGCCGGTGCCGACCGCGTCGCCCGAGGCGGCGGCGACCGTGAAGGAGCCGCTGCCGTGGGTGACGATCTGCGGCGGGGCGGAGGAGGACGCCGGGGCGCTGCTGGGTGGCGGGGCCGACGTGCGACTGCCCGGGGTCTCCACGACCGGGGTGTCGCTGCTCGGCGGGACCACCCGGGCCTGCGCGGTGGGACCGGCGCCGCCCGAGGGCCCGGCGGGCAGCTGCAGGGCGGCGATGCCCGCGGCGGCCAGCACGCCGAGCGCCGCGGTGCCGCCCAGCGTCACGGCCAGCCGGCGGCGGCGCATCCTGGCGCGGCGGAGCGCCGACCTGCCGGGTGACCTGCGGGCTGCGGGCATCTGTACTTCCCTCGGGGCGACGACATGGCGATCCGGGCGGGCGGCGCGGGCGCCGCCGTTCGCACGGATGTGCTGCATGGATGAATACGCGGTATGCCCTCGATCGGTTCCGGTCGGGTTCGCGGTCGTCAGGACCGGATCTGGCCGGCGAGGCGGTCCAGCAGCCGCCCCAGCGGCTCCCCGGTCAGCGAGCGGTCCGGCCGGTCCGGGCTGTCCTGGGAGAGCACCAGGACGATGTCGCCCGTGCCCTTGGCTCGCACCCGGGCGATCGCGGCGAGCCCTTCGCCGGGCGTGACCAGCGGTTTTCCTCCGGGCTTGGGCCGGCCGGTGACGATGGCACTCAGCTGGTCGACGGAGACCTCGCCGGCGCTCTGGATCGACGGCAGCACCATGTTCACCCCGACGTCGTCCAACGGGACGGCCGTCAGGTCGAGCTGCACCGGCGTGGAGCCGACCGTCCAGACGCAGGTCACCCGGGCGCTCGGCGGGCGGCCCGGCGCGGATGCGGTGGTCGGCGACGGGCTGATCCAGGACGGCCACGGAACCGGTGCGGTGGCCTCAGCGACCTCCCCCTCCGCCGCCTTGGCGTCCGCGGCCCCCGGCGTTGCCGTCCGGTCGATCCCGGCGGACTTCAGCGCGGCGGCCAGGTCCAGCCCGAACGGGCACGCGGCGCCGCCCTGGCTGCCGAGCTGCTCGGCGGTGGAACGCACCGAGGCGTACGACAGCGCGGCGTCCGACCCGCCCCCGTCCGATCCGGTGCAGGCGGCCGCGCCCAGGGCCGTCCCGAGGACGACGGGCAGCACCGCGAATCGGCGGCGGGCGGGACGGGTCGGTATCCGGTCTGCGGTCACCACGACAGGCTAAGCCCTTGCTGCACAACCGAGTTGACGGTTCGTCGGGACGACCGGGAAATCGGGTTCGGCTACCCGCCCGGCCCCCCGGGCCCGGCGGGGCCGAGGGGTCGGGCAGGCGGTGCGGCTACTGCTTGAGTTCGGCGTACGCCTCGGCGCTGCTGTCCTTGAGGAACTGCCAGCAGCGGGCCTCCTCCTCGGTCTCCTTGATCGCGCCGGCCGCCCGGGCGAGCGCCGCCAGGCAGCGCAGGAAGCCGCGGTTGCCGCGGTGGTCCCACGGGATCGGGCCGTGGCCGCGCCAGCCGTTGCGGCGCAGCGAGTCCAGCCCGCGGTGGTAGCCGGTGCGGGCGTAGGCGTAGGACTCGACGGTGCGGCCCGCCGCGAAGGCGTCGTCCGCGAGCATCGCCCAGGCCAGGCAGAAGGCCGGGTACTCGGCCGCGACCTGGGTCGGCGAGGCGGACTCCTCGGCCAGCATCCGGTAGGGGTGCTCCTCCTCCGGCAGGAGGGTCGGTTCGGGGCCGTCGAGCAGGTTCTTGTGCGTCTCCATGGTGTGCCAGTCTGCCACCCGGCCGCACGCGCCCGACCGCGAACGACGGCGCCCCCGCCACCGGACCGGCCGGGGACGGGGGCGCCGTGCGCGCGGTGCCTGCTCCGTGCGCCTTACTTCATCCGCTTGCCGGCCGAGCGCAGCTGCTGCGCGGCCTCGGTGACGCGGTGGGCCATGCCGGCCTCGGCCAGCTTGCCCCAGGTGCGCGGGTCGTAGG
This sequence comes from Streptomyces sp. TLI_171, assembly GCF_003610255.1. Lineage (GTDB taxonomy): Bacteria > Actinomycetota > Actinomycetes > Streptomycetales > Streptomycetaceae > Kitasatospora. The sequence continues at coordinate 3,864,601 of NZ_RAPS01000001.1, read as the reverse complement.
TGTTCTTCTTGCCGACCTCGCCGTCGACCTTCAGCACGCCGTCGTAGTTGCGGAACATGTGGTCCACGACGGGGCGGGTGAAGGCGTACTGGGTGTCGGTGTCGAGGTTCATCTTGACGACGCCGTTCTCCAGCGCGGTCAGGATCTCCTGCTCGGTGGAGCCGGAGCCGCCGTGGAAGACGAAGTCGAACGGGTCCTGCTTGCCGTACTGCTTGCCGATCTCGGCCTGCAGGTCGGCGAGCAGCTCCGGACGCAGCACGACGTTGCCCGGCTTGTACACGCCGTGCACGTTGCCGAACGAGGCGGCCAGCAGGTAGCGGCCCTTCTCGCCCAGGCCGAGCGCCTCGGCGGTGCGCACCGCGTCGGAGACGGTGGTGTACAGCTCGTCGTTGATCTCGTGCGAGACGCCGTCCTCCTCGCCGCCGGTCGGGGTGATCTCGACCTCAAGGATGATCTTGGCGGCGGCGGCCTGGGCCAGCAGCTCCTGGCCGATGGCCAGGTTGTCGGCCAGGGTCTCGGCCGAGCCGTCCCACATGTGCGACTGGAACAGCGGGTTGTCGCCGCGGGCCACGCGCTCGGCGGAGATCGCCAGCAGCGGGCGGACGTAGCCGTCCAGCTTGTCCTTCGGGCAGTGGTCGGTGTGCAGCGCCACGGTGATGTCGTACTTGGCCGCGACGATGTGCGCGAACTCGGCCAGCGCGACCGCGCCGGTCACCATGTCCTTGTTGTACTGGCCGCCCAGGAACTCCGCACCACCGGTGGAGATCTGGATGATGCCGTCGCTCTCGGCCTCGGCGAAGCCGCGCAGGGCGGCGTGCAGGGTCTGCGTCGAGGTGACGTTGATCGCCGGGTAGGCGAACTTGCCCGCCTTGGCCCGGTCGAGCATCTCGTTGTAGGCCTCGGGAGTTGCGATGGGCATGCGAATCCGCTCCTGTCGGTGTGGGGCGATCGGACGACGCTGTCCGAAGGCTCGATACGCCTGTGGTTCACGACATCGATGCGGTCGAGCGAGAGGGTGGTAGCTCGACCGCGGGCCGGACACCTCCGCCATCCTCCCAGACTCCCCCCGCAGACACACCAAGCGGCCCGCCACTTGGGACGGCCGACCCGGTGAAGGGCCCGCCGACCCTGCCCGGAGACCCGCAGTTAAGGCTTTGCAAAGCCATCCGGGCTATCCTGCGCGCGTGGAACAACACCTCCAGCTCGCCGTCAACGTCCTTGACGCCAAATCGCTCGTCGCCTCCGTCGGCGCCATCGGGATCCTGGCGATCATCTTCGCCGAGACCGGCCTGCTGGTCGGGTTCTTCTTCCCCGGTGACTCGCTGCTCATCCTGGCCGGTGTCGCCGCCTCCAGCGCCGCCGACAAGGTGCTCGGCGAAGGCGCCCAGATGAACATCGCCCTGCTGCTGATCGGCGCGCCCGTCTGCGCCATCCTCGGCGCCCAGCTCGGGCACCTGCTGGGCCGCAAGGTCGGGCCGAAGATGTTCGACAAGCCGAACTCGAAGATCTTCCGGCCCGAGTACGTGGAGAAGGCCGAGGAGTACTTCGACAAGTTCGGCCCCGCCAAGGCCGTGGTGATGGCCCGCTTCATCCCGATCGTGCGGACCTTCCTGAACCCGGTCGCCGGCACCCTGCAGATGCCCGCCAAGACCTTCTTCGTCTGGAACGTCGTCGGCGCGGTGCTCTGGACCGAGACCATGCTGCTGATCGGCTACCTGACCGGTGACCAGCTCGCCCCGGTGATCGACAAGTACCTGCTCCCCGCGATGGCGCTGATCATCCTGATCTCCGTCTCGCCGATCATCGTCGAGGTGATCCGCGAGCGTAAGAAGAAGAAGGCCGCCGGCGCCGGCGCCGCCACCGAGGAGCACGAGCCCGTCAGCAGCGGTCGCCACCGCAAGCACTGACGTCCCGCTCGGCACGGCAGAGGCCCCGATCACCGCGGTGATCGGGGCCTCTCGCGTTGTTCCACGTGGAACGGACCGGGCTCACCGGCCCGGCTCCGGGCTCACAGACCCAGGTCGTCCAGGGTGTACGCGGTCACGTACGGGAGGCCCGCCTCGGCGATCGCCGGGGCCGCGCCGCGCTCCACGATCACCGCGACGCCCACCACCTCGGCGCCCGCCTCGCGCAGCGCCTCCACCGCGGTGAGCACCGAACCGCCGGTGGTGGAGGTGTCCTCCACCGCCAGCACCCGGCGGCCCTTCACGTCCGGGCCCTCGATCCGGCGCTGCAGGCCGTGCGCCTTGCCCGCCTTCCGCACCACGAACGCGTCCAGCTTCCGGCCGCGGGCCGCCGCCGCGTGCAGCATCGCCGCGGCCACCGGGTCGGCGCCCAGGGTCAGCCCGCCCACCGCGTCGAACTCCAGGTCCGCGGCCGCGTCCAGCATCACCTTGCCGACCAGCGGGGCCGCCTCCGCGTCCAGCGTGATCCGGCGCAGGTCGACGTAGTAGTCGGCCTCCCGGCCGGAGGAGAGGGTGACCTTGCCGTGCACGACGGCCTTGTCCTTGATCTGCGCCAGCAGGGCGTCGCGGTCGTTGCTCATGGACAGCCAGCTTAGTGGGTCCCCACCGCCCGGCTCAGCGCCGCCGCAGGGCCCGGACCAGCACCACCGCGCCGCCGATCAGCGCCACTCCGCCGCCGATCATCCACGGCAGCGCACTCCGGTCGCCGACCGCGCCCGCCAGCAGCGTCGGCTCCGCACCGCCCCAGCGGGACGCCGCCCGGGCCCGCGCGCTGTGCGCCGGCGGGGCCGGCGCGTAGCGGCCGTGCGGCGGGGCGTGGTCGACCTCCTCCGCCGAGCGGCCGACGATGCTGCGCCGCACCGGGGCGGTCTCCGGGTCGAACGCGGACTCCGGGCGCGACGGCACCGGCACCGGATCGGGCAGCTCGTCCTCGCTGAACGCGATCAGGTCCGACAGGTCGTCGTCCAGGTCCTGGCCCTGGGCGCGGTCGTCCAGGAACACCACGGTCGCGCCGTCCGCCCCGTCGACGTCCGCGTCGTCCTCGTCGGCCGGCTCGGACAGCTCGGCCACCAGCGCCGCCACCGCCCGGTCGATCAGCCGGCGGCCGGTCGACTCCAGCACCGACTCCTCGAAGCCCGCCAGCCGCCCGGACGCGGTCAGCGTGGTCGCGAAACGCATCGCGGTCTCGCCCTTCCGCTCCTCCAGCGTCACCTGCAGCTCGGCGGTCACCGGGGCCGCGCCGCGGATCTCCTCGCCGGTCATGCGAACGGCGAGCACGTCGTCCTGCCAGCCCGCCACGGTCAGCCGGCCGGCGAAGGTGATCGTGGAGCCGGCGATGCGGATCCTGAGGCGGCTGTCCGCCGCGGGGGCGGACGTGGACGCGACCGGGCTCAGCCCCGGCACGCAGCGGGCCACCAGTTCGCGGTCCACCAGCGCCTCCCGGACCACCTCGGCGGGCACCGGGACGACTACCTCATGCTCCATACCGGCGAGCCTACCGACCGCCCGCCGCCGTGCCGAGCCCTCCACGCGAAGCGGGGCCGAGCATTGCGCGAACGGGTCCAACGGGGAAGCGGATTCGGGTGCGGGGAGCGGTGACCCGGGTGGTGGCGGGACGTGCGCCGGGATTCTGACGGGTGGTCACGGGCCGAGCAGGGTGTGGGGCGGGGGCAGGGGGGCCGGGCGGTGGGCGGCGAGGCGGGCGGCGGTGGTGCGCAGGGCGGGGACGGTGAGGGAGCGCGGGGCGGGCGCGTCCGGGGCGAGGTCGAGCGCGGGGGGCCGGCGGGCGGCGAGCAGGAAGGCCTGGGCGGGGGAGCTGCGGCCGCACTCCGGGGCGGACGGCGCGCCGCCCTGGTAGGGGACGGTGTCCAGCCCGGTGGCGGCCAGCCCGGCCTCCGCGGTCCACAGGCCGCTGTTCGGCGTGCCGCCGCGGACGGCGAGCCGCCCGTCGGGGGCGAGCAGCCGGGCGGCCAGGCCGTAGAACTCGAGGGAGCGGTACCTGCCGCCGAACGCGTCCCCGTCCAGGTCGGAGACGATCACGTCGAACGGCCCGGCCGAGGTGCGCAGCCAGCCCAGCGGCTCGGCGGTGACCAGCCGGACCCGCGGATCGTCCCACGGGTGCGCGGCGAGCGCGGCGAACGCGGCGTCCCGGCGGGCCAGCGCGGAGATCGCCGGGTCGCGTTCGACCACCAGCACGCTGCGCACCGCGGGGTGGCGCAGCACCTCGCGCAGCGCCAGGCCGTCGCCGCCGAGCACCAGCACCCGGCCGCTGGGGCCGACGGCCAGCGCGGGGCGGACCAGCGCCTCGTGCTCGCGGTACTCGTCGGGACCGCAGACGGCGAGGCGGCCGTCCAGGTACAGCTCCAGCGGCGCGGGGGCGCGCTGCGGCGGGACGCGCGGGGTGTCGGGGTCGCCGGTGAGGACGATCTCCTGGTAGCGGCTCTGGGTGGCGAACCGGATCGGCCCGCCGTACAGGGCGTGCCGGGCGGCGCGTTCGATCGCGCCGCTGCAGGCGGCGGCCAGGGCGAGGACGGCCAGCACCAGGCCGCAGCCGGTCCACAGGACCAGCCGGGTGCGCGGGGTGGGTTCGGAGCGGAACAGCCAGAGCACCACCACGGCGCCCGCCACCGCGTTGACCGCGCCGGTGAGCAGCGCCCCGGTGGCCTGGCCGAGGGCGGGCAGCAGGACGAACGGGAAGGCCAGCCCGCCGATCAGCGCGCCCACGTAATCGGCGGCGAACAGGTCGGCGACCGCGCGGCCGGCGTGGTCGCGGCGGATCCGCTGGATCAGCGTCATCAGCAGCGGGATCTCGGCGCCGATCAGCAGGCCGATCAGCACGGTGGCGGTGATCAGCGCGATCAGCGTGGCGTGCGGGCGGTGCAGCCAGGCCCAGCCGCAGTACAGGGCGAGCGCGGACAGGCCGCCGGTCAGCGACAGCGCGTACTCGACGAGCGCGAAGGAGGTGGCCGGGCGGCGGGTGAGGCCCTTGGCGAGCAGTGAGCCGACGCCCATCGCGAACACCATGACGGACAGCACCACGGAGGTCTGGGTGACCGAGTCGCCCAGCAGGTAGCCGCCCAGGGCGACCAGTTCGAGTTCGTACACCAGGCCGCAGGCCGCGCAGACGAACGCGGCCAGCAGCACCAGGATCCGGGCCGGGCGGGCGGGGACGGCCGGCGGTATGGCGCCGCCGACCCGGACCGCTCCGCCCGGGCCCGCGGCGCGGGGGGCGGTGGGCCGGTGATCGGCCGCGGGCGGGGGTGCGGGGGCGTCCGGACCCGGCTGCGCGGGCCGTCCGACCGGGTGGTTGATCATGAATGAACGCTAGGCGAGAGCCCGGGTGAATGGCTGCACCCAAACGGTGGACAGGGCAGGGCGACAGGTTGACGCCCGCTCACCATCCGGCCTGCGGTTCGGCGGGTTCGGGCCCGCGGCCGAGGGCGTCGGCGCAGACGTCGGCGGTGCTACCGCCGGGGGTGCGCAGCGAGAGCGACGAGCGGGTGCACACCAGCCGGCCCTCCTGCGGGTAGGCGTGCCAGGTGCGCCAGTGCACCCGGCGCTCCTCGCAGTGCGCGACCAGCGCGGTGAACGCGCTCGGGTCACCGGGGAAGATGCCGGCCAGCGCCCGCGGGTGCCCCTCGACCAGAGCCAGCAGCTCCTGGGCGCGGGCCGCGAACACGTGCGGCGGCAGTTCCTCGATCCGGGCGGCGAACTCGTACTCCCAGCCGGCCACCTGTTCGGCCACCCGGGCGGGGAGCGGGGTGCGGCGGCCGGGCAGGCAGGCCACCGTCTCCAGGCAGTCGCCCGGGCCGGCCGCCAGGACCACCTGGTGCGAGGCGCCCAGCAGCCGCAGCTGGAGGGTGCCGCGGACGCCGGCGGCCTGGTCGGGGCCGTCGAGTCTGAGGTCGCGGACGGCCAGCGCGGGCAGCGGTTCCCCGCCCAGCTGCCAGGCCAGGTCGCCGGCGCGGGTGTCCGTGTAGGAGGTCTGCAAGGTGGTGAGCATGCTCGGCTCCGCGTTTCAGCTCCGTGCGCGCCCCCTGCGGCCGGAGCTCGCGCCTCTGGCGTGAGGCTGTTCGAGGCTGTCCGATCCGGGGCGCGGCCGACCGTGGAAGGAAGGATTCCGGCTGGAGATTCAGCAGCAGAGAAGCACGAATTCTCCGGGTCCGTCGGGGATTTACCCATGTTTGGCACTCATTCACCGTTCTGGGGCGTGTGTCCGACTGGGTGTGATCGGTCCCGGGTTGCACTCTGTTCGGCGAGCGCTGCCGAGCGGGTCCTGCGCGCCGTGCGCGCCGGTAGTGCGCGCCGCGCGCTCCGCGTGGTCGGGCACACCGAAGCCCCCGGTGGCGACCTTCCGCCACCACCGGGGACTCCAGGTGGTCAGCCGGCCACCCTGGCTCCGTGACGCTCCGCCACCTTCCGCTCCAGGGCCCGGAAGTAGCGGAACTCGACGGCCGCCGCCCGCCCGGGGGTGCAGGTCGAGATGTCCTCCGTGCGGGTCGTCAGGCAGTCCGGGATGTTCTGGCCGGGCTGCGGGGCGTCCGTGAGGTGTTCAGTCGTGCGAGCTGCTTGGCGCTCAGCGCGAGCAGGATGCCGAAGGAGGGCTCCCAGATGCGGGCTCGGGTAGCGAAGTAGGCGAGCGGCCCCGGTCGGACTCGGTCTGCGTGCTGCTCAGGTAGGGCCTCACTGACCAGGCGATCGGCCGCAAGCTGGAGATCTCCGCAGGGGGCACCCGTAGGCAGATGGCCGCAGTCGCCCGAAACGGGCCTCTGTTGATCCGGGTCCGATCTACGACGTTCCCGGGTGCTCGGGCATGACCTTCCGTCCGGTCCGGGGCGCTGCGGAGGGCTCAGCGTTTCCGCAGGTCGGACAGCCTGGCGACCGCTGCTTCGAGTACTTCTTCCCGCTTGCAGAAGGCGAAGCGGACTTGGCTGAGGCCCGCCTCGGTGTCGTCGTAGAAGACGGCGTTGGGGATGGCGACGACGCCGCAGCGCTCCGGCAGGGTCCGGCAGAACTCGATGCCGTCCTTCTCGCCCAGTGGCGTGATGTCGGTGGTGATGAAGTACGTGCCCTGCGGCTCGAACACCCGGAAGCCCGCTGAGGCCAGGCCCGCCGCCAGCAGGTCCCGCTTGCGGTGCAGCTCGGCGCGGAACTCCGCGTAGTACGCGTCGGGCAGGCGCAGCGCCTCGGCGACCGCGTACTGGAACGGGCCGGCGCTGACGTAGGTGAGGTACTGCTTGGCGGTGCGGACGGCGGCCACCAGTTCGGGGGTGCCGGTGACCCAGCCGACCTTCCAGCCGGTGAAGGAGAAGGTCTTGCCGGCGGAGGAGATCGCCACGGTGCGCTCGCGCATGCCGGGGAGGGCGGCGAGCGGGTGGTGGTCGCCGGCGAACACCAGGTGCTCGTAGACCTCGTCGGTGATCACCAACAGGTCGTGCTCGACGGCGAGTTCGGCGATCCCGGCGAGTTCCTCGGAGGTCAGCACGGTGCCGGTCGGGTTGTGCGGGGTGTTGATCAGCAGCAGCCGGGTGCGCGGCGTGATCAGCGAGCGCAGCTCGTCCAGGTCCGGCCGGAACGCGGGCTGGCGGAGCGTCAGCGGCACCCGGACGGCTCCGGCCATCGCGATGCACGCGGCGTACGAGTCGTAGAAGGGTTCGAAGGCGATCACCTCGTCGCCCGGCTCCAGCAGGGCGAGCAGAGCGGCGGCGATCGCCTCGGTGGCGCCGGCGGTGACCAGCACCTCGGTGTCCGGATCGACCGTCAGGCCGTAGAAGCGCTGCTGGTGTTCGGCGATCGCCTGCCGCAGCTCCGGCACGCCCGGCCCCGGCGGGTACTGGTTGCCGCGGCCCTCGCGCAGGGCCCGCACCGCGGCCTCGCGGACCTCCGCGGGCCCGTCGGTGTCCGGGAACCCCTGTCCGAGGTTGATCGAACCGGTGGCGGTGGCCAGGGCCGACATCTCGGCGAAGATCGTCGTTCCCATACCGGCGAGGCGGCGGTTCAGCAGCGGCCTCGTGCTCATCACGGCTCCTCGTGGATGGTGGGTGGGCCCATCATCCAGGGGCCCGGCGGGAGCCCGCCAGGACCCGGCCGGCTCAGCCCGGGATCGCCCGGAGGGCGGTGGCGAGGTCGGTGCCGGTGCGGCGCACCGAGAGGAATCCGTTGCCGATGAACTCGGCCGGGTACCAACGGTCGTCGGCCTCCAGCACGGCGTGGCCCGGCTCGTCGTCGGCCAGTCGGTCCATGTCGCCGAAGACCACCGCCCGGGTGACGGGCAGCGGGTCGCCGTCGACGCCGTAGCCCTCGACCTGGCCTTTCCGCAGGAGCACGGCGTCGGTGCGGCCGGTGAAGGCGTTGACGTCGGCGGCGGTCCAGTCCGCGTCGAGCGGCGGGGCGGTGAGCTCCAGGACCGCGAAGCCGAGCCGCGGCCGGATCCACTCGGCGTCGCGTTCGATGCCGAGGACGCCGCCGACGAAGGCCATCCGGAGCGCGCCGTCGGGCCGCTGCCACTCGAACGGGACGAGCGACAGGTGGGACGGGAAGCTGTCGTCCCCGATCCGCTCCCGAACGGCCGGCTCGGCCGTCTCCGAGCCGTAGCGGTGCGCGAAGAACGCGGTGATCCAGCCGGTGACCTCGCACCCGCCGGAGTAGGACTTCCACTTGTAGATCGAGCGCCAGAACTCCTCGTCCACCTCGCCGCCGGCGGCGGTCGCGGCGATCGTCTCCAGCACCGGCCGCAGCGCGCGCAGCCACTCGCGCAGACCCGCGAACCGCGCCTCCAGCCCGCCGACCCGGTCGGCCAGCAGCCGCCAGTCCGCGGCGGCGCCCTCCAGCCGGATCCGCGGGATGCCGCAGAGCGTGCGCCAGCGGAAGTCGTAGTACGGGCTGACCACGTCCATCAGCGCCACCAGGGTGGCGGAGGCGTCCACCGGAGTGGTGGTGGAGAAGGCGGGCTGGAACAGGTCCGCGAGCTCCTCGCCGATCTCCTTCCGGAGCAGCGGCTGGACCAGGTGCAGCGAGCGCTGCCAGTCGGGGGCGGCGAGCAGCGAGTCGTCCCGGACCTCGATGGTCCGCTTCGTCCCCGGAGTCCTGGTGAACAGCCCGGCGTACCTCTCGCCGTTCAGCCGGACGTGGGTGGCCACCTCGTGCACGACGGCGTACCAGAGCAGGTCCGGCGAGAGGCTGACCGGCAGGTGCGCGCGGAAGCACAGGTGCAGCGCGTGCAGCAGCAGGCTGGACGCCGAGCCGTCCGTCGGCCCGGCCACCAGCGCTCGGGTGGAGCGGTGGTGGACGGCGAACTCCTGGCCCACCGCCGCCCGCAGGAAGGCGTCGTTGCCCGTGTCCGCCAGTTCGGCGGCGACCCCCGCGGCCCGCTCGTCCTCGGCGAACGGCAGGGTGATCTCGACGGCCATGGTGTCTCCCCCCGGAGTCCGGCCCGCGCCCGCAGGTGCAAAAGAGCCACGATGGTACGGGAGTTCGACGCGGACGGGCCCGCCCACCGGTGCAGGTGGGCGGGCCCGTCCGGGGGCTTGCGGAGGTTCAGGCCTCGTTGGTGTCGCCGTCCTCGCCGGAGGCGGAGTCGCCGTCCTCGACCTGCTCCTGGAGGCCGAGGCGCTCGACCATCCACTGCTCGAAGCCGACGGCGGCCTGGGTCCAGTTGGCGGTGGTGCCGACGAAGTACTCCAGGTTGACGCCGTTGCCGACGATCATCTGGGACTCGCCGATCAGGCGGACCACGCCGTCCTCGTGGGTGTGGGTGTAGACCTTCGGCCAGAGGGTCTCGCGGTTCCACTCGTCGATCAGGTCGAGCAGCTCGGCCTTCTTCTCCAGCGGGAACGGGCGGTCGTAGAAGGCGCGGACCGCGAAGAGCTCCTTCTGGTCGCCGCGGAACATGTAGTAGACGCGGAAGTTCTCCCAGGGGGCGGTGAGGTCGCCCTCCTCGTCCACCACGTGCTTGAGCTGCATCTGGTCGAGCAGCTGGGTGACCAGGTTCTGGTCCGGAACGATCACCGGCGGCGGCCCGGCCGGAGCTCCGCCCGGCTGGCCGCCGCCCTGCGGCAGGCCGAAGGAGGGGATGGACGACGGGTCGATGCTCACGGGGGTGTCCCTTTCACGGTGCACAAGGTTGGCTGCCGGTGGGGGGCCGCCTTTCCAGGTCTCCATCCTGCCTCATTCGGGGCCCGGGGCACAGGGTGCACCTCGGTGCGTGATCACCTCCGTGCGAGCGGTGGCCCCCGGGACGTCCGCGCAGGTGGCGCGGGGCGGGCGGAGCCGTTCGGGGCCCCGCCCGCCCGGGGGCGTCACTTCACCAGCGAGGGGCGCGGCCCGACGGTCAGCCGGTCTCCCGAGTCGTCCCGGTCGACCAGGACGGTGTCGCCGTCGTGCACCCGGCCGGAGAGGATCTCCTTGGCCAGCTGGTCGCCGATCGCGGACTGCACCAGCCGACGCAGCGGGCGGGCGCCGTACGCCGGGTCGTAACCGGTGAGGGAGAGCCAGTCCCGGGCCGCCGGGGTGACGTCCAGGGTGAGCCGGCGCTCGTGCAGGCGGCGGCCGAGGGCCGCGACCTGCAGGTCGACGATCCGGCTGAGCTCCTCGGTGCCGAGCGGCTCGAAGACCACGATGTCGTCGAGCCGGTTCAGGAACTCCGGCTTGAAGGACTGCCGGACGGTCTCCAGCACCAGTTCCTTCTTGCGCTCCTCCGGCGTGCCCGGGTTGACCAGGTACTGGGAGCCCAGGTTGGAGGTGAGGATCAGGATCGCGTTGCGGAAGTCCACCGTGCGGCCCTGGCCGTCGGTGAGCCGGCCGTCGTCCAGCACCTGGAGCAGCACGTCGAACACCTCGGGGTGGGCCTTCTCCACCTCGTCCAGCAGCACCACGCTGTACGGGCGGCGGCGGACCGCCTCGGTGAGCTGGCCGCCCTCCTCGTAGCCGACGTACCCGGGCGGGGCGCCGACCAGCCGGGAGACCGAGTGCTTCTCGCCGTACTCGCTCATGTCGATCCGGACCATCGCCCGCTCGTCGTCGAACAGGAAGTCCGCGAGCGCCTTGGCGAGTTCGGTCTTGCCGACGCCGGTCGGGCCGAGGAACAGGAACGAGCCGGTCGGCCGGTCCGGGTCGGCGATGCCGGAACGGGTGCGGCGCACCGCGTCCGAGACGGCCTGGACGGCCTCCCGCTGGCCGATCAGGCGTCGGCCCAACTCCTCCTCCATGCGGAGGAGTTTGGCGCTCTCGCCCTCCAGCAGCCGGCCGGCCGGGATGCCCGTCCAGGAGGCGACCACGTCGGCCACGTCGTCCGGGCCGACCTGCTCCTTGACCATGGTGGTGTTCGGCTGGTCCGCCGCACGGTCCTGCGCCTCGGTCAGCTCCCGCTCGGCGGATGGGATCTCGGCGTACATCAGCTTGGAGGCGCGCTCGAAGTCGCCGTCCCGCTGGGCGCGGTCCAGCGCCCCGCGCAGGTCGTCCAGGCGCTCCTTGAGCTCGCCGACCCGGTTCAGGGACTTCTTCTCCTGCTCCCAGCGGGCGTTGAGGGTGCTCAGCTGCTCCTGCTTGTCGGCGAGGTCGCGGCGCAGCTTGCCGAGCCGCTCGACCGACGCCGGGTCGGACTCCTTGTCCAGCGCCAGCTCCTCCATCCGGAGCCGGTCGACGGAGCGCTGCAGCTCGTCGATCTCCACCGGGGAGGAGTCGATCTCCATCCGCAGCCGGGAGGCCGCCTCGTCGACCAGGTCGATCGCCTTGTCGGGGAGGAATCGGGCGGTGATGTACCGGTTGGAGAGGGTGGCGGCGGCGACCAGCGCGGCGTCGGTGATCTCCACCTTGTGGTGCGCCTCGTAGCGGCCCTTCAGGCCGCGCAGGATGGCGATGGTGTCCTCGACGCTGGGCTCGCCGACCATCACCTGCTGGAAGCGGCGCTCCAGGGCCGGGTCCTTCTCGATCCGCTCGCGGTACTCGTCCAGCGTGGTGGCGCCGACCATCCGCAGCTCGCCGCGGGCCAGCATCGGCTTGAGCATGTTGCCCGCGTCCATCGCGGAGTCGCCGCCGGCGCCCGCGCCGACCATGGTGTGCAGCTCGTCGATGAAGGTGATCACCTGGCCGTCGGAGGCCTTGATGTCGTTCAGGACGGCCTTCAGCCGCTCCTCGAACTCGCCGCGGAACTTCGCGCCCGCGACCATCGCCGCCAGGTCCAGCGAGACCAGGCGCTTGCCGCGCAGCGACTCCGGCACGTCCCCGGCGACGATCCGCTGGGCCAGGCCCTCGACCACGGCGGTCTTGCCGACGCCGGGCTCGCCGATCAGCACCGGGTTGTTCTTGGTGCGGCGGGAGAGCACCTGCACCACCCGGCGGATCTCCTGGTCGCGGCCGATCACCGGGTCGAGCTTGCCGTCCCGGGCGGCCTGGGTGAGGTCCGCGCCGTACTTCTCCAGGGCCTTGTAGGTGCCCTCCGGGTCCTGCGAGGTGACCCGGGCGCTGCCCCGGACGTCCTTGAACGCGGCCAGCAGGGCCTTGGGCGTCGCGCCGTGCTGCTGCAGCAGGTCGGCGACCTGGCCGCCCTCGGCGGCCAGGCCGACCATCAGGTGCTCGGTGGAGACGTACTGGTCGTCGAGGTCGGCGGCGCGCTTCCCGGCCTCCTCCAGCACCGCGAGGGTGTCACGGGACAGGCCCGGGGCGGCGACCGTGGAGCCCTGGGCGGCGGGCAGGGCGGCGGCCTGCTTGCGGGCGGCGGCCGCGATCGGCGCGGCGTCCGCCCCGACGGCCTGCAGCAGCGGGCGGGCCAGGCCCTCCGGCTGCTCCAGCAGGGCCAGCAGGATGTGCACCGGCCGGACGTCCGGATTCCCCGCGGAGCCGGCCTGCCGGATGGCGGCGGACAGTGCCTCCTGCGTCTTGCTGGTGAACTTACTGGCGTCCACTGCGGGCGTACCCCTCTCGTCGTCGGGACCTTTCAGGTCTGCTCACTACAGCATGCACTAAGTTGAGTCTATTCCGCTCAACTTTGGTTGAACTGTTCGGGCCGCGGCCCGCGGGTCAGGCCGAGCAGCAGCCGGGCGGGGCCGGCCGGGAGCTGTCCGGCCGGCCAGACGGCGCGCAGCGGGCGCTGCAGCTCCAGGCCGTCCAGCGGGACGGCGACCAGTCGGCGGGTGGCCAGTTCCTCGGTCACGGCCAGCTCGCTCAGGCAGACCGGGTCGGCGCCGGTCATCGCGGCGGCCTTCAGCGCGGTCGAGGAGGCCAGCTCCAACCGGGGCGCGGCCAACCCGCCGTACGGGGCGAGCGCCTCCTCCAGCACCTCCCGGGTGCCGGAGCCGACCTCGCGCAGCACCAGCGGGGTGGCGGCCAGCTCGGCGCCGCCGACGGGGGCGCGGCGGCGGGCCCAGCGGTGCTCGGGGGAGACCACCACGACCAGCCGGTCGGCGGCGACCACCGCGCCGGCCAGCCCGGGCGGAGTGGAGGTGCCCTCGACGAAGCCGAGGTCGGCCGCACCGGCCAGCACCTGGGCGGCGACGTCCTGGGAGTTCGCGGTGCGCAGCGTGACGGCGGTGCCCGGGCTGGCCTCGTTCAGGGCGAGCAGCCAGCCGGGCATCAGGTACTCGGCGACGGTCAGGCTGGCCACCACCCGCAGCCGGGCGTCCCGGCGTTCGCGCAGCGCGTCGATGCCGGCGTCCAGCGCCTGCGCGGCCTCGACCACCTGGCGCGCCCACTCGACCACCAGCCGGCCGGCTTCGGTGGGGCGGGAGCCGCGCGGGGAGCGCTCCAGCAGCGCCACCCCGATCTGCCGCTCCATGCCCTTGATCCGGGCACTGGCGGCGGGCTGGCTGACGCCCAGTTCGGCGGCGGCCCGCCCGACGCTGCCCAGCCGGGCCACTGCGAGCAGCAGCTCCAGTGCGCCGAGTTCCGGGACGTGCGGGGAGAGAGCCATAGGCCCAGGCTATGTCCTCATAGCGGACGGGCCGCTACCGCCGCCCCGTCCGCCCGACGACCGTGGAGGCATGGCAACCCTCCTCGCGCCGCGCAGCCGGCTGCGCACCCTCGACCTGGCCCGGCTCGGCCCCAACTGGTACGCCGCCGTCATGGGAACCGCGATCACCGGCAACGCCGCCGCCGCGCTGCCGGTCGACGTGCCCGGCCGGGCGGCGCTCGCCGAGGCGGTGTGGACGCTGTCGCTGCTGCTGCTCGCCGTGCTGCTGCCGGCCCGCGCCGCGCACCTGGTGCGGCACCGCGAGCAGGCCCGCCGCACGCTGCTGGAGGACCCGGCCGCCGCGGTGTTCTACGGCTGCCCGCCGATGGCGCTGCTGGCCGTCGGGTACGGAGCGCTGACGGTCGGCGGCCCGGTGCTCGGGCCCCGGGCCGGCCTGGCGCTGGACGTGCTGCTGTGGACCGCCGGCACCGGGTACGCGCTGCTGGTCGCGGCCGGGCTGCCCTACCTGATGATCACCCGGCACCGGCTGTCCGCCCTGGAGGCCAACCCGACCTGGCTGCTGCCCGTGGTCGCGCCCATGGTGTCCGCCGCGCTCGGCCCCGCGCTGGTCCCGCACCTGCCCGAGGGGGCGGCCCGGCAGGCCCTGCTGTACGGCTGCGTGGCGATGTTCGGCGCGAGCCTGCTGGCCACCCTGGCGCTGCTGCCGGTGGTGCTCGGCGGGCTGCTGCACGGCCGGCGGCCGGCGCCGGTGCTCACCCCGTCGCTGTTCCTGGTGCTCGGCCCGCTCGGCCAGTCCACCACCGCCGTCCACCAGTTCGCCGACGCGGTGCCGCTCGCCCTGCCGGGGGCCGGTCCCGGCGGTGCGGCGGCGGCCCGCGGGCTGGCGGAGGTGTACGGGATCGCGGTGATGGGATTCGCCCTGCTGTGGCTGGCCGTGGCCGTGGCGGCCAACCTGCGGGCGATGCGGGCGGAAATGCCGTTCGCGATGACCTGGTGGGCATTCACCTTCCCGGTCGGGACGTTGGTGACCGGCGCCGCCGCACTGGCCCGGCACACCGGATTCGGCGGATTCGCCGCGCTCGCCGCCGCCCTGTACCTGCTGCTGTTCGCGGCCTGGTCGGTGGCGGCCGCCCGGACCGCGACCGGGCTGCTGGCCGGGCGGTTGCTGTAGTGGTCGGACGCGGTACCGGGGGCGCTTCGGAGGCGGAGGATTCCGGATCGGTGGATTCGGCGAAGGATTGCTGAATTCCGTGAGTGGGCAGTGACATTCCGGCCCGTCGGGACGCTCGCGCGGGACCCTCGGGCACCTGTTTCCGAATGTCTGTTCGGGGGAGGGGGGCAAAGCCCGGAATCCGGATTTGCGGACCCCGGAGCGGGTGGTTTGCTGCAGGTTCCTGCACTTGCGGGAACCTGCAGCCGGAGAGCACTTGTTCGGCGTTCGCCGCGCTGTGAGGGTGTAGTCACGCCAAGTCGTTCCGGGCAGCCGCAGCCCGAGTCGGCGACTTGCTCTTCGCGTGGGGGCGACAGGTGCGTTCGTATCTGCGCAACAGGGGGGAAGAGCACCGGCCGGGACGCCATGTGTGGTGATGGCAGCCCGGAACCGGGGTCGGTGAGGCGTTGCTGCTCCGCCTCGCCGAAAGCGCCTTGACGCTGGCGTGACACGAGCGGGTCCTCCGGGATCCGGGTGCCCAGGCACCCGCCCCGGGGGACACGCCCGTTGTGCAGGGCTCCCGCCGTCGAGCCGGACGGCCCTGCTGAGATCATCATCCGCAAACGGAGGAACACGGCAGGGAGTGCTCGACGTGGCAGCGGACCACCCGATGTCCGACCTGGATCCCAGGACGGACGGCATGTCCGACCCGGAGGGCGGACTGCCCGAGGACGAAGCCTCCCGCCTCTACCTGGCCATCCTGGCCGCCGGCGGCCGGATACCGTTCGACGTCCCCGCCCCGGCCGGCCCGGGGACGGCTCCCGCCGCCGGGCCGCTGCCCGACCCCGACCGGCGCCAGGCGCTGCTCGACCAGCTGGTGGCGATCGGACTGGTCCTGCCGAACCGGATCGACGGCTGCTACGTCGCCGTCAGCCCGCGCGCCGTCGCCGAACGCCTCGGCCAGGAGATGCGCGCCCGGGCCAGCCGGCTGCTGCTGGACGCCGACCGGCTGCCCACCGCCCTCGACCCGCTGGCCCGCGCCTACGACGCCGTCCCGCGCCCCGCCGACCAGGCCCGGCAGGCCGTCTACGTGGACGGCCAGGAGAGCATCCGGCTGCGGATCGCCCAACTGGTCTCCGACTGCCGGCTCGAACTGCTCAGCGCCCAACCCGGGCTCCGGCCCCCCGCCGTCCTCGAACTCGCCCACGCCCAGGACCGGCTGATGCTGCGTCGGGGCGGCACCATGCGCGCCCTCTACCAGCCGGTCGCCCTGACCGCGGACAGCGCCGTCCGGCACGCCACCGCGATGGCCGAGCACGGAGCCCAACTGCGCATCCTCGACGAGCCGTTCCTGCGCCTGATCGTCATCGACCGGCGGGTCGCCGTGGTCCCCGCCGCCGACGACCACAGCCGCGCCGCCTTCGTCGAGGACCCGGCCGCGATCGCCTACCTGGTGGCCGGCTTCGAACGGGACTGGGCCCGCGCCGACCAGGTCCACTGGCGCGGCCTCGACCCCCGCGCCCTGACCCGCACCATCACCCACCGGGTCGGCCGGCTGCTCGCCCAGGGCCTCACCCAGCGCGCCGTCGCCACCCGCCTCGGCCTCTCCGAGCGCACCGTCGCCGGACACATCTCCCGGCTGCGCGAACTCCACGGCGCCGACACCCTGTTCCAACTCGGCTGGCTGATGCGCGGCGGAGGCCCCCGTGACTGAACCCGAGCCGATCGACGGCCACGCCCAGCGCCTCTACCTCGACGTCCTCGACGCCGGCGGCCGGATCGGTGCCGACGCCGTCCCCGAAGCACGCCGGGCCGCCCTGCGCGAACTGCTGCGCACCGGCCTGCTGATCCGCGACGGCATGGACGAGTCCTACCTGGCCGTCAACCCGCGGTTCGTGGCCGAGACCCTCGGCGCCGAGATGAACGCCGAAGCCACCCGGCTGCTCAACCGGGCCGAACGCCTCGCCGCCGACCTCGACCCGCTGATCACCGCGTACGACAGCGTGCCCCGCCCGATGGCCCCCGTCGGCACCGACATCCAGGTGGTCGGACGCGAGCACATCCGCCAGCGGATCGCCCAACTCGGCTCCGACTGCCGGGAAGAGGCCCTCACCGCACAACCCGGCCAACCCGTGCCCGCCGCCCTGGAGATGTCCCTGCGGCAGGAACTCCCGGTCCTGCGCCGGGGCTGCCGGATCCGCACCCTGTACCGCCCCGGCGTGCTCGCCGAACCCGCCGCCATCCGCTACGCCGCCACCCTCACCGAGGCCGGCGGTGAAGTCCGGCTGCTCGACGAACCCTTCCAGCGCGCCCTGGTCTTCGACCGCGCCGTGGCCGTCGTGCCCGCCGCCGAGGACCACAGCCGGGCCGCGGTGATCGCCGACCCCGCCACCGTGGCGATGATCGTGGCCGGCTTCGAACGGGACTGGGCCCGGGCCGAGCGCGTCAGCTGGCACACCATGCTCGACCACGCCCCCGCCCGCACCGCCGCCGACCGGGTGGGCCGGCTGCTCGCCCAGGGCCTCACCCAGCGCGCCGTCGCCACCCGCCTCGGCCTCTCCGAGCGCACCGTCGCCGGACACATCTCCCGGCTGCGCGAACTCCACGGCGCCGACACCCTGTTCCAACTCGGCTGGCTGATGCGCGGGGGTGAACACCGTGACTGAACCGCCCACCGCCGCGGAACGGGCCCTCTACCTCTCGGTTCTCCGGGCCGGCCGGGTCTCCCTGCGGGAGTTGATGGAGCAGGACGCGGCGGCGACCGCCCGGTTGCTGGAACTCGGCCTGCTGGTGCACTTCGCCGCAAAGGGCTGGGTGGCGGCCGTCAACCCGCGGGCGGCGGGAGCCCGGCTCAGCGCCGCCCTGCGGCAGGACGCCGCCGACCTGCTGGCCCGGGCCGACCGCACGGCGGCCGACCTGGACGAACTCGCCGAGTCCTACGACACCGCCCACCGGCGCGCCGAGTCCGAGGCCGGGATCACCCACCTCCAGGGCCTGGAGCGGATCCAGCACCGCCTGGTGGTGATCCAGTCCGACCCGTGGGAGGAGTCCCTGGTCGCCCAGCCCGGCTCGCGCCCCCCGGAGTACCTGGACGACAGCGTCATGTCCCGGCAGGCACTGGACCGTGGCGCCGCGATCGACGTGCTTTACCAGCCGGTCTCCCGCCGGACGCCGCACACGGTGGCCTACGCGGCGGCTGCCACCGACTGGGGCATGCGGCTGCGCGTGCTGGACGAACCGTTCGCCCGCATGATGATCGTCGACCGGCGGATCGCGGTCATCGCCACCGTCACCGACAACCGCAGCGGCGCCGCCTTCATCGAGGACCCGGCCGTGGTCGACCACCTGGTCGCCCTCTTCCTCCGCGACTTCGCCCGCGCCGACCGCGTCCCCTGGCAGCTGCTCGCCGACCAGAAACTCCCCGAAGTCCTGCACCGCATCGGCGAGTTGCTCGCCACGGGCCTCACCCAGCGGGCGATCGCATCCCGCCTCAACCTCTCCGAGCGCACCGTCGCCGCCCACATCGCCCGCCTGCGCGAGCACCACGACGCCGAGACGCAGTTCCAGCTCGGCTGGCTGATGCGGGAAGGAGCCCGGTGAGCGATCTCCTGCCGAACGAGGCCGAACGCGCGCTGTACCGCGAAATCGTCCAGCAGGGCGGGCGGGTGATGTTCCGTGAGGCGATGCAGCAGCACCCGGCCGCCACCCTGCGCCTGATCGAGCTCGGGCTGCTCGCGCACCACACCGTGGACGAGGCGCTGACCGCCGTCAATCCGCGCGCCGCCGGCGGCCGGATCGGTGCCCGGATGCGGGCCGAGGGCGCCGGCCTGCTGCTGCGCGCGGAGGAGGCCACCGCCCTCCTCGAACCGCTCACCCAGGCCTACGAGTCCGCCCGCGGCCAGGTCGACCGCTCCACCGTGGTCCGGCACGTCCGGGACGTCGAGCAGATCCGGCACGGCATCCTCCAGGTCCAGTCGGAGACCCGGGAGGAGATCCTGGCCGCCCAACCCGGCGGCGCCCGCCCGCACAGG
The DNA here is from genome assembly GCF_003610255.1 of Streptomyces sp. TLI_171. Lineage (GTDB taxonomy): Bacteria > Actinomycetota > Actinomycetes > Streptomycetales > Streptomycetaceae > Kitasatospora. The sequence goes on along the minus strand of NZ_RAPS01000001.1, from coordinate 3,845,551 downwards.
TTCCTGCAGCAGTCCCTGGAGATCACCCGCCAGAACCTCGCCGCCGGGGTCTCGCTGCGCACCGTCTACCAGCCGGGCGCCATCGCCGACCCGGTGACCACGGCCTACGCCGCCGAGGTGACCGAACTCGGCGAGCGGGTCCGGGTCCTGGACGAGCCGTTCACCCGCGTGCTGCTGTTCGACCGCAGGGCGGCGATCATCCCGGCGGCCGCCGACAACTCCTCGGCCGCGTTCGTCGAGGACCCCGCCGTCGTCGCCGTCCTGGTGGAGGGGTTCGAACGCGACTGGGCGCGCGCCGAACGGGTCGACTGGCGGGCGCTGGCGGGGCGGCCCCGTCGGACGGGGGTGCCGGACGAGCTCGGCGCGCTGCTGGCCCAGGGCCTCACGCAGCGGGCCATCGCGTCGCGGCTGGGGCTCTCGGAGCGGACGGTGGCCGGTCACATCGCCCGGCTCCGCGAGCACCACGAGGCCGAGACGCTGTTCCAGCTCGGCTGGCTGATGCGGGAGGGGGCGCGGTGAGCGACGCACCGAGCGAGGCGGAGAAGCGCCTGTACCGCGAAGTCCTCGCGCGGGGCGGGTGGATGACGTTCCGGGAGGCCGGCGAACAGGACATCGGCTCGGCCCTGCGTCTGCTGGAGCTCGGGCTGCTCTTCCACTACGAGTTCGACGACACGCTGAACGCCGTCAACCCGCGGGTGGCCGTCGACCGGGTTTCCACCAGACTGCGGGAGACCAGCAACCGGCTGATGCGCCAAGCCGAAGCGGCAGAAGCCGGGATGGAGGACCTCAGCCAGGCCTACGACGCCCTGATCGGCCGCCGCAACCACACCAACGTGGTGCGGCACATCGACCGGAACGTCCACATCCGGCACCGCATCGTGCAGATCGAGGCCGAGATGCGGGAGGAACGGCTCGCCGCCCAGCCGGGCGGCGCCCGCCCGCACAAGTTCCTCAAGCAGTCCCTCGAACAGGCCCGGCAGTTCCTGGCCGCCGGCATCGCGCTCCGGACCCTCTACGCGCCCGGCGCCCGCACCGACGAGCCGACCGCCGAGTACTGCGCCGACGTCAACGCACTGGGCGAACAGACCCGGATCCTCGCGGAGCCGTTCACCCGCCTCCTGATCTACGACCGACGCGTCGCGATCATTCCGGCCTCCCCGGACAACCGCGGTGCCGCGGTCTTCATCGAGGACCCGGCCGTCGTCGCCGTCCTGGTCGACCGCTTCGAACGCGACTGGGCGCGCGCCGAACGGGTCGACTGGCGGGCGCTGGCGGGGCGGCCCCGTCAGGCGGGGGTGCCGGACGAGCTCGGCGCTCTGCTGGCCCAGGGCCTCACCCAGCGGGCCATCGCGTCGCGGCTGGGGCTCTCGGAGCGGACGGTGGCCGGTCACATCGCCCGGCTGCGGGAGTTCTACGATGCGGAGACCCTGTTCCAGCTCGGCTGGCAGTTGCGCGGGGCGCGGGAGCGGCCGAACGGCACCACCCGGCCGGGAGCGACTCCCGGAGCGGCGGACGGTTGAGGAGGAGTGGTACCTGTGAGCGAGCCGAGCGGAGCCGCACTGCCGAGCGAGTCGGAGCGGCGGCTGTACCAGCAGATCCTGGACCAGGGCGGGCGGGTGACGTTCCGTGAGGCCGTCGAGCAGGACGGGACGGGGGTGCTCCGGCTGCTGGAGCTGGGGCTGCTGGTCCACGACGCCGCCGACCAGTCGCTGACGGCGGTGAACCCGCGCGCGGTGAGCGACCGGATCTCCGCCGAGCTGCGCGCCGAGGGCACCCGGATGCTGCTGCGTGCCGAGGAGATGCCGACCCTGCTGGAGGACCTCACCGACGCCTACGACGCCACTCCGCGTCGCGCGGACCGCTCCAGCGTGGTGCAGCACGTCGACCGGACGGATCGGATCCGGCGCCGGGTCCGGCAGTTGGCGAGCGAGGCGGCGGAGGAGGAGCTGTCGCTGCACCCGGGGGGCGCGGGCCCGGCCGAGTTGCTGGAGGCGGGCCTGGAGCGCACTCGCCGTTTCCTGGAGCGGGGTGCGTCGATCCGGACCGTCTACGAGCCGACCGCGCTGCTGGACGAGCCCACGGTGCGGTGGGCGGAGGCGGTCACCGCCTGGGGCGGTCGGTTCCGCACGCTGAGCGAACCGTTCAGCCGGATGATCATCTTCGACCGCCGGGTCGCCGTCGTCCCGGCTTCGGCCGACAACTCGAGTGCCGCGTTCATCGAGGACCCGGCGGTGGTGTCGTTCCTGGTCGCCGCGTTCGAGCGGGACTGGGAGCGGTCGGAGCGGGTCCAGTGGCGTTCCGACCACGAGGGGGAGAGCGTGGTCCCGGTCCACGAACAGGTCGGGAGGCTGCTGGCCCAGGGGCTGACCCAGCGCTCCATCGCCACCCGGCTGGGCCTGGGCGAGCGGACCGTCGCGGCACACATCTCCCGCCTGCGCGAACTCCACGACGCGGAGACCCTCTTCCAGCTGGGCTGGCAGATGCGGGGAGCCGAGGGGCCGCGCGAGGAGACCGCGGAGAACTGACGGTCGGTCAGCCGGTGGCGATCTCCGGGGACCAGAAGCCGTACGGGCCGGTGTGCTCGCGGTGCGGGCGCGGGAACTGCTCGCCGGGCGCGGTCCAGAAGCCGCCGCGCAGCGACAGCGCCATGCCGGCCCAGTCCAGTGCGGTCTCCACGGTGTGGTGCAGCGCCTCCTGCGACCAGGTGTCGTCGAAGACCAGCGGCAGCACGGGGGTGACCTGCTCGATGGTGGCGATCAGCGGGTTGTGGGTGATCGCCTCGTCGACCAGCAGCACGATCGGCTTCCGCAGCGCCGACGCCCACCCCAGCTCCAGGCTCACCCCGGCCGACAGCGGCGCACCGATGTACGCGAACACCAGGTCCGCGCTCTGCATCGCCCGGAAGTCCGACGGCACCCGCGGCTCCGGCACCCGCCCGGCCACGGTCCACGCGTCGCTGTGGTGCGCGCTGTACACCGCCGCCCCACTGCCCAGCAGCGTGCTCCGCAGCGTGGTCAGCCTGGTCCGGCTGGCCAGCGTCACCACGCTGTCGGCCGGTCCGGTCAACCGCATCAACGGCGCGGCCAGGAACACTCGCGCGCGCCGGCCCTCGGCGGCGCGCGGCTGCAGGTGGGACTCACTCATGTCGACTCCGGGGGATTTGCCGGCCGACGGGACTGGGATCGGTCGGCGATCGGACAATGGCTGCTCAGCGGACTGCGTGATGTGTTGATCGTTGATTTGAATGAGCACCGGCAAGTGTGGTGAGCTTGCCGAGCCCAATCGAAAGCGAACTGATCGTCCATCGCGGCACAACCTGTCGTCCAGGTTCGCGAGGTGTCATCTGGCCGCCTGGCAGAGAGATGACAGCCCTTCCGGAGGTGGGGGTAACGCGGGGGTGACACGGTGCAACGGTTGCGGTACCTTCGCACGGTAGTTTGGTGTCAAGTCGGCTTTACGTCGAGTGGGAAGTCAGGGGTGGGCATTATGTCGCGTATGCGCCAGATTATTCTGAAGGTGGCACTCCCGGTGGCCTGTGGCGTTGCGGCGCTGGTCTTCGGTGTGGTGGCGACGGGGCACGACGCTGCACCGGCGCGTGCCGATCAAGCGAGCACCGTGACCGCCCTGGACCTCATCTGGGCCTGATGCGGATCGGTCCAGGCGGGAGTGCTGTGCCCGGACGAGGGACGTCTTCGCAGTGAACATGCAGAGGATGCCGGGCCCTTGCGCCGATCCCCGTCATTCCTTTGGGATGTTGGGCGGGTTTGTCGCCGAGTGCCCCAGTACGTAACCCAGTTGGAACAGGGAGTCGACGTTGTAGTCCTCCCTCATCTCCGCCAGATGCCGCGCAAGGGTCCGTTCGCTGATGCCCAGTCGGCGGGCGATGACACGGTGGTTGGTCCCGGCCAGCAAGAGGTCCACGATCGTCTGCCGGAGCCGCGACACCACCTGTTGAGGGACGGTGCGCTCCCCGTCGAAGTCCAGCGCGCGACTCCAGTTTCGCTCGAACACTTCCTCCATCAAGAAGTTGACCACTGATTGGTCATGGATGAAGGTCGCGAAATTGTTGATGTCCTCGGACGACGGAAGTATGGCCACCTTCCGGTCGATGATGATCAGCCGGGTATAGGGCTCGTCAAGTGTGCGAAACTGCCAGCCTTCGGCCGACAGGGTCGCCACGTAGTCCCGAGTCGGCTGGTGGTAGCGCGTACTGGCGTGGTAGATCGTCCGCATGGCGGTGCCCCGGCGCAGTGCCTTCAGATCGCCGTCGAGTGCGGCTGCGAGCAATTCGGACGGGCGTGGCCCGCCGGGTTGCATGGCGACCGCCTCGGTGATTCCGGGGCAGTCAGTTGTTGTAGGCGCTGGTTTATGAGGGCTTGCCCGCGGACGTATTCGATGGCGCCGCCGCTCTGCCCCGGGAAATGAAAAGCGTCCGCGAGTTCGGCCAATTCGGCCGGAATGGAGACGGCGCGCGAAAGCAGGTCGAGTGCCTGGCGTTGCCAGCGAATGCTGAGGGTGGATGCCAGTTGGGAAGGGTCGACAGCGACCAAGCGCCCCGTCTGGTCCATGTCGCGTACGAGCAGGCCGAGGGAGATCAGCTCTTCGAGGGCGGCGCTGGAATGTTCCGGCCCCTGCTGGGCCGTGCCGTCCTGATCCTTGATTATTCGCAGGTAGAGCGCGTGGGCTTCGGCCGAAAGGTTTGCTGAGCCGTCGGCTGTGCCCGGGAGCTCACGCGCGCTCATCCTCACCCCTTGTCATTGGCCTGTCAGCCGTCGGTGGGCTCTGGCCATCCGGCCGAGTCTAGGCCGGAGCCGGGCACCGGAGTCGGGATTATTCTCCACCTGGCCCGTTTGGCCAACTGGTTACTGTGCTGAACTCTCTCACGGAACGCAGAGCCGCCGGCACCCCCCGAACGGGAGGATGTCGGCGGCCCATAACGACCTCAGCGCTTCGGCCGCCACACCACCAGCGCGCTGGACTGCTGCACCTGCTGGTAGGGCACCAGGTCGCGACGGTAGGAGGCGTGCACCGCGGCCTCGCGCTGCTGCAGGGTGGCGGCGGCGCCCTCCAGGGCGTCGACGAGTTCGGCGACCCGGGACTGCAGGGCGGTGACCTGGTTCTCCAGTTCGATGATCCGCTTGATGCCGGCCAGGTTGATGCCCTCGTCCTGGGAGAGGCGCTGGACCTCGCGCAACTGCTGGATGTCGCGGGCTGAGTAGCGGCGGCCGCGGCCGGCGGTGCGGTCGGGGCAGACCAGGCCGAGGCGGTCGTACTGGCGGAGGGTCTGCGGGTGCAGGCCGGAGAGTTCGGCGGCGACCGAGATGACGTAGACCGGGGTGTCCTCGGTGAGGACGTAGGCCGGCCCGGGGGCGGGGCGGGCGCGGCCGGCGCCGGGCAGGCCCTCGCCGAGACCGGGGCCGGGGCCGATCCGTCCGTCGCTGCGGGGAGTGTCGGGGTGGGGACTCATCGGGGTCTCACGCTCCCTCCGCCGCCTTGAACAGGGCGGCACGCGGGTCGTCCGAGGCGGTGGCCTCGCGGTACTGCTCCAGTGCGGACAGCGCATCGCCGGTGACGTGCTTGGGCACCGTGACCTCCACGGTGACCAGCAGGTCGCCGCGGGTGCCGTCCTTGCGGGTGGCGCCCTTGCCACGGGCCCGCATGGTCAGGCCGTTGGCGCTGCCGGGCGGCAGCTTGAGCTTCACGGCCGGACCGTTGAGGGTCGGCACCTCGATGGTGCCGCCGAGCGCGGCTTCGGGGAAGCTGACCGGCACCGTCACGGTGAGGTTGTCGCCCTTGCGTCCGAACACCGGGTGCGGGTCGACGTGCACCGTGACGTAGAGGTCGCCGGGCTGGCCGCCGCGCTCGCCCTGGGCGCCCTTGCCCTTGAGCCGGATGCGCTGGCTGTCCTGCACCCCGGCGGGGATCCGGACCTGCATGGTGCGGGCCGAGGAGGCCCGGCCGCTGCCGTGGCAGACGGTGCACGGGTCGTCGACGATCATGCCGCGGCCCTTGCAGTCCCGGCAGGGCTCGGAGAGCGCGAAGGCGCCCTGGCCGCGGCTGACGGTGCCGGCGCCGACGCAGGTCGGGCAGACCCGCGGGGTGGTGCCGGCCTTCGCGCCGGTGCCGGCGCAGGCGCGGCAGGCGGCCTGCGAGGTCATCCGCAGCGGCACCGTCGCGCCGTCCACGGCCTCCTCGAAGTTGAGGGTGACCTCGGTCTCGACGTCCGCCCCGCGGCGCGGCTGGGCGGTCTGCCGGCCGCCGCGGTTGAACAGGCCGCCGAACACGTCGCCGAGGCCGCCGCCCCCGCTGCCGCCGCCGTTGCTGAACAGGTCGCCGAAGTCGAAGCCGCCGGCCCCGCCCGCTCCGCCGGGTCGGAACCCGCCGCCCGCGAACAGCGACCGGGCCTCGTCGTACTCCTTGCGCCGCTTCTCGTCGGAGAGCACGTCGTACGCCTCGGAGATGTCCTTGAACCGCTCCTCGGCCTTGGCGTCGCCCGTGTTGGCGTCGGGGTGGAACTCGCGGGCCAGCTTGCGGTAGGTCTTCTTGATCTCGGCGGCGGTGGCGTCCTTGGGCACGCCGAGGACCTTGTAGTAGTCCTTCTCCACGTAGTCCTTAGCGCTCATGGCTTTTGACCGCCACCTCCCGAAGTCCTGTTGCGATTCCCGCTGCGGTGCAGCGCCGAGATACGGCGCTGCGGAGCCGGCCGCCGTACTGCACGACGTACGACTCCGCAGCGCACGGGATGTTACTCAGCTGTCGGACGAACCGTCAGCCTTGCCGGTGTCCGGCTCGCCGGTGCTCTGGGTGCCCGGCTGGGGCTCCGCGACCGCGACCATCGCCGGGCGGATGATCCGCTCGCCGATCCGGTACCCGGGCTGGAGGATCTGCACGCAGGTGTCCTCGGTGACGTCCGAGGAGTAGCTGTGCATCAGCGCCTCGTGGATCGTCGGGTCGAAGGGCTCGCCCTCCTTGCCGAACTGCTGCAGGCCCAGCTTGGCGACGACCGTCTCCAGCGACTCGGCGACCGACTTGAAGCCGCCGGTCACCTCGCCGTGCTCGCGGGCCCGGCCGATGTCGTCCAGCACCGGGACCAGCGACTCCAGGATGCTGGAGACCGCGATCTCCCGGACCGTCGCCCGGTCGCGCTCGACCCGCTTGCGGTAGTTCTGGTACTCGGCCTGGAGGCGCTGCAGGTCCGCGGTGCGCTCGCCGGCCTCGCGCTTGGCGGCGGCCAGTTCGTCACCGCCCGCACCCGCGACGGCCTCTTCGGCTGCCTTGAGCACTGCCTCCTCGGCGGCGGAGTCGTCGCCGGGCTGCTCGCCCTGCGGCTTCTCCGTCATGCCGCACCGCCCTTGGGCTTCTCGTCGTCGACGATCTCGGCGTCGACCACGTCGTCCTCCTTGGCGGCTGACTCGCCGGCACCGGCCGCGCCGGCCGCCGCACCCGCGCCGTCGGCCTGCGCGTACAGCGCCGCGCCGAGCTTCTGGGCGGTGGTGGAGACCTTCTCGGTGGCGGTGCGGATGGCCGCGACGTCCTCGCCCTTGAGGGCTTCCTTCAGCTCGCCGATGGCGGCCTCGACCTCGGTCTTGACGTCGGCCGGGAGCTTGTCCGAGTTGTCCGCGATGAACTTCTCGGTGGAGTAGACGAGCTGCTCGCCCTGGTTGCGGGTCTCCACGGCCTCGCGGCGCTTCTGGTCCTCCTCCGCGTAGCGCTCGGCCTCCTCGCGCATGCGGTTGACCTCGTCCTTCGGCAGCGAGGAGCCGCCGGTGACGGTCATCTTCTGCTCCTTGCCGGTGCCGAGGTCCTTCGCGCCGACGTGCATGATGCCGTTGGCGTCGATGTCGAAGGTGACCTCGATCTGGGGCAGGCCGCGGGGGGCCGGCGGCAGGCCGGTCAGCTCGAACATGCCGAGCTTCTTGTTGCCGGCCGCGATGTCGCGCTCGCCCTGGTAGACCTGGATCTGCACGGAGGGCTGGTTGTCCTCGGCGGTGGTGAAGATCTCGGAGCGCTTGGTCGGGATCGTGGTGTTGCGCTCGATCAGCTTGGTCATGATGCCGCCCTTGGTCTCGATGCCCAGGGACAGCGGGGTGACGTCGAGCAGCAGGACGTCCTTGACCTCGCCCTTCAGCACACCGGCCTGCAGGGAGGCGCCGATCGCGACGACCTCGTCCGGGTTGACGCCCTTGTTGGCGTCCTTGCCGCCGGTCAGCTCCTTGACGAGCTCGGCGACGGCCGGCATGCGGGTCGAGCCGCCGACCAGGACCACGTGGTCGATCTCGGACAGCTGGATGCCGGCGTCCTTGATGACGTTGTGGAACGGGACCTTGCAGCGGTCCAGCAGGTCCGAGGTGAGCTGCTGGAACTGGGAGCGGGTGAGCTTCTCGTCCAGGTGCAGCGGGCCCTCGGCGGAGGCCGTGATGTAGGGCAGGTTGATCGAGGTCTCCGAGGAGGAGGACAGCTCGATCTTGGCCTTCTCGGCGGCCTCGCGCAGACGCTGGACGGCCATCTTGTCCTTGGACAGGTCGACGCCGTGGCCGGCGTGGAAGACCTTGACCAGGTGGTCGACGACGCGCTGGTCCCAGTCGTCGCCGCCGAGGTGGTTGTCGCCGTTGGTGGCCTTGACCTCGACCACGCCGTCGCCGATCTCCAGCAGTGACACGTCGAAGGTGCCGCCACCGAGGTCGAAGACCAGGATGGTCTGGTCGTCCTTGTCCAGGCCGTAGGCCAGGGCGGCGGCGGTCGGCTCGTTGACGATGCGCAGGACGTTCAGGCCCGCGATCTCGCCGGCCTCCTTGGTGGCCTGGCGCTCGGAGTCGTTGAAGTACGCCGGGACGGTGATGACGGCGTCGGTGACCGTCTCGCCCAGGTAGGCCTCGGCGTCCCGCTTGAGCTTCTGCAGGACGAAGGCGGAGATCTGCTGCGGCGTGAAGTCCTTGCCGTCGATGCCGATCTTCCAGTCGGTGCCCATGTGGCGCTTGACCGAACGGATGGTCCGGTCGACGTTGGTGACCGCCTGGCGCTTGGCGACCTCGCCGACGAGCACCTCGCCGTTCTTGGCGAAGGCGACGACGGACGGCGTGGTCCGAGCGCCCTCGGCGTTGGTGATGACCGTGGGCTCACCGCCCTCAAGAACACTGACGACGGAGTTCGTCGTACCGAGGTCGATGCCGACCGCGCGTGCCATCGTGAATACCTCCGGGGGAGAAGTTGAGCAGTACGGGCTCAAGGATGCATGACGGATCCCAAAGCGTCAACAGCTTTGAGTCGGTGTCGCTCAACTTTACTGAGCGCTTATGTCCCAGCACGGGTGCCGGGCTGCTCCGGGCGGGTGAGTCTGGGCTTAGTGATTGCCGCCATACCTTGAACATCTTCTGGCGGAGTGTTAACGCGCGGTAATGTCCGGCGCGTCGACCCTGCAAGTTACCGACCAGTACACTCTGTGGGGATTGGGAACAAGCCGCTGGAGACGGAGAGCCGATGCAGCTAGCAGCGATCGTCATCTCGCTGGTCACCTTCGTGATCGGCACCGCGCTCGCCTCCCGGGCGGCGCTGTACATCTACAAGGTGGTGCGCACCGGCTCCGCCGACGCCACCCGCTTCGGGCAGCCCGCGCAGCGCGTTGCCACCGTGGCCAAGGAGTTCCTCGGCCACACCCGGATGAACCGCTGGGGCATCGTGGGCGTCGCCCACTGGTTCGTCGCGGTCGGCTTCTTCTCGCTGGTGCTCACCCTGGTGAACGCCTTCGGGCAGCTCTTCGACGCCGAGTTCGCGCTGCCGGTGATCGGTCACTGGCTGCCGTGGAACATCTTCGTCGAGCTGATCGGCACGCTGACCACCCTGGGCATCCTCACCCTGATGGTGATCCGGCTGCTCAGCCTGCCCTCCCGGGCCGGCCGCAAGTCCCGGTTCGCCGGCTCGATCGCCTGGCAGGCCTTCTACGTCGAGTACACCATCCTCGGCATCGGCCTGTGCATCATGATGCTGCGCGGCCTGGAGGGCGCCCTGGAGGGCGTCGACTCCTACGACCCGGCCTACCTGGTCTCGTACCCGATCGCCGCCGCGTTCCACGGCACCGCCCACGGCACCCTGGTCAACCTGGTCTACCTGTTCGCGATGCTGAAGATCTGCATCTCGTTCGCGTGGGCGATCACCATCGGCGTCAACCCCTCGATGGGCGTCGCCTGGCACCGCTTCCTGGGCTTCTTCAACATCTACTTCAAGCGCGAGGAGGACGGCGCGGTCGCCCTCGGCGCGCTCCGTCCGATGACCAGCAACGGCGCCCCGATCGACTTCGAGGACCCGGCCGACGACGCGGTGTTCGGCGTCTCCCAGGTCGAGCACTTCTCCTGGAAGGGCATCCTCGACTTCTCCACCTGCACCGAGTGCGGCCGCTGCCAGTCGCAGTGCCCCGCCTGGAACACCGGCAAGCCGCTGTCGCCCAAGCTGCTGATCATGAGCCTGCGGGAACACGCGTACGCCAAGGCCCCGTACCTGCTCGCCGGCGGCGGCAAGGACATGGAGGGCGAGGAGAAGGCGTCGAGCGAACAGCTGGCCGGCGTCCCCGCCGCGGCGCTCGCCGAGGCCGAGCGGCCGCTGATCGGCACCGCCGAGGAGAACGGCGTCATCGACCCGGACGTGCTGTGGTCCTGCACCACCTGCGGCGCCTGCGTCGAGCAGTGCCCGGTCGACATCGAGCACATCGACCACATCGTCGACATGCGCCGCTACCAGGTGATGATCGAGAGCAGCTTCCCGACCGAGGCCGGGACGATGCTCAAGAACCTGGAGAACAAGGGCAACCCGTGGGGTCTGGCCACCAAGGCGCGGCTGGACTGGGTCAAGGAGCTGAAGAAGGAGACCGGCATCGAGGTGCCGGTGATCGGCGAGGACATCGACCCCGCCGAAGTCGAGTACCTGTACTGGGTCGGCTGCGCCGGCGCCCTGGAGGACCGGGCGAAGAAGACCACCAAGGCCTTCGCCGAGCTGCTGCACACCGCGGGCGTGAAGTTCGCGATCCTCGGCAAGGAGGAGACCTGCACCGGTGACTCCCCGCGCCGCCTGGGCAACGAGTTCCTGTTCCAGATGCTCGGCGCGCAGAACGTGGAGACCCTGAACGCCGCGCTGGAGGACGCCCCCACCAAGCGGATCGTCGCCACCTGCCCGCACTGCTTCAACACCATCGCCAACGAGTACCCGCAGCTCGGCGGGCACTTCGAGGTCATCCACCACACCCAGCTGCTGCAGCACCTGATCGACGAGGGCAAGCTGCTGCCGGTGAACCCGGTGGAAGGCCTGATCACCTACCACGACCCGTGCTACCTCGGCCGCCACAACAAGGTCTACACCCCGCCGCGCGAGATCATCGGCAGGGTGCCCGGCCTGCGCAACGAGGAGATGCACCGCCACAAGGAGCGCGGCTTCTGCTGCGGCGCCGGCGGCGCCCGGATGTGGATGGAGGAGCGGATCGGCAAGCGGATCAACACCGAGCGGGTCGACGAGGCGCTGTCCCTCAACCCGGACATCGTCTCCACCGCCTGCCCGTTCTGCCTGGTCATGCTCTCCGACTCGGTCAACGGCAAGAAGAACGAGGGCGCGGCCAAGGAGCACCTGAAGGTGGTCGACGTGGCCCAGCTGCTGCTGGAGTCGGTCAAGGCCCTCCCGGCCGAGGAGGCCGAGCCGGTCGACGCCTGACGCCCCCTCACTCCCCGGACCCCGGACGCCCGTTGCGGCCCCGGGGTCCGGGCGTTCCCGGACGTGGGGCGATGTCCTAGCATCTGCGCATGACTGACGGGGGAATACCGGGGCCCGGGGGCCACGGCGGCGGACCTTTCCACCTGCCGCCGGTGACCAGTTCGACGCCCGACTGGGCCGCGCTCGCCGACGCCCGGGAACGCGAGGAGCGCCGCCGCCGACTGCTGCGGATCGGCGGCGGCGCCGTGGTGGTGACCGTGGTCGGCGGCCTGGTCGCCGCCGCCCTGGTGCTCACCCGCCCGTCCGGCACCCCCGGTGCGCAGCCCGCGCCGTCCGTCACCCTCCAGCCGGACGGCACCGCCGCGCCGACCCCCGCGGACAGCCCGGTGCCCTCCGCGCAGCCCTCCGCCGGCGGCTCGGCGTCCTCGTCGCCCACGGCCTCCGGGTCGCCGTCCGCGAGCGGGAAGGGCACCGGGAAGCCGAGCGCCGGGAAGACCTCCGCGGTGCCCGGGACGCTGCCCGGGATGCTGCTGGGCAGCGGGACGGCCCTGGGCCCCACCGAGGGCCACTCCGGGCCGACGATGGTGCTGTACGGCAACGGCATCGGCTGGGCGGACAGCCAGACCCCGGTGGTCGACACCACCCGGTCGTTCACGGTCTCCGCGCTGGTCCGCAACAACGCCCCGACCGGCGGCCGTGCCGTGATCACCCAGGGCAGCGACAGCTACTACTCCTTCTACCTGGGCCGCGACTACTGGGGCACCCACAACCAGTGGGTGTTCAAGGTGCAGACAGCCGCCGGCGCCCAGGACAACACCACCTACCAAGCGTTCGGCACCGGCACTGCCACGACCGGTCAGTGGACGCTGTTGACGGGGGTCTACGACGCGTCCGCGAAAAAGATCCTGCTGTACGTCAACGGCACGCTCCAGCAGTCCACTCCCGTGACCGGGATCTGGCAGACCACCGGCGGCCTGCAACTGGGTCGGGTCCGGTACAAGTCCGCCTGGAGCGACTTCTGGGACGGCGCCATCGCCGACGTCCAGATCTGGGAACAGGCCCTTCCCGGGGCCGCCGTGGCCAAGCTGCACAGCTCCGGCGGAACCAGCGCCGGTCCCGCTGCCGGACACTCCTGGCTGATGCCGTAGCCGGGCGTGCCGATCCGCACATCCGCCCGACGGGGGCGGTGGCACTCAGACGCTGTTCGAGCAAATAGAGTATGCCGCGGAACCGCGAAAGAGCCGGCTCCGTCGGAGGCTGTTTCGAGCCGACCCGACCATGTCACCGAGCGAGCGCACCGGACCCTGTCGTGCCGGGCCGCCGGAACTTGACCAGGGGAGACAGAACATGACCGAGGCGATCATGCTGGTCGGCGGCAAGGGCACCCGGCTTCGTCCGCTGACCACGCACACGCCGAAGCCCATGCTGCCTGTGGCCGGTGTCCCGTTCATCGCGCACCAGCTGGCCCGCGCCGCGGCCGCCGGCGTCACCCGCGTGGTGCTCGCCACCTCCTACCTGGCCGATGTCTTCGTCGAGCACTTCCAGGACGGCAGCCCCTACGGCCTCGAACTGGTCTACCTCACCGAGGAGGAGCCGCTGGGCACCGGCGGTGCGATCCGCAACGCCGCCTCCGGCCTGACCTGCGGCGCCGACGAGCCGGTGCTGGTCTTCAACGGCGACATCCTCTCCGGCCTGGACATCGCCGCCCTGCGCGACGAGCACACCGCCTCCGGCGCCGACGTCACCCTGCACCTCACCCGGGTGGCCGATCCCCGTGCCTTCGGTCTGGTCCCGACCGACGAGAACGGCCGGGTGCTCGCCTTCCTGGAGAAGCCCGAGACCCCCGAGCAGATCGTCACCGACCAGATCAACGCCGGCTGCTACGTCTTCACCCGCTCGGTGATCGACCGCATCCCGGCCGGCCGCGAGGTCTCCGTCGAGCGCGAGACCTTCCCCGAGCTGCTCGGCGAGGGCGCGCTGCTGCGCGGCGTGGTCGACACCTCGTACTGGCTGGACCTCGGCACCCCCGGCGCGTTCGTCCGCGGCTCCGCCGACCTGGTGCTCGGCAAGGTCGACTCCCCGGCCGTGCCCGGCCCGACCGGTGAGGCCCTGCTGCTGGCCGGCTCGCAGGTCGACCCGGCCGCCGTGCTCGGCTCCGGCACCGTGGTCTCCGCCGGTGCCGAGATCGCCGCGGGCGCCATCGTCGAGGGCAGCGTCGTCCTGCAGGGCGCCCGGATCAAGGCCGGCGCGTACGTCAAGGACTCGATCGTCGGCGCCTTCGCCGAGATCGGTGAGCGCTGCTCGCTGGACGGCGTGGTGATCGGCGACGGCGCCGTGCTGGAGGCCGAGAACGAGTTGTCCAACGGCCTGCGGATCGCCTGCGGCACCCGCCTGCCGGTCGGCGCCGTGCGTCTGTCCGCCGGCCCCGGCGGCTGCGAGGCCGGCCTGACCAACGCCGCCGCGGTGCACGCCCCGGGCGCGCGCCTGCTCGGCTGACCCACCCCGCAGCACCGTCACAGGACTGCTGCAATCCGGCTGCGCCGCCATGATCACCCGACGGGGGGTCAGCCGTTGCGGGTACCGTCGAGGCGTGGCTGGCAATCGACACGACGACGGACGGGGTGCCGACCCCCGGCACAACTGGTCGGCACCCCACCCGGGCACCCCGCAGGGTGACCCGTACCGGGGCGCGCACACCGACGGCCCGGAGTACTTCACCGCCCCGCAGTCCGGCTACCCCGCCCCGGCCCCGCCGCCCGGCGGCGGCTACGGCGACCAGCCCGGCCACACCAGGGCCTTCGCGGTCGGCGAGCAGCCCTACGAGGGGTACGGCGAGCAGCCGCACGGCGGCTACGACGGGTTCTACGGCGAGGACGGCGGTTACCCGGAGCACCCGGGCCACCCGGACGGGTACCCCGACCACGGCGGCCACCAGGGGCAGGCGGGCTACCCGGCCGGCGACAACGTGGCCGTGTACCGGGCCGGCGGGCAGGCCGCGCCGCACGTCGGCGGCCCGCGGCTGCCGTGGCGGCAACTGCTCACCGGGATCTACCGGCACCCCAACGCCACCTTCGACCGGATGCGCGACCACCAGGTGTGGCTGCCCGCGCTGAGCGTCTCGCTGCTGTACGGCGTGCTCGCGGTGTTCGCCCTCGACTCCACCTACGACCAGGTGGTGCACTCCACCTTCGCGGTGGCGCTGTGGGCGATCGCCGGCGCGGCGATCGGCTTCACGGTGGCCGGCGGCGTGCTCTCCGCCGTCACCTACGTGCTCGCCCGGCAGTTCGGCGGCGACGGGCCCTGGCAGTCCACGGTCGGCCTGGCCGCCCTGGTCAGCTGGACCACCGACGCCCCGCGGCTGCTGCTGGCGCTGTTCCTGCCGGTCGGCAACCCGGTGGTGCAGGCGGTCGGCTGGGCCACCTGGATCGGCTGCGCGGTGCTGCTGACCATCCTGGTGCGGCGGCTCCACGACCTGCCCTGGGGCAAGGCCGCCGGCGCCGCGGCGGTCCAGCTGCTGGCGCTGCTGGTGCTGATCAAGCTGCCCACCCTGGGCTGACGGTGCGTCGACCGGTCCGGCCACCGCCGGTCCGGGCGGCCGGCTGTCCGAATGGTGGGATTTTGTAGGGTGAGGTGTTCGCCGATCCGCCCTCAGATCCCGTCCGGAGCCCGCGCATGAGCCTGCCCACCACCCACGTCAGCTTCCCGGCCGGGGCGGTGACCGGCGCATCGCCGATCCTCGCCGTGCACACCCTGCCGGACGGGCGCACCGCAGTGGTCACCGGAGCCACCCCGTTCCACCCGGTCGACCACACCTGGCCCGACCAGCCGGCCGACCTCGGCACCCTCACCGTCGACGGCACCGCACACCCCGTCGTCGACTGCCTCACCGGCGCCCTCGGCCCCGACGGGGCCTTCGCGGCGGGGGGCGACATCCCGGCGCGGCGCGGCGACGAGGAGTGGTCCTGGCTGGTGCTGCACGTGCTGCCCGCCGGCGCGCTCGGGGCCGAGGCCGTCGGACGCACCGCCGAGCTCGCCGTCGACGCCGAACGGCGCGGCCTGCTCTCCGCCGCACACACCGGCTGCCACCTGCTGGCGCTCGCCCTGAACGCCGCCCTCGCCCCGCGCTGGCGCAAGGACCCGGGCCGCGCGGACGCCTTCGGGCACCCCGACTTCGACAGCCTCGCCATGGACAGCTCGGTGATGGACACCACCGCCAGCACCGACACCTACCGGATCGGCAAGTCGCTGAAGAAGAAGGGCTTCACCGTCGACGCCACCGAGGAGCTCCCCGCCCTCGCCGACGCGCTGCCCGCCCTCACCGCGGAGGTCAACGCCCGCCTCGCCGCCTGGGTCGCCGCCGACGCCGCCGTCCGGATCGAGGTGCCCGGCCCCGAACTCACCGCCCGCCGCCGCTGGCACGCCGAACTCCCCGACGGCCCCGCGGACATCGCCTGCGGCGGCACCCACCTCCACCACCTCGGCGAACTCACCGGGCTGCGGACCGAGTTGACCCTCTCCGCGGACGGCGCCGAACTGGTCGCCCGGACCAGCCCCGAGCGCGCCTGACCACACGCCGAGGGCCGGCCCCCGCTGCTTCGCCGGGGCCGGCCCTCGGACCGTTCTGCGCTCTGCCGCTCGGGCCTCAGACCTCGCTGCGGTGGAAGTTCAGGTACGACCGGGAGGCCGTCGGGCCGCGCTGCCCCTGGTAGCGGGAGCCGTGGCGGCCCGAGCCGTACGGGTGCTCGGCCGGCGAGGACAGCCGGAACAGGCAGAGCTGGCCGATCTTCATGCCCGGGTACAGCTTGATCGGCAGCGTCGCCACGTTCGACAGCTCCAGCGTCACGTGGCCGCTGAACCCCGGGTCGATGAAGCCCGCGGTCGAGTGCGTCAGCAGGCCGAGCCGGCCCAGGCTGGACTTGCCCTCCAGCCGCGAAGCCACGTCGTCCGGCAGCGTGATCACCTCGTACGTGGACGCCAGCACGAACTCGCCCGGGTGCAGGATGAACGCCTCGTCGCCCTCCGGCTCCACCAGCCGGGTCAGGTCCGGCTGTTCCTCGGAGGGGTCGATGTGCGGATAGCGGTGGTTCTCGAAGACCCGGAAGAAGCGGTCCAGTCGGACGTCGATGCTCGACGGCTGAACCATCGACGGGTCGAACGGGTCGATCACGACCCGTCCCTTGTCGATTTCGGTACGGATGTCCTTGTCAGAGAGCAGCACGCCCCCGAGCGTACGTGCCGCGGGGCGGGCGCCCCAAAAGCGCCCGCCCCGCGGACCACTGCCGCCGACCGCTCAGGCTGGCGACTCCACCGCCTCCAGCCGCAGCCCGTGCGCCAGTTGGGTCGCCGAAAGCTCCGACACGTCGGTCGGCACCGAACTCCGCAACCGCCCGCACCTGGGACACCGCAGCAACCGCCCGGGCCCGAGCCGGCCCGCCTGCAGATGCTGCATCGGAAACGCCGCCGTACTGAACACGTGCCCCTCGGCACAACGAACCACGGTGCGCTGCTCCATCGGTCCCCTTCCCACAGTTCCGCCGGACAGCGTCACATTAGGGGATCTACCGGACACCACCCCACGAGGCTCGCCGCCGCCGAAAACCCTGCGCTCACCACCGCGCACCATGGGGTACAGTGGTCCTTGATCGAGCCGTCACTGACGGTTCATCAGATGCGGGCGTAGTTTAATGGTAGAACATGAGCTTCCCAAGCTTAGAGCGCGAGTTCGATTCTCGTCGCCCGCTCCAATGGCAAGTCCCAGGTCGATGACCTGGGACTTGTTTTTTTGTGTGCCCGATTCTCGGGCGGGGGTGTTGCCAGTAGCATCCCGCTCGTCCGTTCGACCGGTCTGTGGTCGACCTGCGGTTTTCTTCGTCGTTGAAGGCTGAAAGAGGCACCTCCGTGGCAGACGTGCAGTCCCCTCCGGTTCAGGATCAGGATCAGGATCAGGATCAGGATCGGGTGTCGGGAGAGGTTGCGGCGCTGGCGGCCGCCGAAGGGCTGGGGGAGCTGCGGGCGTCGTTCCTGCCGAAGCGGGCGAGCGGTGGGGCGCTGTTCGGGCTGGGGCTGCTCTGTCTGGTGGGTCTGGCGCTGTTCGTGCTGCCCGGCGTGTTCTTCATCTGGCGGCTGATGAAGACGCCGAACCTGAACGGCAAGGAGGCGGCGAAGCGGATCCACTGCTTCGAGCACGGGCTGGTGGCGAGTGACCGGTCGGGGCGGCCGGTCGCGTTCCGGTGGGACGCGATGACGGTCCTCCAGGAGATCACCCGGCGGTACGTCAACGGCGTGTACACCGGCACCAGGTACAAGTACACGCTGGTGAAGCAGGACGGGGCGCTCGAACTGACCGGGTTCTACGCGGACCCGGAGGTCTGGGGCGTGGCCATCCAGCACGAGGTCACCCGGGTCCAGCTGCCGGGCGTGCTGGAACTGCTGCGCCAGGGCGGGACGGCGCGGTTCGGTGACATCACCGTCAATGCCGGCGGGATGGCGACCGTGAAGCGGGACGGGGTGTCCTGGGGCGAGATCCAGCGGGTGGAGGTCAAGCAGGGGGTGGTGTTCGTGGCGAAGGCCGGAAAGTTGCTGGCCTGGTCCAACACCCCGGTGAGCAAGATTCCGAACTTCTTCGTTTTTCTTGAGGTGGTCGACCGGCTCCGTTCGGCCCATTCGGCGAGCTGACGGAATGTCAATGCGCCGGCACGTCAGATCGTTATCGACTCTTAGCATTTCACTTGAATGACGCTCGGCCGATATTGGGGGTCATGTCGGATTTGGGTCGGAACGGGCAGAGATAAAGTGCGCGTTGCAATTCACCCATCGTGACCGCGAAGAGGACTCCATGACCACCCCGCAGGCTCCGCAGGACCCGACGACCCAGCCGCCGGCCGGCGTCCCGTTCGAGTACGCCCAGGCGCAGCAGGCCGCTGCCGCCGCCCCCAAGCGTGGCCTCGGCAAGAAGGTGCTCTCCGTCCTCGGCGTCGTCGCGGTCGGCCTCGTCATCCTGGCCGTCAAGCTGGGCATCGGCTACGCGATGTCGGACAAGCCGGTGCACGCCAAGGTCGGTGAGTGCGTCTCCGTGACCGGCAGTGACAACGACCCGAAGGTCGAGACGGTCGGCTGCGGCGACGCCAAGGCCACCCACGAGGTGTCCAAGATCGTCGACAACAGCTTCGACACCAATGCGTGCGGCGACGAGTTCGACGCCCTGGCGCAGCAGTTGGGGAGCGACAAGTTCGTTCTCTGCCTGACGCCGAAGAAGTAGGTCGGAGCGGTCGGCCGGAGGAGCGCACCGCCCGGGAACGGGCGGCGCGCTTTTCCGGCCGGTCTCTTTTCGGTCGTCGGACCGCGCGCGGGGCTTCAGGTGCGGTCGGAGGTCCGGCGGAGGGTGCGGACGGGGCGGGTGAGGAGCAGGGCCGCGGGAGTCAGCAGGCCGACGGCGACGCCCGTGAGCAGGACCTGGGTGGTGCCGAAGGCGTGCGCGGCGGGGCCGGCCAGCGCGGAACCGAGCGGGTAGAGGCCGACCGAGCCGGCGACCTCGTAGGCGTGCACCCGGTTGAGGACTTCGCCGGGGACCTGGGTCTGCACGCTGGTGGCCCACATGACGCCCCAGACGCCGATGCCGGTGCCCACCAGGATCTGGGCGGCGGCGAGCAGCCAGACCGGGCTGTCCAGCACGATGGCGAGCGGGTAGAGCGGATAGCCGAGCAGGGCCGCGGCGCCGGCGGCGAGCGGGCGGCGGGGTTTCCACCGGATGGCGAGCAGGCCGCCGACGACGGTGCCGGCGCCCAGGGCGCAGTTGATCAGGCCGAACGCGGCGGGGCCGTGCGCGGGGACGACGACCCCTGCGGCGACCGAGAGTTGGGGGCCCCAGGAGAGAACGGCGAAGACCATCCAGATCAGGATGACGGCCCACAGCCACGATCGGGAGCGGAACTCCTGCCAGCCGACGGCGAGGTTGTGCCAGAGGCCGCGGCCGGGTGGCGGGGCGGGGACGGCGCCCAGGCGGAGCGCGCACAGGCAGGTGGCGCTGGTGCCGTAGGCGAGCGCCGAGAGTGCCATCACCCAGCCGGTGGAGCCGAAGCCGACCAGCACGCCGGCCAGGGCGGGCCCCCCGAGTCCGGTGATCGCCTCGGAGGTGCGGAGCACCCCGTTGGCACCCTGCACGTCGCGGGCGACCAGCGGGACGGTGGAGGAAGCGCCGGGCTGGAACAGGGCGTTGGCGGTGCCGGCCACCACCAGCAGGGCGTACAGCTGCCACAGGTGGTCGATGCCGTGCAGGAAGAGCAGGGCGAGCAGCACGTGCGCGGTGAGATTGGCCAGGTCGGCGACGATCATCATGCGGCGGGCGGTGTAGCGGTCGGCGAGGACGCCGCCGAACAGCACCAGTCCGGCGAACGGGGCGACCAGGAAGGCCATCGCGTAGCCCGCGGTGTCCAGGCCGTGGCCGCCGGCCAGCAGGCCGGCCGAGACGGCGACCGGGAGCATCGCCCAGCTGAGCAGGCCGGCGCTGCGGGCGACGAAGTAGCGGCGGAAGTTGCGGGACCAGATGGCCGGTTCGGCGGCGGGGGAGTGGACCGGCGGGTCGGCGGTCAGGCTGTCGGGCACGGTCGTTCAGCCCTCCGACGCGGTCCGGGCGGCGGCGGACTCCGCTCGCGCGGCGGCGAGTTCGGCGCGCAGCGCGGCGTTCTCCTGCTCCAGCCGTTCCAGTCGGGTCAGCCGCTCGCGGATCGGCGCGAGCGCGTCGGAGAGTTCGCGCTCGGTGAAGCGCGGGGTGATGTGCTGGGGGCAGTTCCAGGCGAAGCCCTCGACCCGGATGGTGACGACCTGTTCGATCCGGCCGTCGGTCCGCGGCGAGCCGAGCCGTTCGGTGAGCGCCGGGTCCCGGTCGGCGGGGGTCGCGGTGGCCCGGCCGAACAGTTTGAGCCGGGCCTGCCGCGCGTGGTCGAGGAAGAACAGCGAGACCCGGTCGTCGGCGCGCAGGTTGCCGGTGGTGAGGTACTGCCGGTTCCCGCGGACGTCCAGGTAGCCGAGGGTGTGCGGATCCAGCACGTGCACGAAGCCCGGTGGCCCGCCGCGGTGCTGCATGTACGGCCAGCCGGTCTCGTTGACGGTGGCGAGCAGGAAACTGTCGAGGCTGCGGATGAAGGCGGTCTCTGCCCCGGTGAGCGGGTCCGGGTCGTCGGCGGGTTCGCGCAGGCGGCGGTCGGCCGCGGCGGCGCTGCCCATCTCCTGCTGGACCCGGCGTACCGAGGGAGTGCGGGCGAGTTGGTCGTAGCGGCTCAAGGTGTCACCTCGGGGACGGGGGCGGCGGGTGCGACCACCGTAAGGAGTCCGCCTGTGCCGGAGGCCGGATCCGAACCACAGGCAGCTGGGGCCCCATGACCGGCCCTGAGCTGGAGAGATGTGAGGGACCGGCAGAAAGCGGGAACTGCCGGAGCGGTCAGCGGAGCGGAACGCCGCCCATCGCGCGGGACAGTCGCAGCGCCTCGCGCCGATGACCGACCGCCGGAGCGGCCGCGCCGAGGGCGGAGTGCGCACGGGCGAGCACCAGGTGGGTGCGGGCCTCGCCCGTGCGGTGGCCGGTGTCCTGGTGCAGGGCCAGCGCCTCGTGGGCGGGGCCGAGCGCGCCCTGCGAGTCGCCCGACTCGGTGCGGGCGAGGGCGAGGGCGGTCGACGCGCAGCCTTCGAGCATCCGGTACCCGGCCTCCCGGGCCAGCGCCAGGGCGCGTTCGGCGGCGCGCACGGCAGCCCGCGGCTCGCCCGCTCCGGCCTGGACGAGGGCGAGTCCGGCGAGGGCGGCGGCCTGCGGGTAGCGGTCGCCGGAGGCCTCGGCCAGGTGCAGGGCCTCGCGGTGCGCGGCGACCGCGTCGGTAGGGCGGTGGGCGCGCTCGTGGGCGGCGGCCAGAGCGAGTTGGGCGCTTGCGGCCAGCGCCCGGTTGCGCAGGGTGCGGGCGGTGGTGAGCGCGTTGTGGGCGAGCAGCCGGCCGGCCGCGTGGTCGCCGAGGTCGGTGTGGGCGGCGGAGAGGCAGTTCAGCGCCACCGCCTCGCTGAACCGGTTGCCGCACCGGCGGTGCAGCGGCATGGTCTCGCCGAGCGCCCGGATCACCTCGGCCGGGTGGCCCTGGGCCCGCCGGACCACCGCCAGGTTGGTGAGCGCGACTGCCTCCCGGTCGGCCGGGGCGTTCCCGTGCAGCAGCCGGGCGGCGTGGGCGAAGTGCTCGGCGGCCTCGTCCAGCCGGCCGAGCTTCCAGCAGATCAGGCCCAGCGTGCTGATGTCCTCCGGGTGCGCGGTGGTGCGCCGGTCGGATCCGGCGGGGGCGCCGGCGGCGGACAGGCGCTCCGCCAACTTCCGGGCCACGGTGGTCGATCCGGTGTCGCACGCCTGGACAGCGGCGTCCGCGAGGTCGGCGCGCTCGCCGTCCGGCCAGGCTGCCGGGCCCTGGTGCCGCAGATAGCGCCGGTACAGCCGATGGCGGGCCGGTCCGGCCTCCGCCGGGTCGGCCAGGCTGCGGGCGAACGGGCGCAGCAGACCCGGGATTTCGTACCGGTCGGCCGGGTGCGGGCGCACCAGGTGGCCGTCGGCGAGGGTGTCGAGCAGGGCGGTGGTCTCGGCGGCGGAGGTGTCGGCGAGGGCGGCGGCGGCCTCCGCGGTGACGGCGGGGCCGGGGGCCAGGCCGAGCAGGCGGAACATTCGCCGGGCGGGGGCGGCCAGGGCGCGGTAGGAGAGGTCGAATGCCCCGCGGACGGCTGCGTTCCGGTCGCCGTCGAGGTGCAGCCGGTCGAGCAGTTCCTCGCCCGACAGTGCGGCGAGGCCCGCGAGTTCGGTGGGTCCGGTGGGCTCGGTGTGTCCGGCGGATGAGGTCGGTGCGGTCGGGGCGGTCGGTTCGGTGTGGCCGGTGAAGGCGCCGTGGTGGGCGGCCAGCCGGGCTCCGGCGATCCGGATGGCCAGCGGCAGTCCGCCGCAGGCCCGCACCAGGCGGCGGGCGGCTTCGGGTTCCGCCGCCACCCGGCAGGCGCCGAGGACGTCGGCCAGCAGCCGGGCGCCGTCCTCCGCGCCGAGGGCGTCAAGGGCCAGGCGGCGGGCGCCGTCGCCAGCGACCAGGGCGGCCAGCCGGCTGCGGCTGGTGACCAGGACGGCGCAGCCCCGCGCCCCGGGGATCAACGGCCGGACCTGGGCGGCGTCCTGGGCGTTGTCGAGAACGACGAGCATCCGGCGGTCGGCGACCACCGAGCGGTACAGCGCGGCGGCCTCGTCCTGGTCGGCGGGCAGGCGCTCGGACGGGACGCCGAGGGCGCGCAGGAAGGCGGCGAGGACGTCGCCGGGGTGCTGGGGCGGGAGGGGGGAGTGGCCCCGCAGGTCGACGTACAGCTGCCCGTCGGGGAAGTGGGCGCGTCGCTGGTGCGCCCAGTGGGCGGCGAGGGCGGTCTTGCCGACGCCGGGCGGGCCGACCACGGCGAGCAGGTGGACGCGCCGCGTCGGGCCGCCGGGGAGCAAGGCGTCGAGCGCGTGCAGCTCGCCCTGCCGTCCAAATAGATCGTCGGCGGCGGCCGGCAGTTGGGCCGGACGGAAGGCGAGACGCGGCGGCTCTCCGAGGGCTTCGGAAGCAGGGGCGGTGGCGGTGAGCGGGGCGGGCAGGTCGGCCTGGAGTCCGGGCAGATCGCCCGAGCCGGAGGGCAGTTGGGCCGGATGCGACATAAGCCCCGGCGGGTCGCTGGGGGAGGTGGCGGGGAGCGGTGCGTGTGGCTCGGCCTGGCGTCCGGACGGATCGGCTGCGGCGGGCGGCGGTTGGGTGGGTCGGAGAGCGGGATTGATCGGCTCGCCGGCGGGTGCGGGGCCAGGGGTGGGGAACCGGCGGCGCAGCACGCGTACGTGGGCGTCGCGCAGGTCGGGGCCGGGGTCGACGCCGAGGTCCTCGGCGAGGCGGGTCCGCAGGCGGGTGAAGACGTCCAGGGCGGCGGCCTGTTCGCCGTCCGCGGCGAGGGCGAGGATCAGGCGGGCGTGCAGGCCTTCGTGCAGTGGCTCGGTGTGGGTCAGGGCGCGCAGGACGGGGACGGACCGGTCGGCGCGGTGCAGGAGCAGGGCGGTGTCGGCGTGCAGCAGGGCGGCCCGGATGCGCCGTTCCCCGGCGGCGACGGCGGCGGGGTGGCGGCGCAGCGCGGGGTCGGCGTCGGCCAGGACCGGGCCGCGCCACCAGTGCAGGGCGCGGGTGAGGGTCTCGAAGGCGGTGCCGGGGTCGGGCGGGTGCTGGGGGGAGGTGGTGCGGGCCAGCAGTTCGTCGAAGCGGCCGAGGTCGGTGCCGCGGCGGGGGGTGTCGAGCCGGTAGCCGGTGGGGGTGCGGACCACGGCGGGGTGCGGGGGGCCGGCGGGTTCGAGCAGCCGCCGGAGTTGGCTGATGTAGGTGTGGACGAGGCTCTGGTGGGAGTCGGGCGGGCCGGCGGGCCACAGGGTGTCGGTGATCTCCTGCCGGGTGGCGGGTTCCGGGTGCTGGAGGGCGAGCAGTCCGAGCAGCCGGCGCAGCATCGGGCTGGTGACGGGTGTGGTGGCCCGGCCGTGCTGGACGGCGAGCGGGCCGAGGATCAGCAGGTGCGGCAGCGCGGCCCCGGCGGGCGGGCCGGTGCGGACGGCGAGCTGCAGGTCCGTCAGCTCCGGTTCGGTGAGCCCGAGGACCTCGCCGAGCCGGCGCAGGGTGCGGGTCCGGGGTTGCCGGACCCGGCCGCGTTCGAGGTCGCGCAGCGCCCTGGTGCTGAGGCCGGCCCGGGTGGCGGCGGACTGCTGGCTGAGCCCGGCCCGGGTGCGGAACGCGCGGAGCCGCGCGCCGAGGTCGAGCCCCGGGCCGTCGTCCGGGGGTGGCACGGCAGTCGGCGTCCGCTCCGTCATCGCACCCCCCACGTCCGGCGATCGGACGATCAGTGTGGCCCGGCCTCCGGCACCGGGCAAACCACCGCCCGGGTCAGCCGGTCAGCCGGTTCAGGAACTGGCTCCACCGTCCGGGCCTGCCGGTGGTCGCGGCAGGCGCGGGAGGGGGAGGCGCGGCCGTCGGGGCGGGCGGGGCCGGGGCGGCGGGGGTGAAGCGGACGGGGAGGGAGCTCAGGGCGCGGTGGAACGGGCCCGGCCGCCAGCTCAACGAGGCTTCGGGGACGGCGAGTTCGAGATCGGGCAGGCGGTCGAACAGGTTCTCCAGGGCGGCCAGGGTGATGTGCAGGGCCGGGTCCTTGGACGGGCAGGCGTGCGGTCCGGCGCTCCAGGACAGGTAGGCGCGGCTGCCGGTCTGGCGCTGCGCGGTCAGCTCGGGGCCGGTGTTGGCGGCGGCGAAGCCGATCAGCACCAGGTCGCCGGCCCGTACCCGCTGCGTGCCGATGGTGAGGTTGACCGCGGGGTAGTGCGGGGCGAGGTTGGTGATCGGCGGGTTCTCCCAGAGGGTGTCCTCGATCGCCTCGTCCAGCAGCGCGTCGCCCGCGGCGTAGGAGGGGTCGGTGAGCCGCCGGTGCAGGGTGTTGCCGATCAGGTTGCCGAGCGGCTCGGCGCCGGCGCCGAGCAGTAGCGCCAGCTGGTGCACCAGCTCCTCGTCGGTGAGCGCGTGGTGATGCGACATCAGCCAGGAGGCGACGTCCTCGCCGGGCTGCCGGCGCTTGAGGGCGACGAGCTCGCCGACGGCGCCGAACAGGACCTGCGCGGCCTGCTCGGCGTTCACGCCGTCGAACATGCCGGAAATGCCGAACAGCACCCGGTCGCCGATGTCGGCGGTGCAGCCGAACAGTTCGTTGAAGACGAACAGCGGCAGCTGCCTGGCGTAGCCGGTGATCAGGTCGGCGGAGCCGCGGTGGGCGAACCGGCCGATCAGGAAGTCGGAGACCTGCCGGGTGGTGCGGGCCAGCCGTCCGGGGTCGATCCGCGCCATGCTGTCGGTGACAGCCTGACGCAGCCTCATGTGCGCTATGCCGTCGGTGAACATGCAGTTCGGCCGGTAGGAGAGCAGCGGCAGCACCGGGCTGTCGGGCGGTACCGCGCCCTCGTTGAGCGCCCGCCAGCGGTGCGGGTCCTTGCGGAAGGTCGCCGGGTCCTGCAGCAGGGTCAGCGCCGCCGCGTAGTCGGTGACCAGGGTGGCGTCCACGCCGGGGGCGAGTTCCACCGGCGCGGCGGGACCGTACTGCCGCAGCAGCCGGTAGTGGCCGTCCGGGTCGGCGGCGAACTCCGGTCCGTGGAGCGGGAGTCGGTCCGGCCGGGCCGGGGGCGCGGGTGGGGCCGCGGGGGCCGGCGGTCGTGCGTCCATCACTGCGGGGCTCCTGGCGGGCGCGGTCCGGCACTCGGCGGACGGGCGGGTGGGGCACGACGGGCGGCTCGGGGGACGCCGACACGGGGCGCGTCCGGGTGCACACGCCGCGTGCATGCTACCGGCGGACCGCGCGGTGCCCGGCACCCGGGGTCGATCGGAACTAGCGCCTCCCATAAGGGAGTTGCACGATCCATCGGCGTTCCGGTCTGGATACCGGGTGCTGTCTCGACAGGCGAGAAGGACCCGCGAAACGGCGTCGGCCCGCCCGGCCGGCCGCTAGGGTGCGGCAACGTTCCCCGGGGTCAGCGCCGACTCCCGATCCGCTGCCCGCACCGTTCGGCGGGCGTCGAGCACGAGGCCTCCACCATGGAACCCATCACCCACGTGTACCTCGCGGGCATCGGCAACTCGGCCCCCGCGCACTGGCAGTACCGCTGGCACGCGGCCGACCCCGCCGGGGTCTGGGTCGAGCACGCCTCCTGGGACGAGCCCGTCCGCGACCACTGGGTCGCCGACCTGGACGCCGCCCTGCGCGCGATCACCGGGCCCAAGCTGCTGGTGGCGCACAGCCTCGGCTGCGCCACCGTGGTGGAGTGGGCCGCCGACCACGCCGACGAGGGGATCGTCGGCGCGCTGCTGGTCGCCGCTCCGGACCCGCACGGCCCGGCCTTCCCGGTCGACGCCGCCGGCTTCGACCGGCCGCGCCCCGCCCCGCTGCCGTTCCGCACCGTCGTGGTGGCCAGCCGGAACGACAAGTACAGCGCCTTCGGCTACGCGGAGGACACCGCGGCGGCGCTCGGCGCCGAACTGGTCGACGTCGGGCTGCTCGGCCACATCAACGCCGACTCCGGCCTCGGCGACTGGGAGCACGGCCGGGCGCTGCTCGACGGGCTGCTGCCGGGCGCCGGCTGACGCGGGGTCAGCCCGGCGGCGGTCAGCCGTAGGTGAGGTCGGAGCAGGCGTCGTCGTCGGCGGAGCGGGCCTGGCTGACGCTGGTCGGCAGCGGGCCGGTCGGCACGGGCGGGGCGGCGGTGGCGCCGCGGCCGGCGGCGTAGTCGGCGCCCAGGGTGAGGGAGATCCCGGCCCGGGTGCCGGCCTCCAGGGTGGCGCCGGGGAACAGCGCGGCGACCTTCTGGGCCTCGGCCTTCTCGCCGGGCCCGTACTCGACCAGGGTGGCGGTGTGGGTGCGGGAGGCGGCGTTGGCCCGCCCGGTGACGGTGAACCCGGCGGCCTCCAGGGCCTCGGCGGCCCGGCCGGTCAGCCCGGCGGTGGCGGTGCCGTTGTAGACGGCGACCCGGATGCCGGCGCCGTCGACGGTGGCGGCGGGGGACGCGCTGGGGCTGGACGAGGGGGCGGCGGAGGCGGGCGTGGTGTCCTGGCCGTCCAGGGTGCGGTCGGCCTTGAGCGCGGCCCACAGCTGGTCGGCGTCGGGGTGGACCAGGGCGACCCGTTCGCCCTGGTAGCGCCAGGGCACGGTGAGGAACTTGACGTCGTGCAGGTCGACGTCCTTCAGCGACATCGCGAAGTCGACCAGCTTCTGCGCCGAGCCGAGGCCCTCGTCCACGGTGAGCGACTTGGTGGTGGCGTCGGCCAGCGGCAGCAGCGCGACGGGGTTCATGCCCTTGGCCTTGACGGACTTGATCAGCGAGGAGAGGAAGGCCTGCTGGCGCTTGGTGCGGCCGATGTCGGAGCCGTCGCCGAGCCCGTGCCGGATCCGCACGTAGTCCAGGGCCTGCTGGCCGGCGATGCTCTGGTGGCCGGCCTTGAACAGCTGCTTGCCGCGGCGGCCGAGGTTGGGGTCGAGGTCGCCCTCGTAGACGGCCTTGGGCAGGCAGACGTCGACGCCGCCGACCGCCTTCGTCATGTCCGCGAAGCCCTGGAAGTTGATCACCATGGTGTGGTCGATGCGCAGGCCGGTGAGCTTCTCCACGGTGTTCTGGGTGCAGGCCGGGTTGCCCTGGGCGGTGTTGCCGACCGAGAAGGCGCTGTTGAACATCACGTCGGTCTGCGGCTTGGTCCAGGTCTTGTTCGGCAGCATGCAGGGCGGGACGTCCACCAGGGAGTCGCGCGGGACGGACACCCCGACGGCGTGCCGGTGGTCGGCGTAGACGTGCAGCAGGATCGCGGTGTCCGAGCGGGCGCCGTCGTCCTGGCCGCCGCCGAGGTCCTTGTTGGCGCCGTCGCGCGAGTCGGAGCCGATCAGCAGCAGGTTGACCGGGACCCGGCCCTGGGCGTCGGCGGAGGCGGCGTCGGGCCGGTCCTTGCTGACGCCGTCCGAGCCGAAGGTGCTCAGGTTGCCGTTGAGCCGGTAGTACACCAGCCCGGCCGCCAGCACGGCGAGGACGACCACGGTCGAGGTGGTCCACAGGGCGATCCGGCGGCCCCGGCGTCCTCGGGTGGGCACGGTGCCGTGGGCTCCCGCCCTGCGTGCAGACATGACGTCCCCTCAGCCCTTGGCACCGATTTGAACTTCTACATGGTTGTAGAGGTTCACCGAAGCATACAAATCCGGTCCGGTGAAGTCACACCCGTTCCCCCGGGGCCCCGAGTGGGCCGCCGAGGGGACTTCCGCCACCCGCTCGGAGCAGCCCCGATCGTGGTGTTCGCCAACGGTTATCACACTCGGTGACGGGGGCGGAATCCATAGGGAAGAGGGCAGCTCCATGAACACCGGTCTCCGTCGGATCGCCGTCGCCGCTTTCGCGGCCACTCTCGCCGTGGGGCTGGCCGCCTGCGGCAGCGCCAAGCAGTCCTCCGGTGCGTCCGGGGCCTCCGGCAGCGGCGGGGCGGTGAAGATCGGCCTGCTGCTGCCGGAGACCAAGACCACCCGGTACGAGCAGTTCGACAAGCCGCTGATCGAAGCCAAGATCAAGGCGCTGGCGCCGAACGCCCAGATCGACTACTACAACGCCAACCAGGACGCGACGACGCAGCAGACCCAGGTGGACACCGCGCTGACCAAGGGCGACCAGGTGCTGATCCTGGACGCGGTGGACTCCAAGGCGATCCAGTCCTCGGTGCAGAAGGCGCACGACGCAGGCGTCAAGGTGATCGCCTACGACCGGCTGGCCCAGGGCCCGGTGGACGCCTACGTCTCGTTCGACAACCACAAGGTCGGCGAGCTGCAGGGCGAGGCGCTGGTCGCCGCGGTCGGCGACAAGGCCTCGGCCGGCCAGATCATCATGATCAACGGCTCGCCGACCGACCCGAACGCCGCCGACTTCAAGGCCGGCGCGCACGCCGCGATGGACGGCAAGCTGAAGATCGGCAAGGAGTACGACACCCCGCAGTGGGACCCGAACACCGCCAACCAGGAGGCCGCCGCCGCGATCACCGCGATCGGCGCCCCGAACGTGGTCGGCGTCTACTCCGCCAACGACGGCATGGCGGCGGGCATCGCCACCGCCCTGAAGGCGGCCAACCTGAGCGTCCCGCTGACCGGCCAGGACGCCCAGCTCGACGCGGTGCAGCGGATCCTGGCGGGCACCCAGACGATGTCGA
Source organism: Streptomyces sp. TLI_171 (assembly GCF_003610255.1). GTDB lineage: Bacteria > Actinomycetota > Actinomycetes > Streptomycetales > Streptomycetaceae > Kitasatospora. The sequence continues at coordinate 3,816,089 of NZ_RAPS01000001.1, read as the reverse complement.
TCTACAAGCCGTACAAGCCGGAGGCGGACGCGGCCGGCGCGATGGCGGTGCAGTTCGCCCAGGGCAAGAGCCTGGAGCCGTCGCTGAGCCCGACCACCTCGACCAACGGCTCCGGCACCAAGGTCGCCTCGCTGCTGATCGCCCCCACGGTCCTGACCAAGGACAACATCAAGACCACCGTGGTCGCCGACGGCCTGTACACCGTCCAGCAGATCTGCACCCCGGACTACGCCTCGGCCTGCCAGGCCGCCGGCCTCCAGTAAGCACCGTCGACCGTAGAGGAGTTGATCGCGGTGGCGGGTGAGACCGTACTGGCCCTGCGCGGGATCTCGAAGCGGTTCGGCGCCGTCCAGGCGCTCACCGACATCGAGCTGGAGGTCCGAACCGGCGAGGTGGTCGCGCTGGTCGGCGACAACGGCGCCGGGAAGTCGACCCTGGTGAAGGCCATCGCCGGGGTCTACCAGCCGGACGAGGGCGTGATCGAGTGGGAGGGGCGGCCGGTCGCGATCCACCGGCCGCAGGACGCCCAGCACCTGGGCATCGCCACCGTGTACCAGGACCTCGCGCTCTGCGACAACCTGGACGTGGTCGGCAACCTGTTCCTCGGCCGGGAGCTCAAGCAGTTCGGTCTGGTGCTGGACGAGGTGGGGATGGAGCGGCGCTCCCGGCAGCTGCTGGACACCCTCTCCATCCGCATCCCCAGCGTGCGGATCCCGATCGCCTCGCTCTCCGGCGGTCAGCGCCAGGTGGTGGCGATCGCCCGCGCGCTGATCGGCTCGCCCAAGGTGGTGATCCTGGACGAACCGACCGCCGCGCTCGGCGTCGAGCAGACCGCCCAGGTGCTCGACCTGGTGGAGCGGCTGCGCGAGCAGAACCTCGGGGTGATCCTGATCAGCCACAACATGGCCGACGTGATGGCGGTCGCGGACACCGTGGCGGTGCTGCGGCTGGGCCGCAACAACGGGGTCTTCGACAAGCGGTCGACCAACCAGGAGCAGATCATCTCGGCCATCACCGGCGCCACGGACAACGCCGTGACGCGCCGTCGGGCCCGTGGAGAGGGCGGCAGCCTGTGAGCGGCAACATTCCCGACCCCGAGGACGCGCACCGGCGCCCGCTGCCCGAGGACAGCATGCCGACCGGCGGCGTCAACGCCCCGGTCCCGGTCGCCGCGGGGGCCGCCCCCGCGGTCGACCCGCGGCTGATCGTCCGTCAGGAGGGCCTGAAGGGCTACCTGATCGAGTTCAAGCGCCGGCTGACCAGCGGCGAGCTCGGCTCGGCCCCGGTGGTGGTCGCGCTGATCATCATCTGGGCCGTGTTCGGCTCGCTGAACAGCAGCTTCCTGTCGGCGCAGAACCTGTCCAACCTGTCCCAGCAGATCGTCGGCACCGGCATGATCGCCGTCGGCGTGGTGTTCGTGCTGCTGCTCGGCGAGATCGACCTGTCGGTCGGCTACGTCAGCGGCCTGTGCGCGGCCATCTTCGCCGTCCTGAACGTCACGCACGGCGTCAACCAGTGGGTGGCGCTGCTGTCCGCGGTCGTCGGCGGCGCGCTGGTCGGCCTGGTGCAGGGCCTGTTCTTCGCCAAGGTCGGCGTGCCCGCGTTCATCGTGACGCTGGCCGGCAACCTGGGCTGGAACGGCCTGATGCTGCAGATCCTGGGCGCCAACGGCACCGTCAACATGTCCGGCAAGGACGTGGTCTCCCGGATGTACTCGACCATCTTCGGGCAGCAGGTCGCCGCCTACGGACTGGCCGCCGCCGGGACGCTGCTGTTCCTCGGGATGACGCTGCTGGACACCAAACGGCGGCGGGCCGCGGGCATCCCGTACCGGACCACCGTCGACATCGTGATCCGCACCGTGGCGCTCGCGGTGGTCGGCTTCCTCGCCGCGTACACCCTCAACCAGTACAAGGGCCTGCCGCTGGCCCTGCTGATCTTCCTGGCCTTCGTGGTGGTGCTGGAGTTCGTGCTGCGCCGCACCCCGTACGGGCGGAAGGTGTTCGCGCTCGGCGGCAACATCGAGGGCGCCCGGCGGGCCGGCATCAACGTCGCGTGGGTGCGGATCACGGTGTTCATGATCTGCTCCACCATGGCGGCGATCGGCGGCCTGTTCCTGGCCGCGCAGATCCAGTCGGCCTCGCAGACCTCCGGCGGCGGCAACCTGCTGATGAACGCGATCGCGGCGGCCGTCATCGGCGGCACCAGCCTGTTCGGCGGGCGCGGTTCGACCTGGTCGGCGCTGCTGGGTGCGCTGGTGATCGGCTCGATCCAGTCCGGGATGAACATCGAGGGCCTGAGCAACGCCATCCAGTTCATGATCACCGGCGCGGTGCTGCTGGCCGCCGCGGTGGTCGACTCGCTGGCGCGGCGGACCCAGAAGTCGGCCGGCCGGGCCTGACCTGCGACGCGGCGATCCCCCGGCGGCCGGTGGCCGTCGGGGGATCGTGTCGTCAGTGGTGGCGCAGCAGTCCGAGGTGGACCACGGTGACCTGGGCCAGGTCCAGGGCGGCATCGCGGCGGTGGCGGCGGGCCTCGGCCGACTCGGCGCGTTCGATGGCCTCGCGGCGGGCGTCCTCCTCCGCGGCGGCGTCCACGATGAACAGGTGGCGACCGGCGCGGACTTCGTTCGCGTGCGGGATCTCGACGCACCAGCGATGACGGCTCTGGGTGGCGTTCATCGGCCTTCCTCTCCCGGCACGTCTTCAGACCGGCACATGAGGTACTGCTGCTGTCGTAGACGATAGGTATAGGCCAATTCGTCCGTCAAGAGGACAACGGCAACGTTAAATAATCCGTTCAACGGTGAAAACAGGTTCCGGGTCCGCTACCGTTCCGGGCATGACAGCCCCCGCCCCGGCCCCCTCGGCCCGCCGCCTGCGCACCCGGGCCACCCTGCTCGCCGTCCTCGGCGAGCACGGCACGCTCAGCCGCGCCGAGATCAGCCGGCTCACCGGGCTCTCCCGCTCCGCCGTCAGCAGCGCCGTCACCGACCTGCTCGGCGAGGGCCTGGTCAGCGAGACCACCACCGCCGGCGCCGCCGGCCGCGGCCGCCGCGCCGCCGCCGTCACCCTGCGCCGCGCCCACGCCCTGGTCCTCGCGTTCGACTTCGGCCACACCCACGTCACCTGCGCCGTCGCCGACACCGCCGGCACCGTGCTCGGCGAGGCCACCGCCCACCTCGACGTCGACAACCACCCGCGCGAGGTCCTCGACGCCGCCGCCGCGCTCGCCGACCAGGCGCTCACCGCCGCCGGCCACACCCTGGACCGGATCACCGCCATCGCCGCCGGCATCCCCGGCGCCCTCGACACCCGCACCAACGTGGTCCGCGCCCCCTCCACCCTCTCCCAGTGGATCGGCATGGACCCCGCCGCCGAACTCGGCCGGGTCTTCGGCCGCCCCGTCACCGTCGGCAACGACGCCGAGATGGGCGCCCGCGGCGAACGCGCCTACGGCAGCGACCGCGCCGTCAACGACCTGGTCTACGTCAAGGCCTCCACCGGCATCGGCGCCGGACTCCTGCTCGACGGCCGGATCTACCGCGGCGCCAGCGGCATCTCCGGCGAGATCGGCCACATCCAGCTCCCCGACGCCGCCACCTGGTGCCGCTGCGGCAACCGCGGCTGCCTGGAGTCCGTCGCCTCCATCGTCGAGGTCCGCCGCCGGCTGGTCCACGTCCTCACCCCCGGCGCCCGCCCCGGCGACCCGGTCGACCTGCCGCCGCTCGGCGAGCTCGCCGACGTCCCCGCCGCCGCCCGCGTCATCGGCGAAGCCGGCCGCACCATCGGCCGCGTCCTCGCCGACCTGGTCAACTGCCTCAACCCCGCCGCCATCGTCATCGGCGGCGAACTCGGCCAGGCCGGTGCGCCCCTGGTCAACGGCATCCGCGAATCCGTCGACCGCTACGCCCAGCCCGCCGTCGCCGAAGCCGTCGACATCCGCGCCAGCCGGCTCGGCCTGCGCGCCGAGCTCCACGGGGCGATCGACGCCGCCGTGGCCGCCGCCACCGCCCGATGACCCGTCAGGCCACGTCGCGGGCCCGCTCGGACAGGTGACGCCGCTCCGGCAGGCTCGTCGCCAGCGCCGCGGCCCGGCGGAACGCCGCCGCGGCCGCCGCCCGGTCGCCGGAGCGCGCCAGCAGCTCCGCCCGCACCGCGTGGAAGCGGTGGTGGCGCTCCAGCTCCGGCTCCAGCGCGCCGAGCTCCTCCAACGCCGACGCCGGGCCGTGGACCTCCGCCAGCGCCACCGCTCGTCCCAGTGCCGGCATCGGACCGGGCGCCACCCGCAGCAGCAGGTCGTACAGCGCCAGGATCTGCGGCCAGTCCGTCGCCGTCACGTCCGGCGCCTCGTCGTGCAGCGCCGCGATCGCCGCCTGCAACTGGTACGGCCCCACCCGCCCCGCCGGCAGCGCCCGCTCCACCAGCGCCGTGCCCTCCGCGATCGCCGCCGCGTCCCACCGCGAACGGTCCTGCTCCGCCAACGGCACCAGCTCCCCGTCCGGGCCCGTCCGGGCCGGCCGCCGGGCGTCCGTCAGCAGCATCAGTGCCAGCAGTCCCATCACCTCCGCGTCCGCCGGCAGCAGGCGGTGCAGCAGCCGGGCCAGCCGGATCGCCTCGTCGGAGAGGTGAGCCACCGTCAGATCGCTGCCGCCGGTCGCCGTGTACCCCTCGTTGAACACCAGGTACAGCACCTGCAGCACCTCGCGCAGCCGCTCCGCCGACTCCGCCGCCGCCGGCAGCGCGAACGGCAGCCCCGAGGACCGGATGGTCTGCTTCGCCCGGCTGATCCGCTGCGCCATCGTCGCCTCCGGCACCAGGAACGCCGCCGCGATCTGCGCCGTGCTCAGGCCGCCCACCGCGCGCAGCGTCAACGCGATCCGGCTCGGCGCGGTCAACGCCGGATGGCAGCACAGGAACAGCAGCGCCAGCGAATCGTCCCGGTCCGCGGCCGGGCCGGCGTCCGCCGCCCGCCCCAGCAACTCCGACTGCGGAGTCGCCAGGAACAGCCGCTCCTCCCGCTCCCGCCGCGCCCGGTCCGCCCGCACCAGGTCCACCAGCCGGCGCGAGGCCACCGTCACCAGCCAGCCCCGCGGGTTGTCCGGCCGCCCCTGGGCCGGCCACTGCTCCGCCGCCGCCAGCAACGCCTCCTGCACCGCGTCCTCGCAGCTGTCGAAGGCGCCCGGGTGGCGGCGCAGCAACGCCGCCAGGACCTGCGGCGCGAGCTCGCGCAGCAGGTCCTGGTCGGCATCGGGCCCCCGGCTCACTGGGCCTCGTGCAGGATCGGCCACAGTTCCACCGGCTCCCGGTCCGCCCACGGCATGTCGGCGGCGATCTCCAGTGCCCGCTGCTCGCTCTCGCAGTCCAGCAGGTAGAAGCTCGCCATGTACTCCTTGGTCTCCAGGTACGGCCCGTCGCTCACCACCGGCAGCCCGTCCACCCGTCGCACCAGCCGGCTCATCGCCGCGTCCGCCGTGCCGTACGCCCCGAGCAGTTCCCCGGTCTGCTGGTACCGCTTGTTGAACGCGTCCTGCTGCGCGATCGCCGCGGGCCACTCCTCGGCCGAGAGGGACGCCCACTTCTCCTGGTTGCCGTAGGTCATCAGCAGGTACTTCATCGGGACCACTTCCTTCTGGTGGGTGTGCTTGCGTCCAGTGGTCGGAGCGGGGGAGGGGGTTCTCTACATGCTGGCGGAGAAACCTCGAGATTTTTTCGGCGGGAGGTGACTTCGCAGCTCGGACGGGGTGTCGGGCCGGCCCCGTGGACCGGGTCGGGTGGCGGGGTCAGGCGGTGGGCGGGGTCCAGATGTACGGGGTGGTGGTGGTGACGGGGTGCATGCCGAGGCGGCGCAGGATGGGGGTGCTGTCGGCGGAGGCGTCGACCTGGAGGTAGCGGATGTCGTGGTCGAGGGCCCAGCGGGCGCGGTGGGCGACCAGGGCGCGGTAGATGCCGCGGCCGCGCCAGGCGGCGAGGGTGGAGCCGCCCCAGAGGCCGCCGAACTCGGAGCCGGGGGTGCGGGTGAGCCAGGCGGCGGAGACCACGTCGGGGTTGACGGGGGTGTCGGTCTCGGCGACCAGGACGAGGAAGTCGTCGGAGCCGGTGGCCCGGGCGGTGAGGTCCTCGGCGAGCCAGCTCCAGTCCTCGCCCCAGACCTCGGACTCCATCGCGGCGATGCGCTGCATGTCGGCGGGCGAGGTGGTGCGCCGGATGGTGACGCCCTCGGGGGTGGGGGTGGGGGCGGCGAGTTCGGCGGCGAGGCCGATCAGGACGGTCTCGGGTTCCTCGGGGACGAAACCGGCGGCGGTCAGCCGGGCGGGGAGGTCGGCGGGCAGGTCGTGGCCGCGGGTCTTCCACTCGACGGCTTCGCCGCGGGCGGTGAAGAAGTCGCGCTGACGGGCGATCAGCCGGTCGAGGGCCTCGCCGCGCAGGCCGAGGTCGGGGGCGGGGGAGGTGACGAAGCCGCGGAAGCCGCCGTACTTGCGCAGCAGCGGGCCGTCGCTGTCGTGGGTCTCGCCGTCGCCGGGGGCGCCGAGTCCGCGCATGTGCTGGTCGTAGGCCGCGAGCAGGGCCGTGGTGTGGTCGGTCATCAGGCGAGCGTAACGATCTTGCCGGGTGGTCGTCGGGGAGATTCGGTGCGCAGTGGGCTGGCCTTGACGTCGGGGTGAAGGTCTACCGTCGTGGCATGCGGATCGGCGAGCTGGCACAGCGGGCGGGGACCACCACGCGGGCGCTGCGGTACTACGAGTCGCGGGGGTTGCTGCCCGCGCGGCGCGGGGGGAACGGGTACCGGGCGTACGACGAGGAGGACCTGCGGCTGCTGCGGCAGATCCGGATGCTGCAGGACTTCGGGTTCGAGCTGGAGGAGACCCGGCCGTTCGTGGAGTGCCTGCAGGCCGGCCATCCGGCCGGTGATTCGTGTCCGGCCTCCTTGGAGGTGTACCGGGCGAAGCTGGGTGAACTGGACGCCATGGTGGCCCGGTTGAGCGAGGTCCGGGACCAAGTGGCGGCGCAGTTGGCGCAGGCCGAGGCGGCGCGGGACGCGCTGGCCGCGGTGGACGAGGAGCCGCGCTGCGAGTTGGCGCGGCCGAAGGGCAGCGACTGAGAGACCGAGAGGGAGGCCGCCGTGGGTGGCGTGCAGAGCGTGACCGACCAGGACTTCGCGAGCGAGGTGCTGGCTGCCGAGGGACCGGTGCTGGTGAAGTTCACCGCGGACTGGTGCCCGCCGTGCCGGATGCTCGCGCCGGTGTTGGCGGAGATGGCCGTGGAGCAGGCGGGGAAGCTGAAGATCGTCTCGCTGGACGTGGACGTGAACCCGGAGACGCAGGCCGCGTACGGGGTGCTGTCGATGCCGACGCTGATGGTGTTCAAGGACGGTGAGCCGCTGCGCTCGATGGTGGGGGCGCGGGCCAAGGCCCGGCTGATGCGGGAGCTCGACGACCTGCTGTAGGGCCGCGGGTGGGCTGAGAGGTGTGCCACAGGGTGGGGGAAGGGATGGATGCGCAGCATCTCTGCGTTGTAAAGTGCAACTAAACGATAGTTGTACTTGCCAACCATGGAGCTGTCATGCCTGCGGTGTCCCGCCCCGCCCTGCGGCACGTCCTCACCCACCTGGTCACACCGCTGCTGATGTGCCTCGGCATGGGCGTCGCCTACCTGTCCGCCTTCCACGCCCCCGCCCCGCACCACCTGAAGGTCGCCGTGGTCGGACCGGCCGCACAGGCCCAGCCGCTCGCCCGGGCGCTCCAGGACAAGGCCGGCGACGGGCTGGACGTCACCACCGTGGCCGGACCCGACGCCGCCCGGCAGCAACTGCTCGACCGCGACCTGGTCGCCGCGTACGTGCCCGACGCCGCCGCGCCGACCCTGCTGGTCGCCACCGCGAGCTCGGAGACCTCGGCGACCGCCGCCGAGAAGGTGTTCACCCAGGTCGCCGCGCACCAGGGCAAGCCGCTCGCCGTCCAGGAGCTGACCCCGCTGCCGGCCGGCGACCCCACCGGGCAGGGCCTGTTCTTCCTGCTGGTGGCGCTGAGCATCGGCTCCTACGGTTCGGTCGCGGTGCTCGGCGCGGCCGGCGCGGCCCTGACGATGCGGGTCCGGGCGCTGCTCGGCCTCGGCGTGGCGCTGGTGGTCAGCCTGCTCGGCGCGGCCCTGGCCGGGCCGATGTTCCACCTGGTGGAGCACGGGCTGCTCGGCACCTGGGCGATGTCCTGGCTGTACGCGGCGGGCATCGTGGCGATCGGCACCGCCCTGCACACCTGGCTCGGCCGGTGGAACACGCTGACCGTGATGGCGCTGTTCGTGATGCTCAACTTCACCAGCTCCGGCGGCATCTTCGAACCCGCCCTGCAGAACGGCTTCTTCGGCGCCCTGCACTCCTTCTGGAACGGCGCGGGCCTGCTGGAGGGAGTCCGCGACCACGTGTACTTCGGCGGCCGGGCCGGGTTCGGCGGCCACCTCGTCACCCTGTTCGGCTGGCTGGCGGCCGGTGCGGCGCTGCTCGTGCTCGCGGCCCGCACCGAGCACCGGCGGGCCCGTCCGGCGGCGGTCGAGCCCGCCGAGGAGGAGGAGATGGCGGAGGCGGTCGGCGTCTGAGCGCGGCTGCCCCTACCGTGGTCGGCAACACCGCACGACGAAGGAGCCACCGCCATGCCCGACCGCGACGCCGCGCTGGAGACCATCCAGCGGGAGCTCACCGCGTTCGCCCGCCGGGCCCGCCACAAGGCAGCCCAGCTGCACCCCGAGCTCTCGCTGGTCACCTACAGCATGCTCGACCTGGTGAAGGAGCGGGGCTCCTGCCGGGCCGCCGACCTGGCCTCGCACTTCATGCTCGACAAGTCCACCGTCAGCCGGCAGGTCGGCGCGCTGGAGAAGCTCGGCCTGCTGAAGCGCGAGGCCGACCCGGACGACCAGCGCGGCCAGCTGCTGCACCTGACCGGGGCGGGCGAGCAGCTGCTCGCCGAGGCGTACGAGCAGCGACGGCGGGCCTTCACCGACCGCTTCACCTCCTGGGACGACGAGGACCTCGGCCGGTTCGCCGCCTACCTGGTCCGTTACGGCGAGTCCGAGTAGCCGGCCCGCCGCAGCTGCCAGGATGGCAGCCATGCCCACCATGACCGAGCCCGAGTGGCGCGCCTTCCTCGCCCACGGCACCCGCACCGGAAAACTCGCCACCACCCGCGCCGACGGCCGCCCGCACGTCGCCCCGATCTGGTTCCTGCTGGACGGCGAGGACCTGGTCTTCAACACCGGCCGGGACACCGTCAAGGGCCGCACCCTGGCCCGCGACGGCCGCGCCGCGCTCTGCGTGGACGACGACCGCCCGCCGTTCGCCTTCGTCCTGGTGGAGGGCGAGGCGACGCTGATCGAGGACCTCGCCGACGTCCGGCACTGGGCGGGCCGGATCGCCGCCCGCTACATGGGCGAGGACCGCGCCGAGGAGTACGCCGCCCGCAACGGGGTGCCCGGCGAACTGCTGGTCCGGCTGCGGATCGGCAAGGTGGTCGCGCAGCGCGGCGTCGCCGACTGAGACCGCCGCCGGCCCGGAGGATCCCGCTTGACCCTCACGTCGCGTCAGGCCGGAGGCTGGTGAACACAGCGGAGCAGCGGAAGGAGGAGGACGCGATGAGCGGGTACACGGTCGGGCAGCTCGCCCGACTCGCCAACGTCACGGTGCGCACCCTGCACCACTACGACGAGATCGGGCTGCTGTCGCCCACCGGCCGCACCCCGGCCGGCTACCGGCGCTACAGCGAGGCCGAACTGGACCGGCTGCAGCAGATCCTGTTCTACCGCGAACTCGGCTTCCCGCTGGAGGAGATCGCGGCGATCCTGGACGACCGCTCGGTCAGCCCGACCGAGCACCTGCGCCGGCAGCGCGAGCTGATCGGCGACCGGATCCGGAAGCTGGAGGACCTCGCCGCGGCGGTCGAGAGAGCGATGGAGGCAAGGACCTTGGGAATTCAGCTGACCCCGGAGGAGAAGTTCGAGGTGTTCGGCAAGGACTACCAGGAGAACTGGGAGGACGAGGCCGAGCAGCGCTGGGGCGACACCGACGCTTGGAAGCAGTCCCAGCAGCGGACCGCCCGCTACACCAAGGCGGACTGGGAGCGGATCAAGGCCGAGTCCGACGGCATCAACGACGCCCTGGTGGCGGCGTTCACCGCCGGGGCGACCCCGGACAGCGAGCAGGCGACGGCCGTCGCCGAGCAGCACCGGCAGCACATCGGCCGGAACTTCTACGACTGCGCACCGCAGATGCACCGCTGCCTCGGCGACATGTACGTCGCCGACCCGCGGTTCACCGAGACGTACGAGAAGCTCGCCCCGGGCCTGGCGCCCTGGCTGCGGGACGCGATCCACGCCAACGCGGACCGGATGGAGCAGTCCTGACGGACCGTCAGGCTGCCCGGCCGAAGGTGCGCCGGTAGGCGGTCGGGGAGGTGCGCATGGTGCGCCCGAAGTGGTGGCGGAAGGTCGCCGCGGACTCGAACCCGACCGCCGCGGCGATCTCCTCCACGCTGCCCTCCGGCGACTCCAGCAGCGGCAGGCTGGCCGCGATGCGCTGGATCGCCACCCAGCGCATCGGGCTGACCCCGTTGCGGGCGGTGAAGTGCCGCAGGTACGAGCGGTCCGACATGCCGGCCGCCCGGGCCAGCAGCGGCACCGTGAGCGGGCGGGCGAGCTGGTCCAGTGCCCAGCGCATCGAGCGGGCCACCCCGTCCTCCGGCTCGTCCACCGGCCGCACCGCCGCCTCGATGAACTGCGCCTGCCCGCCGTCCCGGTGCGGGGGGACGACGAAGCGGCGGGCGACGGTGTTGGCGACCTTCGCGCCGTGGTCCTGGCGCACCAGGTGCAGGCACAGGTCGATGCCGGCGGCGCTGCCCGCACTGGTCAGCACCTGCCCGTTGTCGACGTACAGCACGTCCGGGTCGACCCGGACCCGCGGGTGGCGGCGGCGCAGCAGTTCCGCGTACCGCCAGTGGGTGGTGGCTGGCAGGCCGTCCAGCAGTCCGGCGGCGGCCAGCGCGAAGGCGCCGGAGCAGATCGAGACGATCCGGGCGCCGCGGGCGTGCGCGCTGCGCAGCGCGGCGACCAGTGCGGGCGGGACCTCGCCGTGCGGGTCGGGCACGCCGAGCACCACGGCGGTGTCGGCGGCGGCGAGCTCCTCCAGTCCGTGACGGGGCGTCAGGGAGAAGCCGCCGACCGCCTCCAGCGGGTGACCGGGCCGCTCCGCGCACACCCGGACGTCGTACCAGGGGGCGGCCAGCAGCCCGGCGAGCTCGGGCCGGGCGAGGGCGAACACCTCGACCACCACGCCGAGCTCGAACGGGGCCATGCCGGCGAAGGCGTACACCGCGACGGTGTGCACGGGCGCCGGGCGCCTTCCGATGGTGACGGGCACGGGCGCGGCCATGCGGAGCTCCAGGTGCGGCCGAGGGGCGGTTCGCCGCGAGTGTAGCCGTTCGGGCCTCCGGGGGCGGAAAACCTTTGGTATCGGGTGACAACCTCCCGGGAGGATGAGGAGTCGTCACCTCTGGGACCCGTTCCCGTCCACCACTACCGCTGCGGAGCGTCCGATGCCCATGCCCAGCCGTGCCCGTTTCGAGAAGAATGTCATGACCCGTGCCGCCCGCTCCGGCTGGGGCCGACGGCACTGAGCACACCGGAGCCCCCGCCGGTCGGCCGGACGGGGGCTTCGGTGTGACGCTCCGTCAGGAGGTGAGGCCGGCCATCCAGGCCTCCACCTCGTCGGCCTGCCGGGGCAGGCCGGCGGAGAGGTTCTCGTTGCCGTCGGCGGTGACCAGGATGTCGTCCTCGATCCGCACGCCGATGCCGCGGTACTCCTCCGGCACGGTCAGGTCGTCGGCCTGGAAGTACAGGCCGGGCTCGACGGTCAGCACCATGCCGGGCTCCAGCAGCGCGTCCACGTAGTTCTCGCGGCGGGCGTGCGCGCAGTCGTGGACGTCCAGGCCGAGCATGTGGCCGGTGCCGTGCAGGGTCCAGCGGCGCTGCAGGCCGAGTTCCAGGACCTTCTCCACGTCGTACACCGAGGCGTCCAGCAGGCCCCACTCCAGCAGGCGCTCGGCGAGCACCCGCTGCGCGGCGTCGTGGAAGTCGCGGAACTGCCCGCCCGGCTTCACCGCGGCGATGCCGGCCTCCTGGGCGTCGTACACCGCCTGGTAGATCTTGCGCTGCAGCGGGTTGAACCGGCCGTTGATCGGCAGCGTGCGGGTGACGTCCGCGGTGTACAGGGTGTGGGTCTCCACGCCCGCGTCCAGCAGCAGCAGCTCGCCCGGGCGGACGTCGCCGTCGTTGCGCACCCAGTGCAGGGTGGTGGCGTGCGGGCCGGCCGCAGCGATCGAGCCGTAGCCGACGTCGTTGCCCTCGACCCGGGCGCGGCGCCAGAAGGTGCCCTCGATCCAGCGCTCCGAGGTGGCGACCGCCAGTCCGAGCTCGCGCACCACGTCGGTGAAGCCGTTCACGGTGGCGTCGCAGGCGGCGCGCAGCTCGCCGACCTCCCACTCGTCCTTGACCAGGCGCAGCCCGGACAGGAACACCTTCAGCTCGTCGTCCTTCTCCTCGTCGAGCTGGTCGGCGAGCGCGGCCTCCAGCGCGGCGTCGTAGCCGCGCACCAGGCGGGTCGGGACGGTCTCGGCGGCCAGCTCCTCGGCGGCGGTGCGGACGTCCCGCACGGGCAGGCCGTACAACTGCTCGGACTCGGCGAGCGAGTGCCGGCGGCCGACCCACAACTCGCCCTGGCCGCTCAGCCAGAACTCGCCGTTCTCCCGGTCGGAGCGCGGCAGCAGGTAGAGCGCGAAGACGTGGCCGCCGTCGACCGGCTCGCCGACCAGGATCGCGTCCTCGGTCCGGTTGCCGGTCAGGTGCACGTACTCGCTGGCGGCGCGGAACGCGTACTCGGTGTCGTTGGCGCGGGTGCGCAGGTTGCCGGCCGGGACCACCAGGCGCTCGCCGGGGAAGGCGGCGGACAGCTTGGCGCGCCGCTCGGCCGCGTACGGGGCCTGGGCGACGGGCTGCAGGCCGCGCAGCTCGGTGTCGGCCCAGCCGGTGCGCATGGACGCGGCGAGCTCCTCGGAGATCTCGCCGTACAGGCCGTTCTTGCGGCTCTTGATCGGCTGCTCGGCCTCCTCGCCCTCGACGGACCCCTCGGGGTTCTCGGACACCGCCGGGCTGCGGTCCTCGGTCACTACGTCGCCTCCTTGCGCGTGCTACCGCCCGCCCGTCCCCGGATCGCGGGGCGCGCGGGCGGATGTCGCCCCCATGGTACGTAGGGCCGTTCGAGCGGAGAAAGGGCGTTCGGGTACCCGGCGCCGGCCCGACGCGGTCACTCGAAGCGGACCGCCAGCAGCACCAGGTCGTCCTCGCCCGGTCCGTCGCCGCCGGCCTGCTCCAGCAGGTGCGCGCAGAGCCGGTCCGGGTCCAGCCGGACGTCCCTGGGGGCGTCGGCGGCGGCCCGGCGCAGCGCGCTCTGCCCGGCGTGCAGGGTCGGTGCGAACCGGCGCGCCAGGCCCTCGGTGTACAGCACCAGCACGTCGCCGCGGTCCGCGGTGAGCTCCACCCCGGGCGCCTCCCAGCAGCTCAGCATGCCGAGCGGCGCGGACAGTGAGGTCTCCACGAAGTTCGCCCCGTACCGGGTGAGCAGCACCGGCGGGCAGTTCGCCGCGCCGGCCAGCGCGATCCGCCGCTCGGCCGGGTCCACGCAGGCGTACACCGCGGTGGCGGACCTGGTCGGCTCGGTGGTCTTCAGCAGCAGCTCCAGGTCGCCCAGCACCGACACCGGGTCCTCGCCCTCCAGCACCGCGTAGGCGCGCAGCGCGGCCCGGACCCGGCCCATCGCGGCGATTGCCCCGGCGCCCGCGCCCGGTCCGGCGCTCGGGCCGCCGCCGAGCACGCTGCCCACGGTCAGGCCCAGGGTGTCGTCGGGCAGCGCGATCGCGTCGTACCAGTCGCTGCCCGCCGAGTGCTCCAGCGCGGCCGGCACGCAGCGCGCCGCGACCTTCAGGCCGTCCCGGGCGGGCAGGTGGTCGGGCAGCAGCGAGCGGCGCAGCGACTCGGTGGCGCGCACCGCCCGGTCCGCCTCCAGCTGGCGGGCCAGCAGCGGCGCGGCGAACTCGCAGTAGCGGCGCACCAGGTGCTCGCGGCGCTGCTCGGGCCGGCCGGGCTCGTCGTAGAACCAGACGGCGGCGCCGAGCGCGCCCTCGCGTTCGGTGGCCAGCGGCAGCGCGTAGCAGGCGCCCAGGCCGAGCTGGGCGGCGACCTCGCGGAACCGGTCGCCCACCGCCGGGTCGGCGGCCAGGTCGGCGATCAGCAGCCGGCCGTTCGCCCCGGCGCTGAGCAGCCCCGCGAACGGGCCGTGCTCGACCGGGACGGTCTCCAGCGCGCCGAGCATCGCCCGGTCCAGGCCGAGCCCGACCGGTCGGCCCAGGGTGCGGGCGGGCCCCGGCCGCAGGGTGACCACCAGGCCGCGGCGGGCGCCGAGCAGCGCCGCGCCGGAGTCGAGCAGCGCGTCCAGTGTGCCGGGCAGGCCGTCGGCGCGGGCCAGCAGCTCCAGGTGCTCCTGCAGGCTGGTGAAATCGGACAGCCATCCGGCCAAACGGTCCTGCAGATCGGCCACCGGGACCTCGCCGAGCTCCGGCAGCAGCACCGGCTCGGCCGTCAGCGGCGCGGACGTCAACGGCTGGACGTCGGTCATGTCGCAACTCCCCACAATCCGGAACGTGTCACGCAGGACCCCCGAGACCGACCGAAACGATGTCTTTACTCACTACTCGGCACGATTCCCCCACTTGTACACAGGCCGATCGGGGCATGTCCAGAAGTGCGGCGGCCGAACGTGCCAGGGATCGTATGCGCAGGCCGCCGGGCCGCCACCCGGGCCGGAGCGCACTCACTCGTACGGTGGAACCGGGGCGCGCGCGGCCGCGTCCATCCGGACGTATGGGGGATTCTCGTTCCAGCGGCGGGTAGCCGAGACGCACACGCACCGCCCGCCACCCCCGCCCACGCTGATCGTCGATCGGAAGCGGAAAGGAACGAGTCGCCATGCGCCCACCCCGCCGAGAGCAGCTGTCCGAGCGGGTGGGCCAGTGGTGGCCCGGCCGCCGCGGCCGGACGCTGGCGCTCGCCGCCGCCCTGCAGGCCGCCGTCGGGTACGGCTGGCCGGTGGTGCCGGGAGCGCGCCCGCTGCGCGGCACGGCCGGCCCGTGCTCCTGCGCCGACCTGGCCTGCACGATCCCGGGCGCCCACCCGTGCGACCCGCCGCTGGAGGCGGCCACCACCGACCCGCGGATGGTGCGCTGGTGGTTCGGGCGCCGGGCGCCGGGCGCCCCGGTGCTGGCGGCGACCGGGCGCGCGCTGGGCGCGGTGAGCCTGCCCCGCCCGGCCGGGCCGTGGCTGTTGCGGCACCTGGACGAGATCGGCGTCCCCTACGGCCCGGTGCTCGGCACGCCCGGCCGGTTCGTGCTGCTGACCGCCCCGTACACGCTGCCGGAGCTCGGCGGGCTGCTGGCGGAACGGCCGTGGGTGCCGGGGGCGTTGCGCTACCACGGGCCGGGCGGCTACCTGGTGCTGCCGCCGTCGCGGACGGGCGCTGGCCCGGTGCACTGGGTGCGCCGGCCGGGGCCGGGGCGGCCCTGGCTGCCTGACGTGGGGACGCTGCTGGGCGGGTTGATCACGGCCAGCGCGGTCGCCCTGCCGCACCGCTGACCTGGCATTTGATGATGCTCCGTCAGGTAAGCTCGTCGTCCGGGCCGGAAAAGCGAAATGTCCGACCGCTGGCGACGGGGGATGCACCAGCGGTCGGACTGTTCAAACAGTAACAAAGATCCGGCTCCGCGCCAATTTGTCCGCGCCGAAAGGCTCTTGGGATTCCCGGCGGCGCGGCCAAAATGTGACGCAGGTCACTTCCGGCTAGTTCAGGGTGATCTGACGGCTCACCAGATTCGCCCGGGCCCGGCGCTCCTCCGCGGTCAGCGGCGCGGGCGCGGCCAGCACCTCGGCGAGCTTCGCGGCGAACTCGACGGCCGGCTTCTCCACCTCGGCCGCGGCCATCTCCACCGGCAGGTCCCACACCGGCACGGTCAGGCCGTGCGCCCGGAACGACCCGACCAGCTTGGTGCCCTCGCCCAGCGAGGCCTCACCGGCCGCCGACAGCCGGGCCAGCGCGTCCAGCAGCTGCTCCTCGGGGACGGTCATCACCCAGCGCAGGTGGTTCTTGTCCGGCGTGCCGCACCAGTACGCGGAGTCCACGCCGGCCAGCTTCTCGGTCGGGATCGCGGAGGCGTTCGCCCGCTCCAGCGAGGCCGCCACCTCGCCGGTCGCCGACTCGGCGTCCTCCAGCCAGAACTCGAAGCCGGTGAACACCTCGGGGGTGAACTCCGCCGTGGTGTCCAGCAGTTCCTGCAGGCGGCGGCCGCCCGGGTTGGTCCGGCGGGCCGGCACCGAGGTGCCCGGCTCGGTGGCCAGCGCCAGCTCCAGCGCGTCCGCCAGGTCACGGCTCAGGTCGCCCGAGGAGGACTGCGTCTGCAGGCCCAGCAGGATCGAGCCGTCCGGGCGCCGCAGCGCCGGCCAGGCCAGCGGCAGCACCGTCGCCAGCGTCACCGACGGAACCTCGCCGACGGCCTCCTCGGCCACCCCGGCGGCCAGCTTCAGCGGCACCGTGGCGGCCGGCACCAGCTCGCGCAGCGCCACCCAGTCCGCCTCGCCCGGCAGTCCCTCGAACGGACGGTGCACCAACTCCTGCACCGCGTGCGCCGCCTGACGGCCGTGGCAGGCCTTGTACCGGCGGCCCGAACCGCACGGACACGCCTCGCGCGCGCCGACGACCGGAACCTCGCCCTCGACGACGGTGGACTGGCTGGGCTGCTTCTTCGCGGCCTTCTTGGCCATGGTGCGGCTCTCCCGGGGAGGTCGGACGTTGCACCGGGCAGCCTACTTCGCCCGCACCACCGCCCTCAGGCGCTGCGCCGCTCCCCGCCGCGCGCGACCTGCCCGAACGCCGGCAGCTCCGCCCACACCGTCACCTGACCGGGTGCGTGTCGCACGCCCCAGTCCCGGGCCAGCTGGCCGACGATGTTCAGCCCGCGGCCGCCGTGCGCCGTCACCGACGGGCCGGCCGGCATCGGCCGGGTGCTCGCCCCGCCGTCCGTCACCTCGAGGGTCAGCAGGCCGTCGCCCTGCATCCGCCAACTCACCAGCACGGTACCGATCTCCGCGTCCGCGTCGTCGTCCGGCTGGTCGACCGGCTCCTCGACCGGCAGCGGCCTGGCGTGCCGGCAGGAATTGCTGAGCAGTTCGGAGAGGATCAACACCGCGTCGTCAATCACCGCATCCGGTATCGAGCGATCGCCGAGATCGTTGCGCAGCCTCCGCCGCGCTGCCGAAACACTGGCCGGACCGTGCGGAACGGCCATGGCCGATGAGGACGACCCGGCCTGAACTGGCACAGCTCGTGCCACCATCAACGCCACCCCCGGACCTCCTTCAGCTTCCTGCCGAGGGATGGATGCCCGCAGGTAATGCGTCGGAAACGGGCGTTCGACGATCCGATGGCGGCATTAACGACATCCGCACGGACGGTGGGCAAAAGGTGAGGGGTGTCTCACGTTCTGTTGTGACGATCCGTGGGAAAGGGGTCCGGAAATACCCCGTTCGGTATTTCTGTCACGCGATTGGCCCTCGGGTGCCACCGGCCGCGGGGGCGGTGCGCGGTACCGGGTCAGCGGCCGAGTTGGGCCAGCACCTCGGCCGGGCGGTTGGTGATCAGCGCCTCCACGCCCAGCTCCAGGCAGAGTTCGACGTCCTCGGGCCGGTCCACCGTCCACACGTGCACCCGGTGCCCGGCCCGGCGCAGCGCCGTCACCATCCCCGGGTCGCGGCGCACCAGTTCGATGCCCGGGCCGGCGATCGCGGCGCCGCCCGGCAGCGACCGGGTGCGGCCCAGCACCGGCAGGCGGCGCTCCCACAGGTACACCCGCGGCAGGGCCGGGGCGGCCCGCCGGACCCGGTGCAGGGCCAGCTCGGAGAAGCTCATCACCCGCACCGTGGACTCCTCCGGGGTGGCCGGCAGCAGCCCGAACCGGCCCAGCATCCGCAGCAGTTCGGCCTCCACCCGGCCCGCGTAGCGCACCGGGTGCTTGGTCTCGACGGCCAGCTCCACCCGCCGGCCGGCGTCCGCGACCAGCTCCAGCAGCCGCTCCAGGGTGAGGATCGAGCTGGGCTGCGGCTGCTCCGGGTGCTTCCACGAGCCGAAGTCCAGCCGGGAGAGTTGATCCAGCGTCATCGCCGACACCACGCCCTGGCCGTCCGAGGTCCGGTGCACCGTGCGGTCGTGCACGCACACCAACTGCCCGTCGGCGGTGACCCGGACGTCGCACTCCAGCCCGTCGGCGCCCTCCTCCAGGGCCCGCCGGTACGCCTCCTCGGTGTGCTCGGGAAGGGCGGCCGAGGAGCCCCGGTGGGCGATCACCTTCACCGCGGAACGGTCGATCGGGGCGGTCGGCGCGGTTGCGGCGCTGTGCTGGGTGTCCACGTGAACCACCCTACGAGGCCCGGGATGTCGCCCGGCTTCCGGCACGGCGACGCCCGGGTGAACAGCTGGGCGGCCGGGGCCGGGCGGGCCGGCCCCGGGCGACGGGCGGCTCAGCCGCGGGCGAGGCTCTCGGCCTCGGCGGAGTAGAGCACCTCCGGGTCGAGGCCCATGCCGGCGAAGTGGCCGGCCAGCTCCAGCGAGAGCACCCCGTGCAGCCTGGTCCAGAAGACCAGCGCCCGGTGCAGGGCCCAGGTCGGGACGGCGGGGTCGCCGGCCCAGTCCCGGTGCTGCTCCAGGTGGCCGTGGAGCGAGTCGACCGACGGGTCGGGGGCGGGCGCCGGCCGCTGGCGGCG
Source organism: Streptomyces sp. TLI_171 (assembly GCF_003610255.1). Taxonomy (GTDB): domain Bacteria; phylum Actinomycetota; class Actinomycetes; order Streptomycetales; family Streptomycetaceae; genus Kitasatospora. The sequence goes on along the minus strand of NZ_RAPS01000001.1, from coordinate 3,797,190 downwards.
GACCGCGGCTCCGAGCAGCACCGACATGATCGCGCCGGCCAGCTCGGTGGTCTCCGGAGGCGCGTGGTAGCCGGGGACGGGCGTGCCGTACAGCAGGAAGTAGCGCTGCGGATCGGCGAGCGCCCACGCGCGCAGCGTCCGGGCCAGGTCGACCAGGTCGGCGTCCGGCTCGGCCCGGACGGCCGCGGCGAGGCTGCGGTACCCGTCGGTGATCAGCTCGGTGATCAGCTCGTCCCGGTTGGCGAAGTAGCGGTACAGGGCGGGCCCGCTCAGGCCCATCCGCTTGGCGATCGCGTTCAGCGACAGCGCGGAGGCGCCGGCCTCGGCGATCTGGGCGCGGGCGTGCTGCTTGACCTCCTCGCGCACCTGGGCGCGGTAGCGCTCGCGGGGGGTGCCGGTCTGCATGGGCGGTCCTTCGCTGAGGGGCGGTCGGAGGCGTCTGTTAGAACCTATCACCATTGTTGTTGACTCTTGCGATGGCGCGGTGCTAGAACTGAGGGAGTTAGAGGGTCTAACGAAAGCAAATACTTCTACCGAGAGGGCTCCGCCATGGACTGCGAACAGCTCGTCGAGATCGTCCTGCCCGGCATCGTCGAACCGGAGGGACTGCAGGTCCGCCGCGCCGCGCTGCCCCAGCCCGGGCCCGGCCAGGTCCTGGTCGCGGTCGAAGCCACCGGGGTCTCCTTCGCCGAACAGCAGATGCGCCGCGGCCGCTACTACGACCAGCCGCCGTTCCCGTTCGTCCCCGGCTACGACCTGGTCGGGCGGATCACCGCCACCGGCCCCGGCACCGACCCGCAGCTCACCGGCCGCCGGATCGCCGCCCTCACCAAGACCGGCGGCTGGGCCAGCCACGTGCTGCTCGACCCCGCCGACACCGTGCCCGTCCCCGACGGCCTCGACCCGGCCGAGGCCGAGACCGCCGTGGTCAACGGCATCACCGCCCACCAGATGCTGCACCGCCACGCCCGGATCCGGCCCGGACAGACCGTCCTGGTGCACGGCGCGAACGGCGGCGTCGGCCAGCTCCTCGCCCAACTCGCCCGCGCCGCCGGCGCCGAGGTCATCGGCACCGCCTCCGCCCGGCACCACGACGCGCTGCGCGCCCTCGGCGTCACCCCCGTCGACTACCGCGCCGGCGACGTCCCCGCCCAGGTCCGCCGCCTCGCCCCCGGCGGGGTGGACGCCGTCTTCGACCACCTCGGCGGCCGCAGCGTCGTCGACTCCTGGCAGCTGCTCGCCCCCGGCGGCGCCCTGGTCGCCTACGGCAGCGCCACCACCCGCGACGACACCGGCTCCAAGCAGTGGCCGGTGCTCAAGATCCTCGCCCGCACCTGGTGGTGGAACACCCTGCCGAACGGGCGCCGAGCCCACTTCTTCAACATCTGGGCCGGCCGCTCGCTGCACCGCGACCGGTTCCGCGCCCGGCTGCGCGCCGACCTGACCGCCGTACTGGACGCCGTCCGACGCGGCGAGATCACCGCGCCGCTCGCCGCCCGCCTCCCGCTCACCGACGCCGCCGAGGCGCTGCGCCTGGCGGAGTCGGGCACCGTCACCGGCAAGGTGGTGCTGATCCCCTGACCGGGCGTCAGGCCCCGGCGGCGCCGGGCCTCAGACCTCCGGGTGCGTCGGCTCCGGGCGCTCCAGCTTCGTCACCGCGAGGGTGACCAGCGCCGCCGCCAGGAACGAGAACAGCGAGGCCGAGCTCCACGCCTGCGGAGTGAAGTGCACCGCCCGCTGCAGGTCCTCCCACAGCCCGGTCCACCAGCCGCCGATCTTCGACGGGGCCAGGAACTGGTACGCCGCGAAACCCACCGCCCACGGCAGCAGCATCACCCAGCGGGTCGGGGCGCCCTGCGACAGGTCCCAGCCGCGGCGGCCCGCACCCAGGAAGTAGTCCACCGCCAGCACCGCGAACAGCGGCACGAACACCGAACCGATCAGGCCGAGGAACCCGTAGTACGAGTCGGTGAACTCCTTGATCTGCAGCGCCAGCACCGTCACCAGCACGCCGATCCCGCCGGTCAGCACCCGCCGGTCCGCCTTCGGCCACAGGTTGTGGATCGACATCGCCGTCGAGTACACGTTCGCGAAGGACTGGTCCGACTCGCGCAGCACCAGCACCAGCAGGAACGCCCAGCCCGCCGCCACGCCCGTGAACGAGCTCAGGATCTTCTCCGGGTCGCCGCCGGACTGCAGCAGCGCCATCACACCCAGCACGTAGCACCACACCTGGGCCACCGTGTAGCCGGAGAACGTCCCCCAGAACGCCTTCGCCGAACTGCGCGCGTGCCGGGTGTAGTCGGCGGCGAGCGGCACGAACGACACCGACACCGCGATCACCGCGTCCGTCGCCGACAGGAAGCCCGTCCAGTTGCCCGCACCCGGGTCCGGCACGCCGTGCCGGGCGAACTGCACCGTGAAGTACACCATCGCCACGCCCACCGCGACGGCCACGTACTTGCGCAGCACCGCGATCGCGCCCAGCGGCCAGATCGTCAGCACCGTGGTCAGCACGCCCGCCAGCAGCACGAACAGCCAGCGCCAGCCCTCGGTGCCGGACACCGTCTGGGCGCCCCAGGCGATCACCGTCAGCTCGTACACGCCCCAGCCGACGCACTGCAGGATGTTCAGCACCGTCGGCAGGTACGACAACCGGGTGCCGAACAGGCCGCGCAGCACCGCCATCGCCGGCGCACCCGTGCGGGCGCCCACCAGCGCCGCCACCGCCAGCATCGCGGTGCCGATCGCGGTGCCCGCCACGATCGCCGTCACCGCGGCGGTGAACCCCAGCTCGTGACCCCGCTCGCCCAGCACCGTCGCGGCACTGGTGAAGCCGATCAGGCTCACCCCGAGGTTCGCCCACAGCGCGAACAGCGCCCGGAAGTCCAGGGTGCGCGGCGGTGCGGTGTCGAGGGTCAGCGGGGCCTCGGCCCGCGACTCCACAGCAAGATCGGAAATTTGGGCAGACGGAACAGCCGTCATGGCCGATACTCCCTACGCCGGCATTACCCGGACAGGTTCCGGCGGTCAGCGCTCCCTCGTCCGTGGTGGCGTCACCGCCATGGCCTACGGTCGATCCGGCGCACTCTCAGCCTGGCTGGTCCAAGCTCCCGCGACGTTCTTCGGTTTACAGGAGCGACAGGCTAGCCTCCGGGCGGGGGAACGCCAAGGCCGGGGTGCCCGGTGTCCGCATCGCGGGACCACTGATGCGCATGTCAGAGCCGCCTAAGGCTTCTCATGATTTCTTCAGGGGCCCGCTTACGGTGTCCGAATCCGGCATAGGAAAAACTGTGCCTCGAGGTTGCGGCCGCGCCGAGGGCGCGACGGTTCGCAGTCCAAGGTCTTGTCAGCGATGGAGGTCGTCCGTGAGCACCGAGCACGCGAGTGGTACCACCCCGCCGGAGAAGGGCCCCGCGCCCACCGGCCCCGAGGCGGTGGCTGCCGGCTCCGGTACGCCCGCTGCCGCTCCCGCCTACCTCGACGCCCCGCCGCCGGTGGTGCCGGCGGCTCCGGCGGGTCCGGCCGCGCCCGCGGCTCCGCTCCCGGAGCAGACCATGCAGCTCGGCAAGGTGCCGGCCGCGCCGCCCGCGCCCGCCGCGCCTGCGGGACCCGCGGTGGACGCCCCGCCGTTCGCCAACCCGTACGGCACGCCCGCCGCGCCGACCAACCCGTTCGCGCGTCCCACCGAGGCCGGCGCCGGTGCCGGGAGCAGTGCCGACGCGCCGACGGCGTTCGCGCCCGCCGTGCCGACGGTGTTCGCGCAGGAGGGGCCGACCACGCCCGGTACGCCGGGTGCGCCCGAGCAGCCGCACCACCCGTTCGGCGCCGGGCACCCGGTCGGTGGCTGGGGCAACCCGTCCGGCCCGGACGGCACCGGCGGCGGCGCGGACGGCCCGGGCGCCCCGTGGGGCAGCCAGCAGTCCGGCTCCGGCGGGTCCGGCAAGGGCAAGCGCGGCGGGCTGGTGGCGCTGGTCGCCGCCGTCGCCCTGGTCGCGGGCCTGGCCGGCGGTGCGATCGGTGCGTCCGTCGGCGACCGCAACAGCGGCGGCGGCAGCGGCGTCAGCAAGAACAGCACCACGGTGTCGGTCGGCAACACCCACCAGAACCTGGACCGGGCCCCCGACTCCGTCGCCGGGATCGCGGGCAAGGCGCTGCCCTCCACCGTCACCATCAAGACCAAGAACGGCAGCGAGTCCGGCACCGGCACCGGCTTCGTGTTCGACACCGAGGGCCACATCCTCACCAACAACCACGTGGTCGCCCCCGCCGCCGACGGCGGCAAGCTCACCGTCAAGTTCTCCGACGGCTCCACCTACGACGCCTCCGTGGTCGGCCGCGCCGAGGGCTACGACGTCGCGGTCATCCGGCTCGACAACCCGCCCAAGGACAAGCTCACCCCGCTGCCGCTCGGAGACTCCGACAAGGTCGCCATCGGCGACGCCGTGATCGCCATCGGCGCGCCGTACGAGCTCGAAGGGACCGTCACCACCGGCATCATCTCCGCCAAGGACCGCCCGGTCGCGTCCGGCGACGAGACCGGCGCCCAGGCCTCCTACATGAACGCCCTGCAGACCGACGCCTCGATCAACCCGGGCAACTCCGGCGGCCCGCTGCTGGACGCCTCCGGCTCGGTCGTCGGCATCAACTCGGCGATCCAGTCCAACACCGGCGGCAGCACCGGCCAGGCCGGCTCCATCGGCCTCGGCTTCGCCATCCCGATCAACCAGGCCAAGTGGGTCGCCCAGACCCTGATCAAGGACGGCACCCCCGTCTACGCGATCCTCGGCGTCCTGCGCAACGACTCCTACCGCGGCGACGACGGCGCCCAGATCGCCACCGCGCCGGTCCGCGACACCCCCGCCGTCACCCCCGGCGGGCCCGCCGACCAGGCCGGCCTCAAGCCCGGCGACGTCATCACCAAGCTCGGCGGCATCAACATCACCAGCGGCCCGAGCCTGGTCAGCGAGATCTGGACGCACAAGCCCGGCGAGAAGGTGGAGGTCGAGTACAAGCGCGACGGCAAGACCGCCACGACCACCGTCACGCTCGGCGAGCGCAAGGGCGACAACTGACCGTCCCCCGCCGGAAACGGTGTGCACCGAACCGGCCCCGACCCGTTAGGCTGACCCCCACCGAGGAGGGTTGCCCGAGCGGCCTAAGGGAACAGTCTTGAAAACTGTCGTGGCCTAGCGCCACCGTGGGTTCAAATCCCACACCCTCCGCCCGTGGAACGGCCCCTGACCAGCATCAATGGTCGGGGGCCGTCGGCGTGTCCGGGGGGCGTCCGGGGGCGGGGAGCAGGGCGTGGGCCTGGGCGAGGGCGAGGGCGGCGAGGGTCATGCCGTCGTCGAGGGCGCCGGTGGCGATCCAGTGCCACAGGGTGGGGAGGGGGAGCCAGCGGGTGTCGGTGACCTCGTCCGGTGCGAGGGGGAGGGCGGCGGTGGTGGAGGGGACGGAGGCGTGGACGACGGCGACGTCGGCGGCGAGCAGACCGGAGTCGGGCGTCATGGTCCCGAGCAGGAGGAACTCGGCATCGGCGATGCCGAGTTCCTCCCGGAGTTCGGTACGGGCGGTGACCAGCGGATCGGTGCTGTGGGAGAAGCCGCGGGGCAGGCCCCACTGGGGGCGGCCGAGGGGGTAGCGGTAGGTGCGGACGAGCCCGACGGTGCCGGCGTGGACGGGGAGGATCACCACGCCGAGCCCCTCGTCGCGGTGACGGATCCTCAGGTACCGGCCGTCCGTGCCGCTGGGGAAGGAGACTTCGTCGTCGTACACGTCGACGAAGCGGTTGCGGTAGGCGAGTACCTCCCGGACGGTGCGGATGGCGTCCGGGTGATCGGTGTCCGCCACGGTTGTCAGCCCCTCACGTCGACGACTCGTCCCAGTGCGCAGGCCAGCCGCCGGGTGGAGAGCCGGCGCACCGCGTTCTCCTTGCCCTTGCGGTAGAGGACGCTGCCGACCGCGCCGACCGCCATCGCCGGGTAGCCGACCAGGCCGGGCAGCTTCCACACCTCGGAGGCCATCGCGGGGCCGACGGCTCCCGCCGCGGTCAGCACCAGTTCGACTGCCAGGCCGCCGCCCGTCGGGACGATGTCGGCCCGGTTGCCGAGGATAGCGGCGACCCTGGCCAGGTGGGCGTCCAGCGCCTTGCGCGCGGCGGTCGGGTCCTCGGCCGCCCGCAGGTCCTCGATGCCCTTCCAGAAGGGGGACTTGGCGGCGCGGCCGCGTTCCGCGCGGGCCTGCAGCAGGGTGGCGGTCGCCTCGGCGGCATCCGCCAGCAGGGCGGTCATCCGGTCGTGGACCGCCTCCTCGCCGAGGCCGGCCGCGACGTCGACCCGGATGTCGAACAGCGGTGGGCCCTCGGCCTGTTCGTCGCCGTCCGGGCGGAGTCCGGCCCCGTCGGGGTGGGTCGACGAGCGGTAGTGGGCGAGGGCGAGCTCTTTGGCGATGCCGCGGTCGGCCAGCCGGCGGAGCGAGGGGCCGGTGCCGGTGCTGATGGTGGAATCGGCGACTCCGACGGAGTCCGCGACGATCATGTTGTACAGGGTGTCGACGAAATCGACGAGCAGGGTGAGGAGTTCCGGGTCGCCGACGATCTCCGCCGGGGTGCGCTCGGCACGGTCGCCGGGCCAGGGCAGGGCGAGCCGCAGTCGACTGCGGTCGTCGAAGGCCGCGGGGTGGTCGGTGCCGAGCCGGCGGATCGCCGCGGTCAGTGCCGCCTGCACCCCCCGGTGCGCCTCCGGCAGTTCCGGGGGCGGCGGCTCGGCGGCGGCGATCACCAGCGCCCCGAGCCCGGTCGTCCGACCTGCGGGGCGGACGGGCACCCGGGGGACGCGCCGGAACTCGTCGCGGATCAGCGCCATCCCGTCGGCCCGCTCCGTGCCGAGCCACTCGGCGTTCAGCAGCCGGTCGAGGCTCGCGGCCTGCACACGCAGCTCGCCCGGGTCGAGTCCGTGCGCGGCGGGGTCGTTGAGCTCGGGCAGCAGGCTGCTCATGAAGGGCCTGGCCCGGTCGACGGCCCGGCCCAGCATCGCGGCCACCGCCTCCTCGTACGAGTGCACCCCGAACAGGTGCACCCGGAAGGGGTGTTCACCCGCCGCGGCTCCGGAGCGGGCTCGCAGGACGGTGGTGGCGACCCGCAGGAACCCGAAGGAGTCGAAGGCGTACGCCTGCGGGACGACCACTTCGCGCCCGAGTGCGAGGGTCATCAGCACCTCGGTGAAGACCTGCAGGTGCAGTTCCGCGTCGTGCCCGTCGCCGGCCGGGCCGGCCCCCGGCCAGCCGGTGCGGGTCGAGTCGAGGGACTCCAGGTACTGGTAACGCCTGTCGTCGGTGTGCGCCATGCCAGGCCCCCCGGGCTGCGAACCGTGTCCGTCGGAGCGGGACGCTACCCGGGGCGACAGGCGCTGAACAGTGGCTTCGGGCAACGGGTCTGACGATCAATCAGAACAGCGTCGGCGGGGCGTCGGGGCCGGACAGGCCGGGAAGGGCGTCCTGCCAGCGGGTGGCGTCGGTGAGCGGGAGTTGGCGCATGCTGCCGGTGCACAGGACGAGGGAGCGGCGGTCGCGCTTGTGGTCGTGGAGGACGCCGTAGCCGGTTCGACGGGTGGGCATGAGGGCGACGGGCCGGTCGCACTCGGGGCACTGGACACGGGGTGCGCGCATGCCTCCCAGGGTGCCGGAGCGGTCCGACAGCGTGCGTCGGCGGTCCGAGAGCGGGAGGGGCGGGCGGTGCGGCAGGCGGCGGGTGGTTGCCGGGGGAGGGGTGGGAGAGGGAGAGTTCGAACGGGACGAGTGGAGGTTGTCGTGGGTGATGTGCTGGAGCGGCTGCGGGCGGGGCTGCCGGCGGACGCGATCGCGGTCGATCCGGACGTGACGGCCGCGTACGCGCGCGACATGGCGGGGTTCTGCGCGGCCGGCGAGCCGGCGGTGCTGGTCTTCCCGGAGACGGTCGAGCAGGTGCAGTTCGTGCTGCGGACGGCGACCGAGCTGCGGGTCCCGGTGGTGCCGCAGGGTGCCAGGACCGGGCTGTCCGGCGGGGCGAACGCGGTGGACGGCTGCATCCTGCTGTCGCTGACCCGGATGAACCGGATCCTGAAGCTCGACCCGGTGGACCGGATCGCCGTGGTGCAGCCCGGCGTGGTCAACGCCGAACTCTCGCGCGCCGCCGAAGCGGTGGGCATGGCCTACCCGCCGGACCCGTCGAGCTGGGAGTCCTGCACCATCGGCGGGAACATCGGCACCGGCGCCGGCGGGCTGTGCTGCGTGAAGTACGGCGTGACCAGCGAGTACGTGCTCGGGCTGGACGTGGTACTGGCGGACGGCCGCCTGCTGCGGACCGGCCGGCGCACCGCGAAGGGCGTCGCCGGGTACGACCTGACCCGGCTGCTGGTCGGCTCGGAGGGCACGCTCGGCGTGGTGGTGGAGGCGGCCCTGGCGCTGCGTCCGGCGCCGGGGCCGCAGTTGGTGCTGGCGGCGGAGTTCGACTCGGTGGACGCGGCCGGGCGGGCGGTGTGCGAGGTGATGGCGGCCGGGCACGCGCCCTCGCTGATGGAGCTGATGGACGCCACCACCGTCCGCGCGGTGAACGAGATGGCGCAGATGGGGCTGCCGGAGTCGACCCGGGCGCTGCTGCTGGTGGCCTTCGACGGGCCGGACCAGCGGGAGCGGCTGGCCGAGGTCGGCGAGCTGTGCACCGCCGCCGGGGCCACCGAGGTGGTGCCGGCCGAGGACCGGGCGGAGTCCGAACTGCTGCTGCAGGCGCGTCGGTTGGCGCTTCCGGCGCTGGAGCGGACGGGCACCACGATGATCGACGACGTGGCGGTGCCGCGGACGGCGTTGGCCGCGATGCTGAACGGTGTCGCCGAGATCGCGGACCGGTACCGGCTGACCATCGGCGTGGTGGCGCACGCCGGCGACGGCAACACCCATCCGGTGGTGATCTTCGACGCCCGGGACGAGGAGCAGACGGCGCGGGCCAAGGCCTCGTTCGACGAGATCATGGCGCTCGGCCTGGAGCTGGGCGGGACGGTGACCGGCGAGCACGGCATCGGTCTGCTGAAGCGCGAGTGGCTGGCCCGGGAGCTGGGGCCGGTCGGGCTGGAGCTGCAGCAGCAGATCAAGGCGGCGTTCGACCCGCTGGGAATCCTCAACCCGGGAAAGATGATCTGAGGAATTTCTGATCAATGGCGCCGCATGCTGCCGCGGGTCTCCGTGTTCCGCCGTGTCGACATTTGCTGGTCATGCGACCTCGGCGGGGCGTGGACGGACTGTTCGTGCGCCCCGGGGCTCGCGCGACTCGCCGAAAACCGTCCTCCGCGCGCCCGCCCGGACGGGTTCCGGGCTGCCGCCGTCCGGGCGAAGTGGCAGCTCGGAGGCGGTGTGTCTGCCGACGAACCGAATCGCTGCGGATTATGCGGCGCGGTCTCCGCGTCACGCTAATGGGGGAAAAGGCTCAGCGGTGCTGGTGCTTTGTCGATTTGTTGCGGAAGTCTGTTCCTCGGCGTCGCAGCCCCCGGAGGTTCGTCTGGCCGCGAACTCCGGAACGTAACAACACTTTTGGCAACGGTCCACGGAGGAAATTCATGGCGCGTACCCGCACCACACGCCTGGCCGCCCTGTTGGCGTCCGTCCCGGTCGCAGCCGCTCTGCTGCTGGCCGGAGCCGGCGCCGCGGCGGCCGACAACGGTGCGGCTGCCGGCCACGGCTCGAACAGCAGCGTGGTCTCGGACTTCGGCAGCGGCAACATCTTCGGCTCGGTCGACGGCAACGACAACTCCACCCAGCAGACGGCGACCGGGGCCGGTGCGTCGAACCAGAACAACACCCTCGGCGTGAAGGACAACGCGGGCTTCGTCTACGCGGACCAGTCCAACAAGAACTTCAACTTCGTCTTCGCGCCGGTCTACAGCTACTGACCTCCCGGCGGGAGGTGCGGACGGACCGGCGGGGGCGCCGGACCGGACGGAGCACGGACCGCCGGGGCACCCGGGAGTGGAAAGGGTCACCGCCTCGGGGCGCAGCAGACGGACGATCGAAACGGACGATCGGAACCCCTCGGGGGCGCGGCAGCCGCAATCGGCACCGCGCCCCCGAGGCGTGTCCGGCAGCGCCGGGCGGCATCCGGAACGGGCGGGTCGCCCCGTCGTAGTGGGGGGCTAGCGTCGCGCGGTGAGGGTCGCCCCGACGCTGGCGGCGACCACGCAGCAGATGCCCAGCACCTGCGGCGGGCCGAGCACCTGGCCGAGCACCAGCAGCCCGACCAGCGCGCTGACCGCCGGGTCCAGGCTGACGATCACGCTGAACACCCGCTGGGACATCCGGCGCAGCGCGGTCATCTCCAGCGCGTACGGCAGTACGGGGAACAGCAGGGCCACTCCGGCGACGGCGAGCAGCAGCAGGCCGGGGGAGGAGGATCCGGACAGGCCGTGCACCGCCTCGGCGGCGCCGAACGGGGCGAGCACCACGGTGCCGATGGTGAAGGAGACCACCAGGCCCTCGAAGCCGCGGAAGGCCGCGCCGACCTTGTCGGTGAACAGGATGTACCCGGCGTAGCAGGCGGCGGCGCCGAACGCGCAGGCCAGGCCGACCGGGTCGAGGCGGCCGGATCCGCCCTCCCCGCCCAGCAGGGTGAGCAGGGCGACGCCGGCGGCGGCCAGCATCGCCCACAGCACGTGGCCGGCGCGCCGGGCGAAGACCAGGGCGACGGCCAGCGGGCCGAGGAACTCGATGGTGGCGGCGGTGCCCATCGGCAGGCGGTCGACCGCGCCGGCGAACAGCAGGGTCATCCCGGCGGAGGCGATGCCGAGCAGTCCGGCCATCGCCAGGTCGCGCGGGCTGCGGCCGCGCAGCCGCGGCCGGGTGACGGCGAGCAGCACGACGGCGGCGAAGGCGATCCGGAGGAAGGTCGCCCCGGCCACCCCGAGCACTCCGAACAGCGGCTTGGAGGCGGCCACGCCGAGCTGCACCGCCAGCATCGACACCAGGCACAGCACCGGTGCCGGGACGGTGCCCAGCCGTCGTCGCAACCCATCGGTGCCGCTGTCTGCCTTCGAAACGGAGGCGATGAGCGGGAGCTCGCTGGTGCTTTCGACGGTGAGGGATGTGCCTGGCATGGGATCGAGTCTGACGTAAGGAGTGCAGTAGGTCAAAGCCGGTTACCGGGACGGAGGGGGAGCGGCCGGCCGGGTGACGCACCGGCGGCCGCGGCGTGTCCTCCCCCGCAGGCCGACGGTGCGTCAGTAGTTCTGGAGGGTGCGCTACCTCGGCCCGGCGGCCCTGACGGCCGCGTCGCTCGTCCTGCTGCTCGCCACCGACCGGGACGCCGTCGGCATGCTGACCGCGCTGACCGCCGACCGGACGGCCGCCGCTGCCTCCGCCCCCGCGACCGGGCCGAAGGCGGCGCCGCAGCCCGTGCCGCCCCGCCCGCTCGACGCCGGGCCGGCCGCCCGGGGCCTGCCCGCCGTCGCCCACCAGGCCGCGCCGCTGCTGGCGGCCGAGGCGGCGCCCGTCCGGCTGACCCGGACCGTGCTCACCGACCCGCTGCGCTCGCGCAGCCGGCCGCTGCCCGCCGAACTGTTCACCGGCCCCGGGTTCGACGCCTGCACCGCCCCGCCCGCGGAGACCATGCGCGCCTGGTGGGGCACTTCGCCGTACGGCGCGGTCGGGATCTACACCAGCGGCCGGCAGCGGGCCTGCGCGCAGCCGCGGCTGACCGCGGCCTGGGTGCGGACCGTCCGGGCGATGGGCTGGCAGCTGGTCCCCACCCATGTCGGCCGGCAGGCCCCGTGCAGGGCACCGGGCCACACGGCGCTGCGGATCGACCCGGCGAAGGCGGTGCAGGAGGGGAAGGAGGAGGCCGCCGAGGCGGTCAGGGCGGTCCGGAACCTCGGGCTGCGCACGGGCACGCCGGTCTACCTGGACATCGAGGCGTACCCGCGCGGCGACTCGGCCTGCAGCCAGGCGGTGATGGACTTCACCGTCGGCTGGACCCAGGCGCTGCACAAGGCGGGCTTCCGCTCCGGCTTCTACTCCTCCACGGACGCGGGCATCGCCGACCTGACGATCGCCGCCCGGGTCGGCAGCTCCCCGCTGCCGGACGCGGTCTGGTACGCCCGTTGGGACGACCGGGCCACCGTCACCGACGGGTCGGGCCGGCTCGGCGAGGACCTGTGGGCCGACCACGCGCGCATCCACCAGCACCACGGCAACGTCCAGCAGACGTACGGCGGGGCGACCCTCACCGTCGACCGAGACCAGCTGGACGGTCCGGTCGCCCGCTGAGCGGGCAGGTGCCAGGGTGGGCAGTCCCGTCGGCGGGCGGGCCCGGCGACCTGCGGAGGAGCGGACGAGGGGTCGGTCTCATCTCGGTTGCGGCTACTGACAGCGGGGGTACGCCGGGGAAACAATCGGAGGAATCTGTTGCTACCTGCGGGTAGCAACGTGCCGGCCGGTCAAGGAGGACCCGCGTGTACAGCACGATGCAGGACGTTCCGCTCACCGTTGCCCGGATTCTGCAGCACGGGTCCACCGTCCACGGCCGGTCGACCGTCACCACCTGGACCGAGAACGGCCCCGTCGTGCGGACCTTCGCCGAGGTCGGGGCCCGCGCCGCCCAGCTCGCGCACGCGCTGCGCGAGGAGTTCGGGGTCGCCGGGGGCGAGGCGGTCGGCACGCTGATGTGGAACAACACGGAGCACCAGGAGGCGTACCTGGCGATACCGTCCATGGGCGCCGTGCTGCACACCCTGAACCTGCGGCTGCCGGCCCACCAGCTGGCCTACATCGTCAAGCACGCCGCGGACCGGGTGGTCGTCGTCAACGGCTCGGTGCTGCCGCTGCTGGCCGCCGTCCTCCCGCAACTCGCCGACACCGTAAGGCACATCGTGGTGGCCGGCCCGTACGACCCGGCGGCGCTGGCCGGCTTCGGCGGCACGGTGCACGACTACGAGGACCTGCTGGCCGGCCGCCCGACCGAGTACCCGTGGCAGACCGACATCGACGAGAAGCAGGCCGCCGCGCTCTGCTACACCTCCGGCACCACCGGCGACCCCAAGGGCGTGGTGTACAGCCACCGCTCGATCTACCTGCACTCGATGCAGATCATCGCCGCCTCCAGCTTCGGCCTCACCGCCCGCGACACCGTGCTGCCGGTGGTCCCGATGTTCCACGTCAACGCCTGGGGCATCCCGCACGCCGCCTTCATGACCGGCGCGAGCCTGCTGATGCCGGACCGCTTCCTGCAGCCCAAGCCGCTGGCCACGATGATCGACCAGGTCAAGCCGACCTTCGGCGCGGCCGTCCCGACCATCTGGACCGGCCTGCTGGACGAGCTGGACGCCGGGGACTACGACACCTCCACGCTGGAGACCGTGGTGATCGGCGGCTCGGCCTGCCCGCCCTCGCTGATGAAGGCCTTCGAGGAGCGCCACGGCATCCGGGTCATCCACGCCTGGGGCATGACCGAGACCTCCCCGCTCGGCACCGTCGCCCACCCGCCGGCCGGCGTCACCGGCGAGGAGGAGTGGGCCTACCGGGTCACCCAGGGCGTCTTCCCTGCCTCGGTGCAGGCCCGCCTGGTCGGCCCCGGCGGCGAGCCGATGCCGCACGACGGCACCGCCGAGGGCGAGCTGGAGGTGCGCGGGCCGTGGATCGCGGGCGCCTACTTCGGCGGCGCGGACAGCGAGGCGGACCGGCCCGAGGACAAGTTCAGCCCGGACGGCTGGCTGCGCACCGGCGACGTCGGCACCATCACCGCCGACGGGTACCTGACCCTCACCGACCGGGCCAAGGACGTCATCAAGTCCGGTGGCGAGTGGATCAGTTCGGTCGCCCTGGAGAACCACCTGATGGCCCACCCCGAGGTCGCCGAGGCCGCCGTGGTGGCCGTCCCGGACGAGAAGTGGGGCGAGCGCCCGCTGGCCACCGTGGTGCTCCGGCCCGGCGCCACGGCCGGCCTGCCCGAGCTGCGCGCCTTCCTCGCCGAGCGGGTCGCCTCCTGGCAGCTGCCGGAGCGCTGGTCGCTGATCGAGTCGGTGCCGAAGACCTCGGTGGGCAAGTTCGACAAGAAGGTGATCCGCGCCGAATACGCGGCGGACCGCCTGGACGTGACGGTGCTCGGCAAGGGGTGACCTCGGGCGGCCCCTCCCGGCACGATCGAAAATCCGCTGTGGAATACCCCAGGGGGGTATAGCGTTCCAGCGGACGAACGAACGTGCCGAGCGAGGAGGGGCCACCATGGAGCACGGGGGACACGAGCACCACGAGCACCACGAAAACCACCAGCACCACGAGCACCACGCCCACGGCGGCGGGAGCAGCTGGCGCACCGCCGCGCAGGCCACCCTGCACTGCCTCACCGGCTGCGCCATCGGCGAGGTGCTCGGGCAGGTGATCGGCGTCGGCTTCGGCCTGCACAACGGCGCGACCGTCGTACTGTCGATCGCCCTGGCGTTCGTCTTCGGCTACGCGCTCACCATGCGCGGCGTCCTGAAGGCCGGTCTGACCTTCCGGGACGCGCTGAAGGTCGCGCTGGCCGCCGACACCGTCTCGATCATCGTCATGGAGCTGATCGACAACGGCGTGATGGTCACCGTTCCGGGCGCGATGGACGCCGGACTGGGCCAGCTGCTGTTCTGGGTCTCGCTCGCCGGGTCGCTGGTGCTGGCGTTCCTGGTCACCGTCCCGGTCAACCGCTGGCTGATCGGCCGCGGGCGGGGCCACGCGGTGGTCCACGCCTACCACTGACGCCCGCCGCAGACCGACGCACCGCGACCGGGGACCGCCGAGGTCCCCGGTCGCGGCGCGTCCGGTCAGCGGCCGTCGGCGACGGTGTTGCCGGTGATCGAGCCGTCGGTGCCGTCCACCGTCACCAGGTGGCGCACGCCGTCCGCGCCGAGCACCTCGACGGCCCAGGAGCTGCCGCCGCCCTCGCGGCCGATCACCGACAGCCCGGCGGCCTTGCCGCCCGGCACCGCGGCGGTCGCCTTGGCCAGCGCCTGGTCGGCGGCCACGCCCGGCAGCGGCGCGGGAGCCAGCTTCGCGGAGGACTTGCCCCCGGACTTCTCGCCGAAGCCGTCGACCGGACCCGGCAGCTCGGGCAGCGCGGGTACCTTCCCGCCGCCCGGGAACACCTGCACGCTGCCGTCGGGACCGCGGCGCACCACCTTGCCGCCGGGGCCCTCGGCGATCGTCACTTCGCCGTCCGGCCCGAAGGCGCGGCCGACCATGACCGGGCCGGACCGGCCGTCGTGGTGACGCTCCAGCGCGACGCCGGTGCCCACCGCGGCGACACCGAGCACCACCACCACGGCGGACCCGAGCACCCAGCGGACACTGCGCCGCTTCGGCAGCCGGACGTAGCGCTGACGGACCGTCGGCTTCAGCAGCGGGACGGCGGTCGCTTCCTCGACACCGGGCTCGGACGGCTCCGGAGACTGCGGTTCGGACATCTGAAACAGGACTCCCTCGAAAACACGGCCGGGGACCGATCCGCGGGCCGGGCGCCCAGCATGCCGCCGCCAGCCTGAAGCCAAGCTGAAGCCCCTCTGGGCCCCGGGCCGGACGCCTGCGACGCTGTCCCCCATGCGCGTACTGGTGGTCGAGGACGAACGGCGGCTCGCCGCCGCCCTGCAACGCGGCCTGCGGGCCGAGGGCTTCGCGGTCGACCTCGCCCACGACGGCGAGGACGGCCTGTGGCTGGCCACCGAGCACGACTACGACGTCATCGTGCTCGACATCATGCTGCCCCGCCTGAACGGCTACCGGGTCTGCGCCCGGCTCCGCGCGGCCGGCGACGACACCCCGATCCTGATGCTCACCGCCAAGGACGGCGAACTCGACGAGGCCGAGGCCCTGGACACCGGCGCCGACGACTTCCTCTCCAAGCCGTTCTCCTACGTGGTGCTGGTCGCCCGGCTGCGCGCCCTGGTCCGCCGCACCGGCCGCCGGCTGCCGCAGACCCTGGAGTTCGGCGACCTGGCGATCGACCCGGCCCGCCGGACCTGCACCCGAGCCGGCGCCGAAGTACGGCTCACCACCCGCGAGTTCGCCGTGCTGGAGTGCCTGGCCCGGGCCTCCGGCGGGGTGGTGTCCAAACGGGAGATCCTGGAGAGCGTCTGGGACTCCGCCTACGACGGCGATCCCAGCATCGTCGAGGTGCACATCAGCGCGCTGCGCCGGAAGATCGACGCCCCGTTCGGGCGCTCCGCCGTCGGCACCGTCCGCGGGGCCGGCTACCGGCTGGCGGTGGACGGTGGCTGAGCGCCCGTTCCGCACCCTGCTGCGCCGCCGGCTGCGCGCCCTCGCCCCGCGGTCGGTGCGGGCCAGGGCCACCTTCGCGGCCACCGCGGTGGTCACCCTCGCGCTCGGCGGCACCGCGCTCGCGCTGCTCGCCGTGCTGCACGCCAACCTGCTCCGCAACGCCGAGGACTCCGCCGCCCAGCAGGCGTCCAAGGTGGTCGAGCTGGCGGGCCGCGAGCACCTGCCGCCGATCCTCGCCGCGCACGGCGCGAGCAGCATCCGGGTGGTCGACTCCGACGGCCGGGTGGTCGCCGCCACCCCGGACCAGCTGCCCCGGCCGATCCTCGGCCCCGTCCCGGAACCCCCGTACCCGGGCGACCCCGAGGAGGCGGAGGCGTACGCCCGCAAACGCCTGCTGATCGACCCCGAGCTGGGCCCGTACTCCGTCAAACGCCCCTACGGCGAGGGCAAGTTGATCGCCGGAGTGCTGGCCGGGGACCCGGGCCAGCAGGTGGTCACGATGAGCGTCACCGGCCCGGACGGAAAGCTGACCGTCTACGCGGGCACCTCACTGCGCGAGGTGGAGGCCGCCGGGCGGACCACCGCCGCCGCGCTCGCCGTCGGACTGCCGCTGCTGGTCCTGCTGGTGGCCGTGGTGACCTGGCGGGTCACCGGCCGCGCCCTGCGCCCGGTGGAGGCGATCCGCTCCGAGGTCGCCGAGATCACCGGCCACGACCTGCACCGCCGGGTACCGGTGCCGCGCACCGGCGACGAGGTCTCCCGGCTGGCGGTCACCGTCAACGCCACGCTGGACCGGCTGGAGGACGCCGGCCTGCGCCAGCGCCGCTTCATCGCCGACGCCTCGCACGAGCTGCGCAGCCCCATCGCGGTGCTGCGCACCCAGCTGGAGGTCGCACTGGCCCACCCAGACCCCGAGCTCTGGCCCGACCTGCTCGCCGACGCACTGCAGGACACCGTCCGCCTGCAGGACCTCGCCGCCGACCTGCTGCTGCTGGCCCGGCTGGACGCCGCCGACCCGGTCGCCACCGAACTCCTCGACCTGGACGTGCTGTTCGCGGACGTGCTGGCCGCCCGCACCGGCGACCGGATCCCGGTCCGGGCCGAACTCGCCCCCGGCGCGCAGGTACTGGGCAACCGCACCTGGCTGACCAGGCTGCTCACCAACCTGGTCGACAACGCCCAGCGCTACGCCGACCGCACCGTCCGGGTCCGACTGACCGGCCACCCGGGCGAGGTGGTGCTGGAGGTGAGCGACGACGGGCCGGGCATCCCGGAACCCGACCGGGAGCGGGTGTTCGAGCGCTTCACCCGCCTGGACGACGCCCGCAGCCGCGAACTCGGCGGCGCGGGGCTGGGGTTGGCCATCGCGCGGGACCTCGCCGAACACCACCGCGGCACCCTGACCGCCGAACCCGCCCCGCAGGGCGCCCGGTTGGTGGCTCGACTGCCGCAGGCCGGACCGCCGTCACCTGCCGACCGGCGGTGACGGAACGGCCCGCGCTGACGGAACGACCCGCGCTGACGAGGCGTCAGAAAGCGCCGCTGCCGGCCGTGGCGACCTGCCCCAGGGAGCCGATCCGGGCCAGCAGTTCGACGATCCGGCCCTGCACGTCCTCGGTGGTGGACCGCTCGGCGAGGAACAGCACGTTCGCGCCGGTGCGCAGCCCGGCGCGGGCCTGCGGGTCCAGGTCGGCCGAGGTGTAGACGACCAACGGGGTGCGGTGCAGGCGGTCATTGGCCCGCAGCCAGTCGAGCAGGCCGAGGTTCTGCCGCTCGATCCGCTGCAGGTCCAGCACCACCAGGTTCGGCTGGATGCTGCTGGCCCGGGCCACCGCGTCGTTCTCGTCCGCGGCGTGCTCCACGTGCATGCCGCGCCGCTCCAGGCTGGCGACCAGCGCCGCCGCCACCTCCGGGTCCGACTCCACCAGCAGCACCCGGGCCGCGTGGTTCTCGCCGTCGCGGGGCGCCAGCGCCCGCAGCAGCACCGCCGGGTCCGCGCCGTAGGCGGCGTCCCGGGTGGCCTGGCCCAGGCCGGCGGCCAGCAGCACCGGGACCCGCCCGGCCAGTGCGGCGGTGCGCAGCGACTGCAGCGCGGTGCGGGTGATCGGCCCGGTCAGCGGGTCGACGAACAGCGCGGCGGGCGTCTCGGGCACCTGTGCGTCCACCTCCTCGCGGGAGGCCACCACCACGGGACGGAACCCGCGGCTCTCCAGCGCTCCGCGGGTCGACGGGTCGGGCTCCGGCCAGACCAGCAGCGAACGCGGCCCGTCCTGCGGCTGCTCCTTGGCCGGGGCCAGCTCGGCGACCGGCCGGGGCGGTGTCCGCCCCTCCACCGCGCCGGGGCCGGCCGGCAGTGCCAGCGCCGCCCCGGGACCACCGCTCTCCCCGGAACCGGCCTGCACCGCCTGCCCGTTCAGCTCGTGCCCGTTGACGCCCTGGCCGTTGACGCCCTGGCCGTTCAGGGCCTGGCCGTTGACCCCCTGGCCGTTCAGGGCCTGGCCGTTCACCGCGCCGCCCGCACCCGCCGCGGCGGAGTCGGGGCCCGCGGGCAGTTCGGCCTGCGCCCCGCCCGCGGGGAACGCGGCCGGGAAGGCCGCCTGGAATCCGCCCAGCGGGCGCGGGGGGACGAGCTCGCCGAGCCCGGAGCCGACCGGCTGCGGCTGGGCGTTCTCGACCGGAGCGGCGGGGGCGGGCGCCGCGGGCCGGGCCACCTCCAGCGCGCTGGACGGCTCGGGCGAGGACTCCGGAGCCGGCTCGGCCGGCGCCTCGGCGCGGACGGGCGGCAGGATCGCCGTCACCTCCTCCGCGCTCTCGGCGACGTCGGCGGGCAGCGCCAGCCTGCGCCGCCGCCCGGTGGGCTGCGCGGCGGGGGCGGCCGGCGGCTCGGCGGGCGTGACGGGCAGGGAGTGCTCCAACCCGGGGTACACCGCCGTCCCCGGGTCGGGGATGCCGGGGATGTGCAGCGACGCGGAGCTGTCGGTCGCGGCCTGCGCGGTCGCGGCCCGGCGGGCCCGCCGCCCGGTGCGCCCGCCGGCCTCGGCGGCCGGCTCGGCAGCGGCGGCCCCGTCCGCCGGAGCGGTGACGGCCGGCTCGGCGGATGCGGACGGGCCGGGGCCGAGCGCGATCGGCGCCCGGGGAGCCTGCTGCTCGGGCTGCCCGGCAGGCCGGTCGGGGCCGTTGCCCCAGGAGTCGTCCGCGCGCGCCGCGCGGGCCCGGCGGCGGCCGTGGCCCTGGGTGTCGTCGGCGCGGGCGGTGGCGCCCCCCGCCGGCTCGGCCGCTGAGGCGCCGTCAGCGGCGGCGGGCCGCAGCTCGGGGGCGCCGGGCTGCCCGGGGAGGTCCGGCAGCATCGCGGTGTCGGAGTCCTTCGGGACGTGCTGCTGCCGCTCGGGTCCGCCGGAGGCGTCGCCGTCGGGGTCGAGCGGCAGTTCCACCACGTAGGTGGCCCCGGCCCCACCGGGCAGGTCGTGGCGCTGCAGCACGCCGCCGTGCCGCTGGACGGCGGCGCGGGCGATCGGCAGGTGCACGGCGCTGGAGGTGCGGGCGGGGCCGCGCACCTCGATCCGGGCGACGTCGCCGCGCTGGGCGGCGGCCAGCACCACCATCGGCGGCTGCTCGCCGACCGGCGCGGGCCCGGCGAACGGGTCGCCGGGCGCGGCGGGGTCGCTCTCGGCGGCGGCCGGCTCCGGCACGGAGGTGACGCCGCTGACGTCGGCCACCAGGTGGGCCAGCGCCCGGGCCAGGCGTTCGCGGTCGGCGAGCACCTTCACGGCGGCGGCGTGCACCGAGTAGCGGACCCGGCCGGGACCGACCAGCTCGCCGGCCCGGTCGACGGCGAGCTGCACGACCTCGTCCAGGCCGATCCGTTCGCGGTCGAGGGCGGCCTTGCCGCGGTCGGCGTCGGCCTCGAAGCGCTGGTGCTCCAGCACGCCGTCGATGAGCCGGCCGAACCGCCGGCACTCCTCGGCGAGCCGGCGCAGCGTCCAGTTCGCCTCCGGCCACAGCTGGCCGGCCGGGTCGGCGGCCAGGGTGTCGATCCGGCGGTGCAGCGCGGTGAGCGCTCCGCCGAGTTCGGACTCCAGGACGGCGGTGAGGTGCTCGTTGCGGGCGGCGAGCGCGAGTTCATGGGTGCGGTCGGTGAACGTCATGACCGCGCCGACGAGTTGCTCGCCGTCCCGGACCGGGGCGGTGGTCAGGTCGACGGTGACGGGGGTGCCGTCCTTGCGCCACAGCACGGTGTTGCGGATCCGGTGCTTGCGCCCCGAGTGCAGGGTGTCGACCAGCGCCGAGCTCTCGGCGGCCAGCGGGCTGCCGTCGGGCTGGGAGTGCTGGATCAGCGGGTGCAGTTCGCGGCCGCCGAGCTCGCTCGCCCGGAAGTCCAGGATGTGCGCGGCGGCCGGGTTGACCAGCACCACGCGGCCTTCCAGGTCGACGCCGAGGACGCCCTCGGCGGCGGCCCGCAGGATCATCTCGGTCTGCTTGTGCTGGCGGCGGAGCTCGGACTCCACGCCCAGGCGCGCCGACATGTCGCGGACCAGCAGCAACAGCAGGTCCTGGTCCGAGGTGGTGAAGGACAGGAAGCCGTGCGCCTCCCCGCCGCCCTCGTCGGTGAAGTCGTTCCCGGACACTTCGACGGTGAAGGCGGTTCCGTCGGTGCGTCGGGCGGTCATGGTGACCGGTCGGTCCAGGCTCTCGGTCTCGCTCGCGGGGGGCCGCATGGATCCGGGGATTCGACTGGGGTCGAACTCCGGCAGCAGGTCCAGCACGCCCATTCCGACCAGCGAGGTGCCGGGAGCCTGCAGGCTTTCCACGGCGGCCTTGTTGACGTCGACCACGGTGCCGTTGCTGTTCACCAGCAGCAGCGGGTCGGGCAGTGCGTCGAGTATCGCGGCGAGGCGAGCAGCGCCTCGGGTCGGCCTGCTGCTCACGTCGACAGGTCTCCTCACGGCTTCGGGCCGCCGCTGCCACGGGCGGCTCTGGCTCTCCTCGGAGACGGAAGTATCTCATTCTTCTTTGCGCCGTGGACGACCCGGCCAGTATCGTTGTGGTGGTTGGTGCCGGGGCCGTCGGCTATGGCATCATCGCAGTCGCACGGAGTGCAGCCGGAGTCCCGGTCGCAGTCCGGGTGTTGGAGGCGTCGCCTAGTCCGGTCTATGGCGCCGCACTGCTAATGCGGTTTGGGCTTTACCGTCCATCGAGGGTTCAAATCCCTCCGCCTCCGCCTCACCGGGAGCCCCGTCGGTCACTGACCGGCGGGGCTCCTTCGCTGTCGGCGGATGTTCGTCCGGCGGCTGCCGTGGCGGCCTTGACGGGGGCCGACAGGGCCGACGGCAATCAATTTCGCCCCAGGTCGACGGTCATGTAATGTTGTCCCCGCACCGCCCAGGAGGCCAGTCCGCCGGGGCGAGCGCTCATAGCTCAACGGATAGAGCACTTGACTACGGATCAAGAGGTTGCAGGTTCGAATCCTGCTGAGCGCACCAATCTCCGCTCGCGGTCCCGCAAGGGATCGTCCGAGCGCTCATAGCTCAACGGATAGAGCACTTGACTACGGATCAAGAGGTTGCAGGTTCGAATCCTGCTGAGCGCACCGACCGAAGGCCCCGGGTTCCCACCCGGGGCCTTCGTGCTTCCCCGGGTCGTTCTGCGGGTCGCCGGTCCTGCCGCCCCCCGTTGTGGTGGTCGGGGGGCGGCAGGACCGGCGTCAGCCGAGTTCGGTCCGGTTGATCCAGGGGACGTCGCGCTCCTCCAGGAACCACTCCGCGGGGGTGAGCGGGCGGCTGCGGTTGAAGGTGGCGGCGACCGGGTCGTGCCGGAGCAGGCCGGGTTCGGCGTTCTGGTCGAGGAGTTGGGCGGCGACGGCGGGGACCAGGTCGGGCGGCCCCGAGACGTGGATGTCGTGTCCGGAGCAGTCGCCGAACTCGGCCAGGCCGGCACGGAGCAGCTTGGCAGCCTCGTTGCGGCTGGCGCCGGGCTCGGGGGCGGAGAGCACCGCGTGCAGCCAGGCGTGCTCCTTGACCAGCTCGTGCACGCTGGCCAGGTCGTACTGGTCGGCGTCGCTGCGGGCGGCGACGAACACCGTGGTGGGGCGGCCGCCGTCGCGGGCGAGTTGTTCCAGCAGGGCCTTGGCGGGGGCCCAGCCGGTGCCGGCCGCGACCATCAGCAGGGGCCGGTCGGAGTCGGGGGCGAGCACGGCCTCGCCGAGCGGCGGGCCGAGTCGGACGGTTTCACCGGGCAGGACGTCGTTGACCAGCGCGGTGGACAGCAGCCCGTCGGGGACCCGGCGGACGTGCAGTTCGAGCGTGTTGTCGGAGCGGGGGGCGCAGGCGAGGGAGTAGGGCCGCCAGACGTGCGGCTGCCGGTCCGAGCAGACCGTCAGGTACTGGCCGGCGGTGAAGGGGTACGGCCGGTCCGGCCGCAGGGTGAGCACCGTGAGGTCGGGGGCGGCACGGCGGCGGTCCAGCACTTCGGCGTTCCACCAGCGCGGGGTGGACTCGGGGACGGCCGCGGCCGCGTCGATCATGGCCTGGGAGATGACGGTGAACGCCTCGACCCACGCCTTCTCGATCTCTGGGGTCCACGAGTGTCCGGAGAAGTGCTTGAGCGCGGCGATCAGGCTGGCGCCGACGGCGGGGTAGTGCTCGGGCGCGGCCTGGAACTTTCGGTGGTCGCGCCCGAGCGCCGCCAGGTAGCCGGTGAGCTTCTCGGGTTCCTCCAGCCGCAGCACGAGTTGGGTGAGTGCGGCGAAGAGCCGGTCGCGCTGTTCGGCGAGCCGGGCCGGGAAAAGTGCTTCGACACCGGGGTTGTTGGTGAACAGGTGGGCGTAGAAGAACTTGGTCAGCTGATCGGCGCGGCGCTCGACGACGGCGAAGCTGGCGCGGATGACCGCGGGGTCGAAGGGCACCGGGGGCCTCTCAGCCCGCGGCGGCTTCGGTCAGCGCCGCGCTCATCACGTCCGTGACGACCCCGTACAGCGCGGTCCAGGCGGCTTCGATCTCGGGGGTCCAGGCGTCGCCCGCGAAGTGCGCCAGCGAGGCCAGCAGGCTGGCGCCGACCGCGGGGAAGTGCTCGGGCAGCGCACCGTAGCCGGCGTGCCGACGGCCCAGGCCCTGCAGCACGTTGACCACGGTGTCGGTGTCCTCGAGCTTGTTGACCAGGGTGCCGATGGCGGCCCAGAGGCGGTCCTGCTGCTCGTTCATGTGCTCGGCGAAGAGCTTGCGCACGTCCGGGTTGTGCTCGAACAGGTGCGTGTAGAAGTAGGCGGTGACTTCGCTGCCGTGGGGCTCGACGACGGCGAAGCTGGTCTTGATGAGTGTGGAATCAATCGTCACGCCGGCCGACTCTACTGATAAACACACCAATTCGAACAGGTCGGACTGACAGGTGGTCAGCAACTGTGCGGTAGCGTCCGATTGATGCCCGTTCGGGTGAGTTGACGGTGGGTCGGGCGGGTATCCCGATGCTGCTGGCCGAGTGCCCACCAATCGGGTGGTGTCGGACGAATTGGCCAGGTGTCGCGGTATGACGGAAACCAGATCGTGATTCCCTTTTGTCTGATCGTCATCACCATTCGAGTGCATGGCAGGGCCGCGATTCCGGCGGACGACGACACCGAGAGGAGAGCCGGATGTGCCGACAGTTCCCCCTCCGGGCCCCGGCTCCCGACGCCCGCCCGGCCGACCGCGACCGGCAGACCGACCGTGACCGACGGGCCGACCGGAGCCGCCCGGGACGCTCCCGGATCGGTCGGGGCACCGCCGTCCTGATCGCCACCGGCCTGCTCACCGGCCTCGGCACCCCGCCGGTGGACGCCCAGCAGACCCCGGACACCTGGACCGCCGAACGGCGCGCCGTGCTGCCCTCCGGCCTCGCCGTCCAGTTCGACTACGCGGCGCTGCCCGGGGTGACGGTCTCCGCAGCCCCCGGCCGGCTCGCCGACCGCACCGGCGGCGGCACCCCCTACACCGACGGCATCCGTCCCGGTGACCCCGCCGAGACCTTCCTCGCCGCCGAGCGGCGCCCCGCGGCCGACGGCTCCTGGCACACGCTCGGCACCCTCCAGCTGTCCTTCTCCCGGCCCGTCCGCAACCCCCGACTGCACGTCAGCGGCCTCACCGGAACGGCCACTTCGAAGGACGGCAGCACCGGAACCAGCTCCCGGCTGACCGTCACCGGGGGCACCCCCGCCGCTCCCGCCCTGGTCGGCCGCACCGGCTGGACCGGCTGGACGGTCGGCTCCGGCGAACTCGCCCCCGCCGCCGGCGCCGCGCAGGACGGCACCGCCGACGGCGCCGGCACTCTCGAACTCGCCGGCACCGTCTCCACCGTGTCGCTGCGGGTCGAACAGCGCTCCACCGCCGGGGCCGGCTCCACCACCCCGCCCGCCGCGCTGAAGCAGGCCTTCACCGTCACCCTCGACGAGGGCCTCGGCAGCGCCCCGCAGGGCTACGGCAACGCCTCCCACCTGGTCTCCGACCTGTTCCTCGGCCAGGACGCCGCACCCGCCGCCGCTCGCACCCGGCCCGGGATCGGCCAGTCGGTCGACCAGCCGCTGCTGCCCGGCCCGCCCCCCGGCCCGCCGCCGCCCCCCGCCGACGCCGGCCCGCTCGCCCCCGGCGTCGAACTCGACGGCGGGGACAGCCGCCGCAGCGCCTGGGCCAGCCCGCCGCCGCCGCAACTGCAGCCCGGCCGCGCCGAGTACCAGGGGGCCGACCCGACCCTGAACTTCCCCGCCGAGACCGCCGTCGGCCGCTACTACCACCTGGACGTGCCGGTCGCCCCCGGCAGCGGGCCCGCCGTGCTGGCCGGCTGGATCGACTTCGACCGCAACGGCCGCTTCGACCCGCTGGAGCGGGTGCAGGCCGAGGTCCCCGCCGGGTCCTCCACCGCCGCCCTGGAGTGGCAGGTCCCGTCCGGCGCGACCAGCGGCGAGACCTGGGTCCGGCTCCGGCTGGCCCGCAACGGCTCCCAACTCGTCGCCCCCGGCGGCTTCGCCGACTCCGGGCAGGTCGTCGACCAGAAGGTCGGCCTCTCGATCGGCGCCGCCAAGCCCGAGGTCGCGCTGCCGATCCCCGGCACCGTCACCAAGGAGCCGCGCCCCGAGTTCCGCGGCGACGGCGCGGTGGCCGGCGCGAGCATCGCGATCCAGGAGGGCGGCACCACCCTGTGCACCGCCCGGGCCGGCAACGACGGCTCCTGGAGCTGCCGGGCCGACCGTCCGCTCACCGAGGGCCCGCACACCCTGGCGGCCGTGGAGACCACCCGCACCGGCATGGTGCTGCGCGGCGACCGGTTCCGACTGACCGTCAAGACCACGCCGCCGACCGCTCCCGTGCTCACCCTGCCCGCCTTCACCAACGACCCCGGGCTGCTGCTCACCGGCCTCGGCGAACCCGGCTCCACCGTCACCGTCGCCGCGGAGGCCGCCGACCGCAGCACCACCGACCTCTGCTCCACCGCGGTCGCCGCCGACGGCACCTGGTCCTGCCTGCCCGTCGAGAACCTCCCCGACGGCCGCTACCGGCTCACCCCCCGCGCCCTGGACGGCGCCGGCAACCGCTCGGACGGCAAGCCCGTCGCGCTCACCGTCGACACCGCCGCCCCCGACCGCCCGCGCCTCACCGCCCCCGGCAGCGGCGAACTCCTGCACACCGCCCGCCCCAAGCTGGCCGGCCGCGCCGAACCCGGCTCCACCGTCACCGTCACCGCCGCCGGCCACGGCGGCGAACGCACCACCGTCTGCAGCGCCGTCACCGGCCCCGACGGCACCTGGTCCTGCACCGCCCTCCACGACCTCGCCCCCGGCGACCTCACCCTCCTCCCCACCGCCACCGACCCGGCCGGCAACGGCACCCCCGGCGACCCGATCACCGTCCGCATCGCCGCCCCCTCGGCAACCGACTCGCCCTCCCCCTCGGTATCGGCTGCGCCGTCTCCGTCCGCTTCGGCGAGTGCGCCGGTGTCGCCGTCTCCGTCCACTTCGGTGAGCGCCTCGCCTGCGGTGAGTGCGCCGGTGTCGGTCTCGCCGTCGCCGGTGGTGTCGACGGTGCCGGTGCCGCCGGAGGTGCTGCCGATCGTGGTGCCGCCGACGGTCACCGAGCCGGTGTGGTCCCCGAGCCCGTCACCTTCGCCGACGGCTGCGGCTTCGCCGACCGTTTCGCCCACGGCATCTGACGTGCCGTCGGCCTCGGCGCAGCCGTCGCCCTCTCCATCGGTGTCGCCGTCTCCGTCCGCCTCGGTGAGTGCGCCGGTGTCGGTCTCGCCGTCGCCGGTGGTGTCCACGGTGCCGGTGCCGCCGGAGGTGCTGCCGATCGTGGTGCCGCCGACGGTCACCGAGCCGGTGGGGTCCCCGAGCCCGTCGCCCTCGCCGACGGCTGCGGCTTCGCCGACCGTTGCACCCGCGGCATCTGATGTGCCGTCGGCCTCGGCTCAGCCGTCTCCCTCTCCATCGGTGTCGCCGTCTCCGTCCGCCTCGGTGAGCGCGTCGCCTTCGGTGAGTGCGCCGGTGTCTGTCTCGCCGTCGCCGGTGGTGTCGACGGTGCCGGTGCCGCCGGAGGTGCTGCCGATCGTGGTGCCGCCGGCGGTCGCCGAGCCGGTCACGTTGCCGAGCCTGTCGCCCTCGCCGTCTGTGTCGCCATCCCCTTCCCCGTCCGCGTCGGCATCCGCGTCGGCATCCGCGTCGCCGTCCGCATCGGCATCGCCGGGTGCGGCCATGTCGTCGCCGTCTCCGTCCGCGTCGGTGAGCGTGCAAGCGTCCGGGGCGCCCTCGGCGGCGCCGGCGGAGCTGGCGGTGGTCGGTCCACCGGAGGTGCTGCCGATCATGGTGCCGGGCCTGATGGGACGTCAGGCGCAGCCGGTCGCCACCGCTCCATCCGTTCCGGAGCTTCCTGAGCTTCCGGGGGGCCCGGAGGTTCCGGTGGCGCCGTCCGTCCCGCCGGCTCCGGCACCCGCTTCGCTGACCCCGTCCGTCTCGGTGGCCGCGTCCGGAACGCCGTCCGGCGAGACGTCGTCGCCGCCCTCCGCCCTGGCGGTCGACGGTCCGTCAGGGGGCGCAGGGTCGGACCGGCCGGAGGAGCAGGCGGGGGCGCGGGAGTTCGCTGCTCCGCCGCCGGATGCGGCTGCTGCGGCGCACCGGGCGGCGGCCACCGGCTGGCGCGGGCTGGCCTGCGCGGCGTTGCTGATCGCGGCGGCCGTGGGGCTGTTCACCCGCCGGGTGTTCGCCCGGGGGAGTGGTACTCGCCGTAGCTGACGGCCCGTCCGATCCGGTCCGGGAGGTTCGCCGGTCCGTCCGTTCCCGCAGCTCAGGATGGACGGCCCGGCGCGTCCCCGGCATATCCGACACATCGACACACCGCCTGATAAATATCGCATTTGATGACTTATCAACCTAGCCTGAGTCTGGCACTGCCCGTCAGATCCGGGCCGCCCGTTGCGCGACACTCTGACCCTTAGGACACGTGCATGGACGTCACCCGCGACTCGTCGCCGCGACCCAACTCCTGGCCCCCCGTCGCTCCGGAACCTCCCGTCGGTGCGACCCAACTGACCAAGGCGGTCGCCAAGGCGGTGAGCAAGCCGCTGATCAAGACCGCCCCGTCCGCCGAGGACGGACCCGACCGGGGTCCGGCCACCCAGCCGCTCCCGGTGGTGGGCGTGGCGCTCGACCCGACCGAGCTGGTGGCGGTCGGCGCGGACGACCCGGCCGCCGCCCCGCCCGCGCCGCGGGCCACCCCGGAGCCGGGGGGCGGCGGACTGCGCGCGCTGAGCGCGCTCAGCGCGTCCATCGCGAAGGGCGAGCGCTCGGCCCCGGTCGACGCGTCCGCCGCGCACCGGCGCCCGCCGCGCGCCGACCAGTCGCTGCGCGAGCGCCGGGCGTTCGCCCTGCCGGGCTGGCTGCCGCTGCTCGCGCTGCTGCTCGGCGCGGCGGGCATCGTGCTGGTGCTGGCCCGGGCCGGGGTGATCCCGCAGCTGCCCGGCGTCCCCGACCTGCGCGGTGCGGCCGCGAAGGCCAGCGGGCAGGCCGAGGTCGGTGACCGGACGCTCGCCTCGGTGAGCGCGATCGGCCTGGCCATGCTGGCCGCGCTCGGCGGTCTGCTGTCCAATCCGGGCGGCGAGACCCGGGTGCTGACCCGGTGGGGCCGCTACCGGGGCACGGTGCGCCGCACGGGGCTGCTCTGGGTGAACCCGCTGCTGCGCCGCCGCCGGGTGGACGTCCGGCTGCGGCACTGGCGCAGCGAGCCGGTGCAGGTCACCGACCGGGCCGGGACGCCGCTGCTGGTGCGGCTGCTGATCGTGTGGCGGGTGAAGGACACCGCCCGGGTGACGCTCGGCATCGCCGAGCACGAAACGTATCTGCGCGAGCAGGTGCAGGCCGTGCTGGCCCGAACCGCCTCCACCCTGCCGTGCGACTCCAACTCCGCGCCGGGGCCCGCGCTCCGCGACGGCCACTGGTTCGCCGACGAGTTGACCAGGGCGCTGGCCGCGGAGACCGCCCCGGCCGGCATCGAGGTGTACTCGGTGCAGCCGCTGGCCCTGGACTACGCGCCGGAGGTCGCCGAGTCGATGCGCCGCCGCCGGCTCGCCGACCTGGACGCCGGGCTGCGGACCGTCCTGGTGGACGACGCGGTGGAGGCCGCGGCGCTCGCGGTGCGCCGCCTGGAGCGGGCCACCGCCCACGAGTTGGACGACAGCGCGCGCAGCGCCCTGATGGAGCAGCTGCTGGTCGCGTTCGTCGCCCCGGCCGGGGTCACCGCCGCGGTGCCCGCCCCGGCCGCCCGCCCGAACCGCAAGGAAGGGAAGCCCGCGTGACGACCGCGCTCGCCTCGATATCCACCGACCCCGCCGATCTGCCGGACTGGTCCGACGCGCCCCTGCTGGGCTTCGCCGAATCCGACGGTGCGTCAGCCTGCCGGTGCCTGCAGTGCACCCGGCCGGCGCCGCGCACCGGCGGTTCCGGCGCGGCCGAGCGGGCCGGCCGAATACACCGCGCCGTGCGTTCGACCTGTCTGGCCGCCACGGTGCTGGCGGGTGCGGGGATCGTCGGGCTCGGGCTCGGCGCGACCTCCGCGCACGCGATGCCCGCGCCGTCCGGCCCGGGCTGGGACGGCAAGGTGTACTGGTTCAAGAACGCGGCCGGCGAGTGGCGTTACACCAAGTGGTACAACGTCTACCTCGACCGCACCGGCGGCGCGAAGGCCGCGCAGCCCCAGCAGCCGGCGCAGCAGTCGCAGTCCTCCGGAGGGCTCCGGCAGGGCTGGGACGGCAAGGTCTACTGGTTTCGGAACGCGGCCGGCGAGTGGCGCTACACCAGCCACTACGACGTCTACGTCTCCCGCACCGGTGACGGAGGCCAGGCCCCGCAGTCCGCCCAGCAGCAGTCCTCCGCCCCGGCGGCGGACGGCGTCGAGGCGGCGGTGTCCTAC
This sequence comes from Streptomyces sp. TLI_171, assembly GCF_003610255.1. GTDB lineage: Bacteria > Actinomycetota > Actinomycetes > Streptomycetales > Streptomycetaceae > Kitasatospora. The sequence goes on along the minus strand of NZ_RAPS01000001.1, from coordinate 3,767,509 downwards.
GCGCTGGCGCAGGTCGGCAAGCCCTACGTGTGGGGCGGCAACGGGCCGGACGGCTTCGACTGCTCGGGCCTGGTCCAGCAGGCGTTCCGCCGGGCCGGGATCGCCGCCCCGCGGGTCGCCGACGACCAGTACCGGGCCGCCACGCCGATCGGCTCGAACCAGCTCCGGCGCGGCGACCTGGTCTTCTGGTCCAGCAACGGCCGGGTCTCCGGCATCCACCACGTGGCCGTCTACCTGGGCGACGGGACGTACGTGGAAGCCCCCCGGCCCGGCAAGGACGTCCGGGTCTCCCGCCTCAGCAGCGGCTACTACCCGGACTTCTTCGGCCGCCTCGCCTGACGGCCCGAAGGCGCCCTCCCGCACCGGCCGGGGAGGGCGCCTTCGGCGTGTCCGACGACCCGTCAGGCGGTCGGGGGGTCGAGCGCTCAGGCGGAGGCCGCGTCGAGCAGCTTCAGCTCGGCGTCGGTGAGCCGGAGCGCGGCCGCGGCCAGCAGCGGCGGCAGCTGCTCCACGGTGCGGGCGCTGGCCAACGGCGCGGCGACGGTGGGCTGCGCGGCCAGCCAGGCCAGCGCCACCGCGGCGACCTCTGCGCCGTGCGCCGCCGCCACCTCGTCGAGCGCCGCCAGCACCCGGGGCCCGCGCGGGCTGTCCAGGTGCCGGCCCGCGCCCTGGGCGCGGGCGCTGGCCACGGCCGCGCCCGGACGGTACTTGCCGGTCAGGAAGCCGGAGGCGAGCGCGTAGTACGGGACGGCGGACAGCCCGTGCGCGGCCACCACGTCGGCCAGCGGGCCCTCGTAGGTGTCGCGGGAGACCAGGTTGTAGTGCGGCTGCACCGCCACGTACGAGGCCAGGCCCTCGCGGGCGGCGAACTCCAGCGCGGCGGCCAGCCGCTCGGGGCCGATGTTGGAGGCGGCGACCTCGCGCACCTTGCCCTCGCGGACCAGCTCGTCCAGCGCGGTGACGATCTCCTCGACGGGCGTGTCCAGGTCGTCCCGGTGGGTGTAGAACAGGTCGATCCGCTCCACGCCGAGCCGGCGCAGCGAGGCTTCGACGCCGCGGCGCAGGGTGTCCCGCTTCAGGTTGTCGAGGCCGGGGGCCATGCCGACCTTGGTGGCGATCAGCAGCTGCTCGCGGTTGCCGCGGCTGCGCAGCCAGTTGCCGATCACCGTCTCCGACTCGCCGCCGGAGTTGCCGGGCACCCAGGAGGAGTAGGTGTCGGCGGTGTCGACGAAGTTGCCGCCCGCCGCCGCGTACGCGTCCAGCACCGCGAAGGACTGCGCCTCGTCGGCCGTCCAGCCGAAGACGTTGCCGCCCAGGGACAGCGGGGAGACGGCGAGGTCTGAGGGGCCGAGGGTCACCCGGGGGGCGTCAGTGTTCGTCATGAAGAGGCACAACCCGTTCGGGTCCGGCTTGATTCCGCGGGCCGGGCGCCCGCGCCCGGGCCACCCGAGGTGAGGGGAGCGTGCAGACCTGGTCCGGGGTGGGGTCCGGGGTGTCGGCGGGCTGCCCGGGTTGGCTAGAGTCCCGTTCCATGGCTGACAACGACTACGACCCCGCCGGGTCGACCCAGATGTTCCGGGCGTTCGTCGACGAGGCCCCGGCCGCGCAGGCCCCGGGCACCGTCACCACGTACGGCAGCAGCTCCTCGTCGAGCCGCACCCCGCTGATCGTCGTCGGGGCCGTGGTGGCCCTGGTCGTCGTGATCGGCGTGATCTGGCTGGCCGTCAAGTAGTACCGCGGCGTGCGCCCGCGCGGGGCCGACCGGGTACCCCGGGCGGTCCCGCTCCGGGGCGTGCCTACACTGGCCGGTACTGAGCAACCAGGCCCGCCAGGAGGCACCGTGACCGCGCCGTCCACCGAGACCGCCCGCAGCCTCGGCCTGGCCGCTGCCGTCAACGCCCGCGACCTGGGCGGCTACCGCACCGCGGACGGCCGCACCGTCCGCACCGGCGCGCTGCTGCGCACCGAGGCGCTGAGCCGGCTCGGCGACGCCGACCGGGCGCTGCTCGGTGCGATCGGCCTGCGGCACGTGGTCGACCTGCGCAGCCTGGACGAGGTCCGCCACCTGGGCGCCGACCTCGTGCCCGGGCTGGCCGCCGCCGAGCTGCCGCTGGACGCGTCCGCGACGCTGACCGTCCCGGCGCTGGACGGGCTCGGCCCGACCCTGCACCACCTGCCGGTGTTCTCCGCGGACTTCGACCTGTACGTGGAGCTGCGGCGGGCTCTGGGCAGCGGCGACCCGGCGGCGATGCACGCCGTGCTCGGCGAGGGCCGCGGCACCGCGATGATGACGTCGATGTACCGCTGGTTCGTGACCGACGCGGTGGCCCGTTCCCGGTTCGCGGCCGTGCTGCGGCTGATCGTCGAGGCCGACGGCGCGCCGGTGCTGTTCCACTGCACGGCGGGCAAGGACCGCACCGGCTGGACGGCCGCGCTGCTGCTGACGGCGCTCGGCGTCGACCGGCAGACCGTCCTCGCGGACTACCTGCTCACCAACGAGCGCTCGGCCGCGCTGATCGCCCGGGTCGACCCGCTGATGCAGCCGCTGGCCCGTGCCGAAGCGGTGTACCTGGACGCGGCCTTCGAGGAGCTCGCCCTCGGCTGGCCGAGCTTCGACCACTTCTGGCAGGACGGCCTGGGCCTCACCGGGGAGCAGCTGGCGAGGCTCCGGGCCACCTGCACCGTCCCGTAGCCGCTACCCCTCGGCGGTCAGGCCCTCCCGCAGGTGGGCGAGGGTCTTGGTGAGCAGGCGGGAGACGTGCATCTGGGAGATGCCGATCTCCTCGCCGATCTGGGACTGCGTCAGGTTGCCGAAGAAGCGCAGCATGATGATCCGGCGCTCGCGCGGCGGGAGCTTGGCCAGCAGCGGCTTGAGCGACTCGCGGTACTCGACGCCCTCGAGGGCGAGGTCCTCGTACCCGAGGCGGTCGGCGAGCGGGCCGTCGCCGCTCTCGTCCTCGCCGGGGGTGGAGTCCAGCGAGCTGGCGGTGTACGCGTTGCCGACGGCCAGGCCCTCGACCACGTCGTCCTCGGAGACGCCGAGGTAGACGGCCAGCTCGGGGACGGTGGGCGAGCGGTCGAGCCGCTGGGAGAGGTCGTCGCCGGCCTTGGTGAGGGCCAGCCGGAGCTCCTGCAGGCGGCGCGGGACCCGCACCGACCAGCTGGTGTCCCGGAAGAAGCGCTTGATCTCGCCGACCACGGTGGGCATGGCGAAGGTCGGGAACTCGACGCCGCGGTCCGGGTCGAAGCGGTCGATGGCCTTGATCAGGCCGATGGTGCCGACCTGGACGATGTCCTCCATCGGCTCGTTGCGGCTGCGGAAGCGCGCGGAGGCGTACCGGACCAGCGGCAGGTTGAGCTCGATCAGGGTGTCCCGGACGTAGGCGTGCTCCTCGCTGTCGGCGTCGAGGGCGGCCAGCCTGCGGAACAGTGCCCGGGACAGCGTGCGGGTGTCGAGGGCCCGGTCCGGGGCCTCGGCGGGACCGGCCTGGGCCGGGATCGGTACGACGACGGACTCGATGACCGCACTGCCCTGTTCTGTGAACACGCGCCCACCCCCTTGTGACTTCCTGTTCGGCGGCCACCACCGCACGGTGGTGCCCGGCCGACGTGTCTTCCTGCTCAATACCGGCACACCGGCCTCGGCAAACCCGAACGTCGCGACTCGTCACTCCCCGGTGACACGCGGCAACGATCGGGCGGCTCACTCCTCCCAGGAGTTCCCGGTCCGCAGCCGGGTGAGGATGCGCGACAGCAGCCGGGAGACGTGCATCTGCGACATGCCGAGTTCGGTGGAGATCTGCGACTGGGTCAGGTTGGCGAAGAACCGCAGCATGATGATCCGCCGCTCCCGTTCGGGGAGCTGGACCAGCAGGTGGCGGACCATGTCGCGGTGCTCGACGTCGGTGAGGGCGGAGTCCTCGTAGCCGAGCCGGTCGAGCAGCGCGAGCCCGCCCTCGTGCTCCTGGGCGGCCTCCAGCGAGGCGGCGTTGTAGGCCCGCCCGGCGTCCAGGCAGGCCCGCACGTCCTCCTCGGGGATCCGCAGGTTGGCGGCGATCTCGGGGACCTTGGGGGCCCGCCCGTGGGTGACCGTCAGTTCCTCCATGGCGCCGCTGACCTGGACCCAGAGCTCCTGGAGCCGGCGCGGGACGTGCATGGTGCGGACGTTGTCGCGGAAGTAGCGCTTGATCTCGCCGAGGATGGTCGGCAGCGCGTAGGTGGGGAACTGGACGCCGCGGTGCGGGTCGAAGCGGTCGATGGCGTTGATCAGGCCGATGGTGCCGACCTGGACGATGTCCTCCATCGGTTCGCTGCGGCTGCGGAACCGGGTGGCGGCGTAGCGCACCAGCGGGATGTTGATCTCGATCAGCGCCGAGCGGACCCGGGACCGTTCCGGGGCGTCCGGGGGGAGTTCGGCGAGCCGCTCGAACAGCACCCTGGTGAGCGTCCGGACGTCCACCGCGCCGCGCCCGCCGGCACGGCGGGCGACCAGCTCGGCCGGGTCCGGCAGGTCCGCGACCCGCTCCTCCGGCGCACTGCCCTGCGTCCGCACGGACACGTCACCCCTCCCTTGAGAACCACCTCGCCAAATTTCCGGCAAAACCGGTCATAGCATCACAAGTCGTTCTGTCGCCGGGCAAGCACCCGAAGGAGGCGTGTTGACGAACCGTCCAGCATTCGGCGGAGTGTGCTACGACCCCCGCGCTCCGGTGGAGGGCGGGGGTCGCGGGGTCGTGCGTGTGCGACGGGTGGTGACGGGGGGTCAGACCTCCAGGTCGGCGATCACCCAGGTGGCGAACTCGCGCCACTGTCCGGCGGCGGACTGGTGGGCCGGGTGGCCCAGGTAGGCGGCCAGCGCGGCGCGGTCCTCGACCAGGCTGTTGATCGCGAAGTCCTGCGCGATGTCCCGCTCGGTGAAGTTCCAGCCGCACTCCCACTCGCGCAGCTCGGGGATCAGCGCGCCGAGCTCCTCGAACGCCTTGGCGCCGGCGACGGCCCGCGGATCGTCCTTGCTGACGCCGTCGTTGAGCTTGAACAGGACCAGGTGCCGGATCACGATGCCGCTCCTCGCGGTGAGGGAGGGCACGCCCCGGCCGGGGAGCGCCCCCGAAGGACGAACCCCGCCACGGTACTAGCGCACCAGTCCGGTCATGAAAGTGCCGACCGCCTTCGCGGCGTCCGAGATGCCGACGAAGCCGGACTGCACCAGCTCGGCGGCGCGCACCGGCGAGTTGATGATCGTGTAGATGACGAAGATGACCAGGATCCACATGGCCACCTTCTTCGCCTGAGCCATCGAACGGGCCTGCCTCCCTGAGTCGGGCCGCCGCCCTCTCCCCGCACGGCCCTGCCACGCGCAGCTTATCCACCGGACGGCGCAAGGAGTGAGGGCCCCGTTCACCCCCTGGGACGAAGGTCCCGCGCGGACGGGGCTTTCTCCGGATGTGCCCACCCCGGCGGCACGGCAGGATGGTTGATGTACCGAGGATCTGGCAGGAATCCCCGGTACGGCGAACCGGAGGTCCCCGCTGTGGGACCGGGCGCCGCGGCATCCCCCCGACGCGGCCCCGGTTGTGGGACCTCCGCCCGGGGCAGCAGCTCGTCCCCCCGGAGCTGCTGCCCCCACCTCGCACCGCGAGGTTCCGCACGACCCGGGGACGGTTCCCCGGCCCGTCCGGCTGTCGCCGGCCCCGAACGACGAAGGCCCCCGACTGTCTCCAGTCGGGGGCCTTCGTCTGTCCTGCTCAGTGGCGGTAGCGGTGGGATTCGAACCCACGGTGGAGTTGCCCCCACACACGCTTTCGAGGTCTGGGATCCATCGTTCAGTGACGGTCGCGGGCGTTCCGGCCGCAGGTGAGAGCGTGTCTTCTGGGTGCTGGTGTACCTCGCTGAACCGCGGCGAATGAGACCACAACTGAGACCACGCTCTGTGCGGGTCACGGGGCCAGCGACCGCGCTTGCTATCCAGGAACCCGTACAGCTACGGGCTCCTCATGGCCGTCCCAACTTACCCAGATCTCGTTGGGGACTAGGCCACCAAAAGTGCTCGCCATGACGAAGTCGACAGACTCTTGAGGACGTACAACTGCGTTCTCAGGAACATTGATAGCCGTTGGAGGCAAGTTCGCAGGATCGACTCGAACTCCGGTAGCAGTCTCCGTTCCCTCATTTCGGAGGACGTAGGTGTGCTTGCCTCGGTGCTCCAAGCTCCACGCGATCGACAACGGAGACGGGGCCGCAAGCTCGAACTGCGCAGGGGGCGTTGCCACGTCTGACGCCGTAGCGGCCGTCAGCCGATCGAGCATCTGCTCCACGGCGTAGGCCCTGCGCTCCGTTGCTTCTGCCTGGAGGTGAGACTGCTCTGCCGCTTCCTGCAGGAGCCGATTCGCCTCCCGTTGGTCCTTGTTTTGCCGACGGGTCTGCCACAACGCGAAACCCGCCATGACAATGCTGACGGCGGTTGCTACCCAGGTCGCAGCATCTCCAGCTTCGATCCCCGCGAGGTTCGTCATGGAGAGACCATAGGGGTGTCCGCATCGACTGTGGGACACGCTGGCGCCGATGGCGGCTGCTGTCCACGGGTTCACCGACCGCACGATCAGCTCATCGCATCTGCGATGAGCTGCATCGAGTCCACAATGGCTACCGCGCCAGCAGCGGCCAACTTCGCTTCTTTCCCTGGCTTGTTGGCATATCCGATCGTCACCACCCCCGCCGCGTTCCCGGCCTCTACGTCCCGGGCTGCGTCGCCGATGAAGATGCACTCCTCCGGCTTGCTGCCAGCTTCCTTCATTGCCTCCAGGAGGAGACGTGGGTTTGGCTTCATGGACGATGGGTCGCCGGGGATCCGCCCGAAGACGCCTGCCACGTAGCGATTGAGCCCTTGCTCGGTCAGATACGCGTCGATCGCCACGCCTGCGTTGTTGCTGACCACCGATACGGAGCGGCCGGATCTGGCGCAGGCGCGGAGAACCGATTCGCAGCCGGGGTTCGGCCAACCGATCAGAACGGCCTCCGTCTCAAGCGACGCAAGCGCGTTGTCCACTTCTGCTGTCAGGTCCGGCCGCGCGTCCGCAATCAGCCGGAGGAGGGCAAGAGGGTCACTCTCGGCTTCACTTCCGGCCGGAGCCTGCTCGCTGGTTGCGAGCAGACCCTGAAGGAGCTGTCGCGCGACCTCTGGCGCGGGCAGCCCGGCGAAGACCGAGCAGACCGGACCGTCGAAGTCGAGCAGGACGTGCTTCACCGGCCGAAGCACGTCAGCGAGCGACGGGGGAGAGGCGGTCACGGCTGGCGCTCGTACGCGATCGTGGACCACACGCTGTCGAACCACATCTGTGCCTGCTGGACGTACTGCGATCCGAGCGAGGCATCGTCTGGGCCGGAGGCATGGTGGAAGAGCGTGGTGTCCTTGCCGGTGACGTCGTAGAACGTGCGGTCGTTGCCGTCGATGGCCACCGTTCGCTCCCGGAGCGGATAGAAGCCGAAGAACGCCTCTGAGCGGTTCAGGATGTACAGCTTGAACAGGCTGGACGCCCGGTGCACCTTCACCTGAACCGTGGCCGACTGGACGAGACCAAGCTCCGCCAGCATCTCGACTGAGTGGGCGATTCCGCCAGCGTTGGTCACCGCGATGTTGCGTGCGCGGTCCCGGAGCGCGGGTTCGTCCTTGAGCCCATCCACCAGCACGGGCACGGCCATTGGCTCGGACGTGTCCGGCAGCAAGAGGCGCACGGTGATGGACTCCGGGGCCAGCCGTCCGGAGCGCACCTTGTCGAGCGGTTCCTGCATGGCGTTGTGGAGCGTCTCGCTGGAGAAGCCTGCGAAGTCGAGAGTCACCTGCTGCTGCTCGAATGCTGCTTCGAGGTGGGGGCGAAGACCGACCGGTCGAGACGTGCGCTCGCGGACGAAGGAACCGCTGCCCTGCCGGGTCACGATCAGCCCTTCGGTCCTGAGCAGGTCGAGAGCCTTGTCGATCGTGCCGCGTGCCACGCCGAAGTGCTTGGCGAGCTCAGGGCCGGACGGGAGCTTGTCGCCGGTTTCGAAGCCGGGTTTCTTCGTCAGGATCGAGGCCCGCAAAGAGCTGCTGACCTGCTGATACGGCGGGCGGGAGTCATCCGGGTCGAGGCTCATGCACCCATGCTAAGGCAGATGCTCAACACACGCGAGAAACTCAAGTCTCTTGACCTGCCTAGGCAGGTTGTCTATGTTGAGTGTGTCGCAACCGAGAGATGCGGGAGCGGCGGAGAGGGCCCTCTTGGGGCTGCTCTGACTAGCACGAACATGCCTAGAGGGGTGGGGTGATAGCCCCCCGAAGGAAGCGTCAGTTCCTTGCTAACTCAACAGAGTGCTGATCAAACGAACGAGTCACTTTGGTGACCGACCCGCCCATATGGGCGGGTCGGAATCCATGGCCACTCGTGCGTGACGAGTGGTCAGGGCCCACGAAGACGGGCCGCCGCGCTCCCGGCCAAGGAACGCGCGGCGGCCCTGGGCCGACCCGCCTACTGGAAGAGGTTGACCCGTGAAGTCGATTGTTGCAGGCCAGCGCGCCGTGGGCTCCGATGAGTTCGCGGAGCTGGCGTTGGGTGTGGACTCGGAGCTGTTCGCCGGCGTGGTCGGCGAGTCGGCGGCGGAGTACCGGGCCCGGATGGACGTGGCGGTGGAGGTGCTGGCGGACCTGCGCCGGGAGGACCCGGAGCTGGCGGCCTACGCCGAGCGCCTGATGGACTCAGCCCCGCGTACGCTCCGCGTGGCCCGCCGCAGCGGTGTCCGCCGTTCGTCGGCGGTGCTGGGGGTGGCGGCGTGAGCGCCTTCGAGGGGCATGCTCACCGCCGCAGCCGGGTGCTCACGAACAGCGTGTGGGTGCTCATGGCCCGTTCGTGGGGCGGCCTGCGGGGTGTGCTGTGAACGTAATGGTGACGCCGCAGCAGATCCGTTCTGCGGAGCGGGTGTTGAGTGCGGGGACGTGGGCGATCACGTTCGGGGCGGTGCTGTACAGCATGCTCACGGTGACGCCGTTGATGGCCGGCCACACCCCGCCCGGGTGGGAATGGACGGCTCCGATCCTGCCGCTGGTCGTGGACTGGGCGGTGGTGATCGTGGTCCGGATGGACGGCATCCTGGCCCGCCTCGGCGCTGGCGGTGGCCGGTGGCCGGTGGTGCTGCGTTGGATGACCGGTCTGGCGACGCTGCTGCTCAACGTGGGCGAATCCGCGCTGAACAAGGATGCGGTGGGGGTCGCGGTGCACGCCGTCGCGCCGCTGCTGCTGATCGTCACGGCCGAGACGTCCCTGGCCTACCGGCGGGCGATCGCCCGGGCTGTGGCCGCCCGTGAGCACGCTGAGCGGGCCGAGCGGGCCGAGCGTCAGCAGCGCGCGGAGGACCTGCGGAAGCGGGAGCGGGCGGAGCGGCTGGAGGAGTTCGAGGCCGCCGAGCGCCGCCGCCGCGAGGCCGAGGACCGGGAGGATCGGCGGGCGCGTGAGCAGCGTGAGCACGAAGTCCGGATGGCCCGTGAGGAGCGCGAGGAACGGTCCCGCCAGGCGGCTGCGGAGCGGGCCGCTCAGCATGAGGCGGAGGCTGCGGAGCGGGCCGCGCGGGAGCGTCGTGAGCGCGAGGTGAGCGAGCGTGAGCGCGAACGGCGGGAGCGTGAGCGCCGTGAGCGCGAGGCGGAGCGGCAGCGCCGCGAAGCCCTGCTGACCGGTCCGGCCACCGAGGGGAAGCTGGCCGAGCCAATCGCCCGCGAGGTGATCGCCGCCGCTGTCGCCGAAGGGGTGTCGCAGCGCCGCGCCGCCGAGATCACGGGCTGGTCGACCGGATGGGTCGCCGCCCGCTACCAGGAGCACGAGCGGGGCACTGACGCTGAGCGGGTGGCCGCGTGAGCCGCCCCCGGTTCTGGGACCCGGCCGGGGAGCGCTTCGCTACTCCGACCTACCCGTGGCGGATGGCGCCCGACGGTCTGATGACGCGCCGACAGCTCCGCGCCTGCGGACTGCGGCCGGGCGGTCAGCCCGTCGCCGCTCAGATCCTCTGGCGGTCCCGCCGCTCCAAGCAGCCCCGGGCCGCCTACCTGTACCGCGTCGAACTCGCGGCCCGCGTACGGGAGATGACTCCCGCGAAGGCCGCTGCGTTGGATGCTGCGAACCGGGCCCGCCGCACCTGCCCCGCCTGCCGGCGCGACGCCGGATACGTCCTGCCCGCGCACCTCGGCACCTGCCTGCCCTGCGCCGATGGCATCCCGCTCGCCGCCTGAGTCCGGCCCGCGCTAACCATCAACTTCCGCGCACCACAGACTCTTTGGAGTTCGTCATGCTGTCCGACCGCGCCGCCCGTTTCGCCGCCGCGTACGCCCTGCTCCGTGCCGCTGCCGACGTCGCCGATCACTGGGTGCAGAGCGACCACCAGGCCCGAACGAAGGGCCAGCAGGACCACAACGAAGGCCAGTCCAGCGCCGCCGGCCGCGCCGCGTGCGCCGCCCACGTCGCCACCTACACCGCCACCCAGGCCGCCGCCCTGCTGGTCGGATCGCGCCTGCTCGGCGTCCGTCTGCGCCCCGGGCCGGTCGCCGCCGGACTGGCTCTGTCGGCCGCCACGCACTACATCGCCGACCGGCGCGAACCGCTGCGCCGCCTCGCCGACGCCACCGGGAAGAGCGCGTTCGTGCGTCTCGCCGACCACGGCATGAACGGCGGCTACCTGCTCGACCAGGCGTTCCACCACGCCTTCGAGACCGCCTCCGCCCTGATCGTCTCCGCCTGAACCGGAAGGGAGAACCACCCGTGAACCGTCACCTTGCCGCCGTCCCCGCCCCGGACGGCGAACCCGTGGACCTGGAGCGCCTGGCGCTGCTGGTCGCCGCCCAACTCAGCACCAACCAGAACGCCCAGCTCCTCTCCGCCCCTGCTCCGGCGCCGGTGGCGGCGCGGCCCGACGCGGGTGCGGTGGTCTCCCGGATGGGCGGCTACGTCGCGGCCGGCGCGGGTGCGGCGGCGGTGCTGATCCCGGTCCTGCTCGCCACCACGGCCGCCCTGCTGGCCGTGGGCATGGCGGCGCTGGCGCTCGCGGTCGCGGCGCTGGTCATCCGGTGGATCATCCGCGACATGCGCCAGAACTGACGGCTGCCCGTCCCCGCCCGACCCTTCAAGGGCCGGGCGGGGGCGGGGAGCCGGGACAGTCCCGGCCCCGAATCGGGGAGGAACCGCGATGGCCAACCGCGCTAACACGCCGAACAGCGGCGCGACCAGCAGCACCGGCACGAGCAGCACCCGTAACGGCTTCGGCTCCGGGGCGACGTTCTCCCCCGGGCTGAACATCAACGTCAACAAGACCACCGGCCCGCAGATGGGCGCGGCGGCGAACCCCGGCACCGGGATGGGCCGCAGCAGCCAACTCGCCCTCCCGGAGCCCGCGTTCTACAGCGCGGCCGACGTCCGCTCGTACTGCGAGGCGCTGCGGGCGTTCGCCGCGTACTCGGCGATCGAGATCGAGGTGGGCGCGGAGATCCTCAAGGCCGCCCTGGAGCAGGCCCCGCCGCTGCCCGGCGACCACGCGTTCCGCCAGAAGATGCGGGCCCGCTCGGTGGCCCGGAAGCTCGCCAAGGCCGCCGACGCGATGACCGACGCCGCGAAGGACGCCGCCGCCGCGTGGGCCGCGTTTCAGCGCGAGTACGCCGACGTCATGACCCCGCAGCGCCCCCAGACCCAGCACCGCCCCTTCCAGTTCTGATCCGACAGGAGGCCCCGTCATGGGCAGGAACAGCACGAGCAAGAACGGCGACGCCGAAGCCCAGCACCGGGAGTCCCTGGAGGGTGCCAGCACCCTGGAAGGCGTCGGTGCGTGGGTCGCCCACCGCGCCAAGCCCTACACCCCGCCGTGGATCCTCGCCGCCGCCACGGGGCTCGCGGGTTCGGTGGCGTGGGTGCCGGCGCACGGCTCCCCCGGCTACGCGGTCGGCCTGACCCTCGGATCGGTTGCCGTGACCGGGGTGACCGCGTGGGCGGGGAAGTCCACCACGCAGCAGCGCCGACTCCACTCGGCCGTCACGGTCGCGGCGGCGAGCACGTGGTTCACGACGATGGCTCTGGCGGGCTGGAACTCCTTCACCTTCGGTGCGTTCTGGATCGGCGGCGGCGCGCTGGCGCTGTCGTGGAACGTCCGTCAGGTGATGCGCCGCAACCCCGAAGCGGTCCAGGCCGGGACCGACGCGGACGGGTCGCTGCTGGAGAAGGTGAAGCTCGCCGGGGCGAAGATCCGCAAGACCGAGGTGGAGCCCAATCGGGTCAACGCCGAAATCGTGCTGCCTGCTGGCGAGTTGACGAACGACGACGTGGCCCGGTCGCTGGGCAACATCGCCTCCGCCCTCGACGTCGCGCCGACGGCGGTACGGTACCTGCCCGACCCGGACTCCGCCCGGCGCGGCACCCTCACCGTGGTCCCGAAGGACATGCTCGCCGAGGTGGTCGAGTGGGAGATGCCCACGAACGTCGGCGGCTCCATCGCCGATCCGCTGGTCATCGGCCGCTACGACGACGGGTCCCCGCTGGTGCTGTGGCTGCCCGGCGACCCGCAGGCGGGCCGCAACTCGACGCACCTGCTGATCTGCGGCGGGACCGGCTCCGGCAAGGGCGACGGAGCGCTGAACGTGGTGTCCGAGATCATGGGCCGCCGCGACGTCATCGTGTGGTTCTCCGACCCGAAGTCGTTCCAGGACTTCGGTCCGCTGAGGCCCGGCATGGACTGGGCCGTGGAAGGCGGCGCGGCGACCGAGACGATGGTGACCGCGCTGCAGGCGGTCATCCCCGCCCGGACCCGGTGGCTGGGTGAGCACGGCTACCGCCAGTGGGTGCCGGCCGCTGCTGAGCCGCAGACCGACCCGGCGCACTCGTGCCGCAGGGGAGGGGCGTGCGGGTGTGAGGGCATGCCGTTCCTGGTCGGCTGGTTCGAGGAAGCCGCCAACACCCTGCGGTTCATGGGCGACGACACCTTCACCGGCATCGCCCAAGAGGCCCGGTCGGCGGGCATCTCGCTGGTCATCTCGCTCCAGCGCCCGAGCCACGACCAGCTCTCCACCAGCACCCGCGCGTCCATCCCCTCGGTGCTGTGCTTCGGCCTGGACCCGAGGGACGAGGGCATGGCACTCCCGCCGTCGGTGCTGGACGCGGGTGCGCACCCGGGGGCGTGGGGCAACCGCCGCCCCGGGTACTGCTACCTGGTCACCCCGGGCGTGGATGAGCAGCGCTACAGCGCCCCGAGCCGCACCCTGCGCTTCACCGGCAGCGCCGCCCGCGTCATGGAACAGCTCGCCCAGTGGGCCCGCCGCAACGGAGCCACCGTCGACCCCATCACCGCCAAGGCCGCCGCGGCCGCCGTCGGCAACGCCTACACCCACCGCCACCACACCGACGCAGACGCCGACGACGCGGGGGAGGGCAGCGTGTACCTAGCCGACAGCGACGGCGACAGCGACGACGACCGGGAGCGGGAGCCGGAGGCGGTGGGGCGGGTGGACGCGGAGGACGCCCACCTCGACCCGCAGGCCGAACTCCCGCCCGTCCCGGGCACCCTGGCCGCGATCACCCTCGGCGCGCCGGCGCCGGAGTTCACGCCCGAGGAAGCCCGCGCCGCGATGGAAGGCATCATCGCCGAGTTCGAGCAGCGCGGCGTGATGGTCATCGGCCCGAAGGACGTCATGGACCAGGCCGCCCGCCTCGGGCGCTCCCGTCCGTGGGTGTCGGGCGAGTTCCGACGCATGGTCGAGGACGGTCGCCTGGTGCCGGCCGCGCAGAAGGGCCGGTACCGCATCACCCCCGCCCCGGCGCTGGTCTGACACCCCTGACACCTGACACCCCCTGACACCCAAACCCCTAGGCAGACGCGGGTGTCAGAGCGGCCTGACACCGCTCTGACACCCGCGTCTGACACCTGCTCTGACAGTCCGGCGAACGACAACGGCGGCCCCCCTCTGCCAAGAATCGGGGCCGCCGTCTTCCAGCATCCGCATAGAGAACTGGAGAGACCCAGCATGACCCAATCCACCCTCATCCGGGGAGAGCACCTATCCGTGGCGCTCTCTCTGGCCGCCTCCGGCGTGCCCGTGCTGCCGCTGCGGGCCGGGAAGGTGCCGTTCGGCAACTGCCCCGCCTGCACCGGCAACGCGTGCGGCGGCCGGCCGAACATGAAGATCCCCGGCCCCTGCACCTGCCCGGCCCCCTGCCACGGCTGGGCCGCCGCCACCATCGACCCCGGCTCCCTCAACTCCGCCGAGTGGGCCCGGGCCTGGGCCGTAGCGGCGGCGGTCGCCTACCACCCGGGCGGCGCCGGAGTCACGGTCGTGGACCTCGACAACGCGGACGCCATCGCCTGGGCCAGGGAGAACCTGCCCGCGACCCGGACCGTGGCCACCACCCGTGGGGAGCACTGGATCTACCGGGGCGTCATGTCGTCCGCCAACGCCGTCCGACCGGGCGTGGACGTCAAGTCGTCCATGTCCTACGCCCGGTGGCTCGGCCCCGGCACCGGCACCGTGGCGGCCCTGCCGGACGTCGTTCGCGGGATGGTGGTACGGGAGCCCGCTCCCGCCCGACCGATGCGCGCCGCGGTCCCCGCGCCGGTCGGCGGCGGGGTCTGCCCGCACCGCAGCCCGAAGTACCTGGAGCGCGGCATCGCCATGGCCGAGCAGCGCATCACCGCCGCCACCGCTGCCGTGCACGCCACCGTGTTCGGGGCGTTCCTCGCGGTGCTCTCCACACACGGCCACTGCGGCTGCCTGACGGAGGCGCACATCGCACGACTGTTCGCCGCCGCCGGCGCGAAGGGCGAGAGCCCCCGGCACTGCGCCGACGCGTGGAGCAACGCTGTCCACAGGCTGGGGATGTAGCCGTGAGCGACGACGAGAAGAACCCGGGGCGTGAGGTCATCGCCGACTACGCCCACTCCCACTTCCGGTACTTCCGCACCGCCGACGGCACCGTCTACGCCCAGCGCAACGGCAACCCCGTCGCCCGGCCGATCCGCTCCCAGGGCACCACCGGCAGCCACCGCCAGGAACTCATGGTCGGTCTCTACCGGGACGGGCTCGGCGTGTTCAACGGCACCGCGCTCAAGGAGGCACTGGACTTGATCGAAGCACTCGCCCTGTCCGAGGACGTGCAGCCCGTCCACATCCGCGTCGCCCCCGGCTTCGACGGCGCGACGTGGCTCGACCTGGGCCGCGCCGACGGGAAGTCGGTGCGGATCCACCCGGGCGGCTGGGACATCCTCACCCCGGACCCGCGAGAGGTGTGCTGGCGACGCACCCAGCTCACCGGCGAACTCCCCCTCCCCGTCAAGGACACCGACGGCAAAGGGCTCGATCTGCTGCTGAGGCTGTGCAACTTCGCCGACGCGCCGACCGAGTGCCTGGCCATCGCCTGGCTGATCGGCTGCCTCGGCCCGTCCGTCCCCGTGCCGGCCCCGTTCCTCACCGGACCGCAGGGCGCGGGCAAGTCCACCGGCGGCCGCATGCTCGTGCGGATCATCGAGGGCATGAGCGGCGACCTGCGCCGCGCCCCGAAGGACGAGGAGAACCTGATCGCCGCCGTCGCGGCCGGCTGGGTCACCGCCCTCGACAACCTCTCCCACATGACCCCGGACCTGTCGGACGCGATGTGCTGCATCGTCACCGGGGCGGAGAGCGTCAAGCGTGCCCTGTTCACCGACGGCGACGTGCACCGCGCCTCCTACCGGCGGCCGCTGCTGCTGACCGGGATCGACGTGGGCGTGATCCGGCCCGACCTGGCGGAGCGGCTGTTGCCGCTGCGGCTGGAGCGGCCCGCCGTCCGCCGCACCGAGGCGGAGCTGTGGGCGGAGTATGCGGAGGTGCTGCCGATCGTCCTCGGGTCGCTGCTCGACCTGACGGTGAAGGTTCGGGCGGCGGAGGCGGAGACTCCGACAGACCTGCGGATGGCGGACTTCGCGCACCTGTGCGCGCAGCTCGACGCCGCCACCGGGCTCGGTGCGCTCCCCGCCTACCGGGCCAGCCTGGACGACCTGAACGACGACGTGATCGAAGGCGACCTGCTCGCGCAGACCGTCCTCAAGCACGCCGAGACCATCGAACCGGGCGGGGCACAGCGCATGACCTCAACCGAGTGGCTGGCGTCCCTCAGCCGCCTCTACGCGGGCGACGAACTCCGCTCCCTGCCCAAGGGGTGGCCCACCACCGGAAAGGTGCTCTCCGACCGGCTCAAGCGCCTCCAGCCCACCCTCGCCGCCCGCCGGGTCCTCATCGACTCCGGCCGCACGCGCGAAGGCCGCTACCTGGAGATGGCCCGCCCCGCCCCCACGCCCCCGCACGAACGGCACCCGCTGTTCTGACCCGGCCTCAAAGAATGAACAGCAAGAAGAGCACGGCCCGCCACGCCTGGGTGCTCCTCTTGCTGTTCGGCGGCTGCGCCGCCCCAGAGCGTGCCGCGCAGCGGCTCCTCCTTCTCGTTCTGAGGCGCACCCGCCCCAGAACAGAAACCCCTTCTTTTGTCCTAAGTAGGGAGACGCTGCGTCACCTTCGTCACGCGGGCCGGAAAACCACCCCCGACCTGCGGCGAAAGCCGTGACGCAGACGACGGCCGCTGCGTCACCCCTGCGTCACCGCGTCACCAGATAACGCAGCCCGTGACACACCCATGACGCACACCCCAGCCCCCGCGCCACGCAAAACCACAGGTCAGAAGCCCGCGTGACGACGGTGACGCTGTGACGCAGAAATCCCCACCTCGGACACACGCACGGCAAGAAGGCTCCGAACACCAGCTCAGAACCGGTCAGCACAGGTTGAGTCGGTTCTGGTGGATGTGTCAGCAGTCCGGCCTGCCTGAGCCACAGGGAGGACCACATTGAGCACCAACCTGCCCCAGCTCTCGGCCACGCAGGACCACGACTCAACCCTCATCGCCCTCACCGTCGAAGAGGCGGCCCGCCGCCTCGGTGTCGGCCGCACCACCATGTTCGCCCTCATCCGTACGGGCGAGGTCCCGAGCATCCCCATCGGTCGCCTCCGCCGGGTGCCGGCCGAGGCGCTGACTCAGTACGTCCGCCGCCGGATGCAGGAGTCCGGCTTCGCCCCGATCGCAGCCTGAGGAGGCTTCACCCTTGGCAACCCGTCAGCCGAACGGCGCTTCGAGCATCTACCAGGACAAGGACGGCAAGTGGCACGGCCGCGTGACCGTCGGTGTGAAGGACGACGGCACCCCCGACCGGCGTCACATCAGGGGCAAGAACCGGGCCGAGGTCACCAAGAAGGTCCGGGAGCTGGAGAAGAAGCGGGACGAGGGCAACATCCCGAAGGCCGGCAAGAAGTGGACCGTCACGTCCTGGCTCACCCACTGGGTCGAGAACATTGCGGCTCTGTCGGTCCGGCCGAACACCCTGTCCGGCTACCGGGTGGCGGTCAACGTCCACTTGATCCCCGGGCTGGGCGCTCACCGGCTGGAGAAGCTTGAGCCGGAACACCTGGAGCGCTTCTACAAGAAGATGCAGGACAACGGCAGCAAGCCCGCCACCGCCCACCAGGCCCACCGCACCATCCGGGCCGCGCTCAACCAGGCGGTGAGGCGCGGGCACATCACTCGCAACGTAGCCTCCCTGGCCACGGCGCCCAAGGTGGAAGAGGAGGAGGTGACGCCGTACGAGGTCGAGGAGGTGCAGCGGCTTCTGCTGGAGGCGGGCAAGCGCCGGAACAGCGGCCGGTGGGCGGTCGCCCTCGCGCTCGGACTGCGGCAGGGCGAAGCGCTCGGACTCCAGTGGACGGACATCGACCTGGACGAAGGAACTCTCTGGGTCCGCCAGAGCATGCAGCGGCCGAAGTACCGTCACGGCTGCGAGGGCGAGTCCTGCGGGAAGAAGCACGCCGGCCGGTGCCCCGAGCGGATCCGGACGAACAAGCAGGCGGCCCCCACCAAGTCGAAGGCGGGTAAGCGGCTGATCGGATTGCCCGATCAGCTCATCAAGGTGCTCCGGCTCCACCAGGAGGAGCAGGAGCGGGAGCGGCTCCAGGCCCGGCAGCTCTGGCAGGACGGTGGGTGGGTCTTCGCCACCGAGACCGGCCAGCCGCTGATCCCACGGACCGATTGGGACGAGTGGAAGCGGCTTCTCCAGGCCGCCGGCCTCCGGGACGGCCGCCTCCACGATGCCCGCCACACCGCCGGCACGATCCTGCTCATCCTCGGTGTGCCCGAGCGGATCGTGATGGACATCATGGGCTGGTCGAGCACCGCCATGGCCCACCGGTACCAGCACGTGACGAAGCGGGTCCGGCGGGACGTGGCCCAGCAGATCGGCGGACTTATTTGGAAAGCGGCGAGCGATGCCGTCGAACTGTCCTGATCGCCGATAGGTCCACCGTGCTCTAGCTGGAGTAGCGGGTAGTGGCGCGATCAGTTGGCAGCTCAAGGCCTGTGGAGCCTCACCTGTTGGAGGGGCTCCACACGAGCCGACCGTCATCCAGCGCGGGCTTCACCGAGGGTGACTGTTTCGGCTGGAAATAGGGAACTGTGAGAGAGGCAAACCTGCAATGGCCAGGTCTCGGTTCCCGGGTCGGCCGCCCTGATCTCCTCCAAGTCGTCGAGTTCCAGGCCACAGAGCTGGCAGGCGAATGCCGTGGCGTTCATCGTCGTGGTGGTGCTGGTCGATGTGCTGAGCGTGTAAACCGTTGACGCCTGGCCACCGCATGCAGGGCACACTGGGGTATACCTGAGAACCGCCATGGGACTGTCTGGCAAGGTCGTAATGGTGAACTGCTCTGGGATCCGCCGAGCACTGAGAACCTGCTCCTTGGCACCTTCCGGGAGACCAGCAAACCGGTCGTCGAAGCGGTGCCGAGCCTGGCGAATGCGGATCATCACATCGCGCTCGACCTGACTGCTCTTGCCGTCTACGGCGGTACGCGCGGTGTCTGCCCACCGGCCCCAAAATCGCTCGATGTCCTCGGCTGCTTCGTTCGCCAAGGCGGTGACAGTCTCGGCGAACGTTGGGAGAAGCGACTTTGCCTGGCTGCTGGCCACGGAGTGCGCAACTCCGTTACGCATGTCGATCAAGAGGTCAAGCTGCGCGCCAGGAAGCGAGACATCAAGCATCCGGAGCCGGGCGAGTGTTTCAGTTGCCCCGATCGTCCGAACCTTGCGGGCCAGGCGATGGCCTCCGAGGTGGAACAGCATCTCCGCGCCGCCGCGCATGTCGACGATGTACAGCGGGTTCTTCTGGACTAGAACACCCTTGGCCAGCTTCTCAACCGCGACTCCGGCGTGGAGAGCGAACTCGTCGTAGTCACCGCGGCCATGATCCTCCATGGCTCGATGCGCGGCCTTCTGTGCGCCATCGACGAAGGCGGCGAACGAGAGGGAGTCGTCCATACGGAGAGAAGGTAGCCGGTCTCCCCCAACCGGGCGACTAGTTTGCGACTTCCGCCGAACTGAGACCAAAAATGAGACCGCTACGACGAAGGCCCCCGACTGTCTCCAGTCGGGGGCCTTCGTCTGTCCTGCTCAGTGGCGGTAGCGGTGGGATTCGAACCCACGGTGGAGTTGCCCCCACACACGCTTTCGAGGCGTGCTCCTTTGGCCGCTCGGACACGCTACCGAGGGGAACTCTACCGGATCGGCAGGGACGGACGAAATCCGTTGCGGGCGGTGGTCAGCGGTGGGTGTCGAAGAAGGCCCGCAGTTGGGCGGTGCACTCCTCGGCGAGGACGCCGGGGACCACTTCGGGGCGGTGGTTGAGGCGGTTGTCGCGGATCACGTCGAAGAGCGACCCGGCCGCGCCGGCCTTCGGGTCGAGGGCGCCGTAGACCACCCGGTCCAGGCGGGAGAGCACGATCGCGCCCGCGCACATGGTGCAGGGCTCCAGGGTGACCACCAGGGTGCAGCCGCTCAGCCGCCACTCCCCGACGCTCGCGGCGGCCTGACGGATCGCCACCACCTCGGCGTGCCCGGTGGGGTCGCCCACCGCCTCGCGGACGTTGTGGCCGCGCCCCAGCACGGCGCCGTCCGGGCCCAGGACGAACGCCCCGACCGGGACGTCACCGGTGGCGGTGGCCAGCGCGGCCTCCTCGATGGCGAGGCGCATCTGGTCCCGCCAGCGGTCGCGTACCGGGTCGGGGCGTACGGGGGCGGGCAGCGGGGCGATCCGCGGCCGTTCGCCGAGGGTGAGGGGCGGAGGGGGGACGGGCTGCATGGACCCAGTGTCGGACACCGGGCCCGCCGCTACCGAACGGCCTCCAGTACCTCGCTGCAGCCGAGCGCCTCGGCGATCTCGCCGAGCGCGTCGCCCGGCGCGGCGCCCTCGCCCGCGAGCTCCAGCAGGTCGGCGGCCGCCATCCCGTACTCGGTCAGCAGCTCGGAGTCGCCGATCGGCCCGATCGGGGTCGCGCCCCGCCCGGCCGCCGGCTCGTCCTCGTCGTCCTCGGTCTCGGCGGTCGCGTCGTCGTCCTCGTCGTCGAGTTCGGCCACCAGGCCGTCCAGGTCGTCGAAGTCGGCCTCCCCGTCCTGTTCGATCAACTCGTCCGTGAGCACGGCCCCGTACGAGCTGCGCGCCGCGGCGGCCGCGTCCGAGACGAAGATCCGCGGGTCGTCCTCACCGTCGATCCGCAGGAGGGCGAACCAGGCGTCCTCCTGCTCGATGAAGACCAGCACGGTGTCATCGTCCTCGGCCGCTTCGCGGGCCAGGTCGGTCAGGTCGGCCAGGGTCTCTACGTCGTCGAGTTCGGTCTCGCTCACGTCCCACCCGGCACCGGTGCGAGCAAGCACTGCAGCGAAGTACGCCACCAGGGACACTCCCAAGATTGGTCTCGGCTGTCGGCGATCTCGGGCGGGTGCGGTCCGGCCGCCCCCGCGCCAGAAGGCGGTCCGCTGTTCGGACCGTCCCACCGCATCGTGACAGAAAGCCCGCCGCTGCGGGGGGTGTTCGGCAGCGCGTCTTCGCAGGTCGTGTCGGAATGGCCGGCTTCCGGCCGGTCGACGTGCGGATCTTGACCGTCGGACCCCTTGCGGTGGGGGGCGTTCGGGCGCTCGCGGGGCGCAATCGAGGTCCGGGGCGCGGCCCCGGGCCAGGTCAGATCCGGAAGGTTCGCATCCGCAACGCTTCGCGCATCCGGCGTTCCTTGGTCCGTCTCGGCTGCACCCGGGCGCGCAGTTCACGGGCCTCGGCCAGCTCGCGGAGGAACACGGCCCGGCGCTTTCGCCGCTGCGCGTCGGTCTCCGCGGCGCTCGGCGCGCCGTCCTCGGACGCCGGACGGGACTCGTCTGTCGAGCCTGACCCGCCCGCGCCGGCGGTCGATGCCCGCGTCGGGTTGCTCTTCATAGGTTCCGACTTTCCCAGATGAGGCCCGCCGATACCACAGGAGCGGCCCGACTTCCGTGATTCCGGCCGCATTCCGGGTCGCGCGGCCGGTCCTCCCGGCTCGTCCCGGCTCGTCCCGGTTCGTACGGAGTCGTACACACGTACCCGGGCCCGTTATCGTCGTTGCCATGCGTCTCCACGTCGTCGACCACCCGCTGGTCGCCCACAAGCTGTCCACCCTGCGCGACGAGCGCACGGACTCGCCGACCTTCCGGCGGCTCACCGACGAGCTGGTGACCCTGCTCGCGTACGAGGCGACCAGGGACGTCCGGACCGAAACGGTCGAGATCACCACTCCCGTCGCGGTGACCCGGGGCACCCGGCTGTCCTACCCGCGCCCGCTGGTGGTTCCGATCCTCCGGGCCGGTCTCGGCATGCTCGACGGCATGACCCGGCTGCTGCCCACCGCCGAGGTCGGCTTCCTCGGCATGGTCCGCAACGAGGAGACCCTGGAGGCCTCCACCTACGCGACCCGGATGCCGGACGACCTCTCCGGCCGGCAGGTCTACGTGCTCGACCCGATGCTCGCCACCGGCGGCACGCTGGTCGCCGCGATCCGGATGCTGCTCGAGCGCGGCGCGACGGACGTCACCGCGGTGGTGCTGCTGGCCGCGCCCGAGGGCGTCGCGGTCATGGAGCGCGAGCTGGCGGACACCCCCGTCACCGTGGTCACCGCCGCCCTCGACGAGCGGCTCAACGAGCACGGCTACATCGTTCCGGGCCTCGGCGACGCGGGCGACCGCCTCTACGGCACGGCCGGCTGAGCACGCGCACCAGCGGCCTCCCGCACAGGAAGCACAGGAGCCCCCACCCGATCCGGGTGGGGGCTCCTGTGCTTGTGCGGTGGTGCGCTCAGCAGTGGCCGGGCTCCGGGGTGGGGGAGGGCTTGGTGAGTTCGGCGAGCGCGGCCGCGGCCTGGGTCGGGTCGGCGAGGGCGGTGAAGGTGTCGCCGATGACCAGGTCGACGGTGGCGTCGGCGCGGGTGTCCTCGGTGCTGGTGGCGGTGGCGACCTGGGAGACCAGCAGGGTGGCCGCGCCGAGCCCGCCGGGGCCGCTCACCACCTGCGCGGCGCCGGGCACCTTCTTGTCGAGCGCGGCCGGCGCGTTCCCGACCTTGCCGACCACGAAGCCGCGCTTCCTGAGCTCGTCGGCGGTGCGGGCCGCCAGGCCGGCCTTGTCGGTGGCGTTGTAGACGTTGACCGTCACCGCGGCGGGCTGCGGCACGGCGGTGTTGCTGGGGGCCGGCGCGGGCGCCCCCGACGCGGCCGGCGAGCCGGCGGCGGACGGGGAGGTGCTCGCGGCCGCACTGTTCTCCGGGGCGGCCAGCGGCTTGCCGGAGACGCCGGCGCACGCCTGCGCGCCGGCGTGCTTGGTCTTCCCGGTGAAGACGTCGTACAGCTGGACGCCGCCGACCGAGACCAGTCCGAGGATCAGTACGCCGCCCAGCGCGAGCGCGACCCTGCGGCCGCGGCGGGTGGGGCGCCCGAGTCGGGGATAGGCGTTGCCGGTGACCCGGTACTGCTTCCCCTTCAAACCCCGGGGAGTCAACATGCTCATGGTCTGTCTCCCCCTAGGTGCCAGGGTGGGGTGCCGGTGACCGCCGAGCGGCCGTGGGGACGGGCCGCTCGGCCGCCCTAGTCAGCACACTAATCCGACTAAGGCGGTGCAGGTACTGGATGATCATCATCCGGGGGACGACGGCACTCGAAAGGACGTACCGGGACCGACCGGCGGTTGCGGCCGGGTACGGGTGACGGACGGTCAGTCCATCTCCAGCACGCGGGCGTGCAGGACCTGCCGCTGTTGGAGTGCGGCTCGAACGGCCCGGTGCAGCCCGTCCTCCAGGTACAGGTCGCCACGCCACTTCACCACGTGGGCGAACAGGTCCCCGTAGAAGGTGGAGTCCTCCGCGAGGAGGGTCTCCAGGTCCAACTGACCCTTGGTGGTCACCAACTGGTCCAGCCGCACCGGACGCGGCGCGACGTCCGCCCATTGGCGGGTGCTGGTCCGGCCGTGATCCGGGTACGGCCGTCCGTTGCCGATGCGCTTGAAGATCACACGGAAAGCCTACCGTTCGCGACGCTGCGGGCGCAGCAGGCGGGACCAACGGTGCGTTGACCGAGCTGAGGAGGGGTTGGGCGTTTTGATGGGAATTGATGACTTTTCACCGTTCAGTCGGGGAGATCCGAGGACATGACCGCTGAGACCGAACCCGCCGCCCTGCCCGAACCGGTCGCCCGGATCGCCGCCGGCTACGCATTCTCCGGCCCGGCCCTCCGGCTCGGTGCGGTCCTGCACGAGGGCGCCGCGCACCCCGGTGCGCAGGTGCGCGTCCCGCTGGGCGTGCTGAACCGGCACGGGCTGGTCGCCGGGGCGACCGGCACCGGGAAGACCAAGACCCTGCAGTTGATCGCCGAACAGCTCTCCGCGGCGGGCGTGCCGGTGTTCCTCGCCGACGTCAAGGGCGACGTGTCCGGGATCGCCGCGCCCGGCGAGGGCGGCGAGAAGCTCACCGCGCGGGCCGCCGAGGTCGGGCAGGACTGGACGGCGCGCGGCTGCCCCGCCGAGTTCTTCTCGCTCGGCGGCCAGGGCGAGGGCACCCCGATCCGGGCCACCGTCACCGGTTTCGGGCCGCTGCTGCTCGCCAAGGTGCTGGAGCTGAACGAGACCCAGGAGGCCTCGCTCTCGCTGGTCTTCCACTACGCCGACCAGCACGGCCTGGAGCTGTACGACCTGAAGGACCTGAGCTCCGTCATCTCCTTCCTCACCTCGCCGGAGGGCAAGGGCGAGCTGAAGGGCATCGGCGGGCTGTCCGCCGCCACCGCCGGGGTGATCCTCCGTTCGCTGACGGTGCTGGAGAACCAGGGCGCCGGGGCGTTCTTCGGCGAGCCCGAGTTCGACACCTCCGACCTGCTGCGGACGGCCGAGGACGGGCGCGGCGTGGTCTCGGTGCTCGAACTCCCGGCGGTGCAGGATCGGCCGCGGCTGTTCTCCACCTTCCTGATGTGGCTGCTCGCCGACCTGTACCAGGACCTGCCGGAGGTCGGCGACCTCGACCGCCCCAAGCTGGTGTTCTTCTTCGACGAGGCCCACCTGCTGTTCAAGGGCGCGTCGAAGTCCTTCCGGGAGGCGATCACCCAGACCGTGCGGCTGATCCGCTCCAAGGGCGTCGGGATCTTCTTCGTCACCCAGACGCCGAAGGACGTGCCCGGCGACGTGCTGGCCCAGCTCGGCAACCGGGTGCAGCACGCGCTGCGGGCCTTCACCCCGGACGACGCGAAGGCGCTCAAGGCGACGGTGTCGACCTTCCCGAAGTCCGAGTACGACCTGGCCGCCGTGCTCACCGGGCTCGGGACGGGCGAGGCCGTGGTGACGGTGCTGTCGGAGAAGGGCGCGCCGACGCCGGTCGCGGCGACCAGGCTGCGCGCGCCGGAGTCGCTGATGGGCCCGCTCCCGGACGGGCAGCTGGCTGCGGCCGTGACGGGGTCCGCGTTGAACCCGCGGTACCGCGACGCGATCGACCGGGAGTCGGCGTACGAGAAGCTCACCGCGCCGACGCCGCCGGCCGCACCGGAACCGGTGGCGGTGCCGGAACCGGAGGCCGCGCCGGAGCCGGAGCGGAAGCGGGAGAAGGAGGAAGCGGGGCTGTTCGGGTCGCTGCTGAGCAGTCCGGCGCTGAAGTCGTTCGCCCGGTCGGCGGGCACCCAGCTCGGGCGGGAGATCAGCCGCAGCCTGTTCGGCACCGCGAAGCGCCGGCGCTGACTACCGCAGCGCGTGGCCGATGCGGTCGA
The DNA here is from genome assembly GCF_003610255.1 of Streptomyces sp. TLI_171. GTDB lineage: Bacteria > Actinomycetota > Actinomycetes > Streptomycetales > Streptomycetaceae > Kitasatospora. The sequence goes on along the minus strand of NZ_RAPS01000001.1, from coordinate 3,742,355 downwards.
GGGAGGAGAGCCGCATCAGGCCGTAGTTGTAGAACTCGACCTCCGGGACGCCGAGTCCGCGGAGCGTGGCGATCTTGGCGGCGAGGTTGGCGGGGCCGTCGCAGTCGGAGGCCATCGGACGCAGGATGACGGCCATGTCCTGCGGGCGCACGCCGTGCAGAGCGAAGGCGGCGACCTTCTCGCGGACCTCCTCGGGGGTCCTGGCGTAGCCGAGGGTCTCGATCTGGTGGGCGGCGCCGGCCAGCGCGGGGAGGTCGATGCCGGAGAGCCAGCCGGTGCCGGGGCCGCCGCCGTCCATGAAGGTCAGGCGCATGCCGTGGGCGGCGGCGGTGGCGGCGAGTTCGGCGGCGAGGGTGGTGACGGTGCGGGCCGAGGCGTCGACGTAGGCGGCGAGGGCGCCGCCGGCCAGCTGGTCCAGGGGGGTGGGGGCGAGCGCGCGGGTCTCGTCGGCGAGGCGGGCCCGGAGCTCGGTGCGGACGGTGTCGCGGACGTGCTCGGCGGGGACGCCCGCGGCGGTGGCGGCGGCCAGGCAGTGCGGGCAGAAGCAGAGCGAGAGCAGCGCCTCGGTGACGGGGCCGAGTTCCTCGAAGTAGCGCTCGTGGTGGTAGCCGTGGGCGAGGCCGTGGAAGTGCAGGGATTCGGCGCGGACGGCGTCGACGCCGTAGCGGGCGAGTTCCTCGACCAGGGTGTGGCAGTACTCGCGGACCTCGGGGTTGGCGGGGCACAGCTCGGTGAGGTGGCGGTCGCCGAAGGCGTTGGCGGGGGCGCAGTCGGGGTGGGCGAAGCCGAGGCGGTCGTTGTGGCAGAAGACCGTCCAGGCGTGCAGCTTGAGGCCGCGTCGGCGGGTCTCCTCGGTGGCCTCGGCGAACGGGTCGCGGTCGCCGATGGCGGTGGAGGGGAGCGGGGCGAGGCGGCGGTCGGCCCAGCGGGCGGGGTCGGGGCGGAAGTACGCGGCGCCGGGTTCGAGGTAGCGCAGGACGCGGTGCGGGTTGTGCGGGAAGACGTCGCGCGCCTCGTGGTAGACGGAGGCGAGCGTGACGCCGCCGACGCCGGCCCGGTCGGTAAGGTTGCCGAAGAAGGTGTCGGCCCCTTCGTCGAGCAGGTCGGTGGCGAAGGCGAGGACGGACGTCTCCACGGGGCAACTCCGGAGAAGGAAGTACGGGGAGTGACCACGCTAACCGCGCTCTCCCGTATTGGTCTATACCTGGTTGGGTGAGGAGAGCGGCGCGATGACGGTGTACCGGGGCTACGACCAGCGGGAACTCGACCGCGAGTACTCGCCGAGCAGCAAGGTCGCGGACTTCGACGCCGAACTCGCCGCGTACGCGGGCGTGAGCCGCCGGGCCTACCAGGAGCTGGCCGGGTACCGGGAGCTGCGGTACGGGCCGGACGGGCCGGAGCTGATCGACTTCTTCCCGGCCCGGCCGGGCGCGCCGCTGCACGTGTTCGTGCACGGCGGCTACTGGCAGGAGCTCGGCAAGGAGGACTCGGTCTTCCCGGCGCTGGACTTCGTCCCGCACGGCACCGCGTTCGCGGCCGTCGGCTACGGGCTGGCGCCGCACTGGACCCTGGAGCAGATCGCCGGGCAGGTCACCGAGGCGCTGGTGTGGCTGCTGGCGCACGCCGGGGAGCTGGGCGTCGACCCGGCCCGGGTGGTGCTCAGCGGCAGCTCCGCGGGGGCTCACCTGGTGGCCAACGCCCTGCTGGACCCCCGGCTGCGCGGCCGGTTCGCCGGGGCGGCGCTGCTCAGCGGCGTGTTCGACCTGGAGCCGATCTCGCTGACGTACGTCAACCAGCCGCTCGGGCTGGACGCGGAGCGGGCCAGGAGGCTCAGCCCGCTGCACGCGGACCTGTCGGGCCTGCCGCCGCTGGTGGTGGCGATCGGGGAGCACGAGACGGACGAGTTCGGCCGGCAGCAGGCCGAGTTCACCCAGGCGGCCCGGACCGCCGGGGTGGCGGTGCACGAGCTGCTGGTCGGCGGCCGCAACCACTTCGACCTGGTCTTCGACCTCGGTCGGGTGGACACCGTGCTCGGCGCGGCGGTCGACGCCCTGGGCGGAAGCTGACGCTCCGTAGACTGCGCCGGTACCCCCGCACACCTTCGACGAGGACGGTGAACGATGACCGCGCGCATCCCGCTTCCGTACGATTTCCTGCCGCCGGTGCCGGCGTTCGAGCTGCGCAGCGAGGACCTGGTGGACGGCGCGACCATGCCGGACGCCCACGTGCACGCGGCGGGGAACACCTCGCCGCAGCTGTCCTGGTCGGGCTTCCCGGCGGGGACCAGGTCGTTCGCGGTGACCTGCTACGACCCGGACGCGCCGACCGCGGCCGGCTGGTGGCACTGGCTGGCCGTCAACCTGCCCGCGGGCACCACCGAGCTGCCGCGCGGCGCGGGGGCGGACGACGGCGGGCTGCCCGGCGGGGCGTTCCACGTCCGCAACGACTTCCCGGGCCACCGCTACGACGGCGCCGCCCCGCCGCCCGGGCCGGCCCACCGCTACGTGTTCGTGGTGCACGCCCTGGACGTGCCGGCCCTCGACGTCGGGCCGGACACCCCGGCCGCGCAGGTCGGCTTCAACCTGACCGCGCACGCGCTCGGCCGCGCCGTGCTCACCGTGGAGTACCAGTCCGCCCCGTGACGGCGGATCGGGCCGGGAGCGGTCAGCTCCCGGCCTTCGCGGCGCGCTTGGCCTCCTGCTTGGTGGCGCGCACCTTCAGCAGCGACTCCGGGCCGGTGATGTCGGCGACCGAGCGGAAGCTGCCCTCCTCGCCGTACCCGCCCGCCGCCTCGCGCCAGCCGGCCGGGCGGACGCCGTACTGCTTGCCGAGCAGGGCCAGGAAGATCTGCGCCTTCTGCACGCCGAAGCCGGGCAGCGCCTTCAGCCTGGTCAGCAGCTCCTTGCCGGTGGCGGCGTCGCGCCAGACCGCCTCGGCGTCGCCGTCGTAGTGCTCGACCAGGTAGGCGCAGAGCTGCTGCACCCGCTTGGCCATCGAGCCGGGGAAGCGGTGGACGGCGGGCTTCTCGGCGAACAGTGCGGCGAACGCCTCCGGGTCGGCGGCGGCGATGGCGTGCGCGTCGAGGTCGTCGGCGCCGAGGCGCCGGGCGATCACCAGCGGGCCGCTGAACGCCTTCTCCATCGGCACCTGCTGGTCGAGGAGCATGCCGGTCAGGGCGGCCAGCGGGCTGCGGCCGAGCAGTTCGTCGGCGTCGTCCTGCTGGGCGAGGTGGACGGTGACAGCCATGGCGGGGCCTTTCCGGAGCTCGGGCCTTCCATCCTGGCAGCCGCCGCCCGGCGGCGCGTCCCGCAACACGCGCTGGGCGGGCCGGGCCACACTGGGGGGATGACGGAACAGCGACGGGTGATCGTGCTGCGGCACGCCAAGGCGGACTGGCCGGACGTCCCCGACGAGTTGCGCCCGCTGGCCGAGCGCGGCCGGGCCGACGCGGTCGCGGCCGGACGCTGGCTGGCGGCGCAGGACCTGGTGCCGGACCGGGTGCTGTGCTCGACGGCGGTGCGCACCCGGCAGACCTGGGAGCTGGCCGAGCCGGAGCTCGGCGGCGCGCCCGAACTCGTCCTGGAACCCCGGGCGTACCGCGCCGAGGTGGGCGAACTGATCGATCTGCTGCGGGAGTTGCCGCCGGTGGTGCGCACCGTGCTGCTGGTCGGGCACCGGCCGGAGGTGCAGGACCTGGTGCTGGAGCTGACCGGGGAGTGGGCGGCCGGGACGCTGGAGCGGATCCGGGAGAAGTTCTCCACGGCCGGTGTAGCGGTGCTGGCGGTGCCCGAGGAGTGGGCGCAACTCGTGCCGGGAAGTGCCGAGTTGACCGAGTACGCGGTGCCCCGGGGCTGACCGGCGGGGCGTGATAGTCATGGGGGCATGCGTTTCGATACCGTCCCCAAGCCGCCCGCCGTGGAGGCCCGCCCGCGTGACGAGCGCGGCTACCCGGTGCCCGCGATCACCCCGTGGGAGGCCGGACAGCCGCAGTTCGCGCTGACCGACTACGAGCGGTCGGCCGCCTGCGCCCGGGAGCGGCTGTGCTCGGTGTGCAACACGCTGATGCCGCGCGGCCCGGTGTGGCGGGTGGTCGGCGGGGCCGAGGCCGCCGCGATCGGCGAGGCGCTGGCCGCCGGGCGTCCGTACCGGAACATGGCGCCGACCATGGAGGGCCCCGGCCACCGGGCCTGCATGCTGTACGCCGCGATGGTCTGCCCGTACCTGGCCCGGCCGAACGCCCGCCGCCGGGTGACGGCCGACCGTTCCGGGGCCCCGGACGGGCTCACCGCGCACGTGGTGCGGGGGGCCGCCCGGGGCGAGCTGGGCGCGGTGGTCGGCTTCGCCGACTACGAGTTCGCGATCACCCCGAACCGGGTGCTGTTCCGCTTCGTGGACCCGGTCGAGTGGCTGCCGCACGACACAGCGGACGATCAACTTCCGAACCTACGGGCTGAGTTGGAGCGGATCGCTCAGGACCGGTAGGCGGGCAGGCCGACGGTGTCGGTGACCTTCTCGGGCTTTCCGCCCTTGGCGGGGAGCGTGTAGACGCCGTCCGGGCCACGGAAGGCCACGGTCTGCCCGTTGTGGGAGATCACCGGCTCGGTGTAGTCGACGGTGGCGTCCGGCGTCAGGTCGCGCTCCTGGCGGGCCTCGTCGTTGGCGCGGGCGAAGATGTGGTCGTGGCCGCCGACCGAGCGGACGAACACCAGGTCGCCCTGGTCGTCGGCGGCGGGCTGCGAACCCTTGGTGACCGGGCCGCCCTGCTGCCGCAGGTAGTCGTCGCGGATGTAAACCTGGCCCTCGGTCTGGTTGGCGTACACGATCGTGCCGTGCGCACCCGTGGAGCTGGGCCACTGGTTGGCCGTCTGCGGCACCGGCTTGGAGTCCTCGTCGCCGTAGGAGCCCAGCCGCAGCACGGCCGGGGTGCTGCCGGCCTTCGCGGCGACGCCGAGCAGTCGCAGGGTGCCGTGGTCGTCCGCGGTGAAGATCAGGTTGTTGCGGCCCTCGTCGTAGTCGTCCTTGCTGGTCACCTGCCAGGTGGGGTGGGACCAGGTGACACCGGACGGGGCCTTGGCGATCAGGGTCTTGTGGCTGCCGTCGGGGTCGGCGGTCTGGAGGTTGCCGTTGCCGTCGACGAAGGCGGCGTGCTTGCCGTCGGGGGACCAGGCGAGGTCGCGGACCACGGTGCCGAAGTCGACGGACCTGCCGTCCATCAGCACGGTGCCGGTGCCGGTGCTGACGGTCAGTCCGGTGCCGGCGGTCTTGTTCAGCGAGCCGCCCTTGGCCGGGCCGGCGGAGGCCGAACCACCGGACGTGGCCGGTGCGGTGGCGTTCGGCGCGGCGGTGGTGGCGCTGGCGGTGCTCTCGCCCTCCGGGTCGCAGGCGGTCAGCAGCAGCGCGGACCCGGTGGTGAGCGCGGAGACGAGGGCGACGGCGGCGGAGCGGCGGAGGCGGGTGTGCGCGGACATGGATGGTTCCCCCCGGGATCTTCGGTCGATTCGCTGCCCCTTGCGGTCGGTCGTCCGGGGCGATGAGTAGAGATTCGCAGGCCGATGACCTGGCTGCGTGAGCGCATTGTCACCGCCGCGCAACAGACGAACTCAAGTTCTCTACACGCTATTTGATGCTCCGTCGGTCCGGCCCGCCCGGCGGTTGCCGACCGGACCGGGCGGAGGTGGCAGACGCGTCAGGAGCGGTACGCGGGGAGGCCGACGGTGTCGGAGACCTTGACGGGCTTGCCGCCGGTGGCGGGGACGGTCCAGATGCCGTCCGGGCCGCGGAAGGCGACGGTCTTGGTGTCGCGGGAGAACACCGGCTCCGTGTAGTCGACGCTCGCGTCCGGCGTCAGGTCCTGCTCGGGGCCGCCGAAGCCGTCCTTCTTGACGAACAGGTGGTCGTGGCCGCCGACCGAGCGGACGAACACCAGGTCGCCCTCGTCCGAGAGGTCCGGCTGGGAGCCCGCGGTGACCGCCATGCCCTGCTGGCGCAGGTAGTCGTCGCGCAGGTAGACCTGGCCGTCCTCCTGGTTGGCGTACGCCGCGGAGCCGTACTTGCCGCCGCTGTTCGGCCACTGGTTGCCGGTCTGCGGCAGCGGCTTGGCGTCATCGTCGCTGTAGGTGTTCAGCCGCAGCACGTTCGGGGTGGCCCCCGCCTGCGCCGGGACGCCCAGCAGCCGCAGCGTGCCGTGGTCGTCCGCGGTGAACAGCAGGTTGTTCTTGGCCTGGACGTACGGCATGTCCGGGGTCGGGACGTAGACCTGCCAGGTGGGGTGGGACCAGGTGACGCCGGAGGGGGCCTTGGCGATCAGGGTCTTGTGGCTGCCGTCGGGGTCGGCGGTCTGGAGGTTGCCGTTGCCGTCGACGAAGGCGGCGTGCTTGCCGTCGGGGGACCAGGCGAGGTCGCGGACCACGGTGCCGAAGTCGACGACGGCGCCGTCCATCACCACGTAGCGCGTGCCGTTGCTGATGGTCAGTCCGGTGCCCTTGGTCAGGTTGAGGGCGGCGGCGGAAGGCTTGGCGGACGACTTGGCCGGGGTGGACGCGGCGGCGCTCGGCGACGCGGAAGCGGCGGTGCCCGGGGTGGCCGAGGTGCTCGGCGCGGGTGCGGAGCCGGTCGGGGCGGCGGCGGAGGCGGAGGCGGAGGCCTGGTGGCTCGGGGTGGCGGTGGAGTTGAGCTGGGCGCTGCCCGCGTCGGCCGAGGGGTCGCAGGCGGTCAGCAGCAGGGCGGAGCCGGCGGTGATCGCGGAGACGAGGGCGACGGCGGCGGAGCGGCGGAGGCGGGCGGGCGCGGACATGGATGGTTCCCCCCAGGAACGGTGGTCGGTGGTCCGCCCCGGCTCGTTCGCGGTCCGTTCCTCCGGGCCGCCGTTCGGGGCGATGACCAAATATTCACAGGTCGATGACCTCGATCCGTGCGCGCACTGTCACTGCCGTGCAACAGGCCGTCGGAGTCCCGCCGAGCGCGCCGCCGGGCGACTGTCACGGGCACTGGCTAGCGTGGCAGCGAACGTGCTTTCCCCGGGGCCGGGCCCCGGATCCCCGATCCCCGACAGCGGTGGGAGACGCACCATGGCAGCGCAACCCGAGGGCACCCCGGTCTGGGCGGACGCGATGTTCGCCGACCTGGACGGCGCCAAGGCCTTCTACGGCGAGGTGCTGGGCTGGACGTTCGGCGAGGCCTCGTCCGAGTTCGGCAACTACACGCAGGCGCTGAAGGACGGCAAGGCGGTGGCCGCGGTGGTCCCGCCGATGCCCGGGCAGGAGGGGCACTCGGCGTGGGTGCTCTACCTGGCCTCGTCCGACGTCGCGGCCGCCGCCGAGCGGGTCCGGGCGGCCGGCGGCACCGTGCTGATGGACCCGATGCAGGTCGGCAGTTTCGGTTCGATGGCGATCGCCCAGGACCCGGCCGGCGTGGTGTTCGGCCTCTGGCAGGGCGGTGACCACAAGGGCTTCGAACTGCGGGACGCGCCCGGCAGCTACGGCTGGGCGGAGGTGTTCACCCGGGACACCGCCGCAGCCAACTCCTTCTTCCCGCAGGTGTTCCCGTACCGGGTTCAGAAGATCGTCGACGACAACGTGGACTACAGCGTCTACAGCCTCGACGAAACCCCTGCGCTCGGCTCGATGGGCATGGGGCCGCAGGTGCCGGCCCAGGTGCCGCCGTTCATCAGCGTGTACTTCGTGGTGGAGGACTGCGACGCGGCGGCGGCCCGGGTGGCCAAGGCCGGCGGGCAGCTCGTGTTCGGGCCGATGACCAGCCCGTTCGGGCGGTTCGCGTCCTTCGTCGACCCGCAGGGCGCGGCCTTCTCGGTGATCGACCCGAACGCGGCGGAGGGCGAGCAGCCGAGCATGGTGGAGGTGGCCTGAACCGATGGGCGCTCCGCTTCCCGAGCTCACCGGCGAACGCGCCGACCTGCTCGCTTCGCTCGACAAGCACCGCGGGTTCCTGCGCTTCACCGCACGGGGCCTGACGGACGATCAGGCCCAGCAGCGCACCACGGTCAGCGAACTGACCATCGGCGGGCTGATCAAGCACGTCGCCGGGACCGAGGAGCGCTGGCTGCGGTTCGCGGTCGGCGGCGCCGAGGCGATGCGCGCCGAGGGCGCCCCGGAGGACGCCGACGCCTGGGCCGACCAGTTCCGGATGCTGCCCGGCGAGACCCTGGACGTGCTGCTGGAGCGCTACCGGGCCGTCGCCGAGCACACCGACAGCCTGGTGGCCACCCTCGACCTGGACGGCGAGCAGGCCCTGCCCGCCGCCCCCTGGTTCGAGCCCGGCGCCAGCTGGAGCGTGCGCCGCGTCCTGCTGCACGTGATCGCGGAGACCGCGCAGCACGCCGGCCACGCCGACATCCTCCGGGAGTCCCTGGACGGGCAGAAGACCATGGGCTGACGCCCCCGGGGGCCCGGCTCGGGCCGGGCCCTTCGGTCAGTCGGCGTCGAGCACGCTGCGGTAGTAGTCGATCTTGTCGCGCAGGTGGGAGCGCTGGCGTTCCAGCAGCGCGATCTGGTCGTTGACGGCGGTGTCGTGCTTCTCCAGCAGGGCGATCCGGTCGCGGAGGCTGTCGGGACCGTGGTCGCGGGCGAGTTCGGCGTAGCGGCGCATGTCGGCGATCGGCATGCCGGTGTCGCGCAGGCAGCGCAGGATGGTCAGCCACGCCAGGTCGTCGCCGCTGAACCGGCGGTGGCCGCTGGTGGCGCGGGAGATGGCGGTGAGCAGGCCGATCCGCTCGTAGTAGCGCAGGGTGTCCAGGCTGAAGCCCGAGCGTTCGGCGGCCTCGGCGGGGGTGAGCAGCTGGGGGGTCGTCACCGTGCCGATTCTGCCCGGCCGTCGGGTTCGGCGGCGCAGCGGGTGAAGCGTTCGCCCCAGCTGCGCAGCAGGGCGGCGAGTTCGGGCGGGGAGACGACGGTGAAGTCGGCGTCCAGCGAGCCGATGGCCATCGCCGGCCAGTCCAGCGAGTCGGAGCTCATCAGCACCCGGCAGCGCTCGGGACCGGTGGGCGTCACCTCGGCCCAGCTGCCCAGGCGCTGACGGACCGTCGGGGCGGGGGCGTCGACGAGGACGTCGACCTGGTGCGGGCGGGGCTGGCCGGTGAGCCCGGCCCGGACGAACTCCGCGGCGTCGGCGGCCGGGAGGGCGCGGGGCAGGAATCGGGCGCCGGTCGGGTCGGGGGCGGCGAGGCGGTCCAGGCGGAAGGTGCGCCAGTCCTGCCGGGTGAGGTCGTAGGCGACCAGGTACCAGCGGCGGCCGAGCCGGACCAGGCGGTGCGGCTCGACGTGCCGTTCGGTGCCGGCGCCGTCCGCGGCGGCGTAGCGGAACCGGAGCCGTTCGGTGTCGCGGCAGGCCAGTGCGACGGCGGTGAGCGCGTCCGGGTCGATCCGGGCCTCGGCGCCGCCGCGCCAGGAGGCCGGCACGGTGACCGCCCGGAGCGCCTCCACCCGGCGGCGCAGCCGGGCCGGCATCACCTGCACCACCTTGGCGAGGGCCCGCACCGAGGCCTCCGCGATGCCTTCGACCGCGCCGTCCGCGGCGGCCTGCAGCCCGACGGCGAGCGCCACCGCCTCCTCGTCGTCGATGACCAGCGGCGGCAGGGCCGCGCCCGCGGCCAGCTGGTAGCCGCCGTCGACGCCGCGCCGGGCCTCCACCGGGTAGCCGAGTTCGCGCAGCCGGTCGATGTCCCGGCGCAGGGTGCGGGCGGACACGCCGAGCCGCCCGGAGAGTTCCTCGCCCGGCCAGAAGCGGTGGGACTGGAGCAGGGTGAGCAGTCGCAGGGTGCGGGCGCTGGTGTCGGCCATGGTTCCCATCCTCCGGCAATTGCGGACGGAAAGTGGCCGCATCGGTCCGTAGCGTGGAACCCGAAGGCAGGAAGTCGACCGCACCACGGGAGAGGCACCACCATGACCGAGACCACTGTTGGCCAGTACCCCGCCGCCACCGCCGAGGGCCGGACCGGTGAGCACACCGACCTGCTGGCGGAGCTGGGCGTGGCCCGGCACTTCCTGCGGCTGACCACCCGCGGCCTGGACGACGAGCAGGCCGGTCGCCGCACCACGGTCAGCGAGCTGTGCCTGGGCGGTCTGATCAAGCACGTCACCTCGGTGGAGCGGCTGTGGGCGGCGTTCATCGTCGACGGCCCGGCCGCGCTGCCCGACTTCAACAACTTCACCGAGGCCGACTACCGGGCCCGCGCGGACGAGTACCGGCTGCTGCCGGGCGAGACCCTGGCCGGAGTGCTGCACGCATACGAGGTGGTGGCGCGCGCCACCGACGAACTGGTGGCCGGGCTGCCCGACCTGAACGTCGCGCACCCGCTGCCCGCCGCGCCGTGGTTCGCCGCGGGTGCGAGCTGGTCGGCCCGCCGCACGGTGCTGCACATCATCGCCGAGACCACCCAGCACGCCGGGCACGCCGACATCATCCGGGAGTCCCTGGACGGCGCGAAGTCCATGGGCTGACCGAGCCCGCTCCGAACGGCCCGCACCGCCGACAGCCCGTCGGCGGTGCGGGCCGTCCGGCGTGCCGCGGAAATTCCCGGCCTGCGTGTCACACTCCGCCCGCCCTGCCACTCTCGGGATGCAGCCGTGAGAGGAGACGTGCGATGGACGAGGCAACCGAGGTGTTCACCCGGCACCGGGAACTGCTGTTCTCGATGGTCTACAACCTGCTGGGGACGGTCGCCGACACCGAGGACGTGCTGCAGGAGACCTGGCTGGCCTGGTCCGGCCGGCACCGCTCCGCCGACGCCGGGCCGATCGTCCACCCGCGCGCCTACCTGGTGCGCACCGCCGTCAACACGGCGCTCGCCCGGCGCACCGAGATCAACCGGCGGCGGGAGAGCTACTTCGGGCCGTGGCTGCCCGAGCCGCTGGTCGGCGCCGCGCCGGAGGAGAGCCCCGGCGAGCACGCCGAGGCGGTGTCGATGGCGCTGCTGGTGGTGCTGGAGACCCTCACCCCGCTGGAGCGCGCCGTGTTCGTGCTGCACGAGGTGTTCGGCTACAGCCACCCGGAGACCGCCGGGATCCTCGGCCGCAGCCCCGCCGCGATCCGCCAACTCGCCCACCGGGCACGGGAGCACGTCCAGGCCAGGCGCCCCCGGTACCGGGCCGACCCGGCGGTGCGCCGGCAGGTCACCGAGCGGTTCGCGGCCGCGGTCGGCGGCGGCGACCTGGACGCCCTGCTGCGGCTGCTCGCCCCCGACGTCACGCTGTGGGCCGACGGCGGCGGCAAGGCCACCGCGGCGGGCGCCCGCCCCGTGCAGGGCCGCGGCCAGGTCGCCCGGCTGCTGGTCGGCGGCTTCGCGCGGGCCCCGCAGGGCATCCGGGTGCAGTGGGCCACCGTCAACGGCGACCCGTCGGCGCTGCTGTTCGTCGGCGACGCGCCGTTCGCGGTCCTGGTGCTGGACCTGGCGCCGGACGGGGAGCAGGTCACCGACATCTACTTCGTCACCAACCCGGACAAGCTCGCCGGCGTCAACAGCGGTATTGATGAAACAAATTGATTGAGCGTCAGGAAGGCAAGGGGAGAGCGATGGAACTGACCGTACTGGCCGCCACCGGCGGCATCGGGCAGCACCTGCTGGAGCAGGCGCTGGCGGCGGGGCACCGGGTCACGGCGGTGGTGCGCAACCCCGCCAAGCTGGGGGACCGGCCCGGGGTGAAGGTGGTCCGGGCCGATCTGGGCACGGCCGGCGCGGCCGAGCTGCGGGAGGCGGTGGAGGGCGCGGACGCGGTGCTGTCCGGGCTCGGCGCGGTGGGCAAGGCCGGCGTCGGGGTGGCCGAGCACGGCACCCGGGCGGTGGTCGAGGCGATGCGGCAGACCGGCGCGCGGCGGCTGGTGGTGGTGAGCGCCGCACCGGTCGGCACGGTGCCCTCGCCGGCGCGCCCGAACCCGCCGCGGCACGACCCCGGCGAGGGCGCGGTGATGCGGTACGTGCTGACGCCGATGGTGAAGCGGGTGCTGCGCGCGCACTACGCGGACCTGGCCAGGATGGAGGACGTGGTGCTGGCCAGCGGCCTGGACTGGACGGTGGTCCGCCCGCCCCGGCTCACCGACAAGCCGCTGACCCGGGACTACCGGGTCGCGTACGGGCAGAACCTGCGCGGCGGGTCGACGGTGTCCCGGGCCGATGTCGCGCACTGCATGCTGCGCAGCGTCACCGACCCGGACACCGCGGGCCGGATCCTCGGCGTCGCGGACTGAGCCTCCGTCAGGACGGCCGCCAGGGCTCGAAGCGGGCGAACTCCAGCGGGTCGTCGTCCCGGTCGAGGCCCGGCAGGCCGTGCTCGGAGAGCGGGAGGCTACGGCACGCCGGCGACAGCCCTACCCTGAACGGGTGTCAGCTCCTCCTCTGCGCCGGGTGGCCGTGCTGGTCCTGGACGGCGCCAAGCCGCTCGACGTCGGGATCCCGGCGCAGGTGTTCTCCACCCGCGGCAGCATGCCGTACGAGGTGCGGGTGTGCGGGGCGGCGCCGGGGTTGGTGGCGGGAGGTGACGGACTGTCGTACCACGTGGCGCACGGGCTGGAGGCGCTGGAGTGGGCGGAGTCGGTGTTCGTCCCCGGCTACCGGCACCCCGACCGGGACGACCCGCCGGCCGCCGTGGTCGAGGCGCTGTGCGCCGCGCACGCCCGCGGGGCGCGGCTGGCGGCGATCTCCACCGGGGCGTTCGCGCTGGCCGCGACCGGTCTGCTGGACGGCCGCCGGGCCACCACGCACTGGCACTACACCCGGGCGCTGGCCGCCAAGTACCCCGAGGTGCGGGTGGACGAGAACGTGCTCTTCGTCGACGCGGGCAGCGTGCTCACCTCGGCGGGCGCCGCGTCCGGCATCGACCTGTGCCTGCACGTGCTGCGCCGCGACCTCGGGGTGGCCGCGTCCAACCACACGGCCCGTCGGCTGGTGGCCGCGCCGTACCGCAGCGGCGGGCAGGCGCAGTACGTGCCGCGCAGCGTGCCGGAGCCCGTCGGGGAGCGGTTCGCGGCCACCCGGGAGTGGGCGCTGCACCGGTTGGACGAGCCGCTCACGGTGCACTCGCTGGCCCGGCACGCCGCCGTCTCGCCGCGCACCTTCTCCCGGCGTTTCGTCGAGGACACCGGGTACACGCCGATGCAGTGGGTGCTGCGGGCCCGCGTCGACCTGGCCCGTGAGCTGCTGGAACGCTCCGAGCGGAGCGTCGAGCAGATCGCGGCCGAGACCGGCCTCGGCACCGGCGCCAACCTGCGCGCGCACTTCCAGCAGATCCTCGGGACCACGCCCAGCGAGTACCGGCGGACCTTCGCGAAGGGCGAGTAGCGGGCTGGCACGATCCTTGCGAACCGTGGCGCGGACGCCACTGCCACCGGACCTCCCCGCGAGCGAAGGTTGAGGTGTTCACCCCGCAGGAACGTCGCAGAAGAGCCGCAGAGAAGGGCACCACCCATGACCCGCATTGCCGTCAACGGATTCGGCCGCATCGGACGCAACGTGCTGCGCGCCCTCCTGGAGCGCGACAGCAAGCTGGAGGTCGTGGCCGTCAACGACCTGACCGAGCCCACCGCGCTGGCCCGGCTGCTCGCCTACGACACCACCTCGGGCCGGCTCGGCCGCCCGGTGACCGTCGAGGGCGACACCCTGGTGGTCGACGGCCGCCGGATCAAGGTCCTCGCCGAGCGCAACCCCGCCGACCTGCCCTGGGCCGAGCTCGGCGTCGACATCGTGCTGGAGGCCACCGGCCGGTTCACCTCCGCCGAGGCGGCCCGCGCCCACCTCGCGGCCGGCGCGAAGAAGGTCCTGGTGTCCGCGCCCTCCGACGGCGCCGACGTCACCCTGGCCTACGGCGTCAACACCGAGGCGTACGACCCGGCCGCGCACACCATCGTCTCCAACGCCTCCTGCACCACCAACGCGCTGGCCCCGCTGGCCGCCGTGCTGGACGAACTGGCCGGCATCGAGCACGGCTTCATGACCACGGTGCACGCCTACACCCAGGAGCAGAACCTCCAGGACGGTCCGCACCGCGACCCGCGCCGGGCCCGCGCGGCCGCCGTCAACATCGTGCCGACCACCACCGGCGCCGCCAAGGCGATCGGCCTGGTGCTGCCGCAGCTGGACGGCAAGCTGTCCGGCGACTCGATCCGGGTGCCCGTCCCGGTCGGCTCGATCGTCGAGCTGAACACCGTGGTCGCCCGCGACGTCACCCGCGAGGAGGTGCTCGCCGCGTACCGCGAGGCCGCGGCCGGCAAGCTCGCGGGCGTGCTGGAGTACTCGGAGGACCCGCTGGTGTCCGCCGACATCACCGGCAATCCCGCCTCCTCGATCTTCGACTCGGAGCTCACCCGGGTCGACGGCCGCCACATCAAGGTGGTCGCCTGGTACGACAACGAGTGGGGCTTCTCCAACCGGGTGATCGACACCCTGGAGCTGCTGGCCGGCTGACCCGCCGTCAAGCCGCCCGGCCGACCCGCCGTCCGGGGGCCCGCTCCACCGAGCGGGCCCCCCGGGCGCGCCCGCGCTACTTGCCGAGCAGGCCGACCGCGTTGCCGTCCGGGTCGGTGAACACCGCGAGACGGTCACCACCCGGCACCGGCTGGGGTTCCAGGCGGCGGGAGCCGCCGAGCCGGACGGCGTGCTCCAGGGCCGCGTCCAGGTCAGGGACCCGGAAGTAGACGGCGAACCCGGTGTACGGGGCGTCCGGTCCGGCCTGGCCGATGCCGCCGGTCGGCCGGCCGGAGCCGTCGTCGCCGACCAGCGCGTACGTCTCGTCCAGGACCCGTACCGGCCAGCCGAACAGCTCGCCGTAGAAGGCGCGGGCCCGCGGCGCGTCGGGGCTGGACAGGTCGAACCAGGCGGCGGTGTGCGGGGCGGCGGTGTGCGGGGCGTCGGTCATCACGGGCTCCTTCGTCGGGTCCTCGGGAACGGAAAGCCGTTCGAAGGGGAGACCGGGCCGGTGGGGCAGAATCGTCGCCCATGAGCGAGGTTTCTTCCGGAGCCGCCGATCCCGCCGCCGACCTGGCCCTCGCCCGGGCCGGCGACGACGCCGCGTTCGCCCGGCTGGCCGGCCCGCTGCGCCGGGAGCTGCACGCGCACTGCTACCGGATGCTCGGCTCCGCGCACGACGCCGAGGACGCCCTGCAGGAGGCGCTGCTGCGGGCCTGGCGCGGCATCGACCGGTTCGAGGGACGGGCCGGCCACCACTCGCTGCGGGCCTGGCTGTACACCGTCGCCACCCGCACCTGCCTGGACGCCGCCGAACGCCGCGGTCGGCGCGCGCTGCCCGTCGACCTCGGGCCCGCCAGCGAGCGGGTCGTCCTCGACAGCGCTCCCGATACCGGAACCGCCTGGCTCGGCCCGTACCCGACCGCGGGTCTCGCCGCCGGGCCGGCCGACCCCGCGGCCCGCTACGAGCAGCGCGAGGCCGTCGAGTTGGCGTTCGTCGCGGCCCTCCAGCACCTGCCCGGCAATCAGCGCGCCGCGCTGCTGCTGTTCGACGTGCTCGGGTTCTCCGCCGCCGAGATCGCCGCGCTGATGGACACCACCGCCGCTTCGGTCCAGTCGGCGCTGGCCCGGGCCCGCCGCCAACTCGCCCGTAACGCCCCTGCCCGGGGGCGGATGCCCGACGACGCGCTGGTCCGGGAGACCGCCGCCGCGTACGGCGCCGCCCTGGAACGCGGTGACGCGGACGCGCTGGTCGCGCTGCTCACCGAGGACGTCACCTGGTCGATGCCGCCGCTTCCGCACTGGTACCGCGGCCGGTCCGCCGTGATGGCGTTCGCGGTGGCCGTCCCGCTCACCCGCTGCCCCAGCTGGCGGACCACCGTCGTCGAGGCCAACTCCCGCCCTGCCGTTGCCTGTTACGTCGGTCCGGCCGCCGACGCCGGGCACACCGCCTGGTCGATCACCGTGCTCGACCTGACGACCGACGGCCGGATCGCCGCGCTGACCTCCTTCCTCGGCGCCGAGCAGTTCGCGGCGTTCGGGCTGCCGACGGAGCTGCCCTGAGTCGGATCGGGCCCCGGAACGGGCATCGGGGTGTCGCCGACAACGGCTGACAACCTTTCCGCCGGGCCCGGGCGTCTGGTCGGTGTGAGTCGAGAAAACGAGGACGACGCCTACGCGGCCTTCGTCGCGGCCGCCTGGCCGCGGCACCTGCGCACGGCCACGCTGATAGCGGGCGACCGGCACCGCGCCGAGGAACTGCTCCAGGACTGCCTGGTCAAGCTCTACGTCCGCTGGCACCGGATGGCCGCCGACGACCCGCACGCATACCTGCGGCGGATGCTCGTCAACAACCACATCAGCTGGTGGCGGCGACGCCGCCGCGAGCTGCTCATCGCCGAGCCGCCGGACACCCCGGGCGGGGGCGGCGCCGCCGTCGAGGAGTTGGCGGACCTGCACGGCGCGCTGGCCGCGCTCGCGCCCCGGCAGCGCGCCGTGGTGGTGCTGCGGCACTTCGAGGACCTGTCGGAGCGGGACACCGCGGCCGTCCTCGGGTGCTCGGTCGGCACCGTCAAGAGCCAGCACCACCGGGCGATGGCCAGGCTGCGCACCGCCCTGGCGGGAGACCGGCCGGGCAGCGAGGCGGGCAGCCGGGCGAACACCCGGGCGAACAAGCAGTCGAGGAACCAGTCGAGGAACCAGGAGGCCGTCACCCCATGAGCACCGACCACGAGCTGATGTCCCGCGCGCTGAGCGAGCTGGCGGACCGTCACGGACCGGCCGGTCCGGCGCCGGTGACCGAACTGGTGGGGCGCGGCCGGCGCCGCCGGCGGCTGCGGGCCGCGACCGTCGCGGGCAGCGCCACCGCGGTCGGCGCGCTCGCGCTGGCCGGCGTCGTCCTCGGGCTCGGCCCGACGGGCGGCGCCACCGGCCCCAGCGGCCACGGCGCCGCCTCGGCCACCGCGCCGAGTGCGTCGGCCGCGCCCTCCGCGTCCGCTTCCCCCGCGCCGAGTGCCGCCCCGGTGCGCGCCTCCGACGTTCCCACGTTGCTCAAGGCGCGGATCCCGGACGGTTTCGTGCCCGGCGCGAGTTGGGCCCCCGCTCCGCAGGACGGCGTGGCCGGGGCGGCGTACACCCTCACCAAGGACGGGAGGACCGGCACCGTCCGGATCGAGGTCACCCACGTGCTGGCCCTGCGGGGCGGCGGCAGCGCCCAGCCCAACGCGGACCGGTGCGGTGAGGTCAAGGGCTGCACCAGCACGAGGCGGGCGGACGGCAGCGTCCTGCTGGTCGAGGTGCAGCCCGCGGGGCTGGGCGGCGAGCAGGACTGGCGCGCCACCCTCTTCGGCACCGACGGGAGCATGGTCACGGCGGGGTCGGCGACGGTGCCGCTGCCGGGCGGGGGCACCGACCTCTACCCCGGCCCGCCGGTCCTGAACGGTGATCAGCTCACCGCGCTGGTGCTCGACCCGGTGTGGCAGCAGGTGGCCGCGGTGCTGCCGCCGCGGACCTGGCCGTCGCGCGCTGCCTGACCCAGCACAACGGGCGGCGCGCACCGGGAAGTCGGCTCCGGTGCGCGCCGCCCGTGGGCGTTGCGGGTGGTGCTGGGTGGTGCTGGGTGGTGCGTGGTGCGGTCCGGACTCAAGGGGCTTACTCGGCGTCGCGGTCGAACTGGGCCCGCGACCAGTAGTAGCCGAGGACGGTGAGGCCGGCGCACCAGAGCAGGGCGATCCACCAGTTGTTGCCGATGCCGGTGCCGAGCAGCAGGCCGCGCAGGGTCTCGATGGCGGGGGTGAAGGGCTGGTACTGGGCGATCGGCTGGAACCAGCCGGGCATCGAGTGCAGCGGGACGAAGGCGCTGGAGATCAGCGGCAGCAGGATCAGCGGCATCGCGCTGTTGCTGGCGGCCTCCGCGTTCGGGCTGCCGAGGCCCATGCCGACGGCGATCCAGGTGAAGGCGAGCGCGACCAGGGCGAGCAGGCCGAACGCGGCCAGCCACTCCAGGACCGAGGCGTCGTGCGAGCGGAAGCCGATCGCCACGCCGACCGCGCCGACCAGCACCACGCTGGCCACCGACTGCAGGACGCTGCCGATCACGTGCCCGATCAGCACCGAGCCGCGGTGGATCGCCATGGTGCGGAACCGGGCGACGATGCCCTCGTTCATGTCGGTGGCCATCGAGACCGCGGTGCCGACCACGGTGGAGCCGATGGTCATCATCAGGATGCCGGGCACCAGGTAGGCGACGTACGCGTCCCGGTCGCCGCCGCCGATTCCGCCGCTCATCGCGTCGCCGAAGATGTAGACGAACAGCAGGAGCAGCATCACCGGGGTGAGCAGCAGGTTCAGGGTGAGCGACGGGTAGCGCCGGGCGTGCAGCAGGTTGCGCCGCAGCATGGTGGACGAGTCGCGGACGGCCAGGGCGAGAGTGCTCATCGTGCGGTCTCCTCGGACTGAGTGGCGGCGGGGGCGGTGGACTGGGCGGGGACGGCGGGGGCGCCGGTGAGGGCGAAGAACACGTCGTCGAGGTCGGGGGTGTGCACGGTCAGCTCCTCGGCCTCGACGCCGACGGCGTCCAGGCGGTCGAGGACGGAGCGCAGGGCGCGCTGGCTGCCGTCGCTGGGGACCCGCAGGGTCAGCGACTCGTCGTCGCGGGCGCCCTCGGCGAGGGTGTCGGCGGCGGCGCGGTAGCCGGCGGGGTCGGTGAAGCGGAGCCGGACGTGCCCGCCGGGGACCAGCCTCTTGAGCTCCTCGGCGGTGCCTTCGGCGGCGATCACGCCGTTGTGCAGGACGGCGATCCGGTCGGCGAGTTCGTCGGCCTCCTCCAGGTACTGGGTGGTGAGGAAGACCGTGACGCCGCCGGTGACCAGCTCCCTGATGATCTGCCACATGCCGTGTCGGCTGCGCGGGTCGAGCCCGGTGGTCGGCTCGTCGAGGAAGATGATCCGCGGGTCGCCGACCAGGGTCATCGCGATGTCGAGGCGGCGCTTCATGCCGCCGGAGTAGGTGGAGGCGGGCTTCTTCGCGGCCTCGGTGAGGTCGAAGCGGGCCAGCAGTTCGGCGGCGACCCGGCGGCCCTCCGCCTTGGAGAGGTGGTGCAGGTCCGCCATCAGCAGCATGTTCTCCTCGCCGGTGATCAGGCCGTCGACCGCGGAGAACTGGCCGGTGACGCCGATCGCGGCGCGCACCGCCTGCGGGGCGGCGGCCAGGTCGTGGCCGCCGATCCGGATCGGGCCGCTGCCCTCGCCGGCCCGGACCAGGGTGGAGAGGATCTTGACGGCGGTGGTCTTGCCGGCCCCGTTCGGGCCGAGCAGGGCGAAGATCGTGCCTTCCGGGACGGTGAGGTCGACGCCGTCCAGAACGGTCTTGTCGCCGTAGGACTTGCGCAGCCCGTTCGCCGAGATGGCCAGGCCGGTGGTCATGGGTGCTCCTTCTGCCGCGGTGGGTTGAGGGTGGATCAGACGGTGCGGGCGGTGATGTCGCCCATGGCGGTGGTGGCGTGGATGGTGACGGCGGGGGTGTCGTCGGCGTTGCGGAGGGCGTTGTGGATGCGGCCGAGTGCGGTGCCGGCGTCGAGGGAGGCGGAGGTGCCGCGGGCGACGCCGACGGTGATGGACCCGGACTGGGTGGTGAGGCGGAGGGCGCCGCGGGTGGCTTCGGTGACGGTGAGGTCGCCGCGCGTGGTGGTGAGGTCGGCGGGGCCGGTGAGGCGGCCGATCTCGATGCTGCCGTCCTGGAGGGTGAGGGTGGCGCCGGCGGCTTCGTCGAGCTTGACGGTGCCGCGGGCGGTGTCGAGGGTGACCTCGCCGAGGCGTCCGACGCCGCGGAGTTCGGTGTCGGCGGTCTTGGCCTCGACGCGGGAGCCGAGGGGGAGTTGGACGGTGACTTCGAGGGCGCCGGGGTGGCCGAGGATGCGGTTCTTCGGCGGGGCGGTGGCGATGCGCAGGACGCCGTCGGTGAAGGTGACCTCGGTCTGTTCGGCGGTCTGGACGTCGCGGCTCTTGTTGGGGTTGGCGGGGCGGACCTCGACGACGGCGTCGGTGCGGTCGGCGGCGATCAGCCGGATGTGGCCGGCGGGGATGTCGAGGACGGTGGTGACGGCGGTGGTGGTGGCGAACTTCGGCACGGTGTGCTCCTTGGCTGTTTCTTGCCCGCTGCGTTTCTGACGATGGAAACGCTACGTTGCGTTCAAGGAAGTGGCAACGGCCTTGTTGCACCGGACATACATATGCGCAGGTGGGAGCCAATAAATCGTTGCAATGGTTCTGAAACTAACGCAACGTCAAGGGTGTGGCCGTTGCAATGGAATGCCGGTGAACGCTATGCTGGAGCCACCACGCACCGACGAAGGAGACCGCGATGCCGGGAGGCAGGCTCACCCAGCAGGAACGCCAGCAGATCGCGCTGGGACTGGCCGACGACCTGGCCTACGCGGAGATCGCCAGGCGCCTCGACCGCCCGACCTCCACCGTCACCCGCGAGGTCATGCGCAACGGCGGCCCGACCGGCTACCGCGCCGACCTCGCCCACCGCGCCACCGGGCACCGCGCCCACCGCCGGCCGACCGCGCAGCGCGGCCCCGCCGCCGACCGGCCCGCCGACGGCCGGGACCCCGAGGCGGTCGGCGCCTTCGAGGAGGTCTTCACCACCGTCTTCATGGCATCCGGCATGAGTCGGATGCCCTCCCGGGTGCTGGCCGCCCTGCTGATCACCGACTCCGGCAGCCTGACCGCGGCCGAACTCGCCCAGCGGCTCCAGGTCAGTCCCGCCTCGGTGTCCAAGGCCGTCGCTTTCCTCGACGAGCAGAGCATGATCCGCCGCGAGAGCGACGACCGCCGTCGCGAGCGCTACCTGGTGGACGGCGACATCTGGTACCGGGCCAGCGTCGCCAGCGCCCGCGCCAACTCCGCCGTGGTCGACGCCGCACGTCAGGGCGCCACCGTCCTGGGCCCGGACACCCCCGCCGGCGCCCGCCTGGAGAACATCGCCCGCTTCCTCGACTTCATCACCGACAGCATCCTGCGCGCCGCCGAGCAGGCCCGCGAGGTCCTCCTCACCCCGCCCGCCGACTCCTGACGCCACGTCGGTCGGGGGTCGCCGGGCGGCAGGTGGCGGCGGGCCGGGCGGAGTCGACGCGGCGTCAGTACGCCTTGCGGATCGCGGCGTAGCGCCGCTCGACGTCGGCCATGAACCACTCCGGCAACTGCCGGGTGGCGCGGAGCCGCCGCCGCTCGTCGGCGGTCAGCGTCTCGGCGGCGTCGTCCACTGCCAGCGCGTAGTCCGCCGTCCGCTGCGAGGAACGCTCCTGGCGCATCTCCCGGCCCTGCCGCGCCCCCCGGCCGCGCCAGGAGAGCGCGCCCACCACCAGGGTGAACCAGCCGAACGCCCCGGGCCGGGCCGACTGCTTGGCGAGCTGATCGCGGGCGAGCAGCCAGCACAACCGCTCATCGGTGACGTTCGCGGTCTGTCCGGTCATCTCTCGGGGTCCCCTCCTCGGCGGTGCCGGAGCCGAACGTCCGGCAGGCCCGGGCATGGTACGGCCCGGAGGCCCGGTCAGCCGAGCCACTGGCCGATCGCGCCGACCGGGATCGCCGTTCTCGCCGCGCGCACGGCCTCGCGAACCCGCCTGGCACCGGCGCGAGCCGTCCCTGCGTCAACCCCGGTGGGCCGGGCGCGAACGGGCCCGAGGCCCGCGCACGGCCGGCAGATGCCCGGCGCGGGCACCGGGTCGTGGCACTTGGCGCACTCCGCGTACCTGGCCGCCGCCCGGCGAGTGGGCGTGGCCCGGAGCGGAGGCAGTTTGCGCTCGAGTCTGTTGCGGAGCACCGCGGTCGGCGAATGCAACGGGACGGGCAGGCCGGGCAGCAGGGCGTGCGCGAGGTCGACGTGGGTCGCGCCGCGCTCCAGCCACCGGGCGACCAGTGGGGCGAGCGAACGGGCCTCGGCCTCGCCGAGCCGCAGCCGCGGCTCGGGCCGGATCACCCGGAACAGCGTGTCGACTGCCTCGCGGAACCGCCCGTCCGGCTCCGCCGGTGGCTCCCCGGTCGGCCCTCCCGCGTCCGGCCCGTCGTCGGACGCGCAGTCCGCCGGGAGGGAGGGTTCTTTTTCCGGGTTCTTTAGTAGGGCGTCAGCACCACCGGCAGCCGCTCCACCGGGTACCGGACGGGTGGTACCCGGCTGCACCTGCTGCGGAGTGTCGAAGACGTGGACCTCACTGACGATCGTGCCGTCGGACATCCGGACCTTCTCGACCACGTAGTACCCGGCAGCGACCAACTCGTGCAGGGCGTCCCTGATCGATCCCCGCCCCTGCGGGCTGCTGTCGGCCATCTGCCGCCCGTCCTCGCGCCAGCCGTCCGGGCGCGAGAGCAGGTCGGTGAGCAACCCGCGGGCGGTGTAGGTCAGCTGCCGGTCCTGCAGCAGTTCGTTGGGCAAAACCGTGAAGTTGCGCGCGTGCGCGCTACGATGAATGTGCATGGGGAGCGTTGACTCCTGTGCCAGGCCCCGGGGTGTTGGTAGCACCGCCGGGGTCGTAATTTTCTGGTGAGCGTGCGGAACGTAACACACGGGCCGTCAGAAGATCGACACGGTCGACATCGTGCAACGGACAGTCGGATCCGGTCCGAACAGTTCACCCAAATCGCAGGTCCGGCCGATCAGTTGCGATATCTGTCAGCCGGTCATCAGGCGTCGCGGAGGCGGAGCAGGGTGGCGCCGAGGAGGAGGGCGCCGGCGGTCCAGAGGGTGAGGACGCCGAGGCCGGGCCAGGGGGCGATCGGGAGCCGGTCGAGGTGGGTGGTGGCCTGGATGGCGAGGCCGGCTTGCATGGGGCCGATTCTGGCGAGCAGGCGCTGCAGGTCGGGGTCGGTGACGACGTGGGCGAGCAACGGGAACAGGTACAGCAGGGCGAGCACGGCGCCGGTGGCGGCGGCCGAGTCGCGCAGGGCGGTGGCGAGGCCGAGGGCCAGCAGGGCGATCAGTGCCAGGTAGAGGACGGTGCCGGCGGCCGCCCGCAGGGTCGGCCCGTCGGTGAGTGACGGCGGGTCCGGCAGCAGCGGACGGGTCGTCAGCAGGGTGACCGGAACGGCGAACGCGCCGGCGGCGAGCACTGCGCCGGTCAGCACGGTGGCCTTCGCGGCCAGGACGGCGCCGCGCCGGGGGACGGCCGCGAGGGTGGTGCGGATCTGGCCGGTGGCGTACTCGCCGCCGACCAGCAGGACCGCGCAGACGGCCGCGAGGGCCTGACCGACCGTCACCCCGGAGAGGGCGAGCGGTACTCGGTCGCGCGCGCAGCCGGTCGGCGGGCAGTGCGCTCCGGCGGCGACGGCCGCGCCGACCCCGACGGTGACGGCGACCAGGCCGAACAGCAGCCACCACGCGGCGGGGTCGGTGCGCAGCTTCGTCCATTCCGCCCGGCAGGCCCGGTGGAGCGTGGTCATGCGTCCCTCCTGCGGAGCAGCACGGCGGCGGTGGTGACGGCGAGGGCGGTCCAGACGAGCAGGACGGCCAGGCCGGTCCACGGGGAGAGCGGGAAGTAGCCGGAGGCGGGGGTGTAGACGCTGAGGACGTGGGCGTGGCGGGGGAGGGTCTGTTGGACGGCGAACCCTGCCGCCGGGGTGAGGCGGAGCAGCCACTCGGCGGGGCCGGCGGGCAGCAGGCCGCCGAAGGCCAGCAGGTAGGGCAGGACGGTGGTGGCGACCACGGTGGTGATCGCGGTGGCGCTGCGCCGCAGCGCCGTGCCGAGGGCCAGCGCCAGCACGGCCGTCGCGGCGAGCAGCAGGCCGGTGCCGAGGACGGCCCGCAGTTCCACCGCGCCCGGGACGGTGAGGACGGCGAAGTGGGTGGCGTGCGCGCGCATCCGGCCGAGCGGGATGCTCACGGTGGCGACGGCCGCGCCGACGGTGAAGGCGGCGGCGGCCACCACGGTGCACTTTGCGGCCAGCACCCGGCCGCGTCGGGGCGTCGCCGCGAGCGTGGCGCCGAGCAGGCCGCGCCGGTGTTCGGCGGTGGCGAACTGGACGGCGAGCACGGCCAGCACGAGCAGGCCGACGAAGGTGCCGATCAGCGAGGTCTCCACGGTGAACGCCGGTCCGCCCGCGGGCCCGCCGACCACCGGGGCGAGGTCGCCCGCGCCGGTGAGGGTCCAGCCGCCGTCGGGGTCCGAGGTCCAGTCGCCCGAGGTGCCGGGCGGGTAGCTGCCCGAGCCGCCGGCGCTGCCGCCCAGCTGGGTGCCTTCCCAACTGCCGTTCTGGTGGGCCCAGGCGCCGTCCAGCGAGGGGCGTCCGAACCGGCCGGTGGCGAGGGCGGGCGCGCTGCCGCCGCCGTCGGCGGTGTCGATCGCGGCCGGGGCGGCGACGAACAGGCCGACCTGCACGGGCGCGTCCGGGGCGGTCAGCCGGGCGACGCCCAGGGCCGTCCACCGCACGCCGTCGGGGGAGTCGTACCCGGTGACCTCGGCGCCGGTGCGGACCAGGCGGAGCCACTGCGGGGCACCGGCCGAGGGGGCGCCGGGCAGGCCCGCCAGGTCGTGCGTGTAGTCGTGCTGCATCCGGACGCCGTGCCCGGCGGTGGCCGTGACCGCGGCGTACCCGGAGCCCGGGGTGAGGTTCTGCTTGACCAGGACGCCCGCCTTGGACCAGGGCGTGACCCCCGGGACGGTGGCGTCCGGGCCGCCCGCCGGATCGGACCGCAGGCCGGTGAGCGCCGTCACCGCGACGGTGACCGTGCCGTCGCCGGTCAACTCCCGGTGCAGGAAGTACGCGTTGTCGTTGACCGCCTCGCCGCCCGGCCCAACCGGGAACGGCGCCGGGTCCTGCGGGTGGTCCGCGCCCGAGGTGGTGCCGACCAGCAGGAACAGCACCGAGGCCAGCGCGGCGCCGACCAGGGCCGCGATCCGGCCGCGCAGGGTGCGGAACTTGGTCCACTCGGCGTGCAGCGCGCTCACCGTCCGACCCCCCGGTACTGCACGGCGTCCCGGGTGAGCGCCAGGTAGGCGTCCTCCAGGCCGGCCCGGTGCCCGGACAGTTCGGCGAACGGCACGCCCGCCGCGCCGAGCCGGGCGGCGATCCGCTCGCCCGGCAGGCCGGTCACCCACAGTTCCTGAGGGCCCGTCACGCGGACGTCGGCCCCGGCCCGGGACAGCACCTCGGCGGCCCGGCCCGGCTCGGCGGTCCGCACCGTGACCCGCCCGGAAGCCACCCCGGCCAGCAGCTCGGCCACGCCCGCGTCGGCCAGCACCCGACCGCGGCCGACCACCACCACCTGTCCGGCGACGTCCTCCAGCTCGCCCATCAGGTGGGTGGACACCAGCACCGCCCGGCCGTCCGCCGCCAGCCCCGCCAGCAGTTCGCGGATCCACCGGATGCCGTCCGGGTCCAGGCCGTTGAACGGCTCGTCCAGCATCAACGCCGGCGGGTCGCCGAGCAGCGCCGCCGCGATGCCCAGGCGCTGCCGCATGCCCAGCGAGAACCCGCCGGCCTGGCGGCGCGCCGCCTCCGCCAGGCCGACCCGCTCCAGCACCTGGTCCACCCGCCGGGCCGGCAGGCCCTGCGAGTGCGCCAGCCACATGAGGTGGTTGCGGGCCGTCCGACCCGGCT
Source organism: Streptomyces sp. TLI_171 (assembly GCF_003610255.1). GTDB lineage: Bacteria > Actinomycetota > Actinomycetes > Streptomycetales > Streptomycetaceae > Kitasatospora. Next base: position 3,716,849 of record NZ_RAPS01000001.1, on the reverse strand, counting down.
GCACCGCCCCGGCGTCCAGCAGTGAACCCAGCTGCCGCAGCGGGCTGCGCAGGCTCCGGTACGGGCGGCCGCCGACCAGCGCCCGACCCTCGTCCGGGGCATCCAGCCCGAGCACCACCCGCATGGTGGTGGACTTGCCCGCGCCGTTCGGGCCGACGAACCCGGTCACCCGCCCCGGCCGCACCGTGAAGGTCATCCCGTCCAGGGCCTGCGTCCCGCCGAAGCGTTTGCGCAGCCCCACCACCTCGATACCGTCCATCGCTCCTCCTCGGGCGCCCGGTGCCAACGACCGCCACGCTCCCGCCGGGCGGCTCACACCGGCCGAACGGCCGCTGTCACGCCGCTGTTAGGTCGGCTCGCCTAGCCTGGGCGGACAGGCCGGAACGCCCGGCCGGCGACGAGAGGCGGCGAGGCCGGTGGAGCACCCCGGACGACCCGGACGGCCGGGCCGGCCCGCGCGCCGGCGCAGCGTCCGCCGCCAGTTCACCGCGCTGTACGCGGGCCTGGCGCTGGCCTCCGGCGCGGCCATGCTCGCCGTCGTCTCGCTGGTCACCGGCGGCGCCATCGAGGCGGCCCCCGGCCCCGACAACCCCGCCGCCGACCCCGACGCGGTGCGGCGGATCGCCGAACTCCAGCACCAACTCGCCGAAGCCCAGCACGACCTGACCCGCCAGCTGCTGCTCGGCTCCGCCGTCGGGCTCGCCGTGATGGCCGTGCTCTCCGTGCTGATCGGCTGGTACGCCGCCGGGCGGGTGCTGCGCCCGGTCCGGGCGATGACCGCCGCCACCCGGCGGATCACCGCCGACCACCTGCACCGGCGACTGGCCGTCGGCGGGCCGCACGACGAACTGCGCGACCTCGGCGACACCATCGACGAGCTGCTGGCCCGGCTGGAGGCCGCCTTCACCGCTCAGCGCCGCTTCGTCGCCGACGCCTCCCACGAGCTGCGCACCCCGCTCGCCACCATGCGCACCGCCGTCGACGTCACGCTCGCCAAGCCCGGCCCGCTGCCCGCCCAGGCCCGTACCCTGGCCGACCGGATCCGGCCCGAACTGGACCGCACCGACCGGCTGTTGGAGGGCCTGCTCACCCTCGCCCGGGCCCAGCACGGCGTCCTTCCCGGTGCCGACACCGTCCCCCTCGACGAGCTCGCCGCCGCCGCGCTCGCCGACCACGCCGAGGACCTGGCCGCCCGGCGCCTCGCCGTCACCCGGGACCGCGACCCCGGGGCGCTGGTCCACGGCAGCCGCACCCTGCTCGCCCGGCTGGTCGACAACCTGGTCGCCAACGCGGTGCTGCACAACGAGCCCGGCGGCTGGCTGCGCGTCACCGTCCGCCCCGGCGGCCTGGTGGTGGAGAACGGCGGTCCGTTGCTGACGGCCGATCAGACTGCGTTGCTGGTACGCCCGTTCCACCGGCACGGGGCCGCCCGCACCGGCGAGGGCACCGGCCTCGGCCTGGCCATCGCGGCCGCCGTCGCCGAGGCCCACGGCGGCACGCTCCGCCTCGACCCCCGCCCCGACGGCGGTCTGCGGGTCACCGTCGGACTCCCGCCCGCCGGAGGCCCCGCATGAGGGTCCTGGTGGTCGAGGACGCCCGCCCGCTCGCCGAACTCATCGCCGAAGGACTCCGCGACCAGGGCATGGCCGTCGACCTGGCCCACGACGGCCTGGCGGCCGCCGCCAAGCTCGACACCACCGCGTACGACACCGTGGTCCTCGACCGCGACCTGCCCGGCATCCACGGCGACGCCCTCTGCCGGATGATCACCGAGCGGGAGGACCGCCCGATGGTCCTGATGCTCACCGCCGCCGACACCCCCGCCGACCGGGTCACCGGCCTCGGCCTGGGCGCCGACGACTACCTGGTCAAGCCCTTCCACTTCCCCGAACTCGTGCTGCGCCTGCGGGCGTTGGCCCGCCGCCGCCCCTACTCCCGCCCCCGGGTGCTGCGCGCCGCGGGCCTCGAACTCGACCCCGTCCACCGCACCGCCACCCGCGACGGACGCCCCCTGGAGCTGTCCGTCAAGGAGTTCGAGGTCCTCACCGCGCTGCTCCGGGCCAGCCCCGCCCACCTCAGCGCCGAGGCCCTGCTCGAACAGGTCTGGGACGAGAACGCCGACCCGTTCACCAACACCGTCGCCGTCACCGTCGGCCGGCTGCGGCGCAAACTCGGCGACCCCGCGGTCATCCGCACCACCCCCACCGTCGGCTACCGGATCGGCTGACCCCGCCGCAGCCGACGGCCGCCGACCGTCCCGGCAGGGCGCTCGGCGGGCGGGCGACTAGCGTGACCAGGGAAGGAGGGGCCGAGCAGCTCACCGGGTCACCGGCCGCGGGCAGCCGTACCCGTCGCCCCGGGTGCTCCGGTGCGGAAGGAGGAGCGATGTCCGCGGTGGTGGAACTGGACCGGGCGAAGCAGGAGGCGTTCGCCGGGCGGATGGTCCAGGTGGTGAACGACGCCTGCCTGGGCCTGATGGCGGGCCTCGGCCACGAGAGCGGCCTGTTCGACGTGATGGCCGGCCTGGACGGACCGGCCACCAGCGAGCAGGTCGCGCGGGCCGCCGGGCTGAACGAGCGCTACGTCCGGGAGTGGCTGGGCTCGATGGTCACCGGCGGAGTCGTCGACTACGACCCCGAGCACCGGACCTACCGGCTGCCGCCGGAGCACGCCGCCTCGCTCACCCGGGCCGCCGGCCCCGACAACCTGGCGCGGATCGTCCAGGACCTCGGCATGCTCGCCGAGGTCGACCAGCAGGTCCTGGAAGCCTTCCGCACCGGCGGGGGAGTCCCGTACTCCGCCTACCCCAGGTTCCAGAAGCTGCAGGCCGAGGAGTCCGGCGAGGTCTACGACCTGGCACTGGTGGACGGCATCGTGCCGCTCGTCCCCGGCCTGACCGAGCGCCTGACCGCGGGCATCGACGCCGTCGACGTCGGCTGCGGGCAGGGCCACGCGGTCAACGTGCTGGCCCGGGCCTTCCCCGCCAGCAGGTTCCACGGCCTGGACCGCTCCGAGGAGGGCATCGCCGCCGCCCGCGCCGAAGCCGCCTCCCTCGGCCTCGCCAACACCGGGTTCGAGGCCGGCGACAGCGCCGAACTCACCGGCTCCTACGACCTGGTGACCGCCTTCGACGTGATCCACGACCTGGCCCGTCCCACCCGCACGCTGGCCGCGGTGTCCCGCGCGCTGCGCCCGGACGGCGTCTTCCTGATGGGCGACATCGCCGCCTCCAGCCGCCTGGAGGAGAACATCGGCCACCCGCTCTGCCCCGCGCTCTACGCCTTCTCGGTCTTCTACTGCATGAGCGTCTCGCTCAGCGAGGGCGGTGAGGGCCTCGGCACCGTCTGGGGCGAGCAGACCGCCCGCCGGATGCTCACCGAGGCCGGCTTCGGCCGGATCGACACCCGGCGCGTCGAGGGCGACATCCTGAACGTCTACTTCGTGGCCCGGCACTGACGATCAGCAGGGGAATGTGCCGCTGTAGATCGCGTGGCCGTAGGTGGAGCTGCCGGAGCCGAAGCCGTAGATGCCGTCGTCGCTCCACACCGCCTCGCGGAAGCCGTTGACGCAGGTCGAGGTCGGGGCGAGCGCGAAGCCCTCCAGGTTGTCGACCGGCATGACGGCCGGGTTGGTGTAGGTCACGTCCGGGACGAGGGCGCCGGAGGCGTTGACCTTCATGAAGGTGTGGGTCTCGCCGCAGGTGTTGTCGCAGGTCGCGACGAGGCGCTGGGTGCCGGCGTCGAACATCACGTCCATCACCGAGGCCTTGCCGGTGGCGATGGCGCCGAAGGTGGTGAAGCTGCCGTCCGAGTTCAGGCCGTAGACGTGCAGCGAACCGTCCCACTCCAGGCCGGCGAAGAACAGGCCCGCGCCGTGCAGCGGGTAGTTCGCCGGGTTGTAGGCCGCGCCGGTCAGCGGGTCGACCCAGCCGTTGGCGGTCAGCCAGCTGTCCGGGACGTAGCCGACGCCCTCGAAGCCCAGGTTGGCGTCGTCCTTGCTGCCGGTGTCGAGCTGCGGGAACTGCGAGGTCATGTCCCACTGGTGAACCGGCGTCAGGGTGGTGCCGGCCGCCGCCGGGTCGAACTCCAGGACGGTGTCCTTCGGGACGGTGTTGTTGCTGTTGTCGCGCTCGGAGGTCACGTAGACGTGGCCGTTGGCGCCGACCGTCAGGCCCTCGGAGTCCGGTTGGCCGGAGCCGCCGGCGAAGCGGATCTGCTTGCCGGTGGAGCTCCAGCTCGCGTCCGGGATCCACTTGCCGTTGCTCTTGACCAGCTTGTACAGCCAGTTCTTGTTCTTCGCCGCCCACAGCACCGACGGGTTCGACGGGTCGAACGCCAGGCCGCTGAGGTCACGGCCCTCCGGGCCGGTGGAGGTGATGAACGCGCACACGTCGTCCGCGACGGTGACGTCCAGGCCGCCCGGCCAGGCCGAGGTGCCGGCCGGCTTCGAGCCGGTGCCGCTCGGCGCCTCCGGGGTGCAGCCGCTGGTCAGCGAGCCGCCGCCGCCCAGCAGTTGACCGGTCTGGGTGCCGCCGCCCGTCCCGCCGCCGGGGGCGCCGGTGCAGGTGTTCACCGCGCCGAGCGAGGCGGTCGCGGAGGTCTGGAAGCCGGTGGCGCAGCGCTCGTCGGACGGCTTGGCGCCGTCGGTCGCCCAGGTCACCGAATCGATGGTGTTGCCGCTGCCGTCGACCAGGAACAGCGAGTCGTTGTCGCCCAGGCCGATGGTCGAGTTGAACGTGAGGTAGCCGCCCGCCGGGATGCTGGTCGCGCTCGGCGAGGAGGACGAGATCGACACCGCGGAGTGCGTGGTGTCCGCGTCGACGTACTTCCAGGACCCGACGCTGACCGAGCCGGTCCCGCCGTTGTACAGCTCCACGGTGTCCGACCCGTCCGAGCTGACCTCGTTGATCCGCACCTTGCCGGCGGCCGGCACGGTCGGGCAGCCCGGTGCGTTCGCCGAACCGAAGGTGGTCGCCGTGGTCACGGTCACCCACGCCCCGGTCCCGTCGCCGCCGCAGCGCGCCATCGCCGGCTTGGCCTTGTTGGCGGCCCAGTCGACCCGGTCGACCACCGTGCCGTCGGCCGTGAAGATCACCAGCTTGTCCGAGTCACCCAGCCCCTTGGGCGAGTTGAAGGTGACGAAGCCGCCGGCCGGGACGATGCCGGCGGACGGGCTGAACGTCTGGGCCGCGAAGCTGTCGTCGGACATCTTCCAGCCGCTGATGCTCACCGCCGTCGAACCGGTGTTGTACAGCTCCACCGTGTCGCTGTTGGCCGAGCTGACTTCGTTGATCCGGACGTTCTGGTAGCCGGACGGGTCCGCCGCCGCCGCGGGCTGCGCGGCGAGCAGACCGGTGACGGCGAGCCCGGAGAGCGTCAGGGCCGCTGCGCACGCAGAGGCGATGCTGGTGCGGGAGTGTGAGTTAGGCACGGGGCGGAACTCTCGCGACCCGACGTGGAGACAGCGTGTACTCCAGCTGAATCCCGCCCGCTCCCCACCGGAACGCCAGGTTCACAGCCTCCGAGCTCGACGGACGGACCCCGGCATTACGAGATTTTGACCGTCGCCCGCCCCTGGCCGGCCCGGGCCAGCACGACCAGCAGGAGGCCGCAGCCGGCCACCAGCGCCCAGCCCGGACGGGCGGCCCGGGCAAGCTCCGCCGGGGCGGCGTGCGCGAGCAGCGCGCCGCCGAGGGCGATGCCGATCGCCGCGCCGACCTGCCGGGCGGTGGAGGTGATCGCACCGGCCACCCCGGCCCGGGCCGGGGGGAGTCCGCCGACGGCGGTGTTGGTGATCGGCGCGTTGGCGAAGCCGAAGCCGATGCCGATCAGCAGGTGGGCGGCCGTCAGCAGGGGCAGGCCGGTGTGCCGGTCGAGGCCGACCAGGCAGAGCCCGCCGGCCGCGACGCACAGGCCGGCCACGGTCAGCGGCAGGCGCGGTCCGACCCGGCCGACCAGGCGGCCGGACCACGGGGCGCAGACGGTCGCTCCGGCGGCCATCGGCAGGGCGGTGAGCCCCGCGGCGAGCGCTGAGAAGCCACGGCCGTGCTGCAGGTAGAGGGTGTTGAGCAGCAGGGTGAGGTTCAGGGCGACGAACACCGCGACCGCCCCGAGCACCGCGCCGCCGAACTGCGGGCTGCGGAACAGCCGGAGGTCCATCAGCGGCTCGTCCCGCCGCGCCTCGACCCACCCGAACCCGGCCGCCGCCGCAGCCACCGCGCCGTACCCGGCCAGCGCCGCCGGCGAGGCCCAGCCGATCCGCGGACCTTCGATCAGCACGCCGACGCCGAGGCCGATCACCAGGCACAGCAGGGCCTGCCCCGACAGGTCGAGCCGGCGGGCCCGCGCCCCCCGGGACTCGGGCACCACCAGCGCGGTGAGCAGCAGGGCGACCAGGACCACCGGCGCGTTGATCCAGAACAGCGCGCGCCAGTCGAGCCCGGCGAGCAGGGCGCCGCCGACCACCGGCCCGACGGCCATGCTGAGGCCGAACACCGACGCCCAGACGCCGATCGCCCGGGCCCGCTCCTTCGGGTCCGGCATGGTGTTGACCACGATCGCGAGCGCCACCGGGCTGAGCATCGAGGCGCCGACGCCCTGCACGGCCCGGGCCACCACCAGCCAGCCCACCGAGGGCGCCAGCGCGCAGACCGCCGAGGCGGCGCCGAACACCGCAAGCCCGGTGCGGAACACCCGGCGGCGGCCGAAGCGGTCGGCCAGCGCGCCGGAGGTGATCAGCAGCCCGGCCAGCACGACGGTGTACGCGTCGACCGTCCACTCCAGGCTGCGGATTCCCGCGCCCAGCCCACGCCCGATCGCGGGCAGGCCCACGTTGACGACGGTGGTGTCCAGGCCCACCAGGAACATGCTCAGGCAGCACACCGCCAGCACGCTCCACCGCCTGCGGGCACTCGGAACGGCCGGAGCCGGAAGGGTCGTTGCTGTCGCGGTCATGGTGCGCCTCTCGGCCGGGGAGAACTCCTGCCCCGCCAGGGTCTGGCCGCGCGTCCGGCGTCGATAGGACTTTTGCGAAGACCGCAAAAACCTGCAGACTGGCCGCCGTGGACGAAGAGCTGGCACAGATCCTGGACGCCATCGGACCGCGGCTGCGCGCCCTGCGCCACGACCGGGGCCTCACCCTGGAGGTGCTCGCCGCCGAGACCGGCATCTCGGTGAGCACTCTGTCCCGGCTCGAATCGGGCGGCCGGCGCCCCACTCTGGACCTGCTCATCCCGCTGGCCCGCGCGCACCGGGTCGCCCTCGACCAGCTGGTGGCCGCGCCCGCCACCGGCGACCCCCGGGTCCACCTGGCGCCGCTGCGCAAGGCCGAGGGCAGCGTCCTCGTCCCGCTCACCCAGTACCCGGGCCGGGTGCAGGTGTTCAAGCACGTCCTGGCGCCCCGCGAACCCAGGCTGGTCACCCACGAGGGCTACGAGTGGCTGTACGTGCTGGCGGGCGAGCTGCGCCTGATCCTCGGCGAGCACGAACACACCCTCCACCCGGGCGAGGTGGCCGAGTTCGACACCTCGGAACCGCACTGGTTCGGCCCGGCCGGCACCACCGCCGCGGAGATCCTGCACCTGTTCGGGCCGCGCGGCGACCAGGCGGTGGTCCGCACCGGCCGGAAGGCGGGGCCCCGGCCCGAGAGCTGAGGCCCCGTCACCGCACGGTGGCCGCTCAGCCGCCGAGGCTGGTGTTGTTCTGGCCGTCGGTGCACACCAGGTGGATGGTGAGGTCGGCGTGGCGGGATCCGCCGCGGGCGCCCTCCGGGGGGCAGTCGTCGCGCCGGACCGCGACGATCCAGCCGGTGGCGTCCTCGTTGGGCCGGTTCTCCAGGACGTCGGTGGCGAGCCGGTCGAGGATGCGGTTCTCGCCGGGGGAGACGGTGAACCCGCCGCTGTAGATGCTCTCGTCGGGCGGGCAGAGCAGCTCGTGGGGCAGGCCGTCGGCGCCGCCCCGGAGGGTGGGGCCGGTCACGGCCTGTGGCGGTTGGACGCTGGCGGTGGCCGCGGCGGTGCCGTTGGTGGCGGCGAGGACGACGACTCCGGCCGCGACGGCGACGGCGATCCCGGTTCTGCTGAGCACAGGTCACTCCTGCTGCTGGGGAAGGGGGTTGTGGTCATTGGAGCATGCCGCTGACGGTGCATCAGGTAGACACGCACGGTGATGGCCGGGCGAGAGTCGATCTTGATGTGACTGGAGTGTCTGCGTACGAACCGCTACGCAGAGTGCTCTACTGGCGGTGAATCCCTGTCACCCGTGCGGCTGCTCCGGCAGCCCCGGCCGACGTGTCGCGAGGTACTCCATGTCACGCAGCAGACTGAGGGCAGTGCTGGCGGTCGGCGCCGCCACCGTCGTCCTGTCGACCACCACCGTTCTGGCCGCCCCCGCCCCGGCCCTCCCCGTCCCGGCCGCCGTCGCCGAGGCCGGACCGTTCGCCGGGGACGGCACGCCGCGGATCACCGACGAACAGGTGCGGGCCGAGGTCCGCGCCGCCGAGGAGGCCGCCTTCGGACGCCCGGCCGCCGAGGCGATGGCCCGGGACCGGATCGGCCTGCGCGCCGTCCAGACCGGCTATCCGCAGACCACCCGCACCAACCGGTTCAACCTGCTGACCACCACCCAGGCGCAGGACAACGCGGCCTACCCCGCCGCCCAGTTCGGGCAGTTCAAGCAGTACATCCCGTCCCCCGAGTTCGGCGACCACGTGGCGCTGCTGCCCACCGGCAAGGTGCTGCTGTTCTCCTTCGAGTCGGTCGAGGACAACCCGCAGAAGGAGACCGCGCCCACGGACGTCATCGGCCGGCAGAACGCCGGCCGCGCGTACCTGTGGACGCCGCCCGCGAACGACACCGACCCGGGCACCTTCCGGGCCGTCCCGCCGCCGGTGGTCGACATGCCGGACGGCCTGAACGAGCCCCGCCCCGCTCCGTTCTTCTGCGCCGGCCACTCCTACCTGCCCAACGGCATGGTCGGCGTGTTCGGCGGCAACCTCGGCGGCAACGGCGGCACCGGCGCCAAACTGGCCCTGGTCTTCGACCCGTGGACGGAGACCTGGCACCAGGAACAGGACATGTCGGTCGGCCGCTGGTACCCCAGCGTGGTCACCGGCGCGGACGGTCGGCAGACCATCATGTCCGGCCAGTCCGAACTCGGCTTCGGCACCCCGTCCCCGGTCGTCGAACGCTTCCCCGCCAAGGGCACCGAGGTCTCCTACGGCAAGGCCGCCGTCCCCGAGAACCTCGCCCTGGACCGCTGGAAGGCCGACGCGCCCTACCGGATGGACTACCCGCACCTGTTCTCGCTCCGGGACGGCAGGATCTACGGCTTCGGCCGCAGCTCCGACCAGCAGTTCGTCTTCGACCCGGCGAGCGAGACCCGCGGCCAACTGCCCAGCCGGCCCGACAACTTCCCACGCCTGTACGGCTCGGCCGTCGCCCTGCCGAACGGCGCCGACGGGCCGGACTCGGTGCTCGTCCTCGGCGGCAACCACAAGGACCCGAACACCTTCAAGTTCTCCGGCGGCGCCTGGACCAAGGAGCAGCCCAGGAACCTCGGCCGGGCCCAGGACGACACGCTGATCTTCCCCGACGGCAACCTGTTCACCGTCAACGGGGCCGTCGGCATCCGCGACTACGGCCTCGGCGACTACAACCCGAACGTCCCCGACGACCGGTTCCGCCAGGTCGAACTCCGGGACGCGGCCGGCAAGTGGACCCTCGGCCCCAAGCAGCGGCTGCCGCGCGGCTACCACTCCAACGCGGTGATCCTCCCCGACGGCCGGATCATGGTCACCGGCGACGAGCTCCAGCAGATCGCCAACAACCCGGACATCAAGGCCGGCAACAACGGCACCATCGAGATCTACGAGCCGCCCTACCTGCACCAGGGCGGCGGCCGCCCCGACATCCGGACCGCGCCGACCGACCCGGTCGGGTACAGGACGACCTTCCGGATCAACACCAACTCGCCGACCCAGGCCGCCCGCGCGGTCCTGCTCGCCCCCATCACCTCGACCCACTCGGTCGACACCAGCCAGCGCCGCCTCGAACTCAAGCTGGTCAGCCGGGCCGGCAGCCAGCTCGTCCTCCAGAGCCCCGCCTCGGCCGCGGACGCGCCTCCCGGCTGGTACATGCTCTTCCTGCTCAACGACGCCGGGGTGCCCAGCGTGGCCAAGTGGATCCAGCTCAGCCCGAACGCCTGACCCCGCCGACACCCCGCTCGACGAGCCGAGAACGGATCAGCCATGGCCGACCTGAGCCTGCGTCAAGACACCGAGATCCAGGGCGACATCCTCGCCGGATTCAAGAAGGACCACATGACCCTCTTGCTCCTCCAGTTCACCGACGCCCCCGCGGCGCGGAACTGGCTGGAGCGGATCACCCCGCGGATCGCCACCACCGAGCAGGTCGCCGCGTTCAACCAGGACTTCAGCCTGGCCCGCCAGGCCTCCGGCGGCGACGACCCGACCGCCCAGAAAGCCACCTGGCTGGGCCTCGGCTTCACCTACGAGGGCCTGCGGTTCATCACCGGACAGCCCGACCTGCTGAAGGCCGAGGCCAGGACCGGCGACACCCTGGAGGCCTTCATCCAGGGCCCGGCCGACCCGTCCCGGTCGATCGGACTCGGCGACACCGACGACAACGACCCGAAGCACTGGGTCTTCGGCTGCGCCGACAAACCCACCGTGCACGCGGTGCTCACCATCGCCTCCGACACCGCGGAGGGCCTCGACGGCGCGACGAAGGAACAGAAGCTGGCCGCCAGCCAGGCCGGCGCCGTCCTCGTCTACGAACAGGAGGGCAGGCACCTCCCCGGGGAGCGCAAGGGCAAGGAGCACTTCGGCTTCAAGGACGGGATCAGCGAACCGGAGATCGAGGGCTTCGACGAGCCGGACCCGGCCAGGACCGAGAACCTGCCCGACCTCCCCGGCGGCCCCGCGGGCCGCACCGTCCACTACTCCGCGAAGCACCCCGGGACCCGGCTCGTCCCGGCCGGCGAGTTCGTGGTCGGCAAGCCGCTCGCCCCCGAGCACGACCCGGGAACCGCCGCCAGGGACACCGTCCCGGCCTGGATGCACAACGGCTCGTTCCAGGTCGTCCGCCGCCTGGAACAGGACGTCCCCGGCTGGTGGGCCCAGGTCGACACCCAACTGCGGCGGCTGAAGGACCTCAAGGCCGTCCCCGAGGACACCAAGCGGGACTGGTTCGCCGCCCGGCTGGTCGGCCGCTGGCGCGACGGCTCGCCGGTCTGCAAGCACCCCGACCGGGCCGGCGGCACGGCCGCGGGCTCGGACAACGACTTCACGTACAAGGGCGACCCGGACGACCCCGACGGCCTGATCACCCCGCTCTTCTCCCACCTGCGCAAGACCAACCCCCGGGCCGGCCTCGACGCCGAGGGCGAGGTCGCCGAGCGGTTCATCGACGCCCGGCGGATCATGCGCCGCGGCGCCCCCTACGGACAGCCCTTCGACCCGATCAGCGACATCGCCGAGAACGGCCCCGACGCGGAGCGCGGACTGCTCTTCGTCTGCTACCAGTCCGACCTGGTCGGCCAGTTCGAGTTCATCCAGGCCAACTGGATCAACGACCCCGACTTCCCGCCCGGCCGCGAGCACAAGCCCGGCCCCGACCCGCTGGTCGGCGGCCAGCTCGCCACCGTCAACGACGGCCGGATCAGCTGGGAGGGCAGGACCCCCGCCGGCGACCCGAAGACCACCACCCTGGACTTCCGGCCGTTCGTCCGGACCCGGGGCGCGCTCTACTGCTTCACCCCCTCCATCACCGCGCTGCGCCGCCTCGCCCAGGGCCGCCTCACCGGCGAACTCGCCGAGCACACCGGGAAACCCGTGGTCACCCCCGACCTGCCGGTGGACTGCGTGCTGCCGCTGCCCGACGCGGAAGGCCGCTACTGGACCTTCCAGCAGGGCCGCATCCGGCTGATCGGCGCCGGCGCCCCCGAAGTCCGCCGGCTCACCACCGGCACCGTCGACGACCGGACCGGAGTGCTGGTCAAGGACGTCGGCCCGTACTCCTCCTGGCCCGCCCTGAAGGGCGTCACCCAGCTCGACACCATCCTGCCGGTGTACGACGAGCAGCGGCTCGACGGGAAGAGCGCCTACTGGGTCTTCCACACCGTCGGCGGCAACCAGGTCTACCGCTCCATCACCATCGACGACGCCGAACCGTACGCCTCCCGACCGGTCGGCGAGGACCAGCCCTTGAGCCGGTGGTCCTCGTTCGGCGGCAGCACGCCCGTCACCCACGTCGACGCCTTCCTGCCCGTCCCCGACCTGCGCCCCGCCGCCGACGGCTCGCACTGGTACTGGCTGTTCCACAACACCCCCGTCGGCCAGCGCTACCGGCTGATCTCCCTCTCCCGCTCCGGCCGTGCCCACCCCGACCGCCTCCGGCGCGACGACCGCCAGCTCAGCCAGTGGCGTTCGCTCGAAGGCGTCACCCGGGTCGACGCCTTCCTCGCCGTCCCCGGCAAGGACGAGCCGACCGGCGGCCAGCACTGGTACTGGGCGTTCCACCAGGACAAGTACCGGACCGTCATGATCGACCACGGCGGCAACCACCAGGACGACCTGCTGCGCGAGGACCGCCCCACTGCCGTCTGGTCCCGCCGTCCCTGACCCCGGCTCCCGAACGGCGGGGGCCCGGACCGCAGCTGCGGTCCGGGCCCGACCTGGCGGAGTCTCACGCACGGCGGCGCAGGCCGCGCAGGGTGGCCCGGGCCGGCAGCCAGGTGCCCACGGCGGCGAGCCCGGCCGCCCCGGCCAGCACCACGGCGAGCTCACCGGCGGGCACGGCCGCCCCGGCGGTGCCGCGGGTGATGCCCTCGGCGTAGGTGCCGAGCACCGCGAAGGCCACCGCCAGGCCGAGCCCGGTGGCCAGGGCCACCGAGACCGCCGTCTCCCAGCCGAGCATCCGCCGGAGCTGACGGCGGGTGGCCCCGGTCAACGCCAGCGCGGCGAACTCCGGGCGGCGGTCGGCGATGCTCATGGCCAGCGTGTTGAGCACCGCGATGGCGACGAACGCGATGATCAACCCGAGCGTGACGTAGCCGATCTGAGCACCCGTCCGGTTCTCCGGGGCCGCCGCGGACGCCCGGTCCAGCACGCCCAGCCCCGGATCGCCGCGCAGCGCGGCGGTCAGCGCCTCCCGGGTCACGTGCTCGCCGCGGACCAGCACCTCGTCGTCCAGCGGCACGTCGACGTGCGCGGCGACCAGCCGGTGCGCCAGCGTGAGGTCGCCGAAGCCCAGGCCCCGGCCGTACAGGGCGACCACCGTCACCTCCGCCGCCGTGCCGTCGGCCAGGGTCAGCCGGACGCGCTGGCCCAGCCGGTAGCCCAGCCCGTCGGCGGCCGCCGCCGTGCCGTCCCCAGCGCGCCGAGGTCGCCGGCGGTCACGCCGAGGTCGAGGGTGTCGGCCACCCGCTCGGGGGAGACCCCCTGCACGCTCCGCCTGGTCAGCCCGTCGCGGACCTGGCTGTGCAGCACCCGGGTCACCGTCCGCACCCCGGGGACGGCGCCCAGCGCCTCGGCGGCGGAGGACGGAACACGCGGCCCCACCACGAAGTCGGCGGCGTTGCCCCGCTCGCGCTGCGCGGCGGCCGCCTGCCCGGTGGTGGTCTGGGTGAACAGGATGGTGCAGGCCATCGCGATCAACAGGGTCAGCGGGGTCACCACCGAGGCCAGCCGGTGCGCCCCGGCCCGCAGGTTGTGCACCGCGAGCCAGCCGCCCACCCGGGACGCCCGCAGCGGCACGCCCAGCACGGCCGTCCCGGCCCTGGCCACCAGCGGTCCGAGCAGGGCGAACGCGGTGCACCACAGCAGCACCGCGAGGAAGCAGACCGGCGTCGAGGCCTGGTCCGAGTGCAGGACGGTCAGCAGCGCGGTGAGCACCACGGCCCCGGCCACGGTCAGCACGCCGAACCCGACCCGGGTCAACGACAGCCGAGGAGGCCGGAGTTCGGCCTCGCCCAGCGCCTCGACCGGGCGGACGGCGGAGGCCCGCCGGGCCGAGATCCGGGCCGCCGCCCAGCCGGTCAGCAGGGTGGCCGCGGCGGCGACCAGCGCCGGGAAGGGCGAGAGCACGGCGGGCAGGTTCGCCGGGATCACCTCCAGGGCGACGAAGCGGCCGTGCAGCCAGCCGCCCAGCGGCAGCCCGGCGGCGGCGCCGAGCCCCCCGGCGGCCAGACCGACCAGCAGCGCCTCCCCGCCGATCATCTTCCGGACCTGCCGCCCGGTCGCCGCCACCGCCCGCAGCACCGCGATCTCCCGCTGCCGCTGCTGGATCGACAGGCCGAAGGTGCCGACCACGATCAGCAGCGCCACCAGCAGCGAGGTGCCAGCCAGGACGGCGCCCATGCTGACCAGTCGCACCCGGGCGTTCGCGGCGTCCGGGAACTCCGCCGGCCCGCGGTCCGCACCCGTCCGCACCACCGCCGCCGGGGCGGCCGGGCCGTCCGCCAGCAGCGCCCGCACCTCGGCGGTGGTCGCGGCGGCGGCCGACGGATCGGCCGGGAAGACCCCGATCGCGCTGACCAGCCCGTCGTGCCCGGCCAGCCGGCGGGCCCGGTCGGCGGCGAAGAAGACCGCGGCCTGGCTGTCGAACCCCTGCGCGGTGACGCCGACCACGCGCACGGTCAGCGTTCCCGAGGCCGTCCGGGCCGCCGTGGTGGAACCGGGGGACAGGCGGGCCCGGGCGGCGGTGGCCGCGTCGACCACCACCTCGTCGTCGGCGACGGGCGCGCGGCCCGCGCCGAGGGTGAGCCCGGCCAGCGGCGCGGACTCCCAACCGTGGCCCCAGGAACCGCCGTCGGGCCCGCCCGGCAGCAGGACCGGGAAGGTCACCTCGGTGGCCACGGCGCGCACCGACGGCAGCGCGGCGATCCGGTCGGCGAGCGCGGCCGGCACCCAGGCCCGGCCGGCGATCGGCTTGGCCTTCTCCTTGACCTTCCCCTTGCCCTTGTCCACGAGGGCGTGCACCTGCTGGTCCCCGGCGACCACGATCGGCGCGGCCGCCCAGCGCTCCGGCCGGACCGTGCCGGTCAGACCGGTGACCAGCAGGGTTCCGCACCCGCAGACCAGGGCGGCGGCACAGAACAGGGCGACGAAGGCGCCGGCGAAACCGGCCCTGCGGTGCCGCAGGGTCGCGAGGGCGAGGCTCAGCATCATCGGTTCCACGCTCCCAGGCGGATCATCCGGTCGGCGACGGCGGCGGCGGTCGGACCCGACATGGTGTCGGCGACCCGGCCGTCGGCCAGGAACAGCACCTCGTCGGCGTAGGACGCGGCAACGGGGTCGTGGGTCACCATGACGATGGTCTGGCCGAGTTCGTCGACGGTCTGCCGCAGCAGGGTCAGCACCTCGCGGGCGGTCATGGTGTCCAGCGCGCCGGTGGGCTCGTCGGCGAACACCACCTCGGGGTCCGAGATCAGCGCCCGGGCGATCGCCACCCGCTGCTGCTGCCCGCCGGACAGCTGCCCGGGCCGGTGCCCGGTCCGCTCCTGCAGGCCCACCCGGCGCACCAGTTCGGCCAGCTTCCCGGCGTCGGCCCGCCGCCCGGCCAGCCGCAGCGGCAGCGTCACGTTCTGCTCGACCGTCAGCGAGGAGACCAGGTTGAACGACTGGAACACGAACCCCGCGCGCTCCCGGCGCAGTTCGGTCAGCTTCGTCTCGCTCAGCCCGGACAGGTCGGTGCCGCCCAGCCGCACCGTCCCGGCGGTCGGCCGGTCCAGGCCCGCCGCGCAGTGCAGGAAGGTGCTCTTGCCCGAACCGGACGGCCCCATCACGGCGGTGAAGCCGCCCCTGGGCAGCCGCACCGTCACCTCGCGCAGCGCGGCCACCGCGCCCCGCCCCTTGCCGTAGACCTTGCTGACGGCGTCCAAAGTGATCGCTTCGCTCATGCCTCCAGCCTGCCGACCCGCGAACTCCCCTCCCAGGGACGGGAACACGCGCCACCCGTGACATCGTCACGGGTAGGGTCGGGACATGATCAGACTCCTGCTGGCCGAGGACCAGCACGTGGTGCGCGGCGCCCTGGTGGCGCTCCTGGAACTGGAGCCCGACCTGCAGGTGGTGGCCGAGGCCGACTCCGCCGACGACGTGCTGCCCCGGGCGATGGTCTTCCGGCCCGACGTGGCCGTCCTCGACATCGAGATGCCGGGCCGGACGGACGGCCTGCAGGCCGCCGCCGCGCTGAAGCAGGGCCTCCCCGGCTGCCGGACCCTGATGCTGACCTCGCTCGGCCGCCCCGGGCTGCTCCGCAAGGCCCTGGACGCGAAGGTCGACGGCTTCCTGCTGAAGACCGTCCCGCCCGTCGAACTGGTCGCCGCGATCCGTCGAGTCGCCGCCGGGGAACGGGTGTTGGACCCTTCGCTGGCCGTCGCCGCCTGGGACCTCGCGGACAACCCGCTCACCCCGCGGGAGAACGACGTCCTGCGCGAACTGGCCGAGGGCGCCGAGCCGCCCGAGATCGCCACCCGCCTCCACCTGTCCACCGGAACGGTGCGCAACGTGCTGACCGCCGTCGTCGGCAAGCTGAACGCCCGCAACCGGACCGACGCGGTACGGATCGCCCGGGACGCCGGCTGGCTCTGACCGGCCCGCCGCGAACTCCCTGGCCTGATGCCCCGTCAGCGCGCCCGGTCAGCCCACCGGGACCTCGGCGCGCAGCAGGTACCAGCCGTCGTCCGGCCCGGCGCTCAGCGTCCCCCCGGCCTCCGCGAGCCGGACCGTCAGCCCGCCGATCCCGGAACCCGGCGCGGTCACGCCGTCCGGGACCCCGTCGTTCTCCACCTCCAGCCGCACCGCACCGCCCGCCGTCGTGACGGCGATCCGGGCGTGCCGGGCCCGGCTGTGCCGCAGCACATTGGTCACCGCCTCGCGCAGCACCACGCCCAGCACCGCGCCGGCCGCCGCCGGGACCGGCCCGTCCTCCAGCTCCACCGTGATCGCGGCCGCCTCCAACACCCCGGCCGCCGACGTCAGTTCGGCACTGAAGGAGAGCCGGGGGCCGTCCTCGGCCAGCGCCCCCAGCTCGGCCCGCCCGCGCTCCGCCAGCCGCCCGATGTCCGCCAGCTCGGCCCGGCAGCGACCGGGGTCGGTGTCCGCCAGCCGCCGCGCCAGCTCGGCCTTGAGCAGGATCGCCGCCAGACCGTGCCCCAGCAGGTCGTGCAGGTCCCGGGCGGCGCGCAGCCGTTCGGTGACCACCACGGCACGGGCCAGCCCCGCCGACGCCCGCTGCAACTCCCGCACCAACCGGACCAGACGCAGCACCGCGTACACCACCACGCAGGTGATCAGCGCGTTGACGGCGGTCAGCAGCGCCGACGCCGGGCCGTCGCCGCCGATCACCCCGGCGGCCACCGCCACCGCCACCGCACCGGCCGGCGCCGCACCCGCCCGCAGCGGCAGTGCGATCAGCAGCGAGCCCGCGAGGATGCCCGCCGCGCCGATCCAGTTCCGGCCCAGCCACGGCAGCGGCAGCAGCGCGAGCACCGCCGAAGCGAGCAGCGCCGCGCGGGCGTGACGGGTCGCGTCCCGGATCGAGAAGCGCACCTGGAAGGCGCAGAAGGCCGCGGCGCACACCGCCCCGAGCCAGATCCGGCCCGCCGGAACGAACATCAGCGCCTTGACGCAGAACACGCCCAGCAGGAACCAGTACAGGCCGAGCGCGGTCCGCAGCTCCGGCGGGTCGACGGCGGCCGGGGCGGGATCGGCCGCCACTGACGCCTCCACCGCGAACCGGCCGTCCGGCTCCAGCCCCGCCGTCAGCCGCCCACCGGCGGCCCGGACCCGTTCCGCCAGGTCGTCGAGCAGGTCCGCGCCGAGGGCCGCCGTCGGCACCCCGTCACTGACCACCCGGAGCGTCACCCGCCCGGCCCGCTCCTCGGTCGACACCTCGCACCGCCGGGCGTCACCGACCCGGACCACCGCCGTGACCGCCTCGCGCAACACCGTCGCCAGCACCGTCCCGGCCGGCCCCAGCGGCTCGCGGTGCCCGATCCGGAGATCCGCCGCGACACCGGCCGACCCCAGCAGCGCCCGGGCGCTCGCCGCCTCCGGGGCCAGCGAGAGACTGCGCAACTCGGCCGCGGTCGCCCTGGCCGCCCCCAGCGTCCGCCGCGCCTCGGCGATCAACTCCTCCAGCGCTGCCGGATCCTGACGGTCCGCCAAGGCGCGGATCGCCACCATCCCCGCGTCCAGCCCGCTCCCCAGTCCGGACGCGATCCGCAGCCGCTCGTCGGTCACCGCGGACGCCGCGAGGGCGAGCCGTGCGGCGTGCACCCGGGACGCCAGCAGGGCCAGGGTCGTCACCGCGTAGAGCATCGCCCCGCCGAGCGCGACCGTCAGCAGCAGGTCCACCGCGTCCCGGACGTCCGTGGACCGCAGCGCCTCGACCGCCACGGCGCCCGCCGCGAAGCCGCCCAGCAGCAGCCGGCGCCGCTCCAGCAGCAGCGAGGCCGCGGGCAGGCACAACAGGCCGATCGAGACGTCGAACACGCCGACCGCCAGGAACCCGGCCGCCACCTCCACGACCGCCCACCCGGCCCAGCCGGCAACCGCCCCAGGTCCGGGGCGGGTGTGCCGCAGCTGCAGCGCCACCAAGCCGGCACAGACCCCCACCACCGCCAGCCCGGCCCCCGGCTCCGCCGGAACCCGCCCGACCCCGCGCAGCAGGTGAGCCGCCACCAACGCCACGGCCACCGCCCCGACCAGCCCGCGCCCCACCCGTTCTCCCCGCACGCCGGGAATCGTACGCGCGCCCGCTCCGGAGCCTCCCGGCCCGCCGAACGCCCGCGCCGGATGTGCGGACTGCTGCCGGGTCGGTCCGGCGGGTCAGCTGTCGGTGGTCCGCCGGGTGCGCGGGGTGGATGCCCGGGGGGCGGCGGCACGCGGGGCGGAGGCCGGGCGGCCGTACCGGTTCCGGCCGGGCGTGCGGTGGTGGCGGGGGCGCTCGACGACGGGGTCGGGGATGGTGACGGGCACGCCGGTGGGGACGCGGGCGCCGGTGATCCGGGTCAGTTCCTCGTCGCCGGCCCGGACCCGGGTGGTGACGGGGGTGATGCCCGCGGTGCTCATCATCCGGTCCATCCCGCGGCGCTGGTTCGGCAGGACCAGGGTGACGACGGTGCCGGACTCGCCGGCCCGGGCGGTGCGTCCGCCGCGGTGCAGGTAGTCCTTGTGGTCGGCGGGCGGGTCCAGGTTGACGACCAGGTCGAGGCCCTCGACGTGGATGCCCCGGGCGGCGACGTCCGTCGCGACGAGTGCCGCCACCTGCCCGCTGCGGAACTGCTCCAGGGTGCGGGTGCGCTGCGGCTGGGACTTCCCGCCGTGCAGGGCCGCCGCCTTCACGCCGTCCGCGAGCAGCCGCTCGACCAGGCGGTCCGCGCCGTGCTTGGTGTCCGTGAACATGATCACCCGGCCGTCCCGGGAGGCGATGTGGGCGATCGTGGCGTTCTTGTCGGAGTTCTGCACGTGCAGCACGTGGTGCTCCATGGTGCTGACCGCGCCCGCGGACGGGTCCACCGAGTGCGTGACCGGATCCTTCAGGAAGCGCCGCACCAGGAGGTCGATGTTGCGGTCCAGCGTGGCGGAGAACAGCAGCGTCTGGCCGCCCTCGGCGACCTGTTCGAGGAACGCGGTGACCTCCGGCAGGAAGCCCATGTCGGCCATCTGGTCGGCCTCGTCGAGGACGGTGACGGCGACCTGGTCCAGCCGGCAGAGCCGCCGTTCGATCAGGTCCTTGAGCCGGCCGGGCGTCGCCACCACGATGTCCGCACCGCGGTTCAGCGTCTGCGCCTGGCGGCGGACCGGCACCCCGCCGACCAGGGTGGCCATCCGCAGCCGCAGCGCGTGCGCGTACGGACTGAGGGCCTCGGTGACCTGCTGGGCGAGCTCACGGGTGGGAACCAGGATCAGCCCCGTCGGGCACCGCGGCTCGGTCTGCAGCTCGGTCTGCTGCTCGGGCTGTTGCCCGGTTTGCTGCTCGGCCCGCTGTTCGGCGATGCGGGCCAGCGCGGCGAGACCGAACGCGAGGGTCTTCCCGGAGCCGGTGCGCCCCCGTCCCAGCACGTCCCGGCCGGCCAGCGAGTTCGGCAGCGTCGCGGCCTGGATCGGGAACGGCGCGGTGACGCCCCGCCGCGCCAGGATCGTCAGCAGTTCCCCCGGCAGGTCCAGCTCCTCGAAGGACTCGACGGCGGGCAGCGCCGGAACCGTGCTCACCGGCACCGCGAACTCCCGCCGGGAGCCGGATCCCGCACCGCTGCCCGGTGCGGACCGCGGGCCGGTGTTCCGGCGCGGAGGATGACTGGAACGGTTCATGCGAGAGCCTTCCTCGGGGCGCGGGAGAGCCGTCGGTGGACCGGACGGCCCGGGCCGGAACGGCCGGGAACGCGGGTGACAAGACCGAGGGGCCCGCACCGGGCACATGACGTACCCGGTGCGGGCCCCTCGCTGCCAGGCGATCGCCGTGGCAGTACGAACTACAGCGGGCGAATGTTCTCCGCCTGCGGGCCCTTCTGGCCCTGCGTGACGTCGAACTCGACCTTCTGGCCCTCGAGCAGCTCGCGGAAGCCACTGGCGTTGATGTTCGAGTAGTGGGCGAAGACGTCCGGGCCGCCACCCTCCTGCTCGATGAAGCCAAAGCCCTTTTCCGCGTTGAACCACTTCACGGTGCCATTAGCCATGTAAAAATCTCCCTCAAAGGAACGTTCCGTCACCCGCACGATACGGGTGCCGAGTCGCCGATGAGCGCCCGCCCGGTAAAGATCCGGAAAACAAAAATGCGCCCGCAACATAAGCGGGCGCACACAAAGTTCATGGGAACCACTACTGCAACTCCTTCGACTGTAGCAGCCCCGGGCCCGCTTCGGGCGGAAATCGCCCCTCCACTTTTCCGGCCGCCCGCCCCCGGCCGGCCGGAACCGGCTGCCACTGCCGCCAACTGCCCTTCACTCGGGGGGAGTTGATTTCACCGAGCGCCGCACCCGGCAGGGCGGAGGACCTGCGACCGCCCCCCGCGACACGCCCCGCGCGTGGTCTTCGACACACCCGGCATATCGGACTCCCATAATTCGGACCGTCAGAAAACCTTCCCTGCCGCCCTCCACGCCTCATACTGGCGCGGATGAGAAAATCTGAAGCAGTCCGCCGCCACCTGCCCACCAGCCCCTTCAAAGCCAAGCCCGAGGCGCCCCGCAAGCACTTCGCCCTCGGCGACCGCGTCACCCACGACTCCTACGGCCTGGGCCGGGTCATCGGCGTCGAGGCCGGCATCGCGGTCCTGGTGGACTTCGGATCGCGACAGCAGCGCATCACCGAGCCGTACAGCGGAATGTTCAACCTCTGACCCGGCCTCCCGTGGGTGTCCGCGGGAGCTGCACGCGCCCCGGCCCTACCTATGCACGACTGATTCCCCCGGTGCCTGCTCCACCTAGTGTCCTCGACAACGAGGCACTGACCAGGGGGAGTTGCACGATGACGAACACGCAGCGCAGGCTCCGGACGGCCTATCACCTGGACCGTCCCGAGGACGGCCTGGACGGACTGGTGGTCCGGGAGGAGGAGGCCCCGGAGCCGGGCCCGCACGAGGTGCTGATCCGGGTGCGGGCTGCCTCCCTCAACCGGCGGGACCTGATGATCCTCGACGGGAGTACCCGCTCCCCGCCACCCCGGGGGTCGTGCCGCTGAGCGACGGCGCCGGCGAGGTCGTGGCCGTCGGCGAAGGAGTGCGGCGGGCGCAGGTCGGCGACCGGGTGGCCGTCACCTACTTCCGGCGCTGGATCGACGGGCCGATGACGCTCCCGCTGGTCGGCGAACAGCACGGGGCGAGCCTGGGCGGGATGCTCACCGACTACCAGGTCGTCGACGAGGAGTCGGTGGTGCCGATCCCGGCGCACCTCTCCTTCGAGGAGGCCGCGACGCTCCCCTGCGCCGCCGTCCTGGCGTGGTCGGCGCTGACGACCGGGCCGCGGCCGATGGCCGCGGGCGACGACGTGCTGGTGGTCGGCGCCGGCGCGGTCGCCCTGTTCGGGGTGCAGTTCGCCGCCGCCCTCGGCGGCCGGGTGATCGTGGTCGCCTCCGGTGAGGAGAAGGCGGAGCGGCTGCGGGAACTCGGCGCGGCCCACGTGATCGACCGGCAGCTGACACCCGAGTGGCACGGCACGGTCGGCCGGCTCACCGGCGGCCACGGGGTCGCCCTGGTCCTGGAGGCGGTCGGCGCTCCCAGCATCGCGAAGTCGATCCAGTCGGTCGGCTTCAACGGCCAGATCTCGGTGACCGGTGCCTTCCCGTCCGGCGGGGCACTGATCGACCCCGACGTGTTCAACGGCCGCTTCTTCTCCCTGCAGCGGCTGGCGGTCGGCACCCGCACCGCCTTCGAGCAACTGAACGCGGCCCTGACGGAGCACACCCTCCACCCGGTGATCGACAAGGTCTTCGCCTTCGACCAGGCACCCAGCGCCTACCGTCACCTCCGCGACAACCGCCCCTTCGGCAAGGTGGTGCTCACCCTCGCCTGAGGGGCGCGCCCAACACCCCTTCCAGGGTTCACTGCCGTCCCCCGGCGTCCACCCGGG
Source organism: Streptomyces sp. TLI_171 (assembly GCF_003610255.1). Classification (GTDB taxonomy): domain Bacteria; phylum Actinomycetota; class Actinomycetes; order Streptomycetales; family Streptomycetaceae; genus Kitasatospora. The sequence goes on along the minus strand of NZ_RAPS01000001.1, from coordinate 3,694,257 downwards.
CTGGCGCAGGCTCTTCCCGAGGTGGCCAGTTCGAGCTCGGTGTCCGCGCAGCTGGCGCTTGGCTTCGTCCCGTAGGGCGAGAGCTTCCAACGAACCAGTTGTTCGCGCTCGGCCGGCCCAGTCACTGGGGGCAGGTGCGCTGCCCGCTCCGCGGGGGCGCACAGTCACACCTTCATCACCACCACGTGGTCCGGCAGCAGTCGCTCCAGGCCCTCCGGATCGGAGGTGAAGCCCGTGACCTGGCCGTGCTGCCGCAGCGCCACCACCGCGAGCACGGCGTCGATCGCGTACTCGTGCCCGTGCAGGCCGGCATCCGCGAGCAGCCGGCGTGCCCGTCTCGCCTCGTCCTTGCCCAGTTCGGCGACGCTCACCCGCGACAGGGCCCAGTCCCAACGCTGTTCCGTGGTGCGTGCGTCGTACGCCTCGACCAGGGTCATGGGCGAGGTGACGATCTCCGCCTCGCCGCGGGCGGCGAGGTCGAGCCGGGCGATCATCGCGCGATCACCGCGGACCGCGAGCGACAGGGCCTCGCTGTCCAGCACGAAGACGCGCAGCCGCCTGACGTCCTCGGCGCGTTTCTTCACGCGGCCGCCCCACTGCTCTTGCCACGGACTGCCCGGCGCCGATCGTGCTCCGCGTCCAGGTCGTCCAGCTCCGCGTACGCCGCAGCCCGTTCGTCACCGCTGACCGGCCCGTGTTCCTCTTCCAGCTCCGCAGTGCAGCGGGGCCGTGCCCACAGCCTGCAGGGCCGATTTCTCGGCGGCGTCGTCCCGCGGGGAGGGGCGTGACCAGGGGCGGAATGCGCCGCCGTCGGGCGTAATGGAAGGACCGGCCCGGTGAACCGCACCGAGGTGCCGGGGTTGACCGCGCCCGTGCCGACTCGTACGGGACAGAAAGGACGGTCGGTGGGCAGGGACGGCGAGCGGCGTCCGGACCGGTCGGAGGGGTTCGGCGAACACCTGCTGGGCGCGCTGCTCGACCAGGCCCACGAGCTGCCGCCCCACCTGATCGCTCCGTTGGTCGCCGACGCGGTGCGTGGGTTCGGCGGCCGTGACCCGGTGCTCCTGCTCCAGGACTACGGGCAGTTGGTGCTGGTGCCGCTGTCCGGCCGGGGACTGGCCGCCGGGGAGCCGGTGCCGATCGACGGCTCGTCCGCAGGTGCGGCTTTTCTTCGTGGTGCCTCCGTCGAGGTGCCACAGGGCGACGGCGTGCGGGTGTACCTGCCGTTGCTGGACGGTGGGGACGAGGTGGGAGTGCTGGCACTCACGCTGGACGACGTCGACGGCGACGACCGGCGGCTCCTGCGGCGCTTCGCTTCCCTGGTCGCGGACCTCCTGGTCACCAAGAGCGGCTACACCGACCGGATCTTTCAGGCCCGGCGCCTCCAGCCGATGAGCGTGGCCGCGGAGATCCAGTGGTCGCTGCTGCCTCCGCTGGCGATGACCGCCCCGAAGGTCGCCGTGGCCGGCATCCTCGAACCCGCCTACCAGGTGGCCGGCGACAGCTTCGACTACGCGCTGAACGACGATCTTCTGCACGTGGCCACGATCGACGCCATGGGCCACGGCCTGGACGCCGCTGCCATGGCGACCGTGGCCATCGGCGCGTACCGGCACGCCAGGCGAGCCGACATCGGACTGGCCGAGATCTACGCGTTCATGGACCGGGCCATCGCGGAGCAGTTCGGGCCGGACCACTTCGTCACCGCGCAGATGATGCGCCTGAACACCGTCAGCGGCCACCTGCAGTGGGTCAACGCCGGCCATCCACATCCGCTGCTGATCCGCGACCACGTCGTCGTCGAGCGGCTGGAGAGCGTCACCACCCTGCCGGTCGGGTTCGGCGGCGAGGAGCCGGTGATCAGCGAGCGGGTGCTGCGGCACGGTGACCGGGTGCTGTGCTTCACCGACGGCCTGGTCGAGGAGCGCGAGGCCGGCGGGGAGCAGTTCGGGGAGGAACAGCTCATCGACTGGGTCAACCGCGTCGAGCGCTCGCAGGCCGGGGTGCGGGCCGTGGTGCGCGCGCTCTCCCACGTCCTGAAGGAGAAGCGGGGCGGACGGACGAGCGACGATGCCACCCTGTTCCTGATCGAGTGGCGCTGAGTGCGGCACCCGCCGCGGCTCTCACGGCCGACCGGGGCGGCCAGGTGCGGGCGGAGTACCGTGGGATATCGGAGCGGCCCGAGCTGTCGCTCCCAGCGAGGCCCGGCCCGCACCCGGCGTGCCCGGTCTTTCAGGGCGGACAGGTGGCGAGCCATGTCGGACGAAGCGAGCGATTCCCGCTACGGGTTTCTGCCGGAGCCGTTCCGGCAGGCCGCGAAGCCGGGGACGGTAGCGTTGCGCCTGGAGACCACCCGGTCACGCGAAGGCGTGCTCGACGGTGCGTGGTGGCCGCGTTCACGGGACATCAGCGCCGAACTTCCCGACCTGGTCCACGCGTTGACCGGGCATCTCGGCCCCATCGTGAGCGTCGGTCTGGACGCGGGCGCCTGGGACGACGTCCCGGCCAGCCTGATGGTCGACGGCCGGTCGGTGCACATCGACCGCTACCCGGTCGGCGACGACACCGTGATCATCACGCGGGGCGACCGTGACCACTTCAGCCTGCTCGTCGTCCCCCCGCACGCGAGCCAGGAGGCGGCCCTGGCCTCCATGGCACGCGCGGTCAGGGTCGGTGGCAGCGACTCGGCACAGCAGATCCTCATCGACACCGGCGTCGGCTCCGGCCACCCGGCCGAAACGTCCTGAGGGGCAGGCCCGTGAGCCGGTCACGCCGGGCAGACTGGCTCGGGGACGACCCCACCATCGAGTACGACCTGCACCTCAGCGGGGCGCTGCGCGACCCGCGGGTCTTCGAGGACCCCGTACCGGATCGAGGCGTGCCTGAGCCCCGGAGCGAGGCTCCGGGTCGCGGGCACCTACTTGCGAAGCGGTTCCGAGTGCTGTGACGGGGATCCGCCGGAGCGCACGAGCGAAGGATCGGGCGGCGGCGTCATCGGTGGTCGGCGTGATCGGTGGTCGCTCCGGGGCCGGTGTCGGAGCACTCGGGCGGGGACGACGGCCCGCCCCACCGGGCGGAGCCCCAGGCCGAGACCGAGGGGTCGCGTACCGGCCAGACGATCCCGCGCCGGTCGGACGCTCTCGCGGACGGCTCGTCGGCGAGCAGGTCGCTCGCGGTCCTGGTGTTCGCGGGATCGGCGGCCTCGGCCATCAGCCGGGCGGCAGCGACGGCGCCCGTCCGCGGCGGGACGACCAGCAGCGTCAGCCGGCGGGCAAGGTGCGAGTGGACCGAGATCGTGTGCCGGTCCTGCACAGCGGTGAACCAGCCCGCGTGGACGGTGTGGCCCGCGACCGGGATGCGTCGGGGGACGGTCAACCACTGGGCGGGGTTCACGGTGATTCTGGCGACCCGACCCCACCGCGTGTCCAGTTCGGCGGCCAGCGCGGGGAGTTCGCGAGGAAGGTCGTGCGATCGGGGCCACCAGGACCCGTCCAGCCGTCCGGCTCGCGGGCCGTCCGGTGCCAGGGAGAACCGCAGGGCGGGCTCGGGGGTGGCAAGCGTCGCGTCGTCGATCACAGTCATGATCAAGGACCCCTCTCCGAACCCGGCCGGTGCCAGGTCCGGGATCACCGTTCGCCGGAGACGACGCCAGTGTCCGGTGCCGGCATGCGGGGTGCCTTCGGTGATGTCCAGGCTACTCCCGGTCCGGCCCCGGCACGGTACTCAACGGTTCACGGACCGGCCCCCGCGCCGGAACCGGGCGGCGGAGAGTATCAGCGCGACGATCAGTACGGCGATGCCGATGAACAGCAGGTACTTCAGGCCCTCGGCGACGACACCGACCAGTCCGAGCACGATCGCCACGATGATGAGCAGCAGCACCAGTGCCATCGTCGGCCTCCTTCATGGTCCAGAGGCGGGGAGTTCGCCGTCGGTGTCGACGCCCGGGGCGTGTTTCACCTGGCTCTTGGGCCGGGGGACCTTCAGGTAGCCGGGACCCACCGTCGCGTCGGACAGCGGGACGAACACCAGACGGCGGCGGACTCCGGCGTGCCGATCTTGTGCCCGTCGGCGTCGACCACGTCATGGCGCCGGAGCCGCCGGCCGACATCCCGGTCGCCCTGCGCCCGCCCGCCTCGTACGGTCGTGTCAGGGCAGGAGCGTTGTCACAGGAGGGCACGATGCGGCGCTACCGGTGGAGTCTGGAGACCCAGGACGACGACGGGCACTGGTCCCGGCAGGACGATACGACGATGCCGAATCCGCTGGAGTACGACGGTCCGCCGCAGCGGGCGGCCAACCATCTCCGGGACGTGTTCGTTCGCACCCTCTCCCGACCCGCGCCGGGCCCTCGGGCAGTCAGGGTCCGGCTCTGGGAAGGGACCGGTGCCGACGGCGAACCCCAGGCCGAGACCGAGTGGTCACGCGAGTGACGCAGCCGCCCGGCCCCGGCCCGGGCGGCTCCCGCCAGTCGCCTACGCGGATGCCGGCCAGGAGGCGGCGCGGCTCCGGGCGAGATCGGCTCGCCGGTCGGCCTCGCCAAGCCCGGTGGAGGGTGTGACGGCCGACGGCAGGAAATCGGAACCGATGTCCCGCTGGGTCGCGCCGGCGCTCGGCTCGGTGGCGAGCAGCTCGCTCGCGGTCCTGGTGTTCGCGGGATCGGCGGCCTCGGCCATCAGCCGGGCGGCCTCGGCGGCATCCGTCCGGGGCGGGACCACCAGCAGGCTCAGCCGACGGGGGGCATAGGAACAGACCATGATCATGTGCTGGTCCTGCTCGATGGTGAACCAGCCCGCGTGGACGGTGTGACCCGTGACCGGGATCCTTCGGGGGATGTCAGGCCACTGCGCGGGGTTCACGGTGATCCGGGTGATCCGGCCCCACCGCTCGTCGATCTCGGCGGCCAGGGCGGGGAGTTCGAGAAGAAGGTCGCGCGAGCGCGGCCACCAGGCTCCGTCCAGACGGCCGGGCCGCACGCCGCTGGGCGTGAGCGAGAGCCGTACCGTGGAATCCGTGGCGGTGGGCGTCGTCGCACGATCGAGGATCGTGGTCATGATCAAAGACCTGTCCCCGGGCCCGGCCGAGAGGTCGGGTCCGGAATAGCCGTTCGCCGCAGACGACGCCAATATCCGGTACCGGCATGCGAAGTGCCTTCGGTAACCTCCAGGCTACTCCCTGTTCGAGTGCACCCGGCATGCCCTCGGCCCAGGACCTCGGGCCGGCCCTCGTCGTCGACGCCGGCTGCGACGTGGCAGCGGGCGTTGCCGCCCGCCGTCCTCGCAGAATCTCCCTGCGGACCTGCCGTCGCTCCGGTGGGCGCCCACGGAACGCCGAAGGCCCGGACGGCAGTTGCGGTCCGGGCCTTCGATCAGGCGGAGGATACGAGTTTCGAACTCGTGAGGGGTTGCCCCAGCACGCTATCCAGTTCTCCTCGGCGCTGTCCGCCGGGGTCCACGCCCGTCCCGACCTGCGGAGGAGTGAACCACTGGGCGGCTGCCGAACCCGGCTGGACGGGGTGAACGAGACCAGAACTGAGACCAGCCGTCCCGCCGCCCACGGTGCTGCTCCTGTCCCGGGCTACGCGGGCATCACGCCGTGGATACGGGAGATGGTGAACATGCGCTCGTCATCCCGCAGGTGGCACCACGCGTGGAGATAGGGGGCGTCGAGTTCGAGGCGGCTGAGGGTGCGGACGGTCGTGCTGCCCGAGGTGGCGACGTACTCGATGGTGATCGATCGTCCTTCGTCGACCGCATGGGCCAGCTGGCGGACATCGGTGAAGGAGAGGTTGCGCGCGTTCCCGGCGATGATCTCCTCGGTGTCGCTCGCGTACGGGCGGCCGTCGTACGGGTCGGGCTCTGCGAGGTCCTGCGGGGCGTTCCGGAGCCGCCGGGCGAGGGCGTGCAGGTCGACGGCCGTCCCCGCGTCCGCAGTGCGGGCGTCCGTCCGCTGGGGGCGGGTCCTGCCACCGGGGCGACGAGGGGGCGGGACCGGACTTGCCGCGCGGTGGCGTTGGGCCCGTTCGATCCGGACGGATCCGTCGGGCTCCTCTGCGACCGGGGCGTAACCTGCGGCGCGCAGCGTGGCGAGGGTCTTGTCCGCCGGGGTTCGGCTGATCAGCACCGTCGGTGCCAGCTGTCGCAGGCCGAGATGCACGAGCTTGCGATGGGCGGCCAGTTCGGCCAAGAGGGCGGGCTCCTGACCGTGGATCACGCACGCCGCGGAGACGACCCGTACCCGGCCGTGGGTGCGCGCGGTGTCGTGGATCAGGTACGAGAGCGGTTGGGGAAGCGGTTCGAGGGCGACGGCGGCCAGGTCGGTCGTGAGGGCCTCCGGGGTGTTGCCGGCGTCGAGGGCGCGGCGGACGCTACCCGGGCTGAACCTCCATGCGGACGCCGCACCGGCAGTCTCCCGGTCCGCGACGGAGTCCAGCAGCTCGAAGAGGCGCGCCGACGGCGTACCGGTGACCACGGCCGTGAGATCGCTGCCGAAGCGGGCGGTCCCGCTGGCGGCGGGCAGCAGACGCCGGCAGGCGTCCGTCAGTGCTTCGGTGTCGTCGGCGAGCAGGGCGGCCCCGATCGGGGACACGGTCCCGAGGGCGAGTACGCCGAGCAGTTCCGCCTCTCCGACCAGGGTGGCGAACGGCGTGGCGTCCTGGGGGAGTTCGTCGGCGAGCGGGCGGAGCCACCCCAGCAGCGCCCCGAGGTCCGCCGACTCTGCCGCGCCTTCGCCGACCGGGAGCTGCGACGTGGCCGTGAGCAGCCCGTGCCGGGCCTGGACGCAGCCCTCGCAGGGCGGTGCCCCGGCGAGGGCCGGCAGCGCCTTCCCGTCCTCGTCGCGGCTCCCACCAGGGGTCAGTGGGAGTGCCCACCAGGCCCGGAGCAGCACCGCGAGTTGGTCGGCGGGTTCCTTCTCGGCCCAGGTGTCGTAGGCGGTGGTCGCCGTGACCCGGTCGTCGTCCCGGGCCAGCAGCCCGGCCGCGCTCGCCGTCTCCAGCACGAGGCGTACCGGGATCTCGTCGCACTGCGCCGCTCTTCCGATCCGGGACAGCTCGCGGGCACCGATCCCGCCGGCCTTGAGCCGGGCCGGCGGGGCGGCGGCGCACACCCCCAGGACGGACACGGCGTGGGCGGCGAACGTCATGGAGGCGGCTGCGGCTTCCCGTTCGACCTCCGAGCGTGTGGCGGGGACTGAGCGCACCTCGGGCGGGGCGGGCGTGAACGGGGCGTGCCAGTCGGAGCCGCGCAGGGCGAGCGTCACCTCTGCGGGCATCCGGGCGGGCCCGTAGCGGTGCCGGTCCCGGATCAGCAGCCCTCGCTCGACCGCCCACTGTTCGCCGGGCCCGGCGTCGGCCTGCGGCGCCCCGAACAGGACGAAGCCCGGCCGCTTCGGAGCCTTTCGTGCGTGTCGCTCAAGGAGTTCACGGGTGGCTGCGGGTGCCTCGGCCACCAACGCGCCGACCCGAGCCGGATCGCCGTGGTGCTCGACCAGCGCTGCCAACCGCTGCTCTCTCCGGTTGGCCGCAGGTTGGACGCCGAGCTTCGCCAGCATCCGGCCCAACTCGTCGGAGCTCGAGCTCGCGAGCAGTTGCCCGAGCGGTGCGTCGAGCCCCAGGGGCGAGGCCCACGCGTTCCCTAGAGGTGCCGCCATGTGGAGCCGGCCGTTGCCGTCCGGCCACACCAGGGCACGGTCCATCAGCGCCTGCAGCGTGGCGGCGAATCCGTGGGCGCGTTCACCGTGCGTCGCCCCCAGCAGGACTGCCAGTTCGTCCAGTGACGCGACCGTCAGCGCAGCGAGGGCCTCCGCCAGTTGCAGGCACGGCAGCGCGAGCCGGGGCAGGACCAGCGCCACCGATGCCGGGCGCTGAAGACGGTCCGCCAGTTCACCGACCGACTGCGGCTCCGGAGCCGACACGGTGTCAGGGCGCGCCGCCAGGATTCGCTCCAATTCGGCAGCACCGAGACCGCGCAGCCATGAGGCCAGTGCCGATCCGCTCTTCTTACCGATGGGACACCTCACCGCGTAGGAGGACGCCAAAAACACCCTGCCGAAGCCGTCCGGGGACACCAGGATGGCGTACCAGCGGGAGGCGGAGACGCCGAAGGCCCGGACCGCAGGTGCAGTCCGGGCCTTCGATCAGGCGGAGGATACGAGATTCGAACTCGTGAGGGGTTGCCCCCAACACGCTTTCCAATTCTCCTCGGTGCCGTCCGCCGGGGTTCACCCCCGCCCTGACCTGTGGCGGAGGGGACGGCTGGGCGGCGGCTGAACCTGATTGGACGGGGATGAATGAGACCAGAACTGAGACCACGCCGCCTGGCGCCTGGAGCCGGGTCGATCTGCTCCGCTGCCGGTCAGCTGTCCGTGTCCTTGGGATGTCGGGGTGAGGCGTAGACGAGGTGGACGGTCCGGCCCGGCTCGTCGACGAGGTAGCGCACGCGCCCGCCGGCGGTCACCTCGTACTCCCACTGCGGTAGTTCGCCGCCGCCGAGAACACGCGTTGAAAGGCGGCCTCGGAGCCGGTGCTGCCGATCGGGGTCACTTGCGGACAGGGGGTCGGTGCGGAGGGCCTCGAAGCAGCGTCGGGTGTTCCCCGGCGCTTCCGTGCAGAGGTAGCCCCATCCTTTGGCGGCCTCGTTGGTGGCGAACCGCAGCCGCCACTCGTCGCCGACCGGTGGCGGCGGGACGTCGTCTCCGCGCTTGGGGCTCATGGAGCGAGTACCTCGCCGTGGTCCTCGCCCGAGAGCGGTCCGGTCAGCTGGGTGCTCAGTTCGGGGTCCGCCAGGATCCTGGCGGTGGCCCGCCACTCGACGATCACGCGGTGCAGGTTGGCGTGGACGTCCAGCTCCACCACGTCGCGAGTGGCGTTCACGAGGTCGACAACGAACTCGCGCACCTCCTCGGCCGACAGGTGCCGGGTCCAGGGAAAGACCTCGGGGAGGGCGAGGAGGACCGCACGCGCACCCTCGTCGCTGGTGATCAGAGCCGCGAAGAGTCGCGCGGTGACATCGGCGGTCTCCTCGCGCTGGCGGTCGTGGCGTTCGGTGGTCAGGTACAGGTCCTCGCCATCACGACGGGTGACGTGGACGCGCTGCGCCTGCTCGACGGTGTCCGCGACACGCTTCGAGTTCTTCGACAGGTCGGAGAATGACACGGTGAGAGTGGACATGCGGCCACGCTAATTCGGAATACGTTCCGAAGTCAACGGGCAGATGCACCTAACTGGGTCGTGCCGTGGTTCGAGAGCACGGCGGGAGCGCCCGGAGGGACCTGACGTGTGGAGATCCGCAGCAGCAAGGGGTGGTGCAGTGCTCGGGTTCATGGCGTTCGCCGCCGTACTGCTCCGATCGACGAGGACGCTCCTGCGGCTGGCGGCCGACGTGGTGCGCTCCTGGCGCGATCTCCGACATGCCCTCTCGAGTCGTTCTGATCGATCATCAGGAAACGCCGAAGGCCCGGACCGCTGAGCGGTCCGGGCCTTCGATCAGGCGGAGGATACGAGATTCGAACTCGTGAGGGGTTGCCCCCAACACGCTTTCCAAATGTTCGTCCGGCAGTCCGGGGACGTCCGTACGGGCCCTGACCTGCGGCGGAGCGACCCGCCGGCTGGGCTCTGAACGGGGCCGGACGGGGTCGAACGCAACCAAAACTGCAACCAGAAGTGATCGCCTCCTGCCTCTCCCGCGCAGCGGAGGCCCTCCGTCTAGGGTGCGTATCGAGTCCTGATCAATCTTTGCGATTTGCCCTCGCTCCGAGGCCTGATCCGGTGGGCCGTCCTGAGTGGCGCGCGTTCAACTGGCTCGCAATGAGTAGGAGTTCGCCGAATCGCACCTGTCTTGGCGGGTATGGCCGGCACCCGGAGCGGCTGCGCCAGCAGTTCGAGAGCGTGATCTGGGGGTTCAGGACGGGCGGGCACTGGCTGGAGATGGCGCAGGAGTTCGGCGCATGGTCAACCGTCGTCTCCAACCGCTTTCGGCGGTGGCGTGACGCCGGGGTCTTCGATGCCTGCTGCAGGGCCTGATCGCGGAAGCCGCGAAGCGGAGCGGGGCGGACCTGCCCCTGGTCGGCACGGACTCCACCAGCGCGCGCTCGCCACGACGGGGCCGGAATGCAAGTGGGCGAGGCCGTGCTCGTCGCCCTGGAGAAGGCTGCCGCCGAGGAGGAGGCCGGGTCAAAGAGGGCGGCCTCGACTAACAAGAACGGGCAAAGCAGATCCCGCGCGGGAGGGGCGACGGCTCCCCCGACGTAGCCGAAAGCTGCGGGTGAAGGCCGCCCTCCTCGGGATGCCCCCCCGGGCCAGCAGACCAACAGGATTCACGTTGCCGTCGACCGGAAGTGCCGCCCGTTGGCGTTCATCCTGACCACTGGACAAGCAGCCCACAGCCGTGCCAGCCCGGCCGCGCGCAGTCGTAACCGGCCGAGGCGGCAGCTCGCCGCCACTTCCGGGTGCCCCTGCATACCGCCGAATGCCACGCCACGCACCCCGGAGCATCGGGCATTTGCCCTGTTCAAGCGCCTGCACCGCGTGGTCGTCCGCAGGGCAGGACCATCACGGGGCGGAACTGTCGTGTCTTTCAGCGACGTCGGTGCATTTGGCGTGCAACCCTGTTCGGTATCGCAAGTCCTTCGTAGGCAAGCGATCAAGCGGAGCCCTGCATGTTCGTCAACTCCCGCCGTTCGTGCGGTAGCACAGACTGGACCTGCCTGCTGCCGGACCGCCGGCTCCGACTCATTCCTCGGGGCGCGAGAACGGCGCCCCGAACCCGTCGCCTACGCGGCGAAAACTGGACAGTGGTCGATCCGCGGGATCGTCCGTGTGCTCATATGACATTTGTCGAAGTAGGGCCGCTACGGGCGCTGCAATTCATCCCATGGATCGTATATATACTTTTAACGTCGGCTAAAGTGAAACCGGATTTCCTCCTCCGGACGGTTCCGGGTGGGTGTCACCTGCCGACGAGAAGTCCACAGTGGTCGTCGTGAATCGGCGAAAATCTCTAACCTGCCATATTTCCCCTCAGGAATGGGCCTCTAGATGACACTGAACATCTCTGGTGCGCTTCACTGGCGCACTGTTGCCACCTGGATCGCGGCGGTGGCGTTCATCGCCGCCGCCGCCACCACGGTGTCCCCGGCACCGGCTCACGCCATCGCCACGGCCGTCAACCTCGGAGCAGCCGACAGCTTCGCGGTTCTGGGCGGCCAGTCCGTCACCAACACCGGACCCTCCGTGATCACCGGAGACGTCGGGGTGAGTCCGGGGACATCGATCACCGGCCTGCTCCCCAGCCAGGTGAACGGTTCGATCCACCAGACGGACGCGCTCGCGGCACAGGCCCAGACCGACCTGACCACGGCGTACAACGCTGCCGCAGGCCAGGCAAAGGACTTCGACCTCACCTCCCCCGGAGACCTCGGTGGTCAGACCCTCGGCCCCGGTGTCTACAAGGCGACGTCCTCCATCAACCTCACCGGCACGCTCACGCTGGACGCCCACGGCGACCCCAACGCCGTGTGGGTGTTCCAGATCGGCTCGACCCTGATCACGGCCTCCAACAGCCACGTGCTCCTGACCAACGGCGCAGCGCCGTGCAACGTCTTCTGGCAGGTCGGGAGTTCGGCGACGATCGGCACGGACACCACCTTCGTGGGCAACATCATGACCCTGGCCTCGATCGGCATGCAGACCGGGGCAAGCCTCGACGGCAGGGCGCTGGCGCAGACCGCCGGCTCCGTGACGCTTGACACCAACCGGATCACACGGGCGACCTGCGCGGTCGGCACGACCGGCGGCACCGGCGGAGCCACCACGACGGGTGGCGTGGTCGCCGGAACCACCACGGGCGGCCTCATCGCCGGCACCACTGGGGGCACCGCCACCGGGGGCACCACGGGTGGCGTGGTCGCTGGCACCACGACAGGCGGCGGGACCGGTGGGGCCCTGGGCGGTCTGCTCGGCGGTGTCCTGACCACGGGTGGCACCACGGGCGGCGTCCTCGGTGGAGTTATCGCGGGCAGCACGGGCGGTACCGGTGGGGCCACCACAGGCGGAGGCACCACCGGCGGCACCACGGGCGGTGGCGACCACGGCGGTGAGCACGGTGGCGACCACGGTGACCACGGCGACCACGGCGGTGACCACGGCGACCACGGCGGTGAGCACGGTGGCGACCACGGCGACCACGGCGGTGAGCACGGTGGCGACCAGGGTGGTGACTGCGGGTGTGACGAGTCCGGGAGCTGGTAGCTGAGTCGTAGAGCCGGCCAAGGACTTGGTGGCGCGCGGCGGATCGTCACGGATTCCGTCGCGCGCCCCAGGGACGCTCAGGGGTAGCAGAGCCGAGGGGAGCAGGCAGGATGGGAAGGACCGGGCCCGGCCAGGTGCTGGGCGGCGCAGAGTCCGTGAATGAGATGGAGTCGAGCCGTCCACGGGCGGACGGCACCATCACCGCCCCGGGGCCGCCGCGCCCGCTGGCGGCGGCCCTGGCGATGGCCGTGGCGTTGTGCCTGGCAACGTCCGTCGTCCACGTGCTTCTGGTGTTTCTTTACGTCGCCCCACCGAACCAGATGTCGCAGTACTACAGCAGGCAGATCGATGCGTGGATCTACCCGTTGTTCGAGCAGAACTGGCGGCTTTTCGCTCCGGATCCGGAGTCGGTCACCAGGCAGATTTCTGTCAGGACCACAAGGACCTCACCGGACGGCACGGCTCAGATCGGCGAATGGTTCGACCTGACCGCCGTGGACGCCTCCGATGTCGAGCACAACATTTTCCCGAGTCACACGACGCAGAACATGCTGCGTCGCGCCTGGACCTCCTACCTCGAACTGCAAGGCACCGACGACAATCCGCACTCCGCGCGCGCTCTGATGTTGCAGAAGTACCTGCGCAACATTGCGGTGGAGCGAGCCGCCGCCCATCAGAGCGGCACGTTCGAAGCCGTCCAGCTGCGGGTGATCACGAGGCCGATTGCGGCGCCGACCACGCCCGGCGCCCCCCACCCGACAACGCCGGCCGCAGTCGACACCCGGTACCTGCCCTGGTGGAAGGTGACACCCAATGGGAACTGAGCAGACCTCACCTCCTGTGCCCGCCCCACGCCAAACGGTCCTGCGGACAGGCGACACCGGCACACGGCCGGTGCTCCGTCACCTCGGCGCGCTGGGCAGCGCAGTCACCGATCGGCCGATGTCCCTCCACGCGGCGGCGGTGCTGCGCATCGGGTACGGACTGCTCTACCTCGCCTTCCTGCTGCGAGAATTCCCGCACCGCGACGAGATCTGGGGCCCCGGATCCCCGTGGACGCCCGCCCTGGCGAGACAGCTCTTCGACCAGACCGGCTGGTTCAGCGTCCTCACCCTGTCCGACAGCCAGGCGTACTTCGAGCTCTGCTACGCGGCGGCTCTCGTCACGTCCGCGCTGTTCATGATCGGCTGGCGGACCAGGGTGGTGTCGATCCTGTTCGCCGTCCTGGTTGCCTCGTTCCACGCGCGAGCCATCTTCATGACGGACGGAGGAGACAACCTCATTCTCCTCATGGCCCTGTACCTGTGCTTCACATCATGCGGCCGACGCTGGTCCCTCGACGCGCGCAGGGCCCGCCTGCGGTCCTCCCCGAACCAGGCCGACAGCCCGTCATCCAGCCCCGGACCGTCTAACCTCCGACGCGAACTCCTGTCGGTCAGGCGGCTTTTGAGCACAACGCTGCACAACTGCGCCATGTTCGTCATCGCCGCCCAGGTCTGCATCGTCTACGGCTCCGCAGGCCTGTACAAGGTGCAGGGCGGCACATGGCAGAACGGCACCGCCCTCCACTACGTCGTGAACCTCGACCTCTTCCGGCCATGGCCCGCACTGTCACTCATGGTGGACAGCCACCCTCTGCTGATCGCCTTCGCCACGTACATGACCGTGCTGCTGCAAGTGGCCTTCCCGTTCGTCCTGTTCGGCAGGCTGAAGTACATCGTCCTGACGATGCTGCTCGGCATGCACCTGGGCATCGCGATCCTCATGGGACTTCCGCTCTTCTCCGGGGCCATGATCGTCGCGGATGCCGTATTCCTTCCCGACCGCTTCTGCAGGTACCCCGGAGAATTGTGGCGCCGCACGTTCCGGCCCGCGGTAGCCGGGGACGTAGGGGACTCGCGCCGCGCCGGGAACTCGGCCGTACCCCCGCAGCCGGGCTCGCCGACCGAGGCCACAGCGCATGAGGAGACGTCTCGGCAGCGGGCGGAGGAGAGATGAGCGGCACCGCCGACACCTCAGAATGGGTGCTGGCTTACGACGGGGACTGCGCCTTCTGCCAGGCCACGATCGACCGGATCCGCCGGCGGGCGGCACCGCAGATCGACGCCGTCCCTTGGCAGGCCCTGCCGGAGAGACTCACCGCCCCGCACCTGCCACGGCTGGACCGGGAAGTGCTCCTCTTCCACAACGACACGGTCCACGCGAGCGGAGCCCACGCGCTGGCCCGCTTCGTCGGCTCCTCACCGGCCCGCCGCTACCAACTGGCCGCAGCCGCGCTCAGCCTGCCCGGCGTACGCACCTGCGCCCGTCAGGTCTACGCCCTGGTGGCGAAGAACAGGCAACGCATGCCCGGCGGAACGGCCTTCTGCGCCCTGCCACGGCCTTGATCGTAGACGGTAGGCCAAGCGTCGAACTCCTTCGGCGTCCCCCGCCATTGCCCGCCCCGTCTTGAGCCGCCGGATGCCCCTCGAACTACTGCCGCATGTGCTCGGGACACGGGCCGAGAACTCATTCTCGGCGTCCCCGAGCGGATGGTGATGCAGATCATGGGCTGGTCGTCCACCGCGATGGCCGCCCGGTACCAGCACGTCACGTCGGGAATCCTCCAGGACGTCGCCGAGCGCGTGGGCGGCCTCATCTGGGAGGTGGCCGAGGACGCCGACGGGGACGCCCCGGCGCCTCTCAAAAAGGCCGGTTGAGACTACAGATGAGACTGTGGATGACGAAGGCCCCGACCGGAAACCGGTCGGGGCCTTTCGTTTGCCCTGGCGGGCGAAGGCGGAGGATACGAGATTCGAACTCGTGAGGGGTTGCCCCCAACACGTTTTCCGATTCTCCTCAGCGCTGTCCGTCGGGTTCACGCCCGCCCCAACCTGCGGCGACGAAGTTGATCAAGCAGTGCTCGAACCCGGCTGGACAGGAACGACTGGGACCAGAACTCAGACCACGCAGCCTGGAACTCATGGCCCGGCCGGTCTATCTCGCACCTGGTCAACCGTCCGATTCTCTGGTTACCGAGGTGCAGGCAAGACGAACGGTTTCGGGTCTGCGGGTCATCCAGGATTCGTCGTCGGCCGAACGGGTCCTGCACCGGCACGCGGACGGTTCGGCTGTCCATCGGTCGGCCTGGAAGGGCGTCGAGGTCGGGCGACGGATGCCGGGGTCGGGTTATTCGTTCCGGAGATGGGCGGGGCTGAGGGCGCCAGCCGGGCGGGTGCAGCCGACGCGGTGGCAACCAGGTCGTTGAGAGCGGCGTTGACAACCGGCCAGCACATGTCGACCGTGTCGCGGTTGGGCCCATGTCCGTTCCGTCGTTCCGCCGTTGGATGCACCAGGTTGCGGTAATGCCGCACGAGTTCCGAAGCGAGCTTCGCGTCGTGCTCGATCCAGCCGTTGTCGTGTGCGAGATCGACGAGTTCCTTCAGGCCCATGTCCTCCGGTCGCTTTCTCAGCGTCCGAGTAACTGCGCGCACTTGGGCGACGTGCACGAGAACCCCTTCCAGGAGACTGCCCAGCATGATCACGGCTGCCGTGTACGCACCGTGCTCGTAACACGTGTGCGCCTCGTCTAGTCTGGTCTGGACTGCTGCTGCCAACGCCGGGTCACTGATGACCTGCGAGACGGATACCTGCAGTTCGACCCTGGGCATCCGCACCGGCTCGTCGGCACCGACCTCGACCGGTACGAGGATCGGCTGTCCCTCCGCGTAGCCAATTCGACATCCTTCCAGGGCCAGAACCTCGTCTAGCCGGGCGACAGTGGCCTTGTACTCGCGTGGCTGTCCGACGTACTCACGTTGGTCGGCGAGTCGCAGCACCGCTTTCAGGGCATCGTCCTCGCCTTCCTCCTGGCGTTCGCGAAGCAGCCCGAGCGTCCACTGGTGCCGCGGCGTGCCGTCGTGGTCGGGGACGTCCTCCCACTTCGCGCGGCGCAGGAATTCGGCGATCTGGTAGCCCTTGCGGTACAGCAGCGGTGGATCGTCGCCGCAGATCAAGTAGGCAATCTCGATGAGGACGCTCTCGTCGAACGACTGGCTCATGTCAGGTCTCCTCGGGCGTCATCGGTGGACAGATCCTCGTCATCGGCCGCTTCGTCATCAGCAACCGCGTCCTGTGCCTCGTCGTACAAGGCCACTGGGTTCCAGGTGCTCGCCCCGTCAGAGGCGAGTTGTTCGAATCCAGCCGTGCCCGGTTGGATATCGAGCGCTGCTAGCTTGCGCCACAAGGGGGCGAGAGCCTGGTCGGGTGCCAGCGCGAACTCGCTGCTGCGCACTCGCCAGAACGTCCATCCCGCACGGCGCAGGTCCCGCTCACGCTCGTAGTCCTCTTGGCGCTTCTTGCTGGTGGCGTGGTGAGGGCTGCCGTCGCACTCCACGGCCAGCCGCGCGTTCTCTCCGACTACGACCAGGTCGATGAACTTGCCCGCTACCTCCCACTGGGGAAGGACGTGGTACCCGCGGCGCCTGATCTCCAAGAAGACCCTCTGCTCGAACAGTGAGTCGAACGGGTCGCACCTTTCATCGGAAGTGACCGCCGCCAAGGTCGGCGGTGTGGGGTGCAGGGCCGGCGGGTTCTGCATGTAGGTGAGCAGGGAGTGCCGCAGATCCTTGCTGCTCAGCTGATCCGGAGTCACGGAGGTGAAGAGCCACATCTGATCACGGCCACGGCTCGCCGCGACGTTGAAGCGCCTGCCGTCGTTCATTCCGGTCAGTGCCCGGGTGTGGTTGCCGTCCACCACCATGGAGAGCAGGATCACGTCCCGCTCGTCCCCCTGGAACTGTTCGGCAGTTCCGACTCGGATGTCGTGCCGCTTACTCGCCTCAGGACCGATCTCCGCATCGATCAGGTCCTCCAGCAATCGCGTCTGCGAACCGGACCGCAGCACGATGACGCCGAAGCTCCGCCCCGCGTACGCAGGGTCGCTGATCAGCTCGCGCAGCTTGCCGACCAGCCGTTCCGCTTCAGGCCGGTTGACGAGGCGCTCGCGCGTCCCCTCGCAGTAGCCCTCGCGCACGTGGACGACTTCCAGGGGCCTCAGCCGGTCGGCGCCGTACTGGCGCAGGGGGACCAACTCGTTGTCCGGGTAGAACTGCCGCGAGGACCACTTGATGATCTCCGGCATGCAACGGAAGTGCTCGGTCAACCGGATGACCTCGGTGAAGCGGGCGGACAGCAACTCGTACAGGTTCGATTTCGGGTTGAAGCCGTCCCGCTGCCAGTCGGTGAAGCCGGCAAGCCGTTCATCGACCTTCTGGTTGATCTTGTCGTGCTTGTTGCCGGTGTAGAACGGTGCGCACTGCTTGTCATCGCCGACGACGATCACCCGGGGTGCCAACCACAGCAACAGCAGCCCGGACAAGCCGACCTGGCTGGCCTCGTCGACGATGACGACGTCGAACGCGTCGGGTTCCGGATCCAGCATCTCGACCACCTGACGCAGCGGCATGACCCACGCGGGCACCGCTCCCCGCGCGTCACGCATCGCGGACCGGGCCGCGGCCAGATGCCGCTTCCCCTGTGCCGTGGCACCCCGGCCGGCGTGCGACATCGCAGTTGCGTAGGCGCTCAGGGCTTGCTTCTGCCTGGTGGTCATCCGACTGAGGCAGTGCAGTAGTGCCCGGTCCGCAGCGAGTTGTTCCTTGGTGTTCTTGAGCTGGGCCTCGACCTCTGCGAGCTCGCGTTCGAGCTGCGGCTCCCGCCCCGGAGACAGCATGCGGTCCATGAAGCGCTTCGCCAGCTGCCAGGACCACGCCTGTTGAAGCGTGGCGAACCGGCCTTGCCACTGCGGGTCGGTGGGCGACGCGGCGAACGCGCGCCCGAGTTCGGGCAGCCCCTCCTGCAACTGCGTGAGCAGCTCGTACGCCTGCCTGCGGTCGGCTTCCCGCAGATAGGCAGCTCCCACGGCGTCGACCGCCCGGGCGTACGCGGTTGCGTCACGGTTCGACGCAGCGCGGTGAACTTCGGCCAACTCGGGTACATCGGCACCGCTCGGGTTGGGAAGCGACTCGATCAAGGAAGCGAGTTCACGTTCCGCCAGCCTGGCTGACAGCACCAGCTGCGCGTGCTCGGCCGTGTGGCGTACCTCGTTCCACTGCTCCGGGGACCGCACCATGAGCCCCTTCACCCCTGCCTTCACCAGAGCGTCGTGCACGGCACGTGCCGCCCCGGTGAACGAGTCAACTGCCTGCAACAGCGTGTAGCGGTCCAACAACTCGGACAGGACCGCCTCGGAGTTGCCTTCGGCCTTCGGAGCGGAGAACGCCTTCCAGCGCTCCTGGAGCTGTCGCGCGCACTCCCGCAGATCGAGGTGCACGACCACGGCCTCCACCTCTTCGGCCGTCCGCGGGACGCGGCCGTCGACGCGGCAGTTCTCCAGCAGGGGACGAGCCTGCTTGTGGAAGGGCTTCTTCAGCGCCCACCTGCCCGGCTGGCCGTTCGTCCTGAGGTACTGCGCGAACTCGCGGGCAGCCGCCCGCTGGTGCGGTTCCTCGGTCTGCGACACCTGCGGCAGTACGACCTCCATCAGAGGCATGCCGAGGAGTTGGTCACGTACCTCCATGGCGCGGGCGGAGTGGCGGCGCACCCCTTCCCACAGCTGCTGACGCTTGTCAGCCATGCCGTCGACCAGCGCAGTGGTCTCCCAGTGGTCCTGCTGCCACATCGCCGGATCTGCTGGCAGTCCCTCCTGCTGGAGCGCCCGCTCGGCGGTGTCGAGGAGCCCGATGACGGTGTCGATCAGCTCCTCTCCTCGGTCCGCCATCGTCAGCGACGCTTCCGAGTGCGCGCCGCCCGATACCTCCAGAGCGGCTTGCAGACTTCGTACGAGTTCCTCGAACCGAGCCGGAGCGGGCAGGGATTCAGGGGCAGGGCACAGGAAGGCGCGCGAAGTGAGCACCTCGAACCCGTGACGTTCCACGAGGCCGAGGAGACGCTGGGCGTCTTCGGCCGTGATGGGCGGATGAGCAGACGCGGCTGCTGGCAGTTCGGGAAGCCACCCGTAGGACGCAGCCCGTCCGGAGACCAGCTCGACGATCCCTGCGAGCCGTCCGGAGTATCCCGGTGCCACTGCGGACTCGGGGTGCTCGACCCACTCGGCCTCCCGCAGATCACGCAGGTCCGCGCGTAGTTCGGCCTGCAGCTTCTCCAGGTCAGACCTGTCCTGCTGGTGTCCCTCGATACGCTCGGCGAGCTGATCGGTCGTCACCGAAGCACTGAGGTGGGACAGGGACCGGACGGACTGTCCGAGTTCGTCCCCGCCCTCGTACCTGAAATCCCCCTGCAGTACACAGAGCTGGCGCAGCTTCTGCGGGATCTTGTCGCGCAGGACCTTCAGTGCCTGTGCCTTCTCGCTGGTCACCAGGACCCGCTTGCCGTCGGCCAGAAGTGCCGAGATCAGGTTGGCGATGGTGTGGGTCTTGCCGGTTCCCGGCGGTCCTTGGACCACGACCCCAGTGTCCTTCTGCAACCGGCTCAGCACTTCGCGCTGCGCTCGGTTGACCGGGAGCGGGAACAACGGATCCGGTCCGAGCGCGGCCTCGAAACCTCCCGCCCCTCCAGCCGCCCAGCCCGTTCTTTGCTCGGGCTCGATCTGGAACAGCAACTGTGCGAGCCCGAGAGGGCTCACGGTGCCCGGTTGAGCCAAGCGGCGAGCGATGCCGTCATAGAACGTGACCAGCGCCCCCTGGCCGCGCTCGCGCAGAACGATCGCCGGCGTGAACGAGACGCGGGGTTCGGCGGGGGAGGTCTCGTCCGGGCGGCTCCAGGAATCGTCGAAGCGAGCCGCGTGCTCCATGCCGAAAGCCCGCTCGCACCAAGAACGCAACACGTCCAGGGCATCCGTGGACAGGGGGTGGAAGGTGTCCTCCTCGACCTGGGACCGCAGCGCGTTCAGCAACTGCGCCGTATAGCCGTGGGCCTCGTCCAGGAAGTCCCCGTCCTCCAGCCTCGGGCTGTCCCCGTCCGACAGCGAGACGGTGATGTGAAGCTTCACCGGGTCCACAGCCAGCATCAAGGGGACCGTCAGGACGTGCCTGTACACCCGTTCCCTCTTGCTCCCCCGGTCCAAGGCCAACAGCCCGGTACTCAGGACTGCCTCGAAGGCCTCTCCCTCCTGCTGGATCTGGGTCGCCATGCGGTAGAGGCGCCGGTGCAGCTGCCGATACGGCTCTTCCGCCTGCTCGCGCTGCGCCCAACGCCTCCACTCCGGAAGCCAGCGGCCGTAGGCGTTCAGCACGTCCAAGGCGTCTTCCCTGGCGATCTCGTCGATCTCGTAGGTGTTGCCATCCTCGTCCTCCGCGTAGCCGCGGCCGGGTCCGATCTCAGCCAGAAGCGGGTCGCCGGTTGCTGCGGAGGCCACGTCCTGCGGCTCGATCCAGCCCTGCAATACGTCGGGAATCGTCGGCGCAGGTCGTACCGGATAGTGCTTGACCTTGAAGAGCACCCCACTGGCTGCCGGCTTCGCGGGAATGACCTCGTCGGGGCATTCGGCGAGCCAGAGCACTTGCTTGTACTTCGAACAGTCGCGCACCGGCTTGTAGGAACTGCGCACGAATTCCCGTAGGAACTCGACGAGGTCACGTGTGTGCCTCACAACCTGCGGATCATCCGCACGCAGCACTGGCTGCTTCAAGGCTTACCCCTCCAACTGTCGCCTGCGGAAAGCCTTTCAGGATCTGTGGAAGTTGGCGGTAGAGCAAACCAGGCATGTTGCCGGCAGATGGATCCAGCCATGATCAAACCGAGAGGTAGTGCGGGCCGCTCTCATCTCTTTCGCTGGCCGCCAGTCTCATGTCGAACGCTTGAACTAATTCTTGCCGGGGCAAATGCGGATCTGTTGGTTCGGGTAATGCTCGGTTTGTCCTCGTGATCTGAAGATTGCCCGCTCGAGGCTCCTCAGAGCTCCGACTGGATCTCGGCTTCGAGGTACGCCTGTACTGGCTCGAACAGGCCGTACGGCACGAACTCGGTGAGGGCCAGGCCACCCACAGCGCGGCCTGCCGCTCTGTGGCGGGGACGCGGCGGGTCCTGGAGAGCCCATTGCGCAACGCGCACTCGGGCTACAGGTGCAAGGGGTTACCTGTGTGAGAGCGCTGTCCCTCAGCGGGCCGGTTGGCTGCCGTCGGATCAAACTTGTACCTGTGCCACCGCTACCTCCTGAGCCCCTCCCGCCGACCGGTCCCACGCGCCCTGTGACAATGCGACGCTTCGCCGGATCGGACTCGTTCCAGGGGCTGACAAGGCTGTTGCACCGTGCTTATGCCGAGCATGCTGAGGCTGGGCGAATATTCTTCGCGTCGTACCAGTCCGTGGAGGACACCGCGAGTCGATCCAGCAGGGGAGAGTGCTGGCTCGCTTTTCAAGGTACGACACTGGTGGGTTCGGTGACGGTGACGGCCCCATACGCAGTGCCTGGGGGATATCCGGCCCCGGCAAGCGCTGGCTCGTTCTGGCAACTGGCCGTAGATCCCGCGTATCGCGGAACCGGTCTTGGGCAGCGCCTGTTGGCCTTGGCGGAGGAGCGCATCGCTGACCTCGGCGGGACCGAAGTAGTCATCGACACGTCTGCCGAGGCAGTCGAGTTGGTGGAGTGGTATCGCCGACGGGGGTACAGGCCGGTCGGGACGTGGCGGTGGGACGTGACCAACTACGAGAGCGTGGTTCTCCAGAAGGACTTGGCCGGGGCCGAGAAGAGCCGCTGAGAGCTGCGAGCGGCGGCCCCTCCAGGAGGGGCCGCCGCCCGGCAGCGAGGACGCAGAGCTACTGGCCGAGGACCTGAGCGCCGTCTCGGGCCGCGACCGCGAGGGCCTCGTCGAGCGCGCCGGTGTGGCGTCCGCCGGCGCTGGCCACGGGGCCCTTGCCGCCGGCTCCGCCGCCGACGGTGCGCGCGGCCGGGAGGAGGAGTTGGCTGGCCTGGGTGCCGGTGTCGTGGAGGGTGCGGGTGATGGCGGCGGCGAGGAGGGCCTTGCCGTCGTGTTCGGTGCCGAGGACGACGACGGCGCGGTCGGTGCCCAGGAGATCGGCGGTGTGGGCGGCCAGGGTGCGGAGTTCCTCGGGGCCGAGGCCGGTCACCTTCTCGGTGATGATCCGGCCGCCGGTGACGGTGCGGGCGGACGCGGCGAGCTGTCCGGCGCGGGTGCGGAGTTCGGTGTCGCGGAGGCGGCCGAGCTCCTGCTGGGCGGTGGCGAGGGCGTCGAGGCGCTTGCGCAGGGCTTCGGGGGCGTCCTTGGGGCGGGTGCCGAGGAGGGTGGCGAGTTCGTCGAGGAGGCGGCGTTCGGTGTCGTAGTAGGTGAGGGCGTCGCGGCCGGTGAGGGCTTCGATGCGGCGGAGGTTGGAGCCGATGGAGGCTTCGCCGAGGATGCGGACGGGGCCGGCGTTGGAGCCGTGGCCGACGTGGGTGCCGCCGCACAGTTCGCGGGAGAAGTCGCCGATGTCGACGATGCGGACGTGGTCGCCGTACTTCTCGCCGAACAGGGCGGTCGCTCCTGCGGCTTCGGCTTCCGAGCGGGTGGCGTGCCAGACGCGGACGTCGGGGTCGTCGAGGAGGTGGTCGTTGACGAGGGCTTCCAGGGCGGCGAGCTGGGTGGGGTCGAGGGCGGAGAAGTGGGAGAAGTCGAAGCGGAGCCGTCCGGCGTCGACGAGGGAGCCGTGCTGGCGGGCGTGGTCGCCGAGGGTGCGGCGGAGCATGGCGTGCAGGACGTGGGTGGCGGAGTGGGAGCGGGCGACGGCGTCCCGGCGCGGGCCGTCGACGAGGGCCTCGGCGGTCTGGCCGGTGCGGAGTTCGCCGTCGAGAATGCGCACGGTGTGGACGTGGAAGCCTTCCAGGCCGAGCTTGGTGTCCAGGACCTGCAGCACGGCGCCGTCGGCGGTGCGGACGGTGCCGGTGTCGCCGACCTGGCCGCCGGACTCCGCGTAGAAGGGGCTGCGGTCGAGCACCATCTCGACCGTCCGGCCCTGCTCGGCGCCGGGCGCGAGGGTGCCGTCGGCGATCACGCCGAGGACGGTGGCCTCGGCGATGAGGCGGTCGTAGCCGACGAAGTCGGTGCGGCCGTGGCGGGCGGACAGTTCGCGGTAGGTGTCCTGGCGGCGCAGGGCCTCGGCGGTCTTGGCCTTGCCGCCGGACTTGGCGCGCTGCTGCTGCTCGGTGAGCAGGGTGGCGAAGCGGTCCTCGTCGACGCTCAGGCCGGCGTCGCGGGCGGCCTCGACGGTCAGCTCGACGGGGAAGCCGTAGGTGTCGTGCAGTTCGAAGGCGGTCTCCCCTGCGAGGGAGGTCGAGCCCGCGGTGCGGGTGCGGGTGATGGCGGCGTCCAGCAGCCGGGTGCCCTGGGTGAGGGTGCGGGTGAAGGACTCCTCCTCGGCGGCGACGACCTGCTCGATCAGCGCGGACTGGGCACGCAGTTCGGGCCAGACGTCGCCGAGGTTGCCGATGACGCTCGCGGTGGTGGCGGGCAGGACCGGGCCGTCGATGCCGAGCAGTCGGGCGTGGCGGATCGCGCGGCGCATCAGGCGGCGCAGGACGTAGCCGCGGCCGTCCTTGGCGGGCAGCACGCCGTCGGCGATCAGGAAGGCGATCGAGCGGGCGTGCTCGGTGACGACCTGGAAGGAGGTCTTCTGCTCGCCGGTGCCGGGGTAGTCGCGGCTGGCGAGTTCCTGGACGGTCTTGAGGGTGGGCAGGAGCAGGTCGGTGGTGCAGACGTTCTCGACGCCCTGGAGGATCGCGGCGAGGCGGTCGAGGCCGAGGCCGGTGTCGATGCTCTGCTGGGCGAGTTCGCCGAGGATCGGGAAGTCACCCTTCTTGTCGCCCTCGCCGCGCTGGTATTGCATGAAGACGAGGTTCCAGATCTCCATGTAACGCTCGCCGTCGACGGCGGGGCCGCCCTCGCGCCCGAAGGCCGGTCCGCGGTCGTAGTTGACCTCGGAGCAGGGCCCGCACGGTCCGGGGACGCCCATCGACCAGTAGTTGTCCTCCATGCCCAGGCGCTGGATGCGGTCGGCGGGGACGCCGATCCTGCGCCAGAGCTGCTCGGCCTCGTCGTCGTCCTCGTAGACGGTGATCCAGAGCCGGTCCTTCTCCAAGTTGTATCCCTGGGTGAGGAGTTCCCAGGCGAAGGCGATGGCGTCGGCCTTGAAGTAGTCGCCGAAGGAGAAGTTGCCCATCATCTCGAAGAACGTGGCGTGCCGGTTGGTGCGGCCGACGTTGTCGATGTCGGAGGTGCGGGCGCACTTCTGGATGGTGGTGGCGCGCGGGTACTCCGGGGTGACCTCGCCCAGGAAGTAGGGCTTGAACTGGTTCATGCCGGCGTTGGCCAGCAGCAGCGTCGGGTCGGAGGGGATCAGCGGGCTGGACGGGACCTGGCGGTGGCCGCGGGAGGTGAAGAAGTCCAGGAAGGTGGAGCGGATCTGCGTCGAGCGCATGGTGGTATGGCCCTCACGGGAAGTCGTGGGAGAGGTGGGGGGGTGTTCACACGCCGAGCCGGGCCGAGAACGAGGACTGAGTGGTTCTCAGTTCTCCAGCTCGGCGCAGATAGCTCGCGCCCCCACGGTGTAGACCATGACTCCAGACCATCGCTCTGAGGTGGCGCAGCCGCGACCGGACGCAACGGTCCGCTGCGACTGCGCCACCAACAGTAGCGGGTCCGGCGTCAAGATCGCTTGGCGTAGTCGTTCGGCTGCCGGTCGCCCGTCAGGAGGAGCAGTGCGGAGGCGAGTCCGCCGGGCTGGTGAATCACCACCTCGGCGCCCGCCCTGGCCAGGGCTTCGGGCTCGGTGTAGCCCCAGCCGACACCGACGGCCCGGACGCCCGCGGCCCGGGTGGCACGGACGTCGAGCACCGTGTCGCCCACGAACACGGCCTCCTGCGGGTCGACGCCGAGCCGGTCGAGCGCGAGCAGCAGCCCGTCGGGCGCGGGCTTGGGCGGGGCGTCCTCGAAGCAGACGACCGTGCCGAGCAAGGCGAGCAGGTGGGGCGGGAGCAGCCAGTCGGCCCGGCGGCGGCTGCGCAGGGTGACGAGCCCGGTGGCCACACCGGAGGCGCGCAGCTCGGTGAGTGTCCCGATGGTGAACGGGAAGGGCTCGGCGCGCAGGCCGGCGGTGGCGGTGGCCGCGTCCCAGGCTTCCTCGTGGAGCGGCCCGTCGAGGCCGAGGGCCGCCAGCACCCCATCGCGCGGGGCGAGGTGCGCACCGGCAGGTAGGTCGGCGGTGGTGACCCGCCGCCCCAGCATCGTCATCGCGTATCCGGCCAGCGTGGCGAGGTGGGTGTCTTGGCTGTCCAGCAGCACGCCGTCGAGGTCGAAGAGGACGGCGCGGCTCACGCGGCACCGCTGGAGTGCCGCACGGGCAACTCCTCCTCCGTGAGCAGCGAGCGGAGGGTGATCCGGTGTTCGGCCAGCACCGCCCGGCCGCCGAGCGAACGCTCCAGCACGCACATCGCGTCGGTGACCGGTGACCCGGCCATCCTCAGCGTCCTTGCCATGGTGAGGAGTTGGCTGCCGGAGCGGACGACGTCGTCGACCAGGACGGTGCGCAGGCCGGTGATGTCGGCGCCCTCGATCTGCCGGTGCGAGCCGTAGAGCTTCGGCAGGCGGCGCACGAAGACGGCGGGCAGGCCGGTGGCGGCCGACAGGGCGACGACCAGCGGGATGCCGCCCAGCTCGATGCCGGCCAGAGCCTGGGCGTCGGTGGGTACGAGATTCGCCAGCGCCCTGGCGGTGTCGCGCAGCAGCGTCGGGTCGGAGGCGAGGCGGAACTCGTCGAAGTAGGTGCTCAGGTGGGTGCCGTCGGAGAGCTTGAAAGGGGCGCTCACGCAGGCGGCCTCGGCGAGCCGGGCGGCGAGGCCGGCCTCGGTGCGGCGGGTGGTCATGCTCCTCCGATCGGGCTGGTGTCGAGCGCGCCGAGCAGGGCCCGGAAGCCCTCGGCGGTCTCGGCGG
This sequence comes from Streptomyces sp. TLI_171, assembly GCF_003610255.1. Lineage (GTDB taxonomy): Bacteria > Actinomycetota > Actinomycetes > Streptomycetales > Streptomycetaceae > Kitasatospora. Next base: position 3,668,088 of record NZ_RAPS01000001.1, on the reverse strand, counting down.
TGTGCAGGAAGCCGAGCGGCCGGGTGGGCGTCTCGAAGAGCCACTTCTCGGCGCGCAGGAAGGCGAGCAGGCGCAGGGCCGCCGCTCCGGCGAGGCAGACCGGCACCGGGCGGACGGTGGTGGCGTAGTAGAGCGCGGCGGTCAGCTCGTGCAGGGTGCCGACGCCGCCGCCCATCGCGACGACCAGGTCGGCGCTCTCCAGGTAGTGGTTGAGCCGGGCGCCGAGGTCGGGCAGGTGGACGGACATGGTGGCGTGCGGGTTGAACGCACCCCACTCGTCGTGCTTGCCGATCAGGGTGACCGCGGTGACAGCGGTGCCCTGCGAGGCGGCCCCGCGGGCGGCGGCCTCCATCAGGCCGTTGTAGCCGCCGTGCAGCAGCTGGTACCCGGCGCCGCCGAGCGTCCGGCCGATCGCCTCGGCCAGGAGCTCCTCCTCGGCCGAGGCGGGAACGACACCGCCGAAGAACACGGCGGTCAGACCCTTGCGGGCCCGGACGGCGGCCGGGCTCGCGAGGTGCAGTGCGTTCACGCCAGCTCCTGGTAGGTCCGGTACGCGGCGACGGCGTCGTGCAGCCCGTCGAGGGCCTGCGGGCAGGCGCGCTCCACCAGCCCCAGCACGCGCTCGACCGCCGCGTCGACGTCGGCCGCCAGCGGGATCGCCGGGCCGCTGATCGCCGCGTCCAGGTCGCCGAGGCAGGCCCGGCCGATCGGGGTCGCGGCGATCTCCTCGCGCAGCTGGTACCAGCCCCAGAACCTGGACGCCGGGGCGAGGGCGGCCTTGATCAGGTCTTTCGTCGCGGTGTGCAGCCGGTGCCACTCGGCGTACGCGACGAACCGCTGGCCGCGCTTGATCCGCTTGTGCAGGAGCACGGCCAGGACCAGGTGCTCGATCAGCAGCTCGCCGCAGGTGCGCGGCCGGGCGAGGAACGCGTGCACGTAGCTCTCGGCCACGGCGATGTCCTGCGCGGGCGCCGGCTCGGGCTCGCGGTCGAGGATGACGGCCGTGCTGACCGTCTCCCGCAGGCACGGGACGCGGGAGGCGGGCACGAGGTACAGGTCGATCTGGTGGAGCCGGCCCTCGTCCGGGACGAGGAAGACCGTCCCGACTCCGCCGAGGTCGGCGACGATCGTGTCCCGCCAGCCGGGCAGCAGGGCGCCCGCCTCGACGGACATCAGCACGTCCAGCGTCTCGGCGAAGGAGGGGAGTTGGCCGTCTCGGACTCCGACCACGAAGTCGACGTCCGAGAGCCGGTCGGCGGTGCCCTGGGCCAGGGAGCCGCGCACCATCAGGTGGGTGACGGCCGGGGAGGCGGCCAGGATGTCGGAGAGCTTGGACAGCAGCGGCAGTTGCGCGGGCCGGTTGGCCTGGGTGATCTCGGCCAGTTGCAGGGTGGGCATGTGCTTCTCCTTCCGGAGCTTCGATGGCGTCGGCAGCGGGTCAGGCAGACAGGGCGAGGAGGCGGGTCTTGGCCGCCGTCCAGCGAGCCGCGGCCTCCAAGTCGCCTAGGGAGGTGTGTAGTTCGGCGATCAGGTCGTAGGCCGTGCCCTCGGGCAGGGTGTAGGTGTAGAAGAGCCGCAGCAGCATCCGCTCGGCCGCCTCGGGGTAGCCCAGCCGGGCCATGGTGCGGGCGGTCTCCAGGCGTTCGGCCAGGACCGTCCGGCTGGCGGCGGGCAGCGCTTCGGCGACCGCGGGGTGGAGCGAGGGCCGCCGGGCCAGCCGCTGGTACGCCTCGTCCGCGTAGACGTCGGCGATCAGGTGGATCCGGTCCGGGCCGAGCAGGTTGCACACCCCGTGCGGGTAGGTCGGGGTGAGCCGCCAGATCCGGCCTCCGGCCATGTGCACCTTGGTGCCGCCGGTCACCAGGAAGGCGGAGCTGTTGGTGTGCAGCGGGATGTGCAGCCGGTGCCGTTCGACCTGGTCGAGCTCGTCGTAGTCGCGGTGCTCCCAGAGGAAGGCGTTGCCCTCCAGCCGGGCGAGCCGCACCCACATGTAGTTCAGCCCGAGGTCGGCGAGGTACCCGGCGGTGGCGGGCATCCGCTGCAACAGCTCGGTCGGACGGGCCGCGCAGTCGCTGATCCTGACGTCGGCGGCGTCACCGGAGGCGTTCATCAGCGAGGTGGTCCACCAGCCCCCGGACTGGTAGGCGCCGTACTCCGCCTTCCAGGGGACCTGGGCGGTCAGGGCTTCGTGGCGCATCCGCTCCAACTGGGCGGCGTCCACGGACGCCAGCTGGGCGATCTGCCCGGCCAGCGCGGTCAGTGTGCTCTCCATCGGTTCCCTCCCGTTGCCGGCCCGCGGTGGAGCCGGTGTGCAGGTGGACGGGGCAGTCCAGGCGGGCCTGCCGCTCGGAGCCGCCCGCCGTCCACGTGGTCGGACCGCAGCAGTGGTGCGGGCTCGCGCTCAGGCAGCCGGACCGCGGTCAGGAAGAACGCGCACGGGCGGCGCCGCACCCGGGTGCTCGGTGCCCAGCTGGTGGTCGGCGGCGATCCCGACCAGCAGGATCGTCACGACGTGGCCCACCCCCCACAGCAAGGTGAGTACCGTTCCCACCGGGTCGCGCCGCTCCCCCCGGTGCCTTCGGGACGCGTACGGTCCCTCAACTGCGTTCACAGCTCTCCCCTTCCTCGTACTGGTGCCGTGCGGGCCGGTACAGCGTCGCCGCGCCGGTGGGCAACCCGGAACGTTTCTGAGGGGTTTCTCCTCGAAGCGGCCCCGGCCACAGCGGGTAGCAGTACGCTCACCAACAGGTCATGAGTCGCTGGGGGTTGAGATGCACTCAGACGTTCTGGCGGTCCATCCGCTCACCCACCTGATGCGGTTACGCGGCTGGGGAAAGATCCAGTTCGCACGCATGATGTGCGACCACGGCGCCAAGCTGAAGATCCACCTGGCGACCAACCGGACGCTGGTGTGGAAGTGGGAGCAGGGCCAAGAGCCCGAGCCGGACGCGCAGTACGTTCTGGCCGACCTGCTCGGCGTCAACCCCCTTACGCTGGTTGCCAATCCGTGGCCGAGGTGGCTCCCCGTCTGGGAGGTGACCGGCATCACGGCGCCCTGGACAAAGGCCGGTACCGTGGACGTACTGGTGGAACTGGTCAGGAGTGGTCATATGGATCGGCGCGGCTTTCTCACCATCACTGGGGCCTCCATGGCCGCTGTCGCTGCCAGCTGGGCAGCCGCTTCCCCCGCCTTCGCCTCCGCCCTGAGCGGCGACCAGGTGACCGACTCCATGGTCGACACCCTCGACGCCCGGGTCGCCACCCTCCAGACCCTGGACGCCCAGATGGGCGGTGCCCGCCTCATCGAGCAGGCCCGCGGCGACCTCGCCATCATCACCGCCCTGCTCAAGCAGGGCCGCCACACCGAAGCCGTCGAGGCCCGCCTGCTCGGGCTGGCCGCCCAGGTCAACTACATCGCCGGCTGGATGGCCTACGACAGCGGCCTGCGCTCGGCCGGCCAGCAGTACTACCTGGGCGCCCTCCGCGCCGCCAAGACCATCGGCGACGATGCCCTCGGCGCCTTCCTCCTCGCCGAGATGGGCGTCCACCTCTCCGACGCCGGCAACCCGGCCGAGCGCGTCGCCCAGGTCGAGACGGCGCTCGCCAACACCCCCGCGACGATGCAGCCCGGCGTCCGCAGCTACCTCGAACTCCACCACGCCGAGAGCCTGTCCCGCGACGGCCGGCACCAGAAGGCCGGCAGCGCCCTCAACCGCGCCCACGACCTCTGGGCCCGGAACGGCGGCGACCGGCTCCCGAGCTGGCTCTCCTGGTACGGCGACGCCCAACTCAGCTCCACCGAGGGCAAGATCATGCTCCGCGCCGGACAGGTCGACCGCGCCACCAGCGCCCTCGCCTCCTCCATCGACCACGCCGTCCCCCGCGACCAGGCCGTCCGCGCCGGACGCCTCGCCACCGCCCGCCTCGCCGGCAAGGACCTCGACGGCGCCCTCGACGCCGCCAACCGCGGCCTGGGCCTCCTCGAAACCCAGGTCCACTCGGTGCGCGCCGTCAGCCGCCTCACCAAGTTCGACGGCTACCTCAAGCCGTACGCCACCGAGCCCGCCGTCGCCGAGTTCCGGGAGCGCCTGCGCGCGCTGCCCGCGATGGCTGCCTGACAAGCAGGTTCTACAGGCATGCGGGAGCGTGGGCAGCCGGTCGGCTGCCCACGCTCCCGCCTGCTTCTTTGCGCCCTTGTCAGCGTTGCCCCATGAGTAGCTGTCAGGTAACAAGCAGGCTCCGCAGCGCTCGGACACTGAAGTGCTTGTGCAAGTTCTCCGACATCAACTAAAGTCCCCTTGACTGTGATGCGCTTCAATGGAAAGTGCTGACCACAAGGAGCTCTGACGCATGGACGTGCCGCTCTCCCCTTGGACGACCGAACTGTTCGGCAAGCAGGCACTCGCTGTCCGCACCGGCCTGGGCCAAGCCTTCCGGAACATGCAGGCCAATGCTCAGGCCGTTCAGGAGCAGGCGGACGTCCGAACGAACCACCCGTTCGGATCGGCGCGCTGGGCCGGTCAGTTCGAGCGGGTCTACGAGGAGCTCAGGGAGCTCCCCGGCGCCAAGCCTGTGAAGCCGCACCGCTTCCCCTTCGAGCTGATGCTGGTTGGACGCGGCCTGATCTACCCGTTCCTATACTCGAAGACCCGTTCCGATGTCCTGACCGCGCGAGTACCCAGCCATTCCGAGATGGTCCGGGCACTCTTCACCTTCGCCCCGGCTCCAACATCCATCCAGGGGGCCTTCGACTTCGAATTCGCCGCAACGCCCGAGGAGCTGGCCGTCGAGCTGCGGGGCGGTCTCACCACCGTGCCCCCCGACACCTGCCTGGTCCTGGTCCCCTTCGCCTGCAACTCCTCGGAGCTGCTGGAGGCCCACTGGGGCATCGCCGCCCACGGTGCCGATGACATGTTGGATTGGGTCGCCGGGCCGGAGGAACTGCCGCTTCCTGCGTCCGTCACGTTCCACGGGAAGCGGTTGTCGTCCATCCCCGCCCAGTCCGGGCCCCCGACTCTGGAGCACACCAGCTTCGACCAGGGCGAGACGCCTACTCTTACCCTGGCATCCCGCTCGAACGTCGATCGAACGCTCAACGTGACGCCACTGACCGAAGCGGAACCAGCGGAGCCTCAGACCAACGAAAACGATGCGACGAACTAGGCAAGACCTCATCCCCGGGCTGGAAGAACGTGGGGTCACCCCGCGTGCCGTCTGCGACGGTTTCGACCCAGCCCGGCTCACCCAAGCCCGCCGACTGGCCGAGATGACCAAGAAGGATGTCGCCGAGCGGCTCGGCGTCACACCAGCCGCCGTCGGCCAGTACGAGACCGGCGTCTCGAAGCCCCGTCCGGAGCTCGTCCCCGGCCTTGCGGGCATCCTGGACGTACCGCTCTCGTTCTTCTTGGCCGGGCGCCCGAGTAGCCGACTCGACGCCTCGATGGCTCACTTCCGAAGCCTGCGCAGCACCCCGAAAGCCCAGCGTGAACGAGCGCTGGCCTTCGCCGAACAGGTCTGGGAACTGACCTACGCCCTGGAACTGCGAGTGCAGCTGCCAGTGGTGGACCTCCCTGGATTCGCCGGTGGGGAAGTCCATCCCGGCGAAGAGCTCCCGGCAGAGCCCGCGGCGGCAGCGCGCGAACTGCGACGCCGCTGGGGCTTGGGAGACGGCCCAGTAACCCACCTGGTGAGGCGCATGGAGTCTCACGGCATCGTTGTTGTCACACCGCCAGCGGCTGACACGTCAGCCACCACCGTGGACGCCTTCTCCTCCAGGACGGCGAGACCCCTCGCCGTCCTGACCCCCAACCGCGCTGATGACGTCTACCGACACCGCTTCACCGCCGCGCACGAACTGGGCCACCTGGTGCTCCACGGGGATGCCACCGGGGACAGCCGGCAGGAGAAGGAGGCCGATGCCTTCGCAGCCGAGTTCCTCACACCCCAGGCCAGCATCCTGCCGCTCCTCCCCCGCCGTATGGACCTTGCTCGACTGGCCGAGTTGAGGCGTACCTGGGGCGTCTCCATCCATTCGTTGATCTACCGCTGCCGTGAGCTCGGGCTGGTTTCTGACGCGACGACCAGCCGTGCCTATCAGCGATTGCGCGCCCTTGAGGGGCAGCCGGGGTTCGCACCGGAGTCCGTCGGTAGCTTCTCGGGCGAGCAGCCCGCCTTGTTGCGTCAGGCATTCGAACTCGCGGCGGAGGAGGACGGGCTCACCGTCGAGAAACTGGCGCGTGAACTGGCCTGGAAACCCGAACGGGTCTGCGAACTGCTGGGTGTGCGGAACGAACGACCAGTGCTCCGCCTGATCAGTAGTCAGGTCTGATGTGGAAGGGCGACTCTGCACCACAGGGGGACCGGCCGAGGTCGGTCCCCCTGTTCGTTCCTGTGGGCACTAATTCCACGTGGCGCCGGCGAGTAGGCCGTCGAAGCCCAGTGCCGTCATGGCGTCGTCGTAGTTCTCCCACTCGTGTTCGGGTTCGGTGAAGTGCAGGTCGAAGTAGGCGAGGGTGAGGTCGGGTTCCTCCCACTCGTGTGCGCAGCGGCAGCGGACGAAGACCTGGTGGAGGACGTTGAGCAGGAGCCAGTCGCGGCGGGCGTGGCAGTGGGCGCAGGTGATGGGGATGCCGCGGGCGTCGAGTTCGCCGGGGTGGGGGACGGCGCGGACGGCGGGGCGGTGGTCGGGGCTGGGGTTGGTCAAGTGGTGCCCTTCGGCCAGTGACGGGTTCAGCGACACCACATGACGTCACGGCGACCGGTGGTGTTCCCGGCCGCCGCAGACGACATCGAACCGACATCACAGAAGGTGAGTTGGGTCGGCCTCGGGTGGGTCAGGCAGCCTGCTCCGCCGCGCAGAGCTCGGCTTCGCCCGCGATGAGACGGGTGACGAGCGCGCGGTGGTCGGTGGTGAGGCCGTCGAGGACCTGGAGGGTGTGGAGGCTGTCGGGCTCGCGGGCGAGTTCCCGGAGGACGTTCCACCGTTCGGCGATGGCGGTCAGGTGTTCCTGGTCGCGGCGGACGGCTGCCTGCCGCTGGCCGAGTTCGCGGGTGGCGGCGTCGAGGGCCAGTTCGCCTTCGGTGACCCGGGCGGCCAGGTCGGGTGCGTGGGTGCGGAGGTGGTCGAACGCGGCCTGGACGGCGGCAGCCTGGGCCTTGCGCTCGCGCACGATGCCAGCGGCGGCGTCGAGGGAGAGCTTGCCGTCGCGGACCTGTTCGGCGAGGTCCGGCGCGCTCTGGAGGACGGTGTTGGCGAGGGAGAGGCGGGAGCGGCTGACGTCGTGGAGCTTGGCGTGGGTGCGCAGGGAGTGTCCCGAGCGTGAAAGGACCATCGCCTGGATCATGGCGCGCTGGCCTGCGTTGATGTGTCGGCGGCGGACGTTGGACAGCCAGATGTACTCGGCCTGGTCGGTGCCGTCGTAGGTGGTGAAGCGGGCTTCGACGTCGGCGCGTTCGCAGGCGGCGAGGCGGTTGCGGCCGTCGAGGAGGACGCCGTCGGGGTCGCGGACGATCGGTTCGAGCAGTCCGTGGGCCTTGATGTCCTCGGCGAGGTCGTGCAGCTCGTCCTCGGCGAGCATCGGGAACATGTCGGCGAGCGGGTGGATCTTCAGGGGTGGCTCCTTGCGGGGTGGGCTCAGCGGGTTCGGCGCGGCGGGGTGCCGGCCGGTGCGGTGGGCGGGGCTGTCGGGTCGGTGGGCGGGGTGGCCCGCAGGCCGAGGGCGGTGGCGGCGGGGGAGCGGCGGCGGGCGGCTTCGGCGGCGGGGTTGGGTGCGGGGTTGCGGCTGGTGTGCTGGATGCGGCCGAGGAGGACCTTGGCGGGCAGGCGGGCGGTGGTGAGTTCCCGGCGGGCGGCGGCCTCCTGGAGGAGCTGTCGGGGCTGGTGGCCGAGGGCCTGGGCGTCGGCGAGGACCGTAGCCAGGGCGGGCCAGTTCGGTTCGGTGAGGATGCGGGTGGCGTGGGCGGGGACGGCGGAGCGGACGTCTCCGGCGAGGGTGCTGGTGATCTCCGGTCCGGGTCGGCGGTGGGCGAGCGCGGCCAGCTGGTCGGCGGCGGCCTGGTCGTAGGCGGCCTGGAGGTGCTGGACGGTCTGCCGGGCAGCGTGGGCCTGCTGGGCGTGGCCACGGGCTTGGTGCCAGCGTCCGGAGAGGACTGCCGCCCAGACCAGTGCCGCGATCATGACGGTGAGGGCGTTGCCGTCGGGCCCGTCGCCTGCGCGGAGGATGTCGCGGGCGGCTTGGCGCAGGTCGGCGGCGCCCTGGTGGTCGGCGCGGACCTGGGAGCGTTGGGCGCGGGCGAACGCCCGGGTGGCGGCTCGCAGTTCGGCCCGCAGCTCCTGCGGGGCGGTCTGGGCGGTGGCGTTGATGATGTCGCCCAGCGCGGTGATCTGCGCCTGCCCGAGCGCACCGTCCCCTTCGCCACCGGCGGTGCTGTCCTCGGCGAGGTGCTGGTGGACGCGGTCGAGGACATCGGTGGTGCGCTGCCAGCTGCTGCTGGACCGGTTGCGGCGGGCGGTGGGGTGCTCCTCCGGTGCGGATGCGGCGAGGCGGGCGCGGAGCTTGGGCAGGGACAGGTCCGGCGCGATCTTCCCGCCCGGGACGTAGATCTGCTCGCCCTCGGCGTTGGTGTCGCCGGGGCGGCCGACCGCGTAGCCCTGGAGGTCGCCGGACGGCAGGCGGCGGATCTTGACCTCGACGCCGTCGGCCTCTAGGTAGGCGAAGAGTTCCTCCACGCTGGCGGCGTGGGGGACGGCGTCGCGGATGCGGTCCTGGAGCCACTCGCGGCTGGTCTGCTGCCAGCCGAGCCGGTCGGCCTTGTGCATCTCGGCCTGGGTGGGGCGGCGCTCGCCGGTGCGGTCGCCGGGCTGGACCTGGTGGAGACCGAGTTCCTGCTCGATCTTCCGGGCCTCGGCCTGGGCGCGCTTGGCGCTGCCGTGGAGCTTGGGGCGGCGGCCATCCTCGCGGACGGTGGTGGCGAGGATGTGGATGTGGTCGTCGGCGTGGCGTACGGCGATCCAGCGGCAGCCGTGCGGGTCGCCGTCGGGGGCGATGCCGGCGGCGTGGACGGTGCGGCGGGCGATCTCGCCCCACTCGGCGTCGGAGAGGTGGCGGTCGCCGGGGGCGGCGCGGACGGGGCAGTGCCAGACGTGGCCGGTGGCCTTCTTGCCGAAGCCGCTGTTGCGCAGGTTCACCGGCTCGTCGAGGATCCGGGCGAGCTGGGTGAGGGTGGCACCCGGGTCCCGGCCGGGATCGCGCAGGCCGAGCGGGCTGAAGGAGCCGACGATGTGCGGGTCGGTGTGCTCGTCCTGGCGGCCGGGCCCGTAGAGGTAGGCGAGCAGGCCGCGGGTGTTGTTGCCGGGGGCCTTGATGGAGGGAATCACGCTGCTGTGCCTCCTTCGGGAACGGTGTGGTGGGCGGTGGGGATGAGCAGGGCTTCAGCGATGTCGAGGAGCAGGTGCTCCAAGCGGATCAGGCGCTCGCGGCTGTCCGGTTCGAGGCGGTCGTCGCGGTGGAGCACGTGGACCATCTGGTTGACGTTGTTGCCGATGGCGTTGACCTCCCGCAGGAGTTCGGCCCGGAACTCCTGCAGCGCGAGGCGGTCGGTGTGCAGGGGTAGGTCGACGGTGAAGTCCCCCCGGATGAACGCGAGTGCGATGTCCCCGAGGTATCCGGAGATCGTGCCGCCGTAGCCGTGGCGGTGGGCGGCGTCGAGGAGCTCGGCGTACTCGCCTTCGGCGAAGCTGACCGGCCCGACCCGCCTCTCGCGACGACTTACGGTGCGCTTCCGGGACTTGCGGGTGGGCATCGGTTGAGCGCCTTCGGGGGCGTTCAGTTTCGGGACGTCGAGGGCGGCGGTGTTCGCGTGCAGGAACGCGTCTCGTGTCGCGCGCACGCTCGCGTCGGCGGCGAGCGTCGGCGCGGTGCGCTGATCGGCGGGGGTGAGGACGTCGAGCTGCAGCGCGTTGAGCTTGTCCGGGTCCGGGCCGCCCTCGGCCTGGACCTCCCAGCCTGGCGCGCCCTCGCGCCGGGCCTCCTCCGCCACCCCCGGGGCGGAGGCACCCAGTCCCGCGCGAAGTGTCGGAGACTGGGTACAACTGGCTCCGCCAGGAGCCGAGTTGCCGAACGCGAGAAGCAGACGGCCGATCAGCCTACCGCCCGTGGAACCCTCCTCGGGCAGGGCGCGGGCGGTGATGCGGCGGTCGTTCGGGTTGGGCACGGGGGCCTCCGGATTTTCTGTCGGGACACGCGTGCGACGGGCAGCGGTGCGTGCGGGATGCGGATGGTTGTCGGGCTGGGGATCCGGTTCGGCAGTGCCGGGTCATCCGGTGCGGAAGGCGGGGGCGGGACTTCCGGTGCCCCGCACCGGCGACATGCGGGGCACCGGTACGCACCGGCCGGGGAGGGGAGGAAGAGGGGCGCCCGCCCGGCACCGTCCGGCGGTCGGGCGGCGGGGATGTCAGGCCGCCTGCGAGTCGGCCAGCTCGTCCTTGAGACGCTGGGTCAGCTGTGCGAGGCGCTCGTTGGAGATCGGGATGTCCTCCTCGCGCAGGATCTTCTTGACCCGGGCCTGGGTGATGCCGAGCTTCTCGACGGCCGGGCGGACGATCTCGACCAGCTCGTCCATCGAGGCGGCGGGCTTGCGGCCGGTGCGCTTGGTCCCGACCACCGGTTCTCGCCCGTCCGGCCGGATGTCCTCGGGGTCGGCCGCCGGCTCGTCGCGGGGCGGGTCGTGCCGCTCCGGCGGGGTCGTCGGAGTGGGTTCGACGACCAGGGGCACCACGGTTGGCTCGGCTCCCTGGGACAGCGGCAGCTCGTCGAGGTCAGGTACCGGCTTCGCGGTGGCCCCAGCCGTGGTGGTGCCGTGGGTGAGGAGGGTGCCGCCGAGGAAGGCGAGGGCGGGCCATCCGGCGACCAGGATCCGCAGCCAGGCAGGGACGCGGTCGAGGTCGAGGAGTCCGGCGGTGGCGACGTTCGCGCCGAGGGAGGCGGTCAGGGCGATGGCGAACCAGGTCCAGGCGGTGCCGGCCGGGCGGTCGGTGGTGCGCAGGGTCCGCATCCGGTTCCAGGCGGCGACGAGCAGCAGGTCGACCGAGACGGGGTAGGCCCAGGCTTTCCAGCCGTGCTGTCCGGCGGCGTCGGCGATGTCGTGGAGGTGGGCGAAGGACAGGGCGCCCGCGATGGCGGCCTGGACGAGGACGGCGTCCGGGCGGAACGTGCGGCGTGGGCGGGTGACGGGCATGCGGAAGGTGGTCCTCGCAGGTGGGGTGGGGGTGGTGTGCGGAAGTGCCGTCTTTGCCGTCTTGCCGTCTCGGTGCCCCTCCCCGAGGCCGCTGGCGGGTGCGGCTTCGTGAGGGGTGTTCAGTTTCGGGACGGTCGCGTCATCCGTCTCGGGACGCTTGTCCGTCCCGGGCGTATGGCGTGTGACCTGTGGTTTTACGGCAGGGACGGCTGGGACGGCACAAGACAGATGTGGTTGCCGTCCCGGCCAGGCCCGCCGCTCGCACCCCGTGGCTGGGGCGGCGGCGGGCAGGGGCGTCTGCCGTCTTGGTACGGATGCCGGTGCCGTCTTGGCGTGGTGCTCCGTCTCGGCGGTAGGTGCGGTGACCTGTGCTGTTACGGCTGGGACGGCAGGGACGGCAACACGGGGCCGGTCACCCTCTGCTGCCCGCCACGGTGGTGGTGGGGTGGACGGTGGGGCAGTAGCGGCGCCAGGCGTCGAGGAACTTGTTGCGCAGGTAGCCCTTGCGCTGGGTTCCGTCGGGCATGCGGACGTTGCCGGAGGAGATGCCGAACTCGCGGAGCATCGCGCCGAGGCCGCGCGGGGTCAGTCCGCCCCGGCCGGTCTCGGCCCAAGGGGCTTCGGGGTCGCCGTTGAGGGTGAACAGCAGCTGGTCGGTGGCGATGCTCTCCGGCTCCCCGGCGGCGTGGAAGACGCGGCGGATGTCGGCGAGGATCCGCGCGCCGCCGGGGTTGTCCTCCTCGGTCTGCACCTCGGCGTCGACCATCCGCCGGCACGCCTGGCGGGCCAGGCGGGGCCAGGGGCCTCCGGCGAGGTCGGCGACGATCACCAGGGGCTCCCAGGTGTCGGCCGCCCGGTCCTCCACCGGCATGCGCGGCTCCCAGTTCAGGGCCCGGTCGGCGAGCGGCGCGCTCCAGCGGGCGAGCCGGTCGCGGACGGCGTGGAAGGAAGGGCTGTCGCGCTTGGTGCGGTACGGCGCGACGGACTCGCCCTCGGCGCGGCGGCGCATCCGGACCACGATCGAGCGGTCCATGATCGTGTCGGGCAGGTCGCCGATCCCGGCGATGGCCGCCATGGCGAAGGTGTGGAACTTGCGCGGGGTGTGGTCGTTGCCGACCACCCGCAGCACGTAGCGGTCGCGCTGGTGACCGGCGTTCAGCAGGCCGCGCATCTCCTCGTTCTTCTCCGCCATCTTCGGGCTGCCGAAGATCGTGTCCGCCTCGTCGACCAGCAGGGTCGGCGGCTCCTCGGTGATCGAGCGGAACACCGCCGCCGGGGTCGAGTTCACCGTCAGCACCGGCTGGTGGACGGTCTCGGTCAGCACGTCCAGCAGCCGCGACTTGCCGCACCGCTTCGCCGGGCCGACCACCGCCAGGCGCGGGGCGTGCTGCCACGAGCCCTGCAGGTGGGTCGCCGCCACCCACAGCGTCACGGCGTCCAGGGCCTGCTCGGACGGCAGGATCACGAACCTGGCGATCAGGTCCTTCAGTTGCCCGAGCACCTCGGAGCCCTCGCCGGCCTCGGCGTCCGGCATCGCGTCGACCCAGTCCCCGGCGGCGGCCGTGGGGGTCTCCACCCCGGCGGAGTCCCGTCCACAGCCTGTGGACGGGGTGGCGAGAGAGGTGTCGTAGCGGGCCCCGGGCTCGCCGGGCCTGGCGACCGGCGGCCAGCCGGGCACGGAAGGGGCTGTGGGAGGGAGGTGGGAGGCAGTACCCTCGGTCATGGCGATTCCTCACTCGGCGGCTTCGGGGGGCAACCCGATCCGCCGTAGGTCGACTGTCCTGGGATGGGCGGTGGCGAGGTTTCCGATCAGCCCCCGGTGTTCGTAGCGCCGGGGGCTTCGCGTTTTCTGCAGGGGCGCTCGGGCCGCCTCGGCCCGTTCAACCTCCCTTCGGTTGGGTTCTTCATGCTGACATCGACAGCATAGGCATGTCAGGATGCCCCCGGTCAAGCTATTGCAGCATATTTTTCCCAACCTCTAGGGGCATCTATGCTGGCTGGCCTCGAATGTGAAGGTTTCGTGCAGACTGCCTTCAGTCCCTTGGAGGTTGGATAGATGATGCTGTTACCTTCTGATGGTCCGCTCGCGTTGTCGATCTCAAGCGAAGGGAGGTTGGTATGGTCAACCTCATGGTGCATCGCTTCACGCCCCTGGAGGGCGAGGCCCTGGTGGCCCACAACCTGAAGGTTCTGCGCAAGGCCGCCCGCCTCTCCCAGGAGGACGTGGCCGAGCGCATGACCCGGCTCGGCTTCAAATTCCACCAGACCCAGATCGCCAAGATCGAGAACGGCACCCGCCCGCTCCGCTTCGACGAGGTGATCGGCCTGGCCAAGGCGCTCAACGTCCCGGTGGGCAACTTCATGACCGAGGCCGTCGCCGGGCCCGACGAGCCGGACTACGAACTCCAGGAGGCCGGCTTCCGCGTCCAGGCCGCCGAGCAGGAGTGGAGAACCGCCCGCGACCTGGAGCAGGCTGCCAAGGCTCGGCTGGAAGAGGCCGAGCGCGAGTACGACGAGATCGCCGAGCGCCTCACGGCCCAAGGTGTCGACGTCGGCTCCGCCAGAGCCGAGACCGAGTGGTACCCGGCTCCCAAATCGCCCTGGGATCCGCTCCGCAAGCCTCCCGGCGCCGACCAGTAGCCCTCGCAGCCAGCACCCCGTCGTGACGCGCCGGCCTCGCGGACCCATCGTCGCCCGGAGGCGGCCGGAAACCTAAAAAGGCCAGGCCAGTCCGCCTGGCCAAGATCGTTTTAGGTTCCCGGCCGGGACCGCCGTAGTGTGCCGGTCCCGCCCACCGACCCCGTCCCTCCTCACCGCCCGTCCTCCGGCGCTACGAACACCGGAGGACGCCGCGAAGCCCAACCCCGACCACCGCCCATCCCACCAGTCGCCACGACGGCGCGTTGCCCCGCGCCGTTGGGAGGAACCTCCATGCCCGAAACGCCCCTGTCCCTGGCGCGCCTCGCCGGCGCGCTCGACCTCACCGAGCAGCAGCTCGTCGGCCTCGTCCTGTCCTGCGCCACGGAAGCGCCCGACCCCACCCTCGTCGCGCTCACGGTCGAGGAAGCCGCTCGCCGACTCGGCGTCGGCCGGACGACGATGTACGCCCTCGTCGCCTCCGGCGAGGTCCCGTCCGTCACCATCGGCCGTCTCCGCCGCGTGCCCGCCGAGGCGCTCAAGGAGTACATGGCCGCCCGCACCCGGGCCGCCGCTTCGCCCGTCACCCTCGCGGCCTGAGAGGGGAACCGATGGCGAACACCCGCAAGCCCAACGGCGACTCCTCGATCTACGAGGGCAACGACGGCCGCTGGCACGGCCGCGTCACCGTCGGCGTCAAGGACGACGGCACGCCCGACCGTCGCCACGTCAGCGCCAAGACCCGCGCCGAGGTCACCACTAAGGTCCGGAAGCTGGAGAAGCTCCGCGACGACGGCACCGTGCCCAAGGCCGGCCAGAAGTGGACCGTCGGCAAGTGGCTGACCCACTGGATCAAGGAGATCGTCTCCGGCACCGTCAGCGAGAACACCTATGACGGCTACGAGGTCGCCGTCCGCGTCCACCTCGTCCCGGGCGTCGGCGCCCACCGCCTGGAGAAGCTCGAACCCGAGCACCTGGAGCGCTTCTACAAGCGGATGCAGGCCAACGGCAGCGCCGCCGGTACCGCCCACCAGGCCCACCGCACCGTCCGCGTCGCGCTGGCCGAAGCCGTCCGGCGCGGCCACCTGACCCGCAACGTCGCCACCGTCGCCAAGGCCCCGAAGCTCGAAGAGGAGGAGATCGAGCCTTACGAGGTCGAAGAGGTCCAGGCGATCCTCGACACCGCCCGCCAGCGCCGGAACTCCGCTCGCTGGATCTTCGCCCTCGCCCTCGGCCTGCGCCAGGGCGAGGTGCTCGGACTCCAGTGGAAGGACGTCGACTTCGACCGCGGCATCGCCTGGGTCCGGCGCGGCCGCCTCCGGCCCAAGTACGCGCACGGCTGCGGCGACCGCTGCGGGCGCAAGCCCGGCTTCTGCCCGCAGAAGGTGGCCGTCCGCCGCGAGACTAAGGACACCAAGTCCCGCGCCGGCCGCCGCCCGGTCCCGCTGCCCGAACCGCTCGCCGTCGTCCTCCGCCACCACCAGGAGGAGCAGGACCGCGAGCGCGCCCTCGCCCGCGACCTCTGGGTGGAGAAGGGCTACGTCTTCACCGACGAGACCGGCCAGCCCCTCAACCCCAGCACCGACTACCACCACTGGAAGCGCCTGCTGCGCGAGGCCGACATCCGCGACGGCCGCCTCCACGACGCCCGCCACACCGCCTCGACCGTCCTCCTCCTGCTCGGCGTCCCCGAGCGGATCGTGATGGCGATCATGGGCTGGTCCTCGGCCTCGATGGCCAAGCGCTACCAGCACGTCACCGACCCGATGCTGCACGACGTCGGCGCCAAGATCGGTGGCTTGCTCTGGAGCGACTCTGCCGTGGAAATTGCAGAGTGACGGTCCAAGGACAGCTCGCAAGCGAGTGAGCGGAGGGGTTCCCTACGGCCCTGTTCTGACGAACAGGGCCGTAGGGGTAGGGGAGGAAGGTCAGGAGGCGACCTTCAGCTTCTTGAACACTTCTTCGAAGCGGTCGAGGGTCTGGTCGTCGGCCTGCTTGAAGAACTCGTCGCGATTGCGAGTGAGCTCGTGGGCGGGTCCAACGTGGTCGAAGGCGCCAGGCTTATTCTGCTTCTCGCGTGCGATCTTGAGGCGCATCAAGATCGGGGTGGGCTTCTCTGCCTTGATCAGGTCGGTCTCAGTGAGAGAGCTGCCTGTGGCCTTGTTGTAGAGCCAGAGGTAGTCCTTGGCGGTGAAGAGATCTTCGATGTCAGCGGTATCGGGCAGGCCGCTGAGCTGCCCGATGACGATGATGCTGGACGGCTCGACGTTCGCAGCCTCAGCCGCACTGAATACCTTGGAGGTGACCTTGGTCGCCTCCGCGCCGTCGATGATGGCGCGGACCGTCAGCCTCCGGCCCATGACCGCGATGAAGGCCGGCATGTTGCCCACGCCGCCCACCGGGATGATGGCTAGACGCGGATCGAGACCGGTACGGCCCCTGCTGATCAAGTAGTCCGATACGCGCATCAGGAAGACGAAGTCACTGCTGCCCTCGACTGCCAGGAGCGGCCCGGCTCCCAGGAAGAGGTGTTGGGCGACGGAGTACCCAAGAGCAGCCTCGACGGGCAGGATTGTCTTGGGGTCCGCAGACAGGCTCACGGGCGTGACGACTACCCCCAGACTCGGATCTTGCCGGGTTGCCTGGTCGTGGATGGCGCGCATCGTCTCGTACCGCGTCGGGTCGATCATGTGCTGGGAATGGGTGGTGTACAGGACCTGCTGCGTGGTGCCCAGCTCACCATAGATGTAACGGAGGAAGTCGCCCTGGGCCTCGCCGTGCAAGCTGGTGCCGGGCTCGTCGAGCAGGACCATCACAC
The DNA here is from genome assembly GCF_003610255.1 of Streptomyces sp. TLI_171. Lineage (GTDB taxonomy): Bacteria > Actinomycetota > Actinomycetes > Streptomycetales > Streptomycetaceae > Kitasatospora. The sequence goes on along the minus strand of NZ_RAPS01000001.1, from coordinate 3,651,398 downwards.
GTTCCCCGCGGTCGCGGTAGGCGCTGAACGCAGCGAGGAACGAGAAGAACCACTGGAAGCCCGTGGATCGGGTGGAGAAGTTGGTCTCCACTCCGTGTCGCTCGTCACGCAGCTCGATCTTGAGGATGCGGTGGTGCGGCTCCGGCTGCCCGGTCTCGGTGTTCGGGGACATTGCCACGAGGTCGGTGTCGAAGACAACCGTGAGGGCGTCGTTCTGCTTCCAGTACTCGAAGACCTGCTGGCTGAGGTCCATGCTCGCGGCCTGCAACTCGGCCTTACGACTGTCGTAGTCCTCGTCCAGAAGGTCCCCGGGCTTTTCGCCAGCCAGACGCAGCAGAGAGAGCATGGTTCCATCGCCGCGCAGCAGACGGCGGTTCTGGACGCGGGCGGCGAGGTTGTGGAGGTCGCATTCGCCGGGTAGGAGCTCGTAGGTGGAGAAGTAGAAGAACTTCGGGAGGAGGTCCGCGAGCGCCTGGTGCTGGTCGTCATTCAGGTTGCCGTCGAGGAGCAACTGGTACTTCTTGAGCTCGGTCGGCACCTTGTCAATGACCTTGGCGCGGGCGGTCTTCTTGTCCGCCTTGAGCTCCTTCGAGCGCGCGTGCGCGGCAGCCACGACCTCCGCAGCGCTTTCGTGGCCGCTGGCCAGATAGCTGCGGTCGTCGGGGTCATCGATACCCGCTTCGTCGAAGACCAAGTCCAGGACCTGGCGCAGGTCGCAGATGATCCTGACCTTGAGGTTGTCGTCGTAGGTCCGAGCAGCCTCGACGCGAGCGTCGGACGGGGGGCGCACGTCCCACTGGTCTTCGAGAGCGTCCAGGTCGCGTTCTTCCAAGGCGAACGTCGCCGTCACGGGTGCGAGGTCGGGAAGGTTGTGCGTCCGACGGTCCCTGGCCAGGTGTCGGCGCGGGTAGTCCTTCGTGAGGTCGAATGTGTCCCGGTTGTTCGCGGGGTTCAGCCGGTGGAGGGCTTGGAGGATGGTGGTCTTCCCCGACTCGTTCTTCCCGATCAGGCAGGTGACGCCGGGGTCGACGGTCATGGTCTGCTCGTTCGTGAAGTTTCGGAACTTGTCGATCTGTACGGACAGCACCAACATGGGCGCTCCCTCCCTGGGCGACGTTGCCCTGGTGTCGTTCAGCAGGCGGCCTACAGCCTGATCCGTCAGTATGGCCGGACGCGCTGACAACCGGAGAACGCTTTAGCCTTGCCTTGTGGCCACAGTTGAGGCTGCTGCCGTCCCCCAGTCGCAAGCCTGGCTGCCGTTCTTCGAGCAGTGCCGAGCGCCTTCTGCGCGGCCCAAAGCTCGAACTGAGACCAAAACTGAGACCACGACACGACGAAGGCCCCGACCGCTGAGCGGTCGGGGCCTTCGTTATGGCTGGTCAGCCACGGCGGAGGATACGAGATTCGAACTCGTGAGGGGTTGCCCCCAACACGCTTTCCAAGCGTGCGCCCTAGGCCTCTAGGCGAATCCTCCGTGGGAGAGCTTAGTACATGTTGAGGGGTGGTTGCGAACCGCTGTCTCGCAGGTGGGTGGCGGGGGTGGCCTGCGGATCGGAGTTGGGGGTGGGTGGGGGGAGTGCGGGCTCGGATCCGCTACTCTTGGGGCAGCCCCTCGCGTGGCGCTATCTCTCTGAACTCCCCCAGGGCCGGAAGGCAGCAAGGGTAGGAGGGCTCTGGCGGGTGCGCGAGGGGTCCTTGCGTTCGGGGCCGAGACGGCGGGGTGTCTCGTTTGTCGGCCGGGCCGGATATCTTCGGTGGCGTGTCCCTAGCCCTGTACCGCCGCTATCGCCCCGAGACCTTCGCGGAGGTCATCGGGCAGGAGCACGTGACCGTCCCGCTCCAGCAGGCCCTGCGCAACAACCGGGTCAACCACGCGTACCTGTTCAGCGGGCCGCGCGGGTGCGGAAAGACGACGAGCGCCCGCATCCTGGCCCGCTGCCTGAACTGCGAGCAGGGCCCGACGCCCGAGCCGTGCGGCGAGTGCCAGTCGTGCCGGGACCTGGCGACCGGCGGGCCGGGTTCGATCGACGTGATCGAGATCGACGCGGCGTCGCACGGTGGTGTGGACGATGCGCGTGAGCTGCGCGAGCGGGCGTTCTTCGCGCCGGTGCACAGCCGCTACAAGATCTTCATCCTGGACGAGGCGCACATGGTGACCTCGGCCGGCTTCAACGCGCTGCTGAAGGTGGTGGAGGAGCCGCCGGAGCACCTGAAGTTCATCTTCGCGACCACCGAGCCGGAGAAGGTGATCGGGACGATCCGCTCCCGGACCCACCACTACCCGTTCCGGCTGGTGCCGCCCGGCACGCTGCGCGACTACCTGGCGCAGGTGTGCGGGCGCGAGGGCATCCAGGTCGAGGACTCGGTGTTCCCGCTGGTGGTGCGGGCCGGCGCCGGCTCGGTGCGTGACTCGATGTCGGTGATGGACCAGCTACTGGCGGGCGCCGGCGAGGCCGGCGTGACGTACCGGATGGCCACGTCGCTGCTGGGGTACACCGACTCCGCGCTGCTGGACGAGGTGGTGGACGCCTTCGCGGCGCAGGACGGTGCGACGGTGTTCCAGGTGGTCGACCGGGTGGTCGAGGGCGGGCACGACCCGCGCCGGTTCGTCACGGACCTGCTGGAGCGGCTTCGCGACCTGGTGATCCTGGCCACCGTGCCGGACGCGGGGGAGAAGGGCCTGATCGACGCCCCGGCGGACCGGATCGCGGTGATGCAGGCGCAGGCCGACCGCTTCGGCCGGGCCGAACTGAGCCGTGCGGCGGACCTGGTGAACACCGGTCTGACGGAGATGCGCGGCAACGCCGCCCCCCGCCTCCAGCTGGAGTTGATCTGCGCCCGGGTGATGCTGCCCGGCGCGTACGGCGACGAGCTGTCGATGCAGGCCCGGCTGGACAAGCTGGAGCGCCGGGCGTCGGCGGGCGGGTTCGCCGCCCCGGTGGCCCCCGCCGCACCGATGGCGTTCCAGCCCCCGCCCGCCCCGGTGGAGGCAGCCCCGCTCGCCCAGCCCCCAGCACCCGTATCCGTACCCGTACCTGCAGCCGTCCCTTCCCCCGCGCCGACAGTGGCACCGGCACCGTCCGGCCCCGCACCGGGTGCCTGGCCGATCCCGCGCAGCTTCGCCCCCGGCGAGCAGCAGCCCCAACAGCAGGCCCCGCAGCCGCAGTCCCAGCCGCAGTCCCAGCCGGAACCGGCCGCGGCCCCCGCCCAGGCTCCCGCCCCGGTGCAGCCGCCGCAGGCCCAGCAGCCGTCCGCGGCTGCGGCGCAGGGCGCGGCGCAGATCCGGCAGATGTGGCCGCAGATCCTGGAGGCGGTGAAGAACCGTCGCCGGTTCACCTGGATCCTGCTGAGCCAGAACGGCCAGGTGGCCGGGTTCGACGGCAGCACGCTGCAGGTGTCGTTCGTGAACGCGGGCGCCCGGGACAGCTTCGTCGGCAGCCACAGCGACGAGGTGCTGCGGCAGGCGCTGACGGACGCGCTGGGCGTGGACTGGCGGGTGGAGTGCATCGTCGACCCGTCGGGCGCCACCAGCTCACCGTCCGCCCAGACGGCTACCCAGACGTTCGCGCAGCCGTCCGCACCCGCCGCGGCCCCGGCGGCCGGCAGCTGGGGCGCCCCGGCCCGCCCGGCCGCACCCCAGGCCCCCGCACCGGCCCCGAGCACGCCGGTCCCGCCGTCCGCCCAGGCCCCGGCATCCCATCAGCAGCAGGCGGCGGCGTCCGCGCCGGCCGCCGTACCCCCGCCCGCCGTCCAGCAGCCTCCCGCGCCCCCCGCGCGGGTCTCCGCGCCCCCGGTGCAGAACCCGCCGGCGGTGGCGCCGGAGGACGACGTCCCGGAGGAGGACGACCCGGACCTGACCGAGGACGCTTTCTCCGCCCAGGAGTTGATCATCCGTGAGCTGGGGGCGACGGTGCTGGAGGAGATCCACCACCGCCAGGGCTGAGCGCGAACCGGCCCGACCGCCCCACCCTCCCCAGGACCGGGACCGGGGCGGAGACGGGAATTGATGTGGTGCCGACGGGCGGCCGCGTAGGCTCGGGGACGAGGTGCCGGCGCGGGTGCTTCCGCAGTTCGCGCCGGTGTGTGAGTGCCGACGGATCGAGGAGAGTTCCGTGTTCCCTGGTGGCCAGCCGAACATGCAGCAGCTGCTGAAGCAGGCGCAGAAGATGCAGGAGGAGCTCGGCCGGGCTCAGAAGGAGCTGGCCGAGACGCAGGTGAAGGGTTCTGCGGGCGGCGGCCTGGTGGAGGCGACGGTGACGGGCGCGGGTGAGCTGGTGGCGCTGACCATCGCCCCGGCCGCGGTCGACCCGGAGGACACCGAGACCCTGGCGGACCTCGTGCTGGCCGCGGTGCGGGACGCGAACGCGGCCGCGCAGAAGCTGCAGGCCGAGCGGATGGGCCCGCTGACCCAGGGCCTGGGCGGCGGCGGCATCCCCGGCCTCCCGTTCTGACGCCTCCCGTTCTGGCGCTTCCCGTTCTGGCGCGAGGCCCGCGGGCTCAGGAGCGGCCAAGGCCGGGTACGGAGTGAAAGCTCCCGGGCACGGAGTGGAAGCTTTCGAGCGCGAACTGAAAGCTCCCTGGTAACGGGTTGTGTGATTTATGAGCTAGTCGGGCGTCGGGCGGTGTGTCCGGCGCTCGATTCGTTGGATGATGGCACCGGAGTGCGAACCCCGGTCGAAGGAAGGCGTGGCGGTGTACGAGGGCGTGGTGCAGGACCTGATCGACGAGCTGGGCAGGCTGCCCGGGGTCGGTCCGAAGAGCGCCCAGCGAATCGCCTTCCACATCCTCCAGGCCGACCCGGTGGACGTCCGGCGGTTGGCGCACGCGCTGCAGCAGGTGAAGGAGAAGGTCCGGTTCTGCGCGGTCTGCGGCAACGTCGCGGAGGCCGAGCAGTGCCGGGTGTGTCTGGATCCGCGCCGCGACCTCGCGGTGATCTGCGTGGTGGAGGAACCCAAGGACGTGGTGGCGATCGAGCGGACGCGTGAGTTCCGCGGTCGGTACCACGTGCTGGGCGGGGCGATCAGCCCGATCGAGGGGGTCGGTCCGGACGATCTGCGGATCCGCGAGCTGATGACGCGGCTCGCGGACGGCACGGTCACCGAGCTGATCCTGGCCACCGACCCCAATCTGGAGGGGGAGGCGACCGCGACCTACCTGGCCCGGCTGTGCAAGCCGATGGGCCTCAAGGTCACCCGGCTGGCGAGCGGACTGCCCGTCGGCGGGGACTTGGAGTACGCCGACGAGGTCACCCTCGGCCGGGCGTTCGAAGGGAGACGACTGCTCGATGTCTGACCGAACCGACACCGCTGACCCGACCGACCGGACCCACCTGCCCCCGCGGGGCACCCGGGACAGGGACACCCGTCCGGCCTGTCCCACGAAGGCGACCCGTCCCGGCCGCTGAGCCGGAGCGACGCCCCCGACGACTTCGCGGTGCAGATCGCGGACTCGGTGGAGAGCTTCGTGCTCGCGGTCACCGAGGTGGCCAAGGGCGACGAGCCGGGCAGTGCGATCTCGCTGCTGCTGCTGGAGGTGTCGCAGCTGCTGCTGGCGGGCGGCCGGCTGGGCGCGATCGAGGACGTGCTGCCGGAGGACCGCTTCGAGCCGGACGCCGGCCCGGAGCCGGACGGGGTGGAGCTGCGCGAGCGGCTGGCCGAGCTGCTGGCGCCGATCGACGTCTACCACGAGGTGTTCGACCCGTACGGTCCGCCGGAGAAGCCGAGCGCGTTCCGGATCTCGGACGACCTGGCGGGCGTGGTCAGCGAGCTGCGCCACGGGCTGACGCACTACCGCGAGGGCCGGGTCTCCGAGGCGCTGTGGTGGTGGCAGTTCTCGTACCTGTCCAACTGGGGTTCGACCTGTTCGGCGGTGCTGCGGGCGCTGCAGTCGCTGATCGCGCACGTGCGGCTGGACTCGCCGCTGGGCGCGGTGCCGGACGGCGCGGACACCGACGACGACGGGCTGACGGACGAGCAGCTGGAGCAGCAGGCGGGCGACCTGATGGCGGCGGAGCTGGGGCTCTAGGCGCGTCCGGCGCCCGGGTGTGACGCATCAGTCACCGGCCGCCCGGAGGTGAAGATTCCGGGAGCGCGGCCGGGGCGCGGCGGCGATTCTTCGGGGCGGACGGCCGGGGCCCGCAGACCTGCCGGTCGGCGGTGACCATGGTTCGATATTCGTATCTCACCATGTGGAAAGCGTCGGTCGGGGCACCCCTGCTCGTTAGACTGGCCGCGACCTACCACCCCAAGTCGAGGAGCCCCCGTGGGCCTTGTCGTGCAGAAGTACGGCGGCTCATCCGTCGCTGATGCCGAAGGCATCAAGCGCGTCGCCCGCCGCATCGTGGACACCAGGAAGGCCGGCCACGAGGTCGTCGTCGTGGTCTCCGCGATGGGTGACACCACGGACGAACTCATCGAGCTCGCGGAACAGGTGACCCCTATTCCGTCCGGCCGCGAGTTCGACATGCTGCTGACCGCCGGAGAGCGCATCTCGATGGCGCTGCTGGCCATGGCGATCCGGACGCTGGGCTTCGACGCCCAGTCGTTCACCGGCAGCCAGGCCGGCGTCATCACCGACTCGACCCACAACAAGGCGCGCATCATCGATGTGACGCCGGGCCGCATCCGCAACGCCCTGGACGAGGGCAACATCGCGATCGTGGCCGGCTTCCAGGGTGTCTCGCAGGTCTCCAAGGACATCACCACGCTGGGCCGCGGCGGCTCCGACACCACCGCGGTGGCGCTGGCGGCCGCGCTGGGCGCCGAGGTCTGCGAGATCTACACCGACGTGGACGGCGTGTTCACCGCCGACCCGCGGGTGGTCAAGAAGGCCCGCAAGATCGACTGGATCGCCTTCGAGGACATGCTGGAGCTCGCCTCGTCCGGCTCGAAGGTGCTTCTGGACCGCTGTGTGGAGTACGCACGGCGCTACAACATCCCCATTCACGTACGCTCGTCGTTCTCCGGTCTGCCGGGGACGATCGTCAGCGGCACCAACCCGAACAAGCCCGAAGGGGGCGAGATGGAGCAGGCCATCATCTCCGGAGTCGCCCACGACACGTCGGAGGCCAAGGTCACCGTCGTCGGCGTGCCCGACAAGCCCGGCGAGGCGGCCCGGATCTTCCGCGCCATCGCCGACGCCGAGGTCAACATCGACATGGTGGTGCAGAACGTCTCGGCGGCGGCCACCGGTCTCACCGACATCTCCTTCACCCTGCCCAGCACCGAGGGCCAGAAGGCCATCGACGCGCTGAACCGGGTCAAGGAGGGCATCGGCTACGAGTCGCTGCGCTTCGACGACGCGATCGGCAAGATCTCGCTGGTCGGCGCCGGCATGCGGTCCAACCCGGGCGTCACCGCGACCTTCTTCGAGGCGCTGTCCGAGGCGGGCGTCAACATCGAGCTGATCTCCACCTCGGAGATCCGGATCTCGGTGGTCACCCGCGCCGAGGACGTGCCAGAGGCGGTCCGCGCCGTGCACACCGCGTTCGGCCTGGACAGCTCCGGCGACGAGGCGATCGTCTACGGCGGCACCGGCCGCTGACCCCGCCGCTTTTCGCACTCCGCCTGCCTTTCGCACACCGCAACGGTTCTGTGCGGGACGGGTGAAGCGGACCCAGTCCGTCCGCCGGGTCTGCCAGAATCCCCCTTCGGAGCGAGTGCGCTCCGGAGGGGGATTTTCCTCTCCGCGGAAGAACGTCCCGGCGTCGGGGCAACCAGGACAGGGGATCGGGTGTCCAACCAGCGTGATCAACGTGACGGGGGCGGCGGTGGCGGTCACCCTGCCCGGGGCGGCCCGGCGGGCCGGTAGTCGGATGGGCTTTGCTGCGGCGGCAGCGGACGCGACCGGGGCCAGCGTCGACCAGCTCACCGACACCTACCGGGCCCACTACCGTTCCCTGTTGCGGCTCGCCGCTCTGCTGCTGGACGACCTGTCCTCCTGCGAGGACGTCGTGCAGGAGGCCTTCATCCGGGTGCACGCCGCCCGGCGCCGGGTCCGCGACCCCGAGAAGACGCTCGCCTACCTGCGGCAGACCGTGGTCAACCTGTCCCGATCCGCGTTGCGCCGCCGGCTGCTCGGCCTGCGACTGCTGCCCAAGCCGATGCCTGACATGGCCAGTGCAGAAGAAGGGGCCTACGATGCGCTGGAGCGCGACGAACTGAAGGCCGCGCTACGGGGTTTGCAACGCCGTCAGCGGGAGGTGCTGGTGCTGCGCTACTACGCCGACCTGACGGAGGCTCAGGTCGCGGAGGTGCTCGGCATTTCCATCGGCTCCGTCAAGGCCTACGGGTCGCGCGGCCTCGCCGCCCTGCGGGTGCGGCTGGAGACCGGCGATGAGTGATCCCCACCCCCCGTTCCGCCGACCCGAACTGACCGAGGACCAGCTGCGCGCCCGGCTGCACCGCGCGGTCGCCGCGGTCGAACCCGAACCCGGCGCACTGCCCAGGCTGCGCACCGCCGTGCCGCGCCGCCGGGCCGCCCGGCGGCGGGCGCTGAGCGGGGCCGCGGTGCTGGCCGCCGCCGTCGCCGTACTGCCCGTGGTGCACGCCACCCAGCCGTTCCACCTGTCCGGGGACGCCACCGGCGGCCCGGCCGCACCCGGCGACCACAGCAGCCCCCCGTCCTCGGCCGACGGCCGCACCGGGCGCCCGCACAGCGGCTCCGGCGGCACGCTCGGCGGCGTCGGCGGGACCGGCTCCGAACCGACCGGGCGGCCCAGCGCCAGCGGCAGCCCGGGCGCGTCCCCCGCCGTCGCGCCCGCCTGCGCCCGCACCGACCTGGGCCGGGCGGAGGCCCAGCTGGCCGCCGCCGAGCCGGTGGGGGGCAGGCTGTACGGCTGGTTCCAGCTCACCAACACCGGTGACCACGCCTGCCGGGTCGCCGGTCCTGGCCAGCTCGCCCCGGGCGCCGGCGCCACCGGCGTCCAGGTGCTCGCGCACACCGTCGGCGACCCGGCGGGCTCGCTGACCGACCCGGCGACGCTGCCGCGCGAACTGCTGCTCGGCCCCGGCGGCTCGTACGTGGTGCGCTTCGCCTGGGTGCCCACCCGCTGCGGCGCCGCCTCCGACCAGCCGACCGGCGCGAGCGGCGAGCCCACCCCGGCTCCCAGCGCCGCCGAGCAGCCCGCGGCGGCCGACGCCGCACCGGGCCCGACCCCGGCCGCCGCGGTGGCCGCCGACCCCAGCCCGTCCGCCAGCCCCAGCCCCAGCGGCACCGCCGCGGCCGACTTCACGCTCGGCTACAGCCCCGACCCGCCGGCCGGCCCGGCCGCCACCACGGCCCTGCCCGCGGGCTGCGGCGGCACCGTCTACTTCACCGGCCCGGAGCCCGCCCCGCTGCCGGCCGGGGTGGCGCCCACCGCCTCCGCCGCCCCCTGACGCCCGATCAGGCCTGCCGGGTGGGCAGCACCACCAGCTGGCGGAGGTTCACGTGCCGCGGGCGGCTGGTGGCGTAGGCGACCAGGTCGGCGATGTCGGCGGCGGCCAGCGGGCCGATGGCGTCGAACAGCTGGCCGAGCTGGCCGTTCGGGCCGAGGTCCGGGTTGTCGATGTGGGAGCCGAGCTCGGTGTCGGTCAGGCCGGGCTCGATGTTGGTGACCCGGACGTCGCGCGGGCCGTACTCGGTGCGCAGCGCGGCGGCCAGCTGGGTGAGGGCGGCCTTGGTGGCGCCGTACACCGCGTAGTTGGGGAACACCACGTGCGCGCCGATTGAGGAGACGGTGACCAGGTCGGCGGTGGCGCCGGCCGCGGCGGCGGCCACCAGGTCGGGACCGAAGGCGCGGATCACCCGCAGCACGCCGGTCACGTTGGTGTCGATCATGCGCGCCCACTCGTCGATCCGGCCGTGGTCGACCGGGTTGGGCAGCATCACGCCGGCCGCGTTGACCAGCAGGTCGACCCGGCCGAGGGTGTCCCGGACGCGCTGCCGGGCGGCGTCCACCGAGGCCTGGTCGGTGACGTCGGCGGCCACCGGCACGGCGTTCGGGCCGAGTTCGGCGGCGAGGCCGGCCAGCCGGTCGGCGCGGCGGGCCAGCAGGGCGACCCGGGCGCCGTCGGCGACCAGGTGGCGGGCGATCGCCTCGCCCATGCCGCTGGCGGCTCCGGTGACGACGGCGGTGCGGCCGTTGAGGGTGTCGTACCCCATGGGTGGTGCTCTCCTGTCCGTTCTTCACTCTCGTGACATCCGACGAGTCTGGTGCGTGGCCGCGGTCGCACCCAGGGCTGAACTTTTCCTGGGTCCGCGGGACCCACCGTCACGGCCCCCGTATCGTCGAGTCATGAGCGAACTGGGGGAGTTCCTGCGGCTGCGCCGGGGCCGGGTGCAGCCCTCCGACGTCGGACTGCCCGAGCACGGGCGGCGCCGCCGGGTGCCGGGGCTGCGGCGCGAGGAGGTCGCGCAGCTGGCCGGGGTCAGCGTCGACTACTACGTGCGGCTCGAACAGGGCCGGGGCGACGGCGTCTCCGCGGAGGTGCTGGACGCGGTGGCCCGGGTGCTGCGGCTGGACGCCACCGAGCGCCGCCACCTGCACGACCTGGCCCGCCCGCCGCGCGGGGCGCCCCGCCGCACCCCGACGCAGGTCCGGCCCGGCCTGCGACTGGTGCTGGACGCCCTGGACTCGCCGGCCTTCGTGCTCGGCCGGTGCATGGACGTGCTGGCCTGGAACGCGCTGGGCGACGCCGTCGTCGGGTTCTCCGCGCTGCCGCCGGCCGGACGCAACACCGCCCGGCACGCCTTCCTGACCGAGGCCGGGCGCAGCCTGTACCCGGAGTACGAGCGGGTGGCGGCGGAGACCGCCGCGTTCCTGCGGCTGGACGCCGCCCGCCACCCCGACGACCCGGAGCTGGCCGCACTGGTCGCCGAACTGACGGCCGGCAGCCCGCTGTTCGCCGAACTGTGGGCCCGGCACGGGGTGCAGGAGAAGAGCCACGGGCGCAAGCTGCTGCGGCACCCGCTGGTCGGCGACCTCGACCTCGGCTACGAGACCCTCGCCCCGCCCGGCGAGCCCGGGCTGCACCTGGTCGTCTACACCGCCGAGCCCGGCTCGGCCACCGCCGAGCGGCTGGCCCGGCTGGCCGTCCCCGCCCGGGTCTGACGCTCCGTCACGCCCCGTCAAGGCCCGGGGCCCGTTCAGATGCCCAGCGAGAGGGCGCGCGCCCGGGCGCTCTCCAGCAGCGCGTGCACGTCGGACTGCCGCCGCCCCGGGTGGTCGTTCCACACGTCCGGGGACGGGACCGGCCGCCCGGTGGCGTGCAGCACCTCCATCACCTGGGCGCGGGCCCGGCGCACCGTGTGCACGGTGCCGTAGCCGTGCGCGAGGACGGCGGTCTGCGCGCCGAGCAGGCAGACCCGGCCGGCCCCGTCCCACATCGCGCCCTGGATCCAGCCCGCCTCGGCCAGGTAGCGCGAGGTCAGCCCCAGGTGCCCGGCGACGCTGACCGCCGCCGGCCGGGCCGGTCGGTGGGCGAGCCGGTCCAGCAGCGAGCGGCGGGGCAGCGGGTGGCCGTGGTTCCAGGCCCGGCGCACCGAGCCGTACGGGTTGCCGGCGGCGGCGGGCGGCGGGGTCGGCCCGGGCGCGGGCAGGCCCGCCAGGTACTGCTCGATCTCCTCGACCAGGCCGAGTTCCTGGGCGAGATCGTGGAGGTCGAGGCGGTCGAAGGGGGGCGCGGGGATGGGCACGGTGGGACTCCTCCGGTGGTTATGTCCGTATTTGTACCGCTACCGTTGATAGTCCGTCAGGAGCCGCACCGCATCTGCTCCGTGCCCGCACCATTCGACGGCGCCGTTCCGATCACCCCCGGCATCGGGTTGGATGAGTCCATGAACGAGCAGACGAACGCCGTTCCGGCGTGGGAGCAGCGGTTCCGGGCGGCGCGGGTCTCGCTGCCCGACTGGGCGGACGAGGCACCCGACCGGGCGCTGTACGTGTCCAACACGACCGGCACCTACGAGGTGTACGCGTGGGACCGCGCCACCGACGAGCACCGCCGGGTCACCGACCGCCCCAACGGCACCACGGACGCCGAACTCAGCCCCGACGGCGAGTTCATCTGGTGGTTCGACGACACCGACGGCGACGAGTTCGGCGTCTGGCGCCGCCAGCCCTTCGCCGGCGGCCCCGACCAGGAGGCCGTCCCCGGCGTTCCCGCCGCCTACTCGGCGGGCCTGGCGCTCGGCCGCGACGGCACCGTGGTGGTCGGCACCTCCACCGACGACGAGGGCACCACCCTGTACCTGCGCCGCCCCGGCGCCGCCGAGCCCGAGGTGGTCTACCGGCACGCCGAGTACGGCGGCGTCGGCGACCTCTCGTACGACAGCTCCCTGCTGGCCGTCGACCACACCGAGCACGGCGACGCCATGCACTCCGCGATCCGGGTGCTGGACCTCGCGGACGGCTCCACCCTCGCCGAACTCGACGAGGTCACCGGCCGCGCCGAACCCCGCGGCGTGGCCTGCCTGGGCTTCGCGCCCGCCGCCGGCGACACCCGGCTGTTGGTCGCCCACCAGCGCCGCGGCCGCTGGGAGCCGATGCTCTGGGACGTCGCCACCGGGACCGAGACCGAACTCGGCCTGCGAGACGAGCAGGGCCGCGCGTTCCCCGGCGACCTGTCCGCGCAGTGGCGGCCGGACGCCCGCACCCTGCTGATCGAGCACGAGTACGAGGCCCGCTCCGAGCTGTTCTCCTACGACCTCGGCAGCGGCGAACTGACCCGCCTGGACACCCCGCGCGGCACTGTCTCCGGCGCCACCGCCCGCCCCGACGGCACCGTGGAGTTCCTCTGGTCCTCCGCCGCCGAGCCCTCCGCGGTGCGCTCCACCTCCGGCGCGGTGGTGCTGCGCGCCCCCGGCCCGGTCCCCCCCGGCTCGATCCCGGTCGAGGACGTCTGGGTGGACGGCCCCGGCGGCCGGGTGCACGCCCTGGTCCAGCGGCCCGCCGGCGACGGCCCGCACCCCACCGTCTTCGAGGTGCACGGCGGCCCCACCCACCACGACAGCGACTCCTTCGCGGCCGGCCCCGCGGCCTGGCTCGACCACGGCTTCGCGGTCGTCCGGGTCAACTACCGCGGCTCCACCGGCTACGGGCAGGCCTGGACCGACGCCCTCACCGAACGCGTCGGGTTGATCGAACTGGAGGACATCGGCGCCGTCCGCGACTGGGCGGTCTCCTCCGGCCTCGCCGACCCGGACCGCCTGGTCCTCTCCGGCGGCTCCTGGGGCGGCTACCTCACCCTGCTCGGCCTCGGCACCCAGCCCGACCGGTGGACGCTCGGCCTGGCCGCCGTCCCCGTCGCCGACTACCTCACCGCGTACGCCGACGAGATGGAGGCGCTGAAGTCCCTCGACCGCACGCTGTTCGGCGGCACCCCCGAGGAGGTCCCGGACCGCTGGCACGCCTCCTCGCCGCTGTCGTACGTCGAGCAGGTCAAGGCCCCGGTCTACATCTCGGCCGGCGTCAACGACCCGCGCTGCCCGATCCGGCAGATCGACAACTACGTCCGGCGGCTGGAGGAACTCGGCAAGGTCCACGAGGTCTACCGCTACGATGCCGGGCACGGTTCGCTGGTCGTCGACGAGCGGATCAAACAGCTCCGCTTGGAGATCGACTTCGTCCGGCGCCACCTGGCACCCGGCACCGTCCGGTGACCGGCAGACCGGCCGACAGGGGGGACAACTGATGGGTGGACGCGCCGTGCTGGCCGCCGCCGCGGTCTGCGCCGTACTGCTGACCGCCGCGGGCTGCTCCTCGAACGACGACAGCCACGACTGCGTCCAGGCCGCCGGCGCGCCGAACGACGACACCGGGCTGACCGTGCTCGCCAAGGGCAAGAGCGGCAGCCGCAGTTCGAAGGGCTCCAGCAGCGGGTCGAAGAGCTCCAAGAGCTCCGGCAGCACCTCGCACGGCTCCAGCACCTCGCACTACAGCGGCAGCGGCGGCACCACCGTGGTGCACCACTACCACCACCGCACCAGCGGCTCGACCCGCAGCGACGACTACGTCGACGACTGCGGCAACCCGTCGCCCGTGCCCGGCTTCGGCAGCTTCGGCGACGGCTGCCCGACCCCGGGCGCACTCCTGCTCACCGGCACGCCGTCGCCGACGGCCGGCACCCCGGCCGCCGCGGCGCCGCCGGTGCCGTGCGGCAGCCCGAGCGCGGTCGGCACGGCCTCCGCCCCGCCGAGCGGGAAGCCCTCGGCCGGCCCGTCGCCGAGCGTCTCGAACCGCTGACGGGGCGTCAGTCCAGGACCGGGTCCAGCCCGAGGGCCCGGTCCTGGGCGGCCTCCGCCTCGCGGCGCACCAGCCGGAACCACATGAACACCACGAAGCCCGCGAAGACGAACCACTCCAGCGTGTAGCCGAGGTTCTGGAACGCCCGCAGACTCAGGCCGTCGCCGCCCTGCGGCTGCACCGTCGGCACCGCCGTCAGCCCTGCCGGGACGTCGTCCGCCGCCAGCCACCCGTCGTACACCGGGTACGGCAGCACGTTCACCAGCGTCGCCGGGCTGATCGTGCCCAGCTGCCCCGCGGGCAGGCCGCCCGCCACCGCACCGCCGCTGCCGCTGTTCTCCGGGGCCTGCAGCCGGCCCGTGACGCTGACCTGTCCGGCGGGCGCGTCCGGCGCCGCCGCGGGCTGCCCCGCCGCCCAGCCGCGGACCACGGCCACCGCCCGGCCGCCGTCGGTGAGCAGCGGCGTCAGCACGTAGTACCCCTGCCGTCCGTCCACCGTCCGGCTCGGCACCAGCAACTGGTGCGAGGCGTCGTACGCGCCGGTGACCCGTACCGTCCGCCCGACCGTGTCCGTCCCGACCTTCGCCGCCGCGTCCGGCAGCACCGCGGCCAGGGGCCGGGCCTCCGCCCCGGCGGCAGCGGCGGCGGACTTCCCGTTCTCCTGGTGCGTCGAGACCCGGGACTCGAACCGGCCCAGCTGCCAGGAGCCCAGCATCAGGCACACCACGATCGCCGCCACCGCGACGACCGAGCCGACAAGCCACCGCGGGCTGAGCAGGAACCGGTACACCCCACCACGGTAACCAGTCCTGACAGCGCGATCCCGCGCGGGTCGCCCCCGCGCACCCCGTCTCCGTTGTGAGATATCCTCCCGGATATGAGAACCGAGGACACCGACCACCGCCTCGCGGCCCGGCTCGCCGCGCTGCGCGCCGAGCACGGCTGGTCCCTGGACGACCTCGCCGGCCGCAGCGGGGTCAGCCGCTCGACCCTGTCCCGCCTGGAGCGCGGCGAGCTCAGCCCGACGGCCGCCCAGCTGGGGCGGCTGTGCGCGGCCTACGGGCGGACCATGTCGCGCCTGCTGGCGGAGGTGGAGGCGGAGCCGCCCGGCCTGCTGCGGGCCGCGGAGCAGCCGCTCTGGCAGGACCCGGCGACGGGGTTCGTCCGGCGCTCGGTCTCTCCGCCGCATCCCGGCCTGCGGGCCGAACTGGTCGAGGGCACCCTCCCGCCGGGTGCGGAGATCGCCTACCAGGCGCCGCCCGTCCCGGGGCTGGAGCAGCACCTGTGGGTGCTCGGCGGCACGCTGCGGTTGACGCTGGACGGCAGCGCGCACCACCTGGCCACGGGGGACAGCCTCCGCTTCCGCCTGCACGGAACCTCCGGGTTCCACTGCCCGGGGCCCGACCCGGCCCGCTACCTAATCGCCGTGGTGCTGCCGTGACCGCCGAGATCCGCCTGCTCACCGCCGAGGCGCTGGACGCCCGCCGGGACGCCCTCGCCGCCCTGCTGCTGGACGCCGTCGCCGGTGGCGCCTCGGTCGGCTTCCTGGCCGCCACCACCCACGCCGAGGCCGCCGCCTGGTGGGAGGCCCTGCGCCCGTCGGTCGCGGACGGCAGCCGCCTGCTCTGGACGGCGGACGACGAGGCCGGCCGCACCCTGGGGACGGTCGCGCTGGTCCGCGAGGGCAAGCCGAACGGCGCGCACCGAGCCGAGCTGGTGAAGCTGCTGGTGCACCGGGACGCCCGCGGCGCCGGGTTGGGCCGCCGGCTGCTGGCGGTCGCCGAGCAGGCGGCCCGGGACGCGGGCGCGACCCTGCTGCTGCTCGACACCCAGACCGGCAGCCCCGCCGAGCACCTGTACCGCACCGGCGGCTGGACGGCGTTCGGCACCGTCCCCGGCCACGCCGCCACCCCGGACGGCGTGCTCGCCCACACCACGTACTACTACAAGCAGCTCTGACGGAGCCGATGGCAGAAAAGGTGGGGTGCGTGTCCTTGCTGACACCGCGTCCGCCCGCCAGCCTTGGACCATGCAGACCCGCAGCGTGCTGATGGTGCTCTTCGACGGCGTGCAGAGCCTGGACGTCACCGGCCCGGTCGAGGTGTTCGACGGCGCCGGTGCGGCCTACGCGCTGACCACCGCCTCGCCCGGCGGGCTGCCGGTGCGCACCACCAGCGGCCTGACCCTGCTGCCGGACGCGGACCTGGCGCAGGTCGGGCCGGCCCACACCCTGGTGGTGCCGGGCGGCAGCGGAGCGCGGCAGTACGGGTCGGGGCTGCCGGCCCGGATCGCGGAGCTGGCGGGGGGCGCGGAGCGGATCGTGTCGGTGTGCACGGGCACCTTCCTGCTGGCCGAGGCGGGCCTGCTGGCGGGCCGCCGGGTGACCACGCACTGGCGCCACAGTGCGACGCTCGCCGCCCGCCACCCGGAGCTGACGGTGGATCCGGAGCCGATCTGGGTCCGGGACGGGCCGTTCTGGTCCTCGGCGGGCATCACCTCGGGGATCGACCTGGCGCTGGCCCTGGTGGAGGAGGACCACGGCCGGGAGGTCGCGCTGGCGATCGCCCGCAGCCTGGTGGTGTTCCTGCGCCGGCCGGGCGGGCAGGCGCAGTTCTCGGCCCAGCTGTCGGCGCAGCTCGCCGAGCGGGACCCGGTGCGCGAGGTGCAGCGCTGGATCACCGAGCACCCGGAGGACGACCTGTCGGTGGAGTCGCTGGCCCGCCGGGCGGCGCTGTCGCCCCGTCAGTTCGCCCGGGTGTTCGCCGCGGACGTCGGCGTCACCCCGGGCCGCTACGTGGCCAGCGCCCGCCTGGAGGCGGCCCGCCGCCGCCTGGAGGACACCCGCGACGGCGTCGAGCAGATCGCCCGGGCCTGCGGCTACGGCTCCGCCGAGGCGATGCGCCGGGCCTTCGCCCGCACCCTGGCCACCACCCCGGCCGACTACCGCCGCCGCACCCGCTGACGGCCGGTCACTCCTCGCCGCCGCCGGCTCGTCCAGCATCCGCGCCCGGCCAGGCGAGGCCCACAGCAAGGGCAGGGCGGACGCCGTGCTGCTCGCCGAACGCCACCCCGGCCGGTGGGCCGGCCGGCGCCGGTCGACCCCAGCATCGACCGGCGCACCCGAACGCGGCCGCCCGGGACTGATCGGCCGTCAGGCGGCGTCCGGGCGCTGGAACTCCGGCTGGTCGAGCAGCCGCAGCCAGCTGCCGTCCGGCTGCTGCCGCACCACCTGGGCGCGGGCGCCCGCGCCGTCCTTCGGCGGGGTGGCGGTCAGCGCGACGCCGTCGGCGGCCAGGGTGGGCAGCGGCGGCTCCGGGGTGAACTGCGGGCGGTGCGCCAGCACCTGCTCCCACAGCTCCCGGATCGCGGCCCGGCCGACCGTCAACCGCCCCGGCGGGTAGGCCATCACGGCGTTCTCCTCGTACAGCTCGGCCACCCCCGCGGCGTCGCCGGCGTTGGAGCGCTCCACGAACAGCCGGGTCAGGTCCTCGGGCCGCATCGCCTTCTCGTACTCGCTCATCCCGACCTCCACGGTCCGTCGTTCTCGGTTCGTCGTTCTCGGTGCTTCCAGCCTCCCGCCCGGCCGATCAGAAGTCCAACAGCTGGTTCTGCTCGAAGCTAGAATCAGGACTCATGGAGCTGAGGCAGCTGGAGTACTTCGTCGCCGTCGCCGAGGAGCGCAACTTCACCCGGGCCGCCGAGCGGGTGCACATCAGCCAGTCCGGGGTGAGCGCCCAGGTCCGGCAGCTGGAGCGCGAACTCGGCGCCGAGCTGTTCGACCGCTCGGCCCGCACCGTCACGCTCACCGTGGCGGGCAAGGCCGCGCTGGAGCACGCCCGGCAGACCCTGGCGGCGGCCCGCGCCGTCGGGCAGGCGGTCGGCGAGGTCACCGACCTGATCCGCGGCAGCCTCCGCCTCGGCATGGTCGCCGGCTGCACCCTCACCCCGCTGTTCGACGGCCTGGCCGCCTTCCACCGCGCCCACCCCGGCGTCGAACTCGCCCTGCTGGAGGACGACTCCGAGCAGCTCACCGAGGCCGTCCGGACGGGCGCCCTCGACCTCGCGCTGATCGGCTGCGCCGCCACCACCCCCGACGGCCTGGACGCCCACACCCTGATCGGCGAACCCCTGGTCGCCGCCGTCCCGCCGGGCCACCCGCTGGACACCGCCGGCACCACGCTGGCCGAACTGCTCGCCCACCCGCTGATCTGCATGCCGCCCGGCACCGGCCTGCGCGCCGTCCTGGACGGCGGCTGCGCCGCCCGCGGGCTCACCCCGCGGATCGCCCTGCAGGCCTCAGCGGCCTCCGCCATCGCCGACCTGGCGGTCCGCGGCCTCGGCGTGGCCGTGCTCAGCCGGTCGATGGCGCAGGCGTTCCCGGCGCTCACCCCGGTCGCCGTCACCGACCTGACCACCCCCGCCCTGCTGGCCCTGGTCAACCGGCCCGGCCCGCCGCCGGCCCTGCGCGCGCTGCTCTCCGAGCTCCGCCGCGCCTTCCACGCCCAGGCATGACGGAGCCCAGGCATGACGGAGCCGCCGGGACGCACCCCGGCGGCTCCGCCCGACCCGGTGTCAGTTCACGAACGCCAACTCGTGCGGCGTCCCGTTGAACCGCAGCCCGCCGTCCTCCGTCACGGTCACGATGTCCTCGATCCGGACGCCGAACCGGCCGGGCAGGTAGACGCCCGGTTCGATGGAGAAGCACATCCCGGGCACCAGCACCTGCGTCTCGCCCTCGACCATGTACGGCGGCTCGTGGGTGGTCAGCCCGATGCCGTGGCCGACCCGGTGGATGAAGTACTCGCCGTACCCGCCGTCGGTGATCACCTTGCGGGCCACCCGGTCGATGTCCTGGCAGGTCAGCCCGGGTGCGACGGCGTCGAACGCGGCCTGCTGGGCGCGCCGCACCAGGTCGTGGACGGCCAGCACCTCGGCCGGCGGCTCGGTGCCGACGTACACCGTGCGGGTGGTGTCCGAGCCGTAGCCGTCCTTCAGACCGCCGAAGTCCAGCACCACGGTGTCGCCGTGCCGGATCACCCGGTCCCCGGCCTCGTGGTGCGGGTTCGCCCCGTTCGGGCCGGAGCCGACCACGGTGAAGTCGACCTGGCTGTGCCCGTGCTCGATCAGCAGCGCGGCCAGGTCCGCCGCCACCTCGTCCTCCCGCCGCCCCTCGAACCGCACCGCGAGGATCCCGCCGTACGCCAGGTCGGCCGCCGCTCCGGCCGCGGCCAGCCGCTCCAGCTCGTCGTGGTCCTTCACCGCCCGCAGCATCGGCAGCACCGCCGTCAGCGCGGCGTACGAGCTGCCGGGCAGCGCCTGCTGCAGGCCGAGCAGGTGCATCGCCCAGGCGTTGTCGGAGATCCCGTACCGCCCGGCCGGGTCCAGGTTCGGCGCGAGCGCCGCGTACGGGTCGCTGCCGTCGGTCCAGTCGGCCATCCGGACGGCCTCCGCGCCGGGCGCCTTCTCGGCGTCCGGGCGTTCCAGCTTCGGCACCAGCAGCACCGGTTCGAGGCCGGCCGCGATCACCAGGGCGGTCAGCCGCTCGGTCGTCGCGGTCGGCCGGTAGCCCGTCAGGTAGGCCAGGTCGGGGCCGGGGGTGACGACCAGTCCGGCGAGGCCCGCGTCCGCGGCGGCGGTCGCGGCGCGGGCCATCCGGGCCTGGAAGTCGGCGGTGGTGAACGGCTCGGGCATGCGGTTTCCCTCCCTGGGGGTCAGCGGCCGGCGGTCGCGTAGTGGCGCAGGAACAGCGCCTCGACCTGGGCCATGTGCTGGATCTCGCTGGGGTCGACGCTCTCGTTGGGCGCGTGGATCAGGCAGCGCGGCTCCTCCACGCCCATCAGGATGATCTCCGACTCCGGGTACTGCGCGGCCAGCACGTTGCACAGCGGGATCGAGCCGCCCTGGCCCAGGAAGGAGAGCGGCTTCCCGTACACCTCCCGCGCGGCCCGGTCGAGCGCCGCGTACGCCCTGCCGCTGGTCGCGGCCTTGAACGGCGAACCCTTCGACTCCGGCTCCACCGTCACCTTGGCGCCCCACGGCGCGGCCTCGGCCAGATGGGCCGTCAGCGCCTCCTGCGCGGCGGCCGGATCCATGCCGGGCGGCACCCGCAGGCTGACCCGGGCCCGGGCGGTGCCGGGGATCGCCGCCGCCGAACCGACCACCGGCGCGCAGTCGATGCCCAGCACGGTGACCGCCGGCCGCGCCCACAGCCGGTCCGCGACCGTCCCGGAGCCGGTCAGGGACACCCCGTCCAGCACGCCCGCGTCGTCCCGGAACTGCTGTTCGTCGTACCCGACACCGTCCCAACTGCCGTCCGCCGGGAGCCCCTTGATCCGGGTGCCGCCGTCCGCGTCGCGGAGCGAGTCGAGGATCCGGATCAGCGCCGCCAGCGCGTCCGGCGCCGGGCCGCCGAACATCCCGGAGTGCATGTCGGACTTCAGCGTGGAGACGCTCACCACCACGTTCGCCAGGCCGCGCAGCGAGGTGGTCGCGGTCGGCACCCCGACCGCGGCGTTGCCGGTGTCGCAGATCAGCAGCGCGTCCGCGTGCAGGTCCTCGGCGTGCTGCGGGACGTACGCCTCCAGGCCGCCGAGGCCCTGCTCCTCGGAGCCCTCGGCGACCAGCTTGATCCCCACCGGGAGGTCGTCGCCGAGCGCCCGCAGCGCGGTGAGGTGCATGACGATGTTGCCCTTGCAGTCCGCGGTGCCGCGCCCGTACCAGCGGCCGTCCCGCTCGGTGAGCCGGAACGGCGGAGTGGTCCAGGCGGCGTCGTCCAGCGGCGGCTGCACGTCGTAGTGGCAGTACAGCAGCACGGTCGGCGCACCCGGCGGCGGCGGCCGGTGCCCGAGCACGGCGTGGCTGCCGTCCGGGGTCTCGGCCAGCCGGACGTCCCGCAGGCCCGCGTCGGTGAACGCAGCGGCCACCCACTCGGCGGCCTCGCGGCACTTCTCCGGGGGCTGCTGCCGGGGGTCGGCCACCGAGGGGATGGCGATCAGTTCGGCCAGGTCGGCCTGGGCCCGGGGCATCAGGGCCGCGATCCGCGCGGCCAGGTCGGTGTCGGTGGTCATCGGCGCTCCTCGACGGTCCGTCAGTTCTTGACCGTGTCGTCGGTCTTGTAGTCCTCGATCGTGTCCTGGTAGTCGTCCAGCCGGTCAGGACAGTAGACGCTCAGCACGATCGCGCCCGCCTCCACCGTCCGGGCGTTGGCGATGACCGGCCGCTGCCCGGGCCCGCCCGCCCCGTTCGACAGCTGCACCCGCTGCAGCGCCCGGTTCAGCGCGCTGCCCGGGTCCGCGCACACCGCGCCGCCGTCGGTGCCCAGCGTCCGGGCGATCTGGCTGCGGTCCGGCGTCGGGTAGCCGTTCGACTGCAGCTTCGAGATCAGCTCGTCGGCCTTGCGGTACGCCTCGTTGGTGGCGTGCTGCTGACTGAACGTCAGCAGGCCGACCACCACCATGCCGACCAGCACCACGATCGCACCGATGTAGATCCACCGGTGCTGCGAAGCCATTCGAGTGGTCATGCGTTCTCCTCCTCGATGGCCGCGGCCGCCGCGGGATCGCGCCACTCCGGCTTGCTGGCCTTCAGGAACGCGAACGGGACGATCAGGCCGAGCAGCAGCAGGCCGCCGCCGACGATCCCGACGTACGCCCAGACGCTGCCGCCGCCGAACTGCGAGGACGGCACGAAGCCGATCACCATCGCCGCCGCCGACGCCAGCAGGCCCACCACGCACAGCACCACCAGGCCCGGGGCCCGGTAGCCGCGCGGATGGTCCGGCTGGGTCCGCCGCAGCCGGATCGCGGCCACGAACATCAGCAGGTAGACGATCAGGTACACCTGCGTGGTGATCACCGAGAAGATCCAGTACACGCTGGAGACGTTCGGGATGAACGCGTACATCAGCGCGATGGCCGTGGTCACCACGCCCTGCGCGACCAGGATGTTCTGCTGGATGCCGTGCTTGTTGAGCTTCTGCAGCGACGGCGGCAGGTAGCCCTCCTGACGGGAGATCATCAGCAGGCCCTTCGACGGGCCGGCCAGCCAGGTCAGCATGCCGCCCAGCGAGGCCGCGACCAGGCCCACCGCGATCAGCGGCGTCAGCCAGCCGATGTGGAAGTACTGGAAGAACGCGTCGAAGGCCTGCATCACGCCCGCCGTCAGCGACAGCTGATCGGCCGGCACCACCCAGCTGATCGCCAGCGCCGGCAGGATGAAGATCAGCAGCACCATGCCCATCGCCAGGAACATCGAGCGCGGGAACTCCTTGCCCGGGTTCTTCAGCGAGGACACGTGCACGGCGTTCATCTCCATGCCCGAGTAGCTCAGGAAGTTGTTGACGATCAGCACCAGGCTCGCCAGGCCGGTCCAGGCCGGCAGCAGGTGGTCGGCGTTCATCGGCGCCGCCGACGGGTTGCCCTGCCCCAGGAACACGAAGCCCAGCACCACCAGCAGCGCACCCGGGATCAGCGTCCCGATCACCAGCCCCCAGGACGCCAGGCCCGCCACCGCGCCCGTCCCGCGCGAGGACACCCACACGCCCGTCCAGTACAGCACCATGATCACGATCGCGGTGTACAGGCCGTTGCTGGCCAGACTCGGATCCACCACGTACGCGATCGTGCTCGCCACGTACGCCAGCAGGCTCGGGTAGTAGAAGATCGTCATCGCGAACTGGCACCACACCGCCAGGAAGCCCAGCGGCTTCGTCAGCCCCTGGGCCACCCAGTTGTAGACGCCGCCCTCCCAGCCCGACGCCAGTTCCGCGGACACCAGCGCCGTCGGCAGCAGGAACACGATCGCCGGCACCACGTACAGGAACACGCACGCCAGGCCGTACACCGCCATCGTCGGCGAAGCCCGCAGGCTGGCCACCGAACTGGTCGTCATCAACGCCAGCGTCACCCAGGTCAACCTGGGCGCGGCCACCGTCTTCACCTTCGTCGTCGCAACCGCCGCCCTACCCTCGGCACCCGGTACGTCAGCCGCGCTCATCCACCGCCTCCTCCGCCGGCCCCGCCCACCGGAGCCCGCCCCTCCACCCTCCGGCCCCCACCCCCACCCCGCATCCGAAACCCCGTCACCTCCGCCCCACCCCTCACCGGAACAGCCCAATCCCACCCGTCTGACGAGCCATCAGCCGACGCGTGAGGCGGCGCCGCCGCCCTCGGACCGCCGGGGCGCGGAAGTGGTCGGCGTGATCGGCGGCCCAGGCGCGCACCGTGCGGGGCGGGACGCCGGTGACCCGGTGCACCGTGTCGACGGGCGACTCCGGGGCGGCGACCCGGGCCGCGAGGTGGTCGAGCGCGCCGTCCACGATCCCCGGCGGCCAACCGCTCGCGAGCAGCTCCCGCCGGGCGTCCTCCCGTGCCGGCTCCGACCAGCGGGCCGGCCGCCCCGCCGCCCCGCTGCCTCGCTGCCTCGCCGAGCAGCCGCACCTGCTCGGCCTGGGTGAGTGCGTCCGCACCGGTCAGCACGTACCGTGCCCCCGCGTGCCCGTCCCCGGCTCCGCCGGATCATCGCCCACCGAGGCTGGCTCCGCCGGAAGCCCGCCCCGCTCCCCATGACTCCGGAGAACCGCCAGGGCCGGTGAGCGTTCCTGCGGTGCGAGCCCGGACGGTTTGGGCCCGGAGGCGTTCGGATGAATGCTCCCCGGGGGGCGGCGTGGCGCTGCGGCCGGGCACCCGGAGGGATTTACCTGGGACGCATGGACATCCGGACGGGCCGAACCGCCCTGCTTCGCATCGCGATGGTCGTCTCCGCCTGCGTGGCGGCCGCCCTGCCCCCGATCGCCGCACCCGCCGCGGCCGCACCGGCCGCACCGGCCGCACCGGCCCCCAGGACGCCGGCCGCACCGCCACCGGCGCGGGACGCGACCAGGGCGGAGCTTGACCGGGTGATCCGGCAGACGGCCGCCGACGCCGGCGTCCCCGGAGTGATCGTGGGCATCTGGGAGCCCGGAAAGCCACGCTACGTGCGGGCGTTCGGCGTCGCGGACACCAGCGACTGCGAGCCGATGCGGACCGACCTGAACATGCGCATCGGCAGTGAGACCAAGACCTTCACCGTCACCGCGCTGCTGCAACTCGTCGACCGCGGCGAGGTCGGCCTGGACGACCCGATCTCCGCGTACGTCGACGGCGTGCCCGACGGCGACCACATCACGCTGCGTCAGCTCGCGGACATGCGCAGCGGCCTGTTCGCCTACACCAAGGACGCGGGGTTCCAGCACCTCCTGGCGACCGAGCCGCACCGCCAGTGGGTGCCGAGCGAGCTGCTCGACATCGCCTTCTCGCACCCCAACCAGTTCCCTCCCGGCACGCAGTTCGACTACTCCAACACCAACACCGTGCTGCTCGGCCTGGTCGTCGAGAAGGTCGCCCACCGCCCCCTGAGCGAGGTCATCCGGGACCGGATCACCCGGCCGAGCCGCCTGGACCACACCTTCCTGCCGGAGGCCGCGGAGTTCCCGCAGCCGCACGCCCACGGCTACACCGACCTGACGCCGGACGGCACGGTGGCGGACGCCACGGACTTCAACCCCAGCTGGGGCTGGGCGGCCGGCGCGATGATCTCTGACCTCGACGACATGCGCTCCTGGGCGGAGAGCGTCGCCACCGGCCGACTGCTCAGCCCGCAGACCCAGGCGGAGCGCCTCGACGCGCACCCCACCGGCGCGCCGGGCGACTTCTACGGCCTGGGCATCGACATCAACCACGGCTGGATCGGCCACGCGGGCTCCCTGCCCGGCTACCAGAGCCTGACGGTCTACCTGCCCGCCCGGAAGACCACGATGGTGATCCTCCTCAACACCGACATCCCCTCGAACGACGAGAACCCGAGCACCCTGCTCGGCCGGGCCATCACCCAGATCATCAGCCCCGACAACGTCTACGGCGACGCCTCCGACCAGAACTGACACCCGCCCTGAGGGCCAGTCACTCAGTTAGACACGCAGAACGAGGAAGGGCCCTACCGGATCTCTCCGGTAGGGCCCTCACCTGCACTTACGAAGTCGGGGTAGCGGGATTTGAACCCACGGCCTCTTCGTCCCGAACGAAGCGCGCTACCAAGCTGCGCTATACCCCGGTCCTGCTGTGTTGCCTTCCGTGACCGGCGCAACGAGTAGAACTCTACAGGAGGTGCGGCCAGAGACGAAATCCGGTTTAGGCGCTGGTGAGGGTGAGGAGGGTGGCTTCGGGGGGGCAGGCGAAGCGGAGGGGGTGTAGCGGTTGGTGCCGCAGCCGGCCGAGACGTGGAGGTGGGAGCGGCGGCCGGCGGCGGTGTGGGTGGAGAGGCCCTTGACGCGGTCGGTGTCGAGGTCGCAGTTGGTGACCAGGGCGCCGTAGAAGGGGATGCAGAGCTGGCCGCCGTGGGTGTGGCCGGCCAGGATCAGGGGGTAGCCGTCGGCGGTGAAGGCGTCGAGGGAGCGCAGGTAGGGGGCGTGGACGACGGCGAGCGAGAGGTCGGCGTCGGGAGAGGGCCCGCCGGCGACGGCGGAGTAGTCGTCGTGGCGGATGTGCGGGTCGTCGAGGCCGGCGAACTCGATGTCGAGGCCGGCGACGGTCAGGCGGCCGCGCGCGTTGTTGAGGTTGAGCCAGCCGGCCTGGTCGAAGCCGTCGCGGAGCTTCTGCCAGGGGTTGTGGACGGCGCCGGTGATGCCGCGGCGGCCGGAGCCGTCGGGGTTGTTGAGGCCGTGGACGCCGCTGCGCAGGGCCCCGAGGTAGCGGGTGGGGCTCTTCGGGGTGGGGCCGTAGTAGTCGTTGGAGCCGAAGACGTAGACGCCGGGGAAGTCCATCAGCGGTCCGAGGGCGTCCAGGGCGGCGGGCACGCCGAGCGGGTCGGAGAGGTTGTCGCCGGTGTTCACCACCAGGTCGGGGCGGAGCCCGGCGAGGCTCTGCAGCCAGCGCTGCTTCTTGGCCTGTCCGTTGACCATGTGGATGTCGGACACCTGGAGGATCCGGATCGGCCGCGCACCGGCTGGCAGCACCGGAACTTCGACGCGGCGCAGGCGGAACGAGC
This sequence comes from Streptomyces sp. TLI_171, assembly GCF_003610255.1. Taxonomy (GTDB): domain Bacteria; phylum Actinomycetota; class Actinomycetes; order Streptomycetales; family Streptomycetaceae; genus Kitasatospora. Next base: position 3,625,153 of record NZ_RAPS01000001.1, on the reverse strand, counting down.
GGACCTCGTACCCGGCGGCATAGACGAGACAGGCGGCGCCGGTGGCGGCGACACCGAGCGGGACGGAGTACAGCGGTCGCATCGCTCCATGGTCGCAGACGCCCGAAACGCCGGGACGGGACCCCGGCCTGCTGCGACGGGTGACGGCCCGTCAGCCACCCGTCCGCCACCCCTCGGGCAGGCCCTCAGGCAGGCCCTCAGGCCGGCGCTCAGGCAGGCCCTCGGGCGGGCACCAGGGCACGCACCGGGACGGGACGGGGAGGATCCGGGCGGTAAAGGAGCGGCGTCGGGGCGGGCCAGGTGCCAGAATCGGCGGCATGACGACAGTCAAGTAATGCTGGGATACATGGACGGTGTGATTCAGGTTGTCCCCGCACTCCTGACCGAGTGCGGGGCCCCTTGCATCCGGGATCAGCGGCTCTTGCGGGCTGCGCCGTCGGGCCAGACGATCGTGACCGGCAGACCGGCGGCGCGCGCTCCGGAGACTGTGTCGGCGGTGCCTCCGCGCCCATTGCCGGGCTGGCCGTCCCAGACCGCGAAGAGGAGGTCGGCGCGGCGGAGGAGTTCCTCGTTGGCGGCTTCGTACGCCTCGCGGTTGGCCTCGGCATGCGGCATCACCACGACTTCGGTCGCGGCCCGGTGGAGCCGGTCGAACTCCTCGGCGTAGTCGGGCTTGACCTTGGTCTGCCGGTAGTCGGCGGACGGTACGACGACGACCAGCTGTCCGCCGGCCGACAGCACGGCGTCGGCGAAGATCGCGTCGGCCCCCTTGGCGATGCAGGAGACTCCGGTCAGGCCGTTGTCGGCATGGTCGGCGAGCAGGGCGGTCAGGGTGTCGCGGACCAGAGTGACGCTCTCCTCGGTGAGGTCCATGTGCCCGGTTACCGCGATGACGGTCATACCGTTCCCCTTCGGTCAGTTCGCCAGTAGCTCGCGGATGCTATCGCGGGCCTCTCGCACGGCCGGGTGGGTCGAGTGGCCGACGGTGTAGTGGTAGAGCCCGCCGAGCTGGGTCCGTACGCGGTCGGACCCGGTGCGTGCCGCGGCAGCCACGGCCTTCCTGGTCTCCTCGACCGCGGCCGTGAGGTCGCCCGCGAGGAACCGGGTCTCGGCGAGCCCGATCCGGTCGAGGGCGTGGGACCGGCCTGCCTCGGCTCCGCGTTCGGCCAGCGCTGTCCTGATGTGCTCGGCGGCCGCGTCGGCGTGGGCTCGGGGGTCGGTGCGGGCGAGGTCGAGCAGTCGTCCGCCGGTCACTCCGGCGATCTCGGCGCGGTTGAAGTAGGCGATCCAGTGGGGTTCGTCGTCCGCGGGCCTGGCAGATGACAGCTCGTCCTCGGCCTGGCCGGTGGCGCGGCGAAACGATGCGACCCGTCCCATTGCAGCGTAGGCCCACGCCTCGCGCGTCCGGAGCATGGCTCGGACCCTCGGGCCCGCGTGTCCCTGGCTGCCGTCCTGGGCGAGCCTGACCAGTTCGAGGGCATCGCCCGGCCGTCCGGTGTAGAGCATCTGCCGTGCCATGCCGGCGAGAACGTTTGCGCCGAAGGCTCGGTCCCCTGCCTCGTGGGCGGATCGGAGGGCAAGTCGGTAGTAGTCCTGGGCGCGGCGTTGGTACCCGGAGTCCCACATCATCGTGGCGGCAGTGCCCGCGAGTTGGGCCATCACGCCATGCAATCGGCTTTTGATATCGGGGAGTTGACGGTCTTCGAGCGCGGCGGCGACGTCGTTGAGCTGACCGAGGACGGCTTTGGCCCGTAGACCGCCTCCGAACCGGTGGTCCCACTGACGGAAGGCCACGGCGGAGTGTTCGAGCTGGGCCACGTCGTGTCGGCCAAGTCTCCCCGGGCGGGCCCGGTCCGATGCGGCGGCGGGTGCGGCGAGCCATCCTTCGAGCGGGTCCAGGAGGGCGGCTCCGGTGATGGCGGCGGTGGCCAGCAAACGGGCGGCGGTACGTCTGTCCATGGCGAGATCAGTTCTCGTGAGGCGGGTGGCGAGTGCGGTTGTCACCTCCGGTCGCCACGGGAAGTCGTCGTCCGGAGGCCGGGGGTCGGCCGGTCGCTGGGGCTGCTCGGTGTCCGTCTCCCAGGGTCGCGATGCCAGTCCGAGGAGGCGGCCGGGAATCCCCAAGCCGTCGGCGATGCGCGCGATCACTTCATATGACGTGATCCTTTTCGCCGGGTCGGACATGATCGTGGAGACCTTGCCCGGGGTGAGTTGGCAGGCTGCGGCGATCTTGTTCTGCGAGTGCCCGCCGTACTTCTTGATCAGTACGAAGGCAGCGGCGAAATCGTGCTCGCCGAGTGCCAGGCGGAGGTCTTCGCGCGCCAGTAACTCGGCAGACAGCAAGGGGCCTCGGGTCCGGCCGGGATGCGTCATCGGGCACTGCCTTCGCTGGGGAGCATAGCGGGATACGGATCATCAAAAACCGTCCCAGAGAAGAGTATTACCGCCTAGGGAACACCTCGTGGGCATCGTTTGAGATCTGTACCGGACCGATCCTTCTTGTGCGTGCTTCCCGCGCACAGCACAACGACACCACTGTTCGAGAGCTGGTCCGACGGTGGCGTTGCCCGACTGAATGGGACTGGAGGTCGAATGTCCGGAAGTGTCACTGCCCCGCTCGTCGGGCTCTCTGGTGGTGAGAACTTCGCGGTGGTCGCGGTCCAACCGGCCGACGTCGGGTGCCACATGGTGTTGCCGTGCGGCCCGGAGGCTGCTGCGCCCGCTCGGAAGCTGGTCGAGTCGGCGTTCGAAGCCTGGTCCGGTGGTCGGCTGGTCGACGCCGGAAAGCTGCTGGTGACTGAGCTGGTCGCCAACGCGGCCAAGCACACGGGCTGTCGGCGGATCGGGATCGCGGTGCGGCGCCGGCCTGCCGCGTTCTGGGTCGGGGTGCGCGACTCCTCGGGCGAGTTGCCCGCGTTGATGGCTCCGGCCCACGAGGCGGAGTCCGGTTACGGCCTGGGGCTGGTCGCGGCCTTGTCCCAGCGCTGGGGCGTGACATGCGAGTCACGCGGCAAGTGGGTCTGGTTCGAGTTGAGGTTGGAAGCATCGTGAGTGTTCAGTACGCCGCCGGCGGCCGCCATCGCGGTGAGAACGACGACCCGATCGAAGCCATGCTGACGTTCCTGTGGCTACTCGGGAATCTGGTCACCGTCCTCGTGCTCGGGATGACGACCCTCCTGCAAGTCGGCCACGACCGGGCGGAACCCGTGGTGGCGCTCTCCTCGCCGGACCGCGAACCGCCGGCCTGATCGAGGTTGCTCCGCACCCGCCCCGGCACCGCTCACTTTGCGGCTGGTGACCGGACTCGCGAATCCCTACGACACCAGAACCGACCGACGAATGGAGTTCAGATGGGTATGGGCCGTGGGCCGTTCGTAACCCTCGACGGTCTCAGCGCGAGTGGCAAGACCACGGTCGCCCCGCTGGTCGCCGCCCTCCTCAACGGAGTTCACCTGACGGACGAGGTGTTGCCGACCTTCCCGCGGATGCGGGCGGAGGTGGACGCCACCGGCATCCTCTCGGCCCGATTCCACTGGTGGATGATGGCCAACCACGTCAAGTCGGAGTCCGCCAGGGCAATCAGCCAGAGTGGCCGCCCGGTAGTGGTCGAGTCCTACTTCCCGCGCACCATCGCCACGCACAGGGCGATGGGGCATGACTGCTCCCCGGAGTATCCGAACGGGGTCTTCGTCCCGGACGTGGCGGTGTTGTTGGAGGTGGACGAGAGCGTCCGCCAGGAGCGCATCCGACAGCGGGTCGAGCAGAGGACGCTGAGCTACTGGCACAAGCGCGAGGAGCCGAACATCGCCGAAAGCACCCGCGTGTACCGGGCATTCGGGCTCGTCTGTGTGGACGGCACCGGCCGCACGCCGCAGGAAGTGGCCCGCTCGATAGTCGATATCGTCCGCTCGCAAGTCCCCAGACCCCGACTGGAAAGGTCAACTCATCATGACCGCAACTGAGTTCGAAGCGAAGATCCTCAACGTCGAGCCGGAGAAGATCCGCGCGCTGCTGGCCGAGGCCGGGGCCGAGCACCTGGGCGACCGGTTCCAGCGCCGCTACGTCTACGACATTCCCGGCCGGCCCGGCACGTGGGTCCGCCTTCGCGACACCGGCAGCGGTATCACGCTGTGCGTCAAGGAGATCCACTCTGACGCGATCGACGGGGTTTCCGAGACGGAGACCGGTGTCGGTGACTTCGACACCGCCAACCTGCTGCTCGGCAAGCTCGGTTACCAGCCGAAGGCGTACCAGGAGAACCGCCGGTCGTCCTGGTCGCTGGGCGGTGCGGCCGTCGAGATCGACGAGTGGCCGCTGATCCCGCCGTACATGGAGATCGAGGGCGACAACGCCGAGCACGTCTACGCGACGGTGCAGGCGCTTGGGCTTCCCCTGGCCGAGCTGACGAGCGAGAACACGACCAAGGTCTACCGCCGGTACGGGATCGACATCGAGGCGATCCCCCGGCTCACATTCGAGTGAATGGAGGCGCCTTGTCTGCCACCCAGGGCCCGGCAATTCGGGTCGTCCGGGACAGGACCATCCGCATCAAGGTGATCGACGACTGCGGGTTGGCCTGCACGTTCTGCCACAACGAGGGAACGCCCGTCACCGCCGACAACAAGGGTCGCACCCTGCTGCCCTTCGTGTCGGGGCCGGGCGGGACCGGGCGCGTGTCGATCTACACCGAGTCCAACGGCGTGAACTTCCTCGCCGCGAAGATGACCCCGGACCTCCCGTTCCGGCGGGCGGTGCGAACCGTTGCGAAGGCGTTCGATGCGAGCGAGGTGCACCTGACCGGCGGCGAACCCACTCTCCATACGGAGGTGTCCTCGCTGGTCTCGGCTCTCACCGGCATGGGCTTGACCGTCGGAATGACCAGCAACGGCGAGCGCGGCCGGCAGGTGATGCCGGACTGCTCCGCGGCGGGCCTCAACCGGGTCAACGTCTCGGTCTTCGGCACCACCGCCGAAGAGCTCAAGGCCGTACAGTCCGAGCGCTTCAAGTCGGCTGGGCTGGCCGAGACGAAGATCCGGGCCGCCGTCCAGACCATCCGGGCCGCCGTGTCCAACGGGGTGAAGGTCTCCGTGAACATCGTCGTCCCCGGCATGGCCCACGTGGACCGGGTCGTCAACCTGATCGAGTCCCACGGCCAGTTCGCGGACGTGCGGATGCTGACCAGCATTCAGGACGGCCCGGAGTCCATCGCCGCGATATCCGAAGTGCTGGCCCGCGTCGGCGCGGAACCGGTGCTCCGGACGTTCACCGCCGGCACCTCCGACGAACGCACCCTGTACCGGGCGCTCGGCGGCCGTGCCGTCTACGTCAAGCGACTGCTGCCGGTACGGCTCCCGGACACCTGCGCGTCCTGCCGGTTCAACAACGACACGGACTGCCAGGAGGGCTACTACGGCGTCCGCTTGTACCTCACCGAGCAGGGTCAGTACATGGTCGGCGTCTGCATCCAGCGCATGGACCTCTGCGTGCCCGTGGCCGACCTGGCGAAGAGCGGGATCGTGGAAGAGGTGCAGGCGTTCAAGGACGCCGAGGTCCGCCGGCTGACGAGCCAGTACGGTGCCGCTGCCTGAACGACGGGATCGGCCTGGACCGCTTCATGAACGCCGGACCACCCGCGACCTTGGCGGGGCGGGCGGTCCGGCCTTCGAGCCAGCCTCGCTGATCAGCCCTGGTACCGAACGGTACTGGGGCCGTCGGCATGCTCGGAACGGTTTCCTGACGGGGAATCACCATCGCGGTCGGGCAGGCAAGCGCTAGCGTCGATCGGGAGCGGAGGCGGCTGGGCGGGGACCATTCCGGTCGGGCCGCCCGATAGCTGCCGAGAGTAGGGGCGGGCGGGTTCGGTCAAGCCCGCGCGTACGGGCCTATGCGGGACGACGGCGGCGAGCGGTGCGGGCTTGACGGGTTCCGTCCGCCCCGGATCATCGAGCAGCGGGGGCCCGAACGAACGGTGGGCAACCATCGGCCTGGACCCCGGCCACGTCGGGCCGGACCGCTTGTCCGGCTTCTCCTGGCCCTGCTCGACCGCCACCCTCGTTCTTGCGCCGCCAGCGGGGCCGCCCATAGCGGGGCGCGAGACAGGAGCGACGGGCGGAAACGCGGCGGCGCGCGGCCCGCCTCTGGCGGGCCGCCCTTGATCCAGTAATGAAACTTTGAACACCGCCTCCCCTGCCTTCTTCGTCTCCCTGGATCCGGCCGCTCTCTGCCGGCGGAATCTCTTGCCGTCCTCTGCTGCCCTGATGGGCCGTCGGCGTCATGAAGTCCGCGGTGCCTTCCGCCGCTCACCCCCACGTACTCCGCTCCTGGGCCCGCTCGCTCGGCGTGGTCTGTCCTCGCACAGCCGGTCGTGCTCTCGGGTCGCTGCGGTGTCTGCCGATCTTGATGTCACACCGGCTGCTTCGCGGACACCTCTATGGATTGCGCGCACCCCCTGATCGCTTCGGAGAGTCCGGCAGGAAGAAGGTCCGGCCGCCGTGTCACACCGGCTTTGTCAGCGCGGCTTCTAGGGGTGACGCCTGGGACTGCCAGGACGAAACGGGAGGAATGGCCGGATGTCAGATATAGGCGCGGGATCAGTCAAGTCTGTCCACAGGCTGTGGATGGCGTACTGGTCTGGACGGGTCGGTGGGTTCTACCAGGGTTCTCCGGCCCGACCAAGCCGGGGATCGGGGTGCACTGTGGGACGAACGGCCGTTTGGAGTCGTCGGCGGGAAGGGCTTGCCGACGGAAAGGAGGGGTGTGAGATGCGTCATGCCGGATCGTCTCACCCCGTGTCATTCCGTCCCGTTGGCTCTCGTTCTTTCTCGCGGTTTCTTCCGGGAAACTTCTTCCGGCCGGTCGCGGATTTGAAGTGGCCGCTACTCTCGGGGTTGGGTAGCTGTGGCGGATCCCGCATGACGGGAAGAGAAGAAACGTTCCTCCCGCCCTGCGGGATCTGCCCTGTCGCCGTGTGCCATCAGGAGTGTTGCGGTGCAATGGTGAGTTTCGGAGACCCATCCTCCGGGAGGTCGCTGGGCCTGGGCTGGGCGGTCGCGGAACTCACCGGTTTTCTCACCAGCGGCCGATGCGAATTCGTTGCGGGCAAGGAAGGCGTTCGGTGAGAAAAGCGGTGAATTCCGCTGGATTTAGTGAGGCGACCGGAACAGGTTCGACATGCGGGGAGAGTGAGTACTGATGCGCGGCGAATTTGGACGCCTTATTGAAATGCTGGCCCACATCGGGGGGCAGTTGGCCGACCTCAACGAAGAAGTGGCCCACCTCAACGAGCGGATTGCTCGGCTTGCTCAACCTGGGCCCGAAGTTCCCGCACTTCCTGCTGGACCTGTTGCACCTGAGTGGCCAGACCGGTGACGAGTTCGACGAGGATGGCGAGGTCGGAGGCGGATACCTCGACGGTCCCCGCGCCGGCCTGCCCGCTCTCGTCCGCCTCCGGATCGCCTTCGGCGGCCTCGGCCTCCATGGCAGCGTGCATCCGTTCCAACTGTTCGGCGTACCGGCGGTTGAAGACGGCGTGCGGATGGTCTGGATTGGTCATCGCCTCTTCGACGGGATTCCCGAGTGGCTTGGGCTGGGGCCGGACGTAACTGCCTCGCCCGAGCACGGAGTAGATCAGCCCTTCGTCCTTGAGCAGCTTGAGTGCGCTCTGCACGGTGGAGCTGGCCAGGCCGTACTGCTCCTGGAGTGCGCGGGCCGACGGCAGGCGCTCGCCGGGCTTGATTCTGCCTGCTGTGATCTGCCGCCGCAGGTCCTCGGCCGCGAGCATGTACGGCGGTCGCTGGTCGTCTTCGAGCGGCAGTGTCATGGCTCCACGGTAGCGGCCCCCGCGCACGGCTGATACACCCGCGCACCCATGGGTTCCACTTGTAGCGCGACTCTCGCGTGTATCGAGTGTTGTGAGTGTTGCAGGTGTTCCATGTGTGCGTGTACTGTCCTGGGTGTCGGAGTTCACCGGCACCTCCCGTCCCTCCCCTGGAGTCCTCCATGGCTCGTATCACCATCCGTCCCGACCTGACCGGCACGACCCACCTCGTCGCGGTGCCGGCGGTCCCGAAGCTCGCCGACGCCGCGACCGGCCAGGTCGCCACCGACCGGGAGAGTGGCGCGACCCTCTACACGGTCCAGCTCCTTGAGACGTTCGAGGCGACCGCTCAGCTCATCAAGGTGGCCGTCCCGGAGACCGGACTCGATGCCGGGATCACCCCGGGTGCGATCGTCCGTCCGGTCGGCCTGATCGCCACCCCGTGGGCGAACCTCTTCAACGGCCAGGTGCAGTCCGGCGTCGCCTACCGGGCCGAGGCCCTGGTACCGGTCGTGGCTGCTGTTCCCGCGTCCGCGCCGAAGGGCAAGGCGTCCGCTGCCGAGCCGGTCGCCGCGTCGTGACGGCCCGCCCTGCCAGTGGCTCCGCGCCTGCGGATTCCTCGTCCGCAGGCACGGCGCCCGGCCCGGCGCTCTACCCGCTGACAGTGCCGGGCACCGACACCCGGTTCAGCTTCGGCTTGGTCTTCGACGCGGCCAAGGTCCTCGAAGCCCACGGCTACCCGCCCGTCACGGCGGGCCCGGACCTGGTGAACCTCCGCCAAGCGCTCTTCCGCTTCCTCTACACCCCGGAGTTCCCATGAACACCGCTGTCCCCGGCCTCGGGGCCGCGACGATCCCCCCTCCGCTCCTGTACGCGGGCGGTGCGCTCGCTCTGGTCCTGCTGGCCTGGCTGCTCGTCATCTGCGGCCGATACCTGTCGGCCGACAAGGGCACCCGCGCCAGCATCCGCCAGGCATGGCGCATACGCCGGACCTGGCCGCGCTTGGCCCGCAACCTTGGCCTGGTCACCACCGACCGCACCCCTACCTTCCTCCAGTCCCTCACCGCCTCGGGCAACGGAACCGGCGGCAAGCCCGAACCGCGCATCCTTACCCCCGGCCTCTCCACCAAGGTCGACCGCTACGGCGTCGTGGTCACGGTGAAGACCGTGGCCAAGGTCGGCCTCGCCGAGTTCCAGAAGCACGCCGACCACCTCGCCGACGCCTGGGCCTGTACCCGTGTCTCGATCAACCCCGACAGGCCCGGCACCTTGCGCATCCGCGCCGTGCGGGACGAACCCCTGCTCATCCCCTACACCTGCACCCCGGAAGGCAAGCCGCCCGCCGACCTCTCGGTGTGGGACCTGGGCCTGGACGAATACGCCCTCGCCACCGTCCTGCGCATGGACAACGTGCCCGGCGTGTGCGTGGCCGGCCTGCCCGGCTACGGCAAGACCAGCCTGATCAGCAAGCTGATCGCTGCCCTCGCCCCCTCGGACGCCGTGCAGTTCGCCGTCGCCGACGGCAAGGTGTCCGAAGCCCACGAGGGCGACTACGCGGACGTGACCGACCGGCTGTTCGCATTCGTCGGCGACGACCTCGAAGCCGCGAACAAGCTGTTCACCCGCCTCGTGAACCTGCGACGCGCCCGCTCCTCCGCGATCCGCCGCGTCCTGGGTACGCCGAACATGTGGGCCAAGGGGCCGAGCAAGGCATGGCCGCTGGTAGTCCTGGTCATCGACGAAGCCCACACCTACTTCCGCGACTACAAGGGCTCCGACCCGACGACGAAGAAGTACGCGGCGCTGACCGCCGACAACGCCCGCCTCATCGAGGACCTGGTGAAGAAGGGCCGCAGCGTCGGCATGGTTGTCATCGTCGCCACCCAGAAGCCCACCGGCGACGCCATTCCGACCTTCATCCGCGACGTGTGCCCCGTCTCGCTGTCCTTCGCGCAGAAGACCACCGAATCTGCGGTCGCCGCGCTCGGTGAGGACATCCGCAACTGGCCCGACGCCAACCCCGTCACGATGCAGGATCCCGGCTACGTCGGCGTCGCCACCATGGCCCGCCAGGGCCACGAAGGCTTCACCCGCGTCCGAATCCCCTACGTCGACCCCGCCGACACCGCCCGCGTCGCCGCCGACACCGCCCCCCTGACGGCCGACCCTGGCCTCCTCCTTGACCTGCTCACCTGCCCCCACCTCCTCAAGGGCGACGACCTCGACACGACCGCCTGACCCCATGGCCACAACCCACAGACCGCACAGAGGAGTTGGCGATGACCGCCACCGCCACGCACGGGCGCGGCCAGGCTGACCCCGGCAAGCTCACCCGCCACACCATCACCGTTGTAATGGCGGTCATCGCCTCCCTCGCCTTCGTCTTCTCCTTCGGCAACATCTGGGCCCTCGCCCTGCGCCTGGGCGTCCCCCGCCCGATCGCCCCGCTGATCGGCCCCATGGTTGACCTGTCCGTCGTCGGCCTCCTTGTCGCCCTCCACCACCTCACCCTCACCGGCACCAACCCCCAACACCTCGCCCCCGCGCGGAGGCTGATGCACGTGTGCGGCTTCCTCACCCTCGCACTCAACATCGCCGAACCCCTCGCCGCCGGCCACTGGGGCCGCGCCGCCCTCGACACCGTCGCCCCCACCCTCCTCCTCGGCTGGGGAGCCGTCGGCCCCACCCTCCTCGCCCACCTCCACACCCCCACCACCCCGAAGGACACCACTCCTAACCAACATGCCCGACCTGCCACCCTGGCCACTGCGCCGCCCACCCCGGCCACTGAGCCCACCTCCGGCCTGGCCACCCCGCTCGCCACGCGCAACGCCACCCCGGCCCCGGCCCCGGAAGCCGAGCCGACGCCGCCGACCCCGCCCACGGTGGCCCTGGCCCACCAGCCCGAGCCGGTACCCGCGCCCGCCGCTGCGGCGCCCGCCCCGGCCGCTGAGCCCGCCCCGGTCGCCGCGCCCCCGGTCCTGCCGGACGTACCCGGCCCGCTCCTGGCCGCTGCCCGCCGGATCGCTGACGACCACCGCGCCGCCACCGGCGACCTGATCACCCCGGCCCAGCTCCGTGCCCGCCTCGGCGTCCCCGCCCAGCTCGCGGCTGCCGCCCACACCCACCTCGCGGCCGTCCCCGCCTGAACCCCGCCCCACCCGCCGCGCGCCGACCGCGCACACACCCCGCCCGGTCGGCGCGACGGCACCCCCATGCCCCGAACCCGCTCAACTGCCCGGAAGGACAGGCCACATGACCGACCTCGACCCCATCGCTGTCCTGGACCGGGTACTCGACCGAGCCCGGATCGTCTCCCCATCGGTCCGCGGACTCATCCACTACGCCCAGCGCGACGACTTCGACCGCATCGAGCATGCCGTCGAACGCCTCGCGGGCTGCACCCGCCCCGTCCAACTCGCAGGCCACACCACCACGTTCGACACCACCACCGGCGAACCCGTACGGCACTACACCACCAACAGCGAACCCCTCGGCCGCCTCCTGACTGCCTGCGGAAACCGCCGCGCGAGTCGCTGCCCGTCCTGCTCCCGCACCTACGCCGCCGACACCTACCACCTCATCCGCGCCGGCCTCTCCGGCGGCAAGGGCACCCCCGAGGACGTGCGCACGCACCCCCGCGTGTTCGCCACCCTCACCGCCCCCTCGTTCGGCCCGGTCCACAACCGGCCCACTACCAAGGTGGGCAAGCCCCACGCCTGCCGCTGCGGCACCCTTCACCCCGCCGGGCACCCGGTCCTCGGCACTCCGCTGGACCCCACCGCCTACGACTACGCCGGAGCCGTCCTCTTCAACGCCCACGCCGGAGCCCTCTGGGCCCGCTTCACCACCTACCTTCGCCGCGCCGTCGCCCATGCTGCCGGACTCACCACCAGCGAACTGCGCGAGCACTGCCGCGTCTCCTTCGCTAAGGTCGCCGAGTTCCAAAAGCGCGGCTTGGTCCACTTCCACGCCATCGTCCGCCTCGACGGACCCGAAGGCTCCACCACCACCCCGCCCGCCTGGGCCACCGTCGACCTCCTCACCGCCGCCGTACGCGAAGCCGCCCCCAAGGTGTCCTTCACCATCACCGGCGACTCCATCGGTGGACGCGAACTGCGTTGGGGCCGACAGCTTGACGTGCGCGAGATCACCCGCCCCGACACCGCAGACCGTGACGACACCCCGCTCACCGACGCGGCCGTGGCCGGGTACGTCGCCAAGTACGCCACCAAGAGCGCCGAAGGCACCGGCACCGTCGACCGACCCCTGTACTGCTCGTGCTGTAAGGGACGCGGACGCATCCCCACCCCCGCCGGCCTCACCGACGAATGCGCCCCCTGCGAAGGGACCGGCCTCGCTGAACCTCTCGCCGACCTCCACGTGGCAAGCCACGTGCGCCAGATGATTCGCACCTGCTGGGACCTAGGCAGCGCGCCCGACTTCGCCGAACTCAAGCTCACCAAGTGGGCCCACATGCTCGGCTTCCGCGGCCACTTCTCCACCAAGTCCCGCTGCTACTCCACCACCCTCGGCGCACTCCGCGGCGCCCGCCGCACCTGGCAGACCGAACAGGCCCGCCTTCGTGCCGGCCACCCGCCCATCGACCCCAACACCACCCTCGTCGTCTCCGACTGGCGTTTCATCGGCACCGGCTACAGCCCCGGCGAAGAACTCCTCGCCGAAACCGTCCGCCACAACCGTGCCGCCACCCAACGCCTCAAGCGTGAGGGGGACTTGCAGTGACCGAGACCCCTCGGGTCACGGACCGCCTTACCTCGCGGCGGCGTGACGACGCGGCAGCACGCGCGTTCCACCTGGACCGGGTGTGCGCCACCTTCCCGACCAAGATCAGCCCAGAGGGGGCGCGGCGTCTCGCAAGCCTGCTGACCATTCCATCTACCGAGGCCAAGGCTGCATAAACGAACACAGAGGGCTCCCATCGTGCGGAGCCCTCTCGTGCATACTCAGCCCCTAGCGCTCGCGCGAGGGCGGGCGGAAGTAACCTCACCAAGGGGCATTGAATTTCATCTTGGCCGCGCGCTCCGTAGAGGGCGCGTAGCGATGCTCCTAACTTAGGAGAGCCGGTCCTTCTTGACGATCGTGTCGCAGCTGGAGCACCTCAGCTGGTTCGTAGTGTATGGCTGAAGCGTGTTCTTGCCGCAATTCGGACACTTGTGCCCCTTTGCCATGGTTCCCCTTCCGTGGGTGGGCTCGCCATGGAAGCGAGCAGTCGACGCCTCATGGTCGTTGAATTATTTGATTGCGTCAATTCGGTGGCCTTGATCTGCGGTTTTAGAACTAATGACTAGATGGGGCGAATCGGGCGCGCCTGATTTGTGCCAATTGCTCCACTATGACCCCTTATGCCCAAATATTGCGGCAGTGGATCTTGAGCCGATGATCAGAATCGGTCCAGATCGGCTATGGAATGAACCGATCAACTTCGACCTCTGGGATCGCTGTCGGCCTCCGTCGCGCCTTCGGCGGCCGTCGCATGCTCGCTCGACCTGCTGTACATCGTCTGACCAGCGCAATCGTGAGATCGCAACCTTTGCAACACTTCTGCCCCCTCGATGGACGTAGACTGCGTGCGTTTCGTGTTGAACTGGAGGGGATTCAATGGCTATGAGCCGTGTCAGGACCGTTGCCTTTTACGAGGTGGTTCGCGCCAAGGATGCCCAGAACGCTCGCATGGAACAGGTTGAGTGGCCGCTCGCTCTGGAGCGTCTTCGCCCGAGGCCGGCAGGCAGGCGTACCTTTGCCACGGACGAGGATCATTTCATTGGTGAAGTAGTCAGCGGGGGTGGAAGGGATCATCTGCTGATTGGTCGACTGGGCGGCGGAGATCATCAAACGGTTGACCTCGATCACGGCCATATCGAAGATTTGAGACTCGAAGGGAATCGCGGTTTCATCGACACCACCACCGTCTGCTTTCTCGAATTTGGGAATGTCGTCGGTATGATGCAGGGTGGCCAGGCTTCCCCGCGGGCGTCCGCAATCCAGCGATGGATGAATGCGTGCGGGATGGTCAATGGAGATATTGAACTGTGGCCCGTCATCAGTAAAAGTGCTTGGGATAAACTGCAAAACGCTGCGGCGGTACACAAGGTCGAATTCACATTTAAGCCTGTCCCTGGAATTCTTCCCCCCGAGGGATCTGGACTTGCAGGCTTCGCGCGCCACGGGCGCGAACGCTATCCCGACCATAGGATCAGTATGGCTATTGAGATGCCCAGGCGCGGTGTAGGTCCTGTGGCGCGAGCCCGGGGGGAGCGACGTCTTCGCGAGGACGTGCAGGCTCTGATGTCTGATTTTGGATGGCTTGCGGAGCCGAATGGTGTGTCTCGTGCACGTGCGCTCGTGACGCTTGATACTCCGTCGGGTGACCTCAAGGATGAGCCCTTGGATTTCTTGAAGCACCACATTACTGCCAAGCGACGAGTCCTTGTTCGACCCGAGGATTCGCGCCCCCGCCATGAGGCTGCGATCGACGCAATCTTGGACACCGCCCGGGAACATGCAGACGACCTCAGGGCCGCTGTCAGCGCCTCGGTCTAGAGTGTGGTGCATGGGTCGGCGAGGGGAGATGCGGCGCAATGCTTTCACGTTTTGTGGAGAGAATCAGAAATCAGTGGGCCGAATATCCGGCGGGTGACTGGATTTTGGTCGCTCTAGCTATGGTGGCTTACTCTTTCCTGCGAGTGTCAATTCACCATGGTGGGCTGATCGAGAAGCTCTCTCCTGACTCGCGCAGTAACCTCTATATGACTGCAGCATCGGTCTCGGCTCTTGTGGGCGGTTTCGGGACTGCTGCAATCAGCCAGTATGCGACAGCAAGTGGACGTCGAATGGTGGAGATTCGCCGCCGATTTGGGATCAGCATGCGCAAGAATTGGTCCAGTATCCTCAAAGCAATGCTTATCGTGTCTGGCGGATCCCTTCTTGCCTTGATGCTTGATGTTGGCTCAAAGCCGGGTTGGATTGGCCTATTTATTGAGTCTCTTCTAATGTTCGGCGGGTTTCGGTCGATCAGGCTAGTCTGGCTCTTTAACCTGCTTATCGATGTGTCCGATCAGGACGCTACTGAGCCCAGGCTCTCCCCTCCAGTTCAGATTCCCGGGCCGTAGTGGCGCATCGTGGGGAATTTTGCAGTGGATCTTGAAATGGTGGTGAGGTTTGCTTTGGCTCGGTCGTTGGATTTGTGGCCGGATCCTTTGGAGTGTCGATGGCCGGCAAGTGGGGATTGCGGGGGGAGCCGATTAATTCGGTGGCGGTAATGAAGTTTCGCCGTTGCGCAACTGGCCGGTTTCTTTGAGGGTTCCAATGTGCCGCTGGCGGGTATATTTCTGCCGACTGCTCAGCTGAGTAACACGCGGTCTGCTGCCGAGTTGCAGCGGCTTCCGCTGGTGCGGGACACGAGAGCCGCCACCTCCTAAGAATCCTCCTCCTGCTGATCAGTCGCTGCTTCGTAGAAGGCGTCCGCAAGGGCGATGATGATCGCGTTGATGGCCGGCCCGTCGGTGAAGAAGTAGTCGGCCATCGTGTTGTGGGCGTCCTGGTTGTCTGCGACTGCCTCAGTAACGGCTGCTTGGAAGTCTGGCGACTCCATGAACTGTTTCTTGGTGTTGGCCTTGGTCTGATTGACCAGACCAGTGTTGGCGAGCAGTCGCTGGACGAGCCCCTGAACGAACTCCCGGACCTGGGAGGCGGCGAAGGACTCAGCGCCGAAAAGGTCATTCATCTTGTCTATGACGACCTGGAGTGCGACGTACTTCGGCTCCTTCTTCGCTCCCGTGCCGGCGGCACTGATGCCCTTCAGCTGCCCATCACCCACGAGGGAGATGTCGACCGGGATCGCTTTGCTGTGCTTGACCCCGACCAGCACCACGTCGGACAGGTCGACCTCGGCCGTCCACGAGGACTCGGCGATCACCTTCTCCAGCAACCGCAGGAAGATGGACAACATCTCCATGTAGGCGTCGCCGTAGTCGATGATCTGGGACATGAAGTCGTAGAGGCGTACGTAGGTGGAGACGTCCTTGCGGAAGAGGTCGAGCTCGTTGAGCGTGACCTTGTCCTCTTCCTCGATCGCCCGTGCGTAGCGGCGGCGGAAGTCATGCTGCGCCGGGCTGATCGCCGCCGAGAGCGCGTTGTTGCCCTTCCGGGTCACCCACAGCTCGGCGACCTTGCGGACATCGTCCTCGGTGTAGATCCCGAGCTGGGCGAGCTTGTTGGACAGGTGGACGACCACGTACGGGTCGGTCTCGGTCTCCAAGGTGGCGTTCTTGAAGTACGGCTCAAAGGCCGCCTTGATGTCCTCGGGCTCGTTGGCGAAGTCGATGACGAACGTTTTGCGCTTCTGCTCGCCGTTGGCGGTGCGGTGGGTGCGGTTCAGCCGTGAGAGCGTCTGCACCGCGGTGATGCCTGGCAGCTTCTTGTCGACGTACATGGCCGAGAGCAGCGGCTGGTCGAAGCCGGTCTGGAACTTGTTGGCGACCAGCATGATCTTGTAGGTCTGGCCCTTGAATGCGGCTGCCAGATCCGATCCGGCGCCGGGGTTCATGTTGGCCTCGGTGTACTCGTCGTCTTTGTCCGGCTGCGGCCCCCAGTCGCTGTGCCAGGTCTCGTCCTCGGGCATCGTCACTCCGCCGGAGAAGGCCACAAGGGTGCGGTAGTTGTACGAGGGGTCCTCGGCGCTGCGCTTGGCGATGTAGGCGTCTATGGCCAGCTTGTACTTCACCGCAGACTTGCGGGATCCGGTCACCACCATCGCCTTCGCCCGGCCTTCCAGGAGGTAGGCCACGTTGATGTGGAAGTGCTCGACGATGATCTGCACCTTCTGGCTGATGTTGGTCGGGTGGAGCAGCACCCACCGCATCAGGCCCTTGCGGGCGGTGGCCTCCTCGACCTCGCCCCCATCAGCGTCGCCGCTGCCGGCCTTGCCCGCGATCTTCAGCGCGGTGTCGTAGCTCTGATAGCCCTTCAGTACGTCGAGGATGTAGCCCTCCTCGATCGCCTGCTTCATTGAGTACAGGTGGAACTCGCGCGGCTTCCCGTCGGCGCCCTTACGGCCGAACAGTTCGAGGGTCTTGCTCTTCGGCGTCGCAGTGAAGGCGAAGTAGGAGATGTTCTCCGACTCGGCCCGCTCCGTCATCTCGGACGCGAGGACCGCCTCCACGTCGACCTCGCCGCCGTCCTCGATCTCCTGGACCTCCTCGGCGGTCAGTACCTGCTTCAGCTTCGTGGAGATCTGGCCGGACTGGGAGGAGTGCGCCTCATCGGCGATGACAGCGAACCGCTTGCCCTTCAGACCGGCGTCGCTGCGGATCTCGTCCAGGGCGTACGGGAACGTTTGCAGCGTCACGACGATGATCAGTTCGCCGTTCTTCAGAGCCTGCGCCAGCAGACCCGACTTCGACTTCGCGCCAGCCTTGCGGACATCCTCGGGCCCAATGGTCGCGACGATCTTCCCGGTGCCATCGATTTGCCGGATCGCGTCCTGCAACTGGGTGTCGAGCACGGTGCGGTCCACGACAACGATGACCGAGTCGAAGACCTTCTGGTCGTCGATGTGCAGCCGCGCCAGGCGGTGGGCTGTCCAGGCGATGGTGTTCGTTTTCCCCGATCCGGCGGAGTGCTCGATCAGGTACCGCTGCCCGACGCCCTCCTCGCGCACCGCGTCCACGATGTTCGTGACGGCTTCCCACTGGTGGAACCGCGGGAATAGCATGCTCGTCCGCCGCACCGAGGTGCCGGTTGAGACGTCCCACTCATCCTTGGTCTGCACAATCATCAGCCGGCCGATGATGTTCAGCCACGCGTGTTTCTCCCACACCCGCTCCCACAGGTATGCCGTCGCCGATCGGCCGTTAGCGCCGGGCGGGTTGCCCTCGCCGCTGTCGAAGCCAGTGTTGAACGGCATGAAGTGGGTCTTGTCGCCCTCCAGCTTCGTCGTCATCGCCGCGAGGTCGTTCGAAACGGCGAAGTGCACCAGAGCCCGGTGCCCGAAGGAGAGCAGCGGCTCGGGGCGGCCGTTCGTCAGCGGGTTGCGATTGTGCTTGTACTGGTTGACCGCCTCGTTCAGCGACTGGGTGAAGTCGGTCTTCAGTTCCACCGTGGCCACCGGGAGCCCGTTGACGAAGAACACCAGATCGATGCTGCGCTGGTCGGCGGTCGAGAAGTGCACCTGCCGCACCACCCGTACCTTCATTTCCGCGTACTGCGCGGTGCTCGTCGCGTTGAGTGAGGTATCCGGGCGGAACTGCGCCATCTTCAGTCGGCCGCCGCCGATGTATTGCACCCCGTTGCGCAGGATGTTTAGCGTCCCGCCGCCGTGCTCCAACGGCCGGTCGAGTGCCGCGGTCAGTACGTCGAGGAACTTCGCTTGCGACCCCGCCGCCTTCAACGCCTTCTCGTAAGCTGGCTTCTGCGTCGCCTCCAGCCACGCGAACAGGTCGGCTGGGAACAGCGCCCGCTCCCGGTCGTACTGCCCGCCGTCGTGGTCGTTCACCGAGTACAGCCAGCCGTGGTCCCGGAGGTACTCGCAGATCTCCTTCTCGAAGACGACCTCGTTGTGATCAGCCATCACGCCACTGCCTCTCGGACATCCATCTGCCCAGTGACAGCGGATGCGATGAGCGCTGCGCATCGCTCCTGGGCGAGCTCAATGAACCGCTCGGTTTCGGCGATGAGCTTGTCGGTCTTCGCAGTGTGCTCGTCGAGGTGAACCGCGATGCGCCGCTGTTCGTGGAGCGAAGGAAGCGGCACCGGCAGGGCGCGGACGGCAGACACGTTGATTCGTCGGAACGTGCTCCCGATCATGGCGCCCTCAATCGCATGTCTGACTTCGGTCCCGATCAGCGCGTAGCGCAAGAACGATGGATCGATGTCCGTGCGTCGGCGCAGGAGGACAGTCTCTTGTCCAACTGCGAACTCGGGCAGGTCCGGAGTCACAACTGAAACCAACCCGACAGAGACGTTTCGAATGAAAAGCAGATCACCCGAATGGGGAGCTCGCCCCGAAGCCCGGAGATGGTCGAAGAACTCTGCGGTTGTGTAGTTGCATTCTGAGAGATCAACCGTGGTTCCGCGACACTCGCGGATACTCGCCACAGGATAGCGTTTATCATCGTCGACAAATTCGGCGGTCACATGGGCGCAATCAATAACGTCGACGACTCTTCGGAGTTGAGTCCGCACAGTTGTCGCATCTAGCACGGCATGCGAGATGGCGGCTGCACGGCGCTCGCGGAGCAGTTCGATCAGCCGCCGTTGCTCCTCGATGAAAATTTCGATCCGGGCCGTCTCGCGGTCGAGGTAGTCGGCGAAGACTCGCTGCTCATCGGCCGGGGGCAGCATTAGAGGGATTCGAGCGAATGTACTCCAGTTGCGGAAGTCGACGCTGCGCTCGCGGACGTTCGGCGCCTGGGTGGTGAGAAAGCCAGAGGTTCCGAGGTGGCGTAGCAGGCGGGCAAGGTATGAGGGATCGTCGCCAGCAATGGGCTCGCAGACGTGGTAGACGGGCGAACCGTTGCCGTGACTGTCAGAAACGCCGACGGCACCGGCAAATCCATCGAGGGCGTGGAACACCAGGTCGCCGGGGCGGATCTCTTGATACCCGTTCTCGGTATCCGAGAAGGTGTAGCCGTCCTCGCGGCGGTTAGAGCGCAGAGTGACGGCGCCATCCCGATAAGCGGTGATAACGCCGAGCCCCGACCGAGCAGGTCGGTCCAGTACGCGCAATACTCGCCGTACCGTTGTCTCGCGCCAGCCGGGCGGGGGCGTTGTGATCACTGTTCCACCTCGCGGAGAAGATCGAGAATCTTGGCAACCTGCTTCTCCAGGTCTGCGTCGATCTCGGCGAGCGGTCGAGGCGGAATGTACTGGTAGAAGTGGCGGGTGAAGGGGATTTCGTAGCCGGTCTTGGTCTTGGACCAGTCGATCCAGGCGTCCGGTACGTGTGGCTTCACCTCGGCGTCGAAGTACCCCTGGACGACCTCGCGCAGCCCTTCCGCGCCAGCAACTGAGCCGCTGTAGGTGAAGGGCACGTTCTCGGTGTCACGCCTCTTCGAGTCAGGCTTCGGGTTGCCCTTGCGGTCGCCGACAGGCTTGCCGTCCTCGTCGAGCAGAGGACGTTCGACAGTGATGGTCCAGTAGCCGAACTCGTCGTTGCGCAGCACCTTGGAGAGGTCAGGGTCGGCAGCCTCGAAGTCGGCGTACAACTGCACGACCTCGGCGCGGTCGGCGTCGCTGATCTCGCGCCCCTTGGCCCCGAGGTTCTTGCGCATCTTGGTCCAGAACGACGTGCCGTCGATGAGCTGGACCTTGCCCCGGCGGTCGGGGTGCTTGGTGTTGTCGAGGATCCAGATGTATGTGGCGATGCCGGTGTTGAAGAACATGTTGGTCGGCAGCGCGATGATCGCCTCGACCAGGTCGCTTTCGATCAGCCATCGGCGGATGTTGGAGGGACCGGACTCGGCGGCACCGTTGAACAGGGGCGAGCCCGTTCATGATGATGCCGACCCGACCGCCGCCGTCTTCCGGGGCGCGCATCTTGTGGGCCAGGTGCAGCAGGAAGAGCATCTGACCGTCGGAGGTGGCTGGGAGGCCCGGTGCGAAGCGGCCGTATGGGCCGGCCGAGGCGCGCTCCTCCTGCACCGCCTTGGCGTACTGCTTCCAGTCCACTCCGTAGGGTGGGTTGGACATGCAGTAGTCGAACTGGCGGTTCTCGAAGGCGTCCTCGGTGAGGGTGTTCCCGAAGGCGATGTTCGTCGTGTCGTGGCCCTTGGCGAGCAGGTCGGACTTGCAGATGGCGTACGACTGCGGGTTGTACTCCTGGCCGTACAGAGCCAACTTGGCCCCGGGGTTGTGTGCGAGCAGGTGCTCCTCAGCCAGGGAGAGCATGCCGCCGGTGCCGGCGGTGGGGTCGTACAGCGACCGGATGATGTCGCCCTCGGAGAGGTCGACATCCTTGTCCGCGAAGAGCAGGTCAACCAACAATCGGATCGCGTCGCGTGGCGTGTAGTGGTCCCCGGAGGTCTCGTTCGCGGCCTCGTTGAACTTGCGGATGATGTACTCGAACGCATCGCCCATGTCCGAGTTGGACACCACTTCGGGATGAAGGTCAACGTTGCTGAAGGATTGGACGATCTCGCGTAGGAGTCCGGCCTTCTCCAGAGCCAGGATCTCCTTCTTGAAGTCGAAGTACTCGAACACGTCTACGTCGCTGGAGAACCGGTCGATGTAGTCGGCGAGGTTGTCCGCCAGCCCGTCTGCGTCGGCCAGCAGGTTCGCGAAGCCGTAGTTGGAGGTGTTGTAGAACTGCCGTCCTGTGAGCTTCTTGACCTCGACCTTGAGCCGGTTCGGGTTCTCGTACCGCGCAGCCAGTTCCCGTACTACGGCTCGATCCGGCTCGAGCACGCAGTCGAGCCGCCGCAGGATGGTGAACGGGAGGATGACTGTCCCGTACTGGTTGGGGCGGTAGGGGCCCCGAAGCTTGTCAGCAATCGACCAGATGAAGCTACCGAGCGCGCTCACAAGGTTCCTCACGAAATTCTGCCTAATGGTGGCGACCACTCTGCCAGAGGAGGCCGTCAGCGTCTGACGTTCGGCGGGGTCAGCCCCGGTTGCCGGTCTTCGGAGGTTCGCCTCGTGAGTCGCAGCCGGGGCACTCGTCCTCGCCCTGGATAGCCTTCGTTCCAGCCATGGACAGCTGTGTGCCGGATGGTCTCCTCTATTGGGGCTCCACCGTCGTGGAAAGACACGATGGCGCTTCCGAGGATCGCCCGGAGCATGGCATTGTCCGGCAGCGGGAACGGCGGGACGGCTGAGCAAGCTCAGAGCGGGTTCGGCTCGATGTTGACGCGGCCGTAGTCCAGGCGGTTCTTGCGGTCGTGCGAGTCTCCGATGATCACGGCGGCGAACAGGAACCGCAGCACCGCGTTCATCCGGGCGAAGTCCTCGGCCTCCTCCAGCGCCTTCCAACTCGTCTTGGTGTTGGAACCGACCAGCCCTTCCAGGATCTCGACTGCCGGCCGCACCACAGCCTTTCGTTCCACCGCGCTGATCCGGTCGTCCACCTGCTTCTTCATCTGCCGGTACTCGCGAGTGGTCAGCTCGCGCTTCTCCCACATGTCCTTCAGTTCGGTCAGCTCCTGGCGGTCGGCATCGAGAGCCGCGCGGTCCGTGTCGGAGATCACGGTTGCCGTGTCCCGCCCGGTCACGTCCAGCTTGGTGAGCAGCCTGATCGCAGCGTCGCTGACGAAGCTTTCCAGCGGCCCAGCGCTGACAGTCCGGTAGCACCGCTTGGAGTCGACACGGGAACCGCGGTTGCAGAGGTACTTGCCCCCGCTGCCCTTCATGTGGGTGCCGCACTTCTTGCAGGTGACGATGCCCCGCAGAAGGTAGTACCGCTTGGGAGCCTGCTTGCCGTGCCCGGCCGGAGCGCGCAGCGTACGGCGCTCCTGCACCTCGTCCCACAGCCCTCGGGCGATGATGGCCGGCCATTCACCAGCGCCGATGACCTCACCGCGGAAGACGCGAAGTCCGGCCACGTGATGGCTGCGCAGCACGACGGTCACGTTGGCGGCGTTCCACTCGCCTCCGAGCGCGGTTGGTAGCTTCCGGCCGTTCAGATCGCGGGCGATGGTGGTGATCGTGTCGCCGTTCAGGTAGCGCTCGTAAATCTCTCGCACGATCTCGGCCTCGGCCGGGATGATCGTGGTCCCGCTCTTGTCGTACCCGTAGCGGCGCTTGCCTGTGTGGGGCTTGCCGTCCTGGGCGCGTTCGATCAACGCCGTCTTGAGCCGACGGGACGTGTCATCGCTGGACCGGCAGGCGTGGGCGACCTCGATCCGCAGGAAGAAGCGGTCGTCGGGGTCGGCAAGGTTCCGCTGGTTGGCCTCGCCGTGGAGGGTGATGTCGTGATCGTCCGAGATCTGGAGCAGCTCTTCGAGGTCGCGGGGCTGCCGCATGAGGCGGTCCGGGTGGTAGGTCAGGATGTGCCGGACGCCGCCCTCCCGGGCCTCGTCGAGCAGGGCGTTCCATCCGGGCCGCTTCCGGTCCCGCTTCCAGGCTGACCGGTTGTTGTCCACGAACACGTGGTCGTCCTGGACGGTCAGCCCCAGCCGCTCGGCGATGTCACGGCATACTCGTTCCTGGCGCTCGACGCCGGTCTGATCCTCGTCGTTGACGTGGGAGATCCGGCAGTAGATCGCTGCTGACTCGCCTGCCCAGTCGGCCCGGGAGCGCCTTGCGACCCCGGTGGCTTCCGTCATCCGAGCGAGCTTGCGCGCCCGGATCTCGTCCCGGCTGACCTGCGGAAACTGCGAAAACTGGTTGAGATCGTCCACGGCTGAAGGATATGAAGAAGATATGACTACGCTCAAGGAGCAGCTGCAGGAGGACCTCACGGCTGCGATCAAGGCACGGGACGAGCTGCGCTCGTCCACCCTCCGGCTGACGCTGGCCGCGGTCACCAGCGCGGAGGTGGCGGGCAAGCAGAAGAAGGAGCTGTCCGACGCCGAGGTGCTGCAGGTGATCGGCAAGGAGGCGAAGAAGCGCCGGGAGGCGGCGGAGGCGTTCGAGGGTGCCGGCCGTGCCGAGCAGGCCGCGCGCGAGCGCTCCGAGGGCGAGGTGCTGGACGGCTACCTGCCGGCGCAGCTGTCGGACGAGGAGCTGGCGGGCATCGTGGCCGCCGCGGTGGCCGAGTCCGGGGCGAGCGGCCCGCAGGGCATGGGCGCCGTGATGAAGCTGGTCCGCCCGCAGGTCGAGGGCAAGGCGGAGGGCGGCCGGGTGGCTGCCGCCGTGAAGGCCGCGCTGACCGGCTGACGCCCCGTCGGCCCCGCGACCCCACGACACGACGAAGCCGCCCGCCGGGAGAATCCTCCTGACGGGCGGCTTCGTGCTGACTGCTCGGCGCTACGGGCTAGTGGCGGCCCGGCTTGTCGGTGTTCCCGCCGATCACGCCCGGCGGGATGGTGAAGCCGCCGGTGACACCGCCGTTGGGCCAGCCGTTGCCGCCCTGGGCGTTGTCGCCGGAGGGCGGCGTGGCGCCGTCGGTCGGGCTGGTGGTGGGCTGCGGGGCCGGGATGTTGACGGTCTGGAAGCGGGTGACGGGCGTGCCGTCCAGCGCGTCGTTCATCGCCTTCTGCCAGATCGGGCCGGGGCCGTCGGCGCCGTAGACCGCGGAGCGGTACTTGCCGCCGATGGTGATGTTCTTCATCGAGACGTTGCCGCCGACGCCGCCGAGCCAGACCGACGTGGCCAGTTCGGGGGTGTAGCCGGTGAACCAGGCGGCGTAGCGCTCGTCGGTGGTGCCGGTCTTGCCGGCGATCTGGCGGCCGTCGTCCAGGCCGAGGGCGGAGCCGGTGCCCTTCTCGGTCACGCCGAGCAGCAGGGTGTTGACGCCGTCCGCGGTGGTCTGGGACATCGCCTGGTTGCAGTTGGCCTTCGGCACGTCGATCTTCTTGCCGTCGGAGCCGATCACGGAGCTCAGCGCGACCGGGGAGCAGTACAGGCCGCGGGCGGCGAAGGCCGCGTACACGCTGGCCATCTGGAGCGGGCTGACCTCCTGGGTGCCGAGCACCATGGAGGGCACCTCCTGGATGGCCTTGCCGTTGGCCAGGGTGCCGACGCCGAGCTTGTCGGCCATCTGCTTCATCGGGCAGAGGCCGACCTGCTCCTCCAGCTGGATGAAGTAGGTGTTGACCGACTTCTGCATGGCGACCTGCAGGTTGAACGGGCCGACCTCGGACTGGGACTCGTTCTGCACCGGCTTGGGGTCGTGGACCGTCCCCTCGCAGGTGGTCATCTTGGGGTAGTCCATCTTGTACGGCGAGGGGAGTTCCTGGGTGATCGGCGTCCCGGACTCCAGGGCGGCCGCGGCCATGATCGGCTTGAAGGTCGAGCCGGGGGAGAAGCCGCTGCCGCCGCCCATCGCGGAGCCGACGTTCAGGTTGAGGACGGTCTGCTTCTTGCTCTCGTCCAGGCCGTACGGGCGGGTCTGCGCCATCGCCAGGATCTCGCCGGTGCCGGGCTTGATCATCGTGCCGGCGGCGGAGACCGGGTCGTTGACGTAGACCTTCTTGGTGACCGCGTTGTACATGGCGGCCTGCTTGTCCGGGTCGATCGTGGTGTAGATCTTCAGGCCGCCCTGGGACCACAGCTTCTGCCGATCCTGGGAGGTCTTGCCGAACGCCGGGTCCTGCTTGATCACGTGGCGCACGTAGTCGCAGAAGAAGCCCATGCCGTTCTGCGCGGTGATGCAGCCGTTCTGCGGCTCGGAGTACTTGATGCCGAGCGGCGCGGCGAGCGCGGCCTTGGCGTCGTCCGGCGAGATGTGCTTGTACTCCAGCAGCTTGTTGATCACCGTGTTGCGGCGGGTCTGCGCGGCCTGCGGGTGGGCGACCGGGTCGTACGCCGAGGGGTTCTGCACCAGGCCGGCCAGCATCGCGGCCTCGGGAATGGTGAGGTCCTTGGCGCTCTTGCTGAAGTAGCGGTTGGCGGCGGCTTCGATGCCGTACGCCTGGTGGCCGTAGAAGGTGATGTTCAGGTAGTTGGTGAGGATCTGGTCCTTGCTCAGGTCCTCCTCCAACTTGATGGCGTACTTCAGTTCCTGGATCTTGCGGCCCAGGCTCTTCTTGGTCGCCTCGAGGAACGCCTGCTGGTCGTCGCCGGCCTGCTCGACGAAGACGTTCTTCACGTACTGCTGGGTGAGCGTGGAGGCGCCCTGGGCGGTGGTGCCGGCCTCGGCGTTCTTGGTGGCGGCGCGCAGCACGCCCTTGAGGTCGACCGCGCCGTGCTCGTAGAACCGGGCGTCCTCGATGTCGACCTGGGCCTGCCGGATCACCGGGGCCATCTGATCGGCCGTCAGGATGGTGCGGTCGCGGTCGTACACCTTGGCGATCAGGCCGCCCTTGGCGTCGTAGATCATCGACGCCTGGGAGAGGGTGGGCGTCTTGAAGTCGTCCGGGATGTTGTCGAAGGACTCCGCGGTGTCCTTCGCGGTCAGGCCGAACGCGCCGACGGCGGGCAGTGCCATACCGGCGACCAGGACTCCGGCCAGGATCGAACCGCCGAGGAACTTGACGCCGTGGCCCGCCATGTCCAGTGCGGAGCCGGTAGATCGCGTAGGTGCCATGTGGAGAACCCTACGTCTCGGAATCCCGTACAGGGGGGCAGGTGTTCGCCTACGCTTGTCACAGAACTGCGACAGCTTCGCTCTGTTCATCATCATCACTCTTGTGAGTGATGAGCTTTGTCCGATTCGCGGTATTTTGCCCGCGATCCGGGCGGGCCTGCGGCGGGCGGTCGTGGCACACCGTGACGAAAGCGCACCATTCGACCCCGGCAAGGCCCCCGACCTGCAATCACTCCAACGAGTGAGCTGTTGGACACCCATAGTCCGATCGGGTCATTCGAGATTGGGCCCACAGGGGCTGTTGCGCCGTGCCGTTCTTCCGTAACGTCCTCAACTGGCAACGGTGAATATGCCGTTGCCGCCGTGGGGGAGCCCCGAATCGGGAGAGGACGGCGCCGGGATGGGCTGGGTGGACGACTGGAGCGCGCAGGCGGCGTGCCGCACGAGCGATCCGGATGAACTGTTCGTGCAGGGGGCGGCGCAGAACCGCGCCAAGGCGGTGTGCAGCGGGTGCCCCGTGCGCACCGAATGCCTCGCGGACGCGCTCGACAACCGGGTCGAGTTCGGCGTCTGGGGCGGAATGACGGAGCGCGAGCGGCGGGCGCTGCTGCGCCGGCGGCCGACCGTGGGGTCCTGGCGCAGGCTGCTGGAGACCGCGCGCACCGAGTACGAGGAGTCGCTGGCGACCGGGGTGATCCTGCGGGACTACGCCCAGGCAGGCTGACGCTCCGTCAAGAAGCTCGGTAGGCAAGGGAAGTAGCAGGGCCAAGGGTGAGCGGGCCGTCGGATCACTCGGTGGGGGAGCCGAGTCGGTCGCCGATGGCCCGCAGTCCGTCCAGGTCGTGGACGTCCCCGGGCAGGGCGGGCACCTCGACGATCGGCACGTCCGGGTAGACCGAGGCGAAGCGGTCGCGGGTGCGGCGTTCCCGGGACATGATCTGCATCCGTTCGGCGTGCAGCCGGAGCAGCCCGGCGGCCAGCGTCTCGGCCTCCACGCCGGCGGAGTGGGTGCCGTTCTCGTCCAGTGCCTCGGCGGCGGCCAGCGCGCGTTCGGCGGTGAGCTGCGGCGCGCCGGTGGAGTGGACCCGGTTGAGCACCAGCCCGGCCAGCGGCATCGCGTCGGCGGCCAGCCGGTCGACGAAGTACGCGGCCTCCCGCAGCGCGTCCCGCTCCGGGGCGGCGACCACCAGGAACGCGGTGCCCTCGGCCTTCAGCAACTGGTAGGTGCGGTCGGCGCGCTCCCGGAACCCGCCGAACATCGAGTCCATCGCGGTGACGAACGTCTGCACGTCGGTGAGTAGTTGGGCACCGAAGATCTTGCCGAGGGTGCCGGTGAGCAGGCCCATGCCGACATTGAGGAACTTCATCGCGGAGCGCCCGCCGACCTTCGCGGGGGTGGTCAGCAGCCGGATCACCCGGCCGTCCAGGAAGGACCCGAGCCGGCTCGGGGCGTCCAGGAAGTCCAGCGCGGAGCGGGACGGCGGGGTGTCGACCACGATCAGGTCCCAGCGGTCCTCGGCGCGGAGCTGGCCCAGCTTCTCCATCGCCATGTACTCCTGGGTGCCGGCGAAACCGGCCGACAGCGACTGGTAGAACGGGTTCTCCATGATCGCCCGGGCCCGGCCCGGCTCCGCGTGGGCCAGCACGACCTCGTCGAAGGTCCGCTTCATGTCCAGCATCATCGCCTGGAGTTCGCCGTCGCCCGCGGTGCCCTTGACCACCCGCGGGGTGTTGTCGAGCTCGGTCAGGCCCATCGACTGGGCGAGCCGGCGGGCCGGGTCGATGGTCAGCACCACGACGCGGCGGCCGCGTTCGGCGGCGCGCAGGCCGATCGCCGCGGCGGTGGTGGTCTTGCCGACGCCGCCGGACCCGCAGCACACCACGATCCGGGTCGCCGGGTCGTCGATCAGGGTGTCGATGTCCAGCCCGGTCATGCCGCTCCCTGTCGTCACGCCGCTCCCTGCCGCTTCAGCTCGCCCGCCAGCCGGTACAGCCCGGCCAGGTCCACGCCCTCGCCGAGCAGCGGCAACTCGTAGGTCGGGAGCCGCAGTTGCTGCAGATCGGCACGCTGGACGCGTTCCAGCTCGACCCGCTCCGAGTGCTCCCTGGCCTGCTCCAGCAGCGGGTCCAGCAGCGGGTCGACGTTGGCCCGCACGGTCTCCGGCTTGCGCGAGCGCCCGCCCAGCCCGGCCTCGCCGAGGGCCAGCGCCACCTCCTCGCGGTGGTCGCCGTGCGCCGCCTCCACCGCCGCCGCGTCCAGTATCGGCGGGCGCACCATGTTCACCAGCACCCCGCCGACCGGCAGGCCGGCCTCGCGCAGGTCGGCGATGCCGTCCACCGTCTCCTGCACCGGCATCTCCTCCAGCAGGGTGGTGAAGTGCACCGCCGTCTCCGGCGAGCGGAGCACCCGCATCACCGCCTGCGCCTGGGTGTGGATCGGCCCGATCCGGGCCAGGCCCGCCACCTCGGAGTTGACGTTCAGGAAGCGGGTCAGCCGCCCGGTCGGCGGGGCGTCCATCACGACCGCGTCGTAGCGCCGCCGCCCGTCCGGGCCCTTGCGGCGGGCCGCCTCGCAGGCCTTGCCGGTGAGCAGCACGTCGCGCACGCCCGGGGCGATGGTGGTGGCGAAGTCCACGAAGCCGACCTTCTGCAGGGCCTTCCCGGCCAGGCCCAGCTTGTAGAACATCTCCAGGTACTCCAGCAGCGCCTGCTCGGTGTCGATCGCCAGCGCGTGCACCTCGCCGTGGCCCTTGCCCGGCAGCCCGAGCTGAGCGGGCGTCACGGTGGCCACCCGGCGCTCCTCGTACGGCAGCGCGGCGATCTGGAACAGCTCGGCGATGCCCTGCCGGCCCTCCACCTCGATCAGCAGGGTGCGGCCGCCCTCGGCGGCCAGTGCCAGGGCCAGCGCGGCGGCCAGCGTGGTCTTGCCGGTGCCGCCCTTCCCGCTGACCACGTGCAGCCTGACGCCCTCCCAGTCCGGCTCCGGCGGCGACGCCTGCTCGGTCGGCTCCGCCGTGCCGCTGGTGCCCGCCACGCCCGCTCTCCGTCCGTCGCTCTCCGCGGGCGCCCGAGGTGCCCCTCAACGCGAGGGTAACCAGCGAGCGCGCCGGATGCCGGGAGCATCCCGGCGCCCGGGGCGAATCATGCCCGCTTTGTGTGCCACCTCACACCGCCCCGGGCGGCTAGAGTCACCCCCATGACCAAGTGGGAATACGTCACCGTGCCGCTCCTCGTGCACGCCACCAAGCAGATCCTCGACACCTGGGGCCAGGACGGCTGGGAGCTCGTCCAGGTCGTCCCCGGGCCGAACCCGGAGCAGTTGGTGGCGTACCTGAAGCGGGAGAAGGAGTAGTCATGGGCAAGGTCGAGCAGAAGCTCGCCGAGCTCGGGCTGACCCTGCCCGAGGTCGCCGCCCCGGTGGCCGCGTACGTTCCGGCGGTGCGCACCGGCCACTACGTGATGACCTCCGGGCAGCTGCCGTTCGTCGGCGGCACGCTCCGCTCCAGCGGCAAGGTCGGCGCCGAGGTCACCGCCGAGGAGGCCAAGGAGCTCGCGCAGATCTGCGCGCTGAACGCGCTGGCCGCCGTGAAGTCCGTGATCGGCGACCTGGACAAGGTCGAGCAGGTGGTCAAGGTGGTCGGCTTCGTCGCCTCCGCCCCCGACTTCACCGGCCAGCCCGGCGTGGTCAACGGCACCAGCGAGCTGCTGGGCCAGGTCTTCGGCGACAAGGGCGTGCACGCCCGCAGCGCCGTCGGCGTGGCGGTGCTCCCGCTGGACGCGCCGGTCGAGGTCGAGCTGATGGTCCGGATCCGGGACTGATCCCGGCCGGCCCCGCGGGGCCCGTCGCCGTTCGCGGTGGCGGGCCCCCTGCACGTCGGCGGGGCGGGGTGCTCCGCCCGCAGCCGGGACGGTTGTTCCGGTGCGGCGCGCCGCCGGTTAACATCCGTGAACATGCCGCAGATGCCGCCGTCCTGGCCCGCCCGAATCCGCGCCCTGGCCGCGGGGGAGCTCACTCCCGCCCCGGCCAAGCCCTCCGCCACGGTGGTGCTGCTGCGCGACGGCGCGGCCGGCCCGCAGGCCTACCTGCTGCGGCGGCGCACCACGATGGCCTTCGCCGGCGGCATGTACGCCTACCCCGGTGGCGGCGTCGACCCGCGCGACCGCGAGGTCCGGCCGCCCTGGGCCGGGCCGTCCACCGCCGACTGGGCCGAGCGGCTCGGCGTGGACGAGGCGACCGCCTGCGCGGTGGTCTGCGCCGCCGTCCGGGAGACCTTCGAGGAGGCCGGCGTCCTGCTGGCCGGACCGGACGCGCAGACCCTGGTCGAGGCCCGGGACTGGGCCGCCGAACGCGCCGCACTGGAGTCCCACGAGCTGTCCCTCGCCGAGTTCCTGACGGAGCACCGGCTGGTGCTGCGCAGCGACCTGCTGGCCGCCTGGGCCCGCTGGGTCACCCCCGAGTTCGAGGAACGCCGCTTCGACACCTGGTTCTTCGTCGCCGCGCTGCCGCCCGGCCAGGCCGCCGCCGACACCGTCGGGGAGGCCGACCGGGTCGCCTGGCTCACGCCCGCCGACGCCGTCGCGGGCTTCGCCGCGAGCGAGTTCGGCATGCTGCCGCCGACCGTCACCGTGCTGCGCGAACTGCTCCCGGTGCGGACCGCGGCCGAGGCGCTGGCCGCCGCCGCGGACCGCAAGGTCACGCCGGTGCTCGGGCGGGCCGAGCTGGCCGGTGAACGCATGACAGTTCGCTGGTCGGGGTACGACGAGCTGACTATCGACGGCGTGTTCCCGGCATGAGAACCTTCCCCCGGAACGATCGCCCGGCACCCGTCGAGCCGTATCTTTCCCAGTAACCGACAACGACTGCGTACACCCGGAAGGAGACCTCCGATGACCCACAACGACGTGGCTCGCCGGACCTCGGCCATGCCCGCCCGCATCCTCACCCCCCGCGTCGCCGCCTGCGACGGCACCGCGTCCGGCGAGACCCGCACGCTCGTCCGTGAACTGACCCGGGCGCTGGTGCGGCCCCTCCCGCTGCGACGACTGAGTCGGGCCGAGGCGGACGCCGCATGAGCGAACGGAGTGAGCTCACCATCATGAGGTGCGCGTGCGCGAAGCGCTTGCCGAGCGCTGGCGAGGCGGGCGCGTGAGCGGTCTGCTTCCGGGCGACCCCGCCGACACCGTCGGCGGGGTCGCGACCCCGCGCGCCCAGTGCGTGCTCGCCCCCAACCCGTCCGCGATGACGCTGGACGGCACCAATACCTGGCTGCTCTCCGAACCCGGCTCCGACCTGGCCGTGGTCGTCGACCCCGGCCCGCTCGACGAGGCCCACCTGCGACGGGTCGTCAGCACCGCCGAACAGCAGGGCAAGCGGATCGCCCTCACCCTGCTCACCCACGGGCACGCCGACCACGCGGAAGGCGCCGCCCGGTTCGCCGAACTCACCGGCACCGACGTCCGCGCCCTCGACCCGGCGCACCGGCTCGGCGAGGAGGGCCTGCACGGCGGCCAGCGGCTCGACATCGGCGGCCTCGACCTCCGGGTGGTCGGCACCCCCGGCCACACCTCGGACTCGCTGACCTTCCACCTGCCGGCCGACGGCGCGATCCTCACCGGCGACACCGTCCTCGGCCGCGGCACCACCATGGTCGCCCACCCCGACGGCCGCCTCGGCGACTACCTCGACTCGCTGCGCCGCCTGCACGCGATGGCCTCGGAGCACGGCGTCCGCACCGTCCTGCCCGGCCACGGGCCGGTCCTCGCCGACGCCCTCGGCGCCGTCGACTACTACCTCGCCCACCGCGCGGCCCGCCTCGCGCAGGTCGAGACCGCCGTCGAAGCCGGCTGCCGCACCGCCCACGAGGTGGTCGCCCGCGTCTACGCGGACGTCGACCCCGCCCTCTGGCCGGCCGCCGAGCTCTCGGTGCACGCGCAGCTCACCTACCTGGAAGACCGTGGCCTGATCTAGGCCCGCCGGACCCGTCCGGGCCCGGGAACGCGGAACCGCGCCCGGGTGCACGTCGGCGCGGTCGGGCGCGGTTGCGTCGTGGGTTCAGCGCGAGCGGCGGGAGAGGCGTTCGACGTCCAGGAGGACGACGGCGCGGGCCTCCAGCTTGAGCCAGCCGCGGCCGGCGAAGTCGGCGAGCGCCTTGTTGACCGTCTCGCGGGAGGCGCCGACCAGCTGGGCCAGCTCCTCCTGGGTGAGGTCGTGGGCGACGTGGATGCCCTCGTCGGACTGGACGCCGAAGCGGCGGGAGAGGTCCAGCAGGGCCTTGGCCACGCGTCCGGGGACGTCGGAGAAGACCAGGTCGGACATCACGTCGTTGGTGCGGCGCAGCCGGCGGGCGATGGCCCGCAGCAGCGCGATGGAGACCTCGGGGCGGGCGTGCAGCAGCGGGAGCAGGTCGCCGTGGCCGAGGCCGAGGAGCTTGACCTCGGTGAGGGCGGTGGCGGTGGCGGTGCGCGGGCCCGGGTCGAACAGCGACAGTTCGCCGATCATCTCGCTGGGGCCGAGCACCGCGAGCATGTTCTCGCGGCCGTCCGGCGAGGCGCGGTGCAGCTTGACCTTGCCCTCGACCACGACGTAGAGCCGGTCGCCCGGGTCGCCTTCGTGGAACAGCGACTCACCGCGGGCGAGCGTCACCTCGGTCATGGAAGCGCGGAGCTCGGCAGCCTGGTCGTCGTCGAGTGCCGCGAACAGCGCGGCGCGCCGCAGAACGTCGTCCACGAGCTTCCTCCTGCTGGTGTCTGGGCAGTGCTACTTCACCACCAAGGATGACGCATGTCGCTCCGATCATATGAGGAGGGGGTGCGCCGGGGTGGGGACTACGCGGCCATTCGCGCAGTTGGGGTGGGAGCCGGAGCGGTGTGCGGCGTCAGTCGCCGAGGGTCCGCAGGGCGAAGGCGCGGGTGCCGGCGACGTGCTGGCGGGCGAGGGTGGCGGCGGTTTCGGGGTCGCGGGCCTTGATGGCGTCGAGCAGCTGCTGGTGCTCGGTGCACATGGGCAGGCCGCTGTCGGCGTCCGTGGTCAGGCGGAACAGGCGGCGGAGGCGGCCGTCCAGCGGGGCCATCATGTCGCGGAGCAGGGGGTTGCCGGAGAGGGTGACGATCTCCCGGTGGAAGTCGGCGTTGAGGCTGACCGTCTCGCGCAGGCGTCCCGCCTCGGCGGCCTTGCGGGTGCGGACCAGGATGCGTTCGAGGTCGCGGACGCCGGCGGCGGTGGCGTGCTGGGCGGCGAGGCTGGCGGCGAGGGCTTCCAGGGACTCCCGGACGGCGAAGAAGTGCTCGGCGTCGGCGGGCCCGAAGTCGGCGACCACGGCGCCGCGGCGGGCCTGGACGGTGAGGAAGCCCTCGCGTTCCAGGCGCTGCATGGCCTCGCGGACGGGGATCCGGGAGACACCCATTCCGTCGGCGAGTTCCCGTTCGACCAGGCGCTGCCCGGAGGGGTACTCGCCCTCGATGATCCGTTCGCGGAGCCGGAGGTAGACGAGGTCCGCCAGCGACTGGTGGGCGTCGCCGGGGGTGTCGGTCATCGGGAGCTCCAGGCGGCAGCGGGCGGACGGCGCGGGCAGGGTCCTGATCATTCCAGATCGGGCCAGGACATCTCTTGCTTGGTATTCGGTATACCAGATACCTTGACCGCTCACCCGCCGTCGCCGAGCCGAGGAGAACCGCCCGTGAGCGCCCGCCCGACACCAGGCCCGCACCTGCTGCTGGACGCCACCCTCCCCGACGGCACCCGCGCCGACCTGCGGATCTCGGACGGCCGGATCGCCGGGCTGGCCCCCGTGCCGCCCGGCCGCGAGCGGACCGCGGCGCTCGCGCCGGGCGAGCTGGCGCTGGACGGGGCACTGCTGCTCCCGGCGCTGGTGGACGGGCACGCCCACCTCGACAAGACCTTCCTCGGCGCGCCCTGGCAGCCGCACCGGGCCACCGCGAACCTGCGGGAGCAGATCGCCTCCGAGCGGACGCTGCGCCGCGAGGTGGCGGCCCGGGTCCCGGTGGTGGACCGGGCGGAGGCGCTGGCCCGGCGGATGGCGGCCCTGGGCACCGGCTTCGTCCGCTCGCACGTGGACGTGGATCCGGACACCGGGCTGGACCACCTGTACGCCGTGCTGGAGGCCCGCGAGCGGGTGCGGGAGCTGATCGAGGTGCAGCTGGTGGCGTTCCCGCAGAGCGGCGTGGTCGCCGAGCCCGGGGTGCCCGAGCTGCTGGACGCGGCGCTCCGCGAGGGCGCCGAACTGGTCGGCGGACTGGACCCGTTCGGGTTCGACGGCGACGTGGACGGCCAGCTGGACGTGGTGTTCGGCCTGGCCGAGCGGCACGGCGCGGGCGTGGACATCCACCTGCACGACGGCGGCCCGCAGGGCGCGGCGCAGCTCCGGGCGATCGCCGCGCGGACCGCGGCGCTGGGACTGGGCGGGCGGGTGGCGGTCAGTCACGCGTACTGCCTGGGTCAGCTGGAGGACCGCGAACTCGACCGGACCGCACAGGCGTTGGCGCGGGCGGGAGTGGCCGTGCTGACCAACGGCCCGGCCAGGTCGATGCCGCCGGTGCTGCGCCTGCACGAACTGGGCGTGCTGGTGTTCGCCGGCTCGGACAACATCCGCGACGCGTGGTGGCCGTACGGCACCGCCGACATGCTGGAGCGGACCACGATCATCGGCCTGCAGGCCGAGCTGATGACCAATCAGGAACTGCAGCTGGCAGCCGGGTTGGCGACTGCCGATGCCGCCAGGGCACTGGGCGTCGCCGAGTACGGCATCGCCGTCGGGCGGCCCGCGAACCTGGTCGCGATCGCCGCGCACTCGGTGCCGGAGGCGGTCGCGGCGCACCCCGAGCGGCTGCTGGTGCTGCACCGCGGCCGCACCGTCCTCGACCGCCTGAACGGGCCCACCGCGCCCGCTCGTTGAGGCGTCCCCACACCCCCCGTTGTTCGGAAGGACCCCCCACCATGACCCTCCCCGCTTCCCCGGCCACCGACAGACCGCCCGCCGCCGAGCCGCCGGACCGGCTGGCGAAGGGCCTGATCGGGACGACCGACCTGGTGTTCTTCGTGGTCGCCGCGGCCGCTCCGCTCACCGTGCTGGCCGGGATCGCCCCGTTCGCGATCGGCGTGGGCGGGGCGTCCGCGCCCGCCGCGTACCTGATCTCCGGCGCGCTGCTGGTGCTGTTCGCCGCCGGGTTCACCGCGATGAGCCGGTACGTGCGCAACGCCGGCGCGTTCTACGCGTACGTGGCGCGCGGGCTGGGCCGGACCCTCGGGGTGGTCACCGCCTATGTGGCGGTGGTCAGTTACAACCTGATCACCCCGGGGGTGGCGGCCGCGTTCGGGTACTTCGCGGCCGGGCACATCGAGCAGCGCACCGGCGCGCACGTGCCCTGGTGGCTGCTGTCCGGGGCGTGCGTGCTGGTGGTCGGCGTGCTCGGCTGGCTGAAGGTCACGCTGTCGGCGAAGGTGCTCGGTGTGGCCCTGGTGCTGGAGGTGCTGTCGCTGCTGCTGATGGAGGGCGGGGTGCTGGCCGACCGGGGGACGGCCGCGCTGGACCCGGCGTCCTTCGACCCCTCACTGCTCACCCAGGCCGGCGTCGCCGGCATGTTCGTGCTGGTGATCGGCGCGTTCACCGGCTTCGAGGCGACCGCGATCTACGCCGAGGAGGCCCGCGACCCGGCCCGCACCGTGCCGCGGGCGACCTTCGTCGCGATCGGCTTCCTGGCGGTGTTCTACGCCCTGGGCACCTGGATCGTGATGGGCGCCTACGGCACCGACGAGGCGGTGGCGCAGGCCCGCGCGGACGGCGGTCCCGACCTGACCTTCCGGGCCGCCGAGCGGTTCGTCGGCCTGTGGCTGTCGGACACCATGCACGTGCTGATCATCGTCTCGGCGTTCGCCTCCGCGCTGGCCTTCCACAATGCGGCGGCCCGCTACCTGTACGCGCTCGGCCGGGAGGGTCTGCTGCCGCGCCGGCTCGGCCGGGTGACGCCGCGCACGGGGTCGCCGGGGGCGGCGGTGCTGGTGCAGTCGGTGTTCAACGCGCTGGTGGTGGGCCTGGGCGCGGTGCTCGCCGTCGACCCGTACCTGGTGGTGCTGCTCTGGTCGAACAGCGTCGGCGTGCTCGGCATCATGGTGATGCAGGGGCTGGCGGCGGTCGCGGTGTACGCGTTCTTCCGCCGGGACCGGCGCGGGCTGTCGGCGTTCCGGGTGGTCTGGGCGCCGCTGCTGGCGGCCGCCGGGCTGGCCGTGCTCACCGTGCTCGCGCTCTTCAACTTCGATCTGCTGACCGGCCGTTCGGGCCTGGTGAACTGGCTGCTGCTGGTTCCGCTCCCGGTGGTCGGCACGCTCGGCTGGCTGGTCGCCCGGCGGATCCGGCGCACCGACCCGGAGCGGTTCGCCCGGCTGACCGAGGTCGATGTCGAACGCGACTGAGCGGGCGCGCGGACGGCGGTGGGGCCCGGTCGCCGGGCGCCACCGCCGTTGCGGCGGGCGTCAGTCGACGAGCGCGCCGTGTTCGGCGACCACCCGGCCGGCCTTCACCACCAGGTCGCGGGCCGGCAGGTCGACCACCACCTGCGGGGTGCACTCGCCGTCCACCAGCAGGAAGTCGGCGGGCGAGCCCGGCGCCAGGTCCGCCTTCGGCAGGCCCAGCAGCTCGGCGCCGCCGTGCGCGGCCAGCTCCAGGCAGTCCGTCAGGTCCCGGTCGGTGCGGGCGTCGGTGGTCCAGCCCAGCAGGTGCGCGCGGTGCAGCATGTCGGCGTTGCCGTACGGGCTCCAGGAGTCCCGCACCCCGTCCGAGCCGAGGCCCACCCGCACCCCCCTGGCCCGCAGTTCGCGGAACGGCAGCACCTGGTGCGCGGACGGGGCGACCGTGGTGAGCGCGATCCCGGCCGTCGCCAACAGCTCGGCCAGCGCGTCCAGTTCGGCGCCGGCCAGCTCCGGCACGCAGAACGCGTGGCTGACCGTCACCCGGCCCTGCAGCCCCGCCGCCATGGTGCGGGCGGCGAGCGCCCGCAGCGGGCCGAGACCGGTCGCTCCGCGGTCGTGCAGGTGGACGTCCAGCAGCACCCCGTACCGCTCGGCCAGGCCGAACAGCAGGTCGAGCTGCTCGCGGCCGTCCGCGCTGCCGCCGTCGAACCCGGCCGGGTCGATGCCGCCGACCGCGTCCACCAGGCGCTCCCGGGCGGCCTCGGTCAGCAGCTCCGCCACGCCCGGGGTGCGCAGCACGCCGTGCTGCGGGAACGCCACCGACTGCACGTCCAGCCGGCCCGCCAGCCGCGCGGCGGCCTCCCGCAGGCCCGTCACGCCCGCCAGCCCGTACACGGGCGCGACGTCGACGTGCGCGCGGACGGCGCGGGTGCCGCGGGTCACGGCGTGCGCGAGCAGGCGGTGCGCCCGCTCGGCGAGCGGGGTGCGCCGGCGGCGGTACAGGTCGACGTCGCCCGCCACGTACTCGGGCAGGCTGCCCGCCGGGCGGCGGCTGTACCAGGGCTCGCCCCAGCCGGTCTTGTCCGGGTGGATGTGGGCGTCCACCAGCGTCGGCAGCGCGATCCGCCCGCCGCCCTCCACCACCGCGGGGCTGACGCCCGTCGGCAGCCCGGTCGCCAGCAGGCCGTCCACGGCGACCAGATCGGTGACCGGGCCGCCGAACGGGCGGACCTGGCGGAACAGCGTGGCGTGCATCGTGTCACTCCCGGAGAGGTGCTGAAAGGCTTTCCGGGATCAACCAATCCGGTTCCGGTATTCCAAGTCAACTCGGTTGCAGATAAGCCGAGTTGGCGGTCAGTGCTGCCTCGGCGGGCGGTGCGGCGACGGTCAGCACCGAGCAGGGCGCGTGAGCCCGGCAGTACCGGGCGGCGCGGTCGCCGTGCCGGTGCGGGCGGCGCGGACGCCCCGGCGCGCCCAGCACCAGCAGGTCGGCCGGGCCGGACACCGCCGCGACCAGCGCCGGCCCGGCCGGCCCCGGAACCACCGCCGGACGGACCAGCACCCCGCCCGGCCAGCCGTCCACCGCCGCCCGCAGCGCCGCGTCCAGCAGCCGACGGGCCGCACGGCCGGCCGGCCGCCCCGCCAGCAGCGGCACCAGCACCGCGTCGCGGGCCGCCGCCACCGCGACGGCCCGGCGCAGCGCCGCCAGACTCGCCGGCGAGCCGTCCACGCCGACCACCACCCGGAACTCCACGGTGCGTTCCATCGCCGTCTCCTCCTCGTTGTCCCCCCAGTCCAGTGAACGCCCGGCACCCGTCAAGGCGGCGTCGGGAAAAGGGCGGTGGGCGTCAGGGGGCGTCAAGGCCGCGCGCGGGGCCGGTGCCGGGCGGTGTGCTGGGAGCCGACGCCGGCCGAGGGGCCCGCGTCGCACCAGGACGGAGGACGTGATGCCCCAGCGGATGCGTGTCGTGGTCGGGGTGAGCGGCTCGCTCGGCAGCCTCGCTGCCCTGCACCGCGCCGTCGCCGAAGCCCGGCGGTCGGGCGGCGAGGTGCTGGCCCTGCACACCTGGGAGCCGCCCAGCGGCGAGTTCGGCCACCGCCGCTCGCCCTGCCCGCCGCTGCTGGCCGCCGTCCGCGAAGCCGCCACCGCCTGCCTCGCCGACGCGATGACCGAAGCGTTCGGCGGCGCCGACCCGGGCGTCCCGCTGGCCGCCCGCACCGTGCGCGGCCGCACCGCCCCGGTCCTGCTCGCCGCCGCCGGCCGGCCCACCGACCTGCTGGTGCTCGGCCCCTCCGGCTCCTGGCTGCACCGTGGCCTGCGCGGCTCCGTCGGCACGCAGTGCCTGCGCCGGGCCGGCTGCCCGGTGCTGGTCGTCCCGCGACCGGAACTCGCCCTGGATCTGCGCGGGTTGAGTGCGCGTCGGGTCGACGCGGAGCTGCGCGAACTGGTTGAGGGCCGCCGGTGACCACCCGGCTGTCCGTCGCGCCCGCCACCGCCGTCGCCCTCGCCGGCGGCGCCGGGCTGACGCTCGCCCTCGCGCTGCTGGGGGAACTGCGCGACGGCTGGCTCCCGACCGCCGCCTACGCCGCGGGCTGCTGGGCGCTCGGCGCCCGCTCCCGGCCCGCCGCCGCGGCGTCCGTCGGCCTGGCCGCCTGGCTGTTCCACAACGGATTCGTGGAACACCGGCACGCGGAACTCGGTTGGAACGGGTGGGCGACCGAGACCGGCCGGTTCGCGTTCTTCGCGGGCGCGGCTCTGCTGGCGAGCCTGCCGGACAGAAAGATCCGCACACGGCTTCTGCATCGGCCGTAAACAGAAGTACAAAGGAGACGGCGGGAGTTCGGGCTGTGGGGGCCAGGGCTTCCGCAACCGGGGGCGGCCCGGGTGGTGCGTGGGGGCACTGCCCGGGCCGTTAGCCGTTCGCGCCCGTCCGGTTTCGGCGGGGAGCGGGGACAATGGAAGGCATGACTGCGCACGACGACGGAATCTCCGCGGTGGCCGACCTGCTCGCGGGCGGGGGCGTCGTGGTGCTGAGCGGGGCCGGGCTGTCGACCGAGTCGGGGATCCCGGACTACCGGGGGCCGGACGGGATCCGGCGGAACCGGGCGCCGATGACGTACCAGGAGTTCGTCGCGGGGGAGCCCGCCCGCCGCCGTTACTGGGCGCGCAGCCACGCCGGTCGCGGCGTGATCGCCGGCGCCCGTCCGAACGCGGGCCACCTCGCGGTGGCGCGGCTGCGCGAGGCCGGCCGGGTCTCGGCGGTGATCACCCAGAACGTGGATGGCCTGCACCGCGCCGCCGGCACGCCGGACGCCGTCGAACTGCACGGCGGACTGGACCGCGTCGTCTGCCTGACCTGCGCCGCGTCCAGCAGCCGCGCCGCGCTCGACGTCCGCCTCGCCGCCCTGAACCCGGCCTTCCACGACGCCGGCTCCCGGATCAACCCGGACGGCGACGTCGAGCTCCCCGACGACCTGGTCGACTCCTTCACCGTCGCCGACTGCACCGCCTGCGGCGGCATCCTCAAGCCCGACGTCGTGTTCTTCGGCGAGAGCGTCCCCAAGCCCCGGGTGGAACTCTGCTACCGCCTGGTCGACGAGAGCCGCGCCCTCCTGGTCCTCGGCTCCTCCCTCGCGGTGATGTCCGGCCTGCGGTTCGTCCGCCACGCCGCGAAGACCGGCAAGCCGGTGGCCATCGTCACCCGCGGCGCCACCCGCGGCGACGACCTCGCCACCGTCCGCCTGGACCGCCCCCTCGGCGAGACCCTCACCACCCTGGCCGCCCGGACCGCCGCCTAGCCGGACCGGATCCACCGCGGCGGCCCGGCGGGACGGGACTGCCCGGGCGGGGGTGTCAAAGGGGCGTCAAGGCGGCGAGGGCGGCCGTATGGGGGGCGTCAGGAACCGTAGAAGCGGTCAAATCCGCTGGTTGGCTCACCATGCCGGCGAAATCCGCGGGCCCTCGTCCGAGCCACCTTGGTGGATGCCATGTCAGACCTGATCTACGTCGGCGTCACGGTTGCCGTGTTCGCCGTCATCGCCCTGATCGCGCGGGGGGTGGAGAAGCTGTGACCGCCGAGAACGTCGTTGGTCTCATCGTCGCCGCCGCGCTGGTCGGGTACCTCGTCCTCGCGCTGATCCACCCGGAGAAGTTCTGACATGGGCTCCACTCTTGCCGGGTGGCTGCAGGCGCTCGCCCTGGTCGGCGCACTGGCCCTCTGCTACCGCCCGCTCGGCGACTACGTCGCCGGGCTGCTCACCTCCGCCAGGCACCTGAGAATCGAGCGCGGCCTCTACAAGGTCGTCGGGGTGGACGGGGACGCCGACCAGCGGTGGCCGGTGTACCTGCGGTCGGTGCTGGCGTTCTCCGCGCTCTCGGTGCTGTTCCTGTACGGGCTGGTCCGGCTGCAGACGCACCTGCTGCTGTCGCTGGGCGTGCCGGAGATGGCGGCGCACCAGGCCTGGAACACCGCGATCTCGTTCACCACCAACACCAACTGGCAGTCGTACAGCGGCGAGGCCGCGATGGGCCACCTGGTGCAGATGGCGGGCCTCGCGGTGCAGAACTTCGTCTCGGCGGCGGTCGGCATCGCGATCGTGGCGGCGCTGATCCGCGGGTTCACCCGCAACCGCACGGACCGGGTCGGCAACTTCTGGGTGGACCTGACCCGGATCTCGCTGCGCCTGCTGCTGCCGCTGTCCGTCGTCTTCGCGCTGGTGCTGGTCGCCAACGGGGTGGTGCAGAACTTCCACGGCTTCCACCAGGTGACCACGCTGACGGGCGGTCAGCAGTCGATACCGGGCGGGCCGGTGGCGTCGCAGGAGGCGATCAAGCTGCTGGGCACCAACGGCGGCGGCTTCTACAACGCCAACTCGGCCCACCCGTTCGAGAATCCGACCGGCTTCAGCAACCTGCTGGAGGTGTTCCTGCTGCTGGTGATCGCGTTCTCGCTGCCGCGCACCTTCGGCCGGATGGTCGGCGACCACCGCCAGGGCTACGCGATCGTCGCGGTGATGGGCCTGTTCTGGGTGGCGTCGGCGACGCTGATCACCTTCTTCGAGGCCGGGCACGGCGGCAGCGCGCTGCAGGCGGCCGGGGCGGCGATGGAGGGCAAGGAGCAGCGCTTCGGGATCGCGGGGTCGAGCCTGTTCGCGGCGTCGACCACGCTGACCTCGACCGGCGCGGTGAACTCCTTCCACGACTCGTTCACGCCGCTCGGCGGCGGTCTGACGATCTTCAACATGATGCTCGGCGAGATCGCGCCCGGCGGTACCGGCTCCGGCCTGTACGGCATGCTGATCCTGGCGGTCGTCGCGGTGTTCGTGGCGGGCCTGATGGTCGGCCGGACCCCGGAGTACCTGG
The DNA here is from genome assembly GCF_003610255.1 of Streptomyces sp. TLI_171. GTDB lineage: Bacteria > Actinomycetota > Actinomycetes > Streptomycetales > Streptomycetaceae > Kitasatospora. Next base: position 3,583,407 of record NZ_RAPS01000001.1, on the reverse strand, counting down.
GCAAGAAGCTCGGCGGCCGGGAGATGAAGTTCGCCTCGCTGTACATCCTGACCACGCCGACGATCGTGCTGATCGGCGCGGGCACGGCGATCGCCCTGCCCGGTGAGCGGGCGGGGATGCTGAACTCCGGCCCGCACGGGTTCTCCGAGGTGCTGTACGCGTTCACCTCCGCGGCGAACAACAACGGTTCGGCGTTCGCGGGCATCACGGTGAACACCACCTGGTACGACACCGCGCTGGGTCTGGCGATGGTGTTCGGACGGTTCCTGCCGATGGTGTTCGTGCTGGCGCTGGCGGGTTCGCTGGCCAGGCAGCAGCCGGTGCCGGCGAGCGCGGGCACCCTGCCCACGCACAAGCCGCTGTTCGTCGGACTGCTCTCCGGTGTGGTGCTGATCGTCGTCGGCCTCACCTACTTCCCGGCCCTGGCCCTCGGGCCGATCGCAGAAGGTCTCCACTGATGTCCACCAGCACGCTTGAACCCGCGCCCGCCCAGCAGGCGCCGCACCGGGCCTCCGGTGGCCTGCTCGATCCGAAGCTGATCGCCACGTCCCTGCCGGACGCGGTGAAGAAGCTCGACCCCCGGGTGATGGTGAAGAACCCGGTGATGTTCGTGGTCGAGGTCGGCTCGGTGGTCACCACCGTCGCCGCGATCGCCGACCCGTCCGTCTTCGCCTGGGCGATCACCGCGTGGCTCTGGCTGACCACCGTGTTCGCCAACCTGGCCGAGGCCGTCGCCGAAGGGCGCGGCAAGGCGCAGGCCGACACCCTGCGCAAGACCAAGACCGAGGCGGTCGCCCGAAGGCTCGTCGACTGGCCCGCGGGTGACACCGAGGAGGAGGTCGCGGGCACGGCGCTGCGGCTCGGCGACCACGTGGTGGTCGAGGCCGGTCAGGTGATCCCCGGCGACGGTGACGTGGTGGAGGGCGTGGCCAGCGTCGACGAGTCGGCGATCACCGGCGAGTCCGCTCCGGTGATCCGCGAGTCCGGCGGCGACCGGTCCGCGGTCACCGGCGGCACCAAGGTGCTGTCCGACCGGATCGTGGTGAAGATCGGCTCGGAGCCGGGCAAGACCTTCATCGACCGGATGATCGCCCTGGTGGAGGGCGCGGCCCGGCAGAAGACGCCGAACGAGATCGCGCTGAACATCCTGCTGGCCTCGCTGACCGTCGTGTTCCTGATCGCCGTGGTGACGCTCCAGCCGATGGCGACCTACGCGGGCGCCCCGCAGTCGACGATCGTGCTGGTGGCGCTGATCGTGGCGCTGATCCCGACCACCATCGGCGCGCTGCTCTCGGCGATCGGCATCGCGGGCATGGACCGGCTGGTGCAGCGCAACGTGCTCGCCATGTCCGGCCGGGCCGTCGAGGCCGCCGGCGACGTCAACACGCTGCTGCTGGACAAGACCGGCACCATCACCCTCGGCAACCGGCAGGCCGCCGAGTTCCGCCCCGCACCGGGCGTTCCCGTCGAGGAGCTGGCGGACGCCGCGCAGCTGTCCTCGCTCGCGGACGAGACCCCGGAGGGCCGCTCGATCGTGGTCCTCGCCAAGACGGCGTACGGCCTGCGGGCCCGCGCCCAGGGCGAGTTGGCGCACGCCGTCTGGGTGCCGTTCACCGCGCAGACCCGGATGTCCGGCGTCGACGTGGACGGCCGCCAGGTCCGCAAGGGCGCGGCCGGGTCGGTCGCCGGCTGGGTGGCCGAGCACGGCGGCAGCGTCGGCGCGGAGGTGACGGAGCTGGTCGACGGGATCTCCGGCGCCGGCGGCACGCCGCTGGTGGTGGCGGAGCGCGAGGGCGGGGGAGCGGCCCGGGTCCTCGGGGTGATCCACCTCAAGGACGTGGTGAAGGAGGGCATGCGCGAGCGCTTCGACGAGCTGCGCCGGATGGGCATCAAGACCGTGATGATCACCGGCGACAACCCGCTGACGGCCCGGGCGATCGCGCAGGAGGCGGGCGTGGACGACTTCCTCGCCGAGGCCACTCCCGAGGACAAGATGGCGCTGATCAAGAAGGAGCAGGAGGGCGGCAAGCTGGTCGCGATGACCGGCGACGGCACCAACGACGCCCCGGCGCTCGCGCAGGCCGACGTCGGCGTGGCGATGAACACCGGCACCATGGCGGCCAAGGAGGCCGGCAACATGGTGGACCTGGACTCCAACCCCACCAAGCTGATCGAGATCGTCGAGATCGGCAAGCAACTGCTGATCACCCGGGGCGCGTTGACGACCTTCTCGATCGCCAACGACGTGGCCAAGTACTTCGCGATCATCCCGGCGATGTTCGCGGGCGTGTACCCGGGCCTGCGCCACCTCAACATCATGGGCCTGCACAGCCCGACCTCCGCGATCACCTCGGCGATCGTCTTCAACGCCCTGGTCATCGTCGGCCTGATCCCGCTCGCCCTGCGCGGCGTCAAGTACCGCCCGTCCGACGCGAGTTCGCTGCTGGCCCGGAACATCGGGATCTACGGACTTGGTGGCCTGGTGGTCCCGTTCGTCGGCATCAAACTCATCGACCTGATCGTCCAGTTCATCCCCGGCCTGAGCTGAGAGGCCAGCGACCATGCCCACTTTTCTCCGTACCCACCTCACCGCGCTGCGGATGCTGCTGGTGATGACCGTGATCCTCGGCATCGCCTACCCGCTGCTGGTCACCGGAGTCGGCCAACTCGCTTTCACCTCCGAGGCGAACGGCTCGATCGTGAAGACCGGCGGCAAGGAGGTCGGCTCCAGCCTGCTCGGCCAGGGCTTCGACCTGCCGAAGGCCAACGCCGACGACCCGTCGCAGCCCGACCCGAAGTGGTTCCAGCCCCGGCCCTCCGCCGGCGGCCATGACCCGGCCGCCTCCGGCGCGTCCAACCTGGGCCCGAACAGCGGGGGACTGCTGAAGGCCGTCGAGGAACGCCGCGCCGCCGTCGCCGCCTTCGACGGCGTGGACCCGGCGAGCGTCCCCGCCGACGCGCTGACCGCCTCCGGCTCCGGTCTCGACCCGCACATCTCGGTCGCCTACGCCGAGGAGCAGGCGGGCCGGGTGGCCAGGGAGCGAGGCCTTCCGGTCGGCACGGTGAACCAGCTGATCGAGAAGCACACCGACGGTCGCTCGCTGGGCTTCCTCGGCCAGCCCGGCGTCAACGTGGTCACGCTCAACCAGGCCGTGGCAGAGCTGAGGTGACGGAGCGTCACACCGCCGGCCAACCCGCTCGTCGCCGGGGCCGGCTGAGGGTCTACCTCGGCGCGGCCCCCGGCGTCGGCAAGACCTACCGGATGCTGGACGAGGCGCACCGCCGCCGGCAGCGCGGCACCGACGTGGTGGTCGGCTGGCTGGAGACCCACAGCCGGCCGCGCACCGCCGAGCTGCTCGACGGGCTGGAGCAACTCCCGCGCACCGTACGGCAGTACCGCGGCGCCGAGTTCCCGGAACTGGACCTGGACGCGCTGCTGGCCCGCCGCCCCGAACTCGCCCTGGTCGACGAGCTCGCCCACACCAACGTGCCCGGCGGCCGGCACGCCAAGCGCTGGCAGGACGTCGAGGAACTGCTCGCGGCGGGCATCGACGTCATCACCACCGTCAACATCCAGCACCTGGAGTCGCTGAACGACGTCGTCCAGAAGATCACCGGCGTTCCGCAGCGCGAGACCGTCCCCGACGAGGTGGTGCGCTGCGCCGACCAGATCGAGCTGGTCGACATGGCCCCGCAGGCGCTGCGCCGCCGCCTGGCCCACGGCAACGTGTACCGGGCGGAGAAGGTCGACGCCGCGCTCGCCAACTACTTCCGGGTCGGCAACCTGACCGCGCTGCGCGAACTCGCCCTGCTGTGGCTGGCCGGCCGGGTCGACGAGGGACTGCGCGACTACCGGGCCGTGCACAACATCGACCGGGTCTGGGAGACCCGCGAACGCGTCGTGGTCGCGCTCACCGGCGGCCCCGAGGGCGCCACCCTGATCCGCCGCGCCGCCCGGATCGCGGACCGCACCGCGGGCGGCGAACTGCTGGCCGTGCACGTCAGCCGCAGCGACGGCCTGGCCGGGGCCTCGCCCGGTCGACTCGCCGAGCAGCGCGGCCTGGTGGAGTCCCTCGGCGGGAGCTACCACGTGGTGGTCGGCGACGACATCCCGGAGGCGCTGCTGGCCTTCGCCCGGGCCCGGGACGCCACCCAGCTGGTCCTCGGCACCAGCCGGCGCGGCCGGGTCAACCGCTTCCTCACCGGACCCGGCATCGGCGAGACCACCGTCGGCCGGTCCGCGGACATCGACGTCCACATGGTCACCCACGCGTTCACCGGCCGCGGCCGGCTGCCCGCGCTGGGCCGCCGGCACTCCCGGCGGCGCACCCTGCTCGGGTTCGCCGCCGGAGTCGCGGTGCCCTCGCTGCTGACCGTCGCACTCTCCCAGTCGCACACCGCGCTGAACCTCACCACCGACGCGCTGATCTTCCAACTCGGCGTGGTCGCCGTGGCGTTGCTCGGCGGCGCGCTGTCCGCGCTGCTGGCCTCCCTGGTCGCCTCGCTGCTGCTGAACTACTACTTCATCCCGCCGGTGCACACCTTCACCATCGGCGAGGCCAACAACTTCATCGCGCTCGCCGTGTTCGCCGCCGTCGCGCTCTGCGTCTCCACCGTCGTCGACCACGCGGGCCGGCAGACCGCCCGGGCCGCCCGCGCCACCGCCGAGGCCGAGACCCTCTCCACCCTGGCCGGCTCCGTGCTGCGCGGCGCCGACGCCGTCCCGGCCCTGCTGGAACGCACCCGCACCGCGTTCGGCCTGGACTCCGCCGCCCTGCTGGACCGGGCGACCGGCGAGCCGGTCGCGAGGACCGACGCAACGTCAACGAGCGGCGCCGGCCCGGAGACCACCGAGCTGGCCGTCGGGGAGGACGCGCTGCTGCTGCTCACCGGGCGCCGGCTGTCCGACACCGACCACCGGGTGCTCGTCGCGTTCGGCGCGCACCTCGCCGCCGCGCTGGAACGCGACCGGCTGGCCACCGCCGCCGCCGAGGTCGAACCGATCCGCGCCGCCGACCGGATGCGCACCGCGCTGCTCGCCGCCGTCAGCCACGACCTGCGCACCCCGCTGGCCGCCGCCCTCGCCTCGGTCGGCTCGCTGCGCAGCCCCGAGGTCGAGTTCTCCGACGAGGACCGGGCCGAACTGCTGGCCCTCGCCGACGAGTCCCTGCTCAGGCTCACCCGGCTGGTCGACAACCTGCTCGACCTGAGCCGGCTGCAGGCCGGAGCCCTCACCCTGCACCTGCGGCCCACCCACCTGGACGAGGTCCTGCCCGCCGCCCTCGACTCGCTGGCCGACCCCGACGCCCCCGTCCAGCCGCTCGGCCTGGACACCGCCCCGCCGGTGCTCGCCGACCCGCCGCTGCTGGAACGCGTCCTCGCCAACGTGATCACCAACGCCTGCCGGCACAACGCACCCGGCGCGCCCGTCCTGGTCACCGCCTCCGCGCACGCCGACCGGGTCGAGATCCGGGTCGTCGACCGCGGCCCCGGCATCCCGCCCGCCGACCGGGACCGGATCTTCCTGCCGTTCCAGCGCCTCGGCGACACCGACAACACCACCGGCGTCGGCCTCGGGCTCGCGCTCTCCCGCGGCCTCGCCGAGGCGATGGGCGGCACCCTCGACGTCGAGGACACGCCCGGCGGCGGCACCACCATGCTGCTCACCCTGCCCGCGGCCGGGGCGCCCGGGGGAGCCGCCTGATCAGCGGCCGCCCGGCCGGCCCGGCCAGTGGGTGTCCACGCCCGCGACGATGCTGCCCGCGACCGTGCCCAGCAGGGCGCCCGCGATCACGTCCCCCGGGTAGTGGACGCCCGTGTGGACCCGGGAGTACCCGACCGAGAGGGCCAGCAGGCCGAGCGGGGCGGCCGCCCAGGGCAGCAGGGCGGAGACGCCGGTGGCGAAGGCGAAGGCCGAGGCGGTGTGCCCGGACGGGAAGGACGCGGACTCCGGCATCGGGACGTGCCGGGCCTCCGGGACCCGGCCCGCGACCCGGTCCGGCCGCGGTCGGCGGGCCAGCGACTTGCCCAGCAGGTTCGCCGCCGCCGAGGCCACCGCCACCGAACCGAGCCCCACCACCGCCGCGCGGCGCGGCAGCCCGGGGGCGAGGGCCAGGCCGCAGGCCACCGCGATGGACAGCTTCGAGTGGTTCGCGGCCGTCGACAGCCGGCGCAGCCCCTCGTCCAGGGTCGGCGTCGGCGTCGCGGCGACCGCCGTGTAGACGGCCAGGTCCACCGCCGACAGGTCCGTCACCACGTTCCGCCCGGCCACCGCCCAACGCCTCGACGCCCTCACTTCGCACCCCCGTCGGCGGCCAGCCGGGCCAGCCGGCTCCACTTCAGCGCGGGCACCGGCGCGACCGTGCCCGGCCGGTCCCGCGGCACCCGCACCCGCAGCGCCGCCGGGTGGATCACGCAGCGCACCGGCACGTCCAGCTCCAGCGCCTCGCCGTCCACCGCCACCGGAATGCTCTCCGCATCAGCCGTCACCAGCACTTCACGGCCCATCAGCGTCGTCACCGCCTCCGCACTCGTACCCCGCAGCGCCAGGTCAGCCGCCTGCGCCGCACCGTCCACCTTCACTCCCAGCACCCCGAGCCATCCGCGGTCCAGCCGCGAACGCCGCCCGGGGTCCGTCAAGTCCCCCGCGTCATACGGATTGTTGCTGACCAGCACCGCCTGCGGCCGCTCCAGCCGCTGCCCGCCGACCTCCGCCGCCAGCTGCGCCCCGCCGTAGCCGACCAGCAGGTCCGGCAGCAGGGCGAGCGTGGTGGCGGCCTTGGCGTCGCGGTAGTCGGGGTGCTGGACGATCTCCGCGTACGTGCCGAAGGAGACGTTGTTGACGAACGCCCGGCCCGCGACCTCGCCCAGGTCCACCCGGAGTTCGACGCCGTCGGTCAGCGCGTCCAGGCAGCGGGCCGGATCGGTGCGGTCCAGGCCCAGGTCCAGCGCGAAGTGGTTGCGGGTCCCGGCCGAGACCACCAGGAACGGCAGCCCGTGCCGGGCGGCGACCTGCGCCACCTGCGCCTGGGTGCCGTCACCCCCCGCCACGCCCAGCAGGTCCGCGCCGTCCGCGACCGCGCGTTCGGCCAGCTCGGTGACGTCCTGATGGTCCGTCGGATCCAGCAGCACCACCTCGGCGCCCAGCTCACGGGCCTTCGCGGCCAGGTCGAACTTCTCCACCTTCCCGCCGCCCGACCTCGGATTCATGATCAGCACCGGCTTGCGCGGCGGGTCCACCTCGCGCTCCGCCATCGGCCGGACCCGCTGCCCGGCCCGCAGCGCCGCCCGGGCCAGCGACAGGCCGACCGCCCACAGCGCCACCACGCCCAGCACCCACGGCCACGTCCCGCCGCCCACGTACAGCACCACCGCACCGCTCGGCGCGGCCACCGCCAGCGCCGCCCCCAGCCAGCGCACCGGCCCCCGCCGGGACAGCGCCCACCACCCGCCGACGCCCATCAGCACCAGCGTCACCAGTCCGACGGCCACCACCAGTGCCCCGCGCAGCCCGGCTCCCGCCGCCAGCATCAGCACGGCCGCCAGCCCGCACCCGATCGACGCCCGCGCCAACCACTTCGCCCGCACCGCCTCTCCCATTCCCCGACGGTAACGCCCCGTCAGCGACCTCGCCCGGCGCGGCGACGTCGCGAGGACGGTCCCGCCGGGCACCCTCCGGGCAGACCCGGCGACCGGGCCCCGGACGGCGAAAGGCGCGTGGCCGCCCCGTCCGGGGCCACCACGCGCCTTGCCCGTGCGGCGGGTTCTACTCCTCGACGGGGGTGCCGTCGGCGGCGATCCGGGCGAAGCCCAGGTACGGGTGCAGCGCCTTCGGCAGCAGCACCGAGCCGTCCGCCTGCTGGTGCTGCTCCAGCACCGCCGCGATGGTGCGGCCCAGCGGCAGGCCCGAGCCGTTGACGGTGGCCGCCGCGGTCGGCCTGCCGTTCCCGTCCCGGGTGCGGATGCCGGCCCGGCGGCCCTGGAAGGTGCCGAAGTCCGAGACCGAGGAGATCTCCCGGTAGGTGTCCTGGCTGGGCAGCCACACCTCCAGGTCGTACGTCAGCTGCGCGGAGAAGCCGGTGTCGCCGGCCGCCAGGGCGACCACGCGGTAGGCGAGTTCGAGCTCCTGCAGGCAGGCCTCGGCGTGCGTGACCATCAGCAGCATCTGCTCCCGGGCCTGCTCCGGGGCGCAGATCCGCACCATCTCCACCTTCGAGAACTGGTGCAGCCGGATCAGCCCGCGGGTGTCCCGGCCGTACGAGCCGGCCTCCGAACGGAAGCACGGCGTCTGCGCGGTGAGCGCCAGCGGCAGCTCGGCCGGCGGCACGATCTCGTCCGCGTACAGGTTGGTCAGCGGGACCTCGGCGGTCGGGATCAGGAACAGGTCCCGGTCCGCGACCCCGGTCCTGAACAGGTCCGCCTCGAACTTCGGCAGCTGCCCGGTGCCGGTCATGGTGCGCCGGTTCACCAGGTACGGCACCGCGTGCTCGACGTACCCGTGCCGGCGGGTGTGCAGGTCCAGCAGCAGCGAGGCGAGCGCCCGCTCCAGCGCCGCACCGGTGCCGCGCAGCACGCTGAAGCGCGAGCCGGACAGCTTGGTGGCGCGGCCGAAGTCCATGATGCCCATGGCCTCGCCCAGGTCGACGTGGTCCTTGGGCGCGAACGCGAAGCGCGGAGGCTCGCCGACCCGGCGCAGCTCGCGGGCGTCCTCGTCCGAGAACCCGTCCGGGGCGTCGTCCGAGGGCAGGTTCGGGATCGTCAGCAGCAGGTCCGTCAGTTCCTGCTGGACGCCCTCCAGATCAGCCTCGTTCTGCTGGATCTGCTCCTTCAGCGCGCGGGCGGTGTCCTTCAGCTCGCCGACGTCCCCGCCCTGCTTCGCCGTCCGCTGCACCTCCTGGGCGACCTGCTTGGAGCGCGCCCGCAGCTCGTCGCCGGCCTGGATGCCGCTGTTGCGGCGGGACTGCAGCGCCTCCAGCGCGGACAGGTCGAGCCGGTAGCCGCGACGTGCGAGAAGCCGGACGGCTTCGTCCCCCAGGTCGATCAGGGCGCGGGCATCATGCATCGGAGTCTGCTCTCCTCGGTACGGCCAAGCTGGATTTGCCCCGACCGTAGCAGGGGCGCAGAACGCGGTGCAGCGCCTTTCCCGCCGGGACCCGCGAGGTGCTCGGGCCGACCCCTTGCGAGATAGTCTCTGCGTAGATAATCTCCGTGTGGATTAGTTGGAACCGGGACCGAGCAAGGGGACACGCCATGTGGGAGCACGAGCACACCGCCGAGACCACCGCCGCGCCGCACGCCGTCTGGGCGGTGCTCAGCGACCTCGACCACTGGACGGACTGGGACACCTCGATGGACGCCGTCACCCTGAACGGCCCGTTCGAGGTCGGCAGCACCGTCAGCATGACCCCGACCGGCCAGGACCCGATCGTCTCCGTCATCACCCGGATCGAGCCGGACCGCGTCTACGCCGACCGGACCGAGTTCGGCGGCGTCACCCTGCACTTCTCGCACACCCTCACCGCCCTGCCCGCCGGCGGCACCCGGGTCGCCCACCGGCTGGAGATCCACGGGCCGGACGCCGCGCGGCTCGGCCCCGAGATCGGCCCGATGATCACCGAGGACTTCCCCGAGGCGATGGCCGGGCTGCTCGCCCGCGCCACCACCGCCTGACAGGCCGTGGGAGGGTGACCCCCATGGACGGACTGACCGAAGGACCGGCGAACAGCCCCGGCTTCTGGCTGTGGCACACCACCCTGCGCTGGCAGCGCGAGGTCGCCGCCGCGCTCGCCCCGCTGGACCTGACGCACCCCCAGTTCGTCCTGCTCTCCTGCGCCTGGTGGCTCAACGAGCAGGGCACGGCGCCCAACCAGCAGGAACTCTCCCGGCAGGCCGGCACGGATGTCCGCACCACCTCCCAGGTGGTCCGGAAACTCGAAGCCAAGGGGCTGCTCGACCGCACCACCGACCCCGACGACACCCGCGCCCGGCGCCTGCGCATCACCCCCCGTGGCATCGCCCTCGCCCGCACCGCCATCCCCGCCGTCGAGGCCGTCGACCACGCCTTCTTCGCCCGGGCCGGCGACCCCGCCACCACCGGCGCCCTCCTCCGCCGCCTCGCCCGGGGCACGCAGTAGAGGGCGCCCGGGGGCCCGTCAGTCCTGCGCGATGAACTCCGCGACGGCCGGGGCGAGGACCTCCGGGGCGACCTCGTGGGTCTGGCCCGCGAGGGTGCGGTACTCGGCGGCGGGGGTGGCGGACGCCGCCGCGGCGGTCGCGTCGCGCAGCATCGCGGGGCTCAGCCCGCCGTCCAGGAACAGCACGGGGACGGCGAGTTCGGCGAGGCGGGCGGCCGGCACCGGGGCTCCCTCCGCGCCGTCCAGGACGTCCGCGTCGTGGACCAGCGTCGGCGCCACCGCCTCGAACGCCGGCCACACCGGCGACTCGCGCAACTGCTCGACCATCTCCGCGGGCGACCCGACGAACGTCATGAACCGGACCGCCGCCGCCCCGAACTCCCCGCCCGCGACGTCCTGTTCGACGCCCGCGCGGTAGTCCTTGAAGCGGGCCCGCTGCTCGTCCGAGGTGCTGAACGGCGGCTCGTACGCGACCACCCGCGCCACCCCGATCCCCGCACCCGCCGCCCGCAGGGCGAGCGCCGCCCCGGAGGACAGCCCCAGCACCGTCGCGCTGCCGCCCGCCGCGGCGACGACGGCGGCCAGGTCCTCGATCTCGCGCTCCACGGCGTACTCCCCGCCGGGGCCGCTCTCGCCCCGGCCGCGCCGGTCGTAGCTGAACGCCCGGTGCCCGTCCGCCAGCTGTGCGGCCAGGCCGCCGGACGGCCCGAACGCGCGGTGGCACAGCGCGCCGTCCACGATCACCACGGCGGGGCCGTCGCCCGCCGCCTGGTAGGCGATCCGGGTGCCGTCGGCGGAAGTCACGTACTCGGTCACGTCAGTTTCCCTTCTGGCCGGTCGCGAGGGTGTGCGCGACCAGTGCGTTCGCGTGGCCGTGGCCGAGCCCGTACTCGGTCTTCAACCAGCCGACCAGTTCCATGTGCTTGGTGAGCGGCGAGTCGACGATCAACTGCTGCCACTCGGCGATCGGACGCCCGTACTTCTGCTCGATCGAGGGGAAGTAGCTCGCCGGTCCCTTGACGCTCATCTCGTGCTCCGTACGTTCGCTCCGCGTGCCGTCACAGGGAAGGACGACACGCACCGGCGGGACTCATCGGTCCCGCGAAACTTTTTCCCCGGACTTCCCGGGACGGCCGGTTCGCTGCTGACCGCCCGCCGCCCGGGCCCCTACCGTCGGGGGCATGGCATGGATCGACGACAGCATCATCGAACGGGCCGCGGACTACCTGTGGACGGCGGGCCGGGTCCTGGAGCAGCGCCGCTTCGCCCACCTCTTCGGCGCCGCCCCCGACCCGGCGGGCGTCCTCGCGGCCCTGGACGCCTACCGCACCCCCGGCGGCGGCTGGGCGTACGGCCTGGAGCCCGACGTCCGCGGGCCCGCCGCGCAGCCCCTCGCGGCCGGCGCCGCTGCCCGGATCCTCGCCGAGGCCGGCGCCCTCGGCGGCGAACGCGGACGCGAACTCTGCGACTGGGCCGCCACCTGGACCACCCAGGACGGCGGCGTCCCCGCCGTCCTGCCCAGCCTGCGCCGCTTCCCCCACCCGCCGTTCCTGCCGATCGCCGAGGACCCGCCCGCGGAACTCCTCGCCACCGGCCAGATCACCGCGCCGCTGCTCGCCGCCGGTGTCCGGCATCCCTGGCTGACCGGAGCGGAGAGCTTCTGCCGGCGGGCGATCGAGGCGATCGGGACCACCCACCCGTACGAGGTGATCACCGCCGTCGGATACCTGGACGCCGCGACGGACCGCGACTGGGCGGTCGAACAGGCCGCCCGGCTCGGCGAGGCGGTCCGCGACCAGCACCTGGTGCTGCTCGACCCGGACCGGCCCGAACAGGTCCGGCTCGCCCCCGGCTACGCGCCCGGCGAATTCCACCTCCCGCACGACTACGCACCCAGTCCGGACAGCCTCGCCCACAGCTGGTTCACGCCCGCCGAACTGGACCGCGGGCTGGCCCACCTGGCTTCCCGTCAACTCCCCGACGGCGGCTGGCCCATCAACTGGGCCCGGTGGTCCGCCGCCACCGAGAACGAGGCCCGCCCCGGCGTCACCCTCGCCGCTCTGCTGACCCTCCGGGCCTACTCACGCTGACTCCCGGGTGGCGCCGTGCTCAGGGCATCGCGGCGAGCCACCCGTCCGCGACGGCCGTCCGGGCGTAGAGGACCGCCCGGCCCGCGCGGTGCGAGGAGACCAGGCCGGCGGTGCGGAGGGCGGTGAGGTGTTGGGAGATCGCGGCGGGGGAGAGCGCGCAGCGGGCGGCGAGTTCGGTGGTGGAGGCGGGGGTGTCGAGTTCGGTGAGCAGACGGGTGCGGGTGCGGCCGAGCACGGGGGCGAGGGCTTCGGCGCGGGGGTGCGGGCGGGTCTCCCAGACGGTCGCGGCGGCCAGCGCCGGGTAGCAGAGCTGCGGGGGATCGGGCGTGACGGTCCGGGTGAGCAGGCGGGGCCAGGCGAAGACGGAGGGGATCAGCAGCAGCCCGGCGCCGGTGGCGATCCGGGTGACGGCGCAGTGCCGCTGCGACAGGTGCAGGGTGCCGTCGGCCCACCGCACCGTGCCGTGCAGGTCGCCGAGCATGCCGGCGCTGCCGTGCTCCGCGGCGTGCCGGGCGCGCTGCAGGACGTCCGCCTCCAGTACGGCGCGGATCCGCGACCAGTAGGGGGCGAGGGCGAGCTGCCAGTACGTCTCGATCTCGGCGCTGATCCGCCGCAGCGCCTCGCCGGGGTCGCGTTCCAGCAGTCGCAGCCGCGCGGGCAGCCCGCCGGGGGCGTCCGCCCGCAGGCAGTCCAGGTCGTGCCGGACCAGCTCCGGCCCGGCGGCCCGAACGGCCGTCAACTCACCCGCCAAGTCGGTGATCCGGTCGTCCGGCACCGGGTTGAGGAAGTCCGGCAGGTGGCCCTGCGGCGGGATCAGGTCGGCGAGCCAGCCGCGGTCGAGTCCGGCGGGGGCCAGCCGGGGGCGGACCTGGGCGGCCCAGCGGCGCAGCGGTTCGGGCCCGGGGTCGGCGGCGAGGGCGCGGTAGCTGGTCACCACCTCCCACATCGGGGAGATCGCGAACCTGGTCAGGGCGAGGTCGCCCACCGACAGCGGCAACCCGGTCCGCACCGCGCCCACCTCCGCACCGACTGTCCGACGATTCGGCCAGAGCTTAATCAATCCCCACCGGCCGCCCGCATCGGGCAGCATCGAACCGTCCGCAGAAACACGTCCGGAAAGCGGTTGCCGACATGCCCTCCAGCGCCCTCCCCACCCGTTCCACCGAGCTCGCCCACCGGCTCCGCGCCCTCTCCGCCGCCCCGGCGGTCCTGGTGCTCCCCAACGCCTGGGACGCGGGCAGCGCCGCGGTGATCGCCGCGGCGGGCGCGCAGGCCGTCGCCACCACCAGCGGCGGAGTGTCCTGGTCGGCCGGCCGCGGCGACGGCCACGGACTGGACCGGGCGGCGATGGCCGAGGCGGTGCGCCGGATCGTCGTGGCGGTGGACGTCCCGGTCACCGCCGACGTCGAGGGCGGCTACGGGGCGGCGCCGGAGGACGTGGCGGCGACCGTCCGCGCGGTGGTCGAGGCGGGCGCGGTCGGCATCAACCTGGAGGACTCGACCTCCCCGGGCGGCCCGCTGTTCCCGGTCGCCGAGCAGGCCGCCCGGCTGGCCGCGGCGAGGGCGGCCGCCGTCGCGGCCGGCCTGCCGGAGCTGCTGATCAACGCCCGCACCGACGTTCACCTGTTCGGGATCGGGGCGGAGCAGGACCGCCCGGCGGACGTGCTGCGCCGGGCCGAGGCGTACGCGGCGGCGGGCGCGGACTCGCTGTTCGTGCCGGGGCTGGTCGACCTGGTGGCGCTGAAGGAGCTGACGGACCGTTCGCCGCTGCCGGTCAACGCGATGGCCGTCCCGGGCGGCCCGACCGTCACCGAGCTCGCCGCCGCCGGGGTGCGCCGGATCAGCCTGGGCACCGCGCTCGCCCAGGCGGCCTACACCGCCGCCCACCGGGCGGCCGTCGAGCTGCTCGGCCCGGGCACCCTGGGCGCGCTGGACGGCACGCAGGACTACGGCACCCTGAACGCCCTGTTCAGCGGGCGCTGAACAGGGCGTTCGGAAGGTGACGGCAGGTCAGCTGACGGCGCGCTTCACCAGGTCGGAGAGGCGCGCCGCCTCCGCCTCGCCCAGGTCGGCGATGGCGAAGTAGGTCGGCCACATGTCGCCGTCGTCCAGCTTGGCGTTGTCGCTGAAGCCGATCATCGCGTAGCGGGACTTGAACTTGGCGGCGCTCTGGAAGAAGCAGACCGGCTTGCCGTCCTTGTTGTTGTACGCCGGCATGCCGTACCAGGTCTTCGGGGCGAGCTCCGGCGCAACGGTGGTGACGATCTCGTGGAAGCGCTCGGCCAGCACCCGGTCCTCGTGCGGCATTTCGGCGATCTTCTCCAGCAGGTCCTGCTCCGCCTCGGCGGCCTTCGCCGCGGCCGAGGCGCGCTTGGACTCCGCCTTCAGCTCCTTGGCGCGCTCCTTCATCGCCGCGCGCTCGTCCGCGGTGAAACCCTCGTGCTTCTCGGTGCCCGCCATGTCGTCTCTCCCGTTGCCGTGCCTCGTTGACGTTCTTCATCGTAGGAACCGGGGCCGCCGTCCGGCTTCTCAAAAACTGACCGGCCCGGCCCGGGACGGATCCCGGGCCGGACGCCTCGACGGGTTCACCGGGCCTTGAAGCTTCGCAGGCGCAGGCTGTTGCCGACGACGAAGACCGAGGAGAAGGCCATGGCGGCGCCGGCGATCATGGGGTTGAGGAGGCCGGCGGCGGCGAGGGGGATGGCGGCGGTGTTGTAGGCGAAGGCCCAGAAGAGGTTGCCCTTGATGGTGGTGAGGGTGCGGCGGGAGAGGCGGATGGCGTCGGCGGCGGAGCGGAGGTCGCCGCGGACGAGGGTGAGGTCGGCGGCTTCGATGGCGGCGTCGGTGCCGGTGCCGATGGCGAGGCCGAGGTCGGCCTGGGCGAGGGCGGCGGCGTCGTTGACGCCGTCGCCGATCATGGCGACGGTGCGGCCTTCGGTCTGGAGGTTGCGGATGGTGGCGGCCTTGTCCTCGGGGAGGACTTCGGCGATGACGTCGTGGGTGGGGATGCCGATCTCGGTGGCGACGGTTTCGGCGACGAGGCGGTTGTCGCCGGTGAGCAGGACGGGGCGCAGGCCGAGGGCGCGCAGTTCGGTGATGGCTTGCGCGCTGGTGGGTTTCACTGCGTCCGCGACTTCCAGGACGGCTCGGGCCGTGCCGTCCCAGCCGACCGCGATCGCGGTCCGCCCGGCCTGCTCGGCGGCGGTCTTGGCTTTGGCGAGGGCGGGCGGCAGGTGCTGGGCCCGGTCGGCGAGGAGTGCCTCGCGTCCGGCGACCACGGTGTGGCCGTCGATGGTGCCTTGGACGCCGAGGCCGGGGATGTTGGTGAAGTCTTCGACGGGTGGGAGGGTGCCGAGCCGTTGCTGTGCGGCGTCCGCGATCGCGCGGGCGATGGGGTGTTCGGAGGCGTGTTCGAGGGCGCCGGCGAGGCGCAGGGCCTGGTCTTCGGTGGTGTCGTCGGTGGTGTGCAGGGCGGTCAGGGTCATTCGGCCGGTGGTGACGGTGCCGGTTTTGTCGAGGACGACGGTGTCGACCTTGCGGGTGTTCTCCAGGACCTCGGGGCCCTTGATGAGGATGCCGAGTTGGGCGCCGCGGCCGGTGCCGACGAGCAGGGCGGTCGGGGTGGCCAGGCCGAGTGCGCAGGGGCAGGCGATGATCAGCACCGCGACCGCCGCCGTGAACGCAGCGCTCCAGCCCTCGCCGGTGCCCAGCCAGTAGCCGAGGGTGGCCAGCGCCAGGGTGATCACGATCGGGACGAACACTCCGGAGATCCGGTCGGCGAGGCGTTGGGCGGCGGCCTTGCCGTTCTGTGCGTCCGCCACCAGTTGGGCCATCCGGGCGAGTCGGGTGTCCGCGCCGACCCGGGTGGCCTCCACCACCAGCCGGCCGCCCGCGTTGACGGTCGCGCCGGTGACGCCGTCGCCGGCGGTGACCTCGACGGGCACGGACTCGCCGGTCAGCATCGAGGCGTCCACGGCGGAGCTGCCCTCGACCACGGTGCCGTCGGTGGCGATCTTCTCGCCGGGTCGGACCACGAACCGGTCCCCGACCGTCAGCCGGTCCGCCGGGATGCGGACCTCGCGCCCGTCCTGAAGGACCGTCACGTCCTTGGCGCCGAGTTCCAGCAGGGCCTTGAGGGCGGCGCCGGCGGTCCGCTTGGAGCGGGCCTCGAAGAAGCGGCCGGCCAGGATGAACGCGGTGACGCCGGCCGCCGCCTCCAGGTAGATGTTCGACGCGCCGTCCGAGCGGGCGACGGTGAACTCGAAGCCGTGCCGCATCCCGGTCATGCCCGCGTCGCCGAAGAACAGCGCCCACAGCGACCAGAGGAACGCGGCGCCGGTGCCGAGCGAGACCAGGGTGTCCATGGTCGCCGCGCCGTGCCGGGCATTGGTCCAGGCCGCCCGGTGGAACGGCCAGGCGGCGTACGTCACCACGGGGGCGGCCAAGGTCAGCGAGAGCCACTGCCAGTTGTCGAACTGCAGGGCCGGCACCATCGCCATCGCGATCACCGGCACGGCCAGCGCGACGGCGGTGACCAGGCGCTGCCGCAGCGGTGCCAGCTCGTCCGCGGGCCCGCGCTCGGGGGCCGCGGCGGCGGGGGGCTCGGGCAGCGCGGCGGTGTAGCCGGTGGCCTCCACGGTGGCGATCAGGTCGGCGATCCCCACGGGCCCGTCGACGACCACCTTGGCCTTCTCGGTGGCGTAGTTGACGCTGGCCTGCACGCCGTCCATGCGGTTGAGCTTCTTCTCGATCCGCGCGGCGCAGGACGCGCACGTCATGCCGCCGATGCGGAGTTCCACCTCGGTGGAGGCGGGTGCTGCCTGGGTGGTCATCAGGGCTCCTCGTGGTCTCGGACCCCCGCCCGCGGCCGGGGCGGGCGGGTGCTGTCAGGCCCGGCCGGTCAGCTGGTAGCCGGCCTCGTCGATCGCGGCGCGCACCGCCACCTCGTCCGGTTCGGCGGCCGAGTCGACGCTGACCAGGCCGGCCTGCACGTCGACCCGGACGGCGGCGACGCCGTCGAGCGCGCCGACCGCCTTGCCGACGGCCTGCTCGCAGTGGCCGCAGGTCATTCCGGCAACGGTGAACACGGTGGTGACGGCGGCCGGGGCGGTGGCGGTCGCGGTGGTGGAGCAGGTGCCGTCGGTGGAGCAGCAGGACATGGGGGCCTCCGGTGGTCGCTGGATACCCGGTGGGGGTATCTCGTTCTGAGTTCAGTTATACCCCTGGGGGTATCCTGCGCAAGCAATCCCGCACCGCCCGGAGCGCCCCCGCCGGCCTCGCCCTCGGCGCGGGGGCGCGAGCGAATCGTGGCCGCACCCCCGGCGGTTCGGCGTAGCCTTCGTGCATGGCAGAGAGCAAGGTCGCGAAGGTCGGGCGGAAGAAGCCCGAGACGCACCTGGGGATGGTGCGGCGGGCTAGGCGGATCAACCGTGAGCTGGCGGAGCTGTACCCGTACGCGCACCCGGAGTTGGACTTCGACGGGCCGTTCCAGTTGCTGGTGGCGACCGTGCTGTCGGCGCAGACCACCGACCTGAGGGTCAATCAGACGACGCCGGCGCTGTTCGCGGCGTACCCGACGCCGGAGGACCTCGCGGCGGCGGTCCCCGAGGAGCTGGAGGAGATCATCCGGCCGACGGGTTTCTTCCGCGCCAAGGCGAAGTCGCTGATCGGCCTGTCCATCGCCCTGCGCGACCGCTTCGACGGCGAGGTCCCGCGCAGGCTGGAGGACTTGGTGACGCTGCCGGGCGTGGGCCGGAAGACGGCCAATGTGGTGATCGGCAACGCGTTCGGCGGGGCGGGGATCACCGTCGACACCCACTTCGGACGGCTGGCCCGCCGCTTCGGGTGGACGGTCGAGGAGGACCCGGAGAAGGTCGAGGCCGAGGTGATGGCGATCTTCCCGAAGTCGGAGTGGACGATGCTCTCGCACCGGGTGGTGTTCCACGGCCGCCGGGTCTGCCACGCCCGCAAGCCCGCCTGCGGGGCGTGCGCGATCGCGCCGCTCTGCCCGTCGTACGGCACCGGCGAGACCGACCCGGAGCAGGCCCGCAAGCTGCTGAAGTACGAGCTGGCGGGCCAGCCGGGCCAGCGCCTGCGCCCGCCGGCCGACTACCCGGGCGAGGCCGCCGCCCGCGCCGAGCTCGCCGCCGGCCACCCGCTCCCGGACACCGACCCGGACGTCCTGCCCGCCGAGAGCGCCACCGCCGACAGCGCCGGCGCCGAGCAGCCCGCAGCCAGGAAGCCCGCAGCCAGGAAGCCCGCTGCCAAGAAGGCGGCAGCCGGGAAGACCGCCGTCGCGAAGACCGCCGGAGGCCGCGGATGACGACCCCACCTGCGCCCGCCCTGGTCCGCGACGGCCTGCCGGAGTGGCTGCTGCCGGTGCGGGAGGCCGCCGAGCGGGCGGTGCCCGAGCAGCTGAGCCGGTTCCTGCCCCCGGCCGAGGGCGGACGCCCGTCGGCGGTGCTGATGCTGTTCGGTGACGGCCCGGCCGGGCCGGACCTGCTGCTGATCGAGCGGGCCCGCAGCCTGCGCTCGCACGCGGGGCAGCCGTCCTTCCCGGGCGGTGCGCTGGACCCGGAGGACGGCGACCCGGCGGGCGCGGGCCCGCTCGCGGCGGCGCTGCGCGAGGCGACCGAGGAGACCGGCCTCGACCCGTCGGGCGTGCAGCTGTTCGCGCGGCTGCCCGCGCTGTACATCCCGGTGAGCGGCTTCGTGGTGACGCCGGTGCTGGGCTGGTGGCGGCGGGAGTCGCCGGTCGCGGTGGTGGATCCGGCGGAGACCGGCGCGGTGTTCCGGGTGCCGCTGGCGGAGCTGACCGACCCGGCCAACCGCGCCAAGCTGCGGCACCCGTCGGGCTTCACCGGGCCCGCCTTCCAGGTGGCGGGCCGCCTGGTGTGGGGGTTCACGGCGGGGGTGATCGACCGGGTGCTGCACTTCAGCGGCCTGGAGCGGCCCTGGGACACCCGCCGCACGGTGGAGCTGTCCGAGGAGGCCGTGGCGCTCTCGATGCGCCACGGCTCCTGACGCCGGGTCAGGCCGAGGGCGCCCGCAGGGTGGCCATGGTCGAGACGGTGCCGTCCTCGTCGTTCCACTGGTTGCTCGCCGAACTCGCGGCCGATCCGGCCAGTCCGAGCACCAGGTAGATCACCAGCAGCGCCTTCGCGCCCCCGCCGAGCACCAGCGGCCGGGTCGCGGAGCGCGCCGGCTCGGACTTCGCCGGGTCGCCGAAGACGCCCTTGGGGTAGGCCGAGGTGAGCATCATCAGGTACGCCTGGAAGCGCATCCGGTAGCGCAGCACGGCGGCGGTGGCCTCGAACAGGGTCTGCGGCATCCGCCCGAGGACCAGCACGATCAGCCAGCTGATGAAGGACACCGCCCACCAGCCGGTCTGCAGCAGGCCCTGGACGATCGCGGCGGGGATCGCCAGCAGCAGCCGGAAGAAGACCGCGAGGCGGTTCAGCGGTTCGCCGGGGCGCAGCTCGATCCGCACGGGGTGGTCGGGGGCGTCGAAGCGGAACGGCGGGTAGCGGTCGACCATCAGCAGCATCGAGGCGTAGACCCGGGTGTCGTAGGCGGCGAACCCGCTCAGCCACTCGGCGGCGAAGCGGGGCAGCCGCCCGGTGAACAGCGCGCCGAACCAGCCGATCACCACGACCACGAAGGCGACGACCGACAGCAGCCACAGCACGATGAACTGGGGGATCAGCAGCAGCAGGCGCAGCAGCACGGTGAGGCGGTTCTGCGGCCCGGGCGGCGGGACGTCCAGGGCCGGCTGGAACTCGGTGCGGTCCACCACCGGCACGTCCCACCTGGGCTGTTCCATGGCACGACTCCCTGAGCGCTCGTCAGATGTGCGGATGATCAGACCGTCGCAACCAATCCGGGCGCGGTGCCCGCCGGGCTGACCCGATCGGGCGACGGCCGGGCACCGGTGTCCCCCGCCCGGCGGGACGTGGGAGGGTATCCGGGTGAACGTCCTGGACTTCCTGTTGATCGCCGCCGCACTGGGCTTCGCCGTATCCGGCTATCGGCAGGGGTTCGTGGTCGGCGTGCTCTCGGTGCTCGGCTTCCTGGGGGGCGGCCTGATCGCCGTCCAGCTGCTGCCGCTGCTGCTGCGCCACCTGTCGCCGGGCACCACCGCCTCAGTGGTGGCGGTGGTGGTGGTGATCGTGCTCGCCGCGATCGGCCAGGCGATCACCACGCACTTCGGCTGGAAGCTCCGCGGCCGGATCGGCCAGGGCAAGGTGAAGACCCTGGACGCGATCGGCGGCTCGCTGGTCAACGTGCTGTCCATGCTGCTGGTGGCCTGGCTGATCGGCTCGGCGCTGGCGGGCACCTCGATGCCGACCGTCTCCAAGCAGGTCCGCACCTCCGCGGTGCTCGGCTCGGTGCAGTCGGCGCTCCCGGACGACGCCCCGAACTGGTTCTCCGACTTCAGCAAGGAACTCGCCCGCAACGGCTTCCCGCAGGTCTTCAACCCGTTCGAGCAGGAGCCGATCACCGAGGTGGAGGCCCCCGACCCGGCGCTGGCCAACAGCCCGGGCGTGGTGCGGGCCAAGGGTTCGCTGGTGAAGGTGCTGGGCACCGCCGCGTCCTGCGGCAAGACCCTGGAGGGCTCCGGCTTCGTGTTCGCCCCGCACCGGGTGATGACCAACGCCCACGTGGTCGGCGGCGTGGACGAGCCGACCGTGCAGATCGGCGGCGCCGGCCAGCTGTACGACGCCACCGTGGTCCGCTACGACTGGCAGCGCGACATCGCGGTGCTGGACGTTCCCAAGCTGAACGCCCCGCCGCTGTCCTTCGCCGGCGAGGCGCGGACCAACGACTCGGCGATCGTCGCCGGCTTCCCCGAGAACGGCTCCTTCAACGTCCAGCCCGCCCGCATCCGCGGCCGGATCCAGGCCAACGGCCCGGACATCTACCACCGCGGCCAGGTGGTCAGGGACGTCTACTCGGTGCGCTCGCTGGTCCGCCAGGGCAACAGCGGCGGCCCGCTGCTCACTCCGGACGGCCAGGTCTACGGGGTGGTGTTCGCCAAGTCGCTGGACAGTTCCGACACCGGGTACGTGCTGACCGCCGCCGAGGTGAAGGAGGACGTCGCCCAAGGCGCCACCGCCGGGGCCAAGGTCAGCACCGAGGGTTGCGCACTGTGACCGGCCACTGGCCGAACACACTCTGACGGACCGTCGGCCGGGCCTGATAGCGTCGGCGGCGCTCACCCGAACGGTCCAGCCGGGCCGCCATGGAAGGAGCCCGACGGGAGGTCAGTCAGACGCCATGATGGGTCACTCGCACGCGGTCAGCGGCGCCCTGCTGTTCGCGGCCACCGCGCCGTTCGTCCCACCGCTGATCGGCATCCACCTGCAGCCCGCCGACGTCCTGATGGGCACCGTGCTGTGCGCCGGCGCGGCCCTGCTGCCGGACCTGGACCACCACGACGGCACCATCGCCAACTTCCTCGGCCCGATCTCCAAGGTGCTGTGCCGCTTCGTCGCCTGGGTCTCCGGCGGCCACCGGCACGCCACCCACTCGCTGCTGTTCGTGGCGCTGATGGGCGGCGGCAGCTGGGCCGGCATCACCTTCGGCGGCCGCTGGTTCACCATCGGCCTGACGTTCTTCCTGCTGGCCATGGCGCTGCGCGCGCTGCGCCTGCACCCGCCGGGCGAGGGTCCGATGGCCTGGATCACCGTGATGGGCATGGCCGCGCTCGGCACCTTCGGCATGCTCAAGTGGCTGCCCAGCGCCCCGGGCTGGCTGCCGTACGCGGTGGCCCTGGGGACCTTGGCGCACCTGCTCGGCGACTGTCTGACCAAGCAGGGCTCGCCGCTGCTGTGGCCGCACAAGGAGCGCTACGAGATCGTGCTGATCAAGCGCACCGGCAACGACGTGGAGACCAAGATCCTGGTCCCGATGATGACGCTGGCGACCTTCGCGCTGCTGCTGTGGAGCACCGCGATCTCGCCGACCGTGCTGACCTGAGCCGGTCGTCACGGCAACGGCCGGGGCCGCGAGGAGTCGTCCTCCTCGCGGCCCCGGCCGTTGCGGGCTGCGCGGCGGGGCTCACAACTCCCGGCGGAGCCGGGCGCCGACCCAGCGGGCGCGCCGTCCGATGATCTTCGGAATGCCGAGGCGGTACCCCGCGCTGCGTGGCGTCCGCTCGGACGGCTCGTAGGGCCACTCCGGCTGCGGAACGTGCGGTTGCGAGCTGCTGCTGCCACGGCGGCTCCGGCGCGGCTGGGCTTCTCGATCGGGCATCCAGGTCATACCGGATGGATTCCCCTGGGCCGCCCGGAGTAACCGCGTTCGACCCCGGCGACTGGCCTATGCGCTTGTCATATGAACGCCAGTAACTCCGGGGGAGTGGGCGGAGGTTGACGGGCCGCCGCTCACTGCTCCTTGTGCTGCCGGACCCACCCGATCAGCTCCGAGGTGAACTCCTCCGGAACCTCCTCGTGCGGGAAGTGCCCGACCCCCGGCAGCAGCCGCCACCGGTACGGCGCGGCCACGTACTCGCCCGCCCCCAGCGCGGTGCGCGACAGCAGCACCGGGTCCGCGGCGCCCTGCACGTGCAGCACCGGCGCGGTGATCTGCTTCTTCATCCGGCGCGCGAACTGGATGCCGTCCGGCCGCGCCATCGACCGCAGCAGCCAGCGGTACGGCTCGATCGAGCAGTGCGCGGTGCTCGGCACCTGGATCGCCTTGCGGTACGAGGCCACCGCGTCCGCGGGCAGCATGTTCGGCCCCGTCCAGGCCCGCAGGTACTCGCCGACCAGCGCGCCGTCCTCCGCGACCAGCTGCCGCTCCGGGATCCACGGCCGCTGGAAGCCCAGCACGTGGTCGAACGCGGCGATCTGCCGACGGTCCGTCAGCAGCGCCCGGCGCAGGTGCCGCGGGTGCGCCGCCGACACCACCGTCAGACTGCGGATCACCGACGGGCGCATCACCGCCGCCACCCAGGCCAGCGTGCCGCCGGTGGCGTGCCCGACCAGGTGCGCCTGGCGCTCGCCGAGCGAACGGATCACCCCGGTGATGTCCAGCGCCAGGTTGCCCGGGTCGTAGCCGCGCGGGGTGCGGTCCGAGCCGCCCATCCCGCGCAGGTCCAGCGCCACCGCCCGGAAGCCCGCCTCGGCGAGCGCCGTCAGCTGGTGCCGCCACGCCCACCAGTACTCCGGCCAGCCGTGCACCAGCAGCACCAGCGGGCCCTCGCCCAGCTCGGCGATGTGGAACCGCGCACCGTTCGCCGCCAGGTCGCGGTGCGTCCACGGCCCGGCCGAGCGGACGCTCCACGGCTCCTCGACGGCGGGCGCGGCGGGGACGGGAGCGGGCTCATCCACGGGCTTCTGGTCCAACGACATATCCGCAGCCTGTCATACCCTCGCCGTCCGCACGTGCCCGGCACTCGCGCCCGGACGCAACCGTTACCGGCCGGTGGTCACTGGATGCGCCCCAGTGCCCGGTCGATCTCCTCCTTGGTGGCCGGCCGCGGCTTGGCGTTCTTCAGCACCTGGGCGGTGGCCTGGGCGCCCGCGATGGTGCGCTCCGGCTTCCGGATCTTCTTGAAGTACCGGATCATCAGGAACGCCAGCAGCGCCGCGATCAGCACGTACGCGCCGCCGACGATGGCGAACGACCAGCCGGTGGTGATGCCCAGCGCCTGCAGGCCCCAGGCGAAGGCGAACGAGAACATCGGGATCGACGCCAGCGCCACCACCCCGGCCACCGTGCCGGCGGCGGTGCCGATGCCGCCGCGCACCACGTCCGCCTTGATCTCCGCCTTGGCGAGGGCGATCTCGTCGTGCACCAGGCTGGAGAGCTCGGCGGAGGCGTCGGCGAACAGTTCGCCGATGGTCCGCTCGCCCTCGTGCGGAATCCGGCCGTCGCCGTTCGGGTGTGCGGCTCCTGCGGCCATCGGCGGTCTCCCTTTCACGGGCTGGGTGGAACGTTCTGAGGGTGCGTCATGCACGTGCGTGTCAGCTCAGCATCATGCCCTTACCGGCGAGTCGGGCACCACTCCGGGTACCCGGCCGACGGCGTGTCACCCCTGCTGTTGGTACACATCGGGGATGCCGTCGCCGTCCTCGTCGCGGTTCTCCTCGTCGTACAGCCGCCGGTAGTACCGGTTGCGGCGCTTCAGCAGCAGGGTGCCGACCACCGCGCAGGCCAGCGAGCCCACCAGGACGGCCTCCTTGCACAGCTCCGCCAGGTGCTCGTCGTCCGGGAACGCCAGATCGCTGATCAGCAGCGACACCGTGAAGCCGATGCCCGCCACGGTGGCCAGCGCGAACATGTCCGACCAGGTCAGCTGCGGGTTCAGGGTCGCCCGGGTGTGGCGGGCGGCCAGCCAGGTGCCGCCGAAGATGCCCACCGACTTGCCGACCAGCAGGCCGATCACGATGCCCAGCGGCGCCGCCTCGGTGAACACCTCGCCCAGCACCTTGCCGGACACCGGCACGCCCGCCGCGAACAGCGCGAACACCGGCACCGCGAACCCCGCGGACAGCGGCCGCACCAGGTGCTCGATGTGCTCGCCGGGGGACTGCTCCTCGCCCTCCTCCCGGTGGCAGCGCAGCATCAGGCCCATCGCCACGCCCGCCACCGTCGCGTGCACGCCGCTCTCGTGCATCAGCGCCCAGTTCAGCACCGCCAGCGGCACGAACAGCCACCAGCCGTGCACCCCGCGCCGGTGCAGGAACCAGAACAGCGCCAGCCCCGCCAGCGCCGCCCCCAGCGCCCAGAACTCGATCCCCGAGGAGAAGAACACCGCGATGATCAGGATGGCGATCAGGTCGTCGACCACCGCCAGGGTCAGCAGGAACGCCCGCAGCGCGGACGGCAGGTGACTGCCCACCACCGCCAGCACGCCCAGCGCGAAGGCGATGTCGGTCGCCGTCGGGATCGCCCACCCCGTCGGATGCCCGTCCGGGGCCGCCAGGTTGACCGTCACGAACAGCACCGCCGGCAGCACCACGCCGCACACCGCCGCCACCACCGGGAGCAGCGCCGCGCTCGGCGTCCGCAGCTCCCCGGCCACGAACTCCCGCTTCAGCTCGATGCCCGCCACGAAGAAGAAGATCGTCAGCAGCCCGTCCTGCGCCCACGCCTCCACCGACAGGTCCAGGTGCAGCGGCGAACCCGGCCCGAAGGTGTAGTCCCGCACCGTCTCGTACCCGTGCGGCCAGACGTTCGCCCACACCAGCGCGCACGCCGCGGCGACCAGCAGCAGCACCCCGCCGACCGTCTCGGCCCGCAGCGCGTCGGTGAGGAAACGGCGCTCGGGCAGCGACAGCAGGCCGAGGAACTGGCGGCGGTCGTCGGACGGGTTGGTCACGGGGACCTCCTGAGGCGGGCGGCATGCGGACACACGGGTGGTGCGGTGCCGACCAGACTTCCCGGCGCGCCTGAGGATCTTGATGCTTCCTTTGCATCCTACGGCGCGTGACAAGCAGGCATGCGGTTCGTCCCACTTTATGGGTGTTCGGGGCGAGCCCTGCGGCGCGCTGACCCGGATGGGTTCGGCCGGATGCGGACGACCCTTCGGGTTCCTAACGTCGGCGGCAGAAGCGGGCCGCCACCGGGTGGCCCGTCGCGTCATGGAGGAGCTCATGCCCAGTCAGGAAGTCGAACCCATACCGGTCCAGGCCGTGGGACCCCGAACGGGAGGAGTCGAGGGCGCCGGCACCGCCCAGCCCCCGTTAGCCGACCCGGACCTGGAGCACCTGCTGCGCCCGCTGTTCGCCACCGCCGCCCCCGACGGCGGGCTGGCCCTCGCCGTGATCCGCGGCGACGAACGCACCGTCGCCTGCCGCGGCTACGCCGACCGGGCCGGCGAACGCCCGGTCCGCGCCGACACCCGCTTCGAACTCGGCTCGGTGACCAAGACCTTCACCGGTCTGCTGCTCGCCGACATGGTCGCCCGCGGCGAGGTCGGCTACGACGACCCGATCGACCGCTACCTGCCCGCCGAGGCCCTGCCCGGCTACCCGCACGAGCGCCCGATCACCCTGCTGCACCTGGCCACCCACACCTCCGGACTGCCCCGGCTGCCGGTCGGCCTCACCCCCGCCGCCGTGCCCCGCTGGTTCACCAGCCCGTACGCCACGTTCAGCGCCGCCCACCTGCTGCGCGCGCTGCCCCGCACCCCCGTGCGCGGAACCCCCGGCACCCGGGTCAGGTACTCCAGCCTCGGCGCCGGACTGCTCGGCCTGGTGCTGGAACGCGCCGCCGGACAGCGCTACCAGGAACTGCTGGCCGGCCGGGTCTGCGAGCCGCTCGGGCTGATCGACACCTCCTGCGGCACCGGGCGCGACGAGACCACCGGCTACCGGCGCGGCCGCTGGATCCCCTCGTTCAAGACCCCCGCCCTGCCCGGCGCGGCGGCGCTCCGCTCCACCGTCGACGACATGCTGCGCTACCTGCAGGCCCACCTCGCGGTGGACGCCGTGCCGATCCCGGAACGGACCGGCGCGGCCGCCAGCCTGCGGACCGCACTGCGCGAGGTGTGCCTGCCCCGGGTCGCCCGGCGCGGGTTCGGCCAGCGGGTCTGCCTGAGCTGGAACCACCGACCGGTCGGCGACGGTCCCGACCCGGGCGAGGTGGTGTTCCACACCGGCTCCACCGGGCGCTGCACGGCCTTCGTCGGCTTCGACCGGTCCTCGCAGACCGGCCTGGTCGCCCTGGCCGGGCCGCTCGCCACCGGGCGGCGCAGGTTCGCCCAGACCGCGTACGACACGCTGCGCGCCCTGGCGGTGTGACCGGCGGCAGCAGAACGGGCAGGGCCCGCTCCGCGTGACGCGGAGCGGGCCCTGCCTCGTGCCTGACGGCTGATCAGCCCTCGGAGCCGGCGGCCGGCAGCTGGGACTGGATCAGGTTCATCACCGAGGAGTCGGCCAGCGTGGTGGTGTCGCCCACCTCGCGGCCCTCGGCGATGTCGCGCAGCAGGCGGCGCATGATCTTGCCGGAGCGGGTCTTCGGCAGCTCGGAGACCACCTTGATCTGCTTCGGCTTGGCGATCGGGCCGAGCGTCCTGCCCACGTGGTTGCGCAGGTCGGCGATCAGCTCCGGGGTCTCGGCGGCGGTGCCGCGCAGGATCACGAAGGCCACGATCGCCTGGCCGGTGGTGGCGTCGGTCGCGCCGACCACCGCCGACTCGGCCACCGCCGGGTGGCCGACCAGCGCCGACTCGACCTCGGTGGTGGAGATGTTGTGGCCGGACACCAGCATCACGTCGTCCACCCGGCCGAGCAGCCAGATGTCGCCGTCCTCGTCCTTCTTGGCGCCGTCGCCGGCGAAGTAGCGGCCCTCGAAGCGCGACCAGTAGGTGTCGATGTAGCGCTGGTCGTCGCCCCAGATGGTGCGGAGCATCGACGGCCACGGCTCGGTCAGCACCAGGTAACCGCCGGAGCCGTTCGGCACCTCGCGGGCCTCGTCGTCCACCACGGTGGCGGAGATGCCCGGTAGCGCGCGCTGGGCCGAGCCCGGCTTGGTCTCGGTGACGCCCGGCAGCGGGCTGATCATCATCGCGCCGGTCTCGGTCTGCCACCAGGTGTCGACGATCGGGGTCCTGCCCGCGCCGATGTGCTCCCGGTACCAGACCCACGCTTCGGGGTTGATCGGCTCGCCGACCGAGCCCAGGACGCGCAGGCTCGACAGGTCGAACTGCGCCGGGATGTCGTCGCCCCACTTCATGAAGGTGCGGATCGCGGTGGGCGCCGTGTAGAGGATGGTCACGCCGTACTTCTGGATGATCTCCCAGAACCGGCCCTGGTGGGGGGTGTCCGGGGTGCCCTCGTAGATCACCTGGGTGGCGCCGTTGGAGAGCGGGCCGTAGGTGATGTACGAGTGGCCGGTGACCCAGCCGATGTCGGCGGTGCACCAGTAGACGTCGGTCTCCGGCTTCAGGTCGAACACCGCGTGGTGGGTGTAGCTGGCCTGGGTGAGGTAGCCGCCCGAGGTGTGCAGGATGCCCTTCGGCTTACCGGTGGTGCCCGAGGTGTACAGGATGAACAGCGGCTGCTCGGCGTCGTGCGCCTCGGGGGCGTGCTCGGTCGACTGCGCCTCGACCAGCTCGTGCCACCAGACGTCGCGGCCCTCGGTCCAGGCCACCTCCTCGCCGGTGCGGCGGACGACCAGGACCTTCTCCACACCGTCGACCTTGGTCAGCGCCTCGTCGATGGCCGGCTTCAGCGCGGACGGCTTGCCGCGGCGGTAGCCGCCGTCGGCGGTGATCACCACCTTGGCGTCGGCGTCCTCGATCCGGGAGGCCACCGCGTCGGCCGAGAAGCCGCCGAAGACCACCGAGTGGGCGGCGCCGATCCGGGCGCAGGCCAGCATCGCGACGACGGCCTCGGGGATCATCGGCAGGTAGACCGCGACCCGGTCGCCCTTGGCGACGCCCAGCGCCTGCAGCGCGTTGGCGGCCTTGGAGACCTCGTCCTTCAGCTCCGCGTAGGTGATGGCCCGGCTGTCGCCCGGCTCGCCCTCGAAGTGGATGGCGACCCGGTCGCCGTTGCCGGCCTCGACGTGGCGGTCCACGCAGTTGTACGCGACGTTGAGCTTGCCGTCGGCGAACCACTTCGCGAACGGCGGGTTCGACCAGTCCAGGGTCTCGGTGGGCTCGACCGCCCAGCTCAGCCGACGGGCCTGCTCGGCCCAGAAGGCCAGCCGGTCCTCGGAGGCCTGCGCGTAGGCGTCGGCGGTGACGTTGGCGGAGGCGGCGAGCTCCGCGGGCGGGGCGAAACGCCGCTCCTCCTTGAGCAGATTGGCCAGGCTCTCGTTGCTCAACGCGCACTCCTCATCGAGTCTCAAATACCGGGGAACCCCGTGCGGTGGGATTGTCCCGTGTGTCCCAGCGCACAGCTCACCAGGCCAACAGCCGTGTTGACAAGAGCTGCCGGAAAATTGGTGTAGACCTTTGACCGCCTTCGGGCTCCGTCCCAGGTGGACGCCGCCTCCGCGCGCTCGCCGGTCCTCCCCGGGCCTTCCCGTCCCCCGCTCCGGTCAATCCCGCGCAGCGGCTTGACGTCACCCCACCCCGGTACTCCACTGCCAGTGCACGACCCATCACTGAACGCAACCGTGCGGGGGTACCCCCATGACCACGACCCCACCCCTCCCCGGGGACTTCGCCGTCGTCCGGATGGGCGGCCGCACCGGACGGCTGATCCGGATCGGCCAGTTCCTCAACGGCGACGGGTTCGCCGACTACGAGCACGCCTTCGTCCACGTCGGCGACGGCCAACTCGTCGAGGCCCAGCCCGGCGGCGCGGAACTCCGCCCGCTCAGCGTCTACGACGGCCGTCCCGTGCTCTGGTCCACCGGCCGCATCCCGCTCACCGAGGAGCAGCGCACCGCGATCACCGCCGCCGCCCACCGCTACGTCGGCACCCCCTACAGCCTCGCCGACTACCTCGCCCTCGCCGCCGCCCGCATCCACCTCCCGGCGGGCCCCCTGCTCCGCAACTACGTCGCCACCAGCAAGCACATGATCTGCTCCCAGCTGGTCGACCAGTGCTACCAGGACGCCGGCGTCCACCTCTTCGACGACCACCGCTGGCCCGGCTACGTCACCCCGGCCGATCTGGCCAAGCTGCTGAGCAGCTGAGCAGCCGTCAGGGGCGCGCGGGATGCCCCACGCGCCCCCGATCGGGCGACTGCTTACGCGGCCAGCTCCTGCTGGGCCTCCGCGTGGACCGCGGCGAAACGCCCGGTGACGGGGTCCATCACGTAGGCCTGGGCCGTGGCGAAGTCGAAGTACATCCCGACCAGGCGCAGCGACCCGTCCGTGACGCGCCGTTCCACCGCCGGGTTGGCCATCAGCTGGTCGAGTTGCTGCACCACGTTGGTGATGCAGAGCTGCTCGACCACGTCCGCCGCGGCGCGGCCCTCGAACTCGGCGGGGGCGCGGCGCAGGCGGGCCAGCGAGCCGCGGCCGTTGCGCAGCCAGCGGGCCAGCGGACTGGGCGGCCCGGACTCCTCGGTGAGCCCGTCCAGCAGCGCCTTCATCGCGCCGCAGCCGGAGTGCCCGCAGACCGTGATCGAGCCGACCTCCAGGACCTCCACCGCGTACTGGACGGCGGCGGCCACCGAGTCGTCGGCGGCGCCGGGCTCGTAGGGCGCGGGCACCAGGTTGCCCACGTTGCGGACGGTGAACAGGTCGCCGGGGCCGGAGCTGGTGATCATGCTGGTGACCATCCGGGAGTCCGCGCAGGTGAGGAAGAGCTGCGAGGGGGTCTGGCCGTCCCGGGCCAGCCGGGCGAGCTCGTGGCGCACCAGCGGGGCGGTGTGCTGCTGGAAGCCGCGGACGCCGTCGAGCAGGCGGACGTGCGGATCGTCGTCGTTCTGCTCGATGCAGTGGTGGCCGACCCAGGGCGTCCAGGCCCGGCATCGGTGCGGGCCGGGGGAGCTGCCCGCGCGGACGGTGCCGTCGGGGTCGAGCACCTCCTGCGACCGGCGGTCCGTCAGCAGCGCGACCTGCGCGCCGGTGGCCTGGTGGCCGGAGCGCCAGGCGTGCAGCGCCTCGAACGCGGCGTGGTCGAGGAAGGACCCGTCGTGGCGGACCGTCACCCGGGCACCGGCCGGAATCCGGGCGAGCGCCCTGGTCAGCTTGGGGACGGCGGCGAAGGTGAGCGGGCCGTGGGTGCGGACGGTGCAGGAGCCGTCCGCCTCGGCGAGCACGTCGACGTGGGCGCGGGTCAGCCGGTAGAGGGCGAGCAGGACGGCGACGGCGCCGCCGAGCAGCACCCCGACCGGGACGCCGAGCAGGACCACGCCGAGCACCGTCGCCAGGTAGACCGGGAACTCGCGGTGCCGGTGCACCCGGCGGATGTGCGCGAAGCTGACCATCTGCACCCCGACCACCAGCACCAGCGCGGCCAGCGCCGCCAGCGGGATCCGGCGCAGCCCGGCGGTCAGTGCGAGCGCGGCGACCAGCACCCAGCAGCCGTGCAGCACGGCGGACATCCGGGTGGCCGCGCCGGCCTGCACGTTCGCGGTGGAGCGGACGGCGCCGCCGGCCACCGGGAGGCCGCCGAGCAGGCCGGAGAAGACGTTGGACGCGCCCTGGGCGCGCAGCTCGCGGTTCAGGTCGCCGGACCGACGGGTCATCCGGTCGACGGCGACCGAGGAGAGCAGCGACTCGACGCCGGCCACCGCGGTGACGGTCAGGACCAGGCCGAGCAGCGCCGCCCAGTGGCTCGACAGGGCGCCGGGGGCGGGCATCGAGAAGAACTGGTGGTGCTCCCAGACCGGGAGCTCGACCCGGGCCAGCCGCAGTTCGGCGATCAGCGAGACACCGGTGGCGGTGGCCACCGCCACCAGCGCGGCGGGCAGCCGGGCCAGCCGGGCGCCGAGCCGGCCCGCCGCACCGGGCAGCCGGCCGAGCCGGGGCCAGCCGTACAGCACGGTGAGCGCCAGCAGGCCCACCAGCAGGGCCGGCGGGTGCGGGCCGGCCAGCTCGCCGGGCAGCGCGCGCAGGTCGGCCAGCGCCGAACTGTGCGGGGTGCCGCCGAGGATGACGTGCAGTTGGGCGATCGCGATGGTGACGCCGACGCCGGCCAGCATGCCGTGCACGACGGCGGGCGAGACGGCGAGCGCGGCGCGGGCCACCCGCAGCGAGCCGAGCAGCAGTTGCAGCAGGCCGGCGGCGACCGTCACCAGGCAGGCGGTCTGCCAGCCGTACTGGGCGATCACCCCGGCGGTGACCACGGTGAGGGCCGCGGACGGACCGCTGACCTGCAGGTGGGTGCCGCCGAGGACACCGGCGACCAGGCCGCCGACGGCGGCGGCCACCAGGCCGGCCGTCAGCGGGGCGCCGGTGGCGAGGGCGATGCCGAGCGAGAACGGCACGGCGATCAGGAACACCGCGAGCGAGGCCGGCAGGTCGTGCACCAGCAGGGTGCGGCCCCGGCCGGTGCCGGCCGGGGCCGGCGGCGCGTGGTCGGTGGTGTCGGAGGCGATGGGTGCGCTGGAGACGTCGAGGGTCATGGTGTTGCCCGTCTTCTTCCGGGGGAACGAACGCAGTCAGGTCCGGCGGTAGTGCCAGGTCGGATCGGCTGTCGTGGGTCGCAGCGGGTGTGGCGGGGCGGCCGATCGGTGGGCGGCCGGTGGTGCGCGCCATGGCCGCGCGGCGAGACGGCCTGCGGCGACCAGGTTCAAGAATTGGTAAACCGAGAGTAATGAGACCTTTGCACAGCGTGCACGTCGAGCGGAAGCGCAAATAGGGCGATTCACCACATCGTGTGGCACCCGAACCGCCCGGAATGCCTGCGGGAACGCCCGAGGGGGCCGGTCCGCCGCGGTGGGGGACCGGCCCCCTCGGGGGTGGCGGGCTCAGACCCCGGCGGTCCTGGCGGCTTCGCCGCCCAGCACGAAGCCCGGGTCCACCTGGGTGGCCAGGTCGATGCCGACCTTGGCGTTGCCCCAGCTCTCCGCGTTGCGCAGGTGGAATCGGACGGCCTGGGCGCTGTACCGGCGCGGGTCGCGCAGCTCGGCCGCGGTGTCGGCGGCGGTCTTCAGCCGGGCCAGCACCTCCCGGTTGGCGGGCTCCAGCTCGCGCAGCGGCGGCTCGTCCCCGCGCTCCAGCCGGCGCACCCAGCCGGACTGACCGAAGCAGGTGTACAGGTCCTCGCCGACCTCGCGGCGCAGGAAGTCCAGGTCGTCCCGGCTCTGCACCTTGTTGCCGATCACCCGCAGGTGGACGTCGAAGTCCTGGGCGTACTCCTTGTACTGGCGGTACACCGAGACGCCCTTGCGGGTGGGTTCGGCGACCAGGAAGGTCAGGTCGAAGCGGGTGAACAGGCCGGAGGCGAAGGAGTCGGAGCCGGCCGTCATGTCGGTCACCAGGTACTCGTCCGGCCCGTCCAGCAGGTGGTTGAGCAGCAGCTCCACCGCGCCGACCTTGGAGTGGTAGCAGGCCACTCCGAGGTCCTCCTCGGTGAACGCGCCGGTCGCCATCAGCCGCACCGAGCCCTCGTCCAGCGCGATCGGGCGGGCGCAGGCCGCGTACACCGGGTTCTCCTCGACGATCCGCAGCAGCCGGGAGCCGGACCCGGGCGGCGTGGTCTTGATCATCTCCTCGGCGGACCGGATCAGCGGGTTGCCGCCGCGCAGGTACTCCTTGATCTCCGGCAGGTGGGCGCCGAGCGAGGGGAGGGCGGCGGCCTGGCCGTCCGTCAGGCCGAGGGCGGGGCCGAGGTGTTGGTTGATGTCGGCGTCGACCGCGACCACCGGGTGCCCGGCAGCGGCCAGGTGGCGGATGAACAGGGCGGACAGGGTCGTCTTGCCGCTGCCGCCCTTGCCGACGAAGGCGATCTTCATCTCTGAGTCTCCGACTCTCTGGCTCTGTTCGCCGCGCGCTGCCGCACGGTCGCGGTGGCTGTGCTGCCGCGGTGGACGCTTGTTGGAAACCGTTATCGTCACCGATTAGTGCACATGCTAGCGGGGGTTTGTGGTGTCGCACATGAGGGAACAGCGGATTGCCACGAAAGGGTGACCCGGGGGTTGCCTCCCGGCCGCCCGGTGGATTCATTACCCTCGGGTAGGTGACTACAGGAACTGACCCGCTCGCCCCGCTGGCCCAGCTGGCCGGGGTGCCCGAGGCCGTCGCCGAGGTGCGCAAGAACGTCGACCGCCTCTACGGGCACCGTGTGATGCGCCGCCGGGCGGGCGAGGTGACCTCCGAGTCCGCACTGCGCGGCGCCCGCGCCTCCGCCGCTCTGGAGGGCGCCGACTGGCCGCTGGAGGAGGTCCGCCGCCGCACCGACTTCGGCGCCGACCCCGAGTCCCGGACGGTCGGCGCGGCCCTACGGATCTCCGCCGAGGCCGGCCAGCTGCTCAGCGTCTGGCGCACCTCCCCGCTCCAGGTGCTGGCCCGGCTCCACCTGCTGGCCGTCGGCGACGCCGACCCC
The DNA here is from genome assembly GCF_003610255.1 of Streptomyces sp. TLI_171. Lineage (GTDB taxonomy): Bacteria > Actinomycetota > Actinomycetes > Streptomycetales > Streptomycetaceae > Kitasatospora. Next base: position 3,549,282 of record NZ_RAPS01000001.1, on the reverse strand, counting down.
GCCGCGGGCCGGCCGCGCCACGCCGGCGAGGACGCCGCCCCGCTGTTCCCGCTGGAGATCGCCGCCACCGAGGGGACGGCGCCCGAGGGCGTCCCCGGCGAACTCCCGCCGCCGCCCCCGCCCGCCGAGGTCACCGCCCGGCTCGACCAGCTCGCCGGACTGCTGGCCGCCCGCACCGAACGCCCCACCGGCGGTGCACCCGCCCTGGTGGTCGCGGCCGTCGTGCACGGCGAACTGCTCGCGCTGCGCCCGTTCGGCACCCACAACGGCCTGGTCGCCCGGGCCGCCCAGCGGATCGTGCTGACCGCCGAGGGCCTCGACCCGAAGGCGATCTGCCCCGCCGAGGTCGGCCTCGCCGAACTCGGCACCGCCGCCTACCGGCAGGCCCTGCTGGGCTACCTGGAGGGCACCCCCGAGGGCATGGCCCGCTGGCTGACCCACTGCGCCGCCGGGCTCGGCCTCGGCGTCCGCGAGAGCACCGCGGTGTGCGAGGCGATGCAGCGCGGCATGGTCTGAACCCGGCCGCACCGGTCCGAGGCCGACCGCCGGTCCGAACTCGACCGCCGGTGCGAACTCGACCGTCCGGCACAACAGTTGCGGCGACGCCCGGGTCTTCCGGGCGCCGCCGCTGGCACGGAGGCCGGGTTACCAGTGCATGCACCGTTCTCTTGCCCATCAGGCGGGGTCCTGTGCCCGTTCGCCTGGTGCGGCGGCCCGTCAGCGGGTCGGCTGCATGTGGGTGCCCAGCTGTCCGTACATCGGTCCGTGGGGCCTTAACTGCGTTGTCGGTTCGACCTCTTGGGGTCCTTACCGGGTCTCGCGGGCCGTACCCCATTTCTACCTCAGATCGGGCGAAAGAGGAACCCGAAAACAGGGCATTTGCCGTTTTGCGTCGCTGTTTGTCCGATTTGGCGAACCGTCGGCCGCCCGCGGTCGGCCCGGCCGGGCCGCGGTCGGGACCGTCAGGGGCCGGCCGGCGGGCCGCTCAGGCCGCAGTCGGGCGCCGCCGCCGCGCGCTGTACCAGAGCACCCCGGCCGTCAGCACCGCCGCGCCGACCGCCACCGCGGCCAGCACCGACCGGCTCGGCGCGCGGAACTCCGGGAGCCTGCGGGTCAGTTCGACCGGCCGGCTGAACACCAGCACCGGCCAGTCGCGGGCCACCGCCTCCTTGCGCAGCGCCCGGTCCGGGTTCACCGCGGCCGGGTGGCCGACCGTCTCCAGCATCGGCAGGTCGGTCGAGGAGTCGCTGTACGCATGGCAGTTGGCGAGGTCGTAGCCCTCGCGCGCGGCCAGCTCGCGGATCGCGGCGGCCTTGTTCTCGGCGTACGCGTAGTACTCGATCTCGCCGGTGTAGCGGCCGTCCTCGACGTGCAGCCGGGTGGCGATCACGTGGTCCGCGCCCAGCAGTTGGCCGATCGGCTCGACCACCTCGGAGCCCGAGCTGCTGACGATCACCACGTCCCGCCCGGCGGCGTGGTGCTGCTCGATCAGGGAGGCGGCCTCGTCGTAGATGATCGGGTCGATCATGCCGTGCAGGGTCTCCGCGACGATCTCCCGCACCTGCTGGACGTTCCAGCCGCGGGTGAGCGCCGACAGGTAGGCCCGCATCTTCTCCATCTGGTCGTGGTCCGCACCGCCGACCAGGAAGACGAACTGGGCGTAGGCGCTCTTCACCACCGAGCGGCGGTTGATCAGGCCGCCCTGGTAGAACGGGCGGCTGAAGGCCAGTGCGCTGGACTTGGCGATGATCGTCTTGTCCAGGTCGAAGAAGGCGGCGGTCCGCGGCGCGCCGGGGTTCGGCCCGGCGGAGTCGGCACCGCGGTCGGCGAAGTCGGCGTTCTCGGTGGTGTCCACGGGAACCGAGGATAGAGGGGCGAGCAAAACAGGCGGCCATTCGGTGGACCCGCGGGCGTGCGGGTTTGTGTTTCTGGCCGGTCGGGTACACCATGGAAGTCACGGATCGTTCGCGCGACCGTGCTAACCCGGTCCGGCTCCTCCCCCCCGAGCCGGGCCGTGGATAGACGACCCCCGCTCTCCCCCCCGGCGGGGGTCGTCGCATGTCCGGGCCCATTTTCCGGGGCAGTTGAGCCTCTGGGGAGTGGTGGGGCCGGAGGTTCGGGGGGCAGCTCCAGCGGCTCGCGAGTCGCTGTCGAGGGTTCTTCGCACCCCAAGTTTCTGTTACGCAGCGTAGTTGTCCGAGTGTCATATCGGCATACCCGATGCGTCAATTCCGAGCCGCTTTAGCCCCCGTCCGAGTGAGCCCGGTTATCCACAGGGCGGGGTTATCCACAGGCATTGCGAACTCGGCCGACGCATTCCGCGCCGTCCTCCACCGTGGTGTTCGCGCCGCCCGGCGGGGCCCCTCGGGGTCACCGCGTCCGACGCGCCGTCAGACCGTTCCCGCACCACGGGAGGCCCGCTTTGTCCGCTTCCGTCACCGACCCGCACGCCGCCGCGCCCGGGCCCTCGCCCGGGCCGCTGATCCTCACCGGCGACGAGGCGCTTGCCGAACAGCTCACCCGCCTGTGCGCCGCCGCCGGAGCCGAACCACGGCTGCTCGGCGCCGCCCCGCCGCCCGCCCGGCTGTGGGAGGGCGCACCGCTGGTGCTGGTCGGCGACGACCTCGCCGAGCAGTGCGCCGGCCTGGCCCGCCGACCCGGCGTGCTGCTGCTCGGCCTCGACCTCGACGACGGGGAGATCTGGGTGCGCGCCGTCCGCCTCGGCGCGGAGCACGTGCTCTTCCTGCCCGACGCGCAGTCCTGGCTGCTCGACCGGATCGCCGACGCCACCGAGGGCGTCGGGCCGCCCGCGCTCACCGTCGCCGTGCTCGGCGGTCGCGGCGGCGCCGGGGCCTCCACCCTGGCCTGCGCCCTCGCCGTCTGCGCGGCCCGGGCCGGGCACCGGACGATGCTGATCGACGGCGACCCGCTCGGCGGCGGACTGGACGTGCTGCTCGGCGCCGAACAGGCCGGCGGCCTGCGCTGGCCCGACCTCGCGCCCTCCCGCGGCCGGATCAGCGGCGCCGAACTGGCCAAGGCGCTACCCGAGCCGCACCGGCTCAGCGCCCTGTCCTGGGACAGGTCGGACACCCTGGCCATCCCCGCCGAGGCGATGCGCAGCGTGCTGGCGGCGGCCCGCAGACGCGGCGGGCTGGTCGTCCTCGACCTGCCCAGACACCTCGACGCCGCAGCCGCCCAGGCGCTCGAACAGGCCGACACCGCCCTGCTGGTGGTGCCCGCCGAACTGCGCGCCATGGCCGCCGCGGACCGGGTCGCCGCCGCCGTGCGGATGCGGCTGACCGACCTGCGGGCGGTGGTCCGCACCCCCGGCCCGGCCGGGCTCACCGCCGCCGACGTGGCCCGCGGCCTGCAACTGCGGCTGGCCGGCGAACTCGTCCCCGAGCCCGGCCTGGCCCTGGACGTCGAACGCGGCGCCCCGCCCGGGCTGCGGGAGCGCGGGCCGCTGGCCCGGTTCTGCGGCCGATTCCTGACCGAAGCGATGCCGCCCGTCGTGGCGGCCTGAGGAGGACTCATGACCAACCGTCTGCACGCCGTCGACACGCAGGCCGCCGAGCCGCCCCGGGGCGCGCCCACGGCCGCCGGGCGGCCGATCGCCCGCACCCACCGCCGGATCGCCGTCCCGCGTGCCCGCACGCTGTTCGGCGCCCCGCCCGGTCCGGTCGGTCCGGTCGAGCCCGCACCGGCCGAGCCCGACCGCCGGCAGGCCCCGCCGGTCCGGTACCTGGTGCGCCGTCAGCCGCCCACCGCCCCGCCGGAGGACGGCCCGCCGCCGCTCCGTCCGGCACCGGCAGCGCCGCCCGACAGCGGCGCTGCCGAGCTGGTGGACGCCGTGCGGATCCGGCTCGCCGAAGCGGGCGCACCGCCCACCGCCGGGTCGGTGGCCGCCGCCCTGCGCGCCGCCCGGCCGCCCCTCGGCGGGGCCGACGTGCTCGACGCGGTGCGCACCCTGCGCGCCGAGATCGTCGGCGCCGGCCCGCTCGACCCGCTGCTCGCCGAAGCCGGCGTCACCGACGTCCTGGTCAACGGCCCGGACCGGATCTGGGTCGACCGCGGCCACGGCCTGGAGCGGGCGCCCCAGGTGCGCTTCCCGAACGCGGACGCCGTCCGCCGCCTCGCCCACCGGCTGGCCACCGCCGCGGGCCGCCGCCTCGACGACGCCCGCCCCTGGGTCGACGCCCGCCTCGCCGACGGCACCCGGCTGCACGCCGTGCTCCCGCCGATCGCCGCCGACTGCACCCACATCTCGCTGCGGACCAGCCGCCGCACGCCCTTCACCCTCGCCGAGCTGGTCGCCGCCGGGGCACTGCCCCCGGCCGGCGCCGACCTGCTCGCCGCCGTGCTGCGGGCCAGGCTCTCGCTGCTGATCTCCGGCGGCACCGGCAGCGGCAAGACCACCCTGCTGGCCGCCCTGCTCGGACTCGTCCCCGACAACGAACGCATCGTCCTCGCCGAGGACTCCGCCGAACTGCGCCCGGACCACCCGCACGTGGTGCGCCTGCAGTCCCGCCCGCCCAACCAGGAGTCGCAGGGCGAACTGACCCTGCGTGACCTGGTCCGGCAGGCCCTGCGGATGCGGCCCGACCGGCTGGTGGTGGGCGAGGTCCGCGGCGCCGAGGTGATCGACCTGCTGGCCGCCCTCAACACCGGCCACGAGGGCGGCTGCGGCACCGTCCATGCCAACACCGCGACCGACGTCCCGGCCCGGCTGGAGGCGCTCGGGTCGATCGCCGGACTCGACCGGCACTCGCTGCACAGCCAGCTCCGGGCCGGCCTCGACGCCGTCGTCCACCTCGGCCGCGACCGCGCCGACGGCCGCCGCCGGGTCACCGGCCTGCACCTGCTGGTCGGTGACCGGGACGGGCTCACCGCCACCACTGCCGCCGTCCACTTCGAACGCGACGGGCGCAGCCGGCCCGGCCCCGGCTGGTCCCGGCTGCGCGAGCTCTGCGCCGACCGCGGCGTCGACCTCCCGCCGGACCCGGAGGCAGCAGTGGAACCGCCCCCGGACGGTCCCGAGGCGGCCGTCGGGCCCGGGCCGGAGGAGGCGCCATGACGGTGCGTCAGGTCGAGTTCGCCTGGGTGCTCACGCTGTGCGTGATCGGGGCGATCGCCCGGCAGCGGCTGTGCGCCACGGTCAGGGGGCCGAGGTGACCGGGCTGTTCGGTGCGGCAGCGGCCACGGAGCGGGCGTACGGCCTCGCCGGTGCGGTCACGCTGGCCGGGGTCGTCGCCGGGCTCGGCGGCGGGCTGTACGGGGCGCGCTGGCTGCTCGCGGTGCGCCGGCGGGTGCGCGGTGGCGGCCGGGTTCGGCGGGTGCTGTCCGGGCGGCACGGCCCCGCCGGTCGGCTCGGCCGGGTCCGGGCGCGGTGGCGGCGCAGCCGGCCGCGCTGGCTGGTGCCGGAGCTGCTGCTGCTCCCGGCGGGCGCGGCGGCCGGGCACAGCACCGCCTCGGTGCTGCCGGTCGTCGCGGCGGCCTGCGCGGTCGTCCCGGTGCGCAGGTGGCGCTCCGGCCGGGCAGCGGCCCGCGCGGCCCGGCGGCGGGCGGCGGCGGTGGTCGACCTGTGCAGCGGCCTGGCGGCCGAACTGCACAGCGGCGCCACACCGGAGCAGGCCCTGCACGCGGTGGTCTCCCGGGCCGGGCCGGACTGGAGCCGCCGCCTTGGCCCCGAACCGACGGCCCGGCTGGCCGCCGGCCGCTACGGCGCGGACTCGGCCGCGGCGCTCCGGCTGCTGGCCGAACTGCCCGGCGGCGGTGGGGCGGCAGCGGTGGCGGCCTGCTGGCAGGTCAGCACCGAGAGCGGGACGGGGCTGGCCACCGGCCTCGAACAGGTCGCCGACGCGCTGCGCGCCGAGCGGGCACTGGCCGAGGAGATCGCGGGTGAACTCGCGGGCCCGCGCACCACGATGGCGGTGCTCGCCGCACTGCCCGCGGTCGGTCTCGGCCTGGGGGCGGCGCTGGGCGCGCACCCCGTCCAGGTGCTGCTGCACACCCCGGTGGGCCTGCTCGGCCTGCTGGCCGGCTCCGCGCTGGAGGTGGCCGGCCTGGTCTGGACGGCCAGGATCGTCCGCGCCGCGGAGGACGCCCCGGCCCGCCCCCGCCCACCGCGTGCCGCCGCCCGCTGCGGGATCTCCCGGACGCGCCGCGACCCCTGGGCCGCGACCCTGCCCGCACTGACAGGGGGTCAGCTCGCGGTGCCGGCGGACCGGTGGGGGTGAGCGTGCGGTGGGCGGGGAGTGCGTCCGCCCCGGTTCGGAGCCGGGGCGATCCAGCGGCAGGCGGCTCACGGCTGAGGAGGGTTCGGTGCTCGACGGAGGCGAGGTGAACACGATGGCTGTCCTGGCTCCGGTCGCTGCCCTGGGGCTGGCGGGCGAGCTGCTCGGGGCCGCGTGGTGGCGGGCGGTGCGGCGTCGGGCCGAGCGGTGCGTCCCCGGGGTGTCGACCCGTGCGGTGCGGCGTGGCCGGGCGGCCGCAGGCGTGGGCCGCGCCCTCGGGCGGCTGGCCGGTGACCGGGCGGTGGCCGGGCTGCTGGGCGTCGCGGCAGCCGTGCTGGTCGGCGGCCCGGCGGGCCTGGCGGCGGGGGTGCTGGTCTGCTGCGCCGGGTGGCGGCTGCTGCCGCGGGTGCGCTCGCCCGGCGAGCGCCGCCGGGCCGCCGAGCATGACTGGCTGGTCCGTCAACTTCCGCTGACGGCCGACCTGCTGGCGGCCTGCCTCGGATCGAGCAGCTCCCCGGCGGGAGCGGCCCTCGCGGTGGCGGACAGCGTTCCGCCGCCGATGCGGGACCGCCTCACCGGGGTCGCGGCCCAACTCTCCCTCGGGGCCTCCCCGGAGCACTGCTGGGAGCAGCTGGCCGCGGACTGCCCGCCGATGGCCCCGCTCGCCCGCTGCCTGGCCCGCACCACCCTCAGCGGCGCACCGCCGGCCACCGCGCTCGCGGGCCTCGCCCAGTCCCAGCGGGCGGCAGCTGCCCGTGCGGCGCACGCCCGGGTCCGCCGGGCCGGCGTCCTGGCGACCGCGCCGCTCGGCCTCTGCTTCCTGCCCGCGTTCGTACTGATCGGAGTGGTGCCGGTGGTCACCGGACTGACCGGCGCGTTCGCCCAGCGCCTGTGACCGCACCGGCGCTCGACCTCGGTTTCTGCAGAAGGGATTTCACCGATGATGACGTTCTCCCCGCCGGCCCGTCCGGCCACCGCGGCGCTCGCCCTCCGCAGGTTCGCGGCCTGGCTCCGCGACCGCCGGCGCAAGGCCGCCGGCCCGCCGGACGCCGGGATGAGCACCGCCGAGTACGCGATCGGCACCGTCGCCGCCTGCGCGTTCGCGGCCGTGCTCTACAAGGTGGTGACCAGCGGGACGGTCTCCGGGGCGCTGTCCGAGATCCTCGACCGGGCCCTGCATGCGGTATGAGCGGCCGCCAGATCGGGCCCGGGCCCCGGACGGCGGGATGGTGACGGCGGAGACCGCGGTCGGGCTGCCCGCCCTGGTGCTGCTCGCCGCCATGCTGACCTGGTGCGTGGTCGCGGCCGGCGCCCAGATCCGCTGCGTGGACGCGGCCCGGGTCGGCGCCCGGGCCGCCGCTCGCGGGGACGCCGACGCCGCGGCACTGGCCGCGGCGGCCGCCCCGCGCGGAGCGAAGGTCGCGATCGCGCTGGACGCCACCACCGCCAGGGTCACGGTCGAGGCCCGCTGCCCGGGCCCCGGCCGACTCGCCGCGCTGCTCTCGGTGCGGCTCACCGCGACCGCGGTGGGCGCCCGCGAGGACGTGCTGACCGAAGCCGAATGAGAGGAGGAGCGAGTGGTGAACGGGGCACGGTGGTACGGGAGTTCGCCCGGCCGGGGGCAGCGCTGCCGCAGCGGGGCCGATTCCGACCGGGGGTCCGCGACGGTATGGCTGGTGTCGCTCGGACTGCTGGGCGTGGCGGTGTTCTCGGTCTGCCTGTCGCTCGGATCGGTGGTGGCCGCCCGGCACCGGGCCGAGTCGGCGGCTGACCTCGCCGCGCTGGCGGCGGCCGGGCGGCTGCTGCTCGACCCCGACGGCGGGTGCGGTCGGGCGGCGGAGCTCACCCGGGCCCAGCCGGGCGGAGCCGAGCTGGTCTCCTGCGGCGTGCTCCCGGGGCGGGACGCGGTCGAGGTGGTGGTCCGGGTCCCGGTCCACGGGGTGCCGGTGCCGTTCGGCCCGGCCCGGGCCCGCTCCCGCGCCGGACCGCTCTGGGCCCGGGGCGAGGACGGCGCCGCGCCCGACAGGCCGTCAGCCGGCCCCGCCCGGCTGGGATCCGGCCGCGCCGGGGGCGTGCTCGAGCAGGACGGTGAGCAGGCGGATCGCGGCGGCCTTGTCCAGCGGCTCGTTGCCGTTGCCGCACTTCGGCGACTGGACGCAGGACGGGCAGCCGCGCTCGCACTCGCAGGCGGCGATGGCGTCGCGGGTCGCGGTCAGCCACTCGACGGCGCGCCGGAAGCCCCGTTCGGCGAAGCCAGCGCCGCCCGAGTGGCCGTCGTAGACGAACACGGTGGGCAGCCCGGTGTCGGGATGCAGCGGGACGGACACCCCGCCGATGTCCCAGCGGTCACAGGTGGCGAACAGCGGGAGGAGGCCGATGGAGGCGTGCTCGGCGGCGTGCGCCGCACCGGGCAGCTGGTCGAACGGGATCTCCGCGTCGAGCAGTTGGTCCTCGGTGACGGACCACCAGACGGCGCGGGTGCGCAGCGTGCGGGGCGGCAGGTCGAGCTTGCTCTCGCCGAGGATCTCGCCGGTGGCGATCCGCTTGCGCAGATAGCCGACCACCTGGTTGGTGACCTCCACCGACCCGAAGCTGAGCCGGGCCTCGCCCCACTCCTCGGTGGTGTCGGTGGCCAGGATCGCGATCGAGGTCACGTCGCGCGCGGAGGTGGTGTACGGCGGGTTGGCGGGGGAGACCAGCGCGACCGAGGACTCCAGGTCGAACTCGCGGACCAGGTAGGTGCGCCCCTGGTGCAGGTGGACGGCCCCGGTGTGCACGGTGGTGTGCGCGGCCTCCGCGTCCACGGTACCGAGCAGCCGCCCCGTGTCGGCCTCGACGATCTGCACGGGGCTGCCGCCGCTGCCGCGCAGGTCCACGCCGTCGGCGGCGCGCTCGCGCCGGGTCCAGTACCAGGAGCCGTCCGAGCGGCGGCGCAGCAGCCCGCGCCGCTCCAGCACCGGCAGCAGCGGCTCCGCGGACGGCCCGAACAGCTCCAGGTCGGGATCGGTGAGCGGGAGCTCGGCCGCGGCGGCGCACAGGTGCGGGGCCAGCACGTGCGGGTTGTCGGGGTCGAGGACGGTGGCCTCCACCGGGGTGGCGAACAGCGCGTCGGGGTGGTGGACGAGGTAGGTGTCCAGCGGGTCGTCCCGGGCGATCAGCACGGCCAGCGCCCCCTGCCCCTCGCGTCCGGCACGCCCGGCCTGCTGCCAGAGCGAGGCCCGGGTGCCGGGATATCCGGCCATCAGCACGGCGTCCAGCCCGGAGACGTCCACGCCGAGTTCCAGCGCCGAGGTGGAGGCGAGACCCAGCAGCCGGCCGGTGTGCAGGTCGCGCTCCAGCGCCCGCCGCTCCTCCGCGAGATAGCCGCCGCGGTAGGCGGCGACCCGGGCGGCGAGCGGCTGGCCGAGCTGCTCCTGGGCCTGCAGGGCGACCAGCTCGGCGGCCCGCCGGGAGCGGACGAACGCGACGGTCCGGGTGCCGCCGTGCACCAGGTCGGTGAGCAGGTAGCCGGCCTCGGCGGTGGCGGTGCGGCGGACGGGCGCGCCGTGCTCGCCGACGTTCTCGGTCAGCGGCGGCTCCCAGAGCGCGAACACCAGCGGTCCGCGCGGCGAGCAGTCCTCGGTGACGGCGGTGGCCGGCAGCCCGGTGAGCCGCTCCGCGGTGACCGCCGGTTCGGCGGTGGTGGCGGAGGCCAGCAGGAAGGTCGGCGTCGCCCCGTAGCGGGCGCACAGCCGCCGCAGCCGCCGCAGCACCTGGGCGACGTGCGAGCCGAACACGCCGCGGTAGGTGTGGCACTCGTCGACCACCACGTACTTCAGCGTCTTCAGGAAGGACGACCAGCGCGGATGGGCGGGGAGTATGCCCCGGTGCAGCATGTCCGGATTGGTGAGCACGTACGAGGCGTACTGGCGGACCCACTCGCGTTCCTGCGGCGGGGTGTCGCCGTCGTAGAGCGCCACCCGGACCCGCTCGGGGACGAGTTCGGCGGCGCGCCGGCGCTGGTCGGCGGCCAGCGCCTTGGTCGGGGCCAGGTAGAGCGCGGTCGCGCCGCGCCCGTTGCGGGCCTCGGTGCCGGTCAGCAGGTCGCTGAGCAGCGGGGCCAGATAGCCCAGCGACTTGCCCGAGGCGGTGCCGGTCGCGATCACCGTGGTCCGCCCCGCGGCGGCCAGGTCCATCGCCTCCGCCTGGTGCGCCCACGGCAGCACCACGCCGAGCTTCGCGGCCGCCGCGACCACCTCCTGACGGATTCCTTCCGGCCAAGGCGCATACCGGGCCTCGCGGGCGGGCAGGTGCTCCGTATGGGTGAGGCGGTCCGACCTGCCGCGCTCGGTGGAAAGGGTGGCGAGCAGGGCCTCGGGCTGGTGGTGACGGGGCGGCATGAAGACCCAGTGTGTCACCGGCGTGACGGAGAATCGCTGTTAACCATCGTGCGGCCATGGTCGCAGGTGGTTGAATGAAGCCCGTGACGGCCGCACGGCCGAGGGCCGCGACGGTGAGGCTCCGACCTGCCGGTTCGCCGCGCCCTGGCCCTGCGACCATGCGGTAGCAGCCGCCGGGCTGATGATCGCAATGACGTAGCAAGGCAAGGTGCTGGAGGTTCCGTGGACCTGTCCCTGTCGACCCGTACTGTCGGCGATCGCACGGTCGTCGAGGTTGGCGGCGAGATCGATGTGTACACCGCCCCCAAGCTGCGCGAGCAGCTTGTCGAGCTCGTCAACGACGGCAATTACCACTTGGTCGTGGACATGGAGGGCGTCGACTTCCTCGACTCCACCGGCCTCGGCGTGCTCGTCGGCGGCCTGAAGCGGGTGCGTGCCCACGAGGGTTCGCTGCGCCTGGTGTGCAACCAGGAGCGCATCCTGAAGATCTTCCGGATCACCGGTCTGACCAAGGTGTTCCCGATTCACAACTCGGTGGACGAGGCCGTCGCGGCGACCGACTGACGTTCTGTCGGTCCGCTGTTCGGTGGTCCAACCGAATCTTCTCGATCGACCGCCGCCGGCGGGCCGGGCCCCGTGTCCGGCCCGACCGGCGAGGTCGGCGTACCCGCTTCCGTTGTCCGGGCCGGTGTGTCCGGCGGCGGGGAGCAACCCCGGAGGGGAGACATGGCAACCGTCGAACTTCGATTCAGCGCGCTTCCCGAGCACGTGCGCACCGCCCGGCTGGTGGCCGCCGCGGTGGCCAGACGGGCCGGGGTGGACGAGTCGGTGCTCGACGAGTTGCGCCTCGCCGTCGGCGAGGCCTGCTCGCGCGCGGTGGCGCTGCACCGGCGCAACGGCGTGGACGGCGCGGTCCGGGTCGCCCTGACCGAGCAGGAGAAGCGCTTTCTCATCGAGGTCGCCGACGAGGCCGGCCCCGGCGAGGAGGGCGGCAGCGCCGTATCGCCGGAGGACGAGGAGGTGCTCGGCCTGGCGGTGATCACCGGCCTGGTCGAGGACGTCGAGGTCGGCAACGGCTCCGAGGGCGGCGTGATCCGGATGAGCTGGCCGATCGCCCCCGCCTCCGTCCCGGTCTGAGCACCCGTCGGTCCGGGGCTCCCGCCGTGGTGCCCCGTACCGTGACGCTTCTCACCGTTCGCCGCCGAACTGCGCGGGCGCACCGCTGAGCTGCACGGACGTGCTGCCGAGCGGTGCGGACGCTTCGTGCTGCGGACTTCCGGGCAGGGCGGGCCGGTCGGCCGTGTAGGTTCGCTGGCGATGCCCGGAGCCGGGTGTCAGCGACCGAAAGGGCCCCGGTGAAGAAGCGACTGGTGACCGTCTCCGCGCTCGGCGCGCTGCTCGCGCTCGCCGCCGTCGGCTGCTCCGCCGACGACTCGGCGAAGCTCGACGGCTGGGCGAAGAACGTCTGCGACTCGGCGCGGGACCCGATCGCGCAGTCCCGCGCGGCGCTCGCCGACACCGGGAACGTCAAGGAAGGCGAGTCCCCGGTCGACCTGCAGAAGCGGCTGTCCACAGACCTCGCCACCCTCGCCGCCACCAACCAGCAGCTCGCCGACGCGGTGCAGAAGGCCGGTGCGCCGAAGGTCGACGACGGCGCGAAGGTCCAGCAGGACGCCGTCAACGAGCTGAAGCAGGTGGCGCAGGGGTACCTGGACGCGCAGAAGAAGCTTGAGGGGCTGGCCAGCAACGACCAGGCCAAGTTCGCGGACGGCCTGCGCAGCGTCGGCGACCAGGTGCAGCGGCTCTCCGGCGTGTCCACCTCGGCGCTGGCCGGCCTGCAGAGCGGCGACCTGGGCGACGCGATCAAGAAGCAGCCCGGTTGCAAGGCCGGCTCCGCCGACCCCGGCGTGCCCGCCACCGATCCGTCCGGCAGCGCCTCGGCGAGCCCCGGCGACGGCGCCGCCCCGAGCGGCAGCCCGGCCGCGACCGGCTCCGCCGCGCCCTCCGGTTCGCCCTCGCCCGCCAAGAGCTGACCCCCGCCCCGCGCGCGGTGGGGGGAAGTCGAGCCGCGCGGCCGCGCGGCACAAGGAGGTCGACCAGGGCGGCGAGCTGACGCTCCGTTCGGTGGGCGGCTGCCGGGGGCAGGGCTGCGGGCGGGAGAGAATGGCGGGGTGACGAACAGCCCCGTACTTGATGCCGGCCGGATCGCGGAGTTCCGGGAGGCGCTGCTGACGGCCTCCTTCACCGCCGACGGATTGCTGGACCTGCTCGGTCCGACCTCGTACGCGGCGCTGGCCCGCAGCGAGGCTGTGCCCGCGCTGCGGGCGACCCGTGGCGGGTCGCCGCTGGAGACGCTGGTGCGGCTGTTCCTGCTGCAGCAGCCGGTGTCGCGGGCGGCCGCCGCGGCGGCGCTGCCGGTCGAGACGCTGCTGGCCGACGGCTGGCTGGTGGCCGACGGCGAGCAGTTGCGCGCCACCGTGGACGTGCGGCCGTACGCCGACGAGGTCGCGGGCCTGCCCAGCGCGGACGCCTGGGTGGTGTCGGACCTCGGCTGCGCCGTCGGCGGCGCGGGCGGCATCGGCTCGGGCCGGACCGGGGCCGGGATCGAGCGGCGCGACCTGGTGCTCGGCGTGGGCGGGGCGTCCACCACGCTGGCCAACCTGACGGTGCGTCGGCCGGTGCGCGAGGTGCTGGACCTGGGCTCCGGCTCCGGCGTGCAGGCCCTGCACGCGGCCCGGCACGCCCAGCGGGTCACCGCCACCGACCTCAACCCGCGGGCCCTGCACTTCACCCGGCTGACCGCCGCACTCTCCGGCTTCGACCAGGTGGAGACCGCCGGGGGCAGCCTGTACGAGCCGGTCGGCGAGCGCCGCTTCGACCTGATCGTCTCCAACCCGCCGTTCGTGATCTCCCCGGCCGGCCGGTTCACCTACCGGGACGGCGGGATGGCCGGCGACGACCTGTGCCGCAGCGTGGTCCGCGGCGCCGCCGCCCACCTGGAGCCCGGCGGCTACTGCCAGCTGCTGGCGAACTGGCAGCACGTCAAGGGCGAGGACTGGCACGACCGGCTGGCCGGCTGGGTGGCCGGCACCGGTCTGGACGCCTGGGTGGTGCAGCGCGAGGTGCAGGACGTCGCCCAGTACGCGGAGCTGTGGCTGCGCGACGGCGGCGACCACCGGGGCGAGGACTACGCGGCCCGCTACGAGGAGTGGCTGGACAGCTTCGAGGCCGCCGGGGTGGAGGGCATCGGCTTCGGCTGGATCACCCTGCGGGCGTCCGGCGCGAGCGACCCGGTGGTGCGGATCGAGGAGTGGCCGCACCCGGTGGAGCAGCCGCTCGGGCCGCACATCGAGGAGTGGTTCGCCCGGCAGGACTTCCTGCGGACCCACGACGACGCGGGCCTGCTGGCCGCCCGCTACCTGCTCGCCGACGAGGTGGTGCAGGAGCAGATCGGCGCGCCCGGTTCGGAGGACCCGGAGCACGTGATCCTCCGTCACAACCGGGGCATGCGGCGGGCCACCAAGGTGGACACCGTCGGCGCGGGCTTCGTCGGCGTCTGCGACGGCACCCTGGCGGCCGGCGAGATCGTCGACGCGATCGCCCAACTGCTCGGCGAGGACCGGGTGCGGCTGCGCGACCGGGTGCCCGAGTCGCTGCGGCTGCTCACCGAGCAGGGGTTCATCGAGCCGGTCGCCTGATCAGGGGTGGTAGAGCTCGGTCACCGAGGTGATCCGGCCGGCCGCGTCGGTGGTGATGTCGTACATGCCGCCGAAGCAGGCGTACGGCGCGGCGGGCTCGCGGTCCGCCGCGCAGTCGTTGACGTGCTGGACCAGCGCCGCGACGGATACCGGAGCGCTGTCCACCGCCCCCGAGACGGTGACCAGGCGGGCGCTCGCGCCGGAGGCGAACGAGTAGCCGGTGGCGGCACCGGTCGCCCGGTAGTAGCCGTCGTTGTCGACCTCCGGGCCGCAGACGAACACCGTCCCGGTGGCGGTCAGCCGGTCGGCCGCCGCGGCGGTGACATTGATCACCCGGTGGCCGGGCCGCTGGGCCGCCGCGGTGCAGTCCGCCTGCGGCGCGGCGCTGCTGTGCGCGGCGCTCGGCCGGGCGCTCGCGGTGGCGGCGCGGGTGGCCGCGGTGGAGGCGTGCCCGGAGGCGGTCGGGGTGGGGGCGCCGTGGCTCGCGGACGGCGCGGCCGGGGCGGAGGCCGCGGCGGTGGTGGAGGCGGTGGCCGGGCCCGTGGCAGCCTGGTCGCCCTCCGGGTCGCAGGCGGTCAGCGCGGCGACGGCGGCGGTCAGCAGGGCGGCGGTGGCGAGCAGGCGGCGGGCGGCGTTCGGACGGGTGTTCATGAGCTCCCCCTGGTGGGCGCGGTGACCGGTGCGGTCCGGCAGCGTTGGACACGGCGGACGGCCGGGCACCGGTTTCGGCGGTTGCCCGGCTGTGACGCCGGGTGCCGGACCGTGACGTCCGCCGCCGTTCGGTGACGCTCGCCGCCGTCCGGTGACATCGCGTCAACCCGCCCGCGGCGCCGCCGCGTTCACCGGGCGGACTCCTCGGTGTGGCCCGGTGTACGCCGGGAGTCCGCCGCGGGTTGTCCACCGGCTGTCAGGGTGGCTGTCCACAGGCTGTGGACAGTGCGGGGGAGGACCGGGTGGAGACGCCGACGACGCTGGTGGGCGGGGCGGTCCTGGCGGCGTTCGGGAGCGCGCTGCTGCTCTGGTGCGCCGTGGAACTGCGCCTTCGCCACCAGCTGCGTCGGCGTGGCGTCCCCGCCACCGCCCAGGTGGTGGCCGACCCCGACTCGGCCGACGGCACGGACAGCAGCCCGCTGCTGTCCTACGCAGTGGAGCCCTCGGCGGGCGCCGCCCCGGGCGCCGTCCACGAACTGCGTCCGGCGAGCGTGCCGGGCGGACCGGGCCGGCTGGTGCTGGCCCGGCCGCGCGGGCACACCCCGCTGCGCCGGCCGGTGCGGCTGGCCCCGGGCGCGGCCGTCCAGGTCGCCTACGACCCGCGGCGGCCGGACCGGGTGGTGCTGGCCGCGCACGAGGAGCTGCCCTCGCTGCCCGCGGACCTGTTCTGGGCGCTGCTCGGCACCTCCGCGCTGGCCGGCGGGCTGACCCTGCTGGCCGTCGCGTTGCGCTGACGAAACGTTCCGGCCGGTCACCGTCCGAGGCCGCCCGGCAGACCCGGTCCGAGCCACTCGGGGACGGGTTCCGGCCGTTCGCCGCCGCCCCGCACTGCCCCGGCGACGGGCCCGGTTGCGGCGGAAAGACATGCTCGAACACCGGCCATCGGGTTACCGTTCGAGTGGCGTCGGTCGGCCTTGCCGGTGAAAAAGCAGGATCCGTCCGTTTGACAAGGGTGGCCAGGGTACGGTCACACTCCGCTGGTGGGGCCGTCGCGAT
Source organism: Streptomyces sp. TLI_171 (assembly GCF_003610255.1). Classification (GTDB taxonomy): domain Bacteria; phylum Actinomycetota; class Actinomycetes; order Streptomycetales; family Streptomycetaceae; genus Kitasatospora. Next base: position 3,533,265 of record NZ_RAPS01000001.1, on the reverse strand, counting down.
GCGACGGCCCAGGAGTTTTGGTAAACGACCGGGAGAGAAGAGCGAAGGTGTCCTCGAGCAGCGAGACCGCGCACGGCAAGCGACTCGTCATCGTCGAGTCGCCGGCCAAGGCCAAGACGATCAAGGGCTACCTCGGGCCCGGCTACATCGTCGAGGCCAGCGTCGGTCACATCCGTGACCTGCCCGGCACGGCCGCCGAGGTCCCGGACGAGTACACCGGCGAGGTCCGCCGCCTCGGCGTCGACGTCGACCACGACTTCGCTCCGATCTACGTGGTCAACCCGGACAAGAAGTCCCAGGTCACGAAGCTGAAGTCGCTGCTCAAGGAGTCCGACGAACTCTTCCTCGCCACCGATGAGGACCGCGAGGGCGAGGCCATCGCCTGGCACCTGCAGGAAGTGCTGAAGCCCAAGGTGCCGGTGCACCGGATGGTCTTCCACGAGATCACCAAGGACGCCATCCAGGAGGCCGTGCGCAACCCGCGCGACCTCAACCAGCGCCTGGTCGACGCCCAGGAGACCCGCCGCATCCTGGACCGCCTCTACGGCTACGAGGTCTCCCCGGTGCTGTGGAAGAAGGTCATGCCGAAGCTGTCGGCGGGCCGCGTCCAGTCCGTCGCCACCCGGCTGGTCGTCGAGCGGGAGCGTGAGCGGATCGCCTTCACCTCCGCCTCCTACTGGGACCTGGTCGGCACCTTCGGCACCGGCCGCACCGCCGCCGACGCCGCCAACCCGGAGAACTTCGGCGCCCGCCTGATCACCGTCGACGGCAAGCGGGTCGCCACCGGCCGCGACTTCGGCTCCGACGGTCGGCTGAAGAACGCCGCGAACACCCTGCACCTCGACGAGCAGGCCGCCCGCACGCTGGCCGCCGCGCTGGAGCAGACCGCGTTCAGCGTCCGCAGCGTCGAGTCCAAGCCGTACCGCCGCTCCCCGTACGCGCCGTTCCGCACCACCACGCTGCAGCAGGAGGCCAGCCGCAAGCTCGGCTTCGGCGCCAAGCGGACCATGCAGGTGGCGCAGAAGCTGTACGAGAACGGCTTCATCACCTACATGCGCACCGACTCGACCACGCTGTCGGACACCGCGATCAACGCCGCCCGCGCCCAGGTCACCCAGCTGTACGGGGCCGACTACCTGCCGGACGCGCCGCGCACCTACGCCTCCAAGGTCAAGAACGCCCAGGAGGCGCACGAGGCGATCCGCCCGTCCGGCGACCGGTTCCGCACGCCCGCCGAGACCGCCCTGAGCGGCGACGACTTCCGGCTGTACGAGCTGATCTGGATGCGCACCGTCGCCTCCCAGATGAAGGACGCGGTCGGCCAGTCCGTCACCGTCAAGGTGGGCGGGCGCGCCGCCGACGGCCGGGACGCCGAGTTCTCCGCCTCCGGCAAGATCATCACCTTCCACGGCTTCCTGAAGGCCTACGTCGAGGGCGCGGACGACCCCAACGCCGAGCTCGACGACCGCGAGCGCCGCCTCCCGCAGGTCACCGAGGGCGACCCGCTGGCCGCCGAACGGCTCACCCCCGAGGGCCACGCCACCAAGCCGCCGGCCCGCTACACCGAGGCCTCGCTGGTCAAGGAGCTGGAAGACCGCGAGATCGGCCGCCCGTCGACGTACGCGTCGATCATCGACACGATCATCAACCGCAAGTACGTGTTCAAGAAGGGCACCGCCCTGGTGCCCTCGTTCCTGTCCTTCGCCGTGGTCAACCTGCTGGAGAAGCACTTCGGCCGGCTGGTCGACTACGACTTCACCGCGCGGATGGAGGACGACCTCGACCGGATCGCGGCCGGCCAGGCCGAGTCCGTGCCGTGGCTCAAGCGCTTCTACTTCGGCGCGGGCGAGGCCGACAACGCGGTCGGCGTGGCCGCCGACGCGGGCAACGGCGACGGCGACCACCTCGGCGGCCTGAAGGAACTCGTCACCGACCTCGGCGCGATCGACGCCCGCGAGATCAGCTCCTTCCCGGTCGGCGACGGCATCGTGCTCCGGGTCGGCCGCTACGGCCCGTACGTGGAGCGCCCCTCCGCCGTCGAGGGCGAGACCGGTCAGCGCGCCGACGTCCCCGAGGAGCTGCCGCCGGACGAGCTGACCGTCGAACTCGCCGAGGAGCTGTTCGCCAAGCCCAGCGGCGAGCGCGAACTCGGCACCGATCCGGTCAGCGGCAACCCGCTGGTCGCCAAGGCCGGCCGGTACGGCCCGTACGTCACCGAGGTGCTGCCCGAGGGCACCCCGAAGACCGGCAAGAACGCCGTCAAGCCGCGCACCGCCTCGCTGTTCAAGTCCATGGACCTGGACACCGTCACGCTCGAGGACGCACTGCGGCTGCTGTCGCTGCCCCGGGTGGTCGGCGCCGACGCCGAGGGCAACGAGATCACCGCGCAGAACGGCCGCTACGGCCCGTACCTCAAGCGCGGCACCGACTCCCGCTCGCTCACCAGCGAGGAGCAGCTGCTCAGCATCACCCTGGACGAGGCGCTGGCCATCTACGCCCAGCCCAAGGCGCGCGGCCGGGCCGCCGCCGCGCCGCCGCTGAAGGAGCTCGGCAACGACCCGGTCAGCGAGAAGCCGGTGGTGGTCAAGGACGGCCGGTTCGGCCCGTACGTGACCGACGGGGAGACCAACGCGACGCTCCGCAAGGACGACGAGGTGGAGAGCATCACTCCCGAGCGGGCGTTCGAGCTGCTCGCGGAGAAGCGCGCCCGCGGACCGGTGAAGAAGACCGCCAAGAAGGCCCCGGCGAAGAAGGCCCCCGCGAAGAAGGCCGCCACCGGCACCGCGGCCAAGAAGACCGCGGCCAAGAAGACGGTCGCGAAGAAGACCGCCGCGGTGAAGAAGACCGCCGCGAAGACCGCCGCGGCGAAGAAGAGCGCCGCCGCGGACAGCTCGTCCGAGGAGAGCTGACGGGTACTCCGTAACGGGCCTGTTCGAATCCGGGCAGGCCCGTTAAGGTCGGGGCCGCGCACTCGCTACGCTGACCGTATGACGAGCGAGGAGCTGCCCCCTACCGCACGCACCGCCGCCCCCGACCTCCCGGAGGTCGCCCCTGCCGGCACGCCCGGCGAACGGGCGCGTGCACTGCTGCGGCTCCGGCCCTACCGGAAACTGTGGACCACCCAGCTGCTCGGCGGCACCGCCGACCGGCTGGCCCTGCTGGTGTTCGTACCGCTCACGGTGATCGCCGCCGCGCTCGGCGGACAGCTCGGACACGGCTACCGCGCCCTCGCGCTGTCCGTCGCCGCCCTGTTCGCCGCGCGGCTGCTCGCCACCGGGCTGGTCGGCGCCGCCCTGCTCGGCCCCGTGCACGCCCTGGTCGGCGGCCGCATCGACCGGCGCTGGGCGCTGCTCGGCGCCGACCTGTTCCGTGCCCTGCTGATCGGCCTCGCCCCCTGGTGGGCGATCTGGTCCGCCGGCTCCGCGACCTGGGTGCTGCTCGGCTCGGTCTTCCTGGCCGGCGTCGCCGAACGGATCTGGACCATCGGCAAGGCCGCCGCCGTTCCCGGCCTGCTGGCCGTCCCCGAGCAGCCCGGACCGCCGTCCGCCGCCTCGCTGGACGCCGTCCGCACCCTCGACCTGCGCACCGGCTGGGCCGCCCTCCCGCTGGCCGCGGGCGGCCTGGTCGCACTCACCCTGGTCAACAACGTCCTCGCCGCGCTCGGCCTGGACTGGCTGCGCGCCCACCAGCTGGTCGTCGCCGCGGTCGGCACCGCCGCGCTGTTCGTGGTCAACGCCGCGCTGCTGTACTTCCAGGAGCTCCCGGCCGGTGCCACCGCGGTGCCGCGCTCCCCGCTGCAGGGCCTGCGCGCCCCCACCGACGCCACCCCCGGCGCCGCGCTGAAGAAGGGCCGCACCGGCTCCGCCCCGTACTTCACCTTCTCGATCGCCGCCGCCTACGCCTCGATGGCCGGCGTCGCCGCGCTCGGACTGCTCACCGCCGGCGAGCACCTCGCCGGGCCGATCGGCTACGGCCTGCTGGTCCTCGCCGCCGCCGGCACCCCCGCGCTCGGCATCCGGCTCAGCCGCGCCACCCTGCCCGGCCTCTCCCGGCGCCGGCTGCTCGCGCTCGGCCTGGTCACCTCCGGCGTCGCCCTGATCCTCGCCGGACTGGTCCTCGACTTCGTCCTGGTGCTGCTGTTCACCGTGGTCGCCGGCCTGTCCGCCGGCGTGGTCATCGCCACCGGCCGCGGCCTGCTCGCCCAGGAGATCGAGGAGATCCGCCTCGGCAAGGTCACCGAGCACCTGTACGCCGTCCTTCGGGCGGTCGTCGGCGGCGCGCTGATCGGCATGCCGCTGCTCGCCGCCGCCTACGGCCAGGTCACGCTCGGCGAGATCCGCACCGGCAGCTTCACCTTCATCCACGGCGGCGCCGCCCTCGCCGTCTCCACCGCCGGACTGCTCACCCTGGTGCTCGCCGCCGTCGTCCTGATGAAGACCGACGACCAGCGCGGCGTCGTCCCGTTCGGCCGCGAACTCGCCCAGGCCGTCCGCGGCCAGGCCGAGGTCGCGCCGCACCGGGTCGCCGGCAAGGGGTACTTCATCGCCCTCGAAGGCGGCGACGGGGCCGGCAAGTCCACCCAGGCGCAGGCCCTCGCCGAATGGATCCGCGCCAAGGGCCACGAGGTCGTCCTCACCCGCGAACCCGGCGGCAGCCCGATCGGCCAGCGGCTGCGCGCCCTCGTCCTCGACGTCGGCAACACCGGGCTCTCGCACCGGGCCGAGGCGCTGATCTACGCCGCCGACCGGGCCGAGCACGTCGAGAACGTCATCCGGCCCGCACTGGAGCGCGGGGCCGTCGTCATCACCGACCGGTACATGGACTCCTCGATCGCCTACCAGGGCGCCGGCCGCGACCTGGCCGCCACCGAGGTCGCCCGGATCTCCCGCTGGGCCACCGGCGGACTGGTCCCCGACCTGACCGTGGTGCTGGACGTCGACCCGACCGCCGCGCGCGACCGCTTCACCGAGGCCCTCGACCGGTTGGAGTCCGAGCCCACCGAGTTCCACCAGCGGGTCCGCTCCGGTTTCCTGGCGCTCGCCGCCGCCGACCCCGCCCGCTACCTGGTCGTCGACGGCGCCCAGGCCCCCGCCGCCGTCACCACCTCCATCCGGCACCGGCTCGACCGCGAACTCCCGCTCTCCGGCCAGGAGAAGGTCGCCAAGGCCGAGCAGGAGCGCAAGGCCCGCGAGGACGCCGCCCGGCGCGCCGCCGAGGCCGAGGCCGCGCGCCTCGCCGCCGAGGAAGCGGAGCGCAGGCGCCTCGCGCTGCTCGAGGAACTGCGCGCCGAACAGGCCGAGAAGGACCGCCTCGCCGCCGAGGAAGCCGCCCGCGTCGAAGCCGAGAACGCCCGCAAGGCCGCCGAGGCCGCGCGCCTCGCCGCCGAGGCGGAGGCTGCGCGCCGGGCCGAGCAGGAAGCGGAGCGGCGGGCCGCCGAGGAGGTCCGGCTGGCCGCCGAGGCGGAGGCCGCGCGGAAGGCCGCCGCGGAGGAGGCCGCCCGGGTCGAGTTCGCGCGACAGCGCGAGCTGCAGCGGGAGGAGCAGCGGCGGCGGGCCGAGGAAGCGCTGCTCGCGGCGGAGGCCGCGCGGCGGGCCGAGGCCGCTTCGAAGGCGGCTTCGGAGCGTGCTCCGGAGGCAGCGGCCGACGAGACCGCGGTGCTGCCGAAGGCCGACGAGACCGCGGTGCTGCCCAAGGTCGAGGAGACCGCGGTGCTGCCCGAGGTGGCGACCGAGGACGCCGAGCAGGCGGCCGACGGTGCGGACTCGACGGCGGAGACCACCCGGGAACTGCCGAAGCCCGCGGCCGACGAGACCGCGGTGCTGCCCAAGGCGGACCCCACCGCGCGAGTGCCGCAGGGCCTGTTCCGCGACGAGGACGACTCCGCGCGCACCCGCGAGCTGCGGCCCCGGCCGGACTGGGCGGAGGAGACCCCGCTCGACGACCTGCCCAGCCTGACCGACAGCCTGCTCGGCTCCCGCGAGGAGTGGGCGCGCTGGGAGGCCGATGACGCGCCGGACGCCGCGCCGGACGAGCAGCCCAAGCGGGGCTGGCGCCGCCGCAAGGACTGAGCGCCCGCACCGTTCAGGGGCTCGTGGGGGTACCCCCGCGAGCCCCTGCTGTGCTCGGTGGCGCACGTGGCCCGTCGCTTCTCGTGGCGCTCGCCCGCCGGTGGTGTCCGGGGACGGGGTTAGGCTCGTGCGGGTGTTGGCAAGGAGGAGCGCGGCGTGAGTGTGTGGGACGACCTGGTGGGGCAGGACCGGGTGGTCGAGCAGTTGCAGGCGGCGGCGCGGGCGGCCCGGGCGAGTGTGGTGGCCGGGCGGGGCGGGGCCGTCGAGGGCGGCAACGCCTCGCTGATGACGCACGCCTGGCTGTTCACGGGCCCGCCGGGGGCCGGGCAGGCGACGGCCGCGCGGGCGTTCGCGGCGGCGTTGCAGTGCACCAGTCCGGACCTGGAGCTGGGCGGGACGCCCGGCTGCGGCTTCTGCGACGGGTGCCACACGGTGCTGTCGGGCAGCCATGCGGACGTGAAGCAGGTGCGGACGGACGGCCTGTCGATCGGCGTCGGCGACATGCGTGACCTGGTGCTGCGGGCGGCGAGCTACCCGACCGGCGGCCGCTGGTCGGTGATCCTGGTGGACGCCGCGCACCGGTTGACGGAGGCGGCCGCGAACGCGCTGCTGAAGGGCGTCGAGGAGCCGTCGCCGCGGACGGTGTGGCTGCTGTGCGCGCCGTCGGTGCAGGACGTGCTGCCGACGATCCGCTCACGGTGCCGGCTGCTGGTGCTGCGGACGCCCGCCGCGGAGGCGGTGGCGGACATGCTGGTCCGGCGGGACGGCGTGGAGCCGGAGCCGGCCCGGATCGCGGCGCTGGCCGGCCAGGGCGACATCGACCGGTCGCGGCGCCTCGCGGTGGACGAGCAGGCCCGGGCGCGGCGCGCCGAGGTGCTGCGGATCCCGCTGGAGGTGGCGGACGTGGGCGGCTGCCTGGCGGCGGCACAGCGGCTGGTGGACACCGCGAAGGCGGACGCGGAGGCGCTGGCGGAGACCCAGGACGCCAAGGAGACCGGTGACCTGAAGGCCGCGTACGGCGCGGCGGAGGGCAGCCGGGCGCCGCGCGGCATGGCGGGCGCGGTGAAGGAGCTGGAGAAGCGGCAGAAGAGCCGGGCGACCAGGACCCGCCGGGAGACGCTGGGCGTGGCGCTGGGCGACCTGCTGGGCTTCTACCGGGACGTGCTGGCCCTGCAGATGGGCGCGGGCGGCGCGCTGGCGAACGAGGACCACCGGCAGGCGTTGCAGCGGCTGGCCGGGGAGGGCGCCGCGGAGAATACGCTGCGCCGGATCGAGGCGGTGCTGGCGTGCCGCCGGGCGCTGGACCGGAACGTCGACCCGCTGCTGGCGGTGGAGGCGATGACGATGGCGCTGCGGGCGGGCTGAACCCCGGCGCCGGCGGTACGAGTCGGCCGGAGCCGCGGGGTACCGGCCGGCGGAACCCGATGGGGCCGCCCACGGCCGTCTGCTCTTCGCTCGTTCGAGTGAACGTGGGGAGACGCCCGTACGGGCCGGGGACCAGCGGGCACGTGGTCTTGCACCCTGTGCACTGACCACGCGTTCGCCTCCGGCGGCCGGTCCTTCCCCGAGGTGGTGCGTCCCCATGCCCCGTTCGCTCCTCGTCCTGTTGTTGCTGGTCGCCGCGGTGACGGGCGGTTGGCTGGCCCGGTCGGCGATGGCGCGCTGGCGGGATCTGCGGGCCGCGCAGACGTACGAGCTGGCGGCGGAGGCGCGTCCGGTGCTGGTGCGGGCGGGGGCGGCGGTGCTGTGCCTGACGTGCGTGAGCGCGCTCGGCGTGGCGGCGCTGGTGGGGGAGCGCCCGGGGAGCGGGACGGTGCAGGCCGCGGCGGCGGTCGGCGCGGAGCAGAGCGCCCCGGCGGGCAGTGCGGACCGGGCGGCGTCGTCGGCGTCCTCCTCGCCGTCCCCGTCTCCGTCGCTGGCCGCGGTGGCGTTCGGCAGCGTCGGCCGCTCGGCGGGCGGGGAGCTGCTGCAGGGTGCGGTGCCCGGTCCGGACGGGCGGGCGCGGACGGTGCGGGTGTGGCTGCCCGCCGAGTACGGGCAGGACCCGGCGGCCCGGTTCCCGGTGATCGTGCTGCACTCCGGGACGGCCGGGCGGACCGCGGACGCCGATCTGCCGGACGTGTTCGACGGGGTGGCCTCGGCGGTGAAGCAGGGCAAGGCCCGGCCGTTCGTGGTGGTGGCCCCCGAGGCGCCCAGCGGCACCGGCCACCCGTGCGACCTGGTGGCGGCCGCCCCGCAGGCGGTCGCGGACGACGCGGCGCTGCGCGCGGCGGTCGGCGCGGCGTTCCGCACCCTGCCGGCCGGCCCCGGCGGCTGGAGCGTGCTCGGCGTGGACGGCGGCGCCCCGTGCGCGGCCGCCGCCGGCCTGGCCCGTCCCGACCTGTACGGCGCGGCCGCGGCGGTGTCCGGCCGGTACGACGCGCGGGCGCTGGCCGGAGCGGCGGCGGAGGCCCCGGCGGCGGTGACGGCGCGGCTGCTGCTGGCGTCGGCGAAGCGGGACGGCGACGGGACGGCGTCCGCGCGGGCGGTGCAGTCCGCGCTGCGGGACGCGAAGGCGCGGGCGGAGGTGCGGACGTCCGACGTGGTGCAGGACTACACGGCGGAGCGGGAACGGCTGCGGCTGGTGCGGGTCGCGGTGCAGTACCTGGCGGAGGGCCTCGCCAAGCCGTGAGCGGCGGCTCGGTCCGGCGCGGCCGTCGGCGTGACGGGTTGGTGCGATCGGCGGTGTGATGATCGGCCGGGCGGGGTGGACGGGGTGGTGGTGCACGGAGCACGGCGGTGGCGGCGACTAGGCTCGGCCCTCTCGGCGTCGGCCGGGGCCGCCGGCCCCTGCGGCCGGCCCGTTCCAGGGGAGAGGACCCATTGATGAGAGTCGCCCGGACCAGGCTGCTGCCCGCCGCCGCGCTGGTGGCCGCCGCGTCGCTGCTGCTGGCGGGCTGCACCTCGGGCCATCCGGCACCGGCCGGCACCCCGGGCCGGTCCGCGGACAGCCTGCCCGTCAGCCCGACGGGAGCGTCCGGCGCCACCCCGCTGGAGCCGCTGCCCACCGAGCTGCCGGCGGCTCTCGCCCCGTACTATGCGCAGAAGTTGACCTGGAAGCCGTGCGAGACGGACTTCGAGTGCGCCACGTTCAAGGTGCCGCTGGACTACGCGCACCCCGGTGACGGCCACGACGTCCAGCTGTCCGCGATCCGCCGCCCCGCCGGCGACGCCTCGCACCGGCTGGGCTCGCTGCTGCTCAACCCGGGCGGCCCCGGCGGCTCCGCCGTCGACTACGTGCAGAGCGTCGCGGCGCGCTACGACGCGAGCGTCCGCTCCAGCTACGACCTGGTCGGCTTCGACCCGCGCGGGGTCGGGAAGTCCGCGCCGATCAGCTGCCTGGCCGGCGACCGGATGGACGCCTACACGGCGGCCGACCTGACCCCCGACGACCAGGGCGAGATCGACGCCCTGGCGGCCGTCGACAAGGAGTTCGCGACCGGTTGCGCCACCAAGTCCGGTGACCTGCTGGGCCACGTCTCCACCGTCGAGGCGGCCCGCGACATGGACGTGCTGCGCGCCCTGACGGGCGATCAGAAGCTCAACTACGTCGGCAAGTCGTACGGCACCTTCCTCGGCGCGACGTACGCCGGCCTGTTCCCGAGCAAGGTCGGCAAGGTGGTGCTCGACGGGGCGATGGACCCGTCGCTGGACGCCGTCACCGGCAACCTCACCCAGGCCGGCGGCTTCGAGACCGCCTGGACGGCATTCGCCAAGGACTGCGCCAAGCGCGACGACTGCCCCGTCGGCCGCAGCGAGCAGGAGGCCGGCGACAAGCTGACCGCCCTGTTCAAGAAGCTCGACGCGCAGCCGCTGCCGACCGACGACAACCGCCCGCTGACCGAGTCGCTGGCGCTCACCGGCGTCGCCGAGGCGATGTACGCCGAGTCGCTCTGGCCGTACCTGCGGGAGGCGCTCACCACCGCGCAGGCCGGCGACGGCAGCGGGCTGCTGAAGCTCGCCGACGAGTACTACGGCCGCTCCAAGGACGGCAGCTACGAGAACCTGATGTTCGCCAACATGGCCGTCAACTGCCTCGACCTGCCCGCGCCGTTCGCCGACCCGGCCGGGGTCAGCGCCGCGGTGCCCGCGTTCGAGAAGGCCGCGCCGCACTTCGGCCGGGACATGGCCTGGATGGCGCTCGGCTGCGCGTATTGGCCGACCAAGGCCACCGGGGCCCCGCACACCGTCCGGGCCGCCGGGGCCGACCCGATCGTGGTGGTCGGCACCCTCCGCGACCCGGCCACCCCCTACGCCTGGGCGAAGTCGCTGGCCGGGCAGCTGGAGTCCGGGCGGCTGCTCACCTACGACGGCGACGGGCACACCGCCTACCAGCGGCGCAACGCCTGCATCGACGACTCGATCAACCGCTACCTGCTGGGCGGCGAGGCTCCCGCCAACGGGAAGGTCTGCGCGGACTGACCGGCACTCCTGACAGGAGTGTTTATGCGTGAAGGGGCTGGCAGCTAGCATGGCGCAGCCCCTTCTCTCTCCCTGGAGACCGCAGTGCTCGGAGTCCACGACCTGACCACCTACGTCCTCGGCGCACTGGTCATCGTCCTGCTGCCCGGACCCAACTCCCTCTACGTGCTCTCCGTCGCCGCGCGCAAGGGCATCCGCACCGGCTACCGGGCGGCCTGCGGGGTCTTCCTCGGCGACCTCACGCTGATCAGCCTCACCTCGCTCGGCGCGGCCTCCCTGCTCCGCGCCAACCCCGCCGTCTTCGCGGTGGTGAAGTTCGGCGGCGCCGCCTACCTGCTCTGGATCGGCCTCGGCATGCTGCGCGCCGCCCGCCAGATGTGGCGCGAGCGCAGCGTGGTCGCCGCGGCCGCCGGGACCGAGCCGGTCGAGGACACCGAACGGCCCTTCCGCCGGGCCCTGGTGATCAGCCTGCTCAACCCCAAGGCGATCCTCTTCCTGCTCTCCTTCTTCACCCAGTTCGTCGACCCCACCTACGGCGCCCCGGTCTTCTCCTTCGCCCTCCTCGGGGGCGTCCTGCAGACCTTCTCCTTCCTCTACCTCTCCCTCCTGATCTTCACCGGCACCACGCTCGCCAACGCCTTCCGCCGCCGCAAGCGCCTCTCCGCCGGCCTCACCTCCTCCGTCGCCGTCCTCTTCGCCGGCTTCGCCGCCAAGCTCGCCGTCTCCTCCGCCTGACCGCCCCCACCTCGCCAGCGCGTACGGATCACCCCCCGAAACTGTGTAGACTGGCCCGCGTTGCCGATGCGAACCTTGACCCCACCAGGTCGGTTTCACCGGCTGCGGTGCCGCCTTAGCTCAGTTGGCCAGAGCAACGCACTCGTAATGCGTAGGTCATGGGTTCGAATCCCATAGGCGGCTCTGCGAAACCCCAGGACTCACTCGCCGTGACCTGGGGTTTTGTGCTTCCTCGGCGTGCAGGCATGTCTCGGCGACGCGCCACAAGATCGCCTGCGTCACCGGTGTGTGAGCGCGGGCGTCGATCTCGTGTCAGACCTTGGCCTTCTTGGCCTTGGTCTTCGCCGGTAGCGCTTGGCGATCTCGGGCAGGACGCGGGTGCAGGTGTCCGACGTGATCTTGATGGAGGCGTGGCCGAGCATCTCGGACACCATTTTCATGTCCACCCCGCCGGCGAGGGCGAGAGTGGCGCACCTCGTGCCCACCGGCACTGAGGCCCTGGCCGGCATCGAGTTGGGCGGGCATCCCGCTGGTCGTCGCCCTGTCGGCCGCCACCGGCCCGGCCTGCCCGCCGTCTTCGTGCGCCGCCTGCCGAAGCTGTACGGCTCGCACCGGCTTCGGCGACCGCCGCGGGCTCGATACCCCACCGGGCGAGTACGGAGTGAGGTCGCTCGTTGATGGACGTGGGGGCGTTCCAGGGTGGGGACCACGGGTCGGACGGCTACCGCGTTGGAGGTGTCGCCGCTGCTAGGCTGGCCGGATCCGCATGATCAACTCGCGTGTCAGCTTTGGAAGAAGGGCCTTCCCGTGACTTCAACTCCAGCCGCCCGAGCCTGAGGGGACCGCAGCGATGACCATCCCAACCGAGCGTCCCTCCTGGGCCCCCGGGAGCGACGGCTACTACGGGGAGTTCGGCGGGTCCTTCACCCCCGAGGTGCTCCACGAGACCCTGGCGGAGCTGCGCGGGGCCTTCGACGAGGCGTGGCGCGACCCGGAGTTCTGGAACTCGTACGTCTCGATGATGGCGAGCTACGCGGGCCGCCCGACCCCGGTGACGTACTGCGAGAACCTGACCCGGCGGTTCGGCGGCGCGCGGATCTACGTCAAGCGCGAGGACCTGAACCACACCGGTGCGCACAAGGCGAACAACGTCATGGGCCAGGGCCTGCTGGTGCAGCGGATGGGCAAGAAGCGGGTGATCGCGGAGACCGGCGCCGGCCAGCACGGCGTGGCCACCGCGACCATGGCGGCGCGGCTCGGCCTGGAGTGCACCATCTACATGGGCGAAGAGGACATCGCCCGCCAGCACCCGAACGTCTTCTGGATGAAGCAGCTCGGCGCCGAGGTGGTCGCGGTCACCGAGGGCACCCGGACGCTGAAGGACGCCGTCAACGCCTGCCTGCGGGACTGGGCGGAGTCGATGGACGACACCCACTACGTGCTCGGCACCGCGTGCGGCCCGCACCCGTTCCCGCAGATGGTGACCTACTTCCAGTCGATCATCGGCCAGGAGGCGCGGGTCCAGATGCAGGCGCTGACCGGCGGCCTCCCGAACCGGGTGTACGCGTGCGTCGGCGGCGGCTCCAACGCCTCGGGCATCTTCGCGGGCTTCCTGGACGACCCCGAGGTGGAGCTGATCGGCGTCGAGGCCGGCGGCAAGGGCATCGAGACCGGCCAGCACGCCTCGCGGCTGGCCGGCGGCCAGGGCCGTCCCGGCATCGCGCAGGGCTACAAGACGGTGTTCCTGCAGAACGACGAGGGCGTCATGCAGGACACCTACTCGGTGGCGGCCGGCCTGGACTACATCGGCATCGGCCCGCTGCTGGCGGACCTGCACCAGCGCGGCCGGGCCCGCTTCGAGTCGGTGACCGACGCCGAGGTGGTGGCGGCGCTGCGGCTGACCATCCAGAACGAGGGCATCATCCCGGCGCTGGAGAGCTCGCACGCGTTCGCCGCGGCGTTCCGCGAGGCGTCGAGCCTGAGCAGCGACCAGACGATCCTGATCAACCAGTCCGGCCGCGGCGACAAGGACATCTTCACCGTCGCCGACGCGCTCGACGACGACGACTGGAAGAGCTTCATCCGGCGGAAGAGCGCGGAGTACGGAGAATGAGCGACACCACGAGCCTGTCCGCCCACCTCGGCGCGCGGCTGGAGAAGAAGCCGCTGCTGCTGATGACGCACCTGGTCGTCGGCTACCCGTCCCTGGACGCCAACTGGGCGATGCTGGAGGCGATGGACGCGGCCGGAGTGGACGTGGTCGAGCTGCAGATGCCGTTCAGCGAGCCGATCGCCGACGGCCCGTCCTTCGTGAAGGCCAACCACGAGGCGATCCAGGCCGGGACGTCCTGGCAGGACTACTTCGACCTGGCGGCGCGCGCCTCGGCGGCGTTCGGGTTCGAGCTCCTCTTCATGGGCTACTACAACAGCGTGTACGCGATGGGCGCCGAGCGGTTCTGCGCGCGGCTGGCCGAGGCGGGCATGAAGGGCTTCATCGTGCCGGACCTGCCCCCCGAGGAGGCGGCCGAGCTGAACGCGGCGGCCCGCACCCACGGGCTGGACCCGGTGCTGATCATGACGCCGACCAACACCCAGGAGCGGCTGGCCGAACTCGGCCGGCACGCCTCGGGCTTCGTCTACTGCGCCGCGCGCAAGGGCGTCACCGGTCGCCAGACGGACCTGTCGGAAGGCGTGGCGGCGTTCCTGGAGCGTTGCCGGGAGGCGACCTCGGTGCCGCTCGGCCTCGGCTTCGGCATCCGCACCGCCGAGGACGTGCGCGGCCTGCGCGGGATGGCGGACCTCGCCATCATCGGCACCGCGGGCCTGGACGCCTGGGTGGCGGGCGGCCCGGAGGGCTACCGGCAGTTCCTGGAGAGCCTGGTCGCCGAGACGCTCTGACAGCTCGTCAACGGGCGTCCGCACACCGTGCGGACGCCCGTTCGTCATGTGCGGCCCGGGTCCTCCGGCGGCGAGTGGCCGTACTGTGCTGGGGGAGCGGCCCGCCCCGGGCGGACCGGGACCGAGGGAAGGAGGACGTCTGCCATGGGCGTGGAGATCGAGCGCAAGTTCCTGGTGGCGGCCGACGGGCAGGTGCCCGACGGCCCGGAGGCGGACCTGCTGCAGGGGTACCTCGCGGTGGGCGCGGACGGCGCCGAGGCCCGGCTGCGGCGGCGGGGCGAGGACTGCTCGTTGACCGTGAAGCGCGGCACGGGCCTGGTCCGGCAGGAGTGGGAGGTCCCGCTGGAGCCCGCCCAGTTCGCCGGGCTGTGGCCCGCCACCGAGCCGGCCCGGCTGGAGAAGACCCGCCGCGAGGTCGACCTCGGCGGGCACACCGCGGTGGTGGACACCTACGCGGGCCGGCTGGCCGGGCTGCGCACCGTCGAGGTCGAGTTCGCGGACGAGGGGGCGGCCGCCGCGTTCGTCCCGCCGGACTGGTTCGGCGCCGAGGTCACCGACCGCGCCGAGTACAAGAACCAGCGGCTGGCCGCGGCCGCCGCTCCGCCCGACTGACCGGTCCCCGCGCCGCACCCGACGCAACGCTCCGCTCGAGCCGCCGTGCTGACACTTCGTCAGCACGGCGGCTTCCATTTGCCCAGGTTAGGTTGGGCTGACCTGGGACTTTTCCGTGCAAACCTGTTTGATTATCTGACAGGCGCCTGCTCCGGTTCCGCTTGTGCCGGCAGCGCAATCCGCAGGAAGGCGGCGCGGGTTGAGGGGTGGTCAAGGGTCGACACCGGTTGTTCTGCATACAGGGGGTCCGATAAAACAGGCATGGTTGTATGATTTGGCCCGGGGCGCGCGGGCCGGCACGGCCTACGGCTTCGCCGTGCGTGCGGATAGGACGTCCGGGAGAGAAGGCAGGTGCCCTGATGCAGACGCGGTCCAGCCAGACACGGCAGACCCTGGTCGAGGCCACGGCGGAGCTGATCGCCAACGGCGCGCTCGCCGACGCGGGGCTGGTCAACATCTGTAGTCGGGCGGGAGTGACCCGCGGCGCGCTGTACCACCACTTCGCCTCCACCGCCGAGCTGGTCGCGGCGGTCTACGAGCAGGCCAGGGCACGGCTGGCGGCGCTGATCGACGAGGCCTTCGACGGCGACTCGGCCGACGCCCCGGAGCGCTTCCTGGTCGCGCTGTTCGGTGCGGTGGCCGCGGAGGAGATCGTCCGGGCCGGCCTGCGGCTGGCCGCCGACGGCTCGGACCGCCCGCCGCAGCTGCGCGACGAGCTGCTCGCCGAGGTGCGGGCCCGGCTGGTGAAGGCCCATGACGGCCTGCCGGTCGGCGAGGACCTGGCCGACCTGATGGTGGTGGTCGCGGCCGGCCTGGAGTCGCTCGGCCGCGCGGACACCGGCTGGTGGGACGGCGCCACCTCGGAGCGGCTGTGGCGCCTGCTGCGCCCGCTGTACGACAGCCCGAACTGAACAACGCGGACCGCCTGAGCACAGATGGCCTGAGCGCGCACGAGCGCCCCGCGGCCGATGCCGCGGGGCGCTCGCACGGGGGGTGGGAGAGGGTCAGGAGGAGGCGCCCACCGGCACCGGCGACGAGGTGCGCAGGCGGCCGATCAGTCCGGGGATGACCAGCCCGGGGAGGATCAAGTCCCAGAAGGCGCCGACCCGTTCGGGCAGGTCCTGGCGGTCGGAGTAGGCCCGGGACATGATCTGCAGGCCGGTGAAGGACCCCACGATGGTGGCGGTCGCGGCGTGGATGTCGGTGCCGGGCAGCAGTTCGTTCTGCGCCTCCGCCTCCTTCAGCAGGCCGAGGATGGTCGCGACGGACTGCTCGTACGCCGTCAGCGGGGGGTAGCCGAAGGAGGTCTGCTCGATGGTCAGCCGCACGCTCGCGCGCAGCACCGGGTCGATCCGCAGGCGGTCGGCGAACCGCAGCGTCAGGTCGATCATCGCCTGGATGCGCACCGGGTGCTCCGGCGGGGCCAGGGCCTCCGCGTGGGCGTCGACCAGGGCCAGCGCGATGGCTTCCTTGGACGGGAAGTGGTGGTAGAGCGAGCCGCGGGTGAGGCCGGTGTGGGCCAGGATCTCGTTGGTGCTGGCCGCTTCGTAGCCGCGCTCGTCGAACACCCGTGCCGCTGCCTCGAGGATCGACTGCCGTGACCGCCTACCGCGTTCCTGCTGAGCCATGTCGCCGTCCCGTCTCGGTCGTCCGTGCCAATATGAACAGACTGGTCTGTACTCTATCGCGTGACACCGGAGCGGTGGCAGTGGTGCGCTGGAGGCGTGGGTGAACCGGGGTGCGGGGGAGGCGCCGGGGAAGTGCCCTCCCTGCGAGCGGTTCTGACGGTCGGTCAGTCGGCCGGCGGCGGGGCCTCGCCCATGCCGAGCCGGAAGCCGATGCCGCGCACCGTGATGATCCATTCGGTGCCGAGCTTGGCCCGTAAGGTGCCGACGTGGGTGTCCACCGTGCGTCCGCGCGGGGACCAGGCGTCGTCCCACACCTGGGCCATGATCTGCCGTCGGGAGATCACCGTGCCGGGCTGCGAGGCCAGCAGGTGCAGCAGGTCGAACTCCTTGCGGGTGAGGTCCACCGCGACGCCGCCCAGGGTCGCGACCCGGGCGCCGACGTCGATCCAGAGCGCGCCGTGAGTGATCACCGGGCTGGCCGGCGGCTGGGCGTGCACCCGGCGCATCACCGCGTCCATCCGGGCCAGCAACTCCCGGAATCCGTACGGCTTGACCAGGTAGTCGTCGGAGCCGGCCTGCAGGCCCAGTACCCGGTCGAGCTCGGAGCTGCGGGCGGTGACGGTGATGATCGGGGTGTTGCTGACCGCGCGGATGCCGCGGCAGACCTCCAGGCCGTCCAGGTCGGGCAGGTCCAGGTCGAGCAGGATCAGCTCGGCGTCCGGGTGCCCGCGCAGCGCCTCGGCGCCGGTGCCGACGCCGTACGCGGCGTAGCCCTGTCTGGTCAGGCCCTGCAGTAGGGCGTCCGCCGCCCGGGCGTCGTTCTCCACCACCAGCACGCGCAGCGCCTGGCCCCCTCTGGAGGCCGGCGGGGCGGGCGGGGCGGCGGGGTACGGCCGGGCCCGGCGCCCGGCCGGATGTTCGAGTATGTCCACGGCCGGCCGGTTCATCTGGTCCTCCTCGGGCACGCCCTCGTCTTCACGGACAGTTGTGCACTCGCCACTGCGAAGATAGCAAACAGACCTGTCTGATTGTCAACGGAAGTCCCGGTGAGGTTGGTGTAGCCGGCTCGCCCCCTGCGGGTAACGAACCGTCAATCTTTGCCGGGCATAACCGGACACAGTCGACCATTCGTCACCGTGCGTGCTCGTTCGGTACTTGACTGTGGAGCGGGCTCGTCCACCATGAATCGTACAGGCCGTCATGTTTGTTCGCGGTTGTCGGGCAAAACGCCAGGTCTTGCACGGTTCGGCCGCGCGGTCGGGAACCGTCCGGATGGGGATCTCCGATGAGGGCTTGATAAACCGGACCAACTTGTCTGTATCTTGGCGTCACAGACGTTGGTCGAAGGGGGCGGCCCGGAAGGGTGTCCCGCTATCCCTGCCTGCACAAGACAGGAGTGCCACGCACATGCCCAGTCTCACCGGCAAGGTTCGAGAACTTCCGCGCACCGCACTGACCTGCACTGTTCCCCGCGAGTACGTCCACCGGGCCGCGGTGGCCGAGGTGCTGCTCACCAACTGGGACGCCGTCGACGAGGAACGGGCCGACGGGGCCCGGGACTTCGTGGTCCGGGCGCAGTGGCCGCGCGGCCACGCGCTGTTCGCCCAGGAACGCGGCTACCAGGACCCGATGCTGCTGGTGGAGTCCGTCCGGCAGGTCGGCGCACTGCTCGCGCACGCCGAGTTCGACGTGCCGTTCGGGCACCAGTTCCTGATGTGGGACATGTCCTACGACGCCGGGCCCGAGCTGTTCCTCGCCGGCGGGGTGCCCACCGAGGTCGAACTCCGCACCACCTGCACCGACATCGTCCGGCGCGGCAACACCCTCAGCGAGATGCGCTACCAGGTCACCGCCGTCCGCGACGGCCGCCCGCTGGCCACCGCCTCGGCCGGGTTCCGATGTCTCAGCCCCGCCATCTACCGCCGGCTGCGCGACGGCCGGCCGCGGACCGCCGTCCCGCTGCCGCTCGGGGCGCTCCCGCACACCGAGGTCGGCCGCCCCGGCATCGGCCACGTGGTGCTGGCCCGCCCGCTCCCCGGCGACGGGAACCGCTGGCAGCTCCGGGTCGACACCGAGCACCCGATCTTCTTCGACCACCCCGTGGACCACGTCCCCGGCATGGTGCTGCTGGAGGCCGCCCGGCAGGCCGCCTACGCCGCCACCGGCCTCACCGACGCGGTGCTCACCGCCGCCGCCAGCACCTTCACCAAGTACGTCGAACTCGACTCGCCGTGCTGGATCGAGGCCAGGACCGGCACCGCCGGCGAGGGCGGACGGTCCGTCAGCGTCCGCGGCGTGCAGGACGGCGCCACCGTCTTCGAGTCGGAGCTGCGCCTGCTCCCCCGACCCCGGTGACCGGGATGGCGCCCACCGTGCTGGTCACCGGCGGCTCCGGGTTCGTCGGCCGCCGGGTGGTCCGCGAACTGCGCCGGCAGGCGGTCGGGCTGCGGGTGCTGCGGCACCGCAGCCCCGTCCCCGGGACGGACGGCGGCCTGCAGACCGTCACCGCCGACCTGGCCGACCCCGGCACCCTGCCCGGGGTCTGCGAAGGCGTCGACGTGCTGGTGCACTGCGCCGCGCAGATCGGCGGCAGCGAGGCGGCCAACCACGCCGTCAACGCCCGCGGCACCGCCGCGCTGGTCGCCGAGGCCCGGCGGGCCGGGGTCGGCCGGATCGTCCACCTCAGCACCGCCTCGGTCTACGGCCGCGGCGTCTACCGGGGCAGCCGGCCGGAGGAGTTGGAGCGCCGGCCGTCCTCGGCCACCTCGCGCAGCCGCGCGCTGGCCGAGGACGCGGTGCTCGCCGCCGGGGGAGTGGTGCTGCGCCCGCACCTGGTCTACGGCGACGGCGACAGCTGGGTCGGCCCCGGCCTGGCCCGGATCCTGCGCGCGCTGCCCGGCACGGTCGACGGCTGGCCGGCCCGGACCACCATGATCGACGTCCGCGACCTGGCCCGGCTGCTGGTCGGCGCGGCGCTCGCCCCGGCGGCCGGCGCCGGCCTGGTCCACCACGCCGGGCACCCCGAGCCGGTCGCCGTGCACACCCTGCTCCGGGCGGTCGCCGGGGCCGCCGCGATCCCGTGGCCGGACCGGGGGATCACCGGGGCGCAGGCCCGGGCCGCGCTGGCCGCGGACGGGCTCGACCCGGCCCGGCTGGAGCTGCTGACGGCGGATCACGTCTTCGAGTCGGCCCGGCTCTGGACCGCCCTCGGGCTGGAGCCCGGCAGCCGGTTCGAGGACGGGTTCCGGCGGGCCGCGCCCTGGTACTGCGAACTGCTGGCTCCGGCCCGGCTTTGAATTCCCCGGGGAATGTCCGGTCGCGCGCTTGACGGTGGCTTGGCGGAGTCCTTTCCGCCACCGGCCTGCGCGCGACCATCCCTGGTGATTCCGGCGCATTCCTGCAACGGTCCCCATTGCTCGGGCAGGGGTGATCCGAACAGGCTTGTGGCTCCGAGAGGAGTCAGATGTGTCCACTGTGCGCAAGGTACTGATCGCCAATCGCGGGGAAATCGCCGTTCGCGTCGCCCGGGCCTGCCGGGATGCCGGTATCGGCAGTGTCGCGGTGTATGCGGAGCCGGACCGGGACGCGCTGCACGTGCGGGCGGCCGACGAGGCGTACGCGTTGGGCGGCGACACCCCCGCGACCAGCTACCTGGACATCGCGAAGGTGCTGAAGGCCGCGGCCGACGCGGGGGCGGACGCGGTCCACCCCGGGTACGGCTTCCTGTCGGAGAACGCGGACTTCGCGCAGGCCGTCATCGACGCCGGCCTGACCTGGATCGGCCCGCCGCCGCAGGCGATCCGCGATCTGGGTGACAAGGTCACCGCGCGGCACGTCGCCCAGCGGGCCGGCGCGCCGCTGGTGGCGGGGACCGCCGACCCGGTCTCCGGCGCGGAGGAGGTCGTGGCGTTCGCCGCGGAGCACGGCCTGCCCGTCGCGATCAAGGCCGCGTTCGGCGGCGGCGGTCGCGGTCTGAAGGTCGCCCGCACCCTGGAGGAGATCCCGGAGCTCTACGACTCCGCGGTCCGCGAGGCGGTGGCGGCGTTCGGCCGCGGCGAGTGCTTCGTCGAGCAGTACCTCGACAAGCCCCGCCACGTGGAGACCCAGTGCCTGGCCGACCAGCACGGCAACGTCGTGGTGGTCTCCACCCGTGACTGCTCGCTGCAGCGCCGCCACCAGAAGCTGGTCGAGGAGGCGCCCGCGCCGTTCCTGACCGCCGAGCAGAACGCCGAGCTGTACCGGGCGTCCAAGGCGATCCTCCGCGAGGCCGGCTACGTCGGCGCGGGGACCTGCGAGTTCCTGGTCTCCCAGGACGGGCTGATCTCCTTCCTGGAGGTCAACACCCGTCTGCAGGTCGAGCACCCGGTCTCCGAGGAGGTCACCGGCATCGACCTGGTCCGCGAGATGTTCCGCATCGCCGACGGCGAGCCGCTGGGCTACGACGACCCGGAGGTGCGCGGCCACTCCTTCGAGTTCCGCATCAACGGCGAGGACCCGGGCCGCAACTTCCTGCCCGCACCGGGCACCGTCACCCTGTTCGCCCCGCCGTCGGGCCCGGGCGTGCGCCTGGACGCGGGCGTGGAGTCCGGCTCGGTGATCGGCCCCGCCTGGGACTCCCTGCTCGCCAAGCTGGTCGTCTCCGGCGCCGACCGCAAGCAGGCCCTGCAGCGCGCCAAGCGCGCCCTGGAGGAGTTCACCGTCGAAGGCATGGCCACCGCCATCCCCTTCCACCGGGCCGTCGTCACCGACCCCGCCTTCGCCCCCGAGGTGCACGGCTCCGCGGAACCGTTCAAGGTCCACACCCGGTGGATCGAGACCGAGTTCGAGAACGAGATCCCGGCCTACACCACCACCGGGCCGGACGGGGAGCAGCCCGCGCCGCGTGACCACCTGGTGGTCGAGGTCGGCGGCAAGCGGATCGAGGTCTCGCTGCCGTCCTCGCTCAACGTGGGCGCGCCCGTGCCGGCGGTGGAGAAGACCAGGCGGCGCGGCGGCCCGGCGAGGAAGGGGGCGGTGTCCGGCGACACGCTGGCCTCGCCGATGCAGGGCACCGTGGTGAAGGTGGCCGTGGCGGAGGGCCAGGTGGTCGCCGAGGGCGAGCTGATCGTGGTCCTGGAGGCCATGAAGATGGAGCAGCCGCTCAACGCCCACAAGGCCGGCACCGTGGTCGGCCTGAAGGCCGAGACCGGCCAGTCGGTTACCAGCGGCGCCGCGCTCTGCGAGATCAAGGAAATCGCGGCGTGAATTCCTGACCGGCCGCTCCGGACGGTTTTTCGAATCCCTGACAATGCCCTGACGATTACGTCGTTGAAAGCGCGCAAAAAGGCTCGGAGAATAGGTGTCAAATGGTCGCACCGTATCCAGGTGCGCTGATTTCGGAGGGGAAAACGGTGCACAGTACGCTGATTGTCGCCCGCATGGACCCGGAGGCGAGCCTGGACGTCGCCACGCTCTTCGGGGATTTCGACCGCACGGAGATGCCGCACCGGATGGGCACCCGTCGGCGCCAGCTGTTCCACTACCGGGGGCTGTACTTCCACCTCCAGGACTTCGACACCGACAACGGCGGCGAGCGGATCGAGGACGCCAAGTCCGACCCGCGGTTCGTCGGGATCAGCCAGGACCTGAAGCCCTTCATCGAGGCGTACGACCCGAAGACCTGGCGGTCCCCGTCGGACGCGATGGCGCAGCGCTTCTACCAGTGGGAGGCGTCCGCATGAGCGGCCGTCGCGTGGTGATCACCGGCATCGAGGTGATCGCGCCCGGCGGCGTCGGGCGCAAGGCGTTCTGGGACCTGCTGAGCGAGGGCCGCACCGCGACCCGCGGCATCACCTTCTTCGACCCGACGCCGTTCCGGTCGCGGGTGGCTGCCGAGATCGACTTCGCGCCGGCCGACCACGGCCTGACACCGCAGGAGATCCGCCGGATGGACCGGGCCGCGCAGTTCGCGGTGGTCGCGGCGCGCGGCGCGGTGGCGGACAGCAACATCGGCGTGGACTGGGCGGACCCGTACCGGGTCGGGGTGACCATCGGCAGCGCGGTCGGCGCGACCATGGGCCTGGACCAGGAGTACAACGTGGTCAGCGACGGCGGCCGGCTGCACCTGGTGGACCACACCTACGCCGTCCCGCACCTCTACAACTACCTCGTGCCGAGCTCCTTCGCGGCCGAGGTGGCCTGGGACCTGGGTGCGCAGGGCCCGAGCACGGTGGTCTCCACCGGCTGCACCTCCGGCATCGACTCGGTCGGCCACGCGGTGGAGCTGATCCGCGAGGGCACCGCCGACGTGATGATCGCGGGCTCCTCGGACGCCCCGATCTCGCCGATCACCATGGCCTGCTTCGACGCGATCAAGGCCACCACTCCGCGCTTCGACGACCCGGCGCACGCCTCCCGGCCGTTCGACGCCTCCCGCAACGGCTTCGTGCTGGGTGAGGGCGCGGCCGTGTTCGTGCTGGAGGAGCTGGAGAGCGCGAAGGCCCGTGGCGCGCACGTCTACGCGGAGATCGCCGGCTACGCGACCCGCTCGAACGCGTACCACATGACCGGTCTGCGGGCGGACGGCGCGGAGATGGCCGCGGCGATCGACGCGGCGCTCGGCGAGGCGCGGATGAACCCGACCGCGATCGACTACATCAACGCGCACGGCTCCGGCACCAAGCAGAACGACCGGCACGAGACCGCGGCGTTCAAACGCAGCCTCGGCGACCACGCGTACCGGACGCCGGTCAGCTCCATCAAGTCGATGGTGGGGCACTCGCTGGGCGCGATCGGCTCGATCGAGATCGCCGCGTCCGCGCTGGCCATGGAGCACCACGTGGTGCCGCCGACGGCCAACCTGCACACCCCCGACCCGGACTGCGACCTGGACTACGTCCCGCTGACGGCCCGTGAGCAGCGGACCGACGCGGTGCTGAGCGTGGGCAGCGGGTTCGGCGGCTTCCAGAGCGCCATGGTGCTGGCGCGGCCCGAGAGGAGCGTGGCATGACTACCCCGGTGGTGGTGACCGGCATCGGCATCGCGGCCCCGAACGGGCTCGGCACGGCCGACTACTGGGCGGCGACCCGGGCCGGCAAGAGCGGCATCGGCCGGGTCACCCGGTTCGACCCGGCGTCCTACCCGTCGACGCTGGCGGGGGAGGTGCCCGGCTTCGTCGCCGAGGACCACCTGCCGAGCCGGCTGATCCCGCAGACCGACCGGATGACCCGCCTGGCGCTGGTCGCCGCGGACTGGGCGCTGAAGGACGCCGGCCTGGACCCGAAGGACCTGCCCGAGTACGACATGGGCGTGGTCACCGCGTCCTCCTCGGGCGGCTTCGAGTTCGGCCAGAACGAGCTTGAGAAGCTCTGGGGCCAGGGCAGCCAGTTCGTGTCGGCCTACCAGTCCTTCGCCTGGTTCTACGCGGTGAACAGCGGTCAGATCTCGATCCGCAACGGCATGAAGGGCCCGAGCGGCGTCATCGTCAGCGACGAGGCGGGCGGCATCGACGCGGTGGCGCACGGCCGCCGGCTGATCCGCAAGGGCACCCCGGTGATCGTCACCGGCTCGGTGGACGCCTCGATCTGCCCGTGGGGCTGGGTCGCGCAGCAGGCCGCCGGCCGGATGAGCACCAGCGACGAGCCCGGCCGGGCGTTCCTGCCGTTCGACACCGAGGCGTCCGGCTACGTGCCCGGTGAGGGCGGCGCGATCCTGATCATGGAGTCGGCCGAGTCCGCGCAGGCCCGCGGCGCCCGGGTGTACGGCGAGATCGCCGGCTACGGCGCCACTTTCGACCCGCGGCCCGGCAGCGACCGGGAGCCCGGCCTGCGCAAGGCGATCGAGCTGGCGCTGGCCGACGCGGGCGCCCGCCCCGAGGACGTGGACGTGGTGTTCGCGGACGCGGCGGGCGTGCCCGAGCTGGACCGCGTCGAGGCCGAGGCGCTGTGCGCGGTGTTCGGCGTCTGCGGCGTCCCGGTGACCGCCCCCAAGACGATGACCGGCCGGCTGTACTCCGGCGCCGCGCCGCTGGACATCGCGACCGCGCTGCTCGCCATCGAGGAGGGCCTGATCCCGCCGACCGTCAACGTCAACGCCGACGAGTCGCTCGGCCTCGACCTGGTCGGCCCGCAGCCCCGCACCGCCCGGGTGCGCACCGCGCTGGTGGTGGCCCGCGGCTACGGCGGCTTCAACTCCGCCGTCGTGGTCCGCGCCGTCGACTGATCCCCCCGTCCCTGCAGAAATCCGACCCGAAAGGACCTCAAATGTCCATTGACACCCGCGAGTTCACCCTGGACGACCTGCGCCGCATCCTGCTGGAGGCAGCCGGTGCGGACGAGGCGGTCGACCTGGACGGCGAGATCCTCGACGTGCAGTTCGAGGTGCTCGGCTACGAGTCGCTGGCGCTGCTGGAGACCGGCAGCCGGATCGAGCGCGAGTTCGGCGTCGCCCTGGACGATGACCTGCTGAGCGAGGTCGACACCCCGCGCGCGCTGATCGAGGCGGTCAACCGCCACTTCACCGCCGCCTGAGCCATCCCCCAGTGACCGCCGCCACACTTCCCCCGAACAGCCCTCCGGGCGGCGGTCGTCCCACCGACCATCCCTTCCGCCGTCGTCCGGGTCCGGCGGGCCCCACACCGCCGGACCCGGCGCGGCATTCCCGAGAGGAACAGCATGTCCACCACCCCTTCCGCCCACGGCCGGGTCGCCCTGGTCACCGGGGCCACCAGCGGCATCGGCCTGGCGTCCGCCCGGGCCCTGGCCGCGGCCGGGCACCGGGTGTTCATCGGCGCCCGTGACGCCGACAACGTCGCCGCCACCGTCAAGCAGCTGCTGGAGGACGGCTTCGAGGCCGACGGCGCGGTGCTCGACGTCCGCGACCAGGCGTCCGCGACGGCCTTCGTGCAGGCCGCGGTGGACCGCTTCGGCGGCGTCGACGTCCTGGTCAACAACGCCGGCCGGTCCGGTGGCGGCGTCACCGCCGACATCGCCGACGAGCTGTGGGCCGACGTCATCGAGACCAACCTGACCAGCGTCTTCCGGCTCACCCGGGAGGTGCTCACCACCGGTGGGCTGCGGGACAAGCCGTGGGGCCGGATCATCAACATCGCCTCCACCGCCGGCAAGCAGGGCGTGGTGCTGGGCGCCCCGTACTCCGCCTCCAAGCACGGCGTGGTCGGGTTCACCAAGGCGCTCGGCAACGAGCTCGCGCCGACCGGGATCACCGTGAACGCGGTCTGCCCCGGCTACGTCGAGACGCCTATGGCGCACCGGGTGCGGGCGGGCTACGCGGCCGCCTACGACACCACCGAGGACGCGATCCTGCAGAAGTTCCAGTCGAAGATCCCGCTGGGCCGGTACTCCACCCCGGAGGAGGTGGCCGGCATGGTCGCCTACCTGGCCTCCGACCCGGCCGCCTCGATCACCGCGCAGGCCATCAACGTCTGCGGCGGCCTCGGCAACTTCTGATCCGCGCCCGCACCCGAACCCGGAGGGAAACCGACTCATGACGACCCGTCAGGTCGAGCACGACATCCAGGTGGACGCGCCCGCGCAGGCGGTCTACCAGCTGATCGCCCAGGTCGAGAACTGGCCGCGGATCTTCCCGCCCACCATCCACGTCGACCGCGAGGACCTCGGCGAGGGCCAGGAGCGGATCCACATCTCGGCCACCGCCAACGGCCAGCCGAAGAACTGGACCTCGCACCGCGACCTCGACCCGCAGGCGCTGCGGATCGGCTTCCGCCAGGAGATACCGGCACCGCCGGTCGCCGCGATGGCCGGCACCTGGATCATCGAGCCGCTGGGCGCCGAGCAGTGCAAGGTCCGCCTGCTGCACGACTACCGGGCGATCGACGACGACCCGCACGACCTGCTGTGGATCGACGAGGCGGTGGACCGCAACAGCCGTTCCGAGTTGGCGGGTCTGAAGCGGAACGTGGAGTTCGCGCACGCCGCCGAGGCCGCCACCTTCTCCTTCGAGGACACCGTCGAGATCGCCGCCAAGCCCGACGAGGTCTACGACTTCATCGACCGCGCCGACCTCTGGGCCGAACGCCTCCCGCACGTCGCCGCCGTCCGCCTCACCGAGGACACCCCCCACCTCCAGACCCTGGAGATGGACACCCGCGCCAAGGACGGCAGCACCCACACCACCAAATCCCACCGCGTCACCACACCCGGCCAACGCATCGCCTACAAGCAGGTCACCCTCCCCGCCCTCCTCGCCCTCCACACCGGCCGCTGGACCTTCACCCCCACCCCCGACGGCACCACCACCGCCACCTCCCAACACACCGTCACCATCAACACCGACCGCATCACCGACATCCTCGGACCCCACGCCACCCTCCACGACGCCCGCACCTACGTCCACGACGCCCTCTCCACCAACAGCCGCGCCACCCTCCACCACGCCAAGGCGTTCACCGAGGGGGACCCGCGGTCATGACCCCGAGCCCGGATCCGGCCGCCCTGGCCGACACCGATGTGGCCGTGGTCGGCGGCGGGCCGGCCGGGCTGCTGCTCGCCGCCGAACTGCGCCTCGGCGGCGCCCGGGTGACCGTGCTGGACGAGCGCGACGGGCCCACCACCGAGTCCCGGGCCACCACCCTGCACGCCCGGACCATGGAGATCCTCGACGCGCGCGGCCTGCTGGACGATCTCGGCACCCCGCCGAACGAGCCCCGCGGCCACTTCGGCGGCCTGCCGCTCGACCTCTCCCTGCCCGGGCCCCACCCCGGCCAGTGGAAGGTCCCGCAGGGCCGCACCGAGCAGCTGCTGCAGGACCGGGCGGCCGCCCTCGGCGCGGACCTGCGCCGCCACCACCGGGTCACCGCCGTCCACCCCGGCCCCGATGGGGTGCGGGTCGACGCCGAGACGCCCGGCGGCCCGGCGACGGTCACCGCCCGCTGGCTGGTCGCCTGCGACGGCGAGGACAGCACCGTGCGCCGCCTCACCGCCCCCGACTTCCCCGGCCGGGACGCCGAGCACGAACTGCTGCGCGCCGACGTCACCGGCCTCGACATCCCCGACCGCCGCTTCCAGCGGCTGCCCCGGGGCCTGGCCATCGCCGCCACCCGGGCCGGCCTGACCCGGGTGATGGTCCACCGCTTCGGCCGCCCGGTCGGCGAACGCGACGGCAAGGCACCGGAGTTCGCCGAGATCGCCGAGGTCTGGCAGTCCGTCACCGGCGAGGATGTCTCCGGCGGCGAACCGCACTGGCTGAACGCCTTCGGCGACGCCCACCGCCAACTCGCCGCCTACCGGCACGGCCGGGTGCTGTTCGCCGGCGACGCCGCGCACCGGCAGATGCCCAGCGGCGGCCAGGCCCTCAACCTGGCCGTCCAGGACGCCTTCAACCTCGGCTGGAAGCTCGCCTCCGTGGTCCGCGGCGACGGCGACCGGGCCCTGCTCGACAGCTACCACGACGAGCGGCACCGGGTCGGCCGCCAGGTGCTCGCCAACATCGCCGCCCAGGGCGCGCTGCTGCTCGGCGGCCCCGAGATCGAACCGTTCCGCGCCCTGCTCGCCGAACTGCTCCGCCTGGAGCCGGTCCGCGTCCACCTGGCCGGGGTGATCTCCGGCACCGCCCTCGGGTACGGCGGAGCCGGCGGGCACCCGCTGCTCGGCGCCCGGCTGCCCGACACCCCGCTGCACCGCCCGGACGGCACCGCCGTCCGCAGCACCGAACTGCTCCGCACCGGCCGCGGCCTGCTGCTGCCCGCCGCCGAGGGCCCCGACCTGCGCGAGGCCGTCCGCCCCTGGGCCGGGCGGGTCGACCTCGCCGACGCGACACCCGCCGCCGACGGGCCGCTGCCCGCCCGCGAGGCGCTGCTGGTCCGCCCCGACGGCCACGTCGCCTGGGCCGGCGACCGCACCGCCGGCCTGACCGAGGCCCTCACCCGCTGGTTCGGCGCACCCGCCGTGCACCACTGACCACGTATCAGGAGGAAGAGATGAACGGGGAGATCGACGCGGACGTCGTCGTCGTCGGCGCCGGACCGGCCGGACTGATGCTGGCCGGCGAGCTGCGCCTCGGCGGCGCCAGCGTGCTGGTGGTGGAGAAGCTGGCCGCCCCCACCGGCCAGTCCCGCGGCCTGGGCTTCACCGCCCGGGCCCTGGAGACCTTCGACCAGCGCGGCCTGGCCGACCGCTTCGAGGGCCTGGAGACCAGCCCGCTCGGCCACTTCGGCGGCGTGGTCTTCGACTACACGGTGCTGCCCGACGGCCACTTCGGCGCCCGCGGCATCCCGCAGTCCCGCACCGAACAGGTGCTGGAGGAGTGGGCGACCGAGCTCGGCGCCGAACTGCGCCGCGGCTGGGAGTTCCAGGGCCTGGAGCAGGACGCCGACGGCGTCACCGCCACGATGCTGCACGAGGGCGCCGAACACCGGCTGCGGGCCCGCTACCTGGTCGGCGCGGACGGCGGGCACAGTGCGGTCCGCCGCGCCGCCGGCTTCGACTTCCCCGGCACCGCCGCCACCCGCGGCATGTACCTCGCCGACGTGGTCGGCTGCGCGGTCAAGCCCCGGCCGCTCGGCGAGCGGGTGCCGGCCGGCATGGTGATGGCCGCGCCGCTCGCCGAGAACGTCGACCGGATCATCGTCTGCGAGCACGGCACCCCGCCCGCCGACCGCACCGAGCAGACCGAGTTCGCCGAGGTCGCCGCCGCCTGGCAGCGCCTCACCGGCGAGGACATCTCCGGCGGCGGCGCCGACTGGGTCAGCAACTTCACCGACGCCACCCGCCAGGTCACCCAGTACCGGCTGGGCCGGGTCCTGCTGGTCGGCGACGCCGCGCACATCCACCTCCCGGCCGGCGGCCAGGGCCTGAGCACCGGCGTCCAGGACGCCGCCAACCTCGGCTGGAAGCTCGCCGCCGTGCTCCGCGGCCACGGCGACCGGGCGCTGCTCGACAGCTACCACCAGGAGCGCCACCCGGTCGGCGAGCGGCTGCTCGCCAACACCCGCGCCCAGGGCACCATCTACCTCGGCGGCCCCGAGTCGCAGCCGCTGCGCGAGCTGATGGCCGAACTGATCGGCCGTCACGACTCCGTCAAGCGCCTGCTGGCCGGACGGGTCGGCCACCTCGACATCGCCTACCCGGCCGCCGAGGACGCCCACCCGCTGACCGGCCGCCGGCTGCCCCCGCGGGTCCTGGAGACCGCGGCCGGCGAGGTCCGCACCCCCGAACTGCTGCGCCGCGGCCAGGGCGTGCTGCTCGACCTCGCCGACGACGCCGCGCCGCGCGCCGTCGCCGCCGCCTGGAAGGACCGGGTCGACACCGTCACCGGCACCCTGCGCGACCCGTGGGCGGTGGCCGGGGCGAGCGCCGTCCTGGTCCGCCCCGACGGCTACGTGGCCTGGGCCGGCGCCGGCGCCGACGGCCTCGCCGAGGCCCTCACCCGCTGGTTCGGCCCGGCGGAGTCGGCGTGAGCGCGCGAACCGCCGGGAGGCGGCCATGAGCACCGTCGCTCCGCCGCGCGGCGCCGTCCGGCGGATCTCGCTGTCCGGCGGCGACCTGACGCTGTCGGCGCTGCTCGCCGAGCCGGCCGGCCCGCCCCGGGCCACCGTGCTCGCCGTGCACGGCGGCGGCACCAGCGCCGGCTACTTCCACGGCCAGGCGCACCCCGACCTGTCGCTGCTCACCCTGGGCGCCGACCTCGGGTACACGGTGCTGGCGGTGGACCGGCCCGGCTACGGGGACTCCGCGGCCGCCGCCCCCGGCGGCCGCACGCTGGCCGAGCAGGGCGCGGCGCTGCACGCCGCGGTGGCCGCGTTCGCCCGCGAACACGCCGTCGGCGAGGGCGTGTTCCTGCTGGCGCACTCCTTCGGCGGCAAGCTGGCGCTCACCCACGCCGCCGGACCGGCCGTCGACGGCGAGCCGCCGCTGCTCGGCCTGGACGTGTCCGGGCTGGGCCGGGACTACGCGGTCGACCCCGACCTGCTGAACACCGCCCCGCAGAAGGCGCACTGGCGGCGCAACTGGGGCGCGCTGCGCTACTACCCGCCGAACACCTTCCGGGACGCCGACGCGATGGTCCGCCCGATGCCGCCGCGCGAGCGCGCGGAGGCCGCCCAGTGGCCGGCCCGGTTCGCCGAGCTGGCCGCCCGGGTGCGGGTGCCGGTGCGGCTGACGTTCGCCGAGGTGGAGCTCTGGTGGCGCCACGACGACGGCGAACTCGCCGAGCTGGCGGCCCAGTTCGCGGCCGCCCCGGCGGTGTCGGTGCACCGGCAGCGGGCCGCGGGCCACAACATCAGCCTGGGCTGGACCGCCCGGGCCTACCACCTGCAGGCGCTGTCCTTCTTCGAGGAGTGCCTGGCCGGACGCGCGGCGAGCGCGGCGGCGGGCGGCTGAACGATGCCCCGGTCCACCGTCCTACGGTCCGTCAGCAGGGCCGCCACCGTGCCGTTCCGCTCGCTGGGGGTGCGCAACTTCCGGCTGTTCGCGATCGGCCAGGTGGTGTCGGTGGCCGGCACCTGGATGATGGCCACCGCCCAGGACTGGCTGGTGCTCTCCCTCACCGGGGACTCCGCCACCGCCCTGGGCACGGTCACCGCCCTGCAGTTCGCGCCGATGGCGCTGCTGACCCTGTACGGCGGCCGGCTCGCCGACCGGTACGACAAGCGGCGGCTGCTGGTGGCCGCCAACCTGGCCTCCGCCGCGCTCTCGCTGGCCCTGGCGGTGCCGGTGCTCACCGGCAGCGCCGGGCTCGGCGCGGTGTACGCCTGCGCGCTGGGCCTCGGCGTGGTCAACGCGGTCGAGGTGCCGACCCGGATGTCCTTCGTCAGCGAGCTGGTCGGCGGCGACCTGCTGCCGAACGCGTCCGCGCTGAGCGCCGCCTACTTCAACGTGGCCCGGGTGGCCGGCCCGGCGCTGGCCGGGGTGCTGATCGGCGCGGCCGGGCCCGGCGGCGTGATGCTGCTGAACGCGGTCAGCTACGCGGGCACCGTCACCGGGCTGCTGCTGATCCGGCCAGCCGAACTGCTCCGCGGGCCGGGCCCGGGCCGGGAGAGCCGGGTCTCGGACGGGCTGCGGTACGTCCGCGGCCGCCCCGACCTGCTGGCCACCCTGCTGCTGCTGGCCGCGGCCGGCGTGTTCGCGTTCACCTTCCAGCTCAGCCTGCCCCTGCTCGCCAAGGGCTGGTTCCACGACGACCCGGCGGCGTTCGGGCTGCTGTCAACGGCGTTCGCCGCCGGGTCGCTGGCGGCCGCGCTGGCCACCACGATGCGCACCGGCCGTCCGGCGGCGCGCGCGGTGGCCGGCTCGGCGCTGGCACTGGGCCTGCTGGAGGCCGCCACCGGCCTGGCGCCGAGCGCCGCCGCGGCGGCCGGCGCCCTGGTCCTGACCGGGTTCGCGGCCGTGTACTTCGCGCAGGCCGCCAACCACCGCGTGCAGCTCGGCAGCGCAGCGGCCCTGCGCGGCCGCGTGATGGCGCTCTACACGCTGATTTTGCAGGGGTCGACCCCGCTCGGCGCGCTGTTGTTCGGCCTGGTCGCCGAGCGGCTGGGTGTGCGGGTCGGTCTCTGCCTGGGGGGCCTGGCCGTCGCCCTGGCCGCCCTCCCCCTGCTGTCGTTGGGGCGGGGCCGCACGAGCCCTGTCCCACCGGCGCTCAGGCTTTCTGACGGAACGTCGGACGTTGAATCGAAACTCGTCTCGGAAATGGAGAAAAGCTGATGGAAGCCGTACTCACCGAGTCGCCCGGTCCGCTGGAGGAGCTGACCAGACGAAGGATCGCCGCCCGTGAGGGGGAGGACCCGCAGGCGACCGAACGCCAGCACAAGAAGGGCAAGTTGACCGCCCGTGAGCGGATCGACCTGCTGCTGGACAAGGGCAGTTTCACCGAGGTGGAGTCGCTCCGCCGCCACCGCGCCACCGGTTTCGGCCTGGAACGCCGCAAACCCTACGGCGACGGTGTGGTCACCGGCTGGGGCACCGTCGACGGACGCACGGTCTTCGTGTACGCGCACGACTTCCGGGTGTTCGGCGGTGCGCTGGGCGAGGCCCACGCGCAGAAGATCCACAAGCTGATGGACATGGCCATCTCGGCCGGCGCGCCCCTGGTGTCGCTGAACGACGGCGCCGGCGCCCGGATCCAGGAGGGCGTCAGCGCGCTGGCCGGCTACGGCGGCATCTTCCAGCGCAACACCAAGGCTTCGGGGGTGATTCCGCAGATCAGCGTGATGCTCGGCCCGTGCGCGGGCGGCGCGGCGTACTCGCCGGCGCTGACCGACTTCGTGTTCGCGGTCCGCGACATCTCGCAGATGTTCATCACCGGCCCCGACGTGGTGCGGGCGGTCACCGGCGAGGAGATCAGCCAGAACGGCCTCGGCGGCGCCGACGTGCACGGCGGCACCTCCGGTGTCGCGCACTTCGTCCACGACGACGAGGAGAGCTG
The DNA here is from genome assembly GCF_003610255.1 of Streptomyces sp. TLI_171. Lineage (GTDB taxonomy): Bacteria > Actinomycetota > Actinomycetes > Streptomycetales > Streptomycetaceae > Kitasatospora. The sequence goes on along the minus strand of NZ_RAPS01000001.1, from coordinate 3,500,486 downwards.
CCTCGCCGAGGTCCGCTACCTGCTGTCGCTGCTGCCCGCCAACAACCGCGAGCTGCCGCCCGTCGTCGCGGCCGTCGACCCGGCCGACCGGCCGGCGGACGCGCTGCTCGACCTGGTCCCGGCGGACGGCAACCGCTCCTACGACATCCGCACCGTGATCGAGGAGCTCGTCGACGACGGCGAGTACCTGGAGGTGCACGCCTTCTGGGCGCAGAACATCGTCTGCGCGCTGGCCCGGATCGACGGCCGGACCGTCGGCATCGTCGCCAACCAGCCGATCGCGATGGCCGGCGTGCTGGACATCAAGGCCAGCGAGAAGGGCGCGCGGTTCGTCCAGTTCTGCGACGCCTTCAACATCCCGCTGGTCACCCTGGTGGACGTCCCCGGCTTCCTGCCCGGCGTCGACCAGGAGCACGACGGCATCATCCGGCGCGGCGCCAAGCTGCTGTACGCGTACTGCAACGCCACCGTGCCCCGGGTGTCGGTGGTGCTGCGCAAGGCCTACGGCGGCGCGTACATCGTGATGGACTCCCGCTCGATCGGCGCCGACGTGGCACTGGCCTGGCCCGGCAACGAGATCGCCGTGATGGGCGCGGACGGCGCGGCCAACGTGGTGTTCCGCCGCGAGATCGCGGCGGCGGCCGACCCGGACGAGATGCGCCGGGAGAAGATCGACCAGTACAAGCGCGAACTGGTCCACCCCTACTACGCGGCCGAGCGGGGCCTGATCGACGAGGTCATCGACCCGCGCGAGACCCGGCTGATGCTGGCCAGGTCGCTGGCCATGCTGACCACCAAGCACGCCGAGCTGCCGCGCCGCAAGCACGGCAACCCGCCGCAGTGAGCGCGCTGCTGGGCCCCAGCGGGGGCGTCCCGGACGAGGTGCTGCACGTCGAGTCGCTGCTGCGGGTCGAGCACGGCCGGCCGAGCGAGGAGGAGCTGGCGGTGCTGACCGCCGTGCTGCTGGCCCGCTGCGCGGTGGACCGGGAGGCCCGCCGGGTCGCCGAGGAGGCCGGGTGCGTGCCCGAGCCGCTGTGGTGGCGGCCCGAGCGGATCCCCGGCTTCGAGGGGCCGCGCAGCTGGCAGGCGGTGGCCTGACGTCACGTCGGCAGGCCGGCCACGTCGAGGGGGCGCGGAGTTCACCCGAACTCCGCGCCCCTTCGGGCGTTTCCGGTCAGGGCGCGACGGCCCGGTCCTGGCTGGGCGCCGCACGCAGCACGGTGCGCAGCCCCGGCGGCATGCCGGCGATCAGCCGGACCGCGCCGTGCGCCGCGTACAGGTACTCCGGCGGCACCGACCGCATCACGATCGCCCGGTCGCCGTCGCCGCGCAGGGCGACCGCGGCGACGTGCGACAGGCACAGCGGCAGGTTGCCGACCACCCAGCCGGCGGGGCGCGCCGCGAGGCCCGCCTCGCCGAGGTAGTCGGCGTCCGCGCCGCGGGCCAGCCCGGTGCCCAGCCCTTTCAGGTAGGCCTCCTTGCGCACCCAGAGCCGGCCGAACGCGGCCGGCTGCTCGGCGGGCGGCAGCGACTCCAGCTCGATCTGCTCCGCCGGGTGCAGCGAGGGCAGCACGGCCGCCACGGTCTGCGGCGACGGCAGCCGCTGCACGTCCGCGCCGACCCGGTCCTCGGAGACCACGACCAGCGCCAGCCCGTGGCTGTGCGACAGCGAGAACTGCGGCGCGCCCGGCACGCCGAGCACCCGCGGACGCCCCTGCCGGGCGCCGTTGCCGTCGTACCGCTCACCGCCCAGCCGCAGGTGCTCGGGGTCGATGCCGGTGTAGACGGCGAGCACCCGGCGCAGGCCGACGTGCGCGGCCAGGTACATCTGCCGGTCGTCGGTGCGCCGGTAGGACTCGGCGCGGTGCCGCTCGTACGCGTTGAGCTCGGTGGCGGGGATGTCCCTGGGGGAGTCCGGCGGCGGCAGCAGCCAGATGTCCAGCGGGGTCCGCGCCCCGTTCGGGGGATGAGTGGTTGTCAACGTCCGCCCTCCGTGTGGGCCTTGGCGTGGTGGAGGGTGGCGCGGCTGTTGGTGGAGAGGGCGTCGTGGACGTAGGTGCGGGCGTCGTGGAGGGTGGCGTGGGGTCCGAGGATGTCGGTGATGCGGTCGGTGTTGATGGTGACGGTGTGTTGGGAGGTGGCGGTGGTGGTGCCGTCGGGGGTGGGGGTGAAGGTCCAGCGGCCGGTGTGGAGGGCGAGGAGGGCGGGGAGGGTGACCTGCTTGTAGGCGATGCGTTGGCCGGGTGTGGTGACGCGGTGGGATTTGGTGGTGTGGGTGCTGCCGTCCTTGGCGCGGGTGTCCATCTCCAGGGTCTGGAGGTGGGGGGTGTCCTCGGTGAGGCGGACGGCGGCGACGTGCGGGAGGCGTTCGGCCCAGAGGTCGGCGCGGTCGATGAAGTCGTAGACCTCGTCGGGCTTGGCGGCGATCTCGACGGTGTCCTCGAAGGAGAAGGTGGCGGCCTCGGCGGCGTGCGCGAACTCCACGTTCCGCTTCAGACCCGCCAACTCGGAACGGCCGAACTCCTCCACCCGGGCGTGCAGCAGCGCCAGGTCCGCCTCGGTGGCGGCCTGGAACTCGTGCAGCAGCCGGACCCGGCTGCGTCCCGGGCCGAGCGGCTCGACCAGCCAGGCGCCGCCGAGCCCGGTGGCCGGCGGTTCGGCCGCCAGCTCCTGGAAGTTGATCCGGAGCGCGGCCGGCTCGACGATCCGGCGCAGCGGGCGCTCGCGCGGCGCGCCGTCGACCACGTCCCATATCCGCAGCCGCTGTTCGCCCGCGGGCGCGTCCTCGTGCTCGACGGCGACGACCGACGGGAAGATCCGCGGCCACTCGGACACCTCGGCCAGCAGGCGGTGGACGGTGTCCGCCGGAACGTCGATCTCGATCTCGTGCGCGGTGTGGCGCACCTCGGTGATCTGCACAGTCACAGTGGGTCCTTCTCGGTAGGGGTTCGGGCGCGGCACCGGGCGGTGATGCGCCGAAAGGCCGCTGCCTGGAGGGGGGACCAGGCAGCGGCCGGTTCAGGGGACGGCGGGCCGACCCGCCGACCGGGTCACACCCCGGCGGCGCGGGTGTGGACCACCCGGTAGGTGTTCTGGTCGGTCCAGGTGGCCAGCTCGGCGACCCGGGCGTCGACCTTCTGACGCTCCGGGGACTTCGCCGCGTCGGCCTGGTCGCGGTGGGCGCGGAACGCCTCCTCGCTGTCCCACTGCGCGTACTGGACGACGAACTTGCCCTCCAGGCCACGGGCCCGCAGGCCGCGCAGCACGGTGTGGGTGCGGTAGCCGGGCACCGAGGACAGCCACTCCTGGCCCTCGCCGAGCAGCTCGAGCAGCTCCTCCTGGTCGGCCTCCTCGACGCCGATCAGGTCGACCACGGTGTAGTCGTCGCGGTCCGGGGAGATCTCGGTGAGACCGTCGGTGGAGTCCTTCTGCTGGGTGAAGACGATCTCGTTCTGCAGCAGCCGGATCGAGGTGGTGATCTCACCGAACAGCGGCAGGGTGCGGTGCTTGAACTCCTCGCCCTGGTAACGGGTCTCCAGGTCCTCGGTGCTGCGCCACTGGATGAAGTTGCAGGTACCGAACTTGTCCTGGCCCGAGTGCACGGTGCTGGAGATCCAGCCCTCGTACGCGGCGGCGTCCACGATCTCGCGCATCGCGGCGAGCAGCTTCTCCTGCTTCTCCGGGGCGTCGGTCGCGAATACGTTCAGGACGGTGAGGTGCTGGCCATCGGCGGAGATCTTCGGCATTCTCTCATCACTTTCGTCGACGGAACGGCGGTCGAATGAAAGTCTGACAAGTCCGCGGGCCGGTCGGAAAGGCTCGGCTTTTCAGGACTGGCGGTGTATTTGCCAAGGTCGGGGCGGTCGTGTCACGGATTCGCCCGCGCTCTGTCAGGAATATGAAAAGCGGCTGTCTCGCGCGGGCGGTCGCGGTGCATCCTCGGAGAATGCAGCCTCCATGGGAAGAAGAATCCGAGATACGCGCTCTGCTGGACCGGTACCTCATCGGTCTGGACGACGACAAGATCGACGACGACTGGATGCGCGCGCTGTTCACCGAGGACGCCCGGGTGGCGTTCCCGATCAGCGGCCACCGCGGCCTGGACGGGCTGGTCGCCTGGCACCGGGCCTCGCTCGACAAGTTCGCCTCCCACCAGCACCTCGGCTCCTCCGCGGTGCTGGAGCGGACCGGGGACGGCCGGGCGGTGCTGCGCGCCAACGTGATCGCCAGCCACGTCCACCACCCCGGCACCGGGGGCGACCCGATGTTCCAGGCCGGCACCCTGGCCACCGCGGTGGCCGTTCGCACCGGCGCCGGCTGGCGGCTGGCCGACCTGGAGTTCAAGGTGCTGTGGACCCGCGGCCGACCCGCCGGGGGCCCGTCGTGATGCTCGCCTCCGCGGCCGGCCCGGCCGAGCTGCGGCTGGCCACGATGCTCGCCGACATCGGCGTGGTGCTGCTGGTCGGCGCCGTGTTCGGGCGGCTGGTGCAGAAGGTCCGCCAGCCCGTGGTGGTCGGCGAGATCCTGGCCGGCATCGCGCTCGGCCCGAGCCTGCTCGGGCTGTTCCCCGGCGACCTCACCCACAAGCTGTTCCCGACCGACGTCCGGCCGCTGCTGTCGGCGGTCTCCCAGGTCGGCCTGGTGCTGTTCATGTTCCTGGTCGGCTGGGAGTTCGAGAAGCGCCTGATCAAGCCGCACGCCGGGCTGGCGCTCGGGGTGTCGCTGCTGTCCATCGCGCTGGCCTTCGGCCTCGGCGCCGGCCTGGCGGTGTTCCTCTACCCGGAGCACATGACGGTCGCGGGCCGGACCATCCCGTTCTCCGCCTTCGCCACCTTCCTGGGCACCGCGATGTCCATCACCGCGTTCCCGGTGCTGGCCCGGATCATCAGCGAGAACCGGCTGATGGGCACCCGGGTCGGTTCGCTGTCGCTGGGCGCCGCCGCCGTCGACGACCTGCTCGCCTGGTGCCTGCTGGCCTGGGTGTCGGCGCTGGTCAGCTCGAACGGCGACTACCGCGACCTGCTGCGGATCGGCGCGCTCAGCCTGGTCTACCTGGCCGCCATGCTGCTGGTGGTGCGGCCCGCGGCGGCCTGGCTGATGTGGCGGCTCGCCGCGGCGGAGCGCTGGTCGCTGCTGCTGGCGGTGCTCTGCGCGGGCGCGATGGTGTCGGCCTGGGTGACCACCTGGATCGGCATCCACGCCATCTTCGGCGCGTTCCTGTTCGGCTTCGTGATGCCCCGGGAGCCCGCCCGGGTGCTGATCGAGCACACCCGCCGCCCGCTGGAGAACGTCAGCGTGGTGCTGCTGCCGGTGTTCTTCATCATCACCGGTCTCGGCGTCGACCTCGGCGCGCTGACCTCCGGCGACTGGGTCGCGCTGGTCGCGATCATCGCGGTGGCGTGCGTCGGCAAGCTGGCGGGCGCGCTGCTGCCGGCCCGGCTGGCCGGCTTCAACTGGCGGGAGTCCTTCGACCTCGGGCTGCTGATGAACACCCGCGGCCTGACCGAGCTGATCATCCTGAACGCGGCCGTCAGCCTGGGCGTCCTGGACGGCCGGATGTTCACCATGCTGGTGATCATGGCGCTGGTCACCACCGCGATGGCCGGGCCGCTGCTGTCCCGCCGCCTCGCGGCCGAGGAGCCCGTCCCCGCCGGCGCACCCGTCCGGGCCGCCGACACCGAGCGATCCGAACCCCTCGCGGACGTCATCGAGCCGCGGGTCTGACCTGGAGGTCCGTCGTGATCCATGAGACGCAACTCGACATCCCGCGCCCGGCGATCGACGGCGCGGCGCTGCGCCAGGTGTGCGGGCACTTCGCCACCGGAGTCACCGTGATCACCGCGGGCGACGACGAGGGCGCGGCCGGCACCACGGTGAACTCCTTCACCTCGGTCTCGCTGGAGCCGCCGCTGGTGCTGATCTGCCTGCACGAGAACTCCCGGCTGCTGCCGGTGGTCCAGCGCTCCCAGGGCTTCACGGTGAACTTCCTGACGCACCAGCAGGAGCGCCTGGCCTGGGCGTTCGCGGGCAAGCAGACCGCCCGGCTGGACGAGGTGGCGCACCACCGCGCCCCGTCCGGGCAGCCGGTGCTCAGCGGGGCGCTGGCCCACCTGGAGTGCCGGCTGGCCGCCGAGTACGACGGCGGGGACCACTCGATACTGCTCGGCGAGGTGGTCGGCCTGGGCAGTTCCGAGGAGCAGGAGGCCCCGCTGATCTTCTTCCAGGGTGCGATGCACGGCCTCGCCGCGACCGGGAGCTGACGTGCGGTCAGGCGTCGGCCCCGTCGAACGCGGTGCGGGCCCGCTCCACCTCCACCAGGTGTTCCGAGGACCAGTCGGTGAGTGCGGCGAACAGCGGGGCCAGGCTGCGGCCGAGCTCGCTGATCTCGTACTCGACCCGCGGCGGGACCTCGGGGTAGTAGGTGCGCACCACCAGGCCGTCGCGCTCCAGTTGGCGCAGGCGCTGGGTGAGCACCTTCGCAGTGATGGCGCCGATGTTGCGGTGCAGCTCGACGAAGCGCTGCCGGCCGAACTGGTTCAGCGTCCACAGGATCGGCGTCGTCCAGCGGCTGAACACGATGTCCAGCACCGGGGTGATCGGGCAGGCCTGCACGCCGCCGCCCTTCGCGCCGTGCGGCGTCATGGTTTCTCCCTGCATCGCGGTCCCACACCCTCTCGGTAGTCACTTTCCTCTAGGTACCTACTTTACCAAGGGTGCTAGCTTTCCAACAGCTAGCGACCCGCTCCATCCCCAGACCCCGCCCTACGCGTCTCCCAAGGAGTGAGATGTCCGTGCAAGAGACCCTGCGGACCTCGGCCGCCCCCGCGGCCGGACCGGCTCGCCGCCCCGGCCTGATCCTGGCGTTCCTGTGCCTGGCAGGCTTCATGACCTTCCTCGACGTCTCGATCGTCAACGTCGCCCTGCCGACCATCGAGGACGAGCTCCACATCTCCCAGACCACCCTCGAGTACGTGGTCACCACCTACGGCATGGTGCTCGGCGGCTTCCTGCTGCTGTCGGGCCGGCTCGCCGACACTTTCGGCCGTCGCCGCATGCTGCAGACCGGACTGGTCCTGTTCGCGCTGTCCTCGCTGGTCGCCGGTATCGGCCAGAACGCCTGGATGCTGATCGCCTCGCGCGGCGCCCAGGGCCTCGGCGCCGCGTTCATCGCCACCTCCGCGCTCTCCCTGCTCACCGTCAACTTTGAGGAGGGCGCCGAGCGCAACAAGGCGCTCGGCGCGTGGGGCGCGCTCTCCGGTCTCGCGGCCGTGGTCGGCGTGACCCTCGGCGGCATCCTCACCGACGGCCCCGGCTGGCGCTGGGTGTTCTTCATCAACGTTCCGATCGGCCTGATCGGCGCCCTGCTCGCCCCCAAGGTGATCGCCGAGAGCAAGTCCGCCGAGCGCACCCGCTCCTTCGACCTGGCCGGCGCCGTCTCGCTCACCGCCGCGCTGATCCTGCTGATCTTCACCCTGGGCCAGACCGTCTCCGACGGCGACCTGCCCTACGGCCGGATCTACGGCGGCTTCGCCCTGGTGGCCCTGCTGCTGATCGCCTTCGTGGTCATCGAGCGCCGCGCCGCGAACCCGCTGATCCCGTTCTCGATCTTCCGCCGCAAGTCGCTGCGGGCCGCGAACGTGATCGCGATCCTGCTGCTCGGCACCTGCGTCACCCTGTTCTTCTTCGCCTCGCTCTTCCTGCAGCAGGTCCTGGACTACTCCGCCATGCGCACCGGTTTCGCCTACGTGCCGCTCGCCCTGCTCACCGCGGTCGGCGCCGGCGTGGCCTCCCAGGTGGTCACCAAGGTCGCCGCCAAGCCGGTCCTGATGGTCGGTCTGGCGCTGGCCACCGCGGGCATGCTGATGCTGTGGCGGGCCCCGGTGGACGCCTCCTACCTGACCGACATCCTGCCCGCCTTCGCCCTGATGGGCCTGGGCCTCGGCGCCTCCTTCGTCCCGGTGCAGGTCTCGGCCTTCGCCGGCAGCGAGGAGAAGGAGTCCGGCCTGGCCGCCGGTCTGATCAACACCGCCCAGGAGGTCGGTGGCGCCCTCGGCCTCGCGGTCGCCGCCACCTGGGCCTTCCGCCGGGTCGCCGAGCTCACCGAGAAGGCGCACGGCGTGCCGGAGCTGGTCAACCAGGCCCGCACCGACGTCTTCCACGACGCCTTCCTGGTCGGCGGGGTGTTCGCCGCGGTCGCCTTCCTGGTCACCGCGGTCCTGCTGCCCTTCACCAAGGCCACCGGCGAGCCGCCGGTGCCGCGCGGCTGACGGGAGGCCGGCGACATGCCCACCCAGCTCCGGCTCTCCCCGTCGGCGGAGCACTTCCTCGCCGAGAACCACCTGTGCACCTTCACCACGGTGCGCCCCAACGGCACCCCGCACGTGGCGCCGGTCCGCTTCACCTGGGACCCCGTCACCTGTACCGCCCGGGTCATGACGGTGGAGGACCGCCGCAAGGCCCGGAACGTGATCGCCGGCGGACCGGCCGCCCCCGTGTCGGTCTGCCAGCTGGCCGGCCCCCGGTGGATCACCCTGGAGGGGACCGCCGAGGTCCACACCGACCCGGCCCGGGTGCTGGAGGGCATGCGCCGCTACGCCAACCGCTACGGGGCGCTGCCGCCCCGGGTGCCGCGGATGGCGGTGATCGAGATCGCCGTCACCAAGGCGATGGGCCTGTACTGATCGAACAGCGCACCGCGAGGAGGACGCCGGAATTCCGGCGTCCTCCTCACTGCGTTGGGGCCGCCGTGACGAACTTGTCAGAGTCCTGTATCGGCGGCTATTCAGTCTCGCCGGGCCCCTCGGAATACTGGGAGAAACACCAGTCGGAGGGGAAATAATGGAACCGCTCGACGCCGATGTCATCATTTCCGGCGCTGGTCCGTCGGGATTGATGCTGGCAGGCGAACTGCGTCTGCAGGGAATTTCGGTCATCGTCCTGGACAAGCTGACCGAGCCGATGCTCCAGTCGCGCGCGCTGGGATTCTCCGCGCGCACCATCGAGGAATTCGGCCAGCGCGGCCTGCTCCAGGAGTTCGGTGAGCTGGAGACCATTCCGTTCGGCCACTTCGGCGGCCTGCCGATCGACTACCGGATCGTCGAGGGCGGCAACTTCGGCGTCCGCGGCGTTCCGCAGTCCCGCACCGAGGCGATCATCCACAAGTGGGCGGTCGGCCTGGGCGCCGAGCTGCGCCGGGGCCACGAACTGACCGGGCTCACGCAGGACGAGGACGGCGTGACCGTCGAGGTGGCCGGCCCGCAGGGCCCGCTGACCCTGCGCGCCAAGTACCTGGTGGGCTGCGACGGCGCCCGCTCCACCGTCCGCAAGCAGGCCGGCATCGACTTCCCCGGCGCGTCCGCGACCATCGAGATGAAGATGGCGGACGTCGCGGGCGTGCAGCTGAAGCTGCGTCCGACCGGCGAGGTCGGCGAGGCCGGCATGGTCGTGGTGCTGCCGCTCGGCCCGCAGGCCACCCGCGTGGTGGTGTACGAGCGCGGCGCCGGGGTGCGCGCCACCCAGGAGCCGCCGACCTTCACCGAGGTCGCCGAGGCGTTCCAGCGGGTCACCGGCGAGGACATCAGCGGCGCGAAGCCGCTGTGGACCAGCTACTTCACCGACGCCTCCCGGCACGCCGAGAGCTACCGCAGCGGCCGGGTGTTCCTGGCCGGCGACGCCGCGCACATCCACCTGCCGATCGGCGCGCAGGGCATCAGCGCCGCCGTCGGCGACGTGGTCAACCTGGGCTGGAAGCTGGCCGCGGAGCTGAAGGGCCACGCCCCCGAGGGCCTGCTGGACACCTACCACTCCGAGCGGCACCTGGTCGGTTCGCGGATCGTCTGGAACACCCTGGTGCAGCGCACCCTGTACCTCGGCGGCCCGGAGGCCGACCCGCTGCGCGGCCTGTTCGCCGAACTGGTCGAGCTCGAGGACGTCCGCACCCACCTGGTCGGCATGGTCACCGGCCTGGACATCGACTACGGCTCCGCCGAGGGCGACGACCCGCTGATCGGCCGCCGCCTCCCGGACGCCGCGCTGACCGTGGACGGCACCGCCACCAGCCGCTACGAGCTGCTGCACGCCGGCCGCCCGCTGCTGCTCGACCTGACCGGCGGCGCCGAGCTGAAGGCCGCGGCCGAGCCGTGGGCCGACCGGGTCGACGTGGTCGCCGCGAGCGCCGCCGAGGAGCGCGCCGCCCGCACCCTGCTGGTCCGCCCCGACGGCTACGTGGCCTGGGCGGCGGCCGAGGACGGCTCGACGGCCGGCCTGGCCGAGGCCCTCACCAAGTGGTTCGGCGAGCCCCGCCGTGCCGGCTGACCCGACCGCGACCGACCGCGGGGGCACCCGCCCGCGCCCGCCCCGAACCCGACGAAGGAGCGTCATGCCGACCGATACCGAAGCAGCGAAGAAGCCGGCCCCCGAGGCCGCCGGAGAGCCCATCCAGTGCGACGTCGCGATCCTCGGCTCCGGCCTGGCCGGGTCCGTGATGGGCGCGATCCTGGCCCGCCAGGGCGTCAAGGTGACGCTGATCGACGCGGGCCAGCACCCGCGGTTCGCGGTCGGCGAGTCGCAGAACCCGCAACTCGTCGAGTGGCTGCACATCCTGGCGACGCGTTACGACGTCCCCGAGATCAAGCACATGCTCGACATCAAGGCGATCACCGAGAACATCGGCCCGCACCACGGCCGCAAGCAGTCCTTCGGCTTCGTCCGGCACACCCCGAACCGGGAGCCGGACCCGCGCGAGGCGACCATGTTCGTGATCCCGAAGATGCTCACCGAGGCGATCCACCTCTACCGGCAGGACACCGACTCGTACTACCTGAGCGTCGCCGCCAAGTACGGCTGCGAGCTGCGGCAGAACTGGTGGGCGGTCGACGTCGACGTGGACGACGACGGGGTGACCATCACCGGCAAGAACGGCGAGGTGTTCCGCGCCAAGTACCTGATCGACGCGAGCGGCTTCCGCTCGCCGCTGGCGCAGAAGTTCGACCTGCGGGACAACCCGCCGCGGCACAAGCACCACGCCCGCTCGCTGTTCACGCACTACATCGGCATCAAGCCGTACGACGACGTGTGCAACTACCCGCAGGCGCTGCGCCCGCCGGAGGAGTCGCCGTTCCACGGCGGCACGCTGCACCACCTGATCGAGCGCGGCTGGTTCTGGATCATCCCGTTCGACAACTACCAGGACTCCCGCAACCCGCTGTGCAGCGTCGGCCTGACCTTCGACGAGCGGCTGTACCCGAAGCCGACCGACCTGACGCCGGAGCAGGAGTTCAACAAGTACCTGGACCTGTACCCGGCGGTGAAGCGCCAGTTCGAGGGTGCGCGCCGGGTCCGCGAGTGGGTCTCCACCGACCGCATCCAGTACTCCTCCAAGCGCACCATCGGCGCCCGCTGGTGCCTGATGTCGCACGCCGCGGGCTTCATCGACCCGCTGTACTCGCGCGGCCTGTCCAACACCTTCGAGGTGGTGGACGCCCTCGCCTGGCGGGTCCTGGACGCGCTGCGCGAGGACGACTTCACCGAGGAGCGCTTCGCCTACGTGGAGAAGCTGGAGCAGGGCCTGTTGGACTACAACGACAAGATCGTCAACAGCTCCTACATCGCCTTCTCGCACTTCCGGCTCTGGAACGCGGTGTTCCGGGTCTGGGCCTGCTTCACCACCCCGGCCACCATGCGCCAGATCATGGCCCGGCAGAACTTCGAGTTCGACGGCGACGACCGGCACTTCAAGGAGATGGAGAACGCCCCGTACACCGGGCTGTGGTGGCCGGACAGCCACGCGTTCAAGCACCTGATCGACCTCACCGCCGAGACCTGCGAGCGCTACGAGGCCGGCGAGATCGACGGCGACACCGCCGCCGACCTCGTCTTCCAGGGCATCCGCGACTGCGAGTCGGTCAACACGCCGTTCGGCTGGAAGGACGACGAGAGCCACCGGTTCTACCGGGCCACCACCCCCACGATGATGAAGTTCATGTGGTGGGCGAGCACCTCCGGTCCCAAGGAGATGCGCGACCTGGGCCGGTCCTTCCTCAAGGGCGTCGTCCGGCAGGGCCTGCGCGGCCGCAAGGTCTCCTGATTTTCCGTCACCTCCTGTCCACTCTCGTCACTTTGGGATCCACGTGATATCTCGCAGGTCTCTGCTCGGGGCCGGTGCGGCCGCTGCGGTCGGTGCGGTCGCCGCACCGGCCGTCGCGGTCACCGCCGCCGCCGACACCACCGACGCCTCGTCCTGGTACGTCCCGTGGGGCAGCCTGTCCTCACACCTGTCCGGCACCCTGGTCCGGCCCGGCGACGCCGCCTACCCGGTCGCCAAGCAGCTGGAGCTCGGCCAGTTCGACACCATCAGCCCGCGCGGCATCGCGTACTGCGCCAACAGCGCCGACGTCGCCACGGCGCTGACCTTCGCACAGGACAACTGCCTGCCCACCGCGGTCCGTTCGGGCGGCCACTCGTTCGCCGGCTTCTCCACCGGCCCCGGCCTGGTCATCGACGTCTCGCGGATGAACGCGGTGACCGTCAACGGCGGCGGCGCCACCGCGGACATCGGCCCCGGCGCGATGAACGTGCAGATCCTGGACGCGCTCTCGCCGTACGGCCTGGTGGTCAGCGAGGGCGGCTGCCCGACCGTCTCGGCCGGCGGCTTCATCCAGGGCGGCGGCTACGGCTTCCTGACCCGCCCCACCGGCATGGCCTGCGACGCGCTGGTCTCCGCCGAGGTGGTGCTGGCCAACGGCAGCGTGGTCACCGCCTCGGCGACCTCCAACCCCAACCTGTACTGGGCGCTGCGCGGCGGTGGCGGCGGCAACTTCGGCATCGTCACCAAGTACACGGTCACCCCGCACGTGGGCGACCAGATGGCGATCACCAACCTGATCTTCCCGTACGACCGGGCCGCGGACGTGCTGCACGGCGTCAACCAGTGGCTGGTCAACGCGCCCCGGACGATCGGCGGCGGCGGCTACCTGGTGCAGCCGGACGCCGCGCCCGGCACCGTGCCGAACCTGAACGTGATGCTGGCCTCCCGCGGGACCCCGGCCGAACTCGCCACCGAGGCGGCCCGGCTGCTCGCGCTGACCGGCCCGGCGGTGGCCCGCCAGGACGCGGTGCTGACGTACCGCCAGCTGATGATGATGATCTTCGGCTGCTCCACCCTGACGGTCGACCAGTGCCAGCGCCCCAACAAGTCGGCCACCGGCACCCTGGGCCGGCCCGCGTTCGGCCTGGAGCGCACCCGGCTCGGCGCCACCCCGTACAGCGCCTCCGGCTGGGCGAGCGTGCTCTCCGCGTTCGACGCCAACCGGTACGCCGGGCAGTCCCGTTACCTGGACTTCCACTTCTTCGGCGGGGCGGTGGGCGACCTCGGTCGCACCGACACCGCGTACGTGCACCGGGACGCGCTGTTCTCGGTGAACTACCGGGTGCTGATCAACGACCCGACCAAGGACAACGCCGCCAACCGGGCGGCCGGTCAGAGCTGGATCGACAACGGGTTCAACACCATCAACCCGATGTCCAACGGCGAGACGTACCAGAACTGGATGGACGCCCAGCTCACCGACTGGCGGCAGTCCTACTACGCCGAGAACTACGCCCGACTGCTGTCGGTCAAGGCGCAGTACGACCCGTACCGGTACTTCCGCTTCGCCCAGGCCGTCGGCGCCTGATCCGGACGCGGAGGAGGGCCGCCGGACTCGCGTCCGACGGCCCTCCGGGGCAGTGGGGAAGTGACGGCGGATCAGGGACGGCGGCCGTACCAGCCGACCAGGCGGTCGATGGCGGGGGCGTCGTCCGGCACCGGGACGACCGGGCCGAACGGCACCTGGCCACCGCGCGGCTCGGCGGGCACGGCGCGCTTCATGTTCGCCAGCGGGGCGGCCAGCGCCTCGGCCGGCCAGTCCACCTGCTGGCCGGTCGCGGTGGCGATGTCCCAGGCGTGCAGCACCAGTTCGTTGGTCCAGATCACCGAGGCGACCGCGCCGGGAACCGGGCCCCAGGGCAGTCCGATGGTCCGGCCCAGCACCGACGGGTCGCCCCAGACCTTCTTGAAGTCCGCGTCGGCGGACTCCCAGGCGGCGGCCCACTCGCCGTCCGCCACGTCGACGGCGAAGTGCGGCACCAGCATGAACGAGCCGCCGGCGCCCATCACGGCGATCCGGCGCAGCACCGAGACGACGTGGTTGGCCAGGTCGCGGACGCTGTACTCCGGGCAGGGGGTGGTCAGGTCGTACTGGTCGGCGCGCAGGTCGGCGAGGACCTTGCCGAGCACGTCGGCGGCGGCGAAGAAGCCGGGCCGGGGGTCGGCCACGGCCGGGGCGGGGGAGTTCGCGGTGTCAGTCATGCCCTCAGCATCCCCACGCCCGCGCGGGGGTTAAGAGAACTTTGCAGAACCCTGTAGAAAAACCGTACCGAGTTGTCTGATTCGGCGTGTCGGAGGAGAGTAGGTTTCCTCTAGGTACCTACTATCTTCATGATGCTAGCGTCGGAGACCAGGGCGGAAACGTCCTCGACCAGCCCTTTGAACTGAGGAGCATTGCCATGATCGTTGTCACCGGAGCCACCGGGAACGTCGGCCGTTCGCTGGTCCGGCTGCTCGCCGAAGCCGGCCAGAAGGTCACGGCGGTGTCCCGCCGCGAACAGCCCGACGGCTTCCCCGACGGCGTGGTCCACGTCGTCGCCGACCTCGCCGACTTCACCAGCCTGAAGCCCGCCCTGGACGGCGCCGACGCCCTGTTCGTCCTGCTGGCCGGCGAGCTCAACGGCCCCGGCGCGCCCGCCACCGACCTGATGGACCTGGCCCGCGACGCCGGCGTCAAGCGCGTCGTGCTGCTCTCCTCCCAGATCAACGGCACCCGCCCCGACGCCCCCTCGCACTTCCGCCTCCGCGAGTTCGAACTCGCCCTGCGCGTCAGCGGCCTGGAGTACACCGTGCTGCGAGCCGGCGGCTTCGCCTCCAACGCCTACGCCTGGGCCGAGTCGGTCCGCGGGCAGCGCACCGTCTTCGCGCCCTTCGCGGACGTCGCCCTCCCCGTGGTCCACCCCGCCGACCTGGCCGCGGTCGCCGCCGCCGCGCTCGTCGAGGACGGCCACCAGAGCCGGATCTACACCCTCACCGGCCCCGCGGCCGTCAGCCCCCGCGAGCAGGCCGCGGCGCTCGCCGAGGCGATCGGCGAGGAGATCACCTTCGTCGAACTCAGCCGCGAGCAGGCCCGCGAGCACCTCTCGCAGTTCATGCCCGAAGCCGTCATCGACGGCACCCTGGACATCCTCGGCTCGCCGCTCGCCGAGGAGCAGCTGGTCAGCCCCGACGTCGAGAAGGTGCTGGGCCGCCCGGCCCTGCCCTTCTCGGCCTGGGCCGCCGACGCCCGCCCCGCCTTCCAGTAACCCTCCGACCCCCCGGGGGCCCGCTGCCTCGACCCCGGGGAGCCGGCCGGAGGGGATCCGCCATCCCGGGGCGGATCCCCTCCGGCCCGTCGCTCAGGCCCGGCCCTGCCGCCGCCCCCGCCGTCCTGGGGCCGCCGGCAGGGCCGTCCGCTACTTCCCGCCCCGCGCCAGGTGGTCGGCCCAGGTGCCCGTCCCGACGGCGCGGTCCGGAGCGGTCAGGTACCCGTGGCGCAGCGCGCTGCCGATCCGGCCGGGCAGGTGGACGGGCAGCACGCGCTTGCGGCTGCCGTGCGCACGCAGCCAGCTCGCCGCCAGCGCCGTCGCCTCGTGGACCTCCGGCCCGGCGAAGTCCGCGGCCCGCCCCACCGGTTCGCCCGCGGCGAGTTCCACCAGCCGGGCCGCGACCTCCGACGCCCGGACCGGCTGCACCGGCGTCCGGGACACCATCGGCAGCACGGGCAGCCGGGCGAGCCCGCCGAGCATCCCGTCCAGCAGCTGCGGGAACTGGGTGGCCCGCAGGTTGCTCCAGCCCAGCCCCGAGTCGGCGAGCAGCTCCTCGGTCGCCAGCTTGACCCGGTAGTACGGCAGCGGGATCCGGTCGATGCCGACGATCGAGATGTTGACGAGGTGCCGGACGCCGGCCCGCCGGGCCGCGTCCAGCAGGTGCCGGAACGCGGGCAGGTCGTTCTTCGGCCGCCGCGGGTCGCTCGCGCAGTGGATCACTGCGTCGACCCCGGCGAACGCCGCGTCCAGGCCGGCGCCGGCGGTCAGGTCGCCGGTCCGCCAGTCGACGCCGGCCGCGCCGTCGGCCGCCGGCGGAGTGCTGCGCCGGGTCAGCGCCCGGACGGGGCGGCCGGCGGCCTGCCGCAGCACCTCGCCGCCGAGGACGCCGGTCGCACCGGTCACCAGCAGGATTCGATCGTTCATCACGGGGTTCCCTCCAGGAGGCGAAGTGGTCTCGCCGGAAGGAACCGGGCAGTCACCCGTTCTGTGACAGCGCCCGCCGCCCGGCCGCGAAGTGGGCGAGCTTCTCGGGGTTGCGCAGGATCCGGATCCCGGTGACCCCCTCCCCGCCGGTCTCCACCACGGCGAACGAGGTCAGCTCCTCGCCCTCCCAGCAGAGCAGCGCCGCACCGCCGTTGGCCTCGGCCACCTCGAACCGGACGCCCGCGGTGAACCGCTCGAACAGGCCGGCCAGGAACCGGGACGCGTTGGTCCGCCCGGCGACCGGCCGCAGCGCGGCCCGGACCTTGCCGCCGCCGTCCGACCAGACCACCACGTGCTCGGCGAGCAGGGCCTCCAGCCGCTCCAGCGAACCCTCCGCCGCGGCGTCCAGGAACCGGCCCAGTAGCTCCGCGTTCTGCGCCGGATCGGCGGCGCCGTGCGGGGCCTCGTCCGCCAGGTGCTTGTGCCCGCGGTGGTACAGCTGCCGGGCGGCGGCCTCCGAGCAGTCCAGCACCGCGGCGATCTCCCGGTGGCTGTACGCGAAGGCGTCCCGCAGCACCACGGCGGCCCGCTCCGGCGGGGACAGCCGCTCCATCAGCGTCAGCACGGCGAACGACACCGCCTCGCGCTGCTCCGCCCGCTCCATCGGCCCGAGCGCCCCGCCCGCGGTGGCGACCGGCTCGGGCAGCCACGTCCCCGGGTACTCCTCCCGCCGGACCCGCGCCGACCCCAGGCGGTTCAGGCACAGGTTGGTGACCACCTTCGTCAGCCACGCCCCGGGCGACACCACCTGGCCGTCCTGCGCGCCGTGCCAGCGCAGGTACGCGTCCTGCACCACGTCCTCCGCCTCGGCCGCCGACCCCAGCATCCGGTAGGCCAGCGAGAACATCCGCCGCCGGTGGCTCTCGAACTCCCGCACCCCGTCCATGCCTCCACGCTAGCGGCGGAGCCCGCACTGACGGCCCGTGACATCTGTCATGCCGAGCCGGTGACCGGCCGCTCTGGGCCGGACCCCGGCCCGGCGGGCACAGTGGTGATCACCGCCGGGGAGAGCCGGACCGGACGCCAGGACACACAACGGGGGACGAGACCATGAGCGCCATCACCTACCAGCCCGCCACCGCCACCGCCACCGCCCCGGCCCCGGCCGCGGCCGGGGCCGCGCAGACGCCCACCGCGGCGTCGATGCGCCTGCCGGTCTGGTTCTTCGGCTTCGAGGGCGTGCTGGCCGGCGCCTTCGACCTGCTGCGCGCCTTCCCCGCCGCCTGGCCCGCCCTGCTCGCACTGGCCGCCCTCAACATCACCGTCTCGCTCACCCTGCTGCGCAGCCGCCTGAAGCTCGCCAAGCTGCTCTGGCGCGGCAAGGGCACCCGCAAGGTCGCCTTCGCCCTGGTCGGCCTCCGCCTCGGTAGCCACCTGCTGCTGGGCGTCCTCGGCCTGGCCGTCGCCTCCGCGCTCGGCCACCTGCTGTTCGCCCTGCTGATGTCCGCCGTCACCGTCGCGCTGCTCGCCTACGTCCAGCGCACCGCGCTGGCCGCCCTGGTCGCCGCGGGCAAGGCCACCGCCTGATGCGGCGGGTCAGCCCGCGGGGTGCAGGCCGATCCAGTCGGCGAGGCCGCGCTCGCCCGCCGCGGTGAGGTGGACCACCCGGGGACTGACACCGTGTCGGATCCACCCGAGGTCGAGCAGCCGGGCGGTGACCGCGGCCCCGGCCGCGCCGGCCAGGTGGTGCTGCCGCTCGCTCCAGTCGACGCAGTACCGGACCAGCGGGCGGCGCGGCGGCAGGCCCGCCAGGTCGATGCCGAGGCGGTGCAGGGCGGCGCGGCCGCGCTCGGTGAGCCGGTAGTCGTGGTCGCGGCCGTACCCGGCGTCCCGGTCGCGGACGGCGGCGGCCGGCCGGTGGGAGCCGTCGTGGCCGGTGAGCAGGCCGCGGGCCAGCAGGGCGCCCATCAGGGCGACGCCGAGCCGCCCGGCCAGGTGGTCGTAGCAGGTGCGGGAGCGGCGCAGCGCATTGGTGGTGCCGCTGTCGCGCAGCGAGGTGATCGGCAGCGGCGGGGCGATCAGCGCGAGCGCCTCCAGCGCGTGGGTGACCTCCGGGCCGGTCAGCCGGTAGAAGCGGTGGCGTCCCGAGGTGTGGGCGGTGACCAGCCCGGCGTCGACCAGCCGGGTCAGGTGGGCGCTGGCGGTCGGCGCGCCGACGCCCGCCTCGGCGGCCAGGACGGCGCCGGACAGCGCGCGGCCGTCGCTGAGCGCCTTCAGCATCCGGGCCCGCGACGGGTCCGCGAGCAGCGCGGCGGCCCGGGCCACGTCGGGCTGGCCGGGGGAAACGGGGGAGTCGGGCATGCGCCCCAGCCTAGGCCGGGCACAGTTCGCCGGACGGCGAAGTGTTCCGCCCGGAGACTCTCCCCATGCCTCTCCTCGACCGCTCACCCGCTTTCGCCGCCGCCCTCGCCCCGGGCCGGGCCGCCGGCCGCCGGCTGCCCCTGCTGCCGCTGGTCGCGCTGAGCCTGGCCCACTTCCTGGTGATGCTCGACGTCACCGTGGTCAACGTCGCGCTCCCGGGCGTGCGGTCCTCGCTCGGCGTCGGCCCGGCCGGGCTGCAGTGGATCGTGGACGGCTACAGCACCGTGTTCGCGGGCCTGTTGCTGTTCGGCGGCGGGCTCGGCGACCGGTTCGGGCACCGGCGGCTCTACCTGGCGGGCCTGGCGGTGTTCGCCGCGGCCTCGGCCGGCTGCGCGGCGGCCCCGACCGGGGCGGTGCTGATCGCGGCCCGGCTGGTCCAGGGCGCGGGGGCGGCGCTGCTGGTGCCCGCCTCCTTCGCACTGCTGCGCGCGGCGTACCCGGACCCGGCCCTGCGGGTCCGGGCGGTCGGCGGCTGGGGACTGGTCTCGGCGGTGGCGTTCGGGGCGGGCCCGGCGGTGGGCGGCCTGCTGGTGACCGGCCTGGACTGGCGCTGGGTGTTCTGGGTGAACCTGCCGGTCGCCGCGGCGGCCGCCCTGCTGACGCTCCGCCACCTCCGACCGTCCCGGCGGATGGACGAAGGCGCCCGGCGGTCCGACCCGGCGGGCCAACTGTCGGGCGCGGTCGGGCTGGTGGCCCTGGTCGGCGGAGTCAACCAGGCGGGCGCCTCCGGGTGGGGCGCCCCGGTGGTGACGGCGCTGCTCGGGCTCGGCGCGGCGGCGCTGACGGCCTTCGCGCTGGTGGAGCGCCGCCTGGAGCGCGCACGGCGGACCCGCCCCGGCGGGCGGGCGCCGCTGCTGCCGCCCGCGCTGCTCCGGGACGGCCGGCTGGCCGCCGCCAACGCCGTGGGACTGCTGATCAGCCTCGGCTACTACGGGATGCTGTTCCTGGTCACGCTGCACCTCCAACAGGAGCGCCACTACGGCGCGTTGGGCGCTGGGCTGGCCCTGCTGCCCTCGGTCGGCATGGGGCTGCTGGCGGCGCCGCTGTCCAGCCGGCTGTCCGCCCGGCTCGGGCCGTACCGGACGATGGCCGGTGCGCTGCTGCTGGGGTCGGTCGGCTTCCTCGGCTGGCTGGCGGTGGAGCCGCAGACTCCGTACGCCGTCCTGCTGTTCGCGCTGGTGACGACCGGCCTGGCGACCCCGCTGACGGTGGTGGCCGGCACCGTCGCACTGCTGGAGGCCGCTCCGGCCGGGGCGGCGGGCACCGTCTCGGCGCTCTTCAACGTCTCCCGCCAGAGCGGCAGCGCCCTCGGGGTCGCCCTGTTCGGCGCCCTGACCGGCGCCCTCGGCCCCGTCCCCGGCCTGCACGCCGCCGCGCTGGTCGCCTCCGCCGCCTTCCTGCTCGGCGCGGCCCTCGCCGCGGCCGCCGCCCGCCGCGGGCCTCACCAAGCGTGACCGACTGTCAGCCGCCGTCGCTTCCGCCGTTCCCCAGCCGGTCCTGCAGCTGGCGCAGCCGGGCGTCGAGATCGGTGTGCGGGGTCGGCGGCGGGGGAGCCGCGGCCGGCCCGGGCGTCCGTGTCGACGGCTGGGCCGAGAAGGGCGGAGACCCGACGGGCGGATGCGGCCGGGGCCGGGCGGCCGATCCCGACGTGCGGCGGCGCTGCTGCTCCTGAAGTACGACGGCAGCCAGGTCGGGGCCGAAGCCCAGGCCGACGGCGTAGTCGTCGGCGCGCCGCTCCGCCCGGCGCTTGAGCAGGGTGACGAAGAGCGGGGCCAGCGCGGCGGGCAGGAACAGCCACCACAGCCCTTCCACGTACAGCACGTCGATCAGGACGAACGGAGTCGTCAGCACCAGGCAGCCGCCGCAGCCCACACCCGCCGGGTTGCGGGAGGCGAGCAGCGCGGACGCGAGCCGGAACGTGAGCCGTGCGAGGGTGCGTGCGGGCAGGCTGTACCAGTCGGCGAGCAGCCCGGCCCAGGTGTGGCCGCCGACATGGTGACCCAGTTCGTGCGCGAGTACGGCAGCGAGTTGGGCGTTCGACAGGCGGTCGAGCGAGTGCCGGGTCACCCCGACGATGTGCCCGGCGGTGGCTGTGGCGTTCAGCTCCGCCCGGTCCTGCACCCACAGGCGGTAGGTCCCAGGCCGAACGCCGGCCCGCCGGGTGACCTGCTCCCACACCACGGCCAACCGCTCCGCCTCCGCGGGCTCTGGCAGGCGCATACCGAGCCGCCGGGCGATCAGGCCCTCCACGGACGGCCGGAAGACGAGCAGCCCGGAGCCCAGCCACCCGAGCCCGGCAAGCACCCCCACCGGCGGGTCGACCATCGAGCCCGCCAGGGCGACCACGACCAGACTGATGAACGCGGCGGGCAGCGTGGCGACCAGTTGGGCGACTGCGGCTCCGTCGACCCCGCGCTGGCGTGCCCTCAGGTGGAAGCGACCCGACTGGAGTTCGAGGTCGTCGAGCGCCGCGGAGATCGGCGGGTGGGTCGGCGGCGGAGGGATCGGCGCGACTGGCAAGAGAGGCACGGGAGGCACCACGAGGTTCGCGGGTACGTCCGCCGAGCGGGCCGGTTCCTCGCCCGGATACGCGGGCGACGTACCGGGGTAGGGCGGCTCATCGGCGGAGTGGCTGGGCTCCTCACCGGGGTGGGACCGCTCTTCGCCAGGGTAGGTCGGCTCCTCTCCGCGGTAGCTCGGCTCCTCGCCGGGGTAGGACGGCTCGTTCCCGGGGTAACTCGGTGCCTCGCCAGGGTAGTTCGGCTCCTCGCCGGGGTAAGCCGGCTCCCCGTCCGGGTACGCGGGGGCCGGGGCGTCGGGGGGCGGGGCGGCGTCGTGGGCCATAGTGCAGGGATCTCCTCGGACAGGTCCGGTGCGGGCGGCTCAGCCGGCGATGAGTGAACTGGGCAGCAGGACGAGGGAGGTGGCGAACAGCGTGATCCCGGCTCTGAGCCACCAGTACTTGCCGACCACGATCCTGCTGATGTCCACCAGGGAGGCGAGGACCGCGCCGTAGGGGTCCAGGTCGGTCGCCCTGAGCGCCTCCTCCAGCGCGTCCGGCCCGGCGTCGGCCGCGGCCCGGATGTCGGCGAAGTGGGTGAGCGGCATCCCGGGCCGCCACGCGCGGGAGCGGTACCTGGGCAGTACCGCGGCGAGCACGGCGCCGAGCGAGGCCAGGAAGCAGAGGATGCCGGCCCACCAGAGCAAGCGGCCGGGGGTTGTCAGTGTCCCGGAGCGCCAGTCGTGGGAGGTGAGGACGCCGATCAGTGCCGCGGCGGCCATGCCCTGGGCGCCCACCAGCACGGAGCCCTTGGTGTCGCTTCGGACGGATTCCTGCCGGAGGTCCGTCAGCAGGCGCTCGGCGCTGCCGAGTTCGGCGCCGGGCCGGCGATGCCCGGGCGGCTCGACGGCGGTCACGGTGTGGTCGAATCGTTGGGGATCCGGTAGCCGAACACGGCGGCCTCGTCCGCCCGCTGCGATTGCGGAGGCACCTGTGCTGCCGCCGGCGCGTCCGCGGGGTCGGCGGGCGGTTGCGGGGGCACCGGTCCGTTCCGGCCGTGACCGCTCGGGGGTAGGGCGGTCTCGTCGAGGTGACGGTTCCCGCCGCCCGGTGCCAGTTTCGCGGTCAGCACCTCCCTGATCACCCCGGCGGCGAGTCGGCGAGGCTCGTCGAGCTGGTGCTCCTCCAGGCCGCCGGGTCCGCCGCCGAGTGCCTGCAGAGCCACGTCCAACTGGTTCTGGATGGTCCGGAGTTGGTCCTGGCGGAGGTTCTCCATCACGAGCTGGGCGTCCTCGGGGTGGCGGGCCAGGTGGAAGGCCATGGCTGCCGGGCCGCCGCGTTCGAGCCAGTACGAGTAGTACTCGATCTTCTTGATCTCCACCTCCTGGAGCTCCAATTCCTGCCGACTGCGGGCGAGTTGACGAGAGTGGGCGAGGTCCTGCTGCTGCAGTTCGATTCGGTGGACGTACTGGTCGGCGGCGAGAGCGCGCTGGGCCTCCAGATCGGCGGCCTGCATCCGCAAGGCGTGCTCGGGCTCCAGCCGGAGACGGGCGAACTCGATGTCCCGGAGCTCCTTGGCGTGCTGTTGGGTCGCCTCGTCCTGGCGGATCTGAATGCCGCACCGCACCTGCAAACCGGCGGCCGCGCCGAGCGGCCCGACACTGTCGAGGGCGACCTGGGCGGCCTTCTCCGCGGCGGCGCTCTCCAGCATCGGGTACTGGCGTAGCACCGGGCGGACGGCATCGTCGACTAGCCGCCGGACCAGCGCGGGGACGTCGCGTTCGCCGCCGGCCACGAACGCGGCCGGGCGCTCCACCCGCCAACTGGACTCCAGTGCAACCTCGAACAGGAACGCGTCGTTGTCGCTCGGCAGCGCGAGGACGGTGGACGCGTCGTGCACGCCCATGTCCACCTCGTAGACACTGGTCCAGCCGCGGGTGGCGAGTTCGGTCCGGCTCGGCCGGTGCGGCGGCAGGTAGGTGTCGAGTCCGCCCTGGGCGGTGGTGAACACCAGGGCGTAGTCGATGCGGGTGCTGCGCAGCGGACGGAACCGCGACAGCTCCTGGATGGTGACGACCGGGTCGGTGAGTCGGGTGCTCCGGTCGGCGTGCTGCTGCCACTGCGGTGGCTGGTGCATGGCGGTGTCTCCTCGGGTGGTGCCGGTCAGGCGGACTGCGGCGCGCGGTGCGGGAGCAGGGCGGACTGCAGGCGGTCGGCGGCGGTCGGTGCGCTGTCGGTCCTGCGAAGGTTCTGCAGCAGGTAGGAGAGTCGTTTGGCGTCCTCGGCCGAGACGACCAGCATCGGCAGCAGTTCGGCAAGGGCCCGCTCGGCGTCGGGGTCCGGCTCGGCGGCCGTGACCCACTGGCGCAGCGCGTTCAGGCCGGCGGCGGAGGACATCGGATCGTTGAGCACGGTCCGCCACAGTGCGGCCAGGCTCTGCCGGAGCAGGGCGCCCGGGGTGCCGGGGGCGCCGTCCGCCCGCGCGAACAGGTCGAGCAGCAGTGGGCGTCCGGTGTCCGGGGTGCCGTCAGTCGGGCCGCAGGCGTGCACGACGGTCCGCAGGACGAAGGAGCGGAGGACGCCGGTTCGGGCGAGCGGCAGTAGGTCGCTCCACAGTGCGGCGGCGCCCGCGACGGAGTCGGAGTCGGAGTCGCCGAGCGCGGCGTGCTGGCCGGCGGCGAGGAGCACCGTGGCTGTGGACTGGGCGATCTCGTCGAGTTCGTCGGCCCAGCTCGACGGTGGGTCGGTCCGGCGGCCGAGGGCCCGGACCGCATCGACCAGTGCGGCGAGCGCCTGCTCCGGGAAGGAGTCCCCGACGAGTGCGTAGCCGCGGATCGCGGTCCAGCGGAGCTTGTGGTCGTCGGCGGTGCACCAGGTGTGGAGGATGCGGGCGATGTGCGGGGTGCCCAACTGCTGTGCGAGCGCCAGGGTGTTGGCGGCCGCCAGGCGGGCGCGGAAACGCCGGTCCGCGGCCCAGGGCTGGATCAGCAGGGCCATGGTCGAGGCCAGGTCGGTCTGGGCGAGGACCGCGGTCGCGGAGGCCGCTCGGTTGCGGACCAGCGGACGCGGGTCCAGCGCCAGGCGGCGCAGCCAGCCGACCACCGCGGGGCGGGCGGAGGGATGGCCGTTCCACGCCTCGCGCAGCAGGGCGACGGCGGTCAGCCGGTCGCGGAACTGGATTTTGGTTTGGAGGACCGGGCCCCATTCGGTCTCCTCGGATTCCTGGTACCGCTCGGCCCGGGCCAGTTCGATGCGCCGGGCGCTGGAGGTGCCGAACACCGGGATTCCGGCCGGGCGATGCGGGTTCTCGATCTTCTGGAGCAGCGTGAAGAGCGCGTCGCCGAGTTCGGCTGCCAGGGGGTAGGGGGCGTCGTCGAAGGCGGCGAGCGAGATCAGGAAGGCTTGGTCGTGGATCGAGCACTGCTCGCCGTCGAACCAGGAACGCACCTGCTGTTCGGCCGCGTGGTGCCCCAGGCCGGCGAGCTGTTCGATCTCCAGTCCGCCGTGCGAGTGGTTCACCACCTGGTCGGCGAACCATGCCAACTCCGCGATCGGGCGCGGGTGTTGAATCATCGCTTGGACGGGCGGCAGGGCGAGCAGCCGGTCGGCCTCCGGCTCGGAGAGCTGCCGGTGGATCAGCCGGGCGCGCAGGAACGAGGCCGGCGCCGGTGGCTGCCAGGGCACGGGCGGGAATCCGCCGTGGACGACCGCGTGCGGACCCACCACGATGACCAGGTGTCCGTCGTCGGAGCGCAGGCGCTCGCTGAGCGAGCGCAAATGGTGTTCGCGCAGCGGCCGTTCGGCTCCGGCGGAGTAGTCGGAGAGGAGGTGGCCCCACCCGGCGCGGAGTTCACCGGCGAGCCGACCCGCCGGCAGGCTCGGGTCGAGGGCGCGGTACTTGGTGGTGCCGACGGCGCGGAGCAGCATCAAGGCCGCCGTCCGGCGGCCGGATTCCGCCGAACCGGACAGCACGACCACCCGGTGCTCGGTGAGCTGGGCCAGCGCGGTGTCGAAGGCGTCCGGTTCGGGGATCCCGGACGACGGTTGCGCGCGCTCCCCGTCCGGTGCCCCGGGGCGGACGAACTGGGCGGCCAGCTGCTCTATCTCGGCCGCCGGAATCTCGCCGGACCGCTCCTCGGTGTCCTCGCCGAAGCGGTACTCGATCTTGCTGCCGCCCAGGATGACGTCCCCGAAGACCTGCCCGCCGCTGACGCCGTGCTGGTCGCCGCCCACCATCGAGCCACCGAGCCTGGCCCGTCCGCCGAGGAAGAAGCCGGGGGTGTGCCGCAGCAGGTCCCGGCGGGAGTCCCAGGCCTGCTCGGATCCGGGGTCGGGCTCGGCCTCCTGGCCGTCCGCAGCCGGATCGGACTGATCTGCGCTTCGGCCGACGGCCGCTGACGCGTCGTCGGGCCGGCCGTCGGCGTCCTGCTCGGTGCTCACCGCGTCGCGCCTTCGCCGGTCCCGGCGCGGTGCTCGTGATCGCGGTCGAGCTGTCCGCCCAGGACGACATCGCCGGACACCTGCCCGCCGCTGACCCCGTGCTGGTCGCCACCGACGACGGATCCGTGTACCACGGGCGCTCCGTGGAAGTGGAACACCGCGCCGGAGGCGGGTGCCTGGGCTGCCGGTGCGGGCCTGGTGTCCCCGGCCGCGGACACCGCGGGGCCCGGAGCGGCTGGGTCGGGTGGGGCGACGGCCGGTCCGTTGCCAATGTGCAGCCAGGCGCTCAGCGCCCCGTCCTTCACCGTGACGTGGACGGAAGCGAAGGACTCGGGCCGGATGCCGCGGTGCCCGTGCCTGACCACGCCCTGGTAGATCGGGTCGCTGATGGCCAGTACGCAGGTCTCTCCGGCCCGTTCGGCGAGCGCCGTGCGGAGCGCGTCGGCGTCGAGCAGCCGGCACGCCTCATTGAGGTCGTGGCCCACCAGTCCGCCGGTGGTGCCGGCCAGCTGATCGTGCGCGACCTCGCCGGACGCGAGGACCATCCGGAGTCGGAGTTGGGCACTGCTCGACGCCAACCGGTTCTGCTCGTGCAGCAGTTCGGGTGTGAGGGTGAGTAGCGCGCGCAGCACCTCGGTCTTCGGCACGTCCCCGCTGAGCAGCACGATCACCCCGTCGCCGCGGTCCTCGCGATACTGCTGGGACGGCTCGGCGCCCGCCGCGAGCAGGGTCCGGTCGACGACCGTGTGCAGGCCGCGCCGGAGCACCGCCTGTACGACGTCGTCACGCCGACCGAACCGTTCGATGTCCAGCAGGAGAATGGTCCTGTTGAGGGGCTCGCGCATGGCTGCCTTCCGTCGGAGTGCCAGGCCGGTGCGGCCCGTTCGAGCACCACGAAGATCCCAGCGGACCGGTCGCCAGGGCGACGGACAGCGGCACAGCCGGAGTGTGACCGTGTGCACAGAACGGCCTTGCGCGGCAAGGCCTTCGGTGCTTCAGCGGATGGCTGCCCGGCCTGCCATTCGGCGGAGGACCTCGGGTTTCAGGACGACGATCCCGCGCCGCTCGGTGCGCACGATGCCGCGTTCCCGCAGGCCCTTCAGCAGCCGGGCCACCGCCTCCCGGGAGGCTCCGACCGATCCGGCCAGCTCGCTCTGCGTCAGCCCGGGGGAGAGGTGGACGCCGTCGCCGGAGTCGAGCCCGTGGGTGTGCAGCAGTTCCAGCAGGAGCAGGGCGAGGCGCTCCTGGACGGTAAGCGCGGCGAACTGGACGCGGCGCCGGTCGCTGTCCCGGGTCCGGTCCGCGGTGAGGGCGAGGAGTTGCCGGGTCAGGGAGGGGCGTTCGTCGAGCAGGCGGATGAAGCTGACCGAGTCGATCGCCAGTGCCTCCGTCGCAGACAGCGCGGTCACCGTGGCCGCTCGGGTCCGTCCGCTGAAGGTGGCTGCCTCCCCGACGATGTCGCCCGGGCCGCGGAGGGCGAGCAGCGCCTCGTACCCGTTCACCGAGGCGGAGGTGACCTTCGTCCAGCCGGACAGCAGGACGAGCACATGCGAGGAGGGCTCGTGTTCCCGCAGCAGGACGTGGCGGGCCGGGTAGACCAACCGGTTCCCGGCTCCGAGCAGGGCCTCCCGATCCGCGGACTCTAACCTTGCCGCGAAGGGAACCCGGTCCTCGAACTCCACCCCTGCGTCCTCCGCTCCCTCGCACGGCCCCCTCGGGCCGTCCGCACGGCACTTGTTCCGGTGCAGAGGGTACGGCGTGTGCGGGGTTCGCGACGGCCAGTAGCGGAATTGGGTCACGCCGGCTTTCAGTCGCCCGTCGCGTCGTAGCCGCGGCGGGCGGCCTCGACCTGCGGGAGGTGGCGGGTCTGCCAGGCGGTGAGGGCGGCGAACAGCGGGGCGAGGGTGCGGGCCAGCGGGGTGACGGCGTACTCCACGCGGGGCGGGATCTCCCGGTGGTAGGTGCGGGTGACCAGGCCGTGCCGTTCGAGGTGGCGGAGGCGGTCGGTGAGCATCTTCGGGTTGATGTCGCCGATCCGGCGCTGGAGTTCGACGAAGCGCTGCGGTCCGTGGTGGTCGAGGGTCCACAGCACGGGGGTGGTCCAGCGGCTGTGGACCAGTCCGACGACGGCGGCGACGGGGCAGTTCGGGGACGGCACCCGATCCCTCCGGAAGGTAGTGGCTTTCATCTAGGTACCTAGTATCACCAGGATGTTAACGTCGCGGAGGCGAACAGCCGCAGGATGAACAAGTCCGGTCATTTGTAAGGGAGTTGGGGAACGTGATCGTGGTGACGGGGGCAACCGGGAACGTCGGGCGACCGCTGGTGGCGGAGCTCGCGGCGGCGGGGGAGCAGGTGCTGGCGGTCTCCCGGAACATCACCGGCGAGGGGCTGCCGGCGGGAGTCGCGGCGGCCCGGGCGAACCTGGCGGAGTTCGCGCAGCTGCGCCCGGTGCTGGCCGGCGCGAAGGCGCTGTTCCTGATGCTGGCGCCGGAGTTGAACGCCCCGGGCGCACCTGCGGCCGAGCTGCTGGAGCTGGTCGCGGCGGCGGGGGTGCGCCGGGTGGTGCTGCTGTCCTCGCTGGTCGCCGGCACCCGGCCGGCGGAGCGGTGGCACGGCCGGATGCGCGAGTTCGAGGCGGCGGTCCGGGTCGCCGGGCCGGAGTGGACGGTCCTGCGGCCGGGCGCTTTCGCGTCCAACGCCTACGCCTGGGCGGAGTCGGTGCGGGAGCGGCGCACGGTGCTCGCCCCGTTCGGCGAGGTCGCGATGCCGGTGCTGGACCCGGCGGACGTGGCGGCCGTCGCCGCGGCGGCGCTGCGCGAGGACGGGCACCGGGGCCGGGTGTGGACCCTGAGCGGCCCGGAGCCGATCACCCCGCGCCGCCAGGCCGAGGTGCTGGGCGAACTCCTCGGCGAGAAGGTCGAGTTCGTGGAGCAGACCCGCGAGCAGGCGCGGGCCCACCTGGTCCGCTTCATGCCGCCGCAGGTCGCCGACGGCTCGCTGGAGGTGCTGGGTGCGCCGCTGCCCGAGGAGTCCGCGGTGCGCCCGGACGTCGAACGGGTGCTGGGCCGTCCGGCGCGCAGCTTCGCCGACTGGGCGGCGGGGGCGCTGCCGGCCTTTCGCCGAGCCCCCGCCGCCCGCCCGGCTCAGGCCCCGGCTCAGGCCGAGACGGCCGCGTAACGGGCACTGACGTCCTGCCAGTTGACGACGTCCCAGAGGCGGGTGACGTAGTCGGGACGGACGTTGCGGTACTGCAGGTAGTAGGCGTGCTCCCAGGCGTCGAAGGCGAGCAGCGGGGTGGTGCCCTGGCCGACGTTGCCGTGGTGGTCGTAGACCTGCTCGACGATCAGGCGCTTGCCGAGCGGCTCCCAGGAGAGGATCCCCCAGCCGGAGCCCTGGACGCCGACCGTGGCGGCGGTGAGCTGCTTCCGGAAGGCGTCGAAGGAGCCGAAGTGCTCGGTGATCGCGTCGGCGAGGGCGCCCTCGGGGCGGTCGCCGCCGTCGGGCGAGAGGTTCTCCCAGAACAGGGAGTGCAGCACGTGGCCGGAGAGGTGGAAGCCGAGGGTCTTCTGCAGGCCGACCAGCGAGCCGAACTGCTCCTTGTCGCGGGCCTCGGCGAGCTGGTCCAGGGTCTGGTTGGCGCCGTTGACGTAGGCCAGGTGGTGCTTGGAGTGGTGCAGCTCCAGGATCTCGGCGGACATCGCCCGCTCCAGGGCCGAGTAGTCGTACGGCAGGTCAGGCAGCGTGTAGGCACCCATGGCTGAGCAGCCCTTCTCGTTCGACGGAGGGTCGGTTGCGAGAGCCACCTTATTGCACATTAGTTGCAACAGCGATAACAGATCATCAATGTGCCGACGGCCCGTCAGGCGGGTTCGCCGTACGCCTCCGCGCGCAGCCGGTCCTCGGACGCGCCGCGCCGCCAGTAGCCGGTGAAGGACACCGCCCGCTTGTCGACGCCGCGCTCGCGCACCAGGTGCCGGCGCAGCTCCTTGACCGTGCCGGACTCCCCGGCGAGCCAGGCGTACGGGGCGCCGGCCGGCAGCTCGGCCTCCCGGAGGGCCGTCAGCAGACCGGACGGGGAGCCGGGTTCGCGGATCAGCCAGGTGACGTCCACCTCGCCGGCGCCGGTCAGCTCCTGGACGTCGGCGGCGTCCGGCACCTCGATCCACACCAGGGCGCGAGTGCCGGCCGGCAGCCAGTCCAGGATGCCGCCGACCGCGGGCAGCGCCGTCTCGTCGGCGGCCAGCAGCACGAAGTCGGCGTCCGCGGGCGGGCGGAAGCCCACCGAGCGGTTGTCGGCGACGGCCGGGCCGAGCAGCACCACCCGCGCGCCGGGCTCCGCGTCGGCGGCCCAGCGGGCGGCCGGGCCGGCCGGGGCGTGGTCGGCCGGGTCGGTGCCGTGCAGCGCGAAGTCGACCTCCACCTCGGGCGGCGAGCTGCGCTGCGCCCGGACGGTGTACGAGCGCATCACGGCCCGCTCCTGCTCGGGGACGGCCCGCCAGGCCCGGAACCAGCCCTCGCCCTCCTGGTGGGGGAGCAGCGGCGCCTCCTGCCCGGGGTGCGGCAGGAACAGCGAGAAGGACTGGTCCCGCCCGCCGCTCGCGAACCCGTGCAGCGCCTCGCCGCCGAAGGTGACCCGCAGCATGGTCGGGCCGAGCCGGCGGGTGCGCACCACCTGCGCCGGGAAGAAGTCGTACTCCTGGGCCTGGCCGGTCATGTGAGGGTCCTTCAGCTCAGCTTGCGGGACTTCTGGACCGCGGCGGTCAGCCGCTCGATCAGCGGGGCGAACCCCGCGTAGGAGAACCGCGGCACCGCGTCCCAGGGGGTGATCTGCTCGGCCTTCACCGCGGGCAGCTGGCCCCAGGCGGGCTTGGCGGTCAGGTCCTTGGGCTGCAGGGCGGTGGAGCGCTGGTCGAGCAGCAGGACGTCGGCCCGGTACTTGCCGGCGTTCTCCCAGCTCAGACCCTCGTAGTAGTCGCCGCCGTCGGTCTTCTCCGGCTGGATGAACTCCACGCCCAGCTCGGCGAAGTAGATCAGGTCGCAGGAGACCTTCGGGTTGGAGACGTAGAACAGGTCGGCGCTGCCGGAGCAGGCCATCACCTTGATGCCGCCGGCCGCCTTGACCGCCTGGCGCAGCTCCTCGGACGCCTTCTCGAACCGGGTCCTGGCGTCGACCACCTTCTGCGCCTTCAGGTCGGCGCCCAGCGACTCGGCGAGCTTGGCGTAGTGCTCGATCGGCTGGGTGATGGTGACCCGGCCGGTGGAGATCAGCACCTGCGGGGCGAGCTGCAGGATCTTGTCCTTGGACTCGTCCGGCACGTACCAGTACGCGTCCTTGTCGTACATGTGGGTGACCAGCAGCTCGGGGCGCAGCGCCGCGTACTTCTCGATCGAGAACTCGCCCCAGGCGTTGCCGAGGATCTCGACCTTGTCGACGTCCAGGCTGCCGGCCTGCGGGTCGGCCTTGCCGTCGGAGGTCCTGGTCTCGCCGAAGACGCCGACCAGCTGCTTGTCCAGGCCGAAGTCGGCGAGCGCCGCGGCGGCGCCGGTGAACGCCACCACCCGGGACGGGGTGGTCTTCGCGGTGACGGCCGTGCCGCGGTCGTCGGTGAAGGTCCACGGGCCGCTGCCCTCCGCCGACTCGGCCCCGCCGTCGGAGGACTTGGAGCCGGACGAGCCACAGGCGGCGAGCACCGCGCCGAGGGCGGTGGCTCCACCCGCGGCGAGCAGGCCGCGGCGGGTCAGGCTGGAGGAAGACGGCATGGCGGTACCTCGGTTCGGGCGTGGTGCGGGGGCAGGGCGGAGCAGCACGCCGACGGGGGGACGCCGGGGTGCGGGTACCCGGCGGCTGCCGCCGGGGTTACGCAGGTTAACCTAACCTAAGTACCGGCACGGAGAGCCCCCGGGGGTCCCGCCGGCCCGTCCCCGACCGATCCGGAGCACCCTTGAGCACCACCGGCTCCCTCCCGATGCCCGGCGCCGCCCCCGCCCGCCGCGGCTCGCCCCGCGTGCTCGGCCTGGCCGCCGGGCTGCTCGTGCTGAGCGCCGTCCTGGTGCTCAGCCTCGGCCTCGGCGCACGGCAGTTGAGCCCCGCCGAGGTCTGGCGCGGACTCCTCGACCCGAACGCCCCCGGGTACACCGCCGTCCACGAGATGCGCCTGCCGCGCACCCTGCTCGGCCTGCTGGCCGGCGTCGCCCTCGGCCTGGCCGGCGGCGTCATGCAGGCGCTCACCCGCAACCCGCTCGCCGACCCCGGCCTGCTCGGCATCAACGCCGGCGCCTCCGCCGCCGTCGCCAGCGCCGCCGCCTTCCTCGGCGTCAGCTCCTTCACCGGCTACGTCTGGTGGGCGCTGGCCGGCGCCGCCACCGTCTCCGTCCTGGTGTACGCCGTCGGCGGCGGACGCGGCGCCACCCCCGCCCGGCTCGCCCTGGCCGGCGCCGCGCTGAACGCCACCCTGTACTCGTACGTCAGCGCCGTGATGCTGCTGGACACCGCCTCGCTCGACAAGATGCGCTTCTGGACGGTCGGTTCGCTCGCGAGCGCCCAACCCTCCACCGTGCTCGGCGTCCTCCCGTTCGTCGCCGTCGGCACGCTGGTCGCGCTCGCGCTGGCCCGCCCGCTCAACGCGCTCGCGCTCGGCGACGACGCGGCCCGCGCGCTCGGCGCCCGACCCGCCCGGATCCGGGCCGCCGCGATCGTCGCCGTCACCCTGCTGTGCGGCGCCGCCACCGCCGCCTGCGGCCCGATCGTCTTCGTCGGCCTGATGGTCCCGCACCTGGTCCGCGCCCTCACCGGCCCCGACCTGCGCTGGCTCCTCCCGTACTGCGCCGTGCTCGCCCCCGTGCTGCTGCTGGGCGCCGACGTCCTCGGCCGCGTCCTCGGCCGGCCCGGCGAACTCCAGGTCGGCATCGTCACCGCCGTGCTCGGCGGCCCGTTCTTCCTCCACTTCGCCCGACGGGGGAAGGCCCGCGCATGAAGACGCTCAGAGTCGCCCGGTTCTCCGTCCGCTACCGCCCCCGGGCGCTCGCCGCCTGCGCGGGAGCGGTGCTGGTGGCGTCGGCCTTCGCCGTGCTCGCGCTCGGGCGCGGGGACTACCCGATCGCGCCGGGGGAGGTGGTCCGGACCCTGCTGGGGGACGGCAGCCCCGCGGAGGACTTCATCGTCAACCAGTTGCGGCTGCCCCGGGTCGCCACCGCGCTGCTGGTCGGCGCGGCCCTCGCGCTGGCCGGCGCGCTGTTCCAGACCCTGGTGCGCAACCCGCTCGGCAGCCCCGACATCCTCGGCTTCACCCAGGGCGCCTCCACCGGCGCGCTGCTGGTCGTGGTGGGCGGCGGCTCCAGCGCCGCGCTGGCCGGCGGCGCCGTGGTCGGCGGACTCGTCACCGGCGCCGCGATCTACGCGCTGGCCTGGCGCGGCGGGGTGCAGGGCGCCCGGCTGGTGCTGGTCGGCATCGGCACCGCCGCGATCCTCACCGGCGTCAACGGCTACCTGCTGACCCGCACCCAGCTGATGGACGCCGCCCGGGCGGTGCTCTGGCTGACCGGCAGCCTGGACGGCCGCGGCTGGGAGCACGCCCGCCCGTTGGCGATCGCGCTCGCCGTGCTGGTCCCGCTGGTGCTGATCGGCTGCGGCCCCGCGCTCCGCGCCCTGGAACTGGGCGACGCCGCGGCCGGCGGCCTCGGCGTGCGCCCGGAACGGCTGCGGATCGCCCTGCTCGGCTCCGCCGTGCTGCTCGCCTCGCTCGCCGCGGCCGCCGCCGGACCGGTCAACTTCCTCGCCCTGACCGCCCCTCAGCTGGCCCGCCGGATCACCGGAGCGCCCGGACCCAACCTGGGCGCGTCGATGTGCACCGGGGCGGCCCTGCTGGTCACCGCAGACTTCGCCGCGCAGCACCTGTTCGGCGACCGCCAACTCCCGGTCGGCGTGGTCACCGGCGTCCTCGGCGGCGGCTACCTGGTCTGGCTGCTCGCCACCCAGCGCCGCGCCGGCCGACTGTGAGCACCACCGCCCGTCCGCCCGTCCCCGCCCCGATCGGAGCCCTCATGGCCCAGCCCGCCGAGCCGCGCCTGGCCGGCCGCGACCTCACCCTCGCCTACGACCGGCGCACCATCGCCGAGGGCCTGACCGTCGACATCCCCGACCACTCCTTCACGGTGGTGGTCGGCCCCAACGCGTGCGGCAAGTCCACCCTGCTGCGCGCACTGTCCCGCACCCTCAAGCCGGTCGCCGGGACGGTGCTGCTGGACGGGCAGTCGATCGCCGCGCTGCCCGCCAAGCAGGTCGCCCGCACCCTCGGGCTGCTCCCGCAGTCCTCGATCGCCCCGGACGGCATCACGGTCGCCGAACTGGTCTCCCGCGGCCGCTACCCGCACCAGGGCGTGCTGCGCCAGTGGTCGGCCGAGGACGAGCGGGTGGTCGCCGAGGCGATGGCCGACACCGGCGTCGCGGAACTCGCCGACCGCCCGGTGGACGAGCTGTCCGGCGGCCAGCGCCAGCGCGTCTGGATCGCCATGGCGCTCGCCCAGCAGACCCCGCTGCTGCTGCTCGACGAGCCCACCACCTACCTGGACATCGCCCACCAGGTCGAGGTCCTCGACCTGTGCGCCCGGCTGCACCAGGAGCAGGGCCGCACCCTGGTCGCCGTGCTGCACGACCTCAACCAGGCGGCCCGCTACGCCACCCACCTGGTGGCGCTGCGCGACGGCCGGCTGGTCGCCGCCGGGCCGCCGCGGGAGGTGGTCACCGCCGAACTCGTCGAGGAGGTGTTCCGGCTGCCCTGCCGGGTCATCCCGGACCCGGAGACCGGCACCCCGCTGGTGGTCCCGGCCGCCAACCGCCGTGCGGTCGGCAGGACTTGACGCCGGATCACGGCAGCAGCGCCGCCACGGACTCCACGGTGTCCGCCTCGGCGGCGCTCTTGTCCTCCCGGTAGCGCACCACCCGGGCGAACCGCAGCGTCACCCCGTCCGGGTAGCGGGAGGAGCGCTGCACCCCGTCGAAGGCGATCTCCACCACCAGCTCCGGCCGCACCACCACGCCCCAGCGCTCCTCACGCAGCGCGAGCTCCCGCAGCCGGGCGGTCTGCCACTCCAGCAGGCTGTCCGTCATCCCCTTGAACGTCTTCCCCAGCATCGCGAACGACCCGTCCGCCCGGCGCGCCCCCAGGTGCAGGTTCGACAGCCGCCCGGTGCGCCGCCCGTGCCCCCACTCCGCCGCCAGCACGACCAGGTCCAGGGTGTGCACGGGCTTCACCTTCAGCCAGGACGAGCCGCGCCGCCCCGCGCTGTACGGGGCGTCCAGCGCCTTCACGACCACCCCCTCGTGCCGGTGCTCGTCCGTCGCCGCCCGGGTGAACTCCCGCGCCAGCCGTCGCAGGTCGGGATCGGCCGGATCGTTCACCAGCAGCCGCCGGACCCGGGACCGCTCCGGCACCAGTGCGGCCAGCACCGCGTGCCGCTCGGCCGCGGGCTCGTCCAGCAGCTCCCGGTCGCCGGCCACCAGCACGTCGAAGTACACCGCGGACAGCGGCAGTTCGCCCTGCTCGGAGCCCACCCGTCCGGCGGTCTGCTGGAACGGCCGCGGCCGCCCCTCCTCGTCGAGCGCCAGCACCTCGCCGTCCAGCACCAGCCGCTGCTCCGCCAACTCGCGCACGCCCGCCACCACTTCGGGCAGTCGCTCGGTGATGTCGGCGAGCGTCCTGGTGTAGACGCGGACCTGCGCGCCGTCCCGGTGCACCTGGATCCGCACCCCGTCCAGCTTCTCCTCCACCGCGCACGGGCCCAGCCGGTCCACCGCCTCGTCCACGTCCTTCGCGCTCTGCGCCAGCATCGGCTGCACCGCCCGGCCCACCGTCAGCCGGAACTCCGCCAGCGCCGCCGGCCCCTGCTCCACCAACCGCCCCGCCAGCGGGCCGAGTTCGCCCGACACCATGAGCGCCCGCCGGACCAGCTCCGGCGGCGCGCCGACCGCCGCCGCCAGCCCCTCCACCGCCACCGCGTCCAGCGCGCCCTGCCGCAGCTCCCCGGACAGCAGGCCGAGCAGGAACTCCTGCTCCTGTTCC
The DNA here is from genome assembly GCF_003610255.1 of Streptomyces sp. TLI_171. Taxonomy (GTDB): domain Bacteria; phylum Actinomycetota; class Actinomycetes; order Streptomycetales; family Streptomycetaceae; genus Kitasatospora. The sequence goes on along the minus strand of NZ_RAPS01000001.1, from coordinate 3,464,747 downwards.
GTCGCCAATCCCATCAACTCGGCCACCAGCCGCCGCCGTTCGGCCTGCGACCCGGGGCCGGCGAGCGCTGCCAGCCCGGTCAGCCGGCGATCCAGCTCCAGCACCTCCAGGCTCGCCGTCCCCGCCGCCGGCGGCCGCTCCCGCAAGGTCTGCCAGCCCACCCCCACCTTCCGCTGCGGCAGCCGCCCCGCCAGGTACGCCACCACCACCGGCGCCTCCGCGGCCGACACCCGCCCGAACAGCTCCCCCAGCACCCGGACCTTCTCCGACCGCCCCGCCGTCCCCGCCAGCCGCGCCGACACCCCGGCCACCTCCGCCACCAACATCCCGACCACCCTCCACCGCACGGCCCCGACCCTCACCGTACGCACGCGCCCGGGAGACCCGCCGTCCGAAAGGCCGACCTTCGCCGTGGTTCGGTCGGATACTGGCGGTATGCGCCTGAATGCTGAGAACCCGGAGTTTCCCGAGGACGACGACGAGCAGTCCCCGGCCGTGCTGGAGGCCCCCGACCAGGACCGGTCGGCGCTGGAGCCGGACGTGGACGACCTGGAGGTGTTGCGGCGGCAGCGCGAACTGGGGGCCGAGCCCGCGGACGAGGGGGACGCGGTCGAGCAGGTGCGGGAGGTCGGCGTGGAGGACGAGGACCACCGCGAGGACTGAGCGGCGGCCCTCAGATCGCCCGGCGGCGCTGCAGCCAGGCGAACGCGACCCAGCCCGGCAGCACCGGCAGCACGAAGGTGAGCAGCCGGAACAGCACCACCGCCGCCAGCGCGGTGAGGTTGTCCATGTGGCCGGTCTGCGCCAGCATGCCCGACATCAGCGCCTCCACCCCGCCCACGCCGCCCGGCGTGGGCGCGGCGTTGCCGACCGCGTTTCCGGCCAGGAAGCTCACCGCGACGGCGTTGAACCCCGGGTACACGCCGACCGCCCGCGCCGAGCAGTACAGGCACATCACGAAGCACATCGACACCAACAGCTGCCCGGCCACGCCGGTGGCCAGTTTGCCGGGCTGCTGGGCCAGGTCGATCAGCCGCGGCAGCACCTCGGAGCGCAGCGGCCGCAGCAGGGTCTGCACCCGCTGCCGGAGCCACGGCACCGCGGCCACCGACAGCGTCACCACCGCCCCGCCGGCCGCGACCAGGGCGATCAGCCAGCCGACCGACAGGCCGGACGACTCGGAGTTCAGCGGTTCGCTCTCCACCCCGACCAGCGCGGTGAACACCGCGAGCTGCAGCATGTGCAGCACCAGGCCGAACAGCTGGGTCGCGCCGATGCTGGCCAACGCCTGGGCCGTGGGGATGCCCGCGCACTGCAGGTAGCGGGTGTTCAGGGCCAGGCCGCCGACTCCGCCGGGGGAGGCCATCTTGACGAAGGAGCCGGCGGTCTGGGCGGCCAGCGTGGTCCGGAAGGACAGCTTCTCCGGGACGAAGCCGCTGAACGCGAAGGTCGCGACCGGATAGCTGAGGGCGGCCCAGAACACCGCGGCGGCCAGCCACAGCGGGTTGGCGTCGGCCACCAGCGCGATCGGGTTGACGTCGCCGGTGAAGAGGGTCTGCAGGAGCACCCAGCCACCGGCGATCCCCGCGACCACCGTCAGCAGGGTGCGCGGCCGCAGCCGCTCCAGCCGGATCGGCTCGGCGGCGGCCTGCGGCATCCGCCGCTGCACCTCGGCCCGCAGCTCCCCGGCCAGCTCCTTGTGCCGGCCGAGCGCGGCCCGGGTGGCCCGGGGGAGCGCGATCGGCTGCAGCAGCGGCAGCGCCGCGCCGACCGGCCCGGGGCCGAGCACCTCGATCGCCGCCCGCACCGCCCGCTCCGGTCCGGCGTGCACGGCCAGCACGGCCAGCAGCCCGGCGACGTCCAGGCGCAGCAGCAGCTCGCTCGCCGCGATCTCGCCGCGGGCCAGCCCGACCAGGTGCACCCGGCCCTCGGCGTCCAGCAGCACGGTCTCCGGGGCCAGCGAGCGGTGCGCGATCCTGCGCCGCTGCAGCAGGGCCAACTGCTGCCAGGCGTCCCGTAGTTCCGCGTCGGTGGGCTGCGCGGAGCCGTCCTCGGCGTGGTCGCCGAACAGTTCGGCGAACGGCCGGGCGTCGATCCGCCGGTAGGCCACCAGTGCGGCGTCCGCGTCGAGCTCGACGGCGGCGACCGGCGTCCGGGTGCGGGCGCCGGCGGCCGACGCGGCGTGGCCCAGCAGGGTCTGGTGCTCCAGCCCGGCGCGCAGCGGGCGCAGGCCGAGCGGGCGGGGGGCGGTGCGCAGGCGCAGGGCCAGCCACAGGGCGCCGAGCAGCCCGCTGGCCTGGGCGTGCCGGTCGAGCAGGTGGACGTCCAGTTCGGGGCCGCCGTGCTGGGTGACCAGGTAGCGGCTCGGCCCGACCGCCAGCACCGCGTCCGGCCGCACCCCGGAAGCGGCCAGCGCGGCGGCGATCTGCGCCTCGCTGGGGCTGCCGACCGGCTCGCCGACGGCGTACCGGGTGGCGTGCGCGGTGGTCCAGCCGAGCAGCAGGGCCAGCACCAGCGACAGCGGGGTGGCGTACCCGGTGATCAGCCCGGACAGGCCCGACAGTGCGAGCGTCACCCCCAGCGCGGTGCGCCAGCGCCGCAGTCCGGCGGTGCCGACGGCGGTCATGAACGCCACCACCGGTGCCAGGTGCCCGTACACCGGGTCGGTGCGGCCGACCCCGCCGGGCAGCGCGTGGGTGAGCGTGGTGAGGTTTCCGGCCAGCAGGTCCAGGGCGAGCGACAGCCCGTAGGCGAGGACGGCGGCGAGCACGCCGTCGGCGATCCGGCGGCCGTCGGCGCGCACCAGCCGGTCCACGGCGAACCCGAGCGGCACCGCCAGCAGGGCCCCGCCGCAGAGCGCGGCGGCCAGCTTCACGGGCGGCCAGGGCAGCAGGTCGGCGCCGCGTGCGACGTCGGTGTCCAGGCCGAGCGCGGAGGACCGGGCGTACTCGGCCAGCAGCAGCACCAGGGCGATCCAGCACAGCCCGGCGAGCAGCCGGATCAGCGCGGCGGGGTGCCGGACGCGGTCCGCCTGCCAGGCGCCCCGAGCTGGTCCTGCCGTCCGGGGGTCCTGGGATTCGTCGGCTTGTATCACCGTGGCCACGCGGCATGGTCCCACACCGTCCGTGGCCTGATCTGGCCTTTTCGGGAAGGGCGCGCCAAGTCCCGGGGTGTATTGCCGCTGATAACGGGCATATCGGACGGACGAAGGGAGGTCGGCGATGACCAAGCGATCGACCGACAGGACGAGCATGCTCCGACTGGGCGCCGAGGAGCTGCTGGAGAGCCGCACCATGGCAGCCGATCCCGCACCGCTCGCCCCGGAACCGCACGCCGACAACGGGCTCGCCGCCCGCACCGGCCCCTACTTCGGCGACGCCGTGTTCAGCCACGGCGGACGCCGAACAGCGGAGACGGCCGGCCCGGCCGACGGCCCCGCCACCCACACCGAACTGCCGGGCCACCGGCACCGCGGGGCAGAACGGCACTCGGCGCACTGAACCCCCGGCGGGGGTGGGAGAGTGGGGCCGCACGTTCCCGTCCCCGCCGAAGGAGCGCCATGGCCGACGCCCCCGAGTTCGCCTCCCGCGAGGAGTGGCTCGCCTCCCTGCACCGCGTGTACGCCGCCGCGGGCTGCCTGATCACCGACCCCGACGGCCGCGTCCTGATCGTCAAGGCCGGCTACCGCGACGCCTGGCAGTTCGTCGGCGGCACCGTCGACCTCGGCGAGAACCCGCGCCAGTGCGCCACCCGTGAACTCCACGAGGAGACCGGCCTGCACCGCGAGGCCGGCGAACTCCTGGTCGTCGCCTGGACCAACCCCAGCGGCGAACTCGAGCACCCCGCCTGCCACTTCCTCTTCGACCTCGGCACCCTGCCCGCCGACACCCCCGTCGCCCTCCCGCCCGGCGAACTCGACTCCTACCGCTGGGCGGCCGTCCCGAAGCCCTCGCGCTGCTCGGCCCGGCCCGGGCGCTCCGCCTCGAAGCCGGCCTCGCCGCCCGGGCGGACGGCCGCACCCGCGTCGTGACCGCCCCCGCCTCCGGGTTCTGAGGCGGGCGCAGGGGCCGACCTGCCGCTACGGCTTGCGCCAGACGTAGGCCGCCGAGACCGGCTGTCCGCGGTGGCGCTCCCACTTGGGCTTGAGGGCGATCCACTGCTCGCCGACGACCTCCTCGCGCATCTCGGCGAGCTGCCAGCCCGCCGCCAGCCCGGCCGTGAGGTGGTCGCTGACCAGGTGCACGTGGGTGGTGATGGCCACCGGGCCGTCGGGACCATCGTAGTGGGTGGGCATGCCGGCGGCCATGATGAAGGCGGGGTGTAGGCCGACCAGCGTGAACAGGCCACCGGGGCGGACCAGGCGGTGGGCCTCGCGGTAGAGCGGCGCGAGGTCGGCGAGGTGCTCGTCGACGAGCGAGCAGGCGGCGAGGTCGTACCCGGCCGTCGGCAGCCCGGTCGAGGCGAGGTCGCCCTCGACCAGCTGCCGGTGCGCGCCGCGCTCGCGGGCCCGGCCGAGCATCTCGGGCGTGAGGTCGACGCCGTCGACGGCCCCGACGCCGCGCCCGCGCAGCCAGGCGCCGGTGCGCCCGGTGCCGCAGCCGAGGTCGACCGCGAGGCGGGCCTCGCCCCAGGCGGGGACGGCGAGCCGGGCCAGCACGTCGACGTCCATCGCGTCCTCGACGGTCTGCTCGTAGCTGTCGACCCAGCCGGCGTAGCCGGTGCGGACGTCGACGGTCGGGTAGCCGCGGGTGTCGTACACGGAGAAGTCCACCATGTCGGGCAGTATCGCCCGAACCTCCCGGCCCGACGAGCGAATTACGGACCGACCAGCCGGGCCCGGACGGCGGCGACGTCCCCGGCGGGGAGCCACCGGTCGGCGTCGAACTCGGCGAGCACCGCGTGCAGCGCCTGTTCGGCCGTGGTGCCGGCGTCGGCGAGGACCCGGGCGATGCCGGCCTCCTCCTCGGGGCGGTCGAGGATGGTCCACAGCGGGCGCAGGTTGGGCGCGGACAGCAGGTAGTCCTCGGCGACCGCGGCGGGGGTCGCCCCGGCGAGGGCGAGCAGGACCAGCGCGGCGAGGCCGGTGCGGTCGCGGCCGGCGCCGCAGTGCACCACGACCACGCCCTCGCGGGCCCGGGCGACCGCGGCGATCAGTTCGGCGACGGCGTGCCGGCAGTGGTCGAGGTAGGGGCGGAAGGCCAGCGGGGTGCCGTCCAGGGCGCCGAACCGGGACCACCAGTCGGCGCCGGCCAGCGCGTCGAGCGGGACCCGGACCAGGTCGACGCCGTGCGGCGCGGGCAGCAGCGGCCGGTACTCGACGGGGTCGCGCAGGTCGATGACGGTGCGCACGCCGTAGTCGAGCAGGGCGTTCTGGCCTTCGGCGGTGAGCCGGTCGAGGTTGTCGGCGCGGACGACCGCGCGGCTGCGGGTGCGCCGGCCGTCCAGGGTGGGCAGGCCGCCGAGGTCGCGGACGTTCAGGCAGCCGTCCCAGTCCAGCTGCCGGTCCTCGTGGAGTATCGCGCCCGTCCCCGTCATCCTTGCCCCCGAAAGTCCCACCGGGGCACTCCTGCCCCACTGCTGACACAGACTCAGTCCGGTTCCGGATGGTTCCCGGGGCCCTGGTCGGCGACGGGGCCGGGGTCGTCGCGGCCCGGGAACTCCCAGAGCGTCCGCCCGAGCGTGTCCCGTACCCGCACCGCCGCGAAGCGCCGGTCCCGCGCGGACAGGAAGCCGCGCGCGGCCCCCGCCAGCACGGCGTGCGCGGCCGGGTCGTGGCGGCTCCACGCACCGTGCAACTCCAGTACGCCGGAGGCGAGTTCGGCGCGCTGGATGCGGGCGACGGAGGCGGTGGCGAGGGCTCCGTTGACGCCGTCGAGCTCGGCCTGGCCGAGGTAGCGCTCGCGGTCCTCGGGGCGCAGCCGGCGGCGCAGTTCGGGCAGTGCGTAGCCGCGGACGGCGGCCACCGAGTCCTCGACGGCGACCAGCCAGCGCGGGCCGGGCGCGATCTCCCACCACACCTCGCCGCCGACCGGCAGCAGGTCGCCGATCGGGGCGCGCCAGCGTTCGAGGCCGGTGGGGGCGTTGGCGTCGGGGCGGATCCGGCGGCGGTCCCAGACGGCCTTGTCGGTGACGGAGAGGTTCAGGGTGTAGCGCACCCGCCCGTCGGAGGGTTCGGCGTGCACGCCGAGCACCGCCCAGCGGTCGCGGTCGGGCAGCGAGAAGGAGTGCCGCCAGCCGTGGAAGCCGAGGGAGCGCAGCGCGGGCGCGAAGTGCTCGCGGATCCCCGTGGTGTACAGCTCCTGGGCGGTGCGCATCACGGCTCCGGCCTCCTGGTCCGCTCGGCTGGCAGGTGAAGAGTGAGGGAGAAATGTCCCTCTTTTGCACGGTATGGCGGGGGAGTGGGGCGAATCCGCGGGCGAACGGCAGCAGTCGACGGGACCAAGGTCCGGCCGCCCCCGGGTCCTGCGCCCCGCCCTGACGCACCGTCGGGAGGCCCGGCTCCGCACCGCGCCCACACGGGGCGGTTACCGGCCCGTCACCGACCGGGCCGCGCCCCGGCGGTGGGCCGGGCCGCCCGGATGGCGCATCATGTGGCGGGTGCACAGTGCTGAACACCACGGGGCGGACGGCGGAGACCCACCCGGCCGTCCGAACGCGCCGGACCGCCCGCCCGGCCGGCGGCCCGACCTCGCCCTGGCCGTCCGGGCCGCGCAGGACGGCGACGAGGACGCCTTCCGGATCCTGTTCCGCGCCGTCCAGCCGGGGCTGCTGCGCTACTTGCGGCTGCTGGTCGGCGGCCGGGCCGAGGACGCCGAGGACATCGCCTCCGAGGCGTGGCTGCAGATCGCCCGTGACCTGCCGGGCTTCCGCGGCGACGCGGACGGCTTCCGCGGCTGGGCCGCGACCATCGCCCGCAACCGGGCGATGGACCACCTGCGCCGGGTGCGCCGCCGCCCGGTCGCCGACCTGCCGGTGGAGTACCTGACCGAACTCGCCGCCGCCGAGGACACCGCGGGCCAGGCGCTGGCCACCGTCGCCACCTCGGACGCGCTCGCGCTGATCGCCTCGCTGCCGCCCGACCAGGCCGAGGCGGTGCTGCTGCGGGTGGTGCTCGGACTCGACGCGGAGAGCGCCGCCAAGGTGCTCGGCAAGCGGGCCGGCAGCGTTCGGATGGCCGCCCACCGCGGGCTGCGACGGCTGGCCAAGGTGCTGGAGCAGACCGGGGGAGCGGCCGCCGGGGTGCCCCGTCGGGCGGCCGGGAAAAAAATTTCCGCGCAGGGTGTGACACCGGCGCAGGTGCCGACGCTGAAGGACATGAGATGAGCACCAACCGATCCCGCCGGATCGATCGCGCCACCGCCGAGCGACTGCTCGGCGGTGTCACGGTTGACCCGGAGGCCGGTCAGGACCCCTCCGCCGGGCAGTCGTCCACGCCAGGACAGCCGGAGCTCGCCGCCCTGCTCGCCGCCGCTGCGGCGACCGGGACGGCCGGCGACGGTCCGCTGCCCGGCGAAGAGGGGGCCGTGGCCGCGTTCCGGCAGGCTCGTCGCCAGCCGACCCCCAGGCAGCACCGGAGACGAAAGATGGCGGACACCGCGCTCGCGCGGGCCCTCAGCGCGAAGGCCCTGGCCGTCGCGCTGGGCGTGACCGCCGTCGGCTCCGTCGCCGTCGCGGCCGGCACCGGCCGCCTGCCGGAGGTGCTGGGCGGTCCCGCCCCGGCCCCCGCGTCCGCCGAGGCGTCGGCCGACCACTCGCCCGGCCCGTCCGCGGAGCCGTCCGCGAGCACCGGCGCCCGCACCGGCACGCCGTCCGGCGGGGCCACCCGCCCGGGCGAGAGCACCGGCCGACCCGGCGGGCAGGCGTCCGCCACGCCCGGACAGCTGCCCGACCTGGCCGGGCTGTGCCGCAGCTTCGCGGTACGGGTCGCGTCCGGGACCAAGCCCAGGGAGGCCGCCGCCGACCCGGCGCTGGCCGAACTGGCGAAGGAGGCCGGCGGGCCGGAGAAGGTCACCGGCTACTGCACGCTGCTCGCCGCCAAGGCGTTCGAACAGCAGAACGGCGGCGACCGCAACCGGCCGAGCCCGGTGCCGGGCCAGCCCACCTCGCCGTCGGCCTCGCCCTCGCCGAGCAAGTCGAGCGGGCGGGCCGACTCCCAGCAGTCCAGGACGGTCGGGGGGAGCGACCAGAACTGACACCGACTCCGGTCGGGCGGTGGACACACCCCCCGGGTCCACCGCCCGACCGGGCACCGCCTCCGGGCGGCCGGCGGGTCCCCCTGTGCCCGCCGGCCGACCCGGAACCGACTCCGGACGGACGGACGGGCTCCCCCGGGCCCCCGTCCGTCCGGGACAGCTCCGGTCGGCCGATGACTCCCCCGGGTCCGCGGCCGACCGGGGAACCGCTCCGGACGGACGGCTGAACTCCCCCGGGTCCACCGTCCGTCCGGGGCCCGAACCCCGGCGACTTCCCCGAAACCCCTGGAGCCACGGTGACCGACCGCACGCACCGCCAGGCGAGCCCGCGATGACCTTCCCCCGCACCTCGCCCTCCGCCGACCGCGCCGCCCGCCGCGCCCTGCACGGCTCGCCCCGCACCCCCCGGGCCCTCCTCGCCGCCCTCCTCGCCGCCCTGACCGCCGCCCTCCTCGTCCAACGCCCCTGACCCGCCGCCCCCACCCCGGGACCCCGCTGCCCCTGAACTCGGGTTCCCCGCGCCCCTGAACTCTTGTTCGCGGCGCCCGCTATGGTTCACGGGTGCCGGACCGACGTGAGGGGAGTATCCGATGATCGGACGCGCGCTGAACGGGCGCTACGAGCTCGGCGAGATCCTCGGCGTCGGCGGCATGGCCACCGTCTACCGCGGCCTGGACCACCAACTGGGCCGCCCGGTCGCCGTCAAGGTGCTGAACGGCGGCCTGGCCGACGACCCCCGGTTCGCCGAGCGCTTCGCCCGCGAGGCCCGGCTGGCCGCGCTGCTGGTGCACCCGCGGATCGTCACGGTCTTCGACTCCGGCCTCGACCAGGGCTCCCCGTACCTGGTGATGGAGCTGGTGCACGGCGCCACCCTGGGCCAGGTGATCGCCGAGCAGGGCCCGTTCCCGGTGGAGCGCGCCGTCGGCACCGCCGCCGCCGTCCTGGACGCGCTGGCCGCCGCGCACGCCCAGGGCCTGGTGCACCGGGACATCAAGCCGGGCAACGTGATGCTCACCCACGAAGGCGGGGTGAAGGTCGTCGACTTCGGCATCGCCCGGGCCGGCTCCTCCTCCGGCCAGCAGCTCACCCAGGCCGCCTCGGTGCTCGGCACCGCCGCCTACCTGTCGCCGGAGCAGGCCACCGCCGCCCCGGTCGACGCCCGCGCGGACCTGTACGCGGTCGGCTGCGTGCTGGTCGAGATGCTCACCGGCGCACCGCCGTTCGTCGCGGACACCCCCGTCGCGATCGCCTACAAGCACGTCACCGAGTACCCGGCGCCGGTGTCCACCTACCGCTCCGACGTGCCGCCCGCGCTGGACGTCGCGATCCTCCGGCTGCTCGCCAAGAACCCGGCCGAGCGGCCGGCCGACGCGCAGGCCGCGGCCGCCGAGCTGCTGGCCGCCGTCCCGTCCGGCGGTCCGGCGGACCGCACCGCCGAACTGCTCGGCGCCACCCAGGTGCTGCCGCCGGTCGCGGCGGCCTTCCCGACCGGGCCCCCGCCGTCGTTCCCGCAGCCCCCGCTCCGGCAGCCCTGGACGGAGCAGCACCACACCTCGGTGCTGCCGCCGGTCGAGCCGGACCGGCCGTCGCTGCTGCCGTCCGCCCGCTACGAGGACGAGGAGCCGGACGGGCCGAGACACGGCCGCAACCCGCTGATGTACGCGGGCATCGGCGCCGCCGTGTTCGTCTGCGTGGCGGGCATCGCCGCGTTCTCGCTCGGCGGCGGCGACTCCACCCCGCAGGCCAAGCACACCGCCACCGCGAGCCCGTCGGCCGGCACCGAGGCCCCGTCCCCGTCCGCCTCGCCCTCCGCCTCGCCGAAGCCCTCCGCCTCGCCCAAGCCGTCCGCCACGCCGAAGGGTCCGGTCGTGGCCCAGATCGCCCAGCTGCGCGCCGACGTCGCCCAGACCACCTTCAGCAAGGAACGCGACCGGCAGGACGACCTGACCAAGCTGCTCGACCGGGCCACCCAGGCGCTCAACGACAAGCAGCCCGCCGACGCCGAGGACGCCCTCAAGGACGCCCAGCGTCTGGTCCACGACCTCCAGCGCCGCAAGGCCACCGACGCCGCGACCATGGTCGGCTGGCAGACCCGCCTGACCGCCCTGGTCGCGGTCGTGCACGCGCAGGCCGCCGCCCAGAACGACTAGTCCTCGCGCCGGGCGCGCTTCACCGCCCGGGTCTTGACCTGGCGGGTCAGCGCCGTCACGCCGGTGGTCAGGAACACCACGGTGTACAGCAGTTGGACCATCACCACGACCCGGGCGACCTGCCCGGCCGGGTGGATGTCGCCGTAGCCGACGGTCGCCATGGTGATCACCGTGAAGTACAGCGCGTCGATCTTGGTGGTCAGCCCGTCCAGCTCGCCGGGGTCCTTGGACATGCCGAGGTACGCGGCGGAGAAGACCACCAGGGCGGAGCACAGCAGGAACAGGATGCGCGGCACGGGGCGCCGGGACCGGCCCAACATCTGCTCCCGCACCTCGCGCAGCACCCCGACGCCGAGCACCGTCAGCAGCCCCACGAAGGTCAGCCAGCTGACCAGCGCGTGGTGCGGGCCGAACCAGTCCAGCGGGACCACGAAGAAGGCCACCAGCACCAGGGGGCCGCTCGCCACGACCGTGTACGCGCGGACCCGCTCCTTCGCGGCCTCCTTCACGCCGCAGCAGCCTTCCCGTCGCCGCCCCCGCCGCCGGTCGACGGTCCGTCAGCGGGCGTGTCCAGGAACTCCAGCACCGCCAGGACGGCGAGCAGCACCACGGCCATCCAGAGCACCACCGGCGCGGTCGGGTAGCTCCAGGTCAGCAGGACGATCGCGGCGACCGCGACCGCGCCCCAGCCCAGCCACGCCTTCCAGCGGTGCACGAACGGGCCGACCGGTCCGAGCCGCATGCCGATCCCCCCGGCTGCCCGCCGCACCGCGCCGAGGCCCTCCTGCCACAGGTGGCGGACCCAGCCGGCCCGGCGGCCGGACCCGGTGAGCCAGGCGGCCAGCGCGATCACGATGCCCAGCGCCAGCACCATCCGGACGGCGGCCCGCAGGTAGCGCACCAGGGTGTCGTACACCGCCATCGCCGCGGCCTGGTCGACGTCGGCGGGCAGCTTGTCCAGGTAGACGGTCCGGAACACGGTCAGCCCGATGCCGAGGAGTCCGGCCCCGACGGCCATGCCGAGCGCCGCGCCGACGGCGGCCCGGCGGCGCCGGGTCGCGAGCAGGATGCCGCCGACCGCGCACAGCACGGCCAGCACCGGCACCCAGAACCCGGCCAGGTCGAGCAGCCGCAGGCCGGTCTGCGCCTTCTTCACCGCGTCCGACTTCACCAGCGTGTAGTCGGTGTGCACCTCGGGGATCTTCGAGGCCAGCCCGAGCCCGTTCGCCACCAGCCGGTCCCGGACCTGGGCGATCACCGGGGCCAGGTCCAGGCTGACGGTGTCGCCCTTGACCTGCACCGCGCCGCCGCCCTTGCCGGTCAGCACCTTGTCGAACGCGGCGTGCGCGTTGCGCAGCACGTTGGTCCAGACGCCGGCGAACGCGTCGGACTGCACGAACCGCAGCACCTGGTCGTGGACGAAGCCGGTCAGTCCGCTGGTCAGCGCCGGTCCGAGCTTGCCCAGCGCCGCGTCCACGACCGGCCGGTCGGCGGGGGCGATCTGGTTCAGCAGGTCGGTGATCGGCAACTGCTGCATCACCGTGTCGGTGACCCGGTTGGCGACCGCCCCCTGCACGGCGGGGTCGGACGCCAGCGGCGCCATCGTCGCCACGAACCGGTCGGTGTCGGTGACTTGCGACTTGCTCCACGCCGCGACCACGCCGAGCGGGGTGAGCACCGCGGCCAGCACGATCAGCAGGACCGCGAAGAAGGACCGCACCCGGTGCCTGCTCCGGGGCGGTCCCTGCTTCTCCAGGACGGCGATCCGCTTGCGCAGTTCCGCGAGTTCGGGCTCGCTCGACGGGTCTGTCGCCATCGGTGCCTCCTGGTGATCCGCCGTCAGGTGGATACCAGGAGATAACAGAACAAATCAGTCAGCCACTCGGGCGCGGCGACACGCCGGAGCCCCCGGCCCGTCGAGTGACGGACCGGGGGCTCCGGGAACGTGTGCGGGTCGGCCGGAGCCGACGGGCCGTCAGGCCGTGGTCGACTTCGTCGGCTCGGTGGCCTTGGTGACGTTGACCGGCTCGACGGCGGGACGCGGCTGCTCGGCCTGCGAGGCGGCGGTGCCGTTCTGGGCCTCCGCGGGGGCGTCGTCCTCGCGCAGGGCCTTGGTCTCGGCCTTCAGGATGCGCATCGACTTGCCGAGGCCGCGGGCCATCTCGGGCAGCTTCTTCGAGCCGAACAGCAGGACCAGCACCACCACCATGATGGCGATGTGCCAGGGCTCAAGACCGTTACGGAACATCCCTGACCACCGGTCCTTTCGTGGAGTTCTCGCTGTGACGTCGGGTCCGGCTGGATCGCCCGACCCGGCCAGTATGCCTGGCCTTTCCGGCGAACGTATACACCCACCGGCAAACAGCCGCCGAAAAACAGGTGATACGAGTCATGTGGTCTGTACCACTGGAACGCCCGGTTCCGCCGTCCGGACCGTTCAGTGCCGGGCGTTCACCAGCACCGACCACGCCGACCCGCCCGCCGCCACCACCACCGCGGCGGTCAGCCCCCGCACCCACCAGCGCCCCGCCGAAACGGCCGGACTCCGCTCCACCGCGCTGCGCCGCCGCACCCCGTGCACGTACAGCGCCACCGCCGCCCCCGCGAGCACCCCGCCCACCGCGACCAGCCCCGGCAGCCCCCGCACGTACCCCGCCCGCAGGATCAGCGCCGCGTCCGCCGCCAGCACCAGCGCGGTGCGGCTCCACGCCAGCAGGGTGCGCTCCGGCTGCAGTCCCGGATCGCGGGCGGTCACCGCGACCAGCCGATGATCAGCACCGAGAACACCGCCGCCGCCACCGCCACGCACACCGTCAGCACCAGCATGATCCGGGTCGCCGGCAGTGGACCCCCCGCCCGCATCGCCCGCTCCACCCGCACCCACCGCCGGTACGCGGCCACCCCCAGCCCCGCCCCGCCCGCCGCCAGCACCACGGCCAGCGCCACCCGCACCCCCACCGGCGCGAGCTCCGGCGTCAGCTGATCCAGCGCCACCGCCCCCGCGAGCAGCGCCAGCGCCGTCCTGATCCACGCCAGGAACGTCCGCTCGTTCGCCAACGTGAACCGGTAGTCCAGCTCCTCCGGCTCCTCGTCCTCCGCCATGTGCCGACCCTAAGCCGGGACCCGGCGCCCCGCACCGAAACCGGCGCGAACGGCCGGGCAACGCAGCAGGGTCGCGATCACCGGCAAGTCATTGCCCGGGTCGCGACCCTTGCTGTGCGGTGCCTCCGGCCGGGCTAGGCGGCGAGAGCCGGCTCCTCAGCCACCGCGTCCCGCTCGCCCGGCACCGGGAGGTGGCGCATCAGCAGGTGGGCGGCCAGCGCGGCGCCGAGCATCACGACCACCCCGACCACCGCCGCCACGTGCATCCCGTCCGAGAACGCGTCCCGCGCCGCGGTGAGGAGTTGGGCGCCGGCGTCGCCGGGCAGCTGGGCCGCCGTGGTGACCGCGCCGCCGAGGGTGTCGGGGGCGGCGGTGCCTTCCATCTGCGAGCGGTAGATCGCGGCGCCGGCGGCGCCGAGGATCGCGATGCCGAGCGAGCTGCCGAGTTCCTGGGCGGTCTCGGAGGTGGCGCCGGCCGCACCGGCCCGGTCGGCGGGGGCGGCGGAGAGGACCATCTCGCCGGTGATGCTGATGGTGCCGACCGAGCCGGCGGCGATCACACCGGCCGCGACCAGCGGCAGGGCGAGCGAGCTGCCGGGGTCGACGAAGGCCATCGCGACGAACCCCGCGGCGCTGGCGGCGAACCCGGCGACCAGCAGGACGGCGGGCCGGACCTTGCCGGCCAGGGCGCCGAACCCGCCGACGGCGGCGCCGACGCCGACGCTGGGGAGCAGTGCCCAGAGCGAGGCGGAGAGCGGGCTGTAGCCCTTGACCAGCTGCAGGTACTGCGAGGTGAAGAGGGTGAAGCCCATCATCGCGAACATCGCGATGGTGTTGACGGTGATGGCGCCGGTGTAGGTGCGGATCCGGAACAGGGTGACGTCGATCAGCGGGTTGGCGGCGGTCCGCAGCCGGACCACCAGGCCGAGGCCGATCAGCAGGCCGGCGGCGAGGACGAGGGCGGGGCGCAGGCTCCAGCCGTCCACCGCGAGGGTCTTGATGCCGTAGACGACGGGCAGCACGGTGGCCATCGAGAGGGCGGCGCCGAGCAGGTCGAAGCGGCCCTGCTGCGGGGCGCGGTACTCGGGGAGCAGGAACGGCGCGCCGGCCATCACGAGCAGCATGGCGGGGACGGCGATCAGGAAGGCGGAGCCCCACCAGAAGTGGTCGAGCAGGAAGCCGCCGGCCACCGGGCCGAGGGTCGCGCCGGCCATCATGACGCCGCTCCAGGCGCCGATCGCGGACTGCCGCTGCTTGGGGTCGTGGAACATGTTGCGGATCAGGGCCAGCGTGGACGGCCCGAAGACCGCGCCGGCGATGCCCAACAGGGCCCGGGCGGCGATGAGTTGGGCTGCTCCGTCGGCCCAGGCGGCGACCAGTGAGGCGGCCGCGAAGGCGGCGGTGCCGCCGATCAGCAGCTTGCGGCGGCCGATCCTGTCGCCGAGCGCGCCCATCGGGATGAGCAGGCCGGCCAGCAGGAACGAGTACATGTCCATGATCCACAGCTGCTGGGTGCCGCTGGGGTGCAGGTCGGTGGCGATGAACGGGACGGCGAAGAACAGCACGCCCATGTCCATGGCGAGGACGAGGGTCGGCAGCAGGAGGAGGGCGAGGCCCAGCCATTCGCGTCGGCCGGCGCGGCCGTGGTCGGTGGTCATGAGAAGGACTGTACGGATGTCTTGCACGACTGTCTAGTACAAGCGTCTAAATCGAATGTGCCAGACGTTTGAGCAAGACATCCGTACAGGACTGGCGTAGCATCGCCGTCATGGGAAATCGCGAGGACCTGCTGGTCAGCGCCAAGCGCTGCTTGTCGGAGAAGGGCTACGGGCGCACCACCGCCCGGGACATCGCCAGCGGAGCGGGCGTCAGCCTGGCGGCGATCGGCTACCACTACGGCTCGAAGGACGCGCTGCTGGTCCAGGCGCTGATCGAGGCGATGGGTGAGTGGGGCCGGTCGATCGGTGCGGCGCTGGCGGGGACGGCGGACGTCGCCGATCCGAAGGAGCGCTTCGTCCGCTGCTGGGACGCGGTGCGGGACTCCTTCGAGGCGCACCGCGGCCTGTGGACGGTGCAGTTCGAGATCGTCGGGCAGCTCAGCCACCTGCCGGAGCTGCGCGAGCAGCTGGCGGGGGCGCAGAAACTCGGCCGGCTCGGGCTGGCCGCGATGTTCCAGGGCAAGACCGAGCACGAGGACACCCCGGAGGAACTGGCCCGGGGCATCTTCTACCAGTCGCTGCTGCTCGGGCAGGCCGCGCACTGGCTGATCGACCCCGCCCAGGCGCCGGACGGCGCGGAGATCCTGCTCGGGCTCACCCTGGTCTCCGGCGCGATGCTGGACCGCGCGCAGGCCTGACCGGCCGGAGCGGTCCGGGTGCGAGTGGTCCGGGTGCGAGTGGTCCGGGCGCGAGCGGTTCCGATGTGAGCGGTCGTCAGGCGGTGACGGCGGTGAGCAGCACCACCGCGTCGGTGTGGGCGAGCAGCCCGTGCCGCTCCTGCGGGATCGAGTGCAGCTCGCCCGCCGTGGCCTCCTGCTTGCGGCCCGCCACGGTCAGCGAGACCCGGCCGCGCAGCACCTGGAGGCTGGCGGCGACCGGGGCGTTGTGCTCGTCCAGCGAGGCGCCGGCCCGCAGCGCGATCACGGTCTGCCGCAGCACGCCGTCGTGCAGCAGCAGGTGGGCGCTGCGGCCGTGCGGGCTGGCGGCGGCCTTGGCGGCGTGCTCCTCGGCCAGCGCGTTCAGGTCGATCCGGGCCGGCTGCTCGGTCATCGCGTTCTCCTCCGTCGGTCCCCGCCCCACCGGGCTCGCCGTCCGAGCCCCGCGGCCGACCCTAGGCGGCGGTCCGCGCGTGTCGCGCGCTGGATCACGCGCAGGGGTTAAGGAAGGGGCCGCTCGGCGTGCGGGCCCGCAGCAACGGCCCGATGGTGGCCATATGGCGACCAATCAGAAGTTCATCGGCGGTTTCCAGGTGAACCGCGGCATGCTCACCGCCGGCGCAGCCCTCACCGGGCTCGGCGCCGTCGTCGGACTGACCGGCACGGTCCTGGTCTGCGTCGCCCTGGCGAACGCGGGCCGGGGCTGGATCCAGCAGCTCGACACTCCGCCCAGTGCGCTGGCGCAGCGCACCCTCCACCAGGCCAGGGCCGCGTCGACGGCCGGAATGGAGGCCTGGCGCGCCAATGCCAACTGACGGAACGGCCGGCTGACGGAACGTCGGAACGCCGGAGAGGCGGGCACCCCCCGACCGGGTGCCCGCCTCCGCCGTGCCCGCTGCCGCCGGGCGGCTACAGGCCGAGCGACTTCGCGATGATCGTCCGCATGACCTCGCTGGTGCCGCCGTAGATCCGGAACACCCGGTTGTCGGTGTAGAGGCGGGCGATCGGGTACTCCAGGATGTAGCCGTAGCCGCCGTGCAGCTGCAGGCACTTGTCGATCACCTCGGAGGCCGACTCGGTGCAGAACAGCTTGGCCGCGGCGGCGTCCGCCACCGTCAGCTCGCCGGTCTGGTAGAGCTCCAGCGCCTGGTCGACCATCGCCTGCTGGGCGAGCACCTGCGCCTGGCAGTCGGCCAGCGAGAACTTGGTGTTCTGGAACTCGGCGACGGCCTTGCCGAAGACCTTGCGCTCCTTGACGTACTTCACCGCGAACTGCACCGCGGCGGCGGCCGAGGCGTACGCGCCGACCGCGATCGCCAGGCGCTCCTGCACCAGGTTGTGGGTCAGGTAGGAGAAGGCCTTGCCCTCGACGCCGAGCAGGTTCTCCACCGGGACCTCGACGTCGGTGAAGGACAGCTCGGCGGTGTCCGAGGTGCGCAGGCCGATCTTCTGCAGCTTGCGGCCGACCGAGTAGCCCTCGGACTTGGTGTCCACGCACAGGATGGACAGGCCCGCGCGGCGGTCCGCCGGGTCGTAGGCGGCGGTGCGGCAGACCACCAGCACCAGGTCGGCGAGGACGCCGCCGGTGATGAAGGTCTTCGCGCCGTTCAGCACGTAGTGGGTGCCGTCCGCGGAGAGCTTCGCGGTGGTGGCGATGCCGGCCAGGTCGGAGCCGGCGCCCGGCTCGGTCATCGCGATCGCGGTCATGATGTCGCCCGAGACGAAGCCCGGCAGCCAGCGCTGCTTCTGCTCCTCGGTGGCGTACTCCATCAGGTACGGCAGCACCAGGCCGGTGTGCACGCCCGAGGAGCCGAAGGTGACGCCCGCGCGGGCGGTCTCCTCGTAGATCACGGCCTGGTACTTGAAGCCGGTCTCGCCCGCGCCGCCGTACTCCTCCGGGACCTCGATGCCGTAGACGCCGAGCTCGCCCAGCTTGCGGTAGAAGTCCCGCGGCGGGTGGCCGGCCTCCTCCCAGCTCTCGTAGACCGGGACGACCTCGTTGGCGATGAAGTCCCGGATGGTCTCCCGGAACGCCTCGTGGTCCTCGTTGTACACGGTGCGGCGCACGGTGCGCTCCTTTCGGCGGCGGCTGATCGCACCGTTAAGTTAATCGCCAGTAGCTTCAGCTGTCCAGGGTTGCCGGCACCCTTGTGAAGCGGTGCCGGCCGCGGTTAAGTGATTGCTTGCTAGCCTGGCTGCGGGACGTACGGGGGAGAGGGTGGACGGTGGTGGAACAGCGCCCGGTGGTACGCCGCCCGCCCGGCCGGCGGGCCCGCATCCTCACCGTCGCGGCCGGACGCTTCCACCGCGACGGCTACCACCGGGTCTCGATGGCCGACCTCGCCGCCGAACTCGGCATCACCGCCCCCGCGCTCTACCGGCACTTCCGCGGCAAGCCCGAACTCCTGCGCTGCGCGGTCGAGTCCGGCCTGGACGCGGTCTGTGCGGCGCTCGCCGCCGATGGCCCCGCGCTGGCCGAAGTCGCCCTGGAGCGGCGCGAGTTCGGGACGCTCTGGCAGCGCGACGCGCGACTTCTGCCGCCCGCCGAACGGGCCGTGCTGCGCCGCCGGTTGCGTGCGGCGGTCCGCGAGGCCGGGGGCGGCGAAGCCGAGTCGGCCTGGTGGGCGGTGCTCTCCGGGTACGGCAGCCTGAGCCACCACACCATGGCGCTGCCCCGCCGCCGGTACCTGGAACTCCTCGACGGCATGCGGGAACGGCTCCTGGCGGTGCGGGAGTCCGGGCCGGTCGCGGCTGCCCCGGCGCTCCCGGCGCCGCCCGCCCGGCGGGACGCGCTGGTGGCGGCGGCGACCCGGCTGTTCCACCGGCGCGGCTACGACAACGTCTCGATGGAGCAGCTCGGCGCGGCGGTCGGGATCACCGGGCCCAGCGTCTACAAGCACTTCGGGACCAAGGCCGCCGTCCTCGCCGAGGTCCTGCTGCGCGGCCGGGAGCGGCTGCGGGCCGAGGTGGTGACCGTCCTCGACGGGCGGGCGGACCTCGCGACGGCGGTCGCCGTGTTCGCCGACTTCGCCTGGCGGGAGCGCGACTACCTGGGCGCGATGCTCAGCGAGACCGAACGCCTGGCCCCCGCCGACCGCCGTGCGGCGCTCGACTTCCGCCGCGAGTTCCTCCGCGCCTGGGTCCGGCTCGCCCGCACCGAGGGCGAGTCCGAGGCCGAGACCCGGGTCCGCGTGCACGCGATGATCGCCGTCGCGATCGACACCGCCCGCAGCGGAGCCCGCGGCCCCGCCGCGGTGGCGGCCTTCGCCCGGGCCGCCCTCGGCGCCTGACGCCGGGTGGGGCAGGGGGCCACCGGTTCGGGTGGGCACTCGCTGCCGTGGCCGTCCGCCCACCCGGGTAGGCCCCGCACCCCCTTCCGGGCGGTGCGGCCTAGTACAGGACGAACGGGTAGTAGACGGTGTGCGCCAGGTTCGCGTTGGACTGCAGGGCGCCGACGCCGCCGTTGTTGCCGGCCACGCCGAGGGTGTTGTTCTGGTTGCTCGCGCCGGAGCCCGTCGCGGTCTGCTGGGTGCCGTTGGCGTTGCCGTGGACGGAGCCGATGATGTTGCCGGAGCCGATGTTGCTGACCACGCTGCTGTTGGAGGCGTGGTCGGCGCCTGCGCCGTTGTCGGCGGCGGCGGTGCCGACCCCGGCGAGGAGGAACGCGCCGAGGGCGGTGACGACGGCGACTGCGCGAATACGGGACACGGTGGTCTCCCTGCTAACTGGTGCGAATGTGACGCTGCGGGGTGGCCGCCCCTCGCGTCGGTTCCTGACGTCGCGTCATCAGCATTGCGCACTGGGCCGTTCGGGTTCCAGGGCGGGCACGCGGGTTCGCCCGAAGGTGTCACTCTTATGGAATAGCGTCGGAGCCGGGGGCGATCTCCGGAACGCATTGCTGCCAAGGGATTTGGGTTCGCATCGGCCGCCCGCGGCGATCCCGGCACGTCAACGCAGTGTTGACCGAGGATCGACAGAAACCGGAAATCGGAAAACAGTGGTCGCCTGATTGTCGTACTGGCACACTGGGGCCTCATGTCTGATGGTCTTCCCCCCGCTTCCGGTGCCGACGGAAGCGGCGCAGAATTCCCCGCGCCCGAACCCGGGTCCGAGAAGTCGGCAAATCTGCGGACCACCGAGGTCGATCTCGGCGGCCTGGTCGGCGTCCTCGCCACGCACCTGTACTCGACGCCCCTGGTGGCGCTGCGCGAGCTGGTGCAGAACGCCCACGACTCGCACACCCGGCGGAAGCTGGAGGACCCGGAGGGCGACTACCGCCCGCTGATCCGGGTCGCCGGTGACGTCGCGGCCCGCACCGTCGCGATCGAGGACAACGGCGCGGGGCTGACCGAGCCGGAGATCCACGCCTACCTGGCGACCGTCGGCACCGGGTACACCCGGATGCTGCGCGAACTGACCGGCAATCAGGACCTGATCGGCGCGTTCGGCCTGGGCTTCCTCTCGGCGTTCTCGGTGGCCGAGGAGGTGACCGTCACCACCGCCTCGCACCGCGAACCGCACCTGGCGCACACCTACCGCAGCCGCGGCGGCGAGCAGTACAGCGTGGAGCCGGCCGCGCCGCGGCCCGCGCCGGGCACGGTGGTGACGCTGCGGCTGAAGCCCGAGCACGCCCACCTGGCGGACGAGCAGGCGCTGCGCGAGGTGCTGGCGCGGTACTGCGTGCTGCTGCCGATCGCGGTCTACGTCGGCGCGGACGAGCATCCGGTCAACGACGTGGTGGTGCCCTGGCGGCAGGACGTGCCGGGCTCGCCGCACCTGCACCGGATGCGGTTCGCCTCGGCGTTCGCGCGCAGCTTCGAACCGCTGATGGCCTTCCCGGTGACGCCCGTCGAGGGGAGGACCGACGCCGTCGGGCTGCTCTGGGTGCAGGACGGCGGGACGTACGGGTCCACCGACAACCGGGACCTCGCGGTGTACCTGCGCGGGATGCTGCTCGCCGACGACGCCCGTGACCTGCTGCCCAGTTGGGCCGGGTTCATCGGCGGCGTGGTGGAGTCCACCCGGCTCACCCCGACCGCCAGCCGGGAGGACCTGCAGCGCGACGAGCACTACCGCGCGCTGCAGCAGGCGCTCACCGACGCCATCGTCGACGGCCTGTACGAGACCGCCCGGCTGCACCCGGTGGCCTGGCGGCGGATCCTGGCCCGGCACGGGCAGGAACTGCTGGGCGCGGCGCTCTGCGACGACCGGCTGTTCACGCTGCTCGCCGACGACGTGCCGGTGCCCACCTCGCAGGGCGAGCTGACCGCGGGCGCGCTGCGCGCGGCCGGCTCCGGCGCGGTGCACGTGGCGCTCGGCAGCGGCGGCGGCTTCGAGGAGATGCTGTACCGGGCGATGCAGGTGCCGATCGCCCGCGGCGACCGGTACGCGGTGCTGCCGTTCCTGCGCCGGTACGCCCAGCTGCGCGAGTGCCGGATCGTCGAACTCGGCAGCGAGAGCGGCAACCGGGAGCTGTTCCGCGCCCCGGACGCGCCGCTGCCCGCCGAGGAGCAGAACTGGCTGACGGCCGCCCTCGCCGAGGACGGCGAGCAACTCGTCCCGGCCAGGTTCGACCCGGCCGGGCTGCCGCTGGTGCTGGTGCCCGACCGGGAGGCCGAGCTGAAGGCCAGGATCGAGGACGACCAGGCGGACGCCCGGATCCCGACCGCGGCGCTGCGGCTGGCGCGGGCGTTCACCGCGCGCACCGACGGCGCCGTCAAGGCCCGGCTGTACCTGAACCTGGCCTCGCCCGCCGTCCACGACCTGCTCGCCGCCTACCGGGCCGGGCACACCGGGTCGGCCACCGCCGCCGCGCTGCTCCGCTCGCTGAAGGTGATCATGGCGGCGGCCTCCGGCTCGGCGAACGGCGACCTGAACGCCGCGCTGTCCGGGATCTCCACCGCCGTGGCCGCGCTCACCGCCGCCGTCCCCGCCGACGGGCTGTCAGCGGTGCCCGACACCATCTCCGCTGCCGACCCGGCAGACACTACGCAGGGGGACGAGGAACGATGACCACCGACATCTGGTCCTGGGTGCACGACACCCACCGGCAGCTCGCCGAGTCCGGCCAGCACCGGCTGGCGGACGCGCTCGCGGAGATCGCCGGGCACGCCGTCGAGGGCCGCAACGAGCAGCTCGACGCGATGTTCCCGGAGGCGCTGGCCTCCGCCCGGGCGCTCAACCTGCCCTGGGTGGAGGTGTTCCTGCGGCACTGGCGGCTGCAGAACCTGCTGAACAAGCGCCACCAGGGCGAGGCCGCGATGTCCGAGGCGGTGTCGCTGCTGGAGTTCGCGCACCGCGAGGAGACCGCGTCCTGCCCCCAATCGGTGTGCGCCGTCCAGGACTTCACCATCTGCCACGCCAACATCGACGGTCCCGGCTACGTGCCCGAGCGGCTCGCCGTGCTGGAGGAGGCGCTGCAGCGGGTCGAGCCCGCCCGGGCCTGCTTCGACTGCCTGTCGCGCGAGTACGCCGACACCCTGGAGGACGACGACCGCCCGGCGGACGCGCTCGCCCACCTGGACCGCGCCCAGACCCGGATCCAGGCCGCCGGCGAACAGGTCTCGCTGTCCTTCGCGCACAGCCGCGCCTCCGCCCTGCACCGGCTCGGCCGGCACCAGGACGCGCTGGACGTGTACGACACCGCCGAACGCGCCTACGTGGCCGCCGGGCACCGTCCGGACGACGACGACCGGCGCAAGCTCGCCGTCGGCCGGGCCCTCCAGCTGGCCGCGCTCGGCCGCACCGGGCCGGCGCTGGAACTGCTCCCGGACGTCCAGGAGGCCGACCGGTACCCCGACATCCGGCACCGCTGGTCGGCCGCCGTCGAACTGCTCGCCGAAGCCGGCGAGTTCGCGAACGACGCCGCGCTCGGCGCCCGACTGGCTTCCTGGGCGGGGGAGTTGGACGCCGCCGGGTCGCACCGCCCGTGCCTGGACCTGGTCCTGCGGGCCGGCCGGCTGGCGCTCGCCCGCGGCGGCCGCGAAGTGGCCCTGACGCTGGCCCGCACCGGCGAGCGCAAGCTCGGCCAACTGCGCCGCACCGACGGCGTCGCCGACCGGGTGGCCGCCCTGAAGACCGCCGCGGAAGCCCTGCCTCGACCCGAACTTCCGGTCCCGGTGGAGGAGTTGGCGAAGTGGCTGGCCGAGCACCGGCCCGACCCGGAGACCGGCGCCGATTTGCTGGCCGCCGCGCTGGCCGCCGGTGAACAGCCCGACACCGTGCTGGTGGTCAACCTGGCCGGCGCCCTCGGAGCCCTCGGCCACACCCGGGCCGTCACCGAACTCGCCTGGGCACAGCTGGAGGTGGATCCCGGGCACGATTACCTCACCGGCATGCTCGGCGAGCTGCTGATCGACGCCGGGGACAGCGAGGGCGTCGACCGGCTGGCCGCCCGCCTCGCCGACACCGACCCCGCCGACGCGCACTGGCTGCGGGCCCGCTGGGCCGCCGCCCAGGGCCGCTGGGCGGAGGTCGGCGAACAGTGCGCGGCGGTGCTCGCCCACGAGCCGGACGCGCTCAACACCCGCCGCCTGGCCGCCAACGCCGCCACCCGGCAGGGCGACCACGCCGAGGCCCAGCGGCTCTACCAGGAACTGCTGGAGCACGCCCTCGACCCGGCCGAGGCCGGTGAGGACCAGGATCACCGGACGGTCCAGGAGCCCGACCTGTGGCACCTGCTCACCGCCGCCACCGCCAACCGCGACTGGGCGGCCGTCCGTGCCGCCGGCACCCGGCTGGGCATCGAGTTCGACACCGACAGCGGTCCCGTCGACGAGGAGTGGCAGCTGATCGGCCTGCGCGCCCCGCGCGCCAACGGCACCACCACCGACCTGCCCGCCCTGCGCACCGGCCCCGCCACCGCCCGGGTCCTGCCGGTGCTCGGCGAGGACATCGACCTCAACCACGGCGACGTGGTGGTGTTCGCCCCCGCAGTCCTCAACGACCGGCCCGAGCCCGGCCAGGAGGAGGACTGGCGCCCCGTCTTCGAGTTCCTCACCCTGCTCGACCCGGCCGGCTTCACCACCTACTGGATCGACGGCGCCCTCCCCGGCGACGAGGAGTGGTACACCCTGCGCAACGCCCTGCAGGCCGCCGGCTACGGAGTCTGGGCGTACAGCGGAGACCAGTACCGGATCACCGACCCCACCCGCGAGAACGAGACCCTTCCCGGCATCTACGCCGCCGTCGCGGTCCCGCCCACCGCCTCCGCCAAGGAGGCCGACGCGTTCCTCGCCGACCTCACCGCCGGCTGGCCGCACCCCCTGGCCTGGCCCGCCCTGGCCGAAGCCGCCGGCGCCGACCCGGCCCGCCACCAGCAGATCGTCGACGACTACGACCTGTGACCCGCCGCCCCGCCGCCCCGGGTTCAGGACCGGGGCGGCGGGGTCGGGTCGAGGTAGACCCGGGTGACGGCGGGGACGGCCGCCCGGACGGCGCGCTCGGCGCGGTCGCAGGCGGTCTCCAGTTCGGCGGCCGTGACCAGGTCGGCGAAGTCGACCTTGGCGGCGACCAGGACGTCGTCGGGACCGCTGACGCTGGTGACCAGGTCGAGGACGCGGACCACCTGGGGCTGGGCGGCCAGGGCGTCGGCGATGGCGCGCTCGAAGCGGTCGGGGAGCGAGCGGCCGATCAGCAGCGAGGCGTTGTCGCGGGCGAGCACGTAGGCGACCCAGGCCAGCAGTGCGCCGATCAGCACCGAGGCCAGGCCGTCCCAGAGCGGATCGCCGGTGAGCTGGGCGCCGAGCAGGCCGCCGAAGGCGAGCAGCAGGCCGATCAGCGCGGCGGAGTCCTCCAGGAAGACGGCCTTCACGGCGGTGTCGGAGGTGTGCCGCAGGTAGCGGTAGCCGCCGACGTCCAGCCGGGCCGTGACGTCGCGCAGCTGACGGACCGTCCGGGCCAGCGAGACCGATTCCAGGACGAAGGCGACGCCGAGGATCAGGTAGGAGAGGGCGGGGCTGCCCAGGTCCTCGCCGTGCCGGAGGGTGTGGATGCCGTCGTGGACGGAGAACACCGCGCCGCCGACGAAGGTGGCGAAGGAGGCCAGCAGCGCCCACAGGTAGCGTTCGCGCCCGTAGCCCAGCGGGTGCAGGCCGTCGGCGGGGCGGCTGCTGCGCTTGAGCGAGAAGTAGAGCAGCACCTCGGTGACGGTGTCGGCGAAGGAGTGCGCGGCCTCGGAGAGCATCGCGCTGGAGCCGCTGAGCACCCCGGCGACGGCCTTGGCGACGGCGATGCCGAGGTTGCACAGCCCGGCGACGATCACCGTGGTGACGCTCTCGTCCCCGCTGCGGCCCCGGCTGTCCTCCTGCTCGCCCATGGCCGGTCATTATGTCGTATTTGCACGGTTTCGATGGCGGGGCACGCGGGGCCCTTGTTCGCACCCGCGCCGACGATCGGGCAAGGTGGGAGCCACGAGGCGGCCCCGACCGGGCGGGCGGCCGGGGAGGCGGAGGAGCACCGTGTCCGATCGCGAGCCGGAGGGCGCAGCGGCGCCGGAGGCGCCGCCCACCGAAGGGCTGCTCGGACCGGACGCACCGCCGATCGAACGGACCGTCAGCGTCCCGCACGCGCCGCGGCCCGCGCAGACCGAGGGCCTGCTCGGCCACGCGGTCGCCGACGCCGGGGAGTCGGTGCGGGCCCGCAACCCGCTGGCCCAGGACACCCTCACCCCGGAGGAGTGGAACGCCGCCGGCTACACCCCCTCCCACGGCCTGGACCTGACGGAACTGCACAAGGGCGCCCCGGGCGACGCCCCCTGGCCGGACCGGATGCGCACCCTGCTGCGCACGCCGATGGCCGAGCGCCCGGCGTTCGAGCGGACCGCGCGCGAGCTGCACCCGGCGGCCGGCGGGCAGGCCCAGCGCAACGTGCCGCGAGTGCTCGACCTGTCGCTGCGGATCGGCGAACTGCTGCTGGCCAGCGGAGAGGCGGCGGAGGACGTGGAGGCCGCGATGCTCGGCATCGCCCACGCCTACCGGCTGGACCACTGCGAGCCGCAGGTCACCTTCACGCTGATCTCGATCTCCCACCAGCCCTCACTGATCGACCCGCCGGTCACCGCGGACCGGGTGGTGCGCCGCCGGACCTCCGACTACACCCGGCTCGCCGCCGTGTACGAGCTGGTCGCCGACATCACCGCGGAGCAGGTCACCGTCAACGACGCGTACCGGCGGCTCGCCGAGATCCGCCGCAACCGGCACCCGTACCCGGCGTGGCTGATGGCGATGGCCACCGGTCTGCTGGCGGGCGCGGCGACCTTCCTGGTCGGCGGGCAGCACGACGGCAAGGCCTGGCTGGTGTTCGTCTCCGCCTTCGTCACCGCGGTGGTCGGCGACCGGCTGGCCTCGTTCATCGCCCGCCGCGGGCTGCCCGAGTTCTACCAGTTCGTGATCGCGGCGATGCCGGCCGCGCTCTGCGGCATCCTGCTCTCGTTCAACGAACTGCACCTGCGCGGCTCGGTGGTGATCACCGGCGGGCTGTTCGCGCTGCTGCCCGGCCGGGCCATGGTCGCCGCCGTCCAGGACGGTCTGACCGGCTTCTACATCACCGCCGCGGCCCGGCTGCTGGAGGTGATGTACCTGATCGCGGGCATCGTGATCGGCGTGATGCTGGTGCTGTACATCGGCATCAACTACCACGCGAAGCTGCGGCCGGACGAGAGCCTCGGCGGCACCCCCAACCCGCCGGTCCAGCTGACAGCGGCGATGGTGCTGGCGCTGGCGTTCGCGATGCTGCTGCAGACCGACCGGCGCTCGCTGGCGATGGTGGTGACGAACGCCGCCATCGGCTGGTCCACGTACGGGGTGCTGACCCGGAACGCGGGCATCTCGGCGATCGTCGCCACCGGCCTCGCGGCGGGCCTGGTCGGCCTGTTCGGCCAGCTGCTGGCCCGCTACCGGGCGGCCTCCGCGCTGCCGTACGTCACCGCCGCGATCGGTCCGCTGATGCCCGGCTCGGCGCTGTACCTCGGCATGCTGGCGTTCGCCCAGGGCCATGCGGCCTCCGGGCTGGTCTCGGCCTCCCGGGCGGTGGCGCTGGCGCTGGCCCTGGCCATCGGCGTCAACCTGGGCGGCGAGGTGGCCCGGCTGTTCCTGAAGAACCCCGGCGCCAGCGACCGCGACACCCCGCACGTGCTGATCCCGCGCCGGGCGGCGAAACGCACCCGCGGTTTCTGACCCGGCGTCATCCCCCGCAAGAAGAGGCACCACCCGATGCTCAGTGCTCTGCTGGACGGCTACCGCCACCACATCGTGGACGCGCACAAGCAACCGCTGTTCCTGCTGCTGGTCGGGTTCATCGTGTCCTTCCTCCTCATCCGGGTCAGCACCCGGCTGATCCGCGCCCAGGTCCGCTGGTGGCCCGGCAACGTCACCCCGGGCGGCCTGCACATCCACCACATGGTGTTCGGCCTGGGCTTCCTGCTGCTGGGCGGCATCGGGGTGTTCGCGACCAACGGCGGGCACCCGTGGATCGACTGGTTCGGCCTGGCCTTCGGCATCGGCTGCGGCCTGGTGCTGGACGAGTTCGCGCTGATCCTGCACCTGGACGACGTGTACTGGAGCGAGCAGGGCCGCAAGTCGGTGGACGCGGTGATCCTCGGCATCCTGCTGACCGCACTGCTGCTGACCGGATACGTCCCGCTCGGCGTGGTGCCCGGGCAGGACACCCGATGGGGGCTGGTCGCGGTGATCGGCGTCAACGCCCTGGTCTGCCTGGTCGCCCTGCTCAAGGGCAAGGTCTGGACGGGGCTGCTGGGCATCATGGTGCCCGGCCTGTCCTGGATCGGTGCGATCCGGCTGGCCCGGCCGGGCAGCCCGTGGGCCCGCTGGCGGTACGCCGACCGCCCCCGGCGCATGGCGCGCGCGATCCGGCGCGAACGGCGCCTGCACGCGCGGACCGACCGGGCCCGCACCTGGCTGTTCGACCTGATCGCCGGGGCGCCCGACAAGGTCCCGGCGGGCCACCCCAAGGCGCACGCGGTGGCCGAGCGGATGGCCGCCAAGGCGCTCGCGCACCGCCGCCCGGCCACTCCCGTCGGCGGGCGGCGGGCTGTCGCGCCCGACGCCACCGACCCGGCCCGGCAGGCCCGCGCCCAGCGCCGCCGCCGTACCGTCCGGGCCGGCCGGCCGCGCACCACCGCCACCGGAAAGCCGCCGCAGCGGGCGCGCTGACGGCCCGTCCGCCGCGGTGTCGGATAGGGTTCGTGGACGACCCAGCGGTGCCGTCCGGCCCTTCCGCAGCCGCCCGTTCCGACAATCCGACATCCCACCCGTGCGGGCGTATGGCGATTCCACCGACGGGCCGTCAGGTCTGAGAATCTTCCGGTATGTGACCCGATCGTCACTTCGTGCGATGGTCCGACGATAAGCCGAGAGAGAGGAACCGCCGTGCCCCGCAGGCTCCTCCCCGCCCTCCTCCTCAGCTCCGCCGCCCTGCTCGCCCTGCTGCCCGCGGCGAGCGCCCCCGCCGCCCCCGCGGCCCGCACCCTCGTCCGGCCCGCCGACGACCCGCAGCCCGGCGACCCGCAGGACGCCTTCCCCTCCGCCGACGAGGTCGCCCGGGCCCGCGCCGAGGCCGACGCCAAGGCCGCCGACGCCACCGCCGCCGAAGCCGCCCTGGCCGCCGCCCGGGGCGAACTCGACCGCGCCGGGCAGCTCGCCGAACAGGCCGTCGAGGCGTACAACGGCGCCCTCGTCCGGCTCGGCCGGGCCCAGGACGAGTCGAAGGCCGCCGCCTCCCACGCCGCCGCCGCCGAGACCGACCGCGCCGCGGCCGCCGACCGCGCGGCCGGCCTGGTCGCCGAAATCTACCGGCAGGGCGCCTCGCCCCAACTCTCCGCCGTCGACGCCCTGCTGGGCCTCCGCGGCACCGGCTCGCTGTCCGACCAGGCCGCCGCCGTCGGCATCGCCGGCGCGCAGACCCGGCAGATCCTCGACGCGGCCACCGCCACCGCGGCCGAGGCCGCCCGCGCCGCCGCGGCCGCCCGCACCGCCGAGGCCGCCGCCCGGGCCGCCGCCGACGCCGTCCGCACGGCGAAGGAGCAGGCCGAACAGCGGCTCGCCGAACAGCAGCGGCAGGTCACCGAGATCGGCCGCCGCCGCGAGGCCCTGCTCGCCGAACTCGCCACCGCCCGCAACACCACCGTCGAACTCGAACGCCGACGCCAGGAGGCACTGGAGGCGATCGCCGCCCGGGAGGCCGAGGAAGCCGCCCGCCGGGCCCAGGCCGAAGCCGAAGCGGCCGCCGCCGCCGAGGCCGCCCGCCACCACGCCGCCCCCCAGCGCGAGAGCGTCTGGTCGGCCGGCGGTTCCGCCGCCGCCCTCGCCTTCGCCCGCTCCGTCATCGGCCTGCCCTACATCTGGGGCGGCGAAGGCCCGCAGGGCTACGACTGCTCCGGCCTGACGATGATGGCCTGGCGCCGCGGCGGCAAGCAGCTCACCCACTTCGCCGCCGACCAGTACGCCGAGTCCACCCCCGTCACCTACGCCCAACTCCGGCCCGGCGACCTGATCTTCTGGACCAGGACCGGCCGCGCCGCCGACATCTACCACGTCGGCATCTACCTCGGCGACGACCAGATGATCGAAGCCCCCCGCCCCGGCACGGCGATCAAGCAGGCCAGCCTCTGGATCATGGGCCGCCCGGACTTCTACGCCCGCCCGTAACCCCGGTGCTGCGGGCCGAAGGGCCGGAGCGGCGGGCGGCCAGTGGCTCTGACGGTGCAGACGACCGGTCCGGCGTCCACGGTGCGGATCTCCGGGTGCGCGCCCGGCCGGCGGGTCAGGCAGCCGGCGGCGGCCGAACCAGCCTGCGGCACCGTCCTGCTGGCGGTCTTCGCACTGCCCCAGCGGTCCCGGGCGGGCCGCCCCGTGGCGGCGTCCTCCCGAGCCGCCTCGGCGGACCCGACCCGGCCGCCGAGTCGCTGCCCGCCGCCTGCCACGCCTCCGCGCCGACCTCAACCAGCCGCTCCTGGGGGATGCCGCGTCCCCGCCGGCGCTCGGCCCGGCCGCGGCGGGTGCCCCCGCGGCGCCGACGATGACGGTCCGTCGGACCGCGACCGTCCTCGCGTCCTGACGCCGGCGACACCGTCCCGGGCCACCGGAAAACCTGGTGCCGGGGCCGGAGCGCCGTCGTACGGTGGCCCGATGGGCAACGACGCACAGCACAGCCCCGACCAGGGCATCGAGATCCGGCCGATCACCCACGAGGAACTGGCCGTCTGGGACCGGGCGATCGCCCGCGGGTTCATGCGGCCGCACGTCGGCCCGGCGACGGAGTGGCGCGAGGCGCTGTTCGAGCCGGGGCGGATGCTGGCGGCCTTCGACCACACCGACCCGACGCCCGACGGGCCGCGCTGCGTGGCCACCTTCCGCAGTTTCGACACCGGGATGACGGTCGCCGGCGGCGCCCGGCTGCCGGTCGACGCGATCACCGCCGTCACCGTCAACTCCACCCACCGCCGGCGCGGCCTGCTCAGCGGCATGATGCGGCACGACCTCGCCGCCGCCCGCGAACGCGGCGCGGCCGCCGCCATCCTGATCGCCGCCGAGTACAACATCTACGGCCGCTTCGGCTTCGGCTCCGCCGCCCCGCTGGCCGGCTGGCGGGTCGACGTGCTCCGCTCGCGCGGCCTGCGCGCCGACCTGCCCGTCCACCCGGACCACCGGGTCGACTTCGTCACCCTGGAGGAGTTCCGCAAGCTCGGCCCGGACCTGCACGAGCGCTGGCGGCCCACCCAGCCCGGCGCGATCGGCCGCCCCGACGCCTGGTGGCGCCTGCGGTCCGGTGAGGTCGAACTGCCCGGCTTCGACTGGAAGGAGGGCTTCACCGCCGTCCACCGCACCGCCGACGGCACCGTCACCGGCCTGATCAGCTACGCCGTCGAGGACAAGTGGGACGGCGCGTACCCGGACTGCCCGCTGGTCGTCCGGGACTTCCTCGCCCTGGACCGGCCGACCGCCAACGCGCTGTGGAAGTTCGCCTTCTCCGTGGACTGGGTCCGGCACGTGGTCGCCGCCAACCTCGGCCCCGGCGACCCGCTGCCGCTGCTGCTCAACGACCCGCGCGCGGCCCGCCCGCACGAGGAGTCCGCCGACTTCACCTGGCTGCGGCTGCTCGACCTGCCCGCCGCGTTCGCCGCCCGCCGCTACGAGGCCCCCGGCCGGATCGTCCTCGACGTCACCGACCGCGAGGGCTGGACGGCCGGCCGCTGGCTGCTCGAAACCGCCCCCGACGGCACCGGCCGGATCACCGCCACCGAGGCCCCCGCCGACCTCGCCCTCGACGTCTCCCAGCTCTCCGCCCTCTACCTCGGCGGCCAGTGCGCCACCCAGCTCGCCGACGCCGCCCTGCTCACCGAACTGACCGCGGGCGCCGCCGCCTCGGCCACCACCCTGCTCCGCACCGCCCGCGCCCCCTGGAACCCGGACAGCTTCTGACCCCGCCCCGCCGGGCGCCCCGATACCCGCCGGCGGGCGGGGGCGCTCGGCGGCCAGGCGGACGGCATGGGCAGTCGGGCGAACCTCCGACCTCGACCTGCACCTGCTGATCGGCCCGACCGCCTGTTCGACCGGGCCCGCACGCTCGATCCGGCGCGCGCCTGTCCACGCACCCGTGCCGCGACCTTCGGACTGCTCCAGCAGGCTTGGCCGGGCCGGTAGTTGCGCTGGTGCCACGACGGCCACGCGGACGTCCGGCGATGGTCACCGTGGCGACGATCGGCCCGGGCCGCCGTCACCTGTTCGCCGCCGTCGACGACCACCCGGTCCGGGAAGGCGCGGCCGTTCTCACCCGTTTGACCGAAGCTCCCGACTTCACCGGTGCCCGAGTCGCCCCGGACAGCGGTCTCCACCTCGACCCGGAACGCCGCGCGCTCGGCTGCTGGACGCCCTCCAACTGCCCGGAGGCGTACGACCTTTCCTCCCGCTGGCCGGGCTGGGCGATCGACTTCTGGCGGGACGGCCGGACCCGCCGGCTCGCCGCCGCGCCCGGGCGCGTTCACTCCGCCGACGATCGATCCTTCGCGGGCCCGCGCCGAAGTGCTGCGCCGCGCAACCGAGTAGCGCGCTTCCGTCAATTCCGGCGCGCTGAGAATCACTCTTTCGGAAAAGCGAACATCCGTGGGGTGGCGCGGAGTTGGCGCAGGTCCGCGACGTGATCCCGGAACTGCGGAAACCTCTCGAACACCGCCACCCCGAAGGGTGAACGCGGATTCCACTGCGCCACGGGAGTTCGAAATCTGACGGCTCGACAGATTCCTTCGCCCTGCCTACGGTTCGGCGCAAGGAACGCCCCGGCGGGTGCAGGAACACCCCCGGGGCACGGCCGGATTCCCGTCACTTTTACCCAGAAAGAAACCATCCGACGTGTTCAACCTTACCGCTTGCGCAGTGGCCTGTGCCGCCGTCGCCACTCTTGTCCTCGCGTCCGTGCTGGCATGGCGCGTCTCCGGTGCCGGAAAGGCGCCGACCGGACGGCACCGCAGCCCCGCTGACCTGCCGACAGGCCGTCATCGGGCGGGCGCCGGGCGCCCCGGACGGACAGCGCCGATGCCTCCTCCGCCCGTTCGGGCCCCGAACGCCCTGCCGGTGTGCTCCGCGCACCGCCGCCCCGTTCCGGTCCACGTCCTGCGGCGCACGATCGTGCCCGGGGTCCCGCTCGTGCGCGGGCGCGCCACCCGGGTGACCGTCCGGGAGGAGGCCCCGCGTCCGGCCGTCACCGCCAGGGTGATGCCGCTCTGGACGGCGCACGCCGAGATGGCGCTGCGGGCCGAACAGGCCCGCGCGGACGAGCTGGTCCGCCGCCGCGAGCTGGCTCTGCGGGCCGAACTCGCCCGCTGGCAGGAGCTCGCCCGGCAGCAGGAGCAGGAGCAGGAGCGGGAGCAGGCCCGCCGTCAGTCCCTCGACGCGGCGTAGGCCGGCTACTTGACGACGGCCTTGCCGATGCTGGGGAGCACGAAGTCCTGGATCAGGCCCTTGGCGTCGCGGACCAGCGGCCGGAAGACCCGGTAGCGCGAGAGGTTGATCAGCCGGGCCACCAGCGGGGTGGAGCGGCGGACGAACTCGCGGGTGCGCTCGGTGTCGGGGGTGCGGTCGAAGACCCAGTAGAGGACGACGATCATCAGGTGCAGCCAGAGCACGTCGGGGAGCAGTTCGACGAGTTCGGCGTCCAGCTTGGGGGCGAGTTCGGAGCCCTGCAGCACGTCGCGGAAGAGTTCGACGGCAGTGGCCCGGGCGGGGTGCGACTCGTTGGAGAACGGGCTGAGGGCACTGTTCGGGTCGGCCGCGGTGCGGAAGAACTGCGCGGAGAACTCGTGGTACGGCGCGGCGGTGTCGATCCAGGATTCGATGGCGATGCCCAGCCGCTCGGCGAAGTCCCGGGTGTGCGCCATCCGGGCCCGGGCGTCGGCGGCGTGGTCGTACGTCATCCGGTCGTAGAAGCCCTGGATCAGGAACTCCTTGGCGCTGAAGTAGTAGTACGCGTTGCCGACCGACACGCCCGCCTCGGCGGCGATCGCGCGCATCGTGGTCTTCTCGTACCCGCGTTCCTGGAACAGCCGCATGGCGGTCTCCAGGATCAGCGCCCGGGTGGCCTCGCTCTTGTCCGTCTTCGGCTGGGCCCGCCCGCCGGCCAGTTCGGCGGATCCGGGCAGGCCGGTGGCCGCGTCGTTCCGGTCGCTCGCGTTCTCCACGCCGCCCGACCCTACCGGGCCCTGGTCCGGCCGTCCCCGGTCGTTCTCTGGCACCTTCGCCCCGTCTGCCTTCTTGTCCCGCCGCAGTCGCCTTCGAGGTTCGAGCCTAGCCCGGACCGGGACAACTCCGGACCGGGAGGGCGAATCGGAAGTGCTGCGGCTGCCCGGTGCCCCCCGGCACCGGGTCCACCGTCCTCGGCTTCCGGCCGCCGGTCCGCCGCGTGGGGTGCGGCGGGCGGTCCCCTCCTGCGGTCGGAGCCTCTCCGGATTTCGAACGCGTTCAAAATCATCCTGGGGGAGACTCTAGGGCATTCGTTTGAACGCGTTCAAGCTCGCCGTGTGGAAGGCTGGCCGCATGCCTGCCGCCGAACCACCCCTGCTGCGCGAGGGCGGCCCGGCGGACGCCGCCGACGTCGCCGCCCTGTACCGGGCCGGCCGCCGCAGTGCGTACGCCGGACTCCTCCCGCCGGAACTGCTCGACGCGGACGCCGACCAGCAGGAACTGCTCTGGGAGATCCGGCTCACCGCCGACTACGGCGAGCCCGCGAACACGCCCGTGCTGCTGATCGCGGAGGACCCCGGCGGCGCGCCGACCGGCTTCGCGTACCTGGTGCCGGAGGACGGCGCGGTGCGGCTGGAGCACCTGCACGTCCGCCCCGGGCGCACCGGTGGCGGCATCGGGACGGCACTGTTGCGGGCCGCGCTGGAGCGCTTCCCGGACGCGCCCGTCCGCCTCGACGTGCTGGCTGCCAATCGGCGTGCGATCGCCTTCTACGAACGCCACGGCGCCCGCCGGCTCGGCACCGCCGCCGCACACTTCGCGGACGGCAGGACCCTGCCGGAGTACGCCTACGGCTGGCGCTGACGGGGCGTCAGGCCGGCTGTCGGCGCCCGGTGGTGGGGCGGACGGCGCCCGGCAGGGCGGCGAGCGCGGCGAGGGCGGCCGCGCCGACCGGCAGCAGGTAGCCGGTTCCGGGCGAGGTGTGCTGGGCGAGCGAGCCGCCGAGGGTGGCGCCGGCCGAGATGCCGACCAGGATCGCCGCGACCGCCAGCGCCATGCCCTCGTTCAGCCGGTGCGCGGGCAGCCGTTCCTGCACCAGCGTCATGCCGCTGATCATCGTCGGCGCGGTGCCGGACCCGGCGGCCAGCAGCGCCGCGCCGAGCACCGGGACGCCCGCCCCGGCCAGGCCCGCCGCCAGCGGCAGCAGCATCAGCAGGGCCATCGCGCCCGCGCCCAGCGCCAGCCGGACCGCCGCGGGGCGGCGCGGCCTCAGCGCGCCGAACGCCAGCCCGGAGGCGCAGGACCCGGCGGCGACCAGGGCCAGCAGCGCACCGCCGGCCGACTGCCGGCCGAGTGCGTCGGTGTAGGCGAGCGAGGTCACCTCCAGGGAGCCGAACAGCACGCCGGCGGCCAGGAACCCGGCGAGCAGGGCGGGGAAGCCCGCGGTGCGCAGCAACCCCCGTGCGCCGGTGGGACGTTGCCCGGCCGGTCGGGCGAGCGGCGGTTCGGTGGTGCGCTGGGCCGCGAACAGCAGGGTTCCGGCGGTGCCGAAGGTCCAGGCGGCGAGCAGGCCGGCCTCGGGGGCGAGCGTGGTGCACAGCGCCATGCCGAGCACCGGTCCGGCCATGAAGCAGAGCTCGTCCAGGGACTGTTCCAGGGAGTTGGCGCGGTGCAGGACGGCCGCGTCGGCGCGGTGCAGGTGAGCCCAGCGGGCCCGGGCCATGCCGCCCAGGTTGGGGGTGGTGCCGGAGAGCGCCCAGCACAGGAACAGCGTCCAGTCGGGTGCGCCGGACCGGACGCAGAGCAGCAGCGCGCCGACCGGAGCGGCGGTGGCGAGCACCGCCGGCACCGCTACCCGGGCCTGTCCGAGCCGGTCCACCAGCCGTCCGAGCACCGGCAGCAGCGCCGCCCCGGCCAGCACGCCGACCGCCGAGACCGCGCCGGCCAGCGCGTACGAGCCGCGCCGGTCGGCGATCAGGACGACGGTGGAGACGCCGTTCATGGCCAGCGCGAGCCGGCCGAGCAGCCCGGCCAGGGTGAAGGTCAGGGCGCCGGGTGCGGCGAACACCGGACGGTAGCGGGCGAGCGGCAGCGACAACGGACGGCTCCGGGGGAGTGCGGGCGGGGATGCCCCCACCCTCGGGCCGTGGCCGGGGCGCCGTCCAACACCTGCTCGGCCGGATTCACCGGATCCTGTTGTTAATCTTCCGCCATGCCCCGTGACGTCCACCCCCGCCTGCTGCGCAGCTTCACCGCCGTCGCCGAGACGCTCCACTTCGGCCGCGCCGCCGAGCAGTTGCACCTCGCCCAGCAGGCCGTCAGCCGCGACGTCCAGGCGCTGGAACGGGACCTCGGCTGCGCACTGTTCCACCGCTCCACCCGCAGCGTGGAGTTGACCGAGGCCGGCGCGACGCTGCTCCCGAAGGCACGCCAACTGCTGGAACTCCAGGCCGAGATCACCACGCTGGGCGACACCAGGGCGCTGCTGGTGGACGTCAACAGCGCGGGCGGCGACCGCGAACTCACTGCAGAACGCATCCTCGCGGACGCCCGCCACCGGCTCCCCGACACCGAGCTGCTCGCCCGCTACCACGGCGGACTCAGCGGCGCCGCAAGGGAGTTGGCGGCCCACCGGCTGGACGTGTCGTTCGGCCGGTACGCCGGGCTGCCCGCCGCGGTGCGCTCCCGGCTCTCGCACACTCCGGTGCGGCTGGAGCCGATGGCCGTGTTCCTGCCGCTCGGACACCCGCTGGCCGCACTGCCCGTCGTGCCGCTGGCGGCGCTCGCCGGGCACCCCGTGGACGTCTTCGCGGGGCAGCCCGCCACCGCCGAGTGGACCGACCTCGGCCTGCGGCTGCTCGCCGAACACGGCCTGGCCGCCGCCCCCGGCCGCACTCCGCCGGTCGGCGCCGCCGAGTTCGCCCGCTACCTGACCCGGCACGGCAGTCCGGTGCTCACCACCACCGACGCGCCGGGCATCCCCGGCGGGGTGGCCCGCCCGCTGGTCGACCCGGTGCCGCTCAGCCTGCTCGGCCTGGTGCACCGCGCCGGGATGCGCCACCCGGGACTGGCCGCACTGCGCGAGTCGGCGTCCCGACTGGGGGCCGAGGAGGGCTGGCTGATCCGGTCGCCGGGCAGCTGGCTCCCCCCGGAGGACGCCGCCCTGCTGGGCTGAGGACGAGCGCCGCGCCGGACGCCGGGACCGGAAACGGCGGCGCCCCCGCCGAGGGGACGGCGGGGGCGGTACCGGAGGCTGCGGGGCAGCAGGGACGGACGGGCTCAGGAGGCTCGCACGGCGGAGATGTCGAGGGTGAGCTTGACCTTCTCGCCGATCAGCACGCCGCCGGTCTCCAGCGCGGCGTTGTAGGTCAGGCCCCAGCTGGTGCGGTCCACGGTGGTGCCGCCCTCGAAGCCGACCCGGTTGGCGCCGTAGACGTCGGTGGCCGCGCCGGTGAACTCCAGGTCCAGGACGACCGGGCGGGTGGTGCCCTTGATGCTCAGGTCGCCGTGCAGGCGGTAGGTGTCGCCGTCGACCTGCTCGGCGGAGGTGGACTTGAAGGTGATCTCGGGGTGGGCGGCGGCGTCGAAGAAGTCGCCGGTGCGCAGGTGCTCGTCGCGCTGGGCCTGGCCGGTGCTGATCGAGGGGACCTTGATGGTCAGCTCGGCGGTGGAGGCGGCCGGGTTGGCGCCGTCCAGGTGCAGCTTGCCCTCGTACTCGGTGAACTCGCCGCGGACGTTGGTGACCATGGCGTGGCGGACCGCGAAGCCGATCTTGGAGTGCGCGGGGTCGATGGTGTAGTCGCCGGTCAGGTGCGCCAGGTCCGGGCCCTGGGCGGCCGGGGCGGTGGCGACGGCGGTGTTCTTGCTGCGGTTGAAGATGCCCATGACTTCTCTCCTCGGGTGGGGGTCGAAGCCATTTGTTTAGGCTTCAACTTGTTCGATGGCTTCACCGTACTCCGATCTGGTTCAACTTTCAACCATGAAGTTGAAAGTTGTCCTACCTTCCTTTGCGAGGTGCCCCCGCCGGGCTGTCCCCAGCCTGTGGAAAACCGGATGCGCCGGGCCCGGACCGCCGTCCACACTGGCCGCGAACCCGCCTCGCTCTTCAGGAGAGTCGTGCAGTCTGCCGTCAGCGTGTCGCCGTCCCAGATCCCCGAACTGCTGCTCGGCCTCGCCACCGTGCGGCCGGTGTTCCTCTGGGGCGCACCGGGCATCGGCAAGTCCTCGCTGATCAACCAGTTCGCCGAGTCGCTCGGCCTGGAGTGCGTCTCGCTGCTCGGCACCCAGCTCGCCCCCGAGGACCTGATCGGCGTCCCGCAGATCACCCCCGAGGGCCGCTCCCGGTTCTGCCCGCCCGAGACCATCGCCCGCGACCAGCCGTACTGCCTGTTCCTGGACGAGCTGAACGCCGCCACGCCGGACGTCCAGAAGGCCTTCTACTCGCTGATCCTCGACCGCCGGATCGGCTCCTACGAACTGCCCGCCGGCTCCATCGTGATCGGCGCCGGCAACCGCGCCACCGACGGCGCGCTCGCCCGCCCGATGCCGTCCGCGCTGCTCAACCGCCTGGTCCACGTCCACCTGCGGGCCAGCGCCGACGACTGGCTGGCCTGGGCGGCGGGCAACGGCATCCACCCGTGGATCGCCGACCACCTCACCGACCGGCCCGACCACCTGTGGTCCGCGCCGCCCAAGACCGAGGAGCCGTTCTCCACCCCGCGCGCCTGGCACATGCTCTCCGACGCGCTGCACTCCTTCGGCGCCGGCCTCGACGAGGACACCCTCAAGGTGCTCGCCCACGGCCTGCTCACCCCCGCGCACGCCGTCGCCTTCTGCGGCTACGCCAAGATCGTCCGCAACGCGTACGGGCTGGAGGCGATCATGAAGGGCGACGCCTCCTGGCCGCGCCGGATCGAGGACCGCGACCTGCTCTACTACCTCGCCGACTCCTTCCGCGGCCGGCTGGTCAAGGAGCTGCCCGCCCGCAAGGAGCACGCCTCGCCGACGGTCCGTCAGCACGCCTACCGCTCCAAGTCGCTGCTGGTGCAGCTCGCCGAGATCTCCGTCGAGGTCGCCCAGACCGTCATCGCCGACGGGCCCGACGGCAACCCCGTGCTGCCGCCCTGGTTCCTGATCGAAGCCGCCCGCGACCTGCCCCGCCTGGTCGAGGCCCGCCGGTGAGCACCCGCCGGTCCGAGCCCGCGCCGGATCCGCTGGTCGTCGCCTTCAAGGCCGGACTCGCCCAGCTCGCCGCCAACCCCGCGCTCCACGCCATCCCCGCCGGCGTCTGCGACGCGCACGAGGACCACTGCGCGCTGCACCCCGCCACCGGCTGGGCCGTGGTCACCTCCAACGGCACCGTGCACCACAACCGGCGCCGCCGCGCCGAACCCGAGGAGTGGGCCTGGGCCCTCGCCCACGCCATGCTCCACCTCGGCTTCGGCCACCTGCCCGCCGCCCGCGGACCGCGCGTCCAGCCCGACGCCGCCGACCTCGCCGCCCGCTGCGCCGTCGTCAACCGCTTCCTGGCCACCTTCCACATCGGCCGCGCCCCCGACGACCTGCCCACCGTCTGGCCCGGCGGCGACGAGGATCAGCTCGCCACCCGCTGGCGCCGCGACGGCGTCCCCGCCGAGTACCGCGCCTGCGGCACCGCCGGGGAACACCCCGACCAGCACCTGGTGCCCTGGCCCGACCGGACCGACGACCCCGAGGACTGGACGCTCGCCTTCGGGCACGCCCTCACCCGCACCGTCTCCGCCGCCATGGACGTCGCAGCGGGCCGCCGGGAGGAACTCGGCGGCCCCCGGCTCCCGCAGCGCCCCTGGGAACGCGCCCTCGGCTGGTTCGTCTCCAACTACCCGCTGCTCGGCGGCCTCGCCGCCGGACTCACCGTGGTAGCCGACGCCGAACTCGCCCGCGCCCACGGCATCTCGATCGCGGCCGTCAACGCCGAGGCCGGCGAGATCTACCTCAACCCGCTGCGCCGCTACAGCGACGAGGAGTGGCGCTTCATCATCGCCCACGAGATGCTGCACGCCGCCCTCCGGCACGGCGACCGGACCGGCGGGCGCGACCCCTACCTGTTCAACGTCGCCGCCGACTACGTCATCAACGGCTGGCTGCTGGAGATGGGCGTCGGCGAGATGCCCGAAGGGCTGCTCCACGACCCGGAGTTGAAGGGCCTCTCGGCGGAGGAGGTGTACGACCGGATCGTCCGCGACCAGCGCCGCCAGCGCCGACTGGCCACCCTGCGCGGCAAGGGACTCGGCGACATCCTCGGCGAACCGCTGCCCCGGGACGGCCACGGCGGCACGTACGTCGACCTCGACGAGTTCTACCGCCGCGGCCTGCTGCAGGGCTTCGACCTGCACGGCCGCGCGCGCGGCCTGCTGCCCGCCGGACTGGTCGAGGAGATCCGCGCCCTCGCCCAGCCGCCCCTGCCCTGGGACGCCCGACTCGCCCGCTGGTTCGACGAGTTCGTCCCCCGCCCCGAGCCGCTGCGCTCCTACGCCCGCCCCTCGCGCCGCCAGGCCGCCAGCCCCGACATCCCGCGGGCCGGCCGCCACCACCCGTACGAGGACACCCCGCGCTGCACCTTCGGCGTGGTCCTCGACACCTCCGGCTCGATGAGCAGGACCCTGCTCGGCAAGGCCCTCGGCGCGATCGCCTCCTACGCCGCCGCCCGCGACGTCCCCGCCGCCCGGGTCGTCTTCTGCGACGCCGCCGCGCACGACGCGGGCTACCTCCCGGTCGCCGAACTCGCCGCCAAGGTCCGCATCCGCGGCCGCGGCGGCACCGTCCTGCAACCCGGCATCGACCTGCTCGGCCGGGCCCGCGACTTCCCCGCCACCGCCCCCGTCCTGATCATCACCGACGCCGACTGCGACTCCCTGCGCGTCCCGCGCCGCGAGCA
Source organism: Streptomyces sp. TLI_171 (assembly GCF_003610255.1). Taxonomy (GTDB): domain Bacteria; phylum Actinomycetota; class Actinomycetes; order Streptomycetales; family Streptomycetaceae; genus Kitasatospora. Next base: position 3,424,323 of record NZ_RAPS01000001.1, on the reverse strand, counting down.
CGCCTACCTGGTCCCGCGCGGCGCCACCCTGCCCTTCACCCCGCGCGGGCCGGTCTTCCACCTGTCCTGACCCCCCGGCAGTTTCGGGCATGCCCATGGCGGGCCCTGGGTGCGCATGCGTAGGGTCGGCCCGGACAGCACACGGAAGGGGAGCCGACATGTCCGATCCGGGGGAACGCCGGTACCGCCTGCTGGTGGCCGGCTACGCCGTCTCCTCGTACGGCACCTTCCTCAACCTGGTCGCCCTCAACCTGTACGTCTACGCGGTCACCGGCCGGGCGCTGGCCGTCGGCGCGTTCATGGCCGCCCGGCTCGCCGCCGGGTTCGCGGCCGGCCTGGCCGCCGGGGCGCTGCTCGCCCGCCGCTCTGCGCGCAGCGTGATGCTGACCGCGAACCTCGCCCAGGCCGCGGCCCTGCTGCTGCTCGCGGCCGCCCCGGCCGGCGCCCGGACGGCCATGCTGTTCCTGGTCGCCGCGACGGTCGGCGCCGGCGGCACGCTGTTCCTGGTCGCGCTCCGCAGCTCGACCCCGGCACTGGTCGGCGAGGACCGCGCCACCTGGGCCAACTCCCTGATGGTGAGCGGACGTTCGGGCGCGATGGTGGCCGGCTTCGCGTCCTCCGGCCTGGTCGTCTCGCTGCTCGGCTACACCGCGGCGCTGCTCGCCGACGCCGTCACCTTCGCCGTCTGCGCCGCCACGGTCGCCGCCCTGCCGGCCGCCCGGCCCCGCCCGGAACGCGCCGCGGACCCGCAACCCCGCACCCGGCTCCCCGCCGCCGTCGCCGCGCTCGGCACCGTTCCGGCCCTCGGCCTCATGGTGGCGCTGCGCGGAGTGGACGCGCTGGGCTCCTCCTCGCACAACGCGGCGCTGCCGGTCTACTCGACCCGGCTCGACCCGCACCACCCGGCGGTCTTCGTCAGCGTCTTCTGGTGCGTCTGGGCGCTCGGCAACGTCCTGGTCCAGCAGGTGCTCCGGCGGCGGCACGCCCGCGGCGGCCGTCCGGTCGGCGCCCGCGGCTTCGGACTCGGCACCATCGCCATGTCCGCCGCCTTCGTGCTCGCCTTCGCCGGACTGCCCTGGGCCGCGACCGTCCCGATCGCCGTGCTGGCGGGCGCGGCCGACGGCCTCACCGAAGTCGCCTACACCTCCCACCTGCAGACCCTCCCGGAAGCGCTGCGCGGCCACGCCTTCGGCCTCTCCGCGACCGTCGAGAACCTCGGCTTCGGCGCCGGCATGCTCGCAGTCGCCGCCGCCCTCGACACCTTCGCCCCGCTGCCGGTGGTCGCCGTCGCCCACGGCACCGCCATCGCCCTCGCACTGGTCTTCCTCGCCCGCCTGACCCGGCGACGCAGCACGCTGCGGGCCGCTGCGCCCGATGCGGCCCGACCTCCGTTCGTCGGTGGGCCGATCTAGGCTGGAGGATCCGACCCGACGCGGAGGCTCCATGTACGTCCTGCATGCCCAGTGGCGGGCCGACGGGCGGCTCGGCGTATGGGCGGAGGACGCCGGGGCGTTCGTCGGGCGTCCCGTGCAAGGGACCAGGCACCCGTTCGCGTGCGCGGCGGGCGAGGTCGCGGCGCTGCTCGCGGCGGTCGGACCGGGCCCGGCCTGGCTCGCCGAACGCGGCGCCGAACGGTGGCTCACCCTGCGGCTGCCGACGCTCGGCTCCCGGCCGACCCCGTCCCCCGACCTCCCCGTCGGCTCCACCGCCAGGGGGCTGGCGCTCCAGCCGTGGCGGATCCCCGCCCTGCTGTTCGACGTCCCGGAGGCCGCGCAGCTGCTCGGCGAACTCTTCGACCCGGTCTGGCCCGGCACCACCGTCGAGCTGCCCGGCGGCCGCACCGCCGAACTCGCCTACGGCGCCTCGCTGCGCTGGCTGACGGCCGTGCACGACCTCGCCTGGCGGCTGGTCGGCCGCGGCCGGGTCCTGCCCGCCCTGGTCGAGGAGGCCGGCGGCTGGGCCGCCCGCTGGCGCCCCGCCCCAGACGCCCCCGCCCTCCGCGAGACGGCGGCCCTCGCCGCAGGCTGCCCCCCGATCGCCCGCGCCGAGGCCGGCCCGAACACCACCGGCACGGCCCTGCTCGGCACCGTCCTCGACACCCTCACCGACCACGAGACCCGCACCGCCCTCTCCGCCGACGACCCCCCGCTCCCGGGCCGTCCGGCCCTGTCCGCCCCCGAGGGCCGGTCACCCGCCGAATCGTCGTCGGCTCCGGTCCCCGGTGCAGGAGGTCGTTCGCCCCTCGACAGCCCGCCTGCTTCCCCCCGTCCGGGGGCGCCCAGCGGGCCCGCGCCTGCCGAGACCTCCGTCGTTCCGTCGCCGACAGCGGTCTCCGGAAAGCCCGTTCAGCGTCGCGGGCCGGCTTGGCTCGCCGCCCTGCGGGGCCACGACGCCAGACTGCCCGCCCCGCCCGAGCCCGCGGAGGTCGCCCGGCTCGCCGGGTGGACGGCCGGGGCCGAGCCCACCGGAGAGGTGCGGCTCGCGTTCCGGCTGTCGGAGCCGCTCGGTACCGCCGCGGACGATCCGGACGGCGTCGCGCCGGACGAGAACTGGCGGCTCGACGTGCTGCTCGGCCCTGCCGACCGGCCCTCGCTGCTGCTGCCGGCCGCCGAACTCTGGTCCCGCGGACCGGCGTTCGCCGCCCTCGCCCGGACCCTCGGCGACCCGGTCGAGCAGTACCTCGCCGAGCTCGACCGGGCCGCCCGGCTCAGCCCCGACCTGCGGGCCGCGCTGCACCACAGCCGCCCCACCGGCCTGGACCTCGATCGGTCGGGCGCGCTCGCCTTCCTCCGGGACACCGCGCCCGCCCTCGCCGCCGCCGGGTACGGCGTCCTGCTGCCCGCCTGGTGGCGTCGCCGCCCGCGGCTGGGGCTGGCCGTCACCGCGCACAGCGAGCCCGCGCCCGGCTCGGTCAAGCGCACCGCGCAGGCCGACCGGGACGCCGTGGTGGACTTCCGCTGGCAGCTGGCGATCGGCGAACAGCCGCTCACCCAGCAGGAGTTGGACGAGCTTGCGGCAGCCCAGCAGGGCCTGGTCCGGTTCCGCGGCCAGTGGGTCGAGGTGGACGCGGCCCAACTCGCCGCGGCGCTGCGTTTCCTGGCCGCCCGCCGGGACGATCCGCAGCTCGACACCGCCGCGCTGCTCCGCCTCGCGCTCGACGACGGCATCGTGGTGGACGGCCTGCCGGTGAACACCGTGCACGCCGACGGCCCGCTCGGCGACCTGCTGGCCGGCCGGCTCGGCCGCCTGCCCGGCGCCCGCCGCACCCCGCCCCCGCCCGGCTTCGCGGGGGATCTCCGCCCGTACCAGGAGCGGGGGTTGGCCTGGCTGGACGCGCTCGGCCGGCTCGGCCTCGGCGCGGTGCTGGCCGACGACATGGGGCTCGGCAAGACCGTCCAGGCCCTCGCCCTGCTGGCGCTCGAACACGCCAGGGGCGCGCGCGGGCCGGTGCTGCTGGTCTGCCCGACCTCGCTGGTCGGCAACTGGCAGCGCGAAGCCGCCCGGTTCGCCCCGCGCCTGCGCGTCCAGCTCCACCACGGGCCCGACCGCACCGCCCCGGACGCCACCGCCGACCTGGTCGTCACCACCTACGGCATCCTGCAGCGCGACGCCGAGACGCTCCGCGCCGTGCGCTGGCGGCGGATCGTCGCCGACGAGGCTCAGCACATCAAGAACCGCGGCGCCCGGCAGTCGAGGGCGATCCGCTCACTGCGCTCCGGCCCCAGGATCGCGCTCACCGGCACCCCGGTGGAGAACCGGCTGGCCGAACTGCACGCCGTGCTCGACTTCGCCAACCCGGGCCTGTTCGGCAGCCCCGAGTCCTTCAAGGAGCGCTACGCCGTCCCGGTCGAGCAGTCCGGCAACCGCGAGGTCGCCGCCCAACTGCAGCGCCTGACCGGCCCGTTCCTGCTCCGCCGGGTCAAGAGCGACCCCGAGATCGGCCAGCAGCTGCCCGCCAAGCAGGAGTTCACCGTCCGCTGCAATCTCACCCCCGAACAGGCCGGGCTCTACCAGGCGGTGGTCGCCGACCTGCTCAGCCGCCTGCGCGGCGTTCGCGGCGTCGAACGCAAGGGCGCGGTCCTCGCCGCCCTCGGCCGGCTCAAGCAGGTCTGCAACCACCCCGCCCAACTCCTGCACGACAAGTCGCCGTTGGGCGGTCGCTCGGGCAAGGTCGAGCGGCTGGTCGCGCTGCTGCGGGAAGCCCTGGCGGAGGGCGACCGCACCCTGGTCTTCACCCAGTACGCCGAGTTCGGCGCCATGCTCCAGCCCCATCTGCGCCGCCGCCTCGGCGCCCCGGTCCTGTACCTGCACGGCGGCCTCCCCGCGCCGCGCCGCCAGGAACTCGTCGACCGCTTCCAGTCCGCCGACGGGCCGGGGGTGTTCCTGCTCTCCCTGAAGGCGGGCGGCACCGGCCTCAACCTCACCGCCGCCAATCAGGTCGTCCACCTCGACCGCTGGTGGAACCCCGCCGTCGAGGACCAGGCCACCGACCGCGCCCACCGGATCGGCCAGCACCGGGACGTCCAGGTCCGCCGCCTGGTCTGCACCGGCACCGTCGAGGAGCGGATCGCCGAACTCATCGACGCCAAACGCGACCTGGCCGACGCCGTGATCGGCTCCGGCGAGCGGTGGCTGACCGAACTGCCCACCGAGCAGCTCCGCGAACTGCTCGCCCTGTCCGCCGACGCCGTAGGGGAGTGACCCCGTGACCAGCCCTTCCGACCGCCCGCTCGACGACTGCCTCGACGCCTTCTGGGAGGGCGAGTTCACCCTCCGCCCGCCCGATGCGCCTGCTGAGCCGCCGGCCCCCGCGCTCGACGCCCTCGGGCCCGACGAACTCGCCGCGCTGCTCGCCCCCGCCTACCGCCGCCTGACCGAAGGCGGCTGAGCGCGCCTCCGGCCGGGCTCAGGCCAGGAACCCGTCCACCAGCGCGGCGAACGCGGCCGGCCGGTCCACCCAGGGCCGGTGCCCGGCGCCGTCGAGGACTTCGAGCCGGGCCCGCGGGTGGCAGTCCGCGACCAGCCTCGCCGGGACGGTGCCGATCAGGCCGTCGAGCGCCCCGGCCACCACCAGCACCGGCATCGGCACCGGCCGGGGCGTGCCCGCGCTCGCGTAGAACGCCTCCCGCATCCACGGTGCGGCCGGCGCCAGCTCCGGATCGAACGCCGCGGCCCGCGCCCGCTCGTCCCAACTGCCCCAGAAGAACGGAGTGATCCGCCGGGACAGCGCGGCCACGTCACCCTCGCCCGCGGCCAACAGCCGCTCCGCCTCCGCCGCGTCCGGGTACCAGGGCAGCCCGGCCCGCCCCGCCCTGATCGCCGCCAGCTCCGCCCCGTCCGGCTCCCGGGCCGCCCGCCCGACCGGCGTCACCAGCACCAACGACCGCACCCGTGACGGGAATTCGGCCGCGTACGCCTGCGCGGTGAGCGCCCCCGCCGAGTGGCCCAGCAGATCGAACGACTCCACCCCGAGCCGCTCGCGCAGCGCCTCCAGGTCCTTCACCTGCTCCCCGAACGCACAACTCGCCCGCTCCACCGGCACCCCGGACCGCCCGCACCCGCGCGGATCCAGCCGCACCAGCCGCCGCCCGGTGTCCAGCCCGCCCAGCGACCCCAGGTAGCGCGCATCCATGCCCGGGCCGCCCGGCAGCGCCACCAGCGGTGCCCCGTCGCCGAGCTGCTCGAAGTACAGGTCCGTCCCGTCGTGCGCCGTGAAGATCGTCATGCGCGGATGGTGCCACGCCCCGCCCCCGACCGGCCCGGAATTCCACCCGCCGGTCAGAGCAGCCCGTGGTCGGCGAGCACCCGCGCCAGTCCGGACGCGCCGCGGTGGTGGTGCCCGTGCATGCCGACCGCCGCGGCGGCCGCGACGTTGGCGGCGCTGTCGTCGACGAACAGGCACCGCCCCACCGGCACCCCGGCCCGCTCCGCCGCCACCCGGTACACCCGCTCGTCCGGCTTGGCGAACCCCAGCCGGGCGGTGTTGACCACGGCGTCCGCCGCCCTGTCCAACCCGAGCGCGACAAGGTCGGCTTCCAGCCGGGTGGTGCCGTTGGACACCAGCACCACCGGCACGCTGCGCCGCGCCGCGGTGAGCAGCGCCAGCACCTCCAGGTCCGGCTCCGACGGCTGCCGCCCCCAGGCCGCGACGACCGCCGCGGCCCGCTCGGCGGACCCGCACACCGAGGTCAGATCTTCGGCGACGCCCGCCCGCCACTGCTCGTCCGTCACCTGCCCGGTCACCGCCGGCAACAGCCGCTCCGCGCGGAACGCGGCCCCGGCCACCGTCCCGGGCGCCAACCCGTGCGCGAGGTCCACCTCCGCCAGCTCCGCCCAGATTCGCAGCACCCCGTCCACGTCGCACAGCACCGCACCGACCTGGCGCTCCGTCATCCCCGCCGCCCTCTCCCGATTCGTCCGATGGCCGCCCCCACCCTGCGGCAGAATCGCCGCCGTGGCCACCCCCGCCCGGCACTCGAACGCGCCGGCCGCCCACGCCGCGCTGCTCGACCGCCACCGGGCGCCGACGACTCCGGACCCTGGCGCCTGCGCGCCCACCCGGTAGAGCAGCCGACCCGGCTCCGCTGCACCCTCGCCGACTTCCACGCCACCGCCGTCCCCGTCTCCACCCCGGGCCGGTTCGACTTCGGTCCGGGGCTCACGGTCGCCGGCGGGGCCCCCGAAGGGGCCTGACACGCCCGGCTTGCAGTCGCTAGCAACGTGCTTGCAATTGCAAGCGCCGCGAGGCAGACTGCCCATATGGCGTCACTGAACGTGGGCTCGCTCGGCGAGTACATCCGGGAGCAGCGGCGGAGCGCGCAGTACTCGCTGCGGCAACTCGCCGACGCGGCCGGGGTGTCCAATCCGTACCTGAGCCAGATCGAGCGCGGGCTGCGCAAGCCCAGCGCGGAGATCCTCCAGCAGATCGCCAAGGCGTTGCGGATCTCGGCGGAGACGCTGTACGTGCAGGCCGGGATCCTGGAGGAGCGGGACGAGCAGGGGCCTGGCCTGCGGGCCGCGATCCTCGCCGATCCGCTGATCAACGAGCGGCAGAAGCAGGCCCTGCTGGCGGTGTACGAGGCGTTCCTGAAGGAGAACCAGGGCGTCGCCCGCCCGGCGGAGGGCCCCGCCGCCGACCCGACCGAACCTGCGGGCGCCGAACCCGCGTGACCTGCGCCCCGCGCGACCCGACCGCGCGGCGCCACCCCGACCGGAGGACCGACATGCCGATCAGCGACGACATCAAGAAGACCCTCAGCGACCCGACCCCGCTGTACGCCCTGGCCGGCGCCGGCGACCTGGCGTACGAGAAGCTCCGCGAGGTCCCCGCCCAGCTGGAGGCGCTGGCCGCCGACCGCAAGGGCACGCAGGAGAAGGCCGCCGCCGCCCTGCAGGACGCCGGCACCGCGCTGGCCGACGCGCAGGCGAAGGTCACCGAGGCGGTCACCGCGCTGCCCACCGATGTGAAGGAACTCCAGGCCAAGGCGCAGGAGTTCGCGATGCAGCAGGTCGGCCGGGCGCTGGAGTTCGCGGTCAAGGCCAAGGAGGTCTACGACGAGCTCGCGGTCCGCGGCCGCACCGTGGTGGACGCCGCCAACGCCCCGCAGGCCGGGCAGCCCGCCGCCGGGTCCGAGGCCGAGCCGGAGGTCGAGGAGGTCGTGGTCGCCGAGGTGCTGGTGGACGAGGAGCCGCTGGCGAAGCCGGCCGCGAAGAAGACCGCCCGGGCCCGGAAGAGCGCCGCCGCCGACTCCGCGGAGTGACCCGCCGGCGGTGCGGGCGGGAACGCCGCGCCGCCGGGCACCGTTGACTCCGGCAGAGCCCGTGCCAGGATGGGAACAGAGAGTGAGGAGCCCCAGGTGCAGTTCTTGAACATCCACCTGCTGAACCCGTTCTGGTGGTTGGCCACGGCGATCATCTGCTTCAAGGCGTTCGCGTTCGTCGACGCCGCGTTCCGCCGCGAGGACGCCTACCGGGCCGCCGACAAGAAGACCAAGACCTTCTGGGTGGTGGTCCTGGGCCTGGCCCTCGGCGCCGACCTGCTGTTCGGGGCCAACCCGGTGACGGGCCTGCTGACGCTGATCGGCCTGGTCGCCGCGATCGTCTACGTGGTGGACGTCCGCCCCGCGATCAAGCTGCTCACCGACGGCCGCGGCCGGGGCGGCGGCCGCAGCAACTCGGGCCCCTACGGCCCCTGGTGACCTCGGCACGGTGACGACGAAGGAGGGCGGTCCCCGCGGGGACCGCCCTCCTTCGTCGTCACTTCGGCCGACGGACCGTCAGCCCATGACCACCGGAACCGGGTTGCGTTCCAGCAGCAGCACCGCGACGTCGTCGGTGAGCGCACCGCCGTTCAGCTCCTCGACCTCGGCGATCGCCGAGTCCACCAGCCGGCCCCGGCTCAGCCCGGCGGCCTGGTGGTCGGCGATCAGCTCGATCAGGCCCTCCTGGCCCAGCCGCGGCGAACCCGCGCCGACCTTTCCCTCGACCAGGCCGTCGGTGTACAGCAGCAGGCGCCAGCCGGGGGCCAGCTCCAGCCGCTGCGCGGGCCAGGACGAGTGGGTGGTGTCGCAGGGCAGCAGACCGAGCGCCGGACCGGCCTGCTCGGACGGCAGCAGCACCGGCGCGTCCGGCCCGAGCAGCAGCGGCGCGGGGTGCCCGGCCAAGTAGAGCTGCGCGGACTCGGGGCCGGTCCCGTTCTCGGCGGGCGGGTCGAGCACCACCATGCACAGCGTCGCGAAGATCTCGTCGCTGCGGCGCTCGTGCTCCAGCACGTGCTGCAGGGTGGTGAGCAGCTGCTGGCCGGTGAGGCCGGCGAAGACCAGCGTCCGCCACGCTATCCGCAGTGCGACGCCGAGCGCGGCCTCGTCCGGGCCGTGGCCGCAGACGTCGCCGATCACCACGTGCACCCGGCCGTCGCCGGTGCGGACCGCGTCGTAGAAGTCGCCGCCGAGCAGCGCGCGGCGCCGGCCGGGGCGGTAGCGACGGGTGAAGGCCAGGCCGGCGCCGTCCAGCAGCGGGGTGGGCAGCAGGTGGCGCTGCAGGCGGGCGTTCTCCTGGCCGCGGATCTCCGCCTCGACCAGGCGGCGCTGCGACTCGTCGGCGCGCTTGCGCTCCACCGCGTAGCGCAGCGCGCGGGCCAGCAGCGGGCCGCCGGTGTCCTGCCGGACCAGGAAGTCCTGCGCGCCGGCGGCGACCGCGGCCGCGCCGAGCTCGGCCCCGGCGGCGTCGGTCAGCACCACCACGGCGGTGTGCGGGGCGCGCTGGAGCAGTTCGCGCAGCCCGTCCAGGCCGTCGTTGCCGGGCGGCAGTTCGCCGGGCGCGCCCAGGTCGAGCAGCACGCACTGGAAGTCGACGTACCGGTGCCCGCGCCGGCCGGTGCCGGGCGTGGGCGGCAGCAGGGCGATCGCCTCGCGGACGCCGTCGACCCGGTGCAGCTCGGTGTGCTCGCCGAGCTCGGCGGTCAGCGACTCGAACAGCTGGTGCTCCGGGCCGTCGTTCTCGATCACCAGGACCCGGAACTCGGCGGCGGCCCGGGCGGGCTCGCCGGCCGCCGGGGTGGCGCGCGGATGCGGTATCGGCGCCGTGGCCGTGGCGCGGCCGCGTCCGTTGTGGGCGCGGTTGCTGCGGCTGCGTTCGGCGGCACCGGCGCTCGCGGTCGCGTCGGGTGCCCGCCCGTCTCCCGTAGCGGGCATCGGTCGGTCCTTCCTTTCCCCGACAGGCCAACGGCTGGTGTCCGTCCGCGGTGCCCGTGTGGCACCGGGCATCGGGGGGCTTCCCGCGACCATAACGTGATCTCCGAGGATTTCTTCGACTGAGCGGCGCCGATGTGGTTATTGCCACGCGTCCGGTGGCGGCCCTGCGCAGGGTTTCCGCTTTCGCAGGTGCGGAGTTGACTGGAGATGAGGAGCGGTGACACAGATCACGCTGGTGCAGGGTGACATCACGGATCAGCAGGTGGACGTGGTGGTGAACGCCGCCAACTCGTCCCTGCTGGGAGGCGGCGGGGTGGACGGGGCGATCCACCGCAGGGGCGGACCGGAGATCCTCGCGGACTGCCGCCGGCTGCGCGCCTCGCACTACGGCAAGGGCCTGCCGGTCGGCCGGGCCGTGGCGACCACGGCGGGCCGGCTCCCGGCCCGCTGGGTGGTGCACACCGTGGGGCCGGTGTTCCGGGAGGAGAACCGCCGACAGCTCTCCGAGCTGCTGGCCTCGTGCTATCGGGAATCCCTTCGGGTCGCGGTGGAACTGGGTGCGCGGACGGTGGCCTTCCCGGCGATCTCCGCCGGGATCTTCGGCTGGCCGCTGGACGATGCCGCTCGGATCGCCCTGACGACCGCGGCCGAGGAGGGCTCCGACCTGGACGAGGTGCGTTTCGTGCTGTTCGGTGCCGAGTCGTACGGGACGTTCGAACGGGTGTGGGGAGAGCTCCGGGAGCCGGGGAGCTGACGGATGCTCAGGGGCGGTGCGACCGCTCGTGCGAACGCTCCCATGGTGGCGTGGCGGGGCGTCAACACGCCAGAGGAAATCGATAACTCGTTCGAGTGAACTATCGAACGGATGCTCGAACCGGGGGTTCGGTCTGCCACGGCGCCACGGCGCCACCGCGCCGGGCCCGGGCTACCGCGGGGCCAGCGCGGTCCAGTCCACCGTCAGCTCGCCCTGCCGCCGCCGGGCCGGCGCGTCCCGCAGCGGCCAGTCCGCGGCCAGCGCCGCGCACGCCGCCACCCAGCGCTGCCGCGCCCCGAACGCCCCCAGCGGGGCCGCCGCCGCCCACGCCCGGTCGAAGTCGCGCAGGAAGGCGTGCACCGGGCGGCCCGGCACGTTGTGGTGGATCAGCGCCTTCGGCAGCCGCTCCGCCAGGTCCGACGGCCGCTCCAGGCTGCCCAGCCGGGCCGCGAAGGTCACCGTCCGCGGCCCCTCCGGGCCGAGCGCCACCCAGACGTGCCGCCGGCCGATCTCGTCGCAGGTGCCCTCCACCAGCAGCCCGTCCGGCGCCAGCCGCCCGCACAGCCGCGCCCACACCTCGGCCACCCGGTCCTCGTCGTACTGCCGCAGCACGTTCGCCGCCCGGATCAGCTGGGCCCGCGCCCCGCCCGGCAGCGGCACCTCGAACCCGCCCCGGCGGAACTCCAGCAGCGGCGGCCGGGCGAACGGCTCCGCCGCCGCCACCCGGGCCGGGTCGATCTCGATCCCCACCACCCGCACGTCCGCCCGCACCGCCCGCAGCCGGGCCGACAGCTCCACCGCCGTCCACGGCGCCGCCCCGTACCCCAGGTCCACCGCCACCGGCGGCTGCACCGCCGCCCGCAGCGCCCGGCCCGCCGTGTGGGCGATCCACCGGTCCATCCGCCGCAGCCGATTGGTGTTCGTGGTCCCCCGGGTGATCGTCCCCACCGGCCGGCTCGACCGGCCCCGGGACGACGGCGTGTCGCTTGCGGCCATGGTCACCAAGCCTACGCAAGCCCGCCCCGGGGTCTGCGCCGCACCGGGAATACGGGGACGCACCGTTCCGGTTGGGACCCTTGACGCCCTACCGCCCGCAGCCTTCCCGCCGCGGGCGGCGGTGCGTGAGCAGCGAGAGAGACAGAGACGGGCAGCGCCCAGGGAGGCTTCCGCAGGTGACCCAACACCTCGTCCGCAGGCCCGGCAGCGAGTCGCGGTGGGCCCCGGCCCCCTCCCGCCCCCGCCGCCCGCGCCGGATCGCGATGCTCAGCGTCCACACGTCCCCGCTGCACCAGCCGGGCACCGGCGACGCGGGCGGCATGAACGTGTACATCGTGGAGCTGGCCAAGCGCCTCGCGGACCTGGACATCGAGGTCGAGGTGTTCACCCGCGCGGTCAGCTCGGAGGACGCGCCGACCGTCCAGCTCGCGCCCGGCGTGCTGGTCCGGCACGTCACCGCCGGGCCCTTCGAGGGGCTGCTGAAGGAGGACCTGCCGGCCCAGCTGTGCGCGTTCACCCACGGGGTGCTGCGCACCGAGGCCGGCCACCGCCCCGGCTACTACGACCTGGTGCACTCGCACTACTGGCTGTCCGGTCAGGTCGGCTGGCTGGCCGCGGAGCGCTGGGGCGTCCCGCTGGTGCACACCATGCACACCATGGCGAAGGTGAAGAACGCGGCGCTGGCGGAGGGCGACACCCCGGAGCCGGCCGCCCGGGTGATCGGCGAGACCCAGGTGGTGGGCGCCGCCGACCGGCTGATCGCCAACACCGCCGAGGAGGCCGCCGAGCTGGCCCACCACTACGAGGCGCGCCCCGAGCAGCTCGCGGTGGTGCACCCGGGCGTGAACCTCGACGTGTTCCGCCCGGGCGACCGGGCCGCCGCCCGGCACCGCCTGGGCCTGCCGCAGGACGCCGCGGTGCTGCTGTTCGCGGGCCGAATACAGCCGCTGAAGGCGCCGGACGTGCTGCTCAAGGCGGTCGCCCGGCTGCTGGAGCGCCACCCGGAGCTGCGCGAGCGACTGGTGGTGCCGGTGGTCGGCGGCCCGTCCGGCACCGGCCTGGCCCGCCCGGAGAGCCTGCACAAGCTCGCCGCCCAGCTCGGCATCAACGACGTGGTGCGCTTCCACCCGCCGGTCGGGCAGCAGCAGCTCGCCGACTGGTACCGGGCGGCCACCGCCCTGGTGATGCCCTCGCACAGCGAGTCCTTCGGCCTGGTCGCGCTGGAGGCGCAGGCCTGCGGCACCCCGGTGGTCGCGGCGGCGGTCGGCGGCCTGCCGGTCGCGGTGCGCGGCGGCGTCACGGGCACCCTGGTGCCGGGCCACGACCCGGACGCCTGGGCGCAGGCGCTGCTCCCGTACGCCACCGACCGGGGGCTGACGGTGGTCCGCGGCGCGGCGGCGGCCCGGCACGCGGCGGAGTTCGGCTGGCTGACCGCGGCCGGCGCCACCGCCGAGGTGTACACCGGGGCGATGTCCGGCGCCCGCCTGGCGGCCCGTCCCTGACGGGGGCTCAGCGGGCGCGGCGCGCGGGGTGATCGAGCCGACACCCCGTTCGGCCGCGGCAGGCCCTAGCGTGGTCCCCATGGCCGCCAAGGACGACGCACGCACCCTCCTCGCCTCCGCCCTCGACGAGGCCGGTGTGGCCTGGGAGCCCGCCCCCGGGGACGGCTACACCCTGGTGGCCTCGCTGCCCGGCACCCGCAAGCTGTCCACGGCCTGCGCGCTGCGGATCGGCGACCACACCCTGTCGGTGAACGCCTTCGTGATCCGCCGCCCGGACGAGAACCACGAGGGCGTCTACCGCTGGCTGCTGGAGCGCAACACCCGGATGTACGGGATGGCGTACGCGATCGACCGGCTCGGCGACGTGTACCTGGCGGGCCGGCTGCCGCTGGAGGCGCTGACCGCGGACGCGGTGGACCGGCTGCTCGGAACGGTGCTGGAGAACGCCGACGAGCCGTTCAACACCCTGCTGGAGCTGGGCTTCGCGACCGCGATCCGGCGCGAGTGGGAGTGGCGGACCAAGCGCGGCGAGTCCACCCGCAATCTGACCGCGTTCGCGCACCTGGCGAGCGAGAACCCTCCCGCCGAGGGCTGATCCGGGTATCCTCCCGCCCGGGGAGGACACCAATGGATGCTGAAACCGCCGTCGCGCAACGGAAGTTGGCGTGGCTGGAGACCGAGCTGGCGGCCGAGCTGAAGGAACGCCGGCGCCGCCGCGACTGGGACCGCCGCCGGGCGCTGACCCTGCAGATGGCCACCGTCAGCCTGTCGGCGCTGGTCACCGTGCTGCTCGGGCTGAAGGTCGGCGAACCCTCCGCCACCCGGTTCGCCGACGCCGCGCTGGTCTCCGGCGCGCTGGTCACCGTGCTGGCCGCCTGGGCCGCGTTCTTCGGCTACCGCACGCTGTGGATCCAGCGCTCCGACACCGTGCACCGGCTGACCTCGCTGCGCCGCCGGCTCGCCCTGCTGAAGGCCGAGTACGGCGAGGCCGTGCCGGACCCGGTCCGGCTGGCGGCGCTGATCGACGAGTACCAGGCGATCCTGGAGGACGACCACGACTCCTGGGTCCGGCTGCGGCAGAGCGAGGTCGGCGGCTCGGCGACCTGACACCCGCTCAGGCGGTCGCGACCGCCGCCTCCCGCACCGGCTCCGCCTCGTCCGCCGGACGGGGCCGGCGGCGGCCGATCGCCACGAACGCGACGGCGGCCAGCGTCCCCGCGACGGCGCAGGCGCCCCACAGCGCCCAGCTGCCCGCGAGCTGCAGCAGCAGGCCGCCGGCGAGCGGGCCGAGGAAGGACGCCAGCGACCAGGACAGCGAGTAGACGCCCTGGTAGCGGCCGCGCGCCGCGGCCGGGGAGTGCTCGGCGACCAGCGCCATCATGGTCGGGGCGTTGACGATCTCGCCGATCGTCCAGACCGCCACCGTCAGGGCGTAGAGCGCCGTCGAGGAGCCGGCCACCGCGGTCAGGCCGAAGCCCCAGCCGGTCAGCAGCGCGCCCACGACCAGCAGGGCGGTGCGGTCGCGGCCCTCCATCAGCCGGGTGAGCGGCAGTTGGAGCAGCACGATCAGCAGGCCGTTCAGGCTGATCACCAGGCCGTACTGGGCGGCGGAGACGCCGTGCCGGCCCATGTCCACCGCCAGGGTGGTGGAGCCCTGCTGGACGACCAGCGCGAGCAGCAGGTTCACGCCGACCACGGCCATGAACGGCCCGTCCCGGAACACCGTGCCCAGGCCGATCGCCGGAGCGGAGCGCTGCGCGGAGGCCGCGTTCGGCTCCGGCTGCGTCTCGGGGACCTTCGCGAACACCACCACCGCGCACAGCAGGGTGGTCAGCGCGTCCAGCAGGAACAGCGTCAGGTAGCCGTGCGCGGCGATCAGTCCGGCGACCGCGGCGGAGGCGCCGAAGCCGATGTTGATCGCCCAGTAGTTGAGCGAGTAGGCACGCACCCGGTCCGCGGCCGGCACCAGGTCGGCGATCATCGCGGAGACCGCCGGGCGGGAGGCGTTGTTGGCCAGGCCGACCAGGAAGGCCACCGCGGCGATCGCCACCGGCCCGTCGGTGAAGCCAAGCACCGCGGTGAACAGCGCCGTCGCCAGCTGCGCCGCCAGCAGGGTGGGCCGCCGCCCGAGCCGGTCGGTGAGCACTCCGGCGCCGAGCGCGGCCACCGCCGAGCCCAGCCCGAACAGCGCCGCCACCAGGCCGACGTAGGCGGGGGAGTAGTGGCGCTCGGCGGTCAGGTACATGGACAGGAAGGTCACCACGAAGCCGCCGAGGCGGTTCACCAGGGTCGACGTCCACAGCCACCAGAACTGGCGCGGGAGCCCGCCCCCGGCTCTGCGGGCCTCGGCGACCAGACGGGCGGTCAGCGGCATGGCGGCTCCCGGGCGATGGAGAAAGTAAGTGGCAAAATCGCTTAAAGCACATTACCCGGAGCGTGGACGCCCCGGTCAACGGAATTTCCGCTCCACTAGGCTGGCCCCATGGCTGACACGACCTATCGCTTGATCCTGCTCCGCCACGGCGAGAGCCAGTGGAACCAGAAGAACCTGTTCACCGGTTGGGTCGACGTCGACCTCAACGAGAAGGGCGAGAAGGAGGCGGCCCGCGGCGGCGAGCTGCTGCTCGCCGAGGGCCTGCTGCCGGACGTGCTGCACACCTCGCTGCTGCGCCGCGCGATCCGCACCTCGCAGATCGCCCTGGACAAGACCGACCGCCACTGGATCCCGGTCCGTCGCAGCTGGCGCCTGAACGAGCGCCACTACGGCGCCCTGCAGGGCAAGGGCAAGGCCCAGACCCTCGCCGAGTTCGGCGAGGAGCAGTTCCAGCTCTGGCGCCGCTCGTACGACACCCCGCCGCCGGTGCTGTCCGACGACTCCGAGTACTCCCAGGCCGGCGACGCCCGCTACGCCGAGATCCCCTCGGAGCTGCGCCCCCGCACCGAGTGCCTCAAGGACGTCGTCGAGCGGATGCTCCCCTACTGGTACGACGCCATCGTGCCGGACCTGGCCGAGAACAAGACCGTCCTGGTGACCGCCCACGGCAACAGCCTGCGCGCCCTGGTCAAGCACCTCGACGGCATCTCCGACGAGGCCATCGCCGGCCTCAACATCCCCACCGGCATCCCGCTCGTCTACGAGCTCGACGCCGACTTCAAGCCGCTCACCCCGGGTGGCCGCTACCTCGACCCCGAGGCCGCCGCGGCCGCCATCGAGGCCGTGAAGAACCAGGGCAAGAAGTAAGCAGCACCCCTCGCCCTCACCCAGCTCAGCCCCCTGCCCGGCGCAACGACGCCCCGGCCCAGGGGGCTGTCCCGTTTGCTGGCGGGTCGTCAACTTCCGTGCGGCGCACCGTGGTTCCCGATTGGTTCAGACCATTGACGGGGGCCGTGGCGGCTTCTAGCGTGGAGCCACTGTCGGCGCGGGCATGACAATCGGGTCGCCCCCACGCGACCCGTCCGCATGCCCGCGGCCATGTACTCCATCCACCCCACGGAGGAGCACCATGCGCAAGCGCAACATCCTGGCGGTCGGCCTCGCCGCCGCCGCCGCGACCCTGGCCACCGCGATCCCGGCCAGCTCGCACGGGTTCATCACGACCCCGCCCAGCCGGGCCGGGCTGTGCGGGGCCGGCATCGTGAAGAAGTGCGGCCAGATCCAGTGGGAGCCGCAGAGCGTCGAGGGGCCGAAGGGCTTCCCGGCCGCCGGTCCCGCGGACGGCAAGCTGTGCGCCGGCGGCGACGCCCGGTGGGCGCCGCTGGACGACCCGCGGGCCGGCGGCTGGCCGACCACCAAGGTGACGGCCGGTCAGCAGCTGACGCTCACCTGGAGCATCGAGGCGCGGCACGCCACCACCTCGTTCCGGTACTTCATCACCAAGCCCGGCTACGACGCGACCACCAAGCTCACCCGGGCGAACCTCGACCCGACCCCGATCCTGACCGTGCCGATGGGCGGCAAGCAGCCCCCGGCCACGCTCAGCCACACCGCGACCCTGCCCGCCGGCCTGACCGGTCACCAGGTGATCCTGGCCGTCTGGGACATCGCGGACACCGGCAACGCCTTCTACCAGTGCATGGACGTCACCTTCTGACGCACCACGGGGGCCGGGCACCCAGGTGCCCGGCCCCCGCTCGCGCGCACGGTCAGTGGCCGCCGCAGCAGCCGCCGGTCGCGCCGCCGCACTGGCAGGGCGCACCGGACTGGCAGCCGCAGCCGCAGCCCGGGCCGCAGCCGCAGCCGGCCGCCAGGATCGGCAGGAGTTCGGCCGCGGCCGGAGTGACCGGGCTCGGCGGGGCGGTGGTCGGGGTGCCGGTCGTCTTCATGGCGCTGCCTCCTCGTCCGGGCGGAGCCGGGCAGCCCGATGGACGCCCGTCCCTTCGAGTGAAACCCCCCGGTCGACGGTGCGTCAACGGGCGCGCGGGGGCGGCTCTCCCGCCCCCGTGCGCCCCCTGCGGAGCCCCGTCCGGGACGGCTACTCGGCCGACTCGGCGGTGGCCTTGAAGTCGTCCACGTGCTCGCCGGTCACCAGGAACACCACGCGCTTGGCGACCGAGACCGCGTGGTCCGCGAAGCGCTCGTAGTAGCGGCCGACCAGGGTGACGTCCACCGCGGTCTCGATGCCGTGGTGCCAGCGGTCGTCCAGCAGGTGCGAGAACAGCTCGCGGTGCAGGGCGTCGATCGCGTCGTCGTCCGCCTCCAGCTCCAGCGCCTTGTCCACGTCCTTGGTGGCGATCACCAGGCCGGCCTTGGCGACCAGGCGCTGGGCCAGCTGGCCCATCTCCAGCACGATGGGGTGCAGGTCGTTCGGGACGGCGGTCTCCGGGTAGCGCAGCCGCGCCACCTTGGCAACGTGCCGGGCCAGGTCGCCGCAGCGCTCCAGGTCGGAGCTCATCCGCAGCGAGGTGACCACGATCCGCAGGTCGGTGGCGACCGGCTGCTGGCGGGCCAGCAGGTCGATGGCCCGGTTCTCCAGGTCGTGGTGCAGGGTGTTGACCTTCTCGTCGGCGGCGATCACGCTCTCCGCCAGTTCGAGGTCCGCGTCGAGCAGCGCCGTGGTGGCCCGTCCCATCGCCGAGCCGACCAGGCGGGCCATTTCGACCAGGCCGTCGCTGATCGAGTCGAGTTCCTCGTGGTACGCGTCGCGCATGCGCTCTTCTCCTCCAGTACCGGTGTCGGTGGCGGTGCCGACCGGACGCCCGGGACCGACCCGCCGGAGGGCGGGCCGCGCGGGCGGCCGCTGCTGGTGGCGCGAATGGTAGCCGCGCCACCGCCCACACGGGCTTGCTCGGCCCAGACTGAGCCGTTCGGGCGACCTCCCACGGCCTCGGCGGTGAACCCGCAGCAGCGTGAAGGTGAATTCTCGGCAACGCCCGGCGGATGCCTTGATCGCACCCTTACGGAGCGCGCCCGAGCACCATTTACGCTGACAGGCATGGACGTGAACGTGGCCGCCGCTGCAGCCTGCGCCATAGCCGGGCTCGGCGTCGGCCTCACCGCCTCCATCGCCTTCCGCTGGAGCGAGCGCGAGCAGGCGAGGGGGCGAAGCGGCAAGAACTCGACCCAGGAACCGGAGCAGGAGCCCGCGCTGCCCCCCGGCGTGGACACCGTGCTCTCGGTGCTGCGCTCCTGCGCGATCGTGCTCGGCGAGGGCGACGAGGTGGTCAAGGCCTCCTCGGCCGCCTACTCGATGGGCCTGGTCCGCGGCGGGAGGGTGGCGGTGGAGCGGATGCTCTCGCTCGCCCGCTCCACCCGCCGGGACGGCGAGATCCGGCAGGCCGAGCTGGAGCTGACCCGCCCCGGCGCCTCGGCCCGCACCGCCGAGCCGCTGGCGGTCTCGGTCCGGGTCGCCCCGCTCGGCTCCCGGCTGGTGCTGGTGCTGGTCGAGGACCGCACCGAGCGCCGCCGGATCGAGGCGATCCGCCGCGACTTCGTGGCGAACGTCTCGCACGAGCTGAAGACCCCGGTCGGCGCGCTCTCGCTGCTCTCCGAGGCGGTCGCGGACGCCTCCGACGACCCGGAGGCGGTGCAGCGCTTCGCCGGTCGGATGCAGGTCGAGGCGACCCGGCTGGCCAGCCTGGTGCAGGAGATCATCGACCTGTCCCGGGTCCAGGACGACCAGCTCAAGACCGACCCCGAGCCGGTCTCGGTGGACGAGCTGATCGGCGAGGCGATCGACCGCTGCCGGCAGACCGCCGCGGCCAAGCAGATCGTCATCGCCTCGGGCGGCACCACCGGCCTCTACCTGGTCGGCAACCGCGGCCAGCTGGCCGCCGCCCTCGGCAACCTGGTGGAGAACGCGGTGAACTACAGCCCGCCGCGCACCAGGGTCGCCATCGCCACCCGCCGGATCTCCAGCGCCGCGGCGCTGGGCGAGGCGGACGGCGAGCTGATCGAGATCTCGGTGACCGACCAGGGCATCGGCATCTCGGAGAAGGACCGCGAGCGGATCTTCGAACGCTTCTACCGGGTGGACCCCGCCCGCTCCCGCCTCACCGGTGGCACCGGCCTCGGCCTGTCCATCGTCAAGCACGTCGCCGCCTCGCACCGCGGCACCGTGTCGGTGTGGAGCGTCGAGGGCCAGGGTTCCACCTTCACTCTGCGGCTCCCCGCCGGGCAGGCCCCGGTCGAGGACCCCGAAAACCACGCAGCAACCACACTTCCTGCCCCGGAGGCCCGATCGTGACCCGAGTACTGGTGGTCGAGGACGAGGAGTCGTTCAGCGACGCCCTGTCGTACATGCTGCGCAAGGAGGGCTTCGAGGTGGCGGTCGCCGCCACCGGGCCCGACGCGCTGGAGCAGTTCGAGCGCAACGGAGCCGACCTCGTCCTGCTCGACCTGATGCTGCCCGGCCTGCCCGGCACCGAGGTCTGCCGCCAGCTGCGGGTCCGCTCCAACGTCCCGGTGATCATGGTCACCGCGAAGGACAGCGAGATCGACAAGGTGGTCGGCCTGGAGATAGGAGCCGACGACTACGTCACCAAGCCGTACTCCACCCGCGAGCTGGTGGCCCGCATCCGCGCGGTGCTCCGCCGCCGCGGCGAGGACGGCGGCGCCGACGGCGCGGCCGCCCCGGGCGCGCTGGAGGCCGGTCCGGTCCGGATGGACGTCGACCGGCACGTGGTGACGGTGGACGGCGCCAAGGTCGACCTGCCGCTGAAGGAGTTCGACCTGCTGGAGATGCTGCTGCGCAACGCGGGCCGGGTGCTGACCCGGATGCAGCTGATCGACCGGGTCTGGGGCGCGGACTACGTCGGCGACACCAAGACCCTGGACGTTCACGTCAAGCGCCTGCGGGCGAAGATCGAGCCGGACCCGGGCGCCCCGCGCTACCTGGTCACGGTCCGCGGCCTGGGCTACAAGTTCGAGCCGTAGGCCGCACCCGTCCGGACAGCGCGAAGGGGCCCCGCCGCGGCGGGGCCCCTTCGCGTGCCGGGTGTCAGTGCGCGGAGGCCGACGGGCTGGCGGTGCCGCTCGGCGAGCCGCTCGCGGTGGCGCC
Source organism: Streptomyces sp. TLI_171 (assembly GCF_003610255.1). Classification (GTDB taxonomy): domain Bacteria; phylum Actinomycetota; class Actinomycetes; order Streptomycetales; family Streptomycetaceae; genus Kitasatospora. Next base: position 3,403,883 of record NZ_RAPS01000001.1, on the reverse strand, counting down.
GGCGGCCGGCGAGCCGGTCGCGGCGGGCGAGCCGGTGGCCGCCGGGGAGGCGGTGGCGCCGCCGGTCGGCGAGGCGGACGGGCTGGCGGAGGCCTTCGACTCGTCCTTGGGGCCGAAGCCCTTGTAGATGTCGGAGGCGGGCTGCACGGCGGCGTCGGCGGAGACCTGGCCGGCCGTCTTGAAGGTGAAGGTGGTGTTGGCGTGGCCGCCGACCGACACCTTCACGCCGGAGGCCTGGGCCACCGGGGAGCCCTCGGCGCCGAGCAGCACCGACTCGCCGGGCAGCAGGGTGACGCCGGAGACGGTGGCGCCGTCCTTGTCGGTCAGGGTCGCGGTGCTGTCGCCGATCTTGACCGAGGTCAGCACCTCCTCGGCGGTGCTGGTGTTGGCGATGTTGACCGTGACGGTGGCCGGCCCGGAGTACTCGCCGGCGGTGCCCGCGGGGGTGACCACGACGATGTTGTTGAGCTTGACGGTGGTGCCGATCGACGTCGCCGCGTTGTCCGGCTTGATCTCCAGCGTGGCCGCGTCGTTGCCGGTCGCACAGGCGGACAGCGGCACGATCGCTGCGAGGACGAGGGCGGCGGCAGCGCCGCGTCGAAGGCTCCGGCTCACGGCGGCGACTTCTCCTTGGTGGGGATGATCCACGGAAACGGATCACGGTCGGTGGTCGAGGGTCAGACTACCGACCACACATATCCGGCTCTCACGGGGTGGCCCCGTGTCGCGGTCCGATCACGATCCGGGGCGCTCGGCGAGTCGGGGGCAAAAACTCAAGATCCAATCATGGTTTCGGGAGTGTGACCAGAGGTTTCGCCGCACCGTCGCACCGCCTCCGACCTGCGGGAAGCCCTCCTCGAACACCGGTCGCAGCATGCGACGGGGGTGGTTGTCAAGCCCTGGAACCTGCCCTGACCTGCGAAAACGCCCTTCGAGTCAGCCGAAAAGCGTGTTATTCTGGAAAGCCACGGAAGGGGTCCTGTCACATGACGTTCAAGGTTGGCGACACGGTGGTCTACCCCCATCACGGGGCTGCGCTGATCGAGGCCATCGAAACTCGCCAGATCAAAGGTGTGGACAAGACCTACCTGGTGCTGAAGGTGCAGCAGGGAGATCTGACGCTTCGCGTTCCCGCGGAGAACGCCGAGTTCGTCGGCGTCCGCGATGTGGTGGGCCAAGAGGGTCTGGACCGCGTTTTCGAGGTGCTCCGCGCACCGTACACCGAAGAGCCCACCAACTGGTCTCGCCGGTACAAGGCGAACCTGGAGAAGCTCGCGTCCGGCGACGTGATCAAGGTCGCCGAGGTCGTCCGCGACCTGTGGCGCCGTGAGCGCGAGCGCGGCCTGTCGGCTGGCGAGAAGCGGATGCTCGCCAAGGCCCGCCAGATCCTGGTGAGCGAGCTCGCACTTGCCGAGAACACCAACGAGGACAAGGCCGAGACGCTGCTCGACGAGGTCCTCGCCTCCTGAGCCCGGGGTCGCACCCGAGGCCTGGGCCCGGCCCTCGGTCGAGCTCGACACAGCTGTCCTGACGCAGCGCCCGGTGGTGCCCGAACGGCACCTCGGGCGCTTCGCCATGCCCGGAAGGGGTGGTGGCATGGCGCAGGGCCGAGCACGGGTCCACTAACGTGCAGTCAGGAAGGGGGCCTGCCCGCTCGCGCATCCGCGTTCGGCATGGGCCATACCCACCATCACCAAGGAGCCAAACCTGAACGCCTCAGCACAGCTCGCCGCCGCGGTCGTTCCGGCCGCCGGGCGCGGTGAGCGACTCGGTCCGGGCGCCCCGAAGGCGCTGCGCGAACTCGGCGGCGTGCCGCTGCTGGTGCACGCGGTGCGGGCGCTGGCCCGCAGCCGGGCGGTCGGCCTGGTGGTGGTGTGCGCGCCGCCGGACGGCGTGGCCGAGGTGGTCGCGCTCCTCGACGGCCACGGCCTGGACGGCAAGGACGTCCGGGTGGTGCCGGGCGGCGCCAGCCGGCAGGAGTCGGTGCGGCTCGGCCTGGCGGCCGTCCCCGCCGGCACCCGGGTGGTGCTGGTGCACGACGCGGCCCGCCCGCTGGTGCCGGTCGAGGTGGTGGACGCGGTCGCCGTCGCCGTCCGCGCCGGGGCCGCGGCGGTGGTGCCCGCAGTGCCGCTGGCCGACACCGTCAAGCGGGTCGAGCCGCAGCCGGCCGGGCCGGAGCCGGTGCTGGAGACCCCGGACCGGGCCACCCTGCGCGCCGTGCAGACCCCGCAGGGCTTCGACCTGCCGGGCCTGCTCGCCGCGCACGAGAGGGCGCTCGCCGAGGGCGCCGAGGTGACCGACGACGCCGGGCTGATCGAGCGCTTCGGCGGCCGGGTGGTGGTGGTGCCCGGCCACGAGGAGGCGTTCAAGGTCACCCGCCCGCTGGACCTCGTGCTCGCCGAGGCCGTACTCGCCCGACGGAGGGCCACCGATGGCTACTGATCCGATCGTTCCGCGCACCGGCATCGGCGTGGACGTGCACGCCTTCGAGGACGGCCGCCCGCTGCGGGTGGCCGGCCTGGACTGGCCGGGGGAGACCGGGCTGGCCGGGCACTCGGACGCCGACGTGGCCGCGCACGCCGCCTGCGACGCGCTGTTCTCCGCCGCCGGGATCGGCGACCTGGGCGCGCACTTCGGCACCTCCCGCCCCGAGTGGGCGGGCGCGGCCGGCGTGGCGCTGCTCGCGGAGGCCGCGCGCCTGGTCCGCGCGGCCGGCTTCGAGATCGGCAACGTCGCCGTCCAGGTGATCGGCGTCCGCCCGAAGGTCGGCAAGCGCCGCGCCGAGGCGCAGGCCGCGCTGTCCGCCGCGGTCGGCGCGCCCGTCTCGGTCTCCGGCACCACCACCGACGGCCTGGGCCTGACCGGTCGGGCGGAGGGACTCGCCGCGATCGCCACGGCGCTGGTCTACGAACGGCCCGCCGCCTAGCCTGACCCTGACGAAACGTCAGGAACCGGGCACTGGAGGACACATGGGCGTCGAACTCGCCGACAAGGTCAAGGAACTGCTGGACGCGAAGAGCTACGCGGTGGTGTCGACGGTCCAGCCGGACGGCAGCCCGCAGTCCTCCGTGGTGTGGGTGCGGCGGGACGGCGACGACATCCTGTTCTCCACCGTGCAGGGCCGGCGCAAGCACCTGAACCTGGTGCGCGACCCGCGGATCAGCCTGCTGGTCAATCCGGCGGACGACCCGTACACCTACTTCGAGGCGCGCGGGGAGGTCAGCATGACCACCGAGGGCGGCCGGGAGCTGATCGACGAGCTGTCCCGCAAGTACCGCGGCGAGGACTACCGGTTCGACGGGCCGGACGCGGTGCGGGTGGTGGTGCGGCTCAGCCCGCGCAAGGTGGTGGGGAACAACCTCTGAACGAGGGCACGCCAATGGGGCGGAAGGTGGCGGGGCACCCCCCGCCGCCCACTACCCTGGACGCTGTGAGCCTTCGTCTGTACGACACCATGACCCGCCAGGTACGCGACTTCGTCCCGCTGGTGCCGGGCTGTGTCTCGATCTACCTGTGCGGTGCCACCGTGCAGGCGCCCCCGCACATCGGGCACATCCGGTCGGGCCTCAACTTCGACGTGATGCAGCGGTGGTTCCGCTACCGCGGCTACGACGTCACCTTCGTCCGCAACGTCACCGACATCGACGACAAGGTGATCGCCAAGGGGCGCGAGCAGTCCACCGAGTGGTGGAAGATCGCGTACGCCAACGAGCGAGCCTTCAACGAGGGTTACACCGCCCTCGGGTGCCTGCCGCCGAGCGCGGAGCCGCGCGCCACCGGCCACGTGCCGGAGATGATCGAGATGATGCGCGGGCTGATCGAGCGCGGCCACGCGTACGAGGCCGACGGCAACGTGTACTTCGCGGTCACCACCTACGACGACTACCTGGCGCTCTCCAACCAGGAGTTGGAGAACCTGCGGCAGCCCTCCGGGGACGGCGAGACCGGCAAGCGGGACCCGCGCGACTTCGCGATGTGGAAGGCCGCCAAGCCCGGCGAGCCGAGCTGGGAGACGCCCTGGGGCCGCGGGCGGCCCGGCTGGCACCTGGAGTGCTCGGCGATGGCGCACAAGTACCTGGGCAGCGCCTTCGACATCCACGGCGGCGGGCTGGACCTGATCTTCCCGCACCACGAGAACGAGATCGCCCAGTCCAAGGCGTTCGGCGACGAGTTCGCGAACTTCTGGGTGCACAACGCCTGGGTGACGCTGGCCGGCGAGAAGATGTCCAAGTCGCTGGGCAACTCGGTGCTGGTCTCCGAGATGGTCCGGCGCTGGCGGCCGATCGTGCTGCGCTACTACCTGGCCGGCCCGCACTACCGCTCGATGATCGAGTACAGCGAGGAGTCGCTGCGCGAGGCCGAGACCGGGTTCAGCCGGATCGAGGGCTTCATCGAGCGCGCCGTGGAGCGCTGCGGCACGGTCGACCCCGCGCCCGAGGTGCCGCTGGCCTTCGCCGAGGCGATGGACGACGACCTCGGCGTGCCGCAGGCGCTGGCCGTGGTGCACACCGCCGTCCGGCAGGGCAACAGCGCACTCGGCGCGGACGACAAGGAATCCACCGCGGCCCGGCTGGCCGAGGTCCGGGCGATGCTCGGCGTGCTCGGCCTGGACCCGCTGGACGAGCAGTGGGCCGACGGCGGCGCGCAGGGCGAGGAGCTCACCGGCGTGGTCGACTCGCTGGTCCGACTGGTCCTCGACCAGCGCCAGGCGGCCCGCACCCGCAAGGACTTCACCACCGCGGACGCCATCCGCGACCAGCTCGGCGCGGCCGGGCTGGCGATCGAGGACACCCCGTCCGGCCCGCGCTGGACGATCAACCAGTAGCCCCTCGGGGCGCATGGGGGCCGTACCTTTGTATGGGTGCGGCCCCCACGCACGAAGCAGACGCAGAGACAGGAAGTACAGCCATGGCCGGCAACAGCCAGCGCAGGAACCGCCGCAACCCCGGGTCGAAGAAGGGCGCGAGTGTCGGTACCGGCGGCCACAGCCGGAAGGCACTCCAGGGCAAGGGCCCGACCCCGCGCGGTGAGGAGCGCAAGGGTCACCCCAAGCAGCGCGCCGCCAACGCGGCGCTCAAGCGCGAGCGGGACGCCAAGTCCCGCGCCGGCATGCGCCGGGCCGGCGGCCCGCGCAGCGGGCGCGGCGGCGCGGGCGCCGCCGAGCTGGTGGTGGGCCGCAACTCGGTGGTCGAGGCGCTGCAGGGCGGCGTGCCCGCCACGGCGCTGTACGTGCAGCAGTTCATCGACACCGACGACCGGGTCCGGGACGCCTTCCAGGCCGCCAACGAGCGCGGCATCCCGCTGATGGAGGCCCCGCGCCCGCAGCTGGACCAGATGACCGGCGGCCTGAACCACCAGGGCATGGTGCTGCAGGTCCCGCCCTACGAGTACGCGCACCCGGAGGACCTGCTGGAGGGGGCCGCCGACGCCGGGCAGGACGCGCTGATCATGGCGCTGGACGGCGTCACCGACTCCCGCAACCTGGGCGCCGTGGTCCGCTCGGCCGCCGCGTTCGGCGCGCACGGCGTGGTGATCCCGGAGCGCCGGGCGGCCGGCATGACCGCGGGCGCCTGGAAGACCTCCTCCGGCGCCGCGGCGCGCCTGCCCGTGGCCCGCGCCACCAACCTGACCCGCGCGCTGGAGGCCTACCAGAAGGCCGGCCTGATGGTGGTCGGCCTGGCCGCCGACGGCGAGGCCGAGATCGGCGACCTGGACGCGCTGAACGGCCCCGTGGTGATCGTGGCCGGCTCCGAGGGCAAGGGCCTGTCCCGCCTGGTCTCGGAGACCTGCGACCTGCTGGTGCGGATCCCGATGCCCGGTCAGACCGAGTCGCTGAACGCCGGTGTGGCCGCGGGCATCGTGCTGTACGAGGCCGCCCGGCTGCGCGCCAAGCGCTGACGCTCCGTCACCGCGCGCTGCTCCGACCGTCGTTTTCGTCGGTGAACCGGTCGGGTCCGGTCGGGCCCGATCGGTTTTCCCATGATCACTTCAAATCCTCTCCCGGAATCCACCCGGGAGAGTGTCCTCCGGGCCCGTCACCCGGTTAGAGGGGTGTGGACACCAGAACACCTCTGAGCCTCGGGCAGCGCCCCGCGGGGATAGACGACGGACCGGGCCTCAACACGGTCCGGGTCCCGTCCGACCCGGCGAAGCTCAGCAGCACCCAGGCCAGTTTCCGGGTCCGGCTCTCCGCCCCGGTGGCCCCGCTGATCGACGCCCCGGCCGGTGCCGCCTTCGGCGACCCGTACGGCCTGCACAGCGGCGTCCGTCCGCTGGTCACCCCGCAGGTCGTGGTGCCCGCGGCCGCGGTCCCCGCGCTGGCCGGGATCACCGCCGCCTCGGTCACCGGCGCGGCCCCCCGGCGCAAGCCGCGGGTGGTCACCTGGAGCGGCCAGGCCGGGCCCGGCGACACCGCCGCCACCCAGCTGCTGGAAGCGGTCCGGCTGAACACCGTGCCCGCCCCGGCGAAGGGCTACGCGGAGGACGACACCCAGCAACTGCAGGCCGTCCCGCGGCAGTACGGCCCCGGCGGCGGATCCGCCGGCAGCGGCTCCGTCGGCAGCGGCGAGACCCCGCACGTGGGCGTCCCCGACCTGCTGGACGAGTCGGTCCGGGTCGGCGGCCGCAGCTGGCAGCCCGAGGGCGAGCTGCCGGAGGTGTCCTCGCTCGCCGAGGGCTCCAAGCACGCCTGGTACCCCGGCCGCCGGGTCGACCTCGGCCTGGTGCTGCTGCCGCTGCGGGTGCTGCTCGGCTCGCTGTCGGTGTACGCCGGGTTCAGCAAGCTCTGCGACCCGGTGTACTTCGACGGCGGCGAGCGCGGCTCGATGATGCGCTGGCTGTCCTCGCTGCACCCGTGGAAGGCCGCCCAGCCGCTGCTGGACTTCGCGATGGCCCACCCGGTCGGCGCCGGGCTGGCGGTCTCCTTCGCCGAGATCGTGATCGGCGTGCTGACTCTGCTGGGCCTGTGGCAGCGGCTCGCGGCGGGCGCGGCCATGCTGCTGTCCGCGGCGCTGCTGTTCACCGTGAGCTGGAAGGCGGTGCCGGTCTACGACACCCCCGACCTGATCTTCCTCGCGGCCTGGAGCCCGCTGCTGATCGCCGGCGCGCCGTTCGCCTCGCTGGACGGCCGGATCGCCCTGGAGGCGTTCCGCCGGCACGGGCCCGCCGCTCCCGGCGCGGTCCGGCGGCGGATGCTGCGCCGCCGCACCGTGGTCACCGCGGTGGTGGTCGGCCTGACCCTGCTGTCCGGTTCGCTGCTCGGCGCGGCGGTCCGCACCGGCCGGCAGACCCCGGTCGAGCCGGCGCCGAACTACGGCACCCCGGTGTTCCCCGCCGGCGGTCCGTCGTCGACCCCCTCGCCCGCCGCGCCGTCCCCGACGCCGAGCCCGAGCAAGGCCCCGGCATCGCCCTCTCCCTCGCCGAGCCGCAGTGGCAGCAGCCCGAAGGCCAAGCCGAGCGGGTCGCCCAGCCAGTCGCCGCGCAGCAACTCCGGCGGCGGCGCGGGCACCGGCGGCAGCACCGGCGGCGGAGGCTCGGCCGGGGGCACCGGCACCGGGGGCGCCGCGCCGACCACCCCCCGCTCACAGCCCTCGCACGGCGTGATCGGCGGGCTGCTGGGCAGCGGGCCGCCGCTGCTGGAGCTGGGCATGAGCCCCGGCTCGGCCCCGAGCGGCGCCTGACGGCCGCTCGGCAACCGCGCGGGCCCCGCCCGGAGTTCGGACTCCGGGCGGGGCCCTCCTGCGTGTCCTGACGGCCTATCGGGCGTCGCGGGAGGCGGCGAGCTCCTTGGCGGCCTCGGTGAGGTCCTTGGCGGTGTCGATGGCCCGCCAGTAGCAGCCCTGCGGCAGCTGGTAGCCGGCCAGCCGGCGGTCCCGGGCGAGCTGCGGGAAGGTGGTCCGCTCGTGGTCGCCGACCTCGGGCAGCAGCTCGCGGAAGCCCGGCGCGAAGACGTACAGGCCCGCGTTGATCAGGAACGGGGACGGCGGAGCCTCGATGAAGTCCAGCACGTTGCCGAACCGGTCGGTCTCCACCGCGCCCCACGGGATCCGCGGGCGGGCCAGGGCCAGCGTGGCGACGGCGGCCCGCTCGTGGTGGAAGGCCGCCATCTCGCGGAGGCTGAACCTGGTCCAGATGTCGCCGTTGGTGGCGAACCAGGGCTCCGCGGGGCGCGGGAGCGCGGCCGAGGCATACCTCAACCCGCCGCCGCGGCCCAGCGGTTCGCCCTCCACCACGGTCTGCACCCGGAGCGGCAGCTCGGCCTTCGCCAGCCAGTCGCTCAGCACCTCGGCCAGGTGCCCGCAGGAGACCACCGCGTCGGTGACGCCCTCGGCGGCCAGCCACTCCAGCTGGTGCCCGATGATCGGCGTTCCGGTGCCGGGGATCTCCACCAGCGGCTTGGGGCGGTCATCGGTGTACGGCCGCAGCCGGGAGCCCTGCCCGCCCGCCAGGATCACCGCCTGGGTGACGGCGGGGGCGGCGGAGCCGGGGGCGGCGGAGGTGTCGGCTGTCATGACGCCACGATAGGGCCCGCCCCTGCCCCGGGGCGGGCCCTGACGCGCGGTGCTTCGGCGCGCGGTGCTGCGACCGGTGCTTCGGCGCGTGCCGTGGTGCCGTGTCGCCGTGGTCGGTCGCCGCGGGGCGACGGACCGTCAGCCCACCACGCCGGCGGCGAACGCGCCGTCGCAGACCGGGCGGGCGAAGGAGCGGGCCCGCTTCAGGTCGCCCTGGTACTTCTTCACTGCGGCGCGGCCGAGGTCGCCGGCCAGCGTGGTGCAGTACGGGGCGAGCGACGGGTTCTCCCGCACGGCGCGCTCCAGCAGGTCCAGCGCCGTCCCCGGGTTGTGGTTCTTCAGCTCCTCCATCAGGTCCACCCGGAGGGCGTCCTGCGGGGCCATGCCCTGGGTGTTGGGGGCCGTGGAGGTGCGGCCGATGGTGCCGTCGCCGCTGGAGGCCGCGACCACCTGCTGGTCGAGCCCGGTCGGTGGGGCCCACGGGACGCGGGTGACGGCGAGCGTGCCGGTGGTCACCAGGATCACCGGCAGGGTGAGGGCAACGGTCTGGCCGATACGGCGAACGAGCTGTTTCACGCTCTGGAGAGTAGCGCCGCGTGGCGGTCCGAGCGCGCCACGTTACCCCATCGGGTGATCGGTGTCCCGATTTGTTCCGCCATCAGGTTGACGCGCGGTGCGCGAACGGGCCCGGACGCCGGACGTGCTTTCGGCCCTCTCCCGGACGTGCTCCGGCCCTGCCCCGGACGTGGTCCGGGAACGACGGAACCCCCTGCCGACCGCCGTGGGCAGGGGGTTCCGGTGAAACCGGGGTGTCGTGTCGTCAGGCGCTCAGGCGCTCGCCGGTGGTGGCGAACACGTGCGGCTCGTTGCCGACCGGGACGACGTGGATGGTCTCGCCACGCTGCGGGATCTCGCGGCTGTGCACGCGGACCACGATGTCCTTGTCCTTGCCGGCGACCTGGGTGGTGCCGTAGACGTAGCCGTCCGCGCCGAGCTCCTCGACCACGTTGACGGTGACCGCGACGCCCTCGAGGCCGCCGGCCGGGACGACCTGGAAGTGCTCGGGACGGATGCCGACCACGACCTCCTTGGCGGTGCCGGCCTTCGACAGGTCCTCGCGGGCGATGTTGATGACCGAGCCGCCGAACTTGACGCCGCCGTCGACCAGCGGAACCTCGATCAGGTTCATCGCGGGGGAGCCGATGAAGCCGGCCACGAACAGGTTCGCGGGGCGGTCGTACATGGCGCGCGGGGCGTCGACCTGCTGCAGGATGCCGTCCTTGAGGACCGCGACGCGGTCACCCATGGTCATGGCCTCGGTCTGGTCGTGGGTGACGTAGACCGTGGTGATGCCCAGGCGGCGCTGCAGCGAGGCGATCTGGGTACGGGTGGACACGCGGAGCTTGGCGTCCAGGTTGGACAGCGGCTCGTCCATCAGGAAGACCTGCGGCTGGCGGACGATCGCGCGGCCCATCGCGACGCGCTGGCGCTGACCGCCGGAGAGCGCCTTCGGCTTGCGGTCCAGGTACTCGGTCAGGTCGAGGATCTTGGCGGCCTCTTCGACCTTGGTGCGGATGTCCGCCTTGTTCACGCCGGCGATCTTCAGGGCGAAGCCCATGTTCTCGGCGACGGTCATGTGCGGGTACAGCGCGTAGTTCTGGAACACCATGGCGATGTCCCGGTCCTTCGGCGGCAGGTGGGTCACGTCGCGGTCGCCGATGCGGATGGCGCCCTCGTTCACGTCCTCCAGGCCGGCCAGCATGCGCAGCGAGGTCGACTTGCCACAGCCGGAGGGGCCGACCAGGACGAGGAACTCGCCGTCCGCGATCTCCAGGTCGAGCGCGTCGACCGAGGGCTTGGTCGCACCCGGGTACACACGGGTGGCCTTGTCGTACGTCACAGAAGCCATGGTGCTTCGCTCCTTCACCGGCAGGAACGTGCCGGACGATCCGAGTAAAGGTGGATGGTGTCCGCCGCACCCGACTGGTCTGGACCACCGACCCGAGTGCGACTTCCCCGTGACGCTACCTGGCAGTTCATCCTTTTGTCAGCCCTTGGCCGCCCCCGAGTTCCGCATCGATCCGGTCACGGCTCACAACCCCCGCACCCGCGCGCCCCCGCCCGGTACACTGCCCACTGGTGCCGCCGTGGATCTCCGCGGACGGTCACCGCGCCTCCTTAGCTCAGCTGGCCAGAGCACCGCTCTTGTAAAGCGGGGGTCGTCGGTTCGAACCCGACAGGGGGCTCCGCGATGTGTTCCGTGAAGTGCCGCTGTGGCCGTGAGGGTCAGGCGGATTGGGCCTCGGCGATGAGGGTGTGGAGTTCGGTGACCTCGGGGGCTTGGGCGTCGGCGAGGCGGGTGAGGGCGAACTGCCAGGCGGCCAGGGCTTCTTCGGGGCGGCCGAGGTCGCGCAGGACCAGGCCGTGCAGGTGCTCGGCGAGGCCGGAGCCGATGGTGCCCTGGAGGGTGGCGGCCCAGTCCAGCAGGTCACGGCAGGCGGCCAGCGCCTCGTCCAGCCGGCGGAGCCGGCGCAGGGCCTCGATCCGGCCCTTGCGGGCCTGGAACTCGACGTCCCAGGACCCGGCGGTCAGGTGCAGGTCGAGGACGGCGCCGAAGTGCACGAGGGCCTCGGCGAGGTCGCCCAGGCGGAGGTTGGCGTAGCCGAGGTTGTTCAGGCCGGCGGCTTCGGCCAGCAGGTAGTCGATGCGCCGGCCGGCCTCGATGCTGCGCCGGTGGTAGGCGATGGCGGCGTGCGGGTCGTCGGCCTCGACCAGGTTGCCGAGGGCGCTGAGCGCATTCGACTCGGTGTAGGCGTCGCCGTCCTCGGCGGCCTCCTCGGCGGCCCGTTCCAGCAGTTCCAGGGCCTCCGCCTTGCGGGACAGGTAGGTCAGCACCAGGCCCCGGTTGATCATGATGCTGCGGGCCTGGGAGCGGTCGCCGAGCCGTTGCCAGGTCTGCTCGCACTGGTCCATCAGGTCCAGGGCCTGCAGGTGGCGGCCGGCCTCGAAGTGCATGCCGGCCATGTCCTTGAGCGTGTACCCCTCGGCGAACAGGTCGCCCTCGCGCTGCGCGACCCGTAGCGCGACGGTGTTGAGCCGGATCACCTCCTGCTGGCGGCCGCGCCGCCACAGCACGGGGTAGGCCGCGCGGACCAGGGTGAGCAGGTCGGCCGCGGCCCAGGCTTCTTCGGCGAGGCCGTCCACCAGGGCCAGCAGGTTGCCGTGTTCGGCGTCGCCGAACGCCAGCGCGCTGTCCCGGTCCGGGAGTTCCGCCGTCGGGTCGACCGCGGGGAGGCGCCGGGTGGTGTGCTGCGGCGCGTCGACCACGAACGCCGTGCGGACCATGGCGGCCAGGTACCAGCCGAGCGCCGTGCGGGCGAGGCGGGTGCGTTCGGTGGGGTCGGGGAGTTCGCGGGCGTAGTCGCGGACGAGGTCGTGCGGTGCGAAGCGGTCCGGGTGGGTCTCGTCGAGGAGGGCCGTTTCGGCGAGGCGGTCGAGTGCGGTGGCGGCCTGGGCGGGGGTGAGGTCGAGGACGCCGGCGAGTTGGGGGGCGGTGTACTCGGGGAGGTCGAGGACGCCGATCGCGACCAGCGCCCGGGCGGCCCGCTGGTCGGGCTTCCGGGCGGAGGCGCGGAGCGAGTCGTAGGTGAGGGCCAGGGACTGGCGGATGCTCAGGTCGTCGAGTTCGAGTTCGTCGAGCCGGTCCGCCCGGTCCTCCAGCCGGCCGACCAGGTTGCGGACGGGGAGGGTGCGGCGGGTGGCGAGCCGGGCGCCGGCGATCCGCAGGGCGAGCGGGTGGTGGCCGCAGAGCTGGACCAGGCGGGCGAGGTCGGCCTGTTCGAGGGAGACCACCGCCCGGTCGGCGGTGGCGCGGCCGGCGGTGCGTTCGACGAGGGTGATGCTGTCGCGTTCGGTGAGGGTGTCGAGGCGGAGGTGGAGGTCGGCGTCGAGGGTGTGGAGGGGGTTGCGGCTGGTGACGAGGACGGCGCAGCCGGGGGTGGCGGGGAGGAGGGGGCGGATCTGGGCGGTGTCGGCGGCGTCGTCGAGGACGAGGAGGGTGCGGGTGCCGGCGAGGGTGGTGCGCAGCAGGGCGGCCGCGGTGTCGACGTCCGCGGGCAGGTGGGTGGGTTCGACTCCGAGGGCGCGCAGGAGGGCGCTGAGGGCGGGGTGGGGGTGGAGCGGGGTGAGGCCGGGGGTGGCGCCGTGGAGGTTGAGGAACAGCTGTCCGTCGGGGAAGTGGGTGCGCAGGGTGTGGGCGCAGTGGATGGCGAGGGCGGATTTGCCGATGCCGGCGAGGCCGTTGACGACGGCGACGGCGCCGCGTTCGGTGGGGGTGAGCAGGGTGTGCCGGAGGGTGGCGAGGGGCTGCTCGCGGCCGATGAAGTGGGCCGGGGCGGAGGGGAGTTGGGCGGGCTTGGTGGGCCGCGGGGCTGGCGGCGGGGCGGCGAGGATGCGTTGGTGCACCTGGCGAACGGCGGGGCCGGGTTCGACGCCGAGTTCCTCGTGCAGGGCGGTGCGCAGCCGCTGGTAGGTCTCCAGGGCTTTGGCGCGGTGGCCGGTGGCGTCGAGGGCCTGCATGAGTTGGACGTGGAAGGCTTCGCGGAGGGGGTGTTCGGCGGTGAGGCCGGTGAGCTCGGCGACCACCGTCTCGGGACGGCCGCCGCGCAGTTCGGCGTCGAAGCGCCACTCCAGCGCCTGCAGCCGGCTCTCCCGCCACGACTCGCCGACGGAGACCGAGAGTTCGGGCAGGTCCGCGAGCGGGTCGCCGCGCCACAGGTCGAGTGCCGCGGCGGTGGCGTCGAGGACCTGGGGCAGGTCGCCGGCCTGGTGGGCGGCCCGGGCGCGCTGCACTGCGGCGTCGAACCGGAGGGTGTCCAACTCGTCTTCGGCGACCTGCAGTCGGTAGCCGGCGGGGACGGCCTGCAGGCGTTGCCCGTCCTGGTCGCCGAGCGCGCGGCGCAGCCGGGCGACCAGGTTGCGCAGCGAGGCTTCCGCGGTGGCCGGTGCCTGCGCTCCCCACAGCGCGTCGATCAGCCGGTCCAGGGTCACGGGCCGGTTCGGGTGGAGCAGCAGCACGGCGAGCAGCGTCCGGGCTTTCGGTCCGCGGACCGGACACTCGCGCGTCCCGTCGCGGGCCGACAGTGTCCCCAGCAAGCCGAACCGCACCGTGTGCCTCCCGCCCCGCGTGCTCCCCACCCGACTCCCCGTCGGGGCACGTTAGGCAGATGTTATCGGCCGATTATCGGCCACCTCCAAGCTGTCCTCATCGGCCCACCGCCGAGAACCGGAGCGCCGCTCGCGGCCCGGACCTGCACACCCATGGGGGAGCACCATGACGCACGCACCGCGCACCCGCCGCCGCGCCCGACGGTCCGACCAGGACACCGTCTGGGTCTGAGCGGCCCCAGCACTCGCGGCGCAGGTGACCCGCCGGACACCCGCCCCGCGACCCGTGAACTCCCGACCGCGGCACGCCGCTCAGCTGCAAGCGGGGAGTTGACGGGCAATCAGCACGACGGTCGGGGGGCCGCCGTGCTGGACGGCACCGGAGTGGCACGCGTCAGCCCGTGGTTCGATCCGCGGTGGGGGAGGGGGACGCGTGCCCTTCCGGTGGTCCGACCGCCACCCGGTGCACGAAGGTCGCGGTGAGGAACGCCACCACCGCGGCGACGATCAGCAGCGGCATCGAGTCCGCCGCCTGGTCGCCCAGCAGCACCGTGGCCAGCACCGTACTGGTCACCGGCAGCTTGGTCGCCGCGGCGGCGCTCGCCGCCAGCCCGGCGGCCAGCCCCGCCGCCGTGCCCATCCCCGGAAGCCCTCCCACGACCACCCCGAGCGCCGCGCCCAGCAGCACCGCCGGGAAGATCGGCCCACCGCGCAGCGAGCCCAGCGCCACGCCCCAGCCCAACCCCTTGAACAGCACCAGCGCCAGCAGCGCGCCCACCGACCAGGCGTGCGGATCGGCCGACAACTGCCCCAGCGTCGCCTGCCCGGACAGCGCCGCCTCCTCCGGGGAACGCCCCGTCACCAGCGCGTACCCGGCGATGCACAGGCCCACCAGCACCGCGCTGAGCACGGTGCGGACCGCCGTCCGGAGCGAGGTGAACACCGCGAACCGGTGGCCGAGGGTCTGCCCCGCGACCACCACCAGCGCGATCACCACGGCCAGCGGGATCCCCCACAGGAAGTCCGCGGCGTCCGGCAGCCCCGCCTTCGGCACCGACGGCAGGCTCAGCGCACCGATCGACAGGCCCGTCCAGTGCCCGAAGCCGGTGAACACCAGCGCGCCGACGCCCGAGGACAGCAGACAGGGCAGCAGCAGCAGGGTCAGCTGCGCCCCGCCGAGGCCCGCCGCCTCGATCATCATCACCGCGGCCACCAGCGGGCTGCCGAAGATGGTGGCGATCGCCGCGGTCGACCCGGCCGCGCCCAGCATCGGTGCCAGCAGCGGAGCGGACGCCCGCTTGGCCGAGCTCACCGTCAGCAGCGCCAGTCCGCTGCCCATCGCCATCAACGGGGCCTCCGGGCCGAGCACCGCGCCCAGCGGCAGCGCGGCCAGCGCCGCCAGCACCACCGAGGGCACCTCGATCGGCGGCGTCGGCGGGCCGCCCAGCCCGTGCACCGGGATGTGGCCGCCGCGCCCCGGCATCCGGGTCACGATCGGCGCCAGCAGCAGACCCGCCAGGGCCAGCGTCGGCAGCGGCCACCACCACGGCGGGCTGCTGTAGTCCAGGTGCTCCGGCAGCGACTCCCACACCAGGTGCTGCAGTTCGTGCTCCAGGCTGACGAAGCCGAACGCCGCCAGCGACACCGGTACGCCCACCAGTGCCGACACCAGCAGCAGCCGCCCGTACCCGGGACTGCGGAGCAGCTCGCGCAGGCTGGGCGGCTGCGACGGACCGGCGGCCTGCTGCGGCATCTGCGCTCCCTGTCCCTCGGCGGCACGCGCCCCGCGGGGGTACCGCCGGGCACATGTCCTTCGACCGTCGGGCGGCCAGCGGAGCGCGGCCATCGGGGTGAGCCGAACGGGCGAGCGGCACACCCGCGCGGGCCCGCCCGGGCGGTCGTACGGTGGACGGAGGGGGATCGGAGGGAGACCCGAGGAGGACCCGATGCCCGGTTCGATGACCATCGGCCACACCGACGCGCTGGTGATGCTCAGCCACGCCGACGCCGAACGCCTGAGCGCTCTGCTGGCCGGCCTGTCGGCGCTCGCCGCGAGCGGCCGGATCCCGGCCGAACAGCTCGCCGCCCTGGGCGGCGGGGAGGCCCCCGACCGGGCCGAACTCGCCACCTGGTCCCGCACCCTGTCCGGCTACCTCCGCAACCACCTCTGACCCCGTCCGCCGGGCCCCGGCCGGGCGGTACGTTGGGGGCATGGAGCTCTCCTGGGTGACTGTCCCGACCCCGCTGCCGAGCGGGCCGATGCGCTTCGGGGTGACCGCGGACGGGGTGGCGGCCGCCAGCTACGCCGGTGAGAGCTTCGCGGGCCGGCCGATCGGGTACCCCGAGTGCACCGACGAGCGCCGCACGACCCTGGTGCGGTCCCGGGTGGACGAGTACTTCACGGGCCGGCGGCGGGCGTTGGAGCTCCCGATCGACTGGAGCTTCGCCACCGGCCCGCACCGCGCGGTGCTGCGCTGCCTGCTGGCCGAGGTCGGCTGGGGCCGTACCGTCACCTACGGCGAACTCGCGGCCCGCAGCGGGGTGTTCACCGAGCCGACCGAGCCGGGCGTACCGGCCCGGACGGTCGGGCAGATGATGGGCGCCAACCCCCTGCCGCTGCTGGTGCCCTGCCACCGGGTGGTGGCCGCGGACGGCCTCGGCGGGTTCGGCGGGCCCTGGCACGGCATCGAGGTGAAGCGCTGGCTGCTCACCCTGGAAGGGGTGCTGCCGCCGACCCTGGACTGGACCGGGCCGACGGACTGAGTGGCCTACCGGGCGGCCGCGGCGGGCAGCCGTCCGCCCTGCTCGACCTGCCCGGTCCGGGCGATCTGCTCGATCGCGGGCGCGGCGGGCTGCCGGGGCAGCACCGCCTGGGCGGCCGGCACCAGGGTGTAGTCGCCGAGCACCAGTTCGTCCGTGGTGGGCAGCAACGGGCGTGCGCCGAGGGCGAGTTCGAGCGCGGCGGCGGGCAGGTTGAGGCCGCACAGGCGGAGCTGGTGCAGGCCGCCGGACGGGCGTGTGTTGATGTCCAGCACCACCGCCCGGCCGCTCAGCTCGTGCCGGAACTGCACGTTGGAGAGGTAGCCGACCCCGAACTGCTCGACCAGCCGGCGGGCCGGCTCCAGGTAGCGGGGCTCGACGGTGAAGCCCCGGCGGCGGCCCTGCTTGCTGCGGCCGGCCGCGGCAAGCAGCCGTCCGTCCGGGTCGGCGAGGCAGTCCACCGACACCTCGGGGCCGTGCAGGTAGGGCATCACCAGCAGTTCGGCCGGGCCGTCGGAGTGCTCCAACGCCTGGACGACCTGGTCGAGTTGGACCTGCGCGTCGACGTAGCCGGCCAGCCGGCGGAGGCTGAACGGCTCGCGGGTCAGGATCCGGAAGCCCTCGCCGCCCGCGCCGGTGGCGGGCTTCAGGCAGGCCTGCGCGCCGGTCGCCTCGATCTCCTCGACCGCGGCCAGCAGCTCGGCGGCGGTGTCGGCCTGCCGCCACAGCGGGGTGGGCAGTCCGGCCGCGTCCAGTGCCCGGTAGCCGTCCGCCTTGCTGGCGAACAGCGAGATCGCCGGGGCGGGCGGGCAGACCAGCGCGGTGCCCAGCGCCTCGAAGTCGCGGCGGCGCACGGATATCGCCAACTGGTGCAGGCGGGGCAGGAATACGTCCACGTCGTGCAGGGCGCAGAATTCCAGCGCGAATTCCACGTAGTTCTCGGCGGACAGCCCGTCCGGTTCCAGGGCGCCCAGGTCGGCGGCGGCGAGCACGGGGGAGTCGGGGTCGACGTGGGTGGCCAGGACGTGCACCGGGCGCGGGCCGGTGCGCAGCAGGTCGATGAAGAAGACGTTCTCGGCGTAGGTGCGGTTCAGCCAGACGCGGACGGGCGCGGTCACGGAGCTCTCCCTGGAGAAGGGCGTGCCAATGGGAGGTTCACCGACCGGTTCGCCTGCCCTGTGGCGGCGGTCACCACGCGGTGAGGGGGCCACCTTAGCGCTGTCTTGTGTCGAATCGAACATGGGGTGGGTGAGCTGCGTGAACGCCGCGTTGCGAGGGTCCGGGCGGAGGCTCCGGCCGGTGCCCGGGGCGGCCGTCCGGATCGAACGATGATCGACCCAGTCCGCTGGTCGCACTATTCGCCTCGCGCACCTGAATCACCCCCACGAGTGATTGCCGGGTCACCTGAACGGCCGTCAGCATGGTTGCCGCAACGTGCCGTCGACACGATCAGGGGCCCTCGGAAAATGACGACCGAAACCACCGCCGGAATTCCCGAGACGAGGCCGCAGAGCAGCCTCTCGGTGGCGGCCGCCAAGAACCTCGCCTCGACCACCAAGTCCGCCCCGCAGATGCAGGAGATCAGCAACCGCTGGCTGCTGCGGGCGCTGCCCTGGGTCGAGGTCTCCGGCGGCACCTACCGGGTCAACCGGCGGCTGTCCTACGCGGTCGGCCGCGGCCGGGTGAGCTTCGCGCAGACCGGCGGCGAGGTCGCGGTCGTCCCGCCCACGCTGCGCGAGGTCCCGGTGCTGCGCGGCTTCCAGGACGACGCGCTGCTGACCGAACTCGCCGGTCGGTTCGTCCAGCGGGACTTCGCGGCGGGCGAGTTGCTGATCGAGCAGGGGCACGAGATCGACCAGGTCTACCTGATCGCGCGCGGCAAGGTCGACAAGATCGGCACCGGCAAGTACGGCGACGCCACCGTCCTCGGCACCTTCGCCGACGGCGACCACATCGGCGACGAGGCGCTCACCGTCGCCGACCGCCGCTGGCCCTACAGCGTGAAGGCCGCCACCGCCGGCACCGCGATGGTGCTCTCCTGGCCCGCCTTCCAGGAGCTCGCCGACCGCTCCGAGGAGCTGCGCGACCAGATCCTCGCCTTCATCGCCGACTCGCAGCTCCCGCAGACCCACAAGGGCGAGGCCGCGATCGGCATGTCGGCCGGCCACCAGGGCGAGTTCGACCTGCCCACCGCCTTCGTCGACTACGAACTCGCGCCCCGCGAGTACGAGTTGAGCGTCGCCCAGACGGTGCTGCGGGTTCACAGCCGGGTCGCCGACCTCTACAACAAGCCGATGGACCAGACCGAGCACCAGCTCCGGCTGACCGTCGAGGCGCTGCGCGAACGCCAGGAGCACGAGCTGGTCAACAACCCGGAGTTCGGCCTGCTGGCCAACGCCGAGCACGGCCAGCGGATCCAGACCCACTCCGGCCCGCCCACCCCCGACGACATGGACGAACTGCTCTGCCGCCGGCGCAGCACCAAGTTCTTCCTCGCCCACCCGAAGGCGATCGCCGCCTTCGGCCGGGAGTGCAACGCGCGCGGCCTCTACCCCGAGACGGTGCAGTTCGACGGCCGGACGGTGCCCGGCTGGCGCGGCGTCCCGATCCTCACCTGCAACAAGATCCCGGTGACGAACGGCTCCACCTCGATCCTGGCGATGCGCGTCGGCGCGGACAACCAGGGCGTGGTCGGCCTGCGCCCCGGCGCCCTCCCCGACGAGGTCGAGCCCGGCCTGAACGTCCGCTTCATGGGCATCGACGAGAAGGCCGTCATCTCCTACCTGGTCAGCGCCTACTACTCGGCCGCGATCCTCGTTCCCGACGCCCTCGGTGTCCTGGAGAACGTCGACACCGCGCACTGGCAGCACTGACCACCGGGCGGGCCCACCGTCCTGGGCCCGCCCGTTCCGTCGTTCCACCCGCTGGCGGTCCGTCAGCGCGCTTTCCTGCCCGCCCCGCAGCCGGGGCCGGCCGAGGGGGAGGACCCACCATGGCCATCACCGTGCCCGAACGCGAACAGCACGGCGACAGCTCGGCGGCCGTCGACGGCGGGCGCGACACCGCGGAGGCGCTCGCCCTGCTCGGCCGGGCCCGCGCGGTGGTCGATCCGGCGCTGCGCGCCGCCGTCGACACCCTCCCCGACTCGATGCGGCAGATCTCCGGCTACCACCTGGGCTGGCTGGAGGCCGACGGCAGCCCCAGCGCGGTCGGCGCCGGCAAGGCGATCCGCCCCGCGCTGGTGCTGGCCGCGACCACCGCCGTCGGCGGCCGCCCGCAGGACGCCGTCCGGGCCGCCGCCGCCGTCGAGCTGGTGCACAACTTCACCCTGCTGCACGACGACGTCCTCGACCGCGACCACACCCGTCGCCACCGGCCGACCGCCTGGCGGGTGTTCGGCACCACCGGCGCGATCCTGGCCGGCGACGCGATGCACTCGCTGGGCCTGCGGGTGCTCGCCGAGGACCCGCACCCGGCGGCCGCGGCCGCCGTCCGCCGGCTCGCCGACTGCGTGGTCGAACTGTGCGCCGGGCAGCAGGCCGACTGCTCCTTCGAGCAGCGCACGGACGTCACCCCGGCCGAGTGCCTGGCCATGGCGGAGGCCAAGACCGGGGCGCTGCTCGGCTGCGCCTGCGCGCTCGGCGTGCTGTACGCGGGCGCCGACCTCGCCACCGCCGACGCGATGGACGCCTTCGGGCGGGAGATCGGTCTGGCCTTCCAGCTGATCGACGACCTGATCGGCATCTGGGGCGACCCCGCGGTCACCGGCAAGCCGGTCGGCGCCGACCTCGCCGCCCGGAAGAAGTCGCTGCCGGTGGTCCACGCGCTGTCCTCCGGCACCGCGGCCGGCGCCGAGCTCGCCGCCCTCTACTCCAGCGGGCGGCCGCTCAGCCCGGCCGAACTCGCCGCCGCCGCGGACGCCGTCGACCGGGCTGGCGGCCGCGCCTGGGCCCAGGCGGAGAGCTGCGACCGGATGGCCGCCGCGATCGCCCACCTGGCCGCCGCCGTTCCCGACCCCACCCGCACCGACGACCTGCTCGCCCTCGCGGAGCTGGTCACCCGCCGGACGTTCTGAGCCGGCGGCTCAGAGCAGCGCCTTCTCCTTCTCCGGGTCGATGCCCAGCGGCGTGTCCAACTGCCGGTAGGCGACCTCGGAGCGGCCGCCGTCCTCCAGCCAGGCCCAGGTGTCGCGGACGGTGTCGAGCAGCGGGCGGATCCTCAGGCCGGCGGCGAGGGCGGTGGCCGGGTCGGCCCGCCAGGTGCCGTGCCAGCCGTCGGTGGCGGGGGCCCAGAGCGGGAGTTCGACCCAGGGGGAGACCTCGGCGGCGAGCAGCGTCTCGTCCGAGGTCCACACGAATTCGGCGTCGGAGCCGGTCGCGGTCCGGCAGGCGGCCAGGAACTCGCCCATGGTGGCGGAGCGGACGGGCGAGGTGGTGACGTACCGGCCGGTGGCCCGCTGCTCGGCGAGGTCGAGTCCGAACGCGGCGAAGTCGCGGGCGTCGATCAGGCTGAGCGGGCTGTCGGGAGTGCCGGGGGCGAGCACCCGGCCGCCGCGGGCGACCCGGTCCAACCACCAGGGGAGCCGGCCGATCGGCTCGTGCGGGCCGATCAGCAGGCCGCAGTTGAGGATCGCGGACGGGCCGGGGAAGCCGGCGAGCAGGGCGCGTTCGCAGCCGGCCTTCAGCGCGTTGGCGAACGGCTGGTCGGGCGGCAGGTCGCCGGCGCAGTCGAGGGTGGCGGAGTCGGCGTCCACGGGGGCGGCGGGCCAGTCGGCGAAGGCGTGGACCGAGGAGACGAAGCCGTAGTGCCCGACGCGGTCGGCGAGCAGCCGGGCCGCGGTGGCGACGTCGTGCGGCTGCTGGCCGGAGGTGTCGACGACGGCGTCCCACCGGCGGCCGTCGACCAGGCGGCGCAGGTCGTCGAGGCTGGTGCGGTCGCCGTGGACGGCCTCGACGCCGGGCAGGTCGGTGCGGCTGACGCCGCGGTTGAAGGTGGTCACGCGGTGGCCGCGGGCGAGGGCCTCGGCGGCGTAGGCGCGGCCGAGGAACTTGGAACCGCCGAGTAGAAGGATGTCCATGCCTTCGAGGGTCTCCGGAGCACCGCCGGTTCATCCGCCGCGTTCACCCCTGGCTGAGCGGTTTCGCCCGTAGCAGACGACCCGTCGGCTGACGGATCGTCGGACGCTCCGGATGCCGGGCGGGGGAGGGACCCATAGCATCCCGGTGTACCGGTATGTCTGAATGGTCCCTTTCGTGGGGAGAAGGGTGGGCGGCATGGGCAATCCGGCCAGCGCGGACCCGGCGGCGGTCCGCCGGACGGCGGCGGAGGCGTGGATCTGGGGCTACCCGCTGCTGGAGAACTACCGGACGATCTACCCGCAGGCGATCGACGAGGCGGACCCCCGATACGTCGGGGGTTTCGGCGTGTTCCGGCACTGTCCGCAGCCGTCCACCCCGGCCAACACCGACGTGGTCACCCCGAACAACGACACCCCGTACTCCTGGGCGTGGCTGGACCTGCGGGCCGAGCCGTGGGTGCTGGAGGTGCCCGCCACCGAGCGGTACCACGTGCTGCCGGTGCACGACCTGGACACCGTGTACGCGGGCTTCGTCGGCTCCCGGACCACCGGCGACGGCGCGGGCAGGTACCTGATCGCGGGCCCGGGGCACCGGTCCAACCCGCCGGACGACTTCGACGGGGCGGTGCGCGCGGACACCAACCTGGTCGGCATCCTCGGCCGCACCTACCTGGCCGGGCCGGCCGACGTGCCGGCCCTGGAGCAGGTGCAGGCCGGGTACCGGCTGAAGCCGCTGAGCGAGCACCTCGGCCAGCCGCGGCCGGTGGCGGCCGAGCCGGTGTGGCCGGTGTGGCGCGGCGAGGGAGTGCTCGACACCCTGGAGTTCTTCTCCTACCTGGACTTCCTGCTGGGCTTCTTCCCGGTGCTGCCCGCGGACGCCGACTTGCGCGGGCGGCTCGCCGAACTGGCCGTCGGCGGAGGCGACTTCGAGCCGGCCGCGCTGCCCGCCGAGGTCCGCGAGGCGCTGCTGGCGGGCATCGCCGACGGCCGCGCCGAGCTGGCCGCGGCGGTGCGGGACGCCACCACCGGCAGCCGCCTGTTCGGCACCCGGGAGCAGCTCGGCACCCGCTACCTGGACCGGGCCCGCGGGGCCTTCAAGGGCCTGTACGGCCTGCCCGAGGAGGAGGCCTGGTACGGCGGCTGGATCTCTCGGCAGGGCGGCCGGCAGCCGATGGCGCTGACCTTCCCGGCCGGGCAGCTCCCGCCGGCCCGGTTCTTCTGGTCGGTCACCATGTACCGGCTCCCGGAGCGGCTGCTGGTCGCCAACGAGATCGACCGGTACTCGATCGGCGACCGCACCCCGGGCCTGGTGTACGCCGACGACGGCTCCCTCACCCTCCACCTCCGGTACGAACGCCCCTCCGACGCCGACGAGTTCGCGAACTGGCTGCCCGCCCCCGAGGGCCCGTACGTGGTGGCGGTCCGCGTCTACGGTCCGAAGCCCGAGCTGCTGGACGGCAGTTGGCAGCTCCCGGACCCCACGCCCCGATGAACCCGCCGATCAGACAAGGACGTTCCCATGGTTGACGCCACTCCCGAGATGCTGGCCGCCGAGGCCTTCGTGTACGGCTACCCGCTGGTCGCCAACCTGGACGCGGTGGGCGCCGTCCACCGCCGCGGGATGGGACCGATCGGCCCGACCGAGTGGAACACCTTCGGCCACGCCAGTGAACTGGGCACCGCCGCAACGCACTTCGTGTCGGTGAACAACGACACGCTGTACTCGATGGCGCCGCTGGACCTGTCCGGCGGGCCGCTGGTGCTGCACGTCCCGGACACCGGCGGGGCGTACGACGTGCTGCAGTTCGTCGACGCGTGGACCAACAACTTCGCCTACGTGGGCCGCCGTTCCTCCGGCACCGCCGAGCAGACCTGGCTGATCGCCCCGCCCGGCTGGCAGGGCACCGCGCCCGAGGACATCCCGGTGATCGTCGCGCCGACTGCGGTGGCGGCCCTCGTGGTGCGCAACTCCTGCGAGGGGCCGGACGACCTGGACCGGGTGCGCGCCCTGCAGCAGCAGCTGACGCTCGCTCCGCTCGCCCCGGGCGGCGTGCTCGCCGGGCTGCCGGAGCCGGACCCCGGGGTGCCGGAGGAGCTGGCGTTCCTGGAACGGATGCGGGTCTGGGCGGCGGCGTTCCCGCCCGCCGCCGCCGACGTCGAGTTCCAGCAGCGCTTCGCCCCGATCGGGCTGCTCGACGCGGGCCGCTCGCCGTACCTGGACGGCCCGGCCGAGTGGGTGGCGGCGCTCGCCAAGGGCCTGGCCGCGGGCAAGGAGCGGGTGGAGGCGGCCACCGGCAGCACCGGCGAGGCGACCGGCGAGTGGAGCGCCAACCTGCACCTGTTCGACTACAACCTGGACTTCCTCGGCCCCGGCACCCGTGCCGAGCCGCAGTGGAAGATCGCCGACCGCCGCGCCGCCTACCTGTCCCGCGCGGTCGCCGCCCGGGCCGGCCTGTGGGGCAACCACGCGTACGAGGCGGCGTACGCCACCACCTACAACGACTCCGACGGCGTCCCGCTGGACGGCTCCAGGGCCTACACCCTGCGGTTCGAGCAGACCCCGCCGGTCGGCGCGTTCTGGTCGGTGACGATGTACAGCACCCCGGACTACCTGCTGGTCGCCAACGAGATCGACCGGTACTCGATCGGCGACCGCACCCCCGGCCTGGTGTACGCCGACGACGGCTCGCTCACCCTCCACCTGCAGCGCGAACGCCCGTCCGACGCCGACGAGTTCGCGAACTGGCTACCCACCCCCGCGGGCGGGTTCCGGCCGATGGTGCGGATGTACCAGCCGCAGGACGCGGTGCTCGACGGCAGCTACCGGCTGCCGGCCGTCCGGCTGCGCTGAACCGGGAGTCGAGAGATGGGTGACGCGATCGGGCAGATGCTGGCCTCGGCGGTCGGCATCGCGATCAGCCCGGTGCCGCTGATCGCGGTGATCCTGATGCTGGCCACCCCGCGCGGGCGGTCCAACGGCACCGCGTTCACGCTCGGCTGGGTGCTGGCGCTGGGCGCCGTCACCACCGTGGTGGTGCTGGCCGGGTCCGGCATCGAGAGCGGTGCGGGGAAGCCCGACTGGTCGTACTGGGTGAAGCTGGCGCTCGGCGTGCTGTTCGTGCTGCTCGCCGGACAGCAGTGGCAGAAGCGGCCCCGGGAGGGGAAGGTCGTCGAACCGCCGGGCTGGATGCGGGCGATCGACACCTTCACCCCGGCGAAGTCCGCGGGCCTGGCGGCGGCTCTGGTCGCCGCCAACCCGAAGAACCTGGTGCTGGCCGTCGGCGGCGCGGTGTCCATCGCCACCAGCGGGGCGAGCGGCGGGGGCAAGGCCGTCGCCGGGGCGCTGCTGGTGGTGATCGGCTCGCTCTGCACGCTGCTGCCGCTCGGCGTGTACCTGGTCGGCGGCAGCAGGTCGGCCAAGGTGCTCGGCGAGTGGAAGGCGTGGATGTCCGCCCACAACTCGGCGATCATGATGGTGGTGCTGCTGGTCCTCGGCGTGAAGTACATCGGAGACGCCGTCTCGGGCCTCGCCTGACCCGCCGGACGCCGCGCACATCCTGATGCCGGTCGCCGGCGGCCTGATCGTCGTGGCCGGCGGCGAACCGATCGTCGGCAGGCTCCCCGACACCGGGCGGCTGCTGCACTCCGCGCAGGCGTCGCCGCGCTCGCCCCGCCGCGGACGCACGGTCGGGCTGCTGCTGCGCAAGGCCGAGGAGCTGGGCGCCCGCGGCGGACGGCTGATCGTCGCCGGGGCGCAGCCCTCCTTCGTGCGGCTCACCGAGCACACCGGGCCGGTCCGGTGTGCTCGGCCCGGACGGAGTCGTTCCCGCCGACCCCGTCCTGGGGCCTCGCTGGAGGAGGCGGTGGCCCGCGGCGCACGCCCGCCGGCGAGCGCCGCGGCGGACTGACCAGCCGTCAGGGCGACGGCGGTGCCGACCCGGCGGGGTCGGCCGGGGACGCCGAGGAGCTGGGCGAGGCGGACGCCGGGGCGCTGGGGGACGGCGAGGACGAGGCCGGGGCGGACGGGGACGCGGACGGCGACGGGGACGTCGAGCCGGACGGACCGGCCGGACTCGGCGAGTCGGACGGGGAGGGGGAGGCGGGTACCGAGGCCGACGGGGTGGGCGTCGGCTCGGGCGTGGGCACCCCGCGGTGGTCGGTGCCACCCTCCAGGGTGACCACCGCGGTGGACGGCGGCAGCGCCAGGTGCGCCGTCCACTTGGACTCCGGCACCCGGCTCTCGTCCACCGTGACCGTGACGGTGATCCGCTGGCCGGGGGCCAGGGTGCCGGCGTCGCGGCTCAGCCGCAGCCAGTCCACGTCCAGCACGGCGTGCCAGGACAGCGCGCTGCCACCGGTGTTGGTCAGCGTGATCACCGTGCGGTTTCCGTACTCGCCGGCCTCCACGGTCAGCCGGCTCGGCGCGGGGGCCGGTTCGGCGGTCAGCGTCGGGCTGGACAGCACCGTGGAGCCCCGCGAGGGC
The DNA here is from genome assembly GCF_003610255.1 of Streptomyces sp. TLI_171. Classification (GTDB taxonomy): domain Bacteria; phylum Actinomycetota; class Actinomycetes; order Streptomycetales; family Streptomycetaceae; genus Kitasatospora. The sequence continues at coordinate 3,377,887 of NZ_RAPS01000001.1, read as the reverse complement.
ACCGGAACGGCGGGGCCCTGGAGGGTCGGCAGGGACGTTTCTGCGGCCACCGCGCCCGCCAGCTGCAGGGTGCCCGTGGCGGGCGGCAGGGCCTGCACCGAGGTCGGCTCCGGCGCCGGCACCCGCCCGCCCGCACCGGCCGGACCGTCCACCCGCACCGAGGACACCGCCGAGGCCGGCTCGTCCCCGCCGTCCCGGTGCGCGCTCCACAGCGCCACCACCGGCGCGGCCAGCACCGCCGCCAGCACGCCCGTGGTCACCACCCGCTGGCGCACCGCCGAGCCGCGCGGCGGCGCGGGCAGCCGGTGCCGGGGGAAGCCGCGCTGGTCGAACCGCGGCTCGCCGGGGCCCTGCGCCGCCCGCCGGCCGGCCGCCGCCCCCGCCAGGAACGCCGTCCCGCCGACCGGCGCCGAGGCCGGGCGCAGCGGTCCGGGCGCGGCCAGCAGCGGCAGGCCCGGCAGGCCGGCCAGGCCGTGGCCGAGCTGGCCGGCGACCCGCTCCGCCGTGCCCCGGCAGGTCGGGCACTCCACCAGGTGCAGCACCAGCTCGCGGCGGAGCGCCGGGCCGAGCACCCAGCCGCGCCAGGACTCCGCGCCGACCCCGCCGAGCTGGGTCAGCTCCCGGCAGGAGCCGACGCCGAGCACCAGCAGCGCCGTCCTGGTCCGGCCGACCTCGGCGCCCGCCGCGTCCAGCAGCTCCGCCGCGGCCTCCGCGGTCAGGCCGAGCACCGCCGCGACCTCGCTGCCGGTCAGCTTGTGACGGACCGCCAGTTCCAGCGCCTCGCGCTGCTCCGGGTCGGTGCCGGCCGCCTCGGGCCAGGCCAGCGAGGCGAGTTCGCGGCGCCGCTCGCGCGCGGTGCCGGGCGGCGGCGCGGCCGCGGCGTCCGCCTCGGCGGCGCCGTCCAGCCGGGCCAGGCAGCGGTGCCGGGCCAGCGCGTACAGCCAGGCGCGCAGCAGCGCCGGGTCGGCGAGCCGGTCGCCGTGGCGCTGCGCCAGGTCGCGGACTTCCAGGACGGCCGCGGTGGCGGCGGCGTGCTCGCAGAGCACGGACAGGCAGTAGGTGAACAGCCCGTCGACGCACGCGCCGTACGCCCGGAGTACCGGGGACGGGTCGACGGGGTGGGGCTGGCCGGTGGTCACGGAATCGACGGTAGGCAGCCGAAACCCGCCACCCGGGCGGTTTCGGCCGGTTGTCCTTCTTTCGGGTAACAGGACCGATTCCTTGTTCGCCCGGGGTGACGCCCGCCCGGGGCTGTCGGTGCGAGGCGCTACGGTGGCCCGCATGGCTGCCCGTACCAAGACCACCGCCAAGGCGCGCCCCTCGTACCGCTGCACCGAGTGCGGCGCCCAACTGCTCAAGTGGGTCGGCCGCTGCACCGAGTGCAACGCGTGGGGCACGGTCGAGGAGTACGGCGCGGTGCCGGTCCGCACCACGGCGGCGGGGCCGGTGTCCTCGCCCGCCAAGCCGATCGGGCAGGTCGACGGGCAGGTGGCGACCGCGCGTTCGACCGGCGTGCCGGAGCTGGACCGGGTGCTCGGCGGCGGCCTGGTGCCGGGCGCGGTGGTGCTGCTCGCGGGCGAGCCCGGCGTCGGCAAGTCCACCCTGCTGCTGGACGTCGCGGCGAAGGCCGCCTCCGAGCGGCACCGCACCCTGTACGTCACCGGCGAGGAGTCGGCCGGGCAGGTCCGGCTGCGCGCGGACCGGATCAACGCGCTCTCCGAACACCTGTACCTGGCCGCCGAGCAGGACCTCGGTGCGGTGCTCGGCCACATCGAGGCGGTCAACCCCGGCCTGCTGATCCTGGACTCGGTGCAGACCATCGCCTCCGCCGAACTGGACGGCGCACCCGGCGGGCCCGCCCAGGTCCGCGAGGTGGCGGGCGCGCTGATCCGCGCCTCCAAGGAGCGCGGCATGGCGACGCTGCTGGTCGGCCACGTCACCAAGGACGGTCAGATCGCCGGCCCCCGCCTGCTGGAGCACCTGGTCGACGTGGTGCTGTCCTTCGAGGGCGACCGGCACGCCCGGCTGCGGCTGATCCGCGGCGTCAAGAACCGCTACGGGGCGACCGACGAGGTCGGCTGCTTCGAGCTGCACGACGAGGGCATCGTCGGCCTCGCCGACCCGTCCGGCCTGTTCCTGACCCGCCGTGACAAGGCCGTCCCCGGCACCTGCCTGACCGTCACGCTGGAGGGCAAGCGGCCGCTGGTGGCGGAGGTGCAGGCGCTGATGGTGGACTCGCAGATCCCCTCGCCGCGGCGCACCACCTCGGGCCTGGAGTCGCCGCGGATCGCGATGATCCTGGCGGTGGTGGAGCGGCACGGCGGCGTGAAGCTCGGCAAGCAGGACATCTACACCGCCACGGTCGGCGGCGTGAAGCTCACCGAGCCCTCGGCGGACCTGGCGATCGCCCTGGCGGTGGCCTCCTCCTCGACCGACACGCCGCTGCCGAACAACCTGGTGGCGATCGGCGAGGTGGGCCTGGCGGGCGAGGTGCGGCGGGTGACGGGCGTGCAGCGCCGGCTCGCCGAGGCGCACCGGCTGGGCTTCACGCACGCCCTGGTGCCGCCGGACCCGGGCAAGGTGCCGCCGGGCATGAAGGTGGTGGAGGTCTCAGACATCGGCGAGGCGCTGCGCGCGATCCCGGGCCGGCGCAGCCGCTCGAAGCCCCGTCAGGAGACCCCGGCGCCGCCCGCGCAGGCGCGCGCCCGGGAGACCGTTCCGGCGTACCCGGACGAGCTGATGGCGGGCTGGGAGCCGGTCGACTCGGACGAACTGGCCTGACCCTCGTCCTGTTGCGGCCGCACACAGTTAGACTTCACCTGCTGATTGGCATCATTCGCAGGAATAACAGACAGACCGTCGGCCGCCGCGGCACACGGTCCGGGTCGGCCCAAGGAGTCACGTGGCAGCCATCGACCGGGCGGACAAGTCCTCCCGCGAGGAGGCCCTGCTGCGGGCTTCCCTCAGCGCGATCGCGCCGGGCACGGCGCTGCGGGACGGGCTGGAGCGGGTGCTCCGGGCCAACACCGGCGGTCTGATCGTCCTCGGCTTCGACAAGAGCGTGGACGCGCTGTGCACCGGCGGTTTCGTGCTGGACGTCGAGTTCACCGCCACCCGGTTGCGCGAACTGTGCAAGCTGGACGGCGCGGTGATCCTCGACAAGGACCTCGGCAAGATCCTCCGCGCGGGCGTGCACCTGATGCCGGACGCCAACATCCCCACCGACGAGACCGGCACCCGGCACCGCACCGCCGAGCGGGTCAACCGGCAGACCGGCTACCCCGTGGTGGCGGTCTCGCACTCGATGCGGCTGATCGCCATCTACGTCAACGGCGCCCGCCGGGTGCTGGAGGACTCCACCACGGTGCTGTCCCGTGCCAACCAGGCGCTGGCCACCCTGGAGCGCTACAAGCTCCGCCTCGACGAGGTGGCCGGCACGCTCTCCGCGCTGGAGATCGAGGACCTGGTCACCGTCCGGGACGTGTCCGCCGTGGTGCAGCGCCTGGAGATGGTCCGGCTGATCGCCGGCGAGATCGCCGGGTACGTGCTGGAACTCGGCACCGACGGCCGGCTGCTGTCGCTGCAGCTGGACGAGCTGATCGCCGGCGTCGAGCCGGAGCGCGAGCTGGTGGTGCGCGATTACTTCCCGGACCGGGCGGCGAAGAAGGGCCGCACCGTCACCGAGGTGCTGTCCGACCTGGAGGCGCTCACCCACGCCGAGCTGCTGGACCTGCAGACGGTCGCCAAGGCGCTCGGCTACACCGGCACCCCCGAGTCGCTGGACTCCGCGGTCTCCCCGCGCGGCTACCGCCTGCTGGCGAAGGTTCCGCGGCTGCCGAACACCGTCATCGAGCGGCTGGTCGACCACTTCGGCGGCCTGCAGAAGCTGCTGGCCGCGTCCATCGACGACCTGCAGACCGTGGAGGGCGTCGGCGAGACCCGGGCCCGCTCGGTGCGCGAGGGGCTGTCGCGGCTCGCCGAGTCCTCCATCCTGGAGCGGTACGTCTGACCTTCGGTCAGTTCGGCTGCGGTGGTTCGGGCTTCACCGTGTACATCAGGGCGAACAGGTTCACCTCGACCGCGTCCGGGTCGGTGGACTCGCCGTACCCGAACACCTCGTCCAGCGCCTCGTCCAGCCGGGCGCGCAGCTTGAGCAGCTGCTCCCGGGTGAGCCGCACGCTGGTGTGCGCGAACTTGCCGGGCAGCGGGTTGCCCTGCGCGGCCGGTGTCAGGTCGACCCGTCCGGCCAGGAACTTGCGCTGGAAGTCCGCGCGCACCAGGTCCATCGCGGCCAGCATCGCGCCCAGCGCGGCCGGCGGCTCGTCGCCCTCCGCGTAGACCTGCGGGGACAGCCGCAGTGAGTGCTGGGCCGACCGGTAGCGGCTCTCCACGATTCCCGAGACCAGCCGGGTCTCGGCCACGAACACCAGCTCGGCCTGCTCCAGCTGTTTGACGTGCCGGTACAGCTTGGTCGGTGCCTCCTCCAGCTCCGCCGCGATCTCCTTCACCGACAGCGGCTCCGGGTCGTGCTTCATCAGCGCCCCGAGAACGGCCAGCCGCAGCGGGTCGGCCAGGGCCTTCAGCGTCGCGACGTCCGTGACCTCGCGCTCCTTCATCTGCTCCACCACGTTCACATTCAGCCATAGCGTCAACGCTTGCGCAATTGTTCACGGCCGTGCAACCATTCACGAAGGCGTGAATGGTTGCTTGAGCGTGAACGTTGCCAGTGTGGTGAACGTGCGCAGCGGTGCGAACGGGGTGGCAGAGATGACCGTGACCGAGAACCCGGTGCAGACGGCGGCAGTGGTCCCGCTGCGGCGGAACTGGCGCTTCCAGACCCTGTGGGCCGGCTCGGCCTCCGCGATGCTCGGCACCTGCGTCGCCGACACCGCGTACCCGCTGCTGCTGCTCGCGATGACCGGCTCGCCGACCGCGGCGGGCGCGTTCGCCGCCGTCCAGTTCGGCGCCTCCGTCCTGTTCGGCCTGCACGGCGGCGCCGTCGCCGACCGTCACGACCGCCGCCGGGTGCTGATCCTGGCCGACACCGTCCGGCTGGTCACCGCGCTCAGCGTCGCCCTCGCCCTGCTCGCCCACCGGCTGACCGTCCCGCACACCCTGGTCGCTGCCGCCGTGATCGGCGCGACCATGGCCTACGGCGGCCCCTCCCGGATGCTCGCGCTGCGCGCCGTGGTCCCGCCCGAGCAGCTGCGCCAGGCCCTCTCGCAGGACGAACTCCGGGTCAACGGCGCCGCCCTGGCCGGACCGCCGCTGGCCGGCTTCCTGCTCGGCGTCGGCCGGGCCGTGCCCTTCCTCACCACCGTGCTGACCTCGGCGCTGGCGCTCACCGCCTCGGTGGCCGTCCGCTTCGACTCCCCGGCCGGTGACGCACCGTCAGCTGCCGGCAAGGAGAAGGGCGCCGCGTACGCCGGGCTGCGCTACCTGTTCGGCAACCCCGTGCTGCGCTCCACCGTGCTGGTCGCGGTCGCGCTCAATGTGGCCGGCTCCGCCATGCTGCTCACCGTCATGGTGCTGCTCCGCGCCCACGGCACCTCCGAGGCCGGCATCGGCCTGGCCCTCACCGGCGAGGCCGTCGGCGGCCTGCTCGGCGCCCTGCTCGTCTCCCGCCTGCACCGGCTGCTCGCCCCCGGCGCGCTGCTGCTGGCCGTCGCCTGGATCGGCCCGGTGATGTTCGCCGTCCCCGCGCTGGCCGCCGGTCCGGCGGTGGTGTTCGCCGCCCTCACCGTCATGTCGCTCGGTGTCCCCGCGCTGCGGGTGATGCTCGACGTGCTGGTCTTCCAGCGGGTCCCGGAGGCGATGCGCGGCCGCGCCATGGCCGGCACCATGACCCTGCTGATGGGCGGCCTCCCGATCGGGACCATGGGCGCCGGCCTGCTGCTCGACCTGCTGCCCGGCACCACCGTGCTGCTGCTGCTCGCGTGCCTGCTCGCCGCCGCGCTGCTGCCGCTCACCCTGGGCCGCTCGCTGCGCGGCACCTCGTGGGGCGCGTAGGCGGGCTCAGCCGTCAGCCGTCAGCCGTCCAGGCGGATGGAGGTGCGGGCGGAGAGCGGGCCGGCCGGGGCGATGGTCAGGTCGGCCTGCACCAGGTAGTTGCCGGGCTGGGCGGGGGTCGGGTCCGGGGTCGCGCACTGGGGCTTGGAGCGGCTGCGGTCCCAGGTGAAGGTCTCGGTGACGCCGCTGTTGCCGGCGATCTGGGCCCAGGCGTCGGCCCGCTCCGGGATGCAGTCGGCGGAGGACCAGACCCGCTCGTTGCCGCTGGAGGTGATGGTCAGCGCCGAGTACTCGCGGGACAGGTTCACCCGGCACGCGGAGCCGGAGGAGTTGCGGACCGTCAGCGCCAGCCGGGGCTTGTCCTTCACGGCGTACGCGTTCTGCGCGGAGGCGAGCTCCAGCGTCAGCTGCGAGGTGGCGCAGACCGGGAGGGCCATCACCTCGGGGGTGTTGACGGCGGGTGAGGCCCCGCCGCCGGCGCGGGAGTTGGTGCCGCCAGCGCCGCCCGTGGACGTCCCGCCGGTGGAGCCGCCGCCCGTGCTCCCGCCGGAGCCCGCCGCGCCGCCCGTGACGCTGATCTCGCCGCCCGCGCCGCCGCCCGTGCTGGATCCGCCCGTCGCGGAGCCGCCGGTGCCACCGGTCGTGCCGCCGGAACCGCCGCCCGGGCGGGAGGTGATGGCGGAGCCGCTGGGGGAGGCGCCGGGGGTGATGGACTGCGCGGGGGCCGGCAGCGGGCTGCTCCCGGAGGGCTTCTGCTGCCCGCGGCCGGAGCCGAACGCGAGCCAGCCCACCACGAGCAGGATGATCGCGAGGGCGGTGAGCACGACGACGCGCCGCCGCCAGTAGATCGAGGCGGGCAGTGGTCCGACGGGCTGGCGCAGAGAAGGCACGGGCAAACTCTACGAGACGGTGTGGACCTGTTGACGCATCAACACCTCACCGGGGCCACTTCTTTCACATGATCCGCCATTTGCTCCGGAAGAGGGACTCTCCCCCGGCCCCGAGGAGGGTCGGGAGGCTCCCCCTGCGACGGCGGGCCGCCCTATAGTCGCCCTCATGGCCCCCGCGCACGAACCCGCTCCCGCTGCCGCCCTCGACCCCGCACAGATGATCGCCGAGGCGCGCCGGGCGTTCTTCACGGTCTTCACGATGCTCTGCCTGGTGTGGGTGGTGCAGCTCGCGAACTGGCTGATGGACGAGCGGATCGCGCTGCTGCACGGCATCCGGGCCCGCGACGTGGACAGCCTCGGATACCTGCTGACCGCGCCGTTCCTGCACCTGAACTGGCAGCATCTGGAGGGCAATTCCGGCCCGCTGTTCGTGTTCGGGTTCCTCGCCGCGTACCGCGGGGTGCGCAAGTTCCTCGGACTGACCGCGCTGCTGGTGGTGACCAGCGGCATGGCGGTGTGGCTGTTCGAGCGCGAGGACGTGGTGACCGTCGGCGCGAGCGGCGTGATCTTCGGGTACTTCGGCTACGTGGTGCTGCGCGGCCTGTTCGACCGGAACCTGATCGACTCGCTGATCGGCCTGGTGATGGGCGCCTCCTTCGCCTACATCCTGACCACGGCGGTCCCCGGCACCCCGGGGGTGTCCTGGCTGGGGCACCTGGGCGGCCTGGTCGGCGGCCTGGCGGGCGCCTGGATCTTCCGCGACCGCAGTGCCGCGCGCTCGGCCGCCGCCGTCGCGGCGACCGAGCCGGGCGCGGCCCTGCCGGCGTCGAAGTCCACCGGCGGCGCGCTGGTCAGCCCGCGCGCGGACCTACTGAAGGAGCTCGACGACCTGGGGCTTTAAGCCTGCGCGGCGCGCCGTGGCAGGATCGGGGGGCCATGGTTGCCACTGCTTCGACTCCCGCTCCCGCCGCCCTCCGGGCGCTGCACTCCACCGTCATCGGCTGGTACGAGGCCAACGCCCGCGACCTGCCCTGGCGGACTCCGGACGCCTCGCCCTGGGCGGTGATGGTCAGCGAGTTCATGCTCCAGCAGACCCCCGTGAAGCGGGTGCTGCCCGCCTACGCCGCCTGGCTGGAGCGCTGGCCCACGCCCGCCGCGCTGGCCGCGGACGCGCCCGGCGAGGCGGTCCGGATGTGGGGCCGGCTCGGCTACCCGCGCCGCGCGCTGCGGCTGCACGCCGCCGCCACCGCGATCACCGAGCAGCACGGCGGCGTCGTCCCGGACGAGCACGCGGCGCTGCTGGCGCTGCCCGGGGTGGGGGAGTACACCGCGGCGGCGGTCGCCTCCTTCGCGTTCCGGCAGCGGCACGCGGTGCTGGACACCAACGTCCGCCGGGTGTTCGCCCGCGCGGTCACCGGCGTCGAGTACCCGGCGAACGCCACCACCGCGGCCGAGCGCCGCACCGCCGCCGAGCTGCTGCCCGCCACCGACGAGCGGGCCGCCACCTGGGCGGTCGCCGTGATGGAGCTGGGGGCCCTGGTCTGCACCGCCCGCGGCCCCGAGTGCGGCGCCTGCCCGCTGCGCGCCCAGTGCGCCTGGCAGCTGGCCGGCTGCCCGCCGCACCAGGGCCCGGCGCGCCGCGGCCAGACCTACGAGGGCACCGACCGGCAGGTCCGCGGCAAGCTGCTGGCGGTGCTGCGGGACGCCCACGGGCTGGTCTCCCAGGGCCAGTTGGACGTGGTGTGGCCGGACGCGGTGCAGCGCGCCCGGGCGCTGGACGGGCTGGTCGCCGACGGGCTGGTGGAGCCGGTCGGGCCGGGCACCTACCGGCTGCCGCAGTAGCGACCGGACGCACGACGGCCCGGGACCAGTGGTCCCGGGCCGTCGTGCGTTCAGGGCTGAGCGGTCGTCAGACCGCGCCCTCCAGGGCGGCGTCCGCCTTGGCCTCGGCGGCGGCCGGGCCGCCGCGCAGGGCGACCTCGCGCAGGAACAGCGAGGCGGCGACGGCGATCAGGCTGATCACCGTGCCCCACAGGAAGACGGTGTGCATGCCGTTGGAGATGCCGTGCTGGATCACCGACAGCTGCTCGGGCTGGAGGCCCTTCAGCGAGGCCGGGGTCATCGAGGCGGTGGACTGGCCGCCGTGCATCCCGGCGGCCTCCAGGGTGTCGGTGAGGCGGTTGACGTACAGCGTGCCGAACAGGGCCACGCCGAAGGAGCCGCCGATGGTGCGGAACAGGGTGGCGGAGGACGAGGCGACGCCCATGTCCTTCATCTCCACGCTGTTCTGCGCGACCAGCATGGTCACCTGCATCAGGAAGCCCATGCCGGCGCCGAGCACCACCATGTAGCAGGAGGAGGCGAAGCTGGTGGTGTCCACGGACAGGGTGGACAGCAGCAGCGAGCCGCCGGCCATCACCGCGGTGCCGATGATCGGGTAGATCCGGTACTTGCCGGTCTTGGTGATGGCCTGGCCGACCACCAGCGAGATCACCAGCATGCCGAACATCATCGGCATCAGCAGCAGGCCGGAGTTGGTCGCCGAGGCGCCCTGCACGATCTGCTGGTAGGTGGGCAGGAAGGTGACCGCGCCGAACATCGCGAAACCGACGATGAAGCCGATGATCGAGACCATGGTGAAGTTGCGGTTGCGGAACAGGCTGAGCGGGATGACCGGCTCGGCGACCCGCTGCTCGACGTAGCAGAAGCCGATCAGCGAGGCGACGCCCAGCGCGCCCAGGCCGAGGATCTGCTTGGAGCCCCAGGCGTACTCGTGGCCGCCCCAGGTGGTGATCAGGACCATCGAGACGATGCCGATGGTGAGCAGCGCCGAGCCGAAGTAGTCGATCTTCGCGTTGGAGCGGATCTTGGGGAGCTTCAGCACCACGACGACGAAGACCAGCGCGATCGCGCCGAGCGGCAGGTTGACGTAGAACGTCCAGCGCCAGCTCAGGTGGTCGGTGATGAAGCCGCCGATCAGCGGGCCGCCGACGGTGGCCAGCGCCATGACGGCGGCGAACATGCCCTGGTACTTGCCGCGGTCGCGGGGCAGCACCAGCGCGCCCATGATCGACATCACGCCGACCATCAGGCCGCCGGCGCCCAGGCCCTGAACGGCGCGGAAGGCGATCAGCTGGGTCATGGTCTGCGACAGGCCGGACAGCGCCGAGCCGAGCAGGAAGATCGCGATCGACACCAGGAAGGAGCCCTTGCGGCCGTACAGGTCGCCGACCTTGCCCCAGATCGGGGTGGAGGCGGCGGTGGCCAGGGTGTAGGCCGTGACCACCCAGGACATGTGCTCGGATCCGTGCAGCTCGCCGACGATGGTCGGCATCGCGGTGCCCACGATCAGGTTGTCGAGCATGGCGAGCAGCATGGTGATCACCAGGCCGACCATCACCAGGCGGATCTCGCGCTGCGGGCGCTGCACGAACTCGTCGGTCTGCTTCCCGAGATCGACGGATGGCTCCTCCGGAGCCGCCTCGGACTGCTGGGTTGTCATGGTGCGTCTCTCCCGGGGCGCGAGTGCCGCGGAGCTGCTTCCGCGGCGGTACTTACTTGACGACCGGCTAGTGAATCGCCGTCCGGCACGGTAGGTTGTTCCCCAGCCGGTCGTCAAGCCAGTTTCGAGGCAGCCCCTCTGGGCAGGGAGAATGCCAGCAGAACCGGACCTTGACACCAGTCCCGCTCCCGCTTCACGAGGCAGGCCGCCAGCGATGACCACCACCCAGAGCCCCCGCAGCGACACCAGAGCGCGGATCATCGACGTGGCCCTGGAGTTGTTCGCCGAGCACGGCTACGAGAAGACCTCGCTACGGGAGATCGCCGACCGCCTCGGCGTCACCAAGGCCGCCCTGTACTACCACTTCAAGACCAAGGACGACATCGTCCGCGGCATCGTGGAGAAGATGGCCGCCCCGCTCGACGACGCCATCGCCTGGGGCGAGGGCAAGCCCTGGTCGCCCGAGCTGCGGGACGAACTGCTGCGCCGGTTCGCCGCCGGGATGGGCGAGCGGGCCCCGCTGCTGCGGTTCTTCCACGAGAACCAGCCCGCGCTGCGGGAGTCCGCGGCCGGGCTGGCGTTCAAGGACCGGATGATCCGGATGATCACCCTGCTGCACGGGCCGGAGCCGACCTTCCGCGACAAGCTGCGCGCCACGGTGGCGCTGACCTCCATGCACTCGGCGATGTTCCTGCTCAAGGCCGACCTGTGCGAGCCCGGCCAGGAGTCGATCGCCGGCCCCGGCGTCACGGTGCAGGACGCGATGGAGGCCGCCCTGGAGGTCGCGCTGGAGGTCGCCGCACGCATCGAGCCGTCCGCGCGGTAGGCAGCGGACGGCTCGGGGTTCGCGGGGTGCGGCGGCGGATCAGAAGTTGTTCGCGCCGTGGCCCTTCAGGTAGCCGACCGGGTCGATCACCTTCGCGTACTGATTGGCGGTGCGGATCTCGAAGTGCAGGTGCGGGCCGTGCGAGTTGCCGGTGTTGCCGGACTTGCCGACCTGGTCGCCGGCCTCGACGTGCTGCCCGGCCTTCACGCCCAGCTGGGACAGGTGCGCGTACTGGGCGAACCGGCCGTCGGCGAGCTTCAGCACGATCTGGTTGCCGTAGGCGCCGGCCCAGCCGGCCGAGACCACGGTGGAGTCGCCGACCGCGACCACCGGGGTGCCGACCGAGACCGCGAAGTCGGTGCCGGTGTGGTAGCCGGCCGCGTACGCGGCGTTGGTCTTGTGGTACGGGTTGCTGATCGTCGCGCCCGGGACGGGGGAGGACCAGTCAGGCGCAGGCGCCGGCGCGGGTGCCGGGGCGGGAGCGGGAGCGGGTGCCGGGGCGGGCTGCTCGGCCGCGGGGGCCGGCTGCTCGGCGGCCTGCGCCGGGGCCTGCTGCGCCGGGGCGGCGGCCTGCTCGGCCGGCTGCCCGGCGGCGGGGGCGGCCTGCTCGGCGGCGGGGGCGGCCTGCTCGGCGGCCGGCAGTTCGGTGCGCTGCTCGCCGCGCGAGGCGGCCTCGTCCTGCTGCGGCCGGTCGGCCTGCTGCGCGCCGGTCAGGTTGGCGGCGACCACGGCCTTGGCGGCCTCGGTCTGCTCGCTCTGGTAGGAGACCGGGGCGCCCAGCTGGACGTCGGCCTTCTGCAGGACGAAGCCCTCGGCGGTGAACGCGGAGACGCCCGGCGTGGTCGGGTGCACGGTCTGCGCGGCGGCGTGGCCGCCGGGGATCAGCAGCGCGCCGAGGGCGACCACGGCGGCGCCGGAGGCCATCGCCTTGGCGGGGGAACGGCGGACCGGGGCCAGCACGTCGGCGGACAGCACCGAGCGGGCGTGGCTGGAGCTGATCGACTGGAGAAGCCGGCGGCCGGTGGCGGGGATGGAACGCATCGGGAGTCGGAACCTCACGGACGGGGCCAGCGCGGGGCCGAGCCGCAGTGGCTCGCCGAACTGGTGCAACGACTCCGGTGTAAACGACCCGGATGCGAAGGCCCAAGAGTGTGACCTACGACGGCCGGTAGTGCGGATGGCAGGCGGAAGGTCCCCCCGAGGCATCGGACAAACCGGCTGTTTGCCCACGAAACCTCCTATCGTGGGTCGTACTTCCCGAACGGCCTGTGACCATCGCCACCGGCGGACGGCCGGTTTGGTCCCGAACCAGCCCGGGTACAACCGGCTTTCGAGCCAGCTGCACCATCCGATCCACCCAACCGTCGGAGATGATCAGCTGATGAACGACACCCCTGTTCCGGACCGCCGGTTCACCGCGCGCCGCCAGGCCGACCGCCTGCTGTCCGGTCTCCGCCCCCAGACCGTCCGCGAAGCACTGGCCGACCTCGCCGCGCTCGCCGACGGCCCCCACCCGCTGGACGAGCCCACCGACAAGTACGGCGACGGCATCGTCCGCACCCTGGAGCGCCGGGTCGCCGACCTGCTCGGCAAGCCCGACGCGGCCTACTTCCCCACCGGCACGATGGCCCAGCAGGCCGCCCTCAAGGGCTGGGCCGACACCCACGGCCCGGTGGTGGCCATGCACCCGCTCGCCCACCCCGAGGTCCACGAGCGCCGCGCCCACCAGGTGCTGTCCGGGCTGCGCACCGTCCCGCAGACCGCCGACCCGCGCCAGCCCACAGCCGCCGAACTGGCCGCCCTGGACGAGCCGTACGACGTGCTGATGCTGGAGCTCCCGCTGCGCGACGCCGGCTTCCTGCTGCCCAGCTGGGAGGAGCTGACCACGCTCTACGACCTGGCCGCCGAGCAGGGCCGCCCGGTCCACCTGGACGGCGCCCGGCTCTGGGAGTCCACCTCGCACCTGGGCCGCCCGCTGCCGGAGGTCTGCGCCCGGGCCGGCTCGGTGTACGTCTCCTTCTACAAGTCGCTGGGCGGCCACAGCGGCGCCGTGGTGGCCGGCGAGGTGGAGTACGTCCGCCGGATCAAGGTCTGGCGGCACCGCTACGGCGGCAAGCTCTGGCAGCAGTGGCCCGCCGCGCTGTCCGCGCTGGCCGGCCTGGACCGCGAGCTGCCCCGGCTGCCCTCGTACGTGGCGCACGCCAAGCAGGTCGCCGCGGCGCTGGCCGAGGCCCCCGGCGCCCGGGTGAACCCGGAGCCGCCGCACACCCACCAGTTCCAGCTCTGGCTGCCGCACCCCGCCGAGCGGCTGAACGAGGCCGGCCACCGGCAGGCCGAGGAGCAGGGCGTCTCGCTGTTCGGCGGCTGGTGGGAGCCGGGCCCGCTGCCGGGCCTGTCGATGACCGAGGTGACCGTCCAGGCCCACGCCCTGGAGTGGAGCCCCAAGGAGGTCACCGAGGCCATGGAGGGCTTCCTGGCCCTGCTCTGACCCGGCGTCAGGGCGGCCCGACGGGGCGGCAGGAACGCGAAGGGCCCCGGCGGTTCGGAAACCGCCGGGGCCCTCGCTGTTGCCACTACCGGGTCTGCGTCACTTCACGGGCTTGACGTAGACCAGGGCCTCCAGCTCGTTGTGCGACTGCCACAGCACCTGGATCTGGGTCTTGGTGTCGGGCACCTGCACGCTGCTGTACGGGTTGTCCGCGTTCCAGTACTTGGTGGTGTGGTCGTTGAAGACCGTCACCCCGCGGGAGCTCGGAACCTTGGTGAGCACGTCGGCCTTGTGGACCTGCAGGCCGTCGGTCCGGTCGAAGCCGAAGGTGGAGTCGTAGCCCTGCAGGCGCGGACGCATCAGGGTGCCGTCGGACCACTTCAGCGTGTCCGGGTGGGAGTCGATCGGGAGGATCAGACCCTGGCCCGGGTGGTTCGCCACGTTGTTGTCCGTCTGCGAGGAGTCCCACAGCCAGATCAGGATGCCGTTCTGGTTGGCGTAGTGCTCCACCCAGTTCGGCTTGGCGGCCGAACCGAACAGGTACGGGCCGGTCTTCAGCGTCGAGTCGTAGCTGATGTACTGGCGGTTCTCGACCAGGTAGTGCTGGTCGTAGTCCTTGGAGAACTTGCCGGTGATCCGGGAGAACCCGGCGGCGGTCCAGCCGTTGTCGCCGTTCTCGGCGCCGTCGGTGAACAGCGCCGCGCCGTCCGCGGTCACCGCGATGTCGTCCAGGGCCAGGCCCTTGTAGTGGACGCCGCCGTCGGTGGTGTTGTGGAAGCGGACCTTGACGGCCTTGCCGGCGTAGGCGTTCAGCGAGAAGGACAGGTCGCCCCACGCGCCGTTCGAGGTGCCGTTGATGGCGTTGTCCGGAAGCGCGGTGCCGTTGAAGGTGCCGGCCAGCGCCGTCCAGTTCGCGCCGCCGTCGGTGGAGACCTCGGCGTACGCGTAGTCGTAGTCCGTCTCCAGCTCGTACCAGGCCTTCGCGGTCAGCGTGGCCGAGGTCTTGCCGGTCAGGTCGACGTCGCGGGTCAGCGAGACGTTCAGGTCGTCGTTGCTGCCGCTCCACCACTCGTTGGCGCCCGCGAACGGGGTGTTGATCTCGGTGGTGACGGTCTTCTTGGGCAGGTCGATGAGCAGACCCTGCTTGCGCTTGTTGTTGTACTCGACCGGGCCGAGCAGGTGCAGCGAGGACTGACCCGCCTTGGCGGTGTCGTAGTCCAGCCAGCCCAGCTTCAGCTTCGACCAGATGTCGAGGTCGTTCGGCATGTCGCCGATCTCGTTCTTGCCCTCGCCCAGCCAGGAACCGGAGGACATGATCGACCAGAAGCCGACCGAGTTGTCGATGCCGGTGCCGGAGGTGTCGTACAGGTCCGGCAGACCGAGGTCGTGGCCGTACTCGTGCGCGAACACGCCCAGGCCGCCGTTCTCCGGCTGCATGGTGTAGTCGCCGACCCACAGACCGGTGACGCCGATCTGGGTGCCGCCGAGCTTGTTGTTGTCCGGGCCGGTCTTGCCGGCCTGGTTGGCGTACGCGTAGGAGCGGTGCGCCCACAGGGCGTTGGTGCCCTGCACGCCGCCGCCGGCCGACTGGTCCTCACCGGCGTGGACGATCTGGAAGTGGTCCAGGTAGCCGTCCGGCTCGTTGAAGTTGCCGTTGCCGTTGTAGTCGTAACGGTCCCACTGGTCGTACTGCGCCAGGTCGGCCTTGATCTGGGCGTCGGTGCGGCCCTTGGCCTTCTGGTCGGCGACCCAGGCGTTGATGCCGTCGCGGATCAGGTCCTGCGCGTTGGCGCAGACGTGCTGGCCGCAGTAGTCCGAGCCGTAACGGGCCTCGTTCCACGGCACCTTCACCCAGTCGGTGACCAGGCCGTCGACCGAGTACCGACCCGAGGACTGGCGCTCGTAGTAGGTCTTCAGCGAGGGCTTGTTCGGGGAGAAGTACAGGTCCTGGTAGTGCTGCTGGTTGTAGTCCGCCTGCCAGGCCGTCGAGTTGTTGGTGGCGCGGTCCGGAGCGGCGATCTGGTTGTTCGCCGGGCCGGGCTCGCCGCCGTACTTCACCTTGCCGTCGGCGGTGGTGGTGGTGTTGTCCACCTGGTCGCCGAAGTCGACGAGGATGGTGAAGATCTTGTCGGTGCGCTCACGGGACAGTTCGACGTACTTGTCGCGGCCCAGCTTCACCGAGGAGCCACTGCCGTGCTTCTCGACCTTGGCGGTGCCGTTGACCAGCTGCTCTATCGCAGCCTTCTGCTCGGCCTGCTGCTTCTCGGCCAGCGGGCTCTGCAGCTCGCGGGGAACGCTGTCGTTCTGCGCAGCGTCGGCCGGGTCCTTGACGACCGGGGTCACAGGAGCGGCGGTGGCCGTTCCCGGCAGCATGCCGGCGCCCAGCGCGGCGGTCACCGCGATGGCGGCGGAAGCCGCGAGAGCCCTCTTGGTTATCTTCAACGTGGTGACGTCCTCCCCTAACCGGCGCGGCTGATGGCCCGAACCGGTGAACCAATGCAAGACAGGTGGACGACATTTGACCCAAGGTCCGGTAAAAAAGAAAGACCTTGACCATGGCATGGTCACGCCGCTATGCTCCGGCAACTCAGATCATCTGACGGACTGTCAATCTACCTTTCCGGCCTGTCGCTGCCGGGTCGGTCGCACCCGCACCACGCCGGAGCTCACCCGTTCGGCATCCCGCGCCCCCGGATTCACACCACACGGAAACCTAAACAGTTTTTCAACTGAAAAGCGGGACGCGAAAAAGCCGCCGCCCCCGGCCTGATCAGGTCGGGGGCGGCGGCTTGCGACGCGCTTTGCGGCGCTATTACTTCGTCAGATCCGGACCGGTCGCCGAGACCGCCGCCGGCGTGTCCGCCACCGGGGTCTTCTCCTCGCCGCGGAAGGTGAACTTGGCTTCCTTGCCCTCGCCCTCCACGCCGACCACCACGATGTGGCCGGAGCGCAGCTCACCGAACAGGATCTTCTCGGACAGGTGGTCCTCGATCTCCCGCTGGATCGTGCGGCGCAGCGGACGGGCGCCCAGGATCGGGTCGTAACCGCGCTTCGCCAGCAGGCTCTTCGCCTCCGCGCTGAGCTCGATGCCCATGTCGCGGTCCTTCATCCGCTGGTCGACCCGGGCGATCATCAGGTCGACGATCTCGATGATGTTCGCCTCGGACAGCTGGTGGAAGACCACGATGTCGTCGACGCGGTTCAGGAACTCGGGGCGGAAGTGCTGCTTGAGCTCCTCGCCGACCTTCGCCTTCATCCGCTCGTAGCCGGCCTGGACGTCGCCCGTGGCCGCGAAGCCCAGGTTGAAGCCCTTGGAGATGTCCCGGGTGCCGAGGTTGGTGGTCATGATGATGACCGTGTTCTTGAAGTCCACGACCCGGCCCTGGGAGTCGGTCAGGCGACCGTCCTCCAGGATCTGCAGCAGCGAGTTGAAGATGTCCGGGTGGGCCTTCTCGACCTCGTCGAAGAGGACGACCGAGAACGGCTTGCGGCGCACCTTCTCGGTGAGCTGGCCGCCCTCCTCGTAGCCGACGTATCCGGGCGGGGAGCCGAACAGCCGCGAGACGGTGTGCTTCTCGGAGAACTCGGACATGTCGAGCGCGATCAGCGCGTCCTCGTCCCCGAACAGGAACTCCGCCAGGGTCTTGGACAGCTCGGTCTTACCGACGCCCGAGGGGCCGGCGAAGATGAACGAGCCACCGGGGCGCTTCGGGTCCTTCAGACCGGCGCGGGTGCGGCGGATCGCCTGGGACAGCGCCTTGATGGCGTCCTCCTGGCCGATGACCCGCTTGTGCAGCTCGTCCTCCATGCGCAGCAGGCGCGAGGACTCCTCCTCGGTCAGCTTGAAGACCGGGATGCCGGTGGCGGTGGCCAGGACCTCGGCGATGAGCTCCTCGTCCACCTCGGCCACGACGTCCATGTCGCCGGCCTTCCACTCCTTCTCCCGCTTGGCCTTCGCCTGGAGCAGCTGCTTCTCGTTGTCGCGCAGCGACGCGGCCTTCTCGAAGTCCTGCGCGTCGATCGCGGACTCCTTCTCCCGGCGCACCTCGGCGATCTTCTCGTCGAACTCGCGCAGGTCCGGCGGCGCGGTCATCCGGCGGATGCGCATCCGGGAACCGGCCTCGTCGATCAGGTCGATCGCCTTGTCCGGCAGGAAGCGGTCCGAGATGTACCGGTCGGCCAGGGTGGCGGCGGCGACCAGGGCGGCGTCGGTGATCGAGACCCGGTGGTGCGCCTCGTACCGGTCGCGCAGGCCCTTCAGGATCTCGATGGTGTGCGGGAGCGAGGGCTCGGCGACCTGGATCGGCTGGAAGCGGCGCTCCAGCGCGGCGTCCTTCTCCAGGTGCTTGCGGTACTCGTCCAGCGTGGTGGCGCCGATGGTCTGCAGCTCACCGCGGGCCAGCATCGGCTTCAGGATGGAGGCGGCGTCGATCGCGCCCTCGGCGGCGCCCGCGCCGACCAGGGTGTGCAGCTCGTCGATGAACAGGATGATGTCGCCGCGGGTGCGGATCTCCTTGAGCACCTTCTTCAGGCGCTCCTCGAAGTCACCGCGGTAGCGCGAGCCGGCCACCAGGGCGCCGAGGTCCAGCGTGTAGAGCTGCTTGTCCTTCAGCGTCTCCGGGACCTCGCCCTTGACGATCGCCTGGGCCAGGCCCTCGACGACCGCGGTCTTGCCGACGCCGGGCTCGCCGATCAGCACCGGGTTGTTCTTGGTGCGGCGGGACAGCACCTGCATGACCCGCTCGATCTCCTTCTCGCGCCCGATCACCGGGTCGAGCTTGGCCTCGCGGGCGGCCTGGGTGAGGTTCCGGCCGAACTGGTCGAGGACCAGCGAGGTGGACGGGGTGCCCTCGGCGGGGCCGCCGGCCGTGGCCGACTCCTTGCCGCTGCCGGTCTGGTAGCCGGACAGCAGCTGGATCACCTGCTGGCGCACCCGGTTCAGGTCGGCGCCCAGCTTCACCAGGACCTGGGCGGCGACGCCCTCGCCCTCGCGGATCAGGCCGAGCAGGATGTGCTCGGTGCCGATGTAGTTGTGGCCGAGCTGAAGGGCCTCGCGGAGCGACAGCTCCAGCACCTTCTTCGCCCGGGGGGTGAAGGGGATGTGACCGGACGGGGCCTGCTGGCCCTGGCCGATGATCTCCTCGACCTGCTGGCGGACCGCCTCGAGCGAGATGCCGAGGCTCTCCAGCGCCTTTGCGGCGACACCCTCGCCCTCGTGGATCAGGCCCAGGAGGATGTGCTCGGTGCCGATGTAGTTGTGGTTGAGCATCCGGGCTTCTTCCTGTGCCAGGACGACAACCCGCCGCGCGCGGTCGGTGAACCTCTCGAACATCGTTAATCGCTCCTCAGAGCGGTCGGTCAGTTCGGGGGCCGTCCCCGCCCTGTCCTTCCGCATGCTAGTCCCGCTCAGCAGCGCGGCTACGGAACTCCCACGGAGCGGGAGCAACATGCTGCGCGACCAGCCGACACCTTTCCCAACCTGATGCTGGGAGACGGTGTTCCCAGCGGCGGGCCCGATGCACCGGATACCGCTACGCCAACGGCGAACACGGGTCGGTGGAACCGGTCGACCGGCCCCGCGAAGTGCTGCGGCCGGGCTCCTTCGACCCCGTCCACCAGCATTCATACCCGGTAATGCGGCGGGTTTCGCGTGGTTTCCCGGGGGTGTGTGTTCGCCTGGCGAGAAGTCGGCCGACCCGGCACCCGGGGTGACGGATCATCAGGTCGGCCGCAGGTGACGTACCGCCATCCCGGTGGCGGTCGCGTGACCGCGTCGGTCCCTCCAGCGTTGCACAGGTCGTGACCCGCCCGCTGCCGCTCGACGCGGTCGCACCCCGTGCGACCGCCGAGTTCTGGCGCGGGTCGGACCGGATGACCGCGCCGGTGCGGCCCGCGCTGGCCGCGCTCGGCCGGCTGGAGCGGCTGGGCCGCACCACCGGGCCGGTGCTGCGGCACGGCGGCCGGGCCGTGTTCCTGCTCGCCCCCGGCACCGCCGAGCCGGTGCCCGACCTGCTGGGCTGGCTCGGCTGGGGTCCCGAACTGCGGCTGCCCATCGACGCGGTCGCGGCGCACCCGGGAGACCCCCGGGTGCCCGAACCGCGGACCGCCGACTGGCTGCGGGCCGGCACGCGACGGCCCGCACTGGACCTGCGCTCGCCCGACCTGCTCTGCCTGCTCGACGCCCTGGCGGACGCCTGCGCGCGGGAACGGCTGGGCCTGCCGCCCGCGCGGTGACCCCCGACGGGGTCAGGACGCGTGGGCCTTCTCGTAGGCCTCGCGCACGTTGCTCGGGACGCGGCCGCGGTCGTTGACCGGGTGGCCGTTCTCCTTCGCCCAGTTGCGGATCTTGGCGGTGTCGGCCGTGCCGGCGGCCGCGGCGCGGCCGGCGCCCCGGCTGCTGTTGCCACCGCGGCGCGGGGCGGTCAGCCGGCCGCTCTGCTTGCGGCCCTTCTCGACGTACGGGGCCAGCAGGCCGCGAAGCTTCTCCGCGTTGTCGCTCTTCAGGTCGATCTCGTAGGCCACGCCGTCGAGGGCGAACGTCACCGTCTCGTCCGCGGATCCGCCGTCGAGATCGTCTTCCAGAATGACCTGAACCCTCTGTGCCACGGGCTTCCCTTTCCGCGATAACGGTCCATTGCCTAGAGAAAGGAAAGCGCCTTTTCCCGGAAAACACAAACCCCTGTGTGGCCCGTCGCGTCCGCGGGCATGTCTCAGAGGTGCAGCAGCATGCGCGAGTTGCCCAGCGTGTTCGGCTTCACCCGCTCCAGGTCGAGGAACTCGGCGACGCCTTCGTCGTACGAGCGCAGGAGTTCTTCATAGACTTCTGTGGCCACGGCCGCCGGGTCTGCCGTACGATCGTCGTTTTCGCCGATCTCCACGAAGCCGTGTTTCGAGAAGAACGTCACCTCGAACGTCAGGCAGAAAATCCGACGGACGCCGAGCCAGCGCGCGGTCTCCAGCAGCTTCTCCAGCAGCAGGTGGCCGATACCGAGCCCCTTGCACACCGGATCGACCGCGAGGGTGCGCACCTCGGCGAGGTCTTCCCACATCACGTGCAGTGCGCCGCAGGCCACCACGCGGCCGTCCTGGTCGCGTTCGGCGACCCAGAACTCCTGGACGGATTCGAACAGTGTGACGGTCGGCTTGTCGAGCAGAATGCCGTCCCGGGAGTACGCGTCGATGAGCCGACGGACGGCGCGCACGTCAGTGGTCCGCGCACGGCGGATGGTGACCTCCATGCCGGGGAACGTTATCGTGCCGCGGGCGGCCGGGTCTCCTCGGTATCGACGCCGGCGACCCGCAGTGCGTCGCGCAGCCACTCGCGCTGTTCCGGCGACATCATCCCGAAGAAGTGCACCAGTGCGGCCGCGGGATTGTCGCTCGTCGCCCAGGCGTCGTTCATCAGCGCGGCGGTGTACGCCTCGCGGGAGGAGACCGGCTCATAACGGTATGCGCGGCCGGCGCGCTCCCGGCGCACCCAGCCCTTTCGATACAGCTTGTCAAGCACCGTCATCACGGTGGTGTACGCGATTTCGCGTTCCGACCGCAGATCGTGCAGAACCTCCCGAACCGTGACCGGGCGGTTCCACTGCCAGACCCGGGTCATGATGTCGTTCTCGAGTTCTCCGAGTTGCCGCACCATAGTGCCGCCAAGGATAGGACCGATGCGGACAAAAGGCGGCAAACGACAAACGCGACGGCGCGCCGCTCCCCGGGAGGGGGGAGCGGCGCGCCGTCGCGGACGCGCTATTCGGCGGGGGAACGCGTCGCCATGGCCTCGGCCGCGGCGTCCTCCTTGGCCTTCTGGGCACCGCCCTGGCTGCGGATGATGGCCCGCACCAGGAAGGCGAAACCGATCGCCATGACCAGCGGCGGGACGATCGCGCTGACGTACTCCATCGCCTACTCCTCGGTGTTCTCGTCGGCGGTGTCGGCCGCGTCGGCCTTGTCGCCCTTGGCGGCCTTCTCCGGCTTCACCAGCGGGAAGAGCACCGTCTCGCGGATGTTCTTGCCGGTGAGCAGCATGATCAGGCGGTCCACGCCCAGGCCGAGGCCGCCGGTGGGCGGCATCGCGTACTCCAGGGCGCGCAGGAAGTCCTCGTCCAGCTGCATCGCCTCGACGTCGCCGCCGGCCGCCAGCAGGGACTGCGCGGTGAGGCGGGCGCGCTGCTCGACCGGGTCGATCAGCTCGGAGTAGGCGGTGCCGATCTCGGTGCCGAAGATCACCAGGTCCCACTTCTCCGCCACGCCCTCGATCGAGCGGTGCCGGCGGGTCAGCGGGGAGACCGAGGTCGGGTAGTCCTTGATGAAGGTCGGCTTGATCGCGTGGTGCTCCAGCAGGCGCTCGATCAGCTCCAGGACGATCTGGCCGTGGTCCCAGTTCGGGTCCAGGTACTCGTCCAGGCCGTGCTCCTTGGCCAGCGCCCGCAGCTCCTCCACGGAGGTGGCGGGGGTGACCTCGGTGCCCAGGTGCGCGGAGATGCCCGGGTAGACCGAGACCTCCTGCCACGGCTCGGCCAGGTCGATCTCGTGCTCCACGCCGTCCGGGCCGAGGCCGCGGACCACGGTGGTGCCCAGCGCGTCCCGGGCGGCGTTGACGATGATCGCCCGGATCAGCTCGGCCTGGGTGTCGTAGTCGCCGTACGCCTCGTACGACTCCAGGGCGGTGAACTCCGGGTTGTGGGTCGCGTCGGCGCCCTCGTTGCGGAAGTTCCGGTTGATCTCGAAGACCTTCTCGGCGCCGCCGACCACCAGGCGCTTGAGGTACAGCTCGGTGGCGATGCGCAGGTACAGCTCGATGTCGTACGCGTTGATGTGCGTCTTGAACGGGCGGGCGTTGGCGCCGCCGTGGATCGGCTGCAGCATCGGGGTCTCGACCTCGAGGTAGCCGCGGTCCTCGTAGGTGCGGCGGATCGAGCGGATCACCTTGGTGCGCAGCTGGAGCATCTCGCGCGCCTCGGGGTTCACGATCAGGTCCACGTAGCGCTGGCGGACCCGGGCCTCCGGGTCGGTCAGGCCCTTGTGCTTGTCCGGCAGCGGGCGCAGGCACTTCGCGGTGAGCTCCCAGCGGTCGACCATCACGCTCAGCTCGCCGCGCTTGGAGGTGATCACCTCGCCCTCGACGCCGACCTGGTCGCCGAGGTCGATGTCGGTCTTCCAGGCGGTCAGCCGCTCCTCGCCGAGCTTGTCGAGGGAGAGCATCACCTGGAGGTCGCCGGAGCCGTCGCGCAGCGTGGCGAAGCAGAGCTTGCCGCCGGTGCGGGCCAGCACCACCCGGCCGGTGACGCCGACCCGCTCGCCGGTCGCGGTGTCCGGCGCCAGGTCGGGGTGCTTGTCGCGCAGCTCGGCGATGCTGGTGGTGCGGGGGAAACCGACCGGGTACGGGTCGATGCCGGCCGCCCGGAGCCGGTCCAGCTTCTCGCGCCGGACGCGCATCTGCTCGGGAAGGTCGTCGGTCGCGGGGAGAGTGCTCTGATCGCTCACCCCACCAGGGTATCGAGGCTCACGCCCTGCTCCGCCACGGGATATCGCGTCCTGCGCCTCGCCCCCCCGGACAGGCCGGAGCCCCGGGCCGCCGTACGGGCGGCCCGGGGCTCCGGACGGTGCGTCAGCTGTGCGTGCCGCGCCGGCGGCGGGCGGTGACGGCGATCACGCCGCCGCCCAGCACGACGGCGCCGATGCCCAGGCCGAGCAGGGTGCCGGTGCCCTGGCCGCCGCCGGTGGAGGCCAGACCGGAGCCCGCGTACGCGTTCTGGGTTGTGGACCCCGTGGCGCCGGGCGTGGCGGAGGCGGAGCGGGAGACGCCGGCGGACGGCGACCCGGAGGAGGCCGGCGTGCCGGACCGGCCGCCGGTCGGCTGGTCGCTCGGGCCGGTCGACGGGGTGCCACCGGCGTGGCCGGGCGCGCTGCCGAGCGCCAGCGAGACGGTGTTGTTGGCGTTCTCGCTGTCGAAGTTCAGCGGCTGGACCTTGTTCTCCCAGGCCTCCCAGGCGGGGGTCAGGCTGATCGTCGCCTTGCCGCCGGCGGCCGGGTCGGCGACCGCGAGCGGCAGCGCGAAGGACTCGTCGCCGCCGTTCGGCACCCACATCCCGGTGTTGCAGGCCAGCACGTCCGGCTTGTCGGTCAGCGGGCGGCAGTCCGCCGGCAGGCCGCCGGCGACGGTGACCCCGGCGGGCAGCTGGACCAGCACCGCGGCGATCGGCTCGCCGCTGCGCAGGTAGCCGACCGAGGCCGGGCCGCCGTTGTGCGCGCTGACCGTCAGGGTGCCCTTCTTGCCGCCGTCGGTCGGCGCCCAGGCGCCGTGGGCGGCGAAGTCCGCGTGGCTGTCGGCGGTGTACTGGACGATCACCGAGTCCTGCGGGTACGGGCTCACGTTCGGCGGACCGGGCTTGGCGTCGGCGCTCTCCGGCAGGCCGACGGTGAGCCGGGCGCCGGTGCCCGACGCGGGCGTGAAGTCGTAGCCGCGGCTCATCCACTCGAAGCCGGTGGTCCCGTTCGGCGAGACGGTGAACTGCACGTCCGTGTAGAGCGCGTCCGCGTCGAGGCCGAGCGCCATCGGGTCGACGGTGACCGTCTGGCCGGGCTTGACCGAGGTGTTGACGGTGCAGATCGCCGCCGCGGTGCCGCCGAAGGGCCGGGCGCTGTCCCGGCTGGTGCCGTACGAGCAGTTGGCGTAGTGCTGCTGGAAGTTCATCCCCGGGGAGAGCACGGCGGCGAGCACCAGCTGCCCGCTCTCCAGGGTGCCGTTGTTGGTGACCTCCAGCGGCGGCTGGACGGTCGAGCCGGGCTTGACGCCGGTGACGTTGTCGAGGCCGCCCTTGAACTCCAGCTTGGGGCCGCCCGCGTACACCGCGACGTCGGCGGAGACGGGCGCGCCGCCCTTCCACGACTCGGAGATCGTCAGGTGGCCGGCGAGGCCCTGGGGCGCGCCCTTGACCGCGGTCAGCGTGGGCTGGAACTGGTACTGGAGGTCGGGGTGCTGCGGGTTCCAGTAGTTGTGGACGGTGCAGGTGTACACCTGCCCCTGCGCGGTGCACTTCTGACCCCAGGAACCGTCGGGGACGAAGGTCGCGATTCCGCTCAGACCGGTCGCGTCGTAGGTGATGACGAGGTCGCCCTCGCCGGACGTCGTGCCGGTGGCGTTGACGATCAGTTGGACGGCGGTGGCGGCGCCGCTGTCCGGCGCGGCCGGCAGCGAGAGTGCGGACGGGACGTCCAGGTGGACCGCGTCCGCGGCGTGCGCCGGCAGGGCGGTAGCGCCGAGGGTGACGGCGGCCAGGGCGGTGGCAAGCCCGAGCGTACGGGAGCGCGAGGTGCGCATGATCCCCCCATGGTTCGTGTGCACGTTCTGTGCGAGCCGACCCTAGGGGCTGGATCCGGTCACCGGATTGGCTGGAATCGGACAGTTCGGGGCAGGATCGTTCGTATCAACCCCACATCTTCGCCGAATCGTTAAGGAGCCCCCTCCGAGGGAGGGGGCTCCTCTTGACGGGCGGTCAGCCGTCGGTGCCGGTGGCGAGTTCGGGGTGCTGGTCCTCGTCGGACGGGGGTTCCGGGTGGGGGGCCGGGCGGGTGCGGCGGCCGAAGAGTTCGGCGGGGGTGGGCATCCGGCGCGGGCGGGGGCGGTCGGCCGGGGGCTGGGGCTGCTGGTCGCTCATGGGGAACCGTCCTCCAACAGGGGTGGCGGGCTGGGGTTCGGACGCCGGGTTCGGCACGGCCGCGAGGTGGCGCTGCCCGGAGCCGAGCGAGAGGCGCTCGCGCACCTCGGCCTCGGCGAGCGCGTGGCAGCGCCCGGCGAGCCGGGAGCGGCGGGCGTGCTCGTGCTGGCCGCACGGCTGGCGGGACAGCGAGCGCAGCGCGGACAGGTCCTCGGCGGTCGGCAGGTAGCCGTCGGCGACGGCCTCCTCCAGGCGCTCCAGGTAGCCGCCCGCGCTGCCGGGCAGCGCGGCGCGGTAGCGGGCGAGGTCGGCGAGCAGGAAGGCGCGCAGCCGGCCGCCCTCCTGCACCGCTTCGTCGATGGCCTCGGTCAGGCGAAGCGCGTCCTGGACGTCCTCGGCCCACAGCTCGTCGGCGGTGGGCATCGGGAGCCGGTCGGGGGCGGCCGGGTAGAGGGCTTGGGCGAGGACACGGCGCAGCACCCGGACTTCATCGGCGCTGAAGGCCATGCCGCCGCGCGATCCGTGTGGCGTTGGCATGGATCGACAGTACGTGGCGTACGTCCGACTTATGGCGATTGATGACGTGTTTGTCCCGATTGGCCTATGAGATGGTGCATCTGATGAGGCGTCGACCGGCGGCGCGGGTCAGGCCGTGGCGGGACGGTTCCGCTCGAAGATCATCCGCAGGCCGATCAAGGTCAGCCACGGCTCGTGCACGTCGATCGAGTCGGCCTCGCCGAGCACCATCGGGGCCAGGCCGCCGGTGGCGATCACCTGGACGTCGTTCGGGTCCTTGGCGAGTTCCTTCGCCATCCGGTTCACCAGGCCGTCGACCTGCCCGGCGAAGCCGTACAGGATGCCCGACTGCATGCCCTCGACCGTGTTCTTGCCGATCACGTTCCGCGGGCGGGCCAGCTCGATCTTGCGGAGCTGGGCGCCCCGGGCGCCGAGCGCCTCGACCGAGATCTCGATGCCGGGGGCGATCGCCCCGCCCACGTAGTCGCCGCGCGCGTTGATCGCGTCGAAGGTGGTGGCCGTCCCGAAGTCGACCACGATGCACGGGCCCCCGTACAGGTGGTTGGCGGCCAGCGCGTTCACGATCCGGTCCGCGCCGACCTCCTTCGGGTTGTCCATCAGCACGTGCACCCCGGTCTTCACGCCGGGCTCCACGATCACCGCCGGCACGTCCCCGTAGTACCGGCGGGTCACCTCGCGCAGCTCGTGCAGCACCGCCGGCACCGAGGAGCAGATCGCGATGCCGGCCACCCGGTCGTCCGCCGAGACGATCGGGTGAGCGCCCATCAGCCCCTGCAGCAGCACCGCCAGTTCGTCGGCGGTGCGGCGCGGGTCGGTGGAGATCCGCCAGTGCTCGACGATCTCCTCGCCGTCGAACAGGCCGAGCGTGGTCTGGGTGTTGCCGACGTCGATGGTGAGGAGCATGGGGCGCTTTCTGCTTCGAAGGGTCAGGAACTGCGGAGGTCCAGGCCGATGTCCAGGATCGGCGAGGAGTGCGTCAGGGCCCCGACGGCCAGGTAGTCGACACCAGTCTCCGCGACCTCGCGCGCCGTGGCCAGGGTCAGGCCGCCGGAAGCCTCCAGCTTCGCCCGGCCCGCCACCAGCGCCACCGCCTCGCGCAGCTGCGCGGTGGTGAAGTTGTCCAGCAGGATCAGGTCCGCGCCGGCCGCCAGCACCGGGGCGATCTGCTCGACGGTGTCCACCTCGACCTCGATCGGGAGGTCCGGGAACGCCTCGCGGACCGCGGTGAACGCCTCGGCGACGCCGCCCGCGGCCACCACGTGGTTGTCCTTCACCAGCGCCGCGTCGGAGAGCGACATCCGGTGGTTGGCGCCGCCGCCCGCGCGCACCGCGAACTTCTCCAGCGCGCGCAGGCCCGGCGTGGTCTTGCGGGTGTCGCGGACCACGGCCCCGGTGCCCGCCAGGGCGTCCGCCCAGGCGCGGGTCGCGGTCGCGATGCCCGACAGGCGGCAGAGCAGGTTCAGCGCGGAGCGCTCGGCGGTCAGCAGGTCCCGGGTGCGGCTGCGGACGGACAGCAGCACCTGACCAGCCTCGACCCGCTCGCCGTCCTCGACGTGCCGCTCGACCTCGAACTCCTCCTCGCAGACCAGCGAGACGACCGCCTCGGCGACCCGCAGGCCCGCCACCACGCCGGCCTGACGCGCCGTGAAGTCCGCCGTCGCCACCGCCTCGGCCGGGACGGTCGCCACCGAGGTGACGTCCTCCCCGCCCGCGAGGTCCTCGGACAGGGCCATCATCGCCACGTCCTCCACCTCCACCGGGTCCAGGCCGGCGTCCTCCAGCAGGGCCGCGAGCGCCGGGTCGAGCCCGGTCTCGTACTCCTCGCCTTCACCGCACGCGCAGCCGTCGCCGCAACCGTCGGACTCGGCGGACAGGAGGGGGAGTTCGGAGTGGGACATGGTGACGGGGCTCCAGGTTTCGGCGGTACGGGAGGGGCTGACGCAGCGTCAGACCGCGAGCGGGTGGACCACGTGGCGGTGCCAGTGGGCGTCGTCGCGGTCGGGAAAGTCCTCGCGCCAGTGGCAGCCGCGGGTCTCCTCGCGGAGCGCGGCGGCGGCGGTGAGGGCGGAGGCGACCTGGTGCAGGTTGGTGGCCTCCCAGGTCTCGACCGAGGGCGAGGCGGGGCGGGACAGGTCGGTCAGGGCGGCCAGGCCCTTCGCGGTGGCCGTGAGCGAGTCCGCGGAGCGGATCACGCCCGCGCCGGTGGACATCAGCTGCTGGATCGCCTCGCGGGACTCGGCGGCCAGCAGCGGCACCGGGGTCGCGGCGGTGGCCGCGTCGGAGGTGACGGTGCGGGCGGGCAGCCGGCCGGCCGCGGCCAGCCCGGCCAGGTCGGCGACGATCCGTTCGGCGAACACCAGGCCCTCCAGCAGGGAGTTGGAGGCCAGCCGGTTCGCGCCGTGGACGCCCGTGCAGGCGACCTCGCCGCAGGCGTACAGGCCCGGGACGGTGGTGCGGCCGTGCAGGTCGGTGCGGACCCCGCCGGAGGCGTGGTGGGCGGCCGGGGCGACCGGGATCGGCTCGGTGACCGGGTCGATGCCGTGCGCGCGGCAGGCGGCCAGGATGGTCGGGAAGCGGTGCTCCCACATCTCGGCGCCGAAGTGCCGCCCGTCCAGGTACATGTGCTGGGCGCCCTGGGCGTGCATCCGGCGGATGATCGCCTTGGCCACGATGTCGCGCGGGGCCAGCTCGGCCAGCTCGTGCTGGCCGACCATGAAGCGCACCCCGTCCGCGTCCACCAGGTGCGCGCCCTCGCCGCGGACGGCCTCGGAGACCAGCGGCTGCTGGCCCTGCGCGTCCGCGCCCAGGAACAGCACCGTCGGGTGGAACTGGACGAACTCCAGGTCGGTGACCTCGGCGCCGGCCCGCAGGGCCAGCGCGACGCCGTCGCCGGTGGAGACCGCCGGATTGGTGGTGGCCGAGAACACCTGGCCCATGCCGCCGGTGGCCAGCACCACGGCGCGGGCCAGGATCGCGCCGACGCCGTCCCGCTGGCCCTCGCCCATCACGTGCAGGGTGACGCCCGCGGCGTGGCCGTCGGCGTCCGTCAGCAGGTCCAGCGCGAGGGCGTGCTCGATCAGTTCGAGGCCCGGATCGGCCTCGACCGCGGCGACCAGGGCGCGCTCGATCTCGGCCCCGGTGGCGTCGCCGCCGGCGTGCGCGATCCGGCGGCGGTGGTGACCGCCCTCGCGGGTCAGCACGATCTCGCCGTCCTCGTCGAGGTCGAACTCGGCGCCGACCTCGATCAGCCGGCGCACCGCGTCCGGGCCCTCGGTGACCAGGGTGCGCACCGCCTCCTCGTCGCACAGGCCCGCGCCCGCGACCAGGGTGTCCTGCAGGTGCTGCTCGGGGGTGTCGCCCTCGCCGAGGGCGGCGGCGATGCCGCCCTGGGCCCAGCGGGTGGAGCCCTCGTCCAGCACTGCCTTGGTGACCAGCATGGCCCGCAGGCCGGCCTTGCGGGCGTTGAGCGCGACGGTGAGTCCGGCCACGCCGGAGCCGACCACGACCACGTCGGTGCTCGTGGTCCAGCCGGGGGCGGGGGCGGTCAGGCGGTGCGACATGGGTTCAGCTGCTCCTTCAGTGCGCGGCGGCGTCGGCCGCGCCGTTCGCACCACGGTACGCGGCGTCCCCGCGCAGCAGTCCGCTGCCCTCGGGGGCGTCCGCGGGGTCCCCGCCCATGCCGGTGATCCGGTTCTCCCCGTCGACGAACACCACCTTCGGGAGGTACGCCTTGGCCTCGGCGGTGTCCATCTGCCCGTAGGCGATCAGGATCACCAGGTCGCCGGGGTGGACCAGGCGCGCCGCGGCGCCGTTGATGCCTATGACGCCGGAGCCGCGCGGCCCGGCGATGGTGTAGGTCTCCAGCCGGGCGCCGTTGTTGATGTCGACGATGTGGACCAGCTCGCCGGGGAGCAGGTCCGCGGCGTCGAGCAGGTCCTCGTCGACCGTCACCGAGCCGACGTAGTGCAGGTCGGCCTGGGTGACGGTGGCGCGGTGGATCTTGGACTTGAGCATGGTGCGGAACATGGGTCACGCCTCTCTGAGTGCATGCCTGGGGACTGCTGAACTGCCTATCGGACGATGATGCCCACGTTGTCGATCAGCCGGGTCGAGCCGACCTTGGCCGCGACGGCGAGCACCGCCTCGCCCCGGAAGTCGTCCGGCGCCTCGGTGAAGGACAGCGGATCGATCAGGGCGAGGTAGTCGAGGGAGATGCCGTCCGCGCCCTCCAGCACGGCGGCGGCCGCCGCGCGGACGGCTGCGGGGCCCTGCGCGCCGGCGTCCCGGCCGGCGAACAGCGCGCGGGACAGGGCGAGTGCCTGGGCGCGCTCGGCCTCGGACAGGAAGCTGTTGCGGGAGGACAGCGCCAGGCCGTCCTCCTCGCGGACGGTCGGGACGCCGACGATCTCCACGTCGAAGTCCAGGTCGGCCACCATCCGGCGGATGATCGCCAGCTGCTGCGCGTCCTTCTCGCCGAACACCGCGAAGTCCGGGTCGGTGATGTGCAGCAGCTTCGCCACCACGGTGAGCATGCCGTCGAAGTGACCCGGGCGGGACGCGCCCTCGAAACCCTCGCCCATCGGGCCCGCCGAGAGCCGTACCAGCGGCTCGCCGTTCGGGTACATCTCGTCCACGGACGGGGCGAACACCACGTCCGCGCCCATCTCCTCGGCGAGCGCGAGGTCCGCGTCCAGGGTGCGCGGGTAGCGGTCCAGGTCCTCGCCCGCGCCGAACTGCAGCGGGTTCACGAAGACCGTCACCGCGACCCGGCCGTCCTTGCCGACCTGGCGGCGGGCCTCCCGCACCAGCGCCGCGTGGCCCTCGTGCAGCGCGCCCATGGTCATCACCACGGCGTTGTCCACCGGCTGCTCGTCCGGCCAGAACGCCGCCTCGAACTCGTCCACGGTGCGGGTCAGCACCGCCTTGTGGACCTTCGCCGCCTTCGGGGCCTTCGCCGGGCGCCTGTCGCGTGCCATCAGTGCTTCTCCTCGTTCAGTACGTCCAGCAGCGCCGCCGCCGGTTCGGGCTTCAGCGAGCCGTTCGCCACCGCCCGCTGCGCGGTGGCCTTCGCCATCGCCCGGTAGGCCTGGCCGATGTCCGGGGTCACCGTAGCGAGTTGGCCCAGGTGCTTGCGCACCGTCCCCACGTCGCCGCGGGCGACCGGGCCGGTCAGCGCCAGATCGCCGGAGCGCAGCGCGTTGTCCAGGGCCGCGCCGAGCAGCGGGCCGAGCATCTGGCCGGGCTCCTGGACGCCGGCCGTGCGGAGCAGCTCCATGGCCTGGGCGACCAGCGTGACCAGGTGGTTCGCGCCGTGCGCGAGCGCCGTGTGGTAGAGCGGGCGGACCTCCTCGGGGATCCACGCGGGCTCGCCGCCCATCTCGACGACGAGCGCCTCGGCGACCGGGCGCAGCTCCTCCGGGGCGGTCACCCCGAACGGGCAGCCGGCCAGCCGGGCCACGTCCACGGACGTGCCGGTGAACGTCATCGCCGGGTGCAGCGCCAGCGGCAGCGCGCCCTTGCGGGTCGCGGGCTCCAGCACGGCCACGCCGTGCGCGCCCGAGGTGTGGACCAGCAGCTGGCCCGGGCGGACGGCGTCCGTCGCCGCGAGGCCGCTCACCAGGTCCGGGAGCGCGTCGTCCGGCACGGTGAGCAGGACCAGGTCGGCCGCCGCCATCACCTGAGGGGGCGTCACCAGGCGGACGCCCGGCAGCAGGGCCTCGGCGCGGCGGCGGGAGGTGGCGGAGACGCCCGAGGCCGCCACCACGCGGTGGCCCGCCAGTTGCAGGGCCGCGCCCAGGGCGGGGCCCACGCGGCCGGCGCCCACCACGCCGACGGTCAGCCGGGCGGGGCGGTTTCCGGGGTCGGAGGGGTCTCCGAAGTCGTCGTGCAGCACTCTTCGCGTTCCAGTCCTCGACGGGTACCAGACGTACCGGTCAATGGTACGGGGTGCGGAGGTGCTGCTTCCGTGCCCGCCCACCCACCCGCCCACCCGTTGCCCGCCGGCGACGGGCGGGCGGCGGAGAGCGGCCGTGGTGGGGTCAGGGCGTTTCGCCGGCGCGGACGAGGCCGTTCTCGTAGGCGAGGACGACGGCCTGGACGCGGTCGCGGAGGCCGAGCTTGGCGAGGATGCGGCCGACGTGGGTCTTGACGGTGGCTTCGGAGAGGGTGAGGCGGGCGGCGATCTCGCCGTTGGAGAGGCCCTGGGCGACGAGGAGGAAGACCTCGCGTTCGCGTTCGGTGAGGGGCGCGAGGATCGCGGAGCCGGGCGCCGAGGAGGGGGTGGGGAGGACCTCGGCGAAGCGGTCGATCATGCGGCGGGTGGTGGTGGGGGCGACCACCGCGTCGCCGCCGTGCACGGCGCGGATCGCGGCGACCAGCTCGGTGGGCGGCACGTCCTTGAGCAGGAACCCGGACGCGCCGGCCTTGAGCGCGGCGAAGGCGTACTCGTCCAGGTCGAAGGTGGTGAGGATGAGCACCTTGGGCGCACCCTCGACCGGGGTGCCGCGGTCGTCGAGGCAGATCCGGCGGGTGGCCTGGACGCCGTCGAGGCGGGGCATCCGGACGTCCATCAGGATGACGTCGACCTCGGCGGTGCGGAGCACGTCGACGGCCTGCTGGCCGTCGCCGGCCTCGGCGGCGATCTCGATGTCGCCCTGCGACTGCAGGACCATCCGGAAGCCGGTGCGCAGCAGTTCCTGGTCGTCGACCAGCATCACGCGGATCGGCATCGGTCGGGTCTCCTTCATTTGGACACTCTGAGGGGGAGGACGGCCCGGATCCGGAAGCCGCCGCCGGGCCGCGGCCCGACGTCGAGGCTGCCGCTGACCATGCCGACGCGTTCGCGCATGCCGATCAGGCCGTGGCCGAGGCCGTCGGCGCCGCCGTCGACCTGTTCGCGGGTGGAGCCGCGGCCGTCGTCCTCGACCAGGACTTCGAGGTCGCCGTCCCGGAAGTCGACGGCGACCTTGGCGTGGGCGTCGGGGCCGCCGTGCTTGCGGACGTTGGTGAGGGCTTCCTGGACGATCCGGTAGACCGTCAGTTCCAGCCCGCGGGGGAGTTCGCGGATTTCGCCGGTGGCGCTGAACTCGACCGGCAGGCCGGCGGTGCGGACCTGGTCCAGCAGGTCGGGGAGCTCTTCGACGCCGGGCTGCGGGACGTACTCCTCGGCGGTGCCGGCGGTGCGCAGCACGCCCAGCAGGCGGCGCATCTCGGCGAGCGCCTGCCGGCCGGTGGAGGCGATGGTGCCGAGCGCCTCCTTGGCCTGCTGGGGGGAGGAGTCCAGGACGTAGGCGGCGCCGTCGGCCTGAACGATCATCACCGACACGTTGTGGGCGACCACGTCGTGCAGTTCGCGGGCGATCCGGGCGCGTTCGGCGGCGACCGCGACCTTGGACTGGGCGTCCCGCTCGCGTTCCAGCCGGGCGGCCCGGTCCTCCAGTTCGACCAGGTAGGCGCGGCGGACCCGGGTGAGCCGGCCCCACGCCCAGCAGAGCACGAACGGGGTGGTCATCAGCGCGGCCAGGAACACCGCCTTGGTGGTGTCGCCGCGTTCGGTCGCGGGGGTGAGCCGCCACAGGGTGAGCGGGCCGGCCGCCACGCTGGCGGCGATGGCCAGCCGGGACGTCCAGGGCCGGCCGAACGCGGCGCCGGTGTACCCGAACACCAGGTAGGCGATGCTCGACGCGTTGGGCTCGATGCCGCCGGCCACCTGGCCGAGGCCGAGGGCGACCGCGGCGGCGGTGGTGGCGTCCGGCCAGCGGCGGCGGACCACCATCAGGGCGGGCAGCACGATCGCGATCGCGACGCCGGTGTAGTGCTTCCAGGACGGCATCGCCGGGCCGTCGGGCGGACCGGTCGACTCGACCGCCGCCAGCAGGCCCAGGGCCAGCACCAGCAGCGCCCAGGCGGAGTCGACCACCATCGGGTGTCTGCGGAGCCAGGCGTTGAGTCGGTGCACGGTTCCAGCCTAGGGAGTCGGAACCGCCGATCAGGTCCGCCGGGAGAGCGATCCGCAGGTCGTCCCCAGGGTGGAGACCGGGCTCCTCCCGGTAACGTCGCCGGCTATGACATGGATGCGGTGGCGGCCCGCGATCGAACACGCCCTGTACCGGCCGGACGGCGGCTTCTACCGCAGGCCGGAGGGCCCGGCCGGGCACTTCCGCACCTCCGTGCACGCCTCCGCGCAGTTCGCCGCCGCGGTGACCCGCCTGCTGGCGGGGGTGGACGCGGCGCTCGGGCACCCGGCCCGGCTGGCCTTCGTCGACGTGGGCGCCGGTCGGGGCGAACTCACCCTGGCGGTGCGGTCGCTGCTGCCCGAGGCGCTGCGCGCCCGGGTCGTCCTGCACGCCGTGGAGCTGGCGGACCGTCCGGCGGGGCTGCCGGCGGACGTCGGGTGGTCCGCGGAGCCGCCGTCCGGGGTGGCGGGTCTGCTGTTCGCCAACGAGTGGCTGGACAACGTGCCGTTGGAGATCGCCGAGCCGGACGACGACGGGGTGCTGCGCTACGTCGAGGTCGCGCCGGACGGCGAGGAGCGGCTCGGGGACGAGCTGGACGCGGCGGACGCGGCGTGGGCCCGTCGGTGGTGGCCCGGCGGCGGCCGGACGGAGCTGGGCGGGCCGCGGGACGCGGCCTGGGCGGGGGCGGTCGGCGCCCTGGAGCGCGGCCTGGCGGTGGCCGTCGACTACGCGCACACCCGGGACGCCAGACCGCCGTTCGGCACCCTGACCGGGTTCCGGAGCGGCCGCCCGGCCGCGCCCGTGCCCGACGGCAGCTGCGACCTGACCGCGCACGTCGCGCTCGACGCGGCCGCCGTGCCGGGGCACCCGACGGTGCTGACCACCCAGCGCGCCGCCCTGCACGCCCTCGGGGTCAGCGGCGCCCGGCCGCCGCTGTCGCTGGCGAGCAGCGACCCGGCCGGCTACCTGCGCGCCCTCGGCGGCGCGGGGGAGGCCGCCGAGCTGACCGACCCCGCCGGGCTGGGCGGGTTCCACTGGTTGGTCCAGGCCGTCCGCATGCCGGTACCGGACGACCTCGCGGGACTGCCGGGATGGCAGACTCTCCCCTCGTAGAAGGAGGCGACGGCCATGACGGAGACCACGGTCGGCATCGGCCCGGGTGCGCAGACGCTCCCCGGTGAGCCCGGCAGCACCGACATGGTGCTCAACATCGGCCCCCAGCACCCGTCCACGCACGGCGTGCTGCGTCTGAAGCTGGTGCTCGACGGCGAGCGGATCCGGTCCGCGGAGCCGGTGATCGGGTACATGCACCGCGGCGCGGAGAAGCTGTTCGAGGCCCGGGACTACCGGCAGATCGTCATGCTGGCCAACCGGCACGACTGGCTGTCCGCGTTCGCCAACGAGCTGGGCGTGGTGCTGGCGGTCGAGCGGATGCTCGGCATGGAGGTGCCCGAGCGGGCGGTGTGGCTGCGCACGCTGCTGGCCGAGCTGAACCGGGTGCTGAACCACCTGATGTTCCTCGGCTCGTACCCGCTGGAGCTGGGCGGGATCACGCCGATCTTCCACTCCTTCAACGGCCGCGAGGAGCTCCAGCACGTGCTGGAGGAGGCTTCCGGCGGCCGGATGCACTACATGTTCAACCGGGTCGGCGGGCTGAAGGAGGACCTGCCGGCCGGCTGGCTGGGCCGGGTGCGGCGAGCGGTGGGCGTGGTCCGCTCGCAGCTGCCGGTGTTCGAGGACCTGGTGCTCGGCAACGAGATCTTCCGCGGCCGGACGGCGGGCATCGGCGTGCTGTCCCGCGAGCACGTGCACGCGTACGGCGTCAGCGGGCCGATCGCCCGGGCCAGCGGCGTCGACTTCGACCTGCGCCGCGACGAGCCGTACCTGGCGTACGGGCAGCTGCAGGACGTGCTGAAGGTGTCGACCCGTCAGGAGGGCGACTGCCTGGCCCGGTTCGAGTGCCTGCTGGAGCAGACCGCGAACGCGCTCGACCTGGCGGACGCCTGCCTGGACCGGCTCGACGGGATGCCCGCCGGGCCGGTCAACCTGCGGCTGCCGAAGGTGCTCAAGGCCCCCGAGGGCGAGACCTACGCGTGGACCGAGAACCCGCTCGGGCTGAACGGGTACTACCTGGTGTCGCGCGGCGAGAAGACGCCGTGGCGGCTCAAGCTGCGCTCGGCCTCGTTCAACAACATCCAGGCCCTGACCGAGCTGCTGCCGGGGACGCTGGTGGCGGACATGGTGGCGATCCTGGGGTCGATGTTCTTCGTGGTCGGCGACATCGACAAGTAGCGGCTACTGGTCGGCCGGGTGCGGGGCCAGCTTCGTGTCGTGGGCCTCGCACAGGGCGACCAGGGTGGCGTACGCCTCGGGGCCCATCAGCTCGGTGAGCTCCGGGCGGTAGGAGACGTAGACCGGGTTCGCGGCGTGGTGGGCCTCGGGGGAGCCGGTGCACCACCAGTGCAGGTCGTGGCCGCCGGGGCCCCAGCCGCGGCGGTCGTACTCGCCGATCGAGACCTGCAGGTAGCGGGTGTCGTCGGGGCGGTCGATCCAGTCGTAGGTGCGGCGGATCGGCAGCTGCCAGCAGACGTCGGGCTTGGTCTCCAGCGGCTCCAGGCCCTCGCGCAGGGCGAGCACGTGCAGGGCGCAGCCGGCGCCGCCCGGGAAGCCGGGGCTGTTCAGGAACAGGCAGGCGCCGTTGACCCGGCGGGTCTGCCGGTCGCCGTCCTCGTCGAACATGGTGATGCCGCCGTCGCGGCGGATCCGGCCCTTGGCGTCGGTGCCCTCGGCGTGGTGCTCCCAGATGTCCGGGGTCAGCCTGGCCGCGAACTCGGCGACGCGCTGCTCGTCGTCCTCGTCGGAGTAGTGGGCGCCGAGGGTGCAGCAGCCGTCGGAGGCGCCGCGGCCGGGCTCGATGCCGTGGCAGCCCTTGCCGAAGATGCAGCCCCAGTTGGAGGTGAGCCAGGTGAGGTCGCAGCGGAACACCTGGTCCTCGTCGGCGGGGTCGGTGAACTCGACCCAGGCGCGCGGGAAGTCGAGGGCGACTTCGCGGACGGTGGGCATCGCCAGGTCGACGGCGGTGCCCTTCTTGCCGGGCTTCTTGGTCTTCTTGCTCTTGGTGCTCTCAGCTGGTGCCACCCGGCAAGGGTATGGCCTGGACCCGGTGGGGCGGGGTGCCACGACGCGGCTTTACGGCTGCTTCGGGGTGATTGCGGCTGTTTTTTGCGGGTAGCCGGTGGTCGGCGTAGGTGAAACGGCTGTGAAAAGGACCGCAGCCCGGGCGGCGCGGGCGGTGCGCGGCCCTAGGATGGCCCAGCCGGGGGAAGGTTGGGCGCTGAGGCGCCCTTGCACGGGGGAGTGCAGATGAGCGACAAGCTCGTCATCCGGTCGTGGGAACTCCACGGCGAGGGACGGGAGTTCGAGAGCATCTCGAACGAGTTCGGCGGTGCCGCGAGGCAGTTGGAGAGCGGCTTGGCGGCGCTGGGCGCCCCGTGGGGCGCGGACGCCCCGGGGCAGCCGTTCGGCG
The DNA here is from genome assembly GCF_003610255.1 of Streptomyces sp. TLI_171. Lineage (GTDB taxonomy): Bacteria > Actinomycetota > Actinomycetes > Streptomycetales > Streptomycetaceae > Kitasatospora. The sequence goes on along the minus strand of NZ_RAPS01000001.1, from coordinate 3,340,497 downwards.
CGGCGTACGGCGAGGCCCGGGAGGGCGTGCTGGCCGGATTGCAGGGGCTGGCGGAGCGGCTGGCCAGGATCGGCGCGGGCCTGCACACCATGGCCGACCGCACCGAGCGCACCGACCAGGAGATCAGCGCGGACTTCAACGCGCCCTCGCTGAACCACCCGACCGCAACCGGTCGGGCCTGAACCGGAGTCACAGCACGCGGCGGGCGGCTCTGCACGGCCGCACCGCACCGCACCACCCGAAGGGGGAGCACGTGTCCAGGAACCTGCCGGAGGAACTCGCCCCCGCGCTGGCACGGACCGGCCACGCGTGGCCGCAGGCGGACGAGGACGGCCTGCGCGGCGCCGCGGGCCTGTGGCGGGAGTTCGGCACCGAGGCGGACGCCCTGGTGCGCCGCGGCTCCGGGTCCGCGCAGCGGGTGTCGGGGGAGAACTCCGGTGCGGCCGTGGACGCGTTCGCCGACCACTGGCGGCAGTTCAGCGGCGGCGGCCGCGGACAGCTCGACGACGCCTCGGAGGCGGCCGGCCTGATGGCGGGAGCGCTGGACAGGGCGGCCGGGGCGGTCGACCACGCCAAGGCGGAGATCGTCGCGGTGCTGACCGAGCTGACCGAGAAGATCCGGGCCGCGGACGCGGCCGAGGCGAAGGCCAAGACGGACATCGCGCAGGCCGGCCAGGAGATGACCACCGGGATCGGCGGGCTGGTGGCCGGCGCGGTCGGCGCGGCCGTCGGCGCGGTGAAGGAAGTGGTGGCCGAGGCCGAGGAGCTGGCCGCGGTCGAGCACGCGAAGCTGAAGATCGGCCAGCTGCTGGAGCAGCTCGGCCGGGACATGGGCGAGGCCGCGAAGTCGCTCGGCTCGGAGCCGCCGGTGGTGGCGCTGGAGCGGATCGCCCAGGCCGACGGCCGGGGCCTGCACGGCGAGGGCCGGGAGTCCTCGCTGGCGGCCCGCTCCGGCCAGGTCACGGGCGCGCTGGCGAAGGCCGGGGTGGCCCGCTCGGTGGAGGTCGCCGGCGTGGCGGGCCTGCACGCCGAGCTGAAGGCCGACGGCACCGTGCGCACCGACCGCAACGGCAACCCCGTGCTGGTCGGCGAGGACGGCCAGCGGGTGAAGGGCGTCGAGGGTCTGACGGTCACTCAGGGTCCGGACGGAACCCAGCAGTTGGTGAGCGCCGACGGCACCCCGGTGAGCGGCGTGGCGATGGGCGAGGACGGCAAGCCGCTGCTGGGCACCAACGGCAAGCCGCTGCTGGTCGGCCTGACCGGCGCGCTGGTCGGCACCGGCATCACCCTGGCGCTCGGCCTGGACGGCCACCCCAAGCTGGACCAGGACGGCCACCCGGTGATGCTGGCGGCCGACGGCAGCCAGGTCTCCGGCCTGGTCACCGACCAGAAGGGCCACCTGCTGGCCGGTAACGGCGGCCAGGCCGTCACCGTGGACGCCAACCTGCGGGCGGTCGGCCCGAACGGGCAGATCGTCCAGTTCGGCGCGGACGGCCGCCCGCTCGACCTGCTCGGCCAGGACGGCCGACCGGTCAGCGTGCTCGACGGCCAGCAGCCCGGCGGCCCGCCGGCGGGCGAGTACGAGCACGGCCACGGGCACGGCGGCCACGGCAACGGCCAGGGCACGCTGCCGGGGCCGAACGGCCAGGGCACGCTGCCGGGCCAGAACGGCCCGCTGGTGGTGAGCGCCTCCGCCCCCGGCCTGCCGCTCGACGTCCAGGTGGGCGCGGGCGACCACGGCGGCGGCCAGCCGCAGCCCGGACCGGTGGACACCGGCCACCGCGGCTCCGGCAACTCCACCGCCTCGTACGGAACGTCGCACAGCAGCCCGGCGTCCGGTGGCTGGAGCCCGGCCGCGGCCGCCAACTCCGGCGGCTGGGCCCCGAACGACGACTACACCCCGCCCGCCTCGCACGGCCCGGTGTCCGTGCACGTCGACTCGGTGCTGGCCCCGCCCGCGCCGAGCGCCGCGCCGTCGGTCGGCAGCGGCGACATCTGGGCGAGCGGCGGCGGCCACCGCGCCCCCGACCCCGCCCCGTCCTTCGGCGGCTCCGGCTCCTCCGGCGGCTCGTCCTTCCAGCTCGGCCCGGTCGGCGGCGCGTCCGCCCCCGGCGGCGGCCTGCCGATCGGGGGCCCCGTCGCGGCCGGCCCGGTGGCCGGTGCGGCACCCGTGGGCGGACCGGTCGGCGCGGTCGGCGGTCCGGTCGGCACCCCGGGCGCGCCCGGCGCGGCCGGCACCCCCGGCGCGGCCGGGCCGGTGCCCGGCGCCGCCGGCACCCCGGTCGCCGGACCGGGCGCGGCCGGAACCCCCGGCGCGGCAGGTGCGGGCGGGCAGAGCGGCGGCGCCGCCGCGGCGGTGATCGGCGTCGGCCAGCACCCGGCGGCGGGCCGCCCGGCGACCGGCCCCGTCCCGCCCGCGGGCGGCGGCGGCATCGGCCAGCACGCCCCCGGCGGCCCGGTCCGCACCGACCCGACGCCGGACTTCCGGCGGCGCGACCTGGTCGACGAGTCCGGCCTTCCCGTGCAGCCCGGACAGGCCTCCGCGGCCTGGCTGGTGATCACCGGCGGCCGGCGTCCCGGCGTCGGCCCGCTGTCCGCCGCCGAGCGGGAGCGCACCCTCGCCGACGGCCGCCCGTACGGCCTGCCCGGCGGGCTCGGCCCGGTCGACCCCGCGCACCAGGCCGAGACGGTGCGCCGCACCCCGGTGCCCGCGCCGGACCCGATGGTCGGCGAGTGGATCGAGGTGCTGAACGGCGGCGGCCCCGCCGAGACCGGACGCGCCAACAACTGCGTCGACGTGGCGCTGTCCGCCGTCGACACCCTGGGCGGCGCACCCACCTGCGCCGCGCCCCGGCTGCCCGACGGCCCCGCCGGGGAGCGCGGCGGACGCGACCGCGCCGAACTCGAACTCGGCACCCGCTTCCTCGACCTGGGCGACGGCGACGACGCCCACGGCAAGCTCGGCCAGGCCCTGCTCGCGCACGGCACCGGCACCCGCGCGGTGCTGCTGACCGTCGACGCGTTCGGCCGCTCGCACACCTGGAACGCCGTCAACCACAAGGGCGTGCTGAGCTACCTGGACCACCAGACCGGCTACGCCGCGCCCACTCCGCTCTACCCGGCCGACCACGGCCTGTGGGCGATCGCCGTGGACGCCGCCGACCGGCCGATCGACCTGACCGCGCCGGTGCCCGTCACCGTCGCCGTCCCGGCCGCCGAGCCCGCCGCCGAACCCGAGCCGGCCATGGTCGGCGCGGAGGCCGAAGAACCGGCCGCCGAGGCCGCGGCGGTGCCCCCGCGCTCCCGCCTCACCATCCACCGCACCACCGGGAGCACCAACCGATGATCACCCGCGAGCAGGCCCTCGCCCTCGCCCACCGCTGGGTCAACGGCGATCTCCCGCAGGAGGGTTCACGGCCTGTCAGGTGCCACGAGTTCGACCTCGGCTGGGTGCTCTGGCCGGAGCCCGCGCCGATCCTCACCGACCCGCTCACCGGGGCCCGCCGTGCCCCCGAGGAGATCGGCGCGGCCTGCGCCGTGGTCGACCGGGTCAGCGGCGAACTCGTGGTCTACCCGTCCGTGCCGGTACCGGTCGTGGAGCGCCTGCACCGCGACCGGCTCGGCGCGGGCAGCCACAACCCGGCGCTGCCGCCGGTCACCGGCCCCGGCACCCGGGCCACCCTCAGCTACCGGGACGGCAGCGGCGAGACCCGCTCGCTGACCGTGCACTCCGCGCACGGCCGCCCGCACCCCGCCCTGCTCGCCCGGCAGCAGCTCGCGGCGCAGGGCGTCCCCGACGCCGACCTGGTCGCGCTCCGCACCGACCTGCGCCTGTCGATGCTCCCCGGCAGCTACAGCGAACACGCCGTCGCCACCGAACTGCCCGCGGTCCGGCTGGAGTTCGAGCAGCCCTACGGTCCGCGCCACGACCACCGGGCGGCCGCCGTCCGGGCCCTGGTGGCCCGCACCGGCAGCCGCTACAACCGGATGCCGTTCCCGCCCGCCGTGCCGCCCGCCCAGCCCGAGGACCCGGCCGGCCTCGGCAAGCGGCTCACCGCCCTGTTCGGCGAGGACGGCGTCCGCCGCTTCGAGCAGCTCGCGGTGCTCGCCGCCGACCTGCCGGAGGCCGCCGCCCGGTCGCTGCAGCAGACCGGCCTGCCGCGCGAGGTCCCCGGTTTCTTCGCCCTCCACCTCCCCGAGGCCGACGGCATCGCCGAGCAAGCCGCCGCGCCGCTGCCGGACCTCGGCGACCACCTCGCCGCGCTCGGCCGGGGCCGCCGCGCCACCGCCGCCGCCCGTACCGCCCTGCTGGGGCAGCGGCTGCTCGGCACCGACGGCTGGGCGCTGATCACCGTCGACACCGCGCAGGGCCGGATCCGCGCCGTCGACCCCGACACCTGCGAGGCCCGCCACCTCAACAGCGACCTCACCGCCTTCATCCGCTCGCTGGCCCTGCTCGCCGAGTACCGCCCCCGGCTGCTGGACCTGCCGCCCGAGCAGGCCGGTCCCGCCGTCGCCGAGTTCCAGTGGGCGCTGGCCGCTCTCGACCGCACCGCCCTGCGCGACCCGGAGAACTGGTGGGCCGTCGTCGTGGAGCAGCTCTGGGACGGACTGCTGTGATCCCGTTCGCATCCCTGGTGGTCACCGGGTTGGGCTAGGTTGGACGGCTATGCGACTCGGTGTGCTCGACGTAGGCTCCAACACCGTCCACTTCCTCGTGGTGGACGCCCACCCCGGTGCGGCCCCGCTGCCCGCGTACTCCCACAAGGCCGAGCTGCGCCTCGCCGAGCTGCTCGACGAGAACGGCGCGATCGGCCCGGTCGGCGTCGAGCGCCTGGTCTCCATGGTCGCCTCCTCGCTCCGGGTCGCCGAGGACAAGGGCGTCGTCGACCTGCTCCCGTTCGCGACCTCCGCGGTCCGCGAGGCCGCCAACGGTGAGGAGGTGCTGCGCCGGGTCGAGGACGAGACCGGTGTCGCGCTCACCGTCCTGTCCGGGCAGGACGAGGCCCGGCTGACCTTCCTCGCCGTCCGCCGCTGGTTCGGCTGGTCCTCCGGCCGCCTGCTCAACCTCGACATCGGGGGCGGCTCCCTCGAACTCGCCTGCGGCATCGACGAGCAGCCCGACGTCGCCACCTCCCTCCCGCTCGGCGCCGGCCGGCTCACCGCCCGGCTGCCCGGCGAGGTCGCCGACCCCGGCGACCTGCGCGAGCTGCGGCGGCACATCCGCGCCGAGATCGCCGGCGCGGTGGGCGACATCGCCCGGCTCGGCCCGCCGGACCACTCCGTCGCCACCTCCAAGACCTTCAAGCAGCTCGCCCGGATGACCGGCGCCGCCCCCGAGGGCGCGGGCGTCCGCGTCCCCCGCAGGCTCACCCGCTCCGGGCTGTCGGCCTGGCTGCCGCGGCTGGCCGCGATGACCCCCGGCGAGCGCGCCCAGATCCCCGGCGTCTCGCTCGGCCGGGCCCGCCAGCTCCTGGCCGGCGCCCTGGTCGCGGACGCCGCGATGGACCTCTTCGGCCTCGAAGAACTCGACATCTGCCCCTGGGCCCTGCGCGAGGGCATCATCCTGCGCCGCCTCGACACCATGGACGGCCAGGAGAACCGGGTGGCCATCGAGGCGTGAGCAACGCCTCGGGCGTCCTGCCCCGTTGCCCGGGTTCGCTGTTGCTGCCTGACTTAGTCTGGTTTGCGTGGCGGATGCGGATGCAGGGGACGGGCGAAGGGCGAGGCGCGGTCCTCTGCCGTTGAAGGCGGCGCGCGCCGCCAGGGCGGCGCGGCGGAAGCTGGAGCCGGCTCCGCTGCTGCGGACCACGGACCGGCTGGTGCTGCCGCCGCACCCGGCGCTGCACGTGCCGGACACCAAGGTGGCGCTGTCGACGGCGTCGGTGTACCCGTCGACCACCGAGACGGCGTTCGAGCTGGCGTCGCGGCTGGGGTACGACGGCGTCGAGGTGATGGTCTGGAACGACCCGGTGAGCCAGGACGTGGAGGCGCTGCGGCGCCTGTCGGACACGTACGCGACGCCGATCCTGGCGGTGCACGCGCCGTGCCTGCTGATCACCCAGCGGGTGTGGAGCACCGACCCGTGGACCAAACTGGTGCGGGCCCGGCGGGCGGCCGAGCGGCTGGGCGCGGACACCGTGGTGGTGCACCCGCCGTTCCGCTGGCAGCGGCAGTACGCCAAGGACTTCGTGACGGGGATCGACCGGATGGCGGGGGAGACGCCGGTCCGGTTCGCGGTGGAGAACATGTACCCGTGGCGGTACCGGGACCGCGAGGTGCTGGCGTACGCGCCGGGCTGGGACGTCACGGAGGAGGCGTACCGGCACTTCACGGTGGACCTGTCGCACGCGGCGACCTCGCGGGTGGACGCGTTCGAGCTGGTGGACCGGATGGGCGACCGGCTGGCGCACGTGCACCTGGCGGACGGGTCGGGGTCGGGGAAGGACGAGCACCTGATCCCGGGGCGGGGCAAGCAGCCGTGCGCGGAGCTGCTGGAGCGACTGGCGGGCTCCGGCTTCGACGGGCACGTGGTGCTGGAGGTGAACACCCGCAAGTCGGGGAGCCCGGCGGAGCGGGAGGCGGACCTGGCCGAGGCGCTGGCGTTCACCCGGCTGCACCTGGCGACGGTGCGCCCGCCGAGCTGAGGGAACGTCAGTTCAGGTTATTCGCCGGACATCCGGGGCGTCCCCGCCTAGAGTCGAAACCATGATCAACGAAACTCCCGGCACGCCGGTCCGGCCCGTCCGCGCCCACGAGGCGGAGACCTGTGCGGACCCGAGCAGCGTGATGACCCTGCTCGCCGAGAACGCGGACCACACCACCTACCGTTCGAGCTTCGCCGCCGGCGCCGTCGGCGCGCCCGCCCACTTCCACACCCGCGCCACCGAACTGTTCTTCGTGCTCGACGGCGCCCTGCGGGTGCTGGTCGACGACCGCGTGGTGGTGCTGGAGCAGGGCGACTTCCTCGCCGTGCCGCCGCGCACCCCGCACGCCTTCGCGGCCGCGCCCGGCCGCACCGCGGACGTGCTGTTCACCTTCACCCCGGGCATCGGCCGCTTCGACTACCTGCGCCTGCTGGGCCGGGTGATGCGCGGCGAGGCCGACCCGGCGGAGATCCGGGAGTCGGCGGAGCGCTACGACAACCACTACGTGGACAGCCCCGTCTGGAAGGCGGAGCTGGCGTGACCGGGCCCGGCACGCACGTCCGGCTGGCCCGCCCGTCCCGGGACCTGGCGGCCGCCGAGCGGTTCTGGGTCGAGGGCCTGGGCCTGTCCGTGCTGTGGCGCACCACCGAGCGGGTGTCCGGCGAGCACGACCTGGTGATGGTCGGCCACCCGGGCGGCAGCTGGCACTTCGAGCTGACCCGGGACCCGGAGCGCCCGGTGGAGCCGACGCCGACCGTCGACGACCTGTTCGTGCTGTACCTGGGCGCCCCGGTGGACGGGGAGCTGGTGGAGCGGCTGGTCGCGGCCGGCGGCCGCCGGGTGGCCGCGCACAACCCGTACTGGGACGAGCACGGCGTCACCGTGCAGGACCCGGACGGGTACCTGCTGGTGCTCTGCTCGCGGACGTGGGGATGAGAGGACGGTCGGATGACTGACGAACTCCGGGCGCACGCCCTGTCCTTCGGGCCGGTGGCCGCGCAGTACGACGCGGCCCGGCCGTCCTACCCGGACGCGCTGTTCGACGAGCTGGAGCGGCTGGCCGGCCGCACGCTGCGCGGCGCGGACGTGCTCGACGTCGGCGCGGGCACCGGCATCGCCACCCGGCTGCTGGCCGGGCGCGGCGCCCGGGTGGTCGCGGTGGAGCCCAGCGACGGGATGGCCGCGGTGCTCCGCGAGGCCAGCCCCGGCATCCCGGTGGTGAAGGCAGGCGGGGACGAACTGCCGTTCCACGACGCCTCGGTGGACTTCGTCAGCTACGCGCAGGCGTTCCACTGGACCGACCCGAAGCGCTCGATCCCGGAGGCCCTGCGGGTGCTGCGCCCGGGCGGCACGCTGGCCCTGTGGTGGAACGTGAAGGACCGTCAGACCCGGTGGGTGAAGGCCCAGGAGGAGCGGCTGACCGTCGCGCTGCCCAGCTACCACTACTACGGCGGGGTGATCGCCGGGTCGGAGGAGTTGACGGCCGCCGGGCTGGAGGTCGGCCACGTCCAGCTGCGCTGGGAGCGGCAGGTGACGGTCGACAGCCACCTCACCGACCTCACCTCCCGCTCCTACTTCGCGGTGCTGGACGAGGAGCGCCGGGCCCCGGTGCTGGCCGCGGAACGGGCCGCGCTGCTCGCCGAGTTCCCGGACGGGCTGATCGCCGAGCCGTACACCCTGGACCTGTTCACGGCCCGGCGCGGCCGGTAGCGGGCCGCGCCCGCGCTGACCGCATCGCGGACACCCGGTCCGGAAGCGGCCCGCGCGGGCGTAGGCTCGACAGCCCCGCACAGTCTCCGAAGGAGCGGCAACGATGCCCCAGCTGAGGTCCAACACGGTCACCCAAGGTCGCAACATGGCGGGCGCGCGCGCCCTTCTGCGCGCCGCTGGCGTAGCCCGCGAGGACTTCGGCAAGCCGATCATCGCGGTGGCCAACTCCTTCACCGAGTTCGTTCCCGGCCACACCCACCTGCAGCCGGTCGGCCGGATCGTCTCCGAGGCGATCAAGCAGGCGGGCGGCATCCCGCGCGAGTTCAACACCATCGCGGTCGACGACGGCATCGCGATGGGCCACAACGGCATGCTGTACTCGCTGCCCTCGCGCGACCTGATCGCCGACTCGGTCGAGTACATGGTGAACGCGCACTGCGCGGACGCGCTGATCTGCATCTCCAACTGCGACAAGATCACTCCCGGCATGCTGATGGCCGCGCTGCGCCTCAACATCCCGACCGTGTTCGTCTCCGGCGGCCCGATGGAGGCCGGCAAGGCCACCCTGGTCGACGGCACCGTCCGCAAGCTGGACCTGGTGGACGCGATCTCCCAGGCGGTGAACGAGAACGTCTCCGACGCGGACATCTCGATCATCGAGGAGAACGCCTGCCCGACCTGCGGCTCCTGCTCCGGCATGTTCACCGCGAACTCGATGAACTGCCTGACCGAGGCGATCGGCCTGTCGCTGCCCGGCAACGGCTCGGTGCTGGCCACCCACACCGCCCGCCGCGCCCTGTACGAGCAGGCCGGCCGCACCGTCGTCGACATCACCAACCGCTACTACGGCGGCGACGACGAGTCGGTGCTGCCGCGCAACATCGCCACCCGCGCCGCGTTCGAGAACGCGATGGCGCTGGACATCGCGATGGGCGGCTCCACCAACACGATCCTGCACCTGCTGGCCGCCGCCCAGGAGGCCGAGGTCGACTTCGACATGCGGGTCATCGACAGCATCTCGCGCAAGGTGCCGTGCCTGTCCAAGGTCGCCCCGAACGGCGACTACTACATGGAGGACGTGCACCGGGCCGGCGGCATCCCCGCCATCCTCGGCGAGCTGTACCGCGGCGGGCTGCTCAACGAGGAGGTGCACACCGTGCACTCCGACTCGATCGCCGAGTGGCTCAAGACCTGGGACGTGCGCGGCGGTTCGCCCTCCGAGGAGGCCGTCGAGCTGTGGCACGCCGCCCCCGGCTGCGTGCGCTCCGCCGAGGCGTTCAGCCAGTCCGAGCGCTGGGCGACCCTGGACACCGACGCCGCGAAGGGCTGCATCCGCAGCGTCGAGCACGCCTACTCGGTCGAGGGCGGCCTCGCGGTGCTGTACGGCAACATCGCCGAGGACGGCTGCGTGGTGAAGACCGCCGGCGTGGACGAGTCGATCTGGCGCTTCCAGGGCAAGGCCGTGGTCTGCGAGTCCCAGGACGAGGCGGTGGAGAAGATCCTCGCCAAGCAGGTCACCGAGGGCGACGTGGTGGTCATCCGCTACGAGGGCCCCAAGGGCGGCCCCGGCATGCAGGAGATGCTGTACCCGACCTCCTTCCTGAAGGGCCGGGGCCTCGGCAAGGCCTGCGCGCTGATCACCGACGGCCGGTTCTCCGGCGGCACCTCGGGCCTGTCGATCGGCCACGTCTCCCCGGAGGCGGCCTCCGGCGGCGCGATCGCCCTGGTCGAGGACGGCGACTCGATCACCATCGACATCCCGGCCCGCACCATCAACCTCGACGTCTCCTTCGAGGAGCTGCACGAGCGCCGGCTGAAGCTGGAGTCGGAGGGCGGCTACCGCCCGAAGAACCGCGACCGCCAGGTCTCGGCCGCGCTCAAGGCGTACGCGGCGATGGCCACCTCCGCCGACAAGGGCGCCGTCCGGGACGTCTCCAGGCTCGGCTGACCCCCAGCGCGCCGTCCGGGAGCGGGCGGCCCCACGTGGTGATAATCGGACCGTGAGTACGACGAGTACGACGAGTGCGACGGCCACCGCGGACGGGGCCCCCGCCCCCGCGCCGATCCGCTTCTTCGGCACCACCTGGGTCCGGCGCGGCCGCGCCTACTGGCTGCGCCGGGTGCTGGTGCCGATCGGCGCGCTGGCGGCCGCCGCCGCCGGGGCGCTCGCGCTGCGGCTCGGCGTCTCCGGGGTGCGGCTGTCCGACGCCGCCCCGCTCTCCGTGCTGCTGATGCTCGCCATCGGCGTCTGCAACGCCCTCGCCGGCCTGCGGAACTGGAAGATCCTCACCGAGGGCAAGGAGTCGCTCAGCGGCTGGATGGCCGAGGAGAAGTCGCTGGCCGGCGTCTGGCTGATCGGCTTCGTCGGCGCCCTGGTCGCCTACTTCGCCCGCAGCCTGGTCGAAGCCCCCGGCGAGGGCCTCAAGCGCGCCGTCCACGACCAGGAGACCGCCACCTGGCACCGCCGCCGGACCGCCCGCGCGGAGCGCGAGGCCCGCAAGGCGACCCGGCGGCGGGCCTGAGATCGCGTCAGCTGCGGCTGATCGTCCCGCACTCTCCGGTGGTCTGCAGCGGCTTGGTCCGGTCGTACGGGTCGGTGGTCGGCCCGCTCGGCGCCGAGGCGTCCGCGCTCGCCCGCACGAAGGCGAAGTCGGGCTCCAGGTAGCCGGAACCCATCTCGCACCGGTTGTTGCCGTAGTCGCTGCTGCCCTTGTCCAGCACCGGCTTGCCGGGCTTCACCTGGTAGCGGGCCGGGTCGTAGAACCGGAAGTCCTGCACCCGGCGGACGATCTCCCGCTCCACCACCCCGTCGTGCGGGTCACCCTGCACGTACGCCACCGGCTTCGCGCCGCCCGGCGCACCGGAGTCCGGAGCGTCCGGCTTCGGCGCGGCCGAGGCGGTGGCCTTCCCGGCGTCCGGGCCGGCGCGCAGCGCGTACACGTAGGTGACGTCGGTGTGCACCATCATGCCGCGGTCGCCGTCGCCCTCGAAGGTGATCCGGCCCTGGACCTTCACCTGGTCGGTGACGGGCACCGCCCAGGACGGGTTGAAGCGGCTCAGCCAGTTGGTCGGGTCGTGCTCGGCGTCCGGGTGGGCCAGCGCCTCGGCCAGGTCGTCCGCGTCCTGACGGTCCATCAGGTCGAGCACCTTCTGCGCGCTGCCACCGGACAGCACCTGCGGATCCAGGTTGGTCGCGACCAGGTACGCCTTCACGGCCGCCAGGTCCTTGGCCACCTGCGACTGGCTGAACACGCCGGTCTCCGCCGGATCGGCCACCCCGATGCCGGCCTCGCCGTTCGGCCAGGCCTCGGCCGGGGAGCCCGCCCACGGGTGCTCCGCGGTCGGCAGCTCCGGGTCCACCTGCGGGGCGGCGCTGCTCGGCGCGGCCGTCTCGGCGCCCACGGTGGGCAGCGCGGAGGACTCGGGCACGCCGTTCGAGGTGTCCTCGGTGAACGCCAGTCCGACCAGGACCAGCACGGGCACCAGCAGCACCAGCAGCGCGTTGCGCACCGGGTGCTTGCGGGACCGGGCAACCGGTGCGGGACCGCCGGCCCGGCGGGTGCGGCCGCGCCAGCGGGAGCGGCGGACCTCCGTGACGGGCCGCCAGGCCTCGTTCTCCGGCGGCGGGTTGTCCTTCCAGCGGGCCGTCAGCATCCGGGCCCGCCCGGACGCCTCCTGCACTCCTGCGGCGCGGACGAAGTCCTCGTCCAGCACCAACCCCTCGAAGGGGTCCTGCGATTGGGGCTCTCTGTGGTCGGGCCCCGGCTCATCTGTTGTCGGCACGGCCGGAAGTATGCCGACCACCTCCGACACGCCCGACACCGGGGGCCGAACAACGGGTGTCAGCTCCTGCGGGCCGCCTTCACCGAGCCCACCACGCCCGCCACCACCAGCAGCAGCCCGGCCGGCAGCAGCGAGGTGAACAGCGCGCCGAACAGGCCCATGCTGCTCAGCACCCACAGCGCCACGGTGTTCAGCACCAGCAGCGCGCCGGCGGCCGGCAGCGCCGACTGCCACGGGTGCGCGTCCGCCCAGCGCCGCAGCCGGCGGTCGCCGCCCCCGCGCAGCCGGCCGCCGACCGTGCCGACCAGGAAGAAGAAGAACAGGCCGAGGCCGACCGGCCCGGCCAGAATGTCCGTCGACCAGTGGCCGGTGATCACGTCGACGCCGAGCGCGGCCCCGCCGACCACCGCGCCCACCGCCGTCGCCGTCCGCCACGGTCCGAGCGTCGCGGCGGCGACGGCGACCTGGCGGCTCTCACGTCCTGACAACTCTCCGTGTCCCATGTCTCCACGGTGCTCCTCGGCCGCCCCGGAATCCAGAGCGCGGGCCCCTGAGATTCCCCCTAGGGCCCGGCCGAGCAGCGGGCTCCCGGGCGGTCGGTCCCGCACTGTCACGTCGACGGTGACGGTGCGTCGGAGCGCCGCCGCCCGCAGGGTGGACACCGGCGCCGGGCCGGGGTCCGTCCGGTGCAAGATGGCGGGCAGGAACCGCAGCGCACGGAGGGCCCCATGAGCGACACCACCACCGCCGGCCAGAAGATCGCCTTCCTCGGGACGGGCAAGATCGGCGAGGCCCTGCTCTCCGGCCTGCTGCGGGCCGGCACCGACCCGGCCGACGTGCTGGTCACCGCCCGCCGCGCCGAGCGCGCCACCGAACTCGCCGACCGCTACGGCGTCACCACCGTCTCCAACGCGGAGGCCGCCAAGCTCGCCGACACCCTCATCCTGGCCGTCAAGCCGCAGGACATGGGCACCCTGCTGGACGAGCTCGCCCCGCACGTCGCCGCCGACAAGCTGGTGGTCTCCGCCGCCGCCGGCATCCCCACCGCCTGGTTCGAGGAGCGCCTCGCCCCCGGCACCCCCGTGGTCCGCGTCATGCCGAACACGCCCGTGCTGGTCGACGAGGGCATGAGCGTGATCTCCGGCGGCTCGCACGCGGCCGAGGCGCACCTGACCCGCACCGAGGCGATCTTCCGCTCGGTCGGCAAGGCGCTGCGGGTCCCCGAGAGCCAGCAGGACGCCGCCACCGCGCTGTCCGGCTCCGGCCCCGCCTACTTCTACTTCCTGGTCGAGGCGATGATCGACGCCGGCATCCTGCTCGGCCTGCCCCGCCAGGTCGCGCACGAGCTGATCGTGCAGTCCGCGATCGGCGCCTCGGTGATGCTCCGCGACTCCGGCGAGCACCCCGTCAAGCTCCGCGAGGCCGTCACCTCGCCGGCCGGCACCACCATCGCCGCCATCCGCGAGCTGGAGAACCACGGCGTCCGGGCCGCGCTGCTCGGCGCACTGGAGGCCGCCCGGGACCGCTCCCGGGAACTGGCCACCGGCGGAAAGTAGTCTCGGGTCCCGTGAGCTACGACCTGCTGATTCTGGACAACGACGGCGTGCTGGTGGACAGCGAGCCGATCTCCAACCGGGTGCTCGCCGAGTACCTCACCGAGCTCGGCTTCCCCACCACCGTCGAGGACTCCTACCGCGACTTCATGGGCACCGCCGCGCACACCGTGCACGACGTGATCGCCGAACGGCACGGCGCCACCCTTCCGGAGGGCTTCGACGACCTGTTCCACGACCGGGTGTTCGCCGCTTTCGCGGACGAGCTGCGGCCGGTGGCCGGCGCCGAGAAGCTGCTGAACCACCTCCAGGAGCACGGCCTGCGCTACTGCGTCGCCTCCTCCGCCCACCACTCCTGGATCCGCACCGCGCACCGCCTCACCGGGCTGTCCGGGTACTTCAGCGACGAGCTGCTGTTCTCCGCCCAGGACGTCGGCGTCGGCAAGCCCGCCCCCGACCTGTTCCTGCACGCCGCCCGCACCATGGGCGTCGACCCGGCCCGCTGCCTGGTGCTGGAGGACAGCCGCAACGGCGTGCTGGCCGCCCGCGCCGCCGGCATGGACGTGTACGGCTACGCGGCCCTCACCGACCCCGCCAAGCTCACCTCCGCCGGGGCCACCGGGCTGCTCACCGCCCTGGACGACGCGGTCCGGCTGCTGCCGAACTGATCCCGCCGGACCCCTCCCGCCGACGCCGCCGACCGCCTACGCTCTGCCCAACAGTTGCGTACCGGCCGGTAGCGTCGGTGGTGAGCGAGGTCCCGATGCAGGTCAAGGCCACGGTCGAACCCACCCCGCGACTCCGGCGGGCCCGGATCGCGCTGGCGGTCTCGTTCTTCCTGCAGGGCACCACTTTCGCCCTGCTGGTCACCTGCATCCCCGAACTGCAGAAGCGCTACGGCCTCAGCGACTCCCTGCTGCCGGTCTTCCTCGCCGCCGTCCCGATCCTGGCCGGCGTCGGCTCCATCACCTCCGAGACGCTGGTCGAGCGCACCACCGCCCGCGGCGTCCTGAGGGTCGTGCAGCCCGCCCTCTGCCTCACCCTGGCGCTCACCGGGCTCGGCTCGCAGCTCTGGCAACTCGCGATCGCCCTCGGGCTGTTCGGCCTCCTGGTGGGCGCCCTCGACGCCTCCATGAACATGCTCGGCGTCGGCCTCCAGCACCGCTACGGCCGCAGCATCATGATCGGCTTCCACGCCGCGTTCAGCCTCGGCGGCATCCTCGGCGCCGCCGTCGCCGGCCTCGGCGCGCACTGGGACGCCGGACTGCCCGCCCTGTTCGGTGGCGCCGCGGTCGTGCTGGTCCCGTCCGCGCTGGTCGCCGGCCGCTGGTTCGCCGGACCCGCCGAACTCGGCGACGCCGTCCGGGAGGCCGCCGCGCTCGCCGCCCGCCGGATCCCCTGGAAGCCGCTGCTGCCGCTGTGCGCCGCGATGGCCTTCGCCTACATCGCCGACGCCTCGGTCTCCAACTACAGCGTCAAGTACCTGACCGACGGCCTGCACAGCCCCGACGACCTCGCCAAGCTCTCCTACCTCGGCTACATGGTCGCCATGCTGCTCGGCCGTACCGTCGGCGACCGCGCCGTCCAGCGCTTCGGCGCGATCCCCGTGGTCCGCACCGGCGCCACCGTGGCCGGCGCGGGTTTCCTGATCGCCGCCGTCGCCCCCGGTACCTGGGCCGGCATCCTCGGCTTCACCGTCCTCGGTTTCGGCATCTGCGCGATCATCCCGCAGGTCTTCGCCGCCGGCGGCCGGCTCTTCCCGCGGGCCAGCGACGCCGCCGTGGCCCGCCTCAACCTCTTCAACTACGTCGGCTTCCTGATCGGCTCCCCGCTGGTCGGCACCCTCGCCGAAGTCTCCAGCTACCGCTGGGCGTTCTGCGCCCCGATGCTGCTGATCCTGGCCATCCTCCCGCTCGCCCCGCACTTCTCGCCCCAGCGGGCCGACGCGGGGACCACGCCCGCGGACACGCCCCAGGTGCCGCACCCCACGCGCCCCTGACGGGACCCGCGGCCGTTCCCGATACGGTGTGAGCCATGGCGGAAAGCACCTGTGGGCTGCACCTGTTCTGGGACGAGGCCGAGACCGGTTACGACTTCGGGCCCGGCCACCCGATGGATCCGACGCGGCTCGCGCTGACGATGCGGCTGATCGAGAGCCTCGGGCTCACCAGGCAGCCGTCCGTGCAGCTGCGGGCCGCCCCGGCCGCGGGGGAGTCGACGCTGCGGCTGGTGCACACCGCCGACTACATCGAGGCGGTGAAGCGGGCCGCCGCCGACCCCGCCGCCGTCGATGCGGCGCACGGCCTGGGCACCGACGACAACTGGGCGTTCCCCGGCCTGCACACGGCCTCCGCGCTGATCGCCGGCCAGTCGGTGGCCGCCGCCGAAGCGGTCTGGCGCGGCGAGACCCCGCACGCGGTGAACTTCGCGGGCGGGCTGCACCACGCGATGCCCGGCCAGGCGTCCGGCTTCTGCATCTACAACGACCCGGCGCTGGCCATCGCCCGGCTGCTCGAACTCGGCGCCGAGCGGATCGCCTACGTGGATGTGGACGTCCACCACGGCGACGGCGTCCAGCAGGCGTTCTGGAACGACCCGCGGGTGCTGACGGTCTCGCTGCACGAGAGCCCGTCCACGCTCTTCCCGCAGACCGGCTGGTCCACCGAGACCGGCGGCCCGGACGCCGAGGGCACCGCCGCCAACCTGGCGCTGCCGGCCGGCACCGGCGACGCGGGCTGGCTGCGCGCCTTCCACGCCGTCGTCCCGGAACTGGTCTCCGCGTTCCGCCCGCAGGTGATCGTCAGCCAGCACGGTGCGGACACCCACGTGGAGGACCCGCTCGCACACCTCGCCGTCACGGTCGACGCGCAGCGGATCATCGCCGAGTCGGTGCACCGCCTGGCCCACGAGCACGCGGGGGGCCGCTGGGTGGCCACCGGCGGCGGCGGGTACGCGGTGGTCGACGTGGTGCCGCGGACCTGGACCCACCTGGTGGCGACCGCCGCCGGGCACCCGGTCGACCCGGCCACCGAGACCCCGGAGGACTGGCGGGCCGAGGTGTTCCGGCTGACCCGCCGCCCCGCGCCGCAGCGGATGACCGACGGCGCGAAGCCGCACTGGTCGGACTTCCAGGACGGCGGCTACGACCCGGCCGACCGGCTCGACCAGGCGATCCTGGCCACCCGCCGGGCCGTCCTCCCGCACCACGGGCTGATCCCGTGAACGCCCGCGAGGAGCTCCGCGCCCACCTGCTGAAGCACCGCCTGGCGGGCCCCGAGGTGCCGACGCCCCGTCAGAACAACCTGCGGCACTACCGGCTGTTCGCCCAGGCCGATCCGAGGTCGCTGATGGGCCTCGAACCGGAGCCGCGCCGCGACGAGGCCGCCGTGCTGCGGCTGATGGTCGAACGGGTCGGCGTGAACCCCGACCCCCGCCACCTGGAGGGCCCGGACTCCATCGACCCGGAGCTGGCCCTGGCCGCCCTGGACCGGCTGGCCGAGCTGGTCCGCCGCACCGCCGACAAGCGCGGCAGCGTGCTGGCCGGCACTGGGCACCCGACCAAGCTCGCCGGTTTCCACAACGCGCTGGCCGGCGCGCTCGAAGCGGCCGGTTGCACCGTCCACACCCCTGCGCGGGGCGTGCGCTTCCGCGAGCCCACCCCCGAGGGGGAGCGTCCCCGCTACCTCGACCTGGTCGACCGGGTGGTGGTGATGCGCGCGCTGGACGGCCCCGAACGTCCCGGCCGGCCCGGCCCCGGCGACCTCGCGCACACCCACTCGCCGCTGCCGGTCCGGCTGGCCCTGACCGCGCTCGCCGACGCCGGCCACCGCCCGCCCGACCTGGTCCTGGGCGACCACGGCTGGCTCTGCGGCGCCGGCCGGCTCGGCATCCCGGCGGGCGGCATCGCCGACTGCAACGACGTCGCCCCGTTCGCCGCGGAGGCGGCCGGCCTGGTCGAGGTGGTCGTCCCGCTGGAGGACGGTTCGGCCCCGGACTGCTACAGACCGCTGAGCGACTACGTACTGCAACGGGCGGACCTCGCACCGTACAACAGTTGACGGCCCCCCTCTTCCCACCCGTACCACCCATAACTACTCTGGGGATACACGTGTGCCGGTGGAGTCACCGGAGGGGAAGCCGGTGCCTTGCACACGGGTAAGGGTCGGGTGATGGGTCATGAGTTCCGGCGAGCGTCCCCTGCAGGATGTCGTCTTCCTGACCGTGGCCGAGGTCGCCTCGGTGATGCGGGTGTCGAAGATGACGGTCTACCGCCTCGTGCACAGCGGCGAGCTTCCGGCCATCCGGGTCGGACGCTCCTTCCGGGTGCCCGAGCAGAAGGTGCACGAGTACCTCCAGGAGTCCTACGTGCGGCTGCAGAGCGCGTAGGGCACAGCCTCCACGGCCTCCACGGGGCACCGATTACGGCAAACGCGAGGTGGACGGTAGGCTAGGCCCTCCGTCAGTCGTATGGACTCCCGTCTCTCACGGGCGCGGGTCCGAGTGAGCGAGGAATGTTCCGTGGGCTCTGTCATCAAGAAGCGTCGCAAGCGTATGGCCAAGAAGAAGCACCGCAAGCTTCTGAAGCGCACTCGCGTGCAGCGTCGCAACAAGAAGTAACACCGCCTGCGGTCGCCTCGCGTCGCCAGGTTTCCGTCCTGCCCGCCCCGGATTGATTTCCGGGGCGGGCAGTGGCGTTTCCGCCCCGGTGACGTCGGCGCGGTACGGTGCAGGCCAGGGCGGGCTTCCAGGGAGGTCGGGGCAACGTGGGCAAGGTCGTGCTCGTCACCGGCGTGGCGCGCCGGCTCGGCGCGCGGTTCGCCGGGCAGATCGCCGAACAGCCGGGCGTGGACCGGGTGGTGGGGGTGGACGCCGGGCCGCCGCCGCAGGAGCTGCCGTTCGGGGTGCGGTTCGCCCAGGTCGACCTGCGGCGCCCGGCGATCGCCCGGGTGATCGCCGAGCACGAGGTCGACACCGTGGTCCACCTGAACGTCACCGCGCTCGGCGGCGGCGGCCGGGCCACGGTGAAGGAGACCAACGTCATCGGCACCATGCAGCTGCTCGGGGCCTGCCAGAAGGCCCCCGGTCTGCGCCGACTGGTCGTCAAGTCCACCACCGCCGTCTACGGCTCCGCGCCCCGCGACCCCGCGGTGTTCGGCGAGCGGATGCAGTCCAAGGCGCTGCCGTCGGGCGGCTTCGCCCGGGACGCCGCCGAGGTCGAGGGCTACGTCCGCGGCTTCGCCCGGCGCCGCCCGGACGTCGACGTGACGGTGCTGCGCTTCGCCAACATCCTCGGCCGGGACGGCGACACCCCGCTCGCCGCGTACTTCCGCCTCCCGCTGCTGCCCACCGCGCTCGGCCACGACCCCCGGCTGCAGTTCGTCCACGAGGACGACGCGCTGGAGGTGCTGCGGCTGGCCGCGCTCGGTGCGCCGACCGGCACCTACAACGTGGCGGGGGACGGCGTGCTGCTGCTCTCGCAGTGCGCCCGCCGGCTCGGCCGGCCCACCGTGCCGCTGCTGCGGCCCGCGCTCGGCGCGGTCGCCCAGCTGGCCCGGCAGCTGACCGCCCCGGCGGACCGCGCGTTCTCCCAGGAGCAGCTCCAACTGCTCACCCACGGGCGGGTGGTGGACACCGCCCTGCTGCGCGGGACGTTCGGCTTCACGCCGCACTGGACCACCGCCGAGGCGTTCGCCGACTTCGCCGCCCATGAGTCGCCGGGTCTGCTTCCGCCCGCCCGGCTGGCCGCCGTCACCGACCGGCTGGCCGGCCTGCTCGGCGACCACCGACCCACCGAGACCGAGGAGTTGAGGCCGCGATGACAGCTGTCCGGGAGCCCGCCGACCCGGCGGCCAAGGTCATCCCGATCGAGTCCGCCCCCAGCTGGAGCGGCCCCGAGCCGCGCCCGGCGCTGGCCGACCGGCTGGCCGACGGCGTCGGCGCGGCGCTCTCCGGCCAGCTCGGCGCGACCGCCACCCGGCTGCTCGGCAAGGGCTGGGAGCAGCGGGCCACCAACGGGCTGGGCTTCCTGCGCCGCCGCCTGACCGGCGACTACGAGGTCGACGACTTCGGGTTCGACCGGGAGCTGACCGAGGAGGTGTTCCTCGCGCTGCTGCGGCCGCTGGCGGAGAAGTACTTCCGGGTCGAGGTCCGCGGCACCGAGCACATCCCGGCCGAGGGCGGGGTGCTGATCGTGGCCAACCACTCCGGCACCGTCCCGCTGGACGCGTTGATGACGCAGGTCGCGGTGCACGACCACGCCCACCGGCACCTGCGGATGCTGGCCGCCGACCTGGTCTTCGTGCTGCCGGTGGTGAACGAGCTGGCCCGCAAGGCCGGGCACACCCTGGCCTGCAACGAGGACGCCCAGACCCTGCTGGAGCGCGGCGAGGTGGTCGGGGTCTGGCCGGAGGGCTTCAAGGGCATCGGCAAGCCGTTCGCCGACCGCTACAAGTTGCAGCGATTCGGCCGGGGCGGGTTCGTGGCCTCCGCGCTGCGGGCCGGGGTGCCGATCGTGCCCTGCTCGATCGTCGGGGCGGAGGAGACCTACCCGATGATCGGCAACTTCAAGACGCTGGCCCGGCTGCTCGGCCTGCCCTACGTGCCGATCACCCCGACCTTCCCGTGGCTGGGCCCGCTCGGGGCGATCCCGCTGCCGACGAAGTGGACCATCCAGTTCGGCGAGCCGATCCCGACCGACAGCTACCCGAAGGACGCCGCCGAGGACCCGATGCTGGTCTTCAACCTGACCGACCAGGTCCGCGAGACCATCCAGCACACGCTCTACAAGCTGCTGGTCCAGCGCCGCTCCGTCTTCGGCTGAGCGGCGCACCGACAGGGGCGCGGTGGTGATTCCCCCGCGCGCCCCTGTCGGCTCGCTCCTACTTCAACGTCAGCCCCGGGAGCAGCCCCGGGATGAGCGGCGGGATGGTGATCCCCTGCCCCTCCGCCGGGGTGGTGGGCGAACCCGAGGCGGCCGGGGTGGTCGCCGTGCTCGCGGCGGGCTCGGGGGAGGAGCCCGTCAGGCTGCCGAGCAGGTCGCCGAGCCCGGACTGGGTGGAGGCGCTGGGCGCCGGGGTGGCCCGGGCGGACGGCGCGGAGGCCGGGTTGCGGCCGCTGGTGGCGCCGCCGGTGGCCGCGGTGCCGCTGCCGGGGGCCTGCTGCCCCGTCCCGCCGGAGGTCCCGGTGCCTCCGGTGGTGCCGCCGGTCGGCGAGTTGCCCTGGCCCGGCTGGCGGTCCAGCCGGAGCGGGGCGACGTCTTCGCTTATGTCGTCGAAGAGTTGGTCGACCTTGTCGGCCTGGCTGGCGAGCCCGGTCGGCAGCTTGGACTGCAGGGCCGTCCAGCGCTGGTCCTCGCCGGCGAAGCCGGCCAGCTCGCGCATCGGGGCGAGCGAACCGTTGGAGCGGTAGACGGCGCGCAGCAGGTCGCGGCCGCGCAGGGCCTCCGCGTGCATGTCGTCGAGCGCGCGGCGGACCTGGTCGACGGTGGACGGGCTGAGCGCGCCGGGGCTGTCCGTCCGCCCGAGCAGCGACTGGGCCTCGTCGAGCCGGGTGGACGCCTGCTGGAGCAGCAGCGCACCGCGCTCGGAGTCGTTGTCGGCCCAGTCGAGGCGGAGCCCTTCGAGGCCGCGCTTCATGCCGTACAGCGCGTCGCCCGGGAGGGCGTTGGTGGACGCGGCGGCGGCCCCGGCGAAGGAGCCGACGGCGACGCCGGCGACCAGGCCGCCGATGGCGAGGCGGCGGCCCCAGCGATTGCGGCGGGCCCGCCGGCCGCGCTGGACCGGGAGGACCGCGGTGGGGGCGCCGCCGGCCCACTGCTGCTCGAACGCGGCCATCAGTTGGGCGCGTTGGACCGTCCGCGTCTCGGCGGCGAGCTCGGGGGCGGGGACCGCGCCGAGCGCGTCGGCCATCGCGAGGAGCTCGGTCATGGCGGCGGAGCCGGCGCGGTGCGAGCCGCTGCTCCGCTGGTCACTCTGGTGGGCCTCCAGCGCCTCGGCGAAGGACTTCGCCCGCCGGTGCTCCAGCACGTTTGCCGTCACGGGCCACACCTCCCTTCGTCGTTTTCGACACCGTGGCCCGCAGGTTGGTTGTCCCGACAGGCCGAAACCACACCATCGGGTGACAGTTCGAGTTGCCACTTGACTGCGGGCCCGATGACGGATTGCACGCTGGCCAACGAGCGGTGTCGGGAGTCGGTTACGCACGACCCCCCTGGCGTATTAAGCAGAGCAGATGACCGCCGCGTCACCCGGACGTGCGCACGCCCGGGACGGGTTGACGGTCGGTCGGGTCGGGGCCCGCCGGTCGGCGGTCTGCCGGATATCGCGTCCACGGTCGCCGGATCACCTGGCGTCCGGCGGCAGCAGGCGGGCCAGCGTGCGCACCGCCCGGTACTGCAGCGTCTTGATGGCGCCCTCGTTCTTGCCCATGATCCGGGCCGTCTCGGCCACCGACAGCCCCTGCAGGAAGCGGAGCGTCACGCACTCCTGCTGCTGCGGGTTGAGCCGGCGCACGGCGTCCAGCAGGGCGGCGTTGGAGAGCGACTCCAGCACCGACTCCTCCGGGCTGCGCTCGCACTCGTTGGAGTCGAGCATCTCGCCGGTGGTCACCTCCAGCCGGAACCGGCTGGACTTGAAGTGGTCGGCCACCAGGTTGCGCGCGATGGTGACCAGCCAGGCCCCGAAGTCGCGGCCCTGCCAGGTGAAGGTGCCGATCCGGCGCAGCGCGCGCAGGAAGGTCTCGCTGGTCAGGTCCTCGGCGGTGGCCCGGCTGCCGACCCGGTAGTAGATGTACCGGTAGACGGTGTCGGCGTAGTGGTCGTAGAGCCGGCCGAAGGCCTCGCTCTCGCCGTTCTGCGCGCGCTCGACCAGCTCCACCACCGGGTTGTGCTCGGTGTCGTAGCCGGGCCCGGCGGGCGCGGTGCGGGAGCGGCCGCGGGTGCCGGGGGCGGGCACGGTGCGGCCGCGCGGCGCGGCGGGGGGACTGCCCGCCGCGGTGGAGCCGCCCGCGGCGGGGGAGCCCGTCGCGGTGGAGCGCAGCAGCGGCGCGGCGAAGGCGGCGGGCGCGGGCGCGGCGAACGCGGGGCCGGCCACCGCGGGCTGGGGGACCAGCAGCTCGAACTCGCGGATCGCGGCCCACAGTCGGTCCAGGCGCACACCGCGGCGCAGAGTTGCGGTCGACGGGCGGGAGGTGGCTGGCGCGTCGTTCCGGACGGGTGGGTACACGGGACTCCCAGAGGCAGAACTGTGGACGGATCACCTCCGCCTGTGCGGAGAGCACGCCGCACTGACCACCCGTCACGGGGACGCTTGGGTGGCGTGCATCCAGGAGAGAATAACGCTTTGTGCAATGACAGCTACACCGCGTGGTCGAAGTGGTCGGATGAGGTCCACTTCTTGCGCATATTCACCTGTCAGTGACCGGAGTTGGCACCATCCATCCGGCCCAATGTGACCAGTTGTGCACGTCAGGTGACCGAACGTTGGTGTTCCGGCCGGGTTTCCCCGGTCCCGGCGGTCTCAACCCATGACTTTGACCGACTGGCGAACGATCAGTTCCGGACACGGTCGAGCAGGCTCGAAGCGCCGCCGTGGGGTCGGGGATTCGCTCCCCCGAGTGAGGCCGAACCACCCGCCCGTGGGACCCCGCCACCAGCGGATTGACGCCGGGTCAGGCGCGCTGCCGCCGCCGCATCGCGATCGCCGCCGCGGTCGCCCCGGCGACCACCCCCAGGCCCGCCGCGGCCGGCACCCCGATCCGGGCCGCCTTCCGCCCCGTCCGGAAGTCCCGCACCCGCCAGCCCATCGCCCGGGCGTGCCGGCGCAGCGCCGAATCCGGATTGATCACGTACGGGTGGCCGACCAGGCTCAGCATCGGGATGTCGTTCGCGGAGTCGCTGAACGCGGCGCACCTGGCCAGGTCCAGGTGCTCGCGGCGGGCCAGCGCCTGCACCGCGGCGGCCTTCGCGGGGCCGTGCAGCATGCCGCCGACCAGCTTCCCGGTGTACTCGCCGTTGCGGGTCTCGGCGACCGTCCCCAGCGCCCCCGTCATGCCCAGCCGGCGGGCGATCAGCCGGGCCACCTCCTGCGGGGCCGCCGTCACCAGCCAGACCCGCTGCCCCGCGTCCAGGTGCATCTGCACCAGCGCGCGGGTGCCCGGCCACACCTTCTCGGCCAGTACCGGCTCGAAGATCTCCTCGCAGATCTGCTCCAGGTCCGCGGTGCGCTTGCCCGCGACCAGGCTCAGCGCGCTGTCCCGGGCGTCCGCGATGTGCTCCGGGTTCTCCGCGCCCCGCAGCCGGAACGCCGCCTGCTGCCAGGCGAACCGGGCCAGGTCCCGCCGCGTGAAGAACCGCCGCCGGTACAGGCCCACCCCGAGGTAGAAGATCGCCGCGCCGCGCAGGATCGTGTTGTCGCAGTCGAAGAACGCGGCCGCCCGGACGTCCCCCGGCACCGGCGTGTGATCGCCCTCGGGCGCCGCCGGCCGCCCCGGTCCCTGCTCCTCGCCGTCCGGCGCGAGCTGCGCCTCGGCGGCGTCGGCCGCGGCCTCGCCCGCGAGGGCGGTCCGATCGTCGGTGGAACGCCTTGACTGGGTGAGCCTTCGCAGCGCGGCCATGCGACGAGCATAGTCAGCCGGCGCCGCCGACCCCGTGTCCGCGAAGTGCCGCACCGGTGAACGGGCGGCGACCTGTGCCGCGGGGCGCCCGCGGGACCGCCGGGCGCCCGGCGGCACAATGAATCCGTGAGCCTGCTGCGACGCGAGAAGAAGAACCCCGCCGACACCACCGTCACCCTGATCGGCAAGCCCGGCTGCCACCTCTGCGAGGACGCCCGCGCGACCATCCTCAAGGTCACCGCCGAACTGGGCGTCGCCTTCGAGGAGAAGGACATCCTCCAGGACGCGGCGCTCTACGAGGAGTACGCCGAGCAAATCCCGGTGACCCTGGTCAACGGCCGCCAGCACGACTTCTGGCGGGTGGACGAGGCCCGCCTCCGCAAGGCCCTGGCCTGACCCGCGCCCCAGCCGCGCGAGCGGTGTGACCCCGCTCGCACCCCCCGCCGCACAGCGGTGCTTCGTGAACGTTCGATGAAGATCGCCCTAGGTTCTGGCTCACTTCTCGGCTTACGATCGGACGGTTTCCGTGTCCGCCGGGGGCTGTGCAAGAGGAGGGCGCGATGAGCGGCTATGCCGTCGTCGACGTCGAGGCCACCGGTCGTAGCCCCTGGCGCCACCGGGTGGTCGAGGTCGCCGTGGTGCAGCTGGACGCCGGGCTGCGGGCGGAGCGGGAGTTCGTGACGCTGGTGGACCCGGCCGGCCCGGTGGGGCCGACGCACGTGCACGGGATAGCGCAGGAGGACGTGGCCGGGGCGCCCCGGTTCCGGCAGATCGCGCCGTGGCTGCTGGAGCTGCTGGCGGGGCGGGCGCTGGTCGGTCACCACGTGACCTGCGACCGGGCGTTCCTGGAGCGGGAGTTCGCGCGGATCGGGGTGGTGCTGCCGCCGGTCCCGCTGCTGTGCACGATGCGGATGGCCCGCCGGCTGCTGCCGGACGCGGGCGGTTTCGGACTCTCGGCGTGCGTGGAGGCGGCGGGCCTGGGCTGGTTCCCGGCGCACACCGCGCTGGGCGACGCGCGGGCCACCGTGGAGCTGCTGCGGCACTGCTCGCGGTCGGGTCAGGCGGCGGCGGAGCCGCCGGTCGGATCGGCCGTGCCGTGGCCGCGGCTGGCACCGGCCCGGTCGACGCGGGCGCACGGAGAGGTGCCGCTGCTGCGCCGGGTGGCGCCGCTGGGACCGTGGCCGGCGGGGGTGGAGGGCCCGCGGGCCCTGATCGGCGCGGCGGGTTACGAGTGATGCGTGTCACTGTTCGGGGACAAATCGGACACCATCTTTGTGCACACGTTCACAAACGCATAGCCTGGCGGTCCAAGCCCAGCTTCACCCGCAGGAGCAACGTGGCAATCGGCCGACCCTCACCCAGCAGTTCGCAGACGCCCGACCAGGGCGCCGCGCGCCGCACCTCGCGCGCCCGGGGCATCCCCGAGGCGACCGTGGCCCGCCTCCCGCTCTACCTGCGGGCGTTGACCGCGCTGTCGGAGCGCTCGGTCCCGACCGTCTCCTCCGAGGAGCTGGCCGCCGCCGCGGGCGTGAACTCCGCCAAGCTGCGCAAGGACTTCTCCTACCTGGGCTCCTACGGCACCCGGGGCGTCGGCTACGACGTGGAGTACCTCGTCTACCAGATCTCCCGCGAGCTGGGCCTCACCCAGGACTGGCCGGTCGTCATCGTCGGCATCGGAAACCTGGGCCACGCCCTCGCCAACTACGGCGGTTTCGCCTCCCGGGGTTTCCGGGTGGCCGCGCTGCTGGACGCCGACGTCAACGTGGTCGGCAGCACCGCCGCCGGGCTGCCCGTGCGGCACATGGACGAGCTGGAGGACATCGTGGCCGCCCAGCACGTGTCCATCGGCGTGATCACCACCCCGCCCGGCGCCGCCCAGCAGGTCTGCGACCGGCTGGTGGAGGCCGGCGTGACCAGCATCCTGAACTTCGCCCCCACCGTGCTGACCGTCCCGGACGGCGTCGACGTGCGCAAGGTGGACCTGTCGATAGAGCTGCAGATCCTGGCCTTCCACGAGCAGCGGAAGGCCGGCGACGAGCCGTCCGCCGGCGACTCGGTGCTGGACCGCGCCCCCGGGCCGGTCCGTGCCGCGGCCGCCAAGCTGCGGCGGGCGGCCGGCGGCGGCAAGGCCGAGCAGGCCAAGGCCGCGCCGAGCGCCAAGGGCGGCCCGGACGACGACCTGTCCGCGGTGATGCCGGCGTGAGCACCAACATCCGTCACGACGAGGTGGGGGCATGAGTCTTCTGGTAGTCGGTCTGAGCCACCGGACCGCGCCGGTCGGCGTGCTGGAGCGCGCCGCGCTCACCGGCGACAGCCCGGCCCGGGTGCTGCACGAGGCGGCGGCCTCGGCGACCGTCGCGGAAGCCGCGCTGGTCAACACCTGCAACCGGATCGAGCTGTACGCGGACGTTGACAAGTTCCACGCGGGCGTCGCCGAGCTGTCCCAGCTGCTGGCCGGGCACAGCGGCGTGGACCTGGACGAGCTCACCCCGCACCTGTACGTGCACTACGAGGACCGCGCCGTCCACCACCTGTTCTCGGTGGCCTGCGGCCTGGACTCGATGGTGGTCGGCGAGGGCCAGATCCTCGGCCAGCTGCGGGACGCGCTGGCCAAGGCCCAGGAGGAGCACACCGCCGGCCGCGGCCTCAACGAGCTGTTCCAGCAGGCCCTGCGGGTCGGCAAGCGGGCGCACAGCGAGACCGGCATCGACAAGGCCGGCCAGTCGCTGGTCACCTTCGGCCTGGAGCAGGTCGCCGCCTCGGCCGGCCCGATCGCCGGCAAGCGCGCCCTGGTGGTCGGCGCGGGCTCGATGAGTTCGCTGGCCGCCGCGACGCTGGTCCGCGCCGGCGTCGGCGAGCTGCTGATCGCCAACCGCACCTCGGCCCGCGCCGAGCGCCTGGTGGAGATCCTCGGCGGCGGCGCCGCCGCCCGCACCCTGGAGTTCGCGAAGGTCCCGCAGGCGCTCGCCGACGTCGACCTGGTGATCTCCTGCACCGGCGCGGCCGGCACCGTGATCGGCGCCCCCGAGGTCGCCGCCGCGCTGGCGGCCCGCTCCGCGGACGCCCCGCTGGCCTTCCTCGACCTGGCGATGCCGCGTGACGTCGACCACGCCGTCCACGGGCTGCCCGGCGCGCTGCTGGTCGACCTGGAGAGCCTGTCGCACGCGCACGCCGCCACCCCCGGCGCGGGCGACGTCGACGCGGTCTCCACCATCGTCGCGGACGAGGTCGAGGCGTTCGGGCAGGCCCAGCGGGCCGCCCGGATCGCCCCCACCGTGGTCGCCCTGCGCGCCATGGCCTCCGAGGTCGTGAGCAGCGAACTCGCCCGCCTCACCGCCCGGTTGCCGGACCTGGACGAGCGCTCCCGCGCGGAGTTCTCGCAGACCGTGCGCCGGGTGGTCGACAAACTGCTGCACGCCCCGACCGTCAAGGTCAAGCAGCTCGCCGCCGAACCCGGCGGGGCCTCCTACGCGGAAGCCTTGCGCGAACTGTTCGACTTGGACCCCGCGGCAGTGCACGCTGTCTCCGGCACACCGATCGGCGCCCAGGCGGGATCCTCGATCCCGGCGGGCGGCATCCCCGCCGCCCAGGCCGCCGTCGCCCCGCCCGCCGGAGTCACCGGATGAACACCCCGTCAGCCCCCCAGCACGACCAGGACGATCACCTCATGAATGGTCCAGAGACAGTGACGCCGCTGCGTCTCGGTACCCGCCGCAGCGCACTCGCCATGGCCCAGTCGGGCATGGTCGCCGAGGAGGTGGCCGAGATCACCGGCCGCCGGGTCGAGCTGGTCGAGATCACCACCTACGGGGACGTCTCCCGCGAGTCGCTGGCGCAGATCGGCGGCACCGGCGTGTTCGTCTCCGCGCTGCGCGACGCCCTGCTGGAGGGCCGCATCGACCTGGCCGTCCACTCGCTGAAGGACCTGCCGACCGCCGCCCCCGCCGGGCTGCTGCTGGCCGCCGTCCCCGAGCGCGAGGACGTCCGGGACGCGCTGGTGGCCCGGGACGGGCTGACGCTGGCCGAACTGGTCGGCAAGAGCGCCGGGCGCACCGTCCGGATCGGCACCGGCTCCCCGCGCCGGATGGCCCAGCTGAACGCCTGGGCCCGGGCCCGCGGCGCCGACCTGGAGACCGTCGCGATCCGCGGCAACGTCGACACCCGGATCAACTTCGTCACCTCCGGCGAGCTCGACGCCGTGGTGCTGGCCACCGCCGGTCTGAACCGGCTGGGCCGGTCCGCCGAGATCACCGAGCACCTCGACCCCGAGCTGATGCTGCCCGCCCCCGGGCAGGGCGCGCTCGCCGTCGAGTGCGTCGACCCCACGCTGGCCGCCGTGCTCGCCCGGCTCGACCACCGCCCCACCCGGGCCGCCGTGGTCGCCGAACGCGCGCTGCTGGCCACCCTGGAGGCCGGCTGCTCCGCGCCCGTCGCCGCCCTGGCCGGCTGGTCCGGCACCGAACTGCGCCTGGACGGCGTGGTCGGCACCACCGACGGCGCCGAACTGCTGAAGATGTCCGCCAACGGCCCGCTCGTCCCGGACGAGACCGCCGAGGAGCAGGCCGCGGCCCTGGGCCGCGCCCTGGCCACCCGGCTGCTCGACACCGGAGCGGCCAACCTGATGGGGGAGCGCGCCCGATGACCGCCGCTGGATTCCACCCGCCCGCCGGGCGCTGCACCTTCCTCGGCGCCGGCCCCGGCGACCCCGGACTGCTCACCCTGCGCGCCGTCGACGTGCTCGGCACCGCCGACGTGCTGGTCGCCGACCCGCTGACCGCCGCCGCGGTGCGCATGCACTGCCCGGCCGGGGTCCAGGTCCTCGACCCGGCCGAGGTCGGCAAGGAGCTGTGCGACCTGGCCGCCGACGCGGTCAAGGCCGGCCGCCACCTGGTCCGCACCGTCGACGGCGACCCGGGCCTGGACGGCTGCGCCGCCCAGGAGATGCTGCGCTGCGCCAACGCCGGCATCGCCTTCGAGGTCGTGCCCGGCGTCGCCCAGTCGGTCGGCGTGCCCGCCTACGCGGGTGTGCCGCTCCGCGGCGACCAGGGCGCGGACGTCCGCTTCGTCGACGGCGAGGCGCTGCTCGGCGGCCAGCTGGTCGACCTCGGCGCGCCGGAGACCACGCTGGTGGTGCGCACCACCCTGGGCCAGCTGCCGGCGACCGCCAACTCGCTGGTGGCGCACGGCCGCAAGCCCGACGCGGCGCTGTCCGCGACGCTGTCCGGCACCACCACCCGGCAGCGCACCTTCACCTCCACCCTGGCGGCGATCGCCGCCGACCTGAAGGCCGCCCGGGTGCTGCCCTCGCCGGTCTCCGCCCCGGTGGACCCGGCGACCTCGGTGATAGCCGTGGTGGGCGAGCAGGTCGCCCACCGGGCCTCGCACTCGTGGTTCGAGACCAAGCCGCTGTTCGGCTGGAACGTCCTCGTGCCGCGCACCAAGGAGCAGGCCCACGGCCTGTCCGAGCAGCTCCGCTCGTACGGCGCGGTGCCGCAGGAGGTGCCGACCATCGCGGTCGAGCCGCCGCGCACCCCGCAGCAGATGGAGCGGGCCATCAAGGGCCTGGTCACCGGCCGCTACGAGTGGATCGCCTTCACCTCGGTGAACGCCGTCAAGGCCGTCCGGGAGAAGTTCGAGGAGTACGGCCTGGACGCCCGCGCGTTCGCCGGCATCAAGGTCGCCGCGGTCGGCGAGACCACCGCGCAGGCGCTGGTCGACTTCGGCGTGAAGCCCGACCTGGTGCCGTCCGGCGAGCAGTCCGCGGCCGGCCTGCTGGAGGACTGGCCGCCGTACGACCCGGTGTTCGACCCGATCGACCGGGTGCTGCTGCCGCGCGCCGACATCGCCACCGAGACCCTGGTGGCCGGCCTGGTCGAACTCGGCTGGGAGGTCGACGACGTGACCGCGTACCGCACGGTGCGCGCCTCGCCGCCGCCGGCCGAGACCCGGGAGGCGATCAAGGGCGGCGGTTTCGACGCGGTGCTGTTCACCTCGTCCTCGACCGTCCGGAACCTGGTCGGCATCGCCGGCAAGCCGCACAACGTGACCGTCATCGCCTGCATCGGCCCCGCCACCGCCAAGACGGCGGAGGAGCACGGCCTGCGGGTCGACGTGATGGCCCCGGCCCCGTCCGCGTCCGCGCTCGCCCAGGCGCTGGCAGACTTCGGGGCGAACCGCCGGGACGCCGCCACGGCGGCGGGCGAGCCGGTCTACCGGCCGAGCGAACGCCGCCCCGGCTCGCGCCGCAAGGCGCGCTGACCCTCCGTCAGGGGGAGGCCGCCGGTCTCCCCCTGACGCATCTCTCGTGACTCAGGGAGCCTTCGAAGTGTCCGCCGAATTCCCGTCCGTCCGTCCGCGCCGGCTGCGCTCCACCCCGGCGATGCGCCGCCTGGTCGCCGAGACCCGGCTGCACCCGGCCGAGCTGATCCTGCCCGCCTTCGTCCGCGAGGGCATCACCGAGCCGCAGGCGATCGGCTCCATGCCGGGCGTCGTCCAGCACACCCGGGACACCCTGCGCCGTGCCGCGGTGGAGGCCGCCGAAGCCGGACTGGGCGGCCTCATGCTGTTCGGCGTCCCCGAGGTGCAGGACGCGACCGGCACCGAGGGCACCAACCCCGAGGGCATCCTGCAGCTCGCCATCCGCGACGTGGTCTCCGAGGTCGGCGACGCCCTGGTCGTGATGTCCGACCTCTGCCTGGACGAGTACACCGACCACGGCCACTGCGGGGTGCTCGCCGCCGACGGCTCCGTCGACAACGACGCCACCCTGGAGCGCTACGCCGAGATGGCCGTGGTGCAGGCCGACGCGGGCGTCCACCTGGTCGGGCCCTCGGGGATGATGGACGGTCAGGTCGGCGTCATCCGCAAGGCGCTGGACGCCGCCGGGCACCAGGACACCGGCATCCTCGCCTACACCGCCAAGTACGCCTCCGCGTTCTTCGGCCCGTTCCGGGAGGCCGTCGGCTCCTCGCTCAAGGGCGACCGCAAGACCTACCAGCAGGACCCGGCCAACGCCCGCGAGTCGCTGCGCGAACTGGAGCAGGACCTCGCCGAGGGCGCCGACCTGGTGATGGTCAAGCCCGCCATGGCCTACCTCGACATCCTCCGCCAGGTCGCCGACGCCTCCCCGGTGCCCGTGGCCGCGTACCAGGTCTCCGGCGAGTACGCGATGGTCGAGGCCGCCGCCGCCAACGGCTGGGTCGACCGCGAGCGGATGATCCTGGAGACCCTCACCTCGATCCGCCGGGCCGGCGCCGAGCAGATCCTCACCTACTGGGCCGTCGAGGCAGCCCGGATGGTCCGCTGACCCTCCGTCGGCCGCTCCGGCCGCAGCGGCGTCAGGTGCGCCGGGATCAGGCGGACTTCGGGAAGTCCTTCCGCTTGATCTTGGCGCGCCGGCCGTCCGGGTGGTGGAACACGATGCCCTCCGCGAGCGCGCCCGGCGCGAAACGGCTCTCCAGCTCCGCCAGGTACTCCCGCAGGCCCCGGTAGCTGCGCGGCACCCCGTCGTACACCGGCGCCTCGCGGTCGAACGGCAGGCACACGTGGTCCGCGAGCCCCAACGGGTTGCCCTGGATCCGCGGCCCCAGCGCCTCGCAGGGGTGCTCCCCGTCCGGCCACCCGCGCACGTCGGTGCCCCGTGCGGCGGCCAGGATCCAGCGGTCCTCGGCCGCGCCCTCCGCGGTGTCCACGTACCAGCCGTCGACGATGCCCAGCTTCTTCTGCGCCGCGCTCGGGTTGCGCCGCTTCTCCACCCGCACCAGCTGCCCCGAACGGACCGTCAGCCGGACGTTCGTGCCGTCCACCTTCTCCGTCGGCGCGCCCTCGCCCGCGAACACCCAGGCGCACTCCGCCCGCGGCCGGTCCACCACCTTGAAGTCGCCGTCCCGCTCGAACAGCGTCGGAATCTTCTCCATGACCGCCAGCCCCCTCCGTACCTGCCCGAGCAGTTCCTCGTGCGTCACGGCCCCCGTCGCGAGCCCGCCCGCCAACGCCCGCACCAGGTCCGCGACCGAAACCTCCGCCTCCACGGCCACCCGCTTCAGCGCCTTCTTCTCCTCCGGCGAGACCCAGGCCACCAGCCGCGACCAGCCCTCCGGCGGCACCCACCGCGCCAACCGCTCCGGATCCTTCCGCGGCCGGCCCCTACCCCGTTGCTCCTCCATGGCCCCTGACGCTAGGTCACCTTTTTCCCTGCGTCAATTGGCATAACAGAAATTCCCCACCCACACCCCCCTTCCGCTGTGCTCCGGGCGCGCCGAAGGCGCGGGAACCGGTGGGTTTCCGCGCCTTCGGGGTGGGGTGGGGTCAGTCGATGGCGACGATGCCGCCCTCGCCGCCGCCGACGGCGGTGTCGGTGGCCCAGCCGTAGCCGCCGCCCGCGGTGAAGATGTGGGAGGTCTCGGCGAAACCGGCCCAGTGGCCGGCGACGAAGGGCTCGTCGGCGGTGGCGACGCCCTCCTGGCCGCCGCCGACGGCGACGTGCGCGTAGGCGGGGGCGGCGATGCCGGCGAGGGCGAGCGCGGCCACGGAGGTGACGACGACCTTGCCCAGCTTGCTCTTCATGAGAGTTCCTCTCTGCGTCAGGTGATTGTCTCTACGTCAACACAGGGGTGCGGCTGGAGCGGCGCTGCACGCGCCCACCGGAGCTCCGATCACCCGATCGCGCCGCAGACGAACGGGTTCCGGGAGGCCGGAGACATGGAACCGCCGGGCTCGCGGGATCGCTCCCCCGGCCCGGCGGTCGTTGTGCGACCGGAAGGTCAGCCGATCAGGTGGCTGACGCCACCGTCGCCGCTGCCCACGGTGTTCTGGCCGACGACGCAGGTCTGCGCCGGCTTGTTGTCGAGGACGTCGGCCTCGATCGGCACCGCGACGCCGATGACGGCGACGGCGATGTTGTGGACCTCGGGGAGGCAGAGGTTCGGGTTGTCCAGGGTGTGGAAGTTCGGGCTGTGGTTGCCCGAGGTGCCAGTGGCGTTGGTGCCGCCGTTGCCCTGGACCGAGGTGGCGGCGCCGTCCGAGTCACCGATGGCCATCGCGGGGGAGGCGATCGTGGCGAGACCGGCGGCGGCAACGCCGGCGGCGGCGAGAGCCTTCTTGATCATTGGGGTTTCCTTTTCGGATCTGATGGAGTGGAGCAGCGGCCCAGTGCGTGGCTCGCACCGGGGCCTGCCGCCGGACCGGGGGAGCGGTCCGACGGGTCGAGCCGCGCGGAGCGTGGGGCTCCGCGCCGGGGCAGTGACGGGGCGTCAGCCGACCAGGTGGGAGACGCCGCCGTCGCCGCTGCCGAGGGTGCCTTCGCCGACCACGCAGGTCTGCTTGGGCTGGTTGTTGAGCGCGTCGACCTCGACCGGAACGGCCACGCCGAGGACGGCCACGCCGATGTTGTGGATCTCCGGGAGGCAGATGTTCGGGTTGTCCGCGAAGTGGAAGTTCGGGCTGTGGTTGCCCCAGGTGCCGGTGGCGTTGGTGCCGCCGTTGCCCTGGATGGAGCCGGCCGAACCGTCCGAGTTGCCGATCGCGACGGCGGGGTGGACACCGCGGCCAGCGCGGCGGCGGCCAGGCCGACGGTAGCGAAGGACTTCTTGAGCATGATGGAGATACCTCTCTGAAATGCCGTTCGAGGGGTGCTGCCCCGTCGTCGTCGGGATCAAAGAATGGCGACTCGGAAAGTTACGGGGTGCCGAGGAAATTCGTCGAGGATCACCGGTTTCCCCGCGTGCCGGTCGGATTATTACGCCGTTCCGGTTAACTCCCGCTATCCGCGAGGGAGCTGACTCGTTCGCCAGGTGACGCGAGTACCCGAACCCAAGTACCCGACCCCGAGTATCCGAACCCATGTACCCGAACGAACGGCGAACACGATGAAGCTCTCCAAGCGGGCGACCGGCGCCCTGCTGCTGGCGGTCGGCGCCGGCGTGGCGGCGGCGCAGGGCGTGTCCCACGCGGCTCCGAAGACTCCGGCCGAGGTGGCCGCGATCGAGGACGGTCTGGCCACCAAGGAGGTGCCGTTCAGCATTCCGCTCAGTGCGGCCACCGCGCCGCTCCCGCTGCTGCCGGACGGCGGCGAGGTGCACGGCGGCATCCCGACCTCGCCGCTGATGCCGCCCACCGAGACCAACCAGGACCCGAACCAGCCGATCCCGGACCACGTGCTGCCGGCCATCAACGGCGGCAAGGCGGGCCCGTCGCTGGGGGCGGTGCTGCCGCTGCCGGAGGTGGACCGGAGCGCCGAGCTGGGCACCCTGGGCCTGGACGCGCCGGCCGCCCCGCTGAACCTGGCGGGCCCGGCGGTGGGCCTGGGCCACCCGGTGTCCTTCGTGGAGGGGGAGAGCGGCCGGCTCACCGACGCCGCGCTGACCCTGGACAAGGTGGACCCGCACCTGGTGACGGCGCCGGTGCAGGCGGTGCCGGGCGCGAGCGCCTCGCTGGGCGGCGAGCAGGACCAGATCTCGGTGACCGACTCGGTGAAGAACCTGGCCGGCACCACGATGGCGACCACCGGCGAGATGATGAACCAGGCCGCCCCGGTGCAGACCCTGACCGGAGCGCTGGACCAGTCCGGCGTCTGATCCGGCGTCGACAGCCGTACGGCCCGCCCCTCTGCGCGAGGAGCGGGCCGTACGGCTGTCGGGGCTTCAGAGCGGCAGCGCGCCCAGGAGCGGGCCCGCCACCGGGAGGTCCTTGGCGCCGCCGCCGGCGGAGAGCGGCGAGGTGAGCGGGGCGGTGCCGACCGGGCCGAGGCCGTTGTCGGGGACGACCGCGACGCCGTTGTCGAGGACGTCCGCGGAGGACCCGGCCCAGGGGTCGAGCCGTAGGTCCTTCACCGGGGCGACCGCGTAGCCGAGCGCGCTGGTGGTGCCGCCGACGGCCTGCTGGGCGTCGGTGTTCTGCAGGTTGGTGGTGGGCAGCGGGAGCCCGCCGAGCTGTTCGGTCTCGGCGTGCGCGGCCTGGGCGGTGACGCCGCCGAGCAGCATCGCGGCGCCGAGCGCGGCCACCGCGCCGGTGGTCTTCCGGGACATCGGCCAATCCTTACGGGTGAGTTGAGCGGGGAGGTAGCACTGTTCCCGAACGGGCGCTGCCCCCGGCCGGTGGCCGAGGGGCAGTCTGCACGGGGTTACCGATCGGCCTGGACCGTTCAGCAGTCCTCGTCGACCGGCGGCTCCTGGTGCTCGTGGTGCTCGTGCTCCATCGGCAGGTCGACGTTGGCGCAGGAGTTGCCGAACGCCGGGTTCAGCAGGCCGATCACGTTGATCGAGTTGCCGCAGACGTTCACCGGGACGTGCACCGGAACCTGCACGGCGTTGCCGGAGAGCACGCCGGGGGAGCCGGCGGCGACGCCCTCGGCACCGGCGGAGGCGTTGGCCAGACCGGCCGAGCCGAGGACCAGGCCGGCGGCGGCGGCCGACAGGACAGCGGCCTTCTTCACGTTCTGCATGGGGGTTGATCTCCTAGATCACACAGGGAGTTGGTGCGCCGCACCGCACGGGTGTGCGGTGCGGCGCGAGCGCTGCGTCAGGCAGTTCAGCCGACGTTGGCGCAGTGGTTGCCGAACGCCGGGTTCAGCAGGCCGATCACGTTCACGGTGTTGCCGCAGACGTTGACCGGGACGTGCACCGGGACCTGGATCAGGTTGCCGGAGAGCACGCCGGGGGAGCCGGCGGCGACGCCCTCGGCACCGGCGGAGGCGTTGGCCAGACCGGCGGAGCCGAGGACCAGGCCGGCGGCGGCGACGGACAGGACCGCGGCCTTCTTGAAGTTGCGCATAGCTTTCTTCCTCACGTTCTGCCCGACTGTGGATGGTCGGGTGCCGGGCGATCGCATCATCGCCCGCGATTTTCCGGATGCGCCGTGAATGTCACTCACGCGGCTCAACACCCGCGTGTCGCCCGTGGCTTGGGCGATGCGTGCCGCGTCGGTGGGGTGCCGGCGACCGCTCACTCACGGCTGGGAGCGGTTGCGGATCACGTCCACGGTGTCGCCGCTGTGAAGCGGTTTCGCCAGGAAGAACGAGCCGAACCGGCGGGGGAAACGGGCTGATTCCCCGATCACCCGAATGCGCGTATTACTCCGGGTGGGTGATTGTTCGGGGACCCGCGCAACTGATCCCGGACCGCTTCGTTGGCCTGGTGCACGTCCCGTGTGCTTCCTTCCGGTAGCCCCCGGCGCGGCAATTGGAAGATCTGATTTATCGAGGAGACTCAAATGAGCATCAAGAAGACCGCCGCCGTCGGCGCCGCTGTCGTGGGTATCGTCGCCGCCGGTGCGGGTTCCGCCATGGCGAGCAGCGGCGCCGAGGGTGTCGCCGCCGGTTCCCCCGGTGTCGCCTCCGGCAACCAGATCCAGGTTCCGGTGCACATCCCGGTCAACCTGTGCGGCAACTCCGTGGACGTCATCGGCGCCCTGAACCCGGCGTTCGGCAACTCCTGCGCCAACGTCGGCTGACGCCGGCCCGCTGGCTGGTCGAGCCGCCGCCCGCACCCTCCTGACGGGGTGCGGGCGGCGGCTCAACTGCGTTCCGGCCCAGGGTTCCTGACCGAGTGTTGAACGTCGCGAGTCTTGTTGTGTTACCTGTCAGTACCTAGCATGTGAGCCTGCCTCATGTTTTCCCCGGGTCCCCGCCCGGCCCCATGCTCCGCGCCGCCCGGCAGCCGTCGGGCGATCCCCCACCCTCGCAAGGAGTCATGAGTGTTCAGGACCTCACCTGCCCGCCGCAGGCCACCCGCGCTGCTCGCCACCGCCGCCCTGCTCGCCGCCCTCGGACTCGGCACCGGTCTGGCGGCCAACGCCCGGGCGGCGTCCGGCAGTCCGGGCAAGCCGGCGGCGATCGTCGCGCTCGGCGACAGCGCGATATCCGGCGAAGGCGCCGGCACCGACACCGGCGACGACTACGTCCCCGGCACCGACAGCCCCACCAACTACTGCCACCGCTCCACCAGGTCCGAGATCTTCGTGACCCAGCTGCCCGGCGTCACCCCGATCGACCTGGCCTGCTCCGGCGCGCAGACCGGCGACCTGGTCAGCGACCCCGAGCTGGCGAAGATCACCGGGCCGGGCAGCGGCGACTTCGGCGAGCCCAAGCAGGACGTCCAACTCGCCTCCACCGCCGCCCGGTACGACGTGAAGATGGTGGTCGTCACGATCGGCGCGAACGACGACTTCGAGTTCGCGAACATCATGATGGACTGCCTGGCCCAGTACTTCCCGGTCCCGCAGGCGCAGGGCTGCCGGGACACCATCGGCAGCGCCGAGATCACCCGCCGCGCCGCCGGGGTCAAGCCAAAGGTGACGGCCGCGCTCACCAACGTCCGCAACACCATGCGGAAGGCCGGCTACTCGGACGACTCCTACCAGCTGGTCTACCAGTCGTACTTCAACCCGATCACGCCCGACATCCGGCGCAACGACTACGCCGGCAAGGTCGCCGACGGCTGCCCGGCCTTCCCCGAGGACCTCGCCTGGGGCCACAACTGGGTCGTCCCGACCCTGAGCGACGCGCTGCGCGAGGCGGCCTCCGGCGTGCCGGGCGTGCGCTACCTCGACCAGCGCCGGGTCGCCTTCGGCCACGAGGTGTGCGCGGAGTGGACCAGTTCCCCCTACGAGTACACCAACGGCGACGTGATCGACCTGTCGGAGAAGACCCGCAACGGCTGCGACAGCCCGATCTCCATCCCGGGCCTGTGCATGAACAACGTCCGCCAGTCGTACCACCTGCGGGTCGCCGGGTACGCGGCCGAGGCCGCCTGCCTGCGGCAGTTCTACCAGCAGGCCGCGCTCGGGCAGGCGTTCTGCGAGCTCAACCAGCAGGACGGCACCTCGATCACCGCGCTCACCCCCGGCAAGCCGTTCCCCGACACCCCCGAGGACGGCGCGTGGTACCAGCTCACCAACCGGGCCGACGGCAGGGCGCTCGACCTGGCGGGCGGCGGCAGCTACGGCGACTCCACCAACGGCCGCACCGCGATCACCTATCCGGCCACCGGCGGGCTCAACCAGTCCTTCGTGTTCGAGATCAAGGCCGGCGGCTCCTTCGAACTGGACTTCAGCGGCAACCGGGACATGTGCCTGGACGTCGCCGGGGCCTCCACCGCGCCCGGCGCCAAGATCGAGCAGTGGCGCTGCAACGGCGGCGGCAACCAGCACTGGCTGCTCCAGCCGGTCGGCGACGGCAGCTACAAGCTCGCCGACTCCCAGGACCCGACCAGGCTCGCCACCGCCACCACCCGGACCGACGGCCAGGGCAACCCCCTGGTCGAGCTCGCCGCCGACAACGGCTCCGCCGCCCAGCACTGGCAGTTGACCAAGCTCGGCATCGTCTACCTGCACGGCTGACGGACCGGCCGCTGACCTGGCCTCAGCGCACGCCCAGCCGGGCGGCCGTACCCGAGGACAGCGGGTACGGCTGCTCCGGCGGCAACAGCGCGGCGTCCCGGGAGGCGTGCAACTCCCGGGCCAGCGGCGTCAGATCCTCGATCCGCACCAGCCAGTCCCCGGTGTACCGCCGGACCAGTTCCCCGCCCAGCCCCAGCTGCAGCGAACGGTGCGGCAGCGGTCGCAGCTGCAGGTCCCGCTCCGGGTCCCACTGGACCCGGGCGGGGCTGCGCCGCAACTCGCGCTGCCACTGCGCCTTCGAGGCGTGCACCCCGCGCTCGTACGAGCTGAGCACCGCCGCCTCCAGTGCGGCGTCGAACCCGGCCCGCCGGATCACCACCCCGAGGAGCCGCTCCTGTCCTTCGCTGCGGGCCCAGTCGCTGCGGTGCATCAGCCAGCGGAAGGACGGCTTGATCCAGGTCGTCCGGTCGACCTGGAACGCCGCCGGGAACCGGCCCGCGGCGGCCGCCGGCCCGGCGATCTCCGGGCGGAACGCCTGGTACACCGTCTCGTCGTCGTAGCGAGCTCTGATCTGCCTCTTCGGCACTTCGTTCACCCCCGCATCCTGGCCCGCGCCCGCCCGTCGCCGCCTCCGGATTTCCGCTTGCCCTCCGCCGTACCGTGGTGGGCGTGGACCTGCTCGCCCAGCTCGGCCTCGCCGACCCGCGCCCGCCGCTGCCCGTGGACCGGTCGGCCGTCGAGTCCTGGCTCGGGCTCCGACTTCCGTCGGACTACTGGGAGTCGGCCCGGCGCGGGTCGCTGCTGATCGGTGGCGCGATCGAGCTGCACGCCCCGGACCGGGCGTACCTCGGGATGCTGCCGTGGACCAAGCACGACGTCCGGACGGAACTGCGCGGGGCGGGCCGGGTGCCGCCCCCGCTGCACCCCGCTCCGGGCGGCCTGCTGCCGTGGGGGCACACCCTCGGCGGCCGGACCTTCCTGCTGTGGAACACCGCCGATCCGGAGCCGGACCGCTGGACGGTGGTGCTCTGTGACGCGACCCGCCCCGAACCGCTGCTCGACTCCGGCCTCGGCCTGACCGCCTTCCTGGAGACGGTGGTCCTGGACCGGGTCGGCCACCTCGGGCCGCTGCCCGCCACCGCGCAGCCGCAGTGGGCGACGCCCGAGCCGTGGAGTCCGCCGCCGACCCGCGAACTCTCGCCGGCCGAAAGCGAGTTCGCGCTGCACGGGCCGGCCGGACTGCCCGCGCTCCGGCTGCTGGTGCCGCCCCCTCGGTCGGCGCCCCGACCGGTCGACCGGGAGCGGTCGTTCGCCCTGCTCGGCACCCGGCTGCCCGCCGACTACCTCGCCCTGGCGGATGCGTACGGCGCGGGCACCTGGTCGGAGTGGCTGAGCCTCTACGCGCCCGAGGACCTGGCCGGACTGCCGGAGCGGATCGGCCGGTCGGTGCCCGGCCCGTGCTGGCCCGAGCCGGACGGCTTCCTGGCGGTCGGCTGCACCATCGACAACGACCGGCTCGGCTGGCTGGTGACCGGCCCGGACCCGGACGCCTGGACTCTGGTGGTACGGCCCCGGCACGTCCGCGGCGAAGTCCCGCTCGCGGGCCGCCTGGTGGAGGTGCTGCTCGGCTGGCTGCGGGGCGAGCGGGGCGCCGAGGGACTCCCGGCGCTCGACCCGGACGACGACCCGTTCGAGTGTGCGGGCTTCGAGCCCTGGCCGGCGGACTCCGTTGACCCCCGACTGGTCTAGTCCATTCATTGACAGTGGCGGCGGTGCGGGCCGACGATGTGACCCGTCCCACCGTGCTCAGCCTGGAGGTATCCCGGTGTCCAGCCTCTCCGCGGCCGCATTCGCCGCCGCCGCCCACGCCGCCATCGACCGCGTCAGTACCTCGCAGACCGAGGGCGTCGCGAAGGCGGCCGAGCTGATCACCTCCGCGCTGGCCGCCGACGGCATCGTGCAGGCCTTCGGCACCGGCCACTCCGAGGCGTTCGCGATGGAGATCGCCGGCCGGGCCGGCGGCCTGGTGCCCAGCAACCGGATCGCGCTGCGCGACGTGGTGCTGTTCGGCGGCCGCCCGGTGCAGATCCTGGAGGGCTCCGAGCTGGAGCGCGGCACCGAGTCCGCCGGCCTGCTCTGGGAGCTGACGAACCCGCACCCGGCCGACGTGTTCGTGCTGGCCTCCAACTCGGGCGTGAACGGCTGCGTGGTCGAACTCGCCCGACTGGCCAAGGAGAACGGCCACCCGCTGATCGTCGTCACCTCCGCCGAGCACACCGCCGGCGTCCAGCCCAAGCACCCCTCCGGCCTGCGGCTGCGCGACTACGCGGACGTGGTGCTCGACAACGGCGCCCCGTTCGGCGACGCGGTCCTCCCGATGGCGGGCGGCGGCAAGGCCTGCGGCATCTCCTCCATCACCGCCGCGCTGCTCGGCCAGCAGGTCGTCGCCGAGGTGATCCGCCGGATCGAGGAGAGCGGCGGCGTCCCCCCGGTCTACCTCTCGGCGAACATCCCCGGCGGCGACGAGCACAACGGCAAGCTCGAAGCGCTGTACGCCGGCCGCATCCGCCGCACCGCATGACCACCGGTCAGCCTCCGCTCGCCGAACGGCTGGTGCTCGGCCTGGACGTGGGCGGCACCAGCACCCGCGTCCTGGTCGCCGCGCTCGACGGCCGGGTCCTCGGCACCGCGCGCGGCGCGGGCGGCAACCCGGTGGCGCACGGCGTCGAGACCGCCCTCAAGGAGATCGGCGACACCGTCCGCGCCGCGCTGACCGGTCTCGACCCGCGCCGGGTGGAGGCGGGCCGGCTCGGCCTGGCCGGCGGCATGGTGACCCGGCTCGACTTCCCCGGACTCTGGGCCTCGCTCGGGCTGGCCACCGGCCCCGAGCTGATCAGCGACGCCGAACTCGCCCACGCCGCGGGTACCCCCGCCCCCGACGGCAACGTCCTGCTCAGCGGGACGGGCGCGGTCGCCGCCGAGATCCGCGACCACGCCCTGCGGCGCACCGCCGACGGCCACGGCTGGCTGCTCGGCGACCGCGGCTCCGGCTTCTGGCTCGGCCGGGAAGCCGTCTCCGCGACCCTCACCGCCGTCGACCGCGGCCACCTCGGCGACTTCGCCGCCGCGATCGCCGACGCCCTGGTCGGCCCCGGCGGTCTCGGCGAGCTGGGCGACCTCGACACGGGCGCGCGCTCCGCCCTGGTCGCCGCCGCGCACGCCCAGGCGCCGGCCCGGTTGGCCCGGTTCGCCCCGATCGTCCTCGACCACGCGTCGAAGGGCGACCCCGAGGCGCTGGCCCTGGTGGAGCGCGCCGCCGCTCACCTCCTCGACACCCTCCGGCTGATCCGCGCCGCCGACTCCCCGCTCCCCATCGTGCTGGCCGGCGGCCTGCTCAGCACCGAAACCCCCCTCGCCGCCCACCTCCGCCCGCTGCTCGCCGCCCACTGGCCCGCCGCCCCGCTCCACACCGCCCGCAACGGCGCCGGCGCGGCCGCGTGGCTCGCCGCGCGCTCCCTCGGCCACGGCACCGAGGCTCTCCACCGCCGACTCACCGCTTAGCGGGGGCAGCGGGGCACCGCCGGTCGGATCGCGCTCAATGGCCCGTCATGGCCCAGGGCGCGATCCTGCCCCGCGGCGCCTTCCGCTTCGCGCGGTTCCCCGCGGCCCTGGTCCCACCCTCCGGGGCCCTGCCCGGCAGGGCTATCTCGGCCCACACCCACTTGCCCCCGCGCTTGCGCACCACCCCGTGGGCGAGCGCGAGTTCGGCGACCAGCAGCAGGCCGCGGCCGGACTCGGAGTCCTCGGTGGGACAGCCGGCCACCGGCAGCGCGGGGGAGCGGTCGTAGACCTCGACGACGGCGCGCCGGTGCAGCGGGTCGGCGTGCAGGCCGACCGTGACGACGGGGCCCTCGGCGTGCCGGACGGCGTTGCCGAGGAGTTCGGAGGTGATCAGGTCGAGTGCCAGCCGGGTGTCCTCGTCGAGCGGGGTGCCCCAGGCGGCGAGGAGTTCGCGGACCCGGCGGCGTCCGGCGGCGACGGTGGCGGCTTCGCGGGGCAGTGAGAACCATCGACGGTGGACGGACATGGCGGGCTCCTCACGCGGTTCGCTCCGATGAGCGGGAGATTCGGCAGCCGATATGAGGGTGTGTCAGATCCTGACATCTCTAGACAAGCTGAAATCTCTAGAGATGTCAATGCGTCAGAGGCCGCACCGCGCGTACGATGTCTAGAGAGGGGAAGGAAACTCGCCGCCATGACCAGTCACCCACGCGTCACGCAGCCCAAGTACCGGCGAATCGCCGAGGATCTCAAGAGCGAGATCGACTCCGGCCGTTACCTGCCCGGCGACCGGCTGCCCGGGGAGAACGACCTGATGGCGACGTACGGCGTGGCCAGGATGACGGCCCGTCAGGCGCTCGGGGTGCTGCAGGGCGAGGGGATAGCGGAGGCCCGCAAGGGCGTCGGCGTGTTCGTCCGGGAGTTCCGGCCGATACGGCGGCGCGGCATCCAGCGGCTGTCCGACCGGAACTGGGGCGGCGGCTTCTCGGTCTGGTCGGCCGACATAGCGGCCCGCGAGCTGACGGTGGACCAGTTGACCGTCGCCGAGCGGGAGGCTCCGGAGCAGATCGCCGCCGTGCTCGGCCTGAAGCCGGGCGAGCCGGCCTGCGTGCGCAGCCGCCGCTTCGTGCTGGACGGCAAGCCGGTGCTGCTGTCCGAGTCGTACCTGCCGGCGGCGCTGGTCGCGGGCAGCCGGATCACCGACCCGGACACCGGCCCGGGCGGCACCTACGCGCGGCTCGCCGAGCTCGGCCACAAGCCGGTGCACTTCCAGGAGCACATCCGCTCCCGGATGCCCGCCGGGAACGAGGCGGAGCGGCTGGCGCTGGCGCCCGGCACCCCGGTGTTCCTGGTGCACCGCACCGCGTTCGCCGAGGACGGCCAGGCGGTGGAGGTCAACGAGATGGTGCTCGACTCGGCCGCGTACATCCTCGAGTACTCCTTCGACGCCTGAGCGGCCTTGACGACTCGACTCCGCCCGACCCGACCCGACCGGGCCGGATGCGGTCGAATCCGGTCGCGCTGTCCACAGGCTGTGGACAAGTCCGGTCGATTGCGGTCCTTGTCCACAGGTCTGTGGACAACCGGCCTGACACGCCGCCGCCTCACCGGTTCGGCGCAGCACCCCGGGCCCGGCCCGGCCCGGGCCCGGAGGGTGGGGAGCGGGTGCGCCTGCGAGCGGCGCGGGTGCGCACCGCGACCAGGGAGGCTACGGTGGCCCGTTCCGACCACGACCTGCTGGACTACTCCGACCGCACCGCCTTCGAGGACGCCGACCGCGGGCTGATCGCGAAGCCGGCCACGGACACCATCACCACCGCCGACGGAAGCCTGGCCTGGGACTTCCGGGCCACCGACTTCCTCGCCGGCGACTGCCCGGACACCGTCCACCCGAGCCTCTGGCGGCAGTCCCAACTGACCGCCCGCGCAGGACTGTTCGAGGTGCGCGAGGGCGTCTACCAGATCCGCGGCTTCGACCTGTCGAACATGACCCTGATCGAGGGCGAGCGCGGCGTGATCGTGGTCGACCCGCTGGTCTCCGAGGAGTGCGCCGCCGCCGGCCTGGCGCTCTACCGCGCGCACCGCGGCGACCGGCCGGTGACGGCCGTGCTGGTGACCCACTCGCACGCCGACCACTTCGGCGGCATCCTCGGCGTCATCGCCCAGGACTCGGACGTCCCGATCGTCGCCCCGGCCGGCTTCATGGAGCACTCGGTCGCGGAGAACGTCTACGCGGGCACGGCGATGCTGCGGCGC
Organism: Streptomyces sp. TLI_171; assembly: GCF_003610255.1. Taxonomy (GTDB): domain Bacteria; phylum Actinomycetota; class Actinomycetes; order Streptomycetales; family Streptomycetaceae; genus Kitasatospora. The sequence continues at coordinate 3,296,042 of NZ_RAPS01000001.1, read as the reverse complement.
GGCGACTACTACTCGGGCGGCGCCCTGACGGCCGGTCCGACCGGCCTGGTCGGCATGGGCCTCGGGTTCACCGCCTCGCACGGCAACCCCAGCCTGCTGCCGGCCACCCTGGACGTCACGCACACCGGCCAGGAGGAGCGGCTGGACGGCGTGCTGTTCCGGTTCCAGCTCACCCCGGACACCGAGGCGCCGTCCGAGCTGAACTTCTTCCTGCCGGAACTCCGGGCGCTGTGCATGGCCGAGAACGCCACCCACAACCTGCACAACATCCTGACCCTGCGCGGGGCGCTGGTCCGCGACGCCCGGATCTGGTCGCGCTACCTGACCGAGGCGATCGAGCTGTTCGCCGCCGACTCCGACGTGGTGTTCGCCTCCCACCACTGGCCGACCTGGGGCACCGAGCGGCTCACCCGCTTCCTGTCCGAGCAGCGCGACCTGTACGGCTACCTGCACGACCAGACCCTGCGCCTGCTCAACCAGGGCCTCACCGGACCGGAGATCGCCGAGCAGCTCGAACTCCCGCCCGCGCTCGCCTCGGCCTGGCACGCCCGCGGCTACTACGGCTCGGTCAGCCACAACGTGAAGGCCGTCTACCAGCGCTACATGGGCTGGTACGACGGCAACCCGGCCTCGCTCTGGGAGCACCCGCCGACCGAGACCGCCAAGCGCTACGCGGACTGCCTAGGCGGGGTGCCGGCCGTGCTCGCCAAGGCCCGCGAGTACGCCGACGCCGGCGACCTGCGGTTCGCCGCCCAGCTGCTCAAGCACGCGGTGTTCGCCGCGCCGGAGAACGAGGACGCCAAGGAGCAACTGGCCCAGGTCTTCGAGCGGTTGGGCCACAGCGCGGAGAACGCCACCTGGCGCAACTGCTACCTGATGGGCGCCCAGGAACTGCGCACCGGACCGAAGGCGATGGCGTTCGGCGCCGGCAGCATGGCCGGCGCGCTCTCGGTCGAGCAGGTCTTCGACTCGCTGGCGATCCGGGTGAACGGCCCGAAGGCGTGGGACGAGGACCTCAGCACGGTCTGGCGGTTCACCGACCTCGGCACCGCGCACCGGGCCACGCTGCGCAACGGCGTCCTGGTGCACGGCGAGGTCACCGGCGAACCCGGCCCGGCCGACCTCACCGTCACCCTGACCAAGCCCCAGCTGTTCGCCATGCTCGCGGGCAAGGGCACCGACGGCATCGGGCTGACCGGCGACGGCGCCGTGCTCAGCCGGGTGTTCGGCGCGCTGGACGAGCCCGACCCGGCGTTCCCGATCGTCACCCCCTGACCCCCCTCGCCCGGCCGAACGGCCCGGTGGCAGGCCCCGGTTCGGGCCCGCCGCCGGGCCGTCCCCCGTTGCGGCGGCCTCATTCGCCCGCACACCGCACCCGTTGGCCGAGACCTTCCGGACGTCGCCGGGCGGGACCGGCCCGCCCGGGGGCACCGGTCCGGGGAGGGCGATCCGTCGTGCCGGGGGTCCTCGCCCGGGCCTGCTCTCGCCGGCCCTGACCGCCCTCCCGCCCACCCACAGCCCCACCCACCGGCCACGAGGGCCGCACCGGCAGCGCGATGCAGACCACCCGGAACCCCGGCCGGCTCACCGTCCTCGCCCTGCTCGCCACCCGCACCCACACCGCCCGATCGCTCCGCGCGGGTCCGGCAGCCCGGTCGTCGCCGGTCCCTCAGTCCTGTCGGCGGCCGCGCCGGGAGTCCACCACCGCCGCCAGGTCCTGCTCGGCGATCCCCGGATCCGAGAGCAGCTCGGCGAGGGCCGCGCGGAACACCGGGCCGCCCTCCGCCAGCGCCAGGTCCTTGGCGGCCAGCCGGACCGGGAAGTCCGCGTCCGTGGCGGTGGCCCGGGCCACGACGCCCGCCAACGGGCCTGCCGCCAGCGCGGTGCGGGCCTGCTCCTGCGGGACGCCCAGCCGGTCGGCGACGGCCAGCGCCTCGCCCACCGCCGTCACCGAGGCCACCAGCGCGCCCATCACCACCAGCTTCAACGCGGCCGCCGCGCCGGGGCCGCCGCAGCGCACCACCCGGCCCAGCCGCTCCAGGACGGGCTGCGCCCGCTCCAGCTCGGCGTCCTCGCCGCCCGCGTACACCACCAGGGCGCCGGACGCCGCCGGGCCGACGCTGCCCAGCACCGGCGCGTCCACCATGCCGACGCCGTCCGGGAGCCGGTCCCGCAGCTCGGCGACCGCGCGCGGGCCGATCGAGGACATCTCGATCCACAGCGTGCCCGGGGCCAGCTCCGGCAGGAACTCCTTTGCGACCTCGGCCACCGCCGTCGGGTCCGCCAGCATGGTCACCACCACCCCGGCCCCGTGCACCGCCTCCGCCGCGGAGGCCGCCTCGGACAGGCCCCCGGCCCGGCCGGGCGTCCGGTTCCAGACCGTCAACTCCTTTGCGCAGCCCGCCAGTCGACGGGCCATCGGTAGGCCCATCCGGCCCAGTCCGAGAAAAGCGACGCGCTCCGTGATCTCCATGCCGACCACGCTAGGCGGGCCCGCGGCAGGCGACAAACGAATGTCCGGCATGGTAGCCATGCGCAATGGACATGGCCCGGCTCGACGTCTTCCGCACCGCCGCCCGGCTCGGCTCGTTCACCGCCGCGGGGGAGCGGCTCGGGTGGACGCAGTCCGCGGTGTCGCGTCAGATCTCGACGCTGGAAGCCGAGTTGGGCGTCCCACTGTTCGACCGGCTGCCCCGCGGCGTCCGCCTCACCGAGCACGGTCTGACCCTGCTGCCGCACGCCGAGGCGATACTGGACCGCCTCGACGGCACCCGCCGCGACCTGGCCGCGCTCACCGGGCTCACCGCCGGGCGGCTCCGCCTGGGCGCCTTCGACAGTGCCAACGCGGCCCTCGTCCCGACCGCCCTGGCCGCCTTCCGCACCGCGCACCCGGAGATCGCGCCCACCCTCACCGAGGGCCTCTCCGCCCACCTGCTCGACCTGCTCGCGGACGGCTCCGTCGACCTGGCCGTGGTCACCGCCTATCCGGAACACCCGTACGACACCGACCGGTTCGACCTGGAGCGGCTGACCGACGACCCCGTCCTGGTGGCCCTCCCGCGCACCCACCGACTGGCCCGGCGCCGCCGCCTGCGGCTGTCCGACCTCGCCGAGGAACCCTGGATCGCCGCCAGCCGCCGCCTGGAGACCACCCTGCTCGCCTCCTGCGCCCGCAGCGGCTTCCGCCCCCGCGTCGAGTACGAAGTCGCCGGCTGGACGGCCAAACTCGGCCTGGTCGCCGCAGGCCTGGGCGTCACCCTGATCCCCTCCCTCGCCGCCCGGGCCGCCCGCCCCGACCTCACCCTCGTCCCGCTCCACCCGGAGGACACGCCGATCCGCCACGTCCTCACCGCGACCCGCCGCGGGCAGCGCCCCACCCCGGCCGTCACCGCCTTCCTCCCCCTCCTCCGGGCGGCGGTGAACCCGTGACCTCCGCGGCCCGAGCAGCACGCGGGCACGGCGGGCCCTAGCCGGCGGCGACCGGGGCCGCTCGGTGCCCCGGCAGCCCGGATCTGGCGGCCAGCAGGGCGGCGCGGGCCCTGGCCACCCCGGCCGCGGTCGCCCGCGACCCGGCCCCGACGGCCGGTGCCCCGCTGCTGAGGCCCGCGCACGGGCGGCAGATGCCCGGGCGGGGGACGGGGTCGTGGCACCTCCCGCACTCCGCGTAGCGGGGCGCGGCCGGGCGGACGGCCTCCGGCACGGGCGGCATCTTGCGTTGCAGACGGCTTCTCAGCACCGCCGCGGGGGAGTGCATCGGGCCGCAGTCGGCCTGGCCGATGGGCACGTCCCCGTGCTCGCTCGGGCACCACAGCACCTGGAGCACGTCCACCCGCTCCGGCCACCAAGGACCGGGCACGTCCCCGGCGTGGATCTGGGCGAGCGGCACCATCGTCGGGAACCCGTCCGGCCCGTCGTCCTCGGGGACCGGGCACTTGGGCCACGGCTCGGCGGCGGGCCACAGCATCGGGCCGCCGATCGAGCTTTCCCCCACTCCGGGCCGGCCGCGCTCGGTTCGCAGCCGCGCGGCCGCCCGCCCGTACGGCGCGAGTTCGGGCGGCTACCGACGGGGGAGGATCAGGGCCAGACCAGGCAGTACAGCTGGTGGCCGGCGTCGTGGAGGCGGTTGGCGAAGTCCTGCCACTCGTGGAGCATCTGGTAGATGACGAAGGCGTCCCGCGGGCCGCGGCGGTCGGGGACGGTGGACCAGATGAAGGCGGCGGCGCCGAGCTCGGTCTCGTCGGCCTTGCGGAGGGGTTCGACGACGGTGTGGGGGAGCTGGACCACGGCGTAGTCGGGGTGCAGGACGACCAGTTCGAGCGGGGGGACCCGGTGGAGCGGGACGCCCTGGATGCCGGTGAGGACCATCGCGCTCATGGTCTCGGGCTTGATCTTGGTGGAGAGGTGGCCGTTGACGGAGCCGCTGGTCTCCATCAGGTCGCCGAGCCGGCCGAGGGCGCCGAGTTCACCGGCGTCGAGGCCGAGGCCGCCGGGACCGAGGGCGGTGGGGACTCTTGCGGCGGTGGCGCGGTCCGGTGCGCCGAAGTACTTGTAGGTGACCCCCACTCTGCCCTCGCCCCTCCTTCCCCTGCCCGTACCGGTACCCCCGCCGGTCTCGGAGGGGCTGCGGCTGTGCCCCGCGGCCTCGTCGAAACCGTCCTGCCTCTCGGACACTGGACCATCCTCACCGGAACTCGCCGGAATCGACAGACCCCCACATGCTCGGTGTCCCTCCGAACATGCCCCTTACCCGTCTGCCGGCGTGCTACACGGGCGCGCGCCACTCGACCTTACCTTTGCCACAGCCAGTGAGGGGAGCAGCACACGGATCATCGTTCCAGATGATCGGGCCCGACATGCAGAACGCCAGGACACGATTTGAGACCATGTGCGGGTAAGAAGAGGCTCCAGGCCACCCCGCGGACCCAACGGATGAGCGAGCAGATGAGCTACCCGTACGAAGCACCCCAGTCCCAGTCGCTGTTCGAGCGCGCCTTGGAGGTCACCCCCGGCGGCGTCAACTCGCCGGTGCGGGCCTTCCGCGCGGTCGGCGGCACGCCCCGCTTCATGGTGTCCGGCACCGGCCCGTACCTGACCGACGCGGACGGCCGCGAATACGTGGACCTGGTGTGCTCCTGGGGCCCGATGCTGCTCGGCCACGCCCACCCGGCGGTGATCGAGGCGGTGCAGCAGGCGGTCGGCCGCGGCACCTCGTTCGGCACGCCCGGCCAGGGCGAGGTGGAGCTGGCGGAGGAGATCGTCGACCGGATCGCCCCGGTCGAGCAGGTCCGCCTGGTGTCCAGCGGCACCGAGGCCACCATGTCGGCGATCCGGCTGGCCCGCGGTTTCACCGGCCGCGCCAAGGTGGTGAAGTTCGCCGGCTGCTACCACGGCCACGTGGACGCGCTGCTGGCCGCGGCCGGCTCCGGCGTCGCCACCTTCGGCCTGCCGGACACCCCGGGGGTCACCGGCGCGCAGGCCGGCGACACCATCGTCCTCCCCTACAACGACCTGGCCGCCGTCCGGGCGGCGTTCGCCGCCCACCCCGGCGAGATCGCCTGCGTGATCACCGAGGCCTCGCCCGGCAACATGGGCGTCGTCCCGCCGCTGCCCGGCTTCAACCGCGGCCTGGCCGAACTCTGCCGCGCGGACGGCGCGTTGTTCATCTCCGACGAGGTGATGACCGGGTTCCGGGTCTCCAGGTCCGGCTGGTACGGGCTGGAGGCCGCGCACGAGGGCTGGGCGCCGGACCTGCTCACCTTCGGCAAGGTGATGGGCGGCGGCTTCCCCGCCGCGGCGTTCGGCGGCCGCGCCGACGTGATGGAGCACCTCGCCCCGGCCGGCCCGGTCTACCAGGCGGGCACGCTGTCCGGTAACCCGATCGCCACCGCCGCCGGTCTGGCCCAGCTCCGCCACTGCACCGACGAGGTGTACGCGACCGTCGACCGGGTGGCCGCCGAGGTCTCCGGCCTGGTCACCGCCGCGCTGGCCAAGGAGGGCGTGGCGCACCGGCTGCAGACCGCGGGCAACATGTTCTCGGTGTTCTTCACCGACCGGCAGGTGACCGACTACGACGAGGCGCGCACCCAGGAGGCGTTCCGCTTCAACTCGTTCTTCCACTCGATGCTGAGCCAGGGCGTCTACCTGCCGCCGTCGGCCTTCGAGTCCTGGTTCGTCTCCGCCGCGCACGACGAGCGTGCGATCGAGCGGATCGCCGCCGCCCTGCCCGCCGCCGCCCGTGCCGCCGCCGAGGCCACCGAGGAGTCCAAGTGACCGAGAACACCAGTGAGAAGAGCGACAGCAAGCAGGACAAGGGCATCACGGTCGTCCACGTGATGCGGCACGGCGAGGTGCACAACCCGGAGGGCGTGCTGTACGGCCGGCTGCCGGGCTACCACCTCTCCGACCTGGGCCGGGAGATGGCCGAGCGGGTGGGCGAGCACCTGAAGGACCGTGACATCACCTACGTGGTGGCCTCCCCGCTGGAGCGCGCCCAGGAGACCGCCGAGCCGATCGCCAAGGCGCACGGCCTGCAGGTCGCGGCGGACCCGCGGCTGATCGAGGCGGAGAACATCTTCGAGGGCAAGACCTTCGGCGTCGGCGACGGTTCGCTGCGCAACCCCGCGTACTGGCGCTACCTCACCAACCCGTTCAAGCCGTCCTGGGGCGAGCCGTACATCGACCAGGTGGTGCGGATGATGGGCGCGATCGCCGCGGCCCGGGACGCCGCCCGCGGGCACGAGGCGGTGTGCGTCAGCCACCAGCTGCCGATCTGGATCCTGCGCTCCTTCGCCGAGCGCCGCCGGCTGTGGCACGACCCGCGTCGCCGGCAGTGCTCGCTGGCCTCGCTGACCAGCTTCACCTACGAGGGCGACCGGATCGTCTCGATCGGCTACCGCGAGCCGGCCCGCGACCTGCTGCCCGCCCACCTGCTCGGCAAGGGCAAGAAGGGCGACAAGCCGGTGGGCAAGAGCTTCGGGGCGTAGCTCACACCCGCCCCGCCCGGGTCGTGGCGCAGCTCGCACCGGGGCTCCGCGAGGTAAGCCTCGCGGGCGGCGAAATGACCGAATTAAGACGATCATAAGCGGAAAAGTCGCAGGTCAAGGGGGGTTCGGCCGACAACGCCGGACCCCCCTGAAACAGGCCGAAGAGCCATGCGAAACTTTTCACATGTCACGGACGTCCAGCCGCCGCATCCGCCTCACCGCCGCCGTCGGCGCGGCCATCGCACTGGCCCTCGCCGGGTGCTCCAGCTCCGGATCCGCGAGCAGCGAGGGCGGTGTGGGCTTCGTCACCGGCAAGGGCGGCATCGCCACCGCCGCGGTCGGCGAGCGCGTCGACGCGCCGGACATCACCGGCACCGCGCTGGACGGCAACGGCTCGCTGAAGCTGTCCGACTACCGCGGCAAGGTGGTCGTGCTGAACATCTGGGGCTCCTGGTGCAGCCCCTGCCGGGCCGAGGCCAAGGGCCTGCAGGCGACGTCCGAGAAGTACGCCGGCCAGGTGCAGTTCCTCGGCATCAACACCCGGGACACCGACCCGGCCAACGCGGTCGCGTTCGAGAAGAACTTCGGGGTGACCTACCCGAGCATCTACGACCCGGACGGCGCGCAGATCCTCAAGTTCCCCAAGGGGAGCCTGAACCCGCAGTCCATCCCGACCACCATCGTGATCGACAAGGACGGCAAGCTGGCCGCCCGGGCGATGCGCGCGATGTCCGCCGAGGACCTGGACAAGATGCTCGAGCCGGTGCTGGCGGAGTCGAAGTGAGCGCCCTGCTCGCCTCCGCGGGTCAGCTCGCCGCGGCCGGCCACCTCGCCTCCGCCGACTACAACGACACGGTCGGCAGCGGCGCGCTGATGCTGGCGCTGCCGATCGCGCTGGCGGCCGGCCTGGTCTCGTTCTTCTCGCCCTGCGTCCTGCCGCTGGTGCCCGGCTACCTCAGCTACGTCACCGGCTTCTCGGCCGCCGACCTGTCCGACGCCAAGGGCTCCCGGCGCGGCCGGATGCTGCTGGGCTCGGCGCTGTTCGTGGCGGGCTTCGCCGCCGTGTTCATCTCCGGCGGGGCGCTGTTCGGCTTCGCCGGCCAGACCCTGCTCGACCACAAGCGCACCGTCTCGGCGGTGATGGGCGTGGTCACCGTCCTGATGGGCCTGGCCTTCATGGGCCTGCTGCCCGGCTTCACCATGCGCGAGCTGCGCAGCCACCGCCGCCCGGCGATCGGCCTGGCCGGCGCACCGCTGCTGGGCCTGGTCTTCGGCGTCGGCTGGACGCCCTGCCTGGGCCCGACCATGGCGGCGATCACCTCGCTGTCCGCCAACGAGGCCGACGCGGGACGCGGCGCGCTGCTGATGACCGCCTACTGCCTCGGCCTCGGCGTACCGTTCGTCCTGGCCGCGCTGGCCTTCCGCAAGGCGCTGGGCGCCTTCGGCTGGGTCAAGCAGCACTACCAGTGGGTGATGCGGATCGGCGGGGGCATGCTCGTCGCCGTCGGCCTCGCGCTGGTGACGGGGGTGTGGGACGCGCTGGTCAACCACCTCCAGTACCTCACCCAGAACTTCTCGATCGGAATCTGACCGTGAGCGACACCAAGACCAGCCCCCAGCCGGCCGACGCCGCGGACGAACCCGACGTCGAGCGGCTCAGCACCGCGCCCGAGGAGAGCGACGCCGTTCCGGCCGGCATAGGCGTGGTCGGCTGGCTGCGCTGGTGCTGGCGGCAGCTCACCTCGATGCGGGTCGCGCTGCTGCTGCTGTTCCTGCTCTCGCTGGCGGCGATCCCCGGCTCGCTGGTGCCGCAGAACAGCACCAACTCCTTCAAGGTCGCCGAGTGGAAGAACGCCCACAAGGGCGTCGCCCAGCTCTACGAGAACCTGCAACTCTTCGACGTCTACAGCTCGGTGTGGTTCAAGGCGATCTACAGCCTGCTGTTCCTCTCGCTGGCCGGCTGCATCCTGCCGCGCACCTGGCAGTTCGTCGGCGTGCTGCGGGCCCGGCCGCCGGCCGCCCCGCGCAACCTGACCCGGATGCCGGTCTACGCCGCCTGGCGCACCGACGCCGACGCCGAGACCGTCAACGCGGCCGCGCACCGGCTGCTGGCCGCGCGCGGCTTCCGGGCCGCGGCGGGCTCCGGCTCGGTGGCCGCCGAGAAGGGCTACCTGCGCGAGGTCGGTAACCTGCTGTTCCACTTCGCGCTGTTCGCCCTGCTGATCGGCGTCGCCTGGGCCGGGCTGGCCAGCGGCTCCGGCACCAAGCTGGTGCTGGAGGGCCAGGGCTACTCCAACACCACCACCCAGCTGGACGACTTCACCGGCTCGCAGTTCTACGGCGTCGACGACCTGGACGCCTTCGGCTTCAAGCTGGACGGCTTCACCGCCGAGTACCAGACCGAGGGCCCGGCGGCCGGCACCGCCAAGGAGTTCGTCGCCAACGTCCGGTACTGGGACGGCACCGACTCCAGCAAGCTGAAGAACGCCAGGATCGAGGTCAACCACCCGCTGGAGGTGGGCGGTTCCAAGGTCTTCCTGACCGCGCACGGCTTCGCCCCGGTGGTCACCGTCCGGAACGCCGAGAATGAGATCGTCTACCGCGGCCCGACGCCGTTCCTGCCCCGGGACTCCAACGTGACCTCGTTCGGCGTGGTCAAGGTCAACGACTACGGCACCGGCCCGAACGGCGAGAAGACCCAGATGGCCTTCCAGGGCTTCTTCCTGCCCACCGCCGCGTCGGACTTCACGCACACCGGCCCGATCTCGGTCTTCCCTGCCCCCGCCGACCCGAAGCTGGTGATCAACGCCTACGTCGGCGACCTGCGCACGGACAGCGGGCTGCCGCAGAACGTCTACGAGCTCGACGACAAGGCGATGACCAAGCTGCAGGTCAACGGCGAGCCCGCCAAGGCGATCCTCAAGGTCGGCGAGGGCTGGGAGCTGCCGGACGGCTACGGCACCGTCACCTTCGACGGCTACCAGCAGTGGGCCAACTTCACCATCTCGCACCGCCCCGGCAACTCGGTCGCGCTGGTCGGCGCGGTCGCCGCGATCCTCGGCCTGATCGGCTCGCTGTTCGTCCAGCGCCGCCGGATCTGGGTGCGGGCCACCGCCGGCGCCGACGGCCGCACCCTGGTCGAGCTGGCGGGCCTGGGCCGCAGCGAGTCCCCCCGCACCGCGGAGGAACTGGCCGAGATCGCCGTCCAACTCCAGGACGACGCCCCGGCCGTCGACGACCCGTCCGAAGTCCACGCCCCCGACGACGTACCTGCCGCAGCCGACTCCCCGGCCGCTGCCGCCCCGACCGACCCGGAAACCAAGGAGTAGACGGTGCTGCTCGCGCAGGTCAACACCCAGTTGGCCGATACTTCCAACAAGCTGATCTACTCGGCGATGGCCGTCTACACCCTGGCCATGTTCGCCCAGATGTTCGAGTGGACCTTCGGCTCCAAGGGCGGCGTCGCCGTCCGTTCCGCGCAGCAGGCCACTCTCGCCGAGTCGGTCAGCGACTCCGCCGACGCGGCCAAGGGCGTGCGCAAGGTCACCGTCACCGTCGCCTCCCAGGGCGGCGGCACCACCACCCTCACCCGCACCGCGCTCGCCGACGCCGGCGCCACCACGGTCACCAGCGGCCGGGGCGAGGACGCCGCCGACGGCGTCGGCCCGGCCGGCGGCAGCGAGAAGGCCGACCTGGCCGGCCGGATCGCGATCTCCTTCACCGTCCTCGGCATGCTCCTGCACGCCGGCGGCGTGATCGCCCGCGGCCTGTCGGTGATGCGCTGGCCGTGGGGCAACATGTACGAGTTCTCGTGCGCCTTCGCCCTGATGATGGTCGCCACCTACGTCGGCCTGCTGGCCACCAAGAAGAACGTGCGCTGGCTCGGCCTGCCCGTGGTGATCGCCGCCCTGCTCTTCCTGGGCATCGCCGTCACCGTCCTGTACACCGACTCCGAGCAGCTGGTCCCCGCCCTGCACTCGTACTGGCTGGGCATCCACGTCTCGACCGCGATCGTCTGCGGCGGCGCTTTCTTCGCGGCCTTCATCGCCACTGCCACGTACCTGCTCAAGGACCGCTACGAGCACCGCCTCGCGGCCGGCCTGACCGTCCGCGCGGCCAACCTGATGGACCGCCTGCCCGCCGCGGGCACCCTCGACAAGCTCTCCTACCGGATCAACGCCCTGGTCTTCCCGCTCTGGACCTTCACCATCATCGCGGGCGCGATCTGGGCCGAGGCCGCCTGGGGCAAGTACTGGGAGTGGGACCCCAAGGAGACCTGGTCCTTCATCACCTGGGTCGCCTACGCGGCCTACCTGCACGCCCGGGCCACCGCCGGCTGGCGCGGCCGCAAGGCCGCCTACCTGGCGCTGCTCGCCTTCGCCTGCTGGCTGTTCAACTACTACGGCGTCAACATCTTCATCACCGGCAAGCACTCGTACGCCGGCGTCTGACCCCCCGTCATCCCACGCACCACACAGTCGCGAGGAGGGCCGCACCATGGAGTGCGACGAGGTCATCATGACCGTCCGAATCACCGCAGCTGAACGCACGCTGCTGCGACGGCTCGCCCAGGGCCACCACAGCGACGTCTCCGAAGTCGTCGCCGACGGCCTGCTGGACGTCCTGCCCACCCTTCACTGCGCGGCGGACGCCTACCGGCTGCTCGCCGCCATCACCACCCCGGCGCCGTGCGCGCTGACCGTCTGGCTCCCCACCGAGCTGGCCGATCTGCTCACCATCGCCGCCGCCCGGATCGCCCAGTCCACCGGTGTCCGGCTCGGCTCCTCCTGCGTCATGCTGGGGGCGGCCGTCCGGCTCTGGCTCGCCCAGGACCCGCAGCGCCTGGCCGCCAACCTCACCACCATGCACGCGGGCCGGCCGGCGGCGCTGGCGGCCGCGTAGCGCCCCGTACGGGGCCGGGAACAGGAACAGGAGCCCGGGCGGGCTCCTGTTTCCGTTTCTCCGCCCGACGGCGCCGCCGTCAGGCGGCCTGCTGCCAGCTGACCGGGGAGAAGTAGGCCGGCCGGCGCTCGACGCGCGACCAGGTGGCGATCGGCTCGACGGCCGGGGCGACGGCGGCCGCGGCCGCCGCGTGGGCCGCGCGGGCGGCCAGGACCGCGGTGAGCGCGGCCAGTTCCTCGGCGTTCAGTGAGCCGCGGACGATGCGGACGAGAGGTTCGCTCATGGTTCCTGTTCTCCCCCAGGCTGAAGTCTGAATGGTTTCGGCGTGCTTGACTTCCCGTTACATCGACCGCTACATCGGCGGGTTGCCGTGCTTGCGGCTCGGCAGGTCGGCGTGCTTGGTGCGGAGCATGGCCAGGGAGGAGGCGAGAACGGCTCGCGTCTCGCTCGGGTCGATGACGTCGTCCACGAGGCCGCGCTCGGCCGCGTAGTACGGGTGCATCAGCTCGGTCTTGTACTCCTTGATCTTCTGCGCGCGCATCGCCTCCGGGTCCTCGGCCCCGTTGATGTCGCGGCGGAAGATCACGTTGGCGGCGCCCTCGGCGCCCATCACGGCGATCTCGTTGGTCGGCCAGGCGAAGGACAGGTCCGCGCCGATCGAGCGGGAGTCCATCACGATGTACGCGCCGCCGTAGGCCTTGCGCAGGATCAGCTGGATCCGCGGCACGGTGGCGTTGCAGTACGCGTACAGCAGCTTCGCGCCGTGCCGGATGATGCCGTCGTGCTCCTGGTCCACGCCGGGCAGGAAGCCGGGCACGTCCAGCATGGTCACCAGCGGGATGTTGAACGCGTCGCACATCTGCACGAACCGCGCGGACTTCTCGCTCGCGTTGATGTCCAGCACGCCCGCCAGCGACTGCGGCTGGTTGGCGATGATGCCCACCACGTGGCCGTCCACCCGGGCCAGCGCGCAGATCACGTTGGTCGCCCAGCGCTCGTGGACCTCCAGGTACTCGCCGTGGTCGACGATCTCCTCGATCACCTTGCGCATGTCGTACGGGCGGTTGCCGTCGGCCGGCACCAGGTCGAGCAGCGACTCGTTGCGGCGGTCCACCGGGTCGTCGTTCGGGACGGTCGGCGGCATCTCGCGGTTGTTCTGCGGGAGCAGCGAGAGGAGGTAGCGGACCTCCTCGATGCAGGACTGCTCGTCGTCGTAGACGAAGTGCGAGACGCCGGAGACGGAGGAGTGGACGTCGGCGCCGCCGAGGCCGTTCTGGGTGATCTTCTCGCCGGTGACGGCCTGGACCACGTCGGGGCCGGTGATGAACATCTGCGAGGTCTCGCGGACCATGAAGACGAAGTCGGTCAGCGCCGGGCTGTAGGCCGCGCCGCCGGCGCACGGGCCGAGCATCACGGAGATCTGCGGGATCACGCCGGAGGCGCGGGTGTTGCGCTGGAAGATGCCGCCGTAGCCGGCCAGCGCGGTCACGCCCTCCTGGATCCGGGCGCCGGCGCCGTCGTTGAGCGAGACCAGGGGCGCACCGGCCGAGATGGCCATGTCCATGATCTTGTGGATCTTCTGCGCGTGGGCCTCGCCCAGCGCACCGCCGAAGATCCGGAAGTCGTGCGCGTAGGTGAACACCGTGCGGCCGTGGACGGTGCCCCAGCCGACGATCACCCCGTCGGTGTGCGGCTTCTTCGCCTCCAGGCCGAAACCCTGCGCCCGGTGCCGCCGCAACGGCTCCACCTCGTGGAACGAACCCTCGTCCAGCAGCAGCTCGATCCGCTCACGCGCCGTCAGCTTGCCCTTGGCGTGCTGCGCCTCGGTGGCCTTCTCACTCGGGCCACGGCGGACCTGCTCGCGCAGTTCGTGCAGCTCGGCGACCCGACTACGGGCGTCGGCCGGAGCCTCGCCGCCGACCGGCGCATCGTGCAGGACCGTCATCTCGAACCACTCCAAGGTCGCGTGGGGCAGCGAACACCTCTCTTGCTACGACAGTACGAGTCCGAGTGGTCGCGTTTCGGCGTCGATTCCGTACAAGGTCGGGAGCCGATCGCTGTACAGGCCCCACAGAAGGGGGCGCGCGGCCCTACTCCCGAGTCGCCCCGGGCGACCCCGCACGGGTACCCCCGGGAGGGGGTGGGAAGACGGTCGAAGCAGCAGGTCAGCGGCTAGATCGCGGCAGCGCGCAGACCGCCGGACCGCCCGGCGCGGACGGGGGCGCACAGGGGCCGGCGGACAGCTGGAGCGGAGGCCGGGAAAGCCCGGATGGTAGGGATGCGCCAAAAGGCGGGATCAGCTCTTCGGACGGTCGCCGTCCCCGGGACGGTCGTCGTCCCGGCGCAGCTCCTCCTCGCGGCGGCGGAGGTCCGCCTCCCACTGCTTGAGCATCTCCTCGTGCTGCTGGTTGCCGCGCTTCAGCGAGGCCAGGAACTCCGGGTCGTCGTCCGGCGCGAGCGGACGGGGCCGCTCGTACTCGGGGTACCCGGCGGTCGGCCCGGACGGCCACGCCACCTGCCGGCGGCGCGCCTGCGTCCGGTCCTTGCCGGCCACCAGCCAGGCGATCGACCCGACCAGCGGGAAGAACAGCACGACGATCACCCACACCACCTTCGGCAGGTGGCGCAGCTCGTCCTCGGGGGTGGTCAGGCAGTCGATGAAGGCCCACACCCACAGGGCCAGCAGCGCCACCATGGGCACGACTCTCAGCACAGCGCAGATCTCCGGAGAAGTTCGAACAGGACCCTTGGCGGGCTCAGGTTAGCCCGTACCGGATACTGACAGGTATGGCATACGACGATCTCCGTTCCTTCCTCCGGGCCCTGGAACGGGAGGGCGACCTGAAGCGGATCAAGGTGGAGGTCGACCCCTATCTGGAGGTCGGCGAGATCGTCGACCGGGTGCAGAAGGCCAAGGGCCCCGCGCTGCTCTTCGAGAACGTCAAGGGCTCGGCGATGCCGCTGGCCATGAACGTCTTCGGCACCGAGCGGCGGCTCTCCAAGGCGCTCGGCCTGAAGTCGCCCGACGACATCGCCGAGAAGATCGGCGGCCTGCTCAAGCCCGAACTGCCGCAAGGCTTCACCGGCTTCCGCGAGGCCTTCGGCAAGCTCGCCTCGATGGCGCACGTCCCGCCGAAGAACGTGAAGTCGGGCGACGCGCCCGTGCACGAGGTGGTGCTCACCGGCGAGGACGTCGACCTGGAGCAGCTGCCCGCGCTGTTCACCTGGCCCGAGGACGGCGGCTCCTTCTTCAACCTGGGCCTCACCCACACCAAGGACCCCGACTCCGGCGTCCGCAACCTCGGCCTCTACCGGCTGCAGCGGCACGACAAGCGCACCATCGGCATGCACTGGCAGATCCACAAGGACAGCCGCAACCACGCCGCGGTCGCCGCCAAGCGCGGCGAGAAGCTGCCCGTCGCGATCGCCTTCGGCTGCCCGCCCGCCGTCACCTACGCCGCCACCGCGCCGCTGCCCGGCGACATCGACGAGTACCTGTTCGCCGGCTTCGTCGCGGGCGAGCGGGTGAAGATGGTCGACTGCAGGACGGTGCCGCTGCAGGTCCCGGCGGACGCCGAGGTGGTGCTGGAGGGCTGGCTGGAGCCGGGGGAGCTGCTGCCCGAGGGCCCGTTCGGCGACCACACCGGCTTCTACACCCCGCAGGAGCCGTTCCCCGCGCTGAAGATCGACTGCGTCACCATGCGCCGCCGCCCGATCCTGCAGTCCATCGTGGTCGGCCGCCCGCCCACCGAGGACGGGCCGCTCGGCAAGTTCACCGAGCGCTTCTTCCTCCCGCTGCTCAAGGTGATCATCCCGGACATCGTCGACTACGACCTGCCCGAGGCCGGCGGCTTCCACAACTGCGTGATCGTCTCGATCGACAAGAAGTACCCCAAGCACGCGCAGAAGGTCATGCACGCCATCTGGGGCGCCCACATGATGTCGCTGACCAAGCTGATCGTCGTGGTCGACGCCGACTGCGACGTCCACGACTACCAGGAAGTCGCCTGGCGGGCCCTCGGCAACGTCGACTACAGCCGCGACCTGTCCGTCGTCGAAGGCCCCGTCGACCACCTCGACCACGCCTCCTACCAGCAGTTCTGGGGCGGCAAGGCCGGCATCGACGCCACCCGCAAGCTTCCCGAGGAGGGCTACACCCGCGACGGCGGCTGGCCCGAGATGGTCGCCTCCGACCCCGCGACCGCCGCCCGGGTCACCCGCCGCTGGAAGGAATACGGTCTGTGACCACCGCCGACGCCTTCGAAGTACCGCAGAGCCGGACCCGCGCCTTCCTGCGCCTGGTCATGATCGAGCACTCGATCTTCGCCCTGCCCTTCGCCTACATCGCCGCCCTCACCGCGATGTTCCTCGCCGACCGCACCGTGCACTGGGGCGAACTCCTCCTGGTCACCGTCTGCATGGTCGGCCTGCGCACCTTCGCGATGGCCGCCAACCGGATCATCGACCGCGAGATCGACGCCCGGAACCCGCGCACCGCCGGCCGCGAACTCGTCACCGGCGCCGTCTCGCTGCGCACCGCGTACATCGGCTCCGCCATCGCGCTGGTGGTCTTCCTCGGCTCCGCCGCGCTGCTCAACACCCTGTGCCTGCTGCTCGCCCCGGTCGCCGTCGTCCCGATGGTCGTCTACCCCTACGGCAAGCGGTTCACCGACTTCCCGCAGGCCATCCTCGGCCTCGCCCAGGCGATCGGCCCGATCGGCGCCTGGCTCGCCGTCACCGGCGCCTGGTCCTGGGACGCCGTCGTCCTCGGCCTGGCCGTCGGCATCTGGATCGGCGGCTTCGACCTGATCTACGCCTGCCAGGACGTCGCCGCCGACCGCGGCACGGGCGTCCGCTCCGTCCCCGCCCGGTTCGGCATCCCCGCGGCCATCACCGGCGCCCGGGTCTGCCACTTCCTCACCACCGCGCTGCTGGTCTGGTACGCCGTCCTCACCGACGCCGGCGCCTTCTTCTGGTGCGGCCTGGCCGTCGTCGCCGGCGCCTTCGTCTACGAGCACACCATCGTCAAGCCCAACGACCTCTCCCGCCTCAACCGCGCCTTCTTCTCCACCAACGGCTTCGTCGGCATCTCCCTGTTCGCCTTCGCCCTGATCGACCTGATCAGCCGCGGTCTGACCGGCTAGCCCCGGCATCCGCGCAAATCGTTGGCCCGTGCCGCCACCCCGTCCCTAGGGTGGCGGCATGCGCGTTCACTATCCGCGGACGCCGCACCTCCCGTGGTCGCCGGGTGCGGCGGCGGACGACCTCCGCAGCGGAGACCTGTCGGGGCTGGCCGGAGCCGAGGTGGTGGTCACCGAGAAGCTCGACGGCGAGAACACCACGCTGT
The DNA here is from genome assembly GCF_003610255.1 of Streptomyces sp. TLI_171. Classification (GTDB taxonomy): domain Bacteria; phylum Actinomycetota; class Actinomycetes; order Streptomycetales; family Streptomycetaceae; genus Kitasatospora. Next base: position 3,278,810 of record NZ_RAPS01000001.1, on the reverse strand, counting down.
ACGCGGACGGGCTGCACGCGCGGTCCCTGGACTCCGCGCACCATCCGTCCCGGGCCTGGGTGAAGGGTCTGCAGGGGCGGATCGGGGCGCACCTGCCGGCCGGCTGGCGGATCTGCGGGGAGAACCTGTTCGCCCGGCACTCCCTGGCGTACACCGACCTGGACAGCTGGTTCTACGGCTTCTCGGTCTGGACGGCCGAGGACCGCTGCCTCGACTGGGACGCCACCGTCCGCTTCCTGCGCCGCCTCGGCGTGCCGGCGCCGCGCGTGCTGTGGCGCGGCCGGTACGACGAACGGGCCCTCCGGGCGCTGAAGTTCGACCTGAACCGGCAGGAGGGCTACGTCGTCCGCACCGTCGACGGTTTCGACCGGGGCGAGTTCGGGCGGCGGGTCGCGAAGTGGGTGCGGCCGCAGCACGTGCAGACCGACACGCACTGGATGCACGCGGCCGTGGTGGAGAACGGCCTCGGGCCGAACTCCGCCCTGTGGCACGTCCGTTCGGGCGGGGCGCCGGATCCGGACGGGCTGGCGCAGGCCCTCGGCCTGCCCGTGCTCCCGGAGCTCGACCGGATCGCCGACCGGCTCGATGCGCTCGGCCGCACCGGCGACGCCCGGCTGTCCGGCGTCCTGGCCGCGGGCCTGCGGGCAGAGCGGCGGGAGGAGCTGATGCCCCGGCTGGCCCCGCAGCTGGGCCTGCGGTGGGCCCGCCGGACGGCCGACCTGGTGGGCCTGCACCCGCTGGTGGAGCGCCCGTACCCGGACGACGAACGGCGGGCCGGCCTGGTCCGGCTGAGCGCGGCCGCCGACCTGGGGGTGCTGCACGCCGTCGCGGCCACCGCGTTCCCCGGCTCCGAGCAGGTCGCCTGGTCCGCGCTGCACGCCGAGGACGCCGGGCTGCTCGCCGCCGACCCGCTCGCCGCGCTGCGCTCCGGGCTGCGCGAAGCGCTCGCCGGCCTCGGACCGGACATCCGGGACCGCTGCTGGGCGCAGGCCCGGGAGGCGTACGCGCTCGAGCGGATCGCCACCGCCGAGGAGGCCGTCGCGGCGACCTGGGCCCGGCGGGACGGCGCGTTCCCCCGGCTGGTGCACCTGTGCGGCCCGGCGGGCAGCGGCAAGTCGACCTTCGCGGCGACGCTGCCCGGGGCCAGGATCGCGCTGGACGACCTGCGGGCGGCCCGCGGCTCGCGCACCGAGCAGCGCGACAACCCCGAGGTGCTGCGGGAGGGCCTGACGGCCCTGGAGGCGGCGCTCGCCGGCGGCGGCGCCGCCGTCTGGGACGCCACCTCGCTCAACCGCCACCAGCGCTCCCACGTGCAGGCGATCGCCCAGCGCCGGGACGCCCTGCTCACCCAGGTCGTCATGGCGGTCGACCCGGTCGAGCTGGCCCGCCGCAACGCGACGCGTCGACACCCGGTGGCCGCCGAGGTGCTGACCGCGCAACTGCACCGCTGGAGCCCGCCCTACCCGGGGCAGGCCCACCGCACCTGGTACGTCGGCGCGGACGGCGCCGTCCGCGACACCGCCGGATCGTTGGACGAGGACGAGGACTGATGCGCCCCATCGAGCAGGTCTGCCAGCGGATCCGCTGGGACGAGCGCTTCGACCCGGCCCGGTTCGTGCTGGGCGTCCGCCAGCGCGACGACCGGACGAAGCTGGTCCCGCTGGAGTCCTTCACCGCCTCCGGCGAGGTGCCCTGGCACCGGGTCCGGCACGTCGAGGCGGACGGCCAGGTGGTGTGGGACCGCGCCACCGGCGTCGACCTGCTCGACACCACCACGGCCGGCCACCGGACCGCGCCGCGCGGACTGCCCGCCCCGTTCTTCACCCCCAGCACCCCGCACGCCTGGACCGACGCCCGCGGCTGGCGCCCCGCCGCCCCGCAACCCGCGCTCCCGGCCACCGAGTTGCGGGTCGTCACCTGGAACACCCTGTGGGACCGGTTCGACGCCGACCGGATCCACACCGCCCGCCGCCGCCCCCTGCTGCTCGCCGCGCTCGAAGCCGCCGACGCCGACCTGATCGCCCTCCAGGAAGTCGAACCCGCCCTGATCAAGCTCCTGCTGGCACAGGACTGGGTGCGCGGGCAGTACACCCTCGGCGCCGACCCGTTCGGCCGCGAGATCGACGGCCACGGACTGCTGCTGCTCAGCCGCCTCCCCGTGCTGGAGGCCGGCCGGCACCGGCTCGGCCCGCACAAGGCCGTCACCGCGATCACCCTGGACACCGTCGCCGGGCCGCTCACCGCCGCCGCCGTCCATCTCAGCAGCGACCACTCGACGGACGGCGCGGCCCGCCGCACCGCCGAACTCGCCGAACTCGCCGAAGGGTTCGCCGCCGTCGAGGGCGAACTCCTGGTCCTCGGCGACTTCAACGACAGCGGCTGGGAGCCGTCCACCGCGCTCGGCCTGCGCGACGCCTGGACCGAGCTGTACGGCCCCGAGGACCGCACCCCCACCTTCGACCCCGCCGCCAACCCGCTCGCCGCGGTCGGGTCGCTCACCGGCCGGGCCGGACGCCTCGACCGGATCCTGCTCCGCCCGGGTCGGACCCGCACCGCCACCGCCCACCTGCTCGGCGACCGCCCCGACGCAGATGGCCTGCACCCCTCCGACCACTACGGCCTCGCCGCCACCGTCGACCTCGGCGCCGAACCCGCGGTCGACCGGCTGGACGCCCCGCCCACCGTCCGCACCGCCGTCGCCTGGATCCCGCCCGCCGAGCTCTGGCCGCCCATCCAACGCGTCCGGGAACGGTACGACCCGCGACTCGACCGCTGGCCCCCGCACGTCAACCTGCTGTACGGCTTCGTCGCCGAGCACGAATTCGACCGCGCCCTCCCGCTGTTGGCCCGGGCCGCCGCCGAGGTCCAGCCCTTCACCGCCACCCTGGCCGGCGTGCACAGCTTCGTCCACCGGCTCACCGCCACCCTCTGGCTCGACCCCGCGGCCGACACCGCCGCCCCCTGGGCCGCGCTCCGGCACGCCCTCGAACGCCGCTTCCCGGGCTGCCGCGCCCACACCGACGGCTACCACCCGCACCTGACCCTCGGTCAGACCGGCGACCCGGCCGGCGCTGCCGTCGACCTCGAACCGATGACCGCCGAGGTCGGCGAACTCGTCGTCCTCTCCCGGCGCGGCGACGGCCCGATGCGCCCGCGTGCGAGTGTCGCCCTGGGCACCGGCGAGTGCCGCCACCACCCCGAGCCCGCGCCACCCACCCCGACCGAACCCGGCGTCGACATACCGGAGTTGATCGGCCGGATCGCCGCCGCCCTGCCCGGCGCGGACCTCCGCACGGTCGGCTCCCGACGGCTCGGATGCCACCTCGACGGGGCCGACCTCGACCTGGTCGCGGCGCTGCCCGCCGACCCCGACCTCCCCGCCCTCGTCGACGCCCTGACCGCCGCCCTGCCCGAGGCCCGCGACCTCCGCGAAGTCCGCGGCGCCCGCGTCCCCGGCCTGCGGATGGACCTCGCGGGTCTCTCCGTCGACCTGGTGCTCGCCCCGCCCGACGGCGAACTCGCGCTCAGCGCCGTCACCGACGCCGAGGCGATCCTCGCCGCCGTCGGCGACCGCCGCCCCGCCTTCGCCGCCCTCGCCCGCCGGGTCAGAGCCTGGACCGCGGTCCGCGGCCTCGCCTCCGCCCCCTTCGGCCAACTCCCCTCCCTCGCCTGGACGGTGCTCGCCGCCCGGACGGTCCGCGAACACCCCGCGGACGACCCCGCCGAGCTGTTCCGCCACTTCACCGAAACCTGGGCCGCCTGGGACTGGCGCCAACCCGTCACCCTCCTCGGCACCCCCGCCGAGCCCCACTCCGACCCCGTCACGGTGCTCACCCCCACCGCCCCGGTCCGCAGCTGCACCGGCCACGTCGCCGCCCACACCCGGGACCTGCTCACCGAGGAGCTCTACCGCGCCTGGGAGCTCGGCCCCACCCACCCCGAGCTGCTCACCCCGCCCCCGCTCCACCGCCGCCACGCCGCCTGGCTGCTCCTCACCACCACTCCCGACAACCTCGGCCCCACCAAGAGCCGCCTCCGCCCCCTGCTCGCCGCCCTCCCCGCCTCCCACGCCTGGCCCCACCCGCTCCCCGGCCCGACCCTCCCCATCGGCCTCGGCCCCACCCCGCCCACCCCGGAATCCCTGACCCCGCTCCTGCGCACCCTCCCCGGCGTCACCGCCCGGTACGTCCACGGCGGGGAGCTGGACCTCTAGGTCCTACGGCCGCCGGGCCCCCGCGGTCTCGTGCAGGGCCAGCCGGGCGTAGGCGCGGACGTCCGCGTCGCTGTCGGCGAGCCGTCCGCGGAGCGTGTCCACGGCGGGGAGCTGGACCTCTAGGTCCTACGGCCGCCGGGCCCCCGCGGTCTCGTGCAGGGCCAGCCGGGCGTAGGCGCGGACGTCCGCGTCGCTGTCGGCGAGCCGTCCGCGGAGCGTGTCCGCGACGCCCGCGGACCCGAGGCCGCCGGCCAGGGCCCGGACGGCGGCCTTCCGCACGTCGCCGTTGCCGTCCTCCGCGAGGGCGATCAGCGGGTCCCACCGCCCGGCGGCTCCCAGCACCGCGGCCGCGGCCTTCCGCACCTGCCAGTCCGGATCCTGACGCGACGCCAGGTCGGCCAGCGGCGCGGGCCCGCCGAGGCCCGCCGCGCCGGTGAACGCGCCGGCCCGGACCAGCGGATCGGCATCGGCGGCGAGCGCCGTCAGCACGTCCGCCGCCGACGTGTCACCGATGGTGCCGAGCCCTTCCGCGACGGCGACCCGCACCTCGCGCGCCGGGTCCGCGGCGCCAGCCGCGAGCGCCCCGGCCGCGTCCAGGGACACCAGGCCCCGGACGGCCTGCAGCCGCACCGTGAGGTGCCCGTCCGCCAGCCCGGCCGCGAACAGGTCGACCGTGCCGACCCGCAGGACGCGGGCGAGCTCCAGCGCACCGGCCCGGACCACCGGGTCCGCCGAGTCGGCGACGGCGGCGAGGCCCGGCCCGAGCGAGGCGTCCAGCACCTCCACCAGCTCTCTCAGCCCGGCGACGGCCGCCGCACGGACCCGCCCGTCCGGGTCGCTCAGCGCGCCGACCAGCGCGGGGCCGGTGCCGTCCGGGGTGTGCTCGGTGAGCCCGGCGACGGCGGCCAGCCGGACTTCGGGCTCACGGTCCGTCAGGAATTCGACCAGCGCGGCGCCCTCGGCCCGCAGGACCTCCAGCACCCGCCCCTGCGCCTTGGCCGTGCGCGCCGCACGGCCCGCCCCGGCGGCCGAGGCGACCGCGCCGGTGCGGCCGACCACCATGGCCTCGACGGGGCCGAGCAGTTCGACCTCGCCTCCGGGGGGTTCCAGGCCGTCCACCGGCACCAGGTAGGGGGCGACCGGGCGGGTCAGGAACTCCATCGCGCCGTCGGCGCGCTTGCGCAGGTTGAGGTGCCGGAACCAGGCGCGGTCGTCCCGCGCGGGCAGGTCGAGCCGCTGGTGGTAGAGGCCCCACCGGGACTCCTCCCGGGCCAGTGAGGCGCGGGCGGCCATCTCGGCGCAGTCCCGGATGAAGTCGACCTCCACGGCGCGCATCAACTCGTGCGGGGTCCGGGCGCCGATGCCGGCGATCTCGCCGCGCATCCGCTCGAAGTGGTCGAGTGCGACGGACAGCCGGGCGCCGGTCTTCGGCGGGGCGATGTAGTCGTTGACGAAGCGGCGGAGCTTGTACTCGACCTGCTGCTGCGGTGGCCCGTCCGGGTGGTCGAGGGCGCGGTAGATCAGCCGGTGCGCCGCGGTGATCTGCTCCTCGGGCAACTCGAGTGGGGCAGCCGGGAGTTGGCCGGCCGCGTGGGTGCCGGCCAGCTCGCCGAAGACGAAGGCGCCGATCATGTAGTTGTGCGGGACGCAGGCCAGGTCCCCGGCCGCGTACAGGCCGGGCACCGTGGTCGCGGCGTTCTCGTCGACCCACACGCCGCTGGCGCTGTGGCCGCCGCACAGGCCGATCTCGGAGATGTGCATCTCGACGTCGTGGGTGCGGTAGTCGTGGCCGCGCCCGGCGTGGAAGGTGCCGCGGCTCGGGCGTTCGGTGGTGTGCAGGATGGATTCCAGGGCCTGCACGGTCTCCTCGGGCAGGTGGGTGGTGCGCAGGTACACGGGACCCCGGTCGGAGGCGAGTTCGACGGCGAACTCGGCCATCATCTGCCCGGACCAGTAGTCGGAGTCGACGAAGCGCTCGCCGTGCCGGTTGACCTGGTACCCGCCGAACGGGTTGGCCACGTACGCGCAGGCGGGGCCGTTGTAGTCCTTGATCAGCGGGTTGATCTGGAAGCACTCGATCCCGGACAGCTCGGCGCCCGCGTGGTACGCCATCGCGTAGCCGTCGCCCGCGTTGGTGGGGTTCTCGTAGGTGCCGTACAGGTAGCCGCTGGCCGGCAGGCCGAGCCGCCCGCAGGGGCCGGTGGCGAGCACCACCGCCCCGGCGGAGACCACGACGAACTCCCCGCTGCGGGTGTCGAACCCGGCCGCGCCGACGGCCCGGCCCCCGGCCGTGAGCACCCGGACCGGCATCACCCGGTTCTCGATGGTGACGCGCTCGCGCATCCGGCGCTCCCGCAGGACGCGGTACAGCACCTTCTTGACGTCCTTGCCCTCCGGCATCGGCAGCACGTACGAGCCGGAGCGGTGCACCTGCCGCACCGCGTACTCGCCGTGCTCGTCCTTCTCGAACTTGACGCCGTAGCCCTCCAGCCGCCGGACCATGTCGAAGCCGCGGCGGGCGGTCTGCCGGACGGTGGCCTGGTTGACGATCCCGTCGTTGGCACGGGTGATCTCGGCGACGTACGCGTCCGGGTCGGCCCGGCCGGGGACGACCGCGTTGTTGACGCCGTCCATGCCCATGGCGAGCGCCCCGGAGTGCCGGACGTGGGCCTTCTCCAGCAGCAGGACCCGGGCCCCGGCCTCGGCGGCGGCGATCGCGGCCATCGAGCCGGCGGTCCCGCCGCCGACCACCAGGACGTCGCACTCCAGCCGGCGCGCCTCGCTGATCTCGGGTGTGCGCATCTGCCGTGCCTTTCAAGCGAAATGGGTGAGGATCGAGGCGCGCAGCCGGTCGCGGTCCGCCTCCGGGTCGCGCGGTCGCGGCACCTCGTGGACGGCGGCCAGGGTGCCGCCCGCCAGGACGGCGACCCGGTCGCCGAGCAGCAGCGCCTCGTCCACGTCGTGGGTGACGAAGACGATCGTGCAGCGCTCCTTCTCCCAGACCGAGAGCAGGAGTTGCTGCATCCCGGCGCGGGTCTGCGGGTCGAGCGCGCCGAACGGCTCGTCCATCAGCACCGCCCTGGGGGCGCCGACCAGCGCCCGGGCCAGCTGGACGCGTTGGCGCTGCCCGCCGGACAACTCCCGTGGCAGCCGGTCGCCGTGCGCGCCCAGACCGACCCGCTCCAGCCAGTCGGCCACCGGCGCGCGGCGCTCGCCGCGCGTCAACCCGGCGATGGCGAGCGGCAGTTCGACGTTGCGCCGGACGGTCCGCCAGGGCAGCAGCCCGTCCTCCTGGAACACCAGCGCCCGCTCGGCGCCCGGACCGCCCAGCGGACGCCCGTCGGCCAGCAGTTCGCCGCCGACCGGCGCCAGCAGCCCGGCCAGCGCCCGCAGCAGGGTGGACTTGCCGCAGCCGGACGGGCCGAGCACCGTCAGCACCTCACCCGGCGCCACGTCCAACTCGACGTCCTGGAGTACGGGTTGGCCGGGGTGGCCGAGCCCCAGGCCGCGCGCGGTCAGTCGCAGACTCATGCTCCCACCTCGCTCATGTCCGTACCTCCGAAAGGGCCGGCGGGAGCCAGCGGGTGAGCCGTCGACCGAGCAGCTCGACCGCGCCGGAGGTGGTCCAGCCGAGCAGACCGATGGTGGCCATGCCGACGAACACCCCGGGGTAGTCGAGCACGGTGTACGCGGACCAGGTGCGGTAGCCGACGCCGTACTGGCCGGAGACCATCTCGGCGGAGATCACGCAGATCCAGGACACTCCGAGACCCACCGACAGCCCGCCGACCACGCCGGGCAGCGCGCCGGGCAGCACCACGCCGAACAGCACCCGCCGGGTGCCGCCGCCCATGGTGCGCACCGCCTCCTCCCAGCGCGGCGGCACGGCGCGCACCGCGTGCCGGGTGGCCACCGTGATCGGGAAGAACGCGGCGGCGCAGGTGATGAACACGATGCCCTGCTCGTTCTCCGGGAACAGCATGATCGCCACCGGGACCAGCGCGATCGCCGGGATCGGCCGGATCAGCTCCAGGACCGGGCCGATCAGGTCGGCGGCGGTCCGCGAACGGGCCGTCAGCACCCCTGCGGTGACGCCGAGCAGGGCGGCCAGCGCGAAGCCGGTGGAGATCCGCCGCAGGCTGTCGGCCAGGTCCTGCCAGTACACGGCGGTGCCCAGCTGCACCTTCAGCGCCTCGGCGACCTGCAGCACCGTCGGCAGGTGGTCGAACCGCACCCAGGCCTGCACCTTCAGCGCGGTGAGCAGCTGCCACAGCCCGAGGAAGCCGAGCAGGGCCGCGGCCCGGAGCAGCCGCCGGCGGCCGGTCACGCGGCGTCCAGCGCTTGCTGGTAGGTGAGTTGACGCGCGGACGGGTGCGCGGCCAGGTAGGCCTTGGCGCCGTCCTCGGTGGTGAAGGGCTTCAGCGCCGCGCCGTCCTGCACCCACCAGTCCTGGTCGGCGAACCACCGGGTGCCGGTGGCCGCGTCGGGCACGTACGCGGTCCGCAGCGTGCCGCCGCCCGCCTTGACGGCCTTCAGCAGGCAGTTCGGGTCGGCCGCCGGGCGGGTCGACTGCTCGCCCTGGTACCAGAGCTCGCCGGCCAGCGCCGGGTCCGTCACCGGCCGCCCGCAGACCGCGTCGGTGCCGGTGATCCGGGCGGGCTGGGCGTCCGTCACCCCGGAGTCCTTGAGGTACGACGGGTCGACGAAGCGCTCCACGTCCAGCGCCTTCAGCACGCCGACCGAGGTGAGGAACGGGACGTCCTCGCGCAGCGCGGTCAGCAGCCGCGGGTCCAGGGCGGTGGCGAAGGTGGCGATGCCGTTCGGGCCGTTGTACAGGTAGACCACCTCGGGCGGCAGGCCGGTGGCCTCGGCGACGGTCTGCGCGGCGGCCAGCGGGTGCTCGTTCAGGTCGCGGGTGGCGGTGTCCTGGGCGCGCAGGAAGGCCTGCACGACCTTCGGGTGGGCGCTGCCGAACTTCTGCCGCACCACCACGCCGTGCAGCGTGGGCCGGCCGAGCGCCGCGCCGTCGTACAGCAGCCGGCCGTCACCGGCGAACACCACCGCGGCCGGCCAGGCCACGAACTGGGCCAGCGCGTCCACGCTGCCCGCCTTCAGGGCCGACGCCCCGACGGCCGGCTGCTGGTTCTGCTTCTGCACCTCCGACTCGGCGACGCCCGCCTTGGCGAGGGCCTGCACCAGGGTGCCGTCGGAGGCCGAGCCGACCGAGCTGGAGACCTTCTTCCCCTTCAGGTCGGCCAGCGTGTGCGCCGAGGAACTGCGAGGCACCACCACCGAGTTGAGCGCGCCGAGCAGGTTGTAGCCGGTGACCGACACCAGCCGGGTGCCCGGCCCGCCGGCCGCCTGCGCGCGGGAGCCGTTGATCAGCAGCGGGTAGTCGCCCATCGAACCGATGTCGATCTTGTCGGCGAGCATCTGCGCGGTGATCGGCGCGCCCGCGTCGTAGTCCTGCCAGACCACCTTGTAGTGGCGCCCGTCCTGCCGCCCCAGCTCGGCGAGCTGCTGCTCGAAGTAGCCGCGGGCCCGCAGCAGGGTGCCCGCCGTGACGGTGTTGATGGTCTTCGACTGGTAGCCGACCACCACCTCGACGGTGCCGGAGTCACCGGCGGAGGAGCAGCCCGCGGCCCCCGCGGCCAGCGCCACGGCCACTGACAGCACGACCGACTTCGTTCTCCAGTAAGGCATTTCGACGCATCCTCAGCGAATCAGGTAGGGCATGTTGACGGTGACCGCCCCGGTGGGGCAGCGGGCGGCGCAGGGGCCGCAGTACCAGCACTCGTCCACGTGCATGTACGCGGTGCCGCTCTGCTCGTCGATGGCCAGCGAGTCCAGCGGACACATCTCGACGCAGAGCGTGCAGCCGGCGATGCACAGCGAGGCATCGATGGTCACGGGCACGTCGGTGCGGTGCTCGGCGAGCGCCATCGGTCCAACTCCAGGGTGAGGAAGGTCGGTTCGTTCCAGGTCAGAGCAGGTCGCGGAGCAGCCGGCCGCGCATGGCCAGCCGGTCGCCGCGGAAGCGCACGTACTCCAGGTCGACGGGCCGTCCGTCGGCCAGTGTGGTCAGCCGCTCCAGCATCAACAGGGCGGCCCCGCGCGGGACTTCGAGCACGGTGGCGGAGTGCGCGTCGGCGTTGACGGCCTCCAGGGTGATGTCGGCGGCGCCCAGCGGCTGGCCCGCCGCCTCCTCGATCAGCCGGAACACGTCCCGGTGGGCGAGGTCGGCGGGCTTCAGCAGCGCGCCGATGTCGGGGGCCAGGTAGGTCAGGTCCAGCGACAGCGGCAGCCCGTTCAGCCGGCGCAGCCGCTCCACGTACACCACGTCCGCGCCGTCCGGTAGCCCGAACCGGCGGGCCACCGCCCCCGGCGCCCGGACCGGCCCGAACGAGCGGACCTCGTTCAGTACCTCGCCGTGCTCGTGCAGGGTCTCCGCGAGGCCCTCCAGCCGGTTCAGCCCGTGCGGCACCTTCTCCGCCGCCGCCAGCGTCCCCGAGCCCGGCACCCGGCGCACCAGGCCCTCCCCGCGCAGCAGGTCAAGGGCCTGTCGCACGGTGTTCCTGGACGCGCCGAACTCCTTCGCCAGCACGTCCTCGTGCGGCAGCGGCCCGGTCCCGAACGCCTCGCTCAGCACCTGCTGGCGCAGCACGTCGGCGACCTGCCGGGCCCGGTCGGCCCGCGGCCTCCTGGCGCCCGCGCTGCTCTGCTTGCGAACGGGGTTCTCGCTGGTCATCGGGTCTGCTCCGGCCCTCGGCTGCGCTGTCCGCGGCAACCCTAGGGGCGGTCGGGCCCGGTTTTCGTTGCCGCACCATTACGCCACCTGACGGCCCGTCGGGAACCCCGCGGACCTGCGCCGACACCGGCTCCGATCAATGAACCGCCACCCGCCGGGGCGATGCGCCATGCTGGAAGGCGGACCCTCACGAGCGGAACGGGGAGCACGATGATCGGCACACTGCAGTGCGTGGTGCTGGACTGCCACTACCCGGCGGGCCTGGCGCAGTTCTACGCGGCCCTGCTCGGCGGCGAGGTCGACCGGCCCGACCCGCGCTGGTCGCTCGACGAGGAGTGGTCCACCGTCCACCTGCCCGACGGCCGGGTGCTCGCCTTCCAGCGGGTCGAGGACTTCCGCCCGCCGATCTGGCCGGACCCGGCCCATCCGCAGCAGTTCCACCTGGACATCGACGTCGAGGACTTCGAGACCGCCGCCGCCCAGGTGATCGAACTCGGCGCCGAGCTCAGGACCCGCTACGAGCGGTGGGGCGTGTTCACCGACCCGGCCGGGCACCCGTTCTGCCTGGTCCCGCGCCGGCCGGACTGACGGCTCGGGCCAGCTGCAGCGCGTCCCCGACCCGCAGCGCGCCCGGACGGGACACCGTCGCCAGCGCGGCCAGCTCGGTGTCCCGTTCGTGCGCCAGGGTCTTCAGGATCTCCGGCGCGTGCGGCAGTCCGGGCTGCGCCGCCCCGACCATCGCGCACCGCACGCTGGGCCGGACGAAGGCCAGGCGCGCCCCGCCCTTCACCTTCGCCTCCCGGCCGTACCAGGAGTCCTCGACGAACGGCGGGGTCCCCGGCGGCGTCCGCAGCAGGACGTTCGGCCGGAACCTCCGCTCGTCCACCACCGCCGACGGCACCGCCTGCGCCACCCAGTCCAGGGTCGCCGTGGTCAGCACGCTCACCGGCAGCTCGTCGAAGTGCGACACCGCGTCCTCGCGGGCCAGCTCCACGTCCTCCTGCTCCAGGTAGGCGCGCAGGAACGCGTTCGGGTCCGGCACCGGCATGCCCAGCGGGTCGAACAGCTCCGGCCCGTCGATCCGGGTCCCGAGCCGGGCGCTCAGCCGCAGCAGGCCGTCGATCCGCCGGAAGCGGCGGGTGTTCTTGCCCGAGCCCAGCTTCCCGGCCCCGTCCCGCACCGCGTACAGGCGGTCGCCGACCAGGCCGCGCTCCTCCACCTCGACGGAGTGGAGCAACTCGCCGCCCGCGGACTTCACGGGATAGCGCCACAAGCGCTCGACCACACCGACGATCTCAGGCATGGCGCGAGCCTAGCGGGGCGTTCCCGGGATGGTCTAGACCAAGTCGCGGGCGGGTGGCCACCGTTGAGCCACCCTCAGCCGATCCGTGCCACCGCCCGCACCGGCGCCCCGTCCGCCGCCGTCAACCGCAACGGGAACAGCGACACCTCCACCGGCGCCCCCGCCGCCTGCGCCTCCAGCAGCAGCGTCAGGTCCGTCAGGTTCTCCGCGATCACCCCGCCGCCCTCGGGCCCCAGCAGCACCCGGTGCGCCGCCAGCGTCGCCTGCTCCGGCTCCGGATCGTGCTCGTCCGCCAACTCCGCCAGCAGGCTCGCCACTTCCGGATTCGACGGCCCCGGGTCAGGCGTCGGGTCCACCGACAGGGCGTCCACCCCGACGGTGCGCACCCCCGCCGCGACGATCGCCTCCGCCGCCTCCTCCGTCAGGTACGGGTGCGCGAAGTACCGGTCCGTGCCCCAGTACTTGGGCCACCCCGTGGCCAGCAGCAGGACCGTCCCCGGCCCCGACACCGCCAGCGCACCGGCCAGGTGATCAGCCGTCACCTCGCCGCGGGCCGGCACCTCCCGCAGGTCCACCACCACCGCGGGACCGGTGAACAGCTCCAAGGGCAACCCGTCCAGCGTCGGCCAGCGCACGTCCAGGTGGTACGGCGCGTCCACGTGCGTCCCGGTCTGCGACCCCAGGTGCACCGCCAGCACGTTCACCCCCTCCACCTCGGCCGTCAACGCCGCTCGCAACTCCACCCCCGGGTCCCCCGGATACACCGGCATCCCGGACACCACCGGATGCGTCAGATCCACCAACACGGCTGCCATGCCACCCATTGTGCAGCGGACCCGCGCGCTCGCCGGCCCCCGGAGCCGTCGGACAATGGGTGGCATGAGCCCCACCCGCAAGCCCTGGGTCGTCGGCGTGTCCGGCGCCAGCGGCACCCCCTACGCCGCTTCGGTGATCCGCGCGCTGCTCACGGCCGGCGAGGCCGTCGACCTGATCGTGAGCCGGGCCGCACGGCTGACCATCCTGGACGAGACCGGGATCTCCTTCCGGGACGCGCACTGGCAGGCCGACCTCGCCCGGTGGCTGGACGTGCCGGAGGAGGAGCTGAGCGGCGTCCGGCACTGGTCCGCGGGGGACTTCGCGGCCGGCCCGTCCTCCGGCTCCTACCCCGCCAAGGGCATGCTGGTGGTCCCGGCCACCACCGGCGCCGCGGCCGGCATCGCGCTCGGACTGTCCAAGGACCTCCTCCAGCGCACCGCCTCGGTCACCCTGAAGGAGCGCCGCCCGCTGGTGCTCTGCCTGCGCGAGACCCCGCTCAGCGGCACCACGCTGCGCCACCTGGTGGCGCTCGACGAGCAGGGCGCGGTCGTGCTCCCGGCCTCGCCGGGGTTCTACGCGGGCGGCTCCACCGCCCGGGAACTGGTCGATTTCGTGGCGGGCCGGGTCCTCGACGCGGTCGGCGTGCCGCACGACTTGTACCGCCGCTGGTCGGGCAGCCTCGGCGAGGCGGCCGGCACGCCGGGGCGACACCGCGAAAGCGGGCCGCGCCGGGGCGAGTGAGCGGGCCGGTTACGGGAGAGTATGTTCTCTGGGATACCCGGGTTGACCGGCGCGGAGCGCCTTGGATTCCGGAAAATGATCTGTGGTTCTGGAGAGGTTCGGAAGGACGCGGCAGGCAATGGACTCTGTGGACAGACAGCTCATCCAGGCACTCCGGGAGAACGGCCGCGCCTCGTACGCCGAGCTGGGCCGCCTGGTGGGCCTGTCCGGGCCGAGCGTGACGGACCGGATCAACCGCCTGGAGCAGGCGGGCGTGATCACCGGCTACCGGGCGACGGTCAATCCGGCGACGCTCGGCTACGGGGTGACGGCCCTGATCGGGCTGCAGCTCACCGACGCGGCCGACCACGACGACGTCTCGCACCGGTTGAAGGACCTCCCGGAGGTGGAGGACTGCTGGTTCATCGCGGGTGACGACTCGTACATGCTGAAGGTGCGGGTGCCCGACGTGGAGGGCCTGGAGTCGGTGGTCAAGCGACTGTCCGGCACCAAGGGGGTGGCGCGCACCCGGACCACGGTGGTGCTCTCCACCAAGTGGGAGAATCGGGTCAGCGAACTCCCGCTGCACCTCGGCGAGTAGCCTCCGAAAACCGACACCCCGTCAGAAGCCGAGGACGCCCCGCATGACCCTGGTCGACCTGGAAGACCTGCACGCCGCCCGGCGCCGGATCGCCGGCACGGCGGTCCGCACTCCGCTGCTGCCCTGCCCGTGGGCGGCGGACGGCGGCCGCCGGCTGTGGCTGAAGCCGGAGAGCCTGCAGCCGACCGGGGCGTTCAAGATCCGCGGGGCGTTCAACCGGCTGGCCGCGCTCACCGCGGAGGAGCGGGCCAGGGGAGTGGTGGCGCAGTCCAGCGGCAACCACGCCCAGGCGGTGGCGTACGCGGCGCAGCGGCTCGGCATCAAGGCGGTGATCGTGATGCCCGACACCTCGCCCGCCGTCAAGATCGAGAACACCCGCTCGTTCGGCGCCGAGGTGGTGATCGTGACGGCGGAGGAGCGCGACACCCTCCCGGCCCGGCTGGCCGCCGAGCACGGCTACGTGTGGGTTCCGCCGTACGACGACCCCTACGTCATCGCGGGGCAGGGCACGGTCGGGCTGGAGATCGCCGAGGACGCCCCGGACGAACTGGACACCGTGCTGGTGCCGGTCTCCGGCGGCGGCCTGATCTCGGGGACGGCCGCCGCGATCAAGCTGGCCTGCCCGGGCGTCCGGGTGGTCGGCGTGGAACCGGAACTGGCGGCCGACGCCCAGCAGAGCCTGCGCAAGGGCGTGCGCACCGCCTGGCCGGTCGCCGACACCTACCGCACCATCGCCGACGGCCTGCGCACCCCGTCCGTGGGCGTGCTCCCGTTCGAGCACCTGACCGCGTACGTGGACGACATCGTGACGGTCTCCGAGCAGGAGATCCGGGACACCGTCGCCCTGCTGGCCCGCCGCGGCCGGCTGGTCGCCGAGCCGTCCGGCGCGGTCGCCCCGGCGGCGTACTTCCACCGCGCCGGGGAGCTGGGCGGACGGGTGTTCGCGGCCGTCGTCAGCGGCGGCAACCTCGACCCCGCCCTGCTGGCCGAGCTGCTGGCGGCCTAGGCGTAGTCTCGGGTTCGGCAACGAATCGAAGTCGCAAGGAGGCGGAGCGCCGCATGGACGCAGGGCTCAAGCGCGAGCTGGAGGCGAAGGTCTACGCCGGTGAGCGGCTGACCCGCGAGGACGGGATCGCGCTCTACGAGAGCGACGACCTGGCCTGGCTGGGCGGCCTCGCGCACCACGTGCGGACGCAGAAGAACGGCGACGTCGTCCACTTCAACGTCAACCGCCACCTCAACATGACCAACGTGTGCAGCGCCTCCTGCGCGTACTGCTCGTTCCAGCGCAAGCCGGGCGAGAAGGACGCGTACACCATGCGCATCGAGGAGGCCGTCCGGCTGGCCAAGGCGATGGAGTCGGAGTCCCTGACCGAGCTGCACATCGTCAACGGCCTGCACCCGACGCTGCCCTGGCGCTACTACCCGCGCTCGCTGAAGGAGCTGAAGGCGGCGCTGCCGAACGTCTCGCTGAAGGCGTTCACCGCCACCGAGATCCACTGGTTCGAGCGGATCAGCGGTCTGAGCGCCAGTGAGATCCTGGACGAGCTGATCGACGCCGGCCTGGAGTCGCTGACCGGCGGCGGCGCGGAGATCTTCGACTGGGAGGTCCGCCAGCACATCGTCGACCACGACACCCACTGGGAGGACTGGTCGCGGATCCACCGCCTGGCGCACTCCAAGGGTCTGAAGACCCCGGCCACCATGCTGTACGGCCACATCGAGGAGCCCCGCCACCGGGTCGACCACGTGCTGCGGCTGCGCGAGCTGCAGGACGAGACCGGCGGCTTCCAGGTCTTCATCCCGCTGCGCTACCAGCACGACTTCCACGACTCCAAGGACGGCAAGGTCCGCAACCGCCTGATGGAGCGCACCGAGATGGCCACCGGCGCCGAGGCGCTGAAGACCTTCGCGGTGTCCCGCCTGCTGTTCGACAACGTCCCGCACGTCAAGGTGTTCTGGGTGATGCACGGCGTCACCACCGCCCAGCTGGCGCTCAGCCACGGCGCGGACGACATGGACGGCTCGGTGGTCGAGTACAAGATCACCCACGACGCGGACAACTTCGGCACCCCGAACAAGCTGGGCCGCGACGACCTGCTCCAGCTGATCCGGGACGCCGGCTTCCGCCCGGTCGAGCGCAACACCCGCTACGAGGTCATCCGCGAGTACGAAGGCCCCGACCTGCAGCGCCGGGAGACTCCGCAGGCCATGCGCCTCTGACGCCCCGCCAGTGGGTTCCACCGCGCCCGGTCGGCCGATTTTCGGCCACCGGGCGCGGTGCGTTTCCCCGGGGGCGCGCGGGGAAACGGCGCACCACCGGGACGTCCGCGGGATAGTGAAGAAACGTTTCCGGCCGCGTATGCTCACAGGCTCATCACACGGCCCGGGTTCCGTCGCGTCCCCGAGGTCTGGGAGGATCGTCCGCATGTCCGGTTCCCATCGCGCCGCCTCGCACCGCCGCTCGGCCCCCGCGCCGACCGCCCGGGACGAGGCCGAGCAGACCCAGGGCCGAGCCGCGGCACGAAGCCGCCGTCGCAAGCCGAAGCCGCGCCGCACCCGCAAGCTCACGGTCGGCACCGCGACCCTGCTGGCCCTGGCGGCCGGCTGGTTCACCATCGGACCGGGCCGCACCTTCCAGCCCGCCACCGCGACCGCCGCCCCGGACCGCGAGGCCGAGGTGGTCCCGATGCAGGCCGCCGAGGGCCACACCGAGGCCCCCGCCGCGGACCGCTCCACCCGGGACCGGATCACCGCCATCCCCGGCCTCGGCGCCGACTGGATGGCCAGGATCCCCGCCGAGACCCGCCAGCTGCTGGTCGCCAGCGGCAAGGGAGCCGACTCCTCGGACAACACCGTCACGCTCTGGACCCGCGGTGACGACGGCAGCTGGCAGGCCGGTGCGGCCTGGCCCGCGCACAACGCCTACAAGGGCTGGACCTCCGACCACCGGTCCGGCGACCTGCGCAGCCCGATCGGCCTGTTCTCGCTCACCGACGCCGGCGGCCGCAAGGCCGACCCCGGCTCCAAGCTCCCGTACGACCAGGACAAGAACTTCGTGATGTCCGGCCGGGGCTTCAACAACGAGCCGCTGGCCGGGTCCTTCGACTACGTGGTGGCGATCAACTACAACCGGGTCGAGGGCACCTCCCCGCTCGACACCACCTACCCGCAGGGCGCGGCCAAGGGCGGCGGCATCTGGCTGCACCTCGACCACGGCGGCCCCACCCACGGCTGCATCTCGCTGACCGAGGACCACATGGTCGAGCTGATCAAGACCCTCGACCCGGCCCTGCACCCGATGATCGCGATGGGCGACGCGCAGTCCCTGGCCGCCTGAGCACCGGCCGGTTGTGAGGGCCCTACAGCATCCGGCACCCGATCCTGTGCCAGGGCGTTACCGCCCGACTCACCGGTAACCCGGTTGAGTGGCTGTATGACCGCCTCCCGCATCGTGGCGCTGGGCCACCACCAGCCGCCGAAGATCCTCACCAACGACGATCTCTCGGCGATGGTCGACACCGACGACGAGTGGATCCGCTCCCGGGTCGGCATCCGCACCCGGCACATCGCGGAGGACGAGACCCTGGTCGACCTCGCGGTCGCCGCCGCGCAGAAGGCGCTGGCCGCCGCGGGCGTGACGCCCGACCAGATCGACCTGGTCGCCGTCGCCACCTGCACCGCCGTCGAGCGCAGCCCCAACACCGCCGCCGCGGTCGCCGCCCGGCTCGGCATCCCCGCCCCGGCCGCGTACGAGCTGAACACCGCCTGCTCGGGCTTCTCCTACGCGCTCGCCACCGCCGACCACGCGATCCGGGCCGGCGCCGCCACCCGCGCCGTGGTGGTCGGCGTGGAGCGGATGTCCGACATCATCGACTGGACCGACCGCACCACCTGCGTGATCTTCGGGGACGGCGCGGGCGCCGCCGTGCTGGAGGCCGTCCCCGACGAGCAGGCCGGCATCGGCCCGGTGGTGTGGGGCTCCGAGCCGGAGAAGGGCGAGGCGGTCGCGATCAGCGGCTGGCAGCCGATCATCAGCCAGCAGGGCCAGACCGTCTTCCGCTGGGCCACCACCAAGGTCGCCCCGCTGGCCCGCAAGGCCTGCGAGAAGGCCGGCGTCGACCCGTCCGAGCTGCGCGGCTTCGTCGCCCACCAGGCCAACCTGCGGATCATCGACGCCATCGCCGGCAAGCTCGGCCTGGCCGAGGACGCGGTGGTCGCCCGGGACGTGGTCGACTCCGGCAACACCTCCGCCGCCTCCATCCCGCTCGCCCTGTCCAAGCTGGTCGAGCGCGGCGAGCTGCACAGCGGCGACCCGGTGCTGCTGTTCGGCTTCGGCGGCGGCCTGGCCTACGCCGGGCAGGTCGTGCGCTGCCCCTGACACCGCGCGGGCGACACGAAGGGGCGGTCGGGAGAGATCTCTCCCGACCGCCCCTTCGTCCGTAGAAGGACGGCGCTCCGCGGTACGTCGGCGAACCTCCCCCGAGGCACGGCCGCATCCGACACACCCGGACAGGAACCGGGGCCGAGCGCCAGTGGACCGATCTGTGTGTTACTTCGGCGGCTTCTTTCCGGTGACTCCGAGGTACACCTGGAGCGCCAGGTTGGGCTTGAGGTCCTTGACCTTCACGCCCCACGAGGTGAACGCCTTGCCGTGCTCGGCCGCGGCGGCCAGCAACGAGACCAGGGAGCCGGCGATCGCCGACGGATCGACCGACTTGTCGGTCTTGCCCTGATTGTTGCGAACCGCTTCGGCGAGCGGGGCCGCCACCGAGTTGAGGACCTTCATACGGATCTTGAAGAACCGCTTGTCCCCTTCCGCGGCGCCGAGCGTGACCACTCGGAGAATGGCGTCATTCTTGCGCCAGAAGGCGAGGAATCCGTCCACCAGTTCTTCGGAAGTGGTGAAGCCGGTCTTTCCCGCCCAGGACTTTCCATCGACGAGCTCTTTGAGCCCGCCGCTGTCCTCGGCCATTTCCTCGGCGATCTCAAGGACAGCGCCCTCGACATCGGGGAAGTACTGGTAGAAGGTCGCGGGGGAGGTACCCGCCATACGGGCGACGTCGATGACCTTGACGTCCCGGTAGGGCGACGTGCTGAGCATCTCGCGGAGGCAGTCGAGCAGCTTCTGCCGCGTCTCCTGTCCGCGCCGCCCGGCGACGCGACCGTCGACGGTGCGAACTTGTCCTGTCATGCCGTCAGCTTACAGCGGCAAGATCTTGGCGCTAATCGGTAGTGCGACTATTAGTCCGGGCGAGGGGGGAAACCGTGGCATTTACCCGGGTGTTGTTGCCCCCCCGTGTGCTGATGACCCCACAGCGTGACGACAAGTCAGCTCCGACCGGTCCGGCCGCCGCCGCGGGCCGACCCGGAGGCCGCTGCTCCGGTACCCGGGCGCGTGTCACGGGCGGGGGAGATTGGCTCCCGGGCGGCGGGCATTGGAGAATCGGGGGCGCGCCGCCGCCGGGGGGCGTTGGCGAAGGGGAGGTGGCTGCGGAGTGGACCAGCTGACGGCGCACGATCCGAGGCGGATCGGGCCCTTCGAAGTGCTGGCCCGGCTCGGCGCGGGCGGCATGGGTCTGGTGTACCTGGCCCGGTCCGCCTCCGGGCGCAGGGTGGCCATCAAGACCGTCCGCAGCGAGCTGGCCGAGGACAACCTGTTCCGGGTCCGCTTCGCCCGCGAGATCGCGGCGGCCAAGACGGTCGGCGGCTTCTACACCGCCGCCGTGGTGGACGCCGACGCGGACGCCGCGGTGCCGTGGCTGGCCACCGCGTACGTGCCCGCGCCCTCGCTGGAGGACCTGGTCACCGAGTGCGGGCCGCTGCCGCCGGAGGCGGTGCGCTGGCTGACCGCAGGCATCGCCGAGGCACTGCAGTCCATCCACGCCGCGGGCCTGGTGCACCGCGACCTCAAGCCGTCCAACGTGCTGGTGGTCGAGGACGGGCCGCGGGTGATCGACTTCGGCATCGCCGCCGGGGTCTCCAGCACCCGCCTCACCATGACCAACGTCGCGGTCGGCACCCCCGCCTACATGTCGCCGGAGCAGGCCCGGGACAGCCGCAGCGTCACCGGCGCCTCCGACGTCTTCTCGCTCGGCTCGCTGGTGGTGTTCTGCGCCACCGGCCACCCGCCGTACCGCGGCTCCAACCCGGTCGAGACGGTGTTCCAGCTGCTGCGCGACCAGCCCGACCTTTCCGGCCTGCCGGTCGAACTGGTCGACCTGGTGCGGGCCTGCATGCGGCCCTCGCCCGAGCACCGGCCCACCCCCGCCCAGATCCAGGCCGAACTCGCCCCGCACCTGTTCTCCCACGCCGACGCCTCCGGCGAGGCCGGCGACTGGCTGCCCACCTCCGCGCTCGACCTGATCGAGGCCAAGCGCAGCAGCCGACGCCCCGTCAGCACGCAGCAGTCCCAGCCCCAGCCGCAGCAGCCCGCGGTGCCGCCGCAGCCGGCCGCGCCGCCCGCCTCGCAGGCCGCGCCGGTCGGGGCGCCGTCCGAGGCCGAGGTCGTCACCGAGAAGATGCGGCCGCACCGGCGGCCCGCCCCGGGCGGACCGGCCGGCAGCGACGGCGAGATCCGGCTGCCCGGCACCCAGGTGCCGATAGGGCCCGGGCCGCGGGTCGAGCCCGCCGCGCCCGCCTCCCCGCCCGGCACCGACTGGGTGCGCCGCACCTCCGGGCCGTCCGCGGCCCCGCCGCAGCCCGCCGTCCGCTGGCGGCCCTGGCGGTTCCGGATGTCCAACGACGTCTGGGGCACCCCCGTGGTCGCCGACGGCACGCTGTTCGTCTCCAGCTTCGAGGTGCACGCCCTCGACATCGGCTCCGGCGAGCGCCGCTGGAAGACCCGCGACGTGGCCTGGGCGCTCGCCGTCGACTCCGGCCGGGTGCACGCCGCCGACGGCCCGCACCTCTACACCGTGGACGCGGCGGACGGCACCGAGCGCTGGCGCAGCTCCCTGGACGGCTGGGTCTACTCGCTGGACGCCGCCGACGGCGTGCTCTGCTGCGGCATCCGCGGCGGCGGGGTGCAGCTGCGCTCGGCCGCCAGCGGCGCCGAGCTGTGGCGCGCCGAGGACGGCCAGCAGGACTACGAGAACCCGCAGTCCGGCCCGGCGTTGATCGCCGGCGCCGCCTACTACCAGGGCGGCGGCCGCCTGCACTGCGTCGACCCGCGCGGCGGCGGGGTGCGCTGGACCCACCCGGTGGCCGGCGAGGTGCCGTCCCGCCCGGTCGAGCGCGGCGGCGTGCTGTACGTGACGTCCGGTCAGCGGGTGCACGCCCTGGACGCCGCCACCGGCGCCGAGCGCTGGCGCTTCGACGCGCCCGTGGTGCTGTTCACCCCGCCCGCCGTGGACGGCCGCGCGGTGTACGTCGCCGACTACCTCGGCACCCTCTACGCGCTGGACGCCGCCACCGGCCGCGGGCTGTGGCGGGCCGCCACCGCCGCCCGGCAGGGCGCCGAACCGGCCGTGGTGGCCGACGGGGCCGTGCTGCTGGGCTCCGGCGACACCCTGTTCGCCTTCGACGCCGCCAGCGGCCGGGAGCGCTGGCGCTACGCCACCCGCGCCGACCTGGTCGGCTCCCCGGCCGTCGCCGAGGGACTGGTCCACCTGGGCAGCCGCGACCACTCGCTGCACACCCTGGAACTCGCCACCGGCCGCCTCCGCTGGGAACTCGGCACCAAGGGCGAACTGACCGGCTCCCCGGTGGCGGTCGGCGGCCGGGTGTTCGTCGGCTCCAAGGACCGCTGCGTGTACGCGCTGGACTCCTTCTACGGCACGGCGGTGCCGCAGCAGTAGGCGGAAACGGTACGGCCCCGGACCGCACGCGGTCCGGGGCCGTGCTGCTGCCGGGGCGGCTACGGGTGGCGGTGCTGCCAGCCGGCCCAGGCGGAGGAGACCATCGAGCGCAGGTCGTGCTCCGCGCTCCAGCCGAGCTCACGGCGGATCAGCTCGGCGGAGGCGACCACCCGGGCCGGGTCGCCGGCCCGGCGGGGGGTGACCTCGGGCGCGGTGTCGAGGCCGGTGACCTCGGCGATCTCGGCGAGCATCTCGCGCACCGAGGCGCCGCGGCCGGTGCCGATGTTGAGGGTCAGTCCGACCGGCTCGCCGCTCGGGGCCGCGTTCAGCCGGCGAACGGCGGCGACGTGCGCGGAGGCGACGTCCGAGACGTGGATGTAGTCGCGGATGCAGGTGCCGTCCGGGGTCGGGTAGTCGTCGCCGTAGATCAGCGGCGGCAGCCCGGCCGTCAGGCGCTGGAAGGCCAGCGGGACCAGGTTGGCCGCGCCCGGGTCGGACAGCTCGGGGGCGGCGGCGCCCGCCACGTTGAAGTAGCGCAGCGACACCGCGGACAGCCCGTAGGCGGCGGCGCAGGCGTTCAGCAGCCACTCGCCGGCAAGCTTGGTCTCGCCGTACGGGTTCATCGGCGCGCACGGAGTCTTCTCGTCGACCAGGTCGACGTCCGGCATCCCGTAGACGGCCGCGGAGGAGGACAGCACCACCCGGCGCACGCCCGCGTCGACCGCGGCGGCCAGCACGGTGCGCAGGCCCTCCACGTTCTCGTGGTAGTACCGCAGCGGCTGCTCGACGGACTCGCCGACCTGCTTCTTGGCGGCCAGGTGCAGCACGCCGGTGACGCCGTGGCCGGCGAGCGCGGCGTCCAGCAGCGGGCGGTCCAGCGTGGTGCCGGACACCAGCGGGACGCCGGGGGGCAGGTGGGCGGCCGCGCCGCTGCTCAGGTCGTCCAGCACGACCACGGACTCGCCGGCCGCGACCAGCTCCCGTACGACATGGCCGCCGATGTATCCGGCGCCGCCCGTGATCAACCAGGTCATGGCCCGATCCTAGACGGCCGCTTTCGGCGCGGTCCCTGGTGTGTCTGCACAGGCATTCGGACATAACGGTGAAATGCTGACAAAGCTCTGTCCAGCGACCGGAGGTGGCCGCCGTGCGCCCGAAGAAGGAACCGACCCGCCCGCTCCCGGCCGGCCCGCGGCCCACCGGGCCCAAGCTCTGGCTCGGGCCGGCGGCGGTGCTCGTCTCGGCCGCGCTCCTGGCCACCGGCTGCTCCAGCTCCGACCAGGGCAGCAGCTCCAGCACGGCGGCCACCAGCAGCACCTCCGCGCCGGCCCCGGCCGGTGGCAACCAGCTGGAGCAGAACTACCAGCAGGTGATCGCCCAGGTGCTGCCCTCGGTGGTGCAGATCACGGCGGCGCAGGGCCTCGGCTCCGGCATCGTCTACGACGGCAAGGGCGACATCGTCACCAACGCGCACGTGGTCGGCACCGCCACCAACTTCACCGTGACGCTGGCCAACAGCACCAAGCCGCTGGAAGCCACCCTGGTCGGCAGCTACCCGGACTCCGACCTGGCCGTGATCAGGCTGACCAACCCGCCCAGCGGCCTCAAGCCCGCCGCCTTCGCGGACAGCTCCAAGGTGGCGGTCGGACAGATCACCCTCGCCATGGGCAGCCCGCTCGGCCTGTCCAGCAGCGTCACCCAGGGCATCGTCTCGGCCACCGGACGGACCGTCAGCGAGCCGCAGACCGCCGACTCGCCCGGCGCCACCATCGGCAACATGGTGCAGACCTCGGCCGCGATCAACCCCGGCAACAGCGGCGGCGCGCTGGTCAACCTCTCCAGCCAGGTGATCGGGATCAACACCCTCACCGCCGTCGACCCCGAGCTGAACGGCTCGGCCGCGCCCGGCATCGGCTTCGCCATCCCCGCCGCCACCGTCACCGGCATCGCCGACCAGCTGATCAAGGACGGCAAGGTCACCAACTCCGGCCGGGCCGCGCTCGGCGTCACCGTGCGCCCCTTCTTCGACGCGAACTTCCAGCCCGCCGGGGCCGCGATCGTCACGGTGGTCGGCGGCGGGCCCGCCGCCGCCGGCGGACTGCAGGCGGGCGACGTGATCACCAAGGTCGACGACACCGCCGTCACCAGCCCCTCCGCGCTGACCACCGCGCTGGCCGCGCTCTCCCCGGGCGACAAGGCCACCATCGGCTACCAGCGGGACGGGAAGGACCAGAGCGCGGAGGTCACCCTCGGGACGCTGTAGCGCCCGACAGGCCCGGGCCCGGAGTGCCGTACCGCGCAAGGGAGGCGGCACCCCGGGCCCGCCCACGCCCGGCGGACGGCGGAGCGCTCAGGACCGGCCGGCCCTGGTCCGCCACGGCAGCTCGACCGCCACCGAGGTCGGGCCGCCGGCCGGGCTCTCCACCACGAACACGCCGTCCACCGACTCGGCGCGCTCGGCCAGGCCGGCCAGCCCGCCGCCCGGCCGGACCTGCGCCCCGCCCCGGCCGTCGTCCTGCACCATCAGCATCAGCCGGTCGTCCTGCCGCCACACCTCCACCGAGGCGGTGCGCGCCCCGGAGTGCTTGGACGCGTTCGTCAGCAACTCGCTGACGGTGAAGTAGGCGATGCCCTCCACCGCGGAATCCGGCCGCTCGCCGCCCAGCTCGACGTGCACCTTCACACCGCCGGGCAGCGTGCAGCGGGCCGCCACCGAGGAGAGCGCGGCATCCAGGCCGCGGTCCGTCAGGACCGCCGGGTGGATGCCCCGGGCCAGGTCGCGCAACTCCTGCAGGGCGAGCTTCACCTCGCCGTGCGCGGCGTCCACCATGTGCGCGGCGGCCGCCGGATCCTCCGTCAGCTTCTCCTTGGCCAGGCCGAGGTCCATCGCCAGCGCCACCAGCCGCGCCTGCGCGCCGTCGTGCAGGTCGCGCTCGATCCGGCGCAGGTCGGCGGCGGCGGTGTCGACCACGGCGCCCCGGTCGTCCTCCAGCTCGCGGACCCGCTCGGCCAGCGCACCCGGCGACAGCAGGCCCTCCACCAGCAGCCGGGAGACCAGCGCCATCGCCCGCATCGCCCAGGGCAGCACCGGCCAGCCGACCACCAGCAGCACCAGCGTCAGCGCGAAGCTCAGCACTCCCCACGGGAACAGCGCCACGCAGTACAGCGCCGAACGCCAGCTCAGCCCGTTCGACAGCCCGGCCACCACCCGGCCCGCCAGCCCGGCCCGGGCCGGCACCAGCGCCGGCGGCTCACCGATCGCACTGCCCAGATCGGCCCGGGCCCGGGCCCGGGCCAGCCAGCCGAACTGCCGGCAGGCCGACAGCCCGAACGCCAGCAGCGGCAGCCCTATCACCGTCACCGCCAGGCCGAGACCGGTGGTCACCGTCACCACCGTGACCACGAACCCGGCCAGCCCGATCGGGAAGTTGAGCAGCTCGTGCCGGACCTGCCGCCACAGCTGCGCTCCGTACAACGACGGGCGCTTCGCCTCGTCCTCCATGGTCGGCGCCCTCTCCTCTGGTACTCGCCGGCTGCTGTCGATCATCAGCATCCCGGTCGGCCGGGGCGCCGCGCCATGGTGCTGCACTCCGTCTTCGTCCGGGGGTTATCCCCACCCCCCGTGCTGCACCCGGCGCCCGGAGCGGCGGCGAGCGGAATTCCAGCGGGTGTCCACCGGCCGTCTTGCAGGGCGGGCGGGTGGAGGAGTAAACGAGCGGTGCACATAGACTCCCGCGATAGCGATGGTTATGGACGGGCAAAGAAGAAGGGCGTAACCCATGGAGTGGCAGCCGCTCGCTGCCGACCCCGCAGCCGGCAGCGGTTACTTCGACGCCTACGCGGCCGTCGGTCTGCTGGCGGTCATCGGCGTCCTCTTCGTCACGGTGTCCTTCACCGCCAACCGCCTGCTGCGGCCGGTGGTCGACACCCCGGAGAAGCTGCTCGCCTACGAGTGCGGCGTCGACCCGGTCGGCGAGGGGTGGGCGCACACCCAGATCCGGTACTACGTCTACGCCTTCCTGTACGTGATCTTCGCGGTCGACGCGATCTACCTGTTCCCCTGGGCCACGGTGTTCGCCGCCGCCGGCTACGGGGCGGCCACGCTGGTGGAGATGTTCCTCTTCGTCGGCTTCCTCGCGGTCGGACTGCTCTACGCCTGGAAGAAGGGCGTTCTGGAATGGACGTGACGCACTCGCACGGGACGCCCGGCAACGGCCCCGTCCCGCTCGGCATCCCCGACCCGGCCAAGCCCGGCGCCGCCGTCGAGCAGCGCCGCCTCGGCCCGCTCGCCCGGCTCGCCCCGGACCCGGTCAAGGTGGTGCTCAACTGGGGCCGCCGCTACAGCCTCTGGTGCTTCAACTTCGGACTCGCCTGCTGCGCGATCGAGTTCATCGCCGCGTCCATGGCCAAGCACGACTTCATCCGAATGGGCGTCATCCCGTTCGCGCCCGGCCCCCGCCAGGCCGACCTGATGATCGTCTCGGGCACCGTCACCGACAAGATGGCCCCCGCCGTCAAGCGGCTGTACGAGCAGATGCCCGAACCCAAGTACGTGATCTCCTTCGGCGCCTGCGCCAACTCCGGCGGCCCGTACTGGGACTCCTACTCCGTCACCAAGGGCGTCGACCAGATCATCCCGGTCGACGTCTACGTGCCCGGCTGCCCGCCCCGGCCCGAGGCGCTGCTCCAGGGCATCCTCAAGCTGCAGGAGAAGATCGCCGCCGAGGACGTGCCGCAGCGCTACGCCGCACCCGCCGCCGCGCTCCGCCGCCCGCTGCAGGCCGCGCCCGCCGCGACCGCCGCCCCCGTCGTGCCGGGGGAGGGCGACCAGTGAGCGAGACCCCCGAGACCCCCGAGACCCCCGAGACCCCCGAGACCCCCGAGACCCCCGGCGCCCCCGAGACCCCCGGCGCCCCCGAGACCCCCGGCGCCCCCGAGACCCCCGGCGCCCCCGAGACCCCCGGCGCCCCCGAGGCCCCCGGCGAGCCGTCGACCGCCGCAGTTCCTGACGGCCCGTCGGCCCCCGCGGAGCCGACCCCCGCCGAGCGCACCGCCGCCGCGATCGGCCCCTGGGCGACGGGCGCCGAGGCGTACGAGCTGCTCACCATTGACGTCCCGGCCGAGCACTGGATCGAGGCGCTCACCGCCGCCCGCGACACCCTCGGCCTGGCCTACCTGGACTGGCTGAGCGCCGTCGACGACCTCGCCGAGGGCTTCGCCGTCTGCGCGCACCTGGCCGCCGTCGGCGAGCCCGGCAGCGTGCGCCGCCTGCTGCTGCGCACCCGGGTGCCGCGCGACCGGGCCGTGCTGCCGACCGCCGTCGCGGTGTACGCCGGGGCCGCCTGGCACGAGCGCGAGACGCTGGAGATGTTCGGCGTCGAGTTCGCCGGCCACCCGTACCCCGCCACCCTGCTGCTGCCGGACGGCTTCGAGGGCCACCCGCTGCGCAAGGACTTCGTGCTGGCCGCCCGGGTCGCCAAGGACTGGCCCGGCGCCAAGGAGCCCGGCGAGTCCGACCACGGCGGCGGACCGGCCCGGCGCAAGATGCAGCCCGCCGGCGTCCCCGACCCGAACGAGTGGGGTCCGCTCAAGGGCACCCTGCCGCCGGTCGCCGAACGCCCCGCCCGCGCGGCCCGGGCCGGCGCGGCCGCCGGGGTCGACCGCCCGCGCCGCACCCGCAGCGTGGCGGAGGGCTCCACCAGCCAGCCCGGCGCCGACGCGCCCCCGGTGCGCGCCGACCGCCCGCGCCGCACCCGCAGCGTCGGCGAGGGCTCGGTCAGCCAGCCCGCACCTGACGCCCCGTCGGCCCCCGAGCCGCCCGCCCCCGAGGCCCCGCGCCGCACCGCCAGGACCCAGTCCTCCGACGCCCCGTGGCACGCGCCCGTCCCGGCGCACGACGAGCCCGCGGCCGGGAAACCCGAACCCGCCCAGGCCGAACCCGCCGCCCCGGCCGCACCCGCCGAGCCCACCGGCCCGGCCGAGCAGCCCGCCGAGCAACCCGTGCAGCCGACCAACCGGCCCACCGAGCAGGACGGAGACAGCGAGTGAACCTCCTCGACACGCTGCTGCGCTGCGTCGGCACGCTGGTGGCGTTCCTGGTGCTGCCGCTGGTGGTCGGCCAGACCGAGCACAAGGTGATGGCGCACATGCAGGGCCGGCTCGGCCCGATGTACGCGGGCGGGTTCCACGGCTGGGCTCAACTGGTCGCCGACGGCGTGAAGTTCGTCCAGAAGGAGAACGTCGTCCCGAAGGACGCGGACCGGAGGATCTTCCAACTCGCCCCGGCCGTCGCCCTGCTGCCGTACCTGCTGGTGCTGCTGGTGATCCCGGTCGGCCCGGACGGGCTGGTCGGCCAGGCGGTCGACGCGGGCATCTTCTTCGTGCTGGCCGTGATGGGCATCGGCGTGCTGGGCTCGCTGATGGCCGGCTGGGCGTCCGCCAACAAGTTCTCGCTGCTGGGCGGCCTGCGGACGGCCGCGCAGCTGATGTCGTACGAGCTGCCGATGCTGCTGGCCGCCGCCTCGGTGGCGATGGCGGCTGGCTCGGTGTCGCTGCCGGGGATCGTCGACGCCTTCCACTGGTGGTGGGTGCCGTGGCAGCTGATCGGCGGGTTCGTGTTCTTCACGGCGGGCCTGGCCGAGCTGCAGCGTCCGCCGTTCGACATGCCGGTGGCCGACTCGGAGATCATCTTCGGCGCGTACACCGAGTACACCGGCCTGCGCTTCGCGCTGTTCCTGCTGGCCGAGTACGCGGGCATCGTGGTGCTCTGCGCGCTGACCGCGGTGCTCTTCCTGGGCGGCTGGCACGGCCCGCTGTCGGACAGCCTGGGCTGGCTGTGGACGCTGCTGAAGACCTTCGCGCTGGCGTTCGTGGTGCTCTGGCTGCGGGTCACCTACCCGCGGCTGCGCGAGGACCAGCTGATGCGCTTCGCGTGGACGGTGCTGATCCCGCTGGCGCTGGCCCAGCTCCTGCTCACCGGCATCGTCAAGGTGGCGATCTCCTGATGAAGATTCCCGGCTCCGGTCTGGCCAAGGGCCTGGCCGTCACCATGCGCACGATGACGCGCAAGACCGTCACCGCGCAGTACCCGGACGTCCAGCCCGATCTGCCGCCGCGTTCGCGCGGCGTGATCGCACTGCTGGAGGAGAACTGCACGGTCTGCATGCTGTGCGCCCGCGAGTGCCCGGACTGGTGCATCTACATCGACTCCCACAAGGAGACGCTGCCCGCCGCCGACCCGAACGCCCGCGCCCGCACCCGCAACGTGCTGGATCGCTTCGCGATCGACTTCTCGCTCTGCATGTACTGCGGGATCTGCATCGAGGTCTGCCCGTTCGACGCGCTGTTCTGGTCCCCGGAGTTCGAGTACGCCGAGACCGACATCCGCGAGCTCACCCACGAGCGCGACCGGCTGCGCGAGTGGATGTGGACCGTCCCCCCGCCGCCCGCGCACGACGCCGCGGCGGAGGAGCCCAAGGAGATCGCCATGGCCCGGAAGGCCGCCGACAAGCTGGCCGCGGCCGCCGCGGCCGCAGCCGCCGAGGAGGGTGGGGAGAGTTGAGCACCCTGCTGGCGGCGGCGGGCTCGCTGGAGCCCGCCGCGCGCTCGTACCTCTCGCCGACCGGGCAGGAGATCGTCTTCCTGCTGGTCGGGGTCCTCGTGCTCGGCGCGGCGGTGGTCTCGGTGACCACCCGTCAGCTGGTGCACGCCGCGCTCTGGCTGGTGGTCGCGCTCGGCGGCCTGGCGGTGGAGTTCCTGCTGCTCACCGCCGAGTTCGTGGCCTGGGTGCAGGTCCTGGTGTACCTGGGCTCGGTGATCGTGCTGGTGCTGTTCGGCCTGATGCTGACCCGGGCCCCGATCGGCCGCTCCCCGGACGCCGACTCCGGCAACCGCCCGGCCGCCCTGGCGGTCGGCGTCGCCTCCGCCGCCACCCTGGTCACCCTGGTGGTGGACGCGTTCCGCTCCTCCTGGATCGACCTGCACGGCGCGGTCGGCACCACCCGGCTGACCGGCGAGTACCTGTTCTCGCACTGGGTGCTGCCGTTCGAGGCGCTGTCGGTGCTGCTGCTGGCCGCCCTGGTCGGCGCGATCGTGCTGTCCCGCACCGAGGGCGGGCGGACCAAGCCGCGGCCCGGCAACCTGCGCACCGCCCTGACGAAGTCGAAGGAGCGCTGACGTGCACCTCGCCTACCCCGCCGTCCTCGCCGTGCTGCTGTTCAGCGTCGGCGTGTACGGCGTGCTCGCCCGGCGCAACGTCATCCTGGTGCTGATGTCGGTGGAGCTGATGCTCAACGCCGTCAACCTCAACCTGGTCGCCTTCGACGTCTGGCTGCGCGACACCCTGCACGCCGGACAGGCGCTCACCCTGTTCACCATCACCATCGCCGCCGCCGAGATCGGCCTGGGCCTGGCGATCGTGCTGCTGGTGTACCGCACCCGCCGCACCGCCGCCGTCGACGAGGTCACCGCGCTCGGCGACCGCCACGAGGCGGACGACCTGGCCGAGGCCGAGAAGGAGCAGGCCGCCGCATGAACCTCGCGCTGCCGATCCTGGTCCCCGTGCTGCCCGCGCTCGGCGCCGCCGCCGGCCTGGCCACCGGGCGCCGCTACCCGGGCCTCGCCCGCCCGCTGGCGGTGCTGCCGGTCGCGGTCTCCGCCGTGCTGGCCCTGGTGACGGCCCTTCAGCTGGGCACCGGCGCCACCCTGGACGCCGCCACCCGGCTCGCCCCCACCGGCGGGCCCGACCTCTCGCTCGCCCTGCACCTGGACGGCTTCTCCTCGCTGATCTCGGTCCTGGTCGGCCTGGTCGCCACCTGCGTGCAGATCTACTCCACGGCCTACCTGAAGGACGACCCGCGCTACCCGTCGTACGCGGCGCTGGTCTCGCTGTTCACCGCCGCGATGTTCCTGGTCGTCTACTCGGGCGACCTGATCGTGCTGCTGGTCGGCTGGGAGGTGATGGGCATCTGCTCGTACTTCCTGATCGGCCACCACTGGGAGACGGCCGACGCCCGCAGCGCCTCGCTGAAGGCCTTCCTGGTCACCAAGCTCGGCGACGTGCCGTTCCTGTTCGGCCTGTTCCTGCTCGGCTCGGACGCCGGCAGCTTCCGGATCGGCGCCGTCCTCGACGCCGCCGGCGACGGCCGGCTGCAGCACCCCACGCTGATCGCCCTGCTGCTGCTCTGCGGCGTCGCCGGCAAGAGCGCCCAGTTCCCGCTGCACACCTGGCTCCCGGACGCGATGGCCGGCCCGACCCCGGTGTCCGCGCTGATCCACGCCGCCACCATGGTCGCGGCCGGCATCTACCTGGTCGCCCGCCTGCTGCCGGTGTTCCTGCTGTCCTCCGCCGCCCTGATGGTGCTCGCGGTGATGGCCGCCGTCACCATGGTCGGCTCGGCGCTGTGCGCGCTCGCCCAGGACGACCTCAAGCGGGTCCTCGCCTACTCGACCGTCGGCCAGCTCGGCTACATGGCGGGCGCGCTGGCCTCCGGCGCCCGCGAGGCCGCGGTGTTCCACCTGGTCGCGCACGGCGCGTTCAAGGCCCTGCTGTTCCTCACCGCCGGCGTGGTCATCCACGCCGCGCACACCAACTCGATCAGCGCGATGTCCCGCATCGACGGCCTGCGCCGCCGCGTCCCCGACGCCTACTGGACGATGGGCATCGGCCTGGTCGCCCTGGTCGGCCTGCCGCCGTTCGCCGGCTTCTTCTCCAAGGAGTCGGTGCTCACCGCCGCCGAGCACGCCGCCCACGGCGAAGCCCTCACCGCCGGACTCGGCCCCGCCTCCGCGGTCCCGGCCGCCGCCGGCTGGACCGTCCTGGTGGCCGGTCTCGTCACCGCGCTGCTCACCGCCGCCTACGCCACCCGGGTGTGGCTGGTCGCCTTCCACGGCAAGCCGATCGCCGAGGCCGCCGACGCCCCGTACTCGCCGGAGATCGACGAGGCCGACCCGGAGCACGCCGAGCCCGCCGCGATGCGCTGGCCGCTCTGGGTGCTGACCGTCCCCACCATGGGATTCGGCCTGGTCGCGCTGCGCTCCGACTGGCTGCCCGCCCTGCTCGACGGCGAATCGCTGCGCCCCGCCCTGACCACCGTGGTGCTCGGCACCGGCGCGGCGGTGGCCGGCATCCTGATCGGGTACGCCGCCTGGCGGACCGTCAACGCCCGGGCTGCCGCGCCCGCCCCCGTCGCGGAGGGCCGGGTGCCGGAGCAGGCCGGCCCGCCCGCCGCCGAGTCGCTGCCCGCCCCGCAGCCGCCGGCCGACCCCGGCCGGCTGCTGCTCGGCCCGCTGTACCGGCCCGCCCAGCACGGCTTCGGCGTGGACCGGCTGTACAGCGCGGTCTTCGTCCGGCCCACCGAGGCCGCCGCCCGGCTGGTCCGGTTCCTGGACCGCGCCGTGGTGGAGACCTACGTCCGCGGCGCGGGCGCCGCCCCCGGCTGGCTCGGCCGCGCCGTGCGCCTCGCCCAGACCGGCAACGCCCAGGGCTACCTGAGCGCGCTGCTGGCCGGGGCCGTGGTGCTCGCCGTCCTGGTGGCGGTGGGCTCGTGACCCGTCCTCAGTTCCCCGTCCCGGCACGCCCTTGGAGCCCCCGATGAACGCGGTCCTCATCGCCCTCCTGGTGCTGCCGCTGCTCGGCGCAGCCCTGATGCTCGCCCCGATCGGCGACCGGCAGGCGCTGCGCCTCGGCACCGCCGTCACCGGCGCCGGCCTGCTGCTGGCGATCGCCCTGGCGGCCGGCTTCGACCACGACGGGCCGGCCCGCATGCAGGCCGTCACCGACGTGGCCTGGATCCCCGCGCTGGACGTGCGCCTGCACCTCGGCGTGGACGGCATCTCGCTGCCGCTGCTGGTGCTCACCGCGCTGCTCACCTTCCTGTGCGCGGTCTACTCGGTGAAGAAGCTCCCCGCGGGCCCCGGCGGCCGGGCCTTCACCGGCCTGCTGCTCCTGCTGGAGACCGGCATGCTGGCCACCTTCGCGGTGCTCGACCTGGTGCTGTTCTTCCTGGCCTTCGAGATCGTGCTGATCCCGATGTACTTCCTGATCAGCCGGTGGGGCAGCGGGAAGAAGACGGCCGCGGCCAACCGGTTCATCCTGTACACCCTGCTCGGCTCCGCCGTGATGCTGCTCGGCTTCCTGCTGATCGGCGTCAAGGCCGGCACCTTCGACATGGTGAAGCTGGCCGACGCGCACGGCGCAGGCCTGTCCCACACCACCCAGCTGGTCGCCGCGCTGGCGATCCTGGTCGGCCTCGCCGTGAAGGCCCCCGCCTGGCCGCTGCACTCCTGGCTGCCGGACGCGCACACCGCCGCCCCGACCGCGGGCTCGGTGCTGCTGGCCGGCGTGATGCTCAAGATGGGCACCTACGGCCTGGTCCGGGTGCTGCTGCCGGTGGTCCCCGACGGCACCGCCACCTTCGCCCCCTACCTGGGCGCGTTCGCCGCGGTCGGCATCGTGTACGGCTCGCTGGCCTGCCTGGCCCTCGCCCGGCCCGGTGCCAAGGGCGACCTGAAGCGGCTGATCGCGTACTCCTCGGTCGGCCACATGGGCTTCGTGCTGCTCGGCATCGCCTCGCTCACCCAGGTCGGCCTGAACGGCGCGCTGTTCGCCAACATCGCGCACGGCCTGATCACCGGCCTGCTGTTCTTCCTGGTCGGCGCGGTCAAGGACCGCTACGGCACCGCCGACCTCGACACCCTGTCGGGCGCCACCGGCGCCGCCCTGTACGGCCGCGCCCCGCGGATCGGCGCCCTGCTCGCGTTCGCCGCCGTGGCCAGCCTCGGCCTGCCCGGGCTGGCCGGTTTCTGGGGCGAACTGCTCGCCATGTACGGCGCGTTCGACCCGGCCGCCGGGCTGTCCCGTCCCGCCTTCGTCACCTTCATGGTGCTGGCGGGCCTCGGCACCCTGCTCACC
The DNA here is from genome assembly GCF_003610255.1 of Streptomyces sp. TLI_171. Classification (GTDB taxonomy): domain Bacteria; phylum Actinomycetota; class Actinomycetes; order Streptomycetales; family Streptomycetaceae; genus Kitasatospora. The sequence continues at coordinate 3,244,699 of NZ_RAPS01000001.1, read as the reverse complement.
GCCGCGTACCTGCTGGTCGTGGTCAAGCGGGTCTGCATGGGCGACCCGAAGCAGCCCGCCCCGGTCGCCGACCTGCCCGACATCCAGGGCTACGAGGCGGCCAGCTGGACGCCGCTGGCCGCGCTCACCCTGCTCGCGGGCCTGTGGCCGGCCCTGCTGCTCGGCCTCTCCGACCCGGCCGTCAAGCACCTCCTCGGGGGCGGCTGATGACCACCTCTCACGACCTGGGGCAGCCCCTCATGACTCCGCTCGCCGTCGCCGACCCGGGCGCCCTGATCCAGTCCGTCGACTGGGTGGCCGTCGCCCCGCCGCTGATCGCCGCGCTCGCCGCCCTGGCCGTGCTGGTCACCGACCTGTTCCTGCCCGAGGCCCGCAAGCGCCTGCTGGGGTGGCTGAGCGCCGCCGGGCTGCTGGCCGCGCTGGCCGTGCTGCTGCCGCTGGTGCTCGGCGACGGCACCCGCTCCACCTTCTGCTTCAGCAGCCCGGGCGGCGGCTGCTCCTACACCGCCGACCACTTCGCGCTGGCCTTCCAGCTGCTGGCCCTCGGCGGCGCGCTGCTGACCGTGCTGCTCTCGCTGCACACCGTCGAGGACGCTGCGTCAACCAGCGGCTCCGCCGCGGGGCTCCCCGGCGGCGAGTACTGGTTCCTGCTGCTCTCCTCCGCCTGCGGCGCCGCCCTGCTGCCCGCCGCCCGCGACCTCGCCACCCTGGTGATCGCCCTGGAGGTCGCCACCCTGCCCGCGTTCGCCCTGGTCGCGCTGCGCCGGGACGGCCGGGGCGCGGAGAGCGCGCTGAAGTTCTTCCTCTCCTCCGTCACCGCGACCGCCGTGATGCTGCTGGGCGTCAGCTTCGTCTACGCCGCCGCCGGCACCGTCCAACTGCAGGGCATCGCCGAGGGCCTGGCCCACGCCCCCGCCCAGCTGAAGCCGCTGGCCGAGGCCGGTGCGGTGCTCACCCTGGTCGGCTTCGCCTTCAAGGTCGCCGCCGTCCCGTTCCACTTCTGGGTCCCCGACACCTACGTCGGCGCCCCGCTCCCGGTGGCCGGCTACCTCTCGGTGGTCGGAAAGGCCGCCGGACTGTCCGGCCTGGCGCTGGTGACCACCGTCGCGTTCCGCCCGTACGGCCACACCTGGGGCCTGGTGCTGGCGGTGCTCGCCGCGCTCACCATGACGGTCGGCAACACGGCCGCGCTGCGCCAGCGCACCGACACCCCGCACGGGGCGGTCCGGCTGCTCGCCTGGTCCTCGGTCGGCCAGGCCGGCTACCTGCTGGTGCCGCTGGCCGCCGCCGGGTACGCGGGCTCGGCGCAGCCGCTGGGCGCGACCGTGGCGTACGCGCTGATCTACGGCCTGGTCAACCTGGGCGCGTTCGGCGTGGTCGCCCTGGTCGGCGGCTCCGGCCGGCTGGACGCCTTCCGCGGCCTGGCCTCGCGCAACCGCTGGGCGGCGTTCGCGCTCGCCTTCTTCCTGCTCTGCCTGGCCGGCCTGCCGCCGGGCGTGGTCGGCCTGTTCGGCAAGGTCGTGGTCTTCCGATCGGCGGTGGACGCCGGCCTCGGCTGGCTGGCCGTGGTGATGGCGGTGAACGTGGTGATCGCGCTCGCCTACTACCTGAAGTGGACGGGGCTGCTGTTCGCCCCGGCCGCCGAGCAGGTCGAACCGCGCCGTGCCCCGGCCGCGCTGTCCGCCGCACTGGGCCTGGCGGCGTGCGGCGCGGTGGTGCTCTCGGTGGCTCCGCAACTGGTGCTGCAGGTGGTGTCGGGCAGCCTGTTCTGACCTGTGGTCGAATGCCGGAGGGAACGATCGGGCCAGCTCGGCGCGTTGATCCCGGCAGAAGGAAGCGGCTCCACGGCTTCCACCGGCACCACAGGAGGGCCCGCAGTGCACCGCCACCACAACGGATTGCGGACGGCCGTCCTGCTGGGCGGTCTGTCCGCGCTGATCCTGGTGATCGGCAGTTTCTTCGGCCGCACCGGCCTGCTGGTGGCGCTGCTGATCGCGGTCGGCACCAACGCCTACGCGTACTGGAACAGCGACAAGTTGGCGCTGCGCGCGATGCGGGCCCGCCCGGTCAGCGAGATCGAGGCCCCGCAGCTGTACCGGATCGTCCGCGAGCTCTCCACCGAGGCCCGCCAGCCGATGCCCCGGCTGTACATCTCGCCGACGCCCGCCCCGAACGCCTTCGCCACCGGCCGCAACCCGCGCCACGCCGCGGTCTGCTGCACCGACGGCATCCTGCAGCTGCTGGACGAGCGGGAGCTGCGCGGCGTGCTCGGCCACGAGCTCAGCCACGTCTACAACCGGGACATCCTGATCTCCTCGGTGGCCGGCGCGCTCGCGTCGGTGGTGATGTTCCTGGTCAACTTCGCCTGGCTGATCCCGTTCGGGCGCTCGGACGACGACGACGGCCCGGGCCTGCTCGGCCTGCTGCTGATCATGATCCTCGGCCCGGTCGCCGCGGGCCTGATCCAACTGGCCGTCAGCCGCTCCCGCGAGTACCAGGCGGACGCCGACGGGGCCAGGATCACCGGCGACCCGCTGGCCCTGGCGAGCGCCCTGCGCAAGCTGGACGCCGGCACCCAGCGCCTGCCGCTGCCGCCGGAGCCGCAGTTGCAGACCGCCAGCCACATGATGATCGCCAACCCGTTCCGCCCGGGCGAGCGCGGCGCCAAGCTGTTCTCCACCCACCCGCCGATGAGCGAGCGGATTGCCCGCCTGGAGCGGATGGCCGGGCGCTGACCCGGCACCGGGCCCGCCGCCGGGCCCGCTGACTCCTTCGGGCTACCGCCCGGCGAGCGTCCCCGACCCGCCCCGGCGGCGCTGGTAGTGCTGGACGCACTGCCAGACCCGAGGCCGGAGGTGCGGTGCGGTGACGATGCTGCCGAGCGATGCCGAACTGGGCGTGACCGGCCCACCCGCCCCACCGGCGCCGCGCCGCCGCTTCGGCCGGGCCTCCCGCCCGCGCCGGGGCCGGGTGCTGGTGACGTGGCTGACCACCACGGACCACAAGCAGATCGGCACCCTGTACCTGGTCACCTCGTTCGCGTTCTTCCTGGTCGGCGGCGTGCTCGCGTTGGTGATGCGCGCCGAACTGGCCCGCCCGGGCACGCAGTTGGTCTCCAACGAGCAGTTCAACCAGGCGTTCACCATGCACGGCACGATCATGCTGCTGATGTTCGCCACCCCGCTGTTCGCGGGTTTCGCGAACTGGTTCATGCCGCTGCACATCGGCGCCCCCGACGTCGCCTTCCCCCGGCTGAACGCCTTCGCGTACTGGCTGTACCTGTTCGGCTCGCTGATCGCGGTCGCCGGTTTCTGCACCCCGCAGGGCGCGGCCGACTTCGGCTGGTTCGCCTACGCGCCGCTGAACGACGCGGTGCACTCGCCGGGTATCGGCGCCGACCTGTGGATCATGGGCCTGGCCTTCTCCGGCTTCGGCACCATCCTCGGCTCGGTCAACTTCATCACCACGATCATCTGCCTGCGGGCGCCCGGCATGACGATGTTCCGGATGTCGATCTTCACCTGGAACGTGCTGCTGACCGGCGTGCTGGTGCTGCTGGCCTTCCCGGTACTGGCCGGCGCGCTGCTCTGCCTGGAGGCGGACCGCAAGTTCGGCGCGCACGTCTTCGACCCGGCGAACGGCGGGGCGCTGCTCTGGCAGCACCTGTTCTGGTTCTTCGGCCACCCCGAGGTGTACATCATCGCGCTGCCGTTCTTCGGCATCATCACCGAGATCCTGCCGGTCTTCAGCCGCAAGCCGGTGTTCGGCTACTCCGGCCTGATCGGCGCGACCATCGCCATCGCCGGCCTGTCCGTCACGGTCTGGGCGCACCACATGTTCGTGACCGGCCAGGTGCTGCTGCCGTTCTTCTCCTTCATGACCTTCCTGATCGCCGTCCCCACGGGCGTGAAGTACTTCAACTGGATCGGCACCATGTGGCGGGGCTCGCTCTCCTTCGAGACCCCGATGCTCTGGTCGGTGGGCTTCCTGGTGACCTTCCTGTTCGGCGGCCTGACCGGCGTCCTGCTGGCGGCCCCGCCGATCGACTTCCACGTCTCCGACTCGTACTTCGTGGTCGCGCACTTCCACTACGTGGTGTTCGGCACCGTGGTGTTCGCGATGTTCGCGGGCTTCTACTTCTGGTGGCCGAAGATGACCGGGAAGCTGCTCGACGAGCGGCTCGGCCGGATCCACTTCTGGACGCTGTTCGTCGGCTTCCACACCACCTTCCTGGTGCAGCACTGGCTGGGCGCCGAGGGCATGCCCCGGCGGTACGCCGACTACCTGGCCTCGGACGGCTTCACCACGCTGAACACCGTCTCCACCATCGGCTCGTTCCTGCTCGGCCTGTCCACCCTGCCGTTCCTCTACAACGTCTGGAAGACCGCCAAGTACGGGCAGAAGGTCGAGGTCGACGACCCGTGGGGCTACGGCCGCTCGCTGGAGTGGGCGACCTCCTGCCCGCCGCCCCGGCACAACTTCGTCACCCTGCCGCGGATCCGCTCCGAGTGCCCGGCCTTCGACCTGCACCACCCGGACGTCGCCGAGTTCGACCGGCTGCAGAACGACCCGCACTGAAATCTGCCCTGACCTCCGGATGCGGTGCCCGTTTCGCGGTGGTACGAATCGATTCGTCCCTGTGTCCTTCTGGCGCGGGGTCGTTCGGTCTGACCGCGCGCGGGATCGGAGCGTCATGGACAACTATCCGCTGCTCAACATCTTCTGGACGATGCTGGAGCTGTTCCTCTGGATCCTCTGGTTCTTCCTGCTGTTCAAGATCATCACGGACATCTTCCGCAGCGACGACATGGGCGGCTGGGGCAAGGCCGGCTGGACGATCTTCGTGATCCTGCTGCCCTTCCTGGGCGTCCTGGTCTACCTGATCGCCCGCGGCAGCTCGATGACCCAGCGGGACGTCGCCCAGGCCAAACAGGCCGACGCCGCGTTCCAGGACTACATCCGCAAGGCCGCCGGAACCGGAGGCGGAGGGGGCGCCACCGCCGCCTCGGGCGGCCACGTGGACGACCTGGCCAGGCTGGCCGAGCTGAAGACCAGCGGCGCGCTCTCCGACGAGGAGTACCGACGCGCCAAGGACAAGCTGCTCGCCTGACGCCCGATCAGCGCAGCGGCCCGGGGCCCGCGCCGGAGCACGTCTCCGGCGCGGGCCCCGGGCCGTCCGGGCTCCGGTGTGCGAGCCTGGAAGGCATGAAGCTGATCAACTTCCTGCTCAACGTCATCTGGCTGTTGTTCTGCGGTCTGTGGATGGCGATCGGCTACGCGATCGCCGGGATCATCTGCTTCGTCCTGATCATCACGATCCCGTTCGGCATCGCGTCCTTCCGCCTCGCGGGCTTCATGCTCTGGCCGTTCGGCCGCACCACCGTGGTCAGGGCCGACGCGGGCGCGCCGTCCTGCGTCGGCAACGTGATCTGGCTGGTGTTCGCCGGCTGGTGGCTGGCCATCGCGCACATCGTCACCAGCATCCCGCTGTTCCTGTCGATCATCGGGATCCCGTTCGGCTGGGCGAACCTCAAGATGGTGCCGATCTCGCTCACCCCGCTGGGCCGCGACATCATCTCCACCGACGACGGCTTCGGCAGCCGGTAATCCGCTCGCGCACCGTCCCCGCCCGGAGGTAGAACCGTTCGGTCGGGAACGGCCGAGGGCGAGGAGCGGGGCATGGCGGACCGGGAACTGCTGGCCGGCGGGGTCAACCAGGTCGAGCGGGTCGGCAACCGGGTGCTGCGCCCCACCGGGCCGTGGTCGCCCGCGGTGCACGGGCTGCTCGCCCACCTGCGGGCGGCCGGGTTCACCGCGGCGCCCGCCTTCCACGGCCGCACCGCGGACGGGCGGGAGATCCTCGACTTCCTGCCCGGCGAGGTCCCGGACTACCCGCCGACCCCGGCCGCCGCGTCCCGCACCGCGCTGCTCACCGCCGCCCGCCAGCTGCGGGCCTACCACGACGCCACCGCCGGCTACGCGGCCGAGGGCTGGATGCTGCCCGCCGCGGAGCCCGTCGAGGTGATCTGCCACGGCGACTACGCCCCGCACAACTGCGTGCTGGACGGCGAACGGGTGGTCGGCGTCATCGACTTCGACACCGCGCACCCCGGCCCCCGCCTGCACGACGTCGCGTACGCGGCCTACCGCTGGGCCCCCACCAGCGCGCCGGGCAACGCCGACGGCTTCGGCACCCCGGCCGAACAGGCCGTCCGGGTCCGCGAGTTCTGCGACGCCTACGGCCTGGACCGGGCGGGCCGGGCCGGCCTGGTGGACGCGATCGCCGAGCGGCTGCACGCCCTGGTGGCCCACATGCGGGCCGAGGCCGCGGCGGGCAGCGCCGCGTTCGCCTCCCACCTGGCCGACGGGCACCACCTGATGTACCTCGCCGACGCCGGGTACGTGCTCCGTGACCGCGCCGTCTTCGAGGCCCGGCTGCTGGCCGACTGACGGACTACTCCTCCAGATGGGTGCGCAGCGCCCGGAACTCGTCGGCGATCCCGTCCAGCGTGTAGTGCGCGTTCAGCCCGCTCGGGTTCGGCAGCAGCCACACCTCGGTGTCGCCGATCGGCTCCGGCTGCCGGCCGACCGTGGCCTTCGGCCGCCCGAACGCCGCCCGGTACGCCCCGATCCCGAGCACCGCCAGGGCTCGCGGCCGCAGCCGCAGCACCCGCTCCACCAGCGCCTGCCCGCCCTCCCGGTACTCCTCGGCGGTCAGCTCGGCGGCCTTCGCCGTGGTCCGGCCCACCACGTTGGTGATGCCCAGGCCGAGCGCCAGCAGCTCCTGCTGCTCCGCCGGCCCCAGCTGCCGCGGGGTGAACCCGGAGCGGTGCAGGGCCGGCCAGAACCGGTTGCCCGGCCGGGCGAAGTGCCGTCCGGTCGCGCCCGACCACAGACCGGGATTGATCCCGCAGAACAGCACCCGCAGATTCGGCCCGGCCACGTCCGGAATGACGGTGTCCTGGGCGGCGGCGAGTTGTTCGGCGGTGGGGCGCTGCGGCGGAGTACGGGTCACCCCGCCCACTCTGCCGTACCGACCGGCGCACGGGGACCGCCGAGCGCCCACGAACCAGTGTCGGAACCCGCCCGCCCGGGTGGCGTCACCGCAGCTCGGGGGGTGTATCAGCGAGTGTCCGCAGCGTGGATGGATAGTCAGTTCGATTGTTTTCCAGACCGGATGACTTCCCGGGCGGAGAATGGGGCGGTGTCATACGAACTGAACGCCCTGATCGCCACCGAAGAACTGATCGCCGTGGTGGCGGCGGAGGTCCCGCTCGCCCGCGCGACCGGACTGCCGCACGGGCTCGCCCTGGTGCCGATGACCGACGAACTCCACGACGCGCTCCAACACCCGTCCACCGCACCGGACTTCGGTTTCAAGCGGTTCCCCTCCGGGTTCGCCCTGCGGATCGCCGCCTGGTCCAAGGCCGCCCCGATCGGCTACGCCGAACTCGACGCCGAACACCCCGCCGGCCGCCGCGCCGCGCTCTGGTACGACGGCCGCACCACCCTCGGCCCGCTCACCCCCGCCGACGGCGCCCCGCTCGACCGCCTGCTCCGCGCCCTGGGCGCCACCGACGCCACCCTCCCGGACCTCACCCGGGCCGTCGCCGCGCTCCGCTCCACCCCGGCCGGTAACTGACCCCGCGTCGGGCTCCGGCAGGCACCGGGCGGCGCACCGTTCGGCGTACGAGCGGTGGCCCCGCACTTTCGGGTGACGCAACGTGTGGATGCAGGCGAACAGCCTGAACTCCCCCCGAAAGGACCAGCTTTACCATGCGTGCCCACTGGCCGGCCGTCGTGCTGACCGCAGCCCTCACCCTCAGCACGGTCACCCTGGCGACCGCCGCCCCCGCGTCCGCTGCCGACCCCGCCGACGCCTTCCGCGCCCGCCCCGCCGGCGCCCTCACCCGCCCCGTCGCCCTGCCGCCGCTGCCGATCGCGATCCCGGGCCTCCCGACCGCCGCCGCGCCCTCGGCCCCCGCGGCCGTCGACGCCCCCGCCGCGCCGACACCCCCGACGCTCCCCACCCTCCCGACCCTCCCCGACACCGGCGGCCTGCTCGGCGTCGTCGGCGGCCTGCTCAACACCCTCACCGGCCTGCTCGGCGCCGGCGGCACCCCCGACACCGGCGCCCTCCAGCACCTGGTCGACCAGCTCACCAGCACCCTCACCGGCCTGCTCGGCTCCCTCCCCGCCGCGCCGCCCACCACCACCCTGCCCACCCCGCCCAGCGTCCCCTGACCCCGGAACGCCGGGAGGGCACACCGTTCCCGGTGTGCCCTCCCGTGCGCTGCCGCCCCGACTCAGCGGTAGTTGACGAACTGGATCGCGAACTCCAGGTCCTTGCCCTTCAGCAGGGCCTGCACCGTCTGCAGATCGTCACGCGACTTCGAGCTGACCCGCAGTTCGTCGCCCTGCACCTGCGCCTTGACGCCCTTCGGGCCCTCGTCGCGGATGATCTTCGCGACCTTCTTGGCGTCGTCGGTGGTGATGCCTTCCTTGATGTCCGCGAAGATCTTGTACTCCTTGCCGGACAGCTGCGGCTCCGCAGCGTCCAGCGCCTTCAGCGACAGCCCGCGCTTCACGAACTTGGTCTGCAGCACGTCCAGGATCGCCCGGACCCGCTCCTCGCCGTTGGCCTTCATCTCGATCTTCTCGCCGGACCGCTTGATCTCGGCGCCCACGTTCTTGAAGTCGAAGCGGGTCGCGATCTCGCGGGAGGTCTGGTTGATCGCGTTGTCGACCTCCTGCCACTCGACCTTCGAGACGATGTCGAAACTGGAGTCGGCCATGGGTGTTGGTCTCCTTGAACTACTGGCTGCACGGTCGCGCCACCCGCCACCGGCGGGCGACGCCCCAGCCTATCCAGCCCCCCGCACCACCGCCCGCAAGCTCAGCGCGCCGACCTTGATCACGACGTGACACAACCAGGTGGCAGACCACCCCCCAACATCAGGTATCGTTTACGACGTCGAACGGGGCACCACCCCACGAGACACCATCCCTGGCTGGTTGCCCGAGCGGCCAAAGGGAGCAGACTGTAAATCTGTCGCGCAAGCTACGCAGGTTCGAACCCTGCACCAGCCACCGGATAGTAAGAAGGGCCCCGACCAGCGGAAACGCCGGTCGGGGCCCTTCTTTTTGATGCATTGAGTGATCTTGGCGGCGAGGGTCGAAAAGAGTGGTTCATCCCACTCTGTCCCGCCTGTGTGGCGGGTCTGACCAGCGCGTGTGGGAAATGCGTGGGAAGGCTCAGAGCCTCTCGATGATCAATTCCACTCGTTGAGCGCGTCCGCGATCCGGCGGTTCGCTGCCTCGATCGCCCCGTCCAGGCACTTCGCGTACACGCGCAGCAGGACGGCGATGCTGTGGCCCGCCCGGCGGGCGCACTCGGCCGGATCGACACCTGAGTTCAGCCACAGCGAGATCCCCGCGTGACGGAGGTCGTACGGCCGAGTGGCCAGCGGCGACTCCACCTGTTCCGGGGCGAAGGCTTCTCGCCGGGCCCGTTGCCAGACCACCCCGTACCCGCTCTCCTGCACCAAACCGCCTCGGTTGGTGCGGAACAGGCGGCCGTCCGGTGCGACGCCGTGGGCGTTGATGTGCTCGCGGAGCATCTCCACCAGCTCCGGCGGGATCGGGATCGGGCGTGTCTCGCTCTCCGCTCGCCACTTCAACCCGCGCTCGTCGTGCGGCTTGCCGTTGTCGGTCCATGAGCTGCCCACCCGCGGGCGGGTGCCTGAGAGCGTGAGCAGGCCGAAGCCGCTCGCCGGTAGCTGGCAGTTCGACTGCCGCAGCCATACGACCTCGGCCGGCCGCATGCCCGCGTGGTAGAGGCACCCGAAGAACGCCTTCAGGTGTTCGCCGCGCTTGCCCTGACGAGCGACAGCGGCCAGGAGCATGCGCACCTGGCGCGGGTTCGCCACGACAGCGGGGTCTACTGCCTCGGTGGTCTTGGGTGCCGTCCACTGCACCTGACTGAGCGGATTGCCCGGAAGGCGCCGGGCCTCGACCGCGTAGCCAAGCGCGTTGTTAAAGATCGCGCGCTTGCGCTTGACCGTGTGCGGCGACGACTTCGAGCCGTCGAGGTTGCGGGCGAATGCGGTCAGCACCTTCCGCATGACCAGCGGGTCGTCGAGTTCGCTCATCGCCATGGACTGCCGCTCGACCCAGGTCAGGATCTTCTGCACCCTCGCCGGCGGTTCCTCGGTCCAGCGGTTGACGTTGAACGCCCAGCTGTAGAGGGCGGAGCGCAGGTCGGCGGCAGTCGGCATGCCGACGCGGGTCGAGACCAGAACAGGGGTGGCGGTCGCCAGCATGTCGGCGATCGTGGCCCGCGTCTTCGCCGGTGCGTCCGTCCACTTCATCTCGGCGAAGTCCCTCGCGTGGAGGTACCAGCTCACGTCTGCTTTGGCCCGGACCTCGGGCATCGGCGCACCCGTGATCTCGTCGAACGGCACACCGTCATTGATTGCCGTGACGAGCTGTGAGCGGCGCCCGTCGGCCTGAGTCTTGGTCTTGAACGTGCGGGAGAACGGCTCGTTGCCGACCTTCCATCGCAGCTCGAACGTGCCGGAAGCGGTCTCGCGGATGGCCCACACACGGGCCTTGAACGTCGGTTTGGGCATCACAGACCTTCTGCGGGGGAGGAGCGTCTCGATCCGAAGGCTGCCGAGTCGAGGGGAACTGAAGGGAAATCAGGCGGCGGTCTGCTGGTCCCACCAGGCGTCGAGGTCTGCGCGGCTGACGCGCAGGTGGCCGTTCGGGAGCTTCTTCAGCTCGGGGGCTTCGCCGCGGGCCCGCATTCTGTAGAAGGCGGACCGCGACATGTCGATCTCCTCCAGAACCTCGGCCAGCTTCAGGAACTTGGGCTTGGGCAACGGGCACTCCTTCGTCAGAGGTGGTCGGGCTGCCTGTCCGGGCCGGACAGGCAGGCAGTGGGTGTCCGGGGTGCTGTCCGGCCTGTTTGTGCAGGTCAGGCGGCAAGCCCGGACAGCCGGACAGGCCGGACAGTTTGGGGTGCGGTTCAGCTGTCCGGCCTGTCGGGCTCGGTGTAGGCACCGGTGGCGTCGCGGTGGAGCTGTCCGTCCTTGGCCATGCGGGAGCAGGTGCGGCGGGTGAGGTCGAGATCGAGGCCCGTGGCGTCGGCGATGTCCTTGGGGCGCGCACCGGGGTGATGGCGGACGTGGGACAGGACGGCTGATCGGGTGTCGCCGATGGTGTGGTCGCCGGCGGGGCCTTCGAGGAGGATCCAGTGGCCGGTCTCGGGCTGGAAGTCGAGGGCGTGTTCGGCTTCGTCGACGTCGCGGCCGGTGATGTGCAGGACGCCGTCGGCTTTGCCGCGGGAGCGTTTGAGGACGAGTGTGGCGTCGGCGGCTCCGGCGAGACCGTTGGTGCCGGAGACCTCGGCTAGGAAGTCGTCGGAGCCCATTTTGCGGACGTGATGGACCAGGATCGTGGCCACAGAGTGCCGGTCGGCGACCTGCTTGGCGTAGCCGATGGCGGCGTAGTCGGCGTCGTAGGCGGCGACGCCGGGCGGTGAGGTGCCGCGGACTTTGGCGAAGACGTCGATGACGACGAGTCGGGCGTCGGGGTTGCGGGTGAGCCAGTTGTCTAGGGCGTCGGCGCCGCCCTGCGGCAGCGCAGGGAATTCGGTGGCGATGGTGAGGTCCCGGGGTGCGGGGCGTCCGTTGAGGAGTTTGCCCATGCGGGTCTTGAGGCGGCGCGGGGTGTCTTCCAGGGCGAGGTAGAGCACGGGTCCGGCTTCGACGGGGACGGAGCCGAAGGCGGGGCGGCCGGCGGCGACGTCGAGGCCGAGGCCGAGGGAGAGCCAGGACTTGCCGACCTTGGGCGGTCCTGCGAGCAGGCTGACGCCTTCGGCGAAGAACCCGGGCACGGCCCAGCGGGGTTCGGGGAAGTCGGTGGCCATGAGGTCGGCCGCGTTCCACACCGCGCGGGGCCTGGCCGGGCCCTGAGGGGCCGCGAGGGAGGCCTTTGGCGGGGCCGGGGCGGCGGTGGACCACGGGTCGGTGTCGGGGCCGGGGTCGTCGGGCCAGGGCGCGTCGTCGTCGGCCCCGACGACGCGCAGGTGCGGGCCCGGGGTCGGGGTGGGGTCGGCGGGGCGGGTCACGCGGCGACCGAACGGGGACGCCGGGCTCCGGCCTTGAGGCCGGAGGCGATGGTGCGGGCGGCGCGGGCGGGGGCGTGGTTGACCTGCGCGGCGGCGTCCATCAGCCATCCGGTGACCTGGCTCTCGGTCAGTTCGCCGCCGGCGACGAGCTGTCCGAGGGCGACGGCGGAGGCGTAGAGGGCGTCGTTGTGGTGGTCGGGCGCGCCTGTGACGGCGGCGATCTGGCCGTCGACGGCGGCGCGCAGGTAGGCGGTGCGCCGGTCGGTGGCCCGCAGAAGGGCCGTGACGGGCTGCTGCGGGGCCTGCGGGGCCGGGGCGAGCCGTTCGGCGAGCCAGGCGGGCAGCGGGGCCACAGGGGCGTCCAGGACGGTCGTGTAGGTGCCCTTGGCGACGATGCTGCCGGCGGCGACGACCAGGCCGCCGCCGCCCCGGGTGTCGACCTTCCAGCCGAGGCCGCGTCCGCGTTCGCCGCTGGTGTTGCGCAGCTCGATGCCGTCGGGCTGGGCGAGGTAAAGGTGGGTGCTGCCGCTGGGGGAGCGGACGGTGTGGGTGGCATCCGGGAGCGGCTGGCCGTGGCGCTCGCAGACCAGGGCGAAGACGTCGTGGCCGTCGACGACGCCGGGCAGGTCCCAGGCGGCCTGGGGGAGGTCGTCCGGGCCTTTGGGGGTGTCCTGGTCGACGACGAGCAGGCGGGAGGGGCCGCACGCGATGCCGATGTTGTACGGGCCGGAGGTCCAGCAGCGGCGGATGCGGTCCGGGTCGAGGGTGGCGCGCTGCTCCCACTCCTTGACGGCGGGGATCTTGCCCCGGGGGATGAGCGGGAAGACGTACCAGCCGCGTGCGGCGGCGGTGAGCGCGGCGTCCAGCAGGAGGTTTGCGGGCATGGGAGGACTCCTCCGGTCGGTGCGGGCAGGGGAGGGGGAGCCGACCGGGCGGGCCCGTGGTCGGGTCACGGGCCCGCCCGGGGCGGGGTCAGGCGGCCTTCAGCACCCGGCCGTTGCTGCCCGGGTTGGTGGTGAGGGCGTCGGTCCATGCGGTGCGCAGGTGGGTGCGGTCGCGGTGGTCGACGGCGGAGGAGTCGTGGCGGATGGGCATCTGGAGGCCGAGGAAGTCGTGGCCGGCGGCGATGAGGAGGGGCTTGTCCGGTCCGGCGGACCAGAGGGTGAGGGGTTCGTGGCGTTTGGCGGGGGCGTGGTGCCAGCGGGCGAGGAAGTCGGCGCTGTAGTGGGCTTCCTGGGTGAGGCGGGGTTCGGCGGCGAGGGCGTCGGCGAACAGGGGCCGCCAGTTGGGGAAGCGGGAGGCTTCCTCGGCGTGGGCGGACAGCTGAAGGGCGCGGTCACCGTCGCTGACGGACAGCCATGCCTCGGCACCGGGCCACGCCTGCTCGTAGGTGAGGGTGTGTTCGGTGCGGTGGCGGCGGCCGGTGAACAGGGCCTTGAGGGCGGTGAGGTCGGACTTGGCGATGAGGGCGCGCCACGGGGCGGAGGCGGTGTCTTCGGCGGTTTCGTGGCGGGTGAGGGCGAAGGTGTAGCGGTCGGTGGCGCAGGCGAACAGGTGGGTGCCGGTGGCTTCGAGGTAGATGCCGTTGATGCTGGGCAGGGTGTCGTCGGTGCTGATGTGCGGGGCGAGGCGGCGGATGATTCCGGGCAGGTCGGGCAGGGTGACGGACACAGGTCTCTCCTCCGGGTCAGAACAGGGCGGCGGGTTCGGCGGGCGGCTGCGCGGCCGCGGCGCTCTTGCGGGCGGCGGTGCGGGCGGCGTGGTGGCAGGTCGGGCACCAGGCGGCGAGGCGGGCCGGGGGCAGGGCGGCGGCCCGGTGGTCGGGCAGGGCCAGGTCGGCGGGGTCGGCGGGTGCGGCGAGGAGGCGGACCCGGCCGCCGCCGTGGGTGCGGTGGGAGCCGTCCTCGCGGGGGCACCGGTCGCCGTCCTTGGCGTGGGACTTCCCGCAGGCGCCGGAGCACTGGCAGCGGTCGTCAGCGGCGGTCATGACGGCCTGCCACAGGCCGGTGTCGCCGAGCGGCGGGGGCGCGGTCGGGGCGCTCATGCGGCCCATCCGGTGGCGAGTTCCTGGCCGGTGACGGCTTCGACCAGGGCGGAGACCAGGACTTCGGCGACGTTGCTGGTGACGGCGTTGCCGAACTGGCGGACCTTCTCGCGCTTGTTGCCGACGACCACGTAATCGGGCAGGAAGGTCATGGCCGCGCCGATCTCGTGCGGCTCCAGCATCCGGAACAGCACGTCGTCCACTTCCACCACACCCGAGTTGCGGCCGGTGGCGAGGGCGTAGCAGTCGCGGGTGGTCATCGTGCCGACGGGCTCGGCGACGGGGCGGGCGGTGCCTTTGCCGTAGTACGGGGTGAGCAGCGCCGACCAGTCGACGGGAGCGGCGGCGGGGAGGGCGAGGCCGTGGTGGTTGCCGGAGGCGGTGACGGTGGCGAGGGCGTCGAGGACGGGGCGGGCGTCGGAGGAGCCGCCGCGCAGTTCGGCGATGAACGGCAGCCACGCGAGACCGGTCTCGTTGCGGGCGGTCTGGGTGCGCAGCGGCTCGATGGCGGCGGTGGCGCTCTTGCCGTCGCGGCCCTCGGTCGGCACCAGCAGTGCCCCGGGCGCGGTGGCGGCGGTGGTGAGGCCGTGGTTGCCGCCGTCGGCGACGACGGTGGCCAGCGGGTCACGGCCGGCGAGCAGGGAGCGGTTGCGGCCGGAGCGCAGCGGCACCAGGAACGGCGGGGTGCCGTCCGCGCCGGCGTAGCGGCGAAGGCCGGCTTCGATGCGGGCGAGGGTCTTGTCGGCGAGGGGCTTGGTGCGGCCGCCGACGCGCTGGCCGGGCAGGGACCAGTCGATGATGCTCGCCGCGGGGACCACCGGGGGTTCCACGACCTGGTTGCGGCAGGTCACGTGGGGGCAGCGGTAGGCGTACTGCTGGCGGTAGCGGCCCATGTCCGCGCCGGGCCGCTTGAACGCCTGCACTGCCCGCACCCACTCCTGGCAGCCGGTGCACCAGGCGCGCGGGCGCAGCCATTTGTCCCAGTCCGGGGTGCGTCCCAACTCGCGCAGCCAGTAGGCGAGGTAGAGGCGGTCGCGGGACTGCGGCGCGACGGGGGTGACGGCGGGTCGGGCGTGCATGGAGTTGAGGGCGATCAGCCGGGTCGCGTAGCCGAGGTCGCGGATGTCCTGCACCCAGCGGGTCCACAGGTCCCAGGCGCGGACGTCGATGACGTTCTCCACCACGCCGGCCAGGACCGGCTTGCCGCGGGCGGCCATCGCCTCCAGGTAGCGGGGGACGTCCCACATCAGCGCGCGCGAGCGGTCGGTCGCGGCGTCCGGGAGGGTCTCGCCGAACAGGTCGGGCTGCTTGTCGAAGTCCCGCTTCACCCCGCGCGCGGTCGACCATTTCGGGCACTCCGGGGAGGCCCAGAACAGGTCCGCGGCGGGGAACTTGGCGACGTCGGCGTCGTGCAGGTCGCCGAGGAAGTGGTCGGCGTCGGGGAAGTTCGCCGAGTGCGAGGCGATGGCCTTGTCCCAGTGGTTCGCGGCGAGTGCGGCCTTCACCCCGGGCACCCGCTCCGCGCCGGCGCTGCTTCCGCCCGCGCCGCAGAAGAAGTCGATGTAGGTCAGCGTCACCGGGCACCCCCGGCCAGGAGGCTCGCGACGGCGGGGCCGACGTGGGTGTTGGCGTACTCGGCGAGGGAGTGGACGACCTGCTTGGCCTCGTGGGTCATCCGCGGGCCGGGCCGGGCGGTGCTCGGGTCGAACAGCAGCTCGTCCGGGACGGGCCGGATCAGCTCCGCGGTGAGCAGCAGCGCGGTCCGGTCGAAGTGCTCCGGCTCGACTCGGGCGGCGAACTGCTCGTCGGTCCACGCCGAGCGGTAGGTGCTCCAGTCGGCGGGCCGTCCGGTGGGCCGGTGGGCGAGGGCCTGGTGGCGCAGCGGCACGGTCAGGCGCAGCAGCAGCACGTCCGGGTCGTACTCGGCCGCCTGGGCGGCGAAGGAGGCGAGGTCGGGGCGGATGCGGACGTAGCCGGGGGCCATGACGGGGCTGGTGGCGATGCGCCACGCGGCGGCGGCGAAGGCGGCCGGGGAGAGGGGTTCGCCGTCGTCGTGCAGGTGGCGGGCGTTGAGGGCGAGGTAGGAGCCGTAGCGGGAGCGGCCGTCGGAGGCGCGCTCCTTGTCGTCGATGTCGTCGATGAGGGCGAGCGTGCGGGTGGTGAACTCGGGCATGCTGGTCTTCCTGATCTCGTGAGAGCGGGTCGGGAAGGGCCCCGCAGCAGCCGCGTGCTTGCCGGCTTGTTCGGCTGCTGCGGGGCCCTTTTGCGCTGTTGGGGCTGGGCCTAGAAGGGCGGTTCCTCGCTGAATCCGGCCGGGCTTCCGCCGAACCCGCCCGACGGCGCCGCGGTGCCAGCACTGGCGGGCGCGGCGGTGGCCCACGGGTCGGCCTGGGCGGGGGTGTTGGTCCGCTGGGCGCGGGTGACCTTGGCGGTGGCGAAGCGCAGCGAGGGGCCGATGTCGTCGAGGTCGAGGCCGAGCATGGAGCGGTTCTCGCCCTGGTCGGTCTGCCAGTTGTGCTGGACGAGTCGGCCGGTGGCGACGACGCGCATGCCCTTCGTCAGGCTGTCGGCGGCGTGTTCGGCGATCTCGCGCCAGGCGGTGGCGCGCAGGAACAGGGCGGTGCCGTCCTTCCACTGGCCGGTGGTCTTGTCGTAGGTGCGCGGGGTCGAGGCGATGGTGAACTTAGCGAGGGCGACGCCGGCGGGGGTGAAGCGCAGTTCGGGGTCGTCGGTCAGGTTGCCGACGACGGTGATCGGGGTCTCTCCCACGGACACTGCGGGCCTCCAACAGGGCTCGGTCAGGGTGTTTCGGGAGCGGGTCTGTCCGTCCCCCGCACCGCCCAACAACCGCCTTCGGAGCGGGTGTTGGACGGAACGGCGGTCGGCACAGGGCGGTCAGGCGCGTTCGATCTCGGAGTTCTCGAACCAGTAGGACTGGTCGCTCCCGGCGTCGAGGCCGGCGACGGTCGTGCCTTCGGGGCCGGTGGTGCAGACCTGGCCGACCTGGCCGGTGAAGTCGCGGGAGCCGTTCTCGGCGTACTTGTCGCGGGCGATGCGGACGGTGTCGCCCTTCTTGAACAGGGGCATGTTCAACTCCTCTGCAGAAGTGGTCAGTTGCGGGCGCGGGCGGCGGTGATGTCGAGGGCGCGGTGGACCTGGGCGGCGGTGCGACCGGGGTGGTCGTTCCACTGGTCGACGGACCGGACGGCGGGGTCCTGGGCGACGAAGTGCTCCATCAGGTGGCGGCGGGCGCGCATCACGGTGTCCGCGGTGCCGTATCCGGCTTGCAGGACCGCGAGTTGGGCTCCGAGGATGCAGCGGCGGCCGGTCTCGTCCCACAGCGCGCCCTGGCACCAGCCGTGGACGGTCAGGTAGCGGGACAGGAGTCGCAGGTGGGTGGCGGTGTCGATCGGCAAGGGCGCGGCGGGGCGGCGCAGCAGCCGGTCGGCGAGGGTGGGTTGGGGCCGGGTCATGCCGAGGTCCCAGGTGATCGGGGCCTGCCCGAGCGTGCTGACGGTCGGGACGGCGATCCGTGCGGCGTGGGGCTGGGCGGCGAGGTAGCGCTCGATCTCGCGGACGAGTTCGGTGCCGTCGGCGACGAACGCGAGTTCGGGCAGGGCGAGTCGGGCGAGGGTGCGGGTGTTGCCGTGCATGGGTGGTTCCTCCGTTCGCGGCGGCGGTGCGGGTGCGGGTCAGCGGGTGAGGTGGATGAGGTGGCCGAGGAGTTCGGGGCGGTTGGCGGAGCCGAGGTAGCGGCCGTCCGCGGTCCACAGGTGCCACCACTGGCCGGGGTGGGCGGTGCTGGCGGTGTGGGCGACGGTGAGGTGGGAGCGGGTGAAGACGTCGAGCAGGACGTCCTGTTCGGGGGCGGGTTCGGCGGCGGCGCGGGCGGTGGGCACGGCGGGCTCCTTGCGTGGTCAGTGGAGGCCGGGCAGGGCGTGCAGAAGATCGGTGATGGTGCTGTTCACGACCGGCGCGATGCCGGTGGAGGCGACGAAGAAGCCGAACAGCGCGGCGACGATCGCGCCGCCGGCGGTGACGGCGCGGAAGCGGAGCATCAGGGCGAGGACGATGCCGAACAGCGCAACGGCGGAGATGCTGAAGACCACGGAGGGAACTCTCCTTCCAGGGGGCAACTTTGGGGTGGATTGCCCGTTTCGGGCGGCCTGACGGGCCCCTGCCTGGCGCGGATTGCCGCAGGTCAGCGGGGTGACGGATCGGGCCGGGCCCCTGACGGGCCCGCCGCCGGAGGACTTCCGGCGTCAGGGCGCGTCAGGGCGGCCGACATGGACCGCAGGGCTGTGACCTGCGTGTTTCCCGGGTCGTCAGGGGTCGGTCAGGCCGGTGAAACGGGGCAAACGGGGCGTCAGGCGGCGTTGTCGAGGGCGGTGAACGCGTCCTTGAGGGCCTGGAGGGTGTAGCCGTTGGGGCGAGTGCCGTCGGCGACGGTGAGGCGGACCAGGGGGACGTCAGCGCCGAGGTCGGCGAGGTCGGTGCGCAGGGTCTTGCCGGTGCGCGACAGCCACGCGTTCTCGGTCTCGTGGTCCTGGCGGGCGTAGCGGGCGGGGTCGACTCCGGCGAGGTGGGCGAGGGCTTCGGCGTTGGTGAGTTGCCCCGTCCTGGCCTGCTCGGCGGCGGCGAGCAGGTGGTCGAGGACGGTGCGGTGGATGACGGAGCCGAGGCCGTCGGGTCCGCCGGCGGCGGCGGAGACCCCAGTGGTGCGGGCCATGGCGGCCTCGATCGGGTCGTCGTAGTGGTCGGGCAGGCACCCGGCTTCGGTGCGCAGGTCGATGCCGCGCTCGATCAGCGGGAGGATCTCCCCGGCGTTCTCGTCGATGAACAGGGAGCGGACCTCGATCACGCCGGTGTCGGGGGTGGTCAGCCAGGCCCGGCCACGCGCAGTCTTGTCGATCGGGATCTTGGAGGCGTCGTAGCCCTGGCCGACCATGCCGTCTCCGAGTGCGACGTTGGAGGCACCGGGGGATTCGACGCGCATGGCCATACGGGCGGCGACGTTGCCGCGCAGGCGCGGAGTGACGATCTCCGCCTCCGGGTACTGCGTGGCCAGCGCGAGGACGATGCCGACCGCGGCGCCGACGGCGGCGATCTGGGCGAGGAGTTCGGTGATCTCCTCCGCGTACTTGCCCGACGGGCCGTTCTTGGCGGTGTAGGTGGCGAGTTCGTCGATGACGACCAGCTCGATGCCGCCGAGCTTGTCGATCAGCTTCTCGTTCGCCTTCGACAGCCCCGCTTCGACCAGAATCTCGGTGCGGCGGTTCATCTCGCCGACCATCAGTCGCAGGAACTGCGCCAGCCGCTTGGGGTTGCGGCGCACGTAGGTCGCCAGCGCGCGGGCGTGGGGGACGTACTCGCCGGCGCCCTTGCCGTCGAACAGCCGGATCCGCACCCGGGGGTCGAGCATCGCGGCGGCCAGCAGGTTGGCCAGGCCCATGCCCTTGCCGGAGCGGGTGGCTCCGAAGAACCCGAACGAGTAGTCCGACAGAGTGGGCCGCAGGATGTTGCCGCGCTTGTCGAAGGCGAGGGGGAATCCGTCGCGCCAGGTGTTCACCTGCTTGGCGTTCGAGGCGACCAGGGGGTTTCGGCGGGTGGCGAGGAACGGGTCCTGGCCGCAGGCCCAGATCGCCATCCGCCGTCCGTTGGAGCCGACTTGGCGGATGTCGAGGTTGGTACGGTCGATACCCATCGCGGCGGCGATCTCGTCGGCCGCCTTCGCGGCCTTCTTCACGGTCACGTCGGGGAGGTCGACCACCGCGTGCCAGGCGTTCGGCACGGCCGGGTCGATCGCGCACGGCGTGACCATCGTCAGCTGCTGGGAGTCGCCGATGACCTTCGCGGCCTTGAACGCCCGATCCAGCATCGACTCGGTCAGCGGGTCGCCGTCCGACAGGGCCCGCGTGTCGGCGCCCCACACCGTCTCCCGGTCCGGGCGGCGGCCGAGGAACGCCTCGACGGCGAGCACCGCGCCCAGGCCGAGCCACAGGCCGGCCGCGCCGAGGGCGACGTAGGCGGCGAGCACGACCGCGGCGGGGATGCCGAAGGCGACCAGGGCGCGCAGGAACCGGATCCGGCGCCGGTTGGACTTGGCCTTCTTGTGCGCCGCGACCGCCGCGACCGCGACCGCGAGGGCGGCCTCGGACTGCTTCTGGGCGAGGGCCCGGTCCCCGGGGAGGAGGGTGAAGCGGGCGCGGCGGGCGAGGTCGCGGGCCTCGCGGGTGGCGATGTGCGCTTGGTGGCCAGCGGCCTGCACGTGCGCGCCCTCGAACCCGGCCGTCCACTGCGCGGAGCGCCGTATCCCGCGCCACGCCTGCGCGGGGTGGCCGCGGTGGGTGCGCTGGCGGGCCAGCCACCTGCGCGCGGCCCGGCGGGCCTGGGTGGAGCGGGCGCGGGCCATCGTGCGCCGCCCGTCCTTCGTACGGATCCACTGCGGCATCAACGGCCTGTCCCCGGCCACGTCCTCGCGCAGGCTCGCCGCCACCACCGGCGGCACCTCGGCCACCGGCTCCGGCGCGGACGCCTGGTCGGGCAGGTAGACGGAGTCGGTCTCGGGGGTGGGGGTGGGCTTGGTGAAGCGGTCGGGGAAGGGCAGAACCGCGGCGTCCTCGGCGGTGTCCTGTTCGGTCGGTTCCGGGTCGTTGTCCCCGGTCGGGGCGTGTTCGTCGTGGTTCACTGAGGGGTCCTTCCTCGCTGTTCAGGTGGGTTGAGGGACTCCGGGGCGGCCGTCGCGCCGGCAAGCAAGAACGGCCGCCCCGGACAGGTGAGTCACGCGCTGGCCGAGGGCCAGGGGATGGCACGGCACTCGGCGGCGTGGGAGTTCGCCCGGTTGCGGGCAGTGCCTCGCTGCTCGGCGTAGTAGCCGCGGTCACCGCAGCCGAGGCAGAGCCACCGGAACTCGGGGTGGCCGTGCTCGGTGGTGCCGCCGGTCGGGTAGAGGGCGACCAGGGCGGCAGCGAGAGTGAGGAACGCTGCGACCGTGCCGGTGGGCAGGCCGGTCGCCGGGTCGGTGTGAACCATCTCGGACATGCTGGGTTGCTCCCTGGTCAGGCGGAGACGATGAGGGCGGCGGCCGTTTCGAAGGCGTGGTGGAACGCCTGGTCGAGGGCGTACGCGCCGTTCATGCCGTGGTCGGCGAGGCGGTAGAACGCGCTGCCGCCGGTGGCGTCGGCCAGGCGGCGCAGCGGTTCGCGCCGGTCGGCGATGTAGTGCGTGACCGCCGACAGGGCCAGGCCGGCGGCGACCGGCCCGGGGCGCAGGCGCAGGCCGAGCAGTCGGGATCCGGCGAGGAGGGCGGCGGCCTGGGTGGCGGTGTAGGTGGCGACGTGGGCGGCGCACGCGGCGCGGCCGGCCGTGCTGGACTGGCCGTCGTTGTGGTCGTGCTGGCCCTTGGTGCGGGCCTGGTGGTCGCTCTGCACCCAGTGGTCGGCGACGTCGGCAGCGGCACGGAGCAGGGCATAGGCGGCGGCGAAACGGGCGGCGCGGGCGTTCACGGTGACGGGCATGGCGGTGTGCTCCTTCAATCTCGTGACGGTGGCGGCGGGTTGGGTGTGCGTCAGCTCGCGGCGGCCCGGGCGGGGCGGGTGCGGGCGGCGAGCGACATGGCGCGGCGGGCGGCCGGGGAGTAGGCGAGGGTGTCGCCGGCGCGGCGCACGGGCGGGGTTCCGCCGTTGTTGCGGCGGCCGTCGGGGCGCTTGGCGGCGGGGGTCTTCGCGGGGCGGGTCATCTGGGATTCGACCTGCACCTTTTCGACCTTTTCGACCTGGTTCGTCCGGTCGTTCGAGGCGGTCCGCACGGCCGCCTTGGCGGCCACCTTCGCGGCGATGGAGTCCGCGGTGTCGCCGAGCGTCGCGCCCTGGGTGTCGTCCCAGGCGCGCTTCCACGTGGCCTCGCTCGGGTACAGCTCGCCGACCGCGGCGGCGAGGGCGACGGTGCGCTCCCACACCTGCGGCCACTGCACCGCGCGGGCCGCGGCCAGCGCCTCCCGCTCACCCTCCGACCGCTGCTCGGCGGCAAGCTTCTCCGCTGCCTCGGCCGCCGCGCGCTTGGCCTCGGCGCGGCGCTGACGGCGGCTCACCTTCCCGTCGCGCTTGCGGATGCGGCCGTGCTCGTGCAGGTCCCACACCATCGGCCCGGCCAGCGAACAGAACGCCCCGCCCAGGCCGGTGCCGAGGCCGAACGCAGTCGAGCCGTGCAGGTAGTTGACCGTCGCGGCGAACAGCGCGACCGACCCCGCCAGGGCCCGGTAGTGCCAGGACGGGCGGTGGTCGTCGATCGCGGCCTCCGCGCCCTTCAACAGAGCCCACGCCAGGCCTTCCAGGACCAGCGGCGCGGCCAGCAGGAACGGCGCGTTGGGCGACCAGAACGCCATCATCTGGAGCGGCAGCGACACGACCACGCAGATCACCGCGATGGCGCGGGCCCAGCTCCGCCACTGGGCGGCGGAGCGCTCCGCCTTTTCGCGGGCGGCCTGCGTCTCGGCCCGCAGGCGGGCCGCTTCGCGCTGGGCGTCGGCGGCCTCCTGGCGGATCCGGTCGGCCTCGGCCTGGCCCTTGGCGATGTCGGCGGCGGCCTTCGCGGCCTTGAGCTGGTTGGCGATGTCCGCCGCAGCCGCGCCGGCCGCGGTCTTCGCGCGCAGGGCCTCGGCCTCGGCGGCTTCCTTCGCGCCCGACTTCGGCGCCGGGCGGGTGCGGCCGGTGGGCCGCAGTTCGGTGACGCTCATTCAGTCCCCCTCGGGAGGTGTCGAAGTCGTTCAGGACGCCGCGAGGCGCACCAGGCGGCGCACCGTGCGCAGGCGGCGAGAGGCCCGGCGGCGCAGGCCCGGCAGGGCGGTGGCGAGCAGCAGCCCCCCGGCGAGGCCGAACGCCGTGCTCGGGTGGGCCAGCGCCACCGCGGTGACGGCGGCCAGCGCGCCGAGCAGGAGGCGGGCGGCAGTGGGGAACGCCACCGCGAGGAGCAGCAGCGAAAGGGCGAGGCGCTTGGCGGGAGCGGTCATCACGCCGCCACCGCCTTGCGTCCGGTGCGGCGCTTGAGCTGGCGGCGCTCCTCGGCGGTCAGCCCACCGAAGACGCCGTGCGGCTCGCTGCGGCGCAGCGCGAGCGCCAGGCACATCTCCCTCACGGGGCAGCCGGCGCACACCGCCTTCGCCCGCCGGGTCGCGAACTCCACCCACTGCGGGTCGAGTTCGCTCTCGTCCGGGTCGTGGGCGGCGTAGAACAGGTCGGGGTTCATGCCCTGGCACGCGGCGCCGTGCAGGTCTCCGTCCGGGGACGGGACGAGCGCGGCGGGGGAGGCGATCGGGTTGGCGCTCAGGTGCGGGCGGGCGGTGCCGCGAAGGCCGCGGCGAACGATCCTGGTCATCACGCGGCCGCCTTCCACACCAGCGCCCGGTTCCGCTCCGCAGTGCGCATCAGCGCACTGGCGTAGCGGGCGGGCTCGGGGGCGAGGTCGCGCAGCACGTCCCGAGCGACGTCCAAGCGCACCACCGTGTCGGCAGCCGTCTCGTCGTCGGCGCCGGTGAACAGCTCCACGTCAATACCGAAGGCCAACTCGGCGAACTCGGAAGCCGAAGCCGCCTCCTGGCCTGCAACAATCAGTTTCACGGGTCGTCCTCTTCCAGAGTCGAGAAGGCCCGTGGGCTGTCGCGCTTCCGGCCAAGGTGTGCGCGACAGCCCGTTACGGGCCTGGTGGCTGCCAGCAGCGGACGCATCGGGCGCTCCGCTGGCTGTGCGTGGACGGGAAGGGACTTGCACCCTCACCCCCGCAGGGGCCCGCTCGGCCCGTCCGGTGTCTGCCTCCGCCTCGCCCCCATCACCTCCTTTCGTGGGGCTCTCGGCGGGACCTATTCAGTTCTCAAGTAGCGCGCGCTTCCTTCAGGCGGCTTTCACCCCAGCCCTCCGGGCGCACAGAGGTCGGAACCGAGCACAGACAGAGCTGTGGCATAGTTCCTCAGGTCGACTTATCCTAAAGTCCTCAAGAGGACGTGATGAAGACTATGAGGGACCGTCAGCCCTCGCGTCAACACCTCTTGAGGACTTAAGCTGCAATGTCTCTCAAGGAAGGGCAGTGAGGTCTGAAATGGCCAAGTACGAGAAGATTGCGGAGAGCCTCCGCGAGCGAATCCGCTCCGGCGAGTGGGCGCCGGGCAGCAAACTGCCCTCCGAGACCCCGGACCTGACGAACCAGTACAAGACGAGCCTGCCGACCATCCGTCAGGCGCTGGCCGTCCTCGCCGCAGAGGGCACCGTGGACAAGGTCCATGGCAAGGGCAACTTCGTGCGCAAGCCTCGCCAGCTCGTCACTCGGTCCAACGAGCGTCACCAGTGGGAGAAGGACCGGGCTCGACAGTCGCAGGAAACTCGCCAGCAGACTGGTGCAACCGAACGGGACACCGGACTGACGCTCGGCGACCTGGAGTTCAGCGCAGAGTTTCGGCAGGTCGAGGCCGCTTCGGATCTCGCGGACCTCTTTGCGGTACCGGCCGGCACGGCCTTGCTGGAGCGGACGTACCGCACCAGCTATCGGGACGAGGGTGTGCCGCTCAACCTTGCTCGCTCGTACCTGGTGTACGAGGCAGTCCAGGCCAACCCCGATCTGCTCGATGCTTCCCGCGAGCCCTGGCCGGGAGGTACGCAGAACCAGCTCTTCACCATCGGAATCGAGCTCGACCGCATTGAGGAACGCGTCACGGCGCGTCCGCCGACGCCTGACGAAGCCGAGGAGCTCGACCTTCGGGCCGGCGTTGCGGTCTTCGTGCTCCGCAAGATCTGCTACGACACCGAGGGGCGGGTGGTCGAGGTGTCGAACGTGGTCCTGCCCGGCGACCGCACTGAGATGGTGTTCACAACTCCCCTGAAGAGGTGGTGAGCATGGTCAACATCATCTCCGTCATCACGGCGGTTCACGGGCCATCGGCTGAGTTCCTGCCGGACGCGTACAAGTCGTTGCTTGAACAGCAGCTTCCCGAGGGCTGGGAGTGGCAGTGGGTCATCCAGGAGGACGGGGAGACTGATGCGGTCCTGCCGCACGTGCCGGACGACGCGCGCATCAGCTTCGGGCAAGGTCGGCACGGTCGCGCCGGCGTCGCCCGGACGCTTGGTCTCTCCCGGGTGGCTGGCCAGTTCGTCAAGGTGCTGGACGCCGACGACATGCTCACCCCGGGTACCTTGGCCCGCGACCTCGCCGCGCTCCAGCAACCGGGAGTCTGCTGGGCCACGTCGAGGGTCCTGGACCTGCTGCCGGACGGGACGACTGTCGGATTCGACCAGGATCCGCCAGAGGGCCTGATCGAGCGCGGCGAAGTCCTCGGCCATTGGACAGCTCACGACTTTCGCGCGCAGGTCCATCCCGCCACGCTGTGCGTGCGGCGTGACCTCCTGCTCGCGCTCGGCGGATGGATGGCGCTTCCGGCCTCGGAGGACACGGGCCTGCTCATGGCGCTCGATGCGGTCAGTCGAGGATGGTTCACGGCAGAGACCGGTCTGCTCTACCGGAAGTGGCCGGGCCAGAGCACCAGCCAGGCGGCTCACGTCCAGGAAGGCGAACGGTCAGCCCGCATGATGGTTGTCGAGGCACGCGCGCGGGCGCTCGCCAGCTTCGGCGAGTGGCGGATCGACGCCTGATCCACAACGCAAGAAGGCCCGGGCCCAGCAGCGCACTCCGCTGTCGGACCCGGGCCTCTCTGTTCTACTCCGCCTCTCGGGTGCCGGGCAGCAGCAGCCCGCGGGCGGAATGGGCCTCGCCCTCGAAGCTGCCGCTCACTCCCAGGTCGGCCCGGGCGCGCTGGTGGAACAGGTTGATGGCGCCGAAGGCCGCAGCGTTCCGTGCCCGCCACTCGTCGAGCGTCCCGGCGACCACACCACGGGCATGCCATCCGATTGCAGCGGTCGCCTCTTGGACAGCGTGCGCCGAGTTGACCACTTCATCACCTGCCAGCAGCATCACGCGCTCGAAGGCGATGGCCTGCGCGGCCGTCGCATCGGTGAGGTCCATGGCCAGGTCGTGCTCGCTGCGAGGCATCGCACGCATCTCCTCGCGCACCTCGTACAGCAGCACGTTGGCGTGGATGACGGCGCGCACCCGTCCGATGTACTCGGCATAGGCGTCGAGCTTCTTCTCGTCCCAGCGGACCCGACGCAGTTCTCGCCGCTTACTCCGCTCCACCAACTGATTCGTGGCATACGTCGTCAGCGATCCCAGCAAAACAGCAGCGATGGTCACTAACTGAGTGATCGTGTCCATTGGCCCCCCGTTCCCTGGCCGGTCTGCGAGGGCCAGAACGCGGAAGATCCTATTGGGTAACTTGAGTTGCAGGGGAGCGACTTCTGCGCCAAGAACAGCGAACTGTGACAGGTCCGCCTGGCAGGCAGTGTCACAGCTGTCACTCTGTCACTGCACAGGTGGTGAGCTGGGAAGATGTCAGTGACAGTGCGGTGACATCTGCGCTCTCTCGTGTGCTGTCGGGCTGAACCACCACTGCACGGGGCATGCACGATGCGGTCTCTGCCCACTGGTGGTTCAGCTCTTCCCCGCTGTGGCGCACGATTCAGGGATGGCGATGCGGGAGGCACCGCCCAGCGCTTGGGGCTGACACCTTCACGACAGCAGCTTCAGTCGGGTTGGGGGGTATGACGGTCGGGGGTCTCGGCCCAATGGCCCGCCTTCCACCGTGGTCGCATGCGGGCCACCCGTTCGTGCTGTTCCGTGCTTAGAAATCTTGTCAGATCTTTCCATTCCGCGTCGACCTCGACCATCGCCTGACCAATCAGGTCTAGCTCTGCGTTGTGGCGAAAGTACTTGCGAATTGCGTCTTCGCGCTCCTGGTTGGAGTAGTTTTCCGGATTTTGCTTCATCGCCTCGATTACCTGCTCGGATGAATCAGCCAAACTATGCATCGCGCGTTGGCGTTCTGCAAGTTTAGTAACTCTTTGGTGCAGCACCTCCAATTGATCAAAAATCTCCGAATCCGACAAGGGGCCCGCGTTGTGTACCAGCCTCCGGTGGATTGCCGCTCGTCGCCCTGCCTGGTCAATCTCGGGGCCGCTCTTCCGCGTTACTGCTTCGACTGTTGAGGGGCTCACTACGACTCGGAGAGCCTCCTTGGCATGGCGCAGGAAATCGCCGGGATGAATCAGGTGGAAGGCGACGCCCGCCCGATCCCTCATCTCCTCAACAAGTAGTGGATGGGGGCCGAGCACGTGCTCATTTCTCCTGCGTACCCAGTCTGGCTTCTGCTCACGAGAAACCAGCAGTACTGGAAGCCGTCGGCCTGCAGCTTCCAAGAGGAGCTGTTCCCACATGATCAGGTCGCCCAGCGCGAGGTCATTCGGCTTGCCGGAGTCCTCGAATCCTGGAGGAATCTTCTTTTCGAATCGGTCCGGGGCTTCAATTCGGAGCTTTGAGAGAGCCTCGCTTTCTAGTGGCGGGCCGACCTTTCCATTCAGAAGTTCATCAATTTCAGTAAGAACATGATCTCCAGTAATCGCGGAGTCCGGATCGATGTCGAGGTGCTGTCGCTGGTTCTGGATTGAGCCATCGACTCCCAAAAATGCTTCTTCCAGTGTCTCTATCCACTGCATCGTGTCTTCCGCCCGGATGGAGCACGTGGCCTGCAATTGCTCCAGCGCCTTCACGGCTTGAATCTTTGCCTGATTCAGGGCGGCGGTGGCATCATCAAAGCTTCGCTGCTGATTTGCAATTGCATTGAAACGTCGCTCGTGGAATTCCAGGCCAGCCCGGTGAGGAACCCAAAGTCTGTCGCCCAGCTTTCGCAGTGCGGCCACAAGCTCATCTCTGGCTTGAGGGATATATCGATACAAGTCCAGGAGGACATTTGCGTCCAGTGCAATCAGCCCAGATTGAATCAGGCTTGATAGTTCTGGCGTGCCCTTTGGGTGGTATGCCGGGAACCACTCGTGGAGGCTTTTCGAACCTCGATCATCTGTCGATTCCTCGTTCACCAGAAACTCCGACCGCGCGCTGGGTTGGGGGGTGGTGCCAGTTCGATCAGCATGATGCATCAAGATCGCTCCCGGTCGTAGCAGTTCGGCCGGATCTCGGACACCCGGCTTAGCTCGATCGCGGCTGTGAGTCTCTGCCGAGCCCCCAGCAACACCTCGCCGAGCCGGCGCAGTCATCATCGACGGCAACCTGCTTGCGATGAAGCCCTGCTGGTGCGCTTCCCGTCACGGTCGGACGGATGCAGCGGCGTGCCCAGGCGCATCAGATCGAGCCCAGAGTTCCTGACGGCGTGGTGGAGTCGCCCGGCCGAGCCTTCCGTGGGCAGGCCAGTGGCAGCGGCCCACCGCGAAGGCTGAACTCGATGAGTGGTTCGGCTACCCACGCCGTTGCCTGGTGGCGGGTCATACGGCGCGAGCCTTCATGATCCGGACCAATTGCGGGGAACTCGGTCTCCAACTCCTCGCGCAGTCTCCGCTCCTCCGACTCCGGCAATGCACAGGAGTGGTGGCCGCCTCGCAGTACGTGGCGGCCATGCCTGGGTTGGGCGTCAGTGGGTCTTCAGCCACCGGTCGACGAGGGCGATCAGGATCGGGGCGGGGGCGGCGGCTAGAGAGAGCAGGGCTGCGCGCGCGGCTTGGCGGAGCATCGAGGTCCCGGCGGGGGCGGCCGCGGTGTCTCTGGCCATGCCGGCGTCGGTGTGTCCAGTGGCGGGCTCGAACTTGTGGGTGGTGAAGTCGTCGTTCATGACGGGTGTCCTCATCGATGGTCGCTGGTGTTGGGATGCCGGGCCCGGCGTCGGTACCGAATGTGACATCGAGGGGCGCGGGGTGTCCCAAGTCGCGGGTGCAGAGGGCGCGTTGGGCACTACGCTGCTGGTCAGCGATGGCGGGTCAGGGGTGCCCGCCGGGCCTGTTGCGGGTGGGGCGGGCACGTGCGGGCGGAAGGCGGGGTGGCGGGGCGATGCCGGACAGCGAGCTGGAATTGGGGCCGAAGCGGCAGGCGCTGTACGGGGGGCTGCTGGAGCTAAAGGAGCGGGCGGAGCAGGGGCGCAGGGCTCAGCAGGCCCTGTGCGGGCAGTTGGAGCTGCAGAAGGCGGTACGGCGCACCGGACGCGTCGGGGTGGAGAGGTTCGCCGGGAAGCGGATCAGCTCGTGGGTACCCCCGATCGGCCGCGCGGGTGAGGCACAGGTGCCGCAGGATGCCGAGGTGTTGTTGGCGGTGGTGGCAGTGTGGTCTTCCTGGGCCGGGCTCCCCTCGCTGGCGGCCGACGGACAGGTGGAGGAGCGGTGGCTGCGCGCGGAGCGGTCGCGGTGGGAGCGACTGTTGGAAGGGGCCCGGGCGGAGCGTGAGGCCGTCCGCGCAACTGGCGCCGGGGATGCGGCCGCGCAGGACCAGATGCGTGCCGCCGAGTGGGCCGCCGCGGTGGAGGCGTACCGGCGGCGGGTGCGGGAGTTGCACTGGCGGCTGAACCTCGATGTCCTGGGCGCTTCCGGCAGCGCCGGTGAGCAGCCGAAGATCGAGGTGCGGCAGGTGTTCATGCCGCAGCTGTGTCGCCCGCACGTGGCCCAGGTGCCCGGCGAGGTGCGTCGGCTGCTGGCGGCGGGCGAGCTGGCGGACACGGATCTGCCGCCGGGGATGGAGGCCGAGGCGGCCCGCGCCCTGCGCAAGGCCTACCATGCGCAGCCCGCGCGGCCGGTGCTGGAGGTGTTGGCGGGCGAGGGGGGTCGGCGGCTGGTGGTGCTGGGTGATCCGGGTGCGGGGAAGTCGACGCTGGCGAAGTACACCGCGCTGGTGCTGGCCGGTGCGTTGGAGGAGTTGCCGGCCGAGCTCGACGGGCTCTCGGGGCTGGTGCCGCTGGTGGTGGAGCTGCGGCAGTACGCGGAGCCGCAGTGGCGTGATCGGACGATCGAGGACTTCCTGGAGCATGTGGACCGGCAGGACCGGATGTGCCTGACACGGCCGGTTTTGGAGAGTCTGCTCGCGCAGGGGCGGACGGTGGTGTTTTTCGACGGCCTGGACGAGGTGTTCGATCCGGCTGTGCGGGCCCAGACCGCTCGGCGAATCACCGCTTTCGCCTCCGGGCACCCTGATGTGCGGGTAGTGGTGACATCACGGGAGTACGGCTACCGGGCGGGCGAGTTCACTGCGGCCGGATTCGCGCAGGTGATGCTCCAGGACCTGGAGCGAGGGCAGGTCAAGCAGTTCATCCGCCGCTGGTACACCGCCGCCCACCCGGAGAATCCCTCCCTTGCCTCCCAGCTCACCCAGCGCCTGCTGGGAGCGGTACGAGGAGTGCGGGCGGTCGCAGAGTTGGCCGGCAACCCGCTGCTGCTGACCGTTCTCGCATCCATGGGCCTCGGTAAGACCATCCCCCGCGAACGACGAGAGGTCTATGCCCACGCGGTGGAGGTCCTGATTGAGCAGTGGGACAAGGACGCCAAGTTCCTCACCCCCCACTCTCCCGCCACCGGGGAGGCCGCCCAGGCACTGGAATGGCTCAACGTCGACAGACGCCTCAAGGTGCTGCAACGCATCGCCCGCCGCATGCAGGAAGGCGCAGGCCGTACCGCCGGCACCTTCATCCACCACGACGAACTGACCGGAATCATCAGTACCTACCTCACCGAACAAAACATCTCCCGCACCGCCGCCGACATCGCCGCCAGACACGTCGTCGACCGGCTGCGCACCCGCAACTTCCTGCTCGCCCACTACGGAGGTGGCATCTACGGGTTCGTCCACCGCACCTTCCTCGAATACCTCGCCGCCACCGAACTCCTGGACCGCTCCCACGAGGAGGAATGGACCCGCGACGAGATAGTCGAGGTCCTGACCGAGCGCGCCGGGAACCCGACGTGGCACGAAGTGTTGCTCCTCATGGCCGGCAACCTCCATCAGCGCGGCGTGGCGGCCTTCATTGCGCACCTCCTCCTCCAGCACCGGCGCAATGAGAGCGCCGCGGGGTGGTCGGTGCCAATGCTGGTACTGGCTATCCGTGTCCTGGCCGAAGTCAAGGAGATCGGCGCCTCCCCCGCCGCGAGCGCCAAAGACCGGTACCTGTCGGTGGCCGTGCAGAGTGACACTGTCATCGATGCCCTTACCACCGCACTGCGCCGGTCGATATATCTCTCCATCGAGGAGGCACTTCCGGCCCTCGGCACCTTCGACCGCTTCTGGAGCGGCCGGGAGCGCTACCTACGCTGGTACTACGCGGCCCGATCGCCGGAGAACAGGTTCCAGGGCGGCGACGTAGCTGCGGCACTGAGCCGAGACCTGGAGGAAACAGCCCACCAAGCACGCGTTCCTTGGGATCCATTCCTTCGCCGCGCCGCCCTGGACGTGCTGGGGGAGCGGTGGCCAGACGACCCGGGCACCCGCCAGGCGGTCCTGGCCGCTACCACCGACACCGACTCGATGGTCCGCCGCGCCGCTCTGTACGTGCTGGGGGAGCGGTGGCCAGACGACCCGGATACCCGCCAGGCGGTCCTGGCCGCTACCACCGACACCGACTCGATGGTCCGCCGCGCGGCTCTGTTCGTGCTGGGGGAGCGGTGGCCGGACGACCCGGATACCCGCCAGGCGGTCCTGGCCGCCACCACCGACACCACCGACTCGCATGCCCGTGGTACTGCCCTGGACGTGCTGGGGGAGCGGTGGCCAGACGACCCGGATACCCGCCAGGCGGTCCTGGCCGCCACCACCGACACCGAGTCGATCGTCCGCGGCACCGCCCTGCGTGTGCTGGGGGAGCGGTGGCCGGACGATCCGGATACCCGCCAGGCGGTCCTGGCCGCCACCACCGACACCGACTCGTATGCCCGCGGCACCGCCCTGCGTGTGCTGGGGGATCGGTGGCCGGACGACCCGGGCACCCGCCAGGCCGTCCTTAGCACCGCCACCGACACCGACTCGTATGCCCGTGGCACCGCCCTGCTGGTGCTGGGGGAGCGGTGGCCGGATGACCCGGACACCCGCCAGGCCGTCCTGACCGCCGCCACCGCCGCCGAGACGACCGTCCGCCGCACCGCCGTGCAAGTGCTGGGGGAGCGGTGGCCGGACGACCCGGACACCCGCCAGGCGGTCCTGGCCGCCACCACCGACACCACCCCGGATGTCCGCCGCGCCGCGCTGTACCTGCTGGGGGATCGGTGGCCGGATGACCCGGATACCCGCCAGGCCGTCCTGACCGCCGCCACCGCCGCCGAGTCGATCGTCCGCGGCACCGCCGTGCAAGTGCTGGGGGAGCGGTGGCCGGACGACCCAGGTGCCCGCCAGGCCGTCCTGACCGCCGCCACCGACACCACCACCGACCCGGACGTCCGCAGCACCGCCCTGGACGTGCTGGGGGATCGGTGGCCGGACGACCCGGACACCCGCCAGGCCGTCCTGACCGCCGCCACCGACACCACCACCGACCCGGACGTCCGCGGCACCGCCCTGCTGGTGCTGGGGGATCGGTGGCCGGACGACCCGGATACCCGCCAGGTGGTCCTGGCCGCCGCCACCGACACCACCACCGACCCGGACGTTCGCAGCACCGCCCTGGAAGTACTCACAGCGAATTACCCGGACGTGGCCTGGTCTGTCCTGCGCGAGCACACCAAGAGCGACCGGCCGGTCGGCATCAGGGTGTACGTGATCAAGGTGCTCGCGATGTTGTGGCCGAACGAACCCGACACCTTCGCACTCATCCGGACCATGGAGCAGCACGACGACGAAGAGGTCAGGCGAACTGCCGAGGAGGCCCTGACGCTGTTGGAACAGCGGCCTCAGTCAAAACAGTAGGAGCCGCACAGTTGTCGCAGCGGTACGTCAACTCCCGGGCATCAAGAATTCGGGATCTACTTGGTTGATCGCGTGCGGAGTCAGATGGCGACGGGTGCCGCGGCGTCGCTGACCTGCGCGAATCGCAGTGGCACGGCAGCGACAGCCTCTGGCGGCGGTGTCACAGGGTCGGCCAAGGAGGCTGAAACACCCACAGGGTGTTTCAGCCTCCACCTGCGGTCGGGCACCACCGAGGGGCAAAGGCCAACGCGTCTCTGGGGGGCCTCCAGGCCATGATCCGGACCAGTGACGGACCAAGTTCGGTCCGAGGCGCTGTCTTCAGTGCTCCGCCGCAGGTCAGCGACAAGACTGTCCGTGATCGGAGAGCGGCCTGTAAAGCCGACCGCAAAACCGAGTGGGTGGCCGGCCTGGGGTCGATGCTCGCTGCTTCCCTTGCTGAGCTTCGCCTGGTGGGGCGTGTGGGGTTGTTGCTGCCGGATGCCTGTTTGAGTTCGGGGTCATGCCCGGACACGTGGACAGGTGGGGTCGTGTCCGGCCTGTCCGGGTGTCCGGGCTTGGTGGCTGAACTGCGGCAATGGGCCGGACAGTTGCCCGGACAGGCTACGAGGAGCTGTCCGGTCCGAGGGTGGTTTCGTACTGGGGGATGGCGCGGTCGGTGTGCCCAGCCGCCCGGTAGGCGTAGGCGAGGTTGCCGCGGGTCATCAGGGTGTCGGGGTGGTTGTCGCCGAGGACCTGCTTGCACTGGGCGAGGGTGGTTTCGAACAGGGGGATGGCGCGGTCGGTGTGCCCGGCCGCCTGGTAGGCGCTGGCGAGGTTGTTGCGGCTGGTCAGGGTGTGGGGGTGGTTGTCGCCGAGGACCTGCTCGCGTTGGGCGAGGGTGGTTTCGTAGAGGGGGATGGCGCGGTCGAGGTCCCCGGCCGTCTGGTAGGCGCTGGCGAGGTTGTTACGGCTCATGAGGGTGTCGGGGTGGTTGTCGCCGAGGACCTGCTCGCGTTGGGCGAGGGTGGTCTCGTGGAGGGGGATGGCGCGGTCGAGGTCCCCGGCCGACTGGTAGGCGTAGGCGAGGTTGCTGCGGCTGGTCAGGGTGTCGGGGTGGTTGTCGCCGAGGACCTGCTCGCACTGGGCGAGGGTGGTTTCGTAGAGAGGGATGGCGCGGTCGAGGTCCCCGGCCGACCGGTAGGCGCTGGCGAGGTTGTTACGGCTCATGAGGGTGTCGGGGTGGTTGTCGCCGAGGACCTGCTCGCGTTGGGCGAGGGTGGTTTCGTAGAGGGGGATGGCACGGTCGAGGTCCCCGGCCGACCGGTAGGTGTAGGCGAGGTTGTTGCGGCTGCTCAGGGTGTCGGGGTGGTTGTCGCCGAGGACCTGCTCGCACTGGGCAAGGGTGGTCTCGTGGAGGGAGATGGCGCGGTCCAGGTCTCCGGCCGCCTCGTAGGCGCCGGCGAGGTTGTTGCGGCTGCTCAGGGTGTCGGGGTGGGTGTCGCCGAGGACCTGCTCGCGTTGGGCGAGGGTGGTCTCGTGGAGGGGGATGGCGCTTTCGAGGTCTCCGGCCGCCTCGTAGGCGCTGGCGAGGTTGTTGCGGCTGGTAAGGGTGTCGGGGTGGGTGTCGCCGAGGACCTGCTCGCGTTGGGCGAGGGTGGTCTCGTGGAGGGGGATGGCGCTTTCGAGGTCTCCGGCCGCCTGGTAGGCGCTGGCGACGTTATTGCGGCTGGCCAGGGTGTGGGGGTGGGTGTCGCCGAGAACCTGCTCGTACTGGGCGAGGGCGGCTTTCCGTAGGGGGATGGTGCGGGCGTCGTGGCCCTGTCGGTAGAGGTACTGGGCAGCTGTGAGGTACAGCGACGTGGTGGTGGAGTCGTCGTGGTGGCCGGGGGGTGTGGTTTCGGCGAGGGCGATCAGGTGGGGCATGAGGGTGTCCCATTCCCGAGCGGGCCCGGTCGTGGGTTCCGGCAGGGGGGTGAGGGCGCGGTCGAGGGCGTGTTCGGCTTCGCGGCGGCCGGCGGGAGGGTGGCCGGGTTCGGCCGGGGCAGTGTGGCGCAGGACCGTCTGGAGGAGGCGGTGGACGCTGATGCTGTCCGGGGTGACGGTGGCCATGCTGTACCTGCGCAAGGCGCCTAGTGCTTCGGCGAGATCGTCGGGGTCCGCGTTCGGCGGTTCGAGGAGGCTGACCGGGGTGTCGTCGGGGGCGAGCCAGGCGAGGGTGCGCAGGACTTGAACGGCCACGGGGCTGTGGGCAGTGAGGGCCTGGAGGGTGTGGGTCCAGATACGGGCGATGGTGCGTTCGGCGCCGATGCCGTCGGCGGCCTTGTCGAGTCTGGTGCCCAGGCACCTCCGGTAGGCGTCGATGGTGGTAGTCGGGTTCTCCGCGAGGTAGGCGCCGGCCTGTTCCAGGGCGAGGGGCAGGTGGCCCAGGTCGGCGGCCAGCATCCGGGCATCCTGGAGTTCGCGAGGGGTGGGCGGGCGGCCCTCGATCGCGTAGGTGCAGAGGAGTTCGGCGGCTTCGTCGGGGTGGAGGGTGCCGAGGGAGCGGGTGGGGATGGTGCGGGGCCATCCCGTGGCGCGGCGGCTGGTGACGATGTGATGGCCGCGGTCGAGAGAGCCGAGGTAGGGGCCGAGGTCGGTGGGGGCTTCGGCGTTGTCGAAGATCAGGAGCCAGCCGGGGTGCCACTGCAGCCAGGTCTTGGCCCACTCGGCGCAGGCGTCCTGGGGTGCCTTGTCGGCCCAGGCTGGGAGGAGTCGTCGTGCGAGGTCGGCGAGGGACTGCTCGATGCGGGCGGGTGAGTCGGCGTTGATCCACCAGATGACGGTGTAGTCCGGTCGGTGGCGGTGGGCGTAGGCGAGGGCGAGGGTGGTCTTGCCGATGCCGCCCAGGCCGTGGACAGCGGACGCCTGTGTGATGGCGGAGCCGCCGGTGGAGGTGAGCGTGGCACGGAGCCAGGTGAGGGCGTCGTCGCGTCCGATGCACAGCGGGCGGGTCGCCAGGTTGGTGAGGCCGGGTGGGGCCGGCACGTCGCGCGCTGCGGTGAGGATCTCGGCGGGCAGGCCAATGGTGTCGCCGGTGTTGGCGGTACCGATGTTCTGTGCGGCGATCGCTCGCTGTCCGGAGGCTTCGCTGTGAGGGCTGGTCACTGGTTGGCGGGGTGGCCGTCGCCGGTGATGGCGGTGGTGATGGTGTGGGCGGCGATGGAGCGTTCGCCGGAGGCGGTGATCGTCACGGTTGCGGCAGTCTGTGCGGGCAGCAGGCTGGCGATCTCGGCCCGGAGTTCGGCGTCCTCGCGCAGGGCCCGCCTGAGTTGCTGGCGCAGCGCCGCGGCGGCGTCCGCGTTGTCGGTGTCGTCGGCGACGTCGAGGACGGCGGCTTCCAGTTCGGCCTGTCCGCTTTCGGAGCGGCGGTGCCAGAGGGTCTGGAGGATGCGGCGGCCGAGGTTGGCGGTGGCATCGGCTGCGGCGTCTTCCGCCCGGGTCAGGACAGCACCACCGTAGGCGCCGGCGGCTGCGGTCAGATAAGGCCCGGCCTGCTGCACCAGCTCCGCGATCTCCGTACTCATCACGCTCAAACCCCCTCAAGTAGAAATCACCTGACGCTCAATCAGCCTAGGAGTCCAGTGGCCGATGGATGGTGGTTACGGGAAACCTGTGGGACCCGGTCTCGGCAGCACAGAAGGTGCCCACGTCGGAGGAGTTCGGCGTGCGGTCTGTAAATCTGTCGCGCAAGCTACGCAGGTTCGAACCCTGCACCAGCCACCGGATAACGAAGAAGCCCCCGGACTGCGGAAACGCAGCCGGGGGCTTCTTCGTTGCACCTGCCCGCCCGGCCGGGGCCGACCGCCGACGTGCTCAGCCCTGGGTGTGCTGGCGGGGGAGGGCCAGGGTGACGGTGTCGGCGAACTCGCGGACGGCGCTGGTGCGGGAGACCACGCGGCCGCAGTGGACGACCAGGCGGGAGTGGCCGCCGGCGAGGGCGCCGTCGAGGGTGTCGCCGCGGACGGCGAGGAGTTCGGCCGGGAAGCCGGCGTCGACCCGGACGGCGGGGAGGCCGAGGGCGGCCCGGGCCTGGGTGGAGACGGCGTCGTAGGCGGACTCGGGGGAGAGCCCGCCGCCGGCGGCGAGCAGCCGGGCGGTGTCCAGCGGGTCGGCCCGGCCGACCGGGTTGGAGGCGTCGCGCAGGCCGCCGCCGCCCGCCGTCAGGGCGACCCGGGCGTGCGCCAACTCGCGCACCAGGGAGGGGCGCAGGCCCGCCGGGGGGTCTTCGAGGCCGGTGCAGGCGCCGTTCTGGGGGAGGCAGACCACCCGCATGCCGGCGGTGGCCAGCACCGTGGAGCCGCCGGCCGGCAGCGCGGTGCACGGCCCGAGCAGGACCCGCGGCCGGTGCGGGGCCAGCGCCCCGACCAGCCGGGCCAGCTGGGCCTGGTCGGCGGCGTTGGTGTGCAGGTCGATCGGACAGTCGGCGTCGGCCGCGGCGGCCAGCAGCACCTGGATGTAGCCGACCGGGTCGGGGTCGAGGTCGGGGCACCCGCCCGCCGCGTCCGCGCCGAGCTTGAGCGCCTCGCGCAGCTGCGCCCGCCCGTCCGCCCCGGCCAGCCCGGTGAGCAGCCGGGGCATCGCGACGGCCTGCACCTCGGCCAGTCCGCGCAGGGCCTGACGCGCCATGAGGACGGCCTCCAGTCGGCCGAGGCCGTGCGCGTCGCCGATCCGGACGTGGGTGCGCTGGGCGGTGGCCCCGTACCCGAGGGAGGTGAGCGCCGCTTCGGTGACCCGGCGGACGAGGTCGGCCGGCCCGTCCGCGCGGTCGGCGCCGGGTGCCGCGCAGAACGCGCTGTCGTAGTGCCCGTGCGGCTCGGCGGGGGCGGGCAGCAGCAGGTAGCCGGAGAGGTCGATGCGCGCGCCGGTGGTGACGGAGGGCTGTCCGGGCAGGGCGGGCATCGGTCCGAGGCTGCCGACCGTGCCGACGGCCTGGATCCGGTCCCCGCTGATCCGGACGTCCACCACCCGGCCGTCCACCAGGCGGGCTCCGGTGAGCAGCAGGACGGGCCCGTGCCCGAGCGGGTTGACGGCCGGCGGCGGTTGGGCGCCTTCGCTGCTTTCGCTCATCGGCCCCGTTCCTCCAGTCCCGTCGACCGCCCGGCGGCCCCGCGGTCGGTTCGAAGCGGCCGGCCTGCGGCGCACCCGCGAGAGATCACTGACGGTCGAGCCTAGGCCGCGCCCGGCCGGGACGGTCGGATGCGGGCCGTCAGACGTGTCGGCGCGTTCCGGCGGACGGCGCGGCCGCGCTCCGGTTGCCGGCCGAGTCGAACGGGTGTCGGGTGACGACCCGTCAGTGCGGGCCCGCCGACCTGCGGAGATCCGCCGCGGATACGGATTTCACCTCTGGCCCGGAACCGTGTAATCTCTTCCTCGTTCGCCCCTATAGCTCAGTCGGTAGAGCGTCTCCATGGTAAGGAGAAGGTCTGCGGTTCGATTCCGCATGGGGGCTCTGGTGAAAAGCTCCTCACCTCGGTGAGGGTCCGATCATCAAAGCGGTGTAGCTCAGTTGGTAGAGCAAGCGGCTCATAATCGCTGTGTCACCGGTTCAAGTCCGGTCACCGCTACTCCGCGTAGTCGATCGGGGGGACTTCTCCCGATCGGCTACTCTTGTCTGTGTTCTTATTCGTTGTCCCAGGAAGGCACTCCCGTGGCTGCCACTGACGTCCGCCCGAAGATCACGCTGGCCTGCGTGGAGTGCAAGGAGCGGAACTACATCACCAAGAAGAACCGGCGTAACGACCCGGACCGTCTTGAGATGAAGAAGCACTGCCCGCGTTGCAACTCTCACACGGCGCACCGCGAAACCCGCTGACTTTGCCTCGACTCCAGGCCGCACCCCACTACGGGGAGCGGCCTGGAGTCATTTCTGCAGCACGGACCGGACGCACCATCAGAGGAGTTGCTCCATGCCGCTCGACCCCTCGTTCATCGGGCGGACCTACCCGCCCACCGAGCCGTACGAGGTCGGACGCGAGAAGATCCGCGAGTTCGCCGCCGCGATCGGCGACCCGAACCCGGCGTACACCGACGCCGAGGCGGCCAAGTCCTTCGGCCACCCGGACGTCATCGCTCCGCCGACCTTCCCGTTCATGCTGACCTTCCGGGCCGCCGCGCAGGTCGTCAACGACTCCGATCTCGGCCTGGACTACAGCCGGGTGGTGCACGGCGACCAGAAGTTCGCGTACTCCCGCCCGGTGCAGGCCGGCGACCGGCTGTCCGTCACGGTCTCGATCGACGCGATCAAGTCGCTGGCGGGCAATGACGTGCTGACGGTCCGTGGCGAGGTGCACGACGCGAGCGGCGAGCACGTGGTGACGTCGATCATGACGCTGGTGGCCCGTGCCGCCGACGAAGCCGGGGAGGAGTGACCGTGGCGGTCCGCTTTGACGAGGTCCAGGTCGGCACCGAGCTGCCGGCCCGGTCGTTCCCGGTGACCCGGGCGACCCTGGTGCAGTACGCCGGTGCCTCGGGCGACTTCAACCCGATCCACTGGAACGAGAAGTTCGCCCTGGAGGTCGGCCTCCCGGACGTGATCGCGCACGGCATGTTCACCATGGCCGAGGCCGCCCGGGTGGTCACCGACTGGGTCGGCGACCCGGCCGCGGTGGTCGAGTACGGCGTCCGCTTCACCAAGCCGGTGATCGTTCCCAACGACGGTGTCGGCGCGACCATCGAGGTCACCGCGAAGGTCGCCGCGCTGCTGGACGACAACCGGGTCCGGGTGGACCTCACCGCGACCAGCGAGGGCCAGAAGGTGCTCGGCATGGCGCGCGCGGTGGTCCGGCTGGGCTGAGGACCGAAGGCCCCGGGGGAGCCCGGGGCCTCGCCCGCAGTTCCCCCTTGCAAAGTTATTGGCCAATCACTAACCTGAAGTCATGGCCAGGAACAGCATGCGGATGTCCGCCGAGGAGCGGCGCGAGAGCGTCGTTCGGGCGGCCATGGTGGAGTTCGCCCGGGGTGGCTACCGGGGGACGTCCACCGAGGCGATCGCCCGCCGGGTGGGAGTCTCGCAGCCGTACTTGTTCCGGCTCTTCCCCAACAAGCAGGCGATCTTCCAGGCGGCGGCGGAGCACTGCATGGAGGAGACCTGGCGGGTCTTCGACCGGGCCTCGGAGGGCATGACGGGCGAGCGGGCCCGGCAGGCGATGGGGGAGGCGTACCTGAACCTGGTCGCCGACCGCGAGCAGGTGATGATGCAGATGCAGATCTACGTCTCGGTGTTCGCCGCGGAGTCCGCCGGCGAGGGCGAGATCGGTGAGATGGCCCGGGAGGGCTGGCTGCGGCTGTTCGAGCGGATCCGGGAGCGGATCGGCGGCGAGCGGGCCATGGCCACCGAGTTCATGGCGCACGGCATGCTGATCAACACCCTGGTGGCCCTGGGGTATCCGATGGAGCATCAGATCTGGTCCGGGTTCGCCGAACTGGAGAA
This sequence comes from Streptomyces sp. TLI_171, assembly GCF_003610255.1. Taxonomy (GTDB): domain Bacteria; phylum Actinomycetota; class Actinomycetes; order Streptomycetales; family Streptomycetaceae; genus Kitasatospora. Next base: position 3,204,319 of record NZ_RAPS01000001.1, on the reverse strand, counting down.
GAAGCAGGCCGGGGAGAGCTGAGGCGCTCCGCCGAGGGTGGCGGCGCGCCTTTTTTCGGCCCACAAAAGTTATTGATCAATCACAACCTTTCATACGACTGGGGGAAGCATCGTGAACAGGCAAGCCGTCTGGACCCTGGTGGTCGTCAGCGTGGCCAGCTTCATGGCCGGCCTCGACAACCTGGTGGTCACCACCGCACTGCCCGCGATCCGTACCGACCTGGGCGGCGCGCTCGCCGACCTGGAGTGGACGGTCAGCGCGTACACCCTGACCTTCGCGGTCCTGCTGCTGCTCGGCGCGGCCCTCGGCGACCGGTTCGGCCGCCGCCGGATGTTCCTCGCAGGGCTCTCCGTCTTCACGCTCGGCTCGGCCGCCGCCGCGCTCGCCCCGAACATCGGGTCGCTGATCGCCGCCCGCGCCGTCCAGGGCGCCGGCGCGGCGGTGATGATGCCGCTCACCCTGACCCTGCTCACCGTCGCGGTGCCGGTCGCCAAGCGCGGCATGGCCTTCGGCATCTGGTCCGGCGTCGGCGGCCTCGCCGTCGCCACCGGCCCACTGATCGGCGGCACCCTCACCGAGCGCTTCTCCTGGCAGTGGATCTTCTGGGTCAACGTCCCGGTCGGCCTCGCCCTGCTGCCACTCGCCCGGCGCGGCCTCGCCGAGAGCCGCGGCGAGAACCCCCGGCTGGACGTCCCCGGCACCGCGCTGGTCAGCGCCGGACTGTTCGGCATCGTGCTCGGCCTGGTCCGCGGCAACCCCGACGGCTGGACCGACCCGATGGTGCTCGGCTCGCTGATCGCCGGCGTCCTGCTGCTGCTCGCCTTCGTCGTCCACGAGATCCGCTGGGCGAAGCGCCCGATGCTGCCGATGCGGATGTTCCGCAACCGGGCGTTCAGCGCCGTCAACGCCGCCAGCCTGCTGATGTACCTCGGCATGTTCGGCTCGATCTTCCTGATCAGCCAGTACCTCCAGGGCATCGGCGGCTACACCCCCGAACAGGCCGGCGTCCGGATGCTCCCCTGGACCGCGATGCCGCTGCTGGTCGCCCCGCTCGCCGGACTCCTCACCGACCGGATCGGCGGCCGCCCCATCGTGGTCACCGGACTCGCCCTGCAGGCCCTCGGCCTGGCCGGGTTCGCCCTGCTCGCCGACCACTCCGCCGGGTACGGGCAGCAGATCCCGATCCTGGTGGTCTGCGGCATCGGGATGTCCCTCTACTTCGCCCCCACCGCCAACCTGGTGATGGCCAGCGTCCGCCCCGGCGAACAGGGCATCGCCTCCGGCGCCAACAACGCCATGCGCGAGGTCGGCGGCGCCCTCGGCGTGGCCGTGCTGTCCGCCGTCTTCTCCGCCCAGGGCGGCTACGGCGACGCCGCCGCCTTCACCGACGGACTCGTCCCCGCGCTGATCGTCGGCGCCGCCGTGGTCGCCGTCGGGTCCCTCGCCGCCGCCCTGGTGCCGCGCCGGCACGGCATGCGGGCGGCCGTCCCCACCGAGAAGGCGCCGGTGGCCGTCGCCGCCGGCCGCTCCTGACCCGCCGTCACCCCACCGCCCCACCACCGAGAGGAGCACCTTCCGTGCTGTCCATGACGATCCCGTGGAGCACCGGCCCCGCCGCCCGGCAGCCGCCCGCCCGGCCCGTGGTGATGGCCGCCGAACTCCAGGTCCGCGGCCTGCGGCACGTCCCCGGCTTCCTGCTCCGGTCCCTCGCGGTCCGCCGCCACGCCCAGCAGGCCCCCGGCGCCCTCGGCGTCTCGCTCCGGGCCGCCCCGCTGCGGCGCACCTTCTGGGTGCTCTCCAGCTGGACCGACCGCGAGGCGCTCACCGCCTTCGTCCGCTCCGACCCCCACCGCCGCGCCATGACCTCGCTCCGCCCCGTCATGGCCCACTCCGCCTTCGCCACCTGGGACGCCCCCGACCCGGCCGCCCCGCAGTGGCCCGAAGCCGACCGGCAACTCGAAGCCGGCCGGGCCGCCTAGGGTGCGCGGACCGCAGCCACGGCCCCGGCGTCGCTTACGCTGGGGCCGTGATTGTGGAGATGGATGCGCCGCTGGCCCCGTTGACGACCCTGCGCCTCGGCGGCCCCGCCCGGCGGCTGGTGACGGCGGAGACCGACGCCGAGGTGGTGGCCGCGGTCCGCGAGGCCGACCGGGCGGGCGAGCCGCTGCTGGTGCTCGGCGGCGGCTCCAACCTGGTGATCGGCGACGCCGGCTTCCCCGGCACCGTGCTGCGGATCGCCACCACCGGCTTCGCCCTCGACGGGACGTCGCTGGAACTGGCAGCCGGCGAGGTCTGGTCCGACGCGGTCGCCCGCACCGTCGAGGCCGGCCTGGCCGGCATCGAGTTCCTGGCCGGCATCCCCGGCTCGGCCGGCGCGACGCCGGTGCAGAACGTCGGGGCGTACGGCCAGGAGGTCGCCGAGACCATCACCGAGGTGGTGGCCTACGACCGGCTGCTCGGCGAGACGGTGACGCTGGCCGGCGCCGACTGCGCCTTCTCCTACCGGCACAGCCTGTTCAAGGCCGACCCCGAGCGGTACGTGGTGCTGCGGGTGCGGTTCGCGCTGGCGGACGAGGGCGGTCTGTCCTCGCCGGTCAGGTACGCCGAGGTGGCCCGCTCGCTGGGTGTCGAGCCAGGGCAGCGGGTCAAGCTCGGGGACGCCCACGCCGAGGTGCTGCGGCTGCGGGCCGGCAAGGGCATGGTGCTCGACGCGGCCGACCACGACACCTGGTCGGCCGGCTCCTTCTTCACCAACCCGATCCTGACGGACGCCCAGTTCGCCGCCTTCACCGCGCGGTTGGGCGAGCTGACGGCCCCGAGCTACCCGGCGGGCGAGGGCCGCACCAAGACCTCCGCCGCCTGGCTGATCGACCACGCGGGCTTCCGCAAGGGCCACGGCTCCGGCCCCGCCACCCTCTCCACCAAGCACACCCTCGCCCTCACCAACCGCGGCTCGGCGACCACCGAGGACCTGCTCGCCCTCGCCCGCGAGGTCCGCGACGGCGTCCGCGCGGCGTTCGGCGTGGAACTGGTCAACGAGCCGGTGATGGTCGGCGTCCGGCTCTGAGCCGTCCGCCGTCGCGGGGTACTCAGGCACAGGCTGAGTATCCGCACCCTGCCCACCCGTGGCCCGGGCGCGCGAAGCTCTGCCCATGAGAAGGACCTTCGCCGAGCGCGCGCCCCTGTTCGTCCCCCTGCTGGTCTCCGCCCTGGCCTGGGCATGCTGGCTGGGCTGGGACCAGCACAAGGACGTGCTCCCCGACGGGTCGGAGTCCGGGCCGTACCAGGCGTGGCAGGTGCTCGGCCTGGTGCTGACGGCGGCCGCGGCGGTCTGCTGGTCGGCGTCCCGCGGTCCGGTCCGGGACGCGGTGGCCGGTACCACCGCGGGCCTGGCGGGCGCTGCCTGGCTCGACTGGTCCGGCGGCGACGGCCTGTACGTGATCGGCGTGGCCATGGTCGCCGTCGGCGCCATGACCACCAGTGCGGTCCTCGCCGCCGCGGTCTCCGCGCTGGCCCGCCGGGCCTAGGCGTCCACCAGCCAGGCGTCGATCTCGGCCAGCAGGTCCTTGGCGACGTGCTCGGGGGCCCGCGAGGAGCGGATCGACTGGCGGGCCAGTTCGGCGAGTTCGGGGTCGGTGAAGGCGTGCGACTCGCGGGCCAGGGTGTACTGGTCGGCGAGGCGGGAGCCGAACAGCAGCGGGTCGTCGGCGCCGAGGGCCAGTGGGACGCCGGCCTCGAAGAGGGTGCGCAGCGGGACCTCCTCGGGGCTGTCGTAGACGCCGAGGGCGACGTTGGAGGCGGGGCAGACCTCGCAGGTGACCTGGCGGTCGGCGAGGCGCTGCAGCAGCCGCGGGTCCTCGGCCGCGCGCACGCCGTGGCCGATCCGGCCGGCGCCCAGGTCGTCCAGGCAGTCCCGGACCGAGTCCGGCCCGGCGAGTTCCCCGCCGTGCGGGGCGGCGAGCAGCCCGCCCTGCCGGGCGATCGCGAAGGCGCGGTCGAAGTCCCGTGCCAGGCCCCGGCGTTCGTCGTTGGACAGGCCGAAGCCGATCACCCCCTGGTCGGTGTAGCGGACGGCCAGCCGGGCCAGCGTCCGGGCGTCCATGGGGGACTTCATCCGGTTCGCGGCGACCAGCACCCGGATGCCCACGCCGGTGGCCTCGGAGGCCTCCCGGACGGCGTCCAGGATCAGCTCCAGGGTGGGCGTCAGCCCGCCGAGCAGCGGGGCGTACGAGGTCGGGTCGACCTGGATCTCCAGCCACCGGGAGCCGTCGGCGCGCTCGTCCTCGGCGGTCTCCAGGACCAGGCGGCGGATGTCGGACTCGTCGCGCAGGCAGGACCGGGCGGTGTCGTAGAGCCGCTGGAACCGGAACCAGCCGCGCTCGTCGGTGGCCCGGAGCTTCGGCGGATGGTCGGAGCTGAGCGCCTCGGGCAGCCGGATGCCGTGCTTGTCGGCGAGTTCGAGCAGCGTCGCGGGGCGCATCGAACCGGTGAAGTGCAGGTGCAGATGGGCCTTCGGCAGGCTCCGGACATCACGCAGGCGATCCATTCACCGATCCTGCCGCAAAACACCCGGAAACAGGAACTGCCCCTCGCACCTCGCCCGAACGGGTGAGGTGCGAGGGGCAGTGCTGACGGGCCGTCAGTCCCGGGCCTCGCCGAGCAGCTTCTGCATCCGGCTGACGCCCTCGACCAGGTCGGCGTCGCCCAGCGCGTAGGAGAGCCGCAGGTAGCCCGGGGTGCCGAAGGCTTCGCCGGGGACGACCGCGACCTCGGCCTCGTCCAGGATCAGCGCGGCCAGCTCGGCCGAGGTCTCCGGGCGCTTGCCGCGGATCTCCTTGCCCAGCAGGCCCTTGACCGACGGGTAGGCGTAGAAGGCGCCCTCCGGCTCGGGGCACAGCACGCCATCGATCTCGTTCAGCATCGCCACGACGGTGCGGCGGCGGCGGTCGAACGCGGTCTTCATCTCGTCCACCGCGGACAGGTCGCCGGCCACCGCGGCCAGCGCGGCGCGCTGCGCCACGTTGGAGACGTTGGAGGTGGCGTGCGACTGCAGGTTGGCGGCCGCGTTGACGACGTCCTTCGGGCCGATCATCCAGCCCACCCGCCAGCCGGTCATGGCGTAGGTCTTGGCCACGCCGTTGACCACGATGCACTTGTCGGCCAGCTCGGGCAGCAGGGCCGGCAGCGAGGTGAACTTCGCGTCGCCGTACACCAGGTGCTCGTAGATCTCGTCGGTGAGCACCCAGAGGCCGTGCTCCAGCGCCCAGCGGCCGATCGCCTCGGCCTCGGCCTCGGTGTACACCGCGCCGGTCGGGTTGGACGGCGAGACGAACAGCACCACCTTGGTGTTGGCGGTGCGGGCGGCCTCCAGCTGCTCCACCGAGACCTTGTAGCCGGTGGTCTCGTCCGAGATCACGTCCACCGGGGTGCCGCCGGCCAGCTTCACGGCCTCGGGGTAGGTGGTCCAGTACGGCGCGGGGATGATCACCTCGTCGCCCGGGTCGAGGATGGCGGCGAAGGCGTTGTAGATCGCCTGCTTGCCGCCGTTGGTCACCAGCACCTGCGAGGCGTCCACCTGGTAGCCGGAGTCGCGCAGCGTCTTGGCGGCGATCGCGGCCTTCAGCTCCGGCAGGCCGCCGGCCGGGGTGTAGCGGTGGTTGGCCGGGTCCTGGCAGGCAGCGACGGCGGCGTCCACGATGTAGCCGGGGGTCGGGAAGTCGGGCTCGCCGGCGCCGAAGCCGATCACCGGACGGCCGGCCGCCTTGAGGGCCTTGGCCTTGGCGTCGACGGCGAGGGTGGCGGACTCGGCGATGGCGCCGACCCGGGCGGAGACCCGGCGGTTCGCGGGGGAGACGTTCTCGGGGGTGGGTGCGCTCATGTCTGAATGGTCCCAGACCGCCGGGGCCGCGGGAATCGCGGTTTCACCATGCGTACGGGGGCGTTCCGGCATCCGTACGGGCCGCCGGACGATCTCGGGCGGAACACGCTGACGGCCGGACATTCTCGGTCGGATCGCGGCGAAAGTCGGTGAATCCGGATCTCGGTGAATGAGGTTCGACCAATCGGCGAAGAACCCGTACACTCACTGCTCGATGGCTCCCGAAGTGCGGATCCGTCGGTCGGGTTCACCACACGGCCGGTCGGATGCGGTAGGTTGGGGCCACATCGGAGCCGCGAGGTTTCGAAGGGCACTAGCTCAATTGGTAGAGCACCGGTCTCCAAAACCGGCGGTTGGGGGTTCGAGTCCCTCGTGCCCTGCTGCTTGATCCGTGCCAAGCCCGTTCGCTCCGCAGAGCGAGCGGGCTTGATGCGGAGAGGGCCCCACCCAGCAGTGCTTTCGCCGGATCGCCCGTGCACCAGGCACGGACCTCCGCAGGACCCGGATTCAGGTGAGGACGAGTGACGGAGACCACGGGCTCCACCGCAACGCCTGAGAGCGGCAACCCCGAGGGGGCCGACGGCGCAGCGGACGAGACCACCGCCGCGGACGGCAAGCTGTCCCGCCGCGAGCGTCGGCGTGCCAACAAGGCCGGTGGCGAGGGTGGCAAGAAGTCCGGCAAGCGGGCCAAGAAGGGCCTGTTCGCCCGGATCGCGATCTTCTACCGCCAGATCATCGCCGAACTCCGCAAGGTGGTCTGGCCGACCCGCAACCAGCTGATCCAGTACACCACCGTCGTGGTGACCTTCGTGATCGTGCTGATGCTGCTGGTCGCCGGTCTCGACTGGTGCTTCTCGAAGCTCGCCTTCTGGGTCTTCGGCTGACGCCCGATCCGGCAGACCGAACCGGGATCCCCGCAGGGTCCCGCACCGATACTCCACCCCGACCCGGGCCGAACCCTTCGGCCCGGGTCGAGCTGTCGGCGCGAAGGACAGCGGGCGACTACCGTTGAGTCGGTACTGTTGATGAGGTATCCCGTTCCAACCAGGAAAGAAGCAGCGACCGTGTCTGAGTCCCCCCTGTACGACGCCGACGAGACCGTCCGCGAGGCGGATGTCGCCGCCGAGCCGGACGCGGCTGTCGACGTCGAGCCCGTCGCCGAGGAGACCGCAGAGGCTGCTGAGGCGGACGCCGCGGAGGACGAGGTCGAGGCCGCCGACGAGGAGGCCGGCGAGCCGGCCGAGGTCGAGGCCGTGCACGAGGTGGACGAGGCCGAGGGCGCTGCCGACGAGGCCCCCGCCGAGGAGACCGAGGAGCCGGCCGAGGAGGCCGAGAGCGACCCGGTCGCCGAGTTCCGCGAGCAGCTGCGCCGCGCCCCGGGCGAGTGGTACGTGATCCACACCTACGCGGGCTACGAGAACCGGGTGAAGCAGAACCTGGAGCAGCGCTCCGTCTCGCTGAACGTCGAGGACTACATCTTCGAGTCCCAGGTTCCGCAGGAGGAGGTCGTCCAGATCAAGAACGGCGACCGCAAGACCATCCGGCAGAACAAGCTCCCCGGCTACGTGCTGGTCCGCATGGACCTCACCCCGGAGTCCTGGGGCGTCGTGCGCAACACCCCCGGTGTCACCGGCTTCGTCGGCAACGCCTACGACCCGTACCCGCTGACCCTGGACGAGGTCGTCAAGATGCTCGCCCCCGACGTCGAGCGCGCCGCCGCCAAGGAGGCCGGCAAGGCCTCGCCGGTCCGCCCGGTCGAGGTGCAGGTGCTGGACTTCGAGGTCGGCGACTCGGTCACCGTCACCGACGGCCCGTTCGCGACCCTGCAGGCGACCATCAACGAGATCAACCCCGACTCGAAGAAGGTCAAGGGCCTGGTGGAGATCTTCGGCCGGGAGACCCCGGTCGAGCTCTCCTTCGACCAGATCCAGAAGAACTGATCCACGCGCAACGGTTCCGGGGCGGGGGCGAAGGCCCCCGCCCCGGAACCGTTTTGGTCCAGCACCGCATCAGCGGTTAGCCTGGTCCGATGTGTGCCTTGGCGGCCGGGTTTCGCCCCGGGGTCCAGGCGCATCAGCACTCACCTCTCGGAAGGACCCGGAGAGACATGCCTCCCAAGAAGAAGAAGGTCACGGGGCTTATCAAGCTCCAGATCAACGCCGGTGCGGCCAACCCGGCGCCGCCGGTCGGCCCCGCGCTGGGCCAGCACGGCGTCAACATCATGGAGTTCTGCAAGGCGTACAACGCGGCCACCGAGTCGCAGCGCGGCATGATCGTGCCGGTGGAGATCACGGTCTACGACGACCGTTCCTTCACCTTCGTCACGAAGACCCCGCCGGCTGCGCGCCTCATCCTGAAGGCCGCGGGCATCGACAAGGGCTCCAAGGAGCCGCACAAGACCAAGGTCGCCAAGCTGACCTCGGCCCAGGTGCGCGAGATCGCCACCACCAAGATGCCCGACCTGAACGCCAACGACCTGGACGCCGCGGAGAAGATCATCGCCGGCACCGCCCGGTCGATGGGCATCACCGTCGAGGGCTGACCAGCCCGTACGTCCACCGTGGTAGGGCCAGCGCGGCCCGCGATTACCACGAACTCCAATAGTCACCAGGAGCAGCAGTGAAGCGCAGCAAGGCCCTCAAGGCCGCGGACGCCAAGGTCGACCGCGCCCGGATCTACGCCCCCTCGAGGCCGTCCGCCTCGCCAAGGCGACCTCCACCAGCAAGTTCGACGGCACCGTCGAGGTCGCCATGCGTCTGGGCGTCGACCCGCGCAAGGCCGACCAGATGGTCCGCAGCACCGTCATCCTCCCGCACGGCACCGGTAAGACCGCTCGGGTCCTGGTCTTCGCGAACGGTGAGCGTGCCGAGGCTGCGCGTGCCGCGGGCGCCGACATCGTCGGCTCCGACGAGCTGATCGACGAGGTCGCCAAGGGTCGTCTGGACTTCGACGCCGTCGTCGCCACCCCGGACCTGATGGGCAAGGTCGGCCGCCTGGGCCGCGTGCTCGGTCCCCGTGGTCTGATGCCGAACCCGAAGACCGGCACCGTGACCCCGGACGTCGCCAAGGCCGTCAACGACATCAAGGGCGGCAAGATCGAGTTCCGCGTCGACAAGCACTCGAACCTGCACCTGATCATCGGCAAGACCTCGTTCACCGATGAGCAGCTGATCGAGAACTACGGCGCCGCGCTGGACGAGGTCCTCCGGGCCAAGCCGGCCGCCGCCAAGGGCCGTTACCTGAAGAAGGTCGCCTTCTCCACCACCATCGGCCCCGGCATCCAGGTGGACCCGAACCGCACCCGCAACCTCCTCGTCGAGGAGGACCCGGCGGCGGTCTGACCCTGAGTCAGTTCTCCACACGGTCAAGCACGCTGGGCCCGCACCCCGACCGGGGTGCGGGCCCAGCGGCGTTCCCAAACGGTTTGCGCGGGGGTCGGAGCGGTCCGATAGAGTCCGAACGCCTTTCCTGAGAATCCGATTAGAGGGGGACCCTCGTGCGCGCTCTGCGTACCCTCGCCGTGGCCTGCCTGGCCGCCGGCGTCCTGACCGCCTGCAGCAGCTCCGGTGGCTCCACCGACGCCAAGACCGGCACCGGCAGCGGCAGCAGCGCCGGCGCCTCGCAGAGCGCCTCCGCCCCGGCGGCCGACGGTGCGGGCAAGGGCTCGAAGCTCGCCCCGAAGGAGGCCCTGCTGGCCTCCGCCGCGGTGATGGACAAGGTCGGCAGCGCCCAGCTGACCCTGAGCGGCGACGACACCGAGGGCACCGCCGACTACGTCTGGAAGGCCCCGGAGTCCTTCCTGATGAACGCCAAGACCGACGGCCAGGAGGCCAAGGTCCTGTTCCTCGGTGACGTGATGTACATCGGCGTCACCCCGGACATGGCCTCCGTGGCCGGCGGCAAGAAGTGGATGAAGCTCGACCCCAAGGCGACCGCGGCCACCGGTGCGGGCGGCGACGTGGGCGGCATCGCGGCGATGATGCAGGTGATGAACCCGTCCGTGCAGCTGCTCGCCGCCGCGCCCGCCGCGACGCTGGTCGGCACCGAGACGGTGGCCGGGCAGAGCGCCACGCACTACCGCAGCGAGATCAAGGTCGACGACATGGTCGCCAAGATGCAGCTGTCCGCCGACCTGAAGGCCCAGGTGCTGGCCGAGCTCAAGAAGAACGGCTCCACCTCCACCGTCGACCTGTGGATCAACGCCAAGGGCGAGCTGGTTCAGCAGTCCAGCACCGACATGTCGAGCAAGCCGGGCGCGAAGCCGGGTGTCGTCACCTACAGCAAGCTCGGCACCGTCAAGCCCACCCAGGCGCCGGCCGCTTCCGACGTCTTCTCGCTCGACGACCTGCTGAAGCAGTAGGAGTCGCCCCGGCCTGCGCGATCCCGGGGGCGACCCCCGGGATCGCGCAGGCCGCATGGCATGGTGGGGAGCGGACGAGGAGCACGGCAGGAGGAGGGACCGATGGCGGCACCGGCGCGCTGGGCCGCGGCCCTGCTGGCGGCCGCCCTGCTGAGCACCGCGGCCACCGGCTGCACCGGCTCCGCGCCCCGGCCCGACCAGCAGCCCTCCTCCGCCAGCCCCTCCCCGTCCACCGCGCAGCCGAGCCCCACCGACCGCTCCCCGCACGGGGTGCTGCTCTCCGCGCAGCTGGTGCTGCACGACGCCCGGCGCGCCGAGTTCCGGGCCGTGCTGGGCGACGACCGGGGCAAGGGCGCGCTGTTCTGGGCGCCCAAGACGGTGCTGAAGTACCAGCCCGACTCGGACAGCCGGCAGCTGATGGTGCTGGACACCTCCGCCTACCTGGGCGGCGACCCGGCGACCGCGCTCCGGCTGGGCGGCCCGCACTGGCAGAAGTTCTCCGGCGGCCGGATCCCGTACTCGGCCCTGATCGACCGGCTCAACCCGGTGGTCGCGGTCGCCGCCGCGGCCGCCGTCCGGGAGCCGGAGCTGATCGGCGAGGAGAAGCTGATCGACACCACCGTCGAGCACTACCGGGTCACCCTGACCGCCGGGCAGTACGCCGCCGCGCAGACCCAGCTCGACCAGCAGCGCCGGCAGGCCCTGGAGACCGCGCTCGGCCCCGGCGACGTGGTGCTCGACCTGTGGCTCAACGACCGCGACCAGCTGGTCCAGCTGCGCCGGGCCGCCGCCGAGGTGGACACCGTGACCTACAGCGAGTTCGGCAGCTCCTCGCTCTCCGTCCAGGCCCCGGCCGAGGCCGACACCGCGGAGGGCGGCGACGCGAGCCCGCCGGCTTTCCCGTAGCGCGATTTGGTCAAACCGGACCGGTCCCGTTAGGCTGGCCGAGCCAAAGACCGCTGGTTGTCGCCGTGCCCCGAGAGGGAGGACGGTGCCGAAGGATTCGCAACTCATTGCGAATCGCCCGCGCAGGTTATGGAGCAGTGAAGATCTCCGGGCCCTTTCGGTTCGTCGAGGTCGTTGCAAGCCCCGTGCGCCTGCGCGCCGGGGCTTTTTCTCGCTTCCGGGGTCCGCGGCGATGGATGGTCGACTTCTCGAAGGTCGGCCCGACTTCGACATCACGGAAGGAGGCGTAAGCCTATGGCCAGGCCCGACAAGGCTGCCGACGTCGCCGAGATCACGGACAAGTTCCGTGCCTCCAGCGCCGCCGTTCTGACCGAGTACCGCGGTCTCACGGTGAAGCAGCTGAAGACGCTGCGTCGCTCGCTCACCGGCAACGCCGATTACGCCGTGGTGAAGAACACGCTGACCAAGATCGCGGCCAATGAGGCCGGGATCTCCGAGCTGGACGACCTGTTCGCCGGTCCGACGGCTGTCGCCTTCGTCACCGGTGACCCGGTGGAGTCGGCGAAGGCTCTGCGTGACTTCGCCAAGGAGAACCCTGCTCTCATCATCAAGGGCGGTGTCCTTGACGGTAAGGCGCTGACCGCCGATGAGATCAAGAAGCTCGCGGACCTCGAGTCCCGCGAGGTGCTGCTCGCCAAGCTGGCGGGTGCGATGAAGGCCAAGCCCTCCCAGGCTGCCGCGGTCTTCCAGGCGCTCCCGTCCAAGCTCGTTCGCACCGTGGAAGCGCTGCGCGAGAAGGTCGAGCAGGGCGGTGCCGGTACTCCGGCTCCCGCCGAGGACGCGGAGTAACCACTCCCGTCCCAGCGGGCCCGCAAGTACGCCCGCCAATCCGTACATCCGGCACCTGCCGATTTAGTGGAAGGACGCCAATCATGGCGAAGCTCAGCACCGAGGACCTGCTCGAGCAGTTCGAGGGCATGACCCTGATCGAGCTCTCCGAGTTCGTGAAGGCGTTCGAGGACAAGTTCGACGTCACCGCCGCCGCCCCGGTCGCCGTTGCCGGCGTTGCCGGTCCGGGCGCCGTGGCCGAGGCCGTTGAGGAGCAGGACGAGTTCGACGTCATCCTCGACGGCGCCGGCGACAAGAAGATCCAGGTCATCAAGGAGGTGCGCGCCCTCACCTCCCTCGGCCTGAAGGAGGCCAAGGACCTCGTCGACACCGCCGGTGCGAAGGTTCTCGAGAAGGTCGCCAAGGACGTCGCCGAGAAGGCGAAGGCTCAGCTCGAGGGCGCTGGCGCCAAGGTCACCGTCAAGTGACTTTCTCCTCTCTCTGAGAGGTGCTCTTCCGGCCGGGCCGGCCACCCTTCGGGGTGGCCGGCCCGGCCTGCTTGCGTTTCCGGCGGTCTCCCGAAGGGCGCCGGATGCCCTCCGATGGCCCAAGGCGCGCTCGGAGCTTGTCGGCCCCCGGGGGTAGGGTGATCGCAATCGTCGGGCCCCCTGGCGCAGGCAGCGTGTAACGCGCGGGGCGTCCCGGACGATGGGCAGTACGAGGTCCACACCCTGGTGCGGGCCTTGACGAGCAGCACGAGGCGCGCGATTCTCTAGGCGCGTGCCCCAAGCGGAACCGTCTCCGATGCATATTCGGGGCCGGCACTGGGAAGGTTCCCGGTGACGCAGACGAGGTGTGACGGCCCGGCCGGTGAGGGATCACTGCCCGGGTTGTCGGATGTACGGGAGGAGCGTCCGATTCGGTCTCCGAATCAGGGCTTGCTAGCAGTGTCGCCATTGGCTACACTGTCCCTTTGCGCTGCCTATTAGTCGCTCCGTGACTCGTCGCCCGGAGCGACCCCTGTCCTGACCTGGGGTTACGCCTCGGCCAAGGCCCGGACGGTATGCGCGTAGTGAGCTCCGAGCCCTCGGAAGGACCCCCCTCTTGGCCGCGCCGCGCAACGCCTCGAACAATTCCGCATCCACCGCCCCGCTCCGCGTCTCGTTCGCGAAGATCAAGGAGCCCCTCGAGGTCCCGAACCTCCTGGCCCTGCAGACCGAGAGCTTTGACTGGCTGCTCGGGAACGCGGCCTGGAAGTCCCGGGTCGAGGCTGCCCTGGAGAGTGGTCAGGACGTCCCCACGAAGTCCGGTCTGGAGGAGATCTTCGAAGAGATCTCCCCGATCGAGGACTTCAGCGGGTCGATGTCCCTGACCTTCCGGGACCACCGTTTCGAGCCGCCGAAGAACTCCATCGACGAGTGCAAGGACCGTGACTTCACCTTCGCGGCCCCGCTCTTCGTCACCGCGGAGTTCACCAACAACGAGACCGGTGAGATCAAGTCCCAGACCGTGTTCATGGGCGACTTCCCGCTCATGACCAACAAGGGCACCTTCATCATCAACGGCACCGAGCGTGTCGTCGTGTCCCAGCTGGTGCGCTCCCCGGGCGTCTACTTCGACTCCACCCTGGACAAGGTGTCCGACAAGGACATCTACTCCGCCAAGATCATCCCCTCCCGCGGCGCCTGGCTGGAGATGGAGATCGACAAGCGCGACATGGTCGGTGTCCGCATCGACCGCAAGCGCAAGCAGTCGGTCACCGTGCTGCTGAAGGCGCTCGGCTGGACCACCGAGATGATTCTCGAGGAGTTCGGCGAGTACGAGTCGATGCGCGCCACCCTGGAGAAGGACCACACCCAGGGCCAGGACGACGCGCTGCTCGACATCTACCGCAAGCTGCGCCCGGGCGAGCCGCCGACCCGCGAGGCCGCGCAGACGCTGCTGGAGAACCTGTACTTCAACCCGAAGCGCTACGACCTCGCCAAGGTCGGCCGCTACAAGGTGAACCGGAAGCTGGGCAACGCCGAGTCCCTGGACTCCGGCGTGCTCACCGAGCCGGACATCATCAACACCATCAAGTACCTGGTGAAGCTGCACGCCGGCGAGACCGAGTGGCGCGATGACGAGGGCCGCGACATCGTCATCGAGGTCGACGACATCGACCACTTCGGCAACCGCCGCCTGCGCAACGTCGGCGAGCTGATCCAGAACCAGGTCCGCACCGGCCTCGCCCGCATGGAGCGGGTGGTCCGCGAGCGCATGACCACCCAGGACGTCGAGGCGATCACGCCGCAGACCCTGATCAACATCCGGCCGGTCGTCGCCTCCATCAAGGAGTTCTTCGGCACCAGCCAGCTGTCGCAGTTCATGGACCAGACGAACCCGCTGTCGGGCCTGACCCACAAGCGCCGTCTGTCCGCGCTCGGCCCCGGTGGTCTGTCCCGCGAGCGGGCCGGCTTCGAGGTCCGTGACGTGCACCCCTCGCACTACGGCCGCATGTGTCCGATCGAGACCCCCGAAGGCCCGAACATCGGTCTGATCGGCTCGCTGGCCTCGTACGGCCGGGTCAACGCGTTCGGCTTCATCGAGACCCCGTACCGCAAGGTCGTCGACGGTGTGGTCACCGAGTCGGTGGACTACCTGACCGCCGACGAGGAGGACCGGTACGTCATCGCGCAGGCCAACGCCCCGCTCACCGCGGAGCTGACCTTCGCCGAGCCGCGTGTCCTGGTCCGCCGCCGCGGCGGCGAGATCGACTACATCCCCGGCACCGAGATCGACTACATGGACGTCTCGCCGCGCCAGATGGTGTCGGTCGCGACCGCCATGATCCCGTTCCTCGAGCACGACGACGCCAACCGCGCGCTGATGGGCTCGAACATGATGCGCCAGGCCGTCCCGCTGCTCCGCAGCGAGGCGCCGCTGGTCGGCACCGGCATGGAGTACCGCTGCGCCGTCGACGCCGCGGACGTGATCACCGCCGACAAGGCCGGTGTGGTGCAGGAGGTCTCGGCCGACTACGTCACCGTGGCCAACGACGACGGCACGTACAACACCTACCGCGCCGCCAAGTTCACCCGCTCCAACCAGGGCACCGCCTTCAACCAGAAGGTGCTCGTGGACGAGGGCGCCCGGGTCGAGGCCGGCCAGGTGCTGGCCGACGGCCCGTGCACCGACGAGGGCGAGATGGCCCTCGGCAAGAACCTCCTGGTGGCGTTCATGTCCTGGGAGGGCCACAACTACGAGGACGCGATCATCCTGTCGCAGCGCCTCGTGCAGGACGACGTCCTCTCCTCGATCCACATCGAGGAGCACGAGGTCGACGCCCGTGACACCAAGCTGGGCCCCGAGGAGATCACCCGGGACATCCCGAACGTCTCCGAGGAGGTCCTCGCCGACCTCGACGAGCGCGGCATCATCCGGATCGGTGCGGACGTCGTCACCGGCGACATCCTGGTCGGCAAGGTCACCCCGAAGGGCGAGACCGAGCTGACCCCGGAGGAGCGCCTGCTCCGCGCGATCTTCGGCGAGAAGGCCCGTGAGGTCCGCGACACCTCGCTGAAGGTGCCGCACGGCGAGTCCGGCAAGGTCATCGGCGTCCGCGTCTTCGACCGCGAGGAGGGGGACGAGCTTCCCCCGGGCGTGAACCAGCTGGTCCGCGTCTACGTCGCCCAGAAGCGCAAGATCACCAACGGTGACAAGCTGGCCGGCCGTCACGGCAACAAGGGTGTCATCTCCAAGATCCTGCCGGTCGAGGACATGCCGTTCCTGGAGGACGGCACCCCGGTCGACATCATCCTGAACCCGCTGGGCGTCCCGTCCCGAATGAACCCGGGACAGGTCCTGGAGATCCACCTCGGCTGGCTCGCCATGCAGGGCTGGGACGTCTCCGGCCTCGCCGACGAGTGGGCCCAGCGTCTCCAGGCGATCGGCGCCGACACGGTCGAGGGCGGCACCAACCTCGCCACCCCCGTCTTCGACGGCGCCCGCGAGGACGAGATCACCGGCCTGCTGGACAACACCACCCTCACCCGTGACGGTGAGCGCCTGGTGAACTCCACCGGCAAGGCCCGGCTGTTCGACGGCCGCTCCGGCGAGCCGTTCCCGATGCCGGTCTCGGTCGGCTACATGTACATCCTCAAGCTGCACCACCTGGTCGACGACAAGCTGCACGCCCGTTCGACCGGCCCGTACTCGATGATCACCCAGCAGCCGCTCGGTGGTAAGGCGCAGTTCGGTGGTCAGCGCTTCGGTGAGATGGAGGTGTGGGCCCTTGAGGCATACGGCGCCGCGTACGCGCTGCAGGAGCTGCTCACCATCAAGTCCGACGACGTCCTCGGCCGTGTGAAGGTCTACGAGGCCATCGTCAAGGGCGAGAACATCCCCGAGCCCGGCATTCCCGAGTCCTTCAAGGTCCTCATCAAGGAAATGCAGTCGCTCTGCCTCAACGTGGAGGTGCTGTCCTCGGACGGCCAGTCCATCGAGATGCGGGACTCCGACGAGGACGTGTTCCGCGCCGCCGAGGAGCTCGGCATTGACCTGTCCCGGCGCGAGCCGAGCAGCGTCGAAGAGGTCTGACGGAGGTGGGGCCGGCTGCCCCTGATCAGGCAGCCGGCCCGCCCCCAGGCCCCCCTCAGACCAACAGA
This sequence comes from Streptomyces sp. TLI_171, assembly GCF_003610255.1. Taxonomy (GTDB): domain Bacteria; phylum Actinomycetota; class Actinomycetes; order Streptomycetales; family Streptomycetaceae; genus Kitasatospora. The sequence goes on along the minus strand of NZ_RAPS01000001.1, from coordinate 3,187,700 downwards.
CAGACTCTCGAATCACGAAAGAGGGCTTGACGACCAGTGCTTGACGTCAACTTCTTCGACGAGCTCCGCATCGGCCTGGCCACCGCCGACGACATCCGCCAGTGGTCGCACGGCGAGGTCAAGAAGCCGGAGACCATCAACTACCGCACCCTGAAGCCCGAGAAGGACGGCCTCTTCTGCGAGAAGATCTTCGGCCCCACCCGGGACTGGGAGTGCTACTGCGGTAAGTACAAGCGCGTCCGCTTCAAGGGCATCATCTGCGAGCGCTGCGGCGTCGAGGTCACTCGCGCCAAGGTGCGCCGTGAGCGGATGGGCCACATCGAGCTGGCCGCCCCCGTCACCCACATCTGGTACTTCAAGGGTGTGCCGTCGCGTCTCGGCTACCTGCTGGACCTGGCGCCGAAGGACCTCGAGAAGGTCATCTACTTCGCCGCCTACATGATCACCTGGGTGGACGACGAGCGCCGTCAGCGCGACCTCCCCTCGCTGGAGGCGCACGTCTCGGTCGAGCGCCAGCAGATCGAGAACCGCCGCGACGCCGACCTGGAGGCCCGGGCCAAGAAGGCCGAGTCCGACCTGGCCGAGCTCGAGGCCGAGGGCGCCAAGGCGGACGTGCGCCGCAAGGTGCGCGAGGGCGCCGAGCGCGAGATGAAGCAGCTCCGCGACCGCACCCAGCGCGAGATCGACCGCCTGGACGAGGTGTGGGCGCGCTTCAAGAACCTCAAGGTCCAGGACCTGGAGGGCGACGAGCTGCTCTACCGCGAGCTGCGCGACCGCTTCGGCACCTACTTCTCCGGCTCGATGGGCGCGGCGGCCCTCAAGGACCGCCTGGAGTCCTTCGACCTGGGCGAGGAGGCCGAGCGCCTCCGCGAGATCATCCGCACCGGCAAGGGCCAGAAGAAGACCCGTGCGCTCAAGCGCCTCAAGGTCGTCTCCGCTTTCCTGCAGACCAGCAACAAGCCCAAGGGCATGGTGCTCGACTGCGTCCCGGTGATCCCGCCGGACCTGCGTCCGATGGTCCAGCTCGACGGTGGCCGCTTCGCCACCTCGGACCTGAACGACCTGTACCGCCGCGTCATCAACCGCAACAACCGCCTGAAGCGGCTTCTCGACCTCGGCGCGCCCGAGATCATCGTGAACAACGAGAAGCGCATGCTGCAGGAGGCGGTCGACGCCCTGTTCGACAACGGCCGTCGCGGCCGTCCGGTCACCGGCCCGGGCAACCGCCCGCTGAAGTCGCTGTCCGACATGCTCAAGGGCAAGCAGGGTCGGTTCCGTCAGAACCTGCTCGGCAAGCGAGTCGACTACTCGGCCCGTTCGGTCATCGTCGTCGGCCCGCAGCTCAAGCTGCACCAGTGCGGTCTGCCGAAGGCCATGGCGCTGGAGCTCTTCAAGCCGTTCGTGATGAAGCGCCTGGTCGACCTGAACCACGCGCAGAACATCAAGTCGGCCAAGCGCATGGTCGAGCGCGCCCGCCCCGTGGTGTGGGACGTCCTCGAAGAGGTCATCGCCGAGCACCCGGTGCTGCTGAACCGTGCGCCCACCCTGCACCGCCTCGGCATCCAGGCCTTCGAGCCGCAGCTGGTCGAGGGCAAGGCCATCCAGATCCACCCGCTCGTCTGCACCGCGTTCAACGCGGACTTCGACGGCGACCAGATGGCCGTGCACCTTCCGCTGTCCGCGGAGGCGCAGGCCGAGGCCCGCATCCTGATGCTGTCCTCGAACAACATCCTGAAGCCGGCCGACGGTCGCCCCGTCACCATGCCGACCCAGGACATGGTGCTGGGCCTGTTCTTCCTCACCTCGGACCGCGAGGAGGTCAAGGGCAAGGGCCGTTCCTTCTCCTCGACCGCCGAGGCGATCATGGCCTTCGACGCCCGCGAGCTGGACGTCCAGGCCCCGATCGACCTGCGCATGGCGGCCGGCACCGTGCCGCCGCGCGGCTGGGTCCCGCCGGTGGACGAGGACGGGCAGCCGACCTGGCACGAGGGCGAGCCGTTCCGGATCACCACCACCCTGGGCCGTGCGCTCTTCAACGAGCTGCTGCCCGAGGACTACCCGTTCGTCGACTACGAGATCGGCAAGAAGCAGCTCTCGGCGATCGTCAACGACCTCGCCGAGCGCTACCCGAAGGTCGTCGTCGCCGCGGCGCTCGACAACCTGAAGGCGGCCGGCTTCCACTGGTCGACCCGTTCAGGTGTCACCGTCTCGATCTCGGACGTCATCGTCCCGCCGAGCAAGCCCGCCATCCTGGAGGGCTACGAGGCGCAGGCGGAGAAGGTCCAGCGTCAGTACGAGCGCGGTCTGATCACCGACAACGAGCGCAAGTCCGAGCTGATCGGCATCTGGACCCGCGCGACCAACGAGGTCGCCGACGCGATGGCCGCGAACTTCCCGAAGACGAACCCCATCTTCATGATGGTCGACTCGGGCGCGCGCGGAAACATGATGCAGATGCGTCAGATCGCCGGTATGCGTGGTCTGGTGTCGAACGCGAAGAACGAGACCATCGCGCGTCCCATCAAGGCCTCGTTCCGTGAGGGCCTGTCCGTGCTGGAGTACTTCATCTCCACCCACGGTGCCCGTAAGGGTCTGGCCGACACCGCGCTGCGCACCGCCGACTCGGGTTACCTGACCCGTCGTCTGGTGGACGTCTCGCAGGACGTGATCATCCGCGAGGAGGACTGCGGCACCGAGCGCGGCCTCAAGCTGGAGATCGGCCAGGTCGGTGCGGACGGTGTGCTGCGCAAGGCCGACGACGTCGAGACCAGCGTGTACGCCCGCATGCTCGCCGAGGACATCACCGTCGACGGCAAGCTGATCGCCACCGCCAACACCGACCTCGGCGACGTCCTGATGGACGAGCTGATCCGGCACGGCGTGAGCTCGGTCAAGGTCCGCTCGATCCTGACCTGCGAGTCCGCGGTCGGCACCTGTGCCTTCTGCTACGGCCGCTCGCTGGCCACCGGCAAGCTGGTCGACATCGGTGAGGCGGTCGGCATCATCGCCGCCCAGTCCATCGGTGAGCCCGGCACCCAGCTGACCATGCGTACCTTCCACACCGGTGGTGTGGCCGGTGACGACATCACGCAGGGTCTGCCCCGTGTCGTCGAGCTCTTCGAGGCCCGTACCCCCAAGGGTGTGGCCCCGATCTCGGAGGCGCAGGGCCGGGTCCGGATCGAGGACACCGAGAAGACCCGCAAGGTCGTCGTCACGCCGGACGACGGCACCGACGAGATCGCCTACCCGGTCTCCAAGCGCGTCAAGCTGCTGGTCAGCGAGGGCGAGGCGGTCGAGGTCGGCCAGAAGCTGACCGTCGGCGCGACCAACCCGCACGACGTGCTGCGGATCATGGGCCAGCGTGCCGTCCAGATCCACCTGGTGGCCGAGGTCCAGAAGGTCTACAACTCGCAGGGTGTGTCGATCCACGACAAGCACATCGAGATCATCATCCGGCAGATGCTCCGCCGCGTGACGATCATCGAGTCGGGCGACGCCGAGCTGCTGCCGGGCGAGCTGGTCGAGCGCGGCCGCTTCGAGCAGGAGAACCGTCGCGTGGTCTCCGAGGGCGGTCACCCCGCCTCCGGCCGTCCGCAGCTGATGGGTATCACCAAGGCCTCGCTGGCCACCGAGTCCTGGCTGTCGGCCGCCTCCTTCCAGGAGACGACCCGGGTGCTCACCGACGCGGCGATCCACGCCAAGTCGGACCCGCTGCTGGGCCTCAAGGAGAACGTCATCCTCGGCAAGCTCATCCCGGCCGGTACGGGTCTGCCCCGCTACCGCAACATCCGGGTCGAGCCGACCGAGGAGGCCAAGGCCGCGATGTACTCGGCCGTCGGCTACGACGACTACGACCTGTCGCCGTTCGGCGCGGGCTCCGGTCAGGCCGTCCCGCTGGACGACTACGACTACGGCCCGTACACCGGCTGATCGGTCACCGATCGAACCGCAGGGCGGTCACCCCACTCGGGGTGGCCGCCCTGCGGCGTTCCACCTAGGGGATCCCCCTGGGGGAGGAGGCGGGCGAACCACTCCCGCGGGGGAGGCGGGCGATTCAGGGGCCGCGGGAGACTGGGGACACGTCGAGAAGGAGGCCCGCGGTGAAGCGGACGGTGGGGGCGGCAGCGGTCCTGGGACTGCTGCTGGTGGGGGCGGTGGGCTGCGGCCCGTGGGACGACCAGCGCAAGACGGTGTCGTACGAAGTGCCCGGTCGGATCACCGAGTTGGTGGTGGACGGCGAGGTCGGCGGGATCGAGGTGCGGGCCGCGGACGGGCCGGCTCAGGTGATCGAGAAGCGCACCTGGAAGGACGAGGAGCCGCAGCCCACGCACACCCTGGAGGGCGGGGTGCTGAAGCTGACGTACTCCTGCTCGCAGTGCGGCGTCGGCTACGAGGTGCGGGTCCCGGCCGGGACGAAACTCCGGCTGACCGAGACCACCGGCGGCATCGTGCTGCGCGGCATGGCGGGCGACATCCGGGCGCAGACCGTCACCGGAGGCGTCGAGGGGACGGGCCTGCGGGCCGCCGACGTCACCCTGGAGGCCACCACCGGCGGGGTGTCGGCGCAGTTCGCCGCCGCTCCGACCAGGGCGGAACTGCGCACCGAGACCGGCGGGGTGGAGCTGACGGTGCCCGCCGGGGAGAGCTACTCGGTGGACGCGCACGCGGAGACCGGCGGCACCGAGGTGAGCGTCCCCACGCAGGCCGGCGCGGCCCGCAGCCTGGTCGCGAAGGCCCATACCGGGGGCGTGAAGGTGACCACCGGCTGATCGCCAACTGTCGGTGGCAGGGCCTAGATTGATGGGTGTCGGCAGGTGGCGAGGGCCCCGCCGGCAACCCCCCGAAGTCTTGCCCGAAAGGGGCGTCGGCCATGTCTGCCACCGTTTCCGCGGACCCGCAGGTGACCTACCTGGAGCTCTCCGAGGACCAGGGAAGTGCCCACAAGTTCTACGAAGTCCGGCTCGTGGACGCGGAGTTGACGATCCGCTACGGCCGGATCGGGGAGCCCGGCACGGCGAAGACCACCAGCTACCCGAGCGCCGAGAAGGCGGCCGCCGCGGCGGCCAAGAAGATCGGCGAGAAGGTCCGCAAGGGCTACGCCCCGGCGGTCCAGGGGGTGCGCCAGCGCCGGTCGGTGACGCGCCGCCAGATCACCTCGACCCGCTCCACCGCCCGCCAGGCCCCGCTGCTGTGGCGCTTCCGCTCCGGCTCGCCCGCCTTCGGGGTGTACGTCGGCGAGGAGCACGCCTGGGTCGGCAACGAGAGCGGCGACGTGTACACCCTCACCCGGGACGGCGAGGTGACCGCCCGCTACGGCCTGCCGGACGGCGTCAAGTGCATCGTCGCCGACGACTGGTGGATCTACGCGGGCTGCGACGACGGCAAGGTGTACGACCTCGGCGGCAAGGTCCCGCGGGTGGCGTACGAGATCGCCCAGGACGTCGACATCTACTGGCTGGACATCCACGACGGCGTGCTCGGCGTCGCCGACGAGCGCGGCGGCCTGACCACCGTCGACCACGAGGACGAGTTCCAGTGGCGGCGGCAGGCCGACGGCCGCTCCGGCTGGATGGTGCGCTGCGACGCCGAGTCCGTCTACCACGGCTACTCGGCGGGCGTGGCGCGGTACGCCGGGCGCGGCGGCGACCAGCTCTGGCACACCGCCACCAAGGGCCAGGTGCTGTTCGGCTGGCAGGAGCGCGAGGAGGTGTTCGCCGGCACCTCGCAGGGCTGGGTGCACCGGCTGCGCAAGTCCGACGGGTCGGAGGCCGCCGCCTACAAGTGCGACGCCGCGGTGTTCTCCTGCGCGGCCTCCCCGGACGGGGAGTTCGTGTTCGCGGGCGACAACCACTCGTCCGTCTACTGCTTCGCCGCCGACGGCACCCGGCTGTGGAAGCTGGGCACCGGCTGCGGCTCGGCGTACAGCATGCAGTACCGCGACGGGCGGCTGTACCTGGTCACCACCGACGGCTCGCTGGCCTGCCTGGACGCCTCCCAGGGCGCGGTGCAGGCCGCCGAGCAGGGCACCCTGCCCGCCACCGCCGAGGTGACCGGCGCGGGCGTCGAACGGGTGGCGGCCGGCGCCGAGCTGGAGACCGTCAGCGTCGCCGCGGTGACCTCCGGCTCCGGCGTCGAGGTGGAGTGCGTCGCCGAGGGCGGCCGGCTGCGGGTCCGGGTGGTCTCGCCCGGCTACGACTCCGCGATGCGGGTGCAGTTCCCGAAGGACGTCCGGATCGCCGGCGCGCGCTACCTGGTCGCCGAGGTGCGCCAGTCCGAGTCCGGCGGGTTCTACCGGGCCCGGGGCGAGATCAAGCGGCTGCTGTGAGGTCCTGACGCGTGCTCAGGGGGCGCTCCCGGTCGGGGGCGCCCCCTCGCGTTCGCGGCGGGACCGGCGTGCGGCGGCCGGCCGAGGATGCGAGAGGATGCGCGACATGGGGAAGTGGACGGAACACCTGCTGGCCTGGGGGAGGGCCCGGCCGTGGGTGGTGGACGGACTGCTGGTGGCGGTGGCCGCCGGCATCTCGCTCTGGGGGGTGTACAACGACCCGGTCGACGCCGAACGGCAGTGGTGGGCCTACGCGCTGGCGCTCGGCGGGTCGCTGCCGCTGTGGTGGCGACGCCGCTGCCCCTGGGCGGTGATGCTGGCCTGCGCGGCGCCCACCATGGCGCTGTCGGTGCTGGCGCACTTCGCCATGCCGCAGGTCCAGGTCGCCATGGCGGTCGGGATCTACACCCTCGCCGACCGCGGCCGGGACTGGCAGCGCGCCGTGCTGCTGACCGTCGCCGTGCTGGGCAACGTGCTCGGCACCCGCTCGTTCGGCGGCATGCTGTTCAGCCTGGTGGTGTCCGTCGGCAGCTTCGTCTTCGGCTCCCTGGTCCGGGAGTTGCGGCGGCTGGCCGGCGTCGAGGCCGAACGGGCCCGGCAGGTCGGCCTGGCGGCCGCCAGCGACGCCGCCCGCGCCGTCGCCGAGGAGCGCGCCCGGATCGCCCGCGAGATGCACGACATCCTCGCCCACGCGGTCTCGCTGATGGTCGTCCAGGCGGAGGCCGGGCCGCTCGTCGTGCACAGCAGCCCCGACCGGGCGGTCCGCGCGTTCGACGCCATCGCCGACTCCGGGCGCGACGCGATGGTCCAGCTCCGGCGCGTCCTCGGCGTGCTGAAACAGGACGACGCGGCGCCCGCACTCGCCCCGCAGCCCCGGCTGGCCGAACTCGCGGGCGTGCTCGACCGGGTCCGGGAGTCCGGGGTGGCCGTCGACGCCCGCATCGAGGAGGCCGGGCCCGCCGAGGTCCAGGCCGCCGCCTACCGGATCGTCCAGGAAGCCCTCACCAACGTGGTCAAGCACGCGGGCGCCCGGCGCGTCACCGTCCGGGTGGCCGTCCGGGACGGCGGACTGCTGGCCGTCGAGGTCGCGGACGACGGCGCCGGCCCCGCACCCGTCCCGGTCGGCGCCGGCATCGACGGACGCTCGGGCGGACGGGGCCTGCTCTCCATCCGCGAACGCGCGGCAGCCTGCGGCGGTAGCGCCGAGACCGGGCCCCGGGTCGACGGGCCCGGATATCTGGTGGCGGCCGTCCTGCCGCTCAACGCCTGAGAGAGGAACCGGAGTTGACCATACGAGTAGTGATCGCCGACGACCAGGAACTGGTCCGGGCCGGCTTCGGCATGATCCTCGACGCCCAGCCCGACATCGCGGTCGTCGCCGAGGTCGGCGACGGGCAGCAGGCGATCGACGCCGTCCGCGACCACACCCCCGACGTCCTGCTGCTGGACGTCCGGATGCCCGTCATGGACGGCCTGGAAGCCGCTCGGCGGGTCTGCGCGGAGTTCCCCGACTGCAAGGTGATCATGCTGACCACCTTCGACGTGGACGACTACGTCTTCGACGCGCTGTACGCCGGAGCCAGCGGCTTCCTGCTCAAGGACGTCCGCCGCGACGACCTCGCGCACGCCGTCCGGGTGGTCACCTCCGGCGAGGCCCTGCTCGCCCCCTCCGTCACCCGCCGCGTCATCGGCGAGGTCACCGCCCGCAAGGCCGGCGGCGCCCTCGCCGTCTCCCGACCGCTCGGCCGGCTGCTCGGCTCGCTGACCGCCCGCGAACTCGAGACCCTCCGCCTGGTCGCCCGCGGCATGTCCAACGCGGAGATCGCCGCGGCCCTGGTGGTCAGCGAACACACCGTCAAGACCCACGTCAGCAACCTCCTCCAGAAACTGGGACTGCGCGACCGCGTCCACGCCGTGGTCTTCGCCTACGAGGCGGGCGCGGTGACGGCCGGGGAGTGAACGGCGGCTCCGTCGCACGGGGGAGGCCCGGGATTCGCCGGTGCGGGGGAGGTGCGGCGCGGGCCGGCACGGGAGGGTTGGGGGTGTCGGGAAGGGCACTCTCACAAGGGGGTTGGGACGATGGTGCTGGGCTGGTCGGCGGGGCTGCTGGCGGTGTACGGGCTGGTGCGCCTGGTGCCGGGTTCGCGGGGCGTGGGCGCGGGGTGGATGCTCGGGCACCTCGCGCTGTTCGCGGCGCTGGTGCTGCTGGGCATCGGGCTCGCCGAGCTGCGCCGGCGCGCAGGGCGGCGCGGGGTGTGGGGCCGGGTCTGGCTGGCGGTCGGCTGGGCGGGCACCGCGGCGGGCCTGGCGCAGACCGGGATCGACCTGTACGTCGGTGCGGTGGCGCGGGACGCCGCCGAGAAGTCCGACCTGTTCGACCGGGTGCAGGCGGTGCCGGGGGTGCTGCCGCTGGTGTACACGGTCGTCCCGATGTTCCTGTACGTCGGCCTGATCGCGCTGCTGGTCCGGCTGACGATCCTTCGCCTCGCGCCGTGGTGGAGCCCGGCGCTGGTGCTGCTGGGCACCCTGGCCATGGGCGCCTCGCTGGACTTCCTGGCGGTCGGCGCGGGCCTGTACCTGGTGGCGTTCCTGCCGGTGATAAGCAGTGGTCGCCGGCGGCCGCAGGCCGTACCGTCCGGGGCATGAGCGAGAAGCGTCCGCTGGTGGCGGTGTTGACGGGGGCGGGGATCTCCACGGACTCGGGAATCCCCGACTACCGCGGCCCGCAAGGGCTCTGGCAGCGCGACCCGAGCGCGCAGGAGCTGGTGACGATCGGCCCGTACCTGGCGAGCACCGAGGTGCGGCGCCGGTCCTGGCTGATGCGGCGGGACGTCGGCGCGCTGGACGCGAAGCCGAACGCCGGGCACCGCGCGCTGGTGGAGCTGGAGCGGGCCGGGGTGCCGCTGCGGGTGCTGACGCAGAACGTCGACGGCCTGCACCAGGCGGCCGGACTGACGGCCCGCAAGGTGATCGAGCTGCACGGCACGGCGGCCGAGGTGCAGTGCGTCCGGTGCCGGGTGGTCGGCCCGATGGCGGCGGCGCTGGAGCGGGTCGCGGCGGGCGAGGCCGACCCGGCGTGCAAGGAGTGCGGCGCGGTGCTGCGGCCCCGCACGGTGATGTTCGGCGAGGCGCTGGACGAGCGGGTGCTCGACCAGGCGGACGCGGTGGCCAAGGCGTGCCAGGTGTTCCTCGCGGTCGGCACCTCGCTGCAGGTGCGGCCCGCGGCGCTGCTGCCGCGGATCGCCGTGGAGCACGGCGCCAAGCTGATCGTGGTCAACGGCGAGGGGACCCCGTACGACGGTGAGGCCGCCGAGGTGATCCGGGAGCCGATCTCCGAGGCGCTGCCGAAGCTGGTGCGCCGCCTGGTCGACGGAGACCTGGCCGCTCTCTGAGCCGCCCCGCCCGTCGGGCCGCATAGCATGGGCGGCCCGACGAGCAGGGAGGACGGTCCATGACGATCGACGCCTTCGACCCGTGGTCCGCCGCGTTCGTGGCCCACCCGTACCCGGCGTACGCCGCGCTGCGCGCGCAGGCGCCCGTGCACCACTACGCGCCGACCGACCAGTGGCTGATCTCCCGCTACGCGGACGTCAGCTCGCTGCTGCGGGACCGCCGGCTGGGCCGCACCTACACCCACCGGTTCACCCACGAGGAGTTCGGGCGGCCCGCGCCGAACCCGGCGCACGAGGCGTTCCACATCCTCAACGACCACGGGCTGCTCGACCTGGAGGGGCCGGACCACACCCGGATCCGGCGGCTGGTGTCCAAGGCGTTCACCCCGCGGATGGTCGAGTCGCTGCGGCCCACCGTGCGGCGGCTGGCCGAGGACCTGGTGGACGGGCTGCTCGCGGAGGGCGGCGGCGACCTGATCGCGACGGTCGCCGAGCCGCTCCCGGTCGCGGTGATCGCCGAGATGCTGGGCGTCCCCGAGTCGGACCGGCACCTGCTGCGCCCGTGGTCCGCCGACATCACCGGCATGTTCGAACTCAACCCGAGCGAGCAGACCGCCCGGCGCGCCGTCACCGCCAGCATCGAGTTCTCGGACTACCTCCGGGAGTTGATCCGCCGCCGGCGCGCCGCCCCGGGCCCCGACCTGATCAGCGCGCTGGCCCTGGCCGCCGAGGACGGGCAGGTACTCAGCGAGCAGGAGACGGTCTCCACCTGCGTGCTGCTGCTGAACGCCGGCCACGAGGCCACCGTCAACACCACCGGCAACGGCTGGTGGGCGCTGCTGCGCAACCCCGGCGAACTCGCCCGGCTGCGCGGCGCGGTGGACGCCCTGCTGCCCACCGCCATTGAGGAGCTGATGCGGTACGACACCCCGCTGCAGATGTTCGAACGCTGGGTGCTGGACGACATCGAGGTCGCCGGCGTGCACATCCCGCGCGGCGCCGAGGTGGCGCTGCTGTTCGGCTCCGCCAACCGCGACCCCGAACGCTTCCCCGACCCGGACCGGCTGGACCTCGCCCGGGCCGACAACCCGCACATCACCTTCGGCGCCGGAATTCACTTCTGTCTCGGCGCTCCGCTTGCCAGACTCGAACTCACCGAGTCCTACGGCGCACTGCTCCGCAAGGCCCCCGGGCTGACGCTGCGGCGCGAGCCCGACTGGCGCCCCGGCTACGTGATCCGGGGGCTGAAGGAACTGCTGGTCGAGATCTGAGAGGGGAACGCGTCATGGGGCGGGCGACCGGAGCGATGCTGGGGCTGGCGATCGGCGACGCGCTGGGCAAGCGGACCGAGTTCCTGAACCTGCGGGAGATCGGACTGCTGCACGCCGACTGGCGGCAGCTCCCGCTGCCGAAGAAGGCCCAGGTCACCGACGACACCCAGATGACCCTGGCGCTCGCCCGCGCCCTGCGCGACGCCCTCGCGGACGGCCCGCTGGTGCCGCTGCGCCTCGAACTCCCGCTGCGCGAGGAGTTCGTGGAGTGGTGGCGCTCTCCGGACAACAACCGCGCCCCCGGCATGACCTGCCTGCGCTCCTGCTTCCGGCTGTCCACCGGCCGCGCCTGGCAGGACGCCAGCGACATCGGCTCCAAGGGCTGCGGCGCCAACATGCGGGTCGCCCCGCTCGGCCTGGTCCGCGAGCTGACCGACCGGCAGGTCTCCGGCGCCTCCCAGCTGCAGTCCGGCCTGACCCACGGCCACCCCACCGCGCTCGCCGCCAGCGAGCTCACCGCGTTCACCGTCCGCTGGCTCGCCCAGGGCGTCGACCCGGCCGAGCTGCCCACCCGGCTGCGCGCCCACGCCCACGAACAGCGCACCCGCTACGACGAGTTCTGGCTCGGCGACCTCGCCTCGCGGGACCACTTCGGCAGCCCCGAGGAGTTCATCGCCCGCGGCTGGGACGAGAGCCTGCGCGCCCTGGACCGGCTCGACGCCGCGCTCGCCGCCCGCGAGCTCGACGCCGACCCGTGCGAGCGCACCGGCGAGGGCTGGGTCGCCGAGGAGGCCTTCGCCACCGCCCTGCTCTGCTTCCTGCTGCTTCCCGACGACCCGGAGGCGGCGGTCCGCCGGGCCGCCGTCTCCTCCGGCGACTCCGACTCGCTGGCCTGTCTGGCCGGTGCGTTCGCCGGTGCCCGGCACGGCGAAGCCGCCTGGCCGCAGGACTGGATCGACCGGATCGAGTACCGCGACGAACTCCTCGCCTTCGGCGCCCTCTGGGACTGACCGGGACACCACCCCGCGGCGGCCGGACGCGGCGCAGGGAGGGCGGTCAGCGACCGTCCAGGATTCCGGCCGCCCCGGCCGCTGCCAGCCACTCGGGGAATCCGGTCAGCAGGCGGTCGTACAGCTCGGCGTCGCCAACGGACCGAGGGTCGCGGCCGGCCGCGAAGAACCCGGCGTTGTCCACCGGCCGCCGGGCAGGGACGGGCAGTTCGTCGAGCCGGTGCAGGAAGGCGAACTCCTGGACGTCCGGGTCGCCGAAGCCCACGAACTGCCAGTAGACGGGGAGTTCGGCGGCCAGGCAGAGCAGGTCCCGGGCCGCCGGACGCGAGCTCGGCCCGCCGTCGGTCTGGAACACCACCAGGGCCGGTTCGGTGGAGCCGGAGAGCTGGTAGTGCCGGATCACGGCCTTCATCGCCAGGTGGTAGTTGGTCCGCCCCATGGGCCCGTAGGAGGAGTGCAACCTACCGATCCGGTCCCGGTGGTCGTCGAGCGAGATCTCGGCGACGCCGTCCACCTCGGTGGAGAAGAACACCACCGGCACCCGCCCGTCGTCGTCCAGGTGTGCGGAGAGCGCCAGTACCTGCTCGGCGAAGTGCTGGACGGTCCCGGAGCGGTAGTACGGTCGCATCGAGCCGGACCGGTCGAGCACCAGGTAGACGGCGGCCCGGGTGTCCTGCAGCCCGACCTTCGCCAGGCTGACCCGCGCGGACTTGTACAGGCTCACCAGCCCCGGCGCGGTCGCCGTCACCTTCTCGAGGCTCAGCGCCACGGCTCCGCCCCCGGCCCGGAAGCGCGACCCGCAGCCGCGTCGGATGACGGGTAACGGTCGGCGAGTGCGGCCCGGTCGCCGCGCGCGAAGGCCACCAGGTCGTCCGCCACCCGGAGCACCACCTCCCGGCCCTCCACCAGCGCGCACCAGTCCGCGGGCAGCCCCGCCAGGCCGTACAGCGCGCCCACCAGGTTGCCGCACACCGCGCCGGTCGAGTCGCTGTCGCCCGAGTGGTTCACCGACAGCACCAGCGCCTCCCGGGCGTCCGCGCCCGCCAGCGCCGCGTACACCGCGATCGCCAGGCACTCCTCGGCGATCCAGCCCAGCCCGACCCGCTCCACCGCCTCCGCGGAGCCCGGCCCCTCCTCGGCCACCCGCACCGCCCGGCGCAGCGCCTGCGCCGTCTCCCGGCCGGACGGCTGCGCCTCCACCTGCAGCACCGTCGCGTCCACCGCGGCCCGCAGCGGCGCACCCGCCGCCACCCGCTCCACCAGCGCCGCGAAGGAGCCCGCCGCCAGGTAGCCGGTCGGGTGACCGTGCGTCAGCTGCGCGGCCACCGCGGCCTGCCGGAACGCCTCCTGCGGGCCCAGGCCGAGCAGTCCGAAGGGCGCCGAGCGCATCACCGTCCCGCAGCCCTTGGAGTGCGGGTTCACCGGGCCCTCCTGCCCGAATGGGGCGGCCGCCCGGTAGTCCACGGCCACGCCCGACATGCAGGCGCCGCCCGGGGCGCGCGAGGCGTAGAGGAAGTCCTGCGCGGCCAGCCAGCCGTCCGGGTCCCGGCCCGGCCCGGGGAGGCGCTGGGTGAGGAACCACCGCCGGTACGCCGCGTGCAGGTCCTCGGGGCGGCCGCCGCGCAGCAGGCCCTCCGCGGTGAACAGCGTCATCTGCGTGTCGTCGGTGACCTGCCCGCCGCGCCCGGCGTCCGCCAGGTCCGCCAGCCCGGACGGGCCGAAGTCGCGGCGGATCGCCTCCAGGTGGAGGAACTCCACCGGCCAGCCCAGTGCGTCGCCCAGCGCCCCGCCGAGCAGCGATCCGCGTACCCGATCCGTGAACTCCACCTGTCCGCCCCCTCGTGCCGCGACTGACGGTCCGTCAGCGCTCGATCCGACCCGAACCCCGGTGCAGCGACGCCCGGTCGGCGGCGGCCCGGCCCTCGACCCAGCCCTCGCCGTCACTCACCCGCACCCGCTGCGACACCAGTTTCGGGAACATCCTGCCAACCGCGTCCTCCACCGCCTCCGCCCGGGCCGCCAGTACCGGCAGCAGCCCCCCGCCGGGGGCGGGCAGCCGGACCCCGTCCGCGCCGCCGTCCTCGCCGTGCACCGGCCGCCCGGCCGCCGCGTCCTCGGTGGCGCGCTCGGTGGCGTCCGCCAACCGCTCCCGGATCCGCGCCGCGTACGCCACCAGGAACGACTGCCGGAACGCCTTGGTGCGCGCCGCCCCGTCCTTGTGCTTGCGGCTGCCCGCCCGGTGCATCGCCGCCGTCGCCTGCACCAGCAGCGAGGTGTACAGCAGCTCCACCGCGTCCAGGTCCGCGTCGAACCCGATCACGGTGCAGAACCCGAACTCCTTCGCCCACACCACCCGGCACCGGTTCGCCGCCGCCACCGCGTCCAGCAGCATCGTCTTGGGGCCCTCGTACGGGTTGTCCACGCCGATCCGGATCGCGCCCGGATCGTCCGCCGACGGCCCGCCGGACGCCGACAGCAGCGCCTCGTCGATCGAGTGACGCGCCATCAACTCCTGCGCCTTCGCGGTCAGCGCCTCCGCCTCGTCCGGGAAGTCGGTCGACTCGGCCTTCGCCAGCAGCGCCCGGATCCGGCCCAGCATCCGCGGCTCGTCGGCCCGCGGCGCACCCGCCCGCGGCGCGGACTGCCCCGGCACCGACCCGACCGGCGTCACCGGAGGCAGCAGCGCCCACACCCGCAGCAGCTCCAGCGCCGCCGTCGCCAGCGCGAAGCGGTCCAGCCGGTGCCGGGACGCGAACTCGCCCAGGAACGCCTCGTCGGACGGCCACCACTGCTCCGCCTCCAGCTCCCGCAGCTGCTCGCGCCAGCGGCGGTCCAGGGCCGCGGCCGGGTGCCGGCGGGACTCCGCCGCGATCAGGTCCACCGCCAGCGCGACCTGCACCGGGCCCAGCTCGCGCCGCGCCACCCGCACCAGGTCCGCCGGACGCCACCCCGCCGCCCAGCACCGGCCCACCGAGCGCTCCGCGAACGCCAGCAGCGCCCGGCTCACCGCCGGCCACCGCTCGACCGAGGCCGCCAGCCCCGACGCCGCCCCGTCCACCACGAACTCCAGCCCCCCGGCCGGCGCCGCCAGCACCCGGCCCACCGCCTCCGCCACCAGCTCGTCCACGGGCTGATCGGTGCTGGCCACGGCGGTTCCTGCTTCCTGCGGGAGACGAGGGGGTTCGCCCTCCATGATGCCGGACCGGCCCGTGGTGCCCGGCCGGCCTCGGAGCCCCAGCGTGCTCCGGCCCCGGGCGATCCGGTCCTGCGGAGCGGTCCCGTCGCGGGCGAGCAGGGCGAGCAGGGCGGCGCCGTCCGGAAGGCGGACGGCGAGCTCCTGGGCGAGGTCGAGTTCGACGGTCCCGGCGAGCTGCGGGTCGAGCGCCCGGACCGCGGCGATCCACGGTCGGGGCCGACCTGCGCGTCGAGGAGCTGCTCGGGCGCCATGAAGACCGGCGTGCCCACCATGCCGTCCCTCCCCAGGGTGCCCGGGAAAGGGCCGGGCGCGCAGCATGACAGCGGCGCGCCCGGGGAGTTGAGGGCGGGTCAGCGCTCGATCACCCGGGCGAGGATCTCGGGGGCGCGGGCGAGCAGCGCGCGGGAGGCGATCCGGATGCCGAGCAGGGCCAGCAGGGCGCCGTAGAGCACGCCCACCGGGAGCACCGGCCAGGCCGGGTGGTGGTCGAGCAGCAGGTAGCCGAGCAGCGCGCCGACCGGCAGGCAGCACAGCGCGACGCCGACCATCGAACCGAACGCGTTGGCCATCACGACGCCGTTCTGCCCGGGGGCGGCGTTGCGCATCGGGTTGCCGTCCGCGGGCAGCGCGAACGGGGCGTACACGCTGAACAGGCAGCCCAGGCCGAGGCTGGTGCCGAACGCGGCGAGGGCCAGGCCGAGGGCGGGCGCGAGGTCGCCCCAGCCGCCGGTGACGGCGGCGACCACGGGGGCGAGCAGCACCAGCACCGGCAGGCCGTACGCGAGGACCGCGAGCACCCGCCCGCGCAGTTCGTCGCGGGCGTCCTGACGGGTGGTCAGGGTGGCGGCGACCATCCAGAACCCGGAGCCGTCCATGCCGAACAGGTTGCCGCCCTGCAGGCCGAGCATCAGCCCGCCGGCCGCGATCACGTACACCGAGCCCCAGCCCTGGACCACCGACAGCACCGCGAACACGCCGGTCATGCCGATGCCGGTGAAGATCGCGGCCTTGGCCCGCGGCTCCCGCCAGGCGTACCGCAGGTGCCGCTGGGCGACCGCGCCGACCCGGCCGGCGGGCAGCAGCCGCCAGCCGCGGGCGGCCCGGGTGGAGGCGGCGGGGGAGGTCTCCACCAGGGTGGAGGAGTCGCCGGTGACCATCAGGTCCTGCAGGCT
Source organism: Streptomyces sp. TLI_171 (assembly GCF_003610255.1). Classification (GTDB taxonomy): domain Bacteria; phylum Actinomycetota; class Actinomycetes; order Streptomycetales; family Streptomycetaceae; genus Kitasatospora. The sequence goes on along the minus strand of NZ_RAPS01000001.1, from coordinate 3,171,334 downwards.
GCGCAGCCACCAGCGCAGCAGCACGGCCAGCAGGCCCGCGGTGAGCGCCAGTTGGAGGGCCGCGACCAGGTAGGCGCCCTCCCCGGCGGAGCGCACCGCGTCGATCGCGGCGACCGGCGGGATCCACCGCACCACCGAGGCGTACGGGTGCAGCACCGACAGGTCGACGCCCTTGCCGGAGCCGTTCAGCGAGCTCTGCACGCCCAGGTTGCCGAGCTGCACCAGCACCGCGAACAGCAGTCCGCCGAAGATGGCGAAGTCCTTGCCGCGCCGGCTGGACAGCACCCGGGCGTTGCCGGCCGCCACCGCCCGGGTCAGCGCGATCAGGGTGAGCAGGGTCAGCGGCACCGCCGCCACCGCGACGGTCAGCGAGGCGGCGCCGCGCCCGGCGGCGGCCGCGGCGCCGGCCAGCAGCAGCCCGTTGATCAGCGGGCCGGGGCCGATCAGGCTGCCGAGCAGGGTGCCGCGCAGCAGCGCGGGCGGCCGCAGCGGCAGCATGGTGAGCCGGGTCGGGTCGCCGCTCTCGTCGCCGGAGAAGAAGAACAGCGGCATGGCGGCCCAGCAGACCGTCAGCCCGGCAGTGAGCACCGCGGCCGCGTCGGCCGCGCCGGCCCGGCCGTGCAGCACCACCAGCCCGGCCGCGGCGGACAGGCCGATCAGCAGGCCGAACGCGGTGCCGAGGACGTACCCGGCGGCGCGGCCGGGGCTGCGCCGCAGCCCGTTGCGCAGCAGCCGGACCTTGAGCGAGACGAGGGCGCGGACGACGGCGCGGTCGTCGGGGGCGACGGCGGTGCTCACCGGTGGCCCCCACCGAGCCAGCCGAGCGCCTGGCCGTCGTCCTCGCGGACCCCGACCAGTCCGAGGAACGCCTGGTGCAGCGAGGTGGCGCCGCGGACCTGGTCGATCGGCCCGGCAGCCACCACCTGCCCGGCGTTGACCACCGCGACCCAGTCGCACAGCGACTCGACGAGCTCCATCACGTGGCTGGAGAACACCACGGTGGAGCCGGAGCCCGCGTACCGGGTGAGCACGCCGCGGATGGTCTGCGCGGAGACCGGGTCGACGCCCTCGAACGGTTCGTCGAGGAACAGCACGTCGGGGTTGTGCAGCAGCGCGGCGGCCAGGCCGATCTTCTTGCGCATGCCGGTCGAGTAGTCGGCGACCAGCTTGCCCGCGGCGCCGGTCAGGTCGAGCACGGCCAGCAGTTCCTCGGCGCGCCGGTCGGTCTCGGGGCCGGGCAGTCCGCGCAGCCGTCCGTTGTACTGCAGCAGTTCGCGTCCGCTGAGCCGCTCGAACATCCGCAGCCCCTCGGGCAGGATGCCGATCCTGGCCTTGACCGCGACCGGGTCCTGCCAGACGTCGGCGCCGTGCACCAGCACCGTGCCCCGGTCGGGGCGGAGCAGGCCGGTGACCATCGACAGCGTGGTGGTCTTGCCGGCGCCGTTCGGACCGACCAGGCCGATGAACGAACCGGCGGGCAGGTCGAGGTTCAGCCCGGCGACGGCGGTCTGCGCGCCGAAGCGCTTCCACAGGTCGCGGATCGAGACGGCGGGCGGCGGGGTGGTCGCCTCCATGGCGGGGCACTCCTTGTCGGGGTCGGTGCGGCTGGGTCCGGAGCGGTCCGGAGGCGTCCGGAGCGGGCCCGTCACCCGACCCTATGATCGTTCCGCCGCCCCGTCCCATCCCCCGTTCGGCGGTACTGGTACCCCGTCGGCAACTACCTGGCGCGCCCGAACGTCCTGCATGCTGGGAGCGCACTCGCAGCGCGGGGAATCGGGAGGTGGCGGCGATGGCCGGTCAGTGGGGATCTCCGGCGCCGTACGGGCAGCAGCCGTGGCGGCCGGCGTCGACGCCGCAGGCCGCGATGCGCGCGGCGCACGCCGACCGCGAGCGCACCGTGGACGTGCTGCGGGCCGCCTACGCGGAGGGCCGGCTGTCCGCGCCCGAGTTCGAGCAGCGCATGGGCACCGCCCACCAGGCCGCCACCTACGGGCAGTTGGCCGCCCTGGTGGCCGACCTGCCGGCCGGGCCGATGGTGCTGCCGATGGGCGCCGCCGTTCCGGTGGTGCCGCCGACCTTCCTGCCCGCGTACCAGCCGCTCCCGCCGCGCAACGGCCTGGCGGTCGCCTCGCTGGTCCTCGGCGGCCTGGTCTTCTTCACCGGCGGCCTCTCCGGCGTGCCCGCGGTGATCACCGGTCACATGGCCCGCTCGCAGATCCGCCGCACCGGCGAGCAGGGCGACGGCATGGCGCTGACCGGCCTGATCCTGGGCTGGGTGACGATCGCCGGATGGTCACTGCTGCTCTTCCTGGTGATCATCGCCTCGGTGACCGGGCCCGGCACCGGTCCCTGAACCGGTGCGACGCGCACCCGACGTCCGGACGACGCGCGCACCCGGCCCGTGCGGCGCCGGGACGCGCGCCCGGCCGGGCGCGCCCCATTTGTTTTGACCGCCGCCTGTGCGCTAGGTACGCTCTGACCTTGTGCCTGGGGTGTGCCCGGGTCCTTGTGCGTGCCAGCAGATCGGCCGCCGCAGCGGAGACTCCACCCGCTCGGTGTGCGCCGTAGCCGCAGCGCAGCTCATGGGATTCCGCGATTCTTCCCCCGAAGAAGGCCAACACACCCGACCGCGTGGGTCGGAGGGTGCGGGCCATACCGCAGGTTAGTTCCACCAAGCCTTGGCACACAGAAAACGGAGAAACGGTGCCTACGATCCAGCAGCTGGTCCGAAAGGGCCGGCAGGACAAGGTCGAGAAGAACAAGACGCCCGCACTGAAGGGTTCGCCCCAGCGCCGCGGCGTCTGCACGCGTGTGTACACGACCACCCCGAAGAAGCCGAACTCGGCGCTTCGTAAGGTCGCCCGTGTGCGCCTCACCAGCGGGATCGAGGTCACCGCCTACATTCCGGGCGAGGGCCACAACCTGCAGGAGCACTCCATCGTGCTGGTCCGCGGTGGCCGTGTGAAGGACCTTCCTGGTGTCCGCTACAAGATCATCCGCGGCTCGCTCGACACCCAGGGTGTCAAGAACCGCAAGCAGGCTCGTAGCCGCTACGGCGCCAAGAAGGAGAAGTAAGAATGCCTCGTAAGGGTCCCGCCCCGAAGCGCCCGGTCATCATCGACCCGGTCTACGGCTCGCCGCTCGTGACCTCGCTGGTCAACAAGATCCTGCTGCACGGCAAGCGCTCCACCGCCGAGCGGATCGTCTACGGCGCCCTCGAGGGTGTCCGCGAGAAGACCGGCGCCGACCCGGTGGTCGCGCTCAAGCGCGCCCTGGAGAACGTCAAGCCGACCCTCGAGGTCAAGTCCCGCCGCGTCGGCGGCGCCACCTACCAGGTGCCGGTCGAGGTCCGTCCGGGCCGCGCCAACACCCTGGCGCTGCGCTGGCTGGTCGGCTACTCCCGCGCCCGTCGCGAGAAGACCATGACCGAGCGTCTGCTCAACGAGATCCTCGACGCCAGCAACGGCCTGGGCGCTTCCGTGAAGCGTCGCGAGGACACCCACAAGATGGCCGAGTCCAACAAGGCCTTCGCGCACTACCGCTGGTAGTCCGAACCCCGTCACTAGACAGAGAGAGAACGAGCCACCATGGCTGCAACCTCCCTTGACCTCGCCAAGGTCCGCAACATCGGGATCATGGCGCACATCGACGCGGGCAAGACCACCACCACCGAGCGGATCCTGTTCTACACCGGTGTCTCGTACAAGATCGGTGAGGTCCACGATGGCGCTGCCACCATGGACTGGATGGAGCAGGAGCAGGAGCGCGGCATCACCATCACGTCGGCCGCGACGACCTGTCACTGGACCCTCGACGGCGTTGACAACACCATCAACATCATCGACACCCCGGGCCACGTCGACTTCACCGTCGAGGTGGAGCGCTCGCTGCGCGTGCTCGACGGTGGCGTGACGGTGTTCGACGGCGTCGCCGGTGTCGAGCCCCAGTCCGAGACCGTGTGGCGGCAGGCTGACCGCTACGGCGTCCCGCGCATCTGCTTCATCAACAAGCTGGACCGCACGGGCGCCGACTTCTACTTCTGCGTGCAGACCATCGTGGACCGCCTCGGCGCCACCCCGCTGGTCATGCAGCTCCCGATCGGCGCCGAGGGTGACTTCACCGGTGTCGTCGACCTGGTGAAGATGAAGGCCCTGGTCTGGTCCGCGGACGCTCCCAAGGGCGAGATGTACGACGTCGTCGACATCCCGGCCGACCTCGCCGACAAGGCGGCGGAGTACCGCGAGCAGCTGCTCGACACCGTGTCGAACGTCAGCGACGAGGTGATGGAGCTCGCCCTGGAGGGCGAGGACATCCCCGAGGAGCTGCTGGTCGCCGCGATCCGCAAGGGCACGCTGAACTCGGACTTCACCCCGATCTTCTGCGGCTCGGCGTTCAAGAACAAGGGCGTCCAGCCCCTGCTCGACGCGGTTGTGAAGTACCTGCCGTCGCCCCTCGACATCGAGGGCATCGAGGGCACCAAGCCGAACAACCCCGACGAGAAGATCGTCCGTCAGGCCTCTGACGACGAGCCGCTCGCCGCGCTCGCGTTCAAGATCATGTCTGACCCGCACCTGGGCAAGCTCACCTTCGTCCGCGTGTACTCCGGCCGCCTGGAGTCCGGCACCTCGGTGCTGAACTCCGTCAAGGGCAAGAAGGAGCGCATCGGCAAGATCTACCGCATGCACGCGAACAAGCGTGAGGAGATCGACTCGGTGGGCGCCGGCGACATCATCGCCGTGATGGGCCTGAAGCAGACCACCACCGGTGAGACGCTGTCCGACGAGAAGCAGCCGGTCATCCTGGAGTCCATGGACTTCCCGGCCCCGGTCATCCGCGTCGCGATCGAGCCCAAGTCCAAGGGCGACCAGGAGAAGCTGGGTGTCGCCATCCAGCGCCTGGCCGAGGAGGACCCGTCCTTCCAGGTCAACACCGACGAAGAGACCGGCCAGACCATCATCGCGGGTATGGGCGAGCTGCACCTCGAGGTGCTGGTCGACCGTATGCGCCGTGAGTTCAAGGTCGAGGCCAACGTCGGCAAGCCGCAGGTCGCGTACCGCGAGACGATCCGCAAGGCCGTCGAGCGCATCGACTACACGCACAAGAAGCAGACCGGTGGTTCCGGCCAGTTCGCGAAGATCCAGATCGCGATCGAGCCGCTGGAGTCCGGCGAGGGCTACGAGTTCGTGAACAAGGTCACCGGTGGCCGCGTTCCGAAGGAGTACATCCCCTCGGTGGACGCCGGTTGCCAGGAGGCCATGGAGTTCGGCGTGCTCGCCGGCTACCCGCTCCAGGGCGTCCGCGTCAGCCTGCTCGACGGCGCGTCGCACGACGTCGACTCGTCCGAGCTGGCGTTCAAGATCGCCGGTTCCATGGCGTTCAAGGAAGGTGCCAAGAAGGCGTCGCCGGCTCTGCTCGAGCCGATGATGGCCGTCGAGGTCACCACCCCCGAGGACTACATGGGCGACGTGATCGGCGACATCAACTCCCGCCGTGGCCAGATCCGGGCCATGGAGGAGCGTCACGGTGCCCGCGTCGTCAAGGCGCTGGTGCCGCTCTCCGAGATGTTCGGCTACGTCGGTGACCTGCGCAGCAAGACCTCTGGTCGCGCGAGCTACTCGATGCAGTTCGACTCGTACGCCGAGGTTCCGCGGAACGTGGCGGACGACATCATCGCCAAGGCCAAGGGCGAGTGACGTCCCGGTAATCGGGATGAACCAGAACCTTTAGGCTAGAAGGAGGGCACCCGGACGACACCCGTCCGGGTTCCGCCCGGGAGCCCTCCGGCACCCCCACCCGCGGGACGGCAATGGGGCGCCACCAGCGCCCCGTTCCAAAAACCCGATCCAGACCAACTGACGTCGTACGGCGTACAGAACTGTCCTCAGGAGGACTGCAGTGGCGAAGGCGAAGTTCGAGCGGACGAAGCCCCACGTCAACATCGGCACCATCGGTCACATCGACCACGGTAAGACCACGCTGACCGCGGCCATCACCAAGGTGCTGCACGACGCGTACCCGGACATCAACCCCTTCACGCCGTTCGACCAGATCGACAAGGCCCCGGAGGAGCGTCAGCGCGGTATCACCATCTCGATCGCGCACGTCGAGTACCAGACCGAGGCGCGTCACTACGCCCACGTCGACTGCCCGGGTCACGCCGACTACATCAAGAACATGATCACCGGTGCGGCCCAGATGGACGGTGCGATCCTCGTCGTCGCCGCCACCGACGGCCCGATGCCGCAGACCAAGGAGCACGTGCTCCTGGCCCGCCAGGTCGGCGTCCCCTACATCGTCGTCGCCCTGAACAAGGCCGACATGGTGGACGACGAGGAGATCCTGGAGCTCGTCGAGCTCGAGGTCCGTGAGCTCCTCTCCGAGTACGAGTTCCCGGGCGACGACCTGCCGGTCGTCCGCGTCTCGGCGCTCAAGGCGCTCGAGGGCGACAAGGAGTGGGGCGAGAAGCTCCTCGGCCTCATGCACGCCGTCGACGAGGCCATCCCGACCCCGGCCCGCCTCACCGACCAGCCGTTCCTGATGCCGATCGAGGACGTCTTCACGATCACCGGTCGTGGCACCGTCGTCACCGGTCGTATCGAGCGCGGCATCCTCAAGGTCAACGAGACCGTCGACATCATCGGCATCAAGACCACCAAGACCACCACCACGGTCACCGGTATCGAGATGTTCCGCAAGCTGCTCGACGAGGGCCAGGCCGGTGAGAACGTCGGTCTGCTGCTCCGCGGCATCAAGCGCGAGGACGTCGAGCGCGGCCAGGTCATCATCAAGCCGGGTTCGGTCACGCCGCACACCGACTTCGAGGCCCAGGCCTACATCCTGTCGAAGGACGAGGGTGGTCGTCACACCCCCTTCTTCAACAACTACCGCCCGCAGTTCTACTTCCGTACCACTGACGTGACCGGCGTCGTGACCCTCCCCGAGGGCACCGAGATGGTCATGCCGGGCGACAACACCGCCATGACGGTCGCGCTGATCCAGCCGGTCGCCATGGAGGAGGGCCTGAAGTTCGCCATCCGTGAGGGTGGCCGCACCGTCGGCGCCGGCCAGGTCACCAAGATCGTCAAGTAATTGACGCTCTGACCCCTGGTCAACTGCAGGGCCCGGTCCGCTCCCGCGAGGGAGTGGGCCGGGCCCTCGGCGTTTCTCCGGCCGGAACAGGTTTGCCGGCCGGACAAGGGGTGTGACGTGCACCCCTGCGGGTGAACCCGATTGGCGTATCGCCCGCGTTCTGTGGCAGGATGTCTGAGTTGCTCGGTTGAGTACCGATGCTGCGCGCCTCCCGTCGGGAGGACTGGAAGCGAGTCCCATGTACTCGTCGTTCCCGTGAATGGCCGTTCATGTGCCCACGTGCTGTGTGTGGGTGCAGTGGTGTGTAAGCGACACCGCGGCAGCTGCGGGGCGAAAGTACGGGAATCTTCCGGGAAGCGTACGCGGGGTACCGGCCCGGCTCACCTCCTCCAGCAGTTCGAAGCCGACGAATCTGTTCGCCGGTTTTTTGCAAGCGCGAGTGCGACACGCCCGAGCGCGGGGGTCGGAGGAGTCGCGAAGCAACGTACGACTCAAAGGACTACGGAGTAGCCATGGCGGGACAGAAGATCCGCATCCGGCTCAAGGCCTACGACCACGAGGTCATCGACTCCTCGGCGAAGAAGATCGTCGAGACGGTGATCCGTACTGGTGCGCAGGTCGCGGGCCCGGTGCCGCTGCCCACTGAGAAGAACGTGTACTGCGTCATCCGCTCGCCGCACAAGTACAAGGACTCGCGCGAGCACTTCGAGATGCGCACTCACAAGCGTCTGATCGACATCCTCGACCCCACGCCGAAGACGGTTGACTCGCTGATGCGTCTCGACCTGCCGGCGGGCGTCGACATCGAGATCAAGCTCTGAGAGGCGCACCGAAGATGGCTAAGCAGATTAAGGGCATCCTGGGCGAGAAGCTCGGCATGACCCAGGTCTGGGACGAGAACAACCGGGTCGTCCCGGTGACCGTCGTCAAGGCTGGGCCCAATGTCGTGACCCAGGTCCACACCGCCGACAGCCCGGCCGGCTACGACGCCGTCCAGATCGGCTTCGGCGAGATCGACCCCCGCAAGGTGAACAAGCCCCTCCAGGGCCACTTCGCCAAGGCCGGTGTCACCCCCCGCCGTCACCTGGTCGAGCTCCGTACCTCGGACGCCTCCGAGTACGCCCTGGGCCAGGAGATCACCGCTGAGCTGTTCGAGGCGGGTGTCAAGGTCGACGTGACCGGCACCTCCAAGGGCAAGGGCTTCGCCGGTGTCATGAAGCGTCACAACTTCAAGGGCCTCGGCGCCGGTCACGGCACCCAGCGCAAGCACCGCTCGCCCGGTTCCATCGGTGGCTGCGCCACCCCGGGCCGTGTGTTCAAGGGCATGCGCATGGCGGGTCGGATGGGCCACGAGCGTGTGACCACCCAGAACCTGACCGTGCACGCGGTCGACGCGGAGAAGGGTCTGCTGCTCATCAAGGGCGCGATCCCGGGCCCGAACGGCGGCCTCGTCCTCGTCCGCACCGCGGCGAAGGGGCTGTGAAGGAAATGACGACCATTGACATCCTGTCGCCGGCCGGCGACAAGGCCGGCAGCCTCGAGCTGCCCGCCGAGATCTTCGACGCCAAGATCAGCATCCCGCTGATGCACCAGGTCGTCGTGGCGCAGCTCGCTGCGGCCCGTCAGGGCACTCACAAGGTCAAGCGCCGCGGCGAGGTCCGTGGCGGCGGCAAGAAGCCGTACCGCCAGAAGGGCACCGGCCGCGCCCGTCAGGGCTCGACCCGCGCGCCGCAGTTCGCCGGTGGTGGCGTCGTGCACGGTCCCGTGCCGCGTGACTACTCGCAGCGGACCCCGAAGAAGATGATCGCCGCCGCCCTGCGCAGCGCGCTCACCGACCGGGCGCACCACGAGCGCATCCACGTCGTCACCGGCGTGACCGCGACCGAGGGCCCGTCGACCAAGGCCGCCAAGGTCCTGTTCGGCAAGATCTCGGAGCGCAAGAACCTCCTCCTGGTGGTCGAGCGCGAGGACGAGCTGGGCATCCTGTCCGCTCGCAACCTGCCGAACGTGCACATCCTGGACGCCGGCCAGCTGAACACCTACGACGTGCTCGTCTCCGACGATGTGGTCTTCACCCAGGCCGCCTTCGAGCGTTTCGTGGCCGGTCCGGCCGCTTCCGCCAAGGCTGTTGCTGCTGAGGGCGAGCTCGAAGGGACTGCCGCCTGATGAGCGAGATCACCTCCAAGACGTTCACGGACCCCCGTGACGTCCTGATCAAGCCGGTTATCTCCGAGAAGAGCTACTCGCTCCTCGACGAGAACAAGTACACGTTCGTCGTGGCTCCCGGTGCCAACAAGACCCAGATCAAGCAGGCCGTCGAGGCGGTCTTCTCGGTCAAGGTCGAGGCCGTGAACACGCTGAACCGCCAGGGCAAGCGCAAGCGCTCCCGCACCGGTTTCGGCAAGCGCAAGGACACCAAGCGCGCGATCGTGACGCTGGCCGAGGGCAACCGCATCGACATCTTCGGTGGTCCGGTCTCCTGACGTTTCGTCAGGGACTGCGATCGTCGTAAAGGACGAGGACAGAAATGGGTATCCGCAAGTACAAGCCGACTACGCCGGGCCGTCGTGGCTCCAGCGTGGCCGACTTCGTCGAAATCACGCGGTCCACGCCGGAGAAGTCGCTGGTTCGCCCGCTGCACAGCAAGGGCGGCCGTAACAACGCCGGTCGTGTCACTGCTCGCCACCAGGGTGGCGGTCACAAGCGCGCCTACCGTCTGATCGACTTCCGTCGTCACGACAAGGACGGCGTGCCGGCCAAGGTCGCACACATCGAGTACGACCCCAACCGCACCGCGCGCATCGCGCTCCTGCACTACGCGGACGGCGAGAAGCGCTACATCATCGCCCCCCGCGGCGTCGCGCAGGGTGACCGGATCGAGAACGGCGCTGGCGCCGACATCAAGCCGGGCAACAACCTGCCGCTGCGCAACATCCCGGTCGGTACCACCATCCACGCGGTGGAGCTCCGTCCCGGCGGTGGCGCCAAGCTGGCCCGCTCCGCGGGTTCCGGCATTCAGCTGCTCGCCCGTGAGGGCCGCATGGCGCACCTGCGCATGCCCTCCGGTGAGATCCGCCTGGTCGACGCGCGCTGCCGCGCCACCGTCGGCGAGGTCGGCAACGCCGAGCAGTCGAACATCAACTGGGGCAAGGCCGGCCGTATGCGCTGGAAGGGCGTCCGCCCGACCGTGCGTGGTGTGGCCATGAACCCGATCGACCACCCGCACGGTGGTGGTGAGGGTAAGACCTCCGGTGGTCGCCACCCGGTCTCGCCGTGGGGCAAGCCCGAGGGCCGCACCCGTCGCCCGAACAAGGCGTCGGACTCCCTCATCGTGCGCCGCCGCAAGACCAACAAGAAGCGCTAGGAGCAGGTCAGATGCCGCGCAGTCTCAAGAAGGGCCCCTTCATCGACGACCACCTTCAGAAGAAGGTGGACGTGCAGAACGAGGCGGGCACGCAGAACGTCATCAAGACCTGGTCCCGTCGTTCCGTGATCTCCCCGGCCATGCTCGGCCACACGATCGCGGTTCACGATGGCCGCAAGCACGTCCCGGTGTTCGTCACCGAGTCGATGGTCGGCCACAAGCTCGGCGAGTTCGCTCCCACGCGCACCTTCAAGGGGCACGTGAAGGAAGACCGCAAGTCGAAGCGTCGCTAATCGCTTCCGCGAGCTGTAGCGCCAGAACGACAAAGTGACTTACTCCATTAAGGGGACAACCATGGAAGCCAGGGCCCAGGCGCGGTACATCCGCGTCACGCCCATGAAGGCCCGCCGCGTGGTGGACCTCATCCGTGGCCTGCCGGCCACGGAGGCCCAGGCGGTCCTGCGTTTCGCTCCGCAGGCTGCCACTGTGCCGGTCGGCAAGGTGCTCAACAGCGCCATCGCCAACGCCGCGCACAACTACAACCACTCCAACACGGACGACCTCTACATCTCCGAGGCGTACGTTGACGAGGGCCCGACCCTGAAGCGGTTCCGTCCGCGCGCCCAGGGCCGTGCCTACCGGATCCGCAAGCGGACCAGCCACATCACCGTGGTCGTCAGCAGCAAGGAAGGGACCCGGTAATGGGCCAGAAGGTTAACCCGCACGGGTTCCGCCTCGGCATCAGCACGGACTTCAAGTCCCGCTGGTACGCCGACAAGCTGTACAAGGACTACGTCAAGGAAGACGTCGCCATCCGTCGTCTCATGACGAAGGGCATGGAGCGCGCCGGCATCTCCAAGGTCGAGATCGAGCGCACCCGTGACCGCGTCCGCGTGGACATCCACACCGCCCGTCCGGGCATCGTGATCGGCCGCCGCGGCGCGGAGGCCGACAAGATCCGGGGCAACCTGGAGAAGCTGACCGGCAAGCAGGTCCAGCTGAACATCCTCGAGGTCAAGAACCCCGAGCTGGACGCCCAGCTCGTGGCTCAGGGCGTCGCGGAGCAGCTGTCCTCCCGCGTCTCCTTCCGTCGCGCCATGCGCAAGAGCATGCAGTCGACCATGAAGGCCGGCGCCAAGGGCATCAAGGTCCAGTGCTCCGGTCGTCTCGGCGGCGCCGAGATGAGCCGTTCGGAGTTCTACCGCGAAGGCCGTGTGCCGCTGCACACCCTGCGCGCGAACGTCGACTACGGCTTCTTCGAGGCCAAGACCACCTTCGGCCGCATCGGCGTGAAGGTCTGGATCTACAAGGGCGACGTCAAGAACATCGCCGAGGTCCGCGCTGAGAACGCCGCTGCCCGCTCCGGCAACCGTCCGGCCCGTCCCGAGGGCGGTCGTCCCGCCCGCGGTGGCGAGCGCGGTGGCCGTGGTGGCGAGCGCGGTGGCCGTGGCCGCCGTCCCGCCGCTGCCGAGGCCCAGGCCCCGGCTGCCGCGGTGGAGGCTCCGGCCGCCGCTGAGAACACCGGAACGGAGGCCTGACCCTCATGCTGATCCCCCGTCGGGTCAAGCACCGCAAGCAGCACCACCCGAAGCGCCGCGGCGCGGCCAAGGGTGGCACCGAGCTGGCGTTCGGCCAGTTCGGCATCCAGGCCGTGACCCCGGCCTACGTGACGAACCGTCAGATCGAGTCCGCTCGTATCGCGATCACCCGTCACATCCGTCGTGGCGGCAAGGTCTGGATCAACATCTACCCGGACCGCCCGCTCACCAAGAAGCCGGCCGAGACCCGCATGGGTTCCGGTAAGGGTTCGCCGGAGTGGTGGATCGCGAACGTGCACCCGGGTCGGGTCATGTTCGAACTGTCGTACCCGAACGAGAAGATTGCTCGCGAGGCGCTCACCCGTGCCGCGCACAAGCTTCCGATGAAGTGCCGGATCGTTCGGCGCGAGGACGGTGAGAGCTGATGTCGGCCGCTACCAAGGCTGCTGAGCTTCGCGAACTGGACAACGAGGCTCTCGTTGCCAAGCTCCGTGAGGCCAAGGAGGAGCTGTTCAACCTCCGCTTCCAGGCGGCGACCGGGCAGCTCGACAACCACGGACGGCTCCGGCTGGTCCGTAAGGACATCGCGCGGATCTACACCCTGATGCGCGAGCGCGAGCTGGGCATCGAGACGGTGGAGAACGCCTGATGACTGAGAACACCAACGAGACGCGCGGTTTCCGCAAGACCCGCGAGGGTCTGGTCGTCAGCGACAAGATGGACAAGACCGTCGTCGTCGCCGTCGAGGACCGCGTCAAGCACGCGCTGTACGGCAAGGTCATCCGCCGTACCAACAAGCTGAAGGCGCACGACGAGCAGAACGCGTGCGGTGTCGGCGACCGTGTCCTCCTGATGGAGACCCGGCCGCTGTCCGCGACGAAGCGCTGGCGCGTCGTCGAGATCCTCGAGAAGGCCAAGTAACAAGGTTGTTCGCGGTACGGCCGTATGTGCACCAGGCCCCCAGGGGCGCGGGTGTGAGCAGCGGCCGGCCCGTCAACACTTGTTGACGATCAGGAGAAAGCTGTGATCCAGCAGGAGTCGCGACTGCGCGTCGCCGACAACACGGGTGCCAAGGAGATTCTCTGCATCCGCGTTCTCGGTGGCTCCGGTCGCCGCTACGCCGGTATCGGCGACGTCATCGTCGCCACCGTCAAGGACGCGATCCCCGGCGGCTCGGTGAAGAAGGGCGACGTCGTCAAGTGCGTCGTCGTTCGCACCGTCAAGGAGCGCCGCCGTCCGGACGGCTCGTACATCCGTTTCGACGAGAACGCCGCTGTCGTTCTCAAGAACACCGATGGCGACCCCCGCGGTACCCGCATCTTCGGCCCGGTGGGCCGCGAGCTGCGCGACAAGAAGTTCATGAAGATCATCTCGCTGGCGCCGGAGGTGCTCTGACCCATGGCGAACAGCATGAAGATCAAGAAGGGTGACCTGGTCCAGGTCATCACCGGCAAGGACAAGGGCAAGCAGGGCAAGGTCATTCAGGCCATGCCCGCTGACAACAAGGTCCTCGTCGAGGGTGTCAACCGGGTCAAGAAGCACACCAAGCCGGGCCCCGGCACGCAGGGTGGCATCGTGACCGTCGAGGCCCCGGTGCACGTCTCCAACGTCCAGCTGGTCGTGGAGAAGGACGGCAAGAAGGTCGTCACCCGCGTCGGCTACCGCTTTGACGACCAGGGCAACAAGATCCGCGTTGCCAAGCGGACCGGTGAGGACATCTGATGTCTGAGACGACTGTTGAGAAGGTGACCCCCCGCCTCAAGGAGAAGTACCTCTCCGAGGTGAAGGGTCAGCTGCACGAGCAGTTCTCCTACGAGAACGTCATGCTGATCCCCGGCCTGGTCAAGGTCGTGGTCAACATGGGTGTCGGCGAAGCCGCCCGTGACAGCAAGCTGATCGAGGGTGCCATCAAGGACCTGACCGCGATCACCGGTCAGAAGCCGGCCGTCACCAAGGCCCGCAAGTCCATCGCGCAGTTCAAGCTGCGCGAGGGTCAGCCGATCGGCGCCCACGTCACCCTCCGTGGTGACCGCATGTGGGAGTTCGTGGACCGTCTGGTGTCGCTGGCTCTGCCGCGTATCCGTGACTTCCGCGGCCTCTCGCCCAAGCAGTTCGACGGCCGTGGAAACTACACCTTCGGTCTGACCGAGCAGGTCATGTTCCACGAGATCGACCAGGACAAGGTCGACCGTCAGCGCGGTATGGACATCACCGTCGTGACCACCGCTCAGACCGACGATGAGGGCCGGGCGCTGCTGCGCGCTCTGGGCTTCCCGTTCAAGGAGGCGTGAGCCATGGCGAAGAAGGCCCTGATCGCTAAGTCCGAGCGCAAGCCGAAGTTCGGCGTCCGGGCGTACACCCGGTGCCAGCGCTGCGGCCGTCCGCACTCGGTGTACCGCAAGTTCGGCCTGTGCCGTGTGTGCCTCCGTGAGATGGCGCACCGCGGCGAGCTGCCGGGCGTGACCAAGAGCTCCTGGTAATCCCTTACCAACGGCTCTGACCTGCGAAGCAGTGTGCCCGACCCCCGGCTTTTGGGATCCCGGACAGGATCCCGTAAGGTTGTGGGGTCGGGCCCCTGCCGCAGCGCCCCTTCCCGGGGAGTCTGCGGCTCTCTGTTGAGGGCTCGCACAACCCAGTCTTACTACGTCGTAGGTCCCCTGCGCTTGTGCCCCTTTCGCACTCTTTCGCGAGTGCGCGGAGGGGGACCTGGTGCGGAGAAACCACGGCGAGAGAGGCCTGAGGCCACCATGACCATGACCGACCCGATCGCAGACATGCTCACTCGTCTGCGTAACGCCAACTCGGCGTACCACGACTCCGTCGTGATGCCGTCGAGCAAGATCAAGGCGCACGTCGCCGAGATCCTGCAGCAGGAGGGGTACATCTCCTCCTACAAGGTTGAGGACCCCACCGAGAACGAGGTCGGCAAGAAGCTGACCATCGAGCTCAAGTTCGGTCCGAACCGTGAGCGCTCCATCGCCGGCATCAAGCGCATCAGCAAGCCGGGTCTGCGTGTTTACGCAAAGTCCACCAACCTGCCGAAGGTTCTCGGCGGCCTGGGCGTGGCGATCATCTCCACGTCCTCCGGCCTCCTGACCGACAAGCAGGCCGCCAAGAAGGGCGTAGGCGGAGAAGTTCTCGCCTACGTCTGGTAATTCGGGAAACGGAGGTACAGCAATGTCGCGCATTGGACGGCTGCCCATCCAGGTTCCCGCTGGTGTGGACGTCACCATCGACGGCCAGACGGTCTCGGTGAAGGGCCCCAAGGGCACCCTCACCCACGTCGTCGCCGCGCCGATCGAAATCGGCAAGGGCGAGGACGGCACTCTGGTCGTCACCCGCCCGAACGACGAGCGTCAGTCGAAGGCCCTGCACGGCCTTTCGCGCACGCTGGTGGCGAACATGATCACCGGCGTGACCGCGGGCTACCGCAAGTCGCTGGAGATCAGCGGTGTCGGTTACCGAGTCACGGCGAAGGGCTCCGACATGGAGTTCGCGCTGGGCTACAGCCACCCGATCCTGGTCACCGCGCCGGAGGGCATCTCCTTCGTCGTCGAGACGCCCACCAAGTTCCACGTGGACGGCACCGACAAGCAGAAGGTCGGCGAGGTCGCCGCGAAGATCCGCAAGCTGCGCAAGCCCGACCCGTACAAGGCCAAGGGCGTCAAGTACGCGGGCGAGGTCATCCGCCGCAAGGTCGGAAAGAGTGGTAAGTAAGCGATGAGCGTCTCTGTCAAGATCGGCAAGGGCAACGCCTACAAGAACGCCGCCCGCAAGCGCCGCGCCATTCGCGTTCGCAAGCGCGTCGTCGGCACCGAGGTGCGTCCGCGCCTCGTCGTGACGCGTTCGAACCGCCACATGGTCGCCCAGGTCATCGACGACGCCAAGGGTCACACCCTGGCGTCGGCGTCCACCCTCGACGTGTCCATCAAGGGCACCGAGGGCGACAAGACCGAGCTGGCCAAGAAGGTCGGAAGCCTGGTCGCCGAGCGCGCCAAGGCTGCCGGCGTCGAGTCGGTCGTCTTCGACCGCGCGGGCAACCGGTACGCCGGCCGCATCGCCGCCCTGGCGGACGCGGCCCGCGAGGCCGGGCTCGACTTCTAAGCCGCTCGTCGACTCTGTCGACGGACGTAAACGAGAGAGGTAATTCCAATGGCTGGACCCCAGCGCCGCGAAGGCGGCGCCGGTCGCGGCACGGGTGGCGAGCGGCGCGACCGTAAGCGTGACGAGCGGGGCGGCGCCCCGGTCGCCGAGAAGACTGCTTACGTCGAGCGCGTCGTCGCGATCAACCGTGTTGCCAAGGTTGTCAAGGGTGGTCGTCGTTTCAGCTTCACCGCGCTGGTCGTGGTGGGCGACGGTGACGGCACCGTCGGTGTCGGTTACGGCAAGGCGAAGGAGGTTCCGGCCGCCATCGCCAAGGGCGTTGAGGAGGCCAAGAAGAACTTCTTCAAGGTCCCCCGTATCCAGGGCACCATCCCGCACCCCATCCAGGGTGAGAAGGCCGCCGGCGTCGTGCTGCTGAAGCCGGCGTCCCCCGGTACCGGTGTTATCGCCGGTGGCCCGGTGCGTGCCGTCCTGGAGTGCGCCGGCGTCCACGACATCCTGTCGAAGTCGCTCGGCTCGGACAACGCGATCAACATCGTGCACGCCACCGTGGCCGCTCTGAAGGGCCTCGTGCGCCCCGAGGAGATCGCCGCCCGTCGTGGCCTGCCCCTGGAGGACGTGGCCCCGGCCGCGCTGCTCCGGGCCCGTGCGGCTGGGGTGAGCGCCTGATGGCTCGCCTGAAGGTCACTCAGACCAAGTCGTACATCGGTAGCAAGCAGAACCACCGTGACACCCTGCGTTCGCTCGGCCTCAAGCGGCTGAACGACACCGTGGTGAAGGAGGACCGCCCGGAGATCCGCGGCATGGTCCACACCGTTCGCCACCTCGTCACGGTCGAGGAGGTGGACTGATCATGTCGGACTCGCCGATCAAGCTCCACAACCTGAAGCCCGCCCCGGGTGCCAAGAAGGACAAGATCCGCGTTGGCCGCGGTGAGGGCTCCAAGGGTAAGACTGCAGGTCGTGGTACCAAGGGCACCAAGGCCCGCTACCAGGTTCCGCAGCGCTTCGAGGGTGGCCAGATGCCCCTCCACATGCGCCTGCCGAAGCTGAAGGGCTTCAAGAACCCGGCCCACAAGCAGTTCCAGGTCGTGAACCTGGAGAAGCTGGCCGAGCTCTACCCGAACGGTGGCGAGGTCACCGTGGCCGACCTGATCGCGAAGGGCGCCGTTCGCAAGAACGAGCTCGTCAAGGTCCTCGGCCAGGGCGACATCGCGGTGGCGCTGCAGGTGACGGTCGACGCCGTCTCCGGCTCCGCGGCCGAGAAGATCACCGCCGCCGGCGGCTCGGTGACCGAGCTGCTGTGACGTCGCTGATCTGACGCACGGACAGAAACCGGGCCCCGCGCTCCTCTTGCGAAAGAGAGCGCGGGGCCCGGTCTCGTTGCGGCCCCTTGCACGTGCTCGATTTGTGTGTCAAACCCGGGCAAGCCGTACCCCATGAGTGGGGGAGCGGCCGTACGCGCTTCTGTGGAGCGCCCGGGCACTGTTAGAGTCCGTGAAGTTCCCTTTCCCCACATCAGGACCGACCCTTCCGCCGACGACGCGCGGGAGGCGCAGGAGGCACCGTGCTCAGTGCGTTCGCGCGGGCGTTCCAGACGCCCGACCTGCGCAAGAAGCTGCTGTTCACGCTGGGCATCATGGTGCTGTTCCGGCTGGGCGCCCACATCCCGGTACCCGGGGTCAACTTCGAGGCCGTGCACGCGTGCATCAGCGGCCAGAAGTCAGGCCTGTTCGGGTTGGTCAACCTGTTCAGCGGCGGCGCACTGCTGCAGCTGACGATCTTCGCACTCGGCATCATGCCGTACATCACCGCCAGCATCATCCTGCAGCTGCTCACCGTGGTCATCCCGCGGCTCGAAGCGCTGAAGAAGGAGGGGCAGGCCGGGCAGACGAAGATCACCCAGTACACCCGCTACCTGACCATCGCGCTCGCGGTGCTCCAGGGCACCGGCATCATCGCGACCGCGTCCAGCGGCGCGCTGTTCTCCGGCTGCCCCGAGGGCAACAACATCGTGCCCGACCAGTCGATCTTCCGGATCGCCACCATGGTCATCATCATGACCGCGGGCACCACCGTGATCATGTGGCTGGGTGAGCTGATCACCGACCGCGGCATCGGCAACGGCATGTCGATCCTGATCTTCACCTCGATCGCGGCCGGCTTCCCCGGCTCGATGTGGGCCATCAAGGAGTCCGGCAAGCTGCTGGACGGCTGGGGCGAGTTCGCCGCGGTCATCGCGGTCGGCATCATCGTGGTCTGCCTGGTCATCTTCGTCGAGCAGGCGCAGCGCCGGATCCCGGTGCAGTACGCGAAGCGGATGGTCGGTCGCCGCTCCTTCGGCGGGACCTCGACCTACATCCCGCTGAAGGTCAACCAGGCCGGTGTGATCCCGGTCATCTTCGCCTCCTCGCTGCTGTACATCCCGGCGCTGGTGGTGCAGTTGACCAACTCCCAGTCGGACTGGGCGATCTGGATCAAGAACCACTTCGTCAAGGGTGACCACCCGGTCTACATGGCCACGTACTTCGTGCTGATCGTGTTCTTCGCCTTCTTCTACGTCGCGATCTCCTTCAACCCCGAAGAAGTTGCGGACAATATGAAGAAGTATGGTGGCTTCATCCCGGGCATCCGGGCCGGCCGACCGACGGCCGAGTACCTGAACTACGTGCTCACCCGCATCACGTGGCCGGGTTCGCTGTACCTGGGCCTGATCGCGTTGATCCCGATGGTCGCCCTCGTCGCCTTCGGGCAGCAGACCAACTTCCCGTTCGGCGGCACCTCCGTGCTCATCGTCGTCGGCGTCGGACTCGAAACTGTGAAGCAGATCGAGAGCCAACTCCAGCAGCGCAATTACGAAGGGTTCCTCCGCTGATGCGAATCGTCCTCGTCGGACCCCCCGGGGCCGGGAAGGGTACTCAGGCGCACGTTCTGGCCAAGACCCTGTCCATTCCCCACATCTCCACCGGTGACCTGTTCCGCGCGAACATCAGCCAGGGCACCCCGCTGGGTGTCGAGGCCAAGAGCTACATGGACGCCGGGCGCCTGGTGCCCGACGAGGTCACCATCGGAATGGCCAAGGACCGCATGCTCCAGCCGGACGCCGCAGGAGGCTTCCTGCTGGACGGCTTCCCGCGCAACCTGGGCCAGGCGGAGGCGCTGGACGCCATCCTGGCCGAGAACGGCATCGCGCTGGACGGCGTGCTGGACCTTGAGGTCCCCGAGGACGAGGTCGTCAAGCGGATCGCCGGTCGCCGGCTGTGCCGCAACGACGGCGCCCACGTGTTCCACGTGGTGTACAACCCGCCGAAGACCGAGGGCGTCTGCGACGAGTGCGGCGGCGAGCTGTACCAGCGCTCGGACGACACCGAGGAGGCCGTGCGGGTCCGGCTGGAGGAGTACCACTCCAAGACCGAGCCGATCATCGGCTACTACCAGGAGCAGGGCCTGCTGGTCACCATCTCCGCCCTCGGCAAGGTGGACGAGGTGACCGAGCGCGCGGTCGCCGCCCTGGAGCAGAACAAGAACGCCTGACGCCCGCGAGGCGTCGCGAGACGGCCGGGTCGCCCCGAAGCGGGCGGCCCGGCCGTCTCGTGCGTCGTACGGTGGAAGGCAGTCCGAAATCAGAACGTGGAAGGCGTTGACCAGATGGTGGAGATCAAGACCCCCGAGCAGATCGCCAAGATGCGAGCGGCCGGGCTGGTCGTCGCCGAGGCGCTGAAGGCCTGTCGCGAGGCGGTCGCCCCGGGGGTGACCACCGGGGAGCTGAACGACATCGCGGACCGGGTCATCGCCAAGCACGGCGCCACCTCCAACTTCCGCGCCGACCACGGCGGTCTCTGGTTCCCCGGGGTGATCTGCGCCTCGGTCAACGAGGAGGTCGTGCACGGCATCCCCGGCGACAAGGTGCTGCAGGCCGGCGACCTGATCTCGATCGACTGCGGCGCGATCCTGGACGGCTGGCACGGCGACGCGGCGATCACCGTCGCGGTCGGCGCGACCGCCGACGAGAACCTGATGCTGTCGCGGGTCACCGAGGGCTCGATGTGGGCCGGCATCGCCCAGATGAAGAAGGGCAACCGGCTGGTCGACGTCTCCCGGGCGATCGAGGGCTTCATCCGCCGCCAGCCGCTGCCGCCGAAGGGCAAGTGGGGCATCACCGAGGGGTACGGCGGCCACGGCATCGGCACCGCCATGCACATGGAGCCGCACGTGCTGAACTACGTGGCCGGCCGCGGCAAGGGGCCGAAGCTGGTCCCCGGCACGGTGCTGGCGATCGAGCCGATGGTCTCGCTCGGCACCCCGCACACCGCGGTGCTGGAGGACGACTGGACGGTGGTCACCACCGACGGCACCTGGGCCTCGCACTGGGAGCACTCGGTGGCCGTCACCGAGCAGGGCCCGCTGGTGCTGACCGCCTTCGACGGTGGCAAGGCCGAGCTCGCGAAGCTGGGCGTCACGGCGGCGCCGGACCCGCTCGGCTGAGTCTCTTCTCTCAACGGGGCCCGGAGGTTTGGACCTCCGGGCCCCTTGTCCTATTTTCGTCTGCTGACACCCGCAGCAACCTCAGGGGAGAGACAGTGCTCAAGGGCTTCCGCGACTTCATGATGCGCGGCAACGTGATCGACATGGCCGTCGGTGTGGTCATCGGTGCGGCGTTCACCGGCGTGGTCACGGGCTTCGTCACCGCGTTCCTCACGCCCGTGCTCGGCGTCGTGGTGGGCGCGGCCGGCGACTTCAGCGCCTACCAGTTCCACGTCGCGGGCGTGACCTTCCCGTACGGCCAGTTCCTGAACGTGCTGATCGCGTTCGTGCTGACCGCCGCGGTGCTGTACTTCTGCGTGGTGCTGCCGGTCTCCAAGGCGACCGCCCGCTACCTGCCGAAGAAGCCCGCGGTGCCGAAGCGCCCCTGCCCGGAGTGCCTGACCGACATCCCGGAGGCGGCCCGCCGCTGCGCGGCCTGCACCGCCGTGGTGGAGCCGGTCATTCCGATCCAGGTCGGCGCGAAGCGCTGAATTTCGCTCCGGCGCGGTGCTTGGTTTACGATGGTGCGTCGGCTCTCTCGTAGCGTGTTTCGGCACGCCCTCCACCCAAGGGGAACCCCCGGGGTCGAGGTGAAGCCTGGTTCGCACGAGCGTTCCGCATACGGTAGCCGGACCCGAAGGGTGGATCTCGCAGTTCATGGCTAAGAAGCAAGGCGCCATTGAGATCGAGGGCACCGTGATCGAGTCTCTTCCGAACGCGATGTTCAAGGTCGAGCTGCAGAACGGTCACAAGGTCCTCGCGCACATCAGCGGCAAGATGCGCATGCACTACATCCGCATCCTCCCGGATGACCGGGTCGTGGTGGAGCTCAGCCCCTACGACCTGACCCGCGGCCGGATCGTCTACCGGTACAAGTAACACCCCTCAGATCTAGACCCCGGAGAACCTGAATCATGAAGGTCAAGCCGAGCGTCAAGAAGATCTGCGACAAGTGCAAGGTGATCCGCCGTCACGGCCGGGTCATGGTGATCTGCGACAACCTGCGCCACAAGCAGCGCCAGGGCTGATCCACCCCCCGCATTTCTCGTAGGACCTTCGCGCGACGCGCACCAACGTCATACGCGGGCCGCCCGATCCGTCCAGTGGACGGACTGCCACCCCCGGTCAGAGGCCGGGGCTCCCTGTCGAGAGACAGCGAGTAGGCGGCACGTCAGACCTCTGAAGAACCACAGGAGCCTTGAATGGCACGCCTTTCCGGCGTTGATCTCCCCCGCGAGAAGCGGATCGAGATCGCCCTCACCTACGTCTACGGCATCGGCAAGACCCGCGCCCAGCAGGCGCTGGCCGAGACCGGTGTGAGCGGCGACATCCGCGTCCGCGACATCTCCGAGGACGACCTCGTCAAGCTGCAGAAGTTCGTCGACGCGAACTTCGAGGTCGAGGGTGACCTGCGCCGCCAGGTGGCCGCCGACATCCGCCGCAAGGTCGAGATCGGCTGCTACGAGGGCCTGCGCCACCGCCGCGGCCTGCCCGTCCGCGGTCAGCGCACCCACACCAACGCGCGTACCCGCAAGGGCCCGCGTCGCGCGATCGCCGGCAAGAAGAAGCCGGGCAAGAAGTAGTCCGTCCCGTAACCGGACATCCCTCCGGCCCGCGGGTTAGCGGACCGACCACCTCAGTAGGAGAACAGACTTATGCCCCCCAAGGGTCGTCAGGCTGCCGGCGCGAAGAAGATCCGCCGCAAGGAGAAGAAGAACGTCGCCCACGGGCACGCTCACATCAAGAGCACGTTCAACAACACCATCGTTTCGATCACCGACCCCTCGGGCAACGTGATCTCCTGGGCCTCTGCCGGCCACGTCGGCTTCAAGGGCTCGCGCAAGTCCACCCCGTTCGCCGCGCAGATGGCCGCCGAGGCCGCTGCCCGTCGCGCGCAGGAGCACGGCATGCGCAAGGTCGACGTCTTCGTCAAGGGTCCGGGCTCCGGCCGTGAGACCGCGATCCGCTCGCTCCAGGCCACCGGCCTGGAGGTGGGCTCGATCCAGGACGTCACCCCCACCCCGCACAACGGCTGCCGTCCGCCGAAGCGCCGCCGCGTCTGACGCGACGCCTGGGTTCACCAGGCGGCCGGTGTTTTAAACCTGGTACGGGCTCCCGTCTGTCGCGGGAGCCCGTACGCTTGAGTTCTATCGGCATCAAATAGTGGGTGCCGAAGACAACTGGAGGATCCAGAACATGCTGATCGCTCAGCGTCCTTCGCTGACCGAAGAGGTCGTCGACGAGTTCCGCTCGCGGTTCGTGATCGAGCCGCTCGAGCCGGGCTTCGGCTACACCCTCGGCAACTCGCTCCGCCGCACGCTCCTCTCCTCGATCCCGGGTGCCGCTGTCACCAGCATCCGGATCGACGGTGTCCTGCACGAGTTCACCACCGTGCCGGGCGTCAAGGAGGACGTCACCGACCTCATCCTGAACATCAAGCAGCTGGTCGTCTCCTCGGAGCACGACGAGCCGGTCGTGATGTACCTGCGCAAGCAGGGCCCGGGTGTGGTCACCGCCGCCGACATCGCGCCCCCGGCCGGTGTCGAGGTGCACAACCCCGAGCTGGTCCTCGCCACGCTGAACGGCAAGGGCAAGCTGGAGATGGAGCTGACCGTCGAGCGCGGTCGCGGCTACGTCTCCGCCGTGCAGAACAAGGCCTCCGGCCAGGAGATCGGCCGCATCCCGGTCGACTCGATCTACAGCCCCGTGCTGAAGGTCACCTACAAGGTCGAGGCCACCCGTGTCGAGCAGCGCACCGACTTCGACAAGCTGATCGTCGACGTCGAGACCAAGCCCGCCATGCGTCCGCGCGACGCGATGGCGTCGGCCGGCAAGACCCTGGTCGAGCTGTTCGGCCTGGCCCGCGAGCTGAACGTCGACGCCGAGGGCATCGACATGGGTCCGTCCCCGACGGACGCCGCCCTGGCCGCGGACCTGGCGCTGCCGATCGAGGAGCTGGAACTCACCGTCCGCTCCTACAACTGCCTCAAGCGCGAGGGCATCCACACCGTGGGTGAGCTCGTCGCCCGCTCGGAGGCCGACCTGCTCGACATCCGCAACTTCGGTGCGAAGTCGATCGACGAGGTCAAGGCGAAGCTGGCCGGCATGGGCCTGGCCCTCAAGGACAGCCCGCCCGGGTTCGACCCGACCGCCGCCGCCGACGCCTTCGGCGCCGACGACCTGGACGACCAGGGCTACGCGGAGACCGAGCAGTACTGAGTTTTGACAGCGGGAGCGGTTCCCCGGTGAACCGCTCCCGGTGCCATGAAAGTCGTGCGGACACGGTGTCCGTACGCCCGCCGCGGTACCTGGTACGGCCGCAGTCGGAGATTCGAGGAGTCATTCCATGCCCCGTCCCACCAAGGGCGCCCGCCTCGGCGGCGGCCCGCACCACGAGCCGCTCCTGCTGGCCGGCCTGGCCCGCGAGCTGTTCCAGTACGGCCGCATCACCACCACCGAGGCCAAGGCCCGTCGCCTGCGCCCGCTGGCGGAGAAGCTGATCACCAAGGCGAAGAAGGGCGACATCCACAACCGTCGCCTGGTGCGCAAGACCATCACCGACGTGTCGGTCCTGCACACCCTCTTCACCGAGATCGCCCCGCGGTTCGAGAACCGTCCCGGCGGCTACACCCGCATCACCAAGATCGGCGGTCGCCGCGGCGACAACGCGCCGATGGCCGTGATCGAGCTGGTCGAGGGCGAGATCGCCACCAAGGCGACCGTCGCCGAGGCCGAGGCCGCTGCCAAGCGCGCCGTCAAGGAGGCCGAGCAGGCCGCCGAGACCAAGGCCGACGAGGCCGCCGAGACCACCGAGGCCTGAGCCTCGCTCGGGTAGGTCTCCGTCCGGGCCCGCTCTCCCGCTCGTCGGGAGAGCGGGCCCGTTCGCTTTCTGCTTGCTGGACAGGGGAGTTGGAGTGGCTGAGGACTGCGTGGAGCTGCCGCCGGTGAAGGACGGCCCGGCGGACGGGCAGGTGCGGATCAGGCTCGACCTGGCGTACCACGGGGCGGAGTTCTCGGGCTGGGCCCGACAGCGCGAACGGCGCACCGTGCAGGGCGAGTTGGAGGACGCGCTGCGGATCGTGCTGCGCAGCGCGGAGAACTTCCCGCTGACCGTGGCCGGCCGGACCGACGCCGGGGTGCACGCGCGCGGACAGGTGGCGCACGTCGACCTGCCGGCGGAGCTCTGGACGCAGCACGGCGGCAAGCTGCTGCGGCGGCTCGCCGGGCGGCTGCCGGCGGACGTCCGGGTCTACCGGGTGTCGGAGGCGCCGCACGGGTTCGACGCGCGGTTCGCGGCGATCTGGCGGCGCTACGCGTACCGGGTCGCCGACCACCCCGGCGGGGTCGACCCGCTGGTGCGGGGTCATGTGCTCTGGCACGACCGGCCGTTGGACCTGGACCGGATGAACGAGGCGGCGGCGCTGCTGGTCGGCGAGCACGACTTCGCGGCCTACTGCAAGAAGCGCGAGGGCGCGACCACCATCCGCACCCTGCTGGAACTCCACTGGGACCGGGTGCCGATCGACCCGTACGCCGCGCAGGAGGGCACGCTGGCGGTGGCCACCGTGCGGGCGGACGCGTTCTGCCACAACATGGTGCGGGCGCTGGTCGGGGCGATGCTGCTGGTCGGCGACGGGCACCGGCCGGTGGAGTTCCCGGGCGAGGTGCTGGCGGGCGGGGTGCGGAACTCGGCGGTCAACGTGATCCGGCCGCACGGGCTGACGCTGGAGGAGGTCGGCTACCCGGCGGACGAACTGCTCGCCGAGCGGAACCGGGTGTCGCGACGGCTCCGGACGCTGGGCGAGCCGGTGGCCGCCGAGGGGCCGGTCGGCTAAAGGGTTTGGTCGGCGGCCCGGGCCTTGGCACAATCCGATGGCATGGGACACGTCGAGATTTCGCACCTTGAGTACTACCTGCCGGACGGGCGGGTGCTGTTCGACGACGCGTCCTTCCGGGTGGGCGAGGGGGCGGCGGTCGCGTTGGTGGGGGCCAACGGCGCCGGGAAGACCACGCTGCTGCGGATGATCGCGGGGGACGTGCAGCCGCACGGCGGGTCGGTGACGGTGAGCGGCGGGCTGGGCGTGATGCGCCAGTTCGTCGGCACCACGGGCCGGGAGGACGCCAACGACGCCCCCGGCGCGCTGCCGGTCGACGCGTCGGTGCGGGACCTGCTGGTGTCCGTCGCTCCGAAGCGGATCGCCGACGCGGCCCGGGCGGTGGACGCCGCGGAGCTCGCGATGATCGCGCAGGACGACGAGAAGTCGCAGATGGCGTACGCGCAGGCGCTGTCGGACTGGTCGGACGCCGGCGGTTACGAGTACGAGGCGGACTGGGACGTGTGCACGGTGGCCGCGCTCGGCGTCCCGTTCGAGCGGGCGCAGTGGCGGGGGCTGAACACGCTGTCCGGCGGCGAGCAGAAGCGGCTGGTGCTGGAGGCGCTGCTGCGCGGTCCGGACGAGGTGCTGCTGCTGGACGAGCCGGACAACTACCTGGACGTGCCGGGCAAGCGGTGGCTGGAGGAGGCGATCCGGGCCACCAACAAGACGGTGCTGTACATCTCGCACGACCGGGAACTGCTGTCCTGCACCGCGGAGAAGATCATCGCGGTGGAGTCGGGGGCGACGGGCTCCAGCGTCTGGGTGCACGGCGGCGGGTTCGACACCTTCCACGAGGCCCGCAAGGCGCGGTTCGAGCGGTTCGAGGAACTGCGCCGGCGCTGGGACGAGGAGCACGCCAAGCTGAAGAAGCTGGTGGTGACGCTGCGCCAGGCGGCCGCGGTCAGCCACGAGATGGCATCCCGGTACGCGGCCGCGCAGACCAGGCTGAAGAAGTTCGAGGACGCGGGCCCGCCGGAGGCGCCGCCGCGCGAGCAGTCGATCTCCATGCGGCTGAAGGGCGGCCGCACCGGGGTGCGGGCGTTCACCATGGCGGGCCTGGAGCTGTCGGGGCTGATGAAGCCGTTCGACCTGGAGGTCTTCTACGGCGAGCGGGTCGCGGTGCTGGGCTCGAACGGCTCCGGCAAGTCGCACTTCCTGCGGCTGCTGGCCGGCGACGACTCGGTGAAGCACAACGGCACCTGGAAGCTGGGGGCCCGGGTGGTGCCCGGGCACTTCCGGCAGACCCACGCCCACCCGGAGCTGCTGGGGCGGACGGTGCGCTCGATCGTGGAGGAGGAGCACGCGCTGTCCCGCGGGGCGGCGATGTCGGCGCTGCGCCGCTACGAGCTGGACCGGCAGGAGGAGCAGAAGTTCGAGTCGCTGTCCGGCGGGCAGCAGGCCCGGCTGATGATCCTCAAGCTGGAGCTGTCGGGTTCGACGGCGCTGCTGCTGGACGAGCCGACCGACAACCTGGACCTGGAGAGCGCCGAGGCGCTGCAGCAGGGGCTGGAGGCGTTCGACGGCACCGTGCTGTGCGTCACCCACGACCGGTGGTTCGCCCGGAGCTTCGACCGCTTCCTGGTGTTCGGCTCGGACGGGCGGGTCTACGAGGCCCCGGAGCCGGTGTGGGACGAGACCCGGGTGGTCCGGGACCGCTGATCCGAAGCCGCTGCGGCCGGGCCGGTTTGGATTCCACCCCATCGGCCCGGTATTGTTGGCCGCTGTTGTGCGTATTGGCTCGCTCTATCTCACGTGAGAGGTCGGTACGCCGGAGACGACAGGCCGAACTCCAGCGGCTGCCCGAATTGCGTCCGGGCGGATCGGCTGGAGGCCCCGGGCCTTGGTGCTCCTGTCAGGACCCACTCACTGAAAAGCGAAGGCTACGACCGTGCGTACGTACAGCCCCAAGCCCGGCGACGTCCAGCGTCAGTGGCACGTCATCGACGCGACCGACGTCGTGCTCGGCCGCCTGGCCTCCCAGGCCGCCAACCTCCTGCGGGGCAAGCACAAGGCGATCTACGCGCCGCACGTTGACACTGGTGACTTCGTCATCATCATCAACGCCGACAAGGTGCACCTCTCGGGCAACAAGAAGACCCAGAAGCTGGCCTACCGCCACAGCGGCTTCCCGGGCGGTCTCCGCTCGGTCCGCTACGACGACCTGCTCGCGAACAACCCGGAGAAGGCCGTCGAGAAGGCCATCAAGGGCATGGTTCCGAAGAACAGCCTGGGCCGTCAGATGCTCTCGAAGCTGAAGGTCTACTCGGGCGACCAGCACCCGCACGCTGCGCAGCAGCCGGTGCCGTTCGAGATCACCCAGGTCGCGCAGTAATTCCGGCCACCCACACCCCAACTGACGTAGAAGAGCTGAGGAACACCGTGGCCGAGACTGCCATCGAGAGCACCCTCGAGGTTGACTTCGACGACGAGAACGTCGACGAGTACACCACCGAGACCGAGTACACCACCGAGTCGCTGGCCGGCCGCTTCGGCGAGGCCGTCCCCGGCGCCGGCCTCGGCCGCCGCAAGGAGGCGATCGCCCGCGTGCGCATCGTCCCCGGCACCGGCCAGTGGAAGATCAACGGTCGCACCCTGGAGAACTACTTCCCCAACAAGGTGCACCAGCAGACCGTGAACGAGCCCTTCAAGCTCCTTGAGCTGGACGGCCGTTACGACGTCATCGCCCGCATCGCGGGTGGCGGCGTCTCCGGTCAGGCCTACGCGCTGCGCCTCGGCGTGGCCCGTGCGCTGAACGAGGCGGACGTGGACAACAACCGCGGCCCGCTCAAGAAGGCCGGCTTCCTGACCCGCGACTCGCGCGCCGTCGAGCGCAAGAAGGCCGGTCTCAAGAAGGCCCGCAAGGCGCCGCAGTACAGCAAGCGCTAATCGCACCCTTCATGCGATCCTCGCCCCGGAGCACTCACGTGCTCCGGGGCGTTGTGCTCCCGGACCGGTGCGGAGTCCGCGGGGCGGTACCAGCAGCCGACAGGCGCCGACAGACGGGACGAACGCGAACATGGCACGACTCTTCGGTACGGACGGGGTGCGCGGGGTGGCCAACGAAGGCCTGACCGCGGAGTTGGCGCTCGGCCTGTCGGTGGCCGCCGCCCACGTGCTCGGCGACGCGAACGCGTTCGAGGGCCACCGGCCGGTGGCCGTGGTCGGCCGGGACCCCCGGGCGTCCGGAGAGTTCCTGGAGGCCGCGGTGATCGCCGGCCTGGCCAGCGCCGGCGTGGATGTGCTCCGGGTGGGCGTGCTGCCGACCCCGGCGGTGGCGTACCTGACGGGCGCGCTGGGCGCGGACTTCGGCGTGATGCTGTCCGCCAGCCACAACGCGATGCCCGACAACGGCATCAAGTTCCTGGCCCGCGGCGGCCACAAGCTGGACGACGCGATCGAGGACGCGATCGAGGCGCACTACCGCCGCTACGGCGTCGGCGACGAGACCTGGAACCGGCCGACGGGCGCCGCGG
Source organism: Streptomyces sp. TLI_171 (assembly GCF_003610255.1). Classification (GTDB taxonomy): domain Bacteria; phylum Actinomycetota; class Actinomycetes; order Streptomycetales; family Streptomycetaceae; genus Kitasatospora. The sequence continues at coordinate 3,142,366 of NZ_RAPS01000001.1, read as the reverse complement.
TGGGCCGGGTCCGGCAGTACGGCGAGGGCTTCGACCGGTACGTGGCGCACCTGGTCGCGGTGCTGCCGAACCGGCTGGACGGCGTCAAGGTGGTCATCGACGGCGCGCACGGCGCGGCCGCCCGGGTCGCCCCGGAGGCGTTCGCCCGGGCCGGCGCCGAGGTGGTGTACACCCTGGGCACCGAGCCGACCGGTCTGAACATCAACGACGGCGTCGGCTCCACCCACCTGGACAAGCTGCGCGCCGCGATGAAGGAGCACAAGGCCGACCTGGGCATCGCGCTGGACGGCGACGCGGACCGCTGCCTGGCCGCCGACGCGGACGGCAACGAGGTCGACGGCGACCAGATCATCGCGATCCTCGCGGTCGCCATGAAGGAGGCCGGCACGCTGCGCCGCAACACGGCGGTCGCCACGGTGATGTCCAACCTGGGCTTCAAGCTGGCGATGGAGCGCGAGGGCGTCGAGCTGGTGCAGACCGCGGTCGGCGACCGGTACGTGTTGGAGGAGATGAAGCAGCACGGCTTCGCGCTGGGCGGCGAGCAGTCCGGGCACGTGATCCTGCTGGACCACGCCACCACCGGCGACGGCACGCTGACCGGTCTGATGCTGGGGGCCCGGCTGGCCGCCACCAAGCAGCCGCTGGCGGACCTGGCCGCGGTGATGACCCGGCTGCCGCAGGTCCTGATCAACGTCAAGGGCGTGGACAAGGACCGGGTGGAGTCCTGCGTCGAGCTGCAGGCCGCGGTCGCCGAGGCGGAGGCCGAACTCGGCTCCACCGGGCGGGTGTTGCTGCGCAAGTCGGGAACCGAGCCGCTGGTCCGGGTGATGGTGGAGGCGGTCGGCTCCGAGCAGGCCCAGGCGGTGTGCGAGCGGCTCGCCGAATCGGTGCGGTTGCACCTGGGCTGACGGCCGGTCAACGTCCCTGCGCAGGTGACGGATCGGCAACGCTTCGCCCGGGTACGGGGCAGGCTGTCGACGTTCGAAGGTCTACCGATAACATTCGGGACTGTGATCGAAGCGTGGAGGGGGCGTTGATGTCAGAGGATCAGCCGCAGCAGCAGCAGCCGCAGCAGCAGCCGCCGGCATCAGGCCCGGCGGTTCCGCCGCAGCAGTCCGGTGCGCCGGGCGTGCCGCAGCCCGCGTACGGCTACCCGCCGCCGGGCTACCCGCAGCAGGTCCCGCCGCCGGGCTACCCGCAGCAGTCGGTGCCGCCCGGGTTCGGGCCGCCGCAGGGCCCCGGATACTCGCAGTCCGCGGGTACGCCGCAGTCCTACGGGCAGGGCGGGCTCCCGCCAGCCGGCCAGCAGCCGTACCCGGGCCGCTACAGCGCGCCGACGTTCTCGGGCGACGCGGAGTCGCCGGACTGGTCGGCGATGGCGACCCAGCACGAGGACGAGCGCCGCCGCCGCAAGCGGACCATCGTGCTGCTCAGCACGCTGGGCGCGCTGCTGGTGGTCGGCGGCATCGTCACCGCCGCGGTGATGGTGGGCAACGACGACAAGCCGACCAAGCCGGTGGCCGGACCGTCGACCGGCCCGAGCGGCAGCTCCTCCGGCTCTCCGGTGGCGAAGCCGAAGACCGCGGAGGAGGCGCTCAGCCGCGCCGCCACCGACAAGGCGCCGCTGTCGGTGGACGCGCTGTTCCCGAGCGCGGCGCTGACCGTCGACGGCCAGCAGCTGAAGCGGGTCGCGACCGAGCACAGCACCGAGTGCAGCTCGGCGACCAACAACGGCCTGGGTTCGGTGCTGGTCACCGAGAACTGCCAGGACATGTACCTGGCCACGTACCTGTCCGACAAGGCGGCGGTCACCGTCGGCATCGCGGTGTTCGACACCAAGCCGCAGGCGGACCGGGTGAAGTCGAAGGTGGTCGGCAACGTCAAGGCGCTGCGCACCAACGCGACGCCGCGGTTCTGCCCGGACCTGAAGCAGTGCGCGACCTCCAGCGACTCGTACGGCCGCTACGTGGTGTTCACCACCGGCGGCAACGTCGACCTGAGCCCGGTGACGGACTCCACGCCGGCCGTCAAGTCGGCGGCCGCGGGGATCCTCAAGCAGGCCACGGACGACCTGAAGGCCCGTGGTCAGGCCGTCGTGTCGAATGCCGGCTGAGCGGCTGAAGGACAGGCTGGGCCCGCTGGGCGAGCGGATACGCGAGGATGTGGCGCCGCGGCTCGACCGGCCGGTGACGAAGGTCGCCGCGCTGGTCGAGCGGCTGGCGGCGGCGCTCGGCCCGGTGCTGGCACGGCTCTGGCAGGTGCTGCCGCCGGCCCTGCGGGTCGGGCTGGTGACCGCCCTGGTGCTGGGCTGCTTCGCGGTGGAGCTGGACGGCGGGGCCGGGTCGCAGCCGGCCCGGACGGTGGCGGCGTCCCCGGCCGGGGACGCCGACGGGGCTGCGCTGCCGCCGGACCCGGCGGACGAGGTCGGCACCGAGGCGACGAAGGAACGGCTGCTCCACCCGCCCGGGGTGCTGTTCGGGATCGCCACGCCCGAGGCCCCGAGCGCGTCGCGGACCCAGCAGGTCACCGAGGCCGCCGGGGAGCACCCGACGGTTCAGGAGTACTTCCTGAAGTGGAACCAGGACTTCGAGCAGGAGGCGTTCGAGGCTTCCTACCAGCTGGGCGCGATGCCGCTGATCACCTGGGAGCCGTGGGCGGGCGGTGACAAGGCCGTGGACCAGCCCGAGTATCGGCTGTCGCGGATCACCTCCGGGGCTCACGACGCGTACCTGAAGCGGTTCGCGCAGGCCGTGAAGCAGGCCAAGGGCCCGGTGGTGCTGCGGTTCGCGCACGAGATGAACGAGACCTGGTACCCGTGGTCCGAGCAGCGCAACGGCAACCGGCAGGGCGACTACGTCGCGGCCTGGCGGCACGTCCACGACGTGTTCAAGGGCCAGGGGGTCAGCAACGTCATCTGGCTGTGGTGCCCGGACACCCAGAGCGCGGACAAGCCGCCGCTGTCCCGGTTCTACCCGGGCGACGACTACGTGGACTGGATGGGGACGGAGGCCTACAGCAGTGACGATGCCGAGTCGGTGGGGCCCCTGCTGGACGACACCTACGACGAGCTGACGGACCTTTCGGACAAGCCGATCTTCATCGGCGAGGCGGGCTCGCGTCCGACCAACGCAAAGGCGCTGTGGACCCAGGACTTCTTCTCCTGGCTGATGGACCATCCGCGGGTGGTCGGCTTCGTCTGGTTCCAGTTCTCGGACACCGAAGGCGGGCGCTACGACTGGCGGTTCACCACCTCGCCGGGAACCCAGGAGGCGTTCCGCCGGGGACTCGCCTCGCACGTGCTGGTGTCCTGGCCGCTGCACTGACGACGTGTCTTGTGCCGGATGCGAACGGCCCGAAATAATGGCGCGTTCGTGCGGCCCGGCCGGTCGCTTTCACTGAATCTCCGCGGGAGCCAACCGTGTCCTGGGCCGTCTCTCCTCACACCGAGGGGGCTCCTACCGCCATACCCGAGCCGAGGGCGGGGCAGGCCCCGGCCCGGCGCGGGCGCCGCGCCGGGCCGGCCGAGCGCCGGCTGCTCGGGCTGGCGCTGCCCGTCTGGTTCCTGCTGCTGGCCCTGGCCGTCCAGGCGGGGTTCGCGCTCCGGCTGATCTGGACCCGGACGGCGTTCACGGACGAGGCGCTGTACCTGTTCGCCGGGCACGACGTGGTCTCCAGCTGGGTGCACGGCACGGACCTGGCCAACTACGCGGGGTACTTCTCGGGCGCGCCGCAGCTGTACCCGCCGGTCGGCGCGGCCGCCGACACCATCGGCGGGGTGGCCGCCGCCCGACTGCTCGGCCTGGCCTGCATGATGGGCGCCACCGTGCTCGGCTACCTCGCCGCGTCCCGGCTGTACGGGCGGACGGCGGGGGCGCTGGCCGCGCTGGTGTTCGTGGTGCTGACGCCCACCCAGTTCCTGGCGGCGTTCTCCACCTACGACCCGATGGCGGTGCTGCTGACCGCGCTCGCCGGCTACCTGGCGATCAGGGCCGAGGGCCGCTGGGGCCTGCTGGCGGCCTCCGGACTCGCGGTGGCGCTGGCGGACGCCGTCAAGTACGCGTCGGCGCTGTGGAGTCCGGCGGTGGTGGCGCTGGCGGTGCTGTGCGCGATGCCGCGGCTGAGGTTCGGGGCGGCGCTGCTGCGCGGCGTGTTCGTCACCGCGGTCGCGGGCGCTCTGCTGGGCCTGGGGATCCTGGCGGGCGGGGAGCGGCTGTGGGACGGCATCGAGAGCACCACGCTGTCCCGGACCACCGGGCACGACTCGGCGGCGTTCATCTTCGGCGAGTCCTGGGACTGGATCGGCCCGGTCTGGCTGCTGGCGGTGGCCGGGCTGGTGCTGCTGTGCGTGCGCGGCGCGTCCTGGGCGAGCCGCGAGATCGGTGCGGTGCTGCTGCTCGCGGCGCTGCTGGCGCCGGTCAACCAGTCCCGGATCAACCTGACCGTCTCGCTGCACAAGCACGTCACCTTCGGCGCCTGGTTCGCGAGCCTGCTGGCGGGCTACTTCCTGGCCTGGCTGCTGTCCGCGGGCGGGCGCCGGATCTGGCAGCCGGTGCTGATCACCGCCGCGCTGGCCGGCACCCTGGCGGCGGGCCTGCCGGAGACCGACCGGCTGTACCTGCGCGGGTGGGCGGACGCCGGCCGGATGGTCGACACGATCCGGCCGTACGTCGACGGGAAGGGCCTGTACCTGGCGGAGAACTCGCCGGTGCCGCGGTACTACCTGCGCCACGAGACGGACGGCACGCAGTGGGTCAGCACGTGGGCCTACTCGTACAAGGACCCGAAGGACAAGAAGACCTACACCGGTGCGCCCGCCTACGAGAAGGCCATCGCCGCGCACAAGTTCGACCTGGTGGTGCTGGACAACAAGACCACCAAGGACCTGGACGCCCGGATCATCGCGGCGCTGCGGGCGAACAAGGACTACCAGCAGGTCGCCGACCTGCCCACCAACCTCGGCGACCTGCACTACACGGTCTGGGTCTACCGGCCCGCCGCCCAGCAGGGCTGACGGGCGCTCAGCCCCCGAGTCCGTCGGCGAGCTTGACGGTGGCGATGCCGTCGGCGAACGCGCGCTGGGACTCGGGGGTCTCGTCGAACCGCCAGTCGGCCTTGCCGCCCTGGTCCCGGTCGCGTTCGAACCAGATGAAGCCGAGCACGTCCGCCTGCCGGTTCAGCCAGCCGAAGAAATCGGTGGTCCACTTCGCCTTGAGCGCGGTGCTGGGCTCGCGGCCGGTCTCGGTGATCAGCACCGGCTTGTGGGTGATCCGGCGCAGGATGTCGAGCGTGGGGCCGAAGGTGTCGGTGGCGCTCTCCTCGTCCTTGGTGCCGTAGCCGGTCAGGCCGACCCAGTCCACGTAGTCGTCGCCGGGGTAGAGCGCGGCCAGGTCGGTGCCCGGCACCGGCCGGATGATGTTCGCGCTCCACACCCAGATCACGTTGGTCGCCCCGGCCTGGGTGAACACGTCGTGGACGTGCTTCCAGGCCTGGACGTACTCACCCTTGTGGTTGCCGTTCTTGCCCTCGGACCACGGGTACCAGATGCCGTTCATCTCGTGCGCGAAGCGGATCGCCACCGGCCACTTCTGGGCGGCGACGCCCTGGGCGAAGCGCCGGATGTAGTCGTCGTGCGCGCCGGAGACGATCGTCGAGAGGGCGAAGGCGGGCTGCTCGGTGTGCCCGGCCTCCTCGCCGTCCCAGGGCTCCCAGGAGATCACCGGCAGGGTGCCGTGCTCGTAGGCCCGGGCGACGCCCTTCGGGTCGAAGTCGGCGGTCCAGCGCACGAAGTACTCGGTCATGGTGGGCCGGACGCCGGCCTTGTCGGCGATCGAGTCGACCTCGCCGGAGGACCACGGCGCCTCGGGGGTCGCCACGCCGAAGTACTTGCCGTTCGGCGTGCCGAAGATCGACTTGTCGGGCACCGGCGGCGGCGCCGGGTGGATCAGCTGGTCGATCCCGGGCGCGCCGGCCGGGCGGCCCAGACCGGCGTAGCGGGGGCCCTTGCTGTCCAGTTCCAGGGCCGCCATGACGCCCCAGCAGAGGGCGCCCAGCAGCACCACGTTGACGGTCATCCAGATCCGCAGCCGGATGCCGCTGCCGCGCGACCACCAGTGGATCTTCTTGCGGCGCCGGGTGGCGGCGGCCTGGGGAGCGGCGGAGGTCTCCATGGTCGTCGTCTCAGACACTGATCATCACCGACCCGAACAGCAGGGCGCTGCCCAGCAGATAGGGGATGACCACCTTGACGCTGCGCGCCCGCTCACCCGCGAAGCCGTCCTTGCGGGTGCCCCAGGAGGCGTTGTGACCCATCCGGAAGAAGCCCAGCAGCCGGACCGGCAGCAGGACGAAAGTGTTGATCACCATGAACACCGGGAGGAAGACCAGGTCCCGCGCCCGGTAGGCGAAGTGACGGCCGAACCGGACGGCGATCGACAGCAGCGACATCACCGCGGCGAGCACCAGGATCGTGGTGATGGCCTTCCAGTGGACGGCCGGCAGCGGCAGCTCCATGTACAGGCTGGGGCCGGTGCGGTGCCACAGCGCCGTGCCCCAGGAGGCGAAGGAGCCGAGCAGGACGAACGGCACCAGGATGTCCACCACGTAGAACAGGGCGAGCATCTTGGCCCGGCGCAGCATCCACGGCAGCATCCGCAGCGTGTTGTACTGCGAGCCGCGGGCCCAGCGGTACTGCTGCTTGGTGAGCTTGCGCAGGTGCAGCGGTGCGTCCGTGTAGACCAGCGAGGTGGACTGGTAGACGGTGCGGTAGCCCTGCTTGAGCGTGTAGTTGGTCAGCGTCCGGTCGTCGCTGACCTCCAGGAAGACCCCGAGGAACTTCTCCGACAGGAAGTCGTCCATGCACTCCAGCAGGATCTTCCGGCGGAAGGCGATGGTCCGGCCGGGCAGGCAGCCGACGGTGCCGAGCACGCTCATCGCGGGCAGCGAGTACTGGCAGCGGACGCTCTCCAGCCAGTCGGCCCAGCGGGTGAGCACCGACCGCCCGGGGTCGAGGATCCGCTGACGGGTGGTCACCCCGCCGACCTTCTCGTCCCGGAACGGCTTGACCAGTTCGGGGAGGGTGGTGGGGGTCCACACGGTGTCGGAGTCGACGAGCACGGCGATCTCCCCGGTGCAGGCGTCCAGCCCGACCTTGAGGGCGTTGCGCTTGCCCGGGATCTCGGTCCACAGCCAGTACACGCCGAGCTGGTCGCAGACCTGCTCCAGCGCCTCGTTGCGGCGTCCGTTGATGACCACGACCATCTCGGTGGGCTGCTGGTCGATGATCCGGTCCAGCACCGAGTAGAAGAGGTCCGGCGGCTCGTCCACGACCGGGATGATCACGGAGGTGGTCACCTGGTAGGGCCGCTTCCACGGCTTGTAACGGCGGGCCAGGCCGAGCCTGACGAACCAGAGCACCCAGACGCCGGTCATGAAGACGGCAAAAGGGTAGATGGTGCCGACAGTCCACCACTGGCGGAGCTGGAGCAGGAAAGCGAGCATGGCCCCCGGACCGTCTCGATCGGCTGTTCACACACCTGGGAATAGGCCGTCCTGATGATAGACGGCCGGGCAAAGTGTGAATCTGCTCGAAAGCGGGCATACCGGGCGTCGCGGTGGCGGGCATCACGCCAATCGGGACCAAGCCGTGATGCCGACGGCGGGTCAGACCCGGCGCGGACCACCCGATCGTGTGCCACCTGTTCCGGAGTCGTGGAGCAGTCGTGAGGGCTGACGCGCGGTCAGAGCTTGCGCAGCAGCGCCCGGCGGACCTTGTGGTCGCCGCCCTTCTGCAGGATCAGGGTGGCCCGGCCGCGGGTCGGCAGGACGTTCTCCAGCAGGTTCGGCTTGTTGATGGTGCGCCAGACCTGGCGGCCGTAGTCCATCGCCTCCTCCTCGGGCACCTCGGTGAAGCGCCGGAAGTAGGAGTTCGGGTCCTGGAAGGCGGTCTCCCGCAGCTTGCGGAACCGGTCCAGGTACCAGCTCTCGATGTCGTCGGTGCGGGCGTCCACGTAGATGGAGAAGTCGAAGTAGTCGGCGACCGCCATCCTGGTCCGGCCGTCGGTGCCGGGCAGCGCGGGCTGCAGCACGTTCAGGCCCTCGACGATCAGGATGTCCGGGCGCTCCACCACCAGCTGCCGGTCCGGCACGATGTCGTACACCAGGTGCGAGTACACCGGGGCGGTGACCCGCTCCTTGCCGGCCTTCACGTCCGCGACGAAGCGCATCAGCGCCCGGCGGTCGTACGACTCCGGGAAGCCCTTGCGGGCCATCAGGCCGCGCCGGCGCAGCTCCGCGTTGGGCAGCAGGAAGCCGTCGGTGGTGACCAGCTCGACCCGCGGGTGCTCGGGCCAGCGGGCCAGCAGCGCCTGCAGCAGGCGGGCGGTGGTGGACTTGCCGACCGCGACCGAGCCGGCCACGCCGATGATGAACGGGGTGCGCACCCGCTCGGTGTCGGGCGTGTCGAGGAAGCTCCCGATCGCTCCGCGCAGCTCGTGGGTGGCGTGCACGTACAGGTTCAGCAGCCGGGACAGCGGCAGGTAGACGTCCCGGACCTCGTCGAGGTCCAGCGCGGTGCCGAGGCCGCGCAGGCGCTCGACCTCGTCGGCGGTCAGCGGCAGCGGGGTGCGCTCGCGCAGCGCGCTCCACTCGGCGCGGTCCAGATCCACGTACGGGGAGGGGGTGGGCGCCGGGGTCGCGCCCCTCGTACAGAGTTCGGTCAGCACAGGGTCCATTGTGAGCCGTCTGCGGGCGCCCGGGTGTTGTGGTGTCGGTCACCCGGTGTGGTCAGCCGATCCGCCGGGGCCCGAACAGGCGCACATATGCTGGCGCACATGTGCGGAATTGTTGGATATACCGGGCCACAATCGGCCCTCGACGTGGTGATCGCAGGTCTGCGAAGGCTGGAGTACCGCGGGTACGACTCGGCCGGCGTGGCAGTGCAGACCGAAGGAGCCCCCGGGCAGTGGCTCCTGGCGACCGACAAGCGGGCCGGAAAGCTCGTCAACCTGGAGAAGTCGCTGGCCGAAACCCCTCTGCCGGCCGGCACCACGGGCATCGGGCACACCCGGTGGGCCACCCACGGCGGCCCCACCGACGCCAACGCCCACCCCCACCTGGACGACCACCGCAAGGTCGCGGTGGTCCACAACGGCATCATCGAGAACTTCGCCCGGCTGCGCGCCGACCTCGCCGACCGGGGCCACACCCTCCGCTCCGAGACCGACACCGAGGTGGTCGCGCACCTGCTCTCCGAGGCCTACGACGGCGACCTCGCCGAGGCCATGCGCCTGGTCTGCCGCCAGCTGGACGGCGCGTTCACCCTGGTCGCGGTGCACGCCGACGCCCCCGGCACGGTGGTCGGCGCCCGCCGCAACTCCCCCCTGGTGGTCGGCGTCGGCGAGGGCGAGAACTTCCTCGCCTCCGACGTCGCCGCGTTCATCGCGCACACCCGTGAGGCGATCGAGCTCGGCCAGGACCAGGTCGTCGAGCTGCGCCCCGAGGGCGTGACGGTGACGAACTTCGACGGCACGCCCGCCGAGGTCCGCGAGTACCACGTGGACTGGGACGCCTCCGCCGCCGAGAAGGGCGGCTACGACTACTTCATGCTCAAGGAGATCGCCGAGCAGCCGAAGGCCGTCGCCGACACCCTGCTCGGCCGGATCGGCACCGACGGCCGGCTCACCCTCGACGAGCTGCGCATCCCCGACCAGGTGCTGCGCGAGGTCGACAAGGTGGTGATCGTCGCCTGCGGAACCGCGTTCCACGCCGGCATGATCGCCAAGTACGCGATCGAGCACTGGACCCGCGTCCCCTGCGAGGTCGAGGTGGCCAGCGAGTTCCGCTACCGCGACCCGATCATGGACGACCGCACCCTGGTCGTCGCCATCTCGCAGTCCGGCGAGACCATGGACACCCTGATGGCGCTGCGGCACGCCCGCGAGCAGGGCGCCAAGGTGCTGGCGATCTGCAACACCAACGGCTCGACCATCCCGCGCGAGTCCGACGCGGTGCTCTACACCCACGCCGGGCCCGAGGTCGCGGTCGCCTCCACCAAGGCGTTCCTGACCCAGCTGGTCGCCTGCTACCTGGTCGCCCTCTACCTGGGCCAGGTCCGCGGCACCAAGTGGGGCGACGAGATCTCCTCGGTGATCCGCGAGCTCGGCGACGCCCCCCGGCAGGTCGAGCAGGTGCTCGGCACCATGGAGCCGGTCCGCGAGCTGGCCCGCTCGCTGGCCGACGCCCGCTCGGTGCTGTTCCTCGGCCGGCACGTCGGCTACCCCGTCGCCCTGGAAGGCGCGCTCAAGCTCAAGGAGCTCGCCTACATGCACGCCGAGGGCTTCGCCGCCGGCGAGCTCAAGCACGGCCCGATCGCGCTGATCGAGGAGGGCCTGCCGGTGGTCGTGGTGGTGCCCTCGCCGCGCGGCCGCTCGATCCTGCACGACAAGATCGTCTCCAACATCCAGGAGATCCGGGCCCGCGGCGCCCGGACCATCGTGATCGCCGAGGAGGGCGACGAGGCCGTCGTCCCCTACGCCGACCACCTGATCCGCATCCCGGTCACCCCGACCCTGCTGCAGCCCCTGGTGTCCACCGTCCCGCTCCAGGTGTTCGCCTGCGAGCTGGCCACCGCCAAGGGCCACGAGGTCGACCAGCCGCGCAACCTCGCCAAGTCCGTCACCGTCGAGTAGCCCGCGTATCGTCCATGCCTGCGGCGGCAACCGCCGCGCAGGCATGGACGAGGGAGCGATCGGGTGATCATCGGGGTCGGCATCGACGTGGCGGACATCGGGCGGTTCGAGGAGTCCCTGGAACGCACCCCCGGCCTCGCCGAACGGCTCTTCACCGCCGCCGAGTTGACCCTCCCGTCCGGCAAGCGCCGGGGCACCGCCTCGCTGGCCGCCCGGTTCGCCGCCAAGGAGGCCGTCGCCAAGGCCCTCGGCGCGCCCCCCGGGCTGCGCTGGGAGGACGCCGAGGTCCAGGTCGAGGAGTCCGGCCGCCCCGTCCTGCACATCACCGGCACCGTCGAAGCCCGCGCCGCCGCCCTCGGGGTGACGTCCTGGCACGTGTCGCTCAGTCATGACGCGGGCGTCGCCTCGGCCGTGGTCGTCGCCGAAGGCTGAACCACGCGGGAGGATGGGCGGCGCACCGCCACCGGACACCGCGAAGGAGACCGACGCCATGCGCCACGCCCACCGGGTCGACCAGGTCCGGGCCGCCGAGGCCGTCCTGATGGCCGCGCTCCCCGACGGCGCCCTGATGCAGCGCGCGGCCGCCGGCCTCGCCGCCACCTGCGCCGGACTGCTGCCCCGGGTCTACGGCAGCCGCGTCCTGGTGCTGGCCGGCTCCGGCGACAACGGCGGCGACGCCCTGTACGCCGCCGCCCGGCTGGCCCGGCGCGGCGCCCGCGCCGAGGCGCTGCTGCTCGACCCCGCCGAGGCGCACGCCGAAGGACTCGCCGCGCTGCTCGCCGCCGGCGGCCGGGTGGTGACGGACCCGCACGCGTTCACCCGGGCCGACCTGGTGCTGGACGGCATCGTCGGCATCGGCGGCCGCGGACCGCTGCGCCCCGCCGCCGCCCCGTTCGCCGGCATGGCACGCCGCGGCCCCGTGGTGGCCGTCGACGTCCCGTCCGGCGTCGACCCCGACACCGGCGAGGTCGCCGGGCCCGCGCTGCGCGCCGACGTCACCGTCTGCTTCGGCACCCACAAGCCCGGCCTGCTGGTCGACCCCGGCGCGCAGTACGCGGGCGTGGTCCACCTGGTCGGCATCGGGCTCGACCTGCCGCCCGCCCCCGTCGAGGCCCTCCAGCACGCCGACGTGGCCGCGCTGCTGCCCGTCCCCGGCCCGGAGAGCGACAAGTACCGGCGCGGCGTGGTCGGCGTCGCCGCCGGCTCGGCCCGCTACCCCGGCGCCGCCGTCCTGGCCGTCGCCGGGGCGCTGCGCGGCGGCGCGGGCGCGGTCCGCTACACCGGGCACGCCGCCGAGGAAGTGGTCCGCCGCCACCCCGAGACGCTGGTCACCGAGGCCGGCCCGGGCCGGGCCGGCCGGGTGCAGGCCTGGGTGGTCGGCCCCGGCGGCGGCGACGGCGCCGAGACCGCGCTGCGCGAGGCCCTCGACACCGGCGCGCCCGTCCTCGCCGACGCCGACGCGCTCACCGAACTCGCCCGCCTCGGCCCCGCCGTGCTGGCCGGCCGGCCCGCCCCCACGCTGCTCACCCCGCACGCCGGCGAGGCCGCCCGGCTGCTGGCCGGCGTCGACGAGCACACCGACGCCGACACGGTCGCCGCCCGCCGCCTGTGGGCCGCCCGGCTGCTCGCCGCCCGCTACGGCGCCACCGTGCTGCTCAAGGGCTCCACCACCGTGGTCGCCGACCCCGACGGCCGCACCCGGGTCAACGCCACCGGCACCGGCTGGCTCGGCACCGCCGGCAGCGGCGACGTCCTCGCCGGCCTGGCCGGTTCGCTGCTCGCCACCGGCCTCGACCCGCTGGACGCCGCCTCCGCCGCCGCCTACCTGCACGGCCTGGCGGGCCGCCGGGCCGCCGGCCCCGGCGCGCCCGTCACCGCCCTCGACGTGGCCGACGCGCTGCACCCCGTCTGGGCCTCACTGGCCCCGTGACGGAACCGGAACGCCGCCCGCCGCGTGGAACCAGCCGGGGGCGGGCCGTACCGGTGGACGGGTGACACGCCTCCGGTCGGCCGTGCCCCTGATGGGGGGACCGGCGGCTGTCTGGGAGACTGATACGCGATGACGACTGCGAACACCACCGGGACGCCCGCGCTGACCCAGGGTGCCCGCGCCGAGGCGACCGTCGACCTCGGCGCGCTGCGCGACAACCTGGCCGCACTGCGCGCCCGCACCGACGGCCCCGAGCTGATGGCCGTGGTCAAGGCCGACGCCTACGGCCACGGCGCGATCCGGTGTGCCCGCGAGGCGGTCGCGGCCGGCACCCGCTGGCTGGGCACCGCCACCCCCGAGGAGGCGCTCGCGCTGCGCGCCGCCGGCATCGGCCCCGACCGGGCCCGGGTGCTGTGCTGGCTGTGGACGCCCGGCGGCCCGTGGGCGCAGGCCCTGCGCGACTCCGTCGACATCTCGATCAGCGGCCAGTGGGCGCTCGACGAGCTGCTCGCCGCCGTCCGCGAGACCGGCATCCCCGCCCGGGTCCACCTCAAGGCCGACACCGGGCTCGGCCGCAACGGCTGCCAGCCGCACGACTGGCCCGACCTGGTCGAGAACGCCGTCAAGGCGCAGGCCGACGGCATGCTGCGGGTGGTCGGCGTCTGGTCGCACTTCGCCGCCGCGGACGAGCCCGGCCACCCCTCCGTCCAGGCCCAGCTCGACTCCTTCGCGCAGGCCCTCGCCTTCGCCGAGCGGGCCGGCGTCGACCCCGAGGTGCGGCACCTGGCCAACTCCCCGGCCACGCTGCTGCTCCCGCAGTCCCACTACGACCTGGTCCGGCCCGGCCTCGCCATGTACGGGCTGTCGCCGGTGCCCGACCTCGGCGCGCCCGCCGACTACGGCCTGCGGCCCGTGATGTCGCTGACCGCGCGGCTCGCCCTGGTCAAGCGCGCCCCCGGCGGCCACGGCATCTCCTACGGCCACCACTACACGACCGCCGGGCCGACCACCCTGGGCCTGGTCCCGCTCGGCTACGCGGACGGCGTCCCGCGCCACGCCAGCAACACCGGGCCGGTCCAGATCGGCTCCACCTGGTACCGGGTGGCCGGCCGGGTCGCCATGGACCAGTTCGTCGTCGACCTCGGCGGGGACACCCCCGAGACCGGCGAGGAGGTCCGGCTCTTCGGCCCCGGCGACCGCGGCGAACCCACCGCCGAGGACTGGGCCCGGGCCTGCGGCACCATCGCGTACGAGATCATCACCCGGATCGGGGGACGAGTACCGCGGCGTTACGTCGGGGGGACGGAGTGACAGGTGGCTGACGAAGCGTCGTCCGGCGGAGTGTCGCGGGCGGGTCTGATCGGTATTTCGCTGGGAGTGCTCGCCGCCGGGGCCGCGGCCGGGGTGGCGATCGAGCGGCTGACGGTGGGGCGGGCGATGCGGAAGCGGGCACGGGAGGAACTGGACGCGGCGGCCCCGTTCGGGTCGCTGCGCGGGACGGGGCGGCGGGTCGCGGCGGACGACGGCACCGAGCTGTACGTCGAGGTGGACGAGGCGGCCGGGAGCGGCGGGCCGACGGTGGTGTTCTGCCACGGCTACTGCCTGAACCAGGACAGCTGGCACTTCCAGCGCGCCGCGCTGCGCGGGGTGCTGCGCACGGTGTTCTGGGACCAGCGCAGCCACGGCCGCTCCGAGCGCTCCCGCTCCTACCTGGACCGCGAGCCCGCGTCGATCGACCAGCTGGGCACCGACCTGCGCGCGGTGCTGGACGCGGTGGCGCCGGACGGCCCGATCGTGCTGGTCGGGCACTCGATGGGCGGGATGACCGTGATGGCGCTGGCGGCGCAGCACCCGGAGCTGTTCGGCCCGCAGGGCCGGGTGGCGGGGGTCGCGCTGGTCGGCACGCTGGCGGGCGGCTGGGACTCGGTGACGCTGGGCCTGCCCGCGGCCGGGGCGAAGGTGATGAAGCGGGTCGCGCCCGGCGTGGTGCGGCTGCTGGGCCGTCAGGTCGAGCTGGTGGAGGCCACCCGGCGCTGGGGCTCGGACGTGGCGGCGGTGTTCTACCGGCGGTTCTCGTTCGGCAGCAGGGACGTCGACCCGGCGGTGGCCCGGTTCGCCGAGCAACTGCTGGACGCCACCCCGATCGACGTGGTCGCCGAGTTCTACCCGGCGTTCTCCGCGCACGACAAGCAGGCCGCGCTGGCAGCGCTGGACGGCGTCCCCACGCTGGTGCTGGCCGGGACGAAGGACCTGCTGACCCCGCCCGAGTACTCCGAGGCGATCGCCGCGGCGCTGCCCGGCTCCCGGCTGGTGCTGGTCCAGGACGCCGGGCACCTGGTGATGCTGGAGCGCCCCGGCACCGTCGACGCGGAGCTGGCGGGGCTGCTGGAGCGGGCCGCCGCGCACGCCGGGACCGGTCCGCTGCCGGACGCGGTGCGGGAGCTGGCGGGCGAGCGGCCGGAGGGCTGAGCGGGCGTCCGGCCGCGGTGTGGCACCTTAGGGGTTGGCCGGGGTGGCCGCACCGATCGAAGAAGGACGCTGGACGCTATGGGCTCGCAGACCACTCTCACCGTCGAAACCGCGGAGCGGATGACCGGCCTGGGCCGGCGGCTCGCCGGGCTGCTGCACCCCGGTGACCTGGTGCTGCTGTCCGGGGAGCTGGGCGCGGGCAAGACCACGCTGACCCGCGGCCTGGGGGAGGGCCTGGGCGTGCGCGGCGCGGTCACCTCGCCGACCTTCGTGATCGCCCGGGTGCACCCGTCGCTGACCGGCGGCCCGGCGCTGGTGCACGTGGACGCGTACCGGCTGGGCGGCGGCCTGGACGAGATGGAGGACCTCGACCTGGACGTGTCGCTGCCCGAGTCGGTGATCGTGGTCGAGTGGGGCGAGGGCAAGGTCGAGCAGCTCTCCGAGGACCGGCTGGAGATCCGCATCGAGCGCACCCTGGGCGGGGAGGCGGTGGACGCGCTGGACGAGGCGGACGGGCGGCGGGTCACGGTGACCGGGCTGGGCGGCCGCTGGGACGGTGCGGACCTCACCGGATTGAGTGAGAACTGAGTCAGGTTTCCGACAGCGCGTCGGGAAACTGTTGCGGCGCACCGCGCGGGCGTGATGGGATGGCGTCAGCAGGTTAGGTATGCCTAACTAGGGAGGCGCCCCATGGCGAGCACCACCCCACGTCCTGACGACCGCCCCGAGCCGACCGTTCGGGGCGAGGCGCAGCCCGCCGTCGTCGCGCCCGTGCCGATGCGCGTCCTGCTCGCGTCCTGCCGCGCGGCCCGGGCGGTCTCCACCCCGCCGGAGCGCCGCGCCGCCTGAGGCCCGCCCGGCCGCGGCCCGGAGAGCGGCCCGGGTCCGACCCGCGGTCAGGCGACCACGATCACCCGGGTGCCGTTCGGCGCGAAGTCCCACAGCGCCTGGCCGTCCGCCCGGGACGCCCGGAGGCCGCCGGTCCTGGTCTTCGGGTCCACCGACGGGGCGGGCGCGTTCTCGTCGACCAGCGCGCTGAAGCCGAACACCGTGCCGGACTGCTGCGAGAACCGCACCACGTGCTCGACCTTCCGCCCGTCGGTCCCGGTGCCCGCCGCGGTCCGGCCGGTGACCGTGTAGGCGCCCGGCACCGGGAGGGTGTTGCCCGGTGTGACCTGGAACGACGCGACCACCGGCGTCGGCTTCTTCGGATCGACCAGCCACACCTGGCGGTCCTTCAGCGAGAGCACCACCCGCAGGCCGGTGCCGGAGTCCGCGGGCAGCGGCGGCGCGCTCGGCCGACCGCTCGCCGAGGGCGAGGCGGCCGGGGCGCTGCTGCTCGCCGACGGCGTGGCCGCCACCGCCCGGGAGGCGGTGCCGTTTGCCTGGAACGCCAGCAGCCCGATCACCGCCATGGCCCCCAGGGTCAGCCCGCCGACCACCACACCAGGACCCAGCTTCGCCACGTCTGCTCCTCAACGCTCCGCGTCCCACGACCGAGATCCCCATCGTGCCAGGTGCGGACCGCCGTTCCGGCCTCTTCCGATCGTGTGTTCCCGGCCGGTGCGGGCACCCGGTCCGGACCCTCTAACCTTGAACCCGTGCTCCTCCTCGCCTTCGACACCGCCACCCCCGCCGTCACCGCCGCCGTCCACGACGGCGAGCGGGTGCTCGCCGAGTCCTACGAGGTCGACGCCCGCCGGCACGGCGAACTGCTGCTGCCCACCATCGCGGCCGTGCTGCGCACCGCCGGCGTGGACAAGCGCGACCTGACCCACCTGGCGGTCGGCGTCGGCCCCGGCCCCTACACCGGACTGCGGGTCGGCCTGGTCACCGCGGCCGCCCTCGGCGACGCGCTGGGCCTGCCCGTGCACGGCGTCTGCACCCTCGACGCGATCGCCCACCAGGCCCGCACCGAGGGCCTCGACGGGGCGTTCACGGTGGCCACCGACGCGCGCCGCAAGGAGGTCTACTGGGCCTCGTACGACGGCGCCGGGACGCGGACCTCCGGCCCTTCGGTGGACCGCCCGGCGGAGATCGAGCCCGGCCGGCGGACGGTCGGCGCGGGCGCGCTGCTGTACGCCCTGCCGGCGGCGAGCGGCCCGGAGCACGTGTCGGCGGGAGCGCTGGCGGACTTCGCGGTGCGGGAGCTGGCGGCGGGGCGCGAGCTGCTGCCGAACGCCCCGCTGTACCTGCGGCGCCCGGACGCGCAGGTCCCGGCGGGGTACAAGGCGGTGCTTCCGGCGTGACGTTCGGCGGGCAGGTCGGCCGGCGTGGCTGAGTACGCGCTGCGTCCCATGCGGTGGTGGGACATCGAGTCCGTCATGGTGCTGGAGCCCCGGCTGTTCCCCGAGGACGCCTGGTCGCGGGGCATGTACTGGTCGGAGCTGGCGGAGGCGTACCCGGGCGGGAGCCGGCACTACGTGGTGGCGGTGGACGCCTCCGGGGCGGTCGTCGGGTACGCGGGGATGATGGCGGTCGGGGCGGACGCCGACGTGCAGACCATCGGGGTGGACACCGGGCACCAGGGGGCGGGGCTCGGGGCGATGCTGCTGGAGGAGCTGATCGGCGAGTCGGTCCGGCGCGGCTGCGCCGAACTGCTGCTGGAGGTGCGGGTGGACAACCTCCGGGCGCAGCGGCTGTACGAGCGGTTCGGGTTCGAGCCGGTCGGGATTCGGCGGGGCTACTACCAGCCCGCCAACGTGGACGCGCTGGTGATGCGTCTGGACCACCTGGCAAGCGAGTCAAGCGATTTGAAGGATCATCACAATGGCTGACGAACCCCTCGTCCTCGGCATCGAGACCTCCTGCGACGAGACCGGCGTCGGCATCGTCCGCGGCACCACGCTGCTGGCCGACGCGGTGGCCTCCAGCGTCAACGACCACGCCCGGTTCGGCGGCGTCGTCCCGGAGATCGCCAGCCGGGCGCACCTGGAGGCGATGGTCCCCACCATCAAGCGCGCGCTGGACACCGCCGGAGTGAAGGCGAGCGACCTGGACGGCATCGCGGTCACCGCGGGTCCGGGCCTGGCGGGCGCCCTGCTGGTGGGCGTCAGCGCCGCGAAGGCGTACGCGTGGGCGCTGGACAAGCCGCTCTACGGGGTGAACCACCTGGCCTCGCACATCTGCGTGGACCAGCTGGAGCACGGCCGGCTGCCGGAGCCGACGATGGCGCTGCTGGTGTCCGGCGGCCACTCCTCGCTGCTGCTGAGCGGCGACATCACCTCGGACGTCCGGCCGCTGGGCGCGACCATCGACGACGCGGCGGGCGAGGCGTTCGACAAGGTGGCCCGGGTGCTCGGGCTGGGCTTCCCCGGCGGGCCGGTGGTGGACCGGATGGCCCGCGAGGGGGACGGCTCGGCGATCGCGTTCCCGCGCGGGCTGAACAACGCCGGCGACCCGGCGTACGACTTCTCGTTCTCCGGCCTGAAGACCGCCGTGGCGCGCTGGGTGGAGGCCAAGCGGCGGGCCGGCGAGCCGGTGCCGGTGGCCGACGTCGCGGCGTCCTTCCAGGAGGCGGTGACCGACGTGCTGACCCGCAAGGCGGTGCGGGCCTGCAAGGACAACGACGTCGACCACCTGATGATCGGCGGCGGCGTGGCCGCCAACTCGCGGCTGCGCGAGATGGCGCAGCAGCGCTGCGACAAGGCCGGCATCGTGCTGCGGGTGCCGCGGCCGGGCCTGTGCACCGACAACGGCGCGATGGTGGCGGCGCTCGGCGCCGAGATGGTGTGGCGCAACCGCACCCCGTCCGCCTTCGACCTGTCGGCGGACTCCTCGCTGCCGGTCACCGAGACGCACGTGCCGGCCGCGGGCGCCGGGCACGGCGACTTCCACGCGCACGCGCACGAGGCGCTGAAGTGACCCTCGCGGCCATGTGGGAGGCCCGGGCGGTCGACGGGCGGGGGAGTGAACTGCATGCGTGGGCAAGGGAGTTCGCGCTGCCCGCGGTGCGCGGCGCGGCCGGCCTGGAGCGGGTGGAGCTGTTCACCGCGCCGGGCGAGCGGGTGCTGCTGATCGCGCTCTGGGCGGGCGAGCCGCAGCCGGTGCCGGAGCCGCCGGCCGGGCTGCTCGCCCGGCCGGTGCACCGCTGGACCTTCACCCGCACGGATGCCGGGTAGGCAACCGCGGAGCCGGTAGCGTTCGTCCTGAACATCGACACGCGTGTAGAGCAAGAGCGGGGGGACACCGGTGACGAACAGGGCCCGGATCGGGTACGGGGCGGGGGCGCTCGCCGTCCTGCTGGCGGCGAGCGGCTGCGGCGGCTCCACCCCGGACGACCAGCACCAGGCCGTCCCGGCGCAGCCGGCCGTCGCCTCCTCGGTCGCACCGCCCGTCGGCGGGTCGTCAACCCCCGCACAGGACACGGTCGGTGACGCCGCGTGGGCGAAGTGGGGCCTCAAGCCGATGGCCAAGGCGCCCGCGCCGCCCGCCGACAAGCCGATCAAGCTCACGAAGACCGGCGCGGTGCCGGTGTTCAGCGAGATCCCCACCCACGACAAGGTCGTGTTCATCACCATCGACGACGGGGCCGAGAAGGACCCCAAGTTCGTCCAGATGCTCACCGACCTGAAGGTCCCGATCACGATGTTCCTGACCAGGGACATCGTGAAGAACGACTACGGCTACTTCAAGCCGCTCCAGGCGCTCGGCAACACCGTGCAGAACCACACCGTCGACCACCCGGTGATGAGCAAGATCCCGGCTGCCAAGCAGAAGTCCGAGATCTGCGACGCGCAGACCGCGCTCACCGAGCAGTACGGCACCGCCCCGTACCTGTTCCGCCCGCCCTACGGCGACGGCGCCAACACCCCGGCCCTGAACACCGCCGTCCAGGAGTGCGGGCCACGCGCCGTCGTGCTGTGGCGCGAGTCCATGCAGATCCACGACATGCAGTACCAGGCCGCCGACAAGAAGCTGAAGAACGGCGACATCATCCTCGCCCACTTCCGCGGCCCCTCCGACCTCAAGGGCGAGACCATGACCCAGATGTTCGGCGAGCTGCTCTCCCGCATCCAGGAACAGGGCTTCGCGGTCGCCCGCCTCGACGACTACATCGCCCGCCCCACCGGCTGACCCAGCATCATCACCGGGCCGTCCGGGGTGCGGGAGAGGATCACCGTCACCCCGTTCGGCCCGGACGGCTTCAACTGCCGCCGCAACTCCTCCGGCGTGATCGCCATCCCGCGCTTCTTGATCACCACGGTGCCGACCCGGCGCTCCTTCAGCAGCGCCTTCAACTTCTTGACCTGGTACGGCAGTACGTCCGTCAACTCGTACGCGTGCGCGTACGGCGTCGGGAGCAGCTCGTCCGAGGTGACGTACGCGATCATCGGGTCGATCAGCCGCCCGTTCACCGACCGCGCCACCTCCGCCACCATCCGGCCCCGGATCACCGCGCCGTCCGGCTCGTACAGGTACCGCCCCACCGCGCCCGCCGGCGGATCCGGCAGCGCCCCGCCCGCCAGGGAGTGGTCACCCGGCAGCAGCGTCGCCCGGTACGGCTCGGCGGCGGCCGTGCCGAACCACAGCACCGCCTCCTTCACCTCGCCCCGGTCCGACACCCACTCCGCCTCCGCGCCCTCCGGCACCAGCTCGTGCGGAATGCCCGGCGCCACCTTCAACGCCCCGAACGGCGCCCGCCGGGCCGCCTCCACCGCCCAGGACAGCGGCGGCGAGTACGCCTCCGGGTCGAACACCCGGCCCCGCGAGGTGCGCCGCGCCGGATCGGTGAACACCGCGTCGAAACCCGCCGTGTCGACGTCCGCGACGTCCGCGCGGCGCACCTCCACAAGCTCGGAGACGCCCAGCGCCGCCGCGTTCGCCGCCGCCACCTCGCAGGTCAGCTCGTCCCGGTCCACCGCCAGCACCGCGATGCCGGCCCGGGCCAGCGCCACCGCGTCCCCGCCGATCCCGCAGCAGAGGTCCGCCAGCCGCTTCACCCCCAGCGCCGCGAACCGGCCGGCCCGCCACTGCGCGACGCTGCGCCGGGTCGCCTGCTCCACCCCGTTCTGGGTGAAGTACATCGACCGGGCGTCCGCCCCGAACTTCGCCTCCGCGCGCTCCCGCAGCCGGGCCTGCTCGAACGCCGCCCGCACCAGCTCGGCGTCGAACTCCCGCCGCAGCCTGGTCGCCAGCGCCAGCTCCTCGCCCGCCGTGAACCCCCGCAACTCGGCCAGCAGCGCCTGCCCCTGCTCGGTCAGCAGCGCCCGGAACGACTCGATCTCCACCGCACCATTGTCGCTGCCGACCCGGCGCCCGATCACCGGGAGCCGGGCAGGACGGACGGAGCCGTACGGGTGGTTCGCGCCCGCCGCCGGCAGGGCCGCGGTGGCGGCCGTCGGCAGCGGGCCGTCCAGCGCGACCGCCCGCGGAACCGGCGAGAAGGCGGGCCGTTCCGGAAACTCGGACGCGACGCCGTTGGCACTCTGGTTGACTGAGTGCTAACGGCGTCCTATGGTCGTTCCTGGCACTCCCCCCTGGGAGAGTGCTAACGCGATGAAACGTGTCCGACCCCCGCGACGGCGGCCGCGCGCAATCGCCCACCTACCTGTAAGACAACCCCGTAATCTCCGAAGGGGAGCTCGGACGTGACCACCAGCAGCAAGGTTGCCATCAAGCCGCTCGAGGACCGCATTGTGGTCCAGCCGCTCGACGCCGAGACCACCACCGCCTCCGGCCTGGTGATCCCGGACACTGCCAAGGAGAAGCCCCAGGAGGGTGTCGTCCTGGCGGTCGGCCCGGGCCGCTTCGAGGACGGCCAGCGTCTGCCGCTCGACGTCGCCGTCGGTGACATCGTCCTGTACTCGAAGTACGGCGGCACCGAGGTGAAGTACCAGGGCGAGGAGTACCTGGTCCTCTCGGCGCGCGACGTTCTCGCGATCATCGAGAAGTAAGACGTCCCAGCCCCGCCCCGGATCCGTGTCAGCACTGACAGGGGCCCGGGGCGCGGCTTTTGCTCCACTGACGCAGACCAACCCCTGAGGAAACGGGATCATGGCGAAGACCCTGCAGTTCGACGAGGACGCCCGCCGCTCGCTGGAGCGCGGTGTCAACAAGCTGGCCGACACCGTCAAGGTGACCATCGGCCCCAAGGGCCGCAACGTCGTCATCGACAAGAAGTTCGGCGCCCCCACCATCACCAACGACGGTGTGACCATCGCCCGCGAGGTCGAGCTCGACGACCCGTACGAGAACCTCGGCGCGCAGCTGGTCAAGGAGGTCGCCACCAAGACCAACGACGTCGCGGGTGACGGCACCACCACCGCCACCGTGCTGGCCCAGGCCCTGGTCAACGAGGGCCTGCGCAACGTCGCCGCCGGCGCCGGCCCGGCCGCCCTGAAGAAGGGCATCGACAAGGCCGTCGCCGCCGTCTCCGAGCACCTGCTGTCCATCGCCCGCGAGATCGAGGGCAAGGACGACGTCGCCGCCGTCGCCTCCCTCTCCGCGCAGGACACCCAGGTCGGCGAGCTGATCGCCGAGGCGATCGACAAGGTCGGCAAGGACGGTGTGATCACCGTCGAGGAGTCCAACACCTTCGGCGTGGAGCTCGAGTTCACCGAGGGCATGCAGTTCGACAAGGGCTACCTGTCGCCGTACTTCGTCACCGACGCGGAGCGCCAGGAAGCCGTCCTGGAGGACCCGTACGTCCTCATCACCCAGGGCAAGATCTCCTCGATCCAGGAGCTCCTGCCGCTGCTGGAGAAGGTCCTGCAGGCCGGCGGCTCCCGCCCGCTGCTGATCATCGCCGAGGACGTCGACGGCGAGGCCCTCTCCACCCTGGTGGTCAACAAGATCCGCGGCACCTTCAACGCGGTCGCGGTCAAGGCCCCCGGCTTCGGCGACCGCCGCAAGGCGATCCTCGGCGACATCGCCACCCTCACCGGCGGCCAGGTCGTCTCCGAGGAGGTCGGCCTCAAGCTCGACCAGGTCGGCCTGGACGTGCTCGGCACCGCCCGCCGCATCACCGTCACCAAGGACGAGACCATCGTCGTCGACGGCGCCGGCGACTCCGCCGAGGTCGCGGGCCGGGTGGCCCAGATCAAGGCCGAGATCGCCAACACCGACTCCGACTGGGACCGCGAGAAGCTCCAGGAGCGCCTCGCCAAGCTGGCCGGCGGCGTCTGCGTGATCAAGGTCGGCGCGGCCACCGAGGTCGAGCTCAAGGAGCGCAAGCACCGCCTGGAGGACGCCATCTCCGCGACCCGCGCCGCGGTCGAGGAGGGCATCGTCGCCGGTGGTGGCGCCTCCCTGGTGCACGCCGCCAAGGTCCTGGAGAACGGCCTCGGCCTGACCGGCGACGAGGCCACCGGTGTCGCCGTGGTCCGCAAGGCGCTCGCCGAGCCGCTGCGCTGGATCGCCCAGAACGCCGGCCTCGAGGGCTACGTCATCACCTCCAAGGTCGCCGAGATGGAGCCCGGCCAGGGCTACAACGCCGCCACCGGCGAGTACGGCGACCTGGTCAAGGCCGGCGTCATCGACCCGGTCAAGGTCACCCGCTCCGCCCTGGAGAACGCCGCCTCGATCGCCTCCCTGCTGCTCACCACCGAGACCCTCGTGGTGGAGAAGAAGGAGGACGAGGAGGCCGCGGGCCACGGCCACTCGCACGGCGGCCACGGCCACAGCCACTGATGCGCTGACCGCCAGGCACTGAAGGGGCGCGAGGAACCGCGCGACCGACCACGCACTCCCGGGTGCGCGGATCGGACCGCCGGTTCCCCGCGCCCCTTCGTGCTGCGCGCGGCGGGGCGCCGTCGGCGGGTTCCGTAGAGTTGGGCACGTGATCGAAGCCCGCCACCTCCGCGTCCTGCACGCCGTCGCCCGGACCGGGTCGTTCTCCGCCGCGGCGCGGGAGCTGGGGTGCACCCAGCCCGCGGTGAGCCAGCAGATGAAGGCGCTGGAGAAGGCGGTGGACACCCCGCTGGTGGTGCGCTCGGGCCGGGAGATGCAGTTGAGCGAGGCCGGCCGGGTGCTGCTGAAGCACGCGAACGGGATCCTCGCGGGGCTCTCGGCCGCCGAGGAGGAGGTCGCGGCGATCGCCGGCCTGCGGGCCGGCCGGGTGCGGCTGGTCTCGTTCCCGACGGCGAGTTCGACGCTGGTGCCGCGTTCGGTGGCGCAGTTGCGGGCGGTGCACCCGGGGGTGCGGGTCTCGCTGGTGGAGGCGGAGCCGCCGCAGGCGCTGGCGATGCTGCGGGGCGGCGAGTGCGAGGTGGCGCTGGCGTTCCGGTACCCGGACTCGCAGGGCGGCCTGAGCCTGCCCTCGCCGCACGCGACGCTGCGCGAGGCGCGGGCCGAGGCGGCGCTGGAGGCGGCGGCGACCGCGGCCGCGAACGACTGGTCGGAGCTGGTGGTGCGCCCGCTGCTGGACGATCCGCTGGTGGGCCTGGTCCCGGCGGGGCATCCGCTGGCGGACCGCGGCGAGGGCGCGCCGGTGGACCTGGCGGAGCTGGCGGGCGAGCAGTGGATCGCGGGCTGTCCGCAGTGCCGGGGCCACCTGGTGGAGCTGTGCGCGGCGGCGGGCTTCGCGCCGGACATCGACTTCGCGACCGACGACTACCCGGCCGTGGTGGGCCTGGTGGGGGCGGGCCTGGGGGTGGCGGTGCTGCCGGGGCTGGCGCTGGAGTCGGTGCGCCACCCGGGGGTGGCCGCGGTGCCGGTGCGGGTGGCGTCGGGGGAGGCCGCCCGGCGCGAGGTGGTGGCGCTGACCCTGCCGGACCTGGCGGGCGTCCCCGCGGTGGCGCTGATGCAGGACCAGTTGGCGGCGGCCGCCGCCGTCCGCTGAGGCGTCGGCCGCTCGGGGCCGATCGGCCGAAAGGGCGTGGCACCGGCCGGGGACGGGCCGTGCGACACGCCCGGAGAATCGTTTCTTCGGGGCCGGGGCCGCGGTGCGGACCCGCGCGGCACGGGAGGGGCGCCGCCGACTAGCGGCGCAGGCTCTGCGGCATCGCCAGCGGGACCTCGATCAGACGGTTGCGGGAGCGGCCGAGCAACTCCTCGCGCTCGTCCTCCGTCATGCCGCCCCACACCCCGTAGGGCTCGCGGACGGCCAGGGCGTGGGCCGCGCACTGGGCGCGCACCGGGCAGCGCATGCAGACCTCCTTGGCGCTCGCCTCGCGGGAGGTCCGGGCCGCGCCGCGCTCGCCCTCGGGGTGGAAGAACAGCGAACTGTCGACGCCGCGGCAGGCGGCGGAGAGCTGCCAGTCCCAGAGGTCTGCGTTCGGGCCGGGGAGGCGGGAGAAATCTGCCATGGCTCATTCCCTTCAGGAACTCGGGACCTGGCGGCTCGGCGGCGATTGCTGCGGCGAGGCTGCGCGGGGCCGGTACGGACACCTGGAAATATGACTTACGCCAACTACACGGACAAGTCACCCACAGACCGACACAACAGTCAATGACCTGACAGAAGCTATAAAAACGGACAAACGGGGCAAGAGGTTTGAACCCGGGCCGTGCGTCGATCGGGTGTCCGACGGGGCGCGGAAGGCCACCCGGGGGCGTGCACGGCGCGGGCACCGCGTGCGAGCTGCACAAAAGAGCGGCGTGTGCACCGCGAGGTGGCTCTTGTGTGATGGGTCGGCCACGTACAGTGGTGGAGATGGACCTGAAGCCGTAACTCATTCGAGTGACGGTCGTTGGAAGTACGGAGGCGGTCAGCGGGGACGTCGGGAACGGTCGCGGAGCGAGGCGATCGGGAACGGGGTCCGACCCGGGGCCGTGTCGGAGAGGTTCGTACCAGCCAGGAGGCTCAACGTGACGCGGATCAGCTGCGGAGGACGGTCATGACATCCGTACTCGTCTGCGACGATTCCCCGCTCGCCCGGGAGGCGCTTCGCCGTGCGGTGGCGACCGTGCCCGGCGTGGACCGGGTGACCACTGCGACGAACGGTGAGGAGGTCCTCCGCCGCTGGGTGGCCGACCGTTCCGATCTCGTTCTGATGGACGTCCGGATGCCCGGCCTCGGCGGGGTGGAGACGGTCCGCCGGCTGCTGTCGGCCGACCCGGGCGCCCGAATCATCATGCTCACCGTGGCCGAGGACCTGGACGGCGTGGCCCTCGCGGTCGCCGCCGGGGCCCGCGGCTACCTGCACAAGGACGCCTCGCGCGCCGAACTGCGGGCCACCGTCACCCAGGCGCTGGCCGACCCGACGTGGCGGCTCGCCCCGCGCCGGCTGCGCAGCCCCGACATGGGCGCCGCGCCGACGCTGACGGCCCGTGAGATCCAGGTCCTGGAGGGGATGAGCCACGGCCGCTCCAACGCGGAGATCGGCCGTGAACTGTTCCTGTCCGAGGACACCGTGAAGACGCACGCCAGGCGGCTGTTCAAGAAGCTCGGCGCCTCGGACCGCGCGCACGCGGTGGCGCTGGGCTTCCGTTGGGGCCTGGTCCGCTGAGCGGGCGCGAGAACTGCGCTCGCTCGGACGTGTGACGTTGCGGTCCCGAGGCTGCACCATGGAGGAGTGGAGCACCTCGGGGACCAGCGGACAGGCAGGGGAGGCGGCACGGTGCACGCGGCGACGGATAACGTTCCGATGCACAAGTCCGGACGCGGTGCCGCGTTTTCCGGTCCGACCAGGCACCATGGATCGATGCATGACGACGAGGAGGCCGCCGGCACCGATCCGGCGCAGCCCACCCCCGGGGGTGCGGCTGCCGATTCGTCGTCGGCACCTGACGGTGGGCCGACGGAGCCCGAGGGCGTGACCGTAGCGGGTTCGCGCCCCCCCGTGCTCGGCGGCGGCGCCTCGCCCGAGGTGGCGGAGCTGGTAGCGGCCGCGGTCCGCGGCGACGGCCCGGCGATCGAAGCACTCCTCGGCTACGTCCTCCCGCTCGCGCTGCGGTACTGCCGGGGTCGGCTGGTCCGACTGCCCGGCGGCGCCCGGCACCACGTCGACGACGTGGCGCAGGAGGTGTGCGTCGCGGTGCTCTGCGCACTGCCCCGCTACCGCGACACCGGCCGCCCGTTCGAAGCCTTCGTGTACGGGATCGCCGCGCACAAGATCGCCGATCTGCAGCGGGCCGCGATGCGCGGCCCCGGGTCGACGGTGATCCCGCCGGACGACCTGCCGGAGACGCCGGACGAGTCGCTCGGCCCCGAGGAGCGGGCGCTGCTGTCCAGCGACGCCGCCTGGATCAAGGAACTGCTCTCCAACCTGCCGGCCCGGCAGCGCGAGCTGGTGCTGCTGCGGGTGGCCGACGGGCTGTCGGCGGAGGAGACCGGCGAGGTGCTCGGGATGTCGCCGGGCGCGGTGCGGGTCGCCCAGCACCGGGCGCTCTCGCGGCTGCGCGCGTTGGCGGAGGAGTCCGGCTAGTCGGCGGGCCGGCCGTCCGGTCGCCGCAGGTCGGCGGGGCGGAAGAAGCGCGCGGGTCCGGGCGTTGTCAAGAGGGCGCGACGACGTACCCCGGCACACCAGTACCATGGGGTATCGGCGCCTGGTCGGGTCGCCAAAGTTTCTCCGGTGCGCGCGGGGTTCCCCTGGAGGTTCCTCCAACGTGCCGGGCGTCTTGGCGGCCGACGAAGCCGGGCGCCCGTGCGCAGAACGACGGCCAGCCACCGGAAGGTTCCCCATGTCCTACAACGCCGCCGGCGTACCCGAGAAGTTCGCGATGCTCGGCCTCACGTACGACGACGTCCTGCTGCTGCCCGGGGCCTCCGAGGTGCTGCCGAACCAGGTCGACACCTCCTCGCGGATCTCCCGGAACGTGCGGGTCAACATCCCGCTGCTGTCCGCGGCGATGGACAAGGTCACCGAGTCGCGGATGGCGATCGCGATGGCCCGCCAGGGCGGCGTCGGCGTCCTGCACCGCAACCTCTCGATCGAGGACCAGGTCAACCAGGTCGACCTGGTGAAGCGCTCCGAGTCCGGCATGGTCACCGACCCGATCACGGTCGGTCCCGAGGCCACCCTGGCCGAGGCGGACGCGCTGTGCGCCCGGTTCCGGATCTCCGGCGTCCCGGTCGCCAACCCGGACGGCAAGCTGCTGGGCATCGTCACCAACCGCGACATGGCCTTCGAGACCGACCGCAGCCGCAAGGTCGCCGAGATCATGACGCCGATGCCGCTGATCACCGGCAAGGTCGGGATCTCCGGCGAGGACGCGGTGGCGCTGCTGCGCCGCCACAAGATCGAGAAGCTGCCGCTGGTCGACGACGAGGGCCGGATCAAGGGCCTGATCACCGTCAAGGACTTCGTCAAGGCCGAGAAGTACCCGAACGCCGCGAAGGACTCCGAGGGCCGCCTGCTGGTCGGCGCCGCCGTCGGCGCCTCCGCCGAGGCCTTCGACCGGGCCCAGGCGCTGGTCGGCGCGGGCGTGGACTTCCTGGTCGTCGACACCTCGCACGGGCACTCGCACAACGCGCTGTCCTGGATCTCGAAGATCAAGTCCGCGGTGTCGGTGGACGTGGTCGGCGGCAACGTCGCCACCCGGGACGGCGCGCAGGCGCTGCTGGACGCCGGCGTGGACGGCGTGAAGGTCGGTGTCGGCCCGGGCTCGATCTGCACCACCCGCGTGGTCGCCGGCGTCGGCGTGCCGCAGGTGACGGCGATCTGGGAGGCCGCGCAGGCCTGCCAGGACGCGGGCGTCCCGATCATCGGAGACGGCGGCCTGCAGTACTCCGGCGACATCGGCAAGGCGCTGTGCGCCGGCGCCGACACCGTGATGCTCGGCTCGCTGCTGGCCGGCTGCGAGGAGTCGCCCGGCGAGCTGCTGTTCATCAACGGCAAGCAGTTCAAGTCCTACCGCGGCATGGGCTCGCTGGGCGCGATGCAGACCCGCGGGCAGGCGAAGTCCTTCTCCAAGGACCGCTACTTCCAGGGCGAGGTCACCTCCGACGAGAAGCTGATCGCCGAGGGCATCGAGGGCCAGGTGCCGTACCGCGGCCCGCTGTCCGCGGTGCTGTTCCAGCTGATCGGCGGCCTGCGGCAGACCATGGGCTACGTCGGCGCGGCGAACATCGACGAGATGCAGACCAAGGGCCGGTTCGTCCGGATCACCTCGGCCGGCCTCAAGGAGAGCCACCCGCACGACATCCAGATGACCGTCGAGGCGCCGAACTACAACGCGCGCTGAGACCCCCGAGCACCGGAACCGCCCGGCCGCAGCCCACCGCTGCCGGGCGGTTCCCGCTGTTCGGGGGAGTGGGGTGCGCCCCCGGCAGGCCCGGTACGGGATACTTGGCGGGTGGCCGGGGGGACCCGGTCGGGAGATGGAAAGCAGCAGAAGGGCTCGAAGTGACTGAGATCGAGATCGGGCGAGGCAAGCGCGGCCGCCGGGCGTACTCCTTCGACGACATCGCCGTCGTCCCCAGCCGCCGTACGCGTGACCCGAAGGAGGTCTCGATCGCTTGGCAGATCGACGCCTACCGGTTCGAACTGCCGTTCCTGGCCGCGCCGATGGACAGCGTGGTGTCGCCGGAGCAGGCCATCGCGATCGGCCAGCTGGGCGGCCTGGGCGTGCTGAACCTGGAAGGGCTGTGGACGCGGTACGAGGACCCGCGGCCGCTGCTCGCGGAGATCGCCGCGATCACCGACGAGGCGGCGGCGACCCGCCGCCTGCAGGAGGTGTACGCGGAGCCGATCAAGGCCGAGCTGATCAAGGAGCGGATCAAGGAGGTCCGTGACTCCGGCGTCGTGACCGCGGCGGCGCTCTCGCCGCAGCGCACCGCCGAGTTCTCCAAGGCCGTGGTGGACGCCGGCGTCGACGTGTTCGTGATCCGCGGCACCACCGTCTCGGCGGAGCACGTGTCGGGCGCGGCCGAGCCGCTGAACCTGAAGCAGTTCATCTACGAGCTCGACGTGCCGGTGATCGTCGGCGGCTGCGCCACCTACACCGCCGCGCTGCACCTGATGCGCACCGGCGCGGCCGGCGTGCTGGTCGGCTTCGGCGGCGGCGCCGCTCACACCACCCGGGGCGTGCTCGGCATCCAGGTGCCGATGGCGACCGCCGTGGCGGACGTCGCGGCCGCCCGCCGCGACTACATGGACGAGTCCGGCGGCCGGTACGTGCACGTGATCGCGGACGGCGGCGTCGGCTACAGCGGCGACATCCCGAAGGCCGTCGCCTGCGGTGCGGACGCGGTGATGATCGGCGCCGCGCTGGCCCGGGCCACCGACGCGCCCGGCCAGGGCTACCACTGGGGCATGGAGGCCGTGCACGAGGAGCTCCCGCGCGGCAAGCGGGTCCACCTGGGCACCGTCGGCACCACCGCGGAGATCCTCTCCGGCCCGTCGCACACCCCCGACGGCACCATGAACCTGTTCGGCGCGCTGCGCCGGGCGATGGCCACCACCGGCTACACCGAACTGAAGGAGTTCCAGCGGGTCGAGGTCACGGTCAACCCCGGCCGCTGACCCCCCGAACGGACGAAGGGGCCCCCGCCACTGGCGGGGGCCCCTTCGTGCGGTCGAGGGACCGTCAGGAACGGCCGAAGGTCTTGGTCATGCTGAAGCCCACGAAGACGCCGATCGCGATGAAGAGCGCCGACTTGACGTCGAACGCGGTCTTCCAGACGTCGAAGAGCACGTCGGAGTGCTCGGTCAGGGCCGAGACCACCGAGACACCGGTCTGCTCGTGGACGATCAGGGCGAGACCGAACATCTCGCCGAGGAAGAAGCCGAGCACGGTGAACAGCGCGCCGACCGGCCGCAGCGCCGGGTTGTCGCCGCCGAGCTTGCCGAGCGGGTAGGCGACCGCGGCGGCGATGCCGATGACCATCCAGGAGATCTCGAAGTCGATGGCCTTCACGATGAAGCCGTAGAGCAGGGCGGTGGCCAGCATCGCGCCGAAGCCGGCGGCAAGGGCGAGCGGCACGTTCTTGGCCGCCGGCACCTGGGTGCCGGTGCCCCACTGCGGGGTGGGCGGGACGCTCTGGCCGGCGGGCGGGACGGCCTGGCCCGCGTACGGTGCTGCGGCCGGAGCCGGAGCCGGGGGAGCGGTGGTGGGGTCGGGCGTGGTCATGTGGGATCCCCATGGTGATGATGTGAAGAGCGCGCAGAGGCTAGCAGTGGGCGCAGGGTGTTGGACAGTCGGTTTGCGAATGATCGGGAAGGCCGGATCCGGTGCGCCGACGAGGGGGCGGGTGGCCGGGGTGGGTGGGGGCAGGGGATGATGGGGGCTTCCGGCGTGCGACCGCTGCCAGCGAGGGTCCGACATGCCGTCAGGTCCCGGGCGGGGCACCCGCCGAGGGACGCAACAGCATGGGGAGAGCGCACCGATGACGCAGCCGCAGGAACCGACCGGCCGACTGCTGGCGGGCCGTTACCGGCTGGGCGAGGTGCTCGGTCGCGGAGGCATGGGCACCGTCTGGCGGGCCGAGGACGAGGTGCTCGGCCGGATCGTCGCGGTGAAGGAGCTCCGGATGACCGGGGCGGTCGACGACGCGGAGAAGCACCGGCTGATCGTCCGCACGCTGCGCGAGGCCAAGGCCACCGCCCGGATCCGGCACACCGCCGCGGTCACCGTCTTCGACGTGGTCGAGGAGGACGACCGGCCGTGGATCGTCATGGAGCTGGTCGACGGCCGCTCGCTGGCGGACGTGGTGCGCGAGGACGGGACGCTGACGCCGGAGCGGGCCGCGGAGATCGCGCTCGACCTGCTCGGGGTGCTCGGGGCCGCGCACAGCCAGGGCGTGCTGCACCGGGACGTGAAGCCGTCCAACGTGCTGATCGGCGAGGACGGGCGCACCGTGCTCACCGACTTCGGCATCGCCAGCGTCGAGGGCGACACCTCGATCACCTCGACCGGCATGCTGGTCGGCGCGCCCTCGTACATCGCGCCGGAGCGCGCCCGCGGGCAGCAGCCCGGGCCGCCCTCCGACCTGTGGTCGCTCGGCGGGACGCTGTACGCGATGGTCGAGGGCGTGCCGCCGTACGACCGCGGGTCGGCGCTCGCCACGCTGACCGCCGTGATGACGGAGGACCTGCCGACGCCGCGCAACGCCGGGCCGCTGCGGCCCGTCATCGAGGGCCTGCTGGAGAAGGACCCCGCCAAGCGGATGGACGCCGCGGCGGCCCGGGCCCTGCTGCGGGCGATCGCCGGCGGGAAGGCGCTGCCGGAGGCGGCGACCGTGGCGGTGCCGGCGCCCGCGGAGGCGCCCACGGTGGCGGTGCCGGCGGCCGAGGAGACCGCGGGGAC
Organism: Streptomyces sp. TLI_171; assembly: GCF_003610255.1. Classification (GTDB taxonomy): domain Bacteria; phylum Actinomycetota; class Actinomycetes; order Streptomycetales; family Streptomycetaceae; genus Kitasatospora. The sequence continues at coordinate 3,110,152 of NZ_RAPS01000001.1, read as the reverse complement.
GGCCCCGCGGCCGCTCCTGGCGCCGCTCCGGATCCCGTTCCGGGTGTCGCGGCGGCGGGCGGCGATGGCGGCGGGTGCGGTGGCCGCGGTGCTGGCGCTGGTGGCCGCGCTGGTCGTGTGGTGGCCGGAGGGGAAGGACGCCGGGGCGAGGTCCGCCGGCGGGGCGACGGGTCCGAGCGCGCAGGCGTCGGCCCCGGCGAGTGCGGCGGCCTCCCCGGCGGCGTCCCCGTCGCCCTCGGCGGACGGGAGCGGCGCGGCGAGCGAACAGCCCGCGCCGGTGCTGACCTCCGGTCAGATACCCGCCGGGTACACCGTGTACAAGGACCAGTCCGGGTTCAGCATCGCGCTGCCCGACTGGCTCACCGACCAGGGGCCGGACTACCGGGCCACCAGCCGGCGCTTCGAGGGGCACGGGCTGCGCCTGGTCGTCGACTGGCAGTCGCCCGCCGGGGACAGCGCGCTGAAGGACTGGCAGGAGGCCGACCGGAACGCCAAGATGCCCAACTACCGCAAGGTCAGGGTGGAGTCGGTCGCCTACCGGAACTGGAACAACGCCGCCGACTGGGAGTGGACGTACTCCGGCAAGACCGGCACCCTGCTGCACTCGCTCAACCGCGGTTTCGTCACCGGCAACGGCAAGTACGGCTACGCGATCTACTGGACGATGCCCGAGGAGGTGTGGTCCGCCCCGGACGGCTCGCTGGCGCGCCGGATCTCCTTCGAGAGCTTTCAGCCCGCGCCGTAGCGCGACGGCCCGTGCGCCGCCCGCCCCGGCGCGGGGCGGCGGGCGGAAGTACGGCAGAAAGGGCGTACCGGGCGGTGGCGGGGGCGGCCCGGGGCCGTAGGCTGGCGGGACTACGGCGTGAGGAACAGGCATGCGAACGGCCCCGGGACAGGTGGTGGCCGGGCGGTACCGGGTGACGGACCGTTCGGAGGGTGAGGTCGGTGTTCCCGCGGTGGAGGTGCACGACGGGGCCCGGGTGCGGCTGTTCGGCCTGGAGCTGCCGGAACTGCTGGTGCCGGGCCATCCGCCGGGCGCGCCCACCCCGTCGTACGGGCCCCGGCTGACCTCGCGGGTCGCGCAGGTCGCCGCCGCCGCGCCCAAGCACCCGCGGCTGCTGCGCGGCCTGGCGGCCGGCCCGGACGGGGACGTGCTGTGGGTGGCGGAGGAGGCGGTGCCGGGCGTCCCGCTGGAGCAACTCGCCGGCAACGGGCCGGTGTCGCCGTACCGGGTCGCCGAGATCGGCGCGGACCTGGCCGGCGCGCTGCGGGTGCTGCACGAGGCCGGTCTGACGCACGGAAACCTGACGGTGCGTACGGTGCTGGTCTGCGAGGACGGCGCGGCGATGCTGGGCGGCCTGCTGCTCGGCGCGGCCGAGGAGGAGCTGTGCGCGGCGCTCGGCGGCGAGGTGCCGCGCCGGGTGTACGAGACCCGGGCGCTGATGCTCGGCCCGCTCGCCGAACGCTGGGCCATCGACCCGGGCGCGCCCGCCGACACCTGGGCCCTCGGGGTGCTGCTGTACCGGCTGCTGACCGGCCACGGCCCGTACCCCGAGAACGACCTGCCGACCCTGCTGGCCGCCGTCCGGGACGGCCGGCACCACCCCGCCGAGGGCTGCGGACCGCTGCGCTCGCTGGTGGAGCGGCTGCTGCGGCCGGACGCCGCGCACCGGCCCACCGCCGTCGAGGTGCAGAAGGAGCTGCGCGAACTGCTGGTGTTCGCGCCCGAGCCGTACCCCGACGGCCCGCCCGACCCGCTGCTGCCGGTGCTGCGCCCGGCCGCCGGTCCGCTGGTGCCCCGGCCGCGCGGCGGGCGGCGGCGCGAGGAGCGGTCGACGGACCGTCAGGGCCCGGCCCGGCCACCGCGGATCGCCCCCCGGCTGCTCGGCCCGCTTGTGGTCGCGGGAGTGCTGGTGCTGCTGGTCGCGGCGCTCGCCGGGATCGTCCTGGTCGCAGGCTGAGAGCGGCCGGTCACCGTACGGTGCACTGCCCGGGCCGCGATTCCCGCACGGCCCGGCGCAGCCTAGGCTTACCTCCTGATCGTCGGTCCGAGCAGGCACACGGGGTGCCACGGACGCCGTTTGACCGGCGATGGGGGGAACCGAAGGGGGGACGGTCATGGGCGGACAGGACCAGTCGACCAGCCGTCTGCTGGCCGGGCGGTACGCGCTCGGCGAGCGCCTGGGCCGCGGCGGGATGGGGACCGTCTGGCGGGCCAGGGACGAGATGCTGGACCGGGAGGTCGCCGTCAAGGAGTTGACGGTCAGCCACCTCTCGGAGGAGGACCTGGAGATGCTCCAGTCCCGGATGAAGCGCGAGGCCAGGGCCGCGGCCCGGATCAAGCACCCGGGGGTCATCACCATCCACGACGTGCTGGAGCAGGACGGCCGGCCGTGGATCGTGATGGAACTCGTCGACGGCCGTCCGCTGTCCGACGTGATCAGCCAGGACGGCACCCTGACGCCCCGTGAGGCCGCCGAGGTCGGCCTCCAGCTGGTCGCCGCCCTGCACCGCGGCCACCAGCTGGGCGTGCTGCACCGCGACGTCAAGCCCGCCAACGTGCTGCTGGAGCACGGCACCGGACGGGTCGTGCTGCTCGACTTCGGCATCGCCAAGTTCGAGGGCGCGATGGACATCACCCGCCCCGGCGACCTGGTCGGCTCGCCCGACTACCTGGCCCCGGAACGCGCCCAGGGCCAGCGGCCCGGGCCGGCCTCCGACCTGTGGGCGCTCGGCGCGACCCTCTACCACGCGGTCGAGGGCGAGTCGCCGTTCCGCCGCGACAACCCGCTCAGCACGCTGACCGCGGTCGTCGACGAGCCGCTGCCCGAGCTGCGCCGCGCCGCCGGGCTCGGCCCGGTGCTGGCCGCGCTGATGGCCAAGGACCCCGCCGAGCGGCCCACCGCCGACGAGGCCGTCCGGCTGCTGCGCGAGGTCGCCGACGGACACACCGTCAGCATCCGCGTCCCGGCGCAGGCCGGCGAGCACCGGCTGCCCACCCAGCTGGTGCCGGTGGTCGACCGGACCGGCGAGGAGCCGGCCGCCCCGGCGCGGCCCGAACCGGAGACGGTGCCCGCCGCGGCACCCGTGCCGGTGCCCGTGGCCGCAACGGGGCGGGGCCGGCGGCGCAGACGCGCCGTGCTGTGGGCCCTGGTCGCGGTGCTGGTGCTCGGCGGGGCCGGCGGCGGCGCCTACTACTACGTCAACCGGCCGGCGCGGCACCCCGACCCGGCCGTGGTCGACCCGGGACCGGGCCCGACCGAGCCGGTGCCGAGCGGCGCGCCCGCCCCGGCCGGCTGGGCCTGGCGGGACGACCCGGCGGGCTTCCGCGTCCTGATCCCCACCGAGGGCAACTGGGCGCGCTCCGAGAGGAGCGGCCAGGTCTACTACACGCCGGACAACATGGAGCACTTCCTGCAGTTCGCGGTGACGGCCGGTCAGCCGCTGCTGCCGCAGGAACACCTGCTGGAGATGGAGGACAAGCTCAGCAAGAGCCTGTCCAACTACCGGGAGATCAGCCTGACGCCGGCCCGGATCCACGACCGCGAAGGCGCGGTGTGGGAGTTCTCCTTCACCAAGGACGGGGTGCCGCGCCGGGCCAAGGAGGCCGAGTTCCGCAACACCGACGGCACCTCCTACATGGTGTACATCTCCGGGCCCGAGAAGGACTGGACCCAGAGCCTGCAGCGGTTCACCACGGTGCTCAACAACTTCACCCTGCCGAAGTAGCACCGGCCGGAGCGGCCCGTGCCAATGTGTTACCGGCGGGTACACAAGACGGGATTCAGGGCCTAGGCTGCCCGCATGACGGAGACCACGAGCCAGGGCCGACGCAACCCCGCGGCGAACGGGGCGGCCCGCAGCGTCGCCTCGGCAGTGCCGGCGGCGCTGATCGCGCGGCTGGTGAAGGGCGTCACCGCGTCCGGCGACGAGACCGCGGAGACCCTCGCCCCGCTGACCGGCGAGACGCTGGCGGTCCTGCCGATGTCCGCCACCGAGGACGTCGAGCGCGCCTTCGCCGAGGCCCGGCGGGCCCAGCCGGCCTGGGCCGCACTGTCGGTGCGGCACCGGGCGGGCGTGCTGCTGCGCTTCCACGACCTGCTGCTGAAGCGCCAGGACGAGGTGCTCGACCTGATCCAGGCGGAGACCGGCAAGGCCCGGCTGCACGCCTTCGAGGAGGTCATGGCCGTCGCCTCGGCCGCCCGCCACTACGGGCGCACCGCATCCTCGTACCTGAAGGACCGCCGCCGCGGCGGCGCCGTCCCCGGTCTGACCAGCGCCGTGGAGGCCCGCCGGCCCAAGGGCGTGGTCGGGCAGATCTCCCCGTGGAACTACCCGCTGGAACTGTCCGTCGGCGACGCGCTGCCGGCCCTGGTCGCCGGCAACGCCGTGGTCAACAAGCCCGACACCCAGACCGCGCTCACCGCGCTGTGGGCCCGCGAACTGTTCGTCGAGGCCGGGCTGCCGCCGCAGGCCTGGCAGATCGTGCTCGGCGACGGGCCCGTGGTCGGCCCGCAGGTCGTCGAACGCGCCGACTACGTGGCCTTCACCGGCTCCACCCGCACCGGCCGCGACGTCGCCCGCCGGGCCGCCGAACGCCTGGTCGGCGCCTCGCTGGAACTCGGCGGCAAGAACGCCATGCTGGTGCTCGCCGACGCCGACCTGGACAAGGCCGCGGCCGGCGCGGTGCGGGCCTGCTTCTCCTCCGCCGGCCAGCTCTGCATCTCCATCGAGCGGCTGTACGTGCACCGCTCGGTCGCCGACGAGTTCCTGGCCAGGTTCGCCGCCAGGACCTCCGCGCTGCGCCTCGGCGGCGGCCTCGCCTACGGCGCCGACATGGGCTCGCTGGTCTCCGCCCGCCAGCTGGAGACCGTCACCCGGCACGTCGAGGAGGCCGTGAAGGCCGGCGCCACCGTGGTCGCCGGCGGGCAGGCCCGCCCCGACCTCGGCCCGCTGTTCTTCGAACCCACCGTCCTGGACGGCGTCACCCCCGAGATGGCGGTGTGCGCCGAGGAGACCTTCGGCCCCGTGGTGTCCGTCTACCGCTTCGACACCGACGACGAAGCCGTCGAGGCCGCCAACGCCACCCCGTACGGCCTCAACTCCAGCGTCTGGACCAAGGACACCCGCCGCGGCCGCCGGGTCGCCGCCCGGCTGCGCACCGGCACCGTCAACGTCAACGAGGCCTACGCCGCCGCCTACGGGTCGGTGGCCTCGCCGATGGGCGGCATGGGCGACTCCGGCCTCGGCCGGCGGCACGGCGCCGAGGGCATCCTGCGCTACACCGAGGCGCAGACCATCGCCGTGCAGCGACTGCTGCCGATCGGCCCCTCGATGGGCATGGACGACCGGAAGTTCGCCGAGTTCTTCACCACCGGTCTGAAGGTCATGAAGGCCTTCCGGCTGAAGTAGCCGAGGTCGTCCGAACTGTCGCGCTATCGCTAGGAGTTGGGCTGTGTCGTTCGACTACGACGTCGTGGTGGTCGGTTCGGGCTTCGGCGGTTCCGTCGCGGCCCTGCGGCTGACCGAGAAGGGGTACCGGGTCGCCGTCCTGGAGGCCGGGCGCAGGTTCGGCCGCGACGAGCTGCCCACCACGTCCTGGGACACCCGCGACTACCTGTGGGCGCCCGCCCTCGGGCTGTACGGCATCCAGCGCATCCACCTGCTGCGCAACGTGCTGATCCTGGCCGGGGCGGGCGTCGGCGGCGGCTCGCTGAACTACGCCAACACGCTGTACGTGCCGCCCAAGGCGTTCTTCGAGGACCGCCAGTGGCAGCACATCACGGACTGGCAGTCCGAACTCGCCCCGTTCTACGACCAGGCGCAGCGGATGCTCGGCGTCCGCCTCAACCCGACGATGACGCCCTCCGACGTGCACCTGAAGGCCGCCGCCGAGGCGATGGGCTACGGCGACACCTTCCACATGGCCCCCGTCGGCGTGTTCTTCGGCGACGGCCAGGACGGCGCCGGCGAGGCCAAGGCCGCCCCCGGCGGCGAGGTCGACGACCCGTACTTCGGCGGCGCCGGGCCCCGGCGCAAGGCCTGCACCGAGTGCGGCGAGTGCATGACCGGCTGCCGGCACGGCGCCAAGAACATGCTCACCGAGAACTACCTCTACCTCGCGGAGCGGGCCGGCGCCGAGATCCTGCCGCTCACCACCGTCAAGCGGCTGCGCCCGCACGGCGAGGGCTACGCGATCGACACGCTGCCCACCGACGCCCGCACCCGGCGCGCCAAGAAGGCCGGGGCGCGCACCCTCACCGCCGAACGGGTGGTCGTCGCGGCCGGCACCTACGGCACCCAGACGCTGCTGCACCGGATGCGCGAGGGCGGACAGCTGCCCGGCATCTCCGCCCGGCTCGGCCACCTGACCCGCACCAACTCCGAGGCGCTGGTCGGCGCCCAGACCTCCACCCGGCGCTACGGCGAACGCCCCGACTTCACCCGCGGCGTCGCCATCACCTCCTCCGTGCACCCCGACGCCAACACCCACATCGAGCCGGTCCGCTACGGCCGCGGCTCCAACGCGATGGGCGCGCTCTCCATCCAGCAGGTCACCGGCGCCGGCCGCGGGCCGCGCTGGCTGCGCTACCTCGGCGCGGTCGCCCGGCACCCGTGGATCTTCGCCCAGTCGATGAACCAGCACCGCTGGTCGGAGAAGACCATCATCGGCCTGGTGATGCAGTCGCTGGACAACTCGCTGACCGTCTCGCTGAAGAACGGGAAGCTGACCTCCCGTCAGGGCCACGGCGCGCCCAACCCGAGCTGGATCCCCGCCGCGGAGGAAGGCGCCCGGGCGATCGCCGACTCCATCAACGGCTTCCCCGGCTCCACCGCCGGCGAGATCTTCGACATCCCGCTGACCGCGCACTTCCTCGGCGGCTGCCCGATCGGCGACAGCCCCGAGACCGGTGTCGTCGACCCCTACCACCGGCTGTACGGCCACCCCGGGATCAGCGTCGTCGACGGCTCCGCGGTCTCCGCCAACCTGGGCGTCAACCCGTCCCTGACGATCACCGCGCAGGCCGAGCGCGCCATGTCGATGTGGCCCAACCGGGGCGAGGCCGACACCCGCCCCGAACCCGGCGCCGCCTACCGGCCGGTCGCCCCGGTCGCACCGCGCCGCCCCGCCGTCCCGGAGCAGGCGTTCGGGGCGCTGCGGCTGCCGCTGCTGGCCGTTCCGGAGGTGCCGCGCCGGGCCGCGGAAGCCGATTGACATTCCCGGACGGCCGATGGGATAAACGGGCCCTCGATCACGAACGATCCCCGGGGGACCGACCATGCCCATCTGCCCGTCCTGCGGGGCCGCCTGCGCGGGCGACGCCTGCGCCAGCTGCGGTCGGCCGCTCGCGGCCCCCGCGATCGGCGAGGTGGTGGAGGACTCCACCACCGGTGCCGCGCCCGGCAGTTCGCCCTGGGGCGCGGGCCGGGTGCACCACGCCCGGGAGCTGCCGACGGTGTCCCGCGGCTGGCTCACCGCCGGCCGGGTGCTGCTCGCGCCGACGCTCTGGGTGGTGCTGGCCGCGGTGGTCGGCGCGGCCACCCAGGACAGCGACGCCTCGCCGCTGTTCCAGACCGACTGGTCGACCGAGGGCTTCCAGACCTGGCTGGCGCTCGTCCTCACCGGGTTCGGCGCACCGGTGCGGTTCGTCCTGTCCTCCGGCGCCGCCGGGCTCGACCAGCAGGTCGTCACCAGCGAGGCGCACCTGGTGATGTACCTGGTGACGCTGGGCTGGCTGGCGCTGCTCTGGTGCGGCCTGCACCTCGCCGCCCGGGCGCGCCGCCGGGCGGGCGCCGCCGAACCGACGCTGCGCGCCGCCGGTGCGCAGGCCCTGCGCACCGGCGCGCTGTCCGGCGCGGCCGCCCTGCTGCTGGGGCTGCTCGGTCACCACGACGTGGACCTCGGCGCCGAGGGGAAGTCGCCGATCCACTTCGAGATCGGCACCTCGCTGCTGCCGCTCGCCGTGTCCGCCGTGCTGGCCGCGGCCGCTCTGGCCGGGGCCGTGGACGGCGCGGCCGCCCTGCGGGCGGAGGCCGCCGGGCGGCGCTGGGCGGGTGGTCTGCTGCTCGCCTGGCAGCACGCGTTCCGGGTGGTCGGCGCCCTGCTGGCGCTGCTCACCGTGGTCGCGCTGGTGGTGCAGCTGGTCTCCGAGGAGGCGTTCCCGGACGGCGACCCGATGGGGCTGGTGACCAACAGCGGCCTGCTGGTGTACGGCATCGGCAGCGGTGCGACCTCGGTCGGCGGCAAGGCGCTCCACCGGTCCTCGATGTCGCTGTTCGACCTGGGCGACCACAGCGCCGCCTGGTGGCTGGCGGTCGTCCCGGTGCTGGCCGCGGCGCTGGCGCTCGGCTGGTCCGCGCACCGCGGCCGGCTCACCCAGCTCGACCGGGCCCGGCTGGCCGGCCTGTACGCGGTGCTCACCGGCGCGCTGGTGCTCGGCACCTCGATGTGGGTCGACGCCCACACCACCGTCAAGGGCGGCGTCGACCGGAGCACCGACCAGCTCGGCTGGTCGCTGCCGTCGGTGCTGATCGCCTCCGCCGCCTGGGCGGTGTTCGGCGCCCTGGTGGTGCCCGCCGTGCTCGACGCGGTGCGCCGCACGCCGGTGCCGCTGGCGCCGCCGCGCCCCGACGCCGGGCTGCGCGCCGAGCTGCCGGAGCAGGCCGCCGGCGAGCCGCACGGGCTGATCGAGCTGGTGGTCGACGAGCCGGCACCGGTCGCCGTCAAGGCCGAGGGCGGGGACCCGCACGCCGCGTACCGGCGGCCCGGCCAGGACTGAGTGGGAACAGGCAGAAAGGGCAAAGGGCCCCGCGGGGGAACGGGGCCCTTTGTCATTCAGCACCCGGCGTCAGGGCCGCGCCGGTGCTGGGTGACGGCGCCGGGGGAGGAGCGCCGTCGGGGGAGAGTGGTCAGTGGCACGCCCCAACGGCCGGATGGGCCTCACGGAGCGTGAGAAGGAAACCGTTCGCGCCAACGGTCCGCCTCGCGGCAGGGAGCGTACGGTGAGCCCCCCGCCTTCCAGCATCGTCCTGGACGAGGGCCGTGCCGTGCAACCGATTCGACGCAAATTCGGCGGAGGACGGAACAGGACGCGGCGTGCGGGGGCGCCGGATCCGACCGCCCGGAGGCGGTCACTGTCCGTGATAGTGGCTTGCTGGGCGTACCGGGGCGTACGCCGGAGCGGGCGGCTGACTGAGGTGTGGCGGCCGGCACCGGTACCGGCCGCCACACCCCGGGTCCGCCCGGTCGCGGACGGGGTCGCTGTCCCCTGCTGACCCGACCGCAGCACCGGGGCGCGGTCCCACGGCGGGCCCGTGCCCGCCACGCGCACCCGATGGACCGGAGATTGATCCACGCGTGGTCCGCCGCACGGGGTGCCGCCCGCACCTGGAGGGCGCCGGCGGTTCGTGCGGTCTCCCGGTGCAACGATTCGCCGGGCCGGGCGGTCACGGGCGGCGGCGCGGGCAGTCGGGTGAAAGCGTCCCGGTAGACTCGGGGGCGACACCCCCTTGTACCGCCCGCCGGAAGGCCGTCTGTGTCCGCTGATTCCCCCGTCCAGTCCGTACCTGAGAACGACACCGTCCTGGTGGTCGACTTCGGTGCCCAGTACGCCCAGCTCATCGCCCGTCGGGTGCGTGAGGCGCGGGTCTACAGCGAGATCGTGCCGAGCACCATGCCGGTCGCCGAGATGCTCGCCAAGAACCCCAAGGCGATCATCCTCTCCGGCGGCCCGTCGTCGGTGTACGAGGAGGGCGCACCGCAGCTCGACCGTGCGATCTTCGAGGCCGGGGTGCCGGTCTTCGGCATGTGCTACGGCTTCCAGCTGATGGCGACCGCCCTCGGCGGCACCGTCGACAACAGCGGCGCCCGCGAGTACGGCCGCACCGCGCTGACCGTCTCGCGCCCCGGCTCCACCCTGTTCGAGGGCACCCCGGCGCAGCAGTCGGTGTGGATGTCGCACGGCGACGCCTGCTCGGCCGCGCCGGAGGGCTTCACCGTCACCGCCTCCACCGACGTGGTGCCGGTCGCCGCGTTCGAGAACGACGACCTCAAGCTGTACGGCGTGCAGTACCACCCCGAGGTGATGCACTCCGAGCACGGCCAGCAGGTGCTGGAGCACTTCCTGTACCGAGGCGCCGGCATCGCCCCGAACTGGACCACCACCAACGTGGTCGAGGAGCAGGTCGCGCTGATCCGCGAGCAGGTCGGCGACAAGCGCGCGATCTGCGGCCTGTCCGGCGGCGTCGACTCCGCGGTGGCCGCGGCCCTGGTGCAGCGCGCCATCGGCGACCGGCTGACCTGCGTGTACGTCGACCACGGTCTGATGCGCAAGGGCGAGACCGAGCAGGTCGAGAAGGACTTCGTGGCGGCCACCGGCGTCAAGCTGGTCGTGGTCGACGCCGAGGAGCGCTTCCTGACCGCGCTGGCGGGCGTCTCCGACCCCGAGCAGAAGCGCAAGATCATCGGCCGGGAGTTCATCCGGGTCTTCGAGCAGGCCCAGGCCGACATCATCGCGGACGAGGGCCCGGCCGTGGAGTTCCTGGTCCAGGGCACCCTGTACCCGGACGTGGTGGAGTCCGGCGGCGGCACCGGCACCGCCAACATCAAGTCCCACCACAACGTCGGCGGCCTCCCCGAGGACCTCGAGTTCCAGCTCGTCGAGCCGCTGCGCAAGCTGTTCAAGGACGAGGTCCGGATGGTCGGCCAGGAGCTCGGCCTGCCCGCCGAGATCGTCCAGCGCCAGCCGTTCCCCGGCCCCGGCCTCGGCATCCGGATCGTCGGCGAGGTCACCAAGGAGCGCCTGGACCTGCTCCGTGACGCCGACGCCATCGCCCGCGAGGAACTCACCCTGGCCGGCCTGGACACCGAGATCTGGCAGTGCCCGGTGGTCCTGCTGGCGGACGTCCGCTCGGTCGGCGTGCAGGGCGACGGCCGCACCTACGGCCACCCGATCGTGCTGCGCCCGGTGTCCTCCGAGGACGCCATGACCGCCGACTGGTCGCGCCTGCCCTACGAGGTGCTGGCGAAGATCTCCACCCGGATCACCAACGAGGTCAAGGACGTGAACCGGGTCGTCCTGGACGTCACCTCCAAGCCGCCGGGCACCATCGAGTGGGAGTGATCCCACCGGCAACCGTGTGACCGCGCCGCCGCTCCCTGGACACGGGAGTGGCGGCGCGGTCATGTGCGAACGGCATTGGGCACAATCGGACCCGATACTGTCGGCGGTCGACAGGCGGTGAGGGAGAGGGGCTTCCACGATGGCGGCGGGGACCGGAGCGACATCGACGGCTGGACGGATCACACAGTGGAAGGCGGCGGCCACGCGCTCCGCCCTGCTGCCGCTGCGGCTGTTCCTGGGGGTGACCTTCGTCTACGCGGCCTTCGACAAGCTCTCCGACTCGCACTACCTGGCCGGCGCCGGCGACGCCGCCTCCTTCTACGCGCAGACCCGGGCCGCCAAGGGCACCAGCCCGATCGGCTGGGCGCTCGCCCCGGCGCTGGACGCCCCCACCTTCTTCGGCCTGCTGATCGCCTTCGGCGAGCTCGCCGTCGGCCTCGGCACCCTGTTCGGACTGTGGGGCCGGGTCGCCGCACTCGGCGGCGCCCTGCTCAGCGCCACCCTCTGGCTGACCGTCAGCTTCCACACCACCCCGTACTACCTCGGCAACGACCTGGCCTACCTGATGGCCTGGACGCCGCTGCTGCTGGCCGGCACCCCGTACCTGTCGGTGGACGGCTACCTCGCCGCCCGGGCCGCCCGCGACCGGGCCCGCGGCCTCGCCGAGGACGCGGTGCGCCGCCGCGCGCTGCTGGACGGCGGCATCGCCGCGGTCGCGCTGGGCGGCGCCGGGCTGCTGTCCGGCTCGCTGACCGCCGGCCTCGGCCGCGACGAGAACACCCCCGCGGCCGCGGCGGGCACGCCGGGCGCCACCAGCCCCGTCCCGCAGGCCGGTCCGAGCGTCGCCGCCGCGCAGGTGCCGGTCGGCGGCTCCGCCACCGTCAAGGACCCGGCCAGCGGCGACGCCGTGTACATCGTCCAGCCCGCCGCCGGGCAGTACGCCGGGCTGTCCTCGGTGTGCACGCACTCCGGGTGCGCCGTCAACCCGCCCAAGGACGGCCAGCTGTACTGCCCGTGCCACGGCTCCAAGTTCGACGCCGCAACCGGCGCGGTGATCACCGGGCCGGCCGTGAAGCCGCTGCCCAAGTACACCGTCACCAAGAACGGCGACCAACTGGAACTCGGCCCGCAGCAGAGCTAGTCCAGCGTCCGATCGTCGTCGCGGGCGCCGCCCCGGCCGCGCCTGGAGGCCGCCACCAGGGCGCCGCCGAGGCCGCCCGCGCCGAGCACGATGAACGTCAGCGGCAGCACGAACCGGCTGTTCACCTCGCGGTCGTCCAGCGAGGCCACCAGGTACAGCACCGCCAGCCCGGTGAACAGCCCGCCCGCGATCAGCGCGTACAGGTCGAACGGATGCTTCCTCATCGCCGCACCACCTTGATGTCACCGGCGCCCACCGACACCGTCAGTTCCAGGGCGCCCTTGGAGGGCTGTCCCTCGGGCACCTCGATCACCACGTCCTCGCCGGTGAGCGGGCCGTTCAGGTGCTGCCCGTCCGGCAGGCTCACCTCGCCCGCGCCGTTGCGGAGCTTCAGCCGCAGCTCCACCCCGGAGGGCACCGTCACGGTGGCGTCGCCCGCGCCGACCCGCAGCTCGGTGGCGACCGTGCCGCCCTTCGGGTCGAGCGCCGACAGGTCGAGCCCGGCGTCGCCGAGCAGCACCGTGTAGTCGGAGTGCAGGTCGTCGTCCGCGGCCGTCCAGGTGCGGTCGCCGGTCGAGTCCGCGACCGTCGCCGAGGTGCCGGAGGCCACCGCCAGCGCCGCCGTCAGCAGCAGCGCCAGGAAGGTCAGGCCGCGGGTGCGGCCCCACCAGGTGCTCAGCAGCATCGCCAGGCCCAGCGGCAGCAGCGCCACCGCCAGCACCGTCGACCAGCGGTGCTGCCCGCCGTCGGCCGCCGCCACCGCCCAGGACGCGCCGATCGCCACCAGCACCGCGGACGCGCCGAGCGCCGAACTGCCGCGCTCCGCCTTCCGCCTGGCCTTCCACTCGTGGTGGCGGCGCATGCTCTCGCGGTGCCGCTCCATCGAGTCCAGGTGCGCCTGCCGGTGCCGCTCCGCCCGTTCCCGCCGGGTCTCCACCGGCGGCTCCTTGCGCAGCGGGTCGCCCTCCGGCAGGTCGGTGCGCTGCCACCACGGCTGGGCGGGCGCCCCCGGCGGCGGGCCGCCGTACGGGTTGCGCTCCGGGTGCCGCGGGTCCCACAGGTAGCCGGACGGGCCGGCCGGCGGGGTGTCCGACGGGTCCTGCGACGCCGTCCCGGCCGCCTGCTCGCCGTGCCAGGCGGCGATCCGCTCGTGCAGGTCCGCGCTGCGGGCCTGCCACTCGCCGCGCAGGTCCCGGCTCATCGCCTCGCCCCAGGACTTCCAGTCCGCGAACGAGCCGGACGCGTCCAGCCGGTCGTACGGTCCGCCCTCCGCGGACTTCGGCGGGGCCCCGTCGTCCTGCCCGCCGATCCGGCGGCGGCGCTCCGGATCGTAGCGCAGCGCCAGGAACACCAGCGCGGCGAGCAGCAGCAGCGGGAACAGCTGGTCGCCGTCGCCCATCGAGGCGAAGAACACCCCGGTGCCGATCACCGTCAGCAGCACCGCGCCGACCGACTGGCCGTCGACCCGGCCGGTCAGCACCCGCTGCAGCTCGGTGCGGCCGCCCTCGCCGTCCGCGGCCTCCCGCGGCACCACCAGCCAGGCCAGCCCGTACAGGAACAACCCGAGCCCGCCGGTCAGGCCGAGCACCGCCAGCACCACCCGGAACACCACCGGGTCGATGTCCAGGTAGCGGCCGAGGCCGCCGCACACGCCCGCCACCACCCGGTGCCGGGAGGAGCGGGTCAGCGCGGGCCGCTGCGGTTCGGCGGGGGTCTCCGGTTCGTCCGCCGGGATCTGGTCGTCCGTCATGGCCACCATCCTTCCGGGCCGGACGCCCGGTAAGAACCGTCCGGGGCCCGGGAGCGACCCTGAACTGTCCCTGAGGCGGGAGTAGGGGCGCCACCCTGATGCGCCGCCCGCCCGGCACCTGCCACCATCGGTGCCGTGGCCGTTCCCGAGACCCGAAACCCCGAGCCCGCGCCGACCGACGTGCCGGCCGGCGCACCGCCCTACCGGCGGCTGTACCGCAGCCCGCACGGCCGGATCCTCGGCGGTGTCTGCCAGGGCCTGGCGGTCCACCTCGGCGTGCCGGTCACCTGGGTGCGGCTGGCGTTCATCGTGCTGTTCTTCTCGCAGGGGATCGGCGCCCTGCTGTACGCCGCGTTCTGGGTGGTGGTGCCGCTGGGCATCAACGAGGCCGCCCCCGGCTCGGCGCGCGCCGTGCGACGGGCCGACGGCGGGCCCGCCGACCGCCGCCTCGGGCGGCTGCGCGACCTGCTGGAGCGCACCTTCCACGGCGAGGACGGCGCCCCCGCCACGGCCGGCGGGACCCGGCCCGCGCCGGCCGCCCCGGCCGGCCGGCGGGCCGGCAGCCTGGGGCAGCTGTTCGCGCTGATCGGCCTGGTCATCGGTGTGATGGCGCTGCTGTCCGCGCTCGGCGTGCAGACCGCCAAGCCGTACGTGTGGCCGCTGCTCGCGGTCGGCGTCGGCGTCGCCCTGGTGTGGCGGCAGGCCGACGACTCGCGCTGGCAGAGCTGGTTCGGCCTGGAGCCGGGCAGCCGCAAGGGCGCCTACCTGCGGGTGCTGGCCGGGGTGCTGCTGGTGGTGGCCGGCATCATCGGCTACTTCGTGATGCAGGGCGTCGGCTCGCCGGTCGCGCTGGTCATCGAGTCCTCGCTGGCCGTGGTCGCGGGCGTGCTGGTGCTCGGCGGGCCGTCCGCGCTGCGGCTGTGGCAGGACCTCGGCGCGGAGCGCACCGCCCGCATCCGCGCCCAGGAGCGGGCCGAGATCGCCGCGCACGTGCACGACTCGGTGCTGCACACCCTGACGCTGATCCAGCGCCGCGCCGAGGACCCCAAGGAGGTGCTGCGGCTGGCCCGCGCGCAGGAACGCGAACTGCGCCTGTGGCTGTACCGCCCGGAGGCCGCCGCCGAGGCCGCGCCCGACACCCTGGCCGAGCACCTGCGGGCGATCGTCGCCGAGGTCGAGGACCGGCACGGCGTGCACCTGGAGCTGGTCTGCGTCGGCGACTGCCCGATGGACGAGAAGATCTCCTCGCAGATGCAGGCCGCCAGGGAAGCCATGGTGAACGCCGCCAAGTACGGTGGCGGGGGACCGGTCCAGGTCTACGCGGAGGTGGAGGGGAGGACGGTGTCGGTGTTCGTCCGCGACCACGGCCCCGGCTTCGACCCCGACGACCTCCCCGAGGACCGCATGGGCGTACGCGAATCGATCATCGGCCGGATGCGGCGCAACGGCGGCACCGCGCGGGTGCGACCCGCGCCGGACGGCGGGACCGAGGTCGAACTGGAGATGGAGAGGGCGGCAGATGACTGACGCAGCGTCAGCGGCGGAGGCACCCGGCAGGCGGGCCCGGGTGGTCCTGGTCGACGACCACCGGATGTTCCGCACCGGCGTGCGCGCCGAGATCGGGCGCACCGACGAGACCGGCATCGACGTGGTCGGCGAGGCCGACGACGTCGAGTCCGCGGTCCGGGTGGTCGCCGAGACCCGCCCCGACGTGGTGCTGCTGGACGTCCACCTGCCCGGCGGCGGCGGCGTCGAGGTGCTGCGCCGCTCGGTCGGCGTCGAGGGGGTGCGCTTCCTGGCGCTGTCCGTCTCGGACGCCGCCGAGGACGTGATCGGGGTGATCCGCGGCGGCGCCCGCGGCTACGTCACCAAGACCATCACCGGCGCCGACCTGGTCAACGCGATCTTCCGGATCTCCGACGGCGACGCGGTGTTCTCGCCCCGGCTGGCCGGCTTCGTGCTGGACGCGTTCGCCGCCACCGACACCCCGCCGGTGGACGAGGACCTCGACCGGCTGACCCAGCGCGAGCGCGAGGTGCTGCGGCTGATCGCCCGCGGCTACGCGTACAAGGAGATCGCCAAGCAGCTGTTCATCTCGGTGAAGACGGTGGAGAGCCACGTCTCCGCGGTGCTGCGCAAGCTGCAGCTGTCCAACCGGCACGAGCTGACCCGCTGGGCCACGGCGCGCCGCCTGGTCTGAGGGTTGCCGCGCCCGGACGGGTCGTGAACTGACGATGGGTGAGATGAGGCGCGGTCGTGTGCAGATACTATGTGCACGGCTGCACCGAATCCGGCAGCCTGTGTCTGAGATGGCACCGACTCGGCATGTTGATGCCCGCTGCCTTGATCGTCTTTCCCGGACGGAGCATCATGCCCACCTCCTCGGCCGATACCGATGCCGGTGCCGCGTCGCCCTCTCCGGAGGCGGCGGCCCAGGCTGCGGCAACGGTGTCGGCCCGGTCCTCGCTCTGGCGGGTCGAGTCCTGGAACATCCGGGTGGCCGCCCCGCTGGGTGTCTGGGCCTGCACCCGGCTTCTGATGATCATGATGGTGTTCTCGACGCACGAGAACGCCAACGGCGAGGTGCACCACCTCTACGAGAAGTGGGCACGGATCCTGGAGCACGGGTCCTTCCCGGTCAGTGACGTCACCTGGCAGTACCCCCCGGGCGCGGCCGGGGTGATACTCGCGCCGACGCTGGTGCCCGGCGTGAACTACGTCCAGGGCTTCATCCTGGTCACCCTCGTCGCCGATGCCCTGGTCCTCGCGGCGCTGGTTCGCACCGGCGCCCGGCCCGGCCGCAGGATGGGCGGGGCCTGGGTGTGGACATTGATGCTCCCGCTCATGCAGTTCATCCCGTACGCGCGCTACGACGTGATCGTGACGATGTTCGCCGTGCTCGGCCTGCTCTGCCTGCAGCGCGGCGGCTGGCTCGGCGGAGGTCTGGCGGCGGTCGGTGCGATGATCAAGGTCTGGCCTGCTTTCGCGGTGTTCGGAGCTCCCCGAGGTAAGGACGCGAAGTCGATCGTCCTCGGCTTCCTGGCTTCGGCCCTGGCGCTCACGGCCGTGATGTCCTTCTTCTTCACCGGCGGCTTCGCCTTCCTGAAGGGGCAGGGGCACCGCGGAGTGGAGTTCGAGTCGCTCGGCGGCAGTGCGCTGCTGGCGGCCCGGCTGTTCGGCTACCCGGGAGAGGTCACCTACCGCTACGGCTCGTTCGAGTACGTCGGCCCGCACGTGGGAGTCGTCGGCAAGGCACTGGTCGCGCTGACCGTTCTGGGATTTGCCTGGTTGATGCTCTGGCGGCTCAAGGCCCGGGCCTTCTCGCCGTCGACTCCGGCTGACGCGGCACTGGCGGCGACGCTGGTCTTCGTCGCGACGAGCCGGGTCATCAGCCCGCAGTACCTGATCTGGCTGGCCGGCCTGGGTGCGGTCTGCCTCACCTACCGGCAGACCACCCAGCGTCCGGTGGTCGGCATCCTGCTCGTCGCCACCGCGCTGACCACGGTGGAGTACCCGTTCTTCTGGGAGAAGGTCGTCGCCGGGCACGCCGGATTCACCGTCGTGCTCATTCTCCGCAACGCCGTGCTGGTGGTCGCCACGGTGCTCTCGTGCGTGCGGCTGTGGCGGTCGACCGTCCCGTCCCGCCGATCGGGCGACTGCTAGGGTATGCCCGCCCGGGGCCGCTGCGGGTGGTTCCCCCGTTCCCGTGACAGTTCGTCGTGAGAGAAAGTTTCTACCGTGAGTCAACTCATCACCCGCCTCGGCCTGGGAGGGCCGGCGGAGGGCCCGGCGACAGCTCCGGCCGCACCGACGACGATCCGACGCCCGCGGCTGTACGCGCTCGACGGACTTCGACTGGTTGCCGCGGTGACGGCGATGACCTGGCACTACACGGGGTTCCAGCGGTTCACTGACGTGTGGGAGGGCAAGCCGGGCGTGCTGATGCCCGCGCTCCACAAATTCAGTGTCTACGGCTGGATCGGCGTTCCCTTCTTCTTCATCATCAGCGGTTTCGTCATCTGCATGTCCGCGTGGGGCAGGTCGCCCGGCGAATTCATGGTTTCCCGGGTGACCCGACTGTTCCCGGCCTACTGGCTGGCCGTCTTCATGACCGGGACGCTGCTGATTCTCGCCCGCCCCACCTGGGTCGACAAGGTCAAGTCGCTGTCCTACACCGACATATTGACCAACCTGACGATGATGCAGGACGGAATTGCCGGCCGGGACATCGACGGCGTTTATTGGACGCTGTACATCGAGCTCCGGTTCTACGTCCTCTTCGGTCTGATGATGGCCCTCGGGGCACTGACCTACCGAAAGGCCGTCGCGTTCTGCGGCCTGTGGCTCTTCTTCTCCGCCATTGCGTCCAACGCGGACATCCCGCTGCTGCAGATCATGCTCTTCCCCCAGTGGGCCCCGTACTTCATCGCCGGCATGGCGATGTACCTGATCTACCGGTTCGGGTCCAATCTGCTGCTCTGGTGCATCATCGCCTTCGCTTGGCTGCTCGCCCAGCACCAGCTCCAGCCGGTGCTGAGGAACTACAGCGCGGACGCTCAGGAGAAGCTCTCCTTCACCGTCACCCTGGCCCTCATCACGCTCGCGTTCGGCGCCATGATCGCGGTGGCGATGGGATGGCTGGACCGGATCCAGTGGAAGTGGCTGACCGTTGCCGGCGCCCTGACCTACCCGGTCTACCTGGTGCACCAGGAGATCGGCTGGTGGGTGATCCACGAGTTGCACGCGCAGGTCAACGCCTACGTGCTCGTCGTCTCGCTGATCGCGGCGATGCTGGTCCTGGCGTATCTGATCCACCGGCTGGTCGAGCGACCGGTCTCCAAGCGGCTGAAGCGCGGGCTGGACAGCGCGTTGCGGGACATCCGGGCCGGCGGCGGACGCCAGCGGCACCAACCTTCCGGGGCCGGGTCCGGCGCGCACGCCGAGTCCGTGTCCGAGGAGCGGGCCGCGACCGCGGAACTGCAGCCGTGACGGGAACCGTCGGTACCTTCTGACGGCCTGCGGGCAGCGCACGACATTCGATCACGAGCACCTTTGGAGTAGCAGTGGCCACCCAGCTTGCCGAGTCACGCGCTCGCGCCCGGAAGGCCAGGGGGCCGGGGCGACGACTGCTGGGTCGGGGGCGTACCCGCCTGGTGCCGGCAGTCCGCAACGCCGCTCCGGCGTTGCTGGGTTACACCGCCGTGCGCGCGGTCGGGGTGCTGATCGTGCTGCTCTGGGACCATCCGCACGGCGGGAGCGCCCTGCACCGGCTCGCCACGATGTGGGACTCGTACTGGTACCAGGACATCGCCAGCCACGGTTACTCCGGTTCGAAGCCCCTTCCGGGGCCGCACGGGCCGTACCAGGCCTATGCCTTCTTCCCGGTCTACCCGGCACTGATCCGGCTGGTCCACCTTGTCCTGCCGCTCTCGGTGCCCCAGGCGGCCCTGCTGATCGCCTGGGCGGCGTCCCTGGTCGCGGCCTGGGGAATCTTCGCGGTGGCCGCGCACCTGTACGGCCGTCGGACGGGTGTCATCGCTGCGGTGCTGTGGGGTGTCCTGCCGTACGCGGTCGTCGAGAGCCTGGCCTACTCGGAGCTGGTGTTCACCGCCTTCACCGCTTGGGCGATGTACGCGGCGGTCAGCAGGCGCTGGATCTGGGCAGCGGCTCTCAGCGTCCTGGCCGGGCTGACCCGCCCGACCGCGGTCGCGGTCGCCGGGGCGATCAGCATCTCCGCTCTGGTGGCCTTGGTCGCCGAGTGGCGACGGGCCCGCAGGGGGACGCTTCCGGAATCCGGGCGCACGGCCCCCTGGAGGCTCCTGCTGGCCGCGGCCCTCGCGCCGATCGGCTTCGTGGGATTCGTCCTGTGGGTCGGCTGGAAGAAGCACAGCCTGACCGGGTACTTCAAGGTGCAGGAAGCGTGGGACTCGCACTTCGACTTCGGCCGCTCGACCCTCGACTACCTGCGTGTCATCTTCGGGACCGCCAACACGCTCTGGATGCCCGATGTGGTCGTGACGGGCACCTTGGCGGCGGCCGTGATGCTCTTCGTCCTCTCGGCGTTGCAGCGCCAGCCGCTGCCGCTGGTGCTGCTGAGCTTCTTCATTCTCGTGCTCGCCATCGGTGACGCTGCCTACTTCAACTCGCGCGCCCGTTTCCTCCTCCCCGCCATCGGGCTTCTGCTGCCGATGGCGAGCGTCCTGGCCAAGGTGCGTACCCGGGGCGCCGTTCCGGTTGTCCTGTCGTTCGCCGCGGTCTGGTCGGGGATCTTCGGCGGCTACCTTGTGTTCGTCTACACCAATTCACCATGAGTCGAGGGCCTGAAGAGATGACCACCAGCTCCGCAAAGGCCGGTGTCGCCGCGTCCGTCGGAAGTTCGGAACCGGAAGCCGGACGACCGGGTCCCACTGGCGCGCGGTGGCGCGCGGTGGCGGCCCGCACGTTCTGGATATGGGCGGCGCTCCTGACCCTCGCACTCGGGGTGCGCCGAAGCTGGCGTCCCGAGCTGTGGCGTGACGAGCTCGCCACCTGGAGTGCGGCCAGCCGCAGCACCGGCGAGCTCTTCGACCTCCTGCACCACGTCGACGCCGTCTCGGGCACCTACTACCTGATGATGCACGGGTGGGTCTCGGTGTTCGGCGACTCCCCCACCTCCCTGCGGCTGCCCTCGGCCATCGCCATGGCGGCCACGGCGGTGTTCGTCTCCCTGATCGGGCGCAAGCTGTTCGGAGTGCGGACCGGTCTGGTCGCCGGCCTCCTCTTCGCGGTGCTCCCGAGTGTGTCGCGGTTCGCGCAGGAGGCCCGTTCGTACGCCTTCGCCGTGCTCGCGGTCGCGGCGGCGACCTGGTTCCTGCTGCGTGCCCTGGAGCGGCCCACCCTCGCGCGGTGGTGGCCGTACACGGTGAGCATCGCGGCGGCAGGCCTGTTCCACATGGTGTCGCTGTCCGTCCTGTTCCCGCACGCGGTCGTCGTGGTCATGCGCTGGCGGCAGCAACGCGGGCGCAGGTTGCTGATCGGCTTCCCGGCCGCCGTCCTGGCCGGTCTGCTGCCGGTGGTGCCGCTGGTCGTGATCGGCCGTCGGCAGGTCGGCCGCCAGATCTCCTGGTTGAAGGCGCCCAACCTGCAGGACTTCGTCTGGAACTGGCACGGCCTGTTCCAGTCCGCGCTGGTGAGCATCTGTGTGGTCGCGCTCGCGGCCCTGCCGGCGGCCTGGCCCAAGGGTCGGCGGCCCGCGGTGGAGATCGGACTGATGGCTGTCCTGCCGTTCGTCCTGGTCTGGTTCGTCTCGCAGGGGCAGACCTCGTACTTCATCGACCGGTACCTGCTCTTCACCGCTCCCGCCTGGGCGGTGGTGGCCGGTGCGGGTCTGACCGCGCTGCGGCCGCGGGCGCTCGTGGTGATCGGCCTGGTCGGCACCGCCCTGCTCGGTTTCCAGGACCAGCAGCACCTGAGGCTCAGGACCGCGCACGAGTGGTCCGACGAGAAGGGCGCGGCCCGGATCATCGCGCAGGACTACCGGCCGGGTGACGGTGTGGTGCCGGTACGCGGGAACGACCGGTTCATGATGCTGGACTTCGCGCTGGACTACTACCTGCCGGAGAAGGTTCAGCTCAAGGACGTGTTCGTGGCGAAGACGCCGGTCCAGAACGACGACCTCTTCGCCGTCGAATGCCCGCAGCCGGCCAGTTGCGCGGAGGGGGTCGACCGCGTCTGGGTCGTCACGTACGGCACTCCGGACGACCCGTACAAGAACCTGCCCGCCGCGGAGGTGCAGGTCCTCACGACGCAGTTCACCAGGCAGTCCGTCCAGCACGTCCAGGGGCTCACGGTGTCCTTGCTGAAGCGCCACTAGCCGCCTCTCCCGATCGGGGACGGGTGCGGTGCGAGCGGTCGATCGGACCGATGCGGTCGCGGCCGGGGATGTCGGTGGCGGGCCATAGACTCGAAGGGCCATGACTAGCCTCTTCGATGACCTCCCGCTCCCCGGCTTCGAGCGTCCTGCCGTCGGGTCGAGCCGCCGCCCCGAGGCGGCGCAGCCGCTCCCGACGCAGTGGTCGGAGGAGGCCCCGCCCGCGGACGAACCGTACGACGACGGCGTGCCGTTCGACCCGGGGTACGGCGCCGAGGAGGACATCCCCGACGGGCTGTTCGCCACCGACCACGCCGCCGAGACCGAGCGGGACGCCTGGTACCGCAACGGCTCCGCCCGCACCGTGGTCGACCCGGCGCAGCTGCTGGAGGGCATGAACGACCCGCAGCGCGAGGCCGTGCTGCACCACGGCTCGCCGCTGCTGATCGTGGCCGGCGCCGGCTCCGGGAAGACCCGGGTGCTCACCCACCGGATCGCGTACCTGCTGGCCGCGCGGGACGTGCAGCCCGGCGAGATCCTGGCGATCACCTTCACCAACAAGGCCGCCGGCGAGATGCGCGAACGCGTCGAGGCGCTGGTCGGCCCGCGCGCCAAGGCGATGTGGGTGTCCACCTTCCACAGCGCGTGCGTGCGCATCCTGCGCCGCGAGGCCAAGCTGCTCGGGATGAACTCCAGCTTCTCGATCTACGACTCGGCGGACTCGCAGCGCCTGATGGCGCTCTGCTGCCGGGACCTGGACCTCGACCCGAAGCAGTTCCCGCCGAAGTCGTTCACCGCGAAGGTCAGCAACCTCAAGAACGAGCTGATCGACGAGGAGACCTACGCCGACCAGGCCGCCAACCCGATGGAGAAGAAGCTCGCCGAGGCGTACTTCCTCTACCAGCGGCGGCTGCGGGAGGCCAACGCCCTCGACTTCGACGACATCATCATGACCACCGTCAACCTGCTGCAGGCGTTCCCGGACGTCGCCGAGCACTACCGGCGCCGGTTCCGGCACATCCTGGTCGACGAGTACCAGGACACCAACCACGCCCAGTACACGCTGGTCCGCGAGCTGTCCGGCGGCTCCGCCGCGCACGCCCCGCGGATGACCGCGGACGGCGACTTCGTGAACCCGGCGGACGCCCGGCTGGCCCAGATCGCGCCCGCCGAGCTGTGCGTGGTCGGCGACGCCGACCAGTCGATCTACGCCTTCCGCGGGGCGACCATCCGCAACATCCTCCAGTTCGAGGAGGACTACCCGAACGCGACGACGATCCTGCTGGAGCAGAACTACCGCTCCACGCAGACCATCCTGACCGCCGCGAACTCGGTCATCGAGCGCAACACCAACCGCCGCAAGAAGAACCTGTGGACGGCCGGCGACCAGGGCGAGCAGGTGGTCGGCTACGTCGCCGACGACGAGCACGGCGAGGCCCAGTTCATCGCCGACGAGATCGACCGGCTCACCGACGCCGGCCACGCCCGCCCCGGCGACGTGGCGATCTTCTACCGCACCAACGCGCAGTCCCGGGTCTTCGAGGAGGTGTTCATCCGGGTCGGCCTGCCCTACAAGGTGGTCGGCGGCGTGCGCTTCTACGAGCGCAAGGAGGTCAAGGACGTCCTCGCCTACCTGCGGGTGCTCTCCAACCCGGAGGACACCGTGCCGCTGCGCCGGATCCTCAACGTGCCCAAGCGCGGCATCGGCGAGCGCGCCGAGGCCATGATCGACGCGCTGTCCTCCCGCGAGCGGATCTCCTTCGCGCAGGCGCTGAACCGGGTCGACGAGGCGTACGGCATGGCGGCGCGCTCGGCCAACGCGGTGAAGAAGTTCAACGAGCTGCTGGCGGGCCTGCGCCAGGTCGTCGAGTCCGGGGCCGGCCCGGCCGCGGTGCTGGAGGCGGTGCTGGAGGAGACCGGGTACCTCGCCGAACTCCAGGCCTCCACCGACCCGCAGGACGAGACCCGGGTGGAGAACCTGCAGGAGCTCGCCTCGGTCGCCCTCGAGTACGAGAAGGACCCGGGGGAGCGCCCCGAGGGCGACGAGGGCCCGCCGGTCGGCTCGCTCGCCGACTTCCTGGAGCGGGTCGCGCTGGTCGCGGACTCCGACCAGATCCCGGATGACGAGGACGGGGCCGGGGTGATCACGATGATGACCCTGCACACCGCCAAGGGCCTGGAGTTTCCGGTCGTCTTCCTCACCGGCATGGAGGACGGGATCTTCCCGCACATGCGGGCGCTCAACCAGGTCAAGGAACTGGAGGAGGAGCGGCGGCTCGCCTACGTCGGCCTCACCCGGGCCCGGCAGCGGCTCTACCTGACCCGCTCGGTGCTGCGCAGCGCCTGGGGCCAGCCCTCCTACAACCCGGCCTCGCGGTTCCTGGAGGAGATCCCCGACACCCTGATCCAGTGGAAGCGCACCGGCGCGGCGGCCGTCCCGGCCTCCCGCGGCTACTCGTCCTCCTCGGGCTCGTCCGGCGGTCGCGGCTCCGGGCTGTCGGCGGCCGCGTCGCCGAAGGCCGGCTGGGGCAAGTCGGCGCGCACCATGGTCGACCGGGAGGTGGTCGCGCTGGCGGTCGGCGACCGGGTCAGCCACGACAGCTTCGGCCTCGGCACGGTGGTCGCCACCCAGGGCGTCGGCGACAAGGCCCGCGCCACGGTCGACTTCGGCACCGCGGGCCGGAAGGAACTGCTGCTGCGCTACGCCCCCGTCGAGAAGCTGTAGCCGCCGGTCGGGAGGGGAGGGGCTGTGATATTCCCCTCCTCTTGACCGGCGGAAACGGTCGGCGGCGCGGACTGGCGCTAACCTCCCCTCAGATCTGTTAGAAGTGGTTAACACCTCGCCCGTGCGAACAAGTCGGCCCGGGTGGTGGACGACGTGGTCCAGGAGGCAGTGATGGTGGTGTCGGGGCCGATCCGAGTGGTGGTCGCCAAGCCCGGGCTGGACGGGCACGACCGGGGGGCGAAGGTCATCGCGCGGGCGCTGCGCGACGCCGGCATGGAGGTCATCTACACCGGCCTCCACCAGACTCCCGAGCAGATCGTCGACACGGCGATCCAGGAGGACGCGGACGGCATCGGCCTGTCCATCCTGTCCGGCGCGCACATGACGCTGTGCGCCAAGGTGATCGAACTGCTCAAGGAGCGCGACGCCGCCGACATCAAGGTGTTCTGCGGCGGGATCATCCCGGACGCCGACATCACCGAGCTGAAGGCCCTCGGCGTCGCGGACATCTTCACCCCCGGCACCTCCACCCAGGACGTCGTCTCCTGGGTCGAGGCGAACCTCCGCGCGGCCGGCTGAGCCGCGCCGCCACCAGCTGGGCCGCAGGGGCCCCGGGGACGCTCCCCGGGGCCCCTGCGGCGTGTCAGGGCTGCAGTTCGGCGAGCATCGCCTGGCGGAAGCGCAGGGTGCCCGCCAGCCGGGTGAAGGTGTCGGCCCAGGCGGTGTCCGGGGAGGTGTCGGCGGCCAGCGCCTCGACGGCGGGCGCGGTCTCCGGGGCGAGCGCGCGTTCGGTCATGCCGAGGACGCCGCTGTGGCTCCACGGGTAGGAGCCGAGCTCGGCGGCCCGCTTGAGGGCGGCCACCACGGCGGTGGACAGCGGCGGCGTCCACGGGGTGGCGCAGGCGCCGAGCAACTGGAAGGCGTCGCCGAGACCGTGGGTCTGGACGAACGCGGCCGTCCAGGCGGCGCGTTCGGCGGCCGGCAGCACCGCGAGCAGCTTGGCGGGCGCACCCGGGGTGCGGGTGTCGCGGCCGGGGCGCGGCGGGGCGCCGAGCAGGGCGCGGGCCCAGGCGACGTCCTGCTGGCGGACCGCGGCCCGGGCCCACGCCTCGCGCAGGTCCTCGGCCCATTCGGCGCCGCCGCCGTCGGCCGCGTCGACGGTGGGCAGCGCGAGCAGCCGCTCGGGGGTCAGGCCGGTCCCGGACGTCCACAGCGAGAGCGGCGCCGCGGCCAGCACCTCGCCCAGCCACCAGGCGCGTTCGCCGCGCCCGGTGGGCGACTTGACGGGTATTCCGTCGCGCTGCATGGCGGCGTCGCAGGCGGTGGGCGGGGTGACGTGCAGCCGGTCGCCGTCGAGGCGGACGGCGGCGCGGGCACGGGCCGCCATCCGGTCGGCGAGGGCGGAGCCGGGCAGCGTGGAGAGCAGTTCCGCGGCGGTGGCCCGGACGTTCTTGGAGCGGTCGCCGAGCGCCGCCTCCAGGAACTCCTGGTCGGCCAGCGACAGCCCGTCCTGGAGGGAGTCCAGGAACAGCACCCGGTCCTCGGCGCGTTCGGTGGCCCAGGTGGAGACCAGCAGGGCCAGCCCGGCCGCCGGGTCGGTCCGCCGCAGCCTGGTCAGGTGGGTCACCCGCTCCGCGAACAGGCCCTCCTGCCACAGCAGTTCGGACGGCTGGTGGAGGGCGTCGTGGTCCGCGGCGGTGCGGGTGACGTACTTCCAGTCCGGGTTGTGCGGGGCGAGCCAGCGGCCCAGCGGGCCGGCCAGCGTGACGGCGTCGGCGCGCAGTTCGGAGCGGGCCCGGGCGGTGTCCAGCAGCGTCGGCACCAGCGCCGGCGGCAGCCGGTAGCCGTGCGCGCGGGCGGCGGTCAGCCACTGCGGCAGGAGTTCCGCGAGGTTGGCGGTGCTGCCGTGGCCGCCGCGGGTGCCGAGCAGCACGGCCAGCCGGCGGGCGGCGGGCTCCGGCAGTACCGGCCGCGGGTCGTCGGCGGCGGGCGCGGGCGTCTCCACGGCGGGGCCGGGCAGCGCGCCGGCCCGGCGGCGGACCGCGGTGAGCGCGGCCAGGTCGAGCAGCGCGGTGGCCGGGTCGGTGCGGTCGACGGCCGCGGCGAGCGGCGTCCGCGGCTCGGGCAGCGGCCGGCGGTCGGTGCCGAGCAGGGCGCTGCTCTGCAGGTCGGCCCAGCCGTCGGCGGGGGCGAGCACGGGGGCGGTCATGCCCGCTCCCCGTTCGGCCGGGGGGCGTCGGCGCGGCGGTGGCGGCGGCCCCAGCCGCTGGCGGTGGCGGCGCGGCGGGCGGCGTGGTGCAGGGCGATGCGACGGACGGCGGCGCGCTGCCGGGTGCGGGTGCGGGTCATGGGGTTCCTCCGGGATGACGGGTCGTCAGCGGGCGCCGGGGAGCGCCGGGGACCGGTCGGGATGTGCGGGGCGGTACGGGCGGTACGGGGTGGACGGGGCGCTCGGTGATGCGCGGTCGGTCGGACCGGGCGTGGCGGGCAGGTCGGACGGTGCGGCGGCCGCGGTGGCGTGTTCGTCGGACGGTGCGGTCTTCTTGGCGCAGCCGGCGCGGTGCGGTCGGCCCAGGGCGTCGGTGCAGGGCGTCGGTGCGGGCCGCGCGGCCGGTCCGGTGCGGGTGGGCGGCGGCGGGGTCAGCCGAGGGCGACGGGCCGGTGCTCGGCGTCCCAGGCGGTGACCGGGGTGAAGCCGGCGTGGCCGCACTCGCCGAACAGGGTGACGGGGTGTCCGGCGGAGACCGCGGCCAGCCGCCACAGCGCCGGGTCGGGCAGCGCGCCGCGGCGCACCGGCAGGGTGTGCCGGCCGTCGGTGAGCTGCCAGCCGTCGGGCGTGCGGACCGGGACCACGGCGGTGAGGACGGTCGGCCAGCTCTCCAGCCACGGGTCCTCGGCGACGGCGGCGCCGTACTCGGCGAGCGCCTCGGCGGGGGAGAGGCCGGCGGGCGGGGCGACCGGGCCCGGCTCGGGGTTGCCGTACCGGGTGCCGAGGACGGCGCGCAGCGGGCGGGACCCGGGGTGGTAGGCCAGGTCGGCCTCCAGCAGCCGGCCGACCGGCAGCGCCAGGTCCGGGGCCTGGCCGGGCCGCCCGAAGGCCAGCAGCAGGGCCGGGCGGCCGGTCTTCGCGCCGCGCAGCCAGACCCGGCGGGTGGTGAGCCGCTCGTCGGCGGTGTCGCGGCTGCCGAGCACCTGCCACCTGTCCCGGACGGTGGGCCCGGCGAGCAGCTCGGCGGTGTCGGTGGTGAAGCCGACCCTGGTGCGGACGGTGGCGGCGAGCGGCTCCGGCAGGGTGTCGATCCGGCCGTAGGCGCCGGCCAGCAGGTGCAGCATCGCGTACTCCTCCAGCAGTTCCTCCTGCGGGCGCTCCGCCAGCGCCCGGACCCGGCCGGCCAGGCCGGGGGCCTGGGCGTCGACCATGCGGGCGGCGACCTCTTCCCAGGCGCCGGCCGGCAGCGGGTCGGCGAGGCCGCGGCGGACCCCGTCGGCGAGCCGCAGCCGCAGGTCCCGGGCGCCGGCGGCGACCCGGGCGGAGCGCTTCTCGGCCCGCTTCCTGGCCGCCTCCGGGTCCGCGTCGGCGGCCTTGGCCTGCTGCTTGGCGGCCCGGTCGGCGACGGCCTGGCTGCGGCCGTTCAGCCACTCGGACACCCAGTCCGGCGGCTCGGCCGCGGCGGTGACGGCCTCCGGCCCGCCGGCCCACAGCAGGAGCAGGCCGAGGGCGTGCTTGCACGGGAACTTCCGGCTCGGGCAGCTGCACTTGTACGCGGGCGTGCCCAGTTCGACGGCCGTCCGGTACGGGGTGCTGCCGCTGCCCTTGCACAGGCCCCACAGCGCGCCCTGCCCCGTGCCGGTCGCACTCTACGGGCCGGGGCCGGAGAGCTTGCCCGCGGCCTTCAGGGAGGCCGGGTCGGGCGCCAGCGAAAGGACGTGTTCGGTGCTCCAGCGTTCCTCCATGTGCTCGACGCTAGGAGGGCCCACTGACAGTTGAGGGTCGGTCAGGCCGGGGCCAGCGGACACCCGGTGCCGGCCCGCTCGGCCAGTTCGGCGCGCAGCGCGGCGAGGTCCGCCATCCGCGCGTCGATCAGCGCGATCTTCTCCCGGAACAGCTCGGACAGCCGTTCGGCGGCGTCCGGCGCGGCGCTCAACTCCTCGCCGGTGCGGGCGATCTCGGCGAGCGAGAAGCCGAGCGCCTGCGCGGTGCGGACGTACCGCAGCCAGGGCACCGCCTCGGGCGGGAAGTCCCGGTAGCCGTTGGGCAGCCGGCGGGCGGTGAGCAGCCCAGTGCGCTCGTAGAACCGCGCGGTGTCGCGGCTGATGCCGGCCTGTGCGGCGAGTTCCCCGATGCGCATCCGCCCGCTCCTTCCGGTGACTTGACCTTGGACCGTACTCCACCGTTGAGCATGGGCGGGTCCCGCCGTGCGATCCCGAGGAGCCCGCCGATGAACCGCTACGCCCGCCTGGTCCGCGCCAGCGCCTGGTACGACCTGCTGGTCACCGCCCCGTTCGCCACCCCGTGGACGTACGCGCTCGCGCACCGCGCGCTGTCCGCCGTCAGCGGCGCGCTGGGCCTGGGGGAACTGCCCCCGCAGGAGCCGATGCTGACGCTGTTCGCCAACCTGATGGGCTCGGTGGTGGTGGTCTGGTCGCTGCTGCGGCTGCTGCGCCCGCTGCCGGTGCACGGCCTGTACGACGGGGCGGCCAGGGTGCTGTTCGCCTGCTGGCAGGCCTATGCGCTGGCGCACGGCGCGACCGGGGTGCTGTGGGGCTTCCTGGCGGTGGAGACGGCCTTCGGCGCCGCCCAGTTGTGGCCCTGGCGGGCGGGCGCCAAGCGGGTCGCGCCGCTCGGGAACTGACGGACCGGCATTGTCGGTGGCGGGGTGCAGAGTAGTACCTGCACGGCCCGAACGGGAGAACGTTCCCGCAGGTCAGAGCCGTGCGACCGCTTTCTTCGCGCCCTTTTCGCGCAGCGTTCTGACGACCCGTGACGAACGGAGCAGCCGATGACCACCGAGACGACCAGCGAGGTCCTGCGGCAGCACGCCGAGGACGCCTTCGCCGAGGAGCTGGCCGCCCTCGCCCGGCACGACGACCGGCCCCGCCCGGAGCGCTGGCGGCTCTCGCCGTGGGCGGTCGCCACCTACCTGCTGGGCGGCGAGCTCGCCGACGGCACCGTGATCACCCCGAAGTACATCGGGCCGCGCCGGGTGATCGAGGTCGCCGTCACCACCCTGGCCACCGACCGGGCGCTGCTGCTGCTCGGCGTGCCCGGCACCGCCAAGACCTGGGTGTCCGAGCACCTGGCGGCCGCGATCTCCGGCGACTCCACCCTGCTGGTGCAGGGCACCGCGGGCACCCCCGAGGAGGCCGTCCGGTACGGCTGGAACTACGCCCAACTCCTCGCCCACGGCCCGAGCGAGGACGCCCTGGTGCCCTCCCCGCTGATGCGCGCGATGCGCAACGGGCAGCTCGCCCGGGTCGAGGAGCTCACCCGCATCCCGGCCGACGTGCAGGACAGCCTGATCACCATCCTGTCCGAGAAGACCCTGCCGGTGCCCGAGCTGGGCTCCGAGGTGCAGGCGGTGCGCGGGTTCAACGTGATCGCCACCGCCAACGACCGCGACCGCGGCGTCAACGAGCTCTCCTCCGCGCTGCGCCGCCGCTTCAACACGGTGGTGCTGCCGCTGCCGGCCACCCTGGAGGAGGAGGTGGAGATCGTCTCCCGCCGGGTCGGCCAGCTCGGCCGCTCCCTCGACCTGCCCGAACTCCCGGGCGGCGCCGAGGAGATCCGCCGCGTGGTCACCGTCTTCCGCGAGCTGCGGGCCGGCCTGACCGCCGACGGCCGGACGAAGGTGAAGACCCCCAGCGGCACCCTGTCCACCGCCGAGGCGATCTCGGTGGTCACCAACGGCCTCGCGCTGGCCACCCACTTCGGCGACGGCGTGCTCCGCGCGGGCGACGTCGCGGACGGCATCGTCGGCGCGGTGGTCCGCGACCCGGTCGCCGACCGGCAGGTGTGGCGGGAGTACGTGGAGGGCGTGGTCCGCGACCGCGACGGCTGGAAGGACTTCTACCGGGCCGCCCGGGAGGTCTCCGCGTGAGTGCCGAGGTGACGCTGCTCGGGGTGCGCCACCACGGCCCCGGCTCGGCCCGCGCGGTGGCCGCCGCACTGGCCGCCCTGCGGCCCGACGCGGTGCTGATCGAAGGCCCGCCGGAGGCCGACGAGCTGGTGGCGCTGGCCGCCGAGAAGGACATGACGCCGCCGGTCGCGCTGCTCGCCCACGTGGCGGACGACCCGGCCCGGGCCGCGTTCTGGCCGTTCGCCGAGTTCTCCCCCGAGTGGGTGGCGCTGCGGCACGCCGCGGACGCCGGCGTCCCGGTCCGCTTCATCGACCTGCCGGCGGGCCACAGCCTCACGCTCGGGCCGCGCGGCACGGATCCGGATGCAACCTCCGGGACTGACGGCGCATCAGAACAGGGGGAGGGGTCGGGAGTGCCGGGGGGCACTTTCGGACCCGCCCCCGTCGACCCGATCGCCGAACTCGCCGCCGCGGCCGGGTACGGCGACCCGGAGGCCTGGTGGGAGGACGTGGTCGAGCACCGCGGCCCCGCCGCCGACCCGCTCGCCCCCTTCGAGGCGCTCGCCGAGGCGATGACGGCGCTGCGCGAGCACCACCCCGCCGAGCGGCGCGACGAGATCCGCGAGGCCGCCATGCGGCAGCAGATCCGCGCCGCCCGCCGGGCCGGCCACCGGCGGATCGCCGTGGTCTGCGGCGCCTGGCACGTGCCCGCGCTGGCCGCCATGCCGACTGTCGCGCACGACCGGGCGCTGCTCGCCGAACTCCCCAAGAAGGCGAAGACCGAGCTCACCTGGGTGCCCTGGACGCACCGCCGGCTCTCCCAGCACACCGGCTACGGCGCGGGGATCGACTCGCCCGGCTGGTACCACCACCTGTTCACCACCGCCGATCGGCCGGTCACCCGCTGGATGACCAAGGTCGCCGCCCTGCTCCGCGCCGAGGACCACCCGGTCTCCTCCGCGCACGTCATCGAAGCGGTCCGGCTCGCCGAGACCCTGGCCGTCGTCCGCGGCCGCCCGCTGCCCGGCCTCACCGAGACCCTGGACGCGGTGCGCGCCGTGATGTGCGACGGCTCCGACCTCGCCCTCGCCCTGGTGCGCGACCGCCTGGTGGTCGGCGATGCGCTCGGCGAGGTCCCCGACAGCGCGCCCGCCGTGCCGCTGCAGCGCGACCTGACCCGGCTGCAGCGCAGCCTGCGGCTCAAGCCGGAGGCCGCGAGCCGCGAACTCGTCCTCGACCTGCGCAAGGACCTGGACGCGGAACGCTCCCGGCTGCTGCACCGGCTCCGGCTGCTCGGCCTGCACTGGGGCCGGCCGGTCCGCGACAGCGTCAACTCCACCGGCACCTTCCGCGAGACCTGGCAGCTCGCCTGGGAACCCGAGTTCTCGGTCCGCCTGGTGGAGGCCGGCCAGTGGGGCACCACCGTGCGGGGCGCCGCCACCGGCAAGGCGATCGGCGACGCCGCCACGGCCGAACTCACCGAACTCACCGCCCTCGCCGAGCACTGCCTGCTCGCCGCCCTGCCCGACGCCCTGCCCGAGGTGATGCGGCTGCTCGCCGACCGCGCCGCCCTCGACACCGACGCCGGGCACCTCGCCACCGCCCTCCCCGCCCTGGTCCGCACCCTGCGCTACGGCGACGTCCGGGACACCGACACCAGCGCCCTCACCGCCGTCGCCCACGGCCTCGCCGAACGCCTCTGCGTCGCCCTCCCCGCCGCCAGCACCGGCCTGGACGCCGACGGCGCGCGCAGTCGCCGCACCGAACTGGACGCCGTGCACCAGGCGGTCGCCCTGCTCGGCGGCGACACCGCCGAACGCTGGGCCGGGACGCTCGCGGCCCTCGCCGCCCGCGAGCCGCACGGCGGCCCCGCGACGGGCGTGCCCGGCCTGCTCCGCGGCCGGGCGGTGCGGCTGCTGCTCGACGACGGCCGGCTCGACGCGGAGGAGGCCGGGCGCCGGCTCGGACTGGTGCTCTCCACCGCCTCCGAACCGGCCGACGCCGGCGGCTGGGTCGAGGGGTTCCTCTCCGGCGGCGGGGCGCTGCTGCTGCACGACCCGACGCTGCTCGGCCTGCTCGACGAATGGCTCTGCCGGGTCTCCGGCGACACCTTCACCGACCTGCTGCCGGTCCTGCGCCGCACCTTCTCCTCCCTGGAGACGGGCGTCCGCCACACCATCGGCTCCCGGGTCGCCACCGGCTCGCTCGGGCCGGTCGCGCAGCAGGCCGATGCACCGCTGGACGAGGAACGCGCCGACGCCGCCACCCCGGTGCTGGCCCTGCTGCTGGGGATCCCGGGTCCGCGGATCCCCCGGCAGGCGGACCGCCGCGCGAGCTGAACGGCCCGTGGGGTCCGGTCCCGCGGCGCCCCGGTCCTCGCTGTCCTTCCTCCCGCTTCGCGCCGTTCCCCGCGCCCCGGTCGGGGCGCCCGCTACAAGGAGTCGATTTCAGGTGACTGTTCGTCAGGACGATGAGCGGATGCGGCGTTGGCGGCTGGTGCTCGGTGCGGACGGGGACGGGACGGGGGTGCGGCTGACCGGGCGGGACGCCGGGATGGACGGGGCGCTCGGGGCGCTGTACCGGGAGGACGGGAAGCGGTCGGCGGGGCTCGGGGGGTCGGCGCCGAAGGTGGCGCGGTGGCTGGGCGACATCCGGGAGTACTTCCCGACCAGCGTGGTGCAGTTGATGCAGCAGGACGCGATCTCCCGGCTGGGGCTGGACCGGCTGCTGCTGGAGCCGGAGATGCTGGCCGCGGTGGAGCCGGACGTGCACCTGGTGGGGACGCTGCTGTCGCTGAAGCACGCCCTGCCGGAGACCACCCGGGAGACCGCGCGCGCGGTGGTCGGCAAGGTGGTGGCCGAACTGGAGCGCCGGCTCGCCGACCGGACCCGCTCGACGGTCGGCGGCGCGCTGGACCGCAGCGCGCGGGTCAACCGCCCCCGGCACCGGGACATCGACTGGGACCGCACCATCCGGGCCAACCTGTCGAAGTACCTGCAGGAGTACCGGACGGTGGTGCCGGAGCGGCTGGTCGGCTACGCGCGGGCGCAGCGGGCGTTGAAGAAGGACGTGATCCTCTGCATCGACCAGTCCGGGTCGATGGCCCCGTCGGTGGTGCACTCGGCGGTGTTCGGCGCGGTGCTGGCCTCGATGCCGAGCCTGGACACCCGGCTGGTGGTGTTCGACACCTCGGTGGTGGACCTGACGGAGCAGCTGAGCGACCCGGTGGACGTGCTGTTCGCCACCCAGCTGGGCGGCGGCACCGACATCAACCGGGCGCTGGCGTACTGCCAGTCGAAGATCAGTCGCCCGTCGGAGACGATCGTGGTGCTGATCAGCGACCTGTACGAGGGCGGCATCCGGGACGAGATGCTGAAGCGGGTCGCGGCGATGAAGGCGTCAGGGGTGCAGTTCATCGCGCTGCTGGCGCTGTCCGACGAGGGCGCGCCCGCGTACGACCACGCGCACGCCCAGGCGTTGGCGGCGCTCGGGGCCCCGGCGTTCGCCTGCACCCCGGACGCGTTCCCGGACATCATGGCGGCGGCGATCGAGAAGCGGCCGCTGCCGGTACCCGAACAGCGGTGAGTCAAGGGGCCCGATCCACACCCGTGCGAGTGAACCAGTAGTGGCCCTCACCGATGCGCGCCCCCGCTGGTGAGCGGCCCGGGGACCCGCCGGACCGGGCCCGTTGTGACGGTTCTCACCAACCCGGACCGGGCCCGGGGCGAAACACGCCCGTCGTACGGGGATAACCTGCCATGCGGACGTGACGCGCGTGTTGATTGACGATGCGCCCGGCCGCTGCGTGGGCCGCAAGGCCGTACATCTGCGTACCCGCTCAGCACCGACGACCCGCAGCGAAGATCCTGCCGTGGCACGCTCGTAGAGACACATTCCGCGACCACGAACAAGGACAAACACGTGGACCTGTTCGAGTACCAGGCGAGGGACCTCTTCGCCAAGCACGGTGTACCCGTGCTTGACGGCGATGTCATCGAGACCGCCGCAGACGCTGCCGCCATCGCGGAGCGCTTCGGCGGCCGTGCCGTCGTCAAGGCTCAGGTGAAGGTGGGCGGCCGAGGCAAGGCCGGTGGCGTGAAGCTCGCGTCCGACCCCCAGGACGCCGTGGCCAAGGCCGAGGCCATCCTCGGCATGGACATCAAGGGCCACACCGTCCACAAGGTGATGCTGGCGCAGACCGCGGACATCAAGGAGGAGTACTACGTCTCCTTCCTGCTGGACCGCACCAACCGCACGTTCCTGGCGATGGCCAGCGTCGAGGGCGGCGTGGAGATCGAGGTCGTCGCCGAGGAGAACCCCGACGCGCTGGCGAAGATCCCGGTGGACGCCAACGAGGGTGTGACCCCGGAGAAGGCCGCCGAGATCGTCGCCGCCGCGAAGTTCCCGGCCGAGATCGCCGACCAGGTCGCCGACGTCCTGCAGAAGCTCTGGGTGGTCTTCATCAAGGAGGACGCCCTCCTGGTCGAGGTCAACCCGCTGATCAAGTCCGGCGACGGCAAGATCATCGCGCTCGACGGCAAGGTCTCCCTGGACGAGAACGCCGAGTTCCGCCAGCCGGAGCACGAGGCGCTCGAGGACAAGGCCGCCGCGAACCCGCTGGAGGCCGCGGCCAAGGCCAAGGGCCTGAACTACGTCAAGCTCGAGGGCCAGGTCGGCATCATCGGCAACGGCGCGGGCCTCGTCATGAGCACCCTGGACGTCGTCGCGTACGCCGGCGAGAAGCACGGCGGCGTGAAGCCGGCCAACTTCCTCGACATCGGCGGCGGCGCGTCCGCCGAGGTGATGGCGAACGGCCTGGAGATCATCCTGGGCGACACCGACGTCAAGTCGGTCTTCGTCAACGTCTTCGGCGGCATCACCGCGTGCGACGCGGTCGCCAACGGCATCGTGCAGGCCCTCGCGCTCCTGGAGAGCAAGGGCGAGGCCGTCACCAAGCCGCTGGTCGTCCGCCTGGACGGCAACAACGCGGAGCTGGGTCGCAAGATCCTCACCGACGCCAACCACCCGCTGGTGCAGCAGGTGGACACCATGGACGGCGCCGCTGACCGCGCCGCCGAGCTGGCCAACAAGTAAGGAAGGGGACTTAACACCATGGCTATCTTCCTTACCAAGGACAGCAAGGTCATCGTCCAGGGCATGACCGGCTCCGAGGGCATGAAGCACACCCGCCGCATGCTCGCCTCCGGCACCCAGATCGTCGGCGGTGTGAACCCGCGCAAGGCCGGCACCACCGTGGACGTGGACGGCACCGAGATCCCGGTGTTCGGCACCGTGGTCGACGCGATGGAGAAGACCGGTGCCGACGTCACCGTCATCTTCGTGCCGCCGGCGTTCACCAAGTCGGCCGTGATCGAGGCGATCGACGCCGAGATCGGCCTGGCCGTGGTCATCACCGAGGGCGTGCCGGTGCACGACACCGCCTCGTTCTGGGCCCACGCCGGCGCCAAGGGCAACAAGACCCGCATCATCGGCCCGAACTGCCCCGGCCTGATCAGCCCCGGACAGTCCAACGCGGGCATCATCCCGGCCAACATCACCGGCCCGGGCAAGATCGGTCTGGTGTCGAAGTCCGGCACCCTGACCTACCAGCTCATGTACGAGCTGCGCGACCTCGGCTTCTCCTCCGCGGTGGGCATCGGCGGCGACCCGGTCATCGGCACCACCCACATCGACGCCCTCAAGGCGTTCCAGGAGGACCCGGAGACCGAGCTGATCGTCATGATCGGCGAGATCGGCGGCGACGCCGAGGAGCGTGCCGCGGCCTACATCGCCGAGCACGTCACCAAGCCGGTCGTCGGCTACGTCGCGGGCTTCACCGCGCCCGAGGGCAAGACCATGGGCCACGCCGGCGCCATCGTCTCCGGCTCCTCTGGCACCGCCCAGGCGAAGAAGGAGGCCCTTGAGGCCGCCGGCGTCAAGGTCGGCAAGACGCCGTCCGAGACCGCCCGCCTGGCCCGCGAGCTGATCGCCGCCGCCGAGTAATCGACGCCGCGTCAGGTACGCCAGGAAGCGCCGCCCACCTCGGTGGGCGGCGCTTCCGCGTTGCCGGACGCTCCGACGACGCGGCTGCGCCGGGCGGTGGCGGACGGCTTCGGACGTGGCACCCGGACCGGACGCAGGGCGGTCCGGGTGGTGCCCGCCGTACCGGATCGCAGGGCCGCGGCCGCGTGCCTCGGCGGCGCCGGCGGGTGGAGCTGCGGCTCGGCCGGGTGCGCGGCGTGCGGGTTCCCGGTCCCGGCCGTGGTGACGGTCGGCCCGGGAGCGGCGTGGCTCAGGTCCGGCGGGGGGCCGCGAGCGGGGGGCCGGCCGGGGCCGCGTCCGTGCTGCCCGAGGGCTCCGAGCCGGTTGCGGTCTCCGGGTCGCCCGTGGGGACGGACGGCGCGGGGGTGGGCAGGGTCCGGCCGGCCGGGCCGGCCGGGTCGGTCAGGCGGGCCGGGACGCCCGGCGCCGGGCTGCACCACGGCGTCTGCAGGCCCGGCGCGCCGCGCGGGACCGCCGGACCGGCGCTGCCCGTCCAGGGCGAGGTGCAGGCCGTCCCCGCCGGAAGCTCCGGGCGCACCAGGGCCGACGGGCCCACCCCCAGCCCGGTGGTGACCAGCGCCGCGCCCGCCAGCACCGTCAGCGCCGCCGCCGCGCCGGTCGCCAGGCCGGTGTGCAGCCGGCTGTCCGCGACCAGCCGGGCGGGCGAGGGCAGCCGCGGGTCCGGGCAGCCGTGCACCGCCGCCGCGTGCAGCAGGCCCGCC
The DNA here is from genome assembly GCF_003610255.1 of Streptomyces sp. TLI_171. Taxonomy (GTDB): domain Bacteria; phylum Actinomycetota; class Actinomycetes; order Streptomycetales; family Streptomycetaceae; genus Kitasatospora. Next base: position 3,072,723 of record NZ_RAPS01000001.1, on the reverse strand, counting down.
AGCCGCTCCGCGAACTCCGGGTCCTCCGGGTCCGCGCCGAGCAGTTCCGGCAGCTCCCGGGCCAGCGCCTCCCGCGCCGACCGCACCCGGGCCGCGGCCGCCGCGGTACTCGACTCCACCTCCACCGCGACCCGCTCGGCCGGCAGCCCCAGCGTGTCGTGCAGCACCAAGGCTCGGCGCTGCGGCCGCGACAGCCGCAGCAGGGCCTTCAGCAGCGCCCGGTCACGGGGCGTCAGCCGTTGCGAGGGCTCGGGCCCCGCCGGCGCGGCCGCCTCGCCGACCGCGATCCGCCGCCGCGGCCACCGCGACGGGCGAGCCCGCCGGGGCCCGCCCCGGCGCCACGGCGACAGCGCCAGGTCGAACGCCTTCGTCCGCACCCACCCCTCCGGGTCCGCCGTCGCCGACACCTCCGCCCACCGCCGGGCGGCCGCGCCCAGCGCGAGGTGCGTCGAGTGGACGGCACGGCGCCGGTGGCCGGTCAGCAGGAAGGTCTGCTGGGCGAGGCGGGCGTGCACCAGGGCGGCGAACTCCTCGAACGAGGCGGGAGCGCTCTCGTCGGCGGGCTCGTCGGCGGGTTCGGGCGCGGGTTCGGGTGCAGACGCGGGGGCCGGGGCCGGCGGTGGGGCGGTGGTGAGGGCGACGGCCTCCTCGGGGGTGCGGACACCGAGTTTTCGGATCGCCCGGTTGAGGTGGGAGCGGGCGGTGTTGGGAGCGATGCCCAGGCTGCGGGCGGCGGTGCGCAGGTCCTCGCCGGCGGCGAACCGGGCCAGCACCTGGGCCTCACGGGGTGTCAGTCTCCGCAGCAGGAGCGCGACGTCCGCGCGTGCCCGGGGCGAGGTTCCGGTGGTGGGCTCGGGCTCCGCGGTCGAGGGTGAGGTCACCGCATTCCTCCGCTGCAGGTCGGTCCCGGAAACAGGCACATGATCCGATAATCCGGGACACGGCGAAGGTTCGCCCGTTGACACCGCACAACGGGTGGCCTTGGCAGCATGAAGGCCATGACGCAGCTGATGGGCCGTCCGATCCTCGGCCTGCCGAGCGAACTCGACAGCCGCTCCACCCTCTCCGACCTGCTCACCGGCGTCCGCACCGCGCTGCTCACCCTGTCCGTGGTCGCCGTCCCGGTGTTCGGCCTGTGGGTGCTGGCCCCGTACGGCGACGAATCCGCGCAGGACGCGGCCCGGACGGTGTTCGGCCTCTGGCTGCTCGGCCACGGCGCCCCGCTCACCCACGGCCCCGCGGCCGCGCCCGTCACCGTCACCCCGCTGCTGCTCACCGCCGTCACCGCCGTCCTGCTGGACCGGGCCGGACGCCGCCAGGCCCGGCGCACCAGGGGGCGCGGGCTCACCCGTTGGCGCTCCCCGCTGGCGCTGTACGCCGGTTACCTGCTCGTCGCGGCCGCCGCCGTCGCCCAGTGCGCCGACCCGCAGGCCGCGCTGCGCTCCCGCGCCGTCGCCGACCTGGCCGCCGTCGCCCTGCTCACCGCCGCCGCGTTCGGCCACGGCCTGTGGAGCGGTCTCGGCCGACCGCTCCACCTCCCGGCCCCCGCCCTGCCGCCCGCGCTCTGGCCGGCCGACGCCGCACCCGCCCTGGGCCGGGCGCTGGCCGGCTGGCTGCTCACCCTGACCGCCGGCGGCGGGCTGGTGTGCGCGGCGGCCGTCCTGCTCGGCTCCGCCGGGCAGGACGCGCAACGCCTCGGCAACGGCACCGCCGACTGGCTCGGCATGCTGCTGGCCTGCCTGCTGCTGGTCCCCAACGCGGTGCTCTGGTCGATCGGCTACGCCCTCGGCCCCGGCTTCACGGTGGGCACCGGGGCCCACGCCGGACCGCTCGGCGCCCACCTCGGACCCGTCCCCGACTTCCCGCTGCTCGGCCTGCTCCCCGCCGACCGCGGCGCCGACTGGCACCTCCTCGCCTGCGCCGCGCCCGCCGCCGCGGCCACCGTCACCGGGCTGCTGCTCGGCCGCGCCGCCACTCGCTGGGCGCTCGGCCCGACCGCGGTGGTCGCCGCCGCCACGGCGCCGGCCGCCGCCCCGGTCGCCCTGCTCGCCGCTTGGGCCTGCGGCGGCGCGCTCGGCCCCGGCCGGATGTCCCACCTCGGGCCCGTTCCCTGGCAGTTCGGCCTCGCCCAGGCCGCCTGGCTGCTCGCCCTCGCCCTCCCCGCCACCCTGCTCACCCGCTGGTGGCACCACCACCACACCGACAGCCCCGGCCCCGTCGTCCGCGCCCGCGTCGGCGCCTACCGCCTGGTCTGTCGCCTGGCCGCCTGACGGCGGATCACGCCCCGCTCCGGCGGCCCGGGGCCGGTGGGGTCAGGCGTCGCGGTGGTGGAGGGTGCGGAGGGCGAGGAGGGTGGCGGCGGCGGTCCAGGCGGCGAGGAGGAGGAGGCCGGTGGCGTGGCCGTAGTGGATGCCCGGGGTGTCCTGGAGGCGCAGGGCGTAGAGGCCGGCCCGGTCGGGGAGGAACTGGGCGAGTTCGCGGAGGCCGGGGACGGCCGTCAGGGCGGTGGTGCCGAGGAAGACCGTGGGGGAGAGCAGGCCCAGGGCGGCCGTCTGGTTGCGCAGGACGGTGGTGAGGGCGAGGCAGAGCACCAGCAGCAGCGGGTGGTAGAGCACGCCCGCGGCGAGCGCCCGCCCGCTGCCCGGGGCGGTCAGGTCGAGGCCCACCGAGGCGGTGGTGGCGGCCAGTTGACCCGCGACGGTGAGGACGCCGACCGCGAGCCCGAGGCCCGCGCCGAGCAGCAGCTTGGCGCGGAAGAAGCGCAGCCGGTCGGGGACGGCGGCGAGCGAGGTGGCGAGGGTGCCGGAGGCGTACTCCTGGCCGATCAGCAGGATGCCCAGGCAGACCACCGCGACCTGGCCGAAGTTCAGGCCGTAGTACAGGCCCTCCATCGGGTCGTCGGTCAGCGAGGTGTCGCGGTGTCCGTAGCTGAACTGGACGGCCGCCGTGATGCCGGCGCTGAGCGCCACCGCGATCAGCGGCGTGGTCCACAGCGAGCGCAGCGAGGTGAACTTGGCCCATTCGGCGCGCAGCGGGTGGGTGCGGGTGGTCATGCCGCCACCGCCCGGTACTCGACGGCGTCCGCGGTCATCCGCATGAAGGCCTCCTCCAGGGAGTCGTGGGTGACGGACAGTTCGATCAGGACGACGCGGCGTTCGGCGGCCAGCGCGCCCAACTGCCCGGGGTCGGCGTCCGGGACTTCGTACCCGCCGTCGCCGAGCGGGACGGCCCGGGGGTGGGTGGTGGCGAGCAGCGCGGCGAGCGCGGCCGGGTCGACGGCGCGGACCCGGACCCGGCGGCGGCCGTGCTCGGCGAGGAACTCGGCGGTGGAGGTGTCGGCGAGCAGCCGCCCGCGGCCGATCACCACCAGGTGGTCCGCGGTCTGCGCCATCTCCGCCATCAGGTGGGAGGAGACCAGCACGGCGCGGCCTTCGGCGGCGAGGCGCCGCAGCAGTGCGCGGATCCACCGGATGCCTTCCGCGTCCAGGCCGTTGACCGGCTCGTCGAGCAGCAGCGCCGCCGGGTCGCCGAGCAGGGCCGCGGCGATGCCGAGGCGCTGGCGCATGCCCAGCGAGTAGGTGCGGATCCGCCGGTCGGCGACCTCGGCCAGGCCGACGAGTTCCAGGACGTCGTCGATCCGGCGGGCGGGCAGGCCGTGCGAGGCGGCGATCCAGCGCAGCTGGCCCCGCGCGGTGCGGCCCGCGTGCACGGCGTGGGCGTCCAGCAGGGCGCCGACCCGCCGCAGCGGCTCGGCCAGTTCGGCGTACGGGCGGCCGTCGATCAGCGCGGTGCCGGAGCTCGGCCGGTCCAGGCCCAGCACCATCCGCAGGGTGGTGGACTTGCCCGCCCCGTTGGGGCCGAGGAAGCCCGTCACCCGCCCGGGCTCCACCCGGAACCCGAGCCCGTCGACGACCCGCCGGCCGTCGTACGCCTTGGTCAGCTCACGGATCTCGATCACCGTTCCCCGCCTCCTCCTGTCGATGACACCGAGTCAACCGGGCTGCCGGACCGGGCGGATCCCGCCGGGGAGCGGTCCGCCTCCCTCCCGGGAGGGAGGCTGCGGGCGGGGGCGGGTGGGGCAGGATGGCCGGATGATCACCCCGCTGCTGCGACCCGTCACGTACGCCCGCTGGCTGCACCTGATGATCGGGCTGGTGTTCGCGGGAATCGTGCTGCTGGTGTACCCGGGCACCGAGGGCGTGTCGACGGCGCGGGCGGTGGTGCTGAGCGCGGCGGTGGACGTGCCGCTGTTGTGCGCGGTCGCGCTGGTGCCGGCGGTGCGGCGGGCGGAGGGGATGCAGGCCCGGCTGCTGCTGGCGCCGGCGAGGGAGGAGTCCATCGGGGTCGCCCCGTCGGCGAGTTGGGCGGACCGGGGGCGCACGGCGGGCTGGCTGGTGGCCCGGGTGGGGTCGGGGGCGGCGGTCGGCGGGGCGACGGTGGTGGCGGTGGAACTGGCGGCCCGGCTGCCGCTGCTCGTTCCGGTGGTGGGCTTCGCCCTGCTGTGGCTGGTGGTGCTCGCGGGCCGGCTGCAACTGGCCCTGGCCATCAGTCTGTTGGGCCCTTCGAAGGCGGAGCGGCTGGCCGCGGCCGAGGCCCGGGCGGAGCGACTGCTGGAGCGCAACCGGCTGGCCCGGGAGCTGCACGACTCGATCGGGCACGCGCTGACGGTGACGGTGCTGCAGGCGGGCGCGGCCCGCGAGGTGCCCGATCCGGCGTTCCGGGAGCGGGCGTTGGAGGCGATCGAGGTGACGGGGCGGCGGGCCCTGGACGACCTGGAGCGGATGCTGGTGCTGCTGCGCGAGGCCCCGGAGGCGGCCGCCGCGGAGCAGCCGGGCCTGGACCGGGTCGAGGAGCTGTTCGCCTCCGCCCGCGCGGCCGGCACCCCGGTGGTGGCCGAACTGGCGGTGCGGACGGGCGGGTTGCCGGGCGTGCTGTCCCGCGAGGCGTACCGGATCGTCCAGGAGGGCGTCACCAACGCGCTGCGGCACGCGCCGGGCGCGCCGATCCGGGTGGAAGGGGCCGTCGTGGACGGCGTGTTGGAGCTGTCCTGCCGCACCGCCCGGACCGGCGGCGGGAGTTCGCGCTCCGGCGGCGGCAAGGGGCTGCGCGGGGTGCGGGAGCGGGCGGTGCTGCTCGGCGGCGAGTGCGAGGCGGGGCCGGACGGGCCGGACTGGCTGCTGCGGGTGCGCCTGCCGCTACGGTTGGACCGGTGGACATGATCAAGGTGCTGCTGGTCGACGACGAGGAGCTGATCCGGGCCGGCCTGCGCGCCGTCCTGGACGCCCAGCCGGACCTGGCCGTGGTCGGCGAGGCCGCGGACGGCGCCGAGGCGCTCGGCCTGGCCCGCTCGCTGCGGCCCGACGTGGTGCTGATGGACGTCCGGATGCCCGGCGTGGACGGTCTGGCGGCGACCCGGGCGATCCTGCGCGGCGGCGACCGGCCGCCGAAGATCCTGGTGGTGACCACCTTCGAGGCGGACGACTACGTGTACGAGGCGCTGCGCGCCGGCGCGGACGGCTTCCTGCTGAAGCGCTCCCGCCCGGCGGAGATCGTCCAGGCGGTGCGGCTGGTCGCGGCGGGGGAGTCGCTGCTGTTCCCGGCCGCCATCCGCCGCCTCGCAGCCGCCCGGGCGGCGCACGCCCCGGACGGCGCGGCGCCGCCGCTCGCGCAGCTGACCGAGCGGGAGGGTCAGGTGCTGCGGCTGGTGGCCCGCGGCCTGTCCAACGCGGAGATCGGCGAGCGGCTGCACCTGGGCGTGCAGACCGTGAAGACCCACGTCAGCAGCGTGCTGGGCAAGCTCGGCGCGCGGGACCGCACCCAGGCGGTGATCGCCGCCTACGAGTCCGGCTTCGTCTCCCCGGCGGCGGAGCGGGACTGACGGGTCGTCACTCGTTGGGTCCCATGTACAGGGCGCTCACCCAGGCCGGCACGTTCTCCTCCTGGGCGCAGCTGTGCGCGGCCTCCGTGGTGGCGGCGCTGTCCACGCAGGCCAGGTAGTCGTGGTACGCGAACTGCATGCCGAAGACGCCCACCGACACCAGCAGGGCCAGGCCGCCGGTGATCAGCGCGCCGAGCGCGGCCGGGACCTGCGGGCGGACCGGGCGGGGCGCGAACGGGTCGCTGACCGGCTCGGTGGGGGTGCGCAGCACGGTGACGGCGTACCAGACGGCCAGCAGGGCCAGCGGGAAGCCGATCCAGAGCTGGCCGAACAGCACGGCCAGCAGGGCGGCGAAGCCGGACAGCAGCGCGTTGCGGGCGGTGCGGTGGGTCGGGTCGGCCGGGTCGAGCTTGGGCCCGGCGGGCTGCTCGGGCTGCGGACGGCCCCACGGATCGGTCTCCGGGCGCTGCTCGCCCGGCCCGTCGGCCGGCGGCGGGGGGACGCGGGGACGCCAGGGCTGGTCGGGTGCGCCGGGGGGAGGGGGCGCGAAGGGGTTGCGCTCGCCGCTGTCCTCGCCGCTGCTCATGGTGTCGGCCGTTTCTGCTCGTCGGGTGCGCCGTCCGCCGGTGGGGGAAGCGGGCGGTCGGTCAATGATCCCCCAGCCGCTTCCCGGCTGTACGGCACCCCGCCAGGTTGGGGCCCGGGCGGGCGCGAGATCCCCGTCTCAACTACGCGCGTAGCGTTGCCGGGTGGTTACGGGTGCCCTCCCACCAGCCGTTATCGTGGTGACGGTCGGCAGCACTTAACGGTTCCCCGGGGCCCGCAGCGCCGCGGCCGCCCGGCGAATCGCCGCCGGCTCCCGACCTGCCGCCGCCCGTAGTGGCCCCACCGACGGTGGACGTACCAGCGGGCGGCACCCGACGTACGGAGAATCGCGCCGTGGCTGCCGCTGACGCCCAAGTGTTCCCGCCCCGTACCCCCGGCCCGGCCCGGCTGGTGGTGCTGGTCTCCGGCTCCGGCACCAACCTGCAGGCGCTGATCGACGCCGCCGCCGACCCCGCCTACGGCGCACGGATCGTCGCGGTCGGCGCCGACCGGGACGGCATCGCCGGGATCGACCGCGCCGAGCGCGCCGGCCTCCCGGTGTTCGTCGAGCGGATCAAGGACCACGCCGACCGGGCCGCCTGGGACGCCGCGCTGACCGCCGCCGTCGCCTCCCACGAACCGGACCTGGTGGTCACCGCCGGGTTCATGAAGATCCTCGGCCCCGCGTTCATCGGCGCCTTCGCCGGACGCACCGTCAACACCCACCCCGCGCTGCTGCCCGCCTTCCCGGGGGCGCACGGCGTTCCCGACGCGCTGGCCTACGGGGTGAAGGTCACCGGCTGCACCGTGCACCTGGTGGACGCCGGCGTGGACACCGGGCCGATCATCGCCCAGGGCGTGGTGGAGGTCGAGGACGCCGACCACGCCGACGGCGGCGAGGCGCTGCACGAGCGCATCAAGACTGTCGAGCGCAAGCTGCTCGTCGAGGTCGTGGGCCGGCTGGCCCGCGAAGGACACCGCATCGAGGACCGAAAGGTATGGATTCCGGCATGAGCGCCGCTTCCTCCGCCAACGCCCCCGTCTCCGAGAACGTACGCCCGATTCGCCGCGCGCTGATCAGCGTGTACGACAAGACCGGACTGGAGGAGCTCGCCCAGGGCCTGCACGCCGCCGGGGTCGCCATCGTCTCCACCGGCTCCACCGCCGGCCGGATCGCCGCCGCCGGCGTCCCGGTCACCGAGGTCTCCGAGCTGACCGGCTTCCCCGAGTGCCTGGACGGCCGGGTCAAGACCCTGCACCCGCGGGTGCACGCGGGCGTCCTCGCCGACCTGCGCCTGGAGTCGCACCGCGCGCAGCTCGCCGAACTCGGCGTGGAGCCCTTCGACCTGGTCGTGGTGAACCTGTACCCGTTCACCGCCACCGTCGCCTCCGGCGCCACCCCCGACGAGTGCGTCGAGCAGATCGACATCGGCGGCCCGTCGATGGTCCGCGCCGCCGCCAAGAACCACCCCTCGGTGGCCGTCGTGGTCGACCCGGCCCGCTACGCGGACGTGCTGACGGCCGTCCGGGGCGGCGGGTTCGACCTGCTGACCCGCAAGCGCCTGGCCGGCGCCGCGTTCGCGCACACCGCCGCTTACGACGTGGCCGTCGCCTCCTGGTTCGAGAACTCCGGCTACACCGAGTCGGACGCGGCGTTCCCGTCCTTCCTCGGCGCCACCTGGGAGCTCGGCAACGTCCTGCGCTACGGCGAGAACCCGCACCAGTCCGCCGCCCTGTACACCGACGGCACCGGCGGCCTGGCGGGCGCACAGCAGCTGCAGGGCAAGGAGATGTCCTACAACAACTACGTGGACACCGACGCCGCCCGCCGCGCCGCCTACGACCACGCCGAGCCCGCCGTCGCCATCATCAAGCACGCCAACCCGTGCGGCATCGGCACCGGCGCGGACGTCGCCGAGGCGCACCGCAAGGCGCACGCCTGCGACCCGGTCTCCGCGTACGGCGGCGTGATCGCCGTCAACCGCCCGGTGACCGTCGAGCTCGCCGAGCAGATCGCCCCGATCTTCACCGAGGTCGTCGTCGCCCCCGGCTACGAGGACGGCGCCGTCGAGGTGCTGGCCAAGAAGAAGAACCTGCGGGTGCTGGTCGCCCCCGAGGCCCCCGCCGAGGCGGTGGAGTCCCGCCGGATCTCCGGCGGCCTGCTGCTCCAGCAGGTCGACCGCGTCGACGCCGCCGGTGACGACCCGTCGACCTGGACGCTGGCCACCGGCGCGGCCCTCTCCGCCGACGAGCTGGCCGAACTCGCCTTCGCCTGGCGGGCCTGCCGGGCCGTCAAGTCCAACGCGATCCTGCTCGCCAAGGACGGCGCCTCGGTCGGCGTCGGCATGGGCCAGGTCAACCGGGTCGACTCCTGCAAGCTCGCGGTCGAGCGGGCCGGCGAGCGCGCGGTCGGCTCCTACGCCGCCTCCGACGCGTTCTTCCCGTTCGCCGACGGCCTGGAGATCCTGCTCGCCGCCGGCGTCAAGGCCGTGGTGCAGCCCGGCGGTTCGATCCGCGACGAAGAGGTGGTCGCCGCCGCCGAGAAGGCCGGCGTGACCATGTACCTCACCGGGACCCGGCACTTCTTCCACTGAGCGCCGAACAACAACGGAAGGGCCCGCCCCCCTCGGGATGCGGGCCCTTCCGCGTGCGCGACGCGGACGCGGTCACTGGGTCTTGACGACCACGGTGCTCAGGACCTTGTCGGCGAAGGTCTGGCGCTTGTCGTCCCACAGCGGCCAGAGGTAGCCGACGCAGCAGAAGCCGTCCAGGAAGTGGCACAGGTGGCGGACGAACGCCATGCCGAAGCCGATGTTCTGACCGTCGCTCTCCCGCGCCAGCCGGATGTTCATCGCCTTCTTGCCCGGGGTCTGGCCGGTGGTGCCCACCCGGTACAGCAGGAACAGCAGGCCGGCGACGGCCAGCACCCAGCCCAGCAGGATCAGCAGGCCGCCCACGCCGCTGGTGGCGCCGCCGGTGCAGTGGCTGGCGTAGGTGTCCGGGTCGGTGGTGCACTTCATGCCGCTGATCGTCTGCGCGGCGCCGATGCCGTACAGGATGCCGGACGGCACGCCCACGATCAGGCCGTCGATCAGCGTCGCCACCACGCGGCTGCCCCAGCTCGCGTACGGCGGCATGCCCTGGTAGCCGGGCTGCGGGTAGCCGTAGCCCTGCTGCGGGATGCCGTAACCCTGCTGCGGCGCCTGCGGGTAGCCGTAGCCGGGGGCGGCCGGCGGGGCCTGCTGCGGGTAGCCGTAGCCCGGCGCGGCCGGCGGCTGCTGCTGCGGGTAGCCGTAGTTGGGCTGCTGCGGCTGGCCGTAGGGGTTGTTCGGGTCGGGCGGGTAGCTCATTCAATGCCTCCGGGCAGGAATGGAATTGGGGACGGGACGACAGGAAACCCTGCCGCGGACGGGCAGTTGAATGGCCGACCGGGACGGGAGACTAGCGGATGGCGATGACGGCGCTAAGAGGTGCGGACCAACACGGAAGGTCCGTCACACCGGGAGGAAGCCGTAGCGGTGCAGTTGCCACGCCCAGGACGCCGCCGCCGCACCCCAGATGACGCCGCCGCGGACCCGGCCCGACTGTCGCCACCACCAGCGGCCCGGCCCCAGCGGAGCGGCCAGCAGACCCAGCGCGACCAGCACCGTCACCGGGTTCGCCGCCAGCGCGGCGGCCCAACTGCCGTGTCCCGCCTCGATGAAGACCGTGGTCGAACCGCACCCTGGACAGGGGATCCCGGTGAACCGGCGCAGCGGGCACAGCACCCCGGGGTCGTGCGCGTCGTGCAGCACCGCCGCCAGCAGGGCCACCGCGGCGCCGCCCAGCCCGCGGACCGCCACTCGCGACCACCGGCCGCCCGCGGTGTCCGCCGACCGGCGCCAGCGCTCCACCGCGCCCGACGCCCCCACCGCGCTCATCTGTTGGCAGAGACGACGTACAGGACCACGATGGCGATGCCGATCAGCAGCGCCAAGGCATTGATCACGATGCCGCCGATCGCGACACCGCGGTTCTGGCCGGTCTGCGACACCTTGTTCAGCGACGCGATCCCCAGGCCGATGCCGACCAGCCCGAGCAGCCAGCCGAACCAGCACGCCGTCAGCGTCGCGATCACACCGATCGCCGCCGAGGCGGTCGCCATCGTCTTCTGCTGCTGCGCCACCGCCGGGTTCACCTGCGGCGCGAACGGGTAGCCGGGCTGCTGCGGGTACGGCTGCGGCGCCTGCGGGTAGCCGTAGCCCTGCGGCGGCTGCTGCTGCGGGTAGCCGTAACCCGGTTGCTGGGGCTGGCCGTAGCCGTTCCCGCCGTACGGATCGGGCTGCTGGTACGGATTGCTCACCTTTGGGTCCCCCGAAGTTCTCCCCGCCTGGTCCGACGGCCGGTCAGCTGGCCTCGTCGGCGCAGTGGTCAGCTCACATGGTCGTGCGCCGCCGCCCGCGATGTCCAGCCGGGTCCGGCGGGGCGGGGGCAACTGTGGCGCAACCGCAACCGGGCGCGGAGGTGGAGAATGGGGGGCATGACTGCCCAGATTCTCGATGGCAAGGCCACCGCGGCCGCGATCAAGTCCGAACTCGCCGTCCGCGTGGCGGCCCTCAAGGAACGGGGCATCGTCCCGGGCCTCGGCACCGTCCTGGTCGGCGACGACCCGGGCAGCCGGTGGTACGTCAACGGCAAGCACCGCGACTGCGCGGAGATCGGCATCGCCTCGATCCAGCGCGAGCTGCCCGCGACCGCCACCCAGGAGGACGTCGAGAACGTCGTCCGCGACCTCAACGCCGACCCCGCCTGCACCGGCTACATCGTCCAACTCCCGCTCCCCAAGGGCCTGGACCAGAACCGCGTGCTCGAACTGATGGACCCCGACAAGGACGCCGACGGCCTGCACCCGACCTCGCTCGGCCGCCTCGTCCTCGGCATCGAGGGCCCGCTGCCCTGCACCCCCCTCGGCATCGTCGAACTGCTGCGCCGCCACGACGTCGCCATCGACGGCGCCGAGGTCGTCGTGGTCGGCCGCGGCATCACCGTCGGCCGCTCCATCGGCCTGCTGCTCACCCGCCGCAGCGAGAACGCCACCGTGACGCTCTGCCACACCGGCACCCGCGACCTCGCCTCGCACCTGCGGGGCGCCGACGTCATCGTGGCCGCCGCGGGCGTCCCGCACCTGGTCAAGCCCGAGGACGTCAAGCCCGGTGCGGCCGTCCTCGACGTCGGCGTCTCGCGCAGCGAGGGCAAGATCGTCGGCGACGTGCACCCCGGCGTCACCGAGGTCGCGGGCTGGATCTCCCCCAACCCCGGCGGCGTCGGCCCGATGACCCGCGCGATGCTCCTCAACAACATCGTCGAGGCGGCCGAGCGCCGCGCCGGCGTCTGAGACCGGTGCCCGGCGTGATTCGGCGCGGTCGGCGCCGACCCCCCGTCACCACCGAGGGCACCCTGCCGCCGGAGGGCTCCGCGGCCGCGCTCGGCCGCGGCCACACCCTCCCGCTGCGGCAGTGGCCGATAACGCTGGTCCTCGCCGTCGCCACCGCCGGCCTGCTCATCACCTGGGCCGGCGACTTCCGGCTCGGCCTGCTCGCCGTCGGCGCGGCCCCGCTGCTCGGCGCCCTGCTCCGGCTCGGCCTCCCGGACGTCGGGATGCTCGCCGTGCGCAGCCGCTTCACCGACGTCACCCTGATGTTTCTCTTCGGCAGCGTGATCGTCCTGCTCACCCTGGTCGCCCAGCCCGAACCCTGGCTGCGCGTCCCGTTCCTGGAGAACATCGGCCGCCTCATCGGGCACCCGATGCACTGAGCGGCGACCGGGCGGGGGCGCGTGGGGGGAACCCCCCGCGCCCCTGTCGGTGGGGGAATCGGCTTGCGATAGCCTGGCCCAGGTCTCTCGATATCGAGAGATCATCCTCGGCTCCAGCGCGCCGGTGTGCCTGGGGCACCTGGCGATCTGCAGGAGAAGGCTGAAATGACTCGCACCCCCGTCAATGTCACCGTCACCGGAGCCGCCGGCCAGATCGGCTACGCGCTGCTGTTCCGCATCGCCTCCGGTCACCTGCTGGGTGCCGACGTCCCGGTGAACCTGCGGCTGCTGGAGATCCCGCAGGGCCTGAAGGCCGCCGAGGGCGTCGCGATGGAGCTGGACGACTGCGCGTTCCCGCTGCTGCGCGACATCACCATCACCGACCAGGCGAACGTGGCGTTCGACGGCGCCAACGTCGCGCTGCTGGTGGGCGCCCGTCCGCGCACCGCGGGCATGGAGCGCGGCGACCTGCTGTCGGCGAACGGCGGCATCTTCGGCCCGCAGGGCAAGGCGATCAACGCCCACGCCGCCGACGACATCAAGGTCCTGGTGGTCGGCAACCCGGCCAACACCAACGCCCTGATCGCGCAGCGCAACGCCCCGGACGTGCCGGCCGAGCGCTTCACCGCGATGACCCGCCTGGACCACAACCGGGCCGTCGCCCAGCTGGCGAAGAAGGCCGGCGTGACGGTCGAGGACGTCAAGAAGGTCACCATCTGGGGCAACCACTCGGCGACCCAGTACCCGGACCTGTTCCACGCGGAGATCTCCGGCAAGGCCGCGTTCGACGCCGTCGGCGCCGACCAGGGCTGGGTCGAGGACTTCTTCATCCCGAAGGTCGCCAAGCGCGGCGCGGAGATCATCGAGGTCCGCGGCGCCTCCTCGGCCGCCTCGGCCGCGAACGCCGCCATCGACCACGTGTACACCTGGGTGAACGGCACCCCGGCGGGCGACTGGACCTCGATGGGCATCGTGTCCGACGGCTCGTACGGTGTGCCGGAGGGCCTGATCTCCTCGTTCCCGGTCACCACCAAGGACGGCAAGTTCGAGATCGTCCAGGGCCTGGAGCTCTCCGAGTTCGACCGCGCCCGGGTCGACGCCTCGGTCAAGGAGCTCGCCGAGGAGCGCGACGCGGTGCAGGAGCTCGGCCTCATCTGAGCGCCGATCCGCACGCGGTGAACGGCCGGGCGCCCACGGGGCGCCCGGCCGTTCTCCTACACTCGGGCCGTGAGCGAAACCCTGCAGGACGCGGCGCTCGTCCTGGTGTTCATCGTGCTGGGCGGACTGTTCAACGTCGCGGAGATCTCGCTGATCTCGCTGCGCGAGGGGCAGATCCGAACCCTGGAGTCGGCGGGGTCGCGGCGCGCCGCGCGGGCCGCGCACCTGGCGGCGGACCCGAACCGGTTCCTGGCGGCGGTGCAGGTCGGGGTGACCTGCATGGGCTTCCTGTCGGCGGCGTTCGGCGCGGACACGCTGTCCGGGAAGCTGGCGCCGGTGTTCGTGGACGCGGGACTGTCGGAGGGCCTCGCGGACGCGGTGGCGCTGGTCTCGCTGACCCTGGTGATCTCGTACGCCTCCCTGGTGCTGGGCGAGTTGACGCCCAAGCGGATCGGCCTGCAGCGGGCCGAGTCGATCGCGCTGCTGGCCGCGCCGGTGGTGGACGTGATGTCGGTGGCGCTGCGGCCGGTGATCTGGCTGCTCGGGCACTCGACCAATCTGATGGTGCGCCTGCTGGGCGGCGACCCGTCCGCCGGGCGCGGCGTGATGAGCCCGGAGGAACTCCGCGGCCTGGTCGCGGCCAACACCGAACTGGGCTCGGACGAACGCGAGTTGATCAACGAGGTGTTCGCGGCGGGGGAGCGCCAGCTGCGCGAGGTGATGGTGCCGCGCACCGAGGTGACCTTCCTGGACGCGGACCGGGTGGTGAGCGAGGTGCGGGCCGAGACGGACTCCGCGCCGCACTCCCGGTACCCGGTGGTGGAGGGCTCCTACGACGCGGTGACCGGGTTCGTGCACGTCCGCGACCTGTACGGGGCGCGCGCCGAGCAGGCCGCCCTGGTGCGGGACCTGGCCCGGCCGGTGAAGCTGCTGCCGGCCACCAAGCGGGTGCTGGAGGCGATGAGCGAGATGCGCCGGGAGGGCCACCACCTGGCGATCGTGGTCGACGAGTACGGCGGCACCGCGGGCATCGTCACCCTGGAGGACCTGGTCGAGGAGGTGATCGGCGAGATCCGCGACGAGTACGACGCCCAGGACACCACCGCGACCCGCCGGCTGGCCGGCGGCGGGGTGGAGCTGGACGGGCTGCTCAACCTCTCGGACTTCGCCCAGGAGACCGGCTTCGCGCTGCCCGAGGGCCCGTACGAGACGGTCGCCGGGTTCGTGGTGCGCGAGCTCGGCCGGCTGCCGGAGAAGGGCGACCAGGTGCTCACCGAGTCGGGCGCGCGGCTGACCGTGGCCCGGCTGGACGGGCGGCGGATCGAGCGCCTGCGGGTGAGCGCGGTCACACTCGCGGATCCGGTGGGCCCGGAGGTTTCCTGACCGACCGGGGGAACTGGAAGAATGGCCCCCATGGTCAACGCAGCGGTCACCGGTCCGGTGAAGGACCGTCCCCGGGTGCTCTCCGGCATCCAGCCCACCTCAGGCTCCTTCCACCTGGGCAACTACCTCGGCGCGGTGCGCCAGTGGGTCGATCTGCAGGAGGCCAACGACGCCTTCTACATGGTCGTCGACCTGCACGCGATCACCGTCGAGCAGGACCCGGCGACGCTGCGGCAGAACACCCGGATCTCCGCCGCCCAGCTGCTCGGCGCCGGGCTGGACCCGGAGCGCTGCACGCTGTTCGTGCAGTCGCAGGTGCCCGAGCACGCGCAGCTCGCCTGGGTGATGAACTGCCTGACCGGGTTCGGCGAGGCCTCCCGGATGACCCAGTTCAAGGACAAGTCCGCCAAGCAGGGCAGCGACCGCACCACGGTCGGCCTGTTCACCTACCCGGTGCTGATGGTCGCCGACGTGCTGCTGTACCAGGCCGACGCGGTGCCGGTCGGCGAGGACCAGCGCCAGCACCTGGAGCTCACCCGCGACCTCGCGGACCGCTTCAACACCCGCTACGGGCAGACCTTCACGGTGCCCAAGCCGTACATCCTCAAGGAGACGGCGAAGATCCAGGACCTGCAGGACCCGACCGCGAAGATGAGCAAGTCCGCGCTCACCGACAAGGGCCTGATCAACCTGCTGGACCCGGCGAGGACCAGTGCCAAGAAGTTCAAGAGCGCCGTCACCGACACCGACACCGTGGTGACCTACGACGAGGCGCAGAAGCCCGGCGTCTCCAACCTGCTGCGGATCCACTCCGCGCTCAGCGGGCTGGGCATCGACGAGCTGGTCGCGCACTTCGACGGCAAGATGTACGGCGCCCTGAAGACCGAGCTGGCCGAGCTGTTCACCGAGTGGGTGACGCCGTTCCAGGCCCGCACCCAGCAGTACCTGGACGACCCGGCCGAGCTGGACCGGGTGCTCGCGCTGGGTGCCGAGAAGGCCCGCGCGGTGGCCTCCGAGACGCTCGCGCAGGTCTACGACCGCATCGGCTTCCTGGCGCCGAAGCGCTGATGCCCACGGCTGCTGCCTCCGACGGCGACGGTCTCGGCGAGGCCGTCACCATCGGCGTGTCCATACACGTCCCGGAGCCGTACGGCAGCCTGCTGCAGGACGCCCGGGCCGGCCACGGCGACCCCCAGGCCCGGGCGATACCGACCCACGTGACCCTGCTGCCGCCGACCGAGACCCGGACCGCGCTGCTGCCGGGCATCCAGGCGCACCTGCGGGCGGTGGCGGCCGTCCAGCGTCCCTTCAAGATGCTGCTGCAGGGCAGCGGCACCTTCCGCCCGGTCTCCCCGGTGGTGTTCGTCCGGGTCGAGGAGGGCGCCCAGGAGTGCCGGGTGCTGGAGGCCGAGGTCCGCGCCGGCCCGCTGGCCCGCGAACTGGCCTTCCCGTACCACCCGCACGTCACCGTCGCCCACGGGCTGCCCGAGCCGGTGCTGGACGCGGCCTACGAGGACGCGCGGGGCTTCCGCGCGGTCTTCGAGGTCACCGAATTCGTGCTCTCCCGGTTCGGCGCGGATGCGGTGTGGCGTCCCTGGCACTCGTTCCGCTTCGGAGCGGCCTGACCCCGCTCACCTGTGGTTTCTGCCAATTTCCTGGGAGTTGTTCGCCTCCGCTTCATTCTCCGCTCGGGAATTGTTAGCGTCGCCGTGATCCGGCACGCTCAGGAGAGACATGGCAGCAGGACGGGCAGTGATGAGGCCGGTGCGGCGGTTCGCCGCACGCACTCTGCGTGCGATCGGTCTGCTGCCGCAGGTGCCGCCGCCCGCCCCCGCGCCGATCGATCCGCAGCGATTGCGCGAGGACGAACTGATCGCCGCCGATCCGGCGCTGGTGCGCCACCTCGGGCAGCTGACGGAGGTCCGCGACGACCTGCTCGCCCCGCAGGCGCGGCAGGCCAACCTGATCGCCGTCGCGGAGGCGCTGGACGCCGCCGGCCTGCCCTACCTGCTGATCCCCGACCGGGGCGTCCGGCACCGCCTGGGCGTGCGGCCCGGCGGACGGGAGGCCGCGCTGGCGGCCGTCGCCGCGGCGTTCCGCGGCGCCCCCGTCTACGCGGCACTGCTCGGCCACGGCCGGGTGCACGCGACCGTGCTCGCCGAGGGCCTGCCGGCCGCGGTCGAGGAGCACGAGACGCCCCCGCCGCCCGCCGAGGCGCCGGAGGGCGAGCAGCCGCCCCTTCCGCCGGAACCGCCCGAGCGGGTCAAGGGCGTGCGCCTGTACCGCCCGGTGGTGACCACCGGGCGGACCCTGCACTACGGCCAGGACCACGGCTGCGACCTGGAGTTCTGGGACGCCACCGAGTCGCAGGCCGGAGGGGTCGCGTCCATCGACGAGACCCCGTACGGCTGGTGGCTGCCCTCGCTGGAGGCGGCCGGCACGGTCCGGGTCGGCGACCGCGAGTACCCCGTCGCCGAGCCCTTCCTGCACCACCTGCCGGAAGACGTCCGGTTCCCGGTGGACGCCGTGCTGACCTGGGTCGACGACACCGACCCGCAGTGGCAGCGCCGCCGCGCCGAGGCCCGGGCCCGCCTGTCCGGCGCCGCCCCGGAGACCGCCGACCGCCTCGACGACGGCGACCACCGCTACCGCAACCACGACGAGCTGCGGTACTGCCTGCGCTCGATCGCCATGTACGCCCCCTGGATCCGCCACCTCTACCTGGTGACCGACGACCAGGTGCCGGCCTGGCTGGACGAGGAGGCGCCCGGGCTGACCGTGGTCGCGCACCGCGACCTGCTGCCCGCCGGCCCCGTGTTCAACTCGCACGCCATCGAGACCGGACTGCACCGCATCCCCGGCCTGTCCGAGCACTTCCTGTACTTCAACGACGACATGTTCCTGGGCCGCCCGGTCCGCCCCGAGGACTTCTTCCTCGGCAACGGCCAGCCCAAGGTGTTCCGCGACACCAGGATCGTCCCGCCGTCCACGTCCACGGTGTCGGCCGACGTGTACACCGCCGCCCAGCAGAACACCCGCCGGCTGCTGGAGAGCCGTCACGGCCGGGCCTTCGTCCGGGTGCTCGCGCACGTCCCCTACGCGCTGCGGCGCAGCCTGCTGGCCGAGGCCGAGCGGCGCTGGCAGCCGGAGCTGGCGACCACCGGCCGGTCGGTCTTCCGGGCCGCCGTCGACGTCGCGCCGGTCACCCTGGCGCTGTACCACGCGCAGCTCTGCGGCGACGCCGTCGACGGCGTCCTGCGGCACGCCTACCTGGCGGTCGACCGCGCCGAGGACCGCGACCGGCTGGCCCGGCTGCTCGCCGACCGCGACCTGGACGCGTTCTGCCTGGCCGACGGCGACGCCGAGGACGGCCCGGCCGAGGAGCAGGGGCGGGCGCTGGCCGAGTTCCTGACTGCCTACTTCCCGGTCCCCGGTCCCTTCGAGACACCGGTCCGGGTGGTGGCGGCCCCCGAGGACGAGGGTCCGGACTGCGCTCCGGCCTTCGTCGGGCTGACCGAACCGGAGGCGGAAGCGACGGCGGGAATCCCGATGCCGCGCCGGGTCGAGGTCGCCTAGCGCGGCCACCGGCGCGTTCCGGTGCGGCCTGCCGGCGAGCCTCGTGCACCGCTCACGAGGACCTTCCACCGCGGACACGACAGGCTCCGCCGTGCGCCGCGCCCGCAGAGCAGGCGATCACCCCCGGCCCCGCGGAGACGTGTGGGACGAGAGGCCGGTGCTACGCAGATCCCCTCCCGCTCCGAGGATCGGAGCGGGAGGGGATCGCTGTGCCTTCGGCCGGTCGGCGGTGCTACTTGCCGCCCTCGGCGAGCATCGCGTCCGCGACCCGCCCGGCGGCCCGGCCGTCGTCCAGGTCGCAGTACGCCTCGCGGAACGCCGCGTACTTGTCGGCGTACTCGGCGGTGACCCGCGGCAGGTCGCCGAGCGCCGCGACCACCTCGGCGGAGGTGCGCAGCAGCGGGCCAGGGGCCTGCGCCTCGTAGTCGAGGGAGAAGCCGCGCAGGTTGTCGCGGTAGTGCTCGAGGTCGTGGGCGAAGAACAGCACCGGGCGGCCGGTGTTCACGAAGTCGAACACCGCGGCCGAGTAGTCCGTCACCAGGACGTCGGCGACCAGCAGCAGTTCGGCCATGTCCGGGTAGGTGGAGACGTCCCAGACGTAGCCGTTGCCCGCCTCGGCGATCTGCCCGCGGACCACTTCGTGGGCGCGCACCAGCAGCACCTGGTCCTCGCCGAGCGCGGCGCGGGCCGCGTCCAGGTCGAGCTGCAGGTTCAGCTGGTAGCCGCCCTCGGGCAGCCGCCGGTCCTCGCGGAAGGTCGGCGCGTACAGCACCACCTGCTTGCCCTCGGGCAGGCCGAGCTGCTCGCGGACCCGCTCGGCGGTCTTCTCCCGGTCGGAGGCGAACAGCAGGTCGTTGCGCGGGTACCCGCTCTCCAGCACCTCGCCGTCGTAGCCGAACGCGCGGCGCAGCACCGGGGTCGCCCACCGGCTGCCGGCCACCAGCAGGCTCCACTGCGGGACTTCCTGCTCCAGGTGCGCCAGGTAGTCGGCGTCGGTGAACCAGACCTTCTCGAAGTCCCTGCCGATCCGCTTCAGCGGGGTGCCCTGCCAGGTCTGCAGGACCACCTGGCCGGGGCGGCGGCGGAAGTAGGTCGGCAGGTGGGTGGAGGTGACGACGTACTTCGCGGTGGCCAGCGCCCGGAACCACTCGGGGGAGCGGTGCCGCACGCACTCGGCGGTCTGCGGCAGGTCGGCCTGCAGGTCGACGGAGGTCCACAGGTGGCGCAGCGGCAGGCCGCGGCGGACCAGTTCCTCGTGCACCGCGCGCGGCGAGTCCGCGTACAGCCCGCCGTCGGCGGCCCACCAGTCCTCGCGGACGGTGTGGTAGAGCACCGTGTCGGTGAGCGGCTCGCGCTGCAGGTCGGCGAAGGAGTGGCGGAGCGCGCGCTGGCGGTAGCCGCTGCGCTCGTCCGGCGTCAGCGGGTCGTGCGACTCCAGCGACAGGGTGTCGAACAGCCGGCGCTCCAGGGTCACCCGCTTGCCGCGGGCCTCGACCTCCAGCGGCAGCGTGTCGAAGGTCGACGGGGCCAGCGCCGCGGCCGGCAGGACCGCCTCGGCGGGGGAGCCGACCGGGCGGAACACCACCGTCCAGGTGCCCTTGTGCAGCGGGGCCCCGCCGGCGAAGGACGCGGTGGGCACGGCGGGCAGCGCGGCCCGGAACCGCCCGTCGGCGATCTCCACCGGGTAGGCGTGCTCCTCACGGCGCTTCAGGTGACGGATCACCAGTTCGTAGCGGTGCGTGCCGGGCAGCGGGAAGGACCCGCTGAGCACGAAGCCCTCGCCGTCCTGGGAGCGGGAGAGCTCCTCGACCACCGGCTGCAGCACCTGGTCGCACAGCTGCAGGTAGCCGCTGGGGGAGGGCTTGGCGTACAGCGCGCGGGTGCCGTCGGCGAGCGGCACGTGCAGTTCCACCGGGGCGGTCCGGTCGTCAAGCACCAGCGGCAGCCTGGTGCCGTCGGCCAGCTTGAGTTCGAGGTCCCAGCGGTCCCGGGCGCGCTCCTCGGCGGTCGGGTCCAGGGCGTCCCAGGCCCGCCGGACGGCGGTCAGCTCGGAGATCGCGACCTGCGCGGTGAACGGCAGGTCGCGGCCGGCCGGGGTGCCGAGCTCAAGTTCGACGAAGACCTCGCGCTCGGACTCGACGTGAGTGAGCTTCAGCTCCGCGCCGGCCAGCTCGGAACCGGAGCGGACCAGGCCGCGCAGCTCCACCGTGCCGCCCTGCGCGGTCGCCGCGACGGCCCGGGCCCGGACCCGCTCGACCCGCAGCAGCAGGTGGCTGTCGCGCGCCCAGGGCACGATCCGGACGTCGTCCTCGACCCAGTGCACCGGCGGGTACTCGGAGCGGTCGTGCCAGCCGACCGACACCCGGCCCTTGTACACGCCGCCCTTGCCGACGCCGGCCACCAGCACCCGCCAGGAGCCGTCCTTCCACTCGCCGCGGTGCTTGAGCCGCTGCGGGTCGATGGCGGCGGAGAAGCCCGCCCAGTCGCAGGAGTACAGGTCGTGGGGGGAGCTGGCGGTGGCCTCCGGGCTGTACTGCGCCTTGGTCTGCACGGCGATCACCCGGCGGCCCTTGGCCTCGCGCAGGATCAGCGCCTTCACCATGTCGTGCTTGTGCTCGGCGCCGAGGTGCTCGGGGAAGGCGTGCCCGGTGAGCTGCAGCCGGCCGGCCGTCCAGCGGGCCTCGTACAGCCGCGAGCGCATCACCAGGGAGTTCTTCAGCCGCAGCACGTCGGCCGGCACGCTCTTGCGCCCGCCGCGCAGGAACGGGTAGTCGGCGTACGGGCGGAGCAGGCCGCGGGCCGGGGCGGCGCCGTTGCTGTCCTTCTCGAAGCGCAGCTGCTCGATCAGCTCGTCGAGGCGGCCCTGCAGGGTCAGGTGGTACTTCAGCCGCAGCGGGGCGCGCAGCTTGCGGACCTGCTCCGGGCCGATCGCGCGCAGCAGCCGGCCGGCCGACTCCAGGTAGGCGGCGTTGTACTCGGGGTCGTTCTCCAGCACCGAGCCGAAGAACATCGGGATCTCCTCGACGAGGTTGTTCTCGTCGTAGGTGCGCAGGTACTTGCGGAACTTGGGGTCGCCCTGCTGCGACAGCCAGTCCCGGACCAGCTCCATCGACTTGACCCGGTCGATGACGCCCTTGGGGTTGGTCTTCATCTGGGTGATCGACATCTCGCCGACCTCCCGCTCGCGCCAGTGGTAGATCGGCTCGGCGAGCACGTCGACCCGGCGGGCCAGGAAGTGGTGCGGCACGCTGACCGGCGCGTCCTCGTACAGGATGCCCTCGGGGTACAGCACGCCCGCCTCGTCGAAGAACGAGCGGCGGTACACCTTGTTCCAGGCGGTGCGGTCGGTGATCAGCGCCGGGATCTCGGTGATGTGGGTGCGCAGCCGGGTCGCGGCGAACGGCTTGCGGTGGCCGCCGGACTGGTAGGCGCCGACGGCGCGGAAGCGCAGCACGTTGCCGGTGCAGAAGTCCGAGCCGGTCTCCTCCAGCGTGCCGATCATCAGCTCGTACGCGGAGGGCGGCATGGTGTCGTCGCTGTCGACGAAGGCCAGGAACTCGGTGCCCTCGGAGATGTGCCGGTAGCCGGTGTTGCGGGCCGCCCCCAGACCCTTGTTCACCTGCTTGACCAGCCGGAACCGGGAGTCCTTCGCGGCGTAGGCCTCGGCGATCGAGGCACTGGAGTCCTTCGAGCCGTCGTCGACCATGACGCACTCGAAGTCGTCGAAGGTCTGGGCTGCGATGGAGTCCAGGCACTCCTCGAGGTAGCGCTCGACGTTGTAGATCGGGACGACTACGGACAGACGGGGGGCCATCGGGAGCGCAGAGCCTTTCCTCCGGGAGTGCGAGCGGGTGGGCCCGAACAAGTTGCCGGAGTCCGGACCGTCACCGGCCGCGATCCTACCTCTCCGGGCTTGCTAGTCTGCGCCAGGCCAGGCCAGGTCAGGAGAGTGAAGAGATGCCGCGGTTCAGCGTGATCGTCCCGGTGCACGCCGTCGAGGAGTACCTACCGGACTGCCTGGAGTCGGTCCTGACCCAGTCCTTCGAGGACTTCGAGCTGATCGCCGTCGACGACCGCTCGCCCGACAACTGCGGCGCCCTGCTGGACGGGGCGGCCGCCCGGGACGGCCGGGTGACCGTCCGCCACCTGCCCGAGAACGTCGGCCTCGGGCCCGCCCGCAACGCCGGCCTGGAGCTCGCCACCGGCGAGTACGTGCTCTTCCTGGACAGCGACGACACCCTCACCCAGGGCCTGCTGGCCGCCGTCGACGCCCGGCTGCGCGCGGTCGGCGGGGCCGACCTGCTGGTCTACGACTACGCCCGCAGCTACTGGGACGGCCGGGTGGTGCGCTCCGCCTCCGCCCCCGTGTTCGCCCGGTCCGGCGCCGAGGTGTTCACCCTCGACGAGCGCCGGGACCTGCTCGACCTGCTGCAGGTCGCCTGGAACAAGGCGTACCGGCGGGAGTTCGTCGAGCAGCTCGGCCTGTCCTTCCCGCCCGGCTACTACGAGGACACCCCGTGGACCTACCCGGCGCTGCTCGCCGCCGGGCGGATCACCCTGCTCGACGAGGTCGGCGTCCACTACCGGCAGCGCCGCGAGGGCGGCAACATCCTGGCCACCGCCTCCCGCAAGCACTTCGACGTCTTCGAGCAGTACGACCGGGTGTTCGCCTTCCTGGACGCCCGCCCCGACCTGGACCGCTGGCGGCCGGCCGTCTACCGGATGATGCTCGGCCACCTCGCCACCGTGGTCTCCAAGCCCGGCCGGGTCCCGGCCGGCGACCGCCGCGAGTTCTTCCGCCGCGCCGCCGAGCACTGCGCCCGGCACCGGCCGCCCGGCTACCGGCCGCCGGCCGGCCGGGCCGGCCTGCGCGGCGAGCTGCTCAGCCGCGGCAGCTACCTGGGCTTCCAGGGACTGCGGGCGCTGGCCAGGGCCCGTCGCGCGGTCGGCCGCTGACGGGACGTCACCCGATCCGCGTCGATCCCCGCTGCGCGCGGGGATCGGGGGTATACAGCGAGGCGTGGACTTCCTCACCAAGCTGCCCGTGATCGGTCCGATCGCCGCCCGCGTGCTGCGCAGCCGGCCCTACCTGGTCTACCAGCTGTTCAGCGACGTGCAGGGCAACCGCTTGGCCGGAGCGGTCACCTTCTTCGGGTTCCTGGCGCTGTTCCCGCTGCTCACCGTCGCTCTGGCGATCGCGCTGGCCACGCTCTCCGACTCCCGGGTGCACCAGCTCCAGGACAAGATCTCCGAGCAGCTGCCCGGCCTCGCCGACTCGCTCGACCTGAACGCCATGGTGGCCAACGCGGGCACCGTCGGACTGGTCTCCGGCGTGCTGCTGCTGATCTCCGGCCTCGGCTGGGTGGACACCATGCGCGGCTCGGTGCGCACCGCGTGGCGGCTCCCCGACGAGGGCGGCAACCCGGTGCTGGTGAAGGCCTGGGACTGCCTGGTGCTGGTCGGCCTCGGCCTGGTCTGCCTGGCCTCGCTGGCCGCCTCCGCGCTCGCCACCACCCTCGCCCAGCGGATCGCCGACTGGCTGGACATCGGCGGCGGGGCCGGCCGCTGGCTGCTGTCCGTGCTCGGCTTCCTGATCGCGGTCAGCGCCGACCTGCTGCTGTTCGCCTACCTGCTCGGCCCGTTCCCGCGGATCTCGGGGCAGCGCCGACGCGCCCTGCTGGAGGGCGCGCTGATCGGCGCGGTCGGCTTCGAGGTGCTGAAGCTGGCGCTCTCCTCGTACCTCGGCTCGGTGGCCGGCCGCAGCCTGTACGGGGCCTTCGGCGTGCCGGTGGCGCTGCTGCTGTGGATCAACTTCGTCTCCCGGCTGCTGATGTACTGCGCCGCCTGGACGGCCCGGGCCGACCCGGAGCAGGCCAGGGAGCGCGCCGTCCGGCAGGCCGAGGCCGCGCTGGAAGCCGCGGGCGAAACGCCGCGTTCAGCCACTGTCCGGGATCCGGACAACTGACTATGATCCCGGTCACACCCGCTCGGCCCGTCCCCCGCCGACCGCACCGCCGTCGCGCCCCCCGCGCTCCGGCCCGCTCCCTGGAGGCTGCGTGTCCGTCCTCGGCACCACCGCCGCTCCCGCCAAGCCCGCCACGCCCGACGACGTGCCCGGCTGGTTCTTCCGCGTCGACCGGGAGGTCTTCGCCCACCTGCTGAGCCGGCAGAGTTCCGCCGGAGTCGCCGGCGACCTGCTGGAGCTGGGCGCCTACCTCGGCCGCTCGGCGATCCTGCTCGGCAGGCACCTGCAACCCGGGGAGACCTTCACGGTCTGCGACCTGTTCGACCTCGACGCTCCGGACGACGACAACTCGGCCGAGATGAGCATGTCCTACCGCGAGACCCTGACCAGGCGCGCCTTCGAGTCCAACTACCTGGCCTTCCACCCCGAACTGCCGGTGGTCGTCCAGGCCCCCACCTCGGTGCTCGCCGACGGCCGGATCCCGGCGGACAGCTGCCGCTTCGTCCACATCGACGCCTCGCACCTCTACGAGCACGTGGCCGGCGACATCCTGGTCGCCCGCGACGCCCTCGCCAAGAACGGCGTGGTCGCCCTCGACGACTATCGCGCCCCGCACACCCCCGGGGTGGCCGCCGCCGTCTGGGAGGCCGTCTTCACCCTCGGGCTGCGGCCCGTGCTGCTCACCCCCGAGAAGTTCTACGGCACCTGGGGCGACCCCGACGCGGTCCGCGCGGACCTGCTGGACCGGGACTGGCGGGGCGAGGGCTTCCGGCTCGACGAGGAGCACCTGGCCGGGCAGCTCTGCCACCGCCTGGCCTGGGACGAGCCGCGCGGCGGCGCGGAGAGCGGCGGCCGACCGCGCCCGCAGCGCTCGCTGTCCCGCCGGATCGCCCTCGACGTGCTGCCGCCGGTCGCCACCCGGGCCGTGCGCCGCGCCCTGCACGTCGGGCGCACCCGCAAGGCCGCCTGACGGCCCCGACCGGGGCCGTCAGGCCCCGGCCCGCTCGGCCCGCCGGCGCAGCGTACGCAGCCGCAGCAGGCCCGCCGCCGCGACCGCCGCGCACAGTCCGACCGCCGACCAGGTCGCCGCGCCGGGCCCGCCGGCCGAGGCGTGCGCGGCCTGCGCGGTGGCCGGGTGCTCCGGCTCCGGCTGCGCGGCGGCCGGACTGCCGGCGACCGGCTGCGCGGCCGGCTGCGGGGCGTCCGGCGCCTTCTCGGGGCCGCGGTCCTCGGCCAGCGCGCCCACCGCGGTGACCTTGCCGGCCGCGGCGAAGCCCCAGTCCAGCAGCGCTGCCGCCTCGTCGTACACCTTCGGGCTGCTGTCGGGGTGCATCACCGTCACCAGCAGGGTGCGGCCGTCGCGCTCCGCGGCGCCGGTGTAGGTCGCCCCCGCGTTGGTGGTGTAGCCGTTCTTCACCCCGATCAGCCCCTGGTACTTGCCGAGCAGCCGGTCGGTGTTGGCGATGCCGAAGCTGCCGCGCTGCCCGGTCGCCTTGTCCACCGCGCCGGGGAACTGCGCCCAGCGGGTCGCGCAGTACCCCCGGAAGTCCGGATTGCGCAGCCCGGCGCGGGCGAACAGGGTCAGGTCGTACGCCGAGGTGACCTGTCCGTCCATGTCGTAGCCGTCCGGGCTGACCACGTGCGTGTCGGAGGCCTGCAACTGCTCCGCGCGGGCCTGCATGTCGGCGACGGTCTTCGCCACCCCGCCGTTCATGTGCGCGAGCACGTGCACCGCGTCGTTGCCGGAGGACAGGAACACCCCCCGCCACAGGTCCTCGACCTTGTACTCCAGGTCCTCCTTGATGCCGACCAGGCTGCTGCCCGCGCCCATCCCCTGCAGCTCGGCGGGCGCCACCTTGTGCACCTCGGAGGCCGGGAAGCGCGGCAGCACGGTGTCCGCGAACAGCATCTTCAAGGTGGACGCGGGCGGCAGTTGGGCGTGCGCGTTGAACGCCGCCAGGACGTCCCCGCTGCTCGCGTCCGCCACGACCCAGGACTTCCCGGTCAGCCCCTGGGGCAGCGGCGGCGCGCCCGCCCCCGGCGCCACCTGGACCCCCGCCGCGCCCAGCCGCTCGCCGCCCACCACCGCGGGCGGCGGGCCGTCCCCGGGCGCGGCGAACGCCGGCCGGGCCGGCACCAGCAACAGCGCGGCGGCTGACGAAACCTGGACGAACCGGAGGATTATCTGCATTCCGTAAAAATGCCCAGCACCCGGGCCGCCCTTGCCGGATCCGCGGCCCGACGCCACGAACGAGTACCGCCCACTGCTCCGATCGGCGGGCCCCGCATACTGGACGCGCACCCCGTCTGCCGCGAAGGACCCCCGCCATGAAGCTCAGCCGCCCGGTCTCCTGGTTCCTCACCGCCTTCGGCGTCTGGTCGGTCTTCATCTGGACGACCTTCGTCAAGAACCTGTGGAAGGACTCCGGCGGCCAGGCCTTCGTGAACGGCGACCACGGTCAGCCGACCGCCTTCTTCTGGGTCCACCTGCTGCTCGCCGTCACCTCCCTGCTCCTCGGCCTCGCCATCGGCTGGATCGGCGTCCGCGGCCTGCGCGCCCTGCGCCGCCCCGCCGCCGAGGGGCAGCCCGCCGAATAGGCCGTCAGCCCCCTGCAGTACCGTCACTTCGCTTGCGCACCACGGTGCGTGGCCGGGCCGGCCGATCATGGGCGGCCCGAACGACGTCCTGTGGGGGAACCCTTGTCCCGTCCCGTGTCTCCGCGGCTGCTCGCCGTCTGCGCCGGAGCGGTCCTCACCGCCGGCCTGTTCGCCGCGCCCGCCGCGCAGGCCCAGTCCGGCTCCGCCGTCACCGACCCGACGGTCCGTCCCGGCACCTACCTGGACAACGGCTACACCGACGGCTGCAACGCCACCGGCACGCCCGGCTGGGTCGGCGCCGGCTACCCGGGCGCGGTGCTGTCCGCCCGCACCGACGCGCCCGGCGCCCGCTTCAAGGTGTGGGACGCGAGCGGCGCGAAGGTGCTCGACACCACCGCCGACACCGACGCCGTCGGCGGCGTGCAGACCTCCATCGCCGACCTGCCCGACGGCGCGGGCTACACCTGGCAGGTGTGGCCGCAGTACCGACCCGGCTCCGGACAGCCCACCGAGACCTGCCGCTTCGGCGTGGACACCGCGGCGCCCGCCAGCCTCACCGTGCACTCCGACGACTTCCCGGCCGAAGGCGCCGGCAAGTACGCGGGCCAGAACGGGGTGTTCACCTTCTCCGCGGCCGACGCCGGCTCCGGCCTCGCCTGCTTCCGGTACGTGCTGGACGGCACCCCGAGCGTGGGCGGCTGCGCCCCCGGCGACGGCGTGGTCGAGCCCGGGGCCGACGGCGCCGTCAACGTCACCCTCAAGCCGGGCAGCCGGGGCAGCCACCACCTCCAGGTCCAGGCGGTCGACCACGCGGGCAACACCACCCAGCCCTTCTCGTACACCTTCTACGCCCCGTCGAACCCCAACCCGCCGAAGGTGCTCGGCGACGTCGACAACGACGGCGTGCCGGACATCCTGCTGCCCGACGCGCAGGGCAACCTGCTGGTGATCGGCGGCGGCTCCGCCACCGCCGCCCCGACCACCGTGGTGCCCGCCTACCGGGCCCCGTTCGGCGGCAGCTGGACCGGCCTGCAGGTGGTCCACAAGGGCTGGAGCGGCGGCGGTGCGCCCGCCGACACCATCTACGCCCACGCTCCCGGCGGCGACTACCTCTACCAGTACGTCAACCAGGGCGTGCTGCCGCTGGGCCGCCGCTCGCCGCAGCTGGTCGACCACGCCACGGACTGCGTCGACACCGCCTTCGCACCGGTGGCCTGCCCGCCCGGCATGGCCACCGGCTTCGCCGAGGTGCAGCAGCTGGTCGCGTTCGGTCCGACCGACCCGTCCAGGCCGAACGGCATCACCCTGCTGGACGTCGAGAACGGCGACCTCTGGCTGCAGAACGACCCCTCCCGGTTCGGTGACGCCGCCCGGCTCACCACCACCGGCCTGTGGAACGGCTACGACCTGATCGCCCCCGGCCCCGACGCCGCCGGCAACCTGGCGCTGTGGTCGCGCGAGCAGGCCACCGGCACCCTGCGGGCCTACGCGGTGCCGAAGCTGGCCGACGGCAGCTACGACTTCTCCGGCCTGGCCGACCCGGCGAACGGCACCGTGATCGGCAGCTTCCCGGTCGCCGAGTACCCGACCCTGGGCAGCTCCGGCGACCTGGACGGCGACGGGCAGAACGACCTGTACGCCGTCACCCCGGACCGCCACCTGCTGACCTACCAGGGCGTCGGCGCCCCGAAGGACCGCGGTCAGCTCGCCTGACGCACCATCAGGGCCCCGTTCCGGCCACCGCCGGAGCGGGGCCTTGGCGTGTCCGGGACGGAACGGGGTGCGGGCCCTCTGGAGGTGGCCGAATCCTGCTGCTAGCCTGCGCGGCACGAACCTTCCGGGCGTAGGGCGGCGAGGGGCCGCCGCCGGGCCGGGGAGCAGGGGATGGGGAGGCTCGGCATGAGCACCAGCACCACCCTCGGCGAGGCCCGCCCCGAGTGGGCGCAGCGCCAGGAACGCGAGCGGCGGCACCGGCGCGCCAAGTCCCGGCTGCGGCTGCCGTTCGCGGTCTCCGCGGCCTGCCAGCTGGTGCTGCTGCTCTGGTGGGCGGCCGTGTACCCGGCGTTCAACGGCACCGCCCCGGACGGGTCCGCGCCGCTGTACGAGGCCGCCGTCCGGGCCGGTCACGCCGGGCCGGTGACGCTGGTGCAGACCGGCGCCCTCGCCTTCGGGCTGGGCTACCTGGTCGCCGCGCTGGCCCGGTTCGGGGTGCGCGGACGCTACAGCGGGCCGATCGCGGTGGCCCTGGCCGCGCTGCCGCCCACCGGCAGCCTCGCCGTCTCGCTCAGCCCCGAAGTGCCGTTCACCGCCGCCGCGGTGCTGCTCACCGCGGCCGGGCTGCGGCTGCTCGCCCGGCGCACCGAGGGCACCCTGCAGCGCGGCGGGCCGGCCCAGCGGCTGGATCTGGCCGTGCTGTTCTCGGCCGTCCTGGTGCTCGCGCTGACCGGCACCCGCGGCGCGGGCGCCGCGCTGGTCGCCGCCCTGGTGCTGCTGCTCGCGCTGCCCCGGGTGCGGGCGAAGGTCGCGCTGCTGACCGCACTGGCGCTGGCGGTGCCGATCGCGCTGGCCCTGCTCGGCCACCCGGCGGCCCGCACCGGCGACCTGCACACGCTGCGCGCCGCCGACCTGGCGCTCGCCCAGCACCGCGACCCGGCGACCGTCACCGGCCCGGCGCTGACCGCGGCCGCCCCGCCCGCCGCCTGGGACGCGGCCGGCGCGGACTGCTCGGCGACCGCCGCCCTCACCGACCGCTGGAGCGCCCCCGCCGCCCGCCGCGGCAGCGACGAACTCGCCGCCGCCTGGCGCGGGTTGCTCCGCGACCACCCGGACCGGGTGCTGGACGCCCGGCTCTGCCGCAGCCGCCTCGCCTGGAGCGTCTGGGCGGGCGACTCGGGGCCGCACGCCGCCACCCTGGTCCCCGATCCGGCCCCGGCCGCCCGCGGCCTGTTCGGCCCGCTGCACTCCGCCGCCACCTGGAGCCACACCCTGCTGCGCGCCCCGCAGCTGGACTGGCTGCTCTGGCGCGGCGCCCTGTGGGCCTACCTGGGCCTGGCCGCGGCCGTGCTGTACGCCTGGCGGCACCGGCTGCCCGCGCTGGTCCCGGTGGCCGGCGCGGCCGTCCTGGGCACCCAGCTGGCGCTCACCGCCGCCGCCGCCGACCAGGACTACCGCACGATGGCCGCCGCGCTCTTCGTCGGCCCGCTGCTGGCCACCCTCGCCACCGTCCGGGCCCGGCGCGCCGTCTGACGGAGCGCCCGACCGGACGCCGAAGGGCCCGCCCGGAGCGAACTCCGGACGGGCCCTTCGACCAGGCGGGACTAGAAGCGACGCGTGACGAGCGCGCGCTTCACCTCCTGGATCGCCTTGGTGACCTCAATGCCGCGCGGGCAGGCCTCCGAGCAGTTGAAGGTGGTGCGGCAACGCCACACGCCCTCACGGTCGTTGAGGATCTCCAGGCGCTGCTCGGCGCCCTCGTCGCGGGAGTCGAAGATGAAGCGGTGCGCGTTGACGATCGCCGCCGGGCCGAAGTACTGGCCGTCGTTCCAGAACACCGGGCACGAGGAGGTGCACGCGGCGCACAGGATGCACTTGGTGGTGTCGTCGAAGCGCTCGCGGTCGCTCTGCGACTGCAGGCGCTCGCGGGTCGGCTCGTTCCCGTCGGTGATCAGGAACGGCATGACGTCCTTGTACGCCTGGAAGAACGGGTCCATGTCCACGATCAGGTCCTTGAGGACCGCGAGGCCCTTGATGGCCTCGATCGTGATCGGCTTCTCCGGGTTGACGTCCTTGATCAGGGTCTTGCACGCCAGCCGGTTGCGGCCGTTGATCCGCATGGCGTCCGAACCGCAGATGCCGTGCGCGCAGGAGCGGCGGTACGTGAGCGTGCCGTCCTGCTCCCACTTGATCTTGTTGAGCGCGTCCAGGACGCGCTCCTTCGGGTCCATCAGGAGCTGGTAGTCCACCCACACCGGGTCCGGGTGCTCCTCCGGGTTGAACCGGCGGATCCGGAAGGTGACGTTGATCAGCTGGACGCTGCCCGACTCGGCCGCGTCAAGCGCGGCCGAGTGCGTCTCGACGGTCGGAGTGGACATCAGTACTTACGCTCCATCGGCTGGTAGCGGGTCTGCACGACCGGCTTGTAGTCGAGGCGGATGGAGGTGGAACCGTCCTCGCCCACCTCGCGGTACGCCATGGTGTGCTGCATGAACTTCACGTCGTCGCGGGTCGGGAAGTCCTCGCGGTAGTGACCGCCGCGGGACTCCTCGCGGGCCAGCGCCGACACGACCAGCACCTCGGCCAGGTCGAGCAGGTTGCCCAGCTCGATGGCCTCCAGCAGGTCCGTGTTGTAGCGCGAGCCCTTGTCCTGGATCGAGACGTTCTTGAAGCGCTCCTTGAGCGCCGCCACGTCCTCGACCGCCTGCTGCAGGGTCTTGCCGGTGCGGTAGACGGACGCGTTGGCGTCCATCGACTCCTGCAGCTCCTGGCGGATCTTGGCGACGGACTCGGTGCCGGTGGACTCCCGCAGGCCCTCGACCAGCGCCTCGACCAGCGCGCCCGGGTTCTCCGGCAGCTCGACGAAGTCGTGCTTGTCGGCGTAGGCGGCGGCGGCGATGCCCGCGCGGCGGCCGAACACGTTGATGTCCAGCAGCGAGTTGGTGCCCAGCCGGTTGGCGCCGTGCACCGACACGCACGCGACCTCGCCCGCGGCGTACAGGCCGGGGACGACGTCGGTGTTGTTGCTCAGGACCTCACCCTCGACGTTGGTCGGGATGCCGCCCATCGCGTAGTGCGCGGTGGGCTGGATCGGGATCGGGTCCGTGTAGGGCTCGATGCCGAGGTAGGTGCGCGCGAACTCGGTGATGTCCGGCAGCTTGGCGTCCAGCTGCTCCGGCGGGAGGTGCGTCAGGTCCAGGTAGACGTGGTCGCCGTCGGGGCCGCAGCCGCGGCCGGCCCGGATCTCCGAGTAGATCGCGCGGGAGCACACGTCACGGGACGCCAGGTCCTTCATGACGGGGGCGTAGCGCTCCATGAAGCGCTCGCCGTCCTTGTTGCGCAGGATGCCGCCCTCGCCGCGGGCGCCCTCGGTGAGCAGGATGCCCATCCGCCAGATGCCCGTCGGGTGGAACTGGAAGAACTCCATGTCCTCCAGCGGCAGGCCCCGGCGCAGCGCCACGGCCTGGCCGTCACCGGTCAGGGTGTGGGCGTTCGAGGTGACCTTGAACATCTTGCCGGTGCCGCCGGAGGCGAACACCACGGCCTTGGCCTGGAAGACGTGGATCTCGCCGGTGGCGAGCTCGTACGCGACCACGCCGGCCGTGCGGCCCTCGTTGATCAGCAGGTCGAGGACGTAGAACTCGTTGAAGAACTCGACGCCGTGCTTGACGCAGTTCTGGAACAGCGTCTGCAGGATCATGTGGCCGGTGCGGTCCGCGGCGTAGCAGGACCGGCGGACCGGGGCCTCGCCGTGGTTGCGGGAGTGGCCGCCGAAGCGGCGCTGGTCGATCCGGCCCTGGTCGGTGCGGGAGAAGGGGAGACCCATCTTCTCCAGGTCGAGGACCGCGTCGATGGCCTCCTTGCACATGATCTCGGCGGCGTCCTGGTCGACCAGGTAGTCACCGCCCTTGACCGTGTCGAAGGTGTGCCACTCCCAGTTGTCCTCCTCGACGTTGGCGAGCGCGGCACACATGCCGCCCTGCGCCGCGCCGGTGTGGGACCGGGTCGGGTAGAGCTTGGTCAGGACCGCGGTGCGGCTGCGCTGCGTCGACTCGATGGCCGCACGCATGCCCGCGCCGCCGGCGCCGACGATGACAGTGTCGTACTGGTGAATCTGCATGGGGGTCAGTCGCCTCTGGTGGCTCGTCAGATGTTCGGGTCGAAGGTGAAGATCACCAGGGTGCCGAGCAGGACCGTGAACACGGTCGCGACGCCCAAGAGACCCTTCAGCCACAGACGAGTGGCGTCCTTCTCCGCGTAGTCGTTGATGACGGTGCGCATGCCGTTGGAGCCGTGCAGCATGGCCAGCCACAGCATCAGCAGGTCCCAGCCCTGCCAGAACGGCGAGGCCCAGCGGCCCGCCACGAAGGCGAAGCTGATCCGGGAGACGCCGCCGTCCAGCATCAGGTTGATCAGCAGGTGGCCGAGGACCAGCACCACCAGGACGACACCCGACAGGCGCATGAACAGCCAGGCGAGCATCTCGAAGTTGGTCCGGGTGCGGCGCGGCGTCCGCTTGCTGCGCGACCGGGCCGGCTCCACCACGAAGGCGTCCGCCGGGTTGCCGGTGCCGAGGCCCTTACCGGTGTGGGCCTGCAGCGAGGGCACCACCAGGTCGTTGGTCTCAGTGGACATACGGATCAGCCCCCGAACCAGGTGCGAAGGGTGTGCTGCAGGACGGGGCCGAACGCGCCGCCCATCAGGACGACCCAGATGCCGACGACGGTCCAGAGCATCTGCTTCTGGTACTTCGGGCCCTTGGCCCAGAAGTCCACCGCGACGACCCGCAGGCCGTTCAGCGCGTGGAACAGGATGGCGGCCACCAGGCCGTACTCCATCAGGTTCACGAGCCAGAACTTGTACGTGGCGATCACCGAGTCGTACGCCTCGGGCGACACCCGCACCAGGGCGGTGTCGAGAACATGTGCGAACAGGAAGAAGAAGATCAGGACGCCGGTGACTCGGTGAGCCACCCAGCTCCACATGCCTTCCCGGCCGCGGTACAGCGTTCCAGCCGGCACGGAAAACCCTCCGGAAGCGGTTCGGGGGCTCGGCCGGCTTCGGTGTCGGTCAGCCCGGCCGGATACGGTCCACCGGCCGCGAGCATCCTATCGACGCACCGTCGCCAACAGCCGACGGGGGCCCCTGGTGTGATCAATCAGGCACGCACGGCCTAATCGGGACGGGAACTATGACGCTCCGTGACCGTTTCGTTGCGCTACGGTGCGGTCCCCTGCCGCAGACCGAAGAGAGACCCGACGTGCGACCCCTGCCCGTCCTCGCCGCGCTGGCCCTGACCGCCGGCTGCGCCGCCGCCCCGCCCGCCCCGTCCGCCGACCGGGCGGGGACCCCCGCCGCCGGGTACGACGCCGCCGCGGTGCGCGCGCTCGCCGTCACCGACGCCGACCTCGCCGCCGGCTGGCACGTCACCGTGATGCAGCCCGGCCAGAGCGACATCTCCAGCCCGCCGGAGACCGCCGACGTGCCCGCCTGTCAGCCGGTCCTGGACGCGCTGACCCCGTCCAAGGGCGCCGCCGGGCCGCTCGCCGAGGCCGACCTGGACATCGCGCGGGAGGGCGACAGCCCCGCCTCGGTGTACACCGCGATCCTGGCCTTCCGGCCCGGGCGGGCCGCCGCGGTCCACGCCGGACTCGACCAAGTGCTGGACCGCTGCCGGGCGTTCGGCTCCGCGGCCGGACGGCACCTGCTCACCCGGCTCGACACGCCCACCCCCGGAGGAGCGGACGCCGCCACGGCGTTCACCCTCACGAATGAAACCGGCGGCGCCACCTTCGCCCAGCGGGCCCTGGTCACCCGGACCGGTGACGTGCTGACCGTGTTCACCACCCTGGACGCCGAGGGGCGCCCCGCCCCGGAGCCCGACCGGGAGGTGGTGCGGGCCCAGCTCGAGAAGCTGGGCGGGTCCCGACCGGGACCCGCCCACTAGTCCTCGACCTAGTTCTTGACCGCCACCAGGTGCTCCAGGCGGCCGAGCGCGATCCGCCGCAACTCCTCGGCGGAGATGAGGCGTTCCTCGTCCCGGTCGTTGGCCAGCCTGGTCCGGATCGAGGTGAGGACGGCGTCCAGCATCTCCTCCGGGTCGACGCCCTCCAGGCAGACCACGAAGACGTGCCCGAAGCGGGCCTCGTAGGCCGCGTGCGCCGCCCGGAGCGCGGTGTGGGCGGCCTGGCTGCCGGGCGCGCGCATGCCGAGCAGCGGCTGGGGCATCCAGCTCTCGTCGGCCAGGGCCTCGGCGAGGTCCGCGGGGCGCAGGTCGTAGCTGGCCTCGCTGGCGGCGGCGAGCAGTGACTCTATGTCGGGGTACGGGCGGTGGGCGGTGAGGCGGAGGGCCCAGCGGTGGCTGCCGCAACAGGCGAGCAGTGCTTCCTCGACCGCGCCGGAGTCGGCTTCGTTGAACCGGTGAAGCCCCAGCAGGGACGGTTCCGTCCGCGCGTCGAGACGCTGCGGCGGGATGTCGCTGGCCAGCGGATCCTCCTCGTGAGGGCAGGAAGGGGGGAGGCTGCAGAGACGGAGGGGAAGTGGGTGTGCGGAGGGTGCGGCAATGCCGTCGCTCGGGGCTGACACAGCTCGGCGGGGCAGCGCCTCCACGGTAGTTGAGGGCTCATCAGTTGGGGAGGCGGCGGGCCGATTTCACTCGATCGAGCTATCAAGTTGTGACCCGCCGCCCTTCTCGTTCACGCGGAGGCGATCAACTGACCCGATGCACCTTGTGGTTGGCGGCCTGGGCGCGCGGCCGGACCACCAGCAGGTCGATGTTGACGTGGGCGGGCCGGGTGACCGCCCAGGACACCGTGTCGGCGATGTCCTCCGAGGTCAGCGGCTCGGCGACGCCGGCGTAGACCGCGTCCGCCTTGTCCTGGTCGCCGCGGAACCGGGTGAGCGCGAAGCCCTCCGACCTGACCATGCCGGGCGCGATCTCGATCACCCGGATCGGCTCGCCCACCAGTTCGAGGCGCAGGGTCTGGGCCACCGAGTGGACGGCGTGCTTGGCGGCCACGTAGCCGCCGCCGCCCTCGTACGCGGCCAGCGCCGCGGTGGAGGACATGATCAGCACGGTGCCGTCGCCGGTGGCGCGCAGCGCCGGCAGCAGCGCCTGGGTCAGGTGCAGCACGCCGATCACGTTGACCTCGTACATGGTGCGCCAGTCCGCGGGGTCGCCGTTCTCGACGCTCTCCGCGCCGAGCGCGCCGCCCGCGTTGTTCACCAGCACGTCGACCCGGCCGACCTCGGCGGCGAAGGCGTCCACCGCGGCCCGGTCGGTGACGTCCAGGGTGTGGGCCCGGCCGCCGATCTCCTTGGCCAGCTCCTCGATCCGCTCGGTGCGGCGCGCGGTCAGCACCACCTCGAAGCCGTCCGCGGCCAGTCGTCGGGCGGTGGCCGCCCCGATGCCGCTGCTGGCGCCGGTGACCACGGCCACCTTCTGCTCGGTCATGTCGTGCACTCCTCGTGTGTCCGGTCGGTGGACCGATCATCCCAAGGGGCGGGTCGTGCGTGTTGTGAGCAAGCTCCCAGCCGTGGCATCTGTCTGGTCCCGACGCGGCACGACTACATTGCGTATCCAGCTGACCCGTTAATCAGCGCTAACCCCTCACAACCCCCCGCGGAGGACACCCATGGCAGCCGAGCCCCGCCGCACCGAGTCGGGCCTGCCGATCGAGCCGGTGTACGGCCCCGAGACCCTGGCCGGCTTCGACGCCGCGAACCGGCTCGGCACCCCCGGGCAGTACCCGTTCACCCGCGGCGTGTACCCGACCATGTACACCGGCAAGCCGTGGACGATGCGCCAGTACGCGGGCTTCGGCACCGCCGCCGAGTCCAACGCCCGCTACAAGCAGCTGATCGCCAACGGCACCATGGGCCTGTCCGTCGCCTTCGACCTGCCCACCCAGATGGGTTACGACTCGGACGCCGCGATCTCCTCCGGCGAGGTCGGCAAGGTCGGCGTGGCGATCGACAGCGTCGAGGACATGAGCGTGCTGTTCGGCGGCATCCCGCTCGGCGAGGTCTCCACCTCGATGACCATCAACGCGCCCGGCTCGCTGCTGCTGCTGCTCTACCAGTTGGTCGGCGAGGCCCAGGGCGTGCCGAGCAGCCGGCTGACCGGAACCATCCAGAACGACGTGCTCAAGGAGTACATCGCCCGCGGGACCTACATCTTCCCGCCCAAGCCCTCGCTGCGGCTGATCGCCGACGTGTTCCAGTACTGCCGGGCCGAGATCCCCAAGTGGAACACCATCTCCATCTCCGGCTACCACATGGCCGAGGCCGGGGCGAACCCCGCGCAGGAGATCGCCTTCACCCTCGCCAACGGCATCGAGTACGTGCGCACCGCCGTCGCCGCCGGCATGGACGTCGACGACTTCGCGCCGCGGCTCTCCTTCTTCTTCGTCTCCCGCACCACGCTGCTCGAAGAGGTCGCCAAGTTCCGTGCCGCGCGCCGGATCTGGGCCCGCGTCATGAAGGAGGAGTTCGGCGCGAAGAACCCCAAGTCGCAGATGCTGCGCTTCCACACCCAGACCGCGGGCGTCCAGCTGACCGCCCAGCAGCCCGAGGTCAACCTGGTCCGGGTCTCGGTGCAGGCGCTCGCCGCGGTGCTGGGCGGCACGCAGTCGCTGCACACCAACTCCTTCGACGAGGCGATCGCGCTCCCCACCGAGAAGTCCGCCCGGCTCGCGCTGCGCACCCAGCAGGTGCTCGCCTTCGAGACCGACGTCACCGCCACCGTCGACCCGTTCGCCGGCTCCTACGTGGTCGAGGCGATGACCGACGAGATGGAGGCCGCCGCGCTGGAGCTGATGGCCAAGGTCGAGGAGATGGGCGGCGCCGTCGCGGCCATCGAGCAGGGCTACCAGAAGGGCGAGATCGAGCGCACCGCGTACCGCATCCAGCAGGAGCAGGACTCCGGCGCGCGGACCGTGGTCGGCGTCAACCGCTTCCAGCTCGCCGAGGAGGAGCCCTACGAGCCGCTCCGGGTCGACCCGGCGATCGAGGCCCAGCAGGCCGAGCGCCTGGCCCGGCTGCGCGCCGACCGCGACTCCTCCGCCGTCGACCGCGCCCTGACCCACCTCCGCAAGGCCGCCGAGGGCACCGACAACGTCCTCTACCCCATGAAGGACGCCCTCGCCGCCCGCGCCACCGTCGGCGAGGTCTGCGACGCGCTCCGCGGCATCTGGGGCACCTACACGCCGGTCGACCGCTTCTGAGCCGTCGCGCGCACGCACCGAGGGGGTGCCGGGGAAGGATCCCCGGCACCCCCTCGACCGTTCCGCGCTACTTCTTGACGGCGAAGGACTTGAAGAAGTCCTTGCCCGGGGAGCCCAGGCCGGTGGCCGTGTCGTAGCCCTTCGCCGCCGACAGGCCGTAGTCGGCGCCGATCTGGTAGAGCCGGACCTTCAGGACACCGCCCACGACGCCCAGGTCGACGACGTTGCCGCGCTTGGTGTGGTTGGCGGCGTCGTTGACGTCGTTGAACGCCTTGCTGCCGGCCCGGTCGTAGAGGGCCGGGTTGGCGAAGCCGAGCGCCCGGCCGCCGCGGGACTGGATCGCGTTGGCGAACATCGCGGCGGTCTCCGGGGCGGACACCGAGGTGCCGCCGTAGCCGCCCTCGCTGTAGACGCCGTCGGCGGTGTAGCCGACCTGGGTGGCGGCGACCAGGTCACCGCTCATCGCGATGTCGGGGGTGGCGCGCAGCGGGGTGGCGGAGTGGGTGCCGTCGGCCGCGGTCTTCGCGACGCCGTCCGGGACGACGCCCTGCTGGTACCAGGGCTGGGCGAAGTCCTTGGAGACACCGCCGCCGCCGCCGAAGTAGAAGTTGCCGGGGAACGGGGTCCAGGACTTCTGGTCGGCGGACAGCACCGAGCGCTTGTCGCCCATGGAGACCTCGCCGGCGTACTTGCCGGCCTTGTTGTCGAGCTGCAGCGCGGTGCCGCCGACCGAGGTGACCCACGGGGAGGCGGACGGCCAGTCGGCCTGCGCCTGGTTGGTGTCGGCCTGGCAGTTGACGCCGGTGGCGGCCGCGCCGGGCGAGCTGTCGCCGCAGTCGCCGGAGGAGAACGTGAAGCCGATGCCGGTGAGGGCGCCGAGCTGGAATATCTGGTTGTCGGCGGCGACCACGGCCGGGTCGATGTCCCCGCCGGTGCCGTGCATGATCTCGCCCCAGGAGTTGGAGACCACGTCGGCCAGGTGCTCGTCGACGACCTTGGCCATCGCGTCGTACAGGTCCTCGTCGTAGCAGGAGTTGCCGCCGACGTAGACCACCTGCGCGTCGGGCGCGAGGCCGTGCACCATCTCGACGTCCAGCGCCTCCTCGCCGGCCCAGCCGTCGGCGCCGCCGCACTCGTCCTGGTGGGTCCACTTGTCCGGGGTGACGTACTCGGAGTACTGGCCGGACTTGAACGGCTGGTCGCCGTGCAGCGCCGAGTAGTGGTTCGCGTCCTGCTCCATGGTGGACAGGCCGTAGGCGTCGATGATCGCGACCCGGGCGCCCTTGCCGCTGACCTTGGCGTCGGTGACGCCGTAGGCCTTGCGCAGCTGGGTGGGGACGTACGAGCAGGGGGCGAAGGGCTCGTTCTTCTCGTAGCCGTCCGGGGCGCCCTTGGCGGTCTTCGAGCCGTAGCCGTCCTCGGAGCAGGTCGGCACGTCCGGCAGGGTGGCCGGGGCCTTCTTGTCGGGGGCGGCGGAGCGGGCGGCGGCCGCGCGCTGCTCGGCCTCGCGGACCGAGGTGGCGGTGGAGGCGTTGGTGTGGATGGCGTCGGCCAGGCCGGAGACGGCGAGGACGGCGCCGGAGACCGCGGCGGGCAGCTGGGCGTCCCTGGCGGGGGCGCGGTGGGTGCCGTCCGCGGTGCGGTAGCTGCGGAAGTCGGTGCCGAAGGCCTTGGCCATCGCGGCGGTGGAACCGGACACCTGCAGGTAGTGGCTGTTGCCGCCGGCGACGGTGAGGCCCGCGCCGGTCACCCAGGAGGTGACGGCGGCGACCTGCGCCGGGGTGGCGCCGAACCGCTCCTGCACCTGGGCGGAGCTCAGGAACTGCCCGTAGGCGGCGGAGTTCGGGTCGGAGACGGCCTTGGCGAGGGCCGCGAGGCCGCTGGCGTCGCGGCCGGCCAGGTAGATCCGGGCGGTCGCCGGCGTGGCCGGGTCGACGGCGCCGGCGTCGGCCTGCGGGGTGGCCCAGGCGGGGTGGGTGCCGGGCAGCGCGCGAGCGCCCTCGCCGGTGGGCGCGGCGGCGGAGGCCGGAACGGCCGCGCCCAGGGTGGTGAGGATCAGTGCGGCGGCGACGGTGGCCGGAGCGATGCTCTTGGCGAGCTGGTTGCGGGAAATCGGCACGTCGGTCCCCCCTTCTCGGTTCGATGGAGCGTCAGCAGCCCCTCGTGAGGGCGCGACGAGGCGCGCCGCAGGCGGTGTGACCCCCCACTGCGGCACCGGAGTTGACTGTGCGGTAGCTGTCTATTCGCACGGATGTGCGCTGCTCAAGAGCGCATCCGGAAGTTTTGCTCCACCATGACTCGATCGGGAGGAAACGTTTGGTCCCTACGCTGCGCGGACCCCGGGCGGAGGAGCTGCCGTGTCCGGCTGCCGGTGCAGGTCGTTGCACACGGCAGGTGACCGATCGGAAGGGCGGCTGAATCGAAGTGTCATACCCAACCCCGCGGCCCCTATGCGTCCATCCGGTGAGCAGTTCTCCGGAAGCCGGGCCAAAAGCCCACCACCGGCCTAGTCTTGTCAAGGTGAACGATCCTCAGCCGGCAGCCGCCGCCACCGTCACCGCCGCTCGCCCCGCCGCCGACCTGCGTGCCCGGGTGGCCGCCTACCAGGCCGAGCTGATCGAGCTGCGCCGTGACCTGCACCGGCACCCGGAGCTCGGCCGCCAGGAGTTCCGGACCACCCGGCTGCTGCGCGAGCGGCTGGTCGCCGCCGGGCTGGAGCCCCGGGTGCTGCCGGGCGGCACCGGCCTGATCGTGGACCTCGTCCCGCCGGGCACCGCGCCCGGCACCCCGCTGCTGGCGTTCCGCGCGGACATCGACGCGCTGCCGATCGACGACGCCAAGAAGGACGTGCCGTACCGCTCCACCCTGCCGGGCCGGGCGCACGCCTGCGGCCACGACGTGCACACCGCGGTGGTGCTGGGCACCGGGCTGGTGCTCGCCCAGGCGCTGGCGGCGGGGGAGCTGACCCGGCCGGTGCGGCTGATCTTCCAGCCGGCCGAGGAGATGATGCCCGGCGGCGCGCTCGACGTGATCGCGGCCGGCGGGATGGAGGGGGTCGGGCGGATCTTCGCGGTGCACTGCGACCCGAAGGTGCAGGTCGGCCGGATCGGGCTGAAGACCGGGGCGATCACCTCGGCCTGCGACAAGGTGCGGATCGCGCTGGACGGCCCGGGCGGGCACACCGCCCGTCCGCACCTGACCACCGACCTGATCACCGCGGTCGCCAAGCTGGCCGCCGAGCTGCCCGCCTCGCTGTCCCGGCGGATGGACCCGCGCTGGGGCGTCTCGCTGGTCTGGGGCCGGATCGCGGGCGGCTCCGCGCCGAACGTGATCCCGCAGCACGCCGAGCTGGAGGGCACCGTCCGCTGCCTGGAGCTGGCCGGCTGGCGGGACGCGCCGGAGGTGCTGGAGGAGCTGCTCGCGCACCTGGCCGAGACCCACCGCGCCAAGTGGACCCTCGACTACCACCGCGGCGTGCCGCCGGTGGTCAACGAGGCAGGCTCGATCGAGCAGCTGGAGGCGGCGATGACCGCCCGGTTCGCCGAGGGCCGCGGCCCGGTGGTCGAGCCGACCGAGCAGAGCCTCGGCGGCGAGGACTTCTCCTGGTACCTGGAGCACGCACCGGGCGCGCTCGCCCGCCTCGGGGTCCGCGGCCCGCACGAGAAGGGCGTCCGGGACCTCCACCAGGGCGACTTCGACGCGGACGAGCGGGCCATCGCGGTCGGCGTGGAGCTGTTCGCCGCGCTGGCACTGGAGCACGCCCGGATCTGACGGTCCACCGGATTGTCGGATCGGCGCCGGCTCCGCCGGCCCGGCGGTCGCGAGCAGGCGACCGTCGGGCCGGGCGGGTTCGGCGCGGCTGCTTCTCGGGCCGGGAGCGGAGGCGTACCGTGGTGGCCCGATACCAGTCGGTAATGACAGCAGG
This sequence comes from Streptomyces sp. TLI_171, assembly GCF_003610255.1. GTDB lineage: Bacteria > Actinomycetota > Actinomycetes > Streptomycetales > Streptomycetaceae > Kitasatospora. Next base: position 3,030,925 of record NZ_RAPS01000001.1, on the reverse strand, counting down.
GTTGGGCACCTGTGGTGCTATGTCCGCATTTGCCGGGACGGGCGACCACGTTTTGATAACAACCCGAATGGCTCCGCAGGCCGTAACACAACCGTGTTCTACGCGCGTTACGGTGGCGCTCGACCACGCCAAACGGGTGTGTGAGAAGGAGAAACTCCCTTGCGCCGTTCACTCAAGCTCGCCGCGGTCGTGCTCTCGGGTTCCCTGGGCATCGCCTCGCTCGCCGCCTGCGGCGCAAAGAGCACCGACAACAACTCCGCCTCCGCCACCGCCGGTGCGGGCGGCTCCGGTCTCAAGGTCGGCATGGCCTACGACATCGGCGGCCGCGGCGACCAGTCCTTCAACGACTCCGCCGCGCGCGGCCTGGACAAGGCCAAGACCGACCTGGGCGCCACCATCTTCGAGGCCGAGGCCAAGTCGGGCGAGTCCGAGGGTGACAAGGAGCAGCGTCTCAAGAGCCTGGTGACCGGTGGCTACAACCCGATCATCGCGGTCGGCTTCGTCTACCAGGACGCGGTGACCAAGGTCGCCAAGGAGAACCCGAACGTCAAGTTCGCGATCATCGACTCCGCCTCGCCCGACCAGCCCGCGAACGTCACCTCGCTGGTCTTCGCCGAGGAGCAGGGCTCCTACCTGGCCGGCGTGGCCGCGGCCAGCAAGACCAAGACCAACCACATCGGCTTCATCGGCGGCGTGCAGTCCGAGCTGATCAAGAAGTTCGAGGCCGGTTACACCGCTGGCGCCAAGTCGGTGAAGTCCGACATCGACGTCCAGGTCACCTACCTCACCACCCCGCCGGACTTCACCGGCTTCGCCGACCCGGGCAAGGGCAAGCAGGCCGCGCAGGGCCAGCTCGACAAGGGCGCGGACGTCATCTACGCCGCCGCTGGCTCCTCCGGCACCGGCTCCATCGAGGCCGTCGCCACCGCCGGCAAGTGGGCCATCGGCGTCGACTCCGACCAGGCCAAGCAGCCGGCCCTGGAGAAGTACAAGGACCACATCCTCACCTCGATGGTGAAGAACGTGGACACCGCCGTGTTCAGCTACGTCCAGTCCGCGAAGAACGGCAGCGTGCTGACCGGCGTCCAGAACTTCGACCTGAAGCAGGGCGGCGTCTCGCTGGCCACCACCGGCGGGTTCATCGACGACATCAAGGCGAAGATCGACGCTGCCACCCAGCAGATCACCTCGGGCGCCACCAAGGTCCCGACCGCCCCGCAGGGCTGATCCACCGTCACCGCGCCGTCCGGTCACCGGGCGGCGCGGTGGTCTGCCACATCTCACGGAAGGGGCTCGGACGGATGCGCCCAGGCGCATCCCCCGGGCCCCTGCCCGTTCCGCACCCCCGCCCGGTGTCCCGTACCCCGAGAATCCCCCTGAGCTTCCAGCGCGACGAAGCGCCCGACGACCAGCAGGAGATCGCCATCACCCCCTCCGACTCCGTCCCCACGGGCGGCACCCCCAGCGCGGGGACGGCGACACCGGCCGTCGAACTGCGCGGCATCACCAAGCGCTTCCCCGGCGTGGTGGCCAACCACGACATCGACATCACCGTGCAGCGGGGCACCGTGCACGCGCTGATGGGCGAGAACGGCGCCGGCAAGTCCACCCTGATGAAGATCCTCTACGGGATGCAGAAGCCGGACGAGGGCACCATCGCCATCGACGGCGAGCAGGTGGAGTTCGGCACCCCCGCGGACGCCATCGCGCGCGGCATCGGCATGGTGCACCAGCACTTCATGCTGGCCGACAACTTCACCGTGTGGGAGAACATCGTGCTGGGCGGCGAGCAGCTGCACGGCATCGGCGCGGCCGCCAAGGCGAAGATCCGCGAACTCTCCGAGCAGTACGGCCTCGGCGTCAAGCCGGACGTCCTGGTCGAGGACCTCGGCGTGGCCGACCGGCAGCGGGTCGAGATCCTCAAGGTGCTGTACCGCGGCGCCCGGATCCTGATCCTGGACGAGCCCACCGCGGTGCTGGTCCCGCAGGAGGTCGACGCGCTGTTCGACAACCTGCGCGAGCTCAAGGCCGAGGGCGTCACCGTCATCTTCATCTCGCACAAGCTGCACGAGGTGCTCTCGGTGGCCGACGCGATCAGCGTGATCCGCCGCGGCACCACCGTCGGCGACGCCGATCCGCGCACCGTGACGGCCCGTCAGCTCGCCGAGCTGATGGTCGGCGCCGAACTGCCCTCCCCGGAGAGCCGCGCCTCCACCGTCACCGAGACCGAGATGCTCAAGGTCGAGGGCCTGCGGATCGCCAAGCCGGACGCCGAGGGCGTCGAGCGCGTCGTCCTGGACGACGTGTCGCTGCGGATCCGCAAGGGCGAGATCCTCGGCATCGCCGGTGTCGAGGGCAACGGCCAGGCCGAACTGGTCGAGGCCATCATGGGCATGCTGCCGCTGGACGCCGGCACCGTCACGCTGGACGGCGCCGACCTGACCCGCACCCTGACCCGGGCCCGCCGCGAGGCCGGCATCGGCTACATCCCCGAGGACCGGCACCGGCACGGCCTGCTGCTGGAGGCCCCGCTCTGGGAGAACCGGATCCTCGGCCACGTCACCGAGCGGCCCAACTCCAAGGGCGCGCTGCTCGACCCGGCCGGCGCCCGCGCCGACACCCAGCGGATCGTCGAGGAGTACGACGTCCGCACCCCCGGCATCGAGGTCACCGCGGCCTCGCTCTCCGGCGGCAACCAGCAGAAGCTGATCGTCGGCCGCGAGATGAGCCACGGCCCGAAGCTGCTGATCGCCGCCCACCCGACCCGCGGTGTGGACGTCGGCGCGCAGGCCCAGATCTGGGAGCAGATCCGGTCCGCCCAGCGCGAGGGCCTGGCGGTGCTGCTGATCTCCGCCGACCTGGACGAGCTGATCGGCCTGTCCGACTCCATCCGGGTCATCTACCGCGGCCGCCTGGTCGCCGACGCCGACCCGGCCACCGTCACCGCCGAGGACCTGGGCACCGCGATGGCCGGCGCGGCCCGCGGCCACCTGGAGTCCGCCCCGGAGGCCGTCGCCGAGGACCGGGCGCTCGCCGCCGAGGGCACCGAGGCCGAGCAGTCCGGGAACGGCACCGACGCCACCCCGTCCACCGACACCGCCGACGACGAGCAGGCGGGGGAGTAGCCACATGACCAGTCCCAACCCCCCGGCCGCACCCGCGGCCAAGCGTTCGCTGCGCGAGCGCATCGACCTGGAGCGGATCGCCCTCGGGCTGGCCGCCCCCGTGCTCGCGGTGCTGCTGTCTGCGGTCATCGCCGGCACCCTGCTGGCGGTCTCCGGCCGCGACCCGTTCGACGCCTTCCGCATCATGTGGGACTACGGCACCGCCTCGGACGGCCAGGTCGCCACCCTGAACAAGGCCACCGTGTACTACCTGGCCGCGGCCGCCGCCGCGTTCGGGTTCCGGATGAACCTGTTCAACATCGGCATCGAGGGCCAGTACAAGCTCGGCATGATGTTCGCCGCGTACGTCGGCAGCCAGGTCGACCTGCCGGCGTTCCTGCAGATCCCGCTGCTGCTGATCACCGCGATGCTGGTCGGCGGCCTGTGGGCGTCGATCGCCGGTCTGCTGAAGGTCTACCGGGGCGTCAGCGAGGTCATCTCGACCATCATGCTGAACTACATCGCGGTCGCCGTGATCGGCGTGCTGCTGGTGCCCGGCATCTTCGCGCCGCAGACCAAGGGCACCACCAACTCGATCCAGACCGCCAAGATCTCCGAGTCCAGCCACTTCTTCGCGTTCGAGACGCAGGGCGGCACCCTGTGGGGCTTCATCGTGATCGCGGTGCTGGTCGGCGTGGTCTTCCAGTTCACGCTGAACCGCACCCGGTTCGGCTTCGACCTGCGCGCCACCGGCCGTTCGGAGACCGCCGCCAAGGCCTCCGGCGTCAACGTCAAGCGCATGGTGATCACCTCGATCGTGGTCTCCGGCGCGCTGGCCGGTCTGATCGGCCTGCCCGAACTGATGCAGAACACCCCGTACTTCGGGCAGAACGTGCAGACCGGCCTGGGCTTCACCGGCATCGCGGTGGCGCTGCTCGGCCGCAACAGCCCGATCGGCATCGCGTTCTCCGCGCTGCTGTTCGCCTTCCTGGACGCCTCCGGCGCCCAGCTGCCCACCCAGGGCGACTACCCGTCCGAGATCATTCCGGTGATCCAGGGCACCATCGTCATCTGCGTCGTCGTGGCCTACGAGCTGGTGCGCCGCTACGGCCTCAAGCGCCAGCAGCAGAAGGTCGGCGCCGAGCTCGCCGCCCAGGCTGCGGCCGCCCAGAAGGAGGTGGCGGCATGAGCACCGCACTCGCCGGAAAGCCCAAGTCGCCCGTCGCGCCCGCGAAGAAGCCGAAGCTCACCTGGCCGGTGGTGCTGCTGCTGATCGCCCTCGCCCTGGTGCTGTTCGCGGTGGTCGGGGCGGCCACCGGCAACCACGGCCTGACCTCCTCCGGTCAGATCAGCGCCGCGCTGTCCTCGGCGGTGCCGATCGCGATGGCCGGTCTCGGCGGCCTCTGGTCCGAGCGCGCGGGCGTGGTCAACATCGGCCTCGAAGGCATGATGGTGGCCGGCACCTTCTGCGGCGCCTGGGGCGGCTTCCTGGTCAACCCGTGGGTCGGCCTGCTGGCCGGCATGGCGGGCGGCGCGCTCGGCGGTCTGCTGCACGCGCTGGTCACCGTCACCTTCGGCGTCGACCACATCGTCTCCGGCGTCGGCGTCAACCTGCTGATCCCCGGCCTGTGCGCCTACGTCAACCGGATCTACTACAAGGACTACGTCAACGACGGCGCCGGTGCGAACCAGTCGCCGCCCGCGGACTCGCTGCCGCAGCTGACCGTCCCCGGCCTGTCCGACTGGCTGAAGACCGTCGAGGGGCACCACTACTTCCTGGTCTCCGACCTGGCCGGCATCGTCGGCGGCGTGGTCACCAACCTGTCGGTGGTCATCCTGATCGCCGCCGCGTTCCTGATCGGCAGTTACTTCCTGCTCTGGCGCACCGTGTTCGGCCTGCGGCTGCGCTCCTGCGGCGAGAACCCGATCGCCGCCGAGTCGCTGGGCGTCAACGTCTACAAGTACAAGTACCTCGCGGTGATCTCCTCCGGCGCCTTCGCCGGCCTCGGCGGCGCCTACCTGTCGCTGGTCGCCGCGCACTTCTACCGGGACGGCCAGACCCAGGGCCGCGGCTTCATCGGTCTGGCCGCGATGATCTTCGGCAACTGGATGCCGGGCGGCCTGGCCGCCGGCGCCGGCCTGTTCGGCTTCACCGACAGCCTCCAGCTGCGCGACGCCGACTCGGTGCACGTGCTGCTGCTGGTGGTCGCCATCGCGATGGCGCTGCTCGCCTGCTGGCAGTTCTACCGCCGCCAGCTGGTGGCCGGCGTGATCAGCGTGGTCGTCGCGGGCGGCGTGGCCGCCTGGTACGCGCTCACCGACGAGGTGCAGCGCCCGCTGATCGTCGCCACCCCGTACGTCATCACCCTGGCGGTGCTGGCGCTCGCCTCGCAGCGGCTGCGGCCGCCGAAGGCGGACGGCCAGGTCTACCGCAAGGGCGAGGGCAAGTGACGGCCCCCGCCGCCCCGGCGCCCGACTGGGAGACCCTGCGGGAGGCGGCGCGCTCCGCGATGCGGCACGCGTACGCCCCCTACAGCAAGTACCCGGTCGGGGCCGCGGCCCTGGTCGAGGACGGCCGCACCGTGGTCGGCTGCAACGTGGAGAACGCCTCGTACGGACTCGGCCTGTGCGCCGAGTGCGGTCTGGTCTCCGCGCTGCACGCCTCCGGCGGCGGCCGGCTGGTGGCCTTCACCTGCGTGGACGGCGGCGGCGAGCTGCTGATGCCGTGCGGGCGCTGCCGCCAGCTGCTGTACGAGCACGGCGGACCCGAGCTGCTGGTCGACCTGCCCTCCGGGGTGCGGCCGATGAGCGAGGTGCTGCCGGACGCGTTCGGGCCGGAGATGCTGTAGCTGTTTGCGTTGTTACGCGCGTAGAGTGTCGCGGGAGGACATCCCGCGGCACTCTACGCATTTCACCCCCCTCTGGAGCACGTGTATGGACGCCATCTCCGTCATCCGGGCCAAGCGCGACCGGGGCGAGCTGACCGACCCCCAGATCGACTGGGTCATCGACGCCTACACCCGGGGCGAGGTGGCCGACGAGCAGATGTCCGCCCTCGCCATGGCCATCCTGCTCAACGGCATGACGGCCCGTGAGATCAGCCGCTGGACCGACGCGATGATCCGCTCCGGCGAACGGATGGACTTCTCCTCGCTCGGCGTCCCCACCGCCGACAAGCACTCCACCGGCGGCGTCGGCGACAAGATCACCCTCCCGCTCGCCCCGCTGGTCGCCGCCTGCGGCGCCGCCGTCCCGCAGCTCTCCGGCCGCGGCCTCGGCCACACCGGCGGCACCCTCGACAAGCTGGAGTCCATCCCCGGCTGGCGCGCCCTGCTCTCCAACGAGGAGATGCTCGCCGTCCTCGACTCCACCGGCGCGGTGATCTGCGCGGCCGGCGACGGCCTGGCCCCTGCCGACAAGAAGCTCTACGCCCTGCGCGACGTCACCGGCACCGTCGAGGCGATCCCGCTGATCGCCTCCTCGATCATGTCCAAGAAGATCGCCGAGGGCACCGGCGCGCTCGTCCTGGACGTCAAGGTCGGCTCCGGCGCGTTCATGAAGAACCTCGACGACGCCCGCGAACTCGCCCGCACCATGGTCGGTCTGGGCCGCTCCGCCGGGGTCGCCACGGTCGCCCTGCTCACCGACATGTCCACCCCGCTCGGCCTGACCGCCGGCAACGCGCTCGAAGTCCGCGAATCCGTCGAGGTGCTGGCCGGCGGCGGCCCCGCCGACGTCGTCGAGCTCACCCTCGCACTGGCCCGCGAAATGCTCGCCGCCGCCGGCGTGCACGGCAAGGACCCGGCCGACGCCCTCCGCGACGGTTCCGCCATGGACCACTGGCGCCGCATGATCGCCGCCCAGGGCGGCGACCCCGACGCCGCGCTCCCGGTCGCCCGCGAGCAGCACGTCGTCACCGCGCCCGCCACCGGCGTCCTCACCGCCCTCGACGCCTACGCCGTCGGCGTCGCCGCCTGGCGCCTCGGCGCCGGCCGCGCCCGCAAGGAGGACCCGGTCCAGGCCGGCGCCGGCATCGAGCTCCACGCCAAGCCCGGTGACACCGTCACCGCCGGCCAGCCGCTGCTCACCCTGCACACCGACACCCCGGACCGCTTCCCGTACGCCCTGGAAGCCCTCGACGGCGCCACCGCGATCGCCCCCACCGGCACCGCCTTCACCCCGGCCCCGATCGTCCTCGACCGCATCGCCTGACCGACCGTCCGAACGCCGCGGCCGGAGCTCCCCGGGGGAAGGGAGCTCCGGCCGCGGCGTTCGGCGTTCTCGGCGGACCGTCAGGCGCGCGCCCCGAGCCGGCCGACGGACACCGCCTCCGCCCGGCGGGTGGCGACCGCACGATGGGTGGCGTAGAGGGTGACGCCGGCTGCGCCGGCCATGGCGGCGAGGGCGACGGTGGCGGTGCCGGACCAGCCGCTGGAGTGGTAGGCGTCGGCGCCGAGGGTGCCGCCGAGGCTGTTGCCCAGGTAGTAGGCGATCAGGTAGAGCGCGGAGGCCTGGGCGCGGCCGGTGGCGGCGGTGCGGCCGACCGCCGAGGAGGCCGTGGCGTGGCCGGCGAAGAAGCCCGCGGTGATCAGCACCAGGCCGAGGATCGCGCAGAACAGCGAACCGGCCAGCGAGAGCAGCAGGCCCGCGGTGGTGGTGCCGATGGCCAGGTAGAGGGTGCCGCGGCGGCCGCAGCGGGCGGTCAGGCGGCCCGCCGAGGCGGAGGACGCGGTGCCGACCAGGTAGACCACGAAGATCGAGGCGGCCACCGACTGCGGCAGGTGGAAGGGCGCCGCGGTGAGCCGGTACCCGACGGTGTTGTACACCGCGCCGAACACCGCCATGAACAGCATCCCGAGCGCGTACAGCCGCAGCAGCAGCGGGTTGCGCAGGTGCCCGGCGACGGTCGCGGCCAGCGCCCGGGCGTCCACCGGCGCACGGCGGAAGTGCCGGGCCCGGGGGATCAGCAGCCGGAAGGCCAGCACGGCGAGCAGCGCCAGGGCGGCGGAGACGGCCAGCCCCCAGCGCCAGCCCCAGGCGGCCCCGGCCCAGCCGGAGACCAGCCGGCCGCCCATCCCGCCGATCGAGTTGCCGGCCACGTACAGGCCCATCGCGGAGGCCAGCGCCGACGGGTGCACCTCCTCGGCGAGGTAGGCCATCGCGGTCGCGGGGAGCCCGGCGAGGGCCGCACCCTGCAGCGCCCGCAGCGCGACCAGCGTGGTCAGGTCGGGGGCGAACGGCAGCGCGACGGCGAGCACCGAGGCGGCGAGGGTGGAGGCCGTCATCACGGCGGTGCGCCCGTAGCGGTCGGACAGCGCGCTGGCGGGCAGCAGGGCCAGCGCGAGCCCGAGGGTGGACGCGGAGGCGGTCCAGCTGGCCTGACCGGGCGTCAGCCCGAGGTCGGCGGAGAGGATCGGCAGCAGGCCCTGGGTGGAGTACAGCAGGACGAAGGTGGCCACGCCCGCGGCGAACAGGGCGAGGTTGGCGCGGCGGAAGTCGCGGCTGCCGGGGCGCAGGCGGAGATCGGTGGCGGGGGCGGGCGCGGCCGCCTCGGTACTTGAGGGCTGCATGCCGACGACGCTACGACCGGGGCCGTTGATGCGTCCAATACATGAATGAGCGAAGATCCATGCTGTGACGTATCAGAGCAGCTCCGCCCCCGTCCGTCTCGCCGAGCTCGGTCCCGACACCGATGTGACGCGCCTCGCACCGCAGTTGGCGGAGTTCGCGGCGGTCGCCCGGCTGGAGCACGTCACCCGGGCCGCGCAGCTGCTCGGCATGCCGCAGCCCACGCTCTCCCGGGCGGTGGCCCGGCTGGAGACCGAGCTCGGCGTCGACCTGCTGGCCCGGCAGGGGCGCACCGTCCGGCTGACCCGGGCCGGGCGACTGCTGCTGGACTCCGTCGAACGGGCGCTCGCCGAGGTGGAGCGGGGCGCGGAAGCGGCCCGCGCGGAGGCCGACCCGGCCGGCGGGCGGGTCGCCTTCGGCTTCCTGCACACCATGGGCACGGACGCGGTGCCCGCGCTGCTGCGCGGGTTCCGGGCCGGGCATCCGCGGGTGCGCTTCCAGCTGGTCCAGGACTACGTGGCCGCGATGCTGGAACGGCTGCGGGCCGGCGAGCTCGACCTCTGCCTGGTCTCCCCGCTTCCGGACGCGCCCGACCTGACGGCCCGTCCGCTGGACGAGCAGCGGCTGTTCCTGACCGTCCCCGCCGACCACCGGCTGGCCGGGCGGCGCCGGATCCGGCTGGCCGAGGTCGCGGAGGAGCCCTGGGTGACGGTGGAGGAGGGGTACGGCCTGCGGCACATCATGGAGGGCTTCTGCACCGAGGCCGGGTTCACCCCGCGGATCGCCTTCGAGGGCGAGGAGGTCGAGACCCTCCGCGGCCTGGTCGCCGCGGGCCTCGGCGTCGCCCTCCTCCCGCCCGCCCTGGTCCCCCGCCCGGGCGTCGTCGAACTCGAAGTCACCGCGCCCCGCACCCGCCGCGCCATCGGCCTCGCCTGGCACGCGAACCGCCCCCTCCCCCGCCGGCCGCCGCCTTCCGCGACTTCGTCCTCTCCCGCCGCGGCAGCATCCTCACCCACGACTGAGCACACCCCGCTCCGCGAGGGAAAGCACAGGCAGATTCGCCCGCGGGCGTCCGCTCCGCGCCGGGGAGGGGGCGACGGGGGGCAACTTGGGCCACGGCTGAGGGCCGTTTCGCTGCGCGGCGCAAGAGCGGGCAGATTCGCTTCCCGGGTGTTCCGCTGCGCGGCGCAGGAGCCGACCGGTTCGCTCCGCGGGGTGTTCCGCCGCGCGGCGGGGAGCCGGCGGGTCCGCTCCGAGGGGGACTCTCGCCTGCCGTTGAAGTTCAGCCGCGTGGTGGGGAGCCGGCGAGTTGCTCTGCCACCGGAGGTGTTCCCAGCGGGGAAGCCTCCGGCGGGGGTGCTCGGTCGCCGGAGGTGTTTCGTTGCGCCGGGGTGGGGGTCAGATCGTTTCGGACATGCGGTGGAGGACGGCCGGCCAGCCTCGGCCCATGCCGTCGAGGGCCTGGCGGCCGAGCGGGGTGTCGAGGTCGAAGCCCTCGTGGGTGAGGAAGAGGCGGGTGCCGGTGCCCTCGGGGGTGAGGCGCCAGGTGAGGGTGGTGTCGAGGACGCCCTCGGCGAAGGTGTAGCTGAGCAGGCGTTCGGGGTCGACCCGGGTGACCTCGCAGGACTGGGTGCCCCAGGGGCCGAGGTCGAGGGTGAAGCGGTGGCCGACCTCGGGGCGGATGTCGCCGGGGACCCACCAGCGGGCGTGCAGTTCGGGGTCGGTGAGGGCCTGCCAGACCCGGGCGGGCGGGTGCGGGAGGAACTGGTCGCAGTGGATGGCGGGGGTGGGGTCGGTCATCGCGGGTCCTGGTTCTGGGGGGCGGGCGGTGCGGTGGCGTCGAGGAGTTCGCCGAGGGCGGTGAGCCGGCCGCGCCAGTAGTGCTCGAAGGGGTGCAGCCAGCGGCTGACCTCGGCGAGCGGGTCGGCCACCAGGTGGTAGTAGCGCTGCCGTCCGCGCGGCTCCTCGCGGACCAGGCCGGCCTGGCGCAGCACCTGGAGGTGTTCGGAGACGGCGGGGCGGCTGAGTTCGAAGCGGCCGGCGAGGTCGTTGACCGCACGGGGGCCGTCGAGCAGCGCGTGGAGGAGTTGGCGGCGCACGGGGTTGGCGAGTGCGCCGTAGACGTCGGTGGGCACGGCCCGAGCATAGGTCGGAAAGTTCCGACGAATCAAGCGTCGGACATCTCCGACCTTTCGAAGGGCTCGCCGTTCACCTGCGCTTCGCCCGGTCGGAACGGCGTGGCGGTAGGCAATCTACGCGCGTAGGGGCTATGCTCCGGCAATGGAGAAGCAGACCCCTCTCGCGGGCACCACGGCCCCGCGCATTCCTACGTCCGAGCAGATCGCCCGCGCCCCGAAGGTGCTGCTGCACGACCACCTGGACGGCGGGCTGCGGCCCGAGACGATCGTCGAACTGGCCGCCGACTGCGGCTACCAGGGCCTGCCCACCACGGACCCGAAGGAACTCGGGGTGTGGTTCCGGGAGGCGGCCGACTCCGGGTCGCTGGAGCGGTACCTGGAGACCTTCGCGCACACCTGCGCCGTGATGCAGACCCGGGAGGCGCTGATCCGGGTGGCCGCGGACTGCGCGGAGGACCTGGCGGCGGACGGCGTGGTGTACGCCGAGGTGCGGTACGCGCCGGAGCAACACCTGGAGGCGGGGCTGTCCCTGGACGAGGTGGTCGAGGCGGTCAACGAGGGCTTCCGGCTGGGCGAGGCGAACGCCCGGGCGCGCGGCCGCCGGATCCGGGTCGGGACGCTGCTGACCGCGATGCGGCACGCCGCCCGGTCGCAGGAGATCGCCGAACTGGCGAACCGTCACCGCGACCGCGGCGTGGTCGGGTTCGACATCGCGGGCGCCGAGGCCGGCTACCCTCCCACCCGCCACCAGGCCGCCTTCGACTACCTCAAGGGCGAGAACAACCACTTCACCATCCACGCCGGCGAGGCCTTCGGCCTGCCGTCGATCTGGGAGGCGCTGCAGTGCTGCGGCGCGGACCGGCTGGGCCACGGCGTGCGGATCGTCGACGACATCACGGTCGGCGAGGACGGCCGGGTGCAGCTCGGGCGACTGGCCGCGTACGTGCGCGACAAGCGGATCCCGCTGGAGATGTGCCCGACCTCCAACCTGCAGACCGGTGCGGCGGCCTCGTACGCGGAGCACCCGGTGGGGCTGCTCAGCCGGCTGAAGTTCCGGGTCACCGTCAACACCGACAACCGGCTGATGAGCAGCACCAGCATGAGCCGCGAGTTCGGGCACCTGGTGGAGGCGTTCGGCTGCACGCTGGCCGACCTGGAGTGGTTCACCGTCAACGCGATGAAGTCGGCCTTCCTGCCGTTCGACGAGCGGCTGGCGATGATCAACGACGTGATCAAGCCCGGCTACGCCGAGCTCAAGGCGGAGTGGCTGTTCGGTCCGCGCGCCTGACGGTCCGTCGGGCCGGGCGGTGGCCCAGCGTCCACGGAGATGGTCGGACTTATCACTCTCCGGAGTGGCCGACTTTGAACCGTGCGCGACCTTCTCACTACGGTGGGCCGGTCACTGCTGACTCGGTGTGACGGCAGTCGCCCCGCATTCCCCGGGCGCGCGCCGTCGCACCGGCCCGACCAGGACTGAGGACGCACACATGAAGCAGGCCACTCTGAAGGCCGCCGGCACCGCGGTGCTCGGCGTCGCGGTCGCCGCCGTCGCCGCGGGCTCCGCCTCCGCCGCGGCGGTCGCCCCCGGCGGCCTCGGACTGCCGACCAGCGCGCTCACCAACCCCGGCGTGACCGGCGCGGCCACCGGCGCCGTGAGCAAGCTGCCCGGCGGTGACCAGCTCGGCTCGGTGACCGGCACGCTGAACCCGGCCGCGGGCACCCCCGCCGCCGCGCCGGCCGCCGCGCCCGCCGAGGAGCAGGCCCCGCCGGTCGCCGAGCAGACCGGCCCGGGCAGCGCCGAGCAGGGCGCGCCCGCCGCCGCCAACCGGATCGGCGGCCTGGACTCCGTCCCGGGCGGCCAGGGCCTGGCCAAGACCCCGGTCGGCGGCGTGATCGGCACGCTGGGCAGCCTGTCGCCGACCGGTGGCGGTGCCCCCGGCCTGCCGAGCCTGCCGGGCGTGGGCGGCTGACGCCGACCCGATCCGCACCGACCGAGGGGCCGTCCCGCTGGGGACGGCCCCTTCGTCGTGCGCCCGGTCGGACCGGCCGTCAGCTCCCGCTGCCAGTCGACGAGTTGGCCGGACGAACCAGGTCGTACCGTCCCGCAAGGGGCAGAAACTGCTGGTGTGCGGATCGAATGAGTGACACACTCGCGCGACTGCCTGCGTGGGGTGGACGAGGGGGAACGGCGATGCGTACGAACCGACTGGTGGCGGGGGCCGTGCTGGCCGTGCTCGGGATGTCCGGGCTGACGGCCTGCGGGTCGGAGGGCGACGGGCCGGACGACGCCCAGGTGTTCCCGGGGCTGTCGGCGAAGGAGATCCTGACGCAGGCGCAGCGCGCGGACGAGGACGTGACCTCCGTCCTGTCGGTCACGCGGGTGCAGCTCGGGCAGACCGCGACGGTCACCACGGTGTCCGCGGACAGCAAGGGCAACTGCGAAGGCAGGTCGGTCGGCGGGGAGCCGGTGCTGCACACCGGCGGCAAGCGCGACAGCAAGGACAAGTCCGGCGGTTCGGCGGTGTCCGACCGCCGGATGGAGATCAAGCGCCGGGGGAGCGAGGCGTGGCTCAAGATGTCGACTCCGGCGGCGGGCGCCCTCGCCGACGGCGGAGCCTCGTCGGCCGATCTGTGGGTGGCCGGCGACGCCGATGAGCTGCGCGACTCGTTGAGCGGTTTCTGCGACATGGGCCTGGAGCTGCTGACCCGGACCGATGAGCTCGGCGGCGGGTCCGGTGCGTGGGTCCGCAGCGGCACCACCGAGATCGGCGGCGTCCGGGCGGTGCTGCTCAGCTACCGGGTGGGCGGAGCGGCCGCCGTGCTGTCCCCGACCGGCAAGGGCGGTGAGACCACCGAGGTCGCCGTCGCCGCCGAGGGCCCGGCCCGGCTGCTCTCCGTGCGCTCCGTCAGCGCCACCGGCACGGCGACCATCCGGTACACCGACTTCGACAAGCCGGTGACGGTCACCCCGCCGCCCGCGGACCAGATCCGCGAGTCCCCCTCCGGGCTGTTCGACTGACGGCCCGTCGCGGGGTCGCTCACGGCTCCTGCGGGAGCAGCAGCCACAGCGCCAGGTAGATCAGGAACTGCGGGCCGGGCAGCAGGCAGGACGCCACGAAGATGGCGCGGACCGTCCACGGCGTGAGCCCGAAGCGCTTGGCGAGGCCGGCGCAGACGCCGCCGATGACGCGGCTGTGACGGGGGCGGGCGAGGCTGCTCATGGTCTCCTCCGAGGAGTGTTCCCGGTGCGGTCGGTCCGCCCGGTTCGTCTTCCATCCTTCCGCCGCGACCTGCTCCGCCGCGTCCGTCGCGATGCCGATCCGGACCCGGAGCCGCTCCCCGTCCGGGAGGAGCGCCGCCTCAGGGTCGGCTCCGGGGTGCACCCCGAGTCTGCCGGAGCGGGGCGCGGAAAGGTAAAGGAAAAGTAAACGCCATGGAGGCGGTGCTCAGGCTTTCCCAGGTCACTGCCAGACTCGCGCATCCGAACGTCGTACAACCTGGGAATGATCTGATGCGCGCGAACCGTCTGATGGCCGTGGCCATGCTGTCCGTCCTCGGAGTGTCGGGGCTGACGGCCTGTGGGTCGGACGGGAGCAAGAGCAAGGACGCCGCCGCGCCCTCCGCCGCTGCGTCCGCCTCCGCCTCCGCCTCGCCGGCGGCCTCCAAGTCCGCGGCCGGCGGCGGGCTCGAGGCCCTGCCGGTGGCCGACATCCTGAAGAAGTCGCAGGCCGCGGGCGCCAAGCTGTCCGCCGTCAAGGTGACCTTCAAGCTCGACAGCGACGGCGAGCAGATGAGCGGCACGGTCGCCACCGACGGCACCGGCAACTGCACCGGCTCGGTGGCCATCGGAGGCAAGGGCAAGGCCGACGTCGTCCGGACCGGCGGCAAGGTCTGGATCAAGCCGGACACCCAGTTCGTCAACGCCGTCGCCCCCGGCGCGGGCGGCGTGATCTCCGGCAAGTGGCTGAGCCTGGGCGCGGGCCAGGGCGCGGAGTTCACCGAGTTCTGCGACCTGGGCCTGAACGTGCAGAAGAACGTCGGCCTCGACGACAACGGCAAGCCGGAGCCCGGCGGCACCAAGGGCGCCGTCAAGCAGGTCGGCGGCGTCAGCGCGGTCACCATCAAGATGACCGACCCGGACGGCACCGCCACCGAGGCCGCCATCGCCAACGAGGGCGAGCCCTACCTGCTGTCGCTGGACGCCGGCGCCCAGGGCGGCATGCAGTTCAGCGACTTCGGCAAGCCGGTCAAGGCCGTCCAGCCGGCCGCCGCCGAGGTCATCGACGGCAGCAAGTACCTCGGCTGATCCGACGGATCCTCAAAATCGGGGGCCGGGACGCGTTTCGCGCCCCGGCCCCCGACTGTTGATCAGGTCTTCACCGGCTGACCCGACCCGCCGCGGCGCAGGTGCGGACCGGACGGGCGCGGGGCGGGGGCCGGCGGCACGGGCCGGGCGGGGCGTTCGCGCAGCGCGAGGGCGCGCAGCGGGGGGACCAGCAGGAGGTGGGCGACGGCCGCGCCGAGGGTGGCGAGGAGGATGTCGTCGACGTCCAGGACATGGCCCGGGGCCCATCCCTCCAGGAATTCGAGGGCGGTGGCGAGCAGCGCGGCGGCGCCGGTGGTGCGGAGGAAGGAGAGCAGACGGCCGCGGTGCGGGGAACCGACCGCCAGCGGCAGGAGCACTCCGACGGGGGCCAACGGAAGGACGCCGGAGGCGAGTCGGCGGGCGCCGGCGAGGCCGCCGAGGGTGAGCGCCTGGTGCACCGAGGCGAACGGGGTGAGGTTGGGCGGGCTGGTCCACGCGACCGGGACGGGGCGCAGGCTCAACCAGCCGAGGACCAGCAGGTGGAGCGCCAGCAGCACCCGGGCCGCCGTCCGGAGCCGGTACGGCGCCGCCGGCTCGGCGGCCGGTTCCCCGGTCGCGTGGTCGGTTCGCGCGGTGGTGTGCACACCCCGGGGGACGCGCCCGGCGCGCGCGGCGGTTCCCGGCGAACGGGTGACCCGGCGCACCGGCTCAGGGGCAGTGACTGGGCGACGCCGCGCCGAACACCTGCGAGCCGGTCGGCGAGACCTGCGGCGTCGGGGTGGCCGGGACGGTCGCGGCGGGCGCCGGCCGGGCGGTCGGCCCGGGCACCACGGACGGCGCCGCGGTGTCCGGGGCCAGCGGCACCAGGACCTCGTTCGGGCAGGCGGTGCGGCTGGCCGGGGCGCCCGCGTCCACCGGGACCTCGGTGGGGCGGATCCCGCAGCCGGTGAGCAGGGTGGCGGCGAGGACGCCGCAGGCCAGCAGCAGCGGGCGGGTCCGGCGGGCGGTCATCGGGCCTCCTCCGGGCCGGGGGCCGGCGGTTGGGTGAGCGGCAGGGTCAGGGTGAAGACGGCGCCGACGCCGTCGGGGTTGTTCGCGGCGGTGATGTCGCCGCCGTGGATCCGGGCGTTGGCCTCCGCGATGGACAGGCCCAGGCCGCTGCCCTCGGAGCGGGCCCGGCCCTTGTCGGCCTTGTAGAAGCGGTCGAAGACGTGCGGCAGGACGTCCTCGGGGATGCCGGGGCCGCCGTCGGAGACCGAGATCACCACGGTGCCGGCCGCGTCGTCCTGACGGACCTTCACCCTGACCGGGGAGCCGCCGTGCTTGAGCGCGTTGCCGATCAGGTTGGCGAACACCACGTCCAGGCGGCGCGGGTCGACCACGGCGAGGATGCCGCGCGGCGCGTCCAGTTCGACCGCGTCGTACCAGGCCCGGCCGTCGATGCAGGACATGATCAGGTCGGCCATGTCGACCTCGTCGGCGATCAGCTTGGCGGTGCCCGCGTCGAAGCGGGTCACCTCCATCAGGTTCTCCACCAGGTCGGACAGCCGCCGGGTCTCGGAGACCACGATCCGCACCGCCGGCTCGATCATCGGGTCGAGGGCGTCCGCCTCGTCCTCCAGGATGTCGGTGACGGCGGTCATCGCGGTCAGCGGCGTCCGCAGCTCGTGCGACATGTCGGCGACGAACCGGCGGGACTGCGCCTCGCGCGCGCTGAGCTCCGCGACCTGGTCGGACAGCGATTCCGCGGTGCGGTTGAAGGTCCGGGCCAGCTCGGCGAGTTCGTCGTTGCCCTCGACGTCGAGCCGGGTGTCCAGCTCGCCCTCGCCGAGCCGCCGGGCGGCGTCGCCGAGCCGGCGCACCGGCCGCAGCACGGTCGCCGAGGCGGCCTGCGCGAGCAGCGCCGAGCCGACCAGGGCGAGCAGGGTGGCGATCGCCAGCGACCAGCCGAGGGTGTTCAGGTCGGCCCGCTCGTTCTGCAGCGACTTGAACATGTAGACGGTCGGCCCGCCCGGCACCACCTTCGTCCCGCCGATCACGTACGGCCCGGCCAGGTTCACCCGCTGCCAGTACAGGTGGTACGGGTACGGGTTGCCCGGACCGGTCTCGCGCGGCTTGTTCACCGCGGTGACCAGCGCCGCGGGCACCTGCTTGGCGGTGAACGCGATCGGGTCGGAGGAGGCGACGCAGGTCGGCAGCGACGCGTCGACCACCACCACGTCGTACGCCAGGCCGGAGCTCGCCACCTGCGCGGCCAGTGCCCCCAGGTCCTGGCAGGACGGGTGCAGCGGCAGTTGGGAGACGTTCCTGGTGACCGACACCCGGAAGTCGTTCAGCGCGGTGTCCTGGGCGCGCTTGAGCACCGCGTCGCGGTTCAGCCAGTAGGCGATCCCGGACGCGGACACCGCGGTGACCAGCGCGACCGCGGCGAACACCGCGATCAGCCGGACCCGCAGCGAGCTGAGCCGCCGCCAGGACGCCGAACGGGCACGGCGCGGCGCGGACTGAAGATCCGTCAAAAAAGACTCACCGGAGAGAAGGGAAGGGGCGTCAGGCGGGCGGGTCGAGCCGGTAGCCGACCCCGCGGACGGTGCGGATCAGGGTCGGCGCCGACGGCACGTCCTCGACCTTCGCCCGCAGCCGCTGCACACAGGCGTCCACCAGCCGGGAGTCGCCCAGGTAGTCGTGCTCCCACACCAGCCGCAGCAACTGCTGGCGGGACAGCGCCTGACCCGGCCGGCGGCTCAGCTCCAGCAGCAGCCGCAGCTCGGTCGGGGTGAGCTGAAGGTCCTGGCCGTCCTTGGTGACGGTCATCGCCGAACGGTCGATCACCAGGCCGCCGTAGGCCGCCGAGTCCGAGCTCTCCCGCTCGCCGCGGCGCAGCACCGCGCGGATCCGGGCGTCCAGCACCCGGGGCTGCACCGGCTTGACCACGTAGTCGTCGGCGCCGGACTCCAGGCCCACCACCACGTCGATGTCGTCGGAGCGCGCGGTCAGCAGGATGATCGGCAGCTGGTCGGTCCGCCGGATCCGCCGGCACACCTCGAAACCGTCGATCCCGGGCAGCATCACGTCCAGCACGATCAGATCCGGACGCTGCTCCTTGAACAGGCGCAGACCGTCCTCGCCGGACGCCGCGGCGGCGACCCGGTGACCCTGGCGGGTGAGGGCGAGTTCGAGGCCGGTGCGGATGGCATCGTCGTCCTCGATCAGAAGCAGGAAAGGCACGGGGGTCATTGTGTCCCACGCGGCCCCAGGAAGCACCCACCCGGGTGACCCTCGCCCACCCGGGAACCGGATGCCGCCGCTCCGGCGTCAGCCCCGGCGGGGCCGCGGAATGTCTCCGCCCGGCCGCCCCTGTGACAGCCCTGTGACAGTCGACAGACACCGCCATGACGAGCGGACGGCAGAGTTTTCCTTGTCGCCGAGGAAACGCCGGGTCACCACCGGGCGCCACGGCGAGCAGAGAACCGCTCGTAACGACCATGGGGGTGCCCGATGACCGCAACGCTGACGACCCGAAACGCCGGGCCGCGTGCCGCTGTCCTGGGCGCCAGCCGGATCTGTCACGAGGGGCCCCGCCGCCCGGTCGTGGGGACCAGGAGCGGGGACAGCGCCCACAACCGGTTGGGGAACCAGGTTGCGGGACGGACGGTACTGCGGATCGCACCGCAGACGTTCCAGGGGGAGCAGGCCGACCAGGGAGGCGCGCAGGGGGAGCACCCGGCCGCCGCGGCGGACGAGGCACGCGACATCGCCGAGTTCACCGCGTACGTGCGCGAGCGCCGCGCCTCCCTGTACGCCACCGCCTACCACCTCACCGGCGACCGCTACGAGGCCGAGGACCTGCTGCAGAGCGCGCTGTTCTCCACCTACCGGGCCTGGGGCCGGATCACCGACAAGGCCGCGGTCGGCGGCTACCTCCGCCGCACCATGACCAACCTGCACATCTCCGCCTGGCGCCGCCGCAAGGTCAACGAGTACCCGACCGAGGAGCTCCCCGAGCACGCCGGCGACACCGACGCCATGGGCGGCACCGAACTGCGCGCCGTGCTCTGGCAGGCGCTCGCCAAGCTCCCCGAGAACCAGCGCACCATGCTCGTGCTGCGCTACTACGAGGGCCGCACCGACCCGGAGATCGCCGACATCCTCGGCATCAGCGTCGGCACCGTGAAGAGCTCCATCTGGCGCGCGCTGCGCCGGATGCGCGAGGACGAGAACCTCAACCGCTCCGGCGACACCGTGCACGCCTTCGGCGAGCTGGTCGCCTGACGCGGCAACAGACTCCCGTCGGGGGACGGGTGGTGGGGGAGGACACGGGACACGGCAGCCGGCTCGGGGGAGCGGCGGCCGGGGGGCGTCCCGTGCTCCGAACGGAAGGCGGGCCCCGGTGCGGGGGGAACCAGGCACCGGTGGCCCGCCTTCGTCGTGTCGCGCCGCACCGGCCGTGACAATGACCCGATGGACGACCCCGCTGCGGAGAACCCGCAGGCCCGCGCCGACCGGCGGCTGATCGAGATGCTCCAGGAACTGCGGGTGCTGCAGACCGGCGTGCAGATCGTCTTCGCCTTCCTGCTCGGCGTCGCCTTCACCCCGCGGTTCGCCGCGCTCGACGACTTCGAACAGGACCTTTACGTCGTGGTGCTGCTGCTCGCGGTGGTCGCCGCCGCCGTGCTCGCCACGCCCGTCGCCCTGCACCGCGGCCTGTTCCACCACCCCGACCGGGCCCGGATCGTCAAGGTCTCCGCCCGGATCGCCCAGATCGGCCTGGTCCTGCTCGCCGCGGCGCTGACCGGCGCGGTGCTGCTGGTCCTCACCGTGGTGCTGGGCGCCGCGGTCGCGGTTCCGATCACCGCGGTGATCGCCCTGATCTTCACCGGCCTGTGGTTCGTGCTGCCGTGGGCGGTCCGCCGCCGCCTGCCCGCCGCCCCGGAGTGACGGGGCGCCGGCCGCCGCCCCCGCTTCAGACCAGTTCGGCCGGCAGCTGCCGGGCCACCGCGGCGATCCGCCGGCCGGCCTCCACGCCCGAGCAGGCGTACGAGCCCAGCTCGACCTGCCGGGCCACGATGCCGCGCTCCGCGCGCATCAGCCGCAGGCCCCGGCGGACCAGGTACGGCACCGACTTGCGACCCTCCCGGACGTCCCGCCGAAAGCGCCGCCAGGCCGTGGTGGAGGGCTTGTTGCGCAGGCACAGCGCGTCGCCGAGCAGGCCCTCGGCCGCGCAGCGGCGCACCAGTTCGGCGGCGAATATCCCCTCCGCGACGAACGCCGGGGCGCCGTCCAGCGCCAGGGTGTGACTGCCCGTCCGCCCGTTCGCCGGGATCGAGTACACCGGCGCCTCGGCCCGCCCCTCGAACACCAGCGCCCGGATCGCGGCCAGCGCCTGCTCCCCGTGCCAGGAGTCGGGCGAGTCCCAGTCGGTGCCCCCGCCGTCCGGGAGCTGCGGCAGCGACGGGTCGTCGCCGTCCTTGTAGAAGTCGTCGAGCTGCAGCACCGGCAGGCCGCTGCGCTCGGCCAGCACCGACTTCCCCGACCCCGAGGGGCCCGACAGCAGGATGACGCGGGATATCGGGCGGCGGTTCAGCGGGGTGTCACTCACGAGAAACCAGTCTGCGGCATGGAACGGGCAGGTCGTAACCCGCCGGTCGTCCCCTTCACGGTGCGTGCGGGCATGAGGACGGGCCCGCACCAGGGGGGGAGAAGTGCGGGCCCGTCGCGACCGTCCGGCCCCCGGGGGGATAGGGGCGTGGTGGACGGCCGGTCTGTGTGGAGTTGGCCGGTCGGGCGGGGCTCAGATGCCCATCGGGTGCCAGACCGTCTTCGTCTCCAGGAAGGAGAGCAGCCGCCCGGTGCCGGGCGCGGCCGTCCAGTCCTCGGCGGACGGGGCGGCGGCCGGTCGGACCACTCGCTTCAATGTATCCGCCGCCGCGGCCTCCAGGGCGGCCGCCGCGCCGGGCCCGTCCGGGTCGATCGCGCCCGCCAGGTCGAGGGCGTTGACGTCCTGGTGCGAGGCCAGCGTGGGGGCGATGTCCGCGGTGCGGCCGGAGAGCAGGTTGACCACGCCGCCGGGCACGTCGGAGGTGGCCAGCACCTCGCCGAGGGAGAGCGCGGGCAGCGGGGCCTGCTCGGCGGCGGCGACCACCACGGTGTTGCCGGTGGCGATCGCCGGGGCGATCACCGAGACCAGGCCGAGCAGCGAGTAGCCGTACCCGGCGCGCGGGGCGAGCACGCCCACCACGCCGGTCGGCTCCGGGGTGGAGAGGTTGAAGAACGGCCCGGCCACCGGGTTGGCGCCGCCCGCGATCTGGGCGACCTTGTCGGTCCAGCCCGCGTACCAGACCCAGCGGTCGATCGCCGCGTCCACCAGCGCCGCTGCCTTCTTGGCGCCGACGCCCTCGGACGCGGTCACCTCGGCGGTGAACTGCTCGCGCCGGCCCTGCAGCATCTCGGCCACCCGGTACAGCACCTGGCCGCGGTTGTACGCGGTGGTGCCCGACCAGCCCTTCACGGCCGCGCGGGCCGCCAGCACGGCGTCCCGGGTGTCCTTGCGGGTGCCCAGCGGGGCGTTCGCCAGCCACTGGCCCTTCGTGTCGGTCACCTCGTACACCCGCCCGCTCTCCGAGCGGGGGAACTTCCCGCCGACGTACAGCTTGTAGGTCTTGAAGACGTCCAGTCGGACGGTGGGCTCAGACATCGAGGTACGCCTCCAGGCCGTGGCGACCGCCCTCGCGGCCGTAACCGGACTCCTTGTACCCGCCGAACGGCGAGGTCGGGTCGAACTTGTTGAAGGTGTTCGCCCACACCACGCCCGCCCGGAGCCGGTTCGCGGTCCAGAGGATGCGCGAGCCCTTCTCCGTCCAGATGCCCGCGGACAGCCCGTACGGGGTGTTGTTGGCCTTCTCCACCGCCTCGGCGGGGGTGCGGAAAGTCAGCACCGACAGCACCGGGCCGAAGATCTCCTCGCGGGCGATCCGGTGCGCCTGCGAGACGCCGGTGAACAGCGTCGGGCGGAACCAGTAGCCCGCGCCCGGCAGTTCGCACTCGGGCGCCCAGCGCTCGGCGCCCTCCTGCTCGCCGGCGGAGGTCAGCTCGGTGATCCGGGCCAGCTGCTCGGCCGAGTTGATCGCGCCGATGTCGGTGTTCTTGTCCAGCGGGTCGCCGACCCGCAGGGTGCCCATCCGGCGCTTGAGCGCGTCCAGCAGCTCGTCCTGGACCGACTCCTGCACCAGCAGGCGGGAGCCCGCGCAGCAGACGTGGCCCTGGTTGAGGAAGATGCCGTTGACGATGCCCTCGACCGCCTGGTCCAGCGGCGCGTCGTCGAACACGATGTTCGCGGCCTTGCCGCCGAGCTCCAGCGACAGCTTCTTGCGGGTGCCGGCCAGCTGCTTGGCGATCGCCCGGCCGACCGGGGTGGAGCCGGTGAAGGCGACCTTGTCGACGCCCGGGTGCGCGGTCAGCGCGGCGCCGGTGCGGCCGTCGCCGGTGACGATGTTCACCACGCCCTTCGGCAGACCGGCCTGGCGGCAGATCTCGGCGAAGCGCAGCGCGGTCAGCGGGGTGGTCTCGGCGGGCTTCAGCACCACGGTGTTGCCGGTGGCCAGCGCCGGGGCGACCTTCCACGCCAGCATCAGCAGCGGGAAGTTCCACGGGATCACCTGGGCGGCGACGCCGAGCGGACGCGGGTTCGCGCCGTAGCCGGCGAAGTCGAGCTTGTCGGCCCAGCCCGCGTAGTAGAAGAAGTGCGCGGCGACCAGCGGCAGGTCGACGTCGCGGGTCTCGCGGATCGGCTTGCCGTTGTCGATCGACTCCAGCACGGCCAGCTCGCGCGAGCGCTCCTGGATGATCCGGGCGATCCGGAACAGGAACTTGGCGCGCTCGCTGCCCGGCAGCGCCGACCAGTCCGCGAACGCCTTCCGGGCGGCCTGCACGGCCCGGTCCACGTCCTGCTCGGTGCCCTGCGCGAACTCCGCCAGCACCTGCTCGGTCGCCGGGTTGACGGTCTTCAGCGCCTCGGAGCCCAGCGAGTCGACGAATTCGCCGCCGATGAAGTGGCCGTAGCTGGTGGCGATCTCACCGGCGGCGGCCGGGGACTCCGGCGCGGGGGCGTACTCGAACAGGCCGGAGCGCCGCACGGGCTGCTCGGCCGCGGTCGTGGGCTCGGTCTCGGTCTTCTTGGTCTTCGCCATCGTCCTCAGTCCACCGTCACGTAGTCGGGACCGGAGTACCGGCCGGTGCTCAGCTTCTGACGCTGCATCAGCAGGTCGTTCAGCAGGCTGGACGCGCCGAACCGGAACCAGTGCGGGCTCAGCCAGTCGTCGCCCAGCGTCTCGTTCACCATCACCAGGTACTTCATCGCGTCCTTGGTGGTGCGGATGCCGCCGGCCGGCTTCACGCCGACCTGGGTGCCGGTCGCCGCACGGAAGTCCCGCACCGCCTCCAGCATCAGCAGCGTCACCGGCGGGGTGGCGTTGACCGCGACCTTGCCGGTGGAGGTCTTGATGAAGTCGGCGCCCGCGATCATCGCCAGCCAGGAGGCCCGGCGGACGTTGTCGTAGGTCTGCAGCTCACCGGTCTCGAAGATCACCTTCAGGTGGGCGGAGCTCCCGTCGGGGCGCTCGCACGCCTCCTTGACGGCGCGGATCTCCTCGAAGACCTCCAGGTACCGGCCGGAGAGGAACGCGCCCCGGTCGATCACCATGTCGATCTCGTCGGCGCCCGCGGCGACCGCCTCGGCGGTGTCGGCCAGCTTCACCGGCATCCCGGCCCGGCCGGACGGGAAGGCGGTGGCGACGGAGGCGACCTGGATGCCGCTGCTGCCCAGCGCCTGCTTGGCGGTGGCGACCATGTCCGGGTAGACGCAGATCGCCGCGACCTGGGGGGCGGTGCGGTCGCCCGGGTCCGGGCTGAGGCCCTTGGCGCACAGCGAGCGGACCTTGCCGACCGTGTCCGCGCCCTCCAGCGTGGTCAGGTCGATCATCGAGATGGCGAGGTCGATGGCGAAGGCCTTCGCGGTGGTCTTGATCGACCGGGTACCGAGAGTCGCGGCCCGCGACTCCAGACCGACCTGATCGACCCCGGGCAGGCCGTGCAGGAAACGGCGCAAGGTGGCCTCGGACGCCGCGACGTCCGAGAGGCCGCCGCCCGCAGCGCCGGGGGCGTTGGCTGCAAGAGTGGACATAGTCACCAGACCAGCATATCTACGCGCGTAGGCAATTGGTAGGCGGGGGAGGAATCTGCCCGCGGCACCGGCCGGCACTCACCCGCGCGGACCTCCGCCGATGCCGGAGAATGGCGGGATGAGCGGAACCGGGACGGGCGGGACGAAGGCGCGCGGGCGGCGGCCCGGCGGCGAGGACACCAAGGGGGCGGTGCTGGCGGCGGCGCGCGCGGAGTTCGCGGCGCGCGGCTACCAGAAGGCCAGCATGCGGGCGATCGCCCGGGGCGCGGGCGTGGACGCGGCGCTGCTGCACCACTACTTCGGCACCAAGGACCGGCTGTTCATGGCCTCGCTGGAATTCCCGTTCGACCCGAAGGCCGTGGTGGAGCAGGTCTTCGCGGGCGACCCGGCGACCGTCGGCGAGCGGGTGGCCGGCTTCGTGCTCGGGCTGTGGGAGCAGCCGGCGGTGCGGGAGCGGCTGCTGGCGCTGGTGCGGACGGCGGCGGCCAGCGAGGAGGTCGCGGGGCTGATGCGCGACTTCATGGTGGTCGAGCTGGTCGGCCGGGTGGCGGAGCAACTGGAGCTGCCGGACCCGGAGCTGCGGGTGGAACTGGTCATGTCGCAGATCGTCGGGCTGGCGATGGCCCGCTACGTGATCGCGGTGGAGCCGCTCGCCTCGGCACCCCCGGAGGTGCTGGCCCCGTTGCTGGGGCGCACCGTCCAGGGGTACCTGGCGGGCTGACGGGCGGTCAGGCCGCGCCGCCGCCGAAGCGCTCGGTCCAGGTGGCCAGGTCCTCGTCGGTGATCTTGGCGAACAGGACCGGCGGCACGGTGAACGCGGTGCCGGCCGGGACCAGCGACAGTGCCCGGGCCTCGTCCGCGGACACCCAGGTGCGGGTGTCGCCGTCCAGGGCGAAGGACGCGCGGACGGTGCGGGCCGCGGTCGGGATGAACGGCTCGGAGACCACCGAGTAGAGGTGGATCAGGTTGATCGCGGTGCGCAGGGTGCGGGCCGCGGCCTCCGGGTCGGTCTTGATCTGCGTCCAGGGCGCGGTCACGTCGAGGTACGCGTTGCCCGCCGACCAGAGCGCGCGCAGCGCCTGCGCGGCCTTGCGGAAGTTCAGCGCGTCCAGCTGGGCCTCGTACTCGGCCAGCAGCTCGGCGATCTGCCCGCCGAGCGCCAGCTCCGCCTCGCCCGCCTCGGCGCCGGCCGGGACCTCGTCGCCGAAGCGCTTGCGGCTGAACGAGAGCACCCGGTTGACGAAGTTGCCGAGGGTGTCGGCGAGGTCCTTGTTCACGGTGGCCGCGAACAGGTCCCAGGTGAAGCTGGAGTCGTCGGACTCGGGGGCGTGCGCCATCAGGAAGTAGCGCCAGTAGTCGGCGGGCAGCAGCTCCAGCGCGACGTCGGTGAAGATGCCGAGCTTCTGGCTGGTGGAGAACTTGCCGCCGTAGTACGTCAGCCAGTTGAAGGCCTTGACGTAGTCGACCTTCTTCCACGGCTGGCGGGAGCCGAGGATGGTGGCGGGGAACATCACCGTGTGGAACGGGACGTTGTCCTTGGCCATGAACTCGGTGTAGCGGACGGTGTCGTCGGCCTCGTACCACCAGGAGCGCCAGTCGCCGCCGGTCGCGTCGGCCCACTCCTTGGTGGCGCCGATGTACTCGATCGGGGCGTCGAACCAGACGTAGAACACCTTGCCCTCGGCGGCCAGTTCGGGCCACACGTCGGCCGGGACCGGGACGCCCCACTCCAGGTCGCGGGTGATCGCGCGGTCCTGCAGGCCCTCGGTCAGCCACTTGCGGGCGATCGAGGAGGCCAGCACCGGCCAGTCGTCGCCGTGCTCGGCGATCCAGGCCTCGACCTCGTCGGTCAGCTTGGACTGCAGCAGGAACAGGTGCTTGGTCTCCCGCACCTCCAGCTCCGAGCTGCCGCTGATCGCGGAGCGCGGCTCCACCAGGTCGGTCGGGTCGAGGACCCGGGTGCAGTTCTCGCACTGGTCGCCGCGGGCCTTGTCGTAGCCGCAGTGCGGGCAGGTGCCGACGATGTACCGGTCCGGCAGGAAGCGGCCGTCGGCGATCGAGTAGACCTGGCGGATCGCCCGCTCCTCGATGAAGCCGTTGGCGTGCAGCTCGCGGGCGATCTCCTGGGTGATCTCCCGGTTCTGCGGGGAGGAGGAGCGGCCGAAGTAGTCGAAGGACAGCTGGAAGCCGTCGTAGATCGCCTTCTGCTGGTCGTGCGCCCGGGCGCAGAACTCGGCGACCGGCAGCCCGGCCTCCTGGGCGGCCAGCTCGGCGGGGGTGCCGTGCTCGTCGGTGGCGCAGATGTACAGCACCTCGTGGCCGCGCTGGCGCAGGTACCGCGAGTAGACGTCCGCCGGGAGCATCGACCCGACCATGTTGCCCAGGTGCTTGATCCCGTTGATGTAGGGAAGCGCGCTGGTGATCAACTGCCGAGTCATCCTGGGATGCTCCCATGCTCTCCGGCGGGCACACCGTGGTGCCCGCGGGCGGGTGTCGAGGGGCCGGTCCGCGGTGGTCCAGCGGTCGTCCGGCCGCCGCAATCGTACCGAACCGGCCCGAGGGGCCCGTACCGCTTATCGGCGGGCTGTCAAGCCCGCGGACCGGACCGGGGCCGTCAGATCGCGTAGGGCCAGGTGGTGAGCAGGTAGGCGCCGTACCAGCAGCCGAACAGGCCCGCGGCGGACAGCACCAGGACGCGGGTGGTGCGGCCGGCCCGGGACAGCGCGCGGGCGACCGGGAGCAGCACCACCACGGCGGGGGCCAGCAGGCGGGGCTTGGAGTGGAAGTAGTTGCTCTGACCGAGGGTCAGCACCACCACCAGCGCGCCGTACACCAGCAGCGGCGGCCAGCAGGTCCGGGCCAGGGCGAGGGCCAGCAGGTGGGCGAGCAGCAGCACGGCGATGCTGACGGGGACCCAGCCCTCGCCGGTGCGCAGGGTGGTCGCCAGGAACTCGCCCAGCGAGCGGCCCCAGTCCCAGCGGGTGCCCCAGCCGGCCCGCTGGATCGCGAACCAGGCGTCCGGCGTGCCGAGTCGGACGGCCACCCAGCCCAGGTAGAGCGGGGTGCCGGTGCAGGCCAGCGCGACGGCGACCGGCGGAGCGGCCGACCAGCGGCGCTGCCGGCGCAGCTCGCCCAGCGCGGCGACGGCGAGCGCCGCCACCACCGCGACGCCCGCGGGGCGGGTCAGCCCGGCCAGGAAGGCGCACAGTCCGGCCGCGGCCCAGGCGCGACGGTGCGCGGCCAGCAGGGCGCCGGCGGCCAGGGCCAGCAGCAGGGACTCGCTGTAGGCCATGAAGAACACCACCGACATCGGCTGCGCGGCGGCCAGCAGCACCACGACGGCGGTGGCGGTGCGCCGGTCGTGCAGCCGGGTGATCAGCTGATGGACCAGCAGCAGCGCCGTGAAGGCGGCCAGTTGGGCGGTGAGGAGCGCCGCGGCGGGCAGGCCGAGGCCGGTGGCGGCGTGCACCGCGCGGACCAGTAGCGGGTAGAGCGGGAAGAACGCCAGGTCGTTGCCGGTCAGTGCGCCGTCGCGGCCGTGGCTGAACGCGTCCGGGTAGCCGGCGGCGGCGATCTCCACGAAGTGCCGCCCGTCCCAGGCGGTCAGCCGGTCGGCGAGCGACGTCCCGGGCCGGGCCATCACGCGCAGCAGCAGCAGGTGCAGGGCCAGCGCCCCCGCGTACACGGCGAGCGCCGGGCGGGCTGCGCGCCAGCGCCGGAGGACCGGTGGCCGGGCGGCGGGGGGCGGGGCGGCGGTCGGGGCGGGGTGCTGCGGGGCGTCCAGGGCGGTGGGCGGCATCGGAACTCCTGCTCGGTGCGGGCTCAGGGCGCGGCGGGGCTGTAGCTGGGCCCGGCGGGCGGCGAGGAGACGGTGGCCGAGGCGGTGGGCTGCCGGGCGGCCGTGGGGGCGGGGGTGACCGACGGGGTCGGGCGGGCGGTCGGGGCGGGTGCGGGGACGGGCGGCGCGGCCGGGCCGAGCGGCACGGGCCCGGACCTGCCGGGGTCGAGCGCGGCGCCCACGCCGATCGCCAGGCAGGCGGCGGCCAGCACGGCGCCGCCGACCCGGGCCCGGCGGCGCCGGCGGCCGCGGGCGGCGATCCGCTGCGGCGGCGCGGCGCGGGTGCGGGCCGCGGCCGTGTCCGCCGCCGCGCGCAGGGCGTCGGCGATCCGCGCGTCAGTGGAGGTCATCGGAGTGCTCCCGGAGCTCGGTGGGGTGGTCCAGTTGCCGGGCGAGGGCCGCCCTGGCCCGGGACAGGTGGGCCTTGACGGTGCCGGGCGCCAGGCCGGTCTCGGCGGCGATCCGGTCCACCGGCAGGTCGCAGACGTAGAACAGCGCGGCGCACAGGCGCTGGCGCTCCGTCAGCTGCCGCAGCGCGCGGGCCAGGTCGACGGACGCCGGGTCCGGCCCGTCGACCTCGGGGGTCTCGCCGTGCCGCCGCCAGGCGCGGGCGGCGGTCCTGGCCCGCCGCCACCGGCTGATCGCCAGGCGGCCGGCGACGGTGCGCACCCAGGCCTCGGGGGCGAGCTCCCGGTCCAGGCCGCGGCGGTGGCCCCAGGCCCGGACGAACGCCTCCTGCACCACGTCCTGGGCCTCGTGCAGATCACCGGTCACCACGTACAGCTGGCCGGTGAGCCGGCGGACCGAGTGGCGGTAGAACTCGGTGAACTCCTCCTCGGTCAACGGTCGGCTCCTTGCAAGTTCGGCTGCTTGCAGGGGCTACGAGCGGCGGGGCCGGTCCGGTTGACCTCCGTGACGCAGCTCATACCGGACGGCGTCCCGGGTCTTGACGGGACGGGCCCCGCGCGCAAAACTCATCACATGATGAATTCTGCGGCGGGGTCGGCCGACGGCCCCGCGATCCGGATCGAACGGCTCGTCGTCCACCGCGGCGGACACCCCGTGCTCCCCGGACTCGACCTCGAAGTCCCCCGCGGCAGCGTCACCGGACTGCTCGGCCCCAGCGGCTGCGGCAAGACCACCCTGCTGCGCAGCATCGTCGGCGTGCAGCGCACCACCGGCGGCGCCGTCACCGTGCTCGGCCGCCCCGCCGGCAGCGCCGCCCTGCGCGACAAGGTCGGCTACGTCACCCAGGCCCCGTCCGTCTACGGCGACCTGACGGTCGCCGAGAACCTCGACTACTTCGCCGCCGTCCTCGGCGCCCCGCCCGGCGACCGGGACCGGGTGATCGGCCAGGTCGGCCTGGACGCCCACCGCCGCAGCTCCGTCGCCCGGCTCTCCGGCGGCCAGCGCGCCCGCGTCTCGCTCGCCGCCGCCCTGCTCGGCCACCCCGAACTGCTCGTCCTCGACGAACCCACCGTCGGCCTCGACCCCGTGCTGCGCCAGGAGCTCTGGCAGCTGTTCCGGGAACTCGCCGACCACGGCGCCACCCTGCTGGTCTCCAGCCACGTCATGGACGAGGCCACCCGCTGCGACCGCCTGCTGCTGATGCGCGACGGCCGCCTGCTCGCCCACGACACCCCCGCCGCGCTGCTCGCCGCCACCGGCGCCGCCGACGTCGAAGCCGCCTTCCTCAGCCTCGTGCAGACCGCACCGGAGACCGTCCGATGACCGCCACCCGCCGCACCCTCGCCACCGCCGGACGCGTCCTCGCCCAACTGCGCCACGACCCGCGCACCGTCGCCATGCTGCTGCTGGTGCCCTGCCTGCTGCTGGTGCTGCTCCGCTACATGTACGACCAGCAGCCCGCCACCTTCGACCGGATCGGCCCCGAACTGCTCGGCGTCTTCCCGCTGCTGGTGATGTTCCTGGTCACCTCGGTCGCGATGCTCCGCGAACGCACCAGCGGCACCCTGGAACGCCTGCTCACCATGCCGCTCGGCAAGCTCGACCTGCTGCTCGGCTACGCGCTCGCCTTCGGCGCCGTCGCCCTGCTGCAGGCCGCGCTCGCCTCCGCGCTCACCATCGGCGTGCTCGGCCTCGACGTCGCCGGACCCACCTGGGCGCTGTTCGCGGTCGCCGTCGCCGACGGGCTGCTCGGCATGGCGCTCGGCCTGCTGGTCTCCGCGTTCGCCGCCACCGAGTTCCAGGCCGTCCAGTTCCTGCCCGCCGTGCTGCTGCCCCAACTGCTGCTCTGCGGGCTGTTCGTGCCCCGCGACGACATGGCCACCGTGCTCCGCTGGATCTCCGACGTGCTGCCGCTCTCCTACGCCGTCGACGCGATGAGCCGGATCACCGCCGACAGCGGACTCGGCGGCCGGGTGATCGCCGACCTCGCCGTGGTCGCCGGGTGCGCGCTGCTCGCCCTCGCCCTCGGCGCGGCCACCCTGCGCCGCCGCACCGCCTGACACCCCAGGTCACGGGACCGGTCATTCGTGACCGTCCCGTGCCCGAGTCGCCATTGGGGGCGGCGGCGGCCTGGGGCAGAATCGACGGCATGACCGAATCCGACCGGACACCCGACCCGGGGTCCGCCGCCGAGGAGCCCCAGTACGCCGACCGCGTCTACCGCTCCGTCCCCGGCCTCATCGCGGGCGTCATGCTGCTCGCAATCGCCGGCTGGCTGATCGTCGACGCAGTGCTCAGCGGCACCGGCGCCACCCCCTGGGTGGCCCTCGCCGCCGCACCCGTCTTCGCCTTCCCGGTCGCCGCGTACACCCTGCGGCCCGCCGTCATGGCCAACGACCGGCGGCTGATCGTCCGCAACCCGCTGCGCACCATCGTCGCCCCGTGGTCGACCGTGGAGGGACTCAAGGCCGGGTACTCGGTCGAACTCTTCGCCGGCGGACGCAAGTTCCAGGTCTGGGCGGTGCCGGTCTCGCTCCGCCAGCGCAAGCGCGCCACCCGCCGGGCCAGCCGCGCCGCGGCCGACGGCGACCCCGGCCTCCCGAGCACCCGCCGCCCCGCCGCCCGCGCGCACCGCCAGGACGACCTCGACCCCACCCGTGCCTGGTCCGACGCCGTGGTCGCGTCGCTGGCCGAGCAGGCCGAGCGCAACGCCCACAAGCCCGCCGCCACCGGCGAGCTCCGCGTCAGCTGGTCCTGGTGGATCATCGTCCCGACCGCCGTCGGCCTGGTCGCCCTCCTCACCGTGATCGCCGCCACCTGACCGCACCGGCCTACCCACAGACGTCGACGGTCTCCACCTCGACGGTCAGCCCTGGTGGGCCACGGCCTGCCCGGTCAGGGCATCGATGAACTCGACCGTCCCCGAGCTCCGGTCCTCGCCCGGCTTCACCAGGTTCACCGCCCAGCACGGCCGCCACTCGCCGTTGATCTGCTTCGCGAGGAGGAACGTGGTGTCCGTCCTGGAACCCGGAAGGGTCGAGACAGCGCGTTGCTTCGCTGCCTCGGCGGTGACGGTCGGGTGCGGCAGCTGGGGGTCGGCGTCCCACCGGGCGGAGGACGCCATGATTCGGCCGGACGTGGAGACGCTGATGTCCAGCCGCATCGGCATCAGGACGTTGTCGCCGTTGTACCGGCGGTAGGTGACCAGGTAGGCGCCTTCGGCGCCGGCGGAGGCGAGGGTGGGGTTGGCGGCCGACGTCAGATCGGAGAACCAGGCGGCCGCGAAGTCGGCGCCGGCTTCGAGGACCTGATCCTCGGTCAGGGGTCCGGCGTCGACCCGAGTGTCGGCCGAGGCGCTGACCAGAAGGCGCCCGCTCGGCCACTCGGTCTCGAACCCGCCGCGATCGGTGACGGTCTTGAGCACCGGCCGGGGCGACACCTTGGGATCGGGCACCACACCGAACGACTCGATCCTCGTCCCCGGCCCGAACAACCGCGCAGCGATCCGCTCCGCCGTCTCTTGCTGATCGCGCGTGGGGTTCGCAACGAACCCGGCGGCGTCACGGTGAAGCGGCACGAGCAACCAGATGACGGCGGTGACAGCCGCAAGACCGGTGCCGGCCGTGCTCAGGGAGTGCAGGACGTCCCGCCGCCCCGACAACGGCTCGGAACGGCGGAGCCACAGCCAGACGACCGCAGCGACGGTACCGACGAGCGCACCGACGACGTTGTCGACAAGATCCGCCGCGTCACAGGAACGCCCGGTCCCCAACAGGGTCTGGCAGACCTCGGTCGCTGCAGAAAGCACCCCGCACGAGGCGAGAACGGTCAGCGGCCGCCGGAGTACCAGCACGCCGAAGAAGGCGACCGGGATGTACATCGCGAGGTTCATCAGCCCCTGCTGAGTCATGGCGGTGTCCCACACTCCGGAGCCGATCGAACACGTCGGCTCGCCCCACGACCCGCTGATGGTCGGCGTCAGCGTCGCCGCGGTCTCGCCGGCCAGCGACAGGCCCAAGAGCACCGCCGTGAAGGGCTTCCGCTGCTTGCGCCTGGCAAGCCGTAAGGCCACGAGCCCGAAGATCAGACCCAGCACGGCAAAGGCGGGGAACAGGGCAGGAGCGGCGGAGAGGGACGCTTCGATCATCGGTCTTCCGGGATGGGATCGGACAAGGGCACGGGACGGGCTCGGGCCCAGCCCGCGCCCGCCCCGAGTGATCAACGTGTCAGGCTCAGCACGGGTGGTCCGGCGGGGTCAGGAACTCGCCGGACCACCTGTGCTGACACTGCCCTCGTGGTAGGCGAGGCGTAGATCTGCCACTGACTCCGGCCGTACGCGAAGCCGTTCTCGGCCCCAGAAGGTCGGCCTGCCGCTGCTCAGATTCGGGACGGGGGCGGACTTGCCGGCCTTCTCGGCCAGCCCACAGATCGGACCGAGCGAGCCTGTGTGGCGGGGCTCGGACCGATGGAGAGCTTTCCGTATACCGCCGATCCGGACAAGCGGGATCGTTGGCGATCTTCATCCCGGTTTCGCCTGGAATCCCACGCCACTTCACTACCGAGCGTGAGTGATCATCGCCTTGAGTGGCACCGTTCCAGCGGGTTCCGTGAAGGTCCGACTCCGGACGGTGATGTCACGTTTCCATAACGACGCCTTCCCGGGCGCTGGTCAGCCCTGCAGGGCGACCACGTACTTGCCCTCCGCGTGGCCGGTGGCCAGCAGGTCGTGGGCGGCCGGGACGGCGGTGAGGTCGGGGAGGACGGTCACCGGGGCGTCGAGGGCGCCGGTGGCGAGCAGGTCGAGGGTGCGGCGGATCGCGTCGGCGACCTTGCCGGGCGCGCCGGCCAGGAGGGCGCTGTGGCTGAACCCGGTGAGGGTGGCGTTGGCGCCCAGCAGTCGGCCGAACGGCGGGAGGTCGGCGGGGCGTTCGCCGGCCGCGTTGCCGAACAGGACGATCCGGCCGCCGGGTGCGAGCAGGTCGAGGTCCAGTTCCAGGCTGTCGGTGCCGAGCGGGTCGAGCACCAGGTCGATCCGTCCGCCGCTCGCCTCGCGCAGCCGGTCGGCGAGGTCGGCGTCGCGGGCGAACACCGCGTCGTAGCCGGTGCGTTCGGCGGCCGCGGCCTTCGCGGGGCGGCCGACGGTGCCGAGCAGTCGGCCGCCGCCGAGCAGTGGGAGCAGGCGGGCGACGGCGCCGCCGATGCCGCCGCTCGCGGAGTGCACGAGCACCGTGTCGCCGGGGGTGAAGCGCCCGGCGTCGGTGAGCAGCAGCAGTGCGGTGGCGAGTCCGAGCGGGGCGGCGGCCGCGGCTTCCAGCGGCACCCCGTCCGGGACGGGGACGGTGAGGTCGGCGTCGGCGAGGGCGACCTCGGCGAGTCCGCCGGCGTGGGTGGCGGCCACCACCGGGGTGCCGATGGCGAGGTGGGTGACGCCCGGGCCGAGGGCGAGGACGGTGCCGGCCACCTCCTTGCCGGGGTGGTGCGGCCAGGCGGCGGTGTAGCCGCCGTCGCCGCGGCGGGCCATCACGTCGACGAAGTTGAGTCCGGCGTAGGCGACCCGGATCGCGACCTGGCCGGGGCCGGGCTGCGGCGGTTCGACCTCCCGGACGTGGCTGTGCTCGGCGCCGCCGGCTTCGGTCATCACGAGTGCGCGCATGGTGGTCCCCCTGGAGCGCCTGCAGATACGATGTTCTACGAACGTCGAAATTAGTACCACGCAGCTTCGACAACTGTCGAACATCGCAGGAGGAGTGCCCCGTGCCCCGTGCCAGCCGCCGCCGCGAGGCGCCCCACTACCCCGAGGCCGCCGACATCGACCTGCTGGACGTCCTGCACGCCCTCTCCGACCCCACCCGGATGACCATCGTGGAGACCCTCAGCGCCGAACCCGAACGCGCCTGCGGCACCTTCCCCGTGGACGTCGCCCCCTCCACCCTCAGCCACCACTTCAAGGTCCTCCGCGAAGCCGGCCTGATCCGCCACCGCGAAGAGGCCAACCGCCGCCTCACCACCCTCCGGGCCACCGACCTGGAGGACCGCTTCCCCGGCCTGCTCGCCACCGTGGTGACGGCCTACCGGAGCACCAAGTAGGGCCCGGGCATCGACGGCCCGGGCCCTGCAGGGGTGGTGACGGAGGGTCAGGCCAGGCCGGCCGCGACCGCGAAGTCCTGCTTGAGGAGGGCCAGCAGGGCGCGGGCCCGGTCGTGGGCGGCGGGGAGGTCGGCGGCGGAGGCGACCGGGAGGACGACCTCCAGGTAGCACTTGAGCTTGGGCTCGGTGCCGGAGGGGCGGACCACGACGCGGGCGGAGCCGACGGCGGGGCCGGAGAGGAAGTAGCGCAGGCCGTCGGTGGGGGGCAGGTCGGGGGTGCCCGCGGTGAGGTCGTCGGCGCGGGCGACGGTGAGGCCGGCCAGCTCGACGGGGGGCTTGTCGCGCAGGGCGGCCATTGCGTCGGCGATGACCGAGAGGTCGTCGACCCGGACCGAGAGCTGGTCGGTGGCGTGCAGGCCGTGCGCGAGGGCGAGTTCGTCCAGCAGGTCGGTGAGGGTGCGGCCGTCGCGCTTGAGGCGGGCGGCGAGTTCGGCGATCTCCAGCGCGGCGGTGATGCCGTCCTTGTCGCGGACGCCGTCCGGGTCGACGCAGTAGCCGAGGGCTTCCTCGTAGCCGTAGCGGATGTCCTCGGTGCGGGAGATCCACTTGAAGCCGGTGAGGGTCTCCGCGTAGCCCAGCCCGGCCGCGGCGGCGATCTTGCCGAGCAGGGTGGAGGAGACGATGGTGGTGGCGAAGACGCCGCGGGCGCCCTTGGCCGCGAGCGCCGCGCCCAGCAGCGCGCCGACCTCGTCGCCGCGCAGCATCCGCCAGTCGCCGTCGGCAGTGGGGACGGCGACGGCGCACCGGTCGGCGTCCGGGTCGTTGGCGATCACCAGGTCGGGGCGGGCGGCGCGGGCGGCGGCGAACGCGAGGTCCATCGCGCCGGGCTCCTCCGGGTTGGGGAACGCCACGGTCGGGAAGTCCGGGTCGGGCTCGGCCTGTTCGGCGACCACGGTGGGCGCGGGGAACCCGGCCCGGTCGAAGGCGGCGAGCAGCACGTCGCGGCCGACGCCGTGCAGCGGGGTGTAGACGGTGGCGAGCTCGCGCGGCCCGTCGGCGTCCAGCACGGACACCGCCCGGCCGAGGTAGGCGTCCAGGACGTCCTCGCCGAGCAGCTCCCAGCCGGACCCGGCGCGCGGGATGTCGGCGAGCGCGCCGAGCGCGTCGATCTCGGCGGCGATGTCGGCGTCCGCGGGCGGGACGATCTGCGAGCCGTCGCCGAGGTACACCTTGTAGCCGTTGTCCTGCGGCGGGTTGTGACTGGCCGTCACCACCACGCCGGCCGCCGCGCCCAGGTGCCGGATCGCGTACGCCAGCACGGGGGTGGGCAGCGGGCGGGGGAGCAGCGCGGCGCGCAGACCGGCGCCGACCACCACGGCGGCGGTGTCGAGCGCGAAGTCGTACGACTTGTGGCGGGCGTCGTAGCCGATCACCACCAGGTCGCCGAGCGCCGGGTTCTTCCGGACGTACGCGGCGAGGCCGGCGGCCGCGCGGATCACCACGGCGCGGTTCATCCGCATCGGGCCGGTGCCCAGCTCGCCGCGCAGCCCGGCGGTGCCGAACTGCAGCCGCCCGGAGAACCGGTCGGCCAGGTCCGACCAGGCGATCCGCTCCTCCGCCTCCGCGTCCGGACCCTCGGCGGCGGCCAGCAGCGCGGTCAGCTCGTCGCGGGTCTGCGGGTCGGGGTCCTCCGCCAGCCAGGCCCGGGCCCGGTCGAGGAGGTCGTTGGTGGGTGCCTTCGGCATGCGGCCCGCTCCCTGTGCGTGTGAGGACGTGAGGTGTGAGGACGAGACGTTTCGGTGCGCGGCGGCGAGCGCGTCGACCGGGGCGGACGAGGACGGCAGGCGCGCGGGGAACCGCGCGCGGCGGGAGGCGGCGCACCACCGGCCGCCACGCGGTCCGCGACCTGCTCGCGACGACGCGACCCGCCCGGCGGGGCCTGGCTGGTCGCGCCGTCCCCCGCGCCCCTGCGTGGCGGCCTTCGCGCGCGAGTCGCCCCGCGCGCCGGCTCCGCCCGTCCCGCCGCCCATGACCTGATTATTCGTCAGAGCGCGGCGGGACAGGCGGGAGTCCGGCTCCCGCCGGGGTGTCAGATCCGTTCCAGGACCTTCGCCAGCAGGGCGCCCATCCGCTCGGCGGAGGCCTTGCCGGCCTCCAGCACCTCGGCGTGGTTGAGCGGCTCGCCGGTGATGCCCGCGGCCAGGTTGGTGACCAGCGAGATGCCCAGCACCTCGGCGCCGGCCTCGCGGGCGGCGATGGCCTCCAGGGTGGTGGACATGCCGACCAGCTCGCCGCCGATCACCCGGGCCATGTTGACCTCGGCCGGGGTCTCGTAGTGCGGGCCGCGGAACTGCACGTAGACGGCCTCGTCGAGGGACGGGTCGACCTCGCGGCACAGGGTGCGCAGGCGCTTGGAGTACAGGTCGGTGAGGTCGACGAAGTTGGCGCCGACGATCGGGGAGTCCGCGGTCAGGTTGATGTGGTCGCTGATCAGCACGGGCTGGCCGGGGACCCAGCCCTCGCGCAGACCGCCGCAGCCGTTGGTGAGCACGATGGTCCGGCAGCCGGCCGCGGCGGCGGTGCGCACGCCGTGCACCACGGTGGCCACGCCGTGGCCCTCGTAGTAGTGGTTGCGGCCGAGGAAGACCAGGGCGCGGCGCTCGCCGGACATCCGCACCGAGCGGATCTTGCCGGCGTGGCCGGCCACCGCGGGGGCGGGGAAGCCGGGCAGGTCGGTGACCGGGAACTCGGCCAGCGTCTCGCCGAGCGCGTCGGCGGCCGGCACCCAGCCGGAGCCCATCACCAGGGCGACGTCGTGGCGCTCGGCGCCGGTGAGTTCGCGCAGCCGGTCGGCGGCGGCCCGGGCAGCGGCGTAGGGGTCGGCGGAGACGGCCGTCTGAGGAGATGCGTTCACACGGTCGAGGATAGGTCAAATCTGCCTACGCGCGTAGACAGCACGCCCGGGACGTGCCGGATCGTTACCCGGATTGCGCGGAAAGACAGCATTCGTCCCCCGTCCGGCCCTGCCGATCGGCGGAACGCACGAGGGTCAGCAGGGTCGGCGGCGCAGGTCCAGCACGTAGTCGTCGGGCGCGCCGGCGCTCTCCGCGGCGTCCGCGATCAGCCCGAGGTAGCGGGCCGCGGGCAGTCCGCCCTCGTAGTCGTTGAGCACGTACGTCCAGACCGCGACCTCGCCGTCCAGGGTCTGCGCGCGCAGCCTGACCTTGCGGTAGATGCCGAGCTGCACGCCCTCCCAGCGGTCCAGGCCCTCCTCGTCCATCGGCGCGACGTCGTAGAGCGAGACGAAGACCTGCTCCTTCTCGTCCTCCACCACGGTGGCCAGCGAGCCCTCCCAGCCCAGGTGTTCGCCGCCGAAGGTGAGCCGCCAGCCGGGCAGCCAGCCGGTGCCGCGCAGCGGGGAGTGCGGGGCGCGGCGGCTCATCTGCCGGGCGTCGAGGTTGGTGGCGTAGGCGGCGTAGAGCGACATGGGCGTCAGCCTACGGGAGCGGGACGGGCGCGGGGCCGTCCACCGGGCTGCGCCCCTCGGCCGGGCCTACCGTGGAGAGAGGTCCCACCCCGCGCGCGAGGGCGCCGGAACGGGGGCGGGGTGCGCGCCGGACGGGAGTGTCCTGATGCGTCAACCACGGGCAGCGGCAAGCGTGTCGGCCGCGGCGGCGGTGCTGCTGCTGGCGGCCGCCGTCGGGTGCGGTTCGAACGCCGGGTCGAACGGCAGCGGCACCGGCCCGCCGGGGGCGGTCACCGTCACGGCGACGCCCACCCCGACGGTCACCGTCACACCGACCCCCACCCCGACCGTCACCGTGACGCCGCAGACGGTCACCGCCACGCCGAACCCGACCGTCACGGTCACCACCGCGAAGGGCGGCAACCCGACGCTCACCAACGCCACCGCCGTGGTCACCCAGTACTACGAGGACATCACCAACCACGACTACGCGGCGGCCTGGGCGCTGGGCGGCAAGTACATCGGCGGCAGCGACTACAACGGCTGGGTGAAGGGGTACGCCACCACGGCGCGGATCTACCTCGGCACGAGCAGCGAGTTCGGCTCCGGCCAGGTCCGGGCGGTGATCTACGCGGTGCAGACCGACGGCAGCACGAAGACCTACGAGGGCACCTACACGGTGTCCAACGGCCTGCTGGTCGGGGCGTCGATCCGACAGACCGGTTAGCAACGGGCGAACAACAACGGCCCCGGCGTGGAATCGGTTCCGCCATGCGGGACAATGGAGCACGTGACTCGGATCGTGATCATCGGTGGCGGACCTGGCGGATACGAGGCGGCCCTCGTGGCCGCCCAGCTCGGCGCGGAGGTGACCGTCGTCGACCGCGACGGTCTGGGCGGATCGGCGGTGCTGACGGACTGCGTGCCGTCCAAGACCCTGATCGCCACCGCCGAGGTGATGACTACCTTCGACAGCTCCTACGAGGAGCTCGGCATCCTGGTCGCCGACGGCACGCCGGACCCGGCCGACCCGGCCCGGGTGGTCGGGGTGGACCTCGGCAAGGTCAACCGGCGGGTGAAGCGGCTGGCGATCGCCCAGTCCCACGACATCACGCAGGCGGTCACCCGGGCCGGCGTCACCGTGCTGCGCGGCCGCGGCCGGCTCGGCCCGGGCGGCCAGGCGATCGACGGCTCCCGCGAGGTGCTGGTCGACGGCGTCGACGGCGGTGTCGAGTCGCTGCGCGCCGACGCGGTGCTGATCGCCACCGGCGTCCGCCCGCGCGAGCTGCCGGACGCCCAGCCGGACGGCGAGCGGATCCTGGCCTGGACGCAGGTGTACGACCTGGAGGAGCTGCCGCGCGAGCTGATCGTGGTCGGCTCCGGCGTCACCGGCGCCGAGTTCGCCGGCGCGTACCAGGCGCTCGGCTCCGACGTCACGCTGGTCTCCTCCCGGGACCGGGTGCTGCCGGGCGAGGACCCGGACGCCGCCGAGGTGCTGGAGGACGTCTTCCGCCGCCGCGGCATGAACGTAATGAGCCGCTCCCGCGCGGAGAGCGCCAAGCGGGTCGGGGACCGGGTCGAGGTGGCCCTGGCGGACGGCAAGGTGATCAGCGGCACGCACTGCCTGATGGCGGTCGGCTCGCTCCCCAACACCGAGGGCCTGGGCCTGGAGGAGGCCGGCGTCGCGGTCAACGACTGGGGCCAGATCAAGGTCGACCGGGTCTCCCG
Organism: Streptomyces sp. TLI_171; assembly: GCF_003610255.1. Taxonomy (GTDB): domain Bacteria; phylum Actinomycetota; class Actinomycetes; order Streptomycetales; family Streptomycetaceae; genus Kitasatospora. The sequence continues at coordinate 2,991,104 of NZ_RAPS01000001.1, read as the reverse complement.
CACCACCGCCCCCGGCGTGTACGCGGCCGGCGACTGCACCGGCGTCTTCATGCTCGCCTCGGTGGCGGCCATGCAGGGCCGGATCGCGATGTACCACGCGCTCGGCGACGCGGTGCAGCCGCTGAACCTGAAGACCGTGGCGTCCAACGTGTTCACCGACCCGGAGATCGCCACCGTCGGCTACACCCACGCCGACGTCTCCTGCGGGAAGATGGACGCGGTCGAGGTCAAGCTCCCGCTGCGCGGCAACCCGCGCGCCAAGATGCAGGGCATCCGGGACGGCTTCGTCAAACTCTTCGCCCGCCCCGGCACCGGCATCGTGGTCGGCGGCGTGGTGGTCGCCCCGCGGGCCTCCGAGCTGATCCACTCGATCTCGCTGGCCGTGGACAACAGCCTGACGGTCGAACAGGTGGCCAGTGCGTTCACGGTCTACCCGTCGCTCTCCGGCTCCACCGCAGAGGCGGCCCGCCAGCTGCACATCCGCAAGCGCGAGGACACCGCCTCCTGACGGAGCGTCGGTTCCGGAGTCGTGAGCCGGGCGCACGCCGCCCGGCTCACCCGGGCGGCGGAGCGCGCATTGTACGGTCGTGCGCCGTTCCGACGTGAGCAAATCCAGTTACCAGGTGCAAACGCCTGAAAGCAGACGGTCACTCGGGTTACCGTCGGTTCTGTGTTTGCAGCAGAACGTCGCCAGTTGATCCTCGAGATGGTGCGCGCCAACGGAGCCGTGTCGCTCCGTGAGCTGGCCCGCGTCGTCCAGACCTCCGAAGTCACCGTCCGCCGAGACGTCCGGGCACTGGAGGCCGAAGGGCTGCTCGACCGCCGCCACGGCGGCGCGGTGCTCCCCGGCGGCTTCAGCCGGGAGCCCGGCTATCCGCAAAAGACCCACCTCGCCGCCGTGGAGAAGAGCGCCATCGCCGATCTCGCCGCGGGCCTGGTCGAGGAGGGCGACGCCATCGTGGTCGGCGCCGGCACCACCACCCAGGAGCTGGCCCGCCGGCTGGCCCGGGTGCCGGGGCTGACGGTGGTCACCAACTCGCTGCTGGTCGCCCAGGCGCTGGCCCACGCCAACCGGGTCGAGGTGGTGATGACCGGCGGCACCCTGCGCGGCTCCAACTACGCCCTGGTGGGCAGCGGGGCCGAGCAGTCGCTGGCCGGGCTGCGCGTCACCAAGGCGTTCCTGTCCGGCAGCGGGCTGACCGCCGAACGCGGCCTGTCCACCGCCAACATGCTCTCCGCCTCGGTGGACCGGGCGCTGGTGCAGGCCGCCAACGAGGTGATCGTGCTCGCCGACCACACCAAGCTCGGCGCGGACAGCATGTTCCAGACCGTCGCCACCGAGGGCATCACCCGGCTGGTCACCGACGAGCACACCGCCGCCGAGGACCCGACCGCCCGGGAGCTGGACGCGCTCGCCGACTGCGGGGTGCAGATCTCGGTCGCCGCGCTCGGCCTGGCCGCGGAGTCCGCGCCGGTGCACCAGCCGCCGGGCCCTGCGGTGCCGCGCCGCCCCGTCCCGCCGCCCGGTCTGGCCCCCGGCACGCCGCTGCCCGGCCAGCGCCGGCCCGCCCCGCACGGCGGCGGCCTGCCGCCCACCGCCCGGCTCGCCGAACGCATCCGCTGACCGGTTCCGGCCCGGCCCCGGTCGATCCCTGGCCCGCCCCGGCGGACCGCTTGTAGCGTCTGGCCCCATGGACGCAGCGATCGAAACACTCGACCGTACAACCGAATTGACGGTGCGTGAGGCCCGCGGCGGACGCGGCCCCGCGACCTGGGGACAGCGCGCCATCCACTCCGCCCTGGCCAAGCTCGGCCCCGAGGCGCACCGCTACAACCTGCGGCTCGCCGCCCCCGTCGACCCCGGCCTGCCGCTCGACGGGGTGCGGCGGGCCTTCATCGAACTGCTGCACCTGCACGACGCGCTGCGCACCCGGCTGGTGGTCGACGCGGACGGCGACCTGGTCCAACTGGTCGACGCGGACGGCGAGCTGCCGGTGGCGCTGCTGCACCGCGACACGCCCGAGCAGGCCGCCGCGGCCGCCGCGGGGCTGCTCGCCGAGTACGCCGCCGCGCCCTTCGACCCGGCCGCCGGCTGGCCGGTCCGGCTGGGCCTGGTGCTGGTCGACGGCCTGGTCCGGCAGACCGTGCTGGTGCTCTCGCACACCGCCACCGACGGCTGGGGCATGCGCCGGCTGGTCCGCGACCTGATGTTGCTGGTGGCCGGACGCAGCGCCCAGGACCTGCGCGCCGAAAGGGAGTTCGCGCAGCCGCTGGACGAGGCCGCCGAGCAGTGCTCGGACCGCGGCCGGCGCCGGGACGCCGCCGCCCGCCGGCACTGGCGGGACAAGCTGAGCTCCGGCCCGCGCACCCTGCTGCCCCGCCCGCCCGCGGACGCCGACCCGGAGCGGCGCTTCCCGTTCGCGGTGCTGCGCTCCCCGGAGCTGGCCGCCGCGCTGCCGGAGGCGGCCGCCCGGCTGCGCACCAGCGACGCCACGGTGCTGCTGGCCGCCGCGGCCACCCGGTTGGGCGAGCTCACCGGGCAGCGCGAGGTCCTGTTCCAGGTGGTGGTCGGCAACCGCTTCTCCGAACAGGCCGCCGAGGCCGTCACCACCCTCGCCCAGGAGGGCCTGTTCCACCTGCCGGAGCTGGCGGGGGAGTTCACCGAGACGGTGCGCCGCTGCCAGGGCCCGGCACTCAGCGCCTACCGCCACTCCGGCTACGACAAGCCGCGGTTGGACGCCGAACTGGCGGAGCTGCGGGCCTCCGGCGTCGAGCTGGCCGACCACTCGGTGTTCTGGAACGACACCCGGGACCCGCTGGCCGCGCTGATGCCCGACGGCACGGACGGAGCCCCGCCGGCGCGGCGGGAGCTGAGCTTCCCCGACGAGTTCCCGCTGCGGCCCGGGGTGAGCGTCGCGGTGGACGTGATCGCCGCCCCCGGCGCGGTGGAGCTGCTGATGGTCGCCGACAGCGCCCTGCTGGACCGCGAACGGATGGCGCAGTTCCTGTGCGGCGTCGAGGAGTTGGTGCTGAACGCGGCCGGATAGCCGGAAGGGCGGCGGAAGTCCGTGGACTTCCGCCGCCCTTCACGGGACCGACCGGGGTCAGACGTCCTTGATCTCGCAGAGCGCGGCGCCGCTGGAGACCGAGGCGCCGACCTCGGCCTTCAGGCCGACCACGGTGCCGGCCTTGTGGGCGTTGAGCGGCTGCTCCATCTTCATGGCCTCCAGGACCACGATCAGCTCGCCCTCGGCGACCACCTGGCCCTCCTCCACGGCGACCTTGACGATGGTGCCCTGCATCGGCGAGGCCAGGGTGTCGCCGGAGACCGCCGAGGCGGCCTTCTTGGCGCCGACCCGGCGCTTCGCCTTGCCCGCACCGGTGCCCGCGGCCGGGGCCGAGGCGACGCCGAGCGAGGACGGCAGCGAGACCTCGATCCGCTTGCCGCCGACCTCGACCACCACGGTCTCGCGGCCCTCGGGCTCGTCACTGTCGCCGCCCGCGCCGGTGAAGGCGGGGATGGTGTTGTCGAACTCGGTCTCGATCCACCGGGTGTGGACCTTGAACGGTTCCGCGGAGCCGTGCACCTCGGGGGCGAAGGCGGGGTCGGTGACGACGGCCCGGTGGAAGGGGATGGCGGTGGCCATGCCTTCGACGGTGAACTCCTCCAGGGCGCGCTTGGCGCGCTGCAGGGCCTGCTTGCGGTCGGTGCCGGAGACGACCAGCTTGGCGAGCAGGGAGTCCCAGGCGGGGCCGATCACCGAGCCGGACTCCACGCCCGCGTCCAGGCGGACGCCCGGGCCCGACGGCGGGGCGAACAGGGTGACGGTGCCCGGTGCGGGCAGGAAGTTGCGGCCCGGGTCCTCGCCGTTGATGCGGAACTCGAAGGAGTGGCCGCGCACCTCCGGGTCGTCGTAGCCCAGCGGCTCGCCGTCGGCGATGCGGAACATCTCGCGGACCAGGTCGATGCCGGTGACCTCCTCGGAGACCGGGTGCTCGACCTGCAGGCGGGTGTTGACCTCCAGGAAGGAGATCAGCCCGTCCTGGGAGACCAGGAACTCGCAGGTCCCCGCGCCGACGTAGCCGGCCTCGCGGAGGATCGCCTTGGACGCCCGGTACAGCTCGGCGTTCTGCTCGGCGGTCAGGAACGGCGCGGGCGCCTCCTCGACCAGCTTCTGGTGGCGGCGCTGCAGCGAGCAGTCACGGGTGGAGACCACTACGACGTTGCCGTGCTGGTCGGCCAGGCACTGGGTCTCCACGTGGCGGGGCTTGTCGAGGTACTGCTCGACGAAGCACTCGCCGCGGCCGAACGCCGCCACCGCCTCGCGGACCGCGGAGTCGTAGAGCTCCGGGATCTCCTCCAGGGTGCGGGCGACCTTCAGACCGCGACCGCCGCCGCCGAACGCGGCCTTGATCGCGACGGGCAGGCCGTGCTCCGCGGCGAACGCCACGACCTCCTCCGCGCCGGAGACCGGGTCGGCGGTCCCCGCCACCAGCGGCGCGCCGGCCCGCTGGGCGACGTGCCGCGCGGTGACCTTGTCACCCAGATCGCGGATCGCCTGCGGCGGCGGGCCGATCCAGGTCAGGCCGGCGTCGATGACGGCCTGCGCGAAGTCCGCGTTCTCCGACAGGAAGCCGTACCCGGGGTGGACCGCGTCCGCCCCCGCGTCGGCCGCGGCCTTCAGCACCTTCGCGATGTCCAGGTAGCTGGTCGCGGGGGTGTCGCCGCCCAACGCGTACGCCTCGTCGGCCGCCCGCACGTGCAGCGCGTCCCGGTCCGGCTCCGCATACACCGCGACACTGCCGATACCGGCATCCCGGCAGGCCCGGGCGACGCGAACGGCGATTTCCCCGCGATTGGCGATGAGCACCTTGCGCACTGTGGCTCCCTTCTCGAACCTCGTCGAGTCTATGGATTGGAGGGCGCTACCGGCGAGTAGTCCCTGGTGGTGAGCGTTCTCACACGCTCGGTGGCCGGATTCCCGTACGGATGGCGGCCGTTGACGGCGCGCCGCAGGCCGGGGGCACGGGGCGATCTTCCACCGGGCCGCTGGGGCGGCCGTCGAGAAAGGGTGGCCTTCGCCACACCGGGTTCGGCTCAGACGGCCGCCGGGCTCGGCCGGGCGGTCGCGGCCGCCGTCACGTCGGCCTCGAACTCGACCACGTCCGGACCGTACGCGCGGGCGTTCACCACCCGCAGCACCACGGCGAACGCGCCGTCCCGGCCGTGTCGCCGGGCCAGCTTCCGGTGGTTGGCGGCCAGGTAGCGCACCGCGGCGTGGTTGGAGACCGCGGTCTGACCGGATATCAGGAACACCGGCCGGCTGCCCGCGCGCAGGTGCACCCGCGCCAGCAGCACGTACGCACGCCCGCCGGGCTGCTCGCCGGAGGTCTCGAAGGCGAACTCCCGCGACCCGATCAGCAGGGTCGGCACCGGGTGCCCGCTGTCCTCGGCGGGGGAGCCGAAGGCCACCCCGGGCAGCCAGGAGGCCAGGTGGGCCGCCGTGCGGACGTTGCTGCTCGGACCGCCCACGCAGAACTCGGTCTTGTCGCCGAGCCCCTGGCGCACCTCGTCGTGCCCGGTCAGGGTCGCCTGCGCCCCGCACTCGCGGACCAGCGCGGCGAGCTCCATCAGGGCGTACACGTCGCTGCGCGACACGCTCTTCGAACTCGGCGACGCCGGATGGTGGTTGACCACCAGCAGCGCCTCGCCGTCGGCGGGCAGGCCGAAGAACGCGCGCTCGCGCTCCAGCCGGCGCCGCCGGCGCACCGACTGCGCCAGCCAGCCCAGCCCGGCACTGATCGCCGAGGCGATCAGCCCCAGTACGACGTTGAGCACACCATCGGTCATCTTCTGCTCCCCGTCGCTCCCTTCCGGTCCGGCTGCGCCAGCCTATCGGCGGCCCGGCGGACAGGAGGGTGGAACAGTGCAACAGATGTGCGGGTCCGGTTCTGTCCGATTCCGCACCGGTGAAACGGAACCGATCCTGCCGCTTCCCGGGCCGCCATAACGGAATGGTTCAGACCATTGACCGTGCCGGGGGCGGTCCCTAGCGTCACAGCCACCATCGGCACCATCCGCACGATTCACGGGGGAAACGTGAAACGTTCAACGCCGGCCGTCGCGCTGGCCGCGACCGCACTGCTGCTCGCCGCCTGCTCCTCCGGCGGTGACCGGAAGGCCGACGCCGCGCCCAGTGCGAGCGCCGACACCTACGGCTGCCTCACCCAGGAGCAGGCCGCGAAGGGCTCCTTCAGCCTCGACGCCGGCACCACCGGCGGCACCGACCTCGACGCCTACTACCGGGACTCCGACGCCGGCCACGCCAAGGTCGGCCTGGTCTTCTCGCACCAGCTCGGCGGCTCGCTCTGCGAATGGGCGACGAACTTCGACGCGTTCACCAGGGCCGGCTACGCGGTGCTCGCCTTCACCTCGGAGGGTGACGTCACCGAGGGCATCAAGGCCGCCGGCGCCTACTACCGGGCCAAGGGCGTCACCCGGATGGCGCTGGTCGGCGCGTCCAAGGGCGCCGCCGCCTCGATCGTCGCCGCCAAGCTGGACAACCCGCTGCCGGTCGAGGCGGTGGTCTCGCTCTCCTCGCCGGAGGCCTACAGCCAGTACAACCCGGCGGTCTCGGTCAAGGCGGTGAAGGCCCCCACCTTCTTCGCCGCGGAGGAGTCCGACGTCCCGTTCAACACCAACGCGAAGACCCTGTACGAGGCCTCGGTCGGCGAGGACAAGCAGCTCAAGATCTACCCGGGCGGCCACCACGGCGCCCTGCTGCTCGCCGACGGCGCACTGCCGGACGTGCTGGCCTACCTGGCCAAGCACGCCCCCGCGGCGGGCTGACGGGCCGTCAGGCCCACAGGTCGGTGATGCGCACGTCCAGCTCGGCGAGCAGGCGGCGCAGCAGCGGCAGCGACAGTCCGATCACATTGCCGGGGTCGCCGTCGATCCCCTCCACGAACGGCGCCGAACGGCCGTCCAGGGTGAACGCCCCGGCCACGTGCAGCGGTTCGCCGGAGGCGATGTACGCGGCGACCTCGGCGTCGTCGGGAGTGCCGAACCGGACGGTGGTGGACGCGGTGGCGCTCGCCCGCCGTCCGGTCGCGGTGTCGATCACGCAGTGCCCGGTCCGCAGCACGCCCGAGCGGCCGCGCATCGAGCGCCAGCGCTCCAGCGCCTCCGCCTCGTCGGCGGGCTTGCCCAGTGCCAGGCCGTCCAGCTCCAGCACCGAGTCGCAGCCGATCACCAGCGGCGGCTCGCCCGGCTCCGCGGCCAGCTCGCCGGCCACCTTCACGGCCTTCGCGACGGCCAGCACCAGCGCCAACTCGCCCGGCGTCGGCGCGGACAGCGCGTCCTCGTCCACCCCGCTCACCCGCACCTGCGGGTCCAGGCCCGCCTGCCGCAGCAGGCCCAGCCGGGCGGGGGAGGCGGACGCGAGAACCAGCGGGCGGCGAGCGGTCATGGCCCAAGCCTAGCCGCCGCTAGAGCAGCACCAGGGCCGCCCCCGCGAGCGCCAGCAGCGCGATCACCAACGCCGTCCGGCGCAGCCTCCGCTGCACCTCTAGGGCCTCGTGGGACGGTTCGTCGCGGGGGTCTGACCAGAGCACCGGACCAGCCTGCAACGACACTTCGGCGCGGCGCCTGAGTATCCGTACTCAGTCCGCGTCGGGGAGACGGTTCGGGTGCCGTCTTGACGTCGGGCCCCGGTTTCCCTGCAATAGAGCAACTGACTTGTCGGGTTCATGATCGGCGACGTGCGGTCCGCCGAGATGCCCCCTCGTGCCCGACGACACGTCGCTCCACTGTCAGGGCACGCACAGCACAGAACCACCCCACTGGTTTTCGGCTGAGGAGAAGTCCCGGATGTCCCAACTGGTCACCACCGCGCGCACCACCACCGACGCGGTCCGCCCCCACCTGGTCGCCCTGCACCGCGTCGTCGTCGGCCTGCTGTTCGCCTGCCACGGCGCGGCCTCGCTGTTCGGCGTCCTCGGCGGCGCCCACGGCGGCGGCTCCATCAAGGCCGGCACCTGGCCCGGCTGGTACGCCGCCGTCATCCAGCTCGTCTGCGGCATCCTGGTCCTGCTCGGCCTCGGCACCCGCATCGCCGCCCTGCTCGCCTCGGGCTCGATGGCCTACGCGTACTTCAGCGTGCACCAGGAGAACGCCCTCTTCCCGCTCCAGAACGGCGGCGAGCCCGCCGTCCTGTTCTGCTGGGCCTTCCTGCTCATCGCGGCGCTCGGCCCGGGCAGCTACGCCCTCGACGGAAAGCTCTTCGGCCGGCGGTGAACGACGCGGGGCGCGGTGGCGGGAGGGCGAGCGCCCTGCCGCCACCGCGCCCCGGAGCCCTGCGCTACCTCGGCCAGAGGCTCGTGCGCCAGGCGTGCGGCCCCGGCGCCGGCAGCCGGCGCAGGCTGCGCGCGGTCCACGCGGAGGCCGGGCCGGACGCCTCGGCCGCCGCGGCGGCCCGCGTCGCGGCCCGGGATTGGACCACCGCCAGGACGGTGGCCAGCTCCTCAGGGGTCGGCTGTCCGTGCAGCACCTGAATGGGGGTCATCTCGCGGAGCTCCCTTCGGGGTTAGAGCGGGATGTTGCCGTGCTTCTTGGGCGGCAGCGACTCGCGCTTGCCGCGCAGCGCCCGCAGCCCCCGGACGATGTGCCGGCGGGTCTCGCTGGGCGCGATGACCGCGTCGACGTAGCCGCGCTCGGCGGCCAGGTACGGGTTGAGCAGGGTGTCCTCGTAGGAGGCGAGCAGTTCGGCGCGCCGCTCCTCGCCGCGGCCCTCCGCCTCCGCGGCGGCGATCTCCCGCCGGTGCAGGATGTTGACCGCGCCCTGCGCGCCCATCACGGCGATCTGCGCGGTCGGCCAGGCCAGGTTGAGGTCCGCGCCGAGGTGCTTGGAGCCCATCACGTCGTACGCGCCGCCGAAGGCCTTGCGGGTGATCACGGTGATCAGCGGCACCGTCGCCTCGGCGTACGCGAAGATCAGCTTGGCGCCGCGGCGGATGATGCCGTCCCACTCCTGGCCGGTGCCGGGCAGGAAGCCGGGCACGTCGACGAAGGTCAGCACCGGGATGTTGAAGGCGTCGCAGGTGCGCACGAACCGGGCGGCCTTCTCGCTGGCGGCGATGTCCAGGCAGCCGGCCAGGTCCATCGGCTGGTTGCCGACCACGCCGACCGGGTGGCCCTCGACCCGGCCGAAGCCGATCACGATGTTGCCCGCGTACAGCGGCTGGACCTCCAGGAAGTCGCCGTCGTCCAGCACGTGCTCGATCACCCGGCGGATGTCGTACGGCTGGTTCGCCGAGTCCGGGACGATCGAGTCCAGCTCCAGGTCCTCCTCGGAGATCGCGAGGTCGGCCTGCTCGGGGTAGGCCGGCGGGTCGGAGAGGTTGTTGGAGGGCAGGTACGAGAGCAGGCTCTTGACGTACTCGATGGCCTCCTTCTCGTCCGCGGCCAGGTAGTGCGCGTTGCCGGACTTGGTGTTGTGGGTCCGGGCGCCGCCCAGCTCCTCCATGTCCACCGTCTCGCCGGTGACCGTCTTGATCACGTCGGGGCCGGTGATGAACATGTGCGAGGTCTTGTCGGCCATCACCACGAAGTCGGTGACGGCGGGGGAGTACACCGCGCCGCCCGCGCACGGGCCCATGATCAGCGAGATCTGCGGGATCACGCCCGAGGCGTGCACGTTGCGGCGGAAGATCTCGCCGTACAGGCCGAGCGAGGCCACGCCCTCCTGGATCCGGGCGCCGCCGGAGTCGTTGATGCCGATCATCGGGCAGCCGGTCTTCAGCGCGAAGTCCATCACCTTGACGATCTTCTCGCCGAACACCTCGCCGAGCGAGCCGCCGAACACCGTGAAGTCCTGGGCGAAGACCGCGACCTGGCGGCCGTCCACGGTGCCGTAGCCGGTGACCACGCCGTCGCCGTACGGGCGGTTCTTCTCCTGCCCGAAGTTGGTGGAACGGTGCCGGGCGAACTCGTCGAACTCCACGAAGGAGTCCTCGTCGAGCAGCTCCAGGATCCGCTCACGGGCCGTCAGCTTGCCCTTGGCGTGCTGCTTCTCGACCGCCGCGGCCGAGCCGGAGTGCACCGCCTCGTCGATCCGCCGACGCAGATCGGCGAGCTTGCCGGCGGTGGTGTGCGCGTCCTGCGGTGCCTCGGTCATTCCGGTGGCTCTCCCTGCGTCCTCGGCCGCCGGCCCGGGGCGTGAGGGTTGCTGGGCAGGGCGGCGCTGCGGTCTACCGTTGAGTAGCGTAGCCAGCCCGGCGGCGTCCGCGGTTATGGCCATCGACACATCGTGCCACTGCCCGTTCTGCGGGACGATGATGCGGACTACGCCGACCCCGCAGCCGCCTAGGCTGGCCCGGTGACCACACCCGACAGCCCCCGCCCCCGCCGCTCCGGCCTGCGCGGCTTCGGCCACGACGGCCCCTCCCCGTGGACCGACCTGGACCGCCCGCCGCTGGACGAACGGGCGCTGCGGCTCGACCTGTTGCGCCCCGGCGCGCTGTGGACCTCACTCGATGTGGTGAGCGAGACCGGCTCCACCAACAGCGACCTCGCCGCCCGCGCCAAGGACGGCGCGCCCGAGGGCGCGATCCTGATCGCCGAGTCGCAGAGCGGCGGACGGGGCCGGCTCGACCGCCGCTGGTCCGCGCCGCCGCGCAGCGGCCTGTTCCTCTCGCTGCTGCTGCGCCCGCAGGGCGTGCCGATTGAACGCTACGGCTGGCTGCCGATCCTGATCGGCACCGCCGTCTCCGCGACCCTCGACCGGGTCGCCGGCCTGCCCACCGGGCTGAAGTGGCCCAACGACGTGCAGACCGAGGTCGACGGGCAGGAGCGCAAGCTCGGCGGCATCCTCACCGAACTCTCCGGCGGCGCGGTGATCGCCGGCCTCGGCCTGAACGTGTCGCTGCGGCAGGCCGAACTGCCCGTCCCCACGGCCACCTCGCTGGCCCTGGCCGGCGCCGAGGTCACCGACCGGCCCACCTTGCTGCGCGGCCTGCTGCGCGAGTTCGCCGAACTGTACGGCGAGTGGACCGCCGCCGCGGGCGACCCGCACGCCAGCGGACTGCTGCCCGCGTACACCGCCCGCTGCACCACCCTGAACCGGCCGGTGAAGGTCCAACTCCCCGGCGACCGCGAGCTGGTGGGCGAGGCGGTGGCCGTGGACGGCGACGGCCGGCTGGTCGTCCGCACCCCCGACGGAACCCGTCACCCGGTCGCGGCCGGCGACGTGGTGCACGTCCGCCCGCAGGACTGACCCGACCGGTCTCACCCTGCGGGACCTTCCGACCTGCTGCCGGGCGGATGCCCCGGATTACGCGATTCCGTGCGAACATTCCACCTGGCAGCGGTGTGAGGCTCGCCACTACCCCCGCGGTGGTCGCGCGCCCAGACACTCGACGACGGCAACACACAAGTGCGGCAACCGCACGGGGACGGACCGGTGACAGACAACGGCGGCGCCACGACGGGCTCCGGCAGCGGCGCGACGGACGAGAACACCGTCGCGGCCGACCTGGAGCGGCTGATCCTCGACGCACCGCGGAAGTACACCCCCTACCAGGCCGCGCGCGCCGCGGAGGTCCCGATGGACCTCGCCACCCGCTTCTGGCGCGCCATGGGCTTCCCCGACATCGGCCAGTCCCGCGCCCTCACCGACAACGACGTGATCGCGCTGCGCCGCCTCGCCGGACTCATCGAGTCCGGTCTGCTCAGCGAACCGATGGCGATCCAGGTCGCCCGCTCCACCGGCCAGACCACCGCGCGGCTGGCCGGCTGGCAGATGGACACCTTCCTGGACAACCTGACCCAGCCCGTCGAACCCGGCATGACCCGGTCCGACGTCGCCTACCCGCTGGTCGAACTGCTGCTCCCCGAACTGGAGCAGTTCCTGGTCTACGTGTGGCGCCGTCAGCTCGCCGCCGTCACCGGCCGAGTGGTCGCCGCCGCCGAGGACCACGAGGTCACCTCGGGCCGGCTGGCCGTCGCCTTCGCCGACCTGGTCGGCTTCACCCGGCTCTCCCGCCGGCTGGAGGAGGAGGAACTCGGCGAGCTGGTCGAGGGCTTCGAGAACACCTGCTCCGACCTGATCGCCGGTCAGGGCGGACGGGTCGTCAAGACCCTCGGCGACGAGATCCTGTTCGTCTCCGAGGACCCGGCCACCGTCGCCGAGATCGCCCTCTCGCTGGTCGAGACCCTCGCCAAGGAGGACAACATGCCCGCCCTCCGGGTCGGCATGGCCTTCGGCACCGTCACCTCCCGGATGGGCGACGTCTTCGGCACCACCGTCAACCTGGCCTCCCGGCTCACCTCGATCGCCCCCAAGGACGCCGTCCTGGTCGACGGCGAACTCGCGACCGCGCTCGAACAGAACGGCACCGCGGGCCTCCCCGAGACGCCCCCCGACGCCGCCCACCGGTTCAGCCTCCAGCCGATGTGGCGACGCCCCGTGCGCGGCCTCGGCCTGGTCGAACCCTGGCTGCTCACCCGGGTGCCCGCGGCCGGCTGAGTCCCGGCGGTGCTCTTCAGCGGAAAACCGCGCATACCCCCCTAGTCTGGGTGAAAGGCCCCGCGGGGAGGGAGAGCGACGGTGAGTGAGGCGACCATGGACGAGCAGGCCTCGTTCGAGGCGGCGGCGCCCGACTTGCGGTTGCAGGCCGTGGTGGAGCTCGCGCAGGACATGGCCGGGGCGTTGACGCCGCTGGAGGCGGTGCGGGCTGCGGCGGTCCGGGCCACCTCCGCGCTGGGGGCGACCATGGCCGCGGTCTCGGTGTGGGACCGCGAATCGGGCCGGCTGCGCGTGCTGGTCAACCACGGCGAGCTCTCGCCCGGCGAGGAGGAGCTGCCCGAGGACGAGTCCTACCCGGTCGCTGACTTCCCGGAGATCGTCACCTACCTGGAGGAGCACTGGACCACCGGCCGGCTGCCCCGGGCGTGGATCCAGACCGCCGAGGACCTCGGCCCGCACACCGGCCACCACCACCCCGACTCCGGGGCGTTCTGCCGCCAGCGCGCCGCGGGCCTGCGCCGGCGCGGCCGGGGCTGCTGCCTGGTCGCCCCGATCGTGCTGCACGGCCAGGCCTGGGGCGAGCTGTACCTGGCCCGCGGCATCGGCATGCCGGTGTTCAGCGACGCCGACGCCGACTACGCCACCCTGCTCGCCGCGCAGATCTCGGCGGGCCTCGCGCAGACCGAACGGGTCGCCGACCTGCGCCGCCTGGCCTTCACCGACGCGCTCACCGGCCTCGCCAACCGCCGCGCGGTGGACGCCCGCCTGGAGGAGGCGCTGAAGGCGCACACCAGGGAGGGCGCGGTGGTCTCCCTGGTGGTGTGCGACGTCAACGGCCTGAAGCGGGTCAACGACCAGCTCGGCCACGAGATGGGCGACCGGCTGCTGGAGCGCTTCGCCCACCAGCTGTCGCTGTCCGCCGCCAGGCTCCCCGGCAGCCTCGCGGCGCGGCTCGGCGGCGACGAGTTCTGCCTGCTCGCCGAGGGCCAGTCCGCGGACGAGGTGGTCGCCGTCGCGGAGGAACTCTGCGCCCGCGCCCTGGAACTGACCGACGGTGATGGCGTGGCCTGCGGAGTCGCGTCCACCGGCGACTCGATCGGCCCGGTCACCACGCCCGACCGCCTGTTCCGGCTCGCCGACGCGGCCCAGTACCGCGCCAAGGCCGCCCGCGCCGCCCACCCGGTGGTGGCCGGCCGAAGCCAGGGCCCCGGCTTCGCCCCCGACCCCACCGTGCAGCTCGCCGACGCGGCCGACCCGCACCACCGGCCCGACGCCCGCAAGGGCGGCGGCGGGCGGCCGAACGGCGACCGGCGGCGGTTCCGCGGCGCCGCGCACAGCGCCGACCCCGGGCAGCTGCTGGCCGCCGTCCTCGCCGCGCTCGACCAGGGCGGGATGCAGGGCGTGGTGACCCACCCCGCGGACACCCTCGGGCGGGTCGCGGTGGTCGCCGAGACCGCGTCCCGGCTGCTGAACGCCGTCGGCTGGTGGGTGTCGTACGTCCCGCCCGGCTCGCTGCTGATGCGCACCGCCCGGCACGCCGTCTACCGGATGACCGGCGGTCCCGCCTCGGCCCGGGCGCAGACCCAGCGGGCCCAGATCGAGGCCCCGGACGCCGTCTTCGACCTCCGCCACTACCCCCTCACCAGCCGGGCCGTGGCCGGCGGCTCGTTCGCCCTGCGGGCCGGCGCGCCCGGCAACGACGCCGCCGAGGAGGCCGTCATGGTGGTCTCCGGCTACCGCGCCATGGTCGCCGCCGGCGGCGCCAACGCGGCGGGCGGCTGGCTGCTGGAGCTGTTCGCCGACGAGTCCACCCTGCCGCTCGGTCAGATCGCCCCGGCCCTGCGCACCCTGGTCGCCGTGGCCCTCTCCGGCCCGTGCTCCCCGCCGCCGTCCTAGCCGATCCGGTCCGGGCGGGTGTAGACGTTCGCGGTGCGCTCGCGGAGGAAGCCGACCAGGGTCAGGCCGAGTTCCTCGGCGAGGTCGACGGCCAGCGAGGACGGGGCGGAGACGGCGGCGAGCAGCGGGAGACCCGCCAGCGCGGCCTTCTGGGTGAGCTCGAAGGAGGCCCGCCCGGAGACCAGCAGCAGGTGGCCGCGGAGCGGGAGCAGGTTCTCGCGCAGGGCCCAGCCGACGACCTTGTCGACGGCGTTGTGGCGGCCGACGTCCTCGCGGGCGCAGCGCAGCGTGCCGTCGGCGGTGAACAGCGCGGCGGCGTGCAGCCCGCCGGTGGTGTCGAAGGTGCGCTGGGCGGCGCGCAGCCGCTCGGGGAGGGCGTACAGCGTCTCGGCGGCGACGGTCAGCGGGTCGGCGGCGACCTCCCACCGGGAGTGGGTGCGGACGGCGTCGACGGTGTCCCGGCCGCACAGTCCGCAGGCGCTGGTGGTGAGCAGGTTGCGGTGCGCGGAGAGGGCCGGGCGGGCGCCGCGGACGGTGGCGTCGACGACGTTGTAGGTGTTGGCGCCGTCCTCGTCGGTGCCCGCGCAGTAGCGCAGCGCGGCGAGTTCCCCGGTGTCCCCGATCAGGCCCTCGCCGACCAGGAACCCCGCCACCAGGTCGAAGTCGTGTCCCGGGGTCCGCATGGTGACGGTGAGCGCCTCGCCGCCGACCCGGATCTCCAGCGGCTCCTCCGCCGCCAGGCTGTCGGGCCGCCCGACCCGCTCCTCGCCGCGCAGCCGCACCACCCGCCGCCGTACCGTTGCCCGCGCCATCCGTCTCGCACCTCCGCGGGCCAGTCAACCACCCGTCGGGGGCCCGGAGGCCCAACGAAGTGGCGTGCTGCCCTGCTTGTCACATTCCCATTCACCTGATGAGATTGTGCATATGGATATGCACAGTGTCGTCGTCCAGGTCGGCAAGGCCGATGTCAGCGCCGAGGACGTCCTCGCCGTCGCCCGCGGCGGGGCCCGGGTGGAGATCGGGCCGGACGCGCTCGCCGAGATGGCCGCGTCGCGGGCCAGGATCGACGCCCTCGCCGCCGAGCCGCGCCCGGTCTACGGGGTGTCGACCGGCTTCGGGGCCCTCGCGGTGCGCCACATCAGCCCGGAGCTGCGGGCCCAGCTGCAGCGCTCGCTGGTGCGCTCGCACGCCGCCGGCATGGGTCCCGTGGTGGAGACCGAGGTCGTCCGGGCGCTGATGTTCCTGCGGATGAAGACGCTGGCCTCCGGCCGCACCGGTGTCCGGCCGCTGGTCGCCGAGACCATGGCCGCCCTGCTGAACGCCCGGATCACCCCCGCGGTGCGCGAGTTCGGCTCGCTGGGCTGCTCCGGCGACCTCGCGCCGCTGTCGCACTGCGCGCTGGTGCTGATGGGCGAGGGCACCGCCTTCGGCCCGGACGGCGTGGAGAAGGACGCCGCCGAGCTGCTCGCCGCGGCCGGGATCGCACCGGTCGAACTGCTGGAGAAGGAGGGCCTGGCCCTCATCAACGGCACCGACGGCATGCTCGGCATGCTGGTGATGGCCCTCGCCGACCTGGCCCGCCTCTACACCACCGCCGACATCACCGCCGCGATGACCCTGGAGGCCCTGCTCGGCACCGACAAGGTGCTCGCCCCGGAGCTGCACGGCCCGATCCGCCCGCACCCGGGCCAGGCCGCGGCCGCCGCCAACATGCTGGCGGTGCTCCGCGACTCCGGCCTGACGGGCCACCACCAGGACGACGCGCCGCGGGTGCAGGACGCGTACTCGATCCGCTGTGCCCCGCAGGTGGCCGGCGCGGGCCGGGACACCCTCGCGCACGCCCGGCTGGTCGCCGACCGCGAGCTCGCCGCCGCGGTCGACAACCCGGTGGTGCTGCCGGACGGCCGGGTCGAGTCGAACGGCAACTTCCACGGCGCCCCGGTGGCGTACGTGCTGGACTTCCTGGCGATCGCCGCCGCCGACCTGGCGTCGATCTCCGAGCGCCGCACCGACCGGCTGCTCGACAAGGCCCGCTCGCACGGGCTGCCCGCGTTCCTCGCCGACGACCCCGGCGTGGACTCCGGCCTGATGATCGCCCAGTACACCCAGGCGGCGCTGGTCAGCGAGAACAAGCGGCTCGCGGTGCCCGCCTCGGTGGACTCCATCCCGTCCTCGGCGATGCAGGAGGACCACGTCTCGATGGGCTGGTCCGCGGCCCGCAAGCTGCGCCAGGCGGTGACCAACCTCGGCCGGGTGCTGGCCGTGGAACTCGTGGCCTCCGCGCGCGCGTTGGAGATCCGGGAGCAGGCCGCCGAGCAGTCGGGCGTGCTCGCCCCGGCCACCGCCGCCGCGGTCGCCGCCGCCCGCGCCGCCGGCGTCGAGGGGCCCGGCCGGGACCGCTTCCTCTCCCCGGACCTGGAGGCCGCCGCCGCCCTGGTCGCCACCGGCGCCCTGGTCGAGGCGGTCGAGCAGGTCACCGGCCCGCTGGCCTGACAGTCCCGGGACGGGCGGGCGCACCCGCCGGACTGCGGTCCGGACCCGCCCGTCCCGGCAGGCGATACACGATTGCCCACCTGCCGGGACTGCGCCACAGTCGTCCCCACTGCTACCCGAGCCCGGAGGTACCGCAGATGACCGCCCTGGACGAGACCGGCACGTCGACCGGGCCCTCCGCCCGGCTGCTCCAGCTCTTCGAGGGCCACCGGCTGACGCCGACCCAGCGGCGGATCGCCCACTCGCTGGTCCGGCACGCCACCGAGGCCCCGTTCCTGTCCAGCGTCGAGGTCGCCGAACTCGCCGGGGTCAGCCAGCCCTCGGTCACCCGGTTCGCGGTCGCGCTCGGCTACGACGGCTACCCGGCGCTGCGCAAGCAGCTGCGCGAGCTCGGCGTCGGCGAGGCCGCCGCCCCCGAGAGCCCGGACGACGTGGTGCGCAACGAGCACCAGCAGGCCGTGCTCGCCGAGATCGCGCACCTGCGGCACCTCGCCGAACTGCTCGCCGACCCCGCGCCGATCGTCCGGGCCGCCCGGATCCTGGCGGCCTCCCGCCCGCTGCCGGTGCTCGGCCTGCGCGCCGCCTCCGCCCAGGCCCGCGGCTTCTGCTACTTCGCCGGCAAGGTGCACCCGGACATCCGGCTGCTCGACGAGGGCGGCTCGATGCTCGCCGACCGCCTGGAGCAGGCCGCGGCGGCCGGCGCCACCGCCGTGCTCTGCTTCGCCCTGCCGCGCTACCCGCGCGAGCTGATGGACGCCCTGGCGGTCGCCCGCGAGTGCGGGCTGACGGTGCTGACCGTCGCCGACTCCGCGTTCGCGCCGGTCGCCAAGCTCTCCGACGTGCTGCTGCCCGCCGCCGTCGGCACCGGCCTGGTCTTCGACACCGCCTGCGCGCCGATGATGCTCGGCCGCGTCCTGCTGCAGGCCATGTGCGACGAGCTGCCCGGCGCGGAAGCCCGGCTGGAGGCCATCGAGCAGTCCGCGACGGCCCGTCAACTGTTCCTGGAATGACACCGGTTGTTTCCCCAATGACACCTTTTCGTCGGGTTGACGACGGGGGCTGAGCGGGCATCTCTTCGGTAGGGAAAAGACAGCTTGGACGGGGGAAGTCCAATGCCACCGCCGATCCATCAGATGAGACTCACCGGACGACTCGGCTCCGGGGCCGACGAGTGGTCCTGCCCGATCTGCGGCCGCCGCATCGCGCTGCGCCGCCCGCCGCACCCGGAGCTCGTGGTGCTCGACCCGGGCGACGAGGAGGCCGTGCACATCGGCGTCCTGGAGCCGGGCGACGGGGCCGCCGAAGCCGCGGCCGCCCGCTACGGCGTCGGCCCCGTCCAGCACATCCCGCGCCCGCCGGCCCGCCCCGGCCAGCCGGACCCCCAGCCCGACGCGGAGGACCGCCGCTGGCTGGCCGAGATCGGCATCGACTGGGACGGCGACGAAGCGGCCTGACGGCCGCCGGGTGTCCACCGCTGCGACCAGCCGTCCGTCCGTACCGAACGCCGCCCCCGCCGGGCGGCGTTCGGCGTTCTCCCGGGTGGGCGTGGGCTCTGGCCAGGGCCTGACTGTTTGGATATATTCAGTCTCGTTGATCGTGAATGAAATCCATCTGCAAGGAGGCTGGGCCATGGCAGAGCAGGCGAGCGGCCCGCGCGAGGTTCGCGCGGCGCGGGGCACCGGGCTGAGCACGCAGGGCTGGCAGCAGGAGGCCGCCCTGCGGATGCTGATGAACAACCTCGACCCGGAGGTCGCCGAGCACCCGTCGAAGCTGGTGGTCTACGGCGGCACCGGCAAGGCGGCCCGGGACTGGCGCTCCTTCGACGCGATGGTGAAGACCCTGCAGGGCCTGAAGCAGGACGAGACCATGCTGGTCCAGTCCGGCCGCCCGGTCGGCGTGATGCAGACCCACGAGTGGGCGCCCCGGGTGCTGATCGCCAACTCCAACCTGGTCGGCGACTGGGCGAACTGGGAGGAGTTCCGCCGGCTGGAGTCGCTCGGCCTCACCATGTACGGCCAGATGACCGCCGGCTCGTGGATCTACATCGGCACCCAGGGCATCCTCCAGGGCACCTACGAGACCTTCGCGGCGGTCGCCGACAAGAAGTTCAACGGCACGCTGGAGGGCACCATCACCCTCACCGCCGGCCTCGGCGGCATGGGCGGCGCCCAGCCGCTGGCCGTCACCATGAACGGCGGCGTGGCGATCTGCATCGACTGCGACCCGTCCCGGATCGCCCGCCGGATCGAGCACCGCTACCTGGACGTCGAGGCCGCGAACCTCGACCACGCGCTGCAACTGGCCACCGAGGCCCGCGACAAGCGGCAGCCGCTCTCCATCGGCCTGCTCGGCAACGCCGCCGACCTGGTGCCGCAACTGCTCGCGATGGACGCCCCGATCGACATCGTCACCGACCAGACCAGCGCCCACGACCCGCTGGCCTACCTCCCGGCCGGCGTCGCCTTCGAGGACATGGCGACCTACGCGGCCGAGAAGCCCGCCGAGTTCACCCGGCGGGCCCGCGAGTCGATGGCCCGGCACGTGGAGGCCATGGTCGGCTTCCAGGACCGCGGCGCGGAGGTCTTCGACTACGGCAACTCGATCCGCGGCGAAGCCCAACTGGCAGGATACGAGCGAGCGTTCGCCTTCCCCGGGTTCGTCCCCGCGTACATCCGGCCGCTGTTCTGCGAAGGCCGGGGCCCGTTCCGCTGGGCGGCGCTGTCCGGCGACCCGAAGGACATCCACAAGACCGACAAGGCCGTGCTCGACCTGTTCCCGGAGAACGAGTCGCTGCACCGCTGGATCAAGATGGCCCAGGAGAAGGTGCACTTCCAGGGCCTGCCCGCGCGGATCTGCTGGCTCGGCTACGGCGAGCGCGACAAGGCCGGCGAGCGGTTCAACGACATGGTGGCGAGCGGCGAGCTGTCCGCCCCGATCGTGATCGGCCGCGACCACCTGGACTGCGGCTCCGTCGCCTCCCCGTACCGGGAGACCGAGGCGATGCTCGACGGCTCCGACGCGATCGCCGACTGGCCGCTGCTCAACGCCATGGTCAACGTCGCCTCCGGCGCCTCCTGGGTCTCCATCCACCACGGCGGCGGCGTCGGCATCGGCCGCTCCATCCACGCCGGCCAGGTCACCGTCGCCGACGGCACCGCGCTGGCCGGCGAGAAGATCCGCCGGGTCCTCACCAACGACCCCGGCATGGGCGTCATCCGGCACGTCGACGCCGGCTACGACCGGGCGAACGAGGTCGCCGACGAGCGCGGGGTCCGCATCCCGATGGCCGAGCTGTGACCGACGGCTTCGAGGCGATGTGGGCGGAGCTGCTCCCGGTGGGCCGCTCCGCCTCCTCCGGCGGCTACCGCCGGCACGCCTGGAACTCCGCCGACACCGAGTGCCGGGCCTGGTTCGAGGAGCAGGCCCGGGCCCGCGGCCTGGCCTGCGAGACCGACCGCAACGGCAACCAGTGGGCCTGGCTCGGCGACCCCGCCGCCGGGAACGCCGTGGTCACCGGCTCGCACCTGGACTCCGTCCCCGACGGCGGCGCCTACGACGGCCCGCTCGGCGTGGTCTCCGCGTTCGCCGCGCTCGACGAACTGCGCGCCCGCGGCGTCGAGTTCACCCGCCCGCTGGCGATCGCCAACTTCGGCGACGAGGAGGGCGCCCGGTTCGGCGTCGCCTGCGTCGGCTCCCGCCTCGCCACCGGCGTGCTCGACCGGGACGCCGCGTACGCGCTGCGCGACGCCGACGGAGTGCGGCTGCCCGACGCCATGGAACGCGCCGGACACGACCCGGCGCGGATCGGCGCCGACCCCGAACTGCTCGGCCGGATCGGCGCGTTCGTCGAACTCCACATCGAGCAGGGCCGCTGCCTGACGGAGGACCGGCCGGTCGGCGTGGCCAGCGCGATCTGGCCGCACGGCCGGTGGCGGTTCGACTTCCACGGCGAGGCCAACCACGCCGGCACCACCCTGCTCGGCGACCGGCGCGACCCGATGCTCACCTACGCCACCACCGTGCTCGCCGCCCGGAAGAAGGCCCGCCTCGCCGGGGCGCTCGCCACCTTCGGCAAGGTCGCCGTCGAACCCAACGGCACCAACGCGATCGCCTCGCTGGTCCGCGGCTGGCTCGACTCCCGGGCCGCCGACGAGGAGACGCTCCGTCAGGTGGTCGACGCCATCGAGCAGGCCGCCGTCGAACGCGGCGGCCGCGACGGCGTCCGGGTGGAGCTCACCCGGGAGTCCTTCACCCCCGTGGTCGACTTCGACGGCCCGCTGCGCGACCGCCTCGCCGACCGCCTGAAGGCCCCCGTCCTGCCGACCGGCGCGGGACACGACGCGGGAATCCTGGCGTCCGCCGTCCCGACCGCCATGCTGTTCGTGCGGAACCCCACCGGGGTCTCGCACTCCCCGGCCGAACACGCCGAGCAGGCCGACTGCCACGCCGGAGTCACCGCCCTCGCCGACGTCTTGGAGGATCTCGCATGTCAGCGGTCGTGACGCACGGGGCCGAGCACGCCGAGCAGGCCGACTGCCACGCCGGAGTCACCGCGCGGGTCACTGCCTCGGCCGACGTCTTGGAGGATCTCGCATGTCAGCGGTCGTGACGTACTGGGCCGAGCACGCCTGGCTCCCGCACACCGGCGGCCCCGGGGTCGCGCGGGACGTCCTGATCGCCGTCGGCCCCGGCGGGCGGATCGCCAGGGTCACCCCCGACAGCGGTCCCTGCCCCGCCGGGGCGGTCCGGCTCGCGGGGCTCGCCCTGCCCGGTCAGGCCAACGCACACTCGCACGCCTTCCACCGGGCGCTGCGCTCCACCGTGCAGGTCGGCTCCGGGACGTTCTGGACCTGGCGCGACACCATGTACCGGGTCGCCGCCACGCTCGACCCCGACAGCTACCTGGAGCTCGCCACCGCCGTCTACGCCGAGATGGCGCTGGCCGGGATCAGCGCCGTCGGCGAGTTCCACTACCTGCACCACGCGCCCGGCGGCGTCCGGTACGACGACCCGAACGCGATGGGCGAGGCGCTGATCGAGGCCGCCGCCCGGGCCGGGATCCGGATCACCCTGCTCGACACCTGCTACCTGGCCGCCGGGTTCGGGGCCGAGCCGACCGCGCCCCAACTCCGCTTCTCCGACGGCGACGCGGACGCCTGGGCCGCCCGGGCCTCCGGGCTCAAGGGCGCCGAGCACGCCCGGATCGGCGCTGCCGTGCACAGCGTCCGCGCCGTCCCCGCCGAGCAGTTGGGCACCGTCGCGCACTGGGCCGCGATGCGCAGGGCCCCGCTGCACGTCCACCTCTCCGAGCAGACCGCCGAGAACGACGCCTGCCTCACCGCGCACGGCGTCACCCCCACCCGGCTGCTCGCCGACCACGGCGTGCTCGGCCCGCGCACCTCGGCGGTGCACGCCACCCACCTGACGGACGAGGACGTCCGCCTGCTGTCCGACAGCACCACCACCGTCTGCATGTGCCCCACCACCGAACGGGACCTCGCCGACGGCATCGGCCCCGCCCGCCGCCTCGCCTCGGCCGGCTGCCCGATCAGCCTCGGCTCCGACAGCCACGCCGTCATCGACCCGTTCGAGGAGGCCCGCGCGCTCGAACTGGACGAACGCCTGCGCACCCGGACCCGCGGTCACTGGACCGCCAACGCGCTGCTCCGGGCCGGCACCGAGGACGGCCACGCCTCGCTCGGCTGGTCCGAGGCGGGCCGCCTGGAGGCCGGCGCCCTCGCCGACTTCTGCGTGATCGCCCTGGACACGCCGCGGACCGCGGGCCCGCCGCCCTCCCTCGGCGCGGAGATCGCCGTCTTCGCGGCCAGTGCGGCGGACGTGCGGCACCTGGTCGTCGGCGGCCGGCACATCGTCAAGGACGGGGCGCACCAGCTCGTTCCGGACGTGGGGCGGGCGCTGTCGGACGCCGTGGCCGCCCTGCGGTGACGGTCACGCCCACCCGCCCCCGACGGGGCGCACAACCTGAGTAGGGATCATGAGCACGCTCATCAGCAACATCGGGTCGCTGGTCACCAACGACCCGTCGATCGGCGAGGGGGCGCTCGGGCTGGTCGCCGACGCCGCGGTGGTCGTGGACGGGGACAGCGTCGTGTGGGTCGGCGCGAGTGCGGATGCTCCCGCCGCTGACGAATCCGTCGACGCCGGCGGGCGCGCGGTGCTGCCCGGGTTCGTGGACAGCCACTCGCACCTGGTGTTCGCGGGGGACCGCACCGCCGAGTTCAACGCGCGGATGTCCGGGCGGGCGTACAGCGCCGGCGGGATCCGCACGACGGTGGCGGCGACCCGGGCGGCGTCCGACGCGGAGCTGAACGCCAACCTCACCCGGTTCCTGGACGAGATGCTGCGGCAGGGGACCACCACCGTCGAGGTGAAGTCGGGGTACGGGCTGAGCACCGTCGACGAGGCGCGCTCGCTGCGGATCGCGGCCGGGCACACCGCGGAGACCACCTACCTGGGCGCGCACGTGGTGGGGCCGGAGTTCGCGGAGGACCCGGCGGGGTACGTCGCGCTGGTCACCGGGGAGATGCTGGAGGCGTGCGCCCCGTACGCGCGGTGGGTGGACGTGTTCTGCGAGCGCGGGGCGTTCGACGGGGACCAGGCGCGGGCGGTGCTGACCGCCGGAATCGCCAAGGGCCTGCGGCCGCGGGTCCACGCCAACCAGCTGGGCCACGGCCCGGGCGTGCAGCTCGCGGTGGAGCTGGGTGCGGCGTCCGCCGACCACTGCACCCACCTGACCGAGCAGGACGTGGCCGCGCTGGCCGACGGCGACACCGTGGCGACGCTGCTGCCGGGCGCGGAGTTCTCCACCCGCGCGCCCTACCCGGACGCCCGGCGGCTGCTGGACGCCGGGGCGAAGGTCGCGCTCTCCACGGACTGCAACCCGGGCTCCAGCTTCACCAGTTCGATGCCGTTCTGCCTGGCCGTCGCGGTCCGCGAGATGGGCATGACCCCGGACGAGGCGGTGCACGCCGCCACCGCGGGCGGCGCGCTCGCGCTGCGCCGCACCGACGTGGGGCGGATCGCCCCGGGCGCCCGGGCGGACCTCCAGCTGCTGGACGCCCCCTCGCACGTCCACCTGGCGTACCGCCCGGGCGTCCCGCTGACCGCCGCCGTCTGGCAGGGCGGGGTCCGCCGGGTGTGACGGGGCGTCAGCGCACGTCGCCCATGAGCTTCCCGACCCGGCCGCGGGCGGCGAACAGCCCGACGCCGGCGGCGATCGCCAGCAGGCCCTGGACGGCGAAGTACCAGGTGGAGCCGACCACGCCGTCACCGAGCAGCAGCTGGGCGATGGCGGCCACGCAGTCGCCCGCGGTGACGGCGAGGAACCAGACGCCCATCATCTGGCTGGCGTACTTGGCGGGGGCCAGCTTGGTGGTGACGGACAGGCCGACGGGGGAGAGGGTGAGCTCGCCCACGGTCTGGACCAGGTAGACCACGGCCAGCCAGAGCGGGGTGACCTTGGCGCCGCCGGTGGCCGCCGCCATGGCGAGCATCATCACCAGGAAGGACGCGCCGATCATCAGCAGGCCGAAGGCGAACTTCGAGGTGGTGGAGGGGTTGCGGCCGCGCCGGGCGGCGGCGTTCCACAGCCAGGCGAACACCGGGGCCAGCGCCATGATGTACAGCGGGTTCAGCGACTGGAACCAGCTGGACGGGAAGGAGAAACCGAACAGGCTTCCGGCGGTGTTCCGCTCGGCGAACACGCTGAGGGTGGAACCGGACTGGTCGTAGATCATCCAGAACACCGCGGCGGCCGCGAAGAACCACAGGTAGCCGCTCATCCGCGAGCGCTCCTCGCCGCTGAGGTCGCGGTCGCGCCGGATCCGGGCGAACACCAGGACGGGAACGGCGATGCCGGCCAGCGACAGCGGCCAGATCGCCCAGTCGACGGTGAAGTGCCCGGTGCCGGCGACCACGCCGTAGAACAGCGCGGCGGCGGCCAGCCAGAGCCCGACCTTGCGCAGCACGGAGCGGCGCTCGGCGGCGTCCATCGGCGCGGCGACCACGTTCGAGCGCGGGCTGAGGTGGCGGGTGCCCAGCAGGTACTGGATCAGGCCGAGCGCCATGCCGACGCCGGCCAGCGCGAAGCCCAGGTGCCAGTTCACCTTCTGGCCGACGGTGCCGATCACCAGCGGCGCGAGGAAGGCGCCGAGGTTGATGCCCATGTAGAAGATGGTGAAGCCGCCGTCGCGGCGCGAGTCGTCGTCCTTGTCGTAGAGGTGGCCGACCATCGTGGAGATGTTGGCCTTGAGCAGACCGGAGCCGACCGCGATCGGGACCAGGCCGGCGAAGAAGAACGCCTTGCTGGGCACGGCGAGCATGAAGTGCCCGGCCATGATGACGAGCCCGCCGAGGGCGACGGTGCGCCGGGCGCCGAGCAGCCGGTCGGCGATCCAGCCGCCGGGCAGGGCCAGCAGGTAGACCATCGCGTTGTAGACCGAGTACACGGCGGCGGCGGTGGCGGCCTGGATCTCCAGGCCGCCCTTGACCGCCTCGGTGGACATGTAGACCACCAGCAGCGCGCGCATGCCGTAGAAGCTGAAGCGCTCCCAGGTCTCGGTCATGAAGAGGGTGGCCAGGCCGCGGGGGTGGCCGAGGAAGGTCCGCTCGGGGGTGCCGGAGGGCCGTACCTCGGACTCCAGGGTGGTCGAAGCCATGCTGATTCCTTGCCTGTTTTCTCGGGTTCCCCACCACTCTAAGTCGCGAGTTCGACTGACTGCGGAGCGTGAATGGTATTCAGAAGGTAAAGCCTGTGGCCGGTGCACAGTGCAGTTCGATGGAAAAAATGAAGGATTGCCTGTGATGGCAAGGGTCGTGCGAAGAATGTCCATGAAAGCGCAGTTGCTTCCGAAGGTCCCCGCCGACCGTTGATGATCACGGCCTGTGACAGTGTTCACAGCGCCCCGCCCGGGCGCGCCGGGACCGCGAAAGACCCTCTGATCAGCGGCCCGCGCGCGGTCTACCATCGCCCCTATGACCTGTGTGCTGCTGGCCGAGGACGACCCGGCAATCTCCGAACCGCTGGCCCGAGCCCTGCGCCGCGAGGGCTACGAGGTGCTCGTCCGCGAGGACGGACCGGCCGCCCTGGGCGCCGGCCTCAGCGAGGACGTCGACCTCATCGTGCTCGACCTCGGACTGCCCGAGATGGACGGCCTGGAGGTGTGCCGGCGACTGCGCGCCGACGGCAAGAGCTTCCCCGTCCTGGTGCTCACCGCCCGCGCCGACGAGGTGGACACCGTGGTCGGCCTGGACGCCGGCGCCGACGACTACGTCACCAAGCCGTTCCGGCTGGCCGAACTGCTCGCCCGGGTCCGGGCCCTGCTGCGGCGCGGCAACGTCGACCAGCTGACCACCGGCGCGCACGGCGTGAAGATCGACATCGAGTCGCACCGCGCCTGGCTCGGCGAGGAGGAACTCACCCTCTCCGCCAAGGAGTTCGAGCTGCTGCGGGTGCTGGTGCGGGATGCCGGACGGGTCGTCACCCGCGAGGAGATCATGCGCCAGGTCTGGGACACCACCTGGTGGACCTCCACCAAGACCCTGGACATGCACATCTCCTGGCTGCGCAAGAAGCTCGGCGACGACGCCGCCAACCCCCGCTACATCGCCACCGTGCGCGGCGTGGGCTTCCGCTTCGAGAAGAACTGAGAGTCCACCCGGCGTGAAGCGCAGGATGATCAACTCACTGCTGGGCGTCGTCCTGGTGGTGGTCGCGGTGTTCTGCGTGCCGCTGGCCCTGATCGAGAAGCAGTCGATCGTCAACGCCGCCAACGACCGGGTGGACGCGGTGGCGGTCCGGGTGCTCGGACTGGTGGAGAGCCGGCTCGCCGCGGGCGAGCCGGTCAGCGGCGAGAAGTTCGCCGCCGTGGTGACCGAGAACTTCTACGTCACCGTGGAGATCCCCGGACAGCCGGAGATCGCCCTCGGCCGCCCGGTCGAGGGCGAGGCGCTGACCGCCACCGAGACCGGCGCCAGCGGGGAGACCGTCACCGTCGCGCAGTCCCGCACCGCGCTGGACCACGAGATCGGCAACATGCTGCTGCTGCTCGGCGTGGTCGCGCTGCTCGCCGTACAGGCCGCCGTGGCGCTCGCCGTCTGGCAGGCCAAGCGCCTGGCCCGGCCGCTCACCGAACTCGCCGAGACCGCCGAACGGCTCGGCTCCGGCGATCCCCGGCCGCAGGGCCGCCGCTACGGCGTCCCCGAACTCGACCGGATCGCCGAGGTGCTGGACACCAGCGCCGAACGGATCGCCCGGATGCTCACCGCCGAACGCCGGCTCGCCGCGGACGCCTCGCACCAGCTGCGCACCCCCCTCACCGCGCTCTCCATGCGCCTGGAGGAGATCACCGCGCTCGCCGAGGACCCGGGGACCGTCCGGGAGGAGGCCGCGATCGGCCTGCAGCAGGTCGAGCGGCTCACCGACGTGGTGCAGCGGCTGCTCACCAACCAGCGCGACCCCAACAACCCCACCGCGGTCACCTTCGCGCTGGACGAGGTGGTCAAGCAGCAGGTCGAGGAGTGGGGTCCGACGCTGCGCGACGGCGGGCGGCGGCTGGTGATCGAGGGCCTGCGCGAGGTCCGGGTGATCGGCACCCCCGGCACGGTCTCCCAGGTGCTGGCCACCCTGATCGAGAACTCGCTGATGCACGGCGCCGGCACCATCACCCTGCGGGTGCGCCGCTCCGGCAGCTCGGTGGTGGCCGAGGTGCAGGACGAGGGCGCGGGCGTGCCCAGGGAACTCGGCAACCGGGTGTTCGAACGGGCCGTCAGCGGCCGGAACTCCACCGGTATCGGGCTGGCCGTCGCCCGGGACCTCGCCGAAGCCGACGGCGGCCGCCTCGAACTGCTGTCGCTGCGGCCGCCGGTGTTCGCGCTGTTCCTCGCCCACGCGGGCGAGTGACGCCCTGTCAGTTCGCCAGGGTGCGGCTCTCCTCGGCGGCCAGCAGCAGCTCGGCCTCCTGCACCACCTCGGGGTCCTCCAGCTCCGGCATCGCCTTGAACACCCAGGTCCGGTAGGAGACGAAGCGGAACACGGTGGCGATCACCAGGCCGAGGAACTTGCCGCCGAGCTTCTCGAACGGGGTGTCCAGGCCGAGCACGTACTGGGTGACGCCGAGGGTGCCGGTCTCGATCAGCATGCCGATGCCGCTGAACAGCAGGAACAGCGTGATCTCGCGGCGGCGGGAGGCGGCGTCGCGGTCCTTGTAGAGCCAGTACCGGTAGCCCAGGTAGTTGGTGGCGATCGCCACCACGGTGGCCGCGATGTTGGAGCGCAGCGAGGCCAGGCCGAAGCCGTTGGACAGGACCCAGAACAGGGTGAAGTTGACCACCACGCCGGAGGCGCCGATCAGGGCGAAGCCGAGGGCCTCCGTGGACAGCCCGCGCAGCCGCTGGAGCAGGGAGGGGCGGGCTTCGATGATGGTGCTCGTCATCCGGGCTGTCTCCGTCTACGTCTACTTCACATGATCGGATAAGTGGTGTCGTGCAATCCGGCCCACCAGGCTACCCGCACTCGATGAGTGCTCCGTCCCGCTCCGGGAGTGCGCGGCCCCCGCGCACGCCGGTGCCGAGCCCTCCCACCGGCCCGGATATCCTGGAGCGCGTGACTGTAGCGGGCAATGCGAACTTTCCAGTGGTCGGAGTCATCGGCGGCGGGCAGCTCGCCCGCATGATGCACCAGGCGGGCATCCCGCTGGGCATCCGCTTCAAACTCCTCGCCGACAACCCCCAGGAGTCGGCCGCGCAGGTGGTCGGCGCCACCGTGCTCGGCGACTACCGAGACCTCGACACGCTGCGCGCCTTCGCCGCCGGCTGCGACGTGATCACCTTCGACCACGAGCACGTGCCGACCGAGCACCTGCGCGCCCTGCAGGCCGAGGGCGTGGCCGTCCGGCCCGGGCCCGACGCGCTGGTCAACGCCCAGGACAAGGGCGTGATGCGGGCCAAGCTGGACTCCATCGGCGTCCCCTGCCCCCGCCACCGGATCGTCGCCGACCCGGCCGACGTCACCGCCTTCGCCGCCGAGGGCGACGGGTACCCCGTCGTCCTGAAGACCGTCCGCGGCGGCTACGACGGCAAGGGCGTCTGGGTGGTCGGGGACGAGCACGAGGCCGCCGCCCCGTTCCTCGCCGGCGTCCCCGTGCTGGCCGAGGAGAAGGTCGACTTCCTGCGCGAACTCGCCGCCAACGTGGTGCGCTCGCCCAGCGGCCAGGCCGTCGCCTACCCCGTGGTCGAGTCCGTCCAGGAGAACGGCATCTGCGCCGAGGTCACCGCCCCCGCGCCCGACCTGGACCCGGCCCTCTCCGCCGAGGCCCAGCAACTCGCCCTGCGGATCGCCGGCGACCTCGGCATCACCGGCCACCTGGCCGTCGAGCTGTTCCAGACCCGCGACGGCCGCATCCTGGTCAACGAACTCGCGATGCGCCCGCACAACTCCGGCCACTGGACCCAGGACGGCTCCACCACCTCGCAGTTCGAGAACCACCTCCGCGCCGTCCTCGACCTCCCCCTCGGCGACCCCCGCCCCCGCGCCAGGTGGACCGTCATGGTCAACGTCCTCGGCGGCGACTACCCCGACCTGTACCACGCCTTCCTGCACTGCATGGCCCGCGACCCCGGCCTGAAGATCCACATGTACGGAAAGGACGTGAAGCCCGGCCGCAAGGTCGGCCACGTCAACGTCTCCGGGGACGACCTCGAAGACGTCCGCGAGCGCGCCCGCCACGCGGCCGCCTACCTGCGAGGAACGATCACCGAATGACGAACCCCCTTGTCGGCATCGTGATGGGCTCGGACTCCGACTGGCCCGTGATGGAGGCCGCCGCGCAGGCGCTCGACGAGTTCGAGATCCCGTACGAGGTCGACGTGGTGTCCGCGCACCGGATGCCGCGCGAGATGGTCGCGTACGGGGAGCAGGCGCACGGACGCGGGCTGAAGGCGATCATCGCCGGGGCCGGCGGGGCGGCGCACCTGCCGGGCATGCTGGCCTCGGTGACGCCGCTGCCGGTGATCGGGGTGCCGGTGCCGCTGCGGTACCTGGACGGGATGGACAGCCTGCTGTCGATCGTCCAGATGCCGGCCGGCGTGCCGGTGGCGACGGTCTCGGTGGCGGGCGCGCGCAACGCCGGGCTGCTGGCGGTCCGTACGCTCGCCGCGTTCGACGCCGAACTCGCCGAGAAGATGGTGGAGTTCCAGGCCGAGCTGAACAACCAGGCGACCGAGAAGGGGCGCAAGCTGCGCGCCAAGGTGGCGGGGAACGAGTCGTTCGGGTTCGGCAAGTAGTAGAACGGGGGCATGACCCCCGAACTGCTCGACCGTGCCCGGGCCGTCCTCCGCACCACCCCCGTGGTGGACGGCCACAACGACCTGCCGTGGGCGATGCGCGCCCAGGCCGGCTACGACCTCGACGCCGTCGACCTGGCGGCCGATCAGAGCCACCGGCTGCACACCGACTTCGGCCGCCTGCGGGCGGGCGGGGTCGGTGCCCAGTTCTGGTCGGTGTACGTGCCCGCCGAACTGGCGGGCGACGACGCGGTCAGCGCCACCCTGGAGCAGATCGACTTCGTCCGGGTGATGACCGAGCGGCACCCCGACCACCTGCGCCTGGCGCTCACCGCCGACGACATGGAGACCGCCCGCGCCGAGGGCCGGATCGCCTCGCTGATGGGCGCCGAGGGCGGACACTCCGTCAACTCCTCGCTGGCCACCCTGCGGGCGCTGTACGAGCTGGGCGTGCGGTACCTGACGCTCACCCACAACTCCAACGTGCCCTGGGCGGACTCCGCCACCGACGAGCCGGTGCACGGCGGCCTCACCGCGTTCGGCGAGGAGGTGGTGCGGGAGATGAACCGGCTCGGCATGCTGGTCGACCTCTCGCACGTCTCCGCCGACACCATGCGCGACGCGCTGCGGGTCTCCCAGGCGCCCGTGGTGTTCTCGCACTCCTCCGCGCGCGCCGTCTGCGACCACCCGCGCAACGTCCCGGACGACGTGCTGGCCCGGCTGGCCGACAACGGCGGCGTCGCGATGGCCACCTTCGTGCCCAAGTTCGTGCTGCCCGCCGCGATCGAGTGGACCCTCGCCGCCGACGAGAACATGCGCGCCAAGGGCCTGCACCCGCTGGAGACCACCCCCGAGGCGATGGCCGTGCAGCGCGCCTTCGAAGCCGCCAACCCGCGCCCGACCGCCACCGCCGCCACCGTCGCCGACCACCTCGACCACATGCGCGAGGTGGCCGGCATCGACCACATCGGCATCGGCGGCGACTACGACGGCACCGCCTTCACCCCGTCCGGACTGAACGACGTGGCCGGCTATCCGGTGCTGATCGCCGAACTGCTGCGCCGCGACTGGTCCGAGGCCGACCTGGCCAAGCTGACCTGGCACAACGCCGTCCGGGCGCTGCGCGAGGCGGAGAGCGTGGCCCGCCGCCTGCGGGCCGAACGCGGCCCGTCGATCGCCACCCTGGCGCAGCTGGACGGGGAGCGGTCTTGACCCTGCCCCTGGGGCGGACCCCACGGTGAGCGGTGTGGAGGAGGAGCGGCTGCTCACCAGCGGCGAGTTCGCCCGCCGCGGCCTGCTGTCGGCCAAGGCGCTCCGGTTGTACGACCGGCCGGGCCTGCTGCCGCCGGACCGGGTCGACCCGGCCACCGGCTACCGGTACTACCGGGTCGGGCGGCTGGCCACCGCGCGGCTGATCGTCCGGCTGCGCGGCCTGGACATGCCGCTCGCCACGGTCGCCGAGGTGCTCGCCCTGCCGGGCGCCGCGGCGGCCGAGCGGGTCGCCGCGTACTGGGCCGCCGTGGAGCGGCGCACCGCCTCGCAGCGGGCGCTGGCCGGCCACCTCCGCGTCCAACTCGGAGGAACGGAAGGAATCGGGAAGATGTTCGAGATCGAGCAGCGTGAGGTGCCGGAGCAGCTGGTGCTCAGCGAGCGGCGGCGCGCCTACCCGCAGGACCTGGACGAGTTCATCGGCGGCGCCATCGGCCGGCTGACCGAGGCCGCGGCCGGGGTCGGCGGCGTGGTGGCGGCGCCGTTCGTGGTCTACCACGGCGACGTCAACGAGGACAGCGACGGCCCGGTGGAGGTGTGCGTGCCGATCGACCCGGCGCGCGCCGCCGACGCGCCCGCCCCGCACCGCGTGGAGCCCGCGCACCGGGAGGCCTACACCCGGATCAGCAAGGCGCAGGTCGACTACCCGCAGATCCTCAGCGCGTACGACGCGGTGTGCGAGTGGGCCGAGTCGGCGGGGGTGGAGCGGACCGGGCCGGGCCGGGAGGTCTACTTCACCGACTTCATGGCCGCCGGCCCGGACGACGAGGTCTGCGACATCGCCTTCCCCGTGTCCGGCTGACCGGTCGTCAACGTCGCCCGGCCGTCGTCGAGGCCGTCACAGCAGCGGCAGTTCGATGGCCGGGCACCTGTCCATCACCATGTCCAGCCCGGCCCGGCGGGTGCGCGCGTACGCCTCCTCGTCGACCACGCCGAGCTGGAACCAGACGGCCTTGGCGCCCTTCGCCACCGCCTGGTCGGCCACCGGGCCGGCCAGCTCGGAGTTGACGAAAACGTCGACCACGTCGACCGGGAACGGGATCTCGGCGAGCGAGGCGTAGCCCTGCTCGCCGAGCACCGTCTCGGCCTTCGGGTGCACCGGCACGATCCGCTTGCCCGCCCGCTGCAGCACCCGGGCCACGCCGTACGCGGCCCGCGCGGTGTTGTTCGACAGGCCGACCACGGCCCAGGTGTCGCCCGAGGCGGTCAGGATCCTGCGGACGGTGGCGTCGTCTCCGTAGCTCATACCGCTGAGAACGGGACGCCGCCGCCGGTCATTCCGCGGACGGCCGGCCCATCGCCCGGTACGTCCAGCCGGCGGCCCGCCAGGCCTCGCCGTCCAGCACGTTGCGGCCGTCCACCAGGCGGCGCTCGGCCACCAGCGCGCCGACCTCCACCGGGTCGAGCTCGCGGAACTCCTGCCACTCCGTCAGGTGCAGCACCACGTGCGCGCCCTCGACGGCCTCCAGCGCGGACTCCGCGTAGGCGAGGGCGGGGAACATCTTGCGGGCGTTGTCCATCGCCTTCGGGTCGTAGACCGTCACCTGCGCGCCCTGCAGCTGGATCTGCCCGGCCACGTTCAGCGCCGGGGAGTCCCGGATGTCGTCCGAGTTCGGCTTGAACGCCGCGCCCAGCACCGCGACCCGGCGGCCCAGGAAGCCGCCGCCGCACTGTTCGCGGGCCAGCTCCACCATCCGCGAGCGGCGGCGCATGTTGATCGAGTCGACCTCGCGCAGGAAGGTCAGCGCCTGGTCGGCGCCCAGCTCCCCGGCCCGGGCCATGAACGCCCGGATGTCCTTCGGCAGGCAGCCGCCGCCGAAGCCCAGGCCCGCG
Organism: Streptomyces sp. TLI_171; assembly: GCF_003610255.1. Taxonomy (GTDB): domain Bacteria; phylum Actinomycetota; class Actinomycetes; order Streptomycetales; family Streptomycetaceae; genus Kitasatospora. The sequence continues at coordinate 2,957,787 of NZ_RAPS01000001.1, read as the reverse complement.
TTGAGGAACTTGCGGCCGATCCGCTCGTCGTAGGACAGCGCCTTGGAGAGCTGCACCACGTCCGCGCCGGCGCTCTCGCAGACCTCGGCCATCGCGTTGATGAAGGAGATCTTGGTCGCCAGGAAGGAGTTCGCGGCCGCCTTCACCAGCTCGGCGGTCGGGAAGTCGGTCACCACGAACGGCACGCCGTCCGCGATCGGGCCCGCGTACACCTCGCGCAGCAGCTGCTCGGCGTGCTCGCTGCGCACGCCGACCACCAGCCGGTCGGGGTGCAGGGTGTCGCCGACCGCGAAGCCCTCGCGCAGGAACTCCGGGTTCCAGGCCAGCTCGACCTGCTCGCCGGCCGGGGCCAGCGCCGCCAGCCGCTCGGCCAGCCGGCTCGCCGAGCCCACCGGCACGGTGGACTTGCCGACCACCAGGGTCGGCCGGTCCAGGTGCGGGGCGAGCGAGTCGACCGCGGAGTCCACGTAGCTCATGTCGGCGGCGAATTCGCCCTTGCGCTGCGGAGTGTTCACGCAGATGAAGTGCACGTCGCCGAAGGCCGCGACCTCGGCCCAGGAGTCGGTGAACCGCAGCCGCCCGGTCGAGCCCTCGTGGCCCGCCACGTGCTTGAGCAGCAGCTCGGACAACCCGGGCTCGTACATCGGCACCCGGCCGGCGGCGAGTGCCGTCAGCTTGTCCCGGTCGATGTCCAACCCCAGGACCTCGAAGCCGAGTTCGGCCATGCACGCGGCATGCGTCGCGCCCAGGTAGCCGGTGCCGATCACCGTGATGCGGGGAGCCACGTGCTTTCCCTTCGGTTCGGGCCGTACCAGGGGGTGAGCGACGGCCGCAGCCACCGATGGTAGCCGCCCCGCGGAGCACCGGGATGCGTCGATTTCACGGTTTCCGCTCGAAGGTCTGTACGGAAGGTTCACAATGCGCGCATGACTTCCAGGGAGCGGGCCGACGAGGCCGACGAGGACCCCGGTCCGCTGAGCATCTTCGACCGCGACGAGGACCCCGACCTGGACGGCGAGGAGGACGCCTCCGAGGGCTCGCCGGCCCGCCGCCGGCGCGGCCGCCGCCTGCTGCTGTGGACGCTCGCCGTGCTGCTGGTGCTGGTGGGCGGCGGCTTCGGCGGCCTGGTCTGGACGGCCGAGCACTACGCGTCCTCGGTCGACCGGATCCCGAACGCGTTCCCGACCGTGCCCGCCTCCGAGCAGCCCGCCGCCGTCCCGCACAGCGGGCAGACCTTCCTGCTGGTCGGCCTGGACGCCCGCTCCGACCGGCCCACCACCGGCCAGGACGCCAAGGCCCCCGCCTGGAAGGCCGGCGCGCAGCGCAGCGACACCATGATGCTGATGCACATCTCGGCGGACCGGAAGTCGGTCTCGCTGGTGTCCGTCCCGCGCGACACCTGGGTGCCGGTGCCCGGCCACGGCAGCGCGAAGATCAACGCCGCGTACTCCTGGGGCGGGCCCGCGCTGATGGTGCAGACCGTCCAGGACCTCACCAAGATCAAGATCGATCACGTCGCGGTGATCGACTGGAACGGCTTCCGCGCCCTCACCGACGCCGTCGGCGGCGTCGACATCACCATCCCGCGCACCATCGAGGCCAAGGGCGACGCCCGCGAGTGGCTGGCCGGCACCCACCACATGGACGGCGCCGAGGCCCTGCTCTACGTCCGCGAACGCCACGGCCTGCCCAACGGCGACCTCGACCGCACCAAGCGCCAGCAGAACTTCCTGCGCTCGCTGATGCTGCAGACCATGAACTCCGGCACCCTCTCCAGCCCGTCCAGGCTGACCGGCCTGCTCGGCACCATCGGCGACGTCGCCAGCGTCGACGACCGCCTCAGCAACACCGACCTCTACGACCTCGCCTGGAGCCTGCGCGGCGTCCGCCCCGACGGCGTCCACTTCATGAACGCCCCCTTCGGCGGCTTCGACACCATCGACGGCCAGGCGGTCGTCCTGATGGACGACGGCGCCGCCCGCGTCCTGTGGGAGGCCATGCGCACCGACCGGATGGACGACTACCTCGCGCAACACCGCACCAGCGCCGACACCCTGGGCAACGATGTGGACTGACACACCGTCCTGTTGCTGAGGTCACCTGCCGTTCGGAACCCCCGCGACCATAGGATGACGACTACTTAACAGTAACTAACGTGAGGGGCGAGCAGATGGCCGGCGCGGACTTCGACCTGTACCGGATCGGCGAGGAGCACGAGATGCTCCGGGAGTCGGTGCGTTCGCTGGCGGAGGCGAAGATCGCCCCGTTCGCGGCGGCGGTGGACGAGGAGGGGCGTTTCCCGGCGGAGGCGTTGGAGGCGTTGCGGGCGAACGATCTGCATGCGGTGCACGTGCCGGAGGAGTTCGGTGGTGCGGGGGCGGACGCGTTGGCGACGGTGATCGTGATCGAGGAGGTGGCGCGGGTGTGCGCGTCCTCGTCGTTGATCCCGGCGGTGAACAAGCTGGGTTCGCTGCCGGTGCAGTTGTCGGGTTCGGAGGAGTTGAAGGCGAAGTACCTGGGGGCGCTGGCGCGGGGCGAGGGGATGTTCTCGTACTGCCTGTCGGAGCCGGAGGCGGGTTCGGACGCGGCGGGGATGAAGACGCGGGCGGTGCGCGACGGTGACTTCTGGGTGCTCAACGGTGTGAAGCGGTGGATCACCAATGCGGGCGTGTCGGAGTTCTACACGGTGATGGCGGTGACGGACCCGTCGCTGCGGTCGAAGGGCATTTCGGCGTTCGTGGTGGAGAAGGGCGACGAGGGGGTGTCGTTCGGTGCGCCGGAGAAGAAGCTGGGGATCAAGGGGTCGCCGACGCGTGAGGTGTACTTCGACGACGTGCGGATCCCGGCGGAGCGGATGATCGGTGCGGAGGGGACGGGGTTCGCGACGGCGATGAAGACCCTGGACCACACGCGGGTGACGATCGCGGCGCAGGCGCTGGGGATCGCGCAGGGCGCGTTGGACTACGCGAAGGGCTACGTGCGGGAGCGCAAGCAGTTCGGGAAGGCGATCGCGGAGTTCCAGGGTGTGCAGTTCATGCTCGCGGACATGGCGATGAAGCTGGAGGCGGCGCGGCAGTTGACGTACGCGGCGGCGGCGAAGTCGCAGCGCACGGACGGTGATCTGACGTTCTTCGGGGCGGCGGCGAAGTGCTTCGCGTCGGACGTGGCGATGGAGATCACCACGGACGCGGTGCAGTTGCTGGGCGGTTACGGCTACACGCGGGACTACCCGGTGGAGCGGATGATGCGGGACGCGAAGATCACCCAGATCTACGAGGGCACCAACCAGGTCCAGCGCATCGTCATGGCCCGCAACCTGCCGTAGCGCGGCCGCGAGGGGTGACACCACTCGGGGCGGGCGTTCGGATTCGTCCAACGAATCCTGAACGCCCGCCCCGAGTCCGTCACTTGGCCGCGGGGACCGCGGTGTCGTTCTTCAGCGCGTCGAAGACGGCCTTGGACTTGGCCGCGTCCCACTTGACCGCGGACTCGCCGGTCGGGGTGCGGAAGTCGGCGTTGCCGATCGGTACGGTGATGGTCTGGCCGCCGCCCCCGGTGACGCCCTTCATGGCGAGGAACATCGAGCCGAGGTCGGTGAGCCCGGCGTCGTCGTCGACGATCAGGGTGTCCAGGCCGGCCGAGGCCAGCGGGTAGAAGGTGAACGGGTTCAGCAGCGTCGACGGGGACGCGGCCTGCGCGGCGAGCGCCCCGAGGAACTTCTGCTGGTTGCGCATCCGGCCGAGGTCCTGGTCGGCCATCTGGTGCCGCTGGCGGACGAAGGCCAGCGACTGCTTGCCGTTCAGGGTCTGCTTGCCGGCCTGCAGGTCGAGGCCGGAGTCCTTGTCCTTGACCGGCTGGTCGATGGTCATCTCGACGCCGCCGACCGCGTCGACCAGGCCGACGAAGCCCGCGAAGCCGATCTCCGCGTAGTGGTCGATGCGCAGGCCCATGTTGGTCTCCACGGTCTGCACCAGGAGCCGGCCGCCGCCCGCGGCGAACGCGGCGTTGATCTTCCGGGTGGCGGCGGGGACGGTCTTGCCGCTGCCGGAGGTGTCCAGGTGGGCCGGTATCTGCACCCAGGAGTCGCGCGGGATCGACATCAGCGTGTTCCCGTTGTCGCCGATGTGCAGGATCATCATCGAGTCGCTGCGCTTGCCCTCGGCGGAGCCGGTGTGCAGGTTGTCCTCGTCGGCGTCGGTCAGGCCCTGCCGGCTGTCCGAGCCGACGATCAGCCAGTTGGTGCCCTTGCCGGCCGCGGGACGGTTCGGGTAGTCGGCGAGCACGTTCTCGTGGTGGAGCTTGCCGTCCGCCCAGAAGTAGGTGCCGACCAGGGTGACCAGCAGCGCCAGCACCAGGCCGAGCGCCGAGTAGCCGACGATCTTCTTGCGGGACCGGCGCGGCCGCGCCGGCCCGCCCGCCGGGCCGGGACCGGGCTCGGAGGGCTGCTGCCCGTACGGCTGACCGCCGCCGTAGCCGCCGCCGGGGCCGTCGTAGCCGCCGCCCGGGTCGCCGCCGTGACCGCCGGGGCCGCTGCCCGGGCTGCCGAAGTTGCCGGCCGGGCGGTCGGCGCCGCCGTACGGCGAGGCCGGGCGCCCCGGGCCGTCGCTGTGCGGCTGGGACGGGCGGGAGACCGGCACGCCGGCGCCGCGCGGGTTCAACTCCGGAGGCAGCGGCGGTTCCGCCGCCCCGCCCTGGCCGCGTGCCGCATCGCCCTGCCCGTACGAGCCGCCCCCCGGGCGCTCCTGCCACGTGTTCATGGGGGAAGGATGCCCGAACCGCGGGCCGAGCGGTGGTCCGCGGGGCCCGGCCGGGCCCCTTGTGGCCGTTTTGATGCAGGGCACGGACCGTTCGGAGCAGTGTTCACCAGGCGGGCACGGCCTTGACCCGCCGAAACCGGGCGTGTTTGCATGGCTGCATGGAGCAGCAGCAGGTCCTCACCCGTCGGCGGCACGTCGACCACGGCCGGGTGTCCTGTTCGCTGTGTCGCGGCTGACGACTCCCGCCGCGCATTCACCCCTGGCGAGCCGCGCCCTCGCCCGCGTTCCCCGCTCCTCCCCTTCCCGGCCGCGCCCTGCCCGCGGCCGTACGCCCCGAGGTGACTCCATGGCCGTGATCCTGTCCGTCTCCGGTTCCCCGTCCGCGACCTCCCGCACCACCCGGCTGCTGCGCCACGTCGACCGCCGGCTCACCGCCCAGGGCCACCGGGTCCTGGCGCTGGACGCCCGGGCGCTGCCCGCCGCCGCGCTGCTCGCCGCGGACACCTCGGACCCGGCGATAGCCCGGGCCGTCGAGCTGTTCGAGCAGGCCGACGGCGTGGTGATCGGCACCCCGGTCTACAAGGCCGCGTACTCGGGCCTGCTGAAGGCCCTGCTCGACCTGCTGCCGCAGTACGCGCTGCGCGGCAAGACCGTGCTGCCGCTGGCCACCGGCGGCTCGACCGCGCACGTGCTGGCGGTGGACTACGCGCTGCGCCCGGTGCTGAACTCGATGGGCGCGGGGCACGTCACCCAGGGCTGGTTCGTGCTGGACCGGCACGTCGGGGTGCGCGAGGACGGCGGCACCGAGCTGGAGCGGGAGACCGAGGTGCTGCTGACCCCGGTGGTGGACGCGTTCTCCTCCGCGCTCGACGCCCGGGTCGAACTCGCCGCCGCGAGCTGACGGCTCGTCGGCCCGCCCGCTCCGCCCACCGACCCGGCCCGGGGCCCGGACCCTCAGACCGCACCGCGGTGACCCCTAGACGAGTAGTTCCGAAGTGAGTCAGTGGTCGTAGGCGATGAGTGATCGGGTGACGGGGTGGCCGGTGGCCCGGTTGTGCCAGATCGCGCAGGTCATCGCCAGCAGTCGCTGGCCGACGCGGGCGCCGACGCCTTCGATGGTGCGGCCGCCATGCTGTTCGAGTCCGAGTTGTCCCTTCAAGGTGTCGTTCACGGACTCGATCAGCTGGCGGACGGATTTCAGCAGCCCTTCGCCGGCGCGTGGGGTCCGGTTGCGGTAGGACGGCCGCAACAGCTGGGCCCCGAACTGTTCCAGGAAGCGGTCGAGTTCCGCGGAGACGTAGCCCTTGTCGGCGAGGATCAGCAGGCCGGGCCGCTCGCGCACGAGATCGGGTTCGGTCTCGACGAGTGCGGCCAGCACCTCGCGCTCGTCGACCTTCGGGCTGGCCAGGGCCCAGGTGACGGGCAGCCCTGCCGGGGTGCAGACCAGGTGCAGCTTCAGGCCCCAGAACCAGCGCGAGTGCGAGCGGCTGTAGCCGTAGCCGGCCCATCCGGCCAGTGCCGAGCGGCGGACGGTGTCGCGGGAGCGGCCGCACTCCACGGGTGTGGAGTCCGTGACCCAGACCGGGTCGGCCCATAGGTCGGTGGCCCGGGCCAGCTCGCGGACGGCCTGCTGGAGCAACGGGCGCGCGGCGCGTAGGCGCTTGTTGTAGCCGGGGCGTTCGGGCAGGTGGGGGAACATGCCGCGCAGGTGGGCTCGGGCGAAGCGGATCCAGCGGGCTTCGGAGTGGAAGCCGAGCAGGGCCTGGGCGACGGCCAGGCAGACCAGCTCGGAGTCCGTCAGTCGCGGCGGGCGCCCCAGCCATCGCGTTCGGGGCAGATGATCATCGATCTGCACGTAGAGTGCCGTCAGGAGGGTGTCCAGCTCTTCGGTCGTCACAACCCGAATGCTGGACACCCTCCCTCCACGTCCGAAGCAGAACCAGGAAACCCAACCGACTTCGGAACTACTCGTCTAGGGGAGAGGGCCCGGGCCCCGGAGCATTTCCCCGTGCCCGGCTCAGCCCGGTGGAGGACGACCTCCCGGGCGCCCGCTCCTAGCGTGGAGTCATCCCACCAGCACCACCTTCGAAGGTGGTGCTGGCCCCACCCCGAAGACGGATGCCTGCTGGATTCCGCGGCGGGGCAGCGCCCGGAAGGCTTGGGGACGACGGATGGACACCACGACGAGGAGACTTCCAGTGACCACGGCAGCGAGCGCCGCGCACCTCTCACACCTTCCGGAGCAGGGCGACGTCGCCGCCCAGGCCCGGCAGGTCACCAAGGCGTACGGCACCGGGGAGACCCGGGTGACGGCGCTCGACGCGGTCGACGTCGACATCCGGAGCGGCCGGTTCACGGCGATCATGGGCCCATCGGGCTCCGGCAAGTCGACCCTGATGCACTGCCTGGCCGGCCTCGACACGGTCTCCCAGGGCCGGATCTGGATCGGCGACACCGAGATCACCGGCCTGAAGGACAAGCAGCTCACCAAGCTGCGCCGGGACAAGATCGGCTTCATCTTCCAGGCGTTCAACCTGCTCCCCACGCTGAACGCGCTGGAGAACATCACGCTGCCGATGGACATCGCCGGCCGCAAGCCCGACCGGGCCTGGCTCCAGCAGGTGATCGACACCGTCGGCCTGTCCGACCGCCTCAAGCACCGCCCCGGCCAGCTCTCCGGCGGCCAGCAGCAGCGCGTCGCGGTGGCCCGCGCCCTGGCCGCCCGCCCCGAGATCATCTTCGGCGACGAGCCGACCGGAAACCTGGACAGCCGCTCCGGCGCCGAGGTGCTCGGCTTCCTGCGCCGCTCGGTCGACGAACTCGGCCAGACCATCGTCATGGTGACGCACGATCCGGTCGCCGCCGGCCACGCCGACCGGGTGCTGTTCCTCGCCGACGGCTCCATCGTCGACGAGATGCACAACCCCACGGCCGACTCCGTCCTGACCCGCATGCGCCGTTTCGACGGCAAGCGCACCAGCTGAGACGGGGTCAGGAAACCATGCTGCTCAAGACCTCACTGCGGAGCTTCTTCGCCCACAAGGGCCGACTGGTGCTCTCCCTGCTCGCCGTGGTGCTCTCGGTCGCCTTCGTGGCCGGCACCCTGGTCTTCTACAACACCGCCACCGGCACGTTCGACCGCCTGTTCGCCGCCACCGCCTCCGACCTCTCTGTGCAGAAGGCGGAGGACAAGATGGCCGAGCGCGGCGGCCCCGCCGCGATCCCCACCGTCCCGGTGCAGACGCAGGCGAAGCTCGCCGCCGAGCCCGGCGTCAAGGCCGCCCTCGGCCAGGTCATGGTCTCCACCGCCGTGCTGGTCGACCCCGCCACCAACAAGCTGGTCGGCCCGACCACCGGCGCCCCCACCCTGACGGGCAACTGGACGGACACCCCGCGCAACTCGGTCGACGTCACCTCCGGCCACGTCCCGCAGGGCTCCGACCAGATCGTGCTGGACGCGGACACCGCCAAGAAGTCCGGCCTCGGCCTCGGCGCCAGGCTTCGGGTCATCACCGACAGCGGCAACCACGACTTCACCATCTCCGGCATCGCCACCTTCCGCACCACCAACCCCGGCGCAGCCCTCGCGTTCCTGGACACCCCGACCGCCCAGCAGGTCCTGCTCGGTGCCGAGGCCTACACCTCCGTCGAGCTGTTCGGCGACGGCAGCCGCAGCAACGACCAGCTGAAGGCCGCCGCACTGACCGACCTCGGCAGCGGCTACCAGGCCAGGACCGCCGCCGAGCAGCAGCAGGAGAACTCCGACGACGTCGGTTCCTTCCTCGACTTCATGAAGTACGCGATGCTCGGCTTCGCCGTCCTCGCGGCCGGCGTCGGCGGCTTCCTGATCGTCAACACCTTCTCCATGCTGGTCACCCAGCGCACCCGCGAGATCGGCCTGCTGCGCGCCATCGGCGGCAGCCGGTCCCAGGTCAACCGCTCGGTGCTGACCGAGGGCCTGATCCTCGGCGTGCTCGGCTCCACGCTCGGCATCGGCGCCGGCCTCGGCCTGGCGCTCGGCCTGATCCAGCTGATGAAGGCCGCCGGGATGAACCTGGACGCCTCCTCGCTGGAGATCACCTGGACGGTGCCGGTGATCAGCTACGCGGTCGGCGTGCTGGTCACCCTCTTCGCCGCGTTCATCCCCGCCCGGCGCGCCTCCCGGATCACCCCGATGGCCGCGCTGCTCGACCACGCGGCCCCCGCCGAACCCCGCGCCAACCGGATCCGCACCGCGGTCGGTGGCCTGGTCACCGCACTCGGCGCCACCGCCCTGGTGTTCGCCGCCCGCTCCACCGGCTCCACCGGCGGCATGCTGATCGGCCTCGGCGTGCTGGCCACCCTGGTCGGCGCGGTGGTCCTCGGCCCGCTGCTCGCCTCCGGCCTGGTCCGCCTGCTCGGCGGCCTGCTGCCCGCCCTGTTCGGCCCCGCCGGCCGCCTCGCCCAGCGCAACGTGATGCGCAACCCGCGCCGCACCGGCTCCACCGCCGCCGCCCTGATGATCGGCCTGGCCGTGGTCGTCGGCGCCTCCGTGGTCACCTCCTCGATGGTCACCTCGGCCACCGCGCAGATCGACAAGTCCGTCGGCGCCGACTACATCGTGGCCGGCGGCCGCACCGGCCTCACCCCGGCCATGGTCGACGCGGTCGCCCACTCCAAGGGCATCGACCACGTCACCCGGCAGAAGTCCGTCCCCGCGGACCTCACCACCCCCGACGGCGCCCGCACCGAGACCGAACTGGTCGCCGCCGACCCGAGCTTCACCCGGGACTTCCGCCTCCCGCTCGCCTCCGGCACCGCCGACGGCGTCTTCAACGGCGGCGTCTCGGTCGACCAGAAGTTCGCCGACACGCACCACCTCAAGGTCGGCGACCCGATCACCGTCGCCTACGACAAGGGCCGCACCCAGACCCTCCCGGTCGCCGCCGTCCTCAGCACCGGCAACCAGCTGTTCGACGGCAACTTCTTCACCGGCATCAGCACCGTCTCCACCGCCCTGAACGGCGAACTGCCCGCCGACTCCGCGGTGTTCGCCGGTGCCGCGGCCGGCGCGGACAAGGCCGCCGTGCTCGCCGACCTGCAGAAGTCGCTGGAGACCTACCCCCAGCTGACGGTCAAGGACCAGGCCGGCTACAAGGACATGATCAAGTCCCAGGTCGACCAGCTGCTCTACATGGTCTACGGCCTGCTCGGCCTGACGATCGTGGTCGCCGTCCTCGGCGTGGTCAACACCCTGGCGCTGTCCGTGATCGAGCGCACCCGCGAGATCGGCCTGCTCCGCGCCATCGGCCTCTCCCGGCGCCAGCTGCGCCGCGTGGTCCGCCTCGAATCGGTCGTCATCGCCCTGTTCGGCGCCGTCCTCGGCACCGCACTCGGCCTCTCCTGGGGCGTCACCGCCCGCGCCGTCCTCGCCGACCAGGGCCTCACCGCCCTGACCGTCCCCACCGGCACCGTGACGGCCGTCCTCATCGGTTCCGTGATCATCGGCCTGACCGCCGCCCTCGTCCCGGCCTTCCGCGCCGCCCGGATGAACGTCCTCGCCGCCATCGCCACCGACTGACACCCCCTCACCCCCCAACGCCCGCCCGAGGCCCCGGCCCCGGGCGGGCGCCGTCGTTCCCGCGGCGGTGTCCGGCCCTGCGCCGAGGGTCGCTGCGGGCCCGGGGTGCGGCTCGGCCGCCCGGCGGGCCTGGGAGAATCGGCCGCATGGCTGAACCGTCCTCGCCTCCGCTGCCCGCTGTGCCCGCGTTGACGTTGGCTGCTGCCGATCAGTGGCGGGCCGCCCGGGTGTGGCGGCGGGTGGAGGGGCGGTGGCTGGTGCTGCTGCCGCTGCTGACGATGCTGCTGGCGGTGGTGGTGGACGACCTGCCGACCTCGTGCGAGCGGTTGGACGGGTGTGCGGTGCCGTTCGGCGAGGGGATCGCGGCGGCGCTGCTGTGGGCGGAGGCGCTGGTGCTGCTGGTGCGGCCGCGCGGCAGCTTCGCGGTGCCGGCCGCGGTGGGCGCGCTGGTGTGGTGGCTGCCGGACGCGTTGCCGGGGGCCGGGGTGCGGTGGGCGGCGCTGGTCGCGCACCTCGCGGTGGCGGGGGCGCTGTACCGGGTCGCGGCGGGTCGGCGGCAGGCCAGGGCTCAGCTGGTCGCGTTGATGGGGCCGCCGGTGCCGTACCCGTGGACGCTGCTCGGGCACGGGTCGCCGGTGGAGCCGCCGCCCCGGCCGGTGGTGCGGCGGGTGCTGGCGGCGCTGCTCGGCGCGGCGGCCGTGCTGCTGGTGGTGTCCGGGGTGTCGGCGACCGCCGACAGCAACGAGCGCGCGCAGGCCGCGGACGAGGTGCGGGCCACCGTCCGGGCGGTCCACGACGACGGGGCTTCGGTCACCGTCGACTACCGGATGCCCACCGGTACGGGGGATTTCAGCGCCGAGATCGACGTCTGGTGGGACTGGGTCCCGAAGGTCGGCGACGACCTGCCGCTGCTGGCCGACGGCACCGGCTGGTACCGGGTCACGGGCGAGGTGTACGACCCCACGCCGTGGTGGGTGCTGGCCGGGCTGGCGGCCTGCTGCGCCGGCCTGCTGCTGGCCTCGGCGCACCGCACCGACCTGGCCCGGCACGCGCCGGTGGACGAGGCGCCGGCGATGCGGGTGAGGATCCGTCAGGACCCCGGCGGCGGGCTGGTCGTGCTGCCCGTGGACGGCGGGGACAAGGAGCGGCCGCTGTGGCGGCTGGCCTTCCGGCGGGACGTGGCGTCCTTCGAGCCGGCCGACGAGGACGGCCCGGCGGAGTGGATGCCGGACGGCCGGCCGCAGGAGGCCGAGGAGCTGCGGGCGGCGACGCCCGCCGAGGCGGCCGCACTGCTGGAGCGGGCGACCGCACCGGTCGAGGCGCTGCTGTACCAGGGGCCGGACGGCGCCCAACGGCAGCTGGTGGTGTACCGGGCGCCCGAGGACCCGGAGACCTGGCAGGCGGACTCGGCCGCCGCGTTCGCCGCGCCGCCCAGGCTGCGGCGGGACGCCGGGGCGGTCCGGAACGAGAGCGCGCTGGCGGTGCCCGCGGCCGCGGCCGAGACCCTGGAACGGGACCTCGCCCGGCCGGCCGCGCTGCCGCCGGGCGCCCGGGTCTACGGGCTGCCGGCCGGGCTGCGCTGGGCCGCCGGACCGGTCACCGCCGGGCTGCTGGTGGGCGCGGTGCTGCTGCTCGACGACGGCGGGGCGGTGGAGGGACTGGTGCGGCCGCTCGCGGTCGGCCTGCCGTTCCTGCTGGCGGTGATCAGTGCCTGCTCCTGGCAGCTGGCGGTGGACCGCGACGGGGTGGCGCTGAGCGGGGCGCTGTGGGTGGAACGCCTGCCGTGGCAGCGGGTGGCGGCGGCCGCCGTGCACCGGGGCCGGTTCACCGTGCAGGCCCCGGACGGCCGGCAGATCGGGTTCGGCTCCCGGCCGGCCACGGTGCTGCACCGGCACTTCGGCGGCAGTTGGGACCCGCGACAGGTGGCCCGCACGGTGACGCTGATGGCGCACAGCGCGGAGCACCGCCCGCCGACCCTGCTGCCGGCCGACGCGGTGGGGCGGGTGGCGGGGCTGAACCGGCTGGTGGTCGCCGGGTACCTGGCCTGGGTGCTGGGGCGCTGGTTCCTGGGGTGACGGCCCGTCAGGAAGGGTCTCGTCAGGAGGGGTCCCGTCAGGAGGTGTCCGGTCAGGAAGGGCAGCTGATCGCGCTGCCGCTCTCCGCGCCCGCCACCCCGGACGCCGCGGCCCGGGTTCCGGCGGCGGCGGGCTTCGCGGTGGCGGACGGTTTGGCCTCCGGGGCGGCCGAACTCCCCGCCGGGGCGCGGTACTCGCTGCCGGCGACCACCTGCAGGGTCGCGCCCAGGCCCGGCGCCTGGACCAGTTCGGCGTCCGGCAGCGCGGCGGCCAGCGTCTTCACCGACTCGTCCCAGCGCGGGTCGTAGCGGATCACCGTCCGGGTGGTGGCGGGGCCCCCGGTCGGCGCGTTGGACGGGGTGCCGGTGGTGGCGAACCCGGCCTTGCGCAGTTCGCCGTCCACCCGGAACCCCAGGCCCTGAATGCCCGCGCCGTTGAGCACCTGCACCCGCACCTCGCCCGGAGGAATCGTTCCGGCAACGGGGGCGGCGCTCGGCCCGTCGGCCGCCGCGGGGGCGGCGGAGGCGTCGGTCAGCGGGCGCCCGGCCCGGACCGCCTCGAACAGCTGCTGCGCGCCCTTCTCGTCCCACAGCACGGTCGAGCCCCAGCCCGCCACCTGGTGGTCGACGGTGGCCAGCGGCACCGTGGCGAAGTCCGCGTTGGACGCCGACAGGTCCTTCAACCGGTCGGCGAATTCCAGCAGTTCGGCATTGCCCAGGCCCTTGTCCACCTTCACCGAGCGCAGCACGGTGTCCAGCACGCCGCTGAGCTTGGCCGGGTTGAGCAGCGTCCCGCCGGAGGACGCCTGGTGCAGCAGCTGCGCCAGGAGCTTCTGCTGACGGTGCATCCGCCCCAGGTCGGAGGAGCCGTCCACGTGCCGGGCCCGGACGTAGCGCAGCGCCCCCGCGCCGTCCAGCCTGGTGGTGCCGGCCGGCAGGTCGAGACCCGAGTAGTCGTCCTTGAGCGGCTTGGGCGTGCACACCTCGACGCCGCCGAGCGCGTCCACGGTGGAGACGAAGCCGAGGAAGTTCACCTCGACGTAGTGGTCGATCCGCAGCCCGGTGTTCTGCTCGACGGTGCGCACCGCGAGCGGCGCGCCGCCCATCCCGTACGCGGCGTTGATCTTGCCCTTGCCGGCCGGGACCTGCTTGCCGGTGGCGGCGTCCTGGTGGGCCGGGATCTCCACGTACGAGTCGCGCGGCACCGAGACCACGGTGGCCCGGCCGCGGTCGGCGGACAGCTGCACGATCATCATGGTGTCGGTGCAGTGGCAGGACTCGCCGCCCGCGTGCAGCACGTCCTTCAGGGTGGACTCCGGGATGCCCTCCCGGTTGTCGGTGCCGACCACCAGGAAGGTCGAGGCCCCGTCGTCGGCCGGCCGGTCCGGGCCGCCGCCGATCGCGTCCACCCGGCCGAGCGAGGAACCGACGCCGTTCAGCACCGCCCACCCGCCGCACGAGGTGGCCAGCACCGAGAAGGAGAGCGTGCCCGCCGCCCAGCGGCCCCAGCGCCGGCGGTGCGGCCGCCGCGGCCGATCGGGTGCGGGCAGGCGTGCGGGCGGGCGCTGGTGAGGCATCTTTCGGATGGTAGGCGGGCCGGCCGCGCCCGCCCGGACGGCACGCCGGGCGGGGGAGGACCCCGTCTGACAGGGCCGGGCGAACGCCGGTACGCTCGGGCACGATGAACACCAAGGCTGCTGAGGAGCTGCCGGCGGTCTCCGTGATCATGCCGGTGCTCAACGAGGAACGTCATCTCCGCACCGCCGTCCGCCGGATCCTGGAACAGGAGTACGGCGGCGAGCTGGAGGTGGTGATCGCGCTGGGCCCGTCCACCGACCGGACGGACGCGATCGCCGCCGAACTGGTCGCCGAGGACCCGCGGGTGCGCACCGTGCCGAACCCGACCGGGCGCACCCCCGCCGGACTGAACGCGGCGATCCGCGCCAGCCGGCACCCCGTGGTGGTCCGGGTCGACGGCCACGGCCTGCTGACGCCCGGTTACATCGCCACCGCCGTCCGCCTGCTCGACGAGATGGGCGCCGCCAACGTCGGCGGCATCATGCACGCCGAGGGCGAGACCGAATGGGAGCGCGCCGTCGCCGCCGCGATGACCTCCAGGATCGGCGTCGGCAACGCGGCCTTCCACACCGGAGGGCTGGCCGGCCCCGCCGACACCGTGTACCTCGGCGTGTTCCGCCGCGAGGTGCTCGACCGGCAGGGCGGCTACAACGAGGAGTTCGTCCGCGCCCAGGACTGGGAGCTGAACTACCGCATCCGGCAGGCCGGCGGACTGGTCTGGTTCACCCCGCAGCTCAAGGTCACCTACCGGCCCCGGCCGAGCGTGCGCGCCCTCGCCAAGCAGTACAAGGACTACGGGCGCTGGCGCCGGGTCGTCACCCGCTACCACCGCGGCTCGGTCAACCTGCGCTACCTGGCCCCGCCGGCCGCGCTGCTCGGCGTCCTCGGCGGCGCGGTGCTCGGCGCCGCGCTGCACCCCGTGTTCCTGGTGGTGCCGGGCGGCTACCTCGCCGCGATCGTGGTCGGCGGCCTGCTGGAGGGCCGCGGCCTGTCCGCCAAGGCCCGTCTCCGACTCCCGCTGGCGCTCGGCACCATGCACATGAGCTGGGGCTTCGGCTTCCTCACCTCCCCGCGCAAGCTCGCCCGCAAGGTGATCGCCTCCACCCCGCCCGCCCCGATCGACCCGGTCACCGCCACCGGCGCCTGACCCGTCGTCAAGGACGGCCCCGGTCCGCCGAACACCGGACGGGGGCCGTCCCCCCGCGCTAGGGTCGCGCCATGACCAGCGCCCCCAGGATCGAGGCCACCGCCGACGTCGACCCGCGCGCGGAGATCGGCCCCGGCACCACCGTCTGGCACCTCGCCCAGGTCCGCGAGCACGCCAGCATCGGCGCCGAGTGCATCGTCGGACGCGGCGCGTACGTCGGCCCCGGCGTGAAGCTCGGCGACCGGGTCAAGCTGCAGAACCACGCCCTGGTGTACGAGCCCGCCGTCCTGGAGGACGGCGTCTTCGTCGGGCCCGCAGCGGTCCTCACCAACGACCTCTACCCGCGCTCGGTCGACCCCGACGGGAAGCTCAAGCGCACCGACGACTGGCACGCCCGCGGCGTGACCCTCCGTCAGGGCTGCTCCGTCGGCGGCCGCGCCGTCCTGGTCGCCGGCGTCACCGTCGGCCGCTGGGCCCTGATCGCCGCCGGCGCCGTCGTCCACCGCGACGTCCCCGACTTCGCCCTGGTGGCCGGCGTCCCCGCCCGCCGCCTCAAATGGGTGGGCCGCGCCGGCGAACCCCTCGAACCCACCGCCCCCACCCACTGGCGCTGCCCCCGCACCGGCGAGACCTACACCGAGACGGCTCCCGAAACCCTCGTCCCGGACACCGAACTCCCCCACTGACCACCCCGGCCGCGCCGACCTGCGGTGTTTCCCGCGCGGGCTCCGGGCCTACTTCGCCTTTGCGGCGCAGACGTTGGTGTCGTCGGCCTGGACGCGCTGGATGTCCTTGGGGGCCTCGGTGGGGGCCGGGGCGGCGGGGGTGGTGAAGTCCTTGCCGAGGGTGATGACCACGCCGTCCTTGGCGGTCAGCTTGGTGCTGGCCTGGGTGGCGGTGGCGGGGAGGCCGAGGGCGGCGGCGACGGCCTGGGCCTTGTCCTCCTGGCCGGCGGGGTAGGAGACCGTGGTGGTGGCGGCCGGGTCGGCGTTGTTGCCGGCGACGGCCAGGGCGTAGCCCTTGGACTGGAGGGCGGTGGCGGCCTTGCCGGCCTGGCCGGCGGCTCCGCTGCCGTTGCGGACGGTCACCTTGACGGTCTTGGCGTCGACCTGGGGCGCGGCCGGCGCGGAGGAGGACGGGGCGGCGGGCTCGGGGCTCGCGGCCTGCTCGGGCACGTCGGTCAGCGACTTGTCAGCGGCGATCATCGAGAACACCTGCTGGGCGTCGCCGGGCTTGAGGACCAGGCGGTTCTTGTCCGTCGGGTCGTCGATCACGGGCACCGTGGTGAAGGTGATGTGCTTGGTGTCGACCCGGGAGATGTCGAGCGCCAGGTCCTTCAGCTTGTTGACGTCGTCGATGCCGTCGTCGACGGTCAGCGCCTTGGTGGCGGCGTCCGCGAGGTTCCACAGCTTGGTGGGGCTGGTCAGGGTGTCGCTGCTCTTCATCTTGCGGATCATCGAGCTGATGAACTGCTGCTGCAGCGGAATGCGCGTCAGGTCGCCGCCCAGGCCGACCGCGTGCCGGGTGCGGACGAAGGCCAGCGCCTCCTCGCCCTGGACGACGTGCCGGCCGGCGCTCATCTTCAGGTGCGAGTACGGGTCGTCGATGTCCGTGGACGCGCACACCTCGACGCCGCCGACGGCGGTCGAAAGGGTCTTCACCGCTTCGAAGTTGACCATCATGAAGTGGTTGATCCGGACGCCGGTGAGCTTCTCGACGGTCTTCCAGGTGCAGCCGGGGTCGCGTCCGTCCTGGCCGAGGCTGGTGTTGAACATGGCCCGGGCCTCGCCGGGGATCTTCTTGTCGCCGGTCTGGCACTCGGGGATCGGGACCATCAGGTCGCGCGGGATGGAGAGCACCGTGGCGTTGCTGCGGTCCTTGGAGATGTGGAACAGCAGCGTGGTGTCCGCGTGCCCGGCCGAGCCCTCGTCGCCGTACTCCCTGCCGAGGCCGACCCGGCTGTCGGTGCCGATCACCAGGATGTTCAGGGCGTCGGTGGCCTGCGGGCGCTCCGCCTCGTCGCCGACCTCGACCTTCACCGAGGAGATGTTCTGGTTGAAGTGCTGGTAGACGTAGTACGCGCCGCCGCAGCCGGCGACCAGCACCAGGCCGAGCGAACCGGCCGTCCACTTCAGCACCCGGCGGCCCCGGGTGGAACGGCCCTTGCGCCGGGCGGCCCGGCCGCCGGACAGCGCGCTGGCGCCGGCCGGAGCGGCGACACCCGGGCGGCCGTCGGCGGACCGGCCCGTGGCGGACCGGTCGGCAGCGGTGCGGGAGCGTACGCCGGCCGGACGGGGCTGCTCGGCGGTGTGCCGCAGGCCCGCTTCCAGATCGAGTCGGAACTCGCCGGTCGCCGGATCGAGCACCCACTGGTCCGCGGGGTCGACGGCCGGCGGGATCGAGTTCCCCGAGTCGCCCCGGTTCCGGTGTCCGCTGTTCATCCCGGACACCCTAGACGAGCCGGCAGCGGAAACCGTCCACGATGTGATACCCGTCACCCGCCCGGGAGATGAGAAACGGCGGCGACCCGCACCGCCCGGCTCGGCTCGCCGGACGGCGGCCGTCGCCGCCGTACTCCACTGCCATCGACCCCAGGACTACCCGCCCCGCCGGGGCGGGGAAGTCACCCGAGGCGCAGAGTCACCCGTTCGGAGTCGATCCGCTGCTTCCACTGATCCTCCGTCAACTGCTCGGAGTTGCGGCACAGGACGACGGAGGCCCCGGCCGCCAGCGGCGCCAGCAGGCCCGCCTCCAGACCGGCCCAGTCGTCGTAGGAGAGGGTGGAGAGCACCCGGCTGCCGCTGTCCAGGCCCAGCCGGGCGGCGCCCTCACGGGCCAGGGCGACGGTCTGCTCGCCGGTCAGCTTCAGCGTCAGCCCGTCCACCGAGGTCTCCAGCGCCACCGACTGCGGGTCGACCGGCGAGTACGGGGCGAACCGGTCGCCCTGGCCGGGCACCTCGGCCGCGTAGTCCAGGAACCCGTCCGGGCGCTGCGGGAACCGCCCGCCGAGCGGGCGCAGCGCCAGCGCCACCCGCTCGCCGGGGCACTCCTGCGCGGCCTCCAGGCCGTCGGGGCCGGACACCACCAGTTCGGTGTCCTTGGGCTCGCCGCCCGGCACCGGCACCACGCCCACCGACCAGCAGGCCAGCAGCCACACCGCGCTCTGCCAGTGGGCCGGCAGCAGCAGGGCCGCCCGGTCGTCGGGGGAGGCGTTCAGTTCGTCCTGCAACAGGTTGGCGGTCTTCGCCACCCAGTTGTCGAAGGTCTTCGCCGAGAGCTCGACCCGTTCGCCGGTCGAGTCGTCGTAGAAGGTCACCAGAGGGCGGGACGGGTCGGCATCGCCCCCGGCGCGCAGGTAGGCCTGCAGCAGCTCGGCGGGGGTGCGGGCGTCGGCAGCGAAAGGCGCATTCATGGTGCGCCCCAGCCTACGTCCTGCCCCGGTCCGGACGGGAGGGTGCCCGCGCCGTGGACCGGCCGCGCCGCGTTACCCTCGCAGTCGTTCCGCCCGCCCGCGGACGCCCCGGCCCCGCCGCCCGCCCATTGCCCGCCCACCGCCCCCGAGGACCTCCGATGCCAGCCGAGACCCGACAGTGGCGGCCCGGCTACCCGCTGGACCTCGGCCGCACGCTGTTCCCGCTGCAACGCGGCACCGGCGACCCGGCCTTCCAGCGCGCCCCGGACGGTTCGGTCTGGCGCGCCTCCCGCACCCCGGACGGGCCGGGCACGCTGCGGATCGCCCCGCGCGGCGGCGAGATCGGGGCCACCGCCTGGGGCCCGGGGGCGGGGTGGCTGCTCGAACGGCTCCCGGCGCTGCTCGGCGCGGAGGACGACCCGGGCGGTCTGGTGCTCCCGCCCGGCCCGCTGCGGGACGCCCAACGGGCCTGCCCCGGACTCCGGTTGACCCGCACGGGCCTGGTGATGGAGTCGCTGGTCCCGGCGATCCTGGAACAGAAGGTCACCACCGGCGAGGCGTACCGGGCCTGGCGCACCCTGCTGCGCGACCACGGCACGCCCGCGCCGGGGCCCGCCGCCGACCTGGGCATGCGGGTCGCGCCGTCCGCCCGCGACTGGGCGCTGGTGCCGAGTTGGGCCTGGCACCGGGCCGGCGTCGACCCGAAGCGCTCGGCGACGGTGGTCCGCGCGGTCCGGCTCGCCGCCCGTCTGGAGGAGGCTTCCGCGATGGATCCGGTGGCGGCCTTCGCCCGGCTCACCGCCGTCCCCGGCATCGGGGTGTGGACCGCCGCCGAGACCTTGCAGCGCAGCAACGGCGACCCGGACGCGGTGTCGGTCGGCGACTTCCACCTGCCGAACATCGTCGGCTGGGCGCTGGCCGGCCGGCCGCGCAGCGACGACGCCCAGATGCTCGCCCTGCTGGAGCCCTACCGGCCGCACCGGTACCGGCTCTGCCGGATCCTCCCGATGACGGGGGCCCGGCCGCCGAAGTACGGGCCCCGCCTCACCCCGAACGACCACCGGCACCGGTGACCGCGGGCTACAGCGCTCGCACGAAGGCGTCCGCGGAGCGCGTTCGGCGCTCCTTCGGGTCCTCCGCCGGGCGGCCGACGGCGATCGCGCCCATCGGGTCCCAGCCGGGCGGCAGGTCGAGGACCTCGCGGACGGTGTCGCGGCAGAACATCGTGGAGGAGACCCAGGCGGAGCCGTAGCCCTCGCCGGTCAGGGTGACCAGCAGGTTCTGCACGGCGGCGCCGATCGCCACCACGAACATCTCCCGCTCGGCGGCGGCGCGCCGCGGGTCGGGGTAGTCGTGCGAGCCGTCCATGACCAGGCAGGGAATCACCAGGTACGGTGCGCCGCGCAGCACTTCGCCGCGGGCGGTGCGCCGGGCGATCCGCTCCTCGGTCCAGCCGTCGAGCTCCCGCAGGTCGCGCCGCCAGGCGGCGAGCATGGCGTCCAGCAGCCGGGTGCGCACCTCCGCCGTCTCCAGCAGCACGAACCGCCAGGGGGTGGTGTGGTGCGGGGCGGGCGCGGTGACCGCCGCGGCCACGGCCCGGCGGACCGCCCCGCCGTCCACCGGCTCGTCGGTGAAGGCGCGCACGGTGCGGCGCAGCGTGACGGCCTCCCGGACGGCCTCGGAGGTGCCGAGCCGGAACATGTCGTCGGCGGCGGAGCGGACGATCGGGCGGGCGCCCTCGCCGTCCGCCGCGGTGACCAGGTGCGGCAGGCCGCGGACGATCGCCACCGGGGTGCCGGTGGCCTTGCCCTTCACCAGGTCGGCGGCGGCGGCGAGTTCGTCCGCGGTGGCGGTGACGGTCAGCCGCAGCTCGTTGCCGTGGCTGTCGGTGCGGCCGCGGTGGTCCTCCAGGACGGGCAGCCCGGCGGCGCCGATGGCGACGTCGGTGAGGCCGTTGCGCCACGGCCGCCCGAAGGTGTCGGTGACCAGTACGGCCAGCCGTCGGCCCGTCAACTCCTGGAGGCGGGCCCGCAGCTGCCGGGCCGAGTGGTCCGGGTCGACCGGCAGCAGCAGGACCGTGCCGGGCGGGGTGTTGGAGGCGTCGACGCCCGCGGCGGCCATCACCAGGCCGTTGCGGTTCTCGACGATCCGGGAGCGGCCGCGGCGGGCCACCACCCGGACGGTCTCGGCGTCGATCGCGGCGTCCCGGTCCTCGGCGTGCACCAGCCGCCCCTCGGACTTGGAGACCACCTTGGAGGTGACCACCACGATGTCGCCGTCCTCGAACTCGTCCGCCTTGGCGATCAGTTCGGCCAGGTCGTCGCCCTCGCCGATCTCCGGCAGCCCGCGGACCGGCAGCAACCGCAGCCCGTCGCCCGTCACTTGGCCGCCTCCGCGGCCAACTCCAGTGCGGCGCGGGCCATCTCGGCGGTGGCCTCGACCGAGGTCATCAGCAGCGGCACGGCCCGGCAGGCGATCCCGGCGGCGGTCACCTGGTCGACCGAGGCGGCGTCGGCGGTGTCCACCAGCCAGCCGTCCAGCAGCCCGCCGGAGCGGCGCGAGCCGTAGTGCCGGGCGACCGCGGCGGCGGTGGTCTCCACGCCGACGGCGGCCAGCACCTTGTCGGCCATGCCGCGCACGGGCGCCCCGCCGACGATGGGGGAGAGGCCGACCACCGGGCCGGGGGCGGCGGCGACCGCCTCCCGGATCCCGGGCACCGCGAGGATCGTGCCGATCGACACCACCGGGTTGGACGGCGGCAGCACCACCACGTCCGCCCCGGCGATCGCCTCCAGCACCCCGGGCGCGGGCTTCGCCCCGTCGGCGCCGACCGGGACGATCGCCTCGGCGTCGACCGCCGCGTGCAGCCGCACCCAGTACTCCTGGAAGTGCACCACCCGCGGCCCGTCCGCGTCGGTGATCCGGACGTGGGTCTCCACCCGGTCGTCGGTCATCGGCAGCAGCCGCACGCCGGGCTGCCAGCGGGCGCACAGCGCCTCGGTGACGGCGGACAGCGGGTAGCCGGCGGCGAGCATCTGGGTCCGGACGATGTGGGTGGCGAAGTCGCGGTCGCCGAGCCCGAACCACTCCGGCCCGACCCCGTACGCCTTCATCTCCTCCTTGATCGACCAGGTCTCCCCGGTCCGGCCCCAGCCCTGCTCCTCGTTGATGCCGCCGCCCAGGGTGTACATCACGGTGTCCAGGTCGGGACAGACCTTCAGGCCGTACAGGTGGATGTCGTCGCCGGTGTTCCCGATCACGGTGATCTCGTCCCCGGGGGAGACCGCCGCCCGCAGCCCGCGCAGGAACCTGGCCCCGCCGATCCCGCCTGCCAACGCTGTGATTCGCATGGGCCTCATCCTGCCAGCGCGTCAGTGCAGCTGGTGACGGCCGAGGGCCGGCGCGGCCGGGTACTGGTTCATCTCCACCAGGCCCGGCGTGTACAGGTGCACCGAAACCGCGGGCTCCAGTGCGGCGTTGACCATCTCGTGCAGGTAGCCCGCGGAGAACACCCGCAGGCCGCCGGGCGCCAGGGCGCGCGAGCCCTCGCCGCCGGCGGTCAGCGAGCGCTCGGTGAGTTCACCCTGAAGGACCGTCATCACACCGGAGGAGCGGCCGTGGTCGTGGAAGCCGCTGGACTGCCCGGGCAGCCAGCTGAGCAGCCACACCTCGTAGCCGGGGCCGGTCTCCAGCCGGGCGTACCAGCGGGTCAGCGCGTCGTAGCGGACCAGCGGCTCCCAGCGGGCGCGGTCGGCGGCGATCTCCCGGACCAGCCGGGCGTAGCCGCCGAGGGTGGTCGGGTGCGCGGGCAGGTCGGTGCGGGCCAGGTGCGGGAAGGCCAGCGGGTCGCCGGCGATGGACACGTCGCTCAGGCCGTCCGTCCAGCGCGGGACCGGAACGGCCCGGCCCGGGGCGGCCGGGGCGGCGACGGAAGGGGCGGCGACGGCGGGGAATCGCTTGCGATCGCGGTTGCGCTTGCGGAGACGGGGCATTCGCACGGTCGTGACGTCCTCGGGTTCGGCTGCGGGCTGGGATCAGCCGGATCCGCGGAGCGTTCAGGGGGGACTGTCGCGCGGCTCGGCCTCTGTTCCGGGGCGGCGCGCGGTGGGACGCGTGCGCCTAGATACAGCGGAGACAGCGGCGACAACACGAGGAGTTCACGGCAGCACCGAGGAGCGCCTGGCGGCGCCGGTCGGTGGAGGAGGCCGGGAACTCTGACATAGGGGCTAGCACACCGCAACCGACCCACCAGTGTCAAGGCGCGGTGCCGGACATTCGGGTCACATCCTCCTTGAAACACCGGATGGGGTGATAAGCACCCATTCAGGTTTCAACCTGAAGATCGCCGGGAAGGCAGGGCGTGAGATCGCTCCGGGCGACCCCGGGCGACCCCGGGCGGCAGCGGCCGTGCAGGTTGACGGCAGGTCAGGAACCAGGCGTGATGTCCGGGTTGTCCGGATATGTACACTATTCGTAGTGGCTTGGTTCCGGGGAGTGAATCCTTGGCCCAATACCAGAGCTCGGCTTGACTGGGCCAGAGTGACGCAACTGTAATTTCTCTCGTGTCGTTCCGCCGCACCGGCAACGGCAACACCACGGGGACGCCAAGAGGGGCAGAGGAGGCGCGCCAGAATGAGCGAGCTCTTTGAGTTGTTGATCGGCGAGGGCATCGAGGAAGAAGAAGAGGAACTCGGCTGGCAGGAGCGCGCGTTGTGCGCCCAGACCGACCCCGAGTCGTTCTTCCCCGAGAAGGGCGGCTCCACCCGGGAGGCCAAGAAGGTCTGCCTGGCGTGCGAGGTCCGCGCCGAATGCCTGGAGTACGCCCTCGCCAACGACGAGCGGTTCGGCATCTGGGGCGGCCTGTCCGAGCGTGAGCGCCGCCGCCTGAAGAAGAGCGCGGTCTGACCCCACCGCGGAACCCCCGCCCGTGCCGGCGCCTCACCGAACAGGTGGGGCGCTTTCGCATCGCCGGGCGACCCTGGCGCCGGGCGCGATACCCGCTGCACCGTCTCTTCACACCGACCCGGGACAACCCCGCCACCCGGAGCCGTTAGTGTGGTGCGTCATCTGCCGTCAAACCCGAACCGGTGGTCCGCGCACCCGATGACTGTCTACAGCCACCAGAGCGGCTTCTCCGCTGCCAGGCCGCCCGCCTACCCGCGCCACTTGGTCACCGCGGTGATCGTCTCGCACGACGGCGCCCGCTGGCTGCCGCAGGCACTCGCCGGACTGCTCGGCCAGGACCGGCAGGTCCAGCGCATCCTCGCCGTCGACACCGGCTCCACCGACAACTCCCCGCAGCTGCTCGCCGACACCCTCGGCGACTGGCTCCCGGAGAGCGGACCGCAGATCCTCGGCCGCCGGGTCGGCTTCGGCCGCGCCATCGGCGAAGCCGTCTTCAACAGCCCCCCGCTGCGCCCCGAGGACCTCTCCTACAGCCTCGACCCGTCCGGCTACGACCCGGTCACCGGCGGCTGGGACGACTTCGGCGACCCGCTCGGCGCGGAGGACGAACTCGGCCGCGGCGGACCGCGCGAGACCCAGCCGGTCGAATGGCTCTGGCTGCTGCACGACGACTGCGAACCGCAGACCGACGCCCTGCGCCGACTGCTCCAGGTCGCCGACTCCACCCCGACCGCCGCCGTGGTCGGCCCCAAACTCCGCTCCTGGTACGACCGCAGGCAGCTCCTCGAGGTCGGCGTCACCATCGCCCGCTCCGGCCGCCGCTGGACCGGACTCGACCGCCGCGAACAGGACCAGGGCCAGCACGACCAGGTCCGCCCGGTGCTCGCCGTCTCCTCCGCCGGCATGCTGGTGCGCCGCGACGTCTTCGAGGAACTCGGCGGATTCGACCGGGCGTTGCCGCTGATGCGGGACGACACCGACTTCTGCTGGCGGGTCAACGCGGCCGGCCACCGGGTCGTGGTCGCCCCCGACGCGGTGCTCCGGCACGCCGAGGCCGCCAGCCGCGAACGCCGCGCCATCGACTGCGCCTCCGCCCACCCGCACCGGGTCGACAAGGCCGGCGCCGTCTACACCCTGCTCGCCAACTCCAAGGGCGCGCTGTTCCCCTACGTCCTGCTCCGGCTGATCCTCGGCACGATCCTCCGGGTGATCGTCAACCTGGTCGGCAAGGACCCCCGCCAGGCCTACGACGAGATCGCCGGCCTCGGCCACGAACTGCTGCGGCTGCCACGGCTGATGGCCTCCCGCGCGCGCCGCCGCCGGACCCGCTCGGTCGACTCGCTGGACGACCGCACCCTGTTCCCCGCCCCCGGCGCCACCGTCCGCCTGGCCGTCGAGAACGTGGTCGGCTCGCTCGGCATCGGCGGCGGCGACGACTCCGGCGGCCGGCACGGCTCCGTCGAGTCCGGCCCCGGCGACGAGGACACCGACGACCTGGTGGTCGAACAGTTCGCGCTGCTCAAGAAGCTGGTCCGCCGACCGGCCCCCGTGCTGTTCGCCGCCCTGCTGCTGTTCGCGCTCGTCGCCTGCCGCGACCTGATCGGCTCCGGCTACCTGCAGGGCGGCGCCCTGCTGCCCGCCGCCGACGGCGCCGCCGGCCTGTGGAACATGTACGCCGCGCCCTGGCACCCCGTCGGCACCGGCTCCACCGCCACCGCCCCGCCCTACCTCGCCGTGCTGGCGATCCTCTCCTGGGCGCTGTTCGACCACGCCGACCTGGCGATCACCCTGATCGTGGTGCTCTCCGTGCCGCTCGCCGCGGTCAGCGCCTACCTGGTCTCCCGGCCGCTGATCGCCTCCAAGCTGGTCCGCGCCTGGGCCAGCGCCACCTACGCGCTGCTGCCCGCCGCCACCGGCGCGCTCGCCCAGGGCCGGATCGGCACCGCGGTGCTCGCCGTGCTGCTGCCCCCGCTGGCCCGCGCCGCCGCGATCACCGCCGGCCTCGGCATCCGCACCGAGACCGCCGCCAAGGGCGCCCGCCCCGGCTGGCGGTCCGCCTGGATGACCGTGCTGGTGCTCACCGTCAGCACCGCGTTCGTCCCGCTCACCTGGGCCATCGCCGTCCCGCTCTGCCTCGCCGCACTCGCCCACGCGGTGCTCCGCGGCGGCGCGTTCGGCAGCGGCGGGCAGGCGCTGCGCCTGCTCGGCCTGCGCATCGCGGTGATCCTCGGCGTGCCCGTCCTGGTGCTCGCGCCCTGGTCGCTGGAGGTGCTCTCGCACCCCTCCCGGCTGCTGCTGGAAGCCGGCGTCGCCGGGTTCAACGGCCCCGCCGCCGACCCGGTCGGCCTGATCCTGGTCAACCCCGGCGGCGCCGGCGTGCCCCCGGTCTGGCTCTCCGCCGGCGTGGTGCTCGCCGCCCTCGCCGCCCTGCTGCGCGCCGACCGCCGCCGCGCGGTGCTCGCCGCCTGGGGCGCCGCCGCCGCCGGGCTGGTCTTCTCGGTGATCGTCGCCGGCACCGCCGTCACCCCCGCCTCCGGCGGAACCGACACCGCGGCCTGGGCCGGCCCCGCCACCCTGCTGGCCGGCGTCGCCCTGCTCGCCGCCGCCGCGATCGGCGCGGACGGCGCCAACGCCCGGGTCTCCGGCATCGCGTTCGGCTGGCGCCAGCCGGTGGCCGCGCTGGTGCTCGCCGCCGCCGTGCTCGCCCCGCTCGGCACCGCCGCCTGGTGGGCGATCGCCGGGGCCGACGGCCCGCTGCGCCGCGCCGCCGCCGCGCAGGTCCCCGCGTTCATCGCGGAGGCCGCCGACACCACCGACCGGGCCCGCACCCTGATGGTCACCGGCGACGCCGGGGGCACCGCCGTCCGGTACACGCTGGTCCGCGGCCCGGGCCTGACCACCGGCCAGGCCGAGGGCACCGTGGACGCCGCCGCCGACCACCGGCTCGGCGAGCTGACCGCCAAGCTGCTGGCCGGCTCCGGCGGCGACCTGGCCCGCACGCTGGCCGGATACGGCGTCAACTACGTCCAGGTCAAGGACCCGGTGATCGGCAAGGTCCGGGACGTCCTGGACACCACCCCCGGTGTGATCCGGCTCAGCCTCGACAACGGCGTCGGCCTCTGGCAGGTCACCAGCATCCCCGGCACCCGGGCGCAGATCATCAGCCCCGGCGCCGCCCCCGTGGTCGTCCCCGCCGGCGCCCACGACATCTGGAGCACCGTCCCGGCCGGCCCGGCCGGCCGGCAGCTGAGGCTCGCCGAACAGGCCGACCCCGCCTGGCAGGCCACCCTGGACGGCAAGCCGCTCACCGCCGTCACCCTGGACGGCTGGGCGCAGGGCTTCGAGCTGCCCGCCGCGGGCGGTCGGCTCGACGTCACCCGCACCGGCAGCCTCGCCCACACCGGCTGGGTCTGGGGCCAACTCCTGCTCGGCGCGGTCGTCCTGGTGCTCGCCCTGCCCGGCCGCCGCAACACCAACGACGACGACCTGCCCGAGGAGGTGGTCGCCGCCCAGGCGCTGGCCGCCGCCGCCCAGGCGCAGGCCCCCCTCCCCGGCAGCCGCCGGGCCCGCCGCCTCGCCGAACGCGGCGAGGGCGAGGACGGCGAGGACGAGCCGGGCGTCTACACCCCCGGCATCCCCGCCCAGCCCGCCGGCGACGCCGAACCGGCCGACTACCAGCCCGAACCCGAGCCGTTCGCCGACCCGTACCAGGCCGACCCCTACCAGGCGGACCCGTACCAGGCCGACCCGTACCAGCAGCAGGGCTACCCGTCCGACGGCTACGGCTACGACTACAACCAGCAGCAGCCGGTCGGCGCGCCCTACCAGCAGCCCGACGGCTACGACCAGTACGGCCAGCAGCAGTCCTACGGCTACGACACCCCGCCCGCCCAGGGCTGGACCGACCCGTACGCGGCCGGCTACCCGCAGGACGAGCAGCAGCAACAGCCCTGGCTGCCCGAACAGCAGCAGCCCACCACTCCCCCGGCCGTGGACGGCTGGGGGTACCCCCCACACGACCCCAACGACCCCTACGGCGGCGGCCACCACCCGCAGCAGCCCGGGACGGGGAGCTGACCCGCGATGAAGAAGCCCACCCTGAAAGCCCCCAAGCTCAAGGCCCCGGACCTGAGCAGCGTGGCCGGCGGCAGCCGTACCGGCCAGTCGCTGCTGGCCGGCGTCGCCGTGCTCGGCCTGGTGTTCGGCGTCGCCGAGCTGCGCTCCCCGGTCGCCCCCGAAGCGGGCGCCACCGGCAAGCGCAGCACCGCCCAGGTCGAACGGACCTCGCTGGTCTGCCCGCCGCCGCTGCAGGGCGCCGTCGGCTCCACCAACCTGACCCTGTTCAGCCCCGAGGGCGGCACCGGCTCAGCCGGCACCGGCCTGCTCGGCGACGTCACCCGCGAGAACGTGATCGCCGCCCAGGCCCCGGTCCAGCCCGCCGCCGGCGCCTCGGCCGCGCCGTCCGGGCAGCCCTCGGCCGCGCCGTCCGGGCAGCCCTCGGGGCAGGCGTCCGGAAGCCCGTCCGCCGCCCCCGCGCCGGTGGTGGACGCCCGGGTCAAGCTCGACAAGCCCGGTGTCCCGGCGACCGGTCCGGCCGCCAACACCGACACCGCGCCCGGCACCTTCGCGCTGGCCACCGGCAACCTCGCCCCCGGCTTCACCGTCACCCAGACCACCAGCTCCGAGCAGGGCGGCGCCTCGCTGTCCGGCACCCGCTGCGCGCCGTCCGGCACCAGCTTCTGGTTCTCCGGCGCGAGCACCGACGGCAACCGGGTCGACTACGTCACGCTGGTCAACGCCGACACCCTGCCCGCCGTCGTCGACCTGCGGATGTACGGCGACAAGGGCCTGATCGAGAACGAGCTCGCCACCGGCATCGCGGTCGCCCCCGGCTCGTTCAAGACCATGCTGCTCAGCGGCCTCACCAAGGGGCCGGTCAAGGACCTCGCCGTGCACGTGGTCACCCGCAGCGGGCGCGTCGGCGCGAGCCTGCACGCCCTGGACGGCGGCAAGGGAGCGGACTGGCTCGAACCCTCCGCCGACCCCGCCCCCTCGGTGACCGTCCCCGGCATCCCCGCGGACGTCACCACCGCGCACCTGGTGGTCGCCACCGACTCCACCGACGACGCCGACCTGAAGGTCCAGCTCTCCGGCAAGAACGGCTGGTTCACGCCCGCCGGCAAGGAGACCATCCACGTCAAGGCCGGCATGACGGCCAGTCTGGACTTCCAGTTCACCGCCGAGACCCGGGAGGGCGCCAGCGCGATCCGGCTCACCCCGAGCGACGCCAAGCACGCCACCCCGGTGGTGGCCGGCCTGCGGGTCGACCGGGAGAACAAGGGCAAGACCGAGGCCGCCTGGCTCTCCGGCGGCTCCCCGGTCGGCGCCCGCGCCTCCGTCGCCGACGACCGCGGCGGGCAGACCGCCCTGCTGCTGACCGCCGTCGACTCCGACGCCAAGGTCCGGGTCAGCTCCTCCGCCGGTGCGAGCGGCGGCACCCCCGCCGCCAAGGAGGTCGACGTCCCGGCCGGCACCACCGTCACCGTGGACGGCATCGACCCGGCGGGCCTGAACGGCCCGTACGCGCTCACCGTGCAGACCCTGAGCGGCGGCCCGGTGCTGGCGACCCGTCAGCTCACCATCCCGTCCCGGGACGTCCCCGCCTTCACCACCCAGCAACTGCGCGACGACCACGCCACCGTCGAGGTGCCGCAGGTGGCCGCTGACCCGGGCGTGGTGCTGAGGTAACGGAGAACGCGGCCGCGACGGCCGCCGAGGGGCCCGGCAGGGCCCCTCGGCTCACTCCTCGCCGTAGCGCGGGTCGATCGCGTCCGGGGAAAGCCCGAGCAGCTCCGCGACCTGCTCGATCAGGATCTCGTGGACCAGCGCCGCCCGGTCCTCCTTGGACTTGGCGCGGATCTCCACCGGCCGCCGGTAGACCAGGATCCGGCTGCGCCGCCCCGCCGCGCCCGGAATCACCCGGCCGAGCGGAACGCCGTCCGGCTCCGGCTCACCCTTGGCGGGCAGCGGCACCTCGAGGACGGCGAACTCCACGTCCTCCAGCTGGGGCCAGCGTCGGACCAGCCGCTCCATGGACTCCCGGACGTAGTCGTCGAAGAGCTCGGCGCGGGTCAGCGAGATGGGCACCTGCGGCGGGGCCAGTGGCCCGCGCAGGCCGCGGCCGTGCCGGTCGCGGTGCCTTCGGCGGCCGGGACCGGGCGGGGACGAGGGTGTCGAGCTGTCCATAGCAGTGTCGAGCGTAGTCCCTGGATGCCCGGAAGTGGACCACTCAAGCACGGCGCGTGACGACCTGGGACACGCGAGCCGGGGGGCGGGTCTTCGCGGGCCGGTCCCCAGTGCGGTACCGTCCACCCTCGTGAGCTCTGTACGTCGTTGTTCGCGGACCGCGTGCGGCCGTCCGGCCGTGGCGACGCTGACGTACGTCTACGCCGACTCCACGGCGGTGCTCGGCCCGCTGGCCACGTACGCGGAGCCGCACTGCTACGACCTGTGCGCCGAGCACGCGGAGCGGCTGACCGCCCCGCGCGGCTGGGAGGTGGTCCGGCTGGCCGTCGACGCGGGGCCGCTGCGGCGCAGCAGCGACGACCTGGAGGCGCTGGCGAACGCGGTGCGCGAGGCGGCCCGCCCGCAGGAGCGCACACCCCGTCAGGGGTCCTCCCCGGAGAGCGAGTCGGGCCGCCGCGGCCACCTGCGGGTGCTGCGGTCGCCGGAGAGCTGAGTCCGGCCCTCCCGAGGCCGACACCGGCGCTTCTCCCGCTACGGGTACGCTGCCCCTCTGCGGCTCGGACGGATGCCTCCGCCGCGCGCAGCACAGCGAAGCACACACACGGGAGCATTCTGGTGCGGGACCTCAAGCAGCTTGTGAAGGCGTACGACGTCCGGGGCGTCGTGCCGGACCAGTGGGACGAGTCGCTGGCGTACGCCTTCGGTGCGGCGTTCGTCGAGGTGGTCGGCGGCAGCGCGGTCGTGGTCGGCCACGACATGCGCCCGTCCTCGCCGTCGCTGTCCCGGGCGTTCGCCGAGGGTGCGGCCTCCCGCGGCGCCGACGTGGTGGAGATCGGGCTGTGCTCGACCGACCAGCTGTACTACGCGAGCGGCAGCCTGGACCTGCCGGGCGCGATGTTCACCGCCTCGCACAACCCGGCCCAGTACAACGGCATCAAGCTGTGCCGCGCGGGCGCCGCCCCGGTCGGCCAGGACACCGGCCTGTCGGACATCCGCGAGCTGGTCGAGTCCTGGCTGGACGAGGACGGCAAGGTGCACGTGCCGGCCTCCGACGCCGCCGTGGGCGCGCTCTCCGCGAAGGAGACCCTGGACGGCTACGCCGCGCACCTGCGCAAGCTGGTCGACCTGACCGCGATCCGCCCGCTGAAGGTCGCGGTGGACGCGGGCAACGGCATGGGCGGCCACACCGTGCCGACCGTGTTCGACGGCCTGCCGCTGGACGTCGTCCCGATGTACTTCGAGCTGGACGGCACCTTCCCCAACCACGAGGCCAACCCGCTGGACCCGGCCAACCTGGTCGACCTGCAGGCGAAGGTCCGCGAGGTGGGCGCCGACATCGGCCTGGCCTTCGACGGCGACGCCGACCGCTGCTTCGTGATCGACGAGAACGGCGACCCGGTCTCCCCGTCCGCGATCACCGCCCTGGTCGCCGAGCGCGAGATCGCCCGCGCGCAGGCCAACGGCGAGGCGAACCCGACCATCATCCACAACCTGATCACCTCCTGGACGGTGCCCGAGGTGGTCCGCGACCTGGGCGGCGTCCCGGTCCGCACCCGGGTCGGCCACTCCTTCATCAAGCAGGAGATGGCGGTCACCGACGCGGTGTTCGGCGGCGAGCACTCCGCGCACTACTACTTCCGCGACTTCTGGCGCGCCGACACCGGCATGCTGGCCGCGCTGCACGTGCTGGCCGCGCTCGGCGGGCAGGACGGCCCGCTGTCCGCGCTGACCGCCAAGTACGAGCGGTACGCCGCTTCCGGCGAGATCAACTCCACGGTCGCCGACCAGGCCGCCGCCACCGAGAAGGTGCGCGCCGCGTACGCGGGCCTGGAGGGCGTCACCACCGACGAGCTGGACGGCCTGACCGTGGCCGGCCCGGACTGGTGGTTCAACCTGCGCGCCTCCAACACCGAGCCGCTGCTGCGCCTGAACGCCGAGGCCAAGGACCCGGCGAAGATGGCCGAGCTGCGGGACGGCGTGCTGGCGATCGTGCGGGGCTGACCGCCCCGTCAGCCTGCCGCTGACTTTTCGGGTGCCCCGGCCGGTAGGGTTGCCACCGGCCGGGGTACTGCTGTGTCACGGCCCTTCGCACCACGAAGCAGCACCAAGCAGCACTGCGCACCACCGAGCACCGCCCCGCACCACGACCGCCACGAGAGTCCCCGGAGCCGTCCGCCATGAGCCTGCCGTCCTTCCTGCTGGAGATCCTGGTCTGCCCGGAGTGCCGCTCGCCGCTCGCCGAGGAGACCGAGGGCGAGGTGCACGAGCTGCGCTGCACCGGCGAGGGCTGCGGCCTGGTGTACCCGGTGCGCGACGGCATTCCGGTCCTGCTGGTGGACGAGGCCCGCCGCCCGTCCTGACGTCCTGCCCCGCCAGTCGCTTGGAGGCCAGCCGCATGTTCGACGACTCCCTGCTCGACGACCCGGCCGCCCTGCAGTCCGCCGACCGCCGGCGGGAGCTGCTGGCGCTGGCCGGAGCGGGCGCCCGGATCCGGATCGCGCTGCGGCGGGCCGACGCGGCCGGCGTCAACGCGCTGAACCCGGACGGCCGTCCGCGCGCGGTGCTGGTGGCCGGCCACGGCGGGGTGCTGACCGCGGCCGCGGTGCTGGCGGCGCTGGCGGTGCCCAGCGCCCAGGTGTGGCCGCTGCCGCCCGCCGACGCCCGCCCGGCCGGCCCGGCCTTCACCGACGGCGAGACCTGGCAACTGCCGGGCTGGGCCAACTCGTTGGACCTGATCGTGCTGGCCAGCGCGGGCGGCCGCGAGGGCGGCCTGATCAACCTGGCCGAGCAGGCGTACGCCCGGGGCTGCGCGATCGCGGTGATCGCCCCGGACGGCTCGGAGCTGGCCGATGCCGCCCTGCAGGTGCGCGGCCTGCCGCTGCCGTTCGAGCCGAGCGCGGTGGAGCCGGACGGCACGGACGCCGAGCCCGACCTGCCCGCCGAGGACCCGGCCGCGCTGTGGGCGTTCCTGGCCCCGCTGCTGACCCTGGCCGACCGGATCGGGGTGGCCCAGCTGGCCCCCGGCTCGCTGGAGGGCGCCGCCGACCGGCTGGACGAGGTGGCGGTGCGCTGCCGCCCCGACGCCCAGGCGTACGACAACCCGGCGAAGACGCTGGCCGGCCGACTCGCCGAGACCGTACCGCTGCTGTGGTCCGAGGGGGCGTCGGCCGCGGCGGCGGGGGAGCGGTTCGCGGCGGCGCTGGCCGACCGGGCCGGCCTGCCCGCGCTGACCGCCCGCCTCCCGCAGGCGCTGACCGCGCACCGCGGCATGTTCGCCGGCCGGCTGGGCGCCGGGGCGGACCCGGACGACTTCTTCCGCGACCGGGTGGACGAGCCGGTGCCGCTCCAGCTGCAGGTGCTGATGCTCCGTCACACCCCGGGCGTGGTCGAGCTGGAGGCGGCGGCCTGGCCGGTGGCCCGGGCCCGCCGGCTGGCGGCGGCGCACGAGGTGCGGGTGACCGAGCACGCCTCCAGCCTGGAGGACCCGCTGCAGGCGCTGGCCGAGCTGATCGGCCTGACCGACTTCGCCGCGGTGTACCTGGGCCTCGCCACCAGGAACTGACACGGTATCGTCCCCTCGTCAACCAAGGCCCGGCAAAGCCAGGGCCCACGCGGAGGGAAGTACCGGGTTGAGTACCGAAGGCGGCACCAAGGCGTTGGTGGCGGCACTGGCCGCGAACCTGGGCATCGCGGTCGGCAAGTTCGTGGCGTTCGCGTTCTCCGGCTCGTCCTCGATGCTCGCCGAAGGCGTGCACTCGGTGGCCGACTCGGGCAACCAGGTGCTGCTGCTGGTCGGCGGCAAGCGCTCGCAGCGGGCCGCCACCGCGGAGCACCCGTTCGGCTACGGCCGCGAGCGGTACGTGTACGGCTTCCTGGTCTCCATCGTGCTGTTCAGCCTCGGCGGCATGTTCGCCATCTACGAGGGCTACGAGAAGATCGCCCACCCGCACGAGCTGGAGAACTGGTACTGGCCGGTCGGCGTGCTGGTGTTCGCCATCCTGCTGGAGGGCTTCTCCTTCCTCACGGCCTACCGGGAGGCCTCGAAGGCCAAGGGCGCCCACGGCTGGTCCTCGTACATCCGGCGGGCCAAGGCCCCCGAGCTGCCGGTGGTGCTGCTGGAGGACACCGGCGCGCTGATCGGCCTGGTGCTGGCGCTGTTGGGCGTCGGGCTGACGGTGATGACCGGTGACGCGGTCTGGGACGGCGTCGGCACCCTGTGCATCGGCCTGCTGCTGGTGGTGATCGCGCTGGTGCTGGCCTCGGAGACCAAGTCGCTGCTGATCGGCGAGTCCGCGGACGCCGAGGTGGTGGAGCAGATCCGGGCCGCGCTGGTCGACCACGACACCGTCACCGAGGTCATCCACATGCGCACCCTGCACGTCGGCCCGGAGGAACTGCTGGTCGCCGCGAAGATCGGCGTCAACGCGGAGGACAGCGCGGCGGTGATCGCCGAGGCGATCGACCACGCCGAGGTCCGGGTCCGCAAGGCGGTGCCGATCGCGCGCGCCATCTACCTGGAGCCGGACATCTACTCCGAGGAGAAGGCGCTGGCCGGCCCCGACGCCGACGCCACTCCGGGCGGTCCGGGCCGGAACGCCCACTGAGACGCGTCCGATCGGTGTAGATTCGTCAGCAGTGCCAAACGTCGCTGCTGATGGCGGTCGATCGGAGCCGGGCTCGGGTCGAGGGAGAGAGGTCCTCCGACGGATTGTGCCGCAGCAGAGGGCCGCCCCAGGCGTCCCCCTGCCGCTCAGCACACCCGTAAACAGGCCCATGCAGCGAGGAGTTCGCATGTCGACCCAGCCCACCGGTGACTTCAAGGTCGCCGACCTCTCCCTGGCCCCGTTCGGCCGCAAGGAGATCCAGCTCGCCGAGCACGAGATGCCCGGCCTGATGTCGATCCGCGCCGAGTACGCCGCCACCCAGCCGCTCGCGGGCGCCCGGATCACCGGCTCGCTGCACATGACCGTGCAGACCGCCGTGCTGATCGAGACCCTCACCGCGCTCGGCGCCGAGGTCCGCTGGTGCTCCTGCAACATCTTCTCCACCCAGGACCACGCCGCCGCCGCCATCGCGGTCGGCCCCGAGGGCACGCCGGAGAACCCGCAGGGCGTGCCGGTCTTCGCCTGGAAGGGCGAGACCCTGGAGGAGTACTGGTGGTGCACCGAGCAGGCGCTCACCTGGCCCGACGGCCAGACGCCCAACATGATCCTGGACGACGGCGGTGACGCCACCCTGCTGATCCACAAGGGCGTCGAGTTCGAGAAGGCCGGCGCCGCGCCGGACCCGTCCACCGCGGACAACGACGAGTTCCGGATCATCCTGGAACTGCTCAACCGCACCCTCACCGAGACCCCGCAGAAGTGGACCGAGGTCGCCGCCACCATCAAGGGCGTCACCGAGGAGACCACCACCGGCGTCCACCGCCTGTACGAGATGCACCGCGACGGCAACCTGCTGTTCCCGGCCATCAACGTCAACGACTCGGTGACCAAGTCGAAGTTCGACAACAAGTACGGCTGCCGCCACTCGCTGATCGACGGCATCAACCGCGCCACCGACGTGCTCATCGGCGGGAAGGTCGCCGTGGTCTGCGGCTACGGCGACGTCGGCAAGGGCTGCGCCGAGTCGCTGCGCGGCCAGGGCGCCCGCGTCATCGTCACCGAGATCGACCCGATCTGCGCCCTGCAGGCCGCCATGGACGGCTACCAGGTCACCACCCTGGACGAGGTCGTCGAGATCGCCGACATCTTCGTCACCACCACCGGCAACAAGGACATCATCCTGGCCTCGCACATGGCCCGGATGAAGCACCAGGCCATCGTCGGCAACATCGGCCACTTCGACAACGAGATCGACATGGCCGGCCTCGCCCAGCTGCCCGGCGTGGTGAAGACCGAGGTCAAGCCGCAGGTCCACGAGTGGCGCAAGGCCGACGGCAAGACCATCATCGTGCTCTCCGAGGGCCGCCTGCTGAACCTCGGCAACGCGACCGGCCACCCGTCGTTCGTGATGTCCAACTCCTTCGCGAACCAGACCATCGCGCAGATCGAGCTGTTCACCAAGACCGAGCAGTACCCGGTCGGCGTGTACGTGCTGCCGAAGCACCTGGACGAGAAGGTCGCCCGCCTCCACCTCGACGCCCTCGGCGTCAAGCTCACCACCCTCACCCAGGAGCAGGCCGACTACATCGGCGTCCCGGTCGAGGGCCCGTACAAGGCCGAGCAGTACCGCTACTGACAGCACGTCACACCGGTGCCCGGCACCCCCTGTCCGCAGGGGGTGCCGGGCACCGGCGCGTTCCGTCCTACGGCAGCACGTCCACCGACCACCCGGCCGGGTCCGCGCCGCGTGCCACCACCCGGGCCAGCCAGGCCGCCGGGTCACCCACCGGCGAACCCGCCACCGGCTGCAGCGAGTTGACGCACCAGCGGGCGCCGTTCGCGGCGGCGCACGCGTGCGGGTAGTTCGACTCGATCGGCTCCCCGCTCGGCACCGCCTCCGGCGGATCCGGCTCCACGCTGATCATCAGGTAGTGGCTGCCCTGCTCCTGGAAGTTCACCGAGGCCCGCCAGCGGCCGTCCGGCCGCACCGGCAGGTACAGCTCCGCGTAGGACACCAGCGCGTCCGCCGGCAGCGAGGACAGCGCCAACGGCATCGGCGGCGTGTACGGACCCACCACCACCCCCGCCGCGATCCGCAGCGGCAGCTCCGTCCGCTCCTGGTCCGTCAGCCCCGAACTGTCCAGCTGGAACCAGCGCCCGTCCGGGGCCCGGAACCGCAGCTGGTTCATCGCCGCCGCGTACCCCGGATCGGTCGACGACACCCAGTACGCCTCCTGGCCGTTCACCGGCGGCGCGTCCACCCGCACGCCGTCGCCCGCGGCCACCAGCGCGTCCACCCCGGGCGTCACGCCCACCGGGAACGCCGACAGGGCGAACCGCCGGCCCTCCGCGACGCCGCCGCCGGCCACCACGTCCACCCCGGTCGACCCCGAGCGGTACTCCACACCGGTCACCGAGTCCGGCAGCCAGCCGAACCGGCCCGGCACCGTCAGCACCGTGCGGCCCTCCACCGGCACCGCCGAACTGCCCCCGGTCGGCAGCGCGTACCCGGGCGGCAACCCGTTCGAGGTCGGCGACGGGGCCAACGAGGGCCGGACGTCGACCGGGCCGACCGGCGCCGCCCCCGTCCCCGAACCGCCCTGCAGCACCGCGAACGACCCCGACGCCAACAGCACCGCGCCCACCGCCGCCGCCACCGTCCACCGCCGCCGGCGCACCGTCGCACGGCCCTGCCGCACCGCCAGCAGCGGATCCACCGTCGACGGCGGCGCCGCCCGCTCCGCCACCGCCACGAACTCCTGCATCTTCACCGCCAGTTGCTCCCCCTGGGCGAGCTCCTCCGTCATGCCTCGACCCTCCCCGCCGGACGCAGCCAGACCGAACCCCGCAGCGTCTCCAACGCCCGCGAGCTCTGACTCTTCACATTGCCGCTGGAACACCCCAGCTCGGCCGCGGTCTGCTCGACCGTCAGATCGCAGAAGTACCGCAGCACCACCGTGGCCCGCTGCCGCGGCGGCAACGCCGCCAACGCCTCCCGCAGATCGAGCGACAGCGCCAGGTCCGTCCCCGGCACGACCGCGTCCAGCGGCCGCGCCGACGGCCTGGTCCGCCGCCACCACGCGGTGCGCTGCTCGGCCAGGAACGTGTTCACCAGCACCGTCCGCGCGTAGCCGTCCCGGTTCTCCGCCCGGCCCGCCCGACCCCAGTGGGTGTACAGCTTGGTGATGCTCTCCTGCACCAGGTCGTCCGCCCGGTGCCAGTCCGCGCACAGCAGGTACGCGACCTTCCGCAGCCAGACCGCCCTGGAGGCCACGAACGCGGTGAACTCCTCGTCCCGCGTCGGCTCCGCCATCGGCGCCCCTCCTCCCCGTCACCGGTGGCGCGGCCGCGCCACCGCCCCCCTGATGCGGCCCGCCCCCGCGGAGGTTGCATGCCGGTCCCGCACCGCCGCGGGTCACCGCTCCGGCAGCACCTCGGTGGTCCGGCCGCTCGGCTCCGCCGCCCGCTCGCCCGGACCCACGTCGACCGTCCGGCTCCGCCCGCGGACCGGACCGGCACGATCCTCGCCTGCCGGCCGGGCAGCTCGCTGCGTAGGCTTCACCCCATGCCGAACGGCCGCTACTCCCTCCACGACCCGCACGACGGCACCCCGCTCGGCGAGGAGCGCTTCAGCTGCGCCCCCGGCCCGGCCGGCTGGCGCTACGTCTCGAAGACCTACCGGCCGGACGGCACCGTCCTCGGCACCACCGACCTCACGCTGGACGCCCGCCACCGCCCGATCCGCCTCGAACTCCGGGCCGGCGACTGGCAGGTGCGCGGCGGCGCGCTCGAAGGCGTGCACTGGGTCCGGGCCGCCGCCGAGACCGGCCTCGACGCCGCCGAAGGACAGGACCGGGCGCACGCCTTCACCGGTGACTCCCCGGCCTTCCTGGTCGCCACCGCCCGCCTGCTGGCCCTCGACCCCGGAGCCGACGCCCGGATCCGCCTGGTCTCCTTCACCGGCGACGCCCTCGCCCCCCGCACCCTCGACCAGGGCTGGCAGCTGCACGCCGTCGAGGACCACCCCACCGACACCGGCCCGCTCCCCGTCGAGCACTACCGGGTCACCGACCTCGACACCGGCGAAGTCCGCGAAATCCACCTCACCGGGGACGTCCTGCTCGCCGCCCCCGGCATCGACCTCGAAGAACTCGACACCCCGCCCAACCCGCGCCGCTGACCCGGGACGCGGGCCGAGCGCCCCGCGTCAGGCCGGCGGCGCGAAACCCCCGCCCGCGGGCGGTGCGACCGGGGCCGCCTCGGGCTGCGGCGCCACCACGGCGTCCTGCGGCGCGACGGGGGCCGCCTGCGGCGCGACCGGACCGGCCGCGGCGGGCGCCGGCGGCGCGGGTGCCGCGGGGTAGCCCAGGGTCCGGGTCGGGGCCGCCGGTGCGGCCGGGGGCGCCGCCTGCACGGGCACCGCGAACGGGGCGGTGGGGGCCGCAGCCACCGGCACCGCGCCGGGGCGGCTCCCGTACACCGCGGCGTACGCCGCCGCGGCCCGCTCCTGCTCCCGGCCCCAGGCCCGCCGCTGACGCTCCATCAGCACCGCGCCCAGGTACACCATCGGCGGCAGCCCGGCCGGCACCGGCCAGCCGGTTCGCTGCGCCACGTCCGCCGCCAGTCGATCCGCCAGGCCGGCAGCCACCGACTGGTCCAACTCGTGCATCCGGCCCAGCAGTTGGCGCGACGACTGCCACAGCCCGTCCGGCACCGCGGTCAGGTCCAGGGCCACCAGGTCCGCACCCAGCGCGTGCATCACCTGCGGCGGCACCGGCGGCACCCGCCCCTGGTCCCGGGCGCTCTGCGGCAGCCGCTCCCGGATCACCATGGTGCCGCCGAAGATGTCGCCCAGCCGCCGCCCGTTCGTCGAGAACAGCGAGGACAGCACCGCCGGAACCGCCGACAGACCGAACTCGAGCACCCCGATCACGCCGCGCACCAGCGCGTGCCGGAACCGGATCGGACCGCCGTCGGCGCGCACCACCCGCAGCCCCATCGCGGCCTTGCCCAGCGACCGACCGTGCGACAGCGTCTCGATCAGCACCGGCAGCAGCACCAGGAAGAACACCAGGGCCGCGATCGCGAACGCGTCCGCCGCCGCCTCCTCCAGGTCCCGCATCGCGATGGCCAGCGCGACCATGGAGAAGAAGAAGCCCACCCCGTAGGCGAACCAGTCCAGCAACTGGGCCAACGCACGCGACGGCAACCGCGCCGTCCGCAGCCCCAGGACGACCGCCTCGCCGGTCACCAGCTCGCTCACGCCACCCACCCGCTCCGCTTCGCGGCCCGCCGGACGGCCACCTGCCGTCCGGACCCGACCCCCGCCATCAACAGCGGCCAAGATACGACCGCCGGCCCCCGCCGGGTAACCCAGGGCCGCCGCTTCCGGAATCCCCTGCCGCGCCGGTCACCGCCTCTGGCAAGCTAAGGCCCGCACAGCCCCGGCCGCACACCAACCAGTGCCCGCCGCCCGCCCCGCCGCGCCCCCGGAAAGAGCCGCAATGGACCTGGACGTCTTCGTCGCCGCCCACCAGGCGGAATGGCACCGTCTGGAGGTCCTCAGCGGCCGCCACCGGCTCACCGGCGAGGAGTCCGACGAGCTGATCACCCTCTACCAGCGCGCCACCGCGCACCTCGCCCAGGTCCAGGCCACCGCCCCCAACGCGGGCGTCGAAGGCCGCCTCACCACCCTGGTCGTCCGCGCCCGCAACGCCGTCACCGGCGCCCGCAAGGCCTCGTGGCGCGACGCCGCCCGCTACTTCACCGCCAGTTTCCCCGCCACCCTCTACCGGGCCCGGCACTGGTGGCTGACCGTCTCGGTGCTCTCCTTCGCCGCCACCGCCGTCGTCGCCTGGTGGATCGGCACCGACGCCGAGGTCCGCAACAGCTTCTTCCCGCCGGAG
Source organism: Streptomyces sp. TLI_171 (assembly GCF_003610255.1). GTDB lineage: Bacteria > Actinomycetota > Actinomycetes > Streptomycetales > Streptomycetaceae > Kitasatospora. The sequence goes on along the minus strand of NZ_RAPS01000001.1, from coordinate 2,917,598 downwards.
ACCCTGGCCGAGGCGACCAAGCCCGGCGGCCTCTACGAGGCGTACTACACCGAACACCCCTCGGCGAACTTCGCCTTCAAGGTGTGGACCAACAACGCCTGGGCCGCCGCCTACGCCCTGATGTCCGCAGCCCTGCTGGGCGTGCCGGTGCTGGCGATCCTCTGGACCAACATCGTCAACGGCGGCGTCGGCATCGGCCTGATGGCCTCCGCCGGCCGGCTCGACACCTTCCTCGCGATGCTCGTCCCGCACGGCCTCCTCGAACTGACCGCCTTCTTCGTCGCCTGCGGCCTCAGCCTCCGCCTCGGCTGGACGGTCGTCGACCCCGGCCCGCGCACCCGCGCCGTCGCCCTCGCCGAGGAGGGCCGTGCCGTCGTCGGCGCCGTCATCGGCATCGCCGCCGTCCTCTTCGTCACCGGCATCATCGAAGGCTTCGTCAGCGGATCCGCCCTCCCCGCCTGGTCCCGCGTCACCATCGGCATCACCGTCGAGGTGCTCTTCCTCGTCTACGCCCTCGTCCTCGGCAAGCACGCCGCCGCCCGCGGCGAGACCGGCGACGTCGACGCCGGCGACCGGACCGACCACCAGCCGATGGCCGCCTGACCCGCGGCCCCGGCGTGGCGGTCACGAGCGACCCGCCAAACCTGGTAGCCTGATGATCAACCCCGAGGGACCATTGACTTGATCCCTATGGGCTAGTAGGTTTGAACGGTTGGGAGCGACTGGACATACAGTCCGCCCGAGCGTAGTGTCTACGACACCGCCGAAGTGAGGCAGCGCATCCGCGAGGGTGCTGGCCCGATTCCGGCAAAACCCTGAAGCAAAGCAGCGCAGAGCTTTTGATAAGGTCTGCAGCGAAGTCGAAGGAATTCCCACTCCAGCGGGAATGGAAATCAGAGCGAAAAACCTCTGATAAGCTGGAAACACGAAAGAACGAAGCGCCCGGAGATTCGATCGGAAGATCGGTCGAAGGAAGCGTCCGTTCCTTGAGAACTCAACAGCGTGCCAAAAGTCAACGCCAGATATGTTGACATCCCCGGCCTCGGACTTGTTTCGGGGTTGGAGATTCCTTTTGAAGTAAAACACTAGCGAGGACGCAGTGCGCAGGGCCGCCTTATTCCGGTGGTTGCTGTGCCGCTCCCCGTGGAGACATTCACGGAGAGTTTGATCCTGGCTCAGGACGAACGCTGGCGGCGTGCTTAACACATGCAAGTCGAACGGTGAAGCCCTTCGGGGTGGATCAGTGGCGAACGGGTGAGTAACACGTGGGGAATCTGCCCTGAACTCTGGGACAAGCCTTGGAAACGAGGTCTAATACCGGATACGACCTTCTCCTGCATGGGGGTTGGTGGAAAGCTCCGGCGGTTCAGGATGATCCCGCGGCCTATCAGCTTGTTGGTGGGGTAATGGCCTACCAAGGCGACGACGGGTAGCCGGCCTGAGAGGGCGACCGGCCACACTGGGACTGAGACACGGCCCAGACTCCTACGGGAGGCAGCAGTGGGGAATATTGCACAATGGGCGAAAGCCTGATGCAGCGACGCCGCGTGAGGGATGACGGCCTTCGGGTTGTAAACCTCTTTCAGCAGGGAAGAAGCGCAAGTGACGGTACCTGCAGAAGAAGCACCGGCTAACTACGTGCCAGCAGCCGCGGTAATACGTAGGGTGCGAGCGTTGTCCGGAATTATTGGGCGTAAAGAGCTCGTAGGCGGCCTGTCGCGTCGGATGTGAAAGCCCGGGGCTTAACCCCGGGTCTGCATTCGATACGGGCAGGCTGGAGTGTGGTAGGGGAGATCGGAATTCCTGGTGTAGCGGTGAAATGCGCAGATATCAGGAGGAACACCGGTGGCGAAGGCGGATCTCTGGGCCATTACTGACGCTGAGGAGCGAAAGCGTGGGGAGCGAACAGGATTAGATACCCTGGTAGTCCACGCCGTAAACGTTGGGAACTAGGTGTTGGCGACATTCCACGTCGTCGGTGCCGCAGCTAACGCATTAAGTTCCCCGCCTGGGGAGTACGGCCGCAAGGCTAAAACTCAAAGGAATTGACGGGGGCCCGCACAAGCAGCGGAGCATGTGGCTTAATTCGACGCAACGCGAAGAACCTTACCAAGGCTTGACATACGCCGGAAACGTCTAGAGATAGGCGCCCCCTTGTGGTCGGTGTACAGGTGGTGCATGGTTGTCGTCAGCTCGTGTCGTGAGATGTTGGGTTAAGTCCCGCAACGAGCGCAACCCTTGTTCTGTGTTGCCAGCGAGTAATGTCGGGGACTCACAGGAGACTGCCGGGGTCAACTCGGAGGAAGGTGGGGACGACGTCAAATCATCATGCCCCTTATGTCTTGGGCTGCACACGTGCTACAATGGCCGGTACAAAGGGCTGCGATGCCGTGAGGCGGAGCGAATCCCAAAAAGCCGGTCTCAGTTCGGATTGGGGTCTGCAACTCGACCCCATGAAGTTGGAGTTGCTAGTAATCGCAGATCAGCATGCTGCGGTGAATACGTTCCCGGGCCTTGTACACACCGCCCGTCACGTCACGAAAGTCGGTAACACCCGAAGCCGGTGGCCTAACCCGTAAGGGGAGGAGCCGTCGAAGGTGGGACCAGCGATTGGGACGAAGTCGTAACAAGGTAGCCGTACCGGAAGGTGCGGCTGGATCACCTCCTTTCTAAGGAGCACATAGCCGGATGCGAGCGAATGTCTCGCACGGTTGCTCATGGGTGGAACGTTGACTATTCGGCACACTCGGTGAAGACCGCTAGTACTGCCTTTCGGGGCGTGGAACGTGGTTCTGGGTCGGGTGTGTCGGGCACGTTGTTGGGTCCTGAGGGAACGAGTCTTCGTTGTCTCAGTGGTCGCCGGTCTCATGCGAGGCATCCTGGTTCGGGGTGTTGAGTTTGGGTGTCTGGTCGTTGTTTGAGAACTGCACAGTGGACGCGAGCATCTGTGGCCAAGTTTTTAAGGGCGCACGGTGGATGCCTTGGCACCAGGAACCGATGAAGGACGTGGGAGGCCGCGATAGGCCCCGGGGAGCTGTCAACCGAGCTTTGATCCGGGGGTGTCCGAATGGGGAAACCCGGCAGTCGTCATGGGCTGTCACCCATACCTGAACACATAGGGTATGTGGAGGGAACGCGGGGAAGTGAAACATCTCAGTACCCGCAGGAAGAGAAAACAACCGTGATTCCGGGAGTAGTGGCGAGCGAAACCGGATGAGGCTAAACCGTCATGGTGTGAGACCCGGCAGGGGTTGCCGTGACGGGGTCGTGGGAGTGAGCTTGATCGGTCTGCCGGCCGGTCGGCGAGTCAGAAACCGTATGGGTAGTCGAAGGACATGCGAAAGGTCCGGCGTAGAGGGTAAGACCCCCGTAGACGAAATCTGTACGGCTTGCTTGCTCATTTCCCAAGTAGCACGGGGCCCGAGAAATCCCGTGTGAATCTGGCGGGACCACCCGCTAAGCCTAAATATTCCCTGGTGACCGATAGCGGATAGTACCGTGAGGGAATGGTGAAAAGTACCGCGGGAGCGGAGTGAAATAGTACCTGAAACCGTGTGCCTACAAGCCGTGGGGGCAGTCTTCGGACTGTGACTGCGTGCCTTTTGAAGAATGAGCCTGCGAGTTTGCGGTGTGTAGCGAGGTTAACCCGTGTGGGGTAGCCGTAGCGAAAGCGAGTCCGAATAGGGCGTCTGAGTTGCATGCCCAAGACCCGAAGCGGAGTGATCTAGCCATGGGCAGGTTGAAGCGCGGGTAAGACCGTGTGGAGGACCGAACCCACCAGGGTTGAAAACCTGGGGGATGACCTGTGGTTAGGGGTGAAAGGCCAATCAAACTCCGTGATAGCTGGTTCTCCCCGAAATGCATTTAGGTGCAGCGTCGCGTGTTTCTTGCCGGAGGTAGAGCACTGGATAGGCGATGGGCCTTACCGGGTTACTGACCTTAGCCAAACTCCGAATGCCGGTAAGTGAGAGCGCGGCAGTGAGACTGTGGGGGATAAGCTCCATGGTCGAGAGGGAAACAGCCCAGAACACCGACTAAGGTCCCTAAGCGTGTGCTAAGTGGGAAAGGATGTGGAGTCGCAGAGACAACCAGGAGGTTGGCTTAGAAGCAGCCACCCTTGAAAGAGTGCGTAATAGCTCACTGGTCAAGTGATTCCGCGCCGACAATGTAGCGGGGCTCAAGCACATCACCGAAGTCGTGTCATTGCAGCAATACTCCCAACGGAGGCTGTGATGGGTAGGGGAGCGTCGTGTGCCGGGTGAAGCAGCCGAGGAATCGAGTTGTGGACGGTTCACGAGTGAGAATGCAGGCATGAGTAGCGATACAAGAGTGGGAAACTCTTGCGCCGATTGACCAAGGGTTCCTGGGTCAAGCTGATCTGCCCAGGGTAAGTCGGGACCTAAGGCGAGGCCGACAGGCGTAGTCGATGGACAACGGGTTGATATTCCCGTACCCGCTTTGAAGCGCCAACGTCGAACCAGGTGATGCTAAGGCCGTGAAGCCGGCCCGGAGTCTTCGGACAAAGGGACGTGGTGGAGCCGCCGACCCAAGCCTGTAGTAGGTGAGCGATGGGGTGACGCAGGAAGGTAGTCCAGCCCGGGCGGTGGTAGTCCCGGGGTAAGGGTGTAGGCCGTGAGGTAGGCAAATCCGCCTCACAATAGGCTGAGACCTGATGCCGAGCCGATTGTGGTGAAGTGGATGATCCTATGCTGTCGAGAAAAGCCTCTAGCGAGTTTCATGGCGGCCCGTACCCCAAACCGACTCAGGTGGTCAGGTAGAGAATACCGAGGCGTTCGGGTGAACTGTGGTTAAGGAACTCGGCAAAATGCCCCCGTAACTTCGGGAGAAGGGGGGCCATTGCTGGTGAGGGGACTTGCTCCCTGAGCTGGTGGTGGCCGCAGAGACCAGCGAGAAGCGACTGTTTACTAAAAACACAGGTCCGTGCGAAGCCGTAAGGCGATGTATACGGACTGACGCCTGCCCGGTGCTGGAACGTTAAGGGGACCGGTTAGTCTGGTTTCGACTAGGCGAAGCTGAGAACTTAAGCGCCAGTAAACGGCGGTGGTAACTATAACCATCCTAAGGTAGCGAAATTCCTTGTCGGGTAAGTTCCGACCTGCACGAATGGCGTAACGACTTCTCGACTGTCTCAACCACAGGCCCGGTGAAATTGCATTACGAGTAAAGATGCTCGTTTCGCGCAGCAGGACGGAAAGACCCCGGGACCTTTACTATAGCTTGATATTGGTGTTCGGTTCGGCTTGTGTAGGATAGGTGGGAGACTTTGAAGCCGTGACGCCAGTCATGGTGGAGTCGACGTTGAAATACCACTCTGGTCGTGCTGGATGTCTAACCTGGGTCCGTGATCCGGATCAGGGACAGTGTCTGGTGGGTAGTTTAACTGGGGCGGTTGCCTCCTAAAGGGTAACGGAGGCGCCCAAAGGTTCCCTCAGCCTGGTTGGCAATCAGGTGTTGAGTGTAAGTGCACAAGGGAGCTTGACTGTGAGACTGACGGGTCGAGCAGGTACGAAAGTAGGGACTAGTGATCCGGCGGTGGCTTGTGGAAGCGCCGTCGCTCAACGGATAAAAGGTACCCCGGGGATAACAGGCTGATCTTCCCCAAGAGTCCATATCGACGGGATGGTTTGGCACCTCGATGTCGGCTCGTCGCATCCTGGGGCTGGAGTAGGTCCCAAGGGTTGGGCTGTTCGCCCATTAAAGCGGTACGCGAGCTGGGTTTAGAACGTCGTGAGACAGTTCGGTCCCTATCCGCTGTGCGCGTAGGAGTGTTGAGAAGGGCTGTCCCTAGTACGAGAGGACCGGGACGGACGAACCTCTGGTGTGCCAGTTGTCCTGCCAAGGGCATGGCTGGTTGGCTACGTTCGGGAGGGATAACCGCTGAAAGCATCTAAGCGGGAAGCCTGCTTCGAGATGAGCACTCCCACCTCCTTGAGAGGGTAAGGCTCCCAGTAGACGACTGGGTTGATAGGCCGGATATGGAAGCCCTGTAAGGGGTGGAGTTGACCGGTACTAATAGGCCGAGGGCTTGTCCTCAGTTGCTCGCGTCCACTGTGTTGTTCTGAAACAACGACCCACTCCGGTGGATAGTTTCATAGTGTTTCGGTGGTCATAGCGTGAGGGAAACGCCCGGTTACATTCCGAACCCGGAAGCTAAGCCTCATAGCGCCGATGGTACTGCAGGGGGGACCCTGTGGGAGAGTAGGACGCCGCCGAACAATCTTTCATGAAAGGGCTCCAGCCTCACGGCTGGGGCCCTTTCTGCATTTCCGGCCTTCCGGTCGGTGGTTGTCGGTGGTTGTCGGTGGTTTCAGAGCACCAGATCGTCGTTGTCGTCGAAGATCCAGCCGTCTTCGTAGAGGACCTCGAAGAGGTGGCCGTCGGGGTCGGTGAAGTAGCCGCTGTGGCCCCACGGGTTCTGGCCGGCGGGGCGGGTCACGGTGGCACCGAGTTCGGCGGCCTTGGCCATGACCTCGTACACCTCGGCGGCGCTGCGGGCGACGTAGGCCAGGGCGAAGCCGGCGAAGCCGCCGGGCGGGGTGTCGCGGAGGCCGGTGTCGGTTGCGAACGCGGTCCTGGACTGGAAGGCGACGGCGACGCCGCCGAGTTCGAACAGGGCGAACTCGTCCGAGCCCGCCGTGGACCTTCGCCAGCCCAGCGCCTGGTAGAAGGCAACCGAGGCGGCGACGTCGCGGACGCCGAGCAGGATGAGATTGAGTCGCGGACGCATGGCTTCCTCCGGTGCGCAGGGGGTCGACGCGCGATTGTGTCAGTCGCGGCTGACACCGGAGGGGCGGGGCTCAGAGGCGGCCGGCGGCCTTGAGGGCGAGGTAGGTGTCGGCGAGGGCGGGGGCGATGCTCTCGGGCGGGGCGTCGAGGACGGTGACACCGCGACGGGTGAGGAGGTCGGCGGTGCGGCGGCGGTCGGCACGGGTCTGTTCGGCGGCGGCGGCGCCGTACACGTCCTGGACGTTGAGGCGGGGCGTGGTGACGAGTTCGTCGAGGCGGGGGTCGGAGACTGAGGCCAGGACGAGTTCGTGGCGCTTGGTGAGGAGGGGGAGCTGGGGGAGCAGGCTGTCCTGGATCTGGTGGGCGTCGAGTCCGGTGAGCAGGACGATGAGGGAGCGGTGCGGGGCCATCCGCAGGGCGTTGGCGACGGTCGCGCGCAGGTCGGTCTCGACCAGGGCGGGTTCGAGCTGGGCCATCGCTTCGGTGAAGGCGGGGAGGATCTCGGCGGGGGAGCGTCCGGCGACGGCGGCGCGGCGGTCGCGGTCGTGGGCGAGCAGGTCGACCCGGTCGCCGGCCTTGGTGGCGAGGGCGGTCAGGAGCAGGGCGGCGTCGAGGGCGGAGTCCAGCCGGGGGGCGTCGCCGACGCGGCCGGCGGAGGTGCGGCCGGTGTCGAGGACGATCAGGACGTGCCGGTCGCGTTCGGGGCGCCAGGTGCGGACGGCGACGGTGCTGCGGCGGGCGCTGGCCCGCCAGTCGATGGAGCGGACGTCGTCGCCGGGCAGGTACTCGCGCAGGGAGTCGAACTCGGTGCCCTGACCGCGGGTCAGGACCGAGGTGCGGCCGTCGAGTTCGCGCAGCCGGGCGAGCCGGGACGGCAGGTGCTTGCGGCTGTTGAAGGGGGGCAGGGCGCGGATCCGCCAGGGCGCGTCGAGGTTTCCCTGACGGCCTGCCAGGCCGAGCGGACCGAGCGAACGGACCGTCACCTTGCCGGCGTGGTGGTCGCCGCGGCGGGTCGGGGCGAGGTGGGTGGTGAGGCGGCGGCGCTCGCCGGCGGGGATGGTGACGGTGTGCCGGGAGGCGTCGTGGGAGGTGCCGGGGGCCCAGGCGGAGGGGTACCAGGCGTCGCGGATCCGGCCCCGGAGGGCGCGGGGCGAGGGGTTGGCGACCAGCAGGTCGACGGTGGTGGACTCGCCGAGGCGGACGGTGGGGTCGCCGGCGCGCTCCAGGACCAGGCGGTGGACCGGGGCGGCCAGCGCGAGGTCGACGGCGACGGCCGCGAGCAGGGGCAGCATGACCAGGCCGATGCCCGTCCAGGAGGGGAGGACGAGGCCCACCAGGAGTGCGCCGAGGGCGGCGATGAGGGCCGTGCGACCGGTCAGGGCCATGGGGAGCTGGCTCGCTTTCTGAGCGGTGGAACCGATGGGCGCGGCGGGTGGGGGGGGGGGGCGGCCCGCGGGCCGCCCCCCCACCCGGGGTGCTAGCGCGGTGCGGGCGTCTGGGCGAGGACGGCCTGGATGACGCTGTCGGCGGTGGTGCCTTCCATCTCGGCCTCGGGGCGGAGCTGGATGCGGTGCCGGAGCGTGGGCAGGGCGAGCGCCTTGACGTCGTCGGGCGTCACGTAGTCGCGGCCGGCCAGCCAGGCCCAGGCGCGCGAGGTGTTGAGCAGGGCGGTGGCGCCGCGCGGGGAGACACCCATGGCCAGCGAGGGCGACTGCCGGGTGGCCCGGACCAGGTCGACGATGTAGGCGAGGACCTCGGGGGAGACGGTGAGCTTGGCGATCTGGGCACGGGCGGCGGCCAGGTGCGCGGCGTTGGCGACGGGGCGGACGCCGGCCGAGGCGAGGTCGCGCGGGTCGAAGCCGGAGGCGTGCCGGGACAGGACCTGGAACTCCTGGTCGCGGCTGGGCAGCGGGAGGATCAGCTTGAGCAGGAAGCGGTCGAGCTGGGCCTCGGGCAGCGGGTAGGTGCCCTCGTACTCGACCGGGTTCTGGGTGGCGGCGACCATGAACGGCTCGGGGAGCTTGCGGGGTTCGCCGTCGACGGTGACCTGGCGCTCCTCCATGGCCTCCAGCAGCGAGGCCTGGGTCTTGGGAGGGGTGCGGTTGATCTCGTCGGCGAGCATCAGGTTGGTGAACACCGGGCCGGGCTGGAACGAGAACTCCGCGGTGCGGGTGTCGTAGACCAGCGAGCCGGTGACGTCGCCGGGCATCAGGTCGGGGGTGAACTGGACGCGCTTGGTCTGCACGTCGAGCGCGGTGGCCAGGGTGCGGACCAGCAGGGTCTTGGCGACGCCGGGGACGCCCTCCAGCAGGACGTGGCCGCCGCAGAGGAGCGCGACCACCATGCCGGTGACGGCGGCGTCCTGGCCGACCACGGCCTTGGCGATCTCGTCGCGCAGGCCGGTGAGGGCGGCGCGGGCGTCGCCGGGCTGGGCCGGGACGGTCTTGAGCAGCTGGTCGGTCACGGCTGTCGTACCTGCCATTCCATGTCGTCGAGGTCGTCGGCGAGCCGCAGCAGCGCGGCGTCGTCCGTGGGGGCCGGGCCGTACAGCAGCTGCTGGAGGTCGGCGGCGGGGCGTCCGATCCGGGCGGCGGCGGCCTCGGTGAGGGCGGCCGGGTCCGGGTCCCCGGAGGTGTGCGGGAGGCCGAGGGCGGTGGCGGCCCGGCGGCGGGTGGCGCGGCGCAGCGTCTCGGCGGCGTGGCCGCGGGCGTTCGCGCGGTGGTAGAGCCGGGCGCGGCCCTCGGTGGTCTCGGAGGCCCGGACCACGGCGGGCAGCCGTTCGCTGAGCACCGGGCCGAGGCGGCGGGCCCGCCAGGCGACGGTCAGCAGGACGGCCAGGACCAGTTGCCAGAAGGCCCAGTGCCAGGGAGCGGGGACGGCGTCGGCGAAGGATCGGGGCTTGCCCTGGCCGGTGCCGTCGTCGTCCTCGTAGGTGCCGGTGCCGCCGTCGGAGCCGCCGGTGGTGCCGCCGTCGCTGCCGGTGCCGCCCGTGGTGCTGCCGCCGGTGCCGCCGGAGGTGCTGCCCCCGGTCGAACCGCTGCCGGTGCCGCCGGTGCTGCCGTGGCTTCCGCCGGTGGCGGGCTGGTCGTCGACGGTGGGGTTGAGGTCGGGCGTCTGCCAGACCAGGGCGGGGTGGGCGCCGAGCAGGCCGAGGGCGAGAGCGGCGTTGCCCTCCTGGTCGAGGCGGGCGTTGGTGAGCGGGTCCGCGGCGCCGAGCACGATCACCTGCTGGGTGCCGGTGGTGCGGCTGACCAGGCCGGGGCGGCTGCCGACGGGGTAGCAGGCGACGTCGCCGGGCCGGCCGTGGTAGCTCTGGCCGGCCAGGTCGGCGGGGCCGGCGTGGACGGCCTCGGGCAGGTCGCAGGCCGGGGCGGGGGCGTGGCCGGGGTCGGCGGTGCCGCCGGTGGCCAGGATGCCGGGCGCGAAGGCGTTCAGCGCGGGCTGGTTGGGGGCGATCAGCACCAGCCGGGTGTTCTCGCCGCGGCCGATCGAGCCGAGTTCGGCCAGTTCACGGACGGGCAGTTCGTTGGGGTGGGCGAGGACCACGGTGGTGTCGGCGGCGCGCAGGGCCGCGGTGAGTTCGGCCCTGGTGGCGGCGGTGCGGCTGTCGACGCGGTGCTGCTGGAGCAGCTGGTCGGCGGCCCGGGTGCCGGTGGCGTCGCCGGAGCGCGGGTCGTACGGCGGGTAGTGGGACTTGCCGGGGATGCCGACGACCAGGGCCCCGGTGACCAGCAGGACCAGGCAGGACAGCACCCACCAGCGCCAGCGCAGCCAGAGGGCGCGGACGGTGGGGCCGGTCGGTCCGGCGGGCGGCGGGGTGTCGGGCTGCTCGTCGGCCTCGGCGGTGGCGGGCGGCGGTGCGATGGCGGTCATGCGGTTCCTCCGCCGGCCGGGACGGTCGCGGGACGGGTGCCCTCCAGGGCGCGGTCGAGATCGGCGAGGGTGCGGTAGGAGCTTTCGTCGGCCGGCCGGTCACCGAATGCGATGTCGTCGAACAGCCGTGCGGCGGCGGCGAGTTCGGCGGCCCGGTCGGGCAGCGCGCGGCCGGCTTCGGCGGCCGCCTCGTCGGCGGTGCGGCCGGGGCGCGGGCCGAGGATGGTGCGCTCCTCCAGGCCGCGGACGATGGCGCGCATCTGCTCGCGGACGGCGGCGGCCCACTCGCCGCGGGCGGCGTGCGCGGCGGCTTCGGCGCGGTGCTGGGCGGCGCCGCGCAGCGCTTCGGCGGTGCCGAACAGCCGGCCGGCGGAGCGGGCTTCGCGGTTGGGGGCGCCGAAGCGCCACCAGGCCAGGCCGCCGATGGCCAGCACGATGAGCAGCAGGATCGCCAGGGCGGTGCCGCTGCCGCCGCCGAACGGCGCGCCGAGGCTGTTGAGGGCCTCACCGAGGCGGTCGCCCAGCCAGTCGAAGAACCGTTCCACCGGGCCCGGGTCGTTCTGGTGGTAGACGGCCTTGCGGAGTTCCTCGCGCGCGGCGTCACGCGCGGCGTCGCGCGGCACGTCGACCGGGGCGCCGTCCGCGAGCAGCGTCCCCACCCCCCTGAATGCCATGCGGTCAGGCCCCCGACGGTGTGTGCTGGCCCGGGACGGGCGCGGTGGGTCGGTCGTTCCAGCTGTAGCCGGGGAGCCCGGCGGCGCGGGAGAGTTCCAGGTCGAGCGCCTCGCGGCGGATCCGCTGGTCGGTGTAGACCAGCGCGTACAGCGCGCCGGCCAGCGGGATCGTCACGGTGTGGGCGAGGACGCCGCCGATGCCGGAGACGGCGATGCTGATCGCGGCGCCGGTGTCGTCGGTGCCGGGGTCGCCGATCGCGCCGCCCAGCAGCTGGGCGAGCAGGCGGGTGGGAGTGCCGAGGATCTGGGTGACCAGGAACAGGACCACGCTGAAGACCAGCAGCAGCCCGAAGATCCGCCACCAGGAGCCGCGGACCAGCCGCCAGGAGCGCTTGAGGGCGCCGGGGACGGTCTGCTTCTCCAGGACCAGCGCGGGCAGCGCGAGGAGCAGTGAGATCGACAGCCAGACCGCGGGCAGCACGGCGAACGGGAGCAGGACCAGCCAGGCGGCCTGGCCGCTGGCGGCGGCGAGCAGGGACAGCAGGCCGACGGGGACGCCGAGGGCGGCGAGCAGGATGACGACGATCAGCAGGTACAGGCCGATCACCCGGCCGAGCTGGGGCCGGAGCTGGGTCCAGGCCTCGCGGGGCGAGGTCTCCCGGCCGAGCATGGCGTTGCCGACCACGGGGGTGAGCAGGCCGGCGGCGAGGATGCTGACGAGCGCGGCCAGCGGGCGGGTGTAGACGGAGGTGAAGAACGCCGCGAAGACGGTGCCGTGGAGGTGGATCCACCAGTCCACGGCGGCCTGGCCGAGCTCGACGGCCACCCCGAGGGCCAGGCTGAGCGCGAAGGCCGCCCGCCAGTTCTGCCGGACCAGGGCGAAGGCGCCGTCCATCAGTTCGCCGATGCCGAGCGGGCGGAGCGGGATCGGACCGGTGCCGGAGCCCTTCGCCGCGGGCGGCGGGGCGGTGGCGGTGGCCGGTCCGGCCGAGGGAGCCGAGTGGCCGGTTTCGGACCCGCCGGCCGTGGGTTCGGGAGAACCGGGTGAGGTCCAACCCGGGGTCTCGGTCATCGACGCTCCTCGTCGGGGCACCCTGGTGCGGGTGCTGTCGGGGAGCCATCGTGCCATGGTGCGCACGCGTACCCCAGCGGTATCCCGTTGCTGATCGACAACGGTCCGGGCTCGGTCTCCGACCCGCGAACTTTACGGTGGTATGACTGGTCCGACGGGCAGTCCGGGACGGTCAACGGGACGGCTGTGCGACAGGTCACATTCGGGTGATGAGAAGATGGAGCCATGAAGGGACGTGTCCTCGTCGTCGATGACGACACCGCACTGGCCGAGATGCTCGGCATCGTGCTGCGTGGTGAGGGTTTTGAGCCGTTTTTCGTCGCGGACGGGGACAAGGCGCTGGCCGCCTTCCGGGAGACCAAGCCGGACCTCGTACTGCTCGACCTGATGCTGCCCGGACGGGACGGCATCGACGTATGCCGCCAGATCCGGGCCGAGTCGGGCATTCCGATCGTCATGCTGACTGCGAAGACCGACACGGTCGACATCGTGGTGGGCCTGGAGTCGGGCGCGGACGATTACGTGACGAAGCCGTTCAAGCCGAAGGAGCTGGTGGCCCGGGTGCGAGCCCGGTTGCGCCGCGCCGAGGAGCCCACACCTGAGCAGCTCACCATTGGTGACCTGGTGATCGACGTCGCCGGTCACTCCGTCAAGCGTGAGGGCCGCGGCATTCCGCTGACCCCGCTGGAGTTCGACCTGCTGGTCGCCCTCGCCCGCAAGCCCTGGCAGGTGTTCACCCGCGAGGTGCTGCTGGAGCAGGTGTGGGGCTACCGGCACGCAGCGGACACCAGACTGGTCAACGTGCACGTGCAGCGCCTGCGCTCCAAGATCGAGAAGGACCCGGAGCGCCCGGAGATCGTGGTCACCGTGCGCGGCGTCGGGTACAAGGCCGGACCCAGCTGAGAATGAACGACCTGCAGGCTGACCCCTCCCCGTCGGACGAACGGTCCGGCGGGGAGTCCGCTGTGCGCGGCGACGTGCTGAGCTCCTCCACCGGCAAGCCGCGCCGGCGCCGCTGGTGGACGGTGCTGTTCGCGCCGGTGGTGCGGCTGCTCCGGCACCCGGTGGGCCGGCTGCTGGCGCTGTACCGCCGCTCGATCCAGCTCCGGGTGGTGGCGGCGACGCTGCTGCTCTCCTTCGTGGTGGTGCTGGTGCTCGGCGTGGTGGTGGTCGCCCAGGTGCGCACCGGCCTGCTGGAGGCCAAGCAGAAGGCGGCGCAGGGCCAGGCCGTCGGCGGTTTCCAGATCGAGCAGGACAAGATCAACGAGGCGATCAACCTGCAGGCGAAGGCCGGCGCGGCCGCCGACCCGACCCGCGACCAGATCAACGCCTGGCTCACCAAGCAGGTCTCCGACCTGGCCTCCGGCGGTTCCGGGGTCTACTCGGTGATCGCCATCGCCCCCGGCGGCAACGAGACCAGCGCCTCCAGCGCCGGCCTGCGCGGCGCCCGCTACTCCGGCTCGATCCTGCCGGACTCGATCACCTCCGACCTGCGCGCCGCGGTGGCCGCCGAGCCGTCCATCCCGCACGAGCAGCCGGTCAAGCTGCACCGCGCCCCGAACAGCCAGACGCCGCCCGGCGACGACAAGGGCCTGGCGATCGGCAAGCAGTTCACCGGGCCGGACAACAACGCGTACCAGCTGTACTACGTCTTCTCGTTCTACCAGGAGACCAGCACCCTCAACCTGGTGATCGGCACCCTGGCCACCGCCGGGCTGTTCCTGGTCATCCTGCTCGGCTGCATCGCCTGGCTGGTGGTCCGCCAGGTGGTCACCCCGGTGCGGATGGCGGCCGGGATCTCCGAGCGGCTGGCAGCCGGGCACTTCGACGAGCGGATGAAGGTCACCGGCACCGACGACATCGCCCGCCTCGGCGACTCGTTCAACCGGATGGCCAACGGCCTGCAGGCGCAGATCCGCAAGCTGGAGGAGCTGTCCCGGGTGCAGCGCCGGTTCGTCTCCGACGTCTCGCACGAGCTGCGCACCCCGCTGACCACGGTCCGGATGGCCGCCGACCTGATCTACGACAGCCGCGAGGACCTGGACCCGATGGCGGCCCGCTCCGCGGAGCTGCTGCAGGACCAGCTGGACCGCTTCGAGTCGCTGCTCGCCGACCTGCTGGAGATCAGCCGCTTCGACGCCGGCGCCGCGATCCTGGACGCCGAGCCGGTCGACCTGCGCGACATCGTGACCCGGGTGGTGGAGGCCGCCGACCCGCTGGCCCGCGCCAAGGGCAGCGCGGTGCTGATCCGCGGCGGCGACAAGCCGGTGATCGCCGAGGTCGACAGCCGCCGGATCGAGCGGATCCTGCGCAACCTGGTGGTCAACGCGCTGGAGCACGGCGAGGGCCGGGACGTGGTGATCCGGCTCGGCTCGGCGGAGGGCGCGGTCGCGGTCGGCGTGCGCGACTACGGCATCGGCCTGAAGCCGGGCGAGGCGTCCCGGGTGTTCCACCGCTTCTGGCGGGCCGACCCGTCCCGGGTCCGCACCACCGGCGGCACCGGCCTGGGCCTGTCCATCGCGGTCGAGGACGCCCACCTGCACGGCGGCTGGCTGCAGGCCTGGGGCGAGCCCGGCGGCGGCTCGCACTTCCGGCTCACCCTGCCGCGCACCCGCGGCGGCGAGATCTCCCGGGCCCCGTTCCGGCTGGAGCCGGAGGACTCCCGGCACAACCGCGGCATGTCCTCGGCGGGCGCGCCGTACCGCCGGGCCCGCGGCGCGACCGCGCTGGGCAGCGGCGAGTCCACGTCCGTCCCGGAGACCCCGGACACCGAACGGCACACCTTCGGCTCCGGCCTCGGCGGGGTGCTGAGCATCGGCCCCGGCCTCGGCCGGCCGAGCGCCGCCCCGGTCGCCGACCCGTCGGACGTGTCGGGTTACGGTGCCACCGGTGCGCAGGTCGTGGTGGACCGCGGCCGCCCGACCCAGCCGGCCCCGCCCGCACCGGACGACGCCGACACCGACCAGGAGGGGACCGCCGGTGCGAAGGACCGACAGCACGACTGACCGGCGGGCCCTCGCGGTGGGCTGGGCCGCCCTGCTGGCGGCCGCCGCCACCGGCTGCGTGGCGATGCCCTCGGGCGGCGCCCCGCAGGGCCTGGAGGCCTCGCACGGGGCCGCCGACGGCGTCCAGGTGCACGTCTACCCAGTGGCCCCGCACAAGGGCGAGAGCCCCAACGAGCTGCTCGCCGGTTTCCTGGACTCGTCCAACGCCGACCAGGCGAACTACGACACCGCAAAGCAGTACCTGACGGCCGGCGCCGCCAAGACCTGGAAGCCCGACGAGGGCGTGGTGGTGCTGGCCGGCGCCCCGCACCTGGTGGGCGTCTCCACCCCCGCCGAGGACGCGGTCTCCACCGAGCTGGTGGTCAGCGGCGAGCAGGTGGCCGCGCTGGACGCGCAGCACACCTACCAGGCGCACTCCGGCGACGCCTACAAGCGGTCCTTCACCTTCGTGAAGGTCGCCGACGGCCCCGACAAGGGCGAGTGGCGGATCAACGACCTGCCGAACGGGCTGATCGTCGACCAGACCAACTTCAAGAACGGCTACAAGCCGGCCCACCGGTACTTCTTCGCCGACCCCGACCGGTCGAGCGCGCGCCCGCAGTCCAACGCGGTGCTGGTGCCGGACCCGATCTACCTGCGCCGCCGAATAGACCCGCTCACCGAGGCCGCCCAGGCCACCGCCGACGGTCCCTCGAAGTGGCTCGACCAGGTGGTGTACTCCAGGCTCGACAAGGTCAGGGTGCTGAGCGCCACCGTCGGCGACAACCGGGTGGCCACCGTCAAGGTGGACGGCGTCGACCTGGCCGACCAGGCCGCGTGCAAGCAGATGGCGCAGCAGCTCTTCCAGACCCTGGCCGACCAGCAGGGCAAGCTGGACCGCCTGGACCTGTCCGCGCCCAAGGGCAGCTGCTCGATCGGCAGCGCCGAGGCGGCGCAGGTCGCCCCCGGCGTGCTGGCCGGCGGCGACCCCGGCACCCAGGCGTACATCCAGCTGGCCGACGGCCGGCTCACCCGCTACCAGGACGGCCTGGACCCCACCCCGGTGGCCGGCGTGCTCGGCCAGGCCCCGCAGGCCGGCCAGGTCCGCCCCGGCGCGGTCGCGGTCCGCCGGGACGGCGTCGCCGCCGCGATGGTCGCCGAGGACGGCAGCAAGCTGTTCCGCGCCGACCTGGCCGACGCCGCCAAGTACGGCGAGGCGATCACCACCAGCCGCGCCCCCAGGCCCGACCAGGGCCTGGCCTCGCCCAGCTGGGACGGCCGGCAGGACCTGTGGCTGGTCGACCGCGACCCGGCCGCGCCCAAGGTGCTGATGGTGCGCGAGCGCACCGTCGTCCCGGTGCAGGTCGAAGGGCTGGGCGGGCGCACCGTGCAGTCGCTGCGGATCTCCTCCGACGGCACCCGGATCGCCCTGCTGCTGCGCCAGGGCGACGGCCCGGCGACGCTGGCGCTCGGCCTGGTCGAGCACGACGGCACCCCGACCGCGCCGGCCGCCCGGATCGTCGCGCTGCGCGAGATCGCCCCGCAGCTGACCGAGGTGGCCGCGGTCTCCTGGGGCGACACCGACCAGCTGGTGGTGCTCGGCAAGGAGACCGACCGGCTGCAGCAGCTGCACTTCCTCGGCACCGACGGCTCGCAGTCCACCGACTCCCCGCTGCAGGGCGGCGAGTCGATGACGGCGCTGGCGGCGACCGAGGCCCGCTCGCGGGAGGACCAGGCCGGGCCGGCCGTGCTCACCGCCTCCGACCGGGGCCTGTACCGGCTGAAGGACAACCAGTGGCACGAGGTGCCCAGCAAGACCAAGGCCGAGGCGTTCATCTACCCGGGCTGAGCCCGGCCTCGCCGGCCACCGCCCCGCGCCGCCCCGGCCCGGGCCCGCGCCGCGCGGTGGCCGCGACGGTGGCCGCCGCCCGCGGCGGGCAGCCCGCCGCGCGCAGCGCCCGGGCGGCCTCGGCGAGGCTCGCCCCGGTGGTGACCAGGTCGTCCACCAGCACCAGCCGGTGCCCGGCCAGCCGGGCCGCCACCCGGGCCGGGACGGTCAGCGCGCCGGCCAGGTTGGCGTGCCGCTCGGCGGCCCGCAGGCCCGCCTGGTCGGCGACCGGACGGTTGTGCCCCAGCACCGGCGCCACCAGGGTGGCGATGCCGCCGCGGCGCAGTTCGCGGGCGGCCGCGCGGGCCAGCCGCAGCGTCGGGTCGTGGCCGCGGGCGCGGGTGGCGGCGCGCGCGGAGGGCACCGGCACCAGCAGCAGCGGGGCGGCTCCGGCGCCGGTGGCGGAGCGCACGGCGGCGGCGAGCGCGCCGCCGAGCGGTGCGGCCAGCCGGAGCGCGCCGCGTTCCTTGTGGGCGAGCAGGAGTTGCCGGACCGGTCCGGCGTAGGGGGCGGCGGCGTGCACGGGCGGCAGCCCGGGGGGCGGGTGCTGGGGGCCGGCCGGGCCGGCGGCGGCGCCGTCGAGCAGGCCGCGGCAGGGTGCGCAGAGGCCGAGCCGCCCGCTTCCGCAGCCGGCGCAGCGGGCGGGGAGCAGGAGGTCGAGCAGGGCGGCGAGGACCGGTGCGGGGCCGGATCCGGGCTGGTGGGCGGTGCTGCGACTCGTCACGGAACCCCTCCGGAACGCTCGCCGGGCGGCGACTTCAGCCATACGGTGGGCGGTGCCAGGCGTGTTGTCCAGCCGTTAACCGTTGTTTCACCCGTAGGAGGGTAAACAGGGGAGAACAGCCGGGCCTCGCGCCGCTCGTCGGTACGTTCGTTCGACCCGGGAGGCGAGATTCCCGGGCGAGGTGTTGCATGAGGCTTCCAGGGGTTTCGAATTCTCCTGGTGGGGAGGAAGTGAGGTAAGGGCAGGCGGTCCTCGCGGGTTCCCCGGGCGGTGTTTCCGGGGCGGCGTCGGCCGACTGGTCCGGCTGGGTCTCACGCCGGTCCGGGACGCACTCCGGGTCGGTCAGCACGAGGGATCGGAGTTCTGCGTGGACATCGTCGTCAAGGGCCGCAAGACCGAGGTGCCCAAGAGGTTCCGCGAGCACGTGGCCGAAAAGCTGGAGAAGGTCCAGAGGTTCGACACCAAGGCGATCAGCCTGGATGTCGAGGTGTCCAAGGAGCACAACCCGCGCCAGGCCGACCGCTCCGACCGGGTGGAGATCACCCTGCGCAGCCGGGGCCCGGTGATCCGCGCCGAAGCGTCCGCCAACGACCCGTGGGCCGCGCTCGACCTGGCCTCGGCGAAGCTGGAGGCGCAGCTGCGCAAGTCCGCCGACCGCCGCCGGGTGCACAAGGGCGGCGCCAACGGGCGGACGCCGGTGAGCGTGTCCGCGGCGACCGCCGCGCTGGCCGAACTGCCCGCCACCGAGGCCCCCGAGAGCGTCAACGGCGTGGCCCGCAAGACCCTGGCGGGCAGCCTGGAGGTGGAGGGCGACGGGCCGCTGGTGGTCCGCGAGAAGACCCACGCCGCCGCGCCGATGTCGCTGGACCAGGCCCTGTACGCGATGGAGCTGGTGGGCCACGACTTCTACCTCTTCCAGGAGAAGGACAGCGGCCTGCCGAGCGTGGTCTACCGCCGGCACGGCTACCACTACGGCGTGATCCACCTCAAGGAGGACATGGGCGCCGCGTCGGACGCCGCCGGGGCGGGCGGCGCGATCAACGGGCCCGACGAGGACTGACGGCCCTCGCAGCCAACAGCACGAGGAGTGACCCCGGCGGCCGGTGCGGCCGCCGGGGTCACCGGTCTGCCCGGGGTCACCCAGCCGGGCGGTTCGGCGGCGGAGGGTGATCGCAGCGCGCCCGGGCCGTGGAATGATGGGCGGGTCACTGACCGCGGGCCGGGGGAGGAGCGCAATGGGGGAGCTGTCGCGCGATGGCCTGGGCCCGGACGGCGCGGGCTACCCGCCGCGTCGCGCGGAGCCGATCCGGGTGCTGGTGGTGGACGACCACGCGCTGTTCCGCCGCGGCCTGGAGATCGTGCTCGCCGAGGAGGAGGACATCCGGGTCATCGGCGAGGCGGGGGACGGCGCGGAGGCCGTGCTGAAGGCCGCCGACCTGCTGCCGGACATCATCCTGATGGACGTCCGGATGCCCCGGCGCAGCGGGATCGAGGCGTGCACCGCGATCAAGGACGTGGTGCCCAGCGCCAAGATCATCATGCTGACGATCAGTGACGAGGAGGCCGACCTCTACGAGGCGATCAAGGCGGGGGCGACCGGCTACCTGCTGAAGGAGATCTCCACCGACGAGGTGGCCACCGCGATCCGCGCGGTGGCCGACGGCCAGTCGCAGATCAGCCCGTCGATGGCGGCCAAGCTGCTGACCGAGTTCAAGTCGATGATCCAGCGCCGCTCGGACGACCGGGAGCTGGTGCCCGCGCCCCGGCTGACCGACCGGGAGCTGGAGGTGCTCAAGCTGGTGGCCACCGGGATGAACAACCGGGAGATCGCCAAGGAGCTGTTCATCAGCGAGAACACCGTGAAGAACCACGTGCGCAACATCCTGGAGAAGCTGCAGCTGCACTCCAGGATGGAGGCCGTGGTCTACGCGATGCGTGAGAAGATCCTCGAAATAGGCTGAGTCCGCGCTGTCAGCCGAGCAGCTTCTCCAGCTCCGGCCGCAGCGACTCGTCGTCCAGCCGCTCCACCCGCACCGTCGAGCAGCCCACCCACTCCGCGGCCTCGCGCAGCGCCTCGGCCAGCGCCGGGACGAACCGGTCGCCCTCCAGCGAGACCTGACGGGCCACCAGGGCGGTGCCCTCGCGGGCCGGGTCGACCCGGCCGACCAGGCGGCCGGCCGCCAGCAGCGGCATCGCGAAGTACCCGTGCACGCGCTTGTGCTTGGGGGTGTACGCCTCCAGGCGGTGGGTCATGCCGAAGATCCGCTCGGTGCGGGGGCGGTCCCAGATCAGCGAGTCGAACGGGGAGAGCAGGGTGGTGCGGTGGCGGCCGCGCGGCTCGGACTCCAGCGCCGCCGGGTCGGCCCAGGCCGGTGCGGACCAGCCCTCCACCTCGACCGGGACCAGGCCCGACTCCGGGAGCGCGGCGTCCAGTTGGGCGCCCTTGAGGCGGTGGTAGTCCATCAGGTCGGACCGGGTGGCGACGCCGAGCGCGGCCCCGGCCTGGGCGACCAGCCGGACCAGGCACTCGGCGTCCGTCGGGTCCTGCTCGAACAGCTCGCCGGGGACGGCCCGTTCGGCCAGGTCGTAGACCCGCTTCCAGCCGCGGCGCTCGGTGACCACCACGTCGCCGAAGGCCAGCGCCCGCTCCACGGCGATCTTGGTGTCGGACCAGTCCCACCACTCGGCGGTCTTCTTCGCGCCGCCGAGCGCGGTGGACGTCAACGGGCCCTCGGCGCGCAGCTGGTCGATCACCTTGGCGTACGCCTCGGGGGAGACCGGGTGGCCCCACAGGTTGCCCCGGGACCGGTAGGCGCGGCGGCGGAAGGCGAACAGCGGCCACTCCTCGATCGGCAGGATGCAGGCCGCGTGCGACCAGTACTCGAAGGCCGTGCCGCGGCCCCAGTAGGACTGCTCCACCGCGGGCCGGCCGATCGCGCCGAGCCGGGCGTACGGCACCAGTTCGTGCGAGCGGGCCAGCACCGAGATGGTGTCCAGCTGGACGGCGCCGAGCCGGCGCAGCACGCCGCGGGCGCCCGCGCGGCGATCGGGGGAGCCGAGCAGGCCCTGGGCGCGCAGCGCGAGCCGGCGGGCGTGGTCGGCGGAGATCCGGGCGGTCGGGGCAGGGGTCGCAGCCATGGGGCGAGGCTAGGCGAGGGCACTGACAACCGACCGCCGGCGGAGCGCTTTTGACCGATTGGACCCGGCATCGGCCGATGTGCTCCCAGGGGTGACACAGGAATACCGTGCTGACGGACCTCCCGGCCGCTCGGGCTCCTCGCATACGATGGCCCGTACGGTGGGGTGGACTCCCCACCGTCAGTCATCCAGAGCCGATCCAGGCAAGGAGCCCGCTCACGTGTCCGTCTTCGACAAGATCCTGCGCGCAGGCGAGGGCAAGATCCTCCGCAAGCTGCAGCGGATTGCCGCCCAGGTCAACTCGATCGAAGAGGACTTCGTCAACCTCACCGACGAGGAGCTGCGCGCCCTGACCGACGAGTACAAGGCCCGCCTCGCCGACGGTGAGAGCCTTGACGACCTCCTCCCCGAGGCCTTCGCGACCGTTCGCGAGGCCGCCAAGCGGGTGCTCGGCCAGCGCCACTACGACGTCCAGATCATGGGCGGCGCCGCGCTGCACTACGGCCACGTCGCGGAGATGCGCACCGGCGAGGGCAAGACCCTGGTCGGCACCCTGCCTGCGTACCTGAACGCGCTCACCGGCAAGGGCGTGCACCTGATCACCGTCAACGACTACCTCGCCGAGCGCGACTCGGAGTGGATGGGCCGGGTGCACCGCTTCCTGGGCCTGGAGGTCGGCGTGATCCTGGCGAACATGTCGCCGGCCGAGCGCAAGCGCCAGTACGGGATGGACATCACGTACGGCACCAACAACGAGTTCGGCTTCGACTACCTGCGCGACAACATGGCCTGGTCGCAGGACGAACTGGTGCAGCGCGGCCACAACTTCGCGATCGTCGACGAGGTCGACTCGATCCTGATCGACGAGGCCCGCACCCCGCTGATCATCTCGGGCCCGGCCGACCAGGCCACCAAGTGGTACAACGACTTCGCCAAGCTGGTGCAGCGCCTGAAGATCGAGCGCGACTACGAGGTCGACGAGAAGAAGCGCACCGTCGGCATCCTGGAGGAGGGCGTCACCCGGGTCGAGGACTACCTGGGCATCGACAACCTCTACGAGTCGGTGAACACCCCGCTGGTCGGCTTCCTGAACAACGCCATCAAGGCCAAGGAGCTGTACAAGGTCGACAAGGACTACGTCGTCATCAACGGCGAGGTCATGATCGTCGACGAGCACACCGGTCGCATCCTGGCCGGCCGCCGCTACAACGAGGGCATGCACCAGGCGATCGAGGCCAAGGAAGGCGTCGAGGTCCAGAACGAGAACCAGACGCTGGCCACCATCACCCTGCAGAACTTCTTCCGCCTCTACGGCAAGCTGTCCGGCATGACCGGTACCGGCACCACCGAGGCGGCCGAGTTCCACCAGATCTACAAGCTCGGCGTGGTCCCGATCCCGACCAACAAGAGCCCCAAGCGGATCGACCAGCCGGACCTGATCTACAAGTCCGAGCCGGCCAAGTTCGCCGCCGTGGTCGAGGACATCGCCGAGCGCCACGAGAAGGGCCAGCCGGTGCTGGTCGGCACCGTGTCGGTCGAGAAGTCCGAGTACCTGTCGCAGGAGCTGCGCAAGCGCGGCATCCCGCACGAGGTGCTGAACGCCAAGCACCACGAGCGCGAGGCGCAGATCGTCGCCCAGGCGGGCCGCAAGGGTGCCGTCACCGTCGCCACCAACATGGCCGGCCGCGGCACCGACATCATGCTCGGCGGCAACCCCGAGCACCTGGCGGCCGCCGAGCTGGCGCAGCGCGGCATCACTCCGGAGGAGACCCCGGAGGAGTACGAGAGCGCGCTGCCCGCCGCGATGGAGAAGGCCAAGCTCGCGGTCAAGGCGGAGCAGGAGGAGGTGCAGGAGATCGGCGGCCTGTACGTCCTCGGCACCGAGCGCCACGAGTCCCGCCGGATCGACAACCAGCTGCGCGGCCGCTCCGGCCGCCAGGGCGACCCGGGCGAGTCCCGGTTCTACCTCTCGCTCGGCGACGACCTGATGCGCCTGTTCAAGGCCGGCATGGTCGAGCGGGTGCTGTCGATGGCGAACGTCCCGGAGGACGTGCCGATCGAGTCGAAGATGGTGACCCGGGCCATCGCCTCCGCGCAGACCCAGGTCGAGCAGCAGAACTTCGAGATCCGCAAGAACGTCCTCAAGTACGACGAGGTCCTCAACCGCCAGCGCGAGGTCATCTACGGCGAGCGCCGCCGCGTCCTGGAGGGCGAGGACCTGCAGGAGCAGGTCGGCCACTTCATGGACGACACCGTCGCCGCGTACGTCGCCGCCGCCACCGGCGAGGGCTTCGAGGACGACTGGGACCTCGAGAAGCTGTGGACGGCGCTCAAGCAGCTCTACCCCGTCCAGCTCGACCTGGACGAGCTGGAGGAGGAGGCCGCGGACAGCGGCGGCCTCACCCCCGAGCTCCTCACCAAGGCCATCCAGGAGGACATCGCCGCCGCCTACGGCCGCCGCGAGGACCAGCTCGGCGAGCAGATCATGCGCGAGCTGGAGCGCCGCGTCGTCCTCTCGGTGCTGGACCGCCGCTGGCGCGAGCACCTCTACGAGATGGACTACCTGCAGGAGGGCATCGCGCTGCGCGCCTACGCCCAGCGCGACCCGCTGGTCGAGTACCAGCGCGAGGGCTTCGACCTGTTCTCCGCGATGATGGAGGGCATCAAGGAGGAGTCCGTCGGCTACCTGTTCAACCTGGAGGTCCAGGTCGAGCAGCAGGTCGAGGAGGTGCCGGTCCCGGACGACGAGCAGGTGCTGCTCGAGAAGCTGGAGAAGGACGCCGTCCCCGCGGCCCGCCCGGAGATCCGGGCCAAGGGCCTGGAGGCCCCGGAGCGCAAGAAGCTCCACTACACCGCCCCGTCCGACGAGATCGGCGGCGGCGTCATCGAGGGCGAGTTCGACGACGACGGGCTGATCTCCGACGGGGACGGCCTGACCCGCGCCGAGCGCCGCAAGGCCGCCAAGGCCGCGAAGGGCGGCCGTCGCCGCAAGGCCTGACCCGGCCCGGTCCTGACGGGGCGTCACTCCGCTCGGAGTGGCGCCCCGTCGCCGTTCACCGGGTCTCCACCGCGGCGCACTGCCACTGGCCGGTGCGGGTGTGCTGCTCCAGGCGGAACGCCAGCATGTGGTGCCGGGGCCCGAGTTCGACCCGCACGCAGGCCTCCAGCGCGCCCGGCCCGGGCGCCGAGTCGTGCACCCGGCCCAGCCGCGGCCGCAGCACCCGCCCGCGCGGCCGCAGCGGCCCGGAGCGGACCAGCGCCGCGAGCTGGTGGAACCCCGGCAGCGTGGTGTGCCGCTGCAGCTGGTGGACCGGGCGGACCCCGCACAGCACCTCGACCAGGCGGTGCGCGAACCGGGCCGCGAGGTCGGCGTGCCCGGTGCTGGTCGGCGCGGCCGTGCGCGGCCGCCCGGGGGCCTGGGCGGGCGCGCAGCCGGCCCGGGGGTTGCGCGTGGCGCGCACCGCGTCACCCGGCTGGTGGGGATGGCGGACCGGGCGGCGCGCGGCCGGGTGGCCCGGGGCGTGCACCGGGTGCACCAGCGGTCGGATGCGGGGGCCGGGCGTCCGGGTGAGCTGCTCGGTCATCGGGTCCTTCTCGGTGGTGGGGTGCACGGTGTGGTCCTTGGTATCGGCTGGGGCAGGCCCCGCCCAATGCGGCTCCCGGTACGGCGGCCCCGCTGTGCGATTCACCTGTGCGGGTGGCGCTCCCGCCGCGCCAAGGGCGCCGTGTCCCGTCGCCCGGTACGGAGGTTGACGGGGCGTCGGCGGGACGGTGGGCACGTAGGGGGACGTCGGCCGCAACCCGATCGGCGCACCACGGCGGGGCGGGCTGCGTATTCTTGACCCGTCGCAGTGACCGAGGAAGGGTTCCCCCGATGCGCGTGTACGTGCCCACCACGTTGAACGACCTGGCGGTGGCGCACCCCGAGGGCGTCCTGGAGCAGAGCGTCGCCTACGCCGTGACGCCCGCCCTGCGCGAGTGGTACGTCAGCGACGACCTGGAGGAGCTCGAGTACGCCGCCCTCAACCGCGCGGCGCTCTCCTCCGTCCGCCTGCTGGCCGCCGACCCCGAGGCGCCCCGCCGCCGGGTGGTGCTCGCGGTCGAGATCGCCGACAGTGCGGTCTCCGCCTTCCCCGGCGACGAGTACCAGGACCAGGCCTCCCTCGGCCGGGTCGTCCTGGCGGGCCCGATCCGCCTCGCCAAGGCCGCTGCGGTCCACGCCGACGACACCGATCCCGACGTGCTGGCCGACGTCGCCGCCGCGGTCGCCGCGATCGTCGCCGCCGACAACGGCGACCAGGACGCCCAGTTCACCGTGGACGGCGCCGAGGACCACGACCTGCTCTGGTTCGCCACCCAGGAGATCCCCAACCTGCTCGGCTGACCCGCCACCCCCCGAACCCCGCCCGGCTCCGGCCGCGGCGGGGTTTTCGCATGCTCGGGCAGAGGATCGGAGGCGTGTGCAACTGTTGCGTTTGCAAGTGTGTGCGTCTGCAATTATTGTCGAAGCACGTAAGGCGCAATAGCAATCACCTGGAGGGACGCGTCATGCCTCTCGCGCTTCTGGCCCTCGCCATCGGGGCGTTCGGGATCGGGACGACCGAGTTCGTGGTCATGGGCCTGCTGCCCGAGATCGCCGGCGACTTCGGGGTGACGATCCCCACCGCGGGTCTGCTGGTCACGGGGTACGCGATCGGCGTGGTCCTCGGCGCACCGCTGATGACCGCGCTCGGAACGCGGGTCAGCCGCAAGCGGATGCTGATGCTGCTGATGGTGCTGTTCACCGCCGGCAACCTGCTGTCGGCGTTCGCCCCCGGGTTCGGGGCGATGCTGGCCGGGCGGATCGTCGCCTCGATGGCGCACGGCGCGTTCTTCGGGATCGGGTCGGTGGTCGCCGCCGAACTGGTCGCGCCCGACAAGAAGGCCGGTGCGATCGCCACCATGTTCACGGGGCTGACGGTCGCCAACATCGTCGGCGTGCCGCTGGGCACGTTCATCGGGGAGAGCATCGGCTGGCGGGCCACCTTCGCCGCGGTCGCCGTGCTCGGCCTGGTCGGGCTGCTCGGCATCGCCAGGCTGGTGCCCGAGCTGCCCAGGCCCGCGGGCGCGCACCTGCGCCGGGAGCTGGCCGCGTTCCGGAACGTGCAGGTGGTGCTGGCGATGGCCATGACCGTGCTCGGGTTCGGCGGCGTGTTCGCCGCGATCACCTACATCAAGCCGATGATGACGGAGGTCGCCGGGTTCTCGGCGGGTGCGGTCACCTGGCTGCTGGTGCTGCTGGGCGTGGGGATGTTCCTCGGCAACCTGCTGGGCGGCCGGTTCGCCGACCGCCGGCTGATGCCGATGCTGTTCACCACGCTCGGCGCGCTGACCGTGGCGCTCGCCCTGTTCACCGTCACCGCGCACCACCAGGTCGCCGCGGCCGCCACCCTGCTGCTGGTCGGCGCGCTCGGCTTCGCCACCGTGCCGCCGCTGCAGAAGCGCGTCCTGGACCAGGCGCACGGCGCCCCGACGCTGGCCTCGGCCGTCAACATCGGCGCGTTCAACCTCGGCAACGCGCTGGCCGCGTGGCTCGGCGGCGCCGTGATCGGCGCCGGCCTGGGCTGGACCGCCCCGAACTGGGTGGGCGCGCTGATGGCCGGCTCCGCGCTGGTGCTGGCCGTGGTCTCGGCCGCCCTGGAGCGCCGCACGACCGCTCCGGCGCCCGCCCGGATCCCCGTCCCGTCCCACTGATCGACCGTCAACACCTCTACTGGAGAACCGACATGAGCACCACCGTTCCCTCCGTCACGCTGAACAACGGCGTCCGGATGCCGCAGCTCGGCTTCGGCGTCTTCCAGGTCCCGGACCAGGAGACCGCCGCCGCCGTCACCACCGCGCTGGAGGCGGGGTACCGGAGCATCGACACCGCCGCGATCTACGGCAACGAGCGCGGCGTCGGGCAGGCGCTGGCCGCCTCCGGGCTGCCGCGCGAGGAGTTGTTCGTCACCACCAAGCTGTGGAACGCCGACCAGGGCTACGACGCGACCCTCCGGGCGTTCGACGACAGCCTGGACCGGCTCGGGCTGGAGCAGGTCGACCTGTACCTGATCCACTGGCCGGCCCCGGGTCGCGACCGCTACCTCGACTCCTGGCGGGCGATCGAGCGGCTGGCCGCCGAGGGCCGGATCCGGGCGGCGGGCGTCTCCAACTTCCAGCCCGCGCACCTGACCCGGCTGCTGGAGCACAGCGCGCTGGTCCCGGCCGTCAACCAGATCGAACTCCACCCGGCGCTCCAGCAGGCCGAGTTGCGGGCCTTCCACGCCGCGCACGGCATCGCCACCGAGGCGTGGAGCCCGCTCGCCCAGGGCGCCGTCCTCGACGACCCGGCGATCACCGCGATCGCGGAGCGCACCGGCAGGTCCGCCGCCCAGGTCGTGCTGCGCTGGCACCTGCAGCTCGGCAACCTGGTCATCCCCAAGTCGGTCACCCCGGCCCGGATCCGGCAGAACCTCGACGTCCTCGACTTCGCCCTCACCGACGAGGAGCTGGCGGCGATCGCGGCCACCGACCGCGGCCTGCGCACCGGCCCGCACCCGGACGAGCTGGACTGAGGTCCGGCGGCGCATACCCTTGGCGGGTGCGCACACACATAGTCTGGGACTGGAACGGCACGCTGCTGCAGGACATGACAGCGGTGCTGGGGGCGAGCAACGCCGCGTTCGCGACCGTCGGGATCGCGCCGATGACGCTGGAGGAGTACCGGGCGCAGTACGAGATCCCGATCCCGCGGTTCTACGAGCGGCTGCTGGGGCGGATCCCGACGGCGGCGGAGTGGCTGGCGCTGGACGACGCGTTCCACGTCAAGTACCTGGAGCTGTTCCCCGGGTGCGGGCTGACGCCGGGCGTGGAGCAGCTGCTGGCCGGGTGGGCGGCGGGCGGGCGGAGCCAGTCGGTGCTGTCGATGTACGAGCACGAGAAGCTGCTGCCCGCAGTGGACGGGTTCGGGCTGACCTCGCACTTCCTGCGGGTCGACGGCCGGCGCGGCGAGTCCGGCGGCCGCAAGGCCGGGCACCTGGCGGCGCACCTGGAGGCGCTCGGCGGGGAGATCGACCGCGGGCGGACGGTGCTGATCGGGGACGCGGCGGACGACGCCGAGGCGGCCCTGTCGGCGGGCATCAAGTCGGTGCTGTACACCGGGGGTTCGCACACCCGGGAGAAGCTGCTGCCGGTGGGCGTGCCGGTGGTGGACTCGCTCGCCGAGGCGGTCGCGGTGGCGGAGGAACTCGTCCGCTAGGCGTGTCACGGCACGTCAACCGGGGCGGGCGCGTTCACTCTGGGGGGACCAACCGAGCACCACCGTACGGAGTACCTGAGCACCATGCCGATCGATGCGGTCACCAACGTCCCGACTCCCGCCGACGAACCGGCGCGCAGCTACGCGCCGGGCAGTCCGGAACGGGCCCGGCTGGTCCGCAGACTGGACGAACTGGCCGGGCAGCACACGGCGTTCCCGATGATCGTCGGCGGGGAGCGGCGACTCGGCGGCGGCGAGCGGATCGAGCCGGCGCAGCCGCACCACCACGCGGCGAAGCTCGGCGTGCTGGGCAACGCGACCGCCGCCGACGTGCGCGCCGCGGTGGACGCCGCGCTGGCGGCCGCGCCGGAGTGGCGCGCCCTGTCCTTCGACGACCGGGCGGCGGTGTTCCTGCGCGCCGCCGACCTGCTGGCCGGGCCGTGGCGGGAGACGCTGGCGGCGGCCACCATGCTGGCCCAGTCGAAGACAGCGCAGCAGGCGGAGATCGACGCGGTGTGCGGGACGGTCGACCGCTGGCGTTCGGACGTGCACCACGCCCGCCGGCTCCTGGCCGAACAGCCGGTCTCCGGCCCGGGGGTGTGGAACCGCGCCGACCACCGCCCGCTGGAGGGCTTCGTCTGCGCGATCACCCCGTTCGACTCCACCGCGGTCGCCGGCCACCTGGCGACCGCTCCCGCGCTGCTCGGCAACACCGTGGTGTGGAAGCCCGCACCGGGCCAGACGCCGGCCGCGCACTTCCTGATGCTCCTGCTGGAGGAGGCCGGCCTGCCGCCCGGCGTGATCAACCTGGTCACCGGCGACGGGCAGGCGGTGTCCGAGGTGGCGCTCACCCACCCGGCGCTGGCGGGGCTGCACTTCGCCGGCTCCACCGCGGTGTTCCAGCAGCTGTGGCGGGAGATCGGCCTGAACATCGCCCGCTACCGCAGCTTCCCGCGGATCGTCGGCGACACCGGCGGCAAGGACTTCCTGCTCGCCCACCCCTCGGCGGACCCGGCGGCGCTGCGCACCGCGCTGATCCGCGGCGCGTTCGAGTACCAGGGCCAGAAGGGCTCGGCGCTGTCCCGGGCGTACCTGCCGCGCGGCCTGTGGCGGCGGATCAAGGACGACTTCCTCGGCGAGGTGGACGCGCTGACCGTCGGCGACGTCACCGACCTGAGCAACTTCATGGGCGCGCTGATCGACGCCCGGGCGTTCGCGGAGGTCCGCGGCGCGATCGGGCGGGCCGGGGCGGATCCGCAGGTGCAGCTGCTGGCGGGGGGTCAGCACGACGACGCGATCGGCTGGTTCGTCCGGCCGACGGTGCTGCTCGGCGGCGACCGGTACAGCGGCTGCCCGGGCCCGGTGCTGGCCGTACAGGTGTACGACGACACCCGCTGGGAGGAGACCCTGGAGCGGGTCGGCCGGGACGCCGCGGACCGCCCGGCCGGCGCGGTGTTCGCACAGGACCGGCGGGCGATCGCGGGAGCGGTGGAGCGGCTCCGGTTCGCCGCGCGCGACCTGCGGGTCAACGAGGAGTCGTCCGGCACGGACCGGGCGGACTCGGTCGCGAACCTGCTGCGCTGGACGTCCACCCGCTCGATCAAGGAGACGTTCGCCCCGCCGACCGACTACGTCCACCCGCACATGGAGTGGTCACCCGAATGACGGACGGGGCGTTCGAGCGGGTTTGGACAAGGTGTCCAGGAAGGCTCGATCTTCCTGCGGGATTGCTCCTCCGTGTCCCCTGACACCTTCGTTTCGTCAGGTTAGGCTGACTGGCGTCGCCGGTTATCGGTCAGGCAGGCCAAACGTGCTGTCGTACCCGGGCGGAACGCGACTCATGCGTGCCTTGAGCGCTTTTCACCCCTCGTGTACGGGAGGATTGCCGACGGGGCCCGGCGGTGCACCCACAGTCATCACCGAGTCACGCAACGGCGCGCGACAGGAGCCAAACAGCCATGCAGACCAAGCTGGACGCAGCCAAGGCCGACCTGCTCAGGAAAGCAGCAGCAGCCGCTGAGAACAGCCAGGTGGGGGGAGCGGCGCCGGGGGAGGGCCTGAGCAACGGTGCTCTGGCCGCTTACCTGCACCACTACTACCTCCACACGGCGCCCGAGGACGTGATCAGCCGGGACCCGGTCGATCTCTACGGCGCCGCGGCCTCCCACTACCGGCTGGGCCTCAAGCGCCCGCAGGGGACCGCCGAGGTCCGGGTGTCCACCCCGACCGTCGAGGAGAACGGCTGGTCCTGCGGCCACACCGTGGTCGAGGTCGTCACCGACGACATGCCGTTCCTGGTCGACTCGGTCACCAACGAGCTGACCCGCCTGGACCGGGCCATCCACCTGGTCGTGCACCCGCAGCTGGCCGTGCGCCGCGACATCACCGGCAAGCTGCTGGAGATCCTCGACGTCGACGCCTGCAACCGCGCGCAGGCCGCCGGCGCCGAGTGGCCCGCGGACGCCGTGGTCGAGTCCTGGATGCACATCGAGATCGACCGCGAGACCGACCGCGAGGACCTCCGCACCATCGAGGCCAACCTGCGCCGGGTGCTGGGCGACGTCCGCGAGGTCGTCGAGGACTGGTCGAAGATGCGCGACTCCGCGCTCCGACTGGCCGACGAACTCGCCGAGGAGCCCCCGCGCACCTGCCCGAGCAGGAGGTCGGCGAGGCCTGGGAGCTGATGCGCTGGCTCGCCGACGACCACTTCACCTTCCTCGGCTACCGCGAGTACGACCTGGTCGAGCACCAGGGCGAGGAGGTGCTGAAGGCGGTCGCCGGGACCGGCCTCGGCATCCTGCGGGCCGACCCGCTGAGCCACGACACCGACCACCACCCGGTCTCCGAGGCGTTCGGCCGGCTCTCCGCCCCGGTCCGCGCCAAGGCGCACGAGAAGAAGCTGCTGGTCCTCACCAAGGCCAACAGCCGGGCCACCGTGCACCGCCCCGCGTACCTCGACTACGTCGGCGTGAAGAAGTTCAACGCGGCCGGCGAGCCGGTCGGCGAGCGCCGCTTCCTCGGCCTGTTCTCCTCCGCCGCCTACACCGAGTCGGTCACCCGGATCCCGGTGGTGCGCCGCAAGGTGCAGGAGGTGCTGGCCGCCGCGGGCTTCTCCGGCGACAGCCACGACGGGCGCGACCTGCTCCAGATCATGGAGACCTTCCCGCGCGACGAGATGTTCCAGACCGCCGCCGAGGAACTGCAGTCCATCGCCACCAGCGTGCTGTACCTGCAGGAGCGCCGCCGGCTGCGCCTGTTCCTCCGTCAGGACGACTACGGCCGCTACTACTCGGCGTACGTCTACCTGCCGCGCGACCGCTACACCACCCGCATCCGGCTCGCCCTGATGGACATCCTCAAGGACGAGCTGAACGGCGACACCATCGACTACACGGTGTACGCCACCGAGTCGGTCCTGACCCGCCTGCACTTCGTGGTCCGGGTCGCCCCCGGCACCGAGCTGCCGCAGCTGTCCGACTCCGACATCGAGCGGATCGAGAACCGGCTGGCCGACGCCGCCCGGTTCTGGATGGACGGCTTCAACGACCAGCTGGGCACCGAGTTCGGCGAGGAGAAGGCCGCCGAACTCTCGCACAAGTACGCCAACGCCTTCCCCGACGGCTACCGCGCCGACTTCCCGCCGCGGACCGCCGTCGCCGACCTCAAGCAGATCGAATCGCTCGCCGGCGAGGGCGACTTCCGGCTCAACCTGTACCAGCCGGTCGGCGCCGGCGACGACGAGCGCCGCTTCAAGATCTACCGGGTCGGCGGCCCGATCTCGCTCACCGAGGTGCTGCCGGTCCTGCAGCGCCTGGGCGTCGAGGTGCTCGACGAGCACCCCTACGCGCTGCGCCGCACCGACGGCAGCACCGCCTGGGTGGTCGACTTCGGCCTGAAGCTGCGCGAGGGCACCGACCTCACCGAGGAGGACCGCGAGCGCTTCCAGGACACCTTCTCCGCCACCTGGCTCGGCCAGGCGGAGAACGACGGCTTCAACGAGCTGGTCCTCACCGCCAAGCTGACCTGGCGTCAGGCCATGGTGCTGCGCGCGTACGCCAAGTACCTGCGGCAGGCGG
Source organism: Streptomyces sp. TLI_171 (assembly GCF_003610255.1). Classification (GTDB taxonomy): domain Bacteria; phylum Actinomycetota; class Actinomycetes; order Streptomycetales; family Streptomycetaceae; genus Kitasatospora. Next base: position 2,885,146 of record NZ_RAPS01000001.1, on the reverse strand, counting down.
GCTCCACGTTCTCCCAGGACTACATGGAGGACGCGCTCCGCAACAACACCCACACCACCCGGCTGCTGATCAACCTGTTCGAGGCGCGGCTGTCGCCCAGCCACCGCTCCGGCGCCGAGGAACTCTCCGAGGCCATCCTGGAGGAGCTGTCCGGGGCCCTCGACGAGGTCGCCTCGCTGGACGAGGACCGCATCCTGCGCTCCTTCCTGCACCTGATCACGGCCACCCTGCGGACCAACTTCTTCCAGCACGACAGCGAGGGCCACTGGCACTCGTACGTGTCGATGAAGTTCGACCCGAAGGCCATCCCGGACCTGCCCGCGCCGCGCCCCGCCTTCGAGATCTGGGTGTACTCGCCCCGGGTCGAGGGCGTCCACCTGCGCTTCGGCAAGGTCGCCCGCGGCGGCCTGCGCTGGTCCGACCGGCGCGAGGACTTCCGCACCGAGATCCTCGGCCTGGTCAAGGCCCAGATGGTCAAGAACACCGTGATCGTGCCGGTCGGCGCCAAGGGCGGCTTCGTCGCCAAGCAGCTGCCCGACCCGGCGGTCGACCGGGACGCCTGGCTGGCCGAGGGCATCGCCTCGTACAAGACCTTCATCTCGGCGCTGCTCGACATCACCGACAACCTGGTGGCCGGCGAGGTCGTGCACCCGCTGGACGTGGTCCGGCACGACGAGGACGACACCTACCTGGTGGTCGCCGCCGACAAGGGCACCGCGACCTTCTCCGACATCGCCAACGGCGTGGCCGAGTCGTACGGCTTCTGGCTCGGCGACGCGTTCGCCTCCGGCGGCTCGGCCGGCTACGACCACAAGGGCATGGGCATCACCGCCCGCGGTGCCTGGGAGTCCGTCAAGCGGAACTTCCGCGAGCTCGGCGTCGACACCCAGTCCGAGGACTTCACCGTCGTCGGCATCGGCGACATGTCCGGCGACGTGTTCGGCAACGGCATGCTGCTGTCCGAGCACATCCGGCTGGTCGCCGCCTTCGACCACCGGCACATCTTCCTCGACCCGAACCCGGACGCGGCCGTCTCGCACGCCGAGCGCCGCCGGCTGTTCGACCTGCCGCGCAGCTCCTGGGACGACTACGACAAGTCGCTGATCTCCGCGGGCGGCGGCGTGTTCCCGCGCTCCGCCAAGTCCATCGCGCTCTCCGCGCAGGTCCGCGAGCGGCTCGGCGTCGACGCCGCCAAGCTCACCCCCGCCGAGCTGATGAAGGCGATCCTGCAGGCCCCCGTCGACCTGTTCTGGAACGGCGGCATCGGCACCTACATCAAGGCCGCCACCGAGACCAACGCCGAGGTCGGCGACAAGGCCAACGACGCCATCCGGGTCAACGGCGGCGACGTCCGGGCCCGGGTGGTCGGCGAGGGCGGCAACCTCGGCTGCACCCAGCTCGGCCGGATCGAGTTCGCCTCCACCGGCGGCCCGCAGGGCACCGGCGGCTGGATCAACACCGACGCCATCGACAACTCCGCCGGCGTGGACACCTCCGACCACGAGGTGAACATCAAGATCCTGCTCAACCAGGTCGTGGCGGACGGCGACATGACGGTCAAGCAGCGCAACGCGCTGCTCGCCGCGATGACCGACGAGGTCGGCCACCTGGTGCTGCGCAACAACTACGCGCAGAACGTGGTGCTCGCCAACGCCGTCGCGCAGGCCGCCAGCATGGTCAACGTGCACTCCCGCATGATCAACCGGCTGGAGGCCAACGGGCAGCTCGACCGGGCGCTGGAGTACCTGCCCACCGAGAAGCAGATCCGCGACCGCCAGCAGGCCGGCCGCGGCCTGTCCCAGCCCGAGCTCTCGGTGCTGCTCGCCTACACCAAGATCACCCTGGCCGACGAGCTGCTCGCCACCGAACTGCCCGACGACCCGTACTTCCGGGACGTGCTGCACCAGTACTTCCCCAGCGCGCTGCGGGCCAAGTTCGCCGAGCAGATCGACAACCACCCGCTGCGCCGCGAGATCATCACCACCCTGATCGTCAACGACACGATCAACCGCGGCGGCTGCACCTTCGCGTTCCGGCTCCGCGAGGAGACCGGCGCGACCATGGAGGAGATCGCCCGCACCCACGCCGCCGCCCGCGCGGTGTTCGGCCTGGAGCAGATCTGGGACCTCGTCGAGAACCTCGACAACCAGGTCGCCGCCCGGGTCCAGACCAAGATGCGGCTGCACTCCCGCCGCCTGGTCGAGCGCGCCACCCGGTGGATGCTGAACAACCGTCAGCCGCTGGACATCGCCGGCACCATCGAGTTCTTCCACGACCGGGTCAACCAGGTCTGGGACTCGCTGCCCAAGCCGCTGCGCGGCGAGGACCTCGCCTGGTACGAGTCGGTGTACCAGGAGCTCTCCGGGGCCGGCGTCCCCGACGAGCTGGCCACCCGGATCGCCGGCCTGTCCTCCGCGTTCCCGACCCTCGACATCGTCGGCGTCGCGGACCGCTCGGACGCCGACGTGATGGAGGTCGCCGAGCTGTACTACGACCTCGGCGACCGCCTGCAGATCAGCCACCTGCTGGACCGGATCATCGAACTGCCGCGCACCGACCGGTGGTCCTCGATGGCCCGCGCCGCGATCCGCGAGGACCTGTTCGCCGCGCACGCCGCACTCACCGCCGACGTGCTCGCCGCCGGGCCCGCCGGGTCCAGCCCCGAGGAGCGCTACTCCGCCTGGGCCGACCTCAACAGCACCCTGCTCAGCCGGGCCCGCACCACCCTCGACGACATAAGGGGTTCGGACCACTACGAGCTGTCCAGCCTCTCCGTCGCCATGCGGGTGATCCGCACCCTGCTGCGCAACGGCCGCTGACACGACAGACCCCGAAGGGGCCCGGGCATCCCGCCCGGGCCCCTTCGGGGCTCTCGCGCCGGACCGGTCAGCTCTCGGTGGCCCGCCGCAGCGCCGAGGCCAGCAGCGCCAGGTCCGTCGGGCCGTTGCCGAGCTCGCGGACCGGACGGGGCGAGGGCGCGACGCCGTGCTCCTCCGGGCGCTGGGCCACCACGGTGGGGCGCAGCGTCGCGGTGCGGGGGATCCGGCCGCTGACCCGGGCGCCCTGGAAGGCCGTCACCGCGCCGTCCGGCCGCCGCAGGTAGCCGCGGCCGGGCGTGCCGCCGGGCAGCGCCGCGGCGTCCGGCAGGTGGATCAACAGGTCGGAGTCGCCGGCCTGTTCGGTGCGCAGCGCGATCCGCAGCTGCGCCGCCTCGTCGAGTTCGGTGCCGGCGGTGGCCTCCGGGTCGCCGGTGCTGGCGACCACGTGCACGCCCAGGCGGGCGCCGCGGCGGGCCGCGGCGGCCAGCGCGCGGGCCAGCGGGCGGCCGCCGGGGCTGGCCGGGCCGAGCAGCGCGTCGAAGTCGTCGACCAGGACCACGAGCCGGGGCGGCGCCGCGTCGGGCGACGGGGCATCGGAGGAGCGCCGCGGCTCGACCACCCGGACCGCCGCGGGGGCCTCCGCGGCCGGCCCGCCGACCAGCGCCGGCGTCTTGTCGAAGACCCGGCGGGTGTGCCACTCGGTGAAGCTCAGACCGTCGAACAGCGCCTCGCGGTGCGCGAGTTCGTCGTTCAGCCGCTCGGCGGCGAGCAGCGCGCCGCGCGGGTCCTCGGCGGCGTTGACGTGCGCGGTGACGTGCGGGAGGTCGGTGCAGCCGGCCAGTCCGCCGCCCTCGGCGCGGTCGCCGTCGACCATCAGCAGGGCGAGGCGGTCCGGGCTCTCGGAGACCGCCAGGGAGGCGGCCAGGCTGCGCAGCAGCTCGGACTTGCCGGAGCCGGGGCCGCCGCCGATCAGCAGGTGCTCGCCGTCCTCGGCGAGGTCCACGCCGCAGGTCTCCTCGCCGGCCGCGCCGCGCGCGGTGCCCAGCAGCGCGCCCGCCCCGCCCGCACCCGCCGGCAGCGCGCTCCAGGACTCGGCGAGCCGGGCGGGGGAGAGCGACTCGGAGCGCAGCAGGTCGAGCAGGCGCAGCGCGTCGGGGAGCGGGCCGCGCGGGGCGGCCTCGGTGTCGGCCTCGGCGAGCGGGGCGAGGGTGCGGGCCAGCCGCTCCGCCCAGGCCGGGGAGACGGCGTCCAGGGTGAGGTCGGTGAGGCGTTCGCGGGCGCCGCCGGCGGGGCGGTCCAGGGTGAGGCGGGTGGCGACCTCGCCGGTGACGACGCCCACCGCGCCGAGCCCGGTGGGGAGTTCCTCGGCGCTGTCGGCCAGGCAGAGGGTGAACACGCCGGCGGCGGGGCCCTGCCGCACCAGCAGCGCGAGCGCCTCGCGCCCGGCCGGGGTGCCGGGGTCGCCGTCGACCAGCACGACGGTGGCGGGCGGCCCGGCGGTGGCGGCGGCGAGTTCGGTCAGCCGGGCCTCGGCCTGCTCGGCGTCCAGGCCGAGCAGCAGCCGGCAGGCCTGGCCGTGGGCGGGCCGGAGGTGCGGCAGCCACTGCGTCCAGGCCCAGTCCTCGGCGGGCCGGTCGGCGGCGACCACCACCAGGGCGAGGCCGCTGGGCGGGTGCAGGGCGGCGAGCTGGGCGACGGCGGCCCGGGCCAGGCCGGCGAGACGGTGCCGCGGGCCGGCCAGCCCGAGGCTGCCGGCGGTCTGCAGGTCGACGGTGGCGGGCACGGCGGGCAGCAGGGTGCCGGGGGCGGTGCCGGGGCCGCCCGGGAGGTCGCCGGTGCCCAGCCGCAGGGTGAGCGCGTCTGGGTGGTCGGGGCCGCGCTCCCACAGCCGGGGTCCGGTGCCGAGCGCGGTGAGCAGCAGGGCGGCCGGGTCGGGCCAGCGCTCGCGCTGGTTGGCGGCCTGCCGGGTGCGGGCGGTGGCGTGCTGCCGGTCAGTGTCGGCGGCGGCTGGCTCGGCCTTGCCGCGGCGCAGCCAGCGGCCGCGGCCGGCGGGCTGCTCGGCGGCGGGCGGTTCGGCGGGCGCGGGGCCGGCGCCGCGCCCGGGGGCGGTGCGGGCGCCGGCGCGGGGGGCGAGCCGGAGCCGGCCCTCGCCGTCGGGCGTGGTGGCGCGCGGCGCTATGCCGTCGGGGTGGGCGAGCTGGAGGGTGGACTCGCCGATCCGGAGCAGCGCGCCGGGGGCGAGTTCCGAGCCGTCCTCGCCCAGGTACTGCTCGTCGAGCAGGGTGCCGTTGGTGGAGCCGAGGTCCTGCACGGTGGCGCGGCCGTCGGCGGACAGGTGCAGGGCGAGGTGCAGGCGGGAGACGTCCGGGTCGTCGAGCGGGACGTCGGCGTCGGTGGAGCGACCGATCCGGATCCGTTCGCCGTGCAGCCGGTGGACGCCGCCCGCGTCGGGGCCGCCGACCACCCGCAGCTCGGCGGCGGGGCGCTCGTCCGCGGCCTCGGCGTCCGGGTCGGGTTCGCCGAGGGCGAGCACCGCGCCGTCGATCAGCGGGGGGTGGCCGAGCGGGGTCTGCTCGTCCAGCCGCCGTTCGCCGGCGTACAGGTGGACGTGGGTGGCGGAGCGCGGACCGCGGACGCCGACGGCCCCGGCGAGGGCGGTGGCGACGGCGCCGAGCACCGTGCCGACCGGTGCCGTGACCAGGACGTCGGCAGAGCTCCCGGGGGCGGCGGGGCCGCTGCGCGGTCGAAGGACGGTGAGCCGGATCTGCATCACGCCCGGGGTCCCTTCTGCACACGTGTGGTGCCTGCCATCCTGCCACTCGGGACGGACAGTCCGCGCACGGTACCGGATTTGACGATCTTGCGATCATCGCCATGGTGAATCCGACGGTCAGTCAGGTCAAGGAGCCCCCGGCGGCCCGCCCGCCGACAGCACGCGACCGACCCCGGCAACACCTCGGAAACCCGCTCGGGCACCGTTAGAGTTGCCGAAAATGCGGGAACCCGTCGGCACGGCGGGTCCCCGAGGCCCCGGCGCCGTTCACGGGAACGGGGGAGTGCCGGATCGCGGCCCCGGCAGCGGGCGCCGGGTGACCGAACGGAGTGCACAGGTGCGGCCTGTCGGCAGCAAGTACTTGCTCGAGGAGACCCTCGGACGCGGAGCGACCGGCACGGTCTGGCGCGGCCGGGTGCGCGAGGACGCCGCGGTGCCGGGCCTGGTGCCCGGGCAGGCGGTCGCGGTGAAGGTGCTGCGCGAGGAGCTCGCCGCCGACCCGGACGTGGTGATGCGCTTCCTGCGCGAGCGCTCGGTGCTGCTCCGGCTGACCCACCCCAACATCGTGCGCACCCGGGACCTGGTGGTCGAGGGCGAGCTGCTCGCCCTGGTGATGGACCTGATCGACGGCCCCGACCTGTTCCGGTACCTGCGCGAGTCCGGCCCGCTGTCGCCGATCGCCGGCTCGCTGCTGATGGCGCAGATCGCCGACGCGCTGGCCGCCAGCCACGCCGACGGAGTGGTGCACCGGGACCTCAAGCCCGCCAACGTGCTGCTGGCCACCCTCGCGGTGGACGGCGGCGAGCGGATGCACCCGATGCTCACCGACTTCGGCATCGCCCGGCTCGCCGACTCCCCGGGCATCACCCGCACCCACGAGTTCGTCGGCACCCCCGCCTACGTCGCCCCGGAGTCCGCCGAGGGCCGCCCGCAGACCGCCGCGGTGGACGTCTACGGCGCCGGCATCATGCTGTACGAGCTGGTCACCGGCCGCCCGCCGTTCCAGGGCGACAGCCCGCTGGCCGTGCTGCAGGCGCACCTCGCGCAGGAGCCGCAGCGGCCCCGCAGCATGCCCGAGCCGCTGTGGACGGTGGTCGAGCGCTGCCTGCGCAAGAACCCCGCCGAGCGGCCCACCGCGGTCTCGCTGGCCGAGGCGCTGCGGGTGGTCGCGGCGGGCGTCGGCGTGCACTCCGCCCCCGCCGCGGTGGAGGCCGCGCTGGCCGTCGGCGAGCTGCTGCTGCCCGACCCGGCGCTGGCCCCGGCCGCGCCCGCGGTGGACCCGCACGACGCCACGCTGGCCGGCGTCGGCTACGACCCGGCCGCCGCCACCCAGGTGATGACGCACCAGCAGGCCGCGCCCGGCGCCGAGGACCGCACCCAGCTGATCAGCCCGCCGCCGGGCCACCCGCCCGCGCAGCCGCCCGCCGACCGCACCCGGGTGATGCCCGCGATGCCGCCCGGCCCGCCCGAGCAGCCCCCGGCCCAGCCGGACGGCCCGCACCCCTGGCAGACCCAGCTGCGGGCCGCCCGGGACCGCAACGCGCAGACCCAGATCGGCTACTTCGAGCCCGACGACCTGGCCGCGCCGCCGGTCGCCCCGCGCCCCTACCAGGCCGGCCGGCCGGGCCCGGGCGGCCGCCCCCCGGTCGCGCCGCCGCCGTACCAGGCGCAGCGCCCGCAGCAGGGGCAGTACCCGCAGCAGCCGGGCCAGTACCAGCAGGGTCGCCCGCAGCCGGGGCAGTACCCGCACCAGCCCGGGCAGTACCCCCAGCAGGGCCAGGGTCAGGGGCAGGGCCGTCCGCAGGGCCAGGGGCAGCAGGGTCAGCAGGGCCGGGGCGGCCGTCCGCCGGTCGCGCCGCCGCCGTACCAGGCGCAGCAGCACCAGCCGGGCCCGCCGCCGGCGTACGGCGGCGGACAGCCGCAGGGCTACGGCGCGCCGCAGCGCCGGGCCGAGCCGGCCCCGCCGCGCCGCCAGGAGCCGCCCTACCGGGAGCCGGAGCCGGCCCGCGAGGCTCCCCGGGAGCGAGAGCCGCGGCGGCGCAGCCGCAACCGGATGTGGATCCCGGGCCTGGGCTGCCTGAAGGGCTGCCTGCTGGTGCTGGTGGTGCTGGCGGTGGGCTGCCTGGCGCTGTGGAACTTCACGCCGCTGCCGCACTACTGGGACAACGTGGTCGGCTGGTTCGACTCGGCGCGGGACTGGGTGACCAATCTGTCCGGCAACAGCCAGAATTGACGCTTTGTCGACAATCCAACGAAATTCCACCGGATCGGAACCCTCCGGAGGCCCTCCACGGGCCCCCGGAGGCCTCCCGGGCGCGTAGGTTGTTCGTCGAGCACCGACCTCACGAGCCCACGGAGCAGCATTGGCACGCAAGATCGGCAGCCGGTACACCGTCCACCAGGTGATCGGCCGCGGCTCGGCCGGCACCGTGTGGCTCGGCGAGGGCCCGGACGGGCCGGTGGCGGTGAAGCTGCTGCGCGAGGACCTGGCCGCCGACCAGGTGCTGGTCGGCCGCTTCGTGCAGGAGCGCGCCGCCCTCACCGGCCTCGACCACCCGCACGTGGTCGGCGTCCACGACATGGTGGTGGACGGCAATGACCTCGCCCTGGTGATGGACCTGGTCAAGGGCACCGACCTGCGCACCCGGCTGGAGCACGAGGGCGTGCTGGACCCGGCGGTCGCCGCCGCGGTGATCGCTGACGTGGCCGACGGCCTGGCCGCCGCGCACGCCGCCGGCATCGTGCACCGCGACGTCAAGCCGGAGAACGTGCTGCTCGACCTGGCCGCCCCCGCCGGCCCCGCCGGCGCCCCGCGCGCCAGGCTCACCGACTTCGGCATCGCCCGCCTGGTCGACGCCCCGCGCCGCACCCGCGCCACCCGGATCATCGGCACCCCCGACTACCTGGCCCCCGAGATCATCGAGGGCCTGGAGCCGCGCGCCGCGGTCGACATCTACGCCCTCGCCACCGTGCTGTACGAACTGCTCACCGGGGCCACGCCGTTCGGCGGCGGCCACACCGGCGCGGTGCTGCGCCGGCACGTCACCGAGAACGTCCCCCCGGTCGAGGGCATGCCGGACGGCCTGTGGCGGATCATCTCCGAATGCCTCGCCAAGGCCCCGGCCTCCCGGCTGCGGGCCGCCGAACTCGCCTCCCGGCTGCGCGCGCTGCTGCCCGAACTGGCCGGCGTCGGCCCGCTCGCGGTGCCCGCCCAGCGCAGCGCCCCCGAGGAGGTGCCGACACCCGGCGAGGCGGTCTACGCCGAGGCCGACGCCTTCGCCGGCAGCGGCGCCCACCGCCGCCGCCGCGGCCCCGCCGTCCCGCTGGTGCCCGGCCCGCAGCCGGACTCCACCCGCGACACCCACACCAGCCTGCGCCGCCCCTCCGCCCAGGAGCTCGCCTCCTACGCCGAGGAGTCCCGGGCCCAGCGCGACCGGCCCGCCCCGGCCGGCCACCGCCGCTCCCGGGCCCAGGCGATCCGCCGCCGCCGCACCCTGGCGGTGCTGATCGCGGTGGTCCTGCTGCTGGCCGGAGCCGCTGCCGCGTGGACGGCGTTCGCCGCCGAACCGCCCGCCGGCGGCCACCCCGCCGGCCTGCGCACCGCTCTCCACCCGAGGTTGTAGCCGAGCCCCCCCGGCGAACCATTACCCTTGTGGCGTGGCAGCCGTCGATCCTTCCGAAGAGCTCAAGAACCTCGACTCGACCATGTCGTCGATCGAGGCAGTCCTCGACCTGGACAAGATCCGGGCCGACATCGCAAACCTGGAGGAGGAGGCCGCGGCCCCCACCCTGTGGGACGACGTCGCGAACGCGCAGAAGGTCACCAGCCGGCTCTCCTTCCTCCAGGGCGAGCTGCGCAAGGTCGAGACCCTGCGCAGCCGGGTCGAGGACCTGGGCGTCCTGTTCGAACTCGCCGAGGCCGAGGACGACGCGGACACCCGCGTCGAGGCCGAGGCCGAGCTGGTGGCCGTCCAGAAGGCCGTCGAGGAGCTGGAGGTGCGCACCCTGCTCTCCGGCGAGTACGACTCCCGCGAGGCCCTGGTCAACATCCGTGCCGAGGCGGGCGGCGTGGACGCCGCCGACTTCGCCGAGCAGCTGATGCGCATGTACCTGCGCTGGGCCGAGCGGCACGGCTACCCGACCGAGGTCTACGACACCTCGTACGCCGAAGAGGCCGGCATCAAGTCCGCGACCTTCACCGTCAAGGCCCCCTACTCCTACGGCACGCTCTCCGTCGAGCAGGGCACCCACCGCCTGGTGCGGATCTCCCCGTTCGACAACCAGGGCCGCCGGCAGACCTCGTTCGCGGGCGTCGAGGTGCTCCCCGTCGTCGAGACCTCGGACCACGTCGACATCGACGAGGGCGAGCTCCGGATCGACGTGTACCGCGCCTCCGGCCCCGGCGGCCAGGGCGTCAACACCACCGACTCCGCGGTCCGGATCACCCACCTGCCGACCGGCATCGTGGTCTCCTGCCAGAACGAGCGCTCCCAGATCCAGAACAAGGCCTCGGCGATGAACGTGCTCCAGGCCAAGCTGCTGGAGCGCCGCCGCCAGGAGGAGCGCGCCGCGATGGACGCGCTCAAGGACAGCGGCTCGTCCTGGGGCAACCAGATGCGCTCCTACGTGCTGCACCCGTACCAGATGGTCAAGGACCTGCGGACCGAGCACGAGGTCGGCAACCCGCAGGCGGTGCTGGACGGCGACATCGACGGCTTCATCGAGGCCGGCATCCGCTGGCGCAAGCAGCGCGAGGCGTAGGCCCGTGCGCTCGTGACGAAGGGCCCCTCCGCCGCGGCGGAGGGGCCCTTCGCGGTGTCAGGGGGCGGGATCAGCGCAGCAGCAGGGCGAGCGTGAGCAGCGCGGCGAACAGGACGGCCAGCAGCACCGCCGGGTTGAGCGCCGCGAAAGGCCCTTGCTGCTCCTGCTGCAGCCGGGCGCGGTTGGCGCGGCACACGGGGCAGCGGCCGTCGATCACGCGGCCGTTGCAGTTGGCGCACACCAGTTGGTCGCAGGTCATGCGATCTCCTCCTTGCTGCATAGCCAACGTGCCGGAGGCGGCTTCGGTTCCGACTGCTTACCACTCTGCCAGGTTCCGTACCCCTCGGCCCCCGGAGCGGAAGGGTTATCGATCTGTGACGTACCTCGCAATTTCCGGTCCGAACCGGATCAACACCTGATGAAACCCCGGTCAGTAGGCGTCCGGTGACTGCGGGTGCGCATGGGCATCGCGTAAGGTCACTGCCCTCGATCCACCTAGGATGGCCCCCGTGATGCAGCCGTGATCAGATTCGACAACGTCTCCAAGACCTATCCCAAGCAGAACCGTCCGGCCCTGGACAACGTCTCGCTGGAGATCGAGAAGGGCGAGTTCGTCTTCCTGGTCGGCTCGTCCGGTTCGGGCAAGTCGACGTTCCTGCGCCTGTGCCTGCGCGAGGAGCGCCCGTCCACCGGCGCGGTGCACGTGCTGGGCAAGGACCTGGGCAAGCTCTCGAACTGGAAGGTGCCGCACATGCGGCGCCAACTGGGCACCGTGTTCCAGGACTTCCGCCTGCTGCCGAACAAGACCGTGGGGCAGAACGTGGCGTTCGCCCTGGAGGTCATCGGCAAGCCGAAGAGCGCCATCAACAAGGTGGTGCCCGAGGTGCTCGACCTGGTCGGCCTCGGCGGCAAGGAGGACCGGATGCCCGGCGAGCTGTCGGGCGGTGAGCAGCAGCGCGTGGCGATCGCCCGGGCGTTCGTGAACCGGCCGATGCTGCTGATCGCCGACGAGCCCACCGGCAACCTCGACCCGCAGAACTCGGTCGGCATCATGAAGCTGCTCGACCGCATCAACCGGACCGGCACCACCGTGCTGATGGCGACCCACGACCAGGCCATCGTCGACCAGATGCGCAAGCGCGTCATCGAGCTCGACAAGGGCCTGCTGGTCCGTGACCAGGCCCGCGGCGTCTACGGATACCAGAGCTAGAAGAGGAAGCATGCGCGCCCAGTTCGTTCTGTCGGAGATCGGCATCGGTCTCCGCCGCAACCTGACCATGACCATCGCGGTCGTCGTCAGTGTCGCGCTGTCGCTCGCCCTCGCCGGTGCTTCGCTGCTGGTCCGCGACCAGGTCAACTCCATGAAGGACTACTGGTACGACAAGGTCGAGGTCAGCATCTACTTCTGCACCAAGTCGGACCACGACTCGCCGCAGTGCGCGGCCGGTGCAGCGACCGACGACCAGATCCAGCAGGTCAAGGGCGACCTCGACAAGATGTCGCCGCTGGTGCAGACCTCGACCTTCGAAACCTCGGTCGAGGCGTACCAGCACTTCAAGGAGAGCAACCCGGACAACCCGCTGCTGGCGGCGGTCGGCCCGGACGCGATGCCGCAGTCCTGGCGGGTGAAGCTCAGCGACCCGACCCGGTTCGACGTGATCGCCAGCGCCTTCGCGGGCAAACCGGGCGTCAAATCGGTCGAGGACCAGCGGAAGATCCTGGAGAACCTGTTCGGCCTGCTCCGAGGACTGCAGACCGCGGCCTTCGTGATCATGGTGCTGATGCTGTTCGTGGCCCTGCTGCTGATCGTCAACACCGTCCGGGTGTCCGCGTTCAGCCGCCGCCGCGAGACCGGCATCATGAGACTGGTCGGCGCCTCCAACTTCTACGTGCAGATGCCGTTCATCGCGGAGGCCGCGTTCGCCGCGCTGCTCGGCGCGGCCCTGGCCTCGCTGCTGCTGCTGGGCGGCCACTTCTTCGTCCAGGAGTGGCTGCAGAAGAAGGTGGCGTTCATCCACTTCATCGGCCTGTCCTCGGTGCTGGCGGTCATTCCGCTGCTGGTCGTGGTCGGCATGGTGATGGCCGGCATCGCCGCGTTCTTCACCCTCCGCAAGTACCTGAAGGTCTGACGGACCGTCGGTGCTACCGGGCGGCGGGCCGCCCGGCCTAGACTCGCTGGCATGCCGACAGCGCCGCGAGTACGCCAGGGGATGACGCTCGGGCTGGTGTTCGGCGCGGTGCTGTTCGCCGGAGCCGCTTCCGGGGCCTGGGGAGAGCCGGTCCGCTCTCTCCGGGCCCCTTCGTCGTCGGACGCCGCCACGCCCGCCCCCGACCTCTCCGGGGCGGACCTGAGCCCGCAGGAGGCCCGGCAGCTGGTCGGGGCCAGCGGCGACCGCTGGGCGGCCTACCTCAGCCCGCAGCAGTACGCCGACCTCACCGGCGGCCGGTACGCGGGCGTCGGCCTGACCGTGGACCGGGCGGCCGGCGGCCCCACCGAGGTCGCCGAGGTGCAGCCCGGCTCGCCCGCCGACCGGGCCGGCATCGCGGCCGGCGACCGGCTGGTGACCGTCGACGGGGTGCCCGCCGAGCAGCTGCCGGTGACCGAGCTGGTCTCCCGGCTGCGCGGCGGCCCGGCCGGCAGCACGGTCGCCCTGGCGGTGGCCGCCGGGCCCGGCCCGGTGCGCGAACTGACCCTGGCCAGGGCCGAGCTGGCCGCCCGCGAGGTCGAGGTCGAGCGCCCGCACCCCGGGGTGGTGCGGATCGCCGTGCACGCCTTCACCGAGGGCGTCGGCGAGCAGGTCCGGGCCGCCGCGGCCGGCGCCCGCGGCGTCGTCCTCGACCTGCGCGGCAACTCCGGCGGACTGGTCGAGGAGGCCGTCGCCACCGCCTCGGTGTTCCTCGACGGCGGCCCGGTGGCCAGCTACCAGGCGCACGGCGAGCGGCGCGAACTGGCCGCCGCCGCGGGCGGCGACACCGCCGTGCCGCTGGTGGTGCTGGTCGACGGCGGCACCATGAGCGCCGCCGAGCTGCTGGCCGGCGCCCTGCAGGACCGCAGCCGGGCCGTCCTGGTGGGCGGGCGGACCTTCGGCAAGGGCACCGTCCAGCAGCCCAGCCGGCTCGCCGACGGCTCGGTGCTGGAACTCACCGTGGGCCGCTACCAGACCCCGGCCGGCCGCTCCCCGGACGGCACCGGCGTCCAGCCCGACGTGCCCGCCGCCGGCGAGGACCCCGCGGCGCTCGCCCTCAAGGTGCTGGACGGCATCGGCGGCCCCGACGGGGCCACTCCCGGCACCACCGCGGCCCCCGCGGGCGCCGCCGCGCCGTAAAGGGGCTGCCGATGCCCGCGCCGAGGTGCGAGAATGGCCGGGCTATGGCAAAGGAAACGGGCAAGAAGCTGGTCGCGCAGAACAAGAAGGCGCGGCACGAGTACACCATCCTCGACACCTACGAGTGCGGCATGGTGCTCACCGGAACCGAGGTCAAGTCGCTCCGCGAGGGCCGGGCCAACCTGGTCGACGGCTACGCGTACATCCAGGGCGGCGAGGCCTGGATCGACAACGTCTTCATCCCCGAGTACGCCCAGGGCACCTGGACCAACCACTCGGCGCGCCGCAAGCGCAAGCTGCTGCTGCACAAGATGGAGATCCGCAAGATCGAGTCCAAGGCCAAGGAGACCGGCCACACGCTGGTCCCGCTGTCGCTGTACTTCAAGGACGGCCGCGCCAAGCTCGAACTCGCGCTGGCCGTCGGCAAGAAGCTGTACGACAAGCGGCAGACCCTGCGCGAGCGCCAGGACCGGCTGGAGTCCGCCCGCGCGGTCGCCGCCGCCCGCCGCCGCCAGGGCTGAAGCGCCGTCAAGCGGTTCGCGGGGCACCCCAGTTGCGTACGCACTCCGGACGCTTCCGTACCATCTGCGGGTGGACATCTCACTGCTGAGTGGCTGGCTGCCGTGGACCCTGCGAATACTGGCCGTGGCGGCGGTCGCGACGGCACTGTCCAGAGTCAGCCCGTTCTGGCTCCGTCGCAGGCTGCCCTGGGTGGTCGGCGGCGCCCTCGCGGGCACCGCGCTGATCGCCCTGCTGGTGGCCCTGTTCGGGGGCATCGACGAACCGCTGCCGGCCGGCCTGTGGTTCTGGCTGTGCTGCGCGCTGCTGGGCCTGGGCGGCCTGGCCGCCGGTGTGCGGCAGTCCAGCTGGTGGAACCTGGCCGCGGTCCCGCTGGCGGTCGTGCTGTCGCTGCTGTGCGCCGCCAACTCGCTGAACATCTCGACCGGTTACTACCCCGACGTGGACGCCGCGGTCGGTGACCTGTCGAACGCCCCGGTGCCGCAGCAGATGGGCCTGGACGAGGCCCTCACCACCGTCGGCCGGACCACCGCGGGCCGGGTGGTGGCGGTCGAGATCCCGGCCGAGCCGAGCGGCTTCAAGCACCGCCGCGAGCTGGTCTACCTGCCGCCGGCCTGGTTCCGCAGCAAGATCAGGCCCAAGCTGCCGGTGGTCGAGATGATCGGCGGCCAGTTCGCCGCGCCCGACAACTGGATCAGGGCCGGCGAGGCGATCAAGACCGCCGACGCGTACGCCGCCGCGCACAACGGCTACGCCCCGATCCTGGTGATGGTGGACGCCACCGGGAACTTCAAGACCGACACCGAGTGCGTCAACGGAAAGCCCGGAAAGGCCGAGGATCACCTGGTCAAGGACATTCCGCCGTACATCGCCAGGACCTTCAACGCGGCCACCGGACCGCGCTCCTGGGCGGTGGTGGGCTGGTCGATGGGCGGCACCTGCGCGGTGGACCTGGCCGTGGTGCACCCGGAGGTGTTCGGCCACTTCGTCGACATCTCCGGCGACGCCGGACCCAACCTGGGCGGCAAGCAGGCCACCGTCGACCAGCTGTACGGCGGTGACCTGGCCGCCTGGGAGGCGCACGACCCGGCCACCGTGCTCGGCAGGGCGAAGAAGGACGCCTACCGCAACTCCGGCGGCTACTTCCTGGTGGGCGACCAGGAGACCGGCAAGCACCTCTCCGACGCCCAGGCGCTCGACAAGGCCGCCCGCGCCGCCGGACTGGACACCAAGCTGGAGGTCCACCCCGGCAAGCACGACTGGCAGTTCGGCACCTTCGCGTTCAAGCAGGCGCTGCCCTGGCTGGCCCAGCGGACCGGTCTGCCCGGAGCCACCGGTTGACCGGGCGTTAATGCGCTGGACCCTTGACGCGCGGGGTGAGTACTATGGCAACGCACCGCCGGGAGGGCCCGCCCTCCCGGAGCTGTTTGTCAAATCAACATGGGGATGATCGGTTTCGACAGTGAAAGTCGAAACAGGAGAAGCGAGCCGAGGAACGCGGCAATGATCTCGTTAACCATCTGTCGCAAAAAAATAATCGCCAACTCTAAGCGCGATTCCCAGCAGTTCGCTCTCGCAGCCTGATCTGCGAAAGTGAATGGGTGTCAGCCCGGGGCGTTCCCGACCCGGATCCTGGCATAATTTAGGGAACTCAACCCTCCACCCCGGCCGCGGGGGTGGCGGGGAAATCAAACAGTGGCTGGGCCTGTTGGCGGCTTGTCCGCGTGACCGCCAGGGCCGAGAAACTCACAGCGGACTGCGCTCGGAGAAGTCCTGAATCCACTTCACTGGACCCGGGTTCGATTCCCGGCATCTCCACCACCCCATGTGCATCGCAGAGCCGTCCTCCGTCCCGGAGGGCGGCTCTCGTGCGTTCCGGGAGCCTCACACGCCCGCCCGCCGCCGGGTGAGAGGACGGTTCCGCACCCTTCACACCGCACAACGAACCCGAAATCGTGGCCTCCTAGCGTCGACACCACAGGGCAACGGCACTCGAAGGAGCAAGCCCATGGACGGCACCACCACGCACAGCAGGACGGGCGGCCGCTGGATTCAGCACTGGGACCCGGAGGACACCGCATTCTGGGAGACTACCGGCCGCCGGGTCGCCCGGCGCAACCTCGCCTTCTCGGTGCTCTCCGAACACATCGGCTTCTCCATCTGGAGCCTCTGGTCGGTGATGGTCCTGTTCATGGGCAAGGCCTACGGCATCGACCCGGCCGGGAAGTTCTTCCTGGTCGCCATGCCTACCCTGGTCGGCGCCTTCGTCCGGGTCCCGTACACCGTGGCGGTGGCCCGGTTCGGCGGCCGGAACTGGACGATCGTCTCCGCGCTGCTGCTGCTCCTGCCCACCCTGACCGCCGCGTACGTGATGCACCCGGGCACCTCCTACACCACCTTCATGCTGGTCGCGGCGCTCACCGGCCTGGGCGGGGGCAACTTCGCCTCCTCGATGACCAACATCAACGCCTTCTACCCGGCCCGCCACAAGGGCTGGGCGCTCGGCCTGAACGCCGGCGGCGGCAACATCGGCGTGCCGGTGATCCAGCTGGTCTCGCTGGGCGTGATCGCCTGGGCCGGGGCCGGACACCCCCGCCTGGTGCTCGGCATCTACCTGCCGCTCATCGTGGTCGCCGCACTGTGCGCCGCGCTGTTCATGGACAACCTGGCCCCGATGAGGGCCGACACCGGCTCGATCGCCGCCATCGTCAGGGAGAAGCACACCTGGCTGATGTCGGTGCTGTACATCGGCACCTTCGGTTCCTTCATCGGCTTCTCCTTCGCGTTCGGCCTGGTGCTGCAGAACCAGTTCGGCCGCACCCCGCTGCAGGCCGCCCAGCTCACCTTCCTCGGCCCGCTGCTCGGCTCGGTGATCCGCCCCCTGGGCGGCAGGCTCGCCGACCGGTTCGGCGGCGCCCGGATCACGCTGTTCAACTTCGCCGCGATGGCGGCGGCGGCCGGCGTGGTCACCTACGCCTCGTCGATCCGCTCGCTGCCGGTCTTCCTCTGCGGCTTCGTCGCCCTGTTCGCGCTCGCCGGCCTCGGCAACGGCTCCACCTACAAGATGATCCCCGGCATCTTCGACGCCAAGGCGCAGGACCGGATCGCCGCCGGCGACAGCGCCGAGGACGCCGCCGCCTGGTCCCGCAAGATGTCCGGCGCCGCGATCGGCGTGATCGGCGCCGTCGGAGCCCTCGGCGGACTCTTCATCAACCTCGCCTTCCGGCAGTCCTTCCTGGTCGCCAAGAGCGGCACCCCCGCCTTCGTGTCCTTCCTCGCCGCCTACGCGGTCTGCTCCGTCCTCACCTGGGCGGTCTACCTGCGCCGCCCCTCCGGGGCCACCCAGAGCGCGGGCACCCCCGCCCTCGCCCAGGTCTGATCCTCCGTCACCACCCCCGGGCCGCCCCTACCTGCCGAAACACGCCGGTAATCGGAGCGACCCGGGGGTGACACCACGACCGGCCACGATTGATCACCCACCCGCCCGCCCGCCCCGTCCCCAGCCAGGACACCAGGGGCGGCGCACCAAAGGACGACTCCGCATGGCCGACCCGACCCGACGCCACGCGCCTCAGCCCGACGCACCCGAGGCCACCGACTCCGGCCCGCTCGCCGGCTGGACCGTCGGCATCACTGCCGCCCGCCGCGCCGACGAGCTCTCCGCCCTGCTGCAGCGCCGCGGCGCCGCCGTGCTGCGCGCCCCCGCGCTGCGGATCGTCCCGCTGGCCGACGACACCGAACTGCTCACCGCCACCCGCGCGCTGATCGCCGACCCGCCGGACCTCGCGGTCGCCACCACCGGCATCGGCTTCCGCGGCTGGCTGGAGGCCGCCGAGGGCTGGGACCTCGGCGACGACCTGCGCGACGCCCTCGGAACGGCCTCGGTGCTGGCCCGCGGCCCCAAGGCCAAGGGAGCGATCCGGGCCGCCGGGCTGCGCGAGTCCTTCTCCGCCGCCACCGAGTCCTCCGCCGAGGTGCTCTCCCACCTGCTGGACCAGGGCGTGGACGGCCGCCGGATCGCCGTCCAGCTGCACGGCGCGCCACTGCCCGGCTTCGTCGAGTCGCTGCGCACCGCCGGCGCCGAGGTGGTCGAGGTCCCGGTCTACCGCTGGCTGCCGCCCGCGGACCTCGGCCCGCTCGACCGGCTGCTCGACGCGACCTGCGCCGGCGCCCTGGACGCCGTCACCTTCACCTCCGCGCCGGCCGCGATCAGCCTGTTCGACCGGGCCGCCGAACGCGGCCGCACCGCGGAAGTCCTGCACGCGCTGCGCCGCGACGTGCTCGCCGTCTGCGTCGGCCCGGTCACCGCCGCGCCCTTCGACGAACGCGACATTCCCACCGTCTGGCCCGAGCGGATGCGGCTGGGGGCGATGGTGCAGACCCTCACCGCCGCGCTCCCCGAACGCGCCCGCCGCTTCCCGGTGGCCGGTCACCTGCTGGAACTGCGCGGCCAGGCCGCGCTGGTCGACGGGCAGCTGCGCCCCGTCCCCCCGGCCGGCATGGCGCTGCTGCGCACCCTGGCCCGCCAGCCCGGCTGGGTGGTCCCGCGCGCCGACCTGCTGCGCGCGCTGCCCGGCAGCGGGGAGGACGAGCACGCCGTCGAGACCGCGATGGCCCGCCTGCGCCAGGCCCTCGGCTCGCCCCGGCTGATCACCACGGTGGTGAAGCGGGGCTACCGGCTCACCCTCGACCACTGAGCGCAGCGACCTCCGCGACCTCGAAAGTGCCCCGCGGTTGCCGAACGGGCGGCGTTCATCCATTAAGATCGTCCGTCCGCCTTTTTCTCCGCACCTTTGGGGGCTCCTTGGGCGCGCACGGCTCTGCCCGGCACCAATCCGACACTGTCCGCGACCGCGAGATCGCGGGGGAGCAGCAGCACCTCGACACCGTCTACCGGCGGCTGGAGGAGAAGCTGGCCGAGGCGGAGTACATCCTCGAGGACGCCGCCAAGCGGGTGCAGGTCGGCACGCCCGGCGCACTCGCCGAGCGGGACGCCCAGGTGTACCGCGCGGGCGCCCACCTGCAGCGGCTGAACAACGAGTTCGAGGACTTCCTGTTCGGCCGGATCGACCTCCAGCAGGCCGACGCGCCGGAGGAGCACGGCATCCCCTCGCAGACGCCGATGGACCCGGCCGACCCGGCCGTCGCCGAGAGCCTGCACATCGGCCGGCTCGGCGTGCTGGACGCCGAGTTCGGCCCGCTGGTGATCGACTGGCGGGCACCGGCCGCGGCCCCGTTCTACCGGGCGACGCCGCTGGAGCCCGGCCGGGTGATCCGCCGCCGGGTGATCCGCTCCAAGGGGCGGAAGGTGATCGGCGTCGAGGACGACCTGCTGCGCCCCGACCTGACCCCCACCCTCGGCGGCGAGGAACTCGCCGTGGTCGGCGACGGCGCCCTGATGGCGACCCTCGGCCGGGCCCGCGGGCACTCGATGCGCGACATCGTCTCGTCCATCCAGAAGGAGCAGGACGAGGTGATCCGGGCCGCCGCGGCCGGCGCGACCCTGGTCACCGGCGGCCCCGGCACCGGCAAGACCGCGGTCGCCCTGCACCGGGCCGCGTTCCTGCTCTACCAGGACCGCCGCCGCTACGCCGGGGGCATCCTGGTGGTCAGTCCGACGGCGCTGCTGGTCTCCTACACCGAGGGCGTGCTGCCCTCGCTGGGCGAGGAGGGCCAGGTGGCGATCCGCGCGGTCGGCAGCCTGGTCGACGGCATCGAGGCGGACCGCTACGACAGCCCCGAGGTGTCGCGGATCAAGGGCTCGGCCCGGATGGTGCAGCTGCTGCGCCGGGCCGCCCGGGCGGCCGTGGAGCTGGGCGCGCCGACCGAGCTGAAGGTGTTCGCCCGCGGCCGCGCCCTGCGGCTGGACGCGGGCCGCCTGAAGGCGGTGCGCGGCAACGTGGTGGGCGGCGGCGGCACCCCGCTGAACCTGCTGCGCCCGCGGGCCCGCCGCCTGCTGCTGGACGCGCTCTGGTCGGAGGCGGTCCGCGACCTGCCGAAGCCGACCTCGTACGCCGAGCGCGAGCAGCGCCAGGAGGAGCGCGAGTCCTTCGACGAGTACGTGTCCGACGAGGCGCCGTTCCTGGACTTCCTGGACGCCTGGTGGCCCGCCGTGACGCCGCGCCGGGTGCTGGCCACGCTGCGCCAGCACCGGCACACCAACCGGATCGCCCGGCGCGCCGTGACGCCCGAGGAGGCCCGCCTGCTGGCGGCCTCCTGGCGGCACCTGGACGACCGCGGCGCGGGCGCGCTCTCGGCCCACGACGTGGCGCTGGTGGACGAGCTGCAGGTGCTGCTCGGCGAGCCGGCCCGCCCGAAGGTCCGCGAGGTCGACGCGGTCGACATGCTGACCGGCCTGGACGAGGTCACCACCTACGGCGAGCGGATGTACCGCCAGCGCGAGCGGGACCGGGTCCCGGAGGAGCGCCGGGAGTACGCGCACGTGATCGTGGACGAGGCGCAGGACCTCACCCCGATGCAGTGGCGGATGATCGGCCGCCGCTCCCGGATGGCGACCTGGACCATCGTCGGCGACCCGGCGCAGTCCTCCTGGCCGTTCCCGCAGGAGGCGCAGGCGGCGATGGACGAGGTGCTGGCGGGCAAGCCGCGCCGCCGGCACACGCTGACGGTGAACTACCGCAACCCGGCGGAGATCGCCGAGGTGGCGGCGAAGGTGCTGGCGCTGGCCGCGCCGGGCACCCCGTCGCCGACCGCGGTGCGGGCCACCGGCGTGCACCCGCGGTTCGCGGCGGTCCGGGAGGCGGACCCGGCGGCGTTCGGCGCGGCCGCCCGGGCCGAGCTGGAGCGGCTGCTGGCGGAGGTGGACGGCACCGTGGCGGTGGTGGTCCCGATGGACCGCCGGGCCGAGGCGGCGGGCTGGATCGCGGGCCTGGGCGACCGCGTGGTGGCGCTGGGCAGCCTGGAGGCGAAGGGCCTGGAGTACGACGCGACGGTGGTCGCCGACCCGACCGGCATCGCCGGCGAGTCCGAGGCGGGCCTGCGGGTGCTGTACGTGGCGCTGACCCGCGCCACCCAGCGCCTGACGGTGCTGTCCGGCCCGGACGACCTGCCGGACGCCGCGGGCGTCCCCGCGCTGCTGAAGTAGCCCGGGCGGCAGCACGAAGGCCCCCCACCCGGAGGTGGGGGGCCTTCGCCAGGTTGAACACCGACCCGCCATGCTCGCCTCGCGGCAAGTGGTCCCTCGAAGGGACGAAGGTTGGGCCCGGGGGCTTGGATCGAGCCGGTGCCGTTCCAATGTAACGCATCCCCGCCGACGGGCAAGGAGATCGCGGATCCCACCGGCCGGTTTGTCGGATCCGCACACTCTATGAACGTTATTTCTGGCTGGCCCTTGGACGGTGCGACCATCGAGGTCTAGCATGCCGAGCGGCATGAAACTTCAACACTTTGTTGATTCAGGAAGAAGGACGTCGATGGCGACGGTGCCCAGTGTCTCGAACTCGATCACGGTCCGGTTGGAGGTTCCGGCCACCGGCAACGCGGTGAGCTCCATCACCACCGCGGTCGAGTCCTCCGGTGGGTCGGTCACCGGTCTGGACGTCACCGCCTCCGGCCTGGAGGCGCTGCGCATCGACGTCACCGTGGCGGCGTCCTCGGTGGCGCACGGCCAGGAGATCGTCGAGAAGCTCCGCACGATCGACGGCGTGAGCATCGGCAAGGTCTCCGACCGCACGTTCCTGATGCACCTCGGCGGCAAGATCGAGATGTCCTCGAAGCTGCCGATCCGCAACCGCGACGACCTGAGCATGATCTACACCCCCGGCGTGGCCCGGGTCTGCCTGGCGATCGCGGAGAACCCGGAGGACGCCCGCCGGCTGACCATCAAGCGCAACAGCGTCGCGGTGGTCACCGACGGCTCCGCGGTGCTGGGCCTGGGCAACATCGGCCCGAAGGCCGCGCTGCCGGTGATGGAGGGCAAGGCGGCGCTGTTCAAGCGGTTCGCCGGCATCGACGCGTGGCCGCTCTGCCTGGACACCCAGGACGCCGACGAGATCGTGGCGATCGTGAAGGCGATCGCGCCGGGCTTCGCGGGCATCAACCTGGAGGACATCTCCGCCCCGCGCTGCTTCGAGATCG
Organism: Streptomyces sp. TLI_171; assembly: GCF_003610255.1. Classification (GTDB taxonomy): domain Bacteria; phylum Actinomycetota; class Actinomycetes; order Streptomycetales; family Streptomycetaceae; genus Kitasatospora. Next base: position 2,862,851 of record NZ_RAPS01000001.1, on the reverse strand, counting down.
AGGCCCGGCTGCGCGAGGCGCTGGACATCCCGGTGTTCCACGACGACCAGCACGGCACCGCGATCGTGGTGCTGGCGGCGCTGACCAACGCGCTGAAGGTGGTCGGCAAGGAGATCGGCGAGATCCGGGTGGTGATGAGCGGCGCCGGCGCCGCGGGCACCGCGATCCTCAAGCTGCTGATGGCGGCCGGCGTCTCGCACGCCACCGTGGCGGACGTCCGGGGCGTGGTCCACCTGGGCCGCGACGACCTGAACGACAGCCTGCGCTGGATCGCCGAGAACACCAACCGCTCCGGCCGCACCGGCACCCTGAAGGAGGCGGTGGCCGACGCCGACGTGTTCATCGGCGTCTCCGCCCCGAACGTGCTGGACGGCGACGACCTGGCCACCATGGCCAAGGACGCGATCGTGTTCGCGCTGGCCAACCCGGACCCGGAGGTCGACCCGGCGGTGGCCCGGCAGACCGCCGCGGTGGTCGCCACCGGCCGCAGCGATTTCCCGAACCAGATCAACAACGTGCTGGTCTTCCCGGGCGTCTTCCGCGGCCTGCTGGACGCCCAGTCCAGCAGCGTGGACACCGAGATGATGCTGGCCGCCGCGCGGGCGCTGGCCACCACCGTCACCGACGAGGAACTGAACCCGAACTACATCATTCCGAGCGTCTTCCACCCGGGCGTGGCCAAGACCGTCGCGGCAGCGGTCCGTGACGCGGCTGTGGCGGCCCGTGGCGGCGCCGAGGCGGCTCCCGCGAGGCCCACCCCGGGCATCGTCGGAACGCTCGACACCGCCGCGTTCCCGGCCGTTCAGCTCTGATCCGGCGTCCGCCCGGCGGGCCCGCCGCGCCCCCCGTCCGGTGAACCTGCCGGAGCCCTTGCGACACAAGGGCAAGGGGCGTGTTTGGGCTTGTCGGTGCCAGGGCGTACGGTAGCCCTGCGACGGGGAGGCGTGTCCGACAAGTACGGTACGTCCCCAGTTGTGCCACGGCGTGTCGTCCCGACCGCCGCCCGCCCCGGTCACTCCGGAGCCGACGGAGCGTCATACCTCTGTCCGGCGGGCGCTGTTCGGGTCAATCACGTCGGCGCCCGATTGGCTTTCTCAGTGCCGGTCGGGGCAGGATTCGTACCCAGGCGGGCAGTTTGCGGCGCTTCGCGGTGCGAGCCCGGCCCCTGACCACCCCTCGCCTGAACGAGCACCGTTGCGCGGACCGGCCACGCCTCCGCGCACGGCAGAGCAACAGACCACAGGAGTACACATGAACCGCAGTGAGCTGGTGGCCGCGCTGGCCGAGCGCGCCGAGGTGACCCGCAAGGACGCCGACGCCGTGCTGGCCGCCTTCGCCGAGATCACCGGCGAGGTCGTCGCCAAGGGCGACGAGAAGGTCACCATCCCCGGTTTCCTGACCTTCGAGCGCACCCTGCGTGCCGCCCGCACCGCCCGCAACCCGCAGACCGGCGAGCCGATCCAGATCGCCGAGGGCTACAGCGTCAAGGTCAGCGCCGGCTCGAAGCTGAAGGAAGCCGCGAAGGGCAAGTGACCCTCCGCCGCTGAACGCACCGGTGGCCGGCCTCCCCTCGGGGAGGCCGGCCACCGGCTTTTTCGTCGCCCTGCTGGTCAGGCGGTGAGCTGGACCTCGGCCACCTCGTTCGCCGACGGCAGCTCGATGTGCGCGCCCAGGTCGCGCAGCTTGTCCATGAAGTTCTCGTAGCCGCGGTTGATCAGGTCGATGCCGTGCACCGTGGAGGTGCCCTCGGCCGCCAGCGCCGCGATCAGGTACGAGAAGCCGCCGCGCAGGTCGGGGATGACCAGCTCGCCGCCCATCAGCTTGGACGGGCCGGAGACCACCGCGGAGTGCTTGAAGTTCCGCGCCCCGAACCGGCACGGGGTGCCGCCCAGGCACTCCCGGTACAGCTGGATGTGCGCGCCCATCTGGTTCAGCGCGCCGGTGAAGCCCAGCCGGGACTCGTACACCGTCTCGTGGACGATGGACAGGCCGGTGGCCTGGGTCAGCGCGACCACCAGCGGCTGCTGCCAGTCGGTCTGGAAGCCCGGGTGCACGTCGGTCTCCAGGGCGATCGCCTTCAGCTCGCCGCCCGGGTGCCAGAACCGGATGCCGGCGTCCTCGATCTCGAACGCGCCGCCGACCTTCCGGAAGGTGTTCAGGAAGGTCATCATCGGGATCTGCTCGGCGCCGCGGACGTAGATGTCGCCCTTGGTGGCCAGCGCGGCGCACGCCCAGGAGGCGGCCTCCAGGCGGTCCGGCAGCGCCCGGTGGGTGTAGCCGTCCAGCTCGTCCACACCGGTGATCAGGATGGTGCGGTCGGTGCCCAGCGAGATGATCGCGCCCATCTTCTGCAGCACGCAGATCAGGTCGACGATCTCCGGCTCGATGGCGGCGTTGCGCAGTTCGGTGACGCCCTCGGCCAGCACCGCGGTCAGCAGCACCTGCTCGGTGGCGCCGACCGACGGGTACGGCAGCTCGATCTTGGTGCCGCGCAGGCGCTGGGCGGCGACCAGGTAGGTGCCCTGCGGGTGCTTCTCGATGGTCGCGCCGAACTGGCGCAGCACCTCGAAGTGGAAGTCGACCGGGCGGCCGCCGATGTCGCAGCCGCCCAGGCCGGGGATGAACGCGTGGCCGAGCCGGTGCAGCAGCGGGCCGCAGAACAGGATCGGGATGCGCGAGGAGCCGGCGTGCGCGTCGATGTCCGCGACGTTCGCGCTCTCCACGTGCGACGGGTCGAGGATCAGCTCCCCGTCCTCGTCACCGGTGCGGACGGTGACCCCGTGCAGCTGCAGCAGGCCGCGGACGACCTTCACGTCCCGGATGTCGGGAACGTTGCGCAGTCTGCTGGGGCCCTGGCCGAGCAGTGCGGCGACCATGGCCTTGGGGACCAGGTTCTTGGCACCGCGGATCTGAATCTCGCCTTCGAGCGGGTTTCCGCCGTGGACCAGCAGGACGTCGTCGGTCATCGTTCTCGCAATCCGGGTGCGCAGGAGAGGTTTTCGGCTGCCGGGCCGAGGGAAGAGCCCTTCACCATTCCATAGATGGTAGAGGGTGGGCGATTGGTTCCCGTGTGCCCTATTGGTGATCATGCTGTAAGGGGTGCCGCCCGGCACCGCCATTGGGCCGTCCGGGTGGTGCCGGGAACGGATCGCCGGGTGTCCGCGGCGGCCCGGTCCGGGGCATGATGGCAGGCATGGAAGCGGCCCCCTCGCTGACCGGCCGACTGCTCGTCGCGACGCCCCTGCTGACGGACCCGAACTTCGCCAGGTCGGTGGTCCTGCTGCTCGACCACGACCCGCAGGGGGCGCTCGGCGTGGTCCTCAACCGGCCCACCCCGGTGGACGTGTCCGCGGTGCTGGACGGCTGGGCCCGGCTCACCGGCGACCCCGCGGTGGTGTTCCAGGGCGGCCCGGTGGCGCTGGACTCGGCGCTGGCGCTGGCCGTGGTCCCCGGCGAGGACTCCGGCCCGCTCGGCTGGCGGCGGGTGCACGGGGCGATCGGCCTGGTCGACCTGGAGGCGCCGCCCGAGGTGCTGGCCGGGGTGCTCGGCGGGATGCGGGTGTTCGCCGGCTACTCGGGCTGGTCGCCCGGCCAGCTGGAGCAGGAGATCGGCGAGGGCGCCTGGCACCTGGTGGACTGCGAGGCCGGCGACGTCTCCTGCGAACGGCCGGAGCGGCTGTGGCGGGCGGTGCTGCGCCGCCAGCGCGGCCCGCTGGCGATGCTCGCCACCTACCCGGACGACCCGCTGCTGAACTGAGCGGGAGCCGCTCCCGCATGGTGGCCCGGTTCCGGGCGGCCCCCATAGACTTGGCACCTATGAGCACTCTTGAGCCCGAGCGCGGCCTCGGCACCGGCACCCTGGTCGAGCCCGTCCCGCAGACTTCGCACGGGGACGGCGACCACGAGCGCTTCGCCCACTACGTCCAGAAGGACAAGATCATGGAGAGCGCGCTCTCCGGGTCCCCCGTGGTGGCGCTGTGCGGCAAGGTCTGGGTGCCCGGCCGCGACCCGAAGAAGTACCCGGTCTGCCCGATGTGCAAGGAGATCTTCGACGGGCTGAACAACCCGGGCGGGGACGACAAGAAGGACTGACCGGGCGCCAGCTGCGCAAACACCCCCCGAGTGGTCTATGCCAATCGGGGTGGTCCGGGGCAGGATGAGGCGCATGGACCTCATCCCTGCCCCGTTGCACGTCCAGACCCCCGCCGACGCCGCCCCGTTCGCGCTGCACGCGGGCGCCCGGATCGCCGCCGGCCCCGGCACCGAGGGCGTCGCCCGCCGGCTGCGCGCCGAGCTGTCCGCCGCCACCGGCTTCGACCTGGACCCGGCGCCCGCCGGGCAGTCCGGGGAACTGGTGCTCGCGCTGGACCGGGACCTCGCGGCCGAGGAGTACCGGCTGAGCGTCGACGCCGACACCGTGCGGCTCACCGCCGGCAGCGCCGCGGGCCTCTCGCACGGCGCGCAGACCCTGCGCCAGCTGCTCGGCCCCGCCGCGTACCGCAGCGCCCCGCTGCCCGGGGCGAGCTGGACGGTCCCCGCGGTGGAGATCCGGGACGCGCCCCGGTTCGGCTGGCGCGGCGCCCTGCTGGACGTCTCCCGGCACTTCATGCCGAAGGCCGGGGTGCTGCGCTTCATCGACCAGCTCGCCGCCCACAAGCTGAACGTCTTCCACTTCCACCTGACCGACGACCAGGGCTGGCGGATCGAGATCCGCCGCTACCCGAAGCTCACCGAGGCCGGCGCCTGGCGCGAGCGCTCGATGGTCGGCTACCGGGCCGGCGGCCGGCACGACGATCAGCCGCACGGCGGCTACTACACCCAGGACGACCTGCGCGAGATCGTCGCGTACGCCGCCGCCCGGCACATCACCGTCGTCCCCGAGATCGACCTGCCCGGCCACAACCAGGCCGCCATCGCCGCCTACCCCGAGCTCGGCAACACCGACGTGGTGGACACCGCCGCGCTCGGCACCTGGACCGACTGGGGCGTCAGCGAGAACATCCTGAACGCCTCCGAGGCCACCCTGCGGTTCTACGAGCACGTGCTGGAGGAGGTGCTGGAGATCTTCCCCTCCACCTTCGTGCACGTCGGCGGCGACGAGTGCCCCAAGGACCAGTGGAAGTCCAGCCCCGCCGCGCAGGCCCGGATCGCCGAACTCGGGCTGAAGGACGAGTTCGAGCTGCAGAGCCACGTCATCCGGCACTTCGACGGCTGGCTGGCCGGGCGCGGCCGCCGGCTGATCGGCTGGGACGAGATCCTGGAGGGCGGGCTGGCCCCCGGCGCCGCGGTCTCCTCCTGGCGCGGCTACGACGGCGGGATCGCCGCCGCGCAGGCCGGGCACGACGTGGTGATGTGCCCCGAGCAGCACGTCTACCTCGACCACCGGCAGGCCCCCGGCGAGGACGAGCCGGTCCCGGTCGGCTGGGTGCGCTCGCTGGAGGACGTCTACCGCTTCGAGCCGGTGCCGCCGCAGCTGGACCAGGACGCCGCCCGGCACGTGATCGGCACCCAGGCGAACATCTGGACCGAGTTCATGAACGACGGCCGGGACGTCGACTACAAGGCGTTCCCGCGGCTGGCCGCGTTCGCCGAGGTCGCCTGGTCCGACCTGCCGCGCGACCCCGCGGCGCGCGACTGGGCCGGCTTCGAGGCCCGGATGGCCGGCCACTACCCGCGGCTGGACGCGCTCGGCATCGAGTACCGCCGCCCCGAGGGCCCGCGGCCCTGGCAGCGCAAGCCCGGCATCGTCGGCCGCCCGCTGGACGGCGCGCCCGGACCGTCGGGGCCGCACACCGCTCCGTGACGGAGAGTCAGCACGGGGGAACTCCGGGCGCGGCCCACACGTCATGATCAGGTGAACAACCGATCACATGGGCAACGACTCGGTCGCGGTCGCGTCCGGAGTTGTCCCGACTTGTTCGGACCTGTCCGGAGCCCGAAAAATGATCAGCGGACTTTGTGTGCCAGAGTTGCCCAACCCGCACCGATCGCCCGTACCCTACGGGCGGCAGGCCGCACTGCAAATGGAGCACGGTGGGAACCTGGTGAACCGGACGATCATGTTGCCGGCCTCGGTCGACGAGGCGGTCGAAGCGCTGGCCGTCACCCCGGGGGCGGTGCCGGTGGCGGGTGCCACCGACCTGATGGAGGCCGTCAACGCCGGGCGGCTGCGGCCCGCCGCGCTGATCGGACTCGGCCGGATCACCGAACTCCGCGGCTGGCGCTACGAGGACGGCGGCACCGCCGTCCTCGGCGCCGGCCTCACCCACGCCCGGATGGACCGGCCCGACTTCGCCGCCCTCATCCCCGCGCTCGCCGACGCCGCCCGCACCGCCGGACCCCCGCAGGTGCGCAACGTCGGCACCCTCGGCGGCAACATCGCCACCGGCGACCCGGCCGGCGACACCCTGCCGGTGCTCGCCGCCCTCGAAGCCACCGCCACCCTCGCCCGGGCCGGCGCCGTCCGCGACGTCCCGATCAGCCACCTGCTCACCGGCCTCGACCCGCTGCGCCCCGGCGAACTCCTCACCTGGGTGCGGGTGCCGCTGCTGCACGCCCCGCAGGTGTTCCTCAAGTCCACCGGCCGCAGCGGCCCCGCCCGCGCCGCCGCCTCCGTCGCCCTGGTCCTCGACCCCGCCCGGCGCGGCGTGCGCTGCGCCGTCGGCGCCGTCGCCCCCGTCCCGCTGCGGCCGCTGGAGGCCGAGAGCTGGGTGGCCGGCTGCATCGACTGGGACGCCCGCGGCCAGGACGGCGCGGTGCTGATCGACCCGGGCGCGCTGGCCGCGTTCGGCGAGTACGTGGCCGGCGCGTGCGTCCCCGAGGGCGGCCACCTCGGCGAGGGGGCGGCCTCGGCAGCGGCCCGCCTGCGGCGTACCGTAGCGGTGCTGGCCCGCAGGGCACTGGGAAGGGCGCTGAAGTGACGGACGAACTGCTGAACCACCCCGGAGCGCTCACCGGCGACGTGCGCCCCACCGCCTCGTACACGCTGCGCGTCAACGGCGTCGAACGGCCGGTCAGCGACGCCTGGATCGGCGAGAGCCTGCTGTACGTGCTGCGCGAGCGGCTCGGCCTGGCCGGCGCCAAGGACGGCTGCGAGCAGGGCGAGTGCGGGGCCTGCTCGATCCAGGTCGACGGACAGCTGGTCAACGGCTGCCTGGTGCCCGCCGCGCTCGCCGCCGACAGCGAGATCGCCACCGTCGAAGGCCTCTCCGGGGCCGGCGGCGCCAGCGACGTCCAGCAGGCGCTGGCCGACTCCGGCGCCGTCCAGTGCGGCTACTGCACCCCCGGCATGGCGATGGCCGTGCACGACCTGCTGCAGCGCAACCACCGGCCCAGCGACGTCGAGGCCCGCCAGGCGCTGTGCGGCAACCTGTGCCGCTGCACCGGCTACCGGGGCGCGCTGGCCGCCGTCCAGGCCGTCGCCGACTCCCGCGAGGCCGCCCTGGAGGCCGAACTCGACGCCGCCGAGCAGGCCGCCGCCGAGGCCCCCGCCAACGCCGCCGCGGCGCCGCGCGCCACCGAGCAGTCCTTCGCCGACCTCGCGCTGGCCGGCGAACTCCCGCTGTACGCCGACTCCGAACTCTGGCACGAGGCCGACCAGCTGATCCCCGCCCAGACCCAGGGCGAGGCCACCCGGCGCACCGGCGGCTACGCCTACCCGCCCACCCCGCCGCACGGCACCCCCGTGCCCGCCGGCTGGGACCCCACCCCCGCCCACGGCACCGCCGCCGACGGCTACGGCACCCCCGCCCACGGCACCGCCGCTGACGGCTACGGCACCCCCGCCCACGGCACCCCGTACCTCCCCACCCCGCCGCACGGCACCCCCCACGACGCGGGCCCCTTCGACGGCACCGTCTACGCCACCGACGGCTACGGCCGGCCGTACCCCGGCTACGACGCCACCCCCGCCCACGGCATCAGGCTCCCCGAGGACGAGAACGCATGACCTCCGCCACCGAGCTCCCGGCGGCCGCCCCCGCGGACGACGAGGCCTCCGCCACCGGCCTCGGCAGCTCCCCGCTGCGCACCGACGCCCTCCCCAAGGCGCTCGGCATCTACCCGTACGCCGCCGACCTGTGGGCCGAAGGACTGCTGTGGGGCGCCGTGCTGCGCTCCCCGTACCCGCACGCCCGGATCGTCTCGGTCGACACCTCCGCCGCGCTCGCCGTCCCCGGCGTGCACGCCGTGATCACCGCCGCCGACCTGCCCGCAGGACCGGACGGCAACCCCGACGGCGCGCCCGCGGGCAGCGTGGTCGCCGACCGGCCGGTGCTCGCCGCGGGCGTGGTGCGCCACCACGGCGAACCCGTCGCCGCGGTCGCCGCCGACCACCCCGACACCGCCCGCCTCGCCGCCGCCGCGATCCTGGTCGAGTACGAGCCGCTGGAGCCCGTCACCGACCCCGAGGCCGCCTTCCACGCCCCGCCGCTGCACCCCGACGGCAACCTGCTGCGCCACCTGCCGCTGCGCACCGGCGACCCGGACGCGGTCGGCGACATCGTCGTCGAGGGCCTCTACCAGGTCGGCCGGCAGGACCCGGCCCCGATCGGGGCCGAGGCGGGCCTCGCCGTGCCCCGCCCCGACGGCGGCGTCGAACTGCACCTGTCCTCCACCGACCCGCACGGCGACCGCGACCGCACCGCCGCCTGCCTGGGCATCGACCCCGACCGGGTCCGCCTGGTGGTCACCGGCGTGCCCGGCGCCACCACCGACCGCGAGGACCTGTCCTTCCAGGTCACCCTGGCGCTGCTCGCGCTGCGCACCGGACGGCCCGTCAAGATGACGCTCACCCGGGCCGAGTCCTTCCAGGCGCACACCACCCGGCACCCCGCCCTGCTGCGCTACCGCCACCACGCCGACGCCGACGGCCGGCTGGTCAAGGTGGAGGCGCAGATCCTGCTCGACGGCGGCGCCTACGCCGACGTCTCCGCCGAGGCGCTGGCCTCCGCGGTGGCGTTCTCGGTCGGCCCCTACACCTGCCCCAACGTCTTCGTGGACGCCTGGGCGGTGCGCACCAACAACCCGCCCGCCGGCCGGATGCGCGGCGAGGGCGCCCTGCAGACCTGCTTCGCCTACGAGTCGCAGCTCGACCAGCTCGCCAGGCAGCTCGGCATCGACCCGGTGGAGATCCGCCGCCGCAACGCGATGACCACCGGCGACCCGCTGCCCACCGGACAGGCCGTCACCTGCCCCGCCCCGGTCGAGGCCCTGCTCGACGCGCTCGCCGACTCCCCGCTGCCCGCCCTCCCGGTCGACGACCCGGAGGCCGACTGGCTGCTGCCCGGCGGCCCCGGCGGGGCGGGCGACCCCGCCGCGGTGCGGCGCGGCATCGGCTACGCGGTCGGCATGGTGCACATGCTCGGCGCCGAGGGCGAGGACGAGGTGGCCACCGCCACCGTCCGGGTCAGCGGCGACCACGCCACCGTGATCTGCGCGGCCGTCGACTCCGGCCAGGGGTTCGCCACCCTGGCCCGGCAGATCGTCCAGTCGGTGCTCGGCGTCAGCGAGGTGTACATCGCCCCGGTCGACTCCGACCAGTCCGCGGCCGGCCCGGCCGCCCGCGGCCGGCACACCTGGGTGTCCGGCGGTGCGGTGGAACGGGCCGCGCTGATGGTCCGTCACCAGATGCTGCAGCCGATCGCCGCGGACTTCGGCATGTCCGTCGAACTGCTCACCATCAGCGAGGGGAAGATCACCTCGTACGACGGGGTGCTCGGCATGCCGGTCAGCCAGGCGCTGGAGGGCCGCGAGCTGTGGGCCACCGCCCAGTGCCGGCCGCACCCCACCGAGCCGCTCGACCCGGAGACCGGGCAGGGCGACGCGTTCGTCTCCATCGCGTTCTGCGCGATGCGCGCCGTGGTCGACGTCGACATCGAACTCGGCGCCGTCCGGGTGGTCGAGATGACGGTCGCCCAGGACGTCGGCCGGGCGCTCAACCCCCGCCAGATCGAGGACCGGATCGAGGGCGCCGTCGCCCAGGGCATCGGCCTCGCCCTGCTGGAGAACCTGCGCACCGAGGGCGGCGTCCCGGTGAACGCCTCGCTCACCGGCTACCGGCTGCCGACCGCCCTGGACACCGCGGACATCAGGATCGCCGCCCTGCTGGAGGAGCGCGACGTGGTCGCCCCCTTCGGCGCCAAGGCCGTCAGCGCGGTGCCCGCCGTGGTCGCGCCCGCCGCGGTCGCCGCCGCCGTCCGGGCCGCCACCGGCCTGCCGGTCGGCCGGCTGCCGATCCTGCCGGAGGACGCCACCGTCCCCGTCTGACCGGTCTCCGGCCGGGTCGGGCGGGGACGGTGACACCCCGTCAGCGCTTGACCGGGAGGGTGGCGCGGACGTGCGCCGCCCACTGCTGCTGGAACTGCTCGGGCGTCAGGCCGGTGGCCGCGGTGAGCTGCCGCTGGAACCCGGTCGGATCGCCGTAGTGCGCGGCGACGAACGCCAGCGTCCTGGCCTCCCCGTACTTCGACGCCATCCAGCGCAGCGCGTCCGCGGACAGCGCGTAGTTCGCGCTGCGCTCCTTCGGGTCCTTCGCGTAGAACTCCACCGCGGTGGCCGGCGGCAGGCCGTCGTGGAACGCGAAGTCCTTCACCTTGTAGGCCAGGTCGGTGCGGGCCTTGGCGTCCTTGCCGTGCAGCGCCATGAAGTCCGCGAAGCCCTCGATCACCCACATCCGGACGGTGCTGTCCTCGACCAGGCCCAGGTCGAAGTCGGCCGTCAGCGGCGCCACGATGGCGTGCGCCATCTCGTGCCGGCCGATGTCCGTCACGCCCTCCTGCCACCGGTCCTTGCTGGTGAACCGCTCCAGCGAGGTGTCCATCACGATCCGGCTGCCGCCGATCATGATCTTGCCCTGGCCGGCCTTGTCGGAGTCCGCCGCCTCCACCGCCATGTTGACGCCCGCCTCCAGCCGGTCGTTCTCCCGGCCGTCGCCCGCGTACAGCTTGTTGTAGACGTCCCGGTTCTTCTCCAGCACGACGAAGAAGCCCTCGGCGGCGCTGCGGACCCCGTCGGTCGGCGGCTTGTTCTGCTGCCACACCGCCAGGTCGTCCTTCGCGGCCTGCGCCAGCACGTCGACGTCCCGCTCCAGCTCCGCGGACTGGCCCCGGTCGGACACCACCACCAGGTGGTCCCGGACCTCGACGGCCAGCTCGTCGTACATCTCCCACGGCCCCGGGTAGTAACTGACGTCCGAGGTCCCGCCCATGAGGTCCTTGTCACCGCCCACCGCGGTGACCACGCCCGGTGCCGCCGGACCGCTCACCGTCCACGCGTACGTCTCGGCGATCGGCCGGTTGTCCACCCCCTTCACCTGGTGCACGAACGCCACCGGCAGCACGCCCTTCACCGCGTCTCCCGCCTGCAGCTCCCAACGCGCGGTCTGCCAAGGGATCTTGACCAGGTTGCGGAACACCTTCCGCTGCTTGTCCTGGGTCGGACCGGGCGCGAACGGCTTGACGAACGCCTCCTCGTCCTTCGCCGCCAGCGCCTGCGTCATCCCGTCGACCAGCGCCCGCCACTTCTTCTCCGGGACGTTGTCCTTCGCGTACTGGTGCTGCCGGTTCAGGTTGTTCACCACCAGCAGCGCGAACGCCAGCACCAGCACGGCGAGGACGCCCGCCACCGTGAACGCGATCCGCCGGCCGCGGCGGCGCGGGCGCACCGGCGGCTCGAACTGCTGCTGTTGATAGGGAAGTTGGAACTGCCGGCCGACCGGAAGCGGCTGCTGGTACGGCGGTTGGTGCGGGTGAGGCGGCTGCGCTTGATACGGCGGCTGCGGCTGCGGCTGCGACTGGTACGGCTGGTACGGCTGCTGGCCCGGCGCGGGCGCGCCGGGCTGCGGCGGGTGGCTCACTGCGATTCCCCCTGGATGGTGTGGCCGGTCAGTGCTTCGGGGCGACCGCGCGGACGTGCGCCGCCCAGGCCGACTGGAACTGCGCCGGCGACTGGCCGGTGGCCGCGGTGATCTGCTGCTCGTACTCCTTCGGCCGGCCGTACTGCGCGGCCACGAACGAGAAGACCTTCGCATCGCCGTACTTCGACCCCATGAAGCGCAGCGCGTCGCCGGCCAGCGTGTAGTTCGCGCTGCGCTGCTTGCCGTCGCTGGAGTAGAACTCCGCTCCGTCGCCCGGCAGTTCACCGTTGAAGCGGACGTCCTGCAGGTACGCGGCCATCTCGTCCCGGGCCAGGCTGTCCCGCCCGCGCAGCGCCATGTACTCCCCGAAACCCTCCGCCACCCAGTCGCGCGGATTCCCCGTCCCGTCGAACTCCGGCTGTGCCGTGAGCAGCGGCGCGACGATGGCGTGCGCCATCTCGTGCCGGCCGATGTCCGTCACCCCGTCCTGCCACTGGGAGCTGGTGAACCGGCTGCCCGTGGTGTCCATCACGATCCGGCTGCCGCCGATCAGCATCTCGTCGGGCCCGGCCTTCGACTGGTCCGACGCCCGCATCGGCATGTTGACGCCCGCCTCCAGGCTGTCGTTCGCCTTCCCGTCGCCCTTGTACAGCTTGTTGTAGACGTCCCGGTTCTTCTCCAGCACCACGAAGAACCCGCTCGCGCCCTTGCGGTCGCCCACCGGCGCCGGCGCGTACTTCTGCCAGGCCGCCAGGTCGTCCTTCGCGGTCCGCGCCAGGACGTCCACGTCCCGGTTCAGCTCCGCCGCCTGGTCCTTGCCGGCCATCGCCACCAGGTGGTCCCGCACCTGCACCGTCAGGTCGTCGTACAGGTCCCAGGGCGCCGGGTAGTAGCCGAAGCCCAGGTCCTTGCCCTCGCTGCCCTTGATCCCGCCGACGTCGGTCACCACCTCGGTCCCCGAGTCGACCGGGAGCACCTGCCACCCGTACCGCTCGGTGATCGGCAGGTTGTCCACGCCCTTCACCTGGTGCACGAAGTCCACCCACAGCTGCCCGTTCATCGGCGCCACCGGGGCCTCCCAACGCGCCGTCTCCCACGGGATCTTCAGCAGGTTGCGGAACACCAGCCGCTGCTTCTCCTTGGCCGGCCCCGCGAACGGCTTGACGAACGCCTCCTCGTCCTTCGCCGCCAGCGCCTGCGTCAGGACGTCCGCCACCTTCTGCCACTTCCCCGACTCGGCCGCCATCGGGGACACCGGCATCCGCTTCCGGTTCGCGTTCACCAGCACGACGCCGCCCACCACCACGCCCACCAGCACCACCAGCACCACCCCCAGGCAGGCCGGCTTCCGCCCCGCCCCGCCCCGCTGCGGCGGACCCCCCGGCCCACCCCACCCCGGCGCCCCGCCCCACCCCTGCGGCGGCAACTGCTGCCCCGGAAAGGGCTGCTGATACGGCGTCTGGTGCGGCTGCGGGTACGGCTGCTGGTACGGCGGCTGCGGATACGTCGGATGCTGCGGCTGCGGCGGCCCGGGCTGCCCCGGAAAGGGCGCGCCGGTCTGCGGCGGGTACGTCACAAGATCCCCCTGGATGAACGACGCGCCATTCATAGCACAGCAGTTGACCCCGCCTCCCGGCCCATTCCCGCAGCACCGCCCGCACGGTGCGGGTGCGGACCGCCGCCCGTCCACCCCGGCTCCGGGTGGGGAGCCGGTGAAATGTAGTGGGCCTGTCACGGGGTGTCTGCATCACCGGCAGTGCCGGACGATACGATCGGACCGTCCTGGGTTCCGGGGGCGCTGCGAGAACGAACGGGCTGTCAATCGACTGACGGGGTGCTGATGACGCTGACCAAAGCCATGCGCGTGCTCGGTGCGACCGCACTGACCGGTGCGCTGCTGTTCACGGCCACGCCGACGGCGTCGGCGGACCAGGTCCGCGACGCGCAGTGGACGACCTCGTTCCTCGGCCTGGAACGGGCGTGGTCGGTCAGTCGTGGCGACGGAGTGATCGTCGCCGTGATCGACACCGGTGTCGACGCCTCGCACCCGGACCTTGCGGGGTCGGTGCTGGAGGGCTTCGACAAGAGCGGCAAGGGCCACAACACGGACCCCACCGACCCGCACGGCACCGCGATGGCGGGCATCATCGCCGCGCACGGCCACGGTGACGGGGTGGGGGCCATGGGCGTCGCGCCGGCCGCGAAGATCCTGCCGGTCTTCAGGGCGTCGTCGGACGGCACCGGCGTGTTCCCCGAGGGCATTCGCTGGGCCGTCGACCACGGTGCCAAGGTCATCAACATCTCGCAGGGCATGAAGGGCAACCCGGGGCAGGACAAGGAGCTGACCAGCGCGGTGGCCTACGCCGCGCAGCACGATGTGCTGATCGTCGCCTCCGCGGGGAACGACGGCGGCGGGGTGGTGGAGAGCCCCGCCAACGAGCCCGGGATCGTCGCGGTCGGCGCCGTCGACAAGTCCGGTTCGATCTGGTCGATGTCCAACTACGGTTCTCAGGTGCTGCTGTCCGCTCCCGGCGTGGGTGTCGTCGCCCCCGGTAGCTGCTCCGGCGGTCAGTACTGCATCGGTGACGGCACCTCGGACGCGACCGCCTTCGTCTCCGGTACGGCAGCCCTTGTGCGGGCCAAGTACCCGGAGCTGACCGCCGGTCAGGTGGCGAACCGACTGACCAAGTCGGCGAAGGCCGCAGGCGGTAAGGCCCCCGACCCGCACTACGGGTACGGCGTTCTGTCGCCGTACGACGCGCTGACCAAGGACATTCCCGAAGGTTCCGCCCAGGGCCCGCTGACCGGTCCCTACGCCAAGACGGCAGCCGGCGCGCCGAGTTCGAGCGCGGGGGCCGCGTCCGGTGGCGGGTCGGAACCGACCGGCGGTCTCCCGGCCGCGCCCGACATGTCCGGCAGCAGCAGCGACGAGGGCCTCGGCGCGGGCGTGCTGGTGGCCGTCGGCGGAGCCGCCGTCCTGCTGGTCGTGCTGATCGCGGTTCTGGTGGCCAGGGGCCGCCGACGTCCGGTCCCGGTTCCTCCGCAGGGGCAGCAGCCGCCGTACGGCGCGCCGCCGGCGTGGCGGGGGAACCAGCAGCAGTACGGCCAGCAAGCCCCGCCGCCGGGCTACCCGCCGCAGCAGTACGGCCAGCAGGCCCCGCCGTCGGGTTACCCGCCGCAGCAGAACCCGTACCAGAACCCGTACGGCCCCGGGGGCAACCAGCCTCCGCGTTGACGGCGTATGGGTACAAGCGCCGAGTTGGCGATACGATCGAATGCTGCAACCAACTGACCTGACGTGTCGACGGGTTGAGCATGCGCACGGGGACGATATTCGATACTCCAGGGGGAGGAGAGGGCCGCATGGCCGACGGTTACCGCGTCAACACGGACGAACTGGAAGCGGTCGTGAGACGACTGCGAGCGATCCAGCAGAACATGGCTCAGACCGCCGACAAGAGCGCCTACGGAACTGAGGTCGCGGCGTCGGACTTCGGGGTCAACTTCAGCCATGCCACCAGCCTTCACGAGGCTCACAGCAGGATGCAGGGGTGGCTGAACAGCACCATCCAGGACCTGAGCACGCTGATCAACGAGTTCGGCGACAAAGCCCAGGCGGTCAACAACGCCTACAAGGGCCAGGAAGCGGACAACGCTGCTGCGATGGCCAAGTACAGTCAGGAGCTGAGCTGACATGGACGAGCGCTTTCCGGAGTACGAAGGCCAGGCGCTGATCCCGCTGAAGGCGATGCTGTCCCACGCGCAGCCCGGCAACCTCAAGCGGGCTGCCGAGCACTGGGGGACGGCGAGCTCCGATCTGCAGACCGCCGCGAGCGAGCTCCAGACGGCCGTCGAGCACGCGATGGCCAACTGGGAAGGTGCGGCGGCGGACGGGTTCGCCAAGAAGGCAGCGGTCATTCAGGAGAGTCTGTCCAACACTGCCTCGCACGCGACCAAGACCTCGCAGGCCATGTACCTCGCGTCCGACGCGCTTCAGTCCGCGAAGGCCAACATGGACCAGATCTCGGTGCCGAGCTCGCTCGACAGCGGGATGAAGTGGCTGGGTGACCTCGGCGACCGGTCGGACGCGCAGTTCAAGGCCGACCTCGCCGGCGGCATGAACCGCTTCGACGCCGTGAACAAGAACTACGACGAGCTGTCGGCGACGGAGATCCAGCACCAGTACGCCATCGGCACGATGGAGTACCTGGCTCCGTACTACGCGCAGGCGGCCAGCGAGATGCCGCCGCCCCCGGGAAGCCGGGGCACCGAGTCCGCCTTCCCGCCGCCGCCGGAGAACCCGCCGAACCCGGTCGGTCCTCCGCCGGTGTCGCCGCCGCCGCCGATGCTGCCGCCGAAGCTGCCGCCGGACCAGACCGGGAAGGTGCCGCAGCCGGCGCCGACGAACCCGCCGGGGCTGCCGAACGTGGAGCCGCCGAAGCACACGACGCCGCCGGGGATCCCGCCGCTGACGACGATGCCCGCGCCTGGGCATCTTCCTCCGGTGGGGCCGCCGAGCACGGGGATCGACGGGGTCAACCTGCCGCCTTCGGTGGGGGTTCCGATCGCGCCCGGGATCGGGATGCCGGGCGGTGGCGGCACGGTGCCCGGGGTCGGGACCGGTGGTGGTGGCGGCGGGGGCGGTGGCTTCCCCGGTGGGGGTGGCATCATTCCCGGCCTCGGTGGCGGCGGCGGGTACTCCGGCGGCGGCGCCGGCGGTGGCCGGGTCTCCGGTGGCGGGCTGTCGGGCGGTGCCGGGGGCAAGACCTCCGGTGGGCTGGCCGGTGGTTCGGGGGCGACCAGGCCCGGTGGCGCCGGTAGCACGTCGGGCACGGGCGCCGCGGGCGGCCGGGGCGCGATGGGCGCCGGCGGCATGGGCGGTATGCACGGCGGCGGCGGTGGTGCCGGTGGCGCGAAGGGCGGTGCCAAGGGTGGCAGCGGTCTGGTGCGCAAGGCCGGTGGCACGGTCGGCGGCGCGAAGGGCGCCGGTGCGGGTGGCCGGGCGTTCACCGAGGGCGGTTCGGGCATCGGCAAGGGCCGGGGCGCCGGGGCGGCCGGGGCCGGTGGGATGCACGGGGCGCCGGGTGCCGGTGGCGCGGGCAAGAAGAAGAAGGGCGAGGGTCACCGTCCCGATTACCTGATCGAGGACGAGGACACCTGGCGCGGTGGCTCGGCGAACCCGCCGGTCATCGAGTAGTCGAACCAGAGCCGGCCGCGGCGGGCGTCGGCGGCGGTCCTGACGGACCGTCGCCGACGCCCGCCGTCGTCGTGCGCGGCCCGGTCAGTCGACGTGCAGGGTGACCCGGTCGTCGTAGAAGGAGACCAGGCCGGCGATCTTCAGGGACTCGGCGAGCGGGGTGGGGTACGTCCAGGCGACGTCCTGGTGGAGGGTGTCGCCGAGGCGCACGGACAGGTGGTCGGCGGAGCCCTTGTAGGGGCAGTGGGTGGTCCTGGTGCCCGGTTCGAAGAGCGGGAGGACCAGGTCGGTGGGCGGCAGGTAGTAGCGGGTGGGCAGGCCGGTCTCGAAGAGCAGCCGCGGGGAGCGGGAGAGCGCCAGCAGGGTGCCGTCGAGGTCGACCCGGACGGTGCGGGAGGAGGCCAGGACGTCGATCCGGACGTACGGGTCGCGGGCGCCCCAGCGGACCTGCTCGTCCTCCTCGTACCAGGCGTCCATGGCGGCCCAGTCGAAGCGCAGGTGCCCGCGGATCGCCTCGGCGGGGGAGTCGGGGTACTGGCGGACGGCGTGCTGGGCGGTCCGGCCGTTCGCGGTGAGGTCGAAGATCCGGGCGTGGCCGAGCTGCGGGCGGTGCGAGGTGCGGTCGGTGGCGGTCAGCAGGTCGGTGCGGACGTCTTCCACCGGGACGTAGTGGACGGGGTGGCGGGGGTGTTCCCAGACCAGCAGGGCGCGGGTGGTGTCGGCCACCGCCAGGCCGCCGAGGTAGGTGCGGATGCGCTTGCCGCAGGGTTCGATCCGCGGCACGGTTCGGTCGCTGGAGGACATGACTGTGACAACGGCCCGGGACGGGCAGGAATTTCCGGCGGCCCGGATATACGGAAATGGGCAGCAGAATTCACCGGTCGCGCCGGGTGGAAATGGCGGCCGGTGAATTCCGAGGAGCAGCGTGGAGACCATGACGGGAATCGAACCCGTGTAAACCGTTTTGCAGACGGTTCCCTGAACCACTCGGGCACATGGTCGTGGAGTGGTGCACGCAGGGAGCAACGGCCCTGCGGGGGAGTAGAGTTGCGATCAGGCGCAACAGGAGGAACACGGACAGCCGGGACAGGGGGCACAGGTGCGGAGCGCCGCGCGGGCCACCGTCTTCCTGTTCATCGCCTTCTCCTGTCACCGTTCGGGCTGTCCGGTGAATTCACTATAGCGGGCGGCGAGGGGTGCGCGTCAATATTCGCGGATGAATTCCGCGTGTCGGCGCCGTGCTACGGTCGGAAGGGAGACGGGCGCTCGGTCGGCCGTCCCGGACGAGGTGCGTCGTACCCGGTCTGACAAGACGGCGCGGTAGGTGTTTCGACTACTGCGGAGGAGTCCGTCGTCATGGCGTGGGTGGTTCTGATCGTCGCCGGAGTGCTGGAGACCGTGTGGGCGGTGGCGCTGGAGGCGTCCAAGGGATTCTCGCGGCTGGTGCCGAGCCTGGTGTTCGCGGTGGCGCTGGTGCTGTCGATGGGCGGGCTGGCGTACGCGATGCGTTCGATCCCGCTGGGGACGGGTTACGCGGTGTGGGTGGGGATCGGCGCGGTGGGCACGGCGCTGTACGGGATGGCGGCGATGGGTGACGCGGTGAGCGTCGCCCGGATCACCTGCCTGGTGCTGATCCTCGGCGGCGTGGTGGGTCTGAAGGTCCTGCACTAGGCCCGGCCTACGCCCCGGGACGGAGGGCCGGTTCCGCCCGCAGGTCAGGATCGAAAAGCCGGAACGGCACTTACCATGTCGGAGTGACGAGCACCCCCCGGGCCGGGACGGCAGAGACGGCAGAGACGGCAGCAGCGACCCAGGTCCCGCGGCGGGCGCCCGTGGTCGACGACGGTGCGGGCGGGGTGCTCAGCGGCCCCTGGCGGGCGCTGACCCTGGGCATCGTGTCGGTGGTCCTGCTGCTGGCCTTCGAGGCGACCGCGGTGAACACGGCGATGCCGACCGCCGCCGCGCAGCTGGACGGGATCGGGCTGTACGCCTTCGCGTTCTCCGCGTACTTCACCACCACGCTGCTGGCGATGGTGGTGTCGGGGCAGTGGTGCGACCGGCGCGGGCCGCTGGCGCCGCTGTTCAGCGGCATCGCGGTGTTCGCGGCGGGGCTGGTGACGGCCGGCACGGCGGTGAACATGTGGATGTTCGTCGCGGGCCGGGCGATCCAGGGGCTCGGCGGCGGGCTGGTGATCGTCGCGCTGTACGTGGTGGTCGGCCGGGCGTTCCCGGAGCGGCTGCGGCCGTCGGTGTTCGCGGCGTTCTCGGCGGCCTGGGTGCTGCCCTCCGTCCTGGGCCCGGTGATCTCCGGCGCGGTGACCCAGCACCTGGGCTGGCGCTGGGTGTTCCTGGCCGTCCCGGTGCTGGTGCTGCTGCCGCTGGCGGTGATGGGCCCGGCGCTGCGCCGCTCGGAGCGCGACCGGCCGCTGACCGAGCGCCGGCCGTACGACCGGCGGCGGACCCGGGACGCGGCGATGGCCGCGCTGGGAGCGGCGCTGCTGCAGTACGCGGGCCAGCGGCTGGACGGCTGGGCGGTGCTGCCGGCCGCGGCGGGGCTGGCGCTGCTCGGCCCGGCGGTGCTGCGGCTGCTGCCGCGCGGGACGCTGCGGGCGGCCCGCGGGCTGCCGACGGTGATCCTGCTGCGCGGGGTCGCGGCGGGCGCGTTCTTCGCGTCCGAGCTGTTCATTCCGCTGATGATGCAGACCCAGCGCGGCCTGTCGGTGACGATGGCGGGCCTGACGCTGGCGCCGGGCGGGCTGTCCTGGGCGCTGGGGTCGTGGCTGCAGGGGCGGCCGGGCGCGGAGCGGCACCGGGACGCGATGATCCGGTTCGGCTTCGTGGCGACGGCGGTGGCGATCGGCGGGGCGGCGCTGGTGCTGTTCGCGGCGGTGCCGGTGTGGGTGACGGCGGCGTTCTGGGCGCTCGGCGGCGTCGGGATGGGCCTGGCGATCGCCAGCATCAGCGTGCTGATGATGCGGCTGTCGAAGCCGGCCGAGACCGGTGAGAACTCGGCGGCCCTGCAGCTGAGCGACGCGCTGGGCAACGTGCTGCTGACCGGCCTGGCCGGGGTGCTGTTCGCGGCGCTCGGCGGCGGCGCGGTGGGTGCGGTGGCGCACGACGCGGCGCTGCCGGCCGGGGCGTTCGCCGCGGTGTTCCTGACCATGCCGGCGGTGGCGCTGGCGGGTGCGCTGCTGTCCGGCCGGACCGTGGTGGCCCGGTCGGACGGCTGACGGCGGGTCAGGCCTTGGCGGCGGCCGAAGCGGGCGCGGAGGCCGGGACCGACGGGGCGGCGGAGGTGGCGGCCCCGCCGAGGTAGGCGTTCCAGCCGCCGGTCGGGCCCTGGCCGGGGGCGAGGGCCTGGAGCTTGCGGAGCACCGCCGGGTCCTGCACCTCCAGCCACTCGACCAGCTGGCGGAAGGAGACCATCCGGACCTCGGGCTTGTCGGCGATCTGCTTGAGGGTCTCCTCGACGGCGTTCATGTAGATGCCGCCGTTCCACTGCTCGAAGTGGTTGCCGATGATGAACGGCGCCCGGTTGCTGTTGTAGGCGCGGTCGAAGCCGGCCAGGTAGGCGTCCCGGGCCTGGTTCTGCCAGAAGGCCTGCCGGCCGGGGTCGCCCTTGGTGTTGTCGCCGGACTGGTTGTACATGATGTTGTAGTCCATCGAGAGCACCTGGAAGCTGTGCCCGGGGAACGGGATGGACTGCAGCGGCATGTCCCACAGCGCGTTTCCGGCGAACTTCTGCGGCCACATCTGCAGCCCGCCGGGGCCGGAACTGTCGTACTTCCAGCCGCGCTTGACGGCGGTCGGGAGCAGTCCGCGCTGGCCCTCCAGGCAGGGGGTGCGGCCGCCGATCAGCTCCTTGCGGTAGTCGAACGGGAGCGCGGGCAGGTCGGTGTTGCCGCTGTTGGTCCGCCAGTTCATGACGAAGTCCATCGCCTGCTGGATCTCGCTGTCCCAGTCCTCGGGGGACCAGCGGCCGCCGCCGTTGGAGCCGCAGAAGTGCCCGTTGAAGTGGGTGCCGATCTCGTGCCCGTCCAGCCAGGACGCGCTGATCTGCTCGATGGTGGCGCGGATGTGCTGGTCGCTCAGGTAGCCGATGTCGGAGGCGCCGATCGGGTGCTGCGGCGGGCGGTACAGCGACTTCTTCGACTCGGGCAGCGTGTAGATGCCGCTGAGGAAGAAGGTCATGGTGGCGTCGTGTTCCTTGGCGAGCTTGCGGAACCGGCTGAACAGCTGGTTGTCGAGCTCGCCCGCGCCGTCCCAGGAGAACACCACGAACTGCGGGGGCCGCTGGCCGGGCTCCAGCGGCTCGGGCTTGGGCTGGTTGGGCTGCGGTCCGGTGTCGGAGGTGGAGCCGTCGCCGATCAGGGTGGCGGGCGGCTTGGGCACCGCGCTGGGGCTGCCGTTCGCCGCGAGGCCGTCGGCCTGCGCGGGCGGGGCGGCGCCCCCGTTCCCGGAGGTGCTCGCGCAGCCGGCGGCGAGGGTGGCGGCGGTCGCCGCACCGGCGGCCAGCAGAGTCCTGCGGGAGAGGGCGTCCATGTCTCACATCCGTTCACCAGGGAGTAAGGGGAAGTCACCGGCCGGATGGACGGTCCATCAGATGAAATGAAGAGATGCGTCGTCCGGAGGATTCGGGCTCAGCATGGCACGGCTCCGAGCGGCACGCCGGTAAGCACGGCCACGGTACGGATGACCGGGGGACGCCGCGCCGAGACGCTCACCTGTTCGGCGCACCGGACCGGAGCGCCACCGCCGCCGCGCAGTTGACTTGGCGTCAGATGGCACGCACACCCGCACGCACCCGCCCGCCCCACGACACGGAGGTCGCACCCGCCCATGTGGCAGTCGCTGCTGGACGCCTACCGGGACCGGATCGTCGAGACCGGACGCGAGCCGCTGTTCCTGCTCCTGCTCGGACTCGTGCTGTCCTTCCTGTTCATCCGGCTCAGCACCCGGATGATCCGCGCCCAGGTCCGCTGGTGGCCGGGCAACGTCACCCCGGGCGGCATGCACATCCACCACGTGGTGTTCGGCCAGGCCGTGCTGCTGATCTGCGGCGTCGGCGCGTTCGCGATCCGCGGCGACGGCGGCTCCTGGTGGAACCTGCTCGGCTTCGGGTTCGGCGTCGGCGCCGGGCTGGTGCTGGACGAGTTCGCCCTGGTGCTGCACCTCAAGGACGTCTACTGGTCCACCCAGGGCCGCACCTCGGTGGACGCCGTGATGCTCGCCGTCGTCATGATCGGCCTGCTGCTGGTCGGCGAACTCCCGCTCGGCGGCTTCGCCCGGGACCCCGACGGGGCCACCTACGCGGGCGCGGCCGTCCTGCTGGCGCTGGTGATGATCAGCCTGCTCAAGGGCAAGACCTGGACCGGGCTGCTCGGCATCATGCTCTGGCCGCTGGCCCTGGTCGGCGCCCTCCGGCTGGCCCGGCCCGCCAGCCCGTGGGCGCGCTGGCGCTACCGCTCCCGCCCCCGCCGGCTGGCCCGCGCCGAACGCCGCGAGGACCGGATCCACCGCCGCCTGGTCGCCGCCAAGACCGCCGCCTACGACCTGCTGGCCGGCACCCCGGACGCCGACCCGGCCGCCGCCGCCCCGGTGCCCGCCCCGGCCGAACCGCCGACGGCGGACCGGGCCGCGGTCGACGCCGAGGCCGCGGTCGAGGCCGCGGTCGAGGTCGAACCGTCGCCGCCCGCGCCCTGGCGGCTGCGCTGCGCCGCCTTCGCCCAGTGGTACCTGCGGATCGCCACCCTGCTCAACCTGCTCGGTGCGGTCATCACCCCGTTCCGCGAGCAGGTCGAACGGGTCAACCGCGGGGACTACTTCACCCCGGTGCTGGTCACCTCGGGCTTCACCAGCGCGCTGGTCGCCGGCCTGCTCGCGGTGATGCTGCGCCGCCGCAAGCGCGCCGCCTGGATCACCGCCTTCGCGCTGACCGTCCTGCACGCCGCGGTCTACGCGGTGGCGATGGTCTTCCCGGAGTACCGCGCCCACCCGTTCAACTGGGTGTCCTCCGTGCTCACCCTCGCCCTGCTGGTCGCCCTCTGGTTCGGCCGCGGCGCCTTCCGGGTCCGCGGTGGTCGCCGCAACGTGCTGCTCGCCGCCGCGGTGCTGCTGCTCGGCGGGGCGCTGCTCACCGGCCTCGGCGCGCTCGCCGTCCGGCTCGGCCACACCGGCGCACTGCCCGGCTGGGGCGACGCCGCGCACTACGTGGTGCTCCGCCTGGTCACCCTGTCCGGCACCGTCGACGTCACCGGCGTGGACGTCCCGCGCTGGCTGGACCTCTCGCTCAACCTGCTCGGCACCGCCCTGCTGCTGCTCACCCTGCGCATCCTGCTGCGCTCACCGCGCGGCGCCGAATGGCAGAGCCCCGAGGACGAGCTGCGGCTGCGCCGGCTGCTGGACGTGCACGGCGGCCGGGACTCGCTGGGCTACTTCGCGCTGCGCCGCGACAAGTCGGTGTGCTTCTCGCCCAGCGGGAAGGCAGCCGTCGCCTACCGGGTGGTCAACGGCGTCGCGCTGGCCTCCGGCGACCCGATCGGCGACCCGGAGGCCTGGCCGCAGGCCATCGAGGACTGGCAGCACCGGGCCCGCACCCACGCCTGGATCCCCGCCGTCACCGGCGCCGGCGAGCAGGGCGGCACCGTGTACGCCAGGGTCGCCGGGCTGCGCGCGCTGCACCTCGGCGACGAGGCGGTGGTCGAGGCGGCCGGGTTCACCCTGGACGGGCGGGAGATGCGCGGCCTGCGGCAGACCTGCAACCGGGTCGCCCGGGCCGGGTACGCCGTGGTGCTTCGCCGTCACCGGGAGATCCCCGCCGAGGAGTTCGCCGACCTGGTGCGGCTGGCCGACGCCTGGCGGCACGGCCGCACCGAGCGCGGCTACTCGATGGCGCTCGGCCGGCTCGGCGACCCCGCCGACGGGGACTGCCTGATCGCCGAGTGCCGGGACGAGGCGGGGCGGACGGCCGCGCTGCTGTCCTTCGTGCCGTGGGGCGCGGACGGGCTGTCGCTCGACCTGATGCGCCGTGACCGGGAGTCCGACAACGGGCTGGTGGAGTACACCGTCGCTCAGCTGCTGGACCGCGCCGAGGGGCTCGGGGTCGCCCGGGTGTCGCTGAACTTCGCCATGTTCCGCGAGGTGTTCGAGGAACGGCTGGGCGCCGGCCCGGTGCTGCGGCTGTGGCGCGGGGTGCTGCGCTTCCTGTCCCGCTGGTGGCAGCTGGAGTCGCTGTACCGGGCGAACGCACGCTACCGCCCGACCTGGGAGCCCCGTTACGTGCTGTACGAGAAGGCGTCCGAGCTGCCGGCGATCGGCGTCGCCAACGCGCTGGCGGAGGGGTTCCTGACCAGGCCCCGGCTCCGGCGCGGACGGCGGGGCCAGGCCTGACGGGGCGTCACCCGGACAGAACGCACCGGGTGCCGCGGGCCGCCGCACTGGCTTGACTGGGCGGGTCGGGTCCGGTGGCGGCGGGAGCGTGCGGTGGTCGAGCGGGCGTGGACGGGGGCGGTGGCCGCCGCGGGGGCGATCCTGCTGGGGGCGGGCCTGCTGCACGGGGGCCTGGTCGGTGGCCTGCCGCCCGCGCCGCCGGCCGCGCAGGCGTACGACGGGACCCCGGTCGGCCCCGCGGTGCCGCCGCTGCCGCCGTCGCCGCCGGTGCGGATCCGGATCCCGGTGCTGGGCGTGGACGCGCCGGTGGCCCGGCTCGGGCTGGACGGGCAGGGGCGGCTGCAGCCCCCGCCGGCGGCGGACCGCAACCTGGCGGGCTGGTTCGGGGACGGCACGGCGCCCGGTTCGAGCGGAGCGGCGGTGCTGGCCGGGCACGTGGACAACGCGCACGGCCCGGCGGTGTTCTACCGCCTGGGCACCCTGCGCAAGGGGGACCAGCTGGAGGTCGCGCGGGCGGACCGGGCCAGCGCCTGGTTCCAGGTGGACGGCGTGGAGGTCTACCCGAAGGCGGAGTTCCCGGACGGCAAGGTGTACAAGGCCACGCCGGACTCCCAGCTGCGGCTGATCACCTGCGGCGGGAGCTTCACCCGTGAGGGCGGCTACGACGGGAACGTGGTGGTGTACGCGCACCTGGTGCGCACCCAGCGGGCCTGAGCGTCCGACCGGCCAGAGCGTCCGACGGGGCGTCGGGGGCCGCCCCGTCGGGGTCAGGCGAGCAGCTGGGCCAGCGCCGCGTCGCAGTCCAGGTGGTGCAGCTCCTGGCCCTCCGGGACGGCCAGCAGGGTGCTCCACAGGAAGCGGCGCAGCTCGATCCGGTCGAACTGGAGCAGGGCGACGCCGTCGGGGGAGCGCAGCTCCACCATGGTGCGCCCGCCGAGCGCGGGCCGGATGTGGACGTCGCCCTCGCCGCTGGGCAGCTCGAGGCCGGCGGACAGCAGCTGGCGGGCGAACACCCACTCGATCTCCGGGACCGGCGGGGCGGCGTCCGGCAGCCGGCCGGCGGCCGGGTCGGGGGAATCCGGGAGCAGGGCGGGGTCGCCGGTCTCCAGGGCGAACTCGGCGGGGAAGAGCATCCGGACGGCCAGCGGGTCGTCCGGGCGGTAGCGCAGGGTGACCCGCAGCAGGGCGGAGCGGTGGGTGCTGACGATCAGCCGGGCGTGCGTGGTCTGCTCGACCGGCGCGGGGGCTGCGAACAAGGCGGGTCCTCCGGAAAGTACGGGCTGGTGCGGGTGCGACCGGTGTCGTATCCCGTTACTGAAGAGTCATGAGCGGCGGGAGGGATTACACCTGTTTCCGACCTTCCCACGGTGATCCGCGTCACACCCGGGCGGACCAATCCGGGCATTTCGGGCGGGTGGCATGGGCACTCCATGGGCAGCGGCGGGCGGCCCCGGGCAGGATCGCCGGAACCGCGCGGGCCCCACCACCGTCCGCCCGGCGCGCACAGGGGAGGGCGACACCATCGAGACGCGAGTGCCGGCGGTCGAGCGAACACCGCCGGCCACGTACACCGAGCTGTACCGCAGCCACCACCCGGGCCTGTTGCGGTACGCCAGCAGCCTGACCGGGGGCGACCGCTGGAAGGCCGAGGACCTGGTCGCCGAGGCCCACCTGCGGGTCTGGCACCGGCTGGCCGCCGGGCAGCGGATCGAGGACCCGCGGGCGTACCTGGCCACCACCGTCCGGCACCTGGCCGCCGCCCCGGTACGCGAGAAGGCCGCCGCCGACCTGCCCGGCGGGCCCGCCGGGGGAGCGGAGGACCCGGCGCCGCGGGTGGCCGAGACCGACCGGATGCGCGGGCTGCTCGCCCAGCTCCCCGAGCGGTGGGCGCAGGCGCTCTGGCTGTCCGAGGTGGAGGGGCTGCCGCCCGGCGAGGTCGGCGCCCGGCTCGGAGTGGGCCGGGGCGCCGCCGCCGTCCTGGTGCACCGGGCCCGCGAGGGCCTGCGGCTGGCCTACCTGCGGGCCTACCCGGGCACCCCGCGCGACCCCGGCTGCGCCGGGCACTGGCCCGCGCTGGCCGGCCAGGTGCGCGGGCGGGCCGGGCGGCGGGTGCAGCGGCACCTGGCGGGCTGCGCGGACTGCCGGGGACGGCTGGCCGTGCTGCGCCGGGTCAACCGGCGCCTGGCCGGGCTGGCCGGGACCGCTGCGGCGCTGCTGGCCGCGCTGGTGTTCGCCCCGGCGGCCGAGGGGGAGCAGCGGACGGCCGCCGGCCGGGGCGGACCCGGCTGCGAGGTGCGGTACCGGGTGACCGAGCTGTCCGGGGACCGGTTCAGCGCCCGGCTGTCCCTGCGCAACACCTCCGACCGGTCGGTCTCCGGCTGGGCGCTGCGCCGGCCGCTGCCCGCGGGCGAGCACCTGACGGCGGCCTGGCCGGGCACCGGCGCGGGCTCCGAGCCGCCCGGCGGGGCGGAGATCCACGACGGCGGCCGGAACGCCGAGGTGCCGCCCGGCGGATCCGCGGTGACCGGCTTCACCGGCAGCTGGACCCACCCGCACCCGGCCCCGCGGACCATCACCCCGAACGGCCGGCCGTGCCGCGTGAAGGTCCGGTGACGGGTGCCCGACCGGAGTGGGACGCGCGCCACAGGAGCGCGCCGCCGCCGCCGAACGGGGTGGCGAAGGGGCTAGGCTGGGCGGGTTCCACGACCGCCCGCCGCCCGCGGGAACGGGGCCTCGCACAGGCCCTGACCTGCGACGACCCTGTTCGGAGACCGTGACTACCGCCGCCTCCTCCTCGATGTCCCCGCTGTTCTCGCACGCCGACAGCACCCACCCCCGCCCGAGCGGAACCTCCGCCGCCGCGCATCTGTCCCCGGCCTTCCCCGGTCGCGCCCCCTGGGGCACCGCGGGCCGCCTGCGGGCCTGGCAGCAGGGCGCGCTGGACGCGTACATCGAGAAGCAGCCCCGGGACTTCCTGGCGGTCGCGACCCCGGGCGCGGGAAAGACCACCTTCGCCCTGACCCTGGCGTCCTACCTGCTGCACAACCACCTGGTGCAGCAGATCACCGTGGTCGCGCCCACCGAGCACCTGAAGAAGCAGTGGGCGGAGGCCGCCGCCCGGATAGGGATCCGGCTGGACCCGGCGTACTCCTCGGGCCCGCTGTCCAAGGACTACCAGGGCATCGTGGTGACGTACGCGGGCGTCGGGGTGAACCCGATGCTGCACCGGAACCGGACCGAGGCCCGCAAGACGCTGGTGATCATGGACGAGATCCACCACGCCGGCGACTCCAAGTCCTGGGGCGAGGCCTGCTTCGAGGCGTTCGAGCCGGCCACCCGCCGGCTGGCCCTCACCGGCACCCCGTTCCGCTCGGACACCAACCCGATCCCGTTCGTCCAGTACGACGCCGGGAGCGACGGCATCCGCAAGTCGATCGCCGACTACACCTACGGCTACGGGCACGCGCTGGCCGACCACGTGGTCCGGCCGGTGATCTTCCTCAGCTACTCCGGCAACATGCGCTGGCGCACCAAGTCCGGCGACGAGCTGGAGGCCCGGCTCGGCGAGCCGATGACCAAGGACCTGATCGCCCAGGCCTGGCGGACCGCGCTGTCCCCGCAGGGCGAGTGGATCCCGGCGGTGCTGCAGGCCGCCGACCGGCGGCTGACCGAGGTCCGCAAGGGCATCCCGGACGCCGGCGGCCTGGTGATCGCCACCGACCAGACGGTGGCCCGCGCCTACGCCAAGATGCTGCGCGAGATCACCGGCGAGAAGGTCGCCCTGGTGCTCTCCGACGAGTCCGAGGCCTCCCAGCGGATCTCCGACTACGCGGAGGGCACCTCGCGCTGGATGGTGGCCGTCCGAATGGTGTCCGAGGGCGTCGACGTGCCCCGGCTGTGCGTCGGCGTGTACGCCACCTCGATCTCCACCCCGCTGTTCTTCGCCCAGGCCGTCGGCCGTTTCGTCCGCGCCCGCAAGCGCGGCGAGACCGCCTCGGTGTTCCTGCCGACCATCCCGATGCTGCTCGGCTTCGCCAACGAGATGGAACTGCAGCGCGACCACGTCCTGGACCGCCCGAAGAAGGAGGGCGACGGGCTGTTCGACGAGGAGGACCGGCTGCTCGCCGAGGCCGAGAAGGCCAACGACGGGCCGGACACCGCGGGCGAGGAGTTCTCCTACGAGGCGCTGGGCAGCGAGGCGGTCTTCGACCGGGTGCTGTACAACGCCATGGAGTTCGGCATGCAGGCGCACCCGGGCAGCGAGGAGGAGGAGGACTACCTCGGCATTCCGGGCCTGCTCGAACCGGACCAGGTGCAGATGCTGCTGCAGAAACGTCAGCACCGGCAGATCCAGCGTTCCAAGGCGAAGCCGGCCGAGGAGGCCGACCTGCTGGAACTCCCCGCCGAGGAACGCCCGGTGGTGACCCATCAGGAGCTGCGCGAGCTGCGCAAGGAGCTGAACGCGCTGGTCGCGGCCTGGCACCACCGCACCGAGCAGCCGCACGGCACCATCCACAACGAGCTGCGCCGGCAGTGCGGCGGCCCGCTCACCGCGCAGGCCACGGCCAACCAGTTGAAGGCGCGGATCGCGCGGATCCGGGAGTGGGCGACGCAGGGCTGACGAACCGTCAGTCGGCTTTCCCAACACTTGGCAAAGAAAGTGTGGAGACGAGCGGTCCGATGATCCGCTAATCTTCCGCGTGCCGGTGCTGGGGGGACCAACACGCGTGGTGACGCCTCGGCATGCGGTGAACCCGCCGGTTCCGTCTTCACCGACGGACCGGCCCCGCATCCCAAGAGGAGTCCCCCCGTGGCGTACCCCGCCCAGAACCCCGCACAGTCCGACAAGTCGAAGGTCGTCGCCGGCCTGCTGCAGATCTTCTTCGGCTACCTCGGCATCGGCCGCTTCTACACCGGCCACGTCGGCATGGGCATCGCCCAGCTGCTCACCTGCGGCGGCCTCGGCTTCTGGTCGCTGATCGACGGCATTCTCTTCCTGGTCAGCGACACCCGCACCGACGCCCAGGGCCGCGTGCTGAAGTCCTGACGTGCACGCCGAACCGACCGGCCGGCGCCCCCGCCCCGCGGACACCCGCGGCGGGGGCGCCGGCCGTCGGCCGTTCCCGGGCCTCCGGGCGGCCCTGCGGCACCCCGCGGCCGCCCCGCTCGGCCTGCTGGCCGCGGCGGCGGCCGGCTCGGCGTACCTGTGGACCCGCGACCCGCACCTGCCCGGGCAGGCGCTGCCGTTCTGCCCCTGGCGCCGGCTGACCGGCCTGCAGTGCCCCGGCTGCGGCGGGACCCGGATGGCGTACGACCTGCTGCACGGCGACCTCGCCGCCGCCTGGCACGACAACGCCGCACTGCTGCTGGCCCTCCCGTTCGTCGCCGCCTGGTTCGTGGTCCGACTGCGGCACGGCCTGGCCGGCCGGCACTGGCGGCTGCGCCTCGGGCCGCGCGCGGTGACCGCGCTGCTGGTCGCCGCCGGGCTCTGGACGGTCGGCCGCAACCTGCTCTGACCCGCCGCGGCGGGCGGGCGGCCTGTCCGGGTAGCGGTCAGATATCGAACACCCGCGCGGTCGGGGCGTGGATTATGGGCGTCTTATCCGGTTTTTAGTCACGACTTTCCATCGATGCTGACCGAATTTTGGACAAACACTTCCGCAGCGCGCCCCTGGTTCATTAGCGTCTCCCCACACTCACCCGGGCCCCACCCCGAAGCCCGGCGGAGTGCCGCGGAGCTCTGCGCCGAGCCGACGTCGTCGAGGCCGGACTCCCGCGCCGGACAACCCCTCCAGCGCGCGATCAATTCCGGTGCGGCCCACGGCAGTTCTGCCGTAGGGTCGGACTCGCCGCGGAAAGGACCTGGCGCCCCGTGACTGCTGAGACATCCCAGACCCTGGACAGAGGTGTCCGGGTACTGAAACTGCTGGCCGACTCCGAGCGCGGGCTGACGGTGACCGAGCTGGCCGCCCGACTGGCCGTCAACCGCACCGTGGTCTACCGCCTGTTGGCCACCCTGGAACAGCACGGACTGGTCCGCCGGGACATCGGCGGCCGGGCCCGGGTCGGCCTCGGCGTGCTGCGCCTGGCCCACCGCGTGCACCCGCTGCTGCGCGAGGCCGCGCTCCCCGCGCTGCGCTCGCTCGCCGAGGACCTCGGCGCGACCGCCCACCTCACCCTGGTCGACGGCAACGAGGCGCTCGCCGTCGCGGTGGTCGAGCCGACCTGGACGGACTTCCACGTCGCCTACCGCACCGGTCTGCGCCACCCGCTCACCGAGAGCGCGGCCGGCCGCGCCATCCTGGAGGCCCGCAGCTTCCCCGGCCAGCGCCGCCCCGAGCAGGGCTTCGTGATCACCCGCGCCGAGGAGCAGTCCGGGGCCAGCGGGGCCGCCGCCGCGCTGATCGGCCTGAGCGGCATCGAGGGCAGCGTCGGCGTGGTGATGCTCAACGGCCTGGTGCCCGAGCGGGTCGGCCCGCGCGTGGTGGAGGCCGCCACCGAGGTCGCCGACGCGCTGCGCTGAGCCGGCGGCGGGCGGGTCCCTCCGCGCGGGCGTCCCTGGCGGGCCCCGCGGTGTGTTTGGATGCGGGTGTGGCTTCCCAGAACCCGTCGCCCTCGGTCCTGACCTCC
Organism: Streptomyces sp. TLI_171; assembly: GCF_003610255.1. Taxonomy (GTDB): domain Bacteria; phylum Actinomycetota; class Actinomycetes; order Streptomycetales; family Streptomycetaceae; genus Kitasatospora. Next base: position 2,831,781 of record NZ_RAPS01000001.1, on the reverse strand, counting down.
CTGCGGGCCCGCGCCCTCGGCCTGTGCGCGCTGCCGGTGGTCGCGCTGCTCGCGGTGGCCGCGTTCGTGCCGCTGCCGTACACCCTGGAGTCGCCCGGCATCACCGCCGACACCCTGGGGCAGTACAACGGCCGACCGGTGATCACGATCACCGGCACCCAGCTCCGGCAGACCTCCGGGCAGCTGCGCGCGGTCACCATCTCGGCCACCAACCCGGGTGACCGCAACTCGTTCTGGGACTCGCTGCGGGCCTGGGGCGACGGCAAGCAGGCGGTGGTCCCCACCGAGGAGGTGTACCCGCAGTCCGATCCGGCGAAGGCCAACGAGGTGACGCTGCAGCAGATGACGGAGTCCCAGGACAGCGCCACGCTGGCCGCGCTCGGCTACCTGCACCTCTCGCCGGACCAGGTGAAGGTGACCATCGACCTCGGCGACATCGGCGGCCCCAGCGCGGGGCAGATGCTGGCGCTGGGCATCGTCGACAAGATCAACGGCAACGGCGAGGGCGGTGACCTGACCGGCGGGAAGACCGTGGCGGGCACCGGCACGGTGGACCCGGACGGCCGGATCGGCGAGGTCGGCGGCGTCCCGCTGAAGACCCAGGCCGCGGCCGCGGCCGGGGCGACGGTGTTCCTGCTGCCGCGCAGCGAGTGCACCCAGGGCAAGGTCAACACCCCGGCCGGCCTGCAACTGGTCCCGGTGGACACGCTGGCCGACTCGATCGCCGCCCTCGGCGCGCTGAACAACGGCGGCGCCGTCCCGCACTGCTGACCGCCCGCACGCGGTCGGTGGGACCGGGCGTGCACCCCCGTGCGCCCGGCCCTCGAACAGGAAGCCTCCCCCGGGAACGGCGCGCGGGCCTACAGCCCGAACGCGGCGGTCACCAGGTCGTCGCCGACCCGGGTGCGCAGTTGGCCGGCGATCTCGGGTAACCGGTGCGCCTGGGTCATCGGCAGCGCCACCGCCACCGCCGCCAGCCCGCTGCCCAGCACGATCGGCACCGCCGCCCCGGCGGTGCCCAGCGCGTACTCCTGGTACTGGGTGATCGGCACCGCCCGCTGCGGGCCCTGCTTGGGCAGCAGCGGCAGGTGGGCGGGCTCGCGCAGGGTGTAGGGGGTGAACGGCACCATCGGGTAGCGGGCCAGGTGGGCCCGCCGCTCCTCGGCCGACATCAGCGCCAGCAGGGTCTTGCCGGCCGCGTGGGCGTGCGCGCCGGACCGGAAGTGCCGCGGATCGGCGGTGGGGGCGCCGGGTGCGGCCGCCGCCGCGACCAGGTCGACCTCGCCGTCCTTGTACCAGGCGAAGTGGACGGCCGCGGACAGCTCGTGGGCGAGCCGGCCGAGCAGCCCGTCCAGCCGGGAGCGGCCGGCCGCCGGACTCTCCTCCCGGGTGAGTCCGGAGACCGCGGGCCCGGTGCAGTACAGGCCCTCGCGGCGCTCCAGGTAGCTGTCGTGCACCAGGGTGCGCAGCAGGTGGTAGGTGGTGCCGAGGGCCAGCCCGGTGTCCCGGGCCAGCTGCTTGGCGGTGGCGCCCGCCGGGTGGCGGGCGGCGGCCTCCAGCAGGCGCAGCGCGCGCTGCGCGGAGGTGATCAGGGTGGTCGGCGCGTCGGTGATCCGGCTCATCGGGCGGCCCCCGCGGTCGGAACGGGTCCTCGGCCGGGCTGTGCTGACGGTGGGACAGCTGGCGAGCACTCAGGGAGTGCGGTCCGTATGCTCATGGCTGCGATCTTGGCGTGCACGAGCAAAAGGCATATGCCAAAAAAACCGGCCGGGGCCCGGCGACACGCCCTGGCGACGACATTGACCGGCCGTCAGTGACCCTCCGCAGTCGCTGCGGTGACGCTCAGGAGCCGGCCGCCTGGTCGACCAGCGGCAGTACCCGGTACGGCACGGGGTTCTCCAACGCGATCGCGGTCGACGCCCGGACGATCCCGTCGAAGCCCACCACCCGGTCGATCACCCGCTGCAGGTCCGCGTTCGAACGGGCCACGATCCGCACCAGCATGTCGCCGTGCCCCGTGATGGTGTGCAGCTCCAGCACCTCCGGCACCGCCGCCAGGTGCGCCCGGACGTCCGCGCCCTGCCCTTGGGAGATCTCCAGGGTGGCGAACGCCGTCACCGGGTAGCCCAGCGCCGCCGGGTCCACCTGCGGACCGAAACCGCCGATCACCCCGCGCGCCTGCAGCCGGTCCAGCCGGGCCTGCACGGTGCCGCGCGCCACCTGCAGGCGGCGCGAGCACTCCAGCACGCCGATCCGCGGCTCCTCGGCGAGCAGCCGGATCAGCTTTCCGTCCAGCGCGTCGATGGCTTCGGGCTGCGGGGGCACGGGGCGGCTCCAGGGGCGGGGCGGTCGGGCGTCGACCGACATTGTGCGGCCGGTCCGCCCCGCCCGTCAGCCCGGCTCGGTCTGCACCGTCGGCTCGGTGCCGTTCCAGGTCACCCACATCTGCGAGACCCGGTCGTCCTTGGAGAAGTTGATCCGCAGCCACTTGTCGCCCTGCCAGGTCTGCACCTTCCAGCCGACCTCGGGCGTCGCCGAGATCAGCTTCGCCTCGGTGGGCTGCAGGTCCAGCGCCACCCGGCCGCCCGGCAGCAGGTAGCTGTGCACCGTCCCCGCCGGAGTCGGCGACCGGCGCGCGGCCGTCGTCGACTTCGCGGGCGCGGTCGTCCCCGGCGCTGGGTCGGGATCGGGACTCGGGCTCGGCGCGGCCGAGGTGGCCGGCGCGGCCGACGGCGACTCGTTCGGCGGGGGCGCGACCGGCTCCGTCCTCGACGAGGCAACCGACGGCAGCGCCACCGCCACCGGCTGTTCGAACACCGTGTCGACGAGCACCGCGTGCACGCCGAGCCAGGACAACGCCACCGCTGCTCCGGTGGCTGCCGTCCAGGCGCCCAGTTGAACCAGTCCGCTCCGCATCGCGGGCCCATCCTGCCGTACGAAGGTCACGGGCAGGTCAGCGGCCCGGGCAATCCTCAGTAACCTTGCGGAAAACGACCGCCGGGTTTCCGCAAAGCCCCAGCCCCTGCCCGTTCCTGCGCGTCCTGAACCCCCCGAGGTACAGACCAGTTCGCCGCTATGCCGTACCGTGCAGCCCCATGGCAACAGTGCTTGTGGTCGAGGACGACCCCTTTGTGCGTTCCGCCCTGATCCGCCATCTGGCCGACACCGGCCACGCCGTGCGCTCCGTCGGCACCGCGCTGGAAGCGCTGCGCGAAGTCGCCCAGGTCGGCTGCGACCTGGTGATCCTCGATCTGGGGCTGCCCGATCTGGACGGCAGCGAGGCGCTCAAGATGATCCGCGGACTGACCAACGTTCCCGTCATCATCTCCACCGCACGGGACGACGAGGCGGAGATCGTCCGGCTGTTGAACGACGGCGCGGACGACTACCTGGTGAAACCTTTCTCCGGAGAGCATCTCACCGCCCGGATGGCAGCGGTCCTGCGCCGGCTCGGCGGCGGCGCCCTGATGGCCCCGCAGATCCTGCGGGTCGGCGGCCTCGCCATCGACCCGCAGCGCCGCGAGGCCCTGCTCGACGGGCAGCGCCTCGACCTGACCCGCCGCGAGTTCGACCTGCTGGCCTTCCTCGCCGCCCGCCCCGGCGTGGTCGTCCCGCGCAAGGAGATCCTCGCCGAGGTCTGGCGGCAGACCTACGGCGGCGACCAGACCATCGACGTCCACCTCTCCTGGCTGCGCCGCAAGCTCGGCGAAACCGCTTCCAGCCCGCGCTACCTGCACACCGTGCGCGGCGTCGGGGTCCGCCTGGAGGCGCCCTCCGGACCGGTCGGGTGCACGACGTGAAGCGCATCCTCCGCTCGCTGCGCTGGGCGATGGTCAAGGCCGCCATCGCCGGCACCGTCATGGTCGCGCTGGCGTTCCTCATCCCGCTCGGCCTGATGGTCCAGCAGACCGCCCGCGACCGGGCGTTCACCGCCTCCGAACGGCAGGCCGCCGCACTCGGCCCCGCCCTGGCCATCACCACCGACCAGGACGCCATCGCCCGCGCCCTGGCCTCCACCGACGCCGGCGCCCAGGAACGCCTCGCCGTCCACCTGCCCGGCGGCACCGTGGTCGGCCGCGCCCGGGTCGACGCCGCCCAGCTCACCACCGCCGAGGACCAGGGCCGGGCCGGCACCGTCCGCGCCCCCGGCGGATACGCGCTGCTCCAGCCGGTCGCCGTCGACAGCGGCCGGGTCGCCGTCGTCGAGGTCTACGTGCCCGACGCGGATCTCTCGCGCGGCGTCGGCACCGCCTGGCTGGTGCTCTCCGGCGTCGCGCTCGCCCTCGTCGCGGTCTCCGTCGCGGTCGCCGACCGGATGGGCACCCGGATCATCCGCTCCGCCCGCCGCCTCGCCACCGCCGCCCGCTCGCTCGGCTCCGGCAACCTCACCGTCCGGGTCCCGGTCGAAGGACCCGAGGCGGCAGGCGCACCCGAGGAGCTGCGCGAGGCCGCCTACGCGTTCAACGCGATGGCCGACCGGGTGGTGCACCTGCTGGCCGCCGAACGGGAACTCGCCGCCGACCTGTCCCACCGGCTGCGCACCCCGCTCACCGTGCTCCGGCTGAACGCCGCCGCGCTCGGCGAGGGCGACGCCGCCGACGCCACCCGGCACGCCGTCGCCCAGCTCGAACGCGAGGTCGACCAGATCATCCGGACCGCCCGCCGCGACCCGGTGGACGCCCCGCCGGTCGTCCTCGGCTGCGACGCCGTCGAGGTGATCCGCGAACGCGTCGCGTTCTGGTCCGCGCTCGCCGAGGACGAGGGCCGCCCCTGGCGGCTGGCCGGTGACGAAGCACCCGCGCCCGTCCCCGTGCAGCGCGGCGACCTCGCCGCCGCCGTCGACGCGCTGCTCGGCAACGTCTTCCGGCACACCGCCGTCGGCACCGCCTTCGCCGTCGACGTGGTGGCCGGCGAGGACGCGGTGATCGTCCTCGTCGGCGACGGCGGCCCCGGCTTCACCGACCCCGCCCCGGCCATCCGCCGGGGCGCCGGGCACGGCGGCGAAGGCTCCACCGGCCTCGGCCTGGACATCGTCCGCAAGCTCGCCGAAGGCACCGGCGGCGAGGTCTCGCTCGGCCGCTCCGCCGTCCTCGGCGGAGCCGAGATCGCCCTGCGGCTCAACACCCGCACCGAAGTGGAACTGCCGCGGCAGCAACGCCGCCGGCCCGGCCGACTGAGCCGCAAGGACTGACGGACCGATGCCGACACTGGAGCTGTTACCGCGGGGGCGACAGCTGAGTGTCGCTCCTCTCCCTTAAATACGTCCTAAGCGCCGGCCAATGCTGCCTCATGACACCCCGGCCCGGCCGATCCGGCCCGCCGCCCCGGCTAGGGTCGGCCTCGACGCGTCCCGTACGGCCTCGCCCACCACGAAGCTCGTCCCGACCACCTGCGGTCGTCCCGGGTCCGGGCCGCCGACCGACCGCCCTGCTCGGCGGCCGGCCGGCCCCAGGAGGGGAGCCCGGGACGACCGCGACCGGTGGCGCATCCGGACAGGTCGGGTAGTGTCGGCTGCTGGCCCAGCGCAGGTCGACGGCGGACGGAGCAACAAGTGACCACGGTGCAAGCGGAACGCGCCACGCCACCCGAAGGCCCCGGGCGTCCCCCCGCCGCCGCCTGGCGCCGCACCGTCACCGCCCCGGCCCGACAACTGGCCGCCGTCGCCGACGCGCTGCGCACCGCCCCCCGGCGGCCGCTGCTGCTGGCCGGCGCGCTCGCCCTGGTGTCCTTGCTCGCGTACGCGCTGGTCCGGCACGCCGTCGGCACCTCGATGGTCGACATGATCGTCTACCGGGCCGAGGGCGAAGCCGTCGCGAACGGCCACGACCTGTACGCGCTGCGGGTCACCCAGTGGAACCTGCCCGCCACCTACCCGCCGTTCGCCGCGATGCTGTTCGTACCGACCACCTGGTTCGGCATCCCCTTCCTGCGGGTCGCCATCACCGCCGGGAACCTGCTGCTGCTCGCCACCCTCGCCCACCTGTCCTTCAAACTGGTCGGCTGGCCCCGCCGCGACCTGCGGCCGATCGGCGTCCTGCTGGTCACCGGACTGGGCGTCTGGCTGGAGCCGGTCTTCACCAACCTGCGCTACGGCCAGATCAACCTCGCCCTGGCCTGCCTGATCCTCTGGGACCTCACCCGCCCCGACAGCGCCCGCAGCAAGGGCCTCGCCATCGGCATCGCCGCCGGCATCAAGCTCACCCCCGGCCTGTTCGCCGTCTACCTGCTGATCACCGGCCGGGTCCGGGCCGCCCTGGTGGCCGGCGCCACCTTCGTCGGCACCTTCCTGATCGGCGCGCTGCTGCTGCCCGACGCCACCCAGGGCTTCTGGACCAAGTACCTGTACGACTCCAGCCGGGTCGGCAGCACCGTCATCGTCGACAACCAGTCCCTGCGCGGACTGATCGCCCGCCTGATGCACACCCCCGACCCCGGGCTGCCCGCCACCGTCCTCGGCGCCCTGGTCGCCGTCGCCGGACTCGCGGTCGCCGTCTGGGCCCACCGCAGTGCCCGCTGGTCGCCGCGCGCCGACGCCTGGAGCGTGTGCACCGCGCTGGTCACCGCCGTGCTGATCTCCCCGATCAGCTGGACCCACCACTGGGTGTGGTGCGTGCCGGTGCTCGTCCTGCTCGCCGCCGAGGCCGCGCACGAGCGGTCCCGCCCCGCCGCCGTCCGGCGGCTGCGCTGGCGGGTCATCTTCGCCCTGACGCTGCTCGGCTTCCTGTCCTTCGCGATGTGGATCGTCCCGCACAAGGGCGAACTCGACCTCACCCTGCCCTGGTACAGCCAGTTCCCCGCGGGCGTCTACCCCCTGCTCGGCCTCTGCTTCCTGGCCGTCGCCGCCCTCCGGGTCCGCTCCCGGCGGCGGGCCGCCGGCGCCCCACTGGTCCGCGTCCCCGCACCGCGCAGCGGCGTCGACGGGCTCGGCAGCACCGGCCCCCAGAAGGCCCCCGCGGCCCGCTGAGCACCGGCCCGTCCGGCCCGCTCCACCTCCGCCGGCCGCCCCGCCCGCCCGGGACGTCCCGACGGCGGGCGCTCCGGCGGACGTCCCGGCGGGCGGGTCGGCCCCGCCACCGCCGTGCGCCCGCTCACGCCAGCAGCTCGGCGAGTGAACCGTCCAGGTCCATCGCCTCCAGCTCCGCGCCCGGCGGCACCAGCCGGTGCGCCCGCTCCAGCCAGGCCGCCACCGTCGGCAGCGGCGCCTCCAGCAGGGCGTCGCCCGCCGGCGAGCTCAGCGCCATGCACAGCAGGCTGCGCCGCCCCGACCGGGTCGGCCAGATCCGCACGTCGCCCTGGCCGCACGGCCGGAACGTCCCCTCGACCAGCAGCTCCCGGGCGAACACCCAGGTCACCGGCGTCCCGCTGTCCAGGTGGAAGGTCACGTACACCGCGAACGGGTCGTGGCTGCCGTACGACAGCCGCGCCGCCACCGGGACGCTGCGCTCCGGCGACAGCACCAGGTTCAGCTCCAGCTCCTGCTCCACCACTCCGGTCGACTGTCCGGCCACGGCCACTCACCCTCTCCGCTCCGCGGGCCGCCGATCGGCCCCGCAGCCGGAGAGAGGAGGTGCACCGCATACTCTTACACGGGTTCGCGGAGAACTTTCGGGAGAACTTTTTGCCGCCCTGCCGCAGAACCTTTTCCCCGCTGCCCCGGTTGTTCCCGGCGGGGACTCCGGACAGCCCGGCCGCTCCGGGACGGCGCGGCCGCCCCGGAGCCGTCCGGAAACCGTCGCGGACGCACCGGCCGTACCACGAGACACCGCCCGTTTCACGAGTTCCGCCGAACCCGGCGGACCGGGCCGCTCCGAGTACTACCCTTTGTGACTGCCCGGCGACTCTCCGCCCGCGGCTCCCCCACGCACGTCCGCACCCACGCACGTCCGCCCACCTGCACGCCGCGGTGCCGGTACGAAGGAAGACGCAATGACGGACCGGCCCTCCACCGCAGGCCCGATGCACGGCGCGCCCGTGGCCGGAGACGCCGGAGCCCCCGGCTACTACCCCGACCCGTCGGTGCCCGGTTTCGTCCGCTTCTGGGCCGGCCACGCCTGGGTCCCCGGCACCAGTCGCCCCGCCCCCGCGGCGGGCGAGCACCTCGAACCCCCGCGCTTCGTCGCCCGCTACCTCAGCCCGCCTCCCTACAGCGTCCCGCCCGGCCTCGTCCCCGCCGCGCCCGCCGCCCCGCTGGTCGACACCGGCCCCGTCTACCTCGACGAGACCGGCGCGCAGACCGCGTTCACCATGTCCGAGCCCCCCGAGTACCCCGTCTTCCCCGCGCCGGGCGAGGGGCTCCCCGGCGAGCTGGAGATCCGCCCCCGCACGGAGATGGCCCCGCTGCGCCCCGTTGACCAGACCCCGTGGGCGGTCGCCGGCAACGGGCTCCAGCCGGTCACCGCCGAGTCCTGGGCGACCGCCGCCGCGCTGCGCCCCGGCCTGCCCGAGGGCGCCCTCGTCGTGCCCCGCAACGGCAGCGGCGCCGGCAGCGCCAACGGCGGTGGTCGTGGGGAGTGGCGGGAGGTCGAGGCCGCCGCCCGACCGCTGGAGCTGCCCGCGCCCGCGCCTGCGCCTGCGCATGCCGCCGAGGAGGCCGCGCCGCCCACGCCACGGGTCGCCCAGCCGCTCGACGGGACGCCCTGGCACGGGGCGGACGGCGGCTCGCCCTGGCACGGGGCGGACGGCGGCACGGTCGGCCTGGCCGCCGGGCCCGGCGCGCTGTACGAGCCGGTGGCCGGGCCCGCGGAGCCGCCCGCCGACTCGGGCTGGCGGGCGGACCCGCGGGCGCAACGCGGGCTGATGGAGACCGGCGGCGCGCCGCGCTGGGTCTCCTGGGGCGTCGAACCGCCGGCCGCGGCCGCCCCCGTGACGGAAGCGGTCGGAACGGCGGAGACGCCTGACGCGCCGTCGGCGTCCGAGCCGACAGTGTCCGCGCCGTCGGCGTCCGAGCCGACAGTGTCCGCGCCGGCCGGGAAGCGCCCTGGCCGGGACCCGCGCGCGGCGCACGTCGCGGCCGAGCGGGTGCGCCCGCCGCGCCCGGAACCGGAGCCCGAGTCGGCATCCGTACCGGCTTCGGCGTCGAAGGAGGGGTCGAGGACGGCGTCGTCGCCGGAATCGGAGTCCCGGGGCGGGCCGGGGGAGCAGCGCCGGGCCCGCCCCGGGGCGGCGGCTCGGGGGGAGCGGGCCGGGGCCCGGTCCGGGACGCGGGCGCGGCGGGCTGCGGCTCCGGCGTCCGTTCCCGCGGGTGTCGGGGCGCGGGCGCTGGCCTGGCTGGTGGACGGGGCGGTGTGGGCGGTGGTCGGTGCGGCCGTCGCGGTGCCGCTGGCGGGGGCGGTGGTGACGCACGTCCAGCGGAAGATCGACCAGGCGGCACTGGTAGCCAGGCTGACGGGCCGTCAGCACCAGGTGTGGCTGCTGGACGGGGTGGTGCTGGGCCGGCTGGGCGTGCTGCTCGGGGTCCTGGTGGTGTTCGGCCTGCTGTACCAGGTGCTGCCGATCGCCCGGACCGGTCAGACCTTCGGCAAGCGGCTGGCCCGCATCCGGGTGGTGGCGGCGGACGGCGCCCGGCCGCCCGGGTTCGGCCGTTCGCTGCTGCGCTGGCTGGTGCGCGGCCTGGGCACCGTCCTGCTGCTGGGCCCGGCGGTCGCACTGCTGGACCGTTCCGCCCGGCGGGCCTGGCACGACCGGGTGGCCCGCACCCGGGTGGTCCGGGCCGAGCGCGGCTGAGGGGCCGTCAAGCCGACCCGTTCACCCGAAGACCGGCAAAACGGACAGAAACGGCCCGAATATCCCAACATCGTAGTATTTGCGATGTTCTACTCGTCGCATGAGCAGCTACGACCCCTCTGGTACCGAGCCGGGGGAGGGCGACAAGCCGTCCTTCGACAAGCAGCCCCCGTCGTCGTCGGGCAGCCCGTACGACTCCCCGCCCGGCTACGGTGGCCAGTACGGTGCACCGGCCGGATCGGGCTCCCCCTACGACAACCCGCCGCCCGGCTACGGCCCCCCGCCCGGCGAGACCCCGCCCCCCGGCGACCCCTACGGATCCCCGTACGGCACCCCCGGCCCGGGCCCGGTCCCCGGAATGCCCCCGCTCGGCGGCTGGGGCGCCCGCATCGTCGCCAAGGTGCTCGACTGGATCCTGGTGCAGGCGGTCGCCATCGTGGTGCTCCTCCCGTTCGCCAACTTCGGCAAGCAGGACGGCTGGGTCGGCTCGGCCTGGCTCGGCTACCTGCTCTTCCTGGTCTACGAGGGTCTGATGTTCAGCCGGGACGGCCAGACCCTCGGCAAGAAGCTGATGAAGGTCCGGGTCGCCATGCTGGCCGACGGCTCCTCGCCCACCCCCGGCGCCGCCTGGACCCGGGCCTCGGTCTTCGTCGTCCCCGCGCTGATCTGCTGCGGCGGCCTCTGGTGGCCCGTCGACGGCCTGTTCGGCGTCTTCGACAAGCCCTACCGCCAGTGCATCCACGACAAGGGGGCCAAGACCGTGGTGGTGTCCACCGCCTGACGGCCTGTTGGACCTCTCCGGACGGCCTGTTCGACCTCTGTGGGCCCCGGGCGCGCGGCAGCGATCGACCTGCCGCGGGCCCGGGAGTCTCTGCGTTCGCCGGAGCCCGGCGGACGCTAGCGGGCCTGGTGCGCGTACACCGGCTGCGCGGCCGAGGCCGGCACGGGCGGGGCCGGTGCGGGCGCACCGGGCGCGGTCGGTTCGGGCACCGCGGGGGACGGGCGGCGGCGGGCCGCGACCGAGGTCAGCAGCACGGTCGACAGCAGCCCGAGCGCGACGGCGAACGCCACCAGCACCGCGATCCGCCACACCCCCAGCTCCCCGGACACGGCCAGCAACGCCACCGCGGAGCCCGCCGCGATCAGCGTGCCGGCGCACAACTGCGCGGCGCCGGGCCGGTTCCTTGCCCCGGACCAGGCGGCCCGGGAGGCAGCGGCACGGGACGAGGCGGCACGAGTCACGGCGGCGAGGCGCGGCATGGCGGTCAACCCTTCGCGCGGGGGAACGCGGGCGGAAGTTCGGTCAGCAGGCGCGGCGCGAGGGCCGTGCACGGGGTCGCCCCCGCTGCGGTCCGGGCCCGGGTCCAGGTTCTGGTGCTGGTGCTGGTTCAGCTTCGGGTTCAGCGTCGTTCTCGGTAAGTACAGCCTAACCGCTGGAAGTTGACCTACTCCGGGGCACAGGGGGCGCACAGGCTCACTCCGCGGCAGCGCACCACCGCTCCCGCTGCCGCGCGCGCGCCCGATAGCGTGCGTACGGAGAACACCGGGACGGCCACCGCCCGCCCGCCCCCCGCGTCCGACCCACCCGGAGCCGCCGTGACCGTCCCCGCTGACTGGCCCACCACCGCCGAGGCCGCCCGCGCCGAACAGGAACGCCTGCGCCCGCTCGTCGTCCCCGAAGGCCCCGAACCCCCACGCCGCCCCGGCACCCTGATCGCCGGCGTCGACGTCGCCTACGACGACGAACGCGACGTGGTCGCCGCCGCGGCCGTCCTCCTCGACTACGCCACCCTCGACGTCGTCGAACAGGCCACCGCCGTCGGCCGGGTCGCCTTCCCCTACGTCCCCGGACTGCTCGCCTTCCGTGAACTCCCCGCCGTCCTCGACGCCCTGTCCCGCCTCACCCGCACCCCCCACCTGGTGGTCTGCGACGGCTACGGACTCGCCCACCCCCGCCGCCTCGGCCTCGCCAGCCACCTCGGCGTCCACACCGGCCTCCCCACCCTCGGCGTCGCCAAGAACCCCTTCACCTTCACCCACGAAACCCCCGGCGACCACCGCGGCGACTGGTCGCCCCTCCTCGACGGCACCGAAACGGTCGGCCGCGCCCTCCGCACCCGCCAGGGCGTCAAACCCGTCTTCCTCTCCACCGGCCACCGCATCGGCCTCCCCGAAGCCACCGCCGTCACCCTCGCCCTCACCCCCTCCTACCGCCTCCCCGAAACCACCCGCCGAGCCGACACCCTCTGCCGCCAGGCCCTCACCGCCGCCACCCCCGCCGCCTGAACCCACCCCCAGCCACCAGGGGGCGTTTTGACGGGCCGTCCCATGTGTTAGACATATGGGTTGGAGCCAACTTTCCAACGGGCCCCAGGCGGTCGAGCGGGCAGTCGAGCGGGCAGCAGGTACGGGGGAGGTACGAATACATGAGCACGAGTGGCAAGGGCTTCCAGGTAGAGGTCGACAGCCTGCGGGCTTTCGCGGCACAAGTCCGCGGCCTGCTCAAGGAGTTCGACGAAGGTGCGGGCACTGCGAAGGTCTACGGGCCGACCGGGATCGGAACAAATGCGTTCGGAACGTTCCCAGAGGCGCAGGCGTTGCACGCCAAGTACACGGACATGCGCGAGGCGTTGAACCGGATCCTCTTCGAGATTCAGGACACCATCGACCAGGTGCAGCAGAACGCCGACCACACCGCGACGAACTACGAGGAGCAGGAGCGGAACACCCGCCAGCGCATGTCCCTCGCGCACGACGGTTGGTCCGCGACCTGGGACCAGGCCTCGTTGGACCGCGCAAACACCGGCCCGACGCAGGCGACGCCGACTCAGAGCCGGCCGACGGACGGCGCGAGGCCGCAATGGTGACGAGCCGTATGACCGAGGAACTGGCAGGGCCCGGCGAGGGAGGCAACCGTGAGTGAGTTCACCAGTTTCACCGACTACAGTCACGGCCAAATGCGCTCCATGGTCCAGGCCATGGACTCCGGTGCGGTCATGGCGGCAGCTGACCCATGGCGGCGGGCCACTGACACGCTGAAGCAGATCCGGACAGCGTTGAACACTGCCGCTGCCGATGCGACCGACTCCTGGCAGGGCTCCACCAGCGATGCGTTCTACACGCGCATGACCTCGCTCGCCAACAACGTCAACAACGCAGCCGCTTATGCGAATGATGCTGCTGGTGCGCTGCAGATGATGTCCGAGGCGATCGACAAGGCCAAGCGTGACATGCCCGAGGAGCCGGGCTTCTGGGACAAGGCTGGAGACTCGCTGGGTGACTTCGCGCAGCAGTCGGTGGGGATCAACACCGAGGAGTCCCGCACCTCGATCGCCGACACCCGGAAGCAGGAAGCGGTCGGGGTGATGGAGGTGCTGGCTACCAGCTACCGCAGCGCGACCAACTACCTCCAGGTACCCACCTGGGGCCGCCGCGGCGACGAACGGGAACTCACCCCGCCGGACAACGGCGGGGCCTCCGCTCTTGGCGCGCTGATCGCGGGCGCTGGAATGGGCCTTGCTCAGAGCAGCGCCGGAACGGGCGGCTCGTCCGGGTCGAAGGTCTCCGGGCAGCGCACGGTGACGAGCAGCACGCCGAAGGCGCCGAAGGTCCAGCCGACGGTGGTCCGTCCGACCGATGCGGGCATCTCCGGCGGTACGGCCAATGCGCTTCCGCAGCCGAAGGGGCCGGGGACCGGAATCGACGGCGTCCAGGGCGGGACTGTCATCCGCGGTGGTGCCGGGCAGATCGGCGGCACGAGCGGTGCCGGCGCGGTGCACGGCCCGTCGGGCGGCGGTGGGTTCGGGCTGACCAGCGGTGGCAGCGCTGCCGGTCTGGGCGGCCACGGTGAGATCGGCATGGGCGGCGGCACCGGTATCGGCGGCAGCCGCGCGGGCTTCAGCGGCAACAGCGTGTCGAAGGCCGGGACGTTCGGGGCCGGCGGCATGGGCGGCAGTGGTGGCCTGGGCGGCGGAGCCGGTGAGGGTGGTGCCGGCGGCGGCGCGGGCGGACGCGCCGGGCGCGGTCTGACCGGCAAGGCCGGCGGCGTGGTGGGCGAGTCGACCCACGCCGCTTCCGGTGGCCGGGCGTTCAGCGAAGGCGGGTCCGGCATCGGCCGGAGCCGTTTCGGCCAGGGCGGCGGAGCCGGCCAGGCCGGCGGTCCCGGGCAGGCCGGTGCCGGTCACGGCGGCGGAATGGCCGGCCACGGCCAGGCGGGCAAGAAGGACAAGAAGCGCGGGAAGGACCGCCCGGACTACCTCGTCGAGGACGAGGAAACCTGGGCGTCCGGCAACCACGTCAACCCGGACGTGGTGGAATGACGTTCGGCCAGTAGAACAGTCGAACACGACCGGCCGTCCCGCAGATCTGATGGTCTGTGGGGCGGCCGCTTCAACGAGTGGGGTGACGAGGCTTGACGACCAGCCGATCCGTGCGCGGTCTGGCCGCGCTCGCTGCGGGAGCCCTGTTGTGGGGCGTCAGCGCCGGGCCCGCCGCCGCGGACGAGAACCGCGAGGCACAGTGGGCCCTCAAGAACTACGGTGCGGCCTCGCGGGTTTGGCCGATCAGTCAGGGCGACGGCGTGATCGTTGCGGTCATCGACAGCGGCGTCAACGCAGACCACCCGGACCTGGCCGGCCAGGTTCTCCCGGGCCTCGACCTCACCGGTGGCGGCGGGGACGGACGTACCGACACCGACGGCCACGGGACCGGCATGGCGAGCAACATCGCTGCGCACGGGCATGGTGACAACGCTGGTGTGATGGGGCTGGCTCCCAAGGCGAAGATCCTCCCGATCAAGATCGAGCTCCAGCAGTCCGGCGGATTCGACACCAAGGGCAACACGGACGTCAGCAAGGGCATTCGCTTTGCGGTCGACCATGGTGCCAAGGTCATCAACATGTCGATCGGCGGCGGAAGCACGACTGACACCGGACTTCGTGAGGCGGTCGACTACGCCGTGAAGAAGGACGTTGTTCTCGTGGCGTCCTCAGGCAACACGCCCGGTCTGGCGGTCGAATTTCCGGCCGGGTACGCGGGAGTCGTCGCGGTGTCGGGCGTGGTCGAATCAGGCGACGTCTGGCCGAAGTCGACGACAGGTCCGCAGGTGACGCTGGCGGCACCGGCCGAGAAGATCCGCCACGCCAGCCGTGGGCAAGGCTATGCCGAGGGCACTGGTACCTCGGACGCGACGTCCTTCGTCTCTGCCATCGCAGCCCTCGTCCGCTCGAAGTACCCGAACCTGTCGGCCGGCCAGGTCATCAACCGGATGATCAAGAGCGCCGTGCAGCCGGACGGCAAGGGGCCCTTCCCGAACGACAAGTACGGCTACGGCATTGCCACCCCGGCGGGTGCGCTGGCGGCCAACCCGGCGGTGGACAACGGGCCGAAGGAGAATCCGCTGCTCAACCGCGCGGAGCCGAACGGCAACATGCCGGGAGGGTCCGCTACGGCCTCCACTCCTGCTCAGGCGCCCCCGTCCGGTGGTAGCACGGCGCCGCAGGCGAGCAGTGACTCCGGGAGTGGCAGCGGCATGCTGATCGGGATCGGCGGCGCCGTCCTGGCGGTCCTCGTCGTCGTGCTGATCATCGTCCTGGTCCGCCGCTCCAAGAACGGCGGCGGTGGCGGCAGCGGGGGCCCTGGCGGCCCCGGCGGGCCGGCGGGGCCCGGTGGTGGCCCGGGTGGGCCGGCGTACGGCTACGCGCCGCCCCAGCAGCCGGGTGCGTACGGCCAGCAGCAGCCGTACCCGCCCCAGGGGCAGTATCAGCCGCAGCAGCCGCCGCCGGCCGGGGGGAACCCGTACCAGCGGTGACGCACAGAGCAACTGACGGCCCCTCATGACGACAGCGTCGTGGGGGGCCGTTCGCGTGTCCGGGGGTGGGCGACACGCCCTCGGACGGCGGTAGGTGTTCGTGCGGGGCGGGGGCGGTGGGGTAGGAGATGGCGGTGTTCGGTCGTCTAGTGCCCGGAGGGCGGTTGTCGTGGTGCGGTGGAAGCGTGCGGTGCTGGGGTTGGTCGTGGCGGTGGCGGGTGTGACCGGTGCGGCGGGGAGCGCGGTGGCGGAGGGGGTGCAGAACGAGCAGCAGGCGGCGGTGTGTTCGCACCTGCTGGGGTCGTTCCTGCCGGGCCTGGTGCCGACGTCGTCGGTGTGTTCGGTGAACGTGGTGGGGCAGCCGGGCTGATGCCGGTGCGGTGGGGGGCGTGGGCCCGTAGGGTCAGCGGGTGAGCAGTGGAGTGGCGGGGGAGTGCTACGCGTGTGCCAGGGAGGCGGAGTTCGCGCGGTTGCCGCGGTTCCAGCGGATCGCGGCGGACGCGCACTGGCGGGTGGTGCACGCGGTGGACTGCGCGTTGCCGGGGTGGCTGGTGCTGCTGCCCCGGCGGCACGTGGAGTCGATGGCGGAGCTGAGCGATGACGAGGCGGCGTCGCTGGGGGTGTGGCAGGTCCGGTTGGCGCGGGCGCTGGCGGCCGTGACCGGGTGTGCGAAGGCGTACGTGGCGCAGTTCGGCGAGGCCGCCGGGTTCGCGCACGTGCACTTCCACGTGGTGCCGCGGGACGCGGATCTGCCGCCGGAGCTGCGCGGCCCCAGGGTGTTCGGCCTGCTGCGCGCGGGCGAGCGCGCGGTGCCCGCGGACCGGATGGACGAGCTCGCCGAGCGGATCGCCGCCGCCCTGCCGGTCGAGCCCTGAACCCTGCCCCGCCCGACCCGCCCGACCCGCCCGACCCGCCCGACCCGCCCGACCCGCCCGCCCCGCCCGACCCCGCGCCCTGAGCCCCGGAAACGTCCGGCGTTCAGGGCGCGCGGCGCGGGGCGCACGGGGTGATACGGGTCAACTCGCGGTGGTCCAGGGCGCCTTGGTCATCAGCGCCTTGACGTTGGCGACGTAGGACGGGTTCGGGATCACCGAGACGCCGACCTCGGCGCCGGTGGTCGGGTCGGTGGAGACGTTGTAGTGGACGTTGCCCGCGCCGGCGTTGTAGGCGGCGATGACCAGGTCGAGCAGCGGGGTCTTGCCGCTCACCGGGTCGGGCGAGAGGTCGTAGTTGCCGCCGAAGCAGGAGTCCCCGTAGTAGGCGACCAGCCAGTCCAGGTACTGGGTGCCGATCTGGACGTTGCCGGCGAGGGTGTTCACGTCGGAACTGGTGCCGTACTTGTTGTTCATGGTGGTGGCGGTGCCCGGCATGATCTGCATGGTGCCGATGCCGCCGTCACAGGCCTTGATGGCGGACTGCCAGCCGCTCTCCTGCCAAGCGATGGCCTTGACCAGGGCGAGCGACAGCGGTGGCAGGGTGTCGGTGGTGCGGCCGCCGGACGGGGCGCTGAGGGTGAAGGTGCGGGTGGTGCCGGCGGCGGCGGTGAGCGCGGCGGCGACGTCGGCCTTCGGCAGGTTGGTGCCGGTGTAGGACGGCTTGCAGGAGCTCTGCAGCGGCGGGGTGTGCGGCGGGACGGCCGGCGGCGGTGGCGCGACCGGGCCGGCCTTGGCGACGGGCGCGGGGGCCGCGGTCGGCGGGCGGCTGGTGGCGCGGGTCGGGGTGGCGCTGCGCGAGGGCTTCGCGGTGGCGGAGGCGCTCGCGGACGGCGAGGCGCTGGGCACGGTACTGGGTGGGGCGCTCGCCGGTGCGCTGTCGGTCGGGCCGGGCGTGGCGGGCAGGTCGGACGGCGCGGCGGCCGCCGCGGTGTGATCGTCGGATGGCGCGTTCTTCTTGGCGCAGCCGGCGACCGGGACCAGCACGGCCGCGGCCGAGAGCAGGCACAGCGCGGCGCGCACCGGAGTGCGGATGGTCATGTTCCCCCCGTGGGTGTACGAGCGGCCCGGTCCGCTTGGGGTCGGGCGGGTCGCGAGTAGGCAGCATGCTACGCCGCGCCACCGGGCGGTCCGTCGCGGGGGCGGCCGCGGACGGGCCCGTCGCAACCGCCGATCGGCTGGCGGGATATCGAGGCCCGCTGGCGTTCCTGCCACTGGCCGGAAGGGGACGCGCCGGGCCATCCTGGGTGCATGATCACTCCTGACACCAAGGACTGGACCTGGGTCCTCGAGCGCTCCTGCGCCGACTGCGGTCTCGACACCCCGGCCGTCTCCATCGAGGAGGTGCCGGGCCTGATCCGGGCCAACGCGGCGGCCTGGACCGAGCTGCTGGCGGGCGACCCGGCGGCGCTGGGCGAGCGGCCCAGCGCCGAGGTGTGGTCGGACCTCGAGTACTCCTGCCACGTCCGCGACGTCTTCCGGCTGTTCGACGTGCGGCTGCGGCTGATGCTGACCGAGGACGACCCGCTGTTCGCCAACTGGGACCAGGACGCGACCGCCGTGGCGGAGCGCTACCACGAGCAGGACCCGGCCGTGGTGTCCGTCGAGCTCGCCTCCGCGGCAGATCGGTTGGCGCTCGGCTTCGAGGGCGTGACGGTCGAGCAGCGGCAGCGGACCGGCACGCGCAGCGACGGCGCGCGGTTCACCGTGGAGTCCTTCGCCCAGTACCTGATCCACGACCCGGTGCACCACCTCTTCGACGTCACCGGGCGGCAGCACCGAGCGAGCTGATGCAGCGTCAGGCGACGGTCCAGGCCGGGAGGCCGTGCGGAACCGCCTCGGCGAGCACCGTCTCCGGCTCCTTGCCGAGCCGGGCGGTGAGCAGGAAGCGGTGGGCGTCGCCGACCCGGCGCGGCTCCAGGGCCAGGTGGACGAACGGCGCCGCGGGCCCGGAGTCGGCCGCCAGCCGCTCCAACTCGGCCTCCACCAGCCGCCATTCCTCGGCGGGGACGTACTGCCGCATGATCGAGTGCCAGACCACGGTGAGGGCGCCCTCCGCGAGGTGGACGTCGCGCAGGAACTCGGCCGCGCCGACCGGTTCGACCGGGGCGGGGGTACGGGCGGCCAGCTCCAGCGCCCCGTTCAGCCGTTCCGTGCGCGGGAGTTGGTCGGCCCAGAGGTAGGCGCGCAGGGCCAGCGCGCCGGCCGCGGAGCACGGGTCGATCGGCGTGAGGTCGCAGCCGCGGCGCTCCACCACCCGCTGCAGGGGCGCGTCGGGCAGCCAGGCGGGCGGCTCGCCGCGCCAGGCGTCGGCCAGCACCACGGGAGAGTCCGGCGGCCCGTAGGAGAACCCGGGGGACACGCAACGGAACTGCTCCGCCAGGAGGTTGAGCCCGGCGCTGGAGCCGAGCTCGTACAGCCGCACCGGCAGGCCGGCGGCGACCTGGCCCGTTCCGGGGGCCACCTGGCCCGAGCCGGAGGCCACCGCGTCCGACCCGGCGCCATCCCGGCCGGGCACGGTGGTGTCCGGGCCCGGGCCGGTGGCGCCGAGCCGGTGCTGGGCCCAGGCGAGACCGGTGAGCAGCAGGTTGGCGCGGCCGACCTCGTTGGTCTGCGGCGGCCGGGTCAGCCACTCGCGGACGAACGGCAGCCGGTCGGCGACCGCGGCGCGGAAGGCCGGCCAGGGCGCGTCCGGGTCGGCGGGGTCGAAGTGGCCGCCGACACTGGGATAGTGCGCGGCGAGGTCGGGGGCCCGGCCGGAGAGCACCAAGGCGTGCACGGCGCCGAGCAGGCGGAGCGCGATGGCGTCCGGCCCCGGGGCGTCCTCGTGGCCGGAGATCGCGGCGGCGCACGGTCCGCCCGCGGCCAGGTCCTCGGCGGCCCGGCGCAGCAGCGCGGCGGACAGCGGTGAGCCCAACGCGGCGCAGGCGTCGGCCTGGTGCTGGAACATGGCCACGGCGTGGTCGAACGGCATCCGGGGTCTCCGTCTTCGTCCGTCTTCGGTTGACTGGACGTCATCCTTCGCTGCCCGGAGCCGCGCTGGTAGTGCGGCCCGCGGTGATCTCGCTCACGGGTCCTCCGGGTGCGACCCGTCCGCGCTGTCCCCGCCCCGCGTGCGGGGGCAGGCCCAGGGCGGGCGGTGCGGCGAAGGGGCGTGCGGGCCGGGTCTCGCGCCGGGGCGGGCGCCGAAACGGCCGAGCCCGGCGGGGTCGCCGCAGGGCTCGGGCGGGGTCACCAGTCGGTGGTGCGCCGCCGGTGGGTCTGCCGGAGCTGGCTGGTGATGTTGGCGGTGTCGCCGCCCATCACGTCGGCGATCTCCGGGGTGGCCAGGCCGACCACGTAGTGCAGGATCGCCAGGTCCTCCTCGGCGTCCACGTCGGGACGCAGGCTGCCGGCGCCCACCAGGGCGTGCTGCTCGGTGACGGTGTCGCGGAGGATCTGCCAGGCCACCGCGGCCGGGTTGGGGCTCTCCAGGACGGTGGGCCAGACCCGGGCGAGGGCGTGCAGGGCGAGCCGGACCACCCGGTGGGCGGCGCCGGGCTCCTGGAACCAGACCCGGGCGTAGCTCTGGTACCGGGGTTCGTGCAGCTCGCAGAAGGCGGCGAACTCGACCGACACGTGGGGTAGTTCGGTGGACCGATCAGCGGATGCCGAGCCTGCGGCCGGGATATGACGGTCGGTCACATCAGCTGCCTCTCGATCTGGGTCCGGACGGGGAGCGTCAGCGCTCACTCTAGGCCCTCGGGTGGGTGCTGTGGGTGACAAGTCTGCTGAGATGCCCGGACGCGGGCCCGTTTCGGGCCGTTGTGTGACGCCCCGTCAGCAAACCTTGCCCGCCGCTCGCAGCTGCGAGCGCATCGCACCTGGTCAGAGCCGGTACATCGACAGTGGCTGCAAGGGAGTTGGTGTGCCACCGTAAGCCCTATGGGTGAACGCGGACACGGCGACGGGCCTCACCTTCACGGGCGAATCCCGGGCCACGGGCATGACCACCATCACACATCCGACCGGCCGCACCATCACGGCCGCGAGCATCACGGGCACCACGAGCACCAGAACCACCCGCACGAGCACCACGGTCACGAGCACCACGGCCACGAGCACCGGCCGAGTCCCGCGCACCGCCTGGCCCACCTGCTCCGCCCGCACTCGCACGACGCGGCCGACCGGGTCGACACGGCGCTGGAGTCCTCCGCCGAGGGCCTGCGCACGCTCTGGGTGTCGCTCCTGGTGCTGGGCGCCACCGCCGCCGCGCAGGCGGTGATCGCGGGGCTGTCCGGCTCGGTCGCGCTGCTCGGCGACACCGTGCACAACGTCGCGGACGCGCTGACCGCCGTCCCGCTCGGGGTGGCGTTCCTGCTCGGCCGGCGGGCCGCGAACCGCAGCTACACCTACGGGTACGGGCGGGCCGAGGACCTGGCGGGCGTCGCCGTGGTGCTGGCGGTGGCGGCGTCCTCGCTGCTGGCCGGGTGGACGGCGGTGGACCGGCTGCTCCACCCGCAGCCCGTGGGACACCTCTGGGCGGTCGCGGTCGCGGCGCTCGCCGGGTGCGCGGGCAACGAGTGGGTGGCCCGCTACCGGATCACCACCGGGCGCCGGATCGGCTCGGCAGCGCTGGTCGCCGACGGCCTGCACGCCCGCACCGACGGCCTGACCTCGCTCGCGGTGCTGATCGGGGCGGGCGGCAGCGCGCTCGGCTGGCGCTACGCCGACCCGGTGGTCGGCCTGCTGATCACGGTGGCCATCCTGGCGGTCCTGCGCAGCTCGGTACGCGAGGTGGGCCGCCGGCTGATGGACGCCGTGGACCCGGCCCTGGTCGACGCGGCGGAACGCGAACTCGCCACCGTGGACGGCGTACGCGGGGTGGGCGCGGTGCGCATGCGCTGGATCGGCCACGCCCTGCGCGCCGAGGCCGAGGTGGTGGTCGACCGCACCCTCACCGTGGTGGCCGGCCACCAAGTGGCGGTCGCCGCCGAACGAGCCCTGATCCGAGCAGTCCCCCGGCTCCTCGCCGCCACGGTCCACATCGACCACGCCCCGCCCGGCCCGACCTGACACCCGCAGCCGACCCGCCCGGGACCGCAGTCCATGGGCACCGAAGCCGAGAAGACGTACGGCCGGAGTCGAGAGGCCGACGGCGGAGGTCGGGATGCCGCCGCCCGAAGCGAGTAGCCAACGGCCGAGTCGACCGGGTGACGGCTGAAGCCGAGACGTTGACGTCCGGGCCGAGGGGTCGACGGCCGTGGCCGAGAGGCTCCCGGCTGGAGTGGGGAGACGTACGTCCGAGGCCGACAAGCCCACGGCCGGGGAGACGTACGGCCAAGGCCGACAAGCTCATGGCCGGAGTAGGGAGACGTATGGCCAAGGCCGAGAGGTCCACGGCCGGAGGGGGAAACGTACGGCAGAAGCCCAGAAGCTCGCGGCCGGAGTGGGGATCTCGACGGCCGGAGACGAGCGCTGACTGGCGGTCAGGATCTGACGTTGCGTCAGAAAGCCCGCCAGGGGGGCGCTGAGGCCTCCTGGCGGGCGTCGGAAGGCCGTCAGTGTTGCGGGGTGCCAGCGGGGCGGCAGCGTGGCGGTCAGCGGTCCTCGCGGCCGCCGGCCGGCCACCGCTCGGCGGGGTGGCGGGAGGCCGGGGCGGCAGCGCGGGCGGCAGCGTGCGCGGCGGCGCTCTCCGCGGCGCGGGCCGCGGCCGCCACGCTGTCGGGCTCGCGCCGGGTCTGCTCGGGGATGCCGGCGGCCTGGCGGGCCCGGCCGGTCTCCTCGGCGGCCTCGCGGGCGGCCAGGTAGGCCTGCACCGCGGCGATGCCGTACACGGGCTGGATCAACTGGTGGCCCTTGAAGAAGGGGCGGGCGGGGGCGAACCCGGCAGCGGCCACGAGTTCGCGGATCTCGGTTATCTCTTCCTCGCTGCGCGCCGTGAAACGGACTTCCCAGCCCTTCTTGTACGCACGTCCGTCCTCGCCGCCACGGCGGGCGGGATCCGGTTGGCGGACGTAGCCGGGCAGGCGGCCGAGGCGTAGTCGGGCGGCGCGCTGGGCGGATGAGTCGTCGCGGGGCATGAGCCCGATGGTAGGCAATTCGAGGCGGTGGCCGACGCCAGGGGTGGTCGCGTTGGGTGTGGGGTCGGTCACGCCGGGTCAGATCGCGCAGGTCGACGGCCGGGGATCGGCTGGGTCGCAATGCTGTGTCGATCCGATGAAAATCGGATAGTAGAAAACAAGTCCGATCTAATCCGGCAAAGGAGTGAACGTCCTATCCGCCGAATGGGTGAGGGTATGAGGACTTTAGTGCTGAGCCGTCCCGGTTTGACGACGGTTGGGTAACAGGTCGTCAGGTCGTGGGTCGGCTGTCAGTCGCCGGGGGGAGTGTTGTGGGCATGAGCTACCAGATTCCGCAGCAGCCCGCTTCCCTCGAAGATCTCGCCCGGCTCCAGCAGAACGTGGTGACGGCCAGTCAGTTGCGCGCCCGGGGCGTGCCGGCCCGCCTGGTCAGCGAGCACTGCCGCAGCGGCGGGCCGTGGCAACGGCTGCTGCCGCGGGTCTACCTGCTGCAGGAGAGCGCGCCGACGCCGGAGCAGCGGATGTGGGCGGCGCTGCTGTACGCGGCGCAGAACGGGCGGGCCGAGGACGGCCGGGAGGGTGCGGTGATCACCGGCGCGGCGGCGCTGGCGCTGTACGGCTTCGTGTCGATGCCGCGGCTGCCCGCGGTGCTCGGGGTGGAGGTGCTGGTGCCCCGGCAGCGCCGGCTGCGCGATGCCGGACAGGTCCGGATCCGGCGCACCGAGCGGGAGTTGGAAGCGCGCTCGGTGCACGGGCTGGCGGTCGCCCCGGTGGCCCGGGCGGTGGCGGACGCGATCCGCGAGTGGACCGAGCAGGGCGCGTTCGAGACCGGGCAGGTCGGCCCGGGGCTGCTGCGGGCGGTGCTGCGCGAGGCGGTGGCGGAGCGCGGCGGCGGCTGCGACCCGGCGGAGCTGCTGGCCGAGCTGGTCGAGGCGGAGCTGCTGGTCGAGCCGCGGGTGCGGGCGGCGGTGGACGAACTGCTGGCCGCGCAGCGGGAGTCGGCGTTCGCGAAGCTGCTGGAACTGGTGGTGGACCAGGGCCTGCCGATGCCGCTGACCGGGGCGGAGCTGCGGATGCGTGGCGGCACCTACATCGCGGTGCCGGACCTGTACTGGCCGGAGGCGGCGGTGGCGGTGGAGGTCGACTCCGAGCTGCGCTGCGTCAGCGAGGGCGAGGCGGCCTGGGTGCGCGGCGGCCAGCACCGGATGGAGTACCTGGGTGTGCGGGTGGTGTACGTCGGCTCGTCCCGGCTCGCCGCCGAACGGGAGCTGGTCGGCGGCGAGTTGGCGCAGGCGTACGAGCTCGGCGGCGAGGACGTGGTGGAGCTGGTGGTCACCGAGCGCTGAGCGGGGGAGCGACCGGCGGTCAGTCGGCGCGGACCACTGGGGTGCCGGTGAGCTCGACGCCCGCGGTGCGCAGGTCGTCCAGGGCGGTGGCGGTGGTGGCGGAGGCGACGCCGGCCGTCAGGTCGAGCAGGACGCGGGTGGCGAAGCCCTCGCGGGCGGCGTCCAGGGCGGTGGCCCGGACGCAGTGGTCGGTGGCGATGCCGACCACGTCGACGTCGGTGACGCCGCGTTCGCGCAGCCAGGCGGCCAGGGTGCCGCCGTGCTCGTCGAAGCCCTCGAAGCCGCTGTAGGCGGCGGCGTGCGCGCCCTTGGAGAACACCGCTTCGACCGCGCCTGAGGTCACCGAGGGGGCGAAGTTGGGGTGGAAGCCCACGCCTTCGGTGCCGGCCACGCAGTGCGCGGGCCAGGAGTGGACGTAGTCCGGTTCGGCGGCGAAGTGCGCGCCGGGGTCGATGTGGTGGTCGCGGGTGGCGACGATGTGGGCGTAGCCGGGCGCGGAGCCGGCGATCAGGTCGGTGATCGCGGCCGCGACCTCGGCCCCGCCGGCGACGGGAAGGCTGCCGCCCTCGCAGAAGTCGTTCTGCACGTCGACGACGATCAGGGCCCGGTGCATGGCTGGCTTCTCTCGTTGGAGTGTGGGTGCGGTCCGGAGCCGGGGGGTCTCGGCCGCGTTGGCGTCGGGGGCGGTGGGTACCGCGGTTGGCACTCTAGGCAGTGCGCGGCGGCGGTGGAAGGGCCGCCGCGCGCGGGGGCTCAACCCGCGTGGCGCTCGGTGCCGATCACCGGCTCGCCGCGCGACAGCTGGGTGGCCGAGAGCGGCAGCGCGGCGCGGGCGGCGCGGTGACGGGTGCGCGCGGTGTCCAGCGGTTCGCGGCCGACCACCTCGCCGCCGGTGATCAGCGGGACGTGCAGCAGGTGCGGCTCCAGGTCGGCGGGCACCGGGCCGGTGCCGACCACCTCGGCCTCGGCCACCCCGTCCCGGTCGGGGCGGCGGGCGGCCCACTTGCGGCCGCCGACGCTGGTCTTGCCGCCGGCCGAGCGCTTGGCGACCGGGATCAGGTCGCCGCCGGGCACCGACTCGCGGGCGACCAGCTTGTAGACCATCGCGCAGGTCGGGTGGCCGCTGCCGGTGACCAGGCTGGTGCCGACGCCGTAGCCGTCCACGGGGGCGGCGGCGAGCGCGGCGATGGCGTACTCGTCGAGGTCCGAGGTGACGATGATCTTCGTGTCGGTGGCGCCGAGCTCGTCGAGCTGGCGGCGGACCCGGTGGGCGAGCAGGGTCAGGTCGCCGGAGTCGATCCGGACGGCGCCGAGGCCGGGGCCGGCGACCTCGACGGCGGTGCGGACCGCCTCGGCCAGGTCGTAGGTGTCGACCAGCAGGGTGGTGGAGCGCCCCATCGAGTCGATCTGGGCGGTGAAGGCGTCCCGCTCGGTGTCGTGCAGCAGGGTGAAGGCGTGCGCGGCGGTGCCGGTGGTGGGGATGCCGTAGGTGAAGCCGGCCTCCAGGTCGGAGGTGGCGGAGAAGCCGGCCAGGTAGGCGGCCCGGGCGGCGGCGACCGCGGCCTGCTCGTGGGCCCGGCGGGCGCCCATCTCGATCACCGGGCGGTCGCCGGCCGCGGCGGTCATCCGGGAGGCGGCGGCGGCGATCGCCGAGTCGTGGTTGAGGATCGACAGGATCACCGTCTCCAGGATCACCGCCTCGGCGAAGCTGCCCTCGACGGTGAGCAGCGGCGAGCCGGGGAAGTACACCTCGCCCTCGGGGTAGCCGTGCACGTCGCCGGTGAAGCGGTAGTCGGCGAGGAAGCGCAGGGTGTCCTCGTCCACCACGTCCTGGTCGGCCAGCCAGTCGAGTTGCGGGGTGGTGAAGCGGAAGGCCTCGATGGCGTCCAGCACCCGGCCGGTGCCCGCCACCACGCCGTAGCGGCGGCCGTCCGGCAGGCGGCGGGTGAACACCTCGAAGACGGAGCGGCGGTGGGCGGCACCGCTGCGCAGCGCGGCCTGCAGCATGGTGAGCTCGTAGCGGTCGGTGAGCAGCGCGGAGCTGCGGTGCGCGGTGATGGCGTCCATGGGAATGATGCTACTACCACTTAGCGTCAGTTTGACGATTTCTCTCGCGGCGCATGTCGCCGGACCCTGATTCGCTCCGGCGTCCCTCGGATGGAAGCATGGGTGAGGGGAAGATCGAGGTCGAGGAGAGACGCACTGTGAGTGTCGCGCCGGTGGAGATCCAGCGCCCGGAGGTGGAGGGGGTTCCGGTCACGGAGCCGGACACTCCCTGGGTGACCATCGTCCACAACGACCCGGTCAACCTGATGAGCTACGTGCAGTACGTCTTCCAGAGCTACTTCGGCTATCCGAAGGACAAGGCGCGCCAGCTCATGATGGACGTCCACACCAAAGGGCGGGCGGTGGTCTCCAGCGGCACCCGCGAGGAGATGGAGCGCGACGTCCAGGCGATGCACGGCTACGGCCTGTGGGCCACCCTGCAGCACGACTGACGGCCCGTCACCCACCCACCACGAGGGACTGATCCGAAACCCATGGCCGGTTTGTTCGAGAGTGCCGGAAGCGGCGCGGCGATCGCGCTGGACGAGTTCGAGGCGTCCATCCTGCGCTCGCTGGAAGTGCAGATGCTGGAGCTGATCGGCCCGCCGCCGGGCGGCGGGAGCGAGGACCCGCTGGCCGCGCTGTTCGCCGAGGGCCCGAGCGAGGCGCCCGACGACCCGGCGCTGCTGCGGCTGTTCCCCGACGCGTACGGCGGCCCGGGCGCGCCCGAGGACCCGCGCACCGCGGAGCGGGCCGCCGAGTTCCGCCGCTACACCGAGCTGGACCTGCGGGCCCGCAAGCGGGACGACGCGCTCGCGGTGGTCCGGGCGCTGGACGGGCTGGGCGGCGAGGGCGGGGTGCTGGAGGTCGAACCGGGCGAGTTCCCGCACTGGCTGGGCGCGTTGAACGACCTGCGGCTCACCCTCGGCAGCCGGCTGGAGGTCACCGACGAGGACGAGGAGGGCCTCTACAAGCTGCCGGAGGACGACCCGCGCAAGCCGCTGGTGATCGCTTACCTGTGGCTCGGCGCGATGCAGGAGAGCCTGCTGGAGGCCATGACGGGCTGAGGCCCGCGCCCGCCCACCGCCGATTCGCTCATATTGTCCGATTGCTCAGAGAACGCTCAGATTCGCGGCGTTCCTGGTCTTTCGCGTGGTTCACTGCTGCCTCCCCGGGAAGACGGGGCCCGTCGGCCGCCCGGCCGGCGCGGACCGGAGGCGAGGCGAGTGCATGACGCAGCAGGCGATGGACGAGGTCACCGAACCCGTCCCCGACGAGGAGGGCTACCAGCGCGGGCTGGGCAGCCGTCAGATCCAGATGATCGCGATCGGCGGCGCGATCGGCACCGGCCTGTTCCTCGGCGCCGGGACCGCGATCTCCAAGGCCGGACCCAGCCTGATCCTGAGTTACGCGGTGGCCGGCGTGGTGATCTTCGTGATCATGCGGGCGCTCGGCGAACTGCTCACCTACCGCCCGGTCTCCGGCAGCTTCGCCGAGTACGCCCGGGAGTTCCTCGGCCCGTTCGCCGGCTTCGTCACCGGCTGGACGTACTGGCTGTTCTGGGTGGTCACCGGCATGGCCGAGACCACCGCGGCGGCCGTCTACGTGCGCTTCTGGGCGCCCGGCATCCCGCAGTGGACCACCGCGCTGGCCTTCCTGCTGGTGCTGTACGGGGCCAACCTGATCTCGGTGAAGCTGTTCGGCGAGATCGAGTTCTGGTTCTCCATGGTCAAGGTCACCGCGATCATCGGGATGATCCTGATCGGCGTCGGCGTGCTCACCCTCGGCTTCTCGGACGCCGGCGACACCGCCTCGATCACCAACCTGTGGCAGGACGGCGGCCTCTTCCCCAAGGGCATCGGCGCCACCGTGATGACCCTTCAGATCGTCATGTTCGCCTACCTGGGCGTGGAGTTGGTCGGCGTCACCGCGGGCGAGAGCGAGAACCCGGAGAAGACCCTGCCGCGCGCCATCAACACGCTGCCGCTGCGGATCGCGCTGTTCTACATCGGCGCGCTGGTGATCATCCTGTCGCTGGTGCCGTGGACCGAGTTCCAGCCCGGCGTCAGCCCGTTCGTCGCCGCCTTCGGCAAGGTCGGCATCCCCGCCGCGGCCGGCATCATCAACTTCGTGGTGCTCACCGCCGCGCTGTCCTCCTGCAACTCCGGGATGTACTCCACCGGCCGGATGCTGCGCGACCTCGCACTGCGCCGGCAGGCCCCGGGACGGCTCACCCGGCTCAACGCCCGCCGCACCCCCGCCGCCGCGATCACCGTCTCCTGCCTGCTGATGGGCGCCGGCGTGGTGCTCAACTACCTCGTCCCGGAGCGGGCGTTCCAGTACATCACCTCGGTCGCCACCGTCTGCGGCCTGTGGACCTGGGGCGTCATCCTGGCCAGCCAGATCCGCTACCGCGCCGCCTGGCGGGCCGGCCGGCTGCCCGCCCCCGCCTTCCGCGCCCCGGGCGGCAACTGGAGCCGCTGGCTGGCGCTGGCGTTCCTGATCGGCGTCGCGGTGCTGATCGCCTTCGACCCGAACGCCCGGATCTCGCTGTACGTCTTCCCGGCCTGGGCGCTGCTGCTGGTGGTCGGCTACGCGGTGCTCAGCCGCCGCGACCCGGAGGCCGTGCTGGCCGCCGACCCGCACGTCCAGCTCCGCGCCGGGGAGGGCAACTGACGGCCGGTGACGGGGCGGCGGGCGGCCGCCCGGCACTGGCTATCCTGGCCGCATGCTGACCATCACCCGAGAACTGCGCGACCGGATCGTCGCCCACGCCCGCGCCGACCACCCGGACGAGGCGTGCGGCGTGGTCGCCGGACCGGCCGGCACCGGGCGGCCCGAGCGGTTCATCCCGATGCTCAACGCCGCCCGCTCGCCCACCTTCTACGAGTTCGACTCCGGCGACCTGCTGAAGCTCTACCGCGAGATGGACGACCTCGACGAGGAGCCGGTGGTGATCTACCACTCGCACACCGCCACCGAGGCGTACCCGTCCCGCACCGACGTCAGCTACGCCTCCGAGCCGTTCGCCCACTACGTGCTGGTCTCCACCGCCGAGGGCACCGGCGAGCAGGACCCCTTCCAGTTCCGCTCGTTCCGCATCGTGGACGGCGTGATCACGGAGGAAGACGTCGAGGTGGTCGAGGCGTACCAGGGCTGAGCCCCGCCGCCCCACCGACGGGCCGGTCCGCACCGCGCCAGGCGCGGCGGGCCGGCCCGTTTTCTCATCCCTCGGAACATCGCGGACCGGATGCCGAGACAAGCATGTCAAAGCGGGGTCGGGAATCTATACGATGAGTCCATGCGTTCCGTCGATGTGAGCAATCAGGCCCCAGGCACCCGCCTCGTGGCGCGCCTGCACGTCGACCTGTGCCGGCTCGCCAGTGCGATCTGTCCCGGCACCGCCGCACGCTGACCGGCGGCACCACCGGCAAGCATCCCGAAGCTTCCGGCCCCGACGCCCCGGGGCCCTCTCCTCCTGCCGCGCCCCGCCGGCCCGGCAACCCGAACCCACTCCACAGGAGCGCAGCCATGGCCATCGAGGTCCGCATCCCGACCATCCTCCGCAGCTACACCGACGGCGCCAAGGCCGTCGACGGCAACGGCGCCAACCTCGGGGAGCTCTTCACCGACCTCGACTCCCGCCACCCCGGCATCGCCGCCCGCCTGCTGGACAACGGCGAGCTGCGCCGCTTCGTCAACGTCTACCTGAACGACGAGGACGTCCGCTTCCTGGACGGCGTGGCGACCGCGGTCGGCGACGGCGACAGCATCACCATCCTCCCGGCCGTGGCCGGCGGTATGAAGTAATGCGCTACGACAGCCCGATCGAGGCCATCGGCAACACGCCCCTGGTGCGGCTGCCGCGGCTCTCGGCGGCCGTGCCCGGGAACGAGGACGGCCGGGTCACGCTCTGGGCCAAGCTGGAGGACCGCAACCCCACCGGCTCGATCAAGGACCGCCCCGCGCTGCGCATGATCGAGCGCGCCGAGGCGGACGGCCGGCTCACCCCGGGCTGCACGATCCTGGAGCCGACCAGCGGCAACACCGGCATCTCGCTCGCCATGGCGGCCAAGCTCAAGGGCTACCGGATGGTCTGCGTGATGCCGGAGAACACCAGCGAGGAGCGGCGCGAGCTGCTGAAGATGTGGGGCGCGGAGATCATCTCCTCGCCGGCCGCCGGCGGCTCCAACACCGCGGTGCGGATCGCCAAGGAGATCGCCGCCGAGCACCCCGACTGGGTGATGCTCTACCAGTACGGCAACCCGGACAACGCCGGCGCGCACTACGCCACCACCGGTCCGGAGATCCTCGCCGACCTGCCCACCATCACCCACTTCGTGGCCGGCCTGGGCACCACCGGCACCCTGATGGGCATCGGCCGCTACCTGCGCGAGAAGGTCCCGGGCGTGCAGATCGTCGCCGCCGAGCCGCGCTACGACGACCTGGTGTACGGCCTGCGCAACCTGGACGAGGGCTTCGTCCCCGAGCTGTACGACGCCGAGGTGCTCACCACCCGGTTCTCGGTCGGCTCGGCCGACGCGGTCACCCGCACCCGCGAGCTGCTCCAGCAGGAGGGGATCTTCGCGGGCGTCTCCACCGGCGCGGTGGCGCACGCCGCGATCGGGGTGGCCCGCAAGGCCGCCAAGGCCGGCGAGCGCGCGGACGTGGTGTTCGTGGTCGCCGACGGCGGCTGGAAGTACCTGTCCACCGGCATCTACACCGCGGAGACCACCGAGGCCGCGGTCGAGGCGCTGCAGGGGCAGCTCTGGGCCTGACGGCCGGTCAGCACGTCGATGGCGCGGCACTCCACCCGGAGTGCCGCGCCATCCGCATATCGGATCATCGGCCCGCTGTGACATGTCGGCATTTGTCCGCCCGGGTCGACCGGTTCGTCACGGAACGGCCACCGCACCCGGTCGCGGCCCGACCGTCCGACCCCGCCCGGCGAGGCTGGCGGCGCACCACTGGTTCGCTGCTGATCCCGGAGGTGGGCGACATGCCCGGCCGAGAGCTCTGGTCCTACGTCGAGATCGCCCGGCACATCAACGTGCAGGCCGAGACCGTCCGCAACTACAAGCGGCACGGCCTGCTGCCGGAACCCGATCGGGTGGACTCCGCCGGCCACCCCCGCTGGTACCCCGAGACCATCCGGGAGTGGGCCCGGGCCCGTCCCGGGCGGCGCTGAGCGGGCCCGCCCCGTCCTGGTGATTCCGCCCACAGCCCGGCACGGGAGAGGGGGCAAAGTGCCGCCCGGCCCTTACCCTCGACAGTCAAAGAACCCGCTCCGCCCGGCCGGCGGCGCGGACGGCCGGGGACGATGGCCCGACGGGGCGGGAAAGGGGTCGGTATGAAACTGACCGTGGTGGGTTGCTCGGGGAGCTTCCCGTCCGTGGACTCCCCGTGCTCCAGCTACCTGGTGGAGGCCGACGGCTACCGCCTGGTCGTCGACCTCGGCAATGGCGCGCTCGGCGCGCTGCAGAAGTACACCGGCCTGTACGACGTGGACGCGATCCTGCTCAGCCACCTGCACGCCGACCACTGCGTCGACCTGTGCGCGTACTGGGTGGCCCGCAACTACCGGGTCGAGGGCTGCCCCGACCCCGTCCCGGTGCACGGCCCGGCCGGCACCGCGGACCGGCTGGCCCGCGCCTACGACATGCCGGAGAAGCCCGGCATGACCGAGGTCTTCGACTTCCACGACCTCACCGACGGCGCCCGCCTGGCACTCGGCCCGTTCACCGTCACCGCCGCCCGGGTCAACCACCTGGACTGCGAGGCGTACGGCTTCCGGATCGAGGCCGGCGGCCGCAGCCTGGTCTACTCCGGGGACACCGGCGTCTGCCCCGAACTGGTCGAACTCGCCCGCGACACCGACCTGTTCCTCTGCGAGGCGGCGTACACCGACGGCAAGGAGACCTTCGACTCCATCCACCTCAACGGCCGCCAGGCCGGCGAGCACGCCACCGCGGCCGGCGCCAAGCGGCTGGTGCTCACCCACATCCCGCCGTGGACCGAGCCCGAGCGCAACCGGGTGGACGCCGCCGCGGCCTTCGCCGGCCCGGTCGACCTGGCCCGCGCCGGAGCGGTCTACGACCTGTGAACCGGCGTCAGCCAGTGCCGGTAGCGCGGGTCCGCCCCGCTCACCGCCGCCCGGTACGCGGCCGCCAGGCGCTTGGTCAACTCGCCCTCCCCCGAGGGTAGTTCGCGGTTGTCCAGGGAGGACACCGGGACCACCCCGGCGGCCGTCCCGGAGATGAACACCTCGTCCGCCGCGTACAGGTCCGAGCGCAGCAGGCTCTCCACCCGCACCTCCACGCCCAGGTCCCGGGCCAGCGTCAGCACAGTGTCCTGGGTGATCCCCTCCAGCGCGCCCGCGCTGGCCGGGGCGGTGCGCAGCACCCCGCCGCGCACCGCGAACACGTTCTCCGAACTGCACTCGCTGACCGACCCGTCCGGGGCCAGCAGCAGCGCCTCGTCGTAGCCCGCGTCGGTGGCCTCGCGCCGAGCCAGCGCCGAGTTGAGGTACGGCCCGGTGGCCTTCGCCGCCGGGGGAACCGAGTTGGGGTCGGTCCGCCGCCAACTGCTGGTCATCAGGCGCAGGCCGCGCCCGGCGGGCAGGTAGGCCGGCCAGTCCCAGGACGCGATCGACACGCTGGTGGGGGAGTGGCGCATGTCCAGCCCCATCGAGCCGTAGCCCAGGAATGCCAAGTGCCGCAGGTAGCACTCGCGGTGGCCGTTCGCCGCCACCAGCTCCACCGTGGCCTCGGTCAACTCCTTGCGGGAGTAGGGGAGTTCGATCCGCAGCATACGGGCGCTGCGCTCCAGCCGGGCCAGGTGCTCGTCCAGCCGGAACACCGCGGGCCCGTCCGCCGTCTCGAACACCCGGGTGCCCTCCAGCACCCCGGTGCCGTAGTGCAGGGCATGGCTCAGGACGTGGACGCGCGCCTCCTGCCAGGGCACCAGTGCGCCGTCGAACCAGATCACGGAAGACTCGGGAATCGCCATGCGGCCCATCCTGGACAGCCCCGCCCGCTCCGCGAAGGGCCCCGGCCGCGCCGGATCCGGCCATGGCCGCCACCGGAGCCGCCGTCTCGCCTGCCGACCGTCTCGCATGCTGAAAAGAAGCATCCGTCCACCGGCCGCGGGCCTACCCTCCGGAAGGGTGGAGACCAGCACCGCCCTGTACGCCCGCCTGCTCGCCGAACCCGGCCGGGCCCTGGACTCCCTGCGCGACGAACTCGGTTGCGAGGAACGGGAGTTCCAACAGGCTC
Organism: Streptomyces sp. TLI_171; assembly: GCF_003610255.1. Lineage (GTDB taxonomy): Bacteria > Actinomycetota > Actinomycetes > Streptomycetales > Streptomycetaceae > Kitasatospora. The sequence continues at coordinate 2,798,589 of NZ_RAPS01000001.1, read as the reverse complement.
TGGGCGAACTGCGCGGCCTCGGCCTGCTCCGGCCGACCACCGCCACCACCAGCGGCGTGACCGCCGTCTCGATCGACACCGCGGTCCGCCAGCTGCTCGCCGACTCCGACCGCCGCTTCAGCGCCCTGCTCGGCGAGGCCCGCCGCACCCGCGAACGCGTCGAGCACCTGCACACCCGCTACCTGCCGCTGCAGGGCGGCGCCGCCCACGAACTGGTCCGCGGCCCCGACCGGATCGCCGCCCTGCTGGAGGACGCCGCCCGCGGCGCCCGCACCGAGGCGCTGTCGCTGCGCCCCGGCCAGGACCAGTCCGAGACCGGCCTCGCCGAGAAGCTCGCCCGGGAGCGGATCGCCCTCGCCCACCGGGTCGCGCTGCGCACCATCTACCCCGCCGCAGCCCTGCACCAGCCCGCCGTGCTGGCCCACGTCCAGGCCCTCACCGCGGCCGGCGCCAGCATCCGGGTCGCGCACAGCCTGCCGCTGTGGCTGATCGTGGTCGACGCCGGCCTCGCCGTGCTGCCCGCGCCCGGGGAGCCGCCCGGCACGGCGGCCGTGGTGGTCCGTGACCCGGCGGTGGTCAGCGTGGTCCGGGAGCTGTTCGAGCACTTCTGGGCGGCCAGCTGGATCCCGCCCGAGCTGCTCGGCCGCACCGCGCCCGACGACCGCCACCGCGAGGTGCTGCGCCTGCTCGCCGCGGGCCTCACCGACCAGGCGATCGGCCGCAAGCTGGAGATCTCCGACCGCACCGTGCGCCGCCTGGTCGCCGACCTCACCACCGCGCTCGGCGCCCAGTCCCGCTTCCAGGCGGGCGTGCACGCGGCCCGGCTGGGCTGGATCTGAGCCCGCCGGGCGGCCCTCACCCGTCCTCGAAGTCCTCCTCCTCGCGCCCCGGGGTCTTCAGGTCGAAGCGGAGGATCACGAAGCGGAAGACCGTGTAGTAGACCACCGCGAACACCAGCCCGATCGGGACGATCAGCCACGGATGGCTGGCGTAGCGCCAGTTGAGCACGTAGTCGATGACGCCGGCGGAGAAGGTGAAGCCGTGGTGGACGCCGAGCGCCCAGGTCAGCGCCATGGAGGCGCCGGTGAGCAGGGCGTGCACGACGTACAGCGCGGGGGCGATGAAGACGAAGGCGAACTCGATCGGTTCGGTGATGCCGGTGACGAAGGAGGTGAGGGCGAGCGAGAACATCATGCCCAGCACGGCGCGGCGGCGTTCGGGCCGGGCGCAGTGGGCGATGGCGAGGGCGGCCGCGGGCAGGCCGAACATCATGACGGGGAAGAAGCCGGACATGAACTGGCCGGCGGCGGGGTCGAACTGGAAGAACCTGGTCTGGTCGCCGTGGACGGTCCGGCCGGCGACGTCGAAGCTGCCGGCCTGCTGCCAGAAGAAGGTGTTGGCGATCTGGTGCAGGCCGAACGGCAGCAGGGCCCGGTTGATCACGCCGAAGATGCCGGAGCCGAGCCAGCCCAGGCCGATCACCCAGTTGCTGAAGCTGTCGACGGCGGAGCCGATCGGGCCCCAGCACAGGCCGAAGAACACGCCGAGGCCGGTGCCGACGAAGGCCATCACGATCGGGACCAGCCGGCGCCCGTTGAAGAAGCCGAGCCAGTCCACCAGCCGGGTCCGGTGCAGGCGCTGCCAGAGGATCGCGGAGAGCAGGCCGACCACCACGCCGCCGAGCACGCCCGGGTCCTGGTAGGTGGCCTCGACGTCGTGGCCGGGGAGCACCTGGTAGCCGGTCTTCGGGAAGGCGGTGAGAACCTGGTGATAGGTCAGGAACCCGACCAGGGCGGCCAGCGCGGTGGAGCCGTCGGACTTCTTGGCGTAGCCGATCGCGATGCCGACGCAGAACAGCAGCGGCATCCAGTCGAAGACGGCGTGGCCGGAGGCGGCGAACACCTCGGCGACCCTGGTCCAGTGCAGGCCGTCCGCACCGAACACGTCGTCCTGCCCGAGTCGCAGCAGGATGCCCGCGGCGGGCAGCACCGCGATCGGCAGCTGCAGGCTGCGGCCGATCTTCTGCAGGGCGGGGAAGACCCGGGAGCGCTTCGGTGCGGTGGTACTCATGGCGGGTGGTTCCTCACGGCAGCGCGATCCTGGTCTAGACCACTTCTGGCCTCGTCCAGTTTTCTAGCACGCGCCGAACAGGCTCCGGAACCCTCTTAAGGTTCGTCGGGGACAAGCGCTCCCCAATCGAAACCTTCGAAAGATTGACGTAACGCCAGCAGCGGGGAAGCGCCGCGCCTCCGGCGGGAGAAGTCTCCCGCCGGAGGCGCGGCGCACGGATGAGGGGACGTCAGGCCTTGGTCACGTCCTCCACCTCGTCGTCGTCCTCGCGGCCCGGCGTCTTCAGGTCGAACCTGACGATGACGAATCGGAAGACGACGTAGTAGACCGCTGCGAAGCAGAGGCCGATCGGGATGATCAGCCACGGTTTCGTGGCCAGGTTCCAGTTGAGCAGGTAGTCGAGCAGGCCGGCCGAGAAGCTGAAGCCGTCATGGACGCCGAGTCCCCAGGTGACCGCCATCGAGGCGCCGGTGAGCAGGGCGTGGATGCCGTACAGCGCCGGGGCCACATAGGCGAAGGAGTACTCGATGGGCTCCGTGACGCCGGTGACGAAGGAGGTGAGCGCGACCGAGGTCATCAGGCCGTAGATCTCCTTGCGCCGGTGCGGCTTGGCGCAGTGTGCGATGGCCATCGCGGCGGCGGGGAGCGCGAACATCATGATCGGGAAGAAGCCGGACAGGAACTGACCGGCGGTCGGGTCGCCGGCCAGGAAGCGACCGATGTCGCCGGTGCCGCTCTTGCCCGTCTCCGGGTTGTGGTAGCTGCCGAACTGGAACCAGACGAAGGTGTTCAGCAGTTGGTGCATGCCGACCAGCAGCAGTGCGCGGTTGGCTACGCCGAAGATGCCGGAGCCGCCCGCGCCCAGGTCGGAGAGCCACTTGGAGAAGTCCTCCAGTCCGGTGCCGATCGGCTGCCAGATCCACACCATCAGCGCGCCGAACAGCAGGCCGACCAGGGCAGTGATCATCGGGACCAGGCGGCGGCCATTGAAGAAGCCCAGCCAGTCGACCAGCTTGACCCGGTGGTAGCGCACCCATAGCCAGGCCGAGAACAAGCCCATGAGGATGCCGCCGAGCACGCCGGGATTCTGGAACGCGGCCGCTTCCACGGTTTTGGCGTTGAAGTCGACGCAGGCTGTCCCCTCCAGGACCGAGGGGCTCGGGCAGGTCTTGGGAAAGGCGTGCAGGACGCCGTAGTACACCAGGAAGCCGGCCACCGCTGCGAGCGCGGTGGAGCCGTCCGCCTTCCGGGCCATGCCGATCGCCACGCCGATGCAGAACAGCAGCGGCAGGCCGAGCGCGGGGTCGAGCAGCGCGCCGCCGGCGGCGGCGATCGCTCTGGCCACCTTGTTCCAGCCGAGGCCGTCCTTGCCGAAGATGTCGTCCTGGCCGAAGCGGGTCAGGAGGCCGGCGGCGGGCAGGACGGCGACCGGCAGTTGGAGGCTGCGGCCCATCTTCTGCAGGCCGCCGTAGAAGGTGTGCCACCACGTGGACTGATGCGCCGTGGCGCCTGGTGAACTCATCGTCGGTCCTCCGCTGCCGTTCCCGTTCCGTCTCCGGTCTTCATCCGTGCGCAGGGCCAGGAACACCGGCGGACCGTCCCGCGTTGTCCCGAGTACACCTAGAATTGGTGTAGACCATTTCCGGGGCAGTGGCGGTCCGCGGGTTCGAACACCCGATGATCGTCATCCTCCGGCGGCCCGGGAGCGGGCCGCGCGCGGAGATAGCCCGAAAGTGGACTAACGTGGCATATCGGTTGGAATCGGGTGATGCTGGTCGCGCCGTCGGAAGGCGCGGCAAACTGATCCCGAGTCACCTCCGGCCGGCACCACCGCACACGCAGTACGGCACCCGGCGACCGACCGCCGAAGCGCCGAGACAGAGGGAGAAAGACCATGGCCAGCAAGGCTGAGAAGATCGTCGCCGGTCTCGGCGGAATCGAGAACATCGACGAGGTCGAGGGCTGCATCACTCGGCTGCGCACCGAGGTCCACGACGCCTCCAAGGTCGACGAGGCCGCCCTCAAGGCGGCCGGCGCCCACGGTGTGGTGAAGATGGGCACGGCCGTCCAGGTCGTCATCGGCACCGACGCCGACCCGATCGCCGCCGAGATCGAGGACATGATGTGAGCTGAGCCCGAGGCTCGCTCCACCCGCGCGGCCCGCCCACCGGACACCACCGGTCGGCGGGCCGCCGCACGTGCCGCCGGGGCGCCCGCGGCGAACCGATACGCTCGGTCGCATGTCACGCATCGACGGCCGCACCCCCGACCAGCTCCGCCCCGTCACCATCGAACGGAACTGGAGCAAGCACGCCGAAGGCTCCGTCCTGGTCTCCTACGGCGACACCAAGGTGCTGTGCACCGCCAGCGTCACCGAGGGCGTCCCGCGCTGGCGCAAGGGCAGCGGCGAGGGCTGGGTCACCGCCGAGTACGCCATGCTGCCGCGCGCCACCAACACCCGCGGCGACCGCGAGTCGGTCCGCGGCAAGATCGGCGGCCGCACCCACGAGATCAGCCGGCTGATCGGCCGCTCGCTGCGCGCCGTGATCGACCACCGCGCGCTCGCCGAGAACACCATCGTGCTGGACTGCGACGTGCTGCAGGCCGACGGCGGCACCCGCACCGCGGCGATCACCGGCGCGTACGTGGCGCTGGTGGACGCGGTGTCCTGGGCCCGCGAGAAGAAGCTGCTGCGCGCGAAGGGCCAGCCGATCACCGGCGGGGTCAGCGCGGTCAGCGTCGGCATCATCGGCGGCGTCCCGATGCTCGACCTCCAGTACGAGGAGGACGTCCGGGCCGAGACCGACATGAACATCGTCTGCACCTCCGACGGCCGCTTCGTCGAGGTCCAGGGCACCGCCGAGGGCGCCCCGTTCGACCGGGACCTGCTCAACCAGCTGCTCGACCTGGGCAGCCTGGGCTGCGCCGAACTGGACGAGATCCAGCGCAAGGCCCTGGAGCTGTGACCTCGCGCGAGGGAACCGGGGTGGGCTGAACGGCCGTCAGAACGGAAGGGAGACCCGCGTGTGCTGTACAGGCACGCGGGCTGCCCCTTAACGTTCGCTGTGAGCCCGCACACCCTCCTGGAGGACTCGCCGATGCAGCAGCCGCTCAGCATCAACCGCACCACCGCGCTCGCCGTCGCCGCGCTGGTGCTGATCCTGCCGTTGAGCGCGGTCAGCTGCTCGGCCGCCGAGAAGGCGGTGAGCTGCGCCAACACCGCGGTGCAGATCTCCTCGGACATCTCGCAGCTGGGCTCGGCCTACAACAACGCCCAGCAGGACCCGGCCGCCGCCGGGCAGGCGATCAGCAAGCTGAAGAGCGACCTCGACCAGCTCGGCCGCAACTCCAGCGACGTCGACCTCACCAAGGCGATCGGCGACCTGCAGACCCAGGTCGACAAGGTCCAGGCCGCCGTCGACAACAACCAGGTCCCCGACCTCGGCCCGCTGGGCAGCGCGGCCGGCCAGGTCAGCAAGGTCTGCACCGGCTGACCGCTCCCGGTTCACTAGGCTGGGGACATGACCAAGCGACTCGTTCTCGCCACCCGTAACCAGCACAAGGTCGCCGAGCTGCGCGACATCCTCGGCGCGGCCGGACTGGACGTCGAACTGGTGGGCGCGGACGCCTTCCCCGAGGTGCCGGACGTGCCGGAGACCGGGGTGACCTTCGCCGCGAACGCGCTGCTCAAGGCCCACGCGCTGGCGCAGGCCACCGGGCTGCCCGCGGTCGCCGACGACTCCGGGCTGTGCGTGGACGTGCTGGGCGGGGCGCCCGGGATCTTCTCCGCCCGCTGGGCCGGCCGGCACGGCGACGACAAGGCCAACCTGGACCTGCTGCTCGCCCAGCTGTCCGACATCGACGCCGAGCACCGCGCCGCCTCCTTCGCCTGCGCCGCCGCGCTCGCCCTGCCCGACGGCACCGAGCGGGTGGTCGAGGGCCGGCTGCACGGCACCCTGCGCACCGAGCCGGCCGGGACCAACGGTTTCGGCTACGACCCGGTCCTGCAGCCGCTCGGCGAGAGCCGGACCTGCGCCGAGCTGACCGCGGAGGAGAAGAACGCGATCAGCCACCGCGGGCAGGCCTTCCGCTCGCTCGCCCCCGTGGTCGCCGAGCTGCTCGGCTGACGGAGCGTCAGCCACGCGCGTGAGGCCCGCCCGGCGAACCGGGCGGGCCTCACGCATCCTGAACACCTGTGCGGCCTGAGGGACTCGAACCCTCACGAGATTGCTCTCACGGGCACCTAAAACCCGGGCGTCTGCCAATTCCGCCAAGACCGCGGGGAGTGACGTCCCGCCATGCTACTTGGCCGTTGCGCGGGCGTGCACCACCCTTTCGGGCGGTGGTTCGGGCCGCTCCGACCGGCCTGAGAATTGGTACAGACCTATTGACCCGTGTGGTCCGTACCACGTACGTTCGCGCCGATCCGCGGAAATCCGGGTCCCGGGCGGTGCGCAACGGCCGGGCCCAGGCACGTCTTCCTCCCCCACGGCGTCCGGCCCCCCACTGCCGGGCGCGAGCATTGGAGCGACCCATGCCCGAACGCGCCACAGCCGCGCGCTCCGCCGCCCGCACCGGCCGGCGTCCGCTGAAGGCCGGCACCGCGCTGGCGACCGCCACCGCCCTGGTGGCCGGGGCCGCCGGACTGGTCACCGTGATCGGCGGGGCCTCCTCGGCCGCCACCGTCAACCTCCTCGCCAACGGCGACTTCGAGAGCGGCACGCTGTCCGGCTGGAACTGCTCCGGCGGCCTCGGCTCGATCACCGCGACCGCCCCGCACGGCGGCACCAAGGCTCTCCAGGCGGCGGCCTCCGCCTCGGACAGCGCCCAGTGCTCGCAGACCGTCGCGGTCAGCCCGAACACCACCTACAGCCTGAGCGGCTGGCTGAAGGGCAACTACGTCTACCTGGGCGTCACCGGCACCGGCACCACCGACACCAACACCTGGGGCTCCAGCGCGGACTGGGTCAACCGCAGCACCACCTTCAGCACCGGCGCCTCGACCACCTCGGTGACGGTCTACACCCACGGCTGGTACGGCCAGGGCACCTACTTCGCCGACGACCTGACGCTGACCGGCCCCGGCGGGTCGAGCTCCACCAGCCCGTCGGCGAGCGCGAGTTCGAGCGCCTCCGGGTCCGCCTCGGCCAGCGCGTCGGCGTCGTCGTCCGCGAGCCCGTCGGCGTCCGCCTCGCAGAGCGCCTCGCCGTCGGCGTCCGCCTCGCAGAGCGGGACGCCGGGCGGGGACGGGGTGGTGACCACGCCGACCGGGCTGACCGCGAGCGTCAGCAACACCTCGGTGACGCTGAAGTGGAACGCCTCGACCGACAACGCGCAGAACGGCAACAGCGCGGTCTACCGGATCTTCACCGGCGGCGCCCAGACCCAGACCGCGACCTCGATGGGCACCACGGTGACCGTCTCCTCGCTGCTGCCGAAGACCTCGTACACCTTCACCGTGCAGGGCTACGACAAGGACGGCCACAGCAGCGGGTACTCCGCGCCGGTCACCGTGACCACCGGGGCGGCCGCCACCGGGGCGGTGAAGTCGGCGTACTTCTCGCAGTGGGGCATCTACGGCAACAAGTACTACCCGTCCAGCATGGCCGCCTCGGGCGCGGCGGGCGGGCTGAACACGATGACCTACGCGTTCGCCAACATCAACCCGTCGACGCTGAGCTGCTTCGAGACCATCAAGGCCGCCGACACCAACGACAACAACCCGAGCGCCGGCGACGGCGCGGGCGACGCGTTCGCGGACTACCAGAAGGGCTACACCGCGGACATCGCGGTGGACGGCACCACCGACGCCTGGACCCAGCCGCTGAAGGGCAACTTCAACCAGCTGCGCGAGCTCAAGGCGAAGTACCCGAACCTGAAGATCACCATGTCGCTGGGCGGCTGGACGTACTCCAAGTACTTCTCCGACGCGGCGGCCACCGACGCCTCGCGCAAGAAGCTGGTCTCCTCCTGCATCGACATGTTCATCAAGGGCAACCTGCCCTCGATCCAGGGCGACGCCACCGGCGGCCCCGCCGCGGCGATGGGCATCTTCGACGGCATCGACATCGACTGGGAGTACCCGGCCTCCGCGGGCGGCCACACCGGCAACCACTACTCGGCCGCCGACACGGCCAACTTCACCGCGCTGCTGGCCGAGTTCCGCAACCAGCTGGACGCGTACGGGCAGACCGTCGGCAAGAAGTACCTGCTCACCGCGGCGCTGCCGTCCGGCCAGGACAAGATCGCGCTGCTGCAGACCGACCGGATCGGCACGTACCTGGACTACGGCAACGTGATGTCCTACGACATGCACGGGGCCTGGGACGCCACCGGTCCGACCAACCTGCAGGACCCGCTGTACGACAGCCCGAACGACCCGTCCAAGCCGGTCGCGCCGGGCACCCAGAAGTACACCGTGGACAACGCGGTGAACGCCTACCTGAACGGCGCGCCGGCGTACGGGATCAAGGGCGGGTTCCCGGCGGCCAAGCTCGTGCTGGGCGTGCCGTTCTACCTGCGCGGCTGGACCGGCGTGCCGGCCGGCGCCACCTACGGCCTGTACCAGAGCGCGACCGGGCCGGCCGGGGCGCAGGGCACCAGCCAGACCGCTGGCGTGGCGTTCTGGAAGGAGCTGGCGGCGGCCGGCAAGACCACCGGCTCCACCGTGCACTGGGACCCGACCACGCAGAGCTCGTGGATCTACGACGGTGCCAACCTGTGGACCGGTGACACCCCGCAGGCGATCGCCGCGCGCGGTGCGTACGCCACCTCCAAGGGCCTCGGCGGCATCTTCGCCTACTCGCTGGAGGCCGACGACAGCGCCGGCACGCTGGTCAACGCGATGACCGGAAGCATGAGGTAGCGTCAACTCGCCCTAGGGAAGGCCGGATCGTCCGAGTGCGGACGGTCCGGCCTTTCTCATCAAGTTGGTACAGACCTGTTGACGCGGATGGTCCAGACCTTTTAAGTTCGGCGGAACTTCCCCCACATGCGCACGGCTTCCCACGGCCCTGCGCACGACACTCTCTCCAGGAGGACCGAGTGTTGATCCGAAACACGACGGAGCAGCGTCCCACCGCTGCGGGCCGTCAGAAGACCGGCCGGAAGGTGGCGTTCGCCACCACCGCGGCCGCGGGGCTGGCGGGCCTGCTGATGGCCACGCTCGGCGTCGCGCCGTCCGCCGCCGCCGTCGACAACCAGGCGTGCCGTCCCGACGGCATGTACACCACGCCGGGCGTCGACGTCCCCTACTGCAACGTCTACGACAGCAGTGGCCGCGAGCAGATGGGCGCCGACCACCAGCGCCGCGTCATCGGCTACTTCACCAGCTGGCGCACCGGCAAGGACGGCACGCCCGCCTACCTGGTGAACAACATCCCCTGGGACAAGGTCACCCACCTCAACTACGCGTTCGCGCACGTCGCCTCCGACAACACGCTGTCGGTCGGCGCGGACAGCGCGAACAACGCCTCCACCGGGATGACCTTCCCGGGCGTGGCCGGCGCGGAGATGGACCCGGCGTACTCGTACAAGGGCCACTTCAACCTGCTCAGCAAGTTCAAGAAGCAGTACCCGAACGTCAAGACCATGATCTCGGTGGGCGGTTGGGCCGAGACCGGCGGCTACTTCGACGACTCGGGCACCCGGGTGAACTCCGGCGGCTTCTACTCGATGACCGTCAACGCGGACGGGTCGGTGAACCAGGCCGGCATCAACACCTTCGCGGACTCCGCGGTCGCCTTCATCAAGAAGTACGGCTTCAACGGCGTCGACCTCGACTACGAGTACCCGACCTCGATGAAGGACGCCGGCAACCCGCTCGACTACTCCCTCAGCAACGCCAAGCGCGCCTCGCTGATGAAGGGCTACGCGGCGCTGCTGAAGACCGTGCGCGAGAAGCTCGACCGGGCCTCCGCCGCCGACGGCAAGTACTACCTGCTGTCGGTCGCCGCCCCCTCCTCCGGCTACCTGCTGCGCGGCATGGAGACCTTCCAGGTCACCCAGTACCTGGACTACGTCAACGTCATGTCGTACGACCTGCACGGCGCCTGGAACAAGTACGTCGGCCCGAACGCCGCGCTGTACGACGACGGCAAGGACGCCGAACTGGCGGCCGCCAACGTCTACGGCACCTCGCAGTACGGCGGGATCGGCTACCTGAACGGCGACTGGGCCGTCCACTACTTCCGCGGCGCGATGCCGGCCGGCCGGATCAACCTCGGCGTGCCGTACTACACCCGCGGCTTCCAGAACGTCACCGGCGGCACCAACGGCCTGTGGGGCACCGCCTCCACCACCAACTGCCCGGCCGGATCCGGCCTCACCACCTGTGGTGACGGCGCCGTCGGCATCGACAACATCTGGCACGACCTGGACACCAACGGCAAGGAGTCGCCCGCCGGCTCCAACCCGATGTGGCACGCCAAGAACCTGGAAGCCGGCGTCGTCCCGGACTACCTGGCCAAGTACGGCGTCACCGACACCGCGCTGAACGGCGCCTACTCCCGCAACTACAGCACCGCGCTCGCGTCGTCGTGGCTGTGGAACGCCAACAAGAAGGTCTACCTCTCCACCGAGGACGACCAGTCGATCGCGCAGAAGGCGGACTACCTGGTCAACCAGGGCGTCGGCGGCGCGATGATCTGGGAGCTGGCCGGCGACTACAAGTGGGACGCCACCGCCAACGGCGGCAAGGGCGAGTACGTCCAGGGCAACACCATGACCTCGCTGCTGTACGACAAGTTCAAGGCGGCCTCGGCGTACGGTGCGACCCGCTCCACCATCGCGCTGCCGCAGCAGACCCTGCCGATCGACGTGTCGTTCACCGACTTCGCGCTGGGCGACAACAACTACCCGATCAACCCGAAGATCCACATCGTCAACAACTCGACCACCACCCTGCCGGGCGGCACCGAGTTCCAGTTCGACTACTCGGTCTCCGCGCCCAGCAACGCCGCGGACCAGTCCGGCTTCGGCTCCAAGGTCATCCGGGCGGACCACACCGGCAGCAACGTCGGCGGTCTGAAGGGCACCTACAACCGGGTCTCGCTGAAGCTGCCGACCTGGCAGACGCTGGCGCCCGGCGCCTCGGTGGACGTCGCGTTCGTCTACTACCTGCCGGTCTCCACCCCCGCCAACTGGACCGTGAACGTCGGCGGCACGCTGTACGGCATCACCGGCGACTTCACCCGCGGCACCACCGCGAGCACCTCCTCGCCGTCGCCGTCCGTCTCGGTCTCCGCGTCCGCCTCGGCCTCGCAGTCCGCGTCGCCGTCGGCCTCGGCCAGCGCCTCCGCCTCCCGGTCGGCGTCCCCGTCGGCCTCGGCCTCCGCCTCGCAGTCGGCCTCGCCGTCCGCCTCGGCCAGCACCGGGACCTGCTCGGGCGCCCCGAGCTGGGCCGCGGGCGCCGTCTACGCCACCACCACCAAGGTGTCGTGGAAGGGCCACTACTGGCAGAACAAGTGGTGGACCACCGGCGAGGACCCCTCGCTGAGCGGCGCCTGGGGCGTCTGGACGGACCTCGGGGCCTGCTGATCCCGAGCCCATGAACGGCGGTGGCGGTCGACCCGGTCGGGGGGTCGGCCGCCACCGCTGCTGTGTGCAGGCGCTACTGACCGACCTTCAGGTCCTTCAGGAGCTTGGCGACGTGGCCGGTGGCCCGGACGTTGTACAGCGCCCGCTCCACCTTGCCCGCCTCGTCGACGATCACCGTCGAGCGGATCACGCCCTGGTAGGTGCGGCCGTAGTTCGTCTTCTCGCCGAACGCCCCGTACGCCTCCAGCACCCGGTGCTCGGGGTCGGACAGCAGGGTCACCTTCAGGTTCTCCTGCTCACGGAACTTGCCGAGCTTCTCCGGCTTGTCCGGGGAGATGCCGATGACGTCGTAGCCGGCCCCCGCGAACACCTCCAGGTTGTCGGTGAAGTCGCAGGCCTGCTTGGTGCAGCCCGGGGTCAGGGCCGACGGGTAGAAGTAGACGATCACCCTGCGGCCCAGGTGGTCGGCCAGCGACACCTGGTTGCCGTCGGCGTCGGACAGGGTGAAGGCGGGGGCGGTGTCGCCCGCCTGCAGGCGCTCGCTCACTGGGGTGCGTCTCCTCGGAACCGGTGCGGTGGTCGTGCTGCCAGCCAACCTACTCCCGTTGGTGGGTGGCGCTGCGCGTGCGCGGCGGGGAGCTGACAGACTGTCGGAGGAGAAGAAGTACCTAGCGGTAACAGAGATGGGGTGGCCCCAGTGGCAGGGAGCGGCAAGGACACGTCGGCACCACGCACGACGTCCCAGATCGAGGCGGACATCGCCGGGAGCAGGGACCGGCTCGCCGCGACCCTCGACGAGCTCGCGATGCGCGTCCACCCGGCCACCGTCGCCGCCCAGACCAAGGCCAAGGTCCGCGCCTCGGTCGAGCAGAAGGCCGGGAAGGCGTACGTGGCCGCGAGCGGCGCCGTCGAGCGGGTGAAGGCGGAGTTCGTCGACGAGGACGGGCGGCTGCGGGCGGAGCGCGTGGTGCCCGCCGCACTGGTCGGCGTCGGCGTGGTGCTGCTGATCGCCTCGGCGCGCCGCCGGCGCAAGGGCTGACGGGCCGTTCTCGGCGGGGTCCCGGGCAGGTGCCCGGGACCCCGCCGTTTCCGGTGTCGGGTACGGTCGGGGCGTGAGCGAGAACGACACGCAGAGCACGGCCGGGAACGGCGACCAGACGCGGCACGACCGGCTGGGGGAGAAGCTCCCGATCCGGATGCTGCACGACCGGGTGCTCGTGAAGACCGAGACCGGCGAGGGCGAGCGCCGCTCCACCGGCGGCATCCTGATCCCGGCGACCGCCGAGCTGTCCCGGCGCTGCGCCTGGGCCGAGGCGGTGGCCGTCGGCCAGAGCGTCCGGTCGGTGGAACCGGGCGACCGGGTCCTCTACGACCCCGAGGACAAGCTGGAGGTCGAGGTCCGCGGAGCCACCTACGTCCTGCTGCGCGAGCGCGACCTGCACGCGGTGGCGGCCGGACGCTTCGGGGACATCGAGGGTTCGACGGGTCTGTACCTGTAGGCGGAGGGGTACCACTTCAGGGGCGTGCGGGGCTCAGCGGCCCGCACGCCCCTGATCGGTTCGGCATCGGCGGACCACGAATGTCGACAAGGAGACTTGTGGTGGGGGTCTACCTGGCGGTCGCCCGCGGAGCGTTCCGCCGGTACGCGACGTACCGGGCGGCGACGGTGGCGGGGGCGGTCACCAACACCGTGTTCGGGGTGATCCTGGCCTCGACCATGCTGGCGCTGTGGCGGGCCAGGCCGGGGCTGGGCGGGTACGACGCGCGGCAGGCGGTGACGTACATCTGGATCAGCCAGGCGCTGCTGGTGACGGTGGCGGTGTGGGGCGGCGGGTTCCAGGACGACCTGCAGGCGCGGTTCCGCAGCGGGGACATCGCGATCGACCTGTACCGGCCGGTGGACTTCCAGGGGTGGTGGCTGGCGGCGGACGCGGGGCGGGCCGGCTTCCAACTGGTGACCAGGGGCGCGGCGCCGATGCTCGCGGGGGCGGTGCTGTTCGAGTTGCGGCTCCCTCGGGACCCGCTGGTGTGGGGCGAGTTCCTGGTCGCGGTGGCGCTCGCGCTGCTGGTGAGCTTCGGGCTGCGGTTCCTGGTGTCGCTGACCGGCTTCTGGCTGCAGGAGTCCGAGGGGGTGCGGGCGGCCATGACGGTGGTGGCGATGTTCTTCTCCGGGACGCTGCTGCCGCTCGCGCTGTTCCCGGGCCTGCTGGGCGAGTTGGCGCGGGTGCTGCCGTTCTCCGCGATGGTGCAGCTGCCCGCCGACGTGCTGCTGCAACGGCGCACCGGGACCGGTCTGCTGGAGCTCTACGGATTCCAACTGGCCTGGGGGGTCGTGCTGCTGGCGCTGGGGCGGGCGGTGCAGGCGCTCGCCGTGCGCAAGGTGGTGGTGCAGGGTGGTTGAGACCGAGAGCCTCGCGGCCAGGGCGGCCTGGGCGGTGCGCGCGTGGTGGCTGATCGCCGCGATGTGGGCCCGCTCCATGCTGGCCTACCGGGCGTCCTTCGCGCTGAGCCTGGCGGCGAACGTGCTGATCACCTTCCTGGACTTCGCGGTGCTGGTCCTGATGTTCCGGCACACCCCGCAACTGGCCGGCTGGCGGCTGCCGGAGGCGGCCTTCCTGTACGGCACGTCGTCCGCCGCGCTGGGCGCCGCCAACGTGCTGGTCGGGTCGGTGAGCGCGCTCGGCGAGCGGGTCAGGTCCGGGACCCTGGACACCATGCTGGTCCGGCCCGCGCCGGCACTGGCGCAGCTCGCCGCCGAACGCTTCTCGCTGCGCCGGATCGGCCGGCTGGTGCAGGCCCTGGCGGTGCTCGGCTGGTCGATCACCGCCCTGGACGTGCGGTGGACCTGGGGAAAGGCGCTGATGGTGCCTGGGCTGCTGCTGACCGGCACGGTGATCTTCTGCGCGATCTTCGTGGCCTGCTCCTGCGTGCAGTTCTGGTGGGGCGACGCGGCCGAGCTGCAGAACTCGGTGACCTACGGCGGGGCGACGCTGCTCCAGTACCCGCCGACCGTGTTCGCCAAGGAGGTGGTCGCGGGCACCGTGTTCGGCGTGCCGCTGGCGTTCGTCAACTGGCTGCCCGCGCTGTACGTGCTGGACCGGCCCGACCCGCTCGGGCTGCCGGGCGGGTTCCGGTTCGCCTCGCCGCTGGCCGCCGCGCTGTGCGTGCTGGCGGCCGCACTGGCCTGGCGCGCCGGGCTGCGCGCGTACCGGTCCACCGGGAACTGACCAGAACCGGGACGAGGGAGGGGACACCGTGGCAGTGATCGAGGTCGAGGACGTCCGGCGGAGCTTCACCGTCCGCACCGGGAACGGCCGGTGGCGGCGGGACAAGCGCGAGGTGCGGGCCGTCGACGGGCTGACGTTCAGCGTCGAGGAGGGCGAGTGCGTCGGCTACATCGGGCCGAACGGCGCCGGAAAGTCGACCACGGTGAAGATGCTCACCGGCATCCTGGTGCCGAGCGGCGGACGGCTGCGGGTCGCCGGCGTCGACCCGGCCGCCAGGCGGGCCGCCCTGGCCCGGCGGATCGGCGTGGTGTTCGGGCAGCGCACCACGCTCTGGTGGGACCTGCCGCTGCGCGACAGCTACGAACTGGCCCGGCGGATCTACCGCATCCCGGACGCCAGATACCGGGCCAACCTCGCCCGGTGCGTCGAACTGCTCGACCTGGGCGAGCTGCTGGACACCCCCGTGCGGCAGCTCTCGCTCGGCCAGCGGATGCGCGGCGACCTGGCCGCCGCACTGCTGCACGACCCCAGCGTGCTGTACCTGGACGAGCCGACCATCGGACTGGACGTGGTCAGCAAGGCCAAGGTCCGCGAGTTCCTCCGCGAGATCAACCGGGAGCGGCGCACCACCGTGCTGCTCACCACCCACGACCTCACCGACATCGAGCAGCTGTGCGGCCGGGTGATGGTGATCGACCACGGCCGGCTGGTGCTGGACGGCCCGCTGGAGCAGCTGCACGCGGCCGGGGAGAGCGAACGCACCCTGGTGGTCGACCTGGCCGAGGCCCGGCCGCCGATCGAGCTGCCCGGCGTCCGGGTGGTCAAGGTCGAGGGTCCGCGCCAGTGGCTGGCGTTCCCGGCCCGGCAGAGCGCCGCGCCGCTGGTCGCCGCCGTCGCCGAACGGTACCCGCTGGTCGACCTGTCGGTCCGGGAGCCGGCCATCGAGGAGGTGATCGCCCGGATCTACGCCGGGACGGCCGCCGCGCCGGCCGGGGTGCGGCTCGCCGCCGGCCCGGGCGCCGAGCCGTCCCGGGGCGGCTGACGGGTCGTCGGGGGCGGCGGATTCGCGAGGCGGCGATCATTTCGTGCGACCGGTGTGCCAATCTGACGGTGTGAGTGTGGACGAGACGGCCTCCGGAGTCAGGTTCACCGCCGCCGACGAGGCCAAGCGGCGCGGCGTACGGCGGATGAAGACCATCGCGACCGGCCTGCTCGGCCTGGCCACGGCCGTCTTCGCGCTCGCCACCTGGGCGGACTCCGCCGGAGCGGGCGCCTGGGCGGGCTACGTCGCGGCCGCCGCCGAGGCCGGCATGGTCGGCGCGCTCGCCGACTGGTTCGCCGTCACCGCGCTGTTCCGCCGCCCGTTCGGCCTGCCGATCCCGCACACCGCGATCATCCCGACCAAGAAGGACGCGTTCGGGCGCTCGCTCGGCGACTTCGTCGGCGACAACTTCCTGTCCGCGCCGGTGGTCCGGGCCCGGCTCGGCCGGATCGGCGTGGCCCGGCGGCTCGGCGAGTGGCTGTCCGCGCCCGGCAGCGCCGAACGCGTCACCCGCGAGGCCGCCGCCGCGCTGCGCGGCCTGCTCGCCGTGCTGCGCGACGAGGACGTGCAGGCCGTGGTCGCCGAGGCGATCACCCGCCGGGCCGCCGCCACCTCGGTCGCCGAGCCCGCCGGCCGGCTGCTCGGGAGGATCGTCGCCGACGGCGGCCACCGCGGCGTGGTCGACCTGATCGCGGTGCGCGCCCACGACTGGCTGGTGGAGCACCACGGCGAGGTGGTCTCCCGGGTCACCGCCAAGACCCCCGGCTGGACGCCCAAGTTCATCGACCAGCAGGTCGGCGAGCGGGTCTACAAGGAACTGCTGCGCTTCGTCACCGACGTCCGCGACGACCCCGTCCACCCCGCCCGCGGCGCCGTCGACAACTTCCTCGCCGACTTCGCACAGGAACTCCAGCACGACCCGGAGACCATCGCCCGGGTGGAGCACGCCAAGTCGGACCTGCTGGCCCGCCCCGAGGTGCAGGAACTGATCGCCTCCTCCTGGGCGGCCGTCCGCGGGCTGGTGCTGAACGCCGCCGAGGACGAGGACAGCGAACTGCGCCGCCGGATCACCGAGGGGCTGCGCTCGCTCGGCCGCCGGCTCGCCACCGACGGCAGGCTCCAGGCGAAGACCGACGGCTGGCTGCTGGACGCCGCCGAGTACGTGGTCTCCACCTACCGCGAGGAGATCACCTCGCTGATCTCCGAGACGGTGGCCGGCTGGGACGCCGACGACGCCTCCCGCAAGATCGAGGCCAACGTCGGCCGCGACCTGCAGTTCATCCGGATCAACGGCACCGTGGTCGGCGCGCTGGCCGGCCTGCTGATCCACACCGTCAGTACCGCGCTGGGAGGTTGACGGTCCGTCGGAGACCCCCGGTGGGTGTGCGACCGACCCCTTGGATAGGGTGAGCGACCGATCGGGCCCGGCCAGGGGGGTCGGAGCCGTTCCTTCATGGGGGAGTTGACCGAGATGACGGTGCGTGCACGACAGTTGGGCCTCCGGGTCGCCGCGCTGGCGGTGGCCGGCCTGCTGCTGACGGCCTGCAACGACGACGACCCGGCCGGCGGGGCCGCCACTCAGGCCGGGGCGGCGCCCTCCGCCTCCTCCTCGGCGGCCGCCTCGCCGTCCGGGTCGGCCACCGGCAAGGCCAAGGCGCCCGCCAACGGCGGCAAGGCGACCGGCCGGCCGACCACCGCGGCCGCCGTCCCGAACGCGGCCGCCGCCCAGGCCAAGCTGGGAAAGATCGCGCTGACCGACGCGGAGTGGGACCGCGGTTTCGTCAGCGACGGTGACGACGGCGGCGACCTGACCCGCTACACCATGGACGCCTCCTGCAAGCTCAAGGCGGACGGCACCGTCCCGGGCCTCACCGCCACCGTGGTCCGCTACGTGCGCCAGGACCACGAGGCCGACGCCACCTTCGCCAACACCGCGGCCAACCAGTTCGCCACCGCCGACGCCGCGCACAAGGACATCGCCCAGGTCGCGGCCGACGACAAGCGCTGCGAGAACTACACCGACGGCGGCACCTCGTACAAGGCCGTCCACGCGATCGAGTCGCCCAAGGTGGCCGGCGCGGACGAGGTCTACGCCGAGGAGGGCCTCGCCGTGTACGACACCACCGACGGCGGCAGGACCGCCGACCGGCCGTTCTCGTACGTGGTCGCCCGCAAGGGCGCCGTCACCGTGTCGGTGTGGGTGGACGTCGACCCCGACCGGCAGGTCTTCGAGGGTCGGGCGCAGGCGCAGGAGGCGCTGAAGAAGCTCGTCGCGAAGTGGTGACGTCCCCGCGGTGACGCCCCTGCGGTGACGGGCTCCGGGCCCGGTCCGGGTTAGCATGCGAGGTCTGTCCGGTCCGGGTGAGAAGACGGGAGCGTGCCGTGGCCGAGGGTGTCCAGGGGATCGAGGCGTTCATCGCGGGAATGCCGAAGGCGGAGCTGCACGTGCACCACGTGGGCTCCGCCTCGCCGCGCGTGGTGGCCGAGTTGGCGGCCCGGCACGCCGGGGCCAGCAAGGTGCCGGTGGACCCGGAGGCGCTCGCCCGGTACTTCACCTTCACCGACTTCGCGCACTTCATCGAGGTGTACCTGAGCGTCGTCGACCTGGTCCGCGACGCCGAGGACGTCCGCGCGCTGACCTACGGCGTCGCCGAGGAC
Source organism: Streptomyces sp. TLI_171 (assembly GCF_003610255.1). Classification (GTDB taxonomy): domain Bacteria; phylum Actinomycetota; class Actinomycetes; order Streptomycetales; family Streptomycetaceae; genus Kitasatospora. The sequence continues at coordinate 2,780,055 of NZ_RAPS01000001.1, read as the reverse complement.
ATGGCCCGGCAGAACATCAGGTACGCCGAACTGACCGTCACCCCCTACTCGTCGGTCCGCCGCGGCATCCCCGACGTCGCCTTCATGGAGGCGATCGAGGACGCCCGGCTGACCGCCGAGAAGGATCTCGGCGTGGTCCTGCGCTGGTGCTTCGACATCCCCGGCGAGGCCGGCCTCGCCTCCGCCGAGGAGACCGCCCGCCTCGCTCTCGACCTGGCCCCCGAGGGCCTGGTCTCGTTCGGCCTCGGCGGCCCCGAGATCGGCGTGCCGCGCCCGCAGTTCAAGCCCTACTTCGACCGGGCCCGGGCGGCCGGTCTGCACAGCGTGCCGCACGCCGGTGAGTCGACCGGCCCCGAGACGGTCTGGGACGCGATCCGGGAGCTCGGCGCGGAGCGGATCGGCCACGGCACCCAGTCCGTGAAGGACCCGGCGCTGGTGGACCACCTCGGCGAGCACCGGATCCCGCTGGAGGTCTGCCCGACCTCAAACCTGGCCACCCGGGTGGTCGAGCGGATCGAGGAGCACCCGATCCGCCAGATGGTCGACGCCGGCCTGCTGGTCACCGTCAACAGCGACGACCCGCCGATGTTCGGCACCGACCTGAACACCGAGTACGCGGTCGCCGCGAAGCTGCTCGGGCTCGACGAGACCGGCGTCGCGGCGCTCGCCCGCAACGCGGTGGAAGCCTCCTTCCTCGACGCGGCGGGCAAGCGCCGGCTCACCGGCGAGATCGACGCCTACCTGGCGGGCTGGCCCACGGCCTGACGGCCGGTCGGTGCGGGGCCGGAGCCTGCGGCGGCCGGGCGGCGTGCGGGAGTCGGGGTCTCCCGGCCGGTGACGGCGGGTCAGGCGAGGCGGACGACCGTCGCGGTGGCGGCGGAGGCGCGGGCGGCCTCCAGGACGGCGAGGGTGGCGACGGCGTCGCGGGGGTCGACCGGGGGCGGGGTGCGGTGGGCGAGGGAGGCGGCGATGCCCGCGTAGTAGGCGGGGTAGTCGCCGGGGTCGGTGGTGACGGCCTCCGCGTCGCCGTCGGTGCCGAGCAGGCCGTACGCGGCGGGGTCGTCGTCGCCCCAGTGGCTGCCCGGTCCGGGGCGGTGGCCGGCCCGCAGGGCGGCCTCCTGCGGGTCCATGCCGAACTTGACGTAGCCGGCGCTGTCGCCGAGGACGCGCAGGCGGGGCCCGGCGAGCGGGGCGAGGGCGCTGGTCCACAGCTGGGAGCGGACGCCGCCGGCATGGGTGAGGGCGAGGAAGGAGTCGTCGTCGACCACCGCGCCGTCGCGGCGGACGTCGATCTCCGCGTACACCGTCTCGGCGGGCCCGAACAGGGCGAGCGCCTGGTCGACCAGGTGGCTGCCCAGGTCGTACAGGGTGCCGCCGACCTCGGCGGGGTCGGCGAGTTCGCGCCAGCCGGCCTTGGGCTTGGGGCGGAAGCGCTCGAAGCGGGACTCGAAGCGGTGCACCCGGCCGAGCCGGCCCTCCTCGATCAGGCGACGGGCGGTCAGGAAGTCGCCGTCCCAGCGGCGGTTCTGGAACACCGACAGCAGCAGGCCGGACTTCTCGGCGAATTCGCACAGGTCGCGCGCCTCGGCGCTGGTCGCGGCGAGCGGCTTGTCGACCACGGTGGCCAGGCCCGCCAGCAGGGCGGTGCGGGCGAGTGGGACGTGGGTGCGGTTGGGGGAGGCGATCACCACCAGGTCGAAGCGGTCGGCGTCCTCGAACAGCTGCTCGGGGGTGTCGAGGGCGCGGGCGCCGGGGTGGTCGCGGTGCAGCTGGGCGCGGCGGTCGGGGTTGGCGGTGACCACCGCGTCCAGCTGCAGTCCGGGGGTGGTGGCGATCAGCGGGGCGTGGAAGGCGGAGCCGGCCAGGCCGTAGCCGATCAGTCCGACGCGGAACGGGGCGGAGGGCGTGCTGCTCATGCCGTCCACTCAACCATTCCCGTCCCCCGGAGCGGCGGAAGCCACCCGGCTCGCCGGACCCCTGTTGGGGGAGGCCCGGCGGGGGCGGGTCCGTCGGTCGGAGGGCCTAGCCGGCGCGGCGGGCGTGCTTGGGGCGGCGGCGGTGCAGGACGGCGAAGGCGGCGCCGGTGAGCAGCAGTACCGAACCGAGCGACAGCAGCACGCCGTTGGCGGAGGTGCTGCCGGTCTGGGCGAGCTGGAGCGGGGTCGGCGATGGGACGGGGCCGGTGGCGGTGGCGGTGTCGTGCACGTGGGCGGCGGCAGCGGCGGCGGTTGGGGCGCCGATCGCGGGGCTGGACGCGGACGCGGAGGCGGGTGCGGTGGTCGGCGCGGCCGTGCTGGGCGCGGCCGTGGTGGGTGCGGCGGAGCCGAGTTGGACGTCCGAGCAGGAGTAGAACGCCTCCGGGCTGTCCGAGCGCTGCCAGATCGCGTACAGCAGGTGACGGCCGGTCAGGCCGGCCGGGACGGTGCCGGGCAGCACGTACTGGCCGTCGGTGGCCGGCGGGTCGGTGACGGTGAGGAAGGGCGTGTCGGAGAGGTCGGCCCAGCGCAGCGGGCGGGTCGGGTCGTAGCCCGCCTTGGTCAGGTACAGCCGGAAGGTGCCGCGGTGGGCGGCGGTGACCCTGAACCGGAAGGTGTACGGCGCGCCCGGGGTGAGCGTGGTGGCGGGCCAGTCGGCGCGCGGCAGGTCGAAGCCCGCGAACTCGGGGTCGCCCGCGCTGCACAGCTTGCCGTCCGGGATCAGCTCGCGGTGCCGCCCGTTCGCGTCGCCGATCCGCACGCCCATCCAGTCGTAGGCGCCCTGCGGGCCGCTCACCGCGATCGCCGCCCTGCAGGCCGCCGAGCCGGGGTGCTCGGGGCCCTCCAGGTAGCAGCCCTGGACGCGGCTGAGCGGGTTCTGCATCGAGCCGTGCGCGGCGGCGGGCCAGGCGGCGAGGGCGCCGGCCAGCGCGGTGGCGGCCAGCAGGACGGCGGTGCGGCGGACGGGGGCCATCGGCAGGCTCCTTGCGTCGTGCGGAGAGGGTGTTGTCCGGTGACGCTAATGAGGCCGCGGCCGTGAATTGACGGTACGTCAGGGTAGTTACGGGCCGCTTAAGGCGGCGTTGAGGTGGCCCCGGAGCCGGGTTGACAGTCCGGGGCCGAACCGTCACCCGCCGTTCGCGAAAAGGGTGGTGGCCGCGCGGAGGGTGTCGGTGTACTCGCGGACCTCGGCGATCCGGCCGTCCCGGACGGTGAAGATCCCCAGGTTGAGGTTCTCGTAGCGGTGGCCGTGCACGGTGGTGGCGGCCGAGGTCCACTCGGCCACCACCCGGTCGCCGTCGACGATCGGGGTGCCGATCAGCTCCACCTCGACGCCGGTGCCGGGGGCGAGGAGGTCGCCCATCGAGCCCAGGAAGTCGTCGACGATGGCGCGCCGGCCGCGCCACCTGCCGCTCAGCGGCAGGTCGGTGCCGGGGTAGGTCCAGACGGCGTCCTCGGTGAAGGCGTCCTCGATCGCCGCCAGGTCGCCGCGGGCGACGGCGGCCACGTACTCGGTCACGACGGTGCGCGGGTCGGTGCTCACGATGCTTGTCCTCCGGTTCGGTTGAGCGTCAGAACGGTGTTGCCGCGGACCTCGCGGCCGCGCAGTGCGGCGATCGCGTCGGCGGTGCGGTGCCAGTCGTCGAGCAGGCCGAGCTCCGGGTGCAGCCGACCCTCGGCGGTCAGCCGGACCAGGGTCCGCAGGTCGGGACCGTCCGGGTGGTCGACGTCCGCGTAGCTGAAGTGCTGGACGGTCGCCGAGACCGGACCGTTCAGCAGCGCGAAGAAGTCCAGCCGGACGGGTTCGCGGGACGCCTGGCCGAACCAGAGCAGCCGGCCGCGCGGGGCGAGCAGCCCGAGGGCGAGGGGGAGCGCCGGGCCGCCGGTGGACTCCAGCACCAGGTCGTACGGGCCGGTCGCGTCGGTCAGGCTGTGCACCACCTCGGCGGCGCCCAACTCGGCCAGCCGGGCGCCCCGTTCGGCGTTCGCCGTGACGGCGGTGAGCTGCCCGCCGGCGGCCGCGGCCAGCTCGGTCAGGTAGTGGCCCACCCCGCCGGAGGCGCCCGTCAGCAGCAGCCGCCGGCCGGTGACGGCGCCCGCCGTGCGCAGCAGCCGCAGCGCGGTCAAACCGGCCAGCGGGAGGGCGGCGGCCGTGCGGGTGTCGAGCTCCGCGGGCAGGACGGCCAGGGCGTCCGTGCGCACCGCCGCGTACTCGGCCCAGCCGGCGCCCGGCGGGTGCGCCACCACCCGCTGCCCGACCGCCGGTCCCGACCCGTCGGCGGCGGCCTGCACGACCAGCCCCGCGACGTCCTTGCCGGGCCGCCAGCCGGGAGGGGGATCCTCCAGCAGGAAGGTCTCGCCGCGGTTCACCGAGAACGCGTCGACCTTCACCAGCACCTCGTCGGGGCGCGGCTCGGGCTGCGGCAGCTCGGCGAACTCGACGCTGCCGCGGGCGGGGACCAGGGCCTTCATGGCGGGATTCCGTTCGGGAGTGGACGGCGGGGCCGGTCGGCCCGTCCCGAGTACACGGCAGCGGGCGGTACGTGGTCCAACAACTGGAACGCCGCGACGACAACCGCCGGCTGTCGGCGATGATGGGCGGGTGGAGGACCCGGATCTCGGACAGTTGCGCGCCTTCGTCGCGGTCGCCGACCAGCGCCATTTCGGGCGGGCGGCCGAGCAGTTGGCGCTCAGTCAGCAGGGGCTGTCGAAGCGGATCGGCCGGCTGGAGCGGGAGCTCGGCGTGCAGCTGCTCGACCGCGGCCCCGCCGGCGTGCAGCTCACCGACGCCGGGCAGCGCCTGCTCGACCCGGCGCGGGCCGCGCTGGCCGCCGTCAAGGCCGCCGTGGACGCCGTCCGCCGACAGGTCTCACCGGCCCGGCTGGACGTCTGGGGCCACCTGTTCGAGCCGCTCCGCACGGTACGCGACGTGCTCTCCGCGGCACCGGAGTTGAGTGTCGAGGTGGGCCCCGGCCGGGACCTCGCCGGGGTGGCCGCCGCACTGGCGCGCGGGGAGACCGCCGCCGGGTTCGGCCGCCACCACAGCGGGCCGGACGGCGAGTTGGCGCACCGGCTGGTCCGGCTGGAGCCGGTGGACGCGGTGCTGCCCGCCGCGCACCCGCTGGCCCGCGCCGAGCAGCTGCGGCCCGCCGACCTCGCCGCGCTGCGGCTGGTGCTGCCCGCCGACCCGGCGCGGCTGGACTTCCTGACCCGGTTCGGCGAGCACTTCGGTGTCGAACTCCTGCCGGGGGAGGCCAACCTGGGCCTCGGCCACCTGCTGGACCGGGTCCGGTCCGTCGCGGACGGCTGCACCCTGCTGCCCGCCGAACTCCCGCTGGCCGTCCCGCCCGGCCTGGTGGTCCGCCCGCTGGTCGACCCCGTGCCGCTGTACGCCTGGTCGCTGGTCTGGCACCGCGGGCGCCCGCACCCCGTGCTGCCCGCCCTGCTCCGGGCCTTCGCCGAACGCGGCCGGGACCACCGCTGGCTGGAGTACCGCCCGGGCCGCGACTGGCTCCCGGAGACCGACGCCCGCGAGCTCGGCTGAGCCGACGGACTGGCCCCCGGTGCGCCGGGGGCCCGTCCGGGAGCGGTCAGATCAGGTCGACCAGGTCCGCGATGGAGTTGACCACCTGGGTGGGGCGGTAGGGGAAGCGGTCGACGTCGGCGGCCTGGGTGAGGCCGGTGAGGACCAGGAAGGTGGACATGCCGGCCTCCATGCCGGAGACGATGTCGGTGTCCATCCGGTCGCCGATCATGGCGCTGTGCTCGGAGTGGGCGCCGATCGCGTTCAGGCCGGCCCGCATCATCAGCGGGTTGGGCTTGCCGACGAAGTAGGGCTCGACGCCGGTGGCCTTGGTGATCAGGGCGGCCACGGCGCCGGTGGCGGGGAGGGCGCCCTCGGCGGACGGGCCGGTCTCGTCCGGGTTGGTGGCGATGAAGCGGGAGCCCGTGTTGATCAGGCGGACCGCCTTGGTCATCGCCTCGAAGGAGTAGGTGCGGGTCTCGCCGAGGACCACGAAGTCCGGGTCGCTGTCGGTGAGGACGTAGCCCACGTCGTGCAGCGCGGTGGTCAGCCCCGCCTCGCCGATCACGTAGGCGGTGCCGTTCGGCCGCTGGTCGGCGAGGAACTTGGCGGTGGCCAGCGCCGAGGTCCAGATGTGCTCGGCGGGAACGTCCAGGCCCATCCGGGACAGCCGGGCGTGCAGGTCGCGCTGGGTGTAGATGGAGTTGTTGGTGAGCACCAGGAACGGCTTTCCGGACTCACGCAGCCGCTTGATGAAGGCATCGGCCCCGGGGATCGGCACGCCCTCGTGGATGAGGACTCCGTCCATGTCGGTCAGCCAGGTCTCGATGGGCTTGCGGTCTGCCACGGTGGTGTCTCCTCGGTCTTGCGCTGGTCGAACGATCTCGTGCATCGCTCCGACCGGACACCGCTGGCCGGTCGGGCGCCACTGGCTGCCCCAACGCGGCCCAGCCTAGTCGTCCGGGCCGGTCCGGGGCAGGGGCGTCCGACCCCGTGGACAGCAGGTGGGCGGCGGTCCCGGTAGCCTGTGCCGGTCGCACGCCGAGCCCACGCCAAGGGGCCTGCGAGACGGGGGAGTTGATGATGGGGGAGAAGCGCGTCACCTGGGCGGAGCTGTACTTCGACCTGGTTTTCGTGTTCGCAGTGACCCAGGTGTCGGCGCTGCTGCACCACCACCACGACTGGGCGGGCTGCGGGCGGGCGCTGATCGCGTTCGTGCCGGTCTACTGGTGCTGGGTCGGCACCACCGTCCAGGCCAACATCCGGGACGTGGACAACCCGCGCGACCGGATCGGGATCTTCGCGGTGGGCCTGGGCGGCCTGTTCATGGCGCTCGCCCTGCCCGGCGCGTACGGCGCCCGCGGCGCGCTGTTCGGCGGCGCGTACTGGGCGGCCCGGCTGGTCCTGGTCGCCCTGCTGGCCAGCCGGGCGCGGCAGACCTGGTTCGGCCCGTACGGGGTGGCCGCGTTCGTCTCCGGCCCGCTGCTGCTGCTCGGCGGACTGGCCGGCGCCCCGCTGCGCGAGGCGCTGTGGGCGACCGCCGCGGTCGTCGACCTCGCCGCGCCGCTGCTGCTGCGCCGCCGCCTCGCCAAGGTCGCCTACCACCCCGGCCACCTGCCCGAGCGGTTCGGCCTGTTCCTGCTGGTGGCGCTCGGCGAGTCGATCGTCGGGATCGGCGCCCCGGTCGCCGCCGCACCCCTGCACCCGGGCCAACTCGCCTCCGTCGCCACCGCCTTCGTGATCTCCTGCGCGCTGTGGTGGCAGTACTTCGGGTACGCCGCCGACGCGATGCGGCACGCCATGGAGACCGCCGCCTCGCGCCGCGACGTGCTGCGGCAGGTGTTCTCCTACGGGCACCTGGGACTGATCGCGGGCGTGATCACCGTCGCCGTCGGCTTCGCGGAGACCGTCGACCGGCCCGAGGAGGCGCTCGGCGGCGGCACGCTGGGCCTGCTGTACGGCGGCAGTGCGCTGTACCTGCTGACCTTCAACTACACCCGCCGGATGATGTTCGGGATGATCTCGCCGACCCGGCTGGTCGCCGCCGCAGTCGTCGCCGCACTGCTCGCGGTGCTGCTGCTCACCCCGCTGCACCGGCTGCCCGCACTGGCCGTGCTGGCCCTGCTGGCCGCCGTCCTGGTCGGCCTGAACGGGTGGGAGGCGCTGCGGGTGCGCAGCGCGCAGCCGGCTGTCGGCGCGACTGTGTAGCGTTCATCGCGGTGGGTCCGGAACGGGCCCGCGGAACGTGACGAGTGAGAGCGGTCGCCGTGCGGCGTGCGGCCGGTGGGAGGTACGACGTGACGGAGCTGGCCGAGGCGTCCGTGGGCGGCACGCTGGAACTGCCGGAGTCCTGGCGCGAGGTGCTCGCCGAGGAGACCGGCAAGCCGTACTTCGCGCAGCTGGCGGAGTTCGTCGCCGCCCAGCGCGCCGAGCACGAGGTGTTCCCGCCCGCCGGGCAGGAGTTCTCGGCGCTCGCCGCCACCCCGTACCAGGACGTCAAGGTCCTGCTGCTCGGCCAGGACCCGTACCACGACAACGGCCAGGCGCACGGCATGAGCTTCTCGGTGCTGCCCGGGGTGAAGGTCCCGCCGTCGCTGCGCAACATGTACAAGGAGCTCCACACCGACCTCGGCCTCTTCACGGACCCTGCGACCGGGGGCTTCAGGATGCCCGACAACGGCTACCTGATGCCGTGGGCCGAGCAGGGCCTGCTGCTGCTGAACGCGGTGCTGACGGTGCAGGCCCACAAGGCCAACTCGCACAAGGACAAGGGCTGGGAGCAGTTCACCGACGCGGTGATCAAGGCGGTCTCGGCGCGCGAGGAGCCCTGCGTGTTCGTGCTGTGGGGCAACTACGCCAAGAAGAAGATCAAGCTGATCGACACCGAGCGCCACGTGGTGGTCCAGGGCGGCCACCCCTCGCCGCTGTCGCAGAAGCTGTTCCTCGGCAGCAAGCCGTTCTCGCAGATCAACGCGGCGCTGGAGGGCTTCGGCCAGAAGCCGATCGACTGGCAGATCCCCGACCTCAAGGGCTGAGCCCCGGGAGCGGGGCGGAGGGGCGGCGGGTGTGAGGGTGCGCCCACCGCCCCTCCGGGCTTCTCCCGACGGTGCGTCAGTCGGCGAGGACGGGGGGCTCGGTGGCGGCGCGGAGTTGATCGAGCGTCACGCCGTCGGCGAGTTCGACCAGCCGCAGTCCGTCGGGCGTGGGGTCGAGGACGGCGAGGTCGGTGACGATGCGGTGGACGACGCCCCGGCCGGTGGCGGGCAGCGAGAGCTCGTTGACGATCTTCGGGGTGCCGTCCTTGGCGGTGTGCTCCATCACCACGATCAGGCGGCGGGCGCCGTGGACGAGGTCCATGGCGCCGCCCATGCCCTTGACCATCTTGCCGGGGATCATCCAGTTGGCGAGGTCCCCGCGGGCGGAGACCTGCATGGCGCCGAGCACGGAGACGTCGATCCGGCCGGAGCGGACCATGCCGAAGGAGAACGCCGAGTCGAAGTAGGAGGCGCCGGGGTTGACGGTGACGGTCTCCTTCCCGGCGTTGATCAGGTCGGGGTGGACATCGGCCTCGGCGGGGTACGGGCCGGTGCCGAGGATGCCGTTCTCGGACTGCAGCACCACGTTCACGCCCGCGGGCAGGTGATTGGGGATCAGGGTTGGGATGCCGATGCCGAGGTTGACGTACTGGCCGTCGCGCAGTTCGCGGGCCGCGCGGGCCGCCAGCACGTCGCGGGGGTCGAGGGCGGCGGTCATCAGGACTCCTTCGGGGCAGCGGCGCTGACGGTGCGTCGTTCGATGCGGCGGTCGGCGGGGTCGGCGGCGACGATCCGGTCGACGTGGACGCCGGGGAGGTGGACGGCGTCCGGGGGGATCTCGCCCGCCTCCACGATGCGGTCGGCCTCGACGATCGTGATCCGCCCGGCGGTGGCGCACAGCGGGTTGAAGTTGCGGGCGGCGGCGTGGAAGACGCAGTTGCCGTGGCGGTCGGCGACCTCGGCGCGGACCAATGCGTAGTCCGCGGTGATGGCCTCTTCCAGCAGGTACGGGCGGCCGGCGAACTCGCGGACCTCCTTGGGCGGGGAGGCCACCGCGACGGCGGCGCCGCCGGGGGTGTAGCGCCAGGGCAGGCCGCCTTCCTCGACCTGGGTGCCGGTGCCGGCGGGGGTGTAGAAGGCGGGGATGCCGGCGCCGCCGGCGCGCAGGCGTTCGGCGAGGGTGCCCTGGGGGGTGAGTTCGACCTCGAGTTCGCCGTTCAGGTACTGGCGGGCGAACTCCTTGTTCTCGCCGACGTAGCTGGAGGTCATCCGGGCGATCCGTCCGGCGCGCAGCAGCAGCCCGAGGCCCCAGTCGTCGACCCCGCAGTTGTTGGAGACCACCCGCAGGCCGGTGGTGCCCGCGTCGACCAGCGCGCCGATCAGCGTCGACGGGATGCCGCACAGGCCGAAACCGCCGACCGCGAGCACCGCACCGTCGGGAATGTCCCCGACCGCACGGGCCGGGGAGTCCAGGACCTTGTCCAAGGGGGGCCACCTTTACGAGGGGGAGGGGCTGACTGCCGCACCACCCTCGCCGCAGGCCCCGGCGCTTTCCATGGCGGACGACCCCATGGAGCACGCGCGCGCCATGTGCTCGCCGCACACCCGCCGGGCACCGGAGCCGGGACATGTCGGCGAACCACACAGCCACGACGGAGGATGCGTGCTCCCGTCACATGTCGCCTTCCTGGCGGCCCCCCTACGGTTCCGGCATCCCACCAGCACCGGTACGTCAGGAGCCCCCACCATGTCAGTCACGGACGCCACCCACAGACGACCCGTCCGGAAGTTCGCCGCGCTGGCTGCCTGCGTGCTGCTCGCGGCGGGCTGCGCGAAGGCCGGTACGGCCGGCTCCAGCGAGGCCGGCGGGGGCGACAAGAGCCCGCTGAAGGTCGGTCTGGTGTATTCGAAGACGGGTCCGCTCGCGGCGTACGGCAAGCAGTACCTGGAGGGTTTCAAGGCGGGTCTGTCGTACGCCACCAAGGGCAGCAACGCGGTCGACGGGCATCCGGTGGAGATCGCGGAGCAGGACGACGCGGGTGATCCGGCGAAGGCGGTGTCGGCGGCGAAGGACCTGATCGGGAAGAACTACAAGATCCTGGCGGGTTCGACGGCGTCGGGCGTGGCGTTGCAGGTCGGTCCGATCGCGGCGCAGAACAAGGTGCTGTTCATCTCGGGTCCGGCGGCGGCGGACAAGGTGACGGGTCTGAACAAGTACACCTTCCGTTCGGGGCGGCAGTCGTACCAGGACACCAGGGCGGCGGCGTCGTTCATCGGGGACGCCAAGGGCAAGAAGGTCACGGTGCTGGCGCAGGACAACGCGTTCGGGCAGGCCAACGTGGCGGCGGTGAAGGCCGTTCTGGGCGGTGAGGGCGCGAGCGTGGACGCGGTGCTGGCGCCGCCGTCGGCGACGGACCTGACGCCGTTCGCGACGCAGGCGAAGGCGGCGAAGCCGGACCTGCTGTACGTGGCGTGGGCGGGTGACACCGCTTCCGCGCTGTGGACGTCGCTGAACCAGCAGGACGTGTTCTCGGCGACCAAGGTGGTCACTGGTCTGGATGTCGCCGCCTCGTACCCGCTGTTCGGGCCGGCCGCGGAGAAGATCGACTTCCTGAACCACTACTTCGCGGGCGCGGCCGGCGGCACCGACGCCGAGCTGGCGATGACGGACGCGGTGACCAAGGCGGGCTCGAAGCCGGACCTGTTCACCCCGGACGGTTTCACCGCGGCGCAGATGGTGGTGCACGCGCTGGAGGCGAACAAGGGCTCCGACGCGGACACCGACGCGCTGGTGAAGTCGCTGGAGGGGTGGAGCTTCGACGGCGTCAAGGGCAAGCTGACGGTCCGTGCGGAGGACCACGCGCTGCTGCAGCCGATGTTCCAGGTCAAGCTGACCGGCACCGGCGCCGCCGCCAAGCCCACCGCCGAGAAGGTGCTGGACGCCGACCTGGTCGCCCCGCCGGTCGTGAAGATGGCGGGCTGAACGAGATGAGCACCCCCGCCCCGGTCCTGCGGTTGGACGGCCTCGGCTGGTCCGTTCGTGGCGTCCCGATCGTTCAGGACGTGAGTTTCGATGTCGCGGAGGGCGAGTTCGTCGCGTTCATCGGCCCGAACGGGGCGGGCAAGACCTCCCTGTTCAACCTGATCTCCGGCATCTACCCCGCCAGTCACGGCACGCTGGCGCTGGACGGCGCGGACATCACCGCGCTGCCGGTGCCCGCCCGGGCCCGGCGGGGTCTGGGCCGGACCTTCCAGACCTCTTCGCTGTGGCCGGGGTTGAGCGTCGCGGACCATGTCCGGCTGGCCGCCCAGGCGGCGGCGGGGCCGGGTGCGTCGTACCGGATCTGGCGGCGCGCGTCGCGCTACCGCCGGGAGGTGGAGGAGACGCTGGAGCGCACGGGTCTCGCCGACCGGGCGGAGGACCTGGCGGGGTCGCTGTCGCACGGCGGCAAGCGGAAGTTGGAGTTGGCGGTGCTGCTGGTCGGTGATCCGCGGCTGATCCTGCTGGACGAGCCGATGGCGGGGGTGAGCGCCGAGGAGGTGCCCGCCCTGGTGGAGCTGATCCGCTCCGTGCACCAGGAACAGGGGCGGACGGTGTTGATGGTGGAGCACCACATGGATGTGCTGCTCGGGTTGGCGGACCGGCTGGCGGTGATGCACCACGGGACGCTGCTGGCGCTGGACACCCCGGCCGCGGTGATGGCGGACGCCACCGTGCAGGGGGCCTACCTGGGGGAGGCGCTGTGAGCGGCGTGCTGCTGTCGGTGCGCGGTCTGCGGGTGGTGATCGACGGCCTGCACATCCTGCACGGGGTGGACCTGGACGTCGCGGCCACGGGTGTGACGGCGCTGCTGGGCCGCAACGGCGCGGGCAAGACGACGACGGTGAAGGCGGTGATGGGTCTGGTCCCGCGCACCGGCACGGTGGTCTTCGACGGCGCGGACATCGGCCGGCTGCCCACCCACCTGGTGGTGCGCCGGGGCATCGGCTACGCGCCGGAGGACCGCGGGATCTTCGCGGGGTTGAGCGTCGCGGAGAACCTGCGTCTCGCGGAGCGCGACTCCGCCCCCGCCTACGACCTGGTCTTCGACCTCTTCCCCGAGCTGAAGCAGCGTCACAAGCAGGCCGCCGGAACGCTCTCCGGCGGGCAGCAGCAGATGGTCGCCATCGCCCGCACGCTGCTGAACGGGAACCGGTTGATCATCGCGGACGAGCCGACGAAGGGCCTCGCGCCGAAGATCGTCACCGAGGTCGCCGACGTCCTGGCCCGCGCCGCGGAGAGCGTCCCGGTGCTGCTGGTGGAGCAGAACCTGGCGCTGGTGCGCCGGGTGGCGGGGCAGTGCGCGGTCCTCGCCGACGGCCGCACCGCCCACCAGGGCGACGCCCGCGCCCTGCTCGCCGACGAGCAGGCCGCCCGCCGGCTGCTCGGCGTGGGCAGCCACCGACCCGATCCTGATTCCGCTCCTGAGGTGAGTGCCCGATGAACACCGTCGTCCTGCTCGCCTGCACCGGCCTCGGGCTCGGCGCGCTGTACTTCCTGGTCGCGTCCGGCCTGTCGTTGATCTTCGGTCTGATGGACGTCCTGAACTTCGCGCACGGCGCACTGCTCTCGATCGGCGCGTACGCGGCGTGGTGGGCGGCGACCGACGGCGGAATGGGGTTCTGGCTGGCCGTCCCGTTCGGCACCGCCGTGGGCACCGCCGCGTCCGTCCTGCTCGAACTCGCCCTGATCCGGCCCCTCTACGCGCGGCCGCGGGACCAGATCCTGGCGACGGTCGGCGTCGGGCTCGCCCTGCCCGCCCTGCTGATGGGGATCTGGGGCGGTGACGCCCGGCCGTTCCCGCAGCCCGCGTCGCTGTCGGGGACGGTGGACGTGCTGGGGGCGACCGTTCCGGTCAACCGGTTCGTGCTGATGGCCGCCGCCCTGGTGGTCCTGGTCGCGTTGCGGCTGTTCCTGGCCCGCACCCGGTACGGGCTGATCGTCCGCGCCGGCGTCGAGGACCGGGCCATGGTCACCGCGCTCGGGATCGACGTCCGCAAGGCGTTCACCCTGGTCTTCGCGATCGGCGGCGCCGCAGCCTCCCTCGGCGGGGCGCTCGCGGGCCTGTACTTCGGGTCCATCAACCCCGGCCAGGGCACCGGACTGCTGATCTTCGCGTTCGTGGTCGTCGTCATGGGCGGCATGGGCTCCGTCACCGGCGCCGCCCTCGCCTCCGTCGGCGTCGGCCTGGTCCAACAATTCGCCAACTACTACACCGCAGCGGGCCTCGGAGACCTCTCCGTCGTCGTCCTGCTCGCCGTCCTGCTGCTCGTCAAGCCGCGCGGACTCACCGGGAGACTGGCATGATCGCCCACCTCAAGCGCTGGTGGCCGCTGGCCCTGCTGCTCGTCCTGCTCGCCGCGCCGTACAGCACCCTGCCGCTGCCCGGTCTGCTGGACGGGCCGCTGGGCAGTCCCGGCAGCCTGCAGCTGATCGCGCTGTGCCTGCTGTACGGCGGCCTCGCCACCGGCTACGACCTGCTGCTGGGCCGCACCGGACTGCTCTCCTTCGGCCACGCCCTCTACTTCGCGACCGGCCTGTACGCCACCGACCTCGCCATGCTGGAGTTCGGCCTCGGCTTCGTCCCCGCCGCCGTGTTCGGCATCGCCTGCTCGGTCGTGCTGGCCCTCGCCCTCGGCTCGGTCTCCCTGCGCGTCACCGGCATCGGCTTCTCCATGGTCACCCTCGCCTTCGCCCAGGCCGGCGCGATCCTCGTCCAACGCAACCCCGGCGGGCTCACCGGCGGCGAGGAAGGCCGCTCCGCCCCCGCCGAGCACCTCCCCGACGCCCTCATCGGCATCCAGAACACCGCGAACCTCTACTGGATCGCCGTCGCCTACCTGGTCCTCGTCCTCGCCGTCGTCCACTGGACGGTCGCCTCGCCCACCGGCCGGATCTGGGCCGGCATCCGCGAGAACGAGCGCCGCGTCGAGGTCCTCGGCCTGCGCCCCTACGGCTTCAAACTCGTCGCCTTCACCGTCTCCGGCGCCCTCGCCGGAGCCGGCGGGGTCGTCTACCTGCTGCTCACCGGCGGCGCCACCCCCCAGGCCGCCGGCTCCGACGCCACCCTCGCCCTGCTGGTGATGGTCGTCCTCGGCGGCTCCGGCACCCGCTGGGGACCCCTGCTCGGCGGCGTCCTCTACACCTGGGCCGCCCACCGCCTCGGCGACCTCGCCAACTCCGCCTCCATCGCCGAACTCCCCGCCGTCCTGCGCGTTCCCCTCTCGCAGCCCCTGTTCCTGCTCGGTACCCTCTTCGTCGCCGTGGTCTACCTGCTCCCCGGCGGCCTCGCCAAGCTCCCCGCCCGCCTGCGCCCCGGCCGCACGGCCAAGCCCGCCGAGGTCCCCGTCACCGCCGTCCCGGAAGGCGCCGCATGACATCCCCTCAGACGCTCACCGTTCCCGTCGACGGCGGCGAACTCGCCGTCCTGCACTGGCCCGCGACCGCTCCCGGCGCGCCCGTGGTGGTCGCCGTGCACGGCATCACCGCCAACGCCCTGGCCTGGGGCGCGCTGGCCGGGCTGCTCGCCGGGCGGGTCGCGCTGTACGCCCCCGACCTGCGCGGCCGGGCCGCCAGCCGGGACCTGCCCGGCCCGTACGGCCTGGCCCGCCACGCGGAGGACGTCGCCGCGCTGATCACCGCCCTGGACGCCGGCCCGGTCCGGCTGGTCGGGCACTCCATGGGCGCCTGGGTCGGCGCCGTCACCGCCGCCCGGCACCCCGCCCTGGTGCGCGAGCTGACCCTGGTCGACGGGGCGGTGAGCTTCCCGCTGCCGCCGGGCGTCCGGGAGGAGGACGCGCTGGCGGCCGTGCTCGGCCCGGCGCTGACCCGGCTCTCGATGACCTTCGAGTCCCGGGCCGCGTACCGCGCCTTCTGGCAGGCGCACCCCGCCTTCGACCCGTGGACCGAGGACCTGGACGCCTACACCCAGCGCGACCTGGTCGGCGCCGAGCCGGAGCTGGTCTCCTCCTGCGTCCACGAGGCGATCACCACCGACGGCACCCAGGTCCTGCTGGACCAGGAGGCCGCCGGCGCGATCCACGGCCTGACCGTGCCGGCCCGCCTGCTGTACGCGGAGCGCGGGCTGATGGACGAGCCGCAGGCGCTCTACGACGAGGAGCGCCTGACGGCGGCGAAGGTCACCGTGCCGACCGAACGCGTCGCCGACACCAACCACTACTCGATCATCCGGTCCGAACGCCTGGTGGAGCTCCTGAGCTGAGCGGTGCCCGGACCGCTCAGACGAAGGACTGCCAGCCGCCCGCGGGGGCCTGCCCGACGTTCAGGGTCCGGAGCTTGCGCAGGACGGACTGGTCCTGGAGCTCCAGCCAGGCGACCAGCTGCTTGAAGGACACCAGGCGGACGCCGGGCTTGCCGGCGATCTGCTTCAGGGTCTCCTCGACGGCGTCCATGTAGATGCCGCCGTTCCACTGCTCGAAGTGGTTGCCGATGAAGAACGGGGCCCGGTTGCTGTTGTAGGCGCGGTTGAAGCCGGCCAGGTAGGAGTCCCGGGCCTGATCGCGCCACTGGCCGTACTTGGCCGGGTCGCCCTTGGTCGAGCCGGCGGACTGGTTGGCGAGGATGTTGTAGTCCATCGACAGCACCTGGAAGTTGTGGCCGGGGAACGGGATGCCCTGCAGCGGGAAGTCCCAGATCTTGCCGTCCTGGACCTTCTGCGGCCAGATCTGCTGGCCGCCGGGGGAGGAGGCGTCGTACTTCCAGCCGAGCTTGGCGGCCGTCGGCAGCAGCGTCTTCTGGCCCTCCAGGCACGGGGTGCGGCCGCCGATCAGCTCCTTCTTGTAGTCGAAGGGCAGCGGGTCGACGTCGGTGAAACCGGTGTTGGTCCTCCACTGCGTGACGAAGGAGACCGCCTGCTCGATCTCGGACTCCCAGTCCTCCGGCGTCCACTTGTTGACGCCGTTGCCGTCCGAACGGGTGGAGCAGAAGTGCCCGTTGAAGTGGGTGCCGATCTCGTGGCCGGCCAGCCACGCCTGGCTGATCAGCTTGATGGTGTTGCGGACCGCGCCGGCCGACAGGAACGGGATGTCGGAGGCGCCGACCGAGTGCTTCGGCGGGTGGTACAGCGAGGACTTCTCCTTCGGCAGCGCGTAGATGCCGGAGAGGAAGAACGTCATGCTCGCCTTGTACTGCTCGGCGAGCTTGAGGAACCGGGTGAACTGGCCGTCGTCGGTGGCGCCCGCGCCGTCCCAGGAGAAGACCACGAACTGCGGGGGCGTCTCGCCGGGCTTGAGCTTCTCGAAGGTCGGCTGGTTCGGCTGCGCGCCGGTGTCGGTGTTCGAACCGTCGCCCAGCGGCGTGCCCTTGACGGTCGGCTGGGCGGAGCCCGACCCGCCGCCGGTGGCGCTGCCGGCGTCCGATCCCGGGCGGCCGGCCGAGCCGCCCCCGCTGGAACAGGCGGCGACGGCCCCGAGGGCCGCGGTGGCCGCAGTGGCGGTCAGCACTGACCGGCGCGAGATGGTGCTCATGGTCTCCCCTGCCGTGGGCCCGGCCACAAGAAGCTCCGGACGCCGACACGCGGCTCCGGAGGTCAACTTCTGGCAAAAACGGACAATTTGACGGTATCGCCACCCAAGGATGGCACGGTCGGGGTGGCCGGGCCAACGCCGCCCACCCGCCAACCACTCATCACGCGGGGGATGTTCGAACGGCTCCCGGACCGCTCGCCCTGTTGCCGTTCTGGGACAGAGCGCGGCCGCCCGGTCAGACCCCTTCGACCAGCACCGACAACCGCCGGCGCCGCCGCACGACCTGGACCACCGCGCTGCTGATCGCGGTCGCCGCCAGGCAGGAGATGGCGAAGCTCAGCCACGCCGTGTCGAACCAGTGCAGGTTCAGCCAGCCCAGGCTGACGATGTACGTCGCCCAGACCACGGCGGCCACCGCCGACCAGCGCAGGAAGGTCCACGGCCGGTTCGGGGAGTGCCCGACCGCCACGTCCAGCACCGTCCGCCCGGCGGGCACGAAACGAGCGATGATCACTATCGCGGCGGCGGCCCGGCTGGTGGTGCGCCCGGTCAGCGCCAGCTGCACCCGCTCCACGCTGGCCGCCAGCCGCGGCCGGCGCTCCAGGCGGCGGTGCACCGCGGGCGCGCCGCGCCGGGCCAGGTTCAGCAGCAGCAGGTCGCCGAGGAAGGAGGCGATCGCCACGCCGACGGCCAGCAGCAGCGGCGAGCCGCCCATCTGCCCGGTCTTCAGCACGGCCAGGATCACCAGCGTCCCGCTCGGCAGGAACGGCAGGAAGGCGTCGCCGAGGACGGCGGCCAGGGCGAGCCCGCAGTACCAGGCGGGGCCGATCACGGCATTGGCGTCCAAGGTGTTCTCCCTCCAGCACGCCCGGGGGGAGACGCAGCTGCAACAGGGGTCAACGCTAGCGCGGGCAAATTTCATGTCATGAAGCACCCCCGTGTGGCATACCGCACACGCGCGAGAGCCCCCGGGCGGGGTGCCGCTCCGGGGGCTCATGGGGATCGAACGACGCTGGTCCAGCCCGCCGATCTGTCGCAGTGCGCGGAGCCGGTACGTGCTCCGCGCTGATCTCCAGCCTGCCCCATGCCCGGGCCCGCATCGACCGTTCCACCTGGCGACTTCTCGCGCTGGCGTGAAGTCGCCAGGCAGCGTGGCCTGCTGTCGGGGCGTCAGCGAACCGCCGGGGCGGGCGGGAACAAGCACGGCCGGCGGCCGGGTTGTGTCCGGACGAACGCCCGGGCACCCGGCCGGGGCACCAGGAGGACCCACCGCATGAGCACCGCACCGGAGCCGACCGCCCCGCAGCCCGCCGCAGCCGCCGCCGACCCGATCCGCGGGCGCGCCGCCGGCCGCGCCCCCGCGCCGCTGTCCATCCTGGACCTGGCGACCGTCGGCTCCGGGCACACCGCGGGCGAGGCGCTGGCCGCCACCACCGAGCTGGCCCGCAGCGCCGAGGGCTGGGGCTACCACCGGTTCTGGGTGGCCGAGCACCACGGCATGCCCGGCGTCGCCTCCTCGGTGCCCGCGGTGCTGCTCGCCCACCTCGGCGCGCACACCTCCACCCTGCGGCTCGGCTCCGGCGGCGTGATGCTGCCCAACCACGCCCCGCTCGCCGTCGCCGAGCAGTTCGGCCTGCTGGAGGCCCTGCACCCCGGCCGGATCGACCTCGGCCTCGGCCGCGCCCCCGGCACCGACCAGGCCACCGCCCGGGCGCTGCGCCGCGGCCTGGCGGACGGCGCGGAGGACTTCCCGCGCCAGCTCTCCGAGCTGATCCACTTCCTGGACGGCGACTGGCCCGGCGGCCACCCGTACGCCCGGCTGGAGGCCGTCCCGCGCTCGGCCGGCCGCCCGCCGACCTGGCTGCTCGGCTCCTCCGGCTTCAGCGCCCAGCTGTCCGCCCGGCTGGGCCTGCCGTTCGCGTTCGCGCACCACTTCAGCGCGGCCAACACGGTGCCCGCGCTCGACCTGTACCGGGAGGGCTTCACCCCGTCCGAGGTGCTCGACGAGCCGTACGCGCTGATCGGGGTGAGCGCGGTCGCCGCGGAGAGCCGGGAGCGGGCGCTGTGGCTGGCCCGCTCGGCGGGCCTCGGCATGCTGCGGCTGCGGCAGGGCCGGCCGGGCCCGATCCCCACCCCGGAGGAGGCCGCCGCGCACCCGTACACGATGGCCGAGGAGGACTTCCTGGACTCCTGGCTGGGCAACGTGGTGCTCGGCACCCCGGCGGAGGTCGCCGAGGGCCTGGAGGCGCTGCGGCGGCGCACCGGGGCGGACGAGCTGATGGTGACCTCGCACATCCACGGGCACCGCAACCGGCTGGAGTCCTACGGCATGATCGCCGAGGCGTACGGGCTCACCGGCTGAGCCCGCCCCGCCGGTCGAGCCGGGCCGGCTGCTCGCCGACCCGCTCGGACCGGGCGTCAGCAGCGGGTTGCCCTCCCGGGCGTCGAAGTGCACCGGCGCGGGGCGCTCCACCGCGGCCGGCTCGGCCGCGAACCGCCCCGGCAGGGCCCGCCGCTCGTGCGCCGGTCCCGGCCCCCGCCGACCCGTTCCGTGCCGTCGCCACCGGCGCTAGCGGCGCGTCTGGTCCCGCAGTATCGCGGTGACCGTGTCGGCGGCGCCGGGGCGGGCGTAGTACCAGCCCTGCGCGGTGTCGCAGCCGGTCTGGCGGAGGCGTTCGGCCTGCGCGGCGTTCTCGATGCCCTCGGCGGTGACGGTCAGGCCCAGGGCGTGCGCCAACTGCACGACCGCGCCGACGATCTGCTCGTCCGCGGCGCGCCGCCCGTCCGCGCCGGGCGTGGTCTCGCGGAACGCCTCGATGAAGGTGGCGTCCAGCTTGAGGGTGTGCACCGGCAGCCGGGACAGGTAGGCGAGGTTGGAGTAGCCGGTGCCGAAGTCGTCGATGGCGATCCGCACGCCCATGTCGGCCAGCGCCTGCAGGGCCTGCAGCGGGCGGCCGCCCGGGCCGAGCAGCGCGCTCTCGGTGATCTCCAACTGCAGCAGCCGGGCCGGGAGTCCGGTGCGCTCCAGCACTTCGGCGACGTCGGCGACCACGTCGGAGTCCCAGATCTGGCGGGCCGCCAGGTTCACCGAGACGAAGGTCTCCGCCTCCGGGAACTCGGCCAGCCAGCGCCGGGTCTGACGGCACGACTCCTCCAGCACCCACTTGCCGAGCGGGACGATCGCCCCGGACTCCTCGGCGATCGGGATGAACCGGTCCGGCGACAGCAGCCCCAGCCGGGGGTGGCGCCAGCGCACCAGCGCCTCGGTGCCGTGCACCGTGCCGTCCGCCAGGCCGACCAGCGGCTGGTACTCGACGGTGAACTCGCCGTGCTCCACGGCCGGGCGCAGCGCGGTGGCCAGCATGTGCCGGGTGAGCTGGTCGGCGCCGCGGTCCCGGTCGTACAGCGTCCAGCGGGCGCGGCCGTCGGACTTCGACCAGTACAGCGTGGAGTCCGCGTCGCGGATCAGGTCGGTGGGCGTGGAGCCGTGCACGGGGCGCTCCACCACGCCGATCGAGGCGGTGACGGTCAGCCGGTGCCCGGACACGTCGAAGGGCTGCTCCAGCACCTCCATCAGGGCGGCCGCCAGCCGGGTCAGCTGCTGGTCGCCGGCGCTCCCGGTGACCAGCACCGCGAACTCGTCGCCGCCCAGCCGGGCCACCAACTGCCCGTCCTCGTCGGCGAACCGGCGCTCCAGGCGGGCGGCGACGGCGACCAGCAGCTGGTCGCCGATGTGGTGGCCGAGGGTCTCGTTGATCGCGGCGAAGCCGTCCAGGTCGACGTAGCACAGGCCGACCCGGCGCTCGTGGTCCGCGCCGCCCGGGCGGGCCCGGCCGTCCGGCTTGAACGCGGCCTCCAGGCGCTCGTAGAACAGCGTCCGGTTCGGCAGCCTGGTCAGCGGGTCGTGGGTCGCCTGGTAGGCCAGCCGGTCGCCCAGCCGCCGCTGCTCGGTGATGTCCTCGACGGTGACCAGCGTGTAGTACGGCAGGCCGGCGTCGTCCCGGATCAGCGAGGCCGTGACGCGCCCCCAGACCTCGCGCCCGCCGCGGTGCTTGAGCCGCTTCTCGGCCGTCATCCGCTCCCGCTCGCCGCGCACCACCTCGCGGTAGCGGCGGGCGGACGGCTCCTCGGGCTCGATGATCTCGTGGATGTGCATGCCCGCGAGGTCCTCGGCCTCCCGGCCGAGCATCGCCGCGAACACCGGATTGCCCTCGATCAGCAGGTCGTCGGTGTCGATCAGCGCCATGCCGATCCCGACGTCGGAGAAGGCCGCGCGGAACCGCGACTCGCTGACCCGCAGCGCCTCCGCGAGGTGCCCGGACCCGGCCGCCACCGGGTTGCCGCAGGCGGTGCAGACGCCCGCCCCGGTTCCCGGGCGCGGCGTTTCGGACCACCCACCCCCAAGGTGTGCGTCGGCCCCGAGATTCCGGCCCGGCACGGCACGCTCCCGTCCGCTGCTGCCACTGATCGGACCGGCTGCCCCTGCGACGGCGACCGGCCCGGCGGCCCCACCCGCTCGGCGGACCCCGGCCGGAGACCGGGGAGTGTCGGCGGCCTCGGGCCACGTCCGCCGATCATAGGCCGCCGTTGTGACTGTGCGCGACCGCCGCCAGGGTGATTGGTGATGAATGTCCGGAGATGCCCGTTACATTCTGTGGGACGCCCCCGGACGCACGCGCCGTGCGCACCGGGGGCGTACGCCTTCCGCTCACGCGCCGTAGCGGTGCGTGAGTTGAGGGTGGGTCAGGCCAGGCTGGCGCTGAGGGTGATCTCGGTGCCGGCCAGCGCCTTGCTCACCGGGCAGTTCGCCTTCGCGTCCTCGGCGGCCTTCACGAAGCCCGCCTCGTCCAGGCCCGGGACGGTGCCGACCACGGTCAGGTGGATGCCGGTGATGCCGGTGCCCGGCTGGAAGGTCACGTCCGCCTTGGTCTCCAGCTTGGCGGGCGGGTTGCCGGCGCCGGTCAGGCCGTGCGAGAGCGCCATCGAGAAGCACGCCGAGTGCGCGGCCGCGATCAGCTCCTCCGGGCTGGTCTTGCCGTTCGCGGCCTCCGCGCGGGCCGGCCAGGACACCGGGTACTCGCCGATGCCCGAGGAGTCGAAGGTCACCAGGCCCTTGCCGTCGAGCAGGTTGCCCTCCCACTCGGTGTGCGCGGTGCGGGTCGTTGCCACGATCAGGTACCTCCTGTTGGGGAACTGCCGGTCGAACTGCTGCACCCGCGACTGGACTTCCGGCCGCGGCCCGCCCAGCCTACGGCCCGCACCACCGCCGGGTGGGCGAACGCCGCGCGACGCTCCGGGGCGCGACCCGGGCCCGAGCGGGACACGCCCGGCGCCCGTCGGGGGCGTGCGGGGGGCGCGTCACGGGCGCGTCCGGGGCACGTCCGAAGGCCGTCCCACATGCCGGAACGCGGCCGTGATCAGGGCGGGCCGGGCTCGTTTGCCCTGTTAGATTGGCCGTTCGCCGCGCCTCGATTGGCCGTTCGCCGCGCCCGCGAGCCCACCCGAACCCGCATCGGAGCCACCCCACATGACGGACCAGCCCACCGCCTCGCCGGCGGGGATCGACGACGCCGTGCGTGCCGAGCTGACCCGCCTGCGCGAGTCCATCGACAACATCGACGCCGCCGTCGTCCACATGCTCGCCGAGCGCTTCAAGGCCACCCAGCAGGTCGGCCGCCTCAAGGCCGAGCACAGGCTCCCCCCGGCCGACCCGGACCGCGAACGCCGCCAGATCACCCGCCTGCGCGAACTCGCGGTCAGCGCCAACCTCGACCCGGTCTTCGCCGAGAAGTTCCTCAACTTCATCATCGCCGAGGTCATCCGCCACCACGAGGCGATCGCCAGCGACGGCCTGACCGGCGCGGACACCGACTCCTGACCCGGCGGCCGGCCGCCGGGCTCCCGCCCCGGTTGTGCGGTCCGGTTAAAGGTCCGATTTCGTGCCGGTCGGCGGGCGGGTTAGCGTGCTGTCCTTCCGGAGGAGGCGGTTTCGGTGTCGGTGGCGGTGACCGAGGGGGCGACGCGGGTGCGGCGCTGGCGCAGGCGGCGGCCGTGGTACGTCGAACTGCCCATGATGATCGCGATCGGACTGGTCGTCGCGGTGCTGATCAAGACCTGCCTGTTCCAGATGTTCTCCATCCCGTCCGGATCGATGGAGAACACCCTGCAGGTCGGCGACCGGGTCGCGGTCAACAAGTTCGCCACCCTCACCGGTTGGCACCCCGAGCCGGGCGAGCCCGTGGTGTTCAAGGACCCGGGCGGCTGGCTGCCGCCCGCCGAGAAGGACGGCAACCCCGTCACCGGGGCGATCCACACCGGCCTGTCCGCCGTCGGCCTGCTCCCGCCCGGCGACGACTACCTGGTCAAGCGGGTGATCGCCACCGGCGGCCAGAGCGTCGCCTGCCACGGCACCACCCTGACCGTCGACGGCAGGACCGTCGCCGAGCCGTACCTGCACCCCGGCGACGACTCCTGCTCCGGCATGGACTTCGGACCGGTCACCGTCCCGGCCGGCCACGTCTGGGTCGAGGGCGACCACCGCAGCGACTCCGCCGACTCCCGCTACCACCGCGACGGCCCCGACGGCGGAGCGGTGCCGGTCGGCAACCTGGTCGGTCCCGCCGCCGCCGTCGTCTGGCCGCTCAACCACTTCAGCTGGTTCGGCTGGACCGGTCACTGACCCACCGTCAGGCCGGGGCGCCGCGCCGAAGCGCCGCCGCGCACCCCGCCGCCCGGCCGCCCGAACTCGGGCTCGGCCGCCCGAACGCGGGCTCGGCCTGTCGAACGAGGAGGTCGCCGCCCACCTGCACGTCAGCCTGACCACCGCGACGACCCGCGTCGGCCGGCTGCGGCAGAAGCTCACCGCCCGTGGCCGGGCCCAACTGGCCGTCGCCGCCTATGAGTCGGACCTGGTCCGCCCAGGCGTACGATGATCACGTGTTCATCCTTGAGCTGACCTACACCGCCCCGCTGGAGCGCATCGACGCCCTGCTGCCCGCCCACCTCGCCTGGCTGCGGCAGCACTACGCCGACGGCACCTTCCTCGCCTCCGGCCGCAAGGTCCCCCGCGACGGCGGAATCATCCTCGCCGTCGCCGCCGACCGCCCCGCCGTCGAGGCCCTCGCCGCCACCGACCCGTTCGTGCCGGCCGCCGTCGCCACCTACCGCATCACCGAGTTCGTCCCCACCACCACTGGCCCCGAACTCGCCGCGCACCGCGAGACGCTGCCCGCCTGACCGGCCGTCGCCGCGGTGCGCCCCCGCGGTTCGCTCGCGGATGCACGAGGGCGAGCCCGGTCAGCGGATCGACTGGAGGAACTCGCCGGTCGCGTCCACCACGAAGAACGACCACCCGTTGCGGTTCGGCGCGACCTTCGGGTTGTACGCCTGGAGGACGGCCGTCGCCGCGCCGCTGGGGGACCGGTAGCGGCCGGACGCCGGCCCGGCCACGATCTCCAGCGACCGGGTGGCCGTGTCGTAGAGGCCGTCGACCCGGTTGCCCTCGTACACCACGTGCACGGGAACCCTTCCGTCCACCGGGGCGGCGGTGTCCGCCGTGGGCTCGTTCTCGAAGTGCTCCAGGAGGCGCCGGACCGCCTCCCCCTCGCCCACCGCCCACGCCCGGGCGAGGAGGCGCACCCGGGCGTAGGTGTCGTCGTCCAGCGTCACGCTCTTGCTCACGGATTCGCTCATGGCACCAAGATAGGGCTTTGAGTGAGCCTGTGAGAACATTGAGAGCGGGTGATCCACGTCACATGCCGAGCGGGTCGCGAGTCAGCTCCGGCTCGCCGACTGGGCGGCGAACGCGCCGGCCAGGACCAGGGCGCCGCCGGCGAGTTGGGGCGCGCCCAGGTGCTCGCCGAGCAGGATCCAGGCGAGCACGGTGGCGACCACGGCTTCCAGGTTGGCGACCACGCCGGCGACCGGCGGCGAGAGGTACTGCACGGAGACCACGCCGGTGAGGTAGGCCAGGACGGTGGCGATCAGGATCATCCACAGGGCCGGGACCAGGGCGGGCAACTGGTGGCCGTTCATGGTGACGGAGCGCCCGAGCAGGGACCAGTCGGCCTGCCAGGGGCGGGCGAAGGCGGTCAGCAGGACGGCGCCGATCAGCAGGCCGTACGCGGAGACGGCGAGCGGGTCGACGGGGCGCTCGCCCTGGCGGCCGGCGTCGGCGAGGACGAAGTAGCCGACCTGGCAGCAGGCCGCGCCGAGCGCGAACAGGACGCCGAGCGGGTCGAAGCCGAGGCCGTTCCAGATCTCCACCACGCAGGCCAGGCCGGCCACCGCCACGCCCGCGCCGGCCATCGCCCGGCGGGAGACGGGACGGCGCTGCACCAGCCGGACGTAGGCGATCAGCAGCGGCGGGCCGAGGTACTCGATCAGCAGGGCCACGCCGACCGGGATGCGGGAGATCGCCGCGAAGTAGCAGGCCTGCACGCCCGCGACCGCCAGCAGGCCGAAGCCGAGCAGGACGCCGGGGCGGCGCAGCACCGCGTCCCGGTGCTTCCACGCGACGGGCAGCAGGACCAGCGCGGCGCCGGCCACCCGCAGCCAGACGGTGTGGGCGGGGGAGAGCCCGGCCTCGATCAGCGGCTTGGCGGCCGTCCCGGAGCCGCCGAACGCGACCGCCGAGACCAGCGCCAGCGCCAGCCCGACCGTGGCGGCCCGGCGGGCCGGGGCGGGCGCGGTCGCGAGCCCGGCGGCGGCGGGCCCGGCCGGGGCGGAGGCCGGAACGGCGGGGGAGTCGAGGGAGACGGCGGAGGGGTCCGAGCTGCTGCGCATCGCCGCATTGTGTCAGCTCGGACCCCTCCGCCGTAAGGTGCTATTCCGACGGTTGGTACTGGTCCCCGAGCAGTCCGCCCGCCCCGCCGAGCGCGGGGCCGGTGGAGGCCGACGGGCTCCGGCCGGCGCCGCCGCTGGGCCGCGCCGACGGGGTGCGGGAGGGCTGCTGCGCGCCGCCGTCGCTGGGTCGCGAACCGGTGGTCGGCGAGGCGGAGCCGGTCGGCGTCGCGGGGTCGGTCGCGGGGTCCGTCGCGGACGGGCTCTGGCTCGGCGACGCGGAGCTGCTCGGCGCGGCGGAGGGCGTGCTCACCGACGAGGACCGGCTCGGCCCGGCGAAGTCGCTGACCGGCTGCCCGGCCAGGGCGGACTTCATGTAGGCCGTCCAGATCTGCGCCGGGAACTTGCCGCCCGCCGCGTTGCCCGCACCGCCCACGCCGTCCAGGCTGACCTGCTTGCCGGTGCCCGGCTCCTGGCCGAACAGGCCGACCACGGTCACCAGTTCGGGGGTGTAGCCGGCGAACCAGACCGACCTGGACTCGTCCGTGGTGCCGGTCTTGCCGGCCGCCGGGCGGTTCAGCGCGGCGGCCCGATACCCGGTGCCGCCCTGGTCGTCGACGACGCCCTGGAGGATCGAGGTGGTGGCCCGGGCGGCGTCCTTGGAGATCGCCTGGGTGGCCCGGTGCTCGGGCAGCGCGACCTGCTCGCCGCCCGACTCCAGGCCCTTCACCAGCCACGGGGTGATCTGCTGACCGTCGTTGTCCAGGGTGGCGTACACCCCGGCCAGGTTCAGCGCGCTGGGGGTGGACGTGCCCAGCGGGATCGACGCGAGGGCCTTGAGGTCCGGCGTGTCGGCGGGCAGGCCGAGCGCCACCGCGGTGGCGCGGACCTTCTCCAGCCCGGTGTCCTGGGCGAGCTGCGCGAACACCGAGTTCACCGACCAGTCGGTGGCCTGCTGCAGGGTGATCTGCCCGTACGAGCGCTCGCCCTCGTTCGGCGGCGCGTACGGGACGCCCTTCGCCCCGCGCACCGGCCGCCGGTTGGTGCCGTCGTACACGGTGTTGGCGTTGATCCGGTCGCCGTACTGGGTGCGCGCCCCGGAGTCGAGGGCGGCGGCCAGCGCGATCGCCTTGAAGGTGGAGCCCGCCTGGTAGTCGGTGCGGGTGGCGTTGTCGACCCAGTGCTTGGTGGCGTCGGCGCCGCCGTACAGCGCCAGCACCTGGCCGGTCTTCGGGTCGACCGAGACCGCGCCGGCCTGCGCGGCGGCGTCCACCTTGCGGCTGTCCGGCTTCAGGTTGTCGGTCAGCTGCGCCTGCACCGCGTCCTGCAGCTGCTGCTGCTTCCTGGAGTCGACGGTCAGCGTGATGGTGTAGCCGCCCTGGGCGAGCTGGGCGTCGGAGACGATGCCCTGGTCGGTGAGGTACGAGGTGGCGGCGGCCACCAGGTAGCCGGCCTGGCCGGACAGGCCCGGCGCGGACTTCGGCGCCAGCACCTCGGGGAAGGCGGTCGACTGCCGCTCCTCCGCGCCCAGCCACTTCTTCGCGACCATGCCGTCCATCACGTAGTTCCAGCGCGCCACGGCCTTCTGCTTGGCGGCCTCGCCGGCGGAGGACACGTCGAACGCGCTCGGCGCGTTCAGCAGCGTCGCCAGGTAGGCGCCCTGCGCGGCGGTCAGCTGGCTGGCGTCCACCCCGAAGTACGCCTGGGCAGCGGCCTGGATGCCGTAGGCGCCGCGCCCGTAGTACGAGGTGTTCAGGTAGGAGGAGAGGATGTCGTCCTTGCTCTGGGTGGCGTCCACCTTGATCGCGATGAAGACCTCCTTCACCTTGCGGCTGACGGTCTGCTTCTGGTTCAGGTACGCGTTCTTCACGTACTGCTGGGTGATCGTCGAGCCGCCCTGGGTGGCTCCCCCGGAGGCGGTGTTGAAGGCGGCGCGGGCCATGCCCTTGAAGTTGACCGCGCCCTCGGAGTAGAAGTTGCGGTCCTCGGCGGCCAGCGCGGCGTGCTGCGCGGCGGGCGAGACCTTGTCCAGCGGGACGTTCTGCCGGTTGGTCTGCCCGGTGCGGGCCAGCACCGAGCCGTCCGAGTACAGCCAGGTGTTGGACTGGGCGGTGGCGGCGGCGTGCGCGTCCGGCACCCTCACCAGCGCGATGCCGAGCGCGAACAGCCCGACCCCCAGCAGCACGGACGCGGCGAGTCCGAGCAGAGTGATCCGCCAGGTGGGTATCAGCCGGCGCCAGCCGGTCCGCTTCCTGCGCTCACGAGACTTTCGAGGCAACGGAGACCTTCCCGCAGGCCCCGGACGGGCTGCTCGCTCGGGCGACGGCGTGAACCTCGCCAGCCTGACTGATCGACTTGTCAGATGTTAGGGACCTATGTCCCATTTCTCCTAAGACGATCTT
Organism: Streptomyces sp. TLI_171; assembly: GCF_003610255.1. Taxonomy (GTDB): domain Bacteria; phylum Actinomycetota; class Actinomycetes; order Streptomycetales; family Streptomycetaceae; genus Kitasatospora. The sequence continues at coordinate 2,751,812 of NZ_RAPS01000001.1, read as the reverse complement.
TAAATCCCCCTTAGGTTCGGATCCTCCGCTCTTCTCAACGAGCGGGCCCGCACGGGGACATGGCCGGAAAACGCCGAAAGCCCCCCGCTTCCGCGAGGGGCTTCCGAACCGTCTGTGCGCCGCCAGGGACTCGAACCCCGGACCCGCTGATTAAGAGTCAGCTGCTCTAACCAACTGAGCTAGCGGCGCCTGCTGACGGAGAGAACATTACACGCTCCCCGACCTGGGGTGAAACCGGGTTTCCGGGCCGCTCCGGGGAGGCCCCGCCACCCCTCCCGGAAACGCCGAAGGCCTCCCCGGAGGGAGGCCTTCGTGCTGTCTGTGCGCCGCCAGGGACTCGAACCCCGGACCCGCTGATTAAGAGTCAGCTGCTCTAACCAACTGAGCTAGCGGCGCCTGCTGACCCGGAGAACACTACACGCCGCGGTCCGTCCGCCGAAATCGTGACGCCGCCGCCACGCACGGTGAGCCCGGCGCGTCAGGCGGCCGGGCGCAGCCGCACCGCCCACACCGGCAGGGACCGGGACGGGTCGTCCAGGCAGCTGCCGGTGCGCAGGTCGAACAGGTGCTGGTGGATCGGCGAGGACACCGTGGGCGCGCCGTCCACGCTGCCGGTGATGCCGTCGGCGATCACCCAGGCGTTGGCGAACGGGTCCCGGTTGCCGACCGCCAGCAGTTCGCCGGCCGCCGTGCGGAACACCGCCGCCTGCTCGCCGCAGGGCAGCAGCACGGCGGTGCCGGAGTCCGGCTCCAGGGCGCGGACGTCGCAGACGGCGATCCACTCGCCGTCCGGGCCGGCCAGTTCGACGAGGGCGGAACGGTCGGTGCGGGGCATCGGGCGGCGCTCCTCTCCGGTGGCGCGAGCGGGGTCTCCGCTTCGAAGGCTACGTCCGGCGGAGGGCGCGGAGCAGGGTGGGAAGGGCCCGGCCCGGCGGGACGTTCGTCCCACCCCGGCCGGCCGTGGAGCGGGCGCGGCGCCGGGGGTGGGGTGCCGGGCGGACGGCAGGCGGCGCCGTCGGACAGCGCGGTGATCACGAGGAGTTCAGGCCGACGGGCACGGGGAGTGGCGAGCCCGCCCCCGTGTCCGCGCCGTCGTCCTTGACCTTCCGCGTTGCCCGCGAAGCGCCCGTGTCGTCCTTCCATCCGGGGAGGAATCTATCGGGCAAACAGGGGCGGACGGGACAACGTGCACAGCACACGCCCGGGAAACCGTCCGGCTGTCACCCGGTTCGCGCACTGCACCGTCAACTCTGCCTGACGATTAGTCAAAACGGGTGGAACCACCCCAATCGGCGTGCCGCGCACGGTGCGTGCGCAGCCGCCTCCCGGATGCCAGGATTCCGGGTGTCCAACTCCCCGGCCGCGCCCGCCCGCTGCGCCGCGGCCCGGCAACGAAGGCAGGCCGATGAACACCGCCCCCGACCGCTACCGCCCGGTGCGCCGGATGCTGGCCCGCGACCGGGGCGAGTCCCACCGGGTCGCCACCCCGCTGGAGTTGTTCTTCGACCTGTGCTTCGTGGTGGCGATCGCCCAGGCCGGCCGGGAGCTCGCCCACGCCCTCGCCGAGGGCCACATCGGCCACGCGCTGCTCGGCTTCACGATGGCCTTCTTCGCCGTCTGGTGGGCCTGGATGAACTTCACCTGGTTCGCCTCCGCCTACGACGTCGACGACGTGCCCTACCGGCTCACCACCCTGGTGCAGATCACCGGCGTGCTGGTGCTGGCGGCCGGCATCCCGCGGATCTTCGAGGACCAGAACCTGACCCTCGGGGTGGCGGGCTACGTGCTGATGCGGCTGGCCATGGTCACCCAGTGGCTGCGCGCCGCCCGCGGCGAGAGCGGCCCCGCCCGGACCTGCGCGCTGCGCTACGCGGTCGGCATCACGGTCGTGCAGGTCTTCTGGGTGGTGCTGCTGTTCGTGCCGCACGACCTGCAGGGGCCGCTGTTCGGGGTCGGCGTGCTGCTCGAACTCGCCGTCCCGGTCTGGTCGGAGAAGGACAACCCGACCCCGTGGCACCGGCACCACATCGTCGAGCGCTACGGCCTGTTCACCATCATCGTGCTGGGCGAGACGGTCGCCGCCGCCACCGTCGCCATCCAGACCGCGCTGGACGAGCACCGGGCGGTGGGCGAACTGCTGCCGATCGCCGCCGGCGGGCTGCTGATCTGCTTCGGCGCCTGGTGGATCTACTTCGCCGAGGACGTCCACCAGGTGCTGCGCTCCAACCGGCAGGCGCTGCCCTGGGGTTACGGCCACTTCGTGATCTTCGCCTCGGCCGCGGCGGTCGGTGCGGGCATCGAGGTGGCCGTGGAGCACGCGGTCGGCGTCTCGCACGTCTCGGCCCGGGCCGCGACCGCCGCCGTCACCGTCCCCACCGCGCTGTTCCTGTTCACCGTCTGGCTGCTGCACTCCCGCCACCACAAGCGCGGCGCGGCCCAGCTGATCCTGCCGCTGGCCGCGCTGTCGGTGCTGGCCGTCACCCTGGCCGGGGAGAGCGGCGTCCTGCTGGCCGGCCTCCTGGTGGCGCTGGCCGTCGCCGTCGGCATCACCCTGTCCGCGAATCGGAGCTGACCGTGCGCCTGGAAGACCTCCCGTACGCCCACCTGCTGCAGCGCCACGCCGGCCCGCTGCGCGCCGACACCCGGTACGACACGGTGCACTTCGACGACCTGGCGCTGACCGGCCAGTTCGGCGGCGCGTCCTTCCTGGAGTGCGCGTTCACCGCCGTCCGCGCCGAGGAGGCCAAGCTCCGCCGGGCCGGGTTCAACGAGGTGTGGATGCACGGCGGGCGGCTGGTCGGCGTCGACCTCGCGGAGAGCGAGTGGCAGGACAGCGAGGTCGACTCCTGCGTGCTGGCCGGCGTCTCCGCCTACAGCTCCGCGGTGCGCCGCACCGTGTTCCGGCAGTGCAAGCTGGAGTCGGTCAACCTGCGCGGCGCGGTGCTGCGCGACGTGGTGTTCGAGGACTGCCTGCTGCGCGACGTCGACCTCGCCGATGCCAAGCTCACCGACGTCTCCTTCCCCGGCTGCACGCTCGACGAGGTCCGGCTGCGCGGCGCCGCCCTGAAGAACACCGACCTCCGGCAGGCCGCCTCCCTCGGCCTGCCCGACGGGCACCTCGGCCTGCGCGGCGCGATCATCTCGATGAACCAACTGCTTGACCTCGCGCCGCAGTTCGCCCTGGCCCTGGGGATCACCGTGAAGGACTGACGCCCCGTCCGTTCACCCCGCGTCCGCTGATCCGCCGGTCGGTGAACTGTCCGGCAAATATTCCTGTCAGGGCATGGTCATTCGGCCCGGAGTGCGTGAGGATGCTCGGCGTTCGACATCAAAGGTGTCTGAACAACATCACCAGCAGCCGATCGGACGGGCGGGTCACCATGGCAGAGCTGAGTCGTAGGAAGTTCATGGCGTTGTCGGCGAGCGCGGCAGCCGGGGCGGCGGTCGCGGGCACCGCGGTGACGGCGGGCACCACGCCGGCCGCGGCGGCCGGGCTGAGCACCACCGGCACCCTCACCGACGCCAAGCACATCGTGATCCTGATGCAGGAGAACCGCAGCTTCGACCACTACTTCGGGATGCTGAAGGGCGTGCGCGGCTTCGCGGACCGCGCCACCATCCAGCTCTCCGGCGGCTACAGCGTGTTCAACCAGCCGAACGCGCTGGGCCGCCAGTACCCGTGGCAGTTCTCCGCCACCAAGCCGGCCGGCGGCGCCGACCCCGAGCGCCTGGCGCAGTGCAACGGCGACCTGGCGCACGGCTGGAGCGACCAGCACAAGGCCTGGAACAGCGGCAGGATGGACTCCTGGGTGTCCGCCAAGGGCAACGTCCGCACCCTCGGCCACCTGACCCGGGCCGACATCCCGTTCCACTACGCGCTGGCCGACAACTGGACGGTCAACGACGCCTACCACTGCTCGGTGATCTCGGCGACCGGCCCGAACCGCACCTACCACTGGTCCGGCCAGATCGACCCGGCGGGCGCGGCGGGCGGCCCGGCGTACGACGGCGGCGACGAGTCCGGCCTCAGGTGGCAGACCTACGCGGAGGCGCTGGAGAACGCCGGCGTCAGCTGGAAGGTCTACCAGAACGCCGCCGACAACTACGGCGACAACGCGCTCGCGTACTTCACCCAGTTCTCCTCCGCCCCGGCCGGCAGCGCCCTCGCGGTCAAGGGCATGGGCTCGGTCCCGAAGGTGACCGGGAGGACCCCGGACGACATCGTCGCCGCGATCAAGGCGGACGTGCTGGCCGGCACCCTGCCCCAGGTGTCCTGGATCGTGCCGGACCAGGCGTCCTCCGAGCACCCGTACGCCACCCCGGCCGACGGCGCGCACTTCGTGCACAACGTGATGGACGCGCTGAACGCCGACCCGAACGTCTTCAACTCCTCGATCCTGTTCCTGAACTACGACGAGAACGACGGCTTCTTCGACCACGTCCCGCCGCCGGTCGCCCCGTCCGGAACGGCCGGCGAGTTCTACAACGGCGTCAACATCGGCCTCGGCTTCCGCGTCCCGATGCTGGCCGTCTCGCCCTGGAGCCGCGGCGGCTGGGTCTCCTCGGAGACCTCCGACCACACCTCGGTGCTGCGCTTCCTGGAGAAGTGGACGGCGGCCATCGGCAAGCCCGCGACCACCCCGAACATCTCGGCCTGGCGGCGCAAGGTGACCGGCGACCTGACCGGCATGTTCGACTTCGCCAACCCGGTGTACGGGATGCCCGCGCTGCCCGACACCTCGGGGACCATCGGCCTGGCCGCCTGCGGCCCGCTGCCCAACCCGGCGCCGGTCGACAACCAGCTCCCGGTACAGGAGGCCGGCACCCGCCCGGCCCGCGCACTGCCGTACCAGCCGGTGGCCAACCTGGACCACCTGGAGTTCGGCTCCGGCGGCGTGATGAAGGTGTGGATCGCGATGTCCAACGCCGGCACCGCCGCCAGCCACTTCGCGGCCTACGCCAACGCCTACCGCAGCGGCGGCCCGTGGCAGTACACCGTCGACCCGGCCGGCGCGACCAGCGACTTCTTCAACTGCGGCACCAACTACGGCGCGGGCAAGTACGACCTGACGGTGGTCGGCCCGAACCGCTTCCTGCGCCGGTTCACCGGCGACGCCACCAAGTCCGGCAAGACCGCGGCCGTCACCGTGACCTACGCGGCCGCCCCGGACACCGGCAAGCTCGCGGTCTGGTTCAAGCTGGCCAACACCGGCGCCTCGGCGGTGACCTTCACCATCACCTCCAACAACTACCGCTCCGACGGCCCGTGGGCGTACACCGTCGCGGCGGGCGCGAACACCAGCGACTACTTCAACGCGGCGGCCTACACCAACGGCTGGTACGACTTCACCGTCACGGTCAGTGGCGACACCAGCTGGTCGCAGCGCTTCACCGGCCACCTGGAGACTGGCGCGGCCTCGATCTCGGGCTGACGCCCGGTCAGACGGCGTGCCGGCCGTGCGCGGCGAACACTCCGCGCGCGGCCCGCACCTGCCTCGATCAGCCGGTCCACGCCGTACAGCGCGACCCGGCTGTGGTCGCCGATGATCCGGCCGGGGATGAAGTCCCGGACGTCGATCGCGTCCCGCCACAGGCTGCCCTTGAAGCCCTACCAGGCGCTGCCGTGCGTCCGCTCCGCGTGCTGCGTGCTCATCGACTCTGCTCCTGATCCCGTCTCAGACGGCCCGGTCGCCGTAGTACGCCTGGGTCATCAACTGCTGCATGTCCCGCAGCATCGGCAGCCGCGGGTTCGCGGGCGCGCACTGGTCCTCGTACGCGAGCATCGCCTGCTGCGGCAGCGCCGCCAGGAACGCCGCCTCGTCCACCCCGGCCTCCTTGAAGGAGCGCGGGATGCCGACCTTCTCGCGCAACTCCTCCACCGCGGCCGCCAGCGACTCCACGCCCTGCTCGGGGCTCTCCGCGGGCAGGCCCAGCAGCCGGGCGATCTGCTGGTAGCGCTCCGGGGCCACGTAGCTGCGGTACTTCGGCCAGCTGGTCACCTTGGCCGGCGCCGCCCCGTTGTACCGGATCACGTGCGGCAGCAGCAGCGCGTTGGTCCGCCCGTGCGCCACGTGGAAGGTCGCGCCCAGCGGGTGCGCCATCGCGTGCACCGCGCCCAGGAAGGCCGAGCCGAACGCCATCCCGGCGATGGTGCCGGCGTTGTGCATCTTCTCCCGCGCCACCGGGTTGTCCGCCCCCTCGACGACCGCCGCCTCCAGGTTCTCGAAGACCAGCCGGATGCCCTGCAGCGCCAGACCGTCGGTGAAGTCGTTGGCGTACACCGACACGTACGTCTCGATGCAGTGGGTCAGCGCGTCGAAGCCGGAGTCGGCGGTCACCGCCCTCGGCAGGTCGGTGGTCAGCGCCGGGTCGACGATCGCCACCGTCGGGGTCAGCGCGTAGTCCGCCAGCGGGTACTTCTGGCCGCTCTCCGGGTCGGTGATCACCGCGAACGGAGTGACCTCGCTGCCGGTGCCCGAGGTGGTGGGGATGCACACCAGCTTGGCCTTCTCGCCCAGGTCCGGAAAGGTGAAGGCGCGCTTGCGGATGTCGAAGAACTTCTCCTTCAGGTCCGCGAACTCGACCTCCGGGTGCTCGTACATCAGCCACATCACCTTCGCGGCGTCCATCGGCGAACCGCCGCCCAGCGCCACGATGGTGTCCGGCCGGAAGCCGCGCATCAGCTCCGCGCCCCGCTCCACCGTGGCGATGCTCGGTTCGGGCTCCACGAAGTCCACCACCCGCACCTCGACCGGCTCGCTGCGGCGGGCCAGCACGCTCCGGACCCGGTCCAGGTGGCCGATCTCCACCATGGTCCGGTCGGTGACCACGACCACCTTGCGGGCGCCGCGCATCTCGGTCAGGTACTTGATCGAGTTGCGCTCGAAGAAGATCTTCGGCGGGACCTTGAACCACTGCATGTTGGTGTTGCGCCGCCCGATCCGCTTGACGTTGATCAGGTTCAGCGCGGACACGTTGCCCGACACCGAGTTGTGGCCGTAGGAGCCGCAGCCCAGCGTCAGCGAGGGCAGGAAGGAGTTGTAGACGTCGCCGATGCCGCCCTGCGAGCTCGGTGCGTTCCAGATGATCCGGCAGGCCTTGACCGCCGCGCCGAACTCCTCGGCGAACGCCGCGTCCTCGGTGTGCACCGCCGCGGAGTGCCCCAGGCCGTGGAACTCCACCATCTGCGTGGCCAGCTTCAGGCCCTGCGCCCGGGTGTCCGCCCGCAGCACCGCCAGCACCGGGCAGAGCTTCTCCCTGGTCAGCGGCTCGACCTCGCCGACCTCGCCGACCTCGACCAGGATGATCGAGGTGTCGGCGGGCACCTCGAAGCCCGCCGCGCCGGCGATCGCCGGCGCCGACCGCCCGACCACCGCCGCGTTCAGCTTCGCGCCCGCGCAGTCCCGGTCCTCGCCGACGCCGAAGACGTGGCGCTCCAGCAGGGCCTTCTGCTCCGGCGTCGCCAGGTGCGCCTTCAGCTTCCGGAACTCCGCCAGCGCCGGCCCGTACACCTCCGCGTCCAGGATCACCGCCTGTTCGGAGGCGCAGACCATGCCGTGGTCGAAGGACTTCGACAGCACGATGTCGTTCACCGCGCGCCGCAGGTCCGCGCTCTTCTCCACGTACGCCGGCACGTTGCCCGCGCCCACGCCCAGCGCCGGCTTCCCGCACGAGTACGCGGCCCTGACCATCGAGTTGCCGCCGGTGGCCAGGACCGTCGCCACCCCCTCGTGCCGCATCAGCGCGCCCGTCGCCGCCATCGACGGCCGGTCGATCCACTGCACGCAGTGCGCCGGGGCGCCCGCCGCGACCGCCGCGTCCCGCACGATCCGGGCCGCCTCCGCCGAGCAGCGCTGCGCGGCCGGGTGGAAGCCGAAGACGATCGGGTTGCGGGTCTTCAGCGCGATCAGCGCCTTGAAGATCGTCGTCGAGGTCGGGTTGGTCACCGGGGTGACGCCCGCGACCACGCCCACCGGCTCGGCGATCTCGGTGATCCCGTCGATCTCGTCCCGGCCGATCACCCCGACCGTCCGCATCCCCGCCATCGAGTGCGTGACGTGCTCGCAGGCGAAGACGTTCTTCACCGCCTTGTCCTCGAACACGCCGCGGCCGGTCTCCTCGACCGCCAGCGCCGCCAGCCGGGTGTGCGCGGCCAGCGCCGCCAGCGACGCCTTCTTCACGATCCGGTCCACCTTCTCCTGGGTGAAACCGGAGTACTCGCGCAGGGCCTTCTGCCCGTTGCGCACCAGCACGTCGACGGCGGCCGCCGCCTCGGCGGCCTCGCGGTTCTCGGCGTTCCCGGCCTGCTCGGCGGGGATCTCGGCGGACTGTTCGCAGGACATGGCGCGCTCACCTCTTGGAGTGCGGCTGTGCGGCGCCCCGGCGGCGCTGCCGGGACCGGCTGGACCCCTCCAGCCTCGGTCGGCGGCCCGTTCGCCGACTACGGCCGTTGGGCGCGACCCGCCCGGGATCAATGGCCTTCTCTGCTGCGCCGCACGGCAGTTCGGGCCGGGCCCCGGCGGCGACCGGGCTTGCGCCGGACGGGTGAGCGGATCGTGCGGGTGCGACCCGACCGGGCCGGTGGGACGGTGGACGGAGCCCGTTGTCCGCGACATCCCGAGGAGGAGACATGGGGCTGAGCGACCAGTTCAAGGACAAGGCGAACGAGCTCGCCGAGCAGGCCAAGTCGGCGATCGGCGGCCAGGGTTCGAAGACCGAGGACGCCGAGCAGAAGGCCCGCGAGCAGGCCGGGGGCGTGATGCCCGGCGGCCAGGAGTCCGCGGACGACGCGCAGCAGGAGGGGGAGTCCTCCTGACCCGTCCGCCGATGACCGGGACGGGCCCCGCCGGGGCCCGTCCGCTCGGCGTACCGTGACAAGTACCGCCAGAACGACACGTGACGCGAAAACGGGGGGACGCCCACCGAGGAGGAGACATGGGCATCTTCGACAGGTTCCGCCACAAGGCGGCCGAGCCGGGCGCCGAACCGCCCGAGCGGGCCGCCCTCGCCCACGACGAAGCCGCCGACGCCTTCGGCGACCAGGTGGAACGCGCCCGCGACGACGCGGAGCGCCGCATCCGCCAGGAGCGCGACGACCGCCAGGCCGCCGAGAACATGACCGCCGAGGGCGACCCCTGGGGCTGACCCGCAGGCGGAGAAACGCCGGCGCCCGGCACGGGCGCCGGCGTTCGCGCGTCAGGGGGCCGGGCGGTAGTACGACTCGATCGGGGCGCGGGCCGCGTCGAACAGCGCGGGCCCGTCCTGGAGCGGCGTGGGCCAGGCGCCCGAGTCGGGGTTGAGGGCCACCAGCTGGTCGGTCGACAGGGCGAAGACCACCCGGCCCAGGCCGGAGCGCTGCAGGGCGCCGGCGCACATCGAGCAGGGCTGGCAGCTGGTGAACAGCGTGGTGCGGGCCGCCGCGGCCGGGTCGAGCTCGCGGGCCGCCCAGCGGGCCAGCTTGAGTTCGGGGTGGGCCGTGATGTCGGCGTCGCGCCGCACCGTGTTGTGCGCCTCGGCGAGGACCGAGCCGTCCGGGGCAGCCAGCAGCGAACCGTACGGGGCGTCGCCCAGCTCGACCGCGCGGGCGGCCAGGGCGATGGCGCGGCGCAGCAGGGCTTCGTCGGCGGGGGTGATCACGCGGTGTCCTTCCGGTGGGCGGCCACGGCGGCCAGGTCGCGCCAGGCCGGCTCGGGGCGGCGGGTCTGCTCGGGGTCGCCGTGGTACGGGTCGAGGACCACGGCCTGCGCGCCCAGCTCGCGCAACTGCCGCAGGTCGTCCAGGACCTGCTCCAGGGTGCCGGTTCCGGCGGGCCGGTCGGGTCCGGAGGCCGGACGGTCCGTCAGCCGGAACGCGATCCGCGGGGCGAACCCGGGCAGCGGGTGCGCGGCCAGCACGGCGCGCATCGCGGGGACGGTCAGGCGCAGCGGGTGCCAGGCGTCGCCGAACCGGGCGGCCCGGCGCAGCGCGGCCGGACTGTGGCCGCCGACCCAGACCGGGACGCCGGCGGCCCCGGCCGGCCGGTCCGCGCGCAGCGCCCGCAGGCAGGCGTCGGCCAGCCGGCCGCGGTCGGCGAACGGCACGCCGAGCGCCTCGAACTCCTGCCGGGCCCAGCCGGTGCCCACGCCGAGCACCAGCCGTCCGCCGCTCAGCCGGTCGAGGTTGCCGGCCATCCGGGCGGTCAGCAGCGGGTTCCGGTAGGGCAGCACCAGCACCGTGGTGCCCAGCCGCACCCGGGTGGTCAGGCCGGCCAGCCAGGACAGCGTGGTGAACGGCTCGTGGAAGGGCTCCGGGTAACGCTCGGCCACGTCCGGGGTGACCGCCACGTGGTCGGAGACCATCAGCAGGTCGAACCCGAGGTCCTCGACGGTCCGGGCCCAGGCGCGCAGCACGCCGGGATCGGTTCCGGGCCCGAAGTTCGGTACGTTGACGCCCAGTTGCATACGGCGAGGCTATCCCGGCGACACCGGACCGGTGAATGCCGAACTCCCGGTGATCGGTGCCTGCAGCCGGGAATCCGCCGGTAGCATCGCCGGATGACCGGGAACCTCGACGACACCGACTGGGCGATCATCGGACAGCTGCAGGCGGACGCCCGGCTGTCGCTCAGCGAGCTGGGACGGCGGGTGAACCTGGGCTCCTCGGCCACCGCGGAGCGGGTGCGCGCCCTGGAGGCCAGGGGGGTGATCACCGGCTACCACGCGGCCGTGGACCTCGGCCGGCTGGGCTACCCGGTGCTCGCCGTGGTCCGGCTGAAGTACCCCGGGAGCCGGCACCAGCCGCTGCACCGGCTGCTCGCCGAACGGCGGGAGATCCTGGAGTGCCTGCGCACCACCGGCGACGACTGCTACACCCTGAAACTCGCCGCGACCTCGATGGCGCACCTGGAGACCCTGGTCGACGAACTCGCGGCCCTCGGCAGCACCACCACCAGCGTGGTCTACCGCCAGACCCTGCCCTACCGCGGTCCGGACCGCCCCTGATCCGCCGTCAGGTCGAGCGCGGCGGCAGCGGCGGCCGGCGCAGATCGGGGCGGGGCGTGCTGGGCGGCGGGGGAGAGGCGGCGGGATCGGCGGCGAGCAGGGTCAGGGCCAGGTCGACGGCGGCGGACAGGTCGGTGTGGTCGCCGCGGGCCCAGTCGTGGGGGGTGCGGATCACCTCGATGTCGGGGGCGACCCCGTGGTTCTCCACCGAGAAGCCGATGCCGCCGGTGAACCAGGAGGCGTTCTTCGGGACGGAGATCTGGGTGCCGTCGCCGAGGGCGTGGCGGCCGGTCATGCCGACCACGCCGCCCCAGGTGCGGGAGCCCACCACCGGGCCCAGCGCGAGCTCCTTGATGGCGGTGATGATCACGTCGCCGTCGGAGCTGGTGGCGTGGTCGGCGAGTGCCACCACGGGGCCGCGGGGGGCGTCCCTGGGCCACCGGACCGGCTGCCGGCCGCGGGTGAAGTCCCAGGCCAGCACCCGGCGGTGGAGCTTCTCCAGGACCAGCTCGGAGACGTTGCCGCCGGCGTTGCCGCGAACGTCCAGCACCAGTGCGGGGTGGGCGAGTTCGGAGCGCAGGTCGCGGTTGAACTGGGCCCAGCCGGAGCCGCCGAGGTCGGGGATGTGCAGGTAGCCGCAGACGCCGTTGCTGAACTCCCGCACCAGGTGGCGGCGCTTGGCGACCCAGTCCTGGTAGCGGATGGGACGCTCGTCGGTCAGCGGGGTGACCGCGATCCGGCGGGTCCGGCCCTCGTGGCGGACCGTCAGCTCCACCGTGGTGCCGCCGGTGCCGGCCAGCAGCGGGGTCGGCCCGCGCACCGGGTCGGGCGGGCGGCCGTCCACCGCGAGCAGCTCGTCGCCGTCGCGCAGGCCGTAGCCGGCCAGCGGGGCGCGGGCCTTCGGGTCGGAGGACTCGCCGGGCAGGATCCGGTCGACCAGCCAGCGGCCGTCCGGGGCGCGGTGCGCGTTGGCGCCGAGCAGGCCGAGCGGCTGCTGGGCGATCGCCGGGCCCTCGCCGCGCCGGGCCGGGGTGACGTAGGCGTGCGAGGTGCCGAGCTCGCCGAGCAGTTCGCGCAGCAGGTCGGCGAAGTCGTCGGGGGAGGCGATCCGCTCCAGCAGCGGGGCGTACTGGGCGGTGAGTTCGGGCCAGTCGAGGCCGCACATGCCGGGGTCCCAGAACTGGTCGGCGACGATCCGGGCGGCCTCCGCGTAGGACTGCCGCCACTCGGCGGCGGGGTGCACGGTGTGGGTGATCCGGCGCAGGTCGACGGTCAGCGGGGCGGTGGGCGCGGCCAGCGGGTACAGCTTGAGCGCGCCGCCCGAGAACACCGAGATCGCCGAGCCGTCGGCGGACACCGCGAAGCCGTCCAGCTGCTCCACCAGGGTGGTGCGGCGGCCGCGGGCCAGGTCGAAGTGCTCCAGGGCGGGGCGGCCGGAGGTGTCCTCCGGGTTGGCGAAGGTCTGGCCGAGCGCCCCGGAGATCGGCCAGCGCAGCCAGACCACCCCGCCGCGCACCGCGGCCGTCGCCGAGTACTTGGAGGCGATCACCGGGAACGGCACCAGCCGCTTGCTCAGGCCGTCCTCGTCCACGTGCACGGTGCCGTCGCCGGTGGCCTCCTCCGGGTCCAGGCCGACCGGCGGGCGGCCCTCGGCGGGCGAGGCGAACGGCGACGGGGTGTCGGCGGCCAGCGGCACCAGGTACGGGCGGCAGCCGAGCGGGAAGGACAGGTCGCCGGTGTGCACGTCGTGCACCGGGTCGAAGCCGCGCCAGGACAGGAACACCAGGAAGCGGCCGTCCCGGGTGAACACCGGGTGCTCGTCCTCGAAGCGGCCGCCGGTGACGTCGATGCTGCGCTCCGGCCGGTCCACCCGGGCCAGCTGGATCGAGCGCAGCGAGCGGCCCGCGACCGGCTGCGACCAGGTCAGCCACTGCGAGTCGGGGGAGAAGCACGGGCTGGAGACCGGGCCGTAGCGGGAGGCCGTCACCTCGGTGACCCCGCCCTCGGCGGTGTCGACCAGCAGCAGCCGGCCGTCCGAGCAGGCCACCGCGAGCAGCTTGCCGTCGGGGGAGGAGGACAGCTCCTGGACCCGGCCGATCCGGCCGGCGGCGATCCGCCGGTGCGGTGCCTGGTCCGGCGTCAGGCCGTCCTTGCCCGGCAGCGGCCCGATCTCGATCGCGTCCTCGCCCTCCGCGTCGGTCACCCAGACGGCCTGGGCGCCGTAGCCGAGCACCAGCGGCAGCCGGCAGCGCACGCCCGGGGTGTCGGCGAGCACCCGGGCCGGGCCGTCCCGGTGGGTCAGCCAGTACAGCGAGCCGCGGACGTTCAGCACCCCGGCCCGGCCGGTGGCGTCGCAGGCCAGGTCCTTCACGTTGTTGGCCGCGCTCACCTGGTACGGGCGGCGGCCGGTCCGGGCGCCGCCGAGCGGGACGTCCAGGCGGCGCGGGGCGGCGGCGTCCAGCGAGTCGAGCAGCCACAGGTCGCCGGCGTGCTGGTAGACGATCCGGGTGCCGTCGGTGGCGGCCTCCCGGGCGTAGTACGCGGCGTGGTCGGTGTGCCGGCGCAGGTCGGTGCCGTCCGGGCGGGCCGAGTACAGGTTGCCGACGCCCTCGTGGTCGGAGAGGAAGGCGATCCGGGTGCCGCCCGCGGAGGCCACCGGCATCGGTGAGGCCAGGTGGCCGGGCAGGTCGGGCAGCAGCCGGTCGTGGTCCACCCACAGTCGGCCGGTCGCCCCGCCGCGGTAGCGCTTCCAGAACGCCGGCTCGTGCGGGGCCGCGTCGGTGAGCAGCACCGTGTGCCCCTCGCCGACCTGGGCGTCGGCGACCGGCCCCCACGGCATCCGGCGGGCCGGCGAGCCGTCCGGCGGCACCTCCCACGCCCAGGCGTAGTGCGCGAACGGCTCGTGGTACGAGGTGACGGCCAGCACCTCGCCGTTCGGCAGCCAGCCGCGGACCCGGGTGTCCTGGCTGCCCCAGTAGGTGAGCCGGACGGCCGGGCCGCCGTCCACCGGCGCGGTGAACACCTCCGGCGTCAGCGCGAACCAGCTGGTCCAGGCGAGCTGCGACCCGTCCGGGGAGAGCCGCGGGTGGCTCACCCTGGTGCGGTCGGCGCTGACCCGCCAGGCCCGGCCCACCCCGCCGTCGGGTTCGAGCGGGGCGACCCAGACGTCGTCCTCCGCGGTGAAGGCGATCAGGGCGCCGCGTACATGGGGGTATCGCAGGTATCCGGGCACCATTCCATGGTTCGGCCCACTCGTGGCGGTCGCAACGCGGGCGGGCCCCGGTGCGGCGGACACGGCTGACGGGGGGTCAGTGAACGGGGCTTGCCGGTGCATTGACAGCGGGTGGCCGGAGCCGCTTCAGTGGTCTAGTCCAACTCCCTGGGTCGTGCCGGTGCGGCGGCATGCCCCGGCCCGGACCCCCACAGTCCGGCCGCGGAGGAGGGCACCCCCCACACAGAGGCAGGAGCATCCCCACATGCGTACTCCCCCAAGGAAGCGGCTGCTCGCCGCCGGAACGGCCTGGGCGGTGGCAGCGGCGGGAGCCGTCGCGATCAGCTTCGGCCTGGCCGGGTCGGCCTCGGCCGGCGAGTTCCTGGTCAACGGCGGCTTCGAGTCCGGCACCCTGAACCCCTGGACCTGCACCGGCGGCACCGGCTCCGTGGTCACCGGCCACGCCCGCACCGGCAGCTACGCGCTGGCCGGCGCCGCGTCCGCGTCCGACAGCGCCCAGTGCACCCAGACCGTCGCGGTCGCCCCCAACACCACGTACACCCTGAGCGCCTACGTCAACGGCGCCTACGTCTACCTCGGCGTCAACGGCGGCGCCTCGACCTGGACGCCCGGCACCGGCGGCGCCTACCAGAAGCTGTCGGTCAGCTTCACCACCGCCGCCACCCAGACCTCCGCCACGGTGTTCACCCACGGCTGGTACGGCCAGGGCACCTACTACGCGGACGACGTCTCGCTCGACGGCCCCGGCGCCCCCACCGCCTCCCCGTCCCCGAGCAGCTCCGCCTCGGCCAGCCCGTCCGGCTCGGCCAGCCCCTCCGCCAGCGCCTCCCCCTCCACCTCGGCCTCCCCGTCCGCGAGCCCGTCCACCTCCAGCTCGCCGACCACCCCGCCGCCCGCCACCGGCCACGCGCTGGTCGGCTACCTGCACGCCAGCTTCGCCAACGGCGCCGGGTACCTGAAGATGTCCGACGTCCCCGACAGCTGGGACATCATCGACCTGGCCTTCGGCGAGCCGGACTCCATCACCTCCGGCACCATCCACTTCAACCGGTGCCCGGTCAGCGAGTGCCCCGGCGTGGAGTCCGACGCCGACTTCAAGGCGGCCATCGCCGCCAAGCAGGCCAAGGGCAAGAAGGTCCTGCTGTCGATCGGCGGCCAGAACGGCGAGGTGCAGCTCACCACCACCGCCGCGCGCGACAACTTCGTCAACTCGGTCTCCGGCATCATCGACAAGTGGGGCCTGGACGGCCTCGACATCGACTTCGAGGGCCACTCGCTGTCGCTGAACACCGGCGACACCGACTTCAAGAACCCGACCACCCCGGTCATCACCAACCTGATCTCCGCGGTCAAGACCCTCAAGGCGAAGTACGGCGCGAAGTTCCAGCTGACCATGGCGCCGGAGACCTTCTTCGTCCAGCTCGGCTACCAGTACTACGGCTCCGGCCCCTGGGGCGGCCAGGACCCGCGGGCCGGCGCGTTCCTGCCGGTCATCTACGGCCTGCGCGACGACCTGACGCTGCTCCACGTCCAGGACTACAACTCGGGCTCGATCATGGGCCTCGACAACCAGTACCACAGCATGGGCGGCGCGGACTTCCACATCGCGATGACCGACATGCTGCTCAGCGGCTTCCCGGTCGCGGGCAACACCGCCAACATGTTCCCGGCGCTCAAGCCCTCGCAGGTCGCGATCGGCATGCCCGCCAACAGCTACGCAGGCAACGGCTACGTCGCCCCGGCCGCCGTCAACCAGGCCCTCGACTGCCTCACCAAGGGCACCAACTGCGGCTCCTACACCCCGCGGGCCGGCAAGCAGCCGAACCTGCGCGGGCTGATGACCTGGTCGATCAACTGGGACAACTACAACGGCAACGAGTTCTCGAAGAACTTCCACGGCTACTTCGGCTGAGCCGGCGCCGCCCCGGCCGGGGCCGGTCACCGCGAGGTGGCCGGCCCCGGCTGCGTTCACGGTGTCCGCGGTGTCCGCGGTGTCCGCGGTGGACGCGGTGGACGCGGTGGACGCGGGGGCTCGCGGCGGGCGGAACGCGGTGCCTAGCCTGGGGTGGAGAGGAAGAGGTGATGGCGATGCTGGCAGACGCCCCGCTGCTCGCGGTGATTCCGGTGACCGACCTCGGTCGGGCGAAGCAGTACTACCGCGACACGCTCGGCCTGACCCTCGCCCGGGAGAGCGAGGAAGAGGTCACCTTCCGCAGCGGCAGCACCGAGTTCGGCATGTACGAGACGCCCTACGGCGGACAGGCCGGCCACACCCTGGCCAGCTGGAAGGTCGCCGACCTGGACGCCGAGATGACCGAACTGCGGGCTCGCGGCGTGGTGTTCGAGGAGTACGACCTGCCCGGACTGAAGACCCTGGACGGGGTCGCCGAGAACGACGGCATGCGTGCCGCCTGGTTCAAGGACCCGGACGGCAACGTGCTGTGCGTCAACGAAGTACGGGAGGGCTGAGTGGAACGGACCCCGGACACGTCGAAGGCCCCCCGCTTCCGCGAGGGGCCTTCGACCGTCTGTGCGCCGCCAGGGACTCGAACCCCGGACCCGCTGATTAAGAGTCAGCTGCTCTAACCAACTGAGCTAGCGGCGCGTGCTGACGGGCAGAACATTACCTGGTCAGCGCCCGAAACACACAATCGGCCCGGTGCGGGCGCGGACGTATGCTGATCACGGCGAACCCAGCCCTGCCGAGAGGAACCACCGTGGGTCAGCTGACACTGCTCTTCCTGGTGCTGCTCGCCTCGGTGGTGACGATGCCGCTCGCCCGGAAGTCCCGGATCCCGCAGCCGGTGCTGATGACGCTGGTCGGTCTGGTCTTCGCGCTCGTCCCGCAGATCCCCAACGTGCAGGTCAACCCGGAACTGATCCTGCCGCTGGTGCTGCCGCCGCTGATCTTCGCCGTCGCCCGGCGCTCCTCGGTGCGCTACTTCAAGGCCAACATCCGCTCCATCCTGCTGCTGGCCGTCGCCCTGGTGGTAGTCACCACCACCGCCGTCGCGGGCGTCTTCTCCTGGCTGGTGCCCGCCGCGCCGCTGGCCGCCGCCGTCGCCCTCGGCGCGCTGGTCTCCCCGCCCGACCCGGTGGCCGCCGTCGCGGTGGCCGGCGAGGTCGGACTGCCGCGCCGGCTCACCGCGGTGCTGGAGAGCGAAGGCCTGTTCAACGACGTCACCGCGATCGTCATCTACTCGCTGGCCGTCGAGGCCGTGGTCGACGGCAACCTGTCGACCGGCCGGGCCGTCGAGCGGTTCCTGCTCTCCGCGGTGGTCGCGGTGGCGGTCGGCATCGGACTGGGCTGGGCCAACGCCAAGCTCGCCGGGCTGCTGGACGACCCCACCCAGCAGGTCGCGCTCAACCTGCTGGTCCCGTTCGCCGCGTACGTGCTCGCCGAGGAGGCGCACGGCTCCGGCGTGCTCGCCGTGGTGGTCTGCGCGCTCTACCTGGCCGACCGCGCCAGCGACGCCGACGAGGTGTCGTACCGGCTGGTCGGCAACGCGTTCTGGGAGATCGTCGAAACCCTGATCACCGGCGTCGCGTTCGGCCTGATCGGCCTGGAGCTGTCCACCGTCCTGCAGGACGTCCGCGGCACCTGGCACACCATGCTCGGCGACACCGCGATCGTCATCGCCGTGGTCGTGGTGCTCCGGCTGCTGTGGCTGCTGCCCGCCGCCTGGATCTCCAAGACCGTCAGCCACGGCGAGGAGGACACCCCGATCAGCTGGCGGGAGACCGTCGTGCTCTGGTGGTCCGGGATGCGCGGCGTCGCCACCGTCGCGCTGGCCCTCGGCATCCCGCTCACCCTGCACGACGGGCACCCCTTCCCGGGCCGCAGCGAGATCGTCTTCATCGCCTTCAGCGTCGTCCTGTTCACCCTGGTGGTGCAGGGCCTGACGCTCCCTTACGTGGTGCGGCTGCTCGGCCTGGACAGCGACAGCGACGCCCACGAGAAGGCCGTCCGGGAACTCTGGTGGCGCGCCGCCAAGGCCGGCCTGCACCGGCTGGCCGAACTGGAGGAGGCGGACCAACTCCCGCCCGAGATCACCGAGCGCCTGCGCGAACGCCAGCACGACCGGCTGGCCCGGCTCTGCCCCGAGAAGTACGAGGAGGAGGAGGCGCAGGAGGCGAAGCGCCGCGGCAAGAAGTGGCGGCAGGCCTTCGCCGTCGAGCAGGAGATGATCGCCGCCTCCCGGCGCGAGGTCCTGGTCGCCCGCGGCGAGGCCGGCGCGGACCCCGAGGTCGCCGACCGAGTACTGCGCGCACTCGACCTCCAGTCGGCCCGGAAGTGACGGCCCGTCGACCGCTCGGCGAGCAACCTGCCCGGCGTCCCGAACGGTCGGCCCGCAGGGCATAGGGTTGGGACGGGCAAGGCCGTCGACGGAGCCGGCACACGCACAGGTACCCGCCGGACCAGCGCCACCCTCCCGCCGGAACCAGCCGGTATCTGCACCCGCATGGACGCAAGGAGCACACCGATGTCGGACACCCCCGCCAGCGGCCGGACCCCGTTGGACCGCACCCCCCAGTGGGCCGCGCTGGGGAAGCACCGGGCAGAGCTGGGCGAACAGCACCTGCGCGAACTGTTCGCCGCCGACCCCGACCGCGGCACGCGCTACACCCTGCAGGTCGGCGACCTCTTCGTCGACTACTCGAAGCACCTGGTCACCGACCGCACCCTCGACCTGCTGCGCCAGCTGGCCGCCGCCACCGGCGTCGCCGAGCTGCGCGACGCGATGTTCCGCGGCGAGAAGATCAACAACACCGAGGGCCGCGCGGTCCTGCACACCGCGCTGCGCGCCCCGCGCGAGGCCGTCATCGAGGTCGACGGCGAGAACGTGGTGCCCGCCGTGCACGCGGTGCTGGACAAGATGGCCGACTTCTCCGAGCGGGTGCGCTCCGGCGCGTGGACCGGCCACACCGGCAAGCGGATCCGCAACGTCGTCAACATCGGCATCGGCGGCTCCGACCTCGGCCCCGCGATGGCCTACGAGGTGCTGCGCTCCTACACCGACCGCGGTCTGACGGTCCGCTTCGTCTCCAACGTGGACGGCGCCGACCTGCACGAGGCGGTCCGCGACCTGGACGCCGCCGAGACGCTGTTCATCGTCGCCTCCAAGACCTTCACCACCATCGAGACCGTCACCAACGCGGTCGCCGCCCGGAGTTGGCTGCTGGAGCAGCTCGGCGCGGGCGACGAGGCCGTCGCCAAGCACTTCGTGGCGCTCTCCACCAACGCGCAGGGCGTCGCCGACTTCGGCATCGACACCGCCAACATGTTCGAGTTCTGGGACTGGGTGGGCGGCCGCTACTCGTACGACTCCGCGATCGGCCTGTCGCTGATGATCGCGATCGGCGCGGAGCGCTTCCAGGAGATGCTGGCCGGCTTCCGGCAGATGGACGAGCACTTCCGCACCGCCCCCGCGGAGCAGAACCTGCCGCTGCTGCTCGGCCTGCTCGGCGTCTGGTACGGCGCGTTCTTCGACGCCCAGTCGCACGCGGTGCTGCCGTACTCGCACTACCTGTCGAAGTTCACCGCGTACCTGCAGCAGCTCGACATGGAGTCCAACGGCAAGTCGGTGGACCGCGACGGCAACCCCGTCGGCTGGCAGACCGGCCCGGTGGTGTGGGGCACGCCCGGCACCAACGGCCAGCACGCCTACTACCAGCTGCTGCACCAGGGCACCAAGATGATCCCGGCCGACTTCCTGGCCTTCGCCCGTCCGGTCGACGACCTGCAGGCCGGCCTGGTCGCGCAGCACGACCTGCTGATGGCCAACTTCTTCGCGCAGACCCAGGCGCTGGCCTTCGGCAAGACCTCGGAGGAGGTCGCCGCGGAGGGCGTCCCCGCCGAGCTGGTCCCGCACAAGACCTTCCGGGGCAACCACCCCACCACCACCATCCTGGCCGCCGAGCTCACCCCGCACGTCCTCGGCCAGCTGATCGCCCTCTACGAGCACAAGGTGTTCGTCCAGGGCGCGGTCTGGAACATCGACTCCTTCGACCAGTGGGGCGTCGAGCTCGGCAAGGTCCTCGCCAAGAAGATCGAGCCGGTCCTGCTGGAGGGCACCGGCGCGGAGTCGCTGGACGCCTCGACGGCCAACCTGGTCGGCCGCTACCGGGAGCTCCGCGGCCGGAGCTGACCCCGTTCCCGGAGAGCCGGCAGACCTGGGCGAGGCCCGGGGCTGCCGGCTCTCCGGTTCATCGGACGACGCGCGCCAGCAGCGAGGCGGCGTGGGCGGAGACCTGCTCGCGGGCCCCGGCGGGGTCGGCGGCGGCCAGCGCGCGGGCCAGCGCCAGGTGCTCGGCGTGGTCCTCGCCGGCGCGCTCCGGGGTCGAGGTGGCGGCGGCCGAGACGCGGGTCTGGCGGTCCCAGAGCGTCTCGTAGAGCGAGGTCAGGACGGCGTTGCCGGCGGCCCGCAGCAGGGTGAGGTGGAAGTGCCGGCCGGCCTCCACCGGGTGCGGGTCGCGGTGCTCGCAGGCCGCCAGCAGTTCCGCGCCGACGGCCCGCAGGGCCTCGGGGCCGCGGGCGGCCACCGCGTCGACGGCGGCCTGTTCGAACAGCACCCGGGCGGCGAGCACGTCGCGGGCCTCGCCCGGCGCTATCGGGACGACCTGGGCGCCGCGCTTCGGGTAGAGCCGCAGGAAGCCCTCGGACTGCAGGCGCAGGAACGCCTCGCGCACCGGTGTCCGGGACAGGCCGAGTTCCAGGGCGACCACGCCCTCGGAGAGCAGGGTGCCGCCCGGGTAGCCGCCGTCCAGCAGGCGGGTGCGGACGTGCTGGTAGGCCCGGTCGGCGGTGGGCAGGGCGGTGTCGGTCACCCGGTCATTCTGTCATGGAATCTGGCTTGCATCTAAGCTTGCATCTATGATGCGGCCATGCCCCCGAACCCCCCGCGCTCCCGCACCGCCCTGTTCGTGACCTGCCTGGGCGACACGCTCTTCCCCGGCACCGGCCGCGCCGCCGTCGCACTGCTGAACCGCCTCGGCGTGACCGTGGACTTCCCCGCCGACCAGAGCTGCTGCGGCCAGATGCACTTCAACACCGGCTACCGCAAGCAGACCGCCAAGCTGGCCCGGCACTTCGTCGACACCTTCGGCGACTACGAGGAGATCGTGGTGCCCTCGGCCTCCTGCGGCGGCATGCCCACCGAGGCGTACCCGCTGGCCGCGGAGGCCGCCGGCGACCCCGGCCTGGCCCGCGCCGTCGCCGAACTCGCGCCCCGGGTCGTCGAGTTGACCCAGTACCTGACCGACCGGCTGGGCGTGGAACAGGTCGGCGCGTACTTCCCGCACCGGGTGACGTACCACCCGACCTGCCACAGCCTGCGGGCCACCAAGCTCGGCGACCGGCCCCACCGGCTGCTGCGCGCCGTCGAAGGCATCGACTTCGTGGAACTGCCCGCGCAGGAGGAGTGCTGCGGCTTCGGCGGGACGTTCTCGGTGAAGAACCCCGCCGTCTCCGGGGCGATGAACGGCGACAAGGCCCGGCACGTGCGGGAGACCGGCGCCGCGGTGCTGGCCGCCGTCGACAACTCCTGCCTGCTGAACATCGGCGGCCGGCTCACCAGGGACGGGCACCCCGTGCGCACCGTCCACCTGGTGGAGATCCTGGCCAGGACCGTGCAGGACGGGCCGCTGCCCGGCATCCCCGTGGTGGAGGGCGTGCGATGACGAGGTCGTTCCTCGGCTGGCCCGCGTTCCCGGCGGCCGCCCGGCAGGAGGTCGAGAACCGGCAGCTGCGCGAGAACGTCCGCCGCGCCACCCACACCATCCGGGGCAAGCGCGCGGCGCTCGCCGCCGAACGCCCCGACTGGGAGGACCTGCGGGACGCCGCCGCAGCGATCAAGGACCGGGTGCTGGCCGACCTGGAGCGGTACCTGCTGCAGGTCGAGGAGCGGGTCACCGCCGCGGGCGGCACCGTCCACTGGGCGCGGGACGCTGCCGAGGCCAACCGGATCGTCACCGACCTGGTCCGGGCCACCGGCGAGAGCGAGATCGTCAAGGTCAAGTCGATGCTCACCGAGGAGATCGGCCTGGACGCCGCGCTGGCCGCCGCCGGGATCAACGCCCGGGAGACCGACCTCGCCGCCGCCATCGTCCAGCTCGGCGACGACCTGCCCTCGCACGTGGTGGTGCCCGCGCTGCACCGCAACCGCACCGAGATCCGCGACATCTTCGTCCGCGAGATGGGACGGCACGGCCGCCCCGCCCCCGAGGGCCTCACCGACGACCCCGCCGAACTCGCCGAAGCCGCCCGGCTGCACCTGCGGGAGAAGTTCCTCGGCGCCAAGGTCGCCGTCTCCGGCGCCAACTTCATGGTCGCCGAGACCGGCACCATGGTCGTCGTCGAATCCGAGGGAAACGGCCGGATGTGCCTCACC
This sequence comes from Streptomyces sp. TLI_171, assembly GCF_003610255.1. Classification (GTDB taxonomy): domain Bacteria; phylum Actinomycetota; class Actinomycetes; order Streptomycetales; family Streptomycetaceae; genus Kitasatospora. The sequence goes on along the minus strand of NZ_RAPS01000001.1, from coordinate 2,729,211 downwards.
CTCGCTGACACGCTGATCTCCGTGGTCGGCATCGAGAAGACCGTCCCCAGCTGGCAGGACCTGGAGGTCTTCCTGCAAGTGCTGGCCCGCAACGCCACCGGCGAAAGGATGTCCCCCTACACCAGCACCTGGACCGGCACCACGGACGGCGACGGCCCCCGCACCTTCCACCTCGTCCTCGTCGACAACGGCCGCACCCGGGCCCTCGCCGACCCGACGGGCCGTCAGGCGCTGCGCTGCATCCGCTGCGGCGCCTGCATGAACATCTGCCCCGTCTACGAGCGCACCGGCGGACACGCCTACGGCTCCGTCTACCCCGGCCCGATCGGCGCCATCCTCAACCCGCTGCTCAAGGGCCTCGACGACCCGCAGACCGCCTCCCTGCCGTACGCCTCCACGCTGTGCGGCGCCTGCAACGAGGTCTGCCCCGTGCGGATCCGGTTCACCGACGTACTGCTCGACCTGCGCGCCCAGGTCGCCGACGGCGGGCAGCACCCCGTCGAACGCGCCGCACTGAACACGGTCGGCGCGGTGATGGAGCGCCCGATGCTGTGGAAGGCCGCCGTGAAGAGCGCCGGACTGGTCGGGCCGCTGCTGCCCGAACGACTGAAACCGCCCGGTGTGCTCGGCGGCTGGACCGACAGCCGCACCCTGCCCGACATTCCCCGGGAATCCTTCCGCAGCTGGTGGAAGCGGAACGAAGGAGGCGCCCAGTGACCGCCCGCGAAGAGATCCTGGGCCGGATCCGGGCCGCCGCCGTCCCGCCCGCCCCCGCCGCGCCGCGCCGCTACCTGCGGCACGCCCCCGGACTGGCCGAGGACGACCGGCCCGCCGTGCTCGCGCTGTTCGTCGAACGGCTGGAGGAGTACGGCGCGCGGGTGCTGCGCGCCGACCGGCCCGGCCCGGCCGTCGCCGAGGCGCTGGCAGCCGAGGGCGCGCGCAGCGTGGTGCTGCCCGACGGCCTCCCGGCGGAGTGGACCGCCGACTGGGACGGCGAGTCGCGCCCCGACCGGCCGCCGCTGCCGAACGCCGAACTCGACGCCACCGAAGCCGTGCTGACGGGCTGTACGGCCGCCGTCGCCGAATCCGGGACGCTGATCCTCGACGGCGGCCCCGCCCAGGGCCGGCGCGCCGCCACCCTGCTGCCGGACCTGCACGTCTGCGTGGTCCGGGCCGAGCAGGTGCACTCCGCGCTCCCCGGCGCCCTCGCCCGGCTCGACCCCCGGCGCCCGCTCACCTTCATCAGCGGGCCGTCCGCCACCGCCGACATCGAGATGATCCGGGTCAGGGGCGTCCACGGGCCGCGCCGGCTGGTGGTGGTCCTGCTGGACTAGCCGTTCGGCGTCGGGGTCGGCGAGGCCGAGACGGTCGGGCGCGGGGCTGGGCCGTGCTGGGCCGTGTACACCAGTCCGAAGCCGAGGCCGGCCGCCAGGGTCACCGCCCCCGCCCAGAGCAGCAGCAGGCGCGCGCGCTCCCGGACCCGGGCCCGGCGGTGCCCGCGCAGGGCGGCCGCCTCGGCCCCGGCGAGCTCCGCGTCGAGCCAGGCGGCCCAGTCGGAATGGAGGTCGTCGGACGCCATGACCGGGACATTAGCAGCCCTTTACGCACCAGCCCGGAGATGCGCGGCGCAACGCGAAAGGCCCTCCTGTGAAGGAGGGCCTTTCGCTGTCTGTGCGCCGCCAGGGACTCGAACCCCGGACCCGCTGATTAAGAGTCAGCTGCTCTAACCAACTGAGCTAGCGGCGCTTGCTGACGTGGAAGACTCTAGCAGCGGCCGGGGCCGGAGCCAAAATCGATTCGCGCCGGACGGGCACTCGCCGGGCCCCCGCCGTTCAGCGGGCGTTCGACACCGGGTCGCCGGCCTCCCGGGCCCGGCCGCGCGCCGCCCGGACGCACGCCCACAGCACCACCGACGCCCCCGGCAGCCACGGCTCGCGGGTGTCCGGGGCGACGATCCACCGGCTCGACGCGCTGTCCGGCGCGTCCAGCGCCCGCTGCACCGGCGGCACCGTCACCGCGTCGCCCGCGCCGTGGCAGAGCAGCGGCGGAACGTCCCGCGCCCACTCCTCCCAGGCCAGCAGCGTCCGCAGCCGGGCCGCCGCGCCCGGCTGCACGAACAGCAGGGTGCGGCCCCGGTAGGTCGCCACCGGGCCGCAGCCCGGGCCGGAGTTCCACAGCTCGTCCACCACCCGGCGGCCGAACACCGCGGGGAGGCTGATCACATCGAAGACCCGGCCGCACGGAAGGACCGCGGGAACCCACGGGCGGGCTTCCCACAGGGCGCGCATGCTGCTCGGGTACTCGCTGGCGGAGGCGAGCCACGCCTCCCCGGCGACGCTGACGTACTCCACCGATTGATAGGTCCAGATGTCCACCCGCCCAGCCTGGACCGGCCGTGCGCGCGGCTGCCGGGAAAACCGCGTTCGCCGGACAGCGGCGGGGCCGAGGGCGTACCATCGCCCGCCGCATATGCCAGTGGCCTTCCGGCGCAGCCCGGTGCGGGCGGTCAGCCCTCCGGCGTCCGGCGCTGCAGCGTCCGCCCGTACTCGACCATCTTCACCGCGTAGTCCGGCGTCCAGTCGGCGCGCTCGGCGATCTGCTCCGGGGAGAGCGCGTCGAAGCGGCGCGGGTCGGCGAGCTGGGCCGCGGCGATCGCCTGGAAGTCGGTGGCGCGCTCGGCCGCGGCGCGGAAGGCCAGCGCCAACTCGGTCGAACGGGACAGCAGTTGCGCCGGATCGGCGATCGACTCCAGGTCGAAGAAGCGCTCCGGCTCGGGCTCCGACCCCTCCGGCTCGAAGATCAGCTGAACCGGGCGGATCCGACGCGCCGGCCCGGGCACCGGCGGAACGACGGCCGGAGTCGGCGAGCCGCTCTGGTCGGACGCCTGCGGATGCGAGTCGGGCATGACGGGGCACCTCCGGGAGGGACGGGGGAGAGACGGCCGCCATCCATTGTCGCGCGCGAACCGCCAGTAGCGGAACGGTGCGCCCACGGGCGCTATTCCCCGCCACGGGGCGCGCACGCAGCGTCACGCGCTCCCTCGGGCGGTGCGCCCGTCAGGCCAGCCGCACCCGGTGTTCGGCCAGGTGGGAGAGGACGGCGTGGTTGGCCTCCCACCCGTCGGGGAACTTGACCGCGACGCCGAGTTGGACCGGTTCGGTGGCCGGATGGTCGTCCAGCAGCTCGGCGATGCCGGCCCGGGCGACCACGATGCAGGCGTGCCGGTGCCGCGAGGCGAGCACGCACAGCCGCCCCGTCTCCAGGTGGAACGCCGTCGCGTCCGGCCGCCCGGACAGCGGGTGCAGCACCACCGTCACGTCGTACTCCCGGCCCTGCAGCCGGTTCGCGGTGTCCACCGTGACGTACTCGCCGACCGCCGGATCGACCGGCACCCCGAGCCGGCCCAGCTCGGCGCGGACCGCCGCCGCCTGGTCGCGGTGCGCCGTGCCGACCGCCACCCGGCCCGGTGTCAGCGGCGCCGAGCCGTTCTCCGAACGGGCCGTCAGCTGCCGCTCCAGCAGCCGCCGCACCGTCCGCGCCACCGCCGCCACCGCCTGCGCGTCGGTGCGCACCGTGTGCCGGGCCGGCAACTCCAGCAGCGCCCAGCCGGACTCCGCCGCCTCGTCGATCGCCGCGTCCACCGCCGAGCCGTCCGCCCGCACCCCCGGGTGCAGGGAGCGGTCGCCGGGCCCGGTGCCGGAACGGAACGGCGTGTACGGGTAGAACGCGGAGGAGATCAGCGGCGCCGCCGAGGCGGGCAGCCGCCAGGACACCGGCAGCCGGTGCGGGCGGATCGCCGGATTGTGCGCGAGCAGCGTCACCACCGCCGACGAGGACGGGTCGTAGGACAGGCCCGCCCACTGGTCGGTGCCCACCACCGTGAACGGGTCCAGCTGGCCCGGGTCGCCCACGAACAGCGCCCGCTCGAACAGCCGGGCCACCGCCAGCAGCGCGTCCGAGCGCATCTGGTACGCCTCGTCGACGATCGCGTGCCGCCACGGCTGCTCGGCCTTCACCCACTGCCACTTCGCCGCCGTGGAGATCACCACGTCCTGCTCCAGCAGGTCGCCGACCTTGTCCTTGGCGGTGACGTTGGCGTGCCGCAGCGCCTCCGCGGCCGGCCGCGAGTCGCTCGCGTGCAGCCGGCCGATCGTGACGTCCGGAGCCTTGGACGCCAACCGGTCGACCAGGTCGTCCACCTGGCTGTTGGTCTGCGCGACGATCATCAACCGCTCGCCCGCGGCGACCAGCTCCCGGGCGGCCCGCACCACCAGCGTCGACTTGCCGGCGCCCGGCGGGGAGTCCACCACCACCCCGCGCTGCGCACCCGGCGCGGGGCGGACCACCGCGTCCAGGATGCCCGCCACGGCGCGGTCGGCGGCCTCGCCCGGGCTCGACGCGTCGTCCGGAAGCGCGTCCTGAGGGTCCGTCACCAGCTCTCCAGAAAGGTTCATCGGAGGGTCATTCCCACTCGTCGGCACCGGCCGGTGAATCCGCGCCGGCCACCGGCGGGCCACCGTGCGTCCACGGCGTGTCGGCCGGCTCCGGCAGCGGCGCGGACTGCCGCGCCGCCAACTCGAACAGCGTGAACACCACGGCGTCGCCCGGCTCCGGCACGCTGCCCGGCTCAGGGTCCTTCTTCCGGCCCATGCCGGACAGCAGCCGCACCACCACCTCGCCCGGCGCCGACGAGACGATCACGGCGCGCTGCGCGGGCTCCGCGTGCGCCCGGTACACCTCGCGGCCCGGATCGGCGTGCGGCCGGTCGCCGGTCCGCACCACCAGCAGCGGACGGGGCTTGGCGGAGCGGCCCTCGGACCACTCCGGCACCACGTCCACCACCTCGCCCGCGAAGGCCTCGCCGGACAGCCGGCGCTCCGCCATCGCCAGCGGATCGTCCAGCGCCTCCTGGATGTCCAGCTTCGCCTGCTCGCGCTCGCGCTGCGCCAGCTTGCGGGCCGCGGTCACCGCGTCGTCCCGGCGCGGCTGCGGGGGCTCCCCGGCGGCCACCCGGTCCCGGTGCATGGTGAACGACCAGCGGTCGCCCTCCCAGCGGTCCGGCAGGTGGCCGGCCGGCGGCAGCCCGCGCAGCAGGTCGATGCCGAGCCACACGTCGTGCCAGGTCGGCAGCGTCGCGCCGAGCAGCGCCTCGCCCAGCACCGCCCGGGCCTGCTCGACCAGCGCCGCCGCCCGGCGGGCCTCCGCGGCGTCCCGGGACGCCTCCGCCCGCTCCCGCACCGCGACCGCGGCGTCGTGCCGCAGGATCGCCGGGGCCAGCACCTGCTCGTCGAACCGCGGATCGGTGGTCGGGCCGGCCGGCGGGTGCGCCAACTGCCCGTCCGCGTCCCGCGCCGACTCCACCCACTCGGCGGCCGCCGCGCCCGACGTCCCCGGCCCGAAGCCCGCCGGCGGGACGTGCCAGGCCAGCCGGGCCGCCAAGTGCTGGTCCTCCAGGTTGCTCTGCCCGGTCGCCCAGTGCCGCGAGAGCAGGCCCGTCATCGCCAGCAGCATCGAGGAGCCCGGCACCTGCGCACGGTCCGTCAGATGCGTCAACCAGCGCCCCAGCAGCGGCACCTGGGTGGGCGCCGGGTACTCGCCCGGATCCGGATCCTGCGCCGTCCGGCGGAACCGGGTGGACCGGCCGAGCAGCGCCAGGTGCGCCACGCCCCCCGCGTTCGGCACGATCAGCTGCGGCGCGTCCGCGCACAGCTCCCGCACCACCGGCACCTTCTCGCCGCTCACCGGATCCTTCTCGGACCCCTCCAGCAGCTCCACCTCGGCGCCGAACGACTCCAGGTACGGCACCACCTCCGCCGCCACGGCGGCCAGGAACTCCGAACGCTGGGTGCGGTTCAGCGGCTGCGGCACGAAGTGCAGCCGCGGCCGCTCCCGGTCGGTGCCCAGCAGCACCGCCAGCGGGGCGCCCGCCTCACCGGCCGCCGCCAACGGCACCAGCACCATCGGACGCTCCGACAGGTGCCGGTGCCGCACCGTCGCCAACGGCTCCGCCCGCTGCCCGCGCACCGCCTCCAACCGGGCCAGCGTGGACAGCAGGCTCACCGCACGCCCCCGGCGGCCAGCGCCTCCGCCCGCAGCCGGGCCGCGTACGCCAGGCGCTCGGACGCCTCGTCCAGCCCCAACTCCTCGAACAGCGAAGGCTCCAGGCCCTCCGCGCCGCCCCGCTCCGCCGCCGCCAGCGCCTCCTCCACGGTGCGCAGCGAACCCAGCTCACCGCGCACCCCGCGGCCCAACTGCTCGACCGCGCCCGCGCAGCGCGCCTGCGCCCGGCAGTGGAAACCCAGCTCGCAGGTGGAGATGCACTCGGGGCCGTACGCGGCCGGCACCGTCGCCACCGCCGCGTCGAGCTCCTCGGGCGGGCGGGTCGGCGCACCCGACTCGTCCCGCGCCAGGTCGAAGGTGACGCCCTCCGGCAGCGCCGCCAGCAACTGCTCGACCCGCGTCATCCGGGACAACTGCCGCCGGGTGGTGGACAGTTCGCGCCGCACATCGACCGGCACCGCGACCGGCTGGTTGGAGAAGTCCTTCGGGCAGACCAGCAGCACCGTCAACTCCGGCGCGCCGGGCAGTTGCTGGACGGCGTAGGGGCCGCCGACGAGCGGTGCGCCGGCCAGCCGGGCGGCCGCCTCCTGCAGCGCCAGCACGTACACCGCGGACTGCCGGGCGGCCGCGCCGACCTTCGCCGGATCGGCCGAACCGTCCAGCACCGGGAAGGACTTGATCTCCACCACGGTGCACCGGCCGCCGTGCACCACCACCGCGTCCGGCTCCAGGTAGGCCGGGCTGCCCGCCACCTCGAGGCGCAGCATCGGATGGTCCAGCAGCGTCCACCCCGCCGGGTCGGCGGCCGCCTCGGCCAGCGCCGCCGCGGTGCGCTCCGCGCGCACCGCGGGGGAGGCCGAAGGCAGCAGGTCCGGCACCGCGAGCGAGGCGACCTCCGCCTCCGGCACGCCCAGCAGGCGGCGCAGCGGGCGGAGCAGCACCGCGTAGCCGTCCCGCTTCAGGCGGGACTCGAACTGCAGGCCGCGACGGATCGCGAACGGGGACTGGCCGAACGGCGCGGGACGGCCCAGGCGCTGGGCCAGCGCGGTCTTGTCCACCCCCGCGGCGTCCAGCAGGGCGCGGCGGCGGCAACCCGGATTGGCGGCGAGCGCGGCGAGGGCACGGGCGTCGAGGCTGCGCTGCGGCGCCGGGCCGCGCAGCTCGGAGAGCCGCCGCAGCGGCGGGGAAGCCTGCCCGAAGTGCGAGACGTTCATGGTGCGGCCCAGTCTCGCACCCGGCGCCGACAAAGCGGAGCCCGTCGGTCGAACCGGGCGGGTCCGTCGGTCGAACCGGACGGGTCCCGTTGTCCGGGGGAGCGGGGCGGTGAGGGATCATGGGCCGGTGGACTCGACGCCGAGGCCAGTGAACCGCACCCCTTTCCGAACGAGGTAGCCCCCATGCCCGCCCGTATCGTGCTGGTCCGCCACGGCGAGACCTCCTGGTCGGCCACCGGCCGGCACACCGGTCGCACCGACGTCCCGCTCACCGAGGAGGGCCGCGAGATGGCCCGCGCCCTCGGCGAGCGGCTGGCCCGGGCCCCGTGGAACGGCCTGCCCGACGCCGCCGTCTTCACCAGCCCGCTGTCCCGGGCCCGCGACACCGCCGAACTCGCCGGCTTCGGCGACCGCGCCGCGGACCGCCCCGAACTGCTGGAGTGGGACTACGGGCAGTACGAGGGGCGCACCGGCGGCGACATCCGGGCCACCGACCGGCCCGGCTGGCTGATCTGGCGCGACGGCGTGCCCGGCGGCGAGACCCTCGCCGAGGTCTCCGCCCGGGTCGACGCCTTCCTCGCCGGGATCAACGAGGAGCACGGCGTCCCCGAGGCGGACACCACCACCATGCACTGCGCCGACCGCGACGTGGTGCTGTTCGCCCACGGCCACCTGCTGCGCATCCTCACCGCGCGCTGGCTGGGCCTGCCCCCCGAGTACGCGCAGCGCTTCAAGCTCGGCACCGCCGCGCTGTCCGTGCTGTCCTGGGAGTACGGGCTGCCCGCCGTCGAGATCTGGAACGACCACAGCCACCTCGACGGGCTGGCCAAGCACTCCTGAGGCCGCTCCGGCGGCGGCCCGTTCCGTCGTCGGGTCAGGCCGCCACCGCGTCGTCGTAGCCGGCCAGGAACTCGCGGACCTCCGGCACGGCGGCGTGGCCGCGCATCCGGTCCGCGGTGTGCGCCAGCATGCCGCGGATCCGGGCCGAGCGGACCCGGCCCAGCAGCAGCACCGCCGCCGAGCCCTGCGCGGCCGCCCCGGCCAGGTCGCCCCGGCCGAGCCGGTCGTGCGCCAACTCCGCGGTGTACAGCACCCGGTTGCGGACGAAGTGCGGCTCCTGCAGCCCTATCGCCTGCTCGGCCCGCAGGCTGGCGCGGTCCCACTCGCCCAGGGCCGACCAGCACTGCGCCTCCAGCCCGGCCAGCTCGGCCTCCCCGAAGAAGGACATCCACTCCGGGTCGGCCGCCCGCTCGCCCTGCTCGAACAGCGTGTACGCCCGGCCGAGCGCCCGCTCGCACGCCGACCGGTCGCCCAGCAGCGCCCAGCCGCCCGCCTCGCGCAGCGCCAGCAGCGACAGCAGCCGGTCCGAGCCCAGCCCGGCCGCCGCGGCCTGCCCGGCCTGCGCCGCCCGCAGCGCCTCCCGCGGGCGGCCGGCGTCCCGGGCCAGGAAGGCGCTGTTGCAGAACACGTGCGCCTCCAGGCCGGGGTCGCGGGCCATCCGGGCGGTCGCCAGTGCCTCCGAGTAGAACGAGCGGGCGTCCATCAGCCGGTTCGAGTCGTGGGCCAACCAGCCCACCGAGATGGCCAGTTCACCCGCCCCGCACTGCAGCCGGCGCTCGGTGGCGGAGTTGTAGTCGCCGTCGTTGAGCAGCACGTACGCGCTGCGCAGCGACTGCCCGGCCAGCTCGAACAGGGCGTCCGCGCCGTGCGCGTCGTCCAGCAGCCGGATGTCGCGGACCGCCTGCTCGACCCCCTGCACCTCGGCGGCGCCGACCCGGCGGCGCTCCGGTCGGGGCGGGATCGCGGGCGGCGCCGCCCGGTCCAGGCCGAGCGCCGCCGCCAGGGCGGTGGGACCGCCGTTCAGGAACGTACGGCGAAGCACGTCGTCGTTCTCCTCGTCAGACCGAAGCGGTGCGTCCGGCGGCGGGGCCGCGGCGGACGGTTCGGCGTCCGGCGCGCGGCGGCGGACCGCCGTGCGCGGCGCGAACCCGAGCTCCACCAGCGACTTCTCCGGCCAGATGTGCCGGAACACCCGCTCGTACGCGTAGTTGGGGCAGCGGATCTCGCCGGACTCCACCCGCCCGACGTAGCGCGCGTCGCAGGACACGTGCTCGCCGATCTCCCGGGCGGCCCGACGGACCAGGGTGGCGAACTCCCCCGGCGAGAGGTCGCCGCGCAGCTCGCGCATCGCCTGGTTGGGGACGGGCGCCGGACGGGGCCCGCCGGTTCGCGTGGCTGCCATGCTGCACTCCGAGGTCGTGCCGGGGTGGTCGCGCCGACCCCTGGGGGAGGGCCGCCGCGTCGCCACGACAGTACCGGGAGTCACCGCGCGAACACGGCGGGTCGCCAGGACTTGGCGGGTCAATCCCGGGCAATCCGGACACAGTTGCCGCGTTGTGCCATGAAATGCCATGGCTTGCTGTATCGGAGGCCGTGGCCTGAACAGCCGGTCCCGCGTTGTCCTGATACATGGACACCGGCGGTACGGGCCCCCTCCCGCACCGGCCCTCCGTCGCCCGACCGGGTGACGGAGCGCCGTCCGGTTTCCACGCGACCCCAGGTGACAGGAGGTCCCCCATGGCCACCGGAGTTCCCCAGTACCGGTTCCGGGCCGTGCTGCCCGCCGCGGGCGGTGCGCCGCGCGTCGTCCAGTACGACACCGTGACCGTGCCGGTCCGGCACGGGCTGGAGGCGGTGGACATCCTCCGGCTGCGCCGTGCCTGCGGTTCCGTCCACCAGACCGCCGGCGGCTCGGCCATCGCCTTCCTGGTCCCGGCCGGGACAGCGCTCGGCTGGCACCTGCCCGGCTCCGCCTGCACCCCCGGGGCGGACCTGCTCCCGCCCACCGACCCGCACTGGATCATCCCGCCCTCCGGCCCGCAGCCGTACGCCCGCCCCACCGACGCCTGGGTGCTGCGCTCCGCACTGTGCGAAGCCGCCATCACCCTCACCGCGGGTGGGCTCGGCCCGCTCTGAGCGTTCGCCGTTGCTGGCGGCTCATCAGGAAACCTGCCCGACGGGGCAGTTGACATGCAAGCGTCGTCTCAGCGGGCGGACCCGACGACCCCGTAGCGGGCCGCCTTCGTCACCCACCGTCGCCGACCGCGATAATGGCTCCCATGGGCCGCCCACGCACCACCTCCGTCCCCGGCCGCGCGCACAGCCAAGGCCCGCTCACCGCCACCGTCGCGTCCGGCACCGCCGAACTGCGCCCCGACCGGGACCGGCCGCACGCCTGGCAGCTCCTCCTCGACGGAGCCCCGCAGTCCCTGGTCGACCTCGCCGAACCCGGCCACCTCGGCTTCGAGTACCAGCGCCGGCTCGGACACCTCATCGACACCGTCGCGCCCGCGCGCCAGCCGCTCTCCGTGCTGCACCTCGGCGGCGGGGCGCTCACCCTGGCCCGCTACACCGCCGCCACCCGGCCGCGCTCCCGCCAGCAGGTCGCCGAGATCGACACCGCGCTCACCGAACTCGTCCGCACCGAACTCCCGCTCGACCGCACCTGGCAGATCCGGGTCCGCGGCGCCGACGCGCGCGCCGTCCTCGAGCGCACCGCCGAGGACTCCACCGACCTGATCGTCGCCGACATCTTCGCGGGCGCCCGGGTCCCCGCCCACTGCGCCACCGTCGAGTTCGTGCAGCTCGCCGCCCGCGCCCTCCACGCCACCGGCCACTACACCGCCAACATCACCGACGGCGGCCCGCTCGGCTTCGCCCGGGCCCAGGCCGCCACGCTGCGCGCCGTCTTCCCCGAGGTCTGCCTGATCGCGGACCCCGCCGTCCTGCGCGGCAAGCGCTTCGGCAACCTGGTGCTCGCCGCCGCGCACACCCCCCTGCCCCTCACCGAACTCACCCGCCGGCTCGCCGCCGACCCCGCCCAGGCCCGCCTGCTGCACGACCGCGACCTCACCGACTTCATCGCCGGGGCCGCCCCGGTCACCGACGCCCGCGCGGTCCCGTCCCCGGCCCCGCCCCCGAAGGCCTTCGACTGAGCCCCTGGCGGACAGTCAGTGCCGCGGTGCTCCGGGACAGGGCCCGCGGTGATCGGAAGCAGCGCCCGTGATCCTTCCCCCGTCCCTCCGGCACCGCGGAGGACAGGTGTCAGTGGCCGCCCGGGAGGCCGCGGTGCTTGTAGGCCGCGGCGGCGGTCAGGAGGACGCCGGCGGCGATCGGGATGAGGACGGCGATGGCCCCCTCCTGATCGGTGGGGCGGCCGGGGGCGGCGGCGAGGGCCAGGTGATCGGGGGCGGGGGAGGGCGGGGACGGGGCCGGGGGAACCGGGGCGGGGACGAGGACGGGCGCCGGGCGAGGGCCGCCGGCCAGGGGTGGGGGCGCGGCGGAGGCGGCGGGGGAGAGGAGGACCGGGTCGGCGGGGCCGCGTCGGGCGGGGACCAGGATCTCGGTCTCACCGGGACGGCCGTCCGCGGGACCGGAGCGGGAGGCCCGGTCGGCGTCGGCGGGGCGGGCCTGCGGGGGGACGGTGGAGAGCAGGCCGGCGGCGAGGGAGAACGCGTCCGGGCGGTCGGCCCGGTGGCCGGGCAGCGGGAGTTCTCCGGTGTCGAGGTGCTGGTCGAGGACGGTGCCGAGGTCGGTCACGGCACCGGTGCCGGCGGTGCTCACGGTGTCCAGGACGGGGCCGGTGGCGCCGAGCAGCCCGCCGTCGTCCGCGTGGATCGTCCGGCCGAGGGTGCGGGCGGCGGGGTCGCTCCGGCCGGTGTCGGCGGCGCGGGCGTCGGCGGTGCCGAGGCCGAGGCCCAACACCTGGGCGGCGAGCATCCCGCTCGCCGCCAGTGCCCCGGGCCGGCCCCACCGGCGCCGGGAGGTGTCCGAACGTCGCGGCCGTTTCGCGTGATTGGTTCGCACACCAGGGGAGAACGAGCGGGACTCCCCGCAGTCACGCTCGTCGCTCACACTCCGTCACACTGTGCGGGGGTGCGGGAGTTCAGGCGAGACCCCCGCGCCGGATCACCTCCGAGTACCAGCGGGCGCTGGTCTTGGGGGTGCGCAGCTGGGTCTCGTAGTCGACGTGGACGATGCCGAAGCGCTTGCTGTAGCCGTACGCCCACTCGAAGTTGTCCAGGAAGGACCAGAGGTAGTAGCCCCGCACGTCCGCCCCCGCGGCGATCGCGTCGGCCGTGGCCTCCAGGTGCAGCTTGACGTAGCGGACCCGCTCGGGGTCGTCGACCTCGCCGTCGGGGCCGACCTCGTCGTCGAAGGCGGCGCCGTTCTCGGTGACCATCAGCGGCAGGCCGAAGTCGTTGTGCATGCCGACCAGCGAGTCGGTCAGGCCGGAGGCGTCGATCGGCCAGCCCATGGCGGTGACGTCGTCGTTGGCGAGGTGGAAGACCACGTCCTCGGAGCCCGGCCAGCAGCTGAACTCGCTGTCGCCGTGGCCGTCGTTGCGCGCCGCCTCGGCGGTCTCCGCGTCGGCGCTGGGCGCCGAGACGACGGTCGGGTTGTAGTAGTTCAGGCAGAGCAGGTCGATCGGACGGCCGATCTCCGCCTCGTCGCCGGGGCGGACCAGCTCGTCCCAGTCGACGATGTGGGCGGTGTCCGCCTTCAGGTCCTCGTCGTAGCCGCCCTTGAACATCGGGCCGGTCCAGACCCGGTTGCCGACCGCCTCGATCCGGCGGGCCGCCTCGCGGTCCTCGGCGGTGTCGTTGAGCGGGCGGACCAGGTGCAGGTTGAGCGAGACCGAGATCTGCGCGGAGGCGGGCAGCACCTCACGCAGCGCGCCGACGGCCAGGCCGTGGCCGAGGTTGAGGTGGTGGGCGGCCTTGAGCGCGTCCGCCGGGTTGGTGCGGCCGGGGGCGTGCACGCCGGAGCCGTAGCCGAGGAAGGCGCTGCACCAGGGCTCGTTCAGGGTGGTCCAGATCGGGATCCGGTCGCCGAGGGCGCCGGCGGCGAGTGCCGCGTACTCGGCGAACCGGTAGGCGGTCTCGCGGATCGGCCAGCCGCCGGCCTCCTCCAGGTCCTGCGGGAGGTCCCAGTGGTAGAGGGTGGCGACGGGGGAGATGTTGTGCTCGAGCAGGGTGTCGACCAGGGCCCGGTAGAAGTCGAGTCCGCGCTCGACGGCCGGCCCGCGGCCGGTCGGCTGGATGCGCGGCCAGGACAGCGAGAACCGGTACGAGGTGAGGCCGAGGTCGGCCATCAGCCGGACGTCCTCGCGGAAGCGGTGGTAGTGGTCCACCGCGACGTCGCCGGTGTCGCCGTTCAGCACCTTGCCGGGGGTCTTGGCGAAGGCGTCCCAGATGGAGGGGGTGCGGCCGTCCTCGGCGGCGGCGCCCTCGATCTGGTAGGCGGCGGTGGCCGCGCCCCAGGCGAAGCCGGGCGGGAAGGCCACCCGGGGGGCCGCCACGGAGGTGTGGGCGGCGGTGGTCGGATCGGTCATGGTCATACGGGAGCGCTCCCATGGCTGAGGGGTGGACGGGACGGGTGTTCCGGGGTCTTCCAGAGGGTCAGCTCTTGACGGCGCCGGAGGTGATCCCGCCGACAATGTGCTTCCCCAGAACGGCGAAGATCAGCAGCAGCGGCAGGGTGCCGACGAGTGCACCGGTCATGATCACGGCCTGGTTGATGTCGTGGCCGGAGCCGCCGCCGATCGCGGAGAGCGCGACCTGCACGGTGGGGTTCTGCTGGGTGAGCACCACGAAGGGCCAGAAGAAGTCGTTCCAGGACTGGACGAAGACCAGCATGCCGAGCACCGCCATGGCGGGCCGGGCGATCGGGAACACCACGTGCCAGATGATCCGCAGACTGTTCGCACCGTCCACCCGGGCCGCCTCGATCAGCTCGAACGGCAGGGCCTCGGACAGGAACTGGCGCATGAAGAACACGCCGAACGCGGCCACCAGGGACGGCAGGATCACCGCCTGCAGGTGGTTGCCCCAGTCCAGCTTGGTGATGATCCGGTACAGCGGGATCACGCTGAGCTGCGGCGGGATGGTCATGGTGGCGACCACCAGGGTCAGCAGCGCGTTGCGGCCGCGGAAGCGCAGCTTGGCGAAGGCGAAGCCGGCCAGCGTGGAGAACAGCACCGTGGACAGCGACACGCAGCCCGCCACCACGGTGGAGTTCAGCAGCGCGGTGCCCATGTCGGCCTGGTCCCAGGCGGTGGAGATGTTGGTCCACAGCTCGCCGCTGGGGAACATCGGCGGCGGCGACTGGGCCACCCGCTCACCGGTGTTGGAGGCCGCGACGAAGGTCCAGTACAGCGGGAACAGCGAGACCAGTGCGGCGACGGACAGCAGCACGTAGGCGACCGGGCCGGCCTTGTCGTGGTCGCCGGCCCCGCGGCGGAACAGCCGGCTGGGGGCCGCGTGGGCCTTCTTGCCCGCCTCGCGGGAGGAGGTGGGGGTGGACAGGGTGGCGGCCATGTCAGCCTCCCAACTCGTGGCGCTTGCGGTAACGGGTGATCAGGAACTGCACCAGGCCGATCAGCAGCAGGATCAGCAGCATCGTCCAGGCCACCGCCGAGGCGCGGCCCAACTGGCGGGACGGCCAGCCCAGTTCGTACATGTAGAGGCTGAGCGTCTGGAACTGGTGCGCGGAGCCGCCGGAGACGCCCACGCCGCCGCCGAACAGCATCGGCTCGCCGAACAGCTGGGTGGCGCCGATGGTGGAGACGATGATGGTGAACATGATGGTCGGGCGGATCGACGGGATGGTGATCCGGGTGAACTGCTGCCAGCGGTTGGCGCCGTCCAGGCTGGCGGCCTCGTAGAGGTCCTTCGGCACCGCCTGCATCGCGGCCAGGTAGATCAGCGCGTTGTAGCCGGTCCAGCGCCAGGTGACGATGGTGGAGATGGCGATCTGCGAGGGCCAGGTGTCGGCGTACCACTGGGTGTGGTCGATGCCGATCGCGCCCAGCGCCCAGTTGATGAAGCCGTAGTCCGGGTTGAACAGCTGGACGAAGACCAGCGTCGCGGCGGCGATCGAGGTGGCGTACGGCGCGAGGATCGCGACCCGGAAGAAACCGCGGCCGCGCATCCGGTAGTTGAGCAGGTGGGCCAGGCCCAGCGCCATCAGCAGCTGCGGGACGGTGGAGATCACACCGATGGTGAAGGTGTTGCGCAGCGCGGTCCAGAACTGGTCGTTCGACCAGAGCCGGGTGTAGTTGCCGAAGCCCTTCCACTCCATCACGTCCGGCGTGAGCAGGTCGACGTAGTGCAGCGACAGCCAGCCCGTCCAGATCAGCGGGAAGAGGCCGAAGGCGGCGAAGCAGAGGAAGAACGGGGCGATGAAGGCGTACGGGGAGGCCTTCAGGTCGAACCGGTACAGGCGTGAGCGCCAGGAGGGGCGCGCGGGCGGGGCCTCGGCGCGGACGTGGGTGGCCACTTGGGGTTTCCTTCCCGGGGGTGGCGAGGGGCGGCGGAACGGCGCCCGGCCGGGTGGGCGGACCCGGCCGGGCAGTTGGGATCGGCTACCGGCGAGAGCCGGCCCGGATCAGTGGCCGGTCTTGTCGTCGACCAGCTTGGTGACGTTGGTCCAGGCCTTGGCCGGGTCGGTGCCGTGCTCCTCGATGTCGAGGATGCCGTTGTCGGTGATGATCGTCTTCACGTTGCCGTCCTGGTCACCGATCGGCGCCGGCTTGATGGACTGGGCAGCCGCGGCGAAGATCTGGCCGGTCGGCGCGTTGTTGAAGTACTCCTGCTTGGCGCCCTGGACGGCGGGCTGCTGCAGGCCGCCGATGGTGGAGGGCAGGTTGCCGACCTTGGTGAAGACCTTGGCCTGCTGCTCCGGCGCGGTCAGCCAGGCGACGAGCGCCGCGGCCTCCTTGGTGTGCTTGCCGGCCTTCGGGACGGTCAGGAAGGCGCCACCCCAGTTGGAGGCGACCGGCGGGGCGGCGACGTCCCACTTGCCCTTGCCCGAGTCACCGGAGTACTTGCTGATGATGCCGGTCATCCAGGACGGGCAGACCACGGTGGCGAACTTGGCGTTGGCGAACGCGGCGTTCCACGGGTCCTGGAACTGGCGCAGGCCGGCGGAGATCTTCGCCTGCGAGGCGGAGACCGCGAGGTCCCAGGCGGTCTTCACGCCGGCGCTGGTCTTGTAGACGAGCTTGCCGGAGGCGTCCGAGTACTGCTCGGGCTGGGCGGACAGGACGGCGTTGAACAGGCCCGAGGCGGAGTCGGTGAAGAAGGTGCCGGTCGGGGCCTTGGACTGGTAGGTCTTGCCCGCCTCGACGAACTTCGCCCAGTCACCCGCCCACAGCTTGCCGACCGCCTCGCGGTCGGTGGGCAGGCCGGCCTGCTGGAACAGGTCGGTGCGGTAGCAGATCGCCATCGGGCCGATGTCGGTGCCGAGACCGATCAGCGAGCCGGACGCGGTGGTGGCCTGCTTCGACTTCCAGTCCAGCCAGTTGCCCGGGTTGATGCCCTCGGTCTTGCCGAGGTCGACGAACTTGTCGCCCAGGGCCTTGGTGGCCTGCGCGATGTAGCCGACCTCGACCGCCTGGACGTCGGCCAGACCGCTGCCCGAGGCCAGGTGGGTGGTGAGCGCGTCCCAGTACTTCTGACCGTCCTGGACGGTGTCGTACTTGATGGTGATGTTCGGGTGCGCGGCCATGTACTCGTCGTACAGGCCGGCCTCCTTGTAGCCGAAGGTGCCGAAGTCGCCGACGTTCAGGGTGATCTTCGCGTTGGGGTCGGTGCTGTCCCCGCCCTTCTTGTCCGAGCTCGACGAGCAGGCCGTCAGCAGCAGGGCGGAGGTGGCGAGGACCGCGGTGGCGAGGACGGCAGCTCTGCGGGGGCGGGAGGTGGTGCGCATGGGGGCGAACTCCTTTGTCCGGGTGGGTTGGTCCGGTGGTCTTCCGGTGGGCGGCCGGGGTGTTCCGGCTGCCCGTGGTGGTCTTCCGGGCGGGAAACGAGAGGTTCGTGGGTGTTCTTGGTGCGCTGAATCTTGGCTACAGTGTGGGAGCGCTCCCACAGCTGGGCATGCCGGAAGGTTGCTGTGTCGCGGGGGTGAGTGTCAAGACGTGGTGACATAAACGTTGCCGGAGCGTTTCCACCCCCGTTACCACCGCCGTTGACGTCCTCGGGCTGCCCTCCGGCCGACCCGGGGCCGCCCCGGATGGTCGGAAATGCCGCGGGACCGGCCACAATGAACACTCCGTACCGAACTCCGTACGGATCCGGGGCCCGCCGGACGGGACCGATCCAGCCAGAACCAGACCGAACCAGAGACCGAGAGGTGTAGCGATGAGCCCGACCGCACAGCGCCCCGAATCGCTCCATCCGGGTGCCGCCGGCAGAGCCACCGCGCGCCCCACCCTGGAGGAGGTGGCCGCCCTCGCCGGAGTCGGCCGCGGCACCGTCTCCCGGGTCATCAACGGCTCGCCCCGGGTCAGCACCAAGGCCCGCGAGGCGGTCCAGAACGCCATCGCCGAACTCGGCTACGTGCCCAACCGGGCCGCCCGCACCCTGGTCACCTCGCGCACCGACTCGATCGCGCTGGTCGTCCCCGAGGCCGAGACCAGGCTGTTCTCCGAGCCGTACTTCTCCGACATCATCAGCGGCGTCTCGGCCGAACTCGCCGAGACCGACATGCAGTTGCTGCTGATCCTGGTCCGCAACCAGCGCGAGCGGGACCGCCTGTCGGCCTACCTCACCGCCCAGCGGGTGGACGGCGTCCTGGTCGTCTCGGTGCACCGCGACGACCCGCTGCCCGGACTGCTGGAGAGCCTGGAGATCCCCTCCGTGCTGGCCGGTCGGCGCGGCGACCTCGAACCGCTCAGCTACGTCCACGCCGACAACGCCGGCGGCGCCCGGATGGCCGTCCGGCACCTGCTGCGCCGCGGCTGCCGCCAGGTCGCCACCCTCACCGGCCCGCTGGACATGGAGGTCGCCCAGGCCCGCCTCGGCGGCTACCGACGGGCCCTGGAGGAAGCCGGGCAGGCCTACGACGAGGACCTGGTCGGCCTGGCCGACTTCACCGAGGAGGGCGGCCGGGTCGCGATGCGCGAACTCCTCGCGCGGCGGCCGGACCTGGACGGCGTGTTCTGCGCCTCGGACGTGATGGCGGCCGGTGCGATGCAGGTGCTGCGGGCGGCCGGGCGGCGGATCCCCGACGACGTCGCGGTGATCGGCTTCGACGACTCGATCGTGGCCCGGCACACCGATCCGCCGATGACCAGCGTGCGCCAGCCGATCGAGGAGATGGGCCGCACCATGGCCCGGCTGCTGCTCGACGAGATCACCGAACGCGGCCGGGCCCGGCGGCAGGTGGTGCTGGCGACCGAGTTGATCGTCCGCGACTCCGCCTGACCTCGGGGCGGGACTCCGGCGTCAGCCGGCCGGCCGGCCACAGGGCGGGGCCCTGTGCGGGCGGGCGGCGTTTCCGTGTTGCGCGCGCCACGAGTGTGCGGACCCGCAGCGCGGGCAGTGCGCGGACCCGCGGTGCGGGTGGGCGTGGGCTGCAGGGGCGACCGGTACGGGCTTCGGGCGGGCCCGTAGCGGCCGAGGCGGCCCCGGGGTGCGGTCCGGGCGGTCCGGAGGGAGTTCCGGGGGAGTGCGGGGCCGCCACGGCTCGTCGTGCGGGCGCGGGCCGGCCGGCACCCGCCGTGCTCGCGCGGGCAGGGCCGCCACGGCCCGCCTGCTCGCGCCGGTCGGGCCGCCAAGGTCCTTGGTGGGCTCAGGAGTTGGGGCGCAGCGTCCAGACGATCTCCAGCACGCCGGTGACGGCGCCGTCCTCTCGGGTGATCTCGACGGTGACCGGGAACTCGGGGCGCTTGCCCTCGTCGAGCTCGGCGACCACCTCGGCGACCGGGCGGCCCAGCGTCGCGGTGGCGGTCACGACGCCGCGGGCGAGCTTCTTGAACGAGATCTCGCCGACCGTCGGCAGCGGCACCGCGCGGCCCAGCTGGTCGCCGAACGCGGCCAGCACGATCGCGCCGCTCGCCGACTCGGCCAGCGTGAACATCGCGCCCGCGTGCGGACCGCCCACGTGGTTGCGGTACTCCGGCAGGTCGGGCAGCCGCAGCACGGCCCGCTCCGGGGTGGTCTCCAGGTACTCCAGCTGCAGGGTCTTCACCATCGGGACGGTGTCGGTGAGCAGCTGGCCGATCGCAGTAGTGGTCATGCTCGCGATGTTACTGGCAGGTAGCTTTGTCGTCCATGGTCCGGGAGCGGGTCGCACCCGGATCCCTCCCGGTCCGGCCCCGGCCCGCCGTGGTCCGCTTGCCGGGGTGACGGGGCGTCGGACGCCTCCGGGTCGGCCGTGCCCCGGGAAAACCGGTCCGCGGACATCGGCCCAATGTCCGGCGCGTGCTGCGGAATTCCGTCCGGCGGCCCCGTCCGGCGCTGATCGCGAGGGGCCCGCCAGTGATTCGGGTACGTACCGGGATTGCGGCAACTCGGTGCGGTGGAAGGCGTTTTCGGCACCGCGCGGGGATACGACGAAGGCCCTCAACGATTTCTCGTTGAGGGCCTTCGGTGATGGGGTGAGCGACGGGACTCGAACCCGCGGCCACCTGGACCACAACCAGGTGCTCTACCAACTGAGCTACGCCCACCATCTGCCTGGCTCGTTCACGCTTTCGCGCTCCCGCTCCGACAGGAAGAACTCTACAGGATGCCGAGGGGTGCTCGCGCCAGGGTTTCCCGGACCGCTCGGACCCGAGCGCTGGTCAGGCGGTGGGCACCTGGTGGCGGGCGGCGATCTCCCGCGCGGTGTCGGTGTCCGGGCCCGGCAGCGGGACGAACACCGCCTCGCGGTAGTACCGGAGTTCGGCGATCGACTCGCGGATGTCGGCCAGCGCGCGGTGGCTGCCGCCCTTCTGCGGGCTGTTGTAGTAGGCGCGCGGGTACCAGCGGCGGGCCAGCTCCTTGATCGAGGAGACGTCCACGATCCGGTAGTGCAGGTGGCCCTCCAGCTCCGGCATGTCCCGGGACAGGAAGCCGCGGTCGGTCGCCACCGAGTTGCCGCACAGCGGCGTCTTGCCGGCCTCCGGCACGTGCTCTCGGATGTACGCCAGCACCCGCTCCTGCGCCTCGGCCATGGTCAGCCCGTCCGCGAGCTCGTCGAGCAGGCCGGAGGAGGTGTGCATCTGCCGCACCACCTCGGGCATGTTCGCCAGCGCCTCGGCGGGCGGGCGGATGATCACATCCACGCCCTCGCCGAGCACGTTCAGCTCGGAGTCGGTCACCAGGGCGGCGACCTCGATCAGGGCGTCCCGATCGAGGTCGAGGCCGGTCATCTCACAGTCGATCCATACCAGACGGTCATTCACGCCCCTCACCCTACGGCGCGATCACGCGCCCCCGACACTGTGCGCGCCCCGTCGGGCCCGAACTCCGCCGTCCCGTGCGCCCCGCGCTCCGGTTCGGCCTCCGCGCGGTGCGCCAGCCGACGGCCCCGCGCGCTCGGCTGCTCGCCGCCGACGTCCTCCGCGATCGCGTGCTCCATCGGACGGTCCGGCCGCTCCGCCGCCCCCCGACCGCCCGGGTACGCCGCGCTCGGCCGCACCGGCTGGCCCGGCGAGGGCTGCGCGTGCGCGTGGGCGGGCGGCGGCCCGGACTGGCGCTCGCCCGGGCGTTCGGACGTGCGCGCGGCGAACGCGCCCGGCGGAGGACCGGCCTGCGGGGGCACCAGCGGACGCTGCCGCTGCCGTCCGGCCGCGCCACCGTTCGGAACGCCGCCCGGGTGGCCGCTCGCACCGGTTCCGTTCGACGGGGCCTGGGGCTGCGTCAGCGAGCCGTGCCCGGCCGGACCTTGCAGCCGCTCGGCCGGAGCGCCCTGCAGCGGCACCGTGCTGCCCTGGCCGGCGGCCGGCCGACGGGCGCGGAAGCTGGTCCGGTACGCGGCCGGGGACACCCCGAGCTGCCGCCGGAAGTGCCCGCGCAGCGCCACCGGCGACCGGAAGCCGCAGCGCCGGGCCACGTCGTCCACCGACAGGTCCGAGGTCTCCAGCAACCGCTGCGCCTGCAGCACCCGCTGGGTGATCAGCCACTGCAGCGGGGCGCTGCCGGTGAGCGTGCGGAATCGGCGGTCGAAGGTGCGCCGCGACATGTAGGCGCGGGCGGCCAGCACCTCCACGTCGAACTGCTGGTTGAGGTTCTCCAACGCCCAGGTGACCACCTCGGCCAGCGGGTCGTTGCCGATCTCCTCGGGTAAAGACTGATCGATGTACTGGGCCTGACCTCCGCCACCGCGGCGGTTGGGCACCACCAGCCGGCGGGCCAGCGCGTTGGCGGCCTCCGCGCCGTGGTCGCTGCGCACCACGTGCAGGCACAGGTCGATGCCGGCCGCGGTGCCCGCCGAGGTCAGCACGTCGCCGTCGTCCACGAACAGCTCGCGCGGGTCGACGTGGACCCGCGGGTAGCGCTTGGCCAGCGTCGGCGCGTACATCCAGTGCGTGGTCGCCGGACGTCCGTCCAGCAGTCCGGCCGCGGCCAGCACGAAGGCGCCGGTGCACAGGCCGATGATCCGGGCGCCCTCGTGGTGCGCCTTGCGCAGCGCGGCGATCGCCTCGACCGGCGGCGGCTGCGAGATCGACCGCCAGGCCGGCACCACGATGGTGCCCGCCCGGGACAGCGCCTCCAGCCCGTACGGGGCGGTCAGGGTCAGGCCGCCGGTGGTGGTCAGCGGCCCCTCCTCGCCGGCGCAGACCAGCAGCCGGTAGCGGGGGACGCCGGCGTCCTGGCGGTCCACGCCGAACACCGACAGCGGGATCGAGCTCTCGAAGATCGGCGCGCCGCTGAACAGCAGCACCGCCACCGTCTCGCGCCGTCGCCGCCCGGCCAGCTTGCGCGGGGAGTTGAGCGAGTTCAGCGCGCCCGGGCCGGCGGCGGTGAGCAGGTCGGCGGCGGAACCCGCGGACGCCGGGGCGGTGACCGCTCCGCCGTGGGAGGAGAGCGACGGGGGCGCGCCCGCGTGCTGACCGCCCGTCAGGGAGCCCGGCGCGCCGTGCGGCTGACCGTTGCTCTGGCCGGCGCCGTGCGAACCGGCCGACGCACCACCGAACTTGCCGAGTCTCGCCGCGCCACCCGGATGGGACGACGGCTGGCGGCCGCCTTCAGGACCCGCGTCGCTCCTGCTCACCCTGCTCAAGGCGCTCCAGCCCCCTCGGTGGTGTGGTGGTCTCGGCTGCCGCTCCTGCGAGCCAAGATCGAATCTACTTGGTGGACCGTTGCCGTTGTGACAAGTTCACCATCCGACGCTATGTCGACATGGCAATTTGGCGTGAAGCATTCGATCACGAAGCGTGGCACCCGTCGACCCCGCTGTGAAGGGGGCGCGGACAACGGTGGCTGGTTGTCGCGCGACCCGTCGTCGATTCCCCGACCGGCGGTGCACCCACCGCCCACTGTGTGCTGCGGCTTTGCCCGAACGGCGGGTCCGGAGCGCAAGTTGGCCGAAAATGGACGGTTCGAATCGGGGGCGCGAAACCGGCCTTCACGCGCCACAGCGCACACCTGAGCCATGATCCCCGCGCCCCGTCAGCCCCCCGGCGCAACCCGAACCGGCCACTCCTGAATGCCCCTCACCTCACACTCCGTCACTCTGTCCTGTCCACTTCACTCCTGTCCCACCCGCCCCGGCTCCACCGCCCGGCCCGCCCGGCTGCCGCTGCCCCCGCCGACCCGCCAGCTCCGCAGGTGCGCCGCACATTCGTCCTAATCCCGTCGGTACCCCGGGAGGCCTTGTTGCGTACGGCGCGGGTCCGGGCCGGAGGCGTTCTTCGGGGCGGGCCGGCACGGGTCTCCGGCGCCCGCCCGTCCGCTCAGAGCGCGCCGGCGTCGGCCGCCGTCCAGGCGGACGGGTACAGCGGGCGCCAGCCCAGCTCCCGCCGGGCCGCGGTGGTGGACACCTGCCCCTCCCAGGGATCGAACCCCCTGTCGGGACGGCTCGGCTGCTGCCCGCCCTCCTCCTCGTGTTCGTCCGGGTGCGGCGACCCGGCCGGGTGCACCCGGCCGTTGAGCAGGTACAGGTCCCAGGCGGTGAGCGGGGCGTCGTCCGCGAGGTTGAAGGTGCGACCTTCGAGTCCCGGAGCCGTCGCAGCCCGCCACAGGCCCTGCGCGACGTCCGCGTGGTGCACCACTGCCAGCCGCTGATCGGCAGGCCAGTGCGCAGCCCAGTTCAGCGACTGGGCCAGGTGCGGGTCACCCTCGCCGTAGACGAACGCCAGCCGCACCACCACCAGCGGCAGGGCGTGCTGCGGCCGCTCGGCCAGCGCGCGCAGGCCCGCCTCGGCCTGCGCCTTGGACGCCGGGTACACCCCCCACGCCGGGTCCGGCGCCAGCACGTCGCCTTCCACGGCGGGCCGCCCGAGCCCCCGGCCGTACACCAGGCTGGTGCTCACCTGCACGAACCTGGACACCCCTGCGGCGGCCGCCTCCCGGCCCAGCGCCACCGCCGCGTCCCGGTTGACGGCCCACGCGGCCTCGTCCGGCACCCCGCGCAGCGCGGCGGCCGCGTTCACCACCACCTCGATGCCGTCCAGCGCCCGCCTCCGGCCGGACTCCTCGCGGAGGTCGCCGACCACCGCCTCGACCCCGAACTCCTCTAGCCGGGAAGCGCGTTCCGCGTCCCGCACCAGCACCCGCACCGACCCCGGACCGGCCCACCCCGCCAGCCGGGGGACCAGCCGACGGCCGACCTGCCCGGTCGCCCCGGTCATCAGAAAACGTGCCATGACTGTCTCCTCCACGGACTCGCCCGTCCGCGCCCCAGCCGGTTGCCCGGCTGACCCGTTGCACCGGCGGTCCCGGTGCTCGGGTCCGCCGGGTCCGCCGGGTCCGGTCGGTTGAACGCGGTCCCGGCGCGGGTGGGTTCGGGCCCCGGGCCGGACCTGCGGCCGACCCGGTGGGCCGGAACGTCCGGCCCCCGCACCACTCTGGGGGCGAGGATCACGCGGTGGCAGAGACCTCCCGAGCCGGGGACCGGCGATCCCTGGCTCGGACCGCGCCGGCCGGGCCATCCTGGGCAGCGTGATCGACCGACCCGCACTCGCCGACTTCCTCACCCGCTCCCGCGCCCGGCTGGGCCCCGCCGACCTGGGCCTCGCCCCCGGCACCCGCCGCCGCACCCCCGGGCTGCGCCGCGAGGAGGTCGCCCACCTGGCCGGCCTGTCCGTCGACTACTACGCGCGCCTCGAACAGCGCCGCGGCCCGCAGCCGTCCCCGCACCTGCTCGCCGCCCTGGCCCGCACCCTGCGGCTGACCGAGGACGAGCGCGACCACCTCTTCCACCTCGCCGGGCACCGGCCGCCCCGCCGTCACAGCCCGCTCGACCACGTCCGCCCCGGACTGCTGCTGATCCTCGACCGGCTGCACGACGTGCCCGCGCAGGTGATCTCCGACCTCGGCGACGTGCTGGTCCAGAACCCGATGGCCGCTGCGGTCTTCGGCGATCTGTCCGACCTGCCGCCCGCTGCCCGCAACATCACCCTGCGCTGGTTCACCGCCCCCGAGGTCCGCCGCCGTTTCCCCGAGGACGCGCACCCGGACCTCGCCCGCGCCCACGTCGCCAACCTGCGTGCCGCCCGGGCCGCCCGCCCCGACGATCCCCGGATCACCGAGTTGCTGGGCCGACTCCGCTCCGGCAGTCCGGAGTTCAACGAGCTCTGGGACCGCCACGAGGTCGCGGTCCGCCGCAGCGGACGCAAGACCGTGCTGCACCCCGCCGTCGGCCGCCTGGACCTCGACTGCGAGGTCCTCGCCGCCGCCGGCGAGAGCCAGCTCCTCCTGGTGCACAGCGCCCCGGCGGGCAGCGAGAGCGCCGGACGCCTCGACCTGCTGCGGGTGCTCGGGGCGGAGCCGGCGGACGCGGCCCGGAAGGCCTGACGGAGGGTCAGCCGGCAGCCGTCGCGGGGTCGCCCCAGCGGGCCTGGGCGGTGGCGGGCCCGGCGGGCGCCGCGCGGTCGATCTGGGTGAGCGGAACGGGCTTGCCGCGCGGCAACAGCGGTGCGACGGGCATGCCCGGGGCGTTCGACGGCACGGTCGGTCCGCCCGCTGCATTCGACGTTGCTGTTGCCGTTGTTGCAGCTGTCGCTGCGGTGACCGTGGCGGCCGGCGCGCTCCGGCCGAGCTTCGTGGGCGGCGGCGCCAGCCGGGAGGCCGGAACGGCGAGGTGGCCGCGGGACGGGCGCGGGCGGGGGGCGGAGTGGGGGAGGCCGGACGCGGCGGCGAACCCCCGGCCGGCGGTGGAGCGTTCGGCCGCCGCGACGATCAGCTGCACCGCCTCCGGGAGGGTCGGGGCGCTGATCGTCGGACGGTAGGCGCGTTCGGCCCACGGCCGCCCGTGGTGCAGCCAGGCACTGCGCAGCCCGGTGGCGGCCGCGCCCGCGATGTCGGCCGGACCGTAGTCGCCCACCATCCAGGTCTGCGCGGTCCAGTCCCCGGAGGACCGGTACCCGCACCGCCGGGCCGCGATCTCGAAGATCAGCGGGTCGGGCTTCAGGCAGCGGGCCTCCTCCGAGATGACCCAGCCGTCCACCAGCGGAGCGAGCCCGGTGAGCCGGATCTTCTCCAGTTGGGCGAGCGTCCCGCCGTTGCTGACGATGCCGATCGTCCAGCCCGCCGCACGGGCCTCCCGCAGCGCTTCGACATGCGAATCAGGGCATTGGATATGCGAGTTGATGCCGAGCCGGTAGTGCTTCAGCATCGTCTCGACCGAGCGGTCGATGCCGTAGCGGCGCTTTGCTGCACCCAGTACGGTGCTGCGCGGCACGTACCCGCTGCCGTCGAGCATCACCAGCCAGTCGAGGTCGCCGGCGGGCAGGTGGTTCTCGGCGAGGAAGTCCTCCGCCCACGCCCGGAACGCGGCATCCCTGGGCAGCAAGGTGTTGTCGAGGTCGAGCAGGAGCAGCGGCATGCCGAGCATGCTGCCAGCGGGCACCCCGTATGCACGTGGCAATTGCCAAAGGCTTGGGGATTTTCCGCGAATTGGCCGAATCCGGTTGGTACGCCCCCAAGCCGGACCATGATCCGAATGCGGACAGCGGCGGTCGCCGGCCGCCCCGGCGCCACAACTGCCGTGCACCGCCTGCGGACAGGGGCGATGACAGTCGGGTCACGGTGTGTGGACACCCTGTTGCGCACACTGCGTGTCGTCGGTCAAGCTCCTTGGAACCCGTCGCGCGAGGGGCGCACACTCCGGCGTGTGTCTCCTCCGCAAGCGGGAACCTGGTCGTACGAGGGCTCCGCTGCTGGGCGGTGCCCGTCCCGAGCCGTACTCTGAAAGGCACAGGTCGCCATCGGTGGTCGTCGTTCCGGAGCGGTTCGCCACCCCGGTCGTCCCTGTCACCGGGACCGGGCGGTTCACCGCCGTGTCCCCCTGCGTAGGCCCGTCCCAGTTGAAGAGTTTTGAGCCATGGCCGGTCAAGAGCCATCCGGATCTGCCCACGGCAGCCCTCGCGACGAGAGGACCGCTGCCGAGTCCCTCGACGTGTTCGGACGTGCGGGCCGCCGTCGTGACCCCGGCCGACGGCGTGAACCGAAGCGTGACACCCCAGGGACGGCGGCGGACCCGGCCGTCGGCCCCCGACCCGGTACTGCGGAGGACGCGATGACCGACCGTTCCCGTCCGACCGTCGGCCGCCGCGACGGCGAAGGCGAACCACAGCTCCAGGAGCACGGCTCGCGGGCCTGCGACCCCCGGTTCCAGCACGGCGTGGTGGTCGGCTTCGACGGCTCACTCTCCAGCGAGCGCGCCCTCGCCTACGCCGTGGGCATGGCCCGCCGCTCCCAGTGCGGCCTGGTGATCGTCCACGTCGCCAACCGGCTTCCCGCCACCGTCTGGGCCGGCTGCGAGCCGCCGGTCTTCGTGGACCTGCCCGACCAGCGGACCGAGATCCTCGGCCTCGAACTCGCGTGCGCCGACTTCCTGTCGGGCGTCCCCTGGATCCTGGTGGAACGCGGAGGCGACATCTGCCACGAGATCGAGGAGGTCGGCCGCGAGTACGCGGCAGACGCCATCGTGGTCGGCAGCACCCACGGCCTGCTCGGCAAGATCTTCGGGTCGGTCTCCGGCCGCCTGGCCCGCCGCGCCAACCGCCCGGTCATCGTCATCCCCTGACGGCAGGCTGACGTGTCCGGGCTGCGGGCTGCGGGCTGCGGGCGGTGTGCGGTGTGCGGTGTGCGGTGGGTCGGGGGTTCGGGCTGCGCGGCGGACGGCTCAGGAGGTCATGCCGAGCTCTCGCGCGATGAGCATCCGCTGGACCTCCGAGGTGCCCTCGCCGATCTCCAGGATCTTGCAGTCACGCCAGAACCGGGCGACGGGGTACTCGTTCATGAAGCCGTAGCCGCCGTGGATCTGGGTCGCTTCGCGTGCGCTGTCGACCGCAGCCTCGGAGGCGTACAGCTTGGCAATGGCTGCCTCCTTCTTGAAGGGCTCGGAGTGCAGCAGCCGGGAGGCGGCGTCCCGCCAGGCCAGGCGGGAGGTGTGTGCGCGCATCTCCATGTCGGCGAGCTTGAACTGGATGACCTGATTGGCGCCGATCGGCCGACCGAAGGCTCGGCGGGTGGCGGCGTACGAGAGCGACTGGTCGACGCACCCCTGGGCCAGGCCGGTGGCCAGGGCCGCGATGGCGATGCGGCCCTCGTCGAGGATGCGCAGGAACTGGGCGTAGCCGCGGCCTCGGGGTCCGACCAGGTTGGCCGCGGGAACTCGGCAGTCGGTGAAGGACAGCTCGCGGGTGTCGGAGGCGTTCCACCCGACCTTCGAGTACTTCTTCGAAACCTGGAACCCGGGAGTCCCAGTGGGAACGATGATGGAGGAGATTTCCCTGGTGGGCGAGTGATTTGAGGCGCCATCACTCGAATGTGTGAGCGGTTCGGTCAATGCGGTGACGGTCACCAGCCCGGTGATCTCGGTGCCCGAGTTGGTGATGAAGCACTTGCTGCCGTTGATCACCCACTCGTCGGTGGCCTCGTCGTAGCGCGCGGTGGTCCGGGTCGCCCCGGCGTCCGTGCCGCCCTCGGGCTCGGTCAGGCCGAAGGCGCCGAGCATCTCGCCGGACGTGAGCTTCGGCAGCCACTCCCGCTTCTGCTCCTCGGTGCCGAACCGGTAGATCGGCATCGACCCGAGCGAAACGGCGGCCTCCAGGGTGATCGCCACCGAGGAGTCGACCCGGGCCAGCTCCTCCAGGGCGAGGCAGAGCGCGAAGTAGTCGCCGCCCATGCCGCCGTACTCCTCGGGGAACGGCAGCCCGAACAGGCCCATCCGCCCCATTTCCCGGACGATGTCGTACGGGAATTCGTTCTGCTCGTAGTATTCGCCGATCTTCGGCGCAACCACGTCGTTGGCGAACTCCTCGACGGTGCGGCGGAGTTCCTCGTACTCACTGCTCAGGCGGTGGTCGAGCACGGCTGATCCTCCCGGGATCGCGGCCTGGTGGGCCTGGTGGGATTGGGGGATTCGGAGGGTCAGGACGTCGGCCCGAGCAGGGCGCGAACGGTCCTCGACGGGCTGGGGCGACCGAGGTGACGGGCCATCCAGCCGCTGGTTCGGGCGAGCGCGGCGAGGTCGACGCCGGTCTCGATGCCCAGGCCGTGCAGCATCCAGACCAGGTCCTCGGTGGCGAGGTTGCCGGTCGCGCTCTTGGCGTACGGGCAGCCGCCGAGGCCGCCGGCCGAGGCGTCCACCACGGTCACCCCGGCGCGCAGCGCGGCCAGGGTGTTGGCGAGCGCCTGGCCGTAGGTGTCGTGGAAGTGCACCGCGAGCCGTTCGATCGGGACGCCGGAACGAGTGAACTCGTCGAGCAGCGCCTTGACGTGGCCGGGGGTGGCGACGCCGATGGTGTCGCCCAGGCTCAGCTCGGCGCACCCCATCTCCAGCAGCGTCAGGCCGTGGCGGACCACCTGTTCGACCGGGACCCGGCCCTCCCAGGGGTCGCCGAAGCACATCGAGAGGTAGCCGCGCACCGGGACCCCGGCGTCCGCGGCCCGCTCGACCACCGGGCGGAACATCGCCATCGCCTCGTCCGCCGAGCGGTTGAGGTTGCGTCGGGCGAAGGTCTCGGTGGCGCTGGCGAACACCGCGACCTCGCCGGCGTGGTGCGCGAGCGCCCGGTCCATGCCCCGCTCGTTGGGCACCAGCACGGGCAGCCGCAGGCCCGGGTACCGCTCGGCCAGGCCGACCAGACGGGGCATCAGCTGCTCGGCGTCGGCGAGCTGCGGCACCCACTTGGGGTGGACGAAGCTGGTCGCCTCGACCGTGCGCAGCCCGGCGGCGGCGAGCCGCTGGATGAACTCCGCCTTGACCTCGACGGGCACCAGGGCGCTCTCGTTCTGCAGTCCGTCGCGGGCGCCGACCTCGTGGATCCGGACCCGGGCGGGCAGCTCGGGGTCGCGCACCGGCTGCGGCAGACCGAGGTCCAGCACCGTCGGCCCGGCGGCGGCCTGCTCGGAGCCGGTCCGCGCGGCGGCGGTCTCGCCGGCGGGGCTCATCGGGTCGCCTCCGGGGCCGCGGGCTCTTCGGCTTCGGGGGTGACCGCCACCAGGGGCTCGTCCATGGCGACGGTCGCGCCGGCGGCGACCCGCAGTTCGTCCACGGTGCCGTCGTGCGGGGCGGCGATGACGTGCTCCATCTTCATGGCCTCCAGGACCAGCAGCGCCTGCCCGCGGCGGACCTGCTCGCCGAGTTCGACCTTGACCACCGTGACGGTGCCCGGCATCGGCGCGGTGAGCGTGCCGTGGTGGGCGGTACCGGCCGCGGCGCGGGCAGCGACTGCATCGAACGGGTGAACGGCCCAGGCGTCCCCGTCGACGCCGAGCCAGTGCGTCACGCCGTCCGGGGTGCGCTCCGCGGCGACCGTGAAAGCGGCCTGCAGGCCGTCAACCGCAAGGCGCAGCAGGTCTCCCTCGCGGGTCGCGCGAGCCCGCCGGACCGGACCGTCGTCCAGTCGCACCTCCCATTCGGGGGTGGCGGCGGCGGAAAAACCGATAGCGCTCTCGATTTCACCATTGGTAATCATTCGGCAGCGAACGGTGACCGGCTCGCGGCCGGCCATCCGGAGCCGGTGCGTGGTCCAGGCGGCCGCGCCGCCCAGTCGCCAGCCGGAAGGGAGGGAGAACGGATCGGTCCAGCCGTCGGAGGCGTCGGCCCGGCCGAGTTCGAGCTGCCGCAGCAGTGCGGCGGCGAAGTGGAGCAGGTCGATCGATTCGGTGCGGGTGTACGGGGAGCTCAGCAAGGAGGGGTCCTGCTGGGCGCTGCGCTCCACCAGTCCGGTGTCGAGCCGACCTGCCGTCACCTCGGGCTGCGCCAGCAGCCGGCGCAGGTAGCCGGTGTTGGTGGTGACGCCCAGGATGCGGGTCTCGGCGAGCGCGGCCCGCAGCCGACGGATCGCGGTCGGGCGGTCGGGCCCGTACGCGATCACCTTGGCGAGCATCGGGTCGTACAGGCTGCCGACCCGGTCGCCGGGTGCGATTCCGGAGTCCACCCGGATGCCCTCCCCGGAGGGCTCGTCCAGCAGCAGTACCTCGCCGCCGGTGGGCAGGAAGTCCCGTTCCGGGTCCTCGGCGCAGATCCGGGCCTCGATCGCGTGGCCCAGGAAGGAGATGTCCGACTGTGTGAACGTCAACGCCTCGCCCGCGGCGACGCGCAGCTGCCACTCGACCAGGTCGAGCCGCCGCTGGCCTTCGGGGCCGTCCACCGAGACGGCCAGTTCGGTGACGGGGTGCTCCACCTGGAGCCGGGTGTTCATCTCCATGAAGAAGAAGTCGAGGACGTCGTCCGCGTCGCGCCCCGCGGGCTCCCCGCCGGGGACGATGAACTCGACCGTTCCCGCGCCGGTGTAGCCGCAGGCCTCGGCGGCGCGCACGGCGGCCGCGCCCATGGCGGCTCGGGTCCGAGGGTTCAACAGGACGGAAGGAGCCTCTTCGATGAGCTTCTGATGGCGGCGCTGCAGACTGCACTCGCGCTCGCCGAGGTGGACGGTCCGGCCGTGGGTGTCGGCCAGGACCTGCACCTCGATGTGGCGCGGTTGGTCGACCCAGCGCTCCAGCAGCAGGGTGTCGTCGCCGAACGCGGTGCGGGCCACCCGGCGGGCGGCGGCGAGCTCGGCGGGCAGCTCGGCCGGGTTGCGGACCAGCCGCATGCCCTTGCCGCCGCCGCCGGCCGAGGGCTTGAGTAGCACCGGGTAGCCGATCCGGGTCGCCGCCTCGATCAGCTGCTCGTCGCTGGGGGAGCCGTCCTCGCTGCCGGGAACGACCGGCACCCCGGCGGCCCGGACGGCCTCCTTGGCGTTGATCTTGTCGCCCATCAGCTCCACCGCAGCCGGCGGCGGGCCGATGAAGACCAGCCCGGCCTGCGTGCAGGCCTCGGCGAACGCGGAGTTCTCGGCGAGGAACCCGTAGCCGGGGTGGACGGCCTGCGCGCCGGTCCGGCGGGCCGCGTCCAGGATCAGGTCGGCGCGCAGGTAGGTCTCGGCGGCCGAGCTGTCGCTCCGGTCGGCGGGGCCCAACCGGACGGCCAGGTCGGCGGCCAGGACGTGCGGGGCATCGGCGTCCGCGTCGCTGTGCACGGCGACCGAACGCACGCCCAGCCGCCGAAGGGTGCGGATGACCCGCAGCGCGATCTCGCCGCGATTGGCGACGAGCACGGTGTCGAACATGGAGGTGTGCCTCCGTCACGAGGGGAACGGTGAGCGAGTTGACGATGCTTCAGGAACGGTGACCGCGGCGGTCGCTGCCGACGGCGGCCGGTGTCCGGCGGGTCGTCACATGCGGAACACGCCGAACGGGCGCGGGTCGGGGAGCGGGGCGTTGGCACAGGCGGTGAGCGCCAGGCCCAGTGCGGTGCGGGTCTGCAGGGGGTCGATCACGCCGTCGTCCCAGAGCCGGGCGGTGGCGTAGTAGGCGTTGCCCTGCCGCTCGTACTGCTCGCGGACCGGGCGCTTGAACTCGTCCTCCGCCTCGGCCGACCAGTCCTGCCCCTGGGCCTCGAACTGGTCGCGGCGGACGGTGGCCAGCACCGATGCCGCCTGCTCCCCGCCCATCACGGAGATCTTCGCGTTCGGCCACATCCACAGAAAGCGGGGCGAGTAGGCCCGCCCGCACATCGAGTAGTTGCCGGCGCCGTACGAGCCGCCGATCACCACCGTCAGCTTGGGCACCCGGGTGCAGGCCACGGCGGTCACCATCTTGGCGCCGTGCTTGGCGATGCCCCCGGCCTCGTACTGGCGGCCGACCATGAAGCCGGTGATGTTCTGCAGGAAGAGGAGGGGGATGCCCCGCTGGTCGCACAGTTCGATGAAGTGCGCGCCCTTGAGCGCGGACTCGGCGAACAGGACGCCGTTGTTGGCGACGATCCCGACCGGGTGCCCGTGGATGCGGGCGAAGCCGGTCACCAGGGTGGTGCCGTACTCGGCCTTGAACTCCGCGAACCGGCTGCCGTCCACCAGCCGGGCGATCACCTCCCGCACGTCGTAGGGGGTGCGCGGGTCCACCGGGACGACGCCGTACAGCCCGGCCGGGTCCACCGCCGGAGGCTCCACCGGGGCGAGCGGCCACGGCCGCGCCGCCCGCGGGCCGAGCCCGGCCACGATGGTGCGGACGATGGACAGCGCGTGGGCGTCGTCCTCCGCCAAGTGGTCGGTCACGCCCGAGGTGCGGGAGTGCAGGTCGCCGCCGCCGAGCTCCTCGGCGGTCACCACCTCGCCGGTGGCGGCCTTCACCAGCGGCGGGCCGCCCAGGAAGATGGTGCCCTGGTTGCGGACGATCACCGCCTCGTCGCTCATCGCCGGAACGTACGCGCCGCCGGCGGTGCAGGAGCCGAGCACCGCCGCGATCTGCGGGATCCCGGCGGCTGACAGGCGTGCCTGGTTGTAGAAGATCCGGCCGAAGTGGTCGCGGTCCGGGAACACCTCGTCCTGCATGGGCAGGAACGCGCCGCCCGAGTCCACCAGGTAGATGCAGGGCAGCCGGTTCTCCAGGGCCACCTCCTGCGCGCGGAGGTGCTTCTTCACCGTCATCGGGTAGTAGGTGCCGCCCTTGACGGTGGCGTCGTTCGCCACCACCAGGACCTCGCGCCCGGCGACCCGGCCGATCCCGGCGATCACGCCGGCGGCGGGGGCGGCCCCGTCGTACAGGCCGTCGGCGGCGAGCGGGGCCAGCTCCAGGAACGGCGAGCCGGGGTCCAGCAGGGTGTCCACCCGGTCCCGGGGCAGCAGTTTGCCGCGGGCGGTGTGCTTGGCGCGCGCCTTCTCGCCGCCGCCGAGCGCCGCGGCCGCGAGCTTGCCGCGCAGTTCGGCGACCAGCTCCCGGTGGGCCTGGGCGTTGGCGAGCCCGGTCGGCGAGGCCGGGTCGACCGCGCTCTCCAGCCGCGGCGCCGGGGCGTCGGCGGCGGTGAACAGCGGGGAGGGCGGTACGGGGTGCTGCGCGGAGGCAGGAGACCACGACGAGGTCTGTGCCGAAGAGAGGACCATCCCAAGAGCTCCCTTGCCCTCGGATTCGGATCGGGGCAGGCCGAAGGGCGAGCCGGCCAGCCCGTGTTAATGAGCGTTAACTCCTTGGTCAGGTTAACCAGCGATAACCCGACTGTCTACGATGGGCAGCATGCCCAACCGTCCCGCCGCCCCCGCGCTCCCACGCCGTGACCAGATCCGGAAGGAGGCCGCGCGGCTGTTCGCCGCCCGCGGTTTCCTGGGGGTGGGCGTCGACGAGATCGGCAGGGCGGTCGGCATCAGCGGCCCCGGTCTGTACCGCCACTTCGCCGGCAAGGACGCGATGCTCGCCGACCTCCTGGTCGGCATCAGCGAGCGGCTGATGGACGAGGGCCGCCGCCGCCTCGGCGAGGCCGCGGGCCCGCGGGCCGCGCTGGACTCCCTGATCGACGGCCACATCGACTTCGCGCTCGACGACCGGGACCTGATCATCCTGCACGACCGCGAGCTGCTCCACCTCAAGGAGGAGGACCGCCGCCGGGTGCGCCGGCTGCAGCGCGGCTACGTCGAACTCTGGGTCGGCGTGGTGCGCGAGGCGTTCCCGCCGCTGGCCGTCGCCGACGCCGAGCCGGTCGCCCGCGCCGCCGTCCACGCCGTCTTCGGCCTGCTCAACTCCACCCCGCACAGCGCCGCACCCCAGGTCGCCCAGGCCGACCCGGCCGCGGATCGCCCCGACCGGGCCGCCGAGCGCGCCGACCGGGCCGGCCTGGCCCGCGACAGCATGGCGGGACTGCTGCGCGCCCTGGCCCAGGGGGCGTTCGTCGCCGCCGCGGCGGAGGTCGCGGGGCCGAAGTGACCTGCGGGGGTGGAGCCGGCTGCACCCCCGCCTAGGACGATCGGCCGATCCGGATGCAGCCGACTGCCCGAGGCGCACGACCGCGTGACCTGGGCACCCTGTAGACGGGAAGGAAGCTCGGCCCGAGGTCGTTCAGCTTCCCATGCGCCCCTCGAATCCGATGGACGCTCAACCGGCCGAATGGTTAGCATCACTAAATATGCGCGAGACTCATGGTTTCCCAGAGCAGAGCTGGCTCCGCCGGCTCGGCGGCTACTGCTGGCGTTACCGCCGCAACCTGCTGCTGTCCTTCGGCGCGTCGCTCGTCGGCATGGCGATCACCGCGGTCGTTCCGCTCATCACCAAGCTGATCATCGATGACGTGATCACCGCGCACAGCCGTCCGCTCACCCCGTGGGCGGTGCTGCTGCTGGTCGCGGCCGCAGCGGTGTTCCTCTGCACCCAGGTCAGGCGCTACTTCGGCGGCCAGCTCGCGCTGGACGTCCAGCACGACCTGCGGGCCGACCTGTTCCGCTCGCTGACCAGGCTCGACGGGCACCGGCAGGACCGGCTGGACACCGGGCAGGTGGTCGGCCGGGCCACCTCCGACCTGCAGTTGATCAACGGCCTGCTGTCGATGCTGCCGATGATGACGGGCTACGCCCTCATGTTCGGCATGTCGCTGGTGGTCATGCTCTGGCTGTCCCTGCCGCTGACGCTGATCGCCCTGGTGATGGCGCCGGCGCTGTGGTGGCTGGCCGGCCGCAGCCGCAAGCGCCTGTTCCCCGCCACCTGGGCCGCCCAGCAGCAGGCCGCCGAGGTCGCGGGCGTGGTCGACGCAGCGATCGGCGGGGTCCGGGTGGTCAAGGGCTTCGGCCAGGAGGCCCAGGAGCGCGGCAAGCTGGAGCGCGTCTCGCGCGGGCTGTTCGCCGCCCGGCTGCGGTCGATCAAGCTGAACGCCCGCTACACCCCGGCGATGCAGGCCGTCCCCGCGCTCGGGCAGGTCGCGGTGCTGGCCGTCGGCGGTTGGCTGGCCGTCCGCGGCGACGTCACGCTCGGCACCTTCGTCGCGTTCTCCACGTACCTGGCGCAGATGACCGGCCCGGTGCGGATGCTCGCCATGGTGATCACCGTCGGGCAGCAGGCCCGCGCCGGTGTGGAACGGGTCATGCAGCTCATCGACCAGCGCCCGCTGGTCGACCAGGCCCCGGACGCCCGTCCGCTCGACCCGGACGCGGCGCCGCCCGGCACCGCCGCACTGGAGCTCGACCGGGTCGACTTCCACTACCGCGCGGAGGAGCACCCCGAGCCCGGCAGCGTCCCCGACGGCGTTCCGGTGCTGGAGGGCCTCAGCCTGCGGCTGGCAGCGGGGGAGACCCTCGCACTGGTCGGCGCGTCGGGCTCCGGCAAGTCGACGGTGGCCCAACTGGTGCCCCGGTTCTACGACCCCACCGCCGGCTCGATCCGGCTGTTCGGGCAGGACGTCCGCGGGGTCACGCTCGACTCGATCCGCGCCACCATCGGCATCGTGCCCGAGGAGAGCTTCCTGTTCTCGGAGAGCGTCCGCACCAACATCGCGTACGGCCACCCCGAGGCCACCGAGGAGCAGATCCAGGCGGCCGCGCGGATCGCCCAGGCCGATGGCTTCATCCGGGAGCTCCCCGAGGGCTACGACACCAAGGTCGGCGAGCAGGGCCTCACCCTCTCCGGCGGCCAGCGCCAGCGCATCGCGCTCGCCCGCGCCGTCCTCACCGACCCGCGCATCCTGCTGCTCGACGACGCGACCTCCGCGGTCGACCCGCAGATCGAGGCGGAGATCCACGACGCGCTGGCCAGCGTGATGGCCGGCCGCACCACGCTGCTGATCGCCCACCGCCGTTCCACCCTGCAACTCGCGGACCGCATCGCGGTGCTGGAGGCCGGCCGCCTGATCGACCTGGGCACCCACGAGGAGCTCACGGCCCGATGTCCGCGCTACCGGTCCCTGATCACCGACCCGGACGCGTTGGCCGCCCCCGCCGCACGCAGCGCGGCAGCGCCGGACGAGACCGCGGAGTCCGCCGAGACCGCAGCCGCCGCCCCGGCCGCCGCGAAGTCGGGCGCCGACTCCGAACTGCTCGCCAAGGTCGCCGCCCTGCCGCCCGCGACGGACACCCCCGAGATCCCGGTGGAGCAGGCCGAAGCGGCCGACCCCAAGTTCAACCTGGCCCGGCTGCTCGCCCCGTTCCGCCGCCCGCTGGCCCTCGCGCTGCTGCTGGTCGCGCTGGACACCGCCGCCGGCCTGACCCTGCCGGTCCTGATCCGGCACGGCATCGACGACGGCGTCAGCAAGGCCGCCATCGGCGGTGTCGCCGTCGCCGCGCTGCTGGCCCTGGTCGTCGTCCTGCTCGACTGGCTGGTGCAGGCCACCGAGAGCCGGGTCTCGGGGCGCACCGGCGAGCGCGTTCTCTACACCCTGCGGCTGAAGATCTTCGCGCACCTGAACCGCCTCGGCCTCGACTACTACGAGCGCGAGCTGACCGGCCGGATCATGACCCGGATGACCACGGACGTGGACTCGATCTCCTCGTTCCTGCAGACCGGCGTGGTCACCGCCGTGGTCAGCCTGTTCACCTTCGTCGGCATCTTCGTCGCGCTCATCGTGATCGACGCCGGCCTCGCCCTGGTGGTCTTCGCGGTGCTGCCGCCGCTGATCATCGCCACCCTGGTGTTCCGCAAGAAGTCCGCCCAGCAGTACCAGGTCTCCCGGGACCTGATCAGCACGGTCAACGCGGACCTGCAGGAGAACGTCGCGGGCATGCGGATCGTCCAGGCCTTCCGCCGGCAGGACGCGAACACCGAGCGCTTCGTCGAGCGGGGCCTGGCCTACCGGCACGCCCGGGTCAGGGCGCAGCTGTACATCTCGCTGTACTTCCCGTTCGTGCAGTTCCTCTCCAGCGTCGCCTCCGCCCTGGTGCTGATCGCCGGCGCCACCCGGGTCGACGACGGCACCCTCACCATCGGTGCGCTGGTCGCCTACCTGCTCTACATCGACCTGTTCTTCGCCCCGGTCAACCAGCTCTCGCAGATCTTCGACGGCTACCAGCAGGCCGCCGTCAGCCTCGACCGGATCCGCGAACTGATGCGCACCCCCACCAGCACGCCCCGGGCCGAACACCCCGTCCCGGTCGGCACGCTGCGCGGCGAGATCGACTTCGAGAACGTCAGCTTCGCGTACAACGGCGGCGGGGCGGGCAACCCCGAGGTGCTCTCCGGCGTCGACCTGCACATCCCGGCCGGCCAGACGGTCGCGCTGGTCGGCGAGACCGGCGCCGGCAAGTCGACGCTGGTCAAGCTGGTCGCCCGGTTCTACGACGCCACCGGCGGCACCCTCACGGTGGACGGCACCGACCTCACCGCCTACGACCTGGACGGGTACCGGCACCGGCTGGGCGTCGTCCCGCAGGAGGCGTACCTCTTCGCGGGGACGGTCCGGGACGCCATCGCCTACGGCCGTCCCGACGCGAGCGACGCCGAGGTGGAGGCCGCCGCCAAGGCGGTCGGCGCCCACGAGATGATCACCGGCCTGAGCGGCGGCTACCGCCACCAGGTCGCGCCCCGCGGCCGGAACCTCTCCGCCGGCCAGCGCCAGCTCATCGCCCTGGCCCGCGCCGAACTGGTCGACCCCGACATCCTGCTGCTCGACGAGGCCACCGCCGCACTCGACCTCGCCACCGAAGCAGCCGTCAACCACGCAGCCGACCGGCTCAGCGGCGGCCGCACCACCCTGGTCATCGCCCACCGGCTCACCACCGCCGAACGGGCCGACCGGATCATCGTCCTCGACCACGGCCGCATCGTGGAGGACGGCACCCACGCCGAACTGCTCGACCGGGACGGCGCGTACGCCAAGCTGTGGAGCGCCTTCGTGGCGGAGGGCCACCCGGCGCCGGTGCTCGGCTGAGCGGACGGGCCGTCACGGCCGTCGCCGGCTACCCGGGGACGGGCGCGGTGCTGGCCGCCGTGCGGGCCCTCGCCGCCGTGCCGCGGCCCGCGGCCACGGCGGTCCGCATTCCCGCCCGGCGCCGGTCCTCCCGGCCCGGGCGATCGGGCCCCCGACCGGCGCCCCGGTCCGTCCGCCCGGACTACGCGTCCAGCAGCGCCCGGAACAGCGGCTCGACGTCCACCCCGGACGGCAGCTCGCTGACCTGACCGTCCCCGACCTCCACCACCCGCCACTCTCCGTCCGCGCTGCTCAGCCGATCGCCCCCGGCCCGGCGGGCCAGATCGGTGGTGACGAACCGGCACCCCAACTGCCGGACCAGCGGGCGGACGGCGGACAGCTCGGGGCTCACCCGGCTCGCCGGGCAGTCCGGGTGCGGGCCGACCAGCACCGGCTCGCCGTCGAGCCACCAGACCCGCGCCTCCTCCGTCCGACCGTCCGCGGCCCGCACGAACGGCTCGAAGCGGCGCAGCACCAAGCCGCCCGCCAGGAAGTCGCCCTGCAACTCGGCGAAGCGGCTGACCACCCGCTCCAACGCGTCGAGGTCCGCCAGGTCGGGCACGTAGCAGGCTTCCGCCCACTCGTGCTTGCGGGACTTGACGTAGTCCTTCACCACGGCGGCGCCCCGCCCGCCGAGCTGCTCGGCGGCCGCGGCCAGCGCGGCGCGGTCCCACTCGGTGCCGGGCAGCCAGGTACTGGCCGGGGTGAGCGGCTCGAAGGTCCGGTACCAGCCGGGCAGTTCGTGCGCGGTCGCGTACTCGACCGGCCCGGTGCGCAGCGAGCAGCCGCGGTCGGCCAGCGTTTCGGCGAGCGCCGCGTACCGAGCGACCGGGATCATCCACCCCCGGTACCAGAGCGGGCCCGATCCCGGCGGGACACGTCCGACGGCGGTCTCGACGTCCCCCGCCAGCAGGGCGTCGTGGTCGAGCAGGACGTGGCTGCCGCCCGCCGCCCGGATCAGCCCGGCCTCCCAGGCGAAGTGCGGGTCCACCCGGCGGGCGAACAGCGGGTCGGACGGAAGGATGACAGCCGGATCGATCATGCGGCTCAGATTAGATCCACCGATCGGTGGAGACCCCGGGATTCCCTTGGGCCGCCCCGTCGTTCCGCCCGAAAACCCGATCGACACCCCTTCGCGGGCTCTGTCAGGGTGATCGCGTGCGATGGATCACAGGACGTCAGAAACCCCGAACCGAACGGCAACCCCGTCGAGCGGCGCGCACGGTGGTGCTCTCGCCGGAGGGCGACGCCTTCCTGCTCCGGTCGGACAACTCCGAGGTCGGCGTGCACTGGACGGCGCCGGGCGGCGGCCTGGAGCCGGGAGAGTCCCCGATCGAAGGAGCACTCCGCGAGCTGCACGAAGAGACCGGCTGGACCGACCTCCGGCCGGGCGCACTCATCTGCACCTGGGAGCACGACTTCACCTGGCACGGCACGCCGGTCCGCCAGCACGAGCACATCTTCCTGACCCACGGCCGGCGACGGGAGCCGGGCGACGTGGCGGCGATGCACCGCGCCGACGGAATCCTCGGCTGGCGCTGGTGGACACCCGCCGACCTGGCCGCGCCGGACGCCGATCCGGTCTGGCCGCCCAACCTGTCCACGCTGCTCGCAGAGCTCCGCGCCGCGGGACCGGCAGCCATCGACCCGGTCCACCTCGGCTACGTGCCCAACTCCAGCCCGGGAGGCCGGATCTGACAGCAAACAGCAAACAGCAAACAGCGAACCGGAACCCGACCCGCCCGCCCGTGCGGCGCGGTCGAACCGACTCAGCGGACCTGGCGCCGACCCCTCCGACGCCCCCGAGCCGCTGGTACCTCGGCCCGCCAGTCGCGCAACCCGAGCTCCCGGTCGTGCACCGCTTCCGGATTGATCACCACCGACAGCTGCGCGGAACGCAACTCCTCCGGGCTCAACCCGGTCGAACGCTGCAACTGCTCGGTCGGGACCGACACCGCGATGGCCGGCCGCCACTCCGGCAGCACCACCTGACAGGTGCCCGAACCGAAGCGGAGCAGTCGCACCGACACCCGGCGGTCCGACCCCCGCCCACCCTGGCCGGTGCTCTCCGCCAACCCGGGCGACCCGCCGATCAGCACCCCCATCGGCGCGCCCGCCGGACCGATCGGCCCGCGCCCCACCCCGGCCTCCACCACCTCGACCGCACCCGCGCGCTCCGCGGCGGCGTCGTCCCGCCCCGGCGTCGACGCCGACGGCCCGGGCGGCAACGCCCGCACCTGGCTCAGCCGCCGCGAGGGCGCCGGCCGCCGCTGCGGCCGGACCTGACCCGGCACCACAACGGCACCCCAGACCCCCGACGACCACTCGACCACCCCGGGAGCGCCCGTCCCGAGAACCTGCCCCTGCCCCGCCCCTGATCGTGGCCCCGGTCCGCCGGCCGCGCAGCCGGGTGGCTCTGCTCCATGCCCTGCCCGCCCCGCCCGCGCTGCTCCCCGCGCCCGTCCGCGCCCGTCTCCGCCGTACAGCGGTCGGCGTCCGCGTACGGTCGGTCCGACGCGTTCTGGTCGAGCGCGGTCATGGCTGCACCCCTCCGGATTCTCGGCTCGCCCGATCCTGCACCACCGGCGCGCACCCGGCCAAGGGACGTACCCACACCCCCCGGTGGTTCCCACCGCCTACGCGCGTACCCGCCCACCCCCGCCGGACCGAAAACCGGTGTGCCGGCCGAAAGCGCGGAGCTAGGGTGGACGGCATGTCCCCCCTGTCATGCCTCAGCTGGTGGCCGTCCTAGGACGGCTCCCCACCCATGACTTCAGGGCCGTCCGCAAGGGCGGCCCCGGCGACAACCCAAGGACGGACCCGGGCTGCCGGCGGGCGGCGACCACCGCCACCGAGGAGAAACCCGCCATGACCGCCCCCGCCGAACCCACCGGCACGGACACCACCGCCGCAACCGCCGGCCCGGCCAACCCGCTGATCGCACCGACCGCCGCCGGGCACCGCCGGGTCCTGACCGGTGACCGACCGACCGGCCCGCTCCACCTCGGCCACTACTTCGGGACGCTCCGGAACCGGGTCCAACTCCAGTCACAAGGGCTGGAGTTGATGATCGTCGTTGCCGACTACCAGGTGATCACCGACCGGGACCGCCCCGACCGGCTCGCCGAACGCGCCGAGAACCTCGTCCTCGACTACCTGGCCGCCGGAGTCGACCCCGGACGGGCCACGATCTTCACCCACAGCGCCGTCCCGGCCCTCAACCAACTGCTGCTGCCGTTCCTCAGCCTGGTGAGCGTCGCCGAACTGTCCCGGAACCCCACAGTCAAGGACGAGATCGCCCACTCCCGGCAGTCCGCCGTCAGCGGGTTGATGTTCACCTACCCGGTCCACCAGGCCGCCGACCTGCTGTTCTGCAAGGCCGACCTGGTGCCGGTCGGCCAGGACCAACTGCCGCACCTGGAAGTCGCCCGCACCGTCGCCCGCCGCTTCAACGACCGCTACGGCACGCTGTTCCCCGAACCGCAGGCCCTGCTCTCCGACGCACCCCTGCTGCTCGGCACCGACGCCGGAAAGATGAGCAAGAGCAGGGGCAACGCCATCTCCCTCGGCGCCGACGGGGACGAGACCGCCCGGATGCTGCGCGGCGCCGTCACCGACCCCGACCGCCACATCGCCTACGACCCCGAGCACCGCCCCGGCGTCTCCAACCTGCTGCTGCTCACCGCCCTCTGCCAGGACCGGGACCCGCACCAGGTCGCCGAGGAGATCGGCGCCGGCGGAGCCGCGGCCCTCAAGCGCACCGCCACCGAAGCGGTCAACGAGTACTTCCGCCCGCTGCGCGCCCGCCGCGCCGAACTCGCCGCCGACCGAACCCTGCTGCGCGAGGTCCTGCACACCGGGAACGCCCGCGCCAACGAGATCGCCAACCGCACCCTCGCCGAAGTCCGGACCGCCATGGGCACGTTCTGACCCCGTCACCCACGGGCACGGCGGACGGCCCCGCTCCCCGGCGCGGGACCGTCCGCCGAGCCCGCACGCCTGACGGGCAGCCAGCCGGCCCACCGGGATGGGCCGTTGCCGCGCGGGGGATACCGTCAGCAGACGGAACAACTCTGCGGCACCCGCAGGAGCCCACCGTCCCCGCTGCCGCGCTCCCGCTCCCCGCTCCGAGAATTCTCCGCTGCAAGAAGGAGTACCCGATGCCCCTGCGCCCGCTCCGCCCCGGAGACCGGATCGCCCTCGCCGCCCCCAGCGGTGCCGTCGACCCCGCACGGCTCGCCCTCGGCATCGAGATCCTCCGCTCCTGGGACCTGGACGTGCAGGTCCTCCCGCACGTCCACGACACCCATCCCGCCCTGCCGTACCTGGCCGGCACCGACGCCCACCGGGCCGCCGACCTGCAGGCCGCCTGGCTGGACCCCGACATCGCCGCCGTCCTCTGCGTCCGCGGCGGATTCGGGGCCCATCGGATGGTCGACCTCCTGGACTGGGACGCCATGCGCACCGCACCGCCGAAACTGCTGGTCGGCTACAGCGACATCACCGTCCTGCACGAGGCCGTCGCCCAGCGCCTCGGCCTCCCCACCCTCTACGGTCCGATGCCCGGAGCCACCGTCTTCAGCACCGACGCCCCGACCGCCGAGCACCTGCGACGAACCCTCTTCGAGCCCGCCGCCACCACCGTCCTCACCGGCCCCGACGCCACCGCCCTCGTCCCCGGCCGGGCCCACGGCACCCTGATGGGCGGCTGCGCCTCGCTGCTCGCCGCCGACCGAGGCACCCCCGCCGCCCGCCGGACCTTCGCCGGCGGCCTGCTGGTCCTGGAGGACGTCAACGAGCAGCCGTACCAGCTCGACCGCATCCTCACCCAACTCCGACGCAGCGGAGCCCTAGAGGGAGTCGCCGGAGTGGTCCTCGGCTCCTGGGACGGCTGCGGCCCGCTCGACGGCGTACGGGCCGTGATGCTCGACCACTTCGGCGGCCTCGGCATCCCCGTCCTCTGGGAGCTCGGTTTCGGCCACTGCCCGTCCGCGATCACCGTCCCGCTCGGCGTCCCCGCCACCCTGGACGCGGACGCCGGCACCGTCACCCTCGACACTCCTGTTCTCACCGTCCCTACCGGCGCGTAGGGTGCGACCCATGCACGACGAAGGCACCCCCACCACCGCGTCCGCCACCGAGCAGTCCGATGCCGCAGCCCTCGCAGTGACCCGTGCACTCGCCCTGCTCCGCGGCCCCGGCAGCGGCACCGGACGAACCGTCCTCGGCCTGGTCGGGCCGCCCGCCGCCGGGAAGTCCACCCTCGCCCGCCTACTGGTCGACGAGATCAACCGCCACGAGGGCCCCGACACCGCGGCCTACCTCCCGCTCGACGGCTTCCACCTCTCCAACGCCCAGCTCGACCGCCTCGGCCTGCGCCCTCGCAAGGGCGCCCCCGAGACCTTCGACGCCCTCGGCTACCTCGCCCTCCTCGAGCGCGTCACCGCCGACCGCTTCCACGAGATCTACGCCCCCGACTTCGACCGCACGCTCGACGAGCCGATCGCCGCCCGCCACCTGATCCGCCCCCACACCCGGCTGATCGTGACCGAAGGCAACTACCTCGCCACGCCCGCCACCCCGTGGACGGACGCCCGGGCACTGCTGCGCGAACTCTGGTACGTCGACGCCGGCGAGCGCGTCCGCGACGCCCGGCTGCTGGCCCGCCACACCGCCGGCGGCCAGGACGAGGCGAGCGCCCGCCACCGGATCGACACCAACGACCGGCCCAACGCCGCCCAGGTCGAGACCACCCGCACGGCCTGCGACTGGGTGGTCCGTACGGACGAATTTGCATCCGCCTCCCGATCGGCGTAGTGTTCACTAGTCGCTCGGCAGGGAGCACCGGACACGTATCTGCGTGGACGGTCCCGGGGTGGCCAATCTCTGAGAACCAACCAGTTGATCCGTAGCGGGTCGCGTCCTTTCGCGTCTCCGTTCGTATTTGCTGTGCGTGTTTATCGGAGATTGCGGCCGATTCGCTTTTCGGAGCGGGGATCGGCTAGAGTTTGAAACGTCGGACGGGCCGTCAGGTCGCGGAAGACGAAAGCGAGTCGGGAAAGAGCACAAGCTCGGATCTGATAAGCTGGAAACACGAAAGAACGAAGCGCCCGGAGGGTCCGCAGGAATGCGGCTCGAAGGAAGCGTCCGTTCCTTGAGAACTCAACAGCGTGCCAAAAGTCAACGCCAGATATGTTGACATCCCCGGCCTCAGATTCTCTGGGGTTGGAGATTCCTTTTGAAGTAAAACACTAGCGAGGACGCAGTGCGCAGGGCCGCCTTATTCCGGTGGTTGCTGTGCCGCTCCCCGTGGAGACATTCACGGAGAGTTTGATCCTGGCTCAGGACGAACGCTGGCGGCGTGCTTAACACATGCAAGTCGAACGGTGAAGCCCTTCGGGGTGGATCAGTGGCGAACGGGTGAGTAACACGTGGGGAATCTGCCCTGAACTCTGGGACAAGCCTTGGAAACGAGGTCTAATACCGGATACGACCTTCTCCTGCATGGGGGTTGGTGGAAAGC
Source organism: Streptomyces sp. TLI_171 (assembly GCF_003610255.1). GTDB lineage: Bacteria > Actinomycetota > Actinomycetes > Streptomycetales > Streptomycetaceae > Kitasatospora. The sequence continues at coordinate 2,684,271 of NZ_RAPS01000001.1, read as the reverse complement.
TCCGGCGGTTCAGGATGATCCCGCGGCCTATCAGCTTGTTGGTGGGGTAATGGCCTACCAAGGCGACGACGGGTAGCCGGCCTGAGAGGGCGACCGGCCACACTGGGACTGAGACACGGCCCAGACTCCTACGGGAGGCAGCAGTGGGGAATATTGCACAATGGGCGAAAGCCTGATGCAGCGACGCCGCGTGAGGGATGACGGCCTTCGGGTTGTAAACCTCTTTCAGCAGGGAAGAAGCGCAAGTGACGGTACCTGCAGAAGAAGCACCGGCTAACTACGTGCCAGCAGCCGCGGTAATACGTAGGGTGCGAGCGTTGTCCGGAATTATTGGGCGTAAAGAGCTCGTAGGCGGCCTGTCGCGTCGGATGTGAAAGCCCGGGGCTTAACCCCGGGTCTGCATTCGATACGGGCAGGCTGGAGTGTGGTAGGGGAGATCGGAATTCCTGGTGTAGCGGTGAAATGCGCAGATATCAGGAGGAACACCGGTGGCGAAGGCGGATCTCTGGGCCATTACTGACGCTGAGGAGCGAAAGCGTGGGGAGCGAACAGGATTAGATACCCTGGTAGTCCACGCCGTAAACGTTGGGAACTAGGTGTTGGCGACATTCCACGTCGTCGGTGCCGCAGCTAACGCATTAAGTTCCCCGCCTGGGGAGTACGGCCGCAAGGCTAAAACTCAAAGGAATTGACGGGGGCCCGCACAAGCAGCGGAGCATGTGGCTTAATTCGACGCAACGCGAAGAACCTTACCAAGGCTTGACATACGCCGGAAACGTCTAGAGATAGGCGCCCCCTTGTGGTCGGTGTACAGGTGGTGCATGGTTGTCGTCAGCTCGTGTCGTGAGATGTTGGGTTAAGTCCCGCAACGAGCGCAACCCTTGTTCTGTGTTGCCAGCGAGTAATGTCGGGGACTCACAGGAGACTGCCGGGGTCAACTCGGAGGAAGGTGGGGACGACGTCAAATCATCATGCCCCTTATGTCTTGGGCTGCACACGTGCTACAATGGCCGGTACAAAGGGCTGCGATGCCGTGAGGCGGAGCGAATCCCAAAAAGCCGGTCTCAGTTCGGATTGGGGTCTGCAACTCGACCCCATGAAGTTGGAGTTGCTAGTAATCGCAGATCAGCATGCTGCGGTGAATACGTTCCCGGGCCTTGTACACACCGCCCGTCACGTCACGAAAGTCGGTAACACCCGAAGCCGGTGGCCTAACCCGTAAGGGGAGGAGCCGTCGAAGGTGGGACCAGCGATTGGGACGAAGTCGTAACAAGGTAGCCGTACCGGAAGGTGCGGCTGGATCACCTCCTTTCTAAGGAGCACATGGCCGGATGCGAGCGAATGTCTCGCACGGTTGCTCATGGGTGGAACGTTGACTATTCGGCACACACGGTGAAGACCGCTAGTACTGCCTTTCGGGGCGTGGAACGCGGTTCTGGGTCGGGTGTGTCGGGCACGTTGTTGGGTCCTGAGGGAACGAGTCTTCGTTGTCTCAGTGGTCGCCGGTCTCATGCGAGGCATTCCGGTTCGGGGTGTTGAGTTTGGGTGTCTGGTCGTTGTTTGAGAACTGCACAGTGGACGCGAGCATCTGTGGCCAAGTTTTTAAGGGCGCACGGTGGATGCCTTGGCACCAGGAACCGATGAAGGACGTGGGAGGCCGCGATAGGCCCCGGGGAGCTGTCAACCGAGCTTTGATCCGGGGGTGTCCGAATGGGGAAACCCGGCAGTCGTCATGGGCTGTCACCCATACCTGAACACATAGGGTATGTGGAGGGAACGCGGGGAAGTGAAACATCTCAGTACCCGCAGGAAGAGAAAACAACCGTGATTCCGGGAGTAGTGGCGAGCGAAACCGGATGAGGCTAAACCTGAGTGGTGTGAGACCCGGCAGGGGTTGCCACTTGGGGGTCGTGGGAGTGAGCTTGATCGGTCTGCCGGCCGGTCGGCGAGTCAGAAACCGTATGGGTAGTCGAAGGACATGCGAAAGGTCCGGCGTAGAGGGTAAGACCCCCGTAGACGAAATCTGTACGGCTTGCTTGCTCATTTCCCAAGTAGCACGGGGCCCGAGAAATCCCGTGTGAATCTGGCGGGACCACCCGCTAAGCCTAAATATTCCCTGGTGACCGATAGCGGATAGTACCGTGAGGGAATGGTGAAAAGTACCGCGGGAGCGGAGTGAAATAGTACCTGAAACCGTGTGCCTACAAGCCGTGGGGGCAGTCTTCGGACTGTGACTGCGTGCCTTTTGAAGAATGAGCCTGCGAGTTTGCGGTGTGTAGCGAGGTTAACCCGTGTGGGGTAGCCGTAGCGAAAGCGAGTCCGAATAGGGCGCCCATAGTTGCATGCCCAAGACCCGAAGCGGAGTGATCTAGCCATGGGCAGGTTGAAGCGCGGGTAAGACCGTGTGGAGGACCGAACCCACCAGGGTTGAAAACCTGGGGGATGACCTGTGGTTAGGGGTGAAAGGCCAATCAAACTCCGTGATAGCTGGTTCTCCCCGAAATGCATTTAGGTGCAGCGTCGCGTGTTTCTTGCCGGAGGTAGAGCACTGGATAGGCGATGGGCCTTACCGGGTTACTGACCTTAGCCAAACTCCGAATGCCGGTAAGTGAGAGCGCGGCAGTGAGACTGTGGGGGATAAGCTCCATGGTCGAGAGGGAAACAGCCCAGAACACCGACTAAGGTCCCTAAGCGTGTGCTAAGTGGGAAAGGATGTGGAGTCGCAGAGACAACCAGGAGGTTGGCTTAGAAGCAGCCACCCTTGAAAGAGTGCGTAATAGCTCACTGGTCAAGTGATTCCGCGCCGACAATGTAGCGGGGCTCAAGCACATCACCGAAGTCGTGTCATTGCAGCAATACTCCCAACGGAGGCTGTGATGGGTAGGGGAGCGTCGTGTGCCGGGTGAAGCAGCCGAGGAATCGAGTTGTGGACGGTTCACGAGTGAGAATGCAGGCATGAGTAGCGATACAAGAGTGGGAAACTCTTGCGCCGATTGACCAAGGGTTCCTGGGTCAAGCTGATCTGCCCAGGGTAAGTCGGGACCTAAGGCGAGGCCGACAGGCGTAGTCGATGGACAACGGGTTGATATTCCCGTACCCGCTTTGAAGCGCCAACGTCGAACCAGGTGATGCTAAGGCCGTGAAGCCGGCCCGGAGTCTTCGGACAAAGGGACGTGGTGGAGCCGCCGACCCAAGCCTGTAGTAGGTGAGCGATGGGGTGACGCAGGAAGGTAGTCCAGCCCGGGCGGTGGTAGTCCCGGGGTAAGGGTGTAGGCCGTGGGGTAGGCAAATCCGCCTCACATTAAGGCTGAGACCTGATGCCGAGCCGATTGTGGTGAAGTGGATGATCCTATGCTGTCGAGAAAAGCCTCTAGCGAGTTTCATGGCGGCCCGTACCCCAAACCGACTCAGGTGGTCAGGTAGAGAATACCGAGGCGTTCGGGTGAACTGTGGTTAAGGAACTCGGCAAAATGCCCCCGTAACTTCGGGAGAAGGGGGGCCATTGCTGGTGAGGGGACTTGCTCCCTGAGCTGGTGGTGGCCGCAGAGACCAGCGAGAAGCGACTGTTTACTAAAAACACAGGTCCGTGCGAAGCCGTAAGGCGATGTATACGGACTGACGCCTGCCCGGTGCTGGAACGTTAAGGGGACCGGTTAGTCACGATTCGTCGTGGCGAAGCTGAGAACTTAAGCGCCAGTAAACGGCGGTGGTAACTATAACCATCCTAAGGTAGCGAAATTCCTTGTCGGGTAAGTTCCGACCTGCACGAATGGCGTAACGACTTCTCGACTGTCTCAACCACAGGCCCGGTGAAATTGCATTACGAGTAAAGATGCTCGTTTCGCGCAGCAGGACGGAAAGACCCCGGGACCTTTACTATAGCTTGATATTGGTGTTCGGTTCGGCTTGTGTAGGATAGGTGGGAGACTTTGAAGCCGTGACGCCAGTCATGGTGGAGTCGACGTTGAAATACCACTCTGGTCGTGCTGGATGTCTAACCTGGGTCCGTGATCCGGATCAGGGACAGTGTCTGGTGGGTAGTTTAACTGGGGCGGTTGCCTCCTAAAGAGTAACGGAGGCGCCCAAAGGTTCCCTCAGCCTGGTTGGCAATCAGGTGTTGAGTGTAAGTGCACAAGGGAGCTTGACTGTGAGACTGACGGGTCGAGCAGGTACGAAAGTAGGGACTAGTGATCCGGCGGTGGCTTGTGGAAGCGCCGTCGCTCAACGGATAAAAGGTACCCCGGGGATAACAGGCTGATCTTCCCCAAGAGTCCATATCGACGGGATGGTTTGGCACCTCGATGTCGGCTCGTCGCATCCTGGGGCTGGAGTAGGTCCCAAGGGTTGGGCTGTTCGCCCATTAAAGCGGTACGCGAGCTGGGTTTAGAACGTCGTGAGACAGTTCGGTCCCTATCCGCTGTGCGCGTAGGAGTGTTGAGAAGGGCTGTCCCTAGTACGAGAGGACCGGGACGGACGAACCTCTGGTGTGCCAGTTGTCCTGCCAAGGGCATGGCTGGTTGGCTACGTTCGGGAGGGATAACCGCTGAAAGCATCTAAGCGGGAAGCCTGCTTCGAGATGAGCACTCCCACCTCCTTGAGAGGGTAAGGCTCCCAGTAGACGACTGGGTTGATAGGCCGGATATGGAAGCCCTGTAAGGGGTGGAGTTGACCGGTACTAATAGGCCGAGGGCTTGTCCTCAGTTGCTCGCGTCCACTGTGTTGTTCTGAAACAACGACCCACTCCGGTGGATAGTTTCATAGTGTTTCGGTGGTCATAGCGTGAGGGAAACGCCCGGTTACATTCCGAACCCGGAAGCTAAGCCTCATAGCGCCGATGGTACTGCAGGGGGGACCCTGTGGGAGAGTAGGACGCCGCCGAACAATCATTCAGAGAAAGCCCCCTGACGGGATGTCAGGGGGCTTTCTCGCGTTTCCCGAACGGCGGGCGGGCGGAGTGTTGCCGGGTCGATCGGTGCACGGCACACTGTGGCGTCATGGTCGTGGAGCAGGGCGAGGGGGCCGGCAGTAGTACCGGTCGGGGCGGCGACGACTTTCGGGCGTTCTACGAGGCGACGTACGGCCAACTGGTGGCGCACCTGTATGCGCTGACGGGTGATCTGGGTGAGGCGCAGGATGCCGCCCAGGAGGCGTTCGTTCGGGCCTGGAACCACTGGGGGCGGCTGGTGGCGCACGAGAATCCGGTGGCGTGGGTCCGGCTGACGGGGCAGCGGATCGCGATCAGCCGGTGGCGGCGGGCCCGGACGGCGTTGCAGAGCTGGATCCGGCACGGGGATGCGCAGCTGCCGGTTCCGGGGCCGGGGCCCGAGACGGTGGCGTTGGTGGAGGCGTTGCGGCAGTTGCCGGAGACGCAGCGGTCGGCGTTGGTGTGGCACCACATGGGGGGTCGTTCGGTGGCGGAGATCGCCGCGGACGAGGGGGTGCCGGTGGGGACGGTGAAGGCGCGGCTGCATCGGGGGCGGCAGGCGTTGGCGGCGTTGTTGGGGGAAGGGCCGGCGGTGGTCGTCGAAGAGCCGCTGGTCGCGCCGCTGCGGCCGGTTCGCGCGGCTGCCGCGGGAGGGCGGGTGGTGGGTGCGGGGGAGCAGCGGGTGTCGGCGGGCGGCAGCGGTGACGGGGAGCCGGTGGCGGTGGAGTTGACGGAGGCTCGGGTCCGGGTGGCAGAGGACGGGGGTTCGCGTGTCTAGGGCCGAGGTGGAGGAGGAGGATCGTCCGGCGATCGGGGTTGCCCGGTTGGAGGCGATGTTCGACGGGTTGCGGCGCGAGGTGGTCCTGGGCGTTCCGGTGCCGGTGAGCGCGGAGGTGGTGCGGCGCGGGGTGCGTCGCCGTCGGCGTCGGGTGTGTTCGGTCGCGGGCGTCGGGGTGGTGGGCGTCGCGTTGGTCTGGTCGGGGCTGTCGCTGGTGCCGCCGTCGTCCGGTCACGGGGCCGCGGGGCCGGCGGTGTCGAGGACTGCGGGGCCGTCGCCGTCCGCGGTGTCGGCGGACCTGGTGGTGCCGGAGCCGCGGCTGTCGTCGTCGCCGTCGGTGGACCCGTCGGCGGGGTCGGCGAGTCCGTGGCCGAGTGGATCGGCCGGTGCGGGGTGGGCGCCGCTGCCGTTGGGATCGGCCGATCCTGAGGTGCGGGCGCTGGTGCTGGACGTGTCGCGGTTGCCGAGCGTGCTGGGCGGCTACGGCCCGTGGACGGTGGCGCCGGCGCCGAGCGCCGCGGGCCCGGGTACCGCAAGCGTTGGTGCGGCGGCACCGACCGCGACGACCCCGAGCGGCCCCACCCCGAGCGGCCCGACCCCGAGTGGGACGGCTCCGAGCAGGTCCGCTCCGAGTGGGACGGTTCCGAGCGCGAAGGGGGCGACGTCGACCGCTGAGGGCGCGGGCACGGCGACGGCCGGGACCAGCGGCGCGGCGCCGACGGCCGGCGGTCTGCCGGCGGAGGCGTTCGCGGAGGGCTGCGTCCCGGGCCTGGTGCGGACGGCGGGCGCGGAGCTGGTGTGGGCGGAGACGTACGCGGACGGCGGGGACGTGGAGGCGACGGCCCGTCAGTACGTCCTGCGGTTCGGGTCGGCGGAGGCCGCGGGGCTCGCGGGCGCGCGGCTGTTGGCGGGTGGGGAGTGCGTGGCGCCGGGCGGGGGGTGGACGGTGGAGCAGCAGGTCGGCAGCGCGGTGGCGTTGGGGGTGCGGCAGCCGCAGGCGTTCGCGGAGGAGGCGGTGGTGCATGTCAGCGGTTCGATGGTGGCGGTGCTGACGGTGCGTCGGGTCGGGCGGGGGGTGTCGCCGGCGGCCGGTCTGTCGGATCCGTTCCGGGTGTCGGCGGCGGAGTTCCTGGCGCTGGGGGAGCCGGTGTCGAAGACGGGGTGAGGCCGGGTCGGGGCCGGCCGCGGAGGGCGGTCGGGACCGCGTTCGGGCCGGTTCGAAAAAGTCCGGATGTTGATGCAACCCGGCCGGTTCGGGACGCGTTGGAGTGTTGAGGCCGACGCCGTGTGGGGGTCGGTCAACCGGGGGAGCGTCCGGTCGGCCGGTCGGGGCAGAACAGGGGACTGCCCCGCCCGCCCGGCCGGACGTCGGCTCCCGGATCGCAGGCCGTGGAGAGCCGTGGTGCTCGGGCCGGAGGGGTTTGCTGTGGGGGCTGAGGCCGTGCAGGTCGTACCGGATCTCGACGAGTTGCGCAGGCGCGCCGCCGCCGCGGGGCCGCCGCCCGCGGAGGGCATGGTGGTGTGCGAGAACGTGGTGCGGATCCACCGGTCCGAGGGGGTCGAGGTGCAGGCCCTGCAGGGGCTCGATCTGACCGTGGAGGAAGGCGAGTTGATCGCGGTGGTCGGCGCCTCGGGTTCGGGGAAGTCGACGCTGCTGGGGATCCTCGCCGGGCTGGACGTGCCGACGGCGGGCAGTGCCCGGGTGGCGGGTCATGACCTGCTGGCGATGGGGAAGCGCGAGCGCCTGGACTTCCGCCGCCGGACGGTGGGGTTCGTCTGGCAGCAGACGGCGCGCAACCTGTTGCCGTACCTGACGGCGCTGGAGAACGTGATGCTGCCGATGGGGTACGCCGGGGTGCCGCGGCGGGACCGGCGGCGGCAGGCGACGGAGCTGCTGGGGCTGCTGGGGATCGCGCACCTCGCGGGTCGTCGTCCGGCGGAGATGTCGGGCGGTGAGCAGCAGCGGGTGGCGATCGCGGTGGCGAACGCGAACTCGCCGGCGCTGCTGCTGGCGGACGAGCCGACGGGCGAGCTGGACAGTGCGACCAGCGAGGAGATCTTCGCCGCGCTGCGGTCGGTGAACGAGGAGTTGGGGGTGACGGTGTTGATCGTCACCCATGACCTTATGGTTGCGCAGGAAGTGCGCCGGACCGTGCGGATCCGCAACGGGCGGACCTCGACGGAGGTGCTGCGCCCGGAGCGGGGCGAGCCTGGGGTGGAGTACGCGGTGCTGGACCGGGTCGGCCGGTTGCAGTTGCCGCAGGACTTCACCGAGGCGTTGGGGCTCAGCCGCCGAGTGCGGCTGGCGTTGGAAGAGGACCACATCGGAGTGTGGCGGGCCGAGGAGTCGGAGGTGCGCGGGTGAGCGGTGCGATGGTGGTCGTGGAGGAGGTGCACCGGACCTTCGGTGCGGGCGACCGGGCGGTGCACGCGGTGCGCGGGGTGTCGTTCACGGCGCGGGCCGGGGAGTTGACGGCGCTGCGCGGCCGGTCGGGTTCCGGCAAGACGACGCTGCTGAACCTGGTGGGCGGGCTGGACACGCCGTCCGCGGGGAAGATCAGCATCGCGGGGACGGACCTGGCGGGCCTGGACGAGGCGGGCCGGCTGGAGCTGCGGCGGGACCGGATCGGTTTCGTGTTCCAGTCCTTCGGCCTGATCTCGGTGCTGACGGCGGCGGAGAACGTCGGGGTGCCGATGCGGCTGCGCCGGGTGGCGGTCAAGGAGCGCGAGGAGCGGGTGCGCACGCTGCTGGCGATGGTGGGTCTGGCGGACCACGCGGAGCAGCGGCCGACCGAGATGTCGGGTGGTCAGCAGCAGCGGGTCGCGGTGGCGCGGGCGTTGGCGAACGAGCCGGCGCTGCTGATCGCGGACGAGCCGACCGGACAGCTGGACTCGGACACCGGCCTGGCGATCATGCAGTTGCTGCGGGCGGTGGTGCGCAGTGAGGGCGTGACGGCGCTGGTGGCGACGCACGACCCGCAGCTGATGGAACTCGCGGACCGGGTCCTCGAGCTGCGGGACGGCAGGATCGTCGAGTAGCGGGCGGGGCGTCAGTCGGTCCAGAGTTCGCGGACCTGGTCGGCGATCCGTCGGCCCTGGGCCAGGCCGGCTTCGGCGGCGGGGGTGCGGACGGCGGTGTCGAGCGGGTTGATGCCGAAGGCGGCCCGGGAGTCCTCGTCGGGGGTGACGGCGAGGACCCTTCCGGTGGCTTCGAGGGTTTGCAGCTCGGCGGCGAGGAAGGGATCGGTCATCGGGGCGAGGACCAGGACGGTCTGCTGACCGGTCATCAGGTCGGCGTTGTTGGAGCTGCGGATGCCGCCGTCCATGTAGCGGCGGCCGTCGATCTCGACGGGGGGCCAGATGCCGGGGACGGCGCAGCTGGCGGCGACGGCGTCGACGAGGGTGACTCCGCTGTGGCGGTCGAAGGTGCGGGGTTCGCCGGTGTCGGCGTCCACGGCGGTGAGGGTGAGCGGCCAGGCGGGCCACTCGTGAGCGGGGAGGCGGCCGGCGATGACGGCGTGGCGTTCGGCGGCGGGGACGGTGTCGGCGTCGAGGGCGAGCCGGCCGATGCGGCGGCGCAGTTCGGCCGGGTCGGTGATCTCGGCGAGCAGTTTCTCGATGGTCTCGAAGAGGGCGCCGAGGGCTTCGGCGGGCGGGACGATCTCGTGGTTCTGCCGGGCGGGGTCGGTCTGCCGCCGGTAGAGCTCGGCGAGCGGGAGGCCGGAGGCGAGCTGGCCGGCGACGGTCGATCCGGCGGAGGTGCCGAGGATGTGGTCGGCGGTGCCGGGGACGTCCAGGCCGGTTTCGGCGAGGCCGTGGAGCAGGCCGGTCTGCCAGGCGATGCCGGCGAGGCCGCCGCCGCCGAGCACGAGTCCGCGCATGATGGTTCCCCCTCGAAGTGATCGGTACGTTCGGCATTCTGGCGCAATGGCCGTCAAGAAGTTGACAATTCTTCAGGAGAACCCATCTGATCAGCGGATATTGCGATCAGAGGGCTTAGTCTCGGAGCCATGGTGCACTCGGCCCGCGGCAGACTGCGGATCTACCTCGGGGCGGCCCCGGGCGTCGGCAAGACCTACGCCATGCTCGCCGAGGCGCACCGCCGCACCGCCCGCGGCGCGGACGTGGTGGTCGCCTTCGTCGAGACCCACGGCCGGGCCCGCACCGCCGAACTGCTGGACGGCCTGGAGGCCGTCCCGCGCCGCACCCTGGCGTACCGCGGCGCCGAGTTCACCGAGCTCGACCTGGACGCCCTGCTGGCGCGCGACCCGGCCGTGGCGCTGGTCGACGAGCTGGCCCACACCAACGTGCCGGGCTCGCGCAACGCCAAGCGCTGGCAGGACGTGGAGGAACTGCTGGCGGCCGGGATCGACGTCATCTCCACCGTCAACATCCAGCACCTGGAGTCCCTCGGCGACGTGGTCGAGGGCATCACCGGCGTCCGGCAGCGGGAGACCGTCCCGGACGAGGTGGTGCGCCGCGCCGACCAGATCGAGCTGGTCGACATGTCCCCGCAGGCGCTGCGCCGCCGGCTGGCGCACGGCAACGTGTACGCCCCGGAGAAGGTGGACGCGGCGCTCGCGCACTACTTCCGGCCCGGCAACCTGACGGCGCTGCGCGAACTGGCGCTGCTGTGGACGGCCGACCGGGTCGACGAGTACCTGCAGCGCTACCGGGCCGAGCAGGGCATCCAGGGCACCTGGCAGGCCCGCGAGCGGATCGTGGTCGGCCTGACCGGCGGCCCGGAGGGCGCCACGCTGATCCGCCGGGCCGCCAGGATCGCGGCCCGGGCGAGCGCCGGCGAGCTGCTGGCCGTGCACATCTCGCGCTCCGACGGGCTGTCCGGCTCCTCCCCGCAGGCGCTGATCGAGCAGCGCGCCCTGGTGGAGAGCCTCGGCGGCACCTTCCACAGCGTGCTCGGCGACGACCCGGCGGCCGGGCTGCTGGACTTCGCGCGCGGGGTGAACGCCACCCAGATCGTGATCGGCACCAGCCGCCGCAAGGTCTGGCAGTACCTGTACGGGCCGGGCGTCGGCTACACCGTGACCCGGGACTCCGGTGACATCGACGTCCACATGGTCAACCACGAGCACGCGGCGCGCGGCCGCGGCCGGATCCCGATCCGCAAGGTCACCGACCTGGGCCGGACCAGGACGGTGGCGGGCTGGCTGATCGGCGTGGCCGGGCCGCCGCTGCTGGCGCTGGCGCTCAGCCGGTTCGACGGCCCGGGCCTGCCCACCGACATGCTGCTGTTCCTGTCGCTGACGGTGTGCGCGGCGCTGGTCGGCGGGCTGTTCCCGGCCATAGCGTCCGCGCTGGTGTCCTCCTCGGCGCTCAACTACTACTTCGCGCCGCCCATCCACACCTTCACCATCGCGGAGCCGCAGAACATCGTGGCGGTGGCGATCTTCGCCGCGGTCGGCATCGCGGTCGCCACCGTGGTCGACCTGGCCGCCCGGCGCAGCCACCAGGCGGCCCGCGCCCAGGCCGAGGCGCAGACCCTGTCCGCGCTGGCCGGCACGGTGCTGCGCGGCGCGCCCACGGGGGAGGGCGTGTTGACGGCCCTGCTGGAGCAGGTCCGGGAGACCTTCCAGCAGGAGGCGGTGGCGCTGCTGGAGCGCACCGACCCGCACGGTCCGTGGCAGGCCGCCGCGTCGGCCGGCCCTCGTCCGCCGGCCGGGCCCGAGCAGGCCGACGTGGACGTGCCGGTCGGCGAGCGGCTGGCGCTGGTGCTGCGCGGCCGGGTGCTGCCCGCCGAGGACCGCCGGATGCTGGGCGCGTTCGCCAACCAGGCCGCCGTCCTGCTGGAGCGCCGCCGGCTGGCCGGGGAGGCCGCGGCCGCCCGCCGGGAGGCCGAGGGCAACCGGATCCGCACCGCGCTGCTCGCCGCCGTCTCGCACGACCTGCGCACCCCGCTGGCCGGGATCAAGGCCTCGGTCACCTCGCTGCGCGCGGAGGACGTCGAGTGGGATCCGGAGGACGAGGCCGAACTGCTGGCCGGCATCGAGTCCGGCGCGGACCGGCTCGATCACCTGATCAACAACCTGCTGGACATGAGCCGCCTGCAGACCGGCACCGTCACGCCGCTGCTGCAGCCCACCGATCTGGACGAGGTGGTGCCGTTCGCGCTCGGCGGCGTCCCGCCCGGCAGCGTCCGGCTGGACGTCGCCGAGTCGCTGCCGATGGTGCGGGCCGACGCGGGGCTGCTGGAGCGGGTGCTGGCCAACCTGGTGGAGAACGCCGTCAAGTACGGTCCGGCCGGTACCCCCGTGCTGGTGAAGGCGGACCTGCTGCCGTCGGCCGGCCGGGTCGAGCTGCGCGTCGTCGACCGCGGCCCCGGCGTCCCCGAGGAGGCCCGGGAGCGGATCTTCGCCCCCTTCCAGCGCTACGGCGACGCCCCGCGCGGCACCGGCGTGGGCCTCGGCCTGGCCGTGGCGCGCGGCTTCGCCGAGGCGATGGGCGGCGCCGTCACCGCCGAGGACACCCCCGGCGGCGGACTGACCATGGTGGTGTCGCTGCCCGCCGTGGACCTGCACGAGCACACCGACAACGGAAAGGCCGGTCCCGCATGACCCGGGTCCTGGTGGTGGACGACGAACCGCAGATCGTCCGCGCCCTGGTGATCAACCTCAAGGCCCGCAAGTACGAGGTGGACGCCGCGCACGACGGCGCGAGCGCCCTGGAGCTGGCCGCCGCCCGGCACCCCGACGTGGTGGTGCTCGACCTGGGCCTGCCCGACATGGACGGCGTCGAGGTGATCCGCGGCCTGCGCGGCTGGACCAGGGTGCCGATCATCGTGCTGTCCGCCCGGCACGCCTCGGACGAGAAGGTCGAGGCGCTGGACGCCGGCGCCGACGACTACGTCACCAAGCCGTTCGGCATGGACGAGCTGCTCGCCCGGATGCGCGCCGCCGTCCGCCGGGCCGAGCCGGTCACCGCCGAGGGCGAGTCGGTGATCGCCACCGACAGCTTCACCGTCGACCTGGCCGCGAAGAAGGTCAACCGGCAGGGCGCGGACGTCCGGCTCACCCCCACCGAGTGGCACCTGCTGGAGGTGCTGGTGCGCAACTCCGGCCGGCTGGTCAGCCAGACCCAGCTGCTGCAGGAGGTGTGGGGGCCCGCCTACCGCAAGGAGACCAACTACCTGCGGGTCTACCTGGCGCAGCTGCGCCGGAAGCTGGAGGCCGACCCCTCGCACCCGCGGCACTTCATCACCGAACCCGGCATGGGCTACCGCTTCGAGCCGTGACCGACCGGCGGCGGCGGACCTGTGGCTCTGCCGTCGGGTCCCGGCGAACCGGTACCCTTCCGGCATGAGTGGTGACAACATCGGCGACCAGCCGCAGGGCCGTTTCCGCCGCATGCTGAGCCGGCTGACCTCCTCCTCGGAGGAGCTGGAGGCCGAGGAGCTGCGGCAGGACACCGCCGAGGCGGGCTGTACCCCGATCGCCTCCTGCGGCGACCGCGAGGTGGTCACCGTCACCGGCACCCTGCGCACCGTCACGCTCCGCCCGCGCGCGGGGGTCCCCGCGCTGGAGGCCGAGCTGTTCGACGGGACGGAGGCGCTGGACGTGGTGTGGCTGGGCCGTCGCTCGATCGTGGGAATCGAGCCGGGCCGGCGCCTGATCGCCAGCGGCCGGATCAGCCATGCACGCGGGCGCCGCGTGCTCTTCAACCCCCGCTACGAGCTGCGTCCGGTGGGACACGGGAGCGAGTCCGCGTGAGCAACGAGGCGATTCGGGTGACCGCGAACGACCCGCAGGACGACGAGCGGGACGCCTCCCGGGAGGCGGCCGACACGGTGATGAGCGCCTTCGGCGGGGTCCGCGGGATGGTCGACATCACGCTGCCCGGCCTGGTGTACATCATCACCTTCAACATCACCCACAAGGTGGCGGCGTCCGCCTGGGCGGCGCTCGGCCTGTGCGCGGTGCTGGTGGTGGCCCGGCTGCTGCGGCGGGAGACCCTGAAGCACGCCTTCTCGGGCGTGTTCGGCGTGGCGATCAGCGCCTGGTTCGCGATGAAGACCGGCAAGGCCGAGGACTTCTACCTGCCGGGCCTGCTGTGGAGCGTCGGCTACTGCGCGGCCCTGGCGGTGTCCGCGCTGGTGCGCTGGCCGATGATCGGCCTGATGCTCGGCCCGATCACCGGTGAGATGTTCACCTGGCGCAAGCAGAACCCGGGCCGGCTGGCCGCGTACACCAAGGCGACCTGGGCCTGGGTGGTGATCATGGGTCTCAAGCCGGCGATCCTGTTCCCGCTGTACTTCACCCACAACGTCAACCTGCTGGGCTGGGTCAAGGTCGCGCTCGGCATCCCGCCGCTGCTGCTGGCGATGTACGTCACCTGGCAGATCCTGCTGACGGCGCCGCCGCCGATCAAGGCGGTCTTCGACGACGAGGACCCGGACGAGCCGGAGAAGTGACGACGAAGGGCCCGCGCGGGAAGCGCGGGCCCTTCTGCGTGGTGCGGGATCAGCCGGCCAGCAGCGTCTCCAGCTCCTCCTCGCGCTCCTGGGCGGCGACGAACAGCAGCTCGTCGCCGGCCTCCAGGGTGTCGTTGCCGCCGGGGACCAGCACCCGGCCCTCGCGGATGATGGTGACCAGCGCGGTGTCCACCGGCCAGGCCACGTCGCCGACCCGGGTGCCGACCAGGTCGGTGTCGGCGGCCAGGGTGAGCTCGACCAGGTTGGCGTTGCCCTGCGAGAAGCGCATCAGGCGGACCAGGTCGCCGACGCTCACCGCCTCCTCGACCAGCGCCGACATCAGGCGCGGGGTGGAGACCGCGACGTCCACGCCCCAGGACTCGTTGTAGAGCCACTCGTTCTTCGGGTTGTTCACCCGGGCGACCACCCGGGGCACCCCGTACTCGGTCTTGGCGAGCAGCGACACCACCAGGTTGACCTTGTCGTCACCGGTGGCGGCGATCACCACGTGGCAGCGCTGCAGCGCGGCCTCGTCCAGCGAGGTGATCTCGCAGGCGTCGGCGAGCAGCCACTCCGCCAGCGGGACCCGCTCCACCGAGATGGAGTTGGGGTTCTTGTCGATCAGCAGGACCTCGTGGCCGTTCTCCAGCAGCTCTCCGGCGATGGAACGGCCGACGGCACCGGCTCCGGCGATTGCGACGCGCATCAGTGACCAGCCTCCTCGGGGCCCTTGGCGAAGGCCGCCTCGACCGCGGTCAGTTCGTTGCGGCGCAGCATCACGTGCACCAGGTCGCCTTCCTGCACCACCATCTGCGCGGTGGGCAGCACGCCCTCGCCGACCCGGGTGACGAACGCCACCCTGACCCCGGCGGCGGCCTCCAGGTCGGACAGCCGGTGGCCGATCCAGGCGGGGGCGAACGCGACCTCGGCGAGCTGGACGGCGCCCGACGGGTCCTGCCAGACCGGCTCGGCGCCGCTCGGCAGCAGCCGGCGCAGCATCTGGTCGGCGGTCCAGCGGACGGTGGCGACGGTCGGGATGCCCAGCCGCTGGTAGACCTCGGCGCGGCGCGGGTCGTAGATGCGGGCCGCGACGTGCTCGACGCCGAAGTTCTCGCGGGCCACCCGGGCCGCGATGATGTTCGAGTTGTCACCGCTGGAGACGGCGGCGAACGCGCCGGCCTCCTCGATGCCCGCTTCCTTCAGGGTGTCCTGGTCGAAGCCGACGCCGGTGACCCGGCGGCCGTTGAAGCCCGCGCCGAGCCGGCGGAAGGCGGTCGGGTCCTGGTCGATGACCGCGACCGAATGGCCTTGTTTCTCGAGCGTTCTGGCCAGGGCGGAGCCGACGCGTCCGCAGCCCATGATGACGATGTGCACGCGCCTACCTCACCCGGTCCGTTGGGGTCATGACCTGCGTAAACACCGCTCATCGTCCTTCCGTGCCCCCGATTTCGGGGGCCACCTGTCGGCCGCGCCTGTGATCCGACGCGAGGGGCAACTCGGTGTTGCCCGCTAACCCTTATTCCGACACGCTAGCCGGTCCGCCGAACACAGTCGCGAGCAAGGTGGCCCCGCGAGGCATCGGGTGCCACCGGTAGCCCTTACGATTCCTTGCTGTGCCTATGCCTGCTGACCTACCGAAACGCATCCTGATCGGGCGTGCGCTGCGCAGCGACAAGCTGGGGGAGACGCTGCTCCCCAAGCGGATCGCGCTGCCGGTGTTCGCCTCGGACGCGCTCTCCTCCGTCGCGTACGCGCCCGAGGAGATCCTGCTCACGCTGTCGCTGGCCGGCGCGTCGGCGATCCACTTCTCGTGGCAGATCGGCCTCGTGGTCGCCGTCGTGATGCTCGCGGTGGTCGCCTCGTACCGGCAGAACGTCCACGCGTACCCGAGCGGCGGTGGCGACTACGAGGTCGCCACCGTCAACCACGGGCCGAACTCCGGCCTGGTGGTGGCGAGTGCGCTGATGGTCGACTACATCCTCACGGTGGCGGTGTCGACGACCTCCGGCGTGGCCAACGTGGTGTCCGCGGTGCCCGCGCTGCGCGGGCACGAGATGGCCCTGTCGGTGTTCCTGGTCATCCTGCTGATGGGCATGAACCTGCGCGGGGTGCGGGAGTCCGGCAGCGCGTTCGCCGTCCCGACGTACGCCTTCATGGTCGGCGTGCTCGGCATGGTGGTGTACGGCCTGGTGCGGCACTTCGGCTTCGGGGCGTCGATGCCCGCGGAGAGCGCGGCGTACCACCTGGAGTCGACGCCCGGGAACAGCTCGCTGGCCGGGTTCGCCCTGGTCTTCCTGCTGCTGAAGGCGTTCTCCTCCGGCTGTGCGGCGCTGACCGGTGTGGAGGCGATCTCCAACGGCGTGCCGGCGTTCCGGAAGCCGAAGAGCAAGAACGCGGCGACCACGCTGCTGATGATGGCGACCATCGCCGTCACGATGTTCATGGGCATCATCTACCTGGCTCATCTGACGGGCACCCAGATGGCGGAGAACCCGACCGAGCAGCTGATCGGCGCGCCCGCGGACTACCACCAGAAGACCGTGCTGGCGCAGATCTCCGAGGCGGTGTTCTCCAACTTCACCCCGGGCTTCTACTTCATCGCGGCCACCACCGGCCTGATCCTGGTGCTGGCCGCCAACACCGCCTTCAACGGCTTCCCGGTGCTCGGCTCGATCCTCGCCCAGGACCGCTACCTGCCCCGCCAGCTGCACACCCGCGGCGACCGGCTGGCCTTCTCCAACGGCATCGTGCTGCTGGCCGGCGCGGCGGTGCTGTTCATCGTGGCGTTCGGCGCCGACCCGAACCGGCTGATCCAGCTGTACATCGTCGGCGTCTTCGTGGCCTTCAACATGAGCCAGTCCGGCATGATCCGGCACTGGACCCGGCTGCTGAGGACCGAGACCGACCCGAAGAAGCGCGCCCACATGCAGCGCAGCCGGGCGATCAACACCTTCGGCCTGGTGATGACCATGGCCGTGCTGATCGTGGTGCTCGCCACCAAGATCAGCCATGCCTGGATCGCCATCGCCCTGATGGTGGTGCTGTTCGTGATGATGAAGGCGATCCGCCGCCACTACGACCGGGTCAGCACCGAACTGAAGGCCGCCGAGGAGCCGGACGACGTCGCCCCGCCGACCCGGGTGCACGCCATCGTGCTGGTCTCCAAGCTGCACAAGCCCGCCCTGCGCGCCCTCGCCTATGCCCGCCTCGCCCGGGCGCACACCCTGGAGGCCGTCACCGTCAACGTCGACCCGGTCGACACCGCGGCGCTGCGGCAGGAGTGGGACGAGCGCGGCATCGACGTCCCGCTGAAGGTCCTCGACTCGCCGTACCGCGAGGTCACCGGCCCGGTCCTGGAGTACGTGAAGAACCTGCGCCGCTCCAGCCCGCGCGACGTGGTCGCGGTGTACATCCCGGAGTACGTGGTCGGCCACTGGTACGAGCACCTGCTGCACAACCAGAGCGCGCTGCGGCTCAAGGGACGTCTGCTGTTCAAGCCCGGAGTGATGGTGACCTCCGTACCCTGGCAGTTGGAGTCCTCGGAGCGGCGCAAGGCCCCCAAGGCGTGGTCCGCGCCCGGCGCGGTGCGCCGCGGCGAGCCGCGGCGGCAGACGGTTCCGGCCGCCGAGCCGACCGCCGGGTCCTCCGGCGGGCCGTCCACCGGGGACGGTCCGGGCGGTCAGGACGCCGCGCCGCGCGACTGAGCGGGCAGCCCGTCCGGCCTCCGAATGGCCTTCAATGGGCCCGTGGCGGATCGAATCCGGTCCGCCACGGGCCGCCGTGTTTGACCCTGTCCCCCACCCGCCCGTGTTCCGCCCCCGCCGCTCGTCTCGCGTAAGGAAGCGCCCCGTGACCCGCAACAACCCGCCCCGCTCCTCCGGTCGCCAGGGCCGCCCCGGCCGCACGTCCGGCGCCAAGCCCGGGCAGGTGGCGCACCCGCGCTGGAGCAGCCGGCCCAGCCGGCCCGAGGCCACCGACCGCGAGGGCAACACCGCGCGCAGCCTGCCGCCGGTGCCGGGCGAGCAGCGTCCGGCCGCGAAGCGGGCGACCGCCGCGCCCGGGAAGAACGCCGCGCCCGGAAAGACCCCGCGGACGGACCGGGCCGGCAAGGCGAACACGGCGGAGGGGGCGGCCAAGGGGCCGGACGCCGCGAAGGGGGCGAAGCCGGCCCGGCAGGGGCGCAAGCCCGGGGCGGTGCGCCCGCCCAAGGCGGTGCGGCCCACCCAGCCCGTGATGCGCCAGCCGTCCGGGGACCCGCTGATCGGCGAGCGCTACGAGGTCGAGGTCGGGCCGGTCGCGCACGGCGGGCACTGCGTGGCCCGGCACGAGGGCCGGGTGCTGTTCGTCCGGCACGCGCTGCCCGGCGAGCGGGTGGTGGCCCTGGTGACCGAGGGCACCACCACCTCCCGGTACCTGCGGGCCGACGCGGTGGAGGTGCTGGAGGCCGCCAAGGACCGGATCGAGGCGCCCTGCCCGTTCTCCGGGCCCGGGCGCTGCGGCGGCTGCGACTGGCAGCACGTCAGCCCCGGCGGGCAGCGCAAGCTCAAGTCCGCGGTCCTCACCGAGCAGCTCGCCAAATTGGCCGGCCTCACCCCCGAGGAGGCCCGCTGGGACGGCTCGGTGGAGCCGGTCGGCGGCAAGCTCCCCGCGGGCGAGGTCCCGGCCTGGCGCACCCGCGTGCAGTACGCGGTCGACGAGGAGGGCACGGCCGGCCTGCGCAAGCACCGCTCGCACGACGTCCAGCCGATCGACCGCTGCCTGATCGCCGCGCCCGGCGTCGCCGAGCTCGGCGTCGAGTCGCGGGACTGGACGGGAGTCGCCTCCGTCGAGGCGATCGCCGCGTCCGGCTCCTCGGACCGGCAGGTGATCCTGCGGCCGCGGCCCGGCGAGCAGCTGCCGCTGGTCGAACTCGACCGGGAGACCTCGATCGCCCGGATCGACGAGCAGGACCTGTTCCACCGCGTCCACGGCCGCACCTTCGTCCGCGAGCGGGCCGTCGGGCGCACCTGGCGGGTCTCCAACGGCGGTTTCTGGCAGATCCACCCGGAGGCCCCGGACACGCTGGTCGACGCGGTGCTGACCGGGCTCGACCCGCAGTGGGGCGAGAACGCGCTCGACCTGTACTGCGGCGTCGGCCTGTTCGCGGGCGCGCTCGCCGAACGCGTCGGCGAGGACGGCGCGGTGCTGGGCATCGAGTCCGGCAAGCAGGCCGTCGCCGACGCCCGCCACAACCTGGCGGCGCTGGAGAACGTCCGGATCGAGTGCGACAAGGTCGAGACCCTGCTGCCCCGCACCGGCATCACCTCGACCGACCTGATCGTCCTCGACCCGCCCCGGGCCGGCGCCGGCCGCGACACCGTCGCCCACATCTGCTCCCTGGAGGCCCGCCGCATCGCCTACGTCGCCTGCGACCCCGCCGCCCTCTCCCGCGACCTCGCCTTCTTCCGCACCGGCGGCTACCGCCCGGTCTCGCTGCGCGCCTTCGACCTGTTCCCGATGACCCACCACTTCGAGTGCGTGGCCATCCTGGAGCCGGTCGCGCAGCCGTAGCCGACACACCGTCAACACACGGGCGCGGGAAGCCTTCCCGCGCCCGTGCGGCGTTTCCGGGACCGGTTCGCAGGAGGGACGGTTCAGGGTGATCAAGCCCGCCGGGGCGTAGCGGCCGGATCGAGACGCTTGGCCGGTTTTCGCGGGGGCGTGAGCGGACAGGGTGGGGGAGTGGGGGAGCGGCCGGTTTGCGCTCTTGTTGTGCTAGCACCTCGGCGCTAGCGTGAAGTATGGCCAAGAAGCAGCTGAACGTCAGGGTGGACGCGACCACCGCCGAGATGGCCCGCGAGCGGGCGGAGCAGCAGGGGATCAGCATGAACCAGTACATCGAACGGCTGGTGCAGCAGGACATGGGCGAGGCGGGGCGCAACTTCGTCGACGCGGCGGCCCAGTTCATGAAGGAGCACGAGGCGGTGTTCCTCGCCGAGTTCGGATCGCCCAGCGAACTCCAGGACGTGCGCCGTTGAAACTTGAGGTCGACCTCTCGTGGCTGCTCATGACCGCCGAGCAGTACACGCCCGGTGACCCGCAGGTCACCGACTACGGATCGCTGCTGGCGGCGATCACCAGGCACCAGGCCGAGATCTTCGACATCGCGGTCTACCCCGAGCCGCAGGACCGGGCGGCGGCGCTGATGCACCAGCTGATCCGGGTCCCCGCGCTGGAGCGCAACAACGAGCTGTTCGCCACCGCCGTGGCCTACGCGTACCTGGTGGCGAGCGGCTGCCGGGTGGCGACCACCGCGCGCGAGGTGCGCAGCCTGGCCCGGGCGATCCGGGAGGGCAAGCTCGGCATCACCGGGGTGGCGGAGCGCCTCGCGATGTGGGTGGTCGACGAGACGGAGGAGGAGGAAGTCGGCGACGACGGCGAGGAGTGAGCCGCCGCCGGGTGACGCGCGGTCAGGGGCCGGGAGAGCGACGAGGCGTCCGTGGTCGGGATACCCTCGACGTTCCCCCGGCCCCTGATGATTCCCCGAGGACACCACCGAGTTGCTGCAGGACATCGAGCCCTACCTGGTCTGCCCGCACTGCGCCCGCCCGCTCGCGCTGGACGGCCGCACCCTGCGCTGCCCGGAGGGACACAGCTTCGACCAGGCCAAGCAGGGCTACGTGAGCCTGCTGGCGGGGGACGCCAAGGCCGGCACCGCCGACACCGCGGAGATGGTCGCCGCCCGCAGCGGGTTCCTGGCGGCCGGCCACTACCGCCTGCTGGAGCGGGCGCTCGCGGCGGCCGCGACCGGAACCCCGGCGGAGAGCGGTCTGGTGGCCGACCTCGGCGCCGGCACCGGCCACTACCTGGCCCGGGTGCTGGAGGCCCGGCCGGGGGCGGCGGGCGCGGCCCTGGACCTGTCCAAGTTCGCGCTGCGGCGCGCCGCGAAGGCGCACCCGAGGATCGGCGCGGTGGCGTGCGACGCGTGGCGCCCGCTGCCGCTGCGGGACGGCGCGGCGGACGTGCTGCTGAACGTGTTCGCGCCGCGCAACGGGCCGGAGATGCGCCGGGTGCTGCGCCCGGGCGGACGGCTGCTGGTGGCGGCCCCGACCTCGCGCCATCTGCGCGAGCTGGTGGGCGCGTTGGGCCTGCTGTCGGTGGACGAGGACAAGGACCGCCGGATCGAGGAGAAGCTCGGCCCGTGGTTCACGCCGGTGGAGCGCACCGAGGTGGAGTTCGCGCTGCGGCTGTCCCGGGCGGACGCCGCCGCCGTGGTGGGGATGGGCCCGAGCGCCTGGCACACCGACCCGGCCGTGCTGGCCGCCGCCCTGGACGCGCTGCCGGAACCGGTGGAGGTCACCGGCTCGGTACGGATCACCGCCTACGAGTGACACGCCGGCACGAGACCCGGGACGGTTGGGACTCGAAGGGGTGAAAGGGCGTCAGGAGGGACGTTTCTGCAGCTCAGTGCGGGCCTAGAGTGCTCGGAGTGACCAGCGAAGCCCCCGTGGCCCCACCCCCGACGACCGGCCCGATCGGCGCTCCCGCGCCCGCACTCGCGCCCGCCCAGCAGGTGAAGCGCCCCACCGTCGAGGAACTGCGGCTGACCTCCTTCAAGTCCTACCGGCGCGCCACCCTCCCGATGTCGCCGCTGACCGTGCTGCACGGGCCGTCCGGGGCGGGCAAGTCCAATGCGCTGGACGCGCTGAGCGTGCTCTCCCGGCTGGCCCTCGGCGAGGAGATCAGGCCCTCGCTGGACGGCGTCGGCGGGCTGAGCGGCCCGCTCGCCGTGCCGGTCCGCGGCGGGCTGGCCGGCTGCGTGCCGCACGGGCGCAACGCGGTCATCCTGGGCTGCACCGTGCGCTCCTGCGTCGGGACGATCCGGCTGGAGGTGGTGGTGCGCACCGACGAGCGGGTCAGGATCGCCCGCGAGTGGCTCACCCTGGACGGCCGGACGCTGATGGAGACCGGCGAGCAGGATCTCGGCCGCGGCCGGGTCAACGTCACCTGGCACAACGACTCCCGGCAGGGCGACATCCGCGCCCCGCTGCCCAGCGGCAGCCTGATCACCGCCCAACTGCCGCTCCGGGTGGCCGGATCGTCCAACGGCGAACGCAAGGTGCTGGCCGCGTCCGAGCAACTGCTCACCGCGCTGCGCGAGGTCTTCGCCCTGCACCCGGTGCCCGCCGCGATGCGCGGCTGGGGCCGCCCGGAACCGGAGGCCAGGCTGCTCGGCACCGCCGCCAACATCTCCGCCGTCCTCGGCCGGCTCAAGCAGGAGTGCCAGCGCCGCTGGGCCCGGCTGCTGCGCGCCGTCCAGGCGGCCGCCCCGCACCCGCTGCTCGGCCTCGACGTGGCCCGGCGCGGCGAGGGCGACCGCCAGCGGCTGCTCGCCGTCTTCGACGAGGGCGTGCTCGGCCGGACCGGCGCCGACCAGGCCTCCGACGGCATGCTGCGACTGCTCGCCTTCGCGGCCGTCCTGCTCACCGGCGCCGGCGTGATCGACGTCGACCCGGCCGCCGAAGTCCCGGACGCCCACCGTCAGTTGGTGCTGCTCGCGGAGGACCTCGGGGCGGGCCTGGCGGCCGAGCAGGTCACCGCGCTGCTGCGGCTGGCCCGCGAGGTCACCGGCAAGGGCGACATCCGGCTGCTCGCCGCGCTGCAGGAACCCGGCCCGGCGCTCGCCCTGGACGGCATCGAGCTGGTGGAGTGCCGGCGCGATCCGGCCACCGGCCACAGCCTGCTGCGCCGCGCCGACCCGGCCGCCCGGGTGCCGGTCCAGGGCAGCGCGCGCGACGACGCGCCGGTGGTAGACCTGGGGGAATGAGCGACGACCTGACGGTGCCCGAACTCCAGCGGCGGCTGGCCGAGTTCGCGGCCGCCCGGAGCTGGCAGCCCTTCCACACCCCGAAGAACCTTGCCTCGGCGTTGAACGTCGAGGCCGGCGAACTGCTGGAGATCTTCCAGTGGTTGACGCCCGAGCAGTCCGCGGCGGTGATGGCCGACGGGACGACGGCGCACCAGGTCCGCGACGAGGTCGCGGACGTGCTGGCGTACCTGCTGCAGCTGTGCACCGTGCTGGAGGTGGACCCGCTGCGGGCACTGGCGGAGAAGATCGAACGCAACGAGCGGAGATTCCCGGCAGCCTGAGAAGTCATCCGGTCTTCCCTCCTGCGGGTGAGGCCGGTTGTCCACAGGGCCGGGTTGTCCACAGGTGTGGCGAACCCGCTGGGAGCGGTCCGCCGGCCGGCGGCACGCTGTGTCCCGTCACCGACCGCCGACGGACGGCGGCGGCGAAACGACGGGAGCGCCACCGTGGAGGCACTGCGACTGATCAAGACCGTCCGGCACGCCCTGGCCGAGGCCAGGGCGACGGGCGACATCCTGCACGAGGCCTGGCAGTCCGGGCTGCTGGCCGAAGCGGTCGGCGCCCGGATCGCCGACCACGACGGGGAGGAGTTCGCCACCCTCGGGCAGCTGCTCGGCGAGGCCGGGGCGCACACCGCGAGCTGCCTGCGGCAACCGCCCGAACCCGGCCTCGGCGAACCGCCCGGCGGCTTCGTCGAGTGGTCAGGACCCGCCCTGGTCGAACGGCTCACCGAACTGGGGGAGTTGGAGCCGGTCCTGGTCGAACTCGGCGCGCTGCTCGACGAGATGCGGGAGAGCCTGGTGGTGCTCGCCTGCGGCGCGGACACCGAGAGCCTGTACTGGAGCTGCATCGACGGGCTGGACGCGGGCTCCGAGTGCCGCGACCTGGTGGCCGAACTGCTGCGCCAGCAACGGAACCTGGCGGGAGAGCGGGAGGGCGCGGGGCCGCCGGAGGAGAACTCGACGGCGGAGCTGCGGGGCACGACCCCGGCGGCGGTCACCTCGGCGGTGAGCGGGTCGGTGAGCGGGCCGGTGACCTCGGCGGTGGGCTCAGGGGAGGCCTCGGCCACCAAGGCGGCAGGGGTCGCGCCGGGTGCGGCCCGGCGGGAGGAGCCGAGGCTCGTGGTCCCGCTGGGCCCGCCGGTCCCGGCGGTCTGCGCTCAGCTGCGGGCCGAACCGTCCACCGTGCCGTCCTGCCCGCCGCGGGCGGCGGAGGAGCGGAGATCGGAGTCGAGGCCGGCCAGGTCGGTGGTGATCGAGGCGAGCAACTCCTGCATCTGCTCCAGCAGCGACTTCGGGGTGGCGGGTGCGCTGCCCGCGGGGGTGCCCGGCGTGGGCGGCTCGGTCCAGGGCTCGGACATGAGGGGGCCCCTTCAACTCGGTGGTGCGGTGTGAAGCGCCGGGGGTCGACGCCGCCGGTCCAACGAGCCCCCGCCGCGCGCGGTCACCCCGGACCACCCGTAGAGGTCCAACCGCGGGGCCCGGTCAGCCCCAGGGGTGAGCCGAGTTTGCGAGGCCCGCCCCCGCTCGGCTACGGCGCCGGGCAGGAACGGGCCACCGGGTGGTCGCGGGCCGGCGGCCGCAGCAGGGCGGCCGCCGGGGCAACACCGTCTGACAGGAGGTCAGTTGTGCGAGTGCAGGTCCGCGTTCAGACCGCCCCACGAACCGGAGCGGGCGATCACCTCGACCGCGCCCGACTGCGAGTTGCGGCGGAACAGCAGGTTGTCCTGGCCGGACAGCTCCACCGCCTTGGCCACCGAGCCGTCGGGGGCGGTGACCCGGGTGCCGGCGGTGACGTACAGGCCGGCCTCCACCACGCAGTCGTTGCCCAGCGAGATGCCGATGCCCGCGTTGGCGCCCAGCAGGCAGCGCTCGCCCACCGAGACGACCTGCTTGCCGCCGCCGGAGAGGGTGCCCATGATCGAGGAGCCGCCGCCGATGTCGCTGTGGTCACCGACCACCACGCCCGCGCTGATCCGGCCCTCGACCATCGAGGTGCCCAGGGTGCCGGCGTTGAAGTTGACGAAGCCCTCGTGCATCACCGTGGTGCCCTCGGCCAGGTGCGCACCCAGGCGCACCCGGTCCGCGTGGGCGATCCGGACGCCGCTCGGCGCGACGTAGTCGGTCATCCGCGGGAACTTGTCGATGCCGTACAGGGCGAGCTGGCCGCCCTGGGAGCGCACCGCCAGCCGGGCCTGCTCGACGTTGCCGACCGGGGTCGGGCCGATCGACGTCCAGGCGACGTTCGCCAGCAGGCCGAAGATGCCGTCCAGGTTCTGGCCGTGCGGCTGCACCAGGCGGGCGGACAGCAGGTGCAGGCGCAGGTAGACGTCGTGCGCGTCCAGCGGCTTCTCGTCCAGCGAGGAGATGACGGTGCGCACCGCCACCACCTCGACGCCGCGCCGGGCATCGGTGCGCAGTGCCTCGGCGGCGCCCGGGCCGATGAGGCTCTCGGCCTCCTCGGCGCTCAGCCGGGCGGTGCCGGACGGGCCCGGAGCGGCAGCCAGCTCGGGCGCGGGGAACCAGGTGTCGAGGACGGTGCCGTCGGCGGCGATGGTCGCCAGACCGGCGGCCACCGCGCCGCTTGCGGGGGTGGAGGAGGTATCAGCAGTCACATCCCGCACCGTAACCAATCAGGGCGAGGGCTGACCAACACGCTCACCGGACGGACAAAACCTGGTGCCCGACCACCGGCCCACGGGTCATACTCGGCCGGGTGTTCGTATCGATCTCCACTACCGGCACCGCCGAGGACCCCGCGTCCGACCTGGGCTTTCTGCTGCACAAGCATCCTGACAAGGTGCAGCGGTTCACCACCGCGCACGGCACGGCTCACGTCTTCTACCCCGAGTCGGGGGAGCAGACGTGCACCGCCGCCCTGTTGCTGGAGGTCGACCCCACCGCGCTGCTCCGCCAGGGCCGCGGCAAGGGCCGGGCCGGCTCGCCCGACCTCGCGCTCGCCCAGTACGTCAACGACCGGCCGTACGCCGCGTCCTCGCTGCTCGCGGTGGCGCTGCGCACCGTCTACCGGTCCGCGATGAAGGGCGAGTGCCCGCACCGCCCCGAATTGCCCGGGCGCACCCTGCCGTTGCGGATCGCGCTGCCCGCCGTCCCGGTCGCGGGCGGTGACGGCCCCGCGCTGGTGGAGCGCCTGTTCGCCCCGCTGGGCTGGCAGGTCGGCGTGACGCCCGTCCCGCTGGACGAGTCCTTCCCCGAGTGGGGCGACTCCCGGTACGTGCGGCTCGAACTCACCGGCACGCTGCGGCTCGCCGACGCGCTGCAGCACCTGTACGTGCTGCTGCCGGTCCTCGACGGCGCCAAGCACTACTGGGTCGCGCCCGACGAGGTGGACAAGCTGCTCGCGGCCGGCCAGGGCTGGCTCGCCGAGCACCCCGAACGCGCCCTGATCGCCCGCCGCTACCTGTCCCGCCGCTGGTCGCTGACCAAGCTCGCGATGGAACGCCTCGCCCTGGCCCGGTTGGCCGAGGCCGACGACCGCGAGGCGGAGGAACTCGACAACGCCGTCCCGGACACCCCGGACACCCCGGACGTCCCGGACACCCCGGACACCCCGGAGATGGCCGCCGCCGACCCGACCGGCACCGACAGCACCGACAGCACCGGGAACACCGACAGCACCGGGAACACGGTCGTCGCCGTCCAGGCCGACGGCACGTCAGGGCCGGCGGGGGCGGCGACTCCGGCGGAGGACGAGAAGCGCGGCGAGTCGCTGGCCGCCCAGCGGCGGACGGCGATCCTCGACGCCCTGGCCCGCACCGGTGCGGCCCGGGTGCTCGACCTGGGCTGCGGGCAGGGCGAGCTGATCGGCGCGCTGCTCAAGGAGCCGAGGGTCACCGAGGTGCTCGGGGTCGACGTCTCCTCCCGCGCCCTGACGATCGCCGCCCGCAAGCTCCACCTCGACCGGATGTCGGAACGTCAGGCGGCCCGGGTCAAGCTGGTCCAGGGCGCGCTGACGTACACCGACGCCCGGCTGAAGGGCTACGACGCGGCGGTGCTGTGCGAGGTGATCGAGCACCTCGACCTGCCCCGGCTGCCCGCGCTGGAGTACGCCGTGTTCGGCGCGGCCCGGCCCACCGCGGTCGTCGTCACCACGCCGAACGCCGAGTACAACGTGCACTGGGAGACGCTGCCCGCCGGGCGGATGCGCCACGACGACCACCGCTTCGAGTGGAGCCGCGCCGAGTTCGCGGCCTGGACGGAGCAGGTCGCCGCCGACTACGGCTACACCGTCGAGGTGGAGCCGGTCGGCCCGCTCGACCCGGCGCTCGGCGCGCCCACCCAGCTCGCCCACTTCCGCCTCGCCGAACCCTCGGCCGCACCCGGGGCGTCCACCCCGACCGACACCCCGTCGAACGACCCCGCCCCGGAAGGGAGCGCCCACCGATGACCACCGCAACCCCGGAGACGACCCCCGCCCGGGCCGGCCGCCGGCTGCCCGTCACCGACGTCTCGCTGGTGGTGCTGATCGGCAGCACCGGCGCGGGCAAGTCCAGCTTCGCCCGCAAGCACTTCAAGCCCACCGAGGTGGTCTCCTCCGACTCCTGCCGGGGCCTGGTCGCCGACGACGAGAACGACCAGTCCGCTTCCGCCGACGCCTTCGACCTGCTGCACTACATCGTCGGCAAGCGCCTCGCGGCGGGTCGGCTCACCGTGGTCGACGCCACCAACGTCCAGGACCACGCCCGCCGGGCGCTGGTCGCGATCGCCCGTGAGCACCACGTGCTGCCGATCGCCATCGTGCTGGACGTTCCGGCGGAGGTGTGCGCCGAACGCAACCGGGCCAGACCGGACCGGCAGCTGCCCGCCCACGTGATCCCCCGTCACCAGCGCGACCTGCGCCGCTCGCTGCGCGGGCTGGAACGCGAGGGCTTCCGCAAGGTGCACGTGCTGCGCGGCGTCGAGGAGATCGAGCACGCCGAGATCGTCCCGGAGAAGCGGTACAACGACCTGCGGCACCTGACCGGCCCGTTCGACATCGTCGGCGACATCCACGGCTGCCGCTCCGAGCTGGAGACCCTGCTCGGCCGGCTCGGCTACGCGACCACCCGCGACGAGCAGGGCCGCGCCGTCGACGCCGCGCACCCGGAGGGCCGCACCGCGGTCTTCGTCGGCGACCTGGTCGACCGCGGCCCGGACACCCCGGGCGTGCTGCGCCTGGTGATGGGCATGGTCGCGGCCGGCCACGCCCTCTGCGTCCCCGGCAACCACGAGAACAAGCTGGGCCGCTGGATGGGCGGCCGCAAGGTCACCGTCTCGCACGGCCTGCAGGAGTCGATCGACCAGCTGTCCGGCGAGAGCGAGGAGTTCCGCGCCGAGGTGCGGGAGTTCATGCGCGGCCTGGTCAGCCACTACCTGCTGGACGGCGGCGCGCTGGTGGTCTGCCACGCCGGTCTGCCGGAGAAGTTCCACGGCCGGGCCTCCGGCCGGGTCCGCTCGCACGCGCTGTACGGCGACACCACCGGTGAGACCGACGAGTACGGCCTGCCGGTGCGCTACCCGTGGGCCGAGGAGTACCGCGGCCGCGCCCTGGTGGTCTACGGCCACACCCCGGTGCCGGTGGCGAGCTTCCTCAACAACACCATCTGCCTGGACACCGGCTGCGTGTTCGGCGGCAGCCTCACCGCGCTGCGCTACCCCGAGCGCGAAGTGGTCTCCGTCCCGGCCGAGCAGGAGTGGTACGAGCCGGTCCGCCCGATGCACACCGACGCGCCGGGCGGCCGGGAGGGCCGTCCGCTGGACCTCGCCGACGTGGCCGGCCGCCGCGTGGTGGAGACCGCCCGGCTCGGCAACGTCGCCGTCCGGGAGGAGAACGCCGCCGCGGCGCTGGAGGTGATGAGCCGCTTCGCGCTCGACCCGCGGCTGCTCGCCTACCTGCCGCCGACCATGGCGCCGTCGCCGACCTCCCGTCGCGACGGCTGGCTGGAACACCCCGAGGAGGCGTTCCTCGCCTACCGGCACGACGGGGTGCGGCAGGTGATCTGCGAGGAGAAGCACATGGGCTCGCGGGCCGTCGTGCTGGTCGCCCGGGACGACACCGCCCTGGAGAAGCGCTTCGGCCTGCCCGGCCCGGGCGCGATCTGGACCAGGACCGGCCGTGCGTTCCTCAACGACGAGCAGCTCACCGGCGCGATCCTGGACCGGCTGCGGACCGCCGCCGAGCGGTCCGGCCTGTTCGAGGAGCTCGACACCGGGTGGCTGCTGCTGGACGCCGAGCTGATGCCCTGGTCGCTGAAGGCCGTGGAGCTGCTGCGCCGTCAGTACGCCGCGGTCGGCGCGGCTGCGGGCGCCGCGCTGCCCGCAGCCCTGGACGCGCTCGCCCTGGCCGCCGGGCGCGGCCTCGACGTGCAGGAGCTGACGGACCGCCAGCAGGAGCGCGCCGCCGACGCGCTGGCCTTCACCGAGGCCTACCGGCGCTACTGCTGGCCCACCGAGGGCCTCAGCGGCATCCGGCTGGCCCCGTTCCAGCTGCTCGCCGCCGAGGGGGCCAACCTGGCGCTGCGCCCGCACACCGAGCACCTCGACCTGATCGACCGCCTGGTCGACGCCGACCGTGCGGCCGCGGCGGCGGACGGCGCCACTTCGGTGCTGCACCGCACCGGGCGGCTGCTGGTCGACACCGAGGACGAGTCCTCGGTGGCCGCCGCCACCGCCTGGTGGGAGGAGCTCACCGCGGCCGGCGGCGAGGGCATGGTGGTCAAGCCGGTCGAGGCCCTGCACCGGGACGGCTCCGGCCGGCTGGTCCAGCCGGGGCTGAAGGTCCGCGGCCGCGAGTACCTGCGGATCATCTACGGCCCGGACTACACCCGGCACCTGGACCGGCTGCGTCAGCGCTCGCTCGGCCACAAGCGCTCGCTCGCGCTGCGCGAGTACGCGCTCGGCCTGGAGTCGCTGGACCGGTTGGCCGCGGGCGAGCCGCTGTGGCGGGTGCACGAGGCGGTGTTCGCGGTGCTGGCCCTGGAGTCCGAGCCGGTCGACCCCCGGCTCTGACCTCGGCGGCTCGCACCGCAGCTGCCACGACGCCGACGCGCGGCCGGGAGCCGCCCGCCCCGAGGGTGGGCTCCCGGCCGCGCGTCGGCCATCTTCTTGTTGCATGAATATTCGAGTACTCGTATACACTTCCCGTCTCAGTCCGTTGACCGACCCAGGAGACCGGTATGGCGTTCAACCTCCGGAACAGGCACTTCCTCAAGGAGCTCGACTTCACTCCCCAGGAGTTCCGTCACCTGGTCGACCTCGCCGCCCAGCTCAAGGCCGCCAAGTACGCGGGCACCGAGCAGCCCCGGCTGCGCGGCAAGAACATCGCGCTGATCTTCGCCAAGACCTCCACCCGGACCCGCTGCGCCTTCGAGGTCGCCGCCCACGACCAGGGCGCGTCCACCACCTACCTCGACCCGGCCGGCTCGCAGATGGGCCACAAGGAGTCGATCAGGGACACCGCACGGGTCCTGGGCCGGATGTTCGACGGCATCGAGTACCGCGGCGACGGCCAGGAGATCGTCGAGGAGCTGGCCGCGCACGCCGGCGTCCCGGTGTGGAACGGCCTGACCGACGAGTGGCACCCCACCCAGATGCTGGCCGACGTGCTGACCGTCCGGGAGCACTCCACCAAGCCGCTGCACGAGACCACGCTGGTCTACCTCGGCGACTCCCGCTGCAACACCGGCAACTCGCTGCTGATCACCGGCGCGCTGCTGGGCATGGACATCCGAATCGTCGCCCCGGCGCAGCTCTGGCCCGCCGAGGAGGTCCGCAAGGCCGCCGAGGCGCTGGCCGGCACCACCGGCGCCCGGATCACCCTCACCGAGGACGTGGCGGCGGGCGTGGCGGGCGCCGACTTCCTGTACACCGACGTCTGGGTGTCGATGGGCGAGCCCAAGGAGGTCTGGGCCGAGCGGATCGCGCTGCTGAAGCCGTACCAGGTCTCGATGGACACCGTGCGCGCCACCGGGAACCCGGCGGTCAAGTTCCTGCACTGCCTGCCCGCGTACCACGACCTCGGCACCGAGATCGGCCGGCAGATGTACGAGCTCACCGGCATGGCGGAGCTGGAGTGCACCGACGAGCTGTTCGAGTCCGCGCACTCCGTGGTCTTCGACCAGGCCGAGAACCGCCTGCACACCATCAAGGCCGTGCTGGTCGCGACCCTCGGCTCCTGACCGCGCCGGAAAGGTGAGCGGGCGTCAGAAGTCGACGTCCACGCACGCCGCCCGGTCGGCCGCCGCGTGCGGCCCGGCGGGGATGCCCGCGTGCAGCACCAGCGAGTGCGCCTCGTCCGGCCGGAACTCCCAGGGGACGGTCGCCGAGGCCACCCCGGCCCCGCCCGGGTCGGTGCGCACCGTCATCCGGACCTCGTTGTCCGCCGCCTCCGAGCCCGCCACCTGCTGGTAGTGCGGGCCGGAGGCCGCCGGGTCGGCGCCGCAGCCGCCGGTGTGCACGTGCGCGGGGAACTCGTGCGGCCCGGCCACCCCGGCGAGCTCCACCGAGACGGTGGTGTGCCCGGCCGCCCGTCCGACGGTGACCCGCACCTGGGAGCCGTACGGGACCAGGTCCGGCGCGTGGGTGATCGCGCGGGCCGGGACGAAGCCGTCGGCCCGGTCGAAGCGGGCGTCCACCACCCGGTCCGCCGTGGGCGCGGCCGGGCCCTCGGCGCCGGGCGGACTGATCGGCAACAGGGCGAGCGGCACCAGCAGCGCACCGGTGGCGGGGGACAGGGGCATCGCGGACCTTCCGACGGGCCGTCAGGGACACCGTCCACGGTGGCCGCCGCCCGCCCCGCTGCGCACGCCGCCGTGCCGCACCGGCGCACACAGTCACCCGTACGGGAACGCGGGGCGCGACCCGGCCGTCGACGGTCCGTCAGCCGGTCGCGGTGATGCCGCGGATCTCGCAGCGCGGCCCGCTGGCGCGCATCAGCCGCAGGTCGGCGGTGATCAGCGGGGCGCCGAACTGTTCGGCGACCGCGACGTACGCGGCGTCGTCCGGGGTCAGGTTGTCCTTGAGCTCCCAGATCCGGTCGAGCAGCGGGGCCACCGGGACCTTGCGGATGGTCAGTCCGGGCAGCCGGCGGGCGAGTTCGGCGACCTGCTCGGCGGTCAGCTGCTTGGCGAGGTACAGCCCGCGCAGGGACTGCATCACCTCGATCACCACGTGCTCGGGAGCCGCCCACTCGGGGTCGGCGGCCAGCGCGGCCCGGGCGGCATCGCCGCGCGGGCCCTGGTCGGAGAGGAACAGCACCACCGCAGAGGCGTCGACCACGATCACCCGTTCACCGTAGCCCACCGCCGACCGCCGCCTGGGGGCCGCCCAGGACGGTGGCGTCCGGCGCCGGCGAGCTGCCCGGCCGCGGGCCGGTCGGGAACTTCTGCGCCGCCGCCCGGGCCTCGTCCAGACCGATGACGGGCTGCCAGGTCGGACTCAGCGCCATCTTGAGCAGGGTGTCGCGGTCGATCAGCGGGGCGCGCTCGGCGGTGCCGGTGGCGAGCAGGACGACCCGGACGCCGTCCGGGGTCAGCAGGTCCACCCGGCGGACGATCCGGTGGGAGGCGTCGCGCGCGGTGGTGACCACGCCGGTGGTGCCGGGGCGGGCGGTGATCGGGGCGCAGTCCTCGGTGGCCGGGTGGCCGGCGCAGTCGTATCCCCCGGCGGACCCCTGCGGCGGCGTGGCCGGGTACTGGATCCGGGCCTCCACGGTTCCGGCCCCGCTCCCGCTCTCGGGCCCGCTGCCGGCCACCGCCCCCGCCTCCGTCCCGCCGACACCCCCGTCGCTCGCGCCCACGTCCCCGTAGCTGCTGCCGTCCGCAGCCGAGGCGGTCCGCTCGTGGCGCAGCGAGGCGCGCACCACGACCGCCACCCGGCCCCGGGCGGAGGCGCTGTCGTCGGTCCAGCCGTCGGCGCCCAGGCCCTCGGGGAGCAGCGAGAGCAGGGTGTGGAAGGCGGCCGGGCCGGTCAGCAGGGTCTTGCCGGGGGGCAGCGAGATGCTCGCCGCGGGGACGGGGGCGAGCGTCTCCGGACCGGCGGCGGCGGTCACTGCGGGGGCGGTCGGGCGCAGCAGCAGTCCGCCGGCCACCGCGAGCGCGGCGACGGCGGCCACCGTCCCGGCGAGCGCGACCCGCCGCCGGGCCCGGAGGGCCCTTCCTTCGGCGGCGGCCCCGGCGATCAGCAGCCCGAGGTCGGGTGCGGCGTCGCCGACCGCCCGCCCGAAGACGTCGCGCAGCTCCTGCTCGGGCATCGGGACTCTCGCTTTCGGTGGGTGGGAGGGGCGGCGCGGAGGGAGGGCGGCGGGGCCGGTCACGGCACCAGGGTGTCCAGGTGCGGGGCGAGTTGGCGGCGCAGCCGGGTGAGGGCCCGCAGCGCGCGGACCCGGACGGTGCCGGGGGTGAGCCGGAGTTCGGCGGCGGTCTCCTCGACGCTGCGGTCCTCCCAGTAGCGCAGGACCAGCACGGCCCGGTCCCTGGGCGGCAGTTCGGCGAGGGCGGCGAGCAGGGCGACCCGCAGCGCCGGGTCCTGGTCGGGGGCGGCCTGTTCGGGCAGCAGGTCGAGGCCGGGCAGTTCGCTGCTGCGGCGCAGCCGGCGGTGCGAGAGGTAGCAGCGGACCAGCACGGTGCGCGCGTAGGCGGCGGGGCTGTCGGCGTGCTTCACGCGCCCCCAGGAGGCGTAGATCCGGGCCAGCGCGGTCTGGGTGAGGTCCTCGGCCAGGTGCCAGTCGCCGCAGAGCAGCAGGGCGGTGCGGAACAGCGCGGCGCCCCGGCTGTGCGCGAACTCCTCGAACTCGCGCCGCTCCTCGGCCGCCCTGCGCCGCCCCACCACCACCCGCGCGCCCCGTTCCGGTCCGCCGACACCCGTACAGAGGGACAGACGCGCGGGGCGGGTGGTTGCGTTACACGCGGCGCGGGCCGTGCCGGTGAGGTGCGGGCGGAGCCCATGCACTATGGTTTATCTCGACATCGAGATACATTGCGCGGTACGCTTTATCTTGACGTCAAGATACTTGCCGAGAGGCGCAGGCCTCCATCCTCGGCTCGGTAAGCGGCGGCAGTCAGGTTAGCTAAGGCTTACCTTATCACCGGGTGGACCAAGAAGGAGTCAGTCGTGTCCGCGAACAGCTTCGACGCCCGCAGCTCGCTGCAGGTGGGCGACGAGTCGTACGAGATCTTCAAGCTCTCCGCCGTCGAGGGTTCCGAGCGGCTGCCGTACAGCCTCAAGGTCCTGCTGGAGAACCTCCTCCGCACCGAGGACGGCGCCAACATCACCGCCGACCACATCCGCGCCCTGGGCGGCTGGGACGCCGCGGCGGAGCCGAGCGAGGAAATCCAGTTCACGCCCGCCCGCGTGATCATGCAGGACTTCACCGGTGTCCCCTGTGTCGTCGACCTGGCCACCATGCGCGAGGCCGTCAAGGACCTCGGCGGCGACCCGGCGAAGATCAACCCGCTGGCGCCGGCCGAGCTGGTCATCGACCACTCGGTCATCGCCGACAAGTTCGGCACCCCGGACGCCTTCGTCCAGAACGTCGAGATCGAGTACGGCCGCAACAAGGAGCGCTACCAGTTCCTGCGCTGGGGCCAGACCGCGTTCGACGAGTTCAAGGTCGTCCCGCCCGGCACCGGCATCGTCCACCAGGTCAACATCGAGCACCTGGCCCGCACCGTCATGGTCCGCAACGGCCAGGCGTACCCGGACACCTGCGTCGGCACCGACTCGCACACCACCATGGTCAACGGCCTGGGCGTGCTGGGCTGGGGCGTCGGCGGCATCGAGGCCGAGGCCGCGATGCTCGGCCAGCCGGTCTCGATGCTGATCCCGCGCGTGGTGGGCTTCAAGCTCAACGGCCAGCTGCCGGCCGGCACCACCGCCACCGACCTGGTGCTCACCATCACCGAGATGCTGCGCAAGCACGGTGTGGTCGGCAAGTTCGTCGAGTTCTACGGCGAGGGCGTCACCTCGATCCCGCTGGCGAACCGCGCCACCATCGGCAACATGTCGCCGGAGTTCGGCTCGACCTGCGCGATCTTCCCGATCGACGCCGAGACCATCAACTACCTGAAGCTCACCGGCCGCAGCGAGCAGCAGCTCGCCCTGGTCGAGGCGTACGCCAAGGAGCAGGGCCTCTGGCACGACCCGTCGGTCGAGCCGGTCTACTCCGAGTACCTGGAGCTGGACGTCTCCACCGTCGTCCCGTCGATCTCCGGCCCGAAGCGCCCGCAGGACCGGGTGATCCTGGCCGAGGCCGCCGCGAAGTTCGCCGAGGCGCTGCCGACCTACTCCGCCGAGGCCTCGAAGCCGACCGCCGTCACCGCCCCCGACGGCAGCTCGTACGAGATCGACAACGGCGCGGTCGTGATCGCCTCGATCACCTCCTGCACCAACACCTCCAACCCCTCCGTCATGCTGGGCGCCGCCCTGCTGGCGAAGAAGGCCGTGGAGAAGGGCCTGCACGTCAAGCCCTGGGTCAAGACCACCCTGGCGCCGGGCTCCAAGGTCGTCATGGACTACTACGAGAAGGCCGGCCTGCTCCCGTACATGGAGAAGCTGGGCTTCAACCTGGTCGGCTACGGCTGCGTCACCTGCATCGGCAACTCGGGCCCGCTGCCCGAGGAGGTCTCCGCCGCGGTGAACGAGGCCGACCTCGCGGTCGTCTCGGTGCTCTCCGGCAACCGCAACTTCGAGGGCCGGATCAACCCGGACGTCAAGATGAACTACCTGGCCTCCCCGCCGCTGGTGGTCGCCTACGCCCTCGCCGGCAACATGAACGTCGACATCACCCGTGACGCCCTGGGCCAGGACGCGGACGGCAACGACGTGTTCCTCGCCGACATCTGGCCGTCCGAGCAGGAGGTCGCCGACGTCGTCGCCGGCTCCATCGACGAGGCCATGTTCGACAAGGGCTACCAGGACGTCTTCGCGGGCGACCACCGCTGGCAGTCGCTCCCGGTCCCGACCGGCAACACCTTCGAGTGGGACGCCGAGTCGACCTACGTCCGCAAGCCCCCGTACTTCGAGGGCATGGCCAAGACCCCGAGCCCGGTGACCGACATCTCCGGCGCCCGCGTGCTGGCCAAGCTGGGCGACTCGGTCACCACCGACCACATCTCCCCGGCCGGCAACATCAAGCCGGGCACCCCGGCGGCGCAGTACCTCACCGAGCACGGTGTGGAGAAGCGCGACTTCAACTCCTACGGCTCGCGCCGTGGCAACCACGAGGTCATGATCCGCGGCACCTTCGCCAACATCCGCCTGCGCAACCAGATCGCGCCGGGCACCGAGGGCGGCTACACCCGCGACTTCACCCAGGCCGACGCCCCGGTGTCGTTCATCTACGACGCCTCGCAGAACTACCAGGCCGCCGGCACCCCGCTGGTCGTCCTGGCGGGCAAGGAGTACGGCTCCGGCTCGTCCCGCGACTGGGCGGCCAAGGGCACCGCGCTGCTCGGCGTCAAGGCCGTCATCGCCGAGTCCTACGAGCGCATCCACCGCTCCAACCTGATCGGCATGGGTGTCCTGCCGCTGCAGTTCCCGGCCGGCCAGAACGCCGACTCGCTGGGCCTGACCGGCGAGGAGACCTTCGAGTTCACCGGTGTCACCGAGCTGAACGAGGGCCGCACCCCGAAGACCGTCAAGGTCAAGGCGGTCGCCGCGGCGGGCGACACCGTCGAGTTCGACGCGGTGGTGCGCATCGACACCCCCGGTGAGGCGGACTACTACCGCAACGGCGGCATCCTGCAGTACGTGCTGCGCAGCCTGATCGGCTGAGTCGACAGGTAGCACCCGGGAGGCCGGACCGCATCGCGCGGTCCGGCCTCTTGTGCGTTCCGGGCCCAATGGACTAAACCTCTCCATCAGCACATGGTCCATACCAATTGACGCTGAATCGGAGAGATTCACGGAATGACCAGACGCACCGCAGCATTCCTCGCCGCCGCGACCATCGGGGCCCTGCTCGTCTCCCCGGCCACCGCCCAGGCCCACGAGAAGAACCACCGGCTCGAAGGCCAGCGGGTCGGCTACTTCACCCAGTGGGGCATCTACAGCGGCTTCTCGGCCAAGAAGGTCCAGGACAGCGGCCAGGCCGGCAAGCTGACCGTCATCAACTACGCCTTCGGCAACGTCTCCGCCGACGGCACCTGCTTCGAGGCCAACGCCGCCGGCGTCGGCGACGCCTGGGCCGACTACCAGCGCCCGGTGGGCGCCGAGGAGTCGGTGGACGGCGTGGCCGACACCCCGGAGCAGGCGCTCAAGGGCAACTTCAACCAGCTGCGCAAGCTGAAGGCAGCCAACCCGCAGCTGCGCGCGGTGGTCTCGCTCGGCGGCTGGAGCTGGTCCAAGTACTTCTCCGACGCCGCGCTGACCGACGCGTCCCGGAAGAAGTTCGTCTCCTCCTGCATCGACCTGTACCTCAAGGGCAACCTGCCGCAGCTGGGCTCCGCCGAGGGCGGCGCGGGCGCGGGCGCCGGGGTGTTCGACGGCATCGACATCGACTGGGAGTACCCGGGCGGCGGCGGTGACGGGGGCAACGTAGTGCGCCCCGAGGACGGCAGGAACTACACCCTGCTGATGCAGGAGTTCCGCCGTCAGCTGGACGCGCTGTCCGGCAAGAAGGGCCCGCACTACCTGCTGACCGCGGCGGTCCCGGCCGGCGAGGCCAAGATCGACCAGCTGGAGGTCAAGAAGGTCGCCAAGTCGGTGGACTGGCTGAACCTGATGACCTACGACCTGCACGGCCCCTGGGAGGCCCAGGGCCCGACCAACCACGACGCCAACCTGTACACCGACAAGGCCGACGCCTCCGGGCTCCAGCTCAGCGTGGACCGCGTGGTGCGGACCTACCTCGACCGCGGCCTGCCGGCCAAGAAGGCCGTGGTGGGCGTCCCGTTCTACGGCTACGGCTGGACGGGCGTGCCGGCCGGTCCGAAGGCCGACGGCCTGTACCAGTCGGCGACCGGGCTGTCCCGCGGCGGCAACCTGCCGTACAACCAGATCAAGGACCTGCCGGGCACGGTCTTCACCGACCGGGCGCACGGTGCGACCTGGAAGTACGACGGCACCGAGTTCTGGACGTACGACACCCCGGAGCTGCTGGCCCGCAAGGCCCGGTACGTGTCGCAGAACGACCTCGGCGGCGTGATGGCCTGGTCGCTGGACAACGACGACAGCCAGGGCAGCCTGGTCGCCGCCCTGGACAAGGGACTCCGGGAGGACTGAGCACCCGTTAGGGCCAGACCCCCGCGCGCAGCTTCGCGCAGCACGGTTCCCGAACCGTGATGCGCGAAGCTGCGCATTTCTATGTTCAAACGAACACTAACGCGCTAGATTCTCGGTCCAAGGTGGCGCGGACACGCAATTTGCAGGGTTCCTGCACATTGCACATGCTGCATCGCCGACAACGGTTCGACCGTCAGGTTTGTTATCAGACCCACTGACTATTGCCGCTGAGTGAACAGTGGACTATACCTTTGCAGCATCATCACACCGCCTCTGACCGGCACATTCGCCGCTGGGCACCTTCCGGGCCACGGGAGTTGACGACAGGTCAGCTCCGGCCCATGTCTCTTCTGGAACTGAGGGGTTAGGGCACGCATGGGCTCTGCAACTGAGTACAACCGCCGCGACCTGTTCAAGCGCGCGGCCGCGATCACCGTCCTGGCGGCCGGCGGCACCTCGCTGCTCGCGGCCTGCGCCGGCGGTACCGGCAGCAGCGACTCCAAGTCGAGCGCCCCGGCGGCCGGCGGCGACAGCAAGAACCCGTTCGGGGTCAAGGCGGGCGACCCGCTGGACGTCGTGATCTTCAAGGGCGGCTACGGCGACGACTACGCCAAGTCCTTCGAGGACATGTACAAGAAGACCTACACCGGCGCGGCCATCTCCCACCTGGGCACCCAGGAGATCAGCGGCAAGCTCCAGCCGCGCTTCAACGCGGGCAACCCGCCGGACGTCATCGACGACTCGGGCGCCCAGCA
This sequence comes from Streptomyces sp. TLI_171, assembly GCF_003610255.1. GTDB lineage: Bacteria > Actinomycetota > Actinomycetes > Streptomycetales > Streptomycetaceae > Kitasatospora. The sequence goes on along the minus strand of NZ_RAPS01000001.1, from coordinate 2,645,323 downwards.
GATGAAGATCGACGTCCTGGTGGGCGCCAACCAGCTCACCGACCTGACGGTGCTGCTGGACGCCCCGTACCTGGACGACCCGACCAAGAAGATCCGCGACGTCCTGCTGCCCGGCACCATCGAGCAGGGCACGGTCAGCGGCAAGATGTACTCGCTGAACTACGTCTACACGGTCTTCGGCCTGTGGTACTCGGCGAAGCTCTTCAAGGACAAGGGCTGGACCGTCCCGAAGACCTGGGACGAGTTCATCACCCTGTGCGGCACCATCAAGGCCGCCGGCATCGCCCCGTTCGCGCACCAGGGCAAGTACCCCTACTACGCGAACGTCGCGATCTTCGACCTGATCGCCAAGCAGGGCGGCCTGGACCTGGTCAAGAAGATCGACGCCTGTGACCCGACGGCGTTCGACGACCCGGCCGTGCTGACCTCGGTCACCGCGTTCTACAAGATCATGGAGGGTGACTTCCTCCTCCCCGGCACCAACGGCATGACCCACACCGAGTCGCAGACCGCCTGGTGCCAGGGCAAGGCCGCCTTCATCCCGTCCGGCTCCTGGCTGGAGAACGAGATGCTCGCGGCGACCCCGGCCGACTTCGACATGGCCTTCCTGCCGATGCCGTCGCTCCCGGGCGACAAGCTGCCCGCCGCAGCGGTCCGCGCCGGCGCCGGCGAGCCGTTCATCGTTCCGGCCAAGGCCAAGAACAAGAACGGCGGCCTCGAGTTCCTCCGCATGATGCTGACCAAGGAGGGCTCCGGCAAGTTCGCCGCGGCCGCCAACTCGCTCACCGTCCTCAAGGACGGCATCGGCGCGGACGTGGTGCTCAAGCCCGGCACCAAGTCCTCCGCCACCGCCGTGTCCGCGGCGGGCACCAACACCTTCAACTACACCTACCCGGACCTGCAGTCGGCGTTCAACGAAGAGGTGCAGAACGCCACCAACGAGCTGATGAACAAGCGCATCGACCCGAAGGCCTGGGTCGCCCGCGTGAAGGCCGCCACCTCGAAGAAGGTCTGACACCACAGCAGGCCGACGGCTCGTCACCGAAAGACCGGGGCCCGCTCGCGGGCCCCGGTCGTTCCACGCGATACCGCAGTTCCAAGCCTGTCTGACCACAGGCTGTCGGCGGACAGGAGCAGCTCCCATGCGTCACCGTAAGTACCCCTTCATCTTCGGGTTCCTCGTCGTACCCGTCGTGCTGTACATCGCCCTGGTCATCTGGCCCTACCTGCAGACCTTCGGCTACTCGCTGACCGACTGGTCAGGCGCCTCGCCCGAGATGAACTTCGTCGGGCTGGACAACTACGTGAAGCTGTTCGGCGACAGCGTCTTCCTCGACGCGCTGCAGCACAACCTGCTGCTGCTGATCGTGCTGCCGCTGGTCACCATCCTGCTGGCGCTGTTCTTCGCCTTCATGCTCAACGTGGGCGGCAAGGGCGGCACCGGCGGCGTGCAGGGCGTGCGGGGATCCGCCTTCTACAAGGTGGTCTTCTTCTTCCCGCAGGTGCTGTCGGTCGCGATCCTGTCCGTGCTGTTCCAGGGCGTCTACCGGACCGACCAGGGCGGCCTGCTCAACGGCGTGCTGGTCGAGCTCGGCATCGAGGACCCGAACCAGCCCTGGCAGTGGCTGTCCGACCCCAACCTCGGCCTGTGGTGCGTCATGGGCGTGCTGATCTGGTCCGGCGTCGGCTTCTACCTGGTGCTGTTCTCGGCCGCCATGCAGAGCATCCCGAAGGACATCTACGAGGCCGCCCTGCTGGACGGCGCCAAGCGCGGCACCACCTTCTTCAGGATCACCCTGCCGCTGCTCTGGGAGACCATCCAGACCGCCTGGGTCTACCTGGCGATCGCCGCCATGGACGCCTTCGCGCTGGTCTCCACCATGACCCCCGGCGCGTACTACGGCGGTGGCCCGGACCACCACAGCGAGATCATGGCGACCTTGCTGATGCGCAACTTCGTCACCTTCGGCAAGGCCGGCTACGCCTGTGCCATGGGTGTGGTGATCTTCTTCATCACCCTGGTCCTGTCCGTCGTCTCGCTCCGGGTCACCCGGCGCGAGAAGATCGAGTTCTGAGGTTCCCGGCATGAGCACCAACACCGACGCGACCACCGGCGTCCCGGCCCAGCGCACCGGCGGGGACAACAAGCCGCGCAAGCCCGCCAAGGACCAGCGCTTCGCGGACGGCGGGGGAGTCCTCAACGTCTTCTCGCACGGCTTCCTGGCCCTCTGGGCGCTGCTGATCATCGGTCCGCTGATCTGGATCGTCCTCGGCTCGTTCAAGAACAACTCCGAGATCGGCGGCAGCGCCTGGAGCTGGCCCTCGCACTGGAGCTTCGACGCCTTCGGCCGGGCCTGGGACAAGGGCATCGGCTCGTTCTTCGTCAACACCGTGATCGTGCTGGCGGGTTCGCTCACCCTCACCATGCTGCTCGGCGCGATGGCCGCCTACGTGCTGGCCCGCTACGAGTTCCGCGGCAACAAGGTCATCTACTACTTCTTCGTCGCCGGCGCGATGTTCCCGGTGTACCTCGCGCTGGTCCCGCTGTTCTTCATGGTGAAGAACCTCGGCGACGTGATCCCCTGGCTGGGCCTGAACCAGTACGTGGGCCTGATCCTGGTGTACACGGCGTACTCGCTGCCGTTCACCGTGTTCTTCCTGTACTCGTTCTTCCGCTCGCTGCCGAGCGCCGTGCACGAGGCCGCGATGATCGACGGCTGCTCGCACTCCCGGGCGTTCTTCCAGGTCATGGTGCCGATGGCGAAGTCCGGCCTGATCAGCGTGTTCATCTTCAACGTGCTCGGCCAGTGGAACCAGTACCTGCTGCCGCTTACCCTGATGCAGCAGCAGACCGGCAACGACCCGGACCACTCGATGCTGGCCCAGGGCCTGATGAACCTGGCCCAGCAGTCCGGCTACGCCAGCGACTTCCCCGGCCTGTTCGCCGGCATGACGATCGCGATGCTCCCGGTGCTGGTGGTCTACCTGTCCTTCCAGCGGCAGGTCCAGGCGGGCCTCACCTCCGCCACCCTGAAGTAGCGCACCGAGCGTTTGGGGCAACTCCCGTTCCAGAGACGGGAGTTGCCCCATTCGTCGTTACGCGGCGCTGTTCGGGACTACTCGGCGTCGCACTCCTGCGCGCGCAGCGCCCGGGCCAGGTCGTCCCGGCACTCCAGGACCAGCCGGCGCAGCGCCGGGGCGGCGCCGGCGTGCCCGGCCAGCCAGGCGTCGGTGGCCGCCAGGGTCTCCGGCGTGGTCCGGTAGCGCGGGTAGAAGCCGCCGACGATCCGCATCGCGATCTCGATCGAGCGCTCGGCCCAGATCGACTCCAGCATCTCGAAGTACGGCGCGGCGTAGGCGGCCGTCAGCTCCCGGTGCCCGGCCCGGTTGAAGCCCGCGATCTGGGCCTCGACCAGGGCGTTGGGCAGCTCGTCGGAGTCGACCACCGAGGTCCACGCGGCGGCCTTGGCCCCCGGGGTGGGCAGCGCGGCCAGGCACTGGGTCTGCTGGCGACGGCCGCTGGCGGTGTTGTCGCGGGCGAGTTCGGCGGCCAGCTCCTCGGTGGTGGCGGCGCCGTTGGAGGCGAGCGCCAGCCAGAACGTCCAGCGCAGTTCCTGGTCGACCGTCAGGCCGTCGATCCGGCCGGTGCCGTCGAGCAGGCCGCGCAGCAGCTGCAGGTGATCGGCGCGCTTGGCGGTGTCGGCCAGGAAGCGGGCCCAGGCCAACTGGTGGTCGCTGCCGGGTGCGGCCAGCGAGAGCTCGCGCAGCGCGCACTCGGCCAGCGCGGTGCCGTACTCGGCGCGGCGGGCCGGGTCGGCGTACACCGCCAGCGCGGTGCCGGACTGCTGGTGCAGGGACTGCAGCACGCCGATGTCGGACTCCCGGCCGGCGAAGCGCTGCACCAGGTCGAGGTAGTCGCGGGTGGGCATCAGCCCGTCCCTGGTCAGGTTCCACACCGCGGACCAGGCCAGCGCCCGGGCCAGGCTGGGCGCGCCGTCGCCCGCGGTCGACGGTCCGCCGTCGGCGAGGTCGCCGAGGCCCGTTCGCAGGGTCTCCAGCGAGCGCTCGTCGAAGCGGACCTTGCAGTACGTCAGGTCGTCGTCGTTGAGCAGCACCAGCGCGGGCAGCGGCCGGCCGGCCGCCTCCGCGACCACCGTGCGGGCGCCGGTGACGTCCAGCTCGTAGCGGTCGGTGCGGAGCAGGGCGCCGTCCGCGGCGAGGTCGTACAGGCCGACCGCGATCCGGTGCGGGCGCAGCGGCTCGCCGTCCTGACGGATCGCCAGCTCGGTGATCCGGCCCTCCGCGTCGTGCACCAGCTCCGGGGTGAGGGTGTTTACGCCGGAGGTCTGCAGCCAGGCCTTCGACCAGGTGCGCAGGTCGCGGCCGCTGGTCTCCTCCAGGGCGTCCAGCAGGTCGGTGAGCACGGTGTTGCGATAAGCGTGCTGCTTGAAGTACCGGCGGGCGCCCTCGAAGAAGGCGTCCCGGCCGACGTAGGCGACCAGCTGCTTGAGGACGGAGGCGCCCTTGGCGTAGGTGATGCCGTCGAAGTTGAGCTTGGCGTCCTCCAGATCGCGGATGTCGGCCGTGATCGGGTGGGTGGTGGGGAACTGGTCCTGCCGGTACGCCCAGGCCTTGCGCTGGTTGGCGAAGGTGATCCAGCCGGAGCGGAACTTGGTGACCTCGACCTGTGCGAAGGCGCCCATGAAGTCCGCGAAGGACTCCTTCAGCCACAGGTCGTCCCACCACTTCATGGTGACCAGGTCGCCGAACCACATGTGCGCCATCTCGTGCAGGATCACGTTGGCGCGACCCTCGTACGCGGCCTCGGTGACCTTCGAGCGGAACACGTACTCCTCGCGGAAGGTGACGCAGCCGGGGTTCTCCATCGCGCCGATGTTGTACTCCGGGACGAAGCACTGGTCGTACTTGCCGAACGGGTACGGGTAGTCGAACTCCTGGTGGAAGAAGTCCAGGCCCTGCTTGGTGACGGTGAGGATCTCGTCGGCGTCGAAGTACGGGGCCAGCGAGCGGCGGCAGGTGGCGGCGAGCGGGATCTCCAGCACGGTGCCGTCGGGCAGTTCGCGCGAGTAGTGGTCGCGCACCACGTGGTACGGGCCGGCCACCACGGCGGTCAGGTAGGTGGAGATCGGGCGGGTCGGCGCGAACTCCCAGGTGCGGGTGGAGCCGTCCGCGGTGACCGTCTCGGGCACCGCGTTGGCGTACACGTCCCAGGCCGCGGGGGCGGTCACCGTGAAGGCGAACGGGGCCTTCAGGTCGGGCTGTTCGAAGTTGGCGAAGACCCGGCGGGCGTCGGCCGGCTCGTAGTGGGTGTACAGGTAGGTCTCGCCGTCCGCCGGGTCGACGAAGCGGTGCAGGCCCTCGCCGGTGCGGCTGTACGCGCACTCGGCGACCACCGTCAGCTCGTTGCGCGCGGCCAGCGCGGGCAGCGCCACCCGGGCGCCGTCGAACACCTCGGCCGGGTCGAGCCGGCGCCCGTTCAGCTCCACCGAGACCACCTCGGGGGCCAGCAGGTCGGCGAACGACGAGGCCCCCGGGGTGCTGCAGTCGAAGGAGATCCGAGTGGTGGAACGGAAGGTGGGCCGGCCCGGGTCGGCCGCCGCACTCACGTCCAGGTGGACGCGGTAGCCCTCCACCCGGATGATCGCGGCCCGGTCGCGGGCCTCCTCACGGCTCAGGTTCTTGCCCGGCACGGCGGCACTCCTCTGTACGGAACACACGGTTTCGGGGCGTTCATGGCACCCCGTGGGGCATCCTTTCACGCCGGGGGTGCTGTGCCATTGCACTGGGGGAGGAATCATCGCGGACGCCGACGGGTTTGGATTCCGGGGGGCACCCCCCACCACACCCGACCCGAAGGACGCCGTCAGTGACGACCGCAGACTCCCGCAAGATCGCCGACTTCTGGTTCGACCCGATCTGCCCCTGGGCCTGGATGACCTCCCGCTGGATGCTCGAGGTCGAGCAGCTCCGCCCGGTGGACACCCGCTGGCACGTGATGAGCCTGTCGGTCCTGAACGAGAACCGGGACGACCTCCCGGAGCGCTACCGCGAACTGCTGGCCGCCGGCTGGGGTCCGGTCCGGGTCCTGATCGCCGCCGCCCAGGCGCACGGCGACAAGGTGCTCGGCCCGCTCTACACCGAGCTCGGCACCCGCTTCCACAACCAGGGCCTGCCCAACGAGCGGGCGACCATCGTGGCCGCGCTGCGCGCCGCGAACCTGCCGGAGGAGCTGGCCGACGCCGCCGACACCGACGCGTACGACGACGCGCTGCGCGCCTCGCACGCCGAGGGCATCGGCCTGGTCGGCGAGGACGTCGGCACCCCGGTGATCGCCGTCGACGGGCCGGACGGCGACCGGGTCGCCTTCTTCGGGCCGGTCGTCACGCCGACCCCGCGCGGCGAGGCCGCGGCCCGGCTGTGGGACGGCACCATCCTGGTCGCCTCCACGCCCGGCTTCTACGAGATCAAGCGCACCCGCACCGCGGGCCCCTCGTTCGAGTAGGCCCTGCGACGCGCGGAACCCCGCACCCCCCTCGGGGGTGCGGGGTTCCGTCGTGCCGGGGCTCAGGCTCAGGCGGCGGGCCGACGGTTCTTCAGGTGGCCGACCACGGCCAGCGCCACCGTCAGACCGGCGGTGAAGTACAGCTGGATGCGGTTGGCGGAGTCCAGCGTCATCAGCACCAGGATCGCCGCGATCGCGGCCAGCGCCAGGTAGGTCAGGTACGGGAACGCCCACATCCGGACCGGGAGTTGATCGGCGGTCAGGTGGCGGCGCATCCGGAGCTGGGCGACCGAGATGAAGCCCCAGACCACCAGCACGGCGGCGCCGACCATGTTGAGCAGCCAGCTGAACACCGTCTCCGGCCACCAGTAGGAGAGCAGCACCGCCAGGAAGCCGAACGCGCAGGAGGCCACCACGGCGCGGCGCGGCACCCCGCCGGACAGCCGGGACAGCGCGCGCGGGCCGTGGCCGCGGGCGATCAGCGAGTGGGCCATCCGGGAGGAGCCGTAGATGTTGGCGTTCATCGCGGAGAGCAGCGCGATCAGCACCACCACGTTCATCAGCTGCGCCGCCCCGGGGATGCCCAAGGTGTCCAGCACGGCGACGTACGGGCCGGGCTTCACCACGGACGGGTCGTTCCACGGGACCAGGGTGACGATGACCGCCATCGAGCCGACGTAGAACAGCGCGATCCGCCACATCGCGGTGCGCACCGCGAGGGCCACGCTGCGGCGCGGGTTCTCCGACTCGGCGGCGGCGATGGTGACGGTCTCCAGACCGCCGTACGCGAAGACCGAGGCGAGCAGGCCGGTGACCAGGCCGCTGGCGCCGGTGGGGAAGAAGCCGCCGTCGCCGGTCAGGTTGGCGCTGCCGGGGGAGGGGGTGCCGGGCAGCACGCCGAGGACCGCCAGCACGCCGATCACCAGGAAGGCCGAGATGGCGAGCACCTTGATCGCGGCGAACCAGAACTCGAACTCGCCGAAGTTGCGCACCGCGGCCAGGTTGGTCAGGCAGAAGAAGGCCATGAAGACGGCGACCCAGGCCCAGGACGGCACGCCGGGCAGCCAGCCGGAGACGATGCCGGCCGCGCCGATCGCCTCGACCGCGACGCCGACGCAGAGCAGCACCCAGAACAGCCAGCCGACGGTGAACCCGGCCCACGGACCGATCTCCCGGTCGGCGTGCACCGAGAAGGAACCGGAGGCGGGGCGGGCCGCGGACATCTCGCCGAGCATCCGCATCACCAGCATCACCAGCAGGCCGGAGGCGGCGAAGGCGAGCACCACGGCCGGTCCGGCGGCGGCGATGCCGGAGCCGGAGCCGACGAACAGGCCGGCGCCGATCACGCCACCGAGCGCGATCATCGACAGGTGGCGCTGCTTCAGGCCGTGGGCCAGGCCGGTGTCCTCGGTGGCCGTCGCCGGGGCGGGCGCGGTCGGGGGTGCGGGGGAGCGGGTCATGCGGGGGAATCCAGACTGTTCGACTATCGGACCCCTTCGCGGGGAGCTGTCCACTATTCGACATGTGGCGTGGACACCCCAAAGCCGGACCGGTATCCGGACGGGTGCCTGACGCAGCGTAGCGCCGCGGACGCGCAGGGTGCGGGTGAGGGCTCGGTCACAGGCCGGATCCGACAAGCCGGGGCCGGTCGGCTTTGTCACGCCCGACGCGGCGGAAAGCACCTGACGCCGCGTAGGTTCACAGGTGATCATCCGCACTGGACACCACTGGAACCCCGGGAGCAGCCATGGCCATCGCCGCGCCGACACCCTCCACCGCCGTCCTCGCCGACCTGCTGCCCAGCCCGTCGACCAGGCTCGGCGCCCGGGCCCGCGACCTGGCCCTGGTGGCCGGCGGCGCCGCGCTGACCGGCCTGGCCGCGCAGCTCTCGGTGCCGGTCCCGGGCTCCCCGGTGCCGGCGACCGGGCAGACCTTCGCCGCACTGCTGGTCGGCACCGCGCTCGGCGCCCGGCGCGGCGCCGCCTCGCTCGGCCTGTACCTGCTCGCCGGCATGGCCGGCCTGCCGTGGTTCGCCGAGGGCAGCTCCGGCGCCGGCCTCGCGACCCTCGGCTACGTGATCGGCTTCGTGCTGGCCGCCGCGCTCACCGGCGCCCTGGCCCGCCGCGGCGCGGACCGCAGCCCGCTGGCCACCGCCGGGGCGATGGCGCTCGGCAGCCTGACGATCTACGCGGTCGGCGTGCCGTACCTGGCGTTCGCGCTGGACGTCCCGCTGGCCGAGGCCGCGCACCTCGGTCTGTACCCGTACCTGGTGGGCGACACGCTGAAGCTGGTGCTCGCCATGGGCGCCCTGCCGCTCGCCTGGAAGCTGCTCGGCCGCCGCTGACGGAACACCGGCCGGATCCGGGCCCGCGCCCCTGTCGGGGAGCGGGCCCGACGGCATGTCACACTCGTGGTCATGCGCGTCTACCTGGGCTCCGACCACGCCGGATACGAACTGAAGAACCACCTCGTCGAGTGGCTGAAGGGGGCCGGGCACGAGCCGGTCGACTGCGGCCCGCACATCTACGACGCCGAGGACGACTACCCGCCGTTCTGCCTGCGGGCGGCCGAGCGCACCGCCGCCGACCCCGAGGCGCTGGGCGTGGTGATCGGCGGCTCCGGCAACGGCGAGGCGATCGCCGCGAACAAGGTCAAGGGCGTCCGGGCGGCGCTGGCCTGGAGCGAGCAGACCGCCGCGCTCGGCCGCGAGCACAACAACGCCAACGTGATCTCGGTCGGCGGCCGGATGCACTCCGTGGACGAGGCGACCAAGTTCGTCGAGATCTTCCTCAGCACCCCGTACAGCGGCGAGGCCCGGCACACCCGCCGGATCGAGATGCTCTCCGAGTACGAGACCACCGGCGAGCTCCCCCCGATCCCGGCGCACCACCCGCAGGGCTGAGCCCGCGAGCACCCACCGCGCCCGCCCGGGGATCTCCCCGGGCGGGCGCTGCGGTTCCCGGGTCAGAAGCCGTGCGGCAGCCAGGGCTCCAGCGCGGAGCGGAACGCCCCGGACGCCGGTTCCAGCGCGCCCGGCCGCAGCTCCCGCACCAGGCCCGCCGCGGCGAGCGCCGCCAGCGAACCGCCGCCCAGGTACACCGCTCCCAACTCCCGCACGTCCAGCTCCAGTTCGGCCGGCTCCTCGGTCGGCACGCAGGACACCGGCCCGCCCGGCGCAGCGGTCAGCCGCCAGCGGCCCGCGTTCCACGGGCAGAACGCGTCGGTCACCTCCAGGACCACGTCCACCGGCTGCGCGTACGTCCGCGCCGTCAGCGCCCGCGGCAGGTCCACCAGCCGCAGGTACAGAGCGTCCACCAGCCGCGGCGTCAGGTGCCGGACGTCCGACACCAGGTGCAGCAGCGGGTCGTCGAGCGGCAGGCTGGGCGCCTCCACCCGCTCGGTCAGGTCCAGGTCCAGCAGGAACTCCCACAGCCGGGCGTACACCCAGGGCTGCTCCGCCTGCACCGCCCGCACCCGCACCGCCCCGGCCGCGCCGCGCTCGTTGAACTCGCCCTTCACCGCGTACCGGGCGTAGCCGAGCAGTTCGCCGCTCTCCGCGTCCTCCGCCAGCACCAGCTGCAGCGGGGAGAAGCCGCCGCGCGACTCCGGCGCGTCCAGCACCGCGACCCGCTCCCAGCCGGGCTGCCGCACCAGGGTGCCCGGGCGGCGGGTGGCCAGCCGGGCGAACAGCTCCTCGCAGCGCGGCAGTTCGGCCCGCGGATCGGCCAGCCGGAGCACCACCTGACCCTGCCGCTCGGGGGTGTGCACCCGGACCTTGCCGCGCTGCATCGACACCGCCACCTTGCGGGTCGCCTGCCCGTAGCCGAACCGGCCGTAGATGGCCGGCTCGGAGGCCGTCAGCGCCGCCACCGCCTCACCGGCGGCCCGCACGTCGTCCAACTGCCGGCGCATCAGCGCCGTCAGCGCGCCCCGCCGCCGGTGCGTCGGCAGCACGCCCACCATGGTCACGCCCGCCAGCGGGATCACCGCGCCGCCCGGCACCACCAGGCGCAGGCTGAAGATCCCGCCGCCGCCGACGATCCGCTCGCCGTCGCAGATCGCCAGCGACCGCTCCACCTCCGTCAACTCGCGCCACAGCGAACGCTCCTCGGGCGGCTCGGGGGTACCGCCGAAGGCCACGTCCACGGTCCCGTACCAGGACTCCCACTCCTCGGCGAGCAGCGGCCGCACGGTCAACTCGGGGTGTCGAATCGTCATGCACCCCTCCCTACCAGCAGATCCTCGCCCGAGCGAGCCAATTGCCGGGCCGCCGGCCGCCGCGCGCGCCGCCCGGCGGCCGAAACCCGCCGCCGCGCCCCCGCCCGCTGCACTCCGTGCCACCCACCCCGTCGACGCGCGCACCGCCGGTGGATAAGGTCGGTCCCCATGGCCGGCAGCGCGCGACCCACTGCGACGGGCCGGGACCCCAGACCGTCCCGCGAACCCGTGACGGCCCGGCTGCGCGCGGCGCTGTACCGGGCCCGACGCAGGCTGCGCCGCACCGGGGTCGACTACTTCCGCGGCGACGGCGCCGACTGGTGGGCGTTCGGCGCCCTGGCGCTGGCCGTCCCCGCCCTGGTCCTGCTGAACATCGTGGCCCCGGACTGGGCCCCGCCCACCGCCCTGGTGCTGCCGATCCTGGCCGGCGCCCTGCTGCTGCGCCCCGGCACCCTGGTCCTGCTGTACGCCGTCGCGGCCGGCGGGCTGGTCACCGAATCCCTGGTGCACACCGGGGAGAGGGTGGCCAGCGACAGCCCGGACACCTACACCCACGGCGTCACCCCCGGCGCCGCCCTGGTGGTCGGCGCCGTCGGCGTCGCCGGACTGCTGGTCGCCCAGTTCCGCCGCCGGATCGGCGTACCGTGGCGCGGCGGCTCCACCATGCTGTTCGACCTGCGCGAGCGGATCCGGGTCCAGGGCCGGATGCCGAAGCTCCCCGACGGCTGGCACACCGACACCGCGCTGCGCCCGGCCGGCGGCCAGTCCTTCTCCGGCGACTTCATGGTCGCCGCCCGCACCGGACCGGGCGGCCGGATGCTCGAAGTCGTGCTCGCCGACGTCTCCGGCAAGGGCATGGACGCCGGCAGCCGGGCCCTGCTGCTGTCCGGCGCCTTCGGCGGCCTGCTCGGCTCGCTGCCCGCGCACGACTTCCTGCCCGCCGCCAACGGCTACCTGCTGCGCCAGGACTGGGCCGAGGGCTTCGCCACCGCCGTCCACCTGGTCCTCGACCTGGACACCGGCGAGTACGAACTGCTCTCGGCCGGCCACCTCCCCGGCATGCACCGGCTGGGCGGGGCCGGCCACTGGGAGGTCAAGGAGGCCGACGGGCCACTGCTCGGCGTCTACGACGGCGCCAAGTTCGAAGGGGTGCGCGGCACCCTGGGCCCCGGCGACGTCCTGATGCTGTGCACCGACGGCATGGTGGAGATCCCGGGCCGCGACCTCGGCGAGGGCATGGACCGGCTGATGGGCGAGGCCGACCGGCTGGTGGCCACCGCCCCGGTCGGCGTCCGCTCCGGCGCCGCGGTCCGGCTGATCGACACCGTCGCCAAGCACGTCAACGACGACCGCGCGGTGCTGCTGGTCTGGCGCCGCTGACGCCCGCGGCGCGGTTCGGATGCGGAGGCCCGGTGAGCGAGGGGTGTCCACGGAGTGTCAAACCCGGACGTTGATCTTCGGCCAATTCCGTTGCCCCGCCCGGGCCATGGACATATGCCGGGCCTGCCTGGCGGTTTGCCGGAGCGGCCGCGGCGGACCGACTCCCGCCGACGCCCCGTCAGAACCCCTCCGCTATCGTCGCGGTCGGCGAAAATCAGTCCCACCACCCCGGTTCGGGTCCCGGGCAACTGGGCAAGTCCTTTACGCAGTAGGCACGAGCGACCACACTGAGTCCGGATGGAGTGGTGGGGACACGGGGGGCAGGGGCCGGTTTCCGCCTGGAGCCATCGCCGGTTCCAACCCGAATCCCCGCCTTGAATCGAGGAAGTGAGTCCCGGTGGCCTTCTCCGTCTCCGCGCTTGTCCTGTTCGGCGTCATCGTCGCCATCTTCATCCGCAACAAGCAGCTGAAGAGCGGGCACGCCATCGTCGCCGCCCTGTTCGGCTTCATGCTCAGCCAGTCGACCATGGCCGGCCCCATCCAGCAGTTCCTCAACTCCGTCTCCAAGGCCATCGCCTCGATCGCGGGTTGACGCACCGTCGGCTCCCCCGGGACGCCCCACGACGGACGGGAAGGACTCCCGTTCCGTCGATTCCGCCTGCCCGCGGGTGACCAGGGTCACCCGATTCGTCACGCCGGGTCCACGCCCGACCGCACACGGTGGCCGAAGTCGCCCGCCGTGTCCGGTTCGTAGGCACACCGTCATGATCCCGTACGCGCAACGCAGCGCGCCGTCGGCGGAGCGTGACCTGGCGGACCGTCAGCCCCTTCCCGACCCCGGGAACGGGGCTTTTCGGCGCTTGCCAGCCTCCCGACCTGTGGGTTTTGCTTCCTCCGCAGCCCGGACATCGACCGGGCAGGCCACCGAGCGGAACGCCTAGTCCTGCCGCCGCCCGGTTCCGACCAGAGACCACGCCACGGCAGGAGCGGGGGAACCACAGGTAGTACGCCGGACCCGGAACGCACGGGACCGGCTCGGGGTGAAGCCGCCTTCCGCGGCCGGGCAACTCTCGCCCGAACCCGACAGCTCACCTCGTAGGCGTCGGAGAGGAACCGCTTCATGTCCGCTCAGGGCAAGCACCGCAAGCCGCGCATGACCACCATCGTCCGCATCGCCATCGCCACCGGCGTGGCCGGTGCCGCGATCGGCCTCCCGGTCTCCGCCGCCTCCGCGCACGGCACCGCCGACCACCAGGACGGCGGCCGCCAGTGGGCCAACGTCTCGGTCGACGCCACCCCCGTCGCCGACACCACCTCCGACACCGGCAGCCAGGCCGCCGGGTCGCACTCGTACAAGGTCGTCTCCGGCGACACCCTCTCCAAGATCGCCAAGGCGCAGGACGTCAACGGCGGCTGGGAGAAGCTGTACCAGGACAACCGCTCGGTCATCGGCGGCAACCCGAACCTGATCTACCCGGGCCAGCACCTGACGGTCAACGGCCAGGCCGCCGCCCCGGCGCAGTCCTCGGCCAAGTCCTCGACCGCGTCCTCGGACGCCGCGAGCACCAAGGCCGCGGCCGCCCCGAAGGCGTCGACCAAGTCGACCACCAGCAGCACCGCCGCCACCCAGCAGTCGACCCCGAAGGCCTCGGCCTCCACCTCGACCGCCACCAAGTCGACCGGCTCGGCGTCCACCTCCTCCGGTTACGTCGCGCCCGCCCCGGGCAGCGTCACCACCGGCTACAAGGTGGCGGGCTCCAACTGGTCCAGCGGCTACCACACCGGCATCGACTTCCCGGTCGGCACCGGCACCAGCCTCAAGGCGATCGCCGCCGGCACCGTGGTCTCCGCGGGCAACGGCGGCGCCTACGGCAACCAGGTTGTCATCAAGCTGGCCGACGGCAAGTACGCCCAGTACGCCCACCTGTCCTCGATCTCCGTCTCCGCGGGCCAGTCCGTGACGGCGGGGCAGCAGATCGGCCTGTCCGGCGCCACCGGCAACGTGACCGGCCCCCACCTGCACTTCGAGATCCGCACCACCCCGGACTACGGCTCCGACATCGACCCCGTCGCCTACCTGGCGGCCCACGGCGTCAACGTCTGACCCGACCGCACCACCCCCTCGATGGGCCCCGCGCAGCGCCGCGCGGGGCCCATCGGGCTGTCCGGGGCCGCTCACGGGATGCGGAAACGCCAACGGCCCCGACTCGTCGTGGAGTCGGGGCCGTTGACCGGACGGAGCGGGTGACGAGAATCGAACTCGCGTGACCAGTTTGGAAGACTGGGGCTCTACCATTGAGCTACACCCGCGCAGGCGCACCCGCACCGCGTCGCGGTGGCGAGGACTGGGCTAGCGTACCTGGTCGGGTCGGTGGAATGCACACCGCTTCGGGGTTGTCGGCTCGCGGATATCGCCCCGGTCGGGGCCGGGCCGACGTGTACTCTTCTGCTCGGCACCACGGGGTGTGGCGCAGGTTGGTAGCGCGTCCGCTTTGGGAGCGGAAGGCCGTCGGTTCGAATCCGGTCACCCCGACCGTGTGCGGCAGGGTCTCGTCGGTGGCGGGGCCCTGTTGTCGTTGGAGGGGGCGCGCACCCGGTGCCCGGGCACAGTCGCTTTCGTGGTACCGGTAGGATGGATCGCTGGCGGTAGTACGGACAGCAATGCAGCCCCAACCGCCTATCGCCCTGACCGCAAGCCCCCTAGGAGACCCAACCGTGAAGAGCGCCGTCGAGACTCTGAACCCGACCCGGGTTCGACTTATCGTCGAGGTGCCCTTCGAGGAGCTCAAGCCCAGCCTCGACGCGGCGTACAAGAAGATCAACCAGCAGGTCACCGTTCCGGGCTTCCGCAAGGGCAAGATCCCGAACAAGGTGATCGACCAGCGCTTCGGCCGGGGCGCGGTGCTGGAGGAGGCGGTCAACGACGCGCTTCCGCGCTTCTACACGCAGGCCGTCGACGAGGGCCAGATCGACGTGCTGGGCCAGCCCGACATCACCGAGATCGAGGGTGTCGAGAACCTGGCCGACGGCGGTGACCTGAAGTTCACCGCCGAGGTCGATGTTCGCCCCGAGGTCACCCTGCCCGACTTCGCCGAGATCGCCGTCGTGGTCGACCCGATCGAGGTCACCGACGAGGACGTCGAGAAGTCCCTGGAGCAGCTCCGCGAGCGCTTCAGCTCCGTGAAGGACGTCGAGCGCGCCGCCGCCGAGGGCGACGTCGTGGTGATCGACCTGGAGGCCAAGGTCGACGGTGAGGTGCCGGAGGACGGCACCGCCACCGGCGTGAGCTACGAGATCGGCTCCGGCCGCCTGCTGGACGGCATCGACGAGGCCGTGATCGGCCTGTCGGCCGGCGAGTCCAAGACCTTCACCACCACCCTCAAGGGCGGCACGGCGGTCGGCCAGGACTCCGAGGTCACGGTCACCGTGACCACCGTCCAGGAGAAGGAACTCCCCGAGCTGGACGACGAGTTCGCGCAGCTGGCGAGCGAGTTCGACACCATCGAGGAGCTCCGCGCCGACTCCGTCAAGCGCCTCGAGCGGATGAAGGAGTTCGACCAGGCCACCCAGGCCCAGGAGAAGGTCCTCGACGAGCTGCTCACCCGGGTCGAGATGGACTACCCGGAGAAGCTGCTCGCGGACGAGATCGGCACCCGCAAGCACAACCTCGAGCACCACCAGCTGGAGCCGATGGGCCTGACCCTCGACACCTACCTGGCGTCCCAGGACAAGTCCCGCGAGGACTACGAGAAGGACACCGAGGAGCAGGCGAAGAAGGGCATCAAGACCCAGTTCGTGCTGGACCAGATCGTCAAGAACGAGGAGCTGGGCGTCAACCAGGAGGAGCTCACCGAGCACCTCATCCGCCGCGCCGCCGGCTCGGGCCTGACCCCGGACCAGTTCGCGCAGCAGGTCGTCCAGGGCGGCCAGGTGCAGCTGCTGGTCGGCGAGGTCGCCCGCGGCAAGGCGCTGGCCCTGGTGGTCGAGGCCGCCAAGGTCACCGACACCAACGGTGAGACCGTCTCCTTCGAGGACGACGAGGACGAGACCGCGGAGACCGTCGAGGCCGCCGCCGAGGAGTCCACCGAGGCCTGAGCCTCGTGACCGTCGGGTAGCCGACGGAGCGTCAGACCGGGAACGGGCCCGGGCACCCACGGTGCCCGGGCCCGTTCGCGTCCGGCCTGCTCACCCTGCGCTCACAGCGAACAGTTCTGCGTGGGGGATTCAGCGGCGGGGCCTGCGCGTTAGGGTCGGTGGACAGCGACACACACGCAGATCGACTGAGCAGGTGGCTAAGTGACGTTCCCGCAGATGCAGATGCCTGGCCCGATGGCACCGCACGCCGCCGGCGGCGACGTGGGCGGCGGCTTGGGCGACCAGGTCTACAACCGGCTGCTCAACGAGCGCATCATCTTCCTCGGCCAGCAGGTCGACGACGACATCGCCAACAAGATCACCGCCCAGCTCCTGCTGCTCGCGGCGGACCCCGAGAAGGACATCTACCTCTACATCAACTCCCCGGGCGGCTCGATCTCGGCCGGCATGGCGATCTACGACACCATGCAGTACATCAAGAACGACGTGGTCACCATCGCGATGGGCATGGCGGCGTCGATGGGCCAGTTCCTGCTGACCGCGGGCGCGAAGGGCAAGCGCTTCTCGCTGCCGAACGCCAACATCCTGATGCACCAGCCCTCCGCGGGCCTCGGCGGCTCCGCCACCGACATCCGGATCCAGGCCGAGCAGCTGCTGCGCACCAAGAAGCGGATGTCGGAGCTGATCGCCCAGCACAGCGGCCAGTCCTTCGACCAGATCACCGCGGACTCCGACCGCGACCGCTGGTTCACGCCGGAGGAGGCCAAGGCGTACGGCCTGATCGACGAGATCATGCACAGCGCCGCGGACGTCCCGGGCGGCGGCGGCACCGGCGCCGCCGGCTGACCGGCATCGGAACCCAGACCGCACGCTTCGGAGGACCAGAAAACATGAACATCCCCAGCCTGTCCGGTGCCAAGGCGCGCCTGGAGGACATGCGCGCCGAGGGGCGCTACATCGTTCCGCGGTTCGTGGAGCGCACCTCGCAGGGCATCCGCGAGTACGACCCGTACGCCAAGCTGTTCGAGGAGCGCATCATCTTCCTCGGCTCGCAGGTGGACGACGTCTCGGCGAACGACATCATGGCGCAGCTGATCTGCCTTGAGTCGATGGACCCGGACCGGGACATCTCGCTCTACATCAACTCGCCCGGCGGCTCGTTCACCGCGCTGACCGCGATCTACGACACCATGCAGTTCGTGAAGCCGGACATCCAGACCGTCTGCATGGGCCAGGCCGCCTCGGCCGCCGCGGTGATCCTGGCCGCGGGCACCCCCGGCAAGCGCCTCGCGCTGCCGAACGCCCGGGTGCTGATCCACCAGCCGTACACCGAGACCGGCCGCGGCCAGGTGTCGGACCTGGAGATCCAGGCCAAGGAGATCTTCCGGATGCGCGAGCAGCTGGAGACCATGCTGGCCAAGCACTCCAACAAGGAGGTCGACCAGGTCCGCGAGGACATCGAGCGCGACAAGATCCTCACCGCCGAGGAGTCGCTCGAGTACGGTCTGATCGACCAGGTCATCTCGACCCGGAAGAACTCCTACACCGACTGAACTCCCGCCCCGGGCCGGAGCGTACGTGATGTACGCCCCGTCCCGGGGCGTTCCGGTCGGCGCGTCCGTCCCGCACAATGGCAGTCGGGCCATGCGCCCGCGACGGCATCTGTTCGGTATCAATTCGCCCAGGGCGTACGGCAGAGCGGTCGAAGTCGGCGGAAACTGCGACTCGGCAGAGTACCGTCGGATACCAGACCACTCGCCGACGGCGCAGCCGGTCTCACAGCACCAGGCCCCGACCCCCGCGGGGCCCCTGGCGAAGGGGAAGCACCTCGTGGCACGCATCGGAGACGGTGGCGACCTGCTCAAGTGCTCGTTCTGCGGCAAGTCGCAGAAGCAGGTGAAGAAGCTGATCGCCGGGCCAGGCGTGTACATCTGCGACGAGTGCATCGACCTGTGCAACGAGATCATCGAGGAGGAGCTCGCCGAGAGCTCCGAGGTGCGCTTCGAGGAGCTCCCGAAGCCCCGCGAGATCTACGAGTTCCTCGACCAGTACGTAGTCGGCCAGGACCTCGCCAAGAAGGCGCTGTCGGTCGCGGTCTACAACCACTACAAGCGGGTCCAGGCCGGTGAGGCCGGGCGCTCCGGCAGCGGCCGGGACGACGCGATCGAGCTGGCCAAGTCCAACATCCTGCTGCTGGGCCCGACCGGCTCCGGCAAGACGCTGCTGG
Organism: Streptomyces sp. TLI_171; assembly: GCF_003610255.1. Taxonomy (GTDB): domain Bacteria; phylum Actinomycetota; class Actinomycetes; order Streptomycetales; family Streptomycetaceae; genus Kitasatospora. The sequence goes on along the minus strand of NZ_RAPS01000001.1, from coordinate 2,626,880 downwards.
CGCAGACCCTGGCCCGGATGCTGAACGTGCCGTTCGCGATCGCGGACGCCACGGCGCTGACCGAGGCCGGCTACGTCGGCGAGGACGTCGAGAACATCCTGCTGAAGCTGATCCAGGCGGCGGACTACGACGTCAAGAAGGCCGAGACCGGGATCATCTACATCGACGAGATCGACAAGGTCGCCCGGAAGAGCGAGAACCCGTCGATCACCCGTGACGTCTCCGGCGAGGGCGTGCAGCAGGCGCTGCTGAAGATCCTGGAGGGCACCACCGCCTCGGTGCCGCCGCAGGGTGGTCGCAAGCACCCGCACCAGGAGTTCATCCAGATCGACACCACCAACGTGCTGTTCATCGTCGGCGGCGCGTTCGCCGGCCTGGAGCGGATCATCGAGGGCCGGGCGGGTGCCAAGGGCATCGGCTTCGGCGCGACCATCCGCTCCAAGCGCGAGGTCGACTCGGCGGACCACTTCCGCCAGGTGATGCCCGAGGACCTGGTGAAGTTCGGGATGATCCCGGAGTTCATCGGCCGCCTCCCCGTCATCACCAGCGTGCACAACCTGGACCGCGAGGCGCTGCTGCAGATCCTCACCGAGCCGAAGAACGCGCTGGTGAAGCAGTACCGCAAGCTGTTCGAACTCGACGGCGTGGAGCTGGAGTTCACCCGGGACGCGCTGGAGGCCATCGCCGACCAGGCGATCCTGCGGGGCACCGGCGCGCGCGGTCTGCGGGCCATCATGGAGGAGGTGCTGATGTCCGTGATGTACGAGGTGCCGTCCCGGCAGGACGTCGCCCGCGTGGTGGTCACGGGGGACGTCGTCTCCAAGCACGCCATCCCGACCCTGGTCCCGCGCGACATGATCAAGCGCGAGCGCCGGGAGAAGAGCGCCTGACCCGCCGAGCAGTCGACGAAGGGCCCCGCACCGACCGGTGCGGGGCCCTTCGCGTTGCCGAACTACTGTGCGGCGAGCGTTACTTGGGGACCTCGGAGAGCTTGCGCAGCTCCTGGGTGTCGGCGACCACCTGCTGCTTGGTGATGGTCTTCTCGGCGTCGATCTCCAGCACCAGCACCACGGAGGAGTTGTCGGACCAGACGCAGATGCCGCCCTCCTGCCCGCTGATGTCGATCGAGCCGCAGGACATCCGGCCGCCCAGCGGGCCGGCGTCGACGTCGCTGCGGTCGGAGACGGTCGCGGTGCCGGCCGCGGTGAAGCTGTCGAAGGTGGCGTCCACCTCCTGGGAGGGGAGCAGCACGTTGCCGCTCGCGCCGGAGACCAGCAGCATCTTCGTCTCGTCCGAGGAGCGGTAGATGGTGCTGACCGGCTCGGGGTGGGTGAAGGAGGACTTCTCGTTCTCGAAGCCGCGCTGCAGACCGGTGGAGAGCGCCTTGGTGGTCTCGTCCTCGGGGTCGCTGGTCATGTCGTGGAAGGTCTGCGGCAGGACGACCTTGTGGGTGCCGGTCTTCGACGCGGTGTCCACGATCAGGTAGCCGACCACGCCGGCGCCGCCCAGGACCACCGCGGCCACCACGCCGAGCGTGATCCACAGGCCCTTGCGGGACTTCTTCGGCGGAGCGGGGTAGCCGGGCGGGTACGGGCCGGCGCCGGGCGGGAACTCCTGCGGCGGGACGGCGCCGCCGCCCCAGGCCTGCTGGGGCTGCTGCTGCGGGTAGCCGTAGCCGGGCTGCGGCGCGGGTGCGCCCTGCGGCGGTATCGGGGCACCGGGCTGCGGCGGCCCGAAGCCGGGCTGCGGCGGGCCGAACTGGTTGTCGGACACGGGGCAAGCACTCCGTTCGGAATGAACTGCGGTGGTGTGGGGTCTACTTGGTGACGGTCGCGGCGTCGCGGAACTGGCGGGCCTTGTCCGCGGCCGCGCTGGCGCTGACCGCCTTGCCGCTCGCGGAGCCCAGCACGACGATGCCGATGGTGGAGTGGCTGACGAAGACGCAGATCGGGATCTCCATCTTCACCGACTCGTCGTCGGACTTGGCGACGCCGCAACTGAGCTTGGAGCCCGAGTCGTTGGGGTCCTTGGCGTCGAAGGAGGTGAGCTCCTCCTTCCAGGTCGGCTTGTCCGCCGTGCCGTCCGCCGATCCCGAGTCGTCGCCGTTCTTCAGCTTGTCGGTGGCGACCGCCATGCCCTTGGCCGGGTCGGAGATCCTGCCCCAGCTGCCGCTGATGCTGACCGCGTCGGTGACCGACTTCTGGTAGGTCGCGGTGACCGAACCCTCCAGGGTGCCGATGCTCTCCAGGCCGGTCAGCGAGCCCTTCTCCTTCGAGTCCTTCTTGGTGTACCCGGCGACGCTCGCCGGCGGGGACAGCTTGAACTTGCCCGCGGTGTCCGAGCCGCTGTCGCCGCCCTTCAGCGCGAACCAGCCGACGCCGGCGACCAGCGCCACCACCACGACCACCACCAGGGCGATGATCCCGCCCTTGCCCTTGCTCGGGGCCGGCGGCTGCGCGAACCCGCCGCCGTAGCCCGGCTGTTGGGGCACGCCGCCCCACTGCTGCGGGGGCTGGCCGGCCGGCTGCTGCTGCGGGTAGCCGTACCCGGGCTGCTGGCCCGGCTGCTGCGGGGCGCCGTAGGCCGGGGGCTGCTGGGGGTAGCCGTACCCGGGCTGCTGGCCCGGCTGCTGGGGGGCGCCGTAGGCCGGGGGCTGCTGGGGCGCACCGTACGCGGGGGGCTGGGGCGCGCCGTAACCCGGCTGCGCCGGGGGAGCGCCGTAGGGCTGCTGCGGCTGCCCCTGCGGATACTGCTGTCCCTGCCCCTGGCCGTACATGGTCCTCGTCTCCCCCGCCGCTCGTCCCCCCGGCCACGTCCGGCCGAGTATGCGGGCACGCTACCGCAAGGCCCTCCCGCCGCGCCCGAGTGGTCCGGACACAATCGGTTCGTAACCGCGGTCCCGGCATCCGTAAACTGTGCGTCGTGACCGACACGACGAACCAGCGCCCCGCGAGCTCCAACCCCGGGGACGACGCAGCCACCCTCCCGACGACCTACGCCCCGGCAGAGGTAGAGGGCGAGCTGTACGAGCGCTGGGTGGAGCGCGGTTACTTCACGGCCGACGCGAAGAGCGAGAAGCCGGCGTACACCATCGTCATTCCGCCCCCGAACGTCACCGGTGCGCTGCACCTCGGCCACGCCTTCCAGCACACGCTGATGGACGCGCTGACCCGCCGCAAGCGGATGCTCGGCTTCGAGGCGCTCTGGCTCCCCGGCATGGACCACGCGGGCATCGCCACCCAGAACAAGGTGGAGCAGCAGCTCGCCGAGTCCGGCCTGTCCCGGCACGACCTGGGCCGGGAGGCCTTCGTCGACAAGGTCTGGGAGTGGAAGGAGAACTACGGCGGGCGGATCCTCGGCCAGATGCGCCGCCTCGGCGACGGCGTCGACTGGTCGCGCGAGCGCTTCACCATGGACGAGGGCCTCTCGCAGGCCGTCCAGACCATCTTCAAGAAGCTGTTCGACGACGGCCTGATCTACCGCGCCGAACGCATCATCAACTGGTGCCCGCGCTGCCTGACCGCGCTCTCCGACATCGAGGTGGAGCACAAGGACCGGGACGGCGAGCTGGTCTCGATCCGTTACGGCGAGGGCGAGGACTCGCTGGTCGTCGCCACCACCCGGGCCGAGACGATGCTGGGCGACACCGCGGTCGCCGTCCACCCGGACGACGAGCGGTACAAGCACCTGGTCGGCCGCAGCATCAAGCTGCCGCTGACGGACCGTGAGATCCCGGTCGTCGCCGACGAGCACGTCGACCCGGAGTTCGGCACCGGCGCGGTCAAGGTGACGCCGGCCCACGACCCGAACGACTTCGCCATCGGCCAGCGCCACGGCCTGCCGAACCTGACGGTGATGGACGAGCGCGGCAACATCACCGTGCACGGCCCGTTCCTCGGCCTGGACCGCTTCGAGGCCCGCTCGGCCGTGGTCGGCGCGCTCCGCGAGCAGGGCCGGATCGTCGCCGAGAAGCGCCCGTACGAGCACTCGGTCGGGCACTGCTCGCGCTGCCACACCGTGGTCGAGCCGCGCCTGTCGCTCCAGTGGTGGGTCAAGGTCGAGCCGCTGGCCCGTGCCGCGGGCGACGCGGTCCGCGACGGCCGGGTCGAGATCCACCCGAAGGAGCTGGAGCGCCGCTACTTCGACTGGGTCGACAACATGTACGACTGGTGCATCTCGCGCCAGCTGTGGTGGGGCCACCGGATCCCGGTCTGGTACGGCCCGGACGGCGAGGTCGTCTGCGTCGGACCGGACGAGCAGCCGCCGACCGGCGAGGGCTGGCACCAGGACCCGGACGTCCTGGACACCTGGTTCTCCTCCGGCCTGTGGCCGTTCTCCACGCTCGGCTGGCCGGAGAAGACCCCGGACCTGGAGAAGTTCTACCCGACCGACGTCCTGCTGACCGGCCACGACATCATCTTCTTCTGGGTCGCCCGAATGATGATGTTCGGCCTGTACGCGATGGACGGCCAGGCCCCGTTCAAGACGGTCGCCCTGACCGGCCTGGTCCGCGACGAGTTCGGCAAGAAGATGTCGAAGTCGTCCGGCACCGCCGTCGACCCGCTGGACTGGATGGACGCCTACGGCGCCGACGCCGTCCGCTTCACCCTCGCCCGCGGCGCCAACCCCGGCGCCGACGTGCCGATCGGCGAGGACTGGGTCAAGGGCTCCCGGAACTTCTGCAACAAGATCTGGAACGCCACCCGCTTCGCGCTGATGAACGGAGCCACCGTCGAGGGCGGGCTCCCGGCCGCCGAGGAGCTCACCTCGGTCGACCGCTGGATCCTGTCGCGCCTCAACGCGACCGTGGCCGAGGTCGACGCGCTGTACGAGGACTACGAGTTCGCCAAGGTCTCGGACGCGCTCTACCACTTCGCCTGGGACGAGGTCTTCGACTGGTACGTCGAGCTCTCCAAGACCACGCTGGCCAAGGGCGGGGCGCAGGCCGACGCCGCGCGCCGCGTCCTCGGCGAGGTGCTGGACGTGACGCTGCGTCTGCTGCACCCGATCGTCCCGTTCGTCACCGACACCCTGTGGACCACGCTGACCGGCGCCGAGTCCCTGGTGGTGGCCGAGTGGCCGAAGGACTCCGGGTTCCGTGACGCGGCCGCCGAGGCCGAGGTCGCCACGCTCCAGCAGGTGGTCACCGAGGTCCGCCGCTTCCGTTCCGACCAGGGCCTGCAGCCCGCGCAGCGGGTCCCCGCCCAGCTGGAGCTGGGTGGCACGGTGCTGGCCGTCCACGAGGACGCGATCCGCTCGCTGCTGCGGCTGACCGTCCCGGAGGCCGGCTTCGCGGCCACCGCCTCGCTGCCGGTCGCGGGCGCGACGGTGGCGCTCGACCTGTCCGGCACCATCGACGTCGCCGCGGAGCGCAAGCGCCTCGCCAAGGACCTCGCGGCCGCCGAGAAGGAGAAGGCGCAGGCCACCGGCAAGCTCGGCAACGAGGCCTTCCTGGCCAAGGCGCCGGACGAGGTGGTCGCCAAGATCCGCACCCGGCTGGAGGCCGCCGAGGCCGACATCGTCCGGATCACCGCCCAGCTCGCGGCGCTGCCGCAGGCCTGACGCACCGTCGAGGGCCGCCGCTCCGCACTGCGGGGCGGCGGCCCTCGGGCATTTCCCGACGGCCTGTCAATTTCCGTGGCCGCGCGTCGCCGCACCGGTTTCGCACCGGCTATTCGCCGCGCATTCGCCGGCAATTGGCGACGCGCGCCAATTGGAATGCATTCCACCGCCGATCCCCGCGCGTTCAGCGAACTTCGCACATCGGATGTGTACGGTGGGCGGAGTTCCCATTCGGGCGGGGCGACGAACGGAGGCACACGCATGGTGGCGACCAGGGAGTTGGCCGACGAACTTCCGGACGAACTTCCGATGGAAGAGGTGGAAGCGGCCAAGGCCCGGGCGGCGACGCTGCTGCTGGCATTCCGGCACGGAAACCAGCTCGCCTTCGACACCGAGCTGGACCTGCTGCTCGCCGAGCACGCCGAACGCGAGGTGGCCACCCTGCTGGTGTGGATCGCCGCCGAGGCCGTCCGCAAGGCCTACGCCCCCGCGGTCGCGGACCGGGTGCTGCGCGGCCTCGCCCGGCGCGTCCCGCAGGAGACCTCCCAGGTCGCGGTGGACGAGGAGGCGGCGGGTGCCGCGCTGCTGCTGGAGGCCGTCGCGGCCGGGAACGTCGACCGGGTCCGTTCCCTGGTGGCCGGCACGCCCGACACCACCTACCTGCTCGGGGGCCTGGTGCAGGCGGTCGCCATGATGCTGCCGCTGCTGCCCGACGGCGAGGCCGAGGAGATCGCCGCCGAGCTGCGCCGCCGGCACGGCGGCCGGCTGCCCACGCCCCGCACCACGTACTGACGGATCGTCACTGCTGCGCGGCCGCAGCAGCGGTCACCGCTGCGCCGCCCGGCGCGGAGTCGCGAACGGCCCCGGGCCGGGCGGCGTCGGTCACGGCATCGCGTGCAGGTGCGACCCGATGGTGTTGGCGACCGGGTTGCCCGCGGTGGCGTCCCAGTTGGTGGACCAGGTCATCGCGCCGCCGATCGCCGGCCAGGTCTGACTCGGCTTGAAGCTCCCGCAGTTGGTGCCGGAGGCCAGGCAGTCCAGGGCCGCGTTCACCACCGAGGGGCTGGTGTAACCGCCGCCCGCCGCGCTGGTGGAGGCGGGGACGCCCAGGCCGACCTGGTCGGCCCGCAGACCGCCCTGCAACTGGATGCAGGCCAGCCCGGTGAGGAAGTTCTCGGTGCCCTGCGCGTACACGCCGCCGTCGCAGCCGAGCATCGTGCCGCTGTTGTAGTACTGCATGTTGACGATGGTCAGGATGTCCTTGGTGGCCAGCGCCAGCTTGAAGTACTCCCCGCCGGTGGACTGCATGTCGATGGTCTGCGGGGCCATGGTCAGCACGAAGCCGGAGCCGACCTTGGACTGCAGCGAGTGCAGCGCCTGCGCCATGTAGGTGGAGTTGACGCCGTTCTCCAGATCGATGTCGATCCCGTTGAAGCCGTAACTCTGGATCAGGCTGTAGGCCGAGTCGGCGAAGTTGGTCGCGGCCGCGGAGCTGGCCACCGAGACGGTGCCGTTCTGCCCGCCGACCGAGATGATCACCTTCTTGCCGGCCGCCTTCTTGGCCGCGATGTCCGCCTTGAACTGCGCGTCGGTGTAACCGTTCAGCTTGGACGACAGGGTGGGGTCCAGCGTGAAGGAGATCGCGCCCTGGGTGCTGGTGGCGTCCGCGAAGGCCACCGCGATGACGTCGTACGCGGCCGGGACGTCACTGATCCGCTGCGGGGTCGCGCCGTTGTAGAAGTTCTGCCAGTAGCCGGTCAGCAGGTGCTTCTTCGACGGCGGCGTGGTCGGCGAGCTGCTCGGGGACGGGGACGCCGAGGTGCTCGGCGACACGCTGGGCGATGGGGAGGCCGAGCTGCTGGCGGTCTGGCTGGGCGATCCGACGCCCGGGCCGACCAGCGAGACCTTGTCCACCAGGAACGGCGCCTGGCCGTACCAGCCGTGGAACCACACCGACACCGAGGTGGTGGCCGCGCCGGTGGTGAAGGTGGAGGTCAGGGTGTTCCAGCCGGTGTTGGAGCTCCAGGTGGACGGGTCGGTGCCGCCGGTGCCGGTGACGCCCGCGAACACGTACGAGCCCTGCACCACGGAGGTCAGGGTGTACGTCGAGTTGGGCTGCACGGTCACCGTCTGGCTGCAGTTGGCGTAGTCCGAGCCGGCCGGGCTGCCCTGCAGGTCCCAGCCGGTGGCCGAGTTGTTGACCGCGGCGACGGTGGGGCCGCAGACCCACGGGCTGATGTGGTTGCCGGAGGCGAAGTCGCCGTTGGCGACCACGTTCACGTTGGGCAGGGCCGCCGCCTCGGCGGTGGCCGAGCCGGAACCGGCCATCACCAGGCCGACCAGCCCGAGCGAGGCCGCCGTCAGCCCGGCGAGCAGTGCCCGCGCGGGGCGCGGACTGTTCTGTGGTGCACGCATGCCATCTCCATGTGGGGGAGTGTCGATGGGGGTGCGGTGCGGGGAGCGTGGAACCAGGGAGCGCGGAGCTGGGGAGCGACTCACACGGTGGAGTAGACCAATTGCGGTGTCAAGAGGGCCTGTCGGCGCTCCGTGGGCGGATGACCGGTCCGGGGTCGCTCGGGGTGCCGTCGGGGGAGCGGGGGAGAAGTCCTTAGACTGGCGGGGTGAGCGACAAGGCCGAGCCCAACCCCTACACCGTCCGTCCCGCCGATGCCGGCGGCGCCGACTCCGAACTGCGCACCGTCGAGGCCGAACTGGCCACCCGGTGGCCGGAGAACAAGCTGGAGCCCTCGCTGGTGCGGATCGAGGCGCTGATGGACATCCTCGGCCAGCCGCAGCGCTCCTACCCCTCGATCCACATCACCGGCACCAACGGCAAGACCTCCACCGCGCGGATGGTCGAGCAGCTGCTGAACGCCTTCGAACTGCGCACCGGCCGCTACACCTCCCCGCACGTGGAGTCGGTCACCGAGCGGATCAGCCTGGACGGCACGCCGATCACCCCCGAGCGGTTCGTCGAGACCTACCGGGACATCGAGCCCTACGTGCAGATGGTCGACGCCGCGCAGCCCGTCGCGATGTCCTTCTTCGAGGTGCTCACCGGCATGGCGTACGCGGCCTTCGCCGACGCGCCGGTGGACGTCGCGGTGGTCGAGGTCGGGATGGGCGGCTCCTGGGACGCCACCAACGTGATCGACGCCCAGGTCGCGGTGATCACCCCGATCGGCCTGGACCACACCGACAAGCTCGGCGACACCACCGGCAAGATCGCGGTCGAGAAGTCCGGGATCATCAAGGCCGGCGCGCTCGCCGTGGTCGCCCAGCAGCAGCTGGACGCCGCCGAGACCATCCTGCGCCGCGCCGTCGAGGTGGACGCCACGGTGGCCCGCGAGGGCATGGAGTTCGGCGTGCTGCGCCGCGAGGTCGCGGTCGGCGGGCAGCTGGTGACCCTGCGGGGCATCGGCGGCCACGAGTACCAGGAGCTGTTCCTGCCGCTGCACGGCGACCACCAGGCGCAGAACGCCGCGCTCGCGCTGGCCGCCGTCGAGGCGTTCTTCGGGATCGGCCAGGGCGGCGCCGAGCACCTCGACGAGGAGAAGGTCCGGCAGGCGCTGTTCGGCGTCTCCTCGCCGGGCCGGCTGGAGGTGGTCCGGCGCAGCCCCACCGTGATCCTGGACGCCGCGCACAACCCGCACGGAGCGCAGGCCGCGGTCTCGGCGATCGGCGAGGCGTTCGGCTTCACCAAGCTGGTCGGCGTCATCGCCACCAGCGGCGACAAGGACGTCACCGGTCTGCTGGAGGTCTTCGAGCCGATCCTGGCCGAGGTCGTCATCACCCAGAACTCCACCCACCGCGCGATGCCGGTCGACCGGCTGGCCTCGCTCGCCGTCGAGGTGTTCGGCGAGGACCGGGTGCAGGTCGAGCCGCGGCTTGACGACGCGATCGACGCCGCGGTCACCCTGGCCGAGGAGGAGGACCTCGGCGGCGCCGGCGTCCTGGTCACCGGCTCCGTCATCACGGTGGGCGAGGCGCGCCTGCTGTTCGGAAGGAAGTAGCCGCCGATGCGCACCCTGTGCTCCTCCACCCTGATCGGCGAGGCCCTGCTGATCATGTTCGCCGGCCTGGTCGCGATGAAGCTCACCGACGTCGGCGCCGGCACGGTCTGGGCGGTCAGCGCGGTGGCGATCCTGCTGTGCGTGCTGCTCTGCGGCGTGATCACCCGCCCCGGCGCGGTGTACGTCGGCTGGGCCCTGCAGCTCGCCGTGTTCGCCAGCGGGCTGGTGCTGCCCACCATGTACGCGTTCGGCGTGGTGTTCGGCGGCCTGTGGTGGTGCTCGGTGCACTACGGCCGGAAGATCGACGTCCTGAAGGCGCAGCGCGCGGCGGCCGCCGAGGCGGCCCCGGTCGCGGCCTGACCGGGCTGGTCAACGGGGCCGCCACCCGGCCGGGGTAGTGTCGGGGGCACAGTCAGGCACGACCGAACACCTCAGGAGCCGCACCGTGTCCCAGCGCACTCTCGTCCTGCTCAAGCCCGACGCCGTCAAGCGCGGCCTGGCCGGCGAGATCATCAGCCGGATCGAGCGCAAGGCCGGCTGGCGGTTCGCTGCGATGGAACTCCGCACCTTCGACCGGGCCACCCTGGAGCAGCACTACGCCGAGCACGTCGGCCGCCCGTTCTACGAGCCGCTGCTGGAGTTCATGACCACCGGCCCGTCGATCGCGCTGATCGTCGAGGGCGAGAACGTGATCCCCGGCATCCGCGCGCTGGCCGGCGCCACCGACCCGCTGCAGGCGGGCGCGGGCACCATCCGCGGCGACTACGCGACGATCACCCGCGAGAACCTGATCCACGCCTCGGACTCCGCGGAGTCGGCCGAGCGCGAGATCAAGATCTTCTTCCCCGCCCACGCCTGACCCGCGTGAGGGTTTCGTAGCGATTCGGCACCCCGGGCCCCACAACCGCGCGGGGTGCCGCACGGGGCGGGAACGTCCAGCTCAGCGGCCGGATGGGGGTCGGGGTTGCTCCCTCTGGGCGTTAATCCTCAAATCACGGAACCCCACCCTCCGACACGGCGTCCCAATGCCAGGAGAAGCCGATCCCCGCCCGGAGAATGGGCGGCATGCCGTACCCGCCGCTCGTGCTGACCGGCGTGACTACGATGGACCCCAACTCACGGGCCCGGAGCGGCTGCTCAGCCGCCGTCAGCCCTCTCGCGGGCCCGCACGGCCGGTCCGCTCACCGCCCTTGATCCGAACTCGGGAAGGCACTCGACATCCCATGGCGAACAACCTGTCGTTTCTCGGCCGGGACCTGGCGATCGACCTCGGCACCGCGAACACGCTGGTGTACGTCCGGGGCAAGGGCATCGTGCTGAACGAGCCGTCGGTGGTGGCGGTCAACACCAACACCGGCGGAATCCTCGCGGTCGGCGCCGAGGCGAAGAAGATGATCGGCCGCACCCCCGGCAACATCGTGGCGATCCGCCCGCTGAAGGACGGCGTGATCGCCGACTTCGAGATCACCGAGCGGATGCTGCGCTACTTCATCCTGAAGATCCACCGCCGCCGCTACCTGGCCCGCCCGCGCGTCGTGGTCTGCGTGCCCTCCGGCATCACCGGGGTGGAGCGCCGCGCCGTGGTCGAGGCCAGCATGCAGGCCGGTGCGCGCCAGGTGCACATCATCGAGGAGCCGATGGCCGCGGCCATCGGCGCGGGCCTGCCCGTGCACGAGCCGACCGGCAACATGGTGGTCGACATCGGCGGCGGCACCACCGAGGTGGCGGTGATCTCGCTCGGCGGGATCGTCACCGCCCAGTCGCTCCGGGTGGCCGGCGACGAGCTGGACAACGCGATCGTCCAGCACATCAAGAAGGAGTACAGCCTGCTGCTGGGCGAGCGCTCCGCCGAGCAGATCAAGATGTCGATCGGCACCGCCTTCGCCTCCGAGCTGGAGAAGGACGAGCACGCCGAGATCCGCGGCCGGGACCTGGTGTCCGGCCTGCCGAAGACCGTGGTGATCTCGGCCGCCGAGGTCCGCGAGGCCATCGACGAGCCGGTGAACTCGATCATCGACTCGGTGAAGACCACCCTGGACCAGTGCCCGCCGGAGCTGGCGGGCGACGTGATGGACCGCGGCATCGTGCTCACCGGCGGCGGCGCGCTGCTGCGCGGCCTGGACGAGCGGCTGCGCCGCGAGACCGGCATGCCGGTGCACATCGCGGAGAACCCGCTGGACTCGGTGGCGCTGGGGGCGGGCAAGTGCGTCGAGGAGTTCGAGGCACTGCAGCAGGTACTCGACGCGCAGCCGCGTCGTTGAGCAAGGCGAATCGAACTACACACCGAGCTGACTGAGCTGATGAGCACTCAGCACGAAGGGGCGGCACCGGCACCGTGAGGGACACCCGAGAGAGTCGACTGCTGCTGGTCCTGCTGGTCGCGGTCGCCTTCGCACTGATCACCGTGGACATCAAGGGCGGTGACGACTCACCGCTCGGCGGCGCCCGCCGGGCCGCCGCCTCCGCGCTCGGCCCGGTGGAGAACGCCGCGGCCGGCGCGGTCGACCCGGTCGCCGGGTACATCCGGGCGATCCGCGACGCCGGCACCCACCAGCAGCGCCTGGACCAGATCACCCGGGAGAACACCGAGCTGCGCCAGAAGCTGGCCTCCTCGGACGCCGCCTCCGGCCGCACCAAGCAGCTCGACGACCTGCTGCGCACCGCGGGCTCCGGCGGCTACACCATCAAGGCCGCCCAGGTGATCGCGATCGGCGCCGCCCAGGGCTTCTCCTGGACCATCACCATCGACGCCGGCAGCGACGACGGCCTGACCCGCGACATGACCGTGGTCGACGGCCAGGGCCTGGTCGGCCGGATCACCACCGTCGCGCCGACCACCGCCACCGTGCTGCTGGCCTCCGACCCCGGCTTCACCGCCGGCGTCCGACTGGAGGGCAGCGGCGAGATCGGCTTCGCGGCCGGCCAGGGCGCCTCCCCGATGCGGATCGAGCTGCTGAACGGCCGGGCCCAGGTCAAGGCCGGGGACCGGCTGGTCACCTTCGGCTCGCAGAGCGGCCGCCCGTTCGTCCCCGGCGTCCCGGTCGGCACCGTCAAGGAGGTGCAGGCCACCCCGGGCCAGCTCACCAAGACCATCCTGGTCGAGCCGTACGTGCAGTTCACCCGGCTCGACCTGGTCGGCGTGGTGGTCGTCCCGCCGCGCACCGACCCGCGCGACGCGGTGCTCCCGCCGGTGCCCGCCGCCTCCGCAGGCGCCGCGGGCAACCCGCAGGCGCCGATCGCCGCCGCACCGCCTGCCACCGGGGGGAACTGATGTTGCGTCCGAGCCGGATCCTGCTCTCCGCCGTCCTGCTGGTGCTCGCCCTGGTGGTCCAGGTCAGCGTCCTCGGCCGGCTCCAACTGCCCGGCGCCACCCCGGACCTGCTGATGCTGGTGGTGGTCGGCCTGGCCCTGGTGTACGGCCCGAAGGGCGGCTGCCTGATCGGCTTCTCCGCCGGCCTGCTGGCCGACCTCGCCCCGCCGTCCGACCACGCGGTCGGCCGGTACGCGCTGGTGCTCTGCCTGATCGGCTACGGCGCCGGCATGCTCCGGCCGGAGGCCGGCCGGCAGCGCTCGGCGCTCTCCGCGATCGGCGTGGTCGCGGTCGCCGCGGTGGTCTCCACCCTGCTGTACGCCACGGTCGGCGCGCTGGTCGGCGACACCGCGGCCCGGCACGTCGGCGTCACCGGCCTGGTCTTCAGCGCCCTGCTGTACGACGTGCTGCTGGCCCCGTTCACGGTGCCGCTGGTGATGCTGCTGGCCCGCCGCTTCGACGGCGACCGGGTGGTCAACGAGACGGTGCGCGGCGCGGACGGCGGCTCCGGCCTCGGCGCGCTGGCCCGCTACCGCACCACCCGGGAGGCCTCCTCCACCCCCTACAAGAAGAAGCGCGCGCTCGGCCTCGCCAAGCGCCCCTGAGCCGGGACGGAGTCCGCGCACGTGAGCAACATCCCCGAGACCGGACGGACCCGCCGGGTGACGATCCGTCTGGTCGTCCTCCAGGTGCTGGTGCTGTCGCTGCTGGCCACCCTCGGCGGGCGGCTGTGGTACCTGCAGATCCGCAACGGCAAGGAGTTCACCGCCAAGGCCCAGGGCAACCACATCCGCGAGGTGGTGGAGCCCGCCGTCCGCGGCGAGATCCTGGACGCCTCCGGGCGGATCCTGGCCGGCAACGAGACCAAGCTGGTGGTGTCGGTCTCCCGCACCTCGCTGCTGCAGCAGAAGGACCACGGCAAGGCGGTGCTGACCCGGCTGGCCGAGGTGCTGGGCGTTCCCGCCGACGAGGTGAAGAACAAGGTCCGGCTGTGCGACGCCAAGACGCCGCAGCCCTGCTGGAACGGCTCGCCGTACCAGCCGATCCCGGTCACCCAGCAGGCCACCACCCAGCAGGCGATGCAGATAATGGAACGCCGCGAGGACTTCCCCGGCGTCACCGCCCAGCCCACCGCGCTGCGCCGCTACACCGGCGCCGAGGGCGCCAGCGCCGCCCAGATCCTCGGCTACCTCTCGCCGGTCACCGACGAGGAGGTCACCAAGACCGCCGACAAGGATGGCCGCGCCCGCCGGCTGCCGTCCGACCAGATCGGCCGGGCCGGCCTGGAGTCGGTCTACGACGACGACCTGCGCGGCACCACCGGCGTCGACCGGCTGGAGGTCGACAACCTCGGCCGGGTGATCGGCAGCGCCGGCAACACCCCCGCGCAGCCCGGCAACAACCTGATCACCTCGATCGACGCGCGGGTGCAGAAGGTGGTCGAGGACCAGCTCGCCCAGGCCATGGCCGAGGCCCGCAAGGTGTACGACAAGGAGACCAGCAGCAACTACATCGCCGACTCCGGCGCGGCCGTGGTGATGGACGTGCACACCGGCCGGATCGTCGCGATGGCCAGCGCCCCCACCTACGACCCCAACCTGTGGGTCGGCGGCATCTCCGCCAAGGACTACGAGGCGCTGAACAGCAAGGACTCCAACTACCCGTTGATCAATCGGGCCATACAGGGTCAGTCCGCGCCCGGCTCCACGTTCAAGGTGATCTCCACCACCGCCGCCGTGCAGGCCGGGTACTCCCTGAACGGGCGCTACCCCTGCCCGAAGTCGCTGACCATCGGCGGCCGCGAGTTCAAGAACTTCGAGTCCGAGAGCTTCGGCGACATCACCCTGGAGAAGGCCCTGGAGGTGTCCTGCGACACCGTCTTCTACGGCCTCGCCTACGACCAGTGGATGAAGGACGGCGGCCTCAAGCCCAAGAAGGACGCGCCCGACTGGTTCTTCAAGACCGCCCACCAGTTCGGCCTGGGCGCCAAGACCGGCATCGACCTGCCGGGCGAGGTGGCCGGCCGGGTCCCCGACCGGCAGTGGAAGCAGTCGTACTACGACGCGATGAAGAACTCCTGGTGCGAGCAGGCGGCCAAGGGCGGCCACGAGTACGCCGACGAGATCGCCCGCGAGAACTGCGCCGACGGCAACCAGATGCGCGCCGGTGACATGGTCAACTTCGCCATCGGCCAGGGCGACACCCTGGTCACCCCGCTCCAGATGGCCCGGATCTACTCGGCGCTCTCCAACGGCGGCACCCTGTACCGGCCCACCATCGGCAAGGCGGTCGTCAGCCCCGACGGCACCCTGGTGCGCGACATCGCCCCGCACGAGGACGGCAAGATCCCGGCCCAGGGCCAGCTGCTGCAGTACATCGACCAGGCCACCGCGGGCGTGGTCACCTCCGGCACCGCCGCCTGGAAGTTCACCGGCGCCGGCTGGCCGCAGGGCAAGATCGAGCTGCACGCCAAGACCGGCACCGCCGAGGTCGCCGGCAAGCAGACCACCTCCTGGCTGACCACCTACAGCAAGGACTACGCGGTCGTCATGACGATCAGTCAGGGCGGCACCGGCTCCGGCGGTTCCGGCGACTCGGTGCGCCGGATCTACCAGGCGCTGTACGGCGTCGACGACAAGGGCGGCATCGACAACGCCAAGGCGCTGCTGCCGCAGCCGCAGGCCCAGCTGCCCAAGTTCAACCCGGACGGCACCGCGATCATCCAGGCCGGCTACACCTACGAGACGGGCGCCACCTTCCTGGACCCGGCCCGCCCGGCGCAGACCGACCCGGCCGCCACCGTGCTGCTGGCCGCCGTCGAACCCACCCGGGCCGGCGGGTACGGAAGGAGCCGGGCATGACCTCCTACGGTTCCTACCGCCCGGTCCGGCTGGCCCCGCAGCGCTCCTCGCTGGCCCGGGCGCTGGCCAAGGACTCCCCGCTGCGCCGGCTCGACTGGGTGATGGTCCTGGCGGCGCTGGCGCTCTCCCTGGTCGGCTCGCTGCTGGTGTGGTCCGCCACCCGCGGCCGCGACCAGCTCACCCACGGCGACCCGCAGTACTTCCTGTACCGGCACCTCACCAACCTGCTGATCGGGGTGGCGCTGTGCGGGGCGGTGATCCTGATGGGCACCCGGCGACTGCGCACCGCCGTGCCGTTCATCTACCTGTTCGTGGTCCTGCTGCTGTTCGCGGTGCTCAGCCCGCTCGGCTCGACCATCAACGGCGCGCACTCCTGGATCCAGTTCGGCGGCGGCTTCTCGATCCAGCCCGCCGAGTTCGCCAAGCTGGCGATCGTGCTCGGGATGGCGGTGGTGCTCTCCGCCCGGGTCGACGCGGGCGAGCGGGACTTCCCGCCGACCCGCAGCGTGCTCCAGGCGCTGGCGGTGGCGGCCTTCCCGATGGCCGTGGTGATGCTGATGCCCGACCTGGGTTCGGTGATGGTGATGGCCGTCACCGTGCTCGGCGTGCTGATGGCCTCCGGCGCGGCCAACCGCTGGGTGTTCGGCCTGCTGGCCGGCGGCGTGGGCGGCGCCCTCGCGGTGTGGAAGCTCGGCGTCCTCGACCAGTACCAGATCGACCGCTTCGCGGCTTTCGCCAACCCGGCCCTCGACCCGGCCGGCGTCGGCTACAACACCGCGCAGGCCCGGATCGCCATCGGCTCCGGCGGCCTCACCGGCATGGGCCTGTTCCACGGCACCCAGACCACCGGCCAGTTCGTCCCCGAGCAGCAGACCGACTTCGTGTTCAGCGTGGCCGGCGAGGAACTCGGCTTCGCCGGCGGCCTGCTGATGATCGGCCTGCTCGGCGTCATCCTGTGGCGCGCCTGCCGGATAGCGCGTCAGGCCACCGACCTGTACGGGACGGTCCTGGCGGCCGGCGCCGTCACCTGGTTCGCCTTCCAGGCCTTCGAGAACATCGGGATGAACCTCGGCATCATGCCGGTCGCCGGCATCCCGCTGCCGTTCGTCTCCTACGGCGGCTCCTCGATGTTCGCGGTGTGGATCGCCGTCGGACTGCTGCAGTCGGTGCGCTCCCAGCGGCCGATAGGGATCTAGGCGCCCAGCGCCGCACGCGTGGAAACAGTGACCCTCGGGGCTCGGCTACCCTGAAGGGTCACTGCTTTTTCTGCCGTAAAGGTCCTTGCGCATGACTGTCGAATCGGTCTTCCCACGCCTGGAGGCCCTCCTCCCGCACGTCCAGAAGCCGATCCAGTACGTCGGTGGCGAGCTCAACTCGACCGTCAAGGACTGGGACGCCTGTGACGTCCGTTGGGCGCTGATGTACCCCGACGCCTACGAGGTCGGCCTGCCCAACCAGGGCACCATGATCCTCTACGAGGTGCTGAACGAGCGCGAGGGCGTGCTGGCCGAGCGCAGCTACAGCGTCTGGCCCGACCTCGAGGCGCTGATGCGCGAGCACGGCGTCCCGCAGTTCACGGTCGACGCGCACCGCCCGATCAAGGCGTTCGACGTGTTCGGCCTGTCGTTCTCCACCGAGCTCGGCTACACCAACATGTTGACCGCGCTCGACCTGGCCGGCATCCCGCTGAACGCCGCCGACCGCACCATGGACGACCCGGTCGTGCTGGCGGGCGGCCACGCCGCGTTCAACCCCGAGCCGATCGCCGACTTCATCGACGCCGCCGTGATCGGCGACGGCGAGCAGGCCGTCCTCGACATCACCGACATCGTCCGCGCCTGGAAGGCCGAGGGCCGCCCCGGCGGCCGCGACGAACTGCTGCTCCGCCTGGCGAAGACCGGCGGCGTGTACATCCCGCGGTTCTACGACGTCGAGTACCTGCCGGACGGCCGGATCGCCCGCGTGGTGCCGAACCGCCCCGGCGTGCCGTGGCGGGTCTCCAAGCACACCGTGATGGACCTCGACGAGTGGCCCTACCCGAAGCAGCCGCTGGTCCCGCTGGCCGAGACGGTGCACGAGCGGATGTCCGTGGAGATCTTCCGCGGCTGCACCCGCGGCTGCCGCTTCTGCCAGGCCGGCATGATCACGCGCCCGGTGCGGGAGCGAAGCATCACCGGCATCGGCGAGATGGTGGAGAAGGGCCTGAAGGCGACCGGCTTCGAGGAGGTCGGCCTGCTCTCGCTGTCCTCCGCCGACCACTCCGAGATCGCCGACATCACCAAGGGCCTGGCCGACCGCTACGCCGAGGACAAGGTCGGCCTGTCGCTGCCGTCCACCCGGGTCGACGCCTTCAACATCGACCTGGCCAACGAGCTCTCCCGCAACGGCCGCCGCTCCGGACTCACCTTCGCCCCCGAGGGCGGCTCCGAGCGGATCCGCAAGGTCATCAACAAGATGGTGTCCGAGGAGGACCTCATCAACACGGTGGCCACCGCGTACGGCAACGGCTGGCGCCAGGTGAAGCTGTACTTCATGTGCGGCCTGCCCACCGAGACCGACGAGGACGTGCTGCAGATCGGCGCGATGGCGAAGAACGTCATCGCCAAGGGCCGCGAGGTCACCGGCACCAACGACATCCGCTGCACCGTCTCCATCGGCGGCTTCGTGCCCAAGCCGCACACCCCGTTCCAGTGGGCCCCGCAGCTGTCCGCCGAGGCCACCGACGAGCGGCTCACCAAGCTGCGCGACTCGATCCGCAGCGACCGCAAGTTCGGCAAGAACATCGGCTTCCGCTACCACGACGGCAAGCCCGGCATCATCGAGGGCCTGCTCTCCCGCGGCGACCGCCGGATCGGCGCCGTCATCCGGGCCGTCTACGAGGACGGCGGCCGCTTCGACGGCTGGCGCGAGCACTTCTCCTACGACCGCTGGATCGCCTCCGCCGAGAAGGGCCTGGCCGGCACCGGCGTCGACGTCGACTGGTACACCACCCGCGAGCGCAGCTACGAGGAGGTGCTGCCCTGGGACCACCTGGACAGCGGCCTCGACAAGGACTGGCTCTGGGAGGACTGGCAGGACGCCCTCGAAGAGGTCGAGGTCGAGGACTGCCGCTGGACCCCGTGCTTCGACTGCGGCGTCTGCCCCCAGATGGACACCCACATCCAGGTCGGCCCGACCGGCAAGAAGCTGCTCCCCCTGACGGTCGTCGACAACTGACGCACCCTCACCCCGGAGCCCCCGTCGCACCCGTGCGGCGGGGGCTCTCGGCTGCGTACTACCATCGGCCGATCGAACGACGGGGGAGCGGCCGTGAGTCAGCAGCAGGGTGGGGGATGCCTGGTCGCGGTGGTGCGGCCGGTCGTGGTCGCGGTGGTGGTGCCGCTGCGGCTGCTGTGGGAACTGGTGGTGCTGGTCTGCCGCGGGATCGGCCGGCTGCTCGACAAGGTGCTGGTGGTGCCGCTGCGGCTGCTGTGGACCTGGGTGCTGTGGCCCTTGTTGAACTGGCTGGTCGTCATACCGCTGGGCTGGCTGCTCAAGTGGCTGGTCGTGGTGCCGCTGAGCTGGCTGTGGAAGCAGGTCGCGGTGCCGGTGCTGCGGGCGCTGTGGCACTACGTGCTGGTCCCGATCGGGCGCGGCACGCGGTACCTGGCGGTCGGCTTCGGCAAGGTGGTCGCCTGGCTGGCGTACTACCTGGTCGCGGTGCCGGTGCGGGCGCTCTGGCGCTGGGTGCTGGTGCCGATCGGCAAGGGCTTCTACCACGGCCTGTGGCGGCCGGTGCTGTTCCCGGTGCTGCGCGCCCTGTGGCTGGCCTTTGTCCGGTCCTGGCGGCTCGGCGGCCGGATCTGGCGCTTCACCGTGGTGGCCCCGTGCCGCTGGGTGCGCCGAGAGGTGTGGTGGCCCGTCAAGGCGGAGATCCGCCGGGTCGCCCGGGAGGTACGGCGGACGCTGCTGGGCTGAGGTACCGCGTACCCTTGGTGAGGACAAGGTCCGGCCGGAGCCGCACGCGGTGCGAGGCCGGACGGGGACAACTGACGAAGGACTGAGCCCCCTGGCACGCCGCACGCCCGACGGTCCGCCGCCCGCGCCGACGGTGCAGCGCATCCGTCTCCGCTACACCAAGCGCGGCCGTCTGCGCTTCACCAGCCACCGGGACTTCCAGCGGGCGTTCGAGCGCGCGCTCCGCCGCTCGGCCGTCCCGATGGCCTACTCCGCGGGCTTCACCCCGCACCCCAAGGTCTCCTACGCGAACGCCGCCCCGACCGGCACCGCCAGCGAGGCCGAGTACCTGGAGATCGGCCTCGCCGAGGCCCGCGACCCGGAGGCGCTGCGCCGCCAGCTGGACGAGTCGCTGCCGCCCGGCCTGGACATCACCGACGCCGTCGAGGTCCGCACCAGCAACTTCGTGGAGCGTCTGGAAGCCTCCGAGTGGCTGCTGCGCCTGCCCGGCGTCGAGCCCGCCGAGGCCGAGAAGGCCGCCGCGGTGTTCCTGGCCGCCGAGGCGGTCGAGGTCCAGCGGATGACCAAGAACGGCCTGCGCACCTTCGACGCGCGCGCCGCGGTCGCCGCCATGGAACTCGCCCCCGAGGGCACCGCGGTTCCTGCGAACGGTGACGACACCGGCACGGACGGTGCGGACGATGTTCGTACGGGTGCTCCCTGTGCGATACTGCGCCTGGTAGTACGACACGCCACACCCGCCGTACGACCCGACGACGTATTGTCCGGTCTCCGTTCGACGGCCGACCTCGCGCCGCCGGTCCCCGCAGAGGTGACCAGGCTGGCGCAGGGGCCGCTCGACGAGCAGACCGGCACGGTGACCGACCCGCTGGCGCTCGACCGCGCCGCGGCCGAGGTCGGCCGGTAGGCCGCCCCGCCGCGCGCATCCGCCGTCCGCCGAGTGGGCGGGAGCGCAGGCACGGAGATCAGCTCCGGGCCTGCGGCTCCCCGGCCCCCGCGGCTCCCCAGGGGAGCGAGCGTCGTCGCGCGCAGGCCCGGCCTCCCCTCGGCCAGGCCCTTGAAAACTGAGAAGACTGGTCAGACCAGAAGACTTTTCGATCCCCCGCGCCCTGCGGAGGGTCGAGCGAGACTACGAGCCCCTGTGCGGCCTCGCGTCCGCACGACGGCACCGTTGGAGCCGGAACCGCCCGAAGGCGGCCGGCTGGTGAATGCGGTGGCGCGTCGTGCGCGGAAGCGGAGCCCGGGGGCCTGACGGGAGACACACCCGCATGCTCGAAAACACCGAACCGCAGCCCGCTGCGGCCGACAACAACGAATCCGACGGCGCGTCCGCGGCCCCGCCGCGTCGCCGTCGCCGGGCGGTCTCCCGCCCGGCCGGCTCCCCGCAGGGCGCCGCGAGCGAGACCGCCGAGACGGTCGTCGCCCCCGCCCCCGCGAGCGAGGCCGAGACCCCGGCCGAGCCGGCCGCCGAGGAGAAGCCCGCCCGGGCCAGGCGCACCCGCAAGCGCGCCGAGTCCCCGGCCGGCGCGCCCGAGGCCGTCACCGCCGAGCCGGCCGCGCCGGCCGCCGAAGAGCCCGTGGCCGAGGAGCCCGTGGCCGAGGACGCCGCGGAGGAGAAGCCGGCCCGCGCCCGCCGCACCCGCAAGCGTGCCTCCGCCCCTGTGCAAACCCCCGCCGCGGTCGAGGAGCCGGCCGCCGAGGAGCCGGCCGTCGAGCCCGAGCCGGTGGTCGAGGAGCAGCCCGCCGCCGAGGCCGAGGCACCGCGCGCCCGCCGCACCCGCAAGCGTGCCTCCGCGCCGGCCCAGACCCCGGCCCCGGTCGAGGAGCCGGCCGCCGAGGAGGAGCCCGCCGAGGAGGAGCCGGCCGTCGAGCCCGAGCCGGTGGTCGAGGAGCAGCCCGTCGTCGAGGCCGAGGCGCCGCGCGCCCGCCGGCGCGCGGTCCGCCCGTCCACCGCGATCTTCCAGGCGCCGGTGTTCCAGGAGCCCGCGCCGTTCACCGCCCCGAAGGCCGCGCCGGCCAAGGCCGAGCCCGCCGCCAAGGCCGAGCCGGTCGCCGAGCCCGCCGCCTCCGGCACGGAGGACGAGGAGTTCGAGTACTCCGGCGTCGGCCGCCGCCGCCGGACCCGCACCGCGGTCCGCGTCCAGCAGCCCGCGAAGGCCGCCCAGCAGCCCGCCAAGGCCGCGAAGACCGCCCAGCAGCCCGCGAAGGCCGCCCCGCAGCCGGTCAAGGCCGCGCCGGCGGTGCAGGCCGAGGAGGCCGAGCCGGTCGAGGCCGAGGCGCCCGCCACCGGTCCGGAGCAGGACGCCGAGTGGGAGGACGACCGCCCGTCCCGTCGCCGCCGTCGCGGTGGCCGTCGCCGCCGCCGCGGTGAGTCCGAGGACGCCCACGAGGGCGCCGAGGCCGAGGCCCACGACGAGGACGAGGACGCCCAGGAGGAGCCCGAGTCGCACGAGGCCGCAGACGAGGACGAGGAGGAGGACGAGCTGGCCGCCGGCCTGTCCTCCTCGCGCCGTCGCCGTCGCCGCCGCCGTCGCAGCGGGGACACCGCCGCCGAGTCGGGGGAGAGCACCGAGGACGGCGTGCGCACCGTGGTGAAGGTCCGCGAGCCGCGCCGCCGCTCCGCCGAGCCGGCGTTCGATCCGGACGAGGTGCAGTCCATCAAGGGCTCCACCCGCCTGGAGGCCAAGAAGCAGCGCCGCCGCGAGGGCCGCGAGCTGGGCCGCCGCCGCGTCCCGATCATCACCGAGGCCGAGTTCCTGGCCCGCCGGGAGTCCGTCGAGCGGGTCATGGTGGTGCGTCAGAACGGCACCCGCACCCAGATCGGCGTGCTCGAGGACGGCGTGCTGGTCGAGCACTACGTCAACAAGGAGCAGGCCACCAGCTACGTCGGCAACGTGTACCTGGGCAAGGTGCAGAACGTGCTGCCGTCCATGGAGGCCGCGTTCGTCGACATCGGCAAGGGCCGCAACGCCGTGCTGTACGCCGGTGAGGTCAACTTCGGCGCGCTCGGCGGCCACAGCGGCCCGCGCCGGATCGAGTCGGTGCTGAAGTCCGGCCAGTCCGTGCTGGTGCAGGTCTCCAAGGACCCGATCGGCCACAAGGGCGCCCGGCTGACCAGCCAGATCTCGCTGCCCGGCCGCTACCTGGTGTACGTGCCCGAGGGCTCGATGACCGGCATCTCCCGCAAGCTGCCGGAGAACGAGCGGGCCCGCCTCAAGCAGATCCTCAAGAAGATCGTCCCGGACGACGCGGGCGTGATCGTCCGCACCGCCGCCGAGGGCGCCTCCGAGGACGAGCTCACCCGCGACGTGCAGCGCCTGCAGCAGCAGTGGGAGGAGATCCAGAAGAAGGCCGCCTCCGGCAACGCCCCGGCGCTGCTGTACGGCGAGCCCGACATGACCGTCCGGGTGGTCCGCGACATCTTCAACGAGGACTTCACCAAGGTCATCGTCAGCGGTGCGGACGCCTGGAGCACGATCCACGACTACGTCTCCAACGTCGCCCCCGACCTCACCGAGCGCCTGCAGAGGTGGACCTCGGACGTCGACGTGTTCGCCACCTACCGGATCGACGAGCAGCTGATGAAGGCGCTGGACCGCAAGGTCTGGCTGCCCTCCGGCGGCTCCCTGGTGATCGACCGGACCGAGGCGATGGTCGTGGTCGACGTCAACACCGGCAAGTTCGTCGGCCAGGGCGGCAACCTCGAGGAGACCGTCACCCGCAACAACATCGAGGCGGCCGAGGAGATCGTCCGCCAGCTGCGGCTGCGCGACCTCGGCGGCATCATCGTGATCGACTTCATCGACATGGTGCTGGAGTCCAACCGCGACCTGGTGCTGCGCCGCCTGCTGGAGTGCCTGGGCCGGGACCGGACCAAGCACCAGGTGGCCGAGGTCACCTCGCTCGGCCTGGTGCAGATGACCCGCAAGCGGGTCGGCCAGGGCCTGCTGGAGTCCTTCTCCGAGCCCTGCGTGCACTGCAACGGCCGCGGCGTGATCGTCCACATGGACCAGCCGCACAGCCACGGCGGCTCCCAGGCCGGCGCCGCCGCCGCGGGCGAGGGCGGCGGCAAGCGCCGTCGCCGGGGCCGCGGCGGGGCCGGCGGTGCGGAGGCCGAGGCGGTCGGGACCACCGAGACGGTCGAGACCGTCGAGGAACTGGAGCCGATCGAGGCGGAGGACCTGGAGATCGTCGAGGCCGAGCCGGTCGAGGCGGTCGCCGAGCCGGTCGCCGAAGCGGCCGCCGAGCCGGTGGTCGAGCAGCCCAGCCTGGTGGAGATCCCGCCCGCCGCCCCGGCGGCCGGCGGCCGCACCCGGCGCCGCGCGGTCCGCAAGGCCACCGCCCCGGCCGGGGCGTCCGGCGAGGCCGAGATCGTGGTGCTGCAGGCCCGCGCCGAGGCCGCGATGGAGGCCGCGCTGAGCGCCGCGGAGAAGTCCGCCGCGCAGGTCGCCGAGGCCGCCGCGGAGGTGACGGCCGAGGCCGTCGCCGAGGTGGAGCCCGAGGCCGAGGTCGCCGTCACGGTCGAGACCGCGGAGCCCGCCGCCGAGGAGGCCCCCGCGGAGGAGGCCCCGAAGAAGCGGGCCGTCCGCAAGACGGCCGCCAAGAAGACCGCGGCGAAGAAGACCACCGCCGCCAAGAAGACCACCGCCCGCAAGACCGCCACCAAGCGGACGAGCGCGGCGGCCAAGAAGGCCGCGGCCGCCGAAGGTGACGGCGCCGCAGAGTGAGCCCCGGGGCCGGGACCACCGCATCAGTGGTGGTCCCGGCCCCGCGCACGGCCCGGTTTGCCCCTGGGTGGACAGATCCGTATTCTTGACCCTCGGCGTGTTGACGCCATGCTCCTGAGCACCTCACCTCCCGGGTGGGAGCCGGTTCACCGGCTTTTCCCGGGGGAGGCGGCCTGTGTCCATACCCAGGCAGCTGGCATCCGGAGTTCCGACCGAGTTAGGAAAGTAGGTACCGCATGTACGCGATCGTTCGCGCAGGCGGCCGCCAGCACAAGGTCGCCGTGGGCGACGTGCTGGAGATCGACCGTATTGACGCCAAGCCGGGTGACTCGGTCGAGCTCTCGACCATCCTCGTCGTCGACGGTGAGTCCGTCACCTCCGACCCGTGGGTGCTCGGCGGCGTGAAGGCTCACGCCGAGGTCGTCGACCAGACCAAGGGCGACAAGATCGTCATCCTGCGCTACAAGAACAAGACCGGCTACCGCCGTCGTCAGGGCCACCGCCAGAAGCACACCGCGGTGCGTATCACCAGCATCGACTCGGTCAGCAAGTAACACTTCCTGCGGTCTTCCTAGAAAGGGGCTAGCCAGATGGCACACAAGAAGGGCGCAAGCTCTACTCGCAACGGTCGTGACTCGAACGCCCAGCGCCTCGGCGTGAAGCGCTTCGGCGGCCAGGTCGTCTCCGCCGGCGAGATCATCGTCCGCCAGCGCGGCACCCACTTCCACCCGGGCGCCAACGTCGGCCGTGGTGGCGACGACACCCTGTTCGCGCTGACCGCCGGTGCCGTGGAGTTCGGCAACCGTCGCGGCCGCAAGGTCGTCAACATCGTGGCCGTCGAGGCCTGAGTCCGTACAGACTCGCTGTGGAGGGTGGGCCGGGATGATCCGGCTCACCCTTCATGCTTTACCGCAGGACACCTTTTTTCTTCGTACTGGAGGCACACCTCATGACCACCTTCGTGGACCGCGTCGAACTGCACGTCGCCGCGGGTAACGGAGGCCACGGCTGCGCCTCCGTGCACCGGGAGAAGTTCAAGCCGCTCGGCGGCCCCGACGGGGGCAACGGCGGCGAGGGCGGCTCGGTGACCCTGGTCGTCGACTCGCAGGTCACCACGCTGCTGGAGTACCACCACTCGCCCAAGCGCAAGGCCACCAACGGCAAGCCCGGCGCCGGCGGCCACCGCACCGGCGCGGAGGGCCAGGACCTGGTCCTGCCGGTGCCGGACGGCACCGTGGTCCTCGACCGCAAGGGCAACGTGCTGGCCGACCTGGTCGGCCACGGCACCAGCTTCGTCGCCGCCCAGGGCGGCCGCGGCGGCCTCGGCAACGCGGCGCTCGCCTCCGCCCGCCGCAAGGCCCCCGGCTTCGCGCTGCTCGGCGAGCCCGGCGAGGCCCGCGACATCGTGATGGAGCTCAAGTCCGTCGCCGACGTCGCGCTGGTCGGCTACCCGAGCGCCGGCAAGTCCTCGCTGATCTCCGTGCTGTCCGCCGCCAAGCCGAAGATCGCCGACTACCCGTTCACCACCCTGATCCCCAACCTCGGTGTGGTGACCGCCGGTTCGACCGTCTACACGATCGCCGACGTGCCCGGCCTGATCCCCGGCGCCAGCCAGGGCAAGGGCCTCGGCCTGGAGTTCCTGCGGCACGTCGAGCGCTGCGAGGTGCTGGTGCACGTGCTGGACTGCGCCACCCTGGAGCCGGGCCGCGACCCGCTCACCGACCTGGAGACCATCGAGGACGAACTCACCCAGTACGGCGGCCTGGAGGACCGGCCGCGGCTGGTCGCCCTGAACAAGGTCGACGTCCCGGACGGTCAGGACATCGCCGACCTCACCCGCGCCTCCCTGGAGGAGCGCGGCTACCGGGTCTTCGAGGTCTCCGCGCTCGCCCACAAGGGCCTGCGCGAACTCTCCTTCGCCCTGGCCGAGATCGTCTCCGCCGCGCGCGCCGCCAAGCCCGTCCAGGAGAACACCCGGATCGTGCTGCGCCCGACGGCCGTCGACGACGCCGGGTTCACCATCGAGGAGGAGGACGGCGCGTACCGCATCCGCGGCGTCAAGCCCGAACGCTGGGTCCGCCAGACCGACTTCGCCAACGACGAGGCCGTCGGCTACCTCGCCGACCGGCTGGCCCGCCTCGGCGTCGAGCAGGAGCTCTGGAAGATCGGCGCCCAGGAGGGCGACACCGTCATCATCGGCCCCGACGACAACGCCGTGGTCTTCGACTGGGAGCCCACCATGGCCGCCGGCGCGGAGATGCTCGGCCGTCGCGGCGAGGACCACCGCCTGGAGAGCCAGCGCCCGGCCGTCGACCGCCGCCGCGAGCGCCAGCGCGGCCGCGACGCGGCGGAGCAGGAGTACCTCGACTTCGAGGCGCTGAGCTCCGGCCGCGAGCAGCTCGACCAGTAGCCGTCACCCGACAGGGGCGCGTGGGGACCTCCCCGCGCGCCCCTGTCGTGCGCCTCCCGCTGCGCCGGCCGCGGGTTTCGGCCCGCCGCGGCCCCGGCCGGTTCGCGTCTCACGCCTCGTCGGCGATTTCGTAACCCGTCTGCCGAATGGCTACATTGCGTGGCGTAGCAGCATCGCGTCGGAAAGGTCGGACTGATGGTGGATCAGTTGCTCCGCGAGGAGGTCGTTTCGGCGCGGCGGATCGTGGTGAAGGTCGGCTCGTCCTCACTGACCACCGCGGCCGGCGGACTGGACGCGGACCGGGTGGACGCCCTGGTCGACGCGCTGGCCAAGGTCCGCGGCGGCGAGCAGGCGCCGGAGATCGTGCTGGTCTCCTCCGGTGCGATCGCGGCCGGCCTGGCGCCGCTCGGACTGGAGAAGCGCCCCAAGGACCTGGCCCGGCAGCAGGCCGCGGCCAGCGTCGGGCAGGGACTGCTGGTGGCCCGGTACACCGCCTCCTTCGCGCGCTACGGGGTGCGGGTCGGCCAGGTGCTGCTGACCGCCGAGGACGCCAGCCGGCGGGCGCACTACCGCAACGCCTACCGGACCCTGGACCAGCTGCTGGCGATGGGCGCGATGCCGATCGTCAACGAGAACGACACGGTGGCCACCGCCGAGATCAAGTTCGGCGACAACGACCGGCTGGCGGCGCTGGTCGCCCACCTGGTGCGGGCCGACCTGCTGGTGCTGCTCTCCGACGTGGACGGCCTGTACGACGGCGACCCGGCGAAGCCCGGCAGCAGCCGGATCGCCGTGGTGCGCGGACCCGACGACCTGGCAGGCGTGGAGGTCGGCAGCGCCGGCAAGGCGGGCGTCGGCACCGGCGGCATGGTCACCAAGGTGGAGGCGGCCCGGATCGCCACCGGCGCCGGCATCCCGGTGGTGCTGACCGCGGCCCGCCACGCCGCGGACGCCCTCGCGGGCCGGCCGACCGGCACCCTGTTCCTGCGCACCGGCAGCCGCTCCGCCGACCGGCTGCTCTGGCTGGAGCACGCCTCCTCGCCGCGCGGCGCGCTGACCCTGGACGACGGCGCGGTGGCGGCGGTGGTGCACGGCGGGAAGTCGCTGCTCCCGGCCGGAGTCACCCGGGTGGCAGGGGAGTTCGTCGCGGGTGATCCGGTCGACCTTCTTGGCGAAAACGGTCACATCGTCGCCCGCGGACTGGTCAACTTTGATGCGAGGGAGTTGCCCCGTCTGCTCGGCCGGTCCACCCGAGAACTGGCCCAGGAGCTCGGCGCCGCGTACGAACGCGAGGTCGTCCACCGCGACGACCTGGTCGTGCTGCGCGGCTGAGCGCGAGCGGCAGGGCCGGTACGGGGGGTGGGAGCAGCGCGGGCCGGGGGGCCCGCGCGACACGCTGAATGGGAGGCCGCCGGTGGTTCGCAGGCGGGAGGAAGCGCTGCCGGGGCAGAGGCCCGAGCGGCGGCTCACCAGCATCGAGGGCGGCCGGGGCGTCGAACAGCAGCAGGAGGACGTGCGGGAACAGGAGGACGTGCGGGAGCCGGAGCAGGAACAGGGCCGGCTGTGGCACGTGGTGCTGAGCGTCGCCGGGGCGGCCGCGCCGCTGCCCGAGCTGCGGACGGCGCTGGAGAAGCTGGCGCACGACCACTCCTTCTTCCTGACGGCCCGCTACGCCGCGGACCACGCCGAGATCCGGTACTGGGAGGAGGCGCGGGACCTGCACGACGCGGCGGCGATCGCGCTGCGGCTGTGGGGCGAGCACAAGGCCAGCGCGAAGCTCCCGGCGTGGGAGATCGTCGGCCTGGAGGTGGTCGACCGGCCGACCTACCACAAGCGGGTCGCGGAGGGCTTCGGGGATCCGCCGCCGCAGCTCGGCGGGGTGCACCCGTACTGACCCGGCGCGCGGGCGCTGCCCGGGCGTTGCTCCGGGTGTCTCAGCGGGCGAAATGTGCGGCGGGCCGACTCGCTCGGCTCGCTAGGCTTGGCGCATGAGCGACCTCACCGCCACCGCCGACAGCCCCGTCCTCGCCGCCGCGCGCCGTGCCCGGGAGGCGGCCGCCGCCCTGGCGCCAGTGCCGCGTTCGGTGAAGGACGCCGCGCTGCTGGCGATCGCGGACGCACTGGTCGCCCGCACCGAGGAGATCACCGCCGCCAACGCGGAGGACGTCGCCCGTGCCCGCGAGGCCGGCACCGCCGAGTCGGTGATCGACCGGCTGACCCTCACTCAGGCGCGGATCGCCGCGATCGCGTCCGACGTGCGCAGCGTGGTCGGCCTGCCCGACCCGGTGGGCGAGGTGGTCCGCGGCTACACCCTGCCGAACGGCCTGGACGTACGGCAGGTCCGAGTGCCGCTGGGCGTGGTCGGCATCATCTACGAGGCCCGGCCGAACGTGACGGTGGACGCGGCCGCGCTCTGCCTGAAGTCCGGCAACGCGGTGCTGCTGCGCGGCTCGGCCTCCGCGTACCGCTCCAACACGGCGCTGGTCGAGGTGCTGCGGGCGGCCGTCGCCGGGGCGGGCCTGCCGGCCGACGTGATCCAGCTGGTGCCGGGCGAGAGCCGCGAGTCGGTGCAGGAGCTGATGCGCGCCCGCGGCCTGGTCGACGTGCTGATCCCGCGCGGCGGCGCCTCGCTGATCCGCACCGTGGTGGAGGGCTCCACCGTCCCGGTGATCGAGACCGGCACCGGCAACTGCCACGTGTACGTGGACGCGGACACCGACCTGGCGATGGCAGTCGACGTGCTGCTGAACTCCAAGGCGCAGCGGGTCAGCGTCTGCAACTCCGCCGAGACGCTGCTGGTGCACCAGGCCGTCGCCGACGCCTTCCTGCCGCTGGCGCTGACCGCCCTCGCCCGGGCGGGCGTCACCGTGCACGGCGACGACGCGGTGCTGAAGGCCGCCGAGGGCACCGGGGTGACGGCCGTCCCGGCGACCGAGGAGGACTGGGAGACCGAGTACCTGTCGCTGGACCTGGCCGCCGCCGTCGTCCCCTCGCTGGACGCCGCGGTCGCGCACATCCGCCGCTGGTCCTCCGGCCACACCGAGGCGATCGTCACCACCTCGCAGGCCGCGGCCCGCCGCTTCACCCAGCTCGTCGACTCCACCACGGTGGCCGTCAACGCCTCGACCCGGTTCACCGACGGCGGCGAGTTCGGCTTCGGCGCGGAGATCGGCATCTCCACCCAGAAGCTGCACGCCCGCGGTCCGATGGGCCTGCCCGAGCTGACCAGCACCAAGTACATCGTCACCGGCGACGGGCACGTCCGCGGCTGACCGCCCCCGGTGCGGACGGGCCGGCCGGCCCGGCTCGGGCTCTTGTCCGGACGGGCCGCCGGGGCCGAATGCGGTACCCGTCCGCACCCGATCGGCGAGACCCACAGACAAACGCCCCGGCCGGTAATACATTGAATCCGTGGCTGAGGATATGGGGGGCTCGCCGTACTCCGACGGCGCCGACCACGGTGATGCGGACGACGAGTTCGCCACCGTGGTCCTCGACGAGAGCTTCGTCCGCTCCGCCGCCGTGCACGAGCCCAGCGCCCGGGAGCGGCAACTCGCCGCCGCCGAGGCCCGGCTCGAGCCGGAACAGGCCGGTGCGGGCCGGAGCCGTGAATCCATCGAATCCACCGAGATCGCCGCGGGGGGCGAGACGCTGCCGCTGGAGCTGCGCCCGCTGCCCGGCGGCCTGGACGAGGACCGCTTCTACCCCGACCCGTGGTCGGGGTGCGACCGCCAGGAACGGCGCACCCGCCGGCTCCGGATGCGCGCCCTCGACCCGCTGCGCGGCGGAACGGTCGCCCAGCAGCGCTGGCACCGGCCGGTGGCGCTGGTCCTGGCGCTGGTGATGGGCATCGGCCTGGTCGCCCTGTCGGTCGCCGCGATCTACCGCGGCGTCGGCGGGGCCCCGCAGTCCCCCGCCCGGCCGACCAGCGGGAGCAGCAGCCCGGGCGCGGTGCCCACCCAGGCCGGGACGCCGTCGCCCGCGGTCGCCGCCCCCGTCGGCTGACGGCGGGTCAGAGCGCCGTCACGCACCGTCGCACGCTCGTTACCCGCGTACCCTCGTCGTGGCGGGCGGGCGAGTCTACCCTGGTGTCATGGGTGACCCGCGCGAGCCTCCTGGGGGCACGCCCGAGGGTGGTTCCAACGATGACGAGTTCCGGTCCGTCGTCTTCGACGAATCGTTCGTGCGGGCTGCCCGGATCCAGGAGCTGTCCGCCAAGGAACGGCTGGCGGGAGCCTTCGGCCGGGCCACCCGGCCGCGCGGCCTGGGCTGGTTCACCCTGCCCCGCCAGGCCGTCGCGCTGCTGCTGCTGGTCGCGCTGGCGTTCGCCGCGGCCGTGTACTTCGGGGTCAGCTCCCCGCGCGGGCAGGTCGCCCCGCCCAGCGGTGCCCAGCTGACCATCAGCCTGACCCCGCTCGCCCCCGCCGGGACGGTCACCGGGGTCGCCGACCCGGCGAACCCGTTCGCCGGACTCCCGGCCGGCTACGCCGACGGCCCCGCCGGCCTCGGCGTGCCCACCGCCGCCGCCACCGCCCACTTCACCGGCTCCGACGTGCAGCGCGCCCTGGCCTCCGTCCAGCACTACCTGGTGGTCTCCGAACTGACCCCCGCCACCGTGACCGCCAACGAGACCCGCGGGCTCCGCGACCTGCTCACCTCCGGCGAGCTCGCCCAGTACGACGACAGCGTGAACACCCCGCGCGACGACCAGCACCACTCCGCCACCGGCTGGATGGTGCGCTTCGACCCCGGGCAGGTCGCGCTCGCCACCGACACCGTGAAGGTCCGCGGCAGCATCCAGATCGCCGAACTCGACAGCGGCACCCTGGAGGTCACCGCCGACCACACCCTGGTCTACGCGCTGCGCCCGGCCGGCACCACCAGTGACCCCTCGGTCAGCCTCTACACGGTGCGGCGGGCGGTGCACTTCGAACTCGACCGCGCCGACCTGGACACCGGCCGGCTGCGGGTGGTCGACGCCGCCGTGCAGGCCGGGCCCACCAGCTGCGGGGTCGTGCAGAGCGCCTACCTGCAGCCGGTGCTGGCCACCGCGGCGGGCGTCCGCCCGAGCAGCCCGCCCGCCGTCGACCCGGGCGACCACAGCCGCCCGGCCTGGCAGTCCTGCGGGGTGCTCGGGCCGATAACCGGCTGATCACTCCTGGCCGCCGCCGCTGCCGTTGGTGCTCCCGTTGCTGCTTCCGTTGCTGCCCCCGTTGGTGCGGCCGGCACCCGTGAAGGTTTCGCGGAGCTTTCCGCCGACCGTGCCGACGCCGTTGCCCAGGTCGCGCAGCAGGCCCATCAGCGGGTCCTTGCTGTCCTTCATCGACTGCGAGTACGAGTCGGCGGCGGCCTTCCACTGCGCGCCGACCGAGGTGTCCGGGTCGTCCGTGCGGCGCGGGTACGCCCCCGCCATGATCGAGCGGTACTCCTCGCTCTCCGCCCACTTCTTCAGCTGCGCCACCCGCACCACCGCGAACGGGTGGGTCTGCGGCAGCACCTGAAGCAGCTTCAGCACGCTGTCGCGCAGGTCGCCGGCCTTGTCGTACTCGGCGGCCTGCTCCAGGAACGCGTCCACGTTCATCTCGGCCATGTGCGCGCCGCCGGCCAGCTTCATCAGCGCCCGCATCGACGCCTGCAGATTCTGGCCCGCCAGCAGACCGGCCCGGTCGCTGGACAGCTCCGCCTTGCGGAACCACTCCTTGAGCGCGGTGATCACCGCGGTGATCGCCAGGTTGCCCAGCGGCAGCCAGCCGATCCGGGCCGCCAGGTTGGTCAGGATCAGCAGCATCGTCTGGTAGACGGCGTGCCCCGACATCGCGTGACCGACCTCGTGGCCGATCACCGCGCGCAGCTCCTCCTCGTCCATCAGCTCGACCAGCCCCGTGGTCACCACGATCACCGGGGTGTCCATGCCGATGCAGTACGCGTTGACCTTCGGGTCCTGGGTGACGTACAGGTCCGGGACCTTGTCGAGGTCCAGCACGTACGCGGCGTCCCGCACCATGTCGTACAGCTCAGGGAACTGACGCTCCGACGTCTTGACCGCCGTCGCCAGGAACAGCAGCCGCACGCTGCGCTCGGAGACCAGGCCGGCCAGCTTCTTCAGGATGTCGTCGAAGCCGCTCAGCTTGCGCAGCGCCACCAGGCCGGAGCGGTCCGCCGGGTGCTCCCAGGCGCGGGTGGAGATCTCCGGGAACCGCTGGCGGCGACGGCTCGGCGCAGAACCCTTGGTCATGTCGGTCATTGAGTACCTCTCCTGGATCGACGCCGGCACCGGCACGTTCGGCCGGCCCCCGCTGCTTCCACTTCAACGTCGCTGTGCGCGTACTCGTCCCCACGGCTCGTCCCCGCGGCCACGCTACGCCGTCCGGGCCGCCGTTCCGAGTGCCCGGGGGTGCCGGGCAGGGGCGGCGGTAAACGGGTCTACTCTGGCTGTGCCGTACCGAACAAGGAGCCCGTGATGTCCCCTGCCGACCTGGTCCAGCTCGCCGGACCGATCTCCAACGAGAACGGCCCCGGCCTGTTCCTGCGGTTCATCCTGATCGGCTCCTTCGTCGGCGTCGCCCTGCTGGTGTGGGCGCTGGCCCGGGCCGGCCGCGACGGTGCCAAGCGCGACGCCGCGCGGGCCGCGGTGCGGGAGGCCGAGCGCGAGCAGGAGCAGGCGGGCGCGGAACGCGGCTGACCCGCCACCGCGCGGTTCGCCCTTGGCTGTTGGGCCGCGGGAGGGCTCACAGGTGGTCAGACGCGGTGGGCCGCCGCGCGGTTGCGAGTCTGGCCCCCGTACGATGAGCGCGCGGGCCGCACGGTCCGTGACCGCCTGGTCCTCACACCGAGCCGAGAAGGTCCCGCCGATCATGAGCGCTTCCGCCCTGCCCGCCCTCGCCCGCCTCGCCGAGGAGGGTGGTAACCACGACAGCCTCAACCCCTACCTGACCGGCGGTTCGGCGCTGTTCATCCTGCTGCTGATGCTGTTCATCACCACCCGCTTCAACCGCGACCGCTGACCCTCCGCGGGTCTTCCGCGGGCCTTCCGCGGCTGTTCGGTGGCGCTTCCGCGGGGGTTCTCCGTGGGGTTCTCCGCGAGGGGTTCCGCGGGGGTTTCCGTGGGCACTCGGTGGGCCGTTCGCCGATCGTCCGCGGGTCGGCCGCGGGTCGTTCGCGGGCTGTCCGTTGATCGTCCGCGTCGCCGACGTGTGCCGCCGTGTGCCGCCGCCCCCGGGGCGGTCGGCACCGGATGGAGTGTGCGCGGTCCGTGAACGGGCGGAATCGCCGGTACATCCGGGTCGCGTAAGGTGTGGCGCCATGAGAGAGCAGGTCGAGACCTCCGGGACGGAGACGGCGCCGGGCACGGTCGCGCCGAGCACCCCGGCGGCGGGCGCCGCGCCGCGCAGGCGACGGCTCGGAGTGATGGGTGGCACCTTCGACCCCATCCACCACGGGCACCTGGTCGCCGCCAGCGAGGTGGCCAGCGCGTTCCACCTGGACGAGGTGATCTTCGTCCCCACCGGCCAGCCCTGGCAGAAGTCCGACCGGCAGGTCTCGCCGGCCGAGGACCGCTACCTGATGACGGTGATCGCCACCGCCGAGAACCCGCAGTTCTCGGTCAGCCGGATCGACGTCGACCGCCAGGGCCCCACCTACACGGTGGACACCCTGCGCGAGCTGCACTCGCTGCACCCCGACGCCGAACTCTTCTTCATCACCGGTGCCGACGCGCTCGCCCAGATCATCTCCTGGCGCTCCTCCGAGGAACTCTTCGGCCTCGCGCACTTCATCGGCTGCACCCGGCCGGGCCATACTCTCTCCGACACCGGCCTGCCGGTCGGCGGCGTCTCGCTGGTCGAGGTGCCCGCCCTCGCGATCTCCTCCACCGACTGCCGGGTGCGCGTCGCCAAGGGCGAACCCATCTGGTACCTGGTGCCGGACGGCGTGGTCCGATACATCCACAAGCGGGCGCTGTACGCGTCGGCCCGCCCTTGATCCCCGGGAGGGACGGCGTGACCGGAACGTCCGACGACGACCGCTGGTACGGCCGGCGGCCCCAGCAGCCCCAGCCGCCGTACCCGCAGCAGCCCGGCTACCACCCCCAGCAGGGGTACGAGCAGCAGCCGTACGGACAGCAGCCCCACGAGCAGCAGCCCTACGAGACGGACGGCTACGACGGCGGCCAGGGCTACGACGGCGGCCAGGGCTACGACGCGCAGGGCTACGAGCAGCCCGGGTACGAGCAGCCGGGCGGGTACGGGCAGCAGCAGGGTCATGCGCGGCAGCCGCACGAACAGTACGAGCAGTACGACCCGTACGGCCGGCAGCAGGGGCACGGCCAGCAGCAGTACGGTGAGCAGCAGTACGGTCAGCAGGCCTCCGGCTACCCGCAGGACCCGTACGGCGGGGGGCAGCAGGCCGCGCCGGGGTATCCGGCCCGCGGGTACGAGCACGGCCGGTACGAGCAGCAGGGTTACGACCAGGGCGGCTACCAGCAGCCGGGCTACGAGCAGTCCGGGTACCAGCAGCAGGCGTTCGAACAGCCGGGCCAGGAACGGCAGTTCGACGGCCGGCCCGCTGCGGACCCGTACGGGCAGCAGGCCCAGGACCCGTACTACACGCAGCAGCAGCCTGCGCAGGGGCTCTACCAGCAGCAGGCGCAGCCGGTCAGCCCGGTCGCCCCGCCGACCGCTGCGCCGAGCGCTCCGCCCATGGCCGCGTCGACCGCTGCGGTGATTCCGCCCCGGCCGCGCCCGGGGGCCGCCGCACCCGCGAGCGGTTCGGCAGGCGGTTCGGCAGCCGGTTCGGCGACCGAGGAGCCGTCCGAGCAGGTGGGTGGGCGGGCGGCGGCGGCCCGGGCGAGGGCCAAGGGCGGCGACTCCTACACCACCGGCGAGTTCAGCTTCGTCGACGAGGAGACCGAGCAGTCCGAGGACGCCATCGACTGGCTGAAGTTCGCCGAGTCGCGCAGCGAGGTGCGG
Source organism: Streptomyces sp. TLI_171 (assembly GCF_003610255.1). Lineage (GTDB taxonomy): Bacteria > Actinomycetota > Actinomycetes > Streptomycetales > Streptomycetaceae > Kitasatospora. The sequence continues at coordinate 2,591,074 of NZ_RAPS01000001.1, read as the reverse complement.
GCCGAGCGCCGGCGGCGACTGCGGAACCGGCTGATCGCGCTGCTGGTCGTACTGGCGGTGCTGGCCTCCGGCGCCGTGGGCTACCTGTGGTGGACCGGCAAGCTGGGCGGCGACGGGGACGCCACGGCCGCGGCCGGCGGGCGCTTCGTCAACGTGGTGCACCTGCGTGACCCGCAGGGCAAGGTCACCACCGCGCTGCTGGTCGACGACCGGGGCGGGCAGAAGGCGACCGTGCTGCTGCTGCCCGACACCCTTCAGCTGCCCAGCAACGGCGACTCCGCCACCACCACCCTCGGCCAGTCGCTGGACGCGATCGGCGCCTCCGCCACCCGCGAAGGGCTCTCCTCGGTGCTCGGCGCACCGGTGGCCGGCACCTGGCGGCTGGACACCCCCTACCTGCTGCTGCTGGTCTCCCAGCTGGGCGGGATCAAGGTGGACACCAACGCGGAGGTGCACGCGGACAACAAGCCGGACGGCAAGCTGCTCGCTCCCGCGGGCAAGGACGTCCTGCTGAGCGGGCAGGCCGCGGTCGCCTACTCCACCCTGCAGGCTCCCGGCGAGAACCGGGGCGCCCAGCTCGCCCGCTTCGGGCAGGTGATGGCAGCGGTGATCAAGACCATGCCGACCACGCTGGCGGACGCCACCGACGACGTGCACCGGATGAACTCGGTCGCCGACCCGTCGCTGCCGGAGAGCGCGCTGGCCGGTGTGCTGGTCAACCTCGCCGAGCAGGCGAAGGCCGGGCACCTGAACACGGCGGTGCTCACCACCAAGGCCGACGGCACCCTGGACGACGCCGCCGCCGGCAAGCAGGTGAAGGACATCCTGGGCGGCACCGTCACCAGCGCCAAGGGCACCGGCGGCTCCACCCGGGTCACCCTGGTCAACGCCTCCGGGAACGACACCTCGGCGACCGCGGCGCAGGCCGCGGTGGTCGGCGCGGGCATGGACGCGCTGCCGTCGACAGCCAAGGCGCCCGACCAGGCGACCTCCGAGATCCGGTACACCGACGAGGCCAAGAAGCCGGCCGCGCTCACCCTGGCGACCAGCCTGGGGCTGCCGGACTCCGCGGTGAAGAAGGTCACGGACACGCAGAACGCGGACCTGGTTCTGGTGATCGGCAAGGACTACCAGCCGACGCAGAAGACGCAGTAGCCACCTGCCGAAGGTGCTGTCGGGGCCCCCGGGCGGAAAACGCTCGGGGGCCCCTGCGCGTTCGTGAGATCCTGGAGGGGTATCCCCACAGCCGATCCGGAAGAGCATCGTGACCGTCACCGACCGAAGCCAGGAACTGATCACCGTCGCCGCGCAGGCGGCGGCCGACAAGCTGGCGCACGACATCATCGCCTTCGACGTCAGCGAGGTGCTGTCGATCACCGACGCCTTCGTGATCGCCTCGGCGGCCAACGACCGCCAGGTCCGCGCGATCGCCGAGGAGATCGAGGACCAGCTGCGCGAGCAGCTCGACGCCAAGCCGGTGCGCCGCGAGGGCGAGCGCGAGGGCCGCTGGATCCTCCTCGACTACCTGGACATCGTGGTGCACGTCCAGCACTCCGAGGAGCGCTCCTTCTACTCGCTCGACCGGCTGTGGAAGGACTGCCCCGAACTGCCGCTCCCCAAGGACGCGCTGGCGACCAGCAACCGGCCGGAGAACGCGGTGACCGACGCCGCGGGCAACGCCGTCTCCGGCGGCGACCTCTGAGCCGCGCCGCGGCCGGACCGCGTCTCGTCCTGTGGCGGCACGGCCAGACCTCCTGGAACCTCGAATCGCGGTTCCAGGGGACCACTGACATCGACCTCACCGACCAGGGCATCTTCCAGGCCCAGCGAGCGGCCCGGCTGCTCGCCGGGCTCCGGCCGGACCTGCTGGTCTCCTCCGACCTGATGCGGGCCCGGCGCACGGCCGCCGAGCTCGCGTCGCTCACCGGCCTGGAGGTGCACCACCACGAGGGCCTGCGGGAGACCTACGCGGGGGAGTGGCAGGGGCTGACCAACGCCGAGATCCGGGCCCGCTACCCGGAGCAGTACGAGGCGTGGGCGAACGGCGAGCCGGTCCGACGCGGCGGCGGCGAGTTGGCCACCGAGGTGGCCGACCGGGCCGTCCCGGTGGTGCTGGACGCGTGGGACAAGCTGCCCGAGAACGGCACCCTGGTGGTGGTCAGCCACGGCGGCACGATCCGCACCATGATCGGCCGACTGCTGGGCATGGAGCCGCAGTTGTGGGAGCGCTTCGGCGGGCTCTCCAACTGCTGCTGGTCGGTGCTCGGCCAGGGCGTGCGTGGCTGGCGGCTGCTCGAGCACAACGCCGGGACGCTGCCGCAGCCGGTCATCGGCGACGAGACCTGACGGCGGCCCGACCCGGATTTCACAGTTCCGGCTCTGACCAGCTAGAGTCTTCCTCGTTCGCAGCGAGGAACGCAGACGGGAAACCGGGGGCGAGAGTCGCGGAACTGCGGGGCTATAGCTCAGTTGGTAGAGCGATTGCATGGCATGCAATAGGTCAGGAGTTCGATTCTCCTTAGCTCCACTCCGCACCGGTGGTCCGTGAGTGGTCGTCAGTGTCGCGGGGCTATAGCTCAGTTGGTAGAGCGATTGCATGGCATGCAATAGGTCAGGAGTTCGATTCTCCTTAGCTCCACAGCAGTTCCGCGAGGCCGTCACCCGATGAAGGGTGACGGCCTTCGGTGTCTCTGCCGACCGGTGCCGAGACGGGCTCGCCGTCCTGAGGGCGGGCCCGCCGGCGGCCCGGGCGGTGGGCTCGCGGGCCGCCGCGGGCGGCCCGGAATCGATTAGGGCCTGGACGGGCGACCGTGTACAGTTGGCGATGTCGCCGAGGGAAACCGCAGGTGGCAGGCACAACAGCATGGGGCTATAGCTCAGTTGGTAGAGCGATTGCATGGCATGCAATAGGTCAGGAGTTCGATTCTCCTTAGCTCCACAGCAGTTCGAAGGCCGTCCCGCGAGGGGCGGCCTTCGGCCGTTCACCGCACTTCCCTGCCGGGCGGGGCGCGCGGCCGCTACGGTCGTGGCATGGCCGACCTGGTGCGAAAACGGAACGACGAGCTCGCCCGGATACTCCACCAGCTCGGCTGGAGTCCGGAGCGGCTGGCCCGCGAGGTGAACGCGGTGCTGCCGCCTGGGATGGCGATCAGCTCGACGGCGCCGTACAAGTGGCGCGACCGGGGCATGGTGCCGCGTTCGCCGCACGACCAGACCGTCTGCGAGGTGCTGGGCCGCAGCGTCGGCATCGCCGTCACCTACGAGCAGCTGTGGGGGCAGATGGGCTCCCACCGCGGCGCCAAGATGCTCTCGCCCCGGCTGCTGACCGACCCGTGGACCGCCGACACCGCGCAGACCGCGCTGCACGAGGCCGGCGCGGACGCCGCACCCGTACGCCTCACCGACCTGTTCCGCGGGGACGAGCTGGAGCAGGCGGCCCGGCACTGGGCCTCCCCGCCGCCGCCGGTCACCGGCGGCGAGGGTGCGCTGCGGATCGCTCCGGAGCAGCTGGCCGACCTGCGGCTCTCCTACGACTCCAAGCAGCGGCTGGAACGAGCGTACGGCGGCGGCCTGATCCTCGACCTGGCGAAGGCCGAACTCGCCATGGTGGGAAAGCTGTTGGAGCTCGGAAGCTACGACGAGCCGCTCGGCCGGGAGCTGTACGGGGCAGCCAGCAGGCTGGCCCGGCTGGTCGGCTGGGCCAACTACGACATGGGCAACGACGCCGCCGCGCAGCGGGCCTTCGTCGCCGCCCTGCGGGCCGCGCACGTCTCCGGCGACCCGCGGCTCGGCGTCGGCGTGGTCGGCTGCCTCGCCGTCCAGGCGACGTACAACTCCGGTGGGCGGGGGCTGGACCCGGTGGCGATGCTCTCCACCGCGCTGCGCGCCGCGACCGACGTGCTGACGCCCCGTGAGCAGGCGCTCCAGCTCGGGCGGATCGCCCGGGCGCACGGCCGCAAGGGCGAGCAGATCAGCGCGGAGGCGGTCGCCGACCGGGCGTTCCGGGTGCTGGAGGGCGTCCCGGGGCACGCCCAGGAGCGGGCCGACCTGGAGGGCATGATCGGCGAGGGTTACCTGCTGCTCGGCGAACACCAGCAGGCCCGCAGCCTGCTGCTCCGCGCGATCGACGCGCTCAGCGCGGAACGCGCGCGCGCCAAGGCGCTGTTGATGGTGCGCCTGGCCGACTCCTACCGCCGCACCGGAGAGCGCAAGGAGGCCGAACACACCGCTGACCTGGCGCGGCAGCTGGCGGCCGGCATGCAGTCCGCGCGGGTGGCGCGGGCGCTGCGCGACTTCGACACCGCGATGCGGGCGGAGGCGTAGCAGCAGCCGGGCGAGGGCGCGGAGGGCGGCTGCCCGGCAGCGCGCCGGGGAGGGACCGAGCTGAGGGCGCAGCGGACTGACACGCGGACGCGGGGGGCCCACGCGCGGACGCGAAAGCGGGTTGAAGGGGTGCGGTACCCTGAGCCCATGCGAACCGTGCGCCTGCTTCTTAGCCGGCCGCGCTGACAAGGACCGGCCGGAGTGCCGGAGTCGGCGTGGCGTCCCCTCCTGCGGAGGGGCTTTCTGCTTTCTACGGCCTGTTCGCTGACTGATGACGATGGAGCCCGAAGGACCATGAGCGAGACGACCCCCGCTTCCGGCGCGGCCGAAGCCGCCACCGAGCCTTTCCGCTACGGCGCCGCGCTGGCCGCCGAGATCGAGTCCCGCTGGCAGGAGCTGTGGGAGAAGGAGGGGACGTTCAACGCCCCCAACCCGACCGGCCCGCTGGCCGACGGATCGGCCGTCGCCGCGAAGCCCCACAGCTTCATCATGGACATGTTCCCGTACCCGTCGGGCGCGGGCCTGCACGTCGGCCACCCGCTGGGGTACATCGCCACCGACGTGTACGCCCGCTACCAGCGGATGAACGGCCACAACGTCCTGCACACCCTGGGCTACGACGCGTTCGGCCTGCCCGCCGAGCAGTACGCCGTGCAGCACGGCGTGCACCCGCGGGTGTCCACCGAGGACAACATCGCCAACATGCGCCGCCAGCTGCGCCGGCTGGGCCTGGGCCACGACTCGCGCCGCTCGATCTCCACGATCGACCCCGAGTACTACCGCTGGACCCAGTGGATCTTCCTGCAGATCTTCAACTCCTGGTACGACGAGGCCGCCGGCCAGGCCCGCCCGATCGCCGAGCTGATCGCCCGGTTCGAGTCCGGCGAGCGCGAGGTGCCGGGCGGTCGCGCCTGGGCCGAGCTGTCCGGCGTCGAGCGCGACGAGGTGCTGGGCGAGTACCGGCTGGCCTACTCCAAGGAGGTGCCGGTCAACTGGTGCCCCGGGCTGGGCACCGTGCTGGCCAACGAGGAGGTCACCGCGGACGGCCGCTCCGAGCGCGGCAACTTCCCGGTGTTCAAGTCGAACCTGCGCCAGTGGATGATGCGCATCACCGCCTACGCGGACCGCCTGATCAGCGACCTGGACCTGCTGGACTGGCCCGAGGCGATCAAGCTGCAGCAGCGCAACTGGATCGGCCGCTCCGAGGGCGCCCGGGTCGACTTCGCAGTCGACGGGGACACCGTCACCGTCTTCACCACCCGCCCCGACACCCTGTTCGGCGCCACCTACATGGTGCTGGCCCCCGAGCACGCCCTGGTGGACGCCATCGTCCCCGCCGCGTGGCCGGCCGGCACCCGTGACGAGTGGACCGGTGGCGCGGCGAACCCGGCCGACGCCGTTGCCGCCTACCGGGCTGCGGCCGCCGCCAAGTCCGACGTGGAGCGCCAGGCCGACGCCAAGGTGAAGACCGGCGTCTTCACCGGCGCCTACGCGACCAACCCGGTCAGCGGCGAGCAGATCCCGGTCTTCATCGCCGACTACGTGCTGATGGGCTACGGCACCGGCGCGATCATGGCCGTCCCGGCGCACGACAGCCGCGACTTCGCCTTCGCGCAGGCCTTCAACCTGCCGATGCGCTGCGTGGTCCGGCCGACCGACGGCCGTGGCGAGGACCCGCACGGCTGGGACGACGCCTTCGACACCTACGACTCGGTGCTGGTCAACTCCGAGCGCGAGGGCATCTCGCTGAACGGCCTGTCCGTGGTCGACGCCAAGGCCCGGGTCACCGACTGGCTGGCCGAGCAGGGCATCGGCGAAGGCACCGTCAACTTCCGTCTGCGCGACTGGCTGTTCAGCCGCCAGCGGTACTGGGGCGAGCCGTTCCCGATCGTCTACGACGAGACCGGCGCGATGCACGCCCTGCCCGAGTCGATGCTGCCGGTCGAGGTCCCGGAGGTGGACGACTACTCGCCGCACACCTACGACCCGGACGACGCCGCGTCCTCGCCGAAGACGCCGCTGTCCCGCAACGAGGCGTGGGTCAACGTCGAGCTGGACCTGGGCGACGGTCTGAAGCCCTACCGCCGCGAGACCAACACCATGCCCAACTGGGCCGGTTCGTGCTGGTACGAGCTGCGCTACGTCGACCCGGTCAACTCCACCTCGGTGGTCGACCCGGCCAACGAGGCCTACTGGATGGGCCCGACGGCCGAGAAGCCGGCCGGTGGCGTCGACCTGTACGTCGGCGGCGCCGAGCACGCAGTGCTGCACCTGCTGTACGCCCGCTTCTGGCACAAGGTGCTGCACGACCTGGGCCACGTGTCCTCGGTCGAGCCGTTCCACAAGCTGTTCAACCAGGGCATGATCACCGCCGACGTGTACCGCGACGCCCGTGGCTTCCCGGTGCCCGCGGCGGAGGTCGAGGAGCGCGACGGCCAGTACTTCTGGGACGGCGAGCCGGTCCGCCGCGAGGCGGGCAAGATGGGCAAGTCGCTGAAGAACGCGGTCGCGCCCGACGAGATCGCCGACGAGTACGGCGCGGACACGCTGCGCCTGTACGAGATGGCGATGGGCCCGCTGGACGTGTCCCGTCCCTGGGACACCCGCGCCGTGGTCGGCTCCTACCGCTTCCTGCAGCGGCTGTGGCGCAACATCGTCTCCGAGGTCACCGGCGAGCTGGTGGTGACCGAGGAGGAGCCGGACGAGGCCACGCTGCGTGCGCTGCACAAGGCGATCGACGGCATTCGCGGCGACATGGCCGGCATGCGGTTCAACACCGCCGTGGCCAAGGCCATCGAGCTGAACAACTTCCTGGTGAAGCGCGGCTCCACGCCGCGGTCGGTCGCCGAGCGGATCGTGCTGCTGATCGCCCCGCTGGCACCGCACATCGCCGAGGAGCTGTGGCGGCGCCTGGGCCACGAGCAGTCGCTGGCCTTCGCGGACTACCCGGTGGCCGACCCGGCGTACGTGGTCGACGAGACCGTGACCTGCGTCGTCCAGATCAAGGGCAAGGTCAAGGCCCGCCTGGAGGTCTCGCCGTCCATCTCGGACGCCGAGCTGGAGACGCTGGCGCTGGCCGACCCCGCCGTGGTCGCCGCCATCGGCGGCGCGACGGTGCGCAAGGTCATCGCCCGCGCGCCGAAACTGGTGAACATCGTCACCGGCTGACGACACGTCAGCCGGGCCGGGCCGGTCGCCCCCATTGCGGGGTGGCCGGCCCGTCGCCTTTCTCGTGAACGGGCGGAGGGCATTCCGGACGGTGGTGAACAAGGTGGCTCCGATCCTCGGATTGGTCGTCGACCGAGCGCGGGGGAGACGGTCCGACGCTCGAACCGTCGTAGTGGCCCCCGGGCGATCGCGTGCGGGTTATCCCTGAGCCGCCCCTGATCTCCGGCGGAAGAGGCGTCCACGGCCTGCTGCCCGAGGCCGTACCGGGCTACGGTGGAGACCCGGCGGACAGAGCGGACCGCGTCGGGCGGTCCCGGGCCGGTCACGGGCGGAAGGTGGGCTCCCGATGGAAGCGCTCGGTGTCGTGGTTGCGCTGGTCGCGTTGTTCGGGGTGGCGCTGTTGGTGATGGCCGTGGTCGGAACGGTCAAGGCGGCGAAGGCGGTGGCCGCCAAGGTGGAGCGGCACAGCGCCACCGCCCAGCGGGCGGTGGAGAACGCCACCCTGAAGGCGAAGAGCATCGCCAAGCCCGGCGACCAGGGCCGGATCGCCGCGCTCCGGCTGTCGCTGCGCACCGGCCTGGACTCCACCCGCCAGGTCCTGCAGGCCGGCCTCCCGCAGGACGGTCAGCTCGGCGACGCCCTGCAACTGCTGGCCCGCCTCGACTCTCACGCAGCCGAACTCGACGCCGAACTGCGCCTGATCGAGCGTGAGCCCCACAACAGCCGGGTCGCCGCCAAGCTCCCCGAACTGCGTGAGCGCACCGAGCGGATCACCCACGCCGCCGACTCCCTGCGATGGGCTGCCCAGGACCGTATGCGCCGCTTCGCCGACGACGAGCTCGCCCGCCTGAGCAAGGAGTGCCAGGACGAGGCCGGAGCCCTGCGGCACTGGACCCCGGCCGAGCCCGCCGCCGACCACGGTTTCGAGTCCGCCACCGGCCAGTCCGCGCAGAACTCCTCCGCGAGCGCGGAGGGCAGCCCCGACGGTCGAAAGGGTCTCGGCTCAGCACGCCAGAGCAGTGCCGACGAACTGCTCGGGCTGGCCGCCGAGCCGCTCTCCCGCCTCGCCGACCGTCTCCGCAAGCCGAACCCGGCGGGACCCAACCGCCCCTGACCCCGCGTCACGAGGTGGTCGCTGTCCGTGTGCAGAGGGGTTACCCGCTGTCGCGAAGGCCAAACCATCGAATGTCAGGCGCTGTCCTCGCGGCCCCGCGGCAGGTAACCTCCGGCTCATGCCCGGCCACCTCGCACTTGTCACGGATTCCACCGCGTATCTACCTCTGGAGGCGGTCGAGCGGCACCGCATCCGGGTGGTGCCGCTCAGCGTTGCGGTCGGTGACGAAGTCTTCGTCGAAGGCATCGAGATCTCGCCGAGGGACGTCGCCGAGGCCCTGCGCTCGAAGCAGCGGGTGACCACGTCCCGGCCCAGCCCCGAGACCTTCGCCGCCGCGTACCGGGCCGCGGCCGAAGCCGGCGCGCGCGGCATCGTCTCGGTCCACCTGTCGGCAGAACTCTCCGGCACCGCGGAGGCCGCCCTCCTGGCCGCCGCCACCGCGCCGATCCCGGTTCGGGTGGTCGACAGCAGGCTCGTCGGCATGGCCTTGGGAAGCTGCGTCCTGGCCGCGGCCGAACTGGCCGGCTCCTTGGACGACGCGCACGCCGACGCCGATGCATCTGGTGCTTCCCGGGCCGGTTCGGTGGCCGGCGGCGCGGCGGGCGGAGATTCGGGCGGTGTGGCTGATGTCGACACCGAGTCGGAGCTCGACCGGGTGGTGGCGGCGGCAGAGGGTCGCGCGGCCGGCACCAGCGGCTTCTTCTACGTGGACACCCTGGAGCACCTGCGGCGCGGGGGCCGGATCGGCACCGCACAGGCGCTCGTCGGGTCCGCGCTCGCCGTGAAGCCTCTGCTGCACCTGGCGGGCGGCCGGATCGAACCGCTGGAGAAGGTCCGCACCGCGTCTCGCGCGATCGCCCGGCTCGAGGAGATCGCGGTCGAGCGAGCCGGGGCGGAGGCGGTGGACATCACCGTGCACCACCTGGCCGCCGCACAGCGAGCGGAACAACTGGCCGAACGGCTCAGGGAGCGGGTTCCCGGTCTGCAGGAGCTCTACGTCAGTGAGGTGGGCGCCGTCATCGGAGCCCACGTCGGCCCTGGCCTGCTGGCCGTCGTGGTGTCGCCGGTGGCCACCGGCCCGAGCTGAGAGCCCGTCAAACTCACTCGTTCGAATGACAAGAGTTATCCACACCCCCGAGTTGTCCACAGGGGCGGACCAATTCTCCGACGCGTCCCCGGAGTCGTCCTACTGTCCTCGCCATGAGGACCATCACCACTCCCCAGGCCCGTCGCCGCCAGGTCGCCCTGACGACCCGAGCCCGTCTCGGCCTGATCTTCCCGCCCATGCCAGCGGGCGATACCTGCGATCCCGAGCCGCCCTCCGAGACCGCGCCCGAGACCGTCGGCGAGACCGCGGACGAGCCTGCGGTGCGGCTCGTGCCGAGGGCCGGCCCCGACGCTGTCGAACTGTTCGGGCACGGCAGTGGGCCGGCAGCCGATGCGCTGCGGTCTTCCACCGAACCGGCGGGTCCGCTGCTGCCACCCGACCCCGAACCACTGCAGGCGATGTCGTCGGCACGCGTCCTGGCGATGTACGGAGTGCCGGCACGGTCGGCAGGGGGCCGCGAGTTGGAAGAAGCCCGGTCGGTCCCGGACCGTCCGCGGCCCAGCGCGGCTCCGGAGCGGGACCCGCCGGGACCAGTGCCCGAGCACGATGCCTCCGCAACGCCCCTCCGACCGTCGACACCCGTTTTCCCGGAGGACAGTTGGGCTGACATCGAGTCGGACCTCGAGCACGCCGAGCCCGATCCTCCGCGAGCTCCGAGACTCGCCGCCGCGCCCCACCCCACCCACCCGCGACTGCCGCTGCGCTTCCGCCTCCCCGCCGCTCTCGCTCTCGACCGCCGGGCCGTCCTCGGCCTCACCGTCCTGCTCGTCCTCGCCATCGGCTACGCCGTCCAGCACTTCTGGCTGGGTCGCCCGCACCCCGTACCCGTCCCGGCCATCGCCGTGGCCGAATCCGCCGCCGGCGCGATCACGGAAGGAGCCGCACCCGTACACCCCGCCGGACCGTCCCTCGTCATCGACATCGCCGGCAAGGTCCAACACCCGGGCCTACGAACCCTCCCCGCAGGTTCACGGGTCGCCGACGCCCTGACCTCCGCCGGTGGTGCGCTCCCCGGAGTCGACACCGGCACCCTCAACCTCGCCCGCCCACTCACCGACGGAGAACAGATCCTGGTAGGCATCGACAGCCCGCCCGGCGGCGCCCCGGGCGCCCCCGCCGGGCCGGTGAGCCTCAACCGCGCCAGCGCCGAACAACTCGACTCCCTCCCCGGCGTGGGCCCCGCCCTGGCCCAACGCATCCTCCAGTACCGCCTCACCCACGGCCCGTTCCAGTCCCTCGACGACCTCCGCCACGTCTCCGGCATCGGTGCGCGGAAGTACGAAGACCTCAAACCGCTACTGACCCTCTGACCTCGGCGGCACCCTTCCCGCTGACCTCCGGCGCACCCTCCCCGCGGACGCGACGGAGCCGAACTGTCGACTGCTGAACGGAGGTTGACCATGCTGTAGGCCCTGCCGCGGCGTGCGGTCTCCTGGCTGCCCGCTGCGGACCGACGCTCTGTCCGGGAGTTGCGCCCCTCGCAATGCCACCGGTGCCAACTCCAGCCCGAAGAACCGAGGTTGTCCGCCGCCACTGCCGAGAGGAGGTGTCGCGATGCCTGCCCCGCCTTCAACTGTCCAAGACCGGACCGACTACCGGCTCCTCCTCCCCGCGGTCACCGCCTGGGCGGTGGCCGCCGCCGTCCTGAGCGTCGATCCGCGCCGTCACCCGCTGCTGCTCGTGGCCGCGTCGGTGGCCGCCGCGGCCGCCCTCGTCCTTCTCACCCCGAAAGGCCCCAGACCCTCCGTCCATCGTCTGACTGCTGCCGTCCTGCTGACGGCCGCCGCAGCGACGACCACCACCGTCCTCCACACCGCAGACCTGCACCGCGGCCCGCTCCCGGCGCTCGCCAGGCCACCTGAACCGCCCGGCCGAGAAGAGCCGGAACCAGCTCCGGTGCCCGGTCGCCCCGGGAGCACCGCCCAGCAGTCCGAGCCGGAGCGCGCCGATCAGCCGGAGCCTGGCGGGCAAGAGCCGGGAGGCCGGCTGCCGGCCCAGGAGAAGCCCGCCAATCCCCGAGTCGCCGTGGAGTTGACCATCACGGGCGACCCCAAACCGCACGGTGCGCATGCCCAGGGCACCGGTCTGTCCCGGCCCACCCTCACCATCTCCGCCCTCGTCACCAGAGTCCGACCGACGCCCCTCACCCCGACCGTCCGCGCTCCGTCCGTTGCCACCCGGACGCCCGTCACCCTGCTCGTCCGATCCCAGGACCCCTACCAGTGGCAGCAACTGATCCCCTCGACCGAACTCGCCCTCGAAGCAGAAGTGCTGCCGGACCGCCAGGAGGACGGGTCCGCTGCCGGCGGGCGGTCCCGCACCGACACCGCGGCCCTGCTCGCGCCGCAGGGGCAACCGCGCGTCCTTGCGCCGCCCGACCTCCCGCAGCGCCTCGCATCCCGGCTCCGCAAAGGGCTGCGGGACGCGTGCGACCACCTGTCGTCGGATCCGCGCGGCCTGCTCCCAGGGCTGGTGGTGGGCGATGTGTCGAGGCTCCCCGACGACCTGTCGGACGCCTTCCGGGCCACCGACCTCGGTCACCTGGTCGCGGTCAGCGGCGCCAACCTGGCGATCATCCTGGCGGTCCTGGTGGGCGGCACGCCCACCGAACCCGACGCGCCTGCCCGGGGTGGCCTGGCCGGAGTGCTCGGCCTCTCGTTCCGAACAACGGCACTCCTCGGCACCGGCCTGACCCTGGCCTTCGTCACCATCTGCCGTCCCGACCCCAGCGTGCTCCGGGCCGCGGCCACCGGGCTGCTCGGGCTGCTCGCCCTGGCGACCGGCAGACCCCGGCAGGGCGTGCCCACCCTGGCCGGCGCAGTACTCATCCTGGTCCTGGTCGATCCACAACTGGCCCGCTCGTACGGGTTCCTGCTGTCGGCGCTGGCCACCGCCGGGCTGCTCATCCTCGGTCCGCGCTGGACCGCCGCCCTCCGGGCCCGCCGTTGGCCGCACCACCTGGCCTCCGCGGTCGGGGCCACGGCCGCGGCGCAGGCCTTCTGCTCCCCGGTCACCGTCCTGCTGGCTCCGCGCGTCAGCCTGGTCGGGATTCCCTGCAACCTGCTGGCCGAGGTCGCCGTCGCCCCGGCCACCCTGCTCGGGTTCGGCGCGTTGGCGATCGCGCCGTTCTCGGCGGGGGCCGCCCGATTCCTGGCCGATCTCGCGGCGGTGCCCGTCGGCTGGCTCGCCACCGTTGCGCGGCGGGGCGCGGAACTGCCCGGCGCGGAACTCGCGTGGCCGGCGGGGCCGTACGGTGCGGTACTGCTCGTGGTGGTGATCGTGGCGCTGGCCTGGGCAGTGCCGCCGCTACTGGCCAGGCACCGGGCCCGACGGCGACGCACCCGGGTGCTGGTCGCACTCACGGTCGTCGTCGCACTGCCGCTGGTGCTCCTGCGCCCACCGTCCGTCGTCCGTCTGGCGACCGGCTGGCCGGCGACGGGCTGGCGGCTGGCGATGTGCGACATCGGCCAGGGCGACATGACGGTGCTCCCCGTCGAACCCGGCACCGCCGTGGTGGTGGACGCCGGGCCTGACGCCAAGTCGGCCGACGCCTGCCTGCGGGATCTCGGCGTGACCAGGGTGCCCGTGCTGATCCTCACCCACTTCCACGCCGACCACGCGGAGGGGATCCCGGGGGTGTTGCGCGGTCGGGCGGTCGGAGCGATCGAGGTGACCACCCTGGACGAGCCGGACGGCGAGCGGGCTCGGGTGCTCCGTTGGGCAGCCGCCGGAGGAATCCCGGTGATGCGAGCCCAGCGCGGCGAGCAGCGCACCGCCGGAGCGCGCCTCGGCTGGCAGGTGCTCTGGCCGACCGCTACGCCCGAGCCCGATGCAGCCGGGCCGAACAACTCCAGCATCGCGATCCTCGCCACCCTGGGCCCGCCCGCCACCGCGCTTCGGGTGGCGCTGCTCGGAGACCTGGAGCCACCGGCCCAGGCCGCTGTGCTGCACCTCGGCGCACTCGGTACCCCGCCGCGGGCCCGCCCGCCGCCTGACGCAAAGTCAACAGCCGCTCGGGGAAGGGGCGATCCCGCCGCTGTCCCCGCCTCCGTCCCCGCCTCCGTCCCTGGCGCCGTACCTGCTGTCGTCTCGGCGGGCGTTCCGGCGGCCGGACCGGGGGTGGTCGATGTCCTCAAGGTGGCGCACCACGGGTCGGCGAACCAGGACTGGTCGCTGATGGCCTCGCTGCACCCCCGACTGGCCCTGATCTCCTGCGGCACGGGCAACCCGTACGGGCACCCGGCCCCGCAGACCGTGGCCGGGTTGAAGGCGCTCGGGGCAACAGTGGTCCGCACCGACCGATCCGGTGACATCGCCGTGCTGGGCGATGCCCGGACGCTGGCGGTGGCGACCCACCTGCGGTCGACCCGCTGACGTCCGGCGGGGCAGCGACCGGTCTCCCGCCCGAGCGAGTGGGGTCCGACCTCGCTCGGGCGGGGCCAACGGCGTCCCCGGCACCGGGCCGGGGCACCGGTCAGTCCTGTTCCCGCCACCCGTCCTGTTCGGCGACGAGGCGGTCGAGGTCGGCGAGCAGTTGTGCGGTCCAGCCGCCGTCCTCGGGGGCCTCGACCACCACCAGCCACTGGGCGTCCTCGGCGTCGTCCTCCCCGGCGAGGGAGTCCCGGACGATCTCCACGGCGCCCAGCTCGGGCCAGCGTGCGCTCAGGTCCTCGGCGATCTCCTCGGCCGCATCGCGGTCGGGGAGGACGAGCAACTGACGGTCATTGTTCTCGATCACGCCATCATTCTGCCCAGGCCGGGGGAGGGCCCGGAGGCGGCCCCTCCCCGGCACCGGAAGCGGGGCGCGAGGCGGGACGGTGCTGTCGGCCCGGCATGCGATCCTGGTAGGCGATGGCCAGGAAGAGTGCACCCGACGACCTGCTCGCCCCGCTGACCGTTGCGGTCGGCCAGGAGGAGTTGCTGCTCGACCGCGCAGTTGCCGAGGTGGTGAGCGCGGCGCGGGCGGCGGACCCGGATACCGACGTCCGGGACGTCGCCCCCGGCGCGCTGCAGGCGGGCCAACTGGCCGAACTCACCACGCCTTCGCTCTTCGCGGAGCAGAAGGTCATCGTGGTCCGGGCGGCCCAGGACCTCGCGGCCGACGCGGTCAAGGAGATCAAGGCCTACCTGGACTCGCCCGTCGAAGAAGTGATCATGGTGCTGGTGCACGCCGGCGGCGCCAAGGGAAAGGGCCTGCTGGACGCGGCGAAGAAGGCGGGGGCACGGGAAGTCCAGTGCGCCAAGCTCACCAAGGCGAGCGAGAAGTTGGCGTTCATCCGCGGCGAGTTCCGCACCCTCGGCCGGGCTGCCAGCCCCGAGGCGTGCCAGGCCCTGCTGGACTCCCTCGGCAGTGACCTGAGGGAACTGGCTGCCGCGTGCAGCCAGTTGACGGCGGACATCGAGGGCCCGATCGACGAGACGGCGGTCGCCAAGTACTACAGCGGGCGGGCCGAGGCGACCGGCTTCGAGGTGGCCGACCTCGCCGTCACCGGCCGGGCCGCCGAGGCGCTGGAGCGGCTGCGCTGGGCACTGGCCGTCGGCCAGCCGCCGACGGGTATCACCTACGCCCTCGCGTCCGGCGTCCGCAGCATCGGCCGGCTCGCCAGTGCAGGCCGAAACATGCGGCCAGCCGACCTCGCGCGCGAACTCGGCATGCCGCCGTGGAAGGTGGACCGGGTCCGCCAGCAGATGCGCGGCTGGACGGGAGACGGCGTGGCCGCCGCCCTGATCGCAGTCGCCGAGGCCGACGCCGCGGTGAAGGGCGGCTCCGACGACCCCGCGTACGCCCTGGAGCGCGCAGTGGTCGCCGTGGCCCGCGCCTCCCGGGCCGGCTCCCGGCCGTACTAGTCCGCTACCGAGCACGCGAGCACGGCAGTTGACCGACCGTCAGGGAGGGATGCCGGGGCGGTGGGCAGGCACGGGCGAGCCCCCGAGGACGTTGTCTCGGGGGCTCGTTGACGCCGCTAAGTCCCGACTACATGCAGAAGGAGACCTTGATGGCGGCGACGATGGCGATGCCGTCGTCGGGGGTGAGGTTGACGCTGCCGCCGCTGAACCGCTGGGCGGCGTTGCTGGTGACGGTGGCCATGTCCTTGCCCGCCTTGATCTCCTGGCAGACGTTGCGGGCGGCGCTGACGGCCTTGGCCTGATCCGTCCCGAGGGCCGGGTTGATCGCCTTCAGCCCGGCGAGCAGACCGGCGGTCTGGGCGGCGTTGGGCGAAGGGACGCTGCCGCCCGCGGCAGGTGCGGTGGAGGAAGCTGCGCTCGACGCGGAAGCACTGTTGGCCGGAGCCGCCGAGCTGGTGGCAGGCGCAGGCGCAGCGGACTGGGAGCCGGCCGCGCTGCTGCCGGCGGCGGTGTCGCTGCCGTCGTCGTTGCAGGCGGTCAGGGTGAGGAGGGCGACGGCGGTGAAGCCGGCGGCCGCAATGAGTCTCAGACGCATGACGCCCACGCTTCCACGGCCCCGGAAGCGTTGCGGCCGTTGTGACGCTGCTGTGACCGCCAGGGAGCGGCACTGTTGCCCAGCCCGGCGGCCCGGCAGCCCGCCCGCCTGGCCGTCCAGCCAGCCCGACCGGCCTGGACCCGGTACCCCCGGTGCACGCCCCGCGGGAGCTCACCGGCTCCGGGGGCCGAAATGCGCACTGCCCGCCCGGTGAGACCGGGCGGGCAGTGGCTGAAGCTGGAGTACCGCACCCGCGTGGCGAACGCAGGCCGCGTGCGGTACGGATCATGCTGCTCGTCGGAACTCCGGGTAGAGGGCCGGGGTTTCCGGGAGCTGTGGTCGGCGGTGGCGGGTAGAGGGCCGCTGGTGCACGCCGTCCGGGACGGTGCCGGAGCACCGGGTGCACGGCCCGCGGGCCGTGCGGGAAGAACCAGGATCAGGCAGCGACGTTGACGCGCTTGGTGATCGCCGACTTCTTGTTGGCGGCCTGGTTCTTGTGGATGACGCCCTTGCTCACGGCCTTGTCGAGGGCCTTGGAGGCGGCGCGGGCCAGCACAACGGCCTTCTCGGTCTCACCGGCGGCAGCGGCCTCGCGGGCCTTGCGCAGAGCGGTCTTCAGCGAGGACTTGACGGCCTTGTTGCGCAGGCGCGCCTTCTCGTTGGTCTTGTTGCGCTTGATCTGGGACTTGATGTTCGCCACGAAGTGAGCCTCAGTCTGTGTGAATCGTTGCTTCGACGGGTTGCACCCGATTGCCGTTCGGACCTGCTGAGAGGGCATGCCGATGGCGGAGTGCAGCCGCCCACGCTACCAGGGCGGCCCCGGCCCGCCCAAACCGGACCGCCGCCACCACCTCGCGACCGGCGCCCCGTCAGGCGGAGAGCAGCGGCTCGCCGTAGTGCTCGACCACCGGGAACGGGTCGTAGTAGTGGTGCAGCAGTTCGCGCCAGCGCTGGTACTCGGGGGAGCGCCGGAAGCCCTCGGTGTGGTCCTCCAGGGTGTCCCAGCCGACCTGCAGCAGGAACCGCGAGGTGCTGCCGTCGTCCAGGCAGCGCCGCAGTTCCAGGGAGCGGAACCCGTGCTGGGCGGTGATCAGCGGGCGGGCTTCGGCGAAGGCGGCGAGGAAGGAGTCCTCCTGGCCGGGACGGACGTCGAGCAGGGCGCTTTCCAAGATCATGCGGCGATCGTCCCGCACACCCGCTCGGGCGGGAAGGCCCGCGGGTCCTTCGGCATGGGAGGATGGGCAGAACCATATTGATCGGATCAGAAATCGGACCAAGGTGCCCGCGACCCCCAGCAACGTGCCAGAGCCCAGCCGTACTGACCCGGCGGTGATCCGCAACTTCTGCATCATCGCCCACATCGACCACGGCAAGTCGACGCTCGCCGACCGGATGCTGCAGATCACCGGCGTGGTGGACCCCCGGCAGATGCGCGCCCAGTACCTCGACCGGATGGACATCGAGCGCGAGCGCGGCATCACCATCAAGTCGCAGGCCGTCCGCCTCCCTTGGGCGCCGCGGACCGGTGAGAGCGCGGGTACGACGCACATCCTCAACATGATCGACACCCCAGGCCACGTGGACTTCACGTACGAGGTGTCCCGCTCCCTCGCGGCCTGCGAGGGAACCATTCTGGTGGTCGACGCCGCCCAGGGCATCGAGGCGCAGACCCTCGCCAACCTGTACCTGGCGCTGGAGAACGACCTCACGATCATCCCGGTGCTCAACAAGATCGACCTGCCGGCCGCCCAGCCGGAGAAGTACGCCGCCGAGATCGCGCACATCATCGGCTGCGACCCGGGCGACGTGCTGAAGGTGTCCGCGAAGACCGGCCTCGGCGTGGAGGAGCTGCTCGACCACGTGGTCGAGAAGATCCCGGCCCCCGTCGGCGTCAAGAACGCCCCGGCCCGCGCGATGATCTTCGACTCGGTGTACGACGCCTACCGCGGCGTGGTCACCTACGTGCGAGTCGTGGACGGCCAGCTCACCAAGCGCGAGCGGATCGCCATGATGTCCACCGGCGCCACCCACGAGCTGCTGGAGATCGGCGTCATCTCGCCCGAGCCGAAGGTCGCCGACGGCCTCGGCGTCGGCGAGGTGGGCTACATCATCACCGGTGTGAAGGACGTCCGGCAGTCCAAGGTCGGCGACACGATCACCTCGCAGAACAAGGGCGCCACCGAGGCGCTGGGCGGCTACAAGGACCCGCGCCCGATGGTGTTCTCCGGCCTCTACCCGCTGGACGGCTCGGACTACCCGCTGCTGCGCGACGCCCTCGACAAGCTGCGCCTGAACGACGCCGCGCTGGTCTACGAGCCGGAGACCTCGGTCGCCCTCGGCTTCGGCTACCGCTGCGGCTTCCTCGGCCTGCTGCACCTGGAGATCATCCGGGAGCGCCTGGAGCGCGAGTTCAACCTCGACCTGATCTCCACCGCCCCGAACGTGGTCTACCGGGTGATCATGGAGGACGGCACCGAGCACACCGTCACCAACCCGAGCGAGTTCCCGACCGGCAAGATCGCCGAGGTGTACGAGCCGGTCGTGCGCGGCACCATCCTGGCGCCCAACGAGTTCGTCGGCGCGATCATGGAGCTGTGCCAGTCCCGCCGCGGCAACCTGCAGGGCATGGACTACCTCTCCGAGGACCGCGTCGAGCTGCGCTACACCCTGCCGCTGGCCGAGATCGTCTTCGACTTCTTCGACCAGCTGAAGTCCAAGACCCGCGGCTACGCCTCGCTGGACTACGAGCCCATCGGCGAGCAGACCGCCCAGCTGGTGAAGGTCGACATCCTGCTGCACGGTGACGCGGTCGACGCGTTCTCCGCCATCGTGCACAAGGACAAGGCCTACAACTACGGCGTGATGATGGCCGGCAAGCTGCAGAAGCTGATCCCGCGCCAGCAGTTCGAGGTGCCGATCCAGGCCGCGATCGGCTCCCGGGTGATCGCCCGCGAGACGGTCCGCGCGATCCGCAAGGACGTCCTCGCCAAGTGCTACGGCGGTGACATCTCGCGCAAGCGCAAGCTGCTGGAGAAGCAGAAGGAAGGCAAGAAGCGGATGAAGATGGTCGGCCGCGTGGAGGTCCCGCAGGAGGCCTTCATCGCCGCGCTGTCCACGGACGCAGAGGCGCCCAAGGAGAAGAAGTAACTCCGAGGTCGGCCACGACGGGCCGGGTCCCCGCAAGGGGGTCCCGGCCCGTCGGCGTTCCGGCGCTCCACGGGAGGTCGGATCCCGGGCCGCCGCGAGCCCCGCACCTGACGGCCGGTCAGCGCAGCGACAGCGGCAGGCCCTTGACGATCCCGGCCTTGACCAGCCGCCCGGTCGCGCCGGTCAGCACCCGCGGCCGGAGCGAGTCGTCGCCGTGGATCAGCTGCACCAGCGCCTCCCCCCGCCCGAGGCTCATGCACTGGGTGACGTAGCGGTACGAGAACGGCTTGCTGGTGCGTCCGGTCAGCAGCTTGGCGAGGTACTGGCCCTGCGGCATCGCGGTGGCGCACGCCATCCGCAGCCGCCCGACGCCGGGGACGTCGACCGCGGCGGCGTCCCCGATCACGTACACCTCGGGGTGCGACAGCGAGCGCAGGTGGTCGTCCACCAGGGCCTGCCCGTTCTCGGCGACGGCCAGGCCGGCGGCGGCCGCCAGCGGGTGCGGCTCCATCGACGCCGCCCAGACCACCACGTCCGCCGGGATCGCACCGCCGTCGGTCTCCAGCCCGTCCGGGGTGACCGCGGTGACCCGCCGCAGCTCGTCCACCCGCGCGCCCAGCCGGCCGAGCACCGCCAGGACGTGCGCCCGGCCGCGTTCCGAGAGCCAGCCGCCGACCGGGCCCGCCGCGACCAGCCGGACCTGCCAGGCCGGGTACGCCTCGGCCAGCTCGGTGGCCAGCTCGATGCCGGTCGGGCCGCCGCCGACCACCGCGACCGTGCCGGGCGTCGGCGCGTCGGCGATCCGGCGGCGCAGCTCCTCGGCACGCTCGGCCGAGTACGCGTGCTCCGCCGCGCCCGGAACCGAACCCCAGGCGGTGCGGCTGCCGAGCGCGTACACGAGGGTGTCGTAGGCCAGTCGCCCGCCGTCCTCGGTGACCACCTTGCGGGCGGCCAGGTCGAGCTCGGTCACCCGGGTGGCCAGGTGGGTGACCTTGCGGCCGCGCAGCACGTGGGCGATGTCGGGTCGGGCGACCCGGCGGCCCGCGGCGATCTCGTGCTGGCGGACGCGGTGACGGAAGCGCTGCTCGGGGGCGATCAGGGTGACCCGGTCCGCGCCCCGGCCGATTCCGGCGGCAGCGGACAGCCCCGCGTAGCCCGCGCCGATCACCACGATGTGCTTGCTGGTCATCTCGTCCTCCTTCAGGACCCCGCCGGTGGCGGATACAGAAGGAAGACAGGACAGCCCCCGGAGGTGTGACCGTGAGCCGCGTCACACCTCCGGAGGCGGCGTCACACGGTCGCGAGGTGGGTGAGCTTCTCCGGGTTCACCATCACGTAGAAGTCGGTGATCAGGCCCTCCACCACGGTGAACGCCAGGACGGCGCCGACCACGCCCGGTGCGGAGTACCAGACCGCGCCCGGCTCGCCGTTGACCAGTACGGGCACCAGCGGACGCTCGGCGCTGACCGCCCGCTCGGTGAACTTGCGCAGCAGCCGGCCGACGCCGACCGTGCCAAACACCGGCCGCCGCACCGCGTTGACGACCCCGCCGCCGTCCGCGTGCCAGGCCACCTCGGGGTCGAGCATCTCGAGCAGCGCCGTCAGGTTGCCGCCGACCGCCGCGGCGGTGAACGCCGAGACCACCCGGCGGTGCACGGCCCGGTCCACGGTGGTGCGGCGGCCGCCGTCCCGGACCCGGCGGCGGGCCCGCGAGGCGAGCTGCCGGGTGGCCTCGGGGGAGCGGTCCAGCGCCGAGGCGATCTCCTCGAACCCGACCGCGAAGACGTCGTGCAGCACGAACGCCGCCCGCTCGGCCGGGGTCAGCTGCTCCATCACCGCCAGCATCGCCACCGACACCGCCTCGCCCAGCTCGGCCTGCTCGGCAGGCGAATCCAAGCTGGTCAGCACCGGCTCCGGCAGCCACTCGCCGACGTACGCCTCCCGGCGGGCCCGCGCCGAACCCAGCTGGTCGTAGCAGAGCCTGGTCACCACGGTGGTCAGGTACGCGCGCGGGTCGGTGACAGCGGCCCGGTCCGTGGCCTGCCAGCGCAGCCAGGCGTCCTGCAGCACGTCCTCCGCGTCGGCCACCGAGCCCAGCAGGCGGTAGGCCACCGAGCCCAGGTAGCGACGCTCGGCCTGGAAGGCATCGAGGGGGCGGGCCGGTTCGGCCTCGATCGCGGTCGGTTCGGACACCCGCCCACCGTAGCGCGCCCGACGCCGGCGGCGGCAGGGACCTTGACCTCCGCTCGGGACCGCGGGTGTTGACGTGCGGTCAGGGGCCCCGGCGCTCGGCCCGAGCGAGGCGTTGACGTGCAGTCAGGGCGGTCAGTGCCCGGTTGAGCGAGGTGTTGACGTGCGGTCAGGGCCGTCGGCGCCCGGTCGAGCCGCCGGCGGGACGTCAGTGGCGGGACGGCGCGGGGTGCGAGGTGGTCTCGACGCTGTGCAGCAGCTCCCGGAGCAGCCCGTTCAGCTCGGCCAGCCGCTGCTCGCCGAGCCGCTCGATGATCCGCTGCTGGACGGCCAGGCCGGCGGCGACCGCCTGGTCGACCGTCTCCCGGCCGTGCTCGGTGAGGGTGATCCGCAGGCCGCGGCGGTCGTTCGGATCGGGGGAGCGGGTGACCAGGCCGGCCCGCTCCAGCTTGTCCAGCCGGCCGGTCATCCCGCCGGTGGTGAGCATCAGCGTCGCCGTCAGCTCGCGCGGCGACAGCGAGAACGGCTCGCCGGCGCGGCGCAGCGTGGCCAGCACGTCGAACTCGCCGCGGCCGATCCCGAACGGCGCGTACGCCTGCTCCATCAGGTCGCCGACCGCGCGGGAGACCCGGTGCACCCGGCCGAACGCGGCCATCGCCTCCGTCCGGTCGGCGAGGTCGGGGCGTTCGTGCCGCCACTGGTCGGCGATCGCGTCGACGGGGTCGTGCGGGGCGAGGCTGCGGTCCACTCGGTCCATCCGGCCAGTCTGGCACAGGGCCGCTCGGGGGTGAGCGGGCGAGCGCCGAGATTCCTCCCGTTAAATGGATGGACAGTAAGTAGCTTGGCGCTAAGCTATGTGTCATGCGAAACGTAGCCCTCACTGCACTCGCCCCGCTCGCGTGGGGCTCCACCTACGCCGTGACGACCGAAATGCTGCCGGCGGACCGGCCGTTGCTCACTGCGACGCTGCGCGCCCTGCCCGCCGGCCTGGTGCTGCTGGCCGTCACCCGCAAGCTGCCCAGCGGCTCCTGGTGGTGGCGCTCGGCGGTGCTCGGCGCGCTCAACATCGGCGTCTTCTTCGCGCTGCTCTTCGTCGCGGCCTACCGACTACCCGGCGGGGTCGCGGCCGTGCTCGGCGCGGTCCAGCCCCTGCTGGCGGCCGCACTGGCCGTGCCGCTGCTCGGCGAGCGCTTCGGGCGGCGGGCGCTGCTGGCCGGCGCCGCCGGCGTCCTCGGGGTGTCGCTGGTGGTGCTGCGCGCCACCGCCCGGCTCGATGCGATAGGCGTCCTGGCCGGTCTCGCCGGAGCCGGTGCGATGGCCGCCGGCACGGTGCTGACCAAGCGCTGGGGCCGCCCTGCCGGTGTCGGCCCGCTGGCGCTCACGGGGTGGCAGCTCGCCGCCGGCGGCCTGCTCCTGCTCCCGGTCGCCGCGCTGGTCGAGGGCGCGCCTCCGGCGCTCGGCGCCGCCAACCTGCTCGGGTACGGCTACCTCGCGGTGGCCAACACCGCACTGGCGTACTGGCTGTGGTTCCGCGGCATCGGCCGCCTGCCCGCCACCTCGGTCGCCTTCCTGGGCCTGCTCAGCCCGGTCTCGGCGGCAGTGATCGGCTGGGCAGTCCTCGGCCAGGCGCTCACCGCACTCCAACTGCTCGGCATGGCACTGGCCCTGGCCTCCACGCTGCTCGGCCAACGCCCGCCCCGACAGCCCGCCACCACCCCGGTGGCCACCTCGACCACGCCGGCTGCCACGGCAACCGCAACCACCACCTCGCCGAGCACCCTCGCGCGGATACGCGAGGGGGAGGCCCGCAGTGCGGACCTCCCCCGAGCCGAGCCGGTGACGCGACGTCAGTCGACCTCGGCCACCGCCTGAGCGAACTGCGCCTGGTACAGCCGCGCGTAGGCACCGTCCGCGGCGATCAGCTCGTCGTGGTTGCCCTGCTCGACGATCGAGCCGTTCTCCATCACCAGGATCACGTCCGCGTCCCGGATGGTGGAGAGGCGGTGGGCGATCACGAAGCTGGTGCGGCCGGTGCGCAGCTCGGCCATCGCCCGCTGGATCAGCACCTCGGTGCGGGTGTCGACGGAGCTGGTCGCCTCGTCGAGCACCAGGATCGAAGGCTGGGCCAGGAAGGCCCGGGCAATGGTGATCAGCTGCTTCTCGCCCGCACTGACACCGGTGCCCTCGTCGTCGAGGACGGTGTCGTAGCCCTCGGGCAGGGTGCGCACGAAACGGTCGACGTGAGCCGCCTTGGCAGCCGCCATGACCTGCTCGCGGGTGGCGCTCTCCGCACCGTAGGCGATGTTCTCGGCGATGGTGCCGCCGAACAGCCAGGTGTCCTGGAGCACCATGCCGATGCCGGAGCGCAGCTCCTCGCGGGTCATCGCCGCGATGTCCACGCCGTCGAGGGTGATCCGGCCGCCGCTGACCTCGTAGAACCGCATCAGGAGGTTGACCATGGTGGTCTTGCCGGCACCGGTCGGGCCGACGATGGCCACGGTGTGGCCCGGCTCGACCTTCAGCGACAGGCCGTCGATCAGCGGCTTCTCCGGCTCGTAGCGGAAGGAGACGTCCTCGAAGGCGACCCGGCCGTGCAGTTCGGCGGGACGCTCCGGGTGCAGCGGCTCCGGCGACTGCTCGTCGGCGTCGAGCAGTTCGAAGACCCGCTCGGCGGAGGCGACACCGGACTGCACCAGGTTCGCCATCGAGGCGACCTGGCTCAGCGGCTGGCTGAACTGACGGGAGTACTGGATGAAGGCCTGCACGTCACCGATGGACAGCGCACCACTGGCCACCCGCAGACCGCCGACCACCGCGACCAGCACGTAGTTGATGTTGCCGACCAGCATCATCGCGGGCTGGATGATGCCCGAGATGAACTGCGCCCGGAAGGAGGCCTCGTAGAGCGCCTGGTTCTCCTTCTCGAAGAGCTCCCCGGCCTCCTTCTGGCGGCCGAAGACCTTCACCAGGCTGTGGCCGGTGAACATCTCCTCGATGTGGGCGTTGAGCTTGCCGGTCGAGCCCCACTGCTTGATGAACTGCGGTTGGGCCCGCTTGCCGACCTTGGTGGCCACGACCACCGAGACCGGCACCGACACCAGCGCTATCACGGCCAGCAGCGGGGAGATCCAGAACATCATCGCGAGCACACCGACGATGGTCAGGAGGGAGTTGACGACCTGTCCCATGGTCTGCTGCATCGACTGGTTGATGTTGTCGATGTCGTTGGTGACCCGGCTGAGCACCTCGCCGCGCGGCTGCCGGTCGAAGTAGCTGAGCGGCAGTCGGGCCAACTTCGCCTCGACCTCCTCGCGCAGCCGGAACACGGTGCGGTTGATCGCCAACGCGGCCAGCCGGCCCTGGATCACACCGAACACGATGGCCGCGAGGTAGATGACCAGCACCCAGAGGAGGACGGTGCCGATGGCGTTGAAGTCCATGCCCTTGCCGGGCGTGAAGTCGATCGAGGAGAGCAGGTTGGCGACGTCGCCCTGGCCCTGGGCCTTGAGACCGTCGATGGCGGCCTGCTTGGTCGGGAAGCTCGCGAACCGAGGGCCGGTCGCACCGGCCACGATCAGGTCGGTGGCCTTGCCGAGCACCCGCGGTCCGGCCACCTGGCAACCGATGGCGAGCGTGCCGAGTCCGAGCACGGTGAACAGCAGCTTGCGCTCGGGCCGCAGCAGCCCGAGCAGCCGCTTCGCGGAGTGGCCGAAGTCCTTGGACTTCTCGGTGCCCTGCGCGCCCATGAACCGGCCGGGGCCGGGTCCGCCACGGCGGGCGGCCGCCTCCTGGGAGTTGGGCGCCGCCTCCGCCTGCGGGGCCTCGGCGGGAGCGTCCGCGGGCACGGCGGCCTTGGACAGCTCGGCCTTGGACGGCTCGGGCGCGGACAGCTCGGGCTTGCGGAACCGGTCGGACCGGTCGTACTGGTCGGGGGTGGTCACGCCGCCTCCTGCTCGGTGAGCTGGGAGAGCACGATCTCCCGGTACGTCGGGTTGTCGACCATCAGCTCCTGGTGGGTGCCGGTGCCGACCACGGCGCCCTCGTCGAGGACGATGATCCGGTCGGCGTCGCGGATGGTGGAGACGCGCTGAGCGACGATCACCACAGTGGCGTCCTCGGTCTCGCCGGCGAGCGCGGCGCGCAGCCGGGCGTCGGTGGCGTAGTCCAGGGCGGAGAAGGAGTCGTCGAACAGGTAGATCTCGGGCTTGCGGACGAGCGCGCGGGCGATGGCCAGGCGCTGGCGCTGGCCGCCGGAGACGTTGGTGCCGCCCTGGGCGATCGGGGCCTCCAGGCCCTCGGGGAACTTCTCCACGAAGTCCTTGGCCTGGGCGATCTCCAGCGCGTGCCAGAGCTCCTCGTCGGTGGCGTCGGGCTTGCCGTAGCGCAGGTTGGAGGCGACGGTGCCGGAGAACAGGTACGGCCGCTGCGGGACGAGGCCGATCACCTCGGCGAGCTTCTGCGGGTCGAGGTCGCGGACGCTCACGCCGTTGATCAGCACCTCGCCGCCGGTGGCGTCGAACAGCCGGGGGACGAGGCCGAGCAGGGTGGTCTTGCCGGAGCCGGTGGAGCCGATGACGGCGGTGGTCTCGCCGGGCCGGGCGGTCAGGTCGATGCCACGCAGCACGGGCACCTCGGCGCCGGGGTAGCGGAAGTCGACGCCGCGCAGTTCCAGGGTGCCGTGGGCGCGCAGCTCGGTGACGGGGTTGAGCGGCGGGACGACGCTGGACTCGGTGCTCAGCACCTCCTGGATGCGCTCGGCGCAGACCTCGGCGCGCGGCACCATCATGAACATGAAGGTGGCCATCATGACGCTCATCAGAATCTGCATCAGGTAGGACAGGAAGGCGGTGAGCGCGCCGATCTGCATGCCGCCGCTCTCGATCCGGTGCGCGCCGAACCAGAACACGGCGACGCTGGAGATGTTCACGACGCCCATGACGATGGGGAACATCAGCGCCATCAGGCGGCCTACGCGCAGCGAGTAGTCGGCGAGTTCGCCGTTGGCGCCGGTGAACCGCTTCGCCTCGTGGTCGTCCTTGACGAAGGCGCGGATGACGCGGATGCCGGTGATCTGCTCGCGCATGATCCGGTTGACCGCGTCGATCCTGGTCTGCATGCCGCGGAACGCGGGGCGCATCCGGCCGACCAGCACCACGACGACCGCGCCGAGCGCGGGGACGACGGCCAGCAGCAGACCGGAGAGCGGCGCGTCCTGGTTGAGGGCCATGATGACGCCGCCGACGCACATGATCGGCGCGGCGACCATCAGCGTGAAGCTCATCAGTGCCAGCATCTGGACCTGCTGGACGTCGTTGGTGGTGCGGGTGATCAGCGAAGGAGCGCCGAACTGGTTGAGCTCACGGGCGGAGAAGTCCTGGACGCGGGAGAACACCGCGCCGCGGATGTCGCGGCCGATGGCCATGGCGGTGCGGGCGCCGTAGTAGACCGCGCCGATCGAGCACACGGCCTGCGCGAGCGAGACGCCGACCATCACTGCGCCGACCCGCAGGATGTAACCGGTGTCGCCCTTGAGGACGCCGTCGTCGATGATGTCGGCGTTCAGCGTCGGCAGGTAGAGCATGCCGATGGTGGAGATCAGTTGGAGCAGCACCAGCAGGGTGATGTCGCGGGAGTAGGGGCCGAGGTGGGCCCGTAGGAGTCTGAAAAGCACCGTGACACTCTCGTCTTCGAAGGGGACGTGCGCATCCCAAATTCGGGTACTTGTGGAAAACCTTCATCTGTGGCGGACCACTGCACTGCCGACCTGCGGGTGTGCCAGCTCATGTCACCCCCTTACGGAACGGCTTTCCACCCCCTAGGCTGCTGATTGCCCTCTTGTTACTCACCGGTTAAGTCGGTCGGCGGCCACCCCCACGGGCCGCCGCTCACCCACTCTCGGTCCACCCCCCGGAGGTCCTCGTTGAGTTCCGCGCAGTCCATGATCGAGCGGCGTCCGCCCTCCGTGGCACACCTTTTGCTCAGCAGGGTAAAGGCCACCCCGCAGGGTGAGGCGTACCGGTACCCGGTTCCGGTGGACGAGCAGGCTGCGGACGGTGCGCCGGGTGCGGAGCAGTGGCGGTCACTGACGTGGGCGCAGGCCCACGAGCGGATCACTGCGGTCGCGGCGGGCCTGATGTCGCTGGGCATCCTGGCCGAGGACCGGGTCGCGATCGCGTCGGCCACCCGGATCGAGTGGATCCTCGCCGACCTGGGCAACATGTGCGCGGGCGCGGCCACCACCACCGTCTACCCGAGCACCAACGCCGACGAGACGGCGTTCATCCTGGCCAACTCCGGCAGCCGCGCGCTGTTCGCCGAGAACGAGACCCAGCTCCGCAAGGCCGTGGAGCAGAAGGCGCAGCTGCCCGCGCTGGAGGTCGTGGTCCTGTTCGACGCGGCCGGCGAGGCGGCCCTGGCCGAGGCGGCGCAGGCCGACGGCCTGACCGTGCTCACGCTGGCCGAGCTGGAGCAGCGCGGCGCCGAGCACCTGGCCGAGCACCCGGACGCGGTGGAGAAGGCGATCGACTCGCTGGACAAGGAGCAGCTCGCCACCCTGATCTACACCTCCGGCACCACCGGTCGCCCCAAGGGCGTGCGCCTGGTCCACGACTGCTGGTCGTACGAGGGCGTGGCGCAGGAGGAGAGCGGGCTGCTGCGCGCGGACGACGTGCAGTTCATGTGGCTGCCGCTGTCGCACGTGTTCGGCAAGACGCTGATCTCGGGTCAGATCGCCACCGGCCACGTGATGGCCGTGGACGGCCGGGTGGACCGGATCATCCACAACCTGCCGGTGATCCGTCCGACCCTGATGGCCTCCGCGCCGCGGATCTTCGAGAAGGTCTACAACGGCATCGCGGGCAAGGCCCGGGCCGAGGGCGGCGCCAAGTACAAGATCTTCATGTGGGCGGCCAAGGTGGCCCGCGAGTACGCGCAGACCATCCAGGCCAACAAGATCGCCACCGGCCAGGAGAGCGCCCCGCTGGGTCTGCGGCTGCAGCACGCGCTGGCCGACAAGCTGGTGTACACCAAGATCCGTGCGGCGTTCGGCGGCCGGCTGCGGGGCGCGGTCTCCGGCAGTGCCGCGCTGGCCCCGGAGATCGGGTACTTCTTCAAGGGCGCGGGCGTCCCGGTGCTGGAGGGCTACGGCCTGACCGAGACCTCGGCCGGCTCCACCGTCAACCGGGCCGAGGACTTCCGGGTGGGCACGGTCGGCCTGCCGCTGCCGGGCACCGAGGTGCGGATCGCCGAGGACGGCGAGATCCTGCTGCGCGGCCCTGGCATCATGCGCGGTTACCACGAGATGCCGGAGCAGACCGCCGAGGTGCTGGAGGCCGACGGCTGGTTCCACACCGGGGACATCGGCGAGCTCGGTGAGGGCGGCTACCTGCGGATCACCGACCGCAAGAAGGACATGTTCAAGACCTCGGGCGGCAAGTACGTCGCGCCCAGCGAGGTCGAGGGCAAGTTCAAGGCGATCTGCCCGTTCGTCAGCAACATCCTGGTGATCGGCAACGGCCGGAACTACTGCACCGCGCTGATCGGCCTGGACGAGGCGGTGATCATGCCGTGGGCGGCCGAGCACGGCCTCGGCGGCAAGTCGTACGCCGAGGTGGTCGCCGACCCGGCCACCGTCGAGCTGATCGACGGCTTCGTCAAGCGCCTCAACGGCGAGCTGCAGCGCTGGCAGACGATCAAGAAGTTCGCGCTGCTCCCGCGCGACCTGGACATCGAGCACGGCGAGCTGACCCCGAGCCTGAAGATCAAGCGCCCGGTGGTGGAGCGGACCTACGCCGACGAGGTCACCGCGATGTACGCGGGCTCCAACGAGGCCTGAGCCCCCCGCCCGGCCGTCGGCCGGGCACCTGCCCGGCCACCGTCCGTGGCCGGGCACCCGCCCGGTACGGCGCGCAGGCTTTTCGGAGTTCTGCGGCCCGTACCGGACAATGGGCTCATGCCCTCCGCACTTCCCGACGGCGAACCCGTGCCGTCCGACGGTTCGCTGCCCGCCCACGCCCTGCCGGGGCGGGGCGAGCGGCGGCCGTTCGGCTTCTACCTGCACGTGCCGTACTGCGCCAGCCGCTGCGGCTACTGCGACTTCAACACGTACACCGCCACCGAGCTGCGCTCCTCCGGGGCGGTCGCCTCGCAGGAGACGTACGCCGACAACGTGATCGCCGAGATCCGGCTGGCCCGCAAGGTGCTCGGTGACGCGGACCTGCCGGTGGAGACGGTGTTCCTCGGCGGCGGCACGCCGACCCTGCTGCCGGCCCGCGACCTGGTGCGGATGCTGGCCGCGCTGCGCGAGGAGTTCGGGCTGGCGCCCGGCGCGGAGGTCACCACCGAGGCCAACCCGGAGTCCGTCGACCCGGCGTACCTGGCGGAGCTGCGCGAGGGCGGCTACAACCGGATCTCGTTCGGCATGCAGAGCGCCCGTCCGCACGTGCTGGCCCTGCTGGACCGCCACCACACCCCGGGCCGTCCGGAGGCGTGCGTCGCCGAGGCCCGCGCGGCCGGTTTCGAGCACGTCAACCTGGACCTGATCTACGGCACCCCGGGCGAGACCGACCAGGACTGGCAGGCCTCGCTCGACGCGGCGATCGGCGCCGGCCCGGACCACGTGTCGGCGTACTCGCTGATCGTCGAGGACGGCACCCGGCTGGCCGCCCGGGTCAAGCGCGGCGAACTGCCGATGATCGACGACGACGTGCACGCCGACCGCTACCTGATGGCCGATCAGGCGCTCGCCGCCGCCGGGTACTCCTGGTACGAGGTGTCCAACTGGGCCACCACGCCGGAGGGCCGCTGCCGCCACAACGAGCTGTACTGGACCGGCGCGGACTGGTGGGGCGCCGGCCCGGGTGCGCACAGCCACGTCGGCGGGGTGCGCTGGTGGAACGCCAAGCACCCGGCCGCGTACGCGCAGGCGCTCGCCGAGGGCCGGACGCCGGCGCTCGGCCGCGAGGTGCTGGCGGGGGAGGACCGTCGGGTGGAGCGGATCCTGCTGGAGCTGCGCCTGGTCGAGGGCTGCCCGCTGGAGCTGCTCACCGACACCGGCCGGAAGGCCGCCGACCGGGCGCTCGCGGACGGCCTGCTGGAGCCCGTACCGTACGCGGCGGGCCGGGCCGCGCTGACCCTGCGCGGGCGGCTGCTGGCGGACGCCGTGGTCCGCGACCTGGTCGACTGACCCGAGGGGGAACCGACGGCGCGCGGTGAAACGCCGCGGGCCGCTGCGGCCAAGTACTCGGTGACGGAACCGGCCAGGGTTCCCCGACCGAGGAGGGACGCATGCGCACCCGTGAGCGCCCGCGCCGCGAAGCGCGCCCCGACGACCGTCCACCGGAACTGACGACTCCGGACGGCTTCGGCGCGTTCTACCACCAGCACGTCAACGCGATACTCGACTTCGTCACCCGCCGGGTCAGCGATCCGCATCTGGCGGCCGACCTCACCGCGGACATCTTCGTCGCCGCGCTGGAGGCCGCCCGCAGCTACCGGCCCGAGCGCGGCCCGGCGATCGGCTGGCTGTACGGCATCGCCCGGTACGTGATCGCCGGGCACCGCCGCGGCGACGACCGCGAACGCCGGGCGATGGGCCGGCTGCAGGGCCGCCGACTGCTCGACGAGGAGGACATCCTCGCCCTGGAGGAGCGGATGGACGCCCAGCGGGCCGTCCGCGCCCTGGCCGACCGGCACGCCGGGCTGAGCGCCCCGCTGCGCGAGGTGCTCGACCTGATCGCCGTGGACGGCCTGAGCCACGCCGAGACCGCCCAGGTGCTGGGCATCTCCCGGGCCACCGTCCGGGTGCGGCTGCACCGCGCCCGACGGCAGCTCGGCGCCGAACGCCTCCCCGCCCGCAAGGACCTGCCGCGACCCGGCCCCGCGCTGCCCAGGCCCGCCCTGCTGATGCCCCATCAGGCCGCTTCCGTCGACCCGCTGTGCGAGGTGACCCCGTGACCCGCGCCGACCGCACCCCGTCCACCGGCAACTTCGAGCGGAAGCTCGGCGAGGAACTGATCGCCATGGCCACCGAACGCGCCGCCAGCACCGCCACCGCCGCCCGCACCGCCGCGACCGCCGCCAGTACCGTTCCCGTCCCGCGCCGGAGCGTGCTGCGCAGCCGCCCGCTGTTCGCGGCCCTCACGGTCGGCACGGCGGCCGTCGCCACCGCGCTGGTGCTGCCCGCAGTGCTGGGCGGCGTGCACGGCGGCAACGCCGCGTACGCCGTCACCCGGGAGGCCGACGGGACCATCGCGCTGGAGCTGCACGACCCGGCGGGCCTGCCGGGGATGGTGGCCACGCTCCAGAAGTACGGGGTGAGGGCGGCGGGCATCGAGGCCGCGCGCACTGAGGGGGAGTGCCCGCTGCCGGACCCGAAGGGCACCACCGCCCGGGCCGACAAGGAGCTGCCCGGCGACAGCCCCACCACGGTGCGGATCGATCCGGCGCTGGTGCCGCCGGGCTCGACGGTGCTGCTGACGTCCTGGTCCACGCCGTCCGGCGGGGCGGCGGCGTTCAGTGCCCTGGTGGTGGACTCCGTGCCGGCCTGCGTGCCGCCGCCGGTGCGCGTCGTCCTGGCGCCCGCCGCGCCGAGCGGCTTCCCTAGCGACCCCCCGAGCATCCCCGCGACGCCGGTCCCGTCCGCGACGCCGGTCCCGTCCGCGACGCCGTCGCCCTGACGGCCTGTCGGGAGAAGGTCAGGAACCGCCCGGCTGGGTGACGAAGTCGATCAACTCTTCGACCCGGCCGAGCAGTTCCGGCTCCAGGTCCTTCCAGCCGTCGACCGAGGCGAGGATCCGCTTCCAGGCGGCGGGGGTGTCCACGGGCCAGCCCAGGCGGCGGCAGACGCCCTCCTTCCACTCCTCGCCGCGCGGCACCGCGGGCCAGGCGGCGATGCCCAGGGCGGCGGGTTTGACGGCCTGCCAGACGTCGACGTACGGGTGGCCGACGACCAGCACGTGGTCGCCGGTCACCCGGGCGGCGATCCGGTGCTCCTTGGTGCCGGGCAGCAGGTGGTCGACCAGGACGCCCAGGCGGCGGCCCGGGCCGGGGGCGAAGTCGGCGACGATCGCGGGCAGGTCGTCCACGCCCTGCAGGTACTCCACCACCACGCCCTCGATCCGCAGGTCGTCGCCCCAGACCCGCTCGACCAGCTCGGCGTCGTGCCGGCCCTCGACGTAGATCCGCGACTCGCGGGCGACCCGGGCGCGCGCCCCGGGCACCGCGACCGAGCCGGACGCGGTCAGGCCGGGGCCGCGCGCGGGGGCCGGTCCGGCGGGGCGGACCAGGGTCACCACCCGTCCCTCCAGCAGGAACCCGCGCGGCACCAGCGGGAACACCCGGTGCTTGCCGAACCGGTCCTCCAGGGTGACGGTGAAGCCCTCGGCGGTCCGCTCGCAGCGCACCACCGCCCCGCAGAAGCCGGTCGCCGCCTCCTCCACCACCAGATCGCGTTCCGCCGCGACCTCGGGGGCGGGCTGCTGCCGCTTCCACGGCGGGGTCAGATCCGGTCCGTACTCCCTGCTCCGCATGGGGGCAGTCTACGAAACCCGCACCGAGCAGGGCCGACGGCCCGTCAGCGCGCCCCGCGGAGACGCCTCCGAGCAGTCACTCAACGGCAGTCCGACGCGCGGTCAGCCGAGGTACCCGCCCGCCATGGACAGCACCTCGACGATCCGCCCGCCGACCGCCGCGCCGTGCGGCAGCGCGCGGACCTCCTCGCCGCCCCGTTCCGGGCGGACGCCGCGCACCGTCAGCAGGTGCACCACCCGCAGCGTGCGCAGGGTGTTGGACACCTCGGCGGGCACCGGCCCGGGCTCGCCGGCGGCGAACACCTCGGCCACCGCGTCCAGCCAGCCGATCGACTGGCGTTCCGTCAGCTCCGGGCGGGTCAGCGTCAGGCCGAGCGCGAAACCGAGCCGGTCGTCCTCCATCGCGTCGAAGACGTGGCCGGTCGGGGCGAGCAGGCGGGCCGCGCCGAGCGCCAGCAACGGTTCCGGGTCGACGGCCGGATGCTGCCCGAACGCGGCCAGCAGGTCGGCGCCGTGCGCGACGGAGTGCAGCCAGCCCAGTTCGGGGTGGTGGCCGCGCAGGTCGGCCTCGGCCGGGTACCAGCGGGCGAACGCGGCCGACCACGCAGGGCGCAGCGCGCCCGACTTCACGACGTGGCCCAGCACCAGCGGGGCGAACGTCCGGGCCTGGATCTCGGGGTCCTCGAAGCGGGCCGCCATCACGTCGCCGAGCGCCAGCCGGCGCTCCTCGGCCAGCCCGGGCACCCAGCCGATCAGTCGGGGGTAGGCGCGCCCGTCGCGCTCCACCGGGTCCGGCGAGCGCAGCGCTTCGCTCACGGCGGCCAGTTCGGCCTCGGACGGGTTCGCGTCGGGAAGGGCGGCCCAGTTGATCACGAAAGCCCACCCTAGGGGCCCGGGCCGTTCGGGGTGTGGGATATTTCCCGGCGATCAGGACTACGCGGGGGTGGGGCAGTGCGCAGATGGTGGCCGGTGGCGGCAGCGGTGGCGGCGGTGCTCGTCGGTGGGGCGGCCTGCACGGCCGCCCCGGAGCCGAAGCAGGACGGTCCGGCGCCGAAGCGGGCCGACTCCGCGCCCGCGAGGCTGCGCGACGGCCTGCTGACGGCCGACCGGCTGCCGCCGGGCTTCACGCTGAACACCTCGGCGACCGAGTCGACCACCACCCGCGCACCGCGCGCCGGCGCCGCCGCTGCCGAGCCGTTGGAGTCGATGTCCTGCTCCGAACTCGGCGTCAGCTCCTTCCTGACCACGCACGCGCCGCCGCTGGAGGACGTCGCGGTGGGCCTGGAGCGCACCCCGGTGGGGGCCGAGGACCTCGGCTGGGGCGGCCAGCAGGCGCTCGACCGCTACCCGGCGGGGCAGGCCGCCGCCGTCCTGGACGCCGTCCGGCTGGCCGCCGGCCGCTGCGCGTCCTTCAGCACCACGCTGATCGACGGCAGCCAGATCCAGGAGTTCGCCACCGCCACCCAGGTCGGCGACAGCCTGCGGCTCCGGGTCACGTCCACGGGCCCGAGCGGCAGCACCGGCGAGTGGGTCGACGAGACCGCCTTCCTCCGGGTGGGCGACGTGATCCTGAGCGTCCAGGAGGTGGTCACCGATCAGCCCGGCACCGAGGTGCAGACCCTGTTCGCGGCCGCCGAGGCGACCTACCGCGAGCGCCTGCACTGACGCCGGGCCGACCCACCGCCTGACGGCCGGTCAGCCGCCCGGGCCGGTCGGTCACCCGGGCCGGTCAGCCGCCCAGGCCCGGCGCACCCCAGACCGGGAACCAGCGGGACAGGTCCGACTCGATCCGCAGGTCGTTGCCGAGCATCGCCCTCACCTGCAGCTCCAGCGGGTTGTCGCGCTTCTCGCCGCCGCCGGGCACCGGCGCGAACGGGTAGAAGGTGCCGCGCTTGTACAGGTACACCAGGCCCAGCGGGCGGCCCCCGGCGTCCCGGAAGCCGACCAGCGAGCAGAGCAGCTGCGGGCCGAAGCCGTTGGCCTCCAGCTCGCTGTTGACCGCGTGCAGGTCGTTCACCAGGTCGGGCAGCTCCTCGGGGGTGTGCCGGGCCAGCAGCCAGGAGTACCCGTACGCGTCCCGGGACGCCTCCACGGGAACGCCGCCGCGCCCGGTGTCCGCGTCCAGCAGCGCTCGCGCCTGCGCCTGCACCTCGGCGAACGCCCCGCCCTCCACCGCGGCGAAGCAGACCGAGCCCAGCCCGGTCGGGGTGAACCCGGTGGCGGCCTGCAGGGTCAGCGCCGCCGACGGGATGCCGAACAGCTGGTCGAGGTCGGGCTTGGCCGTCTTGCTCCGGCCGAACAGCGCGTCCAGGAATCCCACGCGGAACGCTCCTCAGGGGTCGTCGAGGCGTCGAGGTCGTCGAGCAGGGTCAGTGCCCGAGCTGGTCGGAGATCTTCGCCAGCTGCGCCAGCCGCTGCTCCAGCGACGGGTGGGTGGAGAGCAACTGCGAGGCGGTCTCCTTGGCGCTCAGCGCCGGCGCGAAGTAGAAGGCGTTGTACGGCTGGGCCTTGCGCAGGTCCTCGGTCGGGATGGCGCCGATCTGCCCGGTCACCTTGGTGAGGGCGGAGGCCAGCGCGGAGGGCCGGCCGGTGAGCTGGGCGGCGGCCCGGTCGGCGGCCAGCTCGCGGTACCGGGACAGCAGCCTGGTCAGCAGGAAGCTGATCGCGTACACCACCATCGAGGCCAGTGGCACCAGGATCATCGCGATGGCGGCGTTGGAGTCGTTGCTGTTCCGGTTGCCGCCGCCCATCATCCCGCCGTACAGCGCGACCCTGGTCATCGCGCCGGCCAGCACGCCGAGGAACCCGGCGACCGTCATCACCGCCACGTCCCGGTGCGCGACGTGCGACAGCTCGTGCGCGAGGACGCCCTCCAGCTCCTCCGGCGCCAGCCGGCGCAACAGGCCGGTGGTCACGCAGATCACCGCGTTCTGCGGGTTGCGGCCGGTGGCGAAGGCGTTCGGCATGTCGTTGTCGGCGACGGCGACCCGCGGCTTGGGCATGTCGGCGAGCGCGCACAGCCGGTCGACCGCGCCGTGCAGCTCCGGGTACTGCTCGGGGCTGACCTGGTGCGCTCCCATCGCCCGTTCGGTGATCTTGTCGGAGAACCAGAACTGCGCGACGAACAGGCCGCCGGAGATCAGCACGATCAGCGGCCAGGCCCCGCGCAGCAGCACGATCAGCAGGCCGGTGAAGCCCACGTACAGCAGGCCGATCAAGAACATGGTCACGACCATCCGGCCGGTCAGCCCGCGGTCGGGGGCGAACCGGGAGTGCCGCTGTGATGCCGACATCGCTGCATCCTCC
The DNA here is from genome assembly GCF_003610255.1 of Streptomyces sp. TLI_171. Taxonomy (GTDB): domain Bacteria; phylum Actinomycetota; class Actinomycetes; order Streptomycetales; family Streptomycetaceae; genus Kitasatospora. The sequence goes on along the minus strand of NZ_RAPS01000001.1, from coordinate 2,554,748 downwards.
TCTGCCTCGCCTTCGATGCTGCCACCGGGCGGGGCCGCGGGCACCATCCGAAACGGTGGGAATTCGGTGGGAATGCGACACGCCCCGGCCGCGCGGGCCTTTTCGGTCGAGGATCACGCGGGAGGACCGTTCCTGCCGTCAGGCCCGGGCCGTACACTGGCAAGTACGGTTCTGGCACTCTGCCCAGTTGAGTGCCAGAGTCGGTCCAGACACCGGCTCAACGGACGACGACGGAGGTGTGTGCCCGTGCCCGACGACGGCAAGCCCGACGGCCGCCAGATCGACACGCGCCCGTCCGTGCGCCCGCTGGACGAGCGGCGGTTGGCGGTGCTCCGCGCGATCGTGCAGGACTACGTGGGCACCGAGGAGCCGGTCGGCTCCAAGGCGCTGGTGGAGCGCCACAACCTGGGCGTCTCCCCGGCCACCGTCCGCAACGACATGTCCGCGCTGGAGGAGGAGGGGTACATCCACCAGCCGCACACCAGTGCGGGCCGGATCCCCACCGACAAGGGCTACCGGCTGTTCGTCGACCGCCTCGCCGAGGTCAAGCCGATGACCGCTCCGGAGCGCCGGGCGATCCGGCACTTCCTGGAGGGCGCGGTCGACCTGGACGACGTGGTGGCCCGCACGGTGCGGCTGCTCGCGCAGCTGACCCGGCAGGTCGCGGTGGTCCAGTACCCGTCGCTGACCCGCTCCACCGTGCGGCACATCGAGCTGGTGTCGCTCACCCCGACCAAGCTGATGCTGGTGCTGATCACCAACACCGGCCGGGTCGAACAGCGCATGGTCGACTGCCCGGGCCCGGTCGGCGAGGCCCTGCTGGGAGACCTGCGGGCCAAGCTCAACGGCATGGCGGGCGGCTGCCGGCTGCCCGAGGTGCCGACCGTGCTGGAGGACCTGCCGGCCGGTTTCGACCCGGCCGAACGGTCCACCGTCAGCACCGTCCTGAGCGTGCTGTTCGAGGCGCTGGCCGAACAGAACGAGGAGCGGATCATGCTGGCGGGCACCGCCAACCTGACCCGCTTCGGCCACGACTTCCCGCTGACCATCCAGCCGGTGCTGGAGGCGCTGGAGGAGCAGGTGGTGCTGCTGCGCCTGCTGGGCGAGACGGCGGACTCGGCGATGACCGTCCGGATCGGCCACGAGATCGCCTACGAGGGCCTGAATTCCACGTCGGTGGTCTCGGTCGGTTACGGTTCGGGCGACCAGAGCGTGGCAAAACTGGGTGTGATCGGTCCGACCCGGATGGATTACCCGGGCACAATGGGGGCGGTGCGAGCGGTGGCACGGTACGTCGGCCAGATCCTGGCCGAGTCATAGCAGCGCCTGTGTGACACACTCACGCAGCCATCGCAGAGCACTTCTAGAGGCGGAACAAACCGGAGCATTTGGTGGCCACGGACTACTACGCGGTACTCGGCGTCCGACGCGACGCGGGGCAGGACGAGATCAAGAAGGCGTTCCGACGCCTTGCGCGTGAACTGCACCCGGACGTCAACCCGGACCCGAAGACGCAGGAGCGGTTCAAGGAGATCAACGCCGCCTACGAGGTGCTCTCCGATCCGCAGAAGCGTCAGGTCTACGACCTCGGCGGCGACCCGCTGTCGCCGAACGGCGGCGGCGCGGGCGGATTCGGCGCGGGCGCGGCCGGGTTCGGCTTCTCCGACATCATGGACGCCTTCTTCGGCGCCGCGACCGGCCAGCGCGGCCCGCGTTCGCGCACCCGCCGCGGCCAGGACGCCATGATCCGGCTGGAGATCACCCTGGAGGAGGCCGCCTTCGGCACCACCAAGGAACTCCAGGTCGACACCGCCGTCACCTGCACCACCTGCAACGGCGAGGGCGCGGCCCCCGGGACCTCCGCCCAGACCTGCGACATGTGCCGCGGCAAGGGCGAGGTCTCCCAGGTCACCCGGTCCTTCCTGGGCCAGGTCATGACCTCCCGCCCCTGCCCGCAGTGCCAGGGCTTCGGCACCGTCGTCCCGACCCCGTGCCCCGAGTGCGCCGGCGACGGCCGGGTCCGCGCCCGCCGCACCCTGACGGTCAAGATCCCGGCCGGTGTCGACAACGGCACCCGGATCCAGCTGGCCGGCGAGGGCGAGGTCGGCCCCGGCGGCGGCCCCGCCGGCGACCTGTACGTGGAGATCGCCGAGACCGCGCACCAGGTCTTCCAGCGGCGCGGCGACGACCTGCACTGCACGGTCACCATCCCGATGACCGCCGCTGCGCTCGGCACCCAGGTGCCGCTGCAGACCCTGGACGGCCTGGAGGAGGTCGACATCCGGCCCGGCACCCAGTCCGGCCAGTCGATCCCGCTGCACGGCCGCGGCATCACCCACCTGCGGGGCGGCGGCCGGGGCGACCTGATAGTGCACGTCGAGGTGCAGACGCCCACCAAGCTCGACCCGGAGCAGGAGGACCTGCTGCGGCGGCTCTCCGTGCTGCGCGGCGAGGAGCGTCCGTCCGGCCAGTTCGCGCCCGGGCAGCAGGGCCTGTTCTCCCGGCTGAAGGACGCCTTCAACGGTCGGTGAGCCGGTCTTCCGGGCCGGGGGCGGGGTTCCTCTCCGCCTCCGGCCCGCGTCCTTTACCGTTCCGCCTCCGTTCCGCGCGCTGAGAGGGTTCCTGTTCCGATGACCGCACCGGTGTTCGTCGTCGACGACCTGACGGGAGTCGCCCCCGGCGCGACCCTCCGCCTGGACGGCCCCGAGGGCCGGCACGCCGTCGCCGTCAAACGCCTGGAAACCGGCGAGGCCGTGACCCTCGCCGACGGGCGCGGGCGCGGTGCGGACGGCACCGTCGCCGCCGTGCACGGCAAGGACGCGCTGGACGTGCTGGTCGCGACCGTCCGGGAGGAGCCCGACCCCGCCCCGCGGATCACCGTCGTCCAGGCCCTGCCCAAGGGCGACCGCGGCGAACTCGCCGTCGAGACCATGACCGAGGCCGGCATCGACGCGATCGTCCCGTGGGCGGCGTCCCGCTGCATCACCCAGTGGAAGGGCGAGCGCGGCGCCAAGGCGCTCGCCAAGTGGCGGGCCACCGCGAAGGAAGCCGGCAAGCAGTCCCGACGGCTGCGCTTCCCCGAGGTCCACGACCCGGTGACGACCCGTCAGCTGCTCCCGCTGCTCGCCGCCGCCTCCTTCGCCGCCGTCCTCCACGAGGACGGCTCGCTGCCGCTCGCCACCGCGCAGCTGCCCGCCGCCGGTGAGATCGTCCTGATCGTCGGGCCCGAGGGCGGCGTCTCCCCGGACGAGATCGCCGCCTTCGCCGAAGCCGGCGCCCACCCCTACCGCCTCGGCCCGTCCGTCCTGCGCACCTCCACCGCGGGCGTCGCCGCGGGCGCGCTGCTGCTCGGCCGCACCGGCCGCTGGAGCTGATGTCGCGCCACCGGTCGGGCGGTTCTCCGCGCCGTCGGTCGCTCCGCCGCGTTTCGTGCTCCGCGGCCGGGGTCCCCGCCTAGGGTGGCAGGATGACGGAATCGACGCGCGGCTACCTGCGCCACCCCCACCTGCATGGCGACCTCGTGGCCTTCGTCGCTGAGGACGACGTCTGGCTGGCGCCCGTGGCGGGTGGGCGGGCGTGGCGGGTGACGGCGGATCAGGTGCCGGTGGGCGCGGTGCGGTTCTCGCCGGACGGGCGGCTGCTGGCGTGGACGTCGACCCGGGACGGCGCGCCGGAGGTGCACGTGGTGCCGACCGAGGGCGGGCAGGCCCGCCGGCTGACGTACTGGGGGAGCCCGTTCACCGCGGTGGTGGGCTGGAGCGCGGACGGGTCGCCGGTCGCGGTGACCACCGCCGGGCAGGAGACGATGCGGCGGACGTGGGCGTTCGCGGTGCCGCTGGACGGCGGGGAGCCGACCCGGTTGCCCTACGGCCCGGTCGGGTCGCTGGCGTTCGAGCCGGTGCCGGACGGGGCGACGGGCGGGCGGGTGGTGCTGGGGACGGCGAACCGGGAGGCCGCGCACTGGAAGCGCTACCGGGGCGGCCGGGCCGGGAAGCTGTGGATCGGCGGGGCGGAGTTCGAGCGCCTGCACGCCGAGCTGGACGGGCAGCTGGAGAGCCCGATGTGGGTGGGGGACCGGGTGGCGTTCCTGTCCGACCACGAGGGGGTGGGGCGGCTGTACTCCAGCCTCCCGGACGGCGCCGACCTGCGGGCGCACGGGCCGGCGGGGGCGGAGTTCTACGCCCGGCAGGCGTCCACCGACGGCACCCGGGTGATCTGGCAGAGCGCCGGCGACCTGTGGCTGCTGGAGGACCTGGAGGGTGCGGAGCCGCGCCGCCTGGAGATCCGGTCGGCCGGCCCGCGGACCAGGCGCCGGCCGCACCCGACGGCCGCCGCCGGGCAGCTGGAGACGGCCGTCGCCGACCGGACCGGGCGGGCGGCCGCCGTGGTGGTCCGCGGCACCGTGCACTGGCTGACCCACCGCGACGGCCCGGCCCGGGTGCTGGACGAGACGCCGGGGGTGCGCAGCCGCCTGGTGCGGGTGGTGCCGGGCGAGGACGGCGCGCAGGGCGCGGTGTGGGTGAGCGATGCGGAGGGCGACGACGCGATCGAGTACGCCCCGGCGGTGCTCGGCGCGGAGCGGCGCCGGCTGGCGTCCGGCCGGTTGGGCCGGGTGCGGGGGCTGGCGGTGTCGCCGGACGGCCGGCAGCTGGCGGTGGCCTCGCACGACGGCCGGGTGCTGCTGGTGGCGCTCAGCGACGGCGCGGTGAACGAGCTGGCGCGCAGTGGCGACGGCGAGGTCAGCGGGCTGGTGTTCAGCCCCGATTCGGCGTGGCTGGCTTGGTCGCAGCCGGTGTTCGGCCCGTGGTCGCTGCGCCAGATCATGCTGGCCGACCTGACCTCACGGACCGTCAGCGAGGCCACTCCGCAGCGGTTCCACGACTATTCGCCGGCGTTCACCGCGGACGGCCGGCACCTGGCATTCCTGTCGGTGCGCACCTTCGACCCGGTGTACGACCAGCACGCCTTCGACCTGTCGTTCCCGGGGGCGACCCGCCCGTACCTGGTGACGCTGGCGGCCGACACCCCGTCCCCGTTCGGGCCGCAGCGGGCGGGCCGGCCGGTCGGCGGGGAGGACGAGGAGTCCGGGGACGGCCGGGACGCCGAGAAGCGCGAGGCGGCGCCGACCACCCGGGTCGACCTGGAGGGCCTGGCGGACCGGATCGTGCCGTTCCCGGTGGAGGCGGGCCGGTTCGGGGCGCTGCGCGCGGCGAAGGACGGCGTGCTGTGGACCAGGCTCCCGTTCAGCGGTGAACTCGGCGACACGGCGGCCTCGTTGGACGACGAGCCGGACCGGACCTCGCTGGAGCGGTACGACCTGAAGAAGCGCCGGGTCGAGGAACTGCTCACCGGCGTCGACGCGTTCGGGGTGTCCGGCGACGGCGCCCGGCTGACGGTGCTGGACGCCGGCAGCCTGCGGATCGTCCCCGCCGACCAGCGGGCCGGGGACGAGGAGGTCACCGACGTCGACCTGGACCGGATCCGGGTGACGGTCGACCCGGCCGCCGAGTGGCGGCAGATGTTCGACGAGAACGGCCGGCTGATGCGCGACAACTTCTGGCGCGCGGACCTCGGCGGCGTCGACTGGGCGGGCGTCCTGGCGCGCTACCGGCCGCTGGTGGACCGGGCCGGCTGCCACTCCGACCTGGTCGACCTGCTGTGGGAGACGGTCGGCGAGCTCGGCACCTCGCACGCGTACGTGATCCCGCCCGGCCGGGGCACCGAGTCGGCCCGGCGGCAGGGCCTGCTCGGCGCCGACCTGGTGCGGGACGGCGAGGTGTGGCGGGTGGCGCGGGTGCTGCCCGGCGAGTCCTCCGACCCGCGGGCCCGCTCGCCGCTGGCCGCGCCGGGCGTGGCGATCCGGCCCGGGGACGCGATCCTGGCCGTCAACGGCCGCCCGGTGGACCGGGTCACCGGCCCGGCCCCGCTGCTGGCGGGCACCGCGGACCAGCCGGTGGAGCTGACCGTCGGCGGCAAGGACGGCGGCGAGCGCCACCCCGTGGTGGTGCCGCTGGACGACGAGGAGGCGCTGCGCTACCACGACTGGGTGGCCGGGCGGCGGGCCGCCGTCCGCGAGCTGTCCGGCGGGCGGCTCGGCTACCTGCACGTCCCCGACATGCAGAGCGCCGGCTGGGCCCAGCTGCACCGCGACCTGCGGGTCGAGATGGCCCGCGAGGGCGTGGTCGTCGACCTGCGGGAGAACCGCGGCGGCCACACCTCGCAGCTGATCGTCGAGAAGCTGGCCCGCCGGATCGTCGGCTGGGACCGCGGCCGCGACCTCGACCGCGCCGAGCCGTACCCCGCCGACGCGCCGCGCGGCCCGGTGGTCGCGCTGGCCAACGAGGCGTCGGGCTCCGACGGCGACATCGTCAACGCCGCGATCCAGGCCCTCGGCATCGGCCCCGTGGTCGGCACCCGCACCTGGGGCGGCGTGATCGGCATCGACAGCAAGTACGCGCTGGTCGACGGCACCGCCGTCACCCAGCCCAAGTACGCCTTCTGGCTGGAGGGTTACGGCTGGAACGTGGAGAACCACGGCGTCACCCCCGACGTCGAGGTGCCGATCGCCCCGCACGACTGGGCGGCCGGCCGCGACCCCCAGCTGGAGACCGCCGTCCGGCTCGCCCTGGAGTCACTGGAGCGCACCCCGGCCAGGACCCCGCCGACCCTCGGGTGAGGCGAGGCCCCTGTAAGGTCGTTGCACCAGTGACGGGTGTTCAGAAGGAGTGCGGGAGATGGCCGGCGAGCCGCAGGCGGACTGTGTGTTCTGCAAGATCGTGGCGGGGGAGATCCCGGCGACGGTGGTGCGCAGGAGCGAGCGGACGCTGACCTTCCGGGACATCAACCCGCAGGCGCCCACCCACCTGCTGGTGATCCCGCACGTGCACCACGCGAACGCGGCGGAGCTGGCCGCGGCGGAGCCGGGCATCGCGGCCGAGCTGCTCGTCGAGGCGGGCGAGGCGGCGCGCGGCGAGGGGCTGGAGTCGTACCGGCTGATCTTCAACACGGGTGCGGAGGCCGGGCAGACCGTCTTCCACGCGCACGTGCACCTGCTGGGCGGGCGGAAGCTGACCGAGGGGCTGGTCTGAGCGTTGTCGCAGCGTGAACTCGTCGTCCTCGGCACGGCCAGCCAGGTGCCGACCCGGCACCGGAACCACAACGGGTACCTGTTGCGCTGGGACGGCGAGGGGCTGCTGTTCGACCCGGGGGAGGGCACCCAGCGGCAGATGCTGCACGCCGGGGTGAGCGCCACCGGGATCACCAGGATCGCGGTCTCGCACTTCCACGGGGACCACTGCCTGGGCCTGCCGGGCGTGGTGCAGCGGATCAACCTGGACCGGGTGCCGCACCCGGTGGACGCGTACTACCCGGCGTCGGGGAAGGAGTTCTTCGACCGGTTGCGGTACGCCAGCGCGTACCAGGGCGGCGCCGAGATCAGGGAGCGCCCGGTCGCCGGGTCCGGGCCGCTGGCGGCGCCGGGCGCCCCGTTCGAGCTGGCCGCGGTGCGGCTCTCGCACCCGGTGGAGTCGTTCGGCTACCGGCTGACCGAGCCGGACGGCTTCCGGCTGCGGCCCGAGCGGCTGCGCGAGCTGGGGGTGAGCGGCCCGGCGGTGGGGCAGCTGCAGCGGGACGGCCGGATCGAGGTGGACGGGCGGACGGTGACGCTGGCGGAGGTCGGCGAGCGCCGCCCGGGCCAGCGGTTCGCGTTCGTGATGGACACCCGGCTGTGCGACGGGGTGGCCGAACTCGCCGAGGGCGCCGACCTGCTGGTGATCGAGGCGACCTTCCTGGAGGCGGACGGGCAGCTCGCCGAGGAGCACGGCCACCTGACGGCCGGGCAGGCCGCCCGGGTGGCCGCCGAGGCGGGGGTGCGGCGCCTGGTGCTGACGCACTTCTCGCAGCGCTACCCGGAGCTGTCCGGTCACCGTGCGGAGGCGGAGAAGTACTTCGACGGCGAGATCGTGGTCGCCGAGGACCTGGCCAGGGTCCCCGTCCCGCCGCGCCGTTGAGCACAGGGCCCGCCGCGCCGCCGGCCGCGGAACCCGTGGGGGCGGCCGGAAAACCGTTCGCGCATCCGGGCGGGAGCCCCCACCATCGAAGCCGCCGCGCCGCTCCGGCGAACACCTGCGCGGCGTACCCTGGTGACCCGGAGAGCCCGAGCCACCCGACACGACGGATTGGGATGAGAGAGGCCGCAGCGCCGACCCATGACTGACACACCGCAGACCCGCACCGACGGACAGCGGCGCCCCGACGCGGCGCCCGCCAGCACCCGGATCGTCATTCCGGAGAAGCACCCGATGGTCACCCTGCTGGGTGCGGCCGACTCGCTCCTGCGAGTGATCGAGGACGGCTTCCCGGACGCCGACATCCACGTCCGCGGAAACGAGGTGACGGCCACCGGCTCCCCGGCCGACGTCGCGCTCGTCAAGCAGCTCTTCACCGAGATGATGCTGGTGCTGCGCACCGGCCAACCCCTGACGGAGGACGCCGTGGAGCGCTCCATCACCATGCTCAGGAGCGCCGCCGAGGACCCGGCCCACCCGGCCCCGTCCGAGGTGTTCACGGCGAACATCCTGTCCAACCGGGGCCGCACCATCCGCCCCAAGACGCTGAACCAGCAGCGGTACGTCGACGCGATCGACAAGCACACCATCGTCTTCGGCCTGGGCCCGGCCGGCACCGGCAAGACCTACCTGGCGATGGCCAAGGCCGTGCAGGCGCTGCAGGCCAAGGAGGTCAACCGGATCATCCTGACCCGGCCGGCCGTCGAGGCGGGGGAGCGGCTGGGCTTCCTGCCCGGCACCCTGTACGAGAAGATCGACCCGTACCTGCGCCCGCTGTACGACGCGCTGCACGACATGATGGACCCGGACTCGATCCCGCGGCTGATGGCGGCGGGCACCATCGAGGTCGCTCCGCTGGCGTACATGCGCGGCCGTACCCTGAACGACGCCTTCATCATCCTGGACGAGGCGCAGAACACCTCGCCCGAGCAGATGAAGATGTTCCTGACCCGCCTCGGTTTCAACTCCCGGGTGGTGGTCACCGGTGACACCAGCCAGATCGACCTGCCGAACGGCACCCGGTCCGGTCTGAAGGTGGTCCAGGAGATCCTGGCCGACGTGCCCGACATCCACTTCTCGGTGCTGACCAGCACCGACGTGGTGCGGCACAAGCTGGTCGGCCGCATCGTTGATGCGTACGAACGCTGGGACGCCCGGCAGGAGGCCGAGGAGTCCGGCGACCGCAAACCCGTCCAACGGCGGGGCGCCCGGGCGCCCCGGCAGTCCCATCGCACCGAAAGCTGAGTACTGAGCCCTCCATGTCGATCGACATCGCCAACGAGTCCGGGTGGGACGTCGACGAGGAGTCCATCCTCGACGTCGCCCGCTACGCCCTCGACAAGATGCGGATTCACCCGCAGTCCGAGCTCTCCGTGATCCTCTACGACAGCGAGTCGATGGCGGAGCTGCACGTCCAGTGGATGGACCTGCCCGGTCCGACCGACGTGATGTCCTTCCCGATGGACGAGCTGCGCCCCGGCAAGGAGGGCGAGGACCTGCCGGAGGGCCTGCTCGGCGACATCGTGCTCTGCCCCGAGGTGGCGAAGCAGCAGGGCCTGGCCGCCCCGACCGGGCACTCGATGGACGAGGAGCTGCAGCTGCTCACCGTCCACGGGGTGCTGCACGTGCTCGGCTACGACCACGAGGAGCCCGACGAGGAGCGCGAGATGTTCGCGCTGCAGAAGCGGATCCTGGACGACTGGCGGGCGGGCCGCGGCCTGACCGGCCTGTCGCCCGCGCCGACCGTCCACTGAGGGCCGGCCGTCTGTGAGTGGTGAGAGTACGAGCTTCCTGATCGGTGCTCTGCTGCTGGTGGTGCTCGGCTGGCTGGCCGCGTGCGCCGAGGCGGGGATCTCCCGGATCTCCCGGTTCCGCGCCGAGGAGGCGGTCCGTTCGGGTCGGCGCGGCTCCGACCGGCTGCTGACCCTGGCCTCGGACAGCATCCGCTACCTGAACCTGGCGACGCTGATCCGGGTGGCCAGCGAGATGGCGGCCGCGGTGCTGGTCACCGTGGTGTGCGTGCGCAGCTTCCAGCAGACCTGGCAGGCCGTGCTGGTGGCGTTCGGCGTGATGGTGCTGGTGTCCTTCGTGGCGGTGGGGGTCTCGCCGCGCACGATCGGCCGCCAGCACCCGCTGAGCACCGTCACCGCGGCGTCCTACGTGCTGCTGCCGCTGGCCCGGATCCTCGGGCCGATCCCGAAGCTGCTGATCCTGCTGGGCAACGCGCTGACGCCCGGCAAGGGCTACAAGGAGGGGCCGTTCGCCTCCGAGGCCGAGCTGCGCGCGCTGGTGGACCTGGCGGAGAAGGACGACCTGATCGAGGACGAGGAGCGCCGGATGGTGCACTCGGTCTTCGAGCTGGGCGACACCATCGTGCGCGAGGTGATGGTGCCGCGCACCGACCTGGTGATGATCGAGCGGCACAAGACGGTCCGTCAGACCCTGACCCTGGCGCTGCGGTCCGGGTTCTCGCGGATCCCAGTGGTCGGCGACAACGAGGACGACGTGGTCGGCATCGTCTACCTGAAGGACCTGGTGCGCCGCACCCACATCAACCGGGACTCGGAGTCCGAGCAGGTGGACTCGGTGATGCGCCCGGCGGTGTTCGTGCCGGACTCCAAGCCGGCCGCGGACCTGCTGCGCGAGATGCAGCAGATGCGCTCGCACGTGGCGATCGTGATCGACGAGTACGGCGGGACCGCCGGACTGGTCACCATCGAGGACATCCTGGAGGAGATCGTCGGCGAGATCACCGACGAGTACGACCGGGAGATCGCCCCGGTCGAGGACCTCGGGGACGGCAGCTACCGGATCACCGCGCGGCTGACCGTGGAGGACCTCGGCGAGCTGTTCGGGATCGAGCTGGACGACGAGGACGTGGAGACCGTCGGCGGGCTGCTGGCCAAGTGCCTCGGCCGGGTGCCGATCCCCGGCTCCTCGTGCGAGGTGCCGGTGCCGGAGGGCAGCGGGCTGGCCGCGATCAGCCTGACCGCGGAGAGCTCGGCGGGCCGCCGCAACCGGATCGGCACCGTGGTGGCCGCCCCGGTGCGGGTCGAGCGGGACGCCGAGGATCCGGTGGACGAGCCCGCGCCGTAGGCAGCACCCCTCGACGGGCCCCTGGACGGGCCGTCCCAATCGGCCGCGCCGGTTGGGACGGTTCGGCCCGGGGCCCGTTTGCCTTGCCGCCCGGGGGGCGCGCACCGTGGAAGACATGGCACATCTACTGCGCGCGGAATACGGCCCGACCGGGCCGGCCGGCGGGGTGGCCAGGTGGCACGTGGTCCGTGGCACCGACCCTTCGCACGGCATGTGCGGCGCCGAGATCGTCTCGGACGCCGAGAGCAGGCCGGAGGAGGCCTGGGGCACGGGGCTGCGCTGCTGCCAGCAGTGCGGGTCGCTGTACCTCCACGAGGCGCCGTTCCTCCGCGACGAACACGCGGGGAGGACCTGATGAGACTGCAGGACGAACTCCCGGTCGACCACCGGCTGGGCATGGTGTACCGCTTCGGCGCGGGCCTGGGCGGCGTGTTCCTGGTGGTGTTCGGCATCCTCGGGCTGACCGGCGCCAGCCCCGGGTTCCTGGACACCTCGGGCAAGGAGGTCATCGGCCTGTCCAGCAACGGCGCGCTGAGCGTGCTGTCCCTGGTGGCCGGCGGGATCCTGATCCTGGGCGCCGTGATCGGCGGCAACCTCGCCTCCAACGTCAACATGGTGATGGGCGTGCTGTTCGTGCTGGCCGGCTTCGTCGGCCTGATGGTGCTGGACTCCAGCGCCAACCGGCTCGCCTTCCAGATCTCCAACGTGATCTTCAGCTTCGTGTTCGGCTTCGTGATCCTGACCTTCGGCATGTACGGCCGGGTCAGCAGCCACCTGCCGCAGGACAACCCGTACTGGAAGCAGCGGCACCAGCACGACGCCGAGCTGCCGGACGGCCCGCCGGCGCTGGTGAAGGTGCTCCGCCCCGGTCCGCCGAATCCCACCGGGCACTGATCATCCCGGCGTAGAGTGGGTACGACCAAGGCCCGACGGATCGTCAGATCCGTTGGGCCGTCCGCTGCTTGAAGGGGGAGAGACGATGACCGAGCGCACACTCGGCGCGCTGGCCAGCTCGCCGATCGGGTTCGGGGCGATGGTGCTGTCGCCGGGCATGTACGGCGAGATCGACGAGCAGCGCGGGCAGGACGCGCTGCGGGCCGCGATCGACGCCGGGGCCCGCCTGATCGACACCGCGGACGGCTACGGCGCCGACGGCCACAACGAACAGCTGGTCGGCCGGGCCGTGCACGGGCGCCGCGACGAGGTGGTGCTGGCCACCAAGTTCGGCTTCCGGATCCCGGAGGGCGCCGAGGCGCACCGCTTCCCGGTGCACTTCGCGTTCGGCGAGCTGGCGGTGAACTGCGAGCCCAAGTACGTGCGCGGCTACGCCGAGCAGTCGCTGCGCAACCTCGGCGCCGAGGTGATCGACCTGTACTACCCGCACTTCCCGGATCCGCAGGTGCCGTTCGAGGAGACCGTCGGCGCGGTCGCCGAGCTGATCTCGGACGGGCTGGTGCGGCACCTGGGCGTGTCCAACGTGACGGCCGCGCAGCTGCGCGCCGCGCACGCCGTGCACCCGGTGGCCGCGGTGCAGACCCAGTGGTCGATGTGGCAGCCGATCGACCCGGAGCTGCTGGCCGCCGCCCGCGAGCTGGGCATCGGGGTGGTGGCCTGGAGCCCGCTCGGCGGCGGTTTCCTGACCGGCACCGTGCAGCAGGTCGGCGACGGCGACTTCCGCCAGCACCACTCCCGGTTCTCCGCCGAGAACCTGGCCGCGAACAACGACCGGTACGCCCCGGTGCGCGCGATCGCCGGCGAACTGGGCATCACCCCGGGCCAGTTGGCGCTGGCCTGGCTGCTGCGCCAGGACGACCACGTGGTGCCGATCCCGGGCAGCCGGACGCCGGGGCACATCGCGGAGAACCTGGCCGCCGCCGAGGTGGTGCTGGACGCCGACGTGCTGGCCCGGATCGACGCGGCGCTGGCGGCGTTCGAGCCGGCCGGCGAGGGCGCGCTGCTCAAGGGCTGAGCGCGGGCGACCGGGCGGTGAAAACTATGCTCGGGGCCATGACCGAGATTTCCGAGCTGGACCCCGAGGACAAGAAGATCATCACGCTGGCCCGCTCGGCCCGCGCCCGCAACGGCGTGGCCGAGGGGGCGGCGGTCCGTGACGAGACCGGCCGCACCTACGTGGCCGGGACGGTGGCGCTGGAGTCGCTGCGGCTGAGCGCGCTGCAGACGGCGGTGGCGATGGCGGTGGCCAGCGGCGCGAAGAGCCTGGAGGCGGCTGCGGTGGTCTCCGCGGCGGACCGGCCCGCGGCGGCCGACCTGGCCGCGGTGCGGGACCTCGGCGGGGCCGGAACGCCGGTGCTGCTGGCCGGTCCTGACGGTGCGTTGAAGCTGAGCGTCGAGGCCCGTTGACCTCGCCGCGACACCCCCGCAGGGTGCGATAATCGCATCGGTCGGGGGTGTCGCCCCGGCGGGGGAGGGGACATGGGGATCGCGGCGTTCTTCTGCGGGCTGCTGCTCAGCGTGATGGGCTTCGGCCGCTGGCACGAGACTGGCTCCCCGTGGTGGCTGGCCGGCACCCTGACCCTGCTGGCGCTGGTCCTGGTCGGCGGGATCATGGGCGGCGGCAGGAAGAAGGCCGGCTGAAACACCCCGGGGGAGGCCGGCTGAACACCCGATGACCGGGTCGGCCCCGCCGATCGGCGACAATGGGTGGCATGAATGCCCCTTCCTCCCCGTACCGCTCCGGGTTCGCGTGTTTCGTCGGCCGTCCCAACGCGGGCAAGTCGACCCTGACCAACGCCCTGGTCGGGACGAAGGTCGCGATCACCTCCGACCGTCCGCAGACCACCCGGCACACCGTGCGTGGCATCGTGCACCGCCCCGACGCCCAGCTCGTGCTGGTGGACACCCCCGGGCTGCACAAGCCCCGCACCCTGCTCGGCGAGCGCCTGAACGACCTGGTGCGCTCCACCTGGGCCGAGGTCGACGTGATCGGCTTCTGCCTGCCCGCCGACCAGAAGCTCGGCCCCGGCGACAAGTTCATCGCCAAGGAGCTCGCCGAGATCAAGAAGTCCACCCCCAAGGTGGCGTTGGTCACCAAGACCGACCTGGTGGACTCCAAGCGGCTCGCCGAGCAGCTGATCGCCGTCCACCAGCTGGGCGAGGAGCTCGGCATCGAGTGGGCCGAGATCATCCCGGTGTCGGCCGTCGGCGACAGCCAGGTGACGCTGGTCGCGGACCTGCTGACCAAGCTGCTGCCCGAGGGCATGCCGCTGTACCCGGACGGCGACCTCACCGACGAGCCCGAGCAGATCATGGTCGCCGAGCTGATCCGGGAGGCCGCGCTGGAGGGCGTGCGCGACGAACTGCCGCACTCGCTGGCCGTGGTGGTCGAGGAGATGATCCCGCGCGAGGGCCGGCCCGCCGACCGCCCGCTGCTGGACATCCACGCCAACGTGTACATCGAGCGGCAGAGCCAGAAGGCCATCGTGATCGGCGCCAAGGGGGCCCGGCTCAAGCACGTCGGCACCACCGCCCGCAAGCACATCGAGGCGCTGCTCGGCACCCCGGTCTACCTGGACCTTCACGTCAAGGTGGCCAAGGACTGGCAGCGCGACCCGAAGCAGCTGCGTAAGCTCGGCTTCTGACGGAGCGTCGAGCGCGGGGAGGGCCGGTCGGTGCGACTGCACACCCACGAGTGGGGCGGGGGCGATCGGACCGCCCTGCTGGTCCACGGCATCCAGGCCGACCACCGCACCTGGCGGGTGATCGGCCCCGCGCTCGCCGGGCGCGGCTACCGGGTGATCGCCGTGGACCTGCGGGGCCACGGCGCCTCCCCGCGGGGCGAGGGCGCCACCGCCGCCGAGCGGTACGGGCCCGAGCAGTTCGCCGCGGACCTCGCCGACACCCTGCCCGCCGGGGCGGACCTGGCGATCGGCCACTCGATGGGCGCGCTCGCGCTGTGGCGGGCCGTCGAATGGCTGAAACCCGTCCGCGCGGTCTACAGCGACCCGGCCTTCGTGTACGACCGCCCGGGCGTCGGGCCGGAGCCGTTCGTGTCCTTCAAACGGCTGGGCACCAGGCAGTTCATCACCACCATGCACCCCGACTGGCCCGCCGCGGACGTGGACGCCGAGCTGGCCGCGCTCGCCGCCTGGGACAGCGACACCGCGGTCGGGCTGTGGGCGCACCCCGAGCTGTCCGTGCTGCCGGGAGCCCCGGCGGTTCCCTCGCTGGTCCAACTGGCCGACCCGAGCCTGCTGGTGACGCCCGCGGAGGCGGCCGAGCTGGGCCGCCGGGGCTTCGAGGTGCGCACCGTGCGGGGCGCCGGGCACTGCCTCCACCGCGATGATCCGGCGGGTTTCCTGGCCGCGCTGGACGGGTGGATCTGAGCGGTCGGCGGAAGGTTCCCGGGCCCGGGTAAAGCCTTCCGCATGAACCCGGGCCGGCCCACGTCGCCCGCGGAACACCCGGCGGGCCGAGGTTGTTCGTCAACGATGCTCTGCTGAAGGGTAGTTGAGAACCTTCGGAAGCGCATGACGGGTGCACGACTTGTGGAGGTCGGGCGCACCCCTCGTTCACTCCGCCCGTGTCCGGCGTTCATGCCTCGGAATCGCCTCGTCCCCCCGGAGCCGAGACGGTCTCTTCCGGCCAACAACGCTCCGGAAGGCGAAGACCGGGATGGGACAGCCGAGATTCCTCATCGTCAGTAGACCGCCGCAGCCAGACCTGGCCGCCGGCGGCATCGTCTGGCGGCTCCTCGGAGCGAACAACCGTCACCTCGGGCAGAGCGAGCGGCGGTTCGCCGAACTCACCGACTGCCTCGCCGCGATCGGCCGCCTGCAGCTCGGCCTCGACCGGGCCCGCCCGGCGGTGGCCGGGGTGGAGCACGGCCAACTGTGGCGCTGGCGGCTGGAGATCGACGGAGAGCCGGTGGCGAGTTCCACGCGCGCCTACCGGCGGCAGCGCGAGTGCCAGTACAGCCTCGGCCTGTTCCTGGCCGGCGCCCGCTCCGCCGAACCCGCGCCCCGCCCGCCGGTCGCCCTGCCCCGGCAGGCCGGCGGCCCGGTCCGGACGCCGGCCCGCCCGGCCCTGCGCGGGAGCGGCGCATGAGCGACCTGCTGGAGAAGCCGGCCGTCGAGGAGCGCCGGATCCGCACCTCCGCCCGGCCCGACCTCGCCGACCTGGTCTTCCTGGGCTGGGCCCGGATCAGCGGTGCGTTCGTCCTGGTGGTGATGCTCGGGGTCGGCGGCTACCTGGCGCTCCGGGCGACCCGGGCGCTGCGCACCGCCGGCTGGTCCTTCCTGACCGTGGAGAACTGGAACCCGGACGGCGGGCACGGCCAGTTCGGCATCGCCGCGGTGCTGATCGGCACCGTGCTGATCGGCGGCGTCGCGGTCAGCCTGGCACTGCCGCTGGCCCTCGGCAGCGCGCTGTACATCAGCGAGTACGCGCCGCGGAAGCTCAAGCGCACCCTGGTCGGCCTGGTCGACCTGATGGCCGCGGTGCCCAGCGTGGTCTACGGCGTGTGGGGCTTCGTGCTGCTGCAGTACAAGATGACCGGCATCGCCCGCTGGCTGGCCAGCTCAGACGTGGCCTGCGCCGCCGCCTGGGCCGGCCCCGGCCACGGCGAGCGCACCGTGCTGCTCGACGCCCGTGACGGCGAGGAGCAGCGGGTCACCGAACTGCTCTGGACCGAGGCGCTCCGGCTCGCCCGGGACGGCATGACCGCCGAGGAGCTCGCCGAGGAGCTGGCCGGCGTCCGCGAGGTGAAGCTCGACCCGCGGTCGGTGCCGTACGAACTCGGCGAGGCCGCGGGCGACCTGCTGCTCGGCGGCCGCTACCAGCAGCCCGACGAGCGCCTCGCCGCACTCGCCGCCGTCACCCCCGGGCAGGCCCGGGACGCCTTCTCCGCCGCCCTGGCCACCGCCCTGCTGGTCACCCCCTGCGGAGGCGGGCACAACCTGGGCACCGCGGACGGCCGCCCGCTGCCGCGGTTCCACTGCACCGGCGACCGGGCCCCCGCCGACGGCCGGGTGTTCCGGCCCTCGCTGGCCGCCCGGCTGCTCTCCGGCGAGGCCCGCCGCGCCCGGCTCACCGCCACCGACCGCGGCCTGTGGGCCACCGGCCCCGGCGGCACGACCCACCACATCCCGTTCGAGGAGGTGGTCGCCGTCGAGATGCACGGCCCCGGCCGGTTGGTCTACGGCCGCTCCACCTGCTTCATCCCGGTGATGTCCGAGCTGTACAGGGAGATCGGCGCCGCCGTCCGGCTGATCGACTCCGCCGTCCCCGAGCGCCTGCGTTACACCTCCTCCGGCTTCCGCACCGTCGACGCCTGACCCGGCGCCGGCACCCCCTCCCCAGAACGGCCACCACCGTGTTGCAGACCTACGCCGCCCTCACCCCCGCCCCCGCCGACGCGGTGCTCGCCGCCGTCGGGGCGGGCAGGCTCGGCGGCTACCTGTACCGGGGCGACACCGGCAGCTCGCTGCTGTTCGACCCGCCCAAGCCGCGCTTCGGCCGGATCTCGGCCGGCCGCCGGCGCAACGCCCCCTGGGACCTGGCGGTCGACGCCAAGACCCCGGTCTGGCTGCTGGAGGAGCACGAGGGCGGCCTGTGCGTCACGGCGATCCGCCCGGACGGCAACTTCGACCAGATCGGCTGGGCCGCCGACTGGACGCCGCCCGCGGACCCGGCCGAGGCCGCCGAGCACCGGGCCGGCTGGGACGCGTACTGCACGAAGATCGCCGGGAAGATGCAGCTCGGCGAGCCGACCGCGCTCGCCGCGAGCCGCAACGACCCGCGGCCGGACGGCACCCGGCCGAGCACCAAGTCGCTGATGCGGCGGCTGTGCGCGCTGGTCGGCGCGCCGGACGCGGTGGTCGGGCAGTCCCTGTTCACCCACGCCGGGCCGCGCGGCAACGACTTCGTCCGGTGCGACGCGCGCGGCCGCTGACCCACGCGTCGACGCCCGCCACCGCACGCGGGGTGGCGGCGTCAGGCGCCTTCGCGGAGCACCAGGCTGACCAGTTCGCGCTGCGAGTCGGTGAGCTTCGGGTCGGCGCAGTGCACGGTGCGGCCGTCCACGGTGATCTCGTAGTGGAAGCCGTCCGGCACCCCGTACGCGGGCGCACGGAGCCCGCCGGCCATCGCCTCCCGGGCCAGGGCGTGCACGTGCGGGGCGTCCGGGCGCTCCGCGGTGTCCATCTCGGCATAACGGAGCAGGCCGGCGAACCCGCCGGTGCGGGTGACCTGGATGCGCATGGTTGTCAGTCTGCTACGCAGCGAAGGGCTTTGCCGAGGCTTTTCACCAACTCCCCGTGCCCGCTCCGTCTCACAGGGTGGGATCGTGGCGGTGCTCACTGCGTGCGCCCGGCCGACCTTGTTACAGTTGGCGACATCATGCGTATCCGGCTGCTTCTTCTTAGCTGCCGCGGCGAGGGCCTGTAGTCCAGTGAAGGCCGGCCCCCTCGCCGCGGGGAGTCGTGTTGCGCCCAGCGTGATCTGATGCGGCGCACTCAGTCGGCCGAGTTCGGGTGTTTCTCCTCCCCCGACCGCAGACCGCCTTCGACAACGGAAGCCGAGAGCCTCACCATGACCGAACAGTCCTCCGTCGCCCGCGCGTTCGTCGACCGCCCCACCCCGATCACCGCCGCCACCGTGCAGCAGAAGCCCTCGGGGATGCCCTTCCAGCGCTACGTACCGTTCGGCACCGTGGACCTGCCGGACCGCACCTGGCCCAGCAAGGTGATCACCCAGGCCCCGCGCTGGCTGTCCACCGACCTGCGCGACGGCAACCAGGCACTGATCGACCCGATGTCGCCGGCCCGCAAGCGCAAGATGTTCGACCTGCTGGTGAAGATGGGCTACAAGGAGATCGAGGTCGGCTTCCCCTCCTCCGGCGCCACCGACTTCAACTTCGTCCGCTCGCTGATCGAAGAGGGCGCGATCCCCGAGGACGTGACCATCTCGGTGCTGACCCAGGCCCGCGAGGACCTGATCGAGCGCACCGTCGAGTCGCTGCGCGGCGCGCCCCGGGCCACCGTCCACCTGTACAACGCCACCTCGCCGCTGTTCCGCCGAGTGGTGTTCAAGGCCGGCAAGGACGAGATCAAGGCCATCGCGGTGGACGGCACCCGACTGGTGATGGAGTACGCCGAGAAGATCCTGGGCGACGACACCGTCTTCGGCTACGAGTACTCGCCGGAGATCTTCATCGACACCGAGCTGGACTTCGCCCTGGAGGTCTGCGAAGGGGTGATGGACGTCTGGCAGCCCGGCGAGGGCCGCGAGATCATCCTGAACCTGCCGACCACCGTCGAGCGGTCCACCCCCAACGTCTACGCCGACAAGATCGAGTGGATGTCGCGCAACCTGACGCGCCGCCAGTTCGTCTGCCTGTCCACCCACCCGCACAACGACCGCGGCACCGGCGTCGCCTCCGCCGAACTGGCCGTGATGGCCGGCGCCGACCGCGTCGAGGGCTGCCTGTTCGGCCAGGGCGAGCGCACCGGCAACCTGGACCTGGTCAACGTCGGGATGAACCTGTTCTCCCAGGGCGTCGACCCGATGATCGACTTCTCCGACATCGACGAGATCCGCCGCACCGCCGAGTACTGCAACCAGATGCCGGTGGCCGAGCGCCACCCCTACGCCGGCGACCTGGTCTTCACCTCCTTCTCCGGCTCGCACCAGGACGCCATCAAGAAGGGCTTCGACGCCCTGGAGGCGGACGCCGCCGCCGCGGGCGTCCCGGTCGGCGAGCACACCTGGGGCGTGCCCTACCTGCCGATCGACCCCAAGGACGTCGGCCGCAGCTACGAGGCGGTCATCCGGGTCAACAGCCAGTCCGGCAAGGGCGGCATCGCGTACGTGCTGAAGAACGACCACAAGCTGGACCTGCCGCGCCGGATGCAGATCGAGTTCTCGAAGATCATCCAGGCCAAGACCGACGCCGAGGGCGGCGAGGTCACCCCCGGCGACATCTGGGCGGTCTTCCAGGACGAGTACCTGCCCGTGCCGGCCAACCCGTGGGGCCGGATCTCGCTGAGCGGCTCCCGCAGCCTGACCACCGAGGACGGCCGCGACGCGCTGACCACCGAGGCGGTCGTCGACGGCGCCCCCGTCACCCTGACCGGCACCGGCAACGGCCCGGTCTCCGCCTTCGTCAACGCGCTGGCCTCGATCGGCGTGGACATCCGCGTCCTGGACTACGCCGAGCACGCGCTGAGCGAGGGCGGTGACGCGCAGGCCGCCGCGTACGTCGAGTGCGCCGTCGGCGACAAGGTGCTGTGGGGCGTCGGCATCGACTCCAACACCGTGCTGGCCTCGCTGAAGGCCCTGGTCAGCGCCGTCAACCGGGCCTCGCAGCGCGGCTGACACCACCCGGAAGCACCGAGGGGACCCACTGCGCGGCGGGTCCCCTCCGCGTGTGGCCCCCGTCACAAATTTTCGCTCCGGCACCCGTTCGGGGTGCTGACACGAGCCGGTAACCGTGGCAACATCGACGGACCGGAACCGCGGTCGGTGGGACGACTTCGGCGTCCGGTCGCGTGACCTGCCCATTGATGTGCAGGCCGCCTGCCATGTCTGGGGAGTGGCGCCGTGACAGGGTTGTGGGGTGTTCGCCCTCGGTGGCGGACGGATGTCCTCGGTGAATTCTTCTGCCCGGGCTGCGGTGGGGACCGCAACTACCGCCGGCAGCACGGCCGGCGGTGGCTGCGGTTGCTCGGAACCCCGGTCCTGCCGCTCGGCGGCGTGGCCCGCAGCGTCCAGTGCACCTCCTGCCGCGGCCGCTACGGCACCGACGCCCTGGAGCAGTTGACCTCGGTCCGGCTCGGCGCGATGCTCCGCGACGCCCAGTACACCATCGCCCTGGCCACCCTCGCCGCCGGCGGCACCGGCAGCCGCACCGGACGCGAGACCGCCTGCGCGGTCATCAAGGAAGCCGGCTTCGAGGACTGCGGCGAGGCCCAGGTGCTGGCCGCGCTCGCCGCGCTCTCCGGGCACAGCGGCGGCGAACCCCTCGACGTGGACGTCGAGGGCGGCGGCCTCGCCGTCGAACTCCACGCCGCCCTCGAACCGCTCGCCCCGCACCTCGCCGTCCAGGGCCGCGAACGACTGCTCACCCTGGGCGCCCTGGTCGCCCTCGCCGACGGCCGCTACCTCCCGCAGGAGCGGGCCGCGCTCGGCGTGGTCGGCCGCTGCCTCAAGCTCACCGCCCCGCAGGTCGACCGGCTGCTGGAGGCCGCCACCCGCGCCCCGCACTGACCGCCGGACGCACCCCGAGCCGGGCCCGAACTCCCCCCTCCCGGGCCCGCCGTGACCCGCACCGCACGGGTGAAAGCCCCCACAACCCCGGTGCGGGCTCTCGGCTGGGCAGCTCCGGTCGTCCAGTCGTCGTCCCGTCGTCGGCGCGTCCGGTCGTCGGCGTCCGGTCGTCGGTGCGTCCTGTCGTCGGTGGGACTGTCCTCGGTGGGACTGTCCGAGGGGTGCGGGACAATGGCTTCACCATGAGTCTCTTCCGCGACGACGGCATCGTGCTGCGCACCCAGAAGCTCGGCGAGGCCGACCGGATCATCACCTTCCTCACCCGCCAGCACGGCAAGGTGCGGGCGGTGGCCCGGGGCGTGCGCCGGACCAAGTCGAAGTTCGGCGCGCGCCTCGAACCGTTCTCGCACGTGGACATCCAGTTCTTCAGCCGCGGCAGCGACCTGGTCGGCCGCACCCTGCCGCTGTGCACCCAGGTGGAGACCATCGCCCCCTACGGCGCCCGGATCGTCGACGACTACGCCCGCTACACCGCCGGCACCGCCATGCTGGAGACCGCCGAACGCTTCGCCGAGAACGAGGGCCAACCCGCCGTCCAGCAGTACCTGTTGCTGGTCGGCGGCCTGCGCACGCTCGCCGCCGGCACCCACCAGTCGCACCTGGTGCTGGACGCCTTCCTGCTGCGCTCGCTCGCCGTCAACGGCTACGGCGCGAGCTTCACCGACTGCGCCCGCTGCGGACTGCCCGGCCCCAACCGCTTCTTCTCACTGCAGGCCGGCGGCGTCCTGTGCGGCGACTGCCGGGTACCCGGAAGTGCCGTACCCTCCCCTGAGACACTGGTACTGCTCGGCGCGCTGCTCTCCGGAGACTGGCCGACGGCCGACGGCTGCGAGCCGCGGTACTGGCGCGAGGGCAGCGGGCTGGTGGCCGCCTACCTGCAGTGGCACCTGGAGCGGGGCATCCGCTCGATGAGATACGTGGAGAAGTGAGCATGGTCGCGCGACGGCTGTTCGGCAGCAAGCGGACGTACGAGCCCCCGGCCCCGCACCCCAGCGGTGCCCGGCCGCCGAAGATCCCGAGCGAGCTGGTCCCCAACCACGTCGCCTGCGTCATGGACGGCAACGGCCGCTGGGCCAAGGAGCGCGGCCTGCCCCGCACCGAGGGCCACAAGGTCGGCGAGGGCGTGGTCCTCGACGTGCTGCGCGGCTGCCTGGAGGTCGGCGTCAAGAACCTGTCGCTGTACGCCTTCTCCACCGAGAACTGGAAGCGCTCCCCGGAGGAAGTGAAGTTCCTGATGAACTTCAACCGGGACGTGATCCGCCGCCGCCGCGACGAGATGGACGCCATGGGCATCCGGATCCGCTGGGTCGGCCGGATGCCGAAGATGTGGAAGAGCGTCGTCCAGGAACTCCAGGTCGCCCAGGAGCAGACCAAGAACAACGACGCCATGACGCTGTACTTCTGCGTCAACTACGGCGGCCGGGCCGAGATCGCCGACGCCGCGCTGGCCATCGCCCGCGACGTCGCCGCCGGGAAGCTCAACCCGGAGAAGGTCAACGAGAAGCTGTTCGCCAAGTACCTCTACTACCCGGACATGCCGGACGTGGACCTGTTCCTGCGCCCCAGCGGCGAGCAGCGCACGTCCAACTTCCTGGCGTGGCAGTCCGCGTACGCCGAGCTGGTGTTCCAGGACGTGCTCTGGCCCGACTTCGACCGCCGCGACCTGTGGCGCGCCGTCGAACAGTACGCGCGCCGCGACCGCCGCTTCGGCGGGGCCGTCCCCAACTCCGTCCAGCACGACGCGGCCGACGCCGAGGTCCCGACGCAGCGCTGAGAACCCGCGGTGCTGCGCGAGGGCCGGAGTTGCGTGAGTGCCGGGGTGGCGTGAGTGCCGGGGGTTGCGCGAGGGCCCGGATCGGACGGTTCCGATCCGGGCCCTGCTGCGCGTTCGGTGCCTCCTGCGTCTGCTGTCGTCCGCTACGCCTGCTGCTTGGCGGCGCAGTCCCCGCAGGTGCCGAAGATCTCCAGGGTGTGCGCGATGTCGCTGAACCCGTGCTCGGCGGCGACCGCGTTGGCCCAGCGCTCGACCGCCGGACCCTCGACCTCGACGGTCGCCCCGCAGTGCCGGCACACCAGGTGGTGGTGGTGCCCGCTGCTGCACCGGCGGTACACCGCCTCGCCCTCGGCGGTGCGCAGCACGTCCACCTCACCGGCCTCGGCGAGGGACTGCAGCGTCCGGTAGACGGTGGTCAGGCCGACCGAGTCGCCCCGGTGCTTGAGCATGTCGTGCAGTTCCTGCGCGCTGCGGAAGTCCTCGATTTCGTCCAGGACCGCCGAGACGGCGGTGCGCTGCCGAGTCGATCGCGCGCGCGGCGACGGGCCTGCGGTGGTCACCGTGGGTCCTCCTGCTGATCGGGTGGTTTCGCACATCATTGTGCCAGCCCCCGACTTGACAGCGACTCCCCCTGCGACGCCGACCCGGCCGCCACCGGCCGGTTCGCCTCCCCGGACGCCGCCTCCCGGGCCTCCGGCAGCACCACGTCGCACACCACCGGTCCGTGCTCCACCGAGGCTCGGTGCCGTCGCGCGGCCAGCGGCGCGGCGATCGCACTGAACACGGCGAAGGCCAGGATGGCCAGGATCACGATGGTCGGGCCCGGCGGCAGGTCGGCCTGGTACGAGGTGCCGACGCCGAGCACCGCCGCGACCACGCCCACGCCCACCGCGGCCGCCTGAGTGGCTGCGAACGAACGGGTCAGCTGCTGGGCCGCCGCGACCGGGACCACCATCAGGGCACTGACCAGCAGCAGGCCGACCACCCGCATGGCGACGGTCACCGTGACCGCGGCCATCACCGCGAGCAGCAGGTTGAGCACCCGCACCGGGAGGCCCGTCACCCGGGCGAACTCCTCGTCCTGGCAGACCGCGAACAGCTGCCGCCGCAGGCCCGCGGTGACCGCGACGACGACCGTGGCCAGGCCGCCGATCACCGCCAGGTCGCCGGGGGAGACGGTCAGGATGGAGCCCCACAGGTAGCTCTCCAGGCTGCCCGATCCGGCCTGGCTGCTCATCGAGACCAGCAGCTTGCCGCCGGCCATGCCGCCGTAGAACAGCATCGCCAGCGCGATGTCGCCGCGCTGGTTGCCGCGCGAGCGGACCAGTTCCATCACGACGGCGCCGAGGACGCAGACCAGCACCGCCATCCAGATCGGGTTCGCCTGGAACAGGAAGCCCAGGCCGACACCGGTCAGCGCGACGTGCCCGATGCCGTCGCCCATCAGCGCCTGGCGGCGCTGGACCAGGTAGATGCCGACCGAGGGCGCGGTGAGGCCGACCAGCACGGCGGCGATGAACGCCCGCTGCATGAAGTCGGGTTGGAACATCTCGATCATGCCAGCAGCCCCTGGGTGGTGCGGTGGTGGTGGTCGTCCGCGTGCGGGTGGACGTGGTCGTGGCCGGGCAGCGCGTGCTGGCCGACACCGCGGGGCGGCGGCCCGTCGTGCGCCACGCAGCCGTCGCGCAGCACCACGGCCCGGTCGATCAGCGGCTCCAGCGGCCCGAGTTCGTGCAGCACCAGGAGCACCGCGCAGCCGCGCTCCACCTCGGTCCGGAGGATGTCGGCGAGCACCTGCTGGCTGTCGACGTCCACGCCGGCCATCGGCTCGTCCATGATCAGCAGGTCGGGCTGTCCGACCAGGGCGCGGGCGATCAGCACCCGCTGGTGCTGCCCGCCGGACAGGTTGGCCACGCCGTCGCCGGCCCGGTCCAGCATGCCGACGGCGCTCAACGCCCGGTCCACCGCGGCGCGGTCCTTGCGGCGGAACGGCAGCAGCCCGTGCTGCGGCAGCCGCCCGGTGGAGACCACCTCGCGGACCGTGGCCGGCACCCCGCCGGCCGCGGTGGTGCGCTGCGGCACGTACCCGATCCGGTGCCAGGCCCGGAACTTGCGGTACGGCTGGCCGAACAGCTCCAGGCTGCCCTGCTCCAGCGGCACCGCGCCGATCACGCTCTTCACGGTGGTGGACTTGCCGGACCCGTTGGCGCCCAGCAGGGCCACCACCTCGCCGGGCCGGACGGTGAGGTCGACGCCGCGCAGCACCGGCCGCCCGCCCACGTCGGCGACCGCGCCGCGGAGCCCGACGACCGCCGTACCGGCGCCCGCGCGGGCGGGTGGAGTGACTGTGCTCATGATGGTTCCTCGCTCGGTTCGGCCGGTGCGCGGGCGGGTGTCCGGTGCGCGTGCGGGTGTTCAGCTGGCGCCGAGGGCGGTGCGCAGGTTGGTCAGGTTCTGCCGCATGACGGAGAAGTAGTCGTTCTTGTCCGGCTCCTTGATCCCCTCCAGGGGGTCGAGCACGGCGGTCTTCAGTCCCAGGTCGCCCGCCACGGTGTTGGCCAGCTTGGGGCTCACCAGGGACTCGAAGAACACGGTGGTGACGCCGTTCTCCTTGGCGGCGCGCTGGATCGCGGCCAGCCGGGACGGGGTGGGCTCGGCCTCCGGGTCGACCCCGTTGATGGCGATCTGCTCCAGCCCGTAGTGGTCGGCCAGGTAGCCGAAGGCGGCGTGGCTGGTGACGAAGGTCCGGGTCCCGACGTTCTGCAGGCCGGCCCGGAACTCCTGGTCCAGGGCGGTGAGTCGGGTCACCAGGGCGTCGGTGTTGCGCTGGTAGTCGGCGGCGTTCGCCGGGTCCGCGGCGGCGAGCTCGGCGCCCACGCTCCTGGCCACCGCGGTGTACCGGGCGGGGTCCAGCCAGATGTGCGGGTCGCCGGTGGCGGCGCTGTGCTCGTGGTCGTGCTCGCCGTCCGCGCCCTTGCTCTCGCCCTCCCCGTCGCCCTCGTCGAGGTGGTGGTCCACCAGGGGGGAGGCGGCGGTGGCGTCCACCAGGTGCTTGGAGTGGGACTGGGCGACGGCCTGATCCACGGTCGGCTGCAGGCCCTTGAGGTAGATCACCGCGTCGGCCCGCTGCACCGCCGCGACCTGCTTGGCCGTCAGCTCCAGGTCGTGGGGCTCGACCCCGGCGGCGGTCAGGTCGGTCACCTTGACGTGCTCCCCGCCGATCTGCCGGGCCAGGAACTCCATCGGGTAGAAGGACGCCACCACGTCCAGCTTTCCGCCGCTCTTGTCGGCGGCGCTGCTGATCCCGCCGCAGGCGGAGAGCAGCAGGGAGCCGGCAACGGCCGTGGCGGCGAAGGCTATCGAGGTCGACAGGCGGCTCAACTTCATGACAACCATTCTCATCTTATCTGGAAATGATTGTCAACTTGCCTTTCGGGGGGCGCGCCCGGCCGTGCGGCCCGCCGCACCGTACGGGTACCGGCCCTTCACCGTGCGATCTCCAACACGCCGGAGAACGCACGGGAGTTCACTCCCGGTACAGCCTTCCCGGGGCCCTCCCGTGCAACTATCGAGTTGAACCCCGCCCCTGCATCCCCGGTACCCTGAGTTATTCGGGCGCGCGCAACCAGCCGCGTCCTGACCGTGCCGTCGTACTGAAGAGAGCACTGTGGCCGCCGACAAGATCGACACGATCGTCAGCCTGAGCAAGCGCCGTGGCTTCGTCTACCCCTGCAGCGAGATCTACGGCGGTACTCGTGCCGCCTGGGACTACGGTCCGCTGGGTGTCGAGCTCAAGGAGAACATCAAGCGCCAGTGGTGGCGCGCGATGGTCACCGCTCGGGAGGACGTCGTCGGTATCGACTCCTCGGTGATCCTCGCCCGCGAGGTCTGGGAGGCCTCCGGCCACGTGGCCACCTTCAACGACCCGCTGACCGAGTGCCTCTCCTGTCACAAGCGCTTCCGCGCCGACCACCTGGAAGAGGCGTACGAGGCCAAGCACGGCAAGCTGCCCGCCAACGGCCTCGCCGACATCAACTGCCCGAACTGCGGCAACAAGGGCGCCTTCACGGAGCCCAAGGAGTTCTCGGGCATGTTGAAGACGCACCTCGGCGTCACCGAGGACGTGAGCGGGCTGGCCTACCTGCGCCCCGAGACCGCGCAGGGCATCTTCACCAACTTCCGCGCGGTGCAGACCACCACGCGCAAGAAGCCGCCGTTCGGCATCGCCCAGGTCGGCAAGAGCTTCCGCAACGAGATCACCCCCGGCAACTTCATCTTCCGCACCCGCGAGTTCGAGCAGATGGAGATGGAGTTCTTCGTCAAGCCGGGCGAGGACGAGACCTGGCACGAGTACTGGCTCGAGCAGCGCTGGAACTGGTACGTCGACCTCGGCATGCGGACCGAGAACATGCGCTTCTTCGAGCACCCCAAGGAGAAGCTGTCCCACTACGCCAAGCGCACGGTGGACATCGAGTACCGCTTCAACTTCGGCGGCAGCGAGTTCTCCGAGCTGGAGGGCGTGGCCAACCGCACCGACTACGACCTGACGGTGCACAGCGAGGCCTCCGGCCAGGACCTCAAGTACTTCGACCAGGACGCGAACGAGCGGTACTTCCCGTACGTCATCGAGCCCGCGGCCGGCCTCAACCGCGCCATGCTGGCCTTCCTGCTCGACGCCTACTTCGAGGACGAGGCGCCGAACGCCAAGGGCGTCATGGAGAAGCGCGTCGGCATGCGGCTCGACCCGCGCCTCGCCCCGGTGAAGGTCGCGGTGCTCCCGCTGTCCCGCAACGCCGACCTCTCCCCGAAGGCCCGCGGCCTCGCCGCTGACCTGCGTTCCGCCTGGAACGTCGAGTTCGACGACGCCGGTGCGATCGGCAAGCGATACCGCCGCCAGGACGAGATCGGCACCCCGTTCTGCGTCACCGTCGACTTCGACACCCTCGAGGACAACGCGGTGACCGTCCGCGACCGCGACACCATGGCGCAGGAGCGCGTGTCCCTCGACCAGGTGAAGTCCTACCTGGGCGCCCGCCTGATCGGCTGCTGACCGGGCGACCGGCTCCGCAGCTCTGCTGCCACGCATTTCTCGTTCGGCCGGTGGGCCCTCCCGAGGTACGGGAGGGCCCACCGGCCGTTTCGGATGCGTTCGCGTGCGTTCGGGTTCGTGCGCGCAGATGCGGTCGTCGTTGCGGTCGCGGTTGCGGGTGGCGTTCAGGGGCGGACCGGGCGCCCGTGCCGGTTGGGCTTCAGCGGCGTTGGCGGTACCGCGAACGCGGCCGGGGGGTCGGCTCGGTGCGCAGCCCGGCGGAGCGGAGCGCCGCGAAGGCGCTGCGGGCGGGGCTCTCGGCCAGGTCGTCCACGGCGAACAGCAGTGCGTCGTACAGGGCGGCCTGCCCGCGGATCGCGGCGGCGAACTGGCCGATGTCGCTCGCCGAACGAATCCGCACCAGCTCGTTGATCAGCTCGACGGCCGAGTCCTCGCTCAGCGCGGCCGCGATCGCGGCGACCTCCGGAGTCTGCCGCCCGGCCGCCTGCCGGAGCAGGTGACGCACGTCGCCGGAACGCCCCGCCGCGCGCAAGTGCTGTGTCAGCTCGGCGAGTTCGGCCGCCGGCGCGGAGGCCCGCTCCCACAGCAGCGTCTGGCCGTCGGCGGACTGCCCCGACTGCTCGAGTGCGGCCAACAGGGCGGGGAGCGCTTCCGAGTTCACCGCCCACAGGGTGTGGAACAGGTCGGCGGCCTCATCCACCAGGCCCACGCGGCGCAGTTCCGCCAGCGTGGCCGCCGCGTGCTCCGGTGCGCCGGAGGCGACCGATCGGCACAGGTAGGTGGAGGATCCGGCCGGGCCCTCCGCCTGCAGCAGTGTCGCCAGCCGGACCAGGTCCGAGGGCGTGATCATCAGGGAGGCCTGGCCCACGAGGGCCGCGGACTCGTGCACCGCACCCCCGCGGTGCAGGTCCGCGATCCGCTGGACCAGTGCCACCAACTCCGCTTCCGTCCTCGGCTGCCGGCGGTCGGCCGGTCCCGCGACGGTCCGGCTGGTGTTGCGGTTCGCCAGGTCGTCAGGGGTCGGACCGGTGCCACTCGTTCGGCCCCACGAGGTGCCCGATGGCCCGTTCGCGGCGGCGTCAGGCGCGTTGGCGCGCCCGCCGCTCCGTTGTTGCGCCTGAGCGCCGTCGGCCGCACCGCGGAGGTCACCGTGCTTGGCGGCCCGGGAAGGCCGTCCTGCGCTGAAGCGCGCACCGCGCGGCGGCGCGGCGGCGGTGGCTGCGTCGGCCTGGACGGCGTTCGCTGCGGCGCCCCATGCTTCGGCCTGATCTTGTGACGGCCCGTCAAATCCGCTGCCGCGATCCGGACTTGCCGATCCGCCGCGAGCTCCGCCGAAGCGGGCACCGGTCGGGCGTGGCCGCTGTGGGGGCACCAGTGGACCACCCGGCTGCGGGCTTCCTGCGGGAGCGTCCACGCGGTATGCGCCTCCCGTACCGGCTGTTCCGCCCGTATCGGCTGTTCCGCCCGTACCGGCTGTGCCGCGGCCGGCGAGCCGTCCGGCCAGCATCCGGTCCTCGGCGGCGAGCAGCCGGTCGCTCAGTTCCCGGCAGCGCGCTCCGAGGCCCTCGCGAAGGTTCTGGGCCTGGGCGAGCTGCCGGAGGAGTTCGGGGTCGGGCTGTCGCGGTGGGCGCCCGTAGGCGGGGGCGTGGTCGGGTTCGCGTCCGGCCCCCAGTACTTCGGCGAGCCGGCGTTCGCGTTGCGCGGCGAACTGCCGCGCTCTGAGCAGTTCGTCCAGCTCGGCTCTGAGCGATTGGACGTCGGCCGAATCCGGCCCCAGATCTCGCACGGTCATCGCGGCCCGCCCCGACCTTCTCCGTGGAGGCCGCCCTGCCGGCCCCCGAACACAACGACTGGAGGTCATCCTGGCGTTGCTGTACGGCGGCCACGTTACGGGAGCAAGTCTTAACGTTTTCGAGATGGGAATGCGAGTGGCCGGTGAGGTGCAGGAGGCCGGCAGGTTCTGTGTCGGCACGTCAATTTCGGCCCGATCCACCATAGTTGTGGCGCGGGGCGGCCCAGGGCGAACCGCTTCCAGATGTCAGCCCGTCAGTTGCGCTCGGGCTTCCATCAGGGCGAAGCCGAGCAGGTTCAGCCCGGGCCACTGAGCGGGCGAGTTCGCCCGCTCGTCGTCGGCAGCCAGTCCAATGCCCCAGATCCGGTCGAGCGGGCTGGCCTCGACCAGGACGCGCCCGCCGGTGCGGACCAGGTAGGCGCGCAGCCGGTCGTCCTGACCGAACTTGGCGACGCTGCCCGCCACCACCAGGTCGAACCGCTGTGCCGTCCACCGGGCGTCGTCGAACCCCCGGACCAAGCGCCCCAGCTTCTTCGCCTCGGCGGGCGTCCGCGATTGGAGGATGCGGGGCAGGATCTCCTCGTCGCCGAACAGTCGCGCCTTTCCGGCCATCATCCAGTGCTCGGCGGTGCGGTACTGCACTCCGTCGACGGTGAACGGTGACGGCCACCACTGGCTGAGGGCGCCGGCGCCGATCTGTCCGTCCCGCTGCGGCCGGTGGCCCCAGAAGTGCAGGTACTTCGGGCGCACCCCGGACGCGACCGCGGCCACCAGCTCCTCGCGGGTGCGCGTCTCGCCCGGAACGATGGTCGAGTTCTCCGTCATGTCGCCATCCTCGCACCGGCCCCGGCGCTCCGGCCTGCCCTTTTTCGGCGGGAGGTGGTCGGCCGGCCGAGGGTCGGCCGGTCCGCGTCCGCGTCCGGGCCGTGGTCGTCCTGTGGGCTGAGCTGCTGTCATCCGACCGATCGCGGCAGCCGGATGCTCAACCAGCAGATGACCAGGGAACCGACCGCCTGGATGCCGAGGACCAGAGCCAGCGCGTTCGCCATTCCCAGTGCGGGGACCAGGCCGAGGAAGAGGGTGCCCAAGGTCGCCACACCCAGGGCCAGGCTGGACTGTTGCGTGGTCGCCAGCACCCCGCTGCCCACGCCGGCCCGGTCGGCGGGAACTCGGGAGAGCACCACCCGGAACAGCGGCATGCCCACCATGCCCTGTCCGATGCCGGCGAGTGCGACGCCGGGCAGCATCCGCAGGGGTGAGAAGTGCTGCCAGTCGCCCAGGGCGGTGGCCATCAGGGCGAGCAGGCCGACGCCCTGGACCGCCGCGCCGGCGGTGATGACCCGGCTGCCGAACCGGCTGACCAGCCGAGGTCCGGCCAGTGAGGCGGCGAAGTAGCCGACCGCCATCGGGACCAGCGCCCAACCCGCGGCGATCGGACCCTTGTGCAGGCCGTCCTGCAGCATCAGGGCAACGACGAACATGAAGCCGCCGAAACCGGTGAAGTAGGGCACGGCCACCCCGAGGCCGCGCCGCATCTCGGGAATTCGCAGCAGCGAGAGCGGGACGAGGGGTGCTCGCCCTTCACGCTCGGCCCGCCGTTCCACCGTCACGAACGCGGCGGCGAGGACGGGGAACGCGGTCAGGGACGCCCAGGTCCAAGCCGGCCAGCCGACGGCCCGGCCCTCCATCAACGGGACGAAGAGGGCCAGCAGCGCTGCGGAGAGAAGCAGGGTGCCGGGCAGGTCCACCCCGGGGGCCCGCTCGGCCCGGCTCTCCGGGACGTGACGCGCCGCCATGACCGCGGTGAGCAGCGCGAAGGGGACGTTCAGCAGGAAGACGGCGCGCCAGCCGCTGCCGAAGAGGTCCGCCGAGACCAGGAGGCCGCCGAGGACCTGGCCGATCACCACCGAGATGCCGCCGACCGCACCGTAGATGCCGAGGGCCCGGGCGCGCTGCTGACCGCTGGTGGTGGCGGTGATGGTGGCGAGGACCTGGGGGAGCAGCAGGGCCGCGGAGGCACCCTGGGCGACCCTGGCGGCGACCAGGGTCCAGGCGGTGGGGGCAACACCGCAGGCGAGCGAGGTGAGGGAGAAGGCGATGGCTCCGGCGATGAAGAGCCGTCGCCGGCCGAGGGCGTCGCCCAGTCGTCCGCCCAGGACGAGCAGGACGGCGAAGGCGATGCCGTAGCCCGCCGCGACGAGTTCGAGGACGGCGGGACCGGCGACCAGATCGTGGTCGATGGTCGGCAGCGCGACGTTCACTATGAAGAAGTCAAGCATCGGGAGGAAGGCGCCCAGGAGGACGGTGATCAGGCCGGCGGCGCCCAGTTCGGGCGCCGCGGACCGGACCGGCGGCGAGATCTGCGGAAGGACTGTCTGCTGAGTCACGAGTACTACGATGCGGCTCCTCTCAACCTGGTACCAGGCGGTGTTTATCCAGGTATAAGGAGTACCTGGAAATAGGATCCTGCGTGGTGCACCCTGGTGGCATGGCTATCCCCGCGGACACTCACACCCCCGCCGACGAGCGGCGGCGCGAACTGGCCACGTTCCTGCGGAGCCGCCGGGAGCGCATCTCCCCGGAGCAGGTCGGTCTCCCTGCGGTCGGCCGCCGCCGCACTCCGGGGTTGCGGCGCGAGGAGGTCGCCGGCCTCGCCGCGGTGGGAGTCACCTGGTACACCTGGCTTGAACAGGGACGGGACATCCAGGTCTCGCCCCAGGTCCTGGACTCCGTGGCCCGGGCGCTGATGCTCGACCGCAACGAGCGGTCGCACCTGTTCACCCTGGCGGGCGGCGAGGACCCCGCCCCGGTGAAGGAATGCCCGACGGTCTCGCCGGCGATCCGGGCGATGGTGGAGCAACTCGACCCGTTCCCGGCCGTGGTGATCAGCAGCCGGTTCGACATCCTGGCGTACAACCGGGCGTACACCTGGCTCACCGGAGACTTGGACACGATCCCGGATGAGGACCGCAACATCATGTGGATGGTCTTCACGGACACTCCTTTCGCGAGGAACCTGGTCGACCGGGCGGCCGCCAGGGCCGGGGTGGTGGCGCGCTTCCGGACCGCGATGGCCGACCACGCGGCGGAACCCGCCTGGAAGAGCCTGGTGGGCCGGTTGCGCAAGGTCTCCCCGGACTTCGAAGAGGCTTGGGAACGGCACGAGGTGTCGGGGCTGGTCAACGGGTTCAAGCAGTTCGCGCTGCCCGGCGCCGGCCTGCTGCGCTTCGAGTACACCAACCTGTGGCTGGGCCCCAGGAGCGGCACCAGGCTGGTCGGGTACGTGCCGCAGGACCAGGAGACCCGGGACCGGCTGCGCCAACTGGCCTCCGGCGCCTGACCCTTGGCCCACCGGCGGGAGACGGGAGCACCACCCGCCGCCCGGTCGGACCGGCCGAACGCCACCCACCCGCACAGGCCGGCGAGCGGGAGCTCCGCGCACCCCGCCATCAGTACGGCGGCCGCCAACTCGGCCCCGGCGGAGGCCGTCGCGAGGTCGCACAGCGCGTCCGCCATCAGCAGCAGTCCGGCCGCGGCCGACGCCGGACGAGGATTGCGCCCCTGCCGGAGCAGCGACGCGGCGGCCAGCAGCGCCAGCGCCTCGAACACGTCGAGCACCGCCCAGCTGAGGCCGCCGGGCAGGGTGGCCAACAGCGCTGCCCAGGGGAGCAGGAGCGCCCCGCACCCCAGGAACACCGGCGCGGGCGACAGCCGCCCGAGCGACCGCGAGCCGGCCGGCCGGCGCACCCGCACGGCCCCGCTGCCGCCGACGCCGATCGGGGCGGGCACCAGGATCAACGCGCTCATGCCGCCCTCCCCGACTCCACGTGCTCGGCGCACCGGCACACCGACCACACCTGCGTCCAGCGGAACTCCCCGGCCACCGTGGCGAACCAGAACCGGCCTGCCGTCCGCACCACGTCGGCCCGTACCGACCGCCGCCGCAGCCGGCCGGCCGTGAAACCGACCGCCTGGGGAACGGCACACGGGGGCAATCGCCCCCAGGCGCACGAGACCGGCCTCTCTCCCGGTCTGCCGGCCCTGCCGCGCCGCGCCCCGCGCAACCGGGCACCACCGAGCGAGGACTCGACCACCACGTCGAGCAACTCGCCGTACTCGTAGACCTCCATGGCCGGGCGGCGGCCGGAGCGCACGACCACCGACCACGGGCCGATCGATTCGAGCAGGCCCATCCCGCCCGTGCCGTCGAGGAGTTCGGGCCGCGCCCAGGAGCACTCCCGGTCCGCCGCACCCGTGCGGGCGAGCGGGGTACGGCCACAACGCATCAGATTCGTGTTCGTCATGCCGTCAAGAATCCTGCGGCGCAGAGATCTTGTCGGTAGCGTGCGGTTCCGTCTTTGGGGTGTAGCCAGCTACACCCCAAAGACGGAGGCCCGCGCCATGGAAGCGCCGATCAGGGGGCCTCTACGCTGATCCGCATGTTCTGGTCGAAGATCCAGACGCGCCCGTGGCGCACGATCCGCCTCGCCGCGGCCCGTGCCGTCCCGGTCCGCGCCGTCCCGGTCCGTGCCGCCGCGCGGCGCATGCCGTGGGCCACGAGTACTCGACGGGACTCGCTGTTCCTGGCCGCAGGGCTCCCGCTCGGTCTGCCCGTCGTGCTCCTCCTCAGCTCCCGGCCCCACACGATGCTGCCGGGCCTGGTCCTGATGGTCGCCCTGCTCGACCTGCTCACCACCGCCCAACGCAGCCGCGTCCGCGCGCTGTACGGGCTGGAGATCCCGAGCCGACTCCCACCGGGAGCCGGCTGGCTGGCCCGCCTGCGCGCGGGGCTGACGTGGCGTCAGGCCGTCCACCACCTGGTGGTGGCTCCGCTGCAGACGCTGGCGGCCGCGCTCGTCCTCAGCCTCTGGGGATCCGCGGCCGTGCTGCTGGGCTTCTTCGGCTGGGTCTGGCTCCTGCCGCTCGACAACCCGCTGCGCGGCAGCGCCGGTTGGACGGGCGTCGGCATCATGATCACCGTCGGCGGCCTGCTCCTGCTGGCCGTCATGCCCTGGCTGGCCGCCCTGCTCGCGGCCCTCGACCTGTGGACGGTCCGCGCTCTGCTCGGCCCGAACCGGGCGGAGGTCCTGGAACGCCGCGTCGAACACCTCGCCCGGAGCCGGGTGGACGTGGTGGACGCCGCCGACGCCGAGCGCCGTCGCATCGAGCGGGATCTGCACGACGGCGCCCAGCAGCGCCTCGTCTCCCTCGCGATGAACCTGGGCCTGGCCCGGCGCACGCTCAAGAACGTCCCGCCCGAGGCCATGGACGTCATCGTCGCCGCGCACGACGAGGCCCAGGCCGCCATCAGAGAACTCCACGACCTGGTCCGCGGCCTGCACCCCGCCGTGCTCGAGGACCGCGGGCTGGACGCGGCACTGTCCGGCATCGCCGCCCGCAGCCCCGTCCCCGTTCACCTCACGGTCGACCTGCCCGGCCGAGTGGCGCCCACGGTGGAGGCGGTCGCCTACTTCACGGTCTCCGAGGCGCTGGCGAACGCCGCCAAACACTCCCGGGCCTCCCGGGTCGACCTGGCCCTGCGCCGGCGGGCCGACCGGCTGCTCATCACCATCACCGACGACGGCGTCGGCGGGGCCGACGCCGAGCGCGGCACCGGCCTCAGCGGCCTGGGCAAGCGCGCCGCCTCGGTGGACGGATCCCTGTCCATCACCAGCCCCCGCGGGGGCCCCACCACCATCACGATGGAGCTGCCATGCGAGCTGTGATCGCCGAGGATTCCGTCCTCCTGAGGATCGGCATCGTCAAGGTGCTGGAGAGCGAGGGCTACGAAGTGGCCGCCGCCGTCGCGGACGCCGAGGCACTGCTCGCAGCCGTCGAGGAGCACCGCCCCGAGATCGTCGTAGCGGACGTCCGGATGCCACCGGGCTTCACCGACGAGGGGGTCCGGGCCGCCCTGATGATCCGGCAGCAGTGGCCCGGCACCGCCGTCGTCCTCCTCTCCCAATTCGTCGAGGAGCGGTACGCGGCCGACCTGCTCGCCAAGAACACCAGCGGCGTCGGCTACCTGCTCAAGCAGCGGGTCGCCAACGTGGACGAGTTCGTCGAGGCGCTTCAGCGCGTCGCCGGGGGCGGCACCGCCCTCGACCCGGAGGTGGTCGCCCAGTTGCTGCTGCGCCGCGACCGCGATCCACTGCACCGGCTGACGCCCCGCGAGCGGGACGTCCTCGCGCTGATGGCGGAGGGCCGCTCCAACACCGCCATCGCCGAGTCCCTGGTGGTCAGCGACAGCGCCGTCTCCAAGCACATCAACTCCATCCTCACCAAGCTCGATCTGCCGCCCGCCGAGGACGTGCACCGGCGCGTGCTCGCCGTGCTGCGCTTCCTGGAGGTGAGCCAGTGACCCGTCAGGACGTCCGGGGTGAGGCAGGCCCGGCCGCCGAGCGCCGCATCGTCCACTGGCTCCCGGACCTCGCCCCGGCGGGTCCGGCCGAGCCGGGCCCCCGCGAGCGCCGGAGTTGGCGGATCGTCAGCGTGCTGGTCCTGGTCGTCACGCTGCTGGCCGGGGCCGCGACCACCGGCGCCACCCTGGCCCAGCGGGAGACCACCCAGGAGAAGACGTACTTCCAGCCGATCACCCGCCTCGACATCGATTCGGGGCCGGCCCTGGTCAGCGTCCGGGCCGGCGGTACCGATCGCGTGGTCGTGACCGAGCACGTCGGCTGGTCGCTGATCAGGCCCACCGTCAGCGAGCAGGTCGAGACCGGCACGCTCGCGATAGCCGTCGGCTGCCCGGGGGCCGGCGTGCGTGCGCTGGTCGGCTGCACGGTCGCCGTGGAGATCCAAGTCCCACCGGCCACCGAGATCCACTCCCGCAACGGTTCCGGGCGGACGGAGATCGTGGACATCGCCGGCGCCGTCTCGGCGGACACCGGCTCCGGACAGGTCGAACTGAGGCGGGTCAGCGGCCCCGTCCGGGCGATGAGCGGCTCCGGCCCGATCACCCTCCAGTACGACCGCGCTCCCGAGTCCGTGACGGCCCGCCTGGCGTCCGGAAACCTCGTCCTGCAGGTCCCGGACGACGGCAACCGCTACCGGACCGACCTCAGCACCGCCGGTGGCCGCCAACAGATCGACCCGTCCGTCCAGGGGTCGGGCTCCGCCCGGGTGCTCGACGTCACCTCCGGCTCCGGCACCGTGACCATCAACCGGGACGACGAGCACTGACCCCCGCCCCCACCCCACCGATCCCGCCGGGCCCGGCCCACCTCCCACCCCCTAATACGCCTGGTCCCGTACCCCTGGTCCCGCGGTCTCCAAGCCCTCGCCGGGGCGGGTCGGCGGGTGGGGGAGAATGGAGTGTCCGGAAGCCCGCCGCCCCGGCCCTACCCGTTTGAGGATCTGCCGCGCATGACCACCACGCCCGACTCCGCCCAGGCAGCCCCGGCAGCACCCGACGCGCCGGAGTTCGCCCCGCTGAACATCGGGCCCATGGAGGTGTGGCCCCCAGTGGTGCTGGCGCCGATGGCCGGCATCACCAACGCCCCCTTCCGCACCCTGTGCCGGGAGCAGAGCGGCGGACGGGGCCTGTACGTCTCCGAGATGATCACCACCCGGGCCCTGGTCGAGCGCAACGCCAAGACCATGCAGCTGATCAAGTTCGACCCGAGCGAGAAGCCCCGCTCGATCCAGCTGTACGGCGTCGACCCGGAGACCGTCGGCAAGGCGGCGCGGATGATCTCGGCCGAAGGGCTGGCCGACCACATCGACCTCAACTTCGGCTGCCCCGTCCCCAAGGTGACCCGCAAGGGCGGCGGGTCGGCCCTGCCGTACAAGCGCAACCTGCTGCGCGACATCCTGCGGCAGGCCGTCGCCAACGCGGGCGACCTCCCGGTGACCATGAAGATGCGCAAGGGCATCGACGACGACCACCTCACGTTCCTCGACGCCGGCCGGATCGGCGCCGAGGAGGGCGTGGCCGCGATCGCCCTGCACGGTCGTACGGCGGCCCAGCACTACGGCGGCACCGCGGACTGGTCGGCCATCGCCCGGCTGCGCGAGTCCGTGCCGGCGGGCATCCCGGTACTCGGCAACGGAGACATCTGGTCCGCCGACGACGCGGTGCGGATGATGCGCGAGACCGGCTGCGACGGCGTGGTGGTCGGTCGTGGCTGCCTGGGCCGGCCGTGGCTGTTCAAGGACCTGGTGTCCATCTTCGAGGGCGACGTCGACTACGCCCGCCCGACCTTCGCGTACGTGGCCCACGCCATGGTGCGGCACGCCCAGCTGCTGGGAGAGTGGCTCGGCGACGAGGCCCGCGGCGTGATCGACTTCCGCAAGCACGTGGCCTGGTACACCAAGGGCTTCTCGGTCGGCTCCGAACTGCGGGTCAAGCTCGCCAGCGCCAGTTCGCTGGTCGAGCTGGCCGAGACGCTCGCCCTGGTCGACCAGGAGCAGAGCTGGCCGATCGGCGCGGACGGCCCGCGCGGCCGAACCAGCGGCAACAACCGGGTGGTCCTGCCCGAGGGCTGGTTGGACGATCCGTACGAGTGCGCCAAGCTCGGCGAAGACGCCGAATCGGACACCTCTGGCGGATGATCTGTACGGTCTGTCGAATCGGGCCGCGATTCACCTCTGGCCGCGACGTCCCAGCCGGATTGTCCAAGCTGGACAGTTGGGCTCCTTTTAGGCAAATTTTGTCAACGCAGAGCGACGGGATCATCAACGGAAAGCGACGCGCGGCGTAGCCCTGCTGGGCCCGACAGCTGAGATGCGCCCGTGACGCTGGCCACATATCGTGGCGAGTGACAGTCGGTCAGCGGACTTCGCCAAGGTGTACAAGTCGGGATCGCTTCCCGAACGGGTCGTCGGGCGGATCGCCGAGGCTGACTGCAGGAAATCAAGCCGGGGAAACGCGGTGGGGCGAACGCCGTCACTGTGTGTCCGGTTCGTGTGAGCTCGATGTGGCGATGTGTTCACTTCTTGAAGCATCGCTAGCGTCACTCGGACGATTTCAACAACGCAGGCAAACGTCCGTCGGGGCTTTAGATCTGCTGGCCAATCGCCCGTCGAGCAGCTCGTACGAGCTACTCGCCCCC
This sequence comes from Streptomyces sp. TLI_171, assembly GCF_003610255.1. Classification (GTDB taxonomy): domain Bacteria; phylum Actinomycetota; class Actinomycetes; order Streptomycetales; family Streptomycetaceae; genus Kitasatospora. The sequence continues at coordinate 2,515,630 of NZ_RAPS01000001.1, read as the reverse complement.
CTGGACGGCCTTCGAAATGGGTATGTTCTCCGGCGTCAGGGCAACCGTGTGCGAGGAGAGCGACCCGTGGCGGCGAAGCAGAAGTTTGTTTACTCCTTCACCGAAGGAAACAAGGACCTCAAGGATCTTCTCGGCGGGAAGGGTGCGAACCTCGCCGAGATGACCAACCAGGGTCTCCCCGTCCCTCCGGGGTTCACCATCACCACCGACGCCTGCAAGGTGTTCCTGGAGACCGGCACCGAGCCGGGCTCGCTGAACGAGGAGATCACCGGTCACCTGGCGGCCCTCGAGCAGCAGATGGGCAAGCGGCTCGGCCAGGCGGACGACCCGCTGCTGGTCTCGGTGCGCTCCGGCGCCAAGTTCTCGATGCCCGGCATGATGGACACCGTCCTGAACATCGGTCTCTCCGACGCCTCGGTGACCGGGCTCGCCGCCCAGTCCGGCAACGAGCGCTTCGCCTGGGACTCGTACCGCCGCCTGGTCCAGATGTTCGGCAAGACCGTCCTGGGCGTCGACGGCGAACTGTTCGAAGAGGCGCTGGAGGAGGCCAAGCACGCCAAGGGCACCGCCAACGACCTGGACCTCACCGCCGAGGACCTCCGGACGCTGGTCGAGACCTTCAAGGCGATCGTCTCCCGCGAGACCGGCCGCGAGTTCCCGCAGGACCCGCGCGAGCAGCTGGACCTGGCGATCCACGCCGTCTTCCACTCCTGGAACGGCGACCGGGCCCGCCTGTACCGCCGCCAGGAGCGCATCCCGAACGACCTGGGCACCGCGGTCAACGTGTGCACCATGGTCTTCGGCAACCTCGGCGAGGACTCGGGCACCGGTGTCGCCTTCACCCGCGACCCCTCCACCGGTACCCAGGGCGTCTACGGCGACTACCTGCAGAACGCCCAGGGCGAGGACGTGGTGGCGGGCATCCGCAACACCCTCCAGCTGGCCGACCTGGAGCAGCTCGACAAGAAGTCGTACGACGAGCTGATGACCATCATGCACACCCTGGAGAACCACTACCGGGACCTGTGCGACATCGAGTTCACCATCGAGCGCGGCAAGCTCTGGATGCTGCAGACCCGGGTCGGCAAGCGCACCGCCGCGGCCGCTTTCCGGATCGCCGTCCAGCTGGTCGACCAGGGCCTGATCGACCTCGACGAGGCACTGCACCGGGTCACCGGCGGGCAGCTCGCCCAGCTGATGTTCCCGCGGTTCGCGCCCACCTCCGAGACCAAGCCGGTCGCGTACGGCATCGCGGCCTCGCCCGGCGCGGCGGTCGGCAGGGTGGTCTTCGACTCCTACACCGCGGTGAAGTGGTCGCGCTCCGGCGAGCAGGTCATCCTGGTCCGCCGCGAGACCAACCCGGACGACCTCGAGGGAATGATCGCGGCCGAGGGCATCCTCACCTCGCGCGGCGGCAAGACCTCGCACGCGGCCGTGGTCGCCCGCGGCATGGGCAAGACCTGCGTCTGCGGCGCCGAGGAGCTCGAGGTCGACACGAAGAACCGGAAGTTCACCACCGCCGACGGCCAGGTCGTCCACGAGGGCGACGTGGTCTCCATCGACGGCGCCAACGGCAAGGTGTACCTGGGCGAGGTCCCGGTGCTGCCGTCCCCGGTGGTCGAGTACTTCGAGGGCACCATCCACGCCGGCGCCGACGTCCAGGGCGGCCTGGTCCAGGCCGTGCACCGGCTGATGTCGCACGCCGACGGCCGCCGCCGCCTCGCGGTGCGCGCCAACGCCGACAACGCCGAGGACGCGAACCGCGCCCGCCGGTACGGGGCCCAGGGCATCGGCCTGTGCCGCACCGAGCACATGTTCCTCGGCGAGGAGCGCCGCAAGGAGGTCGAGCACCTGATCCTGGCGGACAACGACAAGGACCGCGAGACCGCGCTCTCCAGCCTGCTGCCGCTGCAGAAGGGCGACTTCCTGGAGCTCTTCCAGTCGATGGACGGCCTCCCGGTGACGGTCCGTCTGCTCGACCCGCCGCTGCACGAGTTCCTGCCCGACATCACCGAGCTGTCGGTGCGCGTCGCCCTCGCCGAGGCCCGGAAGGACCCCAACGAGAACGACCTGCGCCTGCTCCAGGCCGTCCACCGGCTGCACGAGGCGAACCCGATGCTGGGTCTGCGCGGCGTCCGGCTCGGCCTGGTCATCCCCGGTCTGTTCGGCATGCAGGTCCGGGCGATCGCCGAGGCGGCGGCCGAGCGCAAGTTGGCCGGCGGAGACCCGCGCCCCGAGGTGATGATCCCGCTGGTCGGCACCGTCCAGGAGCTGGAGCTGGTCCGCGACGAGTGCGAGCGGGTGCTCGCCGAGGTCGCCGCGTCCACCGGCGTCGCGCTCGACATCAAGCTCGGCACCATGATCGAGCTGCCGCGCGCCGCCGTGACCGCCGGTCAGATCGCCGAGGCCGCCGACTTCTTCTCCTTCGGCACCAACGACCTGACCCAGACCGTGTGGGGCTTCTCCCGCGACGACGTCGAGGCCTCCTTCTTCACCGCCTACCTGGAGAAGGGCATCTTCGGGGTCAGCCCGTTCGAGACCATCGACCGGGACGGCGTCGGCGCACTGGTGAAGAGCGCCGCCCAGGCCGGCCGGGCCACCCGCCCCGACCTCAAGCTCGGCGTCTGCGGCGAGCACGGCGGCGACCCCGACTCGGTCCACTTCTTCCACGAGGTGGGGCTCGACTACGTATCCTGCTCTCCCTTCCGGATTCCGGTGGCGCGCCTGGAGGCAGGCCGCGCCGCCATCGAGACGGCGGGAAGTGACTCGCGCTGACACGAAGCGGCGCGGTTCACTGAACGCACCCCTCCGTAGGGGAGGGGCGTACGGCGGAGCTCGGCGCAGGAGAGCCGCCGTACGAAGCAGCCGGGGCGGGAACGGACAATGGCGTCCGGTCCCGCCCTGGCGGCATTTCCGGCCGGCGCGACGCACGCGTGGCCCTGCGCCGTCCGGGTGAGCCGGTGCGGCAAGCTGGGGCCATGAGCAGCCGAAACCGCCCGATCAGTCTCGCCGCCCTGGTACTCCTGGGGCTGACCGCCCTGGTGGGCTGCGGGGACGGCTCGGGCAGCCCGAGCGCCGCCACGTCCGCCTCCGCCCCGGCCTCCCCGGCCGCGACCCGGAGCGGCACCGCGAGCGCGCCCAAGCCTTCCGCACCCGCGAAGTCGCCCACCGCCGGGACCACCTGGGTGCCCGTCAGCGGATCCCTGGCGGACGTCTGCCGCAGCAAACTGCCCGCGCAGGCCCTCGACACCCTCGGTCTGATCGCCAAGGGCGGCCCCTACCCGTACCGCTCGGACGGCATCGTCTTCGAGAACCGGGAGAGCCGGCTGCCGCGCCAGAACAACGGCTACTACCACGAGTTCACCGTGGTCACGCCGGGATCGGACGACCGGGGCACCCGACGGGTCGTCACCGGCGTTGCGGGCGAGCAGTACTGGACGGCGGACCACTACGCCTCCTTCCAGGAGATCGATCCGCGCTGCTGAGCAGCACCGTCGACCATCTCCTGACGGTCCGTCGAAAATCACTTTCCAGTGCGGAAAGTATGTGCCATGGTGGCAGCACTTGATCCGGCGGCAGGCCGGATCCGACGGTACGTCCGCTCGGGGGTATGCATGGCCGACGACAAGCAGTTCACAAGCGGCGGGCCCGCGGGGGCCGAGGCAGGCGCGAGCCTGACGCCCGCCGAGGCACTGGCCCTCGCCGGGCGGGCGCGCACCGCCGCCGCGCGGCCGGTCCCGCTGCCGTGGTGGTACGGGCCGGGCGTGGGCGCGGCCTTCGCCGCCTACGGCGCGGCGATCGGGCAGAGCTACCAGCACCAGGTGCTGTGGCTGATACCGCTGTGCGCGCTCGGTCTGGTGCTGCTGGTCGCGCCGATACTGCGGGCCGCGGTGCGCGCAGGCGGGGTCGCCCGCCTGGTCGAGGGCGGGGCCTCGGAGCAGGCACTGCGCACGCTCGGTCCGATCGTCCTGGCGGCCGCCCTGGCAGGCCTCGGCGCCTGGCTCGCCACGGGCGACCAGGGCTGGGCGATATCGGCGGCGGGCGCCGCCGGCGGTCTGGCCCACTGGGTCGTCATCGCCCGCTTCAACCGACACCTCTCAACCGCCGCAGCGAGGAGCAGAGCATGAGCAGCGCACAGTGAACGGTCTCGACCCGATACTCCACCAGCCCACCAAGCTCACCGTCCTGGCATTCCTCAGCGGCTGCCAGGAGGCCGAGTTCTCGGTGGTCCGCGACTACTGCCAGGTCTCCGACTCGGTGCTGAGCAAGACTGCGGCCGGGCTGGAGACCATCGGCTACCTGCGGGCCCGCAAGGGCTACGTCGGGAAGCGCCCGCGGACGTGGCTGGCCGCGACCGCGCAGGGCCGCGCCGCACTGGCGGCCCACCTCGCGGCACTCCAGCAGTTGGCCGCCGCCGCGGAGGCGGCCGGCTCGGACACCCGCCCCGACTAGATCCGTCTCGACGAGGCCCGCCCCGCTGAGAGCCGCCCCGACGAGGGCGGAGCCACGAGTGGTGCCCCGGCTCCTTGAAAACTCGACAGTGCGTCGAAGTAACCCGGGCCCGAAACCGGCCGGGCCGGGGGGTGTTCGGGCATCTGAGGCACCCGAACACCCCCCCGGCCCGGCACCGGGCGGCCACCGCCGGAGCGGCGGCCGATCAGCCTTCTCAGGCGGCCGGGATCAGCGAACTGCCGATCACCGGCTCGCCGACCAGGGAGCTGCCGTGTCTAAGGCACTCCTGGTTGAGCGGCGCCGGATCCGGCGCGCTGGGCGAGGTCGCGTTGGCGATCCGCAGCTCGATGATGTCCCGGACGGCGGGCCACTCCTCGTCCAGGATCGAGTAGAACGCGGTCGACCGGACGACGCCGTCCAGGCCGCGCGAGTGCGCCCGGCGCACCCCCTCGGAGGTGGCGCCCAGCCGCTCGATGGCGGTCCGGGAGCGGGCGTTGCGGGCATCGGCCCGCAGCGAGATCCGCTGCACACCCCACACCTCGAAGGCGTGCCGCAGCATCAGCAGCTTGGCCTCGGTGTTGATGCCGGTGCCCTGGGCCCGCGGGGACAGCCAGGTGTTTCCGATCTCGGCGGCGTCCGGCACCGCTTCCAGCGGGTCGCCGTACGGCACGCCGGGCGCGGGCGGCCAGATCAGCGGGCCCTGCCAGTAGTCCAGTTCGAGGAACCGGGTCGAGCCCACGACCCGGTTGTCCGCGGTGCTCACCGTGGCGAACGGCATCGACCGGCCCGCCGCTTGGTCGGCGAGGGCGCGCGCGACGTAGTCCCGGGCGGCTTCGAGGCCGTGCGGGACAGGGGTGAAGGCGTAGGTCGTACGGTCCTCAGCGCCGGCCTGGGCCAGGGCCGCGGCGTGGTGCTCGGCGAGGGGCTCCAGCCGCACGGTGCGGCCGTAGAGGGTGACGGGTACGGGCACGGATCCTTCGGTCCTTCGGCGTCGTCGGGGCCCGCGTGCCGGGTTCGCGGCGCGAGGGCAGTGGTCGTTCGCCCCGGCCCCGGGGAACGACCGTCCGGGGGCGCTACGCCAGAGGCTCGGGCGTGCGGCGGGACGGCAGCCCGGAGGCGGGCAGCGCGGTGCCGGTACGGACACGGGTCGACGGACCGATCCGGCGAGATGAGCGACGGGACAGTGTGCGTCCGCGAGATGGCCGAGAGAGAAACGAGATCACGAAGCGAAGCAGGCGGCCAGGTGAAGGCAAGGTGCGCAATGAGTGGCTGGCCGAGCAGCGGACCGGGGCGTGGCCCACGACGTGACAGACGGCGTGGCGCGACGACGCGACGATGCGAGGCAGCGAGAGGACGATACCCGCCAGAAGGCGGTGCGTCACTTCGCGGCGCGCCAGCGAGGGCGCGCGGGTCCTTTCGGCACGCCGAGACGCCTCCACACAGTATCGCCCGGGCCGCGTGCCACGCCCACGACCAGGTGCTTTGTCCAGAGGTGAGAGGATTCGAGAGACGGCGTGAAGACTCGTGCGAGGGTGGGAATGTCGGCGAGCCGCCGCACGCTGGACAGAGCAGATCCGAAAGCATTCCGAGACGACGAGACGGAACGGGGTTGGGTGCGCTGTGCGTGATCCCAAGGAGCTGTACGAGCTGGAACCGCAGGGTGTGACCGCCCTCGCGGCGGCCCGGGCCGCCGCGGAGGCCGGGGCCGGTCTGGTGCTGCTGTACCACTTCGAGGGCTTCATGGACGCCGGCGAGGCGGGCGGCCAGGTCGTGGCGCACCTGCTGGAGCACGGTTCGCCGCAGGTCGTCGCCCGCTTCGACCACGATCGCCTGGTCGACTACCGGGCCCGGCGCCCCCCGATGACCTTCGACCGCGAGAGCTGGACGGACTACGAGCCGCCGGAGATCCTGCTCCAACTGGTGCGCGATTCGGTGGGCGCGCCCTTCCTGGTGCTCACCGGCCCCGAGCCGGACACCGAGTGGGAGCTGTTCGCGGCGGCCGTCGCAGACCTGGTGGAGCGGTTCGAGGTCCGGCTGGGGGTCTCCTTCCACGGCATCCCGATGGGGGTCCCGCACACCCGTCCGGTCGGTCTCACCCCGCACGGCAACCGCGTCGACCTCGCGGCCGGCCACCCCAAGTGGTTCGACCAGGCCCAGGTGCCCGGCAGCGCCCAGGCGCTGGTCGAGTACCGGCTCGCCGAGGCCGGGCACGACGTGCTGGGCTTCGCCGCCCACGTCCCGCACTACATCGCGCGCTCGGCCTACCCGGCCGCGGCGGTGGCGATCCTGGAGGCCGTCCAGTCCGCGACCGGCCTGGTGCTGCCGGGAAGTGAGCTGCGCACCCGGGTCAACGAGGTCTACGCCGAGATCGAGGACCAGCTCTCCGACGGGGACGGCGAACTGCGCTCCGCGATCCAGGGCATGGAGGGTCAGTACGACGCGGTCTCCGGCGCCGTCGACCGCGAGAGCCTGCTCGCCGAGGCCACCGACCTCCCGTCGGCGGACGAGCTCGGCCGGCGCTTCGAGGAGTTCCTGGCCGAACACGAACGCGGCGCCGAGTAGGTGCGCCGCCGACTGCTGGCCGCCACCGCGGCGGCCCTGGTCGGCCTCGCCGGGTGCAGCGGAGCGAAGCCCGCACCCGACCCCGACCGTGACTCGGTGTCGCCGAGCCCGTCCGCGTCCCCGGTCACCGGGCCGTACGTGGCCCTCGGCGACTCCTACACCTCCGGGCTGCGGATCCCGCCCCAGGGCGGATCGCCGCAGGGCTGCGGTCGCTCCGGCGTCAACTACCCGGCGCTGGTGGCCCAGCAGCTCGGCCTGAAGGACTTCACCGACGTCAGCTGCAGCGGAGCCCGGACCAGCGACCTGACGACTGCTCAACAGACCGACAAGGGCGTGAACCCGGCGCAGCTCGACGCGATCGGCGCGAGCACCCGGCTGGTGACGGTCGGCATCGGCGGCAACGACGCCGGGTTCATGGACGTCCTGGGCCGCTGCGCGATCGAGAACCTCCGGAACAGCTTCAGCGGTCAGAGCAGCGAGGCACCCTGCCGGTCGTACTACACCACCGGGACGGGGCGGGGTGAGGTCCAGCGGAAGCTCGACGCCGCCGGGGCGCGGCTCGGCTCCGCGCTGGAGCAGATCAAGCAGCGGGCACCGCAGGCCCGGGTCCTGCTGGTCGGCTACCCGGCCCTGCTGCCGCAGGATCCGACCCGCTGCGCCGAGACGCTTGGCGACGGCATCGCGACCGCCGACGTGGGCTTCGTCGCGCAGCAGGAGCAGCAGCTGAACGCGATGCTCCGGCAGCGGGCCGAGACCGCGGGCGTGGCCTTCGTGGACACCTACGCGGCCTTCGACGGCCACGACATGTGCGCCGGCGAGGGCGAGCGCTGGATCGAACCCCTGGGCGCCGCACCGGGTCTGGCGCCCATCCACCCGAACGCCCGCGGGGAACAGGGCATGGCAGCGGTGGTGCTGGCAGCGCTCGGGCAGCACTGACCCCGCCGCCCCGTCTGCGGGAGGACGGGGCGGCGGGGCCGATGGGCAGCGGCGAGCGGTCGGGCTCGCCGCCGGACGGGGCGGATCGGACGGACGGGGTCGGATGGACCGGTCAGACGGAACGGGCGGCGTGCACGGCGATCCGGACGGTCTCGTCGTCCAGGCACTCCCCGGTGACCAGGTCGAAGCGCTGCTTGAGCAGCGGCGAGGCGACGTAGACCCGGCCGTCGGCGGTGGAGCCGAGCAGACCGCGGGACAGGACGTACGCCCCGGTGAACGGGTCGCGGTTGTCGGTGGCGTACAGGCGGTCGTTCCCGTCGCGGAACACGGCGACCTGGCGGCCGTCGGGCAGCAGGACGGCGACACCGCGGCCGGGGACCAGCAGGTCCCAGTCGCAGACCGGGGACCAGCCGGGGCCGGAGAACAGTTCGACCCGGGTGGCAGATGCGGTGATGGTCATCGGGCTTCCTCCAGGAGTCGGGCGGCCGGGAACGGGGCGTTGTCGGGGTCGAGGGCGGCGAGCAGCTGCTCCTCGGTGGCCAGCAGCACCAGGTCGGGCTTGACCTGGTCGCGCTCGGGCACGAACTGGATGCTCGGGTCGGGGACGCCGGGCGCGTTGACGAAGGAGACGAAGCGGCGCATCCGGTCGGGGTCGGCGAGGGTCGCCGCCCACTCGTCCTGGTATTCGCCGATGTGACGTGCCATCAGGGACTCCAGCTCGTCCGCGATGCCGAGGGAGTCCTCCACCACCACCTCGCGGACGTGGTCCAGGCCGCCCTCGATCCGCTCCAGCCAGGTGGAGGTGCGCTCCAGCCGGTCGGCGGTGCGGATGTAGAACATCAGGAACCGGTCGATCAGGCGGATCAGCTGCTCGTCGTCCAGGTCCTGGGCGAGCAGGTCGGCGTGCCGGGGCGTGGCGCCGCCGTTGCCGCCGACGTACAGGTTCCAGCCGTTGGTGGTGGCGATGACGCCGAAGTCCTTGCCGCGGGCCTCGGCGCACTCGCGGGCGCAGCCGGAGACCGCGGACTTGAGCTTGTGCGGCGAGCGCAGGCCCCGGTAGCGCAGTTCGAGCTGGATCGCCATGGCGACCGAGTCCTGCACGCCGTACCGGCACCAGGTCGATCCGACGCAGGACTTCACGGTCCGCAGGGACTTGCCGTACGCGTGGCCGGACTCGAAGCCCGCCGCGACCAGCCGGCTCCAGACCATCGGCAGCTGGTCCACGCTGGCGCCGAACAGGTCGATCCGCTGACCGCCGGTGATCTTGGTGTAGAGGCCGAACTCCTTGGCCACCTCGCCGATCACGATCAGCTTGTCCGGGGTGATCTCGCCACCGGGGATGCGCGGCACCACCGAGTAGGAGCCGTTCTTCTGCAGGTTCGCCAGGAAGTGGTCGTTGGTGTCCTGCAGGGCGCCCTGCTCGCCGTCCAGGATGTGCCCGGAGGCGTCCAGTTCGGGGGCCAGCGAGGCGATGATCGACGCGACCGTCGGCTTGCAGACCTCGCAGCCCTCGGCGCCGGCGGCCACCCGGCCGTGCTCGGCGAGCAGCTGACGGTGCGTGGAGACCCGCTTGACCAGGACGATCTCGTAGAGCTCGGCGCGGGTGTGGGCGAAGCACGGGCACAGGCCCTTGTCGACCTCGACGCCGCTCGCCTCCAGCTCGTCGGCGACGATGGTGCCGACCAGCTTCACGCAGGAGCCGCAGTTGGTGCCGGCCCGGGTGCATTTCTTCACCTCGGGGACGGTGGTGCACTGGTGGTCGGTGACGGCCGCCCGGATGGTGCCCTTGGTGACGTTGTTGCAGCTGCAGATCACCGCGTCGTCCGGCAGCGCCGAACTGCCCAGCGAGACCGCCGAGTCCACCCCGGCCGGCAGCACCAGGGACTCGGCGGGGACGGGCAGCGGGTTCCCGGTGCCCGCCAGCGGCCGCAGCGTGGCGTACGCCGAGGCGTCGCCGACCAGGATGCCGCCGAGCAGCGCGCCCTCCCCGGTGACCACCAGCTTCTTGTAGACGCCGGAGCGGGAGTCGGAGTACACCACGTCGAGCGAGCCGGGCGTGGTGCCGAAGGCGTCGCCGAAGCTGGCGACGTCCACCCCGAGGAGCTTCAGCTTGGTGGAGAGGTCCGCACCGGTGAAGGGCTGAGCGGCCTGCTCGGCCAGCTGCTGGGCCACCGAGACGGCCATCTCGTAGCCGGGGGCGACCAGGCCGTAGACCCGGCCGTCCACCGCGAGGGCGCACTCGCCGATGGCGTAGATGTGCTGGTCCGAGGTGCGGCAGAGTTCGTCCACCGCGATGCCGCCGCGCTCACCGACCGTCAGACCGGCCTCCCGGGCCAGCTGGTCGCGGGGGCGGACACCGGCGGAGAACACCACCAGGTCGGTGGCCAGCTCCGAGTCGTCGGTGAAGGACATGCCGACGGCGCGGCCATCGGCGACGGTGATCGACTTGGTGCCGATCCCGGTGTGGACGACGACGCCCATCGACTCGATGGTCCGCCGCAGCGCCGCGCCACCGGCGTCGTCGACCTGAACGGGCATCAGGCGCGGCGCGAACTCCACCACGTGGGTCTCCAGGCCGAGGCCCTTCAGCGCGCCCGCGGCCTCCAGCCCGAGCAGGCCGCCGCCGACCACCGCGCCCACCCGGGCCCCGGCCGAGTAGGACTCGATCGCCTGGAGGTCCTCGATGGTGCGGTAGACGAAGCACCCCTCGGCGTCCCGGCCGTCCACCGGCGGGACGAACGGGTACGAGCCGGTGGCCAGCACCAGGGTGTCGTAGGGGACGGTGTGCCCGGCGGCCGTGGTGACGGTCCGGGCCGCCGGGTCGAGTGAGACGGCGGGGGAGGAGAGGTGCACCTCGAACCCGTGCCGATCGGTGAAGCCGTCCTCCGCGAGCAGCAGGTCCTCGGGGGTCTTGCCGGCGAAGTAGGAGGTCAGGCCGACCCGGTCGTAGGCGGGTCGGGGTTCCTCGGCGAGCACGACGACCCGGTAGCGGGCGGCGGCACCGGAGTCGGCCAGGGCTTCCAGGAAGCGGTGGCCGACCATGCCGTAGCCGACCAGGAGCAGTGTGGGCTTGGTGGTGGTCATCGGGAAGTCCCTCCGAGGTCGCGCTCCGGGTGGTGGGCAACTGGAGCTGGCGGGCTGACCGGGGCGTCGACCGGACCGCGATCGGTCCGGTGGTGGGACAGCGCTCCTCCGGTCCCGCCGGAGGCCCCGACCGGGTGGGCGGTTGCTCGCCCGCAGCCGGTCGCTGTCGTGGCACCGAGCATGGTCGGAGGGTGTTTCTCGACCGGTGCCGCGCTGTTTCACCGCCGGAACTTCGACCTCATCGGCGCTCGACCGCCGCTGTGAGAGGTGTCCGCGCACCGCTTCGACCGCGACCCGAACGGGAGAGCCATGGGCGAGAGAACGTTCGCCGCGCTCGGGAGGCGGCTCGATCGGGCCCCATAGCAGGTGATGAGCGTGCGCGGCGGCAGGACCGCCGATCCGAAACGCGATTCGCGGAGAAGTCGGTACGACGCGGTGCGGGAGTGCGTACTCTGCACGAAGGGGAGCGGATTCGAAGATCCGATCCGGGTCCGGCCGGGGAGCTGGCGATGGCAGCAGACGTACGGGTGAGGGGACGGGCGGCCCACTCGGCGGTGCTGCGCGAGTTGCTCCCGCTCTGGGAGGCGGCCCGCCGGGTCGGCGGGCGGACGGTCACCCAGAAGCGCCTCGCCCGGCTGGGCGGCATCGGCCCGTCCACCCTGAACGGCTGGCTGTCGGGTCGCTCGGTGCCCCGCGAACTGGACCGACTCACTGCGGTGGCCGGGGAGTTGGCCCGCGCCGCAGGCCGGCCGGTCCGTCAGGCCCCCTACTGGTCCGCCCTCATGGAAGCCGATCGCGCACGGTCCGAGAGCCCACGGTCCGACGGCGCACAGTCCGAGGGCCCACGGCCGGCGGGTGCGGACTCCCACCGCGCCCCGGCCTTCGACGGGTCGAAGGCCGACAGCCCGACATCCGACCGGCCCCGCGGCGCCGAGCGCCCCGGCGAGCACCGGGCGACACCGCCTTCCTCCGCCCGACGCCCGCCGGTGACCGGGCCGCGTCGCCCGGCCGGCGGGCCCGCGCCCGCCGGCCTGCGGCTGGTGAGCCGTTACCGGTCGGCGCCCCCGGCGGCCGGGGCAGTGCTGGACGCCGCGCTGGACGCGCTCCGCCTGGGCCACCGCCCGGAGTTGCCCGCGGTCCTGCTGGCCGCCGCCGCTCCGCTCTACCTGACGGACCGTGAGCGCGACGCCCTCGAACCGGGGTGGGTGGCCGCGGCCATGGTGTACCTGCGGAAGGCGGTGCCCGGCACGGGCGCGCTGCTGACGGTCGAGGGCCCGGCGGGCGGACCGGCGGAGCAGGCCGCGCCCGGACCGACCGGAGGCGTCGCCGGGCCGGCAGCAGGCGCGGCGGACGGGCACCGGGTGCGGCTGGCCGAGTCGCTGGTGCGGCAGTTGGGGCCGGAACGGGAGAGCCGCCCGGTCCCGCCCGGACTGTGGGACTGCCTCACCAGGCACGCGCACCCCGACGACCGGGCCGCGCTCGCCAGGGCCGCGGCGGGCCGCGGTCTCACCCGGACCGCGATCGGCCTGTGCACCGCGGCCGTCGAGGCGGGCGACCGCGCCGCGCTGTCGGTGGGGGCTGCCATGCTCGCCGAGGCGGGCCGTACCGCGGAGGCTGTCGACTGGTACGGCGCGGCAGCCGACCTCGGAGTGCCGGAGGCACCGATGCGCGCAGCGGAACTGCTGGAACACGGCGGACAGGACGAGCAGGCCGTCGGCTGGTACGACCGGGCCGGTCGGGCCGGCGACGCCGAGGCGCTCTGCCGGGCCGCCGAACTCCTCGGCAGGCGCGGCGAGATCGAGCCCGCGCTGGTCCGCTTCGAGCAGGCCGCCCGGGCCGGCCACCCCACCGCCCGGTACCGGGCCGGGCGGCTGCTGGCCGGAGCCGGCCGGGCAGAGGAGGCCCTGGACCGGTTCGAACGGGCGGCGGCCGACGGGCATCCGACAGCCGCGGCCGAATGCGCCCGGATCTGCGCCGGGGCCGGCCGGATCGACCGCGCCGCCGCCTGGTACGAACGGGCCTGGGAACAGGGCGTCGCGGCCGCCGCGCACGAGGCTGCCCGGATGCTGGAGTCGGCCGGCCGGATCGACCAGGCCGCCGCCTGGTACGAACGCGCGGCCGCGTCCGGCGACGAGACCGCCTGGGACGAGGCCGCCGCCCTGCTGGCCAGGCACGGCCAGTACGGGAACCTGCCCTGGTACGCGCACGTCGGCGACCACCGGGCCCTGCGGGAACGCGCCGAGCAGAGCGAGCGCGACGGCGACCCGGAGACGGCGCTGCTCTGGTACCGGAAGGCGGCCGACGCGGGCAGCGAGACCGCCCTGTTCCAGGCGGCGGACCTGCTCGAACGGCACGGCGACACCGACCGGGCGGTGCACTGCTACGAACTCGCCGCCCGCCGCGGCGACGCCTACGCGATGCGTGAACTCGGCCGGCTGCTGGGCGAATCCGGCCGCCACCGGGAGTCCGCCGGCTGGCTTCTGGCCGCCTTCGAAGCCGGTGACCGGCACGCACTGCCCGCCACCGCTCCGCTCGCGCGGCACCTCGACCGGTGGACGGCGGAGACCCCGGCCTCCCGGGGCCGCGGCGCCGAGGCGGTCCTCCGCCAGGCGCCGTCGCCCGGTCACCTCGCCGCCGACGGGTCGCAGTCGGGTTCCGCCGCGCCGGCGCTCGCCGAGCAGCGCGGCCCGGCACGGCTCCAGGACGCGGTCGACCTGTTGAAGGACGCCGGCCGCTACTTCGAGGCGGACCTGCTGCTGCGCTCCACCGACCGCCCGGAGCCGGACCGACTGCGGGAGGCGGCCCGGATGCTGTCCGGGTCGGTGAGCACCGACCGGGCGATCGCATGGGTGCAGTGCCTTGCCGACACGGGGGACCGGCAGGCCGCCCGCGAGGCCGCGGAGATGCTGGAGAGCCGTGGCCGGATCGACGACGCCCTCGACTGGTACGGGCGGGCGGCGACGGAAGGCGACCGGGACGCCCTGCTCGCCGCGGCCCGGATGCTCGCCGACCGCCGGCGGACCGGCACCGCCCTGGAGTGGTACCGCCGGGCCGCGGACGCGGGCGACCCGCTGGCCCACGGCGAGGCCCTGATGCTCCTTCAGCAGTCCGCGGCCTCCGACCGGTCCATCGGATCGGCCGGGGCCGCCGACCTGCTGCGCCACGGCTGGGAGCCGGACGCCCAGCCCGGCGCGCCGTGGCACGCCGCCGTGCCCGTCCAGTCCGCCCAGCGGGTGGCCGCCGGAACCGCCGCACCTCCGCCCGCCCAGGCCGGGGCGGCGCCGGCCCGCCGTCCGCGCGTCCCCCGGCAGCCCCAGCCAACGCCCGAGCCCGACCGTCCGGTGCAGTCCGAGCGTTGACGGGCCAGGTCGGACCGGGTTGAACCGGGCGGGGGCGTTCCCGTCTTCGTTCCCCCGGCCCTACCGCTCATCGCCGCGCGGCCGGCTGTGAGAGCAGGGAAACCACCCGTGACCGCCGGGCAACCGGGGTGAAACAGCCGTCCGGCAGGCTGGCGCTATGACCACCACCTCGCTCCCCGGCCGCCTCGCCCCGCTGCGGGTGCTGCACGCGGCCCGCCGCCCGGCCCTGGTGCTGGTGGCGCACGGCTCCCACGACCCTGCCGCGGCCGCCGAACTCGGCCGGTTGCACGCCCGACTGCGGCTGGTCCGACCGGAGTTGGACATCCGGCTCGGACACCTGGGCCTGAACGACCCGCTGCTGCCCGAGGTGCTGGACGAGCTGAGCGGCCGGGTGGTGCTGGTGCCGCTGCTGCTCAGCCGCGGCTACCACAGCAAGACGGACATCCCCCGGGTGCTGTCCGCCGCGCCGCACCTGGCGGGGGAGTGTGCCGCCCCGCTCGGCCCGGACCCGCTGCTCACCGAGGCGCTGGTCGACCGGTTGGCGTCGGCCGGTTGGCGGGGCGAACCGGTGGTGCTCGCCGCCTCCGGCTCCCGCGATCCGGACGCCGCACGGGACACCGAGGCGCAGGCCGCGCTGCTGTCCGCCCGCCTGGGCGTCGACGTCCGGCCGGGGTACGTGGCGGCCGGGGGGCCCAGCGTGGCCTCGCAGGTGGCCGAGTTCACGGCCGAGGGGCACTCTGCGGTCGCGGTCGCCTCGTACTTCACCGCCCCCGGGGACTTCGCCAGGCTGGCCGCCGCAGCCGGTGGCGCACTGACCTCCGCCCCGCTCGGCGACCACCCGTTGGTGGCCCGCCTGGTCCTGGAGCGCTACCAGTCCTGCGTCTCCCGGACCGTTCGCCTGGCCGGCTGACCGCCCCGGCTGACCACCCTGGCCGGTCGGCCACCCCGGCCGGCTGACCGCCCCGGCTGACCGCCCGTCGGACTGACAGCCCCGCCGCCGACCTGACCAGCCCTCATCACCTGCGGCCCACCGCCGGCACGACACGAGGTCACACCGGGTCGAGCGCACCCGCCGTGGCGGCCTCGGCGGCCGTCGTCCGCCGCTCGGTGGGCAGGTCGCGGACCCGGCGCATCGGGGAGCACCACAGGATCAGGGCGGCCAGCGGCACGCCGACGGTCATCAGCCACATCGCGGGCCGGACGCCGAGCTCGGTGCCGAGGACGCCGGCCAGCACCGCGCCGAGCGGGATGGAGCCGAAGTTGAGCACCGCGCTGCTGGCGGAGAGCCGGCCGAGCAGCTCCGGCGGGCAGTAGCGCTGCTGGAAGGTCGCCTTGATGACGTTTCCGGCGACGACGCCGCAGGAGGCACCGAACCCGCCGAGCAGGTACCAGACCAGTCCGGCGCCACTGCTGGTCAGCGGGATGAGCACGGCCAGCGCGGGCAGCGCGAGTTCCAGCACCAGCATGGCGCGCGAGGTGCCGAGCCGGGCCGCGACCCGGCGGGCGACGGCGGCGCCGACGATGCCGCCGGTGGAGGCCAGCGCGACCAGCAGGCCGACGGTGCCCTCGCCGATGCCGACCTCGCGGATCAGGAACACCACCAGCAGGGACTGATATCCCGTCAGCACCAGGTTGGACGCGGCGCCGAACAGCGTGAGGGTGCGGAACCAGACGTCGGAGCCGAGCAGTCGCAGTCCCTCGCCGATCTCCTGGCGCAGCGCCCGGCGGGGGCGCTCGCCGCGGCCGGTCTCGCGGTGGCCGATCCGGGCGGTGCACCAGAGCGACAGCAGGAAGGTCGCGGTGTTGGCGAGCAGCCCGTTGACCGGCCCGGCGAGCTGGGCGATCAGGCCGCCGCTGCCGAGTCCGGCGATGCCCGCGGCCGAGGCGCTGCCGTGCAGCTTGGCGTTGCCCTCGGCCTGGTCGGCGGAGTCGAGCAGCTGCGGCAGGTAGGCGGTGTACGCGGTCTGGAAGAACACGCCGGCGGCGCCGGCGAGCAGCGCGACGGCCAGCAGGTGCCACAGGGTGAGCGCGCCCGTGAGCGCGGCCAGCGGGACGGTGGCGTACAGCACCAGCGAGATCGCGGTCGCGGTGAGCATGATCGGGCGGCAGCGCAGCCGGTCCACCCAGACGCCCGCGGGCAGGCCGATCAGCAGCCAGGGCAGCCAGCCCGCGGCGCCGAGCAGTCCGACCTGGAAGGTGCTCGAGTGCAGGGTGCTGACCGCGATCAGCGGCAGCGCCAGACCGGTGACGGCGGAGCCGTACTTGTTGGCGGTCTCGCCGATCCACAGCAGTCGGAAGTCGCGGTGGCGCCGCAGCAGCCCGGCGGCGCGACGGCGGACGGTCGGACCGGAGGGAAGGCCGGAGGCGCTCACCGGACGGTCGGCGGTGCGGGCGGAGGGGGCGGGCACGGTCATGGCCGGTCGGGGTCCTTTCGGGGCAGTGCCTGGATCTGGACGATGACCGGCCGCGCGGCCGGGTCGGTGGCGGCGTCCGGGTCGGGGGTGTGGCGGGCGACGACGGCGGACAGTTCCTCGTTGAGGGCGCGGAGCTGATCGGGCGTCAGTCGCAGGTTGCTCCAGTCGGTGATGGAGCCGGCGCCGCGCCAGTCGCCCTCCCACTCGGCGGCCAGCGAGTCGGCGACCCGCTGGTACTGCCGGCGCAGGTTCTCGGCCTGGAAGACCGAGAGCGCGGCCCGGGAGGACGGGTCCTGGTCGAAGTCGGTGGCGCTCAGCACGATCGCGCCGCGCACGGCGCGCCACCAGCGTTCCCGCTTGGTGCCGCGGTCGGGCTCCTCCTCGATGAAGCCGTGCTCGGCGAGGTGCCGCAGGTGCCAGCTGATGGTGCCGGTGGACTCGCCGGTGCGGTCGGCGAGCCGCGCGGAGGTGGCGGGGCCGTTCAGCCGCAGTTCGTCCAGCAGCCGCATCCGCAGCGGGTGGGCGAGTCCACGCAGCGAGCCGGCGTCCAGCTTGCGGCGCGGGTTGCCGCCCTGGGGAGCGGTCGCGGAGGGGTCTTCGGGGCGGTGCTCGTTCATGGCTCCACACTAGGATGCAGAGAGTCCTCTGCATAGACTTCTCTGCAGAGAAATCTCTGCAACATGCGGACGGCCCACCTCCGCCTCTCCCCGGCCGCCTCCGCCCCTCCCCAACTTCGCTACCCCTCCCCAACTCCCGCCCCGCTGTGGCAGAGTCCGCGCATGACCCGGCTCGCCGATCCCCTGCGCTTCCTCACCGAACTGATCGCCTGGGTGGCCGCGCCCTGGGCGCTCGCCCCGCACTCGATCGCGTTGGCGGTCCTCGCCGACCTGCTGCTGATCGGCCTGCCCACGGTGTTCGCCACCCCGGGCGACAAGAAGCAGGTGCTGGTGGCGGTGCCGGGCTGGGCCACCGTCGGCCTGGTGCTGATGCAGCTCGCCGCCGCCGTGGTCGCCGCCCGCTACGCCTGGCCGACCTGGGCGGCGGTGCTCACCTGCGTGCTCGCCGCGGCCTGCCTGGTGACCGAACAGCCGCGCTGGCGCCGTCTGCTCGCCGCCCCGGGTTCGCGCGGCGCATGACCGAATGTCCGTCACCGGGCGTACGGTGATTGGTATATGAAGACCACCGCTCCGTACGATCCGCCGTCCGAGGCGCGCTGGGTGCCCGAGCCCGACAAGCGGCCAGGCCGCACCGCCTTCCAACGCGACCGCGCCCGGGTGCTGCACTCCGCAGCGCTGCGCCGTCTGGCCGGGACGACCCAGGTGGTCGCGCCGATGCGCAGCGACTTCCCGCGCACCCGGCTCACGCACTCGCTGGAGTGCGCGCAGGTCGGGCGGGAGCTGGGCGCGGCGCTCGGCTGCGATCCGGATCTGGTGGAGACCGCCTGCCTGGCCCACGACATCGGCCACCCGCCGTTCGGCCACACCGGCGAGGAGGCGCTCGACCAGGCCGCCGAGGCGTGCGGCGGCTTCGAGGGGAACGCGCAGTCGCTGCGCATCCTGACCAGGCTGGAGCCCAAGCGCTTCGCCCCGCTGACCGAGCCCGAGGTCCGGCTGGCCCCGTGGCCCGGCCGCAGCGTCGGCCTCAACCTGACCCGCGCCGCGCTGGACGCCGCGACCAAGTACCCGTGGGCGCGCGGCGGCCACCCCACCGAACCGGGCTCCACCAAGTACGGCGTGTACGGGGACGACCTGCCGGTCTTCCGCTGGCTGCGCACGGGCGCGCCGGACGGCCGCAGGTGCTTCGAGGCCACCGTGATGGACTGGTCGGACGACGTCGCCTACTCCACCCACGACGTGGAGGACGGGCTGCAGGCCGGCCACATCGACCCGGCCGCGCTGCGCTCCCCGGAGGAGCGCGCCGAACTGTTCAAGACCGCCGAGCGGTTCGCGGCCGAGGCCGAGCCGGAGGAGTTCGGCGAGGCGCTGGACCGGCTGCAGGCCGAGGAGTGGTGGCCGTCCGGCTACGACGGCACCGCCCGCGCCCGGGCCGGCCTGAAGGACTTCACCAGCCAGCTGATCGGCCGGTTCTGCCTGGCCGCCGAGCAGGCCACCCGGGCCCGCTACGGCCCCGGCCCGCTGACCCGCTACGCCGCCGAGCTGGTCGTCCCGCGCGGAGTCCGGCTGGAGTGCGCGGTCCTCAAGGCCGTCGCGGTGCGGTACGTGATGCAGCGCGACGAGCAGGCCCAACTCCGCTCCCGGCAGCGGATCGTGATCGCCGAGCTGGCCGACGCCCTGCTGCGCGACGCCCCGCACGGGCTGGACGGGGTGTTCGCCGCGCAGTACGAGGAGGCCGAGGACGACCGGGCCGCGCTGCGCACCGTGATCGACCGGATCGCCACCCTCACCGACGCCTCCGCGCTCGCCCTGCACGCCAAGCTGGTCACCCGGTAGCCGGGCTCGTACCACCTGCGCTCCCGTAGACTTTCCCGGTGGCCGGTCGGATCAGGGACGAGGATGTGCAGGCGGTGCGTGCCGCCCTGCCGATCGATGCCGTGGTCGGCGACTACGTGCAGCTGGCGAACGGCGGCGGCGCGCAGCTGAAGGGCGTCTGCCCGTTCCACGACGAGAAGTCCGCGTCCTTCTACGTGCACCCGGGCAAGGGCGTCTTCCACTGCTTCGGCTGCGGCGAGTCGGGCGACACGATCACCTTCCTGATGAAGATCGAGCACTGCTCGTTCGCGGAGGCGGTCGAGCGGATGGCCGCCCAGGCGAACATCACGCTGCGCTACGAGGAGGGCGGCTACAGCCCGCGCCACCAGCAGGGCGAGCGGACCAGGCTGGTCGAGGCGCACAAGGTCGCCGCCGCCTGGTTCCAGGAGCAACTGGCCACGCCGGAGGCGGAGATCGGCCGCCGTTTCCTGGCCGAGCGGGGCTTCGACGAGGCCGCCGCCAAGCACTTCGGGGTGGGCTACGCCCCGGTCGGCTGGGAGCACCTGGTGCGCTACCTGCGCGGGCGCGGCTTCACCGACAAGGAGATCTCGGTCGGCGGCCTGGCCTCGCAGGGCCAGCGCGGCGGCCTGATCGACCGGTTCCGGGGCCGCCTGGTCTGGCCGATCCGGGACAGCGCGGGCGACGTGGTGGGCTTCGGCGCCCGCCGGCTGCGCGAGGACGACAACGGCCCGAAGTACCTGAACACCCCCGAGACGCCGATCTACAAGAAGTCCAACGTCCTGTACGGCATCGACCTGGCCCGCAAGGAGATCGCCAAGTCCGGCCGGGCGGTGGTGGTCGAGGGCTACACCGACGTGATGGCCTGTCACCTGGCGGGCGTCACCACGGCGGTGGCCACCTGCGGCACCGCCTTCGGCGAGGACCACATCAAGATCATTCGCCGGCTGCTGATGGACACCTCCACCTACCGCGGTGAGACGGTCTTCACCTTCGACGGCGACGCCGCCGGCCAGAAGGCCGCCCTGCGCGCCTTCGAGGACGACCAGAAGTTCGCCGCCCGCACCTCCATCGCCATCACCCCGGGCGGCATGGACCCGTGCGAACTGCGCCTGGCCCAGGGCGACGACGCGGTCCGCACCCTGGTCGAGAACCCCGTCCCGCTGTTCGAGTTCGCGCTCCGCTCCGCGGTCGCCCGGCACCGGGTGGACACCGCCGAGGGCCGCGCGGCCGCGCTCGAGGAGGCGGCCGGGATCATCGTGAAGATCAAGGACCGGTCGATCCAGCACGAGTACGCCGTCCAGCTGGCCGGCATGGTCGGCATCCTGGACGAGCAGTTCGTGGTCCGCCGGATCTCCCAGCTGGCCCGCTGGCAGCGCGAGAACCAGCAGAACGGCCAGCGCCAGCCGCTGCGCCGCCAGGACGCCGCCGCCCAGCAGCCCGCCCGCCCGGAGCGCCCGACCTTCCGCCTCAACCCGCGCGACCCGGCCCAGTTCGTCGAACGCGAGCTGCTCAAACTCGCCCTGCAGCACCCGGACCTGGTCAGCCCGGCCTTCGACCAGTACGGCGAGGACGAGTTCCCCACCCCGCCGTACCGGGCGGTCCGCCGCGCCATCGGCCAGGCCGGCGGCACCGCGTACGGCGCGAGCCTGCCCGACTTCACCGCCACCGTCCGCGAGGCCAGCCCGGACGACCAGGTGCGCGGCCTGGTCACCGAACTGACCGTGGAGCCGATCCGCTCCCGCCGCAAGGCCGACGAGGTGTACGCGGGGGAGTTCCTGGTCAAGCTGCGCCTGCAGGCCGTGGACCGCCGGGTCGACGAGGTCCGCGCCCACCTGCGCCGGCTCGGCGACCGCGCCACCGCGGAGGAGTCGCACCCGGTGCAGAGCGAGCTGTGGGCCCTGCAGCAGTACGGCCAGCAGCTGCGTTCCCGGGGCGTCGCCGCGCTCTGACCGCGCGTCAGCCGCCGGGCGTCCGCTGGCACTTGTTCGTCCGGCGGGTGCCGCCCGTCCACCTCGCGGCCGCTCACAGGTGCCCGGGCCCGCCGGGCTGGGTATCCCCTCCCGTGTGGCGCGGCACCCCCAGGCCGCGCGCGGCCCTCGGAGGGATGCCCGTGGAGCTATCCGTTGCCCGCCCGCCCCAGACCGCCCCCGTCCGGGACGCCGCGATTCCGCCCCAGCCCGGCCCGCCCGGATCCGACCTGCTCACCCCCGCGGAGCGGCCCGCCGACACGGGCGCGACCCACCTCGCGGACGCCTCGGCCGCCACGACCACCGAAGCCGAAGCGGCAGCCGGCTCCCCGGCGGAGTCCCGGGCGGAGGCCGAGCCCACGCCCGAGGACCTGATCGACGAGATCCCGGAACCCGCCCTGGACGAGGGCACCGGCCCGGCCGCCGACCTGCTGCGCCAGTACCTGCGCGAGATCGGCCGGATCCGCCTGCTGACCGCCGTCGAGGAGGTGGAGCTGGCCCGCGCCATCGAGGCCGGCCTGTTCGCCGAGGAGGCGCTGGACCGCACCCCGGGCCGCGACGAGCGCCTCACCGACGACCTGGACCGCCTGGTGGTCCTCGGCCGGATCGCCAAGCGCCGCCTGATCGAGGCCAACCTGCGGCTGGTGGTCTCGGTCGCCAAGCGCTACGTCGGGCGCGGCCTGACCCTGCTCGACCTGGTCCAGGAGGGCAATCTGGGCCTGATCCGCGCGGTGGAGAAGTTCGACTACGCGCGCGGCTACAAGTTCTCCACCTACGCCACCTGGTGGATACGCCAGGCGATGAGCCGCGCCCTGGCCGACCAGGCCCGCACCATCCGGGTGCCGGTGCACGTGGTCGAGCTGATCAACCGGGTGCTCCGGGTGCAGCGCGGCCTGCTGCAGGAGCGCGGCGTGGAGCCGACCGCCGCCGAGGTCGGCGAGGCGCTGCAACTGACCCCGGAGCGGGTCCGGGAGGTCCTCAAGCTCGCCCAGGAGCCGGTCTCGCTGCACACCCCGGTCGGCGAGGAGGACGACGTCGCGCTCGGCGACCTGATCGAGGACGCCGACGCCGCCTCCCCGCCGGAGAGCGCGGCGTTCCTGCTGCTGCGCGAGCACCTGGACGCCGTGCTGGCCACCCTCGGCGAACGCGAGCGTCAGGTGGTCCAGCTCCGCTACGGCCTCGACGACGGCCGCCCCCGCACCCTGGAGGAGATCGGCCACCTGTTCGGCGTCACCCGGGAGCGGATCCGCCAGATCGAGGGGAAGACGCTGGGCAAGCTCCGCGACCACGCCTTCGCGGAACAGCTCCGCGGCTACCTGGACTGACCGGCGGCGGGCGGCCGGGCGGCCGTCAGTGGTGGAACCCGCTGCGCTGCGGCATCCCCAGCTCGCTGAGCGGCGCGGGCTGGCGCTCCAGCTCGGGCAGCAGCCGCTGCAGGTCGGCCAGCAGCAGCTCGGCCAGGTCGCGGGTGAACCCGTTGCGGCACACCACCCGCAGCACGGCCAGGTCGGTGCGTCCCTCCGGGAAGGTGTAGGCGGGCACCTGCCAGCCGCGTTCGCGCAGCCGGCGCGACACGTCGAACACGTCGAACGGGCAGCCGTCCGCCGTGGTGACCGCGAACACCGGCAGCTCGTTGCCACGGGTGATCAGCCGGAACTGCCCGAGCTTCTCGAACTCGGTCGCCAGGTACTCCGCGACGTCCCGGCAGGCCTGCTGGACCGCGTGGTACCCGGCGAACCCGAGCCGCAGGAACGCGTAGTACTGGGCGACCACCTCCGCGCCCGGACGGGAGAAGTTCAGCGCGAAGGTCGGCATCTCGCCGCCCAGGTAGTTGACCCGGAACACCAGCTCCTCCGGCAGCGACTCGGTGTCCCGCCACAGCGCCCAGCCGACGCCCGGGTACACCAGGCCGTACTTGTGGCCGGAGGTGTTGATCGACGCCACCCGGGGCAGCCGGAAGTCCCACACCAGGTCCGGGTCGAGGAACGGCGCGACCATGCCGCCGGACGCCCCGTCCACGTGCACGGGAATGTCCAGGCCGGTGCGCTCCTGGTGGGCGTCGAGCGCCGCGCAGATCTCCGCGATCGGCTCGTACGAGCCGTCGAAGGTGGAGCCGAGGATGCCGACCACCCCGATGGTGTTCTCGTCGCAGTGCGCCACCGCCTCGTCGGCGGTCAGGTGGTAGCGCTCGCCCTCCATCGGCACCAGCCGCGCCTCGACCTCCCAGAAGTTGCAGAACTTCTCCCAGCAGACCTGCACGTTGACGCCCATCACCAGGTTCGGCCGGGCCCCGGCCGCGTACCGGTCGGCGTTGCGCGCCATCCAGCGCCGCTTCAGCGCCATGCCGGCGAGCATGCAGGCCTCGCTGGAGCCGGTGGTCGAACAGCCCACGGCGGCGGCGGGGTCGGGTGCGTGCCACAGGTCGGCGAGGATGGCCACGCACCGCCGCTCCAACTCGGCGGTCTGCGGGTACTCGTCCTTGTCGATCATGTTCTTGTCGCGGCACTCGGCCATCAGCCGGTCCGCGTACTCGTCCATCTGGGTGGTGACGAAGGTGGCCAGGTTCAGCTTGGCGTTGCCGTCCAGCATCAACTCGTCGTGGATCAGCTGGTACGCGACGGAGGACGGGATCGGCACCCGGGGCAGCTGGTGCAGCGGCGGCGCCAACTGCATCGCGCCCAGCGGGTCGGTCAGCACGTGCAGCGGGCTGAACGGCAGCCGACGGTCTTCGTGTCCCTCACCTTTGTGCAACGCCATGGCGAACTGTCCCTCCACTCGTGGAGGCTCCCACGTTGCCACCGGCCCGCCGCCGCCGCATTCGCGGCGGCGGCCGCCCGGGCGCCCGCCGACGGTCCGTCAGGACCCGGCGGTCTCGGGGTGGTGCTGCTCGCGCATGGCCGCGTACTGCTGGCGCACCGCGCTCCCGACCGCCAGGTCGTGCTCCTGCTCGGGGGCCAGCACGGTGAGGTCCGGCAGCTCCCAGTGCGGCGGCTCGGCCGTCCCGGCGAGCGCCCAGGCCGCCTGCCGGGCCGCACCGCGGGCCGCGTGGTCGCCCGGCGGCGGCACCACCACGGGCAGCCCGAACACCTGCGGCGCGATCTGCTGCACGGCCGGCAGCCGCCCGGCCGTCCCCAGCAGGAACACCCGGTGCACCGCCACCCCGTGCCCGCGCAGCACGTCGAGCGCCTCCGCCAGGTTGCACAGCATGCCCTCGACGGCGGCCCGCGCCACGTGGTGCGGCCCCATCGACTCGGCCCGCAGGCCGGCCAGGGTCCCGGCGGCCTGCGGCAGCTTCGGGGTGCGCTCGCCGTCCAGGTACGGCAGGAAGACCATCCCGTACGAGCCGGGCGAGGACTGCAGCGCCAGCTCGGAGAGGCCCTCCACGTCGGTGCCGAGCATCGCCGCGGTGGAGCGCAGCACCTGCGCGGCGTTCAGCGTGGCCACCATCGGCAGGTGCCGGCCGGTGGCGTCCGCGAACGAGGAGACCAGCCCGGACGGGTCGACCACCGCCCGGTCGTGCACCGCGAAGATCGTGCCGTTGCCGCCGAGCGACACCACCGCGTCGCCCAGCCCCAGCCCGAGGCCCAGCGAGGCCGCCATGTTCTCGCCGGTGCCGGCCGAGATCAGCAGCCCCTCCGGGGTGTGGCCGGCGGGATCGGCCGGGCCGAGCACGTGCGGCACCTTCAGCTCGTGGCCCAGCGCCAGCTTGATCAGGTCCTGCCGGTACTCGCCGGTGACCGGCGACCAGTAGCCGGTGCCGGAGGCGTCGCCCCGGTCGGTGGTGGGGCGCTTCGGGCCGCCCAGCAGCTGCGAGACCAGCCAGTCGTGCGGCAGCAGCACCTCGGCGATCCGCTGCGCCGACACCGGCTCGAACTCGGCCAGCCAGCGCAGCTTGGCGATGGTGTACGTCGGCCCCGGAACGGCGCCGATCGCCTCGACCCAGGGCTGCACCCCGCCCAGCGCGTCCAGCAGCGCGGCCGCCGAACCCGCCGAGCGGGGGTCGTTCCACAGCATCGCGGGCCGCACCAGCACGCCGCCGGCGTCCAGACCGATCAGGCCGTGCTGCTGCGCGGACACGCCGATCGCCCGGACGCCCTCCAGCAGGCCCCCCGCGGCAGCGTCGCCGAGCGAGTGCAGCCAGCTCTGCGGGTCCACCTCGGTGGTTCTGGCGTCCTCGCCCTCCGGCAGCGGATGCGGGGCCCGGCCCTGCCTGAGCACGGCGCCGGTGTCGGCGTCGCACGCGACGATCCGGGTGCGAGTGGTGGAACTGTCGATGCCCGCGACGATGGCCATGCCGAGATCATGCCGCAGTCGGCGGCCGGGGCGGGGCCGACTGCGGCAAGTGTTGCCCAGTCGGTACCGGAACCAACCGGCCGCCGCCCCTCCGCCACAGGTCGGGCGGGTGTCGGGGCTCGGCGGCGGATTGCGGTCCGGGGGCGTTCGGGGGATCAGGGTCGGACGGTGCCCCAGCCGTCGTCCTCCCCGTGGTGCTTGGCGAAGTACGGGACGCGCTCGGTCAGCGAGTTCGGCAGCTTCTCGCCGACCTTGTCGGCCACCGCCCCGGCGGCCTTGCCGGCCACCGCGCCCGCCTGGTGTTTGGCCTTGCCCGCCGCATCCTGCACCCGCGGGTTGTCCCGCAGCTGCCGGGCGGCGCCCGCCAGCTGCTCGTAGCGTTCGCGTCCGGCCCGGGTACCGAGGACGTACCCGATCCCGAGGCCCACGATCAACGACACCTTCCACATGCCCAGGTTCCACCCTTCGTTGCCGCGCGATTGTGTGCCGCGTCTACCCGTCCGGCCGGGCCGTGAACCGCCCTTCCGGTGGCGGGTCCGGGCCAGCCGGAGCCACCGTGCACCAGCATCCTCGCCCGCACCGCAGGACGCGCGCGGGGCGCGCCGGTCCGGGGCGGGGCGCGGCGGGCCCGAGCTGGGGGAGCCCGGCGGCGAAAGCGATTGGCGGAACACCCCCCTGAGTGCGCTAATGTATGTCCCGCAGCGAGCACCGTGGGCCCCGGAGCGATCCGGAGACCGGGGTGGGCGAGGCGGAAGCACGATCCTCCATAGCTCAATTGGCAGAGCAGCCGACTGTTAATCGGCAGGTTATTGGTTCGAGTCCAATTGGAGGAGCGCGGTCCCCCATAGCTCAATTGGCAGAGCAGCCGACTGTTAATCGGCAGGTTATTGGTTCGAGTCCAATTGGGGGAGCTTCACCGGAAGTCTCGGTGACAGTACAGAGCGAGGGCCCTTCGGCGATGCCGAGGGGCCCTCGTGTTTCCCCGGCTGATCGGCTGCCTCCCGGCGAGGCCTTTCGGTTCGGCTCAGTCGCCGTCGGCCTGCCGGTAGAGGTCGGCGATCGGGTCGCCGAAGACCACGCTGTAGGAGATGTCGGGGGAGTCGCCACCCTGCTGGTAGCCCCCTATCACTCCGACCACCCGGCCCTCGTCGGTCACCCAGGGGCTGCCGCTGGTGCCGTCGGCGAACCCGGCGCAGTCGAAGCGCTGCCGGTCGGCTCGGTCGGAGGTGGCGCGGGTCCGGCAGGTGATCGGGAAGTCGTCGGCGTTGGGGTAGCCGGTGACGGTGACCTCCAGACCTGAGCCGGGGCCGCTGCCGAACTGCTCGGCGCCCACCACGTCCTCGATCCGCCGTCCGTCGACCTCCTCAACGGTGAGGAAGGCGACGTCGTACTGCTCGTCGTCCTCCCCGGTTCCCCAGCGGGGGTCGACCGTCACCGCACTGATCGGCCAACTTCCGTACGGAGCCTGCTGGTTGCGATATCCAGGGGCGAACACCAGGCCTTCCACGGGCCGACCGGAGGGGGCCGCGCAGTGGGCGGCGGTGATCAGCAGGTCGCGGTCGCGGCTGTGCACCACGGAGGCGGTGCAGTACCGGTCGCCGTCCAGGCCGTCGAGGAACAGCGGGCCCACCCGGTCGCCGGCCCGGTCCGCGGGGGCGGGCCGGGCGGTGGGCGGCGGCGTCGCGGGCGCCGGGCCGGCGGGCCGGGCGGCCGAGTCGCAGCCTGCGGCGGCGGCCAGCAGGAGGGTCAGCGCACCGGCCGCGGCGACCGGGCCGCGTCCGGCCCGGGGGGAGGTGCGGGGCACCGTCGCTCGCTTCCGCCGGATCTGCCCGCCCGGGTGCCGGGCGATGGTCGGAGCAAGATCTACCAGGGCCCGCACCGGGCGGGCAACCGGCTCTGCGAAACGGGCCTCGGGATGCGGCCGGGGCGGACTCACGCGCGGCCCGCAGCCTGCCGGTGGAGCGCCTGCCGCTTGCCGGCGTACCCGCTGCGCCGGGTCTCGGCGGCACCGCCCCGCGGCTGCACGGGCGCGAAGGCCAGGTCCTGATCCGGGGCGGTGAACGAGGCCGGGCCGCACGACCCGGAGACGGCACGGTCTGCCGTCTCCGGGAGCACCGCCGCTGCCGCACCCGCCGACCGTTTCATCCCGGCCTCCCGCTCGCGCCGACCCGACGATCCAGCGTCACCCGGCAGGTGACGACCCGCCACCGACGCGTCCCCGATGGGCGGATGGCGGCCCCGCAACGGGGCGTCGCCAGGACGCGGACGGGGGCGGGGCCGTGCGTACCCGGATGCGCCCCCGGCGCGCACCACGGGTGATCGACCGGCTATGCTGCCGGGGGCGGCCCTGAGGGGCCGTCTGCTGCTGCCGGGGCCGCTCGTCGGCGCCGGTGGGTCGAGTCGGGGGGCGGTAGCTCAGCCGGTTAGAGCAGGGGACTCATAATCCCTTGGTCGTGGGTTCGAGTCCCACCCGCCCTACCTCGGCCGCTGACCGCCCGTCAGCCGATGGGGCCCCCTGACCAGGCGAAACGCCGGGCTCGCCACGCAACTGTAGAGCACCGGCCCGCGGGCTGGCCGCTTTCTGCGCCGAGATTCACCCGCCAGTGGAGCTCCGACGGGCTCCGAGTGGACATTGCACGGCATCGAGGCCCGCGGATCGGGGATCCGCGGGCCTCTGCCCGTGACGGGGGCGATCAGTACTGGGTGGTGACGGTGACTCCGGAGAAGCCCTGCTCCGCGTAGAGGCTGAAGTACACCCAGCCCGCGGGCGGATCGGTGACGGTCAGCGTCTCGCCGTTGCCGCTGCCGGTGGACCGCGCGGTGTACGAGCCGGTGGTCGCCCAGCCGGTCGGGTTCCAGTAGAGGTCGGCGTTGCCGGTGCCGCCGGCGGTGGTGATGGTCACCTGCTTCACGCCGGCCGGGGGTTCAGGAAGGCGTAGCTGTAGTTGCCGGTGGCGGCCGCGGTGTCGTCGCGGCGGGAGTCCTGCTCGAACCACCGGGTGTCCTGGTGGGTGCAGAGCGGGGCGGCGGGCGCCAGGGTTCCGCAGTCGCCCGCGCCGCAGGCGGCCAGGTAGCCGGCGAAGTCGGCGTCGCAGGAGGTGCCGATGCCGGTGAGGAGGGCGCGGGCGCCGGTGAAGTCGCCGGTGCGGGTCTTCGCCAGGTAGGCGGCGACGTCCTGCGGGTGCGACCGGAGCAGGTAACGCACGGCCAGGTAGCCCCAGTTGTAGACCCGGGTGGAGCCGCTGTTGTCGTAGGTGACCTGAGGGAAGACCCGAGATCGGAAGGTGATCCGGGCCCGTCCGCGCTGCTCCTTCCGCATCCACCGATCGAATGATGCCGGTATCCACCGGAATGCTCGCGGGGTCTGGCCGGTTCGACGACGAATCGATGCCGTGGACGGGGCAAATATGGAGCGGGGACACTGCCCGAGCCGCCGACCGACCGGCCCCCGCATCAATTCGAGGCAATTCCGTGCTGCACCTGCCGTCCCTCCGGAGGAGGACCGTGATGACTGCGATCGACCAGCGCCTGCTCGTGGCCGCACAGGCCGGCGACCTCGCCGCCGCCGAGGCCGCTTTGGCGGACGGTGCCAACGTGGAAGCGCGCGATCCGCACGGGCGGACGCCACTGCTGATCGCGGCCCTCGCCGACCACGTGCCGGTCGCCGAACTCCTCGTCAAGGCCGGCGCCGACCCGGACGCACAGGACGAGCGGGAGGACAGTCCCTGGCTGGTCACCGGCGTCACCGGCAGCGTCGCGATGATGCGCGCCCTGCTGGCCGCCGGGCCGGACTTCGGACTGACCAACCGGTTCGGCGGAGTGAGCCTGATACCCGCGGCCGAGCGCGGCCATGTCGCCTACGTGCGCGCCGTGTTGGACGAGACGGACATCGACGTCGACCACGTCAACCGCCTGGGCTGGACGGCCCTGCTGGAGGCCGTGATCCTCGGTGACGGCGGCCGCGCCCACACCGAGGTGGTCCGCCTGCTGCTGGCCGCCGGAGCGGACGCGCAGCTCCCCGACGCGGACGGCATGACGGCCCTCCAGCACGCCGAGCGGCGCGGCTTCGACACCCTCGCCGACCTGCTCCGGGGCGCCACCACCTCACTGGATCCCGAGAACGGGGGTGCCGCATGACGACCCGCCACCGAGACACCGCACCGCTGCTGCTCCCACCCGGAGCGGACGCGCAGCGCGATCTCGACACCCTGGCCGACCTGCTCCGGGGCGCCACCACCTCACTGGATCCCGAGAACGGGGGTGCCGCATGACGACCCGCGACCGATACACCGCGCCGCTGCTGCTCCCGGCCGGAGCGGACGCGCAGCGCGATCTCGACACCCTGGCCGACCTGCTCCGGGGCGCCACCACCTCACTGGATCCCGAGAACGGGGGTGCCGCATGACGACCCGCGACCGATACACCGCGCCGCTGCTGCTCCCGGCCGGAGCGGACGCGCAGCGCGATTGCGATGCCCTCGCCGACCTGCTTCCGGCCGACACCAGCACGCTCGGTCCCGTGTCCGACCCAGAGAACGGAGGCACCGCATGACGATCCGTTACCGGCGCATCGCGCCGCTGTTGTCGGCGGTCGTGGCGGCGCTCGCCGTCCTGCTGACCGCCTGCGCGGACCCGGGCAGCGGGGCCGAACCCGGCCGGGGCACCGTCGGCTCCTCCGCCCGGTCGGGCACGGCACCGACCGGCGAGGCGCCGTCACCGCCCCCTGGCACGTCGCCGGCCACGCCGCCCGCTCGGGGGACGCTGCTGGTCGCCGACTTCGGGGCGGACACCGTCACCTTCGTCGACCCGCAGCACGGTGCGACCGGCTCGGTGCGGGTCGGCACGGCGCCGTACGCGGTGGTGGTCGGGGCCGACGGCAGGGCCTGGGCGAGCACGGCGGAGGGCGTCGCCGAGATCGACACCCGGGCGCGCACGCTGAACCGGCTGATCCCCTACCGCACCGCGTCCGGACCGGCCGGGACGGGCGAGTACCGGGGCGGCGGCCTGGGTCTGGCCCTGTCGCCGGACGGCAGCCGGCTGTACGTCGGCGTCAACATACCGGGGAAGAACGGGGTGGTGGAGGTCGTCGACACCGCCGCGGGGCAGGTCACCGGGGTTGCCCCGGTCGGGCGGCGGCCGTTCGACGTCGACGTCTCGCCGGACGGCCGGGAGGTCTACGCGACCGGCCACGACTCCTTCGACGTGACGGTGGTGGCCGCGGACAGCCTGGCCACCCGCCGGATCGAGGTCGCGCCGTACGGCACCGAGGGCGGGCTGGGTTCCTGGCTCAAGCCGCACTACGCGGCGGTCCGGCCGGGTGACGGCAAGCTGCTGCTGCCGTTCGAGGGCGAGCGGCTGGCCGTGGTCGATCCGCGCACCGGGCAGGTGGCGGTGGAGCCGATGACGGCCGACACCCACCAGCACGGCACCGCCCTCGCCCCCGACGGCCGGCTGCTGGTGGTCGGCTCCGGCCCGATCACCGGGGACGACCGGGGGCCGAGCCTGACGGTCCGCAACCCCGACGGCAGCGAACGGGTCTACCCGCTCGGCATCCCGCACGAGAACGTGGCGATCTCGGCCGACGGGCGGACGGCGTACGTCACCGGCGGCTTCACCAGGGACGGCTACTGGGACGGGATCACCCTGGTCGACCTCGACACCGGCGCCACCCACCGCCTGGAGGCCGGCCACCGACCGCTGGGGGTGGCCGTGCTCTGACGGACCGTCGGTCGGGCGGCGGGCGGCGGGCGGCGGGCGGCGGGCGGCGGCCTGCGGGCCGGCGTGCGGGAGGGCGGGAGGGAGGGCAGGAGGGCCTCGGCGGGCGAGGCCCTAGGGTGGGCGGATGCTCGTGCCCGCCGCCCTGCCCACGCCGTTGGTGACCGTCGACGACCCGGAGCTCGCCGCGGCGGGCGTGGAGCTGCGGCTGAAGCGTGACGACCTGGCGCACCCGGCGGTGCCCGGCAACAAGTGGCGCAAGCTCGCGCCGAACCTGGAGCAGGCCCTGGCGCAGGGGCGCCGGGGCCTGCTCACCTACGGCGGGGCGTACTCGACGCACGTCCGGGCGGTGGCGGCCGCGGCGAAGGCGCTCGGGCTGGCCAGCGTCGGGGTGATCCGCGGCGCGGAGCTGGCGGAGGCGCCGCGGAACTGGTCGCTGGCCCGGGCCGAACGGGACGGGATGGTGCTGGAGTTCGTCGAGCGCTCCCGCTACCGGGAGGTGGCGGACGGCCGGCGGGAGGCGCGGGAGGGGTACCTCGTCCTGCCGGAGGGCGGGTCGAACGCGCTCGCCGTGCACGGGGCGGCGGTCGTCGGCGCGGAGCTCGCGGGCCAGCTCCCGGGCGGGCCGGACGGGCAGGACGTGGTGTGCTGCCCGGTCGGCACCGGCGGCACGCTGGCCGGGATCGCCGCTGGCCTGCCCGCGGGGGTACAGGCGCTCGGGGTGGCCGTGCTGCGCGGCGGCGAGGGCTACCTGGAGCGTGAGGTGACGGCCCTCCACCAGGCCGCGTACGGACGGGAGTTCGACAACTGGCGGGTGGTGCACGGCTGGCACGGCGGCGGCTACGGCCGGGTGCCGGCCGTGCTGGAACGATTCGCCGCACGGTTCGAGTCCGCCCACGGGGTGCCGGTGGAGCGGCGGTACGTGGCCAAGGCGCTGTGGGCGGTGTACGGCCTGGCCCAGGCGGGCGAGCTGACGGGCCGTCGGGTGACGGTGGTGGTGACGGGGGTCCCGGACCCGCAGGGCTGAGCCCGGCCCCGTCCGCCACCCGCGCCCCCGACGGCCCGGGGTCGGTCAGCCGAAGCTGAGGTCGGAGCAGAGGTCGGTGTCGGCGGGGCGGGTGTTGCCGGTGATGCCGTCCGGGATGGTGGACGGCAGCGCGCTCGGCGAGGCACCGGCGCCGACTCCGGTTCCGGCCCCCGAGCCGGAGGCGTCGGCGGCCCGATCCTGGCCGAGGGTCAGGGTGAGCCCCTCGGCGCCGGTGACGGGGCGGAGTTCGGCGCCGGGGTAGAGCTGGGCGAGGCGTTCGGCGGCGGAGCGCAGCGCGGGCGGGTACTCGATCACCGTGGTCGGCTGGGCGGGCGTGTTGACGCCGATGGTGATGTCCTCGTAGCCGCTGCCGCGCAGCGCGAGCGCGGTACGGCCGGCCAGACCGGCGGTCCTGGCCGCGTTGTGGACGACGATCGGCACCTCGAAGGCCGCGGCGTCCGGGCTGCTGCCGGCCGAAGGGTTCCCGGCCGAAGGGTTGCCGGTTGCCGGGCTGCCGGCCGAGGGGCTGGTGGTCGGCGAGGGCACGGCGCCGGCGGGCGGCGTGGCGGACGGCGTTGCGGTGGCGGCACTGCCCGCGGTGGCGGTGCTGCCGCCGGTGAGGCGGCCGTCGAGGGTGCGGTCCTGGCGCAGCAGGTTCCACAGGATGCTCGCGTCGGGTTCGACCACGGCGACGCGCTCGCCCTGGAACCGCCAGGGGAGGGTGACGAACTGGATGTCGGCGAGCTTGATGTCCTGCAAGGACTGGGCGAACTCGACGAGCTTGTAGGGGGAGCCGAGCTCGGGGTCGACGGTGAGCGACTTGGTGGCGGCGTCGGCCAGCGGCAGCAGCGTGGTCAGGTCGAAGCCCTGGCCCTGCACCTTCTTGATCAGCGAGGACATGAAGGCCTGCTGGCGGAGCATCCGGCCGATGTCGGAGCTGTCGCCGATGCCGTGCCGGGCGCGGACGTAGTCGACGGCCTGCTGCCCGGAGACGGTCTGCCGGCCCTTGGTGAGGTGGATGCCGTACGAGTCGACGTCGTTGGGCACGCACACGTCCACGCCGCCGACGGCGCTGGTGATGGCCGCGAAGCCCTTGAAGTCGACCACCAGGGTGTGGTCGACCCGCAGGCCGGTCAGGGTCTCCACGGTGTTCTGCGTGCAGGCCGGGTTGCCGGCCGCGAACTGGCCGACGGTGAAGGCCGAGTTGAACATCTGGTTGGTCTTGGTGGTGGTCCAGCGCCCGTCCTGGAGCCGGCACGGCGGGACGGTGACCAGGGTGTCGCGGGGGATCGACACGCCGACGGCGTGCTTGTGGTCGGCGTACACGTGGAGCAGGATCGCGGTGTCGGAGTGCCCGACGCCCTCGTCCCCGCCGCCCAGTGCGCTGTTCCCGTCCTCGCGGGTGTCCGATCCGAGCAGCAGGACGTTGACGGGCCGTCCGCCGGTGGTGGCGGTCGGCCCGGCCGGGGGCCGGCTGGAGGCGATGCCCTCGGCGGCGAAGGTCGTGATGTTGTGGTCGAGCCGCTGGTAGTACCAGGCACCGAGTCCGCCGGCGGCGACGACCAGCGCGGCGGCGGCAGCTCCGAGGCCCCGGGCTATTCGTCGGCCGCGGGAGTGGGCCGCGGCGGGGCTCTGATTGGCGTCGGTCATGTGGTCGGCGATCTCTCTGCGCGCAGCGGGAACTGGTGCCCGAGGGCAGGCACGGCCGGCCCCGTCCGCCGCACTGCGGTCGGGGCGCTCGTCACTACTTGGACGGTTCGGCGGCCGGAATGGTTACACGCGAACCATCGGTTTCGAGAGATTTTTCGGGCCGCGCCGCCGGCGCTGCCGGTGGGTCAGTCGTTCGCGGTGGAGTCGAGCATCCGCCGCAGCAGGTCGCGCAGTTGGGCGCGCTCCCGGTCGTCGAGCGCCGCCAGCGGCTCGCGGGCGAAGTTCAGCGACTCGCGCAGCTCGGCCGAGGCGGACACCCCGGCGTCGGTGGCCACCACCAGCTTGACCCGGCGGTCCTGCGGGTCGGACTCGCGGGTCACGAAGCCGCGGCCCTCCAGCCGGTCGACGATGCCGGTGATGTTGGACGGCTCGCAGGAGAGGGTCTGGGCGATGTGCCGCATCGGCATCGGCCCGCGCCGCAGCAGCGCCAGCACCTTGGCCTGGGCGCCGGTCAGCGAGCGGGCGGCGGCGGCCTCCTCGTACTCGCGGTGGAACAGCCCGACCAGGCGCGCCATCAGGTCGACGACCTCCAGCGTGATCGGGTCGGCGGGTGCTGCCTGCGCCTCCGTCATGACCTGCTCCTCCTCCGGCTCGGTACGGTCGAGTCTACCTGAACATTTGACAACATGAACCTTTCATCCGCAGGATTACTTGAGTAGCTAAACGTTTCAGGTTGAGGAGCAAATGATGGCAGACGTGACGGCAGAGCAGAACCTCCCGGCCACCGGTCGCGAATGGCACCTGGTGGCCCGCCCGCAGGGCTGGCCGGTGCCCGAGGACTTCGCACTGGTGGAGGCCCCGGTCCGGCAGCCCGGCCCCGGCGAGATCGTGGTCCGCAACGCCTACCTGTCCGTCGACCCTTACATGCGCGGGCGGATGAACGACGTGAAGTCCTACGTCCCGCCGTACGCGCTCGGGGCGCCGATGGACGGCGGCGCGGTCGGCTACGTGGTCGCCTCGCAGGCCGAGGGCCTCCAGGTCGGCGACGCGGTGCTGCACGGGCTCGGCTGGCGCGAGTACGCCACCCTGGACGCCGCGCACGCCGTCAAGGTCGACCCCGAACTCGCCCCGCTCTCCGCCTACCTGGGCGTCCTCGGCATGCCCGGCCTCACCGCGTACGCCGGGCTGCTGGAGGTCGCCTCGTTCAAGGAGGGCGACACCGTGTTCGTCTCCGGCGCGGCCGGCGCGGTCGGCTCGCTGGTGGGCCAGATCGCCCGGCTCAAGGGCGCGAAGCGGGTCATCGGCTCGGCCGGCTCCGCCGAGAAGGTCGCCACCCTGGTCGACGGCCTCGGCTTCGACGCCGCCTTCAACTACAAGGACGGCCCGGTCGCCGAGCAGCTCGCCCAGGCCGCGCCCGACGGCATCGACGTCTACTTCGACAACGTCGGCGGCGAGCACCTGGAGGCCGCGATCGGCGCGCTCACCGTGCACGGCCGGGTCACCCTGTGCGGCGCGATCGCCCAGTACAACGACACCGGCGCGCCCACCGGGCCGCGCAACCTCGCCCTCGCCATCGGCAAGCGGCTGCGCCTGCAGGGCATGATCGTCGGCGACCACGCCGCGCTGCGCGGCCAGTTCTTCACCGAGGTCGGCGGCTGGCTGCGGGACGGCTCGCTGCGCTCCGACGAGACCGTGGTCGAGGGCGTGGAGAACACCGCGGACGCCTTCCTCGGCATGCTGCGCGGCGCGAACACCGGGAAGATGGTCGTAAAGCTCTGACGGTGCGTCGGCTCACGGGCCGTCAGCACGCCCCCGCCGGACGCGCGATCCGGCGGGGGCGCGTGCTTAGGTCCGTTCGGGGGAGGTGGGCGCTGCGGGGGTAGACCTCCCGGGGGAACCGACTAGCATGGGGTGAAAGCTTGTCCGTTTTGCTCGATTTGATGACCTAATGTCGAATAAGTTGAGCTTCACGGGGTAGCCACTGATTCAGTACCTACCGGCGACGGCGCGAGGCAGCTGGGGAAGGCGACCCTCGTCCACAGCCAGGAGGTCCCGGTGACGACACGTGGTGTGCTCTACATCCACTCCGCGCCCCGCGCACTGTGCCCGCACGTCGAGTGGGCGGTCGCGGGCGTACTCGGCGTGCGGGTCAACCTCGACTGGATCCGGCAGCCCGCCGCGCCCGGCCACTGGAGGTCCGAACTCTCCTGGCAGGGCGAGCCCGGCACCGCCTCCAGGCTCGCCTCCGCGCTGCGCGGCTGGCAGTTGATGCGGTACGAGGTGACCAGCGAGCCCTGCGCCACGGCGGAGGGCGAGCGGTACTCCTCGACGCCCACCCTCGGCATCTTCCACGCCGTGACGGGCATCCACGGCGACATCCTGATCCCCGAGGACCGGCTCCGGGCGGTGCTGCTGCGCGCCCGCAGCGAGGGCACCGACCTGGAGACCGACATCGCCCGCCTGCTCGGGAAGCCCTGGGACGACGAGTTGGAGCCGTTCCGGTACGCGGGCGAGGGCGCGCCCGTCAGGTGGCTGCACCAGGTGGTCTGACGGCACGTCGGCGGGAGCGGGCGGGTGTGCCGAAGGGGGGCGCGGGGGAAACCCCGCGCCCCCCTTCGGGTACGGCGTCAGACGGTGCGGAAGGCCAGCACCACGTTGTGGCCGCCGAAGCCGAACGAGTTGTTCAGGGCGGCGATGCGGCCCTCGACCGGCAGCTTGCGGGCCTCGTCGCGGACGATGTCCGCGTCGATGTCGTCGTCCAGGTCGACCACGTTGACGGTCGGCGGGGCCATCCGGTTGTAGAGGGCCAGCACGGTGGCGACGGTCTCGATGCCGCCGGCGCCGCCCAGCAGGTGGCCGGTCATCGACTTGGTGGCGGAGATCGCCACGTGGTCGAGGTGCTCGCCGAGGGTGCGGCGCAGCGCCTTGATCTCGGCGGTGTCGCCCTGCGGGGTCGAGGTGGCGTGCGCGTTGACGTGCACCACCTCGGACCGGTCGAGGTCGTTGCGGGCGAACAGGTCGTCGATGGCGCGGGCCACGCCGGCGCCGGTCGGCTCGGGCTGCGCGATGTGATGGGCGTCCGAGGACAGGCCCTGGCCGACGGCCTCGCAGTAGACCCGGGCGCCGCGGGCGGCCGCGTGCTCGGCGGACTCCAGGACGATCACGCCGGCGCCCTCGCCGAGGACGAAGCCGTCCCGGCCCTTGTCGTACGGGCGGGAGGCGTGCTCCGGGTCCTCGTTGTTCTTGGACATCGCCATCATGTTGGAGAAGGCGACGATCGGCAGCGGGTGGACGGCCGCCTCGGTGCCGCCGGCCACGACCACGTCGGCGCGGCCGGTGCGGATCATCTCGATCGCGTAGCCGATCGCCTCGGCGCCGGAGGCGCAGGCGGAGACGGGGGTGTGCACGCCGGCCCGGGCGCCGACCTCCAGGCCGACGTTGGCGGCCGGGGAGTTGGGCATCAGCATCGGGACGGTGTGCGGGGAGACCTTGCGGACGCCCTGCTCCTTGAGCACGTCGTACTGGTCGAGCAGGGTGGTGACGCCGCCGATGCCGGAGGCGATGACCGCGCCCAGGCGCTCGGGGGCGAGCTCGTTGGAGTCGTCGGTGGCCGGCGCCTCGAAGCCCGCGTCCTTCCAGGCCTCGCGGGCGGCGATCAGCGCGAACTGGGCCGAGCGGTCCAGCTTGCGGGCCAGCGGGCGGGGCAGGATCTCGCCGGGCTCGACCGCGACGCGGGCGGCGATCCGGACGGGCAGCTCGGCCGCCCAGTCCTCGGTGAGGGCGCGCACTCCGGACTTGCCGGCCAGCAGGCCCTCCCAGAAAGTGGCGGCGTCGCCGCCCAGCGGCGTGAAGGCGCCGATACCCGTGACGACCACGGTGCGGTTTTCAGCAGTCACTGGTTTCTTCTTCTCTCACATCTGAGGGGGAGGACCGGGGGACCGGAGGGAGGGGGGCCGGTCGGGGCGCGGCGGGCGCGCCCCGACCGGGAGCCTGACGCCAGGTCAGACGTTGGCGACGATGAAGTCCACCGCGTCGCCGACGGTCTTCAGGTTCTTGACCTCGTCGTCCGGGATCTTCGCGCCGAAGCGCTCCTCGGCGGCGACGACGACCTCGACCATGGACAGCGAGTCGACGTCCAGGTCGTCGGTGAAGGACTTGTCGAGCGCGACGTCCTCGGTCGGAATGCCGGCGATCTCGTTCACGATCTCGGCGAGACCTTCGAGAACCTCTTCGCGGGTAGCCATATCGGCTGCTCCTCTTCGGTGTTGACGGCGAGCGGTCCGGCGGACCGCCGCGGGTTTTCCAGGGGGTGGGGCGGAGAAAGAACGCCTAGGGGAGAGTAACGACTGCGGCGGCGTAGACCAGACCGGCCCCGAAGCCGATGATCAGGGCCAGGTCGCCGCTCTTCGCCTCGCCGCGCTCCAGCATCCGCTCCATGGCGAGCGGAATGGAGGCGGCGGAGGTGTTGCCGGTCTCCGCGATGTCGCGGGCGACCGGGACGTTCGGGGGCAGGTCCAGCTTCTTGACCATGGCGTCGATGATGCGCATGTTCGCCTGGTGCGGGATGAACGCGCCGAGCTGGTCGGCGGTGATCCCGGCGGCCTCCAGGGCCTGCTCGGCGACCTTCGCCATGTCGTACACCGCCCAGCGGAAGACCGTCTGGCCCTCCATCCGCAGGGCCGGCCACTTGGTCTCCTCGCCGGCGCCGTTGACGGCGTCGGGCTTGGCGAACGCGGTGTCCCAGGCCTGGGTCTGCGAGATCACGTCGGCCTGCGAGCCGTCGGAACCCCAGATCACCTTGCCGATGCCGGGGGTGTCCGAGGGGCCGACGATCGCGGCGCCCGCGCCGTCGCCGAAGATGAAAGCCGTCGAGCGGTCGGTCACGTCGGTCAGGTCGGAGAGCCGCTCCACGCCGATCACCAGCACGTACTCGGCGCTGCCGCCGCGCACCATGCCGTCGGCCAGGCTCAGGCCGTAGCCGAAGCCCGCGCAGGCGGCGGAGATGTCGAAGGACGGGGCGGTGCCGCAGCCGAGCCGCTGGGCGATCTCGGTGGCGATCGCCGGGGTCTGCTTCAGGTGCGAGACGGTCGCCACGATGACGCCGCCGATCTGCTCCGGGGAGATCCCGGCCATCGCGACGGCCTTGCCGGCAGCCTGCACCGACATCTCGGCGACGGTCTCCTCCGGGCCCGCCCAGCGGCGCTCGGCGATGCCGGAACGGGTCCGGATCCACTCGTCCGAGGAGTCGATCCAGTTCAGGACCTCGGAGTTGGGGATCACCCGGGAGGGGCGGTAGCCGCCCACGCCGAGGATGCGGGAGAACTGGGCGCCGGTGGCCGGCTTGATGGTTGCGCTCATGCGGTCTTCTCCTGGTTGCCGTGCTCGGCCACGAGTTCGCGGGCCTTGTCGAGATCGGCAGGGGTCTTCAGGGCCAGCGTGGCGACACCCTTGACGTTGCGCTTGACCAGGTTGGTGAGGGTTCCGGCGGGGGACAGCTCGATCACGGCGGTGGCGCCCAGCTGCTGCAAGGTCTCCATGCACAGGTCCCAGCGGACCGGGTTGGACACCTGCGAGACCAGGCGGGCCAGCACCTCGGCGCCGTCACCGACCACCTCGCCGTCCTTGTTCGACAGGTAGTCGACGGTCGGGTTCGCGGCCGTCAGGGTCGGCGCCAGCTTCTCCAGCCGGACCTGGCCGGGGGCCATGTGCGCGGTGTGGAACGCGCCCGCGACCTTCAGCGGGATCAGCCGCGCGCCGGCCGGCGGGTCCGCCTTCAGCGCCGCCAGCTGCTCCAGCGTGCCGGCCGCGACGATCTGGCCGCCGCCGTTGTTGTTCGCCGGAGTCACGCCGTGCTCGGCGAGCTTCGCCGCGACCTCCTCCGGGTCGCCGCCGAGCACCGCGGTCATGCCGGTCGCGGTGGCGGCCGCGGCCTCGGCCATGCCGAGGCTGCGCTCGCGCACGAAGGCCAGCGCGTCCTGCTCGGACAGCACCCCGGCCAGCGCCGCGGCGGTGATCTCGCCGACGCTGTGGCCGGCCACCGCGCCGACGGTGCCGGCGACGCCCTGCGGGAGCAGCGCCCCCGCGGTCACCAGGCCGGCCGCCACCAGCAGCGGCTGCGCGACGGCGGTGTCCTTGATCTCCTCCTCGGACGCCTCGGTCCCGGCGTGCACCAGGTCGAGGCCGGCCACGGCCGACCACTGGCGCAGCCGGTCGGCGACGCCGTCCAGTTCGAGCCAGGGGTTGAGGAAGCCGGGAGTCTGAGCACCCTGTCCAGGGGCGACGATAACGAGCACGGTTCAACCCTCTCTCGCCGGACGCCCGGGGGCGGGTAGGCGACGATGACGAAGAAAAGCACGTCGGCTTGTGGACTCCCTACAGTTCGTTCAGCCCTGATCAGGCCCGGAACCAAGTCGCCCCAGAGCAAGGGCGATGCGCAGGGTGAACGCCGAACGTACGTCTGACGGAGCATAGCCGGTGACATCAGTCACACGACGCAGCCGGTAGCGCACGGTGTTCGGGTGAACGAAGAGCATCCGTGCGGCGCCCTCCAGGGAGGACGCCTGTTCCAGATAGACACTCAGCGTCTCCAGGAGTGCCGATCCGGCTTCTTCCAGAGGTGTGTAGATCTCCTCCACCAACTGACGGCGCGCCACCTCGTCGCCCGCCAGTGCCCGTTCCGGCAGCAGGTCGTCGGCGAGCACCGGGCGCGGGGCGTCCGGCCAGGCCGCGCACGCCTTCAGGCCCTGGGCGGCGGCGTGCGCGGAGCGGGTCGCGGAGAGCAGGTCGCCGACCGTCGGGCCGACCACCACCGGGCCGGGGGCGAACTGGCCGATCAGCGCCCGGGCCGCGTGCACCGGCTCCTTGTCGCCGCCGACCACCACCACCAGGCGGCGGCCCAACACGCCGGTCAGCACGTGCAGTTTGGCGTACCGGGCGGCCCGTCGGATCGCCTCGACCACCAGTTCGCTGTCGCCGTCCGGGGCGCTGCCCATCACCACCCGCACCTGACTGGGCTGGCCCCAGCCGAGCGCCGCCGCCCGCGACAGCACGCCCTCGTCGGCGTCGCCGGACAGCAGCGAGTTCACCACCAGCGCCTCCAGCCGGGCGTCCCACGCGCCGCGCGCCTCCGCGGCCTGCGCGTACACCTGCGCGGTGGCGAAGGCGATCTCCCGGGCGTAGACCAGCACCGACTCGCGCATCCCCGCCTCGTCGCCGGGGGCGGCCACCTCCTCGATGGCCTCCTCCATCACCTCGATGGTGGTGCGGATCAGCTCCACGGTCTGCCGCAGCGTGATCGCCCGGGTCAACTCCCGCGGCGCGGTGCCGAACACGTCCGTGGAGATCGCCTGCGGCGCCTCCGGGTGCCGGTACCACTCGGTGAACGCCGCGATGCCCGCCTGCGCGACCAGGCCGATCCACGACCGGTGCTCCGGCGGCATCCGCCGGTACCACGCCAGTTGGTCGTCCATCCGGGCGATGGCCGCCGACGCCAGCTTGCCCGCGGACTTCTCCAGCCGCTTCAGCGTCGCCGCCCGCAACTCCGCGCGCTCCGACGCCAGTCTGCGCTCCTCGGCCGTCATCCGGCCCCGCCCCGGCACGCCGGAGCCGCGCGCGGCCGAGGCCGGGCGCTTGGCGGACTTCTTCTCCTGGCCCGTGTCGGCGGACGGGTCCGGGGAGGAGCGCTCGCCGGACGTCCGGTCGGATGCTTTGTCGGGTTTCGCTGAAGCGGATGGCACGGCACTAGCCTGCCTCACGCGGACGGGTGCTCGTGCACACCCGGCCCGATGTCGTTCGGTGGCCCCCGTCACACCGGCTACCGTGGAGCCCGTGAGCGTGGATTCTTCGGCCCAGGACGGGCGCGCATTCGAGACCGCCGACCCGGTGTCCGCCCCCGCCCGGAAGGAGCGCGGGCGCGCGGACCTGCGGCGCACCGCCGAACGCCACCTGTCGGAACCCGCCGAAGGCATCACCACCCGGCACGCCTTCTCCTTCGCCGGCCACTACGACCCGAAGAACACCTCCTTCGGCGCGCTGCTGGCCTGCAACGAGGAGACCCTCGCCCCCGGCGCCGGCTACGACGCGCACCGGCACAGCGAGACCGAGATCGTCACCTGGGTGGTGTCCGGCGCGCTCGCCCACCGCGACGACGCGGGCCATGCCGGTGTGGTCCGCCCGGGCATGGTCCAGGTGCAGTCCACCGGCACCGGCGTCACCCACACCGAACGCAACCTCGGCGGTGCGGCGGCCCCGGTGACGTTCCTTCAGATGTGGCTCCAGCCGGACGAGTTCGGCGCGCCCCCCACGGTCGGCCTGCGGTCGGTCCCGGAGGGCGACGGGCTGACGCTGCTCGCCTCCGGGCGGGCCGGCGACGACGCGCTGCGGCTGCGGCGATCGGACGCAGCGCTCTGGCTGGTCCGCGCCCCCGCATGGGCGGCGCTGCCGGTCCTGCCGGCGGCGCCGTTTCGCTACGTGCACGTCGTCTCGGGCTCCCTCGGCTACCGCACCGTCCCCGGTCCTCAGGGCGGCGGCCGCTCGGCCGCCGCCGGGGACTCCGTCCGCATCACGGGCGACGCGTTCGCGGACCCGACGGCGGGCGACACGGGCGTCGAACTCCTGCTCTGGGAGATGCACACACCCGTGCAGTACGGGTGATCGCGAGCGGAGCGGCGACCCCGACCGGGCGGTTCGCTAGCCGAGCTCGGCGAGGACCGCGTCGCTGAGCCGGGGCCAGGCCTCGGCGGCCCACGGGCCGAAGTCGCGATCGGTGAGGGCGAGGCAGGCGAGGTCGGCGGCGGGGTCGACCCAGAGGAAGGTGCCGGACTGGCCGAAGTGGCCGTAGGTGGCCGGGGAGTTGGCGGCGCCGGTCCAGTGCGGGGTCTTGTGGTCGCGGATCTCGAAGCCGAGGCCCCAGTCGTTGGGGCGGCGGTGGCCGAAGCCGGGGAGGACGCCGCTGGTGCCGGGGAAGGCGACCTCGCGGGTGGCGGTGCGCAGGGTGGCCGGGTCGAGCAGCTTGGGGGAC
This sequence comes from Streptomyces sp. TLI_171, assembly GCF_003610255.1. Classification (GTDB taxonomy): domain Bacteria; phylum Actinomycetota; class Actinomycetes; order Streptomycetales; family Streptomycetaceae; genus Kitasatospora. The sequence continues at coordinate 2,472,703 of NZ_RAPS01000001.1, read as the reverse complement.
TGCAGCTCGGCGGCGAAGCGGGCGAGGTCGGCGGCGGTGGAGAGGCCGCCGGCGCCGGCGGGTGCGCGGTGGGCGGTGTTGACGAGGGTGGCGTGCATCCCGAGGGGCTGGAAGACGGCTTCCGCGGCGTACTGGGCGAACGGGATGCCGGAGGCGTGTTCCAGGGTGGCGGCGAGGACGTCGAAACCGGCGTTGGAGTAGAGGCGGCGGTTGCCGGGCTCGGCCATCACGCGGTGCTCGTCGAAGGCCAGGCCGGAGGTGTGGGCGAGCAGGTGGCGGACGGTGGAGCCGTCCGGGCCGGCCGGGTCGTCGAGTTCGAAGACGCCCTCCTCGACGGCGATCAGCGCGGCGTAGGCGCTGAGCAGCTTGGTCACCGACGCGAGCGGGAACAGGTGGTCCTGCGGTCCGTGCGCGCCGAGCAGCGCGCCGTCGCTCCCGCGCACCACCGCCGCCGCGGCGTTGGGTACCGGCCAGTCCTCGATCATCCGCAAGCTCTGCATGGGTCGCACTCTATCCAGGGCGGCGGCGGCCCGGTCGGGTGTCGGGCGTGCCACGCTTGCTTGGAGTGCGCTCTAACTCAGTAGCGTCGTCGTTGTCGCCGAGACGGGGGTCAGTTCCGATGGCAGGGTCCGCACAGCAGGTCACGGAGTGCGAGCAGGCGTTCCGCGCGCCGGGCGCGGTGCCCGACCTGACGCCGCGTCACGGGATCAGCGAGGTGTCCGCGACCAGCGGGCTGTCCGCGCACACGCTGCGCTGGTACGAGCGGATCGGGCTGCTGGAGCCGGTGGACCGCTCGTCCGCGGGGCAGCGCCGGTACAGCGACGCGGACCTGGCCCGGCTGGCGTTCCTGACCAAGCTGCGGCTGACGGGGATGCCGGTGGCCGACATGGTGCGGTACATCGAGCTGGTCCGGGCCGGGGACGGGACGCGGGCCGAGCGGCGGGAGCTGCTGGTCGCGCACCGGGAGGAGGTGCGGCAGCGGCTCGCCGACCTGTACGCCACGCTCGCCGTGATCGACAAGAAGATCGATCTGTACGGCGCGCCGCCCGGGCCGGTCCCCGGCGACGAGCAGGACCGGGAAGCACTGTTGAACGACGCAGAGGACAGGAAGAGCGCATGAGCAGCAGCATGGAGACCACTCGGCTCGGCACCGCCGGCCCGGTCGTGGGCGTGCAGGGCCTGGGTTGCATGGGGATGAGCGAGTTCTACGGTCCGACCGACACCGAGGAGGCGCTGGCCACCCTGGAGCGGGCGCTGGAGCTCGGGGTGACGCTGTTCGACACCGCCGACATCTACGGCTCGGGTGCGAACGAGGAGCTGATCGGCCCGTTCGTCCGGGCGCACCGCGACCGGGTGGTGCTGGCCACCAAGTTCGCCATCGAGCGGCGGGCCGACGACCCCTCCTACCGGGGCATCAACAACGACCCGGCGTACATCCGCCGGGCGGTGGACGCCTCGCTGGGCCGCCTCGGCGTGGACGTGATCGACGTGTACTACATGCACCGCCGCGACCCGCAGGTGCCGCTGGCCGAGTCGGTCGGCGCGATGGCGGAGCTGGTGCGGGCGGGCAAGGTGCGTCACCTGGGCCTGTCCGAGGTGACCGGGCCGGAGCTGCGGGAGGCGCACGCGGTGCACCCGATCGCGGCGCTGCAGTCGGAGTGGTCGCTGTTCGCCCGGAACGTGGAGCGCACCGCGGTGCCGGTGGCGGCGGAGCTGGGCGTGGCGCTGGTGCCGTACTCGCCGCTCGGCCGCGGCTTCCTGACCGGGGCGTTCGCCGACGCCGGGCAGCTGGGCGCGGACGACTACCGCCGGCACCTGCCGCAGTTCACCGGCGCCAACGCGGCCGGGAACGCGGAGCTGATCGCCCCGGTGAAGAAGATCGCCGCGGAGCGCGGGGTGACGGCCGCCCAGGTCGCGCTGGCCTGGGTGCAGCAGCGCGCCGAGGTGCACGGCCTGGCCGTGGTGCCGATCCCCGGTACCCGCAAGCGCACCCGGCTGGCGGAGAACGTCGCGGCCACCGGGCTGCGGCTGAGCAAGGAGGAGCTGGCGGAGCTGGAGCCGATCGCGGGCCGGGTGTCCGGCGACCGCTACGCCGACATGAGCTCGACGGCGGACGCCCGGGACGTCTGACGGGCGGTCAGCCCTGGCTCTCCGAGGGGCCGCTGACGTCCCCGTAGTGGCCGAGCGCGATGGCGGCGAAGTTGTGCCGGCTGGCGGTTCCCTCGGCCAGGTAGCCGTTGTGGCCGTTGGCGCCCAGCGAGGAGATCGACATCGCGCCGAACGCGTGGGTGGTCGGGTCGGCGCCGTGCCCGAGGCCGCCGACCTCCAGGTAGGGGACGTTGCCGATCCAGTCGCCGGCGTTGCGGGCCGCCCACACCTGGACGCCGGTGCCGAGCTCGGCGGCCGACTCGACGCCCATCCCGGGGCTGCCGAACGCCACCAGGTCGGTGGCCTGCGCCCCGTGCACCGTCGGGGCGGCGGTGCCGCACACCACCGACCCGTACGAGTGGCACAGCAGCGCGGGCGGCGCGTCGGGGCGGGTGGTCTGCTTCAGCCCGCCGAGCAGCCGCTCCAGCCGCGGGGCGGCGGCCTCGGCGAGGCGGGAGGTGACGGCGTCCGGGCCGAGGCCCTGCGGGGTGACGTAGCCGGTCCAGGCGATCACCGCGGTGCGGGTGCCGGGGGACTGCGCGTGCTCCTCGGCGTACAGGGCGCGGGCCATGCCGGCGGGGGAGCGCAGCGGCTCGGCGGTCTGGTCGAAGTGGCCGAGGTCGGCGTCCGAGCCGGGCACCAGGACGGCGACCCGCTGGGCGGTCGCCAGGTCGCCCCACACCTCGGTGACCAGGCCGCGGCCGCGCGGGTCGAAGGCGAGGATCTGCCGGCCGTCGGCGAGCAGCCGCTCCGAGTCGTTGGCGCGGGAGGTGGCGAGCGCGCGGGCGGTGGCGTCCAGCGTGAGGTCCTGGCCGCGCTGCCGGGCGCGGTCCCGCTCGGCGGTGATCGCCACCCGGTTGGCGCGGTACCGGGCAGCCAGCGGCGCGCCGTCCAAGTTGCCCACCACCAGCGGGTATTCGGCGATCAGCCGGTCCAGCTCGGCGGGGGTCAGCGAGGCGAAGAAGGCGGCGACGGCGGCCGGGTCGGCGGTGGCCGGGTCGGGCAGCTCGCGGCCGAAGGACTCGTCCAGCACCCAGGCGGCGCTGCCGGCGGGCGGGGTGGTGATCGCCAACTGCTCGTTGGAGGCGGCGGCCTGGGCGGCCGCGGCGCCGGCGTCCACCAGGACGGCGGCGCCGGCGAACACGCTGATCATGAGGCGCTTGATCCGCCTGCGGCGCCGGGCGTCCACGACGAGGATCCGCTTGATCCGCCTGCGGTGCATCGCGTCCACTCCCTCGGGCCGGTACATCGCGGCGGGACGGGCCCGACGGTGCTGTGACTGCCAACTACTAGTCAGCCAGAGTAGAGGGCGGCCGACCCCGGAGGCAGGGAGCAAACTGTGTTCCCCGTCACATTCCCCCGGACGCTACTCGCCGTACTCCTTCAGCACCTTCTTCGGCGCGACCGAGCGCCACGCCTCGGTGAGCAGTTCGCGCAGTTCCTCGGTCTCGACGCCCGCCAACTGCACCCGCACCCAGCCGAACCGGCCGGTGTAGGGGGCCACCGCGAACACCTCCGGCGCGGCGGCGATCAGCTCGGCCTGCTCCTCCGGCCGGGCCTTCACCGACGCCGCCCCGGACTCCGGGGCGCCCATCGCGAAGATCTTCCGGCCCACCCGGAAGGTCACCTGCTCCCAAGTGATCTCCCGGTGGGCCCGAGGCAGCGCCAGGGCCAGTGCGCTCAGCTCGTCGAAGGTCGCCATGGCCGTCAGCGTACGGGTCCGCGCCGACATCCGACGGACCGTCAGGCCCGGGGTCACACCGCGCCGAGCGCGTACACCGCGAACAGCGCCGCCCCCGCGGCCGCCACCGCCCGCCAGGTGCGCGAGGGCCACGGCCCGTCGAAGCGCCGAGCCCAGCGGCCGATCAGCGCCAGCACCGCGCCGAACACCGGCAGCCAGGCCAGCCGGGCCAGCGCCCACGGGCCGGAGTCGGGGGCGGCGGTCAGACCGGGCACCGCGCCCAGGTGCGACGCCGCCAGCGCGGTCAGGAACATCGCGCTCTGGTGCCAGCAGAAGATCGTCATCGCGCCCAGGTTGACCACCACCACCGGCAGCCACAGCAGCGGACGGCGCAGCAGCCGGCCCAGCCGGTCCTTCAGCAGCATCGCCGCCCCGCCCTGCACCGAGGCCAGCGCCAGCACCAGCAGGGACGGCGGGTGCGAGTTGGTGCGGGCCGCCCCCGGCACGCCGACCATGCTCGCCGGGTAGTGGAACACCAGCAGCAGCACCGCGAACAGGGCAGCCCCGCCGAACGCCACCAGCTTCGCCCCCGTCCGGGAGATCCGGCCGTGCGCCCAGTCCACCCCCAACTGGTAGGCGAACAGCCAGCCCGGCAGCAGGTTCAGCAGGCTCAGCCACCCCGGCATCGCCGCGCCCCACGGCCCGTACCGCAGCAGGTCCACCGCCGCGACCGCCGCCAGCAGCACCGCCGAGGCCCAACCGCCCAGCCGCGCGCCGAACCTGACGCACAGCGGGGTGAGCGCCGTCAGCACCAGGTACATCGCGATGTACCAGAGCGGCTGCACCATCAGCACCGCCCCGGTGCGCACCGTGCCGGCCGGCACGCCCAGCCCGCGCAGCAGCGGGACCAGCGCCGCCCACACCGCGGCCACCCCCAGCACCGGCCGCACCAGCCGCAGCACCCGGCCGCGCAGCCACTCCCCGGCGCCCACGCCCCGTTCCGCCGCCCGTTTCCACGACAGCGCGGACGCCCGCCCGCCGACCAGGAAGAACACCCCCAGCATCTGCAGCACCCAGCTCAGCGGCGCCATGAACGGCAGCGCCCCCAGCGGGCTGGCGTTGTGCAGCACCCCGCCGGTGGCGGTGAAGCCGCCCAGCAGCCAGTGCCCGACGGGCACCGAGAGCAGCGCGAGGGCGCGCAGCCCGTCCAGGGCGCGGTCGCGGGCGGCGGGGGTCCTGGCGTCGACGGTGGCGGCGGTACGGCGGAGCGCGGTCATGGTCAGCACGGGGATCTCCTCGTCGAGGGGGCGTCAGGAAGCGGAGGGGGAGCCGGTCAGGGCGAGCGCGGCGAACGCCGCCAGCGAGGCCGAACCCGGCGCGAAGTAGCCGCTGTGACCGTGCGACCCGGCGGACGGCAGCAGCCGGGCGTGGAACTCGGCGGCCGTCGGGTCGGCGCCGTGCCCGAACCCGAACAGCGAGACGTTCGGCACCTCGGAGATCCAGTCCTCCGCGTTGCGCCGCACCGCCCACACCGGGACGGCCACCTGCTCGGCCCGCTCCAGGCCCATCCCCGGCGAGGCCAGCACCACCAGCTGCGAGACCAGCCGCGGATCCGGCTCGGACCGCCCGCACACCACCGACCCGTAGCTGTGGCAGAACAGCGCCACCGGACCGGTCACCGGCGCCAGGCCCGCCACCAGCCGGTCCAGCCGCTCCGCCCCCGCATCGGCCAGTTCCTCGCGGGCCACGTCCACCCCGAACCCGCGCGGCGTCGGGTATCCGGCCCACGCCACCACCGCCACCCGGTCACCGCTCGCGGCGCGCAGCGAACGCGCCATCCCGGCGAGGGTGTCGTAGCCGTCGGCGGAGCCGCGGTCGTAGGTCGTCAGGTCGACGTCCGCCCCGGGCACCAGCACGGCCGTCCGGCCGTCGTGCGCGAGGTCCCCGAACACCTCGGCGACCTGGCCCCGGCCGCGCGGGTCGAAGGCGAGCAGCTGACGACCGCTCAGGCCGGCGTACCGGGAGGCCTTCGCGGCGGCCGCCGCACGTTCGCCCTCCGAACGGGACGGGTCCTCGGCGCGGGACTGCTCCTTCGCCCGCTCCTCCTCGACGGCCAGCGCGTTGGCCCGCAGCCGCAGCGCGACCGGCGCGCCGTCCAGGTTGCCGACCACCTGCGGGTGGCGCACCGCGAGGGCGTCCCGCTGGGCGAGCGGCAGGGTGTCGAAGAACGCGGCCACCTCCGCCGGCGAGGACGTCGCCGGTTCCGGCAGCCGCACCCCCAGCGTGGTGTCCGCGTCCCACGCCGCGACCCCCGGCGGCCCCGTCAGCGGCGTCGGACCCTCCGCCGACGCCCACGACCCCACTCCCAGCACCGCCACCAGCACCAACCCGGCGACGGCCGTCCCCCGACGCAGACGCGACAGCATCGGCTCCTCCTCTCGTTCGGCAACGAGGAGGAAGGTAGGAACCCGACACCGGGCGGAGCGTCACCCCGCAGAGCCAAGCCGGAGGTCATACCCCGGCGGTAGCCGGGGGCGCTCCCTAGGCCGTTCCGGGCTGGACCAGGCCGCTCTCGTAGGCGAGGACCACGGCCTGGGCGCGGTCGCGGAGGTCGAGCTTGGCGAGGATCCGGCCGATGTGGGTCTTGACGGTCTGTTCGGCGAGGACCAGGTGGGCGGCGATCTCCTGGTTGGAGAGGCCGCGGGCGATGAGTTCGAGGACCTCGGTCTCGCGGGGGGTGAGCCCGTTGAGGCGCAGGCGCGGGTCGCGGCGCGGCGCGGGCCGGTTCCTGGCGAAGTCGGCGATCAGCCGACGGGTGACGGACGGCGCGAGCAGCGCGTCGCCGGCGGCGACGACGCGGACGGCGGCGATCAGGTCGGCGGGCGGCGCGTCCTTGAGCAGGAAGCCGGACGCGCCGGCCCGCAGGGCCTCGTACACGTAGTCGTCGACGTCGAAGGTGGTGAGCATCAGGACGCGCGGGCGGTGCACCACCCCCGGCGGGGGGTCGAGGAGGCGGCGGGCGGCTTCCAGGCCGTCCATCTCGGGCATCCGGACGTCCATCAGGACCACGTCGGGGTGGGTGCGTCCGCTGACCTCCAGGGCCTGCCGCCCGTCGGGCGCGTCGCCGACCACGTCGATGTCGCTCTGGGCGTTCAGCAGGGCGGCGAATCCGGCGCGGACCATCGCCTGGTCGTCGACGATGAGGACGCGGATGGTCATTCGGTGGTCTCCCCTGAGGCGGCGTCAGCGGGCCCGGCCGCCCGGACGTCGAGCGGCAGGACGGCGGTCACCCGGTAGCCGCCGCCGGTGGTCGGGCCGGTGTCCAGGGTGCCAGCCAGCAGCCGGACGCGCTCGCGCATTCCGACCAGGCCCTGCCCGGTGGAGCCGGAGGTCTCGACGGCGGGGGCCGCGCCGGGCGGCGGGGCGTTGTCGACCAGCACGGTGAGCGCGCCGTCGGCGGCGGTGATCCGGACCTCGGCGGCGGCGCCGGGCGCGTGCCGGACCACGTTGGCGAGGGCCTCCTGGACGATCCGGTACGCGGACAGGCCGACCGCCTCGGGCACCGGGTCGAGGGCGTGGACGCCGTCGTCGACGGCGAGTTCGGCGCGCACCCCGGCCTGGGCCACCGTGGCGAGGAGTCCCGGCAGGTCGGCGAGGCCGGGCTGGGGGGTCTTGTCGGCGCCGGTGCCGGCGGTCCGCAGCACGCCGAGCAGGCGGCGCATCTCGGCGAGCGAGCCGCGGGCGGCGGTGGCGATCTGGCCGAACTCGTCGACGGCGGCCGCGGGCAGGCCCTCGATCCGGTAGGGGGCGCTGTCGGCCTGGACGGCGATCACCGACATGTGGTGGGCGACCACGTCGTGCAACTCGCGGGCGATCCGCGCGCGTTCCTCCAGCAGGGTGCGTCCGGCGCGCTCGGTCTCGGAGATCTGCTCCTGTTCGGCGAGCCGCCGCTGGGCCTCGCCGCGCCCGCGCAGGCTCCAGCCGAGCAGCAGCACCGCCCCGGACACCGCGCAGGCGACCACCGAGGAGCCGTCGAAGTTCTCGTTGAAGACGGTCCAGGCGAGGCTGCAGCCGAGGAAGGTGACCGTCCAGACGGCGAGCAGGGTGCGGCCGCGCTCGCGGACCGCGAGCAGGACCATCAGGAACAGGTACGACAGCAGCGTGGTGACCGGCCACGGCCAGGGCTGCTCGGCGGCGGCCCCGTGGGTGGCGATCGCACCGACCACCACGGACGGCGCGACCAGCTGCCAGGCCGCCAGCGGCCGGGTCAGCGCCAGCCCCAGCGCCCCGGCCTGCACCACGGCGAGCGCGGTGGCCAGCGAGGGGTTCACGCCGTAGTACTCGGTGAGCCCGACGATGCCGGTGGGCAGCAGCGAGCCGACCATGGCCAGCACCACCCCGTACGGCACCGCCCGGACCCACCGCCTGCGGGCGGTGGACAGCGGCGGCCGGCGGTCCGGGACGGGCTCGGACAGGGCGCGGAGAAACTCGTTCCAGGTGCTCACCGGGCCGAGGGTAGAGCGGGGTCGTCCCGGTGTCCTCATACTCCGGTAGCGCGCCCCGGGTGATACCCGGGTACTACCCGGGGCCGGTCAGCGCCAGGAACCCGCCAACGCCGGTCCGAGCTGGTCGAAGTGACGCTCTATCAGGGCGAGCATGCCGTCCATGCCCTGGGTGTGCGCGTCCGGCTCGGCCGCGTACGACAGGTGGGAGATCCGCACCACGGTGCCGAACACGGCGGCCAGCAGGCGGGGGCGCAGGTCGACCTCCGGGTCGAGGCCCTCGCGGTCGGCGAGGATCCGGGCCACCTCGACCTCCTGCTGGATGGAGTGCCGCAGGTGGGCGGCGAGCAGCGTCGGGGTGGACTCGATCAGCTCGAACAGCTCCAGGGCGGCGGTGGTGGAGCCGCGCTGGGCGCCCCGCTCCTGGTCGATCGCCTGCCACACCTCGCGGACCGCGCCGCGCATCGCCTCCAGCGGGTTCTCCCCGGCCGGGCGGGCCCGCAGGCAGTCCAGGAACGCCTCCTCGGCCTCGGCCAGCACGGCGAGGGCGACCTCCTCCTTGTTGGCGAAGTACCGGAAGAAGGTGCGCTGGGAGACCTCCACCTCGGACGCGATCTCGTCCACCGTCGTCCGCCCGTAGCCGTGGCAGAGGAACAGCCGGTGGGCGGCGCCGACCAGGGCGTCCCGGGTGCGCCGCTTCTTGCGTTCGCGCAGGCCGACGGACTGCGGGTCGGCGGCGGTGGTGGGGGTGGCCATGGGCCAACGATACCGCCGGTCCTGCCACATGGCATCAAGTGACACGAGTCACCGTTTGTCGAATGTCAGTGGCTGACATAATGTTCCCGGATGGCGGTGCCCGGTCGTTCTGGAGCTCGTGGGGACGGGCGAGGGCCCGGGTGCCGCCGGTCCGTCGCAGCGCTCCCGCCACACCACACGAACGGGGAAGTCCCGAGCCATGAGCCAGTCCGTAGTACTCGACAAGGAGGCGGCTCCGGCCGCGGGGGGAAAGCTGCGGGGACACCCCTGGCTGACCCTGCTCACGGTCGCCGTCGGCGTGATGATGGTGGCCCTCGACGGCACCGTCGTCGCCATCGCCAACCCGGCCATCCAGACCGACCTGAAGGCCTCGCCCGCCGACATCCAGTGGGTGACCAGCGGTTACCTGCTGGCCCTCGCGGTCTTCCTGATCACCGCCGGCAAGATCGGTGACCGGTTCGGCCACCGCAACACCTTCCTGGTCGGCGCGGTCGGCTTCGCCGCCACCTCCGCCGCGATCGGCTTCGCCGGCTCGATCCAGCAGGTGATCTTCTTCCGGGTGCTGCAGGGCCTGTTCGGCGCCCTGCTCCAGCCCGCCGCGCTCGGCCTGCTCCGCGGGGCGTTCCCCGCCGACAAGCTCAACATGGCGATCGGCATCTGGGGCGGCGTCATCGGCGCCTCCACCGCGGCCGGCCCGATCGTCGGCGGCCTGCTGGTCGAGCACGTCAACTGGGAGTCGGTGTTCTTCATCAACGTCCCGGTCGGCATCATCGCGCTGGTCCTCGGACTGCTGATCCTCAAGGACGTGCGCGCCGAGAAGGCCGCCAAGTCCTTCGACGTCCCCGGCATCGTGCTGCTCTCCGGCGCGATGTTCATGCTGGTCTGGGGCATCATCAAGGCCCCTGGCTGGGGCTGGGGCGACCCCGCCACCCTGCTCTTCCTGGGCGGCGCGGTGCTCGCCCTGGTGGTCTTCGCGGTCTGGCAGAACTACGCCAAGGAACCGCTGATCCCGCTCGCGCTGTTCCGCTCGGTGCCGCTCTCGGCCGGCACCCTGCTGATGGTGCTGATGGCCTTCGCGTTCTTCGGCGGCATCTTCTTCGTCACCTTCTACCTGCAGAACGTGCACGGCATGGCCCCGGTCGACGCCGGCGTCCACCTGCTCCCGATGACGGGCATGATGATCGTCGGCGCCCCGCTGGCCGGCTTCCTGATCGGCAAGGTCGGCCCGCGCATCCCGATCGTCGGCGGCATGCTCTTCACCACCGCCGCCATGCTCGGCATGTCCACCCTGGACATCCACTCCGGCAACGGCGTGATGGCCCTCTGGTTCGTCCTGATGGGCCTCGGCCTGAGCCCCGTCATGGTCGGCGCCACCGAGGTCATCGTCGGCAACGCCCCGCTGGAGCTGTCCGGCGTGGCCGGCGGCCTGCAGCAGGCCGCGATGCAGGTCGGCGGCAGCCTGGGCACCGCCGTCCTCGGCGCGGTGATGGCCTCCAAGGTCACCAGCACGCTGCCCGACAAGTGGGCCGCCACCGGGGTTCCGTTCCCCACCGGCGAGCAGGGCGAGCAGCTCAAGCAGGCCGCCCAGCTGGGCATCGCCCCGCCGGCCCCGGCCGACACCCCGGCAAACCTCGTGCAGGGCATGGCCGACGCGGTCCACTCCTCCTTCGTGAGCGGCATGAGCGTGGCCTTCGTGGTCGCCGCGATCGTCGCCGCGGCGGCGGCCGGCCTCGGCCTGCTCACCCGGCGCGGAGCGAACGACGCCGGCCCGGCCGTGCACATCTGACGATCCGTCAACATCCCTGCGGGGCCGGGCCGGTGCAGCCCGGCCCCGTGCCGGTCCGGCGGCCCGGCCCGCGGAGGTTCAGTGGCGCGGGAACGCCCCAGCACGACCCCCACCCAGCGCAACGCCTGCCCCACCGCTCACCCTCCGCCCGTCCGGGTCGAGCACGAACCTCAATGGGGAGGCAAGAACGCCCGAGGGCCGGGCTCCGATCGGGCGCACCGCCCCCGGGGCCTGTCCGGTCGTGCACATCCGACCCGGCGGGACGTGCGGCCGGGCGTTCGAGCAGGTGCACTAGGGTGCCCTGCGTGAGTGAGCAGAGAACACAGGGACGCCGCCGGGCCGAGCGGGCAGCGGCGTTCCTCGGGCGCCGGTGGGTCTTCGGCCCGCTGGTGGGCCTGGCCGCCGCGCTGGTGATGGTCCTCCGGATCTTCCACCACGGGGCGATCGGCCTGGCCGACAACGGGGACGGCCCGAGCCGGATGTGCGCGCTGGACGCCAAGGTGCACCTCGACGAGGGCTCCTGGTGGTGGTTCAGGTACGCCAACTTCCGCTACGACCACGCGCTGCCCGGCGAATGTCCGCCCGGCAGCCGTTATCCGGGCAGCGGTCAGTGGATGCCCGAGCTGGCCCGGCCGGTCAGCCGGCTGCTCGGCTACTCCGCCTACTTGGACCTGCGGGCGCAGGCACTGCTCTGGTGCGGCCTGGTGGGCCTGGCGTTCGCGCTCTTCGCGGTCGCCCTGCGCGGCCGACTGCTGCTGCGGCTGCTGGTCTGCGCGGCGCTGTTCGTCGTGGTCGGCGACTCGGTGGTGGCGAACTACGCCGGCTCGCCGTTCAGCGAACTGGCCGGGCTGACCGGCCTGCTGTTCGCCACCGCCGGCGCGATGCACCTGGGCGGCTCGCCCCGGGCACGGCTGCTGGGCCTGGCGGTGTTCACGGTCGGCGCCGTCACGGTGGTGGCCTCCAAGATGCAGGCGCTGACGATGGCGGTCCCGTTCCTGGTGCTGCTGCTGGCCTGCCGCGTCCCAGTCGGCCGGTGGACCGGCCGGCTCCGGGACCGGGCGCTGCCGCTGGTCGCGGCGCTGGTCGTCGGGGCGGCCGGGGTGCACACGCTGGTGTACCAGATGGAGGCGTTCAAGGAGATCAACCGGACCGAGATGATCTTCGTCGGGATCATGGGCAAGAGCTCCGACCCCGCCGCGGACGCCGTCGACCTCGGCCTGCCCGCCGACTTCGGGCAGTACGCCGGGATGAACTGGTGGGGCGAGAAGGCCCCGCAGAAGGACCCGCGCTGGCCCGAGGTCAAGGACCGGATCACCTACGCCAACATCGGCGGCTACCTGCTGCGCCACCCCGGGGTCGCGCTGCGGATCGCCGACGGCGGCCTGGACGACTTCGCCGCCGCCCGCCCCGGGAACCTCGGCACCTACCCGGTCGCCGCGGGGAAGCCGGCGGGCGCCCAGGAGCACCGCCTGGCCCTGTACACGGGCTTCCTGCGCACCCTCGGCGGCGGCTGGGTGCTCGGCCTCCAGGTCGTGCTCGCCGCGGCCGGGGCGTGGTGGCTGCGCCGCAGCGGGGGCAACCCGCGCCGGCGGGCGGTCCTGGCGCTGATGATCTGCCTCGGCGGGGTGACGCTCACCCAGTTCGCCACCGCCATGTACGGCGAGGCGATCGAGAACACCAAGCACCTGATCTACGGCGTCTTCGCCACCGGGCTGTCCTTCGTGCTGGCCGCGGCCGCGCTCCTCACCACCCCGGCCGACGGGCCCGCCCCCTCCGCCGCCCCGGACACCGAGCGGACCCGGCGCCGCAAGCGGGTCACGACCGGCTGACCGCCGCCCTGCAACGCCCGAGGGCCGGGCCCCCGCGTGGTGCGGGGGCCCGGCCCTCGGGCGTTGCAGGGGCGGATCAGGCGTCGCCGCCGGCGGCGCCCGGGTCGGCGGCCGCCACGTCCAGCAGCTGGTAGCGGTCGATCGCGGCCTTCAGCACCGAGCGGTCGATCCTGCCCTGCTTGGCCAGCTCGGTGAGCGTGCCGAGGACGATCGACTGGGCGTCGATGTGGAAGAAGCGACGGGCCGCGCCGCGGGTGTCGGCGAAGCCGAAGCCGTCGGCGCCCAGCGACTGGTACTGGCCGGGGACCCAGCGGGAGATCTGGTCCGGAACGGCGCGCATCCAGTCGGAGACGGCCACGAACGGACCCTCGGCCCCGGAGAGCTTGGTGGTCACGTACGGGACGCGCTGCGGCTCCTCGGGGTGCAGGAGGTTGAACTCCTCCGCCTCGACGGCGTCGCGGCGCAGCTCGTTCCAGGAGGTGGCCGACCAGACGTCCGCCTTGACGTTCCACTCCTCGGCGAGGATGCGCTGCGCCTCCAGGGCCCACGGCACCGCCACGCCGGACGCGAGGAGCTGCGCGGGGATCTGGCCGGCGTCGCCGTCCTTGAGCTTGTACAGGCCCTTGAGGATGCCGTCGACGTCGACGCCCTCCGGCTCGGCCGGCATCTTGATCGGCTCGTTGTAGACCGTCATGTAGTAGAAGACGTCCTCGCCGTGCGGGTGCTCGGCGGAGGAGCCGTACATGCGGCGCAGACCGTCCTGGACGATGTGCGCGATCTCGTAGCCGTAGGCCGGGTCGTAGGCGACCACACCGGGGTTGGTGGAGGCCAGCAGGTGCGAGTGCCCGTCGGCGTGCTGCAGGCCCTCACCGGTGAGGGTGGTGCGGCCGGCGGTGGCGCCGATCACGAAGCCGCGGGCCAGCTGGTCGGCCATCTGCCAGAACTGGTCGCCGGTGCGCTGGAACCCGAACATCGAGTAGAAGACGTACACCGGGATCAGCGGCTCGCCGTGCGTCGCGTACGAGGAGCCGGCGGCGATCAGCGAGGCGGTGCAGCCGGCCTCGGAGATGCCGTCGTGCAGCATCTGGCCGGCCGGGGACTCCTTGTACGCCAGCAGCAGCTCGCGGTCGACCGACTCGTAGGTCTGGCCGAGCGGGTTGTAGATCTTGGCGGACGGGAACAGCGAGTCCATGCCGAAGGTGCGGTACTCGTCGGGCGCGATCGGCACGAAGCGGTTGCCGATGCCCTTGTCCCGCATCAGGTCCTTGAGCACCCGGACGAACGCCATGGTGGTGGCGATGGTCTGGTTGCCGGAGCCCTTCTTGACCGCCTTGTACGCCTCGTCGCCCGGGAGTTCGAGCTTGCGCGGGCGGACCTTGCGGGTGGGCACGTAGCCGCCGAGCTCCTCCCGGCGGTCGTGCATGTACTGGATCTCCTCCGAGTTGCGGCCCGGGTGGTAGTAGGGCGGGTAGCCCTCGTCGAGCTGCTTGTCGGTGATCGGCAGGTGCAGCCGGTCGCGGAAGCGCTTCAGGTCCTCGACCGTCAGCTTCTTCATCTGGTGGGTGGCGTTGCGGCCCTCGAAGTTGGGGCCCAGCGTCCAGCCCTTGACGGTCTGCGCGAGGATGACGGTCGGCTGGCCCTTGTGCTCGCGGGCGGCCTTGAACGCGGCGTAGACCTTGCGGTGGTCGTGGCCGCCGCGGCCCAGGTGCTGGATCTGCTGGTCCGTCATGTTCTCGACCATGGCGCGCAGGCGCAGGTCGCCGCCGAAGAAGTGCTCGCGGATGTACGAGCCGGTCTCGGTGGCGTAGGTCTGGAACTGGCCGTCCGGGGTGGTGTTCAGCTTGTTGACGAGGACGCCGTCGCGGTCCTGCGCCAGCAGCGGGTCCCAGGAGCGGTCCCAGACCAGCTTGATGACGTTCCAGCCGGCGCCGCGGAACTGCGACTCCAGCTCCTGGATGATCTTGCCGTTGCCGCGGACCGGGCCGTCCAGGCGCTGCAGGTTGCAGTTGACCACGAAGGTCAGGTTGTCCAGGCCCTCGCGGGCGGCCAGCGACAGCTGGCCGAGCGACTCGGGCTCGTCCATCTCGCCGTCGCCGAGGAAGGCGTACACCTGCGAGTCGGAGGTGTCCTTGATGCCGCGGTGCTCCAGGTAGCGGTTCATCCGGGCCTGGTAGATCGCGCCGAGCGGGCCGAGGCCCATCGAGACGGTCGGGAACTCCCAGAAGTCCGGCATCAGCCGCGGGTGCGGGTAGCTGGACAGGCCGTACGGCGCCTTGGACTTCTCCTGGCGGAACGCGTCGAGCTGCTGCTCTGTCAGTCGGTCCAGCAGGAAGGCGCGGGCGTAGATGCCGGGCGACGCGTGGCCCTGGAAGAAGACCTGGTCGCCGGACTCGCCGTCGGCGTCCTTGCCGCGGAAGAAGTAGTTGAAGCCCACGTCGTAGAGGGACGCGGAGGAGGCGAAGGTGGCGATGTGGCCGCCGACGCCGATGCCGGGGCGCTGGGCGCGGGAGACCATGACGGCCGCGTTCCAGCGCGTCGCGTTCAGGATCTTGCGTTCGATCTCCTCGTTGCCGGGGAAGAACGGCTCGTCCTTGGTGGCGATGGTGTTGACGTAGTCCGTGCTGCGCATCTCGGGCACGGCGACGCGCTTCTCGCGGGCGCGCTCGATCAGCCGCAGCATCAGGTAACGGGCACGCTCGCGCCCGCGCTCGTCGATGGCAGCGTCAAGCGACTCCAGCCACTCCGCGGTCTCCTCGGGATCGAAGTCCGGGACCTGGCTCGGGAGGCCGCCAATGATGATCGGGTTGCGATCGGATCCGGAAGCCACGCTGTTCCTTCACTGTCGGTCGAAACTGAGTTGTCGCGCCGCCTCCATCGTGCTACCGCATTCGGAGATCCGTCATATCTACCGATCGGTAACCGTTCCGCCTGATGGGCGGCGCGGTCAGGAGGTGGTCCGACCTGGGACCCCGGCCGGACGATGGCGGCCGGTCGGGATGAGGGCCAACAGGAGACTCTACGCCCGGACCCTCCTCCGCCCCGAATGCCGTTCGCATCTCGGGCAGGCGTACGGGGTGTGGACCGGCTGTTCGCGGGCAGGAGACGAAGCATCCATGTCGGTGCGCAGGTGGGCATACCGGTGCGATTGCGGTCACAATGGGCGGCGGGTTGCTGCGCGACGCGTCAACCTTTGGGTGGGATCGGGGGTCGGGTACTTGCGCGAACCGCCGCTCCCGTGTGGACTACGGCCACAGCCTCGGCATGGACGCCGAGCCGAATACTGGAGGTTATTCCCGTGAGCGCGACCGCGGACCCCGCGGACAAGTCCAACCCGGCTCTTCGTCTGGGCTTCGAACAAGGCCAGGTCATCCAGGAGCTCGGGTACGACGAAGACAGTGACCAGGAGCTCCGTGAGGGCATCGAGGACATCACTGGCACCGAACTCGTCGACGAGGACTACGACGACGTCGCCGACGGCGTCCTGCTGTGGCACCGCGACGAGGACGGGGATCTCACCGACGCCCTGGTCGACGCCTTGGAGTACCTGGCGGAGGGCGGCCTGATCTGGCTGCTGACCCCGAAGACCGGCCGTGACGGGCACGTCGAGGCGCACGAGATCGCCGACGCCGCCAAGACCGCCGGCCTGTCGCAGACCAGCTCCGTGGCGATCGCCAAGGAGTGGGCGGGCACCCGGCTGGCCACCCCGAAGGCCTCGAAGGCCGGCAAGCGCTGACCTTCGGAGCACGACCCGCGGCGGGCCCCGCCGGAGCACTCCTCCGGCGGGGCCCGCCGGCGTTTCGGCCGAGCGCGCCACCGTGTTCTCTCAGGGCGAAATCCGGGTTCGGCGGCCGGGGTCGGCTCACCCGAACGGCCGAACGAGGCCCGCCGGATGCGAAGATTCCCCTGCCCGCACCACCCGTTCAGGCAGGAAGGCCCCAGCATGACCATCGAGATCGGCGCCCAGGCCCCGGACTTCGAGCTGAAGAACCAGCACGGCGAGTCGGTGAAGCTCTCCGACTTCCGCGGCGACAAGAACGTCGTCCTGGTCTTCTACCCGTTCGCCTTCACCGGGGTCTGCACCGGCGAGGTCTGCGAGATCCAGAAGGAGCTGCCGCGCCTGCAGAACGACGAGGTCCAGGTGCTCGCGGTCTCCAACGACTCGCCGTTCTCGCTGCGGGTGTTCGGCGACCAGCAGGGCCTGGAGTACCCGCTGCTGTCGGACTTCTGGCCGCACGGCGAGGTCTCCCGGGCCTACGGCGTCTTCAACGAGGACAAGGGCTGCGCGGTCCGCGGCACCTTCGTGATCGACAAGGCCGGCGTCGTCCGCTGGAGCATCGTGAACGGCCTCCCGGACGCCCGCGACACCCAGGAGTACCTGGCCGCCCTCGGCGCGCTCTGACGCCCCCTGCGGCGGCTCCCGGTCCCGGTCCGGCCCGATATTCCGGCGGACCGGGCCGAGTCGCCGCCGCGGGCCGGGAACCCGGCACTACGATCGGGCCGTTGACGGATCGGGAACCGGAACATCTTGGAGGACCACGTGGGTGTCAGCCTCAGCAAGGGCGGCAATGTCTCGCTCACCAAGGAGGCGCCCGGCCTGACCGCCGTGATCGTCGGCCTCGGTTGGGACGTCCGCACCACCACCGGCACGGACTTCGACCTGGACGCGAGCGCGCTGCTCTGCACCGAGCAGGGCAAGGTCCGTTCGGACGCCGACTTCATCTTCTTCAACAACCTGAAGAGCGCCGACGGCTCGGTCGAGCACACCGGCGACAACCTCACCGGTGAGGGCGAGGGCGACGACGAGCAGATCAAGGTCGACCTGGCCAACGTCCCGGCGGACATCGCCAAGATCGTGTTCCCGGTGTCGATCTACGACGCGGAGAACCGGCAGCAGAGCTTCGGCCAGGTCCGCAACGCCTTCATCCGGGTGCTGAACCAGGCCGGCGGCGCCGAGATCGCCCGCTACGACCTGTCCGAGGACGCCTCCACCGAGACCGCGATGGTCTTCGGCGAGCTGTACCGCAACGGCGCCGAGTGGAAGTTCCGCGCCATCGGCCAGGGCTACGCCTCCGGCCTGCGCGGCATCGCGCAGGACTTCGGCGTCAACGTCTGACCGCCGCTCGATCGGCGCCACGGGCCGGGTCCCTCCACGGACCCGGCCCTTGCTGCGTCTACTCCGGCGGCAGGGCCATCACCCGGTCGCCCTGGACGGCGATCAGCAGCTCGCCGTTGCCCGCCAGGTGCCAGGGCAGATCGGCGGAGGCGCCGGTCTGGAAGGTCCAGCGGATCTTGTGGTCGACCACGTCGACGGCGTAGATGCCGCGGTCGGCGGTGGGAACGAACAGGGTGTCCTTCACCAGCACGGGGTTGTCGTCCATCACCACTTCGCTGGGCAGCTCCACGTGCCACAGCTCGGCGCCGTCGGCCGCGTTGAAGGCCACCACCCGGGTCGGGGCGGTCGGCGTGTAGGTGGTGCCCTGCACGGTGAGGGTCATCCCGCCGAGCACCGAGTACACCACGTGGTTCCCGGCCGCCGGCGGCGAGTACCACATGTGGGTGGAGCGGTCCGAGGTCTTCGCCCAGACCTGCTTGCCGTCGGCGACCCGGACGCCCTGCAGGCCGTTGGGCTCGGCCGAGCAGTACACCAGGCCGTCCTGCAGCACCGGCTGGTAGGAGGCGCGGGAGTTGGTGGTGGCGAACCAGGACTGGGTGCCGTCGGCCAGCGACCGGGCGACCAGGTTCTCCTTGCTGTCGGTGTAGAGCAGCGTGTCCGGGGTCAGGTCGGAGCTCACCATGTAGTCGGCGGTCTGGTTGCGGTGCTGGTTCCACAGCATCGAACCGTCCTTGCGGGACAGCGCCATGATGCCCTTGCCGGTCTTCGCGTCCGTCTCCGGCAGACCGGAGCCGTCCAGCTGCAGGTACGAGCACATCGCGTACACCGCGCGGTCGTCGGCGGCCAGCACGGTGTCCGAGGCGATCTGCACGCCGTTCGGCTTCGCCGGCTCCGAGCGGTACTTCCACAGCACCGCGCCGGAGGTCGCGTCCACCGTGATCAGGTCGGACACGGTGCCGTAGGAGATCGAACCGCCCGCCTGCGCCAGGTGGTAGGCCATCGCGTCCTTGGTGATCCACTTCTCGCTGCCGTCCCTCAGGTCGACCGCGATCAGGTCGGCGCTGCCCAGGTGCAGCAGGCCGGGGGAGAACACCATGCCCAGCGAGCCGACGTTGCTGGAGGACATCCGGTACGTCCACAGCGGGGCCGGGGGCACGCCCGGGGCGCGGGTGGGGCGCGGGGTGGTGGGGGTCGGGCTGCCGGAGGGCGGGGCCGGGTCCGGGCCCGGCTTCGGGTCCGGCGCGGAACTGCCCTGCAGCGCCCAGGCGGTGAGGCCGCCCGCACCGACCAGCAGGGCCGCGCCGCCGCCCAGCAGCAGGCTGCGGCGGGACGGACGGGCCGGGCCGACCTGCTCGGTGGGCCCGGTGGCCCCGGCCGGTACCGGGGCCGACGGTGTGTCAGGGGTGCGCAGCCGGACGGTGCCGGGGTCCCCGGGTGCGGCGTCCACGGCTCCGTTCGGGGGCGAGACCTCGGTGGGGGTGCGGACGGCGGGGGCGGTGCGCGGGTCGGGGGTGCGGACCGGGGCCTCCAGGTCCATCACGGCGGCCGCGCGGGTGGCGATGTCCGAGGCGAGCGCGGCGGGCAGCCAGCCGGAGCGGGCCGGGGCCACCGACTCGCCGAGCAGCGCGCCCAGTTCGGCCGGCGCGGGCCGCTCCGCCGGGTCCTTGGCCAGGCACGCCGCCACCGCGGGCCGCAGCTGCTCGGGCAGGCCGGTCAGGTCCGGCTCGTCGTGCACCACCCGGTACAGCAGCGAGGCCGCGGACGGCGCGCCGCCGTCCTCGACGTGGTCGAAGGGGCCGCGGCCGGTGGCGGCGAAGACCAGCACCGAGCCGAGCGAGAACACGTCGCCGGCCGGGCCGATCCGGCGCCCGGCGGCCTGCTCGGGGCACATGAAGCCGGGGGAGCCCACCACCACGCCGGTGGAGGTCATCCGGTCGCCGTCCAGCGCCCGGGCGATGCCGAAGTCGATCACCCGCGGTCCGTCGGCGGCCAGCAGCACGTTGGACGGCTTCAGGTCGCGGTGCACCAGCCCGGCCCCGTGGATCGCCGCCAACGCCTGGGCCAGGCCCACGCCGAGGGTGCGCACGGTCTCCACCGGCAGCGGGCCGTGCGCGGCGACCGCGTCGCTGAGCGCCGGGCCGAGCACGTACGCGGTGGCCAGCCAGGGCGACTCGCCGGCCCGGTCGGCGTCCACCACCGGGGCGGTGAACGCGCCGCCGACGGCCTGCGCGGCGGACACCTCGCGGCGGAACCGCTCCCGGAAGTCGGCGTCGCCGGCCAGGTCGGCGCGCACGACCTTCACCGCCACCGTCCGGCCGCCCGCCGACCGGGCCAGGTAGACCCGGCCCATCCCGCCGACGCCCAGGCGGGCCAGCAGCCGGTACGGGCCGACCGTCTCCGGGTCGGTGCGGTCGAGCGGTTCGAACGACATTGCCTGGTACCCCCGTTGACTCTCCGTGCGGCGCCGATGGGTGCTCCGGCGACAGGGCCGCAGCGTACCGGGCGGGTGGGAGCCGGTTGCCGCCGGAGGGGCCGGGGCGGGCACTTGATAGATTCGCCCGTGATCCGTACCCCGGCCGGGGAGCGTGCACGGGGCGGCCCAGGGCCTTCGGGGCGTCAACCGGGCCGGGCGGAGCGCGGAGTTCAGGAAGTTCAGTCGGGTGTGCAGCACTGCGCGGCCGCTCGGGGGCGTAGATCTCTTGGGGTGCGTCCGCCGGACGCGCCCCGCCGGACCGGCCCTCCCGGGCGGTCCGACGGCAAGTCCACCGATGCACACCCCGGGAGCCCCGGAGACGGGAGCTGGGAGGAAAGTCCGATGTCCGTCACCCTCGCCAAGGGCGGAAACGTCTCGCTGACCAAGGCCGCCCCGAACCTGACGCAGGTTCAGATCGGCCTCGGCTGGGACGCCCGGTCCACCACCGGCGCGCCCTTCGACCTGGACGCCAGCGCACTGCTGTGCTCCAGCGGTCGGGTCCTCGGCGACGAGTACTTCGTGTTCTACAACAACCTGCGCAGCCCCGAGGGCTCGGTCGAGCACCAGGGCGACAACCTCACCGGTGACGGTGACGGTGACGACGAGGTGGTGCAGGTCCACCTCGACCTCGTGCCGGTGCAGATCGACAAGGTCGTCTTCGCCGTCTCCATCTACGACGCCGACGCCCGGCTGCAGAGCTTCGGGCAGGTCTCCAACGCCTACATCCGGGTGGTCAACCTGGCCGACGGCAGCGAGATCGCGCGCTACGACCTGTCCGAGGACGCGTCCGGCGAGACCGCGATGATCTTCGGCGAGCTGTACCGCTACCAGGGCGAGTGGAAGTTCCGCGCGGTGGGCCAGGGTTACGCCTCCGGCCTGCGCGGGATCGCGCTCGACTTCGGCGTCAACGTTCAGTAACAGCCAGTCCGGAATGGGTCAATTCCGGTAGCCAGAAAGGTAACCGACCCCGTGTTCCTCCGTACGTTCGGATGGTCCTTCGCCATCACGATCGCCGGCCTGATCGCCGCCGGCCTGATCTGGGGGGCCGAAGGATTCGGCGTCGTCCTGATCCTCTCGATCCTCGAGATCTCCCTGTCCTTCGACAACGCCGTCGTCAACGCCACCGTCCTGAAGCGGATGAACGCCTTCTGGCAGAAGCTGTTCCTCACGGTCGGCGTGCTGATCGCGGTGTTCGGCATGCGGCTGGTCTTCCCGCTGCTGGTCGTCGGCCTCACCGCGCACCTCAGCCCCGGGACCGTCATCGAGCTGGCCCTCGACTCCAGCAAGACGCACGACGGCCTCACCTACGCCCAGTACCTGGAGGACGCCAACCCGGCCATCGCGGCCTTCGGCGGCATCTTCCTGCTGATGATCTTCCTCGACTTCATCTTCGAGGAGAAGGACTTCAACTGGCTGCGCTGGCTGGAGAAGCCGCTGGAGAAGATCGGCAAGCTGGACGCGCTCTCCTCGGTCATCGCGCTGGTCGTGCTCGCCCTGTCCTCGCGCTTCTTCGCCGGTGACCGCGCCGAGACGGTGCTGCTGGCCGGTGTCTGCGGCCTCGCCACCTACCTCGCCGTGAACGGCCTCTCCGAGGTCTTCGAGTCCGGCCTGGAGCACCAGCAGGAGGAAGAGGAGGCGGCCGAGCGCAGCGGGAAGTCGATCGTCCAGGTCGGCGGCAAGGCCGCGTTCTTCCTCTTCATCTACCTGGAGGTCCTCGACGCGTCGTTCTCCTTCGACGGCGTGGTCGGCGCGTTCGCGATCTCCCAGGACATCTTCCAGATCACCCTGGGCCTCGGCATCGGCGCGATGTACATCCGTTCGCTGACCGTCTTCCTGGTCCGCAAGGGCACCCTGGACGACTACGTGTACCTGGAGCACGGCGCGCACTACGCGATCGGCGCGCTGGCGCTGATCCTGCTCGCCTCGATCAAGTTCCACATCCCGGAGATCGTCACCGGCCTGATCGGCGTCGCCTTCATCGGTGCGGCCCTCGCCTCGTCGATGGTCCGCAACAAGCGCGAACAGGCGCTCGAAGGTGCGTCGGCGGAAAGCTGACGCACCGCAACGCGAAAGCCGCGCCCACCGGGGAACCTCCCTCGGTGGGCGCGGCTTTCGCGTTGCGGTGGAGCTAGCCGAGCTGCTGCTCGATGGCGCGGAGCTTGCGCTCCAGCGAGTCCAGCTTCGGCATCGACAGGGTGTCCTCGTCCGTCGTCAGGTCGACGCTGGAGGAGTACGAGGACGAGTACGGGCTGCTGCTGGTGCTGCTGGTGGATTCGACGGCGGCCCGGGGACGGCGGCCGGCGTTGAGGGCGGCGGGCTCCAGGGCGGAGGCGCTGACCCGGTCGAGGGTGGTTTCCTCGGGGGCTAGAGCAGGCTCCGTTGCGGAGGACGAGGTGTCGCCCGCCGCGGCCAGCGCGGGAACCTGGCGGGCGTGCCGGGCACGGGCCAGGACGCCGCCCTGGCGGGCGATCGCCTTCAGCTCGGCCCGCTCGCGGCGGTCGGCGCTGCGGGCGCGCAGCTTGGCGTCCATCTTCGCCTGGCGCTCCTCGCGCACCTCCTCGACGGCCTCGTCCAGGCTGCGCACGTTCTCCAGCAGCATCAGCGACCAGGCCGCGTAGGTCTCGCGGGGGCGCGCAGCCAGCGGACCACGCGGATCTGCGGCAGCGGGCGGGGGACCAGGCCCTGCTCGCGCAGCGCGGCACGGCGGGTCTGCTTCAGGGCGCGGTCGAACAGCACGGCCGCCGAGATCGACATGCCGGCGAAGAACTGCGGGGCGCCGTCGTGCGCGCCGCCGCGCGGGGCGTGCACCCAGTTGAACCAGGCCGAGGCGACGGCGAACAGCCAGACCAGCATGCGCGAGCCGAGCGCCGCGTCGCCGTGGCTGGCCTCGCGGACCGCGAGGACCGAGCAGAACATGGCCGCGCCGTCGAGGCCGAACGGGACCAGGTACTCCCAGCCGCCGGACAGGTTCAGGTTCTGCTGGCCGAAGCCGACCAGGCCGTGGAACGACAGCGCGGCCGCCACGCCGGCGCAGCAGAACAGCAGGACGTACGAGGCGCCGCCGTAGATGGCTTCCTTGCGGCGGCGGCGCTCCTCGCTGCGCTCCCAGGAGTCGCCGGACTCTTCGACCTTGTTGTTCTTGAAGCGCAGGAAGGCCACCAGGATGGCGGTGAACAGCAGGGCCGCGCCGATTACCACGGCCCAGACCAACTGTATGGAGGAGAGGTTCATCGCGGGGAGGGCCTCGGCTTTCCGCAAGGGCAGGGGGGAGGAGAGGTGACGCACGGTACACCTGTGCGGAGAGACGATATCGCGTCCGGAGGGCAGGCATCGTACGGGAGTGACGATCCCTCTGCCAGCAGGGCCCGCCGAGGGGTTGACGTTGACTCAGCACCCTCCGGATGGGTATTGGAGAGGACGAGAAGGTACCGGTGCTGGGGGAGGACACGATGGTCTCGGTGTGGGAGTTCCTGAAAGGGGACCGCGACAACTTCGACACCGGAGGGCAGTTCAAGGTCACGCTGACCAAATCGCAGCCGCAGCACGCCATCACCGGCTCCGCGGCCACCACCGGCTACCTGTACATCAACCTGCACTGGTCGACCCGGAACGCGGAGCGCCCGGGTGCGGGCGGGGCGCTGCGGCGGTTCTTCGACCCGCGGATCCTGCGCCCGCTGGAGCCGGCCACCGCCGGGTCGGCGCCGCTCGGCGTGGACCTCGACCTGGCGTGCATGTACGAACTGACCGACGGCACCCGGGGCGTGGTGCAGCCGCTGGGCCGGCTGTTCGGCGACCTGACCAAGCCGCCGTACATCAAGCTCTCCGGTGACGACGTGTCGGGCGCGCCGTCCGGCGAGACGATGCACATCAACCTGGAGAAGAAGGACAAGTTCAAGCGGCTGCTGATCTTCGTCTACATCTACGACGACACGCCCGCCTTCGACCGCACCCACGCGGTGGTGACCATCGTCCCGCAGAGCGGGCCGCGGATCGAGATCAAGCTGGACGAGCGTGCCCCCGCCGCCCGTTCGTGTGCGGTGGTGCTGATCGAGAACGACGGCGACGGCAAGCTGACGATCCGTCGCGAGGTCCGCTACGTGCACGGCTTCCAGTCCGACCTGGACCGGCTGTACGGCTTCGGCATGCAGTGGGAGCGCGGGTACAAGACCCCCTCCCAGCCCGGGAGTTAGCCCCGGGCCGGGCGCGGCTCAGCGGGGCTGGAACTGCGGCCCCTGCGGCGGCATCGCGAACGGCCGGCCCGCCTGCTGCGGCGGCTGGGGTTGCTGCTGCTGCGGCTGCTGCTGCGGGTAGCCGTAGCCCGCCTGCTGGGGCTGCTGCGGGTACCCGTACCCGGCGGCGGCCGGCTGGGGGTAGCCGTAGCCGCCGGCCTGCGGCTGCGGCTGGGCCGGGGGCTGGGGGTAGCCGTACCCGTGCTGCGGTTGCTGCGGCGGTTGTTGCGGGTAGCCGTAGCCGCCGGGGGCGGGGACGGGCGGCTGCGCGCCGGTGGGCGGCGCGTGGTGCACGGTCGGCGGCAGCGCGGGCGGCGGCGGGGCGGCGGGCGCCTGCGGCTCGGGGGCCGGTTCCGGCGGGGCCTGCTCCGCGGCCCGGGCCGCGGCGGGCATCGCCGGGGCGAGCGTCCAGTCGTCCTCGTCGACGGGGAGCGGTGCGGGCTGCGGCCGGTCGGCGTCGGCGGCCTGCTGCGGCAGGCGCGGGTCGGCGCCCGGGGAGCGGCCGGCCGCGGCGTCGTCCTCGACGGTGATGCCGAAGTCGGTGGCCAGCGCGACCAGTCCGTCCAGGTAGCCCTGACCGACGGCGCGGAACTTCCAGCCGCCGGCCCGGCGGTACAGCTCGGCGGCGACCAGCGCGGTCACCTGCTCGTGCTCGTCGATCGCGAACTCGGCCAGCGCGGGCGTCCCTTCGGGCGCGCCGGCGTCGAACAGCAGCACCCGCAGGTTCGGCACCGCGGGGAACGCGCCGCCCTCCGCGGACCCGGCCAGCACCACCTTGTCGACCTCGGCGGGGAGCTTCGCCAGGTCGATCTCCAGGGAGTCCCAGACCTCGCCGTCCGCGGCCTGCTTGGGCAGGTGCCGGACCAGGCCGGACGGGTGCCGCGGCTGGTTGTAGAACACGAAGTCGGTGTCCGTGCGGACCTTGCCGTGGCCGGCCAGCAGCAGGGCGGAGGCGTCCACGTCCGGGATGCCCGGGGTGTCCGCCCAGCGCAGGACGGCACGGACGGCGGCGGCCGTCAGCGGGATATTGGCGCCCTTCGCCATCACGTGCGTCATAGCGCACCATCCTGCCGCCTGCCCGGGGCCCGGGACAACGCGGGGCGCGGCATCGGCGTGCCCCGGCGCCGGCCCCGGATGACGGCCTCGACAATCTTGCGAGAATTCGATGTTTCGAACTCTTTCGCCGAGGTCGTCCGGCCGTACGATAAGCGGCCAACGGCCCCGGTGCTCCCCATCCCGCGACGGCGTCGGCGCTGCGGCGAACTTTCCGGCCGCGCCGACCGTCCCATGGTGAAGAGGCGTCAGCCGTTCCCGCCCCCAAGCGGGGCCCACCAGACCACAGCGGGAGAGCATTTTGCGCCACTTCGGGCATCTCGCGGACGACGTCCGCAGCCGGCTCTTTCTCGAGCAGCCCGCCGCCTTCGACCGGGACGCCGAGGCCGCCGTCCTCGCCACCGCGCTCGGCGCCACGCTCTACAGCCCCGCCACCCGGACCACGCTGGCCCGCGACGTCCGCCGGCAGGCGGCCCGCGGCGTGGTCTCCATGGTGCTGTGCCTGGAGGACGCGATCGCCGACCACGAGGTGGACGGCGCCGAGCAGAACCTGGTCGCCCAGCTCACCGAACTGGCCGAGCAGGACGCCGACGCGGAGCTGCCGCTGCTGTTCGTCCGGGTCCGCACCGCCGAGCAGATCACCGACCTGACCGCGCGGCTGGGCGGCGCGCTGCGGCTGCTCAGCGGCTTCGTGGTGCCCAAGTTCACCGAGGACAGCGGCCTGCCGTTCCTGGAGGCGCTCACCGGCGCCGAGGAGCGCAGCGGGCAGCGGCTGTTCGTCATGCCGGTGCTGGAGTCGCCGGAACTCGCCCACCTGGAGAGCCGCCGCGAGCAGCTGTACGGCATCGCCCGGCTGCTCGACAAGCACCGCGAGCGGGTGCTCGCCGTCCGCCTGGGCGTCACCGACCTGTGCTCCGCGTACGGGCTGCGCCGCTCGCCCGACCTGACCGCCTACGACGTCGCGCTGGTGGCCGGCGTGATCGGCGACGTGGTCAACGTGCTCGGCCGGGCCGACGGCAGCGGGCACACCATCACCGGGCCGGTCTGGGAGTACTTCCCGCTGCAGGAGCGGATGTTCAAGCCGCAGCTGCGCCGCACCCCGTTCACCGAGGCCACCCCGCCCGCCGACCGGGTCCGGCAGCGGCTGATCGAGCACGACCTGGACGGGCTGATCCGGGAGATCGAGCTCGACCGGGCCAACGGGCTGCTCGGCAAGACCTGCATCCACCCCAGCCACGTCGCGGCCGTGCACGCGCTGTCCGTGGTCACCCACGAGGAACTGTGCGACGCCCGCGACATCCTGCACCAGCACCGGGGCGGCGGCGGGGTCAGCCGCTCCGCGTACACCAACAAGATGAACGAGGCCAAGCCGCACCGGGCCTGGGCCGAGCGGGTGCTGCTGCGCGCCGAGGTGTTCGGCGTCGCCAAGGCCGAGGTGTCGTTCGCCGAACTGCTCTCCGCCTGCGTCGGCTGACGGTGCGTCAGCCGAACGATTGACGGCGCCGTCGGCCGGACGGCTCCGGTGTTCTGGCTGATCGGCGCGGGTCCACTGGCCGGTCGGCCGATCCGCGTGCCCCGCCGCGCCCCGTAGTCTCGAACCCGGACCGCACGCCCGTGCGCCCCGCCGCGCACCACCAGCACCACCCGTCACAGTGACAGGAGCTCCGATGACCGTCGACACGTGGACCGGCCAGTGGGTCACCGACCGGCTCGGCCTGCGCCTCACCGGCGGTCCCGAGCTCAGCTCGCTGATCGGGCTCGCACTGCGCCGCAACCCCAAGCGCGCCCACCTGCTGGTCTCCCGGGTGCTGGGCAAGCACGTCCCGCAGCGGCCCGCCGTCGTCCACGGCGCCGGCCTCGACCTGGGCCGCCGGGTCGCCGAGCTGCTCGGCCCGGCGGACGCCGCCCGCGCCGTGGTGCTCGGCTACGCGGAGACCGCGACCGCGCTCGGGCACAGCGTCGCCGACGGCCTCGACGCGCCCTACCTGCACTCCACCCGGCGGCCCGTCCCCGGCGTCGCCCCGATCGGCGGCTTCGAGGAGGAGCACTCGCACGCCACCAGCCACCTGCTGCTCCCGGAGGACGCCGAGCTGCTGGCCGGCGACGGCCCGCTGGTCCTGGTCGACGACGAGTTCTCCACCGGCCGCACCGTCCTCAACACCATCCGGACCCTGCACGCCGCGCACCCCCGCGAGCGGTACGTGGTGGTCGCCCTGGTCGACCTGCGCACCCCCGCCGACCGGGAGCGGCTGCACGCCGCCGCCGCCGAACTCGGCGCCCGCCTCGACCTGGTGGCCACCGCCAGCGGCGGCGTCGAACTGCCCGAAGGCGTCCTGGAGCTGGCCCGGGAGCTGATCGACGCCGCCCCCGAGGAGCCCGGCCCCGCCGGACCGCAGGGCGAACTGACGCGCGCTCACCTGCCCTGGCCCGCCGAACTGCCCGACGGCGGCCGGCACGGCTTCACCCCCGCCCACCGCCGCCGGCTCGACCAGGCCCTCCCCGCCCTGGGCGCCGCCCTCGCCGCGGCCGTCGGCCCCCGCCCCGGGCGGGTGCTGGTGCTCGGCTTCGAGGAGCTCATGTACGCCCCGCTCCGGCTGGCCGACGCCCTCCAGCAGCAGCTCCCCGACACCGAGGTCCGGTTCTCCACCACCACCCGCTCCCCGGTGCTCGCCCTCGACCACCCCGGCTACGCCATCCGCACCCGGCTGGCGTTCACCGCCCACGACAACCCCACCGGGGCGGACTCCACCGACCGCTACGCCTACAACGTCGCCCCGGGCGCCGACCCCGCCCGCCGCTTCGACACCGTCGTCCTGGTCGTCGACGACCCCGCCGACACCCCCGCCCTGCACCACGGCCCCGGGGCCCTGCTGCCCCTGCTGCGCACCGCCACCGACCACGTGGTGCTCGCCGTTCTCCCGTCGTACCGCCCCGCGCCACCCGCCTGACGCCCCACCGACGATCCGCTGACCGAGCATCACCCCAGTCCTCCTGCTTGAAGGCACCGCATGACCGCGCACACCGCCCCTTCCCCGCCCGCCGCCCGCCCGCTGCACGGACCGGCCTTCTCCAGCTACCCGGCCGCGGACGTCACCTGGCTGCTCAAGGACCTCTCCGACGTCCACCTCGAAGCACCCACCGAGGAGCGCGAGGAGGCCGTCCAGTCCGGCGGCGCCCACTACGCCGAGTCGCTGCCGGTCGAGTACCAGCCCAGCGCCGAGTACCAGCAGCTGTTCCACACCGCGCTGGAGGCCTCCACCACCCGGCTCGCCACCGCCGTCGGCACCGTCGCCGAGACGCTGCTGCGCGAGCGCGGCCCGCGCCTGGTGCTCGCCTCGCTCGCCCGGGCCGGCACGCCCGTCGGCATCCTGATCCGCCGCTGGCTCGCCCACGCCCACGGGCTCGACGTCCCGCACTACACCGTCTCCATCGTCCGCGGCCGCGGCATCGACACCGTCGCCCTGCGCCACCTCGCCGCCCACCACCGCCCCGCCGACGTGGTCTTCGTCGACGGCTGGACGGGCAAGGGCGCGATCACCAGGGAGCTCGCCGAGGCGCTGGCCGGCACCGGGTTCGACCCCGAACTCGCCGTCCTCGCCGACCCCGGCAGCTGCGTGCGCACCTACGGCACCCGGGACGACTTCCTGATCCCGTCCGCCTGCCTCAACTCCACCGTCTCCGGCCTGATCTCCCGCACCGTGCTGCGCGCCGACCTGATCGGGCCGGACGAGTTCCACGGCGCCAAGTTCTACCGGGACCTGGCCGACGGCGACGTCTCCCGCCGGTTCGTCGACACCGTCGCCGCGGCGTTCCCCGCCGTCGGTCCCGCGGTCGCCGCCGAGACCGCCCGGCTCGCCGCCACCGACCGCGCCCCCACCTGGGAGGGCTGGGCCGCCGTCGAGCGGATCAGCGCCGAGTACGGCATCGACAGCGTCAACCTGGTCAAGCCCGGCGTCGGCGAGACCACCCGGGTGCTGCTGCGCCGCGTCCCCTGGCGCATCCTGGCCCGCCGCGGAGCCGGCGC
This sequence comes from Streptomyces sp. TLI_171, assembly GCF_003610255.1. Classification (GTDB taxonomy): domain Bacteria; phylum Actinomycetota; class Actinomycetes; order Streptomycetales; family Streptomycetaceae; genus Kitasatospora. Next base: position 2,443,109 of record NZ_RAPS01000001.1, on the reverse strand, counting down.
GGACCTCGACCACGTCCGCCTGCTCGCCGCCCAGCGCGGCGTCCCCGTCGAGGAGATCGACGACCTCCCCTACACCTGCGTCGGGCTCATCCACCCGCGGTACACCCGCGGCGCCACCGGCGCGGACGGCACCGCCGTCCAGACCTGACCCCGACCCCGACCGAAGGAGACCCCGCCCGTGCCGCAGTTCCTGGTCGCCAGCGACCTCGACCGCACCCTCGTCTACTCCAACCGCGCGCTCGCCCTGGACGTGCCCGACCGGCTCGCCCCACGGCTGCTCTCGGTGGAGGTGCACGACGGCAAGGCGCTCTCCTTCATGACCGAGAAGGCCGCCGAACTGCTCGCCGAACTCGCCGCGCGGATCCCGGTCGTCCCCATCACCACCCGCACCCGCACCCAGTACGAGCGGATCAACCTGCCCGGCCCGACGCCCGGTTGGATCCCGCCGTACGCGGTCTGCGCCAACGGCGGCCACCTGCTGGTCGACGGCGTCCCCGACGAGGACTGGCAGCGCGAGATCCGCGCCCGGCTGGCCGCCGCCAGCGCCCCCCTCCCGGAGGTCGTCGAACACCTGGCGATCGTCGCCGACCCCGAGTGGACGCACAAGCGCCGCACCGCCGACGACCTGTTCGCCTACCTGGTCGTCGAGCGCGCCGAACTCCCCGCGGGCTGGATCGACGACCTCACCGCCTGGTGCGCGGCCCGCGGCTGGACGATCTCCCTCCAGGGCCGCAAGGTCTACGCCGTCCCCGCCCCGCTCTCCAAGAGCGCCGCGCTCGCCGAGGTCCGCGCACGCACCGGTGCGCAGACCGTCCTGACCGCCGGCGACTCCCTGCTCGACGCCGAACTCCTGCTGGCCGCCGACCACGCCTGGCGCCCCGGCCACGGCGAACTCGCCGAGACCGGCTGGACGGCCGAGGGGGTCACCGTGCTCACCGAGATCGGCGTCGCCGCGGGCGAGGAGATCATCCGTCAGATGCTGGCGCGGGTCCGGGCCGGCGCGGCCGTCCCGGCAGCCGGCTAGTCGAGGCAGTGAAAGGGCCCCGGGAGTTCCCGGGGCCCTGACAGGCCGTCAGCCGCAGCAGCCTCCGCCGCAGCAGCCGCCACCGCCACCCCCGCTCGGGGCGGGCGCGGCCGCCGAACCGCCGGCGCCCGTGACGGCGACGGTGGAGAGCAGCTTCACGGTGTCGGGATGGCCCTGCGGGCAGGTCGCCGGATCGTTGGCCCGGGCCATCGGACGGCTCAGTTCGAAGGTCGCACCGCAGGAGCGGCAGCGGAAGTCGTAGCGAGGCATACCGAGCAGGGTACCCAGCGGCGGCTCAGTGGCCGCGAATCATCGCGACCACCTCGGCCGCGGTCTCCCGCACCGCGGCCAGCTCGGTCAGGAAGGCCCAGTAGTCGGGGTGCCGGCCCGCCTCCTCCAGCGAGGCGACCGCGCGGTCCAGCCGGGCCACCGCGGCGTCCAGCGGCGCCGCGTGGCGCGGGTCCGGGGACTGCCGGCCGGTCATCGCGAGGCGCTGCGCGTCACGCAGCGCGAACCGGGCCCGCTCGATCTCCCGGTGCGGGTCGTGCTGCACCTCGTTGAGCTGCCGCAGCCGCTCGTTGACGGCCGTCACCGAGCCCTCCGCGGTGTCCAGCAGCGCCCGCACCGTGCCGATCGCGGTGGTGGCGTCCGCCCAGCGCTGCTCGTCCCGGGCCCGCACCGCCTCGGCCAGCCGGGCCCGGGCGTTGCGCACGGCGTCCGCGGTCTGCGTCGGCACGTGCTGCAGGTCCTGCCAGCAGGCCAGCGAGAACCGCCGCCGCAGCTCGCTGAGCGCCGGGTCGACCGTCCCGGCCCGGTTCTCCAGCGCGTCGATCCTGGTCCGCAGGGTGCCCACCCGGCGGTCGATCTCGCCGGCCCGCTCCGGCAGGTGCGCGGCCTCCGCGCGGACCGCCTCCGCACGCCGGGCCACGTCCTCGGCCCGCTGCAGCGTCGCGGGCACGCCGTGCTGCGACACGCCCTGGTTCAGCCTGGTCAGCTCCGGCGCCAGCTCCGCCAGCCGGGCGGCCAGGTCGTCCGCCTTCAACCCGGCGCCGCGGGCCTGCTCCAGCGCCGTGGTCGCCGCCAGCAGCGCCTGCTTGGCCCGCTCCACCGCCGGGGTGACCCGGATCAGCTGGGCCTCGGCATGGTCGACCAGCGGCTGCAGCCTGCCGACGAAGGCGCCCAGCTCGGTGCGCTTGGCGTCCAGTTCGCGCTTCGCCTGCTCCAACTGCTGCCGGGCCCGCGACACCGCCGCCGGGTCGACCTCGGTCGCCTCCAGGTCGACGGCGTCCAGCGCGCCCAGGTACGCGACGGTGACCTGGTCGATCCGGGCGGTCAGCTCGGCGAACTCCTGCTCGACCCGGCGGGAGGTGGCCGGCTCGCCCGCCGACTTCACCGTCTCCACCGCGAGCAGCGCGTCCCGCTGCGCCGAGTCCAGCTCGTAGAACGACTCCTGGGCCGCCTCCCGGGCCGCCCTGGCGTCCGCCCGCGCGCCGTCCCGGCGGCCGCCGCCCCACCAGCCGCCCCGACCCCCGCCACCGCCGCCGGCCACCCTCACCACGCGCTCCCTGCTCCGTTCCGTCCCGCCGCTTCCCCGCCATTCTTGCCGATCACCCGCCCACCCCGGCACCCCCCGCGGCACCCCGCCCACAACCCCGCCCCGAGGGGGCGGCGAAGCACCCCCCGGACCAGGTAGTCTGTCCACTCGTCGTGCGACCGCTCTGCCGGTCCACAACGGCGAGGGCGCATAGCTCAGCGGTAGAGCGCCGCCCTTACAAGGCGGATGTCGGCGGTTCGAAACCGTCTGCGCCCACCTCGCGCAAGCGCGGTTCGCAGGTCAAAGGCCCAGGTCGGAGCGGATTCCGGCCCGGGCCGTTTGCGTTTTCCGGGGGCCTGATCGGCGGGGGCCCGGGCCGGGATTGCGGCGGGCGGGGGCGGGCCGGTTGCATGGGGGTATGGGAGACGCGGGGGCCGGGCGGCCGGTGGTGTACGTGTTCGGGGCGGCGGCGGGGGTGGTGCTGGGGATCGGCGAGGCGGTGCGGGCGGGGCTGGCGCGGGGGTGGGACGTGGCGGTGGGGCTGACGCAGGCGGCCCGGGGGTGGTTGGAGGCGCAGGTGCCGCGGTTGGAGGAGCTGACGGGGCACCCGGTGAAGACGGCGTACCGGTGGCCGGGGCAGCCGGACGTGCTGCCGCCGGCGGATGCGGTGCTGTTCGCCCCCGCGACGTTCAACTCGGTCAACAGCCTGGCGCTCGGGCTGACCGGCTCCTGGGTGGTCGGCTACGCGGCGGAGGCCGCCGGCAAGGGGTTCCGGTGGTGGTGATGCCGTGCGTGAACACCGCGCTCGCCGCCCATCCGCAGTTCGACCGCAGCGTGGCGACGCTGCGGGAGGCGGGCATGCGGGTGCTGCTGGGGGAGGGCGGGTTCGTGCCGGGCGGGCCGGGCGAGGCGCGGCCGTTCCCGTGGGACCTCGCACTGGACGCGGTCGCCCGGGCCCTGGAGGCGAGGCCCCGGACGGGCCGGCGCTGACGGAGGCTCAGGTCCGCGAGGTCGTCGGGCGAGTCGGCGGTGAGGTCGGCGTCCGGTGCGGGGGTGGTGAGGCCGGTCGGGCCGCGGCGCAGGTGGGCTGCGCGGAGGCGGCGGCAGCACCGGCCGTCGTCCGGCAGGGTGCCGACCCCGTCGGACACCTCCGCGTCGAGGTTCACCGTTCCAGGCCGGTGGCCGGTCGGCGCGCTTGGTTGACGGTCCGTCGGGCGGGGCGGGAGGGTGGCCGGATGGATGCGCGGCAGTGGCAGCGGCGGTGCCGCGGCGAGTGGGCGGAGCTGGTGCAGGCGTGGGGGCCGGAGCGCGACCACGGGTGGGTGGGGCCGTCGCTGCACCGACTGCTGGAACTGGCGGTGGCGGAGCCGACGTTGATGCGGCTCTGGCCGTACACCTCGATGAACGTGCTGGGCCTGTCGGCGACCGGCGACTTCCGGGACTACGGGCAGGAGCCGTTCCCCGCGGTGACCTGCTGGGAGGGCGGCTACCGGGTGCTGGCTGCTCCCGGTGCGCGCGGGGAGCCGGTGCTGGAGACCACGGACCCGGCGGAGGCCCTGGCGTGCCTGGTGGGGATGCTCGACTGATGCCGATCGAGGCGGAGTTGAAGGCCCGGGTGCGGGATGTCCGTGCGGTGGTGGCGGAGTTGGAGGCGTGGTCGGGACGCGAGGGCCGGGTGGAGGTGTACCGGGACGTGTACTTCGACCGGCCGGACGGGGAGTTGGCGGCGCGCGGGGCCGAGCTGCGGGTGCGGACGGTGTCCGGCGGGGCGGGCGAGCGGACGGTGCTGACGTACAAGGGCCGGGCGGTGGATGCCGGTTCGGGGTCGAAGCCGGAGACCGAGACGGCGGTGGCGGACCCGGTGGCGGTGCGGGCGGTGCTGCGGGGGAGCGGGCTGGTGGAGACGGTCGCGTTCGAGAAGCACTGCCGCAACTGGGAGTTGACCGTCGAAGGACGTCGGCTGCTGGCGACCGTGGCGGAGGTCCCGGAGCTGGCCGGGGTGTTCCTGGAGGTGGAGACCCCGGCCGCCGACGAGGCCGAACTGCCGGCGGCGCTGGGCGCGGTCCGCGCCGCGCTGCACCGGCTGGGCGTCGCGGAGCGGGACCTCAGCACGGAGCTGTACACGGACGCGGTCGCCCGAGCGCGGCAAGAGAGCTGACGGAGCGTCAGAGCAGCTTGCGCGGGGCGACGGCGGGGCGGGGGTCCTCGTCGCGGCGGTGCGGGTGGAGCAGCTCGCCCGCGCTGCGCAGCTTGGCGGCGGCGCGGGTGGGGAGGACCACGGTGTAGAGGTGGCCCTGGCCGCCGGGGCCTTCCACCAGCCAGGAGGTCCAGGGGAGTTGGAGGGTTGCGGCAGGGCTGAAGGCGACCGGGAGGCGGCCCGCGAGCGGGAGTTCGTGCAGGCCGAGGCGGCACCAGCTGGACAGCGTGAGGGTGCGCCGGGCCGGGTCGAAGCCGACCGGGATGCAGTCGCCGACCCGCCGGCGGCCGACCGAGTCGAGGAAACGCAGGTTGCTCCGGACGCTGAGGTGCTTCTCGGTGAACTCCTCGACGGCGGTGCGCAGTTCGGTGGCGTACCGGGCGGGGGTGGTGCCGGGCCGCCAGGGCAGCCGGATCTCGCCGAGCAGGTTGCCGAGGGCTCCGTCGGGCAGGCCGAGGACGCGGCGGAGGTTGACCGGCATGGTGAGGGTCTGCTCCTCGTCCTGGGCGCCGTCGATCTCGCGCAGCACGTGCAGCAGGTGGGCGCAGAGCGCGTCGTTGGCGGAGAGGCGGCGGCCGGCCTCGGCGCTGTACCCGGCGCGCAGGCGTTCGGTCTCGCCGGGGGCGAACCAGATCTGCACGGTCCGGTTGGCGAGGGTGGCGGCGGCGAACGCCCGGCGCAGTTCCGCGGTCTCGGCGGGGTCGGGCAGCCGGAGCGCGGGGGTGCCGCAGTCCTCGGCGGGGAGGTGGGCGTCGAGGTGCAGATCGCGGTCGGGGGCGCGGTCGACCTCGGGCAGCGGGGTTCCCTCGGTGCAGGCGGACCAGGTGCGCAGCAGGGTGGCGAAGGTCTGCATGTCGCCGACGGCGTGGTGCCAGGAGATGCCGAGCGCGCAACCGCCGTCGGTGAGGCGGTTGAGCCGGACGGTGAGCAGCGGCAGGTCTCCGCGGCGGGCCTCGGCGGCACGGACGTGGTCGACCAGGCCGCCGGCGGGCAGCGCCATCCGGTCGAAGGCCTCGGTGAGGGTGTAGGGGGCGTCGGCGACGGTGAAGGGGATGCCGGAGTCGTCGGTGTCGATCCAGAGGTCGCCGTCCTCGGTGGTGCGCAGGCGGCCGGCGAATTCGGGAAGCCGGTCGAGGGCGCGGGCGAGGCCGTCGGCGAGGGTGTCGGGGTCGAGCGCGCGGTCGTGGAAGAAGACCACGGAGACCGGGAGGTCGGCGAGCAGCAGGTCGCCGACCGAGCAGCGGACCGGCCCGGGGCCGGGGCGGCCGGCCCGGACGGTGCGGACACCGCCGTCGGTGTCGGTGGCGGACGTCAGCGTGCCGGTCATACCGGTCCCCTCCCTGGATCGACGGGGGAACGATAGGGGCGGGCGGGCACGGGAAACCAGAGGTGTCCGAACGGCCGGTTCCGTTTCGAGGGCATATGTGGCGTTTCTCATACTGATGCCCGAAAAGGTGGAAACCGGGGGTGGTGCGGTTTTCGTCCCCTGCCGGACGACGGCCGCCGATGGTGAAACGAAGGCGACATTCGGCATTAGATCATGTAATCAATGGATTTGTAGCCTACCAGGCCGATGAAACGCAGGCTGTTGCGCGGCTTCCGCCTCGGCTCGCTGCGGAAACAGTGGCGGCTACGGTTCCGGCATGGTTCAGCTCCAAACCCGGCCGGGTCCGGACGCCCCCGGCGGCGTCCGTTCCAAGGGCCTCAACAGCGACTCGGTGGGTCTGCTCGGCAACGCGGTGATCGGCGTCTCCACCGTCGCCCCGGTGTACTGCCTGACCACCACCCTGGGCACGACGGTGGCCGCCGTCGGTCTGCAGATGCCGGCGCTCTTCCTGGCCGGGTTCCTGCCGATGATGCTGGTGGCGTTCGCCTACCGGGAGCTGAACAAGGCGATCCCCGACAGCGGCACCTCGTTCACCTGGACGGTGAAGGCGTTCGGCCCGAAGGTCGGCTGGATGTGCGGCTGGGGCCTGGTGATCGCCACCATCATCGTGCTGTCCAACCTGGCGGGTGTGGCCACCGAGTACCTGTACCTGCTGCTCGGCGAGATCACCCGCAGCGACTCGGTCGCCGCACTGGGCGACGACAAGCTGATCCACGTGGTCACCTGCCTGGTGCTGATCGCGATCGCCACCATGATCAGCTACCGCGGCATGACCGCCACCAAGGGCGTCCAGTACGCCCTGGTGGGGCTGCAGTTGGCGGTGCTCGGCCTGTTCGGGGTGATGGCGATCGCCAAGGCCTCGGGCCACGGCGCCGCCGGTTCGCTGCACTTCTCCTGGAGCTGGCTGAACCCGTTCCAGGCCAGTTCCTTCACCGCCTTCGTGGCCGGCCTTTCGCTCTCGCTGTTCATGTACTGGGGCTGGGACGCCTGCCTGAGCGCCAACGAGGAGACCGGCGGCAGCGAGAAGACCCCGGGCCGGGCCGCGATGCTCGCCATGGCGGTGCTGGTCGGCTCCTACCTGTTCACCGCCGTCGCGGTGCAGATGTACGCGGGCGTCGGCACCGCCGGCACCGGTCTCGGCAACCCCGGGACCTCCTCCAACGTGCTGGCCGTGCTGGCCGGTCCGGTGATGGGCCCGGTGCTCGGCGTGCTGCTGTTCGTCGCGGTGCTGGCCTCCGCCTCCGCCAGCCTGCAGACCACCTTCATCCCGGTCAGCCGCACCGTGCTGGCGATGAGCGTCTACGAGGCGCTGCCGGCCTCCTTCACCGAGGTGAACGCCCGCTACCGGACCCCCGGCCGGGCGATCGTCACCGCCGGCGTCGGCACCGGCGCGTTCTACACCGTGATGACGCTGGTCAGTTCGCACGTCCTGGCCGACACCATCGCCGCGCTGACGCTGATGATCTGCTTCTACTACTCGCTGACCGCGTTCGCCTGCGCCTGGTACTTCCGCCGCGACCTGCGCCGCTCCGTCCGCGACGCGCTGCTCAAGTGCGTGTTCCCGCTGCTCGGCGGGCTCACCCTGGCCGCGATCTTCGCCAAGTCGCTGGTCGACATGGTCGATCCGGCGTACGGCAGCGGCAGTTCGGTGTTCGGAGTCGGCTCGGTGTTCGTGGTCGGCGCCGGACTGCTGGCCCTCGGCCTGGTGGTGATGGCCGTGATGATGCGCCGCAGCCCGGCGTTCTTCCGCGGCGAGGTGCTCACCCGCGACACCCCCGCCCTGGTCGTCCCCGACTGATCCGGCGGCGTCAGTACGCGACGGTGAAGCGCTCGCCGACGTGCTTGGGCTGCTCGATCTCGTCCAGCAGCGCCACCGCGTAGTCCTCGGTGGAGATCCGGCTCTCGCCGTCCGCGCCGATCAGCAGCTCGTCCAGGGCGGTGCGGTAGACCGCGGTGCGCTCGCCGGGGGCGATGGTGCCGGCCGGGGACAGGTTGGTCCAGGACAGGTCGGTGACGGTGCGCAGGAAGTCCAGCGCGTCGCCGTGCGCGTGCATGATCTGCAGCAGGAACTCCGGCAGGCCCTCGGCGTCCCACACCTGCTTGCCGTCGGGGGTGCGCAGCGAGCCCGCGCCGCCCACCGTGACCAGCCGGGGGGCCTCCGCACCCAGCGTGCGCAGCCCCGCCACCAGCGCCTCGAAGGACGGCTCGATCAGCGCCTGGTGGCCCGGCCCGTCGCCGCCGCCGACGGCGCTGACCACCACGTCCGCGCCCTTCGCGTGCTCGGACACCGAGGCCGGGTCCAGCACGTCGCCGACCGCCACGGTCAGCGCCGGGTGAACGACCGTCAGCTTCGCGGGGTCGCGGACCACCGCGGTGACGGTGTGGCCGCGGCGCAGCGCCTCGGCCAGGACGCGGGAGCCGATGGCGCCGGTGGCGCCGTACAGGGTGATGGTGCTCATCGTGGGTGTGTCTCCTTCTGGTCGGTCCGCCGGTTGGCGTTTTCCGTCGACAGCCCGACCGTACGGCGGGACGTGGCCGGTCGACGAGGTGCCGCGGCGACAGCTGATGGTGAAAAACCGACACGTCGCCCGCCGCCGGGGTCGAGGCCCACCCTCTCCGCTGCAACGTTTTGTTGAAACCTACCTTGACGGCCGTCGGCGCCCCGTCTTAGCTTGCTTTCGCATTCCAAAACTATTCTTCCGCATCGTGGAAGAGCGACGGCAGGAGTAGCCGATGCCCCGCATGACAGCAGCCCGCGCGGCCGTGGAGATCCTCAAGCTCGAAGGCGTCGACGTGGCGTTCGGCGTGCCCGGCGCGGCGATCAACCCCTTCTACGCGGCGCTCAAGGCCTCCGGCGGCATCCGGCACACCCTGGCCCGGCACGTCGAGGGCGCCTCGCACATGGCCGAGGGCTACACCCGCGCGAAGGCCGGCAACATCGGTGTCTGCATCGGCACGTCGGGCCCGGCCGGCACCGACATGATCACCGGCCTGTACTCGGCGATCGCGGACTCGATCCCGATCCTGTGCATCACCGGCCAGGCCCCCGTCGCCCGCCTGCACAAGGAGGACTTCCAGGCCGTCGACATCGCCTCGATCGCCAAGCCCGTCACCAAGGCCGCCACCACCGTGCTGGAGGCCGCGCAGGTCCCCGGCGTCTTCCAGCAGGCCTTCCACCTGATGCGCTCCGGCCGGCCCGGCCCGGTGCTGATCGACCTGCCGATCGACGTCCAGCTGACCGAGATCGAGTTCGACCCCGAGGCGTACCAGCCGCTGCCGGTCTACAAGCCGGTCGCCAACCGGATCCAGATCGAGAAGGCGATCGCGCTGCTCCAGGAGTCCGAGCGCCCGCTGATCGTGGCCGGCGGCGGCGTCATCAACGCCGACGCGCCCGAACTGCTGCTGGAGTTCGCCGAGTTGACCGGCGTCCCGGTGGTCCCGACGCTGATGGGCTGGGGTATCGTCCCGGACGACCACGAGCTGAACGCGGGCATGGTCGGCCTGCAGACCTCGCACCGGTACGGCAACGAGAACTTCCTCGCCTCCGACTTCGTGCTCGGCATCGGCAACCGCTGGGCCAACCGCCACACCGGCGGCCTGGACGTCTACACCGAGGGCCGGAAGTTCGTCCACATCGACGTCGAGCCCACCCAGATCGGCAAGATCTTCGCGCCCGAGCTGGGCATCGCCTCCGACGCCAGGGCCGCGCTGCAGCTGCTGCTGGAGGTCGCCCGCGAGCTCAAGGCCGCCGGGCGGCTGAAGGACCGTCGGGAGTGGGCCGCCGCCACCCAGGAGCGCCGCGCCGCGCTGCAGCGCAAGACCCACTTCGACAACGTGCCGCTCAAGCCGCAGCGCGTCTACGAGGAGATGAACAAGGCCTTCGGTCCGGAGACCCGGTACGTCACCACCATCGGCCTCTCGCAGATCGCCGGCGCGCAGATGCTGCACGTCTACCGGCCCCGCCACTGGATCAACTGCGGCCAGGCCGGCCCGCTCGGCTGGACCATCCCCGCCGCGCTCGGCGTCGCCACCGCCGACCCCGAGGGCCAGGTGGTCGCCCTGTCCGGCGACTACGACTTCCAGTTCATGATCGAGGAGCTGGCGGTCGGCGCGCAGCACCGCATCCCCTACGTCCACGTGCTGGTCAACAACTCGTACCTGGGCCTGATCCGGCAGGCGCAGCGCAACTTCGACATCGACTTCCAGGTGAAGCTGGAGTTCGAGAACATCAACGCCCCCGAGCTCGGCGTCTACGGCGTCGACCACGTCCGGGTCGCCGAGGGCCTCGGCTGCAAGGCGATCCGGGTCACCCGGCCCGAGGACCTGTTGCCCGCCTTCGAGCAGGCCAAGAAGCTGGCCGCGGAGTTCCGGGTGCCGGTCGTGGTCGAGGCGATCCTGGAGCGGGTCACCAACATCTCGATGGGCGCCGCCGACATCGACAAGGTCATGGAGTGGGAGGAGCTCGCCACCGAACCGGGCGACGCCCCGACCGCGATCCGCACCCTGAAGGTCTGACGGCGGGTCGGACGGTACGCACGCGGGCCCCGGGGCGAGTCCCCCGGGGCCCACGGCCGTCGAGGGACTGGGCCCTCTCCTTCGGATCTTGCCGGGCGCGCGCCGCCGGATCACCCCGGCTGGAAGCACCGGCAAAACACCCAAGTACACCCAGTACGAGGGCGTTTCGCCAGCACTCCCAGCCGGGCGCGAAATGGGGGCACCTCCCAGCCCCCTGGGGCTGGGGGAGACGCGCGCCCGGCAAGATCCGAAGGAGGGGGCCTAGCCCAGGTGCCAGAGGGTGCCGTGGCCGGCGGCCAGCGTGGTGGCCAGCACGGCGAGGTCGGCGATGCCGAGGGCCAGGCCGAGCAGGGCCCGGGCCGGGCGGGCGGTGCGGCGGTACAGGGCGACGGCCGCGAGGGTGAGGGCGAGCGGGCCGAGGACCAGGTTGAAGAGCAGGAGCCCGAGCAGGCCCAGGACGAAGGAGGCGACGGCCAGTTGGTCGGCGTCGGCGGTGGTCCGGCGAGTGGTGGTCATGGCGGTGGCTCCGTGGTCAGCGGCGGCCGAGGCGCTCGCGGGCGCCGAAGGCCAGCAGCCAGCCGGCGACGACGGTCGCGGCGACCAGCAGCAGCGGCGCGGGCAGATGGGCGGCGGCCCCGGCGAGCAGGCCGAGGGAGAGCAGGGCGAAGAGCAGCATGAGGACACCTTCCGGTTTTCGGCTAACAAGTGTTCGCTGAATTCCTGTCAGTACTGTAGCGAGACTCGCCAAATTCGGCAAACAGTTGTTTACTGAACCCCGTGACGACCCCCGCGACCCCCACTGCGCGCACCGCCCCCGCCGCTGCCCCCGGTGTCCGTCAGGCTCAGAAGCAGGCCAGCCGCCGGGCCCTGCTGGACGCCGCGCTCGGCCTGCTGGAGCAGCAGAACCTGAGCGGCCTGGGGGTGCGCGAGGTCACCCGCGCCGCGGGGCTCTCCCCGGCCGGCTTCTACCGCCACTTCGCGGACCTGGCCGAACTCGGCGTGGTGCTGGTGCAGGAGTCGCTGGCCAGCCTGCACGAGATGATCCGCGCGGTGTTCGCGGGTGCGGGCGAGCCGGAGCAGCTGATCGACCGCTCGGTCGAGGTGATCGCCGCGCACGTGGCCGCGCACACCGCGCACATCCGCTTCCTGGCCCGCGAGCGGCACGGCGGCGTGAAGCCGGTACGGGACGCGGTGGCGGCCGAACTACACCGCTTCGCCGAGGAGTTGGCCGGCCTGCTGGCCGTCCAGCCGGACACCGCGGACTGGCCGCCGGCGGATCGCGGGATGCTGGCCCAGCTGTACGTGGACCGGATGGTCTCCACCGCGCTGGCGATGGTGGAGGCGGAGCCTGCCGAGCGGGCGGTGCTGGCGGACACGGTGCGCACCCAGTTGCGGCTGATCAACCTGGGAAGCCGTCACTGGAAGGCGAGTTGACGGCCCATCGGGCCGGTGGGGGCTCTTGACATAGTGTCATGGGCGCGCCAACTTAGGGAAACCCCTGTGGGACCCCCACACCCCCTGAGAGGCACCCTCATGAAGAAGCCGCTCACCGGGGCGCTCTGCGCCCTGCTCGTGGCCGGGGCCACCGCCCTGGTCAACGCCACCCCCGCCGCCGCCGTCACCGTGAACTTCGCCGGGACGGTCGCCCTCTCCAACTGCTCCGGCTCACTGGTCCGGATGCCGAACTCGGCCGACGCCGACCCCGGCCTGATCCTCACCAACGGCCACTGCCTGGAGACCGGCATGCCCGCCGCCGGCCAGGTGATCACCAACCAGTCGTCCAACCGGAGCTTCACCCTGCTCAGCTCCTCCGGGAGCAGCCTCGGCACGGTGCGCGCCAGCCGGGTCCTGTACTCGACGATGACCGACACCGACGTCACCCTCTACCGGCTGAGCAGCAGCTACGCCACCATCAAGAGCCGTTACGGGATATCCCCGCTGACCATGTCCACCACCCACCCGGCGGCCGGCAGCTCGATCAAGGTGGTCTCCGGCTACTGGAAGAAGATCTACTCCTGCAACGTGGACGGCTTCGCCTACCGGCTCAAGGAGAGCAGCTGGACCTTCAAGGACTCGGTCCGCTACACCTCCGGCTGCGACATCATCGGCGGGACCTCCGGCTCCCCGGTGGTCGACGTCGCCAGCGGCCAGGTCGTCGCGGTGAACAACACCACCAACGAGGACGGCCAGACCTGCACCCTGAACAACCCCTGCGAGGTCGACCAGAACGGCGCCGTGACCATCCACCCCGGCATCGGCTACGCCCAGGAGACCTACACCATCCCGAACTGCTTCGCCCCGGGCAACGTGCTCGACCTGACCCGGGCCGGCTGCGTACTGCCCCGGCCGTAGCCGCGCCCCTCCGGCCCCGGGCCCGGCCCTCAGGCCGGCCCGGGCAGCCGGAGTTCGGCGAGCGCGCCACCCCCGGGATGGTTGGCCAGCCGCAGCTCGACGCCGATCGCCCCGGCGTGGCCCTGCGCGATGGTCAGGCCCAGGCCGTGCCCGCCGCCGCGCTCGCGGGCACCGGTGCGGAAGCGCTGCGGGCCCTCGCGCAGCACCTCCTCGGGATAGCCGGGGCCGTGGTCCCGCACCGTCACGGTGGTGCCCTCGGCCGCGATCAGGAACGGCGGCCGGCCGTGCCGCTGGGCGTTGGCGACCAGGTTCGCCACCACCCGGTCGAGCCGGCGCGGGTCGGTGGTGACCACCCCCGCCGAGTCGACCCGCAGCTCCACCCCGGGGCCCGCGGCGCCCACGATCCGGGTCAGCAGCGGACCGAGCGGCAGCTCGGCCAGCTCCGGGGTCTCCGCCCCGGCGTCCAGCCGCGACACCTCCAGCAGATCCTCCGTCAGGTCCCGCAGCGCGCGCACCCGGTTGCGCACCAGCTCGGTCGGCCGCCCCGGCGGCAGCAGCTCGGACGCGGTCAGCAGGCCGGTCAGCGGGGTGCGCAGCTCGTGCGCCACGTCCGCGGTGAAGCGCTGCTCGCCCGCCAGTTTGCTGCGCAGCGCGGCGGACATCGAGTCGACCGCGGCGGCCAGTTCGGCCACCTCGTCGCGGGCCCGGCCGAGCGGCCCGATCCGGGCGTCCAGGTCGCCGCCGGCGATGGTGCGGGCGGTCCGGGCGGCAGTCCGCAGCCGGCTGCTGATCCGGTCGGCGGCCAGCACCCCGGCCAGCACGGTGACGGCCACCGACAGTGCGGCGCCGACCGCCACCGCGCGGTCCAGATCGGCGATCGCCCGCGCGTCCTCGGCGTAGTCCATCCGCACCGACAGCACCCGCCCGTCCGTCCCCGCGGCCGCCCACATCGCGGTGCCGCGCGGGCCCGGGCCGAGCATCGAGCCCTGCCGGCCGCGCTCGGCCAGCCGGCGCAGCTCCCCGGGCAGCGCCGGGTCGTCGGAGGCCGCGTGCCAGCCCGCCACCAGCTCGCCGGTGGCGTCGTACCCGGTGAGCACCGCGTCCAGCGCGGCCATCGCGGACTTGCGGGCCTGGTCGGTGTGCTGGCGCACCGACGCCTGGTGGACCAGGATCCCGACGGCCAGTGCGACCAGGCAGGACACCAGCGCGATCACCGCGGCGATCTGCCGGCGGAGCGTCATGCCGTCCGCCGCAGCCGGTAGCCGAAGCCCCGGACGGTCTCGATCCGGGCGGCGCCGATCTTCGCCCGGAGCCGCTGGACATGCACGTCCACCACCCGGCTGTCCGCGCCCCACGAGTAGTCCCACACCCGCTCCAGCAGTGTCTGACGCTCCATCAGCACACCCGGAGAGGCGGTGAATTCGAGCAGCAGCCGCAACTCCGTCGGGGTGAGCGGCACCGGCCGCCCGGCCACCCGGACCTCCAGCGCCCCGGTGTCCACCTCCAGGTCGTCGATCACCCGCACCGCGTGGCCGGGGCCGGCGGCCGGGGCGGCGGGCGCGGCCGGAGCGATGCCGGTGCGCCGCAGCACGGTACGGATCCGGGCGACCAGCACCGCGGTCTCGAAGGGCTTCACCACGTAGTCGTCGGCACCGGCCTCCAGGCCGGAGATCACGTCGATCGGCTCGGTGCGGGCCGACATCATCAGGATCGGCAGCTGGCTCTCCTCGCGGATCCGCCGGCACAGGCCGACGCCGTCGAGCAGCGGCAGCATCACGTCGAGCAGCAGCAGGTCCGGCGGCGCGGCGCGGAAGCGCTCCAGGCCCTCCAGGCCGTCCGCCGCCGTCTCGACCGGGAAACCGTAGCGCTCCAGGGCGAGTTGGGTGGCCTCGCGGATCACCTCGTCGTCCTCGACCAGCAGGATGCGCGGGGCGCCGGGCACGGGAGTGGTCATCAGTACCTCGTCGGGGAGGGCCGGCGGGCGTCCGGCACCGCGGACGGCGCGCCGCCCGCCGGGGCGGCGGTGCGGCCAGGGGCGGGCGGCGTCGGGGCGACCGTCGGCTCGGCGCGCGGCGAAGGCACCGCGGACGGCGCCGGGGAGGCGTCCGGCAGGCAGCCCGGGGCGTTCGCGGCCGGGCCGGTCGCCTTGATCCGCCGGTCGACGAAGGCCATCCGGACGGCGTTCCAGCGGTAGGTGCTGCTGGTCTCGGCGAGCGGCCCGGTGGGCTCGTGGACGACCAGGTCAGCGCCGACCGTCTCGGCGGTGAAGCCCGGCAGCGCCGCCAGCGACAGCACCGGCAGCACCTCGCGGCCGTGCAGCGCGTACACGTGCAGCACGGCGCGCCCCGCGCCGGAGCCCGCGCCCGTCACCACCGCGGTCAGCAGTTCGGGCCGGCCGTCGCCGTTCAGGTCGCGGTACTGCGCGGGCTGCACCAGGCAGCCGGTGCACCCGCCGTCCACCGCCGCCCGCTCGCCCGCACCGAGCCCCGGATCCTTGGCGAGCACCGTCCGGGCGTCGACCTCGGTCAGCGCACCGACCGACAGTCCCGGCAGCGGGACGGGCGCCTGCTGGTCCGCCACCGCCTGTGGCTCGGCCGGCACCGAACTCTCGGCCGCCGCCCACAGCGGCTGCGGACTCGGATGCGCCTGGATCGACCGGGTCGCCCCGGCGTCGTCCAGGCCGCCGGACGCCTGGCAGCCGCTGGCCGCGACAACGGCCAGCAGACAGAGCAGGGCGGCGCGGAGCGGCCAGGTCCTCACGTCGAACAGCGCCTTTCGAGAACGGTCGGAAGACCAGCCAGTCTGCACCACCCCACCCACCCGCCCGCCGCCCCCGGGGGGGCACCGAGCACCGGGGCGAGGGGAGAGGTGGAGCAGGGCCGGGGGGTGACGGAGCTTCGGGGCGGGGAGTTGATCGGGCAGGGGCAGGGGCAGGGGCAGGGGCAGGGGCAGGGGCAGGGGCAGGGGCAGGGAGAGGTGGGGGCGGCGGCCGGGGTCTGTCGTTCGTCCGCCGGCCCCGGGGTGGCGGGGTCAGGGGGCGGGGTCGGCGAAGACGATGATGTTGTCGGTGTAGTGGCCGTTGCCGGCGAGGGTGCCGCCGCAGGTGATCAGCCGGAGTTGGGGGCCCGCGGTGTCGCCGTAGACCAGGTCGGTGGGGAAAGCGTCCTTGGCGAACTGGCGGAGCTCGCGCACCTGGTAGGAGAGCGTGCTGCCGTCCTCGCGGCGGATGTCGATCCGGTCGCCCGGGCGCAGGCTCGGGAGGCGGTGGAAGACGGCCGGGCCCTTGCGGGTGTCGTAGTGGCCGAGCAGCACCGCCGGTCCGAGCCGCCCGGGCGCGGGCCCGTTGCGGTACCAGCCGACCTGCTCGGGCCGGTCCAGCGACGGGACCTCCACGGTGCCGTCCGGGTTGAGGCCGACGCCCTGCACGGGCGCGTCCACGTCGATCCGGGGGATCACCAGGCGTACCGGCAGGGAGAACCGGACCTGCGGGGTGGTGGGCGGCGGCGCGGTGGCGGCCGGGGCGGTGGCCGGGCCCTGGCCGGTCGCGGCGATCCGCACCGGCGCCGGGTCGGAGCCTCCCGCGGCCACCAGGGTCACACCGCCGGCGGCCAGCAGTGCGGCCGCCGCGGCCGGCGCCCACCGGGGGCGCCGGCCGCGGCGCTGCCGGCTACGCCCCGGCACCGGCACGACGGCGGACGACGAGCAGGCCGATCCCGGCAGCGCCGGCGGCCGCCAGCCCGGTGCCGAGCACCAGCGTGACGGTCGAGTCGCCGCCGGTGGCGGCCTCGCCGGTCTGCGCGCCGCCCCTCGGCACGGCGGTGACCTGTGCGCCGGGCGCGCGGGTCGGCGCGACGGTCGGCACCGGGCTGGGCGCCGCGGTGGGCGCCGCCGACCGGGCGGGGGCCGGGGACGCGGGCACGGGCGTCGGGCTGGCGTTGCCCTCGGCGAACGCGACGGCGCCGGGCAGCGCGAGGGCGCCGGCCGCGGCGGCCGAGACCAGGGCGACCCGCACGGCGCGGCGGACGGACATGGTGGCTGACATCGGTTCCTCCGAGTGCTCGTCACCTGCGGCCCGGTGGCCGCGGGTTGACGCTGCTCACGCTAGGAAGGCCTCCCCTCGGTGAACCGCCGGTCGTGTAACGGCCACCGGCCGGCTCCGTAACAGTCCCGACGGGGAGCGAGGAAGTCCTGCCACAGCTCCCGCGGCCCGGTGGAGTGCGGCAGCGCCGGCGAGCCGGTGGTGGGCGAGGTCCAGGGGCGGGGGCCGGGATAAGAGTTGCTAGCGTGGCGGGCGTTTCGTCGTTCCGCCCGGGGTTGAAGGGTAGCGCCACTGATGGCCAAGTTCCTGCTGAGTCTGCACCTGCTGGCCGTGGCGCTGTGCATCGGTCCGGTGGCGGTCGCGGTGAGCATGTTCCCGCGCCGGGCGAAGGCCGCGCTGGCCGAGGGGCCCGAGCAGGCGGGGGCGCAGGCGTCGGTGCGGCTGCTGCACCGGATCAGCAACGTGTACGCGCTGATCGGCATCGGCGTGCCGGTGCTGGGCATCGGCACCGCGCAGGCGATGGGCGTGCTGGGCAACGCCTGGCTGGTGACCTCGATCGTGCTGACGGCCGTCGCCGCGGGCGTGCTGCTGCTGCTCGTGCTGCCCGGTCAGCAGGCGACCGTGGACGCGCTGGACGCCACCGAGGACCGCGACGCGGAGACCGCCCGCGCCACCGGGATGCTGAAGAAGCTGCCGATGACGGCGGGCGTGTTCAACCTGCTGTGGGCGGTGGTGCTGGTGCTGATGGTCATCCGGCCGGGGTCGACGACCGGGTCGTGACCCCGCGGACCTCCAGGCCGGCCAGCAGGTCGGCGGTGGCGGCCGCGACGGCGGCCACCGCGGCTTCGAAGACCTCGCGGTTGTGGGCGGCGGGAGCCCGGAAACCGGAGATCTTGCGGACGTACTGGAGCGCCGCCGCGTGCACGTCCTCGGGGGTGGCGTCGGGCGTCATCGGCGGGCGGAGCGTCTTGATGCTTCGGCACATGCCTCCAGTCTGCCGCGCCCGACCGACAATCCGGGCGGCCGCGCTGTTCGCCGCCGAGGCCGGGGGCTGGTCCCCGACGCGCGGGGGTGGCGGTGGACGCCCGGCTCGGCGTCCTTCGTCGCCGCGGCGCCGGGGGTGCACGGCGAACCGTTGGAGGCGCTGCGGACGGTTCGGGCGGAGGATGTCGTCCGACACGTCGTCGGATCGCTGGAGGACCTCATGGCCGAACACCCCTCGCTCGCCGGTCGGGTCGCGCTGGTCGCGGGCGGCACCCGGGGCGCGGGCCGCGGCATCGCCGTCCAACTCGGCGCGGCCGGGGCCACCGTGTACGTCACCGGCCGCTCCGCGCAGGGGCACCGCTCGGAGTACGACCGGCCCGAGACGCTGGAGGAGACCGCGGAGCTGGTCACCGCCGCCGGTGGCCGCGGCATCGCCGTCCGGGCGGACCACAGCGACCCGGCGCAGGTGGCCGCGCTCGCCGAACGCCTGGAGCGCGAGCAGGGCCGGCTCGACGTGCTGGTCAACGACATCTGGGGCGGCGAGGGCAACTTCGCCTGGGACGCCCCGCTCTGGGAGGACGACCTGGAGCGCGGTCTGAAGCTGCTGCACCGCGCCGTCGACACCCACGCCATCACCAGCCACCGCCTGCTGCCGCTGCTGCTGAAGCACCCCGGCGGGCTGGTGGTGGAGATGACCGACGGCACCGCCGAGTTCAACGCGAGCCGCTACCGGGTGTCGTTCTTCTACGACCTCGCGAAGTCCTCGGTGCTGCGGATGGCGTTCGCGCTCGGCCACGAACTCGGCCCGCGCGGGGCCACCGCGCTGGCGCTCACCCCGGGGTGGATGCGCTCCGAGCTGATGCTGGAGCACTTCGGCGTCACCGAGCCGACCTGGCGCGAAGCCGTCGCCCGGGAACCGCAGTTCGGCATCTCCGAGTCCCCGTCGTACGTCGGCCGGGCGGTGGCCCACCTGGCCGCGGACCCGGAGCGGGCCCGCTGGAACGGCCGCTCCACCTCCAGCGGCGCGCTCGCCCGCGAGTACGGCTTCACCGACCTCGACGGCAGCCGCCCGGACTGCTGGGCGTTCCTCCTCGCGTCCGAGGGCGCCGGGACCGCGCCGGACCCCGAGGCGTACCGCTAGAGCTCGCCGAGGGTGATCGGCAGCGTCGCGGCGGCCGCGAACACGGCGGAGTGGGTGGTGAGTTCGAGGTAGTGGAGGTCCTCGTGCCGGTGGGTGGCGGGCGGGTCGAGGGGGAGGGCGGAGAGGTCGAGGGTGGGGAGCGAGTCGAGGGTGGCTCGGCCGAGCTTGATCAGCGCTTCCTTGCGGACCCACTGGCGCAGGAAGGCCCGGGTCGGGTCGGGGTGGGCGCGGACGAGTTCGGCCTCGGCGGGGGTGAGGACGTGGCCGAGCGTGGCGGGGTCGGTGGTGCGCGGGCCGAGGTGTTCGACGTCCACGCCGATCGGGACGGGGGCCGCCGCGGCGGCGATGATGCCGCCGGTGTGCGACAGGCTCAGGTGGGTCCCCGGCCGGTCGGTGAGCAGCGGCCGGCCGTGGGTGGTGTCGCCGCAGCCGGGGCACTGCTGGCCGAAGGACAGCTCGGCGGGGGCCACGCCGAGGTGCGCGGCGGCGCAGAACCGGACCAGCAGGTGGGCGGCCACGTAGTCGGCCCGGTCGGACGGCCGCCGGAAGCGTTCGGCGCGGGCGCGTTCGAAGTCGCCGAGCAGCCGCTCGTCGGCGTCCGGCCGGCCGAGGATCTCGGCGGTGGTGGCGAGCATGGCGAGTGGGTGGTTCGGCACGGGTCTCCTTGTCCGGGCGGGCCCTGCGGTGACGGACTATCAAAATAGTCCGTTCGAACGATTTATCGGCGCGTCAGGGTCGCACAGCCCGGCATCGGTGCGCGTCCCCCTCTTTGCTGACGTGGGCTGCTGCCTGTGACCCACCGTCAACGAGAGGGGTGTCCGTGCGACACGGTGTCCGTACCAAGAGTCGGCTGCTCAGGTACCCGGTGGTGACGGTCCTTTCCGCCGCACCGCTGCTCGCGCTGGCGACGCTCGGTGAGGCCGCGCAGCTGGCTCCGCCGCTCGGCCCGTGTTCCGGCCCGAACTGCCCGAGCACCTGGGGCCCGCCGCACACCGGCCCGTTCATCGGGTCGGACGCCTCGATCCACGTGTACGTGGGCGGCGACTACCTGGTGCGGCAGAACGCGGCCGAGGCCGAGGGCAAGGTCGTGGTGGTCGGCGACCTGGACATCAACAAGGCCAACGGCGGCGCCTTCAACATGGGCGTCGTCGGCGTCGGTTCGATGGTCACCCCGCCGAGCGGCACCGACCACGTCACCGTCGGCGGCTCGGTCTCGATGGACGCCTCGCAGGGGAACCCGAGCAAGCTGTTCCTGGGCGGCTACTACGTCGACGGCACCACGGTCCACACCACCTGGGGCAACCTGAAGTACGGCACCACGCTCACCGGGGCGTACGACATCACGCCCGACGGCAAGGCGATCAAGGACGCCGCCGCGATCGACGAGTTCAGCGGCCTGACGCCGGTGATCGAGGACCACTCCTCCTGCATGGGCCGGCAGACCGCGAACGGCACCTGGGCGGACGACGGCTCCACCGTCACCTTCACCGGTGACGGCACGAGCGCCCGTCAGATCTTCGACTACCCCGGGAACATCGGCTCCGCGAGTGCGGCGAAGGGCATCGCGTTCGCCGGCATCCCGGCCGGGGCGACGGTGATCGTCAACATGACCGGCTCCGACGTGCTGATCAACACCAACAGCGGGACGGCGCAGGAGGGCGACCCGCTGACGGCGCTGCGGCCGAACCTGATGTGGAACTTCCCGACCGCGACCAACGTGGTGGTCTCCGGTCAGGCCCAGTTCCAGGGCTCGATCATGGCGGGCAACCCGGCGAGCAGCACCACGCTCTCCAATCCGGGCACCAACGGCCGGGTCTACCTCGCGGGCAGCCTGCTGCAGCAGGGCAGCGCGGGCACCGAGATCCACAACTACCCGTTCAACGGCGACCTGCCGGACTGCGACACCAGCCCCTCGCCGTCGCCGTCGGACAGCGGGAGCCCGAGCCCCAGCCCGAGCCCGTCGCCCTCGGACAGCCCCAGCCCGTCGCCCTCGGACAGCGGGAGCCCGAGCGCCAGCCCGTCGCCGTCCGGCAGTCCGAGCCCGTCGCCCTCGCCGAGCCGGAGCACCGGTCCCGCGCCCTCGCCGAGCGGGAGCAGCTCGACCCCGGCGGGTCCGCCGTTGCCGGACACCGGTGACGACCTGATGGCCCCGGCGGCGGGGGCCGCCGCGCTGCTGCTGGGTCTGGGCGGTGCGGTGATCGCGCTGGCCCGCCGCGGTCGCGGTCGCCACAGCTGAGCGCAGTGAACGGCAGCGGCCGGGACCCGTTCGGGGTCCCGGCCGCTGGTGCGTGGTGACGTCCGGTCAGGTGACGTCACCACGGCGGGCGAAGCGCTCCGCGCGCCACTCGCCGCTGGTCAGGACCTCGCGCAGGGCGGTGGCCGCGTCGTGCACGTCGACGCGGGACAGGTAGAGCGGGGTGAAGCCGAAGCGCATCAGGTCGGGGGCGCGGAAGTCGCCGATCACGCCGCGGGCGATCAGCGCCTGGACGATCGCGTACCCGTCGGGGTGGCGCAGAGCGACCTGGCTGCCGCGCAGCGCGGGCTCCCGCGGGGTCACCGGTTCCACGTCCAGGTCCTCGGTCAACTCGAGGAACAGATCGGTGAGTTCGAGGCTCTTGGCGCGCACGGCGGCGGGGTCGGCGAGCTCCCAGACGTCGAGCGAGGCCTCCAGCGCGGCGAGGCCGAGGATCGGCGGGGTGCCGGTGAGGAAGCGGGTGATCCCCTCGGCGGGCCGGTAGCCGGGCTCGAAGTCGAACTGGCGGGCGTGGCCGAACCAGCCGGTCAGCGGCTGCCGGGCGGCGGCGTGGTGGCGCTCGGCGGCGTACAGGAAGGCGGGCGCGCCGGGGCCGCCGTTGAGGTACTTGTAGCCGCAGCCGACGGCGAAGTCCACGCCGGCGGCGTCGAGTTCGATCGGCAGTGCGCCGGCGGTGTGGCACAGGTCCCAGACCGCGAGGGCCCCGGCGGCGTGGATGCGGGCGGTGACGGCGGCCATGTCGAGCAGTTCGCCGGTGCGGTAGTCGACGTGCGAGAGCAGCACGACGGCGGTGTCGGCGTCGAGCGCGGCGTCCAGCTGCGCGGCGCTGTCGAGCAGCACCGGCCGGGTGCCGGGGTACAGCCCGGTCAGGCCGTCGGCGATGTACAGGTCCGTGGGGAAGGCGTGCCGTTCGGCGAGCAGCGCGGTGCGGCCTTGGCGCAGCCGCAGGGCCGCGCCGAGGACCTTGAACAGGTTGACCGAGGTGGAGTCGCAGACCACCAGCTGTCCGGGGGCGGCGCCGAGCAGGTGCGCGCCGAGGCGGTCGCCGAGCCGGCCGGGCTGGTGGAACCAGCCGGCGTCGTTCCAGGAGCGGATCA
This sequence comes from Streptomyces sp. TLI_171, assembly GCF_003610255.1. Classification (GTDB taxonomy): domain Bacteria; phylum Actinomycetota; class Actinomycetes; order Streptomycetales; family Streptomycetaceae; genus Kitasatospora. Next base: position 2,420,585 of record NZ_RAPS01000001.1, on the reverse strand, counting down.
GGCCGGTTCCCCACTCGCCCTCGACCACCGCGGCGAGGTGGCCGGGAGTGCGTCGGGGGAGCGCGCCGAGCGAGTTCCCGTCGAGGTAGAGCACGCCCTCGGGGAGGGTGAACTCGGCGCGCAGGGCGTGCAGGGTGTCGGCGGCGTCGCGGGCCGCGCAGTCCTCGCGGGTGGGGGTCACAGGGCGTTCCTGACGGTCCACAGTTCGGGGAAGACGTCCTGGTCGGCGGACTGCTTGAGCCAGCTGAGGCCGCTGGAGCCGCCGGTGCCGGGCTTGGCGCCCATGGTGCGCTTCACGGAGGACAGGTGCCGCTGCCGCCACCGGGTGACGCGCTCGGCGGTGTCCAGCAGGGCCTCGCCGAGCCCGGCCAGGTCGGCCAGCTGCGGATCGGTGTACACGGCCCGCCAGGCGTCCTCGACGGCCGCGTCGTGGCGGTGCCGGGCGGTGACCGGGACCTCGGGTACGGTCTGCCCGCGGCGGGCGAGCACGGCCAGCGCCTCGTCGTACAGGCTGGGGGTGCGCAGGGCGGAGAACAGGTCGTCGTACTCGGCGGGGGAGTCCTGGTACATCGTCAGCAGTCCCTCGCTCTTGTTGCCGAGCAGGAACTCCAGGCGCAGGAACGCCGAGGACTGGAAGCCGGAGGCCTCGCCGAGGACCGGGCGGAAGGCGTTGAACTCGGCGGCGGTCATGGTGGCCAGCAGGTCCCAGGAGGAGACCAGGACGTCCTGCACGTGGTGGCCGCGGCGCAGCGCGGCGATCGCGGCGGCCAGGTCGTCCTCGCGCAGCGCGGCGCGGGCGGCCGTCCACTCGTGGTGCAGCAGGTCGAACAGCAGCTCCATCACCTGGGTGGTGACGATGAACGAGTACTCGGCGGGCTCCTTGCTGCGGGGCTGCTGGAGTGCGTGCAGTTCGGCCAGGTGCACGTAGCGGGCGTACGGGGTGGACGCGCCGGGTTGTTCCTGTTCGGGCCTGAACCGCAGGTTGGGCCGGTGGGCTTCCCCGGTCATGCCGGTACCTCCTGGTTCCGCCCGCTCCGGATCACGGCGGGCCGTCACCATTGTGCGGCGCTCGGCCGTGCTCTTGAATGGCCGTCGTAGCCCGGATGGAGCTGTCGACCTGTCGTTCGCAAGCTGCTGGGAGCCGATCGCCTCATGAACGAAAAGGAGCCCCCGATGGACGCCGTGGACCGCCTGCTGCTGGCCGAGCTGCAGGCCGACGCCCGGCTGTCGTTCAACGAGCTGTCCCGCCGGGTGAACCTGTCGCCGCCGGCGGTCGCCGAGCGGGTGCGGCGGCTGGAGGCGGACGGCGTGATCACCGGCTACCACGCGCACCTCGCCCCGGCGAAGGCCGGGGCGGCGGTGATGGCGCTGGTCACGGTGCAGTGCTACGGGGTGCGGTGCGTGCTGCGGGACCCGGAGGTGGCGTCCTGGCCGGAGGTGTTCCAGCTGCACCGGGTGACCGGCGGGGCGTGCTGCGTGCTGCTGGTCGGGGTGCCGGACATGGCGGCGTTCGAGCGGCTGACCGACCGGCTGGGCGGCTACGGGCAGCCGACCAGTTCGATGATCCTCTCCAGCCCGGTGCCCTGGCGGCCGCTGACGCCCTGACGGCCGGCCTCGGGCGGTCGGCGCGGGGTCAGCGCACCAGCGGCAGGAACACGGTGTCGACGATCTCCGCGAGCACGTCGTCGGGCACCGGGGCGTGCGTGGTCAGCAGCTCCTGGCGCAGCAGGTCGAAGGGCAGGGCGCGGATCCGCGGGCTGAGCTTCTCGGGGCGGGCCTCGCCGCGGGCGACGGCGCGTTCGAAGATCGCCTCGGTGCCGTCGGGTCCGCCGGCGGCGAGCAGTTCGGCGGGGGCGGTGCCGGTCGCCCGCTGGTATCCGGCGAGTTGGACGCTCATCAGGGCGACCAGTTCGACCCGGGTGGCGTTGATGGCCCGGAGCAGGGCGAGCACGTCCTCGCGCAGGCTGCCCGTGTCGGGCACCTCCAGCCGGGCGCGCTCCAGCACGTGCGCGATGGCGGCCCGGGCCAGCGCGTCCCGGTCGGGCCAGCGGCGGTAGAGCACCGGCGGGCTGGTGCCGGCCCGCTTGACCACGGCGTCCATGGTGAAGCCGGCGTAGCCGTGCTCGGTGAGTTCCGCCCAGGCCGCGTCCAGCAGGGCCTGCTCCAGGGCCGCGCCGCGGCGCCGCTCGGCCATCCGCTCTCCTTGGATAGATTTGCCTATCTTATTTCTGCGCCCTACTGTGAGGCTCGCAAGATAGGACTCTATATCTTAAGGGGACCCTGCCGTGATCCGGCACGCCCGAACGGCGCCCGCCGCCGCCCCGCCCGACTCCGACCGCATCGACCCCGCCGTCCGCCGCCTCGCCCTCACCGTGGTGGTCGGCGCCCTCGCGGTGGTCTTCGACACCACCGTCGTCACCGTCGCCCTCGGCGACCTGGCCGCCGGCCTGCACGCGCCGCTGGCCACCGTCCAGTGGGTCAGCACCGGCTACCTGCTGGCCGTGTTCACCGCCATCCCGCTGGCCGGCTGGGCCCAGGCCAGGCTGGGCGGCAAGCGGCTGTGGATCGCCGCCCTCGGCACCTTCCTGCTCGGCTCGGTGCTCTGCGCGCTGGCCCGCAGCGCCCCCGCGCTGATCTGCTTCCGGATCGTCCAGGGCCTCGGCGGCGGCATCATGATGCCGCTGATGGCCACCCTGGTGATCCAGGCCGCCCGCGGCCGCGCGCTCGGCCGGGTGATGGCCGCCGTCACCCTTCCCACCGCCCTCGGCCCGATCCTCGGCCCCGTCCTCGGCGGCCTGATCCTGAGCCTCGCCGACTGGCGCTGGATCTTCCTGGTCAACCTCCCGTTCTGCGCCGCCGGCGCCTGGCTCGCCCACCGCAACCTGCCCGACGACCGCCCCGCCCCCGACGCCCCGCGCCCCCGCCCGGACGTCCTCGGCCTGCTGCTGCTCCCGCCCGGCACCGCCGCCGTCCTGTACGGCCTCTCCCGGGTCGGCACCGGCCACGTGCTGCTGCCGCTGCTCACCGGCCTCGCCCTGCTGGCCGCCTTCACCGCCCGCGCCCTGCTGCGCCCCGGCGCCCTGGTCGACCTGCGGCTGCTGCGCCACCGCCCGCTGGCCTCGGCCGCCGGACTCGGCTTCCTGGCCGGCGCCGTGCTGTACGGGGCGATGCTGCTGCTGCCGCTGTACTGGCAGCAGCAGCGCGGGCAGGACGCGCTCGGCGCGGGCCTGGCGCTGATCCCGCAGGGCGTCGGCGCGCTGCTGGCCCGCACCCGGGCCGGGGCGCTCACCGACCGGCTGGGCCCGCGCCCGGTGGCCCTGGCCGGTTTCGCGCTGACCGCCGCGGCCACCGTGCCGTTCGCGCTCGGCGTCTCGAACGGGCTGCTGCTCGGGGCGGCGCTGGTGGTCCGCGGCCTGGGCCTGGCGGCGGCGATGATCCCGCTGGGCAGCGCCGGGTACCTGGGCCTGCGGCGCGCCGAGATCCCGGACGCCAGCATCATCACCCGGGTCGCCCAGCAGGTCGGCGGCTCGGTCGGCACCGCCCTGCTGGCCGTGGTCCTGCAGCACGGCGCCTTCGGCACGGCCTTCGCCTGGTCCGCGGCGCTCACCGCGTCGGCCGTTCCGCTCTGCCTGCTGCTGCCCCCGCGGCCGGCCGCCTGAGGGGCCGTCAGTACCCGTTCTGCGACTCGGCGAGGTGCACGCCGAGGCTCTCCAGCCCGTACAGGAACATCTCCACCCCGACCGCGGCCAGCAGCAGCCCCAGCAGCCGCGACACCACCTCCAGCGAGGTGCGCCGGCTGACCCGCAGCAGCGGGGCGAGCAGCAGCACGCTGGCGCAGTCCACGGCGATCACCGCGACGTACATGGCGCCGACCGTGGAGTGCCAGCCGAAGGTGTCCCGGGTCAGCGACTCGACCAGCAGCGCGGTGATCGCCAGCGGGCTGGCCACGAACGGCAGCAGCAGCTCGCGGATGCCGTCGGCCAGCGGGTTGGCCAGGTGGCCCTCGTCCTTGCCGCCGCCGAGGTGGATCCCCAGCACCAGCGCGACCGCGTAGATGAAGAAGATCACCCCGCCGGCGATCTGCAGCGACTGGTCGGAGATGTGGAACAGCGACGCCATGAAGTCGGCGCTGTAGGCCAGCGCCAGGCCGACCACGGCCGCGACCAGCGAGGAGATCAGGGTCAGTCTGCGCAGCTCGGCCGGGGTGCGGGTCTGGCTGAGCTGGGCGAAGGCCAGCAGGACCTTGGGCGGGCCGACCACGGCGAAGAAGGTGACGAAGACGGTGCTCAGGTTGATCGCCGACATGGGCCCATGATGGGCCGTCAGCGTAGCCGGACGGTGACGCCACCCTGGCGGAGCACGTCGAGGATCGCGTCGAAGTACGAGCGCTCCTCCTCGTCGGGGCCGGTGACCCGGCGGGTCAGCGCCTGCGCGGAGACCAGCGCCTGCTGCCAGCGCAGCGCGAACGGCGGCTCGGGGCCGAAGCCGCCGCGCAGGCAGTCCGCCAGGGCGTCCAGGTTGCGGCCGTAGTAGCCGTCGGGGGCCCGGACGGCGCGGCCGAGTTCGGCCCAGAAGGCGTCCTCGTCGGTGACCTTCTCACCGTGCAGGACGTACTCGGGCGGCTGCGGTGCGGTGGGCATCGGGAGCTCCTGTCGGCTGGCGGCGGGTCGCCCGGATGGGTTCGCCGGGTCGAACGGGACGGGTGCGCGCGTTGGGATGGGCCCTACTGTCATCTCTTCCACACCAGGGGCAACACCATGACCAGTCTGCACCGCAAGGATCTCGGTCTGCTGGCACTGCGCGGAGTCGTCGGCGGTGTCCTGTTCGCGCACGGGACGCAGAAGCTGTTCGGCTGGTTCGGCGGCGGCGGCCTGGAGGGCACCGGGCAGGCGATGGAGCACATGGGCTTCACGCCGGGCGAGCGCAGCGCCCTGGCCGCCGGGCTGGGCGAGGCCGGCGGCGGCACCCTGCTCGCGCTGGGCCTGGCCACCCCGGCGGCCGGCTCGATCGTCGCCGGGACGATGGCCGGCGCGATCTCGGTGCACGCCCCCGCGGGCTTCTTCGCGCACGGCGGCGGCTACGAGTACCCGGCGCTGCTGGGCGCCTGCGGGCTGGCGCTGGGGATCTCCGGCGCGGGCCGCTACTCGCTGGACGCCGCGCTCGGGCACCGGCTGGCCCGCCCGTGGATGGGCGTGCTGGCCTTCGCGGCGAGCGCGCTGGGCGCCGCCGCGGTGGTGAGCCGCCGTCAGGACGAGGTGCGCAGGCGGGAGGCGCGGGCCGCCGACGAGGCGGCCCGCGAGAACGGCACCGGGCTCTCCTGAGCACCCACGACCGAAGGGATCCACTGATGAAGCGATCGATGCGGGCCGCGGCCGGCTGGACGGCGGCCGCACTGCTGGGCGGCGCGGCGCTGGCCGGGTGCTCCTCGGACGGCAAGACGACCCCCGCGGTCTCCTCGGCGCTGGAGGGCGCGCAGTCGAAGGTGGCCTCGGCGGCCGCCTCGGCCACCGCCGCGATCGGCTCGGCCGCGGCCTCGCTGGGCGCCTCCGCGCAGGCCGCCGCCTCCTCGGCGCTGGCCAGCGTCAAGGGCGGCCTGGACGCCAAGGACGACGTGGTGCTGGGCAGCGCCACCACCGACTCGGACGGGAAGCTGTCGGTGCCGCTGACGGTCACCAACCACGGTTCGCAATCCGGCAAGTACACGATTCAGGTCAACTTCGACGACGGGTCCGGAAACCTGCTCGACGCGACGGTGGTGAACGTGCCGGAAGTGGCGGCCGGTGCGTCCGCGCAGGCCACGGCCAAGAGCAACCGTTCGCTGACCGGCGCCGTCACGCCTGAGGTGGCGAACGCGCTGCGGTACTGACCGGACACCGAACCTTAAGCGCGGCGTAAGCGTCAGAACCCGCTCTTGACGGCCGAGTTGGTCTAGTCCATTTTACCTGGCAGGTGCAGGGAGCCCCTGGGCCGGCGCCGGTGGTGTAGACCACCGGCGCCGGTTCGGCTTATCCGCACCTGGAGTTTGTGCAGGCCAACGCTCGATTCCCCTGTCATGCCCATGGCCGTGCGACCCCACCTCGCACGGTGCACGCCCCCGGGCACGACCGGACCCCCACGACCAGGAGTCACGCAGCCATGCTTCGTTCCGTTTCCACCCAGTCGCCCGCGCGGCGGCGGCCGAAGAGCTGGGCCGCGCTCGCGGCCGGCACCGCCGCCTCCCTGCTGCTCGGCGGCACCCTGGCCCTGACCGGCAGCACCGCCCAGGCGGCCGCCACCAACTCGACCGGCGCCCCGGCCACCAGCGGCGGCATCAAGGTCGCGTACTTCGACCAGTGGTCGATCTACAGCAACGCCTACTACCTGAAGACGATGCAGGACACGGGCGCGGCGTCCAAGCTCGACTACCTCATCTACGACTTCGCGAACATCGACCCCACCAACCTCACCTGCTTCGAGGCCAACAAGGCCGCCTCGCAGAACGAGGACGACCCGAACGCGGGCGACGGTGCGGGCGACTCCTTCGCCGACTACCAGAAGACCTTCGACACCAACACCTCGGTGGACGGCGTCGCGGACACCTGGAACCAGCCGATCGTCGGCAACTTCAACCAGCTGAAGAAGCTGAAGGCGAAGAACCCGAACCTCAAGGTGCTGCTGTCCATCGGCGGCTGGACCTACTCGAAGTACTTCTCCGACGTGGCCGCCTCGGACACCGCGCGGAAGAAGTTCGTGTCCTCCTGCGTCGACATGTTCCTCAAGGGCAACCTGCCCTCCCAGGGCGGCTACGGCGGCCCCGGCACCGCGGCCGGCATCTTCGACGGCTTCGACCTCGACTGGGAGTACCCGGGCGGCGGCGGCCACACCGGCAACCACGCGGCCGCGGCGGACAAGCAGAACTTCACCGCGCTGCTCGCCGAGTTCCGCAGCCAGCTCAACACCCAGGGCTCCGCGGACGGCAAGACCTACGGCCTGACCGCCGCGGTCGGCGCCGGCCAGGACAAGATCAAGAACGTGGAGACCGACAAGATCGGTCAGTACCTCACGTTCCTGGACATCATGACCTACGACATGCACGGCGGTTGGGAGGCCCAGGGCCCGACCAACCACCAGGCGCCGATCTACACCAACCCGAACGACCCGATGACCCCGGTCCCCGGCGGCAACGGCAAGTACTCGGTGGACAGCGCCATCAAGGCCTACACCGTGGGTGACCCGCAGTACGGCATCCCCGGCGGCTTCCCGGCGAAGAAGATCAACGTCGGCGTGCCGTTCTACTACCGCGGCTGGACCGGCGTCACCGCCGGCAGCAACCACGGTCTGTTCCAGCCCGCGACCGGCCCGGCCACCGGCGCCGCCATGTCCGGCAACGTCAACGGCATCCGGATGTTCAAGGAGCTGAACGGCTTCGTCGACAACCCGTCCTACACCTACTGGGACGACGTCGCCAAGGCCGCCTACTTCTACGACGGCACCACCTTCTGGTCCGGCGAGAACGCCCAGTCGATCCAGGCCAAGCTGGACTACGCGCACTGCAACGGCCTCGGCGGCTCGTTCGCCTTCTCGATGTACGACCTGGGCACCCAGACCGCGCTGTTCGACAAGATGGTGACCGCCACCAACGGCTCCGCCGCGAGCTGCCCGGCCCCGACCCAGTCGGCCAGCCCGTCGGCCTCGGTCTCGCAGTCGGCCAGCCCGTCCGCGTCGGCCTCGGCCTCGCACTCCGCCAGCCCGTCGGCGTCGGCCTCGGCCTCGCAGTCGGCCAGCCCGTCCGCGTCCGCCTCGACCGGCACCTGCACCGGCGCCCCGAGCTGGAGCGCGGCGGCCATCTACGCCACCCCGACCAAGGTCTCCTGGAAGGGCCACTACTGGACCAACAAGTGGTGGACCACCAACGAGGACCCGACCCTGAGCGGCCAGTGGGGCGTCTGGGCCGACAACGGTGCCTGCTGACCACTGATCGACTGAGCTGAACCCCGCGAGGGGCGCGAGGAGAGAGATCTCCGCGCGCCCCTCGTTCGCGTTGCCGGCGGCCGGTCAGCAGGTCAGGTCGTCGGTGCGGCCGAGGGCGTCCGGCTGGGACTCCTCGATCCGGCGCAGCATCCGGGTCAGCGTCGCGGACAGCTCCGGGCGGACCTCGGCGGCCACGTCCTGCAGCAGGTCGGCCTCGAAGACGGCGGCCATCCGCATCAGCTCCAGCCACTTGTCGCGGCCCTCCGCGGTGAGCTCGATGATCACCCGGACCCGGTTGGCCTCGTCGCGATCCCGGGTGACCAGGCCCTCGGTGACCATCCGGTCGATCCGGTGGGTCATCGCGGCCGGGGTCAGCCCGAGCCGCTTGGCCAGCTCGCCCGGGCCCAGCCGGTACGGACTGCCGGAGATCACCAGCGCCTTGAGCACCTCCCACTCGGCGGAGGTGATGCCGAGGGTGGCCAGTTGGCGGCTGTACGCCACGTTCATCCGGCGGGCCAGTCGGGACAGGGTGGAGACGATGGTCTCCACCTGCGGGTCCACGGTGGGGAATTCCCGCTGGTAGACGGCCACCTGTTCGGCGATGCCGAGTTCGGTGGCGGTCTGGGGCTCCGCTCTGCGTGCGCTCATGGGTGCATTCTCCCACGCAAGGTGCAGCTGTTAAGCCTTTGACGCCGTAAGGTTTCGATGGTAAGACTTTAGGTCTGAAATCTTACGGAGTAAAGAAGAGGGGTGTGCAGTGAAGGAGTGGGGCGGCCGGCTGCGCCGCGTCCAGATCGGCAACGCGCTCAGCGCCTTCGGCAGCGGCTTCACCTTGCCGTACATGTTCGTGTACGTGGACCAGGTACGAGGGCTGGGCTCCGCGGCGGCCGGCGCGGTGTTCACCGTGTTCGCGCTGGCCGCGCTCGCCGTGCTGCCGTTCACCGGCCGCGGCATCGACCGGTACGGACCGCGGCCGGTGCTGCTGGCGGGCACGGCGATGGCCGCCGCCGGTGCGTTCGCGTTCGGGCAGGCCGTGAGCACGCCCGGGCTGCTGGTGTCCTCCTTCCTGTTCGGCGCCGGCGTCACCACCTGCCAGCCCGCGCTCGCCACGATGATCGTCCGCTGCACCGGCCGCGCCGAGCGGTCCCGCGCCTTCGCGCTCCAGTTCACCCTGGTCAACCTGGGCATGGGCATCGGCGCCCTGGTCGGCGGCCAGATCGTCGACACCGCCGACCCGGCCAGCCTCACCCGGCTGTTCACCATCGAGGCGCTGACCTTCCTCGGGCTGGCCGCCGTCACCGGCACCGCCAAGATGCCCGTCGAGGCCGTCGAGCCGAACCCGGCCGGCGGCGCCGCGGCGAACGGCGGCGGGTTGCGGACCCTGGTCGCCGACAAGGCCATGCTGCGGCTCTGCCTGCTCGCCGGGCTGATCTTCTTCACCTGCTACGGCCAGTTCGAGTCCGGCGTCGCCGCGTTCGCCACCGACACCGTCGGCACCGCGCCCGCCACCCTGGGCCTGGCCATCGGCGCCAACGCGCTGACCATCGTGCTGCTGCAGATGTTCGTCGTCCGGATCACCGAGCGCCGCCGCCGCACCACCGCGATGGCCGCCGCCGGCCTGGTCTGGCTCGCCGCCTGGGGCATGGCCCTGGTGGCCGGCCTGATCCGCACCGACGCGATGGCCGCCACGGTCGCCATCGTCGCGGTCTACGCCCTCTTCGGCGTCGGCGAGTCCCTGCTCGCCCCCACCATGGGCCCGATCGTCGCCGACCTCGCGCCCGCCCGCCTGCTCGGCACCTACAACTCCGGCTACGCCCTGGTGAAGCAGACCGCCGTCGCCGTCGGCCCCGCCGTCGGCGTCCTGCTGGTCGGCTCCGGCACCTGGCCGCTCTACCTCGCCGCGATGGCGCTCTGCACCCTGCTGATCGTCGCCCTGGCCGTCCGGCTGCGCGAGCACCTGACGCCCGCCCAGGACAACGTGCGGGTGCTGGCGGTGCCGCAGCGCGAGCTGGCGGAGCTGCAGGCCGCGGCCTGACGGGTCAACGGCCGGTCGGCGGCGGGCACCAGTCGATCGGGGTCTCCACGCCCATCAGCCAGCAGTACATGACCTGGCCGTGCTGCTCGCGGGTGGCGCCGATCAGCGGTTCCCGGTGGTCCAGCCAGTCCACCAGCCACTCGCCGAAGGTCGCCGGCCGGCCGTCCTCCGTCAGCAGCGGCCAGGGCTCCGGGTGGAGGGCGCGGTTGTCCATCCACATGGTGCCGCGGGCCGGCCCGGCCACCGCCAGGCCCACGGCGCAGCCCTCGCCGCGGGCCGCCAGGAACGCCAGACCCGGCACCGGCGCCACCGGGCTCCGCCAGCCCCAGCCCCGCTCGGTGCACCGCAACTCGTCGACGAACCAGCCGCCCGCGCTGACCTGCCGCAGGTACGCCCGGTACTCGGCGGGAAAGGTGAAACCGAGCCGGCCCTCCGCCTCCGCCACCCGCTCCTCCGCGAGCGGCGGGCTCACCGGGCACGGGCCGTCTGGGTCGTGCGCCGCGAGGGTCGAGACGCGGGTGCGGACGGAGGCCCAGTCGACGGCGGTCATGGCGCCGACCGTACCCGCCCGTCCGCACCCGTCCGCACCCGGCGGGGGTCAGCGGGCGATCGGCATCAGGAGCGAGAAGGTGTCCGCGCGGGAGGGGAAGCGGATGGCCAGCGGGCCGATCGGGCCGCCGAGTTCGAGGACCAGCTGGTCGGCGGTGCCGGCGGCCTGCAGGAGGAAGTCGCGATTGACGCGGACCAGCAGGTCGGCGGCGGGGGCGGCGCCGGGGAGGGCGTCGTCGGCGGTCGCGGTGAGGACGGTGACCGGGAAGTCCACGCCGTCCGCGGACCGGGTCGCGGTGTCGGGGGCGGCGGCCGCCAGCATGGCGTGCAGCTGATCGGCCGTCAGGGACAGTCGGTGGGTGGGCTCCAGCCGGACGAGGCGGCGGTAGTCAGGGAAGTCGTGGTCGGCGCGCTCGCCGGAGAGCTCGCGGCCGGCCGCGCGGACGGTGAAGTGCGCCCCGTCCAGGACCAGCTCGGCCTCCTCGGCGTCCGCCAGCAGGGCCCGGGCGGCGTCCGCCAGGGCGGTCGGCAGCAGCGCCGAGACGGCCGGGCCGTCGAGCGACGCCGGGCAGTCGGCGACCGCCAGCCGGTAGCGGTCGGTGGCGACCAGGTGCAGCACGCCGTCCTCCGCGTCAAGGAAGATCCCGGAGACGGCGGGCAGCGAGGAGTCGGCCGGGGCGGCGAAACGCACCGCGTCCAGGGCGGCCGCGAGCTGCGCGGCGGGAACGGTCAGACGGGTCTGGGGCATGGGGAACTCCCGGGTGTCGAGCAGGGAACGGATGGTGGAGAGCTCGCGGCGGGCATCGGACAGGCCGTCCTCCAGCCGGCGCAGGTGCGCGTCCAGCTCGGCGCGGGCCTCGGCCGGGCTGCCGGTCAGCACCCTGGTGATCCCGGCCAGCGGCAGGCCGACCCGGCGCAGGCGGGCCAGCAGCCGGGCGTCCGGCAGCTGCTCCTCCGCGTACCAGCGGTACCCGGTCCGCGGGTCCACCGCGGCCGGGACGAACACGCCCGCACCGTCGTAGAACCGCAGCGCGCTCACGCCCAGGCCGCTGGCCCGGGCCGTCTCGCCGATGCTGCGCATGGTGCTCTCCACGTGGTTGACCCTGTCCCCTCGACCTGGTCGAGGGTCAACCGTAGCCGCCGGGGCGCTGCGCCCCGGGTCGGCCGTCCCGTCCCCGTCACAGGCTAGGATGCGGACATTGCGGACAAGTCGTCAGTTTGCGGCGGACGGGGAGGGTATGGCGCTCGCGGTGCGGGAGGAGCGGCGGCAGGAGGCAGGACGCCGGGCGGTGCCGCGGGCGGACCGGTTCCGGTGGTGGGGGCCGGTCGGGGTGGCGGCGTTCGCCGGACTGCTGCGGCTGTGGGACCTGCCGTACCCGAACGCGTTCGTCTTCGACGAGACGTACTACCCGAAGGACGCGTGGTCGCTGTGGCAGCAGGGCTACGAGTCGGTGTGGCCGGACAACGCGAACCAGCTGATCCTCGGGGTGCCGCAGGTGATCCCGCTCAGCCAGGCGCCCGCGTTCGTCGCGCACCCGCCGCTGGGCAAGTGGGTGATCGGCCTGGGCGAGCACTTCTGGGGCCTGCACCCGTTCGGCTGGCGGATCATGGTGGCCGTGCTGGGCACGCTCGGCGTGCTGATGCTGGCACGGATCGGCCGGCGGCTGTTCCGCAGCACGCTGCTGGGGTGCGTCGCGGCGCTGCTGATGGGCGTCGACGGCCTGCAGTTCGTGATGAGCCGGGTCGGGCTGCTGGACGGCGTCTCGGCGTTCTTCGTGCTGGCGGCGTTCGGCTGCCTGCTGGTGGACCGCGACCGGACGCGTGACCTGCTGCGCGCCGCCTGGGCCGAGGGCGGCCGGGCCGCCGACGAGGTGCGGCTGGGCCTGCGCCCGTGGCGGCTCGGGGCGGGGGTGCTGCTCGGCGCCGCCTGCGCGGTGAAGTGGAACGGCCTGCAGGTGCTGGCCGTGTTCACGGTGCTCACCCTGCTGTGGGACCGGGCGGGCCGGCGGGCGGCGGGCGCGTACCGGCCGGGGCGGTCGACGCTGCGCCGGGACCTGTGGCCGGCCGCGCTGTCCATGGTGGGCAGCGCGCTGGTGGTGTACGTCGCCTCGTGGAGCGGCTGGTTCGCGACCGGCGGCGGCTACGACCGGCAGTGGGCGGACGGTCGGGCCGGGCTGTCGCCCCCGCGGACCCCGCTGGTCGACATCCCGCTGCCGCAGGTGTCGATGAGCTGGGTGCCGGCGCCGCTGCGCAGCCTGTGGCACTACCACGCGCAGATGTACGACTTCAACACCGGTCTGGCGTCCCCGCACACCTACCAGTCGAACCCGTGGAGCTGGCTGGTGCAGGGCCGGCCGGTGTCGATGTACTGGGAGCAGGTGCCGGACGGGCAGCGCGGCTGCACCTCGGCGGAGGGCTGCGCGAGCCAGATCCTGGCGCTGGGCACGCCCCTCCTGTGGTGGTCGGGGTGCTTCGCACTGGCGTACGCGCTGTACCGGTGGTTCTTCCGGCGGGACTGGCGCTCCGGTGCGGTGCTGGCCGGGGTGGTCGGGATCTACCTGCCCTGGTTCCAGTACCAGCACCGGACGATCTTCTCGTTCTACATGGTGCTGCTGGTGCCGTTCCTGTGCCTGGCGGTGGCGCAGATGCTGGGCGCGATGCTCGGCCCCGAGGGGTGCGCGCCGCGCCGGCGGGCCTGGGGCGCGGCCGGGGCGGGGCTGATCGTGCTGGCGGTCGTCGGCTGCTTCGCGTTCTTCCACCCGCTGTACACGGCGGAGGTGATCCCGATGTCCGAGTGGCGGGCCCGGATGTGGTTCACCAGCTGGATCTGACGCCCTGTGAGTTCCCGGCCCCGGCCGCCCGAGACGGAGAGACCCCGCACCCGATGAACAGCCTGACCGTCGCCGCGCTGACCTTCGGCATCGTGTTCCTCGCCGAACTGCCCGACAAGACCGCGCTGGCCAGTCTGGTCCTCGGCACCAAGTACCGGGCGGCGTACGTGTTCACCGGCATCGCCGCCGCGTTCGCCCTGCAGGTCGGCATCGCGCTGGTGGCCGGCCGGCTGCTGGCGCTGCTGCCGCACCGCTGGGTGGAGGGCATCACCGGGCTGCTGTTCCTGGTCGGCGCGGCCATGCTGCTCTGGCACCAGGACGACGAGGACGACGGCGCCGAGGGCCGGGAGCCCGCCGACGACTCGTTCTGGAAGGTGGCGGGCACCAGCTTCGTGATCGTCGCGGTGGCCGAGTTCGGGGACCTCACCCAGATCATGACGGCGAACCTGGCCGCCAAGTACGACGACCCGGTGGCGGTCGGCCTGGGTGCGTGGCTGGCGCTGTGCGCGGTCGGCGGGATCGCCGTCGTCGGCGGGCAGAAGCTGCTGCAGCACGTGCCGATGAAGGTGGTGGTGCGGATCGCCGCGCTGGCGATGATCGTGCTGGCCGCCTACAGCCTGTTCCGGGCGATCGCGGGCTGACGGGGCATCAGCGGCCGGGGCGGGTCAGCAGTCCGCGCTGGTCGGGGTCTGGCGCAGCGCGGCCTGGGTCGCCTCGTCGTAGACGCCGTCCTGGTAGTCCCGCAGCAGCTTGGACTTGCGCAGCTCGCTCTGGACGCTCTGCAGCACCTGGCGGGTCCAGTCGCCGAAGCCGAGCTGGTTGGTGCGGGTGCGGTCCATGGTGAGCGGGCCGATCCGGTTGCAGCGGAAGGCCATCAGCGCCTGCTGCATCTGCGTCACCTCCGGGCCGGTGTCGCCGAACTTCAGCTCCTTGGCAGGCGCCGCGGACGACTGCGCGGCCGAGGGCGTGCCCGGGCTGCTCGGGGCGGTCGGGGTGCTCGGGGCGACCGCGCCCTTGGTGGTGACGGCCTGACTCGGGCGGGCCGTGGTGCGGGTCGGCGAGGCGCTCCCGGTGGCGGGTGCCGGGGAGGCGTCGGTGACCTGGTTGCTCGGGTCCGGCGAGGGCTCGACGGGCGAGGACACCACCGGGCCGGTGGGCGCGGGCAGCGCGTTGTCGACCGGGGTCGGCGAGGAGCTCAGCAGCATCGCCAGGCTCGCGCCGAGCGCGGTCACCCCGACCGCGCCGCCTGCGATCACCAGGCGCTTGCGGTCGGCGCTCTGCTTGCGCTGCTCGCGGCGGCCGGTGCGGCTGAGCGGCGCGCCCGACCCGTCCTCGCGGAAGGTGAACATGCCGAGGTCCGCGGCGGGCGCCTCGGACCACTCCTCCTGGCCGTCGTCGAGGACGATCGGCCGGGCCGCCCCGACCGGCTCCGCCGGTGCCGGTTGCCCGACCTGGGACAGCGACTCGACGGCCGCGGCAGACACCGGCTGCGGCGGCGCCACCACCCGCCCCAGCGCGAACGGCACGGTCTGCTCCGGACCCGGGGTCGGCACGAACCGGCCCGGCGCACCGGGCGGTTGCGGTGCGGCGTGCTGCTGCGGCGGGACCGGCGGCAGCAGCTGCGTCGCGGCGGCGTCGGCCTGCGGCGGCTGCGGCGGCACCTGGTGCTGCGGCGGGTGGGGCGCGACCTGCGGCGATCCGAACGGGCTGGCGGCCTGCGGGACGTGCGGGGGCTGCGCCGGGGGGGCCGGCGGGGCCGGCGGGGTCGCGGCGGGCTGCGCGGCGAGCGGGTGGACGCCGGCCGGCGGGCCGGTGATCGGCTGCACGGGCGGCGGCCCGACCCGGGTGGCGAACGGGTCCACGGCCGGGTTGCCGGGCTCCACGACGGCCGCGCCGGCCACGTACGGCCGCACCAGCGGCGGGCCCTCCAGGTGCGGGAGGACGGCGGTGTCCTCGACCGAGGAGGCGGCGTCGCACGCGCAGCTGCCGGCCGTCCGTGCGGTGCCGCAGCGGGGGCAGCGCTCTGCCGGCATGGGCCGGTCCTCCTCGGGTCGGATCGAACGGGGTGATTATGCAGGAGCATTTCCCCGGGGCAACAGGGACGCCCGGGTCCAGGGGCGCTTGCTGTCCGCTTTGATGGCTAATCGGACGGTGTGAACGCTGGTCGGGCGGCGTTCTGACACCCGTTCGGGCCGGAGTCCCCGCCCGCGCGCCCGCTCAGCCGCCCGTCGCCGCCCCGGCCGCGGCGCCCGTCGGCGTCGCTCCCGCCCCGGCCGCTTCCGCGCTCGCCTGCTCGCGGAACTGCTGCGGGCTGATCCCGCGGACCCGCTTGAACGCGGCGCTCAGCGCGAAGCCGCTGCCGTAGCCGACCCGGCGGGCCACCGCGCCCAGCGTCGCGTCCGGCTCGGCCAGCAGGTCGGCCGCCTGGGCGAGCCGCCAGTCGGTGAGGTACGCCATCGGGGGCTCGCCGACCAGCTCGGTGAAGCGGCGGGCCAGCGCAGCCCGGGACGCCCCGCACTGCGCGGCCAGCTCGGTGACCGTCCAGGCCCGGGCCGGGTCGGCGTGCAGCAGGCCCAGCGCGCGGCCCACCACGGGGTCGGAGTGCGCCCGGTACCAGGCCGGGGCGAGGCCGCTGTCGCGGGCGAACCAGCAGCGCAGCGCCGAGATCAGCAGCAGGTCCAACAGCCGGTCCAGCACCGCCTCCTGGCCCGGCTCGTCACGGCCGATCTCCGCCTCCAGCAGCGCCACCAGCGGCGAGCCCCACTCCTCGGCGGTCAGCCGCAGCACCTGCGGCAGCGCCCGCAGCAGCCGCCCGCTGACCTCGCCGTGCAGCTGGTAGGTGCCGCTGAGCAGCACCGTCGCCGCGTCCCTGGTGGTGCCCCAGGTCCGCACGCCCTGGTCGAGCTCCTCGCACATCCGCGCGCCGTCGACGGTGGTCGACACCTGCCCGGGGTGGATCACCACCTGCGGCGCGGTCTCCGGCCGGTCCGCGACCGTGTACGGCTCGGGCCCGCGGACGATCGCCAGGTCCCCGGTGCGCAGCGGCACCGGAGGGCCGGTGTCCGGGACGATCCAGCCGCCGCCGCGCACGGGGGTCAGCACCGTCAGCGGGGCCCGGTCCTCGATCCGGATCGACCACGGCGGGTCGAACACCGAGCGCAGCAGGAACGCCCCTTGGGCGCGGGGCCCGGTCAGCAGTGCGGTGAGCGCGTCCACACCGGCCAGCGTAGTCGCGCGCCGCCCACCGGGCTGGACGCTCACGCATGCCAACGAGCGCCTCGGCCATGGATCTTGGCCGAGGCGCGGAGTTGACTGTCGGTCATGACGACACGAACGGGGGCGCGCGGCATGGCTGTTCTGCGCACAGTGACACTGATCGGCGCGGTCCTGACCACCGGGCTCGGCGCGGGGCTGTTCTACTCCTACGCCTGCTCGGTGATGCCGGGCCTGGCCAAGGTCGACGACCGGGCGTTCGTCGACACCATGCAGCGGATCAACGTGGCCATCCTGAACGGCTGGTTCATGCTGAGCTTCGTCGGCGCGCTGGTCCTGATCGCCGCCGCGGGCATCCTGCAGTGGCGCGGCGGCGACCGCACCGTGCTGCTGTGGATCGGCGCCGCCGCCGTCCTCCACCTGACCGTGTTCGTCGTCACCGCCGCCGTCAACGTCCCGCTGAACGACAAGCTGGCCGCCGCCGGGGCTCCCGACCGGCTCACCGACCCGGCCGCCGTCCGGGCCGCCTTCGAGGACGTCTGGGTCCGCTGGAACCTCGTCCGCGCGGTCACCGCCACGGCCGCCTTCGGCTGCCTGACCTGGGCGCTGGCCCTGGCGGGCCGCCGGTCCTGACCGGCCGGCGCGAGGTGGGGGAGGATGGGAGGCATGAGCGTCGTGAAGATCAATGTGCTGACCGTCCCCGCCGAGCAGCGGGAGGTGCTGGAGCAGCGGTTCGCCGCGCGGGCCGGTGCGGTGGAGGGCTCGGACGGCTTCGAGTGGTTCGAGCTGCTGCGGCCGGTCGAGGGCACCGACCAGTACCTGGTGTACACCCGCTGGCGGGACGAGGAGTCCTTCCGGGCCTGGATGGAGGGGCCGATGAAGGCGGCGCACCAGGGCGGCGGCGACCGGCCGCGGCCCGCGGCCAGCGGGTCCTCGGTGTGGTCCTTCGAGGTGGTGCAGCAGTCCGGGCCGAAGCAGTAGCGGGTCGGGAGCAGCGGGGCCGGTCCGGTCGGGACCGGCCCCGCCGTGCCGCTACCGGAAGGCGGCGCGGCGGGTGGCGCGGCGCAGGGTGCGCAGCAGCGGGCCGCCGACGGTCAGGCAGAGCACCGCGGTGAGGGCGGCGCGCGGCAGGTCCCAGCCGAGCGAGGTGGTCAGGCAGTAGAGGGCGAAGCGGGTGAGGTTGGCGGAGAACGGGTCGCCGGGCACGAACGAGATCGAGGTGCTCAACCCGCCGATGTACGGCCAGCCCTGAAGGTTCATCACCGTCCCGTAGCCGACCGCGGAGACCACGCCGTAGGCCGCCAGCAGCAGCAGTTCGGCCCGCCCGCGCAGCCCGGCGGCGCCCGGGAGCAGGCCCGCGCCGAGGCAGACCCAGCCCATCGCGAGCATCTGGAACGGCAGCCACGGGCCGACGCCGCCGGTGAGCAGGCCGGAGGCGAACATGGCGAGCGCGCCCAGCACGAAGCCGAAGCCCGGGCCGAGGGCCCGCCCGGCCAGCACCATCAGGAAGAACATCGGCTCCAGGCCCGCGGTGCCCGCGCCCAGCGGGCGCAGCGCCGCGCCGGCCGCGGCGAGCACGCCGAGCATCGCGACGGCCTTGGCGTCCAGGCCGGGCGCGCCGGTGGCGTGCCGGCCCTCGGACAGCTGGGCGACCAGGACGGCCAGCAGCAGCGGCATCAGCAGCGCGAACAGCCAGGGCGCGTCCGCGGAGTGGCCGACCAGGTCGGAGCTGCGGGAGGCGAGCAGCGGCCAGCCGAACGCGGCCACGCCGACCGCGGAGACCAGGCCGAGCGCGAGCACCGAGCGGCGGCCGAGCGGAACGGGCCGGGCGAGCGGGGTCATCGCGGCGGCTCCGCCGGGGCGAGGGCGGCGGCGACCTCGGCGACGGTGAGGTACGGCGGCAGGATCTTCGCGGTCTGCGGGGCGAAGGTCGGGGAGGCCAGCACCACCTCGGGGGTGGGGCCGTCCGCGACGATCTCGCCCTCGGCCAGCACGGCGGTGCGGTGGGCGAGTTCGGCGGCCAGCTCGACGTCGTGGGTGGCCAGCAGGATCGCGTGCCCCGCCTCGGCGAGGCCGCGCAGCACGGTGACCAGGCGGGCCTTGGCGGCGTAGTCCAGGCCCCGGGTGGGCTCGTCCAGCAGCACCACCGGAGGGCGGGCGGTCAGCACCACGGCCAGCGCGAGGGTGAGGCGCTGGCCCTCGGAGAGGTCGCGCGGGTGGCACCGCTCGTCGATGCCGGGCAGCAGGGCGGCCAGCAGGTCCCGGCAGCTGCCCGGTTCGGCGTCGGCGTCCTGGTCGGCGGCGGCGCACTCGGCGCCGACGGTCTCCGCGTACAGCAGGTCGCGCGGGTCCTGCGGGACCAGCCCGACCGAGCGGATCAGCTCCTTGGGACGGGACTTGTGCGGGACCAGGCCGTTCACCCGGACGGTGCCGGAGTCGGGCGCGTGCAGGCCGACCAGGCTGCCCAGCAGGGTCGACTTGCCCGCCCCGTTGCGGCCCATCAAGGCGGTGATCTCCCCGGCGGCGAGGGCGAGTTCGACCCCGCGCAGGGCCGGGACCGGCCCGCGGGACACCACCAGGCGACTCACGACGGCCACGGGTTCGCGCGCGGGGGAGGGGAGTCGGGGCACGGGCGCGGCGGGAAGCCGCTCGCGCAGGGTCGCCGCGCGGCGGCGGGCGTCGCGGACGGTCAGCGGCAGCGGCGTCCACCCGGCGAGCCGGCCGAGGTCGACCACCGGCGGGCGGACGGGGGAGCGGGCCATCATCGCGGCCGGGTCGCCGAGCACCGGCGGCTCGCCCGGGCCCGGC
Source organism: Streptomyces sp. TLI_171 (assembly GCF_003610255.1). Taxonomy (GTDB): domain Bacteria; phylum Actinomycetota; class Actinomycetes; order Streptomycetales; family Streptomycetaceae; genus Kitasatospora. The sequence goes on along the minus strand of NZ_RAPS01000001.1, from coordinate 2,401,199 downwards.
AGCAGCAGCACCCGGTCGGCGTACTGCACCACCCGCTCCAGGCGGTGCTCGGACAGCAGCACGGTTGTGCCCAGGTCGTGCACCAGGCGCTGCAGCACCGCCAGCACCTCCTCCGCCGCGCCCGGATCGAGCGCGGACGTCGGCTCGTCCAGCACCAGCACCTTCGGGTGGACGGTCAGCACCGAGCCGATCGCCACCCGCTGGCGCTGCCCGCCGGACAGCGAGGACAGCGCGCGGCCGCGCAGCTCGGCCAGGCCCAGCAGGTCCAGGGTCTCCTCGACGCGCCGTCGCATCACCGCCGGCGCCAGCCCCAGGGACTCCATGCCGTAGGCGAGTTCCTCCTCCACCGTGTCGGTGACGAAGTGCCCCGCCGGGTCCTGCCCGACCGTGCCGACCACGTCCGCCAGGTCCCGCGGGCGGTGGGTGCGGGTGTCCCGGCCGGCCACCGTGACCCGGCCGGTCAGGGTGCCGCCGGTGAAGTGCGGCACCAACCCGCAGACCGTGCCCAGCAGCGTCGACTTGCCGGCGCCGGACGGGCCGACCAGCAGGCACAGTTCGCCCTCCGGGACGGTCAGGTCGACGCCGTGCAGCGCCGGTCCGGAGGCGTCGGCGTACTCCACGCCGACCTGCTCGAAAGTGATCACCTGGTGCTCCGGGGCGGCTCGGGGGTGACGAAGGCGGGCAGCAGGCCGACCAGCACGGCCAGCGCGGGCAGCAGCGGCAGCCGGGGGACGGACGGCGGCGCCACCGGCGGGGTCAGCGCCTCCGGCCAGCGGCCCGCGTACCAGATCAGCGCGGCCGCGACCAGCAGGCCCGAGGCGGCCGTCAGCCACTCCGGCAGGGCCCACGGGTCGGGCCGGTAGCGGGTCCTGACGGAGCGTCGGCCGCCGAGCAGCAGGCCCGCCGCAGCCGCGCCGGCGCCCGCGAGCAGCACCGGCAGCGCCCACGGGTGACGGCCCGCGGTGAGCAGCCCGTACGTCGCGCCGCACACCCCGAGCAGGCCCGCCAGGGTCAACGCCCCGGCGGCGCGCACCAGTCGGCGCGGCACGGCGGCCGTCCGGCCGAACCCGCGGGTGTCCATCGCCGCGGCCAGCGCCACCGAACGCTCCAACGCGCCCTCCAGCACCGGCAGTCCGACCGACAGCACGGCCCGCACGCCCCGGTCCGAGCGGCCCCGCAGCCGGCGCGCCGCGCGCAGCCGCCGGACGTCCGCGACCAGGTTCGGCGCGAAGGTCATCGCCACCACCGCCGCCACGCCCGCCTCGTACAGGGCGCCCGGCAACGAGCGCAGCAGCCGGGACGGCGAGGCCAGCGCGTTCGCCGCGCCCACACAGGCCAGCAGCACCGCCAGCCGCAGGCCCTCGTACAGCGCGAACAGCACGCCCTCCAGGGTCACCTGCCCGCCCAGCCGGACGCCCTGCGCCCAAGCGGGCAGCGGGAGTTGCGGCAACGTGAGGAGCACGTGGGTGCCGCCGACCGGGGAGCCGAGCGCCACCGCGAACAGCATCCGCACGGCCAGCACCGCCAGGCCCAGGCGCAGGAACGCGGCGTAGGAGCGCGACCAGGGCGCGTCGCTGCGGCGGGCCGCCACCACGTAGCCGGCCACCGCCAGGACCAGCAGCAGAAGCAGCGGGTCGGTGGTCCTGGTGGCGGCCCCGGCCAGGCCGAGCGACCACAGCCACCACGCGCCCGGGTGCACCTGCCGGGTCAGCGTACGGCTGTGCGCGGCACGGGAGTTGATGCGTGACCCGGTTCCCGGGTCGGCGCGGCGCAGGCGGGCGGTGGACATGCTCAGCGGCTGCGGCGGCGACGGGCCTGCCAGACCGCGCCCGCGCCCAGCAGGACGATCGCGGCCGCGCCCGCCACCAGGCCGAGGTCCGGGCCGCCCGAGTCCTTCGCACGGCCCGACGCGGTGCTGGAGTCGGCGCCGGAGACCGGCTCGCCGCAGCCCGCGCGCGGGTAGCCCGCGATCGCGCACAGCAGCCCGCTGGAGTCGTAGCGCAGCGGCGGCGCGACCGCCGCCAGCACCTCCGCCGAGTTCGCCGCCGTCGGCACCGAGGCGCACACCGGGCGGACGGCGGGCGGCTGTTCGCCCTTCGGGGCGTCCTCGGCGGTGCCGAAGTCGAGCACCACGGCGACCCGCTTGCGGCCGCCGCTCGGCGCGGTCCCGGCGCACACCGAGCCGAAGTCGGGGGCGAGCGCCGGCCGGGGGGTGCCCTGGCCGCCGTCGGGGCTCAGCACGAACCGCCAGCCGTCCACCGTTCCGTCCGCCGGCACGTACCCGGTCGGCGCGGCCTGCTGGTACGCCCAGCCGTCCGCGCCGCCCTTCCAGAACGACCAGTAGCGGTAGTCCGCGGCGTGCGCGGAGCCCGCCGCCGGGCCGAGCAGCGCGAGCAGCAGGACACCGAGCAGGGAGAGGACGGCGACCGGCCCGCGACGGGTGGTCACCGGTCCTCCGAGGGGGCCGCGGAGCCGCCCGCCGGGGTCTCGGCGTCGGTCGCGGACGGGACGGCCGGGGCGGCCGCGGCGGTGTGGCGGCGGCGGTTGAGGCTGAGCAGGATGCCCGCGCCGATGCCGACCAGCAGGCCCACGCCGATCAGCCAGCCCGCCGAGAAGCCGCTGTTCTCGTCCGGTTCGGTGATCGCCGAGCCGGGCGCGCGGGTGGCCTCCGGGTCGCCGGCCGCGGGGGCGGACTTCGGCTTCGGGCCCGCGTCGGCGAGCAGCTGCACCAGGTTGGCGCCGCCGAAGTTGTACGGGTCGAGCTGGGCGGCGCGGGCGGTCAGCACCAGGGTGGCGGTGGCGGCCGGATCGGTGCCGCTCTTGCCCTGCGCGGCCCACGCGTAGCCGTTGCCCGCCAGCCAGTCGGCGGCGCTGGCGGCCTCCGCGCCGTGCCCGGCGGCGACCAGCCCGAGCACCGCCCAGGCGGTGGAGTTGAAGTCGGGGCCCGCGGCCGCGCCGGGGGTGTCCAGCAGCAGGCGCTGGCCGCCGGCGGCGAGCTTGCCGGTCAGGTACGCGGCGTCCGCCTCGGCGGAGTCGGCGTGCGCGACCGTGCCGTTGGCGTCGGCGCAGGCCGGGGCCTTCGGCGGGGCGGCCCTGCGGTCGGTGGTGGCGACCGGCAGGTGCCCGCCCGCGGCGGCCAGCAGGGCCTGCGCGGAGGCCAGCGTGTTGGCGGCGGCCGGGGCGTTCGGCACCGGCTGGTACACGAACGCGCCGCGCTGGTCGGCGGCGGCAGCGCAGCCCAGCTGGAACGAGGCCAGGCCGTCGTACGCCGTGTGCGGGGCGGCGCCGACCTGTGCCGGGTCGGCGCCGGCGGCGAGCAGCGCGTTGACCACCAGCGCGGTGGAGTCGGCGTCGCCGGCCGCGCCCGGGTTGTACGCCCAGGTGCCGTCCGGGTTCTGCTGCGCGCGCAGCCACTCCACGCCCCGGCCCGCCTGCGGCTGGTGCCCGCCCAGCGCGGTGAGCGCCTGGACGGCCATCGCGGTGGCGTTGGTGTCCTCGGTGGCGGGGGTGCACGGGGCGCCCTCGGCCCGGTACGAGGGCCAGCCGCCGTCCTCGCACTGCTGGCCGAGCAGCCACTGCACGGCGCTGTCGGCGGGCACCACCTTCTCCTGCTGCAGGGCGATCAGCGCCAGCGACTGCCGCCACACGCCGTCGTACTGCGGGTCGCCCTTGCCGTACAGCCCGGCCGGAGCGGCAGCGGACGCGGCGGCCGGGGACGAGGCGGCCGGGGACGAGGCCGCGGCGGACGCGGACGGCGCGGCGGTGTCGGCGAGCGCGGGGGCGGCGGCGACGCCGGCGAACAGGGCGCCGGTCAGCGCGGCGGCGCCCAGGCGGGCAGCGGTCAGCATGAGGGTGAAGCCTTTCGGTGAGCGGTCGCAGCGGACCGGGGAGGTACCCCGGCCGCCCGTAGACCCACGACGGAGGAGGGCCGCTCGCCTCCGGCCGGGCAGTCCGACTGCGCCGCCCCGGCGGGACGGCTCACGGTTGCGGGTCAGTGCCGGAATCGCACCGGCTTCCCCCGGCCCCGGAGGCGGATGAAGTTGTGGTCGGGACCGGCCGGGCCGTTCCGCGACCCATGACTCTAGCCGCCGCCCGCGGACGCCCCCGCGCCAGGTGGTGGAACCGGTTGCAGTTCCGGCTCGGCGGCGGCGGGCGTGAGCAACCGGGCCGCGGTGTGCAGGTCGGCCCGGACCTCCGCCAGCGAGGCCCGCCCGGACAGCCACACCAGCAGGGTGGCGTGCCAGGTGTGGCCGACCACCCGCAGGGCGGCCTGCTGGCCGGCGGTGGGCGGGTCGGGCAGCCGGGCGGCCTCCAGCACGATGGCGGAGGTGAGCTGGGCGACCTCGTCCACCTCGCTGCCCACCGAACGGTCCGCGAAGGACAGCGCCCGCACCATCGCCTCCGCCAGCCGCGGCTCGCGCTGCAGCGCGTGGAAGGCGTTGGTGAGCGCCTCGGCGACCCGCGCCGCCGGGTCCGCCCCGGTCGGCGGACGTCTCCTCACCTGCTCGTGCAGCCGCTCCAACTGCTCGCGCATCACCGCCACCAGCAGATGCACCTTGGACGGGAAGTACCGGTACAGGGTGCCCAGCGCGACCTGCGCGCTCTCCGCGACCTCGCGCATCTGCACCGCCTCGTAGCCGCCCCGCGCGGCCAGCGCCGTGGCCGCCCGCAGGATGCCCCGGCGGCGCTCGGCCTGGCGCGGCGTCAGCACCCCGTCGGCGGCGGCGTTCGCGGTCACGGGCACTCCAGGGGCGGGCCGATCGGGGAGGCGGGCGGGGGCGGAGCGTGGCGTGAATCACCTGCCGGGGCTTCTGGCGAAAAGCTACGGGCCGGTAATCTTCGAGGTCCCTCGTTGTTCACTTTCTCCAACGACGAGCCCGCACCGCTGTGAAACATGATCTACTTTACCGTTCGGCGGCCTCCTCCGTCGCCGGTCCCGGTGAGTAGCTGAGAAGGGGACTGGGGATGACCGCTGTGTCGCCGCCGCCGCTGCGGATCGCCCTGCTGTCGTACCGCGGCGACCCGTTCTGCGGCGGCCAGGGCGTCTACGTGCGCCACCTGTCGCGGGAGCTGGCCCGGCTCGGGCACCACGTCGACGTGATCGGCGCCCAGCCGTACCCCGTGCTGGACGAGGTCGAGGGCCCCGGCAGCGTCCGCCTGGTCGAACTCCCGAGCCTCGACCTGTACCGCGCCGACGACCCGTTCCGCACCCCCGCCGTCGGCGAGTTCCGCGGCCCGGTGGACGTGCTGGAGTACGCCGTGATGCGCACCGGCGGCTTCCCCGAGCCGCTGACCTTCTCGCTGCGCGCCCGCCAGTACCTGGCCCGGCACAAGGGCCGCTACGACGTGGTGCACGACAACCAGACCCTCGGCTACGGCCTGCTCGGCCTGGCCCGGCACGGCTTCCCGCTGGTCACCACGGTCCATCACCCCGTCACCGTGGACCGCAAGTTGGAGATCGACGCGGCCGCCGGGCGGCTGGCCCGGCTCGGCAAGCGCCGCTGGTACTCCTTCGTCCGGATGCAGCGCCGGGTGGCCGGCCGGCTCGACCAGGTGATCACCGTCTCGGAGAGCTCCAAGGCCGAGATCGCCGCCCAGCTCGGCACCGCCCCCGGCGCGATCTCGGTCGTCCCGATCGGCGCCGACACCCGCCTCTGGTCGCCGTCCGACCGGGTCGCCCGCGTCCCCGGCCGGATCGTCACCACCTCCAGCGCCGACGTCCCGCTCAAGGGCCTGGTGCACCTGGTCGAGGCGCTCGCCAAGATCCGCACCGAACGGGACGCCCACCTGATCGTGGTCGGCAAGCCGCAGAAGGAGGACGGGCCGGTCACCGACGCGGTGCGCCGGTTCGGGCTGGAGCAGCACATCGAGTTCCGCACCGGCCTGACCGACCGTGAACTCGTCGACCTGTACCGCTCCGCCGAGGCCGCCTGCGTGCCCTCCCTGTACGAGGGCTTCTCGCTGCCCGCCGCCGAGGCGATGGCCACCGCCACCCCGCTGGTCGCCACCACCGGCGGCGCGATCCCCGAGGTTGCCGGACTCGACGGCGAGACCTGCCTGGCCGTCCCGCCCGGCGACGCCGGCGCGCTGGCCGCCGCCCTCGGCCGCCTGCTCGACGACCCCGACCTGCGCACCCGGCTCGGCACCGCCGGGCGGGACCGCGTCCTCGCCCGGTTCACCTGGGCCCGCGCCGCCGAACTGACCGCCGAACGCTACCGGGCCGCGATCGCCACCGGTGCCGGCTCCGCCGCCCGCTCCGGCCCCGGCTGGCGCTACGTCGGCTGACGCCGCGCCGGCCGACGATCTGTCAACCTCCTGGTACCACCCCCTTCGTGAATGGGAGCACCGCAGTGCTGACCGTCGACTTCTCCCGCTTCCCGCTCGCCCCAGGCGACCGGGTGCTCGACCTGGGCTGCGGCGGCGGCCGGCACGCGTTCGAGTGCTACCGGCGCGGAGCCAACGTGGTCGCCCTCGACCAGAACGCCGAGGAGATCGCCGAGGTCCGCAAGTGGTTCGCCGCCATGGAGCAGGCCGGCGAGGCCCCCGCCGGGGCCAGCGCCACCGCCATGGAGGGCGACGCGCTCAACCTGCCGTTCGGCGACGACACCTTCGACCGGATCATCATCTCCGAGGTGATGGAGCACATCCCCGACGACAAGGGCGTGCTGGCCGAGATGGTCCGCGTCCTGAAGCCCGGCGGACTGCTCGCCGTCACCGTGCCCCGCTACCTGCCCGAGAAGATCTGCTGGGCGCTCTCCGACGAGTACCACGAGGTCGAGGGCGGCCACATCCGGATCTACAAGGGCGACGAACTCGTCGACAGGGTCCGCGAGGCCGGCCTGACCCCGTACGGCAGCCACCACGCGCACGCCCTGCACTCCCCGTACTGGTGGATCAAGTGCGCCGTCGGCGTCAACAACGACAAGGCCCTGCCGGTCCGCGCCTACCACCAGCTGCTGGTCTGGGACATCGTCGGCACCCCCGTGATCTCCACCCTCACCAAGGCCGCCGAGAAGGCGCTCAACCCCGTCCTCGGCAAGTCCTTCGTCGTCTACGCCAGCAAGCCGCACGAGCCGGGGGCCGGCGCGTGACGGCCGCCGTGCCCGCCGCCCTGCTGCTGGACGGCGTGCTGGACGCCGCGCAGGCCGCCGACACCGTCCGCTCGATCCTCGCCCACCAGCAGCCCGACGGCGCCATCCCCTGGTTCCACGGCGGACACCTCGACCCCTGGGACCACACCGAGGCCGCCATGGCCCTCGACACCGCGGGCAAACACGCCGCCGCCGAAGCCGCCTACCAGTGGCTCGCCGACCGGCAGAACGCCGACGGCTCCTGGTACGCCGCCTACGCCTACGGCCGGGCCGGCACCGCCGACGGCACCGCCACCGACCTCGCCCGGGAGACCAACTTCTGCGCGTACGTCGCCGTCGGCGCCTGGCACCACCACCTGTCCACCGGCGACGACAGCTTCCTGGAACGGATCTGGCCCACCGTCAGCCGCGCCCTCGACCACACCGTCCGGCTCAGCCTCCCCGGCGGCGCGATCGCCTGGCGGCAGGACGAGGACGGCACCGCCGCGACGGACGCGCTGCTCACCGGCTCCTGCTCGATCCTGCACGCCCTGCGCTGCGGACTGGCCCTCGCCGACCACCTCGACCGGCCCCAGCCCGACTGGGAGCTGGCCGCCGGGCGGCTGCGGCACGCCATCGCCCGCCACCCCGAGCGGTTCCTCGACAAGGACCGCTACTCCATGGACTGGTACTACCCCGTCCTCGGCACCGCCCTGCGCGGCGAGGAGGCCACCCGGCGGCTGGCCGCCGACTGGGACCGCTTCGTCGTCCCCGGCCTCGGCGTCCGCTGCGTCAGCGACCGGCCCTGGGTCACCGGCGGCGAGAGCGCCGAACTCGCGCTCGCGCTCTGGGCCGCCGGCCAGTCCGACCGCGCCGTCGAGATCCTCCGCTGGATCCAGCACCTGCGCCACCAGGACGGCTCCTACTGGACCGGCTACGTGTTCGAGGACGACGCGATCTGGCCCGAGGAACGCACCACCTGGACCGCCGGCGCGCTGCTGCTCGCCGTCGCGGCCCTCGGCGGCGACCACGCGACGATCAGCGTCTTCGGCGGCGAACACCTCCCCGCCGGGCTGGCCGTCGACGACTGCTGCTAGCCGGCGACGCGTCCGGGAACCGCGCGGCGGGAGGCACTCGACGAAAAGGTCCGTCCTCGGAGACAACCTGTCTCCGAGGACGGACCTTTCGGTGCGTCGCGCCCCTCGCGGGGCGCGGGCGGGTGATCAGCCGCGCTGGATGCCCGTGGTGTCGGTGAGGACGCCGTGGCTGCCGTCGGGGAGCTGGGCGACCAGCGCGGGGCCGCGCTGGTCGACGGCGAGGTACCAGGTGCCGGGGACGAGTTCGCCGACCGGCGGGGCGGCCGGGTTGTCCTTGTTGCCGAGCTGGCGGACCGCCGGGACGGCGAACCAGAACGGCGCGAACGGGGCCTGCGGGGCGGCGACGTGGTCCTGGATGGCGGGCTGGACCGCGGTCGGCTGCGGGGCCGGAGCCGGGGCCTGGGCCTGGGCCTGCGCGGCGGCCGGGTAGCCGTAGCCGCCGGGCTGGCCGCCGTACTGCTGGGCGGGCGCGGGCTGGTCGGCCTGCGGCTGCGGCTGGCCGGGGAACGGCTGCTGCTGGGCGCCCGGGTAGCCGTACGCGCCGGGCTGGCCGGGCTGCGGCTGCTGCTGCTGGGCGCCGTAGGGCGGGAAGGGCTGCGGCGTGGTGGCGGCCGGCGAGGCGGAGGCGGCCGACAGCAGCGGCGCCTGCAGGGCGGGCACCAGCGGGCCGGCGATCACGGCGCCGGCCAGGACCAGCAGCGACAGCAGGCCGAGCCAGGAGCCGATGCCGTTCTTCCAGGAGTCCGGGCCGCCGCCCAGGGACCACAGGCTGCCCCAGAGCGCGATGACCGCCGCGGCGGTGCCCCACTGGTCGAGGCGCAGGCCGGCGATCTCCTTGGTGCCCAGGGTCGCCTTCTGGAGGCGGAAGAGCAGGATCAGCGCGGCACCGATGATGCCGAGCAGGTAGATCGACGGGAGCGCCGGGTAGAACGTGGAGTCCCAGGCGTTGACCGCGGCCTTGTCGCAGGCCGAGGTGTCGCAGTCCGGACCCCGGAAGGTCAGGAAGGACGAAATCAGGAGCAATACGGCCGCACCGGCGACGGCGGCGTCTCCCCTGGTGAGAGCGCGCAGATTCACTGACGTTCCCCTCATTGGTGTAGTCGTGGTCGGCGGGCGGTGACCGGGCCCCCGTGGTACCGGAGCGGTACAACAGGGCAAAAGCCTAGGGCCAAGGCGACGCCGTGTGCACAGCGCCCTCCGGATCCGGTCCGAATCGATCGGGTCCGGGAGCGCCTGGAACGGTGGTCGGACAGGTGTGGAACGGTGGGTGTACGCAGCGGCTCACCCGGTGAGATAGCTGGTCAGGGCGTCGGCGAGGGCCTGCGCGGCGCGCTGGCGCCACTCCGGGTCGGTCATCCGCTTCGCGTCCTCGGAATTGCGCATGTTGCCGCACTCGATGAAGACCTTCGGCACCTTCGACAGGTTCAGGCCACCGAGGTCACCGCGGGTGTCCAGGCCCTGCTGGCCTATGTAGGTGGACACCGGCTCGCCGGTACCGGCCTTGAAGGTGTCGCGCAGCAGCACGCCCAGCCGGTGCGAGGGGTCGACGATCGCGGAGGTGTCGGCCGGACCGGCGACCACCTTCGAGGGCATGATCACGTGGAAGCCGTAGCCGGCCGTCGGCGCGCCGTCCGCGTGTACCGAGACCGCCGCGTCCGCCCCGGCCTGGTTGCCGATCCTGGCGCGCTCGTCGATGCACGGGCCCCAGGCGCGGTCGCCGTCCTGGGTGAGCACCACGGCCGCGCCGCGGTCCTGCAGGATGGCCCGGGCCCGGTGCACCACGTCCAGGGTGAACTCCGCCTCCGGGTAGCCGGCGTTGGTCGAGGTCCCGGTGGTGTCGCACTCCTTGCGGCTGTTGCCGATGTCCACCTGGCGGTTGATCTCGCCGGTGTGCTTCGCGTTGCCCGTGTTGTGGCCCGGGTCGAGCAGCACGGTGCGGCCGGACAGCGGGCGGCCCGCGGTGCTCGGCGACGGCGAGGGCACCGTCGCGGCCTCCTTCGACGCGGCGGGGCTGTCGGCGGGCGCGGGGCCGTCCGCGGACCCGCCCCGGTCCACCTGGTCGCCCTCCGCGAACCGCGGCGAGCCCGCCGGGTGGGCGGTGACGTCCCGCGAGCTGTTGTCGACGGCCTGCCAGCCCAGCCAGCCGATCAGGCAGACCGGCAGCACCAGGCCCGCCAGCTTGACGGCGGGCTTCCAGCGGGCGCCGCGCCGCTCCGGCCCGGCGTAGGGGGCGGCGTACGGCTCGGCGTACCGAGCTGCGTACGGGTCCTGGTCGTCGGGGTCGACGGGGGGCGGGGTGGTGCGGCCGGTCACGAGTTCCTCAGATCCTGTCCCAGGTGCGCGCCGCCAGGCCGTAGGTACTGGCGATCGGCTTCCACTTCGCCACGAAGTCCTTCTTCGACTGGGTGGCCTTCGGGTTGAGATCGTTGGCGCGGGCGAGGTCGGGCGTGGACGGCGCCTGGTTGTTGGCGCAGCCCTGGGAGGACACGGTACGCGCCCAGGCGGCGTACGCCCGGTCGATGTCCCCGGACTGCTGCCAGGCCGCCTTCAGGTCCGCCACCGCCTCGGCGCCGCCCGGCAGGCTGTCGGTCTTCAGCGCCGCCAGCTCGGCGAGCAGGGCGTCGCGCTGGTCCGCCCCGTCGTCGAACACCTTCGCCGCGCTGTCGATCTCCGTCTTCGGCGGGCAGCTGCGAACCTTCGCCACCGCGTTGCCGATCGGCGCCTTCGCGTTCTCGCCCTTGGTCAGCAGCGCGTCCAGGGCCTTCGCCTGGGCGTCGGCGGCCGGCCCGGCGGACGGCGAGCCGGACGCCGAGGGCGAGGCGGCGGGCGCGGTCGAGGAGTCCTGGCCGGTGCTGCCCGTCGAGCCGCCCCCGGAACCCGGCGCCGGCGCGGCCGAACCGGTGCTCGTCGCCTCCGGGGTGTCGCCCCCGCCGCTGTTCTGCACCGCCCACACCACGCCGACGCCGATCACCAGCAGCAGCGCCACGGCCGCGCCGATCAACACCGGGGTGCGGCGCCGCCGCGGGTCGTCCTCGTAGTCGAACTCCGGCTCCTGCCGGCCGTACCCGCCCTGCGGGCCCGGCCCGTTCGGGAACTGCGGCGGCCCGCCGAAGGGCGGCTGCCCACCGCCGAACTGCTGGCCGCCGCCGAACTGCTGCCCCTGCGCGGGCGGGTAGCCGTAACCGCCGGGTTGGCCGCCGAACTGCTGCTGCTCGCCGAACTGCTGCGGCGGTTCACCGAACTGCTGGGCCGGTTCACCGAACTGCTGGGGCGTGCCGAAGGTCTGCTGACCGCCGAACGACGGCTGCGGGCCGCCGAACGGCTGGCCCTGGTCGGGCGGGAACGGCTGCTGCGGCGGCGGCCCGCCGAAGGGCGGCTGCTGGCCGGGGAACGCCCGGCCCTGCGCGGGCGGGGCGGGCTGCTGCGGGGGCGGCCCGCCGAACGAGGGCTGCGTGCCGGGCGGGAACCCACCGGACGCGGGCGCGGGCTGGGCGGTCGGGGGCGGCGGGGCGCCGTGCGACGGGGCGGGCCGGACCGGGGTGGCGGCGATCGTCGGTCCGGGGCGCGGAGGACCGGCCGCCACCGTCGGAGCGGGCGGGGTCGGCGCGGCGGACTGCGGCGGGAGCCCACCCGCCGGGGCGGACGGCCCGGGCGGCGGGACCGCGGACGCCGGATCGTCCGCCACCGGCCGGCGGACCCAGCCGCCCGCACCGTCGTTCGCGGTCGGATCCCAGACCGCCCTGGCGGCTCTGCCCTGTTCCGTCATGCGCTGCCCTCGCCCCCAACTGGACCGGTTCCGCACCGGGTAGCCGGTGCCTGTCCGCCGGGCGGGCCGCTCCCCGCACCGGCTGTTCGCCGTCTGCCGCCGACACCGTACCGGCCGCCGGTGCGGCTGGTCACGGCGGACCGCCAACGCGTCGCCGTGGGGACGACGCCGCAGCAGCGGTGATCGTTCCCGCCGGAGATCGGAAACCTCCGCCCGCCGGTGCGCCGGAACGGGTCGGTGACGGGCCGTCAGGACCTGACGGGTGACGAGGCGTCAGGCAGCGGCGGGGGCGCGGTGCAGCACCCGGAGCGAGCCGGTCACCGAGACCTCCTCGAAGCCCTCGGCGAGCGCCCGCAGGTACACGCGGTACGGGGCCTGGCCGCCGTCCGCCGGGTCGGGGAACACGTCGTGCACCACCAGCAGGCCGCCGTCGGCGAGGTGCGGCGCCCAGCCCTCGTAGTCGCCGGTGGCGTGCTCGTCGGTGTGCCCGCCGTCCACGAACACCAGGGCGAGCTCGCCCTGCCAGACCGCCGCGACCTGCGGCGACCGGCCGACCAGGGCGATCACGTGGTCCTCCAGCCCGGCCGCGTGCAGGGTCCGGCGGAACCGCGGCAGGGTGTCCATCAGGCCGACCTCCGGGTCGACCAGGGTCGGGTCGTGGTACTCCCAGCCGGGCTGCTGCTCCTCCGAGCCGCGGTGGTGGTCGACCGTCAGGGCGACCGTGCCGGCCCGGCGGGCGGCGTCCGCGAGCAGGATCGCCGAGCGCCCGCAGTAGGTGCCGATCTCCAGCACCGGCCGCCCCGTGCGCCCGGCGGCGTCCAGCGCGGCCGCGTACAGGGCCAGGCCCTCGTCCTCGGGCATGAAGCCGGTGGCGGCGCGGAACGCGGCGAGCACCGGCTCGGCGGGGGTGGGGTCGGTCATGGGGCGCTCCTGCCGGGCTGGGGGACTGACCAGGACCCTACTGGATGGTAGGAACGCCCCGGGCGGCCGCTACAGCAGCGCGCGGGCGACCCGGACGCGGCTCTCGGCGAGCTCGGCCTCGATCGCGGCGGCCCGCCCGGCGTCCAGCACCAGCGGCGCCCGGTCGACCGGCGGGGGAGCGGTGTCCAGCATCCGCAGCCGCAGGTAGGTCGGCGGGTGCGAGCCGTCGACGGAGCTGACGTTCCGCTCGGACTCCCGGATCCGGCGCTCGGTCTCGCCCGCCGGGATGGTCCGGACCGCCTCGGCCAGCGACTCCCACAGGTCGGGCGCGGGCGCGGCGTCCGACGTCCGGGCGCTGCGCCCGGCCGGGCGCCTGGCCGGACGGGAGCGCTGCCGGATCACCACCGCCTCCACCGTCGGCCCGTTCAGCAGCGCGGTGAGCATCGCGCGGGCGTCCCGGACGGAGGCGAGCTGCGCGGCCAGCCGGTCGGCCCGGTACTCGGCGGCCTGCCCGCTGCGCAGGTGCAGCCGGAACATCAGCCCGGTCAGCGCGCGCACCGCCCGGTTGACCACCCAGAGCAGCAGGTTGGCGACGAACGTGGCCATGATCAGCAGGATGCGGCGGGACTCGTTGTCCGGGGACGGGTGGGTCAGCCGCTCCCACTCGGCCAGCGAGCCGACCGCCGAGCCGGTCCACAGCCCGCTGCGGGAGTCGCCGTTGACGTAGTGGCCGATCTCGTGGCCGAGCAGCGCGACCTTCTGCTGGCGGGGCAGCATCTCCCACAGCGGCAGGCCGAGGTCCAACTGGCGGTGGCGGCGCAGACCCAGCACGCCGACCGAGGCGTTGAACCGGTCGGTGACCACGATCGAGTCGACCTTCGGGGCGCCGAGCGCCTCCGACACCTGGTCCACCAGCCCGTACAGGACCGGCGCCGCGTCGCGCGTCAGCACCCCGTCCCGCTGCGGGCGGCCCAGCCTGGGCCGGATCAGCACGGCCACCGCCAGCGCCACCACGCCCAGCCCGCGGGCCGGCCAACTCGGCGACAGCAGCCCGGCGACCAGCGCCGCGCCCGTGACCAGCACCGTCAGCGACACCAGGTGGACCAGCCCGGCCAGCGCGAACGCCGCCACCGCCGGTCCGCTCCGCAGGTCGGACTCACCCGCGGCGACCTGCCGGAAGACGTGCTCGGTGCGGACCTTGACGGCCTGTCGGGCGGCCTCCTCGCGGCGCTCCTCGCGCGCCGCCCGGCGGCGGGCCCGGGCCGTCCGGTACTCGACGGGCGGCGTCGCGGGCAGCAGGTTCCACTCGCAGCGCGGGCACCAGGTCGGGAAGCGCTCGCTCACCGACAGGGGGGCGCCGCACTGCGGGCAGGGCTTGGCGGGGGTGGCGGCTTCGATGGCCGCGGGTGATTCGGTGGTGGACACGGCCGCGGATATTGCCAGCTCGGAGCGGTGGTTGGGAAGCGGTTTCCGGTGCCGGTCCGCCCGGGGTCCGGCACCGGCGGCGCCCGGCCGACCGGCGGTGCGGTCCGGCCGGTGCGGTGGACAGCGGATGCGCTATACAAGGGACGGTTCGCAGTGGAACGTGTTCCACCACAGTGCCGTCGCCGGGGGCGGCGGCCCGACACCCCCGGGAGCAGCCCGTGCGCGCAGCGATCCTGCAGCAGACAGGACAGGACACCCTGGACGTCCGGGACGACGTCGAGGCGGTCGGCCTCGGCCCCGGCAAGGTCCGGGTCCGGGTGCACGCCGCCAGCCTCTGCCACTCCGACCTGTCCGCGATGGCCGGGGTGCTGCCGCAGCCCGCTCCGTTCGTGCCCGGGCACGAGGGCGCGGGCGAGATCACCGAGATCGGCGAGGGTGTGCCCGGCCTGGCCGTCGGCGACCGGGTGGTGCTCTGCTGGATGCCGCCGTGCGGCGCCTGCCCGGCCTGCCGGCGCGGGCAGACCCACCTGTGCGTCGCCTCGATCCGCCGCCTCGGCACTCCGAGCTTCCGGATCGGCGGCGACACCGACGCGTACGGCTTCTACAGCACCGGCGCGTTCGCCGAGGAACTGGTGGTCACCTCCGACAGCGTGTTCCCGGTGCCGGCCGACCTGCCGTACGAGCTGGCCGCGCTGATCGGCTGCGGGGTGACCACCGGGCTCGGCGCGGTCGTCAACACGGCTGCGGTGCAGGCCGGTTCGGCGGTCGCGGTGATCGGCGCGGGCGGCGTCGGCATCGCCGCCGTGCAGGGCGCCCGGATCAGCGGCGCGGCCCGGATCACCGTGGTCGACCCGGTGGCCTCCCGGCGCGAGCGGGCGCTCGCCTTCGGCGCCACCGAGGCGATCGCCCCCGAGGAACTCAAGAGCGCGGCCCGCTCGGTGCCGGGCGGCGGCTTCGACACCGTCTTCGAGGCGGTCGGCCGCTCCGCCACCGTCCGGGCCGGCTACGACGCCGCCCGGCGCGGCGGCGCGGTGGTGGTGATCGGCGCCGGTGCGCAGGACGACCGGGTGTCCTTCAGCCTCGGCGAGCTCTTCTTCAACGAGAAGCGGCTGCTGCCCTCGATGTACGGTGGCGGCGACGTCCGCCGCACCGCCGACCTGGCGATCGAACTCTGGCGCGCCGGACGGCTCGACCTCGACGGGATGATCACCCACCGGCTGCCGCTGGCCGAGGTCAACGAGGCGATCCGCCAGATGCGCAGCGGCGAGGCCCTGCGCACCGTGCTCACCATGGACTGACGTCGCGTCAGCCCGCACCGGCCCGCACCGGCCCGCGTCGGCCGGGCGCTCGTGCCGGTGCGCCGGGAACGGCCGGCGCCCCCGGCTCCGTCAGGACGGTGACGGGGCCGGGGGCGTCGGCGGTGCGGTGTGGTCGTGCGGCGGGCGCGGCGGCCCGCGGAGGGGCGGGCGTCAGCGGCGGTGGCGACCGTGCGGATCCGCCTCGGCGGTGTCGTCGCCGGCGGTGGCCCCCCGGTGGCGGCCGTGCGCCCTGCTCTCGGCGGCCTCGTCGGCGGGCGCCCGGTGGTCGTGCTCGGTGGTGTCGTCGATGGACTCGGACATCAGGTCAGTCTTCTCCGTGCGAAGGAAACGGTCTCGGCGGAAGGCTCGCCGGGAACACCCCGGGCGCCACCGGAGCGTCCGTGGGCGCCCGGCGCGCTCGGCCCCGGGCAGCAGCCGACCGGCCGTCCCCGTGACGGCCCGCCCGGGGCCCACGACAACGGCCGAATCGGATCGGAGCCTACCGAAACAGACAGCCGCCGTGCCCCCTTCGCGGCCCGATCGGCGCGCGCCGCTCACGCTGCCCGGCCGCCGGGCAGCGGCTCCGCCGCGCCGTGCACCGGCGCGGCCGGTCCCGACGAGCGCCAGTGGCCGACCAGTTCGCGGTACAGCGGCGACAGCACCTGCAGGTCACCGTGCCCGGCCAGCACGCCGCGGCCGCCGTCCAGCAGCAGCACCCGGTCGGCGCGGGCCGCCGAGCCGATCCGGTGCGCCACCACCACCAGCGTGCCGGGCCGGGTCGCGAACGCCTCCTCGACCCGGCGCTCCGCCTCCGCATCCAGGTGGCAGGTCGCCTCGTCCAGCACCACGACCGGCGCGGGCGACAGGAACGTCCGCACCAGCGCCAGCAGTTGGCGCTCCCCGGCGGAGAGCTCGGCCGGGCCGACGATCTCGCCGCCCGGGCCGCCCAGTCGCGCCAGCAGCTCGCCCGCGCCCAACTTCCCCGCTGCCCGCACCAGTTCGTCGTCGCTCAGCTCGTTCGACGGCCAGCACAGGTTGTCCCGCACCGAGCCCGCGAACACGTACGCCTCCTGCGGAACCAACGCCAACCGGGTCGCCCGCTCCGGGCCGGGCAGGGCAGCCAGGTCCATCCCATCCACTCGAACGTGACCGGCATCGGGCACGAGTAGGCCCGCCAGCAGCGCCGCCAAGGTCGACTTGCCGGTGCCGCTCGGCCCGACCACCGCCAGCCGCCCACCGGGCCGAACCGTGAACTCCACGCCGTCCAGCACGGGTCGGGCGCCCGGCAGATGCGCGTAGCGCAGGCCGCGAACGGTCAGCGCGCCGCCGCCCGGTGCGGTGACACCCGGTGCGGTGACACCCGGTGCGGTGACACCCGGTGCGGTGACACCCGCTGCGGTGACAGGCGGCCCGGCGAGCGGCGGGGCGGTGAGCGGCGTGAGCGGCGGTGCAGACTCGGTCAGGCGGTCCAGGACCACCACCAGGTCGAGCAGCCAGCTGCCCAGCATCCCTGCCAAGGTCCGGACCGCGGGCTCCAGTTGCTGGAGCAGGTAGGTGGCGACGCCGAGGACCTGACCGGCGGTCAGCCAACCGTGCGCGACCAGCCACGGGGCCGCGCACACCACCGCCAGCAGGGGCACCCGGCCGCCGATCGCAACCGTCAGGGAGCGCAGCGCCGCCGCCCGGCCGACCGCCCGCAGCGCCTCGCCCTGGGCCTCCACCAGGGCGAGCAACCGCCCGGCCACCCGGGGCTGCGCGCCGCACGCCGCCAGGTCGCGCAGGCCCGCGAACGCCCGCCCCGCCTCCGCGGCGATCCGCTCGTCCGCCAGCACCACCGCCCGGCGGCGTGCCACCAGCGGACCGAGCAGGCGGACGAACAGCGCCCCGGAGACCAGCAGCGGCAGCAGCACCAGCGGCAGCACCACCGGTGCGAGCAGCCCCAGGCCCAGCAGCGCCGCGAGCAGGCCGATCCCGACGCCGCGCGCACTGCGCAGCAGTGTGGCCGTCAACTGCCTCGCCGATTCGACCTGTTCGGTGATCCGGGCGATCTCCGCCGGGCCGTCCGGGCTCGGCCGGGACAGCGCGCCGTGCACCACCCGCGCCACCAGGGTGTCCCGCAGCGGCTCGACCACCTCGGCCAGGTGCGGGAACACCGCCCGCGCCGCGACCGCCCGCAGCGCCGTCACCGCGCCCAGCGCCGCCAGCCAGCCGAAGCCCACGCCCGGCCGGCCCGCCAGGAAGCCCCGGTCGGCGGCGGCCGCCACCAGCAGCCCCGAGCAGAGCGCCGGCAGCGCCTCCACCGCCGACCAGCCCGCCAGCCGCCACAGCGCCCGCCGCGGCACCGCGGCCGCCGTCTCCCGCAGCCCCGCCACGCCAGGGACGCCCGCCAGCGCCCTCCGATGCCGCCCCACGGCTCGCCCTCCCTCGCTCCGCTGTGCTGTTCAGAACCCGATCAACTTCGCTGCAGTGCTGCTGGGTTCGGGCCGCGCTACGGGCGGGCCGGCGCAGGCTCGACGCTCGCGCCCGCCAGGGTCGCCCGGTAGTCCGGCTCCGCGAGCAGCTCCGGGTGCGGGCCGACCGCCCGGACCCGGCCGCCGTCCAGCCACACCACCAGGTCGGCACGGGCCGCGACCGCCGCGCGGTGGGTGACGACCAGCCGGGTGCGACCCCGGGTGGAGTCGTGCAGGGCGCGGTCGACCTGGTGCTCGGTGGCCATGTCGAGGCTCGACGTGGCGTCGTCCAGCACCACCACCCGGGAGCCGACCGCCAGCAGCCGGGCCAGCCCCAGCCGCTGCAACTCGCCCCCCGACAGCCGGAGTTCACTCACCGGTGTGCGACCGCCGTACGGCAGTCGGGCCAGGAACCCGTCCGCCCGGGCCGCGGCCAGCGCCGCCGGGTCCGCGCCCTCCAGCGCCTCGTCCAGGGTCGGGCCGACCAGCCGCGGACGGTCGAAGGCGTAGCCGACCGCCCGGCGGCGCTCCGCGACGGACAGCGCCGCCACCGGCACCCCGTCGACCAGCACCGCCCCGCCGTCCGGCAGTCGCAGCCCGCCGGTCAGCGCCGCCAGCAGCGACTTGCCCGCACCCGAGCGGCCCACCACCGCGACCGTCGCACCGCCGGGCACGGTCAGCTCCAGCGGGCCGAACACCACCGCGCCCTCGGCGTCCCGCACCACCACCGATTGGAACACCAACTCGCCCGGCCCGTCCGGAAGTTCTCGTCCGCCGGGCCCCGGTCCAGGCAGCTCCTCGACCTGCCGCACCCGGGCCGACCCGGCCCGGGCGTGCGCCACCCCGACCAGCGCCTCCACCTGCTCGAAGAACCCCAGCCCCAGCGCCGCCCAGCCCGCCGCCGCGGCGAACGCCCCCGCGGGCAGCCGGCCGGCGGCCACCAACTGGCCCGCGGTGCCCAGCACCGCCAGCTCGACCGCCGCGAGCAGCAGCGTCGCCTGACCCACCGTCCGGCGCTGCGCCCGCCACAACGCCCGCCCCGCGTCACCGAGTTCGGGCAGCACGCCGAGCACCCGGGCGGCTTCCTGCTGCTCCGCGCCCGCCGCGTGCACCGTCCGGACGCCGGCCATCGCGTCCGACAGCCGGTCCGCGAGCCGGCTCTGCGCCACCTGGTAGCGGGTGAACACGTCCTCCGCGGTCCGCATGAACAGGCGCACCAGCACCACGCCCGGCACCACCCCGGCGAAGAACGCCGCTGCCAGCCACGGCGACAGCACACCCAGGCCCAGCACCGCGCCCGCCGAGGTCACCAGCGCCGTCGCCGCACCCAGCCGGGCCGTCCGCGCCGCACCCGCGTCCGCCGCCGCACCCACCAGCCGGGCCGTCAGATCACCGGCGCCCGGCCGCTCCCCGACCACCAGCGCGTCCACCGCCGACGGGAACGGCCGCAGCCACAGCACCCGCCGCAGCAGCCCGCCGCGCAACGCCACCGTGTCTGCCGCCGTGCACGCCGGCCCGGCCGCCGCGGCCAGCGCCGAGGCCGCCGCGCCCACCGCCAGCAGCGCCGCCAACCCCCCGACCGCCCAGCCGGCCGGACGGCCCGTCAGCACCGCGTCCAGCACCGCCCCCGCCACGCCCGGCAGGGCGAGCGTCGCCGCCGCCTCCAGCGGAACCGACACCGTCAGCGCGACCGACGACCCACGCACGAAGCGCCTCCTGGCAGTTGAGAGAACGGAACGGGGGAGAAGGGCAGGACGAGGGCCGTGCCCGCCCCGGTGAACGGGAGCGGGCACGGCCCGGGCGAGACGCCCCGACGTCAGCTGACGGTGAAGATCAGGCAGGTCAGGATCAGACAGGTGAACTGGCACCCGCCGCCGTGGCCGCCCAGCTCGACGGTCTCCAGCTCGGGCAGCTCCTGCAGGGCCGCGAGGTCGGTCTCGAACGAGGTCATGTTCTCCATGGTGTTTCCCTCCCTGTGGGTCCCGCCGGGCACGGACGCGCCCGGCGGCTGCGACGGAAAACGGTTTCCCGACGCAGGTCTCGCCCCCACCGTGCGGGCCCGGAGCCCCGGCCGGGCAGGCCGGCGGGCTCCCGCGCACGGCGGAAGTCATGAAGTGGTGAGCCGTCAGGCCGGTCTGCCGGTGCGCAGGAAGCCGGCCAGCAGCTCGTGCAGCACGGCCGCGCCCTCCTCGGCGAGCACCTCGTGGCCCGCCCCGGCGGCCTCCACGTAGCGGAAGTCCGCGCCCTCCGCCCGCCCGAGCCGGAGCAGTTCGTGGCGCAGCGAGCGGGACTGCCCGACCGGCACGACCTCGTCCCGGTCGCCGTGCACCACCAGCAGCGGCGCGGTCAGCCGGTGCGCCAGCTGCAGCACGTCGCGCGGGCCGCGGGCGTCGTCGACCAGCCGGTCCCCGCCCAGCCGGGTGGTCAGCGCCCGCACCGGCGCCGCCGCCTCCGCCAGCAGCCGGCCGCCCGACAGGAACGGCGCCACCGCCGCGCACCGCGACACCGACCCCGCCGGGGCGTGCGCCGCCGCCAGCAGCGCCAGGAACGCGCCGTAGCTCACCCCGAACAGCGCCGGCGGCTCCAGGCCCAGCGCGGACCGCTGCCCCGCCACGCCCTCCAGCAGCGCCAGCACGTCGTCCAGGTCCGGCCCGCCCCAGGCGCCGCGGATCGCCATCGCGTACTCCGGGCCGTAGCCCGTCGAACCGCGCTGGTTCGGCGCCAGCACCGCCAGGCCCTCCGACGCCATCCGCTGCAGCGCCGGATCGAACTCCAGCCGCCAGGCGTCCGCCGGCCCGCCGTGCAGTGCGATCACCAGGTGCGGCGCCGACAGCCAGGCCTCGCCGCCGTACACCACCGCCTCGATCGGACCGGCCGGACCGGCCAGCTCCAGGCACTGCGCCGGCCGCCACCCGGCGCCGTCGCCGGGCAGCGCCGACCCGTCCAGCCGCCACCCGGCCGGCGCCACGGCGGGCCCGCGGTGCTCGTGAGTCGGCTGCGGGGCGCCGCCGTTGAGCGGGGCCAGGGAGAGCGGCAGCGTCAGCGGGGCGCTGCCCGGAGCGGCCGGAGCGGCCGCCAGCAGCGCGTCCACGTCCAGCGTGGCCAGCGCTGCCGGGCGGTCCGGCGCCGAGTACGGCATCCGCAGGCCCGCCGCCGACCAGTGCCCGATCGCCCCCAACCGGCCCGGCGGGACCGGAAGCTGGTCGAGCCGCCCGTCGCCGGGCTGCCAGAGCGTCAGCGCCGAGGCCGCGCCGTGGTCCACCTGCAGCACGACCCGCGGCTCCACGCCCTCCCGGTGCGGGGCCAGTGCGACCGGCCGCAGCAGCCGGCCGGGCTGGTGCAGGCAGTCGGGGAACCGCACCGGCCCGCTGCCGCCGATCACCGCCCAGCCGAGCCGGTCCACCCCCGGCGCGTCACTGCGCAGCATCCCGAACCCGCTCGCCGGGTCGAACAGCACCAGCCGGTCGTTGCTGCTCTCGCCGAGCTCCAACAGCGGTGTGGTGACGCCCAGTTCGATATCCAGCACGACGGTCTTCACCATCCCGCCGGTGACCCGGTCCAGCGCCAGCAGCCGACCCGTCGCGTCCAGCCACACCCCGCCGCCGTGCAGGCCGGGCAGCTCCGCCACCTCGCGCGGCGCCGACCCGTCGGCCGCCAGCAGCCACACCGTGGTCACCGGCCGGGTGTCCGTCCCCAGCAGCACCGCGACCGGGGCCTGCGGCCCGGCCGGTGCGCCGGGCACGGCCAGCATCCGCAGGCCGGGCAACCGCAGGCCCGCCAGCGCCAGTTCGGGCTCCCCGGCGGCCAGCAGCACCAGGGCGTGCCGGTCCCCGTCGTGCCGGCACACCAGCACCCGCCCGTCCGGCAGAGCGAGCAGCTGCGAGCGCAGGCTCTCCGCCCGGCCGTCCGCGAACAGCGCCGTCGGCGCCGCCGGTCCCTGCTCGGGCAGCCGCCAACTCTCGGTGTACCAGCCGCCGTCGGCCCCCGCCGCCAGGCACGCGGCGTACGAGCCGTCCCCGGCGAAGGTGAAGCTCAACCGCCGCAGTGCCTGCGGCGCCGTCCGCAGCGCGGCCGGACCCGTCGTGTCCGCCGTACTCATCGGGCGCCTCCGGCGGGAACGGTCGACCGGGCGGGCGGGGCGGTCCCGGGGAACGGCTCCGGGTCGGACCACAGCCGCGGCCCGCCGTGCCGCAGCCGCAGCAGGAAGGCCAGCGGGCCGGCCGTCCCGGTGCCGTACGCCGCGGCGCACCCGGTGCCCGTCTCGTCGGGCAGCACCAGCAGTCCGTCGCGGAGCGCCGCCCGCGCGGCGATCAGCCGGGCGACCTCCTGCGCGCCCGTCCGGTAGCGGCCCTCGCCGGTGGCCCCGGCCAGGTCGAGCAGGAACTCGCCGTTGCCGGCCAGGCCGTGGCAGGCGCTCACCCCGCTGTGCCAGCGGCCGTCCAGCACCGCCTGCCCGGCGGCCAGCGCCAGCCGGCGGGCCTGCTCGTCGCCGGTGGCCTGCCAGAGCCGGACCAGGAAGGTCCCCACTCCGGACGCGCCGCTGCACCAGTGCGCCAGCCGGACGGTCTCCGGGTCCCCGTGGCCCTGCGGCCACCACGCGGCCTCGCCGGCCCACCGCGCGGTGGCGGCCAGCGTCCGGGCGGCGGCCTCCGCGCCGGCCAGCGACTCCCGTGCGGTGGCGGCGAGTTCGACCCCGCCGTGCTCCGCCAGCAGCTGGGCCGCGGCGAGCAGGAAGGCGCCGACACCGGCCACGCCGTGGGCGTGCCCGAGGTGGACGGCTCCGGCCAGCGCCGAGTCGAAGTCCGCGGGCACCGGCCAGACCGTCCCGTACGGCTCGGTGCGGGCGGCGGCCAGCAGCCCGCCGACGCAGCGGGCCGTACGGTCGAGGAACAGCCGGGCCCCGGTGGCCCGATGGGCGCGGAGCTGGAGGAAGCCGGCCCCGGCGGCGCCGTGGCAGACGTCCGGGTTGGGCCAGTCGAGCCGGACCTTCGCCGCCAGCCCGGCGGCCCGCTCGGCCAGCCCGGGGTCGCCGAGCGCCTCGGCGGCGTCAAACAGCGCCCAGGCGGTGCCGGAGCGCCCGAAATGCAGTCCCGGCAGCACCACCGGTTCGACCGCGCACCGGCGTTCGATCCACTCGGCGGCCACCGCGGCGGTCGCCCGGGCCCGCTCGCGGGCCGGTTCCGGCAGCGGTGCGCGGCTCGCCCGGGCCAGCACGGCCAGCACCCCGGCCGCGCCGTGCTGCACGTTGCACGGGTCGGTGAGCTGCCCGCCGGGGACGGTCGGCCAGAGCCGGTCCCGCCGCTGCGGGGTGGCGCTGTGCGCCAGGTGCCGCAGGCCGTCGTGCAGCAGTCGGTCCATCGCAGGCGGCGTGACGGCCGCGTGGTCCACGGGAGTTGACGCCTCGTCGGTCAACTGCGTCAGCTCGGCGCGGACCCGGTCCAGGCTCCACCGCTGCGCGGGCTCCTCGGCGCGCAGGCCGAGCACCAGCGGGGCCAGCCGGCGCGCGGTCGCGCCGTCCCGGGCGGCCAACGCCAGCCAGCGCCCCAGCTGTTCGGCGACCGGCCGGGCTCGCGGGAGGTCCTCCGGCAGCAGCGGGTCGTGGCCGGTGGCCAGCAGGAAGAACAGGCCGCCGAGCGCGAACAGGTCGGTGCTGTACTCGGCCGGGCCGGTCGGGCGCGGGCCGGAGTGCTCGGGAGCGCGGTAGCCGGGGGTGCCCGCGGAGCCCGCCAACACGCCGACGGGAGCGGCGAGTTCGAGGTCGACCAGGCGGACGCCGCCGTCCGGGGCGACCAGCACGTTGCCGGGGGAGAGGTCGCGCAGCACCAGGCCGCGCCGGTGCACCTGCGCCACCAGCTCCAGCAGGGCCAGCGCCATCGGGCCCGCCTCGGCCCACGGCACGTCCGGCGAGCCGTCCCGCCGCAGCCGGGCGGCGACCCAACTGCCCAGCGCCTGGCCGGGGATGCGCTCCTGCACCAGGAACAGCGAGTCCTGCTGCTCGACCAGCGCGCGCACCCGCGGGGTGAGGCCGCTGTCGGCCAGCCGCGCCAGCAGCTCGGCCTCGTGCCGCAGCGCCGCGCGGGCGTCGGTGCCCGCGCGATCCACCTCGATGTGCGCGCGGGCCTGCTTGACCACCACCTCCGCGCCGGCCCCGCCCGGCCCGTCCCCGTCCCCGCCGCGCGTCTCGCGGCCGAGGAAGACGCCGCCCTTCGCGCTGTGCCGCAGCGCGCCGGTGAGCGCCCAGCGCCCGTCCAGCAGCACCCCGGCGGGCCGCCGCCCGGTCCGGGCGGGCCCGCCCTGGGCGGCCACCGGCCGGGAGCCGACGGCCGATCCCGCCCCCTCGACGGGGTCGACCGCCCACGGCGGGCGGCGGTAGGACGCCGTGCGCACGTCCTCGACCGCGGCCCCGCCGGGGCCGCGCAGCATCGAGCGGTACGCGCCGTCGTTGCCCAGTTCCGACCGCCCGGCGAACGCGCCGTAGCGGTAGTGCACCAGGCTGCCCGGGCGGTACGGGCGGTCGGAGAGAATCACCGGTCCCGGCATTCCGGCGGTGGCCAGGTGGAGTTCCTCGGCGAGCCGCAGGAATTGCTCGTCGTCGCCCGGATAGACGCTGAGGAATTTCCCCGCCGAACCGCGATCGCTGTTGCGCGAATTGATTTCGTGCAGCTTCTCCCGGTCGGCCGCGAACTTGAATGCGCAGGGATCCTCCGCGAGCACCGCGGCGACCGCGGACAGCACCTCGACCGCCACCGCGGAGGCGGCGCTGACGTGCAGCTTCCACCCCTGTTCGGGCAGGTTGCGGCCGGGCGGCCGCACCGTGCACCAGAAGCCCTCGACCGCGAGCGTCCAGCCGCCGTCGCCTCCCCGGGCCCTGCTGCCGGTCACGGCCGCCCGCGCCACCTCCACCAACGTGCCGTCCACACCCGGCTCGTCGACGACCGGTACCGGCTCCCCCGCCCTGCGCAGCGGTGTGCCCGCCCCCATCTGCTTCACGCCCCTTCGCGGTGGACTCGACCGACACGGTCTGCGGAAGTCACGAGAGGCCCGCCCGCGCCCGCCGAATTCCAGTGGGAATGACGGCCGGTCGCCCTATTCGACCCCCCAGGCCGAGGCAACTCTCGTTCAGGTCGAGGCAACTCTCGTTCGCAGGACTGAAGTTACTTTCGTGATGAGGGTGACTCAACACCGGCCGGGTCACTTCACTCTTAAGGGTGATCCGGTTTGGTTTTCGAATGTGTTCGCCCCGGCGGGTGTGAGCAGGGCGTACCGCACGGTGACCGGCCGGGTTCGTCCCGTCGGGCCCCGAAAGCGCCGTCCGCACCCCAACTCACCGCTCCGCGGCGGGTTGACGTGCAGGTGTACGAGGCCGGGCGGGGTGCGCCGAGGCGGGCCCGGCCGGGCCGGGCCGTGGCACGCGGTAGTCTCGACAGGTGCCGAAACTGTCCGACGTCATCGCCGTGCTCGAAGAGATCTACCCGCCGCAGTGGGCGGAGTCCTGGGACGCGGTCGGCCTGGTCTGCGGCGACCCGGACGCCGAGGTGCGCCGGGTGCTGTTCGCCGTCGACCCGGTGCAGGCCGTGGTCGACGAGGCCGTCGAATGGGGCGCGGACCTGGTGGTCACCCATCACCCGCTCTACCTGCGCGGCACCACCAGCGTCGCCGCCACCGGCTTCAAGGGCCGGGTGGTGCACACCCTGATCAAGCGCGACATCGCGCTGCACGTCGCGCACACCAACGCCGACCACGCCGACCCGGGCGTCTCCGACGCCCTCGCCGAGGCGGTCGGTCTGAAGGTCACCGGCCCGCTGGTGGCCGACCCGACCGACCCGGCCGGCCGGCGCGGCAGCGGGCGGATCGGCGAACTCCCGCAGCCGATGGCACTGAGCGAGTTCGCCGCCCGGGTCGCCGCCGGACTGCCCGCCACCGCCGCCGGCGTCCGCGCCGCCGGCGACCCGGAGCAGCAGGTCCGCCGCGTCGCGGTCTGCGGCGGCTCCGGCGACTCCTTCCTCGCCGACGCCCGCAAGGCCGGCGTGGACGCCTACCTCACCGCAGACCTGCGCCACCACCCGGTCTCCGAGGCCACCGAGGCGGCCCCGCTCGCGCTGCTCGACGCCGCGCACTGGGCCACCGAGTGGCCCTGGCTCACCGTCGCCGCCCGCGAGCTCAACGGCCACGCGGCGGACCGTGACTGGCCACTGGAGACCCGCGTCTCCACCCGGGTCACCGACCCGTGGACGGCGCACGCGCCGATGCCGTACGCCCCCTGACACCCCGTCGAACGACCTACAGGAGCCTCTCCGCGTGAACGCCGCGCCCGCCGACCAGATCCGCCTGCTCGACCTGCAGGCCTTCGACTCCCGCCTCGACCAGCTGGCCCACCGGCGCCGCACCCTGCCCGAGCACGCCGAGATCGACAAGGCCACCGCCGACCACACCGCCCTCAAGGACCTGGTGGTCGCCGCGCAGGCCCAGCTCGGCGACACCACCCGCGAGCAGGCCAAGGCCGAGGCGGACGTCGAGCAGGTCCGCGCCCGGGCCGCCCGCAACCAGCAGCGGATGGACTCCGGCGCCGTCACCTCCCCGAAGGACCTGGAGAACCTCCAGCACGAGAACGCCTCGCTGGCCAAGCGCCAGGGCGACCTGGAGGACGTCGTGCTGGAGGTGATGGAGCGCCTGGAGTCCGCGCAGACCCGGGTCACCGAGCTCACCGCCCGCCTGGAGCACTCCTCCGTGGTGGTCGCCGAGGCCGAGGCCCGCCGCGACGCCCAGTTCGCCGAGCTCGACGCCGAGGCCGAGAAGGTCCGCCGCGACCGCGAGGTCATCGCCGGGATCATCCCCGCCGACCTGATGAAGGTCTACCAGCGCCTGCGCGAGCAGCAGGGCGGCGTCGGCGCGGCCCGCCTCTACCAGCGCCGCTGCGAGGGCTGCCGCACCGAGTTCTCCATCACCGAGTTCAACGCCATCAAGGCCGAGCCCGCCGACAAGGTGCTGCGCTGCGAGAACTGCGGCCGGATCCTGGTCCGCACCGGCGAGTCGGGCGTCTGACCCGGTGGCCGCCCAGTTCATCGTCCAGGCCGACGGCGGCTCCCGGGGCAACCCGGGGCCGGCCGGCTACGGCGCGGTGGTGCTCGACGCCCGCACCGGCGAGATCCTCGCCGAGGCCGCCGAGTACATCGGCCGCGCCACCAACAACGTGGCCGAGTACAAGGGCCTGATCGCCGGACTCCGGGCGGCGCAGAACCTCGACCCGGACGCCCGGATCCTGGTCGAGATGGACTCCAAGCTCGTCGTCGAGCAGATGTCCGGGCGCTGGAAGATCAAGCACCCCGACATGCAGCCGCTGGCCGCCGAGGCCCGCGGCATCGCCCCGCGCGGCAAGGTCGAGTACAAGTGGATCCCGCGGGAGAAGAACAAGGAGGCCGACCGCCTCGCCAACGAGGCGATGGACGCCGGCAAGCAGGGCCGCCAGTGGGAGCCCAAGGCCCGCCCGGCCGCGCCGGTCGCCGCGCCCGCCCAGGACGAGCCGCTGCCCGCCGCCCCCGCACCCAGGGCCGGCTGGGCCGGCCCCGCCGACCTCGGCACCCCCACCACGCTGGTGCTGCTGCGGCACGGCGAGACCCCGCTCACCCCGCTCAAGCGGTTCTCCGGCAGCACCGGCAGCGACCCCGGCCTGTCCGAGAAGGGCGTGTGGCAGGCCGAGCGCGCCGCCGACTCGCTGGCCGCGCGCGGCACCGTCCAGGCCGTGGTCAGCTCGCCGATGCTGCGCACCCGGCAGACCGCCGAGGCCGTCGCCCGCCGCCTCGGCCTGGAGGTGCGGATCGAGGAGGGCCTGCGCGAACTCGACTTCGGCGCCTGGGAGGGACTCACCTACGCCGAGGTGATGGAGCGTCACCCCGAGGACCTGAACGCCTGGCTGGGCTCGGCCAAGGCCAAGCCCACCGGCAGCAGCGAGTCGCTCACCGGCCTGGCCCTGCGGGTCGGGCAGGCCCGCGACAAGATCCTCGCCCGCTACCCCGGCAAGACCGTCCTGGTGGTCTCGCACGTCAGCCCGATCAAGACCCTGGTCCGGCTGGCCCTCGGCGCCCCGCCGGACGCCGTGCACCGCATGGAGCTGTCCGCCGCCTCGGTGTGCGCCGTCCAGTACTACAGCGACGGCAACGCCTCGCTGCGGCTGCTCAACGACACCTCGCACCTGCGCTGAGCACCCGCCGCTGACGGTCCGTCGGGCGGTCCGCCGGGCCGGTCGACCGCCCGGCCGCCCCCGACGGACCGTCAGTGCACCTCCGCCACCACGACGTCCAGCTGCCACGGCTTGCGCTCGGTGCCGCGCGCCGACACCTCCACCCGGTGGCCCAGCTGCCCCAGCGCGTCCACCAGCTCGCCGGGCGAGGCCGGCTCCAGGCCCTCCGCCAGCAGGTCCCGCACCAGCCGGCCCTTGGTCGCCTTGTTGAAGTGGCTCACCACGGAGCGCTTCAGCACCCCGCCGACCTCGCGCTCGTGCAGCACCCGCACCGTCACCGTCCGGGCCGCGACCTCCCCGGCCGGCTTCCACGCCGCCGCGTAGGCCGAACTGCGCAGGTCCAGCACCAGCCCGTCCGCGACCTCAGGCAGCACCCCGTCCAGCTCCCGCCGCCAGTACGGGCCGAGCGCGCCCAGCGGCGGCAGCTTCACGCCCACCGAGCAGCGGTACGGCGGGATCCGGTCACCGATCCGGACCGCGCCCCACAGGCCGGAGAACACCAGCAGCGAGCGCTCGGCCCGGGCGTACGCCCGGTCGTCGAGCTTGGCCAGCCCCAGGTTGTCGAACAGCACCCCGGTGTACACCTCGCCCGCCGGGCGCGCCCCCGCGGTCAGCAGCCCCGCGTTCTTGGCCACCTCCCCGCGCAGGCCCTGGCTCAGCCCCAGCACCTCCGCCGCCCGGTCCTCGTCCCCGGCGCACAGCTCCACCAGCGCCGCCAGCACCTTCCCGCGCGCGCCCGCCAGCCCGGGCAGCGACAGTCCCGCCAACTCCACCGGCACCCCCGCCTCCGGCGCGGCCTTCCCCTCCGACGGCGGCAGCAGAACCAGCACGGCGACACCCCTTCAACAACCTGTAGCACCCGAACGCGTCAACCCTAACGACCCGGCGCCCCCGCCCCCGAATCCCACCCGCACCGGACGCCGGCCCGAGTCACCGCCCCCGGCCAGGACCGCCACCCGCCCCGAGCACCGCCCCCGGGCAGGCGGCGGGCCCGGTCGACGATCTCCCCGGCCCCCGCCCCCCCGCAGGGGACGGTCCCGTCCGGCCGGGGCCCGCGTGCTCGCGCGGTGCCGGGCAGGGCCCGCTGCCGACCCGCACCGGACGCCGGCCCGAGTCACCGCCCCCGGCCAGGACCGCCACCCGCCCCGAGCACCGCCCCCGGGCAGGCGGCGGGCCCGGTCGACGATCTCCCCGGCCCCCTCCCCCCCCCGCAGGGGACGGTCCCGTCCGGCCGGGGCCCGCGTGCTCGCGCGGTGCCGGGCAGGGCCCGCTGCCCGACCGCCGGCCGGTCGTTGCCGGTGGGGCGGAGCTACTGGCCGCCCGCGGCCACCACCGCTGCGCCCGCGCCGAGCGCCACGCACAGCGGGGAGTACAGCCGGCGGTCCATCCGTACGAAGCGGGCCGAGCGGCCCACCCGGCCGCTGCCGAACAGCACCGGGCCGCCCACCCCGCGGGCCAGTAGTACCCCGGCCACCCCGGCCGCGCCCGCAGCCCGGAGCCGGCGCGGGCCGGCCGCCGGCAGCACGCCGCCGCGGGCGCCCACCAGGTACGCGGCGGAGCCGAGCAGTCCGGCGACGCCCAGGCACAGGCCGGCCGACGGCACTCGTTCCGGCCGGACACCGACCACCAGTTCGGCGAACTCGGTCCGGTCCCGGCACGGCCACGGCGAGTGCGACCACACCGCGTGCAGCCCGCCGATCGCGGTCAAGGCGCCCGCCACCGCCACCGCGGTGGCCCGCATGCCGGGCCGCGCCGAGCCTGCCGCCCCGGCCGGGACGCCGTGCTCGGCCTCGCCGGAACCGCACGACCCGCACCCGTCGCCACCCCCGCCGCCGAGCCCGTGACCAGCCGCTTCACCGGCCCCGACCCCGCCCGCGCCCCGTCGACCCCTGCCCGCGCCATCCGTCACTGCCGGCCCCTCCCGTGGTCAATCCCCGTGCGCCACAACCGTCTTCACGGCCGTTCCGACGCGCCGACCACGCTACTGCGTCTTACGCTGCGACCATGCCGCGCCGACACCTCAGCGTCCGGGCCGCCCAGACCGCCAGGATCAACACCGAACTCGCCGACCTCCGGGCCCGCCTGGAGATCCGTACCGACTGGCCGCCGGAGGTCCTCGCGGAGGCCGACCGGGCGGCCTCGCTGCCCCGGCTGCCCGAGTTCGACGCCACCGACCTCGACCTGTTCACCCTCGACCCGCCGGACTCCCGCGACCTCGACCAGGCCATGCACCTGGCCCGCCGCGGCACCGGCTACCGCGTCCACTACGCCATCGCCGACGTCTCCGCGTACGTCACCCCGGGCGGCGCGATCGACACCGAGGCCTCGCACCGCGTCCAGACCCTGTACTTCCCGGACGGCAACGTGCCGTTGCACCCCGCCCGGCTCTCCGAGGGCGCGGCCAGCCTGCTGCCCGGCGAACTGCGGCCCGCCGTGCTCTGGCAGCTCGACCTGGACGCGGACGGCGCGCTGGTCCTCGCCGACCTGCGCCGGGCCCGGGTCCGCTCCCGCCGCCGGCTCGACTACGCGACCGTCCAGGGCCGGATCGACGCCGGCTCCGCCGACGAGCAGCTGATGCTGCTCGCCGAGGCCGGCGCCCTGCGCGAGGCGCAGGAGCAGGCCCGCGGCGGCGTCAGCCTGCCGATCCCCGAGCAGGAGGTGGAGGCCGCCGACGGCGGCTACCGGCTCGGCTACCGGGCGCCCCGCCCCGCGGACGGCTGGAACGCGCAGATCTCGCTGCTCACCGGCATGGCCGCCGCCGAGCTGATGCTGGACGCCGGACTGGGGCTGCTCCGCACCCTGCCGGCCGCCCCGGAGTCCGCGTACGCCCGGCTGCGCCGGGTGGCCGCCGCGCTCGGCGTCGACTGGCCCGAGGGGATGCCGTACCCGGAGCTGATCCGCTCGCTCGACCCGGCCCGCACCGCCCACGCCGCCTTCCTCAACGAGTGCACCGGACTGCTGCGCGGCGCCGGCTACCGCGCCTTCGACACCGCCCGCGGCACCGCCCCGCCCGCCGACCCGGGCCACGCCGCGCTCGCCGCCCCGTACTCGCACTGCACCGCCCCGCTGCGGCGGCTCGGCGACCGGTACGCGCTGGAGATCTGCCTGGCGGTGGCGGGCGGCGCGGACGTGCCCGCCTGGGTGCGGGACACCCTGCCGCTGGTGCCCGCCCTGATGGAGAGCGGCGACCGCCGGGCCCACGAGGTGGAGCGCGCCTGCGTGGACCTGGTGGAGACCGAGCTGCTGCGCGGCCGGGAGGGCGAGGACTTCGAGGCGGTGGTGGTGGACGTGGACGAGCGCCGGCCGACCGTCGGCACCGTCCAGCTCCGCGACCCCGCGGTGGTCGCCAAGTGCGACGCCCCCGAGCCGATGCCGCTCGGTCACCGCGTCACCGTCCGCCTCACCCTCGCCGACCCGGTCACCCGCACCGTCCGCTTCGCCCTCGCCCAGTGATCCGCGGCCGGTGCCCCAGCCGTCCGGTGCGATGATCGGACGGTGAGCCGAACGATCACCGCACCCGACCGCCGCCACCGGCTGCTGATCCTGGCGATCTGCTGCCTGAGCCTGTTCATCGTGGGCCTCGACAACACCGTGGTGAACATCGCGCTGCCCGCGATCCAGCACGACCTGGACGCGCCCGCGTCCGGCCTGCAGTGGGTGATCGACGCCTACACCCTGGTGCTGGCCTCGCTGCTGATGCTGTCCGGCTCGGTCGCCGACCGGATCGGCCGCAAACGGGTGTTCATGGCCGGGCTGCTGCTGTTCGTGCTCGGCTCGCTGCTGTGCAGCCTGGCCCCGGGCCTGGGCTGGCTGATCGCCTTCCGCGCGGTGCAGGCGGTCGGCGGCTCGATGATGAACCCGGTGGCGATGTCGATCATCACCAACACCTTCACCGATCCGAAGGAGCGGGCCCGGGCGATCGGCGTCTGGGGCGGCGTGGTCGGCATCAGCATGGCGCTCGGGCCGCTGATCGGCGGATTCCTGGTGGACACCGCGGGCTGGCCGTCGATCTTCCTGATCAACGTGCCGGTCGGGCTGGCCGCCTGGCTGCTGACGTTCCGTTACGTCCCGGAGTCGCGCGCGCCGCGGGCCCGCCGGCTGGACCCGGTCGGCCAGCTGCTGATGCTGCTGCTCCTGGGCTGCGGCACCGCCGCGATCATCGAGGGCCCGGGCCACGGCTGGACCTCGCCGGGCATCCTGGTGCTGGCCGGACTGGCGCTCGGCGCGCTGCTCGCGTTCCCGTTCTGGGAGCGGCGGGTGGCGGAGCCGCTGATCGACCCGCGGTTCTTCCGCAGCGCGCCGTTCGCCGGCGCGACCGTGACCGCGGTGTGCGCGTTCGCCGCGCTCGGCGGCTTCCTGTTCCTGAACACCCTGTACCTGCAGAACGTCCGCCACTACAGCCCGGTGGTGGCCGGCCTGTGGACGCTCCCGATGGCCGGGCTGACCCTGGTCGCCGCCCCGCTCTCCGGCCGGATCGTGGCCGCCCGCGGCCCGCGCCTGCCGCTGCTGGTGGCGGGCGCGGGCATCACCGCCAGCGGGCTGCTGCTGACCCGGTTGACCGCGGACTCCTCGGCGCTCCTGCTGCTGCCCGCGTACGCCCTGTTCGGGCTGGGGTTCGGGCTGGTGAACGCCCCGATCACCAACTCGGCGGTCTCCGGGATGCCGCTGGCCCAGGCGGGCGTGGCCGCCGCGGTGGCCTCCACCAGCCGGCAGGTCGGCCAGTCGCTGGGCGTCGCGGTGATCGGCACCGTGGTCACCAGCGCCGTCGCCTCGGCCGGCGGGTTCACCCCCGCCACCCACGCGGGCTGGTGGATCGTCACCGGTCTGGGCCTGACCGTCCTGCTGCTCGGCCTGGTCACCACCACCTCCTGGGCGGCCGGTACCGCCGCCCGGGTCGCGGCGCGTTTCGACCAGCTGCCGGGCGGCGTGCGGGAGGCGTCCGTCGAGCGGCTACGATGACCAGTACGGCGGACGAGCCGGCCGGGCGGTCGCGTCGGGTCCCCCAGGGGCCCGCCGAGGAACGTCCGGGCTCCACAGAGCAGGGTGGTGGGTAACGCCCACCCGGGGTGACCCGCGGGACAGTGCCACAGAAAGCAGACCGCCCACCGCTTCGGCGGCGGGTAAGGGTGAAACGGTGGTGTAAGAGACCACCAGCGACCGAGGTGACTCGGCCGGCTCGGTAAACCCCACTCGGAGCAAGGTCAAGATCGGCGCCCCCGGGCGCCGTGCGCGGGTGTTCGAGGGCTGCTCGCCCGAGCTCGCGGGTAGACCGCACGAGGCTGTCGGCAACGGCAGCCCTAGATGGATGGCCGCCTCCCCGGGCCGCGCAAGCACCCCGGGAGACAGAACCCGGCGTACAGGCCGACTCGTCCGCCGCCTCTCGCTTCCACCGGCGCGCCGGTGGCCGGTTCACCGGTGAGGGCCCGACCGCAGCACGCGGTCGGGCCCTCGCTGCTGCTGCGGGTCAGCCGGCGACCGAGCTGTTGTAGCTCTCGATGGCGGGCTGGAGCTCCTTGGCCGCGGCGGAGAGGGCCTGCTGGGCGCCCGTCCCGGCGATGGTCTGCTCGATGGCGGTCTCCACGCCCTTGCGGGCCTGCGGCATCACGCCGAGCAGGCAGCCCGCGGTGGCCGGGGTCGGCTTGGTGGCCTTCAGCTGGTCGATGGCGGTCTGGAACTGCGGGTACTTGGCCACCCACTGCTTGTCGGCGGCGACGTCCAGGGCCTTGGTGTTGACCGGGAAGTAGCCGGTGCCGGTGTGCCAGACGGCCTGCTGCTCGGGGTCGGCGAGGAACTTCTCGAGCTCCCAGGAGGCGCGCTTCTGGGCGTCGGAGTGGCCGGGGCCGGAGATCCACAGCGAGGCGCCGCCGATCACCGGGCCGCCCTGGTCGGCGGCGGTGGTCTTCGGGAAGGGCGCGGTCCCGACGGTGAACTCGGCGGCCTCGGTGTAGCCGCGCAGCACGCCGGTCGACTCCAGGTGCATGGCGACCGTGCCGGCCTTGAACGCGGCCTGCGCGTCGGCGGTCTGCCGGCCGGTGTTGGCCGCGTAGCCGCCCTTGACCAGGTCGGCCCACCACTGGACGATCTCGGCGCCCTTGGCGGTGTCGAAGGTGACCTTCGCGGCCTTGGCGGTGCGGCCGTTGTCGCCGTCGCAGTACAGCGCGCCGGACTCGGCCAGCAGCTGTTCGACGAACCAGCCGTAGACGGCCGCGCCGAAGCCGTAGCGGACGGTCTGCCCGTTGGCGTCCTTCTTGGTCAGCTGCTTCGCCAGGTCGCCCAGTTCGGCCAGCGTGGTGGGCGGCTTGGCGGGGTCGAGGCCGGCCTCCTTGAAGGCGTCGGTGTTCAGGTAGAGCAGCGGCATCGAGGAGTTGAACGGCATCGAGGCCAGCTTGCCGCCGACCGAGTAGTAGTTGCGGATGTTGGGCTGCAGGTCGTCCAGCGAGTAGCCGTCCTTGTCGGCGAAGGCCTGGGCGGGGACGGTCTGCTTGGAGTCGATCATGAAGCGGGTGCCGATGTCGTAGACCTGCACCACCGCCGGGGTGGCCTTCTGCTGCACGGAGGCCTTGTACTTGGCGATCAGGTCGTCGTAGGTGCCCTGGAACAGCGGCTTCACCTCGATCCTGCCCTGGTGCGCGGAGTTGAACTTGTTCACCAGGGTGGTCAGCGTCTCGGCGTTCTTGCCGGTCATCGAGTGCCAGAACTCGATGCTGGTCACCCCGGACGCCTGGTCGAGCGCGGAGGCGGGCGGAGCGGCGGAGTCACCGGAGGCGCCGTCGCCGGAACTGCCGGAGGTGCAGGCCGTCAGGGCCAGGCCGGACACCAGCAGGGCGGCGAGCGCGCGGGCACTCTTCTTCACGGGGCTTCTCTCTTCTGCGAGGGCGAGGTACCGGGAGAGTCGAGCAGGAGCAGGTGAGTGGGCGTCAGGCGGGCGCGCGTCAGCGCACCGCTCCGGCGGTCAGGCCGCGGACGATGAAGCGCTGGCCGAACAGCACCAGCAGCAGGGTGGGCAGCAGCGAGAGCACCACGCCGGCCAGGATCAGACCGGGGTCGGCCATCTCGGAGTCCCGCAGCGAGGACAGGCCGATCTGCAGGGTCTGCATCTCGGCGGTGCGGGTGATGATCAGCGGCCAGAAGTACTGGTTCCAGGCGGACAGGAACACGTAGATGGCGAGCGCGGCCAGCACCGGCTTGTTCAGCGGGACCAGGATCCGCCACAGGAAGCGCCAGTGCCCGGCCCCGTCGATCCGCGCGGCGTCCCGGAGTTCGCCCGGGAACTGCCGGAAGGACTGCCGCAGCAGGAACGTCCCGAAGCCGGAGGCGAGGAAGGGGAGCACCAGCCCGAAGTAGGTGTTGCCGAGGCCCCAGCCGGACAGCGTCAGGTAGTTGGGGATGATGATGGCCTCCCACGGCACCATCAGGGTGCCCAGGAACAGCCCGAACACCACCGGGCGGCCGCGCATCGGCAGGAACACGAAGGCGTACGCGGCGAGGACCGAGGTGAACAGCTGGGCGGCGGTGATGGCCCCCGCGACCAGCACCGAGTTGGCGTACTGCCGGGCCAGCGGGATGGCGTGCACGGCGCCGGAGAAGTTCCGCCCGGTGAAGGAGTGCGGCACCAGCGCGGGCGGGTAGGTGGCGATCTCGTCGGGGCGCATGAACGCGCCGGCGAAGACGTAGTAGACCGGGAAGGCGACCGTCACCACCGCGGCGAGCAGCAGCAGGTACACCGCGGCCCGGCTCAGCAGGGCGCGCAGCGGGAGCGGCGGCCGGACGCGCCGGGCCGGTCCGGACGCGGCGGGAGTGTCGGCCGGGGTCTCGGCGAGGGTGGTCATGCGTAGTGCACCTTCCGCTCCAGGACTCCGAACTGGACGGCGGTGCAGGCCAGGACCACGACCAGCAGCACCACGGCCTGGGCGCTCGCGGTGCCGAAGTCGCTGGAGCCGTAGGCGAAGGCCTTCTGGTACACGGAGTAGACCAGGGTGCGGGTGGCGCCGTCCGGGCCGCCCCTGGTGAGGATGTGGATCTGGCCGAAGCTCTGCAGGGCGTTGACCGTGGAGATGACGACCAGGAAGAACAGGCTGGGCCCGAGCATCGGGACGGTGACGGAGCGGGCCAGCCGGAGGCCGGAGGCTCCGTCGAGCCGGGCGGCCTCGGTGATCTCCTCCGGGATGGAGCCGATGCCGGCCGAGAGCACCAGCACGTTGTAGCCGAGGTTCATCCAGATCGTGGAGGCGGCGACCGACAGGAGGGCGTACCGGGAGTCGGTGAGCCAGCCGACCGGGCCCAGGTCGAGGGCGGACAGCAGGCCGTTGAGGACCCCGCTGGCGGGGTTGTAGAAGACCGAGAAGACCACCGAGGCGCTGGCCACCGAGAAGGCGAACGGCAGCGCGAACGCGGAGCGCAGCAGCCGGACCCCGCGGATCCGGTTCTCCATCAGCAGCACCAGGAACAGCGCCCCGAGCACCCCGGGGACGACGGTGAGCAGGACGAACAGGGCGGTGGTGAGCAGGGTGTCGTGGAACTCGGCGGAGGCGAGGAGGTCGGTGTAGTGCTTCGTCCCGACGTATCGCGAGGGCGCGCCGAACAGGTCGTTGGCGTGCGCGCTGAGGTAGAAGGTGCGGCCCAGCGGATAGGCGATGAACAGGGCGAACACCAGGACCGAGGGGAGCAGGAACGCCCAGGCGAGCCCGTGTTCGCCGAGGCGGCGGGGCGGCGTGGGCGGTCTCGGTGCGGTCGGCATGGTTCGCGTCCGCCTTTCGTGAGGTCGGTTCCGGCCAAACCGTGTCGCGCCCGAACGACAGGTCGGCGAGGGGCGGGTGAGCAGAGGGTGGCGCGTTTCTTACGCGTTCGCGTCATCTTCGGCGGGCCCCGTGTGGCTACCCCACTCCTGCCACTTCTGCACCTCCCGGTGCCTGTCGGTTCGTCAGCTCCGCTACTTGGCCGGATTGTTGGCCGCCGCTCACTCGCCGGGCGCGGTTCAGCGCAGCAGTCGGCGCTCCTTGGCGATCGCCACCGCGCCGGAGCGGGTGTCCACACCGAGCTTGGCGTAGATCCGGCCGAGGTGGGTCTTCACCGTCGCCTCGCTGATGAACAGCGCCCGGGCGATCTCCTTGTTGCCGAGGCCCTGGCCCAGCTGGTCGAGGATGTCCTGTTCGCGGTCGGTGAGTTGGGGGAGCGGGGAGCGCATCTGGGCCATCACCCGGGACGCGATCGGCGGGGACAGCGCCGGTCGGCCCGCGGCCGCGGAGCGGATGGCCGCGAACAGCTCCTCTGGTTTCTCGGCCTTCAGCAGGTAGCCGGTCGCGCCCGCGTTGATGGCGCGGGTGATGTCGGTGTCGGTGTCGAAGGTGGTCAGCACCAGCACGTGGCTGTTGCCCGGCCCGGCGAGGATACGGCGGGTGGCCTCCACCCCGTCGATCCCGCTGCCGAGCTGGAGGTCCATCAGCACCACGTCCGGTTGGAGCGAGGCTGCCATGGACACCGCCTCCTCGCCGGTGCTGACCTCGCCGACCACCTCGATCGCCGGATCGCTGGACAGCAGCGCCAGCAGCCCGGCCCGGACCATGGCGTGGTCGTCGCAGACGACCAGCCGGACGGTGTCGTTCATGCGTCCTCCCTTTGGTGCGTCAGCAGGTGCGCCTGCCGGTGTGTCGGCCGGTGCGTCAGTGGTGGGCGAGCGGGATGGCGGCCGAGACCACCGTGCCCTCGCCCGGTGCGGACTCGATGGTGAGCGTGCCGCCGAGCTGGCGGAGCCGGGCCCGCATGGCCGGGAGCCCGTGCCCCCGGTCGGCGCTCCCGGCGCCGCCCTCGGGCTCGTGCTTCCACCGGGGGCCGCCCGCCCGGACGCCCCGGCCCTCGGCGGGCCGGCCGCCGCGGGCGGCCCGGCCGGGGGTGAAGCCCCGGCCGTCGTCCGCGACGTCCAGCACCGCCTGGTCGCCGAGGTAGGACAGCGTGATCGAGGCGTGGGCGGCGTCGGCGTGCTCCCTGATGTTGGCCAGCGCGCCCTGCGCGATCCGCAGCAGCGCGGACTGCGCGGCGGCCGGCATCGGTATCGGCGGCCCGTCCAGGTGGAAGCGGACGGCCAGGCCGCTCTCCGCGGCCTCCCGGTCGGCGAGCGCCTCCAACGCGGCCTCCAGGGTGCCCTGCTCGGCGAGGTCGGCCGGGGCGAGGTCGTGGACGAAGCGCCGGGCCTCGGCCAGGTTGCGGGCTGCGATCGCCGCCGCCGTCCGGACGTGGCCGCGGGCGGCCGCCGGATCCTGCTCCCAGGTGCGGTCCGCGGCCTGCAGCAGCATCTGCTGGCTGGACAGGCCCTGGGCCAGCGTGTCGTGGATCTCGACGGACAGCCGCTCCCGCTCGGAGAGCGCGCCCTGCCGGCGCTCCACCGCGGCCAGTTCGCGCCGGGTGCGGATCAGGTCGATGATCAGCTTCCGCTGCCGGGCGCCCTGCCGCTGCATGTACAGGAACACGGCGGTGGCGAGCGCCGCGACCGCCGGGGGCAACAGCGGCAGTGTCGGGTCGAAGTCCCCCGGCAGGCGCAGTTCGGAGATCACCACCAGGAGCGTCAGCGCCGTGACCAGCGGGATCGCGGCGCGCGGCGGCACCGCCCGGAGCACCGTGTACACCAGCGGGATGGCGCACCAGGCGAAGCTCGGTGCCATCAGCACCAGCACCGCCCAGCTGGTCAGCACCGCGGCCAGCCAGGCCGGCCGGCGCTCGGACAGGCCCGACAGGTGGCCGACCGCGAGCGCGACGCTCAGCCCGACCACCCACGGCGTCAGCGCGCTGGACAGATGGTGCGTCAGGTACCGGGCCAGCGAGGTGCCGAGCAGCAGCACGAAGGCCAGCCGCATCACGACCGTCAGCCAGCCCGCGTCCGGGTCGGCGGCCCGGGACAGGGGTTGACGCATCATGGCTGCCTCCTCGCTCTCGGTTCCGCGGTCGGCACCGGCGCGGCCGCCCCGACCCGAAGGCCACCGCACTGACGCGGTGTCACGTTCGATCACGACGGCTCACGCTGAGTGATGCCTGCTCCAGCGATAGTGGACCGGGAACCGGGCGCGCACATCCACCGATCGGTTGACACGGTTGTCCTCCATCATGCCGCGCGGACCGAGCCGGTCCGCCGATCCGCGGAGGGGGGTCGAGGCCGAAGCATGGGTGGCGAGGCCGGAGCGCACAGGAGTCCGGCGCCGAATCGAACCAACCGATACCGAGGAGCCGAACATGAAGAAGCTGAGCACCCGCACCCGCGTCGTCACCGGTGCCGTTGCGGTCGCCGCGGTCGGGGCCAGCGTGGTCGGCGCCGTCTCCGCCAGTGCCGAGACCCCGCAGCAGGCCCCGGCCGCCGTCACGTCCGACGTGCAGAACAAGAACACCTTCGAGTCCTCGCACCTGACGGTCGACGCGGCCAACCGGGCCGCCCGGGCCAGCCTGGACGCCGCGGCCAAGGCCGGCCAGAAGATCTCCGTCGCCGTCGTCGACCGCAACGGCAACGTGATCGTCGAGCTGCGCGGCGACGGCGCCGGCCCGCAGTCCTTCGAGTCCGCCGAGCGCAAGGCCTACACCGCGGTGTCGTGGAACGCGCCGACCTCCGAGCTGGCCAAGCGCCTGGCCCAGGCCCCGAACCTGAAGGACATCCCCGGCACGCTGTTCCTGGGCGGCGGTGCCCCGGTCCAGCTGAAGGGCGCCCCGATCGCGGCCGTCGGCGTGGCCGGCGCCCCCAGTGGCGAGCAGGACGAGCAGTTTGCCCAGGCCGGCGTCGCCGCGCTCGACAAGTGACCCCCGCACGGCCCGCGGGCCCGCTCCGGGAGGAGCGGGCCCGCGGGCTCGGCGGTGCAGCTGCCCGGTCCTCCCGAGCTCGGTCCCTCCGACCTCAATCCTCCTGATAGACGCACAGCGCCCAGATCACGAAGAGGTCCAGCGCGATCACCACCAGGGACCACACCGGGTAGTACGGCAGTGAGAGGAAGCTGCCGATCAGACTGATCGAGGCCAGGACGATACCGATGATCCGGGCCCAGGCCGCGCCCGTGATCACGAAGAAACCGACCAGTGCCACCAGCGCGCCCACCACCACGTGGATCCAGCCCCAGGAGGTGAGGTCGAACCTGAAGACGTACCGGGGCGTGCTGATGAACACGTCGTCCTCGGCGACGGCCATGATTCCGTGGAACACCTCGAGGATGCCGTTCACCAGCATGATCACACCGGCGAACATCACCATGCCGGACACCCACGGCTTGCTCCCGGGGCGGTGCGGAGTGGTGGTGCGCCCGCCGGGGGGCGGTGTCGCAGTCGGACCGACAGACGAGCTCATGGAACCTCCTTGGCCGAAGCTTGCCTTGCGTCGACCCTCGAACACTGCCCCGTGCGGGGCATGCGGGCGACTCCGTTCGGGTGAACGGCGCGGCCCCGCGCGAGCCGCCCGGGAGCGGTCCCGGCACCGGATCGCCCGAACTCCCGGCGCTGTGTTTACTGGTCACAGGGCCCGGGTGCGCGGCGAGGAGGTGCGGCAGCCATGGTCGACAACTCCTGGGGAGACCTGCCGCAGCCGTTCCGCCAGCTCATCGACGGCACCGCCGCCGGGATCGGCGTCCTCGACACCGAACTGCGCTACGTCTACGTCAACCCCGCCCTGGCCGCGATGAACGGCGTGCCCGCCGAGCAGCACCTGGGCCGCACCATCGCCCAGCTGCTCCCCGACATCGACGCCCGGGAGGACGTGCTGCGCGCCGTGCTCGCCGACGGCCGGCCCCGCGAGGTCACCTCCAGCGGCCACACCCTGGCCGCCTCGGGGGCGGAGCGCCGCTACTGGCACGGCGCCTACCACCGGCTGGAGGCCGACGGGCGGCCGATCGGCCTGGTCGGGATGGTCCTGGAGGTCACCGCCTCCCGCCGGCAGCAGCACGAACTCGAACAGGCCCGGGCCCGGCTGGCCCGGCTCGACACCGCCGCCACCCGGATCGGCACCACGCTCGACGTCGACACCACCTGCGGCGAGCTCGCCGACTTCCTGGTCGAGCACCTCGCCGACGCCGCCACCGTCGAACTGCTCCCGCACCCGGACAGCCGGCACGCCCGCCCGCACGCCGACGGCAGCCGCCGGCTGCGCCGCGCCGCCATGGCCGCCGACCCCGAACTGATCGGCCAGGTGCGCCAGTTCGGCGACCGCGGCGAGTACGTCGACTACCAGCCGGGCTCCGCCATCCCGCGCTGCCTGGCCAGCGGCCGACCGATCATCGAGAACCTGCTGAGCGACGAGGAGCTCGGCCGCTCCGCCCCCAACACCGCCCGGGTCGCGCTCTACCGCGCGATCGGGATCCACTCCGGGATGATCGTCCCGCTCACCGCCCGCGGGCAGCGGATCGGCACCGTCACGCTGATGCGGGCCGGCGCCTCGCCCGGCTTCACCGAGGACGACGCGGTGGCCGCCCAGGACCTGGCCGGCCGCGCCGCCATCACGCTGGACAACGCCCGCCGCTACAGCCGCGAGCACGACGTGGCCGTCGACCTGCAGCGGGCCATGCTCGCCGAACCCGGCCGCCCGCACCCCGACATCGACGTGGCCTTCCGCTACCGCCCGGCCGGGACCAGCGCCCTGATCGGCGGCGACTGGTACGAGACCGTCGCCCTGCCCGACGGGCGCACCGTGCTCGCCATCGGCGACGTGATGGGCCACGGCATCGAGGCCGCCGCCCACATGAGCCACTACCAGGCGATGCTGCGTGCCATGGCGCTGCTTGAGCCGACCGCCGACCGGCTGCTGGCGCGGATGGACGTACTGGCCTGCGAGGTGCACGACTACCGCCCGTCCACCTGCCTGGCGGTCTACGCCGAACCCGCCCGCGGCCGGTACTCCTTCGCCAGCGCCGGCCACCTGCCGCCCGCCGTGGTCCGGCCGGACGGCGGGGTCTCGCTGATCCCGGTCGAGCCCGGGCCGCCGCTCGGCACCGGGCTGAAGGGCTACGCCCCCTCCACCGTGGTGCTGCCGCCCGACCACACCCTGCTGCTGTTCACCGACGGCCTGGTCGAACGCCGCGACGAGGACATCGACCGCTCACTGGCCCGCCTGGCCGCCCTGCGGCTGCCTGCGGGGGCGAGCCCCGCCCGCTTGCTCGACGCGGTGCTGGCCGGCGCGCCCGCCCCGACGGAGGACGACATCGCGCTGCTCGCCGCCGCGCCGGTGCACCCGCCGCCGGGCCCGGGCCGGCTGCGCCGGGTCCGCAGCCGCGAGGTGCTCACGGTGATGTCGGGCGGCCGCTGGGCGGCATCCGCCGACTGACACCCCGTCACGCCCCGGTGCGCTCAGCGCGTCAGGGTGCGCAGTGCGAGGGCGCGCAGGCCGGCCAGCCGGGTGCGGTTCCAGCCGTGGTAGACGGCGTTGCTGCAGAGCACGACGTAGCGGCGGCTGTGCGGGGCCAGGTAGAGGCTGGTGCCGGTGAAGCCGTGGTGGTAGGCGACGGAGCCGTCCGAGGTGACGAGCCAGGCGAGGCCGCGGTCCAGGCCCGGCTCGACGGGGGTGAGCGGGCGGCAGCTCTCGGCGAACCAGTCGGGCAGCGGGCCGGGCGGGGTGAGCAGGCGCTCGGCGAAGGCGGCCAGGTCGGCGGGGGTGGAGAACACCCCGGCGTGGCCGGCCACCCCGCCGAGCAGGGCGGCGCTCGGGTCGTGCGGGATGCCCCAGGTGCGGGGCGCGCCGCGCAGCCGCTGCTCGGTCGGGGCGGTCCGCGGGTCGCGCGGCAGCGGGCCGTAGCCGGTGGCGGTCAGGCCGAGGTCGGCCCAGAGCGCGTCGGCGAGTTGCTGCAGCGGGCGGCCCAGCAGGGTGGGCAGCAGCAGGCCGAGCAGGATGAACCCGCGGTCGATGTAGCGATGGTGCGCGCCGGGCGCGGTGGTCAGCGGTTCGGCGCACAGGTGCTCGATCAGCGGGCGGCCGGTGTGCTCGTACCTGGCCAGGCCGGTCTGCGGGAGCAGGCCCGAGGTGTGGGTGAGCAGCTGGCGGGCGGTCAGCTCGCCGCCGGGGAGCGGGAGTCCGGGCAGGGCGGCGCGGAGCGGGGCGTCCAGGTCCAGTCGGCCG
Source organism: Streptomyces sp. TLI_171 (assembly GCF_003610255.1). Taxonomy (GTDB): domain Bacteria; phylum Actinomycetota; class Actinomycetes; order Streptomycetales; family Streptomycetaceae; genus Kitasatospora. Next base: position 2,357,868 of record NZ_RAPS01000001.1, on the reverse strand, counting down.
GTGCGGACGGCGACGCCGACCAGGGGCCAGGTGGCGAGCACCTTGGTGAGCGAGGCGAGGTCGTAGCGGGTGTGCTCGTCGGGGAGGGCCGGACCGCACTCGGGGGCCACGGTGCCGTGGGCGACGGTCCGCCGGGAGCGGCCCGCCTCCCCGATGGTGAGCACGCCGCCGGGGAACTGGTCGGCCGCCACCAGGTCGGCCAGCGCGCCGCCGAGGGCGGCGGCGGTGGCGGCGGTCCAGTCGGCGGGGTGCTGCGGATCGGATGGCACGACGTCCCTCTCGTCCGGACCGGCAGGGCCTTCGGCGGCCCCGACGGGTCGAGGGCCTCCGTTCGGATTGTCGCCCGACCCGCCGTGCGGGACCAGAGGGGCGGCGCGGCGGGTGGCGCGGAGGTGTCGGACGGTCAGGAGAACGAGAGCGAGAGCGAGTTGAGCGCGTCCACGGCCCGATCGGCGTCCTCGAAGGGGACGAACAGGTGGTCGTGGTGGAAACCGGCCACCACGTTGCAGCTGATGCCGCGGTCGGCCAGGGCGGCGGCGACGGCAGCGGTGAGGCCGACGGCGTCCAGCGCGGAGTGCACCCGGAGGGTGATCCAGGCGGCGACGAAGGAGTACGGCAGGCCGAGCGCGTCGGCCTCCTCCTGGGCGACCACGAAGGTCACGCCCTCCGGTTCGGCGACCGTGACGACCGGCCGCAGCCCGGCGGGCACCTTGCCGGGGAGGGTGCAGTACACGTAGCGGCCCGCGTTGCGGACGGGGTGCATGCCGGTCAGCAGCTTCTGAAGGTCGCGTTCGCCTGCCATGGGCGTCACGGTAGTGGGTCGCGGCGGCGGGCGGGGAGAGCGACCCGGCGGGATCCGGGATCCGGGGACAGGTTCAGGCGAAGGCGACCCTCGGGCCGTCCGGGTCCGAGCCGGGGTCGGGGGCGAGGAAGGCGAGCAGTTGCTCGGCCTCGGCGAGGACGGCCCGGCGGTCGGCGGGGGAGAGCGGACGGAAGGGCGAGAGCCGCAGGGCGGCGCCCCGCAGCGACCAGGTGCCGTGGACGAAGCCGTCGACCAGGAAGGTGGGGTGCACCACGGCCCGGCCCGGCATCACCAGGCGGCGCTCGTCGTCTCCGATCACCCGGCTGCGGTCGGCGTGCCCGAGCAGCAGGTTGTCGAACGCGGGCAGGAAGCGCACGGGGACGGGCAGGTCCGCGGGCGCGAGCGGGGCGTCCGGCAGGTCGAAGAGCTCGGTGCCCCGCTCGTCGCGCAGGACGCGCAGCTGCGGACGCAACGTGTCGAACACACCGCGCAGCCGGGTCAGGCCGGACCAGGCCTGCAGGTCCTTGACGCCGGCCGGGCCGAACGCGGCCAGGTAGCGGCGGACCAGGGTCTCCACCCGCGGCGGCGCCAGCGGCGCGCCGAGCCGGTGCTCGGCCGGCGTGACGGCCACGTTCGAGGGGTTGCCCCACCCGCCCCAGGCGCCGGCCGCCGGGTCCTGCACCATCGGCACCCGCAGTTCGACCGCTCCCGCCAGCACCCGGCCCGCGCGGCCGGGGAAGCGTTCGGCGAGCGCGCGGGCCAGCTCCCGCCGGGGCAGCGTCCGACCGGCCGTCAGCTCCCGCCCGGCGTCGACGAGTTCGTCGAGGTCCAGCCCGGCGGTCTCGGCGGCGAAGTACCGGGCCCGCGAGGTGCGGTCCAGGACGGGCTGCAGGACGGGGCGCAGTCGCAGGAAGTCCGGGCCGCTGGTGAGGTGCTGGGTGCTGCGCAGGGAGGCGGAGCGCACCACGCTGCCGTCGTGGAGCAGCGCCGTCAGGTCCTCGCGCCGGAAGCCGTCCAGCCGGGTCCACAGGCCCAGGTACGGCCAGTTGGGTTCCTGGCTCTGCAGCGCGACCAGGTGCTCGACCACCTGGAGGGCCGGGCGGGAGGTCCGGGCGGTCAGGAACTGGCGCTGCAGCAGGGTGCGGTTCAGGGCGCGGGTGGACAGCACGTCGGTCATGCGGGGCGGCCTCCTCGGCAGGGTGCGGCTGCTGCCCACGCTAGGGGGCACAGCGGCCAGGTTCCGTCCGGAATTCCGTTGACCTGCGGCGGGCGCCCCGGCGGGGGCAGGTGGCGGCCGAGTATCGGAAAGAGGTTGTCATCCGATAGTTAGCGATATATCGTCGAGTTATCGAGATGCTTCGATGAGAGTCGCATCCGACAACCATGGAAAGCAGGTGTGCGTCATGCGGTACGACAAGCGCAATGGCGGAGAGAGTCGGCGTCGCTGGGCCGAGGGCCCGGGGCGGCCGGGACGTGCGGGGGTGCCCGGCGAGGGGGCCGCCGAGTTCGAGGGGCGGCCGGCGTTCGGGCCGTTCGGTGCGCCGGGGCGGCCGATGCCGCCGTTCGGCCCGCCGTTCGGGCCGCGCGGTCGCGGGTTCGGGGGCACGGGGCGCGCGGTCACGGCGGCCGGCGCGGCGGCCGGGCCCGACGCGGCGACGTGCGGGCCTCGCTGCTGGCGCTGCTGCAAGAGCGGCCGATGCACGGTTACGAGATGATCACCGAGATCGGCGAGCGCACCGGCGGGGTCTGGCGGCCCAGCCCGGGATCGGTCTACCCGACCCTCCAGCTGCTGGAGGAGGAGGGGCTGATCAAGGCCAACGAGGAGTCCGGCAAGAAGCTGTTCGAACTGACCGAGCAGGGCCGGGTCGAGGCCGAGCAGGGCGGCGCGTCCCCGTGGGACGAGGCCGGCCGGCGGGACGACTGGGAGGCCGTGCAGGAGGTCGGCGCCGCGCTCGCGGCGGTGGACCACGCCGTGCGGCAGGTCATGATGACCGGCACCGAGGAGCAGCGCGCCAAGGGCCTCGCGGTGCTGGCCGAGACGAAGAAGAAGATGTACCTGATCCTGGCCGAGGAGGCCTGAACCCGGCGCCCCGTCGACTGACGGGGTGTCAGCCGGTGGCGGCGTCGTCGTACTCGTAGCGCCACCGGAACCGGCCCTTGGGGTGGTACTCCTTGGCGCGCCGGTAGACCAGGGTGGTCGCGGGCGTGTCCCCGTGCGCGGGGACGGGCACCCGGTAGACCTTGGGCACGTTGTGCAGCGGGCCCAGCAGGATCGGCAGGACCCGGCCGTCCAGGGGGCCCCCGATGAACTCGGTGTCGGCGCTCTTCACCCGACCAGGGTAGGCGCGGCGCGAGATGCCCGGAGCGTACGGGTGTGTCCGTTCCGCAGCGGCGGCGTGGAGCGGGTGTGACGGGAGAGGCATCGCCCCCGGTCATCCGGAGGCCTCCGGGAGCCTTATCCTGCTACGTACGCCCCCGGGGTTCCACCCGGGTCCGCGGGCCCCGTACGGGCCGGGTGGCGCGTGCCGAGGTGCGCCCGCCCGCCGAGTGCAACTCTCGTTCTCCGTACCCGACCCCGGACGTCGGCCGCCCGGAGAACCCGGCGCCGGTCGACGGCAAGACGCCCCCGCGTGGTGCACCGGTTCGGGAAGCAGCGAGCGGCTCCGTGCGTTGGCGTCGGATGTTGCGTCGTGTGGCCGTGCCGTACCTGGCACGGCAGCTCAGGCAGGTGCGGGCGGAAGGGGCCAGATGGAAGCCAGCAGCAGGTGGACGTCCTGGTGGCGGCGGGGCGAGCGGGACGACCGGCCGGACACCGGAGGGGACGCGGCTGCGAGGCTGGATCTGCTGCTGGGGGCGGTCCGGGCGGGGTTCCCGGTGGCGCCGGCGGCGCACCCGGCCGGCCACCGGTGCTCGTGCGACCGGGTCGGCTGTCCGGCCCCGGCCCAGCATCCGGTGTCCTTCGCCTGGCAGTCCCAGGCCACCGTCGACGCCGAACAGTTGGCGCGCTGGCTGTCCCGCGACCCGGAGGCGAACTTCGTCACCGCGACGGGCCGGGCGCACGACGTGCTGGACGTCCCGGCCGAGGCCGGCGTCCTGGCGCTGCAGCGGCTGGAGGCGCAGGGCGTGGGCGGCCCGGTGGCCGCCGTCGGCGAGGACCGCTACCTGTTCTTCACCGCCACCCGGGGCACCCCGCAGGACGAGGACGAGTGGTGGACCAGTGCGCTGGACTCCACCCCCGACACCGTCTCCGAGCACCCGGGCCTGCGCTGGCACTGCCGCGGCTCGTACACCCTGGTCCCGCCGGCCGCGCTGCCGGACGGCTCCCGGGTGCGCTGGCTGCGCGGCCCCGAGCAGCCGCTGCCGGACCCGCTGCGGGTGCTGGACGTGCTGACCGACGCGTGCACCGAGGTCGGCGCGGTCGCCCAGGAGCAGTGGCTGATCGGCTGAGCCGGGGCACCGCCCGCGGCGCGCAGGAACGATAAGGCAGGACGAGTCGGCGGACGGCCCGTCACCCCCGAGCGGGAGTGGCGGGCCGTCCGCGTGCGCTGACGGGGGGTCAGGGCAGCGTGAGGACCTCGGCGCCGTCGGCGGTCACCACCAGGGTGTGCTCGAACTGCGCGGTCCGCTTGCGGTCCTTGGTGACCACCGTCCAGCCGTCCGGCCAGATCTCGTAGTCGTAGGTTCCCAGGGTGAGCATCGGCTCGATGGTGAAGGTCATGCCCGGCTTGATCACCTGGGTGGCCCGGTCGCTGTCGTAGTGCGGGACGATCAGCCCGGAGTGGAACGAGGTGTTGATGCCGTGGCCGGTGAAGTCCCGGACCACGCCGTAGTCGAACCGCTTGGCGTAGGACTCGATCACCCGGCCGATCACGTTGATCTGCCGGCCCGGGCGGACCGCCTTGATCGCCCGGTTCAGCGACTCCTCGGTCCGCTCGACCAGCAGCCGGGACTCCTCGTCCACCTCGCCGCACAGGTAGGTGGCGTTCAGGTCGCCGTGCACGCCGTGGATGAAGGCGGTGGCGTCGATGTTGACGATGTCGCCGTCCTGCAGCACCGTCGAGTCCGGGATGCCGTGGCAGATCACCTCGTTGATCGAGGTGCAGATCGACTTCGGGAACCCCCGGTAGCCGAGGTCGGACGGGTAGGCGCCGTGGTCGCACATGTACGCGTGGGCGACGGCGTCCAGTTCGTCGGTGGTCACGCCGGGGGCGATCAGCTTCGCCGCCTCCGCCATCGCCCGCGCCGCGATCCGGCCGGCGATCCGCATCTTCTCGATGGTCTCCGCGGTCTGCACCTCGGGGCCGGTGTACGGGGTCGGCGCGGGCTTGCCGACGTACTCCGGTCGCGCGATGTGCGCGGGGACCTTGCGGGTGGGGGACTGCGTGCCGGGTACCAGAGCCATGACGGCGAGTGTATCCGCCGCCATCCGCCCGCCCCGGGCCGTGTGCGCGGCCGGGGCGCCGGGAATGATCACCGCAGACCGCCGCGGCCCGGCCGCGGGCCCACCAGGACGGGAGACCAGACGATGGCGTTCGGCCGCAAGCCCACCGGGCAGCCGGGGGAGTGGTTCTACTGCATCAAGCACGGCAAGGTCGAGGAGGGCCCGGAGTGCCCGGCCAAGGACCGGCTCGGCCCGTACGCCACCCGGGAGGAGGCCGCGAAGGCGCTGGAGACCGCCGCTGAGCGGAACCAGGAGTGGCGCGAGGACCCGCGCTGGAACGACGAGGAGCCGAGGAGCTGACCCGGGGCCGACGGGCGGTCAGGAGACCGTCGCGGCCTGCCGCTCGTGCTGGTCGCGGACGGCCAGCGCGTGCGGGTCGGTGCGCGAGTCCCAGGCCAGCAGCTTGGGGATCGCCGCGGTCAGCGCCAGCACGCCCGCGACGCACAGCGCCCCGCCCGCCCAGATCGAGCCCCGCACGCCGATCAGCGCGGCCATGCCGCCGGCCCGCACCTGGCCGAGCTGCGGGCCCACCGAGTAGGACAGCAGCTCCACCCCGGCGAGCCGGCCGCGCAGCTCGTCGGGGATGGACTGGTTCCAGATCGTCGACCGCGCCACCCCGCTGATCTGGTCGGCCCCGCCCGCCAGCGCCAGGAACAGCAGCACCAGCCAGACGTTCCCGGCCAGGCCGGCCAGCGCCATCGCGCCGCCCCAGCCGAGCGCGGCGAACAGCAGCATCCGGCCGTGCCGGTGCACCCGGGCCGTCCAGCCGCCGGTGGCGGCCACCGCCAGCGCGCCGGCCGCGGTGGCGGCGTACAGCAGGCCCAGCGCCCACTCCGCGTCCATCGACGCGGCCAGGAACGGGTAGAGCGCCACCGGGTAGGCGAACAGCATCGCCACCAGGTCGATCGCGTAGGTGCCCAGCAGGTCCTTGCGGCCCCAGGCGTACCGCAGGCCCTGCCCGATGGTGCGCAGCGAGGGCGCCTCGGCGCTCTCCGCCGGCGGGACGGCCCGCATCCGGGAGATCAGCGCCAGTGAGACCAGGAAGGTGAGCAGGTCCAGGGCGTACGCGCTGCGCGCCCCGGCGACTGCGACGACCACGCCCGCCAGCGGCGGGCCGGCCACCGAGGCGACGTTGCGGTACAGCGAGTTCAGGGCGAACGCGGCGGGCAGCCGGTCGTGCGCGACCACCCGCGGGGTCAGCGAGTCCAGCGCCGGGCGCTGCAGGCCGTCCAGCGCCGCGGTCAGCGCCGCGACCAGGTAGATCGGCCACAGCAGGGGGTGCGGCAGCAGCGAGTTGGCCAGCATCAGCGCGGCCAGCAGGGCCAGCCCCGCCTCGCTGAGCAGCACCAGGCGGCGCCGGTCCAGGGCGTCCGCCAGCGCCCCGCCCCACAGGCCGAACACCACCAGCGGGACGAGCTCGAACGCGCCGACCAGGCCCACCGCGAAGGCGGAGCCGGTCAGTTGTTTGATCTGGATCGGCAGCGCCACGAAGGACAGGAAGCTGCCGAAACCGGTGACGCAGCCGGAGGCCCAGAGCAGACGGAAGTCCCGCGACTCGCGCCAGGGCGTGAGATCGGGGAGCAGCTTGCGGAAGAACCGGGCGGTACCTGTCACATGGCCAGATGCTGCGTCACATGGCACCCCGCCGGCAACGGGTTTTCCGGGCCCGGGCCGGCCGCCCTCACCAGCGCAGCACCGGCGAGGCCGTCAGCCGCTCGGCGAGCCGCGCCAGCCGGGAGCGCGGCGGGACGCCGGCGGCCGCCGAACTGACGAGGTGCTGGACCAGCTCGAAGGGCTCCGGCGCGGCCCCCGGCACGGTGAGCCGCTCGTGCGCGAGATCGGTCAGCTCCGGGTCGCCGTCGTCCAGCGCCAGCAGCACCGCCCCCGCCCGGCGGGCGTCGTCCAGCCGCTCCAGCAGCGGCGCGTCGGCCGGCGACGGGGCGACCAGCAGCACCGTCGCGCCGCCGCCCGCCTCCTCCAGCCGCGGCAGCCCGCACGCCAGGTGGTCCGGCGCGCCGGCCGGGACGCTGTGCCGCAGCAGCGTCGGGGCCAGCTCCGGCAGCCCGCAGTACGCGGCCTCGTCACTCAGATGGGCCGCCAGGTGCCACGGTTCGTAGCGCGGGGTGCCGACCAGTAGTAGGCCGCCGGCGCTGCGCCTGGTGACCGAGCCGCGCAGGGTGGCGGCGAACGCACCCGCCCGTTCGGGCCAGCCGGTGCCGGCCAGTGACTGCCGGAGTGCGGAAACTCTCACCGCGTCCATGCGCGACAGCATGCTGCCCGGGCCTGCCGTTTGGCAGGATCTTCGGCATGACGCAACCCGATTCAGTGAACGCGACGGCCGGTCCGGGCCGGACCCTGCCCGACGTCTCCCACCTCGTGGTCGGTGTCCTCGGCGGCACCGGCGACCAGGGCCGCGGCCTCGCCCACCGGCTCGCCAAGGCCGGCCAGCGGGTGGTGATCGGCTCCCGCAGCGCCGAGCGCGCCGAGGCCTGCGCCGCCGAGCTCGGCCTGGGCATCCGCGGCGCCGACAACGCGGCCTGCGCCGCCGACAGCGACGTGGTGATCGTCGCGGTGCCGTGGGACGGCCACGCCGAGACGCTCACCGCGCTGCGCGCCGAGCTCGCCGGGAAGATCGTGGTCGACTGCGTCAACCCGCTGGGCTTCGACAAGCAGGGCGCCTACCCGCTGCAGGTCCCGGAGGGCTCGGCCGCCCAGCAGGCCGCCGCGCTGCTGCCGGACTCCACCGTCACCGCGGCCTTCCACCACCTGTCGGCCGTCCTGCTGCAGGACGAGTCGGTGGAGTCGATCGACACCGACGTGATGGTGCTCGGCGAGGACCGGGCCGCCACCGAGATCGTGCAGGCGCTGGCCTCGGTGATCCCCGGCATGCGCGGCATCTTCGCCGGGCGGCTGCGCAACGCCCACCAGGTCGAGTCGCTGGTGGCGAACCTGATCTCGGTGAACCGGCGCTACAAGGCCCACGCGGGCCTGCGCATCACCGACGTCTGAGCCGACTCCGCCGCACCTGCGAGAATGGCGGGGCACACCGTCAGCACGAGGAGCCCCGCCATGCCCCGCAACGCCCTGTACGCCTCGATCGTCCTCGTCCTCGCGGTGACCGCCGCGGTGGTCTCGTTCGTCGAGGGCAAGTGGTTCGGCGTGGTGTGGATCCTGATGGCGGGAGTGGCCAGCAACATGGCGTGGTACTACGTCCGCAAGGACCGCGCCGAGCAGCGCGCCCGGGCCGCGGCCGAGCGGGGCTAGTTCCAGAAGCGGAACAGCTCGTAGCCGACGCCCATGTAGCGGCCGTCGACGCCGAACAGGTCGAAGATCCGCATCGTCAGGTCGAACAGCCACTGGCCGACCTGGCTCTGCCACACCAGCGCGAACAGCACCAGCATGCCGTAGGGCGCGTACGGGGCGATCGCCCGCCGGGTCTTGTAGGACAGCCAGGGCTCGATGATGCCGTAGCCGTCCAGGCCGGGCACCGGCAGCAGGTTCAGGATCGCCGCGGTCACCTGCAGGTAGGCGAGGAACGCGAGGGCCGACGGCAGCGCCGAGTGCACGTACATGCCGCCGTCGCCGGTGGTGGCCGGCATGTCCGGGTCCTCGAACCAGCCCCCGCCGACCAGCAGCAGCGTGACCACGGCGAAGGCCACGTTCACCAGCGGGCCGGCCGCCGAGATCAGGCTGTGCTTGAGCCGGCCGGAGATCCGGTCCCGCTCGATGTAGACCGCGCCGCCGGGCAGGCCGATGCCGCCCATGATCACGAAGATCACCGGCAGCACGAAGCTCAGCAGGACGTGCCCGTACTTCAGCGGGTTCAGCGTCAGGTAGCCCTTGGCGCCGATGGTGATGTCGCCGCCGTGCAGCGCGGTGCGGGCGTGCGCGTACTCGTGCAGGCAGAGCGAGACCATCCAGCCCGCCACCACGAACAGGAACACGCCGATCCCGGCGTTGCCCCAGCCGGTGCCCAGTGCCCAGCCGGAGGCGACGAAGGTGGCGGCCAGCACCAGGAAGATCGGGCTGACCCGGTTCTCCACGCTGCGCTGACTGGTACTGGCGAAGGTCATGGCGGCTCGGGCTCCGGAGGTGGGACGGCGGGGGCAGGCGTCGATCATGCCGCCCGCGGGGTGCGCCGGACAAGCGGCCCCGGGTGAACGTACGGGAGCGACCGGGCGTTCCGCACGGGTGTGCGCCGACCGCTCGGCGCGTCCCCCAGAATGGGCGGGTGCACTACGGCATCCTCGGCACCACCACCGCCCACCACGACGACGGCACCCCGGTCGCGCTCGGCGGCGCCCGGCTGCGCGCCCTGCTGGCCGCGCTGGCCCTGCGCGAGGGCCGGCCGGTCCCGGCCGAGCTGCTGGCCGACGAGGTGTGGGCGGACGAGCCGCCGCAGGACGCCGCCGCCGCGCTGCAGACGCTGGTCGGGAGGCTGCGCCGGACGGTGGGCCGGGCCGAGATCGGCTCCGGGCCCGCCGGGTACTGGCTGACCGGCGCGCGCACCGACGTCGCGGAGTTCCAGCGGCTGGCCGCCGACGGGGCGCGGGCGCTGGAGGACGGCGACCCGGCGGCCGCCGCCGAGCACCTGAACGCGGCGCTCGCGCTGTGGCGCGGCCCGGCGCTGGCCGACCTGCCGGACCGCACCGGCCCCGCCGCCCGGCTGGAGAGCCGGCACGAGGAGGCCCGCCGGCACCGGCTGGCCGCCGAGCTGGCGCTCGGCCGGGCCGCCGAGGTGACCGCCGAGCTCGCCGAACTCTGCCGCGAGCACCCGCTGGACGAGCAGCTGCACGCGCTGCAGCTGCGCGCCCTGCGGGCCGCGGGCCGCACCGCGGAGGCACTGAACCGCTACGAGGAGGTCCGGCGCATCCTGGCGGATCAGCTCGGCACCGATCCGGGGCCCGAACTGCGCGCCCTGCACCAGGAGTTGCTGACCGCGCAGCCCGCGCCCGCGCCGGCCCGCGCGACCAGGGCCGGCGCGGCCGGCGGGAACCTGCGCCCCGGCCGGACCAGCTTCGTCGGCCGGGACAGCGAACTCGCCACCGTGGCGGGCGCCCTGACGGCGGGCCGGCTCACCACGCTGACCGGGCCGGGCGGCTCCGGCAAGACCCGGCTGTCGGTGGAGGCGGGCCGCCGCGAGCAGGACGCCGAGCGCTGGCCCGGCGGCGTGTGGCAGATCGAGCTGGCCCCGCTGGAGGACCCCGCGGCCGTCCCGGACGCGGTGGCCTCCGCGCTCGGCCTGCGGGAGACGGTGCTGCACACCGGCGGCGCCGTCGCCGAGGCCATCGAGGGCGGCCGCAAGGACCCGGTGCGCCGGGTGGTCGACCACCTCGGCCGGCGCCGGGTCCTGCTGCTGCTCGACAACTGCGAGCACGTCATCCAGGCCGCCGCCGACCTCGCCGACCGGCTGCTCGCCGACTGCCCGGGCGTCACGGTGCTGGCCACCAGCCGCGAGCCGCTGGGCGTCCCGGGCGAGGCGGTGCTGCCGGTCGAGCCGCTGCCCGACCCGTCCGCGCTGCGGCTGCTCGGCGAACGCGGCGCCGCCGCCCGCCCGGACTTCCGCGTCGACCAGGACCCGGCGGCCTGCGCCGAGCTGTGCCGCCGGCTGGACGGCCTGCCACTGGCCATCGAGCTCGCCGCGGCCCGGCTGCGCGGCCTGACGCCGCGCCAGCTCGCCGAGCGGCTGGACTCCCGGTTCGCCCTGCTCACCGCCGGCTCCCGGACGCTGCTGCCGCGCCAGCAGACCCTGCGCGCGGTCGTCGACTGGTCCTGGGACCTGCTCGGCCCGCGCGAGCGCGCCGTGCTGCGCCGGCTGTCGGTGTTCGCCGGCGGCTGCACCCTGGAGGCGGCCGAACAGGTCGTCGCCGACGGCGAGTCGGTGCCCCGCGCGGAGGTCGCCGACCTGCTGCTCTCGCTGGTCGACAAGTCGCTGCTGGTGGCGGGCCTCGGTGAGCAGCCGCGCTACTGGATGCTGGAGACCATCCACGAGTACGCGGCCGAGCGCCTCGCCGAGGCCGCCGAACCCGAGACCGGCCACCGCCACACCGCCTACTACCGGGAGCTCAGCCGCCACGCCTACCTGAACCTGCACGGCCCCGGCCAGCTCGACGAACTCGCCCGCCTCGACCGCGAGCAGGAGAACGTCCGGGCCGCGCTGCGCCGCGCCGTCGACACCGGCGACGAGCAGGAGGGCCTGGCGCTGGCGCTGTCGATGGCCGGCTACTGGATGCTGCGCGACTACCGCACCGAGTCCCGCACCTGGTACGAGGCGGTCGCCGCGCTCGGCCCCGACCCGTATGCCGACGACGCGCCGCCGCCCGTCCCGCTCGCCGCCGGCCCGCTGGACGCACCGCTGCCGATGCCGCCCGACCTGCTCGACGAGGCCCGCCGGCAGCTCGGCCTGCACCGGCTGATCAGCCTGTTCTCCGGCGACATGAGCCTGCTCGACGACTCCGGCGCGCTGGACACCGCCCGCCGGATCCTGGAGACCTACACCCGCGACCTGCCGCAGTCCTACCGGCAGCCGGTGCTCAGCCGGGTGTTCACGGTCTTCCTCACCGGCGAGATGGAGCGCACCCGCGAGGTGATGGACGACGCGGTGGCCGGCGCCCGGGTGCACGGCGGCCCCGGCGACCTGGCCTTCGCCCTGCAGCTGCGCGCCCGGCTGCTCAACGACCTGGCGGGCGGCCTGGAGCAGGCGATCGCCGACAGCGAGGAGGCGCTCGCCCTCTACACCGCGATGGGCGACCGCTGGGGGTGCTCGGACGCGCTGTCCGGCAAGGCCGAGAACGCCACCAAGTCCGGTGACGCCGAGCAGGCCGAGCTGGCCTTCCGGCAGGCCATCGAGCTGAGCATCCAGCTCGGCGCGCACCAGGAGGTGCCGATGCTGCGGGCCCGGCTCGGCGAGGTGGTGGCCGAGCGCGACCCGGAGGCCGGCGAGCGGATGGTCCGCGAGGCGGTCGCCGACGCCGCCTTCGACAGCACCGACGCCGAGGGCGCCCGGCTGTACGGACGCCTGGTGCTGTGCAACCTGGCGGTGACGCGCGGCGACTTCGCCGAGGCGCTCGCGGTGCTCGACGAGCTGCCCGTCGACCCCGGTTACCGGGTCCCGTTCCCGTCGGTGTTCGGCGGCATCGTCACCTGCGTCCGCGGCTGGGTGGTGGCCCGGGCCGGCGACCCGGTCTCCGGCCTGGCGCTGATGCGCACCGGCCGCCGCACCATGACCGAGGTCGAGGGCGGCGCCACCATCTTCGTCGAGCACATGGCGATGATGCTGATGACCCCGATCGCCGGCGCCCTCACCGAGTACGCCCGGCTGCGCGGCGAACCCGCCGCCGCCCGCCGCGCCGCCGAACTGCTCGGCGCCCACAACGGACTCAGCGGCACCCCCGGGTCCTTCATGGAGCGCGCCGAGTACACCCGGTGCGCCCGGCTGCTGCGCGACCTGCTCGGCGCCGAGGACTACGCGGCCTCGTACGAACAGGGCGGACGCCTCACCTTGCGTGAGGCGTCCGCCCTGATGAACGATCCCGGCTCGTTCGGGGCCGCGGACTGACGCACCGTCGGGCGCCGGGCCGTCAGGTGCGCTTGCGGAAGCGGGCCACCGCCATCGGCGCGGTCACCACGGTGATCGCCGCCGACCAGATCAGCACCGTCACCACCGAGCTGCCGACCGGCGTGCCGTTGATCAGGGCGCGGCAGGCGTCGGCCAGCGCCGACAGCGGGTTGTGCTTGGTGAACGCCTGCAGCCAGCCGGGCATGGTGGTCGGGTTGGCGAAGATCGAGCTGCCGAACTGCAGCGGCATCATCACCAGCATCGACATGCCCTGCACCGCCTGCGCGCTGCGCAGCGACATGCCCAGCAGCATCGACACCCACATCAGCGAGGCGCCGAACACCAGCGACAGGCCGACCGCGCCCAGCAGGTTCAGGAAGCCGCCCTGGATGTCCATGCCGAGGATCATCGCGAAGCCGATCAGCACGGTGAAGGCGACCAGCGCCCGCAGCGTCTCGGCGATCATCTTCGACAGCAGCACCGCCGACCGCCCGATCGGCAGGGTGCGGAATCGGTCCATCACCCCGGTCTGGAAGTCGGTGTTCAGGCCGGTGCCCAGCGCCATCGCCAGGTTCAGGCCGGTGGTGCCGAGCAGGCCGGGCACCATGTACTGCATGTACTCGTGCTGGTTGCCGGCCATCGCGCCGCCGAACACGTAGACGAACAGCACGATCATGATGACCGGGATCAGCAGCGCGTCCAGCATCGACTCCGGGTCGGCCTTGATCCGCATCAGGTTGCGGCGGGTCAGCGCGCCCAGGTGGCGCAGGTTGGCGCGCAGCCCGATCCGGGTGTCGTCGGAGGCGATCGCGGGCGCGGCGGTCAGGGTGGCGGTGCTCATGCGACAGGCTCCTTGTGACGGGTCTGGGCGGCGACGGCGGACTTGCCGGTGATGGTCAGGAACACCTCGTCCAGGCTGGGCAGCTTGGTGTCGATGCCGGCGATCCCGAACCCCCGGGTGCCCAGCACCCCGATCACGGTGGTCAGTTGCTCGTCGTCGGTCAGGTGCACGGAGAGCAGCTCGGACTCGTCCGAGAACGTCGCCGGGATGCCCGCCTCCTGCAGGCAGCGCGCCATCTCCGGGAGCTCCGCCGGGTGCAGCGGCCGCACCTGCAGGCTCTTGCCGCCGACCTGGGCCTTCAGCTCCTGGACGCCGCCGTTGGCGATCACCCGGCCCTTGTCGATCACGGTCAGCTCGTGGGCGAGCTGCTCCGCCTCCTCCATGTACTGGGTGGTCAGCAGCACCGTCGAGCCCTCGCCGACCATCCGCTGCACCTCGTCCCACACCTCGTTGCGGGTGCGCGGGTCCAGGCCGGTGGTGGGCTCGTCCAGGTACAGCACCTTGGGCCGGCCGATCATCGAGGCCGCCAGGTCCAGGCGGCGCCGCATGCCGCCCGAGTAGCCCTTGGCCGGGCGCTTGGCCGCGTCGGTCAGCGAGAAGCGCTCCAGCAGCTCGGCGGCGCGGGCCTTGGCGTCCTTGGACGAGAGGTCCAGCAGGCGGCCGATCAGGTACAGGTTCTCGTAGCCGGACAGCAGCTCGTCCACCGAGGCGTACTGGCCGGTCAGGCCGATGGTCCGGCGCAGCTGCTTGGGCTGGCGCAGCACGTCGTAGCCGCCGACGAACGCCGTGCCCGCGTCGGGCTTGATCAGCGTCGACAGCACCCGCACCAGGGTGGTCTTGCCGGCCCCGTTCGGCCCGAGGAGTCCGAGCACCGTCCCCTCGCGCACCGCCAGGTCGACCCCGTCCAGGGCCTTGGTCTCCCCGTAGTGCTTCACGATGCCGTGGACCTCCACGGCGTTCCGCTCGATTCGTGTCATGGGAACACCGTGCCGGGCCCGGCTGTCACACCGCTGTCAGCCTGCTGTCAGAGCCGCTGACAGCGGTGCGAGGGGCCGCGTGGGTCAGCTGAAGCTGTGCTCCGGGCCGGGGAAGGAGCCGTCGCGGACGTCGGCGGCGAACTCGGTGGCGGCCTGCGCGAGGGTGGCGCGGAGGTTGGCGTACTGCTTGACGAACTTGGGGACGCGGCCGGCCGTCATGCCGGCGAAGTCGGTCCACACCAGGACCTGCGCGTCGGTGCCGTTGCCCCCGCCGATGCCGACGGTGGGGATCGCGGAGTGCTCGGTGACCTGGGTGGCCAGGTCGGCGGGGACGGCCTCCAGGACGACGGCGAAGGCGCCGGCCTGCTGGACGGCCTTGGCGTCGCGGAGCAGCTGGTGGGCCGCCTCGTCGCCGCGGCCCTGGACGGGGTAGCCGCCGAAGGCGTGCACGGACTGCGGGGTGAGGCCGATGTGCGCCATCACCGGGATGCCGGCGTCGACCAGGAGCTCGATGGTGCGGGCGCTGCGCTCGCCGCCCTCCAGCTTGACGGCCTGCACGCCGGCCTCCTTCATCAGGCGGGCGGCGTTGTGCATGGCCTGGGAGGGCGACTCCTGGTACGAGCCGAACGGCAGGTCGGCGACGACGAGTGCGCGCTGGGTGCCGCGGACGACGGCGGCGGAGAGCATCACCATCTGGTCCATGGTCACCGGCACGGTGGTCTCGTAGCCGAGGTGGCAGTTGCCCGCCGAGTCGCCGACCAGCAGGACGGGGATGCCGGCCTCGTCGAAGACCCCGGCGGTGAGCGCGTCGTACGCGGTGAGCATCGCCCAACGCTCGCCGTTGCGCTTGGCCTTGGCCAGGTCGCGGACGGTCACGCGGCGGTTGGTGACGCCGCCGTAGAGGGTGTTGGCGGGCGCGTCCTGCGTCTGGGCAGGCTGAAGCGGAGAGGCGTTCATCGAACAGACTCCTGGTGTGTGTCGTCTCGTGGCGCCGTGCGGCGTCCCCGGATCTGGCTCCATGCTTGCACGCCGTGCGCCGTGCGCAAAGAGTCGGGAGTCCCGTGGTGTCGGGGCGGCTCCCGCGGGCCCTTGGGAAGGTCTTTACCCGCCTTTACCGGACCGTTGCGATACGGGACCGTCTCGTATCGAAAAGAGGTCTAGGCTGTTCGTATGACCTCGCCCGCTCCCCTCCAGGCACCCCGGGTGCCGGAATCCGTGCACCGCCGACGCTGGTGGATCCTGGGCACCCTGGTGCTCGCCCTGCTGGTCGTCGTGCTCGACAACTCGATCCTCAACGTGGCGATGAAGACCATCGCCACCCCCGCCCCGGTGGGCCTCGGCGCGAGCCAGAGCGACCTGGAATGGGCGATCAACTCCTACACCCTGGTCTTCGCCGGACTGCTGTTCACCGCCGGCCTGCTCGGCGACCGGTTCGGCCGCAAGTGGACGCTGCTGGCCGGCATGCTGGTCTTCGGCCTCGGCTCGCTGCTGTCCGCGCTGGCCGCCAGCCCCGGCGAACTGATCGGCTACCGCGCCGTGATGGGCCTCGGCGGCGCCTTCGTGATGCCCGCCACGCTGGCCATCATCATGAACGTCTTCGAGCGGCACGAGCAGCCCAAGGCGATCGGCATCTGGGCCGGCGCGGTCGGCCTGGCCATCGCCATCGGCCCGATCACCGGCGGCCTGCTGATCGAGCACTTCTGGTGGGGCTCGGTGTTCCTGGTGAACGTCCCGATCGTGATCGTGGCGCTCGGCCTGATGGGCTGGCTGGTCCCCGACTCCAAGGACCCCAGGCCGGGCAAGCTCGACCCGATCGGCGTGCTGCTGTCCATCGTCGGCCTGGTGGCGCTGATCTACGGCATCATCAAGGGCGGCGAGCTGGCCGACTTCACCGACCCGAAGGCCTGGGTCCCCACCCTGGTCGGCGTGCTCGCGCTGGTCGCCTTCGTGCTCTTCGAGAAGCACAGCCGGCACCCGGCGCTGGACGTCAGCTGGTTCCGCAACAGGGTGTTCTCGGCGTCCATCGGCGTGGTCGGCATCGTGTTCTTCGCGCTGATGGGCGTCTCGTTCTTCGGCGTGTTCTACACCCAGAGCGTGCGCGGCTACAGCGCCCTGGAGGCCGGCGAGCTGATGCTGCCGCTGGCCGTCGCCCAGCTGGTCTTCGCACCGCGGGCCCGGCTGGTGGTCGACCGCTTCGGCGTCCGGCTGACCTGCGCCGGCGGCATGCTGCTGGTCACCCTCGGCTTCCTCGGCTACGCCTTCCTCACCGCGACCAGCCCGATCTGGCTGCTGATCGTGCTCGGCTTCGTGATGGGCGCCGGCATGGCGCACGTGATGCCGCCGGTGACCGTCGCCATCATGGGCTCGCTGCCGCGCGAGAAGGCCGGTGCGGGTTCCGCGCTGAACAACACCTTCCGCCAGGTCGGCGGCTCGCTCGGCATCGCGGTGCTCGGCGCGCTGCTGTCCACCGTGTACCGCAACGGCATGGAGGACCACCTCGCCGCGGTGCCCGCCCCGGTCCGCGACCGGGCCGGCGAGTCGATCGAGTCCACCCTCGGGGTGGCCGAGCGGCTGCAGCTGCCCGCCCTGGTCGACCCGGCCAAGGACGCCTTCATCACCGCCATGCACGTGGTCTCCGGCGTCTCGGCCGGCGTCACCGTGCTGGGCGCGGTGCTCGCGCTGCTCCTGCTGCCCGGCAAGGTCGCCGCACCCGGCGGGCCCGGCGCCCCGGCGGCCGGCGCCCAGGGCCGGACGGACTCCGGCGCGAGCCCAGCCAAGGTGTGATCCGGAGGGTGGAGAATATGGCCATGACGAGCGCCGACACTCCGCCACAGCCGTGCCACGGCCCCGCCGGGGAGCAGGACGCTCCGCGGCGGGGCCGCCCGCGCAGCGAGGCCGCCGAACAGGCGATCTACGGGGCCGTGGAGAAGCTGATGGAGGACGGCCTCGGCCTGTCCGAGCTGTCCATCGAGCGGATCGCGGCCGAGGCGGGCGTCGGCAAGGCCACCATCTACCGGCGCTGGCCCAACAAGGAGGCCCTGCTGGTCGACGTGGTGGCCCGGCTGGAGGAGCCGCCGCCCCCGATGACCGGCCCGACCTACCGGGACGACCTGATCAACGCCGTCGACTACATGCGCCGGCGCGGCCTGCTCAAGCGCTCCCGATGGGTCGTCAGGTCCGCACTGGGCCAGATGAACAGCTGGCCGGAACTGAAGCAGACCTACCACGAACGGGTGGTCCACCCGCGCCGCGCGATGATCCGCGAGATCGTCCGGCGCGGCGTCGAGGCCGGCGAGCTCCGCTCCGACCTGGACGTCGAGCTGCTCTGCGAGATGCTGATCGGACCGATCCTGGTGCGCACCGTCCTGTGGGACGACGCCCCGCTGGAGGACCCCGACCTGCCCCGCCAGATGGTCGACGCCGCACTGCAGGGCATCGCCGCCGGGTAGCCGCCCCGCTCGCCCCGTCCGGCCCAGGCGTGGAACTTTCCGGGCGCTTCCCCGCGTCCATCCCGTCATAGGCTGAGCCGAGAATCGGATCGGTGCAGGTCGGGAACGGGGTCGGCGGTCGCCGACCGGGTACGGCGGCAAGGAGCGGGCATGGTGCGGGCGGACGGCCCGGCGGTACTGGCGGACGAACAGGCCGAGACCCGACGGGAGAAGCTGCGCCGCTGGCTCGACCTGCGGCGGGCGTGGCCGCTCACCCTGCTCGGCCTGCTGGTCACCCTGCTGCTGGTGTTCCACGCCCAGGTGCCCAACACCGTCGGCAACCTCGGCAGCCTGCTGGAGACCTTCCTGCCCTGGCTGGGCGTGACCGTCCCGGTGCTGCTGGGCCTCGCGCTCTGGCGCCGCGCCGGGATCGCCGTGCTGGCGGCGCTGCTGCCCGCCGCGGTCTGGCTGAACCTGTTCGGCGCGCTGCTGGTCGACAAGAGCAGCGGCCCCGGCGACTTCACCGTGCTCACCCACAACGTGGCCGCCGCCAACGACGACCCGCAGGGCACCATCCGGATGCTCACCTCCTCCGGCGCGGAGATCGTCGCCCTGGAGGAGGTGTCGGCCGCCGCCGCACCGGTCTACACCGCCGGGCTGGCCGCGGCCTACCCGTACCACGCGGTCGAGGGCACCGTCGGCCTCTGGTCGACCTACCCGATCGACGGGATCACCGTGGTCGACATCAAGATGGGCTGGACCAGGGCGTTCCGCGCCGAGGTCACCACCCCCAAGGGCCCGCTCGCCGTGTACGTCGCCCACCTGCCCTCGGTCCGGGTCAAGTTCGACAGCGGCTTCACCGCGGGCCGGCGCGACGTCAGCGCGCAGGCCCTCGGCGACGCCATCGAGCACGAGCCGCTGCGCAAGGTGCTGGTGCTCGGCGACCTCAACGGCACCATGAACGACCGCAGCCTGGCCCCGATCACCTCGCAGCTGCGCTCCGCCCAGGGCGCGGCCGGCGACGGGTTCGGCTTCTCCTGGCCGGCCTCCTTCCCGCTGGCCCGGATCGACCAGATCCTCAGCAAGGGCGGCCTGGTCCCCACCGACTCCCGGACCCTGCCGGCGGACGCCAGCGACCACCTCGCGGTGGCCGCCGACTACCGCTACTGAGTCACCGGCTGCCGACCACCACGGTGGCGTCCAGCTCCTCGTCCTCGGCGACCACCGGCGTCAGACCCTGATCCGCCATCAGCCCGGCCGTCGCCGCGGCCTGCCGCCCGCTGGTCTCGATCAGCAGCCGCCCGCCGGGCGCCAGCCAGCGCGGCGCGGCCGCCGCCACCCGGCGCTGCACCGCCAGGCCGTCGGCGCCGCCGTCCAGCGCGGCGGCCGGCTCGTGGTCGCGGGCCTCCGGCGGCAGCAGCGGGATCTCCCCGGTGGGCACGTACGGGGCGTTGGCCAGCAGCAGGTCGACCCGGCCGCGCAGCGACCGCGGCAGCGGGGCGTCCAGGTCCCCGAGGTGCACGACGCCGCCGTACGGGGCCAGGTTGCGGCGGGCGCAGTCCACCGCCGCCGGGTCGACGTCGGCGGCGTGCAGCTCGATGCCGCCGCCCAGCCGGGCGGCCAGCGCCGCGCCGATCGCGCCGGATCCGCAGCACAGGTCGAGCACCACCGAACGGGGACCGCCCAGCGCGGCCGCCCGCGCGACCAGGAACTCGCTGCGCCGGCGCGGCACGAACACCCCGGGAGCGACCGCGATGCGCAGCCCGGCGAACTCGGCGAAGCCCACCACCTGCTCCAGCGGGTGCCCCGCACAGCGGAGTTCGATCATCTCGGTGAGCTGCGCCGGATGCTCGGCGGCGGCCAGCAGCAGCCGGGCCTCGTCCTCGGCGAAGACGCACCCGGCCGCGCGCAGCCGGTCGACGACATGGGGAGGGGGGAGTGACACGGGTACCTCTCGAAGAGCCTTGCGGGCTCCCCGCCCGGTCAGGCCGCGGCGACCTGGCGGCGGGGGAGCACCTCGACGACCTGCACGGTGATCTCTCCCACCTCCTCGGTCCGGCGCGCCGTCCATGATCGGGCGCGTGCTGCGGCGCTCACCCTAACCCCCTCCGGCGGCCGGTGTCAGCCCTGCCGCCAGCGGTTGGTGATGGGCAGCCGGCGGTCGCGGCCGAAGTTCTTCGGCGAGACCTTCGGGCCCGGCGGGTACTGCCGGCGCTTGTACTCGGCCAGGTCGACCAGCCGCACCACCCGGTCCACCACCTCGGCCGGGTAGCCCTCGGCGACGATCGCGTCCCGGCCCTGGTCGCCCTCCACGTAGCGGTTCAGCACCGCGTCCAGCAGGTCGTAGTCGGGCAGCGAGTCGGTGTCCTTCTGGTCCGGCCGCAGCTCCGCGGACGGCGGCTTGGAGATGGTGTTCTCCGGGATCGGCGGGACCTCGCCGCGCGCCTCGGCCTGCGCGTTGCGCCAGCGCGCCAGCTGGAAGATCAGCGTCTTGTAGACGTCCTTGATCGGCCCGTACGCGCCCACCGAGTCGCCGTACAGCGTGGAGTAGCCGACCGCCAGCTCGCTCTTGTTGCCCGGCGCGAGGACGAGCTGGCCCTCCTGGTTGGAGATCGCCATCAGCAGGGTGCCGCGCAGCCGGGACTGCAGGTTCTCCTCGGCCAGGCCGGTCAGCTCGGTGGCGCCCATGTAGGCGTCGAACATCGGGGCGATCGACACCGTGCGGAAGTGCAGTCCGGTCCGGCGGGCCAGTTCGGCGGCGTCGTCGCGGGAGTGCTGCGAGGAGTACTGCGAGGGCATCGAGACGCCGTACACGTTCTCCGCGCCGATCGCGTCCACCGCGATCGCCGCCACCAGCGCCGAGTCGATACCGCCGGACAGGCCGATCAGCACCGAGCGCATGCCGTTCTTGCGGACGTACGCCCGGGTGCCCTCGACCAGCGCCGCGTACACCTCGGCCTCGTCGTCCAGCCGCTCGCCGACCTGCGGGCGGATCGGCTCGGGCTGCTCCTTGGGCGCGCCGCCGAGGTCGACCCTGGTCAGCCGCAGGCCGTCGGCGAGCACCGCGCCGTCCGGCAGGGCGTCCGGGTCGGCGGCCGGCAGGTCGAGGTCGACCACCAGCAGCGCCTCCTCGAACTGCGGGCCGCGGGACAGCAGTTCGCCGTCCGCGGTGACGATCAGCGACTCCCCGTCGAAGACCAGCTCGTCCTGCGCTCCGACCATGTTCAGGTACACCAGCGGGCAGCCCGCCTCGGCGGCCCGGCGCCGCACCAGCTCCAGGCGGACGTCGTCCTTGTCGCGCTCGTACGGCGAGCCGTTGATCGACAGCAGCAGGCCCGCACCGGCCTGGCCGGTGGCGGTGACCCGGCCGCCCTCCTGCCAGATGTCCTCGCAGATCGCCAGCGCGACGTCCACGCCGTGCAGCCGCAGGACCGTCAGCTGGTCGCCCGGGACGAAGTAGCGGTACTCGTCGAAGACGCCGTAGTTCGGCAGGAAGTGCTTGGCGAACCGGGTCACCACCTCACCGCCGCGCAGCACCGCCGCGCAGTTCTGCGGCCGGCCCGCGTACTTCGTCCCCGGCTCGCCGCGGCCCAGGTAGCCGACCAGCACCGGGATGTCGCCCAGCCCCTCGGCGGCCAGCTTCCCCGCCAGCTCCACCAGGCTCCGGCGGGAGCCCTCCACGAAGGAGCCGCGGAAGGCGAGGTCCTCCACCGGGTAGCCGGTCAGGGCCATCTCCGGGAACGCGATCAGGTCCGCGCCGGACTCGGCGGCCCGCTTGGACCAGCGCAGCACCTCCTCGCTGTTGCGGGCGAGGTCACCGACCCAGGGGTCGATCTGGCACAGGGCGAGACGCAGATTCGGCATGCCCCCGAGTGTAATCGTCTAACTGACGCTATGTCGCGGGGGTGCCCCCGCCGGCGTACCGGCGGTCCCCGCTCGGCGTGCGGACCGTCCAGGACCGTCCAGGCTCGGCAAGCGGGCGAAGATCCGCCATGATGGTGCCGACGCGGTCCCGGCGAGCATGTCGCCGGACCGGGCCGGCCGGTGCGGGCGGCGTAACACGCGCGTAAAGAGCAGAGGTGAGACTGTCCCCATGGGCAAGCAGCAGGAGTTCGTGCTTCGCACGCTCGAGGAGCGTGACATCCGGTTCGTCCGACTGTGGTTCACCGACGTCCTCGGTTTCCTCAAGTCGGTCGCGGTTGCACCGGCGGAACTGGAACAGGCCTTCGAGGAGGGCATCGGCTTCGACGGCTCGGCGATCGAGGGCTTCGCCCGGGTCTACGAGTCCGACATGATCGCCAAGCCGGACCCGACCACCTTCCAGATACTGCCGTGGCGCTCCGAGAACCCCGGCACCGCCCGGATGTTCTGCGACATCCTGATGCCCGACGGCTCCCCCTCCTACGCCGACCCGCGCTACGTCCTCAAGCGCACCCTGGAGAAGGCCTCCGACCAGGGCTTCACCTTCTACACCCACCCCGAGATCGAGTTCTTCCTGCTCAAGGACCTGCCCGGCGACGGCACCCCGCCGACCCCCGCCGACCAGTCCGGCTACTTCGACCACACCCCGCGCGGCATCGGCCACGACTTCCGCCGCCAGGCCATCACCATGCTCGAATCCATGGGCATCTCGGTCGAGTTCAGCCACCACGAGGGCGCCCCCGGCCAGCAGGAGATCGACCTCCGCTACGCCGACGCGCTCTCCACCGCCGACAACATCATGACCTTCCGCCTGGTCATGAAGGAGGTCGCGCTCGAGCAGGGCGTGCACGCCTCGTTCATGCCGAAGCCGTTCTCCGACTTCCCCGGCTCCGGCATGCACACCCACGTCTCCCTCTTCGAGGGCGACCGCAACGCGTTCCACGAGTCCGGCGCCGAGTACCAGCTCTCCAAGGTCGGCCGCTCCTTCATCGCCGGCCTGCTCAAGTACGCCGCCGAGACCGCCGCCGTCACCAACCAGTGGGTCAACTCCTACAAGCGCATCTGGGGCGGCTCCCAGCGCACCGCCGGCGCCGGCGGCGAAGCCCCCTCCTACATCTGCTGGGGCCACAACAACCGCTCCGCGCTGATCCGCGTCCCGATGTACAAGCCCGGCAAGCAGGGCTCCACCCGCATCGAGGTCCGTTCCCTCGACACCGGCTGCAACCCCTACCTCGCCTACGCCGTCACCCTCGCCGCCGGCCTCAAGGGCATCGAGGACAACCTCGAACTCCCGCCGGGCGCCGACGACGACGTCTGGGCCCTCACCGACGCCGAACGCCGCGCCCTCGGCATCCAGCCCATGCCGCAGAACCTCGGCGAAGCCATCGACCTGATGCAGCGCAGCGAACTCGTCGCCGAAACCCTGGGCGAGCACGTCTTCGACTTCTTCCTCCGCAACAAGCGCCAGGAGTGGGAGGAGTACCGCTCCGAGGTCACCCCGTTCGAGCTCCGCAAGGTGCTCCAGGTGCTGTAAGCCCTGTTCAGCGGCCTGAACTCGGACACGAGAGAGGCCCCGTCCCGAGCGCGGATGCGCACCGGGGCGGGGCCTCTTCCCGTTTGTCGGCCCCTGGGCCGGGCGAGGGCCCGTCCGTGCGGCGCCTGCGGCCCGGCCGGCGGGCCGTGCGTGTCGCCTTGCGGCGGGTCGGTGCTCGCGGTGGAGTGGCGTTCGGCGAGCGGGCGTGACGGCGGGTGGGTGGTGAAGGTGCGGGCTGGGTCGGGCGTCGGGCGGGTGGTGGGGGACCTGCTGATCACGGCGGGGGTGCTGGTGGTGCTGTTCGCCGGGTACGCGGTCTGGTGGACCGACGGGGTGGCGGACCGGGCGGCGGACCGGGCGGTCGGGCGGCTGCGCGGCACGTGGTCGGCGCCGCCCGCGGTGGCGGCCGCTCCGCCGCCGCCCGCGGTCGGCGAGGACATCGGTCTGCTGCACGTGCCCGCGATGGGCCGCGGGTACCAGGTGCTGATCAGGGTCGGGACGGACGGCGACACCCTCGCGGACGGGGTGGCGGGGGTGTACACCACGCCGTACCGCGCGGCGATGCCCTGGGACCGGGAGGGGAACTTCGCGCTGGCGGCGCACCGGGACGGGCACGGTGCGAAGTTCCACGACCTGGACCGGGTCGGACCCGGCGACCCGCTGGTCGTCGAGACCAGGGACCGCTGGTACGTGTACCGGGTCGACGGCGTGCTGCCGGAGACCTCGCCGGACAACGCCGGGGTGATCGCGCCGGTGCCGGTCGGCTCGCCGTACCGCTCGCCGGGGCGCTACATCACGCTGACGACCTGCACGCCGGTGTACACCTCGCGCTACCGGCTGGTGGTCTGGGGGAGCCTGGTGCGGGAGGAGCCGGTGGACGGGGCCAGGACGCCGCCGGCGGAGCTGCGCTGACGGCGGGTCGGGCGCTCGACGGTCAGCAGGTCCACCTCCATGGTGACCGGGGCGGTCCCGGCCGGCGGCTGGTGGAAGCTGCCGTCGCTGATGGAGAGGTTGAGGATCAGGTAGGCGGAGAAGTCCGGTCCCACTCCGGTGTGGTCGGACCACACCTCGGTGAGCGAGTCCTGGGTCGGACCGACGTACCAGGTGTCGTTGTCGGCGCCGAGCCGCGCCGCCACGTAGATCCAGCGGCCGGCCCCGATGGTCGGGTCGCTGTAGACGGTGCTGCCCGACCTGACGTGGTTGACGAACTCGATCCGGTCGGGATGGTCGGCGTACCACTCGAAGATGTCCATCTCGTTGCCGCCGTCCCGCCAGGTCCACAGGCAGGGCCAGGCGCCGCTGTCGGCCTCGGGCAGGCGGACGTGGACCAGCACCGTGTCGCCGGTGCGGACCTCGACCCCGTTGCCGCCGGAGTCGCAGGAGTCGCCGGTGGTCAGCAGGCCGGTGTTCCAGGCGCCGTCGTCGCGGTGGGTGGCCGTGACGAGCAGGTGGCCCTGATGCACCGACAGCGCGGAGCGGGTCAGCCGGTCGAGCTTCCAACTGTCGGGGTTCTCCGTGCAGTTGGCGTAGGCCGCGCTCTGCCAGCTCCAGGTCCGACCGGGGCCGACGTCCAGATTGCCGAACCGTTCGACCAGCACCGGTCTGTCCTGCGCGGGAGTGGAGGGGGCGGCGGCCGCGGCCGGTATCGGGACGAGGGCGACGGAGAGGCCGGTCGCCACGGCGAGGAGGAAGCGGGTCAGCATGGCGTTCAGGATCGCCTCCGGCGGGCCGGTGCGCGCAGGGACGGGGCCGACCGGATGAATCGGCGGAGCCGGAGCCGGCGGGGCGTCATCTGACGGTGTGTTACCGGCGGGCGGATCCGGGGCCCGTGGTAATTCTTGGTCCGGCTTCACGGGCGGCGATCCGGATATTTCGAAATCAGTTCGAATATGTGCCGGTAAATCCCGACGATTCGCACTCGGACCAGTCAAATGGAGAAACCATGTACGGACTTGCTCACACCGGCGTCGCCTCGCTGGCCCTGCTGGCGGCCGGCGGGGCCACCGCCGCCATCGGCGCGGCCGTGAAGTGGTTCTCGCGCCGGTGACCTACGCCGTCACCGTGCTGATCCCGGCACACGACGAGGCGGACTTCATCGCTGACGCGGTGGAGTCCGCACTGGCGCAGACGGTCCGGCCGGTCCGGGTGCTGGTCGTCGCGGACGCGTGCACCGACGACACCGCCGGGATCGCCCGGCGGTGCGGCGCCGACGTCCTGGAGGTCCACCAGGAGAGCAAGCCGCGCTCGCTGAACCTCGCCCTCGCGGAGGTGACCACCGAGTACGTGGCCCTGCTCGACGCCGACGGCTACTTCGCCTCCCCCGACGTGCTGGAGACGTGCCTGGTCAGGATGGGGGAGAAGGGCTTCGGCGGCGTCTGCATGTCCGTCACGCCGCACAGCGTGAAGGGGGTGTTCCAGCGCTCGCGGACCATCGAGTGGGCGGCCGCCCACCGGATGTCGCGGACGGTGGAGTCCTGGCACGGCTGGGTGGCGGTGCTCTCCGGCTGCGCCGGGGTCTACCGCACCGACGCGGTCCGGTCGGTCGACGGGTGGTCCACCGACAGCCTCTGCGAGGACGTCGAACTGGCCCTGAAGATGAACCGCTCCGGCCTGCGGGCGGGCTTCGTGCCGGGCGCGTACGTCTGCGTCCGGGACCCGGGCAGCTGGCGGGTCTACTGGCGGCAGACCCACCGCTGGGCGGCCGGCTGGGCCCAGGCCCTGTACAAACACCGCGGGCTGTTCTTCCGCAGCTGGGGATTCACCCGGGTGTTCGGCGCGATGCTCGTGGACAGCGCACTGCTCGCCAGCGGATATGTCTCGCTGCTTTACCACCTGGCCACCGGATTCGCGGAATTCGACACCTTCCGCTGGATGGGCTGGTGGTTCCTGGTCATGGGCGTGATCACCCTCGGCACGGCCAGCCTGCAGATCGGGATCCGGCGGACGCTGGTGAACTACCCGGCCTACCTGCTGGTGGGCACGCTGGGGGCGCTGCTGTCGCTGTGGGTGATGTTCCGCGAATGGGTGCTGGGCAGACACCTGACCTCCTGGACCGGACGGCAGGGCCGACGGACCGTCATCACCCGGATGTCGGACCGGCGCAGACTGGTGCTCACCGCGATCGGCGGCGGGGCGGGCGGGCTCGGGTCGCTGCTCGGCGCGCTCCGGCACCGGCCGGACCTGACCCTGACCGGAGCCGCGGCCACCGGATCCGTGCTGGTCGCCGCGGTGCTGTGGCACCTGGTGGGCCGGCTCCCGGAACGGGTCGACCCGGCGGCCGCCGGAACCTGACGACGGCCCAGGTCCGCGGCGGCAGGAGGGCGCCCGGCGACCGTAGGCTGGGTTTCCGGGCCCGACTCGCACACCCCAGCGGGTCCAGGTCGCGGTGGAGGGGCGAGGCGATGACGAACGAGGAACGGGCCGGCAGCCGGGTCAGCCGGCTGGAGACCCGACTGGTGCGGCGGGGGTTCTCCGATCCGGACCAGGCGGTGCGGCTGCTGGCCGAGCCCGCGCTGCACGGGCTCGCGAGCGACCCGGTGCTGCTGGACGCGCTGGGGGCGGCCGCCGACCCCGACCAGGCGCTGTTCGGGCTGGCCCGGCTGCTGGAGGCGCTCGATCCGCACGAGCGGCACACCCTGCGCGACACCCTCACCACCTCGAAGCCGCTGCGGGACCGCCTGCTGGGGGTGCTGGGCGCGTCCACCGCGCTCGCCGACCACCTGGCGCGGCACCCCCGGGACTGGCACGCCCTGGTCACCTTCGAACTGCGCGACATCCACCCGGGCCGGGGCGAGTTCCTGAGCGAGCTGGCCCGCCGGGTGGACTCCGCGACGGGCAACAAGGCGGACGCGCTGCGGGCCGCGTACCGGCGCTGCCTGCTGGCGATCGCCGCCCGCGACCTGTCCGGCACCACCGACCTGCCGCAGGCCGCGGCCGAACTGGCCGACCTGGCCGGGGCCACCCTGCAGACCGCGCTCGAGCTGGCCGCCGAGCAGGACCCGGCGGCGGCCGCGGCCTGCCGGCTGGCGGTCATCGGCATGGGCAAGTGCGGCGGGCGCGAGCTCAACTACGTCTCCGACGTGGACGTGGTCTTCGTCGCGGAGCCGCGCGAGGGCGTCGAGGAGCAGCGCGCCATGCAGGCCGCCACCCGGCTGGCCGCGGCCACCATGCGGCTGTGCTCCGACACCACCGGCGAGGGCACCATCTGGCCGGTCGACGCCAACCTGCGCCCCGAGGGCCGCAACGGGCCGCTGGTGCGCACCCTCGCCAGCCACCTCGCGTACTACCAGCGCTGGGCCAAGACCTGGGAGTTCCAGGCGCTGCTGAAGGCCCGCCCGGTGGCCGGCGACGCCGAGCTCGGCCGCGCCTACGCCGAGGCGATCGCCCCGATGGTGTGGCAGGCCGCCGCCCGGGAGAACTTCGTCACCGACGTGCAGCAGATGCGCCGCCGGGTGATCGACGCGATCCCGGCGGGCGAGGTCGACCGGCAGCTGAAGCTCGGCCCGGGCGGGCTGCGCGACGTGGAGTTCTCGGTGCAGCTGCTGCAGCTGGTGCACGGGCGCACCGACGAGTCGCTGCGCAGCGGCAACACCCTGGAGGCGCTGGCGGCGCTGAGCGCGGGCGGGTACGTCGGGCGGGCCGACGCGGCCTCGCTGGACGGCGCGTACCGCTTCCTGCGGTCGCTGGAGCACCGCATCCAGCTGCAACGGCTGCGCCGCACCCACCTGATGCCCACCGATCCCGCGGACCTGCGCCGGCTGGCCCGCACCATGACCCCGCTGATCAACGACGCCGCGTTCGTCGGGGAGACCGGCCGGGCCGACCCGGTGGCCGCGCTGCAACGGGAGTGGAAGCGGCACGCCGTCGAGGTGCGGCGGCTGCACGAGCGACTGTTCTACCGCCCGCTGCTGGACGCCGTCGCGGAACTGCCGGTGGCCGAGCTGAGGGTCACCCGGGCCGGCGCGGCGGGGCTGTCCACCGAGGCCGCCAAGCAGCGGCTGGCCGCGCTCGGCTACGCCGATCCGGCCGCCGCGCTGCGGCACATCTCGGCGCTGGCCTCGGGGGTCAGCCGGAAGGCCGCGATCCAGCGCACCCTGCTGCCGGTGCTGCTCGGCTGGTTCGCCGACTCCGCCGACCCGGACGCCGGCCTGCTGAACTTCCGCCAGGTCTCCGACGCGCTCGGCCGCACCCCCTGGTACCTGCGCCTGCTGCGGGACGAGGGCGCCGCCGCCGAGCAGCTGGCCCGGGTGCTGTCCGCCGGGCGGCTCGCGCCCGACCTGCTGCTGCGCGCCCCGGAGGCGGTCGCGATGCTCGGCGACCCGAACGGGCTCGCCCCGCGCGGCCGGCCGGCGCTGGAGGCGGAGATCCTGGCCGCCGTCGGCCGGGCGGCCGATCCGGCCGCGGGGGTGGCGGCCGTGCGCGCCGTGCGGCGGCGGGAGCTGTTCCGCACGGCGGCCGCCGACCTGCTCGGGCGCCTCGGCGCGGACGACCCGGCGGCGCTGGACGTGGCGGGCGAGGCGCTGACCTCGATCACGGCCGCCACCCTGCAGGGCGCGCTGCGCGCCGCGGTCAACGGCTGGGAGGCCCGCAACGGCGAGCTGCCCACCCGGATCTCGATCATCGGGATGGGCCGGTTCGGCGGCCACGAGCTGGGCTACGGCTCGGACGCGGACGTGCTGTTCGTCCACGAGCCCCGGCTCGGGGTGCTCGACGAGGACGCCGCGAAGGCCGCGCAGGCGGTGATCCACGAGCTGCGGACGCTGCTGGCCGCGCCCTCGGTGGAGCCCCCGCTGCTGGTCGACGCGGACCTCCGCCCGGAGGGCCGGCAGGGTCGGCTGGTGCGGACCCTCAGCTCCTACGCCGCGTACTACGCGCGGTGGTCGCACGCCTGGGAGAGCCAGGCGCTGCTGCGGGCGGAGCCGATGGTCGGCGACGCGGAGCTGGGGGAGCGGTTCCGGCTGCTGATCGACCCGCTGCGCTTCCCCGGGACGGGGGTCTCCGAGCGGGACCTGATCGAGATCCGCCGGATCAAGGCGAGGATCGAGGCGGAGCGGCTGCCGCGCGGGGCCGATCCCACCACCCACACCAAGATCGGCCGGGGCGGCCTCGCCGACGTCGAGTGGACGGTCCAGCTGCTGCAGCTCCAGCACGGCCACGAGGTGCCGGAGCTGCGCACCACCCGGACCAGGGCCGCGCTGGCCGCCGCGGCGGCGGCCGGGCTGGTGGACCGGGAGGACGCGGAGGTGCTCGACGCCGCGTGGGTGCTGGCCTCCCGGGTGCGGGCCGCGGTCATGCTGGTCCGCGGCCGGGCCGGGGACTCGTTCCCGGGCGACGCGCGCGAACTCGCCGGGGTGGCCCGCTACCTGGGCTACGGCGTGGGGCACTCCGGCGAGCTGCTGGACGAGTACCGCCGGACGACGCGGCGCGCCCGCCGTGCGGTGGAGCGGCTGTTCTACGGCGCCGAGGCGTGAGGCCTCAGGCCGTGACCTTGGTGTCCCACTGGGCCGGGACGGTCAGCTGCTCGTCCCGGGCGTCGTCCGGGTGCCGGGGGAGCCGGTAGGCCCAGGTGTGGTAGACCGCGCGGGCGGCGACGAAGCCCACGGCCAGGCAGATCAGGCCGCCGACGGCGTCCAGCCAGAAGTGGTTGGCGGTGGAGACGATCACGCTGAGGGTGACCAGCGGGTAGGCCAGGCCGAGGGCGCGGATCCAGGGGCGGCGGGCCAGGAAGAAGATGGTCAGGCCGCACCAGGTGGACCAGCCGATGTGCATCGACGGCATGGCGGCGAACTGGTTGGAGACGTGCGCGCCGGCGCCGGAGGCCAGCGAGCCCCAGGTCTGGTGGAGGGTGACGGTGTCCACGAAGCCGCCGTTGGTCATCAGGCGCGGCGGGGCCAGCGGGAAGCAGTAGAAGCCGACCAGGGCGATGCCGGTGGTGACGAACAGCACGGTGCGGGAGGCGGCGTACCGGCCGGGGTGCGAGCGGTACAGCCAGACCAGCACGCCGATGGTGATGATGAAGTGCAGGGTGGCGTAGTAGTAGTTCATCCCGACGATCAGCCAGGTGACCGAGTTCACGCCGTGGTTGATGGAGCGCTCGACGGCGATGCCCAGGGTCTGTTCCAGGTGCCAGACCCAGCTGGAGTGCTTCTGGGCGATCGCGGCCTGTTCCGGGACGGCGTTGCGGACCAGCGAGTAGAGCCAGTAGCTGAGGCCGATCAGGGCGAGCTCGAACAGCAGGCGCGGCCGGCGCGGGGTGCGCCGTTGTTCGCGCACGCGGCTGCGGACGGCGGCGGCGGGTGACTGGGCGACGCGGGTGGCTCCGCCGGGCGTACGGGCGGTGTGGTCCGTGCCCGGGTCGGAACCGCCCAGCGTGGTCCGTCCGGCGCGGTCGGCGCCGGCAGCGTGGATCTCGGTCGGTTCCCCCATGGACGAAGAGTCTGCCAGACCACATGTGGTCGCTTGCTCATCCTCTGGTTGGGGATTCTTCACCGACTGTCCCCCTACGGGGGTAGGGGTCGATCGGTTCTCGAGGCGCATGCGGTCCATTGTGGCGCGCGGGTTACGAGGGGTCGAACCGGGGTCTCGTTCGCGTGCCCACGGTGCGTCGGCGAAGGAGCGGCGCGGCCGGGGCGGTCAGGTCACGACTCGGTATGACTCGCGCCCGAAACCGCTTTCGCATCTTGCTGAAACATCTTGCAGGGCGCTAGGTTCCACGCCACCCACCCCTGCCAGAGCGCCCCTAGGGAGAGCCCAGCCGTGGCCGACGCCCAGTCCCGCCCCCCGCGCCGCACCACCCCGTACCGCCGCCCCGGACGCGCCTCCGTCCTGATGGCGTCGTCGCTGATCGCCGCCACCCTGGGCGCCGCGCCGCTGGCGGTGGCCGCGCCCGCCGCCCCGCCGGCCCCGCCCTCGGACAAGGCGCTGGCCGCCACCGCGGCCCGGCACGACCTGACCCGGGAGCAGTTCTACTTCGTCCTGCCGGACCGGTTCGCCAACGGCAGCACCGGCAACGACACCGGCGGCATCACCGGCGGCCGGCTGGACAACGGCCTGGACCCGGCCGACAAGGGCTTCTACCACGGCGGCGACCTGCAGGGCCTGATCAACAAGCTGGACTACATCCAGGACCTCGGCACCACCGCGATCTGGATGGCGCCGATCTTCAAGAACCAGCCGGTGCAGGGCGCCGGCGCGGACGCCTCGGCCGGCTACCACGGCTACTGGATCACCGACTTCACCCAGGTCGACCCGCACTTCGGCACCAACGCGCAGCTCAAGGAGCTGATCGACAAGGCGCACAAGCGCGGCATCAAGGTCTTCTTCGACGTCATCACCAACCACACCGCGGACGTCGTCGACTACGCGGAGCACAGCTACGACTACCGCTCCGCGGGCGCCTACCCGACCCTCGACGCGGACGGCAACCCGGTGGACGAGACGGCGGTCGCCGACGCCCGGGCGCAGTGGCCGAGCATCACCAAGGACTCCTTCCCCTACACCCCGGTGCTGCGCGACCAGGCGGGCGCGACCGCGAAGACCCCGTCCTGGCTGAACGACCCGTCGCTCTACCACAACCGCGGCAACTCGACCTTCGTCGGCGAGTCCGCGACCGAGGGCGACTTCTCCGGCCTGGACGACCTGGACACCCAGAACCCCAAGGTCGTCGCCGGGATGGAGAAGATCTACCAGACCTGGGTCGCCGAGACCGGGGTGGACGGCTTCCGGATCGACACCGTGAAGCACGTCAACCTGGCGTTCTGGGAGCAGTGGGCACCGGCCCTGAAGCAGTTCGCGGCGCAGCAGGGCAACAAGAAGTTCTTCATGTTCGGCGAGGTGTACTCGGGCGACCCGGCGGTGACCTCCCCGTACGTCACCCAGGGCAAGCTGCAGGCGACGCTGGACTTCGCGTTCCAGGAGGCGGCCCGCAAGTACGTCTCGCAGAACGGTTCGGCGAAGGCGCTGTCCGAGCTGTACGCGCAGGACTACCGCTACACCACGGCCGACACCGACGCGTACGAGCTGCCGACCTTCCTCGGCAACCACGACATGGGCCGGTTCGGGTCGTTCCTGCAGAGCGACAACCCGGGGGCGTCCAACGAGGCGCTGCTGAAGAAGGACCGGCTCGCCAACGAGCTGCAGTTCCTGACCCGCGGTCAGCCCGTCGTCTACTACGGCGACGAGCAGGGCTTCACCGGCGCGGGCGGCGACAAGGACGCCCGGCAGGACATGTTCGCCTCCAGCACCCCGTCCTACAACAGCGACACGGTGATCGGCGGCGTCTCCGGCCCGCAGGACCGGTACGGCCAGGACGGCGCGCTGTACCGGGGGATCTCCGGCCTGGCGAAGCTGCGCAAGGACAACCCGGCGCTGGCTGACGGCGCGCAGGTCGAGCGGTACGCGGCGGACGGGCCGGGCGTGTACGCCTTCTCCCGGATCGACGCCAAGGACCAGGTCGAGTACCTGGTGGCGGTGAACAACGCGGCCGAGGCGAAGACCGTCACGCTGGACACCTTCTCCGCGGGCATGGACTTCGCCGGCCTCTACGGCTCCGCGGGCAAGGTCACCAGCGGCGCGGACGGCAAGGTGACGGTCACCGTCCCGGCGATGTCCTCGCTGGTGCTGAAGGCGGCGCACAAGCTGGCCAAGCCCGCGGCCGGCCCGTCGATCACGGTGGACGCGCCGGCCGACGGCTCGTACGGCACGGTGGCGCTGGGCGCGAACGTGCCCGGCGGCGGCTTCAACCGGGTGACCTTCGCCGCGCAGGTCGGCGACGGGGCCTGGCAGACCCTCGGCACCGCCGACAGCGGCGTGTACAAGGTGACGCAGAACCTGGCCGGCGTGGCGCCCGGCACCGTGGTGCGGTTCAAGGCGGTCGTGGAGGACTCCGCGGGCCGACTGGCCTCCACCACCGGGCAGTTCACGACCGGTCAGCAGACGCCGACGCCCGCGCCGAGCGCGGTCTCGCGGCCCTACGCGGTGGTGCACTACCAGCGCAAGGACGGCGACTACGACGGCTGGAACCTGTACACCTGGGGCGACATCGCCGACGGCGAGGCGACCACCTGGCCGGACGGGCACGGCTTCGTCGGGCGGGACGCGTACGGCGCGTTCGCGTACGTGAAGCTGAAGGGCGGCGCGTCCGACGTCGGGTTCGTGGTGGAGAAGAACGGCACCAAGGACGTCGACCAGGACCGGCACATCGACATCTCCGCCACCGGCGAGGTGTGGATCAAGGAGGGCGACGCCACCGTGCGGACCGCCGACCCGGACGGGGCGCAGGAGGTCCCGGCGGGGAAGGCGATCATCCACTACCGGCGGGCCGACGGGAACTACACCGGCTGGGGCGTGCACGACTGGACGGGCGCGGCCACGCCCACCGACTGGGGCAACCCGCTGCTGCCGGCCCGGCAGGACGCGTTCGGCGCGGTCTACGAGGTGCCGCTGGCGGACGGGGCGACCAGCCTCAGCTACATCATCCACAACGGCGGCGACAAGGACCTGCCGCAGGACCAGTCGCTGAACTTCGCCACCTCCGGCCGCGAGGTGTGGATCATCGGCGGGCAGGAGGGCTACCTGCTGCCGCAGACCGCGGGCGTCTCCTCGCAGCTCGACCTGGGCTCGGCGAAGGCCCAGTGGATCGACGCGAAGACCGTCGTGGTGCCCGCCAACTACGGTGCCGCGGACGCCCAGTTGGCGGGCGGCACCAGCGCCCAGCTGATCTACGACCCGGAGGGCGGCCTGACCGTCGACAAGGGCGTGCTGTCCAAGCCCGGCCACTGGATCCGGCTGAGCCGGGCGACCGGCCTGACGGACGCCCAGAAGGCGAAGTTCCCGCACCTGGCGGGCTACCGGGCCTTCACCGTCGACCCGCGCGACGCCGGCCGGGTCACCGCCGCGCTGCGCAGCCAGCTGGTCTTCACCGAGCACCTGCCGAACGGCGCGGCGCTGGCCGCCACCGGTGTGCAGATCCCGGGCGTACTGGACGACCTGTACGCGGCGAAGGCGGCCTCCGCCCAGCTCGGCCCGGTGTACTCGGTGAAGAAGGGCCACGGCTGGTTCGGCCACGACGAGCGCCAGGTGACGCTGTCGCTGTGGGCGCCGACCGCGACCGAGGTGGCGGTGCAGCTGTTCGACAGGGCGAGCGGCGGGACGGCGAAGACCGTGCCGTTGAAGCGGGACGAGGCGTCGGGCGTCTGGTCGCTGACCAAGGACGCCGAGGAACTGGACGGCCGGTACTACCTCTACCAGGTGAAGGTCTGGGCGCCGAGCGTCCAGCAGCTGGTCACCAACACCGTCACCGACCCGTACTCGACCGCGCTGTCCGCCGACTCGACGCGCAGCCTGGTCGCCGACCTGTCGGCCTCGGCCACCAAGCCCAAGGGCTGGGACCAGCACCGCAGCCCGGAGGCGATCCCGGCGGCGAAGCAGCAGATCCAGGAGCTGCACGTGCGGGACTTCTCGTCCGCCGACAGCACCGTGCCGGCCGACGAGCGGGGCACCTACCTGGCGTTCACGCAGTCGAAGTCCGCGGGCATGCAGCACCTGAAGGACCTCGCCAAGGCCGGGGTGACGACCATTCACCTGCTGCCGACCTTCGACATCGCCACCATCCGGGAGAACCGGGCCGACCAGAAGCTGCCGGCCTGCGACCTGCCCGCGCTGGCCGCGGACTCCGCGCAGCAGCAGGAGTGCGTGGCGGCGGTGCAGGCCGACGACGCCTACAACTGGGGCTACGACCCGCTGCACTACACCGTCCCCGAGGGCTCGTACGCCACCGACCCGAACGGCACGGCGCGCACCGTGCAGTTCCGCGAGATGGTGCAGGCGATGCACGACGCGGGCCTGCGGGTGGTGCTGGACGTGGTGTACAACCACACCGCGGCGGCCGGCCAGGACCAGCACTCGGTGCTGGACAAGGTCGTCCCCGGCTACTACCAGCGCCTCAGCGACAGCGGCAAGGTCACCACCGACTCGTGCTGCGCCGACACCGCGCCCGAGCACGCCATGATGAACAAGCTGGTGGTCGACTCGGTGGTCACCTGGGCCAAGCAGTACCGGGTGGACGGCTTCCGGTTCGACCTGATGGGCCTGGACCCGAAGTCGACCATGCTGGACGTGCAGTCCGCGCTGCGCGGGCTGACCCCGCAGAAGGACGGCGTCAGCGGGAAGGACGTCTTCCTGTACGGCGAGGGCTGGAACTTCGGCACCGTCGCCAACGACTCCCGGTTCGTCCAGGCCACCCAGGTCAACATGGCCGGCACCGGCATCGCGACCTTCAACGACCGGGTCCGGGACGCCGGCCGCGGCGGCAACTACATGCTCTCCTCGGCTCCGCAGCAGGGCTTCGCGTCGGGCCTGTTCACCGACCCGAACGGCTCGGCGGACAACGGCACCCCGGCCGAGCAGAAGGCCCGGCTGCTGCACCAGATGGACCAGATCAAGGTCGGTCTGACCGGCAACCTGGCGGGCTACCGGTTCACCGACAGCAGCGGGACGGGCGTCACCGGCGCCGGCGTCGACTACAACGGCGCGCCGACCGGGTACGCGGCCGCCCCGGGCGAGGCGGTGGAGTACCTGGACGCGCACGACAACGCGGACCTGTACGACGCGCTGGCGTTCAAGCTGCCGCAGGGCACCTCGCCCGCCGACCGGGCCCGGATGCAGGCGCTCGGCCTGTCGCTGACCGCGCTGAGCCAGGGACCGGGCTTCGCCCAGGCGGGCAGCGACCTGCTGCGCTCCAAGTCGCTGGACGCCAACTCCTTCGACTCCGGCGACTGGTTCAACTCGATCAGCTGGGACTGCACCCGGGGCAACGGCTGGGGCCGCGGCCTGCCGATGGCGGCCGACAACCAGTCGATGTGGGACCGCAGCAAGCAGCTGCTGGCCGACCCCAAGCTGCGGATGGGCTGCAACGAGATGGGGTCGAGCACCGCCATCTACCAGCAGTTCCTGAAGATCCGTCAGTCCTCGCCGCTGTTCTCGCTGTCCACCGCGGCGGAGGTGCAGCGCCGGCTGTCCTTCCCGCTGTCGGGCACCGCGGGGGAGAACCCGGGCGTGATCACCATGCACCTGGACGGCACCGGCCTGAAGGGCGCGGAGAAGGGCCTCACGGTGGTCTTCAACGCCACCCCGACCGCCCGGACCCAGACCGTGGCGGGCCTGCGCGGCAGCACGCAGGAGCTGCACAAGGTGCAGGCGAAGGGCGCGGACGCGGTGGTCAAGCAGGCAGCCTTCGACCCGGCCACGGGCACCTTCACGGTGCCGGGCCGGACGGTGGCGGTGTTCGTCCAGAACTGATGGTTTCCCAGCGGTAACAGGGGCCTCACCTTCGGGTGGGGCCCTTCGCCGTGTTGGCCGAAAACCGATGCTGTCGCACGGAGTTCGCCGGGGGCCTTCCCGACGGCGTCCCACATGCCGGACCATGAGGGCCTGTTGACGGGCCCGTCGGGCATGGCGTGGCGCGGTCAATAATCGGTCAATCCGTGGCATGCATCTGTCATTCATGAGTCGTTTGCTGCCACGATTCCCCCGGCTGCGGATGGACAGGTAGCCCCAACACCCGCCGGTGGAGCCCTCCCCAGGCCACCGGCAGCCCGCAGCCCGGCACGCGCTCGTCGTGCCCGGCACCGCGAAAGTGCACCGCACCCCGCGCCGCGAACCAGCGGCAGGGGCCCCCGCTGCGCCGCAACCGCGGCCAGATTCTCTCCACCGCTCGTGACCCCGCGACGGTCGGTAAAGGAGTCTCGCATGTCTCGCTACACGCATGCCCGCGTGAGCATGGCCGCCCTGGCGGCCACCACCGCACTGCTGGTGACCGCGATCCCGGTGGCGGTGGCCCAGGCCGCCCCCGCCGTCCCGTCCGCGACCGGTCAGGTCGCCGACCAGCAGGCCGCCGCCGGGCACGCCCAGCTGATCTCCGACGCCGGCACCCGCTCCGCGCAGTTCGCGCAGGCGCTGGGCCTGGGCGGCAGCGAGAAGCTGGTGGTCAGGGACGCGTTCAAGGACGCCGACGGCACCCAGCACTTCCGCTACGAGCGCACCTACGCCGGACTCCCCGTCCTCGGCGGCGACCTGGTGGTCCACCAGGCCGCCAACGGCACCACCAAGGGCGTCGACCGGGCCTCCACGGCCTCGCTGGCCGGCCTGTCCACCACCCCGAAACTGGCCGCCGACAAGGGCCAGGCCAGCGCGCTGGCCGCCCAGGCCGGCTCCGCCCTGGAGACCGCGCCCCGCCTGGTGGTGTGGGCCGCCGACAACAACCCGCGGCTCGCCTGGGAGACCGTGGTCTCCGGCGTCGAGGCCGACGGCACCCCGAGCAAGCTGCACGTGGTCACCGACGCCACCAGCGGCGCCGTCATCCAGAAGTGGGAGGGCGTGCAGACCGGCACCGGCAACGGCGTCTTCGTCGGCAACGTCACCATCGGTACCACGCTGTCCGGCTCGACGTACCAGCTGAAGGACGCCAGCCGCGGCGGGATGTACACCACCAACCTGAACAACGGGACCAGCGGCAACGGCACCCTGTTCACCAAGTCCACCGACAGCTGGGGCGACGGCACCGTCTCCAACAAGGAGTCCGCGGCCGTCGACGCCCACTACGGCGTCTCGATGACCTGGGACTACTACAAGAACACCTTCGGCCGCAGCGGCATCCGCAACGACGGCGTCGGCGCGTACAGCCGGGTCCACTACGGCAGCAGCTACGTGAACGCGTTCTGGGACGACAGCTGCTTCTGCATGACCTACGGCGACGGCGCGTCCAACACCCACCCGCTGACCGAACTCGACGTCGCGGGGCACGAGATGACGCACGGCGTCACCTCCAACACGGCCGGCCTGAACTACTCCGGCGAGTCCGGCGGCCTGAACGAGTCCACCTCGGACGTGTTCGGCACCATGGTCGAGTTCTACGCGAACCTGCCGAAGGACAACCCGGACTACCTGATCGGCGAGCTGATCAACATCAACGGCGACGGCACGCCGCTGCGCTACATGGACAAGCCCTCCAAGGACGGCGGCTCCGCCGACTCCTGGTACAGCGGCGTCGGCAACCTCGACGTCCACTACTCCTCGGGCGTCGGCAACCACGCCTTCTACCTGCTGGCCGAGGGCAGCGGCGCCAAGGTGATCAACGGCGTCTCCTACAACTCGCCGACCGCGAACAGCATCACCGTCACCGGCATCGGCCGGGACAAGGCCGCGGCGATCTGGTACCGGGCGCTCACCACGTACTGGACCTCCACCACCAACTACGCCAGCGCCCGGGCCGGCATGCTCTCCGCGGCCACCGACCTGTACGGCGCGGGCTCGGCCGAGTACAACGCCACCGCGACCGCCTGGGCGGCCGTGAACGTCGGCTCGCTGCCCAGCACGGGCGGCCCGACCGTCACCAGCCCCGGCAACCAGTCGACCGCGCTGAACGGCGCGGTCAGCCTGCAGATCGCGGCCACCGGCGGCACCGCGCCGCTCAGCTACTCGGCCACCGGCCTGCCCACCGGCCTGTCGATCAACGCCTCCACCGGCAAGATCACCGGCACCGCCACCGCGGCCGGCACCTACAGCGTCACCGTCACCGCGAAGGACGCCGCCAACAAGACCGGCACCGCCTCCTTCACCTGGACCGTCACCACCGGTGGCGGCGGCAGCTGCACCCCGACCAACCTGCTCGGCAACCCCGGCTTCGAGACCGGCACCGCCAGCCCCTGGACCGCCACCTCCGGCGTGGTCGACAACTCCTCCTCCGAGGCCGCCCACGGCGGTTCCTGGAAGGCCTGGATGGACGGCTACGGCTCCGCCCACACCGACAGCATCTCGCAGACCGTCACCATCCCGGCCGGCTGCAAGGCGACGCTGAGCTACTGGCTGCACATCGACACCGCCGAGACCGGCAGCACCGCGTACGACAAGCTCACCGTCACCGTCAACGGCACCTCGGTGGCCTCCTACTCGAACGTGAACGCCGCCACCGGCTACGCGCAGAAGACCATCGACCTGTCCTCGTACGCGGGCCAGAGCGTCACGGTGAAGTTCAACGCGGTCGAGGACTCCTCGCTGCAGACCTCCTTCGTGATCGACGACACCGCCGTCCAGACCGGCTGACCCACCCTCAGGGACCGGGCCCGGCAGCCGCTCCGGCTGCCGGGCCCCGGCACGTCCGGCTCCGTGCGCGCGGATGTCCGAACGGTGAGATTCCGGAAACCCCCGGGCAACACGAAACACCGCCGAAACACCGACGACGGCGGAGCGAAATCCGGCCCGGCGAAACTCCCGGAATGCTCCTCGCTGACACCCCACCCACCCTGGACAGCGGCGACACCGCCTGGCTGCTGGCCTGCACCGCGCTCGTCCTGCTGATGACGCCGGGCCTCGCGCTGTTCTACGGCGGCATGGTGCGCACCAAGAGCGTGCTCAACATGATCATGATGAGCTTCGTCTCGATCGCCGTGGTCACCGTGGTCTGGCTGCTGGCCGGCTACACCCTCGCCTTCGGCCCCGACGCCGGCTGGGGCCTGATCGGCTCGCTCGACCACCTCGGCATGTCCGGCATCACGCCCACCAGCCTCACCGGGCACGTCCCCACCCTGCTGTTCGCCACCTTCCAGCTGACCTTCGCGATCATCACCGCCGCCCTGGTCTCCGGCGCCATCGCCGACCGCGCCAAGTTCGGCTCCTGGGTGGCCTTCACGGCCGTCTGGACGCTGCTGGTGTACGTCCCCGTCGCGCACTGGGTGTTCGCCCCCGACGGCTGGATCCTCAAGCACCTGGGCGCGCTGGACTTCGCGGGCGGCACCGTGGTCGAGGTCAACTGCGGCGCCAGCGGCCTCGCCCTGGCCCTGCTGCTCGGCCCCCGGCTCGGCTTCAGGAAGGAGGCCATGCGCCCGCACAACCTGCCGCTGGTGCTGCTCGGCGCGGGCCTGCTCTGGTTCGGCTGGTTCGGCTTCAACGGCGGCTCCGCGCTGGGGGCCAACGGCCTGGCCGCCGCCGCGGTGCTGAACACCCAGGCGGCGGGCTGCGCCGGCCTGCTCGGCTGGCTGGTGGTGGAGAAGCGGCGCGACGGCCACGCCACCACCCTCGGCGCGGCCTCCGGCGCGGTGGCCGGCCTGGTCGCCATCACCCCGTCCTGCGGCAGCGTCGACCTGTTCGGCGCGCTGGTGATCGGCCTGGCCGCCGGCGTGGTCTGCTGCTCCGCCGTCAGCTGGAAGTTCCGCTTCGGCTACGACGACTCGCTCGACGTGGTCGGCGTGCACTTCGTGGCCGGCGTCATCGGGACCCTGCTGATCGGCGTGTTCGCCACCGCCGTGATGACCGGCGGCCCCGCCGGCCTGCTGCACGGCGGCGGATTCGGCCAGGGCGGCAAGCAGCTGGTGGCCGTCGTGGTGGTGGCCGGGTACGCCTTCGGGATGACCTACGGCATCGGCCGGGCGATCGACCGGCTGATGGGATTCCGGGCCGCGCCCGAGCACGAACGCACCGGCCTGGACCTCGCCGTGCACGCCGAGACCGCGTACGATCACGGCGTCCTGGGCCTCGGCTCCGCCACCGCCCACGCCAGCGTGCACCCGCACGGTGCGCCCGCCTCCGACAGGACCCGCCCCGTATGAAGCTGATCACCGCCGTCGTCAAGCCGTTCAAGCTGGATGAGGTCAAGACCGCGCTGCAGGAGCTCGGCGTGCACGGACTGACCGTCACCGAGGCCAGCGGCTACGGACGGCAGCACGGCCACACCGAGGTCTACCGGGGTGCGGAGTACCGGATCGACCTGGTGCCGAAGGTGCGGATCGAGGTGGTGGTGGAGGACGAGGACGCCGAGCGGGTCACCGAGGCGATCGTGGCCGCCGCCCGCACCGGCAAGATCGGCGACGGCAAGGTCTGGGTGGTTCCGGTGGACGGCATCGTCCGGGTCCGCACCGGCGAGCGCGGGCCGGACGCGGTCTGACGGGCCGTCAGCACGGCCTCGGCCCCCTGGCGTTGTCGCGCCCGGGGGCCTTCCGCGTCCGTTGTTCGGATGCGGGCGCGGCCGGCCCGGGTTAGGGTCCCGGCATGTCCTTCTTCCACCAGATCTACGGCTGACGCGGCCGGGGCAGTGCCCCGAGCCACGCGTCCCGCCCGCCCGGCGCGCCCGACGGCGCGCCGGTGGGGCGGTGTGTTCCCGTTCCTCCCGTAGACCGGAAGCAGGTGTCCTCCCATGACCCGTCGCGCCCACATCGCCATGATCGGCATCCCGGCCGTCAGCCACGTCCGCCCCAGCCTCGAAGTGATCCGCGAACTCGTCGCCCGCGGGCACCGGGTGACGTACGTCAACGACCCGTCGGCCGCCGAGCTGATCGGGCCCACCGGCGCCGAGCTGGTCCCGCTCCCCTCCACCCTCCCGGTCGCCGACCACGACTGGCCCGAGGACGCCATCGGCGCCATGCGGGTCTTCCTGGAGGACGCGATCGCCATGCTGCCCGGGCTGCACGCCCACTACGACGCGGACCCGGCCGACGTCTACCTGTACGACATCGGCGCCTACGCGGCGCGGGCGCTGGCCGAGCAGCAGGGCCGGCCGATCGTCCAGCTGTCGCCGACCATGGTCGCCTGGGCCGGGTACGAGGAGCAGGTCGGCGCCCAGCTGAAGCAGCTGCCCGGGGCCGACGCGTACGTCGAGCGCTTCGCCGGCTGGCTGGCCGAGAACGGCGCCACCACCACGGACGTGGACGCGTTCTCCGGCCGCCCCGCGCGGGTGGTGGCGATGATCACCGAGGCGATGCAGCCGTTCGCCGAGCAGGTCGACCGGGAGGCCGTCGAGTTCGTCGGGCCGTGCTTCGACCTGCGGGCCGAGCAGGGCAGTTGGCAGCGCCCGGCCGGGGCCGAGCGGGTGCTGCTGGTGTCGCTCGGCTCGGCGTTCACCCGGCAGCCGGAGTTCTACCGCAACTGCCTGGCGGCGTTCGGCGGCCGCCCCGGGTGGCACGTGGTGTTGCAGATCGGCAAGTACACCGACCCGGCCGAGCTGGGTGAGGTTCCGGCCAATGTCGAGGTGCACCCCTGGGTGCCGCAGCGGGCCGTGCTGGCGCAGGCCGACGCCTTCGTCACGCACGCCGGGATGGGCGGCTGCGGGGAGGGCCTGCTGGCGGGCGTCCCGATGATCGCGGTGCCGCAGGCCGCCGAGCAGTTCATGAACGCCGACCGGCTGGTCGAGCTCGGCGTCGCCCGGCGGCTGGACACCGCGGAGGCCACCCCGGAGGCGCTGTGGTCGGCGCTGTCCGACCTGCTCGCGGATCCGGCGGTGGCGGTCCGCTCGCGGGAGCTGGCCGCCCGGGCGGCCACCGAGGGCGGCACCGCCCGTGCCTGCGACCTGATCGAGCAGCAGCTGGGCTGAGGCCTGCCGCCGCGCCGGTCCGCCGTTGACGAACCGTCAGCGCGGGCCGGCGCGCCCGTCTTTTCGGGCCCGGTCGGGCCTCCGGACTCCCTTGACGGGTGTCCGGAGGGACCCTATGGTCATGCCACTGCAAGTTTCCAGCAAGTTTCAACACTCTTGCAGCGTCTTGCAGAAGCGACCCTCGCCTCGTCGCACTGACGGCACCACCCCACGCCGTCGCGGCCCCCCCACCCCGCCGCCTCCCGTTCCGCGACCTGCGTCCGCGGTGCGGGCTTCCCCCAGGAGTGCTCCCGTGCCCACCTCCGCCCCCGTGCGCAGACGGCGTCTCGCCGCTGCCACCACCGCGCTCGCCGCGCTCGGCCTCTCGGTCGGCGCCGGCCTCACGCTCGCGCCGACCGCCACGGCGACCCCGCCGGGCAGCAAGGACGTCACCGCCACCCTGTTCGAGTGGAAGTTCGACTCGGTGGCCAAGGCCTGCACCGACACCCTCGGCCCCCAGGGCTACGGCTTCGTCGAGGTCTCCCCGCCCCAGGAACACATCCAGGGCGCCCAGTGGTGGACCTCCTACCAGCCCGTCAGCTACAAGATCGCCGGCCGGCTCGGCGACCGCACCTCCTTCCAGAACATGGTCAACACCTGCCACGCCGCGGGCGTCAAGGTGATCGCCGACTCGGTGATCAACCACATGAGCGCGGGCAGCGGCACCGGCACCGGCGGCACCGCCTACACCAAGTACACCTACCCGGGTTACTTCCAGGACCAGGACTTCCACTCCTGCCGGACCCAGATCAGCAACTACGGCGACCGGTCCAACGTCCAGAACTGCGAACTGGTCGGCCTGTCCGACCTGAACACCGGCTCGACCTACGTGCAGCAGACCATCGCCAACTACCTGAACGACCTGCTCACCCTCGGCGTGGACGGCTTCCGGATCGACGCGGCCAAGCACATCGCCGCCGGCGACCTGGCCGGCATCAAGTCGAAGACGAGCAACCCGAACGCCTACTGGGTGCAGGAGGTCATCTACGGCGCGGGCGAGGCCGTCCAGCCCTCCGAGTACACCGGCAACGGCGACGTCGACGAGTTCCGCTCCGCGACCTGGCTGAAGAGCGCCTTCAACGGCGGCAGGATCTCCGACCTGCAGAGCTGGGGCAGCGGGCTGCTCGGCTCCGCGCAGGCCCGCACCTTCGTCGACAACTGGGACACCGAGCGCAACGGCTCGACCCTGAACTACAAGTACGGCTCCGCCTACACGCTGGCCAACGTCTTCCTGCTGGCCAACCCGTACGGCTCGCCGAACGTGTACTCCGGCTACGCCTTCAGCTCCAACGACGACGGCCCGCCGAACGGCGGCGCCGTCAACGCCTGCTACCAGGACGGC
Source organism: Streptomyces sp. TLI_171 (assembly GCF_003610255.1). Classification (GTDB taxonomy): domain Bacteria; phylum Actinomycetota; class Actinomycetes; order Streptomycetales; family Streptomycetaceae; genus Kitasatospora. Next base: position 2,313,628 of record NZ_RAPS01000001.1, on the reverse strand, counting down.
TGGAACTGCACCCACGCCTGGCGGCAGGTCGCCAACATGGTCGGCTTCCGCAACGCGGTCTCCGGCACCGGCATCACCAACTGGTGGTCCAACGGCAACAACGCGATCGGCTTCGGCCGCGGCGACAAGGGCTACGTGGCGATCAACCGGGAGTCCGGCTCGATCACCCAGACCTTCCAGACCTCGCTGCCGGCCGGCGTCTACTGCGACGTCCAGCACGGCGACCCGGTGAGCGGCGGCTGCTCCGGCCCGACCTACACCGTCGGCTCGGACGGCAGGTTCACCGCCACCGTCGCCGCCGGCGACGCGGTCGCGATCTACGTCGGAGCCGGCGGCGGCGCCACCGCCTCGCCGACCCCGTCCGCCCCGGCCTCCCCGTCCGCCTCGGCCTCCCCGTCGGCGTCGCCGACCAGCGCCGGCAACAGCGCCACGGTCTTCTACTCGACCGACAAGAACTGGTCGGCGTACTACCTGCACTACGCGCCCACCGGCGGCACCTGGACCACCGTCCCCGGCGTCGCGATGACCGCCGCCTGCACCGGCTGGGTCAAGTACACCGCCGACCTGGGCGCCGCCTCCGGCCTCGCGGCCACCTTCAACAACGGCTCCGGCACCTGGGACAACAACAACAGCGCCAACTACGCGCTGGGCAGCGGGAGCGTCACCGTCAAGGACGGCGTGACCGGCAGCGGCGACCCGTGCGCCACCAGCACGCCCACGGCCGGCCCGACCCCGACGGCCGGTTCCACCGCCTCCGGCGCCTCCTTCGCGGTGAACGCCACCACCGCGGTCGGCCAGAACATCTACGTGGTCGGCAACAACGCCGCCCTCGGCAACTGGGCCCCGGCGAGCGCCCTGCCGCTCTCCTCGGCCGGCTACCCGGTCTGGAAGCTGGACGTGGCGATGGCCGCCGGAACCGCCTTCGAGTACAAGTACATCCGCAAGGACGCCGCCGGGAACGTCACCTGGGAGAGCGGCGCCAACCGCACCGCCACCGTCCCGGCCGGCGGGAAGGTCGCGCTGAGCGACACGTGGAGAAGCTGAGTCGACGTCAGGCCCGCTAGGTCACGGGCCGGGCGGTCAAACCGCCCGAAGGGATGGAATCCCGGCTCCGGGAGGAGCCGGGACACCCGGCAGGTGCAAGCATCGGCCGGGTGAGCACCACCACCCCCACCCACCCCCACACCCCCATCCTGGACGTCGAACTCTGCGGCGGCCGCTGGGACGGACACCTGAAGAGGGTCCGGCCCAGCGCGCCGCCGCCCTCGTTGCGGATGGTGCTGCGCGCCGAACTCCCCGACCCGGCGCGCGGCGAGCAGTGGCCCACCACCAGCGTGTACCGCTACGACCCGGACGGGTCCCGGCCGCGGTACCGGTACTCCCACGACGAGTGAGGGCTTCCGGCAGGACCGCTCAGCCCCGGCCGATGTACGGCATCGCGGTGGCCATCACCGTCGCGAACTGCACGTTCGCCTCCAGCGGCAGCTCCGCCATGTGACGCACCGTCCGGGCCACGTCCGCCACGTCCATGGTCGGCTCCGGGGCGACCCGGCCGTCCGCCTGCCGCACCCCGGCGCTCATCGCCGCCGTCATGTCGGTGGCCGCGTTGCCGATGTCGAGCTGCCCGCAGGCGATCCGGTACGGGCGACCCTCCAGTGACAGGGCCCTGGTCAGGCCGGTGATCGCGTGCTTGGTCGCGGTGTAGGCGATCGCGTGCGGGCGCGGCACGTGCGCCGAGATCGACCCGTTGTTGACGATGCGTCCGCCCTGCGGGCGCTGGTCCTTCATCCGGCGGAACGCGGCGCGCGCACACAGGAACGCGCCGGTCAGGTTGACGTCCACCACGGCCCGCCAGTCGGCCGCGGCCACCTCCTCGACCGGGGCGGACGGGCCGAACCGGCCGGCGTTGTTGAACAGCAGGTCGATCCGGCCGAACTGCGCGGCGGCGGCGTCGAACACCGCCTCCACCTGCGGCTCGTCGGTGACGTCGGCGGGCAGCACCAGGGCCCGTTCCGGGTCGAGCCCGGCGGCGGTCTCCGCCAGCGGCTCGGCGCGGCGGCCCACCAGCGCCAACCGCCAGCCGGTCGAGGCGAGTTCGCGGGCCACGGCGCGGCCGACGCCGCTGCCCGCCCCGGTGATCACGGCAACCTGCTGGGACACGCGCACGCTCCTCGGGAGAGTTCGGAGACCTCCATGATCGCCGGGCGGTGGCGCGCCGTCAGTAGGAGGACCCTCCAAGCCCGCCCGCGTCGCGACCCCCGCCGACCGGCCGGAACGACCCCCGCCGACCGGCGGGTTGTTCGCCCTGCCGCAACCGGGCGCGGGGCGCGCACGTCATAGGATCCCGGATGGCCGGACGTTCGCACCGTTTGCGGCGGCGGGCCGATCCCGGGGATGCCGGTGACCAGTGCGCGGCCGCCCCGGACCGCCACTGACCAGGGCCTCGGCCCCCGCCCGGAGAGACCGACCGTGCTGCCGCAGCCCCACCCCGCCGCCGCCCGCCGCCCGCTGGCGGCCGTCGCCCTGCTCGCCCTCGCCGTCCCGCTCGCCGCGTGCGGCGGCGGCGGCTCCGGCGCGAACGACGCCAAGGCGGCGATCTCCGCCGGCCGTGCCTCCGGCCCCGCCGCCGCCACCAGCACCCCGCCGCCGCCCAAGCCGTCCAAGGTGCTGATGCCGACCGGCCCGGCCGCGCAGTTCGCCAAGGCCCGCGACACCTCGGCCGGGCCGATCCTGATGACCACCGTGACCGGCGCCAAGTCCGGGGTGAGCGGCAAGGTCTGGGTCTGGCTGCCGCCGCAGTACAACGATCCCAAGTACGCGAAGACCGGCTTCCCGGTGCTCACGCTGTACGCGGGCGGGCAGAGCGCCGGCTACAACACCTGGACCGACAACCAGCTGCCGATCCAGGAGGTCGACCAGCAGCTGGTCGCCGAGGGCAAGGCGCACCCGTTCATCATGATCATGCCGGTGCAGAACCTGGACTCCAACGAGTCCAAGGCGCTGGAGTGCGCCGACATCCCCGGCCAGCCGAAGATCGGCACCTGGATGTCGCAGGACGTCCCGGACTTCGTCCGGGCCAACTTCCGCACCGTCAAGGGCCGCGACGGCTGGGCGGTGATGGGCGCCTCCACCGGCGCGTTCTGCAGCGCCAAGCTCGCCCTGCAGCACCCGGACGTGTTCCGGGCCGCGGTGCCGATCGACGGCTACTGGAACCCCGACTCGCCGCTCTGGAAGGGCCACGAGCAGGAGCGGCTGGCCAACAGCCCCGACCAGCTGATCGGGGCGGGCACCGCCGACGTGAAGATGCTCGCCACCGCGGGCGGCGCCAACGCGTACGAGATCAAGCTGGTGAAGAACTGGGTGGCCAAGGCCAAGGCGCCCACCACCGTCGAGTACTACGAGCAGCCCGGCGGCAAGCACCTCACCTCCGACTTCAAGAAGATGATCCCCACCACCCTGCAGTGGCTCACCGCGAACACTGCCGGGCCCGAGTCCGACTGACCGCAGCCGGTCCGATTCCGGCTCCGGTCGTCCCGAAAACGCTCTGACCTGCACATCAATCGGTCGTTCATTCGCCCCTGATGAAGTGTCACCACCCTGGAGCCGTGGACCGGAGAACTGGACCGGGGTGCCGCACCGCGGCCCCCGCTCCGGCCAGCCCCAGCCAGTCGTGAAGAGAGCGCCATGTCCCGCCACCTGCTGCCCGTAGGCCCCGCGACCGTTCCCGCCCCGCGGGGCGAGAAGCCCGCCGCCCCGGCGGTCGAGCCCATCCCGTTCGCCGGACTGCGCCTGGTGCACGCCGCCGTCCGGCGCGATCTCGCCCGCCTCCCGCAGGCCCTGCGCCTGCTCCAGCCCGAGGACTTCGAGGGCGCCCAGGCGCTCAAGCGGCACTGGGACTTCGTCACCGCCATGGTCACCTGCCACCACGAGCAGCAGGACACCCGGCTGTGGCCGCTGCTGCGCCGCTTCGCACCCGAACTGCGGCTGCTGCTCAACTGGCTGGAGTCCGACCACCACAACCTCGACCAGTGCTTCACCCGCACCACCACCCTGGTCGGCATCGCCACCCGCGACCCCGCCAGCTCCTGGCCGGTCTCCTACGCCGTCGAGGAGCTCGCCGCCCGGGTGGAGACCCACCTGCGGATCGAGGAGCGCCAGCTGCTGCCGAGGATGGCGGGCGTCTTCCGGCCCGGATCCCGGATCGGCACCCTGCCCGAACTGCTCGACCTGCTGCGCTTCGCCGACGGCCCGGCCCCGTCCGACGCCCTGGTGTGGCTGCTCGAAGGCGTCGACCCGGTCCAGATCGACCGGCTGCTCGCCGACTGCGACGACGAGACCGCCCGCCACTGGCCGCACTGGCGCGACACCTACGCCCGCTGCACCGACCGGCTGTGGGGGCCGGCCGGCCAGTAGCCCGCCGGCGGGCCCCCGGACCGTCCGGGACGTGAGCAGCACGATCCGGGCCCGATGTCCCGGCGGGACTCGTGTCCCGCCGGGACATTTTCGGTTGTAGGGTGGAGCCATGAGCACCGACCAGCCCCCCGCGCCGGTCACCCTGCCGGCCCAACCCGGACGGCGCGACCGCAAGGCCCGCCGCACCCGCGAGGCGATGGCCGACGCCGCCCTGCACCTCACCCTGGAGCACGGCCTCGCCGCCCTCGCCGTCGAGCACGTCACCGACGCGGCCGACGTCTCCCGGCGCACCTTCAGCCGCTACTTCGCCTCCCGCGAGGAGGCCGTCCTCGACTGCCTGCGCGCCGACTTCACCCGGATCAACCAGGCGCTCGCCGCCCGGCCCCCCGCCGAGGCCCCGTACGCCGCCTACCGGGCCGCCGTCACCGCCTGGCTGCACGACCCCGACCACCCCGCCTGGCACCTCCGCCCCGGCATGCGCGCCCTGTTCGCGCTGATCGACGAGGAGCCCGCGCTGACCGCCGCCTACCGGCGGATCGCCGTCGCCGAGGAGGAGCAGTCGATCCGCCTGGTCGCCGACCGGCTCGGCCTGCACCCCGAGACCGACCTCCGGCCCGCCGTCGCCGTCGGCCTCGGCGTCGCCGCCCTGCACGCCGCCACCCGCACCTGGGTGCGCGACCCCGCGGGCGACCTGCCCGCCCTGATCGACCGCGCCTTCGACCTGGTCGCGGCCGAACCCCCGCGCTGACCGACCGTCAGCCCGGCCTCCCGCGCCCCACCCCTCGGCGCGGCGTACGAAAGGAACGACCAGACATGACCACCCAGGAGTTCGCCGGCCGCACCGCCCTCGTCACCGGAGGCGCCTCCGGCATCGGCCTCGCCGTCGCCGGGCTGCTCGCCGAGCGCGGCGCCAAGGTCGCCGTCGCCGACTTCAACCTCGACGGTGCGCGCGAGGCGGCCGCGAAGCTCTCCGCCACCGGCGCCGAGGCGCTGGCCGTGCAGGTCGACGTCACCGACCCCGACTCCGTCGAGGCCGCCGTCCGCGCCACCGTGCAGGGTCTCGGCCCGCTCTCCCTCGCCGTCAACAACGCCGGCATCGGCGGGCCGGTCGCCCCCACCGGGGAGTACGACCCCGAGGACTGGCGCCGGGTCCTCGCCACCAACCTCGACGGCGTCTTCTACTCGCTCCGCCACGAGGTGCCCGAACTGCTCGCCGCCGGCGGCGGATCGATCGTCAACATGGCGTCCATCCTCGGCACCAACGGCTTCGCCGGCTCGCCCGCGTACGTCGCCGCCAAGCACGGCGTGGTCGGCCTCACCAAGACCACCGCCCTCGAATACGCCCCGCACGGCATCCGGGTCAACGCCGTCGGCCCCGGCTTCATCGACACCCCGCTGCTCAAGGACACCGACCCGGCCGGCCGCGACCTGCTGGTCTCGCTGCACCCCGCCGGACGCCTCGGCCGCGCCGAGGAGGTCGCCGAGCTCACCGCTTTCCTGCTCTCCGACCGGGCCTCCTTCGTCACCGGCAGCTACCACCTGGTCGACGGCGGCTACTCCGCCCGCTGATCCATCGTCAGGGGGGCTCACACGCAGGGAGAGCAGGTCATGAAGGCAGTCCAGTACCGCACCGTCGGCGGCCACCCCGAGGTGGTCACCGTCCCCGACCCCGAACCCGGCCCCGGGCAGGTCCTGCTGAAGGTCACCGCCGCCGGGGTCTGCCACTCCGACATCGCCGTGATGAGCTGGCCCGCCGAACAGCTGCCGTTCCCGCTGCCGCTCACCCTCGGCCACGAGGGCGTCGGCACCATCGCCGCCCTGGGCGCCGGCGTCACCGGTTTCACCGAGGGCGAGTCGGTCGCCGTGTACGGGCCCTGGGGCTGCGGCGCCTGCGCCAAGTGCGCGGAGGGCAAGGAGAACTACTGCCTGCGGGCCGCCGAACTCGGCATCATGCCGCCCGGCCTGGGCGCGCCCGGCGCGATGGCCGAGTACCTGGTGGTCGACGACCCGCGCCACCTCGTCCCGCTCGGCGACCTCGACCCGGTGCGCACCGTCCCGCTGACCGACGCCGGCCTGACGCCCTATCACGCGATCAAGCGCTCGCTGCCGAAGCTGGTCCCCGGCTCCACCGCCGTGGTGATCGGGACGGGCGGCCTCGGGCACGTCGCGATCCAGCTGCTGCGCGCGATGACCGCGGCGCGGGTGATCGCGCTCGACGTCTCGGAGGAGAAGCTGGCCCTCGCCCGGGCGGTCGGCGCGCACGAGGCCCTGCTGTCGAACGACGCGGCGGTCGGCGCCGTCCGCGAACTCACCGCCAGCCTCGGCGCGCAGGCCGTCCTCGACTTCGTCGGCGCCCCGCCCACCACGGCGCTGGCCGGGAAGCTGGTGGCCGTCGAGGGCGACGTCACCATCGTGGGCATCGGCGGCGGCACCCTCGCCGTCGGCTTCGGCGTCCTGCCGTACGAGGTGTCGGTGACCTCGCCGTACTGGGGCAGCCGCGCCGAGCTGATCGAGGTCCTCGACCTGGCCCGGGCCGGGGTGGTGGACGTGCACGTGGAGACGTACGGGATCGACGACGCACCGCTCGCCTACGAGCGGCTGCACGCGGGCAGGATCAACGGCCGCGCGGTGATCCTCCCCAACGGCTGAGCCCCGCTGCGGGACGCACCCGACCACGGGCGGGCAGGCCCCTGGTCGGGTGCGTCCGCTCCGCGGAACGCGCAGCCCTAGACTCGGAAGCATGGTGACGTACATCGCCTTCCTGCGGGCGATCAATGTCGGTGGCCGCACCGTGAAGATGGACCGGTTGCGGGAGTTGTTCGCGGGTCTCGGGCTGGAGGGGGTACGGACGTACATCCAGAGCGGGAACGTGTTCTTCCGCACCGGCGAGACCGACCGGAAGGCGCTCGCGGAGCGGATCGGGGCGGCGCTGGAGGAGGGGCTGGGGTATCCGGTGCCGGTGATGCTGCGGACGCTCGAGGAGGTGGAGGCGGTCGTCGCGCTCGACCCGTTCGCCGACGTCGAGGTCACCGAGGACAAGCGGCTGTGCGTGCTGTTCCTCTCCGAGCCGCTGCCCGACGGCATCGAGTTGCCGGCCGTCTCGCCGAAGGGGGACTGGGAGATGATCGGGGCGACCGAGGACGCCGCGTTCGTGGTGATGCACGTGCGCAACGGGAGGCTGAACGGGAACCCGGCCACCGCCTTCCCCAAGTCCTACGGCGGGCAGGCGACCTCCCGGTTCTTCCACACCACCGCGAAGATCGCCGCCGCTGCCCGCAAGGACTGACCGCGCGTCAGCCCCGCTCTGCCGCAGCCGATTCGGCGAGCCGGGCGGCCAGGGCGCGCACTCGCCCGCCGAGTTCGGTGGGCCGGTCGATCCGGAACGGGCGGTCGAGCGCGGCCAACACGCCAGGAATCCAGTCGAGTCGGTCCACCTGAAGGTCGACGGCGCACCAGCCCTCCGGGTCCGGGTCGGCGATCAGGGCCAGGCCGGTCGGGAAGTGCGCGCGGATCGGCTCGGCCTCCGAGCGGATCCGCAGCCGCACGGAGTGCCGGTGCGGCGCGGTGGCGAGGGCGTGCAGCACGCGGCCGGCCGGGTCCGCGCCGGCGGGGGGTTCGAAGCTGCCGGGCAGTGGGCGGGGTGCGGTCAGGCGGTCCAGGCGGAACAGCCGCTCGGCACCGGCGGCGGTGTCCCAGCCGGTCAGGTACCAGCGGCCGGTGTGCGCGACCAGCCCGTACGGCAGCAGTGACCGTTCGCCGGCCCGGCCGTCGGCGGAGGTGTACCGGAACGCCAGCGGCCGGCGGTGGCGGACGGCGTCGGCGACGGTCAGCAGGGCCTCTGGGTCGAGGGCGGCGGCGGGGGTCGGCGCGGCGGTGAAGGCCACCGACTCCAGCAGGGCGTCCACCCGGTCGGCGAGCCGGCGGGGCAGGACCCGGCGGATCTTCGCCGTGGCGGTTCCGCCCGCGGTGCCGGAGGCGGCCGACAGCCCGGCCCGGTGGGCGGCGGTCAGGCCGAACAGGACGGCGACCGCCTCCTCGTCGGTGAGCATCAGCGGCGGCATCCGGTGCCCGGGGGCGAGCCGGTAACCGCCGTAGCGGCCGCGCACCGACTCCACCGGCAGGTCGAGTTCGACCAGCTGCGCGACGTACCGGCGGACGGTGCGCTCGTCCACGCCGAGGTGGCCGGCCAGGTCCGCGACGGTGCGGACGCCGCCGGACTGCAGGAGCTCCAGCAGGGTCAGCACGCGTCCGACGGGTCGGGTCATGCCGCCATTCTCCTCCCGATACCGGGCGGATCCTGTCCGGTATCGGTTCTAGCGTCGGAGTCGACAGCACCGGAAGCACCGCACGGGAGCCCCTGATGAACCTCGTCTCCGTCCGTCTGATCACCGCCGACGTCGACCGCCTGGTCGCCTTCTACCAGCACGCCACCGGCCTGACGGCCGACCGGCCGACCCCCGACTTCGCCGAACTCCGCAGCCCCGCCGGGACATTGGCGATCGGGAGCGTCCGCACCGTGCCGCTGTTCGCGCCGGGCTCGGCCGAGCCGGCCTCCAACCGCAGCGCCATCGTGGAGTTCCTGGTCGAGGACGTCGACCTGCTGCACCGCCGACTGGCCGACGGCGGAGCGGAGGTGGTCGCGGCGCCGGCCACCCTGCCCTGGGGCAACCGCTCGCTGCTGGTCCGCGACCCCGACGGCACCCTGGTGAACTTCTTCACCCCGGTGACGCCCGAGGCGCGGGCCAGGGCCGGCCGCTGAACGCCCCGGTCAGCCGCCCTGCTGCAGCGCCCGCAGCCAGAGCAGCAGCAGCGCGGTCTCCTCGGCCTTCAGCGCGGTACCGGCCCGCTGGCCGATCTGCGCCTCCAACTGGCGCGCTGCAGAGGCGACTTGATCCTCCGCCGAGGAGGTCGGCGGGGTGCTCCCGGTCAGGCAGGCGGCGAACACCGCGTCCCGGACCCGGGTCGAGAGGGCGGGGTCGGAGAAGCGCTGCGGCTGGGAGAGCAGGCTGAGGGTGACGCCGACGTTGGCGGCCAGGATGGCCTGGGCCGCCTGTTCGGTGGGGATGCGCATCGCGCCGACCGCCGCACAGCGGTCCAGGGTCTGCCTGAGGAGTTCGAAGATCCGGTTGGCGGGCTCGGGGACCTCGGGGAGGACGGGCGAGAACATCAGCCGGTACAGCGCCCGGTTGGTGAGCGCGAAGTCGGTGTGGTCGTCCCAGCCCGCGCGCAGGTCGGCGACCGGGTCGGCGGTGGTCGCCAGCGACTGCTTGCGGCCGATGTAGCGCTCGAAGCCGTGCTCGACCAGGGCCGTCAGCAGGCCGTTCTTGTCACCGAACAGCCGGTACAGGACGGGCTGCTTGACCCCGACGGCGTCACAGACCGCGCGGGTGGAGAAGTCGTTGTCGGGGGAGTCGTTGAGCAGCGCCTCGGCCGCTTCGAGCATCCGGGAGCGGAGGTCGCCGGCCTGCGGGCCCGCCGTGGTGGCATCGGTCATGACCGGTTCGTTTCCCTTCTGCTCGGTCCCGGCAAGCCTAGTGGAGCCCCGCTCCGGCACCGGCGGCGCAGGTGCGGGAGGGCGGCCCGGTTGACCCGCTGGGTGGAGAGCACGTTGACGTCGTACAGCGCGGCGAGCTGCTCGGGCGTGAACGCCTCGGCGGGGCCGAGCGTCATGTGGCCGGCGTTGTGCACGACCGCGTCGAGGCGGCCCCGCTCGGCGACGATCCGGTCGATCGCGGCGTCCACGGAGACCTGGTCCTGGACGTCCATCTCGATGCCGCGGACGTCGACGCCGTCGGCGGCGGCGAGCGCGGCGAGTTCGGCGACCCGCGGGGCGTTGCGGTCGGCGGTGGCCCGCATGCCCGCGTACACGGTGTGGCCGGCCGCGGCCAGGGCGCCGGCGGCGAGGCTGCCGAAACCGCTGGAGACGCCGGTGACGACGATCACCCGGCGGTCGGTGGTGGTGGCGGTCATGGGGTGCTCCTAGACGATTCCGCCGTTGCTGCGGATGTTCTGGCCGTTGACCCAGTGCCCGGCGGGGCTCGCCAGGAAGGCGGTGAGTTCGGCGATGTCCTCGGGGGCGCCGAGCCGTTCGAGCGGCGACTGGGCGGCGAGGCGGTCGACGGTGTCCTGGTCCTTGCCCTCCAGGAACAGCGGGGTGGCGGTGGGTCCGGGGGCGACCGCGTTGACCGTCACGTCACGGCCGCGCAGCTCGCGGGCCAGCACCAGGGTCATCGCCTCGACGGCGCCCTTGCTGGCCGCGTACGCGCCGTAGCCGGGGAACTGCAGGCCCATCACCGAGGTGGAGAAGTTGATCAGCGCACCGCCGGGGCGCAGCCGGCGGGCGGACTGCTGGGCGACCACGAAGGTGCCGCGGATGTTGGTGCGGTGCATCGCGTCCAGGTCGTCCAGGTCCAGTTCGGCGATCGGCTTCAGTCGCATCACGCCGGCGGTGTGCACGACCACGTCCAGGCCGCCGAAGGCGCTCTCCGCCCGGTCGAAGGCGGCGGCCATGGCGTGCTCGTCGGCGACGTCGCCGCCGACCGCGATGGCCCGGCCGCCGGTCGCGGCGATCTCCTCGACCAGGGCCTCGGCCTTGGCCTGGTTGCCGGCGTAGTGGACGGCGACGGCGTACCCGTCGCGGGCGAGCCGCCGGACGACGGCCCTGCCGATGCCGCCGGAGCCGCCGGTGACCAGGGCGGTGCGGGTGGTGAGGGCGGTGGAATCGGTGCTGGGCATGGGGAGACCCTCTTCCGTTTCAGTGACATCGCGCTGACGTTGTCAACGATAACACAATCTGGGATCGATGCTACGCATTGAGCGTTATCAATGAAATGGGTGGGTCGGGATCGCCGCTCCCGCAGCCTCAGTGCGGGAAGGTGCGGGCGGCCCGCAGCCGGGGCAGCTCCTCCCGGAAGTCCGCGATCACCGAGGCGATCTCCCTGGTCAGCACGGTGCCCTCCAGCCGGCCCAGGTACAGGTTGCGGGCGGCCAGCGCCGCCACCGTGACGCCGAAGTACAGCGCCATCAGCGGATTCACGAACAGCTCACTGCCCGGGACCCGCTCGGCGAGGGCGACGTCGCCGAACTCCCCGCGCAGCGCCGCCGCGACCGACCGCTGCACGATGCTGGGCCGCTCCGGGCTCGCCGCCCCGGCCCGCTCGACGGCGTCCAGGTAGAGCGCGCCCTCGGGCGAGTCGGCGGGCAGCGAGAACGCGCCGAGGTAGCCGCCGTCGCGCTGCAGGGCGGCCAGGTTCTCCAGCACCAGGCTGTGGTTGACGCCGTGGTGCGCGTCGATCCCGAAGCCCAGGCAGGCCACCAGCCGGGTCGGGACGTTGCTCAGGCGGGCGACGGCGGCCAGCGAGGCCATGTCCTCCTCGGGGGTGCCGAGTCCGGCCTCGTCGCCGCGCATCAGGATGTCGGTGCCGCCGTCGACCAGCAGGATCGCGTCGATGCCGAGCCGGCGCACCAGGGTGCGGTAGGCGGCGCGCAGCGGTTTGACGCCCACGGAGGCGAACGCCCAGACGGTGTCCGGCAGTCGGTGGTCGTGCAGCCAGCGGGCCAGGCTGCGTTCGGGGATGTTCGACTCGGCGGACCGGGTGTCGGGCGTGATCCGGGCCAGGTTCGGGGCCGCCCAGGTGGCGGCGTCCAGCCCGTAGTGGTGGGTGAACGAGAGGTTGGCCAGGTGGACTTCGCGGCCGGCGGCGTGCAGGGCGAGCGCGATCGGGAGGCCCGCGTAGACGTCGTGGCCGCCGCCGGACCCGGCGATCAGGATCCGTTCGGCGGCCAACAGGCGGGTGAGGAGCGCCGGTTGGAGCAGGGTGCGGCTCGGTGCGGCTCAGTGCGGGTAGGCGCGGGGCGGGCGCTGCCGGGGCAGCGAGTCCTGGAAGCGACCGATCGCGGAGGCGACCTGGCCGAGCAGGACGGTGTGCTCCAGCCGGTCCAGGTAGAGGTGGCGGGCGGCCAGCGCCTCCACCGTGACGCCGAAGTACAGCGTCATCAGCGGGTTGATGAACAGGGCGCTGTCGGCGGTCCGTTCGGTGAACCGGACGTCGCCGAACCCGCCGGTCAGGGCGGCGGCGATCGAGCCGTGCACGATGCTCGGGTGCTCCGGCAGCTCGTTGCGGGCGTGCTCGACGGCGTCCAGGTAGAGGGCGCCCTCGGGCGAGTCGGCGGGCAGCGAGAACGCGCCGAGGTAGCCGCCGTCGCGCTGCAGGGCGGCCAGGTTCTCCAGCACCAGGCTGTGGTTGACGCCGTGGTGCGCGTCGATCCCGAAGCCCAGGCAGGCCACCAGCCGGGTCGGCACCTCGGCCAGCCCGGCGACGGCGGCCAGCGAGGCCATGTCCTCCTCGGGGGTGCCGAGTCCGGCCTCGTCGCCGCGCATCAGGATGTCGGTGCCGCCGTCGACCAGCAGGATCGCGTCGATCCCCAGCTGCCCCACCAGCTCCCGGTACGCCGCCCGCAGCGGCTGCACGCCGGTGCGCGGGAACGCCCACACGGTGTCCGGCCGGCCGTGGTCGCGCAGCCAGCGGGCGAGCGAGCGCTCCGGGAAGTACCGGTCGGCGCACTGCACGTCGGGCGTGATCCGGGCCAGCTCCGGGGCCTGCCAGACGGACAGTCCGCAGCCGTACAGGTTGCTGAAGGAGAAGTTCGCCAGGTGCACCTCGCGCCCGGCGGCCTGCAGCGCCAGCGCCAGCGGCAGCCCGGCGTACACGTCGAACCCGCCGCCCGCGCCGGCGATCAGGATCCGCTCGGCCGCCAACAGGCGCGTGAGCAGGGGCGGTTGCAGAAGACTCGTCACCGGCGGAAGGTACCACCGGGGGCGGTCTCAGGAGTTCCGGCCCAGGATCTCGCGGGCGTCGGCCAGGTCGGCCGGGGTGGGCGCGTCGTCCTGGGTGAGGCGCCGCCGCCAGTAGCCGGTGAAGTGGACGGCGGAGCGGGGAAGCCGGCGGTCGGTCAGCAGGTGCCGGCGCAGGGCGCGGACGGCGCCCGCCTCGCCGGCCAGCCAGGCGGCGGCCGGGTCGGCGGGGAGGGCGGCGGCGCGCACGGCGGCGAGCAGCCGCTGCCCGGGCGGGGCGTCGCCGCGGTGCACCCAGGTGGCAGTCAACTCGCCGAATCCGAGCAGGGGCTGGTGCTCCTCGGGGCCGGCCACCTCGATCCAGGCGTGCGCCCGGGTGCCGGCCGGCAGCGCCTCCACCAGGGTGCCGAGCGCGGGCAGCGCCGACTCGTCGCAGGCGAACAGCAGCGGACCGTCGCCGTCCAGCGGGAACGGCCGGGCGAACTCGGGGGACGGGCCGAACATCGCCAGCACCTGACCGGGCTCCGCCCGGGCCGCCCAGCGGGCGGCCGGACCGGTCGGCCCGTGCAGCACGAAGTCGACGTCCACGGTGTGCAGTTCGGCGTCGTGGGCGCGGAGCGTGAAGGAGCGCATCCAGGGACGGTGCTGCTCGGGGACGGCCTGGCAGGCCGCGTACCAGTCCATCAGGCCCTGGCCGGGCGCGGGTTCGGGCAGCTCGGGGCGGTCCTGGCCGGGGCGCGGGAAGTACAGCTTGACCTGCTGGTCGGGCCCGGCGAGGGCGAACTCGCCGGCGGGCAGCGCGAAGGTGACGCGGGCCGTCCGCGGGGTCGGGCGGTGCACCGAGACGACGGTCAGCTGGCGGATCGGCAGGTCGTACACGGCGGGCTCCCCGGCAGGTCGGACGGACCGTCCCAGCCTGCCGGGGCCCGCTCACAGGCCGCTGTCAGCCCGCTGTCATCACGCGCCGTGGCCGAGGACGTCCTTCAGGGCCTCCTCGGTGCGCCCGATCACCGTGTAGCCGTCGTCGGCGGTGATGATCGGCCGCTGGATCAGCGCCGGGTTCGCGGCCATCGCCTCGACCCAGCGCGCCCGGTCGCCGTCCTCGCGGCCCCAGCCGCGCAGCCCGAGCTCCTTGGCGACCGGCTCGTCCAGCCGGGCCACGTCCCACGGCTCCAGGCCCAGCCGGCCCAGCACCTCGGTGAGTTCGGCGGCCGTCGGCGGCTCGTCCAGGTACCGGCGCACGGTGTACTCCACGCCCGCCGCGTCCAGCTCGCTCTGCGCGGTGCGGCACTTGCTGCACCGCGGGTTGATCCAGATCTCCATGACCGGCCACCCTACCGAGCGCCCCGCCCGGCCCGCGGTCCGCCGGGAACCCCGGCGTGCCGCCCGCCCGTTGCCGCACCGGGACCGGACCGCCGAGCAGGGGGAAGCGATGGATGCGACGACGATCGTCGGCGAGCTGCTGGGGCCCGCCGGCTGGCGCGACCCGTACCCGCTGTACGAGCGGCTGCGGGCGCTCGGGCCGGTGCTGCCGGTGGACGACTTCCTACTGGTCGTCACCGGCCGTACGGAGGCGGACGAGGTGCTGCGGGCCCCCGGGGCCGGGGTCCTGGACGGGCGGCTGCGCGCCGAGTTCGAACCCGACTTCCTGGACCACCCCGGCAAATACCTGCTGGCCCCGTCGGTCCTGCAGCGCAACGCCCCCGACCACGCCCGGATGCGCTCGCTGATCGCCTCGGTGTTCACCCCGCGCCGGGTCGCCGCCCTCGCCCCCGCGGTCGGCGCCGCCGTCGACGGGCTGCTGGACCGGCTCGCCGGGCACGGCGAGGAGCCCGTCGACTTCCTGGACGCGTTCGCGTTCCGGCTGCCCATCGGCGTGATCTGCGAACTGCTCGGCGTCCCCGCGGCGGACCGGCACCTGTTCCGGCCGCTCGCCGCCGACCTGACCGCCACCCTGGAGACCGTGATCGGCGACCGCGAGCTGGCCGCCGCCGACCGGGCCGCCGAACAACTCACCGACTACTTCGACACGTTGACCGCCGAGCGGCGGGCCGACCCGCGGGACGACCTGGTCAGCGCGCTGGTCGCCACCGCCGACGCCGACCCGCAGCGGCTGTCGCACCGCGAACTGGTCGCCAACCTCGCCCTGCTGCTGATCGCCGGCTTCGAGACCACCGGCAACCTGCTCGGCAACGCCCTGGTCCGGCTGTTCGAGGACCCCGGCACCGCCGACGCCCTGCGCCGCGGCGAGCTCGACCCGGCGGCCTTCACCGAGGAGGTGCTGCGCCACGACCCGCCCGTCCAGCTCACCTCCCGGATCGCGCTCGCCGACGGACTCACCCTGGCGGGCCGCCCAGTGCCCCGGCACACGGGCGTCCTGCTGCTGCTCGGCGCCGCCAACCGCGACCCGCGCCACTACCAGCAGCCCGACCGATTCGACCCCGGGCGCTTCGGCCCCGACCGGCGCGAGGGCCGGCCGCTCGCCTTCGGCGGCGGACCGCACTACTGCCTGGGCGCCGAACTCGCCCGCCTGGAGGCCGCCACCGCACTGCCCGCCCTGCTGCGCCGCTTCCCCGCGCTCGCCCCCGCCGGTCCGGCCGCCCGCCGCGACCGGCTGGTGCTGCGCGGCCACCGCACCCTCCCGGTCACCCTCGCCGGCCGGCGGTGACGCAGCTCACGGGCATACGGCGCGGCTGAGCGGAACGGGCCGAAGGTCCCTGGTCGTCGGGACCTTGGCAGGCAGTGGGCCGGGCGCGGCACGGGCGACGATGGAGGCGAACCGTAGCCGCAGTGGTCGCCGAGGAGGTCAGCATGGCCGCGCCCGCCACCGACGTCCGTCCCGCCGAACCCGCGAGCGGGCCCGCCGCGCCCCGCCCCGACCGACCCGGCCGTGGCCCGGACCGGTCCGGCCACTACGACCGGCAGCCCGGCGACCGCTGGGAGGCCGCGATGGCGCTGGCGCTGCGCACCCCCACCTGGGTGCGGCTGCTGCCGGTGCTGCTGCTGGTCGCGGACCTGGTGATGGAGGTGGCGATCCCGGGCTCGGTCGCGGCGGGCTTCCTGCTGACCGTCGTCCCGGTGGTGGTCGCGTTCGGCGCCGGCCCGGCGCTGGTCGGCGCGTCCACCGCGGTCACCGTGCTGCTGCAGGCGCTGCTCGCGCTGCGGGCCGGGCACCTGGTCGAGCAGCACCACCTGTGGACCTACCTGGCGACCGTGCTGGCGGGCGCGCTCGGCGCCGGACTGGCCCGGCAGCGGCGGCGGCAGGCCCGCGACCTGGTCCGGGTGCGGGCGGTCGCCGACACCCTGCAGCACACCGTGCTGCGCCCCGTCCCGGCCCGGGTCGGCGGGCTGCGCACCGCGGGGCTGTACCAGCCGGCGCAGGCCGACGTGGGCGTCGGCGGCGACCTGTACGAGGTGTGCGAGACCCGTTTCGGCACCCGGATCCTGCTCGGCGACGTCCGCGGCAAGGGCCTGGACGCCGTCCGCACCGTCGCCGACGTGATCGGCGCGTTCCGGGTCGCCGCCCACGAGACCGCCGAACTCGGCGAACTCGCCGACCAGTTGGACCGCCAGGTGCGGCGCGAGGCGGAGCAGCGCGAGGACGGCGAACTGTTCGTCACCGCCGTCCTGCTGCAGCACCACCCGGACACCGGCCTGCTGGAGGCGGTCAACCGCGGCCACCCGGCCCCGCTGCTGGTCGGCCCGGGCGCCGTCCGGGCGGTCCGGTGCGCGGAGGAACTGCCGCTCGGCCTGGGCCACCTGGCGTCCGGCGGGGCCGAGCCGCCGACCGTGCTGGCGCTGCCGCCGGGCCACACCGTGCTGGTGCACACCGACGGCGTCACCGAGGCCCGTGACGGCGCCGGCGCGTTCTACCCGCTCGCCGCCCGCCTGGCCACGCTGCCCGCCACCGACCCGGAGGCGGTGGTCGACTTCCTGGACCGGGACGTGCCCCGGCACGCCGGGCCGCTCACCGACGACGTCGCCGTGCTGGCGTTCGCCGCTGGGTGAGCGCGGTCCGGGGCCGGCGGTCTCAGGACCCGTTGGTGACCGAGTTCTGGATCGCGCCGACCGACAGGTTGTGCTCGGCCAGCACCTGGTCGTAGGTGCCGTCGGTGATCAGCCGGTTCATCGCCCGCATCAGCACGTCGCGCAGCACCTGGTCGTCCTTGCGCAGCGCGATGCCGAACGGGCGGGGCTGCAGCTGCGGGCCGCCGATCTCGAAGCTGTTGCCGTTGCCGACGGTCTGCACGGCGTACTGCGCCTTCGGGTAGTCGGTCATGAAGGCGTCCGCCGGACCCTTCAGGTTCTCCACCGCCGCGGCGTCGGTGTCGGTCTCCAGCACCGTCAGCGGCTTGCCCGCGTGTTCGCAGACCGGCTTCTGGCGCAGCGCCAGGTCGTCGTGGGTGGTGCCCTTCTTGACCGTGACGGTGTGCCCGCACAGGTGGTCGATGTCGACGATGCCCTTCGGGTTGCCCTTGTCGACGGCGATGCCGATGCCCGCCATGAAGTAGTCGACGAAGTCCACCCCGGGGTTGGCCTGCTTGCCCTCCTTGTCGAGGCCCTCCTCGCGTTCCCGGGTGTCGGTGATGCCGGACATCGCGATGTCGTACTTGCCGGCCAGCAGCCCGGGCAGCACGTTCGCGAACGGCCCGACGTCCTGGAACTGCAGCTTGATGCCGAGCACCGCCTCCAGCTTCTCCGCCAGGTGCGGGTCCAGCCCGTCCGGCTCGTTGCGGTCGTTGCGGTACACCACCGGCGCGGCCGTGAACGAGGCCCCCACCGTCAGCACCCCCGCCTTGCGCACCGGCTCCGGCAGCAGCGCGTGCAGGTCGGCCCGCCCCTGCCCGCTCCCCCCGGTGCCGCCGCAGCCGCTCAGCAGCAGCGCCCCGCCGATGACGGCGACGAGCGCGGTGCGCCCCCGCCCGGCCAGTTGTGCCATGGTCGTCTCTCCCCGTGGTCGACGCGGAACACGACGGCCCGAGGACACCGGACGGCACGGCGGCATGGCGGCGGAACGCGACATGGCAATACCGAGGAGACCCCTCGGCCGGCCGCCGTTCCGGCTAGATCGTTCCGACTATAACCATCATGGTCACGACACCCCAATGGTCCCCGGCCACCACCTTCGCCGCACCGCCCGATCGGCCCCGATCGGGCCCGATTCGTCCACCCGGTGCACCGACGGACCGTCAGGAAGCTTTCCTCACGCGGACACCCGGTCAGGACCAGGCGGGGTCCTCGACGTGCGGCATGGTGTCGAGGCCGCCGTCCGGTCCGGTGGGCAGCGGGCTGGGGGCGGGGCCGAAGGGCTGGGTGCGGCCGGGGTCCTGCACCCAGGCGTCGGCCACCACGGTGACGTTGCCGGGCACGCCGATGGACACCCGCACGCCCGCGCCGTCCGGGGTCTCGGCGCCGGCGTCGGTGGTCGAGGCCTCGTCGTGCAGGGTGTAGCCGCGGCCCTTCCAGTACGCCCGGACCTGTTCCAGGAGCCGGGCCTGCTTGGCCGGGCCGACCTTGGTCAGCACGTACCGGCGCAGCGTCAGCTGCGCGGTGCCGTCGTCGTCGCGGCTCAGCCCGCCCTCGTGCGGGACGGCCCGGTACGCGTCGTCGGCGTACCGGACCGCCGGGGTGAGCGCGGCGGTGGTGCCGTCCACCAGGTCCTGCAACCGGGCCTTCGCCCGGTCCAGCGCCACCACCTGGCGGCCGGAGCCGCCGCCGGAGCCGCCGGACGAGTCGCAGCCGACCGCCCCGAAGCCCAGCACCAGCGCCACGACGGCGCCCGCCACTCGCACCCTCATCCGACTCCCTCTCCGCCGTTCGCCCGAGGACAGGACCCTAGACGGACCAGAACGGGTCGTGGTGCCGCGGCACCGTGTCCATGGCCCCGTCCGGCCCGAGCGGCACCGTGCTGTCCCCGCCGAACGGGTACGAGTCGCCGGTCGCCGGCAGCCCGTCGACCCGGGCCAGCAGCGTCCCGTTGCCGGCCAACCCGATCCTGAACTCCGCACTCCCGTAAGGGGATTCGGCGCGCAGCACGGGCAGCTGCGGGTCCTCCTCGGCGGACACCGCCCAGCCCCGGGCCCGCCAGGCCCGGGCCAGCTGGGCGAGCAGCTCGGGGTACCGGTGCTCGGCCAGCGCCGTCAGCAGGTAGCGGCGCTTCTCCAGGTGCGCGGTGCCGTCCGGCTCCCGGGTGTACGCGTGCTCGTGCTCGACCTGCACGTACGGGCCGTCCGCCCAGACCCCGGGAGGGGAGAGCGCCGCCGGACCGGAGTCCAGCAGCTCGTCGACCGCGGTGCGCGCCGCCGGCAGCTCGATCGACCGGGAGGTCCCCGGCGCGTGCTCGTTCATCGGCCCTCCTGCCCGAAGACCCGGTCACCGTGGCCGGAGACGATCAGGCCCATGTTGCGCAGCGAGTGGCCGTCCCGGCCCTCGCCCTGGTTCCAGTAGTCGGAGTGCGAGGCGAAGCCCAGCGGGCCGTCCGCCACGTCGAAGCGGTGCGCCCCGAACTCGGTGCTCGCCGGGTCCTGGCCGAACCACAGCTCGTGCGGGTCGCCGTGCCCGCCGATCCTGTCGCCGATGAACCCGCCGGCCACCGCGCCCAGCGGGCCGCCGACCAGTCCGCCGATGCCCGCGCCGATGCCCATGCCCTTCGCCTCGTCGTGGCTGGGCAGGTGCGACACCGGGTCGTGCTCCGCAGCGCCCACCCACACGTGGTCCGCGCCGACGCCCAGCTGCGAGGCCTGCTGCGCGCCGGTGCCGGGCGAGCCGACCAGGATGATGTCGTCGGCCGGTATCCCGCCCGGTCGCTGCGCGGCCTGCCCGACGGTGAACGAGCCGTACGAGTGGCCGAGCGCCGTCAGGTGCGCGGGCGCGCCCTCGTGCGAGGCCCGCAGGCCCTGCAGGAAGCCCTGGTACGCCTCGCCGCCCTGCTTGGCCCGCTTGTCGCCGGCCACCGCGAACGCGTCCGGGCTGATGCCCTTGGCCTGCGGGGCGTCGTAGCCCAGCCAGGCGATCGAGGCGGTGGAGCGGCTCGGATCGGTGTCGTGCGCGGACTGCCACAGGTCGCGGGCCCGGTTGGCGTCGCCGCCGCCCATGTTCTTGACCTCGGTGTTCAGGCCCGGCACGTACGCCACCACGTCGTCCGCGGTGTCCGGGTTGCCGTACGCGATCGCCGCCCGGCCCTGACCCTGGTCGCCGATCACCAGCAGGTACGACGGCGGCTGCTTGCCCTGGTCCTCGCGCAGCCGGTTCTGGATCGAGCGGAAGCCCTCCAGCTTCTTCCGGTCCCAGTCCGACAGGTCCTGACGGGACGACAGGTCGTCGACCATCCGGTCCAGGTTGATCCGGTTGGCCTGGTCGCGGGCCACCGTCGGCAGGCCGTCGCGGTTGCCGAGCTCCGCCGGGTACTCCTTGATCAGCCGCTGCTGCTCGTCCGCCGGCAGCGCCTTCCACCAGGCGTTCACCTGGGTCGGCGAGGCGTCCTTGTCCGGCATGCCCGCGCGGACCAGGTCCTCCGGGCCGCCGAACGGGTTGACCGCGTCCAGGACCGCGCTGTTCAGCCGCATCGCGGCGGTGCCCGGGTCCAGTCCCGCGCCGGTCCGCGCGTCGGTGGTGTACTGGCGCAGCCGCTCCGCGGTCACCTGGTCGGCGTGCGCGGCCTCGGTCAGCGCCTCCGCGATCCGGTCCCGGAGCTCGGTGCCCCGGCCGGCCCGGTTCGGCGCGTCCGGGTCGTGCCGCTCCGCGGCGCTCGGCGGCGGCCAGGAGACCCCGCCGTCGTCGGCGACCTGGAACCCGCCCGCGGAGGCGTCCGCGAGGGCGGCCCGCAGTTTCGCCCGGGCCAGCACGAACGCCTCCGCGCCCTCCCGCAGGACGGGCGCGATCCGCGCCAACTCCAGCTGCGCTGCGGTGAGTTTGCCGGTCGTCCGGGACAGCGACTGCTGCGCGCCGTCCGCCGCGTCGCCGGTCCAACCGGAGTTCTTCACCCGGTTGTCGACGCCCTCCCGCCAGCTGTCCGCGTGCTGGGCGAACGCCGTCGCCAGCGTGCCGTACGCGTCGGCGGCCCCGAACAGCCGGTCCGGATCCGCGTCGCGCAGGGTGGGGACGTCCATGCTCACCGCCCCGCCGGCGCGACCATGCCGCGGCCGGCCTCCTGCTCGGCGCGACGGTAGTTCGCCGCGGTCTGCCGTAAGTTGTCGCCCTGCCGGTCCATCTCCGCGGACAGCTCGTCCAGCAGGCGCTTCCACTCGTCGGTGCAGGCGTTCAACTCACTGCCCGTCACCCACCCGCGCAGCCCGCCCTCGGCGTCGTCCGAGGCGCCCAGCACCCGCGAGGTCTCCCCGGGCACCCGCTCGGCGACACCCCCCGCGGTCTGCCCCGCCGCGTCCAACTCCTCGGGCGCCACCCGGAATCCGCCGCCGCTCCCGCCTGGCTCCACACTCCGCACGCAATCCCCCGTACCGGTGTCGCTCCGACCGCTTGAGCGCGCCATGCTAGCGAACCGGCGGGCAGTAGACCCAGCAGTTCACCGTCGATTCGCGGCCTTCCCTCAATTGCCGCACTTGGCTGGGCCTTTGTCGTTCCATTACCCGATCGGGTGATGCCGGACCGCCGGGTGCCGCGCCTCGGTCCGGGGACCGGGGGGCGTCCCCGCGGGGCGCCGGCCGTGGCTGGCGGGACTGCCGGGTTTCGGCCGGGGCGGCCGGAACCTGCGTGGCGATTGCGGAGGATAGGCGGGCATGTTGGCAGTGTTCCGTCATATCCGACATTCATCGTATGCGATATCTATGAGTGCAATAGATGCCGCCCGCACCGGAGTTCGTGCTTGACACTCGGTGGTGCGTGCCGGGAGGATCCGTCGGCGGGTCCGGGGTGAGTGATGGGCAGCAGGGGGCAACGAATCTTTGTCCGCTCTTTCTCGGGCGGGTGGGTCGGGTGCCGCAAGGGGGTCGGGTAATCCCGTTGGAAATTTCGGGAGCATCTGGCTCTCCGTGCCTCTGTTGATCCCTGTTCCGGCGGCCCGGGTCCGCATTTCGACAGGGTGACCGATGTTGGGGAGGATGCACGTGCGATATCCGATGGCACGACGGGGGCCGCGGGCTCCGCGGCCGGCGGCGAGGTGGAGGGCGGTCGCTGCCGTCCTGTTCGCCCTGGCGGCACCTGCGGGACTGGTGGCGACGGCACTGCCGGCCGCAGCGGAGGAGGGGTACTGCTGGCAGTCGGACTGCGACGGCAAGTCCCCGGTGGGGACGAACTGCGCAACCAACGCCATTGTCATCGAGGAGAAGACGTTCTCCACGTCGATCGATCTGAAGCTCGTCTACTCCTCACTCTGCGAGTCCTACTGGACTCACGTCCAGGTTGATCCCACCTCGATCACCAGCCCGATCTACGGCGGCGTTTTCTACGTTCCGCAGCTCGGTGGCGTCGAGCAGGTCAAGAATTCCTTCGTCACCTGGGAGAATGTTGGTGCGGCCACGCCGATGGTGAGCTCGCTGAATTCCGTGAAGGCCTGCTACACGGATTTCGGAAGCAATTTCGATCCGCTCCCGGACACGGGTGGCGCGAGCACGCACGCGGGGCAGTGCACCCAATGGCACTGAACGGTGAAAAAAGGGGAGGGGAATTCCACGTGAAGCGGAACAGGTCGACCGGCAGGCGGCCGTCCACCTATGCCTGGGCCGCGGTCGCCGCGCTCGCCGCGGGTCTGCTGCCGACCACCGGCTTCGTCGCGGCGGCGGCACCGGCCCCGGACCGGGCACCGGGCCAACTGTTCGCCAAGCCCGACGACAGCCTCGGCCGAAACTGGCGCAACGGCTCGGACGTGTCGGTGATCGGCACCGGCGACACCGCGGGCTTCCACATCCTCCGGGCCGACGAGTCCTCGGCGTTCGCGTACAAGGAGGTGGCGCTGCTCGGCGAGGACGCGCTCAGCGGCATCGGCCTGTGGACCGGGTACGTGTGCACCACCGGCTCCGGGCGGTACGCGGCCGCGGTCTACGCGCCGTCGATGGTCACCAACAAGCCCGCCATGATGGGCAAGGACGCCTTCGGCGCCGTGGTGGACCTGGCCACCGGCCAGGTGACCAAGGCCGTCACCGGGGTCGAACTGGCCTACTTCTCGCCGGGGTGCGGCAGCACCGACGACGTGGTGTTCACCCGCAGCGGCATCGGCGACAACGGCAAGGGCGACACCACCGTCTACGACGTGGCCGCCGCCAGCGGCAAGGTGCTCCGCACCACCACGGTGGACGGCCAGTTCACCAACCCGCTGCCCGCTGCCGACGGCAAGGACCTGGGTGTCCTGAACGGGCACCTGGTGAAGCTGAACGGCAGGGAGCGCCCGACCACGCTGGCCGCCCTGCCGGGCCAGGTCTTCGGGCTGGCGCAGTCGTCCGGCGGCGCGATCGACCTCGCCCTGGTGCAGGACGACAAGGACGTCGTTCACCGCTGGGACGGCAAGGCGATGAAGAAGCTCGGAACCGCCCCGCTCGGATCTCTCGGTCTGTTCTCGCAGGCGGACGGCCGAGACCTGGTCGCGGGCGCGGTCGACGGCATCGACACCGCGGGAGCCCCGGGCCTGGCGAAGGCCGTTGCCCCGGTCAAGCCCGTCGGTGCCTCCCGGTCGGGTCGGCTGCTGACCACTGCCGCGACCTCGACCCAACTCAAGGGCGTGCTCTCGAAGGTCGGTCCGGTCACCGACGACTCCGGCGCCGGCCGGATCGAGGTCACCGCCCTGGCCACCGCCACCGGCGCCACCGGGACCACCCAACTGGCGGCGGCGACCACCGCGACGACCACCACGGTCAACGACGACCAGGAGCCGCTGGTCGACGGCACCAAGGAACGCGACTTCCTGCGGGCCAACGGCGTACAGCTCGAGGACCCCAACCCCAACACCCACTACTCGAACTGCATCGTGCCGCGCAACGCCGTCGACGCGCAGGCTCTGCAGCCGAGCACCAACATGGTCGAGTGGGCCGTCGACCAGGCCGTGCACGGCCAGTTGACCGTCTCCCGCCCGGCCGACTACCTGGCCACCGGGCAGGCGGCCTACACCCCCCAGGGCATGTTCCCGCGGGTTGCGCTGACCGGTGGCGGCACCATCCCGGCGCAGGTGATGCTGGGCATCGTGGCGCAGGAGTCGAACCTGAAGCAGGCGTCCTGGCACGCCATGCCCGGCGACGCCGGAAACCCCACGCTGGGTGACTACTTCGGCAACAGCGACAACATCCATGCGTACCCGGTCAACGGCGGCGGCGACTGCGGCTACGGCATCGCCCAGGTCACCGCGGGCATGTCGTCGTCCAGCGGCGGCTTCACCTACTCGTCGCCCGAGGCGTACGCCATCGCCACCGACTACGCGGCGAACATCGCGGCCGGCACCCAGATCCTGTCCCAGACGTGGAACCAGCTGAAGTCGCTCAACATGAACGTCAACAGCGGCGCCTCGAACCACATCGAGAACTGGTACATGGCGCTGTGGGGCTACAACAGCGGCGTGTACACCGACTCCTCGCTCAACGGCGGCCACGTCGGCGTCGGCTGGTTCAACAACCCGGCCAACCCCCGCTACCCGGCCGACCGCAAGCCCTTCCTGCGCGCCACCTACGACGACGCGCGGACGCCCGGCAACTGGACCTACCAGGAGAAGGTGCTGGGCTGGGCGGAGACCCCGCAGCTGACGTACAACGCGGCCCCGTCCTACGTGAAGCCGTACTTCCCGATGGCGCCGCTGCAGAGCACCGTGCTGAACCTGAGCACCAACCGCTTCCTGTTCTGCAGCTCCGACAACGCGTGCACGCCCAACCAGACCCCGGACCCGTGCCCGTCCGAGAACAGCTCCTGCTGGTGGCACGGCCCGGTCAGCTGGTTCACCGACACCGACACCACGGCGTCCACCGAGAACCTTGCCTTCGCGCTGGGCAGCGGGGAACCGCCGCTGAACCGCAAGTACCCGAAGCCGCCCTGCAACACGGCACCGGGCACCCTCAGCACCATCGTCATCGACGACCTGCCCAATCCCGACCGCAACGTGTTCGGCTGCGAGGAGAGCCGCCTCCCCCCGAAGGGCAAGTTCACGCTGCGACTCGGCGACAACGTCGTGCACACCCGTGAGGACGGCAGTGTCCGGGCGACCGGCGACATCTCGACGATCGACGTGCACCAGATCGGCGGCGGCTACGACGGCCACTTCTGGTTCACCCACGGCTACTCGGACGCCAACAGCAACCTGTTCCACAAGGTGACCGCGACCTGGGCGATCGATCCGGATCTACTGCCGAAGTCGAACGAGCCGGGACAGCGCTTCAACATCTACATCCACCTGCCCGACCACGGCGCCCAGGGCATCGTCCCGTACACCGTCAACCCGGGTGCCAACTCCGCCGGGGAGCCCACCCGCACCTGCCGCCTCGCCCAGACCCACAACAACGGTGCCAACACCTGGTGGGACATGGGTACGGTGCAGATGTGGGCCGGCGCCAGCATTCAGGCCGACAACGTGTCAGAGCCCAACTACACCACCAACGAGGACATCGCCTTCGACGCGATCGCCTTCGTGCCGGTGACGGCCAAGTCCACGACCGCTGCCTGCTGGAAGTACTGACATACCATCACCTCGCCCGGGTCGGCCGTCGGGCCGACCCGGGCGGCCCTGGGCCGGGGAGCCGCCGACCGCCTCCCGGGACCCTCGCGATCACGATCACGGGAGCACAGCATGAGTCTTGCCGGTGCCGTACGGCGTTCCGTTCCGGCCGTCGCGCTCCTTGCCGTTCTGGCAGGGTGCTCGGCCTCGTCCCACCACGACGTTCCGAGCGGTGGCGCCTCCCTGCTCCCGGGGGAGGGGCCGGTCGGCGAGTCGGCGGCTGCCCCGGAACCCGCGCCGTCCGGCTCGGCGGCCGCGAAACCGTTCAACCCGTCGGACTGGCCCACCGAGCCGGCGCCCGCATCCAGCGTGCAGGGCCCGGTGGCCGTGGTGGTCAAGGCCGGGTACAGCGGGGAGGCGTACCTGCAACGGCTCGCCACCGCCTGGGGCGTGACGATGGAAGCACGGGCGAAGGTCGACTTCCCCGGCCGGCCCACGGTCTGGCACCAGACCGGCCGCCGTACCGCTGACGGCTCCGTCCTCAGCATCAGCGCGACCTGGACCGAGGGCGGCGATCTCGAGCTGGCCGGCTGCACGGCGACCGTCAGTGCGCCCAAGGACGCCGAGTTCCTCGCGGACTGCGCTCGACTCGACTACCCGGGTGCCGATCCGACCGCCTCTGCGGACTGGGTGCAGGGCATGTTGCCGCGCCTGCACAGTGCCTTCGAGACCGCCAAGGGCGCCGCGATGGACAGCCCGCTGCGGCAGGCCGGACCGGTCGGCCTGATCCTCCAGGAGGGCAACGACCCGTCGAAGAACGGGGACTACCGCGCGGTCTACCTGTTCGGCACCGGCCGGAAGTGATGGACCATCAGGCCGTCCCGGCCAGCGCGGGCTCCTGGGCCGGTGCCTCGGTACGGGCCGGCCGGCGGAGCAGGGCGGCGACCAGGGCGGCGGTCAGGGCGAGGGCGAGGGAGCCGGTGCGGAGGGCGAGGTGCAGGGCGTCGACGAAGGCGGCGTCGACCGCGGGCGGGGCGGGGGCCCCGGCGGGGCCCGAGGGGTGGCCGGTGAGGGCGGCGACGGCGCCGGGGACGGCCGCGGCGGGGAGGGCCGCGGTGAGGGCGGTGGTGAGGCGGTCGGTGAGGACGGCGCCGAGGACGGCGATGCCGAGGACGCCGCCGAGTTCGCGCAGGGTGTTGACGGTGGCGGAGGCCATCCCGGTCTGCGCGGGGGCGACGCGCTGCAGGACGGCGATGGAGACCGGGGTGAAGGTCAGGCCCAGACCGAAGCCGAGCAGGACCAGTGTCCAGGCGTACGACCAGTAGTGCGCGTGCCCCGAGTAGAGGGAGAGGCCGCCGAGGCCGGCCGCGCACAGTGCGATGCCCGCGACCAGCGGAGGGCGCGGTCCGTGACGGCCCGTCAGCCGGCCCGAGAGCGGCGCTGCCAGCATGATCACGGCCGTCATCGGCAGTCCCGCGTACCCGGCGTCGGTCGGCGCCCAGCGCATCACGCCCTGCAGCATCAGCGGCAGGAAGAAGAGCGCCCCGAACATCCCGAAGCTGACCATCAGCCCGCTCAGCAGCGCCCCCGCCAGCACCCGGTCGCGGAACAGCCGCAGCTCCAGCATCGGTTCCGCGAGCCGCAGTTCGACCAGGACGAAGACGGTCAGCAGGACGGCCGCGGCGGCTCCGCAGCCCAGCACCGGCAGGGAGGTCCAGCCGCGGCCCGGGCCCTCGATCAGCCCGTATACCAGCGCGCCGAGTCCGGCGGCGGACAGCGCCAGCCCCGCCAGGTCGATCCGGCGTTCGCGCGGCGCGATCGCCGGGAGCACCCGGAAGGCGAGCAGCAGCCCGGCCAGCCCGACCGGGACGTTGATCCAGAACACGCTGGCCCAGCCGAACGCGTCCACCATCGGGCCGCCGATCACCGGACCGATGGACAGGCCGAGCGCGGACACCCCCGACCAGAGGCCGATCGCCCGGGCCCGCTCCTTGTCGTCGGTGAACACGTGCCGCAGGATCGCCAGGCTGCCCGGGGTGAGCAGCGCCGCGCCGACGCCCTGCAGCATCCTGGCGGCGACCAGCAGGCCGATGCCGTCGGCCAGCGCGGCGGCGGCCGAGCCGGCGGTGAACAGGGCCAGCCCGAACCGGAACATCCGGGTCCGGCCGTACCGGTCGCCGAGGCTGCCGCCGGTGAGCAGCAGGGCGGCGTAGACCAGGCTGTAGCCCTCGGCCACCCACTGGAGTCCGCTGATGCCCGCGTCCAGGTCGCGGCCGATCCGGGGCAGCGCGATGTTCACGATGACGTTGTCCAGCATCGCCATGAACATCGTGACGCAGAGCGTGGCGAGCGCCTGCCACTTGTGACCGCCGCTGTCGTGGCGGGTGTCGTTCGGGCCTTCCACCGTTCCCCCTCCGGGCGTACCGAGTAGGCCCCTAACGGTGTTAGGGGCCCCGACTGCGCACTCAGGATGTCCCTAACGGTGTTAGATTGCAAGCGCGCGAAAATCGACGTCCGCAGAGCGGCACCACCGCCGCGCCCGCGACAGGAGCACCATGGTTGAGCCGACACCCGCCCTGACCAGGCCGGCCCTCGCCGCCGCCGCGCTCCGCGTGCTGGAGCGCGACGGCCTCGCCGGACTCTCCATGCGCAAGGTCGCCGCTGAGGTCGGGGTGAAGGCCGCCTCGCTGTACTGGCACGTCCGCAACAAGGAAGAACTGCTCGACCTGCTCAACGACGCGCTCGTCGCCGACGCCGAACTCCCGCCCCGGGAGGGCGACTGGCGCGCCCAGTACCTCGAATACGGCCGCCGCTACCGGGAGTTGCTGCTCGCCAGGCGGGACGCCGCCAAGATCGCCGCCGGCCGGCTCACCACCGGCCCGCACATCCTCGCGATCCTGGAGGACCAGCTCGACCGCCTGCGCTCCGCCGGCTTCTCCGACCCGGACGCCGCGATGGCCGCGTACCTGCTCTCCGCGTACGTCCAGGGCTTCGTCCTGCAGGAGCAGTCACCGCTGTCCGCCACCGAGGCCGCCGGCGCGACCCGCGGCGAAGCCGCCCGCGCGGCGGGCGACACCTTCCGCGCCCTCCCGCCCGCCAGCTACCCCAACCTGGTGGCCCTCGCCGAAGACCTCACCGACCCGGACATGGCCACCCGCTTCGACTTCGGCCTCCACCGCATCGCCGACGGCCTGGCCACCCTCCTCCCGCCCGACCGCCGGTGAACCCGCTGCCGCCCGTTCCCGGTCCGATCGGTCACCGGCGCTGCGTCAGTTGCCCTCCAGATGGGGGCTGTAGAGCGCGGACAGGAAGCGGGTGGCGAGCTGGTTGCGGCGGTGCGGCGGGAGGCCGTCGAGGAGGCGGTTGACGCCGGCCATCCGCGGGGTGGCGGTGGGAGAGAGGTCGAGCCCGGCGGCGGGGAGCAGGGCGGCGAAGGCGGCGTCGTCGAGCAGGCTGAAGTCCAACTGGTCGAGCAGCGCGAGGATCTCGGTGGGCGGGGCGACCGGCCCGCGGTCCCGGACGGCGGCGACGCTGTCGCGGAGGGCGGCCAGCAACGCGTCGACGCCGTGCTCGCTGACGCCGGTGAGGGTCACGTGGAGGCTGGCGGGGAGGCCGTCCACGCTCAGCTGGGGTTGCAGGAAGAAGCCGCGGGCGCGGGATTCGTCGGCGAGTTCCCAGAGGTCGAGTTCCGGGTCGGCCGCGCCGAGCGCGACCAGGGTGGCGTCCGGGGCGCCGAGCACCCGCAGGCCGTCGATCCCGGCCACCCCGGCGATCAGGCGGCGGGTCGCGGCGAGCGCCGAGCGCCCCAACTCGCGGTAGCCGTCCGCCCCGAGGGCCTGCAGGGTGGCCCACGCGCCGGCCAGCGGACCGGCGCCCTTGCTGCTCTGCACGGTGGAGTTGACGACGGGGTAGCCGGGCCACTGGGCGCAGGCGAAGTACGCGGCGAGCCGCATCGGCCGGTCGCGGAAGAGCAGCACGGACGCGCCCTTGGGGGCGTACCCGAACTTGTGCAGGTCGCAGGAGAGCGAGGTGACGCCGGGCACGGCCAGGTCGAACGGGGGGACCGTGGCTCCGGCCTCGGCGAGCCAGGGCAGCAGCCAGCCGCCCACGCAGGCGTCGACGTGGCACGGTATGCCGCGGGCCGCGGCGTCGGCGGCGATCTCGGTGACCGGGTCGACCACGCCGTGCGCGTAGGAGGGGGCGGAGGCGACCACCAGCACGGTGCGTTCGGTGCAGGCGGCGGCCATCGCGGCGGGCGCCGCCCGGAAGGTCCGGGGGTCGACCGGCACCGTCACCACCTTGACCTTCAGGTAGCTGCCGGCCTTGAAGAAGGCGGCGTGCGCGGTCGCCGGGACGACGATCTCCGGTTCGGCGATCCCGGGCCGGGCGTCCCGCGCGGCCTTGACCGCGAGCAGGACGGACTCGGTGCCGCCGCTGGTGAAGATTCCGGGGGTGGCGTGGTCGCCGCCGAGCCGTTCGGCGACCGCGCCGACCACCCGGCGCTCCAGCGCGACGATGCTGGGGAAGGCCGTCGGGTCGAGGCCGTTGACGTCCAGCATGGCGAGGTAGGCGCGTTCGGCGGCCTCCCGGACCTCGGGCCGGCCGGCGTCGTAGGTGTAGGCGGTGGTGCGGCCGCCGCGGGTGGGGAGGTCGCCGGCGGTGAGGGCGCGCAGCTCGGCGAGCAGCTCGTCGGCGGTGCGGCCGGCGTCCGGCAGGGCGGGGTGACGGTCGGTCATGAGAGTTCTCCAACCAGCGGGTCGACGGCGGTGGCGGTGGCGGCGGCGCGGCGGCGGCCGTAGGCGTGCAGGGCGGGCAGCGAGGCCAGCATCAGCAGCGCCGGGACGAGGCTGAAGCCGAGCAGCACGCCGGCCCGGGCGGTGGCGGTCTGCGCCACGGGACGGTCGGTGGTGGAGGCGACGAACCCGGCGGCGGCCAGGGCGAGCGAGAACAGTCCGGGTCCGGCGGCCAGCCCGGCGGTCTCGCCGGCCGTCCACAGGCCGGTGAACGCCCCGGACTGCAGGCGGCCGGTGCGGGCAGCGTCGGCGTGCACGGTGTCGGGCAGCAGCGAGAGCGGCAGCACCTGCAGGGCCGCGTAGGCGGTGCCGAGCAGGGCGCACAGGGCCAGGGTCGCGGCGACGTGCGCGGCGCCGTCGCCGGCGGCGGGCCAGAGCGCGGCGGCGGCCAGCGCGAACAGGGCGGTGGCGGCGGTCAGGCAGCGCAGCCGGCCCCAGCGGGCGGCGGCCCGGCCCCACAGCGGGACGGCGATCGCGCTGGGGGCGACCAGGCAGACGAACAGCACCGAGGTCAGGCCGTAGCCGCCGAGCCAGTAGGTGGCGGTGTACGGCGCGGCGGCCAGCATGATCGCCACCGCGGCGGCCTGCAGCACGAACGCGCCGAGCAGCGCGAAGAAGGCCCGGTTGCCGCGGGCGGTGCGCAGCGCGGCCCGCAGGCCGAGCGGTTCGGGGCCGGGCCGGGCGGGGATCTTGCGGGCGCCCAGCACGGGTATCAGCAGGGTTGCCGCCAGCAGGGCGGCGATCACCAGGCCCATCACGGCGTAGCCGCGGCGGCCGTCGCCGGCCAGCGCGACGACGGCGGGGGCGAGGCCGCCCGCGACCAGGATGCCGAGGGTGAGGCAGACGATCCGCCACACCATGATCCGGGTGCGCTCCCCGGGCCGTTCCGACATCTCGGCGGGCAGCGCCACGTACGGGACCTGGAACAGCGCGAAGGCGCTGGAGGCGAGCACGAAGGTGACGGCCACCCAGATCGCCGCGCCGGTGCCGGTCAGCGGGGAGAGGAACATCGCGGCGAACGCGACGGGCAGGGCGAGGGCGCCGGCCAGCAGGATGCGGGTGCGGCGGCCGGTGCGCAGCGCCTCGCGGTCGCTGGCCGCGCCGACGGTCGGGTTGAACAGGGCGTCCCAGGCCTTGGGGAGGGCGACCACCAGTCCGGCGACCCCGGCGGGGACGCCCAGCGCGTCGGTCATGAAGTACAGCAGCAGCAGGCCGGGGACGGTCGAGTGGATGCCGGTGCCGACCGAGCCGAGCGCGTACCCGGCGAGCTGACGCCGGCTCAGCGGTGCGGCCGTCACGGCGCGCCGTCCAGGCCGAGTTCGCGCAGCACCAGGGCGCGCAGGTGGGCGCGGAAGCGGGGGACCTGCGCCCGGATCATCGAGCGGCAGAAGCCGTGGGTGGTCCACAGCACCGTCCACAGGGCCAACTCGGCTCGATCCGGTGTCAGTTCGGCCAGCGCGGCGGTCAGCGCGTCGCGCACCGACTCCAGCAGCGGCCGGGTGTACTGCTCCTCCAGGCCGGCGAACTCGGCGGCGTCCGACAGCCAGCGCCGCATCCACAGCGCGGGGACGTGCGGCTGGGCCAGGCAGAAGTCCAGGTACCGGTCGGCGAAGGCGGCGGCCGCGGCCGCCGGGTCGGCCGGCGCCTCGCGGGCGAACTCGGCCAGCGCCGCGCCCACGGCGGCCTGCTCGGCCTCGTGGGCGCGCCGCATCACCTCGCGGTACAGGTCGGCCTTGCCGCCCACGTGGTAGGCGACGGTGGCGACGTTCAGCCCGGCGGCGCCGGCGATCGTCCGGGTGGTGGTGCCGTCGTAGCCGTGCTCGGCGAACAGCGCGGTGGCGGCCGCGACGATCCGCTCCCGGCTCGCGTCGGCCGGCGAAGGGGGCTGGGTCATGGCCGGGAGCGTAGGCGCGCACCCCGCCATCAATCAAGCGTTTGATTGTTACGGCTCGATGGCATCCCGGAGCCCCCGGAGACGGCGGAGGGCCCCGCCGCGGGTGTGCGACGGGGCCCCGGGCCGGACGGGGTGTCAGCAGTGGCTGACGGCCTCGCAGTCCTCCCAGCGGGTGCCGGTGTACTCGGCGCCGCCCCCGGCGGGCGCGGCGGCCGGCGCGGCCGCCGACTTGGCCTTCGACTGCGGGGCGACGGCCGGGCTCGGGGTCGCGGTGGCGGCCGGGCCGGTGGCCAGGCGGACGGCTATCGCGTCGATCACCGGGCGCGGGCTGGCGCCGTAGAAGTTGTTCACCATCACGGCGAAGACCAGCTTGCGGCCGTCGGGCGCGGTGGCGTAGCCGATCAGGTTGTCGACGCCGCCCATCGAACCGGACTTGGCGTGCACGTTGTTCGCGGCCTTGGTGCCGGTCATCCGGGCGGCCAGGGTGCCGCCGACCATCCGCTGCGGGTTGCCCGCCACCGGCAGGGCGTTGTACCAGGCGTCGAACCACGGCTTGTTCTGGGCGAGCTTGAGCAGGCCCGCCATCTTCGCCGGGGTGATCAGGTCGTAGCGGGACAGGCCGGAGCCGTCGACCTGGCGGGCGGCCGGGGTCTCCAGGCCGTTGGTCTTCAGGAAGGCGCGGATCTGGGCGACGCCGGTGGCCCAGTCGCCGCGGCCGCCCTTCACCTTGCCGATCTCCTTGGTCAGGTGCTCGGCGATGCCGTTGTTGCTGACCTTGAGCATCGGGACGATCAGCTCGGCCAGGGTCTGCGACTGGTGCGAGAGCAGCGGCTGCGAGGTCTCCGTGCCGCTCGCGGCCTGCACCCCGCGCACCACCCGCACGCCGTGCCGGGCGAGTGCGCCCGCGAACACCTTGCCCGCGTACGTGTTCGGGTCCTCGACGGTCAGCCAGGAGGTCACGGGCGCGGCGCCCGCCGCGATGCTGCCGGACAGCAGCACCTCGTTGCTGCCGCGGCGGCGGTCCACGCCGACGGCCGAGCCGCTGCCGGCCGCGCCGGTGGTGACCTTGCCGCTGAAGGTCATCGGGGCCTCGGCGGGCACCAGCGCCACCTTGGCCTGCTCGCCGGCCGCGCCCGGAGTGACCGTCACCTGCACGGTGTCCATCAGGTACTCGGGGTCGTTGGCGACGGTCAGCCCGGAGATCTGCGGGCTGTACGAGTACGCCTCGTCGTCCCAGGCCCAGCCGGCGCCGAGCGGCGTCGAGTCGTAGCGGGTGCCGTCCGCGAGCACCCGCCCGGTGACGGTGGTGACGCCGGACGCGGCGACCTTCGCGGCCAGGTCGTCGAGGTCCTGGGCCAGCAGGCTGGGGTCGCCGCCGCCGCGCAGCACCAGGTCGCCGACCAGGGTCCCGCCGTAGGTGGTGCCCGCGGTGCGGACCTCGGTGGTGAAGCGGTAGTCCGCGCCGAGCAGGTCGAGCGCCGCCGTCGAGGTCACCGTCTTCAGGGTGGACGCCGGGGTGAGCAGCGCCTGCGGCTCGCGGGCGTACAGCACCTGCCCGGTGGTGGCGTCCAGCACCTCGACGCCGGCCTGGGCGTTGGCCAGCCGGGCGTCGGAGAGCAGCACGTCGAGGTCGGCGGTCAGTGCGGCGTCGGCCGGGGCCGGGTCGTCGGCCTGGGCCGACCCGGCGAGCAGGGAGGCGGCGAGGACCGCGGCCGCGAGCGGCAGGCTGCGGCGGTACAGACGTCCGGGCAAGGAGGACTCCAGGGTGCGCGACGGCCGGGGCGCGTGCGTCACCCACGCCCCCGTTTTGCCATGAACATTACCATTTGAGAAGTATCGGATGATCTTCCCGGTGGGGTTCGCCCTTGCGGCCCGCCCTTACTGACGCCTCGTCACGGCAAAAGGTCGCACACCGATTCGAGAAACCTCGCCCGGATAAACTGGCGGCCTGCCCGACAGGCCACCGCACGGAACAGGGACCATGGCTGCGCACGCTGGTTTGACGGCCGACCGGATCGCCCGGGCCGCGGCCGAACTCGCCGACGAGGTCGGCATCGAGAAGGTCACCGCCTCCGCGCTGGCCCGCCGCTTCGGGGTGAAGGACGCCAGCCTCTACTCGCACGTCAAGAGCCTGCGGGAGATCCGCACCCGGGTCGCGCTGCTCGCCGCCGACGAGCTGAACCGGGCCATCGCCGCCGCCGTCGCCGGCCGCTCCGGCGCCGAGGCGCTGGCCGCCTTCGCCGACGCCTACCGGCACTACGCGACCAGCCACCCCGGCCGCTACGCCGCCACCCAACTGCCGCTCGACCCGGCCGACTTCACCGACACCGAGGTGTTCGCCCGGAGCGTCGAACTCACCTACGCGGTGATGCGCCACTACCGCCTCGACGAGCCCGACCTGACCGACGCCGCCCGGCTGCTGCGCGCCACCTTCCACGGCTTCGCCACCATCGAGGCGGCCGGCGGCTTCAACCATCCGCGCCCCGCCGCCGAGTCCTGGCAGCGCATCGTCGCCGGCCTGCACCAGCTGCTGGAGACCTGGCCGCGCACCGTCTGAGCGCCCGTCGGCTCACCCCTCGGGCCCCAGTACCCGGTCCAGGAACACCGCCAGGTTGGCCCGGACCCGGGCGACCTTCTCCTCGGTGCTCAGGCTCTCCTTCATCCGCACCCCGCCCGCCGGGGCCCGCCTGCGCCCGCGCACGTACAGCGAGCAGGCCAGGTCGGCGCAGAAGTACTCGCCGGCCGAGGCGTACGCCCCGGCGGTGGGCCGGCCCGCCCGACGGGCCGTCATCAGCGCGACGCCCGACGCGGGGTGGGTGGTCAGGCAGATCGAGCACATCGAACCGTGCCGGGCGCCCGGGCCGCGCTGGGCGAGGCGCAGCGCGACCCCCACCGGCCGGCCCCCGTGCTCGGCCACCAGGTAGCCGCGGTCTGGTGCGCCCGGATCCCGCCAGCCGAGGAAGTCCAGTT
Source organism: Streptomyces sp. TLI_171 (assembly GCF_003610255.1). Lineage (GTDB taxonomy): Bacteria > Actinomycetota > Actinomycetes > Streptomycetales > Streptomycetaceae > Kitasatospora. Next base: position 2,278,181 of record NZ_RAPS01000001.1, on the reverse strand, counting down.
CCTCCCAGGTGAGTTCGGCGAGCTCGCGGGGGAGCGCGGCGCGGCCGGCCTCGCCCTTGGTGCAGTTGACGAACGATGCGCGGATCTCCGGGTCGGTCAGCGCCTTCATGGGTCCTCCTCGGTCCGTGCCTAGGGGTCCTAGGTAGAAGCCAAGGTATCCAAGGCGAGCTGGCGCGCCAACCGATTTGCGGCCCGTCCGGCCTCAGCTCCCCGGCGGCGGAACCTCGTTGATCTGACCGATCGGGATGTGCACGCTCGGCGTGGTGCGCGCCGTGCTGTCCAGGTGCACCTGCTGGTCGTCGAAGAAGATGTGCGGGCGCAGCACCGCCATGATCGTGCCCTTGTCGATGCCGCCCAGGAAGAACGCGTCGTTGACCCGCACTCCCCAGCGCTTGAGGCTGCGCACCGCCCGCTCCTCGGCGGGGGAGTTGCGGGCCGTGACGATCGAGACGTGCACCCGCAGGCGGTAGCCCGGGTTCTTCCGACGCTCCTCCTCCTCGCGCCGCTGGATCCGGTTGACCCCGGCGAGGAACTCCTTCAGCGGGCCCGCGTCGTGCGGCACGTCGGCATGCGCCACCTCGTGGTCGCGGAACTTCTCGATGCCCTCGCGCTGGTACACCTGCTCGGAGGCGTCGCTGGCCAGCACCCCGTCGAAGTCGAACGCGATCCGCAGGTCCGGGTCGTCCTCGTCGTCCGGCCGCACCGGCCCCAGCACCCGCCCGGCCGGCAGCCCGGCGGCCACCGCCTCCCGGACGTCGCCCTCGTTCGCCGACAGGAACAGCGACATGTTCAGCGCCGGGATGTACTCGTACGGGGCCCGCCCCTGCTTGAAGATCGCCCGGGTGATCGGCAGCTTGTGCGCCCGGATCGACCGCATCACCCGCAGCCCGGTGTCCGGGTCGTTGCGCGACAGCACGATCACCTCGACCAGCGGGTCGTGCGACTCGCCCAGGTCGTTCAGCGACAGCAGCCGCTTGACGAACGGGAACGCCGTCCCGGGCGCGAAGGTGACGTCCAGGTTCCGTTCCTGGTAGGCCCGGTAGGCCTCCTCGCCGTCCTCCCGGAACACCCGGTCCGACTCGGCCAGGTCGAACAGCGCGCTGGACGCGATCCCGACCACCAGCCGTCCGGTCAACTCGTACGGCACCGTGGCCCCCTCCGGACTCCGCCCCTGCGACCGTCACATCGTCCCACCGCCCGTTCGAGCGCCGCTCGACCCACCCGCCGACCGGCGCCCGACCGGGCCGACCCGCCGTCAGGACACCGGGTGGCGCTCCGGGGTCGGCGCCACCGGAACGGGCGCGGGCCCCGGGCGGAGCGGCCACCAGAGGGTGCGGCCGAGCAGCGTGGCGAGAGCGGGCACCAGGGCCAGCGACAGGACCAGGGCGGAGAGCAGGATGCCCAGCGTCAGCGCGAAGGAGATCTGCTCGCTGCCCGGGGAGGCGGCCAGCGAGGCGAAGGACCCGGCCAGCACCAGGCCCGCGGTGGCGACGGCCGGGGCGGTGTGGCGGACGGCCCGGGCCACGGCCGCGCGGGGCGGGCCGGGGCGCCGCATCTCCTCACGGATCCGGTCGGTGATCAGGATGTTGTAGTCGGTGCCCAGCGCCACCACGAACAGGAACAGCACCAGCGGCAGCGTGAAGGCGACGCCCGGGCCGTCCAGCAGGTGCTGGAACACCAGGGTGGCGGCGCCCAGGGTGGCGGCGAAGCCGAGGCCGACCGCCAGCAGCAGCACCGCCGGGGCGAGCAGGCTGCGCAGGAGCAGCAGCAGGATCAGCGCGATCAGCGCGGCCGCGACCGGGAACACCACCGCCAGGTCGTGGTCGACCGCGGCCGAGATGTCGGCGAACACCGCCGCACTGCCGCCGACCCGGGCCAGCGTGCCGGGCGGGGCGTGCGCGGCGGCCGCCGCGCGGACCGGTCCGGCGGCCAGCTCGCGGACCCGCTCGCTCTGCGGGTCGGCGCTCGGGTACAGGTCGATCCGCGCCGCCCGGCCGTCGGCGCTCGGCACGGCCGGCGCGACCTGCCCGACGCCGTCCACCCCGGCCAGCGCCCGGGCCAGGCCGTCCAGCCGGCCGGGGTCGACCGCGGCGCCGTCCTTCGCGGTGACGTACACCGAGATCGGATCGGACACGCCCGCGGGCAGCGCCCGCGCGATCTCCACGGCGGTGGCGGCCGAGGGCGTCGAGGAGTCGCCGCCGAGCCCGTAGTCCATCCGGATGCCCGCCGCCCCCGCGGCCAGCGCGCCGAGCAGCACCACCGAGGCCGCCAGCACGGCCGCCGGCCGGCGGGTGACCAGCGCGCCCCAGCGGGCCGCCACGCCCTCCCGCGGCGGGCGGCGCAGCGCGCGGGACGGCCAGAACATCCGCCGGCCGCAGACCGCGAGCAGCGCCGGCATCAGGGTCAGGCTGCCGGCCAGCATCACCAGCACGGCGACGGCGATCGCCGGGCCCAGCGAGCGGAACTGCCCGAAGCTCGCCACGCCCAGGGTCGCGAAGGCCGCGACGATGGTCAGCGCGGCCGAGGCGATCGCGCCGCCGACCCGGGCCGACACCTCGGCGGCGGCCTGCCGGGCGGGCTGCTCGGGCCGCGCCCGCAGGTGCTCGCGGAACCGGAACAGCAGGAACAGCAGGTAGTCGATGCCGATGCCGAGCAGCACCACGGAGATCAGGCTCGGCGTGGAGGCGTCCAGGTCCAGCCCGGTGAGCGCGGCCGCGCCCGCCACGGCGCCGCTCGCCGCACCGCCGATCAGGGTCACCGCCAGCAGCGGCAGCGCGGCCGCCAGCACGCTGCGGAACACCAGCACGTTGAGCAGCACGATCAGCGCGACGACCAGGATGCCGCCGACGGTGGTGGCGGTCCGGTGCGCGTCCGCGGTGTCCGCGGCCTCCGCCAGGCCGCCGGTGAACCCGGTGCGCAGACCGGACTCGGCGAACTCCGCGCGGGCCGAGTCGCGGAACGCCCGGTACACGTCCTGCACGCCCTCCTCGGCGGCGTTGCCGGCCAGTTCGACGCCGAGCAGCTCGAAGCTGCCGTCGGGCGCGCTGGCCACCGCCGCGACCCGGGGCGTCTGCGAGCGGTCGGGGAGCAGGAACGCCGGCTCGTCCTTCTTGCGCGGCATCACGACCCGGCGCCCGCCGAGCTCCGCCGCCCCGGCCGCGATCCGCTGCCGGTCGGCGTCGGTCAGCGGCGCGCCGTCCGTCCGGGCGACCAGCACGGTGACGGTGGTGGCGTCGGACCGCACCCCGAAGTGCTGCTCGGCGATCCGCAGTGCGGCGGCCGAGTCGTAGCCGGCCGGCAGGAAGTCCGCCGTCCCGGACTGGGTGACGCGGGCGAACAGCAGCGGGCTCAGCCCGGCCAGCGCCATGCCCAGCACCGCCCACACGGCGATGACCTTCCAGGCGTGTCTGACGGCGAGTCCGGTCAGTGCGCGGATCACGGTGGGTGCCCTCCCAGGCGGTGGTGGTCGGTCGGCGGACGGGGGTTCCCGCCCCGGTGACAGACCATCAGCCGGAGACCCGCCCGGGCGTCGGGGCAGCGGACGATCCGCACCGGGGTCCCGGCTCCTCCCGCGGACCCCGGCCTGGGAGCGTGCTCCTGGTCCGCCGCCCCCACTCGCCCGCGGGGACCACGCCGGGCCCGGCGGGCCGGTGCCAGAATGGAGCCGTCGCAGCAGGTCGGACCGGGTGCCGGCCGACGGAACCGGGGGGACGGACATGGACGGGCAGCACCACGGCGGGGCGGCGACGGCCGCCGATCCCGGCCCGCCCCGCGCGCTGTGGACGCACGCGGACGCGCTGGTCGCCGTCGGCGCGGGCCTGCTGGACGCCATCGGCTACCTGCTGCTGGAGGAGATGGCCGAGGGCCCGGCCGCCGGCGTGCCCGGGTTCCTGTTCCTGGTGCTCTCCGCACTGCCGCTGCTGGCCCGCCGCCGCGCCCCGCTGCGGGCGCTGGCCGCGGTCCTGGCGCTGCAGGGCGCCGCCGACCTCCGCGGCTCCGGCACCCCGCACTTCGGCGCGGTGCTGGTGGTCGCCCTCTACTCGGTGGCCCGGGTGAACGGCCCCGCGGTGACCGCCGGGGCGGCGCTGGCGACCTCGGTCACCACGGTGCTGTGCCAGAGCCACTTCCGGACGCCGTCCTGGCAGGCCGGGCTCTCCACCCCGTTCTCCGCCCTGCTGGTGGCCGGCGCCGGGCTCGCCTTCGCCCGCTGGCAGCGCGAGGTGGCGGCCAACCGCAGCCTGCTCGCCGACCGCGCGGTGGCCGAGGAACGCCGCCGCATCGCACGGGAGTTGCACGACATCGTGGCCCACCACATCACCACCATGCAGCTGATGGCGGGCGGCGCCCGCGCCAACCTCGCCGACCCGGAGGTGGTCCGGGACGCCCTGGTCACCCTGGAGTCCTCCGGCCGGCTCGCGCTGCGCGAGATGCGCCAACTGCTGGACGTCCTGCGGGCCGGCGACGAACCGGACACCGCCCCGCCCGCGCCCCAACCCGGCGCGGACGACCTGGGCCTGCTGGTGGCCGACTCCGTCCGGGCCGGACTGCCCACCGATCTCGACGTGGCCGGGTCCCCGCGTCCGCTGCCCCCGACGCTCGGCCTGACCGTCTACCGGATCGTCCAGGAGGCCCTCACCAACGCCCGCAAGCACGGCGGCCCCGCCGCCCGCGCCTCGGTCGCCCTGACCTACCGTCAGGACGCGCTCACCGTCGAGGTGACCGACGACGGCGCGGGCGCCCGGCCCCGGGCGGCCGCGGCGCCGTCCGGCGGGCACGGACTGATCGGCATGCGCGAACGGGTCGCCGTCCACGGCGGCGCCCTGAGCACCGGGCCGCGGCCGGGCGGCGGGTTCACCGTGCTCGCCGAACTCCCGCTCACCGCCACCGGGTCGGAGCCCGCACAGCCGGCGGCGGCCCGGTGAGCGCGATCCGCCTCCTGATCGTCGACGACCAGCCGCTGGTCCGCCGCGGCCTGTCGCTGATCCTCTCCCCTGACCCTTCGTTCGAGGTGGTCGGCGAGGCCGCCGACGGTGCGCAGGCCGTCGAACTCGCCCACCGGCTGCGCCCCGACGTGGTGGTGATGGACATCCGGATGCCCGTCCTGGACGGCGTCGGCGCGACCGAGCAGCTGACCCGCACCCTGCCCGCCTGCCGGGTCCTCGCGCTCAGCACCTTCGACCTCGACGAGTACGTGGTCGCCGCGCTGCGCGCCGGGGCCTGCGGCTTCCTCCCCAAGGACGTCTCGCCGGAGGACCTCGCCGTGGCCGTCCGCACCGTCCACTCGGGCGAGGCGGTGGTCGCCCCGCGCCTGCTCACCCGCCTGATCTCCGCCTACGTCCGGGCCCCGCACGGAGCGCCGCCCGCGCCCGCCGCCGCGGCCCGCGCCGACCTCACGCCCCGCGAGGTGGAGCTGTGGCGGCTGATGGCCACCGGCCTGGACAACACCGGCATCGCCGCCGCCATGGACATCAGCACCTCCACGGTGAAGAACCACATCACCAGCCTGTTCGGCAAGCTCGACGTCCGCGACCGCGCCCAGGCGGTCATCGCCGCCTACGAATCCGGCCTGGTCACCGCCCGCACCGGAAGCTGACCGGCCCGGGGCCCGCCCGGCTACCGCGGCGGGATGACCCGGGGCCGGGCCGTCCACCCGGCGGGGTAGCGCGGCTCAACCCGGTGCGGGTCGAGCGCGGGGCGGGCGGCGGCCTAGGTTCGTTGCGCAGCCGTCGCGCCGGCCTGACGGCGAGTCGGCCCGGCAGCGGTCGCCACGCCGCGCCCGCACGGGGGCGACAACGGGGGAGGACGCGGCGTGGCGACCGAACTGCTGGAGGCCGCTACCCGGGGGTGTCGCCGCGCCCGGGGACGACCAGACCGCTCTCGTAGCCGAACACCACCGCCTGGGCCCGGCTGGAGAGCCCCAACTTGGCCATCGCCCGGTTGAGATGGGTCTTCACGGTCGCCTCGCTGAGGAACAGGCCGGCGGCGATCTCGGCGTTGGACAGCCCGCGGGCGACCTGCCGCAGCACCTCCCGCTCCCGGTTGGTGACGGTCGGCCAGGCCGCCGGGTCCTCGCGCTCCGGGCGCGGCGCCGGCAGGTACGCCTCCACCAGCCGGCGGGTGACGGACGGCGCGAACAGCATGTCGCCGGCCGCCACCGTGTGGATCGCCGCGATCAGCCGCTCCGGCGGGGTCTCCTTCAGCAGGAAGCCGCTGGCGCCCGCCCGCAGCGCGCCGTAGACGTACTCGTCGAGGTCGAAGGTGGTGAGCACGACGACCCGGGGCGGCCGGACGGACGGCAGCGCCAGGATCCGCTCGGTGGCCCGGATGCCGTCGGTGCCGGGCATCCGGATGTCCATCAGCACCACGTCCGGGCCGGTCGCCGCGGCCTGCGCGACGGCGTCCTCCCCGTCGCAGGCCTCGCCCACCACCTCCAGCCCGGGGGCGGCCCGCAGCAGCGCCCCCAGCCCGGCGCGTACGAGGACGTGGTCGTCCGCGATCAGGACTCTGGGCATCGGGCCATCCTCGCCGGGTACGGCCGGCGGCGGACCCGGGGGACCGCCGCGGCTACGGGTACGGGCGGCCGACCGGTTCTCCGCCCGCAGCGTGCGGAACCGGGAGGTGCAGCTCCACCTCGAACCCGCCCCCGGCCCGGGGCCCGGCGCTCACCGTCCCCCGGTAGATCTTGGCGCGCTCATGCATACCGATCAAGCCGTGCCCGCCGGTTGACGGGCAGTCGGACGGAGCCGGCCGGCCGCCGTCGTCGGAGATCCGCACCGCCAGCGCCTGCGGCGTGTAGCGCACCGACACCGTCGCCTGGGCCGGTCCGGCGTGCCGCAGCACATTGGTCAACGCCTCCTGGACCACCCGGTACGCGCACAGCTCCATCCCCGGCGGAAGGCGGAACGGCTCGCCCTCCACCCGCAGTTCGGTCGGCACGCCCGCCGCCCCCACCCGCCGCACCAGCTCCTCCAACCGGTCCAGTCCGGGCGCCGGCGCGAAATCCGCCGCACCGCCCGCACCGTCGTCACCGTCCTCCGGGCCGACCCGCAGCAGCACCAGCAGCCGCCGCAGCTCCTCCAGCGCCTCCCGGCTGGTGGCCGCGATCGTCTCCAACGCCCCCTTGGCGGTGGCCGGATCGGCGTCCACCAGGTAGGCGGCCATCCCGGCCTGCAGCGAGACCATCGCCAGGTGGTGCGCCACCACGTCGTGCAACTCCCGTGCTATCCGCACCCGTTCCTCGGTCACCGCGCGCGCCGCCCGCAACTCCTGCTCGGCACGCAGCCGCCGGGTCAGCTCCGCCAGCCGGCGGCTGCGCTCGGCGGCCGTCCCGGCGGCCCGGCCGAGGAAGACCACCACCACCGGGAAGGCCACCGCCTGGACCAGCACCGGCAGCAGATCCGCGAACTCCCCGCCCAGCACCCCGGCCACCACCCAGGCCGCGCCCACCGCCACCCCGCACGCCGCGGCGGTCCCGGTCCGGCGGGCCGCGGCGACGGTGTACAGCGCCAGCAGGACGGCAGGGGAGTTGACCACCGGCCAGTACCCGCAGCCGATGTAGCCGAGCCACAGCGCCACCACCGCCGCCAGCACCGGCACCGGCGCGACCCGCCGCGCCACCAGCGCCCCGCTCACCAGCAGGACCAGCACCCGACCGCCCGCGTCCAGCGGGTGCCAGGGTGCGGGCGGCGCCTCCTGACCGAGGATCAGGCCCGCCACCGCGTACAGCGCCGCGAGCGAGAAGTCCACCACCAGCGGCCGACGCGCGCCCCGCGCCAGCCGGTCGAGCAGCCCCGATCCCGTTCGCATCGGCGCAGCCTACGGCCCGGGCGCGGCCGCTCCAACAGCCGAGCGCGGTAGTGCGGCTACCGCGGAAGTCGCAGTTCCGGCCCGGCCGCGGTTGCAACCCACGGTGGATGCGGGGCCGAACGCGCGTTTGGGAGTCTCGTCCTCGCGCGCCGGGCGGCCGGCGCACCAGTGGCGACGACGGGGGTTGACTCCATGAGTGTTTCGGTGACACCCGACTGGCTCCGGCAACGGGGCGGCGACTGCGACCGGCTGGCCGAGCAGTGGACGGCGCAGCGGGCCCCCGGCCTGGCGGCCTGCGACGCGCTCGGCGCGGCGGCCCCGGGCTGGGAGTTCCGCGGCAGCCTGGACCAGCTCGCCGACCGCTGGGAGCAGCTGAGCAAGGCGGTGGAGCAGCGCACCTCCGAGGTGGGCGACAAGTTCCGTGACACCGCCGGGAACTGGGACCACCACGAGCACGGGATCGGCGGCTTCTTCCGCCACCTGTTCAACTGACGCGACGCGATCCGACGGGGGAGCTCTCCATGGTGGACTTCGACACGCTGGCCCGGTTCGACGCCGGCAGCCTGGACCGGTTCGTCACGGCGTGGACACAGGTGCTGGCCCGACTGACCGAGGTCGACGCGGGGTTCGAGGGCAGCGTCAACGTCCCGCTCCGGTCCGGCGAGTGGACCGGCAAGGACGCCGACGCCGCGAAGGGGCACTGCAACCGGGTCTCCGTCGACCTCGGGGCGGTCGGCAAGGAGGTGGCCGGGCTGATCCGGTTCGCCGGCAAGATGGCGGGCGGCGGAGAGGAGGGCTTCCGGGGGCTCCGCGCCCTCTCCGAACGGGCCAGGGAGCTGCAGTCCCTGGCTGCCCAGTGGCAGCTGGCCATCGGGCCGGACGGAACGGTCACCGACACCGACCCGCGGCCGGCCGACCCGAACCCGGACGCTGCGGAGAACGCCCGCCTGAACGACCGGCTGCGGGTGATCTCGGCGATCCGGTCGGAAGCCCCACAGCTCCTGAAGGAGGCCGGGGAGAGCGACCAGTGGTTCGCCGACGGCCTGAAGGTGGCGTTCGGCACCGAGCGCAACTTCGAGACCGAGGACCGGAACTTCCGCGGTCTCGACCCCGGCCTCCGCGACTACAGGACCGAGGCGACGCTCAAGGCCGCGGAGGAGTACCTGCGGTACAAGAACGGCTACTCCGAAGCCGCCGACCTGCTGAAGCACTGGCTGGGCGCCGGCGGCGCCCCCTACCAGGTCGACCCGGGCAAGATGCTGAAGGACATGCCCAGCACCTTCGGCAAGGACCTGAACACCACCCTCGACGAGCTGCGGAAGCACCCGGACGGCCCGATCAGCACCAAGTGGCTCCCGTCGAAGCCGGACGCGAGCAAGGACCCGGGCGCGGCCAACTGGTACTACGGCCTCAACCACTTCCAGTACCGGGTGGTCGGCGAGAAGCGCAACGGCACCATCACCTACCACGTCGAGGTCCAGAAGCGCTACGACTGGGGCATCCCCAGCGAGCACCGCAGCAACCTGCACGAGACCCAGCTCGTCAACCTCGAACAGGCCGACATCGCCCGCCTCAACGCCACCGGCCAGGCCCGCGACTTCGACGTCACCGGCTCCACCGGCCCGCTCACCTCACCCGGCTGAGCCCGCCCGGGCACCCAGGTAGTGGAAGACCGGGGCGGGGTGCATCAGGAACGCGTGGTGCGAGATGTTCCAGGCGTACGCGCCGGCCATCGCGAACAGCAGCCGGTCGCCGGCCCGCAGTCCGGCGACCGGCGTCCGCGCGGCCAACACGTCCTTCGGCGTGCAGAGTTGACCGGAGACGGTGACCGGCGCGGCGGTGACGCCGGGGCGCGGCCACGGGTGCGGCCAGTGGTCGACGGGCAGCACGGTGAACGGCTGGGCGTGGCCGCGGGTCGCGGGGGTGCGCAGGTGGTGGGTGCCGCCGCGGACGACCGCGAAGGCCTCGCCGTGACTGTGCTTCAGGTCCAGCACCTCGGTGACGTACCAGCCGCAGTACGCGGTCAGCGCCCGCCCGGGCTCGATCCGGAGCGTCAAGGCCGGGTGCCGGCCCAGCAGTTCGGCGAGGCCCCGGCCGAAGGAAGCCCAGTCGAAGCGGGCCTCGGGGTCGGCGTAGTCGACGGCCATCCCGCCGCCGACGTTCACCTCCGCCAGCGGCAGGCCGTGCCGGGCGGCGAGCGCCGCCGACCACTCGACGACCCGTTCGGCGACCCGCAGCTGCTCGGCGGCGGCCAGACCGCTGGCCAGGTGGGCGTGGATGCCGCGCAGGCGCAGGTGCTCGAAGCCGGGGGAGGCCAGCAGGGCGAGGCAGTCCTCGATCCGCTCGGGGTCCATGCCGAACGGGGAGGGGCGGCCGCCCATGGCGAGGGCGACGCCGTCCAGCGCGCCGTCGCCGACCGGCAGGTTGACCCGCAGCAGGACGTCCACCGGACGCCCGGCCGCCGCGGCGAGCTCCCGCAGCTCGCGTTCGCTCTCCACGTGCCAGCGCCGGACGGCGGGCTCCCGGAGCGCCGCGGCGATCTCCTCCGCGGACTTGCCGGGGCCGCCGAAGGCCAGCGGCGCCTCCGGTACGGCCGCGTGCACGTGGGCCAGCTCGCCGCCGGAGGACACCTCGTAGCCGTCCACGATGCCGTGCAGCGCGGTCAGCAGCGGGGCCTCCGGGTTGGCCTTGGCGGCGTAGTACAGCTCCACCCGTTCGGGCAGCGCGGCCCGGACCTCCCGGGCGTGCGCCCGCAGCGCCGCCACGTCGTAGACGTAGGCCGGGAGTTCGGGCAGCTCGGCGGCCAGCGCCGGGACCTCCGGGACACCGTTGACGGCGGGGGCGTTCACACGTACTCCTCGGCGGGGGCCGGGGCGCACGCCCCGGCCGGGATCGACAGCGGCGAGGCCAGCGGGACGTAGCCGGCCTCGCGGTCCGGGCGCCGGGTCCAGCGGGTGAGCAGGTTGGCCTTGGCGGGCAGCGGGACGCCGGCGAGCAGCGCGGCCAGCCGCGGCGGGCAGCCGTGCGCGGCGGCGTACTCGCCGAGCACGGTGCGGACCTCCGCCCACAGCTCGGCCTCCTGCTCGGGGTGCCGGTCGGCGAGCGCGGCGAGCACCTCGGCGAGGTGGTTGACCAGCAGGCAGTAGACCACCCGGTCCCAGCCGCGCTGGGCGTCGTAGGTCATCGGGCGGGCGGTGTCGGCGGGCAGCGCGGCGAGCGCACCGGCGTGGTGCTCGGGCAGCAGCTTGGTGCCCTCCAGGTCGCGGAACAGCACCTGGGCGGGCCGCCCGTCCGCGTCCACGCAGATCAGCACGTTCTGCAGGTGCGGTTCGAGCACGATGCCGTGGTCGAAGTACGCGGCGAGCACCGGCGGGACGAGCAGCCGCAGGTAGGCGGCCCACCAGTCGCGGTCGGCGGCGGCGTCGCGGTCGGCGAGCAGCGCGGAGACCTGGGCCGGGCTGGTGGGGTGCTCGTCGGCGACGGCGGCGGCCAGCAGCGGGGTGAGGCCGGGCCGGACCACCCGGTCCAGGCCGTCCCGGACGATCAGCCCGAAGCCCTCGAACAGTGCGAGGTCGGGGGCGCCGTCCGGGCCGGGAAGCGCCAGCGTGCGGAAGGCCGGCTCGCGCAGCATCGCCGCGTCCGGGAAGCGCTCCGCGAGGTCGGCGAGCGGCGCCGCCAGCAGCCGGGTCAGGGTGACGGCGCCGGTCAGCTCGTAGGCGGAGTTCTTCCGCAGGCAGTTGGTGATCCGCACGTTCAGGCTGAACTTGAGGAACGCGCCCGCGCCGTACAGGGTGCGCACCGAGGCGGTGGCGGCGTAGGGCTCGCCGCCCTCGCCGAGGTCGAGGACGTCCCCGCGCTCCAGCGCGGCCGTCAACAGCGGGTGGTCGGCCAGGAGCCGGTACTGCCAGGGGTGCGCGGGCAGCAGGGTGTAGCCCGCGGGGACGGGGCGAAGCGCGTCCAGGTGGGCGAGCGCGGCGGGGTCGGCGGTGTCCTGCGCAAGGTACTCGGTGCGGACGGCGAGGTGCCGCAGCCGGAACGAGGCGCGTGCCTCGGGGGCGTAGTCGGACCACGAACCACGGGCGGCGGAGCGGGACTTGGGTGCGGGATGGAAGCGGTGGCCGAACAGCAGGGCCTGCTCGGACTCCAGGTACGGGTCGGTCCCGGCGGCGGGGCGCGCGGCCAGTGCGGCGGCCGTGCCCCGGTGGCTGGAGGCGACCTGGTCGAGGAACTCCTCGTTGGCGACGCCGGTGCGCAGGGTGAGCTCGGCCCGGATGTGTTCGGCCAGCTCGCGCCAGTCCAACTCCCGCCAGCCGTCCGGGGTCCGCTCGTGCACCGGGCCGGTGAAGCGGTGCGCGCCGAGCAGTGAGGTGCGGCGCAGCGCGGCCCGGAGCAGCACGCCCCGGCGGGGCAGGCGCAGCAGCAGGGCGCCGTCGCTGACGGCGGTCTGGTGCTCGGGCCCGGAGACCTCCCGGAGCAGGCAGTTGAGCAGGGTGTGGGCGACGGCGTGCTCGGCGGTGGGCAGGCGGTCCGGGCCCGCCGCCGGGCGACGGCGGTCGGTCGGCACGGTCATCGGGGGCTCCAGCGGGTCGACAGGACGAGGATGGCGGCGAGCGCGGCCGCGGCGGTGCCGGCGAGCACGGGGGCGGTCGGGCCGAAGGCGCTGTTGACCAGCGCCGCGGCGCCGCCGGCGGCCACCGCGCCGCCCTTGGAGACCAGCTCCAGGGTGCCGAACATCCGCCCGGGCGGCCGCCCTTCGGCGGCGGCCGCGGCGAGCACGGACAGGCAGACCAGCCCGAGGGTGAGGCCGGCGCCGAGGACGGCCCGGGCCAGCACGAACGCGGCCAGGCCGTGCGCGGCGCCGTGTCCGGCCAGGCCCAGTCCGACCAGCACGAACGCGCCGAACAGGCCGGTGCGCGGCCGGTGCCGGACCAGGTGGTGCACCCGGCCGGCGGTCAGCAGGTACACCAGGTGCGGCAGTGCGAACAGCGCCCCGGCGGTGGTGCCGGAGACGCCGGGCAGCCGCTGCTCGACCAGGGCGATCAGGTAGGGGAAGGAGACGATGGTGGCGAAGACGAAGGCGAACTCGAAGAGGTACAGCAGCCGGATCGGCGACGCGGCCGGCGCGGGGCCGGTGGCGGCGGCCGCGGCCGGCGGCCGCTCCGGTTCGGGCAGGAACGCCAGCAGCGCGGCGGCGGCCAGCGGCAGCACCGCCATCAGCAGGTACTGCCGGTGCGGGCCGATCCACGGGGAGAGCGCGCCGACCAGGATCGGCGCGGCGACCAGCGAGGCGCGGGCGCTGCCCTGCATCAGGGTGAGCGCGCGGGACAGCTCGGTGCCGCGCAGCGCCGCCCCGAGGTAGCCGTTGGTGGCGGCGAAGGTGCCGCCGAGGAAGCCCTGGAGCACCAGGGCGGCGGTGAACCCGACCAGCGAGTCCGCCGCGCCCGCGAGCAGGAACGAGACGGTGAGCCCGAGTTGGGCGCGCAGCAGCAGCCGCTTGCGCCCGAACCGGTCGGCCAGCCGGCCCCAGAACGGGGCGCCGAGCGCGCTGAACACCGTCGGCACGATGTACAGCAGGCCGGCCCAGTGCCCGTTCCGGTCGCCGAGGGTGGGCAGGATCTCGGTCAGGTACGGCGGCAGGCCGAGCGCCGCGAACGAGGCGACGAAGTAGCAGGCGGCCACGCCGTGCACCTGGCGGCGGTCCAGCCCGCCGACCGGCCGACCGGCGGTGGCCGGGCGGCGCCGCAGCGCTTCGGTGCTCATGAACGCCCCGCGCGGAGCAGGTAGTTGGGGCCGCTGGTGTAGTGCTTGTTGATGTCGGCCGCCCCCGAGCGGTCCTTGGCCAGCAGGGTCCCCGCGGTCACCATCGCCTTGACCGGCAGCCGCGGCGCGTCCAGCAGGTCGGTGCGCAGCGGCTCGCCCACCGGGCCGAGCCGGTCCGCGGCCGCGGCCAGGGTGTCGCGCAACAGGCCGAGGGTGTCCGCGAGTTCGGCCCGGCCGTGGTCGGCGAGGCCGAACGCCAGCGAGGCGGTGCACAGGTGGACGGTGATGGTGGTGAACAGGTCGGTCAGCGGCCGGTCCCGGTCGCCGAAGATCCGCTCGTCGTCGAACAGGCGGCGGTGGTGCGCGAGTTCACCGAGCCGGGCGGTGTTGATCCGGGGCCCGTCGTTGTCCTTGTAGAGCAGCCGCAGCCGGGTGGCGCCGTCGGCGGTGTCCAGCACCAGCGAGGTGTTCTGCTGGTGCGACTCCAGCGCGATGCCGTAGCCGAACAGGGTGGCCTGCCAGTCGATCAGCAACTCCAGCAGCTCGCGGTACAGTGCGAGCACCGACCCGGCGTAGAACCGCTCCGCGAGGTGGTCGACCACCAGCCGGCCGCCCGGCGCGGGAGCCAGCAGCGCGGCCAGCGGCACGGTCACCGCCCCGTCCAGCCCGGCCGGGTAGCGGCGCAGCAGCACCGCCAGCAGTTCCTCGCCGGCGGCCTGCGCGTGGCACTGCTCGTCGGCGTGCAGGATCCGGGCGGCGAGCCGCGGTTCGCGCGCCAGGACGGCCTGCAGCAGCACCTGTCCGGCGGCCCCGTCGGCGAGCGTGCCCGGCTTGATGGTGCGCCGGTTGCGCTGCCCCAGGGTCGCGGTGGCGAGCGGCAGTTTGAGGTGCAGCGACGGGTCGTGGGCGACCGCGACGGTGCGCATCGACAGCGTCGGCAGCACCTCCAGGTACGGCTCCTCCGCCAGCACCGCGCCGGGCAGGTCCGGCAGCCGGTCCGCCGTCAGCGGGTGCACCGGAATGGTCAAGTAGGTTCCCTCGAAGCCGAGCTGACGTGCCGTCGGCCACCAGCGCGGCAGCGGCGCCACCCCGTGCACGTCCAGCTCACCGGCCGGCACGGCCAGCCAGCGCAGCTCGAACGACGGGTGGAACTCGGGCGCGTACGCCCGCAGTTGGCCCTCATCGAGGCCGGAGCGGCCGCGCGCGGTCGGGTACACCGGGTGGTCGAGGTAGGCGGCCAAGGTGTCGAAGGCCAGCGATGCGCCGAGACCGGACCACTGCGCCGGGTCCTTGCCGTACGCCTCGGCGAGCCGATCGTGCACGCCGTCCCGGACCCGCTCGTGCAACTCCATGGTGGCCAGGGTCTGCCGGCACTCCTCCGCGAACGCCAGGTGCCCGGGCCGGTCCAGCGGGTCGGCTTCGACGGCCAAGCGGTCCAGGATCTCCGGCAGGTCCCGCAGGACCCGGCCGTCGGCCTCCAGCAGCGGCAGCCGCGCTGCGTCCTCGCACTGGAAACCCTCGGCGACCACCGGCAACGCGAGCTCCCCACGTCGCAGCCACCGCCCGTCCGCGCGCCGCTCCGCCACGCCGCCGCTGCGCAGCCCGAGCACGTCCTCGCGCAGCAGCGCGCTCAGCACCCGCAACGTCAACTGCTCCGCCGCCGTCACGGGGTGAGCTCCCAGCGGTTGGCGGCGAGGAATGCGGCGACGGCGGTGTCCACCGCGTCCTGGCTCGGGCCGGTGGCCCACACCACGCCGAGGTAGTCGCGGTTGGTGCGGTACAGCTCGTGGCGCTCGCCGACCCGGCGCACCGGCCGGTAGGAGAGGGTCACCCCGTCGGCCTCCCGGTCGTACGGGCCGGGGGCGGCGGTCAGGGTGCCGGCCCGGTCGGCGAGGACGGCCTGGTTGCGGGCCCGCCGGTCGGTGCGCAGGCCCAGGTCGGCGGGCAGCCGTTCGCCGAGGTGGACGCGGAGCACCAGTTCGAACAGCGGGAGGTCGAGGATCTCGGCCAGCATCAGGTCGCACTGGTCGCCGATGGCGCGGTAGTTGACCTCGATGATCCGGGCCCGGCCGTCCGGCTGGACGACGAACTCGGTGTGGCAGGCGCCGAGCCCGACGCCGAGCGCGTCGAGCTGGGCGAGCACCTGCTCGGTGACGTCCTCCGGGTGCGCCGGGACGTAGGTGAGGACCTCCTCGATGAAGTCCGGCGGCGGGGAGAGCCTGGTCCGGAAGCCGCCGAGGACGTGCCGGGTGCGGCCGTCGCCGAGGGTCTCCAGGGTGTGCAGCTCGCCCGCCAGGAACTCCTCCACCACCAGCACCGCCCCGGGTCGCCGGGCGCGGATCTCCGCGCTGCGGTGGGCGAGTTCGGCCGGGTCGGCGACCAGCGACACGTCCTCGCTGGCCACCCCCTCGCGCGGCTTCAGCACGCACGGGAAGGGCACGTCCAGCTCCGCCGGGTCGGCGCCGGGCGGCAGTTCGGCGGAGCTGACCGCGTCCAGGCCGGTCAGCGCCAGGTGGCGGCGGAGCTGGCCCTTGTCCTTGGCGCGCAGTGCGGCCCGCCAGTCCTTGGCCGGCAGCCCGAAGTACTCGGCGGCCAGCGCGGTCTGCGTCTGCAGGTGGTCGCTGTTGCTGAACACCGCGTCGGGGGCGTCCCGTTGGGAGATGGTACTGATCACCGCGCGGAAGTCCCGGACGTCGCACTCGACCAGCTCCGGTCTGAACTCCCGGTCCGCGTAGGCCCGGCGGTGGTCCTCGACGCCGTCGGTGAGGACGGTGACCTCCAGTCCGAGCCGGGCGGCCGCCGGCAGGAAGCCGTCGGTGACCGAGTCGGTCGGGTTCAGGGCGAGCAGGTAGAGCCGCATGGTGATCAGTCCCCGATGCAAGTGGTGGGAGTGGGTGGTTACTTGGGGGCGTCGACGCCGGCGGCCCGGGCGATGTCGCCGAGCATCCGGTCAGCGGCCTGAACGCCGATGCCGGACATCCAGGTCTCGTCCGGCACGGTGAACACCTTGCTGTTCTTCACCGCGTTCAGGCCCTGCCAGACCGCGGTCTGCTGGACCTCGCCCTGCTTGGTCTTCGACGGGTCGTCGGAGGTGGTGACGAACACCAGGTCGGCGTCGGCCTGGTTGATCTGCTCGGGGCTGACCTCCAGCATCGCCTTGTCGACGTCGGGGGCCTTGATCGCGCGGGCCAGTCCGACGTCCTTGAGCACCACGCCGCTGAACGAGGCGTTCTGGTAGAGGCGGGTCGGGCCGGCCACGAAGCGGACCACGGACACGGTCGGCGCGGCCCCGTTGTACTTGGCCTTGATCTCCTCGCCGAGCTTCGCGGCCCGGGCCTCGTAGTCCGCCAGCGCCTTGGTCGCCTCGGCCTCCTTGCCCAGCGCCTGCGCGTAGAGCTTCAGGTTGGCCTTCCACGGCTCGCCGGTGGTCTCCGCCATCACGGTGGGGGCGATCGCGTTGAGCTTGTCGTAGACCTTCTCGTGGCGGACCTTGGAGGTGAGGATCAGGTCGGGCTTGAGGGAGGCGATCAGCTCCAGGTTCGGCTCGTTCATCGGGCCGACGTCCTTGGTGCCGTCGATCTTGCCCTTGAGGTACGCGGGGAAGCCGCCCTCGGTCTTCAGGTGCGGGGCGACTGCGCCGACCGGGGTGATGCCCAGCAGGGTGACGTCGTCCAGCTCGCCCGAGTCCAGCACCACGACCTTCCTCGGCTGCGCCTTGATCTCGGCGGTGCCCAGCGCGTGCTTGACGCTGCGCGGGAAGGCCGCGGCGCTGTCGCCCGCCGCCCGGCTCGCGGCCGGCTTGGCGTCCGAGGACGCCTCACTGCCGCAGGCGGCCAGCAGGGTGGTGGACAGGACGGCGGCGAGCACGGCGGCCGGAAGTCGACGGTTGATCATGTTTCAGTCCTTGCGGGAAGTGGGTCGTACCGGGGATGTGTGCGGGCTGGGTGTGTGCGGGCTGGGTGTGTTCGGGCAGGGCTCATCGCCCGGTGGCGCTCGGCGGCGCGACCGGAAGTCGGTGGGGTGTCAGCGGCGGGCCAGCGGCACGACCAGCGGGGTGCCGGTCTCCGGGTCGGGGATCACCCGGCAGGGCACCTGGAAGACCTGCTCGACCAGTTCGGCGGTGAGCACCTCGCCGGGCGGCCCGGCCGCGGCCAGTTCACCGTCGCCGAGCACCACCAGGTGGTCGGCGTAGCGGGCGGCCTGGCCGAGGTCGTGCAGCACCATCACCACCGTCCGGCCGGCGTCCCGGTGCAGGTCGGTGACCAGGTCCAGGACGTCCAACTGGTGCCGCAGGTCGAGGAAGGTGGTCGGTTCGTCCAGCAGCAGCAGGTCGGTGTCCTGGGCCAGCGCGAGCGCGATCCAGGCGCGCTGCCGCTGGCCGCCGGAGAGCTGGTCCACCGGGCGGTCGCGCAGCGCGTCGGTGCCGGTCCGGCGCAGCGCCTCCTCGACGGCCGCCTGGTCGGCGGCCGACCACGGGGTGAGCATCCGCTGGTGCGGGTAGCGGCCCAGGCGGACCAGCGCCTCCACGGTGACCGCCTCCGGGGTGACCGGCTGCTGCGGCAGCAGGCCCATCCGGCGGGCCAGCGCCCGGGCGGGCATCCGGTGGATGTCGGCGCCGTCCAGGGTGACCGTGCCGGCCGCCGGGTCCAGCAGCCGGACCAGGCCGCGCAGCAGGGTGGACTTGCCGCAGGCGTTCGGCCCGACGATCGCGGTGACGGCGCCGCCGGGCAGCTCCAGGTCCAGGCCGCGGACGACCGGGCGGTCGCCGTAGCGCAGGTGCAGGCCGTGCGCGGCCAGGCGGTCCGCGGTGGCGGTGGTCATCGAGAACTCCTCTGCGGAAGTCGGCCCTGACGGATCATCAGCACCAGCAGCCAGGGCGCGCCGAGCGTCGCGGTGACGGCGCCGACCGGCAGGCCGTGCACCGGCAGCACGTGCAGGACGAGGTGGTCGGCGGCGAGCAGCAGCAGCGCGCCGGCCAGCGCGGTCAGGGTCAGCGTCGCCGGGGTCGGCGGGCCGGCCAGCAGCCGGACCAGGTGCGGCACGGCGAGCGCCACGAAGGCGACCGGCCCGGTCAGCGCGGCGGCCAGTGAGGCGAGCACCACGGCGAGCAGCAGCAGGCCCAGCCGGGTCCGGTGCGGGTCCAGGCCCAGCCCGCCGGCCGAGTCGTCACCCAGGTCCAGCACCGCGACCTGACGGTTCAGCAGGAACACGGCGGCGACGGCGGCCGCGATCGCCCCGCCCGCGCCCCAGACCTCGGGCCAACTGCGGCCGTACAGCGAGCCGGTGGTCCACTGCAGCGCCTGCCCGGCCAGCTCCGCCGGGAAGCGGACGATCATCAGGTTGACCGCCGCCGCCAGGCCCGACTGCACCGCCAGGCCGACCAGCACCAGCCGGGTCACGGCCATCCGCGAGCGCCACGCGAACGCGCCGAGCAGCGCGGCGGCCAGCAGGCCGCCGCCGAGCGCGGCCACCGGGGTGAGCGCCTGAGAGGCGCCGGTGGCCAGCAGCAGCACCGCGCCGAACGAGGCGCCGCCGGTCACGCCGATCACGTCGGGGGAGGCCAGCGGGTTGCGGAACAGCCGCTGCAGCAGCGAGCCCGCCACGGCCAGGCCGGCGCCCGCGATCAGCGCCGAGAGCACCCGCGGCGCCCGGAACTCCCGGACCACCAGCACGTCGGCGTCCGAGCCGAACCCGAACAGCGCGCGCAGCGCGTCCGGCAGCGGGATCCGCACCTGGCCGGTGGACAGCGCCACCCCGGTCATCAGCACCAGCAGGGCGGCGGTCACCGCGACCAGCAGCAGGTTCCGGCGGCGGGCCCGGACGAGCGCCCGCGACCCCGACGTCCGCACCGGGTCGACGACCTGTTCTCGCGTCAGCAGCGTCATCGGGCCGCCACCTTCCGGGCCAGCACGGCGAGCAGCGGCGCGCCGACGAAGGCGGTGACGATCCCGACCTCGATCTCGGACGGCCGCACCACCAGGCGGCCCAGCACGTCGGCGGCCAGCAGCAGCACCGGTCCGGCGATCAGGCAGCCCGGCACCAGCAGCCGGTGGTCGTTGCCCAGCAGCGGGCGCACCAGGTGCGGGGCCGCCAGGCCGATGAACGCCACCGGGCCCGCCACCGCGACCGACCCGGCCGCCAGCAGCACCACCGCGAGCCCGCCCACCAGCCGGATCCGCGCCACCGGCACCCCGAGCGACTGCGCGGTCTCGTCGCCGAGCGCGAGCGCGTTCAGCGCGGGGGAGACCAGCAGGGCGAGGACCAGCCCGACCAGGATCAGCGGCAGCACCTGCCAGAGCGCGTCCAGGCTGCGGCCGCTGATCGAACCGGCCAGCCAGAACCGGGCCTCGTCCAGGGTGCGACGGCTGGCCAGCATCAGCGCCGACGTCCAGGACGCCAGCACCGCCGACAGCACGGTGCCGCCGAGCGCCAGCCGCACCGGGTCCAGGTCGCCCGAGCGGCGCGCCATGCCGTACGCGAGCAGTGCGGCGCAGGCCGCGCCCGCCACGGCGAACCAGACGAACTCCAGCGGGCGGGACAGGCCCAGCGCGAAGATCGCGGTGGCCACGGCGAAGCTCGCCCCCGCGTTGATGCCCAGCGTGGTCGGCGAGGCCAGCGGATTGCGGGTCACCCCCTGGGCGACCGCACCGGCCACGCCGAGCGCCGCGCCGACCGTCACCCCGATGACCGTCCGCGGCACCCGCAGGCCGACCACCACATCGGCGTCCCCGCCGTGCACCGCACCCGACAGGGCGTCAATCACCGTGGTCAGCGGGACGGAACGCGAGCCGAGGGCCAGGCTGAGCGCCGCGCACAGCAGCAGCGCACCGGCTCCGGCGGCCAGCAGCAGGGTTCGCCGCGCCGTCGCAGGTCGGGGCACCGGGGCGGTGGACGCCGGAGGTTCGATTCTGGGCACGGGACGAAAGTTTGGTGAGGCTTCCCTAAATTGGTCAAGCCCGGGGTGAGTATGTGTAAGGTAAGCCTCACCTCATCCCACGAGGGGGAACGCCTTGCTCCACCTGCCCTCCGGGCGTGCCCGCACCGTCGGGGAGACGGCCGAAACGTACCGTCAACTCGGCCGGATCTGCCCGGTGCTGACGGTCTCCCTGGTCGACGCCGCCCCGGTCGACGGCCAGGAGTGGGTCTCCGCCGACCGGCTCGCGTCCGCCGTCGAGCGACTGATCGACGCCGAGGCCGCCCGGATCCACCGCCGGCACGGCGTCACCCCGCGCCCGCACGTCGCCGCCTCCCGGCTGCTGCACCACTACCTGTGGACCAACTCCCTGCTGCTCAGCGGCATCTGGTACCTGGAACGCCGGATCCCGGTCCTCCCCGCCCGGCACCTGTGGATCGCCGCCGGGACCGGCGACTTCGCCCTCCGCCCCGGCGACTGGGCACTCGGCGACGAAGCCGCCCTGCGCGATGCCGTCGCCGCCCACCTGGGCCCCGTCCTCGCCGCCTTCCAGCCCCACGTCCGCCGCGGCCCCCGCGCCCTGTGGGGCATGGCCACCGACGACCTGGTGTCCGGCCTCTGGTACCTCGGCCGCATGCTCGACCAGGAGGACCGCGCCGTCGCCGTCGCCACCGCCCTGCTCGACACCGGCGCCCCGCCCTGGACCGGACCCGCCGGCTTCCGCCGCGAGAACCACACCTGGACCCGCACCCGCCAGGGCTGCTGCCTCTACTACGCGGTGGACCCCGCCAACCCCTGCGGCACCTGCCCCCGCCGTACCCCGGCCGCTCGGCCGACCGGCACCCCGGCGGGCGCTCCCCGCAGGGCGGCGACCTGACGCCCGGTGAGCCGACGGACCATCAGGACCGCCAGCACCGCCGTCACCGGCCCGACGACCAGGCCCCCCACCAGGCGTTGACGAACCAGCCCCCGACCGCGAACCCCCGGGGCGTACCTGTGGGTGCCGGGTGTGAGCACCTCGGCATTGCGCCGGCATCGCCGGAACCACACCAGGAAGGTCGCAACCGTGGCGACGAACACCACGGCATCGCCGCCGCGCCGGGGTGGGCGGGGGTTCGTCCGGCGGCGGAGGACTGGCCGGTGAGCGTAGAACCGCGCTGATGCTCCGTCAAGACAGCGCGGCCCGCCAGGTTTCCGGTTGGTGCAGACCATTGACGCCTTGATTTCGGGTCGCTAGCTTTTGGCCCTTAGGAAACCTTCCTTACTATTCAAACGGGCCTGCCGAACCGGCCCGCTTCGGCCTGCGGAGCCCCCGGGCTCCGGTCGGCCACCTCGCTCATTCCTCACCCCCCAGTGAAGGAACCGATCTCCCATGTCCCGACCCGTCCCTGCCCGCAGACTGCTCACGGCGCCACTGTCTGCCGCCCTCCCCGCAGCTGCGCCCGCCGTGGTCGCGGCGGCACCCGCCCACGCCGCGGGCGGCGCGTTCGCGGCGCCGTACCTGGAGATCGACAGCTCCACGGCCGGCGACCTGGCCGCTGACCTGAGTGCCAGCGGCGACAAGTTCTACACGCCGGCGTTCCTGACGCCGAAGTCCGGCTGCACCCCGATGTGGGAGAGGGGCGGCGATCCGGTCGGGGCGTTCAAGTCCCAGATCGGATCGCTGCAGTCGGCCGGCGGCAACGTCATCATCTCCTTCGGCGGCGCCGCCGACGGCGAACTGGCGCAGACCTGCAGCTCGGTGGCCGGCCTCACCGCGGCGTACGCCGGTGTGGTCAACACCTACAGTGTGACCCGCCTGGACTTCGACATCGAGGGCTCCGTCCTGGACGACGCCGTCTCCAACGCTCGCCGCGACCAGGCGCTGGCCGCCCTCCAGGCGCAGTACCCGAACGTCCAGGTCGACTTCACCCTGCCGGTGGACCCCGGCGGCCTCATCATGACGATGGACTTCGGCGACGGGCAGAACGCCCTGAACGACGCCGAGTCCGCCGCGAACGGCACCGGCCCCGCAGCTGGCTTCGCTCTACGGCATCACCACTGCGCAGGCCTACAACCGCATGGGCCTGACCCCGATCGCCGGCCAGAACGACGACAGCGAGTTCTTCAGCCAGTCCAACGCCCGGACCCTGGAGACCTTCGCGGCGTCCAAGGGCGTCCAGGAGTTGTCGTTCTGGGAGGTCAACGGCTACGACAAGCCGCTGAACTACGCCTACTCGAAGATCTTCCAGAAGATTACCACCGGCTCTATTGCCAACGACTTCTCGGTGACGCTGTCGCCGACCTCGGGGAGTGTGAAGGCTGGTTCGTCGGCGACCATCGCCGTCTCCACTGCGGTGGCGTCGGGTTCGGCGCAGTCGGTGGCACTGTCGGTCTCGGGTCTGCCGGCGGGGGCGGGCGCCTCGTTCAGCCCCGCCGCGGTGAACGCCGGCAGCGGTAGCACCCTCACCGTCACCACCGGCTCCAGCGGCGCCTGCAACGCCGCCTGGAACTCCACCACCGCCTGCGTCCCCCACGACCAGGTCTCCTACGCAGGCCACAACTACACCGCCCTCTACTGGAGCACCGGCGTCACTCCCGGCACCCCCATCGCCTGGAACATCTGGCAGGACAACGGCACCTGCTGACCGCCGTCCGGACACCGCGCCCCCACCCCGGAACCCCCTGCCCGGAGCAGGAACCGCCCGACCGTCCTGTCAGCCGCACCGCCGCAGCGCGCCGCACCCGCCGGGCCCGCGGCGCGAGCCGCACCGCACTCTCCTCCGACCCTGTGGAGTCCCCATGAACAGGCCGTCCCGTCGTACCGTCCTCGGCGCCGCCCTCACCGCCGCCGCCACCACCGCACTGCCCCGCACCACCGCCTCGGCCGCAACCCTGAGCGTCTCCAGCTGGCAGCAGCGCTGGTCGCCGTCGGCTGCCGTCGACGGCCTCGCCGCCTTCGAGACCGTCGAGGACGACCGCGCCGACTCCCACCCGGCCGGCGCCCCGCACATCCGCGTCGAGGGCGACAACTTCCGCTGGAACATGCACATGGTCGACCGCGACACCTCCACCGACCGACAGCGCCACGAGGTCACCGGCATGCGGACCCCGGCCGGCGGCGCCTACCTCCAGTGGCTGCCCGGCGAGACCTGGCGGACCACCTACTCGGTGTACATCCCGTCCTCGCTGAAGGCGACCACCACCTTCACCCACATCATGCAGATGAAGGAGCCGGGCGCCGGTTCCTCGCCGATCGTGGTCCAGTCGCTCCGCCGGGTGGGCACCGCGCAGACCATCGAGCTCCAACTCCCGGTCAGCGGTGTCTCGGTGGGAAGCACCAGCCTGGACCCCCTGCACGACCGGTGGGTCGACGTGGACTTCCAGATCAAGGTGGGGGACGGTGCCTCGGGATCGGTCCGCTGGGTCCTGCGCAGCGCCGGCACCACGCTGATCGATGTCACGAAGAACGGCGTCGACACGTTCCTCGCCGACCGGGTGCGGCCCAAGTGGGGCATCTACCGCTCACTCGGGGACACCTCCGGCTCCCTCCAGGACTGCTACCTGCTGACCACCGGGATGCGCGGCTATCAGCTGGTCTCCGGCAGCTCCGGCGTCTACCAGGCCGAGGAGGCCCGGATCTCGCAGGGCGTGGTCGAGAACAACCACACCGGCTACAGCGGCACCGGGTTCGTCAACCTCGCCAACACCGCGGGCAGTTACGCCGAGTGGACGATCCAGTCCGGCAGTGCGGCCGGCGCCACCCTCGACCTGCGCTACGCCAACGGCACCACCGTGGACCGGCCGATGGACATCGCCGTCAACGGCACCCGGGTCGCCACCGGACGGTCCTTCCCGCCCACCGCGAACTGGGACACCTGGGCGACCACCTCGCTCCCGATCACCCTCAAGGCCGGCGCCAACACCGTCCGCGCCACCTCCACCACCGCGGACGGCGGCCCCAACCTCGACAGGATCACCATCCACTGACGGCGGCTCCCCGCCTGCAGGTCGTAGTAGAGCTCTCACATGCCTCTGAGCTGCGAGAATGCACCCCTCAAGAAAGAGCGTCTCAAACCAGTGCAGACGGGACGGCCCTGAGGAGGAGATGCGGCAAGAAGTGCTGAGCGACGCCGAGTAGGCCATGGCCGGCCGAGTTCGGGCGGTCGCTCCGGCAGAGTTCGTCGCCGGCCTGTCTGCCGCTGGTCGTTCGCGGTTCTGCCGGGCCCATGGGTGCTTCGGGGGCGGGGAAGTTCTCCCGGCGCCCTCCCAAAGGCTTGTGGGGATGAGGTCAGAGCCAGCCGCGCTGGGCGGCCTTGATGCCGGCTTCGAAGCGGCTGCTGGCGTTGAGGCGTTCCATGGTGGAGGCCATGTGCCGGCCGACGGTGCGGGAGGAGAAGCGCGAGGCGTTGGCCCGCGGCGTCGTCGGTGAGGCCGGTGGAGGGGTCTTCGGGGGTGGTGGAGCCGAGGGGGACGGCGGTGTTCCACACCTGGTCGAACAGGTCGAACAGGTCGAGCAGGGAGGGCAGGATGCCGGGCTCAGTGACGTACGGGGTGCCCTTGCAGACCGGGACCAGGGCCTCGCGGAGGTCGACGACGATCCGCTGCGGGACGGTGGGAGAGGTCCGCACCTCGCCGCCCCGGCTGCGCAGCCAGTGGGAGTAGGTGACGGTGTGCGGCTGGTGGCGAGCGGAGTCCTGGTAAAGCGTGCGCACGGCGATGCCGCGGGCGAGGACCCGGGCGCCGGAGGGGCGGGAGGCGTCGAGGTCCTCGGGGCGCTGGTTGCCGGGTTGGATGCTGATGACCTCGCGGGTGGTTTCGCGGCCCATGCGTTCCAGGCGGTGCAGGATGGCGTCCATGCCGAGCAGTCGCTCCCCGTGCTCGGAGCGGCGCTCGGCCCGGTCGGCGACCATGCGGGTGACGGCGGCGCGGGAGGCGGCCAGGGTGGCCTGGCGTTCGACGAGTTCGGCTTCATGGCGGGCCAGCAAGTCTGAGAGGCCGACCGAGGGGTCGACGGCGCGAATGCGGCCGGGGTGTTCGGCGAAGGCGCGGACCAGCATGAGGTTGCCGAGTTCGTCCAGGCTGTCGTGGACCTAGGTGGTGCCGAGCGCGCAGTGGACGGCGATCTCCTCGATGCCGTCGGCGGGTCGGTCGAGCAGTGCCCGGTAGACCCGGCCGGCCGTGGCCGTGAGTCCTGGAGCCTCCAGCATGGGCCCCTCATGTGGTGGTTCATGGGTGACTGGGGCGTTGGGGCATCTGCAGGCCTATGCCCGAAGGGCGCTCGCTCCCAATTATTGATAAGTCCATGACGGCTTGTCTGGTGTCGGACAGTCCGGTTGGCGACACCCGCAACCCCTTCCGAGGGGTTTTGGAACGGCGAAAGTAGAGATCGCCGCCAGGGAGAAGGAGAACCGAGCGGCAGCCGGAAGAGGGTCAACCGCGGGACGCCTCACCGGACCGACCACCCGATGCCCCGTCACATCCGAAGGACGACCGCCATGACCAGCACCCGAATCGCCAAGGCCGCCGCGGTCCTCACGGTCTCCCTGGGCGCCCTGCTCCTGACCCCCTCCGCCTCCGCCGCCGACACGACCACGGTCTCCACCACCTCCACCCCGCCCGCCACCATCACCACCGACAGCCTCGGCCGGGGCGGCTGACCGCGGATGGACATCGTCCCCGCCTCGCTGCGCCGCAAGAACGCCTCCGGGCGGCCCCGGAGCGGAGAAGCGGAAGAAGTCCGGGCCGCCCTGTGGGCGCACCAGAGCTGTTGACGCCATCCTGCACATCACCGTCCGCTGCGAGCCGGAGCAGGTCGACCTGCTGCTCTACCCGCCACCGGCCACCTCCCGGTCCAGGCCCCCTTCGAGGCCGGAACGAAGGACTCGCTGACCATCGCGTACGGCCTGATCACCCGCAGCCTCCAGGCATCGCCGATGCTGCGCCGGCGCTACCGGCCGCCGATCCCGCCCACCGCGCGCTGACCTGCTGCTGCACTGCACCGACCGCTGCTCCTGCAGGGCAGCTGTCCGCCGCCGATCCGGCGGCCATGATCACCGGGCGTACCTGCTCTGCTTCCCGGCGCCGCTGCACCGCAGCCCTTCCCGCGGACACCTGCCCGTCCGCTTGAGTTTCGCCCCGCCGGTCCGCGCCGATCCCGACCGCCGGCCTTGCAGCGCCCGACGTCCGAGCTCCGGCTGTTCCTGCAGGACAGCCGTCCGCCGACACCCCGCCGAGCCGCTCCGTGCGGCCGGCACACCACTCCTTCATCCAACCCGCCACGAGGGGAACTCCGTCATGCCTTCTTCCCGCAGCTCCAAGCTCGTCCGCCTCACCCTGGCGGCCGCCATCGCCGCCTCCGGTGCGATCGCCACCACCGCCCTCACCGTCGCCACTGCCACCACCGCCCACGCCGCGTCCTCCGTCGGCGGCCAGATCACCCGCGGCGAGGTCATCCAGCGCGCCCAGTACTGGCTCGGCAAGTCCATCACGTACAACCAGGGCGGCTCGTACCCCGACTCCTCCGGCCGCTCCTACCGCACCGACTGCGGCGGCTACATCGACATGGCCTGGCACCTCGCCGACGGCCCCAACACCCAGGGCCTCGCCAGCAGCACCTACACCACCGAGATCTCCCGCAGCGACCTCAAGGCCGGCGACATCCTCGACAGCTACTACGACCACGTCATCCTGTTCGAGAAGTGGGACGACTCCGCCCACACCACCTTCTCCTACTACTCCTTCGGCTCCACTCCCGTGAAGCACGTCACCGGCGTCTCCATCAACGCCGCCTACTTCGACTCGCACCCCAACGGTGACTACAAGGCCTACCGCTACAACAACATCGTCGACGACCCGGCCGCTCCGGCTCCGGCGCGTCCTGCGCGGACGGTGGTGGCTGATTTCAACGGTGACGGGAAGCTGGACGTGGCGGGGATCGACGCGAACAGCAACATGCGGTTGTACCCGGGTGATGGTGCGGGTCATGTCGGTGGGGGGAGCGACATGTTGGGGAGCACCGGGCTGTGGGCGAACTTCAAGGCGATCGCGGCGGGTGACTTCAACGGTGACGGCAGGCAGGACATCGCGGGGATCGACGCGAACGACAACCTGAACCTCTACACGGGTGACGGTGCCGGTCACCTGGGCGGTGGCGGCGCGATGCTCGGGACGAACGGCGCGTGGGCGAACTTCAAGGCGATCGCGGCGGGTGACTTCAACGGTGACGGCAGGCAGGACATCGCGGGGATCGACGCGAACAACAACCTGAACCTGTACACGGGTGACGGCGCCGGTCACCTGGGCGGTGGCGGCGCGATGCTCGGGACGAACGGCGCCTGGGCGAACTTCAAGGCGATCGCGGCAGGTGACTTCAACGGTGACGGCAGGCAGGACATCGCGGGGATCGACGCGAACAACAACCTGAACCTGTACACGGGTGACGGCGCCGGTCACCTGGGCGGTGGCGGCGCGATGCTCGGGACGAACGGCGCCTGGGCCAACTTCCGTTCGGTGATGGGCGGCGACCTCAACAGCGACGGCAAGCAGGACATCGCCGGGATCGACGCCAACAACGACCTCAAGCTCTACACCGGCGACGGCCAGGGCCACGTCAGCGGCGGCAGCGCCATGCTCCCCGGCAACGGCCTGTGGGCCGGCTTCTAGGAACTGCGCCACCGCACTGCGCGGTTCCGGCCTCGGAGCCCGTGCCTCTCCGCACGTCGCCCGAATCAGCTACTTCACGGTGCTTCGCCCCGCCGACCGACCGGTCGACGGGGCGAAGCAGTAGCCCCGACTGGCTGTCGGAGGATCTTCTCGGGCCCGGGGCGGACTTGCCGAGGTTCCGGTCGGGCGGCGATGAACATTTCGAAGCGGAACGAGGGGGTGGTCCGCCGCTGCCGGTGACGATGGCCACCAGCGGTTTCACGGTCCCGTCCGTGTCGAGCGGGGCGAGTGCGGTCGGTGGCTTTCCCGCTAGCAACTCCGCTTACTTGATGGCCAGTTCGATTGCGAAGGCGGTCTTGCGGCGGTCGGCGAGCTGACACCGTCCCCGCGGGGCGTTCGCCTCCAGGGGCAGGCCCTCGTCCCGCAGCAGCCGCAGCACGGTCGCCTGACAGACGCGGTGGCCGTCATGGCGGCACATCGCCTGTGCCTTGCGGTGGCCGCGGGCCGGGCGCGTGAGCACGTGCCCGCGGCGGTTACTCTCGCGGGTCTGGCGCGGCCACCGTCCTTCAGCTTGCGTGCCCTGGCGGGCGTGGGCCTGGTGGCGACGCCAGGACCGCTCTGGCATGCCAATGAACGGACAGAACCTTGCGGTCGGCACGCCTGCCTCGGTGCGGATCGCCTCGAAGGTCGTGGGAGGGCCAAGCCAGCCCTTTGCGGACTTCTCCCACACCCGCAGCTCGACTGCTGTCTCACCCAGCGCCTGGCTCAAGTCGTCTATCTGGGGCCCGAGTTGCTGTTTCCGAGCGCTGAGGTCGTGGGAGTCGCCCGCAGGGCAGGTGCGACCGTACGACTCTCCGGCCTGCCGCCGCGCAACGGTCGCCGACAAGGCCCGACAATGGGCTCCCGAGTGTCGACGACCGGCTCGCGAGGCTACGCCCGTTCGCAGTAGCCGAACCTGCTCCCCGGCTGGTGAGACTCCGGCAGGCCGGGCCGTTCCGGTGGTCCGCGACAGCGCCAGAGGCCGGAGATCCGGTGGTCGTGCTCCGAGGACCCCTCAAGCGGTCCGACTCGTTCATACGCCTCCCTGGTGCGCGGGTGGTCGCGGACGGCCAGCGCCCAGGCCGCTTCCAGCCGCAGCTCCGCCTCGTCCTCGTCCTCGTCCTCGTCGAGGAGCGTGAGGAAAGGCATCCAGGACGGGGGCGCTCCGGTCGTCGTAGCCGGAGAGGGACCGCCCGGCGCGGTGTCGGACCCCGAGGCTCTAGTCGCGGACCCGCAGGAGCAGTGCGGCCCCGACCGCCGGTTCGAGTTGCTTGTCGGGCGCGGACCCGAGGGAACCGTCAGGGTGGGAGCGGCTCGGACCTCGTTGGCATGAAGTCCTACGGCCTCCCCGAGACCGGCATCTGCGGCGACGCTGGCCTCTGCGACCGGCTCGAACCGCCCGGGAGCAGGACGACGGCTGCTGCGGAGCCCCCGTCGCGCCGCAGCTCAGCATCCTCGACGTTCCTCCGGTGAGCGGCTCCTGTTGGTTCGAGGACGGCTGCTGACCGTCGGTGAAGACATCCGGCGGGGTCGTGACCGAACTGCTCGTCCGGTCGTGGCCCCGCACCGCGCTGTCCGCCCAGTGGCTGGCCCAGACCAACCGGCTGGGAGCCGCGAGATGGCTACTGAGAGTGGCAGGATGGCGTACTGCCCAGCGCCGGCAAGGGCAAGAAGGCGTCAGCGCGAGACCCAGAGGTATGCAGCCCCTCTCTACGCGTTTCCGCAGGTCAGGACCCTGCCTGACCTGCGGAAACGGAGAGAGATCAACCTGCGTTCCCGCAGGTCGGGGGCTGTCCTACAGGTCGTAGTAGAGCTCGAACTCGTGCGGGTGCGGGCGCAGGGCGATCGGGGCGATCTCGGCGGTGCGCTTGTAGTCGATCCAGGTCTCGATCAGGTCGGTGGTGAAGACGCCGCCGGCCAGGAGGTACTCGTGGTCGGCCTCCAGGGCTTCGAGGACGGCGCTGAGGGAGGCGGGGACCTGCGGGACGGCGGCGTGCTCGTCGGGGGCCAGCTCGTAGAGGTCCTTGTCGACCGGCTCGAGCGGCTCGATCTTGTTCTTGATGCCGTCGAGGCCGGCCATCAGCATGGCGGAGAAGGCCAGGTAGGGGTTGGAGGCCGGGTCGGGGGCGCGGAACTCGATGCGCTTGGCCTTGGCGTTGGAGCCGGTGATCGGGATGCGGATCGCGGCGGACCGGTTGCGCTGCGAGTAGACCAGGTTGACCGGTGCCTCGAAGCCGGGGACCAGGCGGTGGTAGGAGTTCACCGAGGGGTTGGTGAAGGCGAGCAGCGACGGGGCGTGCTTGAGGATGCCGCCGATGTAGTAGCGGGCGGTGTCGGAGAGTCCCGCGTAGCCCTGCTCGTCGTAGAACAGCGGGGAGCCGGCGGTCCACAGCGACTGGTGCACGTGCATGCCGGAGCCGTTGTCGCCGAAGATCGGCTTGGGCATGAAGGTGGCGGTCTTGCCGGCCCGCCAGGCGACGTTCTTGATGATGTACTTGAACAGCATCAGGTCGTCGGCGGCGTGCAGCAGGGTGTTGAACTTGTAGTTGATCTCGGCCTGTCCGGCGGTGCCGACCTCGTGGTGCTGGCGCTCCACGGCGAGCCCGGCCTTGGCGAGTTCGAGGGACATCTCGGCGCGCAGGTCGGCGAAGTGGTCGACCGGCGGGACGGGGAAGTAGCCGCCCTTGTACTTGACCTTGTAGCCGCGCGCGTCGCCCTCCGCGGAGCCGCTGTT
Source organism: Streptomyces sp. TLI_171 (assembly GCF_003610255.1). Taxonomy (GTDB): domain Bacteria; phylum Actinomycetota; class Actinomycetes; order Streptomycetales; family Streptomycetaceae; genus Kitasatospora. The sequence continues at coordinate 2,247,285 of NZ_RAPS01000001.1, read as the reverse complement.
CCAGGCGCCCGCCACCGAGTCGATGTGGTAGTAGGACGCGTTGGCGGAGGTCTCGAAGCGCACCGAGTCGAAGACGTAGAACTCGGCCTCGGGCCCGAAGTAGGCGGTGTCCGCGATGCCGGAGGAGGCCAGGTAGGCCTCGGCCTTGCGGGCGACGTTGCGCGGGTCGCGGCTGTAGGCCTCGCCGGTGATCGGGTCCTGGATGAAGAAGTTGATGTTGAGGTGCTTCTCGGTGCGGAACGGGTCCAGCCGGGCGGTGGCCAGGTCCGGGACGAGGGCCATGTCGGACTCGTGGATGGCCTGGAAGCCGCGGATCGAGGAGCCGTCGAACATCAGGGTCTCGGACGGGTCGAAGGTGTCGGCCGGGACCGAGAAGTGCTGCAGCACGCCCGGCAGGTCGCAGAACCGGACGTCGACGAACTTGATGTCGTTGTCCGCGATGTACTGCTTCACCTCGTCGGCGTTGGTGAACATCCGTACTCCTCCTCGGCGTGCACGGTCTGAGTCTCCGTCAGGGGCGACAGGAGCCCCGGTGCAGGGGGCTCACGATAGGAACGGCGCGTTTCCGTCTCGTGACTCGCTTGTTTCCGACATGTTAACCGGGCTGTTCGGGTGGGCGGCAAAGCGGTACGGTTCCGGGCAAATTCCCACCCCCGTGGCCGGGGTGATCCGCAAATGGTCCAGACCACTTGTGGCAGTCGGCCGAACCGGGTTCACCCCGACGGAAGACCGGCCGGGCGCGCCCCGCCGGCGGGGCTGCCACCGGGCCCGCCCGTAAGCGCGGTTAGGGTGGATTCGTGGACACCAGAGAAGCACTCGGATCGTGGATCGACGGCCCGAAGGCGGCCGCCGAGAAGATGGGCGCCGACTTCGGCTACCGCGGCGAGCGCCTCGGCCTCCCGCAGTCCGGCCCCGGCTCGATGGCCGGCCCCGGCCGCCGGATCGGCGCCCTGTTCGTCGACGGCTGGCTGGTCAGCCTGGTCGCGTACGGCCTGCTGGCCCGCGGCGACCAGGGCTCCGCCAACCTGTGGACCACCCCGCTGTTCTACGCGGTCACGGTGCTGCTGCTCGCCACCACCGGCACCACCGTCGGCAAGCGCCTGTTCGGCCTGCGGGTGGTCCGGCTGGACGGCAGCCGCGCCACCATCCCGCAGGTCCTGCTGCGCACCCTGCTGCTCTGCCTGGTCGTCCCGGCCGCCGTCTGGGACCGCGACACCCGCGGCCTGCACGACAAGGCCGTCGGCACCGTCGAGGTCCGGATCTGACCCCGCCCCCGGAACCCACCGAGGAACCCCGGGCCACCTCCGAGGAACCCGGGGCCACCGAAGTCCCAGGACGATCGAACGGCCCCGCTCGCGGAGAAGGAATCTCGCGGGCGGGGCCGTGGTGTCGTACGGGGGGAGTGGGCTAGCGGGCGCCGCCGCCCTTGGGCATCCGGGCGCCCTTCGGCATCGGGCCCTTGGGGATCGGCGCCTTGGACAGCAGGTCGCCGAGCGCGCGCAGCCGGTCGTTGGTCTCGGTGACCTGGGCCGCGGTGATCGCCCGCGGCAGCCGCATCAGGTGGATCTGCAGCTTCTTGAGCGGGATCTCGCCCTCGCCGGTGCCGACCATGATGTCGTGCACCGGGATGTCGCCGACCACGCGGGACATCTTCCGCTTCTCGGACGCCAGCAGCGGCCGCACCCGGTTCGGGTTGCCCTCGCCGATCAGCGCGATGCCGGCCCGGCCGACCGCGCGGTAGACCGCGTCCTGGTTGCGGGTGACCGCCACCGGAGTCTGGTTCGCGCTCCACCCGCGACGGATGTTGCCCAGCACCGCCGCGACCGCGCCCGGCTGGCCCTCCATCTGCCCGAACGCGGCCCGCTCGGCACGCCGGCCGAACACGATCGCGACCGCCAGCACCGCCACCACGAAACCGAGGATGCCCAGGTAGACCGGGTGGTCCAGTGCGAAGCCGATGGCGAGGAACACGCCGAAGGTCAGCAGGCCGACGCCGGCGATGATCAGGCCGATCTTGGAGTCGACCTGCTTGGTCATGACATATGCCTGGCGGATCTGTGCGAGCCGCCCAGGGGTATCGGATTTTTGCCTCGCCATACCGCTCATGGTACGTGGCGGCGGTAGCGATCATCCAAGGCGGTGCCGGTTCGTGACCCTGGTCTTTCCCGGACACCGGTCCCGGGGCCGCCCGGGGTTCAGGCGCTGCGCCCGAACCCGGGCCCGGAGTGCTCGCGCTCGCCCGCCAGCCGGCGGTTCTCGCACACCGCCGCCCACGCGTTGCGGCGCGCGCCGCGGATCAACAGCAGGTGTTCGGCCCGCCGCAGTGCGGTTCGGATTCCGGTACGCATCAGCCACCAACTCCTCGACCCGGGTACCGCTCCAGCGTCCCGGACGCCCGTTACCGTACGGTGACCCGCTCGTCAATGCCACGTGAAACGTCGGCGGTTAGCCCGGACAGCCCCGGACACGTACGGGAGGGCGGGCCCGTCCGGACCCGCCCTCCGCGTGAGGGGAACTCAGACCGCGGCCTGCCGCTCGCGGTGCTCCAGCGCCTGCCGGTACAGCCGGCCGGCCCGGTACGAGGACCGCACCAGCGGACCGGACATCACCCCGGCGAAGCCCAGCTCCTCGGCCTCCTGCTGGAGCTCGACGAACTCCTGCGGCTTCACCCAGCGCTCCACCGGGTGGTGGCGCAGCGAGGGCCGCAAGTACTGGGTGATGGTGATCAGCTCGCAGCCGGCGTCCACCAGGTCGGCCAGCGCCTCGCTGACCTCCTCGCGGGTCTCGCCCATGCCCAGGATCAGGTTGGACTTGGTGACCAGCCCGGCCGCCCGGGCCTGGGTGATGACGTCCAGCGACCGCTCGTACCGGAACGCGGGGCGGATCCGCTTGAAGATCCGCGGCACCGTCTCGACGTTGTGCGCGAGCACCTCGGGGCGGGCGGAGAAGACCTCGGCGAGCTGCTCGGGGACGGCGTTGAAGTCCGGGATGAGCAGCTCGACACCGGTGCGCCCGGCCGCGCGGGCGGCGGTCATCGCGTGCACCTGACGAACGGTCTCGGCGTACAGCCACGAGCCGCCGTCCGCCAGGTCGTCGCGGGCGACGCCGGTGATGGTGGCGTAGTTCAGGTCCATGGTGACGATGGACTCGGCGACCCGGCGGGGCTCGTCCCGGTCGAACTCGGCGGGCTTGCCGGTGTCGATCTGACAGAAGTCGCAGCGACGGGTGCACTGGTCGCCGCCGATCAGGAAGGTCGCCTCGCGGTCTTCCCAGCACTCGAAGATGTTGGGGCAGCCCGCCTCCTGGCAGACCGTGTGCAGCCCCTCCTTCTTCACCAGGGACTGCAGGGCGTTGTACTCCGGCCCCATCTTCGCCCTGGTCTTGATCCACTCCGGCTTCCGCTCGATGGGGGTCTCGCTGTTGCGGACCTCCAGGCGGAGGAGCTTCCTGCCGTCGGGTGCGACAGCGGACACGTTCGACTCCTAGAACTAGACGGGGTACCACTCAGGGTACGCCTGCACTTCAACGGCCTCTGCCCGGCCCCGGGCTTGCCTTCGAAAGCCAACGCCCGGCGCGCCGCGCCGATTCCGCGCGATCAGTGGACGGCGACCGGCTCGGGCAGCTCGGCGAACACCTCGGCCAGCCTCCGCTCCACCGTCTCCACCGCGTCCGGCACGGTGAACGGCCGGGCCAGCTCGCCGCTCAGCGAGGCCACGCCGGCGTCCCGGATGCCGCACGGGACGATCTTGTCGAAGTACGTCATGTCGGGGTCGCAGTTCAGCGCGAAGCCGTGCATGGTCACCCCGCGGGCGACCCGGACGCCGATCGCGGCGAGCTTGCGGTCGTCGCCGCGCTGGCCCGCGTTCGACGGGGCGTACTCGGGGCCCGCCAGGCGCGGGTCGATGCCCAGCGGCAGGCCCATCCGCAGCGTCAGCTTCCCGATCTCCACCACCTGGGACGGATCCACCACCGCGCCGGGGATCTCCGCCCCCAGCTTCCACACCCCGCTGCGGCCCTCGATCCGGGTGGTCGCCACGCCGAACTCGGCGCAGGCCCGGATCAGCGCCTCCTCCAGCCGCCGCACGTACGCCACCACGTCGATCGGGTCCGGCAGCTTGACGATCGGGTAGCCCACCAGCTGCCCCGGCCCGTGCCAGGTGATCTCCCCGCCGCGGTTCACCTCGACCACCGGAGTGCCGTCCAGCGGCAGGTCCTCCGGGTTGGTGCGCTTCCCCATCGTGTACACCGGGTCGTGCTCCAGCAGCAGCACGGTGTCCGGGATCTCGTCCGCGACCCGCAGCGCGTGCAGCCGCTGCTGCTCCGCCCACGCCTCCGGGTACGGAACGGTCCGCTCGCCTATGCCCATTCGGACGAACCGCACGTTCTCGCTCACCACACGCTCCCTGCTGCCCGCTCGGCCCAACCTCGCCACTGTACGCCCGCGGCCGGCGACCGCCGACGGGCGCACAGCCGGGGCGGGCTCCGGCCGGTCGCTCAGTCGCCGGCCAGCAGCAGCAGGCGCAGGGCGAGTTGGAGTTCCAGGGCCCGTTCCGGCTGGTTCCAGTCGCGGCCGAGCAGCACCTCGACCCGGTCCAGCCGCTGCACCACCGTGTTCACGTGCACGTGGAGCTGGTCCTTGGCGCGGGTGAGGCTGCCGCCGCAGTCGAAGAAGGCCCGCAGGGTGCGGACCAGTTCGGTGCCGCGCTTGGCGTCGTAGTCGAGCAGCGGTCCGAGGGTGCCGCGGACGAAGCCCTCGACGTCGTGTCCGTCGCCGAGCAGGACGCCCAGGAAGCCGAGGTCGGCGGCGCACGCGCCGTCGCCGTCCCGGCCGAGCACCCGCAGCGCGCGCACGCACCGGACGCCCTCCGCGTACGCGGCGGCCAGCGCGACCGGTCCGCTCGCCGCCCGCCCGGTGCCGACGGTGACGGGGGCGCCGACCAGGTGCGCCAGGCGTTCGGCGGCCAGCGCGGCGACCGCGCCGTCCCCGGCGCCCTCGTGCGGGACCAGCAGCACCACGCCCTCCCCGAACTCGGCGCTGATGCCGCGCGATCCGAACAGGTAGCGGGCGGCCGCGCCGGCCAGCCGCTCCCGGGCGCCCGGGTCGGCGACCACGGCGACCAGGGCGAGGTGCGGCCGGTTCAGGTCGACGCCGACCCGGCGGCCGCGGGCGGCCAGCCCGGCGGGGTCGCGGTCGGGGGCGGTGAGCAGGTCGGCGAGCAGCTCGCCGCGGACCCGGTTCTCGGTCTCGGCGACGGAGCGGCGCAGCAGCAGGAGCAGGGCGGTGACGACGCTGGCCCGCTCGAACACCCGGCGGTCGGCGTCGTCCAGCTCGGGCCGGCCGTGCAGGACCAGGCTGCCCAGCAGTTCCTGCCCGGCGAGGACGGCGCACACCCACTCGGAGCCGTGCCGGACGGCGTGGCCCTCGACGCGGGACAGCGCAACGGCGTCCGACAGGCCGTCGGGGGCCGCGCCGGGGCCGGTCAGGGGGGCCGCCTCGGCGTCGTGGACGGAGGCTTCGCCGTCGAGCAGGGCGGCGACCTCGGCGGCGACGTCGGAGACCTCGGCGCCGCGCAGGACCAGGTCGGTGAGCCGGTCGTGGGCCTGCTCGGCGCGCTGGACGGCGGCGGAGTGGGCGCGGATGACGGCGTTGGCGTTGGCGAGTTCGGCGAGCGCGGCCCGGGTGTCGGCGAGCGACTTGGCGGTGTCCAGGGCGATCGCGGCGTGCGCGGCGAGGGTGCAGAGCAGCGCGACCTCGTCGGGGGAGAAGGCGCGGGGGGTGCGGTCGGCGGCGAACAGCACGCCGATCACGGTGCCGCCGAGCAGCAGCGGGACGCCGATGATGGCGACCAGGCCCTCGTCGAGGACGCCGGCGTCGATCTGGCCGGTGTGCCGGAAGCGCTCGTCGTCCCGGTAGTCGTGGGTGGCGTAGGGGCGGGCGGTCTGCGCGACCAGGCCGCCGAGGCCGTCGCCGAGGCTGAGCCGCAGCGTCTGGAAGAGCGGGGACACGGAGCCGTCGGTGACCCGCATGTAGGTGTCGCCGGCCTGCTCGTCGGGGAGCGTCAGGTAGGCGGTGTCGGTGCCGAGCAGCATCCGGGCGCGGCGGACGATGGCCTGCAGCACGGCGTTCAGGTCGCGGGAGGCGGCCAGGTCTCCGGCGGTGTCGAACAGGGCGGTCAACTCGGCCTCGCGGCGGCGGTGCTGACGCATCGTCCGATGGACGCGCAGGGCCTGCCAGGTGGCGTCGTCGATCTCGGTCAGGACCTGCGGGGGCGCGCCCTGCCGGCGGGCGTCGGCGAGCACCTCGCCGAAGTCCTCGGTGGCTGCGCCGGTGGCCAGCAGGTCGAGCAGTCTTCGCAGCGCCGGCGCGGCGGTGGTGTGGCGGTCCATTCGGCCTTCCCTGTCACTCGTGCCCCCCGTGGCCCCCGTGCTCCCCGGCCCGCCGCACGAACGGGCCGGGGCCGCGCCGCCGGGCGGGTGCCGTGGGGCACCTCCCGGCCGCGCGGCCCTGATCCTGCCGGAAGTGCTCAGACAGTAGCGCCCGGCTTCACGGAGTCCACCCGACCGTCCGCACCGGTTCCGTCCGGTTCGGCGCGGCCGGATTCGGCGAGGTCGGTGCCGCGGGTCTCCCGGGCGCACAGCACGGCGAACACGGTGATCACGGCGGCGAGGGCCACGTACACGGCGATCGGGGTTGAGCTGTCGTAGTCCTTGAGCAGCGCGGTGGCGATCAGCGGGGCGGGGGCGCCGGCCGCGACCGAGGAGAACTGGGCGCCGATGGAGGCTCCCGAGTAGCGGGTGCGGGTGGCGAACAGCTCGGAGAAGAACGCTGCCTGCGGGGCGTACATCATGCTGTGGAAGAACAGGCCGACGGTGATCGCGACCACCATCGAGGTGAAGTCCTTGGTGTCGACCATGCCGAAGAAGACGAAGGCCCAGACGCCGACCCCGACCGCGCCGACCAGGTAGACGGGCTTGCGGCCGATCCGGTCGGAGAGCGCCCCGAAGGCGGGGATGAGCGCGAACTGGATGGCGGAGCCGATCAGGACGGCGTTCAGCGCGGTCTGCTTGGGGAGGTGGGCGTGGCCGACGGCGTAGGCCAGCACGAAGGTGGTCATCACGTAGTACGAGATGTTCTCCGCCATGCGCGCGCCCATCGCCACCAGCACGTCCCGCCAGTGGTCGCGGAGAACCGTCACCAGCGGCGACTTCTCCCGCTCGGCGCGCTGCTCGGCGGCCGCCAGCGCGGCCTTGAACAGCGGCGACTCGTCGACCGCGAGGCGGATCCACAGGCCGACCATCACCAGCACCGCGGAGAGCAGGAACGGCACCCGCCAGCCCCAGTCCAGGAACGCCGCGTCGGACTGGAGGGTCGTCATCAGCGAGAGCACGCCCGCCGCCAGCAGGTTGCCGGCCGGGGCGCCGCCCTGCGGCCAGGACGCCCAGAAGCCGCGCCGCTTCGGGTCGCCGTGCTCGGAGACCAGCAGCACCGCGCCGCCCCACTCGCCGCCGAGCGCGAAGCCCTGCACCAGCCGCAGGGCGGTCAGCATGATCGGCGCGGCCACGCCGACCTGGTCGTACGTCGGGAGCAGGCCGATCAGGGTGGTCGCGCCGCCCATCAGCAGCAGGCTGAGCACCAGCAGTTTCTTGCGGCCGATCCGGTCGCCGAAGTGGCCGAACACCAGGGCGCCGAGCGGGCGGGCGGCGAAGCCGATGGCGTAGGTGAGGAAGGACAGCAGGGTGCCGGTCAGCGGGTCGGCCTTGGGGAAGAACACGTGCCCGAAGACCAGCGCCGCGGCCGAGCCGTACAGGAAGTAGTCGTACCACTCGACGGTGGTGCCGATCAGCGAGGCGGCGACCACCCTGGGCAGGGAGCCGGATCTCGCGACGTCGGGAGAGGCAGCCATGGGGGAATCCCTTGCAGATGGTGGGGGTGAGGGAGTTGCAGGACCTTATGGGGTTCTCAGTGGGCGGTCCAGCCGCCGTCCACCGGCAGGCTGGCGCCGGTGATGTAGGAGGCGCCGGGCGAGCACAGCCAGACGGCCAGCTGCGCGACCTCGTCCGGTTCGATCAGCCGCTTCACGGCGGTGCGGTCGAGCATGATCTGCTCCACCACCTCGTCCTCGGGGATGCCGTGCGCCAGCGCCTGCGCGGCGATCTGCTTCTCGACCAGCGCCGTGCGGACGTACGCCGGGTTGATGCAGTTGCTGGTCACCCCGTACGGGGCGCCCTCCAGGGCGACCGTCTTGCTCAGGCCCTCCAGGGCGTGCTTGGCGGTCACGTACGCGGACTTGAAGGCGCTGGCGCGCAGGCCGTGCACCGAGGAGATGTTCACCACCCGGCCCCAGCCCCGCTCGTACATGTGCGGCAGGGTGCGGCGCAGGATGCGGAACGGGGCCTCCACCATGACCCGCTGGATCAGCGTGAAGCGCTCCAGCGGGAACTCGTGCACCGGCGCGACGTGCTGCAGGCCCGCGTTGTTGACCACGATGTCCGCGTCGGCGGGCAGCGCCTCCACCGCGTCCGGGTCGGACAGGTCGGCGACGAGCGCGACCCCGCCGATCCGCTCCGCCAGCTCCTCGGCGGGCCGGGCGGCGAGGTCGACGACGTAGACGCGCGCACCCGCCGCGGCGAACGCCTCCGCGCAGGCCCGGCCGATCCCCGAGGCGGCCCCCGTGACCAGCGCGGTGCGGCCGTGCAGCGGGAGCTGGGGGCGCGGGGCAGAAGTGGTGTCCATGGCCGAGAACGGTAGGAATTACCGGCCCCGGCAACGATGTGGGCGGCCACCACAGCAGCCGCCCCGGGCATGGTGGCATCCGCCATGCGCCCGGATCGCGGACAGCGGCTCTCGAACTCAAACACGCCGGGCCCGCGCTTCCTCACAACGGGCGGGGATGGTTCACCCGTTCGGAGGACTGGGGGCTCGAATCCACCCATAGCGTCCCAATGCTCGCTACATTCGCGCCGATTCCCGATCAGGGGGCGCCGTCCCGGGCAGGAGGGGCCGGAACGGCGCCTGAGAGGTGTGGACTGCTATGCCCCAACGGCCAGTAATCGACAGCCCGGCGTACCGACCGCTCGACCCGCTCGACCCGCGCCCGACCGGAGCGGCCGAGACCCCTCCGCACGCCCCCGAGCAGGCCGAGGCCCCGCCCGCCGCCGGGCGCGCCCAGAACCCCCAACTCGCCGCACTCATCGAGGAGTCCGGCTTCTCGCACGCCGGCCTCGCCAGACGCGTCGACCAGCTGGGCCTGGAACACGGCCTCGACCTGCGCTACGACAAGACCTCGGTCACCCGCTGGCTGCGCGGCCAGCAGCCGCGCGGCGCCACCCCGGCGCTGATCGCCGAGGTCTTCACCCGCCGCCTCGGCCGCCGGCTCACCGCGCAGGACGTCGGCCTGGACGCCTGCGCCCCGGTCTACGCCGGACTCGAGTTCGCCGAGACCCCGCAGGAGGCCGTCGACATCGTCGCCTCCATGTGGCGCAAGGACAACGGCCCCTACGCCGAACTCCGCAAGATCGCCTTCACCCCCGCCGGCCTGGTCGTCCCCAGCCGCGACTGGCTGATCGGCCGCACCGACGAACGCGTCGCCCGCGACGGCAGCACCCTCACCCCCGAGGAGCTGCGCACGCCCCCGTCGGGCGCCCGGGTCCCCCCGCAGGCCCTGCGCCGCCCCGCCGGCGCGGCCGCCGAACCCGCACCGGAGGCCCGGGAGAGCCGGCCCCCCGTCCGGGTCGGCCGCGGCGACATCGCCGCCATCCGCGCCGTCGGAGACCTGTTCCGCGCCCTCGACCACGCCTACGGCGGCGGCCACGCCCGGCAGGCGCTGGTCCGGTACCTGGAGAGCGAGGCCGAGCCGATGCTCCGCGGCCGGTACGGCGAGCAGATCGGCCGGGCCCTGTTCGGCGCCGTCGCCGACCTGACCAGACTGGCCGGCTGGACGTCCTTCGACATCGCCGCGCACGGCCTGGCCCAGCGGTACTTCGTGCAGGCGCTGCGGCTCTCCCAGGCCGCCGGTGACCGCGTCCTCGGCGGGTTCATCCTCACCACCATGAGCCAGCAGGCCGTGCACCTCGGCCACGCCCGGGAGGCCATCCAACTGGCCCGGGTCGCCCAGCAGGGCGTCGGCACCACCGCCGCGCCCGTGGTGCAGGCGCTGATGCACGCCGCCGAGGCCCGCGGCCACGCCCTGGCCGCCGACGTCCGGGCCTGCACCACCGCCCTGGTGCGCTGCGAACGGGCCCTCGCCACCGCCCGCACCGCCGACGAAGTCCCCTCCTGGGCGCGGTACTTCGACGACGCCCAGCTCGCCGACGAGTTCGCCCACTGCTACCGCGACCTGCAGCAGTGGCGGCCCGCCGCCCAGCACGCCGAGAAGTCACTGCGGCTGCGCGCCCCCGCCTACGCCCGCAGCCGGATCCTCTGCCGGCTGGTGCTGGCCTCCGCGCGCCTCGGCATGGGCGACGTGGACGAGGCCTGCTCGATGGCCACCGACTCGCTGCGCGCGGCCGGCGAGATGCGCTCCGCCCGCACCGTCGAGTACCTGCGCGACTTCCACCGCCGGCTGGCCCCGTACCGCACCACCTCGGCGGCGCGCGCCTTCGAGGAGGCGTCCCGGCAGGCCGGGGTGATCTGACCGGCCACGGCCCCGGGGCCGCTGACCCGCCGACGGCGGGTCAGCGGCCCCGGACGGTCCGTCAGGCCGCGGCCTCGGTGATCTCCGCGTCGGTCAGGACGCCGAGGTCCTTCAGCACCGCCGCCGCGGCCCGCCGCCCCGACACCAGCGCACCCTGGACCGTCCCGGTGTCCCGGTGGTCGCCGCACACGTACAGCCCGGCGAGCAGCCGCACCGAGCGGCGGAAGTGGTGCGGCGGCGGCATCGAGACCACCGCGTCGGAGACGTGCCGCACCGTCAGGAACTCCCACCCGGTGGTGGAGGTGCCGTACAGCTCGGCCAGCCGGCGGCGCACCTGCGGTTCGTCGCCGGCCGGGCCGCCGGAGTCGAAGGCCCGGCGGCCGAGCACCGTGGTGGCGACCAGCGCCCGCCCGTCGGCGGCGTACGAGGGGTCGGCGTCGCTCAGCACCAGGGAGTGCGAGACTCCCGAGCGTTCGGCGTCCAGCAGCAGGACGGCCTCGCCCAGCGGGGAGCTCCCGGCCGCGTGGTAGTAGGTGGTGACGGGGTGGAAGCCGGGCTGCCGCAGGCCGGGCAGCAGGGTGGTGGCGGTCGCGGCGTCGGTGGCGACCACCACCGCGCGGGCCCGGACCCGGCCGTGCCCGGCGGTCTCCACCCCGTCCGTGCCGACGGCGGTCACCTCGACGCCCAACCGGACGGCGCCCTCGGGCAGCCGCGCGGCCAACTGCGCCGGGACCGCCCCGATCCCGGCCGCCGGGACGCAGAGCCTGCCCAGCGCGTACGCCCGCAGCACCAGGTCGGCGACCCGGCTGGAGGTGCCGAGCGCCGGGTCGGACAGCAGCGCCGCGAGCAGCGGGCGCAGGAACCCGTCCACCGTCCGGGTGGGCAGGCCCCGGTCGGCCAGCGCCCGGGCGGCGGTGGTCTCCGGCCTGGCCAGCAGCCGGGACGGCGGGGTGGCGGCCAGTCGCGACAGCGTGGCGGCCAGCCGCGCCTTGTCCAGGGGCGTGCCGAGCGGCCCGCGGGCGGCGGCCTGCCGGGCCGGGGTGAGCTGCGGATCGCCGACCCGGTAGCTGCGGCCCGCGCTGTACACCAGGACGCCGGGGGCGAGCGGGCGCAGCTCCAGCCGGTCGAGGTCGAGGCGGCGGGCGAGTTCGGGATAGGCGGTGTTCAGCAGGTGGCCGCCGTGGTCCAGCCGGAAGCCGTCGAGTTCGCGGGTCGCCATCCGGCCGCCCACCTGCTCGGTCGCCTCCAGGACCTGGACGTTCAGGCCCCGGGCGGTGAGCTCGGCGGCGGCCGTCAGGCCGGCGAGACCGGCGCCGACCACCACCGCGTCGGGGTCGGCGGTGTGGGCACGTGCGGTGAAGTCATGTGCGGGCACGAGTGGGTGCTCCCTCCCAGGTGGAGCCCTCCGCGTCCGCCGCGCGCGGCAGGGCCCGTGAACGGGTGGATGCCGGGGCGGGCAGCGGGGGCCCAGGACATGGTCCGCACTGGTGATGCCCCGTCATCCGCCGCTCCAGACCGCCGGGTGACAGTCAATCGGGTCATCCGACCGGGTCCGGCGACACAGCGGGACGGATCAGTCACCCACCGTGCGCCAAACGGGGCGCGCCGGGCGGGGACGGGCGCGCACCGTGACGGCCCACGCCCTGCGCGCCGCCAGGATGCACCCGTGCGCCCCCTGACGAACCGTCGGCCCTACCGGCGGCCCAGGGCCGCCGCGACGATCGCCGACACGTCCGCGTCCCGGAACTCGAACCCCGCCGCCAACAGGGCCGTCGGCACCACCCGGTGACTGCCCACCACCTCCACCGCCATCTCCCCGAGCACCGCGCGCAGCGCCCATTCCGGCACGGCGAACACCGCCGGGCGGCCCAGCTGCCGGGCCAGCTCCTCGGTCAACTCCCGGTTGGTGACCGGGGACGGGCCCGCCAGGTTGACCGGCCCGGACAGCTCCGGGTGATCGATCACGAACCGGAGCGCGGCCACCTCGTCGGCCAGCGAGATCAGGCTCCAGTACTGCCCGCCCCCGCCCAGCCGGCCGCCCAGCCCCAGCTTGAACAGCGGCAGCAGCCGCGCCCCGGCCCCGCCCGCCGGGTCGAGCACCAGCCCGGTCCGCGGGTGCACCACCCGGATCCCGGCGTCCGCGGCGGGCCGGGCCGCCGCCTCCCACTCCAGGCACACCTCGGCCAGGAAGTCGCTGCCGGTCGGCGCCGACTCGTCGACCAGCTGGTCCGCGGTCTGCCCGTAGATCCCCACCGCCGACGCGCTCACCAGCACCTTCGGCGGCTCCTCCAGCCGGGTCAGCGCCGCCACCAGCGTCTCCGTCCCGAGCACCCGGCTGTCCCGGATCTCCCGCCGGTACGCGTCCGTCCACCGCCGGTCCCCGACCCCCGCCCCGGCCAGGTGCACCACCGCGTCCACCCCCGCCAGCCCGGCCGCGTCGATCTGCATCAGGTACGGGTTCCACCCCACCCCGACCGTTCCGTCCGGCTGCGCCCCGGTCCGCGAGCGCTGCCGCACCAGCCGCACCACCTGATGCCCGTCTCCCTGCAGGGACCGCACCAGCGCCGACCCGATCAACCCCGTGGATCCCGTCACCGCAATTCGCATACCGGCCATCCTGTCAGCCCATCCCCACCGAATCCCGCCGCCCCGCCCTTCCGCTGAGCCCGTGTCAACCCCCACCCCCGGCAGGGCCGGTGTCGAGCCACACGCCGTCCGGACTTCGGGGGCCCGGGACTCGCTTGCCCCGCCCTCCCGGCGACACACATCCAACCCGGCCCACCCTCGGCCCGCGGCCGGACCGCCCCGCGCTGCCGGTGGGTCCGGGGGTGCGCCTAGCATGGCCGGCATGCCGTCCATCGATCTGATCATCCGTCCGGCGACGGCGTGGGACGAGCGGGCGATCCGCGCGGTCGACCACGCCGTCTGGTCGCCGCTCAGCGAGGTCTCCCCGCGGGGGGCGGCCGAGGCGCCGTTGTTCGACCGGAAGCACCGGCCGGAGCAGTACCTGGTGGCCGAGCTGGGCGGCCGGGTGGTCGGGTACGTCCGGCAGGTGCAGGAGATCCCGCTGGAGTCGAACGCGCACGTGCGACAGCTCCAGGGGCTGGGCGTGCTGCCGGAGGCCCGCGGCCGGGGCATCGGCGACGCCCTGCTGCTCGCCGCCTGCGAGGCCGCCCGCGCGGCGGGGGCCCGGCGGCTGACCCTGCGGGTGCTCGGCCACAACGCCCCGGCCCGCCGCCTGTACGAGCGCAACGGCTTCCAGGTGTTCGGGGTACTGCCGGAGCACTTCCTGCTGGACGGCCGGTACGTCGACGACGTCTGGATGGGCTGCGAACTCTCCTGACCGTTCGTCAACACACCAGCGGGGTGCCCGATTCGTGACCGGCCCCCGGCTCCCGGCGGCACCCCGGGGACGGTACGGTAGCCGCCGTGAGCACCCCGACGCCGCCCGGCTGGTACCCCGTCCCCGGCACCGGGCAGGAACGCTGGTGGGACGGCACCGGCTGGACCGACTCCCACCGCCCCGCGGGGCGGCTCAACGACGCGGTCACCCAGTCCTGGGACAGTTCGGGGCTGCAGCAGCCGGCGCCGGCCCCGGCCCCGCCGAAGGCCCCGGGCAGCGGCCGTGGCCTGGTGATCGGAGCCACCGCCGCCGTCGCGGTGGTGGTGATCGGCGCGGTCGCCACCGCGGTGTGGGCGCTGCAGCCGTCCTCCGGGAAGAAGCCCGACCCGGTGCCCACGCTGACCGTCGGGGTCTCCACCCCGGCCCCGAGCCCGAGCCGGATCTCGCCGAGCCCGAGCCGGAGTCCGTCCCCGTCCAAGGGCGACAGCGTGGTCCTGGCCGACAAGGCGCACGGCTGGGGCGTCCCGATGCCCGACGGCTGGACGGCGGAGTCGGCCACCGAGAAGTCCTCGGTGATCGAGATCTTCGGCCAGTACGCCTGCAGCCAGTCCGAGAGCCTGTGCGTGCGCGGCCAGTTCGCCGTGGTCAACGACCCGGTGGACGCGGCCGACGCGCAGACCGCCGCCGAGCAGGAGATGGCCGCCTTCGCGCCGAGCATCTTCGGCGAGCTGAAGTCGCACCGCGAGGAGGCGGCCGGCACCCTGACCATCGCGGGCAGCCAGGGGTGGGCGATCCGCTGGTACGTCGAACCGAAGGACGGCGCGTCCGGCTACGTCGTGGTCGCGGCCGCCCCGGCGAGCGACGGCAGCGGCTACGTGATCCTGCACGGCGGCGTCGACGACGACCCGAAGGCCCCGGATCCGTCGGTCCTGGACGACATCGTGCAGGGCGTCACCAAGAGCTCCTGACCGACCACCCGCACGGCCGCCACCCGGAAGGCGGCGGCCGGCCGGAGCCGACGGGCCGTCAGTCCCCGTACAGCTCCCACAGCCGGGGGTAACGGACGGCCATCGCCGCGCCGTCCTCGAAGTCGAACGAGAGGCCCTGCGCGACCGGCGGCTGACGCACCCCCAGGTCCGGCAGCGGCAGTCCGGTGAGCCGCTCGTACGCCTCGTCGGCGGCGTAGCCGAGCTCCTCGGCGTCGCCGTCCTCCTCGTCGTCGAAGTCCGGGGCCAGCTCGGCCAGCGCGTCCGGGTCGTGCACCGCGCCCTCGAAGACGTCCCGGCCCTGGCCGATCAGCCAGCAGCGGAAGTAGTCGAAGCTGTCCTCGGAGGCCCCGCCGAGCAGCAGGTGCGCGGCGCCCCACAGCTCCACCGTGTAGGCCCGCTGGAACCGCGCCTCGAACTGCCGGGCGAAGTCCAGCACCTCGTCCGGGGTGAGCCGCAGCAGGCGCTCGACCAGCGCCTCCGCCTGTTCGTCCGGGTCGCCCTCGGCCGCGTCCCGGGCGTCGTCGATCAGCTGCCAGAATGCCGTCTCGTCCATCACCGCTCCAGCATCCACAATCGCCGCCGCCGCCGCACCCGATCGCACCGCGCGTCGCGGCCCCGGACACGCGGGAGCCCCGCACCGTCGCAGACGGTGCGGGGCTCCCGGTGACGGTGCGTCAGAGGCCGAGCTCGACCTCGAACTCGCCGGCCTCCAGGATCTCCTTGACCGCGACCAGGTAGCGGGCGGCGTCCGCGCCGTCCACCAGGCGGTGGTCGTAGGAGAGCGACAGGTAGGTCATGTCGCGGATGCCGATGGCGGTGCCGCCGTCGGCCTCGATGACCACCGGGCGCTTCACGGTCGCGCCGATGCCCAGGATCGCGACCTGGTTCGGCGGGACGATGACGGTGTCGAACAGCGCACCGCGCGAACCGGTGTTGGAGATGGTGAAGGTCGCGCCGGACAGCTCGTCCGGGGTGATCTTGCTGTCGCGGACCTTCGAGGCCAGCTCCGCGGTCTTCTTCGAGATGCCGGCGATGTTCAGGTCGCCCGCGCCCTTGATGACCGGGGTCATCAGGCCCTTCTCGGAGTCCACCGCGATACCGATGTTCTCGGTGTCGAAGTAGCTGACGGTGCCCTCGGCCTCGTTGATCCGGGCGTTGATGACCGCGTGGGCCTTCAGCGCCTGGGCGGCGGCCTTCACGAAGAACGGCATCGGGGACAGCTTCACGCCCTCGCGGGCCAGGAAGGAGTCCTTCGCCTTCGCGCGCAGCGACATGATCTTGGTGACGTCCACCTCGACCACGCTGGTCAGCTGTGCCTGCTCGTGCAGGGCCTTCAGCATGTTGTCGCCGATGACCTTGCGCATGCGGGTCATCTTGACGGTCTGACCGCGCAGCGCGGACGGCGCGGCAGCGGCCTTCGCCGGGGCGGCGGCCGGGGCCGCGGCCGGAGCCGGGGCGGCCTTCGCGGCCTCGGCGGCGGCGATGACGTCCTGCTTGCGGATGCGGCCGCCGACGCCGGTGCCGGCGACGGAGGACAGCGCGACACCGTGCTCGGCGGCGAGCTTGCGCACCAGCGGGGTGACGTAGGCGTCACCGGCGTCCGCGGCCGGAGCGGCAGCGGCCGGAGCGGCGGCGACCGGCGCCGGAGCGGCCGGGGCGGCAGCCGGGGCCGGAGCGGCCGGAGCCGGGGCAGCGGGGGCCGGAGCCGGAGCGGCAGCCACCGGAGCCGGGGCCGGAGCGGCCGGAGCCGGAGCGGCGGGGGCGGCCGGGGCGGCAGCCGGAGCCGGGGCGGCGGCCGGGGCCGGGGCGGCCGGAGCCGAGCCCGCGGCGCCGATCAGCGCCAGCTGGGCGCCGACCTCGGCGGTCTCGTCCTCGCCGACCAGGATCTTCACCAGGGTGCCCGCCACGGGGGAGGGGATCTCGGTGTCGACCTTGTCGGTGGAGACCTCGAGCAGCGGCTCGTCGACCTCGACGGTGTCGCCCTCGGCCTTCAGCCAGCGGGTGACGGTGCCCTCGGTGACCGACTCGCCCAGGGCGGGCAGCAGCACCGGGGAGGCGTCGCCGGTCGGCGCGGCGGCGGCCGGAGCCGGAGCCTCGGCGGCCGGGGCGGGCGCGGCGGCGGGGGCCTCCGCGGCCGGCGCCGGAGCGGCGGCCGGAGCAGCCTCGGCGGCGGGCGCCGGGGCGGCGGCGGGGGCGCCGGAACCGTCGTCGATGATCGCCAGCTCGGCGCCGACCTCGACGGTCTCGTCCTCGCCGACCTTGATCGAGGCCAGGACGCCGGAGGCCGGCGCCGGGATCTCGGTGTCGACCTTGTCGGTGGAGACCTCGAGCAGCGGCTCGTCGATCTCCACGCGCTCACCCTCGGCCTTCAGCCAGCGGGTGACGGTGCCTTCGGTCACGCTCTCGCCCAGCGCGGGCAGTGTTACTGAGACCGCCATGGTTCCAGCGACTCCTATCAAGTCTTGCGTACAGGAATGAACGGGGACGGGGGCGCGATCAGTCGTGCGCGTGCAGCGGCTTGCCGGCCAGCGCGAGGTGGGCCTCGCCGAGGGCCTCGGACTGGCTCGGGTGCGCGTGGATCAGCTGCGCGACCTCGGCGGGCAGGGCCTCCCAGTTGTAGATCAACTGAGCCTCGCCGACCTGCTCGCCCATGCGGGCGCCGACCATGTGGACACCCACGACGGCGCCGTCCTTGACCTGGACGAGCTTGATCTCGCCGGCGGTCTTGAGGATCTTGCTCTTGCCGTTGCCGGCCAGGTTGTACTTGAGGGTGACGACCTTCTCCTTGCCGTACTGCTCGACGGCCTTGGCCTCGGTCAGGCCCACCGAGGCGACCTCGGGGTTGGAGTAGGTCACCCGCGGGATGCCGTCGTAGTCGATCGGCACGACCTTCAGGCCGGCGATCCGCTCGGCCACCAGGATGCCCTCGGCGAAGCCGACGTGGGCCAGCTGCAGGGTCGGGACCAGGTCGCCGACGGCGGAGATGGTCGGCACGTTGGTGCGCAGGTACTCGTCGACCAGGACGTAGCCGCGGTCCATCGCGACGCCCTGCTCCTCGTAGCCCAGGCCGGCCGAGACCGGGCCGCGGCCGATGGCGACGAGCAGCACGTCGGCCTCGATGGACTTGCCGTTCTCGGTGGAGACCCGGACGCCGTCGGCGGTGTACTCCACGCCGGAGAAGCGGGACTTCAGCTCGAACTTGATGCCGCGCTTGCGGAAGGCGCGCTCCAGCAGCTTGGAGGAGTTCTCGTCCTCCAGCGGGACCAGGTGCGGCAGGCCCTCGACGATGGTGACGTCGACGCCGAAGGACTTCCAGACCGAGGCGAACTCGCAGCCGATGACGCCGCCGCCGAGGATGATCGCCGACTTCGGGATGTAGTCGAGCTTCAGCGCGTGGTCGGAGGAGATGATCCGGTCGCCGTCGATGTCCAGGCCCGGGATGGAGCGCGGGACGGAGCCGGTGGCGAGGACGATGTGGCGGCCCTCGATGCGCTGGCCGTTGACGTCCACCGAGGTCTGCGAGGACAGTCGGCCCTCACCCTGGATGAAGGTGACCTTGCGGGAGGCGACCAGGCCCTGCAGGCCCTTGTACAGGCCGGCGACGACGTCGTCCTTGTACTTGTGGACGCCCTTGATGTCGATGCCCTGGAAGGTGGCGAGGACGCCGAACTCGGCGGCTTCCCGGGTCTCGTCCGCGACCTCGGCGGCGTGCAGCAGCGCCTTGGTCGGGATGCAGCCGCGGTGCAGGCAGGTGCCGCCCAGCTCGCCCTTCTCGATCAGCGCGACGCTCAGACCGAGCTGGGCGCCACGGAGCGCCGCGGCGTAACCGCCGCTTCCGCCTCCGAGAATGACTACGTCGAAAACGGTGCTGGCGTCGTTCGCCACGTCACGTCCTCCATGCAAAAGGTGCGGATCGCCGGGCCGGTCGCGGTCCGGTGGGTGAGTGCCCTCGTAAGGCGCCCAGTCGTGCCGGAAATACATCTTTGCACTTGTTGGCGGCAGGTGGCGTCGGCGGGTGCCCCGAGGAGCATCCGCAGCGGCCCGCGCGACGGCGGTATGACCCGTTCTCGGAGGTATCGTCGCAGCTCACGGCCGGGAAATCGGCAAGCGGAGGTACTCCGTCCGGGGGTCTTCACCGGCCCTGTTCCGCTCTGCGGAATTAAGTTTCGCCGGAGGCGAACACATCGTCGTATTGGCGTACCGGGCTACCGGCTGGTAATGCGTGTGGGGCCCGGCACCGTTGGTGCCGGGCCCCACACGTCAGCGGATCACTTGCCCGCGGCGGTGTCCTCCGCGAAGCGGACCAGGGTGCGCACCGCGCTCGCGGTGCCGCCCTTCGGGGTGTAGCCGGACGGGCCGCCCTCGTTGAACGCCGGGCCGGCGATGTCCAGGTGCGCCCAGTCGATGCCCTCGGCCACGAACTCCTTCAGGAACAGGCCGGCCACCAGGCCGCCGCCCATCCGCTCGCCCATGTTCGCCAGGTCCGCGACGGTCGACTCGACCATGCCCTTGCGCAGGTCGGCCGGCAGCGGCATCGGCCAGGACTGCTCGCCCACCGCGCCCGCGGTCTCGTGCAGCCGGGTGCGCAGCGCGTCGTTGTTGGCCATCACGCCGAAGGTGCGGTTGCCGAGCGCCAGCACCATCGCGCCGGTCAGCGTCGCGACGTCCACGATCACGTCCGGCTTCTCCTCGCCGGCCCGGACGATCGCGTCGGCCAGCACCAGCCGGCCCTCGGCGTCGGTGTTCAGCACCTCGACGGTCTTGCCGCCGTACATCCGCAGCACGTCGCCCGGACGGGTCGCCGAGCCGGACGGCATGTTCTCCGCCAGCGCCAGCCACGCCGTCACGTTGACCTGCAGGCCCAGGCGCTTGGCGGCGACCACGGCGGCGAACACCGCGGCGGCGCCCGCCATGTCGCACTTCATGGTCTCGTTGTGGCCGGCCGGCTTGAGCGAGATGCCGCCCGAGTCGTAGGTGATGCCCTTGCCGACGAACGCCAGCGAGGCCTTCGCCTTCGGGTGGGTGTAGGCCACCTTCACCAGCCGCGGCGGGTTGGCCGAGCCGACGCCCACGCCGAGGATGCCGCCGAAGCCGCCCTTCAGCAGAGCCTTCTCGTCCAGCACCTCGACCTTCAGGCCGTGCTCCTTGCCGGCCGCCTGCGCGATCGCCGCGAAGGACTTCGGGTTCAGGTCGTTCGGCGCGGTGTTGACCAGGTCACGGGCCCGGTTCATCTCCTCGCCGATCGCCGCGGCGCGCTCCACGGCGGCCTTGGCGTCCTTCGAGGCCTTCCGGTCGGTCACCAGGACCAGCTCGGCGACCGGCGCCTTCGCCACCTCGCCCTTGTAGCTGCCGAACGCGTACGAGCCGAGCAGCGCGCCCAGCGCGACCGCCTCGACCGCCTCGGCGGAGACCGCCGGCAGCGCCAGCGCGACCTTCTTCGACCCGGCCAGGGTGCGGGCGGCGACACCGGCCGCCTTTCGCAGCTCCTCGGCGCCGAACGCGCCGTCGGCGGCCTCGCCCAGGCCCACGGCCAGCACCAGCGGCGCCTTCAGCCCGGCCGGCGCGGGAAGCTTGACCGCCTCACCCTCGGCGCCGGTGGCGCCCAGGGTGGTGAGGACCTCGGCCAGCTTGCCATCGAACGCCTCGACGACCGCCTCGGCACCGGACGCCACGACCAGGCCCTTGGGCCCCTTCGCCACGCCGATCACCAGGGCATCCGCACGCAGGCTCACGGCGGAGGAGGTGCTCACAGACAGTGCAGTCACGACAAATGCGTCCTGTTCTTTCGCGGTCCACAGCCGGTGACGGCGCCATTGCCGACCCGGCAAAACCCAGGCAGACTCCGCGGCGAAACGGGGCACAGGGCCAGGGTGCTCACCGCATGGTAGTCCGCATATTGGGATCCCGCCGCCCCGCCTGCCCCCGTGCACGAACCGCCGCGACCCGTGACGGTGCGTGAGTTCGCGTACGGGCCGGAACCTGACGGGCAGTCACACCAGTGCCACGGCCGCCAGCGCCGCGGTCGCCGACGTCTCCACCAGCGCTCCCAGCACGTCCCCGGTCACGCCGCCGAACCGCCGCACGCAGCGCCGCAGCAGGCCGGCCGCCACGGCGACCCCGATCAGCACCGCCACCCCGTACTGCCACCGGACCGCCGCCGCGGCGACGGCCACCACCGCCGTCACCGCCACCGCCGCCCCCGGAGGCACGGTCGCCGCCACCATCGCCCCCAGCCCGCCGGGCCGGGCGGCCGGCACCGAGCGCAGGCACCCCCAGGCGAGGGCCGTCCGCCCCGCCACCGCCGCGACGCCGGCGGCCAGCGCGCCGCGCCCCGGCGAGAGGGCGAACTGGCCGGCCAGGGCCGCGATCTGAGCGAGCATCAGCAGCACCAGCGTCAGCACGCCGAACGGCCCGATGTCCGACTGCTTCATGATCCGCAGGGCGTCCTCGGCCGGCTTCCCGCTGCCCAGCCCGTCCGCGACGTCCGCCACCCCGTCCAGGTGCAGCCCCCGGGTCAGCGCCGCCCCGACGGCCACCGCGGCGACCGCCCCGAGCAGTGCCCCGCCGCGCCAGGCGACCAGCGCGCCCACGCCGCCGGCGAGGGCGCCCACGACCACCCCGACCACCGGCGCCAGCAGCATCGCGGCCCCGCCGGCCGACCGGTCCCACCGGTGCACGCGGACCCGAAGGACCGTCAGCGTCCCGAACGCGAACCGCAGTCCGTCGGTCCGGGCCCTCTCGTTCCCGCTGCCCACCTGCTCAGTAACGGCCCAACAGCTCCGAGGCCGTCGGCAGCTTGGCCGGGGCCCGCGGGGGAAGGGGCTTCGCGCTGGGGACGGCGACCGGCTCCGCGAGGGTGTCGGTGGCGGCCTGCAGCAGGGGCAGGGCGAGGACCGCCGAGACGCCCTCGCCCATGGTGACGCCCGCCTCGTGCAGCGGCGTCAGGGTGAGCCGGTCGTAGGCCTTGGCCTGGGCGGGTTCGCCGGTGAGGGCGGCGGCCCGCCACCACTCGGGGGCGCGGAAGGCGATCCGCTGGGCGACCAGCGCGCACGCGGCGGAGACCACGCCGTCCAGCACCACCGGCAGCTTGCGGACGGCGGCCTGCAGCAGGAACCCGGTGATCGCGGCGAAGTCGGCGCCGCCGGTCGCGGCGAGCAGCGCCAACTGGTCGCCGAGCACCGGCCGGGCCCGGCGCAGCGCGTCGCGGACGGTGGCGCACTTGACCATCCAGACCCGGTCGTCGACGCCGGAGCCGCGGCCGGTGACGGCGGCGGCGTCGGTGCCGCACAGCGCGCCGATCAGCACGGCGGCGACCGTGGTGGAGCCCACCCCGAGGTCGCCGAGCAGCACCAGGTCGGTGCCGGCGTCGGCCTCCTCGTCGGCGACCGCCATCCCGGCCCGGAAGGCCAGGGCGGCCTCCTCGGCGCCGAGCGCGTCCTCGACGTCGATCCGGCCGGAGCCGCGCCGCACCCGGTGGCGGACGACCTCCTCGGGGAACTCGGCGGGGTCGGCGTCCACCGCGATGTCGACCACCCGGACGTCCGCGCCGTAGCGGCGGGCCAGCACGGCGACCGGGGCGGTGCCGTCGAGGACCGCGCGGACCCGGTCGGCGGTGCCGCCGCGGGCGTCCAGCGTGGAGACGCCGAGCGACGCGACGCCGTGGTCGGCGGCGAACAGCAGGACGCGGGTGCTGGTCAGCGGACGGACCGGCGTCTCGCCCTGCGCGGACGCCAGCCAGGCCCCCAGCTCCTGGAGCCGGCCCAGGCCGCCGGGCGGCATGGCCAACTGCTGCCAGCGCTCCTCGGCGCCGCGCCGCGCACCCTCGTCAGGCCGTTCGACGAGCGAGGAGAAAGTGTCGAGATCCACGGTGGTGTCCATCGCTCGGCAATCTACACGGCCGCCGCTTTGATGGTCAGCACCTGTCCGGCGACCACCAGCAGCACCTGCTCGGAGGCGTCTGCGACCGCCATGTTGAGCCGCCCGAGGGTGTCCCGGAAGCGCCGTCCGGCGGCGGTCGCGGGCACCACGCCCATGCCGACCTCGTTGGATACCGCGACCACCTCCCGGGCGGTGCCCGCCCAGGCCGCGGCCAGCGCGGCGCAGCGCGCCTCCACCGCCTCCCGGGCGCCGCCCGGCCACGCCCGGTCGTCCCAGGCGTCGTGCTCGTCCATGACGGCGGTGAGCCAGAGCGCCAGGCAGTCGATCAGCACCGGCGCCGGGTCGGCCCGGTCGGTCAGCACCGCCTCCAGCTCGCAGGTCTCGGCGGTGCGCCAGCCGGCCGGGCGGCGGGCCCGGTGCAGGCCGACGCGGTGGGCCCAGTCGGCGTCGCCGTCCCGGGTGCCGGAGGTGGCCACGTAGAGGACGTCGGCGCGGTCGGCGAGCAGCCGCTCGGCGTGGGTGGACTTGCCGGAGCGGGCGCCGCCGAGGAGCAGGGTGCGGGGGAGTGCCATGCGATCATCCTGCCGGACGGCGCATTGCCCGCTCGCCGGGTGGGCACGCTACCGTCACGACCCAGTGGCACGACTCACGGAGGAGCCCGGCATGGTGTGGACCTGGCGGTACGAGAAGAGCGACGGCACCGTGGTGACCCCGGAGGGCGGCGCCGAGGAGTTCTCCAGCCAGGGCGACGCCGAGTCCTGGATCGGCGAGGAGTGGAAGACCCTGCTGGAGGACGGCGTGGACCGCGTGGTGCTGGTCGAGGACGGCCGGGACATCTACCCGATGAGCCTGCACGAGGGCTGACGGCCCGTCGGTTGCGCTACTTCGCCGCGACCACGTGCAGCAGCGCGGCGACCTGCCGGTACGGGTCCTGCTTGCCGGCCCGCTCCTCGGCGTCCAGCAGCTGCCCGAGCTGCCGGCCGTCCACCGGGGCGGCCTCGTCGGGCATGGTGTCGGTGAACACCCGCACCCCGTACCAGTGGCGCACGGGGACGGCGAACTCGGCGAGCGTGCCGGAGAGTTCGGCGAGCCGGTCGGCGCGGGCGGGCAGGCCGAGCCGGTTGGTGTAGCGGGTGCTGTCGAAGGCCTCCTGGCAGGCCCGCCAGTCGCCGGTCAGGCCGGCCCGCATGGCCAGCGCGTCGCCGTTGCGGACCAGCAGCGAGAGCAGCCCGCCGGGCGCCAGGATGCGGGCGACCGAGGCCAGCATCGGGTCCGGGTCGGGCAGGTACATCAGGGTTCCGTGGCAGAGCACCAGGTCGAAGCTGCGCGGGCCGAACCAGCGGCCCACCTGGTGCCCGTCGCCGGTGAGCAGCTGGACCCGCTCGCGGACCTCGGGCGGCTCGGCGGCCAGCGCCTGCTGGGCGGTGCCGAGCAGCACCGGGTCGGGGTCGATCGCGGTGACGAAGTGCCCGGCCCGCGCCAGCCGCAGCGCCTGGGTGCCCTCGGCGCAGCCGACGTCCAGCACCCGCAGGGCGGTGCCCCGGGTGAGCTGCTCGGCCAGCTGACGGGTCACCAGCTCCTGGCGGACCAGGTTGTGCAGGCCGCCCTGCCGCTCCAGCCACTCGCCGGCCCCGCTGTGGTACGGCCCGCCGCGCGCGGGCAGCCGCCCGTGCCGGCCCGTCGACGGCCCGTAGCCGTACTGGGCGGGGATGCCCGGCGTGCCGAAGGCCCCGACCGGCTGCTGCGCCGGCGGGGCCCAGTACGGCGGAACGGCTTCCGCGGTCAGGGCCGCTCGCCCCGCTTGACCATCGGCTTGGGCAGCCGCAGGCGGCGCATCTGCAGGGTGCGCATCAGGCCGTACATCACGGCGCCGCGGGTGTCCTGGTTCGGGAAGCGCTCGGCGAGGCCCTTGCGCAGCACGAAGCCGATCCGGACGAAGTCCAGGATGACCACCACGAAGAAGACCATGAACAGCAGCGTGGAGAGCAGCTGCAGGGTGTTGATCTTCGTGATGCTGAGCACCAGCACCACGACGGCGTACGGCAGGAAGAACTCGGCCGCGGCCCAGCGGGAGTCGATGAAGTCGCGGACGTAGCGCCGCACCGGGCCCTTGTCGCGCGGCGGCAGGGCCCGCTCGTCACCGTTCAGCAGTGCGGTGCGCTGCTTCTCCCGCTCGGTGCGGACCCGCTCGCGGGCCTGCTTCGCGGCCTCCTTGCGGTCCTTGGGAACGGTGACCCGGGTCTTCCGGTTGGCCTCGGCCTCACTGCGCTTCGGCGTGGGCCGGCCCTTCGGGGCCTGCGGGTCGCGGGACTGCGGCGCGTCCTCCTCGGTCATGGTGACGGTGGAGGAGGCGGCGGATTCATCAGAGCGGCGTCGGAACACCCCTCCAGCGTACGGGTTGACCGGCGGCATTCCGTCGTGACCTCGGACCCAAACCGATATCGATCGCGAGGACGATGCCGAACGGCCCCCCGCTGTAGCAGGCTTGTTGCAGGTCGGTGCACTGCGCCGGAGACCCCGTCGCGCATACACTCGACCTGTCACGAGACGCAAACCCAGGCCCGAAGAAGGGGGCTATCGAGGCCCATGAGCGACGGAATCATGAAGCGTATGGGGCTGATCTTCCGCTCCAAGGCGAACAAGGCCTTGGACCGGGCGGAGGACCCGCGCGAAACGCTCGACTACTCCTACCAGAAGCAGCTGGAACTGCTGCAGAAGGTGCGCAGGGGCGTCGCCGACGTGGCCACCTCCCGCAAGCGCCTGGAACTCCAGCTCACCCAGCTCCAGCAGCAGTCCTCCAAGTACGAGGACCAGGGCCGCAAGGCGCTGTCCCTCGGCCGCGAGGACCTCGCCCGCGAGGCGCTCAGCCGCAAGGCCAACCTGCAGTCCCAGATCACCGACCTGGAGACGCAGTACCAGGCCCTGCAGGGCGAGGAGGAGAAGCTCACGCTCGCCTCCCAGCGCCTCCAGGCCAAGGTGGACGCCTTCCGCACCAAGAAGGAGACCATCAAGGCCACCTACACCGCGGCCCAGGCGCAGACCCGGATCGCCGAGTCCTTCTCCGGCATCTCCGAGGAGATGGGCGACGTCGGCCTGGCCATCCAGCGAGCGGAGGACAAGACCGCCCAGATGCAGGCCCGGGCGGGCGCGATCGACGAGCTGCTGGCCTCCGGCGCGCTCGACGACGCCAGCGGCCTCGGCCGCAAGGACGACATCGAGGCCGAGCTGGAGCGGGTGGCCGGCGGCAGCGACGTCGAGCTGGAGCTGGCCCGGATGAAGGCCGAGCTGACCGGCGGCGCCCCCGCCTCCCAGCCGCAGGCGATCGAGCAGGGGAAGCAGCAGGACACCCCTCCGCCGACCATCAACTACAACAAGTAGCCCGAGCAGGGGAGACGCACCAGCATGATCATGCGGGTCTTGGGTGAGGGGCAGTTCGAGGTCGCCGAGGGCGACCTGAACCGGCTGAACCAGCTGGACGACGAGCTGCTCCAGGCCGTCGAGTCGGGCGACGAGGCGGCCTTCAAGGCGGCGCTCGGCACCCTGCTGGCGGCCGTCCGCGAGGTCGGTACGCCGCTGCCGCCGGAGTCGCTGGAGCCGTCGGACCTGATCCTGCCGGACGCCGAGGCGTCCCTGGACCAGGTGCGCGAGCTGCTGCGGGACGAGGGCGACGGCCTGATCCCGGGCCTCCCGGAGTAGTTCGGGCGCGGTACGTGACGAAGGGCGGGCACCCCGGTGGGGTGCCCGCCCTCTCGTGTGCGCGGCGCCTCTCGTGCGCGCGGCGCGGTGAATCGTTACGGCAGGGCGAGCATCCGGTCCAGCGCCGCCTTGGCGTACTTCTCGGTCTCGGCGTCCACCGTGATCACGTTGGGCACCCGGCCCTCGGCGAGCGACTCCAGCGCCCACACCAGGTGCGGCAGGTCGATCCGGTTCATGGTCGAGCAGAAGCACACGGTGCGGTCGAGGAAGACGACCTCCTTGTCCGGGTGCGCCTTGGCCAGGCGGCGGACCAGGTTCAGCTCGGTGCCGATCGCCCACTTGGAGCCGGGCTCGGCGGCGTCCAGCGCCTTGATGATGTACTCGGTCGAGCCCACCAGGTCGGCGGCGTTGACCACCTCGTGCTTGCACTCCGGGTGCACCAGCACGGTGACGCCCGGGATCCGCTCGCGGACCTCGTTCACCGAGTCCAGGCTGAACCGGCCGTGCACCGAGCAGTGGCCGCGCCACAGGATCATCCTGGCGTTCCGCAACTGCTCGGCGGTCAGGCCGCCGTTCGGCTTGTGGGGGTTGTACAGCACGCACTCGTCGAGCGGGATGCCCATCTCCAGCACCGCGGTGTTGCGCCCCAGGTGCTGGTCCGGGAGGAACAGCACCTTCTCTCCCTGCTCGAACGCCCACTCCAGGGCGCGCTTGGCGTTGGAGGAGGTGCAGATGGTGCCGCCGTGCTTGCCGGTGAACGCCTTGATGTCGGCCGAGGAGTTCATGTACGACACCGGCACGGTGACGTCGGCGACCCCCGCCTCGGACAGCACGTCCCAGCACTCGGCGACCTGCTCGGCGGTGGCCATGTCGGCCATCGAGCAGCCGGCCGCCAGGTCCGGCAGCACGACCTGCTGGCGCTCGGAGGTGAGGATGTCGGCGGACTCCGCCATGAAGTGCACGCCGCAGAAGACGATGAACTCGGCCTCCGGGCGGGCCGCGGCGTCCCGGGCCAGCTTGAAGGAGTCGCCGGTGACGTCGGCGAACTCGATGACCTCGTCGCGCTGGTAGTGGTGGCCCAGGATGAAGACCCGGTCGCCGAGCTTCTCCTTCGCGGCGCGGGCGCGCGCCACCAGGTCGGGGTCGGAGGCGGCGGGCAGATCGCCGGGGCAGTCCACGCCGCGCTCGCTGTTCGGGTCGGCCTCGCGACCGAGCAGCAGCAGGGCGAGCGGCGACGGAGTGGGGTCGACGCCGTAGTTCTCGGTGGTGGTGGTCACGGGCGGGTGCCCTCCTGATGCGGCCGGATCGTTCCCGACCAGCCTTCTCGTCTATCTGACGCTATCTATGATAACCGGTTCGGCCCAACCCGACGATGGCCATCCCGTCGATGTGACGAGAACCGCTCACCAGGATGGACGCTTCCGACGCGAGGACCCGCCGTGCCATCGGCTTGGCTGGACGTCATGAAGGCAATCGCGATCAACCGCTACGGCGGCCCCGACGTGGTCGAGTACACCGAACTGCCCGACCCCAAGGTCGGCCCCGACACGGTACTCGTCCGCACCCGCGCGGTCGGCGTCAACCCCGTCGACTGGAAGATCCGCGAGGGGCTGCTCGACGGCATCCTCGACGTGCACTTCCCGCTGGTCATGGGATTCGACCTGGCCGGCGTGGTGCAGGCCGTCGGCGGCGCGGTCACCGAGTTCGCCCCCGGCGACGAGGTGATCGGCTACGTCCGCAAGGACGGCATCGAGCACGGCACCTACGCCGAACTGGTCGCCGCCCCCGTCCGCACGCTGGCCCGCAAGCCCGCCGCACTCGACTGGGCCGAGGCCGGCGGGCTGCCCACCGCGGGGCTCACCGCCCAGCAGGCGCTGGTCGGCGCGCTCGACCTGCGGCGCGGCGAGACCGTGCTGATCCACGCCGCGGCGGGCGGCGTCGGCTCGATCGCGGTCCAGGTCGCCACCGCGCTGGGCGCCCGGGTCATCGGCACCGCCGGACCGCACAACCACACCTACCTGCGGGGCCTGGGCGCCGAACCCGTCGAGTACGGGCCCGGCCTGGCCGACCGGGTCCGCGCGCTCGCCCCCGACGGCGTCGACGCCGCGCTCGACCTCATCGGCGGCGACGCCGTCGAGGTCTCCGCCGCCGTCCTCAAGGACCCCGCCCGGATCGCCTCCGTCGTCGACTACACCGTCACCGCGCGCGGCGGCCGCTACATCTGGACCCGCCCCGACCCCGACGACCTCGCCGCCGTCGCCCGGCTCGCCGAGGACGGCCTGCTCACCGTCCCGGTCGCCTCCACCTTCCCGCTCAGTCAGGCCGCCTCCGCGCAGGCGCTGAACGCCGAGGGCCGCACCCGCGGCAAGATCGTTCTGCTGGTGGACTGAACGGAGTCCGACCGTCCGCGAGAATGGGCCCCGCAGAGTCGTTTCTCCCACGGCTCACCACCCTCACCCGCACCACCCGTGGAGCCCAGCGATGAGCACGCACCGGCCGCCCGACCTCGGGCAGGCGGCGCTCGACGACACCGACCGCCTGCTGCTGGAGCACCTCAGCCGCGACGGCCGGGCCTCGTACGCCGAGATCGGCCTGCTCACCAACCTCTCCGCCACCGCCGTCCGCCGCCGGATCGACCGGCTGCGGGCGCGCGGCGTGGTCCGCGGGTTCACCGTGGTGCTCGACCCGGCGCTGCTCGGCTGGCGCACCGAGGCGTTCGTCGAGGTCTACTGCCGCGCCCGCACCTCGCCCGAGGAACTGCTCGCCTCGCTGCGCCAGTTCCCCGAGGTGGTCGCCGCCTGGACGGTCACCGGCGACCCCGACGCCCTGGTGCACCTGCGGGCCGCCGACACCCGCCACCTGGAAGCCGTCATCGAACGCATCCGCAAGGAGCCCGGCGTCCAGCGCAGCCGCTCCTCGGTGGTGCTCTCCCAGCTGCTGTGACCCGTCCGCCGCACCGGCGCAGGAATCCTGCGCGGCCCCGCCCGAAGACGCAGGAAACCGGCCCCCGGCGGCCGCGTTCCGACGCGCGCCCGCGCACCCCCGCTGCCTACGCTGATCTTGCCCCCAGCACCGCCCGCAGCGAAGAGGACTCCCGTGTACGCAGCGCCCGACCGCATGCACAAGCCGGACAACGAACTGGTCGACCTGGTCTTCGGCTACATGCGCGAACGGCTGCAGTACGACCCCGTCCCGCTCGACCACCCCGGCGACGGCGCCCACCTGCGGGAGGTCCTCTCCGGGCTGCTGAACGAGCACGGCAACGACCCGGCCGACGTGCTCAAGCTCTACGACCACGAGCTGTCCCGCGCGGTGATCTCCGCCGACAGCCCGCGCTACCTGTCCTTCATCCCGTGCGCCCCCACCAAGGCCGCGCTGCTGTTCGACATGGTGGTCTCCTGCGCCTCGCTGCAGGGCATCTCCTGGCTGGAGGCGGCCGGCGCGATCGCCGCCGAGAACCAGGTGCTGCGGTTGATAGCGGACCGGGCCGGCCTGCCCGAGAGCGCCGGCGGGACGTTCGTCTCCGGCGGCTCGGCGGGCAACCTGTCCGCGCTGGTGGTCGCCCGGGACACCGCCCGCCGCCGGCTGGGCGTCGGCCCCGAGGCCCGGCTGCGGATCGCCGTCGCCGACCAGGTGCACTCCTCGGTCAAGAACACCTTCAACATCATCGGCGTCGAGGCCTTCCCGGTGCCCGCCGTCGACCGCCGGCTGACCGGGCCCGCGCTGCGCGCCGCGCTCGCCGCCGACCCGCACCCCGAGACCGTGATCGCCGTGGTCGGCACCGCCGGCACCACCAACGAAGGCATCGTCGACGACCTGGCCGGGATCGCCGAGGTCGCCCGCGAGCACCAGCTCTGGTTCCACGTGGACGGCGCGTACGGCGGCGCCGGCCTGTTCGCCCCCTCGGTGCGCGAGCGCTACAACGGCATCGAGCACGCCGACAGCTTCGTGGTCGACCCGCACAAGTGGCTGTTCGCCCCGTTCGACTGCGCCGCGCTGCTGTACCGCGAGCCGCGCCTGGCCCGCGCCGTGCACACCCAGGACGCCTCCTACCTGGACGTGCTGCACACCGAGGGCGACGAGTGGAACCCCACCGACTACGCCTACCACCTCACCCGCCGGGCCCGCGGCCTGCCGCTCTGGTTCTCGCTCGCGGTGCACGGCGTCCAGGCCTACACCGACGCGATCGAGACCGGCCTGCGGCTGGCCCAGGACACCGCGCAGCTGATCCGCGACACCGAGCACCTCGAACTGCTGCACGACCCGCAGCTGTCCGCGGTCTGCTTCCGCCGCACCGGCTGGACCCACGACGACTACTACCGCTGGTCCCGGCAGCTGCTCGCCGACCAGATCGGCTTCGTCACCCCCACCGGCTGGGACGGCGAGACTGTCGCCCGGTTCGCCTTCCTGCACCCCGGCACCACCATGGCGATGGTCGAGGAGATCCTCGCCACCATGGCCTGACGGCCCCTCACAGGTACCCGCCGTTCGGGATGTACGGGGCCGGCGGGCGCATCCCGCGCAGCGCCAGGTAGCCCCGGGTGGTGAGCGAGAGGCCGAGGTCGAGGCCCACGTCCACGGCCCACTCCTGCTCGGCGGTCAGGAACGACACGTGCGCCTCCTGCTCGCCGGGCACCCGGGCCAGCGCCTCGCGCAGCAGGCGGGCGGCGATCCGCTTGGAGGTGGCCGCCAGCAGCTGCACGGTGCCGCCGTCGCGGTAGCAGTAGCCGGTGCCGGCCAGGGTGTCCGCGATCAGCAACTCCTCGAAGTGGGCCAGCATGAACCCGTGGTCCGGCCCGTGCGCGGCCCCGCGCAGCCGCCGGTCCACCGAGTCCAGCAGGTGCAGGTGCGTCGCGTTGCCCGGGTGGACCGGGATGTCGCCCGGGTCCAGCAGCCGCTCCCGGTCCACCCGCCCGCCCAGCTGCATCGTCGGGTGCAGGGTGAACCCGGCCGAGCGGTAGCGGCGGGCCGCGGCCGGCGACGGCGAGGCGCACAGCATCCCGCGCAGGCAGCCCCGCCCGTACGCGGTGGCCCGCTCCAGCAGCAGGCGGCCGACGCCCTGGCCCTGGGCGGCGGGCAGCACCACGAACAGCGGCAGCACCCAGACGCCCTCGCGGCGCAGCGACAGCGCCGCCCCCACCGCCTCGCCGTCCCGCTCGGCGATCCAGCACCCCGCCGGATCGGTGATCGCGAGGTGCCTGGCCCGCGCGATCCCGCGCAGCCGGCGGCGCCGGTGCTCGGGCGTCTCCGCCTCGTCCTGCGGCCGGCCGTCCAGGTCGCGGAACGCGGCCCGGGCGACCCGGTCGACGGCGGCGGCGTCCTCGGCGGTGTCCCTGAGCTGACGAATGATCACCCGTCACATCCTGCTGCGCCCCGGGCGCGGGCGGTAGCGGTTTGCCGAAGTGGGCGATGACCCTCGTGGCCCGGTGTGCGAGCATGGGGTACGTGGGGGAGTGGGCGACGGAAAACGTCCCCCGAACGCACCACCTTCCGGAAATGAATCCGGGAGGCCGCCGGTTGGCACTGGCGGATCACAGTCGTCACCGACCGGGAGTAAGCATGACCGTCCAGGACGAGAAGACCACCGTCGAGAGTGGCATCCTCCTCACCGATGCCGCCGCGGCGAAGGTCAAGGGCCTGCTGGAGCAGGAGGGTCGCGACGACCTCTCGCTGCGCGTCGCCGTGCAGCCGGGTGGCTGCTCCGGCCTGCGTTACCAGCTGTTCTTCGACGAGCGTTCGCTGGACGGCGACGTCGTCAAGGACTTCAACGGTGTCAAGGTCGTCACCGACCGGATGAGCGCCCCGTACCTCGGCGGCGCCACGGTCGACTTCGTCGACACCATCGAGAAGCAGGGCTTCACCATCGACAACCCGAACGCCACGGGCTCCTGCGCCTGCGGCGACTCGTTCAGCTAGGCCCTTCGAGGCCCGGCACGCCGAGGGCGGCTCCCCCAACCGGGGGAGTCGCCCTCGCGGCGTTCCCGGGGTCAGCGCGGGTCGCCGCCGGCGACGCCGTTCTGCGGCGGCAGCTGCGACTCGGTCGCGGTGTCGACCACGCTGCCGCCGTTCATCGGCACGGACAGCTTGACGGTCGCCTCCTGGCTCTTCATCACCATCGGGCAGGCCTTGCCGGGCTCCGCGGTCTGCGTGATCACCACCCGCAGCCGCACCACCGGCGGCTTGTCCTCCTCGACCTTCACCCCGTACTTGTCGCACACCCCGGCGGTGAAGAACACCGTCAGCTGGGTGGGGCTGTCCTGCCGGTAGCCGGTCGCCGGGATCTTCACCGCGGTCGGCGGACGCTCGCCGACGGCTATCCCGGGCGAGGTCGGCTGCGCGGACGGCGAGGCCGAGGGCTGCGCACCCGACCCGGCGGACGGGGCGCCCGTCCCGGACGGGCTCGGCGCGGCGGACGCGGACGGCGAGGCCGAGGCGGACGGGCTGGCGCTCGCGCTCGGCGAGGCGGCGGCGCCGGACGGGCCGGAGCTGCCGCACGCGGTCAGCAGTCCGGCCGTGAGGGCCGCGCCGGCCAGCGCGGCGGCGGCCCGACGCACGGTCGTGGCCTTGGTGGAGACGGCTGCGGTGCTGTCGTCCATGATCTGCGTTCCTCCCGAGGATCACGCGGCGCCGCCGGAAGCAGCACCGCGCGGATTTGACGTGCCCCGGAGGAAACCGGTTCCCGCTACCCGCCGTACTCCGGCATCCCCGCCACCACCCGGCGCGCCTCCATCGGCACCCGCACGCCCAGCACGGTCGGGACGGACGCCACCGGGCCGGGTCCGGCGGCCGGCCAGAACCGGCCCAACCGGCGCGAGGAGTCCAGTAGTTCGGCCAGCGACTCGACCTCCGAACCGGCGGAACCGCTCAGCAGCCACCCGGACGAGTGCTCGATCACCATGGGGTACCCAGCTCCGATCGCCGCGCCGCGGCCGCTCTGCCGCGGACTGGACCGGGGGCCGTTGCACCGGCCCCCTACTGGCGACCCTAGGACGACCTCGGCCCGGGCGACACCCCTACCAATGGGTAGTACCGGTTCGGGCGGGTACCGTAGCTGGGTTGTTGCCCCCCGCTCAGGCCCACCGTCGGGCCGCCCGAGGAGAACCCCGTGCGCATCGCCGTCGCCGGCTCGATCGCCACCGACCACCTGGCCACCTTCCCCGGCCGCTTCGCCGATCAGCTGGTGCCCGAACAGCTGCACACGGTCTCGCTGTCCTTCCTGGTCGACACCCTGGACATCCGCCGCGGCGGCGTCGGCCCGAACATCGCGTTCGGCATGGGCGTCCTCGGCCTGCGGCCGGTGCTGGTCGGCGCGGCCGGCGGCGACTTCGCCGAGTACCGCAGCTGGCTGGACCGGCACGGCGTGGACACCCAGTCCGTGCACATCTCCGAGACCCGGCACACCGCCCGGTTCATGTGCACCACCGACCAGGACCACAACCAGATCGCGTCCTTCTACACCGGCGCGATGGCCGAGGCCCGCAACATCGAGCTCAAGCCGATCGCCGACCGGGTCGGCGGCCTCGACCTGGTGCTGATCGGCGCGGACGACCCCGCCGCGATGGTCCGCCACACCCAGGAGTGCCGGATCCGCGGCTACGCCTTCGCCGCCGACCCCTCCCAGCAGCTGGCCCGGCTGGACGGCGAGGACATCCGGGAGATCGTCGACGGCGCGGCGTACCTGTTCACCAACGAGTACGAGGCCGCGCTGATCGAGTCCAAGACCGGCTGGTCCGCGGACGAGATCCTGCAGCGCGTCGGCACCCGCGTCACCACCCTCGGCCCCAAGGGCGTCCGGATCCAGCGCCGCGGCGAGCCCGACATCGTGGTGGGCTGCGCCGCCGAGGAGCGCAAGGCCGACCCGACCGGCGTCGGCGACGGCTTCCGGGCCGGCTTCCTCGCGGGCCTGTCCTGGGACCTCGGCCTGGAGCGCGCCGCCCAGCTCGGCTGCATGCTCGCGACCCTGGTGATCGAGACCATCGGCACCCAGGAGTACGAGCTGCGCGGCGGCCACTTCCTGCAGCGCTTCGAGGCGGCCTACGGCGCCGAGGCCGCCGCCGAGATCCGCGCCAAGCTCTAGCCCCTGGTCACCAGGTACGCGGTGCCTCGGTCGGCGCCGTACTCGGTGGCGGGCGCTTCGCCCGCGTAGGTGTGGCCGCACATCTCGCACCAGGCGGGGATGTCGTGCCGGGCCGCCTCGTCGTCGGAGAGGACGGCGACGCGGCCGCCGGGGGCCACCTCGCCGATGTGCTTGGCGAGCTCGATCACCGGGATCGGGCAGCGCCGGCCGAGCGTGTCGAGCACCAGCGCCTCGGCGGTGGGGCCGGCGGGGGCCGGGAGGTCCAGGCCGAGCGGGGCGCGGATCTCGGCGACCGTCCGCGGCAGGACCTCCAGGAAGGCGTCGACCTCGGCGGCGGTGGTGCCGGTCGGCAGCGAGACCCGGACGTTGCCCTCGGTGAGCACGCCCATCGCGGCCAGCACGTGGCTGGGGGTCAGCGTGCTGGAGGTGCAGGAGGAGCCGGAGTTGACCGCGAAGCCGGCCCGGTCCAGCGCGCCGAGCAGCACCTCGCCGTCCACGTACAGGCAGGAGAAGGTGACCAGGTGCGGGAGCCGCAGCTCGGGGTGGCCGACCACCTCGACGGCGGGGACCAGCTCCGGGACCCGACGGCGGATCAGGTCGACCAGCACCCGCAGCCGCGCGTCCTCCGCCTCCGCCTCGGCCCGCACCGCGCGCAGCGAGGCCGCGGCGGCGACGATCGCCGGCACGTCGACGAAGCCGGGCACCCGCCCGCGCTCGCGGTCGTCGGCGGGCAGTGGCGAGGAGTACCGGACGCCCTTGCGGACGGCGAGCACCCCGACGCCGGCCGGCCCGCCCCACTTGTGGGCGCTCGCGGTGAGGACCGACCAGCCGTCGGGAACCGGCAGCCGCCCGGCGCTCTGCGCGGCGTCCACCAGCAGTGGGACGTCGCCGCAGAGCGCGGCGGTCTCGGCGACCGGCTGCAGGGTGCCGACCTCGTGGTTGGCGGACTGCAGGACGGCGAGCGCGGTGTCGGGGCGCAGCGCGGCGGCGAACTGCTCGGCGGCGACCCGGCCGTGACGGTCCACCGGGACGGCGGTGGCGGCGCCGCCGTCGGCCTCCCAGCGTTCGGCGGTGTGCAGCACGGCGGAGTGCTCGACGGCGGAGTGCACCAGGTGGGCGCCGCGGCGGCGGTGGCCGCGCAGCGTGCCGAGGACGCCCAACTGCAGGGCCTGGGTGCCGGATGCGGTGAAGGCGATCTCGTCGGCGCGGGCGCCGAGCACCTCGGCGACGGTCTCCCGGGCGGCGTCCAGCAGCATCCGGGCCTGCCGGCCCGAGCGGTACAGCCGGGCCGGGTCGGCCCACCCCTCGTCGAGGGCGGCGAGCAGCGCCTGCCGGGCGACGGGGTGCAGCGGAGCGGTGGAGGCGGCGTCGAAGTAGGGCACGGGATCACGGTAGACGACGCCCCTTACGGGGTGATTCCTCCCGGCCTGCCGGGGAGCCGACGGTCCGTCACCCGCGTGTCGCAGTACGGTCGCCCGTTCGGTCGTGGGAGGCTCGAATGTCCGCCATGACCTGCGACTCCACCTGCCCCGAAGGGGTGGTTCACCCCCCCGGGGCTGATCGGGTAGCCGGGCGGCGCGTTAGCGGGGGCTGCCCGTGAGTGCCGCATAAGGATGGAGTAGCGTTTGGCCCGCATAAGCATTCAAACCGTGCCCGTGGCCGGACCGCCGAGGAGACCTGACAGCAGGCTCCTCCCGGTGGTGCGTTCGCGGGCGAGACTTCGGGAAGGCGCTACGTGAGTCCCAACGGCTCCGACCGCTCGCCGCGGCGCACGATGCGGCGGAAGCTGCCTCAGGCGCTGGCACTGGGCCTCGTCATCGCGACCGCCACCGGCTGCTCGGCCAACGACCTGCCCAGGCTTGGCCTCCCCAGTCCCGTCACCAAGGAAGGCCCGCTGGTCCTTCACATGTGGCAGGGCTCGTGGATCGCGGCTCTGGTTGTTGGTGCATTGATGTGGGGTCTGATCCTCTGGAGCGTGATCTTCCACCGGCGCAGCCGCACCAAGGTGGAGATCCCCGCTCAGACCCGGTACAACGTGCCCATCGAGGCGCTGTACACCGCGGTCCCCCTCGTCATCGTCTCGGTGCTGTTCTACTTCGTCGCGCGCGACGAGGCCACCCTGACGAAGGTCTCCGCGAAGCCCCAGCACACCATCAACGTGGTGGGCTTCCAGTGGAGTTGGGCGTTCAATTACGAGAACAGCGAGATCCCGGACCCGGCGAGCACCACCGCCGCGTACGAGGTCGGCAGCACCGCGGAGCCGCCCACGCTCTACCTGCCGATCAACGAGTCGGTGACCTTCAAGCTGACCTCCAACGACGTCATCCACGACTTCTGGCCCATCAACTTCCTGATGAAGATGGACGTCGTGCCGGGCGTGGTGAACGAGTTCGAGGTCACCCCGACCGCGCTCGGTACCTACCGCGGCAAGTGCGCCGAGCTCTGCGGCACCGACCACTCCCGGATGCTCTTCAACGTGAAGGTC
Source organism: Streptomyces sp. TLI_171 (assembly GCF_003610255.1). GTDB lineage: Bacteria > Actinomycetota > Actinomycetes > Streptomycetales > Streptomycetaceae > Kitasatospora. The sequence continues at coordinate 2,210,183 of NZ_RAPS01000001.1, read as the reverse complement.
GTCTCGCACGACGAGTACGAGGCGCACCTGAAGGAGCTCCGGGCCAAGGGCCAGGCCGGTGCGGTCCCCGCAGGCATCCTCCCCACGGGAAGTAGTGAAGAGAAGTGACCATCCTCAACGAGCCCGCCGCGGCCGGTGGGGGAGCCGGGGCCGTCACCTCGGGGACTCCGCGGGTGCGCAAGCCGGGCAACGCGATCATCAAGTGGCTCACCACCACTGACCACAAGACGATCGGCACGATGTACCTGGCGACCTCGTTCGCCTTTTTCCTGATCGGTGGCGTGCTCGCCCTGGTCATGCGCGCCGAGCTCGCCCGCCCGGGTACCCAGATCCTGTCGAACGAGCAGTTCAACCAGGCGTTCACCATGCATGGCACGATCATGCTGCTGATGTTCGCCACCCCGCTGTTCGCCGGCTTCGCGAACTGGATCATGCCGTTGCAGATCGGCGCGCCCGACGTGGCGTTCCCGCGGCTGAACATGTTCGCCTACTGGCTCTACCTGTTCGGCTCGATCATCGCGGTCGCGGGCTTCCTGACCCCGCAGGGCGCGGCCGACTTCGGCTGGTTCGCCTACTCGCCGCTGTCCGACGCGGTCCGCTCGCCGGGCATCGGCGCAGACATGTGGATCATGGGCCTGGCCTTCTCCGGCTTCGGCACCATCCTCGGTGCGGTCAACTTCATCACCACCATCATCTGCATGCGCGCCCCCGGCATGACGATGTTCCGGATGTCGATCTTCGTCTGGAACGTCCTGCTGACCGCCGTGCTGGTGCTGCTGGCCTTCCCGGTCCTCGCGGCCGCGCTGTTCGCCCTGGAGGCGGACCGCAAGTTCGGGGCACACGTCTTCGATCCGACGAACGGTGGCGCGCTGCTCTGGCAGCACCTGTTCTGGTTCTTCGGCCACCCCGAGGTGTACATCATCGCGCTGCCGTTCTTCGGCATCGTGTCGGAGATCATCCCGGTCTTCAGCCGCAAGCCGATGTTCGGCTACTCCGGCCTGATCGCCGCCACCATCGCGATCGCCGGCCTCTCGGTGACGGTGTGGGCCCACCACATGTACGTCACCGGGCAGGTGCTGCTGCCGTTCTTCTCGTTCATGACCTTCCTGATCGCGGTCCCGACCGGTGTGAAGTTCTTCAACTGGGTCGGCACCATGTGGAAGGGCTCGCTGAGCTTCGAGACCCCGATGCTCTGGACGATCGGCTTCCTGGTCACCTTCCTGTTCGGCGGTCTGACGGGCGTTCTGCTCGCCTCCCCGCCGATCGACTTCCACGTCTCGGACTCGTACTTCGTCGTCGCGCACTTCCACTACGTGGTGTTCGGCACCGTCGTCTTCGCGATGTTCGCCGGCTTCCACTTCTGGTGGCCGAAGATGACCGGCAAGATGCTGGACGAGCGCCTCGGCAAGATCACCTTCTGGACGCTGTTCGTCGGCTTCCACGGCACCTTCCTGGTGCAGCACTGGCTGGGCGCCGAGGGCATGCCGCGTCGTTACGCGGACTACCTGGCCTCGGACGGCTTCACCACGCTGAACACCATCTCGACGATCAGCTCCTTCCTGCTCGGCCTGTCGATCCTGCCGTTCCTCTACAACGTCTGGAAGACCGCCAAGTACGGGGAGAAGGTCGAGGTCGACGACCCGTGGGGCTACGGCCGCTCGCTGGAGTGGGCGACCTCCTGCCCGCCGCCGCGGCACAACTTCACCACGCTGCCGCGCATCCGCTCGGAGTCCCCGGCCTTCGACCTGCACCACCCCGAGGTCGCCGCGCTGGACTACCTGGAGAACCACGGCGAGCCGGCGAAGCACTTCGAAGGCGTCACTCCCGCGCAGTACGACCGTCCGTCGCTGGGCAAGGGCAAGAAGGAAGGTGACGCCCGATGAAGGAACAGGGCAAGATCTTCGGAGGCTTCGCCGTCTTCATCCTGGCGATGGCGATCACCTACTTCGTCTGGACCACCAAGTCGGACCACGGCCTGGAGGCCGCCGGCACCACCGCGCTGTTCCTGGCCTTCGGCCTGTGCGCCTTCATCGGCTTCTACCTGGCGTTCACCGCCAAGCGGGTGGACACCGGCGCGGGTGACAACCCCGAGGCCGAGGTCTCGGACGACGCCGGCGAGGTCGGCTTCTTCGCCCCGCACAGCTGGCAGCCGCTCTCGCTGGCGGTCGGTGGCGCGCTGGCCTTCCTGGGCGTCATCTTCGGCTGGTGGCTGCTGTACTGGTCGATCCCGATCATCCTGATCGGCCTGTTCGGCTGGGTCTTCGAGTTCTACCGCGGCGAGAACCAGAACCAGTAGGTTCCCCCGCAGCACTGACGGTCCGACGGGCCGGGCACCCCTTCCGGGGGGTGCCCGGCCCGTCGGCGTTCCCCCGAGGATTCCCCCGCGCGGGTTACCCGGAGTGCCGCTCGGGTGACGCCTTCCTACGCTCTGAGGCAGGTTCAAACCCCTGGGAGGTTCCGTTGAAGGGCTCTCGGATAGTTGGCTCCACCCGTACCGCGCTGGCCGCCATGCTGGTCATCGCCCCCGCCGCAGCCTGTTCGTCCGGCGGCTCGGATCAGGAGAACTCGACCCACCAGATCGACATCGGCCCCCTGATCCACACCTCGGCCACCGGGGAGAAGGCCGACCCGACGAAGGCGTACAGCGTCACCACGGACGGATCCACGAAGCTCGGCGCCGTCACCGTCACCGGACCCGACGGACAGCCCGTCGCCGGACAGCTCGCCGCCGACCAGCAGCACTGGCAGACCACCGACCCGCTCCGGGCCGGTACCGCCTACACCGTCAAGGTCGCCGCCGAGGACGGCAACGGCGGCCACGGAGAGAGCGAGACCACCTTCACCACCGACGCCGCGCAGCACGTCGTCACCGCCGAACTCGGCCCCGACAGCTCCGGCAGCGGCGTCTACGGCGTCGGCCAGCCGCTCACCGTCAAGCTCTCCGAGGCGGTCACCGACCCCGCCGCCCGGCAGCAGATCGAACGCGGACTGACCATCACCTCGCAGCCCGCCGTCACCGGCGCCTGGTACTGGGTCGACGACGAGAACCTGCACTTCCGCCCGCAGGACTACTGGCCCGCCAACACCACCGTCAAGCTCGCCTACGACCTGCCCGGCGTCCGGATATCCGACGGCGTCTTCGGCGGCGAGCAGCAGACCCTCGCGCTGCGCACCGGCGACCGGGTCGAGGCGCTGGTCGACGCCGGCACCCACGAACTGACCTACAAGCGCAACGGCGCGGTGGTGAAGACCATCCCCGTCACCACCGGCAAGCCCGGCTTCTCCACCCGCAACGGCATCAAGGTCGTGCTCGGCCAGGAGGCCGACGTCCGGATGAGCGGCGAGACCATCGGCATCCCGGAAGGCAGCAGCGAGTCCTACGACCTGGACGTGAAGTGGGCGACCCGGGTCACCTGGAGCGGCGAGTACGTGCACGCGGCGCCGTGGTCCACCTGGGCGCAGGGCAAGGAGAACGTCAGCCACGGCTGCACCGGTATGAGCACCGACGAAGCGAAGTGGTTCTTCGACAACACCCGGGTCGGCGACATCGTGCAGGTGGTCAACAGCCAGGGCCACGAGATGGAGCCGTTCGGCAACGGCTTCGGGGACTGGAACATCAACTTCGACGAGTACGCGAAGCACAGCGCCCTGGGCAAGCCCGTCACCACGACGGCACCGGCGGCTGCGACGAACGCATCGCCATCGCCATCGCCATCGCCATCGGCCTCGGCCTCGGCGAGTGCGAGCACGAGTGCCCAGGCCGGCGGCCGCTAGGGCAACGGCAAGGTCCGCCCGGGGAGCAACGTGCTCCTGCCGGGCGGACCTCGCCGTTGTCGCCTCCCGCCTTGCGCAGTTCCCCGCGCCCATGACGGGCGCGGGGACGGCGCAGGGGGCGGGGGCTACCTGGTCGGGTGGGTGCGGGACATGAGGACCCAGTAGGTGACGGCGGCGGTGAGCATGCCGGCCGGGAGGGACAGGTCGGTGCCCCCGGCGAGCCGGGCCAGCGCGCCGGTGAAGAGCTGGGTGGCGAGGCAGAGGGTGGCGGCGGCGGTGCCGAGCAGGAGGGCGGTGACGCCCGCCCAGTTGACGCCGTGGGAGTACCAGTAGGGGGAGGCGGGGGTCTCGTCGGTGAGCTCGGGCCCGCGGTAGCGGTTGCGGCGCCGGATGATGTCGGTGGCGTAGACAGCCATGACGGGGCCGGTCAGCGCGACCGTCAGCTCCAGCATGTTGTTCACGGTGTCCAGGAAGTTGGAGACCAGCAGCGCGTAGAGGGTGAGCGCGATGCCGAGGGCGCCGTCCAGGGCGACGCTGCGGGAGCGGCGGATGCGCAGGCCCACGGCCTGCAGGGCGAGGCCGGAGGAGTAGGCGGTCATGGCGTTGTTGGCGACCGCGCTGAGGACGACGGCGAGCAGGAAGAGCGGCCGGAACCAGCCGGGCAGGACGGCGGTGAGGGCGCTCTGCGGGTCCGTCATGTCGAGGGTGGTGGCGCCGAGGGAGCCGAGAGCGGTGAACAGGACGCTGGGGACGAAGCCGCCGACCGCGGTCCAGCCGGCCACCGCGCGGGGGGAGGCGGTGCGGGGGAGGTAGCGGGAGAAGTCGGCGCTGGTGGAGTAGGAGAGAGGGGCGGAGGCGATCAGCGCGGTGCCGCCGGCCAGCGCGGCGAGCAGGGCGGTGCCGTGCAGGGGCTCGGCGGGGCGGTAGTGCCAGTCGGCGTGGCCGGCCAGCAGGTAGCCCGTGAGCAGCAGGAAGACGGCGGTGAGGATCAGCGTGAAGGGGCCGTAGAGCCGGACGATGGTGGCGTGGCCGTACACCGAGATGGCGAGCGTGCCGGCGGCGACCAGCACGATGATCAGCACCTTGAGCGGGGTGCCCGGGGTGAGGCCGGCCCGGTCGGCGAGGGCGAAGGCGGCGAGCGAGGCGGCGGCCCAGTTCAGGGCGAGGTAGCAGACCGAGACGAACCAGCCGGTGACGGCGATGTTCACCCGGTTGCCGCGGACGCCGAACATGGCCCGCATGATGACCTCGCTGGGGGCGCCGGCGGCCGGGCCGCTGACGGCCAGCAGGCCGACGCCGGCCCAGAGCAGGTTCCCGGTCACGATGACGGCCAGCGACTGCCACAGGTCGAGTCCGATCAGCACCAGGGCGCCGCCGACCACCAGGTTGAGGTAGCTGACGTTGGGGGCGGCCCAGACGGCGAACAGGTCGCGGGGGCGGCCGTGGCGTTCGGAGTCGGGGATGTGGTCGATGCCGTGGGCCTCGACCCGGCCGGGCCGGTCGGTGGTCGGCGGGGGAGTGGGGAGCTCCGTGTGGGGGTCTGGAATCGTGGATTCCATGGAGTCCTCCGAGGTTTCGAGTACGGGTGCCGGTGCGGTCGGCGGTGCGGGAGCGGCCGATGCGGAAGGCGGCTTGTCTATTGGTCGCACATCCAATAGCGTGCGAGGCATGTCGTCAAGCGACCGGCCGAAACGGGTGCGCAAGAACCCCGAGGCCAGGCGGGCGGAGATCGTGGCCACCGCGGCCGCGATCGCGCTCGCCGAGGGCCTGGAGTGCATCACGATGCGGCGGGTCGCCGAGGAGCTGGACGTCCGTCCGGGGCTGATCAGCCACTACTTCCCGGTGGCGGAGGAACTGGTCGCCGAGGCGTTCGGCGTCGCGGCGGGCGGCGAGCTGGCCGAGCTGCTGCCGGAGTCCGAGGCCGGACTCCCGGCGGTGCGGCGGCTGGCCCGCTTCCTCGGCCGGACCGAGGGCCCGCGCTACGACGAGCTGAGCCGCCTGTGGCTGAACGCCCGTCACCTCAGCCGGTTCCGCCCCGCCCTGCGGGAGCGGGTCGGCCGGCAGGAGGCGGCGTGGCGGGACGGACTGACGGCGCTGCTGGGCGACGGCGTCGCGGCCGGGGAGTTCAGTACCCCCGATCCGCAGGTCGTCGCGATCCAGCTGCTGGTCGTCCTGGACGGCCTGGGGGCGCACGCCAACACCGACCGCACCGGACGGCCCGGGGCGGTCACCCGGATGGCGCACGCCCTGGCCGAGCGCGAACTCGGCCTAGCGCCCGGGACGCTCGGCGCCCCGCACTGACCGCACCACCGCGAAGGAGCTCCCCCGTGCACCCCGACCTCGTCCTGACCAACGCCCGCCTGCTCGACCCCGGCACCGGGGCCTTCCTGCCGTTCGACACGCTCACGGTGAGCGGCGGACGGATCTCCCGGCTGGGGAACGGCCTCGACCCGGCGGCCGGGGCGGAGGTCGTCGACCTCGGCGGGGCGGTGGTCACGCCCGGGCTGACGGACGGGCACCTGCACCCCGTGTCGGGCGCCGAGCGGACCGCCGGGGTCAACCTGTCGGGGTGCGCCGACCTGGCGGACGTCCGGGCCGTGCTGGCCGCCGCCGTCCGGGAGCTGACGGCCGGCGAGTGGCTGCGCGGGTGGGGCCTCGACCCGAACGTGTTCGGCGGCCTGCCGGTCTCCGCCGCGAGCGTCGGCCCGGTACTGGACGGGGTGCCCGCCGCGATCGACCTGTTCGACGCGCACTCCATGCTGGCCAGCCGGACGGCGCTGGAACTGGCCGGGATCGACGGTCCGCGCCGGTTCGAGCAGGGCTCGGCCGAGGTGGTCTGCGACCCCGACGGCCGCCCGACCGGCCTGCTGCTGGAGGACGCCGCGTGCGACCTGGTCGAGGCGGTCGCGCCCCGGCCGAGCTTCGAGGACCTGTGCCGGGCGAGCGCCGGGGTGCTGCAGCGGATGGCCGCGGCCGGACTCACCGGCGGCCACGCGATGGACGCCAACGGCGAGAGCCTGGCGGTGTACGCGGCGCTGGCGGAGCGCGGGCAGCTGCCGCTGCGGCTGCGGATCGCGCCCTGGGTGCAGCCCGGCGTCCCGGCGGACGGGCTGGCGGAGCTGATCAGGCGTCAGGGCGAGGGCGGGCGGCGCCACCGGATCGCCGGGGTGAAGCTGTTCATGGACGGCACCGTCGACAACGGGACGGCCTGGCTGGAACGCCCCGACCGCCACGGCCAGTCGACGAGCGCGTTCTGGCCCGACCCCGCCGAGTACACCCGGGTGATCGGCGAACTGCACCGGGCCGGGGTGCCGACCGCCACCCACGCGATCGGGGACGCGGCCGTGCGGCACGTGCTGGACGCGGTGCAGAAGGCCCTCGCCGAGCACGGGGCGAGCGGGGTCCGGCACCGGATCGAGCACATCGAGACGGTGCCGGACGACACCGTCGCGCGGTTCGCCGCGCTCGGGGTCGTGGCCTCGATGCAGCCGACGCACTGCACGGACTACACCCGGGCCGACCACACCGACAACTGGTCGCGGCGGCTGGGCGAGGAGCGGGCCGACCGGGCGTTCCGCTGCCGCGACCTGGTGGCCGCCGGGGCGCATCTGGTGCTCGGGTCGGACTGGCCGATCGCGCCGTTCGAGCCGCTCGGGGTGATGGCGGGGGCGCGGCACCGGCGGCCCAGCCGCGACCTCCGGCAGCCCCCGCACCTGCCCGGGCAGGCCCTGACGCCTCTGCAGGCGCTGGCCGGGTACACCGTGGAGCCGGCCTGGGCGGCGGGGGAGGAGGACCGGGCGGGCCGCCTCGCGGCCGGGTACCGGGGCGACCTGACGGTGTTCGCCGACGACCCGCTGGCGACCCCGGACCTGGAACTGGCGGGCCTGGCGGTGCTGATGACGGTGGTCGGCGGGGAGATCACGCACCGCGCGGTGTGACCGCGACGGACGACGACCCGCGGAGCGGTCGGTCCCCCTCGACAGGGGGCCGGCCGCTTCGGCGGTTTCAGCGGCCGTAGGCCTCGTCGAGGGCGGCGAGCAGGGTGCTGAGGGCTTCGTCCCGGGTGAGGCCGAGGCGGGCGGTGCGGGCGGCGTACTCGGCGGCGGCGGTGGCGGCCAGGCGGTGGGAGGTGTCCCCGGTGGGGGCGACGGTGGTGCCGGCCCGGCCGCGGGTCTCGACCACGCCGTCGGCCTCCAGCTCGCGGTAGGCGCGGGCCACCGTGTTCGCGGCCAGGCCGAGTTCCTCGGCCAGCGCGCGGACGGTGGGGAGCTTGCGGCCGACCGGGAGTTCGCCCGTCCGGGCCTGGTCCGCGATCTGCGAGCGCACCTGCTCGTAGGGCGGAGTGGGGGACTGATGATCGATCACCACGTGCACCAGGTCAACATAACAGGGCGTCGGGGCGGCACCGCCCGGATATGCCAGAACCCCCGCCGGCCGGGGCCGGCGGGGGTTCTGACGTGGCGTGACAGCTACCGGGGATCAGTGGTGGCCGTGGCCGCTGGTGATCTCCTGGTACTCCTCGGTGGTGGGCTTGGCGATCTGGTTGCCCTCGCCGTAGAAGCCCTCGGAGAGCTTCACCCGGGCCTTGGTCACCACGCCGGCCTTGCGGGCCACACCGTTCTCGTCCGTCTCGGCGGGCAGCTCCAGCGGCTGGGGCTGCTCGTGGGCGGTGAGGGTGTGCAGGTCCTTCTGGGCCAGCGGGGTGTGGACCTCGACGAACTCACCGTGCGGCAGGCGCTTGATGATGCCGGACTCGCGGCCGTGCAGCACCTTCTCCTTGTCGCGGCGCTGCAGGCCGAGGCACCAGCGCTTGGTGACGATGAAGGTCAGCACCGGCACCACGAAGAAGCCGACCCGGACCGTGTAGGTGATCGTGTTGATCGACAGGTGCAGGTGCGTGGCGAACAGGTCGTTGCCACCGCCGACCAGCAGGATCAGGTAGAGCGAGATCCAGGCCGCACCGAGCGCGGTGCGGACCGGGGCGTTGCGCGGGCGGTCCAGGATGTGGTGCTCGCGCTTGTCGCCGGTGACCCAGGACTCGATGAACGGGTACACCGCGATCGCGGCCAGCACCGCCGGGAAGATCGCCAGCGGGACCATCACGCCGAGGTTCAGCGTGTGACCGCCCCAGACCGAGATCTCCCAGCCCGGCATGATGCGGATCAGGCCCTCGGAGAAGCCCATGTACCAGTCGGGCTGGGCGTCGGTCGACACCTGGTCCGGACGGTACGGGCCGTACGCCCAGATCGGGTTGATGGTGGCGATCGCGGACATCGCCGCGATGATGCCGAAGACCAGGAAGAAGAAGCCGCCGGCCTTCGCCATGTAGACCGGCATCAGCGGCATGCCGACGACGTTCTTCTCGGTCTTGCCCGGGCCCGCCCACTGGGTGTGCTTGTGGTAGAAGACCAGGATCAGGTGCGCCACCAGCAGGCCCAGCATGATGCCCGGGATGAGCAGCACGTGGATGGTGAAGAAGCGCGGGACGATGTCGGTGCCCGGGAACTCGCCGCCGAACAGGAACATCTGGATGTAGGTGCCGACGATCGGCACTGCCAGGATCGCGCCCTCCATGAAGCGGATGCCGGTGCCCGACAGCAGGTCGTCCGGCAGCGAGTAGCCGAAGAAGCCGTCGAACATGCCCAGGACCAGCAGCAGGAAGCCGAAGACCCAGTTGATCTCGCGGGGCTTGCGGAACGCGCCGGTGAAGAACACGCGCATCATGTGCACGAGCATCGCGGCCACGAAGACCAGCGCGGCCCAGTGGTGGATCTGACGGATCAGCAGACCGCCGCGGATCTCGAAGCTGATGTTCATGGTGGAGGCGTACGCCTCCGACATCTTGATGCCGTTCAGCGGCAGGTACGAGCCGTGGTACACGACCTCGGCCATGCTCGGCTTGAAGAACAGCGTCAGGTACACACCCGTGAGGATGATGATGATGAAGCTGTAGAGGCAGATCTCACCGAGCATGAAGGACCAGTGGTCCGGGAAGATCTTGCGCAGGTTGGCCTTGGCCAGGGAGTAGATCCCCAGCCGGCCGTCGACCCAGTCCGCGGTCGCCTCGGCCTTGTTGGCGGGCTTTGCGCGGGTGCTGGTCGGCTTGGAGGCACTGTTGTTCGTGCCGCTCGCGGAACTCATCGCGGACGCTCCCAGTAGCTCGGGCCGACGGGCTCGTCGAAGTCGCCGGTGGCGACCAGGTAGCCCTGCTCATCGGTGGTGATCTTCAGCTGCGGCAGCGGGTGCCCGGCCGGGCCGAAGATGACGCGAGCGCCGTCCGCCAGGTCGAAGGTCGACTGGTGGCAGGGGCAGAGCGCGTGGTGGGTCTGCTGCTCGTACAGCGAGATCGGGCAGCCGACGTGGGTGCAGATCTTCGAGTACGCGAGGATGCCCTCGAAGCCCAGCTCGGCCGACTTGGCGTCCTTGAGGTCCGCCGGAGCGATCCGGACGATCATCAGGGCGTCCTTGGCGATGCGCTGCTGGAAGTCCTCGGCGGACTCCTCCAGCCCCTCCGGCTTCGCGAAGGTCAGCGAGCCCTGGACGACGTCCTCGGGCTTCATCGGCTGGTCGGTGTTCATGTTGACCAGCTTGATCGGCTTCGCCGGGGTGGCCTCGTCCCAGTTGGTGTGGGCGAGCTTCTGCTCCGGCAGCGGGCCGAGGTCGCGCAGCAGCACCACACCGGACAGCGGCACCAGGGCCATCGAGCCGATCAGGGTGTTGCGGATCATCTTGCGACGGCCGAAGCCGGACTCCGCGGCACCCGTCCTGAACTGCTCGATGACGTCGTTGCGGACGTCGTCGTCGGCCTCGATCGCGTGCCGCTCGGCCGGCAGCTCGTGGTCCGACATCAGGGTGCGGGCCCAGTGGACCGCGCCCGCGCCGATGCAGAACAGCGCGACGCCGAGGGTCATGCCCAGGGCGAAGTTGAGCGCGCTGACGTGGCCCAGCGGGAAGATGTAGACCAGCTTGTCGGCGTCGATCGACGCGTACGACGCGATGAAGCCGACGGTCGCCAGCATCGAGACGACGAACAGCAGCGACACCTGGCGCTCGGCCCGCTTGGCGGCCCGCTCGTCGATGTCGGTCCGACGCGGCTCGTGGGCCGGCAGGCCCGGGTCGGCGAACGGCTCGCCGTGGGTGGCGACGTCCGTGCCGTGGGAGGCGGCGTGCGCCTCCGGCAGGTTCTCTGACATGTCGTGGCTCATGACTTCTTGGCCTTGGTGGTGTGGGCGGCGACCCAGATCGCGATGACGATCAGCGTGCCGAGACCGAAGATCCAGCCGAACAGGCCCTCGGTGACCGGGCCGAGGCTGCCCAGGGCGAGACCGCCCGGGTTCGGCTCGTCGTTGGCGTTGCGGACGAACGCCACGATCTCGCGCTTCTGCTCCTCCGGCATGGTGGTGTCGGGGAAGGACGGCATGTTCTGCGGGCCGGTCTGCATGGCCTCGTAGATGTGCTTGGCGTCCACGCCTTCCAGCGACGGCGCGTACTTGCCGTTGGTCAGCGCACCGCCCTTGCCGGCGAAGTTGTGGCACTGGGCGCAGTTGGTGCGGAACAGCTCGCCACCCTTGGCGACCTGCTCGGCGTTGGTCACCGGGTCGTCGGAGGGCTGGTACTGCTTGGCGTTCGGCGCGACCGGGCCGGGACCGAGCGAGGCCACGAAGGCGGCCATCTGGTCGATCTCGGCCTGCGAGTAGATGTTCTTCTTGCTCGGGACCTGCGCGCCCGGCTGCTGGGCCGGCATGCGGCCGGTGGCGACCTGGAAGTCGACAGCCGCGGAGCCCACGCCGACCAGCGACGGACCGTCAGAAGTGCCCTGGCCGTTCAGGCCGTGGCAGGAGGAGCAGCCGACGGCGAAGAGCTTCTTGCCCTCGTCGATGGCGAGCGACTGCGCAGAGCTGTCGGCCTGTGCCTTCTCGGCGGGCGCGAAAGCGGCGTACAGCCCCCCGGTGGCCGCCAGGGCGAGAAGTAGGACGACGACCGCCGCCAGTGGGTGGCGCCGTCGTGCGGAGAGCTTTTTCACGGAATAACCCCGGTGTCAGGATCTGGTCGGCAGCAGCCTGCCCCCGACCTCCGGACGTCGAGCTGACGCCGGGTCAGGGGCGGGGCGGCTGTTACTTGATCAGGTAGATGGTCGCGAACAGGCCGATCCACACAACGTCGACGAAGTGCCAGTAGTACGACACCACGATCGCCGCGGTGGCCTGCTCGTGGGTGAAGCGCCGCGCCGCGTAGGTCCGCCCGAGGACCAGCAGGAAGGCGATCAGACCACCCGTCACGTGGAGTCCGTGGAAGCCGGTGGTCAGGTAGAACACCGTGCCGTACGGGTCCGAGGACAGCGACAGGCCGTCCTTCTTGACCAGCTCGGTGTACTCGAAGATCTGGCCGCCGATGAAGATGGCGCCCATCACGAAGGTGATCGTGAACCACGAGCGCAGCTTCTTCACGTCACCGCGCTCGGCGGCGAACACGCCGAGCTGGCAGGTGAGCGAGGAGAGCACCAGGATCGTGGTGTTGACCGAGGAGAAGGGCACGTTGAGGGCATGGGCCTTCTCGTGCCAGAACTCGGCGCCCTTGACCGAGCGGAGGGTGAAGTACATCGCGAACAGGGCCGCGAAGAACATCAGCTCCGAGCTCAGCCAGACAATGGTTCCGACGCTGACCAGGTTCGGCCTGTTGACCGCTCCGTGCGCGTGTCCGGTTTCTGTTGCTGTTGCTGTCGCCACGACGGACATTATGTCGGTCCCTTATTCCGTCTTCACGCCGGGGGGTCTCCCTCGGAGTGTCCGGTGCGTGAGGTATGCCCGCCTCACGGCCCGCCCGTTTTCTGACGGTTGTTCGGACCGGGTGAGCGGACTGCGCCGGGCGGGTGAGCTCAGGGCGCGGCGGCTTGAGCGAGATCGCGTGGGGGGCTCTTCAGGAGGCCCGTGCCGGAGTAGCATCCGTGCATGGACGTGGCCCGGGTCACACTGGGCCGTTCGGCCGGGGCCTCCCCGGGTGGGCATGCATATAAGAGGACGAGCACCAGGAAGCAGGGGCCATGGCGCAGCATTCCGACGAGACGCTCACCGTTCTCGTCTACAGCGACGACCGCAACACCCGTGAGCAGGTCGCCCTCGCCCTCGGCAGGCGCCCCGCCGCGGACGTCCCCGCCCTCGAGTACCTGGAGTGCGCCACCGCCCCCGCGGTCCTGCGCGCGCTGGAGAAGGGCGGCGTCGACCTGTGCGTCCTGGACGGCGAGGCCGTCCCGGCCGGCGGGCTCGGCCTGACCCGGCAGTTGAAGGACGAGATCTACGGCTGCCCGCCGGTGCTGGTGCTGATCGGCCGGCCGCAGGACTCCTGGCTGGCCGCCTGGAGCCGGGCCGACGCCGCCATCTCCCACCCGGTCGACCCGGTCGCGCTCGCCGAGGCCGCCACCACGCTGCTGCGGGCCCGGCTCGCCCGGCGGGCCCCCGCCGGGCGCTGAGGCGGCCCCGGCTCCGCGTCTCACCCCCGCGTCTCACCTGGAGAGAAGGGGGCGGCAACCCGGGGCGGCCGTCCCCGCTCGCTCGATAGGCTGACTCCCATTCCTCTGGAACGAGAAGAGAGCTGGAGTCGGCCATGGTGAACGTGCACTCTGCGAACGGCGGTAGCGACCCCGCGCAGGTGGTCCGCACCTGGCCCGACCTGCTGAGTTCGCTGCTGCGCGGCGAGGACCTCTCGCAGGCCGACACCGCCTGGGCGATGGACCGCATCATGAGCGGCGAGGCCAGCCCCGTGCAGGTGGCCGGCTTCCTGATCGCGATGCGCGGCAAGGGCGAGACCGTCGAGGAGATCTCCGGCCTGGTCGAGGCGATGTACGCGCACGCGGTGCCGCTCGACATCCCCGGCCCGGCCGTCGACATCGTCGGCACCGGCGGCGACCGCGCCAAGACCGTCAACATCTCCACCATGTCGGCGGTGGTGGCCGCCGCCGCCGGGGCGAAGGTGGTCAAGCACGGCAACCGGGCCTCCTCCTCGGCGTCCGGGTCCTCGGACGTGCTCGGCCGGCTCGGGATCAACCTGGAGCTGTCCGCGGACCGGGTCGCGCAGGTGGCCGAGGAGGTCGGGCTGACCTTCTGCTTCGCCGCCAGGTTCCATCCCTCGATGCGGCACACCGCCCAGGCGCGCGCCGAGTTGGCGGTCCCGACGGTCTTCAACATCCTCGGCCCGCTGACCAACCCCGCCCGGGTCACCTCCCACGCGGTCGGCTGCTTCGACACCCGGCTGGCCGGGCTGATCGCCGGCGTGCTCGCCCGCCGGGGTGCGAAGGGCCTGGTGTTCCGGGGTGACGACGGGCTCGACGAGCTGACCGTCACCACCACCTCCCGGGTCTGGGTGATCCGCGGCGGCGAGGTGACGGAGACCCAGTTCGACCCCCGGGACGTCGGCATCGAGCTGGTCGGCATCGAGGCGCTGCGCGGGGCGGACGCAGAGTTCAACGCGGGCGTCGCGCGGCGGGTCCTGAACGGCGAGCGCGGACCGGTGCGGGACGCGGTGCAGCTGAACGGCGCGGCGGCGCTGGTCGCCCTGGAGCTCTCGGACGCGCCGCTCACCGAGCAGATCGCGGCGGCGATGGTGCGGACGGCCGCGGCGATCGACTCCGGGGCGGCGGGGGCGCTGCTGAAGCGGTGGGCGGAGGCCACGCAGTAGGCCGGCGGCGGAGGCTGACCCCCCGTCAGGAGACGGGGGCCCGTCCAGCAGGTGGACAGGGGTTGAGACGGGGCCGGGCTCGTGTAAGGTTCTGCGCAGGTCATGAGTGGCAGCGTCAAGCCCCAGCTTGCTGTCCGGCAACCCTCCGTCCGTGGCGGGGTGCCCTGGGTGAGGACCGGGCTGCGCGGCGATCGGTCCGCGTGGCAAGCGCGGACTTCGGGCTTTGTGCACCTCCGGGGTCCTCACCCTGTGGAGGAGTGCACCCATGTCTGTGATCACCGGGATCTGCGAGCCGCTGGCGGTACTGGGCCAGGACGTCGAGGTGCCGTTGGCCTCGGGCGAGAAGGTCGGGTACGCGGCGCTGGACTACGCCGCGAGCGCTCCGGCGCTGCAGCGGGTGTGGGACGACGTGGCGGCGTACGCGCCGTACTACGGGTCGGTGCACCGGGGGGCCGGGTACCTGTCGCAACTGTCGACCGACCTGTTCGAGCAGAGCCGGCGGACCGTCGCCGAGTTCCTGGACCTGCGGGACGGGGACCAGGTGGTGTTCACCCGGGCGACCACGGACTCGCTGAACCTGCTGGCGGGGGCGGTCCCGGCGGGCACCGAGGTGTTCGCGTTCGAGACCGAGCACCACGCCTCGCTGCTGCCGTGGCGGCGCGAGGGCCTGACGGTGCGTTACCTGCGGGCGCCGCGTTCGCACGCCGAGGCGGTGGCGGCGCTGGAGGAGGCGCTGCTGGGCGCGGCGCAGGGGCCGAAGCTGTTCTGCGTGACCGGAGCGTCGAACGTCACCGGCGAGCTGTGGCCGGTCGGTGAGCTCACCGAGGTCGCGCACCGGTACGGCGCACGGGTGGTGCTGGACGCGGCCCAGCTGGCCCCGCACCACCGGGTGTCGGTCCGGGAGCTGGACGTCGACTGGGTGGCGTTCTCCGGGCACAAGCTGTACGCGCCGTTCGGCGCCGGGGTGCTGGCGGGCCGCGCGGACTGGCTGGACGCGGCGGAGCCGTACCTGGCCGGCGGCGGGGCGAGCCGGACGGTGGCGCGCGAGCTGGACGGCTCGGTGGCAGTGGAGTGGCAGACCGGCCCGGCCCGGCACGAGGCGGGTTCGCCGAACGTGATCGGGGCCTACGCGGTCGCCTCGGCCTGCCGGGCGCTGACCGAGGCGGGCTTCGACGAGCTGGAGGCCCGGGAGCGGGCGCTGGTGGCGAAGCTGACGGCGGGTCTGGCCGAGATCCCCGAGGTGCGGGTGCTCAGCCTGTTCGGCGACGCCGCGGACCGGGTCGGCGTGGTGTCGTTCGTGGTGCGCGGCTGGAACAGCTCGCACTTCGCGGCGGCGCTGTCCGCCGAGTACGGCATCGGCGTCCGGGACGGCCTGTTCTGCGCCCACCCGCTGGTGCGCACCCTGCTCGGCGGCGAGCAGGCGGCGCCCAGCGAGTGCGGGGCGCCGGAGCCCTCGCTGCCGGGGGAGCGCAGCCTGAACGCGATCCGGGTCAGCTTCGGCGCCGGGACCCCCGTCGAGCACCTGGACCGGTTCCTGACGGCCGTTCGGGAACTGGTCGCGGACGGTGCGCGGTGGAGCTACCGCAGCGAGGGCGGGCGCTGCGTCGCCGACACCCGGCAGCGGTGAGGCGGGACTACTCGTCCAGGCCGAGCGCGAACGCGGCTTCCAGGTCGTGCTGCGAGTAGGTGCGGAAGGCGATGTGGGTCTCGGTGTTGGACACGCCCGGAACCTTGTTGAGGCGGCCGGGGATCACCTCGGCCAGGTCCTCGTGGTTGCGCACCCGGACCATCGCGACCAGGTCGTAGGTTCCGGTGACGGAGTAGACCTCGCTGACGCCCTCGATCGCGGCGATCGCCTCGGCGATCTCGGGAATCCGGTTCACGTCGGTGTTGATGAGGACGATCGCGGTGATCACTGGACAACTCCTGTTCGAGAAGGTCCGCCCAGGGTATCGCCCGCCGGGCGGGCGGCCCAGGCGAACAGCCAGCCGGTCACGAAGCCGATCACGTGCACCAGGTACGCCACCCCGGTGCCGCCGGAACTGACGGACCACCACTGCAGGGCGAACCACAGGCCGAGCACCAGCCAGGCCGGGAAGCGCAGCGGCAGGAACAGCAGCACCGGCACCAGCGTGGTCACCCGGGCCTTCGGGTACAGCCGCAGGTAGGCGCCCAGCACCCCGGCGATCGCGCCGGACGCGCCGACCAGGGCGCGCGTCCCGTCGGCGGTGTGCGCCTCGGCGACCGCGTAGCCGTAGGTGGCCAGGTAGCCGATCGCCAGGTAGCCCACCAGGAAGCGGACCCGGCCCAGCCGGGCCTCCACCGCCGGGCCGAAGACGAACAGGAACAGCAGGTTGCCGACCAGGTGCAGCCAGCCGGCGTGGACGAACAGCGAGGTCAGCACCGACAGCTCGGGGACCTTGCCGGGGGTGGGCGGCAGCACGCAGCCGGGCGCCGCCGGGGGCAGCGAGGACAGCTGAGCGGCCGTCAGGGGGCGGCCGCTCAGCAACTCCGCGGGCACCGCGCCCCAGCGGTGCTGGTAGCGCTGCTCGGCGCAGACCCGGGCGTCGCCGCTGCCGTACAGCGGGTTCAGGCCGGACGGGCCGGCCAGCAGGACCAGGGCGGACAGCGCGATCAGGAGATAGCTGACGACCGGGGCGCGGGCGGCCCGCTCGGCCGCCGGCGAACCGGCCCGGGCGGGGGCGGAGAGCACCATTGAGTCAGCATTCCTCGGGGGCGCGCCGGCGACACCGGGCGCTGCTCCGGGCGGGTGAGCGTCCGGGCTGTGGACCGGTGACCCGGCGGTGTCACGCCAGGCAATAGGCTGGAGACCCGGAACCGGGACCAGCCGAGAGGGACCACTGATGACCATTGCCGCGCCGACCGCCGAGACCCGCTGGCGCTGCACCCTGTGCGGCAACCTCACCCGCTTCGACGTCACCCGTTCGTCCCGGGTGATCGACTTCCTGCACTTCGACCTGTCCGGCGAGTCCAAGGTGGAGGAGACCCAGGTGCTCGCCGAGACCATCGAGTCGGTGCGCTGCCGCTGGTGCAACGCCGTGGACCAGGTCGAGTCGGTGGCGCGTCCGGGCGCCGAGGACCCCGCGGACGGCGGCGCCGAGCAGGGCTGACCCGAACCCCACCGCCCCGCGCCCCCGTCCGCCCCGGACCGGGGGCGCGGGGCGGACTCGTCGGCGGGGTGGTGTCGGTGCGGCACGGTAGACGGGACAATCGAGAGCAGCGGCGGAGACGACCCCCGCCCGGCACCCGCCGGGAGGGCCCCGCCCGGACCAGGATCGGAGCCGAGGACAGTGGCGGAGGCAGCGAACGCGCCCACGGGCACGGACGGGACCGCGCCCGCCCCGGAGACTCCGAACGCGGAAGACACCGGGGGCGAGACGCCCGCCCGCACCCTGCCCGAGGGGGTGCGCCGCCGGGTGGTCGGCATCGCCTCCGACGCGCTGGGCGGCATCCCGGCCGCCGAACTGCCGGCCGCGCTGCGCCCGTACGCCAAGTTCACCCCGGCGCGGCGGGCCAAGTACGCGGCGACCGCGCTGGCCGCCGCGCTGGAGTCCGACCCGGCGTTCCGGGTGCGGATAGCCGAACGACTGCGGCTCGGCCAGCCCGACCTGGTGCGCGCCCTGGAGGCGGGCGCCGTGCCGGCCGCCGCCGATCCGATGGACGTCGCGGCGGCCGCCTACCTGGTGCGCCCGTCCGGCTGGGCGCGGCTGGTCGAGGAGGCGGGCGAGCAGGCCGAGCGGGTGGACGCCGAGGGCGCCGCCGCCGAGGCCGTCCGGCAGGCCGAGAAGCTGCAGGAGGAGCTGGCGGAGGTGCGGGCCGCCGCGCGCGCCGAGTCGGAGCGGCACCGGGCCGAGGCCGACGGGGTGCGCAAGGAGACCGAGTCGCTGCGCAAGAAGGTCCGCTCGCTGGAGGCCGACACCCGCCGGGCGCAGGCCGAGACCCGCCGGCTGGCCGGGGAGTTGGAGGCCGCGCGGGCCGCCGCCGCGACCGAGCGCAGCGCGGCCGAGAGCGAGGCCCGGCGGCTGCGGCACCGGATCGCCGAGCTGGAGGCCGCGGTGGAGAACGGCCGGCGCACCGCCCGGGAGGGCCGCAGCGTCGAGGACATGCGGCTGCGCCTGCTGCTGGACTCCGTCCTGCAGTCCGCGCAGGGCCTGCAGCGGGAGCTGGCGCTGCCGGTGACCGCGCTGCGCCCGGCCGACCTGGTGGAGGCGGTCGAGCCCGGCTCGGCCTCGCCGCACGACGTGGCCCGGCGCGGCCTGGCCGAGGACGATCCGGCGCTGCTGGACCAGCTGCTGGCGATCCCGCAGGTGCACCTGCTGGTGGACGGCTACAACGTGACCAAGACCGGCTACCCCCAACTGCCGCTGGAACAGCAGCGGATGCGGCTGCTGGGCGGCCTGGCGATGCTGGCCCAGCGCACCCAGGCCGAGGTGACCTGCGTGTTCGACGGCCAGGACCTGGACGTGCCGGTGATCATGGCGCCGCCGCGCGGGGTGCGGGTGCGGTTCAGCCGGACCGGGGAGACCGCGGACGAGCTGATCCGCCGGCTGGTCCGGGCCGAGCCGCAGGGCCGGCCGGTGGTGGTGGTCTCCACCGACAAGGAGGTCGCGGACGGGGTGCGCAAGGCGGGCGCCCGCCCGGTCGCCTCGGTGCTGCTGCTGAACCGGCTGGCGCGCAGCTGAGCTGGGCTGACGGCCGGTCAGCCCGACGCCGGGTGGCCGGAGTGTGTCGGTGTCGTGAAAGGGGGCGGGGAGAAGGGTCCGGGAGCCCCCGGGAGTGGACGCGGAGGCGGGGACTTCACTAGGGTCTGGCGTCAAACCTATATTCCGGACCATCACTCGTTGGGGTGAGTCCAGCAGGAAGAAGGAGCACCCCTTTGGCCTCCCACCGCCGTCCCAAGCAGCCGAGCCGCGCACGGATCTCCGTGCTCACCGCTGCCGCCGCGACCGCGGTCGCCCTGTCGGCCCAGGTGAGTGCGCACGCCGCGCCCGCCCAGCCGAGCAAGGACGAGGTCAAGGCGCAGGTCGACAAGCTGCTGGAGGAGCAGGAGCAGGCCGCCGAGAAGTACAACGGCGCCAAGGAGCGGGCCGACCAGCTGCGCAAGCAGGCCGAGCAGCTGCAGGACCAGGTCGCGCGCAGCCAGGAGCAGTTGACCGACCTGGCCTCCGGGCTGGCGGCGGTCGCGGGCGACCAGTACCGGCAGGGCGGCGTCGACCCGTCGATGCAGCTGATGCTCTCCTCCGACCCGGACAAGTACCTGACCCAGGCCGCCTCCTTCGACCAGGCCGCCAGCACCCAGGCCGAGACGCTGAAGTCGCTCAAGGACCAGCAGCGCCGCCTGGACCAGCAGAAGCAGGAGGCCGCGGCCGTCCTGCACGAGCTGGACAGCCAGACCCAGGCGCTCAACGACGCCAAGAACGACGTGCAGAGCAAGCTGCAGGAAGCGCAGAAGCTGCTCAGCAAGCTCTCCGCCGCGGACCGGGCCGCGATCCTGCGCGGCACCGACGGCGCCGCCTCGCGCAGCTCCTCCCGGGTCGACCCGTCCACGCTGCCCCCGGCCAGCGGCTACGCGGCCACCGCGGTGGCCGCCGCGCTCAGCAAGCAGGGCTCCCCGTACGTGTGGGGCGCGACCGGCCCGAGCACCTTCGACTGTTCCGGCCTGATGGTGTGGGCGTACGCGAAGGCCGGCGTCTCGCTGCCGCGCACCTCGCAGTCGCAGGGCAGCTACGGCGTCAACGTGGGCACCGACTGGCACAACGCCCAGCCCGGTGACCTGGTCATCTACTACAGCGACCGGCACCACGTGGGAATGTACATCGGCAACGGCCTGGTGCTGCACGCGCCGCGCACCGGCGACGTGGTGAAGACGATGAAGGTCGACACCCTGCCGATCTCCACCATCCGCCGGGTCTGACGTCCGTGCGGTCCTGACGGTTCGAAGAACCGGACATTCCGCTCCGGAGCGGCACAACTGACGCCTCGTGACACGCCCGGACGGGTCGAGATCTCCCTGTGATCTGCGACACGTCCGGGCGTGGCATTTCCCGACCGTATCGTGAGAATTATTACGCTCCGTGCAACTGTACGGTCACGGTCGGTCATAATTCGAATCAAATGTGATGCAGAATCAGATTTTTTTCTGACAAGGATTTGAACGGATCACGGATCGGTTACTAGGGTCTTGCCTCGACCACCGCAGAGTCGATCGCCCAAGGGGGGCGGCGGCGGAGGTCGCCGCCGAGTCCGTGACGCAGCGGGCAGACCGTCAACACCGGGTCTGCCGACGGGATACCCCTGCGGGGGTGCTGCCGAACGGAGCCGGGGAACCACGTTCCCCCGGGGTGAATCGGTGCCAGGTCGGCCGCGCCAGCGGCCGGTGAGGCTCCGTAGGGCATCTCTTCCGGCCCGAACCCGTCAGCTCACCCGGTAGGCGGTGTGAGGAAGAAGGAGTCCGCCTTCGTGGCGTCCCATCGCCGTCCCAAGCCCGCCAGCCGTACGCGGGTCTCGATTCTCACTGCCGCTGCCGCCACCGCCGTGGCGCTCTCCGCCCAGGGCGGGGCGCACGCCGACCCGACGCCCACCAAGGATCAGGTCAAGCAGCAGGTCGACCAGCTCAACGAGCAGGCCGAGACGAAGACCGAGAGCTACAACGCCGCGGTCGAGAAGCAGCAGCAACTGCAGAAGCAGGTCGGGCAGTTGCAGGACCAGGTGGCCCGGCAGCAGGACCAGGTCACCACCGTCCAGCAGAGCCTGGCCGGCATCGCCGCCGAGCAGTACCGCACCGGCAACGTCTCGCAGACCGTGCAGCTGATGCTCTCCAGCAGCCCCGACGCCTTCCTCGGGCAGGCCGGAACGCTCAACGCCGTCGCCTCCACCCAGGCCGACCTGCTCAAGTCCTTCAAGGCCGAGCAGGCCAAGCTCGACGGGCAGCGCAAGGAGGCCGAGACCAAGCTCGCCGAACTGGACACCACCACCAAGGCCCTGAAGGCCGACAAGGAGGACATCCAGGCGAAGCTGGCACAGGCCCGCGACCTGCTCAACACGCTGACCCAGAAGGAGCGCGACGACCTGGCCGCCGCCGAGGCGAAGGCCGCCGCCGACTCCCGGGCCCAGGCCGAGCGGGCCTCCCGCGACACCGTGCGCCCCGAGCTGAACGCCCCGGCGGCCAGCAGCTTCTCCGGCAACGCGGTCGGCGCGGCCCTGTCCAAGCTGGGCAGCTGGTACTCGTACGGCGCGGCCGGCCCGAGCACCTTCGACTGCTCCGGGCTGATGCAGTGGGCCTACGCGCAGGCCGGCGTGTCCATCCCGCGCACCTCGCAGGCCCAGGCGGGCGCCGGCACCAGCGTCGGCACCAACATCGCCAACGCCCGGCCCGGTGACCTGATCATCTACTACGGCGACCAGCACCACGTGGGCATGTACGTCGGCAACGGACAGATCGTGCACGCCCCGCACACCGGCGCGCAGGTCCGCTACGAGTCGGCGACGGCCATGCCGATCAACAAGATCGTCCGGATCTGACGGTCCGTCCGAGGCCCCGGCCCGGCGCCCTGCCTGGGGTGCCGGGCCGCGCTCGTCCGGATGTCCGATTCACGGTCAAATATTCGGAGCTGTCAGGGTTTGGACTGGATCGACCTGACTCGCTAACCTCTGCCGCGTGTCCGTCCACCGTCGCCCCCCACTGCCCGGCGTCCAGCGCCTCGCCTGCGCCCTGGCGCTGACCGCTGCCGCGACCGGCGCGCTCGGCCTCACCGTGGGCGCGGCCGCCGCCGCGCCGCTCGCCCCGGCCGACCCGTCGACCCGCGGCGAGGTCAAGGCCCAGGTCGACCAGCTCTACGAGGAGGCCGAACAGGCCTCCGAGAAGTACAACGCCGCGCAGGAGCAGCAGAAGCGCCTGCAGGGCGAGGCCGGCTCGCTGCAGAACCAGGTCGCCGCCGGGCAGGACGAGCTCAACCGGATGCGGGGCGACCTGGCCGCGGTCGCCGCCGCCCAGTACCGCGCCCAGGGCCTCGACCCGTCCGTGCGGCTGATGCTCGACAACGACCCCGCCGGGTACCTGGCCGGCGCCCGTTCGCTCGACCAGGCCACGGCCCGGCAGAACGACGCCCTGCGCGAGCTCTCCGACCGGCAGCGCCGGCTCGACCAGCGCCGCCAGGAGGCCACCGCCAAGCTCGCCGAGCTGGAGGAGGTCCGCCAGCACTTGGCCGCGGCCAAGGACGAGGTCCGCGAGCGGCTCGGCAGGGCCCAGCGGCTGCTGAACGGCCTCGCCCCCGCCGAGCGCGCCCGGATGGCCGCCGACGACGCCCGGGACGCCCAGCAGCGCGCCACCCGGGGCACCGACCGGCTCGACCTCGGCAACCAGCCGCCCTCCTCCGACCGTGCGGCCGCCGCGCTGGCCGCCGCCATCTCCAAGATCGGCTCCCCGTACGTCTACGGTTCGACCGGCCCCCGCACGTTCGACTGCTCGGGTCTGATGTACTGGTCGTGGCGGCAGGCCGGAGTGACCCTGCCGCGGACCTCGCAGGAACAGGCCACGGCCGGCCGGCGGGTGAGCCTCGCCGAAGCCCGGCCCGGAGACCTGGTGATCTTCTACAAGGACATGCACCACGTCGGCATGTACGCCGGCGGGGGCGTCGTCGTGCACGCCCCCTACCCCGGCGCCCGGGTCCGCTACGAGAGCGTCAGCGCGATGCCGGTCAGCTCGGTGGTGCGGGTCTGAGCCGGATCGACGAACCCCTGGTCACCGACCTGCCGCCGAAGGTGCCGCAGGTCGGTGCTCCGCTGTCCCGGCGCGCCGCCCTGGTGCTGGCCGCCGCCGGCGCGGCGCAGCTCTCGCTGCCCAGGAGCGTGCCCGCCCGGCCCGCCGCCGCGGCCCCGCCCGCGCAGGACGCGCCGACCGGGGTCCGGGACACCGTCGTCCGGCTGCTGGCCGCGCGCGCCCGGGCGATCGCCGGGCGGGACGCCGCCGCACTGTCGGCGTCCGCCGCGGACGGCGCCGAGGAGTCCGACCGGGACCTGCTCACCCGCACCGCCGGGCTGCGCTTCACCGAGTACACGCTGAAGCCGACCTCGTTCACCGAACCGGCGCCCGGTGCCCGTGAGCTCACCGTCGCCGCCGAGCTCGGCTACCGGCTGGAGGGCGTCGACGACTACCCGGCGCTGCTGGAGCGGCAGCTGCTGCTGACCGCCGAGCCGGACGGCTGGCGGGTGGCCCGGGAGACCCCCAGCGGCGCCGCCGCTCCCTGGGACCTCGGGACCGTCCGGGCCGTCGACGGCCGGCACGGCCTGGTGCTCGGCCTCGGCGAGGAGTCCGAGCTGACCGCGCTCGCCGACCTCGCGGACCGCGCCGTGCCCGTCGTCGAGGCGGTCTGGGGCGACTGGAAGCCCGCCCGGCTGCTGCTCGAACTCCCGCTCACCGAGCAGCAGTTCGCCACCCGGATGGATGTCCCCGCGGACGCCTACCAGGGCATAGCCGCGGTCACCCTGGCGGTCGGCGGCGCCCCGGTGCACACCCCCGCCGACCGGATCGTGGTCAACCCCGACGCCTACCGGCAGCTCAGCGACCTCGGCCGCCGGGTAGTGGTGACCCACGAGGCCACCCACGTCGCCACCAGGGCCGACACCAAACCGTGGACCCCGCTCTGGCTCTCCGAGGGCGTCGCCGACTACACCGGCTACCAGGGCACCGGCCGCACCGCCCGGCAGATCGCCCCCGAGCTCGCCAAGGACGTCCAGGCCGGGCGGCTGCCCGTCGACCTGCCCGCCGACGCGGCCTTCACGGCCGGCGCGGCCGGCATCGCGCAGGCCTACGAACAGGCCTGGCTGGCCTGCGACCTGATCGCCCGCCGCTACGGGCAGGACCGGCTGGTGGCGCTGTACCGCACCGTCGGGCAGTTCGGCAGCGGCGGCCTGGACCGCGCCATGCGGGCCCAACTCGGCGTCGGCGTGGCCGAGTTCACCAAGAGCTGGGTTGCCGAGGCGGCCCGGCTCAGGAGCTGAGCGCCGCCTCCAGGCCGGCCGCGTCCAGGAACGCGGTGTGGGTGCCCGCCGTGGTGCAGGCGAACGCCCCCGCCGCCGCGCCCGCCCGCATGCACTCCTCCACCGGGCGACCCGCCAGCCGGCGGCTGAGGAAGCCCGAGACGAAGGCGTCGCCCGCGCCGTTGCTGTCCACGATCGGCGCGCCCGGGTCGACGGTCGGGAAGTGCCGGGGCGCCGCGTCCTCGCGGGTCAGCAGGAACGAGCCGTGCGCGCCCGCGGTGGCCACCACCAGCTCGGCCCGCCCCTGGTCGAGGATGGCCCGCATGGCCGCCTCGGGGCGGTTGTCGAGGCCCGCCGCGGAGAGGAACACCAGGTCCGAACGGAGGGCGTAGTGCCGGTGGTGCTCGTTGACGCCGTCCCAGGCGTGCAGGTCGGTCGAGCTGCTGCGGCCCAGCCGCTCGATGTCCGGGTACATGTCCCGGTTGACGTTGGTGATCGACAGGTGGACGTGCGCGGAGCGCTCCAGCAGCGGCAGCCAGAACTCGCGCGGCAGCCGGGCGTCCGCCGGGTGCCGGCCGTCGTAGAAGGAGAACCGCAGGCCCTCGGCGTCGACCAGGTTGACGCTGCGCGGGGTGCCGGCCGGGGCGGGCAGATGGCTGAAGTCCAGGCCGCGCCGGGCGTACTCGGCCAGCACCAGGTCGCCCTGCGGGTCCTGGCCCAGGAAGTCCGCGAACTTGGTCCGCAGGCCGAGCGCGTGGCAGGCCAGCGCGACGCCGTTGCCGGTGTGCGCCGGGTAGTCGAGCACCGGGGGGACGCCCACCGAGTCGCGGCCCGTCGGGACCTCCAGCCGGTCCACCCGCACGATGGTGTCCACGCCCACGCCGCCGACGATCAGGATGTCGTAGTCGATCATTCGGCGATGGTGGCAGCACGGAGCCCCGCCCTGCAAGAGTTTTCAGCAACTTGCAAAACGGGGCTCGGGAGGTGCGCCGATCAGCCCCGGTCGGCCGGGGTGAGGTCGTCCAGCAGGTCCTGCTCGTAGGCGATGCCCGGCCGGACCGGGTACTGCGGGGCGAGCTGGTCGGCGGGCAGCACCACCGTGGTCAGCGACTCCCGGCGGCGGGTCGAGCGCCACAGCCGGTAGCCCGACAGCACCGTGGTCACCACCAGCAGCAGGTTGCGGGCGGTCAGCACCAGCACCCCGCCCAGCTCGCTGCGGTTCACCGCACCGAACATGACCGGGAACTCCAGCGTGGTCAGCACCGCCGTCACCAGCACCAGCACCGCCACCGGACGCTGACTGGTGCCCCGCACCGTCAGGCACACCGCCGCCAGGCCGACCACCCAGATCATGTACTGCGGGCTGATCACCCGGCTGGTCGCGGTGAAGATCAGCAGCGCGCACAGCGCCGCGTCGAAGGTGGTCGCCGTGGACCAGCGGCCCGCCCGCAGCCGCCACACCAGCAGCCAGCCGAAACCGGCCACCGACAGGCCCACCATCACCTTGGAGATCACCGGCACCCACGGGCCCAGGAACTCCACCGAGCCGTAGTTCATCGTCACGGTGCCGTTCCACGACCCCGCCAGCTTCGCGAAGTGCAGCGGCAGCGCGCCCACCGACTCGATCTCGATCCCGCGCTCCGACTGGAACTTCAGGAACTCGAACGCCCCGTTCATGCCCGCCGTCAGCAGGAACCCCAACGAGGCCGCGAACGCCGCCGCCGAGGTCCACGCCCGCCTGGTCCGGCGGCCGCGCGGCGTGCCGATCAGCGCCAGCAGCGGCCACACCTTCAGCAGGCCGCCCAAGCCCAGCAGCACCCCGCCGATCGCCGGACGGCGCAGCATCACCAGCAGGCCCGCGATCGCCAGCGCCGTCACGATGATGTCGTACCGGCAGTACACCGTCGGCCCGAGCAGCGGCACGCCCACCACCCAGTACCAGCCGCCCAGGTAGCTGCGGCCCTTCCGGACGCCGGCCCGGATCAGCAGCGCCATCGCCGCCGCGTCCACCACGCCGCACACCACGAAGAACGACACCAGGTACGACCAGGGCAGCAGTCCGGGCACCAGGATCACCAGCGCCGCACCCGGCGGGTACTGCCAGGTCACGTCGTCCAGCGGGAACGTCCCGGTGCGCAGCACCTCGTACCAGCTGTGGTAGATCACCGAGATGTCCGTCGTCACGTCGGTGTTGGCGATCTTCAGCACGCCGGCGACCATCAGGACGATCAGCGTCCGCGACACCACCCAGCCGGCCGTCAGCGCCCACAGCGGACGGCGGCTCGGCGCGGGCGCGGCGGGCAGCGCCGGGGGCTCCGTACTGCCGGGCCGTTGGGCCTGGGCTGACTCCACTACGCTCCTTCGGGTCGTCGCGTGCACACCTGAGTAGAGGACCGCCGAGGCCTCCGAACGGTTGCGACGGCCGCCCCACCTTCACCGAACCGTGTCCGGAACGGCCGCGGTCGGCGGGACCCGGCCGGGTTCCCGGCGAACCGGCACGGTGACCTATCGTACGGACCACTCAGGGGTACTCCGCGCACCCCCCGACCGAGCGAGCCGCATGCACAAGACCCTCATCGTCACCAACGACTTCCCGCCGAGGCCCGGCGGCATCCAGGCGTTCGTCCACAACATGGCCGTCCGCCAGCCCGCCGGCTCGATCGTGGTGTACGCCTCCACCTGGCGGGACGGCAGCGAGGTCGCGAAGTTCGACGCCGAACAGCCGTTCCCGGTGATCCGCGACCGGGTGAGGATGATGGTCCCGACGCCCAGGGTGACCCGGCGCGCCGCCGAGATCCTCCGCGCGGAGGGCTGCACCTCGGTCTGGTTCGGTGCCGCCGCGCCGCTCGGCCTGATGGCCCCCGCGCTGCGCCGGGCCGGCGCGCAGCGGCTGCTCGGCATGACCCACGGGCACGAGGCCGCCTGGGCCCAACTGCCGCTCTCCGCGCAGCTGCTGCGGCGGATCGGGGCCGGCACCGACGTGCTCACCTACCTGGGGGAGTACACCCGCTCCCGGATCGCCCGGGCGGTCGGCCCCGCCGCCGCCGCGCGGATGGTCCAACTGCCGCCCGGCGTCGACGAGTCCACCTTCCGGCCGGACTCCGGCGGGGACGCCGTCCGGGCCCGGCTCGGGCTCAGCTCGCGGCCGGTGGTCGTCTGCGTCTCGCGACTGGTGCCGCGCAAGGGGCAGGACACCCTGATCCGGGCCCTCCCGCAGGTGCTCGCCGCACAGCCCGACGCGGTGCTGCTGATCGTCGGCGGCGGCCCCTACCGCGCCGAGCTGGAGAAGCTCGTCGACACGATCGGGGTACGCCGGTCCGTGGTGTTCACGGGCGCGGTGCCGTGGGCGGAACTCCCGGCCCACTACGGGGCGGGCGACGTCTTCGCGATGCCCTGCCGCACCCGGCGCGGCGGCCTGGACGTCGAAGGTCTCGGCATCGTCTACCTGGAGGCCTCCGCGACCGGGCTGCCCGTGGTCGCCGGGGACTCCGGCGGCGCGCCGGACGCCGTCCGCGAGGGCGAGACCGGCTACGTGGTGCCCGGCCACGACGGCGAGACGCTCCTCGCGGAGCGGCTGGTCCGGCTGCTGGGCGACCCGGACCTGCGGCGCCGGATGGGCGAGACGGGCCGCCGGTGGGTCCACGACGCCTGGCGCTGGGACATGCTGGCGCAGCGCCTCACCGGGCTCCTGGCGGCGGAGCAGGCGGAACAGGCGGAATGAGCAGAGCAGGGGCGCGCGGCGGTTGCGCGCGCCCCTGGCCGTGCCGTCCGCTCAGCGCGTGTAGAGGGCCTCGATCTCGGCGGCGAAGTCCTTGAGGACCACGTTGCGCTTGAGCTTGAGGGACGGCGTGAGGTGGCCGCTGGACTCGGTGAACGCGGTGGTGAGCAGGCGGAACTTCTTGACGGCCTCGGCGTGCGAGACGGCCTGGTTGCCGTCGTCGACGGCGGACTGGATCGCGGCGAGCAGGTCGGGGTCCTCGCGGAGGTCTTCGAGGGTGGCGTCGGCGGGTTTGTTGTTGAGCGCCTTCCAGCGGGGGAAGAACTCGTCGTCGACGGTGACCAGGCAGGCGATGAAAGGCTTGCGGTCGCCGACCACCATGACCTCGCCGATGAGCGCGTGGGCCCGGATCCGGTCCTCGATCACCGCGGGGGCGACGTTCTTGCCGCCGGCGGTGACGATGATCTCCTTCTTGCGGCCGGTGATGGTCAGGTAGCCCTCGTCGTCGAGGGTGCCGATGTCACCGGTGGCGAACCAGCCGTCGCGCAGGGCGTCGGCGGTGGCGGCCGGGTTGTTCCAGTAGCCGGTGAAGATCTGCGGGCCCTTGAGCAGGACCTCGCCGTCCTCCGCGATGCGGATCGCGGAGCCGGGCAGCGGCTGGCCGACGGTGCCGATCTTGGGCTTGTCGTCGGGGTTGAAGGCGGTCGCGGCGCAGGACTCGGTGAGGCCGTAGCCCTCCAGGACGGTGAAGCCGATGCCGCGGTAGAAGTGGCCGAGGCGTTCGCCGAGCGGGGCGCCGCCGGAGATGGCGGCCTTGCAGCGCCCGCCGAGGGCGTTGCGGAGCTTGCCGTAGACGAGCCGGTCGAAGACCGCGTGACGGATCTTCAGGCCGAGCGGGGGGCGCCCGGCGTCGAGGGCGCGGCTGTAGGCGATGGCGGTGTCGGCGGCGCGGTCGAAGATCTTGCCCTTGCCGTCGGCCTGGGCCTTGGCGCGGGCGGTGTTGTAGACCTTCTCGAAGACTCTGGGGACGCCGAGGATCAGGGTCGGTCGGAAGGAGCCGAGTTCCTCGGTGACGTTCTTGATGTCGGAGACGTGGCCGAGCTTGACCGGCGCGACGGCGGCGGCGATCTCGGCGATCCGGCCGAGCACGTGGGCGAGCGGCAGGAACAGCAGCACGGAGGACTCGCCGGTGCGGAACAGCTCGGGCATCCGGGCGGTGACGTTGCCCAGCTCGGAGAGGAAGTTGCCGTGGGTGAGCTGGCAGCCCTTGGGGCGGCCGGTGGTGCCGGAGGTGTAGACGATGGTGGCGATCTCGTCGGGTCCGGCGAGCCTGCGGCGTTCGGCGATCACGTCGTCGCCGACGCCCTGGCCGGCCCGGGCGAGCGTGGCGACGCCGTCGCGCTCGATCTGCCAGGTGTGCTTGAGCTCGGGGAGCGCGTCCCGGACCTCGGCGACCACGGCGGCGTGCTGGTCGGTCTCGGTGACCACGGCGAGCGCGCCGGAGTCGCCGAGGATCCACTGCACCTGCTCGGCGGAGGAGGTCTCGTAGACGGGGACGGTGATCGCGCCGGCGGTCCAGATGGCGAAGTCGAGCAGCGTCCACTCGTAGCGGGTGCGGGACATCACGGCGACCCGGTCGCCGGGCGCGACGCCGGTGGCGACCAGGCCCTTGGCGACGGCGTGCACCTCGGCGAGGAACTGGGCGGCGGTGAGGTCCTGCCACTGCCCGTTCGCCTTGCGGCTGAGCACAGCGACGCCCGGGTGCCGCTCCGCGTTCTGGTGGACCAGGTCGGCGAGGTTGCCATCGCTCGGTACCTGGTAGCGGGCCGGAAGGCTGAACTCCTCGAGCAAGACTGCTCCTCGTCTGCGACGCTGCGGGACGACTGGACGTTACTGCTCGGTAGGCGAATTCGACCAGGGGGGTCGGCCTCGTTGTTCCAATCGTCACACCGCAGGTCGGAAGTGCGGATGGACCGAGTGGAACCCTACGACAGCGCGCAGGTGACCCGCCGGTAGGTGCCCGCGCGGAAAGCGGGCGGTCCCGCCCGCGATAGCCTCTGCTGGGCGCACAGCAGCACAGGGAGATCGCGGAGGCCGCAATGGCGGAGCACACCAGGTCGAGCATTGTCATCGACGCCACCCCGGCCGAGGTCATGGCGGTGATCGCCGACTTCGCGGCCTACCCGGCCTGGACCGACGAGGTCAAGGAGATCGAGGTGCTCGGCAGCGGCCCGGACGGGCGCGCGGCCGAGGTCCGGCTGCTGCTGGACGCCGGCGCGATCCGCGACGAGCACGTGCTCGCCTACACCTGGGACGGCGACCGCGAGGTCAGCTGGACGCTGGTGAAGAGCCAGATGCTGCGCGCCCTGGACGGCTCCTACACGCTGGCCCCCGCCGGCGCGGGCGGCACCCAGGTCACCTACCAGCTGGCCGTGGACGTCAAGATCCCGATGCTCGGCATGATCAAGCGCAAGGCGGAGAAGGTCATCATCGACCGCGCGCTGGCGGGCCTGAAGAAGCGCGTCGAGGGCTGATCGGGCCCGTGGCCACCCGCACCGTACTGGTCAGCGGCCCGGAGTCCGCGAGGATCGCCGCCGCCACCGCACTGCACCACGCCCGGCAGGGCAGCGACACCCTGCTGCTGGCCGCCGACGACCCGCACCGCGCCGTCGACGAGCTGCTCGGCGTCCGGCTCGGCCCCGAACCCGTCGAGCTGGAGGCGCACCTGGCGGCCGCCCGGATCGACGAGCAGGCCGCGTTCCGCGCCGCGCTGGACGGCTGCCGCGACCGGATCGCCCCCGCCCTCGACCTGATCGGCGCCGAACCGCTCGACCCCGAGGAGCTCACCCCGCTGCCCGGCACCCGGGCCCTCGCCCTGCTGCGCGCGCTGCCCCGGGCCAAGGCCGAGGTGCTGGTGGTCGCCGCCCCGCCGCCCGCCGAACTGATCGCGACCCTCGCCCTCCCGGCCCAACTGGAGCGCTACCTGGCCCGGTTGCTGCCCGAGCAGCGCCAGGCCGCCCGCGCGCTGCGCCCGCTGCTGGCCGGCCTGGCCGGCGTCCCGATGCCCACCGACAAGCTGTTCGAGGCCCGGGCCGCCGCCTCCGCCGCGCTCGCCGAGGCCGCCGCCGCGATCACCGCGCCCGGCACCACCGTCCGCCTGGTGCTGGACGCCGCCCGCCCCGCCCCCGGGTGCTGGCCCGGATCCGGGCCGGGCTCGCCCTGCACGGCCTGCCGCTGGACGCGGTGGTCGCGCACGGCGCGCTGCCCGCCGCCGCGGCCGATTCGCCGGATCCCTGGCTGGCTGCGCTCGCCGTCCGCCAGCAGGAGCAACTCGCCGGGATCGCTGAGCAGTTGGGCAATGTCCCGCTGCTGACGGTGCGCCAGGGGGAGGCCACCCTGGAGGCCCTGGCCGAGCGGCTGCACGCCGACGGCGCGCCCCGCCCGCCGGCCCCGGCCGACCCGTGGATCGAGGACCGGCTGGCCGCGGAGAACCTGCTGCTCTGGCACCTCCCGCTGCCCGGCGCCGACCGCACCGAGCTCGAACTGCTGCGCCGAGGAGACGAGTTGGTGCTCGGCGTCGGCACCGGCCGGCGGATCCTGGCACTCCCGTCGGCGCTCCGCCGTTGCACCGTCAGCGGGGCCGGCCTGGCCGACGGAACCCTCTCGGTGCGCTTCACACCCGACCCCGCGCTGTGGCCGCGCGGCCACTGACACCGATCGACGGGAGCGAGTCATGACGACGGAACAGCCGGACGGGGCCGAACGGCCGGACGGGGCCGAACGGGTGGACGCGGCGGGCGACTTCGCGCCGCTGGTCGACGAGGTTCGGAAGTTCGCCACCGCGGTGGGCGTGAAGGCGGTCGAGATCGGCGGCCGGCTGCGCGAGTCCAACCCCGAGGTGTACGGACATCTCGCCGCCGCCGGCGGAGAGCTGCTGGCCGCCTACCGGGCCGCCGTGGTCGGGCACGAACGTCGCTGGTCGGCGCCCCAACACGCCGAGACCGAGCGGGTGGACCTGGACGGGCCGGAGGAGGCGTCCGACAAGTAGTTAAGTCGGCGAATCGGCATCGTCACGTTATGATTCCGAGCCATTACCGAACGGTACCGTTGGTATGACTTCTGAAGGCACCATGACCAGTGGGGCTGGGAATGCCTTCGAATAATGTACGCCGGACTGTATACGTGGGCACCCCTCAGCGGGTACCGTTCCGCTGAGCGGGAACGAGTGAATAGCTGAGGGACACATGGCTCTGACCATCGGCGTGGATGTCGGCGGGACCAAGATCGCAGCAGGCGTCGTCGACGAGTCCGGCGAGATTCTGGCCAAGACCAGGGTGCCCACCCCGGCCGACCCCCAGTGGGCGGTCGACGCCATCGCGCAGGGCGTACGGGAGTTGAAGGAGCAGTATCCGGACGTCGCCGCCGTCGGCGTCGGCGCCCCGGGCTTCGTCAACCGGGACCGCTCCACCGTTCTGATGGCGCCCAACATCGCCTGGGAGAACGAGCCCCTGAAGCAGCGCGTCGAGGAGCTCACCGGTCTGCCGACCGTGGTCGAGAACGACGCCAACTGCGCCGCCTGGGCCGAGTTCCGCTTCGGCGCCGCCGCCGAGTACGAGGACATGGTCCTGATCACCGTCGGCACCGGCATCGGCGGCGGCATCGTCCTCGACGGCCGCCTGCACCGCGGACGCTTCGGCGTGGCCGGCGAGATCGGCCACCTCAACATGGTCCCCGACGGCCTGGAGTGCGGCTGCGGCGGCCACGGCTGCTGGGAGCAGTACGGCTCCGGCCGGGCGCTGCGCCGCTACGGCCGTGAGCGCGCCGCCGCCGACCCGATCGCCGGCAAGCGGATGCTCGAACTCAACGACGGCGTCGCCGAGACCATCCGCGGCATCCACATCACCGAGGCCGCGGAGGAGGGCGACCCGCTGGCGCTCTCCTGCTACGCCGAACTCGCCGACTGGCTCGGCCGCGGCATGGCCGACCTCGCCGCGCTCTTCGACCCGGGCGTCTTCGTGCTCGGCGGCGGCGTCTCCGACTCCGGCGCCCTGCTGCTCGACCCGGTGGCCGCGAGCTTCCAGCAGTACCTCACCGGTGGCCCGGCCCGGCCCCGCGCCAACGTGGTGCTGGCGTCCATGGGTTCCGCGGCGGGCATCGCCGGTGCGGCGGACCTCGCGCGCACCTGAGGCACTGCCCCCACGCGCCCCTGATTGTTGCTCCGCCACCGCGGCGCGTCCTCGCGTCCGCCTGTTACTGTCGGTCAGGTGACGGACACTGAGGTTGCGTTGGCGTCTTCCGGGGTGGAGCCGGGTGGGGCGCGGCGGGTGCGGGTGCTGAGTTACAACGTGCGGTCGTTGCGGGACGACCGGGTCGCGCTGGCGCGGGTGATCCGGGCGTGCGATCCGGACGTGGTGTGCGTGCAGGAGTCGCCCCGGTACTGGAAGTCCGAGAAGGCGGCGGCGTGGCTGGCGCACAAGACCGGGACGGTGATCCTGGCGGGCGGTGGCCGGGTCGCGGCGGGGCCGCTGCTGCTGGGCCGGCTGCGGGTGGACGTCCTGGAGTTGCGGGACGTGCTGCTGCCGAAGACCAGGGGGCTGCACGCGCGGGGGTTCGCGAGTGCGCTGGTGCGGATCGGCGGGTCGCGGCCGTTCTCGGTGACGAGCTGCCACCTGAGTCTCGAACCCGAGGAGAGGCTGCGGCAGTTCGAGCTGTTGCGGCGTCAACTGCGGCCCGGGGAGCCGGGGGTGATCGCGGGTGATTTCAACGAGCATCCGGACGGCCCGGGTTGGCGCTCACTGGCGGCGGAACTGACCGACGCGCACGCGAAGGCGCCGTGGGGCGGGACGTTCACCTCGGTGCCCAAGGAGCCGTACCAGCGGATCGACGCGGTGTTCACGACGCCGGACGTCGAGGTGCTGGGCTGCGGCGTGCCGTACCCGCTGCCGGGGGTGGCGGAGGCGGACCTGCAGGCGGCCACCGACCACCTGCCGGTGCTGGCGGCGCTGCGCATTCCCGCCCCGTAACGGCGAACGGCGGCGCGGGAGTTCAGACGACCGCGCCGCCGTTGGGGTCCTCGGGCTCGTCCTCGTCGCGGTCCTTCATCCGGGCGACCAGGGTGCCGAAGCCGCCGAGGAAGGCCAGGAAGCCGACCCAGGCGGGCCAGCCGGAGACCTCGCGCCAGACCACGGCGTCGAACAGCAGCAGGGCGGGGCCGCCCAGGACGGCCAGCCAGGCGAACTTGGCGGTGGTGTCGGCGGCCGGCAGCGGCGGGGGCTCCGGCGGGACGAAGTGGCCCTCGTCCGGGTCCTCGGCGAGGGAGTAGTTGCGGCCGTCCTCGGGACGGGGGACCGGGCGGGGGGTGAACTCGCCGAAGCCGGTGGCGCCGCCGTTGTTGGTGGTGGGGGCGGTGGGGCGGCCGGGGCGTTCGTTCTGGGCGCGGAGGTTCTCGACCTCGGGCCAGGCCGGGTCGGTGAGGTCCACCGGGTCGTCGAACTGGGCGACCAGCGCGGCGAAGATCGCGTCCTGCTCGGCCTGGCTGGCCGCGGCGGGGCGGCGCGGGGCGGGCTCGGGCGCGGCCTCGGCGGCCTCGGCGGGGGAGTCGGCGGCCGCCGCGTCGTCGCGGGGCAGGTCCTCGTCGTCGTTCGCCTTGCTGGTCTCGTTCACATTCGGCCTTTCAGCCCGAGTGGTTCCCGGCATCGACCGCCGCTGCCGGGGCCAGTCGCCGGACGAAGTCGAGGGTCGCCCCGAAGATCAGACCGGCGTCGTGGTCCAGCGTGGCCACGTGGAAGCTGCGGTCGAGCAGCAGCTCCGTCACATCGGTCGAGGATATCCGGGCGAGCACCAGTGCCGAGTTGCGCGGCGAGACGACGTGGTCCTGCGGACTGTGCAACAGCAGAACCGGCTGGGTCACCGCGGGCATTCCCGCCTGGACGCTCTTCCACAGCCGGGCCAGCGACCAGGCGGCGTGCAGCGGGACCCGGTCGTAGCCGACCTCGGCGGCGCCCGGCAGGGCGATGTCGCCGGCCACGCCGGGGAGGGTGGGGAGCAGGTGGCGCAGCACCGGAAGAAGTACCGTCCCGGGGTTGTCGGAACGCACCGAGGGGTTGACGAGCACCAGTCCGGAGATCCGGTCGCCGTGCTTCTCGGCGAGCTTCAGGGTGAGCGAGCAGCCCATCGACAGCGCGCAGACGAAGACCTGCTCGCACCTCGCGGCGAGTTCCTCGAAGGCGGTCTCGACGGTGGCGTACCAGTCCTCCCAGCGGGTCGGCTGGAGGTCCTGCCAGCGGGTGCCGTGGCCGGGAAGCAGCGGTACGGAGACGGTGAGCCCGGCCTCGGCGAGGTGTTCCGCCCAGGGGCGCATGGACTGGGGGGAACCGGTGAAACCGTGGACGAGCAGCACGCCGATGGGACCGCCGTCGTGGCGGTGGGGCTCGGCTCCCGGCAGCAGCGGCATCGGCAGGACTCCTGGAGGTGCAGGGGCAGGTGAGGGTGGCTCGATGGTCCCACGGGCACGATGCCCCGTACAGGGGCCCGGTGCGGGGGCGGACGGTTCGCCGGTGCACGGGGCGGCAGGCGCAGGCATTACGATCGTCCGGTCCGCACAACAGGAGGCCCCGGTTGTTCTACCGACTGATGAAGATGATCGTCGCGCCGCTGCTGCGGATCTTCTTCCGGCCGTGGATGGAGGGCGAGGAGAACATTCCGGACGAGGGTCCGGCCATCCTCGCCAGCAACCACCTCTCGTTCTCGGACTCGTTCTTCCTGCCCGCGCTGCTCAAGCGCCGGGTGACGTTCATCGCGAAGGCCGAGTACTTCACCACCCCGGGCATCAAGGGCCGGCTCACCGCCGCGTTCTTCAAGGGCGTCGGCCAGCTGCCGGTGGACCGCTCGGGTGCGCGCGGCGCCGGCGAGGCGGCGATCCGCAGCGGCATCGCAGTGGTCGAGCGCGGTGAGCTGTTCGGCGTCTACCCGGAGGGCACCCGCTCGCCCGACGGCAAGCTGTACCGGGGCAAGGTCGGCGGCCTGGCCCGGGTGGCGCTGGCCACCGGCGCGCCGGTGATCCCGGTCGCGATGATCGACACCGAGAAGGTGCAGCCGCCCGGCCAGGTGATGCCCAACTTCGGTGTCCGGCCCGGCATCCGGATCGGCCGCCCGCTGGACTTCTCCCGCTACCAGGGCATGGAGAACGACCGGTTCATCCTGCGCTCGGTCACCGACGAGGTGATGTACGAGATCATGCGGCTGTCCGGCCAGGAGTACGTGGACATCTACGCCACCGCCGCCAAGCGCCAGCTCTCCGAGGAGAAGAAGGCCGCGGACGCCGACCGCAAGGCCCAGCAGAAGGCCGAGAAGGCCGCCGAGGCCGCCGAGAAGGCCGCCGAGAAGCAGGCGGAGCACGGTCCGGAGCAGGAGAAGGACACCGGGGCCTGAGGGCCCGTCAGGGGGGCTTGGCAGTGGAGGAGCACAGACCCGTCGCGCTGCGGGGCCGCCTCCCCGCGCGGCGCGGCGTGGTGGCGGCGGTGGCGGCCGGCGGGATGTCGGTCGAGCTGCCGCTGTGGCGCGCCATGGGGTACTTCCGGGTGCTGGCGCTCGGCTATGCGCTGCTGCGCTACCTCGCGTCCTACAACGACTTCCTGCACCCCGTGTCGGGCTGGATCTACCTCGGCGCGCTGACGCTGTGGACGCTGGCCTCCACCCGGGCGTTCGCCGGACCCGAGCGGTGCACCTGGCCGGTGCTCGGCACCGACCTGGTTTTCGCGGTGTTCGGCATCGTGATGAGCGGCTGGATCGACACCGCCGAGCGGATCCACGCCGGCGCGCCGACCCTGCCGACGATCTGGGCGGCCGGCACCGTGCTGGGCTACGCCGGCAAGGGCGGCTGGCGGCCCGCCGCGTTCGCCGCGGCGGTGATCGGGGCCGCCAACATCCTCGGCCACGGCGGGATCAGCCCCGACAACCTGCACAACATCGTGCTGCTGCTGGTGGCCGGCTGCGCCATCGGCTACGTGATCGAACTGGCCCGGGCCAGCGAGGCGGTGCTCACCCGGGCGCTCCAGGTGGAGGCCGCCACCCGGGAGCGCGAACGGCTGTCCCGGGACATCCACGACGGCGTGCTGCAGGTGCTCGCCCTGGTGCACCGCCAGCAGGGCGACGCCGCCGAGCTGGGCCGGCTGGCGGGCGAGCAGGAGCGGGCGCTGCGGGCCCTGATGACGGGCGCTCAGCTGCCGGAGCAGGCCGACCCGGGCGGCGAGGCGGACCTCAGGCCGCTGATCGCCCGGCACGCCGACGAGCGGATCACCGTCGCCGCGCCCGCCACGCCGGTGCTGCTGCCCGGCCCGGTGGCGGCCGAGCTGGCCGCCGCGGTCGGCGCCGCGCTGGACAACGTGCGCCGGCACGCGGGGGAGTCCGCCCGGGCCTGGATCCTGGTCGAGGACGAGCCGGCGGCGGTCACCGTGTCGGTCCGGGACGACGGACCGGGCTTCCCGGCCGGTCGGCTGGCCGAGGCGCAGCGCGCCGGGCGGCTCGGGGTGGCCCAGTCGATCCGCGGGCGGATGCTCGACCTCGGCGGCAGCGCCGAGCTGTACTCGGTGCCCGGCGAGGGCGTCGAGGTGGAACTGCGGTGGCCGAGGAGGGGCAGTGACGGCTGACCAGCCGGTGCGGGTGATGGTGGTCGACGACCACCCGATGTGGCGCGAAGGGGTGGCGCGGGACCTGGCCGAGGCCGGGTTCGCGGTGGTCGCCACCGCCGGGGACGGCGAGGAGGCGGTCCGGCGGGCCCGGGCCAGCGGCCCGCAGGTGGTCCTGCTGGACCTCAACCTGCCCGCGCTGCCCGGCGCGGAGGTGTGCCGCCGGGTGGTGGCCGCCGACCCGGCGGTACGGGTGCTGGTGCTGTCCGCCAGCGGCGAGCACGCCGACGTGCTGGAGGCGGTGAAGTCCGGCGCGACCGGCTACCTGCTGAAGTCCGCCGGCCGCGAGGAGCTGCTCGACGCGGTGCGCCGCACCGCCGTCGGCGACCCGGTCTTCACCCCGGGCCTGGCGGGCCTGGTGCTCGGCGAGTTCCGCCGGCTGGCCACCGAGCCCGGCACCGCGGCCCGGCCCGCCGCCCCGCAGCTGACGCCCCGGGAGACCGAGGTGCTGCGGCTGGTCGCCAAGGGCCTGTCGTACCGGCAGATCGCCGACCGGCTGGTGCTCTCGCACCGCACCGTGCAGAACCACGTCCAGAACACCCTCGGCAAGCTCCAGCTCCACAACCGGGTGGAGCTGGTGCGCTACGCCATCGAGCAGGGCCTGGACGAGGAACTGGGCTGACCGGCCGTCAGCCGCGCACCGCCGCGGTGCTGCGCAGCAGCTCGGCGACGATCTCCACCCCCTCGCGGGTGAGCACCGACTCCGGGTGGAACTGCAGGCCGGCGAAGCCGGGCCCGCGCAGCGCGTGCACGTCCCCGGTGCGGGCGTCCCGGGAGAGCTCGATGCCCTCGGCGGCCAGCCGGTCGGCGGTGTCCTGGTCGCAGCGGGCGGTGAAGGTGTTGTAGAACCCGACGGTCCGTCGGGTGCCGAACAGCTCGATCGCCTCCTGCGCGCCCTGGTACGGGACGGCCTTGCGGGCCAGCGGCAGGCCGAGCTGCGCGGACAGCAGCTGGTGGCTGAGGCAGACCGCGAGCAGCGGGGCGGTGCGCTCGCCGGAGCGGACGGCGGCGAGCGCGTCGGCGACGATCGGGCGCAGCACCGCCATCTTGGCGTCGGCCGGGTCGGCGGGGTCGCCGGGCCCGGGGCCGAGCACCAGCGGGCCGCGGTGCGCCGCGACCCGCTCGCGCAGGCCGGGGGTGTCGTAGCGGAGCACGGTGACGGTGTGTCCGAGCGAGTGCAGCAGGTGGGCGAGCATCGCGGTGAAGGTGTCCTCGCCGTCCACGACCAGGGTGTCGGCCCCGGGGCGCGGCGCGGCGGGCTGCTGCATCCGCAGCCAGAACGGGGCCAGGCCGGCCCGGCGGGAGTCCAGTGCGGCCTGCACCCGGTGGTCGTCGGCCAGCCGGGGCCGGGCGGCGGCGTCCCGGGCGGAGCGGGCCGGGCGGGCGCCGATCGCGGCGAGCACGCCGGCGGCCTTGGCGTGGGTCTCGGCGACCTCGGAGTCCGGGTCGGAGTGCCGGACCAGGGTGGCGCCGACCCGGACCACCAGCGAGCCGTCGGCGGGGTCGACGTCGGCGGCCCGGATGCAGATCGGCGAGTCCAACTGCTGGCCGCCGCTGGCGGAGCGGCCGATCAGGGCGAGCGCGCCGGAGTAGTAGCCGCGGCCGCCGCGCTCGTAGCGGTCGATGACCCGGGTGGCGTTCTGCACGGGGCTGCCGGTGACGGTGGCGGCGAACATGGTCTCCCGCAGCACCTCGCGGACGTCCAGCGAGGTGCGGCCGCGCAGCTCGTACTCGGTGTGCGCGAGGTGCGACATCTCCTTCAGCCGGGGGCCGAGCACCTGGCCGCCGAGGTCGCCGACCGCGCACATCATCTTCAGTTCCTCGTCGACCCCCATGGTGAGCTCCTCCAGCTCCTTGGGGTCGTGCAGGAACGCGAGGAGCGAGTCGATGGTGGGCCCGGACGCCGGATAGCGGTAGGTGCCGGAGATCGGGTTCATCACCACGGTCCCGCCGGACTGCCGGACGTGGACCTCCGGGGACGCGCCCACCAGCACCCGGTCCCCGGTGTGCACCAGGAAGGTCCAGTACGCGCCGCGCTCCGCCTCCAGCAGGCGGCGGAACAGGGTCAGCGCGGTGGCCGTGGAGTACCCGGCCAGTTCGGCGTGGAAGTCGCGCCGGATCACGAAGTTGGCGCCCTCGCCGCGCCCGATCTCGTCCTCGATCACCCGCCGGACGATGCCCGCGTACTCCTCGTCGCTGATGTCGAACTCGCCGCCGTGCAGCTCGACCGGCGCGTCCGGCAGTGCGGCCAGCACCTGGGCCAGCGGCAGCGCGTGCTGCTCCTCGACGGCCAGCGCCCGCAGCGGGGCGCCGTCCTGGCGGGCGGCGAAGCCGCGCTCGCGGATCTGCGCGTACGGGACCAGGGCCAGCAGGTCGTGCCGCGGGCCGTCGGCCGGGACGCCCTGACGGACCGGCAGCTCGGCCAGCGTGTCGTGGTCGGTGACCGTGCCGAGCAGCAGCTCGACGGTGTCGGGGGCGAGCCGGGGCGCGCGGCGGTGCAGCAGGGCGAAGGCCGGGGCGCCGGGGGCGGTGAGGCGGGCGAGCAGGGCGGCGGCGGTGGTGGTCACGACTGCGGTGTTCCTTCCGGGGGGTGCGGCGGGGGGTTTCCGCCGCCTCCGGGAGGGCCGTGACGCTGCACACAAACGTCGACGGCCGCCCCGAAGGGCGGCCGTCGTTCGTCTCAGGGACGCGCGATCCGTGGGCCGCCCAACGGGCTGGCCCACCACCAGGAGAAGGTGTGCGTCGCGGTCACGGAGCAGACGATAGCCGACCGGCGGGCGGTCCGGGGAGATGTCCACGACTCGTCTCACCCAGCGGGCGGAAGCCGCAATCCGGTTGTGGCACCCCGTAGCCTTGCCCCTGTGACCGTGACTAACCACTCCTGGCAGTCCCTGCCCGCGGCGCAGCAGCCTGAATGGCCGGACCAAGAGGCTCTGCGCAAGACCCTTGCGGAGCTCGCCTCCTATCCGCCGCTCGTCTTCGCCGGCGAGTGCGACCAGCTGCGCGCCCGGCTCGGCGCCGTCGCGCGTGGTGAGGCCTTCCTGCTGCAGGGCGGTGACTGTGCCGAGGCGTTCGACGCCGTGTCGGCCGACCAGATCCGCAACAAGCTGAAGACCCTGCTCCAGATGGCCGCGGTGCTCACCTACGCAGCGTCCGTGCCGGTGGTGAAGGTGGGCCGGATCGCCGGCCAGTACTCCAAGCCGCGCTCGAAGAACACCGAGACCCGGGACGGCGTGACCCTGCCGGTCTACCGCGGCGACTCGGTGAACGGCTTCGAGTTCACCCCCGAGTCCCGGATCCCGGACCCGGAGCGGCTGAAGCGGATGTACAACGCCTCCGCGGCGACGCTCAACCTGGTGCGCGCGTTCACCACCGGCGGTTACGCCGACCTGCGCCAGGTGCACGCCTGGAACCAGGACTTCGTGCGCAACTCCCCGGCGGGGCAGCGCTACGAGCAGGTGGCCCGGGAGATCGACCAGGCGCTGGCCTTCATGAACGCCTGCGGGGTGGCCCCGGAGGAGTTCAAGACGGTCGAGTTCTTCTCCTCGCACGAGGCGCTGATCCTCGACTACGAGACGGCGCTGACCCGCACCGACTCGCGCACCGGCGAGCTGTACGACGTCTCCGGCCACATGGTGTGGATCGGCGAGCGCACCCGGCAGCTCGACCACGCGCACATCGAGTTCGCGTCCAAGATCCGCAACCCGATCGGCGTCAAGCTCGGCCCGACCACCACGGTGGACGACGCGCTGACCCTGATCGACCGCCTGGACCCGGAGCGCGAGCCCGGCCGGCTCACCTTCATCACCCGGATGGGCGCGGGCAAGATCCGCGACCA
Source organism: Streptomyces sp. TLI_171 (assembly GCF_003610255.1). Classification (GTDB taxonomy): domain Bacteria; phylum Actinomycetota; class Actinomycetes; order Streptomycetales; family Streptomycetaceae; genus Kitasatospora. The sequence goes on along the minus strand of NZ_RAPS01000001.1, from coordinate 2,168,497 downwards.
CCTGCCCACCCTGGTGGAGAAGGTCACCGCCTCCGGCGCCCAGGTGGTGTGGATCACCGACCCGATGCACGGCAACACCTTCGAGGCCTCCAGCGGCCACAAGACCCGCAACTTCGACGACGTGCTCGACGAGGTCAAGGGCTTCTTCGAGGTGCACCGCGCGCTCGGCACCCATCCGGGCGGCATCCACGTCGAGCTGACCGGTGACGACGTCACCGAGTGCGTCGGCGGCGGCGACGAGGTGCTGGTCGACGACCTGCACCAGCGCTACGAGACGGCCTGCGACCCGCGGCTCAACCGCAGCCAGTCGCTGGACCTGGCGTTCCTGGTCGCCGAGATGTACCGCGGCCAGTAGTTCCCGGGCCCCGCGGGGCCGATGTGACGAAGGCCCCTCCGCTTTCGGGTGATCCGAGGCGGAGGGGCCTTTTTCGCACCCGGAGCACCAGGTAAGGTAAGGCTCAGTAAACCGCACCAACCGTGGAAGGGGCCGCGCATGTACGTGTGCATGTGCCACGCGGTCACCGAGGCCCGGGTCAAGCAGGAGATGGAAGGGGGCGCCACCACCCCTCGTCAGATAGCCAAGGGCTGCAAGGCCGGCACCGACTGCGGCTCGTGCGTGCGGCGCATCCAGGCGCTGCTCGGCGAGCACGGCGCCCGCCCCTGCCCGACGGCCCGGCTGGCCGAGCGGCTTGGCCTGGCCGAGCCGGAGTCCCAGCCCGTCGCCCCGTCGCGCGCCGCCTGAACCGGTCCGGCGCCCCGCCCGGCCGCTCCCGGGTTCAGCTGCTCTCGGGCTGCTCGATCAGCTGCGCGATGTACAGCGCCTCGCCGAGCTTGTCCAGCAGTTCCAGCTGGGTGTCCAGGTAGTCGATGTGGTGCTCCTCGTCCTCGAGGATGGCCTCGAAGATGTTCGCCGAGGTGACGTCGTTCTTGGCCCGCATCACCACGATCCCGCGCTTCAGGCGGTCGATCGCCTCGACCTCGATCTGCCGGTCGGCCTCGAACATCTCCTTGACGGTCTGCCCGATCCGGACGTGGAACAGCCGCTGGTAGTTCGGCAGGCCGTCCAGGAAGAGGATCCGGTCGGTCAGCACCTCGGCGTGCTTCATCTCGTCGAACGACTCGTGCCGGGTGTACTTGGCGAGCTTCGTCCAGCCGAAGTTCTCCTGCATCTTCGCGTGCAGGAAGTACTGGTTGATCGCGGTGAGCTCGGCGGTCAGCTGCTCGTTGAGGAACTCGATGACCTCGGGATCGCCCTGCATGGCCTGCCTTCCGCTACGGGGAATTTCCGGTCGGGTGCCCGGTTGCCCGCATCGTGGCACCTGAACGGGTGCACTTCCAGTAAGTTCACGCTTACCGTCGTTTCGCGGAGAGGCTTTTCCGGGACGTTCGCAATTCTCTGACCTGCGCGGATACTCGGCGTGTTAGCCCTTTCGGGGGTATCTCACCCGAACGCGCGACCGGATTCTCGCCGCGTTGCCCCCCTCCGGCAGACGTGATTTCCCTGCGGGCGCGCGGTGGGGGCGCGCGCGGATCGGCGCCCGCCGTCTGTCACCATGGAGGCATGGGTCAGCACCAATCGGAACCGCAGCCGCCGTCTGACCCGAGGCTCCCCCCGGGCCAGCGCCCGCAGCGCGGCTGGCCCGTCCTGCACTACGGCCCGGTGCCCCGGTTCAAGCCGCAGAGCTGGGACTTCCAGGTGTTCGGGGCCACCGCCGACGCGGAGAAGACCAGCTGGGACTTCGCCGCCTTCCACGCCCTGCCCAAGGTGACCGTGCGCGGCGACTTCCACTGCGTCACCAAGTTCTCCATGCTCGGCAACGAGTGGGGCGGGGTGGCCGGCAAGACCGTCCTCGACCTGGTCCCGCCCGACCCGACCGTCACCCACGTGATGGTCTGGGCCGAGTACGGCTACAGCGCCAACCTGCGCCTCGCCGACTTCGCCGACCCGGCCACCGTGTTCGCCACCCACCACAACGGCCAGCCGCTCACCCTCGAACACGGCTTCCCGGTCCGCCTGGTGGTGCCCCACCTGTACGCCTGGAAGGGCCCCAAGTGGGTGCGCGCCGTGGAGTACATGCGCGCCGACCGCCGCGGCTTCTGGGAGGAGCGCGGCTACCACAACCTCGCCGACCCGTGGAAGGAACAGCGCTACTCCTACCAGGAGCAGGAGGGCGACGGTCCGCTGCGCTGAGCCGCCGCCCGCCCCGGACGGGGCGGACGGGGCGGACGGGGCGTCAGAACAGGCTGATGGTGATCGTCACGGCCGAGCCCTGCGGGCGGGGCGTGCCGGCGGCCGGGGACTGGCCGGTCACCTTGCCGAGCGGGAGCAGCCCGGCGATCTGCGGCGAGAACCCGGCCCCCTGCAGGGCCTTCACCGCCTCGTCCTTGCCCATCCCGTTGACGTCCGGCACCGGGTGCATGCCCTTGGAGACGGTCAGCGACACCGGGGCGTTCGGCGACACCTTGCTGCCCGCGGCCGGCTCGGTGGAGATCACCTGACCCTTCGGCACCGTGTCGCTGAACTGCTCGGTGCTGGCGCCCGCCGCCAGCCGGGCGTCGGCCAGCGCCTTGGCGGCGTCCGCCAGCGGACGGTTCGTCACGTCCGGCACCGGCAGCCGCTCCGGGCCGCGGGAGAGCACCACCCGCACGTCGTCGCTCTTGCGGACCCGGGCGCCGACGCCCGGATCGGTCGAGATCACCTGGCCGGCCTGCACCGACTCGCTGAACTGCTCGCTGAACGCGCCGTGCAGCCCCTGCTTGTCCAGCGTGGTCGAGGCCTGCTCGCGGCTCTGCCCCAGCACGCTCGGCACCGTCGCGTAGACCGCGCTGGACAGCGCGTACGTCACCCCGCCGACCAGCAGCGCCAGCGTCACCAGCACCGCCGACCAGATCAGCGGCTTGCGGCTGCGCGGAGCCCGCGCCCGGGCGGCGCGGCGGCCCGGGCGGGCGGGCTCGACCGGCGGGCGGGACGGCGGCAGCAGCTCCGGCGGGACGTCCAGCACGCTGGTGCGCTCCAGGCCGCCCATCGGGCTGATCACCGCGGTGGCCTCGGCCGGGCTGAACTGCGGGGTGGGGCGGGTCGAGGCGGGCGGCTCCGCGTCCAGGCTGGCGGGCGGCAGCGCCCGGCGGGCCCGCTGCACGGCGGCCAGCAGCTCCACCGCGTCCCACGGCCGGGCCTGCGGGTCCCGGGCGGTCGCCGCGGCCACTATCGCGTCCAGCTCCGGACCCACCGCGGGCGCGGTGCGCGAGGGCGGCGGGACGTCCTCGTGCAGGTGCCGGTACATCACCTCGCCGGCGTCCGCCCCGGTGTGCGGCTTCGCGCCGGTCAGCATCTCGTACAGCAGGATCCCGGCGGCGTAGACGTCCACCCGCTGGTCGGGCTGCACCTCGCGGCTGATCTGCTCCGGCGCCAGGTAGGAGACGGTGCCCAGCAGCTGGTCCGGCTCGGTGCTGGGACTGCCGTCCTCCTGGCCGGCCAGCAGGGCGACCAGGCCGAAGTCGGCGACCTTCACCATCCCGGTGTCGGTGATCAGCACGTTCTCCGGCTTGACGTCCCGGTGCACCAGGTCGGCGCGGTGCGCCGCGCCCAGCGCGGCCAGCACCGGCTCCAGCACGTCGAGGGCGGCCCGCACGGACAGCGCGCCCCGGTCGCGCAGCACGTCACGCAGGTTCCGGCCGGGGACGTACTCCATCGCCATGAACACGGCCCGCGGGTCGGCTCCCTGGTCCAGCACGTTCACCACGTTCGGGTGGGCGAGCCGGGCCACCGCCTTCGCCTCCCGGATGAACCGGGCGGTGAAGGCTGCGTCGCCGGCCAGCGAGGCGTGCATCACCTTCAGCGCCACCGTCCGGTCCAGCCGGGTGTCCGTGCCCCGGTAGACGGTCGACATGCCGCCGACCGCGATCCGCTGCTCGACCCGGTAGCGGCCGTCGAGCAGCACGCCGAGGAGGGGATCGTCGAGGGTCATGTCCACCCGAGGAGTCTAGGGGCCGGACGGGTCACTGCCCGGCAGGGGCGGGGTGTCGGTGCGCTCACCACGGGATGTGCGGCGGGTGGACGGCGACCAGCACGAACAGCAGGGCCAGCAGCAGGCCGTGCGCGATCAGCGCGCCCAGACCCGCCCGGCGCAGCCGCACCACGCCCGCCGAGCCCGGGCGCGCCGTGATCGCGGCGATCACGGCGCAGCACAGCGCCGGGACGAGCAGCGGGGCCACCGCCCGCCCGCGGCCGCCGGACAGCAGCCAACCGTCGAGCACCAGCATCGGCCCCCACCAGACCACCACGGCCGCCCAGTCCTGGCCGGCCGGTCTGCTCGGCTCCATGAGTTCCCCCTCCACGCCGTGACGCTCCATGGTGGCAGAGCGGCCGGGGCGCAGACAGGGCGGACGGGGCGGACCCGGCTCAGAAGGCCGGGCGCTCCCGGGTGTCGGCGAGGCCGGCGGTGGGGGAGGAGGCGTCGGCGTAGTAGCGGCGCGGGATCCGGCCCGCGCGGTGGGCGAGCCGGCCGGCCTCGACCGCCTTGCGCATCGCCTCCGCCATCAGCGCCGGGTCCTGGGCGCGGGTCACCGCTGAGGCCAGCATCACGGCGGAGCAGCCGAGTTCCATCGCCAGCGCGGCGTCGCTCGCGGTGCCGGCGCCCGCGTCCAGGATCACCGGGACGTTCGCGGACTCCACGATCAGCTGGAAGTTGTGCGGGTTGCGGATGCCCAGGCCCGAGCCGATCGGGGAGCCGAGCGGCATGATCGCCGCGCACCCGACGTCCTCCAACTTCCGGGCCAGCACCGGATCGTCGTTGGTGTAGGGGAGGACGGTGAAGCCGTCGTCGACCAGGGTCTCGGCGGCGTCCAGCAGTTCGATCGGGTCGGGCAGCAAGGTCCGCTCGTCGGCGATGACTTCGAGCTTGACCCAGTCGGTGCCGAGCGCCTCGCGGGCCAGTCGCGCGGTCAGCACCGCCTCGCCCGCGGTGTAGCAGCCGGCCGTGTTGGGGAGCACCCGGATGTCGTTGCGGGCCAGCACCTCCAGCACCGAGCCCTGGGTGGCGGTGTTCACCCGGCGCATCGCCACCGTGGTCAGTTCGGTGCCGGACAGTCGCAGCGCCTGCTCCAGCACGTCCAGGCTGGGGGCGCCGCCGGTGCCCATGATCAGTCGGGAGGTGAAGGCGGTGCCGCCGATGACGAGTGCGTCGTCAGCCATGGTCAGCCTCCCTGGACGGCGGTGAGGATCTCGACCCGGTCGCCCGCGCTCAGCGCCGTGGCGGGCCACGAACTGCGGGGCACCACGGCCTCGTTGACGGCGGCGGCGATGCCGGTGGGGGCGGCCGACACCTCGGCCACCACGGTGTCGAGGGTGACGGCGGCGGGCAGCGTGCGGGGTTCGCCGTTGACGGTCAGGGCGATGGTGTTCATGCGGGGACCTCGGTGCCGAAGCGGTCGGGGGTGAAGTCGGCGGCCAGCGCGGGCAGCTCGCCGGTGGCCAGGTAGTCGGCGAGCAGGTCGGCGGTGACCGGGGTGAGCAGCACGCCGTTGCGGTAGTGCCCGGTGGCGGCAGCCAGGCCGGGCAGCACGGTCGGGCCGAGCAGCGGCGCGTTGTCCGGGGAGCCGGGCCGCAGGCCCGCGTTGGTCTCCACCAGCTCCAACTCGGTGATTCCGGGCACCAGTTCGTGGGCATCCCGGAGCAGCTCGTAGACCCCGCCGGCGGTCACCGTGGTGTCGTGGCCCAGCTCCTCGGTGGTCGCGCCGATCACCAACTCGCCGTCGGCGCGCGGTACCAGGTACAGGTGCTGGCCGCGCACCACGGCACGCACGTTGCGGGACAGGAACGGCGCGTACAGCGCGGGGATGCGCAGCCGCAGCACCTGGCCCTTCACCGGGCGGATCGCCGGCAGCACCCCGGCCGGCAGGCCGGGCAGCAGATGGCTGCGCGAGCCCGCGGCCAGCACGGTGCGCTCCGCCGTCACCGTCCCGCCGGTCGACAGCCGCACGCCGACGGCCCGTTCGCCGTCGGTCAGCAGCTCGGCGGCCTCGGCGCGGTGGAACACCACGCCGAGCCGCTCGCATGCCGCGACCAGCGCGGCGGCCAGCCGGCGGCCGTCCACCTGGTGGTCCTCGGCGACGTGCAGGCCGCCGCGCACGCCCGGGGCCAGCATCGGCTCCAGGCGCCGGCACTCGCGGCCGGTCAGCCACTCCGAGGCCAGGCCCAGGCGGCCGTGGAAGGCGTGCAGTTCACGCAGCTCCTCGCGGTCGTCGGAGTCCAGCGCCACCGCCAGCGTGCCGGTTGCCCGGTAGCCGGTGTCCAGGCCGGTCAGCTCGGTCAACTCGGCGGCGAACGCGGCGTACCGCTCGTTCGACGCCATGCCCAGACGCAGCAACGGCTCCTCGCCGTACTGCAGTTCGGTGACCGGGGCGAGCATGCCCGCGGCGACCTGCGCCGCACCGCCGCCCGGCCGGGGGTCGACCACCGCGACCGTCAGGCCGCGCTGCGCGGTGCGCCAGGCGACGCCGAGGCCGATGATGCCCCCGCCGACCACCAGCACGTCGGAATGTGCCACAGCGGCTTCTTCTCCCTTCGCCGGCATGACCCGGATCAGGTTCGGACGGTCGCGGGCCGCCGCAGCCCGCCTCTCAGCCCGGTGCACCGGGCTCCCGTGATAGCTAGTCCCACCACCTTAACGCCGGGCCGACCCGCCGCCGAAGGCGCGTACGCAGGGTGGACACCGCTGGGTAGGGTGGACGCCGTGGCTGAACTGAGGGCAACGGACCGGGTCGTCGTGGTCGGGGCGGGCATGGCGGGCGCGCAGGCCGCGCTGAACCTGCGGCAGGGCGGCTGGCAGGGCGCGATCACCCTGGTCGGGGAGGAACTCCACCTCCCCTACGACCGCCCCCCGCTCTCCAAGGACGTGCTGCTCGGCAAGGCCGACGCCACCGCCTTCGAACTCGACTGGCACCAGCTCGACGTCGAACTCCTCACCGGCCGCCGCGCCACCGGCCTGAACGCCGGCGTCCTGCACACCGACCGCGGCGAACTCCCCTACGGCGCCCTGGTGATCGCCACCGGCGCCGACCCGCGCACGCTCCCCGGCCTGCCCGACGCCCGCACCCTGCGCACCGTCGACGACGCCCACGCGCTGCGCGCCGCCCTCACCCCCGGCAAGCGGATCGTCCTGGTCGGCGCGGGCTGGATCGGCGCCGAGACCGCCACCGTCGCCCGCGCCCTGGGCTGCCGGGTCACCGTCGTCGAGGCCGCCGCCGCCCCGCTGGCCGGCGCCCTGCCCGCCGAACTCGGCGCCCTGATGACCGACTGGTACGCCGCCGCCGGCGTCGAACTGCACTGCGGCGCCGCCGTCGCCGGATCCGCCGACGGCGGCATCCTGCTCGCCGACGGCACCCACCTGCCCGCCGACGAGGTCGTGGTCGGCATCGGCGCCCGCCCCGCCACCGGCTGGCTCGCCGACAGCCCGCTCGCCCTCGACCCCGACGGCACCGTGCCCGTCGACGACCGGCTGCGCACCGCGCTCCCCGGGGTCTGGGCGGCCGGCGACTGCGTCTCCTACCCCTCCGCGCGGTTCGGCACCCGGCTCGCCGTCCAGCACTGGGACCACGCCCTGCACTCCGGCGGCGCCGCCGCCGCCTCCGTGCTCGGCACCCTGGAGACCCCCTACGACCCCGTCCCGTACTTCTGGTCCGAGCAGTTCGACCGCATGGTCCAGTACGCCGGCCGGCACGCCGGGGCCGACCACCTGCTCTGGCGCGGCTCGCCGTCCGACCGCGCCTGGACGGTGCTGTGGCTGCGCGACGGCGCACTGGTCGCCCTGCTCGCCGTCGACCGGCCGCGCGACCTCGCCCAGGGCCGCCGCCTGATCGAGCGCGGCGCGGTGCTCGACCCGGCGCGCGCCGCCGACCCGGGCGTCCAGCTGAAGGCCGCGATCGCCTGAGGACGGCAGTCGGGTGGTGCGTGGGTAGGCTGGGTGCCGTGAGCGAGATTGATCCCAAGATTGACGCCCTGGTCCCCGCGTGGCTGTACCTGCCCGACATCTCCGAGCGGTGGGGCGTGGTGATCACCGAAGTCCGCGACATGGTGCGGAACCGCACCCTGCTGGCCGTCCGGCGCGGCCCGAACAAGTCCCTGCAGGTCCCCGCCGACTTCATTGAGGACGACGGCCCGGTCAAGCACCTGGTCGGCACCCTCACCGTGCTCCGCGACTGCGGCTTCTCCGACCAGGAGATCCTCGAGTGGATGTTCACCGAGGACGACTCCCTGCCCGGCAGCCCGATCCAGGCCCTGCGCGAGAACCGCGGCACCGAGGTCAAGCGCCGCGCCCAGGCCATGGCCCTGTGACGGCGCCGGTGACGGCACGTCAGCAACTGGCCGACGCCCGGCTCTACCTCTGCACCGACGCCCGCCGCGAGCAGGGCGACCTCGCCCAGTTCCTGGACGCCGTGCTGGCCGGCGGCGTGGACATCGTCCAGCTCCGCGACAAGGGGCTGGAGGCCAAGCAGGAACTGGAGTACTTGGAGGTCTTCGCCGACGCCGCCAAGCGCCACGGCAAGCTCCTCGCCGTCAACGACCGCGCCGACGTCGCGTACGGCGCCCGGCCCGACGTGCTGCACCTCGGACAGGACGACCTGCCGGTGCGGGTCGCCCGGAAGATCCTCGGCGAGGACGTCCTGATCGGACGCTCCTGCCACGCCGGGGCCGAGGTCGACACCGCTCTCACCGAACCCGGCGTCGACTACTTCTGCACCGGACCCGTCTGGCCCACGCCCACCAAGCCCGGCCGCCACGCGCCCGGCCTGGAGCTGGTGCGTTACGCCGCCGCCGCGAAGCCGGCCCGGCCCTGGTTCGCCATCGGCGGCATCGACCTCGGCAACCTCGACCAGGTCCTGGACGCCGGAGCCACCCGCGTCGTCGTGGTGCGCGCGCTCACCGCCGCGGACGACCCGGCCGCCGCCGCAGCGGAGTTCGCAGCACGCCTGCGGTAGCGGCACCGACAGGGGCGCGCGGGGGATATCCCCCGCGCGCCCCTGTCGGTGCTTTCCTCCGCGTGCGTTCAGTACTTGCGGACGGTTGCGGCGTCGGCGAGGGCTTCGAGGGCTTCGCGGGACCGGGCGTCGGCGAGGGGGGCCGCGTGGAGGGCAGCGAGGGAGTCGGTGAGCAGGTGGTCGATCCGGGCCTCGACGAGGGCGGGGGCGCCGCTGAGGGTGATCAGGGTGGTGAGGTCGGCGATCTCGTCGGGGGTGAGGTCGGGGGCGCCGAGCCGGGTGTCGAGGCGGTGGGCGTCGGCGGGGGAGAGGCCGCGCATCGCGTGGGCGACCAGGAGGGTGCGCTTGCCCTCGCGGAGGTCGTCGCCGGCGGGCTTGCCGGTGACGGCGGGGTCGCCGAAGACGCCGAGCAGGTCGTCGCGGAGCTGGAACGCCTCGCCCAGCGGGAGCCCGAACGCGCCGAGCGCGTCGACCAGGTCGGGCCCGGCGCCGGCCAGCAGCGCGCCGACCTGCAGCGGCCGTTCGATGGTGTACTTCGCGGACTTGTAGTGCAGGACGGTCCGGGCCCGGTCGAGCGCCTCGGCGTCCGTGGAGTCGCCGGCGACGGGTTCCAGGACGTCCAGGTACTGGCCGAGCATGACCTCGGTGCGCATCAGGTCGAAGGCGGGCTTGGCCGCGGAGACGGCGGCGGCGGGCAGCCCGGAGCGGTGGAACAGCTCGTCGCACCAGATCAGCAGCAGGTCGCCGAGCAGGACGGCGGCGGACGCGCCGTACTGTTCGCGGTCGCCGCGCCAGCCGCTGGTGCGGTGCAGGTTCTCGAAGCGGCGGTGGACGGCGGGCAGGCCGCGGCGGGTGTCGCTGCGGTCCATCAGGTCGTCGTGGACCAGGGCGCTGGCCTGCAGCAGTTCCAGGGCGGCGGCCGCCCGCTCGATCCCGGGGTCGTCGGTCGCGCCGCCGGCCGCCCGCCAGCCCCAGTAGCAGAACGCGGGCCGCAGCCGCTTGCCGCCGTCGAGCAGGAAGTCGCGCAGGGCTTCGGCGACCGGCCCGAGCTGGTCGGAGATGCCGGAGAGCAGGGCGGTCCGCTCGGCCATGAAGGCGCCGAGCGCGGTGTTGACGCGGTCGCGCACGTCCTCCGCGTCGACGGGGTTGCGGGGAAGACGGGTGGAGGAGGGCACCTGGAACTCCGATAGATGGGCTGACAGTCAGACTAACGCGCCCGGTTGGATGCCCCGGTCCGCTGTGCCGCCCGCCCGTCGTTCGGGCAGCTCAGCGGGGGCGGCCGAAATCTCAACTGCTGTCTCATTTCCTGGACGTCGTTTGTCCGGGCCGCGCCGCCGACGGCTAACCTGCCTGCATGGCACTCGGGATTCCCTCCACCAGAAGCGACCGCGCGCAGACCGTGCGCGACCTGCTGGCGGCAGGCGACCGCTCCTTCTCCTTCGAGTTCATGCCGCCGCGCAACGAGGAGGGCGAGCGCAAGCTCTGGGACGCGATCCGCCGGGTCGAGTCGCTGGACCCGAACTTCGTCTGCATGACGTACGGCGCGGGCGGCTCCTCGCGCGGCCGCACCGTCAACCTGGTCGGCCGGATCGCCACCGAGACCACGCTGACCCCGGTCGCCCACCTCACCGCCGTCGACCACTCGGTGGCCGAACTGCGCAACATCATCGGCCAGTACGCCGACGAGGGCGTGCGCAACGTCCTCGCGGTGCGCGGCGACCCGCCCGGCGACCTGATGGGCGAGTGGGTCCGCCACCCCGAGGGCGTCACCTACGCGTACGAGCTGGTCGAGCTGATCAAGGGGATCGGCGACTTCTGCGTGGGCGTGGCCGCGTTCCCGCAGATGCACCCGCGGTCGGAGAACTGGGACGAGGACATCCGGCACTTCGTCGCCAAGTGCCGGGCCGGCGCGGACTACGCGATCACCCAGATGTTCTTCGAGGTCGAGGACTACCTGCGGCTGCGCGACCGGGTCGCCGCGGCGGGCTGCGAGACGCCGATCATCCCGGAGATCATGCCCCTCACCAACATCCGCCAGCTGGTGCGCTTCCCGCAGCTGTCCGGCTCGGACTTCCCGCCGGACTTCCGGCAGAAGGTGGAGTCCGTCGCCGACGACCCGGTCGCGGTCCGCGCGGCCGGACTGGAGCACGCCACGGCGATGGCCGAGCGGCTCCTCGCGGAGGGCGCCCCCGGGCTGCACTTCATCACGCTGAACCACTCGACCTCGACGCTGGAGATCTACCAGAACCTCGGGCTCCACCAGCGCTGAGCCGCGGCCGAGGTGAAGGCGGTGCGGCCGTTGCGGGTGAGTCCCGGACGGGATGCGGTGGTGTTTGCCCGGAGCCTGTACAGTCGCCCGCAACCGCGCGGTGTCGGTGGCAGCTGGAGGTAGCGGGATGGGCATCGGATACCTGCTCCTCCATGGCGCGTTGGCGCTGGTCGCGCTCTGGCTGGCGGCCGAACTGCTACTGCAGAACCGGGCCGCGCTGCGCTGGCGGGCGCTCGCCCTGGCCGGCTTCCTGGCGGTGGTGGCGGGGATGTCGCAGTCCTCGGTGCCGGTGATAGGGGCCGGCGCGGCCGCGTTCGCGCTGGGCCAGGCGATGGTGACGATGTCGGTGAAGCGGGGCCGCCCGGTGGGGTGGTCGCTGCGCCGGGCCGACGGGAGCCTGCCCGGTCCGCTGGCGAAGGTGCCGCTGCTGTCGGCGGCCACGGGCGGGGCGGCGGTGGCCGCGGTGGAGACGGTCGCGCCGGTCGGCGAGGTCGGACCGGTCGAGGACGAGGCGCCGGACGAACAGCCCTACGCGTACGAGGAGTTCCAGGAGCTCGACGCGGGCGTCTACACCGAGGACCAGGCGGCGTACCAGCAGCAGTACTACTACCAGCAGCAGGCCGCGGGCTACCAGCAGCAACAGCAGTGGACCCCGCAGCCGCTGCTGATCGGCTACGACCAGTACGGCCAGCCGGTCTACCAGTACCAGGACCCGTACGCGCAGCAGCAGTACCAGGACCCTTCCGGGGCCTCCGGCTGGGGTGATCCCCACGCCCAGCAGCAGTACCAGGCGCAGTACCAGCAGCAGCCGTACATCCCGCAGCAGCCGGGCCCGGAACCGGACCAGCAGCAGAACTGGTACTACCAGCAGCAGTACTGACGGTGCGTCAGGCGGGACCGAGCAGCCCCGCGGTGATCGAGGCGGACATCCCGACCCGGGCCAGCCCGCCGCCCGGGTGGGCGTGCGCGCCGATCAGGTAGAGGCCGGGGACGCCCGGCTCGTTGGGTTCGGCGAGCCGCCCGCCGGCCAGTGAGGGCGCCGGGACGGAGCCGGTCAGCCGGGTCTCCCGCCAGCGCAGCCGCCCGCGCAGGTCGACGCCCGCGGCGGCCAGGTGGGCCAGCAACTGCTCGGCGTAGGCGTCCTGTTGGCCCTCCGTCAGGGTCAGCCCCGGGGGCACGGTGACGGTCAGCACGGCGGCCTCGGCGTCCGGCCCCGGCACCAGTGACGGGTCGTCGGGGCGCAGCAGCTGGACGGTGGGACGGTCCGGCAGGGTGCGGTCGGTGAAGACCGCGCGAACCTCGGCGGCGCCGTCCGCGGCGTGCACCACGGTGCGGTGCGCGGTGCCGGCCGGCCGGGCGCCGTCCAGGGCGAGCAGCACGGTGAAGCGGCCCGGCGCGGGGTCGGCGGGCGCGGTGACGCCCAGCCCGGGCACGGCGGAGAGCACCGCGTCGGCGGGCAGCGCCCCGTCGTCGGTGCGGACGCCGGTGACCCGGCCGTCGACCAGTTCCAGGGCGCGCACGGGGGTGTCGAAGCGGAACTCCACGCCGCGCTTCGCGCAGCGCTCGAACACCGCGTCGGCGAGTGCCCGCAGGCCGCCGTCCACGGCCCAGACGCCGAAGGACTGCTCCATGTACGGCAGCACCGTCGCCGAGGCGGGCGCGGTCCGCGGGTCCAGGCCGTGGCGCAGCGCGTACTCGCCGAGCAGCGCGGTCGGGCCCGGCGCACCGCCGAGTTCGCGGGCGGCGACGTCCGCCAGGGTGTGGCGGCGGTGCGGCAGCAGCCGGGACAGGCCGCGGCGCGCCGGCACCGGGTACGGGTCGGCCGGGTCGACGGCCGGGCGCGGCTCCTCCAGCAGCGGGCGGCGGGTGGCCTCCCACACCGTGCGGCCGCGGTTGACCACCTCGCCCCAGCGTTCCCCGGCGCCCGCGCCGAACGCCGCGTCCAGCGCCTGCCCGACCCCGCCGCGGGAGGCGTTCGCCAGCACCAGCTCGGTGCCGTCCGGGAACAGGTGCCGGCTCTCCGGCTCGACCGGCCGCAGCCCGACCAACTGCTCCAGCGGCTCCCGGCCGGTCTTCAGCGCCAGGTCCCGGTAGACGGCGGGCAGCGCCAGCAGGCCCGGCCCGGTGTCGAAGGCGAACCCCTCGCGGCGGTACGCCCCGACCTGTCCGCCGTGGGTGCCGGCCGCCTCCAGCACCGTCACCCGGTGCCCGAGGGTGGCCAGCCTGGACGCGGCGGCCAGACCGCCCATGCCTGCGCCGACGACGATGATCCGAGCCATGGCAGCAGATCCTATGCGGTCCCGCCGCCGGGCCCGCGCCGCGTCACGCCACGGCCGCCCGGGCCTGCCGGCGCTCGCGGCGGCGCAGCCAGAACCGCCGGATCCGGGACACCGCGAACCACACCAGCAGGAGGCCCAGCGCCAGCAGCACCGCCGCCGCCGAGGCGGCCAGCCACGGGTGGAAGATCGCCAGCGTCACCAGGCCCGCCACCGACAGGTCCTCGCCGAGGCTGACCACGATGTTGGAGGCCGGCTCCGGCGAGGTGTTCACCGCCATCCGCAGGCTCGCCTTGACGCCGTGGCTGAGCAGCGCCGTCGTCCCGCCGACCGCGCCCGCCGCGACCTCGCCCAGCGAGCCCGGGTCGTGCGCCGCCAGCAGCGCGCCGACCGTGGCGCCCGCGACCGGCCGGACGAAGGTGTGCACCACGTCCCACAGGCTGTCCACGAACGGGATCTTGTCGAGCACCGCCTCGCACAGGAACAGCACCCCGGCGGCGATCAGCACGTCGGTGCGCTCCAGCACCGGCGGCACCGACTCGGCCCCGCCGAACCGCCCGAACAGGCCCAGCAGCAGCACCACGGCATAGGCGTTGATCCCGCTCGCCCAGCCGCTGGTGAAGATCAGCGGAACGGCCTCCACCTCGGCCCCCTCCCACGCGCCCGCCCGTACCTCGAACGGGACCCCGACACCGTACCCGGCGCCGCCCCCGCCGAACGGGGGAGCGGCTGAGTACCCGTACTCAGATCGCCGGTTGAGTACCCGAGCGGGTTTCGCCCGACAGGCCCGCGACGGCAGAGTGGTGCGCACCGGGAAGGCCGCCGCCGGGCGGAGCCACCCGGAGCGCCCGGGACCGGTCACCGGCTGTGGGGGATCGGTGGCCGCACCACGGTCCGGGCGCGACCAGCGGCCGGAGAACGGGGGCCGGGCACCGCCGACACGGGGCGGCGGAGCCCGGCACCCTCCAACGGGGGGGTCCCGAAGGGGGGACCGGCCGTGGGGGACGACTGGAACGGGCCCGAACGGCCCGAGTTGTCAGACCCCCCGTTCACGATGGATGCATGCGCGGGCCGACCGGCCCGGGCAAGGTCCGGAGTGAACGGGGGAGACCCATGACCATCAGTCGTCCTGAGCCTGTCGCCCGCCCTGCCGTCGATCAACCCACCCTGCCCGCCGCCCGCGGAGCCGACGTCCACCCGGTGCTGCGGCGGGTCGCGCCCTCGCCGGCCGCGCTCGAACTGCTCCGCCACGCCCACCGCACCCTGGTGCACGCCCGCGGCCGGCAGGATCCGCTGGAGCGCTACGCCACCGCCCACCTCGCCGCGCTGCGCGCCACCGCCGCCGTGCTCGCCGTCCGGGGCCGCCCCGAGCGCAACCCGCGCCGCCGCCACGCGATCCGCCCCGCCTGGGAGCTGCTGCCCGAGGTCGCCCCCGAACTCGCCGAGTGGGCCGCCTACTTCGCCGCCGGAGCGCGCCGCCGCGCCGCCGCCGAGGCGGGCATCGCCGGCGCCGCCGGCGAGCGGGACGCGGACGACCTGATCCGCAACACCGCGCTGTACCTGCGCATCGTCGAACGGATCCTGGCCGTGCACCCCTGAGGCGGGGCGCTGCGCCCTGCGGGACGGTCGGTGCCCGGCGGATATGGTGGTGGGGTTCCCGCCGTGGAAGTCCTGCCAAGAGGGGTGCCGCCTTGTATCCGACTCGTCCCCGCAGTGCGCTGCGTACCGCCGTGGTGTGGGAGGTGGTGCGGGCGGCGCTGGAGCGGCGCTCCGCCGAGCTCGGACGGCCGGTCCTCGAGGTGGTCGACACCGGCGGCGGCACCGGCAACTTCGCGGTGCCGGTGGCCAGGCTCGGCCACCGGGTCACCGTGGTCGACCCCAGCCCCGACGCCCTGTTCGCGCTGGAGCGGCGGGCCGCCGAGGCCGGTGTCACCGACCTGGTCCGGGCCGTCCAGGGCGACACCCAGACGCTGCCCGAGCTGGTCCCGGCCGGCTCGGTCGACGCGGTGCTCTGCCACGGCGTCCTGGAGGTCGTCGACGACCCCGCCGACGCCCTCGGCAACCTGGTCGCCACCCTCGGCAAGGGCGGCCTGGTCAGCCTGCTCGCCGCCAACCGGAACGGCGCCGTCCTGGCCCGCGCCGTCGCCGGCCACTTCACCGATGCCCGCGCCGTGCTCGACGCCCCCGACGGCCGCTGGGGCGCCGGTGACCCGATGCCCCGCCGCTTCACCGGCGACCAGCTCGACGCGCTCGCCACCGACGCCGGACTCCGGGTCGCCTCCGTGCACGGCATCCGGGTCTTCGCCGACCTCGTCCCCGGAGTCCTGGTGGACACCGAGCCTGGCGCGCTCGACGCCCTGCTGAAGCTGGAGCTGGCCGCCGCCGAGCAGCCCGCCTTCCACGCCGTCGCCACCCAGCTCCACCTGCTCGCCGAGGCGATCTGACACCGGCGGACCCGGCTCGCCGGGGCACCAAGAAGGCGGTCCGCTCGTTGGGGAGGTGCGGGCCGTCTGTCGTAGTGGCCCGAGCCACGCCTGATTGACCACGCCGAACCAGGGCCGTGGACCGTATGATCTGGGTAAAGCCGGTAAGCATGACGGCCAGACCCGTGGGGCATATGGACCACACAGGCCCGAGCCAGGGGTGGCGGACCGGTCGCCCCGCGACCGACGAGTAGGAGGACTCCGTGCCGCTCTCGGAGCACGAGCAGCGACTGCTCGAGCAGATGGAGCGAGCGCTGTACGCCGAAGATCCCAAGTTCGCGTCAGCGCTTGAGGGAACCGGCCTGCGCACCTACACCCGTCGGCGGGTCTACCTGGCCGTGGCGGGGTTCGTGGCAGGCATCGCGCTGCTCATGGGCGGCCTGGTCGCGCAGGTCATCTGGGTCAGTGTGGTCGGGTTCCTGGTGATGCTGGGTTGTGCGGTCCTCGCGGTCACCGCGTGGCGACGAGGCCCAGCCGGACACGGCCCGCGGCAGGCGGCAGCGCCACGCCGGAGGGCCGGTGTCATGGACCGAATGGAACAGCGCTGGCAGCGGCGCCGCGACGAGCAGAGCGGACTGTAGCCAGTTCTCACCCGCAGATGTGATCCGCCCGAGGATGGAGTTCCCTCCTCGGGCGGATCTTTTTCGTCCGGCGCCGTGCCGTCCCCGCGCCCCTGGCGGGGCGCGGGGACGGCCTCAGTCCTCGGTCTTCCGCCGGAACGGGCGGGGGACCTTGGCCCGGAGGGCGGCCGTGCGTTCCGCGGCGCCCTGGCGCACGGCCGTGCTGCGGTCCTGGGTGCGCCACCAGAGGCGGATGGCCGACGGCGGGAGGAGCAGGGCGCGCAGGCGCCGGGTCCGGCTGGCCCCGGTGAGCAGGCCGTCGCGGGCGGTGCGGACGTCGGCGCCCAGCTGCGCGGGCGGGTCGGTCTCGCGGGCGTACATGACGCGTTCGGTGGCGAGGGCGACCCGGCCCGCGGCGGCGGCGGAGTCGGGGTCGAGCCGCGCGTCCTCGGCGAGCCGCCGGGCGGCGTGCCGGGGGGTGCGGGCCTCGTCCGGGGGGATGCCGAGGTCCCAGGCGGAGTCGACGAGTTCGGCCCAGGCGGCGAGCACCTGCGCGTCGGAGAGGCGTGGCCCGTCCGCGCCGGCCAGGTGG
Organism: Streptomyces sp. TLI_171; assembly: GCF_003610255.1. Taxonomy (GTDB): domain Bacteria; phylum Actinomycetota; class Actinomycetes; order Streptomycetales; family Streptomycetaceae; genus Kitasatospora. The sequence continues at coordinate 2,151,338 of NZ_RAPS01000001.1, read as the reverse complement.
CGGCCGCCGCCGAGGCGGCGGCGGCGCAGCCCGGCCCGCCAGAGCATCGGGAAGGCCAGCAGCAGGAGCAGCAGCAGGACCACGCCGACGGTGAGCAGGACGGGCCAGCTCTGCCACCAGGCGGAGCTGGTGGCCGTCGGCCGGAGCGAGGAGGACTCGTCGCCGCACTCGCCGGTCTTGCGCTGCTGCACGGTGCAGCTGCTGGACGCGGACGGCCCGGCCGAGGGCTCGGCGCTCGGGGCGGCGGTGCTGGGCTGCGCGGTGGGCGCGGCCGTGGCGGCGACCTGCGGGACGGAGTAGAGCGGGGCGGCGCCCCGGTTCGGGGTGGGTTCGAAGCGCATCCAGCCGAGGCCGTTGAAGTACAGCTCGGGCCAGGCGTGGTAGTTGGAGCTGCGCACGATCCGGTTGGAGGAGGTGCCGGTGCCGGGGGTGAAGCCGATGGCGACCCGGGACGGGATGCCGAGCGAGCGGGCCATCGCCGCCATGGTGGAGGCGAAGTGGACGCAGAAGCCCTCCTTGTCCTGGAGGAACTTGGCGATGGCGTCCGGGCCGGTGCGCGGCTCGATCTTGGTGTTGTAGGTGAAGTTGCCGGTGGTGAAGTACTGCTGGAGGGCCACCGCCTGGTCGTAGGCGTTGGTCTTGCCCTTGGTGACGTCCTTGGCGGTGGCGGCGACCACGGCGGGGAGGTTGGCGGGCAGGTCCAGGTAGCGGCCGGCGATGTCGGCGGGCGGGGCGCCGGCCGAGCGGAGTTCGGCGGCGGTGGCGTTGACGTCCACCGAGCCGACCGAGTAGCCGAGGCCGGTGGCCTTCTGGTTGTTGACCGCGCTGACGGTGCGTCCGGCCTTGTCGAAGCGCCAGTCGGAGGTCGACGGCAGCTCCACCCACGACATCGGGTAGGGCATCGGCAGCCAGGTGGTGTCGAGGTTGCCGGAGACCCTGACGTTGGTGCGGACCGAGTTGGAGGCCACGGTCGGGGACAGGCCCTCGGGGGCCGGCACGGTGGTGGGCATCGCCTCCAGCGACTGGTTGCCGGCCCGCCACTCCTCGCCGTTGAACTCGCTGAGCGCGGCGATCCGCAGGTAGAGCTGGTCGGAGTCGGCGGCGTCGGTGGAGAAGGTCAGCAGCTCGGTGTCGTCGGAGGAGCGCAGGTTGGCGGTGAGCGCGACGACCAGGTTCAGCGAGCGCTGGTCGCCCTTGCCGGTGCCGTTGCCGACGCCGTCGCCGTGCCCGTTCAGGCCGTCGAACAGCCCGGCGCCGACCGAGGGGACGAACACCGGCAGCAGCACGGCGGCGGCCAGGGCGATCACGCCGACCCGGCGGCCGCCGTTGGACAGCGCGACCGCCGAGCGGCCGGTGCCGTGGAAGACCCGGCCCCAGCGGGTGAGCCGGTCCTGACCCTCGGTGTAGAGCAGGGCCAGGTAGCCGGCGGCGGCGCACAGGAACCACAGCCACAGGCCGCCGGGGGCCTCGGCCAGGCCGCTGCCCACCGAGTACAGGGCGAGCAGCGGCAGGCCCGCGGCGGCGGCCCGGCGGTAGGTGACCGCGAGGGCGTCGACCAGGACGGCGACCAGCGCGACCGAGCCGACCACGATCAGCCGCAGGCCGTCGGTGGAGGGGGCGGGGATCGCGTAGTCCTGGATGTCGTTGCCGCCGCTGCTGAGCAGCGAGGAGACGGCGTCCAGCGCGCCCGAGCCGGGCAGCAGGCCGAAGGCCATCGAGGACTGCACGGTGGTGAGCATCAGCACGTACAGCACTACGAGCAGCTGCAGCGGCACCACCAGGGCGCGGGGGAGCGGCAGGGCGCGCAGCCCGGTGCCGGCGCCGGCCGCGACGGCGATCATCAGCAGCCCGTGCGGGGCCAGGCCGAAGGAGTCCTGGAACAGCGGCGACAGGCACAGCGCCGCCAGGGCGGTCGCCAGGGCCGCGCAGAGCGTCAACTTGGCCCGGGTGGTCACGCGCCGACCTCGTCTCGGTAGGGAACGGAGTTCTGGGTGCGGTCCGCGGCCCGCCACAGGGCGGGCAGCGAGTCGCCGGCCCGCACGGGCAGCACGGTCCAGCCGGCCTCGCGCAGCCGGGTGACCCGGGCGGCGGTCGGGTCGTCGGCGGCGTCCGGGAAGAGGTGGCGCAGGCCGGCCCAGGTGCCGGTGTCCAGCAGCAGGACGACGGCGCCGCCGGTGCGCCGGCGCAGCCGGGCCAGCCGGTCGGCCTGCTCCTCGTCGAGGGCGCCGACGATCGCCACCAGCAGGCCCTCGCCGCCCAGGCGCAGCACCTCCTCGGCGTGGGCCAGGGTGCCGTGGTCGGAGTGGTCGACCACGGCGAGGGCGTCGAGCAGCACGCCGACCGACTCGGCGGCGGTGGAGCCCTGTTGGGCGCCGTGCTCGGGCACCGAGAGGCCGGTGTCGGTGAGCAGCCGGGTCCGGTAGCCGCGCTGGGTCAGGTCGACGGCGACGGAGGCGGCGGCGGACACCGCCCACTCGAAGGAGGATGCGGGGCCGGAGCCGCGGTGCGCGCTCTCCCGGGTGTCGAGCAGCACGGTGGCGCGGGCCCTGAGCGGCTGCTCCTCCCGACGGACCATCAGTTCGCCGTAGCGGGCGGTGGACTTCCAGTGCACCCGGCGCAGGTCGTCGCCGTGCCGGTACTCGCGCGGGATGACGTCGTCGTCGCCGGCCAGTGCCAGGGTGTGGGCGTTGGAGTCGCCCTGCCCGGCGGACTCGCCGGGCAGCCGGACCGGCGGCAGGTCCTGGACCTGCGGGACGACGGTGAGGACGTCGGCGGCGCTGAACGCGCGGGTCAGCTCGCACATCCCGAACGGGTCGGACAGCCGCAGCTGCAGCGGGCCCAGCGGGTAGCGGCCGCGCAGGTCGGAACGGACCCGGTAGGAGACCTCGCGGAAGCCGCGCGGCTCGACCCGGTCCAGCACGAAGCGCGGGCGCGGGCCCAGCACGTACGGGACCTTGTCCTCCAGCAGCAGCAGCCCGGTGGGCACCCGGGAGACGTTGTCCAGGCGCAGGTGCACCCGGGCCTCCTGGCCGGCCGCGGCCCGGTGCGGGCTGAGCCGGCGGCCGGAGGCGACCCGGTAGCGGGTGCGCACCAGCAGGAAGGCGGCGGCCAGCGGCAGCGCCGCCAGCAGCACGCCGACCTGGAACAGCGCGCCCTGCCCGAACACGTACGCGCAGACGGCGGCGGTCACGCCGGCGGCGAGGAAGGAACGGCCCCGGGTGGTGAGTCCGCGCAGCGCCGCGCGCAGCCCGGAGGCCTGGGCGGAGCCCGCCACCTCAGCGGCCCTGCGGGCGCGGGATCGGGAGTCGGGCCACCAGGTCGAGCACGACCTGTTCGACCGAGCGGCGGCTCAGCTGGGTCTCCGAGGTGGGCAGCAGGCGGTGGGCCAGGACGGGGACGGCGAGCGCCTGGACGTCGTCCGGCAGCACGTAGTCGCGGCCGTCCAGGGCGGCGTGCGCGCGAGCCGCGCGGACCAGGTGCAGGGTGGCCCGGGGGGAGGCGCCGAGGCGCAGTTCGGCGGTGGTGCGGGTGGCGGCGACCAGGTCGACGGCGTAGCGGCGCACCGGGTCGGAGACGTAGACGGTCTTCACCAGCTCGATCAGCTTCAGCAGGTCGGCGGCGTGCGCGACCGGCTGCAGGTCGTCCAGCGGGTTGGCCGCGGAGTGCAGGTCGAGCATCGCGTACTCGGCGTCGGCGCTGGGGTAGCCGATGGAGATCCGGGCCATGAAGCGGTCGCGCTGCGCCTCGGGCAGCGAGTAGGTGCCCTCCATCTCGACCGGGTTCTGGGTGGCGATCACCATGAACGGCGAGGGCAGCTCGTAGGAGGTGCCGTCGATGGTGACCTGGCGCTCCTCCATCGACTCCAGCAGCGCGGACTGGGTCTTCGGCGAGGCGCGGTTGATCTCGTCGCCGACCACGATCTGCGCGAAGATCGCGCCGGGCCGGAACTCGAAGTCCCGCTGGTGCTGGTCGAAGACGTTGGTGCCGGTCACGTCGGACGGCAGCAGGTCCGGGGTGAACTGGATGCGGCGCACCGTGCAGTCCACCGAGCGGGCCAGGGCCTTGGCGAGCATGGTCTTGCCGACGCCGGGCACGTCCTCCAGCAGCAGGTGGCCCTCGGCGAGCATCACGGTCAGCGCGATCCTGACCGCCTCCGGCTTGCCCTCGATCACGCTTTCGACGGACGCCCGGACCCGGTCGACCACCGCCGTCAGCTCCGCCAGCCCGGCCGGCTCCCGGCGGTCGTAGCGCTCCGACTGCGGCTGCTCCGAGCCCTGTCCGTTGATGGTCGTCACCCGTAACGCTCCCATGTGCACAGTCGCCGGGCGGCTGGTTCGAGCCCGGCCCACCCCGAATACTTGGCGCATTCTTCCCTGTCCTCGGGCCAGAAGTCACCCGGCCGGGCGACACGCGAAGGCTGTCCCGGTTTGGGACGAGGAGTGGGTCCGGCCGGTTTCAGTCGATTTCCCGGAGCAGGCCGGTGTGCACGTCGAACACGAAGCCGCGGACGTCCTCGGTGTGCGGGAGGAACGGCGAGGTGCGGACCCGCTGCATGGACTGGCGGACGTCGCCGTCCAGGTCGACGAAGGACTCCACGGCCCACTGCGGGCGCTGCCCGACCTCCAGCTCCAGCTCGCGGCGGAAGTCCTCGGTCAGGCCGAGCAGGCCGCAGCCGGTGTGGTGGATCAGCACCACCGCGCGGGTGCCGAGGGCGCGCTGACTGATGGTCAGCGAGCGGATGGTGTCGTCGGTGACCACGCCGCCCGCGTTGCGGATGATGTGCGCGTCGCCGAGCTCCAGGCCGAGCGCGGCGAACAGGTCGAGCCGGGCGTCCATGCAGGCGACCACGGCGACGTGGCGGACCGGGCGGGCGTCCATGCCGCCGTCCCGGAAGGTCTCGGCGTACGAGCGGTTGGACACCAGGAAGCGCTCGGTCTCGGTGGCCCGCTCGGGGCCGGGGGCAGCTGCCATGGCCAAGACGGTAGTGCGCGCGGGGCCGCCCGGGGAGGATTGCCCGCCCGCTGTGACGCAGCGCACCCGCACCCCGTTGGGGAGGCTTCGCCCCGGTTCGCCCGGCGCGCACCCGAGTTGTCGCGCCCCGGCCCGCACCACTGGCCCGACCTGCGCAAACCGATGCGTCCGCCCGGGTGGTGCGCCGTCGCGGAGCGTTGACTGACGGGGTGTGGGCGATAGGCTGGCGGCGCAGTGGAGCACGGCGGACGGCACCCGGCAACCGGGCGCCCGGCCGGGCTCCGTGCCGGGCCGGCCGGCCCGTACGCAGCCCGCGGCCTCCTCCCGCTCCGTGCCCACCTGGCGCACCTTCCCCGGTGCCGGGCGGTCGCTCCTTCCCCCGAGCGAGCGGGCGGGGACCACGGGCGGCGTGCGGCGGGACCGGCCGGGTGCGGGAGAATGGCCCGGCCACACCGCACCTGAGGAAGGGCCCCGCCGCCGTATGAGTACCGACAGCCCCACCCCCCGGCACGTCCCGGTGATGCTGGAGCGCTGCCTGGACGCCCTCGCCCCGGCGATCTCCGGGCCGGGCGCCGTGGTGGTGGACGCCACCCTCGGCCTGGGCGGCCACAGCGAGGCGCTGCTGACCCGCTTCCCCGAGGTCCGCCTGATCGCCGTCGACCGCGACCCGCAGGCCCTGAAGCTGTCCGGCGAGCGGCTCGCCCCGTTCGGCGACCGGGCCACCCTGGTGCACGCCGTGTACGACGAGATCCCGCGCGTGCTGGACGAGTTGGGCATCCCCGAGGTGCACGGCGTGCTGTTCGACCTGGGCGTCTCCTCGATGCAGCTGGACGAGGCCGACCGCGGCTTCGCCTACGCCCAGGACGCCCCGCTGGACATGCGGATGGACCAGACCCGGGGCATCTCCGCCGCCGAGGTGCTGAACACCTACAGCCACGGCGACCTGGCCCGGATCCTCAAGGTCTACGGCGAGGAGCGGTTCGCCGGGAAGATCGCCTCCGCCGTGCTGCGGGAACGCGAACGGGAACCGTTCAGCACCAGTGCGCGTCTGGTGGAGTTGGTGCGGAACGCCATTCCGGCGGCCACCCGGCGCACCGGCGGCAACCCGGCCAAGCGGACCTTCCAGGCGCTGCGGATCGAGGTCAACGGCGAGCTGGAGGTGCTGGACCGGGCCATCCCCGGCGCGCTGGACGTCCTCGCGGTGGGCGGCCGGATCGTGGTGATGTCCTACCAGTCGCTGGAGGACCGCCTGGTCAAGCAGTACCTCCAGGCCGGTGCCACCTCGACCGCCCCGCCGGGGCTGCCGATCGTCCCGGAGGAGCTCCAGCCCTGGCTGAAACTGCTCACCCGCGGTGCCGAACTGGCCACCGAGGAGGAGATCGAGGAGAACCGGCGCGCCGCGCCCGTACGGCTGCGCGTGGCGGAGAGGATCAGACGGACCCGGAGGTAGCCAGCCGCCGGGAGCAGCGGAGAAGGGGAGTGGAGCGGTGCCGGTGGCCGGCGAGCGGACCCGGGGGAACGTCCCCGGGCAGGGGGGCAGGGCACGGATCACCGTCCGGCCGGGGGCGCGCTCGATGCGGGGGCGCACCCCGTTCGCGGTGCTGGTGGTCGCCCTGCTGTCGGCCGGGCTGCTCGGACTGCTGATGCTCAACACCGCGCTCAACGAGGGCTCGTTCACGCTGTCCCGGCTGAAGAAGCAGACCACCGACGCCACCGACCAGCAGCAGACCCTGCAGCAGCAGATCGCCGAGCAGTCCGCGCCCGACGCGCTGGAGCAGCGCGCCCGCGGCCTCGGCATGGTCCCCGGCGGCGACCCGGCCTTCCTGAACCCCGACGGCAGCGTCACCGGCAAGGCCAAGGCCGCCGAGGACAACCCGCCGGTGCCGCGCTCCAGCGCCGAACCCTGGCAGCGCCCCGGCGGAGCGGCGAGCCCCGCCCCGACCACCAGCCCGGGCGACCCCGGCATCGAGCTGGCCCCCGCCCCGCCCGCGAGCCCGTCCGCGTCCCCGTCGGGCAGCGCCTCGCCCGGGACGCCGCGATGAGCCGCCCGCCCGGCGACGACCCCCGCCCGCGCCGCGCCCCGCAGTCCGGCGGCCGCCCCGCCGCGGGCCGCTCCGAACCGCCGCGCCGCCGGGTCGGCGAACCGCGCCGCACCGCCGACGGCGCCCCGCCGCGCCCGGCCCGGCCACGGGCCGCCGCGGCCGGACACCGCCAGGTCGCCCCGCCGCGCCCCGGCGCCCGGCCGGGCCGCCGCCCGGCGCCGCCGCACCGCCCGACCGCGCCCCGACCGGGTCCGCGGACCATCAGGCTGGCCGACCCGCGCCGTCGGCTGCGGCTGGTGACGGTCAGTCTGCTGCTGGTGTTCGCGATCTTCGCGGGGCGCCTGGTGCAGCTGCAGCTGCTCGACTCGGACGCGCTGGCCGCCGGCGCGGGCGCCAACAAGTACCTGCGGGTGGCGCTGCCCGCCGAGCGCGGCTCGATCACCGCCGCCGACGGTACCGTGCTGGCCACCTCCGTCGACGCGTACGACCTGACCGCCGACCCGACCATGTTCACCCCCGAGGCGACCCACCTGCCGGACGCCCCGGAGCAGGCCGCCGGGCTGCTGGCGCCGATCCTCGGCCAGCCGAAGGAGAAGCTGGCCGAGAAGCTGCACCTGAACAGCAAGAACCCGAAGAGCCAGTACGCACTGCTGATGGCCCGCCAGTCGCCGCAGGTGAAGGGGCAGATCGCCGACCTGAAGGCGCAGCTGACCAAGCAGTCCGACACCGCGGCCTGCCGCGGCCAGCGCCTGCTGCTCGGCAAGCCCGCCGACAAGGGCGGCCGGCAGTTCCTGGACGCCGCCTGCGTGAACCCGCTGGCCGGCCTGTTCTGGGAGCAGTCCACCCGGCGCAGCTACCCGGCCAACGGGCTGGCCGCCAACCTGGTCGGCTTCGTCAACGCGGAGGGCGCCGGCACCGGCGGCCTGGAGCTCCAGTACCAGCAGCTGCTGGCCGGCCAGGACGGCTACGCCACCTACGCCTCCGCGGCGGGCCGCCGGGTCGCCACCGCGGGCGGCAGCCGGGAGGACGCCGTCCCCGGCAGCGACCTGCGGCTGACGGTGAACCCGGACATCCAGTGGGCCGCCCAGCGCGCCATCACCGACCAGGTCAGCAACGCCGGGGCGGAGAAGGGCTACGTGGTGGTCCAGGACGTGCGGACCGGTCAGATCCTGGCGATGGCCACCTCGCCCGGCTTCAACCCGAACGACCTGGCCGCGGCCCGCGCCGACCAGCTGGGCAACGCGGCCCTGCAGGACGCGTACGAGCCGGGCTCCACCGCCAAGCTGATGACCATGGCGGCGGTGCTGGACACCGGGAAGGCCGGCTGGGACACCCACGTCGAGGTGCCGAACACGCTGCAGCGCTCGGACCGGGTGTTCCACGACGACATCGACCACGAGACCTGGTACCTGACGCTGGCCGGCGTGCTCGCCAAGTCCTCCAACATCGGCACCATCGAGGCGGCCGAGCACCTGGGCGCCACCCAGGCCGAGTCCAACAAGGTGCTCGCCGAGTACCTCGACCGGTTCGGCATCGGCAAGCCCTCCGGGCTGGGCTTCCCCGGCGAGACCCGCGGCATCCTGGCCAAGCCGGAGGACTGGAGCGGCTCGCAGCAGTACACCATCCCGTTCGGCCAGGGCCTGTCGGTGAACGCCCTGCAGGCCACCTCGGTGTTCTCCACCATCGCCAACGGCGGCGTGCGGGTCGCCCCCAGCCTGCTGGCCGGCACCACCGGGCCGGACGGCCGGTTCACCCCGGCCGCGGCCGGCGCGCAGACCCGGGTGGTGACGGAACAGACCGCGAAGACGCTGACCGAGATGCTGGAGTCCGTCGTCACCGACGAGCAGGGCACCGGCACCAAGGCGCAGATCCCGGGCTACCGGGTGGCCGGCAAGACCGGCACCGCCAACCGGGTGGACCCGAAGACCGGCAAGTACTCCGGGTACACCGCCTCCTTCATCGGCTTCGCGCCCGCCGACCGGCCCCGGGTGACGGTCTCCTGCGTCATCCAGGACCCGGTCAACGGGCACTTCGGCGGGCAGCTGTGCGGGCCCGTGTTCAAGCAGGTGATGGAGTTCACCCTCAAGACCCTCCAGGTCCCGCCGAGCACCAGCGAGGCACCGAACCTGCCCGTTGACTGGAAACCCTGAGATGAGCGAGACCCCCCGGCGCGATGAGCGCAGTGTGAGCAGCGTCACGGACCAGCAGGCCCGGTTTGGCCCCGGGGGGCGTGGGGCCGATAGCCTTCCGGCCGTGCCGAAACCCGATCAAATCTCCGCGAGTCCGCCCCGACCGAGCCGCACCGCGGCGCTGCCCCTCGCCGAGGCGGCCCGGCTGCTCGGGCTGCCCCCGGTCGAGGGCCCCGAGGTCACCGGCGTCACCCACGACTCCCGGGCGGTCCGGCCCGGCGACGTGTACGTGGCCTTCCCCGGCGCCAACCACCACGGCGCGGCCTTCGCCGCCGGGGCGGCCCGCTCCGGCGCGGTCGCGGTGCTCACCGACCGGGCGGGCGCCGAGCTGGCGGCCGACGCCGGGGTGCCGCTGCTGGTGGTCGACAGCCCGCGCGAGGTGATGGGCGACCTGGCCGCCGCGGTCTACGGGGCGCCCAGCGCGAGCATGCTGATGATCGGTCTGACCGGCACCAACGGCAAGACCACCACCTCCTACCTGGTGGAGGGCGGCCTGCGCGGGGCCGGCCGGCTGCCCGGCGTGATCGGCACCGTGGAGATGCGGGTCGGCGAGGAGCGGATCAAGTCCGAGCGCACCACCCCCGAGGCCACCGACCTGCACGCGGTGCTCGGCGTGATGCACGAGGCCGGCGCGGACTCGGTGGTCATGGAGGTCTCCAGCCACGCGCTGGTGTACGGCCGCACCGACGGCGTGGTCTACGACGTGGCGCTGTTCAACAACCTGACGCCGGAGCACCTCGACTTCCACCCCGACATGGAGGACTACTACCGGGCCAAGGCCCGGCTGTTCGAGGAGGGCAAGGCCCGCCGCGGCGTCGCCAACCGGGACGACTCCTACGGCCGACGGCTGGCCGGCGAGGCCCGGATCCCGATGACCACCTTCTCCGCGGCCGGCGACCCGGCCGCCGACTGGCGCGCCGTCGACGTCCAACTCGGCCCGTCCGGCTCGACCTTCCGGGTCCTCGGCCCGAACGGCGAGCAGGCCGACGCCGCGGTGCCGCTGCCCGGCCCGTTCAACGTCGCCAACGCGCTCGGCGCGATCACCGCGCTGGTCACCGCCGGCGTCCCGCTGGACGCCGCGGTCGCCGGGGTGGCCCGGGTCCCGGGCGTGCCCGGCCGGCTGGAGAAGGTCGAGGCGGGCCAGGCGTACGTCGCCGTCGTCGACTACGCGCACAAGCCGGACGCGCTCAGCGCCGTCCTCGCCTCGCTGCGCGAGGTCACCAAGGGCCGCCTGCACGTGGTGGTCGGCTGCGGCGGCGACCGCGACCCGTACAAGCGCGGCCCGATGGGCGCGATCGCCGCCCGGCTCGCCGACACCGCCGTCCTCACCAGCGACAACCCGCGCTCCGAGGACCCGCTGGCGATCCTCGCCACCATGCTGACCGGCGCCGCCGAGGTCCCGGAGGCAGAACGCGGCGAGGTGCTGGCGGTCCCGGACCGGGCCGAGGCGATCGCGCTGGCGGTGGCCCGGGCGCACGCCGGGGACACCGTGCTGGTGGCCGGCAAGGGCCACGAGCTCGGGCAGTACGTGAAGGGCGAGGTCCGCCCGTTCGACGACCGCGAGGTGCTGCGGGTCGCCATCGAGAAGACAACGGAGGCAGACCGGTGATCGCTCTGACCCTGGCCGAGGCCGCTGCGGCCGTCGGCGGCGCCCTCGACGCGGCCGACCCCGCCGCACGGATCACCGGCGCGGTGGTCACCGACAACCGGCAGATCGAGTCCGGCGGCCTGTTCGTGTGCGTGCGCGGCGAGCGGGTCGACGGCCACGAGTTCGCCGCCAAGGCGGTCGCGGACGGTGCGGTCGCGGTGCTCGCCACCCGCCCCGTCGGCGTGCCCGCGATCCTGGTCGACGACGTGGTGGTGGCGCTCGGCCGGCTCGCCCGTGCCGTGGTCGCCCGGTCCGCCGACGTGCGGATCGTCGCGCTGACCGGCTCGGCCGGCAAGACCTCCACCAAGGACCTGATCGGCCAGCTGCTCACCGAGCACGGCGAGACGGTCTTCCCGGCCGGCTCGCACAACAACGAGATCGGCCACCCGCTGACGGCCCTTCGGATCGCCCCGACGACCCGTCACCTGGTGATGGAGATGGGCGCCCGGCACAAGGGCGACATCGAGTACCTCACCGGCATCACCCCGCCCACCGTCGGACTGGTCCTCAACATCGGCACCGCGCACCTCGGCGAGTTCGGCTCCAAGGAGGCCATCGCCGAGGCCAAGGGCGAGATGGTGGAGGCGCTTTCGGCCGACGGCGTCGCCGTGCTGAACGCCGACGACCCGCTGGTGCGCGCCATGAGCAGCCGCACCAAGGCCCGCGTGGTGCTGTTCGGTGAGAGCCCGGACGCCCACATCCGCGCCACGGATGTTCGCCTGGACGCCACCGGACGGCCACAGTTCACGCTCAGCACCCCGGCCGGTTCCGCACCCGTGCAGCTGCGCCTGTACGGTGAGCACCACGTCTCGAACGCCCTCGCCGCCGCCGCGGTGGCGGTGGAGCTCGGGATGCCCGTCGACCGCGTCGCCGAAGCACTCAGCGAGGCGGGTGCGCTGTCCCGCTGGCGCATGGAGGTGGTCGACCGGGCCGATGGCCTGACCGTCGTCAACGACGCCTACAACGCGAACCCGGAGTCCATGCGGGCCGCGCTGCGGACGCTCGCGACGATGGCCGGCAGGGGCCCGGAGCGCCGCCGCACCTGGGCGGTGCTCGGTGAGATGCGGGAGCTCGGCGAGGACAGCCTCGACGAGCACGACGCCATCGGACGGCTCGCGGTCCGGCTCGACATCACCAAGCTGGTGGCGGTCGGCGGACGCGAGGCGGCCCGGATGGAACTGGGCGCGAGGAACGAAGGTTCGTGGGGTGAGGAGTCGGTGCTGGTGTCCGACGCGGACGCGGCGATCGAGCTGCTGCGCAGTCAGGTGCGGCCGGGGGACGTGGTCCTGGTGAAGGCGTCCCGTTCGGTGGGCCTCGAGAGGGTCGCCGAGGCACTGCTCGCGGACGGTGCCGCGAAGTGAAGCAGATCCTCTTCGCCGGCATGATCGGCCTGGTGCTGACCCTGCTCGGCACCCCCGCCCTGATCAAGCTGCTCGCCCGGCACGGCTACGGCCAGTACATCCGCGACGACGGCCCGAAGGCGCACCACAGCAAGAAGGGCACGCCCACCATGGGCGGCATCGCCTTCATCCTGGCGACCCTGATCGCGTACTTCGCCACCAAGGCGATAACGGGCGAGTCGCCCACCGCCTCCGGCCTGCTGGTGCTGTTCCTGACCGCGGGCATGGGCCTGGTCGGCTTCCTGGACGACTACATCAAGGTGGTCAAGCGCCGCTCGCTGGGCCTGCGGGCCAAGGCGAAGCTGCTCGGCCAGTCCTTCGTCGCCCTCGCCTTCGCCGTCCTGGCACTGCAGTTCAGCGACAGCCGCGGCCTGACCCCGGCGTCCACCAGCCTGTCCTTCGTGCAGGACTTCAAGTGGGCGATCGGCCCCGTGCTGTTCGTCATCTTCGCGTACTTCATGATCGCCGCGATGTCGAACGGCGTGAACCTGACGGACGGTCTGGACGGCCTCGCCACCGGCGCCTCGGTGATGGTCTTCGGCGCCTACACCTTCATCGGACTGTGGGAGCACGGCCAGAACTGCGCCTACGCGATCAAGGCCACCGCCTCCTGCTACGACGTCCGCGACCCGCTGGACCTGGCCGTGGTCGCCGCCGCCCTGATGGGCTCCTGCTTCGGCTTCCTGTGGTGGAACACCTCGCCCGCCAAGATCTTCATGGGCGACACCGGCTCGCTGGCCCTCGGCGGCGCGCTGGCCGGCCTCGCCGTGGTCTCCCGCACCGAGCTGCTGCTCGCCGTCCTCGGCGGCCTGTTCGTGATCATCACCCTTTCGGTGATCATCCAGGTCGGCTCGTTCCGGATGACCGGCAAGCGCGTTTTCAAGATGGCGCCGCTCCAGCACCACTTCGAACTCAAGGGCTGGAGCGAAGTCCTGATCGTGGTGCGGTTCTGGATCATCCAGGGACTCTGCGTCGCCGTCGGACTCGGACTCTTCTACGCGGGATGGGTGACCGGATGACGAACCCCGAGTGGGCCGGCCTGCCGGTCGTGGTGGCCGGCCTCGGCCTGTCCGGGATCAGCGCCGCCCGGGTCCTGCACGGACTCGGCGCGCACGTCACCGTCGTCGACGGCGGTGACGGCCCCGGCCTCAAGGCCAAGGCCGACACGCTCGCCGAACAGGGCGTCGGCGTCCGCCTCGGCGACGGCGAGAGCCTCCCCTCGGGTACCCGACTGATCGTCACCTCGCCCGGCTGGGCCCCGGACAGCCCGCTGTTCGCGGCCGCCGCCGAGGCCGGGGTGCCGGTCTGGGGCGACGTCGAACTCGCCTGGCGGCTGCGCACCCCGCACCCCGCCACCGGCGAGCCCGCGCCCTGGCTGGCCGTGACCGGCACCAACGGCAAGACCACCACCGTCCAGATGCTGGCGTCCATCCTCGCCGCCGCCGGCCGGCGCACCGCCGCCGTCGGCAACGTCGGCGTCCCGGTGCTGGACGCCGTCCTCGCCGAGGAGCCCTACGACGTCCTCGCGGTCGAACTCTCCAGCTACCAGCTGCACTGGGCGCCCTCGCTGCGGGTGCACTCCGGCGCCGTGCTCAACCTGGCCCCGGACCACCTGGACTGGCACGGCTCGATGGAGGCCTACGCCGCCGACAAGGGCCGGATCTACGAGGGCAACCAGGTCGCCTGCGTCTACAACCTGGCCGACCCCGCCACCGAGGCGCTGGTCCGCGAGGCCGACGTCGAGGAGGGCTGCCGGGCGATCGGCTTCGGCCTGGACGCCCCCGCCGTCTCCAACCTCGGCGTCGTCGACGGCCTGCTGGTCGACCGCGCCTTCGTCGCCGACCGCGACAAGGCCGCCGCCGAACTCGGCTCGGTCGCCGACGTCAACCCGCCGGCGCCGCACAACATCGCCAACGCCCTCGCCGCCGCCGCCCTCGCCCGCGCCTACGGGGTCGACGCCAAGGCCGTCCGCGACGGGCTGCGCGCCTTCACCCCCGACGCCCACCGGATCGCGCACGTGGCCGAGGTCGACGGCGTGATCTACGTGGACGACTCCAAGGCCACCAACACCCACGCCACCGCCGCCTCGCTCGCCGCGTACCGTCCGGTGGTCTGGATCGCCGGCGGCCTCGCCAAGGGCGCCACCTTCGACGAGCTGGTGGCCGGCGCCGCCGACCGGCTCCGGGCCGCCGTCCTGATCGGCCAGGACCGCGAGTTGATCCGCGAGGCACTGCGGCGACACGCCCCGGAAGTCCCGGTCTTCGAGCCCGCCCCGGGCCAGACTGGCGCCGAGGCGATGACCGAGATCGTCCGCGCGGCGGCCGCCGCCGCGAAGCCGGGCGACACCGTCCTGCTCGCCCCCGCCTGCGCCTCGATGGACATGTTCACCAACTACGGTGAACGCGGCGACCTGTTCGCCGCCGCCGTCCGGGCACTCTGAGCGGACCGGCAGGCCCGAGAACCGCGATGTGACGGCAAGTCATCGCCCTGGAGGTTGTGCGGTGCCCACGAGCGAGAAACCGCCGCAGGAACGTCTGCAGCTGATCTCGGCGACCACGACCACCTTCAAGTCGGCCGGCCCCGTGGCCCGGTTCCGGGCCGCGCGGGAGCGGTTCGGGTACCTGATGGCCCGTCCGCTGACGCCGTACTACCTGATCCTCGGTTCGGCGCTGCTGCTGGTCGTGCTCGGCCTGGTGATGGTGTTCTCCGCCTCGCAGAGCGTGGTGGTGGACTACGGCCTGCCGATGACGTTCTTCTTCCGCAAGCAGCTGATCGCCCTGCTGCTGGGCGGCGCGATCGCCGTCGCCCTGACCCGGGCCCCGATCCGGGCGCTGCGCACCGCCGTGTACCCGCTGCTGTTCGGCGTGGTGGGCGCGCTGGTGCTGGTGACCATCCCGGGCGTGGGCGTCCGGATCAACGGCAACCGGAACTGGATCAGCCTGGGCTTCTTCCAGATCCAGCCGTCCGAGTTCGCGAAGCTCGCCCTGCTGCTGTGGGCCGCGGACCTGCTGGCCCGCAAGCAGCGCACCCACACCCTGGACCAGTGGAAGCACCTGCTGATCCCGCTGGTGCCGGGCACCGTGGTGCTGATGATGCTGATCATGATCGGCGGCGACATGGGCACCACCATGGTGCTGATCGCCATGCTGTTCGGCCTGCTGTGGATGGTCGGCGCGCCGCTGCGGCTGTTCGCCGCGACGCTGGGCATCGCCGTGGTCGCCTGCACCGCGCTGATCATCACCGTGCCGCACCGCCTGGGCCGGCTGGCCTGCGTGGGCGTCACCAAGCCGGACCCCAACCTGGACTGCTTCCAGGCGCTGCACGGCCTGTACGCCCTGGCAGCGGGCGGACCGTTCGGGTCCGGACTGGGCGCCGGCGTCGAGAAGTGGGGGCAACTCCCGGAGGCGCACACCGACTTCATCTTCGCCGCGACCGGCGAGGAACTGGGACTGGTGGGGACGCTGTCGGTGCTCGCGCTCTTCGCGGCACTAGGCTACGCGGGTATCCGAGTGGCCCTCGGCACCAAGGACCCGTTCGTGCGGTACGCGGCGGGCGCCGCCACCACGTGGATCATGGCTCAGGCCGTGGTCAACCTGGGGTCGGCGCTGGGACTCCTGCCCATCGCGGGCGTCCCGCTGCCGCTGTTCTCGTACGGCGGTTCCGCGATGCTGTCGGCCATGTGCGCCATCGGGTTGCTGCTGTGCTTCGCGCGCAGCACCCCGGCGGCGAAGGCAGCGCTGGCTGCCCGGCCCCGCAGATGGCGAAAAGGGGCCAACTCCCGGTTCGGGTCCGTCCTGGACCGGGTGCTGCCAGGTAGGAAAACCACAGCGCGCAAGGCCGCCCGGCCGCCGCGCAGGGAGCGGTGAATTTCGGTGCATGTCGTACTCGCCGGCGGCGGGACCGCCGGTCACATCGAGCCGGCCATGGCGCTCGCGGACGCGCTGCGCAGGCACGACCCGTCCGTCGGGATCACCGCTCTCGGCACCGAGCGCGGCCTGGAGACCCGGCTGGTCCCGGAGCGCGGCTACGAGCTGGCGCTGATCCCGGCCGTGCCGCTGCCCCGCAAGCCCACCCCGGAACTGATCACCGTCCCGGGCCGGCTGCGCGGCACCGTGCGTGCCGCCCAGCAGGTCATCGAGCGGGTGAACGCGGACGTGGTGGTCGGCTTCGGCGGCTACGTCGCGATGCCCGCCTACCTGGCGGCCAAGCGGGCCGGCGTGCCGATCGTGGTGCACGAGGCGAACGCCCGCCCGGGCCTGGCCAACAAGATCGGCGCCCGCTACAGCGACTTCGTGGCGGTCTCCACCCCGGACTCCAAGCTGCGCGACTCCCGGTACATCGGCATCCCGCTGCGCCGCACCATCGCCACCCTGGACCGCGGCACCGTCCGCCCCGAGGCCCGGCACTACTTCGGCCTGGACCAGCGGCTGCCCACCCTGCTGGTGTCCGGCGGCTCGCAGGGCGCCCGCCGGCTGAACGAGACGGTGCAGGCGATCGCGCCCCGGCTCCAGCAGTACGGGGTGCAGATCCTGCACGCGGTCGGCCCGAAGAACGAGCTGCCGACCATCGACGACATCCCGGGCATGCCGCCGTACCGGGCGGTGCCGTACCTGGACCGGATGGACCTGGCCTACGCGGCGGCCGACATGATGCTCTGCCGGGCCGGCGCGATGACGGTCGCCGAGCTGGCCGCGGTCGGCCTGCCGGCCGCGTTCGTGCCGCTGCCGATCGGCAACGGCGAGCAGCGGCTGAACGCCCAGCCGATGGTGAAGGCGGGCGGCGGCCTGCTGGTCGACGACGCCGACCTGACCACGGACTGGGTGCTGAAGAACGTCCTGCCGGTGCTCACCGACCCGGCCCGGCTGTGGGAGATGTCGCGCTCGGCCGCCGAGTTCGGCCGCCGGGACGCCGACGACCTGCTGGTGCAGATGGTGTACGAGGCGATCGAGGCCGCCCGCGGCGGCCGGCGTCGTGGCTGACGAGGAGTACGAGGAGGAGCTCGGGGAGGACGGCGACGAGGCCCGTCCGCCCCGGCTCCGGCTGTCCAGGCGGGGCGTCGTGGTGCTGGTGGCGCTGGGCGCGCTGCTGGTCGGCAGCCTCGCCTGGACGGTGTTCTTCTCCTCCGCGCTGGACGTCCGCCGGGTCGCCGTCCAGGGCCTGGACTCCGGCCGGCTCACCCAGGACGAGGTCGAGCGGGCGCTGGGCGCCACCGCGCGCGGCCCGCTGGCCCGGGTCGACCTGGACCGGGCCCGCGCCGAGGTGGCGAAGGTGCCCCGGGTGGCGCAGGTCGAGGTCTGGCGCGGCTGGCCGCACACCCTCCGCGTCAAGGTGACGGAACGCCGGGCGGTGGCCGCGGTCCGGGCCGACGACGGCCGCTTCGTCCAGGTCGACGCCCAGGGTGTGGAGTTCGCCACCGAACCCCAACCCCCCTCCGGCGTCCCCGTGGTGGCCCTCCAGCTGGCCCAGCCCGCGCTGGACGCCCTCCCCGTCATCGACCGCCCCGCCCTGGTCCGCTCGGCCGTCACGGTCGCCGCCGGCCTCCCTCCGGACGTCGCCAAGCAGGCCGGTTCGCTCACGGTCTACTCCTACGACGACATCCGCCTCCAACTCGCCTCCGGCGCCACGGTCCGCTGGGGCAGCGCGGAGGACACGCCGCGCAAGTCGCGGGTGTTGACCGCACTGCTCGGTCGGAAAGCGTCGAATTACGACGTGAGTGCGCCGGATGCCCCGGCCGTGTCGGGTTGATCCGGTAAGTTCTGTACCGGGGGGCGGTATTGACGGAGTCGCGGCTCCGGTCCGACCCTTGGTGGTCACCCCGGTTTCACCGGGGGGTCGATGATCACATAGGCTCAAAAGAAAAAGGGAAGCTCGGCGTGTTCGTTGAAACACGCGCCGGTTGCGACCTACTGTCCTGTGTCAACGAGCTGTGCTCGACACCGAGGTGACACGGGCACAGCCATAACCCTCAACCTCAAGTTTAGGGTTCGGGTTGGAACCACGTGCTTCCCACCCATCGACATCCGTCGGCCTTCGTATCCATGGGGAGCCGACCCGGAAATTCGAGGCGAGAGGCCCCGACGTGGCAGCACCCCAGAATTACCTCGCGGTCATCAAGGTCGTCGGCATCGGCGGCGGCGGAGTCAACGCCATCAACCGGATGATCGAGGTCGGGCTCAAGGGCGTCGAATTCATCGCGATCAACACCGACGCCCAGGCGCTGCTGATGAGCGACGCCGACGTGAAGCTCGACGTCGGCCGGGAGCTCACCCGCGGCCTCGGCGCCGGCGCCAACCCCGAGGTCGGCCGGAAGGCCGCCGAGGACCACCGGGAGGAGATCGAGGAGGTCCTCAAGGGGGCCGACATGGTCTTCGTGACGGCCGGCGAGGGCGGCGGCACCGGCACCGGCGGCGCGCCGGTGGTGGCCAACATCGCCCGCTCGCTCGGCGCGCTCACCATCGGCGTGGTCACCCGCCCGTTCACCTTCGAGGGCCGCCGCCGCGCCAACCAGGCCGAGGACGGCATCGCCAGCCTGCGCGAGCAGGTCGACACCCTGATCGTCATCCCGAACGACCGACTGCTGTCGATCTCCGACCGCCAGGTCTCGGTGCTGGACGCGTTCCGCTCGGCGGACCAGGTGCTGCTCTCCGGTGTGCAGGGCATCACCGACCTGATCACCACCCCCGGCCTGATCAACCTGGACTTCGCCGACGTCAAGTCGGTGATGTCGGACGCCGGTTCGGCGCTGATGGGCATCGGCTCGGCGCGCGGCGAGGACCGTGCCAAGGCCGCCGCGGTGATGGCGATCTCCTCGCCGCTGCTGGAGGCGTCCATCGACGGCGCCCGCGGCGTGCTGCTCTCCATCTCCGGCGGCTCCGACCTCGGCCTGTTCGAGATCAACGAGGCGGCCCAGCTGGTCAGCGAGGCGGCCCACCCGGAGGCGAACATCATCTTCGGCGCGGTCATCGACGACGCGCTCGGCGACGAGGTCCGGGTCACCGTGATCGCGGCCGGCTTCGACGGCGGCCAGCCGCCGGCGATCGTGCGCGAGCCGGTGGTGAAGTCGGCGTCCGCCGCGGCCGCCCCCGCCGCCGCCCCGGAGCGCCCGGCGACCCGCCCGTCCTACGGCACGATCGGCTCGGTCACCCGCGCCGACGAGCCGTCCCGCGCCGCCGAGGCCCCGGCCCCGTCGACCGCGACCGCGCCGCCGGTGCCGCCGCAGGTGCAGCCCGTCCGGCAGCCGTACGTCGAGAGCCCCGCCGAGGAGCTCGACGTGCCGGACTTCCTGAAGTGATCAGTACGGCCTTTCGCAACGGTGCTCACTTCGCCTCCACCACCCGGTGGGGCGGGGTGAGCACCTCGCCGTACGGGGAGCTGAACCTCGGGGGCGCGGTGGGGGATTCGCCCGAAGCCGTCAAGCAGAACCGTTTCTTCACCGCCCGGCAGCTGGGACTGGATCCGGCCGATGTGGTCTGGATGAACCAGGTGCACGGCGCCGAGGTCGCGGTGGTGACGGAGCGCCAGCCCGAGGGCACCGCCCCGACGGTGGACGCCGTGGTCACCGACCGCCCGCTGGCCCTCGCGGTGCTCACCGCGGACTGCACCCCGGTGCTGCTGGCCGATCCGGCCGCCGGAGTGGTCGGCGCGGCGCACGCCGGCCGCCCGGGCCTGGCCGCCGGGGTGGTCCCCGCCGTGGTGGCCGCGATGCGCCAACTCGGCGCCCGCCCCGAGCGGATCCTCGCCGCCACCGGCCCCGCGGTCTGCGGCCGCTGCTACGAGGTGCCGGACGCGATGCGCGCCGAGGTCGCGAGGACCGTCCCGGCCGCGTACGCCGAGACCTCCTGGGGCACACCCGCGCTGGACGTGCCGGCCGGGGTCGCCGCGCAGCTCGCCGAGGCGGGCGTGCACGATGTGGTGCGATCGTCTGTCTGCACCCTCGAATCACCGGACCACTACTCCTACCGCAGGGAGCAGCGGACCGGCCGACTCGCCAGCTACGTCTGGCTGGGGCCTCCACACTCATGACGAACGACATCTACGGGCCGTTCCCGGGCGACTCCGCCTTCGCGGCCGCCCTGACGGACGCTCAGCGGGCCCGCTTCGAGCAGCTCGGCGCCAACCTCGACGTGGTCGAGCGCCGGATCGCCGACGCCTGCGCCGCGGCGGGCCGCTCGCGCGAGGAGGTCACCCTGATCGTGGTGACCAAGACCTACCCCGCCGAGGACACCGCCCTGCTGGCCGGACTCGGCGTCAGCGACGTCGCGGAGAACCGCGACCAGGACGCCGCGCCCAAGGCCGAGCAGTGCGTGAACCTCCCGCTGACCTGGCACTTCGTCGGACAGCTGCAGACCAACAAGGCCCGCTCGGTGGTCCGTTACGCGGACCTGGTGCACTCGGTGGACCGGGAGCGCCTGGTCGACTCGCTGGCCGCCGCGGTCCGCAGCGCCGAACGCCCGCCGCTGGGCTGCCTGGTGCAGGTCGCCCTCGACAAGGAGGCCGGGGAGGGGGAGCACCGCGCGGGGGTCGCCCCGTCCGAGGTGCTCGCGCTGGCCGACCGGATCGCCGACACGCCCGGGCTGCGCCTGGACGGTGTGATGACGGTCGCACCGCTGGCCGGCCCGCTCGCGGGAGACCCCGCGCGCGCCTTCGCGCGCCTTGCGGAAATCGCAAGCGCCGTACGCGCGGCCCATCCGGCTGCCACGATGGTTTCGGCAGGGATGAGCGGGGATTTGGAGCAGGCCATCGCCACCGGAGCGACACATGTACGCGTCGGTACGGCGGTGCTCGGAGTGCGGTCACCGCTCGGGTAACGTCACCGAGTAAGTAGATCAGACTGCAGGACAAAATAGGACAGAACCTAGCAGATGATCAGTCTGCTGGTAAACCGTGGATCGCATCCGAGCGCACACCTCCGCGGTCTGACGGACCGTCGGCCTGACAGGTCGTAAGAGGACCACGGCATCCGCAGGGCGACACGGTGGGCGCATGAGCGGAGGAGACAGCAGCATGGCCGGCGCGATGCGCAAGATGGCGGTCTATCTCGGCCTGGTCGAGGACGAGACCTACGACAGCCAGGGGTACGACCCCGACGACGACTACGACACCGACCCGGAGCCGATCCGCACCGGTCGCACCGAGGACCTCCGGGCCGCTCAGCCCGCCCCCGCACCCGCCGCCCAGCCGGCGCCCGTGGCCCACATCGCGCCCCAGCCGGTGCCCGCCGCAGTGCCGATCCGGCAGGAGCAGCCGCGCATGGCTCCCGTGTCGTCCATCACATCCGAGCGCCACCGCAACCTGGAGAAGAGCACCCCGGTGATCATGCCCAAGGTCGTCAACGAACGAGAGCCGTACCGCATCACCACGCTGCACCCCCGGACCTACAACGAGGCCCGTACCATCGGCGAACAGTTCCGCGGCGGCACTCCTGTGATCATGAATTTGACCGAGATGGACGACACGGACGCGAAGCGGCTCGTAGACTTCGCGGCTGGACTGGTCTTCGGTCTGCACGGCAGTATCGAGCGCGTGACACAGAAGGTGTTCCTGCTGTCGCCTGCTAACGTCGATGTCACGGCGGAGGACAAGGCTCGGATCGCCGAGGGTGGGTTCTTCAACCAGAGCTGACCCGGCCACGACTACATGTGTGGATCCATCGACAGTGCGTCACTGACGGAACGTCGGCCAGGGAGAGGGAGACGCGATGATCTTCGGTTCGGTGCTCTACTGGGTGCTGACCGTGTTCCTGCTGATCCTGCTCTTCAGGTTGGTCATGGACTGGGTGTTCCAGTTCGCCCGCTCATGGCGTCCCGGGAAGGCCATGGTCGTGGTGCTGGAGGCCACGTACACTGTCACGGATCCGCCACTCAAGCTTCTTCGGCGTTTCATCCCGCCGTTGCGTCTCGGGGGCGTGGCGCTCGACCTGTCCTTCTTCGTACTGATGATCATTGTGTATGTCCTGATCTCGCTCGTGCAGCGCCTGTCGTTCTGAACGATGCGACAGGATGCCGGTCCGACGATCACGTTGAGGTGAAGAGATGCCATTGACCCCCGAGGACGTTCGGAACAAGCAGTTCACGACCGTCCGCCTGCGCGAAGGCTATGACGAGGACGAGGTCGATGCCTTCCTCGACGAGGTCGAAGCCGAGCTGACCCGCCTGCTGCGCGAGAACGAGGACCTGCGCGCCAAGCTGGCCGCCGCCACGCGTGCCGCCGCGCAGAACCAGGCGAACATGCGCAAGGAGCAGCAGGCCCCGCAGGACGGCGGCCGCCCCGGCGCCCCCGTCCCCGCCGCCATATCCGGCCCGCCGGTGCCCGGCCAGCAGCAGGGCCCCGGTCCGCAGCAGCTCGGCGGCCAGCAGCTCGGTGGCCCGCAGCAGATGGGCGGCCCCCAGCAGGGCATGGGCAACCAGCCGCTCGGCCTGCCGTCCGGCGCGCCGCAGCTGCCCGCCGGTCAGGGCGGCCCGATGGGCAACCCGATGCAGCAGCAGCAGATGGGCCAGACCATGGGCGGCCAGCAGCAGCTGGTGCAGCCGATGGGCGGTCAGATGCTCCAGCCCATGGGCAACCCGATGCAGCAGCAGATGGGCCAGCAGATGGGCGGCCAGCAGCTGCAGCCGATGGGCGGGCAGCAGCTCCAGCCGATGGGGCAGCAGCTGCAGCCGATGGGCGGCCCGATGGGCAACCCGATGCAGCAGCAGCAGGGCCCCGGCGGCGACAGCGCCGCCCGTGTCCTGGCGCTCGCCCAGCAGACCGCGGACCAGGCCATCTCCGAGGCCCGCTCCGAGGCCAACAAGATCGTCGGCGAGGCCCGCAGCCGCGCCGAGGGCCTGGAGCGGGACGCCCGTTCCAAGGCCGACGCACTGGAGCGGGACGCCCAGGAGAAGCACCGCGTCGCGATGGGCTCCCTGGAGTCCGCCCGCGCCACCCTGGAGCGCAAGGTCGAGGACCTGCGCGCCTTCGAGCGCGAGTACCGCACGCGGCTGAAGTCCTACCTGGAGACCCAGCTGCGCCAGCTGGAGTCGCAGGCGGACGACTCGCTCGCCCCGCCGCGGATCCCCGCCACCGCGTCGCTGCCGCCGGCCGCGTCGTCGATGGCTCCCGCCGGTGCCTCCGCGATGTCCTCCTCGGCGCCGTCCTTCGGGTCGAACCCGTCCTTCGGCGGCAACCAGTCGTTCGGCGGCTCCTTCGGCAGCTCGGCCGGCGCCCCGTCGTTCGGCGGCCCGTCCGCCGGCTCCAACGGGGCGATGGCCCCCGCGGGCATGACCCAGCCGATGGCTGCCGTCCGCCCGCAGCCGCCGCAGCCGATGCAGCAGGCTCCCGCGCCGATGCGGGGCTTCCTGATCGACGAGGACGGCGACAACTAAGCGCTCGCGCTGACGAAAGGGCGCCCTTGGCCACCACGGCCGGGGGCGCCCTTCGCCGTGCTCGCACACGCACCCGGCCCCGGGCCCCTCGCGGGGCACGGGGCCGCAGTCCCGCACAACCGAACCGCCGCACTTCCGCGCCTCCCCCGGCCGGGGGCTGGCGGAGTGCAGCGCTTTCGTGCTTGCCGCGGCCGGGTGCTGCCGAAGCGCAGCGCGTGCCCCCCGGCGGGTCCTGCCGAAGCGCAGCGCTACTGCGTTCCCCGGCCGGGGGTTGCCGGAGCGCAGCGCTTTCGTGCTTGCCGCGGCCGGGTGCTGCCGAAGCGTGGCGCGTGCCCCCCGGCGGGTCCTGCCGAAGCGCAGCGCTTTCTGGTTCCCCGGCCGGGGGTTGCCGGAGCGCAGCGCTTTCGTGCTTGCCGCGGCCGGGTGCTGCCGAAGCGCAGCGCGTGCCCCCCGGCGGGTCCTGCCGAAGCGCAGCGCTACTGCGTTCCCCGGCCGGGGGTTGCCGAAGCGCAGCGCCTTCTGGTTCCCCGGCCGGGGTTGCCGGGGAGGTGCTCAGGCCTTGCGGAGGGTGAACTCCAGGGCGAGGTCCTCGTCGGTGAAGCGCGGGGCGTCGGGGTCGGTGACGGCGAGGCCGAGGGTGTCGGCGAGGACCTCTTCGGCGATCAGGGACTGGTGCTCGGTGAGGCCGGCCAGGGTGTCCTGATCGGTGGTGCCGAGCTGGAGGTGGATGTGGTCGGTGATCTCCAGGCCGGAGTTCTTCCGGGCGTCCTGGACCAGCCGGACCACGTCGCGGGCCACGCCGAGGCGCTTGAGCTCCGGGGTGATCTCCAGGTCGAGGGCGACGGTGGCGCCGGACTCGTTGGCGACGGCCCAGCCCTCGCGCGGGGTCTCGGTGATGATCACCTCCTCGGGGGAGAGGGTGACCGTCTCGCCGTCCAGTTCGACGGAGGTCGAGCCGGTGGCGCGCAGCTCGGCGGAGAGCTTGGCGGCGTCGGCGGCGGCGACGGCCTTGGCGACGTCCTGGACGCCCTTGCCGAAGCGCTTGCCGAGGGCGCGGAAGTTGGCCTTCGCGGAGGTGTCGACCAGCGAGCCCCCGACCTGGGCCAGGGATTCCAGGGCCACCACGTTGAGCTCTTCGGCGATCTGGGCGCGCAGGTCGGCGGGGAGCTCCTCCCAGCCCTGGGCGGCGATCAGCGCGCGGGAGAGCGGCTGACGGGTCTTCACCCCGGACTCGGCGCGGGTGGCGCGGCCGAGCTCGACCAGGCGGCGGGCCAGCGCCATGTGCTTGGAGAGCTCGGGGTCGACGAGGGTCTCGTCGGCGACCGGCCAGCTGCTGAGGTGGACCGACACGGGGGCGTCCGGGGTGACCGGGACGACCAGGTCCTGCCAGACCCGCTCGGTGATGAACGGGGTGAGCGGGGCCATCAGCCGGGTGACCGTCTCCAGCGCCTCGTGCAGGGTGGCCAGCGCGGCGGCGTCGGCCCGCCAGAAGCGGCGGCGGCCGCGGCGGACGTACCAGTTGGAGAGGTCGTCGACGAAGCCGGACAGCAGCTTGCCGGCCCGCTGGGTGTCGTAGGCCTCGTAGGCGGCGTCCACCTCGCGCACCAGGGTGTTCAGCTCGGACAGCACCCAGCGGTCGAGGACCGGGCGGTCGGCCGGGGCCGGGTCGCCGGCGGAGGGGGCCCAGCCGGCGGGGCGGGCGTACAGGGCCTGGAACGCGACGGTGTTCCAGTAGGTGAGGAGGGTCTTGCGGACCACCTCCTGGATGGTGCCGTGGCCGACCCGGCGGGCCGCCCAGGGGGAGCCGCCGGCGGCCATGAACCAGCGCACCGCGTCGGCGCCGTGCTCGTCCATCAGCGGGATCGGCTGCAGGATGTTGCCCAGGTGCTTGGACATCTTGCGGCCGTCCTCGGCCAGGATGTGGCCGAGGCAGACCACGTTCTCGTAACTGTTCTTGTCGAACACCAGGGTGCCGACGGCCATCAGCGTGTAGAACCAGCCGCGGGTCTGGTCGATCGCCTCGGAGATGAACTGCGCCGGGTAGCGCTTCTCGAACAGCTCCTTGTTGCGGTACGGGTAGCCGTACTGCGCGAACGGCATGGAGCCCGAGTCGTACCAGGCGTCGATCACCTCGGGCACCCGGACCGCGGTGGTGGAGCACTGCGGGCAGGGGAAGGTGACCTCGTCGATGAACGGGCGGTGCGGGTCCAGCCCGGACTGGTCGGCGCCGGTCAGCTCCGAGAGCTGGGCGAGCGAGCCGACGCAGGTGAGGTGGTCGTCCTGGCAGCGCCAGATCGGCAGCGGGGTGCCCCAGTACCGGTTGCGGGACAGCGCCCAGTCGATGTTGTTGTTCAGCCAGTCGCCGAAGCGGCCGTGCTTGACCGTCTCCGGGTACCAGTTGGTGGCCTCGTTCTCGCGGATCATCGCGTCCTTGACGGCGGTGGTCCGGATGTACCAGGACGGCTGCGCGTAGTACAGCAGCGCGGTGTGGCAGCGCCAGCAGTGCGGGTAGCTGTGCTCGTACGGGAGGTGACGGAACAGCAGGTCACGGGCCGCCAGATCGGCGACCAGGGTCTCGTCGGCCTTCTTGAAGAACACCCCGCCGACCAGCGGCACGTCGGCGGCGAAGGTGCCGTCGGTCTCCACCGGGTTGACCACCGGCAGGTCGTAGCGGCGGCAGGTCGCGAGGTCGTCGGCGCCGAACGCGGGCGACTGGTGGACGATGCCGGTGCCGTCCTCGGTGGTGACGTAGTCGGCCGTCAGCACGTAGTGCGCGTCCGGGATCTCGACCAGCTCGAACGGCCGCCGGTAGTGCCAGCGCTCCATCTCGGCGCCGGTGAAGGACTCGCCGGTGAGTTCCCAGCCGCCCCCTGGCCCCAGCGGGCTGGGAGGTACCCCCACGCC
Source organism: Streptomyces sp. TLI_171 (assembly GCF_003610255.1). Taxonomy (GTDB): domain Bacteria; phylum Actinomycetota; class Actinomycetes; order Streptomycetales; family Streptomycetaceae; genus Kitasatospora. Next base: position 2,124,824 of record NZ_RAPS01000001.1, on the reverse strand, counting down.
GAGCACCTTGGCGACCAGCGGCTCGGCGACCACCAGGCGCTCGTTGCCGTCGGTGGCGACCACGTAGGTCACCTCGGGGTGGACGGCGGCCGCGGTGTTGGAGACCAGGGTCCACGGGGTGGTGGTCCACACCAGCAGGGCGGCGGTGCCGGCCAGCGGGCCGGAGGTGAGCGGGAAGCGCACGAACACCGAGGGGTCGACCACGGTCTCGTAGCCCTGGGCCAGTTCGTGGTCGGACAGGCCGGTGCCGCAGCGCGGGCACCACGGGGCGACCCGGTGGTCCTGCACCAGCAGGCCCTTGTCGAAGATCTGCTGCAGCGACCACCACACCGACTCGATGTAGGACGGGTCCATGGTGCGGTAGGCCTCGTCGAGGTCGACCCAGTAGCCCATCCGGCGGGTCAGCTCGGCGAAGGCGTCGGTGTGCCGGGTCACCGAGTCGCGGCACTTGGCGTTGAACTCGGCGATGCCGTACTTCTCGATGTCCGGCTTGCCGGAGAAGCCCAGCTCCTTCTCGACCGCGAGCTCCACCGGCAGGCCGTGGCAGTCCCAGCCGGCCTTGCGGGCCACGTGGTAGCCCTTCATGGTGCGGAAGCGCGGGAACACGTCCTTGAAGACGCGGGCCTCGATGTGGTGCGCGCCCGGCATGCCGTTGGCGGTCGGCGGGCCCTCGTAGAACACCCACTCGGGGCGGCCCTCGGACTGCTCCAGGCTGCGCTGGAAGACCTTCTGGTCCTGCCAGAAGGAGAGGATGCCGTGCTCGACCGCGGGCAGGTCTACCTTCGCGGGAACGGCGTTGTACGTGGGCGACATGGGGGCGTCTACCTCCGGCGGATGCGTGGACTGGCTCCGACGGAGGGACGAGACGGCGAGCCGTCCCGCGGTACCACCCTCCTTGACCGCGCGCGCTGCGGCCCTCTCTTTGGGTTTGCGGCCGGTTCTACTAGGCCCTGGGCTGGGCCGTTCTTCCGGCGGCTCCGGGGTGATCTTCCCGCCGCGCACACCCCCGGGCTCCCACCGCCCCCGGGTCGCTACTGGCTGCGTACGTCGGTACTCGTCCCATCTGCGCCTTGCAGGGCCCAGTGTATCGGCCCCCGCAAGCCGATTCGCGCACCCGCGAGCCGGGAGGCCGGGTGGTTAGCGGCAAGCGATCTGGGCACAACTTGTGCAGCGCCGACACCGACGGCGGCTGCGCGGGTGGGATCGACTGAACGTTTCGGTATGTCCCGTTGTGGGCGGATTCGATGAGGTTTATCGTTCCGGGACCGGCAAGATCGTCGGGAACCGACGCATCTGATCATTCGTGAATGAGGTCGAAAGCCATGGCTGAGAAGGCGACAGGAAACGTGACCACGAGGTCGCGCAAGGCCATGGCGGGCGACCCAGGGGAGGGGACCGTGAGCACCAGCACCGCACGGCGGAAGACCGGCACCACCGGACACACCGCGGCCACCAGCCGCACCCACGTGCCGGCGGGCTCGGGCGCCCGCGGCGGCGCCGAGTCGGTCGACCCGGCCGAGCTGCCGGTCCGTCCCGGCGAGGACCCGTGGACGGCCGAGGAGGTCGCCGAGCTGCACGACGAGCTGGCGTCCGACCTGCTCCGGCTGCGCGCCGAGATCGAGGCCTCCGAGGCCGCCATCGCCGGCCTGATGCGCGACTCCAACGACGGCGCGGGCGACGACCAGGTCGACGCCGGCACCAAGAACATCAACCGGGAGAGCGAGCTCTCGCTGGCCAACAACGCCCGCGACAGCCTCGCCCAGACCGAGCGCGCCCTGGCCCGCCTGGAGGGCACCGGCTTCGGCGTGTGCGAGTCCTGCGGTCAGCCCGTCGGCAAGGCCCGCCTGCAGGCCTTCCCGCGCGCCACGCTCTGCGTCAGCTGCAAGGCCAAGCAGGAACGCCGCTGACCCTCCGCGCCGGCCGGCCCGCCCCGGCGGGCCCGGCCGGCCGCGGCGGGCCGGGTGCCGGGAATCAATCCCGGCCGCGGCGGCCAACGGGGCGGGAGGTGTCGTACTCTCGTCCCCGTAAGGTCGACCGGCTTTCCACACGGCAGCGGAGCGGATCATCAGCACGCCAGGTTCCCACCAGACCCAGGACGACGCCGTCCCCACCGCCCGGCCCGAAGAGGCGGGTGAGCAGGTGAGCGCGCCCGAGGAACGGCCGTCCGCCGGGGCCACCGCCGCCGAGGGCGCGCGGGCCGTGGTCCGCCGCCGCCGGATCAGCGTGCTGCTGGCCGTCGCGCTGCTCGCCTACCTGATCGACCTCGGCTCCAAGCTGCTGGTGGTCGCCAAGCTGGAGGGCCGGGCCAACCCGATCAACGTGATCGGCGACTGGATGACCTTCCAGGTGATCCGCAACCCCGGCGCCGCGTTCGGCATGGGCCAGGCGATGACCGTGCTGTTCACCGCGATCGCCGCCGGCGTCATCGTGGTGATCTGGCGGATCGCCCGCCGGCTGTACAGCCTGCCCTGGGCGATCGCCCTCGGCCTGCTGCTCGGCGGCGCGCTCGGCAACCTCACCGACCGGCTGTTCCGCGCCCCGTCGGTGTTCCGCGGCCACGTGGTGGACTTCATCTCGGTCCAGCACTTCGCGGTCTTCAACCTCGCCGACTCGGCGATCGTCTGCGGCGGCATCCTGGTCGTCCTGCTGTCCTTCCGCGGCTCCAACCCGGACGGCAGCACGCACGGCGCGACCCCCGCCAAGGCGGAGTCCGGGGCGGGGGCCGAGGGCGAGCAGCGGGACGACGCCTAGGCGGTCAGCAGCGCCGTGATCTCCGCGGCCAGCTCCGGGCCGAGCCGGCCCCAGCCCTCCTTGTAGCCGTACACGCCGGCCAGCGTGCGGGCCTCGTAGTCGCCGTTCAGCACCTCGATGTCGTCCGGCGTGATCAGCGACGGGTGGGCGACGCCGAGCGCCGAGGACACCTTCATCAGCTCCTTGCGCAGGGTGCGCAGGTAGACCGCGGCCCGGGTGGCCTTGGACTCCGGGTCGAGGCCGCGGGCCAGCCAGGGGTTCTGGGTGGCGATGCCGGTCGGGCACTTGTCGGTGTGGCACTTCTGGGCCTGGATGCAGCCGATCGACAGCATCGCCTCCCGGGCCACGTTGACCATGTCGGCGCCCAGCGCGAAGGCGACCGCCGCGTTCTCCGGCAGGCCGAGCTTGCCGGAGCCGATGAAGGTCAGCCGGTCGGTCAGCCCCTGCTCGGCGAACGCGCCGTAGACCCGGGTGAAGCCCATCCGGAACGGCAGCGACACCGAGTCGACGAAGATCCGCGGCGCCGCGCCGGTGCCGCCCTCGCCGCCGTCGACGGTCACGAAGTCCACGCCGCGGTCGCCGCGCGCCATCAGGGCGGACAGCTCCTGCCAGAAGCCCATCTCGCCGACGGCGCTCTTGATCCCGACCGGCAGGCCGGTCTCGGCGGCGAGCAGCTCGACGAAGTCCAGCATCGAGTCGACGTCGCCGAAGGCGCTGTGCCGGGACGGGGAGGCGCAGTCCCGGCCCGCCGGGATGCCGCGGATCGCGGCGATCTCCGGGGTGACCTTCGCGCCCGGCAGCATTCCGCCGAGGCCCGGCTTGGCGCCCTGCGACAGCTTGATCTCGATCGCCCGCACCGGGGCGCCCGCGACCACGTCCTTCAGCTTGTCGAGGTTGAAGGTGCCGTCGTCGTTGCGGCAGCCGAAGTAGGAGGTGCCCAGCTGCAGGACCAGGTCGCCGCCGCCGCGGTGGTGCGGGGACAGGCCACCCTCGCCGGTGTTGTGCATCGCGCCCGCCAGCGCCGCGCCCCGGTTGAGGGCGGTGATCGCCGCGCCGGACAGCGAGCCGAAGCTCATCGCGGAGATGTTCACCACGCTGCCGGGCCGGAACGCCTTCGCCCGCCCGCGCGGACCGCCCAGCACCTTGGCCGAGGGCAGCGGCGCCTGCGGGTCGTGGGCGTCGGGCAGCGCGCCGGCGAAGGTCCGCTGCTTCAGGTACGCGTGCCCCTGGACGTGCGCGACGTCGACCTCGGTGCCGAAGCCGAAGTAGTTGTTCTCCTCCTTCGCGGAGGCGTAGATCCAGCTGCGCTGGTCGCGGCTGAACGGGCGCTCCTCCTCGTTGGAGGTCACGATGTACTGCCGCAGCTCCGGCCCGATCCGCTCCAGCAGGTACCGGGCGTGGCCGACCACCGGGAAGTTCCGCAGCAGCGCGTGCCGCTTCTGGACCAGGTCGCGGGCCGCGAGCGCGGCCACCGCGGCCGCTGCGGCGGTGCCGATCGTGCGGGCCTTCATGGACGTTCCCCCCATCGGTTCCGGCCCCGTCCCCGTTGACGGCGGCCGTCGTGTGGTGCGAACCGATGCTAGGAGGCCTCCGGGACCGGCCTGCGGCCAGGGGGCGGGGTGCGGGTCGGGCATACTCGGGTGGGTGAGTATCGCAGCGCAGACCCGTAGCCTCCCCGTACCCGACGGCCTGGAGGGCGAGCGGCTGGACGCCGCCCTGGCCCGGATGTTCGGGTTCTCCCGCACCAAGGCCGCCGAGCTCGCCGCCGAGGGCAAGGTGACCCTGGACGGCGCGGTGGCCGGGAAGTCGGACCGGGTCACCGCCGGGTCCTGGCTGGAGGTCGAGATCCCGTCGCCCGCCGCCCCGGTGCAGATCGTCGCCGAGGCCGTCGAGGGCATGCGGATCATCCACGACGACGACCACGTGGTGGTCATCGACAAGCCGGTCGGCGTCGCCGCGCACCCCAGCCCCGGCTGGACCGGCCCCACCGTGATCGGCGGCCTCGCCGCGGCCGGCTACCGGATCTCCACCTCGGGCGCGGCCGAGCGCCAGGGCGTGGTGCACCGCCTGGACGTCGGCACCTCCGGGATCATGGTGGTCGCCAAGTCCGAGCGCGCCTACACCGACCTGAAGCGGCAGTTCCACGACCGGGTCACGGAGAAGAAGTACAACGCGCTGGTCCAGGGCCACCCCGACCCGCTGTCCGGCACCGTGGACGCGCCGATCGGCCGCCACCCCAGCAGCGACTGGAAGTGGGCGGTAACCCGGGACGGCAAGCCGTCCGTCACGCACTACGACCTGATCGAGGCGTACCGCGCCGCCTCACTGCTGGACATCAAGCTGGAGACCGGCCGCACCCACCAGATCCGGGTGCACATGTCCGCGCTGCGGCACCCCTGCGTCGGCGACCTGACGTACGGCGCCGACCCGACGCTGGCCAAGCGGCTCGGCCTCACCCGGCAGTGGCTGCACGCCGTCTCGCTGGGCTTCGAGCACCCCGAGGACGGCCGCTGGGTCGAGTTCACCTCCAGCTACCCCGAGGACCTGCAGCACGCCCTCGACGTGATCGCCGAGGAGAGCTGAGATGGACCCGATTTCGATCCGGGTGGTCGACGGCGCGGACGACATGGCGCTGGCCCGCGGCGTCCGGCACGAGGTGTTCGTGGTCGAGCAGAACGTGCCCGAGGAGTTGGAGTACGACGAGTACGACGCGACCTCCCTGCACCTGCTGGCCGTCGGTGCGGACGGCGCCGCGCTGGGCACGGCGCGGCTGATCTCCGGGTCGGAGGCGCTCGGCAAGACCGGCGGGATCGAGGGCCGGGTGCTGCTCGGCCGGCTCGCCGTGGTCAAGGCCGCGCGCGGCACCGGCCTGGGTGTCCGGCTGGTGCGCGCGGTCGAGGAGCTGGGCCGCGAGCACGGCGCCCGCGAGGTCGAACTGCATGCCCAGGTCCAGGCGTTGGGGTTCTACGAGCGCCTCGGCTATGCGGCCGAGGGCCCGGTCTACGACGACGCGGGGATTCCGCACCGCACGATGACGCGGGTGCTGTAGGGCTCGCCGGCGAGGGGCGTCGAGGGTTCGCCTCGGCGCCCCTTCCGCGTGCCGCTACTCGGTGCGGACCCGGGGGAGGGCCTCCGGGTGACGGTCCCTCAGGAAGCCGATCAGGTGCTCGCGGGCGGCGAGCTTGAGTCCGGCGGCGGTGTCCGGGTCGTGCGAGGTCATCATGGCCCGGACCACGATCGTCGACGGGGTGGTGTCGGTGACGGTCAGCGACCACTCCTGGCCGTCCCACAGGTCGGTGGAGTCGAGGAACTGCTTGAGCTCGGCGCGCAGGGCCTCCACCGGGGTGCGGTGGTCGAGGTGGAGCAGCACCCAGGCGAGCAGGCCGGGGTCGCGGCGGGTCCAGTTCTCGAACGGCTTGGAGACGAAGTAGGACACCGGGACGACCAGCCGGCGGTAGTCCCACAGGCGCAGCACCAGGTAGGAGAGGGTGATCTCCTCGACGGTGCCCTGCTGGCCCTCCAGGACCACGGTGTCGCCGATCCGCACGGTGTCGCTGAAGGCGATCTGCAGCCCGGCGAAGAAGTTGCCGAGCGCGGACTGGGCGGCGACGCCGGCCACGATGCCGATGATGCCCGCCGAGGCCAGCAGGCTGGCGCCGACGGTGCGCATCGCGTCGAAGGTGAGCAGCAGCGCGCCGACGGTCACCACCGCGACCACGGCGGAGCCGCCGCGGCGGACCAACCCGAGCTGGGTGCGGACGCGTTGGATCCGGGACGCGTCCTCGGTGACGGTCTGGTAGCGGCTGAACACGGCCTCCAGGGCGGCGGCCAGCACCCGGACGGTCAGCCAGCCGAGCGAGGCGATCAGCAGCAGCAGGACGCCGTGGCGCAGGTCGGCGTCGTCGGTGCGGAAGATCCGGCGGGCGGGCCGGGCGGCCAGCAGCAGCGCGGAGAGCAGCACCAGTTGGAGCGGGATCCGGCAGCGCCGCAGCAGCTCCCACACCGGGGCGTCCGGGTGGGCGGCGGCGATCCGCTGCAGGACCTGGTCGACCACCCAGCCGACCAGCAGGGTGGCGAGGATCGCGACCAGCAGGCTGACGAGCGGCCAGAACACGGGGCACCTCGCGGGAACGGTGGGGGATTTGCACCATATCGTGCGGGATGCGGCTGATGGCCGACGTGCGGATGGGGAGTCGGCGCCCGGCGGCGCTGCTCGCGGTGGGCGCTAACGGGAGTCTTACTTGCCGCGCGGCTAGGATCACCTGTCATGGGCTTCGGTGGGGCGTGGCGCGGGTGGTTGACGCGGCGTAGGGCGGTGCTGGCCGGCGGTGCGGTGGCCGTCCTGCTGGTCGGTGGTGGCGCGTTCGCGGTCGCGGGGGAGCCCGCGCAGGTGCACCGGGAGGACCGGTTCCTGGAGCTGCCGGAGGCCGCCGGGAGCAGCGGGAGCGTCCGGATCGACACCTCCTTCTTCACCTCCGGCGGGTCGCAGCGTCGTCCCGCGGTGCTGCTGGCGCACGGGTTCGGCGGCTCGAAGGAGGAGCTGCGGTCGCGCGCCGAGGAGTTGGCGCGGGACGGCTACGCGGTGCTCACCTGGTCGGCGCGCGGGTTCGGGAAGTCGTCCGGGCAGATCGGGCTGGACCAGCCCGAGCGCGAGGTCGCCGACGTCTCCGGGCTGGTGGACTGGCTGGCGCAGCGCCCCGAGGTGCAGTTGGACGCGGCGGGCGACCCGCGGGTGGGCGTCACCGGCGCGTCGTACGGCGGGGCGGTCTCGCTGCTGGCCGCCGGGTACGACAGCCGGATCGACGCCATCGCACCGCAGATCACCTGGTGGAACCTGGCGGACGCGCTGTTCCCGCAGGCGGCGCAGGGGAGTTCGGCCGCCGACGGGGTGTTCAAGAAGCTGTGGGCGGGGATCTTCTTCACCACCGGCTCGGCCGCCGGGTTCGGCGAGCCCGCGGCGCAGGACCCGGGCCCGGTCGGGTGCGGCCGGTTCCGGGACGAGCTGTGCGCGATGTACAACCGGGTCGCGGCGGCCGGACGCCCCGACGCGGACGCGGTGAAGCTGCTCGAGCGGTCGAGTCCGTCCTCGGTGGCGGAGAAGATCAAGGTGCCGACGCTGGTGGTCCAGGGCCAGCAGGACTCGCTGTTCCCGCTCGATCAGGGCGACCGGATCGCCAGGGCGGTGGCCGCCAACGGCGCCCCGGTGGCGGTGGACTGGTTCGGCGCGGGCCACGACGGCGGGCAGGAGACCAGCACCCGCGCGGACCAGCGGGTGACGTCCTGGTTCGACCACTACCTGAAGGGCGCGGACACCGACACCGGCCCCGCGTTCCGGGTGACCCGGACCGGCGGCGTCGACTCGACGGGCTTCCAGGCCGTGCTGCGCGGCGCGGACGCCGACGCGTACCCGGGTCTCGGCGGAACGGCGCAGCAGAGCGTGCAGCTGACGGGCCGTGAGCAGCAGCTGGCCAACCCGCCGGGCGGCTCGCCGCCGAACATCTCGACGCTGCCTGGCATCGGCGCGCTGGCCCAGCTGTCCTCGGTGGGCGCGGGCCTGTCGATCGACTTCCCCGGCCAGTTCGCGTCCTTCGACTCCGCGCCGCTGGGCAGGCCGCTGCACCTGACGGGTGCTCCGACGGTCCCGGTCCAGGTGCGGGCGGACACCCCGGAGGCGGTGCTGTTCGCCAAGCTGTACGACGTCGCGCCGGACGGCAAGCAGTCGCTTCCGCAGCAGCTCGTCGCCCCGCTGCGGGTGACCGGCGCGGACGCGGCGGGCGGGCGCGCCGTGCAGGTCACGCTGCCCGCGGTGGACCACGAGTTCCCGGCCGGGCACCGGCTGCGGCTGGTGCTGGCCAGCACCGACCTGGCGTACGCCTCGCCCTCGCAGGCCGCCACCTACACCGTCTCGGCGGCCGGTCCGCTGGCCGTGCCGACGGTGGACCGGCTGCGCACCGAGGCGGCGCCGCTGCCGCAGCGCACCTGGGTGCTGCCGCTGGTCGCGGTCGGCGCCGCCGCGCTGCTGGTGTTCGCCCGGCGGCGGCGCGCCGCGGCGCCCGCGCCGGACCCGGCGCTGGCCGGGGTGCCGCTGCAGATCACCGGGCTGTCGAAGAAGTACAAGGGCTCCACCGACCGGTACGCGGTGCGCGACCTGTCGTTCCGGGTGGAGGCCGGGCAGGTGCTCGGCCTGCTCGGGCCGAACGGCGCGGGCAAGACCACCACGCTGCGGATGCTGATGGGACTGATCCGCCCCGACGAGGGCGAGATCCGGGTGTTCGGCCACGCGATCCGCCCCGGCGCGCCGGTGCTGTCCCGGGTCGGCGCGTTCGTCGAGGGCGCGGGCTTCCTCCCGCACCTGAGCGGCCGGGCCAACCTGGAGTCGTACTGGGCGGCCACCGGACGGCCCGTCCAGGACGCGCACTTCGCCGAGGCGCTGGAGATCGCCGGCCTCGGCGAGGCACTGGATCGTGCGGTGCGCACCTACTCGCAGGGCATGCGGCAGCGGCTGGCGATCGCCCAGGCCATGCTCGGCCTGCCCGACCTGCTGATCCTCGACGAACCGACCAACGGCCTGGACCCGCCGCAGATCCGCGAGATGCGGGAGGTGATGGTCCGTTACGCCGCCGCCGGGCGCACCGTCATCGTCTCCAGCCACCTGCTCGCCGAGGTCGAGCAGTCCTGCACCCACCTGGTGGTGATGGAACGCGGCCGCCTGGTGGTCGCCGGTCCGACGGCGGAGATCACCGGCGCGGGCGAGCAGCTGCTGGTCAGCGTCGACCCGGGCTTCGAGGGCGCCGACGCGGTCGCCGAGAAGCTGGCCGCGCTCGACGGCGTCGACTCGGCGCAGGCCGTGGACGGCGGGCTGCTGGTCCGCCTGGACGGCCTGCCCGCGAGCCGGCTGACCGCCGAACTGGTGCGCCTCGGCGTGCCGGTGGCCGGGGTCGGCCCGCAGCGCCGGCTGGAGGACGCCTTCCTGTCCCTGATCCAAGGAGCGGCATGAGCACCGTGATCGAGCCCCGGCCCGGCACCGCCGCGCCCGGCTACCGCCCGGGAAGGACGCTGCCGCTGCGGGTCGAGGCGATGCGCCAGCTGCGCCGCCGCCGCACCCTGGTGATCGGCGCGGTGCTCGCGCTGCTGCCGTTCATCGTGCTGGCCGCCTTCCAGATCGGCGGCACGCCCGGACGGGAGAACCGCACCACCTTCATCGAGCTGGCCACCGCCTCCGGCGCGAACTTCGCCACCACCCTGCTGTTCATGGGCACCGGCTTCCTGCTGATCATCCCGGTGGCGCTGTTCTGCGGCGACACCGTCGCCTCCGAGGCCAGCTGGTCCTCGCTGCGCTACCTGCTGGCCGCGCCCGTCCCCCGGGCCCGGCTGCTGGTCCGCAAGTTCACCGTGGCGCTGGCGTTCTCGGCCGCGGCGGTGGTGCTGCTGCCCGCCATCGGGCTGGTGGTCGGCACCGCGGCCTACGGCTGGGGCGACCTGAAGCTGCCGACCGGGGCGACGCTGTCCGCCACCGAGGCGCTGCCGCGGCTGGCGATCGCCGTGCTGTACGTCTTCCTCGCCGAGATCGTGGTCGGCGCGCTGGCGTTCTGGCTCTCCACCGCCACCGACGCCCCGCTCGGCGCGGTCGGCGGCGCGGTCTTCCTCTCGATCATCACCGGGGTGCTGGACGCCGTCACCGCGCTCGGCTCGCTGCGCGAGTGGCTGCCCGCGCACTGGCAGTACGCCTGGGCCGACGCGCTGCAACCCCAGCTGGAGTGGGGCGGCATGGTGCAGGGCGTGGTGCTATCGCTGTCCTACTCCGCGGTGCTCCTCGCGCTCTCCTTCCGCGGGTTCGCGGCGAAGGACGTGGTGTCCTGACGGAGCGTGGGCGAGGGCCGTTCCGGCGGGGGATCCCGACGGCTTCGGCTAGGAGAAGCGGAAGAGCTGGGACTTGGCGCCCGGTGAGCAGGTGGTGATGGTGAGGGTGTTGCCGGAGCCGGTGTCGGTCAGGCAGCTCTGGACGCCGTAGCCGAAGAGGAGTTGGAAGGTGCCGGAGCCGGCGTCCGCGACGGACCAGTTGATCATGTCGCCGAAGGAGCTGGAGCCGGCGAGTTCGGCGATGCTGGGGCTGCCGGCGTAGCGGCCGCCGAGGCTGATGCCGCTGCCGCTCTTGCAGGCGGTGAAGGTGGTGACGCCGGAGCCGTCGGTGGACTTGATCCAGCCGTAGCCGGGGTAGCCGCCCGCGACGACGGGGACGCCCGCGGTCAGGGCGTCGGAGCCCGGGCTGGCGGCGAGGCCGGTGCCGACGTTGACCAGGCGCCCCCAGCCGCTGCCGCCGCAGCCGTTGGACGGGGCGGTGGGCTTCGGGGTGGTGGGCTTGGGCTGCGTCGGGGTGCTCCCGCCGCCGCTGTTGCTGCCGCCGGAGGCGGCGGAACCGCCGCTCCCGGTGGCCGGGTTGCCGCCCGAGCCGGAACCCGAACCCGAGCCCGAGCCGGAACCCGAACCGCTGCCGGTGCCGGTGCCGGTGCCGGTTCCGGTGACCGCGCCCGTGCCCGCGGCGGTGCCCGGGTCGGGGTTGCCGTTCGGCGGGGCGGGGTTGTCGGTGGCGGGCGGCGCGCCGACGGGGGCCGGAGTGGCGCCCTGGCCGGTGGCGGGGGTGGTCGCGGGGGTGTTGCCGGCGGTGCTGCTCGGGCCGCCGGCGGCGTTCGCGGTGGCGGTGGGCTGCTGCCTGTTCTGCCAGGGCAGCAGGTCGAGTTGGTGCGCGGTCACGCCGCCGCCGGTGACCAGGACCAGCGGCAGCACCAGGGTGACCAGCCGGCGGCGGCCGTCGCGCGGGCGGGCCGCGGCCGGCGCGGTGGCGGCGTCGGCCGCCGCGGGAGCGGCCGCGGGGGAGGCCGGGACGGGTTCGGGGAGGCCGAGCACCGCGCCGAGTCCGGCGGGGGTGGACATCGCCCGGCGGGCTGCCACGGCCATCGCCGCGGCGTCCGGGTAGCGGTCGCCGGGCTGCTTGGCGAGGGCCTTGGCGACCACCGCGCGGACCGGTCCGGGTATCGCGTCGGGCAGCTCGGGGACCGGCTCGCGGACGTGCTTCAGGACCACTTCGAGCGGCGTCTCGCCGGTGAACGGCGGCTTGCCGGTAAGGAGTTCGTACAGCACCACGCCGACCGAGTAGAGGTCGGAGGCGGCCGAGGCGTCCTTGCCCTCGGCGCGTTCGGGCGCCATGTACAGGGCGGTGCCGATGACCGCGTGGGCGGTGGTGATCCGGGTGTCGGCGAGGGTGCGGGCGATGCCGAAGTCGGTGACGGTGACTCGGCCGTCCTGATCGATCATCAGGTTGGAGGGCTTGATGTCGCGGTGCACGATGCCCTGCAGGTGGGCGGCGTGCAGCGCGTCCAGCACCTGGGCGGCGATGTCGAGCGCGCGGTCGGGCGGGAAGCCCTTGCGGTCGCGGGCCTTGTCCAGCGGGCGGCCGGCGAGCAGTTCCATCACGATGTACGCGATGGCGGCGCCCGGGTCGGAGGCGTCCTCGCCGTAGTCGTGGATGTGCACCACGCCGCGGTGGTTCATCGCGGCCAGCACGGTCGCCTCGCGGCGGAAGCGGGCGGCGAAGAGCTCGTCCTCCATCAGCGCGGGCAGCACGATCTTCACGGCGACCTGACGGCCCAGCACCTGGTCGTCGGCCCGCCAGACCTCGCCCATCGCGCCGCTGCCGAGCCGCTCGGCGAGGGCGTAGCGGCCCCCGAGTACCGTCCCCCGACCCCACATGTCCCGCAGTCCCCCGAGCATGTTGTACGACTTGTCAGCACTCTAACACTCGGCGTGTCGCACAACCGCTGTGCACGGACGGAACCGTGACGTACGGTCAGCCGGTCGTACCCGACACGTTCCGAGGAGAGCTCGCAGTGCCGAACACCCTCATCGACTTCACCGCCGAGCGTCCCGCGACCCGGCCGCTCGACGTCCGGTGGATCCACGGTTCGCCGTCGTCGAAGCACAACACCGATCCCGACCTGCAGGTGTTCGCCCACGACGAGCACACCGTGATCCTGCGGCAGAACAAGGCGGTGCACTACGAGGCGCCGTTCCTGTACCTGCTGTTCGGCAACGAGCGGGCCGTGCTGATCGACACCGGCGCGACCGCCGAGCCCGCGCACCTGCCGCTGCGGCGGACCGTGGACGGGCTGGTCGCCGACTGGCTGGAACGCCACCCGCGCGAGGACTACGGGCTGCTGGTGCTGCACACCCACTCGCACGGCGACCACACCGCCGGGGACGGGCAGTTCGCGGACCGGCCGGACACCGAACTGGTACCGGCCGTGAAGGACTCCGCCTGGCCCTGGTACGGCTTCGACGCCGACCCGGACGCGGTGGTCACGGTCGACCTCGGCGGGCGGGTGCTGGAGGCGATCGCCACCCCGGGGCACCACGCCGCCGCGGTCACCCACTACGACCCGTGGACCGGCTTCCTGCTCACCGGTGACACCGTCTACCCCGGCCGGCTCTACATCGAGGACTGGGCGGCCTTCACCCGCAGCATCGACCGGATGATCGAGTTCGCCGAACAGCGCACCGTCACCCACGTGCTGGGCTGCCACATCGAGATGTCGACCACGCCGGGCGTCGACTACCCGATCTTCCACACCCACCAGGAGCACGAGGCGCCGCTGGAGCTCAGGCCGGCCCACCTGTACGAGATCCGCGGGGCGCTGGCCGCGATCGGCGGAGAACCGCGGAAGACGGTGCTCCCGCGGTTCATCCTCTGGCCGAACCCGTAGCCGTCGGCCGCCGACGGTCCGTCAGCGGCGCAGCCGGGCCTCCGCCGCCAGCGACTCGACCAGCTCGTCCACCCGGGCGGCGGGCAGGCCGCGGGAGACGAACCAGGCGCCGACGTTGCGCACGTCCCGCTCCAGGAAGGAGAGGCCGCGCGGGTTGGCCACCACGTCGACGATCTGCGGAACGTCGATGATCACCAGGCGGCCGCGGTGCACCAGGATGTTGTACGCCGAGAGGTCACCGTGGGCGTACCCGTCGAAGGCCAGCACCGAGAGGCTGCTGCCCAACTGCTCCCACAGGTCGTCGACATCGGCCTCCTCGGTGCGGAGTTGGGCCAGCCGGGGGGCGGCGGCACCGCTCTCGTCGCCGACGAACTCCATCAGGATCTCGGTGCCCGTGATCTGCACCGGGTAGGGCACGGCCACGCCCGCGGACCACAGGCGGCTCAGCGCGGCGAACTCGGCGGCCGCCCACTGGCCGGCGATCGCCTCCTTGCCGAACGTCGTCCGCTTGGCCATCGCCCGGGTGATCCGGGACTCCTTGTGCTGGCGGCCCTCCAGGTACCCGGAGTCCCGGTGGAACATCCGGTGCTGGGCGTCCCGGTACCGCTTGGCGGCCATCAGGGTGCGGCGGCCGGTGCCGGGGACGGCGCGCTCCAGCAGGAAGACGTCCGCCTCCTTGCCGGTCTTGACGATGCCCAACTCGGTTTCGACGGCCGCGAGTTCGGTGACGACCCAGTCGGGGCGCGGCTCGGGGCCCTTCTCGGTCGGGGTGGACTGGTCCCACGTCGACCAGCGGTCGCCGACGGGGGGACCGTCGGTCACCGGGGCCGGGGACTCCTCGTCGGACCCGCCGTCGGCGGGCTCGTCGGAGGGGAAGTAGAGGTACTCGGGTTCGGCCAGGTCGTCGAAGCGGTCGGCCTTGCGGCCGCGACGGGACGCGCCCTTGGGGCGGATACGGGAGAAGGAATCGCTGTCGGCAAAGCGCTCGCGCACTGCGGTGGCTCCTGAGGAGAGGCCCACCGGGGCGCTGGTGACGCGCTGTCAGCCGGTGGGGAGAAGACGAGAGGGAGGGGCGAATGGCGCGCAGGCGAAGGCGCGCCGCGTCGTGGCGGCAACCATTCGGACACACCTCCTCTCATCTGGTCCTCGCACAGGAGGACGACGACCACCCTAGCCGGACCGAGCGGGAACGCAAGCGATTTATTTCGGCGCACCGGGAGCCCGCCTGCGGCTATGAATGGGTGGCAGGGACCGACGGATCGAGAGGAGTGCCGGGCCGATGGCGGTGCAGGACGTGGGCGGGGTGCAGGTGATGGTGTGCCCGGCGGAGGGCGAGGCGCTGGCGGGGGAGCAGCAGGCGGTGGACCTGCTGGGGGACGCCCACTACCAGGGGGCGTCCTGGGTGGCGGTGCCGGTGGCGCGGCTGGGGGAGGAGTTCTTCCGGCTGCGCAGCGGGGTCGCCGGCGCCGTGGTGCAGAAGTTCGCCCAGTACCGGATGGGTCTGGTGGTGGTGGGCGACATCGCGGCGCACGTGGAGCGCTCGGACGCGCTGCGGGACTTCGTGCGGGAGAGCAACCGGGGCGGGCAGCTGTGGTTCGTGGCGGATCTGCCGGAGTTGGCCGGGCGCTTGGCGAACTAGCGGGTTATGCGGGGCAGTTGATCTGCCGACAGGGTCTTCCGGGCGCCAGGTGACATGTGCAATTGTACATGTCACCTGGCCGTCGAGGGCTTCCCCCGACGGCTTCCGACCCTCCGCCGTGGCCCCAACACGGCGTCATACCAGGCCCGGAGGCCCCCACGTGCGAACCTTCCGGATACCGTTCGCGTCCGCGACGCGGACGCTGACCCTCCTGCTGTCCTTCTGTCTGGCCCTCGGCTTCCTCGGCGCGCTGGCCCCCGGAGCCCGGGCGGCCGCCCCCGCCGGCCCGCCCACGGCGGCCGGCCAGGCGAAAGCGGCGAAGTCCGCGCCGCGCAGCACCGAGGCGGCCGAGCGCCGCAAGGACGCCGCCCGCGAGGTTCGGGCGGACGCCAGCAAGCGGCCGCCGCTGGCGTCCGGCGGCGAGCCCGCGGCCGTACGGGCCCAGGCGCTCGCCGCGGCGGCGACCTGCAACACCGCGGACTTCACCAGCCGCACCGGCAGCGCCCTGGTGACGCAGATCAAGTCCGCGAGCGTGGACTGCGTCAACTCGCTGTTCACCCTCAAGGGCAACGACGCCAAGCTGGCCTTCACCGAGTCGCAGATGGTCACGGTGGCCAACGCGCTGCGCACCGTCGCCGCCGGCTACCCCGGCGACGACTCCACCTCGGCCACCCAGATCGTGCTGTACCTGCGGGCCGGGTACTTCGTGCAGTGGTACAACCCGGACGTGGTCGGCCCGTACGGCAGCAGCCTGAAGTCGGCGATCGAGGGCGGCCTGGACGCCTTCTTCGCCGCCCCGCACGCGCAGGACGTGTCCGACGCCAACGGGGCCACCCTGGCCGAGGCGGTCACCCTGATCGACAGCGCGGCCGAGAACGCCCGCTACCTGGGCGTGGTGAAGCGGCTGCTGGCCGGCTACAACAGCAGCTACGACGCGTCCTGGTGGATGCTCAACGCCGTCAACAACACCTACACCGTGCTCTGGCGCGGCCACCAGAACAGCGACTTCCTGCCCGCCGTGCAGGCCGACCCGAGCGTGCTGGACACCCTGCAGTCCTTCGCCTCCCGCAACAACGCGCTGCTCGGCGGCGACAAGGGCTACCTGGTCTCCAACGCGGGCCGCGAACTCGGCCGCTTCCTGCAGTACCCGGCGCTGCAGGCGAAGACCCGGCCGCTGGTGAAGAGCCTGCTCGACCAGAGCTCGATCACCGGCCGGACCGCCGCGCTCTGGGTCGGCCTGGCCGAGATGACCGACGGCTACGACAAGGCCAACTGCGCCTACTACGGCACCTGCGACCTGGCGAACCGGCTGAGGGCCGCGGTGCTGACGGTCAACTACACCTGCAGCAGCTCGATCAGGATCGTCGCCCAGGCGCTGACGGCCGATCAGCTGACCACCGCCTGCACCAGCCTGAAGGGCCAGGACGCCTACTTCCACGGCGTGGTCCGGGACGCCGGCGCCGTCGCGGGCGACAACAACACCACCATCGAGGTGGTGGTCTTCCACTCCAGCAGCGACTACCAGACCTACGCCGGCACCATCTTCGGGATCTCCACCGACAACGGCGGCATGTACCTGGAGGGCGACCCGGCCGCGGCGGGCAACCAGCCGCGGTTCGTCGCCTACGAGGCCGAGTGGGTCCGCCCGGACTTCCAGATCTGGAACCTCAACCACGAGTACACCCACTACCTCGACGGCCGGTTCGACATGTACGGCGACTTCGACGCCGGCATGGTCACCCCGACCGTGTGGTGGGTCGAGGGCTTCGCCGAGTACGTCTCCTACTCCTACCGGAACGTCGAGTACACCGACGCGATCACCCAGGCGGGCCTGCACACCTACGCGCTGTCCACCCTGTTCGACACCACCTACGACAACGCCGACCAGACCCGGGTCTACAACTGGGGCTACCTGGCGGTCCGTTACATGCTCCAGTCGCACCGCGCCGACCTGGACGCCCTGCTCGCCAAGTACCGGGCCGGGGACTGGAACGGCGCCCGGACGATCCTGAAGACCACCATCGGGACCCGCTACGACGCCGACTTCAACGCCTGGCTGACCGCCTGCAACGGCGGCAACTGCGGCGCCCCGACGGTGCCCACCGCCCCCGAGTGCACCGGCGCCGACACCCGGCAGCTCGACCGGAACTGCCGCCGCTCCGGCGTGGCCGCCACCACCGGCAACTACGCCTACTTCTACCTGTACGTCCCCGCCGGCACCGGCAGCCTGACCATCACCGCCACGGGCGGCACCGGCAACGCCGACCTCTACTACAACGGCGGCGCCTGGGCCACCACCGGTTCCTACACCGCCAGGTCCACCACCGGCGGCAACAACGAGACCCTGACCATCAGCAACCCGCCCGCCGGCTACAACTACATCAGCCTGTACGCCCAGCAGGGCTTCACCGGCGCGGCCGTCACCACCTCGTACTGACCGCACCGCCGCACCGACGGCCCGGCCCACCCACCGGTGGGCCGGGCCCCGGCACGTCCGGCGATGGGAGATCATGGAGGGTCGAGCACCGGACCCGCACCGAGGAGCCCCACCCGTGGCCGAGATCGTCCTGTTCCACTCCGCGTACGGCCTGCGCCCCGCCGTGCACCGGGCCGCCGACCGGCTGCGCGCCGCCGGGCACACCGTGCACACCCCCGACCTGTACGACGGGCGGACCTTCGACGACCTGGAGGACGGCATGGCGTACCGCGACCAGGTCGGCAACGACGAACTGCTGCGCCGCGCCGTCACCGCCGTCGCCCCGCTGCTGCCCGCCGAGCGGGGTCTGGTGTACGCCGGGTTCTCGCTCGGCGGCTCGCTGGCGCAGAACCTGGCGCTCGCCGACGAGCAGGCCCGCGGGCTGCTGCTCCTGCACGGCACCTCCGACCTGCGGGAGGACGCCGCCACCGGGATCCCGGTGCAGCTGCACGTCGCCGAGCCGGACGCGTACGAGTCCGAGGACTGGCTGAACACCTGGTACCTGCAGCTGACCCGGGCCGGTGCCGACGTCGAGGTGCACCGCTACCGGGGCGCCGGCCACCTGTACACCGACCCCGAACTGCCCGACCACGACGCCGAGGCCGCCGAGCGGACCTGGGCCGCCGCGCTGGCCTTCCTGGCGGAACTCGACCAGCAGGACTGACCCGGCGTCAGGAGGCGAACACCACCTCGCGGCTGTCCGCCTCCGGCTCCAGGAAGGCCAGCAGCCGCTCGCCCTCCCGCACCAGCTCGGGGCGCCGGGCGTGCGGCAGCAGCGGGGTCAGGGTGAGGACGGCCGCGCCGCGCTTGCAGGCGTGCTCCCAGACGCCCGCGACCCGGCCGTCCACCAGGTAGGAGGCCAGCAGGGTGCCGTTGACCGCCCGGTACACCTGCTGGTGGATCGCGGCGGGCAGCATCCGGGTGCGGTCGGCGTGCGAGAGCAGCGCCGCGTCCCACTTCGGCAGCAGCCGCACCGGCAGCTCGCGGTCCGGGTCGACGTCGACCGGCGGGGCGTCCGGCAGGTCGAGCAGCTCGCGGCCGTCCTCGGCCCGGTAGCGGACCGGCTCGCCGAGCTCGGCCAGCGCCGGGTCGATCTGGCGCAGCGGCAGGCCGCTGAAGTGCGCGATGTCGGCCCGCGAGGCCGGCCCGTACCCGGCCAGGTAGCGGCGCACCAGCCGGGCGGTGGCGGCCGGCTCCGCCGGCAGCTCGCCCGGCCACAGCACCAGCCGGGGCTTGCCGTGCGCCCGCCAGTGCCCGGACGGGGCGACGTGCACCAGCGGGAGCAGCGCCCGGGCGTAGTTCAGCAGGTCGTCCGTGCGGACCTTGCCGCCGGACGCCTCCGCGGTGTGCCCGCGCAGCTCCTCCGCGCTGCGCGGGACGGCCGCGAACTCCCGCAGCGAGGCCTCCAGTGCGACCTCGTCCAGGCCGGCGGCCCGGTGCCGGCCGCGCAGGTCGGGCAGCCACCGGCGGCGCCAGGCCGCGGCCAGCTGCCCGTAGTCCTCGCCGGGCACCAGGTGCAGGGTGCCGCGCATCAGCGTCGACTTGACCACGCTGCCGTCCAGCAGCGCCGCCTCCAGCTCCCGGTACCCGAAGCCCGGCAGCCGGGCCCACAGCGCCAGGTGCGGCGACGGCGAGTACTGGGCCTGGAGCGCGGCCAGCCGCCGGACCGCCCCGGCGGCCGGCAGCCCGGCGTCGGCGTGCAGCAGCTGCCGCTCGAAGTAGGAGACCGTCAGCTCGCGGTCGGACAGGGTGCGTTCGGCCGGCATCGCCGGGTCTCCTCTCGTCGACCGTCGCCGGCCAACCTAACAGCCCGTCAGGACGCCGGCGGGGCGGTGGGCGGCGGGGGGTAGGCGTAGGCCGCGCCGGGGGCGTCGACGGGAGCCGGGGGCGCGGCAGGAGGGGCGGGCGCGGGCGCGGCCGGCGGCGCGGGCGGCGTCGACGACGGAGGCGCAGGGGCTCCCCACGGGGCCGGAGCCGGGCCGGGGCCCGGAGCGGGGGCGCCCCACGGGGCGGCCTGCGCCGGGCCGGGGAACGGCGCGGCCTGGCCCGGGACGAACGGGGGCCGCGCGGCGGCGGGGTACGCCGGCGCGGGGGACGGGCCGCGGGTGACGGCGACCACCAGGGCGGTGATCAGGAAGAGCAGCACGGTCAGCGCCAGGGTGCTGGTCAGCAGCAGGTGCCCGACCGGCTGGTAGGCGAAGTCGTGGTCCAGGTTGGGCCCGGTGAACAGGTTCACCAGCTGGGTGACCGCGCCGTACGCGTTCACCGCGCCGAGCACCACCGCCGCGGCGCGCACCCAGCCGCCGCCGGCGAACGCGCCGAACATCAGCACCGCGGTGGCCAGCAGGAAGGCGAGGTCCGAGCCGAAGAAGCCGACCGGCCCCGGCACCAGGTGGTCGTAGGAGAAGCCGAGCGCGTCCGGCAGGTAGTCGAGGCCGCCCTGGACCAGGTCGTACACCAGGACGGAGCCCTGGACGAGCAGCTGCAGCAGCATCAGGACCCCGATGCCGGGCAGTCCGCGGGCGCCCTTCGGGGGCGGGTTCTGCGGGGGTGGAGCGAAGGCCATGACGAGTTCCCTCCCGGTGCGCGTGTGGTGGATCGGAGGGTAGCGGAGGGGATTAGACTCGGGGGCGCGAACCCGGAAGCCGTGGTCCGAGCCCTGGTGGTGGCTCGGGCCTTACGTGTTTCAGCCCCCACCCGGACCCCGGAGGCACCGCCTTGAGCGACCAGCCGTACGCGCACCTGCACGTCCACACCGAGTATTCGATGCTGGACGGCGCCGCCCGGCTGAAGCAGCTCTTCAAGGAGGTCGAGCGACTCGGCCAGACCCACGTCGCGATGACCGACCACGGCAACATGTACGGCGCGGCCGAGTTCCACAAGCAGGCCACCGCGGCCGGCATCACCCCGGTGATCGGCATCGAGGCGTACGTCGCGCCGGAGTCCCGCTCCAACACCAAGCGCATCCTGTGGGGTCAGCCGCACCAGAAGAAGGACGACGTCTCGGCGTCCGGCGCCTACACCCACAAGACCATCTGGGCCCGCAACAAGGAGGGCCTGCACAACCTCTTCAAGCTGACCTCCCGCTCCTACGCGGAGGGCTGGCTGGTGAAGTGGCCCCGGATGGACAAGGAGATCATCGCCGAGCACGCGGCCGGCCTGATGGCCACCACCGGCTGCCCCTCCGGCGAGGTGCAGACCCGGCTGCGGCTCGGGCAGTTCGACGAGGCGCTGAAGTCCGCCGCCGACTACCGCGACATCTTCGGGGCCGAGAACTACTTCCTGGAGCTGATGGACCACGGGCTCGACATCGAGCGGCGGGTCCGCGACGGCCTGCTGGAGATCTCCAAGAAGCTGAACATCCCGCCGGTGGTCACCAACGACTCGCACTACACCACCGAGGGCGACGCGGGCGCGCACGACCTGCTGCTGTGCGTGCAGACCGGCAAGAACCTCTCCGACCCGGACCGCTTCCGCTTCGACGGCACCGGCTACTACATCAAGTCGGCCGCCGAGATGTACGGCCTGGACTCCTCCGACGCCTGGCAGGAGGGCTGCCGCAACAGCCAGCTGCTGGTGGCCTCCCGGGTCGACACCGCCGGCATGTTCGAGTTCAAGAACCTGATGCCGCGCTTCCCGATCCCGGAGGGCTACGAGTCCGAGGCGGACTTCTTCAAGGCCAAGGTCTGGGAGGGGATGGACTGGCGCTTCCCCGGCGGCTACGACGAGGAGCACAAGAAGCTCGCCGAGTACGAGATGGACACCATCATCCAGATGGGGTTCCCGGCGTACTTCCTGGTGGTCGCAGACTTCATCATGTGGGCCAAGAGCCAGGGCATCGCGGTCGGCCCCGGCCGAGGCTCCGCCGCCGGCTCGCTGGTGGCCTACGCCATGGGCATCACCGACCTCGACCCGATCCCGCACGGCCTGATCTTCGAGCGCTTCCTCAACCCCGAGCGCATCTCCATGCCCGACGTCGACATCGACTTCGACGAGCGCCGGCGCGGCGACGTGATCCGCTACGTCACGGAGAAGTGGGGCTCCGACAAGGTCGCCATGATCGTCACGTACGGCACCATCAAGGCGAAGGCCGCCATCAAGGACTCCTCCCGGGTCCTCGGCTACCCGTACGCGATGGGCGACCGGATCACCAAGGCGATGCCGCCGGACGTGATGGGCAAGGGCATCCCGCTGTCCGGCATCACCGACCCCTCGCACCCCCGCTACGGCGAGGCGGGCGAGATCCGCGGCCTGTACGAGAACGACCCCGACGTCCGCAAGGTGATCGACACCGCCCGCGGCATCGAGGGCCTGATCCGCCAGCCCGGCGTGCACGCGGCCGGCGTGATCATGTCCGCCGAGCCGCTGACCGACCACATCCCGGTCTGGACCCGGCACACCGACGGCGTCACCATCACCCAGTTCGACTACCCCACCTGCGAGGGCCTCGGCCTTCTGAAGATGGACTTCCTCGGACTGCGCAACCTGACGATCATGGACGACGCCGTCAAGGCGATCGAGAAGAACAAGGGCGTCAAGATCGAGCTGCTCCAGCTGCCGCTCGACGACAAGCCGGCCTACGAACTCCTCGCCCGCGGCGACACCCTGGGCGTGTTCCAGCTCGACGGCGGCCCGATGCGCTCGCTGCTGCGCCTGATGAAGCCCGACAACTTCGAGGACATCTCCGCCGTCCTGGCGCTGTACCGACCGGGCCCGATGGGCGTCAACTCGCACACCAACTACGCGCTGCGCAAGAACGGCCAGCAGGAGATCACCCCGATCCACCCGGAGCTGGAGAAGCCCCTGGAGGAGATCCTCAAGCCCACCTACGGCCTGATCGTCTATCAGGAGCAGGTGCAGAAGGCCGCGCAGATCCTGGCCGGCTACTCGCTCGGCCAGGCCGACCTGCTCCGCCGCGCGATGGGCAAGAAGAAGAAGGAGATCCTGGAGGCCGAGTTCGTCCCGTTCCAGAAGGGCTGCCGGGAGCGCGGCTACTCGGACGCGGCGATCCAGGCGGTGTGGGACGTCCTGGTCCCGTTCTCCGGCTACGCCTTCAACAAGGCGCACACCGCCGGCTACGGGCTGGTCTCCTACTGGACGGCGTACCTCAAGGCCAACTACCCGGCCGAGTACATGTCGGCGCTGCTCACCTCGGTCAAGGACGACAAGGACAAGTCGGCGGTCTACCTCAACGAGTGCCGCAAGATGGGCATCCAGGTGCTGCCGCCGGACGTCAACGAGTCCGACGCCGACTTCACCCCGCACGGCAGCGAGACCGTCCGGTTCGGCCTGACCGCGATCCGCAACGTCGGCGGCCCGGTGGTGGAGTCGATGATCCGCACCCGGAAGGCCAAGGGGAAGTACACCTCGTTCCCGGACTTCCTGGACAAGGTCGAGTCGGTGGTCTGCAACAAGCGCACCGTCGAGTCGCTGATCAAGGCCGGCTCCTTCGACTCGCTCGGGCACACCCGCAAGGGCCTGACCGCCCAGTTCGAGCCGATGATCGACAACGTGGTGGGGATCAAGCGGAAGGAGGCGGAGGGCCAGTTCGACCTGTTCGGCGGCGACGCCGTCTCCGACGAGCCGTCCTTCGGCCTGGACGTGGTGTTCTCCGAGGAGGAGTGGGAGAAGTCCTTCCTGCTCACCCAGGAGCGCGAGATGCTCGGCCTGTACGTCTCCTCGCACCCGCTGCACGGCATCGAGCACGTGCTCGCCGACAAGGCGGACTGCGCGGTCGCCGACCTCGCCGAGCGCCCCGACGGCGCCATCGTCACCATCGGCGGCATCATCTCCGGCCTGCAGCGCAAGATGACCAAGCAGGGCAACGCCTGGGCGATCGCCACCGTCGAGGACCTCGCGGGCTCCATCGACTGCATGTTCTTCCCCGCCAGCTACCAGCTGGTCTCCTCCCAACTCGTCGAGGACGCCGTGGTGTTCGTCCGCGGCAAGCTCGACAAGCGGGAGGACGTGCCGCGGCTGATGGGCATGGAGCTGTCCGTCCCCGACCTCAGCAACGTCGGCGCGCAGCTCCCCATCGTGATCACCGTGCCGGACAACAAGCTCACCCCGCCGATCGTCGGCCGGCTCCGCGAGGTCCTCACCCACCACAAGGGCAGCACCGAGGTCCACATCCACCTGCGAGGCCCCCACCGGACGGTGGTGCTGCGCCTGGACCGGCACCGGGTGAAGTCCGACCCGGCGCTGTTCGGCGACCTCAAGCAGCTGCTCGGGCCGAGCTGCCTGGCGGGCTGACGGACCGGGCCGCCGACGGCAGAAGGCCCCGGCGGAGCGCGGTGCGCTCCGCCGGGGCCTTCCTGGTGCGGGCTCAGTTCTCCTTGACCACGACGGTCTTGGCGGCCTTGTCGTGGAACGCCTGCTGCAGCGGCTTGTCCCAGAGCGGGGAGAGCGCGTTGACCAGCATCGCCAGCGAGCCGAGGAGCGGGATGATCGCCGGGCCGCCCCAGACCCCGGCCCGGGTCCAGATCTCGTTGTCGGTCGGCCGGGCGCCGGTCGCGACGCTGACCACCCGCAGCTTCATGACCTTCTTGCCCACGGTCTGGCAGTGCTGAGTGAGCATCAGCAGGCCGTCGTAGAGCACGTAGGCGGCCGCGAACAGCACCCAGTACATGATGCTGAACGGAGCGAACATCAGAGTGGCGAGGATGTTGACCACCACCGCGAGGATCACGCCGTCGATCAGGCGGGCCACGAACCGGTCCACCGGGGTGGCCAGCGTGCGGGTGCCCGGGGTCGGCGGCACGCCGGGAGGCGGGGTCGGAGCGATCCAGCCCGGCAGCGGGGCGCCCTGCGGCGCGCCGTACGGCTGCTGGCCGTAGCCCTGCTGGCCCGGGATCTGCTGGCCGTAGCCGGGCTGCTCGCCGTAGCCGGGAGCCGGGGGCTGCTGCTGGGCGTAGGGGTTCGGCTCCTGCGGCTTCTGGTACGGATCCTGCGAAGGCCCGTAGCCAGGAGGGGTGTTGCTGCTCATGCTTCCGACTCCAGGTCAACTGTTGGGGATGCTGGTGCCGTTGTACCCGGAATCGGGGGGACTGTGGAAGATGATCCGACAATCGTTACTCAGTGCCAGTGGTAACGGCGCTTCAACGAGTCGATCACCAGATTGAAACGGGCCCGGTCAAGGGCGCACGCCTCCCGCCGCATCCCGCCGTCGTGCACCCGGAACACCCGGTCCAGCGCCACCCAGGAGTCCCGCCCGGTGCGGTCCCACGGCCCCGCGCCCAGCGGCACCCAGTCCCGGTTGTGGTCGTGCCCCTTGCTGGACAGCATCACCGTCAGCAACGAACCGCCCGCCTCCCGGGCCACCACCAGCACCGGCCGGTCCTTGCCCCGCCCGTCGTTCTCCTCGTACGGCACCCAGGTCCAGACGATCTCGCCCGGGTCCGGGTCGCCGTCGTGGTCCGGCGCGTACTCGGTGCGCACACCGCTGATCCGCTCGGCCCGGACCTCCACCGTGGCGTCCGCCCCGAACCGGCCGGGCTGCTCCGTCTGCTCGTTCAACTCATGCATGGCGGAAGGCTATCGACCGCGTCGATCCCGGCGTCAGGAGGCCCGGAGTTCGGCCGGCACCACCGCGTGCAGCGCCGCCGCGAACGCCGCCACCGCCGGGTGCGCGGCGCCGCCCGCCCGGAACGCGGTGCGGGTGCGGCGGTAGACCGGCAGCCGGGTCAGCACCACGTTCGGCGGGCAGCGGTCGATGCCCAGGTGCGGGACCAGCGCGACCCCCTGACCCGCCGCCACCAGCGCCAGCTGGGAGGCGAAGTCGTCCACCCGGTGCCGCACCCGCGGACTGAACCCCGCCGCCTGGCACGCCCGCTGCGCCATCGCGTGGCAGAGCGTGCCGACCGGGGCGGTGATCCACGGGCTGTCCCGGTGCTCCGCCAGGGTGCCCGTGGCGCGCGCCGCCAGGTACATCGGCTCGGCGAACACCGGGCCGGTCAGCGCGATCCCCTCCTCCGGCTCGGCCGGCACCAGGTCGTACTCGTGCACCAGCGCCACGTCCAGTTCGCCCGCGCGCAGCGCCCCCGCCACCGCGGCCGGGTCCACCTCGCTCACCATCGACTCCAACTCCGGGTGCCGCGCCGCCAGTTCGGCCAGCGCCGCGGGCACCAGCGCGCGCACCGCCGACGGGTACGCGCCGATCCGCAGCGGGCCCGCCAACCCCCGCCGGGCGTGCGCCAGCTCGGCGTCCGCCCGCTCCAGCAGCTCCAGCACCGCCTCGGTGTGCCGCACCAGGTTCCGCCCCGCCGGGGTCAGCGCCACCCGCCGCCCCGAACGCTCCAGCAGCGGCACCCCCGCCTCCCGCTCCAGCACCGACAGCTGCTGGGACACCGCCGAAGGACTGAACGCCAGGGCCTCCGCCACCGCGGCGATCGTCCCGTGGTGGGCCAGTTCGCGCAGCAGCCGCAGTCGTCGCACATCGAGCATCGGCTCAGCTTACGAGAACCATCGGAAATATGAACTGGACCCGCACGGTCGCCCCCGGCAGGCTTCCCCGTATGGAACTCCACGGCATCCACGTCCCGCTGGTCACGCCCTTCACCGCCGACGGCGCCCTCGCCCTCGACGCCCTGGAGCAACTGGCCCACGACTGCCTGGACGCCGGCGCCACCGGACTGGTCGCCCTCGGCACCACCGGCGAACCCGGCTCGCTCACCACCGCCGAACAGGACGCCGTCATCGAGGTCTGCCGGCGGGTCACCCACGCCCACGGCGCCGTCCTCACCGTCGGCGCCGGCCACGGCGGCACCGCCCGCACCGCCGAGGCACTGGCCGCCCTGGACGGGCGGGCCGACGCCGCACTGGTCGCCGTCCCCGCCTTCGTCCGCCCCGGCGAAGCCGGCGTGCTCGCCCACTTCCGCGCCCTCGCCGAGGCCGGTCCCCTGCCGCTGGTGATCTACCACATCCCCTACCGCACCGGGCAGACCCTCGGCGCCGCCGCCATGCTCGACCTGCTGGCCCTCCCCGGCGTGGCCGGGGTCAAGTACGCGGTCGGCGGCATCGACGAGGAGACGGTCGCCCTGATGGCCGCCGGGCCGCGCGGCGTCCTCGCCGGCGACGACCTGTTCCTCTCGCCGCTGCTCGCGATGGGCGCCGACGGCGGGATCCTCGCCTCCGCCCACCTGGAGACCGAACGCTTCGTCGCCCTGCACCGGGCCTGGCAGGACGGCGAGACGGAGACCGCCCGGAAGCTCGGCGCCGACCTCGCCGGGGTCTCCCGCGCCGCGTTCGCCGGACCCAACCCCACCGCGCTCAAGGCGCTGCTGCACCGCGCCGGACGCATCCCCACCCCGGCCGTCCGGCTGCCGCTGCTCGCACACACCTGAGAACCGCCCGCCCGGGCGCAGATCTTCCGGCCGCGGAGCGGCCCCACCGGAGGGATTGCCGCGCCGGACGGCAAGCGTTCACCTCGTGGGACGCCCCCGCGAAAACCCGCCCTGACAAGGCATGATTCTGCTGAACAGACGTAGGAGGAGGAGACGGATGAGGATCGGCATCGTAGGTGCCACCGGTCAGGTCGGCGGCGTGGTCCGCGAGATCCTGGCGGAGCGCGACTTCCCGGTCGAGCAGCTGCGGCTGTTCGCCTCGGCCCGCTCGGCGGGGCGCACCCTGCCGTGGAAGGACACCGAGGTCACCGTCGAGGACGCCGCCACGGCCGACTACAGCGGTCTCGACATCGTGATCTTCTCGGCGGGCGGCGCCACCTCCAAGGCCCTCGCCCCCAAGGTCGCCGCCGCCGGAGCCGTCGTCATCGACAACTCCTCCGCCTGGCGCCGCGACCCCGAGGTCCCGCTGGTCGTCGCCGAGGTCAACCCCGACGCGATCGCCGACCGCCCCAAGGGCATCATCGCCAACCCGAACTGCACCACCATGGCCGCCATGCCGGTGCTCCGCCCGCTCCACCAGGAGTCCGAGCTGGTCGCCCTGGTGGTCTCCACCTACCAGGCCGTCTCCGGCTCCGGCCTGGCCGGCGTCTCCGAACTCCACGAGCAGGCCCGCAAGGTCGTCGACGGGGCCCCCGCCCTGGTCCACGACGGCGCCGCCGTCGAGTACCCCGCGCCCGGCGTCTACAAGCGCCCCATCGCGTTCAACGTGATCCCGCTCGCCGGGTCCGTCGTCGACGACGGCAGCAACGAGACCGA
Source organism: Streptomyces sp. TLI_171 (assembly GCF_003610255.1). Lineage (GTDB taxonomy): Bacteria > Actinomycetota > Actinomycetes > Streptomycetales > Streptomycetaceae > Kitasatospora. Next base: position 2,097,044 of record NZ_RAPS01000001.1, on the reverse strand, counting down.
CGAGGAGCAGAAGCTCCGCCACGAGAGCCGCAAGATCCTCGGCATCCCCGAGCTCAAGGTCGCCGGCACCTGCGTCCGCGTCCCCGTCTTCACCGGCCACTCCCTCCAGATCAACGCCCGCTTCGCCCGCCCGCTCGCCCCCTCCCGGGCAGTGGAGCTGCTGGACGGCGCCCCCGGCGTCGTCCTCACCGACATCCCCACCCCGCTCCAGGCCGCCGGCCAGGACCCCAGCTACGTCGGCCGCATCCGGGTCGACGAGACCGTCGACAACGGCCTCTCGCTGTTCCTCTCCAACGACAACCTGCGCAAGGGCGCGGCCCTCAACGCGGTGCAGATCGCGGAACTGGTCGCGGCCGAACTCCGCGGCTGACACCTCCGGACCACGGGCTGCGAAGTCAGGGGCGCGGGGTACGGCGCGGGACGGGAGACAACCGCTCGCGCCGTACCCCGCGCCCTTCTGCTCCACGACCCGTCGCCGCGTTCACTGCCCCGGGTGCACCGGGGTCGGGTCGACCGTGACCGGGATCTCCGGGGAGGTGGCGGCGGCCGTCCACTTGTCGCCCGGTGCGAACCACTGGTAGCTGCCGGAGACGTGGGCGGGGACCTGGAGGGTGAGGAGGCCCTCGGGGTCGGCGGTGGCGGTGGCGAGGGTGGTCCAGGCGGCGGAGCCGGTGGGGCGGAACTGCAGGTAGGCGGTGGCGCCGGGGGCGGGGGCCTGCGCGTGCTGCTCCCAGGAGGTGTGCCGCAGCCGGGCCCGGAGCTGGACGGGGTCGTCCTTCGTGGCGTGGACGGGTCCGCTCGCCCGGTCGAGGACGGCGGTGTGCTTGAGGGAGAAGCCGCCCGCGGACTTGGAGACGTAGCGGTCGCCGTCGTTGGCGCGGATGCGGAGGTCGACGAACCAGGTGCCGGCCTGGTCGTCGAAGAGGCCGTGACCGGTGGCGGTGACGGTGGCCCGGCCGGTGCAGCGGGCCGCGGTGCCGGTGGCGTCCAGCGGGGCGCAGGTCAGCGGGGCGACCTTGAGGGTGGCGTAGTTGGGGCCCCACAGGCCGATCGGGTCGACGGTGCGGATGCCCGCGCGGTCGGTGGCGACCACCTCGACCGGGACGGTGCGGGTCTCGTCCGGTCCGAGTTCGACCGTCCGGCCGTTGTTGACGACCACCGACACCAGGGCGGTGTCGCCGTGGGAGGTCTCCGGTGCGGTCGCGGGCACCAGGACGAGGGCGACCGCACCGATCGCCGCCACTCCGCACAAGGTCACCGCACTCTTCCGCACGGTGTCCCAGTATCCAGGGTCGGGGCGGAGTCCCCGCGAGCGATTCGCCGGGCGAACGGGGGGTAAAGGTGTGCCCAACGGTCGCCGGACCGCCGCGCGGCGTCCCCACCGCGCCGGGGCCGGGCCGAGGAGGAGGTGCCGGAGATGGACCGCTGTGTCGTCCTGGTCGACGCGGGCTACCTGCTGGGCGCCGCCGCCAGCCTGCTCGCCGGGGAGCCCGGCCGGTCACGGATCGCCGTGGACCATCCGGTGCTGATCAGCGCCCTGCGGGAGCGCGCCGAGGAGGAGACCGGCCTGCCGCTGCTGCGGATCTACTGGTTCGACGCCGCGGTCGACCGCCGCCCGGCGCCCGAGCACCGGCGACTGCGGGTGCTGCCCCGGGTGACCGTCCGGCTCGGCGCGCTGACCCGGGCGGAGGGGCGCTGGGTGCAGAAGGGCGTGGACGCCGCGATGCACGCCGAGCTCAGCGAACTCGCGCGCAACCACGCGTGCGCGGACGTGGTGCTGGTCACCGGGGACGGCGACCTGCTGCCCGGGGTGGCCTCCGCGAAGGAGCACGGGGTGGCCGTGCACCTGTGGGCGCTGGAAGCCGCCGACGGGGACTTCAACCAGTCGGAGGAACTGGTCGGCGAGGCCGACGAGCGCCGGGTGCTGGACCGCGCCTGGATCGAACGCTGGGCCCGCCCGCGGGAGACCGCTGCCGAGCCCGTCGCGCCCGCGGCGTCCGTGGCGGCCGTGGCGGCCGTCGCGCCGGTCGCGGTGCTGCCCGCCGCCGCTCCCCGCCCGCGCCCCGTGCCGGTGACGCCCGTGGTGCCCGCGCCGGCCGGGCCGGCGGCCAGGACCGCCCCGCTGCGGGTCATCCCCACGCCCAAGGACCTGGCCGGGCGCACCGTCCCCGCCCCCGCGTCGCCGCCGGGCCCCGCCGCGCTCGGCGGGCCGGTGCTGCGCTGGTCCTCGGACCGCGGCTGGGTCGACCGGGCCGACGCCGCGACCGCCGCCGACGCGCTGCCCACCCTGGACCGGCTCACCACCTCCGCGCAGCGCTGGGCGGACCGCGAGGAGGACATCACCAGCGTCGGCGGCGACCCGCAGGAGGTCGGCCAGGTGTTCGCCCGCCGCTGGCTGGACCGGCTGGCCGGCGCCGACCGACCCGAACTGCTGTGGACCGACCACCCGCGGATCCCGCACCGCCTGGACGGCGAACTGCTCCGCTACGCCGCCCGGTTCGGCCTGCTCGCGCACAAGGAGGACCAGATCGACGAGCAGGACCGGTACGCGATCCGGGAGGGCTTCTGGAAGGAGCTGGCCGCCCGCGTCCCCGAGGCCCGGCAGCCCACCGGGGCGGCGGAGGACAGCTGACCGCCCCACCCCGCGTGTCCGGAACGTCCTTTACGGCGCGTAGAGTCTTCCGTCGTGAGCAAGGCACCTCAGGGCTGCTGCACGGTCAGCGGCCTGGTCAAGACCTACCGGACGGGCGCCGCGGTGGTCCGGGCCAACGACGGCATCGATCTCGCCGTCCACCGCGGCGAGGTGTTCGGCCTGCTCGGGCCCAACGGCGCCGGCAAGTCCACCCTGGTCCGCCAGCTCACCGGCCTGCTCCGCCCCGACGCCGGCCGCATCGAACTGCTCGGCCACGACCTGGTCCGGCACCCCGAACGGGCCGCCCGGCTGCTCGCGTACCTCGGCCAGGAGTCCACCGCCCTCGACGAGCTCACCGTCGCCCTCGCCGCCGAGACCACCGGACGGCTGCGCGGACTCACCCGGGCCGCCGCCCGCGCCGAGACCGCCGACGTGATCACCGAACTCGGCCTGGAACCGCTCGCCCACCGCCCGCTCGCCAAGCTCTCCGGCGGCCAGCGCCGCCTCGCCTGCTTCGCCGCCGCCCTGGTCGGCGAACGCCCGCTGCTGGTCCTCGACGAGCCCACCACCGGCATGGACCCGGTCGCCCGCCGCGCCGTGTGGAGCGCCGTCGACCGCCGCCGCGCCGAGCGCGGCACCACCGTGCTGCTGGTCACCCACAACGTCATCGAGGCCGAGACGGTGCTCGACCGGGTCGCGGTGATCGACGGCGGCAAGGTGATCGCCTGCGACACCCCCGGCGGGTTGAAGGCCCTGGTCGACGGCCACGTCCGGCTCGACCTGGTGTGGCGCACCGATGCCCCGCTCGGCGTCCCCGCCGTCGCCGCGCTGGCCGACCGCGCCGAACGCACCGGCCGCCGCTGGACCCTGCGCACCACCCCCGACGAGGCCCGCGAGCTCGTCGCCGCCGTCACCACCGGGCCCGCCTTCGCCGCGCTCGACGACTTCACCCTCGCCACCCCCACCCTGGAGGACGCCTACCTCCGGCTCGGCGGACGGCACGGAGGACTCGCCCGATGACCCTGCTCGACGCCCCCGCGGTCGCCACCGAGCCCGCGCCGCTCGCCCCGGCCGCCCGGCTGCTGCCCGCCCTGGCCGCCGTGTACCGCGCCCAGCTGGCCCGCGCCAAGGTCTCCCGGATCCCGCTGCTGTTCGTCGCCACCTTCCAGTCCGTCGGCATCCTGGTGATGATGCGCGGCGTGGTCGACCCCGGCGACAACCCGTCCGCGCACGCGGTGGTGGCCGGCTCCGCCGTCCTGGTGGTCGCCTTCGTCGCGCTCAACCTGCTCGCCCAGTACTTCGGCAGGCTGCGCGCCACCGGCGGCCTCGACCACTACGCCACGCTGCCGGTGCCGCCCGCCTCGGTGGTGCTCGGGACGGCCGCCGCGTACGCCTCCTTCACCGTGCCGGGCGTCTTCGTCACCGCCGGCATCGGCAGCTGGATGTTCGACCTGCCGATCGCCCGGATGTGGATCCTGCTGGCCGTCGTCCCGCTGGCCGGCGCCGCCCTGGCCGGCCTCGGCGCGGCCCTCGGACTGCTCGCACCCCGGCAGGAACTCGCCACCCTCGCCGGCCAGTTGGGCATGTCCGCGGCCCTCCTGCTGGGCGTCCTGCCGGCCTCCCGGCTGCCCGTCCCCGTGCAGTGGCTGCGCGACCTGCTGCCCTCCAGCTACGGCGTCGACGCGCTCGCCCTCACCTACGCGCCGCACCCCGACTGGGCCCGCATCACCCTCGACCTGGGCGTCTGCGGCGCGGTCGGCCTCGCCTCGCTCTCCCTCGCCACCTGGGCCTACCGGCGCGCCGCCCGCTGAACCGTTCCCGGGCCGAGATCGACACCCGCGGGGCAGGTCGTGAAACGATGGGGCCGTGACCGTACCGAACACACCTGCGGGTAGCTCCCCCGGGCCGGACCCCTTCGCGCCGCCCTTCCCGCCGCAGCCGCCCGCCCGCCCCGAGCGGCCGCCGCTCGGACCCGAGCTGCGGATCGGCGCGATCATCACCGTCGGCGGAGCGGTCCTCGGCCTGGTCCTCGGCCTGCTCTGGCTCTGGCTCGCCCCCCGGATCGGGTACCAGGTCCAGGGCAACCGGATCCTCTACCGCGACCCCGAGGGCGAAGAGGCGATCGGCTCGGTCGGCGTCTTCTCGCTGCTCGCCGCGGCCCTCGGCCTGGTCACCGCGCTCGGCGCCTTCCTCTGGACCCGCGCCCGCGGCGGCGGCATCGCCGTCGCCGTCGGCCTCGCCGTCGGCGGCGTGCTCGGCTCGCTGGTCGCCTGGCAGCTCGGCACCCACCTCGGCCCCACCGACGACCTCCGCGCGCACGCCATCGCGGTCGGCGACGGCGGCACCTTCGAGGGCCCGCTCGAACTCTCCGCGGGCGGGGCCCTCGTGGTGTGGCCGATGACCGCGATGATCGTCCTGCTCGCCCTCTCCGCCACCTTCGGCAAGCGCGAACCCGACCGCCCGCCGTACTGGGCCACGACGCCGCCGAGCCAGGCCAAGCAGTAGCGTCGGGTGCGCTCGGCCCCCGCTCAGCCCCGGGCGATGGGGGCGGTGACGGCCGCGGTGAGGCGGACGAGGTCGGCGGGGGCCAGTTCGAGTTCCAGGCCGCGCCTGCCCGCGGAGACGTAGACGGTCTCCCAGGCCAGGGCGCCGCTGTCGACCACGGTGCGGAGCTTCTTGCGCTGGCCGAGCGGCGAGATGCCGCCGACCACGTAGCCGGTGGAGCGTTCGGCGGCCGCGGGTTCGGCCATCGCGGCGCGCTTCGCGCCGAGCGCGGTGGCGAGGGCCTTGAGGTCGAGCTGCCCGGAGACGGGGACGACGGCGACCGCGAGGGCGCCGTCGGTCTCGGCCAGGAGCGTCTTGAAGACGCGGCCGGGAGCCACGCCCATCGCCTCGGCGGCCTCGGCGCCGTAGGAGGCGGCGGCCGGGTCGTGGGCGTACTCGTGGACGGTGAACGGGACGCCGGCGGTGTCGAGGGCGACGGTGGCGGGGGTGCCGCCGGCGGTCTTCTTCTTGGCCATGGGGCGGTGGGTCCTCAGTTGGGGCTGAACGCCTGGCGGGTCAGGTCGGCGGCGGGCAGCGAGGGGAGCTTGGCGATGACGGCGCTCTCGTGGCGGAGCAGTTCGAGTTCGCGGGTGAGGCGCTGCGCGGTGTCGGCGCAGGCGAGGAGCTCCTGCTTGACGTGGGTCGGCAGCGAGGTGGCGGCGGCGACCAGGTAGGAGAGCACCTGCGGGTCGTCGGGGAGGTCCTGCTCGCCGCTGAGGGTGGCTTCGCGGGCCCCGGCCAGGCGCTTCTGGTAGGTGCGGAAGGCACGCTCGACACCGGCGGCGAGGGCGCCGGAGCCCTCGCCGGGCTGTTCGGTGAGGGCGGAGACCTCGCCGACCAGGTAGGGGCCGGTGGCGTCGACGGAGCGCAGCCGGAACCGGGTGGTGCCGGTGACGAGGAGTTCGTAGTGGCCCTCGGGCTGCTCCCGGATCGAGGCGACGTCGGCGACGCAGCCGACCAGGTGGAGGGCGTCCAGCGGGTCGCCGCCCGGGGTGCCGATACCGTCCAACGGTCCTGCGGGGCCTTCGAGTTCGCGGACGGGTGCGGTCTCCCTGCCGTCCCTGATGGCGACCACGCCGAACCGGCGCGGGTCGTCCTCGGGCTGCTTCTGCAGGTCGGCGACCAGCCGGCGGTAGCGCTCCTCGAAGACGTGCAGGGGCATCACCAGCCCCGGGTAGAGGACCGTGTTCAGCGGGAAGAGCGGGAGCCGATCAGTCACGGCGGACAGCGTAGTTGGCCCAGCGCCACCGCCGCGCCGCAGTTACCGCGCGAAGGGGCTCAGCCGCGCTGCAGCAGCCGGGTGGCCCCGGCCACCGCGGTGGTGGCGAGGACCCAGCCGGTGAGCACCAGCGCGGTGGCGACCCACTGGCCGGGGCGGTCGGGGTTCCAGCCGTTCTGCCCGAGGTCGATCAGCGGGAGGACCTTGCCGGCCGCGTACAGGGCCGGGTTCCAGACCACCTTCTCGTCGGCCTTGAGCGGCTCGGGCGGGTGCTCGGCGAAGTACGCGGTGCCGAGCAGCCAGGCGAGGACCAGCCAGGCGGCGGCCCGGCCGGGGCGGTAGCCGTAGCCGACGGCGGCGTCCTGCAGGTGGCCCCAGAGCCGGCCGGGCAGCGGCAGGGTGCGCCGGCGGCGGCGCTGCTTGGCGTACAGGACGGTGCGGGCGTCCTCGTCGGCGCCGTCGCGGCGCAGCGCGGCGGCGAGCTGCTCGTAGGCCTCGGGGCGGAACTCGGCGCCGGAGTCGACCCAGGCGATCCGGCGGTCCAGCGGGAAGGGTTCGGCGGGGCGGAGGGCTTCGTAGGTGAAGCCGGTGAGCGAGACGTGGTGGTCGGCGGGCCAGCTGTTCGGGGCGTCGATCAGGTTGCCGATCCGGGCGCGGCTGAGCGAGACCGGTCCGGTGGGCGCCATCTCGCAGGTGAAGCGGAGTTCGGGGGACTGGATCCGGCTGAGCGCGAGTTCCTCGCCGGGGCCGAGGTGGAACTCGGCGAGCGAGATCAGGCAGGCGTTCTCGAAGCGCCCGTCGGAGAGCCGGACCCTGCCCCAGGAGCGGAACGGGGTGTAGCTGACGGCCCGGCGGTCGGCGGCGGTCACGGGGTGGCCGTAGCCGGAGCCGTACACGGAGCGGGAGCCGGTCCAGCCGGCGTCCTCGGAGCTGGCCAGGTACAGGGTGTGGCCGACGCTGATCCGGGCGGCGTCGAGCGCGTTGGGGTTGTCGGCGACGGCGTGCAGCTGGGCGCCGCGGAGCGCCAGGCGGCCGCCGATGCGGGCCGACCGGAGGCTCAACTCGCCCTGGAGTTCCAGGCGTTCGGCCTCCACGTCCTGGTTGACGGTGAGTCCGTCGGCGGAGATCGCCCGGCCGTACAGGTCGGGGCCGACGGCGCTCTGGTTGAGCAGCAGGTCGGTGCCGATCCGGGCGTCGGTGAGCCGGATGCCGTCGCGTACGCCGCAGCGGGCGAGGTGCACGTCGCCGTCGCTGGCCAGCCGGGAGGCCTCGATCCGGGGGAGGCGGCAGGAGACCAGCCGCAGGGTGCCGACCGCGGCCTCGGAGATCAGCAGTTTGCGGTCGAAGCGGCAGAGCTGGAACTCCACGTAGCTGTCGATCCGTCCGCCGGCCAGCCTGAGCGGCCCGGTGATCTCGGCGCCGGTGAGCTTCAGCGAGGCGACCTTTCCGGGGCGGGGCGGCGGGCCGGCCAGCAGCAGCCGGGAGATCACCTCGGCCCGGACGGTGCGCCCGGCGTCCCAGGGTTCGTCGGCGAACGGGTCGTCGGGGCCGTCCGCCGCGCCGTCGGGGCGCACGGTCCTCCCGGCCGGTGCGGGCAGGTAGAGCCTGGCCTGGCGGCGCGGCCGCTCGGCCCGCAGGTCGTAGACCTCGCCGTTGCGGAACGCCTCCCACAGGCCGCGTTCGGTGTCGGTCCAGTCGTCCGGCGCCTGCTCCACCCGTTCCCCCCGATGATCTTGGAACTGTCTCACCCTTCGTATCACGGACTGAAATGCCCGGCTGCCGGTTTCGACCACTCCTTACACTTGGCCCTGTGATCTCTCGAATCGACCTCCGCGGCTCCTCCCAGGACCCCCGCGACGTGCTGCCCCGTGCCGAGTTCGACGTCGAGGCCGCCCTGGAGAAGGTGCGGCCGATCGCGGAGGACGTACGCCATCGCGGCGTGGCGGCGCTGATCGAGATCACCGAGCGGTTCGACGGGGTGCGGCTGGAGTCCACCCGGGTCCCGGCCGCGCAGATCGCCGAGGCCCTGGAGCAGCTGGACCCCGAGGTGCGCGCCGCGCTGGAGGAGTCGATCCGCCGGGCCCGCGCCGTCCACGGCGACCAGCGCCGGGTCGGCCACACCACGCAGGTGGTGCCGGGCGGCACCGTGACCCAGCGGTGGGTGCCGGTGGACCGGGTCGGCCTGTACGTGCCGGGCGGTCTGGCGGTCTACCCGTCCTCCGTGGTGATGAACGTGGTGCCCGCGCAGGAGGCCGGGGTGGCCGGCATCGCCGTCACCTCGCCGCCGCAGAAGGCGTTCGGCGGCCGCGTCCACCCGACCATCCTGGCGGCGTGCGCGCTGCTCGGCGTCGAGGAGGTGTACGCGGTGGGCGGCGCCCAGGCGGTGGCGATGTTCGCGCTGGGCACCGAGGAGTGCGAGCCGGTCAACCTGGTCACCGGCCCGGGCAACATCTACGTCGCCGCCGCCAAGCGCCTGTTCGCGGGCCGGATCGGCATCGACTCGGAGGCCGGCCCGACCGAGATCATGGTCCTCGCGGACGACACGGCGGACGCCGCCGAGGTCGCCGCCGACCTGATCAGCCAGGCCGAGCACGGCCCGACCTCCGGCTCCGTGCTGGTCACCGCCTCGCCGCTGCTGGCGGACGCGGTGGAGGCCGAGCTGAAGACCCAGGTCGCCCGCACCCGGCACTCCGAGCGGGTGGCCGAGGCGCTGGGCGGCCCGCAGTCCGGCATCATCCTGGTCGACGACCTGGAGCAGGGGCTGGCGGTGGTCAACGCGTACGCCGCCGAGCACCTGGAGATCCAGACCGCCGAGCCGCACGCCGTCTCCGAGCGGGTCCGCAACGCGGGCGCGATCTTCCTCGGCCGCTTCACCCCGGTCTCGCTGGGCGACTACGCGGCCGGCTCCAACCACGTGCTGCCGACCGGCGGCTGCGCCTGCCACTCCTCGGGCCTGTCCGTGCAGACCTTCCTGCGCGGCGTGCAGGTGGTGGAGTACGACCGCGCGGCGCTGGCCGACATCGCCGCGCACGTGGTCAACCTGTCCGAGGCCGAGGACCTGCCCGGTCACGGCGACGCGATCAAGGCCCGATTCGACTGGAGTGTCCCCAGCTCGTGACGAAGATCGACGACCTCCCCGTCCGGGACGAGCTGCGCGGCCAGTCCCCGTACGGCGCACCGCAGCTGGACGTGCCGGTGCAGCTGAACACCAACGAGAACCCGTACCCGCTGCCGGAGCCGCTGGTGGCCCGGATCGCCGAGCGGGTGGCCGAGGCCGCCCGGCAGCTCAACCGCTACCCGGACCGGGACGCGGTGGAGCTGCGCACCGGCCTGGCCGGGTACCTGAGCGACACCACCGGCTTCCCGGTGACCAAGGACCAGGTGTGGGCCGCCAACGGCTCCAACGAGGTGCTGCAGCAGCTGCTGCAGACCTTCGGCGGGCCCGGCCGCACCGCGATCGGCTTCGAGCCCTCGTACTCGATGCACGCGCTGATCGCCCGCGGCACCGGCACCGAGTGGGTCTCCGGCCCGCGCAACGACGACTTCACCATCGACCTGGACGCCGCCCGCGCCGCCATCGCGGAGCTGCGCCCGAACGTGGTGTTCGTCTGCTCGCCGAACAACCCGACCGGCACCGCCGTCGAGGCCGACACCGTGCTCGCCCTGTACGAGGCCGCACAGGCCGCCGGGCCCAGCATGGTGGTGGTCGACGAGGCGTACGTCGAGTTCTCGCACCGCGCCTCGCTGCTGCCGCTGCTGGCGGGCCGCCCCAACCTGGTGGTCTCCCGCACCATGTCGAAGGCGTTCGGCGCGGCCGGGCTGCGGCTCGGCTACCTGGCGGCGGACGCCGCCGTGGTCGACGCCGTCCAGCTGGTCCGGCTGCCGTACCACCTGTCGGCCGTCACCCAGGCCACCGCGCTGGCCTGCCTGGAGCACACCGACACCCTGCTCGGCTACGTCGCGCAGCTGAAGTCGGAGCGCGACCGCCTGGTGGTCGCGCTGCGCGGGCTGGGCCTCGAAGTGACCGACTCCGACGCCAACTTCATCCAGTTCGGCCGCTTCGCCGACACCCACGCGGTGTGGCGGGCGATCCTCGACCAGGGCGTGCTGATCCGTGACAACGGCGTGCCCGGCCGGCTGCGCGTCACCGCCGGCACCCCCGCCGAGAACGACGCCTTCCTGAGCGCCGTGTCGCAAGCAACCAAGGAGCTGTAACCCCGCATGTCCCGCATCGGCCGCGTCGAACGCACCACCAAGGAGACCTCCGTCCTGGTCGAGATCGACCTCGACGGAACCGGAAAGACGGACGTCTCCACGGGCGTCGGGTTCTACGACCACATGCTCGACCAGCTCGGCCGCCACGGCCTCTTCGACCTCACCGTCAAGACCGAGGGCGACCTGCACATCGACACCCACCACACCATCGAGGACACCGCCCTCGCGCTCGGCGCCGCCTTCCGGCAGGCGCTCGGCGACAAGGTCGGCATCTACCGGTTCGGCAACTGCACCGTCCCGCTGGACGAGTCGCTGGCGCAGGTCACCGTCGACCTGTCCGGCCGCCCGTACCTGGTGCACACCGAGCCGGAGAACATGGCTCCGATGATCGGCGCGTACGACACCACGATGACCCGGCACATCCTGGAGTCCTTCGTGGCGCAGGCGCAGATCGCCCTGCACGTGCACGTGCCGTACGGCCGCAACGCCCACCACATCGTCGAGTGCCAGTTCAAGGCCCTCGCCCGGGCGCTGCGCTACGCCTCCGAGCACGACCCGCGCGCCGCCGGCATCCTGCCCTCGACCAAGGGCGCGCTGTAATGGCATCGGTCCTGATCTTCCTCGGCATCTTCTTCGCCGCCGGCGTCTGGTCGTTCTGGAAGCAGGAGAAGCCGAAGAGCGTCGTCCTCGTCCTCGGCTTCGCCTCGGCCATGTGCCTGGCCGCCGGCATCATGCGCTACTAGGAGACCGCCAGATGTCCAAGAACGTCGTGGTGCTGGACTACGGCTCCGGCAACCTGCGCTCCGCCCAGCGCGCCGTCGAGCGGACCGGCGCGACCGTCACCGTCACCTCGAACTTCCAGGAGGCGCTGGACGCGGACGGCCTGCTGGTCCCCGGCGTCGGCGCCTTCGAGGCGTGCATGCGCGGCCTCAAGGCGGTCCGCGGCGAGCAGATCATCGGCCGCCGGCTGGCCGGCGGCCGGCCGGTGCTCGGCATCTGCGTCGGCATGCAGATCCTGTTCGAGAAGGGCGTCGAGCACGGCGTGGAGACCGCCGGCTGCGACGAGTGGCCCGGCACGGTCGAGCCGCTGGAGGCGCCGATCGTCCCGCACATGGGCTGGAACACCGTCGACGCCCCCGAGGGCACCCGGATGTTCGCCGGGATGGACGCCGACACCCGGTTCTACTTCGTGCACTCCTACGGGGTGCGGCACTGGGTGCTGGAGACCCACTCGGAGAAGATCCGCGCCCCCAAGGTGATCTGGGCAACCCACGGGCAGCCGTTCGTCGCCGCCGTGGAGAACGGCCCGCTGTGGGCCACCCAGTTCCACCCCGAGAAGTCCGGCGACGCCGGCGCCGCCCTGCTGACCAACTGGGTCGACACCCTCTGACGACGGAAGAGTCCTTCACACCATGACCAACCGCCTCGAACTGCTGCCCGCCGTCGACGTCCGCGACGGCCAGGCGGTCCGCCTGGTCAAGGGCGCCTCCGGCACCGAGACCTCCTTCGGCGAGCCGCTCGCCGCCGCCCTCGCCTGGCAGAACGCCGGCGCCGAGTGGCTGCACCTGGTCGACCTCGACGCCGCCTTCGGCACCGGCAGCAACCGCGAGCTGCTCCGCGAGGTCACCGGCCGCCTCGACATCAAGGTCGAGCTGTCCGGCGGCATCCGCGACGACGAATCGCTCGCCGCCGCGCTCGCCACCGGCTGCACCCGGGTCAACCTCGGCACCGCCGCCCTGGAGAGCCCCGAGTGGGTCGCCAAGGTCATCGCCGAGCACGGCGACCGGATCGCGGTCGGCCTCGACGTGGTCGGCACCACCCTGCGCGGCCGCGGCTGGACCCGCGACGGCGGCCAGCTCTACGACGTGCTGGCCCGCCTCGACGCCGAGGGCTGCGCCCGCTACGTGGTCACCGACGTCAACCGCGACGGCACCCTGACCGGCCCCAACCTGCAGCTGCTGCGCGACGTCTGCGCCGCCACCGACAAGCCCGTGGTCGCCTCCGGCGGCGTGTCGTCGCTCGACGACCTGCGGGCGATCGCCACCCTGGTGCCGGAGGGCGTCGAGGGCTCGATCGTCGGCAAGGCCCTCTACGAGCAGAAGTTCACCCTCGAAGAGGCCCTGGAGGCTGTGTCCCGATGACCGACGAAACCCCGGCCGCCGTCGCCCGCCAGTCCGGACAGTCCCCCTTGGAGGACGCGTACGGATTCTCCCGGGCGGTGGCGGCCGGGGACTTCGTCCTGGTCGCGGGCTGCACCGCCTACGACAACGGGATCGTCCAGTTCGAGGGCGACCCGTACGAGCAGACGCTGGCCTCCTTCCGGGTGGCCTTCGACGCGCTCGCCGCCTACGGGCTCACCGCCGCCGACGTGGTCCGCACCCGGGTGTACCTCACCCACGTCCGGGACTGCGACGAGGCCGGCCGCGCCCACAAGGAACTCTTCGACCAGGTCCGCCCGGTCACCACCATGGTGGTGGTCCAGGGCCTGACCGACTCCCGGATGATGGTCGAGGTCGAGGTGGAGGCCCACCGCCCCGGCCTCGCCCGCACATTGGAAGGCACCCAGCAGTGACACTCGCAGTACGCGTCATCCCCTGCCTGGACGTGGACGCCGGACGCGTCGTCAAGGGCGTCAACTTCCAGAACCTGCGCGACGCCGGCGACCCGGTCGAACTCGCCAAGCTCTACGACGCCCAGGGCGCCGACGAGCTCACCTTCCTCGACATCACCGCCTCCTCCGGCTCCCGCGAGACCACCTACGACGTGGTCCGCCGCACCGCCGAACAGGTCTTCATCCCGCTCACCGTCGGCGGCGGCGTCCGCGCCGTCGAGGACGTCGACAAGCTGCTGCGGGCCGGCGCCGACAAGGTCGGGGTCAACACCGCCGCGATCGCCCGCCCCGAACTGATCCGCGAGATCGCGCAGCGCTTCGGCCGCCAGGTGCTGGTCCTCTCCGTGGACGCCCGGCGCTGCCCGGAAGGCACCGAGACCGCCTCCGGCTTCGAGGTCACCACCCACGGCGGCCGCCGCGGCACCGGCCTGGACGCCGTCGAGTGGGCGGTGCGCGCCGCCGAACTCGGCGCCGGCGAGATCCTGCTCAACTCCATGGACGCCGACGGCACCAAGGACGGCTACGACCTGGAGATGATCCGCGCCGCCCGCAAGGCCGTCTCCATCCCCGTCATCGCCTCCGGCGGCGCCGGCAAGCTCGCCGACTTCGCCCCCGCGGTCGACGCCGGCGCCGACGCGGTGCTCGCCGCCAGCGTCTTCCACTTCGGCGACCTGACGATCGGTCAGGTCAAGGACGAACTCCGGGCCACCGGGCACCCCGTCCGCTGAGCCCTCCCGGAGCCCCGGCGACGGCGACTACGCCTGCCGGGGCTCCGGCTCCAGGATCGCGAACTGCGCGCCGAACGGGTCCGCCAGCACCGCGATCCGGCCCACCGTCGGCACCGGCTCCGGCGGCACCACGATGCTCCCGCCGGACGTGCGCACCTGATCGGTCGTCACCAGCGCGTCCGTCACCGCGAAGTGCACCAGCCAGCCGACGTCCACCCGCGGGTGCACCCCCGCCACCCCGCCGAACGAGGCCTTGAACGCGTCCTCGCCCTCCGCCGTGCGCAGCACCGTGTACTCCACCCCCGGCACCCCGCTGTCCCGCGTCCGCCAGTCGAACAGGCCCTGGTAGAACCGCAGCGCCGCCGGAACGTCCGGCGTGTGCAGCTCCGCCCAGCACAGCGCGCCCGGCCCGCCCACCGCGTCCAGCCCGACCGTCTCCCCGGCCTGCCACACCGCGAACCGGCCACCCGTCGGATCCGTCAACTGCGCGAACCGCCCCGCCGTGGACACGTCCATCGGCGGCACCCGCACCGTCCCCCCGGACTGCGCCACGGCCGCCGCCGCGGCGTCCGCGTCGGCGGTCCGGAAGTACACCGTCCAGGCCGGCAGCGCCTCCTCCTCGGTCAGCGGACCCGCCGCGGCCACCGTCCGGCCCTGGATCCGGAAGAACCCGTAGCCGCCGGCCTCCGGACCGGCCGACTCGAAGGTCCAGCCGAACACCGAACCGTAGAACAGCTCGGACTCGGCGAGATCCGGACTGCCGAGATCGATCCAGTTCGGCGATCCGAGCCAGTGGTCGGTGCTCACCATGCGCGCACGCTCCTGAAGGGTGACGGGAAACCGGGCCACCGACAGGCTGGCACACCGACCGGACAAAACGGACCGACGCGCCGTCAGCCCGCCGGCAGCGGCAGCACCTCCGCCAACCGGGCCACCGCCTCCGCCGCGCCCTCCGCCACCACCGCGGCCCGCGCCCCCCGCCCGTACAGGAACAGCACCAACTCGCCCGGCTCGCCCGTCACCGTCACCGTCGCAGCCCCCTTCCGACGCACCGTCACCTCCCGGCCGTCCGGGTGCACCAGCCGCAACGACACCGGCGCCTTCGCGTCACCGAACCGCGCCACCATCGGCACCCGCCGCCACAACGCCTCCGCGAGCTCCGCCGCCACCGCCTCCGGCTCGAACTCCCCGGCCCGGCGCACGTCCTCCGCGTGCACGAAGAACTCCACCAGGTTCGCCGCCTCGTCCACCCCCGGCAGGTTGAACGGCGACCACGCCGGCGGCCCCGACCGGAACGACTTCACCAGCTCCCCGAACGGCCGCCCCGCCACCTTCCCCTGCACCCGCCCCGTGTACCCCGCCAACCCGCGCACCCGGATCCCCACCGCCGCGTCCGGCCGCCCCTCCCGCACCACCAGGTGCGCCGCCAGATCCCGCACCGCCCACCCCGCACACAACGTCTCCCCCTCGGCCCCCGCCCCCACCATCAACCGACTCAACCGGGCCCGTTCACCCTGCGCAAGACTCGTCATACGGCCAGCGTACGATCCGCCGCACGGGACGGGGTTCGCCGCTAGTTCTTGAAGGTGAGCGCGCAGGTGATGCCGCGCCAGCCCTGCTGGTAGTACTCCAGCGGCAGCCCGATCGAACTGCTGAAGCGCGGCCCCCCGGCGGCCTTCGCCAGCGTCTCGGCGGTCGGAGCTTTGCAGAGCTCGTTCATGGTGTGGAAGATCGCGGGCAGGTCCGTGAGCCCGTCGGGGAGGTCGGCGACGGCGATCGCCTCGGCGTCGTGCGGCTGGTCGCAGGGGACGCCGGTGGCCTCGTGGACCTTGCTGAGCCTCGGCACCAGGAAGCACTCACCCGGCAGGAAGTGCGGGTACGGGTACGTCTTCGACGGCGACGGTGACGGGGTCGGGGAGGCGCTCGGCGGGGGCGGGGGTGCGGCTGCGGGTCTGTGGGGGGCGGGCCAGAGGAGGACGGCGGTGGTGAGGGCGAGGGCGGCCGCCACCGTGGATGCGAGGAGTGTCTTCTGTCGACCGGTCATGCCAACCCCCTGAGTTCTTCGTCATTGTGGGGGGCCGACGGGGGGCGCGTCAGCCCTTCGGGGAAGTGGGTGTCCGGATGGTGGGCGGTGCGGCGGGTGGGGGCGGTGCGGCCTGCGAGAATGGGGGGATGGCGAAGAATCCCGCTGCCCCTGGCAGTACGGCCCTGGACCCGGCGATCGCGGCGCGGCTGAAGCGCTCCGCGGACGGCCTGCTGCCCGCGGTGGCGCAGCAGTACGACACGGGCGAGGTGTTGATGCTCGGGTGGATGGACGACGAGGCGCTGCACCGGACGCTGACCACCGGGCGGTGCACGTACTGGAGCCGGAGCCGGCGGGAGTACTGGGTGAAGGGGGACACCTCGGGGCACGTGCAGCACGTGAAGCAGGTGGCGCTGGACTGCGACGGGGACACGCTGCTGGTGAAGGTGGACCAGGTCGGTGCGGCCTGTCACACCGGTGACCGGACGTGCTTCGACGCCGACGTGCTGCCGCTGGCCCGCTAGCCTTTCCCCGTCCGTCCGTCCTTCTCATCCGATCGGTGCCCCATGGACATTGAGGCTTTCCGCACGCTCGCCGCTGACACCCGGGTCATTCCCGTCACCCGCCGGCTCCTCGCGGACGGCCTCACTCCGATCGGCGTGTACCGCAGCCTGGCGGGGGAGCGGCCGGGCACGTTCCTGCTGGAGTCGGCGGAGCAGGGGCGCAGCTGGGCCCGGTACTCGTTCGTGGGGGTGCGTTCGGGCGCGGTGCTGACGGTGGGTCAGGACGGCGGGGCGCGCTGGCTGGGGGAGCCGCCGGTGGGCATTCCGACGGAGGGGGACCCGCTGGAGGTGCTGCGGGCGACGCTCGCGGCGCTGCACACGCCGCGCCGCCCGGACGACGGGCTGCCGCCGCTGACCGGCGGCCTGGTGGGGTACCTGGGGTACGACGTGGTGCGCCGGCTGGAGAAGCTGCCGAACCTGACCCCGGACGACCTGAAGCTGCCCGAGCTGACGCTGCTGATGGCGACCGACCTGGCGGTGCTGGACCACGCGGACGGCACGGTGCTGCTGATCGCCAACGCGGTCAACCACAACGACCTGGCCACCGGCGTGGACGAGGCGTACGCGGACGCGGTGGCCCGGCTGGACGCGATGGAGCGCGACCTGCGGCGGCCGGTCGACCCGGGGCTGGCCACGTACACGCCGACCGCGGTGGACGCGCACTCGCCGTTCGGCGGGGAGCCGTACCGCAAGGCCGTCGAGGTGGTGAAGGAGCGGATCCGGGCCGGCGAGGCGTTCCAGGTGGTGCCCTCGCAGCGGTTCGAGGCGCCGTGCCCGGCGTCCGCGCTGGACGTGTACCGGGTGCTGCGCACCACCAACCCCAGCCCGTACATGTACCTGTTCCGCTTCCCGGGGCCGGACGGCGGCGCGGAGGGCGGCTTCGACGTGGTCGGGTCCAGCCCGGAGGCGCTGGTGAAGGTCGCCGGGGGCGAGGCGATGCTGCACCCGATCGCCGGGACCCGGCACCGCGGCGCGACCCCGCACGAGGACGCCGAGCTGGCCGCCGAGCTGCTCGCCGACCCGA
This sequence comes from Streptomyces sp. TLI_171, assembly GCF_003610255.1. Lineage (GTDB taxonomy): Bacteria > Actinomycetota > Actinomycetes > Streptomycetales > Streptomycetaceae > Kitasatospora. The sequence continues at coordinate 2,079,485 of NZ_RAPS01000001.1, read as the reverse complement.
AGGAGCGGGCCGAGCACCTGATGCTGGTCGACCTGGGCCGCAACGACCTGGGGCGGGTGTGCGCGCCGGGGTCGGTCGAGGTGGTGGAGTTCATGACCATCGAGCGCTACAGCCACGTCATGCACATCGTCTCCACGGTGACCGGCAGGGTCGCCGAGGGCCGCAGCGCGCTCGACGTGCTCACCGCCTGCTTCCCGGCGGGCACCCTGTCGGGGGCGCCCAAGCCGCGGGCGATGCAGATCATCGAGGAGCTCGAACCGACCCGCCGCGGCCTGTACGGCGGCTGCGTCGGCTACCTGGACTTCGCCGGCGACTCCGACACCGCGATCGCCATCCGCACCGCGGTGATCCGCGGGCGCACCGCCTACGTGCAGGCCGGCGCGGGCGTGGTCGCCGACTCCGACCCGCACGCCGAGGACACCGAGTGCCGCAACAAGGCCGCCGCCGTCCTGCGGGCCGTGGCCGCGGCCAACACGCTCCGCTGAGCCCCGCACCGGGCCGCCCCGAGCCCCCGGTGCGGGGGCCCCGCGTTCGGTCGGGGACACTGATGGAGTGAGTGAGACCCCCGCTGTACCGAACTCCCGTCGGACCCTCGGCATGATGCTGCTGCTGACCGCGCTGGGCGCCGTGCTGGTGCTGACCGCGGTCGGCCGGACCTGGGCGGAGGGGGTGGCGACCGGGATGGGGGGCAGCCGGGTACCGGTGAGCGCGAGCGGGAGCCGGCTGACGGCGTTGCCGACGGGGATGGCGCTGGTGGCGATGGCGGCCGCGGTCGCCGTGTTCGCGGTGCGCGGCCGGGCCCGGGTGCTGGTGGGCGCGCTGACGGTGCTGGCGGGTGCGGGCGTGATCGCCGGCGCGCTGATCGGCAACGCGGACACCGCGGGCCTGCACGCCGTCGCGGCGGGTCAGCTCGCGCTGAGCAGCGGCCGCGCGGAGGAGATCACCCGCACGGCCTGGCCGTGGGTGGCGCTGCTGGGCGGGGTGCTGCTGGCGGCGGCGGGCGCGCTGACGGTGCGGTTCGGGCGGGGCTGGCCGGCCATGGGGTCGCGGTACGACGCGCCGACCCGGAAGCCGGTGTCCGGCGGGGACGGCCCGGCGGACCTGTGGAAGGCGCTGGACCGGGGCGAGGACCCGACCGGCTGACTGTGCTCGGCACCACGGTCGCCCCGGCTTGGGTCAGCCGTGTCGGGCCCGGCACAATGGAAGCGTCAACCCGTCGAGCGCCGCCCAGGGCCGCCCGACCGGGACCAGGAGAAACAACAAGGAGCACCAAGAAGATGGCTGCAGCAGCGCACGGCCACACCCCCGCCGCGTGGACCGGTGTGGTCATTGCCTTCGTCGGGTTCTGCGTGTCCGGCGTCGCCATGATCATTCCGAACGTGGTGCTGGTCATCGCGGGTCTCGCCGTGGTCCTGATCGGCGGCGTGGTCGGCAAGGCGATGGCGATGGCGGGCATGGGCAAGCAGCCCAGCAAGAACTTCGCCCCGGTCTCGGCCGAGGAGCGCAGCGCGGTCACCGCGGGCTGAACCGCGCGGAGCGAACGGCAGGACGGCGGGCGCCTCGGCCCCGCCGTCCGGCGTTTCCGGGCGGCGGTGCGCCCGGTCGGGGGCCCGGCGGGGGCACAATCGTCCCCGTGAACGCTCCTGCTGCCCCGAGGCCGGCCGCGCCCCGCCCGTCCGGCGGCGCCGCCGTGCTGCGCCGTCTGGTCCGCCCGCTGGCCGCGTTGACGGCGGTGGCGCTGCCGACCGCGTTCGTCGCGGCGGTGGACCCGAACTCGCCGGGCCACTACCCGGTCTGCCCGCTGCTGCGGGCGACCGGCTGGTGGTGCCCGGGCTGCGGAGGGTTGCGCTGCGTGCACGCGCTGACCAGGGGCGAGGTGCTGACGGCCGCGCACGACAACCTGCTGGTGACCGTGCTGGCGTTCGGCGCGCTGCTGCTGTGGCTGCGCTGGGCGGTGCTGGCAGCGCGCGGGCGGCCGGCGGGGGGCCTGCGGCTGACCGGCCGTCAGACCGCGGTGCTGATCGTGGTACTGGTGTTGTTCGCGGTGCTGCGCAACCTGCCGATCGGCGCGGGGCTGGCCCCGCCCGCGGCGTAGCGCGGCGGCTCCGGGCGGTCCGCCGATCGAGACGCGCGCCGGTCGGATGCGGAACGCGCCCCCCGCGCCCGATACCATCGAAGGACCGGGGCTCGGCTCGACGCACCCGGCGCTACCAGCAACATCAGGCAGCACCAGCGGAACACGATGGGGGCGCACGCGTGACTGTGCTCGACGAGATCATCGACGGGGTCCGGGAGGACCTCGCCGAGCGACAGGCCCGGGTCTCCCTGGACGAGCTCAAGGAGCTCGCCGCGAAGGCGCCCGAGGCGAAGGACGGCGTGGCCGCGCTGCGCGGCGACGGGGTCCGGGTGATCTGCGAGGTCAAGCGCTCCAGCCCGTCCAAGGGCGCGCTGGCGGCGATCGCCGACCCGGCCGCGCTGGCGGTCGACTACGCGGCCGGCGGGGCCGCCGCGATCAGCGTGCTGACCGAGCAGCGCCGCTTCGGCGGCTCGCTGGCGGACCTGGACGCGGTGCGCGCGGCGGTGGAGACGCCGATCCTCCGCAAGGACTTCATCGTCACCGCCTACCAGCTGTGGGAGGCCCGCGCGCACGGCGCGGACCTGGCGCTGCTGATCGTCGCCGCGCTGGACCAGCCGGCCCTGGTCTCGCTGATCGAGCGGGCCGAGTCGATCGGGCTGACCCCGCTGGTCGAGGTGCACGACGAGGAGGAGATCGCCCGCGCGGTGGACGCCGGCGCGCGCATCATCGGCGTGAACGCCCGCAACCTGAAGACCCTCGAGGTCGACCGGAACACCTTCGGCAACGTGGTGGACGCCATCCCGGCGCACGTGGTGAAGGTCGCCGAGTCCGGGGTGCGCGGCCCGCACGACCTGATCACCTACGCCAACCAGGGCGCCGACGCGGTGCTGGTCGGCGAGTCCCTGGTGACCGGCCGGGACCCGCGGACCGCGGTCGCCGACCTGGTCGCCGCCGGGGCGCACCCGGCGCTGCGCAACAACGGGCGGGGCTGACCTCCGCCGTGCCGATCGCCGCCCTCGCCCCCGGCTGCCGCCCGCGCGGCTGCCGCGCGCCCGCACGCCGGGTGCTGGGGCGGCGGGTGCGGTCCGCGATCGGCGCCGAACCCGGACAGATCCCCGGACGTCGATGGCGTGGTCCCCGCGGCTGAGTGCTCGCCGCGCGGTTCCACCTTTCTCGCCATCACTCCCCTTTGAGGACGGATCATGTCCGAGCTCCACCTTCCGGGTACCCAGGTCCCGGACATCCGCGGTTACTTCGGCGCCTACGGCGGGCGCTTCGTGCCGGAGGCGCTGGTCGCCGCCGTCGAGCAGGTCGCCGACGAGTACGAGAGGGCGAAGGCCGACCCGGCGTTCGCCGCCGAGCTGGACGTCCTGCTGAAGGACTACACGGGCCGGCCCAGCGCGCTGACCGACGTGCGCCGGTTCTCCGCGGAAGCGGGCGGGGCGCGGGTCCTGCTCAAGCGCGAGGACCTCAACCACACCGGCTCGCACAAGATCAACAACGTGCTGGGGCAGGCCCTGCTGGCCCGCCGGATGGGCAAGACCCGGATCGTCGCGGAGACCGGCGCCGGCCAGCACGGCGTGGCCACCGCGACCGCCTGCGCGCTGTTCGGCTTCGACTGCACCGTCTACATGGGCGAGGTCGACACCCGCCGGCAGGCGCTGAACGTGGCCCGGATGCGGATGCTGGGCGCCGAGGTGGTGGCGGTGAAGTCCGGCAGCCGCACCCTGAAGGACGCCATCAACGAGGCGTTCCGCGACTGGGTCGGGTCCGTCGACTCCACCCACTACCTGTTCGGCACCGTGGCGGGCCCGCACCCGTTCCCGATGATGGTCCGCGACTTCCACCGGGTGATCGGCGTGGAGGCCCGCCGGCAGGTGCTGGAGCGCACCGGCCGGCTGCCGGACGCGGTGGTCGCCTGCGTCGGCGGCGGCTCCAACGCGATGGGCATCTTCCACGAGTTCCTCCCGGACGCGGGCGTGCGCCTGCTCGGCTGCGAGGCGGCCGGCGAGGGCGCCGACACCCCGAAGCACGCCGCCACCCTCACCAAGGGCGACCCGGGCGTGCTGCACGGCTCGCGCACCTACGTGCTGCAGGACGAGGACGGCCAGACGATCGAGTCGCACTCGATCTCGGCCGGCCTGGACTACCCGGGCGTCGGCCCCGAGCACGCCTGGCTGAAGGACACCGGGCGGGCCGAGTACCGCCCGGTGACCGACCGGGCGGCGATGGAGGCGCTGCGGCTGCTGTCCCGCACCGAGGGCATCATCCCGGCCATCGAGTCCGCGCACGCCCTGGCCGGTGCGCTCGAACTCGGCCGCGAGCTGGGCCCGGAGGCGGTCCTGCTGGTCTCGCTCTCCGGCCGCGGCGACAAGGACATGCACACCGCGGCCGAGTACTTCGGCCTCTACGACGCCGAAGGGGCCGAGTGACCGTGGCCGACTCCCCGCTCACCACCGCCCTGGCCGCCGCCGCGGCCGAGGGCCGGGCCGCGCTGATCGGCTACCTGCCGGCCGGCTTCCCCACCGTCGACGGCGCGATCGCCGCGCTGAACGCCCTGGTCGAGGGCGGCTGCGACGTCGTCGAGGTCGGACTGCCGCACTCCGACCCGGTGCTGGACGGCGCGGTGATCCAGACCGCCGACGACCTGGCGCTGCGCGGCGGGGTGCGGACCAGGGACGTGCTGCGCACCGTCGCCGAGGTCGCCGCGGCCCACCCGGGCGTCCCCGTCCTGGTGATGACGTACTGGAACCCGGTCGACCGGTACGGTCCGGAGCGGTTCGCCGCGGACCTGGCGGAGGCCGGGGGAGCGGGCTGCATCCTGCCGGACCTGCCGGTGGAGGAGTCCGCGCGGTGGCGGTCGGCCGCGGCCGAACACGGCCTGGACACCGTGTTCGTGGTCGCCCCGTCCTCCACCGACGCCCGCCTGGCGCAGGTCACCGCGGCCGGTTCCGGCTTCGTGTACGCCGCTGCCGTCATGGGCGTCACCGGCGCCCGCGACGCCGTCGGGCCGGCCGCCGCCGAGCTGGTGGCCCGCACCCGGGCGGTCACCGCGCTGCCGGTCTGCGTCGGCCTGGGCGTCTCCGACGCCCGGCAGGCCGCCCAGGTCGCGGCCTTCGCGGACGGCGTGATCGTCGGCACCGCGTTCGTCCGACGCCTGCTCGACGCCGACCGGTTGGAGACCGGCGTGGCCGAGGTCCGGTCGCTCGCGGCCGAGTTGGCCGGGGGCGTGCGGCGGAAGTAGCGCGTCGCGGGAGCCGCCCGGGGAGCAACTCCTGTTCCCGGGCGGCTCTTTGCGTTCCGGGCCTACTCCGCCAGGGTGAAATACCGGCGGGCGCTCGTGTTCCCGTCCCGGCCAACGCCGTTGAACCCTCCGGTGGTTCGTCGGCGAAAGGAGATGCGGGTGGCGCGGGTGCACCGGGCGGTACTGCTGCGGGCGCTGGCGGCGGGGCTGGCGTTGGCCGCCGCGCTGGCCGGGAGCGGCGGCGTGGAGCGGGAGTTGGCCCGGCGGGGCGCGGAGCGGGCGGTGGCCTGCCAGCAGGCGGAGGCGGCCTGCGACGTGCCGGTTCGATGATCCGGAAAATCGGACGTATGCCCGGATAAGGTCGCTCATACGGCGTAACTCGCCAATGTGGAGGAACCACCCGCCATCCCCTACGGTTCATCAGGCAGGAAACGGTGGAACGCGCCCGAGGGGGATCTGATGGCCAGTCAGCAGGCCGACCGCGGCCGGGTGAGCGGGTTTCGCCGGGCGGTGGACGGCACGGCGGCCGAGTGGTTCGGGCTGGCGGTGCGGCTGGGCCTGGCGGTGGTCTGGGGCTGGGCCGGCCTGGCGAAGGTCTCCGACCCGGCCGAGGCGGCACAGGCCGTGCGGGCCTACGAGATCCTGCCGGAGTCGCTGGTGAAGCCGGTCGGCTGGGGCCTGCCGTTCCTGGAGCTGGCGCTGGCCGTGCTGCTGGTGCTCGGCCTGGGCACCCGGATCGTCGCGGTGGTCTCGGCCCTGCTGCTGCTGGTGTTCATCGCCGGCATCTCCTCCGCGTGGGCGCGCGGCATCTCGATCGACTGCGGCTGCTTCGGCGGCGGCGGCGCGGTGGACGAGTCCCAGACCAAGTACCTGCAGGAGATCCTGCGCGACTCCGGGTTCCTGCTGCTGTCGGCGTGGCTGATCTACCGCCCCCGGACGAAGCTCTCGCTGGACGCCTGGCTGGCCGCCTGACGCCGCACGGCCGCCGACCCCCGATCAGAACCGACCCCTGGACTGGCAAGAGCACCCCATGAGCGACAAGAACCGAGAAGGCAAGCGCAACGCCCGCGAGAAGATGCAGGAGGCCCGGGCCGCCGAGGAGGCCAGGGCGAAGCGGAAGAAGAAGCTGGCGGTCGGCGGCGTGGTGGTCGTGGTCATCGCGGCGGCCGTGGTGATCGGCGTGGTGGTGCAGAACCAGCGCTCCAAGCCGGAGACCCCGGCGGCCGCCCCGGCGGGCACCATCGGCGACAAGAACCTGATCATCCCGGTCGGCGCCGCGAACGCCCCGTCCACGCTGACGGTCTACGAGGACCCGCGCTGCCCGGCCTGCGGCAGCTTCGAGCGGAGCTTCTCGCCGACCATCGACCAGCTGGAGGACGCCGGCAAGATCTTCGTCAACTACCACATCGTCTCGTTCATCGACCGCTCGCTGGGCGGCAGCGGCTCCAAGAACGGCGCCAACGCGCTGGGCTGCGCGCAGAACGTCGGGCACTTCCGCGACTACCACGACGTGCTGTACCGCAACCAGCCGGACGAGACCGAGGACTCCTTCGGCAGCAAGCAGACCCTGATCGACCTGGCCAAGCAGGTCCCGGGCCTGGACACCCCCGCGTTCCAGTCCTGCGTGAACACCAACCAGTTCGGCGGCTGGGTCTCCGCGGTCCAGCAGGACTTCGACAAGTCGAGCTTCAAGTCGACGCCGACGGTGCTGCTCAACGGCGAGGCGATCTACCCGAAGAAGGGCGACGAGCAGATCAGCCCGGAGAACCTGGTGAAGTGGGTGGACGCCGCCAACCAGGGCAAGACGCTCGGCACCCCCGGTTCGAACGGGCAGAGCCCGGCGCCCACCTCGACGGCCGGCGAGACCAACACCACGCCGTCCCCCTGACCCGTGGGGAGGAGTGACGCTACCGTGACCCGCACCGGTGCCGGAGTGACGGGCGGGACACGGTAGCGTCGAGGGTGCCATGGATCTCGCATACATTCCGAGCCCGTCGCGGGGCGTCCTCAATCTGGGGCCCATCCCGCTGCGCGCCTACGCGTTCTGCATCATCATCGGTGTCGTCGTGGCCGTGTGGCTCGGCAGCAAGCGCTGGGTCGCCCGGGGCGGCGGCCGGCACACCGTCGGCGACATCGCGGTCTGGGCGGTGCCGTTCGGCCTGGTCGGCGGCCGGATCTACCACGTCATCACCGACAACCAGCTGTACTTCGGCGAGGGCAAGCACCCGCTCGACGCGCTGAAGATCTGGGAGGGCGGCCTCGGCATCTGGGGCGCCATCGCCTTCGGCGCGGTCGGCGCCTGGATCGGCGCCCGCCGCCGCGGCGTGCCGCTGCCCGCCTACGCCGACGCGATCGCCCCCGGCATCGCGCTGGCCCAGGCCTGCGGCCGCTGGGGCAACTGGTTCAACCAGGAGCTGTACGGCCGCCCCACCACCCTGCCGTGGGGCCTGAAGATCGACAAGACGCTCGCCGACGGCACCGTCGTCCAGGGCGTCTACCACCCGACCTTCCTCTACGAGTCGATCTGGTGCGTGCTGGTCGCGGTGCTGGTGATCTGGGCCGACAAGCGCTTCACCCTCGGCCACGGCCGGGCCTTCGCGCTGTACGTCGCCGCCTACACCGTCGGCCGGTTCTGGACCGAGTGGCTGCGGATCGACGAGGCGCACCGCTTCTTCGGCCTGCGCCTGAACGACTGGACGGCGATCCTGGTGTTCGTCGGCGCGGTGGTGGCCTTCGTGGTCGTCGGCAAGCGCCACCCCGGCCGCGAGGACCCGGACTCGATCGACCCGCAGGCCACCAAGGAGCGCGCCGAAGCGGCCGCCGCCGAGGCCGGGGAGCCCGCCGCCGACGCCCCGTCGGACGCCGCCCCCGAGCGGGCGAAGGACGCCGAGCAGCCCGGGGAAGCCCCGGTCGAGCTCTCGAAGGACTCCGAAAAGCCCTCCTGAGCACGCCCGTCGACCCCGTTGGGGCCGCTCCCGCCACGATCGGCGGGGGCGGCCCCAACTGCCTTTGGGCAGGCTTACTTTGCTGGAAACTCGCAGGTCAAACGGCTACCTTCGGGGGGTACCAGAGCCGTACCAGCAGCCCGGCCGCCGCGCGGTCAGGGGCCGTTCGCCGTGCCCGGAAGGGGAGCCGCCAGCATGAGCACGATCACCGCAGGCCCGCAGACCGACAGCCCGCAGCCGCGGATACCCGACGCCGACCACCACCGGGACGTCAACGGCGGCTGGCTGCGCCCCGCCGTGTTCGGCGCGATGGACGGCCTGGTGTCGAACTTCGCGCTGATGACCGGCGTGGTCGGCGGCGCGGCCGCGCCGAGCACCGTGGTGCTCACCGGCCTGGCCGGCCTGGCGGCCGGGGCGTTCTCCATGGCGGCCGGCGAGTACACCTCGGTGGCCTCCCAGCGCGAGCTGGTGGAAGCCGAGCTGGAGGCGGAGCGGATCGAGCTGCGGCGCAACCCGCAGGGCGAGCTGGCCGAGCTGGCGCAGCTGTACGTGGCCAGGGGCGTGGACCCGGAGCTGGCCGAGGAGGTGGCCCGCCAGCTGTCCGCCGACCCGGACACCACGCTGGCGGTGCACGCCCGCGAGGAGCTCGGCGTGGACCCGGACGACCTGCCCTCGCCGCTGGTGGCCGCGGTCTCCTCGTTCGGCTGCTTCGCGCTCGGCGCGCTGCTCCCGGTGCTGCCCTACCTGCTGGGCGCCACCGCGCTCTGGCCGGCCGCGCTGCTGGCCGTGCTCGGCCTGTTCGGCTGCGGCGCGGTGGTGGCCCGGGTGACGGCCCGCAGCTGGTGGTACAGCGGTCTGCGGCAGCTGGTGCTGGGCGCCTCCGCGGCGGGCGTGACGTACCTGCTGGGCCGCTTGATCGGCGGGGCGATCGGCTGACCCGGGCGCTCGCGCGGGTCTGTACGAACCCCCACAACACTGCATGGTTATGCTGTGGAGCGAGTGATGTTCCACACACAGCCGATCGGCGGCCCCTTGCCCTAGTCTCGTCATCCGGCAGCCGACCCGCACAATCCCACCCGAGGTCGGCGACCCACTGAGGAATCGCAGGTCGGCCCCGCGAAGGGGGTGTGGCGGGGGCGTTTCGCCCCTGTTTCGGCCGCTCGGGCGGGGGCACACTGGTGGGGATGCGCAACGCTGCGCGTCCACCCATCCGCCCCGTGACCTGCGGATTATGTCCGGGATATGGACGCGGGAATCCGCTTCCCGGGATCTTGGGCATCATGTAACCTGCACGAAATCGCATCAGGGCCAACGTCGTCCCTTTGCACAGAGCAACTGTTTACGACGACGGGAGAGCCGATGCTGTCTGCATCCATGCCCTCCGGCCACGAGAACGCGAAGGCCGCCGGCCCGTACGCCCTCGTTCCGGACGCGCGCCCCCAGGCCCAGGGTCTCTACGACCCGCGCAACGAGCACGACGCCTGCGGCGTCGGCTTCGTGGCCACGCTGACCGGCATCGCCGACCACAAGATCGTCGAGCAGGCGCTGACTGTGCTGCGCAACCTGGAGCACCGCGGTGCCACCGGTGCCGAGCCGGACTCCGGCGACGGCGCGGGCATCCTGACCCAGGTCCCGGACGCCTTCCTGCGTGCCAAGGTCGACTTCGAGCTGCCGGCCGCCGGCTCCTACGCGGTCGGCATCGCCTTCCTCCCGGACGACGACGAGGCCGACGCCGCCGCCACCGCCCGGATCGAGGTCATCGCTGCGGAGGAGGGCCTGACCGTCCTCGGCTGGCGCGACGTCCCGGTCACCCCCGACCTGCTGGGCGCCACCGCCCGCTCGGTCATGCCGCGCTTCCGCCAGGTGTTCGTCTCGCACGGCGAGCGCACCGGCATCGAGCTGGACCGGGTCGCCTTCGTGCTGCGCAAGCGCGCCGAGCGCGAGGCCGGGGTGTACTTCCCCTCGCTCTCCGCCCGCACCCTGGTCTACAAGGGCATGCTGACCACCGGCCAGCTGGAGCCCTTCTTCCCCGACCTGTCGGACCGGCTCTACGCCTCCGCGATCGGCCTGGTGCACTCGCGCTTCTCCACCAACACCTTCCCGAGCTGGCCGCTCGCCCACCCGTACCGCTTCGTCGCGCACAACGGCGAGATCAACACGGTCAAGGGCAACCGCAACTGGATGACCGCCCGGGAGTCCCAGCTCGCCACCGACCTGATCCCCGGCGACCTGGACCGGATCTTCCCGATCTGCACCCCGGACCACTCCGACTCGGCGTCCTTCGACGAGGTCCTGGAGCTGCTCCACCTCGGCGGCCGCTCGCTGCCGCACTCGGTGCTGATGATGATCCCGGAGGCGTGGGAGAACCACGCCACCATGGACCCGGCCCGCCGCGCGTTCTACCAGTACCACTCCAACCTGATGGAGCCCTGGGACGGCCCGGCCTGCGTCACCTTCACCGACGGCACCCAGATCGGCGCGGTCCTGGACCGCAACGGCCTGCGCCCGGCCCGGTACTGGATCACCGAGGACGGCCTGGTCGTCCTCTCCTCCGAGGTCGGCGTGCTCGACATCGACCAGGAGAAGGTCTCCCGCAAGGGCCGCCTGCAGCCCGGCCGGATGTTCCTGATCGACACCGCCGAGCACCGGATCGTCGAGGACGAGGAGATCAAGTCCGCCCTCGCCGCCGAGCACCCCTACGAGGAGTGGGTCGCGGGCGGGCAGATCCAGCTCGCCAAGCTCCCCGAGCGCGAGCACATCGCCCACACCCACGCCTCGGTGACCCGCCGTCAGCAGACCTTCGGCTACACCGAGGAGGAGCTGCGGGTCATCCTCGCGCCGATGGCCAAGACCGGCGGCGAGGCGCTCGGCTCGATGGGCACCGACTCGCCGATCGCCGCGCTCAGCGAGAAGCCGCGCCTGCTGTTCGACTACTTCACCCAGCTGTTCGCCCAGGTCACCAACCCGCCGCTGGACGCGATCCGCGAAGAGCTGGTCACCTCGCTGCACAGCAACCTCGGCCCCGAGGGCAACCTGCTGGACGCCTCCCCGGCGCACTGCCGCTCGGTGGGCATCACCTTCCCGGTGATCGACAACGACGAGCTGGCCAAGCTGGTCCACATCAACGTGGACGGCGACCAGCCCGGCCTGAAGGCGGTCACCCTCTCCGGCCTGTACAAGGTCGCCACCGGCGGCCAGGGCCTGGCCGCCCGCCTCGCCGAGATCGCCGCCGAGGCCGACGCCGCGATCGCCGACGGCGCCCGCATCATCGTCCTCTCCGACCGGCACTCGGACGCCGAGCACGCGCCGATCCCGTCGCTGCTGCTCACCTCGGCGATCCACCACCACCTGATCCGCACCAAGCAGCGCACCCAGGTGTCGCTGCTGGTCGAGGCCGGCGACGTCCGCGAGGTGCACCACGTCGCGCTGCTGGTCGGCTACGGCGCCGGCGCGGTCAACCCGTACCTGGCCATGGAGTCGGTCGAGGACCTGGTCGCCCAGGGCGTGTTCGTCTCGGGCATCGAGCCCGAGAAGGCGATCAAGAACCTGATCAAGGCGCTCGGCAAGGGCGTCCTGAAGGTGATGTCCAAGATGGGCATCTCCACCGTCGCCTCCTACCGCGGCGCGCAGGTCTTCGAGGCCATCGGCCTCTCCCAGGAGCTGGTGGACGCCTACTTCGCGGGCACCACCACCAAGCTCGGCGGCATCGGCCTGGAGCAGATCGCCAAGGAGACCGCCGCCCGCCACGCCAAGGCCTACCCGGCCTCCGGCATCGCCGCGGCGCACCGCGCGCTGGAGATCGGCGGCGAGTACCAGTGGCGCCGCGAGGGCGAGCCGCACCTGTTCGACCCGGAGACGGTCTTCCGTCTCCAGCACTCGACCCGCACCAAGCGCTACGACATCTTCAAGCAGTACACGGACCGGGTGAACGCCCAGTCCGAGCGCCTGATGACGCTGCGCGGCCTGTTCCAGCTGGACGGCCTCGGCCGGGCCCCGATCTCGATCGACGAGGTCGAGCCGGTCTCCGAGATCGTCAAGCGGTTCTCCACCGGCGCGATGTCCTACGGCTCCATCTCGATGGAGGCGCACGAGACCCTCGCGATCGCGATGAACCGGCTGGGCGCCAAGTCCAACACCGGTGAGGGCGGCGAGGACCCGGAGCGCCTGTACGACCCGGCCCGCCGCTCGGCGATCAAGCAGGTCGCCTCCGGCCGGTTCGGCGTCACCTCCGAGTACCTGGTCAACGCCGACGACATCCAGATCAAGATGGCCCAGGGCGCCAAGCCCGGCGAGGGCGGCCAGCTGCCCGGCCACAAGGTCTACCCGTGGGTGGCCAAGACCCGGCACTCGACCCCGGGCGTCGGCCTGATCTCCCCGCCGCCGCACCACGACATCTACTCCATCGAGGACCTGGCTCAGCTGATCCACGACCTCAAGAACGCCAACCCGCAGGCCCGCATCCACGTGAAGCTGGTCTCCGAGGTCGGCGTCGGCACCGTCGCGGCGGGCGTCTCCAAGGCGCACGCGGACGTGGTGCTGATCTCCGGCCACGACGGCGGCACCGGCGCCTCCCCGCTGACCTCGCTCAAGCACGCGGGCGGCCCCTGGGAGCTCGGCCTCGCCGAGACCCAGCAGACCCTGCTGCTGAACGGCCTGCGCGACCGCATCGTGGTGCAGACCGACGGCCAGCTGAAGACCGGCCGCGACGTGGTCATCGCCGCCCTGCTGGGCGCCGAGGAGTTCGGCTTCGCGACCGCCCCGCTGGTGGTCTCCGGCTGCATCATGATGCGGGTCTGCCACCTGGACACCTGCCCGGTCGGCGTCGCCACCCAGAACCCGGTGCTCCGCGAGCGGTTCACCGGCAAGCCCGAGTTCGTGGTCAACTTCTTCGAGTTCATCGCCGAGGAGGTCCGCGAGATCCTCGCCGAGCTGGGCTTCCGCTCGATCGAGGAGGCCGTCGGCCACGCCGAGCACATCAACGCGCAGGCCGCCATCGACCACTGGAAGGCCGCCGGGCTCGACCTGGCCCCGCTCTTCCACGTCCCGGCGCTGCCCGAGGGCGCGGCCCTGTACAACACCACCGAGCAGGACCACGCGCTCGACAAGGCCCTCGACAACCAGCTGATCGAGCTGGCCGAGGACGCGCTGGAGCGCGGCGAGGCGGTCCGGATCCAGCTGCCGATCCGCAACGTCAACCGCACCGTCGGCACCATGCTCGGACACGAGGTGACCAAGCGGTACCGCGGCGCGGGCCTGCCCGAGGGCACCATCGACGTCACCTTCACCGGCTCGGCCGGCCAGTCCTTCGGCGCCTTCGTGCCGAACGGCATCACGCTCCGCCTGGAGGGCGACGCCAACGACTACGTCGGCAAGGGCCTGTCCGGCGGCGTGCTGGTGGTCCGTCCCGCCCGGGACGCGGCCGCGATCGGCGCCGACGCGCAGAACCACGTCATCGCCGGCAACACCATCGGCTACGGCGCCACCTCCGGCCGCATCCACCTGCGCGGCAAGGCCGGCGAGCGTTTTGCGGTCCGCAACTCGGGTGCGACCCTGGTGGTGGAGGGCGTGGGCGACCACGGTCTGGAGTACATGACCGGCGGCCGGGTGCTGATCCTCGGCGAGACCGGTCGCAACCTGGCGGCGGGCATGTCCGGCGGCATCGCCTACGTGCTCGACCTCCGCCCCGCGAACGTGAACAGCGGCATGGTGGGCATCGAGGCCCCCTCGGCCGCCGACCGCGAGTGGCTGCGCGACACCGTGCAGCAGCACTACGAGGAGACCGGCTCCACCGTCGCCGCCGAGCTCCTGGCTGACTGGGCCGGCGGGGTCTCCCGCTTCTCCAAGATCATGCCGACCGACTACAAGGCTGTGCTCGCCGCCAAGGACGCCGCTGAGCGCGATGGCCTCTCCGAGGCCGAGACCACTCGCAAGATGATGGAGGCGGCTAATGGCTGACCCCAAGGGCTTCCTGACCACGCCCAAGCAGCTGGCGGAGCGGCGTCCGGTGGACGTCCGGCTCCGTGACTGGAACGAGGTCTACGTCGAGCGCAGCCTCCTTCCGATCATCACCAAGCAGGCCGGCCGCTGCATGGACTGCGGCATCCCGTTCTGCCACAACGGCTGCCCGCTCGGGAACCTGATCCCCGAGTGGAACGACCTGGCGTACCGGGACGACTGGTCCGGTGCGATCGAGCGGCTGCACGCCACCAACAACTTCCCGGAGTTCACCGGCCGCCTGTGCCCGGCTCCGTGCGAGTCGGCGTGCGTCCTCGGCATCAACCAGGACGCGGTGACCATCAAGAACGTCGAGGTCACCATCATCGACAAGGCCTGGGACCGCGGCGGGGTCACCCCGCAGGCCCCGGAGCGGCTGTCCGGCAAGACCGTCGCCGTGGTGGGCTCCGGCCCGGCCGGCCTGGCCGCCGCCCAGCAGCTCACCCGGGCCGGCCACACCGTGGTGGTGTACGAGCGCGCCGACCGGATCGGCGGCCTGCTGCGCTACGGCATCCCCGAGTTCAAGATGGAGAAGCGCCACATCAACCGCCGCATCGAGCAGATGCGCGCGGAGGGCACCCGGTTCCGCACCGGCGTGCACGTGGGCGAGGACATCACCGGCCAGGACCTGCGCTCGCGCTTCGACGCGGTGGTCATCGCCGCCGGCGCCACCACCGCCCGCGACCTGCCGGTCCCCGGCCGGGAGCTGAACGGCGTGCACCAGGCGATGGAGTACCTGCCGCTGGCCAACAAGGTCCAGGAGGGCGACTACGTCGACTCCCCGATCTCGGCCAAGGGCAAGCACGTGGTCGTGATCGGCGGCGGCGACACCGGCGCGGACTGCGTCGGCACCGCGCACCGCCAGGGCGCGGCCTCGGTCACCCAGCTGGAGATCATGCCGCGCCCCTCCGAGGAGCGGCCGACCGGCCAGCCCTGGCCGACCATGCCGATGACCTACAAGGTCACCTCGGCCCACGAGGAGGGCGGCGAGCGGATCTACTCCGTCTCCACCACCCACTTCGCCGGCGACGAGGACGGCAACGTCCAGGAACTGCACCTGGTCGAGGTCGAGTTCAAGAACGGCAAGTTCGAGCCGGTCCCCGGCAGCGAGAAGGCGATCCCGGCCCAGCTGGTCACCCTCGCGATGGGCTTCACCGGCACCGACGTCAAGAACGGCCTGGTCGAGCAGCTGGGCGTCGACCTCGACGCGCGCGGCAACGTCGCCCGCGACGGCAAGTTCGGCACCAACGTCGACGGGGTGTACGTTTGCGGTGACGCCGGTCGCGGTCAGTCGCTGATCGTCTGGGCGATCGCGGAGGGCCGTTCGGCCGCCGCGGCGGTCGACAAGTACCTGGGCGGCAAGACTCCGCTCCCCGCCCCGATCAAGCCGACCGACCGTCCCCTGGTGGTCTGACCGACCGCCACCCCAGGAACGCCAGGCCCCCGTGACCGCAAACTCGCGGGGGTACGGCCGACAAACACCGACCCGCCAGAGCCGCCGGGACCCGGTCATCACGACGCCTGCCCACTCCCCGACCAGGTAAGGGCAGGCGTCGTTGTCGTTCCCGGGCTCAGGCCGTCGGCACGCGGTCCAGGAAGCCGACCACGGTGGCGATCCGGCCGTCCTCGGTCGCGGTGAGGACGTCGAAGCCGACGACCAGGGCCTCCGCCGCGCCCTCCGGGGCGAGTTCCCAGGTGAAGCGGGCGACGTCGTGGTGGGCGTCGACCTGGCCGAGGCGGAACACCAGGCCGGCGAACTGGGCCTGGACGGCGGCCAGGGTGGCGTCGAACTGCTCGTGGCCGCGGGCCTCGACCAGCGGGTCCACGTAGCGGCCGTCCGGCGCCCAGGTCTCCTCGACCAGCTTGCGGCGGGCGGCCGGGTCGGTCTCGTTCCAGGCGGCGAGGTAGCGCTCGGCGAGGCTCTGCAGGTCCATCGTGGGCTCCTTCTGAGGTGCGGTTTCCCTTGCAGGACAAGAAGGTACGGAGCTCCTCGGCCCACGGAATCCGTCACGCATAGGTAGGGTCGGGCCATGCTGTACGGACGGGGGACGGAGCAGGCGGTCATCGGCCGGCTGCTGGCGGAGGCGGCCGAGGGGCGCAGCGGGGTGCTGGTGCTGCGCGGCGAGCCGGGGATCGGGAAGACCGCGCTGCTGGACGCGGCGGCGGCGGCGGCCGCCGGGGGCCGGGTGCTGCGGGCGGCGGGCGTGGAGTCGGAGGCCCGGCTGCCCTACGCGCTGCTCAGCCAGCTGCTGGCGCCGGTGCTGGACCGGGTCGGGGCGCTGCCCGGGCCGCAACGGGCCGCGCTGGAGCGGACCTTGGGGCTGGCCGAGGGCCCGGCGGGGGACCGGTTGCTGGTCGGGCTGGCGGTGCTGACCCTGCTCGGCGACCTGGCGGAGGAGTCGCCGGTGCTGTGCCTGCTGGACGACCTGCAGTGGGCGGACCAGGAGTCGGCGCAGGCCGTGCAGGTGGCGGCCCGCCGGCTGGGCGCGGAGCGGGTCGCGGTGCTGCTGGCGACCAGGGCGGACGGCCCGGAGCCGGCCGGCCTGCCGGAGCTGCGGGTCGAGCCGCTGGCGGAGGCCGCCGCGGTCGCGCTGCTCGCCCGCACCGCCCCCGGACTCACCGACCGGGCCGGGGTGCTGGCGGCCGCGCAGGGCAATCCGCTGGCGTTGGTGGAGCTGCCCGCGCAGGGCGCGCAGGGCGGGCTGCCGCCGGCCGGCCGGCTGCGGCTGGCCTACCACGGGCAGGTCAGCCGGCTGCCCGCCGGGGCGCAGCGCTGGCTGCTGCTGGCCGCGCTGGAGGAGGCCGGGTCGCTGGAGGTGCTGCTGCGGGCGGCGGGGGACTGCGGCCTGACGGTCGCGGACCTGGGGCCGGCCGAGGAGGCGGGCCTGCTGCGGGTGGAGCTGGCCGAGCAGCGGGTGACGTTCCGTCATCCGCTGCTGCGCTCCGCGCTGGTGGACCGGGCGCCGCTGGCCGACCGGCTGGCCGCGCACGCGGCGCTGGCCCGGGCGTACGGCCCGGCGGAGCCGCTGCGGCGGGCCTGGCACCGGGCGCTGGCGGCGACCGGACGCGACGAGGGTGCGGCGGAGGAGCTGGCCGCGGCGGCCGCGGGGGCGGCCTCCCGGGGCGGGCACACCGGGGCGTCCGCGGCGTACGAGCGGGCCGCCCGGCTGAGCCAGGACCGGGCGCGGGAGCGGGAGTTGACGGTGGCCGCGGTGGAAGCCGCACTGGAGGCGGGCGAGGTCGACCGGGCCGAGCGGCTGGCCGCCGCCGCGGACACCCCGGACGCCGACCCGGTGACCCGGGCGCACCTGCTGTTCGCCCGCGGGGTGGCCGAGTTCTGGCGCGGCGAGCACCGGGCCGCGCACCGGCGGCTGGTGGAGGCAGCCGGCCTGGTCGCGGACCGGGCGCCCGGCCCGGCGGCCCGGGTGCTGGTACAGGCCCTGCACGCGGCCTGGTACGACGATGCGGCGGCGGTGCGCGACACCCTCGACGCCCTGGGCGCGCTGGCGCTGCCGGCCGGAGACCCGCTGGCGCCGCTGGTGGGCTACCTGGCGGCCGCCCTCGGCGGGTCCGCCGGGCCGACGCTGCCGGAGGCCGAGCGGGCGGCCCGGGCAGCCGGCGCGGCCGTGCCGGTGGACCTTCTGCTGCCCTGCGGGGCCGCCCTGGTGCCCGGCCACGACCGGGAGGCGCTGGACCTGTCCCGCCGGCTGGTCCGGGAGGCCCGCGAGGCCGGCGCGTTCGGGACGCTGCCCACCCTGCTGTTCTTCCTCGCCGAGGCCGAGCTGTTCGACGGCCGCCCGGGCGTGGCGGCCGACCACGCGGCGGAGGCCCTGCAGCTCGCCCTGGACAGCGGACAGCCGCTGTGGTCCGGCCAGTTGCACGGCTTCCTGGCCCACCTGGCGGCCGTCCGCGGCGAGGAGGCCCGGTGCCGCGAGCACGCCGCCGAGGCGCAGGCCCGGGGCGGGGCCGGCGGGCCGTGGGCGCGCTG
The DNA here is from genome assembly GCF_003610255.1 of Streptomyces sp. TLI_171. Lineage (GTDB taxonomy): Bacteria > Actinomycetota > Actinomycetes > Streptomycetales > Streptomycetaceae > Kitasatospora. Next base: position 2,061,237 of record NZ_RAPS01000001.1, on the reverse strand, counting down.
GGCGCTCGGCGTGCTGGAGCTGGGCGCCGGGCGGGCCGAGGACGCGCTCGGGCAGCTGGCGGCGATCGCCCGCGGCGCGCACGGCTTCCACGTCTCCGCGACCCGTTCGGTGCCCGACCTGGTGGAGGCCGCGGTCCGGCTGCGCGCCACCGAGCAGCTCGCCGAGCCGCTGGACCGCTTCGAGCGGTGGGCCGCCCGCAGCGGGCAGCCGTGGGCCCGGGCGCTGGTGCACCGCTGCCACGCGCTGCTCGCCCCCGACGAGTGGGCCGAGGAACGCTTCCTGGCCGCGCTCGCCGGGCACGCCGAGCAGCCCCGCCCGTGGGAGCAGGCCCGCACCGAGCTGCTGTACGGCGAGTGGCTGCGGCGCGGCCGGCGCAAGGCCGAGGCCCGGGCGCCGCTGCGCTCCGCCGAGCAGACCTTCCGGCGACTGGGCGCACTGCCCTGGGCGGAGCGCGCCCGGCTGGAGCTGGACGCCACCGGGGCGGCCCCCGCCGGCGGCCCGGCAGGCGTGGTGGCGGGGCTGACCCCGCAGGAGTCGCAGATCGTCCGGCTGGCCGCGCAGGGCCTGTCGAACCGGGACATCGCGGCCCAGCTGTTCCTCAGCGCCCGCACCGTCGGGCACCACCTGTACAAGGCGTACCCCAAGCTCGGGGTGGTCTCCCGCACCGAGCTGGCGGGGGTGCTGCCGGCGCTGTCCTGACCGGCGTCGAAACCCCGTCGTTTACAACAGCTTGGCCAAATGCCGGAAGGCCCTCGCGGAGTGTCGTCACGCAGTGGCAGACTGCTCCCACGGGGTCCAACTGTTAATCCGGGGCGGAGGTTTGCATGACGGGCCTGCAGACGGGCAGCGGTGCGACCGCGCGTCGCATCCAGTTGGGCGCCCAGTTGCGGCGGCTGCGCGAGGCCCGCGGCGTGACCCGGGAGGACGCGGGCTACTCGATCCGGGCCTCGGAGTCGAAGATCAGCCGGATGGAACTCGGCCGGGTCGGCTTCAAGCAGCGCGACGTCGCGGACCTGCTGACCCTGTACGGCGTGGAGGACGAGGAGTCCCGCTCCGCCCTGCTGGGACTGGTCGGCGAGACCAACGCCCCCGCCTGGTGGCACGGTTACGGGGACGTCATCCCGGGCTGGTTCCAGACGTACCTCAACCTGGAGGACGCCGCGAACCTGGTCCGCAGCTACGAGGTGCAGTTCGTGCCCGGGCTGCTGCAGACCCCGGACTACGTGCACGCCGTGATGCGGGCGGGTAGCCCCGCCGCGCCGGACGAGGAGATCGAACGCCGGGCGGCCGTCCGGCTCCGCCGCCAGCAGCGCTTCCTGGCCGCCGACAGCACGGCCCGGCTGGAGCTGATCGTCGACGAGACGGCGCTGCGCCGCCCGTGCGGCGGCCCCGAGGTGATGCGCGGTCAGCTGGAGCGGCTGTCCGAGCTGTCGCTGCGGGAGACCATCAGCCTGCGGGTGCTGCCCCTGGGCATGGGCGCGCTGGCGGCCGACAGCGGGGCGTTCACCCTGCTGTGCTTCCCCGAGCCGGACCTCGCGGACGTGGTGTACGTCGAGCAGTTCACCACCGCGCTGTACCTGGACAAGCCGGTCGAGGTGGACGAGTACTCCACCGCGCTGGAGCGGGTGTGGGCGGCCGCGCTGTCGGAGGACGAGACCAGGGCGCTTCTCGCGGAGATCCTCCAAGAGGGCTAGTACACAATTAAGATGATGATCCGTCAGTAGGTGGTCGCCAGCGCCGAAAGGGATCAGATGTCCTTGATCGCGGAACTCGCCCAGCAGTACATCGACGGCCAGTGGCGGCCGGGTACCGGCTCCTGGGACATCGTGGACCTGGATCCCTTCAGCGGGGAGAAGCTCGCCTCCTTCACGGTCGCCACCGCCGAGGAGATCGACCAGGCCTACCGCGCCGCCGAGCGCGCCCAGCCCGCCTGGGCCGCCACCAGCCCCTACGAGCGGCGCCTGGTCTTCGAACGCGCCCTCCAGGTGGTCGAGGCCCGCGAGGCCGAGATCCTCCAGGTGATGACCGTCGAACTCGGCGGCACCCTGATGAAGTCCGGCTTCGAACTCTCCCTGGTCAAGGACATGCTGCGGGAGGCGATGTCGGTGGCGCTGCGCGCCGAGGGGAGGATCCTGCCCTCGCCGGTGCCCGGCAAGGAGAACCGGCTCTACCGCCTCCCGGTCGGCGTGGTCGGCGTGATCAGCCCCTTCAACGCCCCCGTCTTCCTCTCCCTGAAGGCCGTCGCCCCGGCCCTCGCCCTCGGCAACGCCGTCGTCCTCAAGCCGCACCAGGACGCCCCCGTGGCCGGCGGCACCCTGATCGCCAGGATCTTCGAGGAGGCCGGCCTGCCCGCCGGTCTGCTCAACGTGGTGCTCACCGACATCGCCGAGATCGGCGACGCCTTCATCGAGCACCCCGTTCCCAAGGTCATCGCCTTCACCGGCTCCGACTCCGTCGGCCGGCACGTCGCCGCCGTCGCCGCCGGCCGGCTCAAGCGGGTGGTCCTCGAACTCGGCGGCAACAGCGCGCTGGTGGTCCTCGACGACGCCGACGTCGACTACGCGGTGGACGCCGCCGTCGCCAGCCGCTTCGTCCACCAGGGCCAGATCTGCATGGCCGCCAACCGGATCCTGGTCGACCGCGCGCTGTTCGCCGAGTTCAGCGAGAAGTTCACCGCCAAGGTCGCCTCCCTGGTGGCCGGCGACCCCGGCGACCCCGCCACCCAGCTCGGGCCGCTCATCAACTCCGCCCAGGCCGAGGCGATCACCGCCGAGGTCGACCGGGCGCTGGCCGACGGCGCCCGCGCCCTGCTCCACGGCAGCACCGTCGGCACCCTGGTCCGGCCCACCGTGCTCACCGACATACCGGCGGACGCGCCGATCCTGCGGCGCGAGGTCTTCGGCCCCGTCGCGCTGCTGATCCCCTTCGACGGCGAGGAAGAGGCGGTCCGGATCGCCAACTACACCCCGTTCGGCCTCTCCGGCGCCGTCCACACCGCCGACACCGAACGCGGCGTCAGGTTCGCCCAGCGGATCGACACCGGCATGATCCACGTCAACGACGGCACCATCGCGGACGAGCCCGCGGTCCCGTTCGGCGGCGAGAAGAACTCCGGCGTCGGCCGCCTCAACGGCGACACCAGCATCGACGCCTTCACCACCGTCAAGTGGATCTCCATCCAGCACGGGCGCTCCCGCTTCCCGTTCTGATCCGGGCCGCCCCGTCAGTCGCGGGTCAGCCGGAACGCCTCCAACTCGGTGCCGTACCAACGGGTGGTGCGGCCCAGCGGGGTCATGCCGAGGCGCCGGCAGACGGCGATCGACGGGGCGTTGTCGGGGCGGACCACCGCGTGGACCTCCGGCAGGCCGGCGGCGAACGCGCCGGCCAGGACGGCGCGGGCGGGCTCGGTCGCCCAGCCGTTGCCCCAGCTGTCGGGGTGGAAGTGCCAGCCGACCTCGATCTCGCCGTCGCCGTCCGGGATCGGCACGAGCAGCACGGAGCCCGCCACCACCCCGGTCTCCCGGACCTCCACCGCCCAGATCCCGTACCGCCCGTCGGGGGTGCAGCGGGCGGCGAACCGTTCCAGGAGGGCGTCCGCCTCCTCGGGAGAGGCCAGCACGCGGGGCTGGGCGCCCAGCCAACGGGCCACCTCCCAGCGGGAGTAGAGGTCGTAGGCGCGGTCCCGGTCGGCGGGTCGCCAGGGGCGCAGGACGAGGCGTTCGGTGGTCGTCGTCGACATGGCGGCAGGCTACTGCGGGACGGACGGCCCCGTCGCGGGGAGCTGCGGGAGGCCGTCGACGAGTCCGAGCACCACGCGGTCGCCGAGCGGACGGGCGAGGCGGAACTCCACCGGGGCGTAGCCGAGCATGGCCGGGCAGGCCTCGTCGGGGCCGAGCGCCTGCGGGGTGGTGCGGCCGATCAGGACGACGGCGCGGTCGGTCTCGTGGACGGTGCCGGGGCCGACCGTGTCGCAGCCGAACGGGACGGTGGCGGTGAGCACCAGGCCGTCCGCCGAGACCGACCGCAAGGTGGTGGCCGTGCCGTCGCCGACCCAGCCCTCGGCCTTGACCGGTGGCCGCTGCGAGAGCACGGCGGGGTAGCGGAACGGCTGGTCGTAGCCGGCCACGGTGAACTCCCAGACCGGGACGGTGGCCCGACCGCGGCTGGTGGCGACGGTGGTGGTGCCGGGCCGGACGGCGGTGACGGTGAGCCGGTGCCCGCAGTCGGCGGCGCAGGAGTCGCTGCGGTGGGTGAGCGAGGTGTAGGTGTCCTGCGCGGAGCGCAGCGGCAGGGTGAGCCTGGAGCCGTCGGCGAACTCGACCTGTGCGGCCCCGGAGAAGGTGACCGGGAGGCCGGTCCGCAGGTCGAACCGGCCGTCGCCGTAGGCGAGTTTGTCGGCGCCGTCGTGGAAGGCGTCCGCGGGCAGCCACTCGGTGGTGTCCTCCACCGGGTAGTAGCCGTGCTCCCAGGCTTCGGCCGCGGCCGAGCCGGGCCAGGCGGCGGTGATCTCGGCGGCGCGCACGGCGGCGGCTCCGGTGGCGGGGCGCACCTCTGGCCCGGCCGTGATCAGGCCGGGCTGCGGGCGGCCGATCGGCGCGGTGCCGGTCCGCTCCGCGCCGCACCCGCCGAGCAGCAGGGCGGCGACCGCCACCGCCAGTACGATCCGTCCACGCATGGTGCCCCCTGGTGCTCCCGGTCAGACGGTCGTTGGACGGGGCGCCGGCCGGACCGGTTCCCGGGAACGCGGCAGGGGCCGCCCGCGCGCGGACGGCCCCTGCCCGGCGGGGACTCAGAACAGCGGGACGCCGGCCCGGACCAGGCGCCAGCCGCCGGTGCCGTAGAACTCGGTCGGGTCGATCACGCCCTTGGCCTTCACCCAGGCGATCATGGTGTTGCGGATCTCGTCGGAGTTCGCCCACACCTGCTGGGCCTTGGCGACGTGCGGGAAGTTGCCGCCGCCGTTGGCGCGGTAGTTGTTGACCGCGAGGACGAACTGCCCGGCCGGGTCGACCGGGGCGCCCTGGTACGACAGGTTGACGATGCGGCTGCCGACCGGCTGCGCGATGTCGATGTCGTAGCTGACCCCGTAGATCGAGTCGTAGTTGTAGTCGGGGGTGTTGTTGGACTGGTTGGTCAGGGTGTCCAGGTTGATCGGGTCGCCCGGGGCGACCTGGGCGTAGTACTTGGCGGAGTACTCCAGGTAGTCCTTGATCTGGGCGCCCGTCAGCAGGCGGGCCTCCAGGGTGTTCTCGTAGATGTACAGGCCGGCCGCGTCGCGCAGCTTGACCTCGCCGGCCGGGATGACGGCGGTGCGGTTGAACGGCGCGGCCTGGGCCAGCACCGGCAGGCTCGCGTACTGGCCGCCGGCCAGCGCGTCGCGCACCGCGTCGGCCTGGACCCGGCCGATCAGGTCGATGATCGGGGTGTCCTTGAACCGGGACTCGGCGATGGAGAGGGTCTCCTTGCAGGTGCCGATGACCTGGTTGACGTAGGCGACGACCTTCTTGTGCTGGGCGTCGACCAGCTCGACGATCTTCGGGTCCTCGGCGACGGTGTTGGAGTTCAGCAGGCGCGAGCTGACGCCGGTGACGGTCCACCGGCCGCGGCAGAACTCGACCTCGAAGTCGAAGCAGGTCAGGCGCTCGCCCCAGAGGGCGGGCTCGGACAGCACGACGTTCTTGCCGGTCTGCTCGTTGACCACGATCCGCTGCGGGATCTCCTTGTGGGCGTGGCCGACCAGGATCGCGTCGATGCCGGGCACCGAGGCGGCCATCGCGGCGCCCGCGTTCTCGGCGTAGGGCAGCTGGTCGCCCCAGGAGGACGGGTCGTCGACGCCGGTGTGGGCGGAGACCACGACCACGTCGGCGCCGGCGGCGCGCAGCTTCGGCACCCACTTGGCGGCGACCTCGGGGATGCCCGGGAAGGTCAGCTGGCCCTGCACGTTGGCCTTGTCCCAGATCGCGATGCCGGGGTTGGTCAGGCCGAGGATGCCGACCCGGAGCGGGCGGCCGTGGCCGAGGTGCAGCTCGCGGATGACGTAGGGCGGGAAGGCCGGCTTCTCGTCCTTGGCGTTCAGCGCGTTGGCGCCGAGCAGCGGGAAGTCGAGCTGGTCCTGGTAGGCGCGCAGCAGCGGGATGCCGTAGTTGAACTCGTGGTTGCCGAGCGCGGCGGCGTCGTAGCCGATGGCGTTCATGGCGGCGGCCATCGGGTGGCGCGGGGCCTTCTTGCCGGTGATCGGCTCGATCCGGGCGAAGTAGTAGGACAGCTGGGTGCCCTGGATGGTGTCGCCGGCGTCGATCAGCAGGGTGTGGCCGCGGCCCTTCTCCTTGCGGACCTGCTCGACCAGGGTGGAGATCTTGGCCAGGCCGACGTCGTTGTGCGCCTTGTCGTCGTACTCGGAGTCGGTGAAGTACTCCCAGTTGAAGACGTGGCCGTGCAGGTCGGTGGTGCCCATCACGGTGAAGCTCGTCCTGAACGGCACGGGGCCCCGGCCGTGGGACTCGTCGAGGTCGGCGGCGGCGGCGGGGGTGGCCGCGGCGGCGGACAGGCCGCCGACCAGGGCGGCCCCGGCCGCGGTCGCGGCGGAGCGGGTGACGAAGTCACGGCGGTTCAGGGTCATCGAGGACTCCAAGTCGGGCGGTACGGGGCCGTCAAACGGGGCCGTCAACCGGGGTGGGCGGCAGGGCAGGTGACACCCCGCCACCCGTGGTGACGCGCGTAGAAAACGTGTCTGGCAGTCTGCCCGGTTCTGGCCGCCGGGACCAGCCCCGCGAGCTTTCCAACAGGTGAGATCTGGGTGACCCGGACGCGTCGCCGCCCGGACCGGCTCGCACGCGCGTCCGTCAAGGTCGGCAGGGCCGGATCACCCTGCCGCCACCCGCCGTGCCGGGCAGGTCCGTTCATCAAATCTTTCGCCAACTGCCATGGGGGGACTGGCCGGAACAGCGCTGTTACGCCCCGGTAATGCCTAGGCTCTGGGGTATGCGCCGAGCAAAAATCGTTTGTACTCTCGGGCCTGCCGCGGACTCGTACGACCAGATCAAGGCCCTGGTCGACGCGGGCATGGACATCGCCCGACTGAACCTCAGCCACGGCTCCCACGCGGAGCACGAGGAGCGTTACCACCGGGTCCGCAAGGCCTCGGACGAGTCAGGTCGCAGCGTGGGGGTGCTGGCCGACCTGCAGGGCCCGAAGATCCGGCTGGCGACCTTCGCCGACGGGCCGGTCCTGCTGGAACGCGGGGACGAGTTCACCATCACGGTCGACGACGTCCCCGGTGACCGGGAGATCTGCGGCACCACCTACAAGGGCCTCGCCGCGGACGTCTCGCGCGGCGAGCGGATCCTGGTCGACGACGGCCGGGTCTGCCTGGAGGTCACCCACGTCGAGGGCCCCCGGGTGCACTGCATCGTGATCGAGGGGGGCCTGGTCTCCGACCACAAGGGCCTGAACCTGCCCGGGGTCGCCGTCTCGGTGCCCGCGCTCTCCGACAAGGACGTCGAAGACCTGCGCTGGGCACTGCGGACCGGGGCCGACATCATCGCGCTGTCGTTCGTGCGCAGCGGGAAGGATGTCGACGAGGTGCACCGGATCATGGCCGAGGAGGGCCGTCGGATCCCGGTGATCGCCAAGATCGAGAAGCCGCAGGCGGTGCAGAACCTGGAGTCCATCGTGGACGCCTTCGACGGCATCATGGTCGCCCGCGGCGACCTGGGCGTCGAACTCCCGCTGGAGCAGGTGCCGATCGTCCAGAAGCGCGCGGTCAAGCTGGCCAAGCGCAACGCCAAGCCGGTGATCGTCGCCACCCAGATGCTGGACTCGATGATCAACGCCTCCCGGCCGACCCGCGCCGAGGCCTCGGACGTCGCCAACGCGGTGCTCGACGGCACCGACGCGGTGATGCTGTCCGGGGAGACCTCCGTCGGCAAGTACCCGGTGGAGACGGTCAAGACCATGGCCCGGATCGTCGAGGCCGCCGAGGAGGACGTCCTGGCGGACGGGCTGCCGCCGCTGACCGCGAGCAGCAAGCCCCGCACCCAGGGCGGCGCGGTGGCCCGGGCCGCCGCCGAGATCGGCGACTTCCTGAACGCCAAGTACCTGATCGCGTTCACCCAGAGCGGCGACACCGCCCGTCGGCTGACCCGGTACCGCTCGCCGATCCCGGTCCTGGCCTTCACCTACGAGCCCGCCGTGCGCAGCCAGTTGGCGCTCACCTGGGGCGTGGAGACCTTCCTCGGCCCGTTCGTCACCACCACCGACGAACTGGTCGCCCAGGTCGACTCCGCGCTGCTGAGCCTCGGCCGCTGCAAGCCCGGCGACATCGTGATCATCACCGCCGGCTCCCCGCCCGGCCTGGCCGGCTCCACCAACCTGGTGCGCGTGCACCACGTCGGCGAACTCGACAACTGACCCCGTGACGGAGGGGCCGCCCCGACCGGGGCGGCCCCTTCCGGCTGCTGTCACACCGTCAGGACGATCTTGCCGCGCAGGTGCCCCTGCTCGCTGAGCCGGTGCGCCTCGGCGGCGTCCGCCAGCGGCAGCACCCGGTGCAGCGGCAGCACCAGCGTGCCGGCCTCGTGCAGGGCCAGCGCCGCCGCGTGGGCGCGCTGCTGGGAGGCGTCGTCGCCGCCCGCGCTGAACCGCACCCCGTACCGCTCCGCGCCCACCGCGTCCGCGATGGTCACCACCCGGTCGGCGCCGCCGGTCAGTTCGATCGACAGCCGCAGCACGTCGCCCTGCCCGGTGGCGTCCACCGCCAGGTCCACGCCGCCCGGGGCGGCCGCCCGGATCCGCTCGGCCAGGCCCTCGCCGTACGCCACCGGAACCGCGCCCAGCTCGCGCAGGTAGGCGTGGTTGGCCTCGCTCGCGGTGCCGACCACGGTGATGCCGCGGGCCCGGGCGAACTGCAGCAGCAGGGTGCCGACGCCGCCCGCCGCACCGTGCACCAGCAGGGTCTGCCCGGCCCGCGCGCCGAGGGTGTCGAGGATCCGCTCGGCGGTCTCCGCCGCCACCGGGATCGCCGCGGCCAGCTCCCGGTCCAGCGAGGCCGGCCGGTGGGTCAGCCGGGCGGCGGAGGCCAGCGCCCGCTCGGCGTAGCCGCCGCCGGTCACCGCGCCGAACACCTCGTCGCCGACCGCGAACCCGGTCACCTCCGGTCCGACCGCCGCCACCGTGCCGGCCACCTCGTAGCCGGGCACCGAGGGGAAGGTCACCGGGAAGACCCCGGCCAGCTCGCCGGCGCGCAGCTTGCGGTCCAGCGGGTTGACGCCCGCCGCGCCGACCTCGACCAGCACCTGGCCGGGCCCGGGGGCGGGCAGCTCGACGTCGATCGGACGCAGCACGTCCGCGCTGCCGTACTCGGGGAAAGCGATCGCCTTGGTCATCGGAACGTCCTTGCTCTGGAAGGGGGTTGCTCGGTTCGACGGGTTCCATCCTGCGCCCCGGACGATCACGCCCGGCCGGCCGTTCGGACAGTTCGACCTGGCCGAACGGCCAGGCCCGGGCGGGCGGCCCCCGACTAGGCTGGGAGCCATGGACGAACAGTGGAACCGCCCGCAGGACGCGCTCGCCCGCGCCGTCGAGGTGCTGCGCGAACCCCGTTCCGGCCTGCTGGCACGCCTGTCGAAGGTGGTCGGCACGCTGGTCCCGCACCTGGCGGTCGCCCAGCTCAGCGGCGTGTGCGCGTTCTCCCCGGCGCACGCCGTCGGCCCGGGCGACCTGTCGGCGGCGGTCGGCAGCCTGGAGCTGTCCCGGCTCGGCGAGCAGGCCGTGGCGGCCGCCGGTGCGGGTCGGCCCTGGCAGGGCGAGGCCGAACTCGCGGGCCGGACCAGGCCCGTGGTGGTGGTGACCACCAGCCCGGGCGGTGGCAAGGGCGCCGTCCTGGTGCTGGTCCTCGCCGACCCCGGGCCCGTCCCCGCGGACGCGCTGGCGGTCCTCCAGCAGCTGTGGGACGTGGTGGTCGCGCACTCCGACCACCGGGCCACCGACGCCGCCCCCACCCAGGCCGCGGTCTCCCGGATCTCGGCGAGCGCCCGGGCCCGGGCGCTCGCCGAGTCCACCGGCACCCACAGCGCCGCGCTCAGCGCCATCCTCGCCCCGCTGCGCTCCGCCGACCTGGACGACGCCGCCGCCCGCCGCGCCGCCACCGAACTCGCCGTCACCGCGCTGCTGGAGCTGCGCCGCTCCGCCGACCTGGACCGGGAGCTCAGCGAGGAGCCCGCCGACGCCGCGTTCGCCCGGCTGGCCCGCGAACTGCGGCCGCTGCTGCGCCACACCAAGGTCCGGCTGGACGCCGCGCCGCCGGCCGACGCCGGCCGCTCCGTCCCCGCCGACACCGCACACGCCGCCCGGGACGCCGTCCGGGCCGCCGTGCTGCTGATGCTCGACCAGGAGAAGCCCACCCGGCTGCACGTCGGCTGGCAGTTCGCCGAGGGCGGCGGCCTGCGCGCCACCGTCCGCGGCGACGGCCTCGGGGTGCTGGCCGCCGACGCCCTGACGGTGCACCGCACCGCCGACCGGATCGCCGCGCTCGGCGGCCGCAGCAGCGTCGAGGCGGTGCCCGGCTGGGGCACCACCGTCACCGTCGACCTGCCGCTGGCGGTGCCCGACCCCGCCCCGGCCGGCGACCCGCTGGACGGCCTCCAGCCGCGCGAACTCGAAGTGCTCGACCGGCTGGCCCGGGGCCGCCGCAACCGGGACATCGCCGCCGAACTGCACATCAGCGAGTCCACGGTGAAGTTCCACGTCGCCAACATCCTGGCCAAGCTGGGCGTCGCCTCGCGCGGCGAGGCCGCCGCCCTCGCGCACCGGGCCGGACTGCCGGCCGGGCTGCACCTGGCGTCCTGACCGCGGAGGGCCGGAAAGTTCGTCAACCACCCTACAGTTGTCGGGAGTTCACGGTTATCACCGGCGCGGTGCGGCCTCGTCCCGGAGCTGTCACGGGCCGGATCGGGCTCCGCGGGCGCGGGTAGCGTCCCGGTCGACGGCGCCGCACCCCGTATCCCACACCGGCGCCGCGGGAGGGAACCCGTCATGAACCGCAGCTCCGTCCGCCCCGCCAGACGCACCGTCCGGACCGCCGCCGCGCTGGCCGCCGCCGCGCTGATCGCCGCCGGCGCCACCGCCTGCAACGACGACGACCCGGCGCCCGCCGCCACCGCGAGCCACCCCGCCGGGGCCCCGGCCGCCGCCGCGAGCGCCGCCGCGAGCAGCGGCACGCAGGGCGCGAGGACCGTGCAGGTCGGCAGGACCGCCTGGTGGGGCGGCCTCAAGTTCGAGGTGAAGAGCGCCACGTACACGCCCGGCGCGAACGGCGACTACCAGGTGGTGCTGGACACCGCCGTCACCAACACCTTCCGGACCACCGCCGTCAACTACTGGCCCGACCTGGCCATCGACCTCGGCGGCACCCCCGTCACCGGCGACCAGGGCACCGCCGTCCCGCCCGTGCCCGGCGCGACCAACCCGCTGCCGATCACCTTCCGCGGCGTCACCGACAAGAGCCACCCGTTCGCCTTCGACGGCGCCTCCTTCGTGCTCGGCGCCCCCGGCACCGCCCAGGCCGTCGTCCCGCTCGGCAAGGGCGGCCGCGCCGCCGTCAGCCTCAAGCCCGTCGACCTGAAGCTGTCCGGCACCAGCATCACCTCCGGCCGGCTCACCCTCGACCTCAAGTCCGCGCAGGTGCGCGCCGACTTCGGCGACGGGAACGGCGTCACCACCCTGAAGCCCGGCCAGCGCGCCGTGCTGGTGCTGTTCGACATGAAGGGCGCGGTCGGCCCGGCCGGCATGGCCGTCGACGGCTCGGTGCTGCGCCTGAAGCTCCCGAACGGCCAGGAGGTCGGCCCCACCGTCGCCCCGATCGAGGCCATCTACCCGGACCGTCCGCTGCGCCAGGACCAGGCCGCCTGGTTCGTGTTCAGCGGCGCCACCGACGGCGACTACACCTTCTCCGTCACCGACGCCCCGAACGCCGCCGCACCCGTCAAGCTCACCGGCACCGGCCTGGCCGACAGCGGCCCGCTGTCCTGACCGCCCGGGAACGCGCCGCGCCGCCGTGGCGATGATCACCCCGGCGGCGCGCAGCCAAGGAAAGGAGACCTTGGAATCGAAGAGAAAGTGCCCCGAGTGGGATTCGAACCCACACCGTACGGTGTTTGAGACCGTTGCCTCTGCCGATTGGGCTATCGGGGCCCAGCGGATCGAAGGTCAGACCCCCCACCGTGGTGAACCAAACATACCGTGTCTGGGTAGGCTCATGCATGCAGCACCCCGCCGGACCGAGGAGCCCCGTGAGCACCGCCGACGAGCAGCCCCAGCCGCTTGACACCGACTCGCCCCAGATCACCCGAATCGTCATCGCCGAGGACGAGGCACTGATCCGCCTCGATCTCAAGGAGATGCTGGAGGAGGAGGGCTACACCGTGGTCGGTGAGGCCGGGGACGGCGAGACCGCGGTCCGGCTGGTCGAGGAGCTCAAGCCCGACCTGGCCATCCTGGACGTGAAGATGCCCGTCCTGGACGGCCTCTCCGCCGCCGAGCGGATCCACGAGCAGCACCTGGCGCCGGTGCTGATGCTCACCGCGTTCTCCCAGCGCGAGCTGGTCGACCGGGCCCGCGACGCCGGCGCGATGGCGTACATCGTCAAGCCGTTCAGCAAGAGCGACCTGGTGCCGGCCATCGAGATGGCGGTCTCCCGCTACACCGAGATGCGCACCCTGGAGCAGGAGATCGCGGACCTCTCGCAGCGGCTGGAGACCCGCAAGCTGGTCGACCGCGCCAAGAGCGTGCTGCAGACCAAGTTCGGCCTGAACGAGCCCGCCGCGTTCCGCTGGATCCAGAAGACCTCGATGGACCGCCGGATGACCATGGCCGCCGTCGCCGAGGCCGTGATCGAGGAAGGCGCCGCCCAGGACCGCAAGAAGGCCGAGGCCGCCGAGGGCTGAGCCCCGCACCCGCAACGCGAGAGCGCCCCGTCCCACCGAGGGACGGGGCGCTCTCGCGCTGCGCCGACGGGCGGTCAGTCCTCGCCGAGGTACTGGCGGCGCACCGTGTCGTCGCGGAGCAGCTCCGCGCCGGTGCCGGAGAGCGTGATGTGTCCGGTGGTCATCACGTACGCCCGGTCGGAGAGCGAGAGCGCGGCCTGCGCGTTCTGCTCGACCAGCAGGACGGTCATGCCGGACGCCTTCAGCTCCACGATGGTCGCCATGATCTTCTGCATCATCAGCGGGGACAGGCCCATGGAGGGCTCGTCCAGCATGAGCAGCCTCGGCCGGGACATCATGGCCCGGCCCATGGCGAGCATCTGCTGCTCACCGCCGGAGAGGGTGCCGGCGGCCTGCTTGCGGCGCTCGCCGAGGATCGGGAAGAGCGTGTAGGCGCGCTCGACGTCCTCCGCGATGCCGGCCGCGTCCTTGCGGAGGAACGCGCCGAGGAGGAGGTTCTCCTCGATCGTCATCCGCGGGAAGATGTGCCGGCCTTCGGGGGAGTGGGCGAGGCCCAGCGACACGATCTTGTGCGCGGGAACGGCGTCGATCGCCGCGCCCTCGAACAGGATCTTCCCCGCGGTCGGCCGGAGCAGACCGGACAGGGTCCGCAGGGTGGTGGTCTTGCCGGCGCCGTTGGTGCCGATCAGGGTGGTGACCTCGCCCTGGTTCACCGTGAAGCTGATGCCCTTGACGGCCTCGATCTTGCCGTACGCGACGCGGAGGTCCTCGACCTCGAGCAGAGCGGTCACTGGTCGTCCTCCGTACCTGCGGTGGTGCCTTCGAGCGGGGTGCCGAGGTAGGCGGTGATCACGCGCTCGTCGTTCTGGACGGTCTCCTTGTCACCCTCGACGATCTTCTGGCCCTGGACGAGCACGGCGGTGCGGTCGCACAGGTTGAAGATGAACTTCATGTCGTGCTCGATGACCAGGATGGCGATCCCCTTGTCGCGGATCGCGAAGACCAACTCCTCCGCGGCGTTGGTCTCCTGGGGGTTCATGCCGGCCGTGGGCTCGTCCAGCAGCAGGACGCCGGGCTCGCTGGCGAGGGCGCGGGCGATCTCCAGCTTGCGCTGCTCGCCGTAGGGCAGGTTGCGGGCCAGGTGCTCGGCCTTGTGCGCGAGGCCGCAGAACTCCAGGAGCTCCATGGCCTTCTCCCGGCTCTCGGCCTCGGCGCGCCGGTAGCCGGGACCGCGCAGGATCGCCGAGAACAGGCCCTCCTTGGTGCGGGTGTGCCGGCCGACCAGGACGTTCTCCAGGACGGTCATGTTGGCGAAGAGCCGGATGTTCTGGAAGGTCCGGGCGATGCCCGCCTGGGTGACCAGGTGCGGCTTGGGCGGCAGCACGGTGCCCTTGTACTTCACCGTGCCCTCGGTGGGCACGTAGAGGCCGGTGAGGCAGTTGAAGAAGGTGGTCTTGCCGGCGCCGTTGGGGCCGATCAGACCGACGATCTCGCCTTCGCCGACGGTCAGGTCGACGTTGTTGACGGCGGTGAGGCCGCCGAAGCGCATGATGACGCCGCTGGCTTCGAGCAGCGGGGCGGCCGCCGTGGCGCCTTCCGGACGGGGACCCGGGACGGTCTGGGTGGTCATGGTGTGTCTCACGCCCCTGCGGTGGTGAGGCCGGCGGGGCCGGGTTCGGTTCGGGCGGGGTCGTCGTCGGTCCGGGCGGGGGCCGCCGGCTCGTCGTCCTTCTCGTGGAACTCCAGCTGTGCGCGGCGGTTGGCGATGAGACCCTCCGGCCGCAGGCGCATCAGGAGGACGAGGGCGATGCCGAAGACGAGGAGCTGGTACTCCTTCAGGAAGACGAGCTTCTCGGGGATCAGGTAGAGCAGGGTGGCGCCGAGCAGCGGTCCGGCGATGGTGCCCATGCCGCCGAGGACGACGGCGGCGACCAGGAAGGCGCTGTTGGGCGGGACGGCGCCGGCGAACTGGTACGGGTCCGGGACGACGCTGTAGCTGACGTGGGCCATGACGGTGCCGGCGAGGCCGGCGAGCGCGGCGCCGAGGGCGAAGGCGAGCAGCTTGAGCTTGAAGCCGTTGATGCCCATGGCCTGCGCGGCGGTCTCGTCCTCGCGGATGGCGACCCAGGCGCGGCCGATCCGGGAGTCGTTGGCCCGGCTGAAGACCGTCACCACGAACGCGGTGACGAGCAGCATCAGCAGGAAGTAGTTGGCGAAGCGCCCGAGGGTGAAGGAACCGAAGGTGTGCGCCTGGCCGAAGTCGAACCCGAGGATGTCGAGGTCGGGGATGTTGCGGATGCCGTTCGGGCCGTTGGTGACCTTGGGGCCGGAGACGCCGTCGAGGCTGTTGACCGCGATGCGGAAGATCTCTCCGAAGCCGAGGGTCACGATGGCGAGGTAGTCGCCGCGCAGCCGCAGCGTCGGGGCGCCGATGACGACGCCGAAGACCAGGGCCGCGGCCATGCCGACCAGGGCGGCGCCCCAGAAGGGCAGGTGCAGGCCGACGGGGGAGCTGGTGGATCCGGAGACCAGGGCGGCGGCGTAGGCGCCGACGCCGAGGAAGGCGACGTAGCCGAGGTCGAGGAGGCCGGCGAGGCCGACGACGACGTTCAGGCCGAGGGCGACGGTGGCGAAGATCAGGATGTTGACGCCGACCGAGGCGAAGTGGTCGTCGCTCTGGGTGAAGGGGAAGGCGGCGGCCGCGGCGAAGGCGGCCCCGGTGGTGGTGCCGCGGTGTCGGGCGGTGAGGGCGGTGAGCCGGGAGACGAGTCCGGCGCGCATCAGGGCCCAGGTGCCGAGGCCGGTGAGGACGAGGAAGCCGATGAACAGCTCGCCGTACTCGGTGACGATGCCGTAGGTGAAGACGGTCAGGCCGAGGGCGGCGACCGCGATGATGATCAGCGTCTCGACCCAGCGGTTGAGCGGCTTCACCGGGGCCAGGTCGGGGTTGGGGCCGACCAGGCGGGCGAAGGAGCCGAGGTGGTGCCGGACGATGGCGAGGACGCCGCCGGAGGAGGGGCGGCCGACGGCGGGGCCGGTCTGCGGCAGGCCGAGGGCGCCGACCAGGGGGAGCAGGGAGGCGACGCCGGCGATCCAGCCACCGGGTTCCAGGTTGGCGAGGCCGCCGAGTTCGGTGGCGATCGCGATCAGGGTGAACCAGGTGGTGGCCGCGGCGGCCGCGCCGAGGACGAGCACCGGCGCGTTGGGGCCGGCAGGGGTGAGCCAGCGGGTGCCCTTCACGCCGTACAGCGGCAGTGCGAAGAGGGCGGTGAGCAGCCCGGCCGCGAGGGTCAGGATCTGCAGGCCGCCGGGGTAGCCGTCGACGGTGAGGTCGCCGGGGAACTCCGAGGTCCAGGTCCAGTGGATGAACGTGGAGGCGGCGGTGGCGAGGCCGCCCGCGAGGACGAGCGCCTTGGCGGCCGGGAGCGGCAGCGGGAGGGTGGGGCTCTTGGTGGTGGTCATGGTGGCTGCTCCGTTCCTCAGGCTCGGTCCGCGACGCGCTCGCCGAGCAAGCCTTGTGGCCGCACGAGGAGGACGACGATCAGGAGGACGAAGGCCCAGACGTTGGCCCAGGAGCCGCCGCCGAGCTGGTGCATGCCGGGGATCTCCTGGATGTACGCGGTGGCGAGGGCCTCCGCGACACCGAGGACGAGGCCGCCGAGCATGGCGCCGTAGATGTTGCCGATGCCGCCGAGGACGGCCGCGGTGAAGGCCTTGAGGCCGGCGAGGAAGCCCATGGTGGGGGCGACCTGGCCGTAGCGCAGCCCCCAGCCGATGGCGGCGACCGCGGCGAAGGCGGCGCCGAGGGCGAACGCGATCACGATGATGCGGTCGGTGTTGATGCCCATCAGCTTGGCGGTGTCGGGGTCCTGCGCGGTGGCTTGCATGCCCCGGCCGGTGCGGGTCTTGCCGACGAAGGCGGCGAGCGCGCCCATGCAGAGCGGGGCGGCGACGAAGAGGAAGATGTCGGCGGGCTGCAGGGTGACGCTGCCGATGTGGTACGGGCCGCCGGGCAGCTGCGGGAAGCTGCGGCCGGACTTGGCGCCGGGGTAGAACTGCTCGACGACCTGCTGGAGCGCGAGGGAGAGGCCGATCGCGGTGATGAGCGGTGCCAGCTTCGGGGCGCCCCGCAGCGGGCGGTAGGCGAAGCGCTCGGCGGCCACGGCGACGATGACGGAGATCAGCACGCCACCGAGGAGCATGAGCGGGAGGGCGAGCCAGATCCCGATGCCGTCGGGCAGGACCAGGTACGTGGTGAGGGCTCCGAACCCACCGGTCATGAAGATCTCGCCGTGGGCGAAGTTGATGAGCTGGACAATGCCGTAGACCATTGTGTAGCCGATCGCGATCAGCCCGTAGAGGGAGCCGAGGATCAGGCCGTTGGCCAGCTGCTGCGGCAGTTCGTGCACCGCTGGGCCTCCGAGTGGATTCGGGGTAGGGGGGTTCGGTTGCGGGATGGGACGAACCGTTGTGGAACGGCGGGGACGCTGGTTCTCAGCGCCCCCGCCGGTGGCTCGTTCTGTCGCGTGCTGTCAGGCCGCCGCCGGGTGGGGCGGCCGGTTTCTCAGTCGGCAGGTCAGCCGGAGTAGGTGCCGCTCTTGGCGACCGTCCAGGCGCCGTCCTTGACGGTGTAGACGGTGAGCTGCTTGTTGACGGCGTCGCCGTACTCGTCGAAGCCGACCTTGCCGGTGACACCGTCGAAGCTGACCTTGCTCATCGCGGAGACGACCTTGGCGCGGGCGTCGGCCGGGAGCTTGCCGCCGTTGTCGGCGACGGCGGCCTTGACGGCCTGGATGATCGACCAGGCGGCGTCGTAGGAGTAGCCGCCGTAGGCCGCGTACGGGTCGGAGTAGCCGGCCGCCTTGTAGTCGGCGACGAACTTCTTGGCGGAGTCGAGGGACTCGACCGGGGCGCCGACGGAGGTCGCGAAGTCGCCGTTGGCGTTCTTGTTGGCCTTGTTGATGTACTCCGGGTCGTACATGCCGTCGCCGCCGAAGACGGGGGCGGTGACGCCGGCCTTCTTGAGCTGGTCGGAGAGCGGGCCGGACTGCGGGTACTCGCCGCCGTAGTAGATCACGTCGGCGCCGGCGGCCTTGGCCTTGGTGACCACGGCCGAGAAGTCCAGGTTGTTCTCGTCGATGTGGTCCTGGCCCTTGATGGTGCCGCCGAGCTTGGTGAACTCCTTCTGGAAGGCGCCGACCAGGCCGACGCCGTAGGTCTTCTTGTCGTCGATCAGGTAGGCGGTCTTCTTGCCGAGGTCGTTGTAGGCGTACTGGGCGGCGAACGGGCCCTGGATGGCGTCCGTGGTCGCGGTGCGGAAGTACGTCTTGAAGGGGCGCTGCTTCGCGGTCTCGAACTTCTCGCCCTGGGTGAGGGCGGGGTTCGTGTTGGCCGGGGACACCTCGACGAGGCCGGCCGACTCGAAGACCTGCTGCATGGACTGGGCGACGCCCGAGTTCAGCGGGCCGACGACGCCGAGGACGCTCTTGTCGGCGACGAGGGCGGTGGCGTTCTGCTGGCCTTCCTGGGGCGACTTCTTGTCGTCCAGGGCCTTCACCTTGAAGGTGACGCCGGGAACTTCCTTGTTGTCGTTCGCGATCTTGGCGGCCAGTTCCACGGAGTGCTGGATGCCGAGGCCGAGGGCCGAGAGCGGGCCCGTCAGCGGTGCGTCGACGCCGATGGTGACGGTGGTGCCGCCCGCGTCGCCGCTGGTGCCGGACTTTTCGCCGCGCGAGCCGCAGGCCGAGAGGGTGAGCGCTCCGGTTACGGCAATGGTCACGACAAGCAGTGAGCTCTTTCGCACGACGAGGGTCTCCTTCGGGACTGGAAGACACGCGCACAGGGCTGGCGGTGCCGGAACGCGTCGACCGAGCCCGGTAATCGGACAGTCGGTGACTGGCCGTGACTCTAGACCGGGCGGGACGGCTCCGGCAGAGGGGTAGGAGAGGCTGTGATTCTCTTGTTATGACCACGCTGGAAGTTGATCTCACATCATGGTCGGAAAACCCAGGCAGGGCCCGGAATCCCGGGCTCCGTCCCGAGGTGTGGATGGTTGCCCTCCCCAACTCGCTGGTCACAACCAGGTTCTCCGATTATCGGACAGGTTTGTCCGGCTCCGAGGGGGTGGTCGCGGGTGTCCGATTATCGGGATTGTCGCAACTCGAATGCAGCGCAGCCGAAAGGTCGCGGGCGTAGGAGTCGCCCAGAATCTGACTCACCGTCTCCATTGCGCGCGTGTTACGCAGCGTTACATCGAGGAAAGGCAGCCCCGCGTCGGCCGGCGCCGCCGCGCAGTCCGTCACCTTCAGGCCCACCCGCAGCGACACCGTGCTCCCCACCGGCACCGTCTGCGGCAGCCAGCCCGAGACCACCACGGACAGCCCCCGGTACCCCTGGCTGACGCCCAGCACGTCCACCGGCGCGGGACCGGAGTTGTGCACCGTCAACTGCAGCGCGAAGGACTCCTGTCCGTACGCCGCCGGGCCGCCGTAGCTGACCCTGGTGGACTGCGAGGGGAACGGCGGCAGCGCGGGCGGCGGCGAGTTCGCCGCGTGCTCCGGCCGGTTGGCCGCGTGACGGGCCGTCAGGAACAGCGTCACCGCCAGCAACGCCGTCACCAGGACGCGCTTCTGGCCCGGGCTCAGCAGCCGCGGCGGCTCGTCGGAGGGCAGCACGAGGGGCGTCCAGGTGCCCTCGCCCGGCTCCACCGGACCGAGGAACCCCCTGGCGTGCCTGGCAGTTCGCGCTCTCCGGACATGGCGGCGCCCCCTCGTCCAGCCGAGACTGCCCCTGGCGGGGCGCGGCCAAACCCGAGGGGGCGCGCGGAGGTGGAACGGGGGCGCGCTACAGGTCGCGCAGCATGCAGGTCAGCCGGCAGGAGGTGATCCGGCGGCCGGTGTCGTCGGTCACCGCGATCTCGTACGTGGCCGCGGTCCGGCCCTTGAACACCGCCGTCGCCACGCCCGTCACCAGGCCCGAGGTGGCCGAACGGTGGTGCGTGGCGTTCAGGTCCACGCCCACCGCGTACCGGCCGGGGCCGGCGTGCAGCATCGCGCCGATCGAGCCCAGCGTCTCCGCCAGCGCCGCCGACGCCCCGCCGTGCAGCAGCCCGTACGGCTGCTGGTTGCCCTCCACCGGCATCGTCCCGACCACCCGGTCCGGGGAGGCCTCGACGATGGTGATGCCCAGCTTCTCGCCCAGGTGCCCGCCCGAGAAGGTCTCCGGGCTCACCCCCAGCTTGGCGAAGTGGTCCAGCACGTCCTGGGGCACTTTCAGTACGGGCGCCGCGTCGGTCATGGTGCTCCTGTTCGGGGGTTCGCTGCGGGTGCGCGCGTCGATCGTACGACTGTCTACCCGCCGGTAGGGAGGTGCTCCGCGCCGCGCCGGGAGATGTCACCGCCGGGCCCTAGGATCGGGGAGGCAGTGCAACCGGCAGGACAGGACGTGACGTGGCGACACAGGGTGCAGGCAAGAGTGCGGCCGAACGGCCCCGGCTGATGCTGCTGGACGGGCATTCGATGGCCTACCGGGCCTTCTTCGCCCTGCCGGTGGAGAACTTCTCCACCACCACCGGGCAGCACACCAACGCGGTCTACGGCTTCACCTCGATGCTGGTCAACACCGTGCGGGACGAGGCGCCCACCCACCTCGCGGTCGCCTTCGACCTCTCCCGGCAGACCTTCCGCGCCACCGAGTTCCCCGAGTACAAGGCCAACCGCGCCAAGACGCCCGACGAGTTCCGCAGCCAGATCCCGCTGATCGGCGAACTCCTCGACGCCATGCGGATCCCGCGGATCACCGCCGAGGGCTTCGAGGCCGACGACATCATCGCCACCCTCGCCACCGCCGCCGCGGCCGAGGGCTTCGAGGTCCTCATCGTCACCGGCGACCGGGACTCCCTCCAGCTGGTCAGCGAGCACGTCACGGTGCTCTACCCGACCAAGGGCGTCTCCGAGCTGACGCGCTACACCCCCGACAAGGTCGCCGAGAAGTACGGCGTCCGCCCCGACCAGTACCCGGACCTCGCCGCGCTGCGCGGCGACCCGTCCGACAACCTGCCCGGCATCCCCGGCGTCGGCGAGAAGACCGCCGCCAAGTGGGTCAACCAGTTCGGCTCCTTCGAGGAGTTGGTGAACCGGGCGGACGAGGTCAAGGGCAAGATCGGCGAGAAGCTTCGCGAGCACCTCGACTCGGTCAAGCGCAACCGGATCCTCACCGAACTCGTCCGGGACGTCGAACTCCCGCTCGGCGTGCCACAGTTGGAGCGCAGCGCGTTCGACCGAGACGAGGTCGCCCGCCTGATGGAGGCGCTGGAGTTCCGCAACCCCAACTTCCGCGACCGGGTGGCCGGCATCGACCCCGCCGCCGCCGACACCGCGGCCGCCGCCGAGGCCGCCCCCGGCCTGCAGGTCGACGGGGACCTGCTCACCGTCCCCGGCGCGCTCGTCGCCTGGCTGGAGGAGCACACCGGCGCGGGCGACCGCACCGCGCTCGCCGCCGACTACAGCTGGGCCCTCGGCAGCGGCCGGGTCCAGCAGGTCGCGCTCGCCACCGGCGACGCCGCCGCCTGGTTCGACCCCGCCGCCCTGGAGGAGGACGACGACCGGGCCTTCACCGCCTGGCTCGCCGACCCCAAGCGGCCCAAGGCCCTGCACATCGCCAAGCAGGTCATGCGCGCCTTCGCCGAGCAGGGCTGGCGGTTCGCCGGCGTCACCGCCGACACCGCGCTCGCCGCCTACCTGGAGAAGCCCGGCCGCCGCGCCTTCACCCTCGACGTCCTCGCCGAGGAGTACCTGGCCCGCTCGCTCGCCCCCGCCGCCCAGGCCGAGACCGGCCAACTCACCTTCGACGCCGACGAACCCGACCCCACCGCCGGCGCCCAGGCCCTGATGACCGAGGCCCGCGCCGTGCACGACCTCGCGGTGCTCTTCGACACCCGGCTCGCCGAGGTCGGCGCCGTCGAACTGTTCCACGACATGGAGCTGCCGATCGCCGAACTCCTCGCCCGGATGGAGCGCCACGGCATCGCCGCCGACCGCGCCTGGCTGCAGGGCCTGGAGGCCCAGTTCGCCGCCGAGATCCAGCGCTGCGTCGAGGAGGCGCACGCCGCCGCCGGCCGCGAGTTCAACCTCGGCTCGCCCAAGCAGCTGCAGGAGGTCCTGTTCGGCGACCTCGGCCTGCCCAAGACCAAGAAGATCAAGACCGGCTGGACCACCGACGCCGACGCGCTCACCTGGCTGGCCACCCAGACCACCAACGAACTCCCGGTGATCCTGCTCCGCCACCGCGACCAGGCCAAGCTGCGCACCACCGTCGAGGGCCTGCTCAAGACGGTCTCCCCGCAGGGCCGGATCCACACCACCTTCCACCAGATGGTCGCCGCCACCGGCCGGCTCTCCTCGCAGGACCCGAACCTGCAGAACATCCCGGTCCGCACCGAGGAGGGCCGCGCCATCCGCCGCGCCTTCGTGGTCGGCGAGGGCTACGAGACGCTGCTCACCGCCGACTACTCGCAGATCGAACTGCGCATCATGGCGCACCTCTCCGAGGACACCGCCCTGATCGAGGCCTTCGCCTCCGGCGAGGACCTGCACACCACCGTCGCCTCCCAGGTCTTCTCGGTCGCCCCGGGAGACGTCGACGCCGAGATGCGCCGCAAGATCAAGGCGATGTCCTACGGCCTGGCCTACGGCCTGTCCGCCTACGGCCTCTCCCAGCAGCTCGGCATCAAGCCCGCCGAGGCCCAGGGCCTGATGGACACCTACTTCGAGCGCTTCGGCGGCGTCCGCGACTACCTGCAGAACGCGGTGGAGGAGGCCCGCGCCGTCGGCTACACCGAGACCCTGCTCGGCCGCCGCCGCTACCTCCCCGACCTCACCAGCGACAACCGCCAGCGCCGCGAGATGGCCGAGCGGATGGCCCTGAACGCCCCCATCCAGGGCTCCGCCGCCGACATCGTCAAGATCGCCATGCTCCGGGTCGACGAGGCGCTCACCGCCGCCGGCCTCACCTCCCGGATGCTGCTCCAGGTGCACGACGAAATCGTGCTGGAGGTCGCGCCCGGCGAACGCGAGCGGGTCGAGGCCGTAGTCCGCGAGCAGATGGCCGGCGCCTACCCGCTGCGCGCCCCGCTCGACGTCTCCGTCGGCGTCGGCTCCAACTGGGAGGCGGCGGCCCACTAGCGGGCCGGGGCGGCCCCGGTCCCGGCGGCCGGGGCCGCCCCCAGCAGTCCGAACGCGAGCACGGCGGCGGCCGTCCGGACGGCGTGCGCGAGCTGCCAGCGGTCGCGGGCGGCCGCCCAGTCCGCCGGTGGCGCCTGCACGCTCCAGTGCAGCTGGTCCGCGTTCACCGGGAGGTTGACCACGACCGTGGTGACCAGCACGAGCAGCAGCAGCACCAGCGCCGCCGCCGGGAACCGGAACGCCCGGCCGCGGGCGCCGGCCCGGAACGCCGTCACGGCGAGCGCGACCGTGGCCACCAGCGCGGGCAGCAGGGTGGCGGAGGCGAGGTCGTCCAGCCGCCGGAGCTCGACCTGCCGGACCTGGGTGTAGACCGAGGCGTCGAACTGCCGCAGGGACAGCTCCAGCACCAGCACGGTGACCAGGAACCCGGCGAACAGGCCGGTCAGCATCAGACCCGCGAAGCGCAGGGCGGCGACCGCCCGCCCCCGTCCCGGCGCGGCGTCGGTGGCCATGAGCATGTGCACTCTCCTTCGTTCGGGTGATCGGTTCCGAGAGCCGCCGGGCGCCCCGGGTGTGACATCCGCCCGGCGGCGAGCCGCCTCAGGCCCGCTCACGGTCGATCAGGTGCCGCTGCAGGAAGCCGAGTTGGGCCTCGACCGCCTGCTCGTGCGACTCCAGGAACGGCGCGTAGTGCCGCCCGGGCAGACGGACCACCTCGGCACGCGGCGCCTCCCGGGCCGCCCCGAGGGCGGGACCGGGGAGCGCGCTCAGGTCCTGGTCGCAGACCACCACCAGCAGCGGGCAGCGGATCCGGGCGGCGTGCCGGCCGGGCCGGTAGCCCCCGATCTGCAGGGCGATCCGGGCGGCGACCGTCCGCTCCCACTCCGGGTGGCGGCCGTCCGGGTCGAGGGCCCGGTCGGCGTCCGTCGAGTCGGGCGTGGTGAGCGAGGCGACCGCACCGCGCGGCCCCGCGGTCGGGACCAGCAGCGGGGGCCGGCCGAGCAGGCCGCCGAGCAGGTCCGCCACGCCCAGGCCGAGCAGCCGCACCAGCGCGAGCGGCGTCATGGCGCGCAGCGCGTGCGGGGCGACCGCGCGGGCGTCGACCAGCGGGGTCTGGGCGATCGCGCCGGCCAGCCGCGGCTGGTCCGCCGCCACCCGGAACACGTGGCCGCCCGCCAGCGAGAAGCCCCAGACGCAGATCCGGTCCGGGTCGACGTCGGGCAGCGTGGCCGCGTACGCGATCGCGGCGTGCCAGTCGGCCACCTGCTCGTCGAAGCGGACGATCTGACGGGGCGTCCCCCCGCTCGCCCCGAACCGGCGGTGGTCGAAGACGAGGACGGCGAAACCGGCCGCGTTGAACCGGGCCGCGAACCGGTCGCCGGCCGGCCCCCTGGTCACCGCCGTACCGCCGGCCATGATCACGCAGCCGCCGTTGGACCCCGGGTAGTGCCAGGCGGCGCACATGGCGTCGCCGCTGGCGAAACGTACGTCGGTCCGTTGCTGGAACGCGGGCACGGGAACCTCCGGGAGGGGGAGAGCCGGGATGGAGCGGACGGTTCCCATCGTTGGCGCGGCGGCCCCGGAAGCGGCCGCGCGAGGCCCCGGGATGAGCGAAACTCGCCCTCATGGCATCCGAATCGGCGAATTCCGTCCTCGGCCCGGTGGACCAGCGGCTGGTGGCCGCCCTGCAGTGCGACGGGCGCATCACCGCGGAACGCGCGGCCGAGGCGCTCGGACTCGGCGCCGCCACCGTCCGCCGCCGCCTGCACGCCCTGACCGCCGACGGCACCGTCCGGGTGGTGGTCTCCCCGGTGGCGCGGCCCCGCAACGGCGGCTCCGCCGGGGCGCTGTTCCTGCGCATCCGGGTCCTGCGCGGGAAGCTCGACCCGATCGTGGCCGCGCTCGCCGCCCGCCCGGACATCCCGTTCGTCGACGTCACCACCTCCGGCGACGAGATCTTCGCCGTCGCCCGCACCGAGCCCGGCTCCCGCGACCGGCTGGTGTTCCGTCAACTCCCGTCCACCCGGGCGGTGACCGCACTGGAGAGCGCCACCATCCTGCACGTCTTCCGGCTCACCTCCGAGTGGCGCCACCAGGTGCTGACCGCCCCCGAACGCGCCGCCCTCGCGCCGGGCGGACCGCTGCCCGAAGCGGCCCCCTCCGGCCCGTACGGCGTCGACGCCGACCCGCTGGAGGAGGCCCTGATCGAGGCCCTCGCCCCCGACGCGCGCCTGACCGCCGCCGCACTGGCCGCCCGCACCGGCCACCCCGAGAGCACCGTCCGCCGCCGCCTCGCCCGGATGTCCGCCGAGGGCCGGCTGGTCACCCAGGTGGTGGTCGACCCGCGCCGCCTCGGACTGCCCATCGAGGCCAAGTTCCTGCTGCAGGTCGCCCCCGACCACCTGGCCGCCGCCGGGCGGGCACTGGCCGGCCACCCCTCGGTGCACGGCGCCTTCGCCACCTCCGGGCCGTCGAACCTGCACGCGGCCGGGTACTTCGCCGACCTGGCCGCCCTGTACCGCTTCCTCTCCCACGACCTGGTCGGCCTCGGCATCACCCACGTCGAGACCGCCATCGTCAGCCACGCCGCCAAACGCACGCCGTAAAGCGTTTGCGGGCCGCTCGCCGCCGCTCCGACACTGGCCCGATGGACGATCAGCTCCCGCCCGCCACCTTCGCCGACAAGCCGACCCTGCGGGGTGAGAAGGTCCTGCTGCGGCCCGTCCGGTTGGCGGAGGACCTCCCGATGCTCCGCGTCATGCTGCGCGACCCGGAGGTGCTCCGCTACACCTCCGACTCCTACACCCCCGTCGCGCCCGACTGGGACGAGGCGATGGAGCGCCGGATCACCGACTGGTACGGCACCCGCAACGCCCAGCCCGACCGCCTCGACCTGATCGTGGTCGACCGCGCCACCGGCCGGGGCGTCGGCGAGATCGTCCTCAACGAGTGGGACGAACCCAACCGGGCCTGCAACCTCCGCATCGCCCTCGGCCCCGACGGCCGCGACCGCGGCCTCGGCACCGAGGCCGTCCGCCTGCTCACCGACCACGCCATCCGCCGCCTCGGCCTGAACCGCGTCTCGCTCAACGTCTACGCCTTCAACCCCCGCGGCCAACGCGCCTACGAGAAGGCCGGGTTCAAGGTCGAGGGCATCCGCCGCCAGGTCCTGCGCCACGGCGACCAGTGGATCGACGACATCGACATGGCCGTCCTCGCCGAGGAGTGGGCGTAGCGCGACCGCTATGCTGCGCCGGCCGACCGAGGATGAGTGAGGGCGGGGTCGTGAAGGTGTTGCACGGCAGGGGCCGTCGGGCGGGTGCGGTGGC
Organism: Streptomyces sp. TLI_171; assembly: GCF_003610255.1. Taxonomy (GTDB): domain Bacteria; phylum Actinomycetota; class Actinomycetes; order Streptomycetales; family Streptomycetaceae; genus Kitasatospora. Next base: position 2,034,785 of record NZ_RAPS01000001.1, on the reverse strand, counting down.
GGCTGTCGCTGCCGTGGTCGTCGGCGGGACGATGTGGGCGGCGACCTCGGGCTCCGACCCGCGCCCGGCAGCCGTGCCGCAGGTTGCGACGGCGAGCCCCCGGCCGACCGCCTCGCCGTCGCCGTCTCCGACCGCGTCGCCCACCCCGACGCCCGATCCCACGGTGGAGCAGGAGACGTCGGCGGCGAGCACCCCGACCGCGACGGCGGGCAGCCCGAAGGCGTCGAGGACCCCGATCACCGAGGTCGTCCCCGGTACGCACTGCAACTGCGACGACACGACGCCCTCGCGGAACCCGGACTGCCACTACAACGCCGAGGGGCGACTGATGGCCTGCGGGCCGATCCTGTCGCTCAGCCCGCTGCCCAACCCGGCGGCGACGGCCAGGGTGCCCTACACCCCTCCGCCGATGACCACGCCGCCCATCGGCCAGACCCCCACCGCAGGCTGACGGCGCGTCACTTGCGCGGGTTCGCGCGGCGGGTGGGGGCGGCGGTGGTGGGGTCCTCGGGCCAGGGGTGGCGGGGGTAGCGGCCGCGCAGGTCGGCGCGGACGGCGCGGTATCCCTCGCGCCAGAAGGCGGCCAGGTCGCCGGTGACGGCGGCGGGCCGCCCGGCGGGGGAGAGCAGGTGGACGGTGAGCGGGGCGCGGCCGTCGGCGAGGGCGGGCGCGGCGTCCCAGCCGAACAGCTCCTGGAGCTTGACGGCGAGAACGGGCCGGTCGCCCGAGTAGTCGACCCTGATCCGGCTGCCGGTCGGGACGGTGATCCGCTCGGGGGCGAGCTCGTCGAGCCGGCCGGCCTGGCCGCTCGCCCAGGGCAGCAGCCGCTGCAGCGCGGCGGCGGTGTCGATCCGCTCCAGGTCGGCGCGCCGGCGGGCCCGGGACAGCTCCGGCTCCAGCCACTCCTCGGCGGCGGCCAGCAGGGCCGCGTCGCTGACGTCCGGCCACGGCTCGCCGATCGTCCGGTGCAGGAAGGCCAGCCGTTCGCGCAGGCCGGCGGCGGCCGGCGGCCAGCTCAACAGGCCGCCCACGCCCTCCCGTTCGAGCCCGGTCAGCAGTGCCGCCCGGACCAGCGCCGGGTCCGGCGCGGTGAGGGGCGCGGCGGCCAGCTCGACCGCACCGAGGCTCTCCACCCGACGGGCCGTCACCTCCCGCTGCCGGGAGGACCAGGACACTTCCTCGCGCTCCTCCAGCAGCGGCGCTCCGGCCAGCCGGGCGGTCGCCTCGTCCACCGCGACGGCCCGCAGCACCCGCGCCGACGGCGACCCCGCCGGCCGGTCCGCGACCGCGATCGCCAGCCAGCCGCCGGCCGGCAGCCGCGAACCCGGCTGCACCTGCGCGGCGGTGCCGGACGCCATCAGGTACGCGCCCTCGCCGCCGTCCCGCGCGCGGGCCAGCCGCTCGGGGTACGCCAGCCCGACCACCAGCCCCGCGGCCCCGGCATCGGAGCGGCCGGAGGAGGCGCCTGACAGGTCGTCGGACACCGCGCCGGGCGCGGCGGTCTCGGCCGGGAGGCCCTGGTCCGGCGCGGCGGCGAGCGCGCGTTCCAGCCGGCGGGTCTCGTCCTTCCAGCGGCGCGCGTACGGGTCGGTGGAGTGCCGGACGGTGCGCCGGATCTCCGCCAGGTCGTCGCCGAGGGCGCGCGGCGCCTCCTCGGAGAGCAGCGCGACCAGTTCGGCGGCGCGCCGCGGGCCGACCGCGGCGGCCCCGTCCAGCAGGGCGCGGGCCAGCCGCGGGTGCAGGCCGGTGCGGGCGATGGCCCGGCCCCGGTCGGTGGCCCGGCCGGCCCCGTCGACGGCGGCCAGCGCGCGCAGCGTGCCGCGGGCGGCGGCCATCGCCCCGGCGGGCGGCGGATCGGGCAGGGTGAGACCGGCCGCGTCCGGGTCGCCCCAGCAGGCGGCCTGCAGGGCGAAGGAGGTGAGGTCGGCGAGCGCGATCTCGGGCGTGGGGAAGCGCGCCGCGCGGGCGTCCTCGGCCTCCGCCCAGCAGCGGTAGACGGTCCCCGGGGCCTCGCGCCCGGCCCGTCCGGCGCGCTGCCGGGCGGCGGCCAGCGAGGTGCGGACGGTGACCAGCCCGGACAGCCCCCGGGCGTGGTCGGTGCGCGGCTCGCGGGTCAGCCCGGAGTCCACCACCACCCGCACGCCCGGCACGGTCAGCGACGACTCGGCGACCGAGGTGCTCAGCACCACCCGCCGGCCCGAGCCGGGGCTCAGCGCCGCGTCCTGCACCGCCTGCGGGGCCTGCCCGTGCAGCTGCAGCACCTCGACCCCGGCCAACTGCCCGGCCACCCGGGCGATCTCGCCCACTCCGGGCAGGAAGCACAGCACGTCGCCGTCCCGCTCGGCCAGCGCCCGGCGCACCGTCGCCGCGACGTGCTCCAGCAGCGCCGGGTCCACCCGCGTCCCGTGCGGCGGACGGACCGCGGCCGGCGGCGGCGCCCACACCGTCTGCACCGGGTGCGAGACCCCGGCCGCGGCCACCACCGGCGCGCCGCCCAGCAGTTCGGACCAGGCCGCGGTGTCGGCGGTGGCGGAGGCCAGCAGCAGCCGCAGCTCGGGACGGAGCGCGGCCCGGACGTCCAGCAGGAACGCCAGCGCGGTGTCCGCGTCCAGGTGCCGCTCGTGGCACTCGTCGAGCATCACCACGTCCACGCCCGGCAGTTCGGGGTCGCGCTGCAGCCGCTGCAGCAGGACGCCGGTGGTGACCACCTCGACCAGGGTGCCGGGCCCGACCCTGCGCTCGCCGCGCACCGTGAACCCGACCGGGCCGCCGACCCTCCCCCAGCCCCCGGCGGGCTGGGAGCTACCCCCCTCGCCCGCCGGCTCGCCCAGCAGCCAGGACATCCGCCGCGCCGCCGCCCGCACCGCCAGCCGGCGCGGCTCCGCGACCAGCACCCGGCGCGGCTCGCCCCCGGTGAGGCCCGCCAGCGCCAGCGGCACCAGCGTGGTCTTTCCGGTGCCCGGCGGCGCGGACAGCACCGCCGTGCCGTGCTCCGCCAGCGCGGCCGCCAACTCCGGCAGCGCGGCGCGGACCGGCAGGTCGAACCCCCCGGGACGCACCGCGCTCAGCCGTCCCGCCGCGCGACGAAGATCGCCGTCCCCGGAATGTGCTCGCCGCGCAGCGGGCTCCAGCCGCCCCACTCCTGCTCCAACCCCTCCGGCCACTCCGGCTCCACCAGGTCCAGCAGCGTGAACCCGGCCGCGACCAGCTCCCGCACCCGGTCGCCGATCGTCCGGTGGTGCTCCACGTAGGTGGCCACGCCCTGCTCGTCCTGCTCCACGTACGGGGTCCGGTCGAAGTACGAGGAGGTGGCGGTCAGCCCCTCCACCCCCGGCTCGTCCGGGAACGCCCAGCGGATCGGGTGGGTCACCGAGAACACCCACCGCCCGCCCGGGCGCAGCACCCGGTGCACCTCGCGCATCAGCCGCCCGGTGTCCGCGCTGAACGGCACCGCGCCGTAGGCCGAGCAGGCGTGGTCGAACGCCCCGTCCGCGAACGGCAGCACGGCGGCGTCCGCCTGCACCACCGCGACCGGCTCCAGACCGCGCCCCAGGTCGATCCGCCGCGAGTGCTGCAACTGCCGGTAGGAGATGTCCAGCGCCACCGGCCGGGCGCCCTGCGCCGCCAGCCAGCGCGAGCACTGCGCGGCGCCCGAGCCGATCTCCAGCACGGCCGCGCCCTTCAGCCCCGCCGGATCGCCCAGCAGCCGCACCTCGCCCTCGTCCACCCCCTCCGGACACCAGGTGAACCGGTCGTCGCCCAGGAACTCCCCGTGCTCGTCCTGGTAGTCGTCCGCGTTCCGGTCCCACCAGTGCCGGCTGGCCCGGCTCGACTCCTGCTCCCCGGCCTCCCGCCGCAGCGCCTCGTCGCCGTCGTCGTCCTCGCCCTCCCCGTGATACGCGGCGGGGACGTCGTACCCGGACGGGTCGTAGTCGCGGGGCTCGGCGGGACCGGGGGCGGTGGAGTGGGTCATGGAATCCGTCACGTAGGCTATGGGCTTGCGGAAGCGCTGCTGCTGCGGAGCCGGACCTGTACGGGAACCGGGTCGGGCGGTGGCATCCGGGGTAGGGCCGGTGCCGTGGCAGCCGCGAGGCGCGCTATCGGAGGATATGGCCTGATCCATCCCGGCCTCTACCGGTCTCGTCGGCTTCGACGTTGACCGTGCCTGGGTGTCCCCGTATGCTACAAGTTGCGCTGCGGGCCTGCGCGCCTCGGACGGAGCAGGTTGCGCTCGCATCTGTCGAAGACCCCACGGTCGTCAGACGGACACCGGGATCCCGAGTCATGGGATTCGTTCGGTGGGCCGTTTTCTGGCCTGTACGGCTTTCGGTGGGAGCGATCAGGGGCCCTCCGCGTGGCATTACCTACGACTTCATGTCCGTACCGGAGCCCTTTTCCTAATGACGAGCCCCACCGACACCTCTGTCAGCACCACCCCGCAGGTTGCGGTCAACGACATCGGCGACGCGGACGCGTTCCTCGCCGCGATCGACGAGACCATCAAGTACTTCAACGATGGCGACATCGTTGAGGGCGTCATCGTGAAGGTCGACCGTGACGAGGTGCTCCTCGACATCGGTTACAAGACCGAGGGTGTCATCCCGTCCCGCGAGCTCTCGATCAAGCACGACGTCGACCCCCACGAGGTTGTCTCCGTTGGCGACAACATCGAGGCCCTGGTTCTCCAGAAGGAGGACAAGGAGGGTCGCCTGATCCTGTCCAAGAAGCGTGCGCAGTACGAGCGCGCCTGGGGCACGATCGAGAAGATCAAGGAAGAGGACGGCATCGTCACCGGTACCGTCATCGAGGTCGTCAAGGGTGGTCTCATCCTCGACATCGGCCTCCGCGGCTTCCTCCCGGCCTCGCTGGTCGAGATGCGCCGCGTCCGCGACCTCCAGCCCTACGTGGGCAAGGAGCTCGAGGCGAAGATCATCGAGCTGGACAAGAACCGCAACAACGTGGTCCTGTCCCGCCGCGCCTGGCTGGAGCAGACCCAGAGCGAGGTCCGCCAGACCTTCCTCACCACCCTGCAGAAGGGTCAGGTGCGCTCCGGCGTCGTCTCCTCGATCGTCAACTTCGGTGCGTTCGTCGACCTCGGCGGCGTCGACGGTCTGGTGCACGTCTCCGAGCTGTCCTGGAAGCACATCGACCACCCGAACGAGGTTGTCGAGGTCGGCCAGGAGGTCACCGTCGAGGTTCTCGACGTGGACATGGACCGCGAGCGCGTCTCCCTGTCGCTGAAGGCGACCCAGGAGGACCCGTGGCAGCAGTTCGCCCGGACCCACCAGATCTCGCAGGTCGTCCCGGGTAAGGTCACCAAGCTGGTTCCGTTCGGTGCGTTCGTCCGCGTGGACGAGGGCATCGAGGGCCTGGTCCACATCTCCGAGCTGGCCGAGCGCCACGTCGAGATCCCGGAGCAGGTCGTCCAGGTCGGCGACGAGATCTTCGTCAAGGTCATCGACATCGACCTCGAGCGTCGTCGCATCAGCCTCTCGCTGAAGCAGGCCAACGAGTCCCTCGGTGCCGACCCGGCGTCGGTCGAGTTCGACCCGACCCTGTACGGCATGGCTGCCTCGTACGACGACCAGGGCAACTACATCTACCCGGAGGGCTTCGACCCCGAGGCGAACGACTGGCTGCCCGGCTTCGAGAAGCAGCGCGAGGAGTGGGAGCGGCAGTACGCCGAGGCCCAGGCCCGCTTCGAGCAGCACCAGGCCCAGGTCATCAAGTCCCGCGAGGCGGACGCGGCTGCTGCCGCCGAGGCCGGCGAGGAGGCCCCGGTGTCCGGTGGCGGCGGTTCGTACTCCTCCAGCAGCGACGAGGGCTCCGGCGCGCTCGCTTCGGACGAGGCGCTCGCCGCGCTCCGCGAGAAGCTGGCCGGCGGCCAGAGCTGAAGCCCTGCGCTTCGGCAGCTGAATAGCTGACTGCACAGCAACCCCCCGTTCCAGGGTTTCCCTGGGCGGGGGGTTGCTGTTTTTGCTGCCCACCCGCCCGGCGGTGCACGCGGCACGGGTGAGGGGCGGAAGGAGCTTAAGTGGCTTTTATGTGAAGGGAATTGTGAGATGAGGCTCATCGTCCGTCTATAGGACGATCGCGAAGTCACGCATACATTGAGGGGACTTGTCCGAAAGGCTCCCCGCATGCGCAGCTTCCGCTCCACCGCAGCAGAGGTCCAGGTTTCCCAGGTTTCCGGTCGGTTGGCCGCGCTTGGGCGAGTGTGTTTCCGGCATCGCCGGTGGGTGCTGGCGTTCTGGGCCGTGGTGCTCGCGGTGGGGGTGCTGATCGGCGGGCGGGTGTTCGAGGGGTCGGTGGCGTCGACCGGCAGCGGGGGGTCGGAGTCGGCGCGCGGCACCTCGGTGGTGCAGGCGGCGGATCCGGTGAAGGGCACCGTGACGGCGGTGGTCGACGGGCCGGCGGTGGGCGACGCGGCGGTGAAGGCGGCGGTCGAGCAGGCGAGTGCGGAGGTGGCGAAGCTGCCGGGCGTGGCCTCGGTGGCGGACACGTACTCGACGGGCGGTCAGCTGACCGCGGGCGACGGCAAGGCGTCGCTGGTGAACGTGCGGATGGCGGACGGCTCGACGACCAGGCAGCTCGGCGCGGTCACGGACCGGCTGGAGCGGATCACCGCGGACGGCGCGCACACCGTGGTCGGCGGCGACCTGGTGCTGCAGCAGGAGGTGAAGGACCAGACCGCGAAGGACACCCGTTTCGGGGAGATCGTGACGCTGCCGCTCACCCTGATCGTGATGGTGCTGGTGTTCGGCGGCCTGGCCGCGGCGGGACTGCCGGGCATCGGGGCGATCGCCTCGGTGGGCGGGGCGCTGCTGGCGATGTTCGGGTTCAGCCGGATCATGGACATCGACACCTCCGTGCTGCCGATCGCGACGGTGCTGGGTCTGGGCCTGTCGATCGACTACGCGCTGCTGATGGTGAACCGGTTCCGGGAGGAGCGCGGCCACGGTGCGACGATCGCGCAGGGGGTGGAGCGGACCTCGGCGACGGCCGGCCGGACGGTGGCGTTCTCGGGGCTGACGGTGGCGGTGGCGCTGAGCGGCCTGTTCGTGTTCACCAGCCCGGTGTTCCGGGCGGTCGCGGTGGCGGGCGTGAGCGTGGTGGTGATCGCGGTGGCGGCGGCGCTGACGCTGGTGCCGGCGCTGCTGGGCTTCATGGGGTCGAAGATCAGGACGCCGACGGCGCCCGTCCCGGACGAGGGGTTCTTCTCGCGGACGGTGCGCCGGGTGCAGAAGCGCGCGATACCGGTGATGCTGGCCTGCGTGGCGCTGCTGCTGGCGGCCGGAGCGCCGTTCCTGGGTTCGGAGTTCCGCAACTCGGGGGCGGACGTGCTGCCGAAGAGCTTCGCGTCCCGGCAGGTCGCGGAGAGCGTGCAGGACCGGTTCGCGCAGCAGGCCCCGGCGGCGGTGCAGGTGGTGGTGGAGGGCACGCACCAGCAGGCGCAGAGCTACGCGGACGGCGTGGTGGCGAAGCTGCCGGGCGTCTCCGGGGTGCGGGCCGTGACGCCGGTGTCGGACGGGGTGTCGACCGTCGACGTGCTGGTGAAGGGCGATCCGCAGGGCGCCGGGGCGAAGCAGGTGGTCGGTGAGCTGCGCGACAACCGGGGCGGCCTGGACACGTACGTGACCGGGGACGCGGCCTCGCTGGTGGACTTCCAGCACGAGATCGGCTCGCGCGGGCCGTGGGCGCTGGGCCTGGTCGCGGCCGGGACGCTGGTCCTGCTGTTCATGATGACCGGGTCGGTGGTGCTGCCGATCAAGGCGCTGCTGATGAACGTGCTGTCGCTGGGGGCCTCGCTGGGTGCGCTCACCCTGGTGTTCCAGCACGGGTACTTCAGCTCGCTGCTCGGGTTCACCCCGACCGGCGGCCTGGAGACGGTGATCCCGGTCCTGGTGTTCGCTTTCGCGTTCGGGCTGTCGATGGACTACGAGGTGTTCCTGCTCTCGCGGATCAAGGAACTGCACGACCAGGGGTACGACTGCGCGAAGTCGGTGGAGCTCGGCCTGCAGCGCAGCGGTCGGATCATCACCTCGGCCGGGCTGCTGATGGTGATCGTGTTCGCCGGGTTCGCCGCCGGGCAGATGCTGATGGTCAAGCAGATGGGCATCGCGCTGGCGGTGGCCGTCGCGGTGGACGCCACCCTGGTCCGCACCCTGCTGGTGCCCGCCACCATGACGCTGTTCGGCCGGCTCAACTGGTGGGCGCCCGCGCCGCTGCGGCGCCTGCACCGGATCATCGGCCTCAGCGAGCACGTCGAACTGCCGCCGCTGGCCCCCGCGGTGCTGCCCGCGCCGCGCCCGGCGAAGCAGCGCGAGCCCGCGTTGGTGGGCGCGCCCTGAGGCTGCGGCCTAGGCTGGGCCGCATGCGACTGACCAAGTTCGGCCATGCCTGCGTCCGGATCGAGCACGCGGGCGGGGCGGTGCTGATCGACCCCGGGATGTTCAGCGGACCCGAGGTGGTGGCGGGCGTGAGCGCGCTGCTGATCACCCACGAGCACGCCGACCACTTCACCGAGCAGCAGGTCCGGGCGGCCGTCGAGGCCAACCCGGGCCTGCGGGTGTTCACCAACGGGGCGGTGGCCCGGCAGCTGGAGGGCATCGGGGCGCGGGTGACGGTGGTCGGCGACGGCGACGCGTTCGACCTGGACGGGCTGCCGGTCACCGTGCACGGCGAGTGGCACGCGGAGATCCATCCCGACATCCCGCGGATCCCCAACGTCGGCTTCCTGCTGGGCGGCCGGGCGTTCCACCCCGGCGACGCGCTGACCGTCCCGCCGGACACCGTGGACACCCTGCTGCTGCCGCTCGGCGCGCCCTGGCTGCGGGCCGGCGACCTGGTCGACTACCTGCGGGACGCGCGGCCGCGGCAGGCGGTGGCGATCCACGAGGCGACGCTGAGCGAGGCGGGGCAGGCAATCCACGGCCGGCTGCTCGGTCCGCAGGGGCCGGGAACGGGCGGGGTGGAGTACCGGACGCTGGCGGCGGGGGAGTCGGTGGAGCTGGTCTGACCCGCCGTCACCCCGCCTGCGCACCGCGGAGGGCGGCGCGCAGGCGGGGTGACGGGCGGTCAGGCGACGGGGCTCACGGCGGTGAAGGGGCGGCCGTCGAGCGTCCAGTGCGGATCGGGGGTGATCTGCAGGGCGGCGTACACGTGGGCGGCGACGTCGGTGTGGTGGAGCGGGCCGACGGGCGCGCCGGGGGTGATGTCGGGTCCGGCGGCGGCGATCCAGGCGGTGCGCTCCAGGCGGGTGCGGCCGCCGTGGCCGCCGGCGTCGACGTGGCCGTGGTCGGTGACCACGATGACGGTCCACTCCTCGGCGGCGTGGGTCGGGCGTTCGCGGAGGGCGGCGAGCAGGCGGCCGAGCCGGGCGTCGGCGGTCTCGATCGAGCGGCGGTAGTCCTCGCCGCAGCCGCGGAAGTGCGCGGTCTCGTCGACGGCGCCGAGGTACACGAAGGTGGCCTGCGGGTCGTCGTCGGAGCGCGCCAGCACGTACTCGGCCTCGGCGGTGACGCGTTCGTCGCAGACCTCCCACGCCTCGGGGGTGTCCTCCAGCGGGGCGATGTAGGAGAGCCGGGCGGGGGCGGCGAACAGCGGGCCGCCGTCGCGGGCCAGGAAGAGCGGTTCCCAGCCGCCGACGGCGAAGGTGCGGCGGCGGTGGGTCTTGGCCAGCCGGGTGGTGAAGTCGGGGAACACGTCGAGCCGGTGGCCGCCCAGGTGGTTGCCGTAGACGCCGTGCTTGGCGACGCCGACGCCGGTGGCGATGGTCGCCCAGCAGGGGCCGGACATGGTGGGGGTGGCCGCGTCGACCTCGACCGGGGAGAGGAAGCCGGCGGCGGCGACCGCGTCCAGGTGCGGGGTGCGCAGGCCGGGGAGGAGGTCGAGGCGGACGCCGTCGATGCCGACGACCAGGACCCGGCGCGGGCCGGCGGGCCAGAGGCTGGACACGGGAGTGCTCCGATTCGTTGGGATGCGCGGTGCGGGCCGCGTGACGAGGGTGGGTCCCCGGCACCCTAGACGGCGGCGCGGGCTCCGAAAAGCTGTACGGACAACTCGGGCCAGGCGCGGCACGGGTCGACGGTCGGAGAGTTCCCGTGATGTTCGCCCCGCGTTCGTCCTGCCGCGGGCCCCTGCGGCGGCCGCCGTACGGGCCGGTAACCTGGCGGCATGCTGAGGATCGGACTGACCGGCGGGATCGGCGCGGGCAAGAGCGAGGTCTCCCGCCAACTGGCCGCACGGGGCGCGGTGATCGTCGACTCGGACCTGATCGCCCGTGAGGTGGTCGCCCCGGGGACGCCCGGACTGGCGGCCGTGGTGGCCGAGTTCGGGCCCGGGGTGCTGCGCGCGGACGGCTCGCTGGACCGGCCCGCGCTGGGCGCGATCGTGTTCGCCGACCCGGCCCGGCGGGCGAAGCTGAACGCCATCGTCCACCCCCTGGTGCGGGCCCGCTCCGCCGAGCTGGAGTCCGCCGCGGGGCCGGACGCGATCGTGGTGCACGACGTGCCGCTGCTCGCCGAGAACGGGCTCGCGCCGCTCTACGAGCTGGTCGTGGTGATCGACGTCCCCGACCAGGAACGGCTGCGCCGGCTGGTCGAGTTGCGCGGCATGGCCGAGGAGGAGGCCCGGGCCCGGATGGCCGCCCAGGCGACCCGCGAGGACCGGCTGAAGGTGGCCGACCTGGTGCTCGACAACAGCGGCGACCTGAACCGACTGGCCGGCCGCGTCGACGAGTTGTGGGAGCAGCTGGAGCAGCGCCGCTCCTAGGATGCCGACCGCCGGCCCGCGCGGGATGCTGGGAGGACGAGCGTCCCGGGGCATCGGCTGGGGGCCGGCTGTGATGAGTCCTGCCAGAAGAATGGCCGCGCTGCCGTGCGGGCGGCGCGGCAAGTGGGTGGTGCTCGGGCTGTGGCTGGCGGTGCTGGTGGTCTTCGCGCCGCTGGCGGGGAAGCTGATGGGGGCGGAGGACAACCAGGCGTCCAGCTGGCTGCCCGCGAACGCCGAGTCGACCCGGGTGCTGGAGGCGCAGCGGCGGTTCCAGCCGGTGGAGACCGCGCAGGCCGTGGTGGTGTACCAGCGGGACGGCGGCATCACCGTCGAGGACCACGCGAAGGCGGTGCGGGACGCCCAGGAGTTCGCCGGGGCCCCGCACGTGACGACGCCGATCGTCGGGCCGACCGCGTCCGGCGACGGGAAGGCGCTCCAGACGGTGGTGCCGGTGCAGGTCGGCGACACCGGGTGGAACAACCTCGGGCCGGCCGTGGACAGCCTGCGGGCGACCGCGGCGGCGGGCGCGCAGCCCGGGCTGGTGACGCACGTGACCGGACCGGCGGGCGTGGCCGCGGACCAGTCGAAGGCGTTCGAGGGCATCGACGGGACGCTGCTGTACGCGACCGTCACCGTGGTGATCGTGCTGCTGCTGCTCACCTACCGCAGCCCGGTGCTGTGGCTGCTGCCGCTGCTGTCGGCGGGCGTCGCGCTCACCGTCGCCGAGGGCGTGGTGTACCTGTTCGCCGCGCACGCGGGGCTGACCGTCAACGCGCAGAGTGCGGGCATCCTGATCGTGCTGGTGCTGGGTGCGGGCACCGACTACGCGCTGCTGCTGACGGCCCGGTACCGGGAGGAACTGAGGCGCCATCAGGACCGGCACGAGGCGATGGCGGCCGCCCTGCACCGGGCCGGGCCGGCGATCCTGGCGAGTTCGGCGACGGTCGCGGCGTCCATGCTGTGCCTGATGGTCGCGGAGATGAACTCCACCAGCGGCCTGGGGCCGGTCTGCGCGATCGGCGTCGCGGTGGCGCTGGTGGCGATGCTGACCCTGCTGCCGGCGCTGCTGGTGGCGTTCGGCCGCTGGGTGTTCTGGCCGGTCCGGCCCGCGTACGGGACGCCCGAGCCGACCCGGACCGGCCGGTGGGCGCGGATCGGCGGCTGGATCGCCGGCCGTCCGCGCAAGGTGTGGGTGGGCACCTCGCTGGCGCTCGCCGCGTGCACCCTCGGGCTGGTGTCGCTGAACGCGGCCGGGCTGAGCTCGGCGGGGACGTTCACCGGCACGCCGGACTCCGTCACCGGGCAGCGGACGCTGGCCGCGCACTTCCCCGGCGGGACGGGCGCGCCGGTGTCGGTGGTGAGCGCCGCCGGGCCGCTGGACGCCGTCCGGCAGGCCGCCGCGAGCACGCCCGGGATCGCCGGGATCGGGCCGACGGTGGAACGCTCCGGCGAGGCGTACTTCCAGGCCACGCTGACCGACCCGCCGGATTCGGCGGCGGCGAGGGCCACCGTGGACCGGGTCCGGGACGCCGTGCACGCGGTGCCCGACGCCGACGCGAAGGTCGGCGGGCCGACCGCGGTGGCGCTGGACGCCGGGCGGGCCGCCGCGCACGACAACAAGGTGGTCATCCCGCTGGTGCTGGCCGTGGTGCTGCTGATCCTGGCCGCGCTGCTGCGGGCCGTGGTCGCGCCTCTGGTGCTGATCGCGACGGTGGTGCTCAGCTACGCGGCGGCGCTCGGCGTCAGCGCGTTCGTCTTCGCGCACGTCTTCCACTTCGAGGGCCAGGACCAGGCGTTCCCGCTGTTCGTCTTCGTGTTCCTGGTGGCGCTCGGCATCGACTACAACATCTTCCTGATGACCCGGGTCCGGGAGGAGTCCGGGCACCTGGGGACCCGGCGCGGCGCGGTCGCCGGCCTGGCCGCCACCGGCGGAGTGATCACCTCCGCCGGGCTGATCCTGGCCGCGACCTTCGCGGTGCTCGGCACGCTGCCCGTGGTGGCGTTCGCCGAGATCGGCTTCGCCGTCGCCCTCGGCGTCCTGCTGGACACCCTGGTGGTGCGCTCCGTCCTGGTCACCGCCCTGACCGCCGACCTCGACCACCGGATGTGGTGGCCCGGCGCGCTGTCCCGGGCCGCGCCGGCTCAGGGGCCGGTGACCACCGGGAGGGCGGTCTCCGGGCGGGCCCAGTCGGACCAGGAGCCGTCGTAGACGGTGGGGGAGGGGTGGCCGGCGAGGTGGGCGGCGAAGGCGAGGACGCAGGCGGTGACGCCGGAGCCGCAGGAGGCGACCAGCCGGGGGCGGCCGGCGGTGGCGGCGGCGAGGCGTTCGCGCAGCGCGGGGAGCGGGAGGTAGCGGCCGTCGGCGGCGAGCAGGTCGGTGAAGGGGAGGTTGGTGGAGCCCGGCAGGTGGCCGCCGCGCAGGTGGGGACGGGGTTCGGGGGCGGCGCCGGTGAACCGGTCGTGGGCCCGGGCGTCCAGGACGGCGGTGTCGGGGTCGGTGAGGGCGGCCGCGACGGCGTCCCGGTCGAGCAGTCGGCCCGGGCGCGGGCGGGCGGTGAAGTCGCCCGGGGCGACCGGGAGTTGCTCGGTGCTGACGGGATGCCCGGCGGCCTGCCAGGCGGGCAGTCCGCCGTCCAGGACGGCGGCCCGGTCGAAGCCCATGGCGTGCAGCATCCACCAGGCGCGGGGGCTGGAGTACACCCCGGCGCCGTCGTACGCCACCACCGTGGAGCGGTCGCCGACGCCGAGCGCGCGCAGTTCGCGCTGGAAGTCCGCGGCGGCGGGCATGGTGTGCGGCAGCGGGGAGGAGTGGTCGGAGAGCGCGCCGTCGATGTCGAAGGGCCGCGCCCCGGGGATGCGTACGGGGGCGTGCCGGTGCGCGCCCACGCCCGCGTCCAGGACCACCAGGTCGGGGTGGCCGAGGTGGGCGGCCAGCCAGTCGGCGTCGACCAGCGGGGCGGGCAGCGGCAGTGCGGTCATGGCGGGCGCTCCGTCGGTGAGGGGACTGCCATGATCGCACCGCCGCGGGTGCGGCCCCGGGGTCAGGGCTTGCGGGCCACGCCCGCCCAGATGGCGACCTGGCCGTCGGTGTCCTGCGGCGGCTGGTCGGGCCGCCAGAGCGGGGCGGTGACCAGGCCGGGCTCCAGGAGTTCCAGGCCGTCGAAGAAGCCGAGCACCTGCTCGCGGGTGCGCATGGTGAGCTGCGCGGTGGCGGAGCGGTAGACGGCGGGACCCTTCTCGGCGTCCTCCCGGGGCACGAAGTCGCCGGTGGCGTGCGAGAGCGCCAGGTAGCTGCCGGAGGGCAGCGCGTCCACCAGGGTGCGGACGATCGCGTACGGGTCGTCGGCGTCGTCGATGAAGTGCAGGATCGCGAACAGCTGCAGGGCGACCGGCTGTTCGAGGTCGAGCAGGCCGCGCACGGCGGGGTCGGCGAGGATCGACTTGGGCTCCCGCAGGTCGGCCTGCAGCACGCTGACGCTGCCCTGCTGGGCGCCGGCCAGCAGGGCCCGGCCGTGCACCAGGACGATCGGGTCGTTGTCCAGGTACGCGACCCGCGCGGACGGGTCGACGGACTGCGCGATCTCGTGGGTGTTGCCGGCGGACGGGATGCCGGTGCCGATGTCCAGGAACTGGCGCACGCCCAGCTCGGCGAGGGTGCGCACGGCCCGCTGCAGGAAGGCCCGGTTGGCCTGGGCGCTGATCCGCACCAGCGGGCTGAGCGCGAGCACCTGGTCGGCGGCGGCCCGGTCGGCGGGAAAGTTGTCCTTGCCGCCGAGGTAGTAGTCGTACATCCGGGCCGGGTGCGGAATCTCCGGGCGCAACTCGGCGGACGGCGGCGGGGTCTGGTCGCCGGACATCCAGTCGAGCGAGATTTCCTGATGGTCGGTCATATCTGCTCCCCCGTCGGTGGAACGCGCTTTCGGGGGCAGCATAGACGGCCCGGATTCCGGTGTGACAACGGACCGGCAAAGAGGGCGGTGGGGAGGTGGATCGTCCACGATGTCCGAGGGAAATCCGCTCGATCAGACGTTCGAATTTACGGGTGAATTCCCCGGTCGGTTCTCCCGGTCCGGTTCGGGGCCGGCGTCGGGGTCGCGGGTGAGCAGGTAGCGGGCGCCCGCTCCCGCGGTGGCGGCGCGGTCGCCGGCGTTGTAGAGGCCGCAGCGGGTCAGGGAGAGGCACCCGCAGCCGATGCAGCCGGTCAACTTCGCTTTCATCAGCTCGAGTTCGGCAATCTGCCGGTCGATTCGGCTCTGCCAGGTGGTGGCGACGGAGTTCCATTCGCGATGGGTGGGTGCGCGGTCCTCGGGGAGCCGGGCCAGGGCGGTGCGGACTTCGTCGAGGCTGAGGCCCACCTGCTGGGCGGCCCGGACGAAGGCGATCCGGCGCAGCGTGGAGCGCGGGTAGCGGCGCTGGTTCCCGGTGGTGCGGGCGGAGTGGATCAGCCCGAGGCTCTCGTAGTAGCGCAGCGCGGAGGTGGCGAGGCCGCTGCGCTCGGCGAGTTGGCCGATGGTGAGG
This sequence comes from Streptomyces sp. TLI_171, assembly GCF_003610255.1. Lineage (GTDB taxonomy): Bacteria > Actinomycetota > Actinomycetes > Streptomycetales > Streptomycetaceae > Kitasatospora. The sequence continues at coordinate 2,019,494 of NZ_RAPS01000001.1, read as the reverse complement.
ACGTCGTGCCGGGAGGGTGCCATGGGTCGGCAGGATACCCGGGAACGCGCGCTTGACTTCAAGCGCGCTTGAAGTTGGATGCTCTTGCCCATGACGAGCGAAGCGACGAGCACCCTCGGTTACGGATTCACCGACCTGCCGCACCTGATCTCACTGATGGTGGGCGACGAGAAGCACTCCCCGGCAGCGCACTCCACCCTGGACGCGCTCTGGGTGCTGTACGACCGGGTGCTCAAGGTGCACCCGGGCAACGCCGGGGCGGCGGACCGGGACCGGTTCCTGCTGTCCAAGGGCCACGGCCCGATGGCGTACTACGCGGTGCTGGCCGCCAAGGGGTTCTTCCCGGTGGAGCTGCTGCACAGCTTCGGGTCCTACGACTCGCCGCTGGGCCACCACCCGGACCGGCTGCTGGTGCCCGGGGCGGAGATCGGCTCGGGCTCGCTGGGCCACGGCCTGCCGCTGGCGGTCGGGACGGCGCTGGGCCTGCGGGCGCAGGGCCTGGACGACCCGGCGGTCTGGGTGCTGCTCGGGGACGCCGAGTTCGACGAGGGCTCCAACCACGAGGCGGTGGCCTTCGCCGGGGCGTACGGGCTGGACCGGCTGCACGCCCTGGTGATCGACAACTCCTCGGCCACGCACGGCTGGAGTGGCGGCATCGCGGCCCGGTTCGCCGGCGAGGGCTGGTCGACGGCCACCGTGGACGGCCGCGACCACGAGGCGCTGTACCGGGCGTTCACCGCCCCGCACCCGGGCCGCCCGCACGTGGTGGTGGCCCGCACCGAACCCAAGAACAGCTGACACCGAGCACATCCGACGCAGGACCCGAGCACGGCCGACACCAGGGGAGAGAGCCATGGAGACGCAGGAGACCACCATGCGGGAGCAGTTCGGCGCGACCGTCACCGAACTGCTGGACCAGGACCCGCGCACCGCGCTGGTGCTCGCCGACATCGGGGTGGCGCAATTCCCGGAGGCGGCCCGCGCGCACCCCGACCGGGTGGTGAACGTCGGCATCCGGGAGCAGCTGCTGATCGGCGCGGCCGGCGGCCTGGCACTGACCGGGATGCGGCCGATCGCCCACACCTTCGCCAGCTTCCTGATCGAACGGCCCTTTGAGCAGGTGAAGCTGGACCTGGTGCACCAGGGCGTCGGCGCGGTCCTGGTGAGCGCCGCCGGCTCCTACGACTGGCCGGCCGGCGGACGCACCCACATGTCGCCGGGCGACGTCGCCCTGCTGGACACCCTCCCGGACTGGCACGTGCACGTCCCCGGCCACCCCGCCGAGGCCGACCTGCTGCTGCGCCACGCCGTCGCGGCCGGCGACACCCTGCAGTACGTGCGGCTGTCCGCGCACCAGAACCGGCACGCCCGACCGGTCGCCCCGGACCGCTTCCTGACGGTGCGCCAGGGGCGGCGCGGGGTGGTGCTGGCGGTCGGCCCGATGCTGGACGCGGTGCTGGAGGCCACCGAGACGCTGGACGTGACGGTGCTGTACGCGGCCACGGTGCGCCCGTTCGACGCGGCGGGGCTGCGGGCGGCGCTCGGCGACCGGGCCGACGTGGTGCTGGTCGAGCCGTACCTGGCGGGCACCTCGGAGCGCGAGGCGCACCGGGCGCTGGCCGACCTGCCGCACCGGGTCCTCGGGCTGGGCGTGCCGGTGGCGGAGCACCGGCACTACGGCTCGATCCCCGAGCACCTGGCGGCGTACGGGCTGAACGCGGCCGGGCTGCACGCCCGGATCGCCGAGTTCCTGTGGTGACGGGTCACACCGTGCGGACCACCGCCACGGCGTCCGGCCCGAGCAGCGCGGTGCCGTCCCGGCCGGGCCGGACCTCGCCGAACACGGCCTCCAGCGCTGCCAGTTCACCGTCCAGCGGGACGGCGGCGGGCCCGGACCCGCCGAGCCGGACCAGCACCCGGTAGCGGCCCCGGTGCACGGCCAGCCACCCCGCCGCCGCGTCGTGCCGGACCACGACGGCGGCCAGGTCGCCGTCCGCCAGCTCCGGGGCGGTCCGCCGCAGCCGGATCAACCGGCGGTACCAGTCGAGGAGTTCGGCGTGCGGGGCGCGACCCGGCTCGGTCCAGTCCAGGGTGGAGGCGCGCACCGTCGCCGGGTCCTGCGGGTCGGGGACGTCCTCGGCGCGCCAGCCGTGCTCGGCGAACTCCCGGCGGCGGCCCTGCCGGACGGCCTCGGCGAGCTGCGGGTCGGTGTGGTCGGTGAAGTACTGCCATGGGGTGCCCGCGCCCCACTCCTCGCCCATGAACAGCATCGGCGTGAACGGCGAGGTCAGCACCAGGGCCGCCGCCGCGGCCAGCCGCCCGGGCGGCAGCGCGGCGGACAGCCGGTCGCCGGTGGCCCGGTTGCCGACCTGGTCGTGGGTCTGCGCGTAGCCCAGCAGGTGGTGCCCGTACCCGGACGGGAACCGGCGGCCGTGCGTGCGGCCCCGGAACGAGGACCAACTGCCGTCGTGGAAGAAGCCGCCGGTCAGGGTCTTGGCGACGGCCGCGTACGGGTCGGCGGCGAAGTCCGCGTAGTAGCCCTGCGACTCGCCGGTCAGCAGGCAGTGCAGCGCGTGGTGGAAGTCGTCGCTCCACTGCGCGGTCAGGCCCAGGCCGCCGGCCTGCCGGGGCGCCGTGGTGCGCGGGTCGTTCAGGTCGGACTCCGCGACCAGGAACAGCGGACGTCCGGTGGCCTGCGCCAGCTTCTCGACCTCGGCGGCGAGTTCCTCCAGGAAGTGCAGCGCCCGGGTGTCGATCAGGGCGTGCACCGCGTCCAGCCGCAGCCCGTCGATCCGGTAGTCGCGCAGCCAGGCCAGCGCGCTGCCGATCAGGAACGCCCGCACCTCGTCCGAGCCCGGCGCGTCCAGGTTGACCGCGGATCCCCACGGCGTCTGGTGCCGGTCGGTGAAGTACGGCCCGAACCGCGGCAGGTAGTTGCCCGACGGTCCCAGGTGGTTGTGCACCACGTCCAGCACCACGCCGAGGCCGCGCACGTGCGCCGCGTCCACGAAGCGCTTCAGCCCGTCCGGCCCGCCGTACGGCTCGTGCACCGCCCACAGCGCCACCCCGTCGTACCCCCAGCCGGCGGTGCCGGGGAAGGCGCAGACCGGCATCAACTCGACGAAGTCCACGCCCAGTTCGACCAGGTGGTCGAGCCGGGCGGCGGCCGCGTCGAAGGTGCCCTCCGGGGTGAACGTGCCGACGTGCAGCTCGTACACCACCGCCCCCGCCACCGGGCGGCCCCGCCAGGCGGTCTCCGACCAGGCGAACGCCGCGTGGTCGACCGCCCGGCTCAGGCCGTCCGGGCCGAACGGCTGCCGGGCCGAGCGCGGGTCGGGCAGCGCCATGTTGCCGTTCAGCCGGAACCCGTAGTCACCGTCCGGGCCCTCCCCGTGCCACCAGCCCGGCCGTGCCGGGTCGCGCTCCAGCAGGTACGGGATCGCCCCCACCTCGACCTCGACCACCTTGGCGTCCGGCGCCCACACCTGATACCGCATCAAGACCCCTCCGAGAGCAGCGCCACCGGCAACTGCTGGAACAGATACGACAGTTCGACCGGGCCGCCGATGAAGTGGCGGTCCGTCAGCAGATCGGTCCAGCGGCCCTCGGGCAGCTCCAGCCGGGTGTCCCGCCAGCCGCCGGCCCGGTGCAGGCCGTACGGCAGGCGGGTCGCCGCGGCCAGCACCCGCTCGCCGCGGCCGAAGGCCAGCAGGTGCTCGGCGGCCGGGCCGGTCGCGGCCACCGGCCGGTACGGGCCCAGCTCGGCGGTCCGGCGCAGGTGCAGGGCCGTGGTGGTGAGGTGCAGCTTCTCGCGGGCCAGGTCGCCGGCGCGCGGCTCGGGCGAGTCGGTGAGCCGCACCGCCAGCGGGCCGAGGTCGACCGGCGCCCGGTTGTCCGGGTCGACCAGGGTGTACAGCGGCTCCTCGCCGCCCTGGAACACGTCCGGCACGCCCGGCGCGAGCAGGTGCAGCAGCGCCGCCGACAGCGAGTTCACCCGGGCGAACGGGGCCAGCAACCGGACGAACCCCTCGATCCGCGGGCACAGCCCGGGATTGGCCAGCGCCCCCCGCACGTACCCGGTCAGCACCCGCTCGAAGCCCTCGTCCGGCTCCTTCCACGAGGTGCGGCGCTTCGCCTCCCGCGCCGACTTCAGCACCACGCCCAGCAGCCGCTCCTCGGACAGCGGCCAGGCCGCCAGCAGGGTCTGCCACAGCAGCCAGGCCGTCGACCGGTCCGGACACGGCCCCGCCGCGACCGTCCAGGCCGCGCACTCCGCCGCCCACGCCTCCGGCAGCTCCGCCAGCACCGCGAGCCGCGCCCGGGCGTCCGCGCTGCGCTTGGTGTCGTGGGTGGACAGCGCCGTCATCGAGTGCGGCCACCGCCGCTCCTGCTCGGCGCACCAGCGGTGGAACTCCGCCGGCGACACGCCCGGGCGCTCCGGCAGACCGCCCACCTCGTTGAGCGACAGCAGGGCGTTGAACCGGTAGAAGGCGGTGTCCTCGACGCCCTTCGCCGCCACCGCGGAAGCGGTCTGCCCGAAGCGGTGGCAGAACTCGTCCTTGGCGGGTGAGCGGCCCAGCGCACCGAGCGCGAGCGCGCGCACCAGCCGCTCGGTGTCCGAGGCGCCCTCGGCGGGCGTCAGGGCCTCGACCGCCTCCGGCGGGGCCGGCTCGCCCGGCACCACGTACGGGCGGTACACCGGATACTCCGTCAGCAGGCCCTCCAGCGCCCGGCGCACCGCCAGCGGCGAGTGGTCGGCCAGCTCCGGGCCGTCCGCGCAGATCCGCCCGACCAGGCGGGCCAGCCGCTCGGTCTCCGCCGACAGCGCGCCGCCCGGCGCGACCATCTCGGCCCGCCCGGTCCGTCCCGCGGCCCGGGCGTCCGCGGCGTCGCCGACGTCCCGCCGGTAGCCGGCGACCAGCTTCTCCGCGCCGCGCAGATCGGTCAGCACCCCGTCGATCCGGCGCAGCGCGTCGTAGCCGGTGGTGCCCGCGCACGGCCAGTCGGCGGGCAGTTGCTCGTCACCGGTGAGGATCTTCTCCACCACCGTGTAGGCGCCGCCGGTGGCCTCGGCGAGGCGGCGCAGGTAGCCGCGCGGGTCGGCCAGGCCGTCCGGGTGGTCGATCCGGAAGCCCTCCAGCACACCCTCGCGGTGCAGCCGCAGCAGCACCTCGTGGGTGGCCTCGAAGACCTCCGGCACCTCCATCCGGACGGCGATCAGCTCGTTGACGGTGAAGAACCGCCGGTAGTTGATCTGCTCGTCGGCGAGCTGCCACCAGGCCAGCCGGTACCACTGACGGTCCAGCAGCTCCGGCAGGGCGAGCCGCTCGGTGCCCGGCCGCAGCGGGAAGGCGTGCTCGTGGTAGCGCAGCGTGTCGCCGTCCACGGTCAGCTGGTCGAGGACCGCGCCGAGGCGGTCGCCGAGCAGCGGCAGCAGCAGCCGGCCGCGGTCCGGCGCGTCCGCCGGCCCGTCCTGCGCGGTCCAGTCGATGTCGAACCAGGAGGCGAACGGCGAGTCCGGGCCGTCCCGCAGCACCTGCCACAGCGGCTGGTTCAGCCGCTCCGGCACCGGCAGCGCCATGTGGTTGGGCACCACGTCGGCGATCAGGCCCAGGTCGTGCCGCCGGGCCTCCGCGGCCAGCTCGCGCAGCGCCTGCTCACCGCCCAGCTGCTCGCTGATCCGGCTGTGGTCGACCGTGTCGTAGCCGTGCGTGGAGCCGGGCGCGGCCTCCAGCAGCGGAGACAGGTGCAGGTGCGACACGCCGAGCGCCGCCAGGTACGGCACCGCCCGGCGGGCGTCGCGCAGGGTGAAGTCCGGCTGCAACTGCAACCGGTAGGTGGCCGTCGGGAAGCGGGCCGTCGAAGGGCGTGCGGCGGCGGACGTCATACCCGATCCCTACCCGGGCACGGGGAGGCGTACCGCGCACTGCGCCGAACGGGCGCAGCACGCGGCCCCTCCTGACGGACGGTCAGACCGGGTCGGGCGCCGCCTCGGCCAGCGCCCGGGCCGCCGCCAGCTCCGCGGCCTCGCCGGCCAGCGCCGCCTCCACCATCGCGTACGCGTCCGGGCCGACCGGCAGCCGCACCGGCCCCGACCCGGCCGCGACGGCGCGCAGCACCAGCTCCGCGAACACCTCCGGACGGTTCAGCACCGCGTCGCCCGCCATGCCGCGCAGCGCCTGGTGCATCGGCGCCAGGCCGTCCGCGTACTCCGGCAGCTTGGCGGCCGTCTCGGTCAGCGAGGACCCGTAGGAGGTGGCGAAGCCGCCCGGCTCCACCACCGTCACCCGCACCCCGAACGGCGCCGCCTCCGCGGCCAGCGCCAGGCTCATCCCCTCCAGCGCGAACTTGCCGGCCACGTACGCGCCCAGGCCCGGGAAGGCCATCCGGCCGCCCACCGAGGACACGTTGACGATGTGGCCGCCGCCCTGGGCGCGCATCACCGGCAGCACCAGGCGGGCGAGCCGCCACGGGGCGACCGCGAGCACCTCCAGCTGCGCGCGGAGCTCCTCGTCGGAGACCTCCTCGACCGCGCCGAACAGTCCGACCGCCGCGTTGTTCACCAGCACGTCCAGCCCGCCCAGCCGCTCCTGGGCGAGCGCGACGGCCGCCGCGCAGTCCTCGGCGCTGCGCAGCTCCAGCCGGGTCGTCACCAGCTGCTCCGGGAACTCCGCCGCCAGCGCGTCGAGCGGCGACGCCCCCCGGGACGTCGCCACCAGCGCGTCCCCCGCCTCCAGCACGGCGCGGGCCAGGGCCAGCCCCAGCCCGGACGAACATCCGGTCACCAACCATCTGCGAGACACTTCGTACCCCCCTTGATCTGCGGCTTCCTGCCTCCCGGGAGGTACCCACATCCGCGCGCGGTCACGCCGGCCGCTGAAGCACCATCAGCGAGTGGTCGAGCAGGCGGAGGGTGTCGCCGGCCTTGACCCGGGGGCCGGTGCCCGGCGCGGGGAGGGTGGGCAGCGAGGTGTCGACGACGAGTTGCCAGGCCTCGCCGTGGTCGGCGGGGACGGTGAAGGTGAGCGGCTCGAAGTGGGCGTTGAAGAGCAGCAGGAACGAGTCGTCGACGATCTTGCCGCCGCGGCGGTCGGGCTCCGAGATGGCGTTGCCGTTGAGGAAGACGGTCAGCGACTTGGCGTAGGTGGTCGACCAGTCCTTCTTGGTCATCTCCTCGCCGGCGGGCGTGAACCAGGCGATGTCGGTCAGGTCGTCGTGGGTGCCGGAGACCGGGCGGCCGTGGAAGAACCGGCGGCGGCGGAAGACCGGGTGGTCGCGGCGCAGCCAGATCATGCCCTGGGTGAACTCCAGCAGCGCGGTGTCCGCGCCCTCCCAGTCCACCCAGGTCAGCTCGGAGTCCTGGCAGTACGCGTTGTTGTTGCCGCGCTGGGTGCGTCCGGCCTCGTCGCCGTGGCAGAGCATCGGCACGCCCTGGGAGAGCATCAGGGTGGCGATGAAGTTGCGCTGCTGGCGTGCCCGCAGGTCGAGCACCGCGGTGTCGGTGGTGTCGCCCTCCGCGCCGCAGTTCCAGGACCGGTTGAAGGACTCGCCGTCCCGGTTGTCCTCGTGGTTGGCCTCGTTGTGCTTGTCGTTGTACGAGACCAGGTCGCGCAGGGTGAAGCCGTCGTGGCAGGTGACGAAGTTGATGGAGGCGATCGGGCGGCGGCCGTCGTCCTGGTACAGGTCGGAGGAGCCGGTCAGCCGGGAGCCGAACTCGGCGAGGGTGGCCGGCTCGCCGCGCCAGAAGTCGCGCACGGTGTCCCGGTACTTGCCGTTCCACTCGGTCCACAGCGGGGGGAAGTTGCCGACCTGGTAGCCGCCCTCGCCGAGGTCCCAGGGCTCGGCGATCAGCTTGGCCTGCGAGACGACCGGGTCCTGCTGGACCAGGTCGAAGAACGAGGACAGCCGGTCGACCTCGTGGAACTGCCGGGCCAGCGTGGCCGCCAGGTCGAAGCGGAAGCCGTCCACGTGCATCTCGGTGACCCAGTAGCGCAGCGAGTCCATGATCATCTGGAGCACGTGCGGGCTGCGCATCAGCAGCGAGTTGCCGGTCCCGGTGGTGTCCTCGTAGAAGCGCTGGTCCTTGGCCAGCCGGTAGTACGAGGCGTTGTCCAGGCCGCGGAAGGACAGCGTCGGACCCAGGTGGTTGCCCTCGGCGGTGTGGTTGTAGACCACGTCGAGGATCACCTCGATGCCGGCCGCGTGCAGCGCCTTCACCATCGACTTGAACTCCTGCACCTGCTGCCCGCGGTCGCCGGTGGAGGAGTACGAGGAGTGCGGGGCGAAGAACCCGATGGTGTTGTAGCCCCAGTAGTTGGACAGGCCCAGGTCGCGCAGCCGGTGGTCGCGGACGAACTGGTGCACCGGCATCAGCTCGATCGCCGTCACGCCGAGCTTGGCCAGGTGCTCGATCACCGCGGGGTGCGCCAGGCCCGCGTAGGTGCCGCGGATCTCGTCCGGGATGCCCGGGTGCAGCTTCGTCAGGCCCTTGACGTGCGACTCGTAGACCACGGTGCGGTGGTAGTCGGTGCGCGGCGGCCGGTCGGTGCCCCAGTCGAAGTACGGGTTGATCACCACCGAGTGCATGGTGTGCGGCGCCGAGTCCAGGTCGTTGCGGCGCTCCGGCGCGCCGAAGTGGTAGCCGTACACCGACTCGTCCCAGTCGATGTGGCCGCTCATCGCCTTGGCGTACGGGTCGAGCAGCAGCTTCGAGGAGTTGTGGCGCTGCCCCAGCCCCGGCTGGTAGGGCCCGTGCACGCGGAAGCCGTAGCGCTGGCCGGGCTGGACGCCCGGCAGGTAGGCGTGCCGGACGAAGGCGTCGGTCTCGCGGAGCTCGACGGCGGTCTCGGCGCCGTCCTCGGCGATCAGGCAGAGCTCGATCCGGTCCGCGCTCTCGGAGAACACGGCGAAGTTGGTGCCCGCCCCGTCATAGGTGGCGCCGAGCGGGTACGGCTGCCCCGGCCAGACCTGCATGTGTCCTCAACTTCCTTGTGCCAGACGCGAACTGGCGCTCCAACGGGGGATTCCCGGAAGAGCGCCCGGTCATGTGCGGGGCAGTCACGGCGTGATGCACGGCACACTCCGCATACTCCCCGCCGATCGGCCGAACTCCGCGTCCATTCGTCCGTGGTTCGCCCGAACGGGTGTCCCAGGTGTCGGGTCGGTCGGCGTGGCGTGGCCTCCCGGTGACGGTCCGTCGGGCACCGGCCCGGTTGCTGTCAAGAGGGCTGCGTCCCGGCGGCGGCGGGGGATACCCTTGATCGTCCGGACCGCGAGCACCCGGGCCCGTGCGGCGTGCGAGCAGCGCCGCCGCGGTGGAGGGATTCAGCGGACGGACCGTCACCCGGTGGGCGGCGGACGAGAGGTGAGGTGGCGGATGGGGTTCCCCGCCGGCGGCGACGGCACGGACCCGCGCGCCGGGAGCAGCGAGGCCCCGACCCTGGTGGTCCGCGGCGGGCGCGGACCGCTGCCCCCGCAGTCCGGCCCCGTCGAGGGGATGCCGCCCGCCTGGGCCGCCGAGCAGTGGGACGACGCCTACCGCCGGGTGCGCCTCGCCGGCCGCGCCTACGTCTGGCTGAACCTGGTCGAGCAGCGGATGCGCGCCCTGGTCGACGAGGTGCTGCGGCCGGTCTACGCGCCCGCGCACGGCGAGGAGTGGGTGACCGCCGCCGCCGGACCGGCCGGCGAGGAGTGGGTGCACCGGGCCGCCGCGGTCCGCGAGGTGTCCCGCCGCAAGGGCTACCTGCTGGACCCGGTGGACGACGACCCGCTGGTCTTCCTGACGCTGCCGCAGCTGCGCGAGCTGATGGTCCAGCACTGGCCGTGCTTCGAACCGCACCTGGTGGACCGCCGGGAGGTCGAGCTGGCCCTCGACGAGCTGGAGGTCGCCCGGCACGTGGTCTCCCGCAACCGCGCGCTGTCGCAGACCGTGCTCGACCAGACCGAGCGGGCCGCCGCCCGGCTGCTCGCGCTGCTCGACGGCGCGCACGGCGGCGTCCCCGCCGACGTGGTCGAGGAACTGGTCGCCGGCCGGTACGCCGACGTGGTCGCCGTGCACCCCGACCGGGTCCGGCTGCAGCGCGACCTCCCGGTCGAGGACCTGCTCGACGGGGCCCGCCGCCTCGACGCGGTCGGCATCGGCCTGGGCATGCTCTGCCAGAACTACACCGGCAAGCGGCTGGTCCGGCTGGCCTCCGAGGGCTGCCGGGTGCGCCTGCTGTTCCTCAACCCGGCGAGCAGCGCCGTCCGTCGGCGCGAGCGCGAGCTCGGGATCGGGCGAGGCGAGCTGGGCCGCTCGGTGGAGATGAACATCATGCACGTGCGGCGGGTCAGGGCCCGGCTGCGGGACCCGGGCAGCTTCGAGATCCGGGTGTTCGACGAACTGCCCCGGTTCACCGCCTACCTGGTCGAGGGCCAGCGGGTGGCCGGCGCCGGCGGGCGGCGGCGCTCCACCGACCTCGGGGTGATCCAGCCCTACCTGCGCAAGGCCCGCGGCATCGAGTCGCCCGCGCTGGTGCTGCGCGGCGGCGCCGGGCAGGAGGCCGGCGGCACCGAACCCGGGCTGCTGGAGGTGTACCGGGAGGAGTTCGAGGACCTCTGGGGCGACTCCCGCCCGGTGTCCTGAACGGCCCCGCCGACCGCGGGGCGGGGCGCCGGGAGGTCGGTGCGCCGTCCGGGCTGTCACAGCGGCACGCGATGATAGTCCGCATCTTGGCAGTGCTGACGGAAGGACACACCCCATGACCTGGTGGAAGGGGCCGCTCACCGGTTTCGACCTGGAGACCACCGGCACCGACCCGGAGGAGTCCCGGATCGTCACCGCCGCCGTGGTCGACACCCTCGGCGGGCGCGTCGAGTCCGTCGCCAACTGGCTGCTCGACCCGGGCGTTCCGATACCGGCCGAGGCCTCCGCCATCCACGGCATCAGCGACACCGAGGCCCGCACCCACGGCCGCCCCGCCGCCGAGGCCGTCGAGGAGATCGCCCGGGCGCTGGCCGACCGGCTGGCCGCCGGCCGCCCCGTGGTCGCCTTCAACGCCCCGTTCGACCTCTCCCTGCTGGACGCCGAACTGCGCCGGCACGGCCTGCCCACCCTGGCCGACCGGCTCGGCGGCCCGGTCACCCCGGTGGTCGACGCCATGGTGGTCGACCGCGCCCTCGACAAGTACCGCAAGGGCTCGCGCACCCTGCAGCGGGTCTGCGAGGTCTACGGCGTCGAACTGCACGACGCGCACGAGGCCGGCAGCGACGCGCTCGCCGCCGTCCGGGTCGCCGTCGCCCTCGGCCACCGGTACCCGGCGCAGGCCGGCGACCTGCCGCTGGACGAACTCCACCGCCGCCAGGTCGACTGGTACCGGGACTGGGCCACCGACCTGCAGAGCTGGCTGCGCCGCAAGGACCCGGCCGCCACCGTCGACCCGCGCTGGCCGCTCAAGGCCGCGTCCTGAGCCGAGCGGTGACGGGGCGTCAGGACTGCGGGAAGTCGAAGGTGTAGCCCTGCGCCACCAGCCAGGGCAGCAGCTGCTTCAGCGCCGCCACCGTCTGGCTGCGGTCGCCGCCGCCGTCGTGCATCAGCACCACGCCGCCCGGGCGCAGGTTCTGCTGCACGGTGGAGACGATCGCCTGCACGCCCGGGCGCGACCAGTCCCGCGGGTCGACCGTCCAGCCCAGCGACTTCATGCCGAGGTCGGCGCCGATCTGCTGGTTCTCCGCGGTGAAGTCGCCGCCCGGGGCGCGCCACCAGGTGATGGTCGGGTTGCCGCCCGCCGCGTTCTCGATCATCGCCTTGGCGTCGGCGATCTCCGCCACCTGCTGGTCGTGGGACTGCGCGTGCATCGGCTGCGGGTGGTCCACCGTGTGGTCGCACAGCCGGTGGCCCTCGGCGAGGATCCGCTGCACCGCCGCCGGGCGGGTCTTCGCGTTGTTGCCGATCTCGCAGAAGGTCGCCTTCGCGCCGTACTGCCCCAGCAGGTCCAGCACCTCGCCGGTGGCCGGGCCCGGGCCGTCGTCGAAGGTCAGCGCCACCGTCTTCCCGCCCGAGGCGGTGTGGCGCAGCACACCCGGGGCCGGGGCGTGCGAACGCTTCGACGGGTCGGCGGACGGGCCGCCGCCCGCCGAGGGCGTGGCGTTCGCGGAGCCCTGCGGCACGGCGGACGTGCTGGGCGCCGAGGGCGTGCCGGAGGACCGGGTGGGACTCGGCGTGGCCGAGAACGGCGAGGACTCCGTGCCCTCGCCGGGCGTCGGCCGCGCCGCCGCCGAACTCCCGCCCGCCGCGCCGGTCGCACCCGTACTCGTGGCCGCGCTCGGCGTGGCCGAGCGGTGCGCGGCGTCCCCCGCCGCGGAGGGGGAGCCGTGCGCGCCGCACGCCACCAGCAGGGCCGGGGCGAGCAGCGCGGAGGCGCCGAGCAGCAGGGAACGACGGCGGGCGGATATGCGGGACTTCTCCATGGAACGACTCCTGACGTCGTACCGGCCGCCCTTGGGCGCGGCGTCTGGTCGGATACGACGCCAGGTACGAACTAGGTGGTTCCGTCCTGGTGTGCGCTGCGCCACAGGGCGGGCACCGAACGGAAGCGGTCAGAACGCGAACCAGCGTACTGCCGCCTCGCCGTCACGCAGCGAGTCCACGCGACGACGGAACTCGGCCTGCGCAGAAGGGTTTCCGGGTGTCTGCTGGGCCACCCACGCGGCGCTCGCGGTCTCCCGCGCCCCGCGCAGCACCGCGAATCCGGGCCAGTCCCGGACGTCCCACCCGTAGGCCGAGTTGAACGCCGCGACCTCCTGGGCCGGGACGCCGTACCGGTCCTGACTGAGCGCCAGCACCACCAGGTCGTGCTCGCGCAGGTCCGCCGCCATGTACTCCAGGTCCAGCAGCACCGGGCCGTCCGGCGTGATGTGCACGTTGCGCGGCAGGGCGTCGCCGTGGATCGGGCCGGGCGGCAGGAATGGGGTCAATTCCCCCGCGGCGGTGACAAAGGTCTCTTTTCGGGCACGGAGGAACGCGGCGTCCGCCGGATCGACGTGACCCTCCGCAGCCGCCAGCCAACTGTCCACCGGGGCAAGGAGATCACGCCCGCCCAGCGGGACGGGCGCGGCGGGCAGCGCGTGCAGGGCGGTCAGCAGCGGCGCCAGGTCCACCGGCCGGGCGGGCCGGACCGCCGCCGGAAGGCGGTGCCAGAGGGTGACCGGGTGCCCCTGGACGAGGCGCACCGCCGGGTCGGCCGGCCGCACCACCGGCACGCCCGCACCGTCCAGCCAGGCCGCCAGCGCCAGTTCGCGCCCGGCCCGCCCGGCCGCGTCGGGGGAGCGGCCCACCTTGGCGACCAGGCTCTCGGCGGGGAGGTCGAAGACGGCGTTCTGGCCGAGCGCGAGCAGCGCGGCCCCGGCCGGATCGATCCCGGCCGGGGCGCACGCCTCCTGGAGGAGGGCCCGGGCCCTCGGTTCGTCGAAGATCACCCGCTCATTGTCGGGGACACCGCCGCCGGGGAGGCCGGGGCGGGGGCGGCCGGGCCCGTCGGCGCCTCGCCCTCGATCCTCGGGAGCCAGCCCAGCCAGCGGGGCAGGTACCAGTTCTTCTCGCCGAGCAGGGACATCGCGGCGGGGAGCAGGACCGCCCGGACGACCGTCGCGTCGATCAGCACGGCGACGGCGAGGCCGACGCCCATCTGCTTCATGGACTGCATGGAGAGCGTCCCGAAGACTCCGAACACGCCGACCATGATGACCGCGGCGCTGGTGACCACGCCGGCCGTGCTGCGGATGCCGTGCGCGACGGCGGCGCGGGTGGGCAGGCCGCGGTCGTGCGCCTCCTTGATCCGGGAGACCACGAAGACGTGGTAGTCCATCGAGAGGCCGAACAGGATCACGAACAGGAACAGCGGGACCCAGCTCTCCACCGCGCCGACGCCGGCCGTGCCGATCAGCGAGGCGCCGATGCCGTGCTGGAAGACCAGCGACAGGACGCCGTAGGCCGCGCCGACCGAGAGCAGGTTGAGCAGCACCGCGGTGAGCGCGATGACCGGCGAGCGGAACGAGGCCAGCATCAGCAGGAAGGCGAAGGCCACCACGAAGCCGAACACCGGGAGCATCGAGTCGGACATCTGCCGGTTGAAGTCGACCGAGCCGGCCGTGCTGCCGGTGACCGGGGCCTCGGTGCCGGGCACCGTGCCGACCGTGGCCGGCACCACCTCGTCGCGGAGGGTCTTCAGCGCCGCCGCGGAGGCGGCGTCGTTGCCGCTGCCGTAGAGCGGGATGTCGACCGTCGCGACGTTCTGCGCGGCGTGCACCTTCAGGTCGGTGGGGCCGTGCATCCTCCCGGTGGCGAGGGCGCGGGCCTGCAGGTCGGCGAGGGCGCGCGTCATCTCCGGGGAGGTGATGTCCCGCGCCTTGACCACCACGGTGGCGGGGGAGGGGCTGCCGGGGAAGGCGGCCTCGATCCGCTGCGAGGTGGCGACCAGCTCGTTGCCCTCGGGCAGCTGCTGCTGGAACGTCAGGTTGGCGGTGTGCATGGTCAGCGTGGGCGAGGCGACCGCCAGCAGCGCGGCGGTGGCCAGCACAGCGGCGGCCAGCGGACGGCGCAGCACCGGCCGGAGCACCGCGTTCCAGAACCGACTGCCCTCCCGGGCGTCCCGCCGCAGGCGGTGCAGGTAGGGGACCTTGCCCTTCTCCACCCGGTCCCCGAGCATCGAGAGCAGCGCCGGCAGCACGGTGAGCGAGCCGAGCACGGCGGTGATCACGACCACGATGGTGGCGTACGACATGGCCTGGAAGTCGGCGATGCCGGTGAGGAACATGCCGGCCATGGCCACCACCACGGTGATGCCGGAGACCAGCACGGCGCGCCCCGAGGTGGCGGCGGCGATCCGCAGCGCGGTGGCCGCGTCGTGCCCGGCGGCCCGCTCCTCGCGTTCGCGGCGCAGGTAGAACAGGCAGTAGTCGACGCCGACGGCCAGGCCGACCAGCAGCATCACGGAGCTGGCGTCGTCACTGGTGTGCAGCAGGCCGGAGGAGAGCGCGACCAGGCCGGAGGCGGCGACGAACGCCGTCATCGCCAGGACCACCGGCAGGACGGCGGCGACCAGCGCGCCGAACGCCACCAGCAGGATGCCCAGCGCCAGCGGCAGGGCCGTCCACTCGGCGCGGGCGAAGTCGTTCTTGAACTGGTCGCTGAACCACTTGCCGGCGCTGGCCTCGCCGTACTCCTCGATCACGAAGTCGGCGTGCTGCTGCTGCACGCCGCCCACCGCGTCCATCACGGCGGGCACGTTGGCGACGGCGGCCTCGCGGTCCTCGCCGTCGACGGTGAACTGGAGCAGGGCGGAGTGCCGGTCCGCCGAGATCGCACCGGTGTCGTACGGGCTGTGCAGGTCCCCCGTCCGGCCGGTGGCGCCGACCGCGGCGGCGACCTGCTCGACGGCGGCCCGGAAGGACGCGTCGTCGGCCGTCAGGGTGCGGCTCTGCACCAGGACGGTCTCGCCGGCGGGCGACTTCAGGCCCGCGTCGTCGAGGATCCGGGCGGCCCGCGCGACCTGCCCCGGCATCGACTCGGCGTCGGTGACCTTGGTGGAGCCGTGCACGCCGCCGAGGTAGGCGGCGAGGACGACGAAGAGCAGCCAGCCGAAGACCGCGGTCTTCCGATGGCGGGCGCTCCAGGCGCCCATGGTGGCGGCGAGTCCATGCTTCACGAGAGGTTCCCCCAGGGATGGCGGGCGGCGGACCGCCCCGGTCGGTGGGCCGCGGCGCTGCTCCGGCGGCGCCAACAACGCTAGGGAGCAGCGATCTGACGGACCATCCGGCTAGTCACCGACTTCTCCCTGGACCTGCCCCCCGGATCTCCTAGGGGGTTATCCCCACCCCCGAGGTCGGGCCCTCCTCCTTGAGGGCGGCCGGACGTCCACCCTGAGGCGGAGCGATCTCCACCCGGAGTACGAGGTGGGAAGGGTCCGCGCCGGGCGACGATAGTGCGGGGGCAGGCTCCGTGGCCGCCCCTAGGGGGCACACGCGAAACCCACTTGCCGGGCGGCAAGTAAGTTCCCGTAGGATGCTCGCTAGTCCTTACCTGCCGACCGGCTGGCGCCCCACGTGGCCGCCGCCGGTCCGAGCCGTTGCCCGGTCCCCGTCCCCCGGCGGCGGTGAACCATGCCCAGGAGGCATTCGAGCATGTTCCACCGAATCGGACAATTCGTCGTCAAGCGGGCCTGGTGGGTGATCGCGGCCTGGGTGGTCGGCATGATCGCCATCGCGGCCACCGCGCCGACCATCAGCGCCCAGACCGACGAGGCATCCTTCCTGCCGAAGCACTACGAGTCGATCCAGGCCGCCACGGTTCAGGAGAAGGCCTTCCCGACCAGCTTCACGCCCTCCGCGATGGCGCTCTTCGAGCGCAACGACGGCGCGCCGCTGACCGCGAAGGACAAGGACGACATCGCCAAGGTCGTCCAGGGTCTCACCGACAAGAAGATCGAGGCGGTCGAGAAGATCGTCCCGGTCAGCGACCAGACCACTTCCAAGGACGGCAAGTACGCGCTGTCCATGATCGCCATCGACAAGACCAAGCAGCAGGACTCCAAGGCCTTCGGCGACGTCGCCAAGAAGCTGCGCGAGGACGGCAAGTCGCTGGCCCAGGGCACCGACGTCAAGTTCCAGCTCGGCGGCAACGCCGCGCAGGCGCTCGACCAGACCGAGTCCTCCGGCAACGCCGACGCGGTCATCGCCATGTCCACCGTGCTGCTGGTCGCGATCATCGTCGGCATCATCTTCCGCAGCATCCTGGCCGGCATCCTGCCGCTGCTGATCACGCTGTTCTTCGCCTTCCCCACCTCCAACGGCGTGATCAGCTACGCCACCAAGGCGTTCGACCTGGACAGCACCCCGATCCTGTCGGCGATCCTGATCGTCGTCGTGCTCGGCGTCGGCACCGACTACTTCCTCTTCCTGCTCTTCCGCTACCGCGAGCGGCTGCGGGCCGGCGACGACCGCAAGACCGCCGTGGCCAACGCGGTCGGCCGGGTCGGCGAGGCGATCGCC
Organism: Streptomyces sp. TLI_171; assembly: GCF_003610255.1. Taxonomy (GTDB): domain Bacteria; phylum Actinomycetota; class Actinomycetes; order Streptomycetales; family Streptomycetaceae; genus Kitasatospora. Next base: position 2,002,469 of record NZ_RAPS01000001.1, on the reverse strand, counting down.
TCGGCGGCCGGCGCCGTCACCATCGCCTTCGCGGCGCTGATCCTCTCCAGCCTCGGCATGTTCAAGGCGCTCGGCCCGGCGCTGGCCATCGCGGTCGTGGTCACCGCGATCGCCGCGCTCACCCTGGCGCCCGCGCTGCTCACGGTCCTCCCGGCCCGCGCCGTCTTCTGGCCCGGCAAGAAGTGGCTGAACGAGCCGAGCAACGCCCGCTTCGCCGCTCTCGGCCGGACGGTCGAGAAGCGCCCCGCCTTCGTGGCGATCGCCTCCGGCGCCGTGCTGGTCGCACTGTCGGCCGGCGCGCTCAACTACAACGGCATCTTCGACCTGGCGGGCAGCTCGATGCCCAAGACCGCCGAGTCGATGGTCGTCCAGGACAAGCTGGCCACCGGCTTCTCGGCCGGTGCCGCCCAGCCGACGCACGTCTACCTGAGCAGCACCGCGGGCGCGAAGCTCGACCCGGGGGCCTTCGAGTCCTATGCCGGCAAGCTCGGCTCCGTGCCGGGCATCGCCCAGGCCGCGCCCAAGCCGCAGCTCAGCGCCGACGGCGCCACGGCCGACTTCACCGTGATCATGAAGGACGCGCCGGACAGCAACGCGGCGATCGACGCCGTCACCGAGCTCCGGGACGTCGCGCACGCCTCGGCCCCGGCCGGCACCGAGGCCAAGGTCGGTGGCCTGAGCGCCATCTACAAGGACATCAACCTGGCGATGACCCACGACTACGAGCTGGTCTTCCCGGTCGCGGGTCTGCTGATCCTGCTGATCCTCGGCCTGCAGCTGCGCAGCGTGGTCGCACCCTGGTACCTGATGGCCTCGGTCGGCCTCGGCTTCACCGCGACCCTGGGAGCGGCGACCGTGCTGTTCCAGAGCATCAAGGGCGAGGCGGGCATGATGTTCATGCTGCCGATCCTGATCTACCTGTTCGTGGTCGCCATCGGCACCGACTACAACATCCTGATCATCGCCCGCCTGCGCGAGGAGGCCCGCGAGGGCCGCAGTCCCCGCGAGGCGGCCCGCGAGGCGCTGCGCCACGGCGGTCCGACCGTCGCGGCGGCCGGCTTCATCCTGGCGGCCTCGTTCGCCACGTTCATGCTGGCCGGCAACGTCTTCATGCTGGAGTTCGGCTTCGCGATGGCCTTCGGCATCGCGGTGGCGGCCTTCGTGATGGCGATGTTCTTCACCCCGGCGATCACTGCCCTGCTCGGCAAGAAGGCCTGGTGGCCCGGTCACGGCGCGATGCCCGACCACGACCCCGAGGCCGTCGAGCAGCGCGAGCCGCTGTCGGTGGGCAAGGCCTGACCCGGGTGCCCGCCGGCGCCTTCCGGTAGCCCGGTGCGACGGGGGCATGCGGTCCGAACGGACCGCATGCCCCGTCGGCGTGGCGGCGAAACACGGTGTGACCAGCGCAACCTTTGCCGACATTGACGGCGGCGGGCGTGCTATTGTCGAAGCAGTTGCAGTATTGGTTCCCATGAACGTGTGTGTGCGCCTGCTGGTTCCAACCGACAGGCGCATTTGTTTTGTCCGGTGTTTAGTCTCCGGATGGGGATCGCGGCTACGTGGGGTGCACGAGGTGTGCGCCCCAATGCCCCAGTGAAAGTGGAGACGGTTATGGCTACCGGCACCGTGAAGTGGTTCAACAGCGAAAAGGGCTACGGCTTCATCGAGCAGGACGGCGGCGGCGCCGACGTGTTCGCTCACTACTCGAACATCCAGTCGACCGGCTTCCGTGAGCTCGTCGAGGGCCAGAAGGTCGAGTTCGACGTCACCCAGGGCCAGAAGGGCCCGCAGGCGGAGAACATCCGCGCCATCTGAGTCCCGGCTCACGCCGACTCCTAGATGTTGCAGGCGAGGGCCCGTACCTCCACACGGTACGGGCCCTCGTCCATGCCGCCCGACGGCCGGGGCGGCCCTTCTCCCTTGGCGGCCGACCCATCCCAGCCACCGCGGCACGCCGCGGCCCGGCTGACGGCCCCCAGGAAGTGGATCCCGCATGCCCGACCAGTCCCGCCCGCGCACCGAGCAGTCGCGCACCGGCCAGCCCCGCACCGACAAGCCGCGCACCCGCAACGGGAAGCCGCGCACCGGTGCGCCCCGCGACAACGCCGCCCGTGACGGCGGCCAGCGGACGGGCGCCCCGCGCCGGCCGCGTCGCGGCAGCACCCCGGCGGCCGCGGTCGCCGAGGACTTCACGCCCGTGCAGGGCACCCCGTCCCGGCCGCCGGCCGCCAGCTTCGCCGAACTGGAGCTGTCCGCCGGCCTGTTGAAGGAACTCGGCGCGCAGGGCGTCACCGAGCCGTTCCCGATCCAGGCGGCCACCCTGCCGGACGCGCTGGCCGGACGCGACGTCCTCGGCCGCGGCCGCACCGGCTCCGGCAAGACCCTGGCCTTCGGGCTGCCGCTGCTGGTCCGCACCGCCGGGAAGCGGGCCTCCGCCCGCCGTCCGCTGGCCCTGGTGCTGGTCCCCACCCGGGAGCTCGCCCAGCAGGTCACCGAGGCGCTCGCGCCGTACGCCGGCGTGCTGAACCTGCGGATCACCACCGTGGTCGGCGGCATGTCGATCACCCGCCAGTCCAACCAGGTGCGGCGCGGCACCGAGGTGCTGGTCGCCACGCCCGGCCGGCTGGACGACCTGATCCAGCGCGGCGACGTGTTCCTGGAGGACGTGGCGATCACCGTCCTCGACGAGGCCGACCAGATGGCCGACATGGGCTTCCTGCCGCAGGTGGTCAAGCTGCTGGAACAGGTCGCCGAGGGCGGGCAGCGAATGCTGTTCTCCGCCACCCTCGACCGCAACGTGGACCGCCTGGTCAACCGTTTCCTCACCGACCCGGTCACCCATTCGGTGGATCCGTCGGCCGGTGCGGTCACCACCATGGACCACCACCTGCTCCAGCTCGAACCCGCCGACAAGGCCGAGACCACCGCGCGGATCGCCGCCCGCGAAGGCCGGGTGATCATGTTCGTGCACACCAAGCACGGCGCCGACCGGCTCGCCAAGCAGCTGCGCGCCCACGGCGTGGTCGCCGCCGCCCTGCACGGCGGCAAGTCGCAGCCGCAGCGCAACCGGGTCCTCGACCAGTTCCGCGAGGGCGAGGTCACCGCGCTGATCGCCACCAACGTCGCCGCCCGCGGCATCCACATCGACGGCCTCGACCTGGTCGTCAACGTCGACCCGCCGATCGACCACAAGGACTACCTGCACCGCGGCGGCCGCACCGCGCGGGCCGGCGAGTCCGGCACCGTCGTCACGCTGGTGCTGCCCGAGCAGCGCCGCGAGGTCAACCGGCTGATGACCATTGCCGGCATCCGGCCCACCATCACCAAGGTCCGGCCCGAGGACGGCGAGCTCAAGCGGATCACCGGCGCCCGCACGCCCAGCGGCGTGGCCGTGCCCCTGCCCGTCCCGGCCACGGCCGTTCCCGCGCAGGAGACCGCGACCGCGGGAGCCGAGAGCGGCCGTGGCCGTGGGCGCGGCGGCGCGAAGCCGGTCGACGGCGAGGCCCGGCGCCGGCCGGCGGCCAAGCGCGGCGGGGGACTGCCCAAGGACGTCGACATGAGCGGCAACCCGCGTCGGCCCCGGCCCAAGCAGCGCCCCGGCAGCGGCAGTTCGCAGATGGCGGCGGGCTTCATCGGGAAGGCCTCCGGCCGTGCGACGCCGGGTTCCGGGTCGAAGAGCGGCTCCAACTACGGCACGGGCCGCCAGCGCCGCAAGTCGGACTGAGCGCCTGACCTTCGGATCACGCCGGGCAGGCGTGATCCGAAGGGCGGCGGATGCCCGCCACCGGTCCGTTCGTTGCCCTTTTTCGTCTGACACTGTGCCGTCGATGTGCGAACATGTGCTCTTCTGAGGTCAGTTGACGAATCATCAGGGGAATCACGGCGTGTCCAGTGACATCGCGCTGCCCGTCCCGGGTTGGAACGGCGGGGACGGCAACAACGCCTATCTCGACAAGACGCTCCGGCACACGCCGGTCGAGACGGTGCTCGACGACCGGGTCAGCGGTCGGGCCCTGCTGCGGATGGCGGCCCGGGCCCTGCTGGTCTCCTGGGTGGTCTGGCTGGTGGTGCTGGTGTTCGGCCTGCTGATCGCCGTGGCCGGCAGCGGCGGCGGCTCCGACGAGTACGGCTCCGGTGACCCGGCCGACGCCGTGGGCGCCTTCCTCGGCGCCCCGGTCTACGCCGCGCTGGCGGGCCTGGTCGCCTTCGTGCTGGTGCTGCTGGTCGGCAAGCTGACCGAACCGATCGCGGAGTGGCGCGTCCTGCTGCACGCCCGCGCGGACGTCGACTCCGCCTACAACCAGATCTGCAACGTGGTGGCCGAACGCGGCTACCCGCTGGCCCCCTCGGTCGAGGCCGCCCAGCAGTACGGCGGAATCTCCCGCCGGCTGGTGCTCGCCCAGCACGACTGCACCGCGCACGTCTCGGTCTTCAACTACGGCAGCAGCCTCTACCTGGGCTGGCAGATGTGGCGCACCAGGAGCAAGTTCCGCCTCTTCGTCCAGTTCGTCACGGACAACGTGAGCGGCGGCGCCGACCTGCGCAGCGCGATGTCCCGCACCGGGCAGGTGCGGGCGATGCGCGAGGCCGTGCACGCCGCCTGCCGCGAAGGCCTGGTGGTGGCCATCGAGCAGCGGCCGGTGCAACTCCACGTGCAGTTCCCGCAGGTGGCCGCGGTGTCCGCCGCCGCGACGGTCGGTGCGCAGCCGCAGCCGGCGATGCCGCCCGCCCAGCCCGCCGCGCCGCCCGCTCCGCCGGCGCCGCCCGCCGCCCCGCCCGGCCCGTGGTCCGGCGGCGCGCCCGGTCGGCAGTGACGGTCGTTCAGGACGGCGTGCTGGTGGAGCCGTACGGTCCGGGCGGGGCCGACCGGCTGGCCCGGGCGGCGTACCGGATCGCCCCGGTGCTCGGGCCGAGCTCGCCGCTCGGCGACCCCGACGGCCGGTACCGGGCCGAGGCGGCTGCGGCCGAACGGGCCTGGCTCGGCGCGCTGCCCCGGCCCGGCGGACACCTGGAACTCCGGTGCACGAGCGGGGAGTCGGGCCGCATCCGGGCCACCCTGCTGGCCCGGGGCGTGGCCGCCTCGCCCGAGCAGGCGGCCGGCGTCGTCCGGGCGCTGCTCGGCGCCGCGCTCCCCCCGCACGTGAGCGCGGCACCGGCCGAACTGGCGGGGGAGTTGAGCCCGCTCGGCCCGGCGCCCGCCGTGCTCGACCTGTACGAGATCCGCAAGCAGCTCCGGCAGTACCCGCTGGCCCGGCCCGGCGCGCCGCGCCTGATGGCGACCGTCGCCGTGCCACTGGGGCCGGGCGGCTCCTGGGAACCGGTCTGGGCCGAACTGGCCCGGCAGCCGGCGCCGACCTGCCTCGCGGTGAGCCTGGCCCCGTTCGCGCTGCCGGCCGGAACGGACCGGATGCTCGGCCGGTTCGCCGACGTCTACGGCGAGTTGGCCCGCCCCTCGGCCGGCAGCCCGGTCTGGGGGCAGGCCCGCCGGGGCGATCCGGCGGCCGAGGCCGGGCAGCGTTTCTTCGAGGACGCGCTGCACCGCTACCAGGGCCGGGTCTTCCGGCTCCGGATGCTGCTGGCCGCGGCCGGGCCGATCCCGCCCGCGCTGCCCCAGCTGCTCGCCGGGGTGATCGGCGGCGAGGCGGTCCAGCTCCGGGCGGACGCCCAACGTGCCCGCGCCTGGCAGGACTTCAACACCCTCGACCTCGACCCGCTGCCCGCCGGCCACCGCCCCGCCGGCGCCCCGGACGCCGAATGGACCCGACTGGAACAGGAGCTGGTCGGTCTGGTCGACCTGGACGAGGCCGCCGCCGCACTCCGCCTCCCCTACGAGTTCCCCGGCCGGACCGGCCGCCTGTTCGCCCGACTCCCGGAGGCCCCGGCCTCCGCGACGCCCCCCACGCCCGGTGATCTGCCCTTCCTGCACTGAGAGGTCGTCATGACCGGCTACACCATTGCCTTCCACGGCGAGGACGACGAGGTCCGCGAGGCCGCCGAAGCCCTCCAGCAGTACCTCAACCGCGACGCCGAACTGCGCGGCCTCACCGACAACCGGATCCGGCCGCCCCGGGCCGACGAACAGGGCGGCATCGCCGACGCGGTCCAGTACGCCGCCGAGCTGGGCCCGCTGGTGGTCACCCCGCTCTGCACCTGGTTGGAGGCCCGCCTGCGCAGGAACGGCGTCTCGCTGGAACTGCGCCGCCCCGACGGGACCGAACTCCGGATCTCCGCCGACTCCACCAAGGACAGCGCCGAACTCCTCGACCAGGTCGAGGACTTCCTCTCCGCCGAATGAGCCACCGCGTGCTGCGGCCCGATCCGGCCGGCTCGTGGGCCGTCCTGATCGCGGTCGGCCGCTACGCGGACCTGCCGGACATGCCCGAGGCGGTCGCCTCCATGGAGCTGCTGGCCGATCAACTCTCCGGCCCGGCCGGCGGCTTCGAGCCCTCCCAGGTCCTCCGGGTGGTCGATCCGGAGAGCGCCCGGGAGGTGGCCGACCGGATCGCCGCCGTCGCCGCCCGGGCCACCGACACGTTGCTGGTCCACTACGCCGGCCACGGCGTCACCAGCGCGGCGGGCCGCCTGCACCTCGGCCTCCCCGGCACGCTGGACGACCCCGACCACGTCCCCCGGACCGCTCTGCCCGCCGGCGTCCTGCTCGCCGCCCTCGGGCAGCGGGCCGCCCACCGGGTCGCCGTCCTCGACTGCTGCTTCGCCGGCCTGGCCATGGACGAACCGGCCGCCGCCGACGTCCACCTGCTGACCGCCGTGGACCGGGCCCGTAAAGCGCTGCTCAACAAGGACACCGGCCTCACCCGCTTCGGCGAAGAACTGCTCCGCCTCTGCCGCGACGGCATCCCCGACGGGCCCGCCCACCTGCCGCTCGACCTCGTCCACCATCACCTGGCCGTCGCCCTGGCCCAGATCCCCGCCGACGCACCCCGGCGCTACCAGGCACCCGTGCCGCAGCAGCGCACCGTGGACTCCACCGGCCACCTCGCACTGTTCCGCAACCCCGCCCACGGCACGGCGTGCACCGAGCCCGGCCTCCGAGCCCGTGCTGCTTTCGCCTACCGCCAGTTCGCCGTCCGGCTCCAGCGCCAGCCCTGGCACCGCCCGCAGGCCGTGGCGCTGCTGGCCGACGTCTCCGACGACGCGGCCCGCTCCCTCGGCCCGGACCACCCGCTCACCCTGCAACTCGCCAACGCCCACGGCCATGCCGTCGGCCTCCTGCACGGCTCGGCGGCCGCGCTCGCCCTGCTGGAACCTCTCGCTGTCCGTGCTGCCGCCCGGCTTCCGGCCGGTTCCCCGGAGTTGGCCACCATCGACGAGACGGTGCGGGGCTGGCTGGGCCGGTCCGCGCAGGCGTAGCCCGGCGGGAGCAGCGGTTCGCCGCCTCCGCCGGTCAGGACGTCGGCTCGGAGAGCCCGCGCACCGCGGTGACGAGGGGGCGAGGTCGGGGCGCTGTTCGGCGGCGGTGAGGGCTTCGGCGAGCGCGCGGTCGTTGGTGGGGCGGGCCCGGGCCAGCAGATCGAGGCCGGCGGGGGTGACGTTGGTGTAGATGCCGCGGCGGTCGGTGGGGCAGAGGTAGCGGGCCAGCAGGCCGCGGTCCTCCAGGCGGGTGACCAGGCGGGTGGTGGCGCTCTGACTGAGCACGACCGCGTCGGCGAGCTGGTTCATCCGGAAGTGGCCGCCGTCGCCGTCGTGCTGGTCGCTGAGGACGTCCAGCACGGAGAACTCGCGGACGCTGAGCTCGTGTTCGGCCTGCAGGGCGCGTTCGACGTGCGCCTCGATGCGGCCGTGCAGGGCGGTGAGGGCGCACCAGCCGTGCGCCAGGCCGGGGTCCGGTCGGGTCATGGTCCGTGCTCCCTTCGACAGTGCTCCGCTGGGAACAAGCTTAGTCTAATTCTGCAAATTCCCGCGTGTGCAACTATCGGCGGGAGTCGAGGAGGGTGGTCCGCGATGGAACAGGGAGCGCGGTTGGACGCGCAGGAGGCGGCGCTGGACGCGCTGCTGGCCGGCCTCGGGGTGGAGGTGGACGTCCCGGCGGACGAGCGGGTGACCCGGCTGGCGGAGCACGCGCCCGGGTACGAGCAGTACCACCGGATCGGCCACAAGCGGCAGGCCGCGTACCGGCTGCTGCTGGCGGACCGGGCGGTGGCGCGTGCGCACTACGGGCCGGCGCTGGAGGCGCTGCTCGCGGACGACGACCCGTCCTCGCCGCGCTGGCTCGTGCAGGCGCTGCTGGCGGCGGGCGGGCGTCGGCGGTTGCAGGAGGAGCTGGTGGCGGCGGTGGAGGACGGCGGGCCGCTGCGGCAGGTGTGCGCGGTCGGCGCGTGGCGGTGGGCCGACGCCCCGTACGGGGACCTGGCGGACCGCTTCCTGGTGGCCCGGCGGGAGGCGGCGCGGCGCAGCGGGGACGCGTGGGCCCGCGACCGGCTGGCGGACTGACCGGCTGACGGCCTGACGGGCCGTCGGACCGGCGGGCTGACGGCCCGGGGGCGAACGGACGAACGATTGCTCTGTCTCGATCGGGTGGCATCGTGTTAGCTTCTTGACCAACTCATGGCCTGCGCATGGCACCGTCCATACCTGCGGGCCGGGCAACGGGGAAGAGGGGCACCGCGATGGCGGGGGAATTCAGGGTCGATCCGGACGCCTTGCGCCGGTTCGCCCGCACCAGCACCGAGCGGGCCGAGCGGCTGCGGGCGATCCGCGCCGAACTCGGTGCGCACCAGCTGTCGGCGTCGGCGTTCGGGAAGCTCCCGGAGGCCGACGAGACCGGCCGCGACTACGTCGAGCGGTCCGAGGCGGCGATCGAGAACGCGGGCGCGGCCGGCGACACCATGGACCGGATCGCCGAGTACACCGAGGGCATGGCCGCGGCGTACGAGCGCGCGGACGAGGCGACCGGGCAGAGCATGCGGGCGATCTCGGCGGGGCTGGGCGGATGAGCGGGCCGGTCTCGGGCGCGGTCGACGCCTACACGAAGATCAACAACTGGATGAGCCCGCTGGGCAGCGTGATCGACGAGATCATGCGGCCCATCGTGGAGCCGCTCGCGGAGCCGCTGGAGTTCGTCACCGGCGACCCCGAGGGGCTGGAGGAGGCCGCCCGGCTCTGGCAGCGGCAGGCCGAGCAGCTGCGCGAGCTGATCGCCGACCAGCGCCGGGACCGGGCCGCGCTGGCGGGCGAGTGGGAGGGCGCGGCCGCCGACGCCCTCCAGGCCGAACTGGCCGAGCTGGAACAGACCCTGGAGGCCGAGGCGACGGACATGGAGGGCACCGCCGAGCTGCTCTCCGAGGCCGCCGCCGAGTCCCGGATGGCGCAGGACCTGGTCGAGACGGTGATCCGCGAGCTGATCGAGTGGGCGATCATCACGCTCGCCGCCTCGGTCGCCTTCAGCGTGATCACCGCCGGGGTGTCGCTCGCCGCCGAGGCCGCCGCGGCCGCCGCCGAGGGGTCGATCGCCAGCGTCCGGATCGCCAACCTGGTACGCAAGCTCGCCAACGCGCTGAAGAAGATCGCCGACGCGATGAAGGCGCTCAAGGCCGTCTCCAAGCGTCCGCACCTCAACCCGAAGAAGCCCTGGACCTGGAACAAGCCGCTGGACATCGAGGCGTACCTGGCCAAGACCGGCGTCAAGACCATCGGCAAGGCCGGCCTGCACGGCATCGGCCTGACCGGCAACCCGGTCGGGCAGACCGTCCAGCAGGCGGTGCAGGACGGCGCGGGCATCCTCGGCGACGAGGCCGACGACCGGATCGGCGGCAACCCCGGCCCCAGCACCGCGCTGCGCGAGCGCGCCGGCATCGCCCAACCCGCGCAGTCGCCGGAGCTCAGCCCCGAGGAGCGCCGCCGGCGCTTCGAGGACGCCTTCGGCTGACCGGCCCGGGCGGTCCGCCGCCGCCACCACCCGTACCGATGGAGGAGTCTCCCGTGCTCGACCGGGACCGCCAGTTCGCCGCACCGTTCCTCGCCGCCGGCGAGCAGCTCCGGGCCGCCGCGCCGGTCTCGCTCGCGCCAGGCATCCCCCGGCCGCCCGAGGAGTTGCTGACGCCCCGTCGGCCGGGCGAGCTGGAGCAGAGGCTCGCCAAGCCGTTCGGCCTGCTGCGGCGCGCGTACGCGGTGGTCAACCCCGCGTCCGCCGCCGTCGGCGCGGTCGAGGACCGGATGATGGACGCCGTCCCCGAGTCGGTGTGGCACGGCGCCGGCATGGCCGGCGGCTGGCACTCCACCGCCGGCCGGCTGGTGATCCGCCTGCACGAGGACGGCGCCCACGGCAGCGCCCTGCTGGTCCTCACCGACCGGCGGATCCTGCTGCTCGCCGACCGCGCCAAGCCGTGGCAGCTCACCGAGCAGCACGCCCTCCAACTGGAGCTCCCGCGTTCCGAGGTGACCGCCGCGCGGCGCAACGCCAAGGGCGTCACCCAGCGCGGCCGGATCGACCTGTCCTTCCGCGACGGCTCCTGGGTCGCCCTCACCACCCCGCTGCCGTCCGCCGCGGACGAACTCGCGGCAGCCTTCGGCTAGTTCCGGCTGCGGCGGGTCTCGCCGGGCGGGGGACGGCGGCGGGGTCGGGGGAGCGGATCCAGGGCCCGACGGGCCGTCAGGGCTTGGGGGCGGAGCGGGCGAGGCGGGCGGACTTGGTGACGGTCTTCCAGTGCCGGGCGCGCTCGGCGCGCACCCGCGCGTCGGTGCGGGAGGCGATCCAGCGGTTCTCCTTCTGGAGTTTCAGGTAGCTGTCCCAGCGGCGCTCGGGCAGGGTGCCGTCGGCCAGGGCGGCGCGCACGGCGCAGCCCGGCTCGGTCCGGTGCGAGCAGTCGTCGAAGCGGCACTCGGCGGCCAGCTCCTCGATCTCGGCGAAGGCGCGGTCGATGCCCTCGCCACCGAACAGGCCGACGCCGCGGAGGCCGGGGGTGTCGATGACGGCGCCGCCGCCGCGGAGCGGGACCAGCTCGCGGGTGGTGGTGGTGTGGCGGCCCTTCTCGTCCGCGCTGCGGACCTGTTGGACCGTCATGGCGTGGGCGCCGGCCAGGGCGTTGGTGAGCGTGGACTTGCCCGCGCCGGACTGGCCGATCAGGGCGCAGGAGCCGGTGGTGAGGGCGCGCAGCACCTCGATGCCCTCGCCGGTCTCGGCGCTGACCGCCAGCACGGTGACCCCGGGCGCGACCGCCTCGACGTCCGCCCGGACGAAGTCGCCGTCGTGGACCAAGTCGCACTTGGTGAGGACGATCAGCGGTTCGGCCCCGCTCTCCCAGGCGAGCGCGAGGAAGCGCTCGACCCGGCCGAGATCGGGCTCCGCGGCGAGCGAGACGGCGATCAGCACGGTGTCGACGTTGGCGGCCAGTACCTGGCCTTCGGAGCGCTTGTGGGCGCCCTTGCGGATGATGGCGGTGGTGCGGGGCAGCACCGCCGAGACGGCGGGGGCGGGGCGGGCGTGCGGGTCGACGGCCACCCAGTCCCCGGTGCACGGGTTGTGGACGGTGTCGGCGCTCATCACCGGCCGGGTGTCGGCGCGCAGCGTGGTGGCGCGGCCCGTTCCGGGGTCGGCGAGCAGCACCTCGCAGCTGCCGCGGTCGATGCGGACGATCCGCCCGGGGAGCAGGCCTGCTTCGGCGAGCGGTGCGAATGCGGCTGCCCGGTCGTCCGTCCAGCCGAGGCCGGCGAGCGGGTGGGCAGGGGTGTGCGTGGAGTGCAACGGGGTGACCCTTCGAGGGTGGGCGGCCCCGGCCGGTCGGCGTCAGCGCAGCGGCGACACCGGGAAGGAGAGGTCGGCCGGAGACCGGGGGATACAGGACCGGGTGAACTTCTGAACGCGGGGAACGGCACCGGCAAGGACAGGCCTCACGGTCCTCACCTCCTCTTCTGCGACGCGCCTCGAACACCCCGCCCTGGGGTGCCCTCGATCGGCGGACGCCACGCTAGTGCCCGTCCGACCCGGCCGCCAGCGAATTTCCGGCCGATCGGTCACGAGCACCAAGTCCGCTGGAAACACCGGAAGTTGGCCAGTCGACAGGACGCAAGAGTTCCGCAAGGAGTGCAAGGGTTCTCCAGTCCTCCCGCCACCGCGCGCGGACATCCCTCCCCCGACGGCGGTGCACGGCGCCCGCCGTTCCGGTGGGAGGCCGGGGAGAAGGGGGGAAGTCCGTGTCCTGGGCGACTCTGCTCGACCGCAAGCGGGTGCTGGCGGTCGTGCACACGGTGGTGTACGGGCAGCGGCTGCGCGAGGTGTGCGAGCTGCTGGCCTCGGATCTGCGGGTGCAGGTGGTCTTCACCGTCGCGCCGCACGCGTTCAACGAAGGGGTGGCCGCGTTCCTGATGGGGCTCGGCGGCACGGTGGTGCCGTGGGAGCAGGCGGTGGCCACCGAGTTCGACCTGGTGCTGGCGGCCGGGTCGCGGGGGATCGAGCAGGTGCGCGGCCCGCTGGTGCGGCTGCCGCACGGGGCGGGGCACCTGAAGCTGGCCCGGGCGCTGCCACCGGTCGGGTCGGTGACCGGCGTGCGCGAGCTCCGCGCGGGCGCGGCGCCGGGCGGTGACCGCGCGGCGTCGGGGCTGGGCCGTGACCACCTGCTGTGGCAGGGCCGGCCGAACGCCGCGGCGTACGCGCTGGCGCACCGCGCCGACCTGGCGGAACTGGAGCGGTGCTGCCCGGAGGTGCTGCCGGTGGCGGAGGTGGTCGGCGACGGCGACCACGACCGGATCACCGCGGCGCTGCCCCGGCGGGCCGAGTTCCGGGCGGCGCTCGGGCTGGGCCCGGAGGAGCGGCTGGTGCTGCTCTGCTCGACCTGGGGTCCGGACTCGGTGTTCGGGCGGCTGGACGCGCTGCTGCCGCGGCTGGTGCGGGAGCTGCCCGCCGGGCGGTTCCGCACCGCGCTGGTGGTGCATCCGAACGTGTCGGCGGGGCACGGCGGCTGGCAGGTCCGCCAGTGGGTGGCGGGGGTGTCGGGCGGCGCGGTGTCGCCGGTCACCCCGGAGACCGACTGGCGCCCGCTGCTGGTGGCGGCGGACTACGTCATCGGCGACCACGGCTCGGTGACGCTGTACGCGGCGCTCACCGCGGCCCGGATCCTGCTGGCCCGCTTCCCGCACCGGGAGGTCAACCCGCGCTCGCCGGGGGTGCAGCTTGCCTCGACCGCTCCGGCCCTGGACCCGGCGCACCCGCTGGACCGGCAGCTGGCGTACGCCGACGCGGTGCACCGGCCGGAGGCGTACGCGGCGATCGGCGCCCGGATCTCCTCCGAGCCGGGCGAGTTCCTGCCCCGGGTGCGCCGGCTGCTGTACCGGGTGCTGGGCCTGGGCGAGCCGGCCGTCGCCCCGGAGCTGCCCCCGCTGCCGCCGCCGGGCCCGCTGTTCGGGGGCGGCCGGTGGCAGTGACGGTGACGGTCCGGCTGCCGGGCGGGCCCGGCGACCCGGTCCGGTACGACCGGCACCTGGCGGCGCGGGTCGACGAGCCGGCCCGGGTGCGGCGGCTCGCGGACGTGCTGCACGGCGGGCGTCCGGAGGGAGCGGCGGAGGTGTGGCGCCGCCACCCGGGCTGCGCGGTGCTGGCCACGCTGGGCGCGGACGGCCTGGTGCACGTCCGGTTCCGCGGCGGTGCGCTGACGCTCCGTCCGGTGGGTGACCCGCCCGACCCGGCGGCGCTGGCCGCCTCCCTGGTGCACGCGCTGCTGGCGGCGGCCGGGCGCCGGGGGTAGCGGACCGTCCCGGCCTCAGGGCCGGGGCGGCCTGCGCCGGACGGCGCGCACCCGGCGGCGGACGTCGTCGTGCGGGAGGAAGCCGGCCCACCGCTCGGGGTACTCGCTCGGCGCGGGCTCGTCGTCGTCCTCGTCGAACAGGTCCTCGTCGTGGCCCTCGGCGAGGCCGAACTGGCGGGTCCGCTCGGCGCGTTCCACGGCGCGCCGGGCGGCGGCCTCGCGGCCGCGCTGGACGGCGGCGTCCTCGGCCAGGCGCTCGTTCTCGGCGCGCGCGTCGGCGGTCTCGACGGTGGGCCAGCGGCGGTCTATCGCGGCGTTCATCGCGGCGCCGATCAGCACCGCCAGCGCCACCACGAAGATCCACAGCAGTACGGCGACCGGCGCGGCGAGCTGCCCGTAGACGGAGTGGCCCTCGACCGAGCTGATCAGGTAGACCCGCAGGGCGACGCTGCACACCACCAGGACGACCAGGGCGACCAGCGCGCCGGGGATGTCCTCGCGCCAGGGCGTGGAGACCGGGACGGCCACGTGGTAGAGGGTGGTGAGGAAGACGATCAGCAGCAGGATCGCGGCGGGCCAGTACAGGGCGTTGACCACCCCGGCGGAGCCCTGGAAGGCGCCGATCACCAGGCCGGGCCCGGCCAGCAGCAGCGGCAGCACCAGCGAGCCGATCACCAGCGCACCGAGGTAGAGGCCGAGCGACATCAGCCGGGTCTTGACCAGGCCGCGCTTGCCGTCCAGGCCGTACATCACGGTGATGGTGTCGATGAAGATGTACAGCGCCCGGGAGCCGGACCAGAGCGAGAGCAGGAAGCCGATCGAGATCAGGTCGGGGCGGGCGTTGTCGAAGACGTCGTGCAGCAGGGGCTGGACGATCTGGTCGACGGAGCTCGATGAGAGCACCGTCCCAGCTGCTGAGACGATGTCCTGCTTCAGCTTGTCGATGGTGCCCGCGCCGAGGATGTCGTCGAGGTAGCCGAGGGTGCCGGCCAGGCAGAGCAGCAGCGGCGGGATGGACAGCAGAGTGAAGAAGGCCGCCTCGGCGGCGAGGCCGGTGACCCGGTACTCGACGCAGGTGTTCGTGGTGTCCTTCACCAGCGCCCACGGGGTGTGGTACCAGCTGGTTCGCTTGGCGGCGCGGCGCCGTCCGCCGCGCCGGCGGGAGGCCCGGCCGCCGGTCGTTCCGGGCCCGCCGGACGGCTGGGGGGTACTGCCTGCTGCTTGCACGCCCCTACGGTATCGGCCCGTGCTCCGCGACCGGCGCGCCGCCGCCCGGAACCGGCGGCCCGCAGCGCCCGGACGGCCGGAGTTCCCCGTTCGTCTCGCGATTCGGAACACTGGAGTCCAGGATGCGGACGTTAGTGGACCGCGAGTCGCTCGCCGTGCGAATCTCTTGCCATGTCTAGCACCGGAACCACCCTAGTTGGCCGACTCCACGTCGACCTCCTTCGCGTGTCCAGTGCCATCTGTCCGGTGACCTGAGCCCCCTCGCACGCCGCCAACACCGGCGCCCTGCCTGCCCATCCCCGCCGTCGAGGATGCGCGCGCACCGACCCCCGGCCCAGCGTCACCCCCTCCCGCCGCCTGCTGAGATCCGCAGGTGGGAGCGGAGCGCGTCCGGGGACCGCCACCCTCGCACCTGCCAAGCCGCTCAAAGGACTGAACACCATGGCCCGCACTCCCGAAACGGTCGAGCCTCAGGCCGGCGCCGCCCCCGCGGCCCGCCCCGCCGCCCGCAAGGTGACCCGCCACCGCGGCGAGGGCCAGTGGGGCATGGGGCACTTCACCCCGCTGAACGGCAACGAGCAGTTCAAGAAGGACGACGACGGTCTCAACGTGCGGACACGCATTGAGACGATCTACGCGCACCGCGGCTTCGACTCGATCGACCCGAACGACCTGCGCGGCCGGATGCGCTGGTGGGGCCTGTACACCCAGCGCAAGCAGGGCATCGACGGCGGCAAGACCGCCGTCCTGGAGCCGCACGAGCTGGACGACGAGTACTTCATGATGCGGGTGCGCATCGACGGCGGGCAGCTGACGGTGGCCCAGCTGAAGGCGATCGGCGAGGTCTCCGAGCAGTACGCCCGCGGCACCGCCGACCTGACCGACCGCCAGAACGTCCAGTACCACTGGGTGCGGATCGAGGACGTCCCGTCCATCTGGCAGAAGCTGGAAGCGGTCGGCCTGTCCACCACCGAGGCGTGCGGCGACTGCCCGCGCGTGGTGATCGGCTCGCCCGTCGCGGGCATCGCCGAGGACGAGATCATCGACGGCAGCTGGGCGATCGACGAGATCAACCGCCGCTACATCGGCAACAAGGAGTTCTCCAACCTCCCGCGCAAGTTCAAGACGGCGATCTCCGGATCCCCGCTGCTGGACGTGGTCCACGAGATCAACGACGTCGCCTTCGTCGGCGTGGTCCACCCCGAGCACGGCCCCGGCTTCGACCTGTGGGTCGGCGGCGGCCTCTCCACCAACCCGAAGCTGGGCGTCCGGCTCGGCGCCTGGGTGCCGCTGGAGGAGGTCCCGGACGTCTGGGCCGGCGTGATCGGCATCTTCCGCGACTACGGCTACCGCCGCCTGCGCAACCGCGCCCGCTTGAAGTTCCTGGTCGCCGACTGGGGCCCGGAGAAGTTCCGCCAGGTGCTGCAGGACGAGTACCTGGGGCGCGAACTCGTCGACGGCCCCGGCCCGCAGGAGCCCAGCAACCGCTGGCGCGACCACGTCGGCGTGCACCGGCAGAACGACGGCAACTTCTACGTCGGCTTCGCGCCGCGGGTCGGCCGGGTCAACGGCAAGCTGCTCGCGCAGATCGCCGACCTGGCGGCCGAGCACGGCTCCGGCCGCCTGGCCACCACGGTCGAGCAGAAGATGATCGTCCTGGACGTCGCCGAGGACCGGGTCGAGTCCCTGGTGGCCGGCCTGGAGGCGCTGGACCTGCGGGTCACCCCGTCGACGTTCCGGCGCGGCACGATGGCCTGCACCGGCATCGAGTACTGCAAGCTCGCGATCGTCGAGACCAAGGGCCGCGGCCAGTCCCTGATCGACGAACTGGAGCGCCGCCTCCCGGAGTTCGACGAGCCGCTGAGCATCAACATCAACGGCTGCCCGAACGCCTGCGCCCGCATCCAGACCGCCGACATCGGCCTCAAGGGCCAGCTGGTCACCGACGAGAACGGCGAGCAGGTGGAGGGCTTCCAGGTCCACCTGGGCGGCGCGCTCGGCCTGGACGCCGGCTTCGGCCGCAAGATCCGCGGCCTGAAGGTCACCAGCGCCGAACTGCCCGACTACGTCGAGCGCCTGCTGACCCGTTACCAGGCGGACCGTCAGGACGGCGAGCGCTTCGCCCAGTGGACCGTCCGCGCCACCGAGGAGCAGTTGTCATGACCGAGCGCGCCGCGCCTTTCTACTGCCCGTACTGCGGGGACGAGGACCTGCGCCCGTCCGAGAGCGGCCACGGGGCGTGGGAATGCCGGGCGTGCCGCCGGGGCTTCCAGTTGAAGTTCCTCGGACTGCTGTCGACGACCAACGGGGGTAACGGACATGACGACCGCGACTGACTACGAGGCGATCGCCCTCCGGGCCGGCCGTGAGCTGGAGGAGGCCACCGCGCAGGAGATCCTGCAGTGGGCGGCCGACACCTTCGGCAAGCGCTTCTGCGTCACCTCCTCGATGGAGGACGCGGTCGTCGCCCACCTGGCCTCCACCGCGCTGCCCGGCGTGGACGTGGTGTTCCTGGACACCGGCTACCACTTCGCCGAGACCATCGGCACCCGGGACGCCGTCGCCGCGACCATGCCGGTCAACGTGATCACGCTGACCCCGAAGCTCACCGTGGCCGAGCAGGACGCCCAGTACGGGCCCCACCTGCACGACCGCGACCCCGACTTGTGCTGCTCGCTGCGCAAGGTCGAGCCGCTGAACCGGGGCCTGGGCGGGTACGACGCCTGGGCGACCGGGCTGCGCCGCGACGAGTCGCCGTCCCGCGCCAACACCCCCGTGGTGGCCTGGGACGCGAAGCGCCGCAAGGTGAAGCTCGCCCCCATCGCCCGCTGGACCCAGGCCGACGTCGACGCGTACGTCCAGGCCAACGGGGTGCTGCTGAACCCGCTGCTGTGGGAGGGCTACACCTCGATCGGCTGCTCGCCGCTGTCCTGCACCGCCAAGCCCGGCGAGGGCGAGGAGGGCCGGGCGGGCCGCTGGGCGGGCTCCGGCAAGACCGAGTGCGGCATCCACCTCTGAGCCGCAACCCCCACCTGAACCACCGTCACCGACCGTCAGGAGTAACCACCGTGACCACCGCCGACACTCTGGCCGCGGGCCGCGAGCGCGGCGCCACCGTGTGGCTGACCGGCCTGCCCAGCGCGGGCAAGACCACCCTCGCGTTCGCGCTCGCCGAGCGCCTGCGCGCCGAGGGCCACCGGGTCGAGGTGCTGGACGGTGACGAGATCCGCGAGTTCCTCTCCAAGGGACTCGGCTTCACCCGCGAGGACCGGCACACCAACGTCACCCGGATCGGCTTCGTCGCCGAGAAGCTGGCCGCCAACGGCGTCAAGGTGCTCGCCCCGGTGATCGCCCCGTTCGCCGACTCCCGCACCGCGGTCCGCGAGCGGCACGCCGCCAACGGCACCGAGTTCCTGGAGATCCACGTCGCCACGCCCGTCGAGCTCTGCTCCGAGCGGGACGTCAAGGGCCTCTACGCCAAGCAGGCGGCCGGCGAGATCTCCGGCCTGACCGGCGTCGACGACCCCTACGAGGCCCCCGAGAAGCCCGAGCTGCGGATCCAGACGCAGGGCCGCTCGGTGTCCGAGTCCGCCGCAGAACTGCACGCCTTCCTGACCGAGAGGGGCCTGGCATGACCGTCACCACGCAGCGCCTGGTGCAGGCCGAGGACAGCCCGTACGCGTTGTCCCACCTGGACGCGCTGGAGGCCGAGTCGGTGCACATCTTCCGCGAGGTCGCGGGCGAGTTCGAGCGGCCGGTGATCCTGTTCTCCGGCGGCAAGGACTCCATCGTCATGCTGCACCTGGCGCTGAAGGCCTTCGCGCCCGCCCCGGTGCCGTTCGCCCTGCTGCACGTGGACACCGGGCACAACTTCCCCGAGGTCCTGGCGTACCGGGACCGCGCGGTGGCGAAGCACAACCTGCGGCTGCACGTCGCCTCCGTCCAGGACTTCATCGACCGCGGCGTGCTCCGGGAGCGCGCCGACGGGCTGCGCAACCCGCTGCAGACCGTCCCGCTGCTGGACGGCATCGAGTCCAACAAGTTCGACGCCGTGTTCGGCGGCGGCCGCCGCGACGAGGAGAAGGCCCGCGCCAAGGAGCGCGTCTTCTCGCTCCGCGACGAGTTCGGCGCCTGGGACCCGCGCCGCCAGCGCCCCGAGCTGTGGTCGCTGTACAACGGCCGGCACGCGGTCGGCGAGCACGTCCGGGTGTTCCCGCTGTCCAACTGGACCGAGCTGGACGTCTGGCAGTACATCGAGCGCGAGGGCATCGAGCTCCCCGAGATCTACTACGCCCACCGCCGCGAGGTGTTCCAGCGCGACGGCATGTGGCTGACCGCCGGCGAGTGGGGCGGCCCGAAGGCGAACGAGCCGGTCGAGACCCGGCTGGTGCGCTACCGCACCGTCGGCGACATGTCCTGCACCGGCGCGGTCGACTCCGACGCCGACACTATCGAGGCCGTGATCACCGAGATCGCCGCCTCCCGCCTCACCGAACGAGGGGCGACGCGCGCCGACGACAAGATGTCCGAGGCCGCCATGGAAGACCGCAAGCGCGAGGGGTACTTCTAAGCATGAGCACCACCCGAGCCGGCCTGACCCAGACCGGCACCGCCACCTCGCTGTTGCGCTTCGCCACCGCCGGCAGCGTCGACGACGGCAAGTCCACCCTGGTGGGCCGGCTGCTGCACGACTCCAAGTCGGTGCTGGCCGACCAGCTGGAGGCCGTCGAGCACGCCTCCCGCCGGCGCGGCCAGGAGGCCCCCGACCTGGCGCTGCTCACCGACGGCCTGCGCGCCGAGCGCGAGCAGGGCATCACCATCGACGTGGCGTACCGCTACTTCGCCACCGCCCGGCGCCGGTTCATCCTCGCCGACACCCCCGGCCACGTGCAGTACACCCGCAACATGGTGACCGGCGCGTCCACCGCCGAACTCGCCGTGGTGCTGGTCGACGCCCGCAACGGCGTGGTCGAGCAGACCCGCCGGCACGCCGCGGTCGCCGCCCTGCTGCGCGTCCCGCACGTCGTCCTCGCCGTCAACAAGATGGACCTGGTCGACTACGCCGAGCCGGTGTTCGCGCGGATCGCCGAGGAGTTCACCGCCTACGCCGCCTCGCTCGGCGTCAAGGACGTCGTCGCGGTGCCGATCTCGGCGCTGGCCGGCGACAACGTGGTCGAGCCCTCCGCCAACATGGACTGGTACGGCGGCCCGACGCTGCTGGAGCACCTGGAGACGGTGCCGGTCGGCACCGACCCGAGCGTCGAGCCGGCCCGCTTCCCGGTCCAGTACGTGATCCGGCCGCAGAGCGAGGAGTTCCACGACTACCGCGGCTACGCGGGCCAGCTGGCCTCCGGCGTGCTGCGGGTCGGCGACCGGGTGACGGTGCTGCCCTCGGGCCACACCACCACCGTCGCGGCGATCGACGCGCTCGGCGTGCAGACCGAGATCGCCTGGGCCCCGCAGTCGGTGACGGTCCGCCTCGCCGACGACATCGACATCTCCCGCGGCGACCTGATCGCGGGCGGCCCGGCCCCCGTCCCCACCAAGGACGTCCAGGCCACCGTCTGCCACCTGAACGAGCGTCCGCTGCACGTCGGCGCGAAGGTGCTGCTCAAGCACACCACCCGCACCGTGCGCGCGCTGGTCAAGGAGATCTCCTACCGGATCGACATCACCGCACCCATCGAGGAAGGGGGCCTCGAACAGCGCCCCGCCCCCGAGGGGTTGAACGTCAACGACATCGGCCACGTGGTGCTGCGCACCGCCGAGCCGCTGGCCCTCGACGACTACACCGACAACCGCCGGACCGGCTCGTTCATCCTGATCGACCCGGCCGACGGCACCACCCTCACCGCCGGCATGGCGGGCGAGGCCTTCGACACCGTCAGCACCACCGACGCTTCCCAAGAGGAGGACTGGGTCTGATGCCCAGCGAGGCGTTCTCGGGCATGGACAAGGAAGGCGGCCGCATCGGCAGCGGCGTCCTCGGCAGCGGCCAGGGCGGCCTGACGCGATGTGGGGGCTGGCAGGGGCACTGATCCCCTGTCACCGGCCCGGCCCCGCGCCTTCCCACAGCAGGCACGACGGCCGGCCGGCCCCGGTCAGGCACGACTACTTCCTCCTTCTCTCCGAACGGGACACCTCTCATGGCACCGAGCACTACGCCGACCCATACCTTCTTCCGCCCCAACGCCGGCCGGATCAGACGCGCCGCCGTCGCGGCCGTCGCCCTGACCGCCACCGCCGCACTGCTGACCGCCTGCTCGTACGGCGCCAAGAGCACCGACAAGGCCTCCACCGCCCCGGCGCCCGGCGCGACCAAGCTGTCCGCGGACACCGTGAAGATCGGCTACTTCGCCAACCTCACCCACGGCACCGCGCTGGTCGGCCTCAAGCAGGGCATCTTCCAGCAGGAGCTCGGCGGCACCCAGATCAAGACCCAGGTCTTCAACGCGGGCCCGGCCGAGATCGAGGCGCTGAACGCCGGCTCCATCGACATCGGCTGGATCGGCCCCTCCCCGGCGATCAACGGCTACACCAAGTCCGACGGCAAGTCCCTGCGGATCATCGGCGGTTCGGCCTCCGGCGGCGTCAAGCTGGTGGTCAACCCCGACAAGATCAAGAGCCTGGACGACCTCAAGGGCAAGAAGCTCGCCACCCCGCAGCTCGGCAACACCCAGGACGTCGCCCTGCTCAACTACCTGGCGGAGAAGGGCTTCCACGTCGACGCCAACTCCGGCGACGGCGACGTCAAGGTGCTGCGCACCGACAACAAGGTGACCCCCGACGCCTACAAGTCCGGCTCCATCGACGGCGCCTGGGTGCCCGAGCCGACCGCCTCCAAGCTGGTCACGCTCGGCGCGAAGGTCCTGCTCAACGAGAAGGACGTCTGGCCGGACAAGAAGTTCGTCATCACCAACCTGATCGTGTCGCAGAAGTTCCTCACCGAGCACCCCGACGTGGTGGAGGCCGTGCTGCGCGGCTCGGTGAAGACCAACGCCTGGATCAAGGCCAACTCCGACCAGGCCAAGACCGTCGCCAACGAGCAGATCAAGGCCGACGCCGGCAACGCGCTGGACGCCGCGGTCCTCGACCCGGCCTGGCAGGACATCGACTTCCTGGACGACCCGCTGGCGAACACCCTGCAGGCCGAGGCCGACCACGCCGTCACCGCCGGCCTGCTGAAGAAGCCCAACCTGGCCGGGATCTACGACCTGACCCTGCTGAACAAGGTCCTGAAGGCCGCGGGCCAGCCCGCCGTCGCCGACGCCGGTCTGGGCGCCAAGTAACACCCCCAGGCCCCGCGGTCCGCGCCCCGCGCCCGCCCACCCGATGCCCACTCACCGGGCGGGCGCGGGGCCGGACCCCGGATCCCCCGATCCCCGCCCTGCCCGGAACCACACCCGCAGGAGGTGCCCGTGACCACGGCACTGACCACCTCGCCCGACGCCGCCGGCGCGGGCCGCCCGGACGGCGACACCGCCGTCCGGATCTCGCACGTGCACAAGACCTTCGGCCGCCCCGGCACCGCCGCGCCGGTGCTGGAGGACATCAACCTCACCGTCGCACCCGGCGAGTTCGTCACCCTGCTCGGCGCCTCCGGCTGCGGCAAGTCCACCCTGCTCAACCTGGTGGCGGGTCTGGACAAGCCGACCTCCGGCACCATCGAGGTCCCCGGCGGCCGCCCCGCGCTGATGTTCCAGGACCACGCGCTGTTCCCGTGGCTCACCGCCGGCAAGAACATCGAACTCGCGCTGCGCCTGGCCGGCGTCCCCAAGGAGGAGCGCCGCCCCGAGGCCGAGCGGCTGCTCGAACTGGTCCGCCTCAAGGGCTCCTACAAGAAGCGCGTCCACGAGCTGTCCGGCGGCATGCGCCAGCGCGTCGCGCTGGCCCGCTCGCTCGCCCAGGGCTCCCAGGTGCTGCTGATGGACGAGCCGTTCGCCGCGCTCGACGCCATCACCCGGGACGTCCTGCACGACGAGATCACCCGGATCTGGGCGGAGAAGCAGCTCGCCGTCCTGTTCGTCACCCACAACGTGCGCGAGGCCGTCCGCCTCGCCCAGCGCGTGGTGCTGCTCTCCTCCCGCCCGGGCCGGGTCGCCAAGGAGTGGCGGATCGACCTGCCGCAGCCGCGCCGCATCGAGTCCGCCGGGGTCGCGGATCTGTCCATCGAGATCACCGAAGAACTGCGTGGGGAGATCCGCCGCCATGTCCAGCACTGACACCCTGCCCACCGCGGCTGCCGACGACTCCGCCGGTGTCGAGGCCGGCCTGGACGCGCTGGAGACCGTCCAGGCGCAGCGCACCCCGCTCTCGACGGTCCTCCGCCAGAAGGTCCTGCCGCCCGTCCTCGGCGTGCTGCTGGTCCTGGTCGTCTGGCAGCTCGCCTACAGCCTGAAGCTCACCACGCCCGACAAGCTGCCCAGCCCCGCCGACGTCTGGGACTCGCTGACCGAGCTCTGGTACGCCGGGACGCTGTTCTCCATCATCTGGACCAGCATCTGGCGCGGCCTCTCCGGCTTCGCCCTCTCGGTCCTCATCGGCACCCCGGTCGGCCTGCTGGTCGCCCAGGTCAAGCCGATCCGCGCCGCGCTCGGCCCGGTCCTGGCGGGCCTGCAGTCGCTGCCCTCGGTCGCCTGGGTGCCCGCCGCCGTCATCTGGCTCGGCATCAACAACTCGGCGATGTACGCCGTCATCCTGCTCGGCGCCGTCCCCTCGATCGCCAACGGCCTGATCTCCGGCATCGACCAGGTCCCCCCGCTGTACCTCCGGGCCGGCCAGACCCTCGGCGCGACCGGCCTGCGCGGCGCCCGCCACGTCCTGCTCCCCGCCGCGCTGCCCGGCTACCTGTCCGGCCTCAAGCAGGGCTGGGCGTTCTCCTGGCGCTCGCTGATGGCCGCCGAACTCATCGCCTCCTCCCCGGACCTGGGTCTCGGCCTCGGCCGCTACCTGGAGAACGAGCGCGAGTTCTCCAACATGTCCGGCGTCCTGCTCGGCATCATCCTGATCCTGTTCGTCGGCGTCGCCATCGACCTGCTCTTCTTCTCCCCGCTGGAGCGCCGCGTCCTGCGCAGCCGCGGCCTCCTGGTCACCTCCCGGTAGTCCGATGTCCTTCCGCACCACGGATCGTCAGAACCACCGGTTCTCCGCGCCCCGCCCGGGGCGCGGAGAACCGCGCGCCGCCGGACAGCACCCGTCGCCGGCGCCGCTCCTGCTGCTCGCGCACGGCTCCCGCGACCCCCGGCACGCCGCCACCGTCGAGGCGCTCGCCGACGCGGTCCGCGCCCTCGTGCCCGAACTGCCGGTCACCGCGGCCTACCTGGACCACTGCGCCCCGCGGATCGCCCAGGTCGCCCCGCGCCTCACCGACGCGATCGCCGTGCCGCTCCTCCTGAACCGGGCCTTCCACGCCAAGCACGACATCCCGGCCGCGCTGCGCGCCGCCGGCTCCGCGATCCCCGTCGCGGACGTCCTCGGCCCGTCCCCCCTCCTGCTCGACGCCCTCGACCGCCGCCTCGCCGAAGCCGGCCTGGACGTCGCCGACCCCGCCGTCCGGGCCCGCACCGGCGTGGTGCTGGCCGCCGCCGGCTCCTCCGACCCTGCGGCCAACGCCACCACCCGCGCCGTCGCCGCCGAGTGGCGGCGCACCCGCGGCTGGGCGGCCGTCAGCACGGCCTACGCCTCGGCGACCACCCCGACGGTGGCCGACGCCCTCGCCGCCCTCCGCGACGACGCCGCCGTCACCGCCACCGCCGTCGCCCCGTACCTGCTCGCCCCGGGCCTGCTCCCGGACCGCATCGCCACCGCGGCCGGCTCCGCGCACGCCGACCACCTCGCCCCGGTCCTCGGCGCCGCCCCCGAACTGGCGCGCCTGGTCCTCGCCCGCCACACCGAGGCCGCGGCCCTCGCCCGCCGCACCACCGCGGTGGCCTGAACTCAGCCGGTGCGCCGCAGGGTGAAGCCGTCTCCAGGGGCGCCCGCGAGCAGCAGGTCGAGCCGGGCGCTGAGCACCCAGACGCCGTTGCCCGGGCCGGCCGTGACCGCGGTGGGGTCGGTGTCGGGCACCGGGCGGACGGCCGCCGTCCGCGCCGTGTGCCAGCCGTCCGTCGTACGCAGCGTCAGCAGGGCGTCGGAGCCGGTCCCGCCGAGCCGGTTGGTGACGGCCAGCAGGGATCCGTCCGGTCGGGCCAGCAGGCCGTCCAGGCCGGTGAAGCGGCCGGCCGCGTCCGGCACGTCGATCCGGGACAGGGCTTCGGGCCGGTCGGGCGGCAGACGCCAGAGCGAGGCGTCGTCGGTCTTGCCGACCACCAGCACGCCGTCCTGCCAGACGATGCCGTTCAGCCCGATCGCTCCGGCGGGCGCGGCCAGACGCGGGTCGCGGACCAGCACGGAGGCGGCGCCGTCCGGGGTCACCCGGTAGACGATCGGGGCGTAGGTGTCGGTGACGTACGCGGTGCCGTCGGGGGCGAAGGCCACGTCGTTCGCGAGGTGCGGGCCGCCGTCGCCGGCGACGGCGGCGAGGTCGGCGTAGAAGGTCCGCCGCCCGGTCCGCAGGTCGTACGCGCCGAGCCCGGCCGTCCTGGACACCGTGGCGGCGCCGGTGCGTTCGCCGACGCCGAGGTCCGCGTTGGCGACCAGGACCCGGCCCCGCGCCGGGTCGGCGTGCAGGCCGACCACCGTGATCAGTGCGGGGTCGTCGACCAGGGTGCGCAGCGAACCGTCGGGCCGCACCGCGGAGACCGTGCCGTGCACCATCGAGCCGACCAGGAAGCGGTGGTGGACGGCGTCCCAGGCGGCGCCCTCCGGGGTGGCCGCCACCCCGCGCCCGACCAGCACCGCCGGCCCGCGTGCGGCCGCCCCCGAGGGGACCGCCGCACCCGACAGCAGGGCCGTCACCACACCCGCACCGACCAGCACCTGACGAAGCCTCATCGTCGTTCTCCTCCCACGGAGTCGTGCCGGGCGCTCCGCCCGGCGGCACCAACCCTCCCTCCGGGCGGCGGGGTTCAGCAGTGCGTGCCGATACTGGTAGTGGCGGTGACAGGACGAGGGGGGACCGGCATGGCGGAGACGGACTTTCGACGGGAGTCGCTGTCGGGATTCCTGCGGGCGCGGCGGGCGGCGCTGACGCCCGAGCAGGTCGGGCTGGCGCCCGGAGTGCGCCGACGGACACCGGGGCTGCGGCGGGAGGAACTGGCGCTGCTCGCCGGCGTCGGCGTGACCTGGTACACCTGGCTGGAACAGGGCCGGGAGATCAACCCCTCGCCGGAGGTGCTGGGTTCACTGGCGCGGACGCTGCGGCTGGACGCCGCCGAGACCGACTACCTGTTCCGGCTGGCGGGCCACCAACCGCGCCCGGCGCCGCCCTCGGACGACCTGGAGGTGGCCCCGGCACTGCTGCGCCTGGTGCAGGCGCAGGCCCCCGCCCCGGCGTTCCTGACCGACCCGGACTGGGAGGTGCGGGCCTGGAACCGGCCCGCGGACGCCATGTTCGAGTTCTCCCTGGTCCCGGCGGGGCAGCGCAACCTCGCCTGGGTGGCGTTCGCCCACCGCGCGAACCGCCGCCGGGTGGTGGACTGGGAACACCACGCCCGCCGCACCCTGGCCGAACTCCGGGCCGCGTACGCGGAGCGCGGCGGCGACGGCAACCCCGCCGCGGCCCGGCTGGCCGCGCTGATCGAACGGCTCCGGCAGTCCTTCCCGGAAGCCGCCGCCTGGCTGGACGAGCACCAGGTGCGCGAACGCGCGGGCATCGAGAAGGACATGGTCCACGAGAAGGTCGGCCGCCTCCGGCTGGACCACCTGGTGCTCGGCGCGCCCGACAACCTCCGCCTGGTGGTCCTCGCCCCGCGCGACCCCGCCACCGCCGAACGCCTGCGCGCCCTCGTCCCAGCCGACGACCTGCAGAACGTCTGACCGGGCCGCCGGCTACAGCCTCGGCAGGAGAAGCCAGATGCCCATCCACCCGCACGCACCGGGCTCGGTGGCTCCGCCGGTGCCGCGCCGTCCGGCGGGGGACGTCGGGGTCCGGAGCGCCGAGGCCGGGCGGTGGTCCGCGGAGCCGTTGCGGTTCGCACGACGGAGGGGCATGGGCATGTCGTTGTACACGCGCGTTCCCGTGACTAGAAGCGATCTTTGCGGCGGACTCTATCCGGCAGTGGATGGCCGTCGCTAATCGAATCCATCAGCTCGCGGATGTGCCGACCGGCGGCGGCACGGCGGGCGTGGCGGTTCGGGATCGTCCTGAACTCTCCGGGGCGGACGTTCAATTGCGGTCGAGATCTGTCAAGCGGGGCCGGGATTCGGCGGGGCCTCGGCCCGGAGCACTTCCCGGTAGTGCGCCAGGGCATCCTCGGGGGCGAATCCGCCGGCCGTGCCACGGGAGATTTCGGCCGGACCCGAGCGCGCTCGGACGGCGATGCCCGGCCGCACCTCCTCCACCCGGGCCAGGCCGTTCAGTGCGTCGACCGCCTCGCGGGACGCTCCGATGGCCGAAGCGATCCGGTGGGCCTCGGCGAACAACTCCATCGCGGATTCCGGATTTCCGGAGCGGAACAGCGCGAGGCCCTTCGCATTCATCGCGTCGGCCTGCTGGCGGAGGCTTCCGGAACGGCGAAATACCTCCACGGAGGAATCGATCAGGCGTATCGCCGAGTCGAATTCTCGGGGAATCTCCATCAAGCGGGAGAGGTTCACCCGGGAAACCGCCAGATCGACCGGCGATATGGTTCCTTCGCCTGCCTCCGAGACGGCTTCGAAAGCCCGCCGCGCGGCCACTGTGTCACCTATTTCCAGATAGAGGCCGCCGATGTTGTTGGTGATCTGCAGTGCCACCGCCTGCTCGTCGGCGGTGCGGAAGAAGGACAGCGCCTCGGAGAGGCTGTCGATCGCCGCGCGGGTGTCTCCCAGCTGGCTCTGGACCAGGCCCAGGTTCGCGGTCGCCCGGGCGGCCGCGGCGGCGTCGCCGACCTGGCGCAGGACGGACCGGGACTCGCGCTGCAGTGCCAGGGCGCCGTGCAGGTCGCCCTGGTGCCAGCGCAGGGCGCCCAGGCGCCCCAAGGCCTCTGCTGCTCCGCGCTGCTCGCCCCCGGCGTGCGCGAGGGCCAACGCGCGCTTGGCCGCCCGGGCCGACTCCGGGTACCGGGCGAGCTTCAACTCCGCCCCGGACAATGCGAGTTGTGCATGCATCTCGGCGAGGTCCGCGCCCGCTGCGCGCCAGTGGGCCGCGGCTGCGCGGTGCGCCTCGCCGGCCTCCGGCCACAGGCAGCGGGAGTCGAGCTCTGCCGCGATCAAGTGGGCGAGCACGGCCGCCGATTCGCTGTCCCCGGCGGCCCGCAGTCGCCGTTCGAGAGCGGTCAGGGTTTCCGTCTCGGTCGCCAGCCAGGCCTTCGGGGAGAGCCGGCCGGGCCAGGCCGGTCCGATCACCGGATCTTCGGTCGTCAGCAGTGGGGACAACGACGGAAGATCCATCCGGAATCGCTGCGGATGGATCTTCCGGTCGGCCCAATCAGCGGTGCTGGTGAGGAAATTGATGACCCGTCGGTCGGTTGCGGTGCGATCTTGCGCGCTTTCCTCGATGCTCTGCCGAGTGACGGCGTACTCGCGAACCAGTTCGTGGAAGCTGAACCTCTCGACCGAATGCTCGGACAGCAGGCTCGCCGCCAACAGGCCCTCGATCAGGTGCTCCGCCCGGTCCACGGGGCAGTCGACGAGCACCGCCGCGGTCAGCAGGCCGAACTCCTCGCCCGGGTGCAGGCTCAGTCTGCGGAGGGCGAGCTGATGATCGGCCGGGAGGTCTTGGTACGACCCCGCGAGCGCGGCGTGCAGGCTCTCCGGCCCGTGTCTGAGCTCGTCGAGCCGCGAGTTCCGGGAGAGTCGTCCCGCGAGGTGGGCGAGGTCCCAGGACGGGTGGGAGCGGAACCGCCCGGCGGCCAGGTGGAGGGCGAGGGGGAGGTGGGCGCAGCGGCGGGTGACGGCGGCGAGGTGGGCGGGGTCGGTGGCGCGATCGGGGCCGATCAGGCGGGTGAACATGGTGGCGGCGGCGTCGGGGGTCAGGGCGTCGAGGGGGACGGTGCTGACGGCGGCGAGTTCGGCCATCCGGTGGCGGGACGTGACGACGACGAAGCAGGTGGGCGCGGCCGGGAGGAGCGGGCCGATCTGGTCGGGCCCGGCGGCGTCGTCGAGCAGGACGAGGGCGCGGTGCTGGGAGAGCAGTTCGCGGCAGCGGGCGAGGAGTTCGTCGGGTTCGAGCGGGATCTCGGGCGCGGGGACGCCGAACTGGCGCAGCAGGGCGGTGGCGGCGGCCTCGGGACCGGTGTCGGGCCGGGTGGGGGAGTGGGCGCCGAGGCGGAGCAGGAACGCGCCGTCGGGGAAGTCGGGGAGCAGTCGGTGGGCGGCGGTGAGGGCGAGGGCGGTCTTGCCGCTGCCGGGCAGCCCGCTGAGGGCGACCACGGGCAGGGCGGCGGTGCGACTGCCGGCCGGGGCCGGCCACTCACCCCGGGCGGCGCCGGTCAGCAGGTCCAACTCGGCTTCTCGGCCGAAGAGTTCGGGTGCCGGCAGCAGGGTGGAGGGCCGCCGTGCGGGGCGCCCCCGTGGTACCGGGGCCGGCGGGGCCGCGGGGGCGGTGCGCGGAGCGGGGGCCGTGCCCGGCGGGCGGCGGATCAGGTCGGCGATCTGCTCGCGTCGGAGGATCCCGTCGTGCAGCCGGTCCAGGGCGGCCCCGGGGCCGGTGGCGAGGTCCTCGTACATCCGGCGGCGGATGCGGCGGTAGGCGGCGAGGGCCTCGGCGATCCGGCCGCAGCCGTAGAGCGCGGCCATCAGGTGGGCGGCGACCTGCTCGTTGCAGGGCTGCTGCTCGGCGAGTTCGGCCAGGTCGGGCACCAGGTCGGCGTAGCGGCCGAGCCGGAGTTCGACCTCGAAGCGGGTGAGTGCGGTGGCGAATCTTCGGTCCAGCAGTTGGCTGCGGACCTGCTGGGCCCACAGTCCGGGCAGGCCGGCCAGGGGTTCGCCCTGCCAGACCTGAGCGGCCCGGTCGAGGACGGCGAGCGCCTGCCGGTCCTCGCCGGCCTCGGCCAGGGCTCGGGCGTCGACGGCCAGCCGGTGGTACAACTGCCAGTCCACCTGCTCGGGTTGCGCGTGCAGGGCGTAGGTGCCGGAGCGGGAGACCAACTCGATCGGGCGGCCGTCGGAGCCGCCGGCGAGTTCGTTGGCCCGGCGCAGGGCGCTGCGGAGCTTGGAGAGGTAGCCGTGCAGGGTGCTGACCACGCTCGGCGGCGGCTCGCCGTCCCAGAGCCGGTCGGCGAGCGAGGTGACCGACTGCGGGCGTTCCAGGTCGAGGGCGAGGCAGGCCAGCAAGGTCCGGCCCTTTCGCGAGCTGATCGGCAACGGCCGTCCAGCGGCCGAGAGTTCGACTGTTCCCAGCAGGTGGATCATCTCGGTGCCCCTCCTGTCGCGGGTTCCTCGGTCGCGCAGGAGGTGAGCATGGCACGGGCGCGGGCATGCTGCGATAGCACCTCGGAACGCCAGGGTGCCCGTCTTTCGGCATTGTTCCGACACTGCCGACCGGTTTCTGGTAAAGGGCGCATGTCTTCGTGAGGGCGGTGTGCGGGCCGCCGCCGGGGTGCTCGGGGCGGGTGGACGCGGCGCTCCCGGTGCCGTGAACTGGGCTCCGGAACAGTGGAGCAGACGGACCGTCAGGTGTGCCGAGCGGGGCCTGGCGGGTGCGGCGCCGGCACCGGCCTGCACGGCGGGGCGGGCCCGTGCCCCGCAGCGCAACGGACCGGCCGCAGGAAGGAGTACCGGAGCCCGCGCCGGGCCGCAGCCATCGTCCCAGGGGAGGAATCAGCACGTGGAAGGCCACCGCAATTCCGTCACCGGCCAGGCCAGGATCGAGGGAGTCGCCCTGCAGGCGGGCGACATCCAGGGGGGCGTGCACATCCATTCGCACGCTCCGGCGCTGCTTCCGGTCCCGCAACAGCTTCCACCCGCCCCCGCCCACCTCCTCGGGCGCGCGGCGGAGCTGTCCGCGCTGGACGCGGAGTTGAGCGCGCCGCCGCCGCCGGGCGGCCGCTGCCTGGTGCTCACCGGGCCGCCCGGCATCGGCAAGAGCGCACTGGCCGGCAGCTGGCTGCGGACCCGGGCCCGGGACTTCCCCGACGGGGTGCTCTACGCCGACCTGCGCGGACACGCCCCCGGCGGCCCGGCCGACCCGGGAGAGGTGCTGGGCGCGTTCCTGCGGGCGCTGGCGATGCCGGCCGTGCCCGCCGACCTCCACGAGGCCGCCGCACTCTGGCGGTCCGTCACCGCCGGCCGCCGGTTCGCGGTCCTGCTGGACAGCGCCGCCACCGCCGCCCAGGTCCGCCCGCTGCTGCCGGGCGCCGCCCACTCGGTGACGGTGGTGACCGGCCGCACCCGGCTCACCGGGCTCGGCATCGACGTGGCCAGGTTCTTCGAGGTCGGCCTGATCGACCGCGCCGCCGCCACCGAACTGCTCGCCCGCCGGGTCGGCGCGGACCGGGTCGCCGCCGAGTCGCCGGCCGCCGACCAGGTGGTCGCCCGCTGCGCCGGACTGCCGCTGGCGCTGTGCGTGGCCGGCGCCCGGATGGCGGCCCGCCCCCGCCAGCCGCTGGCCGCCACCGCCGAGGCGCTCAGCCGGGAGTCCGACCGGCTGGACGCGCTGCGCCTGGACGGCGAACGGGCGGTGCACGCCGCGCTGGCCGCCTCCTACCGGGGACTGGAGCCGGCCGCCGCCCGGCTGTACCGGCTGCTCGGCCTGCTGCCGGTCCCCGAGTTCACGCCGGCCCTGGCGGGCGCGGCCGCCGAACTGCCGCTCGCCGCGGCCGACCTGCTGCTGGACGCGCTGGGCGACGAACACCTGCTGGAGCAGCCCGCCGACGGCCGCTACCGCTTCCACGACCTGGTCCGGCTGCACGCCCGGGAGTGCGGGACGGAGGGCGAACCGCCGGAACAGCGGCGGGCGGCCGCGCGGAGGGTCGCCGAACACCTGCTGGCCACGGCCACCGCCACCGAGCGGCTGATCAGTCCGAGCCGCCGCCCGCTGGCCCGCGACTACGACCAACCACCTTGGCACGTGCCGGAGTTCGACGGCGAGGAGAGTGCCCTGCGCTGGCTGGACGCGGAGCGCGGACAGCTCGCCGCGGCCCTGCGCGCGGCCGTCGCGGACGGGCGGCCCGCCCTGGTCTGGCAGCTCGCCGATGCCATGTGGCCGCTCTTCCTGCGCCTGCGCGCCGCCGAACTCCAGGTGGAGGCCCACGAGTCGGGACTGGCCGCGGCCCGCGCCGACGGCGTGCGGGCGGCCGAGCAGCGGATGCTGACCTCCGGCGGCCACGGACTGCGCAACGCCGGGCGGCCGGTCGAGGCGGCCCGCTGGTACGGCGAGGCGCTGGAACTGGCCCGTGCCATGGCGGACCCGCGGGCCGAGGCCAACGCCCAGTACGGGATCGGCCAGTCGCACCGGCTGGCAGGTGAACTCGCCTCGGCCCGGCGGGCGTTCGAGGAGACCCTGCGGCTGCGTGAGCAGGTCGGCCACCCGCGGGGCGTGGCCCTGGCCCGGATCGCGCTCGGCGAAGTCGCCCTGGCCGCCGCCGACCTGCCCGCCGCCCTCGCACAACTCGACCAAGCCGAGCGGGAGTTGACGGAACTCGGGGATCACTACGAGGCGGCCAGGGCGCTCGCGCTGACCGGACAGGCCCACCTGGCCGCGGGCCGCCTGCCGCAGGCCGGTCGAACGCTGGACGCCGCGCTGGCCGCGTTCCGGACGGCCCGCTCCACCCTGTGGGAGGCGCGCACCCTGCACCTGCTCGGCGAACTGGCCGAACGCGACGGCGATCCGGCACGTGCCCGGCAGCACCTGGGGACGGCGCTTGCGCTGTACCGCACCCTCGCCGCACCGGACGCCGAAGCCGTGGCCCGGCGGCTGGCCGAGCTGCCGACCGGCTGACGGGCGGTCGGCGGAGCTCAGAACAGCCGGTCGCCGCTCTCGTGGGCGAGCAGCCAGCGCTTGGCGTCGACGCCCGCGGCGAAGCCGGTGAGGCTGCCGTTGGCGCCCATCACCCGGTGGCAGGGGCGGACGACCAGGAGCGGGTTGGCGCCGACCGCGCCGCCGACGGCGCGCACCGCGCGCGGTGACTGCCCTGCGGCGTCGGCGAGTTGGCCGTAGGTGAGGGTGGCGCCGTACGGGATGTCGTCCAGGGCGTTCCAGACCTGCTGCCGGAAGGGGGTGCCGACCGGCGCGAGCGGCAGGTCGAAGGTGGTGCGCTCGCCGGCGAAGTAGGCGGTGAGCTGCTCGACGGCGGGCGCGAGGGCGTCCGCGTCGGGGCGCCAGTCGGCGGCGGGGGCGGCGAGCGCGCCCTTCTGGCCGGGGGCGGTGACGGCGGTCAGGGCGAAGCCCCGCTCGGGGTCCAGGGTTCCGCTGAGCAGCAGGACGCCGAGCGGGCTGGGCATGGTGGTGAACACGGTGGTCATGTCTGGTCCTTGGAGGTGGAGCGGAGGGTGGGGGCGGCGGCCGCGGACCACAGGTGGTGCAGGGCGTAGGAGCGCCAGGGGGCCCAGCGGGCGGAGCGTTCGGCGGCGGTGCGCGGGTCGCCGGATTCGCCGAGGGCGCGCAGGCCGTCGCGGACGCCGATGTCGGTGGGAAGGAACACGTCCGGGTCGGCGAGGGCGCGCATCCGCAGGTAGCCGACCGTCCACGGGCCGATGCCGGGCAGGGCGAGCAGCTCGGCGGCTGCCTGTTCGCGGTCCACCCCGGGGTCGAGGCGGACGTCGCCCCCGGCGAGCGCCGCGCACAGGCCGAGCAGGGCCCGGCGCCGGGACTGCGGCATCGCCAGGTGCTCCGGGTCGGCCGCGGCGAGCGCCGCCGCGGACGGGAACAGCAGGCGCAGTCCGCCGTCGGCGGCGGGCAGCGGCGTGCCGTACCGCTCGGCGAGCCGGCCGGCCAGGGTGCGGGCGGCGGCGACCGTGATCTGCTGGCCGAGGACGGCGCGCACCGCGAGTTCGTGCGGGTCGACGTGCCCCGGCGAGCGCAGCCCGGGCCGGGCCGCGGCGAGCGGCGCCAGCAGCGGGTCGGCGGCGAGCCGGCCGCCCACCGCGTCCGGGTCGGCGTCCAGGTCGAACAGGGCGCGCAGCCGGTGCACGGCGGTGGTGAGGTCGCGCAGGTCGGCGAGGGTGAGCCGGCAGTCCAGCCAGCCCCGGTCGGGCCGGTCGCCCGGCGCCAGGCCGTCCACCTCGGCGATGCCGTGGCCGTACGGGAGGGCCAGCGTCCGCCGGTAGGTGCGGGTGCCCGGGCGCGGTCCGGCGACGACCTCCTCCACGCCGGGGACCGCTCGCAGGCCGAGGAAGTCCAGCAGGTGCTCGGTGTCGATCGCCCCCCGGTAGGCGAGCCGCAGTCCTAGGGTGCCGCCGGTGGCGGTGCCGCGCCGGTGGCCGCCGTGCTCGGTGCGCAGCGCGGACGGGGTCCGGTCGTACACCTCGCGGATGGTGTCGTTGAACTGCCGCACGGAGGCGAACCCGGCCGCGAACACCACGTCGGTGACCGGCAGGTCGGTGGTCTGCAGGAGCAGTCGGGCGGTCTGCGCGCGCTGCGCCCGGGCCAGTGCGAGCGGGCCCGCGCCGAGCTCGGCGGTGAGCTGCCGCTGCAGCTGCCGGGAGCTGTAGCCGAGCCGGGACGCCAGCCCCGCCACGCCCTCCCGGTCGACCACGCCGTCGCCGATCAGGCGCATCGCGCGGCCGACCAGGTCGGCCCGGTGGTTCCACTCGGGCGAGCCGGGCACCGAGTCCGGCCGACAGCGCCGGCAGGCCCGGTAGCCGGCGCCCTGGGCGGCGGCCGCGGTCGGGTAGAAGGTGCAGTTGGTGCGCTTGGGGGTGGTGGCCGGGCAGCTGGGACGGCAGTAGATGCCGGTGGTGCGCACCGCCGTGAAGAACACCCCGTCGAAGCGGGCGTCCCGGCTGTCCACGGCCCGGTACCTGGTCTCGTCGTCGATCACGTCTTCCAGTCTGCGTGATCGTCCACGGTGCGACTGGCGGGATTCGGACATCGCCGTGGGGCGGCGGCTCAGCGGGTCGGGTCGGTGCCGGCCAGCGAGTGGGCCAGGCGGTCGAGGCCCGGGAGGGCGTGCATCACGGCGTCGCGGTCGGCGGGGGCGAGGCTATCCAGCGCGGCGGCGAGGCGGCGCTCGTGC
This sequence comes from Streptomyces sp. TLI_171, assembly GCF_003610255.1. Lineage (GTDB taxonomy): Bacteria > Actinomycetota > Actinomycetes > Streptomycetales > Streptomycetaceae > Kitasatospora. Next base: position 1,967,350 of record NZ_RAPS01000001.1, on the reverse strand, counting down.
GCGCTCTGCCAGTCCCGCAGCTGCTGGTGCCCGGCGTCGGTGAGGGCGATCCGGGCGGTGCGGCGGTCGCCCGGGTCGGGCTGGCGGTCGACCAGGCCGGACTCCAGCAGCTTGGAGATCAGGCCGCTGACGGTGTTGGGCGCCAGCCGCTGACGGGCCGCCAGCTCCCCGACCCGCATCGGCGCGACGGCCAGCGTCTGCAGCAGCTCCACCTGCGCCATCGGCAGCGCCTCCCACGGGAACTCCGAGCGGATGGAGCTCCGCAGCGCCCGCCGCAGGCGGGTGATCACGTCGGTGAGCTGCTGCGCCCCGGCGAGCGCTTCGGTGTCCGGAGCGGCGGTCTCGGACGGGCGCGAGGCGGGCTGGGGCTGCGAGGACATGGCGGCAAGCGTAGCGCCCGGCAACGTCACGGCTACCGGGAGTCCACCCGTTGACCTGCCAGGACGTCACCGCGCGCGGGCGCGACGGGGGGCGGAAAGCTCGGGGTAGGAAACAGTCCTTGAGCGATTATGTCGGCAGCAGATATGTTCGGGCCATGGCTGAACCCGTGGCCGCCGCGTCCCGGCTGCTCGACACCCTGCAACTCGCCGAACGCCCCCGCCCGCGCGCCGTCGCCCGCTGGCCGCACGCCCACTGGCTGGCGGTCGGCACGGTCTGCCTCGGCGCGTTCCTCGGCCAGCTGACGGCCAGCGTCACCTCGCTGGTCTTCCCGGCCCTGGAACACCGCTTCGACGCGGGCTTCGCAGCCGTCGAATGGGTCTCGCTGGCGTACCTGCTGGTGCTGGTCGCGCTGCTCGCCCCCGTCGGCCGGCTCTCCGACCTGGTCGGACGGAAGACCATGTACCTCGGCGGGTTCGCGGTGTTCGCCGCCGCCTCGCTCGGGGCCGGCCTGGCCGGCAGCCTCGGCACGCTGATCGCCTGCCGGGCCGTACAGGCCGTCGGCGGCGCGATGATGCAGGCCAACAGCGTCGCCCTGGTCGCCCGCGGAGTGCCCGAGCGGGCGATGCGCACCGCGCTCGGCGTCCAGGCCGCCGCCCAGGCCCTCGGGCTGGCACTCGGCCCGACGCTCGGCGGGCTGCTGGTCACCCACGCGTCCTGGCGCTGGGCGTTCTGGGTCAACGTGCCGATCGGGGTGCTCGGCATGCTCGCGGGCTGGTTCCTGCTGCCCCGCACCTTCCCGGACGGACGGTGCGCCGCGGTGCGGGAGAAGGACAGCCGCTTCGACCTGGCCGGGCTGGTGCTGCTGGCCGGCTCGTCCACCGCGCTGCTGCTGGCGCTGTCCGCCGCGTCCGGCCTGCCGCTGCCCGGCCGGGCGGTCGCCGTCCTGCTGCTCGGCGCGGCCGCCGCCGGACTCGGGCTGGTGCGCCAGGAGCGCCGCGCCGACCGTCCGATCATCCCGCCCGGCCTGGTCAACACGCCGGGGATCCGGGCCGGGCTGGGCGTCGCCCTGATCGGCTACCTGCTGCTGTTCTGCCCGCTGGTCCTGGAGCCCGTGGCCCTCGCCGCCCGCGGCGTGCCCACCGCCACCGCCGGACTGGCGATCACCGCGCTGCCCGCCGCGTTCGCGCTCGCCGCCACCGCCGGCGGCGGCCTGCTGCCCCGGCGCTGGACGGACGCGGCCCGCTGCCGCTGCGGCGCGCTGACCGCCGCCGCAGGACTGCTGGCCCTGGCCGTGCTGCCCGCGCCCGGACCGTGGGCCGCCGCGCTCCCGCTGCTGGCCGCCGGGTACGGGCTGGGGCTGCTGCTGCCGGCCAACAACGCGCTGGTGATGCGGGCGATCCCCGCACAGAGCTCGGCCGTCGGCGGCGGCCTGGTCAACATGGTGCGCAGCCTCGGCACCGCGCTCGGCACCGCACTGCCCGTCCTCGCCGTCCACCTGGCCGGCCCCGCGACCGGCGGCCGGGCCGTCCCGCTGCTGCTCGCCGCCGTCGCCCTGCTCGCCGCCCGGCTGTCCGGGCGCTGAGGCGGCCGGGTCCCGGACCGCCGGGCCACGGCGCGGGGCGCCGCCCCGGGAGGTCCCGGAACGGCGCCCCGTGGTGACGTGCCGTCAGCTCGCGGGCTGCGCGCCGCGCTCGGTGAGCATGTCGGTCATCAGCGCGATCTCCGCGTGCTGCGCGTCGACCATGCCCTGGGCGAGCCGCTTCTCGGCGTCGTTCTTCGCCGCGTCCACGTACGCCTGGGCCATCTCCCCGCCGGCCCGGTGATGCTTGATCATCAGCTGCAGGTAGTACACCTCGGCCTCCCGGCCGCTGAGCGAACGCAGCTTCTCCAGCTCGGTGTTGGTCGCCATGCCCGGCATCAGCGACCCGTCGTGCGCCTCGTAGCTGTGGCCCATCCACGCCATCGGCTTGGCGCCGGTGTTCTGGGTCAGGCCCCACTGGTCGAGGAAGCCCATCAGCATGCCGCGCTGGTTGGCCTGGGTGTTGATGATGTCGAACGCCAGACCGCGCACCGCCTGGTCCTGGGTGCGGTCCCGGACGATGAACGACATGTCGATGGCCTGCTGGTGGTGGATCGCCATGTCGCGGGCGAACCCGGCCTCCGGCGAGTCGGTGGCCGGCACCGCCGCGGCGGCCGGCGCACTGCCGGACGCCGGAGTGCCGCCGCTGACCAGCGCCGGGACGCCGAGCCCGAGCGCGACCACGGCCGCCAGCGCGGCGGGCCACCAGAACGCCCGCCGGCCGCGCCGCGCGACCCCGCCGCGCTGCTCCGCGTCCGGCTCCGCCCCGTCGGCCGCGCGGTCGGCGGTCACATCGTCCCCGAGCTGCAGCTGGCGCCCTGCTCCAGGGTCTGCGGGCCCTGCACGTACTTGGTGAAGAACTGCGCCACCCGCGGGTCGTCCGCGGACTCCACCACCAGCTGGGTGCTCCACGCGGACAGCGTGATGGTGCCCGCCTCGTCCGGGTACGGGCTCATCATGCTGTACGGGGTGGCCTTGACCTTGTCACCGAGCTTCTGGATGTCGGCGGGGGTCGCCTTGCCGTTGTAGGTGACCCAGACCGCGCCGTGCTCCAGCGAGTGGACGGCGTTCTCGTTCTTCAGCGGCTTGTCGTACACGTTGCCCATGCAGGTCGCCCAGACCGGGTTGTGGTCGCCGCCGACCGGCGGGGTCTGCGGGTACTTCACGTCGGTCTGGACGTGGTTCTGGGTCAGCTTGCCGAAGGTCTGCACGCCGTCGATCGGCACGTTCGCGGCGTCCTCCTTCGCCTTCTGCTCGGCGGCCGCGGCGGCCTTCTTGTCGTCGCTCTTCTGCTTGGCGTCCAGCGCCAGCCAGGTGCCGCCGCCGATCATGGCGAGCACCAGGGCGGAGGAGATGCCGATGGTGAGCAGCTTGTTGCGGCGCTCACGGCGCTGCTCGACGGCGCGCAGCTCGGCGATCCGGGCCCGGCGGTCGGCCTGCTGGGCGGCCTTGCTGCCCGGCTTGGGCTGCTTGCCGGTCGGGTTGGACTGCTTCGAGGCGGAACCCATGGATGTCTTCCTTGTCCCCGTCGTGGCGAGCACGGCGGTCTGCGGTGTGTTGGGGGCAGCGGAGCCGCCGACCTCCCCAGCCGGGGGCGTCGGTCGGCGGTGGGTTCCGCTCAGGACCGGTGAACCTGGAGCACGTGCAGGTCGGGCGCGTGGTGCGGCCCTGACCCGACGGCGCACGCCTCGGCGGCGGCCGACGCGGCCGGGGCGATCAACCGCGGCAGGACGACCGTGCCGGGCTGCGGGGGCGCGTTCGGCAGGTGCGACTGCGGGCCGCAGAAGGCGTGGTCGGAGCAGCCGTGGCCGGGCAGCGGACCGGAACCGTCCACCGCGCACCAGACGTACGGCGACCCCTGGGAGTCCACCGCCACCGCCGGCGCGTGGTGCGCCGGGCGCGGCGCGCCGGAGCGGTCCGCGACGGGGGTGACCGGGGCGGACGACCCGGTGGCCTCGGCGGACCCGGTGGCCTCGACGGCCGTCGCGGCCTCGGCGGACGGGCCCTGGACGGCCGGGCCGGAACCCGGCGCGAGCCGGCCGGACTGCGGGCCCGCGGGCGGGCCGCTCAGCGTGCGGGCGCCGGCCGCGCACGGGAGCAGCGCCAGCAGGGCGGCCAGCAGCAGGGACCACAGCACCGCCACCGGGCGGAGCACCGCGATCGCGGTCCCTCCCCGGTGCCGATCACGAGATCCAGGCGCGGCCATGCGCACATATTAATCAGCCGATCGGGTGAAGCGATGCCCCCCTTGGGCTCCCAGTTTCCGGGCAGACGCCCATTCCCGCCGGGCCCGAAGCCCCTGCTGGGGCCCGTCCACCGGGCCCCGGCCCCGCGCCGCGACCCCCGTGGCCGGAACCTCTCCACGGCTGTCCGCGCGATGTTCCGAATCCCGGACACCGTCGTTGGGCTTCGGGACAATGACGTGACGTCCGGCACCCTCACGGATCAGGAGCGGTCAGTTGAACGAGCAGGGCGCACCAGGCCGACCCCGCCCCGACGACGCCTGGTGGCACACCGTCTACGCGGGCCCCGCCGGCACCCTCCCCGACACTCCCGCCGCCACCGCCGACGCCGGCACCGTGGACGACTGGTTCACCACCGCGGCCGGCCTGATCGGCCCGCAGCGCACCCCCGTCGACGCCGAGCCGGCTCCGGAGCCGACCCCCGAGCCGGTCCCGGCGGCGGAGGACGAGCCGGTGCCCGGGCCGTCGCCGCGCAGCTGGGCCGCGGCCGCCTGGCCCGAGCTCGGCAAGCCCGCCGAGCCCACCCCGACGCTGGCCGACCTGCCGACGCTCCCACCCGAGCCCGAGGCTGCTCCGCCTGCTCCGCCTGCTCCGCCCGGTCCCGAGCCCGAGGCCGCGCCGCTGGCCTTCGAACCGCAGCCGGGGCAGGAGCCGGAGCGGGTGGCCTTCGAACCGCACTCGGAGCCCGGGCCCGCGCCGGTGGTCTTCGAACTGCAGCTGCAGCCGGAGCCCGAGGCGGTGGCGGCGCAGCCGGAGCGGGCCGCGCCGGCGGTCTTCGAACCGCAGCTGCAGCCGGAGCCCGAGGCGGTGGCGCCGCAGCCGGAGCGGGCCGCGCCGGTGGTCTTCGAACCGCAGCTGCAGCCGGAGCCCGAGGCGGTGGCGCCGCAGCCGGAGCCCGGGCCCCCGCCGGCGGTCTTCGAACCGCAGCTGCAGCCGGAGCCCGAGGCGGTGGCGGCGCAGCCGGAGCGGGCCGCGCCCTGGCGGGGGCGCCCCGAGACGCCCGCCGTTCCGCACGTCGGCGAGCGGCCCCCCACGTACGAGGCCGAGCCCACCGCGCTCGCCCCCGCCGACCCGGCCGGGCTGACGGCCGTGGTGCCCGACACCGCCATCGACGGCGCCCAGTTCGCGGCCACCACGCTGCGCGCGGTGTCGATCCGCGGCGACTCCGCCCGCTACCGGGGCGAACCCCGGCGGGACGCGCTGCTCACCGTCCGGTTCGGCGACGCCGAGGACGCGCTGGTGCTCACCGTGCTGGCCGCACCCGCGCGCCGCGCCAACGCCCAGTGGGGATCCGCCGCCGCCGCGGACGCCACCCGGCAGCTCGCCGCGGCGATCGGGCGCAGCCGGGCCGAACTCGCCGCCGACCTGCGCACCGGGGCCCGGGACCGGCTCCGCTACGGCCTCCAGCGGATCGCCCTGCAGGCCGCGGCGCGGCTGCGCAGCGCGGCCGAGACCGAGGACCCGGAGAACTCCGAACTGCCGCCCGAGGAGACCGCCTCGCTGCACTGCCTGCTGATGTCCACCGACCCGGCGGCCACCCACCGCGCCGCGTTCGGCACCGGCCCCGGCGGCCTCTACCTGCTGCGCTCCGGCCACTGGATCGACGCGTACGCGGCGCGGCTGCTGCACCACCCCGACGGCCAACCGCCCCTGCCGCCGGCCGCGATGCCCACGCCCCGCCCGTTCCGGTTCCGCCTGGTCCCCGCTACCTCCGGCGACATCCTGCTGCTCTGCACCCCGGGCCTGGCCGCCCCCATCGCGGAGGAACCCGCGGTGGCCCACTTCCTCTCCAGCCACTGGGCCCACCCCCACCCCCCGGGCACCGTCGACTTCCTCCGCCAGATCCAGGTCCGGGCCAAGGGCTACGCCGACGACCGCACGGCGGCCGCCGTCTGGACCGAATAGCGCGGACCGCCTCCGCGGCGGGGGAGGTCTCAGCCGGGGGTGCTCAGGAGGGCCTGGGCGGCTGAGGTGGCGTGGGTGAGGGCGGCGTGGCGGGTGGTGCCGGGGAGGCCGATGGCGAGGGGGATGGCGAGGCCGTCGAGGAGGGCGCGGAGCTGGGTGGCCCGGGCGGGGGCGAGGGCGGCGGGGGTGAGGCCGTCGGCGAGGAGGGTGGTGAGGTCGTCCTGCCAGGGGGCTTCGATGTCGAGTTGGCCGCGGCGGAGTTCGGCGGTCTCGGGGGAGCGGCTCCACACCTCGATCCACAGGATCCAGCGCGGGTCGCCGGGGCCCTCCGGGAGGTAGAGCTCGGTGTAGCGGGCCAGCCGTTCGAGCGCGGGCACCCCGGGGCGGGCGAGTTCGCGGGTGCGGATCTCCCCGAGCTGGGCCTCGCTCCAGCGGAGGGTCTCCAGCAGCAGCTGGTCCTTGCTGCCGAAGTAGTAGAGGAGGTGGCCGGCGCTCATCTGGAGCTGTTTGCCGAGGCCGGCCATGGTGAGGCGGGCGAGGCCGTGTTCGGCGATGGCGGCGCGGGCGGCGGCGTAGACCTCTTCGCGGGGGCGGGCCGGCCGGCGGGTGCGTGGCTGGGCCATCCGCTCTCCTCGGTGTGGTGCTGTCCGGGGTCCAGTGTCGCGCACGGGGTGGGCGGGGTGGTCACCAGCCGGTGTGTTCGCGTCCTTCGGCGGTTTCGTGGCGTCCGTCGGCGAGGCCGGCCCGGTAGGCCTTGCGCAGCAGTGCGGCGGCCTGTTCGCGGTCGAGTCCGGGGGCGAGGCGGAGCAGTTCGTCGGTGAGTTCGTCGAGCGGGGTGGTGGTCATGGCTCCATCACACCGCGCAGCGGCGGGGCGCGCCCGTCCGCGGGGTGTGACGGGGTGTCAGTCGGAAGTGGCGCGTCCGGCGCACGTCCGGCGAGCGTGCGGAGATCCGCCCGGGCTTGCCGGCGCGGCGTCAGTTCCGGACCGGCGGTCGGCCGTACTCGGCGCTCCAGCGTTCGCCGGGCAGCACCAGGTCGGCGGTCTCGACGGGCCGGCCGGTGGCCCGGTCGTAGTGGGTGCGGCGGATGGCGAGGGCGGGCGCGCCGGGGAGCAGGCCGAGGGTCTGGGCCTCGGCGCGGGTGAGGACGCGGGCGGTGAGGCGTTCGACGGGTTCGCCGACCTCGATGCCGATCACGGCCATCCGGGCGGCGACGCCGAGGCCGGCGTGCGGTCCGGCTTCGGGCAGCACGATCAGGGCCTGGCCGGTGACGGCCATCGGCTCCCAGGACTCGGCGAGGTACGCCGGTTCGCCGTCGGCGAGGTGGACGTAGGAGGTGTGCATCACCGGGTCGCCGGCCTCGACGGCCAGGCGTTCGGCGATCTCGGCGGTGGCGGCCTCGGTGGTGGACTGGCTGCGCCAGGTGGCGGTGACGCCCTGCTCGGCGAGGCCGGCGGTGTCCGGCCCGGGCGTTCCTTCGCCGGTGCTGCGGCGGACCAGGGTGCGGCGCGGTTCCTGGGTGCGGACGAAGTAGCCGCGGCCCTGTTTGGCGCGCACCACGCCCTCCTGCTCCAGCAGCCGGTACGCGGACTGGCCGACCCCGTGCGAGTAGCCGTACTCGGCCTGCAGGTCGGCCAGGGACGGGAGTTGACTGCCCGGTGGGTACTCGCCCGCGGCGATCCGGTCGCGGATCTGCTCGGCCACCTGCAGGTACGCGGAGGGCCCGCTGGCGGTCATGGACGTCCTCCGAAAGGTGTGCGGTCCGGCCGATCGGTGACACAGTATCTCTCGCGGCACTACTCTACGTGTAGAGTGTAGCCCTATGTGTACTCTGGGGGAGTGGTGCAGATCAGCACGCGCGCGTCCGACCTGCGGACGGCGATCGAACGGGCCACCGGGGTCCGGGCGGATGTACGGCTGGCCGTCGGCAGCACGCGGATCAGCATCCCCTGTCCGCCGGACGACGCGCCGAGCTGGAGCGAACTGCTCCAGGCACTGCGCACCGCCGACCGCTGGGGCTCCGTGACCGCCGACGGGGAGACCGTCGTCTGGGCGCAGATCGAGGAGGAGTCGTGACCACCGACCAGCCGCCGGGCCCGCGCCCGGGCAGTCCGGACTACCGGTACCGGCCGTGCCGGGCCTGCCCGCGCTGCACGTCCGGGACGGACCGCACGCCGACACTGGACCAGGACTGCTGGGACGTGTTCCTGACCGGCACCGTCGCCGCGATGGCCGAACGGCGCCGCCAGGGCCTGCTGCACGAGGAGGAGGGCCACTGGCGCTGAGCGCGCCCCCTCTTGACGGCCCGTCCGGCAGGGCCGAGGCCGGTCGCCCGCCCCTGGGGCGTCAGGCACCGGAATGGTCGAAGGTCATGGGCTTTTCGGTGTACCGGGTGGGGTTCTGACGGCACGTCGGCGCGCGACCGGGTACGGATCCGGAATGACCGTCGCGGTGATGTTGCAGCTGGGGTACGGCCCGTTCTCGACCCTGCCGTCGTTGCCGGTGTTGGGGGGACGGAACGGCGGGCATATAGGTCATACCGGCGACGGCGGTCACTGACGGGCAGTCAGTGGCATCGGATCTGTCTGTCGCAATTCGGCCACCTGCACCTGCTGCTGGTCGCCCCCGCCGCTGTCACCCCCTCCGTGCGCCCGCGCGCCGCCCCCGCGGTCGTTCCACGCTGCCCGCTGCTCCCCACCTTCGGCATGCCCTGGGTGCGGGTGCGTAGCGCGGTGGCGCCGTCGTCGGTCGCACCACCCACATGTTCCCCCTGAACCTGCCGAGCGCGGGGAGTTCAGCATGACTGGAGGCCGCCATGACCGACTTGCTTCCACCGGGTACCCGCACGTCGGCGTGGCGCCGCCGATCCCGGGTGGCTGCAGGCTCGCTCGCCTGTGCGCTCGCCCTGGCGCTCCTCGTCGGCAATTCGCTGCCGTCCGCAGCATCGTCCGCGCAGGCGCTCCCGCCGCTCGACCTGAGCCAGCACCTGCGGATCATGCCGCTGGGCGACTCGATCACGGCTGGTGTCGGCTCCTCGACCGGGGACGCGTACCGGTGGGACCTGGCACGCTACCTGGTGGACGTTCAGCAGATCTACACCGCGACCTACGTCGGCTCGCAACGGTCCGGCCAGGAGCCGAACCCGATCAACGAGGGGCATTCCGGTTGGCGGATCGACGAGCTGACGTCGCAGATCGACGGCTGGATGGCGGCCGCACGGCCGGACGTGGTGCTGCTGCACGCGGGCGTGAACGACGCGAGGCAAGGGGCCTCCGCGCAGACCATGGCTGACCGCATGTCGGCTCTGCTGGGCCGGATCCTGGCGGCCGCCCCGACCGTGCGGGTCGTCGTCGGTGACGTGATCCCGCCGTGGTACGGCACCACGAACGACATCGCCTCGGCGGCGGTCCAGCGCTTCGACGCGATGCTGCCCGCGGTCGTCGCAGCGGCCGGTCCCCGGGTGTCACTGGCCCGGCTGAGTGCCGCCGTGCCGTCCGGCGCGCTGGGGGACGGCCTGCACCCCAACGACACCGGCTACCGCTACATGGCGTGGGTGTGGTGGCGCTGCATGGCCCCGCTGCTGTCCGCCGACGGCATCACCCGGGCCGGCGTGGACCCGTTGCCCACGCCGGTCCCGCAGTCCGCGCTGTGCTCCGGTTGACGACCCCCGCCCCCGGTCCCGTCGCGGCGGGCCGGGGGCAGGCGCTCCGTCAGGCCCGGGGCTGCTGCTGGGTGATGCAGTGGATGCCGCCGCCGTTGGCGAAGATCTCGCGGGCGTCGACCAGCTCCACGGTGCGGCCGGGGTAGGCCTTCTCCAGGATCGCCTTCGCCTGCTCGTCGCGCGGGTCGTCGAACGCGCAGAGCACGACCACGCCGTTGGCCACGTAGTGGTTGATGTAGGAGTAGTCGACCGGCTCGCCGTCCTCGTCGAACAGCACGGTGGGGGCCGGGAGTTCGATGACCTCCAGGGTCCGGCCGCGGGCGTCGGTGGCGGACCGCAGGATCTCCGCGAGCTCCTGGCAGACGGCGTGGTCGGGGTGCGCCGGGTCGGGCTGGGAGTGCACCACCACGGTGCCGGGGCGGACGAAGGAGGCGACGATGTCGATGTGGCCGCGAGTGCCGAACTCGTCGTAGTCGCGGGTCAGTCCGCGCGGCAGCCAGATCGCCTTGCTGGTGCCCAGGTGGGCGTGCAGCTCGGCCTCGACCTGCTCCCGGGTCCAGTCGGCGTTGCGGCCCTCGCCGAGCTGCACCGTGTCGGTGAGCAGCACGGTGCCCTCGCCGTCCACGTGGATGCCGCCGCCCTCGTTGATCAGCCGGGAGGCGAAGCGCCGCACCCCGGTCAGCTCCGAGACGTGCTCGGCGATGTGCTGGTCGTGGTCCCAGCGGGCCCAGGACTGCGCGCCCCAGCCGTTGAACACCCAGTCCGCGGCGGCCAGTTCGCCCTGGTCGTCGATCAGGAAGGACGGGCCGATGTCGCGCATCCAGGCGTCGTCGAGCGGCCGCTCGACGATCTCCACCTCGGCGGAGAGGTACGGCCGGGCCTGCTCGGTCTCACCGGTGTTGACCACCAGCGTGACCGGCTCGTACCGGACGACGGTGTTGGCGACCTCGGCCCAGGCGCGGCGGGCGGCGTCCAGCTGCTCGGCGCCGTCGAAGGTCGGGTTGGCGGTGGGGAACGCCATCCAGGTGCGCTGGTGCGGATGCCATTCGGCGGGCATCCGGAAGCCGAGCGAGGCGGGGGTGGGGGAGGTCATGGTGTTCGAGTCCTAAACGGGTGACGGGTGTTCAGAGGAAGTAGAGGCGGCTGAGGGAGACCGAGTCGGCGGGGGCGGAGCGCAGCGGCTCGCCGTCCAGCGAGACCAGCCCGGTCTCCGAGACGTCGACCCGGCCGAGCCGGCCGTTGCGCAGCATCGAGCGCGGCCCGATGCCCCGGGTGCCGCGCACGCCCACGCGCCTGCGGCGGGTGGGCAGTTGGTCACCCGCCCGGTCCAGGTAGGCGGCGTCGGCGGCGGCCTGGGCGACGAACGCCACCGACAGGTCCGCGGCGGTCGCCCCGTGCGCGCCGAACTGCGGCCCCAGCACCAGGGGTTCGCACCGGTCGGTGGAGGCGTTCGGGTCGCCGACCACGCCGTACGCCGGGAAGCCGGCCTTCAGCACCAGCTGCGGCTTGGCCCCGAAGTGGTCGGGCCGCCAGAGCACCAGGTCGGCGAGCTTGCCGACCTCGATCGACCCGACCTCGTGGGAGAGCCCGTGGGCGATCGCCGGGTTGATGGTCAGCTTGGCGATGTAGCGCAGCACGCGCTCGTTGTCGTCGCCGGCCTCGGCGGTGCCGTACGAGCCGGCGCCGTCCAGCGGGCCGAGCTCGGCCTTCATCTTGCCGGCCATCGCGAAGGTGCGGCGCACCGTCTCCCCGGCCCGGCCCATCCCCTGGGCGTCGGAGGAGGTGATGCCGATGACGCCCAGGTCGTGCAGCACGTCCTCGGCGCCCATCGTGCCGGCCCGGATCCGGTCGCGGGCCATCGCCGCGTCGCCCGGCAGGTCGGGCTTCAGGTCGTGGGCGGAGACGATCATGTCGTAGTGCTCGCCCAGCGCGTCCCGGCCGAACGGCAGGGTGGGGTTGGTGGAGGAGCCGATGACGTTCTCCACGCCCGCCATCTTCAGCACGTTCGGCACGTGCCCGCCGCCGCAGCCCTCGATGTGGAAGGCGTGGATGGTGCGGCCCTCCAGCACCGCCAGGGTGTCCTCCACCGACAGGCACTCGTTCAACCCGTCGGTGTGCAGCGCCACCTGGACGTCGTACTCCTCGGCGACCCGCAGCGCGGTGTCCAGCGCCCGGGTGTGCGCGCCCATGTCCTCGTGCACCTTGAAGCCGGACGCGCCGCCCTCGGCCAGCGCCTCCACCAGCGGGGCCGGGTCGGAGGACGAACCGCGGCCCAGGAAGCCGATGTTCACCGGCCAGGCGTCGAAGGCGTTGAAGGCGTGCCGCAGCGCCCAGGGCGAGTTGACGCCGACGCCCCAGACCGGGCCGAACTCCTGGCCGATGATCGTGGTGACGCCGGAGGCCAGCGAGGCCTCCATGATCCGCGGCGAGAGCAGGTGGACGTGGGTGTCGATGGCGCCGGCGGTGACGATCAGGCCCTCGCCGGAGACGATGGTGGTGCCGGTGCCGACCACCACCTCCACCCCGTCCAGGGTGTCCGGGTTGCCGGCTCGGCCGATCGCCGAGATCCGGCCCGCCCGGATGCCGATCGAGGTCTTCCGGACGCCCTGCACCGCATCGATCACCAGCACGTTGGAGACCACCACGTCGCAGGTCTCGCGCACCGCGGCCGGCTTCAGGTGCAGCCCGTCCCGGGCGGTCTTGCCGAACCCGGCCAGGAACTCGTCGCCCGGGGCCTGCGAGTCCGACTCGACCCGGACGATCAGCCCCGAGTCGCCGAGCCGGACCCGGTCGCCGGCCCGCGGGCCGTGCACGGAGATGTAGTCGTGCGGGGTGATGGCACTCATGCGGGGTCCTTCCGGGTGGTCGAGGGGGTCACTGCTCGGGCTCCGCGTCGTCGAACTCCGTCAGGTACCCGGTCGCCCGGGCCTTCGCCAGCGCGTCCTGCTTGGCGCCCGGCGCGTCCAGCGGGCCGTCGACCAGCCCCGCGAACCCGATCACCACCCGGGCGCCGCCGATCGGCACCAGGCCCACCTCGACCGTCGCGCCCGGGTCGAAGCGCACCGAGGAGCCGGCCGGCACCGAGAGGTGCATGCCGTAGGCGGCGGCCCGGTCGAAGGCCAGCCGCGGGTTGGACTCGAAGAAGTGGAAGTGCGAGGTCACCGAGATCGGCACCGCCGCGGTGTTGTGCACCGGCAGCACCAGCGCCTCCTCCACCGGGTCGTACCCGGCGCCGCTGCCCGGCAGTGCCGCGCCCGGCGCCCCGTCGCCCAGCGAACCCGCCCCCTGGAACGGGTCGTTGACCACGGCCAGCCGTGTCCCGTCCTCGAACACCGCCTCCACCTGGACCACCGTCACCACGTCCGCGACGCCCGGCAGCACCTCCTCGGCGGTCAGCACCCGCCGGCCGGCCTCGATCGCCTCGGCCAGGCGGCGGCCGTCGCGGGCGGCCTCGCAGACGGTGTCCGCGATCAGCGCGGTCGCCTCGGGGACGTTCAGGCGCAGGCCGCGGGCCCGGCGGGCGCGGGCCAGCTCGGCCGCGGTGAAGATCAGCAGCCGGTCCCGCTCGGTGGGAGTCAGTCGCACGGTTCCTCGCTCGAGGGTGGGCGGAGGGTGGTCGGTACAGAGTTTAGAACGGCGTTCAAACGTGGGCCCCATTGAACCCGCGCCCGCCCGCCGTGTCCAGCGTCGGTGCGCGGGACGGAAGTGGCACGGCGGCGCGCGGGAGGCGAGGGGGGAGACAGGGGAGGGCGGGGCGGAGGTGGCACGGCCCGCTGCACCGTCCGGGAACTGACGGCCGACCAGGTGCTCGCCGAGCGGATCGCCGACGGCCGGCTCCGGGTGGGCGGCGGTCACCACTCGCTCGACACCGGCGCGGTCGGCCTCGACGACGCGCCCTGACCGGGCCCCCGCGCACGCCCCGCGCGCCCGTCCGCCCCGCCCAGCGCCGCGGATCACTGTTGCAAACGCCGCAGAGTGGGCATGAGGATGACAAGAAGGGCCGCAGGCCCGGAGGGGGACCGGGGGGCGGTCGTCCCGAGAACGAGGGCGGGGGCGTACGGGGTTGATGGACGGTCAGGCAAGGTTTCCGCGACAGCGCTCGGTCTCGCACGGCGAGGAGACCGGCCGCCGGGCGCAGGCCCAGGGGGCGGCTCCGGCGTACCAGCCGGGCTGCGCGCTGCACCGCAGACTGCACGCCTCGCTGGACGCGGCCGACCTGGTCGCGGTCGGCGCGATCCGCAGACGGCTGCGCGCCGCCCTGGACCACTGGGGCGTCCCCGAGCTGGCGGACACGGCCGAGCTGCTGGCCTCCGAGCTGGTCACCAACGCGCTGGTGCACACCGGGAAGGCCGCGGTGTTCGACGCTGTGCTGACGGGCGAGCAGCGGTTGCGGGTCGAGGTGGAGGACCGCACCAGCCGGCTGCCCGGCCGCCGGAACCCGGGGGAGACGGCGACCAACGGGCGCGGGCTGCTGCTGGTGGAGGCGCTCGCCGACGACTGGGGCGTGCAACTGCGCGGCGACGGGAAGGTCACCTGGTTCGAGCTGTCCGCCGCCTGAGCCGCCGCCGGCCCGGCGGGGCCGGGCCGACCGGCCCGCGGAATTCGCGCGCCCCGCGGGGGTGGGCGGGCGAGTGAATATGCCAGCCGTGATCGTGTGCGATCGGTATCGTCCGGCGCACCGGGATTGCCGCCTTGCCGAACATACGAGAGGCTAGTGAGAATGTGTGCCAGTAGGCACACACCATCATCGCGGTCCGGCCGACCCAGCAGGGGACACGGATACACCAGCGGCCGCCAGGCAAGGCACCGGCAGGAGAAGCATGGCCACAGAGCCCGAGGCGCCTGGGCCCGCCCGCCGCACCCCGCCCGCCCAGGCCACCAGGAACGAGACCCCCGCGAACCCGCTTCGCTCGGCGTCCGGCCTGGCCGCCGGGCGGATCGTGGCGCCGCAGTCCGGCCGTGGCCTGCCCACCCGGACCGGGGACTCCACCCCGGAGTGGCTGGAGCCGGCGATGGCCGCCAACGGCATCGGCTCCTTCGACTGGGACATCCGCCGCGACGTACTGGTCGGCGACCAGCGGGCGTGCGCCATCCTGGGCCTGGTCGGCCAGCCCTTCGACCGCACCTCCGCCGCGTTCCTGGCCATGCTGCACCCCGAGGACGCCCCCGTGGTGCGCCGCCGGGTCGAGCGCGCCGTCGCCGAACTCGGCCAGTGCGGCGCCTACTACCGCACCGTGTTCCCGAACGGCGAGCTGCACGCCGTGCGCTTCCGCGGCCGGGTGCTCGCCGACGCCTTCGGCCGCCCGTCCCGGATGGTCGGCTTCGTCTGGGACGCCACCGTCGAACTGCACAAGCGCGAACGGGCCGACGAGCTCGCCGTGCTGCGCGAGGAGCGGTCGCGGTTCATCAAGGAGGCCGCCCGCGCGCTCTCCGAGGCGGTCACCGTCCGGGACGTCGCCCGAGTGTTCACCGAGCTCCCGCTGCCCGGGCTCGGCCCCGACGGGCTGGCGCTGGCCTCGCTGGAGGCCGGCCGGATCGCCCTGCTCGGCTCCAGCGGCTACAACCGGGACCTCAGCAACCAGTTCGACCGGATCCCGCTGGCCCCGACCCACCCCGCCGCCGAGGCCATCCGGCAGCGCGCCCCGATCTTCGTCTCCAGCCGCCAGGAGTACCGCGAGCGCTACCCCGAGGCTTGGGACTGGGCCGAGGACAGCGGGCGCTCCTCCTGGGCCTTCCTGCCGCTGATCGCCAGCGGCCGCCCCACCGGCGTCTGCGTGGTCTCCTTCGACGACGACCGCGAACTCGACGCCGACGAGCGCACCCTGCTCTCCACCCTCGGCGGCCTGGTCGCCCAGTCGCTGGCCCGGGCCCGCCTGCACGACGCCGAGCACGAGCTCGCCGCCGGCCTGCAGCGCGTCATGCTGCCCCGCACCGTCCCCGCCGTCCCCGGCGTCACCACCGCCGTTCGCTACCTGGCGGCCGGCTCCGGCCTGCAGATCGGCGGCGACTGGTACGACGTCGTCCCGCTGCCCGGCGGCCACGTCGGCCTGGTGATCGGCGACGTCCAGGGCCACGACGTGCACGCGGCCGGCATCATGGGCCAGCTCCGGATCGCGCTGCGGGCCTACGCCGCGGAGGGCCACCCGCCCGCCGCCGTGATGGCCCGCGCCTCCCGGTTCCTCGCCGACCTGGACACCGACCACTTCGCGACCTGCACCTACGCCGAGGTCAACGTCGACTACGGCGTGGTCTACGCGGTCCGGGCCGGCCACCTCGACCCGGTGGTCCGGCGCGCCGACGGCACCGCGCACCCCGTGCCGGTGGCCGGCGGCCTGCCGCTGGGCGTCGCACCCGACGAGGAGTACCGGGTCACCCGGTTCAGCCTCGATCCCGGCGAGACCGTGGTGCTCTGCACCGACGGACTCGTCGAAGCCCGCGACATGGACCTCGACACCGGCTTCGCCCGGCTCTGCGACACCGTCTCCCGGGAACTCCCGGCGGTCGGCGAGTCCCCGCGCGAACCGCTGGAGGACCTCGCCGACCGGATCGCCTCGCAGGCCGCCGACAGCAGCGAACGCGAGGACGACATCGCGCTGCTCCTGCTGCGCTGGGACGGCCCGGCCGGCGGACGGGCCGCGCAGCAGCTGCGCCGCCGGATCGGCCAGGCCGACCTGGCCCGGATCTCCGAACTGCGCGGCGAGCTCCGGGACGCGCTGCGCCGCTGGGGCTTCCCCGAACTCATCGACACCGCCGAGCTGCTGGCCTCCGAGCTGGTCACCAACGCGATCCGGCACACCGACCGGGACGCGATGTTCACCGCCCGCCTCTACCAGGAACGCGGCCGGGCCCGGCTGCGGGTCGAGGTGGAGGACGAGTCCGACCTCTGGCCGACCCGCCGGACCCCCGGCGAGCAGGCCTCCTCCGGCCGCGGCCTGATGCTGGTCGAGGCGCTCGCCGACACCTGGGGCGTGGAGCCCCGCGGCACCGGCAAGCGCATGTGGTTCGAACTCACCACCTGACCGTCAGCGGCCCGGACGGGCCGTCACCCGATCTGCTGCTCCAGGTCCTTGAGCTTCTGCTCCAGGAAGTCGAGCCGCGGCAGCGTCATGGTGTCCTCCTCCGGGGTGAGGTCGATGCTGCGGCGGGCCGGGGTGGCGGGCAGGCCGACCGGGGCTATGGCGGGCTCCGTCGGTGCGGCCGCCGCGGCCGGGGCGGCGGGTTCCAGCTGCCGCGCGCCCCGGTGGCGCCAACTGCCCGGCTGGCGGCCGATCGCCCGGATCTCGGCCCGCTCCCGCCGGGACGCCAGCCGGCGGCGCTCCCGGTCCTCGGCGGCGGTCCGCTTGTCGTCCCGGACCTCCTCCACCGCCTCGTCCAGGGTGCGGACGCCCTCCAGCAGCATCAGCGACCAGGCGGCGTACGTCTCGCGCGGGGCGCGCATCCAGCGGACCACCCGGATCTGCGGCAGCGGCCGGGGGACCAGCCCCTGTTCGCGGAGGGCGGCGACCCTGGTCTGCTTCAGTGCGCGGTCGAACAGCACCGCCGCCGAGAGGGACATCCCGGCGAAGAACTGCGGCGCGCCGTCGTGCCCGATGCCGCGCGGGGCGTGCACCCAGTTGAACCAGGCGGAGGCGGCCGCGAACAGCCAGACCAGCAGCCGGGAGCCGAGCGCGGCGTCGCCGTGGCTGGCCTCGCGGACGGCGAGGACGGAGCAGAACATCGCGGCCCCGTCCAGACCGAACGGGACCAGGTACTCCCAGCCGCCGGAGAGCCCCAGGTTCTGGACGCCGAAGCCGACCAGCCCGTGGAAGGACAGCGCGGCGGCGACCGCCGCGCAGCAGAACAACAGCAGGTAGGAGGCGCCCCCGTAGAGGGATTCGGTGCGGCGGCGGCGTTCCTCGGCGCGCTCCCAGGAGTCCGAACCGCCGGTGGTGGCGGTGCCGGTGCGGCTGCGGGCGAAGGCCAGCAGGGCGATGGCGACCACCAGGGCGGCCGTACCGGCGACGGCCCAGCCCAGCGGTATGTCCGACAGTCTCATGACCTGACCCAGCCTCGCTTTCCGCGTCGTGATGGCGGGCACCATCATGACGGAGAAATGCGGGAATCATGAACGGATCGGTGGCAGTACACCGTTAGGGGGAATTCCGGGCGCGAAATCGAAAGATTGTCAGATCTATTTGGCGCGCGGGCAGCTGAAACAGGGTTCGGTCGGGCGGACCGTGTAGAACAGGCAGCAGCTGACCCTGGTCCTGGTCCGGGCGCCGTCCTCCTCGCGGAAGGCCGGCGTGCCGACGAACGGGGCCGCCGAGGCGTCGCCGGGCAGCAGTGCCGCCAGCTCCGCGACCGCCCGCGGTTCCTGGTCCAGCAGGGTGGAGACGTACCAGAGGCCGTCCACCACGTCGTCGGTGGCGAGCGCCCAGAGGGTGCGCGGGCCCCGGCGCACGCGCGGGCGGAAGGCGTCCAGGACCGGCGCGAGGTGGTCGGTGAGCGCGGTGCGCAGCGCGGCGTCCAGCGCGGCCCGGTCCGGGACCGGGCGGGCGTCCGGGAGGTGCGCGGCCGGGTCGTCGGGCAGGCAGAAGTAGGCGGTGGGGCGGGCGGTGAGCTCGCCGGTGGCGCGGTTGATGGAGACCCGCTCGGGCGGCAGTACCGGGACCCGGCGCTCCAGGAACCAGGGCAGCGTGAAGGCCAGCGCGACCGGCCAGGCGTAGCGGTGCAGCGAGAACCCTGCGGTGACGTCGGGCCGGGTCGGGGCGCCGTACAGGTCGAGGCCGAGCCGCTCGTCGAAGGCGATCATCGCGTCCAGGGCGGCCGGGTCGGCGGCCAGGTCGGCGGCGGTGGTCCAGCCCGCTCCGCGGCGCGGCGGGGCGCGGTGGATCCGCAGGCCGGGGAAGACCTGCTCCAGGCGCAGCCAACTCCCGTGACAGGGGGGGGAATCGGCGGGCGGGGGGCACTGCTCGACCTGATGCGCGGTCACGCGGGCTCCCTGGTGGTACCCCGGGAGCGGAGCCCGGGCACGGCGCGGTGGACCTGTCCGGACCGCTGCTCACCCGGACAGGTAAGGCTCACCTTAGCTGATGCCGTGCCGCAGGTCGCGTCGCCCACCGCCGTCCGGGGGACCGGGCTGTGCCGGGACCTGCGCCAGCCGTCGCGCCAGCCACACCGGCACCCCGCCGAGCGCCTGCACCAGTCGGGCCGCCTCCGCGCGCAGCCGCTCCGCCTCGGCCGGCTCCGACACCTCCGCCAGCGAGGCCAGCGCCGGCGCCACCCCGACCGTGAACCCCAGCTCCTCACGCAGCCGCAGGGACGCGGCGAACCCCTCCCGGGCCCGCTCCGGCTCGCCCGCGGCCAGCGCCAGGCCCGCCAGGTGGCGCCACGTCGAGGACCGCAGCAGGTCGTCCCCGCGCTCCCGGGCCCCCTCGTGCGCCCGGGCGTACGCACTGTGCGCCGCCGCCGGGTCGTGCAGCAGGTTCTCCGCGACCAGTCCGCGCCGGAAGTCCAGCAGCGGCCGGCCCGGCGCCTTCGGCGGCAGCAGGGCGGAGGTCCGCCCGAGCGCCGCCTGCGCCTCGTCCAGTCGGTCCCGGCGGCCCAGCACGCTGGCCACGTAGGCCAGGAACCCGCGCGCGCAGGACGCCGCCGCGCGGTGCTCGCTGCCCGCGACCGATGCCTCCGCCTGGCGCAGCGCGTCCTCCGCGCGCTCCCAGTGGTCCGCGGTGAACAGGCACTGCTCGATCAGCAGCTCGGCGCGCTGCAGGGCCGCCGTCGGGTCCCGCCCGGCCTGCGGGCGCAGCAGGTCCGCCGCCTCCTGCCAACAGCCGCGCGACCGCAGCCGCCAGACGACGTCCGCCATGCCCCCCGGGGCCGTCCCGTGCACCGACAACGCCACCTCCTTGTGCGCGCCATGCAGCGACCAGCCGACCCTCCCCAACCCCAAGGGCCTGCACCGTGGCGGCAATTCAACACGCGGAGGAGCTTGTGCACCAGATCACGAGCGCGAGGAATTCCGGAACGGCCCGATCCGGTCGGTGCCGGGCCGCCCCGGTCAACGGCGGGTCAGGACGTCCAACCGGTCTCCATCAGGGCCTCCGCCGCACCGTTCGAGGGCTGCGGGATGCCCGCCGCGTCCAGCGTGAACAGGGCGACCAGCAGCTGTTCGCCGCGCACCACGGCCTGCCGGGCGTAGCCCGAGACGGTGAACATCGCGGCCGCCACCTGCTCGCTGTGCAGGGTCTCCAGCCACAGGCACTCCACCGCCTTCACGTCGGCGGACTCGGTCCAGGTGTCCACCCGGGCCACCATCCGGGCTCCCAGCAGGGTGGTGGAGTCGCGCTCCTGACCCGGGGTCAGCTCCAGATCGTCGAATCCCAGCCACTGCAGGTAGCGGGCGGCCGTCAGCACCGCGTCCTGCGGGGTGCGGACCGGCTGCGGGCGGAACGGCGGCCGCAGCGCCCGGGCCGAACCCGAGCCGGCCGCCGGCGGGCCCGCCGGCGACTGCGGGGGCACGGCCGTGGTGTACGGGCGGGCCGCCTCCACCGGGCGGACCGAACGCGGGTGCGCACTCTGCAGGCGCGGCGCCCGGTCCACCGGCAGGCGGACGGTGGCCCCGCAGTCGCAGGTGAACTCCGGCTGCGGCCACTGGTCGCTGCGGCCGCAGTGCGGGCAGCGCATGCTCAGCCAGGAGTCCTCCCAGGACCGGAACCGGATCTGCACCGGCACCCCGCCGCGCAGCAGCGGCACCCGCAGCTGCGCCCCGCACGGGCACGGCAGGCTCGGCGGCTCGTACCGGTGCTCGCGGCGGCAGGCCGGGCAGCGCAGGTGGCTGGCCCCCGAGGGCGAGCCGGGGGAGAACCCGGCCGGGTCTGCGGCGTCCTCGGGCAGCGGCATGGCGGTCACCGTCCGTTCCGGTCGGGAGAGGCAGGAAGGGCTTCCATCCTGGCCGATCGCCGCCCGGCCCGGTGCGGAATGAGGGAATCCTCCGGCGGAGTTGAGGTGGCGAAAAGGTGCGCGAACTGTTGCACGCCGGGGGCGTGCGCGCTCTCCGGCAGCTTGCTGACAGACCGTCAATTCCGTGCCCTGGACGTGCTTGGATGGGACACCATGACGACTTTCGTACTGACGTCCGGGGCGTGGCTCGGCGGGTGGGCCTGGGAGGCCGTCGTGCCGCTGCTGGAGCGGGACGGCCACCGGGCGGAGCCGATCACCCTGGCGGGGCTGGCCGAGCGCCGGGGCGAGGCCGCCGGGCTGGAGACCCACGTGCGGGACATCGTGGCCGCCGTGGAGCGGCTCGACGGGGACCGGGTGGTCCTGGTCGGGCACAGCTACTCCGGCGTCCCGGTCGGCATCGCCGCCGCCCGGCTCGGCGGCCGCCTGCACCGCACGGTCTTCGTGGACGCCAATCTGCCGGTGCACGGGCAGCCCTTCGTCGCCTCGCTGCCGGACGGCGGCACCGCCGTCCGGGCGGCCGTCGCCGACGGCGGAGGCGACTGGCCGCCGCTGCCGCCCGCCGCGTTCGCCGCCCACGGCCTCGACCCGGAACGCACCGCCCAGCTGCTGGCCCGCGCCGTCCCGCACCCCGGCGCCACCCTCACCGACCCGGTCGACCTGCCCCGCCCGCTCGCCTCCCTCACCGCCACCTTCCTGCACTGCCACCGGCCCGGCTACCGCCCCCGCCCCGACGTCACCGCGCTGACGGACGGCGGGCCCTGGCAGTCGGCGGCGCTCGACTCCAGCCACTGGCCGATGCTCTCCGTACCGGCCGAACTGGCCGCCGCCCTGCTGGCCGAAGCCGCGCGCTGAGCCCCTGCGGAGGGCGGGGTGACCGGGCGCCGAGTTCTGCGGCACGCCGACGGGGTGGGGTCGGCGCGGGTGCCGGGGCCCCCTGGGGTGGTGCGACGGTTGCCGTGCCGGGGGTGTCAGGTGATGTGCCAGCGGGCCAGGTCGGCAGGGGTGTCGAGGTCGTCCGGGGAGGCGACGGCGGTGCAGTCGACCAGGGTGACGGGGTGGGTGGCGAGCAGGGTGCGGGCCCCGGCGTCGCCCGTCGCGGTGGCCAGGAGCTCGGGGAAGTGCGTGGCGCCGATCAGTACCGGGTGGGCCCGGCGGCCGGCGTAGGCGCACGCGGCGAGACCGGTGCGCCCGGCGTGCGCGGCGAGCAGGCGGCGGACCGCCTCCGCGGTGACCCCGGGGGTGTCGACCAGCAGGACGAGCGCGGCGTCGGTCTCCGGCGGCAGCGCGGCCAGGCCTGCGCGCAGCGAGGACGCCATGCCGGTGCGCCAGTCCGGATTGTCGACGAGTCGACAGTCGCCGGTCGCCACCCGGGCCCGCACCTCCGCCGCCGAGGCGCCGAGCACCGCCACCGCGCCGGTGCAGCCGCCGTCCCGGGCCACCGCCAGCACGTGCTCCAGCAGCGGTCGACCGCCGTACCGCAGCAGCGCCTTCGGCCGACCGCCGAGACGTGACCCGCCGCCCGCCGCCAGCACCAGCGCCGGCACCCGCAACTCCGCCATGGGGCCAGTCTGCCCCGGCCGCCCGGCCCGCTGCTTTGGACGATCCGACAGCGGCCGCGCGCCGCCGGCCGCCCGGTCCCGGCCGTTCCGTCCCTGGACCGTCCCCCCGGCGCCCCCGTTCACTGGGCCAATGGCACCGCGCACCACTCCCGCCCCCGCCCCGCTGGTCGACCGCTTCGGCCGGGTCCACACCGACCTGCGGATCTCCCTCACCGACCGGTGCAACCTGCGCTGCACCTACTGCATGCCCGCGGAGGGCCTGGACTGGCTGCCGAAGGCGGAGGTGCTCACCGACGGCGAACTGCTGCGGCTGGCCGGGATCGCCGTCCACCGCCTCGGCATCAGGACCCTCCGGCTGACCGGCGGCGAACCCCTGCTGCGGCGCGGCCTGCCCGGTCTGGTGGAACGGCTCTCCACGCTCGGCGCGGAGCTCTCGCTGACCACCAACGGCATCGGACTCGCCCGCCTCGCACCGGAGTTGAAGCAGGCCGGGCTGCACCGGGCGAACGTCAGCCTGGACACCCTGCGGCCCGAGCGGTACGCCGCGATCACCCGCCGGGACCGGCTCGCCGACGTGCTGGCGGGCTTGGCCGCGGCCAGGGCGGCCGGGCTGGAGCCGGTGAAGGTCAACGCGGTGCCGGTGCGCGGCGTGAACGAGGACGAGATCGTCGACCTGGTGGAGTTCGCCGTCGCGGGCGGCTACCGGATGCGGTTCATCGAGTCGATGCCGCTGGACGCGCAGGGCGCCTGGAACCGGGAGGCGATGGTCACCGCGGAGGAGATCCTGGGCGTCCTCGGCGAGCGCTGGCGGCTGGTCCCGGTCGGCCGGCACGGCAACGCCCCCGCGGAGGAGTGGCGGCTGGACGGCACCCCGCACGTGGTCGGCGTGATCGCCTCCGTCACCCGCCCGTTCTGCGGCGGCTGCGACCGGGTCCGGCTCACCGCCGACGGGCAACTGCGCAACTGCCTGTTCGCCACCGAGGAGTCCGACCTGCGGGCACTGCTGCGCGGCGGCGCCGACGACGACGGGATCGAGGCCGCCTGGCGCGCCTGCGTCGCCCGCAAGGGCCCGGGCCACCGGATCGGCGACGAGGGGTTCGTCCGCCCGGACCGGCCGATGTCGGCGATCGGCGGCTGACGGGCCGTGAGGCGGAACGGCGACGGGGAGCCGAACAGCATATGCCCGGATTGTGAGCTGTGTCATGGTGCGGTGCGCCCGGCTTGACCGGCGGTGGGGCGGCTGGTCTCCTGTTGGGTCGTCAGAGTCGCCCATTCGCAGAGGAACACCGTGCGATCCCGCCGCCGTAGTGCAGTTGTCACCGTCGTCCTGCTCGGTTCGCTCGCGCTCGGCGGGTGCACCGGCGGCAAGACGTCGGGGGATTCCACCAAGCCGGGTTCGGCGTCCCGGGGGACGAGCCCGCTGCAGAACCCGGACGGGACGAAGCCCGGGCTGGCGCCGGTCACCTCGGACGCGGACCGGAAGGCCGGGCGGGAGCTGATCGCCAAGGTGAAGACCGCCGACGCGGGGCCGAAGACCGGGTACGACCGGGACCAGTTCGGGCCCGCCTGGACGGACAACGTGGACGGGATCCCGCTCGGGCACAACAACTGCGGGACGCGGGACGACGTGCTGGCACGGGACGGGCAGAAGGTCGAGCACAAGGACGCCTCCGGCTGCGTGGTCACCGGGATGACGATCTGGGACCCGTACACCGGCAAGACCGTGCAGTGGACCAAGCAGCAGGCGTCGAAGATCCAGATCGACCACGTGATGCCGCTGTCCTACGACTGGCAGCAGGGCGCCGCGCAGTGGGAGAAGGCGAAGCGGGTGCAGATCGCCAACGACCCGCTCAACCTGATCCCGGCGGACGGCTCGCAGAACGCGTCGAAGGGCGACTCCGGCCCGGCGAGCTGGCTGCCCGCCAACACCGAGGTGCACTGCGCGTACGCGATCCGGTGGGCGCAGGTGTCGCTGAAGTACCAGCTGCCGGTGACGCCCGCGGACAAGAAGACCATGCTGTCGCTGTGCGGCGGCTGACGGCGCGTCCGTAGGACGCCCAACGGGCCCGAGGCCGCCCGGTCCTCCCCCGGGGGTGGGGAGCCGGACGGCCTCGGGGGTTCCCGGGCCGGACGACCGGGTCAGCCGGCGGCCTTCGGGGTCGCGGTCAGGTCGTACATGGTGGTGCTGCCGACGGTCTTGGCGGTGTAGGTCGAGGACACCCAGGAGGCGATCTCCGAGGAGTAGTTGGAGCCGCCCATGCCGCCGCCCATGCCGCCGCCGCCGATGAACCAGTGCACCTTGCCCTGCTGGACCAGCTGCTTGAAGGCGTCCAGGGTCAGCGACGGGTCGCTGCCGTTGAAGCCGCCGAGCGCCATCACCGGTTCGCCGCCGGCGAGCTGGTAGCTGGCCTGGTTCTGCGAGCCGACCGCCGCCGCGACCCAGGTGTACCGGTCGGCGTCCTGCTTGAGCAGCGCGGTCACCTCGGAGGAGACCTTCGCGCCCTCCAGCAGGCCGCCCATGCCGCCGCCGAAGCCGCCGCGGCCGTCCTGGCCCTCGCCGGCGCCGCCCATGCCGCCCGGGAAGTTCGGCACGGCGCCGCCGTTCTGGCCGGCGCCGCCGGGGAAGGTCGGCATGGCGCCGCCGTTCTGGCCGGCGCCGCCGGGGAAGGTCGGCATGGCGCCGCCGTTCTGGCCGGCGCCGCCGTTCCGCGCGCCGCCGGGGAAGTTCGGCATGGCGCCGTTCTGGCCGCCGCCGGGGAAGCCGCCGCGGAAATTGCCGCCGCGCCCGCCGCCCATGCCGCCGCCGGGGCCGAACCCGCCGCTCCGGACGGCGGGTCCGGCGGTCACGATGGAGCCGCTGTGGCCGGTGGAGACGGTGTCGATGGCGTACGCGGCGGGGCCGGCCAGTCCGGCGGCGAGGGCGGTGAGGCCCGCCAGGGTGGCGATCCGGCGGCCGGTGACTCCCGGGATCCGGCCCGCGAGGAGCAGCGCGATCGCGGCCAGGATGCCGGCGACCAGCACCAGGTTGGCCAGCCACGGCACGAACTGCGAGCTGCGGCCGAGCAGTTGGTGCGCCCACCAGGCGGTGACCAGGACCGTGACGGCCAGCACCGCCGCGTACGGGAGGCGGTGGCGGACCTTCCACAGGCCGTCCGCGCCCATGCCGACCAGGGCGGCGACCGCCGGGGCCAGCGCCACGGTGTAGTACTGGTGGAAGATGCCGGACATGAAGCTGAAGGTCAGCGCGGTGGCGAGCAGCCAGCTGCCCCAGACCAGGAAGGCGGTCCGGGCCGAGTCGGTGCGCGGGTAGCGGCGGGTCGCCCAGAGGGCGAACCCCAGCAGGATCAGCGCGGCGGGCATCAGCCAGGCGATCTGGCCGCCGATGTCGCCGTCGAACAGGCGGGTGATGCCGGTGGAGCCCCACATGCCGCCGCCGGTGTTGCCGCCGCGGCCGCCACCGCCGCCGACCGAGCCGGTCTCGTCGCCGGTGATCCGGCCGAAGCCGTTGTAGCCGAAGGTGAGGGAGAGGAAGGAGTTGTCCTGCGAGCCGCCGATGTACGGCCGGGCGGAGGCCGGCATCAGCTCGACGATCGCCACCCACCAGCCGCCGGCCACCACCATCGCGACGGCGCCGTACAGCAGCTGCAGGAGGCGGCGGCGCAGCACGGTCGGCGCGCACACCAGGTAGACCAGGGCGAACCCGGGCAGCACCAGGAAGGCCTGCAGGGTCTTGGCGAGGAACGCCAGGCCGAGCATCACGCCGACGAAGACGATCCAGCGGGTGGAGGCCGTCTCGGTGGCGCGGACGATCCCGTACGCGGCGAGCGTGAGCAGCAGCACCAGCGCCGCGTCCGGGTTGTTGAAGCGGAACATCAGCGCGGCGACCGGGGTGAGGGCCAGTGCGGCGCCGGCCACCAGGCCGCCGAGCGCGGAGAACCGGCGGCGGACGGTGGCGTACACGGCGGCGACCGTGCCGACGCCCATCAGCACCTGCGGGGCCAGCACGCTGAACGAGTTGAGGCCGAGGATCCGGGCGGAGATCGCCATCGGCCAGAGCGACAGCGGCGGCTTGTCCACGGTGATGAAGTTCGCCGAGTCCGAGGACCCGAAGAACATCGCCTTCCAGCTGACCGAGCCGGCCTGCGCGGCCGCCGAGTAGAAGGAGTTGGCCCAACCGGAGGCGGTCAGGTTCCAGAAGTACAGGGCGGCCGTGGCGAGCAGCAGGCCGAGGAAGGCCGGACGGACCCAACGCGGGTCTGCCCCGGCCCTGTGGGGGTGCCCCCAGGCGCGCCCGCGCCAGGTGCGGGCGGGCAGGGTGCGTAGCCTGGCGGCCCAGGTGGCCGGGCCCTTGGGCCCGACCGGGGGCAGCGGGACCGGCGGGAACAGCGTCTCAGCGGGCCGCTCGCGCTCGGCCTCGGCGGGCGGCGGCGCGGGCCATTCGGTCGGGCCGGACGCGGAGCCGTCGGCCGGGACCGCCGGCGGCGGGTAGTTCGCGGCGTCGGGCCACGGCTCGCTGGTCGGAGGAACGGAACTGGACGTGGTCATGGGCCATACGCTCGGTCGCGATGCTGAGAGCTTGATGAGACCGGGCTATGAGCGGAGTGTGATCTCCGTGCGAGCGGGTGATCCGGGTCTCCTGACGGCGGGTCAGGACGCGTCGGCGCCGCTCGGGGCGGGCCGGCCGAGCCGGCTGCCGAGCCAGCTGAGGGCCGGCGGGATCTCCCGGGTCCAGGTGTGGAAGTTGTGGCCGCCGGAGTCCAGCGTGATGGTGGACAGCCGGGTGGGTGCCCGGAACGCGGCGACCATCTGCTGGGTGGCCGGGTAGTTCTCCTCGTTGCGGCTGGTGGCGAGCAGCAGCGAGACGGGCGGGGCGGGATGGTTCTGCAGCCGCCAGAGCAGGTCGTTGTCCTGCTTGACCTGCGCGCTGCCGCCGAACAGGTCGCCGGTGGTCGGGTCGTTGTGGACCTCGTAGTAGCCGGACAGCGAGATCGCCGAGCGGTACGAATCCGGCTTGCGCACCGCGAACTTGACGGCGCAGTAGCCGCCGGTGGAGTCGCCGATCACGGCCCGGGACTCGGGCCGGTCGTCGATCCGGTAGGCGCCGGCCATCGCCCGCGGCAGGTCCTCGGTGAAGTAGGTCTCCACCTGCGGGCCGTCGGGTACGTCCATGCACTCGGTATCGCGGTTGCCGACCAGGGTGGGCCGCATCATCACCAGCACCGTCGGCGGCAGCTGCTTGGCCTCGATGGCCTGCAGGGTGGACGCCGGGTACTGGAGCAGCGAGATCAGCTTCTCCGGCGTCCCCGGGTAGCCGGACAGGGCCAGCAGCATCGGGAACCGGGTGCCCGCGTAGGCCGGCTGGAAGTACTGCGGCGGCAGGTACACGTACGCCGGGGTGCCGGTCAGGCCGGAGCGGGCGCCGCGGATCTCCACCCGCTGGATCAGTCCGGAACGGTCCTGGGCGGAGCCCTGCGCCGAGTACATCTTCTGCTCGCCGGTGACGGTGACGGCCTTGGCGCCCGGCTGGTGGTCGACCACCTGGCCGGGGCTGCCGTCCAGGCCGAGCAGGTCGCTCCAGGTCGAGTAGAAGCCGAAGTAGGAGTTGGCGACCAGGCCCATCGCCACCAGCACGGCGACCTGGGTGGCGAGGAACGCGCCGATCCGGCCGAGCCACGCCCGCCAGCTGCGGCCGCCGAGCCGGGGCCACAGCCACATGGTGGCGACGAAGGCGGCGACTGCCACGAGGACGGCGATCAACTGCAGCGGAAGTCCGGTCAGGCTTGGCACCTGATGATCGTAAGGTACGCATTCATGAATCTCCCAGGCGGCTCCCAGCACCCTCACGGATTGCCCAAGGACGGTTCAAGCGCACCCCAAACCACCAGCGGGAAGCGGAACGAGGCGCTCCCAGGAACGTCGGGCCGCCCGAGCGGTGAAGGGCGACGGCCCGCCGCACCCATGGGGAAGGTGCGGCGGGCCGTCGGTCCGTGGCGGGGCGTCAGCCCAGGCTGTTGTAGATCGAGTTCAGCAGGGTGGAGGAGTCGTCGTCGTTCTCCAGCGCGAAGGCGAACATGCCGCCCAGGCCCTTGGACTTGGCGTACGCGGCGCGGGCCTGGATGGCCTGCGGGTTGTCGCCGGTCCAGAAGTTGGTGCCGTCGTAGACCCAGGTGGACTCGGTGACCGGGTCCCAGTGGGTGTTCTGGGCGGTGAGGGTCAGCTCGCGCCAGCTGGCCAGGCCGGCCTCCTGGCTGCCGGGCTTGGCGGGGGTGGCGCCGGTCGCGGTCTGGTAGAGGCCGAAGTTGTTGCCGGCCTGGACGCCGGTCCAGCCGCGCCAGTAGAACGGGACCCCGAGGATGATCTTGTTGGCGGGGAAGCCGCCGGCGATGCCGTACTCGGGCAGTCCGGTGGTGTAGGCCGCCAGCGTGGTGTCCACGTTGTACTTGCGGGTGCCGGGGGCGATCGGCGTGGTCGGGTCGGCCGGGCTGTCGTGCAGCGGGTCCTGGAGGTTGGTCGGACCGGTGGCGTCCCAGGAGCCGTGCATGTCGTAGGTCATGATGTCGGCGTAGTCCAGGTACGCGCCGATCTTGTCGGTCTCGATGTACTGGATCTTGTCCTGGCCGGACGGCAGCGCCGCGGTGAGCAGGAACTTCTTGCCGACGGTGGCGCCGTAGCCGTCCAGCTGGCTGCGGAACTCGGCGAGCAGCGCGGTGAAGTTCTGCTTGTCGGCCGCGGAGTAGTGGTTGCCGGTGTGGCCGCCGGCCGAGCCCGGGTACTCCCAGTCGATGTCGATGCCGTCGAAGATGCCCGCCGCGCTGGCCGCGCCGCCGGAGGCGTCACCGGCGACGCCGGTCGGCAGGTTGCCCTTGAGGAACATGTCGATGCAGGAGGAGACCAGCTTCTTGCGCGAGGCGTCGGTGGCCGCCGCGTCGGAGAAGTACTTGGAGTAGGTCCAGCCGCCCAGTGACAGGGTGATCCGCAGGTTCGGGTTCTTCGCCTTCAGCTGGCGCAGCTGGTTGAAGTTGCCCTTCAGCGGCTGCTGCCAGTCGTCGGTGGAGCCGTCGACCGAGATGGCGCCCGAGTAGTCCATCTGGTAGTCGGCGTAGGCGTCGGCCGCGCCGTCGCCCGCGTTCGGGTTGTCCTCGTGCGAGGCGTCCGACGCCTTGACCGCCTCGAAGCAGTTCAGGTTGGTCGGGTGGATGTTCTCGAACGCGTAGGAGATCACGTCCAGCTTGGCGCCCGCGCCGGAGGTGTCGACGTTCTTCGGGTAGTAGGCGGCGTCGTACACCGACCACTGGTCGAAGTAGGCGGACTTCAGCGGCTTCGCGGTGCTCGCGGCGGCGGTCGAGGTGGTGACCGCGGCGGACTGCTGGGAGGCGTGGCCGGCCTTGTCGTACGCCTGCACGGTGAAGGTGTACGCGGTGTTCGGCAGCAGCGAGGAGATCGCGATGCCGGTGCCCATCGAGGTGCCGACCAGTTGGCCCTTCGACCAGACCTTGTAGCCGACGTAGTTGTCGGTGGAGTCGGTCGAGGCGTTCCACTTCAGCACCACCGCGTTGGAGGTGGCCCTGGTGACCGTCACCCCGCCCGGGACGGTGATCTTGCCGTCGCCGGCCGGGCCGTTGCCGGTGCCCGAGCTGGAGCTCGCGGACGGCGAGGGGGAGGCGGAGGTGGACGGGCTGGGGGAGGTGCTCCGCGAGGGGCTCGCCGAGGTGGACGGGCCGGCGCTCGCCGAGGCGGAGGCGGACGCCGACGGGGTGGTGCTGGTGGTCGCCGGTCCGGTCAGGGTGAGGTCGTCCGCCTGGTAGGCGCCGGTGCCGTACCAGCCGTGGGTGAACACCGTCACCGAGGTGGTGGACGCGCCGGTGGTGAAGCTGGTGCTCAGCTGGGTGTAAGCGGAGGCGTTCGGCGTCCAGGTGGAGGCGTTCACGCCGGTGCCGGTGGCGCCCAGGTAGACGTAGCTGCCCTTGACCCAACCCGCGAGCGTGTACTTGGTGTTGGGCTGGACGGTGACCGTCTGCTGGCACTGGCCGGTGTCCGAGGCGGTGGCGTTGCCGTTCAGCGCGTAGGAGCCGCCGTGCACGGGGGTGGTGACGACCGAGCCGTTGGTGCAGGTCCAGCCGGTCAGCGAGCCGGCCTCGAAGTCGGCGTTGCCGAGCAGGTTGACGGCGGCCGCCGAGGCGGTGCCGAGCGACAGGGCGAGCGCGGTGGAGCCGACCGTCATGGCGGCGGCCACCGCGAGGGCGCCGGCCCGCCGCCGGGAGGGGGCCCGGCGACGCGTCGACTCGGTTGCGGGCGTGGCCCGTTCAAGCATGGGAGGAACCTCCGGAGTAGTGGGGTTGTCCGGTAGGTGCGGCGGCCGTGGGGACCAGGTGGGAGCCTGCGCCCTAGATTGGACTGGACCAATCGTCCGGGTCAAGGATTTCGGCGCACGAACCGTCAGGAACCTTTCCTGTCACACCCGGCGGGCGGTGCGGATCCGTCGTCCGCCGTTGTGCGCCCCTGGCTCTCAGTTGCAAACAACTTGCAATTACAACCCGACAGAAGAAAGGATGGCCCAGCTCACAGCCTTGTTCGGAGGGAAGTCCCATGGCAGCGCCCAGCCGTCTGCGCGACCGGCTCACCCGGGAGGAGTGGATCCGGCTCGCCGGGATGGCCGGCTTCGTCCTGGCCCTGCACGTGGTGGGATGGTTCACCCTGCTGGCCGTCATCGCACCGAAGCACTACGACGTCGGCGGCCAGGTGTTCGGCGCCGGCATGGGCCTGACGGCCTACACCCTCGGCATGCGGCACGCCTTCGACGCGGACCACATCGCGGCCATCGACAACACCACCCGCAAGCTGATGGGCCAGGGCAAGCGCCCGCTCTCGGTGGGGTTCTGGTTCTCGCTCGGCCACTCCTCGATCGTGTTCGGCCTGTGCGCGCTGCTGGCGTTCGGGATCCGGTCGCTGGCCGGCCAGGTGGAGTCGGACGGGTCGACGCTGCACCAGGCGACCGGGCTGATCGGCGTGACGGTGTCCGGCACCTTCCTGGTGCTGATCGGCCTGATCAACCTGGGTGCGTTCAACGGCATCCTGAAGGTCTTCCGGCGGATGCGGCAGGGCGACTTCGACGAGGCGGAGCTGGAGCGCCAGCTCGACCGGCGCGGCTTCATGAACCGGATCCTCGGGCGGGTCACCCGCGCCGTCACCAAGCCGTGGCACATGTACCCGGTGGGCCTGCTGTTCGGCCTCGGCTTCGACACCGCGACGGAGGTCTCGCTGCTGGTGCTGGCCGGCGGCGCGGCCGCGTTCTCGCTGCCCTGGTACGCCCTGCTGGTGCTGCCGATCCTGTTCGCGGCGGGCATGAGCCTGCTGGACACCATCGACGGCTCGTTCATGAACTTCGCCTACGAGTGGGCGTTCTCCAAGCCGGTCCGCAAGATCTACTACAACCTGACGGTGACCGGCCTCTCGGTGGTGGTGGCCCTGGTGATCGGCGTGATCGAGCTGGTCGGCCTGCTCGCCGAGAAGCTGGAGATCACCGGCGGCCCGGTCGGCTGGATCGGCTCGCTGGACCTGAACCTGGTCGGCTACGTGATCGTCGGCCTGTTCGTGCTCACCTGGGCCGGCGCGATGGCGTTCTGGAAGTTCGGCCGGGTCGAGCAGAAGTGGAGCGCCGGCCTGCGCGAGCAGGCGTAGGCGCGGACGGTCCGTCAGGACGGAGCCGGCGAAGGGGCACCCTGCGGGTGCCCCTTTCGGCTGCCCGGGTCCCCGGCGGTAGCGAGAAGTTCACGTCGGGACCCTTGTCGCGTCAACTTCTACGCGCGTATCTTCGGGTCTGGATCTACGCGAGTAGCCGTCCAGGGGCGGACCGGGGACCCCGGACCGGCCCCGGCTACCAGCCTTCTGACGAACCCTCACACCACCCGGGCCGGCCAGCGAGCGCCCGGGCCATGGTCCTGCCACGAAGGAGCCCCGCAACGGTGCCCAGCCCCACCTCCGCCCGCCGCACCCGCCGCACGCTGCTGCGCGTCACCGCGCCGGCCGCGGTCGCCGCGTCCCTGGTCCTCGTCCCGCTGCCGGGCGCGGTCGCCGCGCCGTCCGCCGGCGCGGTGATCGCCGAGGTGTACGGCGGCGGCGGCAACTCCGGCGCGACGCTGAAGAACGACTTCATCGAGCTGGGCAACCCGTCCGGCGCGGCCTTCGGCCTGTCCGGCTACAGCGTGCAGTACCTGCCGGGCACCCCTGGCGCGAACAGCCAGTGGGGCGTCACCCCGCTGACCGGCTCGGTCGCCGCGGGCGGCCGCTACCTGATCGGCGAGGGCCCCGGCGCCGGCGGCACCGTCGACCTGCCGGCCGCGGACGCCGCCGGCACCCTGGCCCTGTCGGCGACCTCCGGAACCGTCGCGCTGGTCAACGGCACCGCCGCGCTGACCTGCAAGACCGCCGCGGACTGCGCCGCCGACCCGCGCATCGTCGACCTGGTGGGCTTCGGCACCGCCGTGGTCCGCGAGGCCAACCCGATCGCGGGCGCGTCCAACACCGCCTCGGTGGCCCGCCCGGCGTCGCTGGCCGACACCGACGACAACGCCAAGGACTTCGCGGCGGGCGACCCGACCCCGACCAACTCCAAGGGCGACAGCGCCGGCGGCGGCACCGGCGGCGGCACCACCCCGCCGACCCCGCCGGTCCCGGGCCCGCTGCGGATCCACGACATCCAGGGCACCACCCGGGTGTCGCCCAAGAACGGACAGACCGTCACCAACGTGCCCGGCGTGGTCACCGGCGTGCGCGGCTACGGCACCAAGGGCTTCTGGATCCAGGACACCGCCCCCGACGCCGACCCGGCCACCAGCGAGGGCGTGTTCGTCTACACCGGCTCCGCCACCCCGGCCGTCAAGGTCGGCGACTCGGTGCTGGTCACCGGCAAGGTCAGCGAGTACTACCCGAACAGCTCGGGCGGCTCGCAGTCGATCACCGAGCTGACCGCCCCGAAGGTCACCGTGCTGTCCTCCGGCAACCCGGCGCCCGCCCCCGTGGTGCTGGACGGCTCGAACATCCCGGCCGCCTACGCCCCGGACGCGGCCGGCGGCTCCATCGACGGCCTGACCCTGGACCCGTCCACGTACGCCCTCGACTTCTACGAGTCGCTGGAGGGCATGAACGTCCAGGTCGCCGACGTGCCGGTGGTGCAGGCCACCGACAAGTACAACGAGCTCTGGGTGGACGCGGTCGCCACCGACCCGCGCACCGAGCGCGGCGGCGTGGTCTACCTCGGCTACGACAAGCCGAACAACGGCCGGATCATGATCCAGTCGCTGCCGCCGCTGACCGAGCAGCCCTTCCCGGTCGCCAACGTCGGCGACGAGCTGACCGGCGCCACCGCCGGTCCGCTCGACTACAACCAGTTCGGCGGCTACACCATCGCCGCGAACACCGTCGGCGCGGTCCAGGACAACGGCCTGCAGCGCGAGGTCGTCGACCGCCAGCTGCCGAGCGAACTCTCCATCGCCACCTACAACGTGGAGAACCTCGACCCCAGCGACGGCGCCGAGAAGTTCGCCCAGCTCGCCCAGGGCATCGTCACCAACCTCGGCTCGCCCGACATCGTCGCCCTGGAGGAGATCCAGGACGACAACGGCGCGGTCAGCGACGGCACCGTGGACGCCTCGGCCACCGTGCAGACCTTCATCGACGCCATCAAGGCGGCCGGCGGCCCGTCCTACGACTGGCGCTCGATCAACCCCGAGGACGGCAAGGACGGCGGCGAGCCCGGCGGCAACATCCGTCAGGTGTTCCTGTTCAACCCCGACCGGGTGTCCTTCACCGACATCGCGGGCGGCGACGCCACCACCGCCGTGGACGTCACCGGCTCCGGCAAGCGCACCTCGCTGACCGCCTCGCCCGGCCGGATCGACCCCGGCAACGAGGCCTGGACCAGCAGCCGCAAGCCGCTGGTGGGCCAGTTCAGCTTCCACAACAAGCCGGTCTTCGTGATCGCCAACCACTTCAACAGCAAGGGCGGCGACCAGGGCATCGACAGCCGCTTCCAGGCCCCCACCCGCAGCTCCGAGGTGCAGCGCCAGAAGCAGGCCACCGTGGAGCAGGCGTTCGTCGCCAAGCTGCTGAACGCCGACCCGAACGCCCGGATCGTCTCGCTCGGCGACTTCAACGACTACCAGTTCTCGCCCGCGCTGCAGACCCTCACCGAGGACTGCGGCCTGCGCGACCTGGTCAACGACCTGCCCGAGGACCAGCGCTACTCCTACGTCTACCAGGGCAACTCGCAGGTGCTCGACCACATCCTGGTCAGCAACGCGTTCAAGCCGCAGCACGTCCGCTACGACGTGGTGCACATCAACAGCGAGTTCGCGTCCCAGGCCTCCGACCACGACCCGCAGGTGGTCCGGATCAAGCCCTGACGCCCCGTCGGCCGCCGCGCCCCCGTCCCGCCGCTCCGGCCGGGCGGGGGCGCGGCGCGTCCGACGCAGGTTACCGGTGGGTTGACCTGCGGACCCGCAGACCGGAGGATCATGGCACCCCGAACTCCGGAGCATCCTGGAAGGACCTCCCGCATGGCCTACGACGCCGACGTCATCGTGATCGGAGCGGGCCTCGCGGGCCTGGTCGCCACCGCCGAACTCGCCGACGCCGGACGGCGCGTCATCCTGCTCGACCAGGAGCCGGCCGGCTCGCTCGGGGGCCAGGCGCACTGGTCCTTCGGCGGCCTGTTCCTGGTCGACTCGCCCGAGCAGCGCCGGATGCGGATCAAGGACTCCCGCGAACTCGCCTGGCAGGACTGGCTCGGCACCGCCGGCTTCGACCGCGAGGAGGACGCCTGGCCGCGCCGCTGGGCCGAGGCGTACGTCGACTTCGCGGCCGGCGAGAAGCGCGCCTGGCTGCACGGCCAGGGCGTCCGGCTGTTCCCGGTGGTCGGCTGGGCCGAACGCGGCGGGCTGCTGGCCACCGGGCCCGGCAACTCCGTTCCGCGCTTCCACATCACCTGGGGCACCGGACCCGGCATCGTCGAGCCGTTCGCCCGCCGGGTCCGCGAGGCGGTCAAGGCCGGCCTGGTCGAGCTGCGCTTCCGGCACCGCGTCACCGGCCTGGCGGCGAGCGGCGGTTCGCTGGACACGGTGAGCGGCGAGGTGCTCGCGCCCAGCGCCGTGCAGCGCGGCGAGGCCAGCTCCCGCGAGGTCGCCGGACAGTTCGAACTGCGCGCGCAGGCCGTGGTGGTGGCCTCCGGCGGCATCGGCGGCAACCACGACAAGGTCCGGGCCGCCTGGCCGGAGCGGCTCGGCACCCCGCCCGCGAAGCTGCTCTCCGGTGTCCCCGCGCACGTCGACGGGCTGATGCTGGACGTGGCCTCGGCGGCCGGCGGCCGGCTGATCAACGGCGACCGGATGTGGCACTACACCGAGGGCATCGAGAACTGGAACCCGATCTGGGCCAAGCACGGCATCCGGATCCTGCCCGGCCCGTCCTCGCTCTGGCTGGACGCCACCGGACAGCGCCTCCCCGTCCCGCTGTTCCCCGGCTTCGACACCCTCGGCACCCTCGAACACATCATGACCACCGGGCACGACCACACCTGGTTCGTGCTCACCCAGAAGATCATCGAGAAGGAGTTCGCGCTCTCCGGCTCCGAGCAGAACCCCGACCTGACGGGCCGTTCGATCCGCGGCGTGCTCGGCCGCGCCCTGCCCGGCGCGACCGGCCCCGTCGAGGCCTTCAAGCAGCACGGCCCGGACTTCGTGGTCGCCGACACCCTGGACGAGCTGGTCCGCGGCATGAACGAGCGGCAGGGCGACGCGCCCGCGATCGACCCGGTCGAGCTGCGCCGCGAGATCGAGGCCCGCGACCGCGAGATCGCCAACCCGTTCAGCAAGGACCTCCAGGTCACCGCCGTCCACGGCGCCCGCCGCTACCTCGGCGACAAGCTGATCCGGACCGCCTCGCCGCACCGCCTGCTCGACCCGAAGGCCGGTCCGCTGATCGCCGTCCGCCTCAACATCCTCACCCGCAAGTCCCTCGGCGGGCTGGAGACCGACCTGGACTCCCGGGTGCTGCGCGCCGACGGCTCGGTGCTCGACGGCCTGTACGCGGCCGGCGAGGCGGCCGGCTTCGGCGGCGGCGGGATCCACGGCTACCGCTCGCTGGAGGGCACCTTCCTCGGCGGCTGCCTGTTCTCCGGCCGGGCGGCCGGCCGGGCCGCCGCGCAGGCCACCGCCTGAGCCGCCCCGGCGGCCGCCGCGGCAACCCCGGCGGCCGTCAGCGGCCGGTCACGCCGTCGATCTGCTCCCGCAGGATGTCGGCGTGGCCGGCGTGCCGGGCGGTCTCGCCGGTCATGTGGGCGAGCACCCAGCGGACCGAGAGCAGCTCCTCGCGGACCGGGACCGCGACCGGGCGGGAGAGGTCCGCGGACGCGGTGATCGCGGCGTCGCTGGCCGCGATCGCCTCCCGGTAGGCGGCGAGCACCTGCTCGGCGGAGACCTCCTCCGGCACGGCCATGCCGAAGTCGACGTCCTGGTACTGGGTCAGGCCCGCCACGTGGT
This sequence comes from Streptomyces sp. TLI_171, assembly GCF_003610255.1. GTDB lineage: Bacteria > Actinomycetota > Actinomycetes > Streptomycetales > Streptomycetaceae > Kitasatospora. The sequence goes on along the minus strand of NZ_RAPS01000001.1, from coordinate 1,930,549 downwards.
GGCCGAACCAGTACCGCTCGGCGGCCGTCAGGTGCTGGACCAGGCCCAGCAGGTTGGTGCCGGTGTCGACCAGGACGCGGCGCAGCTGCTCCTCCGTCAGGCCGTCGGTCTTCTTCACGACGCACTCCCTGGCGAAGGTCAGGAAGGCCAGTGCGGTGGCCAGTTCGCCGCCGTCCTCGAAGGGGACGGCCTGGCGCTGGGTCTCGGTGGAAGTCATCCTGCGAACCTAACCCGCGCCCGGCGCACCTCGCACGGCGATTACCGTGCTGCGGCGATCCACCGTCGCACGGCGGGTTCCCGCGCGGGGACAATGGCGGGGTGAACAGTGGCGGCGCGGTGGCGGAGTTGGACGGTCGGCCGGTGACGGCGGCGCAGTTGCAGGCGTTGGCGCTGACCAACTACGGGCACTTCACCACCATGGTGGTGGAGGACGGCCGGGTGCGGGGGCTGGGGCTGCACCTGGCGCGGCTGGAGCGGGACTGCGCGGCGCTGTTCGGGGTCCGGCCGGATCTGGAGCGGATCCGGCAGTTCGCCCGGCGGCAGGCGCCGCCGGCGGGGGCGGTGACGGTGCGGGTGACGCTGTTCGACCCGGCGATCGACCTGGGGAGCATCGGCGGGAAGGCCGAGCCCGGCGTGCTGGTGACGGTCCGTCCGGCGGGGGGCGCGGCGGGGCCGCTGCGGGTGCGGACGGTGCGGTTCGAGCGGGAGCTGCCGGAGGTGAAGAGCGTGGCGCTGTTCGGGGTGCTGCGGCAGCGGCGGCTGGCCCAGCAGTCCGGGTTCGACGACGCGCTGTTCGTGGACGCGGACGGCGCGATCACCGAGGGCGGCACCTGGAACGTCGGGTTCCTGCGCGGCGGCGACCTGGTCTGGCCGCGCGGCGCGTACCTGGCGGGGACGGCGATGGCGCTGCTGCGCGGGGTCTGCGGCGGGGTCAAGGAGCGGGTCGGGCCGGAACTGGCGGGCATCGACGGGGTGTTCGCGACCAACGCGGCGGTCGGGGTGCGCCCGGTGGCGGCGGTGGACGGCCGGGAGTTCCCGGTGGACGGGGCGGCGCGGCTGCGGGAGGCGTACCTGGCGGTTCCGGGAGAGCCGCTGTAGCGGGCCTCCGGCACGGTTTTACCTGCTCATGGTCTGATCATGTGTTCGACCAGACCGACACGATGACGTTCGTTCACCGACCGGGCGGACGGCGGCCACCGGCCGCTGACAGTCTCCGCGCATGGATATCCCCAACATGGGCGTGCCCGCCAAGCTCGCCGCCCGGATGAGCATGGCGGAGCAGCACGAGTACCTCCGCAGCAAGCTGTCCCGCCGAACCCTGCTGCGCTCCGGCGCGGTGACGGTCGGCGCGATCGCGGTCGGCGGGGCGCTGGGCTCCGGCGCCGCGTCCGCCGCCCCGGCCGGCAGCACCGCGGACACGGTGACCGGCTCGCTGGTCGCACCGGTCGGCCGCCACCTGCAGTTCGGCGCCGAGGCCGACACCCAGATGCGGGTGTCCTGGCAGGTCCCGGCCCCGGTGAAGAAGCCGTTCCTGCGCTTCGGCCGGCACCCCTGGGACCTCAGCCACAAGATCGAGGCCGAGGTGCGCGCGCTGCACACCCCGGCGCTGACCGACGGGGGCACCCCCGTCGACCAGTACTACCTGCACGTCGAGCTGAACTGGCTCCAGCCCGGCACCACGTACTACTACGGCGTCGGCCACGAGGGCTTCGACCCGGCCGCGCAGCAGGCGATCTCCACCCTGCAGACCTTCACCACCGCGCCGTCCCGGGGCGGCCGCCACAACCGGCCGTTCGAGCCGTTCACCTTCACCGCCTTCGGCGACCAGGGCGTCAGCGCGCACGCGGCGGGCAACGACAACGTGATCCTGGCGCAGAAGCCGGTCTTCCACCTGCACGCCGGCGACATCTGCTACGCCGACCCGATGGGCCAGGGCCTGGACAGCGACAAGGTCGCGTTCAACGCGCTGACCTGGGACGCGTTCCTGGCGCAGACCGAGACGGTGGCCGCGAAGATCCCGTGGATGGTCTCCTACGGCAACCACGACATGGAGGCCTGGTACTCGCACAACGGGTACGGCGGCGACGACGCCCGCTTCACCCTGCCGACCAACGGCCCGGACCCGCGCACCGCGCCCGGCGTGTACTCCTTCACCTACGGCAACGTCGGCGTGATCTCGCTGGACGCCAACGACGTCTCGTACGAGATCCCGGTCAACTTCGGCTACACCAACGGCCGGCAGACCGCCTGGCTGGAGCGCAGGCTGCGCGAGCTGCGGGCCGACGAGGCGATCGACTTCGTGGTGGTCTTCTTCCACCACTGCGCCTTCTCCACCACCCACCAGCACGCCTCCGAGGGCGGGGTCCGCGAGGCCTGGGTGCCGCTGTTCGAGAAGTACCGGGTGGACCTGGTCATCAACGGCCACAACCACGTGTACGAGCGCACCGACGCGATCCTCGGCAACAAGGTCAACAAGGCGGTGCCGAGCGGCGCCACCGTCGACCCGGCCAAGGACGGCGTGGTCTACGTGACCGCCGGCGCCGCGGGCCGCAGCCTGTACTCCTTCGACGCCCCCGACACCTACGAGGGCCACGAGAACCACCAGGACGAGGTGGTCACCTACCACTTCGACAAGGGCGCCACCAAGGTCGTCGAGACCGTCGAGTGGTCGCGGGTCCGCTACACCGGCTACTCCTTCATCAAGGTGGACGTCACCCCCGCGCACCGCGGCGCGACCACCACCATGAAGGTCACCGCGCTGGCCGAGAACGGCGCCCGGATCGACCACTACTCGATCGCCCGCCGCGCGGGCCGCAGCGAGCGCGGTCACTGACGCCGCGCCGCGGCGCCCCGGACCCGATGCCGGCGGGTCCGGGGCGTCCTGGTTAGGGTTCCCGGGTGAGCACCGCCCGTTCGATCCTCTTGTTCGCCGTGGCCGCGCTGCTGGAGATCGGCGGCTGCTGGCTGGTCTGGCAGTCCGTCCGCGAGTCCCGGCCGTGGTGGCTGGCCGGGCTGGGCGTGCTCGCGCTCGGCCTGTACGGCTTCACCGCCGCCCTGCAGCCGGACGCGAACTTCGGCCGGGTGCTGGCCGCGTACGGCGGGGTGTTCGTGGCCGGGTCACTGCTGTGGGGCGTCGTGGTGGACGGCTTCCGCCCCACCCGCTGGGACGTGCTCGGCGCGCTGACCTGCCTGGCCGGCGTCGGCGTGATCATGTACGGGCCGCGCCGCTGAGGCGCCGTCAGAGGTACTTCCAGCGCCAGCCGCTGTCGTCCAGGCACTTGATGGCCCGTCCGCTCGCGTCGGTCCCCTCCACGTTGTGGTCCGAGGCCCGGCAGTACTGGCCCGCCTTGTAGCAGTTGCCCGCGTTGGACAGCGGGTGGCAGCCCGCCGCCTGCGCGGTCTGCGTCGGCTCGGCCGGCGGCTTCGCGGTGGCCGTGGTCCGGGCCGGGGCGGGCTTGCTGGTGGCCGGGGCGGGCGGCGGGGCCTGCGTGGTCGGTGCCGCGGCGGTCGGGCTGGGCGACGGCGTGGGCGTCGGGCTCGGCGTCGGCGTGGGCGTCGGGGTGGGGCTCGGGGCGGCGGGCGTGCCGGCGGCGGAGGAGGCGACCGGTGCGGGCGCCGGGTCGGCCGGCTCGCAGGCGGCGGCGAACAGCGCGGCGGCCAGCAGCGCACCGGCCGCGGAGGCCCGGCGCAGGCGGAGGGAGAGGGACAAGACGGCTCATCTCGGAAGGACGGAGGTGACGGGACGTCATCCTTCCGAGTGTGTGCAAGCAGTGGACGTGGAGTGATGGCTTCGTTACCGATCGGCAATCCGACCGCGCCGCGACAACGCCGCTTCGACGCCCGCCCGGACGTGCCGGCTCGGGTGAGCCGGGCGCTGGTGCGGGCGGCTACCAGGACCGCCCGGGGGTCCAGGCGGAACTCCTCGCCGGCCGGGCTGACCGGGAACCTGTCGGTCCGGCCCCGGGGTTGGCGGTGGGTGAAGGCGCGGACGCCGGAGGTGCGCATGCGCACACGGTGGACCGAGGGGCGTCCGCGCCGCCAACCGGCCTGCTACTGGCGGTAGGTGGCGAGGAAGCGGCCGATCCGGTTGATCGCGGTCTCCAGTTCGTCGGCGCGGGGGAGGGTGACGAAGCGGAAATGGTCGGGGCGGGGCCAGTTGAAGCCGGTGCCCTGGACGATGTGGATCTTCTCGCGGAGCAGCAGGTCGAGGACGAAGCGTTCGTCGTCGACGATCCGGTGGACGGCCGGGTCGAGTCTGGCGAAGGCGTACAGGGCGCCCTTGGGCTTGACGCAGGAGACGCCGGGGATGTCGTTGAGGGCGCGCCAGGTGACGTCGCGCTGCTCGGTGAGGCGGCCGGTGGGCAGGGTGAGGTCGTTGATGGACTGGTGGCCGCCGAGCGCGGCCTGCACGGCGTACTGGGCGGGCACGTTGGGGCACAGTCGCATGGCGGCCAGCATGCTCAGGCCCTCCAGGTAGTCCTTGGCGTGCTCCTTGGGGCCGGAGACGGCCAGCCAGCCGCTGCGGAAGCCGGCCACCCGGTAGGCCTTGGAGAGGCCGTTGAAGGTGAGGGTGACCACGTCGTCGGCGAGGGCGGCCAGGCAGTGGTGCTCGGCGTCGTCGTAGAGGATCTTGTCGTAGATCTCGTCGGCGAAGACCAGCAGGTGGTGACGGCGCGCCAGGTCGAGGATGCCTTCGAGGAGTTCCTTCGGGTAGACCGCGCCGGTCGGGTTGTTCGGGTTGATCACCACGATGGCCTTGGTGCGGTGGCTGATCTTGGAGGCGATGTCGTCGAGGTCCGGGTACCAGTCGGCCTCCTCGTCGCACAGGTAGTGCACCGCCTTGCCGCCGGCGAACCGGACCACGGCCGTCCAGAGCGGGAAGTCCGGCATCGGGACCAGGACTTCGTCGCCGTCGTCGACCAGCGCCTGCACGGCCATCTGGATCAGCTCGGAGGCGCCGTTGCCGAGGTACACGTCGTCGACCGTCACGCCCGGGACGCCGCGCTGCTGGTAGTACTGCACCACGGCCCGGCGGGCGGGCAGGATGCCGCGGGAGTCGCTGTAGCCGTGCGCGTTGGGCAGGTTGCGGATGATGTCCTGGAGGATCTCCTCCGGGGCCTCGAAGCCGAACGGGGCCGGGTTGCCGGTGTTGAGGCGCAGCACGCTGTGGCCGGCCTCCTCCAGGGCGTTGGCGGTGTCGACGACCGGGCCACGGATCTCGTAGCACACGTCCTTCAGCTTGCTGGACTGGCGAAACTCCATCAGCGGCCTCCCGACCCGTCACCGAGCCCCTGCGGCCGGCTTGCTTCGTTCTACCAAGTAAGGACTTGGAAAGTCCAACCTATTGGCTATGCTGACGGCATGCCACGCCGAAGCTACGACCAGTACTGCGCCGTCGCCCGCGCCCTGGACGCGGTGGGGGAGCGCTGGAGCCTCCTGATCGTCCGTGAACTCCTGGGCGGACCGCGCCGCTACACCGACCTGCACGCTGACCTGCCCGGCGTCTCCACCGACATCCTCGCCACCCGCCTCAAGCAACTCGAGGGCGAGGGCCTGGTCGAGCGCCGCCGCCTGGAGCGCCCCGCCAACGCCACGGTCTACGAACTCACCGACCGCGGAACCGGGTTGCGACCCGTCATCGAGGCCCTCGCGCACTGGGGCGGCCCGGAGCTCGGCCCGCCCCGGCCCACCGACGCCGTCCGCGAGCACTGGTACACCACCGTCGAATCCTGACGGCCGCCCACCGCCCGTGACCGCCGCGCGGAGGGTGGAAGAGCTCCGGGGAGCTGACGTGCGGTCAGTCCGCCTTGCGGGCGGGCCACCAGACCCGGCCGCCCAGGTCGTGGACCAGCGCCGGGACCAGCAGGGAGCGCACCAGCAGGGTGTCCAGCAGCACGCCGAACGCCACGATGAACGCGATCTGCGCGAGGAAGGCGAGCGGGATCACGCCGAGCGCGGCGAAGGTCGCCGCCAGCACCACGCCCGCCGAGGTGATCACCCCGCCGGTGGCGGTCAGCCCGCGGAGCACTCCCGCCCTGGTGCCCAGTGCCGCGGTCTCCTCCCGCACCCGGGTCATCAGGAAGATGTTGTAGTCCACGCCGAGCGCCACCAGGAACACGAACCCGTACAGCGGGACGGACGGATCCGTCGCCGAGAAGCCGAACACGTGCGGGAAGACCAGTGCGGAGACGCCCAGCGTCGCCAGGTAGGAGAGCGCCACGGTCGCCGCCAGCAGCACCGGCGCCAGCACCGAGCGCAGCAGCAGCACCAGCACCGCCAGGATGCACAGCAGCACCACCGGCATGATCAGCGTCCGGTCGTGCCGGGCCGTCGTCCGGGTGTCCGCCTGCTGCGCCGAGTACCCGCCGACCAGGGCGTCCGCGCCGTCCACCGCGTGCACCGCCGTCCGCAGCCGGGCGACGGTGGCGAGCGCCGCGTCGCTGTCGGCGGGGTCGGCGAGCGTCGCGTCCAGGCGGACCAGGCCGTCCGCGACCACCGGCGGGTCGGTGGGGGCGCCGCCGGTGTACGGGCGCACCGAGGCGACGCCGGGGACCTGCGCGGCCGCCGCCACGGCGTCCGCCCGGTCCGCGCGGGCGACGACCACCGCCGGGTTGCCCGAGCCGCCCGGGAAGTGCCCCGACAGCAGGCGCTGCGCCGCCACCGACGGCTGCGCGGTGGTGAACAGCTCGGACTGCGGGACACCCCGGGCGTCCAGCAGCGGGGCGCACGCGGCGAGCGCCGCCAGCACCGCTGCCGAACCCACCCACAGCAGGCGCGGACGGCGTCCCACCAGCTCGGCGACCCGCTGCCACAGCCGGCCCGAACTGCCCGCCGCGGTCGGCCGGGCAGGCCAGAACGCGGCCCGGCCGGACAGGGCCAGGACGGCCGGCAGGAAGGTCAGCGCGGACAGCACGGCGCAGGCGATGCCGATGGCGCCGACCGGGCCCAGCGCCCGGTTGTTCGTCAGGTCCGAGAGCAGCAGCACCAGCAGGCCCAGGCCGACCGTCAGGCCCGAGGCGCCGATCGGCTCGGCCGAGCGGCGCAGCGCCGTCCGGGCGGCGGTGAACCGGTCCCGGCCGGCGGCGAGCTCCTCGCGGAAGCGGGCCGAGTACAGCAGCCCGTAGTCGGTCGCCGCGCCGATCACCAGGATCGACAGCAGCCCCTGCACCTGTCCGTCCACCCGCACCACCCCGTGCTGTGCGAGCGCGTACACGATCGCGCAGGCCACCGCGAGGGCGAACACCGCGCCCGCGATCACCAGCAGCGGCAGCAGCACCGCCCGGTAGACCAGCAGCAGGATCAGCAGCACCACGCCGAGCGCCACTCCCAGCAGCAGCCCGTCGATGCCCGCGAACGCGCCCGACAGGTCGGCCAGCACCGCCGCCGGCCCGGCGACCCCGCTCACCGCCCCCCGGACCTGCCCGGCCCGCTCGCGGATCGCGCCGACCGCCACCTTGGTGTCCGGCCCCAGGTCGGCGCGCAGTTGCAGCACGGCCTCCAGCGCCCGCCCGTCCTCGGACGGCAGCAGCGGCGAGACCTGCCCGGTCGCGCCCGGCACCTGCACCGCCGCCGCCAACGCCCGGGCGGCGTCGGCGCGCAGCGCCTCGTCGACCTGTCCGGAGTCCGCCTCCCAGACCAGGACCACCGGCAGGGTCGCCTCGGTCCGGAAGTCCTTCTCCAGTTGCGCGACCCGGGTCGACTCGGCGCTGCGCGGCAGGAAGGCCGCGCCGTCGTTGCTGGACACCTCGCCGAGCCGCCCGGCGAACGGCCCGAGCGCGCCGCCCAGGGCGAGCCAGATCAGCAGCAGGACGAGTGGCAGCAGGAAGCGCAGACGGCGCGGGGAGGACGGCATGACCGAGAGAATATCTCAATCATTGAGAGACTTTGTGATCGAGAGGATTTTTCTCACCGGATCCGCAGCACGCTCTTGCCCAGGGTGGCCCCGGCCGCCAGCCGGTCGACCGCCTCCGCCGCCGCGGCGAGCGGGTGCTCGGCGGTGACGTCGACCCGCACCGAGCCGTCGGCCACCAGCGCCAGCGCGCGGGCCGCGCGGGCGGCCAGCCGGTCGGGGTCGGTGCGGCTCAGCAGGTTGCTGTTGTAGGTCAGCAGGGACTGACCGTGCGTCAGCAGCTCGTTCGCCGAGACCTCGACCGGCTCGAAGCTCGCGAGGTTGCCGTAGACCGCCAGCCGGCCGTGCGGCGCCAGCAGCGCCAGGTTGGCGCGCCGGGTCGGGCCGCCGACCGGGTCGAGGATCACGTCGAAGCGCTGCTCGCCGAACGCGGCCGGGAACTCCGCCCGGGTCACCACCGCCGGTTCTGCGAGTTCCTCGACCGGGCCACCGCCACCCTGGTCGAGCAGACGCCCGCGGCCCCGCCGCGCCGACCCGGGGCGGTAGGTTGACGGGATGCCAGAGCCAGCGCTGAGCACCGGGGCGGTGGCCCGGCGGCTCGGGGTGTCGCCGACCACCGTCCGTTCCTGGGAACGCCGCTACGGCATCGGCCCGGCCGAACGGGAGGCGGGGCGCCACCGCCTCTGGGCGGAGCCCGACGTGGCCGTGCTGGAGGCGATGTGCCGCCTCACCGCGCGCGGGGTGTCACCCGCGGAGGCGGCCCGGCTGGCCCGGTCCGGCGCGGCGGCCGGGGCCGCGTCGACGGTCGCGGCGCAGGCCCCGGCGGTGCGGCCCGAGGTGCGCGGGCTGGCCCGCGCCGCCCGGCGGCTGGACGGGCCCGAGGTCGCCCGGATCCTGCGCGACGGGGTCGAGCGGTTCGGCGCGGTCGCCGCCTGGACCGACCTGATGGCCCCCGCGCTGCGGGCCGCCGGACGGCGCTGGGCCGCCGGCGGCGGCGAACGGTACGTCGAGGTCGAGCACCTGCTGTCCTGGCACGTGTCCGGCGCGCTGCGCCGGGTCGCCGAACCCGGGGCCGGCCCGGGCTCCGCGCCCCCGGCGGCCGGACCGCCGGTGCTGCTGGCCGCGATGCCCGGCGAACAGCACACCCTGCCGCTGGAGGCCGTCGCCGCCGCGCTCGCCGAACTCGGGCTGCCGTACCGGATGTTCGGCCCGGCGCTGCCCGCCGACGCGCTCGCCGGCGCGGTCCGCCGGACCGGCCCCGCCGCGGTGCTGCTCTGGTCGCAGACCCGCGCCACCGCCGACCCGGCGCCCGCCCGGGCCGTGCCCGCCGCCGCCAGGGGCGGCCGTGGCGCCCGCACCCGCCCCGCGCTGCTCACCGCCGGACCCGGCTGGACGGCAGCCACCCGGCCGCCCGACGCGCTGATGCCCCGGGACCTGCCGGGCGCGCTCGCCCTGCTGGCCGGCGCGCTAGGGTCGCGGACGTGGTGATCGTGCGTGGGTGAGGAGCGGCCGGTGGGGCAGCGGGAGGCCGGCAGCCGGGAGTTCGGACGGCTGCTGCAGGGGCTGGCGTCCGAGATGAACCTGCTCGGGCACGACTTCGCGGCCGCCTCCGGTCTGCACGCCACCGACGTGCAGGCACTGCTGGCCGTGCTGCGGGCCGCCGACCCGCCCGGCATCACCCCGGGGCAGCTGCGCGCCGAACTCGGCCTCACCTCCGGCGCGGTGACCGCCGTGCTGGACCGCCTGGAGCGGGCCGGCCACGTGCACCGAACCCGGGACGCCGCCGACCGACGCCAGGTGCACGTGCACTACCACCCCGACGCGGCCCGGATCGCGGGCGACTGGTTCGCGCCCGTCGCGGACCGCACCGACCGGGTGCGCGCCGAGTTCCGGGCGGAGGAACTCGCCACCGTGCGGCGGTTCCTGACCCTGATGACCGAGCAGCTCGCGGACCTGCGGCAGGACCGGCGCGGCAACCGGGGCTGAGGACACGCCCGATTCGGGCGCTATGGCGGAATCTCGAACCTTTTGCCGGGTATGGTCGGCGGGCGTCCGCACCACCCGGCAGCACCCTGGGAGCATCCGCCATGCCGCAGCCCCAACCGGTCCTCTCCACGCTGACCGGGGCCGCCGTGTTCCTGGTGCTCGGGATCGAGGACGGCGGCGAGCAGACCGTCCGCGACCTGCTTCCGGACCTCGGCGGACTCGCCCGCACCGTCAGCACCCGCGCCCCGCACGAACGGGTCAGCCTGGTCCTCGGCATCGGCTCCGACGCCTGGGACCGCCTGTTCGCCGGCCCCCGACCCGCCGGGCTGCACCCCTTCGTCGAACTCGCCGGCCCCCGGCACCTCGCCCCCGCCACCCCCGGCGACCTGCTGGTGCACGTCCGCGCCGAACGCATGGACCTGTGCTTCGAGATCGCCACCCTGCTCAGCCGGCGGCTCGGCGACAGCGTCACCGTGCTCGACGAGACCCACGGCTTCCGGTACTTCGACTGCCGCGACCTGATCGGCTTCGTCGACGGCACCGAGAACCCGGTCGGCCAGGACGCCGCCGACGCCGTGCTGATCGGCGAGGAGGACCCGGACTTCGCCGGCGGCTCCTACGTCATCGTGCAGAAGTACCTGCACGACATGGCCGGTTGGCACGGCCTCAGCACCGAACGCCAGGAACTGATCATCGGCCGCACCAAGCTCGACAACGTCGAACTCGACGACGCCGCCAAGCCCGCCGACTCGCACGTCGCGCTGAACACCGTCACCGGCCCCGACGGCGAGGACCGCGACATCTGGCGGCTCAACATGCCCTTCGGCTCCTTCGCCGAGGGCGGCGAGTGCGGCACCTACTTCATCGGCTACGCCCGCGACCCGTGGGTCACCGAGGAGATGCTCCGCAACATGTTCCTCGGCCGCGGCCCCGCCGCCCACGACCGGCTGCTGGACTTCTCCACCGCCGTCACCGGCACCTTCTTCCACGTCCCCAGCGCGGACTTCCTGAACGACCCGCCGCCCGCCCCCGGCCAGGCCGCCGACGCCCCGTCAACGCCGCTGCCGCTGCGCGACGGCAGCCTCCACATCGGCAGCTTGAAGAGGAGCACCGCACCATGAACAACCTGCACCGCGAACTGGCGCCCGTCTCCGTGGCGGCCTGGGCCGAGATCGAGGAGGAGGCCCGGCGCACCTTCAAGCTGCACGTCGCCGGACGCCGCGTCGTCGACCTGCACGGCCCCGACGGACCCGAGCTCGCCGCCGTCGGCACCGGGCACCTCAGCGACATCGCCGCCCCCGGCAACGGCATCCGGGCCCGCGCCCGCGAATGCCGGCCGGTGGTCGAACTGCGCGTCCCGTTCACCGTCACCCGGGCCGCCGTCGACGACGTCGAGCGCGGCTCCAAGGACTCCGACTGGGACCCGGTCAAGGACGCCGCCCGCACCATCGCCCTCGCCGAGGACCGCGCCATCTTCGACGGCTACACCGCCGCCGGCATCACCGGCATCCGCGACGGCTCCAGCAACCACCCCGTCGCCCTCCCCGCCGACGTCCGCGAATACCCCAACGCCGTCAGCCGCGCCCTCACCGCGCTGCGCCTGGCCGGCGTCGGCGGCCCCTACTCCCTCCTGCTCGGCGCCGACACCTTCACCGCCGTCAACGAGACCTCCGACCACGGCTATCCCGTCCACAACCACCTCGCCCGCCTGCTCGACGGCGAGATCATCTGGGCCCCCGCCGTGGAGGGCGCCGTCCTGCTCTCCGCCCGTGGCGGCGACTTCGAACTCCACCTCGGCGAAGACCTCTCCATCGGCTACCTCTCCCACGACGACGCCACCGTCCACCTCTACCTCCAGGAATCCCTCACCTTCCAACTCCACACCCCAGAAGCCTCCGTGGCCCTCACCTCCGCCTGACCCACCCGCGCCGGCCCCTTGCGGGGGGCCCGGCGGGGGCGGGGATGATGGGCGCATGGGCTGGGAGATTCCGCGGGCGTCCGGGGTGGTGGGGGCGTGGTTGGCGCAGTTGGACGGGGTGGTGGCGGAGCTTCGGCGGAGTGCGGCGGGGCTGCCGGGGCGGGCGGTGGAGCGGGTCCGGGCGGAGGCGGTCGCGGAGGCGGCCGCGCTGCGCGGCGGGCGGCGGCTCGAGGGGGCCGCGGTGGGGGACGTGCTCGACGGGGTGGCCGTGGCCGGGTTCGAGGAACGGGACGTGGCGTTCGGGCGGGCGCTGATCCGCCTTCAGGAGCTCGACGGGGACGGCGGGTTCCGGTACGGCGCCGGGCTGCTGGACGAGTTGCACCGGGTGCTGACGGGGGAGTCCGGGAGCACCGCGGGGCTGGGCGAGCTGGTGGCGTGGCTGAACGAGCCGGACCCGGACGCGCACCCGCTGGCCAGGGCGGTGACGGCGGAGCGCGCGCTGACCGAGCTCGGTCCGTGGCCGGCCGCCGGGGCGCAGGTGGCGGAGCTGCTGCGGACGCTGGTACTGGCGCGCGGGGTCGGACTCCCGGTGGCGTTCGGCTGGTACGACGCGTGGCGGTCGGCCGAGCCGTTGCAGTCCGCGGTCCTCGACTGCCTGAGCCGGTTGGCGGAGGTGAGGCGTCGGCTGGGCCGGGCGGGCCGGTGCTGGGAGGCGCTGGCCGAGGTCGCCGGCCCGCTGGAGTTCAGCGAGCGGCAGGCGGCGGCGCTGTTCGAGGTGGCGTGGGCGGGGCGGGTGCGGCTCGGACGGTACGCGCGGGCCGAGGGGATCGATCAGGAGGCGGCCGCCGAGGACCTGCGGTACCTGCAGCGGATGGCGCTGCTGAAGCCGGAGGTCCCGGACGCGGGGTACGTGGTGGCGGGCCCGCGGTTCCCGGCGGCGGCGACGAGCTCGCGCGGGGGCGTAGCCGTGGCGAGCGGTGAGACGGCCTGATGGGGCATCAATTGTGTTATGAGCAAGAAGAGTTGACCGAGGGGGCGGGTTCCGGACAATGCGCCGCCGAGGCTTTCGGGTGGGCCGGGCGGGCTCCATGATGTGACTGCGCCGTGCAGTCGGCGGGCCGCCGGGTGGAAGTGGCGGCCCGGGTGGAGGTGAGGGGAGCATCGCCGTGCCGTCGTCCTCGTCCGAGTCCAGGTGTCCGTTTCTCGATCCGACCGGAAGTGCGCTGCACGAGGAGGCCGCCCGGCTGCGGGCCCAGGGGCCCGCGGTGCTGGTGGAGTTGCCCGGCGGCGTGCGCGCCTGGTCGGTGACCAGGCGGGCGGTGATCCAGGCACTGACCACGGATCCGCGGGTGTCGCGGGACCACCGGCGGCACTGGCCCGGCGCGGCGGACGTGCCGGAGGGCTGGGTGCTGGGGCCGGTCACCTTCCAGGACAGTTTCGTGAACGCCTACGGCGCCGAGCACCGCAGGGCCCGCGGCCGGATCGCGCCGACCTTCCTGCCGCGGCGGGTGGAGTCGATGCGGCCGCTGGTGCAGGCGACCGCGGACCGGCTGGTGGCGGCGCTCGGCGCGCTGGCGCCCGGGGAGAGCGTGGACCTGCGGACGGCGCTGTCGCGGCCGCTCACGCTGACGGTGATCTGCGACCTGTTCGGCGTGCCGGACGGCATGCGCGTCGCGCTCTGCGACGTGATCGACCAGGTGCTCGACTCCTCGCTGGACGAGGAGCGCGCGCTGGCCGCCCAGCGGGACCTGGACCAGCGGCTGGGAGCCCTGCTGGCCCACAAGCGGGCGCACCCGGCGGCCGATCTGACGAGTGATCTGCTGCTGTCGGACCGGCCGGGCGAGCAGCCGCTCGCCGACCCGGAGCTGACCGGCACGCTGTTCACGATGATCACGGGCGGCTTCGAGACCGCCGTCAACCTGATCACCAGCGCGGTGCTGGCGCTGCTCACCCACCCCGAGCAGCTGGCCCGGGTCCGGGCGGGGACGATCGGCTGGGCGGACGTGGTGGAGGAGACGCTGCGGGTGGAAGGTCCCGTGATGCACGTCCCGATGCGGTACGCGATCGAGGACATCGACCTCGGCGAGGGCGTGGTGATCGGCAAGGGCGACCCGATCGTCATCGGCTTCGCCGCGGCCGGCCGGGACCCGGAGGCGCACCCGGACCGCCCGGACCAGTTCGACCCGACCCGCGCCGACAAGTCCCACCTGGCGTTCGGCTACGGCCCGCACTTCTGCGTCGGCGCACCGCTCGCCCGGCTGGAGGCGGACATCGCGTTGACCACCCTGTTCGGGCAGCTGCCGGAGCTGGCCCTGGCACGGCCCGGCACGGCCCCGCCCCGGCTGCCCACCATGATCATCAACGGCCCGGCGGAGCTGGCCGTGGTCCCCAGACCGGGGAGCTCGGCCGGCTGAGGCCGCGCACCGCCTCGGTAGGGTGGGGCGGATGAGCGACCCAGGAGGCGGAGTGCGGCAGTACCGGGCGATGGTGGCGGTGGGGGACTCGTTCACCGAGGGGATGTGCGACGAGCTGCTGCCGGACGGGCAGTTTCGCGGCTGGGCGGACCGGGTGGCGGGTGTGCTGGCGGCCGAGCAGCCCGGGTTCCGGTACGCCAACCTGGCGGTGCGCGGGAAGCTGATCGGCCAGATCCGCGCGGAGCAGGTGGACCTGGCGGCGGCGACGGACGCCGATCTGGTGACGCTGGCGGGCGGCCTGAACGACGTGCTGCGGCCGGGCTGCGACGTGCCCGAGGTCGAGCGGCGGCTCGGCGAGTGCGCCCGCGAACTGGTCGCGGAGGGCCGCACCGTGGTGCTGTTCACCTCCACCGACCCGACCCGGCGGATGGCCGGAAGTGCCCGGCTGCTGCCGGCCATCCTGCGGATGAAGGCGTTCGTGGAGGGCGTGGTGCGGGAGAACCCGGGCCGCGCGGTGCTGGTGGACCTGTTCTCCGCACCGGTGTTCGACGACCGCCGGCTGTGGGCGGAGGACCGGTTGCACCTGTCGCCGGAGGGCCACCGCCGGGTGGCGATGGCGGTGCTGGAGGCGCTGGGCCGCCCGTCCGCGGAGGACTGGCGGGCGCCGCTGGCCGAGCCCGACACCCGTACCCGCGGCCGGAAGGCGCGCGAGGACCTGCGCTGGCTCGGCACCCACGTCGGGCCGTGGATCGGCCGTCGGCTGCGCGGCCGCTCCTCCGGGGACGGACGTCCGGCGAAGCGCCCCGAGCTGCTGCCCTACGAGGCCTGACGCGCCGTCAGGAGGCCGGGTCCAGGCGGACGGTGATGCCGACCGTCCCGGTGCGGCCGCGGCGCAGCCGGCTGCCGAGCAGGGTGAGCCGGCCGAGGACGCCGTACTTGCGGGCGAGCAGCTGCCGGTAGCGCTCGGTGGTGTCGGCGTCGGCGAGGGTCGCGGTGGCGGGCACGGACTCGCCGGTCGGGTTGCCCCGGACGTCGCACGGGCCGGCCAGGACCTCGGCCCGCCGCCGGATCCGCTTGACCTTCCAGGAGTCGGCGACCGTCCACACGCCGAGGGCGTCGCCGTCCCGGACCACCCAGACCGGCGTGGGAACGGCGCTGCCGTCCTTCTTGTAACTGGTGATCAGCAGGTACTTGCCGGCGGCGAGCCGGTCCAGCGTGGTGTCGGCCATGGGTCGGAGTGTACGGCGGCCGCCGGTCCGGGCTCAGGCGGCCCGGACCGGATCGGGGTCCGGGTCGGGATCGGCGTCGGCGTCGTGGGCAGCGGGCTTCGCGGCGACCGGGCGCAGCCCGGGGGTCGGGGCGGGCGGCGGGGAGACGGTGGCCCGCCACAGCCGGGCGGCGGACCAGGCGCCGGCGGCCAGCAGCAGCCCGTTGCGGAGCAGGATGACCGCGGTGGGCTGCCAGCCGCCGGCCTTCATCGCGTCGAAGAACAGCGGGAAGTCGACGGTGGTGACGCCGACCGCGGGCAGCAGCAGGTAGGCGATCGGGCGCTGGGTGGTGCCCTCGACGGTGAGGCAGACCGCGGCCAGGCCGATCAGCCAGACCAGGTACTGCGGCGAGATCACCCGGCTGGTCAGGGTGAACAGCAGGACGGCGGTGAGCGCGGCGTCGTACGGGGTGGCGGCCGTCCAGCGTCGGGCGCGCAGCCGCCACAGCAGCAGCCAGCCGAACGCGGCGACGGTCAGCAGCAGCGACAGCTGCGAGATGCGGTGCACGTACGGGCCGAGGAACTCCAGCGAGCCGTAGTGCTGTTCGACCCGCCCGGGCCAGCCGAACAGCCGGGCCACCTGGAGGGCGCTGCCGCCCAGCGACTCGATCTCGACGCCCCGGCCGTGCTGGGCGTGCAGGAAGTCGAAGGCGTGGTCGAAGACGGCGGCCAGCACCAGCAGCAGCGCGAGCGCGGAGGCCGCGGTGGCCGTCCAGGCCTGCCGGGTGGTGCGGCCGCGCGGGGTGCCGAGCACGGTGAGCGCGGGCCAGACCTTGACCAGCGCGCCGATCCCGGCGAGCGTCCCGGCCAGTCGCGGGCGGGCCGGCACCAGCAGGAGCGCGCCGACGGCGAGCGCGGTGGCCGGCAGGTCGTAGCGGCCGTACGGCAGGCCCAGCAGCAGCGGCAGGGCGAGCGCCCACAGCCAGGCGCCGCCGGTGGAGCGGCCCGGCCGGCCGAGCCCGACCGCGAGCAGGGCGAGCTGCACCAGCGCGTCGGTGGCGATCATCAGCACCACGAAGGCCTGGAGGTACGTCAGGAAGGGCAGCACGGCGGGGGCGAGCATCGGCAGCGCCGCGCCGGGCGGGTACTGCCAGGTGACGTCGTCGACCGGGAAGGTGCCGGTGCGCAGCACCCGGTACCAGTCGTGGTAGATGCGGTGCACCTCGACGGCCTGCTCGGCCCTGCCGGAGCGGATCATGCCGATCATCAGCACGCGGCCGGCGACCCAGTACGCGGCGAGCGCGAGCACCTCGGGGGGCCAGGTGGCGGGCCTGGTCCAGCGGATCGGCCGGGTGGCGGCCGGGGCGGCGGGGGCCGGGGCGGTGGGGGCCTGCGCCACCGTTTCCTCCTGTGCGGTTGGGGACTGCCGGTCCGGTCGAGTGGTCGTCAGTGCGGCGGGCCGACCTGCGAACTCTCTCATATCAGACAAATCGGTCACCCCGGACCGGCTCCGGCGCGTGTCCCTGCGCGTCCCCGGAACGCGCCACGCCCGGGCCGACCACCGGCCCTCCGGATTCGGTCGGACGGACCTGCCAGAATGCACGGGCGACCAGCACAACCGTCAGAAAGGGTGACCGGCACCGTGACCATGCCCGTCGAACGCAAGATCGCCGAGGAACTGGGCGTCCGCGAGAACCAGGTGCAGGCCGCCGTCGACCTGCTCGACGGCGGTTCGACCGTCCCCTTCATCGCCCGCTACCGCAAGGAAGCCACCGGCGCCCTGGACGACACCCAGCTGCGCACCCTGGAGGAGCGGCTGCGCTACCTGCGCGAGCTGGAGGAGCGCCGCACCGCCGTCCTGGAGTCCATCGAGTCGCAGGGCAAGCTGGACGACGCGCTGCGCGCGCAGATCCTCGGCGCCAACTCCAAGGCCCGGCTGGAGGACATCTACCTCCCGTACAAGCCCAAGCGGCGCACCAAGGCGCAGATCGCCCGCGAGGCCGGCCTCGAACCGCTCGCCGACACCCTGCTCGCCGACCCGGGCCAGGACCCGGCCGCGCTCGCCGCCGGCTACCTGAACGAGCAGGTCGCCGACGCCGCCGCCGCGCTGGACGGCGCCCGAGCCATCCTGGTCGAGCGGTTCGGCGAGGACGCCGACCTGATCGGCTCGCTGCGGACGCGGATGTGGACCCGCGGCCGACTGGTCGCCAAGGTCCGGGACGGCAAGGAGCAGGACGGCGCCAAGTTCGCCGACTACTTCGACTTCGCCGAGCCGTACACCAAGCTCCCCTCGCACCGGATCCTGGCCATGCTGCGCGGCGAGAAGGAGGAGGTCCTCGACCTCGAACTCTCCCCGTACGACGGCGAGGAGGAGGCCGACCTGCCCGGTGCGAGCGACTACGAGCAGCGGATCGCCGCCCGGTTCGGTGTGGCCGACCGCGGCCGCCCCGCCGACAAGTGGCTCACCGACACCGTCCGCTGGGCCTGGCGCACCCGCATCCTGGTCCGCCTCGGCATCGACCTGCGCACCCGGCTGCGGGCCGAGGCCGAGGACGAGGCCGTCCGGGTCTTCGCCGCCAACCTGCGCGACCTGCTGCTCGCCGCCCCCGCCGGCACCCGCGCCACCATGGGCCTCGACCCGGGCTTCCGCACCGGCGTCAAGGTCGCCGTGGTCGACGCCACCGGCAAGGTCGTCGCGTACGACACCATCTACCCGCACCAGCCCGCGAACAAGTGGGACGCCGCGCTCGCCACGCTGGCGGCGCTGGCCGCGAAGCACCGGGTCGACCTGGTCGCGATCGGCAACGGCACCGCCTCCCGGGAGACCGACCGGCTGGCCGCCGACCTGATCAAGCGTCACCCCGAGCTGGGGCTCACCAAGGTGATGGTCAGTGAGGCCGGCGCGTCCGTGTACTCCGCCTCCGCCTTCGCCGCCCAGGAACTCCCCGGCCTGGACGTCTCGATCCGCGGCGCGGTCTCCATCGCCCGCCGCCTGCAGGACCCGCTGGCCGAGCTGGTCAAGATCGACCCCAAGTCGATCGGCGTCGGCCAGTACCAGCACGACCTGAGCGAGCTGAAGCTGTCCCGCTCGCTGGACGCCGTGGTCGAGGACTGCGTGAACGCCGTCGGCGTCGACGTCAACACCGCCTCCGCGCCGCTGCTCACCCGGGTCTCCGGCATCACCGGCACGCTCGCCGACAACATCGTGGCCCACCGCGACGCCAACGGGCCGTTCCGCACCCGCAAGGCGCTCAAGGACGTCGCCCGGCTCGGCCCGAAGGCCTTCGAGCAGTGCGCGGGCTTCCTGCGCATCCCCGACGGCGACGACCCGCTCGACGCCTCCGCCGTCCACCCCGAGGCGTACCCGGTGGTGCGCCGCATCCTCGCCTCCACCGGCGGCGACCTGCGCGCGCTGATCGGCAATGGCGCGGTGCTGCGCGCCCTGCGGCCCGGCGACTTCGCCGACGCCACCTTCGGCGTCCCGACCGTCACCGACATCCTCGGCGAGCTCGACAAGCCCGGCCGGGACCCGCGCCCCGCCTTCCAGACCGCCACCTTCAAGGACGGCGTGGAGAAGATCGGCGACCTGGAGGTGGGCATGGTGCTGGAGGGCGTGGTCACCAACGTCGCCGCGTTCGGCGCCTTCGTCGACATCGGCGTGCACCAGGACGGCCTGGTGCACGTCTCCGCGCTCTCCAGGACCTTCGTCAAGGACCCGCGCGAGGTGGTCAAGCCCGGCGACATCGTCCGCGCCAAGGTCACCGCCGTCGACGTCCCGCGCAAGCGGATCGGCCTCACCCTGCGCCTCGACGACGACACCACCCCCGGCGCCGGCGGCGGCAACCGCCGCGAGCAGCCGCAGGGCCGCCGCGACTCCCGCCCGCCCCGGCAGGACCGCCGCCCGGCCGCCGCCCCGGCCCCCGCCAACTCCGCCATGGCCGACGCGCTGCGCCGCGCGGGCCTGGGCAAGTAGCCCGCCCGGCGGCGGTCGGCCCCGTGGGCCGGCCCCGTCAGGCGGTGCGGGACTCCAGGGCGAGCGCGACCAGTTCGGGCCACCAGGGTTCCCGGTGCTGGGTCAGCAGGTGCTGGGCCTCCTCGGGGGTGACGGCGCGGACCTCGACCACCTGCTCGCCGTCGGTCGGGTTGGTGGGGGAGGAGTCGACCAGCACCTCGGCCCAGCCCCACAGCCACGCCTTGGTCGGGTGCGGCTGCCAGGGGCGGTACGGGGTGGGGCCGTCGCTGACCGCCAGGTGGTGGCCGATCCAGGTCGGCGGGCCCAGCAGCCGGGCGCCGGCCTCCTCGCGCAGCTCGCGCTCCAGGCAGGACTCGATGCTCTCCGCGGCCTCCCGCGTTCCGCCGGGCAGGAACCAGTGGCCGCGGACGTCCCGGCAGAGCACGACCCGGCCCTCGGTGAAGCCCACCAGGTGGATGTTGGTGACCAGTTCGTCCGGCGGCGGCTCGGTGGTGAACTGGGCGTCGATGCCGCCCCACTCCCAGCGCTGCGGCGCGTGGAGGGCCGGGTAACGGGCCGCCAGTTCGGCGCTGTCGATTGCTCTGCGTGTCGTGTCCGTCATTGATCGATCGTAGTCCTGGTCGGTCCCGGCCGGACCCGGACCGTCAACAAAGCTGACAAGACGTCACCCGCCCGTGGAGGCCCGGCAATCCGCCGCACCGGGAGTTCACCCGACGGGCCGGCGGAGCGCCGCACCGGCCCGTCGACGGGGCGTCACTCCGGCACGGTGACCACCTGCCGGGCGGCAGCCCGGACCTCCGGTTCGGGGTGGCTGCGCAGGGCGGCGAGCAGCGGGAGCCAACCGCCCGTCCAGACGCAGCGGCCGCCCAGCCGGGCGGCGAGGGCCGTGGTCAGCAGGCCGAGGGCGGAGCCTTCGCCGGGCAGCAGGGCGAGCAGCGCGGCCGGCACCGCGGCGTCGGTGGCCGGGGGCAGCGCGGCGCCGCCCGCGACGGTGTCGGCCAGCCGGTCCGCCAACCGGGCCGCCAGCACCGGGCGGTCGGCGAGCGCGGCGGCGAGCCGGGCGAAGTCCGCCCCGAACTCCGCCGCGGCGAGGTCCACGACCCGGGCCAGGGCTGCCGCCCGCAGGTCGGCCGCCTCCGGGTGGCCGCCCAGCTGTTCGGCCTGCGCGAGCAGCGCCGGGCGGACCAGCGGGTGACGGGCGTTCAGCTCGGTCAGCGCCTCGATCCGCTGACGGAGCGGCAGGTCCCGGACCGTGGACGGCGCGGCGGAGTCCGGGCCGGCGGCCAGCAGCGCGGCCAGGGTGCGGTGCACCAGGCTGCCGGGCGCCGCGCCGCCGACCGGGTGGGCGACGCCGGAGACGGCGAGCCCGCACAGCGCCCGGGCGGCGGCGCGCCAGGTGCGGCGGTTGTCGAGGTCGGTGACCAGGCCGGGCAGCACCTCGGCGACCTCGGGCACGTACCGGGCCCAGGCCGGCAGTTCGCCGATCGCGGCCCGCGCGGCCTCCGGGTCCTGGCCGGACCGGGTGGCGACGGCCGCCACCAGCCGGGCGTAGCGCGGTCGGTGCCGGCCGTCCATCAGGTGCGGCGGCAGGCCGATCACCGCCTGCCGGACCTGCGGCTCGGGCGCCTCGGCGGCCTCGGAGAGCAGTGCCCAGACGGGTTCGGCGTCCAGCAGCTCCTGGCACCAGCCGGCCGCGGTGGCCCGGACGTCAGGGTGCTGCCCGGGGGCGTGGAAGGCGGCGGCGAGCACCTCGGCGGCCTGCGCGGGCGGCAGGAAGGCGGCGGCCAGTCGGACGGCCTCCTTCCGCGAGGTGACCTTGCTGCCGGTGGTGCCCGTCGCCAGGCCGGTGACCAGCGGCGCCAGCCGGGCCGGGGCGGTCAGCCGGGCGGCCCGCGAGGCGGTGTACATCGCGACCCTGGCCCGGTCGTCGCCGGCGTGCTCCAGCAGGTCGGGCAGCCAGGCCGCCGGGTCGTCCGTCCGGGCGAGCGCGCCGAGCGCGGCCTCGGCGACCAGCACGTCCGGGTCGTCCAGGTGCCGGCGCAGCACGACGGCGCCGTGCCCGGGCAGCGGCGCGGCCAGCCGGATCGCGGCGGCCCGCTCGTCCCTGGACCGCCCGGTGTCGGCCGCGATCGCCCCGAACAGCGCGGCCGCGCGGGCCACTTGGCGCGGCACCCAGAGACGGGCGGCGTGCGTGTCGGGCAGCGGCCGGAGCTCGCCGGGCTTCAGGAAGCGGCCGGTGGCCGGGCGTTCGGCCAGTACCAGGTCCAGCAGGTCGGTGCGGACCGTGGCCAGGTGGCTCCGGACCGGCCCGAAGAACACCGCGGACGGGTCGGCCCCGATCGCGGTCAGCACCTTCGCGGTCCGGCCCCGGCGCGGCTCCAGCCACAGCCGCAGCGCCTCGGCGCCGACCTGCTCGCGATCGCTGCGCAGCGCGCGGCCCAGCCGTTCGTCGAGCTCCGGCAGCAGTTCGGCGCGCGGGCCGAGCGCGCGGACCAGCGCGAACAGCAGCCCGTACCGGCCGTGCCGCTGCTCCGTGTCCAGCCACGGGCGCAGCGCCGCCAGCACCTCCCGCTCCTGGCCGCGGCGCAGCCGCCCGGCCAGCGGGGGCAGGGTGAACGAGCCGGTGCGGGCGGTGAGCTGCTCGACCGTCAGCAGGGCGAAGTCCAGCAGCTCGGGCCGGGCCCCGGTGGGGTGGGCGGCCAGCACGGCGAGCGCCAGCGCGGAGAGCGCCTGCCGGGTGGCGGCGGAGCAGTCGCGGGCGGCCAGCGCCTCGGCGACCAGGTCGAGCAGCGCCGGCGCGTGCCCGTCGGTGAAGCGGTCGGCGGGGAAGGCGGACAGCGCGGACAGCGCGGCCTGCCGGACCGGGTCCTGCTCGTTGCGGACCCGGCGCAGTTCGGCCAGCAGCTGCCCGGGCGCCGCCGGGTCGGGGTCGGCCGCGGCGACGGTCACCAGGTGCCGCCAGACCTCGGCGCGCTCGGCGGCGTCCGATCGGCGGACCGCGGGCAGCAGTTCGGCGCGCGCCTCCTCCGGCGGCAACAGGGCGGTGAGCGGGCGAAGTTGACGCTCCTCGCGGCCCTTGGCGAGCTGCTCGGCGCGCAGCCGCCGGACCTCCGCCCAGCGGGTCTCGCGCGGCAGCAGCCGCAGCACCGGGACGGTCAACCGGCCCGCGTCCAGCGGCAGTCCGTCGGCGGCGCCGTGCAGGAACGCGGTGCGGCGGCCCGGCGGGACGGCGCGCAGCAGGTCGGCGAAGCGGTCGGGCGCGGCCAGCCACCGGCGGCCCAGCGCGGGCAGCGACGGCGGGTCGGCGTGCGCGACGCGGTCCAGCACGGTGCGGCTGGGCAGCCGCTCCCAGCGCTGCCACGGGTGGCCGGGGTCGGCCAGCCATGCGGTGGCCCGCTCCGCGTCGGCCCGCACCAGGTGGCCGAAGTTCGCGAGGAGCGGGCCGGGCAGGAAGGTCGTCGGCTGCTGTTCCAGCAGGTCCAGGACCCGGGCGGGGCGCAGCGGCAGTGCGGCGAGCACCGCCTCGCCCAGGCGGTGCCACCAGTGCGAGCGGTCGGCCGTCGGCCAGGCCGCCAGCTCCCGCTCGACGTGGTCCAGCACCAGGTCCGGGTACCGCGTGCCCAGCGCGGACCAGGAGCGCACCGCCAGGGCCAGGCCCGGCAGTTCGGCGGCCACCAGCTCCGGCGGGCACCCCGGCAGCAGCGCCGCGGCCTCGCTCGCACCCCACAGCTCCCGGGCCACCGGCAGCAGCCGGGCGGCCAGGTCCGTCCGCCGGCCGCGCACCACGGACTGCCGCAACGCCTGCCGGACGGCGAACGAGCCGGTCGCGTACGCGGCCAGCACCGCCTCCTCCGGGACCGGCAGGGTGCGCAGCGCACGGATCGCCCGGCCGCGCACCTCCCGGTCCGGGTCGGCGAGCCACCCGCCGAGCAGGTCCGCCCGTCCGCCCAGCACCGCCGCGAACGCGGCCAGCCGCCGCCCGTACCACCCGTGCCCGGCCAACTCGTCGAACAGCGCGTCGAGTCGGTCGCGCGAGGCGGCGCGGACGGTGCGGGCGAAGAGGGCGTCGCGCTCCCGGTGCGGGAGCACGTCCATGGCGGCGAGCAGCTCGGCGGTGTCGAAGGACGGCATACCGAGCATTCTCGTCGGCCCGGCAAGCCAATTGCCGGGGCCCTGCGGCGGTGACGTGGCGGGGTGGTGAGGGCGGGTCAGCTGCGGACCAGGGCCTTGCCGGCGTCGCGGGCCGCGTCCAGGGCCTGGGTGTGGTACTCGGCGGCGAGGCCGCGCAGGCTCTCCATGGCGGGGTTGACGGCGGCGAGGGTCAGCTCGCGCCGGACGGTGGTCAGGTCGCCGCCCCAGACGTCGCGCAGGATGCGCTCCAGGTAGGGGGTGGAGTGGTCCCAGCCCTCGCGGGGGGTCCCGGGGGCGAAGCCGCCGCCGAGCGAGGTGACCAGCAGGACCGGCTTGTCCTTGAGCAGTTCGGCGGTCGGGCCGGCGCCGGCGATGACCAGGTCGACCCAGGTCTTGAAGTGCTGGGAGACGCCCCAGTTGTAGAGCGGGACGGCGATGATCGCGGCGTCCGCGGCGGTCAGCTCGGCGGCGAGGCCGGCGCCGAACGCGGCGGCGTCCTTCTGCTCGGCGGTGCGCTGGTCCTCGGGGGTGAAGGCGGCCAGCGTGGCGGTGGCCCACAGGTCGCCGGGCAGCGGGTCGGTGCCCAGGTTGCGGCGGGTGACGGTGCCCTCGGGGTGGGCGGCGGCCCACTCGGCCTCGGCGGCGCCGGCGAGCTCGGCGCTGGTGGAGTTGCCGGGCATGATGCTGGCGTCCAGGCGGAACAGGTGCATGACGGATCTCCTCGGATCGCGCCCCGCCGAGGCGGTGGCGGGTGCGGGCAGGCATGGCGGGGCGGCGTGCGGGCCGCACGGGCACCGCACTCGTCGTAACCGGACTTTACCCCGCTCTCGACGTAACCGGACTTTACCCCGTTTCCGTCGCCAGGTAAATTGTCGTCATGGACAGCCCCCTGGTCCCCTTCGGCAAACCCCCGGCAGAGCGCGCGGACGCGGCCCGCAACCGCGAGGTCCTGCTCTGCACCGCTCGCGCGATGATCGCCGAGCTGGGCGCGGACCACGTCACCATGGACGGCCTCGCCGAGCGGGCCGGACTGGGCAAGGGCACCGTCTTCCGTCGCTTCGGCACCCGGGCCGGGATCTTCCGCGCCCTGCTGGACGCCGAGGAGCAGCGCTTCCAGTGCGGGGTGCTGTCCGGCCCGCCGCCGCTCGGCCCCGGCGCCGACCCGGTCGACCGGCTGATCGCCTACGGCCGCGCCCGCACCGGCTTCCTGCTGGAGCGGCACGACATCGCCCGGGCCGGGCTGGAACGCAAGGGCGCGGTTCCCCCCGCGACCGGCCCCAGCTTCTCCCGCCCGCACATCCGGATGCTGCTCGGCCAGGCCGACCTCGACCTCCCCGACCTGGACAGCCTCGCCCTCCAACTCACCAGCGCCCTCGAAGGGCCGCTGCTGCTCTTCCTGGCCGCCGAGCTGCCCGACGCCGCCGCCGACGCCGCCGCCGAACGCTGCCAGGGCGGCCTCGGCACCGTGCTCGCCGACAGCTGGCAGTCGCTGATCGAACGCCTGGCCCGCCGCTGACCGGCGAACGGCCCGGGGCACGTGGAAGGGGACGGCCGACGGCCGTCCCCTTCCACGTGCCCCGTTCGAGCGCCGGTCAGCCCTCGGTGACCCAGATCATCTTCCGGCCGGTCTCGGCGGGCGCGGTCGGCGGCGCCAGCTCGATCCGGTCCAGCGCGTAGCCGAGCTTGCGCGGGACGGCGGCGCTGGCCGCGTTGGTCTCGTCGCAGTGGATCTCGGTGCGGGCGATGCCGGGCAGCGCGAGCGCGGCCTCGGTGAGGGCGCGGGCGGCGGCGGTGGCCAGGCCGCGGCCGGTGTGCTCGTGGTGCACCCAGTAGCCGATCTCCAGGGCGCCCGGGCCGATCCGGCCGTGCAGGCCGAAGCCGCCGATCACCTTGGCGGGCTCGTCGTCCAGACCCAGCAGGTACATGAAGTCGGTGCCCTGCTCCCAGACCTTCTCGCCGCTCACCGAGAGCTGCTCGCTCTCGGCCATCGTCGGCGCCTGGCCGGCCCAGGGCATCCACGGACGCAGGTGGGCGAGGTTGGCGATCACCGCCGCGTTCAGCTCCGCGGCGTCCGCGAGGCGGCGGCGGCGCAGGTGGGCGCCGCCGCCGAGGGGCAGCAGCTCCGGCGGTCGGCCCTCGGTGATCGGGCGCACGGTGTTGTCAGGTGCGTCGGTGGAGTGACTCATGAACGGAGTATGGGCCATGCCCGACCGCGCCCACCAGCGGATATCCCATTCGCCACCCCTCGCCCGCCACCCTGTCCGGCGCACGGTGGCGCGCGCGGGCCGCGTACCGCCACCCGCGCGCCACCCGACGGGCCGTCAGAGCCGGACCAGCACCTCGTCCAGCGGCTTGCGCACCAGATCCGGGACCCGGGCGCCGTCCGCCGGGTAGCCGACCGGGATCACGTACGCGGCGCGCTCCTCCGGCGGGCGGTCGCAGACCTCGTTCAGGAAGCGCATCGGACTGGGCGTGTGGGTCAGCGTGGCCAGGCCCGCCTGGTGCAGACCGGCCAGCAGGAAGCCGACCGCGATCCCGACGCTCTCCTTGGTGTAGTAGGGCCGGGGCGAGGCCGGGCCCTTGTGCACCTCGAACACCACGATCACCGCGGGCGCGTCCTCCAGGAACGGCTTGCGCCAGTCGGTGCCGATCGGGGCCAGCGCCGCCAGCCACTCCGCGGACGCCCGGTGCGCGTAGAACTCCCGCTCCTCGGCCTCGGCGGCCTCCCGCAGCCGGCGCTTGCGCTCCGGGTCGGTGACCACCACGAACCGCCACGGCTGCACGTGCGCCCCGCTGGGCGCCGTCGAGGCGGTGCGGATCGCCGCCTCCAGCACGCCCTCCGGCAGCGGACGGGTCGAGTAGTCGCGGACGGTGCGGCGCTGCGCCATCACCTGGTGGAAGGCCCGGCAGCGGTCCGCCGCCTCGTGCGCGGGCACGCTCATCGGGTGGAGCGGCACCGTCGGGCAGGACGGCGGGTGCAAGGGGTCACGGTCAGCCATGGGCGCCACCCCAGCACGCCGCCGGCCCCGGCGGAAGGGGCCGGGACGCGGTCGGCGATTACCGGCAAGCGCGCGGAGTCAGGCCTCGGTGACCCGGCCGTCCGCGACCACCAGGCGACGGTTCACCTGCACGGTGTCCAGCATCCGCCGGTCGTGGGTGACCAGCAGCAGGGTGCCGGTGTACGAGGCCAGCGCCTGCTCCAACTGCTCGATGGCGGGCAGGTCCAGGTGGTTGGTCGGCTCGTCCAGCACCAGCAGGTTCACCCCGCGGGCCTGCAGCAGGGCCAGCGCCGCCCTGGTCCGCTCGCCCGGCGAGAGGGTCGCGGCGGGGCGCATCACGTGCGCCGCCTTCAGGCCGAACTTGGCCAGCAGGGTGCGGACGTCCTCCGGGTTGAGGTCCGGCACGGCGGCGGAGAAGGCCTCCAGCAGCGGGCGCCCCGCGTCGCCGCCGAACAGGTGGCCGCGGGCCTGCTCCACCTCGCCGATCCGCACGCCAGAGCCGAGCGCGGCGCTGCCCGAGTCCAGCTCCAGCCGGCCCAGCAGGGCCGCCAGCAGCGTCGACTTGCCGGCGCCGTTCGCACCGGTGATCGCCACCCGGTCCGCCCAGTCGATCTGCAGGTCGACCGGGCCGAACGCGAACCCCCCGCGCCGGACCGCGGCCTGACGGAGCGTCGCCACCACCGATCCGGAGCGCGGCGCCGCGGCGATCTCCATCCGCAGCTCCCACTCCTTGCGGGGCTCCTCGACGACGTCCAGGCGCTCGATCATCCGCTGGGTCTGCCGGGCCTTCGAGGCCTGCTTCTCGGTGGACTCGGCGCGCTGCGCGCGCGCCTTCTTGTCGTTGTCGCCGCCCTTGCGGCGGGCGTTGCGGACGCCGTGCTCCATCCAGTTGCGCTGCATCTGGGCGCGGGCCTCCAGGCCCGCCTTGGTGTCCGCGAACTCCTCGTACTGCTCGCGGGCGTGCCGGCGGGAGACCGCCCGCTCCTCCAGGTACGCGTCGTAGCCGCCGCCGTACACGTTCACCTGGTTCTGGTGCAGGTCCAGCTCCAGCACCCGGGTGACGGTGCGGGCCAGGAACTCGCGGTCGTGGCTGATCAGCACGGTGCCCGCGCGCAGGCCCTTGACGAAGGACTCCAGGCGCTCCAGGCCGTCCAGGTCCAGGTCGTTGGTGGGCTCGTCCAGCAGGAACACGTCGTAGCGGGAGAGCAGCAGCGAGGCCAGGCCGGCCCGGGCCGCCTGGCCGCCGGACAGCGCCGTCATCGGCACGTCCAGCGAGACCTTCAGGCCCAGCGAGTCGGCGACCTCCTCGGCCCGCTCCTCCAGGTCCGCGCCGCCCAGGTCCAGCCAGCGGTCCAGGCTCACCGCGTACGCGTCGTCCGCGCCCGGCCGGCCCTCCACCAGGCCCTCGGTCGCCTCGTCCAGCGCCGCCTGCGCCGCCGCCACGCCCGTCCGCCGGGCCAGGAAATCCCGGACCGACTCGCCCTCGCGCCGCTCCGGCTCCTGCGGCAGGTGGCCGACGTTCGCCGTCGGCGGGCTCAGCTTCAGGCTCCCCGCCTCCGGGCTGTCCAGCCCGGCCAGCAGCCGAAGCAGCGTGGACTTGCCCGCGCCGTTCACCCCGACCAGCCCGATCACGTCCCCGGGGGCGACGACCAGGTCCAGCCCGGCGAACAGCGTGCGCTCACCGTGACCGGCGGCGAGGTCCTTGACGACGAGAGTGGCACTCATGATGCCCCGATCCTAAACGCCGCCGGGGCCTCCTCCGGCCGGGCCGGGACCGGCCCCGGTCAGGCGGGCTGCCAGAGCTCGATCCGGTTGCCCTCCGGGTCGGTGACCCAGCCGAACCGGCCGACGCCCGGCATGTCCTGGACCTGCTCGGCCACCGCGGCGCCGGCGGCGCGGAGCTGGGCCAGCATCGCGTCGAGGTCGCGGACTCTGAAGTTGAGCATGGTCTGCTGGGCGGCGGACCCGAAGTAGTCGGTGCCGGACTCGAAGGCCGCGAACACCGTCGGGCCGGCGGCGGGCTGCCACTGGCCGTGGGCGTCGGTCTCCAGGCCCAGGCAGTCGCGGTACCAGGCGCTCAGCGCGGCGGGATCGGCGGCGCGCAGGAAGTACCCGCCGATGCCGAGGACTCGTTCCATGGCGCCATGGTGGCAGCCCGCGCCGACAACGGGCCGCGGACGGGCCGGAGCGGGTCGGGACTTAATTCCGTTGCACGGCCCGGCGGGCGTTCCGTACGCTCGGAGGCGTCACATTCCCGCACGTCTGGAGAAGGCCGTTGCTCGTCTGAGGTCATGAGACACCGCGCCACGCCACACCCGTGTCCATCCCGGGTGTTCGAGCGTGTTGGGCGCGAGTGCGACCTCGGCAGGGCGGCGACTGACAGCTCCCGTGCGGGATTTCCTGTTCCCGCGGCGGTGTCCGCGCACCCGTGTCCCCGGTGTCTCCCGTGTTGCTCCCCCTTTCCACGGCAACCACCCAGGAGGCCCTCCATGGCGCAACCGACCACCTCCATCCTCTGCACCGACCTCGGCTTCGAGTGGCCGGACGGCCGCTCCGTGCTGAGCGGCTTCCACCTCGCGGTCGGCCCCGGCCGCACCGGGCTGGTCGGCCTCAACGGCGCGGGCAAGTCCACGCTGCTGCGGCTGATCGCGGGTGAGCTCACCCCGGCCTCCGGCACTGTCCGGGTGGCCGGCGAACTCGGCTACCTGCCGCAGGACCTGACGGTCGCCGCCGACCGCCGGGTGGACGAGACCCTCGGCATCCGGGCCAAGCGCGAGGCCCTGCACGCCATCGAGTCCGGAGACGTGGCCGAGCGCCACTTCACCGCCATCGGCGACGACTGGGACGTCGAGGAGCGCGCCCGCGCCACCCTCGACCGCCTCGGCCTGACCGAACTCGAACTCGACCGCACCACCGGCGAACTCTCCGGCGGCCAGGCCGTGCTGCTGCACCTCGCCGCCCTGCTGCTGCGCCGACCGGACGTCCTGCTCCTCGACGAGCCCACCAACAACCTGGACACCCAGGCCAGGGCCCGGCTCTACGACGCGGTCTCCGGCTTCCCCGGAGTGCTGCTGCTGGTCAGCCACGACCGGGAGCTGCTGGAGCGGGTCGACCAGATCGCCGACCTGCGGGACGGCGAAGTCACCTGGTACGGCGGCAACTTCAGCGCCTACCAGGAGACGCTGGCCGGCGAGCAGGAGACCGCCGAACGCCTGGTCCGCAACGCCGAGGCCGATGTGAAGCGGCAGAAGCGGGATCTGGTCGAGGCCACCCAGCGACTGGCCAAGTCCGCCTCCTACGGCAAGGCCCGCGCGGTGCGGCGCAACGACCCCAAGGCGCTGGCCGACAAGATGCAGGCCAAGGGCGAGGAGACCGCCGGCCGCCTGCGCGGCATGCACACCGAGCGCCTCAACGAGGCGAAGGACCGCCTGGCCGCCGCCGAGGAGGCGGTGCGGGACGACGCGGAGATCCGGGTCGACCTGCCCCGCACCGCCGTCCCCGCCGGGCGCACGGTGCTGACGCTGGACCGGGTCCGGCTGGCCTACGGCGGCGAGGTCGACCTGGAGCTGCGCGGCCCCGAGCGGGTCGCGCTGATCGGCCGCAACGGCTCCGGCAAGACCACGCTGCTGCGCACCGTCGCGGGCGAACTCCCGCCCGCCGCGGGCGAGGTCGTCACCCCGGTGCCGCTGCGGTACCTGCCGCAGCGCCTCGACGTGCTGGACGACGCGGAGACCGTCTTCCGGAACGTCAAGGCGCACGCGCCCGCCGCCACCGACAACGAGATCCGGGCCCGGCTGGCCCGCTTCCTGTTCCGGGGCGCCCGGGCCGACCAGCCCGCCGGCACGCTCTCCGGCGGCGAGCGCTTCCGCGCCACGCTGGCCGCCCTGCTGCTGGCCGACCCGCCGCCGCAGCTGCTGCTGCTCGACGAGCCGACCAACAACCTGGACCTGGCCAGCGTCCGCCAGCTGACCCAGGCCCTGGCGGGCTACCGGGGCACGCTGATCGTCGCCAGCCACGACCAGCCGTTCCTGCGCGAGATCGGCATCACCCGCTGGCTGGAGTGGGACGGGGGTGAGCTGCACCCGGTGGACCCGCGCTGAGCCCGCCCCCGCCCCCGGCCGCGGAGGTGACGGCGCCTCAGACCTTGGTCACCGTCACGTCGTCGCACCAGCCGTAGCCGCCGCCGCTGCGCGCGTAGCAGTAGACGCGCGCGGTGGTGGCGGTGGGCCCGGTGGTGAACACCGTCGAGCCCTGGCTGTAGGAGGTGGCGGTGAAGGCCGCCCGGGTGGTCGAGCCCGCGCTGTCGTACTGCTTGACGCCCAGCGACAGTTCGGTGCCCGCCGCCGAGACCTTGCCCCAGCCGGCGAGCCGGTAGCTGGTGTTCGGCTGCAGGGTGACGACCTGCTCGGCGGCCGCCTGGGCGGGGCCGACCCGCACCGCGTACGCCCCGCCGTGGGCGTTCGCGGCGTCCAGCTGCACCCCGCCGTAGTACGTCCACGGGGTGAGCGCGCCGCTCTCGAACCCGCCGTTGCGGACGGGGTCGGGGGCGGAGCAGGCCGCGTCGTCAAAGGCGGCGGCCTGCTGGAAGCCGATGTCCGGGCGGCAGACCTGCGGCGCGGGCGCGCCGAAGAAGTCCTGGCCGCCGTTGGCCGGCACGGTCGCGCCCGCACCCCGTGCCGGGGAGGCCGCGCCGAGCCGGTAGTCGGCCGGGGCCGTGCCGCCCGGGTTGACCAGCTGCGGGTCCGCCGTCAGCTTGCGGGGGTCGGCGGGCTCGTTGGCCGGGTGGGTGCCGTAGAAGGCGTTGGAGTCCCAGCTGAAGTCGCCCGGCTTGTACGTGCTGGAGCCGAATCCGGTGTAGCCGCCGCTGCCCAGGTTGTGGAACAGGTTGCCGCTCATCGCGGTGGTCGAGGTGCCCGAGCCCTGCTGGACGATCGCGGTGGTCGACCCGGCCGGCAGGTACACGGTGTTGTTGTACATCCGGGCGTTCTTCTCGCCGACGGCGAACAGCCAGCGGCTCTGGTCGGCCCGGCTCAGGTTGTAGCGCACCACCGTCCCGGTCGAGGAGGAACCCGCCCCGCAGGCGCCGCAGAACAGCATGAAGCCGCCCTGGTTGTCGTGGCTGTCGTTGTACTGGAACAGCGCGCCGGTGTTGCCGTAGTCGGAGTCGAAGGCCATGCCGTCGTTGTTGTCCGACAGCCGGCGCACGTGGTGCACCTCGTTGTACTGGACCGTCGTGAAGTCCGAATTGATGGTCCAGATCCCGGCGTTCGAGCCCATCGGGCGCATCGCCAGGTCGAAGGCGGTGTTGTGCTCCACCAGCGCGTGGTCGGCGGCCCGCACCACGATGCCGTCGCCGCCGGTGTCCTGGACCGTGTTGCCGCGGAACACCAGCCGGGTGCTGGCCCGCCAGTTGCTGGTGGTCCCGCAGCCGTCGCCGGTGCCGTAGGCCGGGCGGCACATCCAGGTCGAACGGTTCGTCAGGCCCTCCCGGTCGACGTGCGCGATCAGCGAGTCCTGCACCGTCACGTCGTCGAAGTTGGTCGGGGTGGTGGTGCCGGAGACCCGGAACTGGATGCCGTTCGACCACTTGGTGGCGTCGCCGTTGACGTCGTGCACGTACACGTCGTCGACCAGGTAGTGGGTGCCGACGCCGTCCGGCAGGTCGGCGATCTCCACCAGCAGGCCGTTGCGCTCCCGCTTGGTGGCGGCCGTGTCGGTGTAGGTGATCTCCAGGTCGCGGATCTCCCACTGCTCGACGTTGTAGAGGTGGACGGCCGCGTTCTGACTGCTCGCCGGATCGCCGGCCACCACCGGGCGGGCGGTGCCGGTACCGTAGCCCGCCAGGGTGATCGGCGCGCCCGCCGTTCCGGAGCCCTGCGGCTGCAGGGTGCCGGTGCAGGTCGTGCCGCGCCTGAGGAGCAACTGGTCGCCGGGCTGGAAGAGGTGCGCGTTGGCGGAGGCGAGACTGTTCCACGGTGCGGCCTGGCTGCCGGTGCCGCCGGCCGCGGCCGAGCAGTCCAGGTACCAGGCGGCGCCGCCGGCCGCGGTGGCGGCGGGTACAGCGGGGGAGAGGAGAGCGGCGGCCAGTGCGAGGACGGGCACGGCACGCCGGAGGGGGATGGGCAGGAGCATCTTGGGGACTCCCGAGAATGGAGGGTGGGATGGGCGCCCGCCCCGCACCGTAGGTTGACCATGTGATCGAGTCAATACATTCAGACCTTTCGATCGAATGGCGATCGAATGATACAAATTGATCGGACAGTGTCTCCGCGGCCCGAACCGGTCCGCGGCCCGAACCAGAAGGGGGACGCCATGACCGTCTCGGCAGCGGAACGCCGGACGCGGATCCTGCAGGTCGTGCGCGACCTCGGCACCGTCAAAGTGGTCGACCTGGCCACCCGCCTCGGCATCCCCGCGGTCACCGTCCGCCGAGACGTCGCCGCCCTCGCCGACGCCGGCGAACTCGCCCGCTCGCACGGCTCCGTCTCGCTCCCCGACAGCGGCCCGCAGACCCGCCCCGGCGCGCCCGACCGGGTCATCGGCATGCTCGTCCCCACCGTCGGCTCCTACTTCGACGAGGTGATCGCCGGCGCCCGCACCGCCGCCGCCACCGCCGGCGCCCGCCTCGTCCTCGGCATCGCCGCCTACGAGGCCCGCGACGACCGCGCCCAGGTCGAACGCCTCCTCGAATCCGGCGTCGACGGCCTGCTGCTCACCCCCAACTGGCAGCCCGGCGACACCCCCCACCGCCCCGGCGACCACCACTGGCTCGCCGAACTCCCCGTCCCCGCCGTCCTGGTGGAACGCAAGGCCGACCCCGGCAGCGCCGCCGCCGAACTCGACGCCGTCGGCTCCGACCACCGCCACGGCGTCCTGCTCGCGCTGCGCCACCTCGCCGCGCTCGGCCACCGGGCCGTGCTGCTCGCCGCCCGCGCCGACACCTGGACGGCGCACCAGGTCCGCACCGGCTACGCCGAGGCCGCCCCCCTGCTCGGCCTCGCCACCCGCCCCGTCATCGACATGCAACGGCCCGGCGCCCCGCTGACCCTCCCCGACCCCGAATGGGTCGCCCAGCAGATCGCCGAAGCCACCGCCGACGGCGTCCGCGCCGTCCTGGTCCACAACGACCAGGACGCCATCCAACTCCCGCCCCTGCTCCGCACCCGGGGCCTGCGGGTCCCCGAGGACGTCGCCCTGATCTCCTACGACGACGTCTTCGCCGCCCTCGCCGCGCCCCCGCTCACCGCGGTCTCCCCGCCGAAGCAGGCCGTCGGCGAGGCCGCCCTGGAGCTCCTGCTGCGCCGCCTCGACGGACCGCCCGGCCTGCCGGCCTCGCACCTGGAACTGCTGCCGACGCTGAAGGTGCGGACGTCCTGCGGGGGCGACGGGACGGCGTGAGGGGTCGCCTGCGGCGGGCTCGGGGGGCCCGATGGGGCTTGGGGGTACCGACTGACGTTGGTCAGCGGGTGGGGAGCCGGGTTTCGGTGAGGTGTTCGGCGGCGGTCCAGAGGCGGGCGGCGGTGGCGGCGTCGCGGCCGGGGCGGGGGAGGCGGACGGGTTTGGTGGGGCCGACCAGGGACCAGCGGGGGCCGTAGTAGCCGCCGGGCGCCGCGGCGGGGTCGGCGGCGGCGAAGAGCAGCGGCTCGGCACCCTGTTCGACGCCCTGCGAGGGGACGATCCGGAAGGCCAGCGACTCGACCGGGCCGGGGCGGCCGCCGTTCAGGCTCGGGCCGGCGGTCTGCAGGTTGGTACGGGTGTAGCCGGGGTGCGCGCCGACCGACAGCAGGGGCCAGCCGCGTTCGGCGGCGAGCCGGGCCAGCTGAGCGGTCATCAGCATGTCCGCCAGCTTGGACCGGGCGTAGGTGCGCATCGGGCGGTAGCCGCGGGTGGACTGCAGGTCGTCGAAGTCGATCCGGGCCCGGTTCGCGGTGCCGCTGCTCATGGTGGCGACCCGGGGCGCGCTCGCGGCGAGCAGCAGCGGCAGCAGCCGGACGGTCAGCGCGAACGGTCCGAGGTAGTTGCTGGCCAGGTGGAGTTCGAAGCCGTCGACGGTCTCGGTGCGCTGCGGCACCATCATCACGCCGGCGTTGTTCACCAGGACGTCCAGCGGCCGTCCGTCGGCGATCAGGCCGTCGGCGAACGCGCGCACCGAGGACTGGTCGGCCAGGTCGAGTCGGCGGACCTCGAGCCGGGCGGTCGGGTGCGCGGCGAGGATCTCCGCCTTCGCCTGCTCGCCCTTGGCGGTGGTGCGCACCGCGAGGACTACCTCCGCCCCGGCGGCGGCGAGCCGCTTGGCGGTCTCCTTGCCCGTGCCGCTGTTCGCGCCGGTCACCACGGCGAGCTTTCCGTGCTGGTCAGGAACCTGGTACATGGCGAAACCCCATTACGTACTGCCGGTATCTTGTCTTGCCCCACGCTAACGGACCGCTGGTCTCTTAGCAACGTACCGCCGGTCTGTAAGGTGGGGGCGTGACCTTCCAGCGAGCGCGGACCGACGAGCAGCGCAGCCAGCGGCGGCGGCAGATCCTGGACGCCGCGGCCACGATGCTGACCGAGATGCCCGCGGCCCAGCTCAGCCTCACCGCGCTGAGCCGCCGGGTCTGCCTGGCCAAGGCCAACGTGCTGCGCTACTTCGACTCTCGCGAGGCGGTGCTGCTGGAGCTGCTGGAGCGCCAGTTCGCGGACTGGGCCGCCGAGTTGGCGCGCGAGCCGGTGCCCGTCGCCGGCGGGTTCCGGCAGCGCGCGGACCGGCTGGCCGAACTGCTGGCCGACTCGATGGCCCGCCGCCCGGTGCTGTGCGACCTGCTGGCCGAGCAGGCCGCGGTGCTGGAGCACAACATCTCCGCCGAGACGGCGATCCGGCACAAGCGCGCCGCCCGCGCCTCGCTCCACGACCTGGTCGAACTGACCGCCCGTCACCTGCCGGAACTCGGCGAGGACGACGCCGCCGCGCTGGTGGAGACCGTCCTGCTGACCGCCGTCGCCGCCTGGCCGTTCAGCCGCCCCCCGCAGGCGGTGCTGGCCGCCTTCGCCGCCGACCCCGAACTGTCCGCCCTGCGCGTCGACTTCACCGCCGCGGTGCGCCGCGCCGGCGAACTGACCGCGGCCGGCCTGCTCGCCCGCCGGGCGGCCGACGGCAGCTGAGCGGACGCGCCCGACCGGCCCTCCAGGCCCGCGCTGCCTGCTTGAACGCCCGCATGAGGGTGGCCGGGGACGCCCGGATCGCCGTCCAGCCCGCCCCGCGGCTCGCCTCCGCCCGCCACCGCCGGGCCGTCGAGCGCCTGCACGCACGGACCGGGACCGCCGCGTCCGCACACTGCTCGGCCTCGCCAGGGTGGACCCGCTGTCCGGCGCCGGGATCGAGTGCCGGAACGGCGCACCGAGGACGGCCGGGGTGCGGCCGAGCGCGAACAGGGCAGAGGTCGACGCCGTGAACGACGACGTCGGTCCCGGCACGTGGTGGGCGGCGGTGCGGGTCAGTGCGGCCGAAGGGTGCTCAGACGGGCGAGCGCGGACGGGAGTTGGGGTGCCAGCGGAGCGGCGGCGGGATGCCAGGGGGCTTCGTACTCCCAGGAGACCCAGTTGTCCGGGGCGAGCGGCGCCAGGCAGTCGGCGAGCGGGAGCACCCCCGCCCCGAGGTCGAGCGGGGTGAGGTCGGCGGCGGAGGCGACGTCCTTGACCTGGACGTAGCCGAGGCGCGGCGCCAGGTGGCGGTGGGAGTCGGCCGGGGACTCCTCGGCGAGCCAGGTGTGCAGGACGTCCCAGAGGGCGCCGACGGCCGGGTGCGGGACGGCGTCGAGGAGTTCGGCGAGGGCGGCGCCGGAGCGGTGCGAGTCGTGCGTCTCGATCAGGACGGTGACGCCGAGGGAGTCCGCGGCGTCGACGAGCCGGTGCAGGCGCGCGGCGGCGCGGGCGCCCGCCTCCGGGGGCGGGGTGTCGCCGGCCCTGGGGAACACCCGGACGTACGGGGCGCCCAGGTCGGCGGCGAGGTGCAGGTGCGCGAGCAGGTCGTCGGTGACGGGGCGGTCCGGTCCGGGCTCGGCGATGCCCACGTAGGAGGCGACGGCGAGCGGGGCGATGCCGGCGGCCGTGAACAGGCGGGCGGCGGCGCGGCGTTCGGCGGCGCTCAGGGCGGTGTGGACGGGCTCGGACGGCGCGGCCCGCAGCTCCAGCCCCTCCCAGCCGCTCTCGGCGGCGAGGCCGAGGACCGCGGGGAGCGGGAGGCCGGGCAGGCCCAGGGTGGAGAAGGCGTACGGCACGGGGTGGTCCTTTCCGTGCCCGCCCGCCCGCGCGTCGCTCGACGGCGGGACGGCGGGACGGCGGGACGGCGAATGCGCGGGACGGGGACGGGCGGGTCGGCAGGGGGCGGGCGGCGGAGGCGCGGGTCAGGGCGCCGCGGTCAGGGTGGCGCGGGTGGTGGTGCCGTCGGGCCAGGTCAGCGCGAGGCGCCAGCCGGTGGCGTCCGGGGTGGCGGTGAAGGTCAGGGCGTCCAGCGGCGGGAGCCCGTCGGGGGCGGCGGTGAGGCGGGCGGCCGCGGCGAACAGCGGCGAGGCGAGGGCGCCCTCCAGGACGGGTGCGGCCGCGTCCGGACCGAACGCGGTGCCCTCGGGGGCGGCGACCGTTCCGGCGGCGCTCCAGCCGTGCAGGCCGAGGAGTTCGGTGCTCAGCCGGTCGTCGCCGTCGACCCGGGCGTGCAGGCCGTCGACGGCCGCGGTCCGGACGCCGGCGACCGCCCATCCGCCCTCCCGGACGGCGGTGCCGGGCGCCGCCCCGGTGACCAGGTGGACGCGGACCTCGTCGGGACCGTGCGCGAGGGTCAGCGAGGTGACGGTGACACCGGGCAGCGGGGCGCCGTCGTGGTGCGGGCGGTGGGCGGAGGAGGCCCGGCCGACGGGCCCGAGGGTGTCGGCGCCGAGCGGGGTGATGGGGCCGCGTTCGGTGCGGGCGCCGTCGACGAGGAGGGCGAAGTGGTTGTCGCCGGCGGCGGCGGAGGGGCCGGTGCGGGTGGAGTGCGCGAGCCGGGAGTACAGCGGGTCGTCGGGAAGCGGGGCCCCGGCGGGCTGGTCGTCGCTGCCGTGGTTGTGCAGGCGGACCAGGCCGTCGGCGACGGTGGACTGAATCAGCCAGCCGGGGGCGGGCAGGGCGGTGACGGCGTCCGCGGTCTCGGCGGGGCCGGGGGCCTCGGTGGCGGTCCAGACCGGGTGGTCGGGCGGAAGGAGCAGGCCCAGGAAGCCCTTTGACGCCCAGTAGGGCGAGGCGGGGCCGGAGTAGGGCTGGACGATCGGCGGGTAGGGGCCGTGCCAGCCGAGGGTGAGCAGGCCGCGGTCGTCGAGCGCGCCGCGGTCGAGGAAGTGGCGCAGCGCGCCGGAGGCGAGCCGGCGGGTGGCGCCGGGCTCCAGCGGGGTGGCGCCGAGCAGCGCGCCGGCCCACAGCGGCGCGGCGGCGGCGAACCGGTAGCTGAGCGAGCGGCCCTGGTGGACGGGTGCGCCGGTGCCGTCGAACAGCCGGGCGTAGCCGGTGAGATGGGCGTGCAGGCGGGCGCCGTGGCGGGCGGTGAGGGCGGGGTCGGCGGCGAGGTGGGCGTGCAGGGCGGGGTAGAGGTGCAGGGCCCAGCCGTTGTAGTGGTCGATGGCGCGGGGGCGGCCGTCGGTGTACCAGCCGTCGCCGAGGTACCAGCCGTCGAGGCGGTCGAGGCCGCGGTCGAGGGCCGCCCGCGCGGCGTCGGTGTCGATGCCGACCTCGGCGAGGAAGCCGCCGACGGTGAGCGGGAACAGCCACCAGTTGTTGTCGACGGGTTGCCGGTGCAGGGCCTGGGCGAGCCAGGCGCCGGCGCGTTCCTGGACGGCCGGGTCCAGGCGGTCCCAGAGCCACGGCCGGGTGAGGCGCAGGCCGAGGGCGACGGAGGCGGCCTCCACCATGGCCTGGCCGCGGTCGGTGACGGCGCCCCAGGAGCCGAGGTCGCCGTCGGCGAGTTCGCGTTCGGCGGTGGGGTGGCGGGTGCCCGTGGCGAGGCCCTCGGCGTAGCGCTCCAACAGGCCGTTGGGGTCCGCGCCGCCGGCGCCGGCCACCCGGATCGCGGCCAGCAGGAAGGTGCGGGCGTAGCCCTCCAGCCCGTCCGAGCGGCGGCCGGACCAGCTGGGTCGTGCGCCGGGCAGGTTGATCAGCGCGTGGCCGGGCCCGGCGTACGGGCGGACGGCGGCGAGCAGGTGGTCGGCGGCGGCCTCCCAGTGCGCCCTGGTCCAGCCGGTGTACGGGCTGAGCTCGCGGTCTTCGGGCGGCAGCGGGAGGGGGTGGGGCATGGCGGCCTCGGTTCCTGTGGGCGCGTGGGCTACTCGGCCGACCCTAGGAAGTGGTGATCGCGGCGTCAAGGATCATCGATCGAATGATCGCCTTGATCTGATTGTGACCTGCCCGAAAATGGCTGAAACTCAAGGTTAATGGCGGTTGTGGCGATCAGGTCGACTGATCAAGTCGGATCATTTGATCCCCATGCCTTGACGACTGATCGGCGGCCGTCCCAAGATAGCGGTCAACCCGGCCCGACCAGCTCAAATCGGGCGATCGGGTACCTACCCGGCGTTTCAAGGACCCCCCACAGGAGCCGTGCCATGCCCTCTCCCGCTCTCCACCGCCGCAGAGCCCTCCGCCTCGCCGCGGCCGCGACCGCCACCGTCCTGGGCGTCACCCTGCTCGCCGCCTGCGGCAGCGACGGCGACACGGCGGGTTCGGCCGCCGACGCGGGCAGCGACGGCAAGCCGGTCTCGATCACCTTCTGGGGCTGGGCCAAGGGCACCAAGGACGTGGTGCAGGCCTTCAACGCCTCGCACCCGAACGTCCAGGTCACCTTCGAGGAGATCCCGTCCGGCAACGCCGGCGGCTACGCCAAGATCTCCAACGCGGTGAAGGCCGGCAACGCCCCCGACGTGTTCAACGTCGAGTACCCGCAGCTGCCGGACTTCGTCAGCCAGGGCGCCGTGCAGGACATCAGCAAGCTGGTCCCCGCCGACCTGAAGGCCAAGTACCTGCCGCAGTCGATGGAGCTGACCACGCTCGGCGGTGCGACCTGGGCGCTGCCGCTGGACGCCGCTCCGCAGGCGCTCTACTACCGCAAGGACCTGTTCGAGAAGGCGGGCGTGGCCGTCCCGAAGACCTGGGACGAGTTCAAGGCCGCCGCGCAGAAGCTGAAGGCCGCCGACGCCAACACCCGGATCGCCACCTTCTTCCCCGACGACCCGAGCACCTTCGAGGCGATGGCCTGGCAGGCCGGCGCCCAGTGGTTCGGCACCAGCGGCGACAGCTGGAAGGTGAACCTGGCGAGCGCGGAGACCAAGAAGGTCGCCGACTACTGGCAGGGCATGATCGCCGACGACCTGGTGCGCGTGCAGCCCTCGTTCAGCCAGCAGTGGACCGCCTCGCTGCAGAAGGGCGAGACCGCGGCGTACCTCGGCGCGTCCTGGGGCGGCGGCGTGCTGAAGTCCAACCTCGGCACCGACCCCGCCGCGAACGGCAAGTGGGCGGTCGCGCCGATCCCGAGCTGGGACGGCCAGCCCGCCTCCGGCATGCTCGGCGGCACCACCTTCGCGGTGTCCAAGGACAGCAAGAAGGCCAAGGCCGCCGTCGAGTTCGCCACCTGGGCGACCACCACCCCCGAGGGCATCCAGGCCCGGATCGCCTCCGGCACCTCCTCCGCCTACCCGGCCGACCCGGAGCTGGTGCCGGTCGCCAAGGCCGCGTTCAAGACCGAGTTCTACGGCGGCCAGGACGTGTACGCGATCTACCAGGACGCCGCGAAGTCGATCAAGCCGAACTGGTCCTGGGGCCCGGCGATGGGCGCCACCAACAGCTCGATGAAGGACGCCTTCGGCAAGCTCGGCCAGGGCAGCACGGTGCCGTCCGCTGTCGACACCGCGCAGCAGGCCACCCTCGCCGAGCTGAAGAACCGCGGTCTGAAGGTGGCCGGCTGATGTCCGGCGCCACCCCCGTCCCGGGCGGCGGCACCCCCGCCGCCCGGGGCACCCGGAAGCGCCGGGCGCCGTTCGGCGCCCCGGCCGTCCTGCTCGCCCCGTTCCTGCTGCTGTTCACCGCCTGCACGTTGATCCCGATCGGCTACGCGGTCTACCTCAGCCTGTACACCGAGCACCGCTCCGGCCTCGGCTTCGGCGGCGGCACCACCCAGGTGTTCACCGGCCTCGGCAACTACACCCGGGCGCTCGGCGACGCCGCCTTCCGCGACGGCTTCTGGAACACCGCCCAGTACTGCCTGCTGTACATCCCGCTGATGCTCGGCCTGTCGCTGACCGTCGCGCTGCTGCTGGACTCCGCGCTGGCCCGCGCCAAGCGGTTCTTCCAGCTCGCGCTGTTCCTGCCGCACGCCGTCCCCGGCATCATCGCCGCCCTGGTGTGGACGTACCTGTACACCCCCGGCATCAGCCCCGTCATCGACGCGCTGAGCTCGGCCGGCACCCAGGTCGACGTGCTCGGCCACCCGCTGCCCGCGATCGTCAACATCGCCCTGTGGGAGTGGACCGGCTACAACATGGTGATCTTCTACGCCGCGCTGCAGGCCATCCCGCGCGAGGTGCTGGAGGCCGCCGTGGTCGACGGCGCCGGCCCGCTGCGCACCGCACTGAGCGTCAAGGTCCCGCTGATCCGGGCCTCCGTGGTGATGGTCGGCCTGTTCACCGTGATCGGCTCGCTCCAGCTGTTCACCGAACCGATGATCCTGCACGACGTCGCCCCCGGCGTGGTCTCCACCTGGACCCCCAACATGTACGCCTACTCCGCCGCGTTCGAACGGGGCGACTACGGCCTGGCCGCCGCCTCCTCGGTGCTGCTCGCCCTGGCCGCCGCCGCGCTCTCCTTCGTGGTCACCCGGCTCACCCGCGGCCGTGACGAGAAGCGCGCCCAGCAGCGGACGGAGGCCGCCCGATGAGCAGCACCCTGACCCCCGTCCGACCCGCCGCGCCGGCCGCGGCCGAGCCCCGGCGGCCGCGCCGCCCCTGGACCCTGTCGAAGACCGCGGTCAACGGCGCGCTGGTCCTCGCCACCCTCTACACCCTGCTGCCGCTCGGCTGGCTGATCAGCGCCTCCGCCAAGAACACGGCCGACCTGATCGGCGGCCGCGCCCTCGGCGCCGGCAACTTCCACCTCGGCCAGAACCTGCACGAGCTGGCCACGGCGGGCGACGGCATCTACTTCCGCTGGTACCTCAACTCCCTGCTGTACGCCGGGATCGGGGCCGTGCTGTGCGCGCTGGTCTGCGTCTGCGCCGGCTACGCCTTCCACGTCTACGCCTTCCCCGGCAAGGAGAAGCTGTTCGGGGTGGTGCTGCTCGGCGTGCTGGTCCCGACCACCGCGCTCGCGCTGCCGATGTACCTGCTCGCCTCGCAGCTGCACATCGTCAACACCTACTGGGCGGTGCTGCTGCCCTCCCTGGTCAACCCGTTCGGGGTGTACCTGGCCCGGGTGTTCTGCGCCGGCTACGTGCCCGGCGAGGTCCTGGAGGCCGCCCGGATGGACGGCGCGAGCGAACTGCGGATCTTCTGGTCGATCGGCCTGAAGATGGTCATGCCCGGCTTCGTCACCGTCTTCCTGTTCCAGTTCACCGCCATCTGGAACAACTTCTTCCTGCCGCTGGTGATGCTCTCCGACAACCGGCTCTTCCCGGTCAGCCTCGGCCTGTACTCCTGGAACGCCCAGACCCACGCCTTCCCCGAGTACTACCCGCTGGTGGTCACCGGCTCGCTGCTCGCCGTCCTCCCGCTGGTGCTCGCCTTCGTGCTGCTGCAGCGCCACTGGAAGGCCGGGCTCACCGCCGGCAGCGTCAAGTAACCCCGCCACTCTTCCTCCACTGCGCCCGATGGGGAGCCCCGCCATGCCCAATCCCGCGACCGCCGAGGCGCCGCCCGCCCCGGCCGCCACCCGGACCCGTCCGCGCGCCCTGCTCGCCATGCACGGCGACCTCGCCGCCCGGCTGATCTCCCCCGAGGTGATGGCCCGCCTGGTCGAACTCGCCGACCTCGACCCGGAACTGGTCGTCGACGACTTCACCTCCCCGGCGGGCGCCGCGGCCCTCGCCGAGGCCGAGATCATCGTCAGCAGCTGGGGCTGCCCGCCGCTCACCGCCGAGGTGCTGGCCGCCGCGCCGCGCCTGAAGGCCGTGCTGCACGCCGCCGGCTCGGTCAAGCACCACGTCACCGACGCCTGCTGGGACCGCGGCCTGGGCATCACCTCCGCCGCCTGGGCGAACGCCCTGCCGGTCGCCGAATTCACCGTCGCCGCCGTGCTGTTCGCCAACAAGCAGGTGCTGCGCCTGGCCGCCGACTACCGAGGCCGGCGCGCCCCGCACGACTGGCAGGCCGCGTACGCCGCGGTCGGCAACTACCGGCGCACCGTCGGCCTGGTCGGCGCCTCCCGGATCGGCCGGCGGGTGCTGGAGCTGCTGGCGCCCTACGACTTCGACCTGCTGCTGCACGACCCCTATGTGACGGCCGATCAGGCTACGGCGCTGGGTGCCGAGTTGGTCGAGCTGGACGAACTCTGCGCGCGCTCGGACGTGCTGAGCGTGCACGCACCCGAACTCCCGGAGACCAGGCACCTGCTGGACGCCCGCCGGATCGCGCTGATGCCGGACGGGGCGACGCTGATCAACACCTCGCGCGGCTCGCTGATCGACCAGGACGCGCTGACCGCCGAGCTGGTGGCCGGCCGCATCGACGCCGTCCTGGACGTCACCGTGCCCGAGACGCTGCCGGTCGACTCCCCGCTCTACGACCTGCCGAACGTGCTGCTCACCCCGCACGTGGCGGGCTCGCTGGGCGGCGAGCTGCACCGGATGGCCGCCGCGGCGGCGGACGAACTCGCCCGCTACGTCCAGGGCCTGCCGTTCGCCCACCCGGTCACCCGCGAGGAGATCGCCCGCACCGCCTAGCGCGGGCCCCGGCGGGTGTCCACACCGTAAGACGAGTCGTCCCGCAGGACCGTCCCCCGGGCAGGATCGGGGGCGGTCCTGTCGCCGTCCCCGTTGGAGCGTCCCCGTGGCTGTCGTCGAGATTCCCGGTTCGAAGTCGGTCACCGCGCGGGCGCTGTTCCTCGCGGCGGCGGCCGACGGGGTGACCACGCTGGCGCGGCCGCTGGTCTCGGACGACACCGAGGGGTTCGCGGAGGGGCTGCTCGGGCTCGGCTACCAGGTGGTGCGGGAGCCGGGGGAGTGGCGGATCACCGGGCGTCCGCAGGGGCCGGGCACGGACGGGGCGGA
Source organism: Streptomyces sp. TLI_171 (assembly GCF_003610255.1). Lineage (GTDB taxonomy): Bacteria > Actinomycetota > Actinomycetes > Streptomycetales > Streptomycetaceae > Kitasatospora. The sequence goes on along the minus strand of NZ_RAPS01000001.1, from coordinate 1,886,815 downwards.
GGTGTTCTGCCGCGACGGCGCGACCACCGCGCGGTTCCTGCCGACGCTGGCCGCCGCCGGGCACGGGACGTTCCACTTCGACGCGTCCGCGCAGATGCGCCGCCGGCCGCTCGGCCCGCTGACCACCGCGCTGCGCGAGCTGGGCGTCGACCTGGAGCACCACGGGCAGGACGGCCACCACCCGCTGAGCATCCGGGCGAACGGGGTGGCGGGCGGCGAGGTGACGCTGGACGCGGGGCTGTCCTCGCAGTACCTGACGGCGCTGCTGCTGCTCGGCCCGCTCACCCGCACCGGCCTGCGGATCGACGTCACCGACCTGGTGTCCGCCCCGTACGTCGAGATCACCCTGGCGATGATGCGCAGCTTCGGCGTCGAGGTGCAGCGCGAGGGCAACGTGTTCAGCGTGCCGCCGGGGGGCTACACGGCGGCGCGGTACCCGATCGAGCCGGACGCGTCGACGGCCTCCTACTTCTTCGCGGCGGCCGCCCTGACGGGCCGTGAGGTGACCGTCCCGGGGCTGGGGCGCGACGCGCTGCAGGGGGACCTGCGGTTCGTCGAGGTGCTGGCGCGGCTCGGGGCGAAGGTCGAGGTCGGGGCGGACGCCACCACCGTGACCGGCGGGGCGCTGACCGGCGGGACGGTCAACATGCGGGACATCTCCGACACCATGCCGACGCTGGCGGCGATCGCGCCGTTCGCCTCGGGGCCGGTGCGGATCGAGGACGTGTACAACACCCGCGTCAAGGAGTGCGACCGGCTGGACGCCTGCGCGGAGAACCTGCGTCGCCTGGGCGTCCGGGTGGAGACCGGGCGGGACTGGATCGAGATCCACCCCGGGGCGCCGAAGGCGGCGGAGATCGCCACCCACGGCGACCACCGGATCGTGATGTCCTTCGCCGTCACGGGCCTGCGCACGCCGGGCGTCACCTTCGACGACCCCGGCTGCGTGCGCAAGACCTTCCCCGGCTTCCACGAGGCGTTCGCCGCCTGGGCAGCCCGGCAGGACTGACGGGGGATCAGTCCTTCACCGCGCCGCCCAGCCCGGACACCATGTGACGCTGGACCAGGACGAAGAAGATCAGCACCGGGACGGTCATCAGCGTGGAGGCGGCCATGATGCCGCCCCAGTCGTTCTCGTCCGGCTTGAAGAACACCATCAGCGCGGCCGGCAGCGTCTGGTGGTCGGTGTCCAGGATCAGCGTCTTGGCGAAGACGAAGTCGTTCCAGGCCGTGATGAAGGAGAACACGCTGGTCGCCGCCAGGCCGGGGGCGACCAGCGGGAACAGGATCCGCCACAGGACGGTGAACCGGCTCGCGCCGTCGATCCGGGCGGCCTCCTCCAGCGACTCCGGGACGGCGGCGACGAACCCGCGCAGCATCCACACCGCGAACGGCAGCGAGAACGCCAGGTTGACCAGCATCAGCGCGCCCAGCGAGGACAGGCCGAAGCCGGGCGCGACCGTGCCGATGTCGCGGACCAGGAAGAACAGCGGGATGGTCAGCGCCTCGACCGGCACCATCTGGGCGACCAGGAACATGATCAGGATCGTGGTCCGGAACCTGAACCTGAACCGGGAGAGCGCGACCGCCGCCAGGAAGGCGATCGCGGCCGACAGCACCACCACGACCACCGCCACCAGCAGGCTGTTGACGAAGTACCGGCCGAACCCGGAGACCCCCAGGGCGCCCCGGAAGTTCTCCAGCGTCGGCGCGAAGGTCCACGGCCGCGGGTGCGCCGCGGTGATCTCGCCCTTCGGCTTCAGCGCCGAGAGCACCATCCAGTACAGCGGGAACACGGTCAGCAGGGCGATCACCACGGTCACGGTGTTCGCGCCCTGCCGCAGCACCCGGCGGTCGCGCTTGCCGATCATCACAGTTCCTCCCCGGAGCGGCGCAGGGTACGGACGTACACGGCGGTGACGGCCAGCAGGATCAGCGTCATCAGGACGCCGATCGCCGCGCCGAGGCTGTAGTTCTCGGCGACGAAGGCCTTCTGGTAGGCGTACACGTTCAGCACCAGGTTCTGGCCGGCGATGCCGCCGCCCCCGGTCATCACGTAGATCTGGGTGAAGACCTTGAAGTCCCAGATGATCGACTGGATCACCACGATCACCAGCAGCGGGCGCAGCATCGGCAGCATGATCCGGCGGAAGACCGTGGCGGTGCCGGCGCCGTCCAGGCGGGCGGCCTCCAGGACGGAGTCGGGGATGGCCTGGATGCCCGCGTACAGGGTGATCATGACGAACGGGAAGCTGTGCCAGACCACGACCACGGCGACCATCGCGAACGCCGACCACTTGTCGTACATCCAGTTGTGGCCCTGGGTGCCGAGGAGTTCGTTGACCAGGCCGGTGTTGGTGTCCAGCAGGAACATCCACACCGTGGAGCCGGTCATCGCGGGCGCCGCCCAGGCGCCGAGCGCGCCGAACATCAGCAGCAGGCGCGGCCACTTGCCGGCCCGGGTGAGCAGCACCGCGCAGACCGCGCCCACCACCAGGGTGGCGACCACGCAGAACGCGGCGAACGCCAGGGTCTGGCCGAGCACCGACCAGAACTGCCCGTCGCCGAGGACGTCGGTGTAGTTCGACAGGCCGACGAACTCGGTCGGCACGCCGCCGGAGGCCTGCGGCTGGCCGAACTTGAGCACCGACAGCAGGCCCAACTGGTACAGCGGGTAGCCGAACAGCGGGATCAGCACCAGTGCGGCGGGCAGCAGCAGCCACAGCGGGACGGGGATCCGGGCGAGCGGCCCGGAGCGGCGGCGGCCCTTCGCGGGGGCGCCGCCCGCCGGGCGGACCGGGGTGTCCCCGTGGTCCGCCCGGGCGGTGACGGTCGTGGCAGGCATCGACGACTTCCAGTTGATTCTCAGGGGTTGACGGCTACTTGCCGCTGAAGGCGGTGTTCATCGCGGCCGCCGCCTCCTTGCTGGCGGCGGCGACGTCGGCCTTTCCGGTGATCACCTTCTGCAGCATGGTCGGCACCACGGCCTGGGCGTCGATCTTGGCCCAGGCGGCGTCCTTCGGGACGAACTTGGTGCCGGCCTCGATGGTGTCGGTGAACGGCTTCAGCCACGGCTGCTTCTGCACCACCTCGGCCCGCGCCGAGGACAGCGTCGGCAGGTTGCCCATCGCGTCGAACAGCGCCAACTGGTTCTTCTTGGACGCCAGTTCCTTGATGAAGTCGACAGCCAGGCTGCGGTGCTGGGTGGACTTCATGACGCCCAGGTCGTTGCCGCCGGAGAACGCCGGGGCGATCCGGCCCGCGCTCGCGCCCGGCAGCGGCACGATCGCGTACTTGCCCTTGGCGGCGCCCGCCTCCACCGCGCTGCGCGAGGAGTTCGGCAGGATCGCCATGCCGGCCTTGCCCGCCGCGAACGCCTCCACGGTCTTGCCGCCGGTCAGGTCGGCGCACTGCTGCGCCGGGCAGATCGCGTCCGTGAACAGGTCGGTGTACGCCTTCACGCCGGCCTGCGACTGCGCCGAGTCGATCGAGGCGGTGTACGCCGCGCCGTTCTGCGCGGCCAGGTCGCCGCCGTTGGCCCACACGAACGGCAGCGCGCCGAAGGTGTACTTGCCGCCGACCGCGATGCCCAGCAGGTCGCCGTGCGCCGAACGGACCTTCTCCGCGGCGGACTTGAGCTCCGCGTAGCTGGTCGGGGCGGACAGGCCGAGCTCGCCGAACACGTCGGTGCGGTAGTACAGCGCGCGCACGCCCAGCCACCAGGGCAGGCCGTAGGTCTTGCCGTCCACCACCGCGGTGTCCTTCAGGTCCTGCGGCAGGTCGTTGCCCTCCGCCCAGCTCGCCAGGTCGGAGGTGATGTCGGCGAGGCCGCCCGAGGCGGTGTAGCCGAACAGGTCGGTGTTGCCGAACTCCACCACGTCCGGGGCCGAGGACGGGTCGTTGAACGCGCCCTTCATCTTCTCGGCGCGCGGGCCCGCGTCGGTCGGGATGTACGAGACCTGCACGTCCACGCCCGGGTGCTTGCCCTTGAAGTCGGCGACGGCCTGCGCCACCACCTGCTCCTTCGGGGCCCGGTTCGCCTCGTCGTACAGCCACACCTTCACGGTGCCGGTCTGCTTGTCCTCGGAGGACGCCGTCTTCGCGGTGCCCGGCGCGCACGCCGTGGCCACGGTGCCGGCCAGCACGGCAAGGGCGACACCACGGGCCAGCTTCTTCATGCTCAACTCATCTCCTCGCCACGGGCGGGACGCACCTGCGCATCCCGGGCATACCGGGACATGCAGTGGGGGATCGGTGTGAGCGGGACGTTAGAAACCCGGCGGGCACGGCGACAAGAGCAGATGGTAAAAGTTGTGCAATGCAAAACGATGTGCTGCGGAACTGGCACCGGCGCCGAACCGCCCCGTACCGTCACACCCCATGACCAGCACCGCCGCCGACAACCGGACCGCCGACCCCCGGCCCAGTGATCGCAACCAGTCCGCGTCGCTGCGCCGCGCACTCGCGGTGCTCGAACACGTCCGCGACCACGCGACGGCCGGCACCGACCTCAGCCTGACCGCGCTCGCCGACGGCCTGGAGATGTCCAAGTCCACCGTGCTGCGGCTGGCCGCCCCGCTGGTCGACGCCCAACTCCTGGCCCGCGACCGGGACACCGGCCACTACCGGCTGGGCCCCGGCGCCCTGCAGCTCGGCCAGGCCTACCTGGCCACCCTCGACCTGCGCACCGCCGCCTCCGAGGAGGCCCACCAGCTGATGCGCGAGGTCGGCGGCACCGTCCACCTGTGCGTCCCCGACGCCCCGTACGTGGTCTACGTCGACAAGGTGGAGAACGAGACCGCCGTCCGGATGGCCTCCCGGATCGGCAGCCGCGCCCCGATGTACTGCACCGCCGTCGGCAAGGCCATGCTCGCCTGGATGCCCGAGGAGGTGTTCGCCGCCGTGGTCGCCAACGGCCTCCCCGCCATCACCGGCCGCACCCTGACCTCGGCCGCCGCCCTGGGCGCCGAACTCACCCGCATCCGCACCCGCGGCTACGCCGTCGACGACCGGGAGAACGAACCCGAGGTCCGCTGCATCGCCGCCCCCGTCTTCGACCACAACAACACCGTGATCGGCGCGATCTCCACCTCCGCCCTCACCTCGCGGATCACCGCCGCCCGGGTCCGCGAACTCGGTCCCGTGGTGGCCGCCACGGCCGCCCGGGTCTCCCGCACGATGGGCTCCACCCGCTGACGGCCGCCGCTCCGGGAGACCCCGCCGCCGACCTCAGGCCTGCGCCCCGGCCCCGGCAGGGGTGCGGCGGAGCTTGGTGCCGAGGCGGTCCAGGCCGATGACCAGGGCCCCGAGGACGACGAACTCGACGGTGAGCTGGAGCATCTGGAGGCCGACCCAGCCGTAGCCGTGCTCGGTCGGGTCGAGGAAGAAGTACGGGTAGCGGACCGGGAAGTCCGGGAAGAGCACGGCGCGGCCCTCGGTGAGGAAGGCGTAGCCGAGCGGGAAGGACAGCCAGAGCGGCAGGTCGCGCCAGCGGGAGGCGTTGCGGGGGGAGAGCAGCAGCCAGTCGGCGAGCACCATCAGCGGAGTGGTGTAGTGCAGGAAGAAGCTGGACCAGTGCTGCAGGCGGTCCGGGCCGGAGACCAGGCCGGGCAGCGGGTTCTCGCCGTGGTTGAGCAGCACGTGCGCGACGATGCCGGTGATGGTGATGTACAGGACGGCGGCGCCGCGCAGCCGGGGCGCGGGCGCGTCGACGGTGTCGCGCTTGAGCATCCAGTACGCGGCGGCCAGGAAGTAGCCCAGCACGATCACGTTGCTCTGGATGGTGAAGTACACCAGTGAGCTGTTGCTGAGGAAGATCCCCAGGAACGCGGACAGGACGATGGCGCAGCGCCACCACAGGGCGGGGCGGGTCCGGACGGTCATGCGGTCACCGGTGTTCGTTTCGGCGGTGCCCCCCGTGGGCACGACAGATCGCCGCACTCTACCCGCCGGTTCGGCGGTCGGAAAAGATCACCGGACCGTTGCGGCGGCGCCCCGCGCCGAGGTCAGAACGACAGGTGCGCGGGGATGTGGGTGTGGCCCTCGATGCCGGTCGCGGCGCGGCCGATCAGTTGCTGGGCGAGGTCGTTGCAGGCGCGGGCCGCGGCCAGTTCCTCACCGATGGCGGTGTCGGAGTCGTCGGTGGGGTTGCGGCGCGCGGTGCCGGTGCCCCGGGCCCCTGGGGCGCTGAAGCCGCTGAGGGCGGCGGTGCAGGTGGTGCGGGCCTCGTCCTCTTCGAAGGTCAGGTCGACGACCCAGTGGTTCTGCATGGCGTTCACCTTCCCGGTGCGCACCGGCGTGGGTGGCCGGTGCGCCTAAGCCCCAGAATCCGCCCGCCCGGGGCGCAGGTCAACGGGCGGCGGCCGGTACGGGGCCGGGGGAGAAGTGCAGTTCGGGGTCGGCGACGCTGTCGGCGGCCAGCAGCCGGGTGTCGTCCCGGTAGCTGGTGGAGGTCAGCCACGGCCCGCGGTCGCCCTGCCGGGGCAGCCCGTCGACGGCGCGCCGGATGTACCCGGCGGCGAAGTCCAGGAACGGCCGGGTGGGCATCGCCGGGTCGGCGACCTCGGGCCGGCAGATCCGCTGCCCGTGCCGGTCCATGTGGGCGAGCAGCCGGCAGAAGTGCTCGCAGAGCAGCCCGACCTTCAGCGTCCAGGAGGAGTTGGTGTAGCCGATCGCGTACGCGAAGTTGGGCACGCCGGAGAGCATCATGCCCTTGTAGGCGACGGTGTCGGCGAGGTCCACGGGCGTGCCGTCCACGCTCATCGGGATCCCGCCGAACGCCTGCACGTTCAGGCCGGTCGCGGTGACCACCAGGTCGGCGGCCAGCTCGCGGCCGGACTCCAGCTGCACGCCCCGCTCGGTGAAGGTGCGGATCCGGTCGGTGACCACGGAGGCCCGGCCGCCCTTGATCGCCTTGAACAGGTCGCCGTCGGGGACGGCGCACAGCCGCTGGTCCCACGGGTCGTACGGCGGGCTGAAGTGCTCGTCGACCGGGTAGCCCCTGGGCAGCTGACGGGTGTTCACCCAGCGGATGATCCGCCGGGCGGCCTTCGGGTGGCGCCGGCAGAACGACCAGACCGCGTACTGCTGGGCGATGTTCTTGCGCCGGGCCAGCGCGTAGCCGCGCTCGTCGCCGAGCAGGCGGCGCAGCAGATTGGCGACGGCGTCGCGGCGCGGCACCGGCATGATGTACGTGGGCGTGCGCTGGAGCATGGTCACGTGCGCGGCCCGGTCGGCCATCGCGGGCACCAGGGTGACGGCGGTCGCGCCGCTGCCGATGACCAGGACGCGCTTACCGCCGTGGTCGAGGTCGGCCGGCCAGTGCTGCGGGTGGACGACGGTGCCGCCGAACCGCTCCAGCCCTTCGAACTCCGGGGTGTAGCCCTGGTCGTAGCGGTAGTAGCCGGTCGCACTGAACAGCCAGTCGCAGCTGAGGGTGAGCCGCTGCCCGGTGTCGGCGCGCTCCACCTCGACCGTCCAGCGGGCCTCCGCGGTCGACCAGGACGCGCCCAGCACCCGGTGCCGGTAGCGGATCCGCCGCTCCAGGTCGTTCTCCCGGACGGTCTCGCGCAGGTAGGACAGGATCTGCGGGGCGTCCGCGATCGACTCCCGCTGCCGCCACGGCTTGAACGCGTAGCCGAAGGTGTGCAGGTCGGAGTCGGAGCGGATGCCCGGGTAGCGGAACAGGTCCCAGGTGCCGCCGCAGTCCGCCCGCGCCTCCAGGATCGCGAAGTCCTTCCCCGGCAGCTCGGCCGTCAGGTAGCGGCCCGCGCCGATGCCGGAGATCCCGGCGCCGATGATCAGGACGTCCAGGTGCTCGACGTCGGTGGCGTGCGGTGCGGCGGACACGGGCGGCTCCCTCGGCGGTGGCGGACGGTACACCCTCATGATCGGCAGCCGGGGCGCCCGCTGCCCAGGGGCGAACCGCACAACGCTGGGGGTTCCGGAGGTGCAGGAAGCACCACTACGGTGGCGGGCATGCCGCCGACCCCGCCCTCGCCCCGGGTCCGCCGCCTGATCCGGCAAGGGGCCGAGACCGCCCTCAACCCGCGCCCCGAATGGCTGGCCGAACTCGACGCCGCCACCCTGGCCGGCGAGACCCGCCGCCCGATCGCCGACGACCCGGTGCTCTCCGCCGGCCTGCGCCGCGTCAACCGGGCCAACCTGCTGCGCTGGGCCGCCGCCAACGTCGCCGACCCCGGCGCGCCCGTCCCCGCCGCCCCCGACGGCGAGGAACAGCGGCTGATCGCCCGCGACATCGTCCGCCGCGGCCTGGACGAGAGCGCCCTCGACTCCTACCGGGCCGGGGAGAGCGTCGCCGTCCGGCTGTGGACCCGGATCGCCTGCTCGCTCACCACCGACCCCGAGGAACTGCGCGAACTGCTGGAGGTGTCGCTGCGCTCCGTCTCCGAGTTCGTGGACGCCTCGGTGGCCGCGATGTCCGCCCTGCTGCGGGCCGAACGCGCCGCACTCACCGGCTCCAGCCATGCCGAACGGCTGCACGCCGTCGCGCTGCTGCTGGACGGCGCGCCGATCGCCCAGCGGGTGGCCGAGGCCCGGCTCGGCCACCCGCTGGGCGGCGAGCACACCGCGGCCGTGCTGTGGACCGACGACCCCGACGCCGACCTCGGCCAACTCGACCGCGCCGCCGACCTGCTGGCCGCCGCCGCGGGCCGCCCCCGGACCCTGGTGGTGATGGCCAGCGCCGCCACCCGCTGGGTGTGGACCGCCGCCCGCCCCGACCCGGACCTGCTCCGGGCCGGCCTCGACCGGCTGCCCGCCGCCCGGATCGCCCTCGGCTCCACCGCCTCCGGCGTCAACGGCTTCCGCCGCAGCCACCTGGACGCCCTCACCGCCCAGCGGATGCTGGCCCGGCTCGGCTCCGTCCAGCGCCTCGCCTCGCACGACGAGGTCGAACTGGTCGCCCTGCTCACCCAGGACCTGGAACAGGCCGACCGCTTCGTCAGCCGCACCCTCGGCGCGCTCGACGGCGCCCCCGCCGAGGCGGTCCGCGCCTACCTCGCCGAACAGTGCAACGCCGCCCGGGCCGCGGCCCGGCTGTTCACCCACCGCAACACCCTGCTGCGCCGCCTCGCCCGCGCCGACGAACTGCTGCCCCGCCCGCTGGCCGAACGCCCCTGGGAGGTGGCGGCCGCCCTGGAGATCCGGCACTGGCGCGGACAGCAGCCCTGACGGGCCGTCCGGCCGCCGCTCCGGTCAGGGGGTGCGGAAGCCCCGGAAGACGACCTCGCGGCGGATCTCGAAGCCCAGCCGCCGGTACAGCTCCAGTGCCGGGTTGCCCTCCGCGACGTGCAGGAACGGGCGGTCGCCGCGGGCGGCGATCCGCGCCGCCAACTCGCCGACCAGGTGCGCGGCGTGCCCGCGGCCGCGCGCCTCCGGGGCGGTGCAGACGGCGGAGACCTCGGTGAACCCCGGCGGGCGCAGCCGCTCCCCGGCCATCGCGACCAGCACGCCGCCCTCCCGCACCCCCAGGTAGGTGCCGAGCTCGCGGGTACGCGGCCGGAACGGGCCCGGCCGGGTGCGCTCGACCAGGTCGAGCATCTCCGGCACGTCCGCCGCACCCAGCTCGACCACCACGGCCCCCGGGCGCACGGGCGGCCGCTCCCCGCCGGCGTGCACCAACTGGTAGCCGCCGACCGCGAATTCGGGCGCCCAGTCGGCGGGCGGCTGCGCCGGGTTGCTGAACAGGTCGACGAACGCCCCGTCGCCCAGCAGCTCCACCAGCTCCGCCCACACCTCCGGGTCCGGATCGACCGGCACCGTGCAGAACGTCGCCACCTCGGGGTCGTACCGCGCCACCCGCCCGTGCCGCCGCGCCAACCGGGCATGCGCCCCGCCCAACGACGCGCCCACCGGATCGTCGAGCACCGCGACATCCCGGCCGACCATGATCACTCCCCTCCGCACGACTCCTCCCCCCATGATCGCCCACCACCCCACCCACCCCCACCCGCGCCACGCCCCACCCCGGCCCGCCCGGGTGGGCGCCGCCTGCGCGGGGGCCGCCCGAGGCGGTCTCCGGGACTCCGTCGGCCGGGCTCTTGTTACTGGCGGGTCACGTCCCTATCATCGCCACTGTGACAGCTCCACTGTCAAACCTGGGAGGCGGTCGACGATGACCCCCGCAACACCCCCCGCCGGGCCGCTGGCGGGCGTCCGGGTGCTGGAACTGGCGGGGATCGGGCCCGGCCCGTTCGCTGCCATGCTGCTCGCCGACCTGGGCGCCGACGTGGTGCGGGTGGACCGGCCCGGCGGGCAGACGCTCGGCCCGGCGCCCGCGCAGGACCTCACCAATCGCAACAAGCGGTCGGTGCTGGTCGACCTGAAGTCGCCCGAGGGTCCGGGGCTGGTGCTGGAGCTGGCCGCCCGCGCCGACCTGCTGATCGAGGGCTACCGGCCGGGGGTCGCCGAGCGGCTGGGTGTCGGGCCGGAGCAGTGCCTGGCCCGCAATCCGGCGCTGGTGTACGGGCGGATGACCGGCTGGGGCCAGGACGGCCCGCTCGCCGAGCGCGCCGGGCACGACATCACCTATCTCGCCACGTCCGGACTGCTGGGCCTGATCGGCAGCCCCGACGGGCCCCCGGCGATCCCCGCGAACCTGCTGGGCGACTACGCGGGCGGCTCGCTCTACCTGGTGGTGGGCCTGCTCGCGGGCCTCCACCACGCCCGCGCGACCGGCACCGGCCAGGTGGTCGACGCCGCCGTCGTGGACGGCGCCGCGCACCTGTCCACCCTGCTCTGGGGTCTGCTCGGCGCGGGCCTGTGGCAGGACCGGCGGGGCGTCAACCTGCTGGACGGCGGCGCGCCCTGGTACGGGACCTTCGAGACGTCCGACGGCCGCTGGATGGCGGTCGGCCCGCTGGAGCCGCAGTTCTACGCCGAGTTCGCCGGCCTGCTGGAACTGGGCGAGGACGCCCCGGCGCAGTACGACCTGGCGCGCTGGCCCGAGCTGCGCAAGCGGATCGCCGACCGTTTCGCCACCCGCACCCAGGACGAGTGGACCGCGCTGTTCACCGACCACGACGCCTGCGTGGCACCGGTCCTGACGCTGCGTCAGGCCGCCGCGCACCCGCACCTGACCGCCCGCGGCAGCTACACCGAGCAGGACGGAACGGTCCAGCCGGGCACCGCCCCGCGCTTCTCCGTCACGCCGGGCGCGCTGCGCACCCCGCCCGCGCGGCCCGGCGAGCACACCGCCGAGGTGGCCCGCGACTGGGCGGTACCGACACTCGACCCGCAAGCCTCCTGAAGGGGACGCCCCGTGCAGCGCGAGCTCTACACCGAGGAACACGAGGACTTCCGCGAGACCGTCCGGGCCTTCCTCGCCAAGGAGGTCACCCCGCACCACGCCCGCTGGGAGCAGCAGGGCGTGGTGGACCGCTCCGCCTGGCTGGCCGCCGGGCGGGCCGGGCTGCTCGGCCCGGCGGTGGACGAGCGGTACGGCGGCGGGGGCAGCCCCGACTTCCGGTTCGCGGCGGTGCTCGCCGAGGAGTTCGTCCGGGCCGGGGCCAGCGGCCTGGCGATCGGGCTGCACAACGACATCATCGGCCCGTACCTGACCGGCCTGGCCACCGAGGAGCAGAAGGAGCGCTGGCTGCCCGGGTTCTGCTCCGGCGAGCTGATCAGTGCGATCGCGATGACCGAGCCGGACACCGGATCCGACCTGCAGGCGATCCGCACCACCGCGGTCGACGCCGGCGACCACTACGTGCTGAACGGGGCGAAGACCTTCATCTCCAACGGCATCCTCGCCGACCTGGTCGTGGTGGTCGCGAAGACCACGGCGGACGGCGGTGCGCACGGCCTCAGCCTGCTGGTGGTGGAGCGCGGCATGCCGGGCTTCGAACGCGGCCGCAACCTCGACAAGATCGGCCAGAAGGCCCAGGACACCGCCGAGTTGTTCTTCCAGGACGTCCGGGTGCCGAAGGCCAACCTGCTGGGGGAGGAGAACCAGGGCTTCCTGTACCTGATGCGCAACCTCGCCCAGGAGCGGCTGGCCATCGCGGTCGCCGCGATCGCCGCCGCCGAGTTCCTGGTCGAGGAGACCACGGCGTACGTGAAGCAGCGCACCGCGTTCGGCCGGCCGCTGGCCAAGCTGCAGCACGTCCGCTTCGAGATCGCCGAGCTGGCCACCGAGTGCGCCGTCACCCGGGCCTTCGTGGACCGCTGCGTGCTGGAGCACAACCGGTACAACCTGACTCCGGTGGACGCCTCGATGGCGAAGTGGTGGGCCACCGAACTGCAGAAGCGCACGGCCGACCGCTGCCTGCAACTGCACGGCGGCTCCGGCTACATGAGTGACAGCGCGGTCGCCCGGGCGTTCACCGACGGGCGCGTCCAGACCATCTACGGCGGCACCACCGAGATCATGAAAGAGATCATCGGCCGTTCCCTGCTTGCCTGAAGCCCCCCTGAACCCCCCGTTTGAGAGGCATCCACACCGTGACCACCGAAGCGTACGTCTACGACGCGATCCGCACGCCGCGCGGCCGCGGCAAGCAGACCGGCTCCCTGCACGGCACCAAGCCGATCGACCTGGTGGTCGGTCTGATCCACGAACTGCGCCGCCGGTTCCCGACCCTGGACCCGGCCGCGATCGACGACATCGTGCTCGGCGTGGTCAGCCCGATCGGCGACCAGGGCTCCGACATCGCCCGGGTCGCGGCGATCGCCGCCGGCCTGCCCGACACCGTCGCGGGCGTGCAGGAGAACCGCTTCTGCGCGTCCGGCCTGGAGGCCGTCAACCTGGCCGCGGCGAAGGTCCGTTCGGGCTGGGAGGACCTGATCCTGGCCGGCGGCGTCGAGTCGATGTCCCGGGTCAAGATGGGCTCCGACGGCGGCGCCTGGTTCGCCGACCCGATGACCGCGTACGAGACCGGCTTCGTCCCGCAGGGCATCGGCGCCGACCTGATCGCCACCGTCGAGGGGCTCAGCCGCACCGACGTGGACGCGTTCGCCGCCGAGTCGCAGGCCCGGGCCGCGAAGGCGCAGGCCGACGGGCTGTTCGACCGCTCGGTGGTGCCGGTGCTGGACCGCAACGGCCTGGTGGTGCTCGGCCGCGACGAGTTCATCCGCCCGGGGACGACCGTCGAGTCGCTGGCCGGGCTGAAGCCCTCCTTCGCCGACATCGGCGAGCTCGGCGGCTTCGACGCCGTCGCGCTGCAGAAGTACCACTGGGTGGAGTCCATCGACCACGTCCACCACGCCGGCAACTCCTCCGGCATCGTGGACGGCGCGGCCCTGGTCGCGATCGGCTCGCGCGAGATCGGCGAGCGCTACGGCCTCACCCCGCGGGCCCGGATCGTCTCCGCCGCGGTCTCCGGCTCCGAGCCGACCATCATGCTCACCGGCCCCGCCCCCGCCACCCGCAAGGCCCTGGCCAAGGCCGGGCTGACCGCCGCCGACATCGACCTGGTCGAGATCAACGAGGCGTTCGCCGCCGTCGCGCTCCGCTTCATGCGCGAACTCGGCTTCCGCCACGACCAGGTGAACGTCAACGGCGGCGCGATCGCCCTCGGCCACCCGCTCGGCGCGACCGGCGCGATGCTGATCGGCACCCTGATCGACGAGCTGGAGCGCCGCGACCTGCGCTACGGCCTGGCCACCCTGTGCGTCGGCGGCGGCATGGGCATCGCCACCGTCATCGAGCGCATCTGACCTGACCACCCGTCAACTCACGTACTCACCCAAGGACTTCACAGACATGACCGACGTGAGCAGCCCCATCCGCTGGGAGCAGGACCAGGACGGCGTGGTCACCCTCGTCCTCGACGACCCCGCCCAGTCCGCCAACACCATGAACGCCGCGTTCACCGACGCCCTCGAAGCGACCGTCGAACGCCTGGCCGCCACGGAGCAGTTGACCGGCGTCATCGTCACCTCGGCGAAGAAGACCTTCTTCGCCGGCGGCGACCTCAAACTGCTCTCGAGCGTCGGACCGGACGACGCCGAGCAGGTGTTCGCCAACTCGATGCGGATCAAGCGCGCGCTGCGCAAGCTGGAGACCCTCGGCAAGCCCGTGGTCGCCGCCGTCAACGGCGCCGCCCTCGGCGGTGGCCTGGAGATCGCGCTGGCCTGCCACCACCGGATCGCACTGGACGCCCCCGGCAGCAAGATCGGCCTGCCCGAGGTCACTCTCGGCCTGCTCCCCGGCGGCGGCGGAGTGGTCCGCACGGTGCGGATGCTCGGCATCACCGACGCCCTGCTGAAGGTGCTGCTGCAGGGCCAGCAGTACCGTCCCGCGCAGGCCCTGCAGCACGGCCTGGTGCACGAACTCGCGGACTCCGTCGAGGAGATGCTCGCCAAGGCGCGCGAGTTCATCGCCGCCAACCCGGCCTCCGCGCAGCCCTGGGACGCCAAGGGCTGGAAGATCCCCGGCGGGACGCCCAGCACCCCCGCGTTCGCCGCCAACCTGCCGGCCTTCCCGGCCAACCTGCGCAAGCAGCTGAACGGCGCGCCCTACCCGGCGCCGCGCAACATCCTGGCGGCGGCCGTGGAGAGCTCCCAGGTCGACGTGGACACCGCGTTCGCCATCGAGGCCCGGTACTTCACCGAACTCGCCTGCGGGCCCATCTCGAAGAACATGATCCAGGCCTTCTTCTTCGACATGCAGGCCGTCAACTCCGGTTCCTCCCGGCCGAGTTCGGTGCCTTCCCGGCAGGCGTCCAAGGTCGCGGTGCTGGGTGCGGGCATGATGGGCGCGGGCATCGCGTACTCCTGCGCCAAGGCGGGCCTCGACGTGCTGCTCAAGGACGTCACCCTGGACGCCGCCGAGCGCGGAAAGGCGTACAGCGCGGGCCTGTTGGACAAGCAGGTGGCGCGCGGCCGGATGACCGAGGAGGAGCGCGCCGCGTTCCTGGCCCGGATCACCCCCACCGCCGACCCCGCCGCGCTGGCCGGCTGCGACACCGTCATCGAGGCGGTGTTCGAGAACCCCGAGCTCAAGCACAAGGTGTTCCAGGAGATCCAGCACGTGGTCGCCCCCGACGCGCTGCTCTGCTCCAACACCTCCACCCTGCCGATCGGCCTGCTCGCCGAAGGCGTCGACCGCCCCGCCGACTTCATCGGCCTGCACTTCTTCTCGCCCGTCGACAAGATGCCGCTGGTCGAGATCATCCGCGGCCCCGGGACCGGCGACGAGGCGCTGGGCCGCGCCTTCGACCTGGTCCGGCAGATCCGCAAGACCCCGATCGTGGTCAACGACTCCCGCGGCTTCTTCACCTCCCGCGTCATCGGCCAGTTCATCAACGAGGGCGTCGCCATGATCGGCGAGGGCCTCGACCCGTCCTCCGTCGAACAGGCCGCCGCACAGGCCGGCTACCCCGCCAAGGTGCTGTCGCTGCTGGACGAGCTCACCCTCACCCTGCCGCGCAAGATCCGCAACGAGTCGCGCCGCGCCGTCGAGGAGGCCGGCGGCACCTGGACCGTCCACCCCGGCGAGACCGTCCTGGACCGGATGCTCGACGAGTTCGGCCGCCCCGGCCGCAGCGGCGGCGCCGGCTTCTACGACTACGCCGACGGCCGGCGGACCCGACTGTGGCCCGGACTGCGCGAGCACTTCGGTAAGGACGAGCACAGCGCGCGGCCCGGCGCCGAGACCCCGTTCGAGGACATGAAGGAGCGGATGCTGTTCGCCGAGGCCCTGGACTCCGTCCGCTGCCTCGACGAGAACGTCCTCACCTCCGTCGCCGACGCCAACATCGGCTCCATCCTCGGCATCGGCTTCCCCGCCTGGACCGGCGGCGTCCTGCAGTACATCAACGGCTACCCCGGCGGGCCCGCGGGCTTCACCGCCCGGGCCCGCGAGCTCGCCGCCGCGTACGGCGAGCGCTTCACCCCGCCCGCCTCGCTGGTCGCCCTCGCCGAGAGCGGCGGCCGGTACTGACCTCGCCGCCCAGGGCCCGCCCGGCGGATCACTCCGCCGGGCGGGCCGCCAGCTCCTCCGCCAGCGACCGCTGGAACGCCGTCACCAGCGCCTGCACCACCATCGGCTGGATCCGGTCCGTCAACTCCTTCATCCGCTCCAGCTCCGCCGGCCCGGGGTCGCTCTCCCGGTACGGCCGCCACACCGTGTCCCGGAACAGCCGGTGCAGGTCGTGCGCCGTCGCCCGGCTGTGCAGCCGCACCACCGCGCGCGCCGCCACCAGGGTCTCCAGCGGGATCGGCACCTCCAGCACCCGCACCCCCAGCGGCAGCAGACCCGGCTCCACCTTGAACACGTCCGGGTCCTCGGTGCGGTGCAACGCGCCCATCGCCGCCAGCCGGTCCAGGTCCGCGTCCGACAGCGCCCGCCCGGTCCGCCGCTCCAACTGCGCGCGGGACGCCGCCTCCGCCGACTCCGGCGTCCACGAGGCCACCAGCGCCCGGTGGATCGCCAGGTCCAACTCCCCGATGTCCTGCGGAAGCTGAGCCAGATAGCGCTCGATCGCGGCCAGCGTCAGCCCCTGCCGCTGCAACTCCTCGATCAGCTCCAACCGCCCCAGGTGCTCCGCCCCGTACAGCCCCACCCGCCGCGGCCCCAACTCCGGCGGCGGCAACAGCCCCTTCGCCCCGTAGAACCGCAGCGTCCGCACCGTCACCCCGGCCCGCGCAGCCAACTCGTCCACCGTCAACCGCACCTCCGCGCCGCCCATCGCACCCCAGCCCTCGCACCAGCACCACTGTGACACCAGCAGTGTGACACCGCCCTCGGCCGTCGCACCAGGACGGCCCTCAGCAGGTCGGCGCGGTCGAATCGGAGATCCGGTACTGCTCGCGCTTCACGTTCACGGTCTCCCCGGTGCGGACGTCCCACAGCGCGGCCCAGTCACCGGCGGCGGGGAACACCAGGTACGGGTGCTCGGCGACCGGCGCCGCCCCGTCCCAGCCCGCCTCGCCGACCGGGCGCAGACAGACCCGGCGGGCGGCGATCCCGAAGTACGCGGTGGGCTGCCGGCCCTCCCGGGCCTGCTGCCGGGCGGTGGCGGCGGCGTGCGAGGCGGGCACGATGATCTGCGACTGGTACAGCGCGAGCGCGCCCGCGAAGGCGACGAACAGCAGCGCCGCCGCCACCGAGAGCCCGCCGAAGGTGTCGAAGGCGTGCAGGTGACGGGCGTAGCCGAGCAGCGACACGGCGACCAGCGGTCCGGCCACCACGACCAGCGCCTTGGCGTCCGCGATCACCTGCCACATACCGGGCACCTGGGCGTCCTCGCGGTTCAAGCCGAACCCGTCCAGGTAGAAGGCGTGCAGCGAGAAACCGAACCCCGGCAGCCCCACCAGCAGGATCGGCAGCAGCGCCGGCACCAGCCAGGCGGCGGTCGCCTGCCAGCTCAACCCGCGCAGCAGCAACCGGAGCCCGTTGCCGCACACCAGGACGCCGGCGGTGACCAGCACGGAGGGCAGCGCCTTCGGCGAGGCCGCGCCCACCACCGCCGCAGCGGCCGCGAGGCCCGCCGCCACGCCGATGCCGAGCAGGCACGCCGCCACGGCGCTGTGCCGCGGCCCGGCGGCCCAGTGCGGGGAGTGCACCACGACCGTCCCGATCAGCGTGCCGGTCAGCGCGACACCCGCCGCCCCGAGGACCCAGGCCGCCGGGCCGAGCGGGCGGCCGCCGATCAGCAGCCCGATCAGCAGCGCCGCGATCAGGCCGCCACTGCCCACCGGGACGGCCACCCGGCTCGGCAGCCCCGGCGCACCGGTCCGGCCCGGCCGGTCCAACTCGGCGCCGACCGGCCGCGGCACGCCGTCCGCCGGCGGCAGCGCGACACCCGGCAGCGCCCGCACCGCCTCGGCCCCGGCCCGGGAGCGGATGTCCGGGCCCGGCGGGAGGAACAGCTCCCGGCCGGTGTCGAACAGCCTGCTCCGGGCCGCGAGGGCGCGAAAACGCGACGGCCCCCGGACCGGCCGCTGGACGAAGTACCGCCCCCGCGGCTGCTCCTGGCGGTCGATCGGCTCCTGCAGCCGCAGATCGACCTCCGCCGGGCTCTGCCCGAC
This sequence comes from Streptomyces sp. TLI_171, assembly GCF_003610255.1. Taxonomy (GTDB): domain Bacteria; phylum Actinomycetota; class Actinomycetes; order Streptomycetales; family Streptomycetaceae; genus Kitasatospora. Next base: position 1,868,821 of record NZ_RAPS01000001.1, on the reverse strand, counting down.
CAGCTTGTTCAGGACGAGTCGCACCGCCGATGCCGCCCCCGCCCGGGAGCCGGTCACGCCGGCCTCCACCAGCCAACGGGCCCGGCGCGGCCCGTCCTCGTCCAGCACGGTCACCACCCAGCCGTGCGCCTCCAAGCCCGACGCCAGCCTGGCCCGGCCCTTGGCCGTCCCGGTCACCTCGACGTCCAGCCGGAACCAGTGGTCGTACGCGGTCATTGCCCGCCCTCCCCGTGTCAGGGCGGGGAGCCTACCCGGAGGGTCGGACGGCGGGGTCAGGCGAGGGGCAGGAGTTCTGCGTGGTGGCGCTGGGTGACCTCGGGGTGGGCGCGGGTGTAGCCCTTCAGCTCGTTGAAGCCGAAGTCGGCGTGCAGGGGGTTGGCCGGGTCCTGGGTCGCGCCCGGGGCGTGGTGGGAGTGGGGGAAGTCGAGGGGGGCGATGTGGGCGTCGAGGCGGGGGTTGTAGAAGAACGGGACGGAGAAGCGTTCGCGGGCGGCGGGCGGGGAGACCACGCGGTGGGAGGTGGCCTTGAGGTAGCCGTCGGTGGCGACCTCGAGGAGTTCGCCGAGGTTGACGACGAAGGCGCCGTCCAGCGGGGGGACGTCGAGGAAGGTGCGGTCGGGGCGCTCGACCTGCAGGCCGCCGACGGTGTCCTGGAGGAGCAAGGTGATGAAGCCGTAGTCCTTGTGGGTGCCGACGCCCTGCGGGGCGCCGTCGGGGGCGGTGCCCGGGTAGCGGACCAGCTTGAGGTGCAGGTGGGGGTGCGGGGCGAAGGCGTCGTCGTAGAAGTCCGGGCGGGCGCCGATCGAGGCGAGCAGCTCGTGCAGCAGCCGGTGGGCGACGCCGTCCAGCCGGTCGATCCAGTGCAGGGCGGCGGTGCGCAGCTCGGGGAGCGCGGCGGGCCACTGGTTGGGTCCCTCCAGCCACCAGTAGGCGGGTTCGCCGGCCGCGGGCACGTGCGGGGGCAGCTCGGTGCCGATGTCGAGCTGGTCGCGCCAGTCGCGGTTGCCGCCGGTGCGTTCGTCGCCGGTGCGGGTGTAGCCGCGGAAGTGCGGCGAGTTGAGGTTGCTGACCGCCAGCCGGTCGGCCTCCGGGAGGGCGAAGAAGGCGCGCATCGCGGAGGTGAGGGCGGTGGTCTCGGCGGCGGTGACGCCGTGCCCGACCAGTTGGAAGAAGCCGACGCCGGTCGCGGCGTCGCGCAACTCGCGGTGGAGCCGGGCCCGGTCGGCCGGGGTGCCGTCGGCGAGCGACAGGTCGATCACCGGGAGGGAGGTGGGGTGCTGCTGCGTCATGGGTGTGCGTCCGCGGTGTACAAGCCCCGGGAGGGTCGGCGGTTCGCGCCGGACGGGCCGGGGGAGACGGGTGCCCGCGCGGTCCGTGGTGACGGAGGGCGGGGCTGTGGAGGGTGAGGTCAGCCGGAGCGTCGACAGGACATGCTGATCACGCGGCACAGGTCCACGTGGCGACGGCTGACGAGAAGGAGCACCCCACCAGGCTACAACCCCCGCCCGGAAAGCCCGAGGGCCCGAGCCCGCAGGCCAGTGGCCCCGGCCCCGTCGCGCTCAGTAGCCGGTCGCGCCGTCGACGCGTTCGCGCAGCAGGTCGGCGAGGCCGTGGTGCCGGGCGTGCGTCAGACCCGGGGCTCGCCCCGGTAGGTGCCGAACGACCAGCGGTTGCCCTCCGGGTCGCGGACGGCGAAGTCCCGGGACCCGTAGTCGGTGTCGTGCAGCGGTGCGGTCACCTCGGCGCCGTGCGCGACCGCCCGGTCGAACAGCGCGTCCGGGTCGTCGGTGACCACGTACGCGCCGAAGCTGCCCGGCTGCAGCGGCCACGGGTCGTCCGGGTCGTCCTTCGCGGAGCCGAGCATGATGCCCCCGCCGGGGGGCCAGGACAGCTGCGCGTGGTGCACCTGGTCGCCCTCCGCGAACACCGCGGTCGCCTCGAAGCCGAACGCCTCCACCAGGAACGCGATCAGCGCCCGGGCGTCGCGGGCCCGCAGGCTCGGCCACACCTGCGGCGGCGGGGGAACGGCGGCCCCGGTCATGTGCTGCCTCCTCGCGGCATCGGGATTCACGGCGCGGCCCACCCTAGGCGGGGGAGCCGGACGGAGGGCGGTGCCGCGCCGCAGTCATGACGGTCCGTCAGCGGCGATCTCGTCGAGCAGAGCCACCGCCAGGTCGGCGTGCGAGATCCGCCCGGTGCCGGTGACCGTGCGGACCCTGGACGCCGCCTGCGAGTGGGCCCGCGCGCACCGCGACGGGCTGACGGGCCGGCGGGCTGATGGCGCGGCTCCGCGGCCTTGACCCTGACCCGCGGGTCAGGGGTTAGCGTCCCGGCACTTCCCGTTCGTCTCCCCGAGGAGCCGTCATGAGTGTGCCCGAGACCGTCCGCGAGATCCGGCTGGCCCGCAGGCCGGTCGGCCGCGCCGTCGCCGCCGACCTGACCGTCGCCGAGACCCCCGCGCCACGGCCCGGTGCGGGCCAAGTGCTGCTGCGCAACCGGTGGTTCGTCGTCTTCCCGGGCCTGGTCAGCCTGCTGGGCGAGACCCCGCCGGGGGTGCCGTACCCGGCGGTCCGGCCCGGGGACGCGCTGTTCGGGCCGGCCGTCGGCGAGGTGGTGGAGGCGCCGGACGGGAGCGGGCTGCGCCCCGGCCAGATGGTCGGGCACCACCTCGGCTGGCGCGAGTACGCGGTGGCCGACCCGGGGGCGCTCACCCCGCTGGACGGGGTACTGCCCGACCCGGCCGGATACCTGTCGCCGGGCTCGGTCGGGTACGGGGCGCTGACCCGGACCGCGCCGATCCGGCCGGGCGACACCGTGCTGGTCACCGGCGCGGCCGGCGCGGTCGGCACCCTGGCCGGGCAGATCGCCCGGCTGCTCGGCGCGGGCACCGTGCTCGGCACCACCGGCTCCCCGCACAAGGCCGAGCGGCTGAGCCGACTCGGTTACGACACCGTGCTGGTGGACCCCAGGGACGGCGCCCCGGACCGGGCCGACCGGTTCGCCCGGCAGCTCGCCGAGGCCGCCCCCGACGGCATCGACCTGCTGCTGGACACCGTCGGCGGGCACCAGGCGCAGGCCGCCTTCGCCGCCGCCAGGCCCGGGGCCCGGGCCGCACTGATCGGTGTGCTCGCCGGACAGTTCGACGGCGACCCCGCGACGACCGTCCCGCTCACCCTGGACGCGTTCCAACTCATCGTCCGGGGAATCAGCCTGGGCGGTTACGCGAACGCCGGCCACGCCGCGGTCCAGGCCGAGTGGCTGCCCAGGTTCGGCGACTGGCTGCGGGACGGCAGCATCGCCTTCCCGCACGTCCGGGTGGCCGGCCTGGACCGCGCCCCGCAGGCGTTCCAGGACCTGACGGAGGGCCGGCACTTCGGGGCGGTCCTGGTCGAGCTCCGGTAAGTCACCCGGCCGCGGCGGAGGTCGACGCGAGGCCCGGGCCCGGTCGGAGCGAGGCCGACAGGGCGCGGGCCTCGTGCTCGGTCATCCGGGTCGTCCCGTACGGCACCGCGTTGACCCAGCGCTGGGCCAGCCGGGCGATCCGCTCGCCGTAGCGGGCCGCGGTGAGCAGGTCGCATCGGCCTCACCGTGGCCTCCGCCGTCGACCGGCCCCCGCCCGGCCTGCGCGTCATCCCGCTCACCGGCCCGTCCACCACCGCCGACCAGGTCGTCCTCACCCCGGCCGAGCCGTCCGCCGCCGCGACCGCCCTGCGCGAGCTGCTGCTCGTCGCCGCCGACCGGAAGAACCGGGCGCCGCGCGTGGTTTGACTTCGCATCAGCACCGCAGGGGGAGAGGACGCCACGGATGCGGATCGGAGACGCGGCAGCCGCCGCCGGAACCACTCCCAGGGCGCTGCGCCTGTACGAGCAGCGCGGCCTGCTGGCCCCGCCCACCCGCACTCCCGCCGGCCAGCGCAGCTACACCGGCGCCGACGTGGCCCGGGTCCGGGTGATCCGGTCCCTGCTCTCGCTCGGCCTCACCATCGAGGACCTGCGCCCCCACACCGACCGGTTCGACCTCCTCGCCGCCGACCCGGCCCGCCCCTGCGCGAGCCCCGCCCCCGGCCCCACCGTCGAACGCCGCCTCGCCGCCCTCGACGCCGAAATCGCCCGCCTCACCCACCTCCGCACCGCCCTCGCCGCCCGCGCCACCGGCGGATGACGGGCCGGGCGGGGCGGGCGGCGCGGGCCTGAGCGGTCAGGCGCCGACGTAGGCGGCGAGGTGCCGCCCGGTGAGGGTGGTGCGGTCGGCGATCAGGGCGGCGGGGGTGCCCTCGAAGACGACGGTGCCGCCGTCGTGGCCGGCGCCCGGGCCGAGGTCGATGATCCAGTCGGCGTGGGCCATCACGGCCTGGTGGTGCTCGACCACGATGACGGACTTGCCGGAGTCGACCAACCGGTCGAGCAGCCCGAGGAGTTGCTCGACGTCGGCGAGGTGCAGGCCGGCGGTGGGCTCGTCCAGGACGTAGACGCCGCCCTTCTCGGCCATCTGGGCGGCCAGCTTGAGGCGCTGGCGCTCGCCGCCGGAGAGGGTGGTGAGCGGCTGACCGAGCGTCAGGTAGCCGAGTCCGACGTCCGACAGGCGCTTCAGGACGGCGTGCGCGGCCGGGGTGCGGGCCTCGCCGGCGGAGAAGAACTCCTCCGCCTCGTCGACGGACATCGCCAGCACCTCGCTGATGTCGCGGCCGCCCAGGTGGTACTCCAGGACCGCGGCCTGGAAGCGCTTCCCCTCGCACTCCTCGCAGACCGTCGCCACCCCGGCCATCATCGCCAGGTCGGTGTACACCACCCCGGCGCCGTTGCAGGTCGGGCAGGCGCCCTCTGAGTTGGCGCTGAACAGGGCCGGCTTCACGCCGTTCGCCTTGGCGAACGCCTTCCGGATCGGCTCCAGCAGGCCCGAGTAGGTGGCCGGGTTGGAGCGCCGCGAGCCGCGGATCGGGCTCTGGTCGATCGCCACCACACCCTCCGGCACGCCGCCCTTCAGCGCCGCGCCGCTCACCAGCGAACCGTGCACCAGCGAGCTCTTCCCCGAGCCCGCCACACCGGTGACCACCGTCAGGATGCCCAGCGGCACGTCCACGTCGACGTTCCGCAGGTTGTGCGCGTCCGCCCCGCGGATCTCCAACACCCCGCTGGGAGTGCGGACTTCCGGCTTGACGGCGGCCCGGTCGTCGAAGTGCCGGCCGGTGATGGTGCCGCTGGAGCGCAGGCCGTCCACGCTGCCCTCGAAGCAGACCGCGCCGCCCGCCGAGCCCGCGCCCGGGCCGAGGTCCACCACGTGGTCGGCGATCGCGATGGTCTCCGGCTTGTGCTCCACCACCAGCACCGTGTTGCCCTTGTCGCGCAGCCGCTGCAGCAGGTCGTTCATCCGCTGGATGTCGTGCGGGTGCAGGCCGGTGGTCGGCTCGTCGAAGACGTACGTGACGTCGGTCAGCGAGGACCCCAGGTGCCGGATCATCTTCACCCGCTGCGCCTCACCGCCCGACAGGGTGCTCGCGGGCCGGTCCAGCGAGAGGTAGCCGAGGCCGATCTCGGTGAAGGAGTCCAGCACCTGCCGCAGCGAGTCCAGCAGCGGCCCGACCGAGGGTTCCTTCAACTTCCGCACCCAGTCGGCGAGATCGCTGATCTGCAGGCTGCACGCGTCGGCGATGGAGAGGCCCTTGATCTTCGAGGAGCGGGCCGCCTCGCTGAGCCGGGTGCCCGCGCAGTCCGGGCAGGCGGTGAAGGCGACGGCCCGGTCCACGAACTCGCGGATGTGCGGCTGCATCGCGGCCCGGTCCTTGGAGAGCATCGACTTCTGGATCCGCAGCACCAGACCCTCGTAGGTCATGTTGATGCCGGCGATCTTCATCCTGGTCGGCTCCAGGTACAGGAAGTCGTGCAGTTCCTTCTTGGTGTACTTGCGGATCGGCTTGTCCGGGTCGACCAGGCCCGACTCGGTGTACAGCCGGTAGTTCCAGCCGCCCGACTTGTAGCCGGGGATGGTCAGCGCGCCCTCGTTCAGCGACTTCGAGTCGTCGTACAGCTGCCCCAGGTCGATGTCCGAGACGCTGCCGCGCCCCTCGCAGCGCGGGCACATCCCGCCCGCCCGCGCGTACGACCGCTTCTCGGTCCTGGTGCCCTCGCCGCGCTCCACCGTGATGGCTCCCGCGCCGTGCACCGTCGGCACGTTGAAGGAGAAGGCCGGGGGCGGCCCGATGTGCGGGTCGCCGAGCCGGCTGAACAGGATCCGCAGCATCGCGTTGGCGTCCGTCGCGGTGCCCACGGTGGAGCGCGGGTCGGCGCCCATCCGCTGCTGGTCGACGATGATCGCCGTGGTCAGCCCCTCCAGCACGTCCACCTCGGGCCGGCTCAGGGTCGGCATGAACCCCTGCACGAACGCGCTGTACGTCTCGTTGATCAGCCGCTGCGACTCCGCCGCGACCGTCCCGAACACCAGCGAGCTCTTCCCCGACCCCGACACCCCGGTGAACACCGTCAGCCGGCGCTTGGGCAGTTCCACGCTGACGTCCTTCAGGTTGTTCACCCGCGCCCCGTGCACCCGGATCAGATCGTGACTGTCCGCCAGGTGTTGTCCGCCCGCCCGACCACCGGCCCGCTCGGCGCCGCTCATCGTCCTCGTCCCTCCGTCCGGCGGCGCCCGTGGCGACGCCGCCGCCCCGATCCAACCACCTCGCCGGGCCCGGAACCGGTAGGGCGTCCGTTCCCGTCCGTACCAAGCGCGGGTAAAGTGACCGGCCGAACCACCGGGAGGGCACCCCCATGCGCAGAGCGATACGGACACGGGCAGGGACACCGGGACCGGTGACCGCCCGGGCGGTCACCGTCGTCGCCGCCGCACTCCTGGCCGGCACCGCCCTGCTGGGAGCAGCCCCCACGGCCGCCGCGGCCGATCCGAGCGCGAACCCGACTCCGGCCGCGACCGCCGGGCCGGCCGGCCAACTCGCCGCCGACGCCTCGCAGTCCGAGCGCCTCGCCGCCGAACTGCGGAAGAACCCGGTCTACGTCTCCGCGGACCTGCCCCGGACGCTGCCGCGCTCGCTCGCCCCCGACATCGCCGCGCTCGCCGCCCGCACCGGAGTCCGCACCTACGTGCTGGCGCTGCCCGAGGGCGACGAGGCGCTGCTCGCCCTGGTCCACGACCGGCTCGGCGAGAACGGCGTGTACGTGCTGATCGGCGACTACGGCCGGATCACCGCCGCCGGGTTCGGCACCGACGCCCCGGTCGACGACGCCCGCCGGTACGCCTCCTACCGCACCCCGTACGGCGCCGGGCCGCTCGACGAGTTCCGCGCCTTCGCCGAGACGCTCGCCGAAGGCAAGGAGCAGGCCGCCGCCAAGGCCGAGAGCGCGTACGACTCCTACCACGACGGCGGCCGACCCGACCTGTACATCGACTCCACCGACCGGCAGAACCAGAACCTGCTGCTCGGCCTGGCCGTCGTGGTGATCCCCGGTCTGGTGCTGGCCCTCGGCCTGCGGCTGGCCTCCCGCCGCGGCCGGCCGGCGGCCCCGCCGCGCAACGCCCCGGGCCGCAGGCCCGCCGTGGTCCTGAAGAAACGACCGCAGAACAGGCCATCGCAGAACAAGCCGTCACCGGGCAAGCAGTCACAGAACGGGCAGAAGGCCCGCGCTGCCCGGCCGGCGCGCCGGCCGGGCGTGCTGCCGGTGACCCTGGTGGCGACGGTGGCCGCCGTGCTCGGCGTGGTGTTCGCCGCGCCCACCGTCTTCCCGCAGACCGTCGACAGCGTCCGTCTCGACGTCACCCAGGGCGATCTGGACGCCCGCGTGGAGGAGGCCGCCGCCGCGCTCGCCGCCGGGCCGATCTACCAGGACCCGTCCGGCCCGACCGTGCTGACCGGCGCCGACCTGACGGCCGTTCAGGGCCGGCTCGCCGCCATCAAGACCCCGGTGTACCTGCTGGCGACGCCCTCGCTCAGCGAGGACGAGAGCGAGCGCGACAGCGAGATCCTGCTCTCCCGGGTGCACGCGCGCACCGGCCGGGCCGGCGTGTACGTGCAGATCGACCCGCTGCAGGGGTACCTCTACCTGGAGGCGTTCGGCACCGGCACCGACGTGGAGCGCCGGTTCCACCGCCTGTCGACCGACGTCGCCTACCCGGACCGCTCCGGGGACAGCGACGACCTGCAGATCCCGTCCCGGCTGAACCGCGCCCTGGACGCGGTGGCCGCCGCCGAACCCACCGCGGGGGCGAGCGGCGAGAACGGCGAGACCGAACTGCCGCCGGTGCGCGACAACCGGCTGCCCGCGCTGTTCAGCAACGACTTCGGTCCCGGCATCGCGATCGGGTTCCTGCTGCTCGGCCTGGTACTGCTGCTCGCCTGGGGCGTGCTCGCCGCCGTCCGGGCCACCGTGCACGCCCGGCGGGCGCGCCGGGCCGCCCCCGACCGGTCCGCGCCGCCCTCGGACACCGCGGTCTGGCCGTCCGCCACCCGGCCCACGGTGCGTCAACTGCGCGGCTGGGCGACCGAGGACCTGCGGGCCCTCACCGTGCGGCTGGGCGCTGCCGACCAGGATGCCCCCGGCCGCACCCGCGCCTGGGACTGCCTGGACGCCGCCCAGCTCCTGCTCGGGGACTCCGAGGGGCGCGCCGCCCGGGTCGAACCGGGCGACCTGGCCGCGGCCGTGGTGCTGGCCCGGGCCGGAATCGACGCCCTCCGGGGACGCCCCCACCCGCAGCTGTGCCGGCTCGACCCGCTGCACGGCGGAGCCACCGGCGGCAGGGTTCCTGCCTGGTTCGCGACCGTCGGCATCGGTCCCAGGTCCGCGCAGCTCTGCCCCGCCTGCCGGGAAGGCCTGCGGCGCAGTCCGGCCGGACGCGGCACCGCCGACCGGGTCGTGCGCGAACACGAGACCGCCGGACGGCTGCTGCACCTGCCCACCGCCGACGGCCGCGCCCCGGCCGTCTGGAGCGAGGCCGGAGACGTCCTGCCCGCCGCCCTCGAAGGGCTCGACCCACTCATCCTCCGGGCCAGGGAGTCCGCCAGTGTCCAGTGACCACCTGACCGCGCGTCACCCCGCCGCGCCCCGACTGCGGACCGCCCTGCTGTCGGCCTGCACCGCCCTGCTGCTGGCGTGCGCCGCCCTGCTCGGCGCGGGCGCCCCGGCCCGGGCCGCCACCCCGTCCGCCGGCCCCTCCGGGAGCGAGATCGCCCAGGCGCTGTCCACCGGCCCGGTGTACGTCGACCCGTCCTACGCCACCGCCGTGAACGCCGCCCAGCAGCAGGCGCTGGCCGAGCAGATCGCCGCCACCGGCCTGCCGATCAAGGTCGCGCTGGTGCCGCTGGCCAAGGGCGACGCCTTCGACGGCCAGTCCCGGACGCTCGCCGCGGTGCTCAAGGAACGCCTCGGCCTGCCGGAGCTGATCCTGATCACCACCGCCTCGTACGGGAAGTACCTGGACGGCTTCGAGTACCCCACCGACACCCACCAGACCCGCGACGCCGCCAACGCCGTCGGCTTCCTGAAGGAACTCGACGACGCGGGCCTGGCCGCGCGGGTCTCCAAGGCCGTCGAGCTGATCAAGTCCGGCAACGGCACCGCGGTGTACAAGGCGGAGACCGACCGGATCGAGAAGGAGTACGCGGCCCGCCCGCACACCGACGGGGAGCCGGCCGGCCCGGGCTCCGGCGGCAGCCGGCCGGGCCTGTTCGCGGTGGCCGCCGTGCTGGTGCTCGCGGTGGCCGTCGGCTCCGTGCTCCTGGTCCGCCGGCGCAGGCCCCGGCACACCGCCTTCACCTTCCCCGACGCGGTGTTCGCCGCCGACCGGGCCGCCGACGAGGCCGGGCTGCGCCGGCAGGCCGCCGCCGAAGTGCTCGCCCTCGGCGAGGCCGTGGACGCCGCCGACGGCGCCACCACCCCCGGCCTGACCCGCGCCCTGGACGCCTACGACGCGGCCGGCCGGGTGCTGGACGCCGCGGACGGCATCCCGGACCTGGCCGGCGTGCTCGCACTGGTCGCCGAGGGGCGAGCCGCCCTCGCCACCGACCCGCGCCTGCCGCTCTGCTTCTTCGACCCCCGGCACGGCGCCGCCGCCCGCCGCACCACCTGGCGTCCGCTCGGCCGCCGCGAACGCGTGGACGTCGCCGTCTGCGAGGACTGCGGACAGGCGCTCAGGACCCGCCGATCGCCGCAGGTGCTGGCAGTCCGCGACCAGGGCCGCACCGTCCCGTACTTCGAGGTGCCCGCCGAGCGCAGCCTGTGGGCCGCCACCGGCTACGGCTCCCTCCTGTCCGGCCCGGAAGACACCCTCGCCGGCCGAGTCGGCACAGGCGAATTCAGCCGCACCCGCCCGCAGAGGCCGTCCCAGCCCGCCGACTGAGCCCGCCGACCGATCGGGACCACCCGGCAACACCGACCGAACCCGGCGGTCCGGACAGGGAGAGCTGACCGTCCGTCAGGAGTCCGGCGTCCAGGGCCAGTCGGCGTCCGCCGGCGCTCCGCCGGGTGCCGGCTCGGTGGTCACCCCGTTCTCGGACAGCAGCCCGCGCAGTCACTCCGCCTCCGCCGGCGTGCCCGGCAGGCCGGCGTCGGTCAACTGCCGGACCAGCGCCAGGGATCGGGGGAGCGGCAGGTCCCGGACCGCGCGCACCGTTCGGAGCGCCGCGACGCGGTCCGCCGCCGGAGCGGCCAGCCGCAGCCGCACCGTCCCGTGCCGATCGATCAGCGGGTCGCGGACCCAGCGCGGCGCGCCCCGGGTGCCGAAGCCCAGACACATCGCCGTTCCGCAGGCCGGGCACCAGAACTCGGCGTCCCAGCCCAGCCGACCGTCCCGGACGTGCTGCCCGACGCTCCGCCGCGCGGTCGCCCCGCAGTCCTCGCACGGCACGTCGAGCTCGCCCCCCCCACCTGGTCATGGTCCGCCTCCGCTCCTGAGCCCGCCGTCAGCACACGGAGTTGACGGAGGGGCACCGCGACGGACTTCACCGACCGCCCGTTCGTGATCACCGGGGCCGGGCGCGGCACCGGCCGGGTCCTCGCGCTGCGGGGGGCCCGTCTCGGCGCCCGGGCACTGCTGCCGCGCGCTCGCCGGAGGCCGCCGCTGACAGCGGGGCGCCCGCGGAGCCCCTCGGCCTGGCCGACCCTGCCTCGGTCCGGGCGTTCACCGCGGCGGTCGCCGCCAGCCCCGACCGGGTCGACGTGCTGTTCAACAACGGCGCCCGCTAGCTGGACGGTGACCCGGCACCTGCCGCTGCTGCGCGCCTCCGCCGCCGCCGACGTGGTCAACCTGGTCTCGCCGGTCGCCGGGCTTCCGTCCAGTTCGAACAGCTCTGAGCCCGAGCCGAGCCCGGACACCCCTGGATCAGAAAGGCCGGAGCCCACAGTCTCGCACGAGTGTTCGAATGAAGCGTACGCTGGCGCCATGAGCTACCAGCTGCAGGGTTCGCTGTTCGACGCCGACGGCCCGGAGGCGGAGCCCGTGCTCGGCCCGCTGACCGGAATCGAACGGACGGTGCTCGGGCACGGCGCGTGGATCGACGTGCTGCCCGGCTGGCTGAGCGGCGCCGACGCGCTGTTCGAACGGCTGATCGCCGGGGTGCCCTGGCAGGCCGGGCGGCGCGAGATGTACGAGCGGGTGGTGGACGTGCCCCGGCTGCTGGCGTTCTACCGGGAGGACGCCGAGCTCCCGGACCCGGTGCTGGGCGCAGCCCGCGACGCGCTCAGCGCCCACTACGGGCCGGAGCTCGGCGAGCCGTTCGCCACCGCGGGGCTGTGCCTCTACCGGGACGGCCGGGACAGCGTCGCCTGGCACGGCGACCGGATCGGCCGCGGCGACCGCGAGGACACCATGGTCGCCATCCTCTCGGTCGGCCAGGCCCGGCCGCTGCTGCTGCGCCCGGCGGGCGGCGGCGGGCCGACGGTGCGCCGCTCCCTGGGCCACGGCGACCTGCTGGTGATGGGCGGCTCCTGCCAGCGCACCTGGGAGCACGCCATCCCGAAGAGCACCAGGGCGGTCGGGCCCCGGATCAGCATCCAGTTCCGTCCGCGCGGCGTGCGCTGAGCGCATTCCGGCCGCCGGTGTCACCGAGTGTCGCCGAACGGGTGTTTCTGCAGCTCAGTCAGATTCTCGGACTTGAATTATTGCGAACGAGTGTTCGATGCTGAACTCGTGCACATGTTCGAACCAGCCTCGCTCACCCCGTCCGGAACGGGTGCTTTCGCCCCGAATCCTCTCGTTCGGTCGGCGACACCTGTTCGAACAGTGGTGCCCCTGCGGCCCGGCACCGCCCCCGCCCCCGCCCGGCAGGACGGCCCGGGGGCCGAACCCGAGCTGCTGCCCGTGCTCCCCGCGCTCGCCCCGCTGCTGCCCGGCGGCGGGCTGCGACCCGGTACCGCGATCTCCGTCACCGGCGACACCGGGCTACTGCTCGCCCTCGGCGCCGGCGCGTTCACCGAGCGCACCGACGAGAGCGCCTGGGCCGCCGCCGTCGGCCTCCCCGAACTCGGCCTGGCCGCCGCCGCCGGCTACGGCTACGACCTGCGCCGCCTGCTGCTCGCCGACCACCCCGGACCGCACTGGCCCGACGTGGTCGCCGCGCTGGCCGGCGCCGTCGGCCTGATCCTGCTGCGCCCCGCCGGCCCGGTCGCCCCTGCCCTGGCCGCCCGCCTCACCGCGGTGCTGCGCCGCGGTCGCTGCGCCCTGCTGGTGGCCGGCCCCTGGCCCGGCGCCACCCAGCGGCTCAGCGTCCGGGCCGGCCGCTGGTTCGGCCTCGGCGACGGCCACGGCCAGCTCACCGGCCGCCAGGTGGAGGCCGTCGCCGAGGGCCGCGGCACCGCCACCCGCCCCCGCAGCACCCGCCTCTGGCTCCCCGACGCGCACGGCGCCGTCCGCCCCGTCGACACCGCCGAGACCCCCCTCACCCGCCCGGCCCTGGAGGCGATCTGACCCCCGCCCCCGCCCCGACCGCCCATCGGTTCCGCCCACCCACCGAGGGTCCAGCGCATGAAGCACCCCCACCCGACTCGTCGACCGGCATCGCCCGCGAGGGGCGACGGCCGGGTGCCGACGGGCGGGCGGGCCCCCGGGGTGAGCAGCCGTGCCTCCGCCCACCCACCTAGGGTCCAACGCATGAAGCACCCCCACCCGACTCGTCGACCGGCATCGCCCGCGAGGGGCGACGGCCGGGTGCCGACGGGCGGGCGGGCCCCCGGGGTGAGCAGCCCTGACTTCCCATCGGTTCCTCCTATCCATCGAGTGTCCAGCGCATGAAGCACCCCAATCCGATCCGCAAGCCGGCGCCGCCCGCGAAGGGCGACGGCCCGCTGTGGGGTACCCCGCGGGCCGGGGGGCCGACCGGGTGGGGGCCCGCCGCGCAGCGGGTGCTGGTGGTGTGGTGCCCGGACTGGCCGCTGGTGGCGACCGCGCCGGCCGGCGGTGATCCGGGTGCGGTGGCGGTGGTCGAGGACGGCCGGGTGCTGGCCTCCTCGGACGCGGCCCGGGCCGCCGGCGTGCGCCGCGGACAGCCGCTGCGGCTGGCCCAGCGGTTCTGCCCGGAGCTGCGGCTGCGCGACCGGGACGAGGAGGCGGAGGCGCGCCGCTTCGAGCCGGTGGTCGCCGCGGTGGAGGCGTTCACCCCGCGGGTGGAGGTGCTCCGGCCCGGCCTGTGCGCGATCCCGGTGAAGGGCCCGGCCCGGTACTTCGGCGGCGAGGAGGCGCTGACCGCCGGCATCCGGGACGCGGTGGCCGCCGTCCTGGAACTGACCTGGCCGGTCACCGCGCCCGCCGCGCCGGACCGCCCCGCGGACGCGCTGACCGACGCCGGGGCGGAGGCCGAGCCGGCGTGGGTGGACGAGGTGTTCACGGAGCCGGACACCGGTGCCCGCCCCGCGCTGACCGTGATCGACGGCGACTCCGCCGCACCCGCACCGCCGAGCGGCCCCGCCCCGCTCGCCCTGGTCACCCCGGCACCCCGGACCGCATCACCCGAGCCCGCGTCCGCCCCCGAGCCCGCCCCCGGGCCCGCGCCCGCGCCGAAGGCCGCCGCCGCCCCGCCGCCGGCCGCCGCCGCCCCACCGCCGGCCCCCGTCGCCCCGCCGCCGGCCGCCGCCGCCCCACCGCCGGCCCCCGTCGCCCCGCCGCCCGTCGCGCCGCCCCCGCGCGGCCTGCTCGGGGTCGCCGACGGCCTGTTCGCCGCCGTGCTCGCGGCCCGCGCCGAGCTGCTGGTGCCGCCCGGGCGGACCCCGGAGTTCCTCGCGCCGTACCCCGTGTCCGCGCTCGGCGAGCCGGAGCTGGCGGAGCTGCTGCACCGGCTCGGCATCGGAACGGTCGGCGCGTTCGCGGAACTGGCGGCCGACTCGGTGGCCAACCGCTTCGGCCCGGTCGGCAGCGCCGCGCACCGGCAGGCCCGCGGACTGGACCCGCGCCCGCTCGCCCCGAAGGACCAGGGACTGGAGCTGGCGGTCGAGCAACTCTTCGACCCGCCGGAGGAGTTGGCGGAGCCGCTGGTGTTCGTCGGCCGGGCCCTCGCGGAGCGCCTGCACACCCGGCTGGCCGAGATCGGGCTGGCCTGCCAGCGGGTCGCGGTGGAGGTGTCCACCGAGGGCGGCCGCACGGTGGCCCGGCTGTGGCAGCACGAGGGGCGGCTGTCCGCGGCGGCGCTCGCCGAGCGGGTCCGCTGGCAGCTGAACGCCTGGCAGTCCACCGGCGCGTTCACCCCCGCGGACGGCGGCTTCACCGCGCTGCGCCTGGTCCCCGACGGCCTGTTCCCGGACCGCGGACGGCAGTTGGCACTGTGGGGCGAGGCGGTCGCGGAGGACCGGGTGGAGCGGGCGGTGGCCCGGGTGCAGTCGCTGCTGGGCTACGCCGGGCTGCGGCGCGGCGCGCCCGCGGGCGGCCGCGGCCCGGGCGAGCAGCGCACCCGGCTGCCCTGGGACGAGGCCGGCACCCACGAGGGCGGGCTCCGCCAGGAGCAGGCCGACGGCCCCTGGCCGGGCCGGGTCGCCGACCCGGCGCCGTCCGTGGTGCCGCAGGACCCCGTCCCGGTGCTGGTCCTCGACCGCGACGGGCAGCCCGTCACGGTGGACGGCCGGGCCGAGGTGTCCGCCCCGCCGGACCGGGTCGAACTGCACGGCCGCACCCTGCAGGTGATCGGCTGGACCGGCCCCTGGCCGGCCGTCGAGCGCTGGTGGGACCAGCGCACCGCCCGCCGCCGGGCCAGGTTCCAGGTCGCCGTGACCGGCGGCCGGGCCCTGCTGCTCACCGTGGAGGGCGGCCAGTGGTACGTCGAAGGAGCCTATGACTGACCGGAGTTGACCGACCAGTGCACCGGGGGGAGCACCGGAACCCGCACCGAACGCCACCCCGAGAGCCGAGACCGGAGCACCACCCGCGATGGGATTCACCAGCCACCCCTCGCTCCCCTGGACGGAGCTGCAGCGCCGGATGTCCGGCGCCGGCACTCCGCAGCCCGCCGAGGAACCCGAGCAGCCGCCGCGGCCCGCCCCGCCGCAAGGCGCCGTCCCGTGGGCCGAGTTGCACGTCCACTCGGCGTTCAGCTTCCTCGACGGCGCCAGCGATCCGGAGCAACTCGTCGACGAGGCCGTCCGGTTGGGCATCGAGACGCTCGCCGTCACCGACCACGACGGGTTCTACGGGGCGGTCCGGCTGGCCGAGGCAGCCAAGGGCACCGGCCTGCGCACCGTGTTCGGCGCCGAGCTCACCGTCGGCCCGGACGACCACCTGCTGGTGCTGGCCCGCGACCCGGAGGGCTACCGGCGGCTGTCCGCGACGATCAGCGCCGCCCAACTGCGCGGCGGGGCCAAGAACAACCCGCGCTACGCCTTCGAGGAACTCGCCGACGCCCACCACGGCCACTGGGCGGTGCTCTCCGGCTGCCGCCGGGGCCGGGTCCGGCACGCCCTCGACACCGCGGGCGAGGACGCCGCCGAACAGCAACTCCGGTCCCTCGCCGAGGCGTTCGGCCCGGAGAACGTGTACGTCGAACTGGTCGACCACCGGCTGCCCGGCGACGACCGGCGCAACGACGCGCTGGCCGCGCTCGCCGCCCGCACCGGCCTGCCGCCGATCGCCAGCAACAACGTGCACCACGCCGCGCCCGCCCAGGGCCGGCTCGCCCAGACCCTGGCCGCCCTGCACGAACGCCGCACCCTGGAGCAGGCCGCCCCCTACACGATGGCCGCCGGCACCGCGCACCTGCGCTCCGGCCGGGAGATGCAGCGCCGGCTGCGGCGCTTCCCCGGCGTCCAGCAGGCCACCGTCGAACTCGCCCGGGCCTGCGCCTTCGACTTCGCCACCCTCGACCCGCAGCTGCCCGGCTTCCCGGTCCCCGACGGCCGCACCGAGAGCAGCCACCTGCGCGCCCTGGTCGCCGAGGCCGGACCGCGGCGCTTCGGCGCCGACAACGAGCCGGCCCGCCTCCAGCTCGCCCGCGAGCTGGAGGTGATCGAGACCCGTGAACTGGCCGGCTACTTCCTGATCGTCCACGACATCGTCGACTTCTGCCGCCGCGAGAACATCTGGTGCCAGGGCCGTGGCTCCGCCGCCAACTCCGCGGTCTGCTACGCCCTCGGCATCACCGCCGTCGACCCCGTCGCCTACGGCCTGTTGTTCGAACGCTTTCTCAGCGTGGCCCGCGACGGCCCGCCCGACATCGACCTGGACATCGAGAACCGCCGCCGCGAGGAGGTCATCCAGTACGTCTACCAGCGCTACGGCCGCGCGCACGCCGCCCAGGTCGCCAACGTCATCACCTACCGGCCCCGGCTCGCGCTGCGCGACGCCGCCCGCGCGCTCGGCTACCCGGCCGAGCAGGTCGACGCCTTCACCCGGCAGGTCGAGTTCCGCGGCACAGTCCAGGAGGACGCCGTCATCCCCGCCGACGTCCTCGAAATCGGCAGCCAACTGCACGGTCTGCCACGTCACTTGGGCATCCACTCGGGCGGCATGGTGCTCACCCGGGAGCCCGTCGGCGAGATCTGCCCCACCGAGTGGGCCCGGATGCCCGGCCGCTCCGTCCTGCAGTGGGACAAGGACTCGACCGCCGGCGCCGGACTGGTCAAGATCGACCTGCTGGGCCTCGGCATGCTCGCCGCCCTGCACGACAGCTGCGACCTGATCGAACAGCACTACGGCGAACGCCTCGACCTCGCCACCATCCCCCAGCACGACGCCGACGTGTACACCATGCTGTGCCGGGCCGACACCGTCGGCGTCTTCCAGGTCGAGTCGCGCGCCCAGATGGCCACCCTGCCCCGGCTCAAGCCCCGTGACTTCTACGACCTGGTCGTCGAGGTCGCGCTGATCCGGCCCGGCCCGATCCAGGGCGGCTCCGTCCACCCCTACCTGCGCCGCCGCGACGGCGTCGAACCGGCCGACATCCCGCACCCCAGCATGGAACGTGCCCTCCGGAAGACCCTCGGCGTCCCGCTGTTCCAGGAGCAGATGATGCAACTCGCCATCGACTGCGCAGGGTTCAGCCCCGACGAGGCCGACCGGCTGCGCCAGGCGATGGGCGCCAAACGCTCCCTGGAACGCGTCGCCGTACTGCGCACCCGACTGCTGGAGGGCATGGCCGAACGCGGCATCCCGGCCGAGACCGCCGAGGACGTCTACGCCAAGATCGAGGCCTTCTCCAACTACGGCTTCCCCGAGTCGCACGCCATCAGCTTCGCCTACCTGGTGTGGGCCAGCTCCTGGCTCAAGTACCACCACCCGGCGGCGTTCACCTGCGCACTGCTCGCCAATCAGCCGATGGGCTTCTACTCCCCGCTCAGCCTGATCACCGACGTCCGCCGGCACGGCGTCCGGGTCCGCGCCGTCGACGTGGCCGTCAGCGCCCCCGGCCCCACCCTGGAACCCTCCCTGCAGCCGTCCTACCCGCCGCCGCACACCGCCGGGAAGCCGCAGGCCGCGATCCGGCTGGGCCTCACCTCGGTGCGCGGCCTCGGCCAGGCCCAGGCCGAGGCCGTGGTCGCCGGACGCCCCTACACCGACCTGGAGGACTTCGCCCGCCGCACCGCCCTGCCCCGCCCGATCATGGAGGCCCTCGCCACCGCCGGCGCCTTCTCCTGCTTCGGGCTGAGCCGCCGTCAGGCCCTCTGGTCCGCCGGCCTGTACGCCGCCACCGACCCCGACTCGCTGCCCGGCACCCTCCCCGGCGGCGACGCCCCGCCGCTGCCCCCCATGACCCCGATCGAGGAGACCATCGCCGACCTCTGGGCCACCGGCAGCTCCGCCACCAGCCACCCCGTCCAGCACCTGCGCGACGCCCTGAACCGCACCGGCGCCCTCACCGCCGCCCAACTCCAGGACGTCCCGCCCGGCACCCCCGTCGTGGTCGGCGCCCTGGTCACCCACCGCCAACGCCCGCCCACCGCGGGCGGCGTGCTCTTCCTCAGCCTGGAGGACGAGACCGGCCTGATCAACGTCATCTGCAACCGCCCCGTCTGGGAAGCCCACCGTCGCACCGTCCTGGAACGCGCCGGCCTGCTCATCCACGGCCACGTCGAACGCACCCACGGCGCGACCAACCTGATCGCCACCCGGATCGCCCCGCTACGGCTCGGGATCTGACGCGCGACCTCAGCCCCGCAACGGCTTGCGGCCCTCCCCGGGCGGCCCCGCGAAGACCTGGGCGATCGGCAGCCAGGCGCGGGCGTGCTCGCCCTCGGCGGTCAGCGCGAGGTCGTCGCGGTGCCGGCGCTGGGTCACCAGCAGGCAGAAGTCCAGCACCGGGCCGGTCACCCGGTCGGTCGCGTCCTCCGCGCCCCAGGACCACAACTCGCCGACGGGGGAGCGGAGTTCGAACCGGAACGGGGTCTCGGGGGCGGGCCGGCCGTGCGCCGCGAAGGCGAAGCCGACCGTACGGACGCCCAGGTGCGCGATGTGCCGCAGGCGCTCGGTCGGGACCCGGTCCACGCCCAGCGCGTCCGCCACGTCCTGGCCGTGCGCCCAGGTCTCCATCAACCGGGCCGTCAGCATCGACCGGGCCTTCATCGGCGGACCGAACCACGGCAGCCGGACCTCCGCCGGCACCTCGGCCAGCACCCGCGCCACCTCCGCCCGCCCCTTGCGCCACCGCCCCAGCAACGACTCCGGCGCCTCCCCGGCCCCCTCCGCCGCGCCCCGGTCCACCGCGCCGAGGCCGTCCGAGAACTCCCGGCCGAGCGCCGCGGCGAAGCCCTCCGGGTCGCGCGCGGCGAGCAGCGTCCACCGGTCCGTCCACGCCAAGTGCGACAGCTGATGCGCGATCGTCCACCCCGCCGCCGGAGTCGCCACCGCCAGCCCCCGAGCATCCAACCCGCCCACCAGCCCGTCCAGTTCGGACCCCTCCGCCAGCAGATCCAGCACCAACCCGTCCACCCGCCACCCCTCTCCGCTGTCACCCCCAGTCCTACCCCCACCGCCCCGTCCCCGCGACCCCCCGCGCACCCCTGGTGACCACCATCACCCAGCCGCGCCACCCCCCGCTCGCCCCCTTGCTCCGCGCAGCGGGTTCTGTTCGGTGGTGCCGTTCCCCGGCGGCAGGCCGTTCACATGGTCTGATGAAACGTCAGGTGGGTGCTGCGGAGAGCGAGGACGGTCGGGTATGCGGGTCGCGGTCATCGGGGCGAACGGCGAGATCGGTCGGTGCGTGGTGACCGAGGCGCTGGCCAGGGGGCACCGGGTGACGGCAGTGGTGCGGCGGCCGGAGGACTACCAGGGGCTGGCGATCAGCGTGGAGCGCGGTGACGTGCTGGACCCGGCGGACGTGGCGCGGGTCGCGGACGGCCAGCAGGTGCTGGTCAGTGCCGTCGGCGGCGGGGACGGCCCCGGCCGCGGCCGGCTGATCGAGCCCGCCGCGCACGCCCTGGTCGCGGGGCTCCGCCGCCTCGCGGACGCCGCCCCCCGCCTGCTGGTGGTGGGGAACGCCGGGAGTCTGAGCACCTCGACCGACACCCTGCTGTGGGACGACCCGGCCGTGACGCCGCGCCAGTTCGAGCTGATGCGCGCGCACGGCCGGGCCCTCGACTACCTGCGCACCGTCCGCGACCTGGACTGGACGGTGCTGAGCCCGCCGCAGAGCCTGCTCCCGGGCGAGCGCACCGGCCACTACCGGACCGGCGCGGACGACCTGGTCACCACCCCGGACGGCCTGTCCAGCATCTCGCTGCCGGACCTGGCCACCGCTCTGGTGGACGAACTGGAACAGCCCGCCCACCACGGCGAGCGCTTCACCTGCGGCTACTGATGCCCCGCCGGCCACGGCGCGCCCGCGCAAGGGCTCCGTTGCGGCCCGAACTCGTCCGACGCGGTCCGCTCGGCCACCACCTGGACCGCCAGCCCGAGCGCGGCCACCGGCATCACCAGCCACAGCACCGGGTGCCCGGGGCCCGGGCGGGGCCCTCGACGGCGCATGGCCACGAACAGCTGGACCAGCCCCCAGAGCGTTCCGATCGCGCTCAGCGCCAGCCCGCTCACGGCCAGCAGCAGCACGTACCGCGGCATCCCTGGCCCGTCCAGGCAGTGCCGTGCCAGCTCGGTCACCGTCCTGTCGGCCGGGAGGACCGGCACGGTGCAGGCCCAGCCGGCGACGACGGCGGCCAGCGAGTAGCGGGCCCGGAGCGGGCAGGCCGGGCCGGCCCGCCGGACGGCGCCGTCGGGCGGTCGGTGCGGCGCGGCCCGCTCGGTGCGGATGTCGTTCATCTCTCCCCCGTGCCGCGCCGTTCGGGTCGGGCGCGGTCGGAGCGAAGTCTTCCGAATTGCTCGGGCAAGCGTGGGCAAAACCTTCCGCCGGTCCGGCCCCGGGAAGCCCGGCGGCCGGGTCAGCCGAGCTGGACGGAGCGCTTGGCGAGGCCCATCCAGAAGCCGTCGATGACGGTGCGCTGCTCGCCGAGGTCGGCCTCGCCGGCGCCGAGGGTGACGAAGAGCGGGGCGAAGTGCTCGGTGCGGGGGTGGGCGAGGCGGCCGGCGGGGGCCTTGTGCTCGAAGTCGAGCAGGGCGTCGAGGTCGCGGGCTTCCAGGGCGCGGCGGCCCCAGTCGTCGAACTCGGCCATCACGGAGGTGATCCGGCCGTCGGGGGAGAGGGCGCGCAGGTTGTGGGTGAAGAAGCCGGAGCCGACGATCAGCACGCCCTCGTCGCGCAGCGGGGCGAGCTTGCGGCCGATCTCCAGCAGCCGCTGCGGGTCCAGGGTGGGCAGCGAGATCTGCAGGACGGGGATGTCAGCGTCGGGGTACATCTCGACCAGCGGGACGTATGCGCCGTGGTCCAGCCCGCGGTCCGGCACGTCCTGTACGGGGGTGCCCGCGGTGCGCAGCAACTTGCGAACGGATTCCGCGAGTTCGGGCGCTCCGGGGGCGGCGTACCGCACCTGGTAGTAGTGCTCGGGGAAGCCCCAGAAGTCGTACACCAGCGGGAGCGGCCGCACCGCGCCGATCGCCAGCGGGGCCTCCTCCCAGTGCGCGGAGACCATCAGGATGGCCTTGGGCCGGGGCAGGTCGGCGGACCAGGCGGCGAGCTGGCCGGGCCAGATCGGGTCGTCGGCGAGCGGGGGCGCGCCGTGCGAGAGGTAGAGCGCGGGCATGCGCTCGGGGGTGGCGGTGCTCATCGTTCCGTCCTCCTGGTCGTGGTCCGTCCGGTCCGTCCGGCCCCGCATAGTTCAAATTTGAACCGTGCGCTGCCGACGGTACACCCGAGTTCGAATTTGAACAACCGGAGTAGGATGCGGGGCATGGACGATCCCCGCTGGCTGAACGAGACCGAGATGGCCGCCTGGCGCGGGTTCGTCGCGGCCACCAACCTGGTGGCCCGCCGTCTGGAGCGCCAGCTCAAGGAGGACGCGGGGCTCTCCCACACCCAGTACGAGATCCTGGTGCAGCTGTCCGCCGCCCCGGGCGGCTCGCTGCGGATGACCGACCTGGCCGACCGGCTGATCACCTCCAAGAGCGGCCTCACCTACCAGGTCACCCAGCTGGAGAAGGCCGGACTGGTCGGCCGCCGCTCCTGTCCGAGCGATGTGCGCGGCGTGTTCGCCGAGATCACCGACCAGGGCTGGCAGGTCCTGCGGCAGGCCGCCCCGGGGCACGTCGCCGCCGTGCGCGAAGCACTGATCGACGTGCTCACCCCGGAGCAACTGGCCGCCCTGGCCGACAGCTTGGGCACCGTCAGCGACCGCCTGCGGGCCGCCGACTCCTGACCCGTCAGCAGCGTGCGTCCGGGCGTCAGAGCGCGGCGGCCCGCACGCACAGCACGTCCGGCAGGTGCGAGGTCAGCAGCGACCAATGCTCGCCGCCGTCCGGCGAGCCGTACACCTCGCCGTTGCGGTTGCCGAAGTACACGCCGGCCGGGTCCGCGTCGTCGGTGCAGAGCGCGTCGCGCAGCACCACGCCGTAGTGCTGTTCCTTCGGCAGGCCGGAGTCCAGCGGCTGCCAGGTCTCGCCGGCGTCGGTGGTGCGGAAGACCCGGCAGCGGCGGTCGACCGGCAGCCGCGCGTAGTCGGCGTCCAGCGGGAACAGGTACGCGGTGCCCGCGGTGTGCGGGTGCGCGGCGATGCCGAAGCCGAAGTCGGCGGGCAGGCCGTCGGCGATGGACTTCCAGGTCCGCCCGCCGTCGTCGCTGCGGTACACCCCGCCGTGGTTCTGCAGGTACAGGCGGTCGGGGTCGCCCGCGTCCCGGGCGATCTTGTGCACGCACTGGCCGAACTCGGGGAACCGCTCCGGCAGGAAGTCGGTGCGGATGCCGGCGTTGGCCGGCGCCCAGCTGAGGCCGCCGTCGGTGGTGCGGTACGCGCCGCCGGAGGAGACCGCGGCGAGCAGCGTCTCCGGGTCGCGCGGATCGGTGATGATCGTGTGCATGCCCTGGCCGCCGAAGCCCGCCCCCCAGTGCTCGCGCTGCGGGTGGTCCCACAGCGCGTCGATCATGGTGAAGCTCTCGCCGCCGTCGGTGGAGCGGAACAGCGCGGCCGGCTCGGTGCCCGCGTACACCACGCCCGGGGCCTCCTCGCCGGCCGGCTGCAGCTGCCACACCCGCTCCAGCGAGGTGCCCGTCCGCTCCGGGAAGCGCACCGCCGGCTGCGAGGGCTCCTGCCAGCTGGCGCCCAGGTCGTCGGACCACCACACCGAGGGGCCCCAGTGGCTGCTGTCCGCCCCGACCAGCAGCCTGGTGCGCCCGCCGCGGCGGTCGATGCCGACCGAGTAGATCGCGTTCATCTGGAAGTGCGGGCCGCTGAACTCCCACTTCTCGCGGTCCGAACTGCGGCCCAGGAACAGGCCCTTCTGCGTGCCGACGGCCAGCAGGACATCCCGTACATCGCTCATCGTTGAACCCATCCGGAGCTCGGTTGGTGCGCGGTCTCGCAGCAGTGTGCTCCGGGCCACTGACACACGCACGCCAGCGCGCCGCGCCCGCCCGGAATGCTTCGCCCCCCGCAATGGTTTATGATTCAACAAAAGCATCCGACGGAGGAGGACCCGATGGCATCCACGATCGACCTGCGCCGCGCCGACGAGCGCTTCCACACCCGCGCCGGCTGGCTGGACTCCAAGCACTCCTTCTCGTTCTCCCGCCACTGGGACCCGGCCAACACCCACTTCGGCCTGCTGCTGGTCTCCAACGATGACACCGTCGCCCCCGGCACCGGCTTCGACACCCACCCGCACCGGGACATGGAGATCATCACCTGGGTGCTCGACGGCGGCCTGGTCCACCAGGACTCCGAGGGCCACAACGGCGTCATCTACCCCGGCCTCGCCCAGCGGATGAGCGCCGGCAGCGGCATCCTGCACAGCGAGAAGAACGACTCCTGGACGCTCACCGGCGAGCCCGAGCACCAGAACCCGGTCCACTTCATCCAGATGTGGACCATCCCGGACGCCGCCGGCATCGCCCCCGGCTACGAGCAGCTCGACATCAACGACCAGCTCGACCAGGGCGGTTGGACCACCCTCGCGTCCGGCATGAGCAAGCACGCCAACCAGCGCGCGATCGGCATCCGCCAGAAGCACGCCGCCCTGCACGTCTCCCGGGTCCGCCCCGGCGAGACCCTCGAACTCGCCACCGCCCCCTTCGTCCACCTCTACGTCGCCCGCGGCGAAGCCGCCGTCGAAGGCGCCGGCCTCCTCCACCAGGGCGACGCCCTGCGCATCACCGCCGCCGAGGGCCAGCGCGTCACCGCCGGGCCCGAGGGCGCCGAACTCCTCCAGTGGGAGATGAACGTCGCCCTCGACTGACCCACCCGCCCCGAAGGCCCGCCGGAAACCACCGGCGGGCCTTCGTCATGGGGTGCGTCACGGGGTGCCCGCCGTGGCGGGCACAGCAGTGGGGCGCCGGGGGAGTGGATCTCCCGGCGCCCCTGGAACTGCGTTGGGGGGAAGGCTAGTTCTGGCTGGCCTTCTGGGCGGCGACGCCCGCGTGGACCTCGGTCATGTCCAGCTTGCGGGCCTGACCGATCAGGTCCTCGAGGACCGGCTCGGGCAGCGCGCCGGGCTGGGCGAAGACCAGGACGCCCTCGCGGATGATCGCCAGCGTGGGAATCGAGCTGATGTCGAACGCCGCGGCGAGCTCCTGCTGCGCCTCGGTGTCGACCTTCGCGAAGGTGATGTCCGGGTGCTTCTCGGAGGCCCGCTCGAAGACCGGCGCGAACTGGCGGCAAGGACCGCACCAGGCCGCCCAGAAGTCGATCAGGACGAACCCCTTGCCGTCCTCGGCCTGGACCACCTCGTCGAAGTTGTCCTTGGTCAGTTCCACCGTGCTCATCGTCGCCACCTGCCTTCCGCAGCCGGGTGCCCTCGGACCGGGCCCCACCCGGGGCCCTCGCCCGGCACAACCCCGCCACCAGCAGAACTATTCCGACAGCCGCGGGCATTGAACGCCGACGGCGCGGCGCACGTACCCCCGGGTGAACCGAACGAACCGGCCGAGCACCGGGCACCGCGAACCCGGCCGTCCGGCCGCCCGCACCCTCCCGGACGGGAGAACACCCGATGACCACCACCGGCCGCACCACGACCACCGGACGCCTCACCCTGCTCGCCGCCGGAGCGCTCGCCGCCGGCGCCCTGATCGCCGGCTGCGGCAGCGGCGGCGGCTACTCGGCCGGGCACACCGGCAGCAACACGGCGCAGAGCCAGGGCACGCTGATGACCGCGCACAACACCACCCTCGGCACCCTGGTCACCGACGGGCAGGGCAACACCCTGTACCGCTTCGACCAGGACACCAACATGCCGTCGGCGTCCCACTGCAACGACTCCTGCGCCTCGCTCTGGCCACCGGAACTCGCCAACGGCAGCGGCAGCCCCACCCTCAAGGGCATCGACGGCAAACTCGTCTCCACCGTCACCCGTGCCGACGGCAGTCACCAACTCACGCTCAACGGCTGGCCGTTGTACCGCTACGCGCCGGACACCAAGCCCGGCGACACCAAGGGCCAGGGCGTGGACGGCACCTGGTTCGCCGCCACCCCGACCGGCGACAAGGCGATGCCCGGCAGCGGTGGCAGCCCCACCCCGTCGAGCCCGTCCAACCCGTCGACCCCGTCCGGCGGCTACGGCTACTGAGCCGGACATGGCCAGCGGACCGGAGGGGGTGCGGCGCGGGCGCCCGCGCCGCACCCCCGACACGGTTATCGACACGAGCCGACCCGGACTTGAGAACCCGTGGAGGGCCCGCGCCGCGCAGCCCGCACTGCGGCGGCCGCGCCCGATCGCCCCGCACCGGCGCCCGCGCGAGGATGGCGCCGTGGCCGAGCACCCCCGCAGCACCGGCCCCACCGGGCCCCCGACCGGCCCCGCCGGACCGCGCGGCGGGCGCCCGGCCGCCGAGGACCGCCTGATGCGGGCCCTGTACCGGGAGCACGCCGGGCCGCTGTACGGCATGGTGCTGCACCTGGTCGGCGGCGACCGGCAGCGGGCCGAGGACGTCGTCCAGGAGACCCTGGTCCGCGCCTGGCGGCACCTCGACCGGCTGGACACCGAGCACGGCAGCCTCCGGCCCTGGCTCGCCACCGTCGCCCGCCGGATCGTCGTCGACGGCCACCGCGGCGACCTCGCCCGCCCTCGCGAAGTCCCGGACAGCGTCCTCGAACGGCTCCCCGCCGAGGACGAACTCGACCGCACGCTGCGGCTGATGACGATCACCGACGCCCTCGACTCGCTGTCCGAGGCGCACCGCCGCACCATCACCGAGACGTACCTGCGCGGCCGCACCCCCACCGAGGCCGCCCCCGTGCTGGGCGTGCCGGCCGGCACCGTCCGGTCCCGCCTGCACTACGCGCTGCGAGCCCTCCGACTCGCCCTGGAGGAACGGGGCGTGACCCCATGACCATCCCCCGCCGCACCGGCGAACCCCCCGAGGACCCGCACCTCGACCTGGCCGCCCATCTGCTGGGCGTCCTCGAACCCGAGCGCGAACCCCGGTTCGCCGACCACCTGGCCCACTGCCCGCGCTGCGCCGCCGAGGCCGCCCGACTCGCCCCGACCACCGCGCTGCTCGCCGAACTCGCCGACACGGCCGACACGGCGGCCGACGCCGACGGCGCAGGCACGGCCGACGGCGCCGCATTCGCCGGCGCCACCGGGAGGGCCGAACTCGCCGACCGCGCCGATCCGTTCGGTACCGCCTCGGAGCCCGCGGAGCCGGCACTGCTCGACCGGCTGGCCGGGCAGGTGGCGGCCGAGCGGCGGCGCGGCCGGGTGCGGCGGCTGGTGCTGGCGGCGGTCGCGGCGGTCCTCGTGCTGGGCGGCCCCGCAGTCACCTGGGCGGTCCTGGAGACCTCGCAAGTCACCTCCGTCGCGCAGCAGTTCAGTGCCACCGACCCGGCCACCGGGGTGTCCGCGACGGTCGGCGTGGACCCGGCCGAGTGGGGCAGCCGGGTCACCCTCGACCTCGGCCACGTGCCGGGGCCGCAGACCTGCGAGCTGATCGCGGTGGGCGCCGACGGCAGCCGGCAGACCGTCACCAGCTGGACCGTCCCGGCCACCGGCTACGGCGCCACCACCGAGCTGCGCACCGAGGGCGGCGCCGGGCTGGCGCCGTCGGCGCTGGCCCGGTTCGAGGTCCGGGCGGGGCAGGCCGTGCTGGTCACCGTGCCCGTCCGCGGGTGAGCGCGGCACACTGGAGGTGAGGAGGCCACGTGGGCCCGGGCGCCGGCCGTCACGGGGCGCGTGGACGGTCGTGATGCACCAGATACCCCTGCTCTGTCCCCGCTGCGGCCGCCCGCAGCAGATCATGCACAGCGACGACCCGCACCACCCGATGTGGGTGGTGCACACCGACACCGGCCACGAGGACTGCGAGCCGTCCCCCGACGGGCCGCCCGCCGACGAGCCCGCCACCGACGGCCTGACCGCCGCCGAGTCCGCAGCCCGGTCCGGCGCCGAGCGCACGTCCGACCGGCCGCCGGTCGACCCCGAGGCCCTCGGCCTGGCCCGCTGCTGACCGGGGACCGCAGACCCGTCTCGCCGGTCCGGCCGGGTCTGCGCACTCTGGAAGGACCGGCCCGAAGACCCCGCACGCACCCGGGAGGTGGCGGCCATGAGGACGCTGGTCGGATGGCATGTCGAGATGGAGTTCGCGGAGGACGGCGACCGCACCAAGGCCGCCGCGCTGGTCCGCCTCGCCGACGGGACGGAGCTGCGCGGGCACGGCTTCTCCACCCGGCATCACGACGACAGCCCGCAACTGCGGGTCGGCGAGGAGGTCGCCGGGGCCCGCGCCCTCAACGACCTCGCCATGCAACTGCTCAGCAAGGCGCACGAGGAGGTCGCCCGGCCCGGCCGCGGCGACCCGGCCACCCCGCTGATGTAGGGAGGTAGGACGGCCCGTGGCAGCGCCGCCGGTCAGAGCCGGTCGAGCGGCACCGCCGGGTCGGCCAGCCGGTCCGGATCCACGGCCCGCCCGGAGCGGACGAGTTCGCGGATCGGGTCGGTGACGTCCCAGACGTTGACGTTCATGCCCGCCAGCACCTTCCCGCCGGACAGCCAGAACGCGATGAACTCCCGCCCGGCGACGTCGCCGCGGAACACCACCCGGTCGTAGCCGTCGGGCTCCGCGTAGCCGGTGTACTCCATGCCGAGGTCGTACTGGTCGGTGAAGAAGTACGGCACCCGGTCGTACACCGCGGCCTTGCCGAGCATGGAGGCCGCCGCGACGGCCGGCTGGTTGAGCGCGTTCGCCCAGTGCTCGACCCGGATCGGCTTTCCGAACAGCGGATGGAAAGCGTTTGCCACATCGCCCGCCGCGAACACGTCGGGGTGCGAGGTGGCCAGGTGCTGGTCGGTGCGGACGCCGTTGTCGACGGTCAGCCCGGCGTGCTCGGCGAGCGCCGTGTTCGGGGTGATGCCGACGCCGACCAGCAGCAGGTCCGCGGGGACGGTGCTGCCGTCGCCGAGCCGCACCCCGTCCGCCCGCAGCTCCTCGACCTTCGCGCCGAACCGCAGGTCGACGCCGTGCTCCCGGTGCAGGTCGGCGAAGACCTGGGCGACCTCCCGGCCGAGGACCCGCAGCAGCGGCAGCTCGGCGGCCTCCAGTACGGTGACCTCCGCGCCGGCGGTGCGGGCCGCGGCCGCCGCCTCCAGGCCGATCCAGCCCGCGCCGACGATCACCACCCGGGCGCCGGGGCGGAACGCCGCCCGCAGCCGGTCGCTGTCGCCGACCCGCCGCAGGGTCTGCACGAAATCCCCGTCGCCGCCCGGCACGGGCAGCCGGCGCGGCGCCGAACCGGTGGTCAGCAGCAGTTTGGAGAACGGCAGTTGCTCGCCGCCCTGCAGGGTGACGGTGTGTCCGGCCGGGTCGATCGCGGAGGCCGCGGTGCCCAGCCGCAGGGTCACGTCGTGCTGTTCGTACCAGTCGGCCGGGTGGACGTAGATCTTCTCCCGCTCCTCCTTGCCGAGCAGGTACCCCTTGGAGAGCGGCGGCCGCTCGTACGGCCGCTCGGCCTCGTCGCCGACCAGGGTGACCGGCCCCCGGTAGCCCTCCGTCCGCAGTGCCTCGGCTGCCTTGGCCCCGGCCAGGCTCGCCCCGACGATCACGATTCCGGTGTCCATGTGCTGTCTCCTTCCCGCCTCCCGGCTCCCCAGACCATGGCACCGCCACGCGTCCGACCGGGGGACCCGCGCCGATCACCGCCCCGCTCCGGCCGGGATTCGCCCACGAGGCTGACCGCGCACCCCTCCGGGCGCGATCGGTGGCGGCCCTCCGCGAGGCGGACCACGATCCGGCGTGGCCGTCGGCCTAGGCTGGGGCGGGCCCGGCCGTCCGGCCGGCGGAGCAGCGAAGGGAGCCCGCGGGATGGTGGAGCGAACGGCCACGGTGCGCTGCGTGCCCGCGGTGCCGTGCTGGGTCAGCCTGACGGCGCACGACCTGACGGCGGCGCAGGCCTTCTACGGGCCGCTGCTGGGCTGGGAGTTCGTGCCGGGACCGGACCGCTGGGGCCCGTACCTGCGCGCGGTGGTCGACGGCGTCGAGGTCGCCGGGCTCAGCGAACTGGGCTCCGACTGGGAGCGTCCGGTCGCCTGGACCACCTACTTCGGCATCGAGAGCGCCGACCGTGCGGCCGACGGCGTCCGCGAGCGCGGCGGCACCCTCGCGGTCGGCCCGCTGGCCTTCGACGCCGGCCGGGTCGCCCTGGCCGCCGACCCGTTCGGTGCGACCTTCGGCATCTGGGAGGGCGAGCCGGGCGACGACACCTGGATGTCCGACCCCGGCGCGCCGGTCTGGATCGAGCTGCGCACCGCCGACCCGTTCGCCGCCGCGCTGTTCTACGGCGAGGTGTTCCGCTGGGACGGCCGCGACCCGCGGCGCTTCGAGGTCCGGTTCGAGCACGAGCGGGTGGTGCTGCGCTCCGATGACCGCAGCGTCGCCGCGCTGCGCGCCGCCAAGGACCTGGCGCCGCACTGGGAGGTGTTCTTCTCGGTGGCCGACACCGATGCCGCCGTCCGGCAGGCCGGTGCGCTCGGCGGCCGGGTGCTGGACGGGCCCGTCGACTCCCCGTACGGGCGGGTGGCCCGGCTGGCGGACGCCGAGGGCGGGCGGTTCTCGGTGCTCGGCCCGGTGCTCTGACCCCACCTCCGCTGCCCGACGGTCCGTCAGCCCTCCGGGTGGAAGGCGGTTGCGCTGCGCAGGGTCGGGGCGGCTGCGTGCGCGAACAGCCGGTGCAGGGCCTCCGGCAGGTCGTCGGAGTGGCCGACCGGGCGGTGGAACTCGAAGCGGGCGTCCAGCACGGTGCCGGGATCGACGCCCAGCAGGCGCACCCGCAGGCCGCGCCGGTCCAGGGCGACCGGGCGGACCTCGCGCAGCCGGTCGGTGGCGGTGTCCCAGCCGGGCGGGGCGACCGGGCGGTCCAGCGCCTGCGAGCCGAGCACCAGCAGTTGGTCGGCGTGGGCGGCGGCGAGGTGCTGCAGCAGTGCGGGCTCCTCGGCGGCGACCGGGTCGGGTTCGGCGGCAGCGGTCTCGTCCGGGTCGACGCAGCACTCGGCGCCCCACAGGTCGTCGAGCGCCAGGTGGTCCGGCTCCAGCCGCAGCAGGACGCCGCCGTCGTGCCGGGCGGCGTGCCCGGCACGGGGGAAGAACGCGGCCGGGGTCTCGCCGGGGGCGCTGGTGAGCAGGCCCTGGATCTGGAGCCGGCCGCGGATGCGGTGCGGGACGGCGACGGGCGCGACGTCCACGCAGTCGAGTTCGGCGGTGAGCGGGCCGCGGGCCAGGGCGGTGATCCGGTGCAGTGCCGACTCGCGGCCGACCAGGACGGCCACCGAGCCGTCGGGGCGCGGCGCGCACGCGACCTGCGAGGGCAAACCGGGGCGGGCGGCGAGGTCGGCGCCGCGGATGTCCAGGACGGCCGAGGAGGCGAACTCCAGCAGGGTGCGGGCGCGTTCGGCGGCGGTCGGGGCGGACGAGCGGCGGGCGGGCTGAGGCAGCACAGAGAGCCTCCTTCTTGATTAGGTAAGCCTAACCTAATCAGCAAGAGGGCTGAACGTCCAGCACGCGTCCGGCGGGGGAGGCGTCAGGGGGACGACGGTGTCTCGGCGCCCAGCATCCGCAGCACCAGCTGTCCGTAGCGCCGCCCCAACTCCTCGGGGGACTCGCTGCTGCGCTCGGTGTACCAGCGCGCGACGTCGATGCCGAGCGAGGTCACGGCGCGGGCCGCGGTGCGCTGGTCGGGCACCTGGAAAGCGCCTTCCGACGCGCCCGCGGCGATGATCCGCAGCACCGTCTCCTCGATCCGGATCCGCAGCTCGGCGACGGCCGCGAAGTCCTCCTCGGGCAACGCGTGCAGCTCGTGGTTGACGATCCGCCCGACCGTGTGGCCGCGGGCGTGCCAGGTGGTGAAGGACTCCGCGAGGGCGCGCATCTGCGCCACCGGGTCGGTCGAGGACGCCTCGGCCTGCTCGACCAGGTCCAGGGTGGCCTGGTGGCCGGCCCGGGAGATCTCCGCGAGCAGCGCGGCCTTCGACGGGTAGTGGATGTACAGCGCGGCCGGGCTCATCCCGGCGGCGGTGGCGATGTCCCGGGTGGTGGTGGCGTGGTAGCCGCGGCGGGCGAAGGAGTCCACGGCGGCCAGCAGCAGTCGCCGGGCGGCCTCGGTGCGCTCCCCGGGCCAGAGTGCGGCGGTCGCTGGGTCGGTCATGGGGCAATCCTCGCAGACGGTTCGGCGCCGGTCGGCGGGCCGGGCTGTTGACAGTCTCGCCCGTCCCCAAGATGCTAAGCAAGCGCTTAGTCAATGACGGCGTCCAGGATGTCCGCACGGAGAGGTACGGCGATGACAGTGTCGTTCAAGGGCAAGGTGGCCGTGGTCACCGGGGCGAGCCGCGGTATCGGGCTCGGCATCGCGCGCGAACTGGTCCAGCGCGGGGCGAAGGTCTGCATCACCGCCCGCACCCGGGAGACCCTGGACGAGGCGGTGCGCGAACTCGGCGGCCCCGACCACGCCCTGGCCGTCGCCGGGAAGTCCGACGACGCCGCGCACCAGGAGGAGACCGTTGCCAAGGTCCTGGAGACCTTCGGCCGCCTCGACCTCCTGGTCAACAACACCGGCATCAACCCGGTCTACGGCCCGGTCCTGGAGACCGACCCCGCCGCCGCCGCCAAGATCCTCGCCGTCAACGTGCTCGCCCCACTGGCCTGGACCCGCCGCGCGCACGCCGCCTGGATGGCCGAGCACGGCGGCGCCGTGGTCAACGTCGCCTCCATCGCGGGCATCCGCGCCTCCAACGGCATCGGCATGTACGGCGTCTCCAAGGCCGCGCTGATCCGCCTCACCACGGAGCTCGCCTCCGAACTCGGCCCCGACATCCGGGTCAACGCGGTCGCCCCCGCCGTGGTTAAGACCAAGTTCGCCGAGGCGCTGTACGAGGGCCGCGAGGAGAAGGTGGCCCGGGCCTACCCGCTCGGCCGCCTCGGCCTGCCCGAGGACGTGGCCGGCGCGGTCGCCTTCCTGCTCTCCGAGGACGCCGGCTGGATCACCGGCCAGACCCTGGTGGTCGACGGCGGCGTCACCCTCGGCGGCAGACTGTGACGGACCGTCAGGACGCGATCGTCGGCGACGCGTTCGCCGGGGTCGGCGCCGTCGTCACCGGAGCCGGGCACGGGATCGGCGAGGCGCTGGCCCGGGCGCTGGCCGCCGCCGGCGCCCGGGTGGTGGTCAACGACCTGGACGGCGACGCCGCCCGCGCGGTGGCCGACGAGATCGGGGCGCACGCCGTCCCCGGCGACGCGGCGAGCGACGACGGGGTCACCGAACTGGTCACCGCCGCCCGCGCCCACCTCGGCGCCGTCGACCTGTACTGCGCCAACGCGGGCGTCGCCACCACCGGCGGACCCGACGCCCCGCCCGAGGCCTGGGAACAGGCCTGGCAGGTCAACGTGCTCAGCCACGTCCGGGCGAGCCGACTGCTGCTCCCGGACTGGTTGGAGCGCGGCACCGGCCGTTTCCTCGCCACCGTCTCCGCCGCCGGACTGCTCACCATGCTCGGCTCCGCCCCCTACGCCGTCACCAAGCACGGCGCGCTGGCGTTCGCCGAATGGCTGTCCGCCACCTACCGGCACCGCGGCGTGCAGGTCCACGCGCTCTGCCCGCAGGGTGTGCGGACCAGGATGCTGGACGGCACCGGCGAGCACGGGCAGGTGCTGCTCGCGCCCACCGCGATCGAACCCGCCGAGGTCGCCGAACGCGCCCTGCGCGGCATGGCCGCGGGGGAGTTCCTGATCCTGCCGCACCCCGAGGTCGCCGAGTACTACGCGGCCCGCGCCACCACCCCCGACCGCTGGCTGCACGGCATGAACCGGCTCCAGCAGCAGATCGAGGCCCGACAGGAGACCCGATGAGAGCCTGGCAGATCGCCGAACTCGGCGCGCCGCTGGACGTGATGAAGCCGGTCGAGGACGCCGACCGGCCGGTGCCCGGCCCGGGACAGCTGCTGGTCGAGGTCCGGGCGGCGGCCGTCAACTTCCCCGACGCGCTGATGGCCGCCGGGCTCTACCAGGTGCGCCCGCCGCTGCCGTTCACCCCCGGCGTGGAACTCTGCGGCGTGGTGGCCGAGGGCCCGCGGACCGGCGAACGCCTGATCGGCACCGCCCAGTTGCCCGCCGGCGCGTTCGCCGAGTACGCCCTGCTGGACGCCGCCACCGCGCTCCCGGCCCCCGAGAGTCTGGACGACGCGGAGGCCGCCGCGCTGCACATCGCCTACCAGACCGGCTGGTTCGCGCTGCACCGGCGCGCCCGCCTCGCCCCCGGCGAGACCCTGTTGGTGCACGCCGCGGCCGGAGGCGTCGGCAGCGCCGCCGTCCAACTCGGCAAGGCCGCCGGGGCGTTCGTGATCGCCGTGGTCGGTGGCAGCGAAAAGGCTGGGGTGGCGCGGCAGTTGGGCGCCGACCTGGTGATCGACCGGAAGGCCGAGGACTTCGTCGCCGCGGTCAAGGCCGCCACCGGCGGGCGCGGCGCCGACGTGGTCTTCGACCCGGTCGGCGGCGCCGCCTACACCGGCTCCACCAAGTGCATCGCCTTCGAGGGCCGGATCGTGGTGGTCGGCTTCGCCTCCGGCGAGATCCCCGCTCCGGCGCTGGGCCACGCCCTGGTGAAGAACTACGCGGTGCTCGGCCTGCACTGGGGCCTGTACGTGGCCAAGGACCCGGACGCCGTCCGCGACTGCCACGCCGCCCTCACCGCCCTCGCCGCCGCCGGGCAGATCCGCCCGCTGGTCTCCGAACGCGTCCCGCTGGCGGCCGCCGCCGACGCCGTTCACCGCGTCGCCACCGGCGACAGCACCGGCCGAATCGCCGTCATGCCGTAGGGACGGAACGGGAGTTCGGGACCGGCGGCCGCCGGGTCGCGGTCGGCCGAAGCTGTGCGAAGCTGACCGCGACCGGCCGCCGACCTGGACCCTACCGGCGACCCGGCGGCCGCCGGTCTCGTGGCCTCCGACGTCCACCACAGCTACCGGCGGCTGTTCGGCGACACCCACCTCCCCACCGTGGTGTGCGCGAGCAACCCGGGTTCCTACCAACGCCGTTCCGGCGCCCCGGCCGGCGCGCTCCAGTACGGGCGGTCCGCCGTCGCCGGGCTCACTCGCCCGCTCGGCGCGGACCACCCCGACACGCTCGCCGCGCAGGCCGATCTCGCGATCGTCCTGCGGGCGCTCGGTCGGGGTGCCGAGGCGGTGACCCTGCGGCTGCGGGCCCGGGCGGCCCTCACCGGGCAGTACGGCGAGGGCCATCCGCCGGTCGACGCCGTCGGCAGCTGGCGCCGCACCGATCTCGACCTCGCATCCCAGCCGCTGTGAACCCGCAGGTCCTCAGCGGTACTTCTTCAACTCCCGCCGCGCCAGCGAGCGCTTGTGCACCTCGTCCGGGCCGTCCGCGAGGCGCAGCGTGCGGTTGCCGGCCCAGAGTTGGGCCAGGACGGTGTCCTGGCTGACGCCGGCCGCGCCGTGCGCCTGGACGGCCTTGTCGAGGATCCACTCGACGGTGGACGGGACGGCGATCTTGATGGCCTGGATCTCGGTGTGGGCGCCCCGGTTGCCGACGGTGTCCATCAGCCAGGCGGTCTTCAGGACCAGCAGGCGGGCCTGCTCGATGCGGACCCGGGCCTCGGCGATCCAGTCCTGCACCACGCCCTGCTCGGCGAGCGGACGGCCGAACGCCACCCGGGAGTTGACCCGGCGGCAGGTCAGCTCCAGGGCGCGTTCGGCGATGCCGATGGCGCGCATGCAGTGGTGGATCCGGCCCGGGCCGAGGCGGGCCTGGGCGATCGCGAAGCCCGCGCCCTCCTCGCCGATCAGATTGGCTGCCGGGACCCGGACGTCGTCGAACAGGATCTCGGCGTGGCCGCCGTGGTCGGCGTCCTGGTAGCCGAACACCCGCATGCCGCGCAGGACCCGGACGCCGGGGGTGTCGCGCGGCACCAGGATCATCGACTGCTGGCGGTGCACCTCCGCGGACGGGTCGGTCTTGCCCATCACGATGAACACCTTGCAGTCCGGGTTCATCGCGCCGGTGATGTACCACTTGCGGCCGCTGACCACGTACTCGTCGCCGTCCCGGATGATCCGGGTGGTGATGTTGGTGGCGTCCGAGGAGGCCACCTCCGGCTCGGTCATCGCGAACGCCGAGCGGATCGAGCCGTCCAGCAGTGGCCGCAGCCAGCGCTCGCGCTGCTCGGTGGAGCCGAACTGGGCGAGCAGTTCCATGTTGCCGGTGTCGGGGGCCGCGCAGTTGACCGCGGCGGGGGCCAGCAGGACGGAGCGGCCGGTGAGTTCGGCCAGCGGCGCGTACTGCAGGTTGGTGAGGCCGGCGCCCGGCTCGCCCGGCAGGCCGTGGCTGTCTGTGAAGAACAGGTTCCACAGGCCGCGGGCCTTCGCCGCCGCCCGCAACTCGCCCACCACGGGCGGGATCTGCCACGGCTCGCGCTTCGGGTCGTCCAACTGCTCGGCCAGCACCGGCTCCGCCGGGTAGACGAACTCGTCCATGAACGCGCCGAGTTCGCCGAGCAGCTCGACCGTCCTGGCGTCGTAACCGAAATCCATCCCTCAGCCCTCCAGCGATCCGAGTCCGAACTCCACGAACAGCGGCACCAGTTCACCGACCCGGTCGAAGCCCGCGCCGACCGTGCCGCCCCGGGTGTACCGGTAGTGGATGCCCTCCAGCACCACCGCCAACTTGAACGAGGCGAAGGCGACGTACCAGCCGAGCCCCGACACGTCCCGCCCGGAGGCGTCCGCGTAGCGGCGCACCAGCTCGTCCGTGGACGGGAACCCGGGGGCGAGGGCCGCGCCCGGCAGCACGCCGTCGAAGCGGCGGGCCAGTTCGGTGTACATCACCAGCAGGCCCAGGTCGGTGAGCGGGTCGCCGACGGTGGACATCTCCCAGTCCAGCACCGCCGCGATCCGGTCGTCCTCGGCCACCAGCACGTTGTCGAGCCGGTAGTCGCCGTGCACCAGCGCGGGGGCGGGCGAGTCGGGCAGCGTCTCGGCGAGGCGCCGGTGCAGCTCGTCCACGCCCGGCACCTCGCGGCTCCGCGAGGCGTCCAACTGCTTTCCCCAACGCCGGAGTTGCCGCTCCAGGAAACCTTCGGGGCGGCCGAATCCGGCCAGCCCGACCGCCTCCGGGTCCACCGCGTGCAGCGCCACCAGGGTCTCCACCAACCGCACGCCGAGCCCGTGCACCCGCTGCTCGCCGAGGGCGGCCAGCGCCTTGGCGTCCCGGTGCGCGGTGCCCTCGACGTACTCCATCAGGTAGCAGGGCGCGCCGATCACCTCGGTGTCCTCGACCAGCAGCACCGGCCGCGGCACCGGCACGGCCGTCCCGGCCAGCGCCCCGAGCACCCGGTACTCGCGGCCCATGTCGTGCGCGGTCGCCAGCACGTGCCCGAGCGGCGGCCGGCGAAGCACCCAGCGCGAGACGCCGTCCTCCACCAGGTAGGTCAGGTTCGACCGCCCGCCCTCGAACAGCCGGGCGGTCAGCGGCCCCGCCGTCGGCGCGGGCAGGGCGCGGTCCAGGTGGGCGCGCAGCCGGTCCAGGTCCAGTCCGGGCGGAGCAGCGGTGGTCATCGGGGGCACCTCGCAGAGAATCGGGCTGACTAAGCGCTTGCTTAGGATCATCCGCGAGCCCCCGCTTGTCAACGAGGCGGGCAGCACGGCCGGGCGGCGCACAGCACTCCGCCCGCCCGGAAACCGGCGCCCGGGCGGGCGGGAGTCGGCGGCCGACGGCGCGTCAGCGGGACACGACGGCGGAGACCCGGTCGCCGAGGGCCCGGTCGACGTTGCGCCAGTACTGCAGGACGGGTGCCGGCGCCGGGGGGATCCTGCTCGGACGCCCAGGCGGGCGCCCGCCCCGGCCGCGCGGAGGCGAGGGGCGGCCACCGCGAGTGCCTCCACTCGAACACCGGGACGGGGTCGCCCACCACCGCAGCGCCCGGGCCGTCCGGGGCGCGCAGCGACCCCGTCGCACCGTCAGAAGCCGGGCACGGCGTACCCGTTCAGGAACCACAGCGCCGCCGTCCACCACAGCACCCCGATCGCGCAGAACAGCGCCCCGCCCGCCACCGGCAGCACCCAGCCGGGCAGCCGCCCGTGCCGCACCAGCAGCACCTTCGCCGCGAACGCCCCGTACAGGAAGCAGCCGGCGGTTGAGTGCAGGCCGACCCGCCAGCCGGTGAACTGCACCCCGTACGCCAGCAGGCAGTGCTGGGCGATCGGCAGCGACAGCGCGAACGCCAGCCAGCCGCCCACCCGGTGCCAGGTCCGCACCCGGCGGGCCGGCTGCCCGCTGCCGCGGTACATCGCCAGCGCCAGCACCAGCTGGGCCAGCGCCAGCCCGAACAGCGCCGAGCCGAGCCAGGACTTCAGCCGCAGCGCGTCCTCGCCGGACGCCCCGAACAGCGAGCGCCCCGGGTCGGGCAGGTGCTCCCACCCGAACCAGAGCAGCCCGAGCGAGATCGCCACCGGCGCCAGCATCGCCAGCAGCAATGGTGCGGCGGAGCGCGACCGGGGCACCTCAGTAGTCCTGCGAACCGTCGTCGCCGCCCGCGCCGCCGTCCGCCGGCTCGACCGGATCGGCCGGCGCGCCACCGCCACCGCCACCGCCGCCCGTGTCGGCCGGGCCGGCGGGCGCGGCAGGCGTCGCGGGAGCGGCGGGGGTGGCCGGGGCGACGGGGGTGCCGGCGGCGGGCGCGGGCGGCGTCGCGGACCCGGCCGGGGCGGCGGGGATCAGCGGGCCGGCGGGGTCGGTGCCCGGGCTCGCGGAGGCGCCCGGGCTCGCCGACGCGCCGGGAACGGCGCCGCCCGCGCCGCGCAGGGTGGCGATGTCCACGCCCACCGGGTCGCCCAGCGAGGTCACCGCGTAGAAGGTGCCGCGGGCGTCCGCCACGGTGTGCCCGGCGGCCTCGC
The DNA here is from genome assembly GCF_003610255.1 of Streptomyces sp. TLI_171. Taxonomy (GTDB): domain Bacteria; phylum Actinomycetota; class Actinomycetes; order Streptomycetales; family Streptomycetaceae; genus Kitasatospora. The sequence continues at coordinate 1,830,486 of NZ_RAPS01000001.1, read as the reverse complement.
CCGGGCCGCGGTCGCCCGTGTAGTGGTACAGCGGGTGGCCCTTGTAGAGCACCTGCGCCGTGCCGTCCGGCAGGGCGGCCGCGCCCAGCAGCCCGTCGTCCACGCCGGGGCCGGCCAGCGGGAAGCCCGGGGTGGTCACCGGCGGCCAGGCCTTGGCGCACTCGTCCAGGCAGCTGGCGTGCACCGAGTTGTCGGCGCCGTACAGGTACAGCGTGCGGCCCTGCGCGTCCACCAGGATCGGACCGAGCCGGCCCGAGTTGGCCAGCGACACCTTGGTGCCGACCGAGGTCGCGAACCCGGACACCGGCGGGCTGCTCGCGCTGCTCGGCGTGGCGGCCGACGGCGAGGAGCCGGCGGCGGGCGGGGCGCTCGGGCCCGGGTCCGCCGCGCAGCCCGCGGCCGAGAGGGCGGACAGGGAAAGTACCGCGGCGGCGGCGGCACGGCGGGTACGGGGCATCACGGCTCCTGGGAGTCGGCGCAGCGGGGAGGGCGGCTGCCCCCATCCACTCCCGCCGCCCGCCAACCGGCCACTCCAGAGCGGGCCCGCTCCGCAACAGGGGGTAACCCATTGCCCTGGACGGCCCACCGGCCCGCACCGACAGCGCGTCCGGCGCCCGCGCGGAGCCCGCTACGACGGGGCGTCCTCCGGCTCCTCGGCATCCGCCTCCGCGGTGCCCGGCTCGTGGGCCCACACGGTGCGGTCGCCGCCGCGCCAGGCCACCAGGTCGGGGTCGTCCAGGTCGGGCTCGTCGACGCCCGCGCGCCGGATGAACTCGGCCACGTCCTCCGGTGCGGTCGCCCGCCCCACCGTCCGCCCGTAGATCTCCACCCGGCGGTACGGCCGCGTCCCGCGGGTCGGCGGGCGGACCACGACCGGCGGGTGGAATATGTCTCCGGACTCGCTCATAACCCCAGTGTCCCGCGCCCCGGACCGACCGGCATCGGTGCAGGTCAGATGGTGTACGACAGGGCGTGGTGGCCCGGCTGCGGGGAGTGCTCGCGGGGGGCCGGGAGGTCGGCGGGGAACAGCCGGGCGGCGTGCCCCAGGGCCGTCAGGGCGGTGATGTCGGCGAGCAGCGGCACGTCGTGCGCCAGCGGACCCGGGTCGGCCCGGTCCGGGCGGGACGGGACGGAGCCGTCGGGCCGCCGGTGCGCCAGCAGGTGGCGCAGGGCGCGGCGGGCCGGGCCGCGGCCGGCCGGGTGGCGGCCGAGCGCGATCAGCGCGTAGCCGGTGGAGATCGGATCGGACGGGTCGCCCGGGGCGTGCCCCCAGCCGCCGTCGGGGCGCTGGGTGTCCAGCAGCCGCCCCAGGGCGTGCGCGCGGGCCTGGGCGGCGAGCGCGGTGACGGCGACCGGATCGCCGCCGGGCCCGAAGCGCTCCAGCGTCTCGTAGGCGAGCACCGAGCGGAAGATCGCCATGCCCTCGCCGAGGCTCCGGCACCGCTCGAAGCCGCGAGCGGCGAGCTGCCGCTCGGCCAGGAACCCGACCGCCTCCCGCACCACCGGCCGGTGCTCCGGGCTCCCGGCCAGCGCGTTCACCGCGCCCGCGGTCACGGCCGGTTCGGAACCGCCGCCGGTCCCGGCGGCGCGGAAGCCGCCGTCCTGGTTCCGGCACCCCAGCAGGTACTGCTCGCCCGCGGCGAGCGCCACCGACAGCGGCTCGGAGCGGACCCGGTCGGTGACGGCGCGCAGGAACTCCACGGCGTACGCCGTGCTGTCGACCTCGGACGCCGCGCCGCCCCGGGTGAACGCCCACCCGCCGTCCTCGTTCTGACGGCGCGCCAGTGCCCGGGCGAGCGGACGCAGGGCGGCCGTCGGAGTACCGGCGGCCGCCAGCGCGACACCGCCGGTGGCGGTGGCGAGGACGTCCAGGCCGGTCACGAACGGGAGTCCGCCGTCCGGGGCCAGGTCTCGGCCCAGCTCGGCGGCCCTGGCCCGGACGGCCGGCAGGTGTTCGGGGTGGTGGCGCAGCGCCAGCAGGGCCAGCAGTCGGACCAGGTGGTTGGCGTACGGCGGCGGCCCCGGCTCGGCGGCCGCGGCCAGCGCGCGCCGGTCGGCCTCGGCGAGCGGGCGGGCCGTCCCGGTGCCGGCCGCGTGCAGCACCCTCAGCGCGGCGAACTCCCTGGCCTGGCAGTCGGGTCGGCCGTCGGAGTCGAAGGCGGTCGAACCGCCCGGCAGCGCGGGGAACGGCCCGGCGCCGAGCTCGGCCAGCAGGATGCGGAGGGTCAGCCGCGTCCGGGCCGAGGCGGACTGCTCGAATCCGACCAGGAGTTGAGCCACCGCGTACGCCCCGTCGACCGGCTCGCCGAGCGCCGCGCGGGCGGCGGCCAGCTGCACCGGGTCGGCCCGGAGCGTCGGGTCGGCCCCGGGCGTCCGGTCCGGGCGGGGCGCGGAGCCCGCCCGCGGCGCCGGATCGGAGCCGCCCCGGGCCAGGCCGCGTCGCAGCCACCGGGTCAGCCGCTCGCGCAGGGCGGGTGCGGTGTCGGTGACGGTCAGCAGGTGCAGGGCCAAGGCGGTCTCCAACAGCCGCCCCGCGCACGGGGCGTGCAGCAGCCCGTCGGGCCCGACGGCGGCGGTGAGCCGGGAAGCCAGCCCGGCGCGGGCGGTGGCCAGTGGGCCGGGACCGGCAGGGCCGGGGGAGTCGATCGCCATGGCGGGTGCGCTCTTTCCGTTCGGGAGCGAGAGGTCAGCCGGTGGGGAAGAGACGGCGGACGGCGTCCAATCCGGCCGGGACCAGCGGCCGGTGACTCCCGGCCAGCAGCTCCGCGGGCTCGACGAACCCGCACCAGGCGACCTCGCGCGGGTCGGGCCGCGGCGGCCGGTCGGTGAGCAGCCGGTGCACCACCAGGAGGCCCGCCCCGGACGGGTCGTCCGCCCGGCGGTACCACTCCGCCAAGTCCGCCCCGGGGAAAGCGGACTCCACCGCCCGGCGGCACTCCCCGGAGCGGACCCCGGCGCCCGCCAGCACGTCGAACCACCCGGGGTAGGCGCGGGCCCGCTCGGCGCGCCGGTACAGCAGCACCCGACCGGCCGGATCCACGCAGACCGTCGCCGACCGGCGCCGAAGCAGCGCGCTCGGGGCCGGCCCGCCGCGCGGGGCGACCGGCCCGGCGTCGGCGTCCACGACGCGGAGCCGGCCGGGAGGCGCGGCGATGGCGGAGTCGTCCGCCGGCGCGGGGGAGGCGTGCACGGGCAGTCCCGTCTGTCGCAGGGCCGGAACCGGGCGAGCGGCAGAGCTCGGAACGCGCTCTGACACTGAATCACCGTCCGGATGCGGCACGATTGTTGCACATCGTGGTTGATCCGTGACGTATCGTAGGCAATCGTGTGCGCAAGCCGGGAGTCCTCGCCGACCGCCGGGCCGGTGCGCCCGGATCCGCTCGCCCGTCCCGCTGCTGCCGTCACCGTGCCCGGCGGTCTGCCGCTGCTCGGCCACCTGCCGGCGATGCTGTCCCGCCCGCTCGCCTTCCTCGACACCCTCCCCGCGCACGGCGACCCGGTCCGGATCCGGGTCGGTCCGCGCGAGCTGTACGTGGTCAGCGGACCGGAGTCGACACACCGCGTACTCACCGACCGCGCCACGTTCGACCGCACCGGGCCGCTCTACGGGAAGATCCGCGCCTTCCTCGGCAACGGGCTCGCCTCCTGCCCGCACGCCGACCACCGGCGGCTCCGCCGGATCGTGCAACCCGCCTTCCGGCGCGCCCTGTTGCCGCACTACGCGGCGGCGATGACCGCCGAGATCGAGCAACTCGCCGCGCACTGGCGGCCCGGGCAGACCGTCGACGTCACCCGCCAGGCCTTCCGGCTCACCACCGCCGTCGCCGTCCGCACCCTGTTCTCCTCCGCGCTGGACGCGCCCGCCGCCGAGCGGCTGCGCGACGCGCTGGACGTGCTGCTGCGCGGCCTCTACCTGCGCGTGGTGCTGCCCGGCGCGGACCTGCTGCCGACCCGCTCGCGCCGCACCTACCGGCAGGCTCTCCACGCCTGGCACACGGGCGTGGCCGAGATCATCGCCGACTACCGGGCCCGCGGCATCGACCGCGGCGACGTGCTCTCGCTGCTGATCGCCGCCCGGGACGAGGACGGGCAGCCGCTCGACGAACGCGAACTCGCCGACCAGGTCGCCACCCTGGTGCTCGCGGGCGCCGAGACCACCTCCTCGGCGTTGGCCTGGGCCCTCCGCCTGGTCGCCGAACATCCGGAAGTGGAACGGAAGTTGCACGCCGAGCTGGACGCCCTCGGCGCGGGTACGGCCGCCGCCGGCTGGGACGACCTTCCCCAACTCCCGTACGCCGCCCGGGTGATCGACGAGACCCTGCGGCTGCGGCCGCCCGCCTGGGCGATCAGCCGCAGCACCACCCGCCCGACCGAACTCGGCGGCGTCCGGCTCCCGGCCGGGGCCCTGGTGGTCTGCTGCCTCTACCTCCTGCAGCGCCGCCCCGAGCTCTTCCCGGACCCGACCCGCTTCGACCCGGACCGGTTCGCCGCCGACGCCGTGCCCCGCGAGGCGTACCTGCCCTTCGGCGCTGGAGCGACCAAGTGCCTGGGCGACCGGTTCGGCGCCGTGGAGGCGACCTTGGCGCTGGCGAGCATCGCGCGCCGCTGGCGACTGCGGCCCGCAACGGCGGCCCCGGTCCGGCCGGCGCCCCGCCTCGTCCTCTCACCCGGCCCGCAGCCGATGCTCCTGACCGAGCGCGTCGGCGCACCCGCACGCTGACGGCGGGTCGGGTCGGGGCGGGTCAGTGGGCCAGGAGATTGACGGCGGCGTGGAAGACCGGCGGCAGCGCTGCGGCCAGGGGGACGATCCGCGGGCCCACGGCCGGGTGGTGGCGGGCGGTCAACAGGGCCGCGGTGAGCAGTCGGTAGCTGCGGGTGGCGCGACGCCAGGCAGGCTCGTAGCGGTCCGGGCGGCCGGCGGTGAGGGCCGTGACCGCGGCCTCGGCGGAGGCGAGCGCCAGGGCGATGCCCTCGCCGGTGAGGGCGTCCAGGTACCCGGCGGCGTCGCCGACCAGCAGCACCCGCCCGTGCACCCGGGCGCTCGCCCGCTGGCGCAGCGGGCCCGCACCCCGGACCGGGCCGCCCGGAGCATCCCCCAGGCGCTCCAGCAGCAGTGGGAAGCGCCCCAGTTGCTGATCGAACGGGAGGCGCTCGGTGCCGAGCACCGCCACCCCGACCGTCCCGTCCGCGACCGGGGTCACGTACGCCTCGGCGTGCCGCGACCAGTACACCTCCACCAGGTCGCTCCACGGGCGGACCGCGAAGTGCCGCCGCTGCCCGTACCGGGCCGGGTGGCGCGCGGGGCCCGGGCGGTGCAGTCCGAGAGCGCGCCGTACCGGGGAGTGCAGACCGTCCGCGGCGACGACATGTCGACAGATCAACTCGCCGACGGCGAGGCCCTGCTCCACGCCGGTGATCGCGCCCGCCTTCACCGGCAGCCGCTGCACCCCCAGCTGCTCGGCCCGCTCGGCGAGGGCGGCGTGCAGGGCGGTGCGCCGCACACCAAGGCCGTGGCCGGCGCGGAACCGGGCCTCGGCGGAGCGCGGGCCGTCGGCCTGCAGGTAGCGGATGCCGTGGAACGGGCGGCCCTCCACGGTGACGCCCAACCGGTCCAGTGCCCGTACCGCGCCGGGCATCAGACCCTCGCCGCACGCCTTGTCCACCGGGGTGGGGCGCGGCTCCAGAACCGTGGTGGACAGGCCGGCCCGGGCCGCGTGGATCGCGGTGGCCAGCCCCGCCGGACCGCCGCCGATCACCAGCAGATCGATCACGCCGCGGCCCGACACAGCGTCAGGGCCCGCTCCTCGCAGCGCAGCCGGGTGACCAGCAGCCAGGCGTTCAGCAGCGTGAAGCAGAGCGCCGTCACCCACGCGGTGTGCACCAGCGGCAGCGCGAACCCCTCCACCACCACCGCGACGTAGTTGGGGTGCCGCAGCCACCGGTACGGCCCGCCCGCCACCAGCGGCAGGCCCGGCACCACGATCACCCGGGTGTTCCAGCGCGGCCCCAGGGCCCGGATGCACCACCAGCGCAGCCCCTGCGCGGCCACCGCCAGCACCAGCATCGGCCAGCCCAACGCGGGCAGGAACGGCCGGTCGGCGCCCCACACCTCCACCAGGCAGCCCGCCAGCAGCGCGGTGTGCAGCGCGACCATCGGCGGATAGTGCCGCTGCCCGTACTCCACACCGCCCCGGGCCAGACTCCAGGCCGCGTTCCGGCGGGCGACCACCAGCTCCGCCAGCCGCTCCACGGCGACCAGCACGATCAACACGGTGTAGGCGAGCATCGGCGATTACCAGCGCAGCAGGGTGAGTTCGGAGGCGAAACCGGGCCCGAGCGCCAGCATCAGGCCGAACGAGCCCGGCGGCGGCGGACCTTGGGCCACCACATCGCGCAGGATGTGCAGCACCGACGCCGAGGACAGGTTCCCGCAACGCGCCAGCGACTCCCGGCTCGGCGCCAACGCCTCGGCCGGCAGCCCGAGTTCCTCGCCCAGCGCGTCCAACACCCGCGGCCCGCCGGGATGGCAGACCCATGCCGTCACGTCCCCCGGCTTCAGATCGTGCGCCGCCAGGAACGAGGCCACCTCCTCGCCCACGTGCAGCCGCACCAGCTCCGGGAGTTCGGCGCCCAGCAGGATCCGGAACCCCGAATCGCCGACCTCCCACCCGAGCAGTCGCTCCGTCCCCGGATACAGCCGGCTCCGGGTCGCCACCACCTCCGGGCCGCCGACCGCCGCCGGATGCTCGTCACCGACCGCGAGCAGCGCGCCCGCGCCGTCCCCGAACAGCGCCGTGGCCAGCAGGTTCGCCGTCGAGGTGTCGTCCCGCTGCAGCGTCAGCGAACACACCTCGGCCGCCAGCAGCAGCGCCACCCCGTCCGGACGCCCCGTCAACAGGTTGTGCACGGTGGCCGTCCCCGCCGCGCCGCCCGCACACCCCAGGCCGAACAGCGGTACCCGCCGGACGTCCGGCCGCAGGCCGAGCCGCCCCGCCAACCGGGCCTCCAGGGACGGCGCGGCCACCCCCGTCACCGTCGTCGACACGACGAAGTCCACCTGCTCGGCGGTCACCCCCGCCGCGTCCAGGGCCTGCACCGCGGCCCGCTCCGCCAACTCCGAAGCCGCCACCAGCCAGCCGTCATTGGCCCGCCCGAACCCGTCGAACTCCCCGTACCGCTCCAGCGGGAACGCCAGATGCCGGAAGTCCACCCCCGCCCCCGCGAAGAACCGCTCCGCCAGCGCCCGGGGGCCCCCCGCCCCGGCGCGCAACGCTGCCACCGCCCCGGCCAACTCCCGCTGCCGGTAACGGTGCGCCGGGAGTACCCCGCTCACTGCCGCGATCCGCGTCACCCGGCCCAGCATAGGTACCGAACCCCAGATACCCGGCAATCCCCCCACACCGGGCGAGTCGGACACCCGCCGCCCGTGGTCCGACCCCGGGCTGACGCCCTTTCGGCACCACGCCGCCGCCCTGCCCGGGCGCGCCGCGGCGTGGCCATCCGGTCGGACGGGGGGCGGCGGCCTAGCCTGGGCGGTGTGAGTGGTGTGGTGGCGGTGGGTCGGGGGCGGCTGGTCGGGGGGTTGTTGCGGGCCTGCCATCCGGGGCCGGCGGGGGCGGTGACGGGGCTGGCCGGGGCGATGGCGGTCAGTGCCGGGCGCGGGGTGGTCGGGACGGTGCTGACCACGGGTGCGGTGGCGGCCGGGCAGCTGTCGATCGGGTGGAGCAACGATCTGATCGACCGACAGCGGGACGAGGCGGCCGGCCGCTCCGACAAGCCGTTCGCGGCCGCGGAGGTGACGGAGCGTCAGGGCCGGACGGCGACGGCGTGGGCGGTGGTGTGCTGCGTGGCGCTGTCGGCGGCGTGCGGGGCGGCGGCCGCGACGGTGCACCTGGTCGCGGTCGCGGCGGGCTGGGCGTACAACGTGCGGCTGAAGTCCACGGTGTGGTCCTGGGCGCCGTACGCGCTGGCGTTCGCGCTGCTGCCTGCCTTCGTGACCCTCGCCCTGCCGGGGCGGCCGTGGCCCGCCGCGAACGTGCTCGGCGCGGGCGCCCTGCTCGGCGTGGCCGCCCACTTCGCCAACGTCCTGCCCGACGTGGTCGCCGACCGGGCCGCCGGGATCCGCGGCCTGCCGCAGCGCCTCGGTCCGCGCGCGGCAGCGGCGGCGGCCGTCCTGGCCGCGGCCGCCGCCGCGCTGCTGCTCGCCCCGGGCTGGCCGGTGCTCGCCGTCATCGCCCCGCCCGTCGTGGCAACCCTGTGCGCACCGCGTGGCCGCCTGCCGTTCCTCGCGGTGATCCTCGCATCGGCCCTCGCCCTGGGCGTGCTGCTGCTGGACGGCGGACTGACCGCGGCATGACCGGGACCGGAGCGGGGTCGGGCCGCCTGCGCGGCGTCCGCCGCTGTGGCCCCGTCGGGCCTGGTGGCGCCCCGGGCGCGGGTCAGGCCGTGAAGCCGCCGTCGGCGGCGATCAGGGCGCCGGTGAGGTAGGCGGCTTCCGGGCCGGCGAGGTGGGCGATGGTGGCGGCGATCTCGGTGGGGTCGGCGTAGCGGCCGAGGGCGGTGAGGGAGGCGATGGTGGCGGCGGCGGGGCCGTCGGCGGGGTTGGCGTCGGTGTCGGTGGGGCCGGGGTGGACGAGGTTGACGGTGATGCCGCGGGGGCCGAGTTCGCGGGCCAGCCCCTTGGTGAGGCCGATCAGCGCGGACTTGCTCATCGCGTACAGGGTGAGGCCGGGGAACGGGGTGCGTTCGGCGACGTTGCTGCCGAGGTTGATGATCCGCCCGCCCTGCGGGAGGTGCGCGGCGGCGGCCTGGGCGAGCAGGAACGGGGCGCGGATGTTGACGGCGAGGGTCGTGTCGAGCTGGGTGCGGTCGAGTTCGTCCAGCGGGCCGGTGAGGAAGACGGCCGCGTTGTTGACCAGGATGTCGAGCCGGCCGAGCGTTTTGACGGTCTGTTCGACGGCGGCGGTGAGCGCTTCGTCGCTCGCGGCGTCGGCCCGGACCGCCAGCGCCCGCCGACCGGTGGTCGCCTCGATCCGCTCGGCTAGCCCGCGGGCCCGGCCGGCGCTGTCGCGGTAGGTGAGGGCGACGTCGCAGCCGTCCTCGGCGAGCCGGAGCGCGACGGCGGCGCCGATGCCCCGGCTGCCGCCGGTGACCAGGGCGACGCGTCCTTCAAGTCGGTTGCTGTTCATGACGTCGAGCATCGTCCGGACGCCCGCCGCAGGCTGGCGGCAATCCGACCCCGCGTTCGGGCCGGCAGCAGTCAGTGCGCGGCGGCGGCGCGGGCCCCTTCGAGGATCGTCTCGGCGTCCTGGTCGAGCAGCAGCCCGGCCACGGCGGTGCCGAGCTTCTCGGGTTCGGCGGGGGAGCCGGACAGGGTGGCCTCGATCTGCCGGGTGCCGTCGACGGAGGTGACCTGGCCGTGCAGGGTGAGGATGCCGTCGGCGGTGGTGGCGTACGCGCCGACCGGGACGGAGCAGCCGCCGTGCAGCTCGGCGAGCATCGCGCGCTCCGCCCGGACCTCCGCGTCGGTGGTCGGGTCGCCGCTGCCGGCCAGGAGTTCGCGCGCCTTGGCGTTGTCGGCGCGGATTTGGATGCCGAGCGCGCCCTGCCCGGGGCTGGGCGGGAACTGCGCGACGGGGAGGATCTCGGCGATCTCCTCGGCCCGGCCGAGCCGGTGCAGACCGGCGGAGGCGAGCACGACGGCGTCCAGGGTGCGCAGCCGGCCGAGCCGGGTGGGGACGTTGCCGCGGATCCGCTGCGGCACCAGGTCGGGCCGGACGTACAGCAGTTGGGCGATCCGGCGGGCCGCGGAGGTGCCGACCCGGGCGCCGGTGGGGAGCGCGGTGAGTGCGGCGCCGCACAGCGCGTCGCGGACGTCGGCGCGGGTGGGAGGGGGCAGCAGGACCAGGCCGTCCGGGTCGGCGGTGGGGAGGTCCTTGAGCGAGTGGACGATCACGTCGACCTCGCGGTTCAGCAGCGCCGCGGCCTGGTTGGCGGAGAAGGCGGAGCCGCCGCCGCGTTCGGAGACCTCGCGCAGGGTGGCCTTCCGGTCGAGGTCGCCGTCCTCCAGGATCACCCGGTGCCGGAAGACGACGTCGGGGTGGCGCTCGCGCAGCGGGGCGAGGAACTCCTTGACCTGGGCGCGTGCCAGCTGGCTGGCCCGGGAACCCACCACCAGTTCGATCATCGTCAACTCCCGCCGCCGCGTGTCGCTCTGACGGAATGTTAGCGCGCGGGAACAGGCCCGGTTTCCGACGTAATGTCGGGAACCGGGGCGGTCGGCCGTTCGAGCCGGAGCAGGCCGGGGACGGCGGCCAGCGAGACGGCCAGCAGGAACACCCACGGCCAGGCCGGGCCGTGCGCGAACAGCAGGGTCAGCAGGCCGGGGGAGAGGGCCTGGCCGAGGCTCCAGGAGAGCTGGTTGACCGCCAGGTAGCGGCCGCGCCGGGCCGGGTGGGCGAGGGCGACGCTCAGTTCCTCGCGGCCGGGCGTGGCGACCGTCTCGGCGACGTTGTAGACCAGCATCGCCAGCACCAGTCCGGGCAGCACCGTCCAGCGCGGCAGGCCGGGCAGCAGGGCGAACACCGCGAAGGCGAGCGCGTTGAGCACCGCCCCGGCGGCGGCGGTCCGGGTGGGGCGGTGACGCTCGGTCAGCCGGGAGACCGGGTTCTGGGTGAGCACCACCTGCAGCCCGTTGAGCACCAGCAGCACCCCGGCCAGCGAGGCGTCCAGGTGCAGGGCGGCGGTGACGTGCACGGCGAGCAGCACGCTCAGCACCATCGAGGCCAGCACGAAGGACAGGTTCACCGTCACCATCAGCAGGTACCGGCGGTCCGCGAGCACCAGCCGGTACCCGCCGGCCTCGCGACCGGAAGCGGTGGCGGCCGGGGGAGCCGCCGCGGCGGCCGGGCCCGGCCGCCAGACGGCGAGCAGCACCGCCGCCGCCAGGTAGGAGGCCGCGTTCAGCGACACCAGCAGCCGCAGCCCGCCCGCCCCGCCACCGCCCACCAGCAGCGCGCCGAGCGCCCCGCCGAGGCCCAGGCCGGTGTTGCGCAGCGTCTGCACCAGCGCGAACCAGCGGGTGCGCTCGCCCTCCGGTGCGGCCAGCACCACCAGGCCGGTGCTGGCCGTCCAGTAGCCGGCCTGGCCGACCTGCGCCAGCAGGCAGACCAGCACGATCAGCCAGACCCGGTCGGCCAGCAGGAAGCCGCCGTACGCCAGCGCGGAGAGCGCGTTCGCGGCCGCCGCGACCGGCCGGGCGCCGTGCCGGTCGATCAGCGGGCCGACCGCCAGTGCCGTCGGCAGGGCCAGCAGCCGCGCGGTGGAGACGGCCGCGCCGATCGAGGTCAGCGACAGGTCGGTGGTGCGGGCGAAGTACACCAGGGTGAACGCCAGCACCAGGCCGGTGCCCAGGCTGTCGATCAGGTGCGCGCCGATCAGGCGGCGGTGCCGGCCCGCGGAGGCGGGCAGGCCGAGGCGTTCCCGGAGCGGGACGGGGAGCGGGGTGGTCATGCCCCGAGGCTGCCTGCGATGATCGACCCCGCCCAGGAATTCGACCGGCGTCGAATCCTCGCCGCCCGCCCCGAGGAGGACCGTGCTCGTCTGGGAGTTCTCCGCGCAGGACCTGGCCCGCACCCGGTTCGCCCGCTCGCCGCTGTGCGAGCTCACCACCAGCGTGGAGGTGCTCAAGGACCCGGGCCGCAGCGCCGTCCACCTGCCGTGGATCCGCCAGGCCCGACGCCGACTGGAGGGCGTGGGTTGGGAGTTGCTGTCCGCCCTGGTCCGGCTGCCGACCGCCTACATCCCGGACTTCCTCACCCCGGTGCCCGTCCTCGGCAGCCCGACCCTGGACGAGCAGCTCGCCGAACTGACCGCCCTCGACCCGGCCGCCGTACGCCGCGACCTCGCCCCGCTGGGCGGCGAACTTCCCCCGCCGGTCGCCGAGTTGGCGCGCGATCCGGAAGCCGGGACGGCCCGGCTGGCCGCGGAGCTGCGGGCGTACTGGCAGGCGACGATCGCCCCGCACTGGCCGCGCGTCGAACGGCTGGTCGACGGCGAGGTCCTGTACCGGGCACGGCAGTTGGCCGAACGCGGCCCGGCCGGGCTCTTCGCCGACCTGCACCCGCAGGTGAGCTGGGAGCGCGACCTGCTGCGGATCGGCCACCGCTGGGTCGACGCGCACCGGCGGCTGGACGGCGAACGGGGACTGGTGCTGGTGCCCACCGTGTTCGCCTGGCCCGGCGTGTTCTCGCAGACCAACCCGCCGTGGCAGCCCGGCCTGATCTACCCGCCGCGCGGCGTCGCCACGCTCTGGGAGGCTGCGGCACCCGCCGTGCCCGAGGGCCTGGCCCGGGTGCTCGGACGCGCCCGGGCCCGCCTGCTGGCCGAACTCGACGCCCCGGCCACCACCACCGAACTCGCCGCCCGCACCGGCCTGTCCGCCGCCACCGTCTCGCACCACCTGTCCGCGTTGCACGACGCCGGCCTGGCCGCCCGGCACCGCACCGGCCGCACCGTGCTCTACCGCCGCACGGCCGCGGCCGAACTCCTCTGCGGCGCCGGCGACCCGACCGCCTGACGGGACGTCAGCGAACGAAGATCCCGTACGAGAAGCCCTCCGCCCGCAGCACCGAGTGGGTCAGCGACACGCCCTGCCCGTACAGCAGCCGGCCCGGCAGGTCGCGCTCCACGGGCAGGCTCGCGGGCGACCGGCGCGGGTTGACCACCACCAGGTGGCGCTCGCCGCGCAGGTACGCCAGCGGGTAGCCGGAGTGCAGCAGTTCGAGCGGCGCGTCCGGTCCGAGCGCCGGGTGCGCCCGGCGCAGCGCGATCAACTGCCGCACGTGGTGCAGCAGCGAGGACTCGTCGGCACGCTGGGAGGCCACGTCGGGGCGGTCCGGCGACGGGTCCAGCGGCAGGTAGAACCGGTCGGCGGGCGCCGAGGAGAACCCGGCGTCCGGCGTCGCGTCCCACTGCATCGGCGTCCGGCTGCCCGCCCGGTTGTAGTGCGGGCCGAGCACGCTGCCCTCAGTGTCCGGCAGCCCGGGCACGAAACGCATCCCGATCTCGTCGCCGTAGTAGATCGCCGGGACGGCCGGCCAGGTCAGCTGGAACGCGAACGCGGCGGCCAGTTGCCCACGGGTGCGCGGGCCGGTCGCCAGCCGGGAGAAGTCGTGGTTGGCGGTCGGCAGGAAGGCGAACCCCCGGCCCGCCGCCGCCCGTTCGGTGCGCTCCCACTCGGCGAGGAACCGGCGCATCGAACCGCGGCCCTCCGCGTCGAAGTAGCACGGCTCGACCGGCCACTGCTCGTGCACGGTGCCCGCGCCGTTGTTCCACAGCGAGCGCAGCGGAGCCCCGTCGTCGGGGCCGCCGAACTGCAGGAAGAAGTCCCCGTGGAAGCCCATCGGCACCGAACGCGCCGGGTCGCCCCACTCGGCGAGGATCACCCGGTCGGGGTGGTGGGCGTCCAGCCAGGCCCGCGTCCCGCGCCACAGCCTGCCGGTCTCCACGAACCCGGGGTCGTCCTTGACCAGCGAGGACGCCATGTCGACCCGGAAACCCGAGACGCCCAGGCCGAACCAGTGCGCCATGATCTCGCGGAGCGCCGCCCGGTTCGCCCGCGGGCCCTCGGCGTCCACCGGCTGCCGCCACGGCTCGGCCGGGTCGGTGCGCGCGTAGCCGAAGTTGAGGGCCGGCTGGAAGTCGAAGAAGTTCGGCCGGTACCAGCCCGGGCGGCTCCCGGGCGAGGCCACGAAGCCGGGCGCCGGGCGGTCCGCCCAGACGTAGCGGTGGTCGGCCGGGTCGGACGCCGAGCGGACGAACCAGGGGTGCCGGTCCGAGGTGTGGCCCGCCACCAGGTCCAGCAGCACCCGGATCCCGACCCGGCGCGCCGCGTCCGTGAACTTCGCCAGGTCCTCCGGCGCGCCGTACCGCGGCGCGGTGGTCAGGAAGTCCGCCACGTCGTAGCCCGCGTCGCCGAACGGCGAGGCGAAGCACGGGTTCAGCCACACCGCGTCCACCCCGAGCCACTGGAGGTACTCCAGCCGCTCCGTCAGGCCCGCGAAGTCCCCGATCCCGTCGCCGTTCCCGTCCGCGAAACTCTGCGGATAGATCTGGTACAGCACCGCGTCCCGCACCCACTCCGTGCCCACCACAACCCCTCTCGTCCCGACCGGCGCCCCGGTACCCCACAGCCATGCCCGGTGACACCCCCGGGGAACCGGCCCGCCGCGCCCCGGCCTCAGCACGACCGGCCGGGCCGGTGACGGTGGGTCAGGGCGTCCGACGGGTGGGACGGGGGCAGCGGATGGTGGGGGCGGGCCGTTAGGGTTCCTGGCATGACCCTGTTGGTGAGCCGCCGCCACGTGGACCATGGCCGTGCCACCACGACGGGTTGTCGCCGCGTCGGCTGACGCGGCCCGCTGGTGCCTCTCGCCTGTGTCGAGGGCCGCTCATGCTCTCCGCCGAGCGGCTCGTCGTGTCCATCAGCGGTGGCGTCGCTCGGCGTTGACCCCTTCCTTCTCCGGAACAGGACTCGCCGTGCGTTCACGCCTGCTGCTCTCCGCCTTCGCCCTGACCACCGCGGCCGCCGTCTGGGTGGCCGGCACCACCGACTCGGTGGCCGCCACCGGGTTCGGTCCCCTGCCGCCGCAGAATCCGGCGACCGCGCCGAACGGCAACGCCGGGATGCACGGGGACTCGGCGTCCAGCGACACCACGCCCTATCCCGGGCCGGGCACCGGGGCGGTCAACTGGAGCCGGACGGCGCTGGCTTCGGCCTGCCCGACGGTGACGGTCGGTCGGGACGGGTACCCGGTGGCACTGTGCACCACGATCTTCGGGCAGACCCCGACCGTGCACCTGCTGAACCCGGCGAACGGCGCCGACCTGGCCTCGCTGGAGCTGCCCAAGGGCGCGCTGTTCGGCGGCGTGTACGCCTACCTGGACCAGAACGACGCCCTGGTGGCCGTGGACGGAAACGACAACCTGCTCCGGATCGGCCACCACCGGACCGACGGGTCCTGGAAGTTGACGGTCGACCAGAGCACCTCGCTGGCCGGTGCGATCCCGTCCGGCGACAACGTCGTGGGCCTCAGCCCGGGCTGGGACGGCAAGGTGTGGTTCGCCACCGGCGGCGGGGTGATCGGCACCGCCGACACCGCCACCGGTGCGGTCCGCACGCTGGCCACCGGCGAGGGCGTCGCCAACAGCATCTCCACCGTCCCGGGCCACACCGCCGTGGCGACCGACCACGCGCTGTACCTGCTGGGCCAGGCCGCGGACGGCACGCCCGTGGTGCAGTGGCGGGCCGCCTACGACCGCGGCCCGGGCCGCAAGCCGGGACAGCTGAGCTGGGGCACCGGCGCCACCCCGAGCTTCTTCGGGCCCGGCGACGGCACCGAGTACGTGACCCTGACCGACAACGCCGCGCAGCACGAGAACCTGCTGGTGTACCGGGTCGACGGCGGTCCGGCTCCGGTGTGCTCCGTCCCGGTGCTGACCAAGTGGGCGGCCAGCGGCACCGAGGACGCGGTGATCGCCTCCGGCCGCAGCGTGTTCGTCACCAACACCTACGGCTACCCGTACCCGGCACTGCCCGAGGGCGCCCCCGCCAGCGTGCCCTCGTCCGCCTCGTACCAGGGCGGGCTGGCCCGGGTGGACCTGGACGGGAGCGGGGTCGGCTGCTCCACCGTCTGGGAGAGCGACGTCAAGTCGGCCGCGCTGCCCCGGCTCTCGGTGGGTGACGGGAAGATCTACACGGTCACGGTCAGCGGCCCGACCGACTCGGTGGGCGCGCAGACCTTCGCGAGCTACGCGCACGCGGTGATCGACCCGGCGACCGGCGCCAGGCTCGCGGGCAGCACCTTCGGCATCGGCCTGCTGTACAACCCGCTGCAGATGACCGGCACCACCGCGCCGGACGGCACCCTCTACCAGGGCACCGAGACCGGCGTCCTGCGCATCGCCCGGAAGTAGCGCCGGGAACGGGCGGCGCGCGGACAGCGGGAGGGGAAGGGCCCCGGGGCAGCAGCCCCGGGGCCCTTCGCACGCCTGTCCGGAAATTCCCCCGGGCCCGGGAAGTCCGCCCTACCGGCCGGGAACGCCGGCTTCCTAGGTTTCTCGGCGCGACAAGAGTTCGACAGGAGCGCGACAAGAGCGCGACAAGAACGATCAGGAAACGCCGACGAAGCGTCAGGAGAGCACCGACTCGCCCTGGCGGTACCCGAGTTCACGAGGGGGAAGTGTGGCTGACCTAGAGGTGGGCGTACTGGCGATCGGAGCCGGCCCGGCGAACCTGGCCCTCGCCGCCGCGATCGAGGAGAGCGGTTCGGCCGAACTGGCCGAGCGCACCCTGCTGTTGGAGCAGGCCCCGGACATCAAGTGGCAGCGCGACCTGCTGATGCCGTGGGCCCGCAGCCAGGTGTCCTTCCTGAAGGACCTGGTGACCCTGCGCGACCCGCGCAGCCGGTTCTCGTTCCTCAACTTCCTGCACCAGCACGGCCGCCTGGACCAGTTCATCAACCTGGGCACCTTCCACCCGCACCGCTGGGAGTTCTCCGACTACCTGCAGTGGGTGGCCAAGTCGCTGGAGAAGGTGCAGATCCGCTACGACGCCAAGGCGACCGCCACCGAGCCGCGCTACGACGAGAACGGCAAGCTGATCGGCTGGCAGGTCACCCTCGCCGACGGCGACACCATCCGCTGCCGCGACCTGGTGGTCGGCGCGGGCCGCGACATGCACATCCCGGCCGTGTTCGCCGACCTGCCCGCCGAGAAGGTCATCCACAGCTCCCGGTTCCGCGGCCGGATCAGCGCCGTCGACAAGGACGCCCCGCTGCGCACCGTGGTGATCGGCGGGGCGCAGAGCGCCGCCGAGATGTTCATGGCGCTGTACGAGAAGCTGCCGAACTCCACCGTCACCATGCTGGTCCGCTCGATCGGCCTGCAGAACTACCAGACCAGCAAGTTCGTCAACGAGCTGTTCTACCCGTCGTTCGTCGACGAGTTCTACGAGGCCCCGGCCGAGATGCGCGCCCAGGTGCTCGACGAGATGCGACTGACCAACTACGCGGGCCTGGCCCCGCCGTTCCTGGACGAGCTGTACATGCTGCTGTACCGGGAGAAGATGATCGGCACCGGCCGCGCCGAGGTGCGGGCGATGACCGAGGTGGTCACCGCCCGCGAGGAGGACGGCGAGGTGGTGCTGGAGCTGCGCGACCGCCGCACCGGCAAGGTCGCCGAGCACCGCTGCGACCTGGTGCTGCTCGGCACCGGCTACGACAGCCGGATGCCCTCGCTGGTCCGGGAGTTGACCGAGAAGGCCGGGCTGGCCGAGGTCAGCGTCAGCCGGGACTACCGGGTCGACCTGGGGGCCGGCACCGACGCCGCGCTCTACCTGCAGGGCGTCAACGAGGCCACCCACGGCATCGCCGACTCGCTGATCAGCGTGCTCGCCCACCGGGCCCGCGACATCACCGGAGACCTGCTCGACCGGCACGGCCTGACCACCGTCACCGCGGACGCCCGCTGATGGCCGCGCTGCTGGTGGTCGCCCCCGGACCCACCGCCAACGGGGACCTGCACCTGGGCCACCTGGCCGGCCCGTTCCTGTCCGCCGACGTGTGCGCCCGGTACGCCCGCGCCACCGCCCGCGACACCCTGTTCGGCACCGGCGTGCACTTCACCCAGAACTACATCGTCACCACCGCCCGCCGCCTCGGCGAAAAGCCCGAGGAGCTGCGGCTGCACGCCGCCGAACAGGTCGAGGCGACCCTCGCCGCGGCCGGCATCGTCCCCGACGGCTTCGTCCGGTTCGACGACCGGTACCTGAAGACCGTCCGCACCCTGTTCGAACGGCTGCACGGCGAAGGCCACCTGCGGCTGCGCAAGGTGAAGTTCCCGTACCTGCCGGACACCGGGGAGTTCCTCACCGACGCGTACGTGCGCGGCGGCTGCCCCGTCTGCCTGGCCGAGGGCTGCGCCGGGCTGTGCGAGAACTGCGGGCACTGGATCGCCTCCGGCGAGCTGATCGAACCGCGCTCCACCCGGCACCCCGAACTCGCCGTCGAGCTGCGCGAGTGCGAGGTGCTGGTCCTGCCGCTGGAGGAGCACCGGGCCGCGCTGGCCTCCTACTTCGCCCGGCTGGCGCCCACCATGCGACCCCGACTCGCCCAGCTGGTCGAGGAGTTGATGGCCCGACGGCTGCCCGACTACCCGATCACGCTGCCGATCGACTGGGGCATCCCCGCCCCGTTCGCCGAGACCCCCGGCCAGGTGCTGTACTCCGACACCGAGACGGTGGCGTGGAGCCTGCACGCCATCGCGCTGGCCGCCGAGGCCCGCGGCGAGGTCCCCGGCGACGAGGAGCGGCACTGGGCCGCCGAGGCCGGCCCGGAAGTGGTGTTCTTCTTCGGCTCCGACGCCAGCTTCGCGTTCGCGCTCGCCGGCACCGCGATGCTGCTGGCCCTCGGCGGACTGGCACTTCCCGCGCACTTCGTCACCAACGAGTTCTACGAACTCGACAGCGACAAGTTCTCCACCAGCCGCGGCCACGTGGTGACGGGACGTCAGCTGACCGCCGAGGTGCCCCGCGACCTGGTCCGCTACTACCTGGCCGCCACCGGGCCGGACTTCCAGCGCACCAACTTCACCCGGGCCGCCATGGACCGGGTCTGCGGGCAGCGCCTGGTCGAACCGTGGAACCGGGTCGCCGAGAAGGCCGAGGCGTACCTCGACCGCGGTCCGCTGCCGGTCGGCGCCCGCTCCCGGCACGCCGCCAAGCTGATCGCCGAGCGCTTCGCCGCCGCGCTGCGCCCGCGCCGCTTCAGCCTCAGCGCCGCCGCGTTCACCCTCACCGAGCAGCTCGGCCGGCTCGACCGCTGGGAGGTCACCGACCAGGACGCCGGCGACTTCTGGCACGAGCTGGACCTGTTCCTGCGCTGCGCCGCCCCGCTGCTGGTCGACCTGGCCGCCGAGGCGCTGCCGGACCAGGCGATCCCGGCCGAGCCGTCCGCCACCACCGTCCGCCCCCGGCCGCTGCCCAGGCTCGCCACCCGCGTGCACGGCGGCGGACGGTGAACAGCCGCCCTTCCGGCGCCGCCGCGCACGTGGTGGTGGTCGGCGCCGGTGTCACCGGGCTGCTGACCGCCGTCGCCTGCGCGCGGGCCGGGCACCGGGTCACCGTGCTGGAACGCGGCCCGGTGCCCAACCCCGACGCGACCTCGCACGACCAGCACCGCGCCATCCGCACCCTGCTGCCCGGTGACCCCGACGGCACTGCCCGCCGGCTGGTCGCCCACCGCCACTGGGAGGACCTGGAGCGGCTGTTCGGCGCCGAGCTGTACCGCCGGGTCGGCGTCCTCACCGCCTGGCCCGAGCACCGGCTCGGCGAACTGCTCACCGAGGCGGACAAGGCCGGCATCCCGGTCGACCTGCCGCCGGACGACCGGCTCCCGCTGCTGGGCCGGCCGTCCGGCACGGTGGCGGTCCGCGAGCGGACCGGCGGCGTGCTGCTGGCCGACCGGGTGCTGCGGGCCGCCGCCCGCTGGCTGGCCGCCCAGCCCGGCGTGGACCTGCGCCCGCACCGCACGGTGCGGACGGTGTTCGCCGGCTCCGGGCGGATCGTGCTGGCCGACGGCGAGGTGGTCCGCGGCGACCTGACCCTGCTGGCCGGCGGCCCGTGGACCCGGAAGCTGACGGACGGTCAGGTCACCCTGTACCGGCAGACCATGGTCTACCTGGGACGTCCGGCCGGCGGCGACCGCTGGGACGAGGCGCCCACCGCGGGCGGCCTCGGCCGGGAGGGCCGCGGCTGGGTGCTGCCCCCGGGCGCGGGCACCCTGCTCAAGCTCAGCTCGGACACGGTGTGCCGCGCCGTCACCGACACCGACAGCAGCGCCGAGGACCAACAGCCGTACCTGGACCGGCTGGCGGCCGAGGGCATCCTGCCGGACCTCGACCGCTATCCGCTGGCCGGCGTCCGGGTATGCCACTACACCGCGGACGCCGCCACCGGCGGCCCGCTGCTGGCCCGGGTCTCCCCGGGCCTGTGGGCCCGGGCCGCGTGCGGCGGCAGCGGGTTCTCCACCGCTCCGCTGGTCGCGGAGCGGATCACCGCGGCGCTCCAGGAGGCGGCATGACCGACGACAGCCCGGCGATCGGTGTCCTCGACACCCTTCGGGCCACCCCCACCACCGTCCGGTACCTGCTCGGCGGCGTACTGGTGAACCAACTGGGCGCGTTCGTCCAGACGTTCCTGGTGCTGTACCTGACGCACCGCGGCCTGTCCGGCGGCACCGCCGGACTCGCCCTCGGCGCGTACAGCCTCGGCACCGTGTTCGGCACCGTGCTCGGCGGGGAGATCACCCACCGGCTCGGGGCGCGCACCACGATCGTGGCCGCGATGGCCGGCTCGGCGCCGCTGGTCGCCGTGCTGCCGCTGCTGGCCCGGCCCGGACTGCTCGCCGCGCTCCTGGTGGCGATCGCCCTGGCCGGTCTGTTCGCGCAGGCCTACCGGCCCGCCGCCTCGGTGCTGCTCAGCGACCTGATGCCGGAGCGGTACCAGGTGATGGGCTTCTCCATGATGCGGATCGCGCTGAACACCGGCGCGGCGCTCGCCCCGCTGATCGCCGCCGGCGTGATCCTGCTCGACTGGGACCTGCTGTTCTGGCTGGACGGCGCCACCACCCTGGTCTACGCCGCGCTCGCCTACCGGCTGCTGCCCAGGCACGCGGTGCCCGAACAGCAGCCGCAGGACAGTGCCGAACGCCGCTCCGGCGGCCGGGCCGCGTACGCCGCGATGCTCCGCGACCGGGCCTACCTGGCGTACCTGGCCGCCGTGATGCTCGGCACCGTCGCCTACGTGCAGTCCTCGATCTCGCTGCCGCTGGAGATCGTCCACGACGGCTACCCGACCGGCCTGTACAGCGCGGTGCTGACCGCGTCCTCGCTGGTGCTGATCACCTGCGAACTGAAGATCACCTCGTACATCACCCGCATCCCCACCTACCTGGCGGTCGGCGTCGGCCACCTGGTCAACTCGGCCGGACTCGCCGTGTACGGCCTGGCCGTGCACTCCGGGGCGTTCGTGCTGTTCGGCGCGGTGCTCGCGGTCAGCGGCCTGATGATCGCCGGACCCAGCATGTTCGCCCACCCGGCCACCTTCCCGGACGCGTTGAAGGCCCGCTACCTCGGCACCATGCAGGCCGCGGCCGGCCTCGCCTCGGCGGTCGGCCCGCTGTTCGGCGTCTGGGCCTGGACCCACCTGCACGCCGGGTTCTGGGTGCTGATGGCCCTGGTCAACGGCCTGGCCGGCGTGCTGGCCGTGGCCGGCCTCAAGCACCGGGCCGCCCTGCGCGCCGCCGCCGCGAAGAACCCCGATCCGGACCCAGTCGGAGAGACCGTATGAACAGTCAAGTCCCCGCCGAACGGCCGGTGCTGATCGTCGGCTACGTCGCCTTCGCGGTGCCCGGCATCGCCGCCTTCCAGCCCGCCGACTCGGTGATCTACGTCGAGGAGCCGGACGTCGCCCGCAAGCGGCACCTCGCCGAGGCCCTCCAACAGATCGACTTCGCGCGCGAGTTGATCGAGTGGGAGTACCACCTTCCGGGCCGGGCGGACGCCTTCTTCGCCGCCCACCCCGACCTCGACCCGGTCGCGGTGATCCCCGCCGTCGAGTACGCGGTGCCGTTCGCGGCCCGGCTCGCGGAACGCTACGGCCTGCCGGGCGCCGGCCTCGGCTCCGCGCAACTGCTGCGCGACAAACACCAGTTGCGGACCGTCGCGGCCGCCGCCGGGATCGCCAACCCGGCCTCCGAGCCGGTGCGCAGCGCCGCCGAGCTGACCGATTTCATGACCAGGAACCCCGGCCCCGTGGTGCTGAAGCCCGCCAACCGGCAGGCCTCGGTGGGCACCCGGGTGCTGCACGGGCCCGCCGAGGTCGAGCAGGCCTGGGCGCAGTGCTGTGCCCAGGACGAGGGCGTGTTCGTCCCGGACCGCCCGATGGAGCTCGCCATGCTGGCCGAACAGTTCGTCAGCGGACCGGAGTTCAGCGTCGAGCTGCTGGTCGCCGGCGGCCGCTCGGTGTTCGCCAACACCACCGGCAAGCTGCTCTACCCGGGCCCGTACCCGATCGAGTCCGGCCACACCGTCCCCGCCGAGCTGCCGGAGGAGCAGCGCAAGTCGCTGGTCGCCGAGACCGAGCGGCTGGTCGCCGCGGTCGGTTTCGGCGACGGGGTGCTGCACTGCGAGTGGATCCTGGCGGACGGCGTCCCGGTGCTGGTGGAGTGCGCGGGCCGGCTGCCCGGCGACTCGATCCCGGACCTGATCGAGGCCGCCTACCCCGTCCGACTGCTGCGCTCGTACTTCGCGTTGATGAGCGGGACGCCGCTCGGCCCGCTGCCGGAGCGGGCCGAGCGGGCCACCGCCGCCCGCTTCCTCGCCCCGGACGGGCCCGGCACCGTCACCGCGGTGCACGGCATGGAGCAGGCGGCCGCCGCCGAGGGCGTCCAGCAGGCCGCGATCGGCATCGGCCCCGGGCACCGCACCGCGGGACTGCGCAGCTCCTGGGACCGGGTCGGCATCGTCACCGCCCTGGCCGACACCCCCGCCGAGGCCCGCCGACTGGCCGATGCGGCCGCCGCCCTGGTCCGGATCGAACTGGACAGCACCGAGGAGGAGATCGCATGACCCAGCGTCAGGAAGGGGACGCCGTGACAGGCGCCGGCACGCTGCTGGTGATCGGCAGCGGACTGAAGGAGTACCGCGAGTACCTGGTCGGCCCGATGAGCCGCCGCGCCCGCGCCGCCGGGCTGGAACTGCTGCTGGTCAACAACCTGCGGCCGACCTGGCAGCAGGAGTACTTCGACGAGATCGTGGTCGCCAACGTCTTCGACACCGCGGTGATGAACGCCACCGTCCGGGAGATCGCCGCCCGCCGGCAGATCGTCGGCCTGCTCTGCTGGGACGAGCCGCTGGTGCTGGACGCCGGCCTGCTGGCCGCCGAACTCGGCGTCCCCGGCCTGTCCGAGCGCGGCGTGCGCGGCGTGCGCGACAAGGAGCGCACCCGCAGCGTGCTCACCGCCGCCGGCCAGCGCCAGCCGGGCTTCGCCCTCACCACCGACCTCGCCGAGGCCCGCGCCGCGGCCGCCCGGATCGGCTACCCCGTGGTCCTCAAGCCGCGGGCGATGGGCGCCTCCATCGGCGTGGTGTTCGCCGCCGACGAGAGCGAGCTGGACGCCGCGTTCACCACCGCGCTGTCCGCCAGCGAGGTCGATCCCGGCCCCTACCGGGCCAGCGTGATCGTCGAGGAGTACGCGGGCGGCCCGGAGATCAGCGTCGACGGCGCCGTCCACAAGGGCGAGTACCTGCCGCTGTTCCTGGCCCGCAAGTACAGCAGCGACGAGCCGTACTTCGAGGAGGTCGGCCACATCGTCGACGCCGCCGACCCGCTGCTCGCCGACCCGCAGCTGCTGGCCGTGCTCGCCGACGCGCACCGGGCGCTCGGCGTCGAGGACGGCATCACCCACACCGAACTGCGGCTCACCCCGCGCGGCCCGCTGATCGTCGAGGTCAACGGCCGGCTCGGCGGCGACCTGATCCCGCTGCTCGGCCGGATCGCCACCGGACTGGAGCCCGGCGAGGTGCTGTTCGACGTCGCCGTGGGCCGCCGGCCGGAGATCGCCCCGACCCGCACCGCGGTGGCCGGCATCCGCTTCGGCTACCCCGAACAGGACTGCCGCCTGGACGGGTTGACCCTGCCGAAGGCGGGCGAGGCGGCGGGCCTGGTGCACGCCGCGCCGATGGCCCCCGACGGCACCGTGCTGCGGCTGCCCCCCGGCGGCTACCTGGCCAGGCACTCCTTCGTGATCTGCGAGGCCGACACCCTGGCCGGCTGCGAGCAGCGGCTCGACGCGGCCGCCGCCCTGGTCCGGCTGGAGACCTCCGAGGTCGAACCCGCCGACCCCGCGGCCCCGTTCGCGATGCCCGCCGGACTGCTGGACGTGGACGCATGACCGCCGCCGCGCCGCTGGACGCGGCCGAGATCCTGCGCCGGGCCCGCGCGCTGGCCCCGGTGCTGCGCGAGCGGGCCGCCGAGATCGAGGCCAACCGCACCCTCCCCACCGCGATCGTCGACCTGCTCCGGGACACCGGCGTGTTCCGGATGTGCTTCGCCCGCGAGTGGGGCGGACCCGAACTGACCTCGCTGGAGCAGCTCGCCGTGGTCGAGGCCCTCGCCTACGGCGACGCCTCGGCCGCCTGGTGCGGGGTGATCGGCGCCAACAGCGGCCTGATCGGCAACTTCCTCGACCAGTCGGTGGTCAAGGAGGTCTACCCCGACCTGGACCTGATCACCGCGGGCGTGCTCGCCCCGGCCGGCCACGCCGAGCGGGTGCCCGGCGGCTACCGGCTCAGCGGCCGCTGGTCGTTCGGCTCCGGCATCAAGCACAGCGACTGGGTGACCTCCGGCGCGTTCGTCTTCCAGGACGGCGAACCCTGGGCCGCCCCCGGCAGCGCGCACAGCCACGACTCGCTGCAGTTCCTGGTGCCCCGCTCCGAGGTCGACGTGGTGGAGAACTGGGACACCACCGGCCTGCGCGGGACCGGGAGTTGCGACTACACCATGACCGAGGTGTTCGTCCCCGAGACGCACACCTTCACCTTCTACGAGACCCGCGGCACCCCGAGCCCGCTGGCCCAGCCGGACTCCTTCATGCGGGCCCTGTGCGGCGTCCCGCTGGGCGTGGCCCGCGCCGCCCTCGACCACGCCCGGGAGATCGCCGCCACCCGCTACGACCGGATGGCCGGCCGACCGTGGGCCGAGAGCTGGCGGGTGCAGACCGAACTCGCCTCCTGCGAGGCCGAGTTCAACGCCGCCCGGGAGGGCGTGTACGGGGCGCTGCGCCGCCAGTGGGAGGTGCTCGCCGCGGGCGGCACGCTGGACGACCTCACCCCGACCGAGCGGGCCGCCTCGCCGCTGGCCTGGCTGCACGCCTTCCGCACCGCCCGGCGGGTGGTCAACCGGCTCTACGACCTGCTGCAGACCTGGTCGATCAACCGCGACCAGCCGATGGACCGCTGGCTGCGCGACACCGCGGTGATGTGCCAGAACCTCACCGCGCAGGACGCGGTCCTGGAGTCGGTCGGCGCCTACCTGCTCGGCCGGCCCCCGCTGTTCCGGATCAGCCTCGGACTCACCACCAGCCCCACCGAAGGAGAGTGACGACATGTCCTCCGAGATCCTGAAGCGGGCCCGGGAACTGGCGCCGCAGCTGCGCGAGCTCGCCCCCGCGATCGAGGCCAACCGCACCCTGCCCGCCGAGGTGGTCGAACTGCTGCGCGCCACCGGCGTGTTCGGCATGTGCTTCGGCCGCGAGTGGGGCGGCCCCGCGCTCACCTCGATGGAGCAGACCGAGGTGGTGGAGGCCCTCGCGTACGGCGACGCCTCCGCCGCCTGGTGCGCCGTGATCGGCGCCAACACCGGCATCTACGCCAACTTCCTGGACCAGGCGGTGGCCAAGGAGGTCTTCCCGCGCCTCGACCTGGTGGTGGCGGGCCTGCTGCAGCCCTCCGGCCGGGCCGAGCGCGTGCCCGGCGGTTTCCGGCTCAGCGGCCGCTGGTCGTTCGGCTCCGGCATCAAGCACGCCGACTGGGTGACGTCCGGCGCCTTCATCTTCGACGGCGGCGAGCCCTGGGCCGCCCCCGGCAGCAAGCACCGGCACGACTCCCGGCAGTTCCTGGTGCCGCGCTCCGAGGTCGAGGTGATCGACAACTGGGACACCACCGGCCTGTGCGGCAGCGGCAGTTGCGACTACACCATGACCGAGGTGTTCGTGCCCGAGGAGCACACCTACACCTTCGCCACCCCGCACGGCGCGCCCAGCCCGCTCACCCAGGCGGACTCCTTCACCCGCGCGATGTGCGGCGTCCCGCTCGGCGTGGCCCGCGCCGCCCTCGACCACGTCCGCGAGGTGGCGTCCACCCGGTACGACCGGATGGCCGGCCGGGCCTGGGCCGACAGCTGGCGGGTGCAGACCGAACTCGCGCGCTGCGAAGCCGAGTTCAACGCCGCCCGGGAGGGCGTGTACGGCTCGATGCGCCGGCAGTGGGAGGTGCTCGCCGCGGGCGGCACGCTGGACGACCTCACGCCCACCGAGCGGGCCGCCTCCCCGCTGTCCTGGCTGCACGCCTTCCGCAGCTCCCGGGACATCGTCGCCCGGCTCTACGACCTGCTGCAGACCTGGTCCATCAACCGCAGCTCGCCGATGGACCGCTGGCTGCGCGACACCACCGTGATGGCCCAGCACCTGGTCGCCCAGGACCGGATCCTGCAGTCCGCCGGGGCCTACCTGGTCGGCGGCACCCCCGAGTTCGGCATCAGCCTCGGCATCGTCTGACCGACCGTCAGTTATTCACTTCACCCAGGGGAGGGAACCCATGAGCAGACTGGTCCTACTGGTCAATCCCAACAAGGTGCATCCGCCGATCGCGCCCTACGCCCTCGACGTCCTCACCACCGCGCTGGAGGACGCCGACTTCGAGGTGGAGGTGCTCGACCTGACCTTCCGCCGCGACGACTGGAAGACCTGCCTGCACGAGTACTTCGCGGAACGCGACCCGATGCTGGTCGGGGTGACCGTCCGCAACACCGACACCGTGTACGCCTTCGAGCAGCGGCCGTTCGTCGGTGAGCACCGGGAGATCATCACCGAGATCCGCCGGCACACCGAGGCGCCCATCGTCGGCGGCGGCATCGGCTTCTCCACCATGCCGTTCGCGCTGGTCGAGTACTTCGGCATCGACTACGGCGTGAAGGGCCCCGGCGAGAAGATCCTCTGCGAGCTGGCCGAGGCGGTCGCCGAGGGCCGCGAGACCACCGGCATCGCCGGACTGATCCGCAACACCGAGCGCGGCGCCGTCCGGGTCCCGCCCGCGGTGCTCACCGTCCGCCACGGGCAGGCCCAGCAGGTCGACGCCACCGGTCAGTTCGAGCCCCGGGTGTGGCAGGTGGACCGGCAGTCGGTGTACCGGCGGCGCTCCGGCGTCCCGCGCCGGGTCGACAACCTGGAGTACTACCGGCGCGGCGGCCTCGGCTCCATCCTGACCAAGAACGGCTGCGCCTACCGCTGCTCGCACTGCGTGGAGCCCGACGCCAAGGGCACCCGTTACGGGCAGCGCGAACTCGCCTCGGTGGTCGACGAGATGGAGTCGCTGGCGGCCCAGGGCATCCTGGACCAGCACACCACCGACAGCGAGTTCAACCTGTCGATCGCGCACGCCAAGAACCTGCTGCGGGAGATCGTCCGCCGCCGGCACGCCGACCCGGACAACCCGCTGAACGGTCTGCGGCTCTGGGTGTACTGCCAACCCAGCCCGTTCGACGAGGAGTTCGCCGACCTGCTGGCCGCGGCCGGCTGCCGGGGCGTCAACGTCGGCAGCGACCACATCCGCCCCGAGGTGCTCAGCGGCTGGAAGGTCACCGAGAAGGGCGGCACGTACTACACCTTCGAGGACACCGAGCGGCTGGTCCGGCTCTGCCACGAACGCGGCATCCTCACCATGGTCGAGGCGCTGTTCGGCATGCCGGGGGAGACCATGGAGACGGTCCGCGCCTGCGTGGACGCCTTCATGGCGCTGGACGCCACCGTCACCGGCTTCTCGCTCGGCCTGCGGCTGTTCCCCTACACCCCGATGGGCATCGACATCGCCGAGCAGTGCGCGGGCGTGCGCACCGTCCCCGGCCTGCAGTCCAACACCGCGGGCGGCCCGATCGTGCTCAAGCCGCTGCGGATGTGCGCCTCCCCGGCCGAGTACGAGCGGCAGTTCATGTTCGACGAGCACGGCAACTTCCGGCTGGTCTGCTGGTTCTCGCCCGGCCTGCTGCCCGACCCGGCCCGGGCCGCCGACCCGGAGGAGCGCTGGCACGGACCGGTCGCCGACCTGTGGGCGATGATCGACCCCGCCGACCACCACCGGGTGATGCTGCCCACCGTCGAGGGGATGAGCGAGCACGACAACAACTACGCCGACAACCCGTTCCTCACCAGCCTGGGCGGCCTCGGCTACACCGGCGCGTTCTGGTCGCACTGGCGCGGCCGGGAGGAGATCATGCGCCGCGCCCGGGAGGGCCTGGCACTGACCGGCGTCCCTGCTCCGGAACCGGCCGGGCAATCATCACATCTGCCAACTCCTGTATGACATTGCACACTTGAGCCGCGCGATTGACCAGATCATGATGAGGTAACGGAATCGTCACCGCCGGTGATCACCACGTCCCCGGCCGCACGCACCGCCTTTTGCCGCACCACCACACGCCGCGAGGGGACGATGAACCAGCACGGGAGTTCCACGCCGCTGACCGTGCTGCTCGCCGACGCGCAGCCGGCCGTCCGCCAGGGCGTCCGCTCCATGGTGGAGGCCTCCGGCGGCGCGCTGGTGGTCGGCGAGGCGGGCACCACCGGCGAGGTGCTCGCGGCCACCTCCCGGCACCGGCCCGACGTCCTGGTCCTCGACCCGCAACTGGACGACAGCTCCGGCATGCGGATGATCAGTCAGATCCTGCGGCTCGCCCCCGACACCGGCGTCCTGGTGTTCAGCGCCTTCGACGACGACAGGGCGGTGACCGCCGCCTTCCACGCCGGCGCCCGCGGCTACCTGGTCAAACGCGCCACCGCCGACCAGATCGTCCGCGGCATCCACGCCGTCGGCAACGGCGAGGCCATCGTCGACCGCACCATCGCCGCCCGGCTCGGCACCCTGATCGGCGCCGGCCCGCGGCCGCGCAGCTACCCGTTCCCGCAACTCAGCGACCGGGAACGGGAAGTCCTCGAACACCTGGCCGCCGGCCGGTCCAACACCGTCATCGCCCGCGAACTCGCCCTCGCCTCCAAGACCGTCAGCAACCGGATCTCCGGAATCTTCGGCAAACTCGGCGTCGCCGACCGCGCCCAGGCCATCGTGCTCGCCCGCGACGCCGGTCTCGGCCACGCCGCCGCCCGCTGACGGCTCCCCACGCCCACGCACCCGAACGGAGCCCCGCCATGCCCGAAACCGGCCTGCCGCCCGGCCTGGTGATCCGCCGTCAGGAACCCGCCGGACTCGAACGCGCCCACGGCCTCGACCTGAGACTGCTGCACCCCTGGGGCGAACTCACCACCCCCTTCCACGGCGCCTGGTGCGTGCTGCGCCCCGGCGACCTCACCGACACCCACCAGCACACCGAACGCGAACTGTTCATCTGCATGAGCGGCCGCGGCGAGGTCCGCACCGCCGACGGCAGCCACCCCATCGCCGCCGGCGACCTGGTCCTGCTGCCCGCCGACACCGACCACGCCGTGGCCAACCCGCACGACCAGGACTTCGCCTACTACGCGATCTGGTGGCAGGCGTGAACCCCCGCCAGCTCGACTACGAGGGCCGGCGCTTCCACGCCCCCGACGGCGACCGCCGCACCGTCGCCGTCTACCACCAGCAGGGCGACCTGGTCTGGGGCGAGATCGCCGGCGGCGCGATCCGCCGCGGCTGGACCGCCGGCACCCGGCTGCCCGACGGCACCCTCGCCATGGGCTACACCTTCGTCCTCGACGACGGCGAAGTGGTCTGCGGCCGCACCCGCAACACCCCCGCCCTCACCCCCGACGGCCGGATCCGGCTGCACGAGCAGTGGGAGCGCTACGGCCCGCACCCCGCCGCCGGCACCTCCACCATCGAGGAGATCGCCCCGTGACCACCCCCGACTGGGCCCTGCTCGACAAGCACACCACCGGCCCGCTGCTGCACCCCGGCGACGCCGCCTTCCACGACTCCTCCGCCGCCTTCAACGAACGCTGGGCGCACCGCGCCCCCGCCGCCGTCCTGCAGGCCGCCGACCGCGACGACGTGCTCCGCGCCGTCGACTGGGCCCGCGACAGCGGCGTCCCGATCGTCCCCCGCGGCGGCGGCCACTCCTACGCCGGACACTCCGTCAACACCGGCCTGGTCCTCGACCTGCGGGCCCTCGACACCATCACCGTCGACCCCGCCACCGGCCGGGTCACCGTCGGCGGCGGCACCCTCACCGGCGCCCTGTACGCCGCGCTGCGCCCGCACGGCCTGGCCCTGCCGCTCGGCAACGGCGCCGGCGTCGGCATCGCCGGCCTCGCCCTCGGTGGCGGCTCCGCCGCCACCTCCCGGCACCTCGGCCTGACCGCCGACACGCTGCGCGCCACCACCCTGGCCACCGCCGCCGGCACCGTCCTCCACTGCGACGACCAGCAGAACGAGGACCTCTACTGGGCGTGCCGCGGCGGCGGGGGCGGCAACTTCGGCATCAACCTCGACCTCACCTTCCAGGCCACCCCGGCCCCCGCCGCCAGCACCTGCCTGCTGCTCTGGGACGCCGCCCACGCCCCGGCCGTGTTCGACGCCGTCCAGCACCTGATGCGCACCGCCCCCGACCGCACCTCGCTGCGCCTGGGCGCCGCCCGCTCCGGCGGACGCACCGTGGTCTCCGCCATCGGCCTGCACCTCGGCCCCGCCGCCGAACTGCGCGAACTGCTCGCCCCCGCGCTCGCCGCCGGGCAGCCGCTGCGCGCCGACCTCGCCGACCGGGACTTCTGGGACGCCATGGACTACCTGCAGCACGAGACCAGCGGCGGCGCGTTCGCCGTCCGCACCCACTTCGCCGCCGCGCCGCTGCCGCCCGAAGCCGTGGCCGCCGTGCTGGCGCACCTGGAGGCCTGGCCCGGCAGCGGCAACCCGGACGGCTGCGGCCTCGCCCTGTTCGGCTGGGGCGGCGCGATCAACCGGGTCGACCCGCAGGCCACCGCCTTCGTCCACCGCAGCGCCGAGTACCTGGTCAGCCTGGACACCTCCTGGCTGCCCGGCGAGGACCCGGCGGCCAACCTGGCCTGGCTGGCCGAACTAGATCACCTGGTCGTTCCGCACGCGATCGACGGCGCCTACCTGAACTTCACCGACCCGGACCTGCGGGACTGGCGCACCGCCTACTACGGTGCCAACTACCCGAGGCTGGTCGCCACCAAGCGCCGCCACGACCCGGACGGACTGTTCACCTTCCCGCAGTCCATCGGCAGTTGAACCCTCACCCCCGCAGCCCCGCCGACCGACCGTCGGCTCCGTTGCCCTGCCCGGAAGGACACCACCGTGTCGCCGCGTACCGCCCGACCGCGCCACTACCTGATGTGCCGGCCCGCCCACTTCACGGTCGACTACTCGATCAACCCGTGGATGGACCCGGCCAAACCCACCGACACCGGCACCGCGCTCGCCCAGTGGGACCAGCTGCACGCGCTGTTCCTGCGCCTCGGCCACACCGTGGAGCTGATCGACCCGGTGCCCGGCCTGCCCGACATGGTGTTCGCCGCCAACGGCGCCACCGTGGTCGACGGCAAGGTGCTCGGCGCCCGCTTCCGGTACCCCGAGCGCACCGCCGAGGGCCCCGCCTACACCGACTGGTTCCGCGCGCACGGCTGGACGCAGGTCCGCGACGCCGAGCACGTCAACGAGGGCGAGGGCGACCTGCTGGTGGCGGGCGAGCGGATCCTGGCCGGCACCGGCTTCCGCACCGAGGCCGCCGCGCACGCCGAGGCCGAGCGCTTCCTCGGCCGCGAGGTGGTCACCCTGCGCCTGGTCGACCCGCGCTACTACCACCTGGACACCGCGCTCGCCGTGCTCAGCGACACCGAGATCATGTACCACCCGGCGGCCTTCGACCCCGCCTCGCGGGCCGTGCTGGAACGCCTCTACCCCGACGCGATCACCGCCGGCGCCCAGGACGCCCAGGTGTTCGGCCTCAACGCGGTCTCCGACGGCGCCAACGTGATCCTTCCCGAGGCCGCCGTCGGCCTCGCCGAGCAGCTGCGCGCCCGCGGCTTCAACCCGATCGGCGTCGACCTCACCGAACTGCTCCGGGCCGGCGGCGCCGTCAAGTGCTGCACCCTCGAACTGCGGCACTGAACGGAACAGGCCCGGCCCCCCGCGGGGGCCGGGCCTCCTCAGCCGGCCAGGGTCACACCAGGTCGAAGCGGTCCAGGTCCATGACCTTCGTCCAGGCGGCGGCGAAGTCCTTCACGAACTTCTCCTTGGCGTCGTCCGAGGCGTACACCTCGGCCAGCGCCCGCAGCTCCGAGTTGGAGCCGAACACCAGGTCCGCCCGGGTGCCCGTCCACTTCACCGCACCGGAGGCGTCCCGGCCCTCGTACACCGTGTTGTCCGAGGCCACCGGCGCCCAGGTGGTGCCCAGGTCCAGCAGGTTGACGAAGAAGTCGTTGCTCAGGGTGCCCGGACGCTCCGTCAGCACGCCGTGCTGCGAGCCGCCGGTGTTGGCGCCCAGCACCCGCAGGCCGCCGACCAGCACGGTCAGCTCCGGGGCGGACAGGTTCAGCAGGTTCGCGCGGTCCACCAGCAGGTACTCGGCCGGCAGCCGGGTGGCCTTGCCCTGGTAGTTGCGGAAGCCGTCGGCCTGCGGCTCCAGCGCCGAGAACGACTCCACGTCGGTCTTCTCCTGGGTGGCGTCCACCCGGCCCGGGTGGAAGGCCACCTCGACGTCCACGCCGCCGGCCTTCGCGGCCTGCTCGACCGCCGCGGTGCCGCCCAGCACGATCAGGTCGGCCAGCGAGACCTGCTTGCCGCCCTTCGCGTTGAACTCCTGCTGCACGCCCTCCAGCACCCGCAGCACCTGCGCCAGCTGCTCCGGGTCGTTGACCTCCCAGCCGCGCTGCGGCTCCAGGCGGATCCGGGCGCCGTTCGCGCCGCCGCGCTTGTCACTGCCGCGGAAGGACGCCGCCGAGGCCCACGCGGTGGACACCAGCTGGGCGGTGGTCAGACCGGAGGCCAGCAGCTGCGCCTTCAGCGCCGCGACGTCCGCCGCGTCGATCGGCTCGCCCTGGGCGGCCGGCAGCGGGTCCTGCCAGAGCAGCTCCTCGGACGGGACCTCGGGGCCGAGGTAGCGGACGACCGGGCCCATGTCACGGTGCGTCAGCTTGTACCAGGCGCGGGCGAAGGCGTCCGCGAACGCCGCCGGGTCGTTCAGGAAGCGGCGGGAGATCTGCTCGTACACCGGGTCGAAGCGCAGCGACAGGTCGGTGGTGAGCATCTGCGGGGCGTGCTTCTTCGCCGGGTCGAAGGCGTCCGGCACGGTGCCCTCGCCGCCGCCGTCCTTCGGCTTCCACTGGTGCGCGCCGGCCGGGGACTTGGTCAGCTCCCACTCGTGGCCGAACAGGATCTCGAAGAACGAGTTGTCCCAGGCGGTCGGGGTGTTGGTCCAGGTCACCTCCAGGCCGGAGGTGATCGCGTCGGGGCCCTTGCCGGAGCCGTAGCTGCTCTTCCAGCCGAGGCCCTGCTCCTCCAGCGGCGCACCCTCGGGGTCGTCGGCGACGTTGTCCGCCGGGCCCGCGCCGTGGGTCTTGCCGAAGGTGTGGCCGCCGGCGATCAGCGCGACGGTCTCCTCGTCGTTCATCGCCATCCGGCGGAAGGTCTCGCGGATGTCGCGGGCCGCCGCGATCGGGTCCGGGTTGCCGTTGGGGCCCTCCGGGTTGACGTAGATCAGGCCCATCTGGACGGCGCCCAGCGGCTCCTCCAGGTTCCGGTCACCGGTGTAGCGCTCGTCGCCCAGCCAGGTGGTCTCCGGGCCCCAGTACACGTCCTCGTCGGCCTCCCAGACGTCCGCCCGGCCGCCGCCGAAGCCGAAGGTCTGGAAGCCCATGGACTCCAGCGCCACGTTGCCGGACAGGATCAGCAGGTCGGCCCAGGACAGCGCCTGGCCGTACTTCTGCTTCACCGGCCAGAGCAGGCGGCGGGCCTTGTCCAGGTTGGCGTTGTCCGGCCAGGAGTTCAGCGGGGCGAAGCGCTGCTGGCCGGAGCCCGCGCCGCCGCGGCCGTCGGAGATCCGGTAGGTGCCGGCGCTGTGCCAGGCCATCCGGATGATCAGCGGGCCGTAGTGGCCGAAGTCGGCCGGCCACCAGTCCTGCGAGGTGGTCAGCACGGTCTCGATGTCGCGCTTCACGGCCGGGAGGTCCAGGGTCGCGAAGGCCGCCGGGTAGTCGAAGTCCCCACCCAGCGGGTTCGCCACCGCCGGGTTCTTCGCCAGGATCTTCAGGTTCAGACGGTTCGGCCACCACTGCTGGTTGCCGCCGCCCTGGGTCGGGTGGGCCGCGCGGCCGTGCACGACCGGGCAGCCTCCCGCACCCTCGGACTTGGGGTCGGTGACGATGGCGTCGTCGTTCTCGGGCATGGGAGCTCCTCCGGATCGGGCGGATCGCACTCTTCGCTACGGGCACCTTGGCTGTTCGCCGGAGCCGATCCTAAGATAGACGAAGTCTAAGTCAAGAAGCGGGTCAATCGGGTGGTGGTTCCGCTCGAATCGGGTGCGTCGCCGCACCCCCTGTACAGTTCGGGCTGCTGTTGAGCTGAATGGATGAACAAGATGAGTGACCTGCTGGAACGGCTGCGGTCCCGCGGCTGGAGGCTGACCTCCCAGCGGCGGGTGGTCGCCGAGGTGCTCGACGGCGACCACGTCCATCTGACCGCCGACGAGGTCCACGCCCGCGCCGCCGAACGCCTCCCGGAGATCTCCCGCGCCACCGTCTACAACACCCTCGGCGAACTGGTCACCCTCGGCGAGATCCTCGAAGTCGCCACCGACGGCCGCGCCAAGCGCTACGACCCCAACGCCCACCAGCCCCACCAGCACCTGGTCTGCTCGGCCTGCGGCACCATCCGCGACGTCCACCCCACCGGCGACCCGCTGGCCGCCCTCCCCGCCGCCGAACGCTTCGGCTTCACCATCGCCACCGCCGAAGTCACCTACCGCGGCCTCTGCCCCGACTGCACCTGAGCCGCCCCGCCCCCGTAACCGACGGTGCGGTACAGTCTGCGCCGCTCGGAACGGTCGCGTGACGCGACCCGTCGGCTCGACTGCTCGGGGGATGTGCAGTGGCGATTGACGACCTACCGGAACCGGTGGTCATCTTCCTCAACGTGATCGGCGTGCCCTGGCCGTACATCAACGAGGACGAGGTCCGCCAGTTCGCCGCCCTGGTCCGGCAGTTCGGGCAGGCGGTGGAGCAGACCCACGCCGAGACCACCCGCGCCCTCGCGGACTTCGCCGACGCCTACCAGGGCGCGGCCACCCGGCGCATGCAGTCGGGCTGGTCCGAGCTGTCCGACCGGCACACCCGCGAACTGGTGGCCGGCTGCGCGGTGCTCGCCGAGGCACTGGAGATCGGCGCCGAGGTGATCGTCGCGCAGAAGATCGAGGCGCTGGTCGAACTCACCGTGATGGCGGCCACCTTCATCGCCGACCAGGCCGCCGCGGTGGCCACCTTCGGCCTGGCCGAAGCCGCCGTGCCGGTGATCGTCGAAGCCGGGAAGAAGCTGCTGGAGACCCTCAAGCAGGAGATCATCCAGCACATCATCGGCGAGATCATCGAGGCCGCCGCCAAGCCGCTGTTCGCCAAGATCGAAGAGGCCATGTCCGGTCTGGACTGGTCGCAGACCGCCGGTGCCGGAGGCGCCGGAGCGGGGGAGGGGTTCGCCCTGCACCACGAGTCCGCCGACGGCCACCTGAAGGTGCTCCGCGGCCACACCGAAGCCTTCCGCGGACACGCGCAGCAGCTGCGCGGCGGGCTCGAAGGGCTGGCCTTCTGATGGCGGCGGGGGGAGAGGAGAAGGCGGTCTTCCACGCGCTGCGCAAGGACGCCGCCGAGACCCTGCCGAGGATCGCCGAGAAGCACGCCACCGTCGTCGAGGACGCCGTCGAGAAGGGCGCGAAGAACCTCGCCGCGCACGCCGCCACCGAGGCCAGGATCGCCGAGGACCTCAAGGCCATCGTCTCCTCGGACGTCAAGGTGGCCGGACCCCGGGTCGCGACCGAGACCAACGCGCTGGCCGGCGCCGGCGGCGAGGTCCGGTCGGTCGTCGCGCCGCGGTCGGAGATCGAACTCGGCCCGCTGGAGGGCGACGCCGAGCGGTTCGGCAACAGCGCCCTGCGCGACGGCCCCAACTACCAGCAGGAGATCGACGGCCAGCTCGGCCCGCGCGGCCTGGACCGCGCCGAGCACGACCGGCTCCGGCTCACCCCCACCAACAACCTCTCCGAGGAGGAGATCCGCCAGGTCGTCCAGGTCCGCGACGCGATCAAGCTCGACGAGGGCCGGATGGTGACCAAGGTCGTCAAGCCGGACGTCGCGCAGGCCTACCTGGAGAACGCCACCGAACTCGGCGGACGCAGCTTCAACCCCGCCGAGTTCCGCGGCTCCATCGCCCGCGGCAGCGACACCGCCGACCTGCGGAGCATGGACGAGCTGCGCGACGGGCTCGCCCTCGACGACGGCGGCCTCGGCTGGACCCCGATCCCGCACGGCGCCTCCGAGGCGTACCAGATGCGCTTCCCCGCCCCGCACGGCATGCACGCCGACCCGACGCTCGGCGCGGTCGGCGACCAGGCGCTCGCCGACCGGGTCGCCGGCATGGCCGGGCAGGACGCGGGAAAGGCCTGGGACGCGCCCTTCCTCGGGACGGGCTACACCGGCGGCGGCGTCCCCGAGTGGGACGCCGCCCCCACCGGCTTCCCGCACGGAGCCGAGATCTGGCGCCTGAACGCCGACGGCACCGAGGAGGCCGTCGGCTACTTCGACAAGAACGATGGGCTGTGGAAGTACCATGACTGACCCTTCCGACCACCGCTACCCGGTCAAGGGCGAGGTCGCCGCCTTCCGCGGCGTGCGCTACCCCGCGCGGGCCGCCGCCGGCCGCTGGCCGGCCGTCGACCTGCTGCCCTCGCCCGGGTTCGCGCCGCCCGAGGGCGTCGCCCCGCACCTGGCCGCCGACGGCTCGATCGCGGGCTACCCGGTGCCGCCGGAGCAGCTCGAGGCCTGGTACGCCGTCCGCTGGACCTTCCGGTGGCGCGGCGAGCTGTTCGAGTGCACCGACCGCACGGGCACCACCATGTCCGGCGACTACCTCGGCGACGACCTGGAGTTCGCCAGGGCGCACCTCAAGCGGCGGATCATCGGCTACCGCGGCGCCTTCCCGCTCGACGAGGTCACCGACCCCACCGAGCACCGCGAGGACCTGCTGGCCCCGCGGCTCGCCCTGGTCCGGCGACTGGCCGAGGCGGACCACTTCCGGCCCGGGGCGTACGCCGTCCTGCACGGCACGACCCACCGCGCGGCCGCGGCGGTGGATCCCTCGGGGGCGGTCGCGCTGGTCGGCCCGGACGGCGCGCAGCGGGCGGCGGCCCCGGGACAGTTGGACGCCTGGTACCTGGTCGGCTGGACCTTCCAGTGGCAGGGCGGCCCGTTCGCCGCCGTCGGCACGGTCGAGGGCCGGATCAAGGGCGTCTACACCGGCGGCAGTTGGGGCTTCGCCGACAGCAACCAGCTGGACCAGGAGCCGGCGCCCGACGGCGTCCACCAGCAGTACACGGTGGAGGCGGACCTGGACAGCGTCACCGACCTGCAGCAGCACCGGACGGACCTGCTCGCCGCCCACCGCTGACCCGCGACGCCCGGCGGCCCTCCGCGGTCGCCGGGCCGCGCGGGTGCCCGACCGGGTCGCGAAAACGCAGAAGACCCCAGATCAACTGGGGTCTTCGTCGGTGTCCGAGGGGGGACTTGAACCCCCACGCCCGATAAAGGGCACTAGCACCTCAAGCTAGCGCGTCTGCCATTCCGCCACCCGGACCGGGTGTTCACCGCAAGGCTTCCTTTCGGCTGCCCCGTGGCGACAGAGAGAACATTACCAGGCTCGCGGAGTGCTTCTCACCTGCGTTTTCGCGGCCCCGCACGGGTGCGCGGCGGCGATCGGGACGGAACCGGACAAGTCGGGCCGCGGTCCGGGTCGGTGACGGGCGATTGCGCTGGTGAGCGCGGGCGGGACCGATTTCGGACGGGCGTTCTGGCGGCAACAGTGGGCCGAGGGCGCGACGCGACCGGCCAGGAGGGTTCAGAACGCGCACCGAATCGGTCGGGAACCTTCACGACACGCGTAGTTCCAGTCCCGGTGCGGGTCATCGCGGGGTGCTCTCCTAGCCTCTGTGCACCAGGGAGCCTTGAGCGGAACGCCCGATTCCCGACAGCCGCCGCCGGCCAGGACCGGCGCGGGAGCCTCCCGTTCACCGCGTGAAGGGCGGCATGCCGTGGAACAGACCGAGCAGACCGCGGCGGCCGACGCCGCCACCTGGTGGCCCGGCCGCGAGCCGGAGCCCGGGCCGGAGGCCGGCGTGTGGCGGTTCTCCGCGGTCTCCAACGAGGCGTCGGTGCCACGCACCAGACACGCCGTGCGGGACCGGCTGCTGGCCCAGGGAATGGCGGGGGAGCGCTACCAGGAACTGGTGGACGACCTGCTGCTGATCGTCTCCGAGCTGGTGTCCAACGCCGTCACCCACGCCGCGGTGCTCTCGCCCGAGGTGGTCTGCGAACTGGCCATCGCCCCGGACCGGGTGCGGATCTCGGTGGTCGACGGCCATCCGTACCGCCCCAAGGCCCAGGAGAACGACCCCGCCCGGCCGGGCGGGCGGGGCCTGCTGCTGGTCAAGAGCATCACCCTGCAGGCCGGCGGCGAGTGCGACGTCGAGCGCACCGACGCCGGCGGCAAGGTGATCTGGGCCAGCCTGCCGCTGCCGGGGCCGGCCGCCGGGGCGGGCCCGGCCGACCCCGACGACGACCCGGACTACTGACGGACCGTCACCAGTCGCGGCCGGCGATCTCCCGGATGCCCGGCAGCGCCGCCTCGAAGACCGTCTCGAACCACACCGAGAACGGCTTCGCGGCCCGCAGCTCGCGCAGCTCCGCCGCGGTCACGAAGCGGGTGTCCTCGATCTCCTCCGGGTCCGGCTCCAGACCGGCGGTGATCAGCCCGACGAACAGGTGGTTGAACTCCCGCTCGATCAGCCCGGAGTCCTCGTCGGGCAGGTCGTAGCGGACGGTGCCCGCCTCGCACAGCAGCGCCGGGGCGGCGCCGAGCTCCTCGGTGGTGCGCCGGGCCGCCGCCACGAAGGGCTGCTCGCCGGGGTACGGGTGGCCGCAGCAGGTGTTCGACCAGACGCCCGGCGAGTGGTACTTGCCGAGCGCCCGGCGCTGCAGCAGCAGCCGGCCCTGCCGGTCGAAGAGGAAGACCGAGAACGCCCGGTGCAGCCGGCCCGGCTGCTGGTGCGCCCAGAGCTTCTCGCCGGTGCCGATGGTCACGCCGTCGTCGTCGACCAGCTCCAGCAGGATCTCGCCGGGGGCGCCTGCGGTCGGGACGGCGAGCTCGGGCGAGAGGGCGTCGGGGGCGTCGGTCGGGCTGACGGCAGGACTCATTGGGCTTCAATGCCCCTTTCGGCACGCGGACCGGGGCCGCCGCCCAGGCCGGGGGCCGGGGGCCGCCCACCCCGGTCCTGAGGTCGGCTGCGCGCACGTCGGCCCGGACCGGCCGGTCCGCCGACGGCGTCGGGGCCCAAGTCTGCCGCATGGCCGGGCGACGGAGGGCCTGCGACGCACTCGCCGGGGGCAGTGGACCGGACGACCGGCAGAAGTGTTCGACTCCCGGTCGTCCGCCGTCACCCGACGATCACCGATCGGCCACAGACGATCAACGAAGCGTCCACGGGGCGCGTTCTGGCTGGTCGCCGAGGTCGCCTACCATCAGTGACACCGGGCCGCCCGCAGGGAACGCCCGCTCGGCGCGCCGCAGCCGCGGCCGCACCAGGCCCGCACGGCGCGACCCGGTCCCGGACCGGTGCCGTACGGCACCCGAGAGACCCTGGAGTCCCGCATGATCGGCCTCGTCCTGGCCGCCGGCGCCGGCCGCCGGCTCCGCCCCTACACGGACACCCTGCCCAAGGCGCTGGTGCCGGTCGACGGGGAGCGGACGGTGCTCGACCTGACCCTCGGGAACTTCGCCGAGGTCGGCCTGCGGGAGGCCGCGATCGTGGTCGGCTACCGCAAGGAGGCCGTGCAGGAGCGCAAGCAGGCCCTGGAGCAGAAGTACGGCGTCAAGCTCACCCTGGTCGAGAACGACAAGGCCGAGGAGTGGAACAACGCCTACTCGCTGTGGTGCGCCCGCGAGCTGTTCGGCGAGGGCCTGCTGCTGGCCAACGGCGACACCGTGCACCCCGCCTCGGTGCAGCGCACCATGCTGGACGGCAACGACCGCCGGATCAAGGAGGGCGCCGCCCCCGGCATCCTGCTGGCGCTGGACACCGTGAAGAAGCTCGCCGACGAGGAGATGAAGGTCGTCGTCGACCCGGCGCTCGGCGTCCGCCGGATCACCAAGCTGATGGACCCGCTGGACGCCACCGGCGAGTACATCGGCGTCACCGTGATCAACCCGTCCGCCGCCGACGCGCTCGCCGACGCCCTCAAGGCGGTCTACCAGCGCGACCCGCAGCTGTACTACGAGGACGGCTACCAGGAGATGGTCGACCGCGGCCTGACGATCGACGTGCAGCCGATCGGCGAGGTCTCCTGGGTCGAGGTGGACAACCACGAGGACCTCGCCAAGGCCCGGGAGATCGCGTGCCGGTACTGACCCGACTGGTCCCCTCCCCGCTCTTCGTCGAGGTCCGGGCCGGGGCGCTGGACTCGCTCGGCGGCATCCTGGCCGACCAGCGGCTGTCCGCCGCCGGGCGGATCGCGGTCGCCATCAGCGGCGGCTCCGGCGGCCGGCTGCGGGCCCGGCTGGAACCCGCGCTGCCCGGCGCCGACTGGTACCAGGTCGCCGACGGAACCCTGGACAGCGCGGTGCAGCTGGCCGACGAGATCCGGCGCGGCCACTACGACGCCCTGGTGGCGCTCGGCGGAGGCAAGATCATCGACGCCGCCAAGTACGCCGCGGCCCGGGTCGGCCTGCCGGTGGTCGCGGTGGCCACCAACCTCGCCCACGACGGCATCTGCTCCCCGGTCTCGATCCTCGACAACGACGCCGGCCGCGGCTCCTACGGGGTGCCGGGACCGATCGGCATCGTCGTCGACCTCGACGTGGTCGCCAAGGCCCCGAAACGGTTCGTGGCCGCAGGGATCGGCGACGCCGTCTCGAACATCTCCGCCTGCGCGGACTGGGAGCTCTCGCACACCGTGACCGGCGAACCGGTCGACGGCCTCGCCGTGGCGATGGCCCGGACGGCGGCCGAGAACGTGCTGCGGCACCCGGGCACCCTGGAGGACCCGGACCTGCTGACAACGCTGGCGGAAGCCCTGGTACTGTCCGGCATCGCGATGAACATCGCGGGCAGCACCCGGCCCAGCTCGGGCGCCTGCCACGAGATCTCGCACGCCCTGGACGTGCTGCACCCCAAGCGGTCCGCCCAGCACGGCGAGCAGGTCGGCCTCGGCGCGGCCTTCGCCAGCTACCTGCGGGGCGAGCGGGAACTGTCCGGACTGGTCGCGGAGCGCCTGCGCTTCCACGGCCTGCCGGTGACCGCCGATCAGATCGGCTTCACCGAGGCGGAGTTCACCGAAGCGGTGCACTACGCTCCGAACACCAGACCGGGGCGCTTCACCATCCTCGAACACCTCGACCTCTCCGCCACAGACATCAGGGACGCGTACGCCGACTATGTCCAAGCAGTCAACAGCTGAACGCCCGCCGGTCGACCTCACCCGCCGCCCGTCGATCGAGGAGCTCCGGGCCGTCATCCACCCGGAGGGCATGCTCCAGCGCCGCAGCGCCGAGCACTGGGCCGGCCGCCTGTACATGCGGAGGATCTCGCTGCGGATCACCCGCATCCTGTCCACCGTCACGGTGATCACGCCCAACGGCCTGACCTACCTGATGATGCTCACCGGCATCCTGGCCGGCGCCGCCCTGGTGGTCCCCGGCCCGACCGGCGCGATCCTCGGCGCCCTGCTGATCCAGGTCTACCTGCTGCTGGACTGCGTGGACGGCGAGGTCGCCCGCTGGCGCCGGCAGACCTCGCTCACCGGCGTCTACCTGGACCGGGTCGGCCACTACATGTCCGAGGCCGCGCTGCTCACCGGCCTCGGCCTGCGCGCCGCCGACCTGTTCCACCGGGACGGCTCCACCAGCGCCTGGCAGTGGGCCTTCCTCGGCACGCTGGCCGCGCTCGGCGCGATCCTGATCAAGTCCGAGACCGACCTGGTCGACGTGGCCCGGGCCCGCTCCGGCCTCACCGCGGTCGAGGACAGCGCCTCGGTGCCGCGCTCCACCACGGTGGCCAAGGCCCGCCGGGCCGCCTCGCTGCTGAAGTTCCACCGCCTGGTCGGCGCGGTCGAGGCCTCGCTGTTCATCCTGGCCGCCGGCATCGCCGACGCGGTCCACGGCGGCCTGTACTTCACCCGGCTCGCGGTCGTGGTGCTCGCCGCCGTCGCGATGCTGCAGACCGTCCTGCACCTGCTGTCCATCGTGCTGTCCAGCAGGCTGCGATGAGCGACCACTTCCGCCTCGGCGCGGTCATCATCACGATGGGCAACCGGCCCGCGGAGCTGAACGCCCTGATCGAGTCGGTGCGCGCCCAGCAGGGCCCGCCGGTCGAGCTCGCGGTGGTCGCCAACGGCGCCCCGCTGCCCGCCCTGCCCGAGGGCGTGCGCACCGCCGAGCTGCCGGAGAACCTCGGCATCCCCGGCGGCCGCAACGTCGGCATCGAGCTGTTCGGCCCGGACGGCCGGGACGTCGACGCGGTGCTGTTCCTGGACGACGACGGCCTGCTGCCGAACACCGACTCGGCGCAGCTGCTGCGCGAGGCGTTCACCGCCGACCCGGGCCTGGGCATCGTCTCGTTCCGGATCGCCGACCCGGAGACCGGCACCACCCAGCGCCGCCACGTGCCCCGGCTGCGGGCCAGCGACCCGCTGCGCGGCTCCCGGGTCACCACCTTCCTGGGCGGCGCCAGCGCGGTGCGCAGCGCGGTCTTCCCGCAGGCCGGGCAGCTGCCCGCGGAGTTCTTCTACGCGCACGAGGA
This sequence comes from Streptomyces sp. TLI_171, assembly GCF_003610255.1. GTDB lineage: Bacteria > Actinomycetota > Actinomycetes > Streptomycetales > Streptomycetaceae > Kitasatospora. Next base: position 1,787,591 of record NZ_RAPS01000001.1, on the reverse strand, counting down.
GACCGACCTGGCGTGGCGCGCGCTGGACGCCGGATGGTCGATCGACTACCGCCCGGACGTGGTGCTCCACCACCCGGCGACCTCGCCGGCCCGGCACGCGGCGTACTTCCACAACGTGGCCCGCAACCGGGTCTGGCTGGCCCGGCGGAACCTTCCGGCCCTGCTGGTGCCTCTCTACCTGGGAACCTGGTTCCTGCTGACGGTCGCGCGACGGCCCTCCGGGTCGGCGCTGAAGGCGTGGCTCGGCGGGTTCAGGGCGGGCTGGCGCGAGCCGTCCGGTCCGCGCCGCCCGATGAAGTGGTCCACGGTCTGGCGCTTGACCCGACTGGGCAGACCGCCAATCATCTGATCGCAGCCGGTCGGACGTTTCCCCCGTCGGCCGCAAGCGGTAGCAGCAGAGCTCCTCGTGGTACCTCCCGGTTCCCCGCCCGTCACCCCCGGGCGGGGGATTTCGACCCCCTGAAGGACGAATGTGTCGACACTGAGTGACCCGGTCAACCTCTCCGCACCAAGGGGTACCGACGCGGGTCTGACCCCGAAGCAGCTCGCGGACAAGTACGGACTCTCCGTCAGCGGCCGACGGCCGAGCCTGATCCAGTACGTCCGCCAGCTGTGGGCCCGCCGCGCCTTCATCAGCGCGTTCGCCACGGCCCGGCTGGTCGCGCAGTACACCACGGCGAAGCTCGGCCAGGTCTGGCAGGTGCTCACCCCGCTGCTGAACTGCGCGGTGTTCTACCTGGTCTTCGGCCTGATCATGAACAACCGGGACACCGTCCCGGCGTACATCGCCTGGCTGTGCATCGGCGTCTTCATCTTTCAGTTCTCGCAGAGCGCGATCCAGGCCGGCACCCGGTCGATCTCCGACAACCTCGGCCTGATCCGGGCGCTGCACTTCCCGCGCGCCAGCCTGCCGATCGCCTTCACGATCATCCAGCTCCAGCAGCTGCTGATCTCGATGGTGGTGCTGGTCGTCATCGTGCTGATGAACGGCATCCCCCCGGGCATGACCTGGCTGCTGATCATCCCGGCGCTGGTGCTCCAGTCGATGTTCAACACCGGTCTGGCCATGGTGATGGCCCGGATCGGCTCGAAGACCTCCGACATCTCGCAGCTGATGCCGTTCCTGCTGCGCACCTGGATGTACATCTCGGGCGTGATGTACAGCGTCTCGAGCTTCATCGAGAAGTGGCCGCCGCTCTGGCAGACGCTCTACTCCTGGAACCCGGCCGTGGTCTACATGGACCTGATCCGCTACGCGTTCATGCCCGAGAGCTTCGACAAGAGCCTCTACCCGGGCGGCACCGCAGCGGACGGCCACCAGCTGCCGAAGGCGCTGATCCTGCCCGACCACATCTGGATGATGGCCGGCACCTGGGCGATCGTCGCCTTCGTCGTCGGTTTCGTGTTCTTCTGGAAGGCAGAGGAGGAGTACGGCCGTGGCTGACGCAGCGCTCGACACCGTCAAGGAGGCCACCGTGGTGGACACCGACAAGGCCCGGGTCCCCACCGTGGTGGTGGACGACGTGCACATCGTCTACAAGGTGCACGGCGCGGGCGCCGGCAAGGGCAGCGCCACGTCCGCGCTGAGCCGGATCATCACCCGCAAGAAGTCGCCCTCGATCCGCGAGGTGCACGCGGTGCGCGGCATCAGCTTCACCGCGTACAAGGGCGAGGCGGTCGGTCTGATCGGCTCGAACGGCTCCGGCAAGTCGACCATGCTGGCGGCGATCGCCGGCCTGCTGCCGACCGAGAAGGGCGCCATCTACACCAACGGCCAGCCCTCGCTGCTGGGCGTGAACGCGGCGCTGATGAACGACCTGACCGGTGAGCGCAACGTGGTGCTGGGCTGCCTGGCGATGGGCATGTCCCCGGCCCAGGTGCGCGAGCGGTACCAGAACATCGTCGACTTCTCGGGCATCAACGAGAAGGGCGACTTCATCTCGCTGCCGATGCGCACCTACTCCTCCGGCATGGGCGCCCGCCTGCGGTTCTCCATCGCGGCGGCGAAGACCCACGACGTGCTGCTGATCGACGAGGCCCTCGCCACCGGCGACCAGGGCTTCCAGCAGCGCTCCAAGGCCCGGATCAACGAGCTGCGCAAGGAGGCCGGCACCGTCTTCCTGGTGAGCCACGACAACAACGCGATCCGCGAGGTCTGTGAGCGCACCATCTGGATCGAGCACGGTGAGCTGATCATGGACGGTCCGACCGAGGAGGTCGTCCGGCGGTACGAGAAGGGCGACCGCCCCTGACCGGGGCCGGGTCGCACGTCGCAGGGCCGGTGCGCGGGGAGCGGATCCCCGGGCACCGGCCCTGCGGCGTGCGGCGGGTGAAGGCGTGGCGACAGAAGCGTGTCCGGTGCGCGGTGGCGGGCGGGACCGGTGTAGAACGGGGGAGTGACGGCAGTGTCGGCTTCAACTAAGTCAGATAACCAGACAGCAGCGGTGACGCTGGACAAGGCGGACCTGGAGAACTTCCCGGTCGCCCCCGCGTTCCTGCCCGCCGCCTGGCGCGCGGACCTGATGGCGGTCTACGGCTTCGCCCGGCTGATCGACGACGCCGGCGACGGCGACCTGGCCGACCCCGCCGGCGTCGCCGCCGCGCTGGGCGTCAAGGGCGCCCCCGACGACGAAGGCTTCCGGCTCGCCCTGCTGGACGGGCTGGAGCTCGACCTCGACCGGGCCTTCGCCGCCGCCCTCGGCGACGACCGCGCCCAGGGCGGCACCGTCCTCGGCACCGCCGCCGGCGAGCCCCGGCACCCGCTGATCCGCCGGCTGGTCCCGCTGATCGAGCGGCACGCCGTCACCCCGGAGCCGTTCCGCCGACTGATCGAGGCCAACCGGGTGGACCAGTGCACCACCCGCTACCCGGCCTACGCCGACCTCCGGCACTACTGCACGCTGTCCGCCGACCCGGTCGGCCGCCTGGTGCTCGCCCTGGCCGGCCGCGCCACCCCCGAGCGGATCGAGCTCTCCGACGACATCTGCACCGCGCTGCAGATCGTCGAACACCTGCAGGACGTCGCCGAGGACCTCGACCGCGACCGGATCTACCTCCCGCAGGAGGACCTCGCCACCTTCGGAGTCACCGAGCAGGACCTCGCCGCCGACACCGCCTCCCGGGGCGTGCGCCAGCTGATCGCCTGGGAGGCGAGCCGGGCCCGGACCCTGCTCGACCGCGGCGCGCCGCTGGTGGGTACGGTTCACGGAAGGCTCCGACTGCTGCTGGCGGGATTCACCGCCGGCGGGTACGCGGCCCTGGACGCCATCGAGGCGGTCGGGTTCGACGTGCTCGCGCACCGGGCGAAGCCCGACAAGCGCCGCCTGGCCGGCCGGGCGGCGGCACTCTTCGCGAAGGGAAGGTGAACGCCCGCGTGGGGGCATCACCACTGGCGTCCGCGCCGGTCATGGCGGCCTACCGGTACTGCGAGGCGGTCACCGCCCTGCAGGCCCGCAACTTCAGCTACGGCATCCGGCTGCTGCCCGAGGCCAAGCGGCTGGCGATGTCCGCGCTGTACGCGCTGGCCCGCCGGGTCGACGACATCGGCGACGGCGAACTGCCCGCCGTGCAGAAGGCCGAGGCGCTGGCCCGCACCCGCGCCCTGCTGGACGAGATCCGGGCCGGCGAGGTCGGCGAGGACGACACCGACCCGATCAAGGTCGCACTCGCCGACGCGGCCCGCCGCTTCCCGATCCCGCTCGGCGGCTTCGACGAGCTGATCGACGGCGTCGAGATGGACCTCAAGGGCGTCGAGTACGGCACCTTCGAGGAGCTCAAGGTCTACTGCCGCTGCGTGGCCGGCTCGATCGGCCGGCTCTCGCTCGGCGTGTACGGCTGCGAGGACTGGGAGCGCGGCGCCGAGTACGCCGACACCCTGGGCCTGGCCCTGCAGCTCACCAACATCCTGCGCGACGTGCGCGAGGACGCCCTGAACGGCCGCACCTACCTGCCCACCGAGGACCTGGTCCGGTTCGGCTGCCAGCAGGGCTTCGCGCTCCCGCAGCTCCCGGTCGGCGCGGACTTCACCGGCCTGGTCGCCTTCGAGGCCGACCGCGCCCAGCAGGCCTTCGAGGAGGGCCTGCGGCTGCTGCCGATGCTCGACCGCCGCAGCCGCGCCGCCACCGCCGCGATGGCCGGCATCTACCACCGCCTGCTCGGCCGGATCGCCGCCGACCCGCACTCGGTGCTCCGCGGCCGGGTCTCCCTGCCGGGCTGGGAGAAGGCGTACGTGGCACTGTCCGGGCTCGCCGGAGGGCGTTCTTGATTCTCGCGCCAGTTCTGTCACGCTGTGTCAACAGGGAATCACGACGCATGCGTACGTTGTTGTGCCCACAGTCCACTGCCGTCCGGGAGGACCGATGAGCACGCCGACGCCGCAGCGGCAGCGCACCGCCGTGGTGGTCGGCGGCGGCCTGGCGGGCATCACCGCCGCCCTCCGGCTGGCCGACGCGGGCGTCCGCACCACCCTGCTGGAGGCCCGCCCCCGGCTCGGCGGCCTGGCCTTCTCGTTCAAGCGCGGCGACCTGACCGTCGACAACGGCCAGCACGTGTACCTGCGCTGCTGCACCGCCTACCGCGGCCTGATCGACCGGCTCGGCGCCGGCCACCTGGTCGACCTGCAGGACCGGCTGGACGTCCCGGTGCTGGGCCTGGCCGCCGACGGCACCCGCAGCCTCGGCCGGCTGCGCCGGGCCGAGCTGCCCGTCCCGCTGCACCTGGCCGGCAGCCTCGCCACCTACCGGCACCTGCGCCCGGCCGACCGGCTGCGGGTGGTGCGCGGCGCGCTCGCCCTGCAGAAGCTCGACCTGGCCGACCCGGCGCTGGACGAGATCTCCTTCGGCGACTGGCTGCGCCGGCACGGCCAGACCCCGGCCGCCATCGAGGCCGTCTGGGACCTGGTGGGCGTGGCCACCCTGAACGCGACCGCGGACCGCACCTCGATGGCGCTGGCCGCGATGGTGTTCAAGACCGGACTGCTGTCCGACCCGGGCGCCTCCGACATCGGCATCGCCAGGGCCCCGCTCGGCGAGATCCACCACGACCGGGCGCTGGCCGAGCTGGAACGGGCCGGCGTCCGGGTGCTGCTGCGCACCAAGGCCGCCGAACTGAAGGCCGCCGAGCAGCACGCCGTCCGGCTGGAGGGCGGCGAGCTGCTCACCGCCGACACCGTCGTGCTGGCCGGCGCCCAGGACACCGCGGCCGCCCTGCTGCCGTCCGGCGCGATCGCCGGGCAGCACCGGCTCGCCGACTTCGGCACCGCCCCGATCCTGAACGTGCACGTGGTCTACGACCGGCGGCTGATCCGCCGTCCGTTCTTCGCCGCGCTCGGCTCGCCGGTGCAGTTCGTCTTCGACCGCACCCGGCACTCCGGCCTGGCGGTGCCCGGCGCCCAGTACCTGGCGGTGTCGCAGTCCGCGGCCGAGGACGAGATCGACCTGCCGGTGGCCGAGCTCCGCGACCGCTACCTGCCGGAGCTGGAGCGCCTGCTGCCCGCCGCCCGAGGCGCGCGGGTGCTGGACTTCTTCGTCACCCGGGAGCGCACCGCCACCTTCGACCCGGCGCCCGGCACCGCCCGGCTGCGCCCCGGCGCGCGCACCGAAGTCCCCGGCATCCTGCTCGCCGGGTCCTGGACTGCCACCGGCTGGCCAGCGACCATGGAAGGCGCGGTCCGCAGCGGCCACACCGCGGCGGACGCCGCCCTGTCCGGCTCCGGCCGGCTCCCGGTCGATCGGGGGGACGGGCGGTGGCCCCGATGACGCCGACCCCTCACCCCCCGACCACCGACATCGCAACCGGCCGGCCGCCCTTCGCGGCCGGTCGGACGTACCGAGAGGGAACGCACGTGGAGGCACGCACCGGCTCGACGGTCAGGGACACCCCGACGGTCCTGGACCTGCTGGCGCGCGGACGCACGCTCTGCACGCCGCCGATGCGCGAGGCCGTCGCCCGTTTGGCGGCACCGATGGACACGGTCGCGGCGTACCACTTCGGCTGGATCGACCGCGACGGCCGGCCCGCCGCGGGCGACGGCGGCAAGGCCGTGCGCCCGGCGCTGGCCCTGCTGTCGGCCGAAGCGGTGGGCGCCGACGCGCAGGCGGGCGTACCCGGCGGCGTGTCGGTCGAGCTGGTCCACAATTTCTCGCTCCTTCATGATGATCTGATGGACGGTGACGAGACGCGACGGCACCGGGCCACCGCCTGGACGGTGTTCGGCCCGGCGCAGGCCGTGCTGGTCGGCGACGCGCTGGCCACCCTCGGCACCGAGGTCCTGCTGGACGCCGCGGTGACCGGCGGGGCCACCCCGACCGACGCCGCCCGCGCCGTCCGCCTGATCACCACCGCCACCCGGCGGCTGATCGACGGTCAGGCTCTGGACGTCTCGTTCGAACAGCGCGACGTGGTGACGGTCGAGGAGTGCCTGGCCATGGAGGGCGGCAAGACCGGCGCCCTGCTGGCGGCCTCGGCGGCGATCGGCGCAGTGCTGGCCGGCGCCGACGACCGGGTGTCCGACGCGCTCCAGCGGTACGGCTACCACCTGGGGCTCGCGTTCCAGGCGGTGGACGACCTGCTGGGCATCTGGGGCGCCACCGAAGTGACCGGAAAGCCGCACTGGAGCGACCTCCAGTCGCGGAAGAAGTCGCTCCCGGTGTGCGCCGCGCTGGCCGAGGGAGGCGCCGCCTCCCGCGAGCTGGCCGCACAGCTGGCCGACCCGACCGGCCGCGGCGAGGAGAGCGAGCAGCAGCTCGCCGCCCGCGCCGCGCTGATCGAGCAGGCCGGCGGCCGGGCCTGGACGCAGGAAGAGGCCCGCCGCCAGTACGACACCGCCCTCGCCGCCCTCGGCGAGGTGCCCATGGCCGACGAGGTGCGCGAGCACTTCGTCGCACTCGCCGAATTCGTGGTGGTCCGAGAGAGGTGACATGAGAGTGACAGCAACCGCGGGTGGAAGGCTCGGATCCCAAACCTCAGTTGCACCGGCACGATCTGACGATTCCTCACCAGCGGCGGCGCTCAGCCGCGCCACCGCCCATCTGCTGTCACTCCAGCACGCCGACGGCTGGTGGAAGGGCGACCTGGAGACCAACGTCACCATGGACGCCGAAGACCTGCTGCTCCGCCAGTTCCTGGGCATCCGCACCGAGGAGCAGACCCGGGCCACCGCGGCCTGGATCCGCTCCCGGCAGCGCGAGGACGGCACCTGGGCCACCTTCCACGGCGGCCCGCCGGAGCTGTCCACCACCGTCGAGGCGTACGTGGCGCTCCGCCTCGCCGGGGACGCCGCGGACGCCCCCCACATGCAGGCCGCCGCCGCCTTCGTCCGCGAGCGCGGCGGGATCGCCGCCAGCCGGGTGTTCACCCGGATCTGGCTCGCCCTGTTCGGCTGGTGGCCCTGGGAGAAACTCCCCGAACTGCCCCCCGAAGTGCTGTTCCTGCCCAGCTGGGCGCCCCTGAACATCTACTCCTTCGGCCAGTGGGCCCGGCAGACCATCGTCCCGCTGACCGTGGTCTCCGCACACCGCCCGGTCAGACCCGCACCGTTCGACCTCACCGAACTGCACACCGACCCGGCGAACCCCCACCCCGAACGGCCGCTCGCCCCGCCGCACACCTGGGACGGCCTGTTCCAGCGCCTCGACCAGCTGATGCACCGCTACCACCGGCACGCCATCAAGCCGGTGCGCCGCCTGGCCCTGCGCCAGGCCGCCGCCTGGATCATCGAACGCCAGGAGGCCGACGGCTGCTGGGGCGGCATCCAGCCGCCCGCCGTGTACTCGCTGATCGCCCTGCGGCTGCTCGGCTACCGCCTCGACCACCCCGTGATGAAGGCCGGCCTGGCCGCCTTCGAGTCCTTCACCGTCCACACCGAGGACGGCAAGCGCTGGCTGGAGGCCTGCCAGTCCCCGGTCTGGGACACCTGCCTGGCCGCCATCGCGCTGCGCGACGCCGGACTGCCCGGCGACCACCCCGCCCTGGTCCGGGCCGGCGACTGGATGCTCGGCGAGGAGATCACCACCCGCGGCGACTGGGCGGTCAAACGGCCCCGGCTGGCCCCCGGCGGCTGGGCCTTCGAGTTCCAGAACGACACCTACCCGGACGTCGACGACACCGCCGAGGTGGTGCTCGCCCTGCGCCGGATCGACCACCCCGACACCGCCCGGCTGTCCGGCGCGGTCGAACGGGCCGTCCGCTGGAACCTCGGCATGCAGTCCAAGGACGGCGCCTGGGGCGCGTTCGACGCCGACAACACCAGCAAGCTCCCCAACAAGCTGCCGTTCTGCGACTTCGGCGAGGTCATCGACCCGCCCTCGGCCGACGTCACCGCGCACGTGGTGGAGATGCTCGCCGAGACCGGCCGCACCCGGGACCCGCGCACCCGGCGCGGCGTCGCCTGGCTGCTGAGCCACCAGGAGGCCGACGGCTCCTGGTTCGGCCGCTGGGGCACCAACTACATCTACGGCACCGGCTCCGTGGTGCCCGCGCTGGTCGCCGCCGGCCTCACCCCCGCCCACCCGGCGATCCGCCGCGCCGTCGACTGGCTCGCCGACCGGCAGAACCCGGACGGCGGCTGGGGCGAGGACATGCGCTCCTACGAGGACCCGGCCACCTGGGCCGGCCGCGGCGAGTCCACCGCCTCGCAGACCGCCTGGGCGCTGATGGCGCTGCTCGCCGCCGGCGAGCGCGACTCGGAGGCGGTCGAACGCGGCGTCGCCTGGCTGACCGCCACCCAGCGCGCCGACGGCACCTGGGACGAACCGCAGTTCACCGGCACCGGCTTCCCCTGGGACTTCTCCATCAACTACCACCTCTACCGCCTGGTCTTCCCGGTCACCGCACTCGGCCGGTACGTGCACGACGCCCCGCTCGGCCGGGCGGGTGAGCGATGACCGCGCCCCTGCTGGTGCTGTGCGCGCTCGGACCCGAGGCCTGGGCGCTGCGCGGCGGCGACTGGTCCGGCGCGGCCGGCGGCCCGCCGGTGCTGGCCCGCACCGGCATGGGCCGGAAGGCGGCCGGGCGGAAGGCCGCCGCGCTGCTCGACGCCGGCGGCTACGGCGCGCTGCTGGTCGCCGGGTTCGGCGCCGCGCTCGCCCCGGGCATCCGGCCCGGCGAGGTGATCGTCGCCGACCGGGTCACCGACGCCGAGGGCGGCGACCACCCGCTGGCGTCCGCGCCGGCCCTGGCCACCGCGCTGGAGGAGGCCGGCCTGCGGGTCCACCTCGGCACCCACCGCACCGCCGACCACGTGGTGCGCGGCGCCGAACGGGCCCGGCTGCACGCCGCGGGCGCGCTCGCCGTCGACATGGAGGCCGCGGCGGTGCTCGCCGCCCGGGCCGCCCACGCCCCCGACCTGCCCGCGGCGGTGCTGCGGGTGGTGGTCGACACCCCCGAGCGGGAGTTGATCCGGCCCGGCACCCTGCCGGCCGGAGTGCGCGCCTGGCGGACCTTGCGCGCCGCCGTCCCCGCCCTCACCGCGTGGCACCGGCACGCCGCCGCCACGCCCCTACAGCTGACGACCCCACAGCCCTCGACGCTCCCCCAGGAGGCGAGCTAAGCCATGGCCATGCCGCTGCGTCAGACCATCCGCGTATCCACCTACCTCATGCAGCAGAAGATCCGGCGGCGGGACAAGTTCCCGCTGATCGTGGAGCTGGAACCGCTGTTCGCCTGCAACCTGAAGTGCGAGGGCTGCGGCAAGATCCAGCACCCGGCGGGCGTGCTCAAGCAGCGGATGCCGGTCGCGCAGGCGGTCGGCGCGGTCCTGGAGTGCGGCGCCCCGATGGTCTCCATCGCCGGCGGCGAGCCGCTGATGCACCCGCAGATCGACGAGATCGTCCGCCAGCTGGTGGCCCGCCGCAAGTACGTCTTCCTGTGCACCAACGCCCTGCTGCTGCGCAAGAAGCTCGACAAGTTCACCCCTTCGCCGTATTTCACCTTCGCGGTCCACATCGACGGCCTGGAGGAGCGCCACGACGCCTCGGTGGCCAAGGAGGGCACCTTCGCGGAGGCCGTCGAGGCGATCAAGGAGGCCAAGCGGCGGGGCTTCCGGGTCACCACCAACTCGACCTTCTTCAACACCGACACCGCGCAGACCGTGGTCGAGGTGCTGGACTTCCTCAACGACGAGCTCAAGGTCGACGAGATGATGATCTCGCCGGCCTACGCCTACGAGAAGGCCCCCGACCAGGAGCACTTCCTCGGCGTCGAGCAGACCCGCGAACTGTTCCGCAAGGCCTTCGCCGGCGGCAACCGGCGGCGCTGGCGGCTCAACCACAGCCCGCTGTTCCTGGACTTCCTCGAAGGCAAGGTCGACTTCGAGTGCACCGCCTGGGGCATCCCCAACTACTCGCTGTTCGGCTGGCAGCGCCCCTGCTACCTGATGTCCGACGGCTACGTCCCCACCTACCGCGAACTCATCGAGAAGACCGACTGGGACAAGTACGGCCGCGGCCGCGACCCGCGCTGCGAGAACTGCATGGCCCACTGCGGCTACGAGCCCACCGCCGTCCTCGCCACCATGGGCTCGCTGAAGGAGTCGATCCGCGCCGCCCGCGAGACCCTCGCCGCCCCCAAGGCGCTCTGACGCACCGTCAGCAGGCCGCCCGCCCCGCGCGGGCGGCCCACGCCGACAGGCGACCGCGACCCCAGGGCCGCAGGCTGGACACCGACAGTCCACGCACACCGAACCAGCCGTGAGGGGTACCCCATGCCACTGCTGAGCCAGCTCACCGGGCCCGCCGACCTCAGACGACTGCACCCCGAGCAGCTGCCGCTGCTCGCCGACGAGATCCGCGACTTCCTGATCGACGCCGTCACCCGCACCGGCGGCCACCTCGGCCCCAACCTCGGCGTGGTGGAGCTCAGCATCGCCCTGCACCGGGTCTTCGACTCGCCGCACGACCGGATCCTCTGGGACACCGGCCACCAGGCCTACGTGCACAAGCTGCTCACCGGACGTCAGGACTTCTCCCGACTGCGCGCCAAGGACGGACTCTCCGGCTACCCGTCGCGCGCCGAGTCCCCGCACGACGTGATCGAGAACTCGCACGCCTCCACCGCGCTCGGCTACGCCGACGGCATCGCCAAGGCCAACCAACTGCTCGGCGTCGACCGCTGCACCGTCGCGGTGATCGGCGACGGCGCGCTCACCGGCGGCATGGCCTGGGAGGCGCTGAACAACATCGCCGAGGCCGAGGACCGCCCGCTGGTCATCGTGGTCAACGACAACGAGCGCTCCTACGCGCCGACCGTCGGCGGCCTCGCCCACCACCTCGCCACCCTGCGCACCACCCGCGGCTACGAGCGCTTCCTGGCCTGGGGCAAGGACGCCCTGCAGCGCACCCCCGTGGTCGGCCCGCCGCTGTTCGACGCGCTGCACGGCGCCAAGAAGGGCTTCAAGGACGCCTTCGCCCCGCAGGGCATGTTCGAGGACCTCGGGCTGAAGTACCTCGGCCCGATCGACGGCCACGACATCGGAGCCGTCGAGCAGGCGCTGCGCCAGGCCCGGAACTTCGGCGGCCCCGTCATCGTGCACTGCCTGACCGTCAAGGGCCGCGGCTACCGGCCCGCCGAGCAGGACGAGGCGGACCGCTTCCACGCCGTCAACCCGATCGACCCCTACACCTGCCTGCCGATCTCGCCGTCCGCGGGCGCCTCCTGGACGTCCGTGTTCAGCAAGGAGATGCTCGCGCTCGGCGCCGAGCAGCCGGACCTGGTCGCCGTCACCGCCGCGATGCTGCACCCCGTCGGCCTCGGCCCGTTCGCGGAGGCGTACCCGGGGCGCACCTTCGACGTCGGGATCGCCGAGCAGCACGGCGTCGCCTCCGCCGCGGGCCTGGCCACCGGCGGGCTGCACCCGGTGGTCGCGGTCTACGCGACCTTCCTCAACCGGGCGTTCGACCAGGTGCTGATGGACGTCGCCCTGCACCGCCTGGGCGTCACCTTCGTGCTCGACCGGGCCGGCGTCACCGGCAACGACGGCGCCTCGCACAACGGCATGTGGGACATGTCGATCCTCCAGGTGGTCCCCGGCCTGCGGCTGGCCGCCCCGCGCGACGCCGACCGGCTGCGCGAGCAGCTGCGCGAAGCCGTCGCCGTCGAGGACGCGCCCACCGTGGTGCGCTTCCCCAAGGGCGAGCTCGGCCCCGAGGTGCCCGCGATCGAGCGGATCGGCGGGGTCGACGTCCTGGCCCGCACCGGCCCCGCCCCCGACGTGCTGCTGGTCGCCGTCGGCTCGATGGCCCCCGCCTGCCTGGACGCCGCCGCGCTGCTGGCCGCCGACGGCATCACCGCCACCGTGGTCGACCCGCGCTGGGTGAAGCCGGTCGACCCCGCGCTGGTCGCCATGGCCGCCGAGCACCGGATGGTGGTGACCGTCGAGGACAACGGCCGGGCCGGCGGCGTCGGCGCGGCGATCGCCCAGGCCATGCGGGACGCCGAGGTCGGCACCCCGCTGCGCGACCTCGGCGTCCCGCAGGAGTTCCTGGCGCACGCCTCGCGCGGTGAGATCCTCGAGGAGATCGGACTCACCGGCACCGGCGTCGCCGCCCAGACCGCCGCCTACGCCCGCCGCCTGCTGCCCGGGACCCGCACCGGCGCCCAGGAGTACCGGCCCAGGGTGCCGCGCAAGTGACCGATTGGAGCGAACCAGCGTGACCCAGGCCGAACCGCTCGACCTCGCCGCCCTGCTCGACGCCCGGGGCGGCGAGCGCTACGAGCTGCACGCCCGCTACCTCAACCCGCAGCTGCCCCGGATGCTGCACACCATCGGCTTCGACCGGTACTACGAGCGCGCCGAGGGCCCGTACTTCTACGACGCCGACGGCAACGAGTACCTCGACATGCTCGCCGGGTTCGGCATCTTCGCGCTCGGGCGGCACCACCCCGCCGTCCGGGCCGCGGTCCAGCAGGTGATGGACCTGGAGACCGCCGACCTCACCCGCTTCGACTGCTCCCCGCTGCCCGGCCTGCTGGCCGAGCAGCTGATCGCCCAAGCCCCGGGCCTGGACCGGGTGTTCTTCGGCAACAGCGGCACCGAGGCGGTGGAGACGGCGCTCAAGTTCGCCCGGTACGCCACCGGGAAGCGCCGCGTCCTGTACTGCGACCACGCCTTCCACGGCCTCACCGCCGGCTCGCTGTCCGTCAACGGCGAGGGCGGCTTCCGCAAGGGCTTCGACCCGCTGCTGCCGGACACCGCGATCCCGCTCGGCGACCTCGACGCCCTGCGGCGGGAGTTGAAGAAGGGCGACGTCGCCGCGCTGATCATGGAGCCGATCCAGGGCAAGGGCGTGCTCGCCCCGCCGCCCGGCTGGCTGGCCGCCGCCCAGGCGCTGCTGCACGAGCACAAGGCGCTGCTGATCTGCGACGAGGTGCAGACCGGCGTCGGCCGCACCGGCACCTTCTTCGCCTACCAGGCGGAGGAGGGCGTCCACCCCGACCTGGTGTGCGCGGCCAAGGCGCTGTCCGGCGGCTACGTCCCGATCGGGGCGACGCTCGGCAAGTCGTGGATCTTCGAGAAGGTGTACTCCTCGATGGACCGGGTGCTGGTGCACTCCGCCAGCTTCGGCTCCAACGCCCAGGCGATGGCCGCCGGCCTGGCCACCCTGCACGTGATGCGGCAGGAGGGCGTGGTGGAGAACGCCGCCAGGGTGGGTGAGCTGTTCAAGGCCCGGCTGGCCGCGCTGACCGAGCGGTACGAGCTGCTCGCCGAGGTGCGCGGGCGCGGGCTGATGATCGGCATCGAGTTCGGCCGGCCCAAGTCGCTCAAGCTGCGCACCGGCTGGACGGCGCTGCAGGCCGCCCGCAAGGGACTGTTCGCGCAGATGGTGGTGGTGCCGCTGCTGCAGCGGCACCGGATCCTCACCCAGGTCTCCGGGGACCACCTGGAAGTGATCAAGCTGATCCCGCCGCTGATCGTCACCGAGAAGGAGGTCGACCGGTTCATGGACGCCTTCACCGAGGTCATGGACGACGCCCACCGGGGCAGCGGCCTGATGTGGGACTTCGGCCGGACGCTGGTCAAGCAGGCGGTCGCCTCCCGCTAGAGCTCGGTGCGGCGGCGGCGCACCACGACCCACAGGTCCGCCGCCGCCACCAGGGTCATCACCCCGCATCCCACCGCGAACACGATCAGCGCCCCGCTGCTCGGCACGTCGTGCGGCGAGGACATCGCCGACCAGACCGCGAAACCCGCCGTGCCCAGCGCGAAGAACGGCACGAACAGCACCGACAGCAGGAACCGCAGCTTCAGGTCGCTGCGCGCGGTGGCCGGCTCCGTCCCGCTCCGCCAGATCCTGGGCGTCCTGGCCCGTCGCATCCGCAACCGCCTCCCTCGTACCCTTCCAGCGTAGGACCGGGACGGGGAACGAGGGAGGCGGTTGCGGTGCGGGACGGGATCGACGACTACCTGGGGCTGCCGGTGGAGGAGGCCCGGGCGCTGGCCGCCGAACGGGGCTGGCGCACCGTGCGGGAGCTGGCCCCGGACGCGCTGCTCACCATGGAGTACCGGTCCGACCGGCTCAACCTGACGGTGCGGGCCGGCACGGTGGAACGCGCCTGGGCGGGCTGAGGCAGCGCCGGCAGCGGGCGGGACGGCCACTGGGCCGGCACCGGGCGCCGCCGGGGCCGGGCGGCCGGGCGGGCGGAGCGGCCCTCCCGGTGCCAGACCGCCAGCACCCGCTCGTCCAGTGCGGCGACGGCCGGTTCGGCCAGCGGCAGCGAGAGCAGCACCAGGGCGCCCGCGGCCCAGCCGGCGAACACGTCCGAGATCCAGTGGGTGCCCAGGTAGACGGTGGTCAGCCCGATCGAGGCCGCGGTGAGCGCGGCCAGCACGGCGCCGGTCCGCCGCCAGCGGGTGGCCAGGTACGCCAGCACGCCCCAGGTGACCACGGCGTTCGCGGTGTGCCCGGAGGGGAAGATGCTGCCGCCGGAGAACAGCTCGGGCGAGCCCACGTAGTGCGCGTAGTGCGGGCCCAGCCGGCCGGTGAGGATCTTCACCCCGCCCACCGTGACGTTCAATAGCAGCAGCGCCATGCCCATCACCAGCAGCGGCCGCGCCGAGTGCGCCCGGTAGCAGCGCCAGCCCAGCCAGAGGCAGGCCGCGATCGCGGTCGGCCCGCGCTGGCCCGCGACCACCCAGATGTCCAGGTACGGCAGCGCCTCGGGCCAGCGCCGGTACGGGCGCAGCTGCTGCAGGGCCCAGTCCAGGTCGACCAGCGGCGAGTCGTAGAGGATGGCCAGCACCACGGTCAGGTAGAGCAGTCCGACCAGGCCGAAGAGCAGGGCATGCCGCCGACTGATCGGCGGAAGTGCGGATTCGGTCGCATCGGTGGCGGATTCGCGGCCGGATTGGACCGAAACCGTGCACGGTGCGGTCGATATCTGCTGTTCGGGCGATTGAGGATCGGCTGGCACGGCCTCGACATTACCGGCCGGGGCCGAGTGCTCCGGCTTATTCGGTGGATCTGTCACCCGCCGGTGACATCGTCCGCAGATCCTCCGTACCGGCAGTTCAGCGGGCATCCGGAAGGCTTCGGGCATGGGGGCGGGAGTGGCGGGAATCACGCTCCGAGTGCCGCCGAACGCCCTATTCCGTCGGTTTCTCCAATTGCCCGGCGGGTAGTGCGGACACGAAAGAGGCGGCCGATTTCCCGTGACGCGGGTCACTTCCGGGAAATCGGCCGCCTCTTCGAACGGGCGGCGCCGGGATCAGGGCAGCAGCCGCTCGACGGCCGCCGCGCCCTGTTCCTCCAGGGCCTTCTTCGCCTTCGCCACCAGCGCCGGCGTGGGGGTGCGGCCCGAGGCCATCACCAGGTCCTCGGGGTCGACCGGGTGCTCGGCCCCGGTGTGCAGCAGGTTGTCCGGGGTCGGCATGGACTCGCTGTCCGTGGGTTCGGTCATCAAGATCCTCCGTCGGTGGAGCGCCGGAGGGCCCGGGCCCGGCCCCTCCGGCAGTGCGCCCGCCGCCGGGGTGGCGGCGGGAGGTCTGCAGAATCGAGTCTGGACCCGCCCCCGGGCCGCCGCACCACGAACACGCCGGGTGGGTCGTTCTAGTCGAGCGGGCCGCCCGCGACGTAGATGACCTGGCCGGAGACGAAGCCGGCGCCCTCGGAGGCCAGGAAGGAGATGGTGTGCGCGATGTCGTCCGGGGTGCCGACCCGCTGGACCGGGATCGCCGAGGCGGCGGCCTGCTTGAAGGCCTCGAACTCCATGCCGACCCGGGCCGCGGTGGCGGCCGTCATGTCGGTGGCGATGAAGCCGGGGGCGACCGCGTTGGCGGTGATGCCGAACTTGCCGAGCTCGATCGCCAGGGTCTTGGTGAAGCCCTGCAGGCCGGCCTTGGCCGCGGAGTAGTTGGCCTGGCCGCGGTTGCCCTGGGCGGAGGAGGAGGACAGGTTGACGACCCGTCCGAAGCCGGCGTCCACCATGTGCTTCTGCACCGCGCGGGTCATCAGGAAGGCGCCCTTGAGGTGCACGCTCATCACGGTGTCCCAGTCCGACTCGGACATCTTGAACAGCAGGTTGTCGCGGAGCACGCCGGCGTTGTTCACCAGCACCACCGGGGTGCCGAGCTCGGCGGCGATCCGGTCCACCGCGGCCTGCACCTGCTCGGCGTCCGAGACGTCGGCGCCGACCGCCAGCGCGCGGCCGCCCGCGGCCTCGATCGCCTCGGCGGTGCCCTTGGCGTTGGACTCCTCCAGGTCGACCACCGCGACCGCGTAGCCGTCGGCGGCCAGCCGGAGCGCGGTGGCCGCGCCGATCCCACGGGCCGCACCCGTCACCACGGCCACCCGCACCGGAGCGTCGCCGGTCACGGACGTGCTCTGCTCGGTCATCTTCGTACTCGTCTCTCTCGAAGTCGGACGACGGGACCGGCGCGGGCCGGCGACCCGTTGATGAGAAAAAAAATGAGTTGCGCAGGGCGCAGCTCTGAAACCCTACCGGCGGGTAAGGTTTCCGACCAGAGGCAGCGCCGCAGGTGACAGAGGGTGAGGGGCGGCGGCGGCCGAGCGGGTGAAGCAGCTCGGGCGGGGTCCCGACATACGGGGGAAATATGCCAACTTTGCCGAACCTGCGACTACTCTGCGCCCCTACCTGCCGGTCCAGGCCGACCGTTTGTATAGTGTGCGCCAGCAGCCACCGGCTGCACGGCCGGAACGTCCTTACTCACAGCAGGATGCTCACTCGCCGTTACTGCCCCGCTCGGGTGTCCCACACACCCCGAGCGTGACACCGGGACGGATTTCATGGTGCTGGGGGAGATCCCGACAACCCGCGTGCCCGGCCGACTGCAGCAGTCGCCCGGTCACCTCATCCGCGTGGCCCAGCAGGTGCACACCCGCTTGTGGTCCGAATACGTCGGTACCGAGCTGACGGCCCCGCAGTTCGCGGTGCTGCTGGTACTGGCACTGGAGCCCGGAGCCGACCAGCGCACGGTCGGCGAACGCGCTTCGCTCGACAAGGCGACGATGGCCGAGATGGTCGCCCGGCTGGTCCGGCGGGGCCTGGTGCTCCGCCGCCGCGACCCCGCGGACGGCCGCCGCAAGCTGCTGGCCCTCTCGCAGAACGGCGCTCAGGCCGTGCGCGAGGCGACCGGCGGCGTGGTCCGGGTCCAGCGGACCCTGTTCGAGCCGCTCGGCCCGGACGAGCAGCTGGAAATCGTCCGGATCATGGCGAAGATAGCCCGGCTGGAGCCGGCCGCCGTCGCCGTCATGGCCGACGCGCGGCCCACGCTGGACGCCCAGCGGGCCATCGGCTACCTGATCCGGGTCGCCCAGCAGGTCCACACCAAGCTCTGGTCGGAGAAGGTCGGCACCGAGCTGACGGCTCCTCAGTACGCGGTGCTGGACGCCCTGGAGACCGAGCCGGGCGCCGACCAGCGCACGGTCGGCGAGCTGGCCTCGCTGGACAAGGCGACGATGGCCGAGATGGTCAGCCGGCTGGTCCGGCGCGGCCTGGTGCTGCGCCGCCGCGACCCCTCGGACGGGCGCCGCAACCTGCTCTCGCTCTCCCCGACCGGCCAGGAGCTGCTGCACCGCTCCACCGCCGGGGTCCGCGAGGTCCAGGAGGCGCTGCTCGCTCCGCTGGAGTCGCACGAGCACGTACAGGCGCTGGCGCTGCTCTCGAAGGCAGCTCGGCTGTAACGATTCTGCACAGGCGCTGCCCGGCGGTTCGGGCAGCAACCGCGCCCCGGTCGGTAACGCGGCACCGCCCGGGACGTGCCGGAAGGGGCCGACACCTCGTCAGGTGTCGGCCCCTTCCGGCGCTTTCGCGCCTACGCGGAGTGACGGGTCGTCAGCTCACGCAGCGGTGTCAGTTCCAGTCGAAACCGGCCGGGTCCGGGCCGATCCGCTTGCCGGTGGCCACCCCGGCGACGGCCGCGAGGTCCTCGGCGTCCAGCTCGAAACCGGTGACGTCCAGGTTCTCCCGGATGCGGGCGGGCGTCACCGACTTCGGGATCGCGATGACGCCGCTCTGCAGGTGCCAGCGCAGCACCACCTGGGCCGCCGAGCGGCCGTGCTTCGCGGCCACCGCGAGCAGGGCGGGCTCGGCCAGCAGGTCGCCGCCCTGGCCGAGCGGGCTCCACGCCTCGGTGGCGATGCCGTGCTCGGCGTGGAAGGCGCGCAGCTCGGCCTGCGGGAAGTACGGGTGCAGCTCGACCTGGTTCAGCGCCGGCACCACCGAGGTCTCCTTGAGCAGCAGCTCCAGGTCCGGGACGCGGAAGTTGGAGACGCCGATCGCGCGGACCCGGCCCTCGGCCTGCAACTGCTCGAAGACCGGCCAGATGTTCAGGAAGGTGTTGCCGTGCATCGGGCGCGGCCAGTGGATCAGGTACAGGTCCAGCTGGTCCAGGCCGAGCTTGGCCAGCGACTCGTCGAACGCGCGGCGGACCCGGTCCCGGCCCTGCTCGCCGGACCAGTCGACGGTGCCGGAGTTCCACAGCTTGGTGGTCACGAACAGCTCGTCGCGGGCCACGCCGGACTCGGCGATCGCCCGGCCGGTGCCCGCCTCGTTCTCGTAGATCGCGGCGGTGTCGATCGAGCGGTAGCCGGCCTCGATCGCGGTGCGCACCGCGGGGACGGCCTCCGCGTCCGGCACCTGCCAGACGCCGAAGCCGAGCTGCGGGATCCGCACGCCGTTGTTCAGCGTGACGGTAGGGATCGCGGGTACTGCGGGAGTGCTGCTCACGGGAAGGGGTGCCCTTCGGTCGTCTTCTGCTTCCGGAGCGCTCGCAACTGCCGTGAACTGCGGTTTATTCCCGGGGCGGGTGGGTTCCCCGGAACGGATGAAAGTGTGCGGGGCCGACGGCCGGATCAGGCCGATCCGCCGGAAAACCTGTTGCGTGCGTCACAGCGCGGCGGCCAGGCTCACCGGCATGTGACGCACCGACCACCCCCTCGCCGTGCCTCCTCCGACGCGCTGCGGCCGCCCGCCACGGGCGCCGGCAGTCGCCCCCGCGCCCCGCCGCCGAACGTCCACCGGACGCGCCGGGCCGCGCCAATCCGCCCCGCCCCACCCCCGCAACGGAGCGACCATGCCGCTCGTCCCCCTGCCGCTGCCCGACCCCGGCAGCCCCGACCTCAGCTCCCCGCTCGCCTTC
This sequence comes from Streptomyces sp. TLI_171, assembly GCF_003610255.1. Lineage (GTDB taxonomy): Bacteria > Actinomycetota > Actinomycetes > Streptomycetales > Streptomycetaceae > Kitasatospora. The sequence continues at coordinate 1,768,000 of NZ_RAPS01000001.1, read as the reverse complement.
CTGCGCTGGCTGCAACGCACCCAGCGCCGCGGCCAGATGCTCGCCACGCTGTGGAGCCTGCTGGAACTCGGCTGCATGGCCGCGCTGCCCGTCGCGGTCGGCCGCGGCGTCCAGGCCGTCGTCGACGGAGACACCCGCGGCCTGCTCACGGCCGGCGGCCTCGCGCTGCTGCTGTCCGCCGGGCAGGCCGTCATGACGGTGCTGCTGCACCGCCAGGTGGTCTGGAACTGGATCCAGGCCGCCTCCCAGGTCCGCCAGCTGATGGCCCGCCAGGCGTCCTCGCTCGGCGCCGGCCTGAGCCGGCGGATCGCCACCGGCGAGATCGTCGCCGTCTCCAGCGGAGACGTCGAGAAGATCGGCTGGTACGTCGAACTCACCGCCCGGCTGTACGGCGCGGTGCTGGCCTGGCTCGGCGTCAGCATCGCGGTGCTGTGCTGGCAGCCCGGCCTCGGGCTGGCCGTGCTGCTCGGCGTGCCCGTGCTGGCCGCCGCCGTGTGGCCGCTGCTCGGGCCGTTCGAGCGGCGCTACAGCGAGCAGCGCGCGCTCGGCGGCAAGGCCTCCGCGCTCGCCGCCGACACGGTGGCCGGCCTGCGGGTGCTGCGCGGCATCGGCGGCGAGGAGCTGTTCCTGCGCCGGTACCGGGCCGCCTCGCAGAAGGTCCGCGGCGCCGCCGTCCGCACCGCGCGGACGTGGGCCGTGATGCAGGCCCAGGAGGTGCTGCTGCCAGGCCTGTTCATCATCGGGGTGACGTGGTACGGCGCCCGACTGGCCCTGGACGGGTCGATCGGCGTCGGCGAGCTGATCTCGGTCTACGGCGCCACCGTCTTCCTCGCCGCCCCGCTGCGCGTCCTCGGCGAGGCCGCGCACGCCTGGAGCGTCGCCCGGGTCTCGGCCGGCCGGGCCGTCCGGGTGCTCGCCCTGACCCGGGACGGAGCGGCCGACGCCGCCGCTGCCGACACCACGGCTGACGGAGCGTCGACCACCGCCGAGGCGCTGCCCGCCGAGGCGGCGGCGGAGCTGGTGCGGCGGGCCGGGCGGTCCGACCTGCACGATCCGGTCAGCGGGCTCACCGTCCGGGCCGGCCGGCTCACCGCCGTGGTCTGCGGCGACCCGGACGTCGCGGGCGAGCTGGCCGCCCGGCTCGGCGGGCAGCCCGCCCTCGGCGAGGGCGAGCGGCCCGCGCCGGCCGCCCGGCTCGGCGGCGTCGCGCTCGACGCGGTGCCGCTGGCCGCCGCCCGGGCCGCCGTGCTGGTCCACGACAAGGAGCCGGTGCTGCTCTCCGGTACGCTCGCCGACCTGCTGGACGTGCCCCGCTCCGGCCGGGTCGACCCCGCTGCCGCGCTCGCCGCCGCCCGGGCCCAGGACGCTCTGGACGCCCTGGTCGACGGCTGGCCCGAATCCGGCGGAGACCCGATGGCGGCCCGGATCACCGAACGCGGCCGCTCGCTCTCCGGCGGCCAGCGCCAGCGCCTCGCGCTGGCCCGCTCGCTGGTCGCCGACCCGCCGGTGCTGGTGCTCGACGAGCCGACCAGCGCGGTCGACGCGCACACCGAGTCGCGGATCGCGACCGGCCTGCGCGAGCTGCGGGCCGGGCGCACCACGGTGGTCTTCGCCACCAGCCCGCTGCTGCTCGACCAGGCGGACACCGTGCTGCTGCTCCAGCACGGCCGGGTCGCCGCCGGCGGCACCCACCGCGAACTGATGGCCACCGACCCGCGCTACCGCGCCGTCGTCACGCGGGACGAGAGCGAGCCGGCCTCGCCGGTGCCCAGCACGGTGGGAGGCACCGAGTGAACGCCGCCCACCCGACTCCCGTCCGCCCGACCGTCGTTGGCCCGATCCCCGGCGCCCGCCCGCCCGGCGTTCGTCCGCCGTCCGCCGCCCGTGCCGCCACCCGTGCCGCCGCTTCTCCCGCCGCCCGCCCGCCGTCCCGAAGGAGCAAACCGTGAAGCCCCCGAAGATCCACGAGCAGGGGCCGGTCACCACGCTGCCGGTCGGCTCCACCTCGGCCGTCCGGGCCTACGGGCGGATGCTGGCGCGGCGTCACCGGGGCGGTCTGGCCCAAGTGGTGGCCCTGCACGGAACGGCGACGGTGGCGGGGCTGGTCGGGCCGGCCGTGCTCGGCTCGCTGGTGGAGTCGCTGTCCACCGACGGCGGCGCGAGCGGGATCACCGCCGCGGTCGCCTGGTACCTGGCCGCGCTGCTGGTGCAGTCGGCGTTCACCGGGCTGTCGCTGCTGCGCGGCAGCGTGCTCGGCGAGGAGGTGCTGGCCGACCTCCGGGAGGACTTCCTGGTCCGCTCGGTGGCGCTGCCGCTCGGCGTGCTGGAGCGGGCCGGCACCGGAGACCTGGTCTCCCGCGGCACCACCGACATCGACCGGCTGGCCCGCTCGGTGCGCGACGCGGTGCCCGAACTGGTGGTCGCCATGGTCTCCGTGGTGCTGGTGCTCGGCGCCCTGGTGGTGACGTCGCCGCTGCTCGCAGCCACCGCCGTGTTCGGCCTGCCGCTGCTGTTCCTCACCTCGCGCTGGTACTTCCGGCGCGCCCCGCAGTCCTACCGCAACGAGTCCGCCGGGTACGCCGCGGTCAACACCGTGCTCGCCGAGACGGTCGACGCCGGGCACACCGTGGAGGCGCTGCGGCTCGGCGACCGGCGGGTGGAACTGACGGACCGGAAGATCCGCGAGTGGATCTCCTGGGAGCGGTACACGCTGTGGCTGCGCACCGTCTGGTTCCCCACCGTGGACGGCACCTACGCGCTCGCCCTGCTCGGCACGCTGGTGCTCGGCGGGCTGTTCGCCATCCACGGCTGGATCAGCCCGGGCCGGCTCACCACCGGCGTGCTGTACGCCCAGGCCCTGGTCCACCCGGTCTCCCGGATCCTGCGCTGGTACGACGAACTGCAGATCGGGCAGACCTCGCTGGCCCGGCTGGTCGGCGTCCGCGAGGTCGCCGAGCCGGACACCGACGCCGCCCTCCGGCCGGACGGGCGGCGGGTCGAGGCCCAGCAGGTCAGCTTCGGCTACCGCGAGGGGACGGACGTGCTGCGCGACATCACGCTGGACGTCGAGCCGGGCAGCCGGGTCGCGCTGGTCGGGCCGTCGGGCGCCGGCAAGTCGACGCTCGGCCGGCTGCTGGCGGGCATCTACGCCCCCGGCCGCGGCCGGGTGACGCTCGGCGGGGCCCCGCTGTCCCGGATGCCCGCGGAGCGGGTGCGCACCGAAGTGGCGCTGGTCAACCAGGAGCACCACGTCTTCGTCGGCACGCTGCGCGACAACCTGCGGCTGGCCCGGGCCGAGGCGGACGACACCGAACTGCGGGCCGCGCTCGCCGCCGTCGACGCCGAGGAGTGGGTGGACGCGCTGGCCGACGGGCTGGACACCGAGGTCGGCTCCGGCGGCGCCTCGCTGACGCCCGCCCAGGCCCAGCAGCTGGCACTGGCCCGGCTGGTGCTGGCCGATCCGCACACCCTGGTGCTGGACGAGGCGACCTCGCTGCTCGACCCGCGGGCGGCCCGGCACCTGGAGCGCTCGCTGTCCCGGGTGCTGGCCGGGCGCACCGTGGTGGCGATCGCCCACCGCCTGCACACCGCGCACGACGCCGATGTGATCGCGGTGGTCGAGCAGGGCCGGATCACCGAGTACGGGCCGCACCCGGAGCTGGTGGCCTCCGGCGGGCCCTACGCGGCGCTCTGGCGGTCCTGGCGCGACGAACGGTAGCCGCAGCGGCGCACGCCGGGCCGGTGTTCGATCAGGACCGGCCCGGCGTACGGCCGTTGTGACGCGGACGGGTGAATGGGCGCCGGCGGCGGTGGTGGCGCGGCGACCGGTGGACCGGGCGGGCGCAGACTGCTGGAGTGACCAAGACATCAGGTGGTTTTCCGTCAGGCACCCCCCGTGGTGAGATCGCAGGCATCCCGACCCGGTACATCGGCATCGGCGTCATCGTGGTGCTGGCGATCTGGTTCCTGTTCGCCAACCTGGAGAAGGTGAAGATCCAGTTCTGGGTGTTCACCGTCACCTCCCCGTTGTGGATCGCGCTGCTCGCGACGCTGCTCGCGGGGACGGCCCTCGGCTGGCTGCTGAAGGGGCGGCGCGCCAGGTGACGGCCCCGCAGGAACCGGCGGGGCAGCCGGCGGGGCAGCCGTCGGGCGCCCCGCTGATCGAGCTGCGCGGGGTGAACAAGCACTTCGGGCAGCTGCACGTGCTGCAGGAGATCGACCTGACGGTGGGTCGGGGCGAGGTCGTGGTGGTGATCGGCCCGTCGGGGTCGGGCAAGTCCACGCTCTGCCGGGCGATCAACCGGCTGGAGACGGTGGAGAGCGGCACCATCCTGATCGAGGGGCGGCCGCTGCCCGCCGAGGGCAAGGGCCTGGCGAAGCTGCGCGCCGAGGTGGGGATGGTCTTCCAGTCCTTCAACCTGTTCGCGCACAAGACGGTGCTGCAGAACGTGACGCTGGCCCAGGTCAAGGTGCGCAGGCGCGGGAAGCGCGAAGCGGACGCCAAGGGCCGGGCGCTGCTGGAGCGGGTCGGGCTGGAGGCGCACGCGGACAAGTACCCGGCGCAGCTGTCCGGCGGCCAGCAACAGCGGGTGGCGATCGCCCGGGCGCTGGCGATGGACCCGAAGGCGCTGCTGTTCGACGAGCCGACCTCGGCGCTCGACCCCGAGATGATCAACGAGGTGCTGGAGGTCATGCGGGCGCTGGCCGCCGAGGGCATGACCATGGTGGTGGTCACCCACGAGATGGGCTTCGCCCGCTCCGCCGCCAACCGCGTGGTGTTCATGGCCGACGGCCGGATCGTCGAGGACCGCGTCCCCGAGGAGTTCTTCGCGAACCCGCACAGCGAGCGCGCCCGGGACTTCCTGTCCAAGATCCTGAAGCACTGAGGCGGGCCCGGTGAGGAAACACGTCCTGCCCCTGCTGCTGGGGCTCGCCGCGCTGGCGGCCGCCGCCTGCGGCAAGGAGGGCACCCCGCCGCCCAAGGGCCCGCAGCCCAGCGCCCTGCCCAGCTACCAGGTGCGCAGCGCCGACGCGATCAGCGGCTCGCCCACCCTGGACGCGGCCCGCTCGCGGGGCCACCTGGTGGTCGGCGCCAAGGAGGACCAGCCGTACCTGGGCCAGAAGAACCCGGCCAGCGGCGTGTACTCCGGCTTCGACATCGAGATCGCCAAGATGGTCGCCGCCGACCTGGGCTTCGGGCCCGGGCAGGTCGAGTTCCGCACCATCGCCTCCGCCAACCGCGAGACGGCGCTGCAGAACGGACAGGTCGACTACTACGTGGGCACCTACACCATCAACGCCAACCGCAAGAAGCTGGTCGGCTTCGCCGGGCCGTACTTCGTCGCCGGGCAGGCGCTGCTGGTCCGAAAGAACGAGACCAAGATCAACGGCCCGCAGGACCTGGCCGGCCGCAAGGTCTGCTCGGCGGCCGGGTCCACCCCGTTCCAGCGGATCCAGAAGGACTACCCGCAGGCCAAGTTGATCGGCTACGACACCTACTCGGCCTGCGTGGACAACCTGATCAGCAATCAGGTCGACGCGGTGACCACCGACAACGCGATCCTGCAGGGCTACGCGGCGAAGGCGCCGGACGAGTTGAAGATCGCCGGGCAGCCGTTCTCCTCCGAGCCCTACGGCATCGGCGTGCCGAAGAACGACACCGTGCTGCGCTTCGCGCTGGACGACGCGCTGCAGCGGCACGAGGAGAACGGCGACTGGAAGAAGGCCTACGACGCGACGCTCGGCCTGTCCGGGGTGCCCGCGCCCGAGCCGCCGCCCATCGACCGGTACCAGTAGGGAGGGAGCACGGATGAAGGTCCTGACCGACAACTGGTCCACCTACTGGCACGGGTTCCTCGGCACGCTCTGGCTGACCCTGGTCAGCGCCGCCCTGTCGCTGGTGCTCGGCGTGCTGATGGCGGGCTTCCGGGTCTCGCCGGTCAAGCCGCTGCGGGTGTTCGGCACCGGGTGGGTGACGGTGCTGCGCAACACCCCGCTGACGCTGCTGTTCTTCATCGTGGTGCTGGGCCTGCCCCGGTTCCACATCACGCTGCCGTTCTTCACCTTCGCGGTCCTCGCACTCGGCTGCTACACCTCGGCGTTCGTCTGCGAGGCGCTGCGCTCCGGGGTGAACACGGTGCCGGCCGGGCAGGGCGAGGCGGCGCGCAGCCTGGGCATGACGTTCGGTCAGACCCTCGGCCTGGTGATCCTGCCGCAGGCCTACCGGTCGGTGGTCGCCCCGCTGGGGAGCGTGATGATCGCGCTGGCGAAGAACACCGCGATCGCCGGGTCGTTCAGCGTGGTCGAACTGCTCGGCAGCTACCGGACCATCAACGAGCTGGGCTACAGCATCGTCTGGACCTTCGTCTGGATCGCGGTCGGCTACCTGATCCTGACGCTGTCGATCAGCGCCCTGTTCAACCTGCTGGAGCGACGGGTGGCGGTGTCCCGATGACGGTGGAGTCCTCCGCGCTGTACGACGTGCCCGGACCGAAGGCGCTGGCCCGGCACCGGCTGTACGGCATCCTGGCGCTGGTGGTGATCGCGGCGCTGCTCGGCTGGGTGGTGTACATGCTGTTCCACACCCACCAGTTCACGGCCGCGAAGTGGTCGCCCTTCCAGTACAAGGGCGTTCAGGAACTGCTGCTGCGCGGCCTGGGCAACACCCTGAAGGCGTTCGGCTGGACGGTGCTGTTCGCGCTGCCGTTCGGCGCGCTGTTCGCCGTCGGCCGGCTCTCCGACCACCGGGCGGTGCGCTGGGTGTCCACCGTGGTGGTGGAGTTCTTCCGGGCGATGCCGCTGCTGGTGATGATCTTCTTCATCTTCGTGGCCCTCAAGGTCCCGGCGATGTGGGCGCTGGTCGCCGGTCTGACGCTCTACAACGGCTCGGTGCTGGCCGAGGTGTTCCGGGCCGGCGTGCTCGCGGTGCCCAAGGGCCAGAAGGAGGCGGCGTACGCGCTGGGCCTGCGCAAGACCCAGGTGATGGCGTACGTGCTGGTGCCGCAGGCGAACCGGGCGATGCTGCCGACCATCGTCAGCCAGCTGGTGGTGGCGCTGAAGGACACCTCGCTCGGATTCCTCATCACCTACGAGGAGTTCCTGCACGCCGGCAAGCTGATCGCCACCAACCTGGACTACGACCTGCCGTTCATCCCGGTCGTGATGGTGATCGCCCCCGTGTACATCGGCATGTGTCTGCTGCTGTCCTGGTTCGCCAGATGGCTGGAGCGACGCGGCCGGCGCAGCCCCAAGGTGAAGGGCGGCGCGCCGATCGCCCCGGCGGGCGTGACGCCCGATCCGCAGGGGTAGCGCCCGCGGCGGGCGTAGCGTTCGGTGACCGGGTCGGTCGGTTAGGGTCGGTAGGTCAACGATCGGTGCCGATGCCCCCAGGAGTTGCCGGATGTCCCTGCTGCCCACCCGTCAGGGCCTGCCCGAGGCCGAAGTGGTCGACCGACGGGAGGGCCCGTACGGCGAGGTGGTGCTGCGGCGGCGCGGCGGGCAGTACGAGATCATCGCCAACGGCTGCTTCCTGATGGACACCGCCGACGGCCGCTCCGAACGGCTGCTGGTCCAGGCCGCGTTGGACGAACTGGACACGGCGCGGCCGAGCGTGCTGATCGGCGGGCTGGGCGTCGGCTTCTCGCTGGCGCACGCCGCCGCCGAACCGCGCTGGGGGCGGATCGCCGTGGTGGAGCGCGAGCCGGCGATCATCGACTGGCACCGCACCGGCCCGCTGGGCGCGTTCTCGGCAGGGGCACTGGACGACCCCCGGGTGGAGGTGGTGCCCGCCGACCTGGTCGCGCACCTCGCCGCCGACGGCGAGCGCTACGATGCGCTCTGCCTCGACATCGACAACGGCCCCGACTGGACGGTCACCGAGGACAACACCGGACTGTACGGCCCGAGCGGTCTGGCCGCTGCCGCCGCCCGGCTCACCTCCGGCGGGGTACTGGCGGTCTGGAGCGCCCGGCCCTCCACCGCCTTCGAACAGGCACTGCGGAACGCCGGGTTCACCGGCGTCCGGACCGAGGAGATCGCGGTCGAGCGCGGCGTGCCGGATGTGGTCCACCTGGCCCGACGCGCCTGAGGCCGCGTCAACTCGCCACTCACCCGCGGTCGCGAGCAGGGAGAGACGGTACCGACGTCTGCGCATGAAGAGCTCCGGTCCGGTGGGGGAGGAGCGGGCATGTGCAGGGGTGGGGCACGACCTGGCCGCTCGGCGGGGGCCGCGCACCGTGGCCTCCCCGATGGAGGTGGGTGGGGCGTGCTGCGGGGGTCAGGTGAGGAAGATGTGCGTGTGATGCGTTCCCCTGTGGCCCGTCGTACGGCATGATCATCGCCATGGCGGACGACCGGACCGACCTCCTGGAGCAACTCTGGGACGAGGTCAGCACCATGCCCTTCCCCCCGGCCTGGTACCAGCGCGAACCCGGGGGCCAATGCCTGGTGACCCTGCACGCCGTCCTCGCCGGCAGCGCCGCCGCCGTCCTCGACGGCCCCCTCGACCCCCGCCACCGCGCCCACCTCCGCGGGCGCCTCGCCGCCCTCGCCCGAATCCTCCCCGCCTTCGCCCAGGACCCCTACGCGGCCCACTACTTCGAGACGGTCCACCGGATGGCCGCCCTGGCCGAACGCATCGACCGGGAGCGGACCGGGGACTGACGGCTCGTCAGGCTGGATGGGATGGCTCGGAGGCGGCCGACGCGGGCCGCCTCGCCATGTCGCTCCGGCCCGGCGGTCCTTCCGGCGGGCGCACCGACCGGCGGGAACGCGAACGGCGAGCCGCGGGGCGGCTCGCCGTTCGGGTCGGGTGGGATCAGCCGAAGGGGCTGGTGGCGGGCGGGGGCGGCGGAGACTGGGGTTGGGCGGGCGCGGGCGGCGGGGTGGCCATGGCGAAGGGGTTGAAGTCGGCCGGGGGGACCTTGACCAGGGTGCCCTTCGGCTGGCCGTCGTCCTCGCCGTCGGTGGTGGCTGCGGCGGCGGGGGTGGGGGCCGGGGGTGCGAAGGGGTTGAAGTCCGGCGGCGGGACCTTGACCAGGGTGCCCTTGGTCGGGTCGGCGGCCTCCGGTTCCGCGGCCGGGGCCGGAGCCGGGACGATCGGCGGGGCCGTCGGCCGCGGCGGGATTCCGCTGGGCGGGCCGGTGACGGTGCCGAACGGGTCCGACGGCTCGGAGGAGAGCGTGGTGCCGAACGGGTCCGCCGCGGCTGCCGGGCGCGGGGCCGCGGCGACCGGAGCCGGGGCCGCTGCGGCCGGTGCGGGAGTCGCGGGCGGCGGGGTGGCCATGGCGAAGGGGTTGAAGTCGGCCGGCGGGACCTTGACCAGGGTGCCCTTCGGCTGGCCGTCGTCCTCGCCGTCGGTGGTGGCTGCGGCGGCTGGGGTGGGGGCCGGGGGTGCGAAGGGGTTGAAGTCCGGCGGCGGGACCTTGACCAGGGTGCCCTTGGTCGGGTCGGCGGCCTCCGGTTCGGCGGCCGGCGCCGGAGCCGGAGCCGTGGCCGGAACGGGCGGAGCCGCGGCGAACGGGTCCGGCGAGGCGAACGGGTCGCTCGCCGCGAACGGGTCGCTGCCCGCGAAGGGGTCGGCGGCCGGAGCCGGTGCTGCGGGTGCCGGAGTCGCGGGCGGCGGGGCGGCCATGGCGAAGGGGTTGAAGTCGGCCGGCGGGACCTTGACCAGGGTGCCCTTCGGCCTGTCCTCGTCCGAGCCAGGAGCCGGCGCCGGAGCGGGCGCGGCCGCCTGATCCAGCGAGGCCAGGACCGGCGCGGGCTCGGCCGGGGCCGGGGCGGGGGCGGGGGCGGGGGCGGGGGCCTGGTAGGTCTGCTGCGGCGCGGCCGGGGCGGGTGCGGCCTGCGCGGGCAGGTCGGCCGGCGCCGGGGTGGCGAACGGGTTGAAGTCGGCCGGCGGCACCCGGACCGCCGTACCGGACCGCGCCTCACGCGGCTCCGGCTGCGGCTCCGGCTGCGGGGCCGGGGCGGCCGGAGGGGTCGGAGCGGCGGCCTGGGCCGGGATCGCCCGTCCGACCGGAACCGGGGCGGGCGCCACCGCCACGCCGTCCCAGGCGAGTTGGATCGAGCAGAGCAGGTCGGCGAAGACCGCGGTGTAGAGGTCCCAGTCCTCGGCGTCCGAGGTGGTGAGCTGGACGGTCAGCACGGTGGCGCCGTCCGGCATCGGGACGAAGGCCTCGACGGCGGTGCTGGCCACCACTCCGCTGCCGTCCTGGAGTTCCTTCAGCGCGGGCATCGCGCGGCTCTCCACCAGGACCGCCGCCGGGCCGGCCGGCAGCAGCACCGTCCACACCTCGGCGGCCGGGCGCTCGGTGGACAGCTCCACCGCCAACTCCTGGATCGGCTGCGCACACTGAACCGTCGAGACCACCAGCGAGACCCGCGAACGCCGGCCGTTCACCAGCAGTGCGCCGACACCCGCGTACGCGACCTCCGCCGCCGCGAACTGCTCGGCGAGCACCGCCGCGACCACCGCGAAGTCGTTGCGCTCGGCCGGCGACGCGCCCGAGAACAACTCCTCGGCGGTCTCCGCCAGGTGCGCCGACAGCGCGTTGCCCGACCCGCGGACCGTCAGGGTGTGGAAGGCCGGCGGGACCACCAGCCGTGCCTCCACGCCGGAGCCGGTCGGCAACTCGTCGGGCGCGACCGTCACCCGCGGCTCGGCCAGTGCGGCGAGGGCCGGCGTGAAGCCGACGGTCGGCTCGCCGGACGGCGCGCTCGGCTCGACCGACAGGTGCAGCGCGGAGGCTGACGGGACGTCGGACAGGCCGAGTGCGGACGCACCGAAACGGGTGGTCAGCACCGGCACGGCCTCGCGGCCCGCAGCCGCGTTCGGGCGGCGGGTGCCGGCCACCTCGACCACCGTGCCCAGCCGGGGAACGGAGAGCAGGCCGGGGCCGATCTGGCTGATCCGCAGTCCGAACAGCGCTTTGGCAGCGGGGTGTTGGGACCGACGGAACGCGATGAGCGCGTCGACGGGGTAGTGGGTGGCGCGGCTGCCGAGAAGTGCGGCGCACGCCGCGTCCAGCGTGGCCGTGATCCGGTCTGCGGCGGCGAAGCCGTCCTGCGTCATTCGCCGAGCCCCCTCGCTCTCGGGTGTGGACAGTTCAGGCACTTTTTATCAGACGTGGACGACTCAAGAAGTTGGGTCGGGTGGAGCGGAGGGACGGCTGGGGCCAGTGGGGGTGATGGGGGAGCGGGGACGTCGACGGGGCCGGCTCAGGGGGTGGGCGGGCCGGCGAGGCGGAGCAGGGATTCGGTGAGGGCGGGGGTGGCCAGGGTGGCGGTGAGGTCGCGCACCAGCCGGCCGGTGGGGCCGTCGGGGCGTTCGGACGCGAAGAACTCACCGAGCAGGGTGGCGAGTTCGGGGTCCCGGGTGGCGGCGACGGCGAGCGCGGCGACCAGTTCCTGGACCAGCTGGAGCTGGAGGGTCTCGGCGGGGACGGGCCGATCGGTGAGCCAGTCGAGCGAGCTGATCTCGGCGTTGGCGATCCAGGCCCGGACGGTGCGGCGCAGGGTGGGGCTGGGTTCGGGCAGGCCGAGGTGGAGCAGGATCTGCTCCTGCGCGGCCCGCCGGACCTGGTCGATGACGGCGTCCGCGTCGGGGCTGGCGGCGACCGAGCCGCCGCGCAGCAGGGCGGTGAAGCCGGCGGCGTGCGACTGGACGAAGTCGAGGTAGCGGCCCATGACGCGGAGCAGTCGCTCGGAGAGCGGGCCGTCGGCGGGCTCCTCGAAGCGGCCGGCGAGTTCGCGCCCGGCCCGCCGCAGGGCCTCCTCGTAGAGCGCCTGCTTGCCCGGGAAGTAGTGGTAGACCAGCGGGCGGGAGGCCCCGGCGGCGGCCGCGATGTCGTCGATGGAGACGTCCTCGGGGGCGCGGTCCGAGAACAGTTCGAGGGCGACCGCGATGAGCTGCTCGCGGCGTTCGTCGACGCTGAGCCGCCGCCGGGGGGTGCGGGCGGGTCGCTGTTCCTCCGCGCGGGGCGCCACGGACGGCGTACGGGAAGCCATGCCGCCCACCCTAGTTCGTCGGGGGCGGCGGGGGACAGCGCGGATCGGGGCAGGTCAGCCGGTGGCGCGCAGCTCCTGGTAGCGGCGGTAGGCCTCGCGGCCGTCGGGGACGAAGTCCCAGGTGTCCAGGCGGTCGGCGAGTTCGGTCTCGGTGAGCCAGCCGTACCAGCCGACCTCGGACTCCTGCGGGGAGACCGGGCCGTCCCACTCGGCCTCGTGGACGTCGGACCACCAGGTGTAGCGGTCGCCGTCGGTGTAGAGGAAGCGGAACAGCGGGCGGGTGCGGACGCCGGTGACGCCGAGCTCCTCCTCGGCCTCCCGGACGGCGGCGTCGGCGTAGCTCTCGCCGGCGCCGACCACGCCGCCCACGAAGCAGTCGTAGTAGTTCGGGGCGAAGGCCTTGGTGGGGGTGCGGCGGTGGGTGAAGATCCGGCCCTGCGGGTCGCGGACCAGGATGAAGACGCAGCGGTGGATCAGGCCGTCGCGGTAGACCTCGGAGCGGGGCGCGGTGCGCAGCACCCGGTCCTGCTCGTCTACCACGTCGAGGATCTCGTCGAGGTTGGTGGCGGAGTCGTCCATGCCCGCCATTCTGGCCCGGAGTCGGATCACCCGAAAGAGTTGGTATACGCAGGGATCGGTCCGGGAAGGAGTCCGTCGGACCATCAGTCCTCGTCACCGGGAGCAGAGTTGAAGCACCGCGCCACCGTCCTGTCCCTCGCCGCCGCGCTGATCGCGGCCGGCACCGTCCTGCCCGCCGCCGCGGCGCCGGCCGCACCGGCCGCGATCCGCTCGGGGCTGGACTGCACCACCTGGGTGCACAACAACGACCCGCTGTACGGGGGAGTGGACTGCCAGAACAACACCGGCGGCCCGATCACCTTCCACGCGGACATCGTCTGCGGCCTGGCGCCGGACGTCACGGGCAACTCGGTGACGGTCCAGCCGGGCCGGGTCGAGGAGTCCTCCGGTCACTGCGCCTTCTACTCCACCGGCATCGGCCACATCGGGTGGACGGTGGAGTAGCCGCGGATGGCGCATAGGGTGGACGGGTGGAGATCCAGGGATACACGGCGGACGGGTTCGAGCCGGTCAGGGAGGCGTTCGCGGACAACTTCCGGCTGTACGGGGAGTTGGGCGCGGCCTTCGCGCTGTACCTGGACGGCCGCAAGGTGGTCGACCTGTGGGGCGGCGACGCCCGTCCGGAGGTGGGAGCCCGTCCGGCGCCGGCGGTCGGCTGGGGCGAGGGCACCGCGCAGGTGCTGCGCTCGGTCACCAAGGGGCTGACCGCCGCCGCCGCGCTGCACCTCGCCCAGCGCGGGGAGCTGGACCTGGACGCGCCGGTGGCCTCGTACTGGCCCGAGTTCGCGCAGGCCGGCAAGGAGCGCATCCCGGTCCGCTGGCTGCTGTCGCACCAGGCGGGGCTCCCCGCGCTGGACGTGCCGCTGCGGATCGAGGACGTGCTGGCCTGGGACCCGGCGGCGGCCGCGGTCGCCGCCCAGACCCCCGCCTGGGAGCCCGGCACCGCGCACGGCTACCACCCGCTGACCTTCGGCTGGCTGGTCGGCGAGGTGGTGCGGCGGGTGAGCGGCCGCAGCGTGGGGCGGTACTTCGCGGAGGAGATCGCCGACCCGCTCGGCCTGGACCTGTGGATCGGCCTGCCCGCCACCGCCTCCGCCCGGGTCGGCCGGCTGGTGGACCTGCCCGCGCCGGAGGCGGCGAAGGTCGCCCCGAACGGGATGCGGATGCGCCCCAAGCAGTCCGTGGTGGACGCCTACCGCGACCCGCGCTCGCTGACCGCCCGGTCGTTCGGCTCGGTGCGCAGCAGCGTGGACCTGAACGACCCGGCGGTGCAGGCCGTCGAGGTGCCGGGCGCGGGCGGCATCGGCACCGCCCGCTCGGTGGCCCGGTTCTACGCGGCGCTGATCGGCGCCGCCGACCGGGCGGACGCGCCCGGGCAGCGGCTGCCCGCCCTGTTCGAACCGGCCACGCTGGCCGAGGCGGCGGGCCCCTCGGTGCACGGGCCGGATCGGGTGCTGATCGTCAACACCACGTTCGGCCAGGGCTTCTTCCGGCACGGCGGCACCTCGCCGATGGCCTCCCCGGGGAGCTTCGGGCACCCCGGCCGGGGCGGCTCGCTGGGCTTCGCGGACCCGGAGCTGGGCCTCGGCTTCGGCTACGTCACCAACGGCATGCAGCCGGGCGTCACCGGGGACATCCGCTCGCGGGCGCTGATCGCGGCCGTCCACCGGTGCCTGGCGGCGCGCGCCTGACGGCTCCTCGGGACCGCGGCACCTTCGGGGCGGACCCTCGGTGCCGCGGCGGGGCCCGGCGGGATCAGGCCTGGCCGGTCTCGAAGCGGCTGACCCGCCCGTCGGGGGCGACGGTGAAGCGCCAGGCGGTGCGCATCTCGCCCCAGGTGTCGTTGCGGTAGTCGGCGACCAGCGCGCGGCCGCCGGCCTTCTCGTTCTGCACCTCGATGTGCCCGTGCGAGGAGAAGATCTCCCGGTCGACCCAGTCCGCCAGGTCGCGCTCGGAGCCGTCGTCGGACATCGTGGCGTCCTCGGTGAGGCCGGCGAAGAAGGCGGTCCGGTCGCCGGAGTTGACGGCGCCGAGCAGGCGACGGACGGCCGGGTCGGAGAGTTTGTCGACGGCGATGGTCATGGTCTTTCGCTCCTTGACGGTGGGTCGGATCTGCCAACGACGGGATCACGCCGAGCCGTCGCCCGCCAGCCGTCGTGGGCCACCCGGAGCGGATCCCGGGCTCACGCGTGGCGGACCCCGAGCCGCGGCGAGCTGTGTGATGGGATCCCGGGGTGACGAGTGTCCGGACGGAGCGGAGAGCCCCCTCGGGCACCGCGGGCGTCACCAGAGCTGGTCCCACCACCAGGCGATCTCGGGGTAGGGCGGCGGGGTGAGCCGGCCGTCGGCGGGGCGGTCGGCGCGTTCGGCCACCGGGACGATCCCGGGGGTGCGGTCGGTGTAGCGGGCGGAGGTGAAGCCCCACTCCAGGTTCCCGCTCACCAGGTTGGACAGCTGCTGGACGTAGCGCCGGAGTTCGGGGCCGCCGCGGCGGGCGGTGCGGTCCGCCAGTCGGAGGAACAGGCACATGGTGCGGTCGTGCAGGGCGGCGGCCTCCAGCAGGGCCTGCTCGCGTCCGCACCCCAGGTGCCGCTGGAGCGCGTCGACCACGTTGCTCTCCAGCGCGTTGTGGCTGTCCTCGCGCTTGTAGGAGTACAGGTCGGCGGAGACCAGGACCAGGAACTTGGCGGCCTCGGTGAGCGCGTGCACCCGCGGCGAGTCCAGCTGGGACTGCGGGATCGCGGTGCGTTCGCAGACCTCGATGATCTCGATGCAGGAGCGGCTGCCGCGGTCCAGCGGACCGACCGTCAGGTACTCGGCCAGGGTCATGGTCCGCCCCTGGGCGCGGTAGGCGACGATGGCGGCGGCGCCCATGAAGGACTCCAGCTGGCTGTCCGCCCACCGCTTCACGGAGAGCGCGGGGGCCCACTCGCGGGCCCGGCGGAACACGTCGCGGACCGACGCGACGTAGATGTCCGATTCGTGCGGGTGGGAATTCGCGGAGTTGATAACAGCCAGTAGCGTGGCTGCTATGGTGAGTACACGCGAGGGGTCGCGGCTGAGCCTGCCGGTGTCCCACTCGTCGTCCAGCGTGAGCATGCTGCACAGCCACTGCGAGACCAGTTCCAGCCCCGTCGTGCCTTCTGCGTCCTTGGCGATCCGGCAGACGAACTCGTGGGCGCCGATGGCCAGCAGGCGTTGCCGGCGGTCGGTGTCCCCGGTGAAGCCCATGGAGTCCAGCCATAGTTCGGTGCTCTTCCCGACAGCCTCGTGGCCGGGGTGCAGGGCCGACGGGATGGGGCAGAAAAGCGGGGGTATGGCAGCCAACGTGTCTCCAGAGCAGCCTGTTGCCGGTGCGTCGAAGTGCAGGGGCTCATGGCCCGGCCGATGGCCTTCCCTCACTAAGATCAACTACACCCCTGAGGCCCGAACGTTATCCGATCGGATCGTCAGATGTCCTGAGTTGTAAGGCATTTGCCCGAGGCACCGCCGACTAACCCTGCGTCAGGTCGCTAGCCTGCACGAACGTCGCCCGCACGGCCCCCGGCGGCGCTAAGGCCGGGAACGGAGTGCCGGACGGCGAGGCGGAGGGTGGACGGACGTGGCCGAAGAGCAGAACGGGCCGCAGCAGCAGCGGGCGGCCGGGGCGGGCGACGCCGGCGAGAAGCTGTGGGAGCGCGAACAGGAACTGCGGTCCGCCGAGCAGGCCGTGGACCGGCTGTGCCGCGAGTTCGCCGCGGGCGGCACCAAGATCGGTGAACTGCTGGTCTTCTACGGGAAGCCCGGCATCGGCAAGACCTCGGTGCTCGAGCAGGTCCGCCGGATCGCGGGCGCCCGCAAGGACTCGACCGTGCTGTTCGCGCGCGGCAACGAGCGGCAGCGGCAGGCGCCGTTCCGGGTGCTGCGGCAACTGCTGCTGCCGGTGCTCGGCGAGCTCACCGAGGCCGAGCGCGCCGAGGTGTTCGGCAACTGGTACAACATCGTCGCGCCCGCGGTCGGACTGGAACCGCCCTCCGACGAGGTCGAACGCATCGACCCGCAGGGCATCCACGACGGCCTGGACTTCGTCATCACCCAACTCGCGCCCCGGCGCGCCCCGTTGGTGGTGGCCATCGACGACCTGCACGCCGTCGACCAGGAGTCGCTGGCCTGGCTCGCCTCCTTCGCGCTGCGCGCCCGCGACCTGCCGGTGCTGCTGGCCTTCGCCTACCGCGAGGAGTTCAGCGCCGAGGGCCAGCCGTTCGCCAACCAGATCGCCGCCCAGGCGGTGCGCCAGCACGAGCTGCGGCCGCTCAGCCCGGTGTCGATCGCCGAACTGGTGCACGCCGAGTTCGCCGAGGCCGACGACGCGTTCTGCCGCCAGGTCTGGGCGGTCACCGCCGGAGCGCCGTACGACACGGTGGCGCTGCTGCGCGAGGT
The DNA here is from genome assembly GCF_003610255.1 of Streptomyces sp. TLI_171. Lineage (GTDB taxonomy): Bacteria > Actinomycetota > Actinomycetes > Streptomycetales > Streptomycetaceae > Kitasatospora. The sequence goes on along the minus strand of NZ_RAPS01000001.1, from coordinate 1,750,996 downwards.
CCGCGACCAGAACCTCGAACCGGTCGACGAGAACTCGCCCCGGCTGCGCGACCTGGCCGCGGCCGCCCGCGGCGAGGGCTTCGACTACTGGCTCGACAAGCTCGGCCCCACCGCGATCCGGTTCGCCTGGGCCGCCGCCCTGCTCGGCACCGACATCAAGGAGGACCTGGCCGCCGCGATCTGCGGCCAGGGTCCCGCCCAGGCCTCCGAGTCCGTCCGCGAACTGCGCCGGCTGCGGGTGCTCACCAGCCAGCCCAACGGCAGGCTGGAGTTCGTCCACCCGCTGATCGCCACGTCCATCTACCAGTCGATCCAGCCCGCGGTCCGGGCCGGCATGCACGGCATGGCCGCCAACGTGATCGAGAACAGCGGCGGTTCGCTGCTCGCCGCCTCCCGCCACCTGCTGGAGACCCACCCCGGCGAGGGCGACGACCTGATCGTCCGCAAACTGCGCCGGGCCGCCGCCGAGAACCTCGCCATCGGCGCCCCCGAAGCCGCCCGCCGCTGCCTGGAGCGCGCCCTCAACGAGCCGCCGGACGAGGACGACCGGGCCGAGGTGCTGTACGAGCTGGCCTGCGCCAGCCTGCTCACCGACCCGCAGTCCACCGCCAACCAGCTGCGCCGCGCCCTCGACATCGAGGACGGCCTCAGCCCGGACCTGCGGGTCGAGGCGGTGTTCCGGCTCTCCGAGGTGATCGCCCACAGCGGCGACCTGGTCGCGGCCGCCGCGCTCTGCCTGGAGGAGTCCGAGTACACCCCCGAGGGCCCCGGCCGGCTCCGCCTGCTGGTCGCCCACCTGCTGTACACCGCCCTGCAGCGGGACGAGGAGAACGGCCCCGAACGGGCCGAGCACGTCGCCCGGTTGACCGCCGAGGTCGACCCGGAGAGCGAGGCCGCCCGACCCCTCCGCGCACTGCACGCCTGGGACCTCACCCTCAAGGGCGTCAACACCGCGGAGGCGCTGAACGCCGCCGAGAGCGCGCTGTGCGACGGCAAGCTGCCGCGCGGCCTCGGCTGGACCAACACCACCTGGAACTTCGAACTGCCCGCCCTGCTCGGCCTGTGCTTCGCCTACAACGACGAACTCGCCCGCGCCGAGAAGCTGTTCAGCTCCGCCATCCTGGAGTTCGAGATCGCCGGGTGGAGCGGCGCGCACCGCGGCTTCGCCTACTTCCTGATGGGCTTCGCCCGGCTGCGCCGCGGCTTCCTCCCCGAGGCCGAGGACTTCCTCCGCCGCGGCCTGCGGATCGCCGACCGGATGGGCGACGGCCTGCCGCTGCAGCTGAACCTGGTCGGCACGCTGATCGACACCCTGCTGGCCCGCGGCCGCGACCAGGAGGCCTGGGAGATCGCCCGCAAGTACCACTTCGCGCCGCCCTACCACCAGACCGCGCTGCTGCTCCCGGACGTCGCCACCATCTACGGCAAGCTGCTGATCTCCCGCCACGAGTACGACATGGCGGTGGAGGTGCTCGCCGAGACCGGCATGCGGCTGGACCGGCGCGGCTGGCGTTCCACCGTGCACGCCCCGTGGGCCGGGCACCTGGCGGTGGCGATGGCGCACCGGGACCTGCCGTCGGCCCGGAAGAACGGCGACGACGCGGTGGCCCGGGCCCGGGAGTCCGGCTCGCCCTCGGCGATCGGCACCGCGCTGCGGCTGGCCGCCAGCGTCTGGGAGGGCCCGCACGCGGTGGAGCTGCTCCAGGAGGCGGTGGCGGTGCTCGGCCGCTCCCCGGCGAGCTACGAGCACGCGCACGCGCTGGTCGACCTGGGCGCCGCCCTGGTGCAGGTCGGCCGCAGCGTGGAGGCCGCCGAACACCTTTACCAGGGAATGGAGTTGGCGAAGCACTGCGGTGCCGACGGCCTGGAGGTACGGGCCCGCAACGTGCTGTCCTCCTCCGGCCTGCAGCCCAGCCGGGCGCTGCTGCCCGCCAAGGACACCCTCAACCCGCAGGAGCGCCAGATCGCCGAGCTGGCGGTGCGCCGGATGCCGCCGCAGCGGATCGCCGAACAGCTCAAGTTGCCGGTGGGGCTGGTGAAGCAGCGGCTGGCCGCGGTGCACCGCAAGCTCGGCACCGGGACCGACGGCCTCGCGGACGCCCTCGGGTTGCCCACCGACGGCCCCGGGCAGGCTGACTGACGGACCGCCGGACGCGGCGGCGCGCGGGGCGGGTCACCGGCCCGCGCGCCGGGTCGGGCTACGCTGGCCGCGCAGGGTGATCACTGACCGAGGAGCTGCCCCATGACCGCGTCGTCCGAGCCCACCGAGGTGCACCGGGCACCGTACGACCACTCGGGGGCCGGCATGGGCCTGGAGCGCTGGACGCTGCGCTCCGGCCCGATCGAGGCCACCGTGATCACGCTCGGCGCGGCCCTGCACACGCTGACCGCGCCCGACCGCACCGGCGCCCCGGGCCAGGTGCTGCTGACCAGCGCCAACGTCGGTGCGCTGCTCGGCCCGGCCAAGCACTACGGGGTGACGGTGGGCCGGTACGCCAACCGGATCGCCGGCAGCCGGATCACCCTGGACGGCGAGGACCACCCGCTGATGCCGACCGGCAACGGCGTCACGCTGCACGGCGGGCCGGACTCCTTCGCGCACCGGGTCTGGGAGGCCGAGGAGATCCCCGGCGGGGTGCGGATGCACCTGCACTCCCCGGACGGCGACCAGGGCTTCCCGGGGGCGCTGGACGTCTGGACGGAGTTCACCCTCGACGGCGCCGACCTGGTGATCTCCTACCGGGCCGTCACCAACAAGCCGACCGTGCTCAACCTGACCAACCACGCCTACTTCAACCTGGCGGGCGAGGGCCGCGGCGACGTGCTCGGCCACCTGCTGACGGTGGACGCGGACGAGTACACCCCGGTCGACGAGCGGCAGATCCCGTACGGCCCGTACGAGGCGGTGGCGGGCACCCCGTTCGACTTCACCACCGCCCGGCCGATCGGCAAGGGCATCGGCGAGGACCACCCGCAACTGAAACTTTCACGCGGATACGACCACAACTGGGTGCTGCGCGAGCGCCCCGCGGACGGGCCGCCGGTGCGCGCCGCGCTGCTGGAGGACCCGGGCAGCGGCCGCACCCTGGAGGTGCTGACCACCGAACCGGGCCTGCAGGTGTACACCGCGAACGGCTTCGACGGCGCGGTCACCGGCCCGTCCGGGACGGCCTACGGGCCGTTCGCCGGCGTGGCGTTGGAGACCCAGCACCACCCGGACTCGCCGCACCGCCCGGCCTACCCGTCGACCGAGCTGCGGCCGGGCCAGGAGTTCCGCTCCACCACCGTCCTGCGGTGGGGCACCGCCGGCTGACCGGCGCACCGACGACGAAGGCCCCCGGGAGCACGCTCCCGGGGGCCTTCTCGCATGTCCGGGGCCCAGTGGTTGCAAGGAGTTTCCGCAAGGCAACGGATGGTCAAGACGCGTGACGGCAACTCTAAGGACACATGGAAGTAACGATCCCCGTCATCTTGCAGAAACTTGCTGCAAGGGCTTTCAGCAACGCTCACCCCGCTGTTACGTTCCTGGTCAAGCCCGACGGCCGCAACGGCGCAGTCGGCTCGGGACAGCCATTATGCGCCGTCCTCCACCATCTCGGGCACCCCCACCTTTCTAGGAGTTTCCATGCGGCGTGGCATCGCGGCCTCCGCTCTTGTTGCGGCTCTGGCGGTCACCATGGCGGCTTGCAGCAGCAGCAGCTCCGGCTCGGACGCCAAGGGCGACGGCGGACCGGTCACCATCACCTACTGGGACACCTCGAACGCCACCAACGAGGCCCCCAACTACCAGGAGCTGGTCAAGAAGTTCGAGGCCGCGAACCCGAACATCAAGGTCAACTTCGTCAACGTCCCGTTCGACACGGCGCAGAACAAGCTGCAGACCGCCATGGGCGCCAAGGGCGCGCCGGACGCGTTCCGCGCCGAGGTCGGCTGGACCTCCGCGTTCGCCAAGGCCGGCTACCTGGAGCCGCTGGACGGCACCCCCGCGCTGACCGACGCCTCGGCGTTCCAGGCCTCGCTGATCCAGCAGGCCAAGTACTCGGGCAAGACCTACGGCGTGCCGCTGGTCACCGACACCCTCGGCCTGATGTACAACAAGGAGCTCTTCGCCAAGGCCGGCATCACCGCGCCGCCGAAGACCTGGGACGAGCTGAAGGCCGACGCCGCCCAGCTGAAGGAGAAGGCCGGCGTCGACGGCTTCTGGCTGAAGGCCGCGGACGGCTACTACGCCATGCCGTTCCTCTACGGCGAGGGCACCAACATGGTGGACGCCGCCGGCAAGAAGATCACCATCAACTCGCCGGAGGCCGCCAAGGCCGTCGAGACCTACAAGTCGATGTTCACCTCGCCCGGCACCGCCAAGGCCGACGTGACCACCGACGCCTACGCCCACATGATGGACGCCTTCACCACCGGCAAGGTCGCGGCGATCATCCAGGGCCCGTGGGAGGTCACCAACGTCTACAAGGGCTCCGCGTTCGCCGACAAGAAGAACCTCGGCATCGCGGCCGTCCCGAACGGCTCCGCCGGCAAGGGCGGCGCCCCGACCGGTGGCCACAACGTCTCGGTCTACGCCGGCTCCGACGCCGCCCACAAGGCCGCCGCCGAGAAGCTCGCCGCCTTCCTGACCTCCGCCGAGAGCCAGACCTTCCTCGCGCTGAAGAACGGCACCCTGCCCACCCGCAGCGACGCCTACACCGCCGAGGTCAAGGCCAACCCGGGCATCGCGGACTTCCAGGCGATCCTGACCTCCGCCCAGCCGCGCCCCGAACTGCCGGAGTACGCCTCGCTGTTCGGCTCCATCGGCACCAACCTCGGCAAGATCGTCCAGGGCCAGGAGGACACCAAGGCCGGCCTGGACGCCACCGCTGCCGACTACGCGAAGCTCCTCCCGGACTTCACCAAGTAAGTCGGAAAGGCTCGCCCGGCCCACACCTGACGGTGGGCCGGGCGGTCCCAGTCAGACCCCAGCAGTAGTCGCCGAGGCAGGCGGCGGAACTCCCGGAGAAGGTGTCAACCCATGGCAGTTGCGGTCGCACAGCGCATCAGGCTGTCGTACTCGAAGTACTGGTACGCGTACGCGATGATCGCGCCGGTCGTGATCGTCCTCGGGGTGCTGGTCGGCTACCCGCTGGTCCGCGGGATCTACCTGACCCTGACGAACGCGAACAGCCTCAACGTCGGCCGGCAGATCGGCGTCAACCACATCCCGGACAGCTTCGACTTCGTCGGGCTGGACAACTACGCGGACATCCTGTGGGGCCCGACCGCGTACGACCGCTTCTGGTCGCACTTCATCTGGACCGTCGCCTGGACCGCGATCTGCGTGGTCCTGCACTACAGCATCGGCCTGGCGCTCGCGCTGCTGCTGAACCGGAACATGCGCGGCCGCAGCCTCTACCGGCTGGTGCTGATCCTGCCCTGGGCCGTGCCCACCTTCGTCACCGTCTTCTCCTGGCGCCTGATGCTCGCCGACGGCGGAGCCGTCAACGCGGTGCTCGGAACCCTGCACCTGCCCGAACCCGGCTGGCTCTCCGACCCGCTGGCGCAGAAGTCGGCCGCGATCATGGTCAACACCTGGGTCGGCGTGCCGTTCATGATGATCTCCCTGCTGGGCGGCCTGCAGTCGATCCCGCAGGAGCTCTACGAGGCCGCCGAGATGGACGGCGCCAGCGCCTGGCAGCGGTTCCGCTACGTCACCCTGCCGGGCCTGCGGACCGTCTCCTCCACCGTCGTGCTGCTCGGCGTGATCTGGACCTTCAACCAGTTCGCGGTCATCTTCCTGCTGTTCGGCTCCGGCGCCCCCGACGCGCAGATCCTGGTCACCTGGGCCTACCGCCTCGGCTTCGGCCAGCAGCCCTCGGACTACGCGCAGTCCGCGACCTACGGAATCCTGCTGCTGTCGATCCTGATCGTCTTCACCTCCTTCTACCGCCGCTGGCTGGCCCGGAACGAGAAGGCCAACGGATGAGCACCGAGACCGCTTTCCCGACAGAGGACCACGACCAGGCAGGCAGCCCCATGACACTCACCGCCGACCGCCCCGCAACCGAGCCCGCGCCCACCGGACGGCCCGTCAAGGTCCGCCTGCGCAGCAAGTCCTCCCCGCTGGCCACCGTGCTCTCGCACGGCGCGCTGCTGATCGCCAGCCTGATCGCGCTGTTCCCGGTGCTGTACATCGCGTACATCTCGCTCGGGCCGGACGACATGGACTACCTGCACCCCGCGAAGATCATGGGCAAGGCCACCTTCGCCAACTACGGCAAGGTGCTGGGCGACACCGACTTCCTGACCTGGTTCGGCAACTCGGTGATCGTGGCCGGCGGCACCACCGTGCTGGGCGTGCTGATCGCCGCCTCCACCGGCTACGCGGTCTCCCGGATGCGATTCCCCGGCTACCGGCAGCTGATGTGGACCCTGCTGGTCACCCAGATGTTCCCGATCGCGGTGCTGATCGTCCCGATGTACTACATCCTGTCCAACCTGGGCATGCTGGACAGCTACAGCGGTCTGGTGCTGGTCTACTCGGCCACCACCGTGCCGTACTGCGGCTGGCTGCTGAAGGGCTACTTCGACACCATCCCGGTGGAGATCGACGAGGCCGGCCGGGTCGACGGACTGTCCCCGTTCGGCACCTTCTGGCGCCTCATCCTGCCGCTGGCCCGCCCGGGCCTGGCCGTGGCCGCGTTCTACTCCTTCCTCACCGCCTGGGGCGAGGTCGCCTACGCGTCGACCTTCATGCTGTCGTCCGACAAGTACACGCTGGCCGTCGGCCTGTCCTCGTTCGTCAGCGAGCACGACCACCAGTGGCAGCTGATGGCCGCCACCTCGGTGCTGATCGCCATCCCCGCCGCGGTCGTCTTCTACCTGGTGCAGCGCCACCTGGTCACCGGCCTGACGGCCGGCGCCGCCAAGTCCTGAACCCGCGCCACCTCCACGTCACTTCCACAGCCTCCGAGGGATGACTGTCCAATGACCCAGAACCTGGCCGACGCCTCCCGGCCCGCCGTTCCCGCCGCCGTTCCCGCCGCGCGGACGACTGCTGCGAACGACCGGGCCAGCAGAGGCGGCTGGTGGCGGGACGCGGTCATCTACCAGGTGTACCCGCGCAGCTTCGCCGACGGCAACGGGGACGGCATGGGCGACCTGCCCGGCATCCGCAGCCGGCTGCCGTACCTGCGCGACCTGGGCGTGGACGCGGTCTGGCTCTCCCCGTTCTACGCCTCCCCGCAGGCCGACGCGGGCTACGACGTCGCCGACTACCGCGCCGTGGACCCGATGTTCGGCACCCTGCTGGACGCCGACGGGCTGATCCGGGACGCCCACGAGCTGGGTCTGCGGATCATCGTCGACCTGGTCCCCAACCACTCCTCCGACCAGCACGAGTGGTTCCAGCGCGCCCTGCGCGAGGGCCCGAGCTCCCCGCTGCGCGAGCGCTACCACTTCCGCCCCGGCAAGGGCGAGAACGGCGAACTGCCGCCCAACGACTGGGAGTCCATCTTCGGCGGCCCGGCCTGGACCCGGACCGTGAACCCGGACGGCACCCCCGGCGACTGGTACCTGCACCTGTTCGCCCCCGAGCAGCCCGACTTCAACTGGGACAGCCCGGCGGTCGCCGACGAGTTCCGCTCCATCCTGCGGTTCTGGCTGGACATGGGCGTCGACGGCTTCCGGATCGACGTCGCGCACGGCATGGTCAAGGCCCCCGGCCTGCCCGACCTGGGCAGCCACGACCAGCTGAAGCTGCTCGGCAACGACGTCATGCCGTTCTTCGACCAGGACGGCGTGCACGCCATCTACCGCAGCTGGCGGCAGATCCTGGACGAGTACCCCGGCGACCGGATCGGCGTCGCCGAGGCCTGGACCCCGACCGTCCAGCGCACCGCCAACTACGTCCGCCCGGACGAGCTGCACCAGGCGTTCAACTTCCAGTACCTGGGCACCTCCTGGGACGCCGCCGCGCTGCGCGAGGTGATCGACGTGTCGCTCGACTCGATGCGTCCGGTGCACGCCCCGACCACCTGGGTGCTGTCCAACCACGACGTCACCCGGCACGCCACCCGGTTCGCCAACCCGGCCGGCCTGGGCACCCAGATCCGCACCCCCGGCGACCGCGAGCTCGGCCTGCGCCGGGCCCGCGCCGCCACCCTGCTGATGCTGGCGCTGCCCGGCTCCGCGTACCTCTACCAGGGCGAGGAGCTCGGCCTGCCGGACGTCACCGACCTGCCCGACGAGGTCCGCCAGGACCCGTCGTTCTTCCGCCAGGCCGGCCAGGACGGCTACCGCGACGGCTGCCGGGTCCCGATCCCGTGGTCCGGCACCGAGGCCCCGTACGGCTTCGGCCCGAACGCGGGCGGCCCGAGCTGGCTGCCGCAGCCCGCCGAGTGGGCCGAGCTCTCGGTGGAGGTCCAGACCGGTGACCCGACCTCCACGCTGGAGCTGTACCGCTCCGCGCTGGCGGTCCGCCGGGCCCAGCCCGCGCTCGGCGCCGGCACCGAGGTCGAGTGGCTGCCCACCCCCGAGGGCGTGCTGGCGTTCCGCCGCACCGCGGCCGAAGGCTCCTTCGTGTGCACCGTGAACACCACCGGCGAAAGCGTCCGGATTCCCGCTCCCGGCCGTATGCTGCTGTCCTCCGCCGAGGCTGTCGCAGCGGAGGACAGCGTCGAACTCCCGGCCGACAGCACCGCATGGTGGGCGGTCTGACGTGGTTGCAATAGGCTCTGGGATCGTGACTACGGCGCGACTCTCCGACATCGCGGCGCAGGCGGGGGTCAGCGAAGCCACCGTCAGCCGCGTACTCAACGGCAAGGCGGGCGTCTCCGCGACCACCCGGCAGACGGTGCTGGCTGCCCTGGACGTGCTCGGCTACGAACGGCCGACCCGGCTGCGCCAGCGCAGCGCCGGGCTGATCGGCCTGATCACCCCGGAGCTCAGCAACCCGATCTTCCCGGCCCTGGCCCAGGTGATCGAGCAGGTGCTCAGCCGGCACGGCTACACGCCGGTGCTGTGCACCCAGACCCCCGGCGGGTCGACCGAGGACGAACTCGTCGAGATGCTGGTGGAACGCGGCGTGGCCGGCATCGTGTTCGTCTCCGGACTGCACGCCGACACCACCGCCGACCACGACCGGTACGCCAAGCTGATCGGCCGTCAGGTCCCGTTCGTGCTGATCAACGGCTACAGCGAGAAGATCGCCGCGCCGTTCATCTCGCCGGACGACCGGGCCGCGATGTGGATGGCCGTCCAGCACCTGGTGGAACTCGGGCACGAGACGATCGGCCTGGCGGTCGGTCAGAAGCGGTACGTGCCGGTGCTGCGCAAGATCGAGGGCTTCACCGCGGCGGTGCAGCAGCTCACCGGGCGCACCCCCGAGCAGGCCGCCGAGCTGGTCCACCACACCCTGTTCAGCGTGGAGGGCGGGCACGCCGCCGCCCAGGCGCTGCTCGACAAGGGCTGCACGGCGATCGTCTGCGGCTCCGACATGATGGCGCTCGGCGCGATCCGGGCGGTGCGCCAGCGCGGCCTGTCGGTGCCGCAGGACGTCTCGGTGGTCGGCTTCGACGACTCGCCGTTGATAGCGTTCACCGAGCCGCCGCTGACCACGGTGCGCCAGCCGGTCGAGGCGATGGCCACCGCCGCCGTCGACGCCCTGCTGGAGGAGGTCGGCGGAAACCCGGCGCAGCGCTCCGAGTTCATGTTCCAGCCCGAGCTGGTGATGCGCGGCTCCACCGGCTCCGGCCCGCGCAACGGCTGACGCGGACGGCGCGGAGCCCCCGGGAGGTCTCTCCTCCCGGGGGCTCCGCGCTCATGCGTAGAGCTGCTCGATGTCGCGCCGGTAGGCGGTGCTGACGGCCTGCCGGCGGAGCTTCAGCGAGGGCGTCAGCATGCCGCGCTCCTCGGTGAAGTCGCCCGCCACCACCCGCACCCGGCGGATCGACTCGGCCCGCGAGACCGTCGAGTTGACGGCCTGCACGCCCTCGGCGAGCGCGGTCAGCACCGCGTGGTGGACCGGGATCGCGCTGCCGATGTCGAGCGGGTCGGTGCCGCTCGGCGGGGTCTGCGGGCGCAGTTCCAGGAAGCGCTCCACCGCCTCCGGGTCCAGGGTGAGCAGCGCGCCCACGTACGGGCGGCCGTTGCCGACCACCAGGCACTGGCTGATCAGCGGGTGGGCGCGGAGCCGGTCCTCCAGCGGGCCGGGGGAGACGTTCTTGCCGCGGGAGGTCACCAGGATCTCCTTCTTGCGGCCGGTGATGGTCAGGTAGCCGTCCTCGTCGAGGTGGCCCAGGTCGCCGGTGGCGAACCAGTGCGGCCGGGCCGGTCGGGGTGCCCCCAACTCGTAGTAGCCGTCGAAGATCTGACTGCCGCTCAGGTACACCTCGCCGTCCTCGGCGATCCGCACCGCGCTGCCCGGGATCGGCGGGCCCACGGTGCCCGGGCGGGGCCGCAGCGGCGGGTTCGCGGTGGACGGGCCGCTGGTCTCGGTCAGCCCGTAGCCCTCGTACACCAGCACCCCGGCGCCGGCGAAGAACAGCAGCAGCTCGGGGTCGATCGAGGACCCGCCGCTGATCGCGTACCGCACCTTGCCGCCCATCGCGGCCCGCACCCGCCGGTACACCAGGGCGTCGTACAGGCCGTGCGCCATCCGCAGCGACAGCGGCGCGGGCCTGCCCTCGCCGGCCAGTGCGGCGAGTTCGGCGCGGGCGTAGCGCACGGCGACGTCGGCGGCCCGGTCGAAGACCTTCACCGCGCCCTTGGCCTGGGCCTCGGCCCGCCCCAACTGGTGGATCTTCTCGAACAGGTAGGGCACCCCGACCAGGAAGGTGGCGCCGAACTCGGCCATGTCGGGCCGGAGTTCGGCGGGCTTCAGGGAGGGGCTGTGCCCGATCCGGATCCGCCCGTACACGCAGGTCACCTGGATCATCCGGCCGAGCACGTGGGCCAGCGGCAGGAACAGCAGGGTGCACGGCGCCTCGCCCGTCACCTCCGCGAACACCGGCTCCAGCATGGCGTGGCAGTTGGCCGCCTCGGCGAGGAAGTTGGCGTGGCTGAGGAGGCAGCCCTTGGGGCGGCCGGTGGTGCCGGAGGTGTAGATCAGGGTGGCCTCGCTGTGCGGGCCGAGGGCGGCCCGGCGACGCTCCAACTCGGCGTCGGGGACCGGCTTCCCGAGCTCGGCGAGCGAGCCGACGGCGTCCTCGTCCAGCCGCCACAGCGGCACCGTGCCGCCGGTGCGGGCGATCGCCACGGTCAGCACCTCGGCGGTCCCGGCGTCCTCCGCGAGCGCCAGCACCGCCCCGGAGTCGCGGACGATCCACTCCGCCTGCTCGACCGAGGCGGTCGGGTACACCGGCACCAGCGAGGCCCCGGCCGCCCAGGCGGCGAAGTCCAGCAGGGTCCACTCGTAGCGGGTCCGGGACATCAGCAGCACCCGGTCGCCGGCCCGCACCCCGGCCGCTACCAGCCCGCGGGCCGCCGCCGCGACCTCCTCGGCGAACCGGGCGGCCGTCAAGTGCTCCCAGCCGCCGTCCGGTTGACGGCGCGTCACGACCACCGCGTCCGGCGCCTCGCGGGCGTTGGTGAACGGCAGGTCGGCCAGACTGCCGGTCTCCGGCGGCGGAACCAGGTGCGGGGTGCGGGCCTCGACGACCCGGCCGCCGGAGCGCAGCACCTCGACGGGTGCGCGGCTGCGCAGCTGTTCGTTGCGCCCGGCACGGGCGAGGGGGTGTGCCATGAGCGAACTCCCTTGGGTGGGTGGGGGTTCGCTCAGGGTAGGTACTCGCCAGTAAACTTACTAGATAGTAAGTTCCTTGACAGTGCCGGAGATTGTGTAAATGTCAGGTGGGCGTGCGGGGGCGGTCAGCCCTCCTCGACGGTCGGGGCCGGGCCGTTGAAGCGCTCGCCGTCCCGGCTGCCGCCGGTCCGCGCCTGGGTCCTGCGGTCCGTCGACAGGTAGTCGCGCACCAGCAGCTCCACCGCGTCCTGCGGGCTGCTCGCGCCGACCCGCATCATGACCTCCAGTGCGAGGTCCGCGTCGAGCGAGATCGTCAGCTTGGCCATCGGGTGCTCCCCTGTCGTGCCGATTCCGGCCCGAGCATAGGCCGCTGCCCCCGGAGCCGACCAGGGTCCCCGAGGGCAGCGGTGTTCACGGGCCCCGCCGGGCCGCGCGTAAGGAGCCGTCAGACGCGACCGGCGAAGTCCGGCGCCCAGTTGGCGACGGTCTCGGTGCGGACGCCCGCGCTCGGGTTCGCCGCCTCGACGTACTTGCCGTCACCGACGTACAGCGCCACGTGGTACACGCCCGAGTTGGCGCCGTTGTTCGACCAGAACAGCAGGTCGCCCGGCTGCAGGCTGTCCAGCGAGACCCGGGTCGAGTAGTCGGCCTGGTCCGCGGCCACCCGCGGCAGGCTGATGCCGGCCTGGCGGAAGGCCGCCTGGGTCAGGCCCGAGCAGTCCCAGCCGCCGTTGCCGGTGCCGCCGTAGATGTACGCCTGGCCCAGCTTGGACAGCGCGAAGTCGATCGCGGCGGCCTTGGAGCCGGTCGCCTTGACGGCGGTGCTGCTGGACGCGGTGTTCTTCGCCGCAGTGGTCGACGCGGAGGAGGACTTGGCCTCGGTGGTCGACGACTGGGCGGCGGAGGCGGACTTGCCGCCCTTCCAGGTCGAGCCCTTGGACGAGGAGCCGTTCCAGGACGAGGACTTGGTGGCCGGCGCGGACTGCTGGGCCGGAGCCTCGGCGACCGCGACGTCACCCAGCGCCAGCTGCTGGCCCGGGTAGATCATGTCCGGGCCCTCGGTCAGGATCGACCGGTTCAGCTCGTACAGCTTCTCCCAGCCGCCGTCCACGTGCTGGCTCTGCGCGATGGTGGACAGCCAGTCGCCCGCCACCACGGTGTAGGTGCCGGCCGACTTGGCGGCGGCCGGGGCGCTCTGCTGCGCCTGCGGCCGGGCCTGGGACTGGCCCTGCGGCTTGGTCTCGGACTTCTTGGTCTCGGACTTCGCGACGGTGTTGGAGGACGCGGAGCCGTTGCCCGTGGAGGTGTCGACCTGCGGGGCGGCGCCGCCCTTGGTCAGGCCGGCCTGGATGGAGCACACCGGCCAGGCGCCGGGGCCCTGCGAGGCCAGCACCTTCTCGGCGGTGGCGATCTGCTGGTCCTTGGTGGCCAGGTCGGCGCGCGCGGCGTAGGCGGTGCCGCCGAACTCGGCCCAGGTGGAGTTGGTGAACTGCAGGCCGCCGTAGAAGCCGTTGCCGGTGTTGATCGACCAGTTGCCGCTGGACTCGCACTGCGCGACCTTGTCCCAGGTGGAGACGGAGGCGGCGGAGGCGGTGCCGGCGGTCAGGCAGGGGATCGAGAGGCCGATGCCGACGACGCCCGTGGTGGCGATCAGACGGCGGGCGCGCTTGGCGCTGATGGGCAGCATGAAGAAGCGTTCCTCTCCCACGCCTGCGAGGTGAGCTGTCGGATTCGGGCTGGAGTTGCCCGGCCGCGCACGCCTTCCGGCGCGCACGGCTTCACCCCAAGCCCCGGACCGGTCCGCTCGACCGTCCCAGGGCGACTTACCTGGTTCCCCCGCCCCTGCCGCGGTGCGTTTCGCATGAGCCGGCCCACCCGGCGGCAGGACTCGGCGTTCCGGGAGGGCTGGGTCCGTGTGTCCACGAACGTGGGCAGGAGATTAAGCCGACTTAAGGAGAAATCGCAAATGCCTGTGACGGCCGTCACGGAATTTGGAAATCGCGATCAAGGGCATTCGCGGCAACGGCTGCGCAGCGAGGGGGAGCTGTGGGGGCGTCAGTCGAGCATGGGCCTTATGTCCGCTTTAGTGGCATAAGGTACTTTTCACGTCAATCGGGGCTTTGGTATCGCTGCTTGGTTCAACCCGCTTTGTCGGTCCGGGACGTTCCGGGGTGATTTCGAGGCGTGGGCGGGCCGCTTGCCGGTAGATTCGTCGGAGGCCGGTGCGTCGTCGCCGGGCGGGGGCGCAGTGGTCGCTCCCTCGCCCGACCGGAGGCCTCCGGGGTTCCGCGAGACCTCGCATGCGCGCGGCGAGTGGTGTGATTCGGGCGGTGTGGCGGAATCGTTCCCGATTGCGAGAAATTTCGCTGACCTGACGTCAGTTCTTCGCCCCGGAAGCGTTTCTTGTTCCGATGGCGGATGCTCGGCGGTTGCCGGTCCGGAACATCGGCCTCCCGTCGCTGACCGGAGGCCGTGAACTTCCGGGGGCCGTCGGCTGATTCTTCGTCGGCGGATCGCCCGCGGGGCCGGTGGCGTGCCCCGGGTGATGGGCCGTCAGTGGTGTGATCGACCCGTCCGGCCGTCAGGGCGCAGACCATCAATTCGGTCATCAACGGACAAGCTGACAAACATACTTGACCGACCCTTCATTGGACCTGCATCGTTCCTTTTCGATTGCCTGCGGTTGATCGTCGCGGGCCTGTCCGGGAGGGAACAGATCAGAGGCATGTCAATTAGCCCCAACTCGTCGCGCCGTACGGCGCGGAGCCGCAGAGGGGGGACGGGGAGTGCCGCGCGCACCGTTCTCACCGTCACCGCGGCCCTGCTGCTGACCGCGATCCCGGCACAGTTCGCCGCCGCGGCCGACCCGACCCCGGCCTCCGGCACCGGGGCTGTTCAGCCGCCGGCGGAGTCCGAGACGGCCAAGGCGATCCGGTCGGCCCTCCAGCAGGCCAAGGCCACCGGGAAGCCGATCCGGATCGATTCGATGACCAACGAGACCACCGAGGTCTTCGCGGACACGGACGGGCGGACCCTGTACTCGGACGCCCGCTCCCAAGACGTCCGGACCAAGCGCAACGGCAGCTGGCAGACCCTCGATTCGACACTGAAGGCGAACCCGGACGGCACCGTGACCCCGGCGCTGACCGGCTCCGACCTGGTGCTCTCCGGCGGCGGCAGCGGCCCTCTGGCGAAGATCACCACCGCTGACGGCACCTCGATGTCGATCACCGCGCCGTTCCCGCTGCCGAAGCCGACCCTTGACGGCGCGACCGCGACCTACGGCTCCGTGCTGCCCGACGTGGACCTCCAGGTGACGGCCCGTCCGGACGGCGGCTGGCGGGACGTGATCGTGGTGAAGACCGCTGCGGCCGCCGCCGACCCGCGGCTGAAGAGCCTGCACTTCCCGCTGAGCACCAGCGGTCTGAAGGTCGGCGCGGACGCCGCCGGGAACGTCTCCTTCAAGGACGCCGCGGGCAAGGTGCGCTTCCACGCGCCGACGCCGTTCCAGTGGGACTCCGGCACCGCCCCCGCCCCGGCCCCGCAGGTCAAGCCGAACACCGCACAGCCGAAGTCGCTGTTCGCCGCGCCCGGTGCCGCCGAGGCCGGCGCCGAGGCCGACACCTCGAACGCCGCGCGGCCCGGTGCGAGCGCCGCTGTCTCCGCCATCGGGGTCGCCGCGGGCGACACCGAGCTGGTGCTCACCCCGGACCCGGCCACCTTCGGCAAGGGCACCGGCCCCTGGTACCTGGACCCCGAGACCAGCGTCGACAACGGCCGGCAGGTCAACGCGCAGGTCCAGGAGAACCACCCGGACACCGCCAACGTCAACACGCTCAGCGCCCTGGGCGTCGGCTACTGCGGCTACGACAACTGCACCGGCTACGGCCGCTACCGGTCCTACTACCAGATGTCCACGCCCGACGGCCTGTTCGACGGCAACGGTCACGGCGCCGCGACGGTCAACCGGGCCACCCTGTTCGTCGACGTCGTCGACGCCTCCGCGCCCACCAACAAGTCGACGATCAACGTCTACAGCGCACCCGCGTTCCAGGGCACCACCACCTGGAACAACCAGCCCTGCGGCACCAACGGCAAGATGACCGGCTGCACCTGGGTCGCCAACGCCGACACCACCGGCACCAGCCAACTGGCCTACGACGTCAAGGGCTGGATGCAGACCATCGTCAACAACAAGTCCCCGAACTGGACCATCGGATTCTCCGCCGAGGACGAGTACGACAAGCTGCTGCGCCACCACCTCACGGCCAACCCGCACATCACCACCTACTACGACATCGCGCCCACCATCTGGTGGCCGCGCACCACGCCGACCCCGGGCTACATCAACGACCCGACCTTCGGCACCCAGCGCAACGACTGCCAGACCCCCGGCGCCAACTACGCGTGGTACGCCCCCGGCTGGGTCGGCGCGAACCAGTTCGTCTACCTGAACGCCAGCGCCTGGTCGCCGATCGGGGCCACCACCACGGTCAACTTCCACATCTGGGATGACAACGACAGCAGTTGGCACGCCTGGCCGAGCAGTGGCGGGGCAGGCAGCTACGGCAGCGCCACGGCCTCCGTCGACCGCCTGACGGACGGTCACCAGTACGGCTGGACGGCGGTCGCCGCCGACGGCCAGCTGACCTCGGGTAACACCCCCGCGTGCTACCTCCGCGTCGACAAGACCCCGCCGCAGGTCGCGGTCTCGTCGGCCGACTACCCTGCCAGCGGCCAGCTGAACCAGGCGCCGACCAAGAAGGTGGGCCAGCCGGGCA
The DNA here is from genome assembly GCF_003610255.1 of Streptomyces sp. TLI_171. GTDB lineage: Bacteria > Actinomycetota > Actinomycetes > Streptomycetales > Streptomycetaceae > Kitasatospora. The sequence continues at coordinate 1,734,487 of NZ_RAPS01000001.1, read as the reverse complement.
CCTTCACCGTCAACGCCAGCGACCCGGCCCCCGCGAACGGCCTCAACGCCTCCGGCGTCGCCTGCGTCCGCTGGAGCACCGACCCGACCGCCGTCACCGGCTGGTCGTGCAACGACGCCGCCACCGCCGGCTCCGGCATCGTCTCCGGAACCAGCTTCACCTTCACGCCGACCGTGTGGGGCACCAACATCCTGTACGTCCAAGGCATGGACGTGGCCGGAAACTACAGCCAGCCGATGCGCTACACCTTCTACGTCCCGTGGGACCCGGCCAAGGGCACCGCGTCCCCCGGCGACCTCACCGGTGACGGCCGCGGCGACATCCTGCTTCCCGACGAGCAGGGCAACCTCCGGGTCGCGTCCCTGGACAGCGACGCGGGCAGCTCGCTCGCGGCTCCGCTGGACCTGTTCCCGGGCGGCGTGGGCTGGAAGGACAGCACCACCAAGATCACCCACCGCGGCGCGCTGCGCTCCATGCAGCTCGACGACACCTTCGCCCGGTCCACCGCCAACACGGACCTCGCCAAGAACCTCTACCTCTTCGAGAACAACGGGGACGGCACCTTCAAGAGCGCCTCGCCGCTGGCCAAGCCCAGCAGTTGGGCCGCGCCCGACGGCACCCCGCTGACCGGCGCACCCGCGGGCTGGGTCTCGGACTGGTCCGCCGCCCGGCAGATCCTCGCGCTCGGTCCGCTCAACGGCCCGGTGAACGCGTCGGACAGCCTCGTCATGAAGAACCAGACCGCGCTGCTCACCGTGGAGAACGGAAGCCTCTGGCTCTACCGCGGCGACACCACCAACACCCTGGACGCCCCGGCGATCAAGGTCTCCAGCCTCAACTGGGACAACTACGAGCTGATCAACCCCGGCACGGCGTCCGGAACCGCCCAGCCGACCCTGTGGACCCGGGACAAGACCGACGGCACCATCCGGGCCTACGACATCAAGCTGACCAATGGCCGGATCGACCTGTCGGCGCTGGCCGACCCGGCCGGTCCACTGTCCCGGGTGGTCGGCACCCAGAAGTTCGCCCCCGACACCTACGCGAAGATCGGCTCGAGCGGCGACGCCAACAAGGACGGCATCCCGGACCTCTGGACCATCGGCCTCGACGGCAAGCTGCGGGTGTGGCCCGCCGTCACCGTCGACGGGACCAAGGCCACCGCGGTCAACGGCTTCGGCGGCACCGCCGCGGACCAGGGCGACGCCGGAAGCTTCGGCGAGCGCTACCGGCTGCAGGGCCTGGACGCCAACACCCTGGTACCGGGCTACTACAAGACGTCGCCCGCGGCCCGCCCGATCGGCAACGTGTCCTTCCCGACCGACGCCGTGAACGGCATCTCGACCAAGGTGGCCGCGTTCGCCGGCAACTCCAGCCTCGGCCGGATCGACTTCTCCGGCCTGGTCGGACCGTTCCAGGTCGACACCGCCAAGTCCTTCTCCATCACCGCCTGGGCCAAGCCGAGCGGTGCCACCGCCCAGGGCGCCGTCCTCAGCTCCCGCGGCACCAACTCCAGCGGCTTCGTCCTCGCCCCGGGAGCCGACGGCAACTGGCACTTCAAGCTGGCCACCGCGGACGGCGCCCAGGCTGCGTACGACGACACCAGTTCCAGCATGACCAACGCCGCCCGCTTCAAGGACGGCCGCTGGGACCGACTGACCGTCAGCTACAACTCCACCACCAAGGTGATGAGCCTCTACGTGAACGGCGCACTGGCCGGTACCGCCGTGCACTCCGGCGGCTTCGCGGTCAAGGGCCAGCTGGAGATCGGCGCCAACCAGGAGGCCGCGGCCTTCAGCACCGCCTTCTCCGGCCGGATCAGCGACGTCACCGTCTTCAACACGTCCACCGACGCCGGCAGCGGAAACGGGCCACTGCTCCTCGACACCGCCTCCAACAGCTGCGTCGACGATCCGGGTTCACTCAACCAGGTCGGCCAGTTGCTCCAGATCTACACCTGCGACGGCCGCAACGCCCAGAAGTACGACGCCCAGCCGGACGGCACCCTGAAGGTCTTCACGCACTGCATCGAAGGCGTCAACAACGGCACCGTCAACGGAACCAACATCCAGTTGGCGGACTGCACCGGCGCCCCCAACCAGCAGTGGATCTTCCGCCCCGACGGCTCGATCTACAACGTCCTGGCCCAGCGCTGCCTCGACGTGCCCAACGCCAACACCAACAACGGCACCCTGCTCGAGCTCTACGACTGCAACCAGACCACCGCCCAACGCTGGCGCACCACCCCGGTCGCCTGACGCGGCCGCGGATCCGTCCGCGCTGAGCCGACACAGAACGCCCGGCCGGGACCTCCCGGCCGGGCGTTCTGCCTTCAAGCGGACCTCCAGGACGGCAGCACTGCCGCCGGCAACCTGCTGGCCATCCACAGAAAGGCTTCCGCCATGGCGGTAAGCCCCAACTGATGTTCGTTCAACTGTGCGCAGGCGTCCGGGCAGCCGACGCTACGATCAGCAGGTGGTCCCGGGCCGGCCCTGCCAGGTCGCACCCGCGCGGCCCGTCCCGGCATGAGGTACTGAAATAGGGAACGTCGATGGAACCGCTCTTCGCTGACAGCCCTGGAGCCGAACACCCTGGGTCGGACGACTTCGACCGGCGCCAGTCCGCACTCTTCGACGCCGTCCGTCGGGGCAAGGTCGTCAGCGGACCGGACACGGATCTCTGGCAGGTGGACTGGGCGAGCGGCGTCGACCTGGACCCACGAATGGTCTGGCACGCACAGGTCGGACCGGTGGTGGCCACAGCGTGGGGCGAAGTCGATGCCCGCCCTGTGTTGGCCACCGCCGTCACGCTCGACGGGCGGCCGCCGGGCGACCCGAAGCTGCGGCACCGGTTGGACGTCCGGGACGTCCTGTCGGGTCAGATCCGCTCAGTTGAGTGTGAGGTGCCGGTCCGCGTCCTCGCCTTCGCGCCCGACGCCGAGGAACCGCTGCTGATCTCCGGGCACAAGGACAACACACTGCGGATCTGGGCCCTCGCGGACCTCGCGCACCGCAGGACGCTCGACATCGGCGACGAACCGCACACCCTGGCGGTCCTCGGTTCCGGGCCCGACACCCGACTGCTGCTCCGTACCTCACGGGGCCGTCTCAGGCAGTGGGACCCGGCCACCGGCGCATCGCTCCCACTCCCGGACCTGCCGACCGTCTTCGGGCTCGGTGCCGGCAGCCTCGTGGACGGGTCGGTCGTTCTGCTCGCCCAGGACGATGCCCTGCTGTGGACGCCGGACGCCAACCGCGTGCGGCAACTCCCCGTTCCCCCCGGGATCCGCTCGATCCGGGGCGCGACCCTGTGGCGGTCGGCCGGGCGGCAGATGCTCACCGTCCACGACACGACCGACGTCCTCGCCACCATCGACCTGACGTCCGGTCAGCACACGCTGCTCGGAGCACACTCGCAGACCGGGCCGGACGGACTGATGGCCACCGAGGGCCGACTGAGCCCGCACAGCAACCCGACCGTGACCGGGCCTGCCCTCGCGGTGCCGGTCAAGTGGCAGGTCAATCTCTGGGACGTGCGGACCATGCGCCCGCTGGGGCTGCCCCTCACCGGACCTGTCGCGCGGGCCGACACTGCGGCCGTGCGTTGGCAAGGGCGCGATCTCCTAATGACCTCCTCCCGGCGGGACGGTGTGGTCGCGCTCTGGGACCCCGCCATCCCGGTGGACCGCGAGCCGGGACACCGCCAGGGGGTGGTCGCCGTCAGCGTCACCGAGCCGGACGGGACGGTGGTCAGCGTCGACGAGGGTGGAACCCTGGTGGCCCGTCGTGCCGCCGACGGCACAGTTGTTGCGCCGCCCGTCGCCACCGACGTCAAGGCCACAAACGCCCTGGCTGCCTGGACCGACCACGGCCGCCCGCACGCTGCCACCGGCTCCGGCCGCCTCCGCGCCCATGACCCGCTCCTGTACCGCTGGGACCTGGCCACGGGGGGCACCTCCGGTGCCGCGGTCCGGACCGGCAACTCCCACATCCGCTGGATCGCCCACCAGCGCCTACGCACCGGCGATGCGCTGGTCGTCCACGGGTATGAGGACATCGCACTGCTGGATCCGTCGGACGGAACGCTTCTGGCTGCCATCCCCAACCAAATCAGGAGGCTGTCAACCGGATTCGCCGTCGGCACGATCGACGGACGCGCTTTTGCCGGACTGTCGTCCCACGAGAAACCGGCCCGGCTCCACGATCTTGACGATCCGTCGTCCGGATGGAGGACCGTGCTGGGAACCGAGGGCCACCACCTTCTGGCGCTTCTCGATGGTCGGCTCGTCACCGTACGCTCCGAGCTTCCGACCCGCGAACGCGCCACCGCGCTCCGTACCTGGGACCGCGTCGGCCGGTCGGCGGGCGCCGAGATCGACGGCCCCGCCGCGGTCACCGCCGTCGCGGGCCGCGCCTGGCCGGAGCTGTACGTGGCCCGCGCCGACCGCACCCTCTCCCTTGTCGACCTCCGTACCGGCGAGCACTTGGCCCGACCGCTCCTGCTGCCTCGGCCCGCCACCTGCCTCGCGACCACGGTGCAGGGCTGTGTGGTGGTCGGCTTCGGTCACGACCTCGCGCTCGTGCGGCCACCGCTCGGGGTGGGTGGTTGAGAGAGGACCGGGGTGCCCTTGAAAGGGCACCCCGGGTCTTCTCTACAGGAATCCCTTCTCCTTCCACACTCCCGGATCGAGCGTAAAGCCGTGTTTTTCGAAGGCCTCTATGACGACGGACTCCAATGAGCAGGCATCACCCACGAAGGCGGAGTCCGGTCTGTAATGCCCGCTCCCGGCCGTGACCATCGTTATTCTCTTGTCGGCGTTGACAGAGAAGGCTCCGGCCATGTGGACCGCTTTCTTTCCACCGGCGAGCGTGGTGTGGCCGGCAACGCCTGCGATCTTGAGCGTGTCCCCGTCGCTCATGGCGTGGAGCGAGCCGTCCGTGCGGACCACAAAGATGTAGGTGTCTTCCTGCAGCTCACCGCCCTTGGCAAGTTTCAGCTTATCGACCTTGGCCGAGGGTTTGGGTTGCGGGCTGTTGTCGGTCGCTCCGTCGGGGTGGCCCTCCTCGCGGTCCGGCTCCCACTCCTTCGTCTCGCAGTTGTGCACGAGCAGCGAGGTGCCGCCCGACTTCACGTAGTACGTGTGCACGTCGGCGACGGTCAGGTCGTGGGTGACGCCGGTTCGGTGATAGTTGCGGACCTCGGTGACCGTGATGGTGCTGCCGTCGAGGGACTGGACGTGGTCGCCTGGGGCGAGGTCGTGGGCCTCGGTCCAGCGCTTGGTGGTGGTGTCCCAGAACGGGTGGTGCCAGGTGGTGGTGAGGGTGGTCGAGTCTGCGGTCCCGTCGGTCCGCAGGGTCAGGTCGGTGAAGTCCAGGTCGTCGGGGGTGGTGATGGTGGCGACCACCGGCTTGGGCCGGGTGACCCCGGTCTGCGGGTCGGTGGTGGTGACCTGGTCGCCCTCTTGGAGCTGGTCGATGGGCTTGGACGTGCCGTCGGCGAGTTCGACCGGGGTTCCCGGTAGGAAGCTGTGGCAGCCGGGTGAGCTGGAGGGTTCGTCGACCGGGGGTTTCGCGTCCTCGGCGGCCTTGGCCGCTTGCGCTTCTGCCTCCGCAGCCTCCTTCTCGGTCTTGCGGGCGATGCTGAGGGCTTCCTCGGCGTCCTTGGCCACGCGTTCGGCGCCGCGGATGGCGGTGTAGGCCTTCTCGCCCTCGCGCCAGAGCTTGAACGCCTTGATGCCGACCTTGACGGCCTTGAAGACCTTGCTCCAAGGGACGAAGTTCAGGGCGGTGTTGATGCAGCCCATCACGTCGCCCTTGGTGAAGCAGTCGCGGGCGTCATTGAAGCCGATCAGGTCGCCGACCACGTCGACGATCTTGCTGATCAGTTCTTCGCGTTGGCGCTTGGCCTTGGCGAGGGCCTCGTCGGCGGCCTGCTTCTGGCGAAGGGCGTCGTTGGTGGCCTGGGACTTGCCGCCGTCACCGGATCCGCCGGTGCCGCCTCCGCCGCCGCCTCCGGTGCCGCCGCCGGCCGAGGGGGGCGGGTTGACGCCGTGGCACATGCCGTCTTCCTCGACGCGGCAGGTGCCGTTCGGGTCGGAGCCGTTGACGGGGTCGTTGTTGGCGTAGGCGTAGCCGTTCCAGGACTGCGGGTCGCCCTCCGCGAAGATCGGGTCGACGGAGAGGAAGCGACCGGTCTTCGGGTCGTACTGGCGGGCGCCGAGGTTGGTGAAGCCGGTGCCCTCGATGGTGCCGCCGACGAAGCCCTTGTCGCCGGCCCAGACGTTCGTTCCGGGCTGGGTGCCGCGGGCGTTGCCGAACGGGTCGGTCGGGCGCCGCACCGAGTTCAGGGTGGCGGCCTCGAACTGGACTCCGCCGGTGCCGTGGGCGTCGGCGGCCTGGTAGTAGAGCTTGCCGCCGCCGGGGGCGGTGGTGCGGGTGACGGTCAGGCCGCCGGGGGCCGAGTAGTAGCGGGTGTCGGACAGGGTGTGGCTGGCGGTGTCGAGGGTGACCTCGTCCGTGCCGATGTTGAGGGTGACCTTGCCGGGGGTGCGGCGGATCAGCTGGTTGCCACTGGCGTCGTAGACGTAGCTGGTGTCGCCGCTGGTTCCGGTGTCGTGGACGGTGGCGAGCTTGCCCTGGTTGTCCCAGGTCAGGGTCTTCGTCCCGGCGGTGTCGGTGAGCGAGGTGGTGTTGCCCGTGGCGTCGTAGGTGGACGTGGTGACCGTGCTGACCCCGTTGACGGTGCTCTTCGAGGTGAGGAGCGCGTGCGGCCCGCCGGTGCCGCCGCCGGTGGTCGGGTCGGTGGTGGGCGTGTTGGGACCGGTCGCGAAGGTCTGGTCGACCGTCCGGTCCTTGCTGGTGACCCCGGTGGTGTCGTGCTGGACCAGCTGCTTGCGGTTGCCGGTCAGGTCGTAGGAGTAGGACTGCCAGTACGGCGCCGGGCCGCCGATCCGGGCGGACGCGGTGAGCGCGGTGGGCTCGGTGGCGTTGGTGCAACCGCCGATGCCGGGCACGGAGGGCGCGGCGGCGGTGGTGGTGGTGCCCTTGTCGGTCCATGCCGCGGACAGGCGTCCGAGGTAGTCGTAGGTGTAGCACTGCAGGTCGGTGTTGACACCGTCCTGCACGGTCTTCACGGAGGTCAGGGCACCGGACTTGGTGAAGGTGTAGTCGGACAGGTCGACGTGGGTCGTCGTGGAGGTCTGCTTGTCGAGGGTGGACTGGACGACGCGGCCGGTGGCCGGGTCGAAGGCCTGGGTGGAGACCACCTGCATGCCGGACGCGCCGACCGTGGTGCGGTAGGGACGGCCGAAGGCGTCGTACTTCATGTCCTGGACGTAGTAGTCCAGACCACTGGAGGTGGTGAAGTTGCCGTCATTGTCGTAGGAGTTGCCGACGGTCTCGGAGGCCAGGCCGCCCAGGGCGGGCATGGTGAGTTTCTTCGGCAGTCCGAGGACCGGCGAGTAGGTCATCGACCACTGGTAGGTGCCGGCGAGTTCCGTCTCGTTCGGGACCGACGGGATGGTGACGGACGTGCCGGTAGGCCGGTAGCCGAGGTCGTAGCCGGTGACGGACTGGACGTAGGCGAGCTTGGCGCCGGGGACGGCCGGGTTGTCGACGTAGCGGGTCGAGCTGTCCGGCTTGCCCTTCACCTGCGCGTCGTATGTCCACGCGGCGGTCTTCTTGGTCGCGTCAGTGGTCGTGGTGCCGTCGAACTGCGCGGTCTTCCGCCCGAGCAGGTCGTAGGTGAAGCTCGTCGACTTCTGCCGCGCGTCGGTGACCGTGAGGACGTGCCCCGCGTTGTCGTAGACGGTCGACGAGGCGCCCGAGTCCGGGTCGCTCGCGCCGGTCTGCTGCCCCATCAGGTCGTAGGAGTACGTCCAGCGGTGCGCCGGGGTGCTGCTGTCCTGGCGCCAGGCAGGCCTGCCCGTGATGTCGTACCCGTAGGTCGTCGCGTCGTAGGCGCCGGTCGGCGTGTTGGACCTGTACTGCCGGGTCTCGATGGTGGCGCCGGTGGCGTCGGTGATCGACGAGGTGGCGTAGCCGCCGGCCGGCGGGGTGACGTCGGTGCGCTCCGCGCCGGCGAAGTTGACGGTGGTGCGCCACTGCTCCTGACCGTAGGACATGAACTTGCTGACAGTGGCTCGGCCGAGGCCGTCGTACTCGGTCCAGGTCTGTGCGGCGATCTCCGAGTCGGAGATCGGCAGGTACACCGCGGTCGTCGGGCCGGAGTCCTTGTTGTAGTAGGCCGGCGTGCTCTTGACCTGCCAGCCGTGGGAGTCGAAGGCAGATTCGGAGATGAGACGGCCGGTGGTGTTGGCGACCGGGACCGACTGCGACTGGCGGATGCGGCCGAGGCCGTCGTAGATCTGGATGCTGGTCGCGTAGGTGGTGGAGTCCTCACGCAGGCTCTTGCTGATCACCGTCGAGGGTCCGGCGGTGCCGTTCAGGGCGTACGAGAAGACGCGGTTGGCGAACTTGGTGTTGTCGGTGTTCGCCGGGTCGCGCCCGGGCAGCCACACGCCGGTGAGACGGCCGAGGGAGTCGTAGCCCTCGATGGTGGTGCGGCCGTTCTCGTCGACGGCCTTGGTCGGCAGTCCGCGCCCCGGGTCCATGGTCGTGGTGGACTTCCAGCCCAGCGGGTTGGTGACCTCGACCGTGGTCGGGACCGCGCCGCTCGCCGGTGTGTAGACCGTGCTGGTGGTCGCCCCGTTCGGGTGGGTGGCGTCGGTGCGGTTGGGGTCGGTGGTGGCGGTCTGGCGGCCGTAGGCGTCGAACTGGGCCTTGGCGGTCACCTGGTAGTTCGGGGTGTTGCCCGGGCCGTAGGACGCCAGGACGCGGGTCTCGGTCTGGTCGGCCTTGTCCCCGATGGTGCCGAGGGCCTGGCCGTCGTACAGGGTCAGGGCGTCGGAGATGGTGTTGGCCTGCGTCGGGGTCTGACCGCAGGCGCCGGCCAGGGTCAGGACCCGGTACGGCAGTTCGACCATCACCGGGTTGCTGCCGGAGGCGTAGGTGATCTCGGTGCACTGGCGCTGCGGGAGCCCGCTGAGCGAGGTGTCGCCGAGCACGTCGGTCGTCTTGACCCGGCCGGCGTTGTCCTCGTCGTAGGTGGCGTCGCGCTCGGTGGTGCGCCAGGTGGTGCCGTCGGACAGGAGCGAACGCTCCTGGACCTTGCCGGTGTTGACGTAACGGGCCGTCACCTTGGGAAGGTTGCCGGTCTGCGTGTGGGTCGCGGTGATCTTCGACAGCCACGGGGTGTTGAGCGCGCCGCCGACGATCTTGGCTCCCGCGTCGGCGGAGGCGTAGGTCTGCGACTCCCGGATGAAGCCGGCCAGCTCCTCGGCGTCGGTGATGGCACCGCCCCAGCTGTCCGGCACCTGGCCGCCCATGCCGCGCAGGAACGTGGCCACCGTCTTGGTCTTGGGGCCGTCGGAGCCACTGCCGGTGGTGGTGGTGACGGTCTGGTAGCCGCGGAAGTTGTCCCAGGTTCTGGTGTCGTCGTCCGCGAACTCGGAGTCGTTGCGGTGCCAGGCCGCGCCGCCGCCGTAGCTGTACTCGGTGAGCTTGGCCGGGCTGGACGCGGTGACCATCGACTCCTCGATGACCTGCGAGACCAGGTACTTGTGGAACCAGTCGTCGTACGGCGTGGTGTTCGCCGGGGAGCCCGGGGGCACCCACCTGACCGGCATGCACGCCATGGTGTTGGTCTGCGCGGAGGCGGGCATGTGCCCGGCGGAGCGCGAGCACTCGACGTCCTTGTAGGTGACGGTGATCCGTCCGCCGGTCTCGGTGCGGAGCTCCTTCATCCGCGGCCGGTTGAACTGCGGGACCGGGGGAACCAAACCGTCGACGCGGTTCGCGAACGGCATCGCCGTGAAGCTGACCTCCGGAAGGGGCAGATCGGCCTGGCCGTTCTTGCCGGTCCGCTTGATCGAGCTCAGCCAGGCCAGCTTCGCGGTGCCGTCGGACGGATCCCACTGGCTCTGCGTCAGGACCCAGGTGTCCACGGTCCGCGGGCTGCCGTTGACGTAGACCTTGGAGTCGATCTGCTTGAGCATCTTCGACGTCCAAAACGACGGGCCGTAGTTGGTGCACGCACCCGAGGAGCCGCACATCTGGTCCAGCGGGGTGTCCGGCCAGGACGCCTGGTTCGCCACCGTCATCTCGGCGGAGGTGCAGGTGGTCGCACCCGGCCAGCACCGCTCGCCGACGGTGAAGACGACCTTCTCCGCCGGGTTGCCCGCGCCCTTCACGGCGATCTGGTCCGCGAGGCGGATGCCGTAGTGGATCTCCGCGATGGTGGAGTACCGGTCGTACGCGGTGAGGGTGCCGACGCCGTTGTTCTGGCCGCCGCCGCGCGCGTAGTAGTTGGACTCCTTGGCGTACTTGTACTTGATCAGGTTGCCGTGCAGGTCGACGACGTAGTCGAGGTTCCACTGCCAGCCCATCTGGCACCAGGACGCCAGGCCGGTCGAGGAGTTGTAGCACGGGTCGCCGGCGTGCGGGTGGTACACCGGCACGGAGTTGACCGAGTTGGACGCCGGGTCGGTGTTGTCGCCGCCGGGCAGGTGGTTGGCGCCGAAGTAGTACTGGGTGCCGTCGGTGGTGGTGACCTTGAAGCCCTCACCGTTCCACGCGCCGTTCGCCAGGCCCGTCAGCGGGGTGATCTGCGTCCCGTCGTCGCCCTGCAGGCGCAGCACGCCCGAGGTGTCGTCCTTCACCACGGTGCCCGAGTGCCCGGCGAGGTTGAGCTGCAGTGCCTGACCCGCCCAGCACTCGTCGCCCGACATGTCGATGCCGGACTTGGCGCACGGCTTATAGGAGCGGGAGATCGAACCGGGCGAGTAGTCCCAGCCGTCGCCGATCCAGGAGGGCTGGGAGTTGTTGGCCGCGGTGCGGCCGTCCACGGACGAGGAGTCGTAGCTCAGCACCACGCTGGGCGCCGCGCCGCCCACCGCGGTCGGCAGGTCCACGGTGTAGGAGTAGGTGAAGTTGCCGGCGTTGGTGCCCGCACTCCACGCCGCCGACGGCGCGATCGCCGTCGCCGCGTACGAGCCCATCGAACCCGACGGAGAAGCCTCCGCCGCCAGCACCATCGTTCCCGAGGACGCGGCAGCGGACTCCACGAAGCCCGCCCGAACGACCGAACCCGACGACGACGCCGCCGAGTTCAGCGCAGCCGAGGCGGAGGCGGCGGGCAGTTCGACGTCGGCGGACAGGGTGCCCGAGCGTGCGTCGAGGGTGGAGGGCACCGGCGTGCTCTTCCGGCACTCCGCCTTCTCGGGCGTTGTCAGCGCACACTCCGGCAGTTGCACCAGCCGCGCGCGGTCCGACCACGCCCCCTCGCCGATCAGGTCCTTCAGGGCCAGCGACACGGCCAGCGGGTGGCCCGCCTTCGCGGAACCGCCCGCACCGCCGACCGCGACGACGGGACCGGCGCGGCCCGCGGCCTTCGCGCCGTCCAGCACGTCGACCTTCAGCTGCGGTGCGCCTGCCGAGGAGGCGTCCTTCGCTGCCCCCCGGTCCGTCAGGAACACCGGCAGATCGCCGGCCTGTACCCGTGCCTCACCACCCGAGGACGGCGCCGCACCGCCCGTCAGTTTCCGCGCCGCCAACTGCTCCTGGGACGCGCCGCCGAGGGTGACCGTCGCCGAACCCGTCTTCGCCTTGCGCGGGGCGGGCGCGGCCACCGCCGGCCCGCCGTCGGCCGGTACCGGGGCCAGGACCTCGTCGTGGCCGTTGACCGACTTCGTCTCCTGCACCGGAGTGTTGGGCGGCACCCACACCTTCGGCGGCTTCGCCTGCGCGAACGCCGCGCCGGGCACCACCAGTATCGACGTCAGCACGGCCAGAATCGTCAATAGCCCCACTCCGCGCGTCTGGCCGCGAAGCCAGCGCCAGAGTGGGGAGCGTACACGCCAAGTCCCCACCGAAATCTCCCCAATGGACGGAAATCGTCGCACCAAGCCCACCCCGACACCAGAAGGAGTGGCAGCAGAATCTGGTGCAAATGCAAAGGCTCAAATTAGAGACCTTCACCCCTCCGCCACCACCGCCGACCGGCCACCTTAACCATCCCGTGACCACTGCTGGGAGACCAATCGGGACAACAATGGACAACGAACCTACTGTCCACGGACGATCGCTCCACATTCAATGACAGACCGTCAAATAGCGCCCCGTCGGGGACATTTCCCGACTGTGAATCCGGTGATCACCTGCGCACCTGTTCGACCGCCCGGGCCCCGGCCCTGGCACTACGTCAGGATGCTTACCCTCGGCCGAGTTGCGCGGCTCCGATGGCTCTTCTGCCTATGCTGCAGGCGAGTTGAGTCGGAGTTCCCTGCGCCCCGGGAGGGCGGCCATTGTGGACCAGCGCGACAACGATCAACCCGCGGCCGGGCGGCACCGGCGGCCGGTGGTCGGGCGGCGGCGGATGCTGACCTGGCTGGCGGTCGGCACGGTGACCGCGCTCGGCGGGGGAGTGGCCCTGCGGCAGTCGCTGGCCGGGGCGGGCGAGCCGGTGGCACGGCTCCCGCTGCCGAGCGGGGCCCCGACGGGCCATCAGCACGGGACGCCCGCGCCGCCGCCCGCCTCGGCGGGTCCGCAGCCCTCGCTGTCGCCGCCGCCGGTCGACGAGGGCGGCCGCAAGTGGTCGGACCCCAAGGGCTGGGGCGGCAAGGTCCCGGCGGCGGGCAGCGCGGTGCGGATCACCGACAAGGTGCTGCTGGACGCCGACGTCCAGGTCGGCTCGCTCCTGGTGGAGAAGACCGGCTCGCTGGTGTTCGCCAAGGACCGGTCGCTGACCCTCGCCAGCGCCGGCAACGTCGAGGTGCGCGGCACCCTGGCCCTGGCCCCCGACGCCGCGCACACCCACACCCTGCGGTTCCCGAACGTCGACGAGCGGCGCTTCCAGGGCGGCGGGATGACGGTCGTGGACAGCGACACCGGCCTGTGGGTCACCGGCCAGGGCTACCTGCGGCTGGACGGTGCGCCCCGCACCGCCTGGGTGCGGGCCGCCGCCGACCTCAGGCCCGGCGACAGCACGATCAGGCTGGCCGCCGCTCCCGAGGGCTGGCAGCCGGGCGACGAACTGGCCGTCACCCCGACCGCCGGTCCGGACGCGGACGACTTCTCCACCTCCTACGACCTGGTGACGGTCGAGCAGGTGGACGGCGCCACCGTCACCCTGAGCGCCCCACTGAAGCACGCCCACCCGCGGGTCGCGGTCGGCGGCGGCCCGACCTTCGGCGCGGAGGTGCTCAACCTCAGCCGCAACGTCCGGGTGGAGGGCACCGAGCAGGGCCGGGCGCACGTCCACCTGACCTCCAGCCGGCCGGCCGACGTCCGGCACACCGCGATCCGCTGGATGGGCCCGCGCGCCGACGGCAAGGACAGCTGGAACGGGAAGCCCGTCACCGAGCCGGTGCTGGGCCGCTACGGGCTGCACTTCCACATGCTGCTGGACAGCTCGCGCGGCACCGTGGTCGAGGGCGTGGTGGTCAGGGACACCGGCAGCCACGCGTTCGTGCCGCACGCGGCGCACGGCATCGCCTTCCGCGGCTGCATCTCCCACAACACCTGGGAGGACGCCTACTGGTGGGACGGCCCGATCGACACCCGCACCCCGCAGGGTCCGTCGAACGACATCGCCTACGAGGGCTGCGTCGCCTCCCGCACGGTGTACGAGCCCAACCCGCGCGGCTACCGGCTGACCGGCTTCAGCCTGGGCGCCGGGACGGGCTCCTCGGCCCGGGACTGCGTGGCCGTCGGCGTACAGGGCGCCACCGGCGCGTCCGGCTACGAGTGGCCGGAGACCAGCGAAGGCGTCTGGACCTTCGAACGCTGCCTGGCGCACAACAACCTGGAGAACGGCGTCTTCGTCTGGCTGAACGCCGAACACCACCACACCGTCACCCAGTTCGTCGGCTACCACAACGGCGGCTGGGGCATCGAGCACGGCGCCTACCTGAACGACTTCGACTACACCGCCTCGGTGCTGTACGGCAACGGGGCCGGCGGCGTGGCGATCCACGCGCTGGGCCGCGACAAGGGCACCGTCTTCGACGGCCTGCTGATCGACGCCGCCGGGCACTCCGACTACGCGGTGGCCACCTTCAAGCACCAGCTGGACGGCGAGACCGTCACGCTGAGCCGCAGCCGGCTGACCGGCTACCGCAAGGCCGGGGTGGCGTTCCGGGCCACCGACGACGGCAAGCCCGACGACATCGCGGTGCTGGACTGCGAGTTCGGCGGCACCGAGCTCTGGCTCGACCCGGAGTCGCCCGAGCCCAAGCGGATCCTGTTCCGCAAGGCCGGGCAGTCGCAGGCCGTGGCGCTGAGCAAGGGCGGCGGGCAGGGCCTGGCCGGCACCCCGTGGAACGCCGCCACCGCCCCCGCCGAGGCGCCGGGCCCGCCGCGGGCGGTGGCGCTGCCCGCGCTGAAGTTCACCGACAGCGCGCCGCGGACGGGCCGGATCGCCGGCTGACTGGCCGCCCCCGCGACCCGCGGGCCGGATCGGCCGGAAAGCGCGACGGGCGGGAGCGCGTCGATTCGCTGCCCCTGCCCGTCGCGGCCCTTGGTCGGCGTCAGCGCGCCGCGTGCGCCCCCGGGGTGCGCTGCTCGGAGGCCGCCGCGGCGGCCTCCAGCTGCTCCTGGGTCGGCTCCGGGAGGACCGCCAGGTAGGTGGCGGCGATCAGCTGACCCACCGTCGGGTAGGCGCCGATCGGGGCGGCGCTCGGGCAGCCGGTCTCCTCGGCGGCGGTGGCCAGCAGCTCGGAGTCGGCCTCCGGGCCGATCACCAGCGGGGCCAGCGCGGGACGCTCGGCGCCCATCGCCCTCAGGTGCGCGACGGCCGCGGCCACCGAGCCGGGCACGTCCAGCGCCGCCGGAACCACCGGGACCGCCAGCCGGGAGGCCAGCAGCACGCCGGTCATCCCGGCCGCCTCGGCGGCGTCCTGGCCGCCGACCGTGGTCAGCACCACGCCGTCGGCGGCGGTCGCGATGGCGAACAGCCGGGCCCGGTCGGCGCGGGCCAGCCCGGCCTCGGACAGCCGCACGTGGACGGCCTCGGACAGCTTGGTGTGCGGGCCCAGCGGGTCCAGCACCTGAGCGCCGGTCTCGGCGGCCAGCTTGGTCAGCTCGGACAGGAACTCGTGCGGGCCGGGCGTCAGCGGCTGGATCACCGGTGCGGGCAGGCCGGCCTCGGCGGCGCCGGCCAGCAGGTCGGCGACGGTCGGCGCGTCCTCCCCGCCCAGGTAGGCCGCCGTCACCTCGATGCCCGGCTGCTCGCCGCGCACGATGGACAGCAGCTCGTCGACGATCGGACGGCTCTCCGGCCCGGCGACGGCCGGAACCGCCAGCACCAGGGCAGGCGAACCGGCCACGATCTCACGGCGCTCGGCGCGGTGGCGCCCCCGCGCACGGGAGCCTGGAGTGCGGACGGGCAGTGGCGCGCCCGGGATGGCTGCGGTGCTCATGGGCCAGATCGTAGGACATCGCCCCGGGGCCATTGCAGCCGGATGCCGACAGCGGGCGGCTTTCCGCCAGGAAGTGACGGTCATCACAGTGCGAACTGTGACTGGCTGTGAGCCGCGTGATAAGGGGTGATGATCGACAACGAGCTGACGGCTGTGTGCGGACGGTCATGGAGTGACTGGCGTTTCGCCCGGCTGTGTCCCCTTACGCACCGTCAATTACGGCGCTGTGAAGGCTTGGTGTCGGCATCGGCACGTTCCTTTGCACGGGACGTTTCCCATGCTGATGCACGTGCAGGCGAGCTATCATCACGTCAAGTGAGGCATTCGCCAGGCTCTGGGGAGAAGACAATGCGTGAGGCGTACAACGGCATGGCGGCAGCGGACCTCGACGGGGTGGTCTGGCAGAAGAGCCGGCACAGCAACTCGAAGGGCAACTGCGTGGAGTTCGCCGCGCTGGCGAACGGCGAGGTGGCGATGCGCAACTCGCGCTTCCCGGAGGGGCCGGCGCTCGTCTACACCCGGGCCGAGATCACCGCGATGCTGCTCGGGGTGAAGGACGGGGAATTCGACCACCTGGGCGGAACGCCCTGACTGCACATCGAGTCCTGTGCACCCGGGCCGTCGTGGAATCCCTCCGCGACGGCCTTCGTGTTCAGCGGAAGCCCCCGCTGTCCTGACGTCGGGTCAGAACTGCCGGGCGGGCTCGGGTTGGACCAGTGGGTCAGGCGGAGCGGCGGTGCCGGCCGAGGTTGGACAGCGAGGACTCGGTGACGGGCTCGGCCGCGCGGGCGTCGAACAACGCCCACACCACCTTGCCGGCGCCGGCCAGCGGGTGCCAGCCCCAGGAGCGGGAGAAGGAGTCGACCAGGTGCAGGCCCCGGCCGGACTCGGCCACGAAGTCGGCCTCCCGGGCGATCGGGCCGGTACTGGACGGGTCGCTCACCGCGCAGACCACCTGCGGGGCGCGGTGCACCAGGCTGATCCGGATCGGCAGCGCCCCGGCCGCCAACTGCGGGCTGCTCTGGGCCGGGACGCGCGAGGGCTCGCTCTGGCCGAGCGCGTGCCGCAGGGCGTTGGTCACCAGCTCGGAGGCCACCAGGGCCACGTCGTCGAAGAGTTCGCCGAGGCCCCAGCCGTTCAGGGCGTCCCTGGTGAACTCCCGCGCGGTGCGCACGGCTTCGAAGCGGGGAGCGAGGGTGCAGCTGACCACATGCGGGTCGGTCGCCAGGGCCGTACCGGTGCTCATGAAGAGCTCCTCCCATAAGGGGGCGGACACGGCGGGACCCACCGGGGTCATGCCGGTCACCTCCGACTCGCTCGGCCGCTCGGCCACCGGACCGACCCGGTCAGCGCACACACAAGTGCCCAGCGACGCACGGGCGTTGCTGGGAGGGTGTGCGGATGCGCGTTAAGGGGTCGACGCGGAGCCCGCGGGATTGCCAAGGGCGTGCAAGTGCACGTGCACCATGGTCCTCTGCGCTCACGGCAGATGCAAGAGTCGATTCACGTGCAGTCGTGCGATTGGCATATGCATGGCCCGGATGCACGTGCAAGATGGTGGAAGAGTGACCGAAGCGGTAGCCGGCCGCACCACTATCGGCACTCAGTGCGCCCAAGTGATGGCAGACTGTGCAACTGGTCCGTCCCAGTGGAGGTTTGGTCAGATGACCACAGTTCAGCCCGGCGGGGGCTCGATGGTGCGCCGCATCCTCCTCGGCTCCCAGCTCCGCCGGCTCCGCGAGGGCTGTGCGATCACGCGTGAGGACGCGGGCTACGCGATCCGCGCCTCCGAGTCCAAGATCAGCCGGATGGAGCTCGGCCGAGTCTCCTTCAAGGAGCGCGACGTCGCCGACCTGCTCAGCCTCTACGGCCTGTCCGGCGGGGCCGAGCGCGAGTCGTTGCTCGCGCTGGTCCGCGAGGCCAACAAGTCCGGCTGGTGGCACAGTTACAACGACGTGCTGCCCAACTGGTTCCAGACCTACATCGGCCTGGAGGAGGCCGCCGCGCTGATCCGCACCTACGAGGTGCAGTTCGTCCCCGGCCTGCTGCAGTGCGAGGAGTACGCCGGGGCGATCTTCGCGCAGAACCGGCCCACGCTCGCCGAGGACGAGATCGACCGCCGCGTCGCCCTGCGCACCCGCCGGCAGAAGCTGCTCACCGACGGCCGCGGGCCAAAGCTCTGGGCCGTCATCGACGAGGCCGCGCTGCGCCGCCCGGTCGGCGGCCCCGAGGTGATGCGCGCCCAGCTGGAGCACCTGGTCGAGCTGGCCCAACTCCCCAGCGTGGTCATCCAGGTGATGCCGTTCCGGTTCGGTGCGCACGCCGGCGAGAGCGGGGCCTTCTCGGTGCTCCGGTTCCCCGAGCAGGACCTGCCCGACGTGGTCTACCTGGAGCAGCTGACCAGCGCGCTCTACCTCGACAAGCGCGACGACGTGGACGAGTACCTGCAGGTGATGGAGCGGCTCTGCGTGGACAGCCTGACCCCGCAGCAGACCCTCGACCTGCTCCGGACGATCCTGAAGGGCCAGTAGCGAACCGGCGGGACCCCGGGCGCCGGAAGTGGCGCGGGGGTTCGGGATCCGGCCGGCCCACCGGATTGACCGCGGCCCGGCAAACTGCCATGGTGTCTGCTCCGAACGTCCGCACCGCCCGGTCGGGCCGGCTGCGGGACGCGCTCCGGCTCCACCAACACGGGGGTTTGGTGGAGCCGGACTCCGACGCGGGGCCGGGGCGTTCCGACGGGCAGCGAGGGGTCGACTGCCCGGAGGTTCAGCGCTTCGACAGCACCTCCGTCTCCGTGGCCGTCGAGGCCTCCGGGTACCGGTAGTCCGGCACCGGCGGCAGCTCGACGGGGCGGCGGCCGGAGCGCAGCGCGCCCGTCAGGGCGATCAGCAGGCCGAGCGCGGTGGTGCCCGTCACCAGCAGCAACGCGGGGCGGTAGCCCGCCAGTTGGGCATGGGCATCGGTGCCGCCCCCGGTGCCCGCGGTGAGCACCGCGGTGGTGACGGCCAGCACGATCGCGCCGCCCACCTGGAGCGCGGTGTTCACCAGGCCGGAGGCCAGGCCCTGCTCGTCGTCCGACACGCCGCTGGTGGCGGCGACGTTGATCGAAGGGAAGGCCAACGCGAAGCCCGCGCCGATCAGCAGCATGCTGGGCAGCACCAGGCCGGCGAAGCCGCTGTGCTCGTCGAGCCGAAGGAACAGGGCGTAGCCGAGGGCCATCGAGGCCACGCCGACCGGCAGCACCCGCTCCGGGCCGAACCGGTCGAGCAGGCGGCCGACCGCACCCGCGGAGAAGGCCACCACCGCGCCGCCCGGCAGCAGGCCGAGCGCCGTCTCCAGCGCCGACCAGCCGAGCAGCCGCTGCAGGTAGAGCGTGGCCACGAACTGGAAGCCCGCGTAGGAGCCCATCAGCGTCAGCGCCGTGAGGTTCGCCCGGCGCACTCCCGCGTTGCGGAAGATGCCGAGCCGGACCAGCGGATGCGCGGTGCGCGCCTCGATCAGCAGGAAGGCCGCGGCCAGCGCCGCCACCAGCAGCAGCGAGCCGATCGTGCGCAGCGAGAGCCAGCCGGCGCCCTGCGCCTCGGTGACCGTGAAGACCAGGAGCAGGACGGCGACGGTGCCGGTGATCGCGCCCGCCACGTCGTACCCGCCGGTGGCGCGGTGCTCGCCGTGCTGACGGGGCAGCAGCTTGATGCCGGCGACCAGCGCGATCAGCGCGACGGGGACGGGCATCAGGAACGTCAGCCGCCAGCCGGCGGACGTCAGCAGGCCGCTGATGACCAGGCCGAGCGAGAAGCCGGCGGCGGAGCAGGTGGTGTAGATGGACAGCGCGCGGTTGCGGGCCGGGCCCTCGGCGAAGGTGGTGGTGATGATGGACAGGCCGGCCGGGGCGGTGAAGGCGGCGCTGACGCCCTTCAGGAAGCGGGCGCCGATCAGCAGCGGGCCGCTGTCGACGAGGCCGCCGAGCAGCGAGGCGGCGGCGAACACCGCCAGCGCGACCAGGAACACCCGGCGGCGGCCGAGCAGGTCGGCGGCCCGGCCGCCGAGCAGCAGCAGCCCGCCGTAGCCGAGGACGTAGCCACTGACCACCCACTGCAGGGCGGAGTCGGACAGGTGCAGGTCGGCGCCGATCGAGGGCAGGGCCACCCCGACCATCGACACGTCCAGCGCGTCCAGGAACATCGCGGCGCAGAGCACCACCAGGGCGCCCCAGAGCCGTGGGCTCCAGTGCGTGTCGGTCGAGTGGGTCGGGTTCGTCGGGTCGGCCGGGCTCGTCGCGGTCGAGCCGGCCTGGGCGGTCGTGTCGGTCATGGCACAGAACGCTACATGCATGTGCATGGGATGCAAGTGCATTTAATGTGGATGCAACAGATGCGCGTGCATGTGCTACCGTGGCGGTGTGACCGACCTCGACCCAGACCACGACCCCGCCGCGGAGGCGGAGCTCACCCAGCAGTGGCGCGCCCTGCTGGCCCGCCACGCGGCCACCTCGTGCGCCATCGACCGCGAGCTGGGCGAGGCGTACGGTCTGGGCGTCAGCGAGTTCGAACTGCTGGAGCGCCTCTGGGAGTTCGAGCAGGGCAAGCGCACCGGAGACGCCCGCGCCCAGGTGGTGGCCGGCACGGTGCACCTCAGCCAGAGCGCGTTCTCCCGACTGGTCGCCCGCCTGGAGAAAGCCGGGCTGGTGCAGCGCTCGCTCTGCGAGGCCGACCGCCGCGGCATCTACATCACGCTGACCGGCGAGGGTCGCGAGCGGTACCTCAAGGCCCGCCCCGTGCACCGCCGCATCCTCGCCGAGACGCTCGGCGAGTGACGCCGCGGCGCTGACGTTCCGTCAACTGCCCTGAAGGGGGCACCAGAAGGCCGCTGCGGGCCGTACGCGGCGGTCCCGGCCCCGCGGGGCACGAGCAGTTTCGGGCGGGGCGTCAGAACAGCGCGGAGAGCCCGGGCGCGGCTGCCAGCAGCGCCGCGCCGAGCGGCGCCGCGAGCGCCGCCAGGGTCCACCCCAGCCGGGCCGGCACCGGCAGCCGCGGCGCGCCCAGCAGCAGCCGGTCCACCCGCGCGGGGGACTGCGCCAGCTGCCGCGGCGGGCAGGAGGCGAACACCTCGCTGTTCAGCTCGGCCAGCGCGAGCGCCGTGGTCACCCGGCCGTGCCGGCGCGCCGCCCGGTCGTCCGCCGCCAGCTCGACCAGCACCGCCACCTGGTCCCGGAACGCCGAGAAGACCTCCACCCCGGGGAAGCCGGTCGCCAGGGCCTGCGCGCACTGCGCCAGCCAGTGGTGCCGGGCCCGGACGTGCCCGCGCTCGTGGCTCAGCACCGCCGCCAACTCGCGGTCCGACAGCTGCTGCAGCGCCCCCGTGGTGACCACCAGCCGGGCCCGCGGCCCGGGCAGCGACCACGCCTGCGGCCGCACGTTCTCCAGCACCACCAGCGGCTCCCTGACCCGCCGACGGGGCGTCAGCGAATCCGGCAACTCCGGCGCGCGCCGCACCAGTTGGTCATGGCGGTGGCCGCGCTCCGCGCGCGCCGAGCGGACCTCCCGGGCCAGTGACACCGCTGTCCACACCCCGCCCGCCGCCAGCACCGCCGCCGACAGCCGGCCCCAGCCCTCCAGGCCGGCCAGCGCGTACGACTCCTCCACCCCGGCCGGGGCGCCCGCGAACACCACGTCCCGCCAGGCGGGGAGAGCGGCCGCACTCGCCAGCAGCAGGCTCAGCACGCAGCACAGCAGCACGGCGACCACCAGCATCTGCCACACCAGCAGGGCCAGCACCGGTTCGCGCTCCGGCCAGCGGGCCCGGGCCAGACGGCTCGGCGCCACGGTGGCGAGCAGCAGTCCGAGCACCAGCAGGCTCAGCAGTGCCGTCATGGCAGGGGCTCCCCGAGAGGGATTTCGAGGCGCGGCGATGCGCTTCCCCCCAACCTATGCGCCCTCACGCCCACGCGGAACGCCCGGGCCGGTCCAGTGACCAAGGCCACGCCGGGGCGGCGTTTCCGACGCACCGTCAGCCCCGCCCTGCCGCTGCGCCCGCCTCAGACCGTCAGCAGCATCGCGAACATCCCGATCCCCATCGCCGCCCGGCAGGCCCGCGGCAGCGGCGCCGCCGCCACCGCCGCCCCGCCCGAGGTCAGCACCCGGCTGCCCTCCCAGAGCGCGTAGGCCCCGAAGTACACCAGCAGCACGCCCGTCAGCACGGGCAGCCCGCCCGGCTGCCCGTGGTGCGCGGCGTGGCCGCCGGGGGAGCCGCCGGCCATCGCCAGCGCCATGTACGCCATCGCCAGCGCGCCGATCCCGTGGTGCAGCCGGTGCGCCCGCAGACCCCTGCCCCGCCCTGCCAGCGCGCCGACCAGCAGCACCGCCGCCAGCAGCGCGTACGGCCAGCCCCAGAACACTCCCGGTAGCAGCGCCATCCCGGCCATGCCCAGGCCCATCGCCGCCTCCAGCACGTCCGACTCGTGGCGCGAGCGGTGCTCGCCGCAGGATGGCTCCGACCGCCGGCGCCGCACCCGCCACCCGCAGTACCCGCCGCTGCCCGCGGCCAGCGCCGCCAAGAGCCAGCTCACCAGCGCCGGACCGTGCATCGCGTCCCCCTCCGTGCCGGACGTTCGGGCCACCTCCACGATCACCGACCGCACCCGGCGGCAGCAGGGCGCGAACGGGGGCGCACCGAGGCGTGAGCGGGCCTGTGCGCAGCGTGGACGCCCCGGTGGCGGGCCCCCTCGGGCCGGGGCATGGTCGGGGCGTACCGGGTGCCATCCGCCGCCCGCGCCGGAACTGCCCGATTCATCCATCGCGTAGAGGTCGGTGATCGGCAGCGCTACGAACTGGAGTGTCTGCCGTCAAACCGACCTTGAGCCGGAGAACCTTTCGCACTTAACGTGGTCTTGTCGAAATAACTCCTGTCGAAGTGAGCCTGTGATGCAGAATCTTTCGCCGACGCTCGCGGTCGCGGGCGACGCCCACACCGCGGAGCCGGCCGGCCACCCGGCCTGGCTGCGCCTCAAGGACGCCGTCGAGGCCCTGCGGCCGCTGCAGTCCAAGGACGGCTCCATCGACCTGGCCGCCGTGCCGCGCCACACCGTCGACCCGCTCGTGCAGACCGTGCAGGACGCCGTCGCCGAGCTCGCGCCGCTGTTCCCGCACGACGCCGAGTACCTCGACGCCGTCCGCGCCGACCTGCGCAAGTGGGCCGACACCGGCTACCGGGAGCCCGACTTCCTCGACTCCCTGCTGGCCTTCCGCCCCGACCAGCACCGCGTCGACGGCATCGGCCACCTGGTGGTCTTCCCGATGTACACCCAGAACGGCAACCCGGACCGCAACCTGGAAGCCGTCCTGCTGAAGGTCGTCTGGCCCGAGTGGATCGCCGAGCTGGAGCGCACCCGCTTCGACAACCCCGGCTACCTCGGCATCGCCTTCGAGGACTTCACCGCCGGCTACGACACCAACTCCGCCGTGCTGTTCCCGGAGACCGTCGCCGTCCGCGAAGCGCCGGAACGTTTCACCTGGGGCGGCATCTTCTGCGACCGCGAGGCCGCCCGCTTCCGCGCCGTCAGCACCAGCGCCGTCCGCCAGCTCGGCCTCGACATCCCCGCCGACGCGCAGAGCCTGCTCGCGGACCAGGACCGCACCCAGCAGACCTTCGTGCTCTGGGACCTCGTCCACGACCGCACCCACAGCCACGGCGACCTGCCCTTCGACCCCTTCATGATCAAACAGCGCAGCCCGTTCTGGATGTACGGCCTCGAAGAGCTCCGCTGCGACCTCAACACCTTCAAGGAGTCGGTCGAGCTGGAGGCCGAGGGCCACAGCCAGGGCCGCGACGTCCAGTACGCCATCCTCTTCGACCGGATGTTCCGCTTCCCGGTCACCGGCGACCGCGTCCGCAACTACGACGGCATGGGCGGCCAGCTGCTCTTCGCCTACCTGCACAAGCACGACGCGCTGCGCTGGCGCGACAACCGCCTCACCATCGACTGGGACCGGGTCGCCGAGGTCACCAACGGGCTCTGCGCCGAGATCGAGAAGCTCTACCGCGACGGCATCGACCGCCCCAAGACCGCGCACTGGATCGCCGCCTACCAGCTGGTCTCCCAGTACCTCACCCCGCACCCCGCCTCCACCTGGGCCAAGGGCCCCGAGGCGCTCCCGCTCGACCTTGCCGACGACAAGGCCCTGCGCAAGGCCCTCTGCGACGCCGTCCACCCCGACGAGTTCCCGCTCAGCATGTTCTACGAAGCCCTGTCCCGGAAGCTCGGCCGCGTCATCGCCGGCACCAAGGGCATCACCGGCACCACCACCGAGGAGGTCGCCGCGTGAGCACCCGACTCGACGACAAGGTGATCGCCGTCGCCGGAGCCAGCGGCCCCGCCGGCCAGGCCACCCTGCGACGCCTCGCCGCGGACGGCGCCACCGTCATCGGCGCCGACATCGACCAGCACCGCCTGGACTCCGCGCTCGCCGCCGTCCGCACCGCCGTCCCCGGCGCCAAGCTCAGCGGCCAGATCATCGACCTGCTCGACCCGCAGGAGGTCCACGACTGGGCCGACCACCTGGAAGCCGAACACGGCCACGTCGACGGACTGCTGCACCTGGTCGGCGGCTGGCGCGGCAGCAAGACCTTCTTCGACAGCCGGATCGACGACTGGGACTTCCTGCACGACACCGTCGTGCGCACCCTCCAGCACACCTCGCTGGCCTTCCAGCCCGCCCTGCTCCGCAGCCCCGCCGGCCGCTACGCGATGGTCTCTGCCGCCGCCGCGCACAAGCCCACCGCCGGAGGCGCCGCGTACGCCGCCGCCAAGGCCGCCACCGAGGCCTGGACGCTCGCGATGGCCGACTCCTTCGTCAAGGAGACCACCGCCCCCGACGGCGCCCCCACCGCGGCCGCTGCCATCCTGGTCATCAAGGCCCTGCTCAGCCCCGAGATGCGGGCCGAGAAGCCGGACGCCAAGTTCACCGGCTTCACCGACACCGCCGACCTGGCCACCACCCTGGCGTCCCTCTGGGACCGCCCCGCAGCAGAACTGAACGGACAGCACCTGTGGCTGACAGCCCGATGACCCCCTCCGCCTTCGGCCCCACCGACGCCGTGCGGCACCACGACCCCGCGGTCCGCGGCTTCGCCAGCGACAACTACGCGGGCGTCCACCCCGAGGTCCTCGCCGCGATCGCCCTCGCCAACGACGGCCACCAGGTCGCCTACGGCGAGGACCAGTACACCGAGCACCTGCAGACCGTCTTCCGCCGCCACTTCGGCGACCGCGCCGAGGCGTACCCCGTCTTCAACGGCACCGGCGCCAACGTGGTCGCCCTGCAGGCGCTCCTCCCGCGCTGGGGCGCCGTGGTCGCCGCCGAGAGCGCCCACATCAACGTGGACGAGGGCGGCGCCCCCGAGAAGCTCGCCGGTATCAAGATCCACACCGTCCCCACCCCCGACGGCAAGCTCACCCCCGCCCTGATCGACCAGCAGGCCTGGGGCTGGGGCGACGAGCACCGCGCCCAGCCGCTCGCCGTCTCGATCACCCAGTCCACCGAACTCGGCACCCGCTACACGGTCGAGGAGGTCCGGGCGATCTGCGAGCACGCCCACGAGCGCGGCATGCTCGTCCACATGGACGGCTCCCGGCTCGCCAACGCCGCCGCCTCGCTCGGCGTCCCGTTCCGCGAGTTCACCACCGACGCGGGCGTCGACGTCCTCTCCTTCGGCGGCACCAAGAACGGCCTGCTGCTCGGCGAGGTCGTGGTCGTCCTCAACCCCGACCGGGTCCAGGGCATCAAGTTCCTGCGCAAGACCTCGATGCAGCTCGCCTCCAAGATGCGCTTCGTCTCCGTCCAGTTCGAAGCCCTGCTCACCGGCGACCTGTGGCTCCGCAACGCCGGCCACGCCAACGCGATGGCCCGCCGCCTCGAAGCCGCCGTCCGCGAGATCCCCGGCATCACCGTGGTCCGCCCCGTCCAGGCCAACGCCGTCTTCGCGCTCCTCCCGCGCGAGGTCAGCGAACGCCTCCAGAAGCACTACCGCTTCTACTTCTGGGACGAGCACACCGGCGAGGTCCGCTGGATGGCCGCTTTCGACACCACCGAGGCCGACATCGACGCCTTCGCCACCGCCATCGCGGAGGAAATGGCCCGTCAGGCCTGACGGCGCCCCGTCGAAGCCCCGCCTGCCGAGCGGATACGGCCGGTCCGGAGAGTCCTTCCCTCTTCCGGACCGGCCGTTTCGCGTTCCCGCTAACCCCGCCGGGACAGCAGCCGACGCCACACCTGCTGCTCGGCGTCCACAGCCCACACCACGTCGCCGTGCCCGTAGCCCGGCACCACCCGGTAGTCCACCGACGCGCCCGCCTCCGCGAGCCGCCGCGCGCCCAGGTCGTGATCGCCGCGACCCCCTTCCGCGTTCACCCACACCACCTCCGCCCGGACCGCCGACCAGTCGATCCCGTACACCTCGGCCCACCCGCCCCACACCGCCGCCAGATCCCGCAGCAACGCCACCGGCTGCACCCCGCTGCCCAACTCCCGCACCGCCGCCGCCCACACCTCGAACGGCGAACGGTCCAGCCGGAACCGATCCAGCTCCCTCGCCGCACCGAACTCGTAGTCCCCACTGCTCAACCCGTGGTGGTACACCCAGTTCGCCGCCCCCGGCAGCTCGGCCGTCCGCGTCAACGCCAGGTGCACCAGCCCCCGGTTACTGACGAACCCGCCACCCGCCGCCGCCGGCCGCGGGACCGGCGAATCCCCGTCCGGATCCGCCACCGCCCGCGCGAACAACCCCCGCAGCCCCGGATCGACCGTCGTCGTCCCCGCCGCCAGCAACTCCCGCATCGCCGACGCCAAGCCGCGCGCCCGCTCGACCAGTTCCGGCTCCACCTCCGCGTCGTACGGCCCCGTGGTGTCCAGCACCAACACCCGCTCCAGCCGGACGTCCCACGCCCGGTACGCCGCCAGGTCCAACGCCACCGCCGCACCCGCCGAATGCCCCAGCACCTCGTACGGCAGCCCCACCGCAGCCACGACCCCCGCCACCACCCGATCCGCGTCCGCCCGGTGCGCTGCCAACCCCCACCTCGCACACGCCGGATCCGGATCCGCAGGGTCGACCCCGTCCTCGCGCGGGTCCACCCCCACCACCAGGCACCCCCGCTCCACCAGCACCTCCGCCAGGCTGCGCCGCGCCGCCGTGCAGAAGTTGGCCAGTACGTTCAGGCCGCCGCCCGGAAACAGGAACACGATCCGGGCAGGAGGCGTGGCCCCTGCGATGACGTGCACCGTGAGCGGTGTCCGCGGCTCCCCCGGGAGGAGGGGCAGCACGAGGCGGCGGTGGCCGGGGCGACGCCCGGGGCCGCGGCCGGATCCGTGGCCGGATCCGTGGCCGCTCGGTGGTGCCGTCGTCGCTCCGAGCGCTGCCGCGATCGAGTCGATCAGGTCCATGAGCTCCCCCTTGCCGCCGGCTCCCACGACGCCGTGTCCGACGTCGCCCCAAGAATGCCCGAGGCGATTTGCTTCGCGGGGCCCGGTCCCCGTACAGTTCCGGAGTCGCGCCGAGAGGGGCGAACGAAAGCGAGTTCGAGGAAACACCGGTAAAACGGTGGCGAAAACCTCTGATAAGCTGGGAAACACGAAAGAACGAAGCGCCCGGAGGGTCCGCAGGAATGCGGCTCGAAGGAAGCGTCCGTTCCTTGAGAACTCAACAGCGTGCCAAAAGTCAACGCCAGATATTTTGACATCCCCGGCCTCAGATTCTCTGGGGTTGGAGATTCCTTTTGAAGTAAAACACTAGCGAGGACGCAGTGCGCAGGGCCGCCTTATTCCGGTGGTTGCTGTGCCGCTCCCCGTGGAGACATTCACGGAGAGTTTGATCCTGGCTCAGGACGAACGCTGGCGGCGTGCTTAACACATGCAAGTCGAACGGTGAAGCCCTTCGGGGTGGATCAGTGGCGAACGGGTGAGTAACACGTGGGGAATCTGCCCTGAACTCTGGGACAAGCCTTGGAAACGAGGTCTAATACCGGATACGACCTTCTCCTGCATGGGGGTTGGTGGAAAGCTCCGGCGGTTCAGGATGATCCCGCGGCCTATCAGCTTGTTGGTGGGGTAATGGCCTACCAAGGCGACGACGGGTAGCCGGCCTGAGAGGGCGACCGGCCACACTGGGACTGAGACACGGCCCAGACTCCTACGGGAGGCAGCAGTGGGGAATATTGCACAATGGGCGAAAGCCTGATGCAGCGACGCCGCGTGAGGGATGACGGCCTTCGGGTTGTAAACCTCTTTCAGCAGGGAAGAAGCGCAAGTGACGGTACCTGCAGAAGAAGCACCGGCTAACTACGTGCCAGCAGCCGCGGTAATACGTAGGGTGCGAGCGTTGTCCGGAATTATTGGGCGTAAAGAGCTCGTAGGCGGCCTGTCGCGTCGGATGTGAAAGCCCGGGGCTTAACCCCGGGTCTGCATTCGATACGGGCAGGCTGGAGTGTGGTAGGGGAGATCGGAATTCCTGGTGTAGCGGTGAAATGCGCAGATATCAGGAGGAACACCGGTGGCGAAGGCGGATCTCTGGGCCATTACTGACGCTGAGGAGCGAAAGCGTGGGGAGCGAACAGGATTAGATACCCTGGTAGTCCACGCCGTAAACGTTGGGAACTAGGTGTTGGCGACATTCCACGTCGTCGGTGCCGCAGCTAACGCATTAAGTTCCCCGCCTGGGGAGTACGGCCGCAAGGCTAAAACTCAAAGGAATTGACGGGGGCCCGCACAAGCAGCGGAGCATGTGGCTTAATTCGACGCAACGCGAAGAACCTTACCAAGGCTTGACATACGCCGGAAACGTCTAGAGATAGGCGCCCCCTTGTGGTCGGTGTACAGGTGGTGCATGGTTGTCGTCAGCTCGTGTCGTGAGATGTTGGGTTAAGTCCCGCAACGAGCGCAACCCTTGTTCTGTGTTGCCAGCGAGTAATGTCGGGGACTCACAGGAGACTGCCGGGGTCAACTCGGAGGAAGGTGGGGACGACGTCAAATCATCATGCCCCTTATGTCTTGGGCTGCACACGTGCTACAATGGCCGGTACAAAGGGCTGCGATGCCGTGAGGCGGAGCGAATCCCAAAAAGCCGGTCTCAGTTCGGATTGGGGTCTGCAACTCGACCCCATGAAGTTGGAGTTGCTAGTAATCGCAGATCAGCATGCTGCGGTGAATACGTTCCCGGGCCTTGTACACACCGCCCGTCACGTCACGAAAGTCGGTAACACCCGAAGCCGGTGGCCTAACCCGTAAGGGGAGGAGCCGTCGAAGGTGGGACCAGCGATTGGGACGAAGTCGTAACAAGGTAGCCGTACCGGAAGGTGCGGCTGGATCACCTCCTTTCTAAGGAGCACATGGCCGGATGCGAGCGAATGTCTCGCACGGTTGCTCATGGGTGGAACGTTGACTATTCGGCACACACGGTATGGACCTGCCAGTACTGCTTCGGCGTGGAAAACAGGTACCGCTTGGTGTGTCGGGCACGTTGTTGGGTCCTGAGGGAACGAGTCTTCGTTGTCTCAGTGGTCGCCGGTCCCATGCTTGTTGAGGTGGGTGTCTGGTCGTTGTTTGAGAACTGCACAGTGGACGCGAGCATCTGTGGCCAAGTTTTTAAGGGCGCACGGTGGATGCCTTGGCACCAGGAACCGATGAAGGACGTGGGAGGCCGCGATAGGCCCCGGGGAGCTGTCAACCGAGCTTTGATCCGGGGGTGTCCGAATGGGGAAACCCGGCAGTCGTCATGGGCTGTCACCCATACCTGAACACATAGGGTATGTGGAGGGAACGCGGGGAAGTGAAACATCTCAGTACCCGCAGGAAGAGAAAACAACCGTGATTCCGGGAGTAGTGGCGAGCGAAACCGGATGAGGCTAAACCGTCATGGTGTGAGACCCGGCAGGGGTTGCCGTGACGGGGTCGTGGGAGTGAGCTTGATCGGTCTGCCGGCCGGTCGGCGAGTCAGAAACCGTATGGGTAGTCGAAGGACATGCGAAAGGTCCGGCGTAGAGGGTAAGACCCCCGTAGACGAAATCTGTACGGCTTGCTTGCTCATTTCCCAAGTAGCACGGGGCCCGAGAAATCCCGTGTGAATCTGGCGGGACCACCCGCTAAGCCTAAATATTCCCTGGTGACCGATAGCGGATAGTACCGTGAGGGAATGGTGAAAAGTACCGCGGGAGCGGAGTGAAATAGTACCTGAAACCGTGTGCCTACAAGCCGTGGGGGCAGTCTTCGGACTGTGACTGCGTGCCTTTTGAAGAATGAGCCTGCGAGTTTGCGGTGTGTAGCGAGGTTAACCCGTGTGGGGTAGCCGTAGCGAAAGCGAGTCCGAATAGGGCGTCTGAGTTGCATGCCCAAGACCCGAAGCGGAGTGATCTAGCCATGGGCAGGTTGAAGCGCGGGTAAGACCGTGTGGAGGACCGAACCCACCAGGGTTGAAAACCTGGGGGATGACCTGTGGTTAGGGGTGAAAGGCCAATCAAACTCCGTGATAGCTGGTTCTCCCCGAAATGCATTTAGGTGCAGCGTCGCGTGTTTCTTGCCGGAGGTAGAGCACTGGATAGGCGATGGGCCTTACCGGGTTACTGACCTTAGCCAAACTCCGAATGCCGGTAAGTGAGAGCGCGGCAGTGAGACTGTGGGGGATAAGCTCCATGGTCGAGAGGGAAACAGCCCAGAACACCGACTAAGGTCCCTAAGCGTGTGCTAAGTGGGAAAGGATGTGGAGTCGCAGAGACAACCAGGAGGTTGGCTTAGAAGCAGCCACCCTTGAAAGAGTGCGTAATAGCTCACTGGTCAAGTGATTCCGCGCCGACAATGTAGCGGGGCTCAAGCACATCACCGAAGTCGTGTCATTGCAGCAATACTCCCAACGGAGGCTGTGATGGGTAGGGGAGCGTCGTGTGCCGGGTGAAGCAGCCGAGGAATCGAGTTGTGGACGGTTCACGAGTGAGAATGCAGGCATGAGTAGCGATACAAGAGTGGGAAACTCTTGCGCCGATTGACCAAGGGTTCCTGGGTCAAGCTGATCTGCCCAGGGTAAGTCGGGACCTAAGGCGAGGCCGACAGGCGTAGTCGATGGACAACGGGTTGATATTCCCGTACCCGCTTTGAAGCGCCAACGTCGAACCAGGTGATGCTAAGGCCGTGAAGCCGGCCCGGAGTCTTCGGACAAAGGGACGTGGTGGAGCCGCCGACCCAAGCCTGTAGTAGGTGAGCGATGGGGTGACGCAGGAAGGTAGTCCAGCCCGGGCGGTGGTAGTCCCGGGGTAAGGGTGTAGGCCGTGGGGTAGGCAAATCCGCCTCACATTAAGGCTGAGACCTGATGCCGAGCCGATTGTGGTGAAGTGGATGATCCTATGCTGTCGAGAAAAGCCTCTAGCGAGTTTCATGGCGGCCCGTACCCCAAACCGACTCAGGTGGTCAGGTAGAGAATACCGAGGCGTTCGGGTGAACTGTGGTTAAGGAACTCGGCAAAATGCCCCCGTAACTTCGGGAGAAGGGGGGCCATTGCTGGTGAGGGGACTTGCTCCCTGAGCTGGTGGTGGCCGCAGAGACCAGCGAGAAGCGACTGTTTACTAAAAACACAGGTCCGTGCGAAGCCGTAAGGCGATGTATACGGACTGACGCCTGCCCGGTGCTGGAACGTTAAGGGGACCGGTTAGTCACGATTCGTCGTGGCGAAGCTGAGAACTTAAGCGCCAGTAAACGGCGGTGGTAACTATAACCATCCTAAGGTAGCGAAATTCCTTGTCGGGTAAGTTCCGACCTGCACGAATGGCGTAACGACTTCTCGACTGTCTCAACCACAGGCCCGGTGAAATTGCATTACGAGTAAAGATGCTCGTTTCGCGCAGCAGGACGGAAAGACCCCGGGACCTTTACTATAGCTTGATATTGGTGTTCGGTTCGGCTTGTGTAGGATAGGTGGGAGACTTTGAAGCCGTGACGCCAGTCATGGTGGAGTCGACGTTGAAATACCACTCTGGTCGTGCTGGATGTCTAACCTGGGTCCGTGATCCGGATCAGGGACAGTGTCTGGTGGGTAGTTTAACTGGGGCGGTTGCCTCCTAAAGGGTAACGGAGGCGCCCAAAGGTTCCCTCAGCCTGGTTGGCAATCAGGTGTTGAGTGTAAGTGCACAAGGGAGCTTGACTGTGAGACTGACGGGTCGAGCAGGTACGAAAGTAGGGACTAGTGATCCGGCGGTGGCTTGTGGAAGCGCCGTCGCTCAACGGATAAAAGGTACCCCGGGGATAACAGGCTGATCTTCCCCAAGAGTCCATATCGACGGGATGGTTTGGCACCTCGATGTCGGCTCGTCGCATCCTGGGGCTGGAGTAGGTCCCAAGGGTTGGGCTGTTCGCCCATTAAAGCGGTACGCGAGCTGGGTTTAGAACGTCGTGAGACAGTTCGGTCCCTATCCGCTGTGCGCGTAGGAGTGTTGAGAAGGGCTGTCCCTAGTACGAGAGGACCGGGACGGACGAACCTCTGGTGTGCCAGTTGTCCTGCCAAGGGCATGGCTGGTTGGCTACGTTCGGGAGGGATAACCGCTGAAAGCATCTAAGCGGGAAGCCTGCTTCGAGATGAGCACTCCCACCTCCTTGAGAGGGTAAGGCTCCCAGTAGACGACTGGGTTGATAGGCCGGATATGGAAGCCCTGTAAGGGGTGGAGTTGACCGGTACTAATAGGCCGAGGGCTTGTCCTCAGTTGCTCGCGTCCACTGTGTTGTTCTGAAACAACGACCCACTTTTCCGGTGGATAGTTTCATAGTGTTTCGGTGGTCATAGCGTGAGGGAAACGCCCGGTTACATTCCGAACCCGGAAGCTAAGCCTCATAGCGCCGATGGTACTGCAGGGGGGACCCTGTGGGAGAGTAGGACGCCGCCGAACAATCATTCAGAGAAAGCCCCCTGACGGGATGTCAGGGGGCTTTCTCGCGTTTACTGGCCCGGCTTCCAGGGTTGGAACCACGGGTCGGGCCAGGCTTCGGCGGCGGCGAGCAGGGGGTAGAGGGTCGCGCCGTCGATGGCCTCGCGGATGAGGTCGGCGTGGCCTCCGTGGCGGGCGGTCTCCTCGATCAGGTGGAGCAGGATCCAGCGGACGGTCCAGTCGCCGAGTTCGGCGGGGAACCAGGGCAGGCCCGGCGGTACGGGGACGACGCGGCCGAGGTCGGGGATGTCGGCAATGGCCGCGTCGGTCCGCTTCGCGGCTGCGGCGTAGTGGGCGAGGGCGCCGGCCAGGGTTTCGTCGGGGGAGAGGTGGAACTCGTCGGACTCGCCCGTGCTGGGTTCGGGGTCGCGGTGGTGCTGGAGGACGAGGTCGGTCCAGAAGGTCTCGCAGTGGGCGGCGTGCTTGATCAGGCCTCCGATGCTGAGCTCGCCGGCGGTGGGGGTCAGGCGGGCCTGGTCCTCGGTGAGGCCGTGGGCGGTGGCCCGGAGGGTACGACGTTGCTGGGCGAGGTAGGTGGTGAGGGAGGTGCGCTCGTCGGGGGCGGGTGGGGTGAGTCCTGGCATGGCGGTGGGTGGGCCTCTCGGTATGCAAGGTCTTGCAGCAAGTTTCAGCGGGGACTCTACTGGGGCGGCCGGTTGCCGTACACCCTGATGAGCGGTCGGATGCCTGGAGCGCGGGCTCTACATGCTCGGCATCCCCGCCGGACCTCTGAGATCACTGACCGGGCAGCGCTTAGGCTCGGGTTCTGCGAATGGGGATCGATGGAAGGGGTGTTGGCGATGCTGCTCGGACTTCGGACAGTGATCTATCCCGTGGCTGATCTGGCTGCTGCGAAGGCGTGGTGGTCCGGAGTGCTCGGGGTGGAGCCGTACTTCGACGAGCCGTTCTATGTCGGATTCAACGTCGGGGGGTACGAGTTGGCGCTGCTGCCGGACGGCGATCCGGCGGCCGGCCCGGTGACGTACTGGGGGGTGCGGGACGTCGATGCGGCAGTGGAGCGGTTCGTTGCGGCGGGCGCGACGGTGCGGGAGGCGGTCCAGGAGGTCGGTGGGGGGATCCGGGTCGCCACGGTGGTGGAGCCGGCGGGGGCGGCGGTCGGGTTGATCGAGAACCCGGTGTTCGTGTTGCCCGAGAAGCTGCCGGGGGAGGGCGACGGCCCGGGGCGGTGAGCCGAGGGAACGGGAAGTGCCCCCGCCGTGGGCGGGGCCCTTCGACGGCCGGGTTGGGCGGCCCCCGTGAGGCGTCAGCGGGCGGGTTCGACCTGGGCCAGGTGGTCGTTGCGGACCAGGATGCGGGCGAGTTGGGCGGCTGTGGTGGTGACGGTGGGCCAGGCCGGGGAGTCCAGGTGGTCAGCCGGGCAGGGGTCGTCGGGGAGGGTGGCCAGCAGGGTGCGGACGGCGGCGCCCAGGTCGGCGGTCAGGGCGGCTTCCTCATCGGTGCGGAGGGTGTGGCCGAGCCAGGGGAGCGGATCGGCGGCGTCGCAGGCTTCCGTGAAGAGGGTGGCGAGGACCGTCGCGGGGTCGAAGGCGTCGCAGGCGGCGTCCTGGGGGCCGGGTGCGGCCAAGGTGAGGACCGCGGTCACCAGTTGGTGGCGCAGGGCGGGGAGAGCGATGCCGCGGTCGGTCACCCGG
Source organism: Streptomyces sp. TLI_171 (assembly GCF_003610255.1). Taxonomy (GTDB): domain Bacteria; phylum Actinomycetota; class Actinomycetes; order Streptomycetales; family Streptomycetaceae; genus Kitasatospora. Next base: position 1,700,403 of record NZ_RAPS01000001.1, on the reverse strand, counting down.
GGAGCGTACCGAGCGGGTGCGGACGGTCAGGCGTAGGGGGCGAGTTGGGGGTCGACGGGGGCGTCGGTGAGCCGGTTGGCGAACGTGGAGAGGGTGTAGGCGCCGATGCCGAGGACGATCTCCAGTGCGTTCTGCGGGGTGAAGCCGTGGGCGAGGAAGGCGGCGAGGTCGGGCTCGGGGACGGCGCCGGTGTGGTCGAGGACGGAGTGGACGAAGCCTCGGACGGCCTCCAACCGGACGTCGGGGAGGGGCTGTTGGGCGCGCAGCGCGTCGATCAGCTCGGGTGCGGCGGCGAGCTGGGTGAGCTTGGCGGTGTGCATGGCGACGCAGAGGTGGCAGCCGTTGCGGGTGGCGATGGTGAGGATGACGGTTTCACGGACCACCGGATCGAGCTCGGTGGCCTCGAACATGGCGGTCAACTTCAGGAAGCCGTCCAGGAGTTGGGGTGCGTGGGCGAGGCGGGCGGCAGCGCTGGGGAGGTAGCCGAGGTGACGGGTGACCTGTTCGAGCTGGCGGCGGGCGGCCGGCGGGGCGGTCTCGGGGGTGAGGTCGGGGAAGTGTGCGCCGGTGGAAGTGGAGGAGGCGGCGGAGACGGAGGCCGCGGAGGGGTGGTGGTGGGAGACAAGGCGGTGCCTTTCGGGGCGGTGGTGGGCAGGCCGGGGTGGCCGGGAGGGCAGTCCCCGGCTGCGCGTCCTAGAATGGACAACGTGGTTGACCAAAACGTAAACCAGGTTGTCGATCCGCGCAACGGCTTTGAGCTTCCGCTCCTGCTGTTCGCCGGATTCCGCACGATCATCGACGAGTTGCACGCCGAGCTGGCCCGCCAGGGACACCCCGACGCGCGGCCCGCGTACGGCTTCGCGATGCAGGCGATCGGGTTGCACGGCGCGACCGCGAGCGAGATCGGGCGGCGGCTGGGGGTGTCCAAGCAGGCGGCGGGGAAGACCGTCGATCGGCTGGAGGCGCTGGGCTACGCGGAGCGGGTGAACGATCCGGACGACGCCCGGCGCAAAGTGGTTCGGCTGACGGCGCGCGGGCTGGACATGCTGGCCAGGTCGGCCGCCGGGTTCGACGAGATCCGGGCGCGCTGGGCGCAGGTGCTCGGGGAGCAGCGGCTGCGCGAACTCGAGGACGGCCTTGCGCAGTTGGTCGGGCCGTCCGGGTTCCGGCTGGATGCGGCGGGCTGGTTCGGCAGCTGAGCGACGCCGCCCCCGGCGCGCAGGCGCACCGGGGGCGGCGGTTGGGACCGGACGGGAGTTACTTGCCGTTCTGGTCCGGGTCGGCGGCGAGAGTGATGACGCCGAGGTAGCCGTCGGCGTCCTCGGTGACCTTCAGCAGCACGGCCGGCCGGTAGATGCTGTCGCCGTCGTTGAAGGTGTCGCGTCCGGTGTGCCTGCTGTACGGCGACTTGGCGAACACGTGGTGCCCCCCTACCTGCCCGTCACCGGGCCGAGGGGGCGTCGGATGTGCGGGTCGGTCACGCGGTGTCGCGGGCGGCGCGGCGCTCCGCCTTGGCGGTGGCTTCCGCCTCGTCCGCGGCCTCGGCCTGCTCGGGGGTGGGCGCGGTGCCGCCGAGCTGGGCCGGGAGCCACCAGGAGTCCTCGGGGCCGGCCGGCTTGGCCGGGTACTCGCGCTGCGCCCGCTCCAGCATCTCGGTCATCGCGGCGCGCAGGCGGCGGGTCACCATCACCGGCTTGTCGGTCGGGGCCAGGTGGATCGGCTCGCCGATCATGATGGTCACCGGGACGTGACGCTTCGTCAGGGTCTTCGGGTGACCCTTGGTCCACAGCTGCTGGGTGCCCCAGAGGATCACGGGCAGCAACGGGGTGCCGGAGTCGGCCGCCATCCGGGCCGCGCCGGTCTTGAACTTCTTCAGCATGAACGAGCGGCTGATCGTCGCCTCCGGGAACACGCCGACCACCTCGCCCTCGCGCAGCGCCTGCACGGCGGCCTCGTACGCGGGCTGGCCGTCGGTGCGGTCCACGGGGATGTGCTTCATGCCGCGCATCAGCGGGCCGGACACCTTGTGCTTGAACACGTCGTCCTTGGCCATGAAACGGGTCTTGCGGCGGGCCACCCGGTACGCGCCGAAGCCCGCGAAGATGAAGTCCAGGTAGCTGATGTGGTTGCTGACCAGGACCGCACCGCCGGTGGCGGGCACGTGCTCGGCGCCGACGATGGAGATCCGCAGGTCCAGCGCCTTGAAGGCGGCCAGCGCGGTGCGGATCACCGGCGGGTACACGAACTCAGCCACGGTCAGCCCTACTTCCCACGGGCCTCGCGCCCGGTCAGTGGTACCCGGGGCGTGGTGGCAGGGCCGCGAAGTCGCGGCACGCCGCGGCGGCCACGGGTGTTTCCCCCCGATAATCCCCTGAACGGGCACGGTCTGTCACGCCCGGGGCGCAGCCACGAGACTTGTATCTCACGGGGAACTTTCGGGGGGCCCGGGTTCGGCGAGGGCTACGCCACGGACTCCCGTCGCTCGCCGGTCCCCTTGCGGGGCAGCAGGAGGTAGAGCTCGCAGCCGAGGCAGTAGTCGAAGGCGGCGTTGAGGAAGGCGGCGGCCAGCGCCAGTGCGGTGGCGGTGAGGCCGAGCCAGGCGGGGCCGAGGAGGTAACCGACGGTGCCGAGGAGGGCGAAGGCGAGGCCGACGCTCTGGGCGAAGCGGGGTGGGCGGGCGTCCTCGAGTTCGGCGGGCGGGCCGAGGCGGGGGCGGACGAAGGTGCGGTAGAGCCAGCCGTACGGGGAGCGGGTGGGGCCGCCGATCGCACCGAGGGCGAAGACCAGGGTCTGGGCGGCGAGCAGGTAGCCGTTGCCCGTGATCAGGACGGCGGCGAGGACGAGGGAGGTGAGGACGGCGGCGAAACGGGGGCCGCGCGGGTCGATCTGCACGGAGCTGCTCCGGAGAAGGGCGTGCTGACGGGACGTCGGGGGCGTGCGGTCAGCGACAGCGCGTGGTGCAGGCCCGGCACAGGTCGATCACCCGGCGGCTGGTCAGCCGGGGAGTCGGGTGCGGGGTGCGGGCGTCCACGGTGGCCATGGTAGCGGGGCACGCCTTCCGGGCCCAGGGCCGGGTTTGTCACACTGGACGGATGACCGGACTGATCGTGTGCCTGGCGGTGCTGGCTGCGGCCGGCGCCTTCGGCGTGGTGCGGAAGGCGCGGGACGGGAGGCTGCGGGTGCGCGGCAAGGACGACGGGGTGCGGTTGACCGGCGCGGAGCTCGGGGCGGCGCTCGGCGAGCGGGCGACCCTGGTGCAGTTCTCGACCTCGTTCTGCCAGCCGTGCCGGGCCACCCGCCGGACGCTCGCCGAGGTGGCTGGGATGGTCGACGGGGTGGCGCACGTGGAGGTCGACGCGGAGTCGCAGCTGGAGCTGGTGCGGCGGCTGGACATCCTGCGCACGCCGACGGTGCTGGTGCTGGACGCGTCCGGCCGGGTGGTGCGGCGGGCCGCGGGGCAGCCGCGCCGGGTGGACGTGATCGCCGCGCTGGGCGAGGCCGTCTAGCGGGTCCGTCCGCCGGGGGCGGGGCGGCGATCTGGCGTCGAGTCAGGTGGCAGTGCGGCATCGGGCCGTCGGCTGGGGCAGGATGGGCCACAGGCGGTGGCACGGTGCCGGGCCGGACCTGCGGGCAGCGTAAGCTACTGGCGAGTAGTGACGGCTGGGCTACTCGTGAGTATGCTGCCGGGGAGTTCCGGAGGGGCACCGGTGCGCGCCGCCCGGGCCGCGGGCCCCGCGCGTGCGCCGAGACGCGCTCGACACGCACGGAGACTTTGCCGCAGCCGCCGGATCGGACCAGTAACAGGAGAGCAGGCCGTGAGCTTGAGGATCGTTGTCTGTGTGAAGTACGTGCCCGACGCGACCGGTGACCGTCGCTTCGCGGACGATGCCACCACTGACCGGGAGGGCGTGGACGGCCTCCTGTCGGAGCTGGACGAGTACGGCGTCGAGCAGGCGCTGCGGATCGCGGAGGCGAACGACGGCGCCGAGGTGACGGTGCTGACGGTGGGTCCGGACGACGCGAAGGACGCGCTGCGCAAGGCGTTGTCGATGGGCGCCGACAAGGCGGTGCACGTCAACGACGACGACATCCACGGCACGGACGTGATCGGTACCTCCGCGATCCTCGCGGCGGCGCTGGAGAAGACCGGTTTCGACCTGGTGGTGTGCGGCATGGCGTCCACCGACGGCACGATGGGCGTGCTGCCCGCGCTGCTGGCGGAGCGCCTGGGGGTGCCGCAGGCGACGCTGCTGTCGGAGGTCGCGGTCGAGGGCGGCGTGGTGAAGGGCCGCCGGGACGGCGACGCGGCGTCCGAGCAGGTCGAGGCGGCGCTGCCGGCGGTGGTGTCGGTGACCGACCAGTCCGGCGAGGCCCGCTACCCGTCGTTCAAGGGCATCATGGCGGCGAAGAAGAAGCCGGTGCAGGCCCTGGACCTGGACGACCTGGGCATCGACGCTGACGCGGTCGGCCTGGCCGGCTCCTGGACCAGGGTCGAGGACGTCACCGCCCGCCCGGCCCGCACCAAGGGCGTCATCGTGACCGACGAGGGCGACGGCGGCAAGCAGCTCGCCGCGTACCTCGCCGAGCAGAAGTTCATCTGACGGTCCACCAGGAACAAGTGGGATACGGAGCAAATTCATGAGTGAGATCCTGGTCCTGGTCGACCACGTCGATGGTGCGGTGCGCAAGCCCGCGCTCGAACTGCTGACCCTGGCCCGCCGGCTGGGCACCCCCTCCGCGGTGGTCCTCGGCGCGGGCGCCGCCGCCGCCGAGATCGCCGCCAAGGCCGCCGAGTACGGCGCCGCCAAGGTCTACGTCGCCGACGCCGACGAGTTCACCTCCCAGCTGGTCGTCCCCAAGGTCGACGCGCTGACCCAGATCGCCAAGGCCGCCGACGCCGCCGCCGTCCTCGTCACCTCCTCCGGCGAGGGCAAGGAGGTCGCCGCCCGCACCGCCCTGCGCCTGGGCTCCGGCATCATCACCGACGCCGTCGACCTCGAAGCCGGCCCCGCCGGCCCCGTCGCCACCCAGTCGGTGTTCGCCGCGTCCTTCCAGGTGAAGTCCACCGTCACCACCGGCGCCCCCGTCATCACCGTCAAGCCCAACAGCACCGCCCCCGAACCCGCCCCCGCCGCCGGCGCCGTGGAGAACGTCACCGTCGCCCTCACCGGCAACGCCGCCGCCGTCACCTCCCGCACCCCCCGCGTCTCCACCGGCCGCCCCGAACTCACCGAAGCCGCCATCGTCGTCTCCGGCGGCCGCGGCGTCGGCGCCGCCGACGGCTTCTCCGTCGTCGAGGACCTCGCCGACGCCCTCGGCGCCGCCGTCGGCGCCTCCCGCGCCGCCGTCGACGCCGGCTGGTACCCCCACACCAACCAGGTCGGCCAGACCGGCAAGCAGGTCTCCCCCCAGCTCTACGTCGCCGCGGGCATCTCCGGCGCCATCCAGCACCGCGCCGGCATGCAGACCTCCAAGACCATCGTCGCCATCAACAAGGACCCCGAAGCCCCCATCTTCGAACTCGTCGACTACGGCGTCGTCGGCGACCTGTTCACCGTCCTCCCCCAGCTCACCGGCGAGGTGAAGGCCCGCAAGGGCTGAGCCGCCGCGAGTCGGACACGGGCGCGGCCCCCGGGATCACCGGGGGCCGCGCCTTCTTGCGTGCCGAGGGGGTGTCAGCGGCCCGCGACGGAGTGGACGAAGCGGTTGGCGTCGACGGTGCCGAGGCCGGACGCCAGGTCGTAGCCCTTGACGGCCTGGTAGCCGGTCACGGCGTCCCAGGAGTTGTCGCCGGCGGTGACGTCGGTGATGCCGCTCCACTGGGAGGGCAGCGCCGCGAGGGCGTACAGGCGCGGGTTGAGCTGGCCGAGGCGGTGGCCGGCGAGCTGGTTGGCGAGGGCGACCACGCCGGAGAAGATCGGGGTGGCCTCGCTGGTGCCGCCGGTCAGGTGCCAGCCGACCCGGGTCGGGTCGTACGACTCGTACGTCCAGGCGGCGCCGTCCACGGCCGCGCTCATCGAGATGTCCGGGGTGCCGCGGTGGTTGCCGGTCACCTTCGCCACGCCCGCCTGGTACCAGGGGCGGTCGAAGACGCCGGAGACGCCGCCGCCGGCCGCGCCGTAGTCGTCGTGCCAGACCTTGTCGGGCGCGGTCCGGACGCCCTTGTCGTCCAGGGTCAGCTCGGTGCCGCCGATCGAGGTGACCAGCGGGTCCGCGGACGGCCAGGAGTTGACCTTGTACGGGTACAGGTCGCTGCCGTTCTCCATCGCGTCGGTCGCGCCGTTGTCGCCGGAGGCGGCGAGCACGGTGACGTCCTTGGCGGCGGCGAACCTGAAGGCGTACCGCAGGTCCTCGATGGACTTGAAGTTGCCCTTGTCGAAGCCCGGGAAGGTGTTCTCGGTCGCGCCGAAGCTCTGCGAGATCACGTCCACGTTGTGGGACTTCATGACGGCCTTCTCGGCGTCCATCATCTCCGGCAGGCCGGTGACGCCCTCGGTCTCGGCGACGCCGGTCTCCACCAGCACGATGTGCGCGTCGGGGGCGACCGCGTGCGCGTACTCCACGTCCAGGGTGGTCTCGCCCGCCCAGCCCGTGTGGTCCGCGTTGGTCGGGTCGAAGACGGGGACGTCGCCCCACTTGACCACCTCGACCTGGGTGTCCGGGATGCCCCACTGCTGGTCGAAGACCTCCAGGTCGTGCTGGATGGTCGGCGAGCCGAAGGAGTCCACGATCACGATCGTCCGGCCCTTGCCGGTGATGCCCTGCTGGTACAGCGGGTTCAGGTTGTACGCGGCGCGGTACTGCAGCGGCGAGTAGCAGTGGATGCCGATCTGCGACACGCAGTCCGAGGTGGATATCGGCGCGACCCGGCCCACCGCGTCGATGTGGCCGGCCGAGGCCGGGCGCAGGTGGAAGGCGGCCGGCAGGCGGACGCCGGCGGACTGGGCGGTCGCCGACGCGCCGCTCAGGGCGGTGACCCCGACGGCGAGCAGGGCCGCGGCCCGCAGCACGGTGGAGCGTCGGGAACCCGCGGTGGCGGGGTACGTGCCCAAGGAGACTCCTCGAAGAGACGGTTCACCCGGCCCGGCAGGCCGGGGCGCTCCCCATCCCATCGGCACTGGCGGAACCCTGCCATAGCCCGAGACGGGTGGTCGCCATGGCTCCGTCCGGCCACCGGATTCGGTAAAGGAAGTGGAGTGGTTCGGTAACGCCCCAGCTCGGGGCGGACGGTGACGACCCGGTGGGTGAGCGGTGTCTCGCTGCGCCCGGCGGGCGCGGCTGGTTAGAGTCGGGCGGCATGGGACTGCTGACGGCACTTGACGGCGTGTACGGGGACCGCGCGGACGCGGTGGTGGTGGACGGACAGGCGCTGTCCTGGGAGGAACTGCTCGGCGCGGCCGGGGCGGTCGCCGAACGCGTCGCCGGCGCGCCCGGGCTCGCCGTGCTGGCCCGGCCCACCGCCGAGACCGTGGCCGCCGTGGTCGGCGGACTGCTCGCCGGGGTGCCCGTGGTCCCGCTGCCGCCCGACTCCGGACCGGTCGAGCGCGCCCACATCCTGCGCGACAGCGGCGCCACCCTGCTGGCCGGCACCGGACTCCCCGCCGACACCGAGGGCCTGACGGCCCTTCCGGTCCGCCTCGCCGACCGCCCCGGCGCCGGCTGGCGGCCCCCGGCCGAGGACGGCGACCGGACCGCGTTCGTGCTCTACACCTCCGGCACCACCGGCGCGCCCAAGGGCGCGCTGATCCCGCACCGCGCCGTCGCGGCCGGGCTCGACGGCGTCGCCGACGCCTGGCAGTGGGGCGCCGACGACACCCTGGTGCACGGCCTGCCGCTGTTCCACGTGCACGGCCTGGTGCTCGGCGTGCTCGGCGCGCTGCGCACCGGCAGCCGCCTGGTGCACACCGGCCGGCCCACCCCCGCCGGGTACGCGGCCGCGGGCGGCAGCCTGTACTTCGGCGTCCCCACCGTGTGGTCGCGGATCGCCGCGGACGCCGACGCCGCCCGCGCCCTCGGCGCCGCCCGGCTGCTGGTCTCCGGCAGCGCCCCGCTGCCCGTTCCGGTCTTCGAGAAGCTCCGCCACCTCACCGGCCAGGCCCCCGCCGAGCGGTACGGCATGACCGAGACCCTGATCACCGTCGCCACCCGCGCCGACGGCGAACGCCGCCCCGGCGCGGTCGGCGTGCCGCTGCCCGGCGTGGCCAGCCGGCTGGTCGGCGAGGACGGGCAGCCGGCGCCGCACGACGGCGAGAGCGTCGGCGACCTGCAGATCCAGGGCCCCACCCTGTTCGACGGCTACCTCGGCCGCCCCGCGGCCACCGCCGAGTCCTGGACCGCCGACGGCTGGTTCCGCACCGGCGACGTCGCCGTGATCGGTCCCGACGGCTTCCACCGGATCGTCGGCCGGGCCTCGGTCGACCTGATCAAGAGCGGCGGCTACCGGATCGGCGCCGGCGAGGTCGAGGCCGCGCTGCGCGACCACCCCGGAGTCGCCGACGCCGCCGTGGTCGGGGCGCCGGACGAGGACCTCGGACAGGCCGTGGTGGCCTACGTGGTCGCGCAGGACGGCGCGGTGACGGAACGTCAGCTGATCGACTTCGTGGCGGGCCGGCTGTCCGGGCACAAGCGGCCCCGGCGGGTGGTGCTGGTCGAGGACCTGCCGCGCAACGCCATGGGCAAGGTGCTGAAGAAGCAGCTGCTCGACACCGAGGGCTGAGCAGCCCCCTTTCAGGAGCCCGGGGAGTGGGTACCACTCGGGGTGGTGTGGGGGCCGGGCCCCGCGCTGCCCGGTGCACGCCGCCGGGCCACGGTGGAGGGGCAGGGGATGCTGTGATCGTCTGGGTCAATGGGGCATTCGGGGCGGGCAAGACGAGCGCCTGCCGGGAGTTGGTCGGGCTGCTGCCCGGTAGCCTGCTGTTCGAACCGGACACCCTCGCAACGGTGCTGCGCGCGACCCTGCCGCCCGACCGGGTGGACGTGCCGGACCTGCGCGTCCTGCCCGCCTGGCGGCGGCTGGTCGCCGAGACCGCCGCCGCGCTGGCCGGCGAGATCGACGGGGCGGTGATCGTCCCCGAGACGCTGCTCGACCAGGACCACCGGGACGAGATCTTCGGCTCGCTGGCCGGCCGAGGCCTGCCCGTCCACCACGTGGTGCTCGACCCGGTGGAGACCATCCTGCGGGCCCGGATCGCCACCCGGGAGGACGTCCCCGGCGACCCGGAGGCCACCCAGCGCCTGCGCCAGCGCGGTCGCGAGGCGCTGCCCGGCTACCTGGCCGCCCGCGGCTGGCTGGCCGGCGACGCCCGGATGGTCGACAACGGCGTGCTGACCCCGCGTCAGACCGCCGAGCGGATCGCCGACCTGGTGCGCAGCGGCGCGGCGCGCTGCCCGATCGTGCGCACCGAGGGCGGCAGCGGCGACACCGTGGCCGCCGCCGTGCTGCTGTTCGACGACCGGGACCGGGTGCTGCTGGTCGACCCCGCGTACAAGCCGCACTGGGAGTTCCCCGGCGGCGTGGTGGAGAGCGGGGAGTCGCCGACGGCCGCCGCCGTGCGGGAGGTGGCCGAGGAACTCGGGCTGCGGCTGGACCCCGAGGAGCTGCGGCTGCTCGCGGTCGACTGGGAGTCCGGCCTCGGCCGCGGCCGAGGCGGACTGCGGCTGGTGTACGACGGCGGGCGGCTCGGCCCGTCCGAGGTGCTGCGGCTGCGGCTGCCCGCGGGGGAGCTGCGGGACTGGCACTTCGCCACCCGCCGGGAGGCCGCCGAGCTGCTGCCCGCCGGGCGGATGCGCCGGCTGGCCGCGGCACTGGAGGCCCGCGAGGCGGGCGACCTGCGGTACCTGGAGGGCGGGCGGCCCGCCGCGACCGGCGCCGCCGCCGGGCGCTGAGCGGAGTCGGGCGCGTTCGGTGGCGGCGGGGCGGGGCGCTGACAGGATGGGGGCATGCCGTTCACCCCGAGCCATGTCGCCGCCGTCGTCCCCGGGCTGCGCGCCGCCCGGCGCCGGGGCGCGCTGGTCGCCGCCGGGCTGGTCGCCGGGTCGATGGCGCCCGACGTGCCGTTCTTCGCCGAGTCCCTCGTCCGAGGGGTGTACCGGTACGGCGGGTTGACGCACCGTTGGTGGGCCGCGCCGACCCTCGACGTGGCGATCGGGGCCGGGCTGGTGGCCGGCTGGTACGGGCTGTGGCGCGGGCCGGTCGGCCGGGCCGTCCCCGGCGCGTGGGTCGAGGTCGCGCCGCCCGAGCGGCTGGCGGGCCGTGAACTCGCCCTGGCGGCCGGGGCGGTGGCCGCCGGCGCGGCCACCCACCTGGTCTGGGACTCCTTCACCCACCACGGCCGGGCCGGCGTCCGGGCGTTCCCGGTCCTGGAGCGGACGGTGCGCGGCGTGCCGCTGCACACCGTGCTGCAGTACGGCACCTCGCTGCTCGGCCTCGGCGTGCTGGCCCGGTACGCCGGCCCGTGGCGGACGGCCGACCGCAGGAGCGGCGCGGTGCTGGCCGGGGCGGCGCTGATCGGCGCCGCCGAGCGGGTGCGGCGCGGTGAGCGCGGCTTCGTCGACGAGGCGTGCTTCGGCGCCGGCGCGGGCGTGGCCGTCGCGGCGGCCCTGCTGCGAGGGGCGGGCGGAAAGTCCGCAGAGCATCCCGAATCCCCCTGAAACAGCGTCCCACCAGGGGTTTCCCGACACCCCCGCGAGGGGCCGCGCCGGGGCGACGGGTAGCGTCTGCCGCTGCGTCCGAGGTGGGCGCGCGGAGCGGCGGGAGAGAGATGCCGAAGGTTCAGGCAGGGGAGCAGAAGCTCGCGTTGGTCTCGGCGGCACGCCGGGCCGTGCTGCGGCTCGACGAGAGCGAGCGGCCGCGGTTGGTCGTGCTGGGCGTGAGCGCTTCGAGCGTGTGGCTGGGCGCCCTGCTCGGCGGGCTGGCGATGCTGCTCCTGTCGAGGGCGTACTACCTGGTGGTGACGGACCGTTCGGTGTTCGTGCTGCACGGGCCGCGGACGGCGGGCGAACCCCGGCAGGTGGCGGCCGTGGTGCCGCTGGAGCAGGCCGCCGCGATGGTGCAGAAGACCAAGCTGGGCACGACGTGGAACTCGGTGTGGCTGCGGCTGCCCGAGCGCCGGCGGCCGGTGCGGGTGAAGGTGTCGTTCCACTCGCGCACCGAGCTGGACCGGTTCCTGGCGAAGTTCTGAGCGGCCGCCCGGGCCCGGGGGGCCGGGCGGCCGGCGGTCACTCGGGGCGGGGCAGGTACCCGTTGGCGGCGAGGTTGGCGCCGATCATGCGGTAGACGGCCGGGTCGTCGGGGGTGATGGCGGCCAGGCCGTCGACGTAGCGGTTGTACATGCAGAACGCGGAGGCGATCAGAACGGTGTCGTGGATCGTCTCGTCGTCCGCGCCCGCGGCGCGGACCGCGGCGATGTCCTCGGGGGTGACGGACAGTCCGCTCTCGGCGACCTTGCCGGCGAGTTCGAGCAGTGCGCGCTGGAGGTCGGTGACGGGGGCGGTGGCGAGGTCGGTCTGGACGGCCTCGACGAGCGCGAAGTCGCCGTCGAGGCGGTGCGCGGCGGTGGCGCCGTGCGCGCCCGCGCAGTAGCGCGTCCGGTTCAGGGCGGAGACGTAGGCGGCGATCAGCTCGCGTTCGCCCACCGAGAGCGGGGAGTCGCCGCGCAGGAGTTGTTCGGCGAGTTCGCTCAGCGCCAGGCCGGAGGCGGGTTTGACGGTGAGCAGGCCCCGGATGCCGGGGTGGTCCATGGGAAGCGCGATGTGCGGCATGGCCCTTACTGAAGCGGGTAGGAGACAGCCTTGGCAAGGCCTTGACCTGCGGCTGGATCGCCACTGCCGGTCGGCGGCGGGTACTGGCCCCCCGGGCGGGCGGGCAGATTAGGATGGGCGACCGTGACTGACACCGGTAGCAACCAGGACCTGGACCCCGTCGAGCCGGTCGCGGCCGAGCTCGCGGGCACCGACGCGGCCGACCTCGCCGGCCCGGACCCGCAGGACGCGGATGCCGAGCAGGCGGCGCTGCTTGACGGTGTGTGGGACGTGGTGGTCGTCGGCGCCGGCCCCGCCGGTTCCTCGGCGGCCTACGCGGCCGCCACCAGCGGGCGGCGGGTGCTGCTGCTCGACAAGGCCGAGCACCCCCGGTACAAGACCTGCGGCGGCGGCATCATCGGCCCGTCCCGGGACTCGCTGCCGGCCGACTTCAAACTCCCGCTGCAGGACCGGATCTCCGCCGTCACCTTCGCCCTGAACGGCAAGTGGACCCGCACCCGGCGTTCGCGGCGGATGCTGTTCGGCGTGGTCAACCGCGACGAGTTCGACCTGCGCCTGGTGCAGGCCGCCGAGCAGGCCGGCGCGGTGCTGGTCACCGGCGTCACCGCGACCGGCGTCGAACAGCAGGGCGGCGACAGCCGCACCGTGTTCGTGACGTTGGCCGGCGGCGGCCGGGTGGAGGCGCGCTCCGTGGTCGGCGCGGACGGCTCCGCGAGCCGGATCGGCCGGCACGTCGGCGTCAGCTTCGACCAGATCGACCTCGGCCTGGAGGCCGAGATCCCGGTCCCCGACGCCGTCTCGCGCGAGTGGGCGGGCCGCATCCACCTGGACTGGGGCCCGCTGCCCGGCTCCTACGGGTGGGTCTTCCCGAAGACCGACTCCGGGACGCTGACCGTCGGCGTCATCTCGGCGCGCGGCGAGGGCGAGAAGACCAAGGAGTACCTGGCGGACTACATCCGGCGGCTCGGCCTGTCCGGCTTCGAACCGCTGGTGGAGTCCGGGCACCTGACGCGGTGCCGGGCCGAGGACTCCCCGCTCTCCCGGGGCCGGGTGCTGGTCGCGGGCGACGCCGCCGGGCTGCTGGAGCCGTGGACCCGCGAGGGCATCTCGTACGCGCTGCGCTCGGGCCGGCTGGCCGGCGAGTGGGCGGTGCAGGTCGCCGAGGCGAACGGTGCGGCGGACGTGCGGCGCCAGGCCCTCAACTACGCGTTCGCGATCAAGGCCGGGCTGGGCGTCGAGATGCGGGCGGGCAAGATCATGCTGGCCTCCTTCGAGAAGCGGCCGTACCTGTTCCACGCGGCGGTCTCGCTGATCACGCCCGCGTGGCGGGCGTTCGCCCGGACCACGCAGGGGCACACCACGTTCGCGCAGCTGATGCGGGACCACCGGGCGGCGCGGAAGCTGGCGTCGATCGCGGGGCGCTGAGCCCGTTCCGGCACCGATCCGCCCGGGGAGGGGAGTTCCCTCCCCGGGCGGATCCCTGCGTTCCCGGCCCGGGTTACTTGAGGCCGGTGTCCAGGGCGTTGATCAGGGTGCCGGAGGGGGTGTCGCCGGACATCTCCCAGATCATGGCGCCGAGCAGGTTCTTGGACTTCAGCCAGGCGGTCTTCTGGGCGATGGACCAGGCGTCGTCGAAGGTCCACCACTGGCCGCCGCTGCCGGTGTAGCCGTACGTGGAGACCGAGACCGGGTCGTGGTAGACGGTGAGGTTCGGGACGGAGGCGAGCAGGTTGCTGTAGCCGCGGGTGCCGGCCTCCTCGGCGAACTGGCCGGGGGCGGCTCCGCCCGCGGCCTGCCAGGCGCCGTGCGCGCCGCCGTCGGTGACGCTCTGCCAGCCGCGGCCGTAGAAGGGGAAGCCGATGGTGAGCTTGCGGGGGTTGACGCCGGCGGCGAGGTAGGTGTTGACGGCGTTCTCGATGGAGAAGTGGAAGGGGTAGGGGTCGGCGGGGTCGGCGTACAGGTTGGCCTGCTGGCCGGTCCTGTTGGGCTCCCAGGAGTTGTCGCTGCCGGCGCCGTGGAAGTCGTAGCCCTGGACGTTGGCGATGTCGAGGTACTGGAAGATCTGCGAGAGGTCCCAGCCCTGGTTGATCTTGACGGGGTCGGCGGGGGTGAAGGCGGTGAGCAGCTTGTGCGAGCCGCCGAGGGCGTCGAGCTGGCGGCGGAACTCGGCGAGCAGCAGGGTGAGGTTGGCCTTGTCGGCGGCGGAGTAGTGGTTGCCGGCGTGGCCGTCGGCGGAGCCGGGCCACTCCCAGTCGAGGTCGATGCCGTCGAAGATGCCGGCGGCGGTGCCGGGGCCGCCCGCGCCGTTGTAGGCGGGCAGGTTGCCCTTGATCCAGATGTCGAGGCAGGAGGAGACCAGCTTCTTGCGGGAGGCGTCGGTGGCGGCCGCGTCCGAGAAGTACTTGGAGTAGGTCCAACCGCCGAGCGAGACCACGACCTTGAGGTTGGGGTACTTCGCCTTGAGCTTCTTCAGCTGATTGAGGTTGCCGCGCAGCGGGGACCAGCCGTCGTCGGCGACGCCGTCCACGGACTGGGCGGCGCTCATCGGGCGGGCGTAGTCGGCGTCCGCGTCGCCCGCGCCGGTGCCCTGGTCGGGGTCCTGCGGGTTGGCGGTGGTGCCCTTGGTGACGCCGGCCATGCAGGTCAGGTTGACCGGGTCGATGTTCTCGAAGGCGTAGTTGACGACGTCGAGCTTGGCGGCGCTGCCCGAGGTGTCGAGGTTCTTGACGAAGTACTGGCGGCCGTAGATGCCCCACTGGACGAAGTAGCCGACCCGGGAGTACTTGCCGGGCCCGGCCAGGTCGCCGGTGGTGACGGTGAGCGCGTTGGACGGCTGCGAGTTGTTGTCGGCGGCGTCCCGGGCCCGGACCGTGAAGGTGTACGGGGTGGCGGGGGAGAGCCGGTCGACGGTGGCGGAGGTGGTGGTGACGGTCTGCACCAGGGCGCCGCCCTGGTAGACGTCGTACCCGGCGACCCGCTTGTTGTCGGTGGAGGCGTTCCAGGCCAGCGAGACGCTGGTGCTGGTGACCCCGGTGGAGCGCAGGCTGCCCGGCGGGGTCGGCGGGCTCGGGTCGCTGGCCGGGTCGACGGTGGTGGCGCTCAGCGCGGCGCTGACCGGGCCGGTGTTGCCGCGGGTGTCCTTGGCCCGGACGGTGAGGTTGTAGGCGGTGGCGGGGCTGAGGCCGGTCAGCGTGGTGGAGGTGCCGGTGGCCGAGCCGAGCACCACCGAGCCGTTCAGGACGTCGTACGAGGCCACCGGGAAGTCGCCCTTGCCCGCGGCCGCCCAGCTCAGCGAGAGGCTGTGCGCGGTGGCGTCGACCAGGGCGGGGGCGCCGGGCGCGGTGGGCGGGACGTCCGGGGTGCCGTCGCACTTGTCGCCGTTGACGCGGCAGTTGAGCGGCGCGGTCATCGGGCCGTTGCCGATGAACCAGAAGCTGTACGGCTCGGTCGAGCCGTTCGGCTGCACGGTGGCGTTGTAGTACGCGTTGGCGGCGACCACGTGGCTGCCGGTGGTGGTGGCCTGCCCGTTGTAGGTGCCGGTCATGGTGACGCCGGACGGCAGGTCGAACTCCAGCGTCCACCCGGTGACGGCGGTGGCGTTGGGGTTCTTGACGACGAACGTGCCCTTCCACCACGACCCGTAGTTGTCGGCGGTGAAGGTCGCGGTGAGCCTGCCCGCGGCGTGCGCGGGCGTGGCGGCGAGCAGGGCGATCGGCAGGGCGAGCGTGGCGAGCAGGGCCAGCAGCCTGGCCCTGAGGCGTTGCCTGGAACGGACGTGCATCGGTACTCCCTGTCTGGTGTGGGGGATTCCGTACAGGGGTGCCGGGGAGCCAGCAACAGGAGGTTAAGTGGACTGGACCAACTCGTCAACAGGTCTATACCGCACGGAGGTTGACGGCCCGTCGGACACATGATCGAACCGGCTGTCGGTGCGGGCCGGCAGAATCCTCGGCATGGGACTCGATGTGTTGGTGGGGGCGCTGATCGGCGCCGACGAGGAGACGGCCGAGTGGTTCGAGGCCGAGTGCGCGACGATCGGCGCCGTCCTGGCGCGCGAGGGACTGCCGGGCTGGCAGGAGCCGGTCGCGGGCGAGCAGTTCGGCGAGCGGATCTGGGGGTACTCCGGCCTGCACACGCTGCGCCGCCTCGCCGCCCACCTGGCGGCCGGCCGGCCGCTGCCGGAGCCGCTGGCCGAGGGCGAACGCGCCACCGAGGACCCGCTGCTGGCGGCGGCGTACGAGGACGTCCCGGACGACCCGGCGGGCCCGTTCGACCACCTGATCCAGCACTCGGACTGCGAGGGCTACTACGTCCCGGTGGACTTCGGGCCGGTGCTGGTGGACGAGGAGCTGACGGGCGGCTGCCTCGGCTCCTCCGTCCGGCTGCTCGCCGAACTCCGGGCGCTGGCCGCGGTGCTGGGCCTGCCGCCGGGCCTGGACCCGGACTCCGAGGAGGTCACCGGGGTGCTGGAGGACGACGACCCGGCGGCCGAGGGCTGGCGACGCTACGGAACCGAGTCCTTCATCTGCCTGCAGCTGATGAAGGCCGCCGAGCACTCGGTGCGAACGGGCGCGGTCCTCGCCTTCTGCTGACCGGGCGGGCGGTCGACGGGTGGTCCAACGGGGTTCAGGGGCCGAGCAGTTGGTCGGCCAGCGGGCTGCGGGCGTAGAGCACCAGGCGGCCGTGCCGGGCCCGGGTGACCAGGCGGGTGGCGTGCAGGACCGCCAGGTGCTGGCTGACCGCGCCCGGGGTGACGCCGAGTCGGCGGGCCAACTCGGTGGTGGCGGTGGGCTCGTGGAGCAGGGCCAGCAGCCGGGCCTTGGGCGTGCCGAGGAGCTGCTCCACGGCGCGGTCGGTCGGCGGCGGGTCCGCCGCGGCGGTGAGGTTGGCCTGGCCGCGGGCCAGGTAGGTGATCGACGGGGTGAGGTCCGGGCCGATCGCGGTGAGCGCGCCGCGGGCGAAGCAGGTCGGCAGGAAGGTCAGGCCGCGCCGGTCCACCACCACCTCCACCTCGCCGTCGCCCCACGCCCGGTCGATGGTCAGCACGCCGTCCGCCCAGTGCAGCAGGTGGTCGAGGTCGGCGAACAGCCCGGCCGCGCCGCGCTCGGCCAGCACCCGGGAGCGGTGCACGATGTCGGCGTGCAGCACCGAGCGGGCGCGCGGCCACCAGGCGGGCTCCAGCACCCGCGTCCAGTACGCCTCCAGGGCGTCCGCGAGTTCGGCGATCAGCGCCTGCGGCCGGTCCGCGCGCTCCGCCAGCAGCGGCGGCAGCTCCCGGTCGTGCGGCAGGAAGGTCTGCTCCAGCTCGCGTCGCAGCAGCGCGGGTTCGAAGGCCCGGACGGCAGCCAGCTCGGCCCGGAACTCCGGGAACGGGACGCGCGGACGGGGCGTCAGGAAGTCCGGCACGTACTTGTTGCCCGCCACCAGGGCGCGCAGCAGCGGCGCGGCGGGCAGCGCCTCGAAGGCCGGACGCATCGCCTCGAACGCCGGCCCGTGCGGGTAGTGGCCCGGATGGGTCCACATCCGCAGCGAGAGCACCGCCTCCTGCAGCGGCGAGCAGGCGAAGTACGCGGAGGCGAGATCGGCCAGTCCCAGGCGGAACTTCAGCGCCACCGGCCATTCCTCCCCCGTCCGGGGCCCGTGGATTCAGGCCAGGACTAAATCAATACCACGGGCGCTCCGTACCCGGTGTGATCGGGGCATGACCGCCACCGAGCCCGCGGCCGACCAGGCCGCTCCGCCCGCCCCTGCCCCGAATCCCCCCGCCGGCCTGCTGGCCCGGCTGCTCCCCGCGGACCGGGTGCTGCGCCGGCTGACCTGGATCACCCTGGTCAACACCGTCGGCACCGGCCTCGGCATGACGCTCGGCGCGGTGTTCTTCACCCGGATCGTCGGGTTCCCGGTCGCCACGGTCGGCGTGGTGCTGACCGTGGCCGGGGCGTGCGGCGTGGCGGCGGGGGTGCCGGCCGGGCGGCTGTCCGACCGGTTCGGGCCCAAGCCGGTGCTGATGGTGCTGCTGGTGCTGCAGGCGGTGTGCGCGGCCGGGTACGTACTGGTCCGCTCGCTGCCGCTGTTCGTGGTGCTCGCCTGCCTGGTGGCGGTCGCCGACCGGGGCGGCTCGGCGGCGCGCGGCGCCCTGTTCGCCGAGGTGCTGGCCCCGGACGCGCGGGTGACCGGCCGGGCGTACCTGCGCTCGGTCACCAACATCGGCCTGTCGCTGGGCACGGTGGCGGCCGCGGCCGTCCTGCAGCTGGACAGCCGGGGCGCCTACGTGGTGGCGCTGCTGGTCGACGCCGTCTCGTACGCGGTGATCGCGGTGCTGTACGGGCTGCTGGTCCCGGTGCCGGCGCGCACCGCGGCGCAGGTCGAGGAGGCGGTGAGCGGGCCGAACCCGGCGCTGCGGGACCGCCTGTTCCTCGCGGTGACCGGCCTGAACGCGGTGATCACGCTGCAGTTCATGATGATCGAGGTCGGGGTGCCGCTGTGGGTGGTGCGCAACACCGACGCACCGCGCTGGATGGTGGCGGGCGGACTGCTGGTGAACACCGCGCTGGTGATCGTCCTTCAGGTGCGGGCCACCCGCGGCACCGAGGAGCCGGCCGCCGCGGCCCGGATCTTCCGCCGCGGCGCGCTGCTGGTCGCCGCGTCCTGCCTGGTGGTCGGTCTGGCCGCCGGAATGCCCGGCTGGGTGGCGGCGGTGGTGATCGCGGCGGGCGTCGCCCTGCAGGCGCTCGGCGAGGTGTACAGCCAGGCCGGGGCGTGGGCGCTCAGCTACGACCTGGCGAAGGAGGGCGCGCACGGCGCCTACCAGGGCGTGTTCAACACCGGCATGTCGGGCGCGCTGATGCTCGGCCCGGTGCTGATCACCTCGGTGGTGATCGCCCACGGCCTGTTCGGCTGGGCGCTGCTGGCCGCGATGTTCGCCGCGGCGGGCTGGGGGATGACGGCGCTGGTGCGGCGCTGAACGGTGGTGCGCGAACGGGCGCGCACGCGGGCGCGGGTGACGGACCGTCACCCGCGCCCGCGGCGTTCAGCGGGTCACCGCGGGGGTCAGCAGCTCAGGTTGCTGCCGGTGGGGACGCCGAGGATGCCGGCGAAGTTGGTGTAGGCGTTGACGCGGCTCTGGACCTGGGCGGGGTTGCCGCCGTTGCACTCGATCGAGCCGTTGATGGAGCGGATGGTCTCGCCGAAGCCGTTGCCGTTGACCATCGCGTTGTGCGGGGTCATGGTGCCCGGGCCGTTCTGGGTCATCCAGTACCAGATGCCGGTCTTCCAGGCGACGGCCGCGTCGGTCTGCACCAGGTTCGGGTTGTTCAGCAGGTCGATGCCCAGGGCGTCGCCGGCCGCCTTGTAGTTGAAGTTCCAGCTCAGCTGGATCGGGCCGCGGCCGTAGTACGCGGACTGGCCGGCCGGGCAGCCGTAGGGCTGCGAGGTGTCGCAGTAGTGCGGGTAGTTCGCGGTGTTCTGCTCGACGATGTACACCAGGCCGCCGGTCTCGTGGCTGATGTTGGCGAGGAACGCCGCCGCCTCCTGCTTCTTCACCGTGTCGGAGCCGGTGTTGGCGAACGCCGGGTAGGCGCTCAGCGCGGTGACCAGGCCGGAGTAGGTGTAGAAGGAGTTCCGGCCCGGGAACATCTGGTTGAACTGGGCCTCGGAGACCACGAACCCGCCCGGGTTGGGGGTGGTCGGGCCGGAGCTGGTGCTGCCGCCGGTGCAGGTGTAGGGGCTCCAGAACCAGGTGGAGACGGTCGGGTCGTAGCCCGGGTTGTCGTGCGTGGCGATGTAGTACTGGCCGTTGGGCGCGTACTTCACGATCGCGCCGGTCGCGTACTGGGCGCCCGCCACCCAGGTCGGGTGGTTGCAGGTGGTCTGGGTCGGGCTGGACGTGGTGCCGCCACCGCCGCCGCAGGCGCCCTGGTCGGCCCAGACCCCGGAGCCCCCGGTGCTCGGGGTCTCGCCCTGGGTCCACCACTTGGCGTTCCAGTTGTGACCGTTGTACGAGGCGGACATCCCGCCGGTGTAGACCTGCGACGCCGAGTACGGCGAGGCGCAGGCCGCCGCCGCGGTCGAGGTGGCCGGCACCACCACGGCCAGGCCGGCCGCGGCCAGCGCGCCGGTCAGCAGGGCGGCGACCCGGGTGCGGCCGCTGCGGGCGCGGTGGGTGCGGGGTGCGGTGGTGCTGCGGGTGTAGGGCATGCCACTCCTTGTGGGGGAACGAGCGGTGTACCCAGCACTCAAGCGAGCTTGTCGGTTAACTGTCAATAGGTCTAGACCTTAAGGGAGTTGAGGCCGTGTACGGAGTTGTTGTGCGGCCCGCCCCCGACCTGCCGTCAGGAGATCGGGTACTGGCCAGTAGGGCGGGCGTGTGCCAGGGTGCTGCCGAGCCCATCCGACCCACCCTCAGCCGGAAGGCAGGCCACCCCCGATGACCAGCGAAGCGCCGTACGTCCGCCGCACCACCGCCGACGCCGTCGCCACCCTCCAACTCGACTCCCCGCACAACCGCAACGCCCTCTCCACCCGCCTGATGGCCGAACTCACCGCCGGTCTCGCCGAGGCCGCCGCCGACCTCGACGTCCGCGCGGTCGTCCTCGGGCACACCGGGCGGGTGTTCTGCGCCGGCGCCGACCTCTCCGAGGCCACCGGCGACGACCCCACCGTCGGCCCGCGCGGCCTGGTCGCCCTGCAGCGCGCCATCGTCGACTGCCCCAAGCCCGTGATCGCCCTGGTCGACGGGCACGTCCGGGCCGGCGGCCTCGGCCTGGTCGGCGCCTGCGACCTCGCGGTGGCCGGACCGGACTCCACCTTCGCGTTCACCGAGGCCCGGCTCGGCCTGGCCCCCGCCGTCATCTCGCTGCCGCTGCGCCCCAAGCTCGATCCGCGCGCCGCCGCCCGCTACTACCTCACCGGCGAGACCTTCGACTCCGCCGAGGCCGCCCGGATCGGCCTGGTCACCGAGGCCGCGGACGACGCCGCCGCCGCGCTCAAGACCGTCGTCGACGCGCTGCGGCTGTGCTCGCCGCAGGGCCTCGCCGAGTCCAAGCTGCTCGCCAACGCGGCCGTCAGGGAGTCCTTCGACCGGTACACCGAGGAACTGGTCGCCCAGTCCGCGCGGCTGTTCGGCTCCGAGGAGGCGCAGGAGGGGATGCGGGCGTTCCTGGAGAAGCGGCCCGCCCGCTGGGTGCGCTGACCTCGGGCGACCCGGGCCCGGGCCCCGACGGCGGGCCAAGTTACCGGCCGGTGTGAGTTTGGTCCCGTTGCCCGCCGCGGGCCTCCACCGGCCGATACGGTGAGCGCATGTCGATCGTCCGCGCGCTGCTGGGGTCCGTCCGCGAGAGGTCGCGCCGGGCGGCCGGGCGGGCGGTGCACCGCTGCTGGCGCTGGGTGCAGGACGCGGGCGCCGTCTCCAACCGCAACCCCGGCCCGTACCGGTTCGGCGAACTCGGCGACGGCACCAAGCTCGCCTTCCCGCTCGGCACCGTCTTCAACGAGCAGTGGATCACCATCGGCCCGTTCTCCATCATCGGCGAACGCGTCACCATCTCGGCCGGCTTCCTGCCCGGGCTCGACCTCGGCCCCGACCCGATCGTCCGGATCGGCGGCGGCTGCGTGATCGGCCGCGGCAGCCACATCGTCGGCCACCAGCAGATCGTGCTCGGCGACGACGTGTGGACCGGCCCCGACGTCTACATCACCGACCAGGCCCACGAGTACCGCGACACCGGACTCCCCATCGGCAAGCAGTGGCCGCGCAACGCCCCCGTCTCGATCGGCGCCGGCTCCTGGATCGGCACCGGCGCGGTGATCCTCCCCGGGGCCCGGCTCGGCCGCAACGTGGTGGTCGCCGCCAACTCCGTGGTCGCCGGCGACGTCCCCGACTACGCCGTGGTGGCCGGCGCCCCCGCCCGCCAGGTCCGCAGCTGGGACCCGGAGTCCGGCTGGCAGCCCCCCATCCGCCACGAGGCCCCCCGCCCCGTCCCCGACGGCGTCACCGCCGAACAGCTCCGCGCCCTGGTCGGCTGGGACCTCCGCCTCCCGGGCGACCCCCCGCCCGCCGACCGAAGCGGTCTCGGCGAGGTGGGCTGACCTCCGGCCGGCCGCCGAGCGGATCGGCAGCCGGCCTCACCGACGCCGCGGTCAGTCGTGCAGCCGTAGCCGTCGGGGCCGATGGAGTTCTGCTTCAGCATCGCGCCGAGGTCGAGGACGCGGCGCTGCTCGGACTCGATCTCGTCCACTTCGAAGTCGAGGCGGAACTGCTTGGGGTGCCCGCTGTCGGGCCACTGCGGAGCGCGGTGGTCGTCCACCCGGATGAAGGCCGGCTCGCTCTCGCCGAACTGGATGCCGGCCCAGTGCTCGGAGCCGCCTTCCTTGATCGGACGGCCCGTCACCTCGGAGTAGAAAGCCGGGCCCGCAGGTGATCACTGCCCGGGTTCGACGACCCGTCCGTCGGCCGTCTCCTCGTGGACGGTGGTGCAGCAGCTGACCGTAGGCGGTGTCGACGTCGGTGCCCGGCGAGCCCGTGCGGCCTTCCGCCTCCACGGCGAGGCGTTCGCCGGGCCGCTCGGCCTCCAGGTCGGTGTGCGGGTCGGTCGGCGGCCCTTCCGTCCGGCCCGCGTCGGTGTGCCGGCCGCGCACCGCGTCGAGGTCGCCCGGGCGGATGACCGCGAGGCGGAGCCGGTGGGCGGGATCCTCGTCGCTCCCGGACCTCCCACCCGTGGCACCGCCCCTCCCGGGCGTTCTCCTGGCGCGTCGTCAGCAGCCCGCGGCGGCGGCCCGGAGGGGTCCGGGCCGCCGGGCGGGAGGTGGCGGGGTGTCAGGCGGCGCGGTGGCGGCGGACGGTGAGGGCGAGGAGGCCGGCGAGGGCGGAGGTGGCGGCGACGGTGAGGAGGGCGGCGGGGAGGGAGAGGGCGTCGGCGAGGAAGCCGATGACCGGGGGGCCGATCAGCATGCCCGCGTAGCCGAGGGTGGAGGCGGTGGCCACTCCCTGGGGGCCGGCGGTGGCGCCGGCCTGGGCGATGGCCAGCGGGAAGACGTTGGCGAGGCCGAGACCGACCAGGACGAAGCCGGCCAGCACCACCGGGACGGACGGGGCGAGCGCGGCGGTGGCCATGCCGAGGCAGGCCGCCAGGCCGCCGAAGAGCATCACCCGGGTCTGGCCGAGCCGCTCCGAGAGCCAGGTGCCGGACAGTCGGCCCGCCGTCATGGCGAAGGCGAAGGCCGCGTAGCCGGTGGCGGCCAGGGCGGTGGTGGCGTGCACGTCGTCGGTCAGGTGCAGGGTCGCCCAGTCGGCGAGGGCGCCCTCGCCGTAGGCGGTGCAGAGCGCGGTGAGGCCGAGCAGGACCACCAGCAGCCGGGCGTGGCCGGACAGCCGGGCGGAGGCGGGGGCGCCGGTGGTGCCGGCGGGCTGCGGGCGGACGGCCGCCGGGGCGCGCAGCAGGGCGGTGCCGGCCAGCGCGGTGACGGCCAGGCCGAGCGCGGCGGAGGCGGCGAGCGCCCAGGCGGCGCTGATCCGGTCGGCCAGCAGGCCGCCGACCGCCGCGCCGAGCAGGCCGCCGAGGCTGTAGCCGGCGTGGAAGCTGGGCATGACGGGCCGTCGGAGCTGGGCGACCAGGTCGACGGCGGCGCTGTTCATCGCCACGTTGGCCGCGCCGTAGCCGGCGCCGAAGAGCAGCAGGACGGCGCCGAGGGCGAGCACCGAGTGGGTGTGCGCGGGCAGGGCGACGGCGAGCGCGAAGACCAGGACCGAGGCGACGGTGACCCGGCGCGAGCCGTACCGCAGGCAGAGCCGTCCGACCAGGGCCATGGTGGCGACCGCGCCGGCCGAGATGCACAGCAGGGCCAGGCCGAGGGCGCTGTGCGAGGCCGCGACCTGGGCGCGGACGTCCGGGATCCGGACCACCCAGGCGGCGAACAGGAAGCCGTCGACGGTGAAGAAGGCGGTGAGGGCGAGGCGTGCCGCCGACCAGGCGGAGCCGGTGCCGGACGGGGCGGCGGGGGAGGCGGAGGAGGAGGCGGTGTGGGCAGGACGGGCTTCTGTTTTGTTCAGTAGCGGCACAAAGTCAGAATAGGGGAGTGCCGCACACACCTTCAAGCCCTTTGACGCCATCGCCACCGGGACCGTCCCGCCGGACCGCGCCCGACCGCGGCCGGACCCTGCTCGGTCCGGCGCTGCGCCTGATCCACACCGGCCGGGCCCCCACCCGCTCGGCGCTCACCACCGCCCTCGACGTCACCCGCGCCACCGCCGGCGCCGTCACCGGTGAACTCGAGGCGCTCGGCCTGATCAGCGTCGACTCCCGCCCGGCCGGCGGCGGCCGCGGCCGCCCCTCGCACCGCCTCGCGCTCGCCGACCCGGGCCCCGTGGTGATCGCCGCCCAGCTGCACGCCGACGGCGTCTCCGCCGCCCTGGCCGGACTCGGCGGCCGCCTGCTCGACCCGGTCCACCTGCCGCTGCCCGCCGACACCTCGCCCGAGCACCTGCTCGGGGCGGTCGCCGAGACCGGCGCCCGGCTGGCCCGCGACAGCCGCCGCCGGGTCCTCGGCTTCGCGTTGGCGCTGCCCAACCCCGTCACCGAGCCCGACGGCACCGCGCTCGCCGCGCTGCACTTCGGCTGGGCCTCCGGCACGCCCGTCGCCGAGCTGTTCGCTCGTCAGGTCGCCCGCGCCGACCTCGGACCGCGGGCCCGCGCCGAGCTGCCCACCGGCGTCGCCAACGACGCCAACCTCGCCGCGCTCGCCGAGCACCGGCACGGGGCCGGCCGCGACGCCCGCCAGCTGCTGCTGGTCACCTCCGGCCACCGCGGCGTCGGCGGCGCCCTGGTCATCGACGGCCGCCTGCACACCGGCAGCTCCGGCCTGGCGCTGGAGGTCGGCCACCTCACCGTCGACCCGCTCGGCCGGCCCTGCGCCTGCGGCAACCGCGGCTGCCTGAACTCCGAGACGGACACCGACGCGCTGTTCGCCGCCGCGAAGCGCCGCCCCGACCCGGCCCGGCCGCTGCTCCCGCAGGCCCGCGAACTGGCCCGCGACCCGGGCGCCGCCGACGCCGTCGACCACGTGGTGGACCGGCTGGGCCTCGGCCTGGCCGGACTGGTCAACATCCTCAACCCCGACCGCATCGTGCTCAGCGGCCTGCACCTCGACCTGCTCGCCGCCGCCCCGGACCGCCTGGCCGCCGTGGTCGCCGAACGCTGCCTGTGGGGCCGCAGCGGACGCATCCCGATCGTGCCCGCGCAGGTCGTCCACGCCGGGCTGGTCGGCGCCGCCGAACTCGCCTGGGAGCCCTACCTGGACGACCCGCAAGCGGTCCGCGCGGAGCGGTGAAACGCCGACGGCGCGGGTGACGAATCGTCAACCCGCGCCGTACGCACCGCCGTTCGGGCGGTTACTTCTTGCCGAAGCGGAGCTTCCACGGGGCCACCGCGGACTCCAGCTGCACGCCCAGGCTCATCTTCGACATGCCCTCGACCCGCTCCTCGAAGCGGATCGGCACCTCGGCGATGCGCATGCCGTGCTTGACCACGCGGTAGTTCATCTCGACCTGGAACGAGTAGCCGTTGGAGCGCACCGACGGCAGGTCGACCTTGCGCAGCGCCTGCGCCTCCCACGCCTTGAAACCGGCGGTCGCGTCCTTCACCTTCAGGCTGAGGATCGCGTTGACGTAGAAGTTCGCCCAGGCGGAGAGCGCCTTGCGGTGCCACGGCCACTCCGAGGCGGTCGAACCGCCCGGCACGTAGCGCGAGCCCAGCACCACCGAGGCGTCCGTGGTGGTCAGCTTCTCCACCATGGCGGGGATCGCGGTGTGCGGGTGCGACAGGTCCGCGTCCATCTGGATCACGATGTCCGCGCCGTTGTCCAGCGCCTGCGACATGCCCGCGATGTACGCGCGGCCCAGGCCGTCCTTCTCGGTGCGGTGCAGCACCGTGAGGGTGCCGCCCGAGTCGGCCGCCAGCTTGTCCGCTACGTCGCCCGTACCGTCCGGCGAGTTGTCGTCCACGACCAGGACGTGAAGGTTTGCCAGATCGAGGTCGGCCAGGCGGCCTACCAGGATCGGAAGGTTCTCCCGCTCGTTGTAGGTCGGAACAACCACAACAACCTTGGGGTGGGCCTCAGCCATGATTTTCTTTCCTCGATGCCGTACCAGCCGGAGGCGGCAGTCTAGCGGTGATCCCCGAACGTTCGTCCCCCGGGTCGTTCGTCGGCCCCGGACCCGGCCTCGCCCCCGGGCCGGGGCCGGGTCCGGGAATCCCTGCTCCGGGCGCCTCGTTCAGCCGGTATGACCCAGACCCCTTCGGCCGGATCCGCCGAGCCACTGCGCTACGCCGCCTTCACCACCGACCCCGCGGGCGGCAACCCGGCCGGGGTGGTCCTCGACGCCGCCGGCCTCACCGACGGGCAGCAACTCGACGTCGCCGCCCGGCTCGGGTACTCCGAGACGGCCTTCCTGACGGCCGTCCCCGGCGCGGAGCGCAACTGGACGGTCCGCTACTTCAGCCCGCTCGCCGAGGTGCCGTTCTGCGGCCACGCGACGATCGCGGCCGCCGTCGCGCTCGGCGAGCGGCACGGGGCCGGCGAGCTGCTCTTCGAGACCAAGGCCGGGCCGGTGCCGGTCGAGGTGACGGCCGTCGCGGACGGCTTCTCCGCGACCCTGACCAGCGTGCCGTCCTCGGTGGAGGACGCGGCGCCGCAGGACGTGGCGGAGGCGCTGGCCCTGCTGGGCTGGCGGCCGGAGGACCTGGACGGGCGCTTCCCGCCGCGGATCGGGTACGCCGGGGCGCGGCACCTGGTGCTGGCCGCCGGGACGCGGGAGCGGCTGGCCGCGCTCGACTACGACTTCGACGGGCTGGCCGCGCTGATGCGGCGGCTCGACCTGACGACCGTTCAGCTGGTGTGGGAGGAGGACGGGGCGACCTTCCACGTCCGCGACCCGTTCCCGGTCGGCGGCATCGTGGAGGACCCGGCGACGGGTGCGGCCGCCGCCGCGTTCGGCGCCTACCTGCGCCGCCTGCGCGGGCTCGGCACGGCGCGGCTCACCCTCCACCAGGGCGAGGACCTCGGCCGGCCGGGCGTGCTGACGGTCGACCTGCTGGACGGCGACCCGCGGATCCGGGTCACCGGCCGGGCCGTGCGCATCTAGCGCCCGTCGTCCACCTCCGCCGGACGGGTACTCCCGGGGGAGTACGGGTGTCTGCTCCGGTGGGGCGATGGTCGGCGGCGGGGGAGCGGTTAGCCTGCGGGTATGGGTGAATCGCGGCTGCTGTGGGTGCCTCCGTGGGTGCGGGCGGCCAAGGCGGGGTGGCCGGTGGCGGGGGCCGTCGTGGTGGCGGTCGCCCAGGTGGCGGGGACCACGGCGGCGGCGCGGCACCAGGACGGACGGGTGCCGCTGGACGCCTGGGGGTACCTGCTGCTGGTGCTCGGGCCGGCGCTGCTGGTGGGGCGCCGGCGGTGGCCGGGGGCGACGGTGGCGGCGGTGGCCGCGGTGACGGCGGTGTACCTGCTGGCGGGGTACCCGTACGGGCCGGCGTTCCTGGCGCTGGTGGTGGCGTTCTTCAGCGCCGTGCAGCACGGGCGCCGGCGGGCCGCCTGGCTGAGCGCGGGCGGGTTCTACCTGGTGCACCTGCTGGCGAGCCACGTGCTGCCGGACGGCTGGCTGCGGGCCGCCGACCGGGGGGTGGCGGGCTGGCAGGAGCTGGGCGTGACGGCCTGGCTGCTGCTGGTCTTCGCGGGCGCGGAGCTGGCCAGGTTCCGGCGGGAGCGGATCGCCGCGGTGCGGGCCGCCGAGGAGGAGGCGCGGGCCCGCCGGGCGGACGAGGAACGGCTGCGGATGGCGCGGGAGTTGCACGACATCCTGGCGCACTCGATCTCGCTGATCCACGTGCAGGCGGGGGTCGCGCTGGAGCTGCTGGACGCCCGCCCGGAACAGGCCAGGGCCGCGCTGACCACGATCAAGGCGACCAGCAAGGAGGCGCTGGGCGAGGTCCGGCAGGTGCTGGGCACGCTGCGCGCGCCGGGCGCGGCCGCGCCGCGGACGCCCGCGCCGGGCCTGGAGCGGCTGGACGAGCTGGTGGCGCAGGCCGGGCACGCGGGCCTCGCGGTGACGGTCCGCACCGAGGGCCGGGCCCCGAAGGTCGGGGCGGGCCTCGGGCTGGCGGCGTTCCGGATCGTCCAGGAGGCGCTGACGAACGTGCTGCGGCACTCCACGGCCCGCACCGCCGCCGTCGAACTGGTGTGGGGCGGCGCCGGGTTGGAACTGACGGTGAGCGACCCGGGGCCGGCCGGCGGCGGCGACGCGGGCGGCAGCGGCACCGGACTGGTGGGGATGCGGGAGCGGGCGCAGGCGCTCGGCGGCAGCGCGGAGGCGGGGCCGGACGGGTCGGGGGGCTGGCGGGTGCGGGCCTGGCTGCCCGTGGCGGCGAAGGGAGTCGAGGCGTGATCAGGGTGCTGCTGGCGGACGACCAGACCCTGGTCCGGGCCGGGTTCCGGGCGCTGCTGGACGCCCAGCCGGACCTGGAGGTGGTCGGCGAGGCGGAGGACGGCGAGCAGGCGGTGGCCGGGGCCGCCGAGCTGCGGCCCGACGTGGTGCTGATGGACATCCGGATGCCGCGGCTGGACGGCCTGGCCGCGACCCGGCGGATCTGCGCGGACCCGGCGCTGGCGGAGGTCCGGGTGGTGGTGCTGACCACCTTCGAACTCGACGAGTACGTCTTCGAGGCGCTGCGCGCGGGCGCGGCCGGGTTCCTGGTGAAGGACACCGAGCCGGGCGACCTGCTGCGCGCGGTGCGGGTCGCCGCGGCCGGGGACGCGCTCCTCTCGCCGGGTGTCACCCGGCGGCTGATCGGGGAGTTCGCGGCCCGCTCCAAGGAGCCGTCGACGACCCGGCTGGAGGTGCTGACCGACCGCGAGCGGGAGGTGCTGGCGCTGGTCGGCCTGGGCCTGACCAACGAGGACATCGCCCGTCGCCTGGTGGTCAGCCCGCTCACCGCCAAGACCCACGTCAGCCGCACCATGGTCAAGCTCGGCGCCCGTGACCGGGCCCAACTGGTGGTCGTCGCCTACGAGTCGGGTCTGGTGCGGCCCGGCTGGCTGGGGTAGTGCCCAGGGAGTAGCGCGAGTGTCGCCCGGTGGGGGACGCGGGACGGGCGGGGTCGGCGGGACGGTGGAGGAGCCGGTGGAGAACCGGCCGATCCCGAGGAGATGAGTCCCGATGATCACATCGCTGGCCGAGGCGTCCGGGCACTGGCCCGGCCCGTGGGTGCTGGTGTTCCCGCTGTTCTGGCTGCTGGTCGTGGTGCTGGTGGTGACGGTGCTGCGGCGGGCCGCGTGGCGGCGCGGCGGCTGGTGCGGCCGGTTCGGCGGCGCGGAGCACGCCCCGCTCGCGGTGCTGGGGCGCCGGTACGCGCAGGGCGAGATCGACGCCGAGGAGTACCGCGAGCGCCGCGCCGTGCTGACGGAGGGTCAGGAGCAGGGCGGGGGGAAGCGATGACGGCCGCCGCCGCCCGGGTCGAGGACGCCGTCAAGGAGTACGGCGCGGGGGAGACCCGGGTCCGCGCCCTGGACGGGGTGAGCGTGGAGTTCGCCGAGGCCCGGTTCACCGCCGTGATGGGGCCCTCCGGTTCCGGCAAGTCCACCCTGATGCACTGCGCCGCCGGCCTGGACACCCTGACCGGCGGCCGCGCCTGGCTCGGCGACACCGAGCTCTCCGCGCTCGGCGACAAGCAGTTGACGCTGCTGCGCCGGGAGCGGCTCGGCTTCGTGTTCCAGGCGTTCAACCTGGTGCCGACGCTGACCGTGCGGGAGAACATCACGCTGCCGCTGGACCTCGGCGGCGCCGCCGCCGACCCGGGCTGGCTGGAGACCCTGATCGACGTGGTCGGCCTCGGCGACCGGCTGCACCACCGGCCCGGCCAGCTGTCCGGCGGCCAGCAGCAGCGCGTCGCGGTGGCCCGGGCGCTGGCCGGGCGCCCCCAGGTGGTGTTCGCCGACGAGCCGACGGGCAACCTGGACTCCCGCTCCGGCGGCGAGGTGCTCGGCCTGCTGCGCTCCGCCGCCGACACCATGCACCGCTCGGTGGTGATGGTCACCCACGACCCGGCGGCCGCCGCGCACGCCGACACCGTGCTGTTCCTCGCCGACGGGCGCCTGGTCGACACCATGGAGGCGCCCACCGCGGAGCGGGTGCTGGACCGGATGAAGGCCTTCGACGGCCGCCGCGGCACGGCGGGCGCCCGGTGAACGCCAGCGTGCGGATCGGGGCGCGGTCCCTGGCCGCCCACCGGCGCCGACTGGTCGGCACGGTGCTGTCGATCGTCCTCGGCACCGCCTTCCTGACCGGCACCATGGTGCTCGGCGACACCCTGCGCGCCAACTTCGACACCCTGTTCGCGGACGCCAACGCCGGCACCGACGCCGTCGTCCGCAGCGCCGAGGTGCTGGACGCGCCGAACGTCCCCGGCGGGGTCCGGGCCCCGCTGGAGGAGTCGCTGACGGCGGCGCTGCGCGCGGTGCCCGGGGTGAGCGCCGCCGAGCCGTCCGTGCAGGGCGCCGGCCAGCTCCTCGGCGCGGACGGCAGACCCGTCGGCGGGCAGGGCCCGCCCACGCTGGCCGGGAACTGGATCGCCGACCCGAAGCTCAACCCGTACCGGCTGGCCGAGGGCCGCGCGCCCGCCGCACCCGGCGAGGCCGTGATCAACCGGGGCGCGGCGAGGACCGGCGGGCTCAAGGTCGGCGACCGCACCGTGCTGCGCACCCCCGACCCGGTGCGGATCACGGTGGTCGGCATCGCCACCTTCGGCGCCGACGCCGACGGCATGGGCCCCAGCACCTTCACCGCGCTCACCCTCGCCGACGCCCAGGCGCACCTGACGCCCCGGGGCAGCGGTCAGGTGTCGACCGTCCGGCTGCGCTCCGACAGCCTGAGCCAGCGTCAACTGGTCGAGCGGGTGCGGCCGGTGCTGCCCACCGGGGTGGAGGCGCTGACCGGCGCCGACGCCACCGCGCAGTCCACCGCCGACGTGTCGGGGCGCTTCCTCGGCCTGTTCACCACGCTGCTGCTGGTGTTCGCCGGGATCGCGCTGCTGGTCGCCACCTTCACCATCCACAACACCTTCGCCATCGTCACCGCCCAGCGCACCCGGGAGAACGCCCTGCTGCGCGCCCTCGGCGCCAGTCGCGCCCAGGTGCTCGGCACCACCCTCGGCGAGGCGCTGGCGATCGGTGTGCTGGCCTCCGCGCTCGGGCTGCTCGGCGGGTTCGGCGTCGCCGCCGGACTGAAGGCGCTGTTCGCCGCGATCGGCTTCACCCTGCCCACCGGCGGCACCGTCATCCACCCCGCGACCATCGTCCTGCCGCTGCTGGTCGGGACCCTGGTCGCGGCCGGCTCCGCACTCGCCCCGGCGCTGCGCGCCGCCCGCACCGCACCGCTCGCCGCGCTCCGCGACACCGCCGTGGACAGCGCGGCCGAAGGCCGGACGGCGGTGCTGCGCACGGTGATCGGCGCACTGCTGGCGGCCGGCGGGCTGCCCGCCGTGGTCGTCGGCGCGACCCGCGGTCCCTCGCTGCTGCTCACCGTCGGCGGGGCGCTCGCGCTGCTCGCCGGGACGGTCGTGCTCGGCCCGGTCGCCGCCGCGCTCGCCGTCCGGGTGCTCGGCGCTCCGCTGCCCCGGCTGCGCGGCGTCACCGGCGCGCTGGCCCGGCGCAACGCCGCCCGCAACCCCGGGCGGACCGCCGCCACCGCGACCGCGCTGATGGTCGGCGTCGCCGTGGTCACCCTGTTC
This sequence comes from Streptomyces sp. TLI_171, assembly GCF_003610255.1. Classification (GTDB taxonomy): domain Bacteria; phylum Actinomycetota; class Actinomycetes; order Streptomycetales; family Streptomycetaceae; genus Kitasatospora. Next base: position 1,668,871 of record NZ_RAPS01000001.1, on the reverse strand, counting down.
ACCGTGTTCGGCGCCTCGGTGAAGGCCACCCTGGACGACACCGTCGCGCGCTCCTTCGCCGGCGACCTCGCCGTCACCGCCCCCGCCACCGGGGCCGGCGGCAGCGGCGTCTCCCCGAAGCTCGCCCCCGCGCTGGCCGACCTGCCCGAAGTCCGGGCCGCCGTCGGCCTGGGCCGGGGCGTCGCACAGGTGGACGGCCACGGACGGCAGTTGGACGTCGCCGACCCGGCCCTGCTGCCCGAGGTCGCCGACCTCGGCCGGATCGACGGCTCGCTCGCCGCCCTCGGCGACGACGGCCTCGCCGTCTCCCGTCCCGAGGCCGCCGCCCGCGGCTGGCAGCTCGGCTCCACGGTGGCGATGCGGTTCACCGACGGGCAGCAGACCTTCACCGTCCGGGCGCTGTACGAGGGCGGCGGCATCGCCGGCGACTACCTGATCAGCCGTCAGGCCTGGCAGCCGCACCGCGTCCAGGACGCCGACACGCTGATCGCGGTCGCCCTGAAGCCGGGCGTGACGCTCGACCGGGGCAGGGCCGCGATCGCCCGGGTCGCCGACGGGTACGGCGGCCCGCAGGTGCAGACCCGCGCCGAGTACGCCGAGAGCTCCGCCGGCGGCGTCGACATGATGCTGTCCGTGGTCTACGCGCTGCTGGCGCTGGCCGTGCTGATCGCCCTGCTCGGCATCGCCAACACCCTCACCCTGGCCGTCCACGAACGCACCCGCGAACTCGGCCTGCTGCGCGCCGTCGGCCAGACCCGCGCCCAGCTGCGCGCCATGGTCCGCTGGGAGTCCGTGCTGGTCGCGGCGTTCGGCACCACCGGCGGCCTGGCGCTCGGCGCGCTGCTCGGCTGGGCCCTCACCCGGGCCTCCGACGCGGCCGGCACCGGCTCCTTCGCGCTGCCCGCCGGCCGCCTCGCCGTGATCGCCGTGATCGGCCTGCTCGCCGGGGCACTGGCCGGACTGCGCCCCGCCGCGCGGGCCGCGAAGCTCGACATCCTGCGGGCGGTGGCCGCCGACTGACGCACCCTCGGGCCCGGGGGCCCCGGCTGTCCCATAAGGGGAAGCTGGGGCCCCCGTAATCGTCACTTATCGTAGTCGACTGTTACACTCGGTGGGGAATCCGGTGGCGGGCGAGGAGAGTGCGCGATGAGTGACCACACCCAGGACGTGGACCGTACCGACCCCGAGTACCGGGCCTGGCTGAAGGAGGCGGTGCGCCGCGTCCAGGCCGACGCCAACCGCTCCGCCGACACCCACCTGCTGCGCTTCCCGCTCCCCGCCGAGTGGGGCATCGACCTGTACCTCAAGGACGAGTCCACCCACCCCACCGGCAGCCTCAAGCACCGCCTGGCGCGCTCGCTGTTCCTGTACGGCCTGTGCAACGGCTGGATCCGGCCCGGCGCGCCGGTGATCGAGGCGTCCAGCGGCTCCACCGCCGTCTCCGAGGCCTACTTCGCGCAGCTGATCGGCGTCCCGTTCATCGCCGTGATGGCCCGCACCACCAGCCGGGCCAAGATCGAGCTGATCGAGTTCCACGGCGGCCGATGTCACCTGGTCGACAACGCCTGCGAGGTCTACGAGACCGCCGCGAAGCTGGCCGCCGAGACCGGCGGCCACTACATGGACCAGTTCACCTACGCCGAGCGGGCCACCGACTGGCGCGGCAACAACAACATCGCCGAGTCGGTGTTCGCCCAACTGCGCCTGGAACCGCACCCCGAGCCCGCCTGGATCGTCGCCACCGCGGGCACCGGCGGCACCTCCGCCACCATCGCCCGGTACGTGCGCTACATGCAGTACGACACCCGGATCTGCGTCGCCGACCCGGAGAACTCCTGCTTCTTCGACGGCTGGGTGCACCACGACCCGGACGCCTCCTGCCCGACCGGCTCCCGGATCGAGGGCATCGGCCGCCCCCGGATGGAGCCCTCCTTCGTGCCCGGCGCGATCGACCGGATGATGAAGGTCCCGGACGCCGCCTCCGTCGCCGCCGTCCACCTGCTGGAGGCCGTCCTCGGCAAGAAGGCCGGCGCCTCCACGGGCACCGGCCTGTGGAGCGCGCTGCGGATCGTCGCCGAGATGCGCCGGGAGGGCCGCAGCGGCAGCGTCGTCACGCTGATCTGCGACCCCGGCGACCGCTACCTCGACAAGTACTACTCCGAGGAGTGGCTCGCCGGCGAGAAGCTCGACCCCCGGCCGCACCGCGCCGCCCTGGAGGAGTTCCTCGCGGGCGGCGACTGGCCGGAGGGCTGACGCGCCCTCAGCGCTGCCGCGCACCGCGCTCGGTGAGCAGCAGGACGGCGGTGGCCACCACGAACAGGGCGGTGGCGAAGTGGACGGCGAACGCCGTCACCACGCTGCCGTGGTTCGCCAGGACGGTGAAGCAGTCGGCGAACGCCGCGAACGACTCCGCGAGCAGCACCCAGCCGAGTGCCCGGCGGTGCCCGGTCAGCAGCAGGGCCAGCGGGGCGAGGCCCATGACCACGTCCCGGTTCCCCTTGATGCGGAGGAAGCCGGCCGCCCCGCCGTGCGGCCACTCGGTGAAGCCGAAGCCGGCCGCGGTGCTCTCCGGGGCCACCAGGAAGCTGGTGCCGACGTAGATGATGAACAGCGAGATCAGCACCGCGCCGGCGGTGGCGAGCCGGACCCGCAGGCGGCTGCCGGTGGCGACGGTGGTGGCGGTGACGGCGGCGGACATGATGGTTCCCCCTGGCTGTTGGATCGCGAAACGGACTGCGCCGCCTGCTTGTTAGCGGCGCTAGCGACAGGAATGACGCTAGGCCCCGGCCGCGAGATTGTCTAGCGGTGCTAGGGTTCGATGCATGGCTATCAAGGAGCGCAGGGCGCGCGAGCGCGCCGAACGGGAGCAGCTGATCGTCCGGACCGCCCGCGAGCTCGCGGAGGCCGAGGGCTGGGACGCCGTCACCACCCGCCGCCTCGCCGACCGGATCGAGTACAGCCAGCCCGTGCTGTACAGCCACTTCGCCGGCAAGGAGGCCATCGTCGCCGCCGTCGCCGTCGAGGGCTGCGCGGAACTGGCCGTCCTGCTGCGGGCCGCCGCCGCCGGAGTCGCCGAGCCGCGCGCCGCGTTCGCCGCCGTCGCCCGGGCGTACCTCGCCTTCGCCGAGGCCAACCCCGCCCTCTACGACGCGATCTTCACCATGCCCAGCTCGCTCCCCTTCGGCACCCCCGAGGCCCCCGCCGCCCTGCACGAGGCCTTCGCCGCCATCGCCGAACCGGCCACCGCCAGTGCCAGGGCCGACGGCCACGACCCCGACGGCTACACCGAACTCGCCTGGGCCGCCCTGCACGGCATGGTCACGCTGTCCCGCAACGGCCGCCTCCGCCCCGACCTCGACCAGCGCCGCTTCGAGGCCTTCACCGGCGTGTTCTGACGCCCCGTCGCCGCGGTCCTGCCCGCCGTCCGCCTCGACGGCGCCGCGGGCAACGGCAGGAGGGGCGTCTCGCCGTACTTCGTCCCGCAGCTCTGACCGCGTCGAGGACCTCCCGGTCCGGGTGCGGCCAGGTCCGCCGCAACCGGACCGGGCCGCCCGGGCGTCCGCACCCACGGACACCCGAACGCGGAGGAGACACGATGTACCTGACGGGGCGTTTGAGCACGGCCCTGCTCGGCACGGTGGTCGCGGTGCTGGCCACCTACGCGGCCGTGCACACCATCGCCGTCAGCTGGAAGGGCTGCGACACCCACCTGGAGCCGGGCCCGCGGTTCGCCCTGTCCGTCCTGCTGCTGCCCTGCCTGCTGCTGCTGCTCGCCGCCGGGGCGCTGGGCGGCCGCCTCACCAGCTGGACCGGCGTCCGGGCCCGCGTCGACGACCCCGAACTGGCCCGCCTGCTCGCCGTGATCGGTGGCATCGTGGTCACCGCCTTCGCCCTCGTCCTGCTGCTCAGCGCCCACCCCGAGCCCTGTCCGCTCTACTGAGCCGGGCGGCAGCTCCAGCTCCGCCCCCGCCCTGCCGCCCGGCGGCCGGTCAGGGCTGCAGGGCGGCGAAGGCGGCCAGCGAGTGGGTGAGGTCGTCGCGGAAGGGGTCGTCGGCCGGGAGGAGCGGGAGTTCGGTGCGGGCGAAGTCCGCGGCCGCGCGGTTGAGGGCGTCGAGGAGTTCGGCGACGGACACGGCACCGAGCGACTGCTTCCGGGCGGAGACCGCGACACCGGCCTTGACGGTGGCGAAGTCGAGGCGGAAGGAGGAGTCGACGCCGTGGAACGCGACCGTGCCACGGCGGGCGGCGAGCAGTTCGCGGACCTGGTCGAGCAGCAGGGTCAACGACGGGAAGATCATCATTCCCTGATCGGGTGTCAGGCCGGCCGAGGAGAAGGAGTGGTGCGGGCCCGAGACGGCGATGTCGCCGAGGTCGAAGCCGGTCGGTTCCCCCTGACCCGGTCGTCGGGTGAACTGGAAGGCGATCACGGGCGGTAGCTCTTTTCCACGGGGAAGAACGTGATGACGCGATTGAAGTCGTGCGAGTCGACCAGCACGCGGTAGCGCGCGCTCATGCCGTTGACGGTCAGCCGGCGCTCGTAGAGCTGCATGCGCTTGGCCGGGTCGGAGATCCGCTGACCGCGCTTGACGACCTTCTCGGCGGCCGACTGTACCTGCTCCCGCGTCGTCCCGGGCGGCATCAGGTCGCCCGGGCCGTGCGGGTGGTTGCCCGTGACGTGGCGACCGTCGATGTGCACCCAGCCCTCCTTGTCGTTGCCGGTCTCGATCCGCGGGCGATGGCGGTGGGGTGAGAGGCCGAGCGGGTCGGTCCAGGTGTGCGGGTTGCCGACGTAGGTGTCCGGGTTGGCCGCGGGGGCGAGGCCCAGCGGGTCGGGGCTCGCGTACCGGCCGGTCTCGGGGTCGTAGTAGCGGTGGACGTTGTAGTGCAGCCGGGTCTCGGGATCGAAGTACTGGCCGGGGAAGCGCAGCGGGCAGTAGGTGGTGCTGTCGCTGGGCCACGTGGTCAGGCCCCACACGGTCGGGACGCTGCGCCAGGCGAGGGCTTCGGTGGCGCTGTCGAGGAGTTCGACGGGGGTGCCGACCAGGTCGGTGACGATGGCGAAGAACCGCCGGTCGACGTCCCCCTGGTGGGTGATGGTCTCCGCCTGTGCCAGCGGGTGAAGGCCGTGGTGGTCCCAGCTCAGCGTGTGCGGCCCGGGCAGGTACGGGGCGTGGGCGGTCTGTTCGGCGAGGACGGCGCCGTCCCAGCTGAAGTCGGTGTGCTCCGCCACCCGGTCCCCGTCCAGCCGCTGTTTGGCGATGCGCCGCCCCAGCGGGTCGTAGAGGTAGCGCCAGCGGGTTCCGTCGGGTGTGGTGATCCCGGCGAGGCGGCCTTCGGCGTCCCAGGTGTAGTGCCAGCTGTCGGGCTTCCTGGAGAGCCGGGTGACCTGGCGGAGCGTGGTCCGGCCGGCGGCGTCGTGCTCGTAGCGCACCCGTCCGGCGCCGACCAGCCCGGAGCCGCGGTAACTGCGCTGTCCGACCGCGGACTTCGTCGGTCCGCCGGCGGGCCAGTCGGCTTCGGTCGGGTTGCCGACGGCGTCGTAGCGGTAGCGTTCGCTCCAGTCGGCCGCGGTGGCCGCGGTGACCCGGCCGACCGGGGACAGTTCGAACGTGCGCCGCCCCCCGAACCGGTCCACGACCTCGGTCAGGTGACCGTCGGCGCGGTAGGAGTAGGAGCGCTCCTGCAGGACTTCGCGCGTGCTCCGCACCGTCTGCTCGGTGAGGCGGTGCAGCGGGCTCCAGGCGCTGGTGACGGTGAGCCGCTCGTCGATGCAACGGCTGGTCTCACGGCCCGCCGCGTCGTAGCGGAAGGTGAGCCCGCCGACGGGCGTGGTGACGGACAGCGGCCGGTCGAGCGGGTCGTACGACCAGGCGCTGACATGGCCGGCCGGTGTGGTGCGCCGGACCCGCCTGCCGAGGACGTCCCGTTGGTGAATGACCGTGAGCCCGTTGACGGATTCGGTCAGCAGCAGCCCCAACGCGTCCACGGTGCGCACGAGTTCGGCGTCGCGGTTGCGGGCGCGGAGCAGGTTTCCGGCGAGGTCGTAATCGAAGGTGGTGAGGCTGCCGCCCGCGTCCACCGAGACGGTGCGGCCCAGCACGTCGTAGCCGTACGCGGTCCGCACCCCGAGCGGGTCGGTGTGGGCGAGCAGTTGGCCGGCCTCGTCCAGCTGGTAGTCCACGGTTCGTCCGGCGAAGTCGCGCTCGCCCACGATCCGGCCGGCGGGGTCGTGGCGGTAGGTCCACTGCTCACCGATGGCATTGGTGACGGCGACGAGTTGCAGGTGGCTGTCGTGGGTGAAGGTGTAGCGGGCGCCGTCGGGGTCGGTGCGGGCGGCGAGGGTCTCGAAGTGGGTGTACTCGAAGGCGGTGGTCTGCCCCAGCTGGTCGGTGTGGGACAGGCAGTTGCCTTCGCCGTCGTACGTCCAGCTCTCGGTGGCACCGTCGTGGGTGGTGCGGGAGACGGGGTGGCCCTCGGTGGTCCACGTGGTGCGCGTGGTGTGGCCGAGTTGGTCGGTGGTCGCGGTGCGGCGCCCGAAGGCGTCGTAGCGGTGGGTGGTGGTGGCGCCGAGCGGGTCGGTGATCTCCACCGGGAGCCCGGCCGGGTTGCACCGGATGCGGGTGGTGTGGCCGAGCGCGTCGGTGGTGGTGGCGAGGTGGCCGTGCTCGTCGTAGGTGTAGCGCGTGGTGGCGCCGAGCGGGTCGGTGAGCGAGGTGCGCAGGCCGTTCTCGTCGTAGGTCTGCCGCCAGGTGGCGCCGCCGGGTTCGGTGACACGGGTGGGAAGGCCGAGGTGGTCGGTGTAGCCGGCGGTGACCTGTTCGCCGTCGGGGCGGGTGATGGCGATCAGGTCGCCGGCGCCGTCGTGGTGGTAGCGGGTGGTGCGGCCGAGGGCGTCCGTCTCGGCGAGGAGGCGGTCGTGGTCGTCCCGTTCGTAGGCGGTGGTGTGGCCGAGGGGGTCGGTGACGGCGACGACCTGGGCATGGTCGTTGATCCGGTAGCTGGTGGTGTGGCCGAGGGCGTTGGTCTCGGTGTGGGTGCGCAGGCCGGTCACGGGGTCGGGGTCGGAGTAGCCGAACCGGAAGGCGAGGGCTCCGGTGGTGCCGCCCTCGTCGATGACGCGGTCGTGGGCGTCGTAGGTGTACCGGTACCGGGAGGCGTTGCGGTCGGTCCAGGAGGTGAGGCGCCCGGCGCTGTCGTTGGTGAAGCGCATCGGCTTGCCGGAGGAGTTGTAGACGGCGGTGAGGTGGCCGTCGGTGTAGCTGTAGCGGGCGAGGAGGGCGTCTCCGCCGTTGTCGCCGCCGTTCGCGAGGCGCAGGGCGGTGATCCGGTCGTTGTCGACGGTGACCAGGAGCCGGTAGCCGCCGGAGTGGGTGATCGACAGCGGGACGCCGTCCTCGTCGTGGGCCAGGGTGTAGTGGCGGCCGTGGCGGTCGCGGACCTCGGTCAGCAGGGCCTCGTCGCCGTCGGGGGTGGGGGTGAAGGTCCTGACCAGGCCGGTCGAGGGGTCGGTGACGATGAACAGGCCTTCGGCGAACGCGAGTTCGTGGCGGGAGCCGGCCACGGGGTGGACGGGGTCGCCGGCTTCGGGACGGGGGTACGCCTGGGTGATCCGGTCCGGGCGGACGTGCACGACGCCGTCGGCATCGATCTCCAGGCGCTCGTCGAAGGGGCAGATCCACTTCAGGCCCATCCAACGGCCCGTCAGCAGCCCCGACTCGAAGTTCCGGGTGAACTCCAGCGGCAGCGAGCCGGGCAGGGCGGCGTCGGTCTGGTCGATGAACATCCGCCCGGTCGCGATGTCGACGGGCTCGCCGCCCTCGCAGCGGGTGTCGAGCGGGCGGCCCTCGGTGCGAGGACTCTTGACCTGGTCGCGGCCCCGGCCCTTCGGGTGCGAGGAGCCGGCCCGGCCCGGACCGCGGCCGCGGCGCGGGTGGGGGACCTTCGAGTCGTGGCCCTCCAGGATCCTCTTCAGGTCCTTGGCGTGCTTGGCCTCGATCTCGCGGGTGTTGTGGGCGACCTTCTTCAGGTTGTCGCCGGCCTTGCGGTAGAAGGACTTCAGCGCCTTGCCGGCGTCCTCGGCCAGCGTCTTGCCGAGCTTCTGCGCGCCGTGCTCCAGCGCTCTGACGATCTGGTTGCTCATTCGAAACTCACCCCCGCGATCTTCGACTGGAACGCCTGCGCGTGGCCGGCCACCGTCTCGGCGTGCTCGTGCATCATCCGCGCGTGCTCGTCCAGGGCGTCCGGGTCGATCCGGAACCCGGCGCCGCCGCCGTCCACCGACACCCCGAGCGCGGACTGAGCCGCCTGGAACACCAACCCCTGCACCGCGCCCGCCACCGTGTCGATCAGCGGCTCGATCGCCGCCTCCACCACCTGGGCGATGACGTACTGCTCCAACTGCTGTTCCAGGTAGTTGATCAGGCGCTTGGCGCTCTCCTCGATCAGGATCACCGCGGCCTCCGCGATGCCGAAGGTCGCCACCGCCGCCGCCTGGTCGGCGACGAACGCGGCCGCCAGCGCGACGAGTTCGGCGATCGTCTCGACCTTCATCGCCACGATCACATCGGCCGCGACGTCCAGCGCCTGCGCCACCACGTGACAGGCCTGGACGAGATCGCTCAGGTGGCTGTCCGACACCGCCGCCCACTTCGCCAGCAGCGCCTGGTAGGAGGCGCCCTCGTACGCCTCGCCCAACGCCTGGACCGTCTGCGTCGACTGCTGGTGCGAGGACTCCACGTTGTCCGCGAACTCCCGCACATGAGAGGCGAATTCGCGGACGCTGTCCTCATTGACAGTCGGCCAGTTGATCCCGATGACCGACAGGAACGTCACCACCTCGCCAGGCAGTTCAATGGCCACGGCATGTCCTCCCCCGACAGCGACCGGACTGGGGGACGACGCTAACGGAGCGGCGGGTGCACGGGGAGCGTTGTTCCGTACTTGTGACGGTCGCCCGCCGAAGCAGAACCCGCCGCTCAAGGCGTCAACTTGGCCCGGGTGGCGAGGAGTTCGGTGAAAGCGGTGGTCAGGCGGTCGGGGCGGGTGCGGGTGTAGGCGGCGAGCGGGCGGTGGATCGGGGGGTCGGGGCGCAGCACGGCGGCGTCCAGGCCGGGCGGCACGACGGTGGCGGGGACCAGGGCGGGGCCGAGGCCGGCGGCGGCCAGCGCCGGTGCGGCGGAGGTCTGTTCGGTGCGGACGGCCGCGCGCGGCCGGAAACCGGAGCGGGCACAGGCCTGATCGAGCAGGTCGGCGAGACCGTTCCCGGGGGCGTAGTGGACCCAGTCGTGATCGGCGAGCGCGGCCAACTCGACCGTGCCGTCCGGGGATGCGGCCAGCGGGTCGTCGGCGGGCAGCACCACGGCGAACTCCTCCACGCCCAACTCCCGCACCGGTCCCGCCCAGTCGGCCGGGACGGGGCCGACGGCGAGATCGGCCTGTCCGGCGGCCGTCGCGGCGCGCAGCTGGTCCGCGTGCGGGTACTCGCGCAGCCGGATCCGGACGTTCGGGTGCTGCCGGCGCCAGGCGCGCAGCACCGGCGGGAGGATGCCGAGGGCGATCGAGTAGACCGTGGCGACCTCGAGGTCGCCGTCCTCCAGGCCGACGGTGCGGCGGGCGGCGGCGTGCAGCCGTTCGGCGTCGGCGAGGGCGGCCCGGGCGTGCGGGAGGACGGCGCGGCCCAGCGGGGTGGGGCGGACGGTGCGCGGGAGGCGTTCCAGCAGGGCGCCGCCGAGCGAGGTCTCCAGCGCCCGGATCTGGTGCGAGAGCGCGGGCTGCGTCACGTGCAGCTGCTCGGCGGCCCGGGTGAAGGAGCCGGAGTCGACCACGGTGACCAGGTATTCGAGCTGCCGCAGGGTTGCCATGAGCAGAGTTTATCGATAGCGGAGAAAACAAGCCTTGGACCTATCGGGGCAGGTCGGCGGAGGGTGGTGGGGCGGCCGGAAGCACCGGTCGCCACCGGAGAACGAAGGAGCACCCCCATGTCCGCATCCCTGGAAGGCCGCCGCCTGCTCGTCATCGGCGCAGGCTCGCGCACCGGCCGCCTGCTCGCCCACGCCGCGTCCGCGGACGGCGCCGAACTGCTGCTGGCCGGACCGGACCCGCGGAAGCTGGAGTGGACGGCGGGCGAACTGCCCGGCCCGTCCACCGTGCTGCCCGTGGACCTCACCGACGAGGGCTCCATCGAGGCGCTGGCCACCCGGGCCGGGCAGCTGGACCACCTGGTGTCCACCGCCGCGCTGCCCGCCAACGGCCCGCTGAAGGACCTTCGACTCGCCGACGTCCGGCGGGCGTTCGACGCCAAGGTGATCGGGCCGCTGCTGCTCGCCAAGCACCTCGCCGGACGGATCGCCGAGAACGGCTCGCTGACCTTCTTCTCCGGCGTCGCCGCCTGGCGCCCCGCCCCGGCCCGCACCGTCATGGCCACCACCAACGGCGCGCTGGCCTTCCTGGTCCAGGCACTCGCCGTGGAGCTCGCCCCCGTCCGCGTCAACGCCGTCTCCCCGGGCATCGTCGACAGCGGCTCCTGGGACGGCCTCGGCCCCGACAAGGAGGCTTTCCTGCAGTCCGTCGCCGCCCGCAACCCGGCCCGCCGCGTCGGCACCCCCGAGGACCTGGTCAAGGCCGTGCGCTACGCCATCGACAACCCCTACGTCACCGGCACCGTGCTGCACGTCGACGGCGGAGGCCGACTGGTCTGACCCGACGCCCGGCTACGGGAGGTCGGCGGGGACCAGCAGTTGGAGGTCCTCCGTGGTGGGGGAGGAGAGCTGCGCGACCCGGGAGGCGTGGCGTTCGATCATGGTCTCGAAGACCTGGCGGGCGGTGCGGCCGTTGCCGAACCCGGCGCTGCGGTCGATGCCGGTGAAGTGGGTCCGCAGCGCCTCCTCGGTGGCGGCGTCGAGCCGGTACTCGTGCTCGGCGGCCTGCGCGCGGGCGATGTCGAGGAGCTCGTCGGCGGAGTAGTCGGGGAAGGTGACGGTGCGGGAGAACCGCGAGGACAGGCCCGGGTTGGCGGCGAGGAAGCGCTCCATCTCCGCGGTGTAGCCGGCCACGATCACCACCACCTCGTCGCGGTGGTCCTCCATCAGCTTCACCAGGGTGTCGATCGCCTCCCGGCCGAAGTCCCGCCCGCCGTCCTCCGGCGCCAGCGCGTACGCCTCGTCGATGAACAGCACGCCGCCGCGGGCCTTGTCGAAGGCGGCGGCGGTGCGGATCGCCGTCGACCCGATGTGCTCGCCGACCAGGTCCAGCCGGGCCACCTCGACCAGGTGGCCGCGCTGCAGCACGCCGAGCGAGGCGAGGATCTCGCCGTACAGCCGGGCCACCGTGGTCTTGCCGGTGCCGGGGGAGCCGGTGAAGACCAGGTGCCGGCGCGGCGACGGGGCCTTCAGGCCCGCGCGCTGGCGGGCCCGGCCGACCGAGATCAGGTCGATAAGGGTCCGGACCTCCTGCTTGACGGTGGCCAGACCGACCAGCGCGTCCAGTTCGGCGAGCGCCACCTCCGCCGGGCGGCAGTCCGGGATCGGGGCGATCACCGCCGGGGCGGGCGAGGTGCTGGAGGAGGTCAGCACCGCCGGGACCAGCGAGGCCAGCGGCGGAGCGGCCGGCGCGTCGGCCGCGGCGGGCCGCTGGGCGGGCAGCGGGGCCGCGTCGTCCGAGGTGCAGCCCTCGGCGACCGGCCCGGCCTCGGAGAACTCGAAACCCGCGCGGGCGTTGCGCTCGGCCCGGCAGCGGATCAGCCGCGTCCGGCACCCGTCGATCACGTGGAAGCCGAACCCGCCGCCCTGCGACACCCGGACGTCGTCGAACTCGCCGCGCCCCTGCGCCGACACGTACACGCCGGCCTCGCTCGCGCCGCGCACCGTGCACTCGCGCAGCACCGGGTCGGCGCCCTTGGTGACGATCACGCCGGTGGCGACGTCGGCGATCTCGCAGTTCGTCAGCAGGCCGCCCGAGCCGTGGTCGCGGAACCACAGGCCGGTGCCCGCGCCCTGGATCCGGCAGCCCGTCAGGTCGGCGCTCGCCCCGCCGCTGACCGACACGGCCGAGGAGCGGATCGAGCTGAACGAGCAGTCCCGGGCGGCGGCCGAGGAACCCTGGTCGAGGACGAACAGGGCGTCCGGCAGGTCGTCCAGCGCGCAGTCCGCGAGCTCCAGCGAGGCGCCGTCGCTGACCCACAGCGCCGGGTAGTCGCCCTGCGCGGAGTGGAAGCGGCACCCCTCGGCGAGCACCTTCGTCCCGCCGTCCCACACCGAGAGCGCGCCCCGGCCGAAGCCGTGCACCGTCACCTGGCGCAGCGTCAGCTTCGCGCCGCCCCGCAGGTCGGCGGCGTTCTCCGGCACCTCGTGCACCCGGCAGGAGGCCAACTCCAGTTCGGCGCCGGTGTCCAGGCTCAGTCCGTTGCCGGACACCCGGTGCACCGTGCAGTCGGTCAGCCGGCCCACCGCCTGCGCCTCGGCCTGCACGCCCGAGCCGCGCACCTCGTACACCTCGCAGCCGGACAGCTCCGCCAGCGTCCCCGGGTCGGCCAGCAGCACGCCGGCGCCGCCCGCGTGATGGACCCTCAGCCGTTCGGCGCGCAGCCGGGAGCCGCCCAGCACCGCCACTCCGCTCTGCCCGGCCGCCGCGATCTCGCAGTCCAGCAGCTCCGCCTGGGCCTGGCCGCGCAGCCGCACGCCCAGGCCGGTCGGGTTCTCCACCGTGCAGCCCACCAGCCGGGCCCGGGCGCCGTCGGCGAGCTCCACGCCCACCGCGGCGGAGCTCTCGATCCGGCAGTCCGCCAGCACCGCGCCGTCCGGGCCGGCCAGCAGCACCGCCGGGGCGGAGCGGTCGGAGGCGTCCACCGTCAGGCCGCTGATGGTCGCGGCGGCGGTCACCGTCAGGGCCGTGCCACCGCGCACCGCGCTCTCCGGCGGCGAGATCCGCACGGTGCCCGGCCCCTGCTCGGCGACCACCGTCACGGGCTTGTCGACCAGCACCGCCTCGCGGAACGTCCCGGCGCGCACCGTCACGGTGTCCCCCGGCTCGGCGACCTCCAGGGCCTCGCGGAGCGTCGCGTACTCCCCGCCGCGCCGCCGCCAGCGGGAGGCGCTGTCCTGCGTGACCCGGACCCTGAGCTCAGCCATGACGATCTGTCATCCCCGCCTTCGTCAGTTCTGTCGAGGTCAGTTGCGTGACGGCAGTCGTGTCGACGGCAGAAGTGCCGAGACGCTGCGCGATCGCCCCACCGTAGCGTGCGGGGCGGACCCGGCGGACCGTCGCCCGGTTCAACGAATCAGGGTGGGGGTGGTTCCGGGTGCACGTCAGCGGCGGTCCGGCTGCGGCGCCGGGCCCTCCTCCAGCACCTCCACCGCGTCGCCGACGGTGAGCGTGCCGAGGACGTCCGGGGTCGGGGTCGGGCGGACCGGGACCAGGTTCTGGCCGAACACCAGCTTCTGGCCGAAACGGTGGTGCCGGCCCAGCGCGCGCAGCGGCTCCGGGCCGCGCCGCTCGCCGGTCTCCTGGTCGGTGGTGGTGACCACGCAGCGGCCGCACGGCTTCGCGACCCGGAACTCCAGGCCGCCGACCCGGATCCGCCGCCAGCCGTCCTCCGCCCAGGGCGCGGTGCCCGCGACCACCAGGTTCGGGCGGAAGCGCTCCATCGGCAGGGCCCTGCCCCTGCGCTCGTCGTCCGGGTGGTCGGCGGCGATCCGGGCGTTCAGCTCCTCCAGCGAGGCGGTGGTGGTCAGCAGCAGCGGGTAGCCGTCGGCCATCGAGACGGTCTCGTCCGGGCCCGCGTACTCCGGGTCGATCGGACGGCTGGTGGCCGGGCGGTCCAGGTGCACCAGCCGGACCTCGCCGAGCTTCGCCGGAAGGTGCTCGGCCAGCCAGGCGGAGGTGTCCTTGGCGGACTCCGCGGCGGAGAAGTGGGTGCCGAACACCGAGACGGTGGTCTCGGGGGCGCCGGCCAGGACCGTCGGGGCGGGGAGGGTGTGCGCGCTGCCGTCCGGGGCGGTCAGGGTGAGTGACGTGCCGTCAGCGGACGGGGTGGGGCGCAGCCGGCCGATCGAGGGCTCGTCGCGCTGGGTCAGCGCGGTGCCGCTCGCGTCCACCAGCATCCAGCGCCGGTCGCCGACCAGGCCCCAGGGCTGCACGTCGGCGGACGACGGGGAGAGGCGGTACATCGACTTGACGGGGTACAGGTGGAGGGAGGCGAGGTGCGGCATGCCGTCCATCCTGCCAGGCGGTGCGGGCGCGCCGTTCCCCGCGCCCCTGACGGGACGCGGGGAACGGGTGGTGCGTGGGCGGGTGGGGCAGAAAACGCGTCGTTGCGTCGGTGACCTTGCCCCCGCAGGGGTGCTCAGCCGGCCTGCGGGTACTGCCGGTACTGCTGCTGCGGGTACTGCTGCGGGACGCCGGGCTGGCGGACCTGGGGGGCGGCCGGGCGGAAAGAGTTCCCGCCGAAGGACTGGTCGCCGAAGGTCTGCTGCTGCGGGGCGGCCGGCTGGGCGCCGAACTGCTGGGAGTTGAAGGTCGGCGTGAAGCTCTGCGGCGCCGCGGCGAAGCCGCCCACCGGGGCCTGGGCCGCCTGGTAGGCCTGCGTGGGCTGCGGGTACGCCGGGGCGGCCGGGCGCTGGCTGGGCAGGAAGCCCTGCGGGGCCTGGGCGTAGCCGGGCTGCGGGGGCATCGGGGCCTGCGCGTAGCCGGGCTGGACCGGGATGTGCGGGGCGGGAGCCGGGGCGCTGCTGGGGCCGGGGCCGAGCGCCAGGCGGGCCGGCGGCAGGGCGGGCAGGTTCGACGCGGGGGTGTCGAAGCCGGTGCCGAAGCCGCTGGAGTAGCCGCTGCCGTAGGAGGAGGACCAGGAGGAGGCCGGGAGGGCCGGGGGCACGTTGATGGGTGCGATCTGCGGGATGCCGCGCTCTGCGACCAGGCTGTCGTAGATGGGCGTGCCGGAGGAGAAGGACGGAGGGGGGTAGCCGACTCCGTCGTAGGAGCGGGGCGAGGTCATGGGGCATACCGTAAGCCCACAACATGCCTGCTGAGGAGAGTGGAACGGCCTGGAGTTCAACTGTTTACAGACTCTTCGCCCGCTTAAATCGGACAATAGCGGAGCTAGTCGGGCGAACAGGTGGCCCATTTCGGCCATCGGGGGTCCATCCTCCGTGCACCACCCGCTCGTCGGGCGCGGTACGAAAGGTTCCGCCAAGGTCCCGTTAAGCCTCAGGTGGTTCAGACCGCCCCGAATGCGTCGGCCCGGACAGCTGGGGGCCGTCCGGGCCGGGGTGGAGACGGGGGTGCTCAGCGGGCGGCCGCCGCGGCGGCCTGGGCGGGGAAGCCCGGGCGTCCGGCGAGCTCGGTGGTGCAGTGGGCGCAGCGCAGGGCCGCGGCCGGCACGGTGCTGAGGCACTCGGGGTAGTCGGACTTGGCCACCGGGGTGTCCTTGACCGGGTTGAACTTGTTCTGCAGCTTGCCGACCGGGACCACCACGGCGAAGTAGATCACCGCGGCGACCAGCACGAAGCTGATCATCGCGTTGAGGAAGGCGCCGTACGGGAAGGTGACGCCGGCGACGGTGAACGCCTCCTTGCTGAAGTCGCCGACCGCGCCGGAGGCGACGCCGATCAGCGGGGTGAGGAAGGCGGTCACGAAGCCGGTGACGACGGCGGTGAAGGCAGCGCCGATGACGATGCCGACGGCGAGGTCGACGACGTTGCCGCGCAGCAGGAAGCTACGGAATCCCTTGAACATAACGGACATCCTGACCCCCCAACCTCCCTTCGGTCCAACCGAGTTCACCTGATCCGGCTAACGGCCGAACCGCCTTGCGAGGCTCGGTCAGACGCGCTCCGCGGCGGCCCGGACCTCGGCCGCGAAGGACTGGACACGCACCACCGCGTCGGCGACCCGGCGGACGGTCGCCGCGTCCATGTGCGACCAGAGCGGAACGGTCAGCACGGAGTCCGCCAGCCGGTCGGTGCGCGGGAGCTCGTCCGCCTGTCCGAGGTGGGCGTACGCCTGCTGCCGGTTGACGGGCGGGAAGAAGTAGCGGCGGGTGTCGATGCCCTCGGCCCGGAGCGCGTCCGCCAGTTGACGGTTGTCCAGGCCGAAGACCGGCGCGTCCAGGATCATCGTCAGGTCCTTGAAGGTGGAGGTGTCGCCCTCCTCCGGCAGGGCCAGCCGCAGGCCGGGGACGCCGGCCGTGGTGCGGGCGAACTCGGCGACCAGCGCACCGCGGTGGGCGACCCGCTCCGGCAGGCCGGCCAGCCAGGTCAGGCCGACGGCCGCGTGCAGCTCGCTCATCCGGGCGTTCAGGCCGGGGAACAGGGTGTCGTAGTCGCCCGGGTTGCCGTAGTCCCGGGCGGTGCGCAGGGTGGCGGCCAGCGCGGCGTCCCGGGTGGCGACCAGGCCGCCCTCGCCCGCCACCGCGACCTTGGTCGGGCTCATCGAGAACACCTCGGCCAGGCCGAAGTTGCCGATCGGGACGCCGCGCCGGGCGGAGCCGAGGCCGTGCGCGGCGTCGTACACCAGCGGGACCCCCGCGGCGTCGGCGATCCGCTGCAGCTCCTCGGTCTGGCAGGGCGTCCCGTAGACGTGGGTGGCCATCATCGCGGCGGGGGAGTCGGCGGCCTTCAGGCGGGCCTCGGCGTCCGCCGGGTCCAGGGTGATGTCCTGCTCCCGGGCCTCCGCGAACAGCGGGGTGCCGCCCGCCCAGTGCGCGGCGTGCGCGGTCGCCGAGAAGCTGAACCCGGGCATCAGCACCGGCCGCCGCCCGTCCACCCCGGCCGCCTGCAGCACCAGCATCAGGCCGGCCGTGCAGTTGGACACCGCCACCACGTGCGGCACCCGCAGCAACTCGGCAGCCTGCTCCTCCAGCTGACGGACGGTCGGCCCGTTGGTGAGCATCCCGGAGTCCAGCACCTCGGCGAGCCGCCCGAGCAGGCCCTCGCGGTCGGGGACCCGGACCCGGGTCAGCGGCAGGCCGTCGGGAAAGGCGGGCGCGCCGCCGAGGACAGCGGGCCGCGTCTGATCGGTCGTCATGAGGTCGATCCCCCCTGGGTTCGATTCGGGTCCGGTGCGCCGTCGGCGGCCGGAGACTCGGGTCCTGGGCGGGTGCCCCACTGGCCGGGCTGGACCCGCCACAGCGGCGGCCGGCGGCGGCGCGCCACCGGCCCGGAGCCGGCCGGCTTGGGAATCGCGAGCAGCACCAGGACCAGGGGCAGCACCTGCACGCGTTCGCGGGACAGGATGCCCATGTTGTTGATGGTGGAGAACGCCCAGCAGAACAGCAGGGTGTACACCACGGTGAAGGCCACGTACGAGCGCTGGACGAACAGCTTCGGGATCCGGGCGAGCTGCGGCCAGGCGCGGATGAACATCACCAGCAGCGCGAAGCACTCCACCGACTGGATCAGGTTCTGCACGTTCGACGCCTCGAACGGGAACGGCCGGAACAGCACGCTGATCACCGAGACCGGCAGCCGCGCCGGGTTCAGGCTGAACGCCGGCGCGGTGTCCTCCGCGGTCGCCGCGTTGATCACCGAGTCGCCCTGCGAGGTGCGCCGGGAGGTCTCCGACAGCACCTGGTTGACGGCGTCGCCGCCGGTGCCGTTGGTGCCGAAGAAGGTCGACACCTGCTGCAGCATCAGCATCACGCCGACGCCCAGCACCGCCGCCGACAGCACGGTGCGCAGCGGCCCCAGCGCGGACACCTGCTGCGGGCGCTTGCGCAGCAGGTACGCCACGCTCAGGCCCGCGCCGGCCAGCACCGTGACGTGCGGCCGGACCATCGCGGTGCCCAGCGAGCCCAGCGCGATGCAGAGGAACGCGCCGAACCGGCGGTCCAGCAGCCGGGCCACGCCGTACGTGGTCAGGCCCAGGCAGAACATCATCCAGGCGTCCTTGCCGATGCTGGACGGCCAGAACAGCAGCGAGGGCAGGAAGAAGACCAGCTTCGCGTAGCGCCGGGAGTCCGCCTCGGGGAAGGCGATCTGCAGGGCCCGCCAGAACAGCAGCACGCCCCAGAAGCCCAGCCAGGAGAACACCAGGAAGCCGCCGACCAGGGTCGGGCCGGTGATCGCGTAGATCACGCCGGTGACGATGATGACGAAGCCGGTGCCCGCCACCTTCATGCCCAGGTCGTAGTGCAGACCGGCGCCGAGGTCCGCGGTGTCCAGGTAGCGGGCCAGGTCGCTGCCGCGCTGGTGGTACATCTTGGCGTCGGCCGCGCCGCCGTACAGCACGAAGGCCATCAGGTAGCGCGGGAAGGCGCAGGCCAGCTTGGCGGCCATCGCCACGATCAGCAGCCGGAAGACAGCCGGCTCCGGATTGTTCGCCGCCACCCGGGCCAGGATCGGGGTGCCGATCGCCATCAGCGCGGGCGCCACCAGCAGCGCCCCCCAGGTGTCGTAGCTGCTGTGCACCATCGCCAGCACGAACAGCGTCACGTAGCCGATCACCAGGGCCGCCGCCAGCACCGTCAGCCGGCCGCGGCGCAGCGCCTCGCGCAGCCGGGCCGGTGCGGAGCGGACGGGGGAGCGGGCCGGCGGCCGGACCCGGCCCGGCGGGCGGGCGGCGAGCAGGGCCGCCATCAGAAGACCTCCAGGTCGCCGAGGCTGAACCGCCAGTCCGCGAGCGTGCGTTCGGCCGGCAGCGGGCCGGTCGGGGTACGGGCCGCCAGCACCATGCCGGTGCGCGGCGCCGTCAGGCAGCCCGCCCGCAGGGCCGCCGCCGCGGCCTCGGTGCCCGGCGCCAGGTGCGTGGCGGCGTGGTCGCAGCCGGAGGCCGCCGCCGCGCGCAGCAGCTTCGCCGCCGCCGCCCGGTCGCCCGGGCGGACGATCAGCTCGGCCAGAGTGAACTCGGCCAACGGGCCGCGCCGCCGGGGCCGGCCGAACGCCAAACCGACCAGCTCGCCGCCGCGTTCGACCGTCGCCACCCGGTAGTCCAGGCCCGGCGCGGCCCCGTACCGCCAGGCCAGGTACGCGGCGGTGCGCGCCGTGCGCAGCCGCCGGTCGGCCGCGTCCGCCAGCTCCCGCTCGGCCAGCAGGTCCGCCAGCCGGGGATCCGGCGCGGCGAACCAGTCGGCGGCGGTGGGCAGTTCGCAGCGCGGCGGCCCCGCGGGGCCGGGGCGGCGGGCCAGCGCGGCGCGCGCGCCCCGGGCGAAGGACATCGGCCGGGCCACCCGCAGCGCCACCGGCACCCGTCCCAGCTCCCGCCAGCCCATCTTCAGGTACCCCGGCAGGCTGGTGCCGTTCGGCGTGTTGAACACCAACTCGGTGTCCCCGGCCACCCGGTCGAGCAGGTCGGTGGTCAGGCGGCGGAAGATGCCGCGGCCCCGGAAGTCCGGGTGCGTCGCGGTGTCCACCGGCCGCACCGCCCGCACCTCGCGGCCCGCCGGGCCGCCCGCCTGCCAGGACCAGCGCAGGAACAGCCGCACCCCCGCGATCCGCCCGTCCCCGGCCACCGCGACCAGCCCCGGGCTCGACCCGAACGGGTTCGCCCGGTGCTTCCAGTCGAAGAACCCGGCGCTCCGCCGGCCCGTCGGCCCGCCCGCGAGCGAAGCCGTCAACAGCTCCAGCACCGCCGGCACGTCCGCCGGCTCCAGCCCGCGGTACGTCAGTTCACCACCCACGTCGTGCACGTCCCCTTCGGACTCCGCCGGGCACCCGGGCGCTCAGCTCGCCAGCACCCGCGCGTACACCCGCTCGATCGCCTGCTGCGCCCCCGCCACGTCGAAGGACTTGGACCGCTCCCGGGCGGCCGCGCCCATCCGCCCGCGCACCTCGGCGTCGGCGGCCAGCGCGCCCAGCGCGGCGGCCAGCGCCGCCGGGTCGCCGGGCGGCACCAGCCGCCCCTCCACGCCGTCGTCCAGCACCTCCGGCATGCCGCCGACCCTGGTCACCACCGACGGCAGACCGGAGGTCATCGCCTCCATCAGCGCCACCGGCAGGCCCTCCTGACGGGAGCTCAGGCAGAACACGTCCCAGCCCGGCAGCAGGGCGGGGACATCGCCCCGGGAGCCCGCGAACAGCACGCCCTCGCCGGCCCGCGCCTTCAGCGCGCTCTCCAGCGGGCCCGCACCGACCAGCACCAGCCGGGCCGTCGGATGCTCCCGGCGCAGCCGCTCGAACGCCGCCAGCAGCGTGGCCTGGTCCTTCTTCGCGGTCAGGTTGCCGACCGTGCCGATCACCAGCGCGCCGTGCGGCAGGCCCAGTTCGTCCCGGGCCGCGCGGCGCGCCGCCGGGCCCGACGGGGCGTCGCCGAGGTCGGGCCCGTGGTGCACCACCGACAGCCAGTCGCCCGGACGGCGGCGGCCCACGCCCTCCGCGACCGCGTGCGACACCGCGATCACGGCCGAATTCCGCCGGTACGTCCACGCGTTCGCCCACCGGGTGGGCCGCCGGTAGCGCTCCCACAGGTTGTGCTCGGTGTGCACCAGCTTCGGCCCGCCCCGCCCGGCGGCCAGCAGCCGCGCCGCGACCGCCGGAACCGGCATGTGGGTGTGCACCAGGTCGTAGCCGCGCTCCGCCAGCAGCGCCCGCAGCCGCAGCGGCCAGCGCCGCCCCGGTGCGGCGCCCAGGCAGTGCACCGGCACGCCCGCCGCCTCCAGGGCGGGCACCAGCGCGTCCTTGTGCGGCAGGACGTACGCCACCTCGATCTCGTAGCGCGAACGGTCCGCGTGGCGGGCGCAGTTGACCAGCAACTGCTCCGCGCCGCCGCGGCCCAGCCCCTTCGCCAGCCAGAGCACCCGGGCCCGGCCGGTCACCGCTCCTCGCCCAGGCGCAGCTGCAGCGTGGTCTCCACCTGCTCCTCCGGCGGCAGCTCCACCGGCCGCCGGCCCCAACTGGCCGCCCCGGCACGGCGGTCCGCGCCCTCGCTCTCGCCGTACACCGGCTCGGTGCGGCGCGGCTCACCGTGCCGCGACTCGGCCGGCCGGGGCTCCGGCGGGCGCTGGTGCTCGCCGCCGCGCGGCGGCTCCGGCCGGAGCGGCTCGCGGCGCGGCTCCGAGCGTTCGGCGCGGGCCGGCGAGTCGGCGCCCGGCAGCCGGGGCGCCGTCGGCACCAGGGTGACCCTGCCGGCCAGCCGGCCCAGCTGCAGGGTGCGCTTGCGCCGCCCGGTGGCGACCTCCGCGCCCAGCAGCGCCACGCCCGCCACCGGCACACCGGTGCGGGACAGCAGCTCGGAGACCCGGTCGGCCTCCTCCGGGCGGACGTTGCCCGCCATCACCGTCACCAGCACCGCATCCGCGTGCTGCACCAGGTCGTAGGCGTCGTTGGCGTTCAGCAGCGGCGAGGAGTCGATCAGCACCACGTCCGCGTGCCGCCGGGCCAGCTTCAGCACCTCCCCGGCGCGCAGCACCAGCGCCGCCGGGTACGCGTTCGCGTTGCCGCCGGTGATCAGCGCCACGCCCGGCACGTTGGTGCGGCGGATCAGGTCCACCGGGTCGGGCAGCTTCTCGCCGGACAGCAGCTCCGCCATGCCCGGCCCGTCGCCCACCGCGAACTGGGCGTGCAGCTCGGGCTGGCGGAAGTCGCAGTCCAGCACCAGCACCTGACGGCCCGTCTCGGCGAGCGTCGCCGCCAGGTTCGCCACCAGCGTGGTCCGGCCGTCGCCCGAGCGGCCCGACATCACCAGCACCACCGGGGCCGGCTCGGTGCCGCGCCGCACCCGCCGCTCGTCCTGGTCCAGGCCGCCCTGGCCGAGCTGCGAGGACAGCGCCTCCGGGCCGGTCAGCAGCAGGGTGGAGCGCAGCGAGCGGTACGCCTCGGTGGCCGGATCCTCCGGACGGGCCGTCACCAGCGGCTCGCGCAGCCGCCGCAGGCGGCGCGAGAGCCGGGGGATCTCGCCGATCACCGGCAGGTTGAACGCCTCCTCGGCGCCGTCCCGGGTGCGCAGCCGGGTGTCCATCCGGGACAGCATCAGCGCCGCGACCACGCCCAGCGCCAGGCCCAGCACCACCGCCAGGGTCAGCCGGACCGCCCGCGAGGGCGAGGTGAGCAGGTTGCCGCCGAGCTCCTTGGTGTCGATCGAGCCCCACTGCTGGATCGCGTCGGTCTGGCTGTAGTTCTGCAGGTCGGCGATCAGGCCGAGGGTCTTGGTCAGCGCCGCCGTCGCGGTCGACAGCTGCGGCTGCAGCCGGGCCTGGTCACCCGCGTTGCCCTTGTTGAAGGACTTCTGCAGGTCGTCCAGCTGCTGCTGCTGGGAGTCCGCCTGGGCGCGCAGGCGCTTGATCGACTCGTCGGCGCTCTTCCGGGACTCCTGGCTGTAGCCGGTGATGGTCGCCTCGGACAGCGCCGCCGCGAGGTCCGCGCAGCCCTGCTGGGTCGGACCGGTGGTGGTGAACAGCAGCATCTGGGTGGACGCCGCGGTCACCGTCCGGCGCGCCGACAGGCCCGCCACGTCCGTGATGTGCAGCTTCTGCGCGGCCGCCGTGGTCACCGCGGAGCCCTGCGCGTACGACAGCACCTGGTCGGCGCGGACGGTGTCGGCGGCGCCCGCGACCGGCGTTATCGCCACCTTGCACTGCCACTTCCCGTTGTCGACGGCGTCACCGGCCGGCGTCAGCAGGAACCCGACGAGCAGCGCGGCGCCCGTGCAGCCCGCCAGCAGCCGCCAGTACCGCCGCAGAACGGTGAACAGATTTGCCGGTTCCACCGGTTGGTTCCCCTCGCCTCGTCCGTTGTGCGCGCACCCCCCGGAAGCGGCGCTGAGCGAGAACTCCGCACGGTGCTCCACGGCTGCGGCAGAGAAAGACCCCGACCCCCCGCCGGCCCGCCCCCCGCTCGATGCTTCCGGCCCCGGACCTGCGGCGCAAGCACTTTGGCGATTCTGAGACCAACCCGTGGACGGATTCCGGACGCACGCACACAATCTGACGAACCGTCATCAAACGGTCGGGCGACGTACGTGCCCGAAGCGCCCGCCCGCGCTCAGGCCAGTGCGCGTTCGTAGAACTCCACCATCCGGCCCGACACCTGGTGAAGGGTGAACCGGGTCAGGAAGCGCGCCCGCGCCGCCTTCGCCCGCACCAGCGCCTCCCCGCGCTCGTCCAGCGCCCGCACCAGCGCACCCGCGAACTCCCGCGGCCGCTCCGGCGCGACCAGCAGCGCGTAGTCCTCCGACCCGACCGTCTCGCGCAGCGCCGGCACGTCCGCGCACACCAGCGGCACGCCCACGCCCATCGCCTCCATCGCCGCGCTGCCCAGCCCCTCCCAGCGCGAGGGCACCGCGAACACCTCCGCCGCCGCCATCAGATCGAACACGTCGTCCCGCGGGCCCAGGAAGCGCACGTTCGCCGTACCGGCCGCCAACGCCTCCAGCCGGTCGGTCTCCGCGCCCCGGCTGCCCGCCAGCAGCAGCACCGCGTCCGGGTGCGCCGCCACCACCTCCGGCCAGGCCGAGACCAGCACGTCCAGGCCCTTCTGGTACTGCTGCCGGGCCGCCGCCAGCACCACCGGCACGTCCTCGGCGAGCCCCAGCGCGGCGCGCACCTGCGCGCGGCGCTGCGGCGTCACCGACCCCAGCAGCTGCGGGTCGCGGCCGCGCGGCACCACGTCGATCCGTCGGCGCGGCACCCGCAGGCGGCCCGCCATCGCGTCCGCGACGTGGTCGGTCAGTGCGTGGAACCGCCGCACCCCCTGCGCGGTCAGCGCATCCACCCCCTGCGCCGCCCGCACCTTCCACGGGCTCAACCCGCGCGCGTGCAGGTGCTCCGGGCCGTACGCCGAATTCACCAGACTGGACACCACCGGGACGCGGGCGGCGAGGGCCGCGGCGCGGCCCAGCACGTCCGACTCGTACAGGGTGGTGTGCACCAGGTCCGGCCGCAGGCGGCGGAACTCGCCGCGCAGCGCGGCGACCCGGGCCCGCCGCGAACCGCGCAGCACCGGGTGCACGGTCGCGCCCGCGGCCCGCAGCTCCTCCTGGAACCCGCCCGGCGACTCCTTCAGGAAGGCCACGTGCAGCTCCACGCCGGCGCGCACCAGCAACGGCGCCATCGCCGCCAGCCCCTGCTCCGCCCCGCCCACCCGGCTCACGCTGTCGATCACGTACACCACACGCACCGCGCCAACCCCCTCGCCCAGCCCACCCCCTGACCGCCGCTCAGCATCCCAGTCCGACCCGCCCCCCGTCCGCCGAACCGGAGGAAACCCGCCCGCCTCCCGGGCGGGTCCCGGTACGGTCGGGCGCATGGCCGAGCCGCGCGTGCTGCACGTGATCACCGACCCCCGGGCGCGGGGCGCCCAGCGGTTGGCCCGCGACCTGCACGCGGAACTGGTGCGGCGCGGGCAGCAGTCGGAGCTGACGGCGCTCCACCCGCACCCGGACGCCGACCCGGGGGACCCGGCGCCGGTGCTCGGGCCGTCCCGGCACCACCCGCGCACCCTGTGGGCGTTGCGGCGCGCCGCGGCCCGGGCGGACGTGGTGGTCGCGCACGGGTCGTCGACCCTGCAGGCCTGCGCGGTGGCGCTGCTCGGGTCCCGGACGCCGTTCGTCTACGTCAACATCGGCGATCCGCGGCACTGGACGGCCAGTGCCGCGCGGCGCCTGCGGGTGGGGGCGTTCCTGCACCGCGCGGCGGCCGTCGCCGCGATCTCGCCGCACGCCGCGGAGGTGCTGCGGGAGCGCTTCCGGCTGCCGGCACGACGGTTGCGCACGCTGCCGAACGCCCGCGCCGCGGACCGCTTCCGGCCCGCTGCCGGGCCGGCCGAGAAGGCCGCCGCCCGGGCCGGGCTCGGGCTGCCCGCCGAGGGTCCGCTGGTGGCGTGGATCGGCGCGCTCAGCCCCGAGAAGCGTCCCGACCTGGCGCTGGCCGCGCACGCCCGGCTGCCCGAGGACGTTCAGCTGGCGCTGGCCGGCGAGGGCCCGCTGCGGGCGGAGCTCGCCCCGGGGCCGCGCACGCACCTGCTCGGACCGCTCGCCGACCCCGCGCCGCTGTACCGGGCGGCCGACCTGCTGCTGCTCACCTCCGACTCGGAGGGCGTGCCCGGGGTCCTGATCGAGGCCGCGCTGGCGGGCCTGCCCGCCGTCGCCACCGACGTCGGCTGGGTCTCCGACGTGGTCCGCCCCGGCGAGACGGGCCTGCTGACCCCGCCCGACGACCCGGCGGCGCTCACCGAGGCCCTGCGCACCCTGCTCGCCGCCGACCGCACCGGCTACGGCGCGGCCGCCCGCGCCCACGCGCTCGCGCACTTCGAGCTGGACGTGGTCGCCACCGGCTGGCAGCAGCTGCTCCGCGAGGTCACCCGCCGCTGACGGCCAGTTGCACCAGCGCGTGCCGCCCGCCGGTGCGCCAGTGCGCGCCCGAGGCGTCCAGCCTGGCCACGGTGGCCGCGTCCAGGCCCGTGACCACGTCGGACTTCAGCGTCCGCAGCGCCGCCACCGGGGTGGGGAAGTACCCGGCGACCGCGGCGAACGGCGTGGTCGCCGGCCAGTACCGGTCGCCCACCAGGCGGCGGTAGTTGAGGTCGCCCTTGAGCAGCGTCAGCGTCGCCTCGGCGAACTCCGCCCGCAGGTCGGCCGGGAGGTCCCGGTACGGCAGCGGCGCGCAGAAGAAGGCGTGGGTGCGGACCACCAGGGCGCCCTCGCGCATCGCCCGCCACAGGCGCTCGCCGATCCCCGTCGGCGTGGAGCGCAGGCGTTCGAGCGCGGCGAGCACGTCGGCGGTGGTGGCGTCCGAGACGAAGTACGGCTGCGGCTTCACGTACAGCACCACCTGCTCGGCGGCCTCGCGGGTCAGCAGGTGGTCGATCAGCACCAGGTCGGGGAGCAGCTCCCGGCCCGCGTTGTCCGCCACCAGCCCGATCCGGCCGCCGCTCCGCAACAACTCCCACAGCGCGGCGCCGTCGTCGGCCACCAGGCCCTGTTCCGGGCGGCCGGCGTCGGTGGTCAGGCCGAAGCTCAGGTCGGCCCGGTTGCCCCACAGCGCGGAGGACAGCAGGGCCCGGCGCCGCTGATCCTCCGTCAGGGCGTCGATCCCGTCGAGGGCGGCCAGCTCCGCGTCCACCGCCGGGCTCGCCAGCTCGGCCGCCTTGAACGGCCCGAACGGGTCGATCCCCTGCCAGGCGCCCGGCCGGAAGTACCCGGTGGCCTCCAGCAGCCGCCGGTAGAACCAGCTCTCCGCCCACAGGAACGGGGCCCGGCTCCACGGCTCGCCCCACAGGCCCTCGCCCCAGCGCCGCCACTGCTCGGCGTCCGGCGCGCCCGCGGCCGGCGGCTCCAGCACCCCGTCCAGGCTCTCGGCCAGCAGCGCCGCCAGCGCCGCCCGCTGCGCCGGCTCGTACGGCAGGGCCGCCGACAGGCGCTCCACCAGCACCGGGTGGCGCTCGTGGAACACGCTGCGGGCGAACGAGCCGGGGGCGTCGATGCCGATCACGGGCGCCTGCGACACGGTCGTCCTCCCTCTCCGGGGGCTGCTGGTCGGCGCTGTCCACCGGCCACGGTGACCATACTCGGGCCCGACCGGGTCGACCTGTCCGACCGGACGGTGGCGCTGCCGTACCAGGGGCGCCCCAAGGACGGCCGACGGGCGAGGATCGGGCCGGTGGTGCTGCGCACCGAGGCCGAGCAGGGCGACTGCGAGGAACTGACCGGCGCCCGGGCGGAGTTGCGGTCGGCGCTGCCGCGCGAGGTGCGGAGCGTCTCCCGGGCGGACCCGTCGGCACCCGAGCCGACCGCTCGGTGACCGGAGTCCGGTGGTGGACGGCGCGACCGGTTCGTCACAGCCGTGTACCGGACGGTCGGTGGCGGAACCGTCCGCTGGGCGGACGCGTGGTGACGCATGCCCCGCCGACCGGCGGGCGTCACCGCAACCCGCAGGAGCACGAGTTGAAGCTTCGCAAGCCCGCCGCCGTGGCCGTCCTGGCCTGTGCCGTCCTGGCCCTGACGGCCTGTGACCCGGAGGACGGCGGCTCGGCCGCCCCGGCCGGCACGACCTCCGCCGCCGCTCCGCCCGCGGCGTCCGCCGGGGCCACCGCGGCCGCGGGATCCGGTGGCGCGAGCAGCGGGGGAGCGGTCGCCGCCGACGTGCCGATCTGCGGCGGCTCCGAGAAGGAGAGCGACGTGAAGGCCGAACTGACCCTCGACCGCAGCGCCGACCCGCGGATCACCGGGGTGATCAAGCTGACCAACACCTCCGGCCACGACTGCGTGGTGTACGGCAAGCCCGACCTGCGCACCGACCACGTGTCCGGCTCCTTCACGAAGCTCGCCAGCGGCGTCCTCGGCGCGGGCAGCTTCGCCACCGACAAGGCGCACGGCACCGTGCTGCACACCGGCGTGCCGGTGTACCAGGCGATCACCTGGCTGGCCTCGCCGCCGGTCGCGGCCAACGCCACCTGCACCACCGGCGACGTGCTGATGATGGTGCGCAACGAGGAGGTGCTCAGCCTGACCATGCAGGTCAAGGACGGCCGGTACTGCCCGGTCAAGGAGGAGGGCTCCGACCAGGTGCAGATCGGCGTCCCGAAGCCGAGCCTGGCCGAGGCCCAGGCGCAGGTGAAGAACCTGTCGAAGTAGTCGGCGCCCCGCCGCCGGTGGGCGATCGAGCGGGGGCGCGCCCGCCCACCGGACAGACCGGGCCGCGGCCCTCCGACGGATGTTCGAGCCGCACTGCTCCGATCCGGCGAATTCCGCCGCCCGGGGCCCGATCACCTGGAACGCGGCAGGTCCGCCCTGCCACCCTGCCCTGGTGAAGTCGCTGCTGAGAACCTCTGTCCTGCTGGCCGTCGCCGGCGGTCTGCTGACCGCCCCGGCCGCCGCCCGGGCCGCGTCCGCCGTCGCCTCCGGGCTGCCCGGCTCGCACGGGCAGCAGCTGCTGACGCCCGGTCAGCACCCGGCCGCCGACCGGCCGTCCGGCTCCACCCGGCAGCACCCTCCGGTACCCGCACTCCGCCCGCTGGAGCCCGCCGCGCCCGCCGGGTCCGGATCGGCCGGCCTCCAGGCTGAACGGACCCACGAGGCGGTCGAGTTCTTCTGGTACGACTGCTACCACTCCGCGCAGCTGGAGCAGCCGCTCGGCCGCTGGGCCGCCCAGCACCGGGCCGACGTGACGCTGCGCCGGGTCCCGGCGATCTGGACCGGCAGCCCCGACGAGCCCGTGCAGCGCGCCCACGCCCGGCTGTACTACACCCTGGAGCGGCTCGGCGAGGTCGACCGGCTGCAGGCGGCGGTGTTCCGAGCCGTCCGCGAGCAGCACGCCGACCTGACCACCGAGCAGGCCGCCGCCGACTGGGCCGCCCGGCAGGGCGTCGACGCGGCCGGGTTCCGCGCCGCGTACCGCTCCGCCGAGGTGAACCGGGCCGTGCAGGACGCCCCGCAGCTGTTCGTCCGGAACCAGGTCACCGAACTGCCCACGGTGATCGTCGACGGCGCCGGCCGGACCTCGCCCTCCAGCGCCGGCGGCGTGGACGTGATGCCGTCCGCACTCGACCGGTTGGTGGCCGAGGGAACGGGCCCCGCCGGCTCCTGACCGGCGCCGCGCCGCACCCGCCGGCGCCGTTCGGCCGGGAACTGTCGCGAACCGGCCTGAGCTGCCGCAATCTTCACCGAACCCGCCCCCGGCCCGCACACACTGTGTCATTGTGGTCGCCGGGCCGCCCGGGACAGCACCGGCGGCCCGCATCCGACAGTTCATGCGGCCGCGATTCGGGCGGCGTTCGGGCGGCAGCGGCACCGGGGGCGACCACAGCCGCCCGGGAGAGGGCGGGAGTCCGTGGGGGGACAGCGCGCACAGGTCATCGACGAGCGCGGGAGCGGGACCGCCCCGCCGGGCGTCCCGATCCCGGCCGGGCCGCCGCCCGAACTGGTCTTCAAGCGCCGGCTGAGGCCCCAACAGGTGGCCCGCGAGCTGTGGGCGGCACGGGAGTTGGTGCGCGCGCTGGCCGAACGCGACCTGCGGGCCCGGTACAAGCAGGCGGTGCTCGGCTTCGCCTGGGCGGTGCTCACGCCGCTCGCGCTGTGCGCCATCTTCACCCTGGTCTTCCACCGCGCGGTGAAGATCGAGACCGGCGCCGCCCCGTACACGCTGTTCGCCTACGTCGGCCTGATCGTCTGGCAGTTCTTCAGCAACACGATGAACCAGGGCGCGCTCAGCCTGGCCAACAACCTGAGCCTGCTGAACAAGGTGTACTGCCCCCGCGAGGTGTTCCCGCTCGCCACCATGCTGGTCGCCACCGTCGACATGGTGATCGGCATCGGCGTGCTCGGCCTGATGTTCCTGGTGTTCTGGACGGCGCCCGCCGCGACCTTCCTGTGGGCGGTGCCGCTGCTGCTGATCCAGTTCGCCTTCACCTACGGCATCGCGCTGATCCTCTCGGTCGCCGTGGTGTACCTGCGCGACGTCCGCCACCTGCTGCCGATCATCACGCAGATGGGCGTGTTCGCCACCCCCGTCGCCTACCCGCTGGCCAAGATCCCGCACCGGCTGCAGGAGATCTACGTCGGCGTCAACCCGCTCGGCGCGGTGATCGAGGGCTACCGCAAGGCCCTGCTGTACGGCGAGGCCCCCGACGTCCGGATGACGCTGATCGCCGCGGCCAGCTCGCTGGTGTTCCTGGTCGGCGGCTACCTGCTCTTCAAGAAGCTGGAAACGGGGATCGCCGATGTCGCCTGACCACCCTCTGGGCACCATCCGCACCGAGCAGGTCTGGAAGCGGTTCCGCGCCGACCAGCAGCGCATGCTGCTGCGCGACCGGGTCGAACAGGCCGCCCGCCGCCTGCGCGGCGACCGCGGCGAGGACTGGCGCTGGGCGCTGCGCGACATCAACCTGCACATCGAACCCGGCGAGTCGGTCGGCCTGATCGGCTCCAACGGGTCAGGAAAATCAACCCTGTTGAAGATGCTCACCCGGGTGATGTACCCGTACGCGGGCGTCATCGACGTGCGCGGCCGGATCGGCGCGCTGATCGAGATCCGGGCCGGCATCCACCCCGACCTGACCGGCCGGGAGAACATCTACCTGTTCGGCGCGCTGCTCGGCCTCAAGCGCCGCGAGGTCGCCGGGCGCTTCGACGACATCGTCGAGTTCGCCCGGCTCGGCGGCGCCATCGACCGGCAGGTGAAGTTCTACTCCTCCGGCATGCAGATGCGCCTCGGCTTCGCCGTCGCCGCCTACCTGGAGCCGCACGTCCTGCTGGTCGACGAGGTGCTCGCGGTCGGCGACGCCGTGTTCCAGCAGCGCTGCCTGGACCGGATGCGCGAGGTCGCCGAACAGGGCACCACCATCGTCTTCGTCTCCCACGACCTGCCCGCCGTGCAGTCGATCTGCCGCCGCGGCGTCTGGCTGGAACAGGGCACCGTCCGGGTCGACGCCGGCATCAAGGACGCGCTGGCCGGCTACCGCGACTCCATCGAGGCGCAGTCCGACGCCTCCGCCCGCACCGGCGAGCCGCTGCAACTGCTCAAGTACGAGGTGCGCGGCGAGGACGGCGACGACACCACCCTGCACACCGACGAGTCCGTCACCGTCGAACTCACCCTCGGCGGCGACTACCGCGGCGACGCCACCCTGCACCTGGGCGTCAGCGAGGGCACCTCCAGCCCGATCTTCCAGATCAGCCACGAGGTCCGGCTCACCGGCGGCGACCACAAGGTGGCCTGCGTGATCCCCCGGCTGCCGCTGCCGCGCGGCCGCTACACCCTCTGGACGGGCGTCTACTCGATCGGCAAGACCGACGGCGGCACCCTGATGAGCTGGCACTCCGCCGGGCAGTTCGACGTGTTCGGCCCGATGCTCGACACCCCGCCGCGGGCCGTCGTGATGGCCGCCCCCGTCTTCGTGCCGCACCAGTGGGAGGAGTGAGCGTGCGTTCCGTCCGGGTCCTGGTCCACCTCAACAACCTGGCCCTCGGCGGCGCGCAGCTCAACGCCGTCGACATCGCCCGCACCCTGCGCGACCGCGGCCACCAACCCGTGCTCTTCGCCCAGGGTGTCGACGGCCCCGCCCCGCTGGTCGAACTCGCCGCCGAGCACGACCTCGACCTGGTGGTGGCCGGTGACCCCGACACCCCGCACGCCGTCGTCCGGGCCCGGCTCACCGGACTCGCCGAGGAACACGGCTCGCAGGTGATCCACGCCTGGGAGGTCCGGGCCGCCCGCAACGCCTACTTCGGCCCCGGCCGGCAGGGCCGGCTGCCGATCGTCACCACCTTCTACGGCATCCGGATGCTGCGCGGCATGCCCCGCCACCAGCCCCTGGTACTGGGGCTCGGCGCGCTGATGCCCGACGGCCGCGCCTTCGGCCACCGCGACCTGCGGCTGATCGAACCCCCCGTCAACACCCGACTCGACGCGCCCGGTTCGGTCTCCGGCGCCGCCTTCCGCACCGAGGTCGGCGCCGCCGACGACCAGGTGCTGCTCTGCATCGTCACCCGCCTGGTCTCCGGCCTGGAGAAGGACGCCGGGGTCGCCCGCACCATGGCCGCCGTCCGCCTGCTCGACGACCCCGGACTCGTCCTCGCCGTGGTCGGCGGCGGCCCCAGCGAGGACAAGCTCCGCGCCGAGGCCGACCGCGTCAACGAGGAACTCGGCCGCCGCGCCGTGGTGTTCACCGGACAGCGCTCCGACCCCCGCCCCGCCTACCAGGCCGCGGACGTGGTCCTCGGCATGGGCGGCTCCGCCCTGCGCGGCCTCGCCTTCGGCAAGCCCGTCGTCGTGCACGGCGCGAGCGGCTACACCGCGATCCACGAACCCGGCCCGCTGGTCGAACCGCACGCCTCCCGCTGCATGTACGGCCACGGCGACCACCCCGTCGACGCCAAGGCCCTCGCCGCCCAGATCCGGGCCCTCGCCGACCACCCCGAACGCCGCGCCGAGCTCGGCAGTTGGGGCCGCGAGTGGGTGGTCGGCCGGTTCTCCCTCGACCACGTCTCCACCGCCTTCGAGGAGATCTACCGGGAGCTGCTGCGCAAGCCTCCGGGCCGCGCCGCGTGGCTCCGCGACCTGGAGCAGATGTCCCGCTACGAGTTCGTCAAGCCCACCGCCCGGCGCCTGATCGGCCGCTGACGCACCGTCAGTCCGCTAGCCGGCCGGGCGGAGCAGCAGCGTGACGAAGCCGAAGCCGCTCCGGTACCCGGTCAGCCACTCCTCGCGGTGCTCCGCCGCGATGCGCAGGGCCTGGTCGCGGTCGGGGCCGGGCGGCTGGTCGAGCGCCCAGTCGGTCAGCGATCCCGTCCAGGCCCACTCGTAGGCGTCCAACTCGGCGGTGGAGGAGGTGTGTCCGGCCACCGGCAGCCAGCCGGCGGCCCGGACGGCGGCGACGGTGCCCGCCAGGTCGGCGAGTCCGTCGCCGAACAGTTCCCGCGAGAGCGAGGTCGGCTCGCCCTCCCAGTACCCTTCGCCGAGCAGCACCGCACCGCCCGGGGCGAGCAGCGGGCCGATCGCGGCCAGCGTCGGCGCGAGCCCCCCGAAGGCGTGCGTCGCGCCGATGGAGAGCACCACGTCGAACGGCTCGGCGGAGGTGAACTCCCGTACGTCGGTGTGGTGCAGGCCGAGGCGCCGGGCGACGCCCAGGTGTTCGGCGCTCCGCCGCCCGGCGGTCAGCGCCGCCGCGTCCACGTCCGCCCCGACCGCCCGCAGCCCCGGGTGCGCGGCCAGCGCCCGCACCGCCCAGGCGGCCTCCCCGCAGCCCAGGTCCAGCAGCCGCCCGTCCTCCCGGCCGCGCAACGCCCGCTCCAGCAGCAGCCGCACCGACTCGTCGGAGAGCGGCGCGGCGATCGGGTGGTCGCGGTGGGCGAGGCGTGAGATCTCGTGACGTTCCATCACTCGATCATGCCCGGCCCCGCAACTGCTATTCGGTGCGACGTGGCTTCGCGCGGGCCTGCCAGTCCGCGCGCCGGGGTTGCGGGTAGGTGCGGCCCTTCCAGGCGGCGCCGTGGCCGCGCCAGTGCTGGACGGCGGAGTCGACCGTCATCAGCAGGTACAGGAGCGCGGTGAACGGGAGCAGTGGGGCCGCCGCCGCCGACACCCCGTAGTAGCGCAGCATCGGGAGGTAGCTGCCGGTCATCACCGCCCAGGCGGCCAGCCCGGCCGCGGCGACCGGCCAGGAGCCGCCCGCCAGGCCGGCCAGCGCGGCGGCGGGCGGGACCAGGTAGACCAGCGCCAGGCCGGCCACGGTGCCCGCCAACAACAGCGGGGAGTACCGCAGTTGGGCGTACGCGCTGCGGGAGACCATCCGCCACAGCGGGCCGAGGCCGGGGTAGGGACGGACGGAGTCGACCCGGTCGGCGAGGCCCAGCCAGGTGCGGCCGCCGGTGCGCTTGACGGCCCGGGCCAGCGACACGTCGTCGATGACCGCGCCGCGGATCGCCGCCACCCCGCCGGCCCGCTCCAGCGCCTCGCGGCGGACCAGCGAGCAGCCGCCGGCCGCCGCGGCCGTCCGCGAACCCGGGCGGTTGGAGCGGCGGAACGGGTACAGCTGGGCGAAGAAGTACACGAACGCGGGGACGATCAGCCGCTCCCAGCGGCTGCTCACCCGCAGCCGGGCCATCTGCGAGACCAGGTCCAGGCCGTTGCCGGTGCCCGCGGCGACCAGGGCGCGCAGCGAGCCGGGGCGGTGCGCGATGTCGGCGTCGGTGAGCAGCAGCCAGTCGGCGTCGCCGGCCTGCTCGACGCCGTGGCGCAGGGCCCAGAGCTTGCCCGTCCAGCCGTCGGGCAGCGGCGGGGGAGTGGTCACCGCCAGCTCCAGGCCGCCGGTCCGGGTGGCGAGGGCGCGGGCCAGCTCGCCGGTGCCGTCGGCGCTGTGGTCGTCCACCAGGATCACCCGGGCCTGCCCCGGGTAGTCCTGGGCGAGGACGCTCGGCAGCGAGACGGGCAGTACCTCGGCCTCGTCGCGGGCCGGGACCAGCACCACCACCGAGGGCCACCGGGTCGGCTCGGCGCCGCCGGGCAGCCGCTGGTCGGTGCGCCAGAACCCGCCGTGGCCCAGCGCCAGCCAGAGCCACACCAGCAGCGACAACGCCGACACCCACCACAGGACCGTCACTCCGGCAGTGTGCCCCACCGTGGGCCGCCCACCCCTGAGGCGCGGCGGGCCGGGTCGCTCAGACCCGGACGCCCGTCAGCACCTCGCCCTGCGGGTAGCGCAGCGCCGCGACCTGCAGCGACGCCGGCCGGCCCGAGTGCAGCACGGTGAGCGTGCCGGCGCCGGCGCCCGCCGGGCCGAGCCGGCGCAGTGCCTGGGCGGCGACCGCGTCGGCGGAGCCGTGCAGGCGGGCGGGGGAGGCGACGGCGGCGGCGATCCGGTCGTCGACGAGCTCGTAGTGGGTGCAGCCGAGCACCAGGTCGGTGGTGCCGACGGGCGTCCGGGCGGCTGCCGAGGCGACGGCCTCGGCGATCGCGGCCTCGTCGGCGTGCTCGACGGCCTCGGCGAGGCCGGGGCAGGCCACCTCGTGGACCTCCGCGGCGCCGCCGAACTCGGCGATCAGGCCGCGCTGGTAGGCGCTGCCGGTGGTCCTGGGCGTGGCCCAGATCGCCACCACGCCGCCGTTGGCCGCCGCGGGCTTGATCGCGGGGACCGTCCCGATCACCGGCAGGTCCGGCTCGAACTCGGCGCGCAGCCGGTCCAGCGCGTGCACCGAGGCGGTGTTGCAGGCCACCACCAGGGCGTCCGGGCCGTGCGCGAGCGCGGCCCTGGCGCAGGCCAGCGCATGGTCGGTGATGTCCTCGGGCGTACGAGGCCCCCAGGGCATTCCGTCGGGGTCGCAGGAGACGACCAGGTCCGCGTCCGGCCGCAGCCGGCGGATCGCGGCGGCGGCGGCGAGCAGTCCGATTCCGGAGTCCACGAGGGCGATCTTCACGAGCACTGACTCTACTCCCTGGCCCGGCCGCGACCCCGGCCCCGACTGCGCCCCCGGCCTGCGGCGGGGCGCGCGACCCGACGCGCTTGAAATAGGCAGGCAAATACCTGCACAATTGAGGAGTGACCACCGAACCGACCTCCGACGCACCGCTGGACGCGGTGTTCAAGGCGCTCGCCGACCCGACCCGCCGCCGGCTGCTGGACCGGCTCCGGCTGCGGGACGGGCAGACGCTGCGCGAACTGTGCGAGGAGGCGGCGATGGCCCGCCAGTCCGTGACCCAGCACGTCGACCTGCTGGTGGCCGCACACCTGGTGACCGTGGTCCGCCGCGGCCGGGAGCGGCTGCACTACCTGAACCCGGCCCCGATCCACGAGATCGAGCAGCGCTGGATCGCCGACTTCGACCGCCCGCGCCTGGACGCCCTCGGCGCGATCAAACGACAGGCAGAACAGGAGCACGCCATGAGCACCGCACCCGGCACCGTCCCGACCTACGTCTACGTCACCTACATCCGGGCCACCCCCGAACAGGTCTGGAAGGCCCTCACCGACGCCGACCTGACGGCCCGCTACTGGGGCCACGCCAACGTCTCCGACTGGCAGCCCGGCTCGCGCTGGGAGCACCGCCGCACCGACGGCTCCGGCCGGTCCGACGTCACCGGCCGGGTGCTGGCCGCCGAACCGCCGTCCCGCCTGGTGATCACCTTCGAGGACCGGCCGGACCTGGCCGGCCAGGAGGACGCCGCGACGGTGACCTTCCTGGTGGAGCCGCACGAGGAGATCGTCCGACTCACCGTCACCCACGAGAAGCTGCGCGACCTGACCGCCCTGAACGCCATCTCGCAGGGCTGGCCCGCCGTGCTGGCCAACCTCAAGTCCCTGCTGGAGACCGGCGAGACCCTCCCGCAGGCCCCGTGGGAGATGGCCCCGACCGAGTCCTGAGCCACCGTCACCCCCACCTCCGGCAGAAGGGCACCCCATGTTCGATCCCGCTCCGCTCCACCGCGCCTACCAGGACGTCACCGCCGCCGCCGAGGAGGCCGCCCGCGCCGAGCCGGCCGCACTGCCGCCCGGCGAGTGGACCGCCGAACAGGTGCTGGCCCACCTCGCCCTGGTCACCGCGGGCACGCTGGCGGCCGTGGCCACCGCCGCGGCCGGCTCGCCCGCCGGGTACGACAACCGCTCCAGCCAGGACCACCGGAACATCGGGCGGGTGATCCACGGGAGCGGCGGGGGCGAGGCGCTGCGCCGCCGGGTGGCCGGGTACGGCGCCGCGCTCGGCGGCCTGGCGGCCTCGCTCGGGGCGGAGGAGCTGGCGGCTCCGGTGCCCGCGGTGCTGTTCTCGCACGGGAAGCCGCTGTTCGAGGGCGTGCTGACGGTCCGTGGGCTGCTGGACGGTCTGGCCGGCACCGAGCTGCCCGCGCACGCCGCCCAGATCCGGGCCACCGCAGGTCGCCCGGCAGCCCGGCCCACGCCTGCTCCGTTCGCATGACGGTATGACCGGGCTCCGGGCGCGTCCCCGGCACCCGGCAGCGGGGGCACGGAGGCTTGGACCCCATGGGACAGCTGACAGCTTCGAACGCGCGGGTGCCGGCCGAGGACAGAGTCTCGGGCACGGCGTACACCAACCTGGTGGTGGCCACCGTCGGCTTCGCGCTGACCTTCTGGGCGTGGAACCTGATCGCCCCGCTGGCCGGCGAGTTCGACAAGACCCTGCACATGTCGTCGTTCGCGCAGTCCTTCCTGGTCGCCGTCCCCGTGATCGTCGGCTCGCTGGGCCGCGTCCCGGTCGGCGCGCTGACCGACCGGTACGGGGCGCGGCTGATGTTCCCGCTGGTCTCCGCCCTGACGATCATTCCGGTGCTGCTGCTCATCCCCGCCAAGAGCTCGTACGGGGCGCTGCTGGCCGTCGGGTTCTTCCTCGGGCTGGGCGGCACCACCTTCGCGATCGGCGTGCCGCTGGTGAACTCCTGGTTCCCGCCGCACAAACGCGGCCTCGGCCTCGGCGTGTTCGGCATGGGCATGGGCGGCGTGGCGCTGTCCGGCTACTTCACGCCCCGGCTCTGGAAGCACGGCCACAACCTGCCGTTCTGGGTGCTGGCGATCGCGCTGGCCGGCTACACCGTGCTGTCCTTCCTGCTGCTGCGCGACCGCCCCGACCGGGTGATCCCCACCGCCTCGCTGGCCACCCGCCTCGGCAGCGCCGGCCGCCTCCGGGTCACCTGGGAACTCTCCGCGCTGTACGCGATCGGCTTCGGCGGCATCGTCGCCTTCGGCGTCTACCTGCCGACCTACCTGAAGACCTGGTACGAGCTGTCGGCCACCGACGCGGGCACCAAGGCCGCCGGGTTCGCCCTGGTCACCGTCGTCTTCCGGCCGTTCGGCGGCTGGATCTCGGACCGCATCCACCCGGCCGTGGTGACCGCCTGGGCGCTGGCGATCACCGCCCTGTTCGCCGTGGTGCAGGCCTTCGACCCCGAGCTCAGCCCGGTCGGCACCATCGCCTTCCTGGTGATGGCGGCCGGCCTCGGCACCACCAGCGGCTCGGTGTTCGCCCTGGTCGCGCAGGTCACCCCGGTCGCCCAGGTCGGCTCGGTGACCGGCATCGTCGGCGCGATCGGCGGCCTCGGCGGCTTCGTCCCGCCGCTGGTGATGGGCGCCATCTACAGCGCCAAGGGCAGCTACTCGATCGGCTTCATGCTGCTCTCCGACCTCGCCCTGGCGGGCTGCGTCTACGCCATCGGCCGGATGCGCAGCATCCGCCCCACCGCCACCGCCACCGCCACCGGCTGACCGGCGGAACGCCGGAGACGGCTTAGACGGCGCAGGGCCCGCACCCGATCCCCCGGGTGCGGGCCCTGCGCCGTCGTCCGGCCCGGGAGCTACGCCTGTGCCCCCAGCAGGCGCTGCACCGCGGGCTCCAGGCCCGACAGGATGGTGTCGAACCGCCGCGTCGAGGTGGTCGAGTCCACCTGCAGGCGGCTGATCCGCAGCGGGTGCTGAGGCAGCCGCGGGCCGAGGCGGTGGTCGGAGAGGAAGCCCAGCCGGTAGCCGAGCTGGCGCAGCACCGAGTCCGCGCGCTCGTCGAACCCGCCGTCCGGGTAGGCGAACGCCGACGGGGCCTCGCCCAGCCAGCGGCTCAGCGCCCGGTGCGCGCCGGCGATCTCCGCGTGCACCGTGGCTTCGTCGCAGCGCCGCAGCGACGGGTGCCCGAGGGTGTGGTTGCCGACCGCGACGTCGGCCTCCCGCAGCGCCCGCAGGTCCTCGGGGCGCAACTGCTCCTGGGCCGGCGGGCGGCGGGTCGCCGACACCCGCAGCTCGGCCAGGCTGCGTCGGCGGTCCGGGTCCGGCAGCGCCTTCAGCAGCGCCAGCACCCGGTCCGGGTCGCCGCCGCTGGGCAGCAGCCGGGCCCGGCCGCCGTGCCGGGCCAGGAACGCGGCCTCGTGCCACCAGAACGGCTTCTCGGTGCCGACCAGCTCGGCGATCACGAACGCGGCCGCGGGGATCCGCCGCGCCACCAGCTCCGGCAGCGCGTGCCGCAGCACCGTGCGGTCCGGGTCGTCGAAGGTCACCAGCACCGAGCGCGGCGGCAGCGGCCGCCCCTCCGCGAGCGAGCGCTCCACGTCCCGCACCGACACCGGGGTGGCGAGCCGCCGCAGCCGGTCCAGCTGGGCGCCGAAGGACCGCGGGTCGGTGATGCCGTGGTACGCGAGGACGGCCAGCCGCTGGGCGGCGCGGGCCCGGAACAGCGGCTGCGCGGGGCTGAACCGCAGCCAGCTGCCCCGGTCGCGTTCGCGGGGCCGGCGGGTGACCGGAGCAACGGAGGTCGGAACGACGGGATGGGGCGGGGCGCAGACGGCAGCGGCAGTGGTGGCGTACGACACGGTTCCCCCCTCGGTCGCCGGCAAGCGGCGTGGCGGTACCGTCGGCAGGCGGAGCCCGGCCTCCGACCCCGGGCGCGGCGGCTCCGCTCCCGAGTGATCTAGCCCGCGGCGGGTACTCCCTGTCCCACTCGTCGGACGGCTCCTGGATCGCTCAATGTAATGGAGACCACCGACGCCCCGGGATGGTTGTACGCCGGACGGCGAGTTTTCGCGGGCGTCCTGCGCGGGCCGCCGAGGACGGTGCGCAGGGCCCTCCGCCAGGGTCGGAGGACTGTGGCCCGGCGCCGTTCGGCGGGTTACCGTGGAAGGCATGGCAGACACCCGAAGTGAGCGTGCCGCTACCCGCTGGTCCGAGCTGTTCAGCGGCTGCGCACTCCGCCGCCACCAGGCACTGCTCGCACTGGTCGGCGCGCTGTGCGTGGCGATGGGCATCGCGGTGGCCGTGCTGGTCCCGGAGACCGACGGCCCGGCCTGGGCGATGGCCGTGGTCGGCTGCCTGGCCGCAGGCGTGCTGCTGCTGGCCCGGATCGGGATCGCGCTGCTGCGCCCCGGCGGCGGCGCCACCCCCTGACGGGCCCCCGACCCCGCCTCTCCCCGGCACCCGGGCCCGCGGCGTGACCGGAAAACGTCCACCAAACGGACAGTACCGGTCGGACCGGCTGATTTTCGGCCTACCTGCGCACTTCTTTCACGTTTCCCGGGCAGCAGCGCCACACTTCCCCCTACTGTGATTCGCATCGCCCGCGGCAGCCGCGGGCCGGGGGAGTCACAGGTCCGGTGCCGGGGGGCACCGCGAGGGGGATTCATGGCGAGCACCGGCGTTGCGGCCGGCGGCATCAGGACGAAGATCAAGCAGCAGCTGGCGCGTGCCGCCGGCCGGGTGCCCGGGGAGGGCGCCACCGTCCTCATCTACCACCGGGTCGGCGGCGGCACCGCCGACGAGCTGGACCTCGCCACCGCCGACTTCACCGCCCAGGTCGACCTGCTCGCCGAGCTCCCGCCCGGCCGCGTGGTGTCGCTGGACACCGCCGCCGACCGCCTCGAAGCCGGCCTGCGCACCCCCAGCACCGTCCTCACCTTCGACGACGGCTTCGCCGACACCTACGACACGGCCTGGCCGCTGCTGAAGGAACGCGGACTGCCGTTCACGATCTACCTGGCCAGCGGCCTGGTCGGCGGCCCGATGAGCTGGGAGGGCTCCACCGCCAAGGGCGCCCCCGCCGAAGGGCTCAGCTGGGAGCAGCTGCGCGAGATGACCGCCTCGGGGCTGTGCACCGTCGCCAACCACACCCGCAGCCACGCCCGGCCCGACCTGCTCACCACCGCCGAGCTCGACGGCTGCGGCGACGAGATCGAGCAGCACCTCGGCACCCGGCCGGCGCACTTCGCCTACACCTGGGGCACCCCCGTCCCGCACATGGACGCGGCGCTGCGCGCCCGGTTCCGCACCGCCGCCACCGGCCGGGTCGGCCGGAACCTGCCCGGCCACGACCCGGTCCGCTTCCACCGCGTCCCGGTCCGCCGCACCGACCCGATCGACTTCTTCCGCGCCAAGCTCTACGGCCGGCTCGTCCCGGAGCGCGCCTACGCCCGGATCGTCGCCACCGCGAAGGCGGTGGGCGCCAGTGCCTGACCAGCTCCCCCTGCGCCTGCGCGGCGAGGGCGGCCGGCCGCTGCGGGTCGCCCACCTCACCACCGTCGACATGTCGCTGCACCTGCTGCTGGCCACCGAACTGACCGTCGACGTCGAACACGGACTGCAGACCCACGGCCTCAGCGCACCCGGCCCCTACCGGGAGCGGATCGAGCAGCTCGGCGTCCGGCACCGGCCGCTGCCCTCGCTCACCCGCGCCTGGCAGCCTCGCGCCGACCTCGCCGCCGCCCGCGAACTGCTCGCCGCCCTGCGGAAGTTGCAGCCCGACGTGCTGCACACCCACAACCCGAAGACCGGCGTGATGGGCCGCATCCTCGGCCGCCTCGCCGGGGTCCCGGTGGTCGTCAACACCTGCCACGGCC
Source organism: Streptomyces sp. TLI_171 (assembly GCF_003610255.1). Classification (GTDB taxonomy): domain Bacteria; phylum Actinomycetota; class Actinomycetes; order Streptomycetales; family Streptomycetaceae; genus Kitasatospora. The sequence continues at coordinate 1,628,199 of NZ_RAPS01000001.1, read as the reverse complement.
TGTGGGCCCAGGCCCACGACCCGTTCGCCAAACGGCTCGCCGTGCTCGGCGCCGAGGCGCTGGCCGCCCGCTTCTCGCACGCCGAGCTCTACCAGAACGCCGAGGACCGCGCCACGCTCGCCAAGTGGGGCGTCCCCGCCCGGCGTTCACGCGTCGTCGGCAACGGCGTCAACCTCGACCGGTTCCCCGCCCCCGGCCCCCGCCGGGACGCCCTGCGCGCCGAACTGCGCACCCGACTCGGCGTCGCCGAGGACGAGTTGCTGGTCGGCGGGGTCGGCCGGCGGGTCGCCGAGAAGGGCATCCGCGAGTACGCCGAAGCCGCCCGCGCGCTGGCCGGCAAGGCCCGCTTCGTGTGGATCGGCCCCGACGACCCCGACAAGCCCGACGCGCTGCGCACCGCCGAGGCCGGACTCGAATTCCTCGGCAGCCGCGACGACATGCCCGCCGTGTACGCCGCCCTCGACGTCTTCGTCCTCCCCTCCTACCGGGAGGGCTTCTCCCGCTCCGGCATGGAGGCCGCCGCCAGCGGCCTGCCCATGCTGCTCAGCGACATCCGCGGCTGCCGCGAGATCGGCACCCACGACGAACACCTGCTGCTCGCCCCGGCGGCCGACGCCGCCGCCCTCACCACTCAGCTCCACCGGCTCCTCACCGAGCCCGACCTGCGGATACGACTGGGCGCGGCGGCCCGCCGCCGCGCCCTCGACCAGTTCGACCAGCGCGCGGTCGCCCGGGTCTCGCTGGAGACCTACGCCGCCGTCGCCCGCCGCCGCGGACTGCGCTGGACCACCGACTGACACCGCCACCACGCGGCAGCGCCACGCGCGCCGAGCAGCCCGAGGCGCGCCCACAACACCACAACGCACCAACCCAGTTGGGGGAGAAATGAAGCGAGGGGGGGACCTCGCGGTCGCCGCACTGGCCGGGATCATCGCCGTCCCGCTCGGCCTGGTGATCGCCCTCCTGATCCGCGCCACCATGGGCGGACCGGTGATCTTCCGGCAGACCCGCTCCGGCCGCCACGGCCAGGAGTTCCGCATCCTCAAGTTCCGCACCATGCGCGACAAGCGCCACGAGGACGAGCCCGACGCCCCGCGCATCACCCGCCTCGGCGCGCTGCTGCGCAAGACCAGCCTGGACGAACTCCCGCAGCTGTGGAACGTCGTCCGCGGCGACATGGGCGTCATCGGGCCCCGCCCCACCCTGCCCGAGCAGGTCGCCCACTACTCCGAGCGCCAGCGCGGCCGCCTCGCGCTGCGCCCCGGCCTCACCGGCTGGGCCCAGGTCCGCGGCCGCAACTCCATCACCTGGCCCGAACGGATCGAACTCGACCTCTGGTACATCGAGCACCGCAGCCTGCTGCTCGACCTGCGCATCCTCGCCCTCACCGCGAAGATGTTGCTGCGCCCCACCGGCATCACCGCCGCCGGCGGCGTCAACCCCGGCTTCCCGGTGCCCGCCGAGACGCCCGCCGCACCCGCCAGGATCGTGCTGCCCCGGCAGGCCACCGCGGCCGCGCCCCGGCTGATCCAGGAGGAACTGCGAGGCTGAACCCGAACGGGTCGGCCCGCCGGACACGAGGAGACCGAACATGCTGTGGATCGCGGGAGCCGGCGGCGTCGGCCGGGAGGCACTGGACGTGGCGCTCGCCGCCGGCGTCCCGGTGGCCGGCTTCCTCGACGACCGCCTCGCCGGAGGAGAGGTGCGCGGGCTCCCCGTCGCCAAGCCCGAGGAACTGCCCGCCGGCGCCCCCTACCTGGTGGGAATCGCCGACCCGGCGGTGCGGGCCCGGCTGGTCGACCTGCTGGACGCCGCCGGCGGCGCCGCCGCCACCCTGGTCCACCCGCGGGCGATCATCGCCCCCGAGACCGAACTCGCTGCCGGCTGCCTGGTGATGGGCGGCGCCCACCTCTCCAGCAACGTGCTGCTCGGCCCGCACAGCCAGGTCCACTACAACGCCACCGTCGGCCACGACACCCGCCTCGACGCCCGCGTCACCGTCTACCCCGGCGCCAACGTCTCCGGCGCGGTCCACCTCGCCGCGGACTCCACCGTCGGCTCCGGCGCCGTCGTCCTGCAGGGCCGCACCGTCGGCCGCGCCGCCTTCGTCGGCGCCGGCGCCGTCGTCACCCGCGACGTGCCGCCCGGCGCCACCGTGGTCGGAGCCCCGGCCCGGCCGCTGCGCTGAGCCCGCTGCGCCTACGCTCGTGCCATGGGAATTCCTGCGTTTCTGGCCGAACTCCGCTCCGTGGTCGGCACCATGCCGCTGTGGCTGTCCGGGGTGTCGGCGGTGGTCCTGGACGACGAGGGCCGGGTGCTGCTCGGGCGGCGCGCGGACACCGGGCGGTGGGCGGTGATCGGCGGGATCATCGACCCGGGCGAGCAGCCCGCGGACACGGTGGTCCGCGAGTGCCTGGAGGAGACCGGAGTGACGGTCCGTCCGGAGGCGCTGGTCGCGGTCGGCGTCACCCCGATGATCGAGTACCCGAACGGCGACCGCTCCCAGTACCTCGACCTGACCTTCCGCTGCCGGCTGGTCTCCGGCGAGGCCCGGGTCAACGACGACGAGTCGCTCGAAGTGGGCTGGTTCCACGCGGACGCGCTCCCCGACCTCCCGGAGAGCGCACGCGAACGGATCAAGCTCGCGGTGGCCGGAAACAGCGCGGCGCACTTCGAACTGACGGAGCAGCTGCCGTAGCGGCCGCGCCCCGGGGTCAGAGCGTCCGGAACCAGTCCGCGGTGCGCCGCAGGCCCTCCTCCAGAGCCACCGGCCGCACCGCGGGGAACAGCTCGCGCAGCCGCGCGTTGTCGGCCTGCGAGTCCCGCACGTCGCCCGGCCGCGGGTCCACGTGCTCCGCGGCCACCGGAGCGCCCAGCACCGTGCCCATCAGCTCGATCAGCTCCAGCAGCGACGTGCGCGTCCCGAACGCCAGGTTGACCGGGTCCGCGGAGACCACCCGGTTCAGCACCGCCTCGGTGAGCACCTGCGCCACCGTGCCGACGAAGGTGAAGTCGCGGCTCTGCAGCCCGTCCCCGTGCACCGTCACCGGGCGGCCGTTCAGCGCCGCGTCCAGGAACGCGGGCACCACGGCGGCGTACGCGTGGCCGGCGGGTTGCAGCGGGCCGAACACGTTGAAGAAGCGCAGCGGCAGCACGCCGAGGCCGTAGCAGTGGTGGTAGGCGCCGAGGTACGCCTCGGTGGCCAGCTTGGAGACGGCGTACGGGCTCATCGGCGCCGTCCGCATCGACTCGCGCTTGGGCAGCTCCCGGTTCGCGCCGTACACCGAGGACGAGGACGCGGCCGCCACGTACAGGCCGCCGGCCCGGCGGGCCGCCTCCAGCACCTCCAGGGTGCCGGTCGCGTTCGCGTGGTGGCTGGCCAGCGGGGCCGCCACCGAACGGGGCACCGACGGCAGCGCCGCCAGGTGAACCACCGCGTCGGCGCCGGTGAACGCCGCGTCCAGCAGCGCCGGGTCGAGGATCGTGCCCTCGAACAGGGTGACGTCCACCCCCGCCAGGTTGGCCTTGCTGCCGGTGGACAGGTCGTCCACCACCCGGACCTCGGTCACCTCCTGGCGGGACGTCAACTCCCGGGCCAGGTTGGCCCCGATGAAACCGGCTCCACCGGTGATCACCACTCGCATCTGCGCACACCAACCCCTCCGCCGGGCCCGGGGACTCCCCCCACCGGGCCGATGCGCCCGACTCTAGCGGCGGCCACCGGCCCGGCGTGCGGGAAACCCGCTCAGTCGGGCCCAAACCAACCCATCGGACACATCTCGTACGACCGGTGGTCGAGCCGGGCGTCAGCGCTTCGGACGACGCCCGGTCTCCTCCGCCGCGTCCAGCACCGCCGCCAGGTCGCCGCCGGCCGTCGCGGTCGCCACCGCCGCCACCGCGCCCTCCACGAACGGGGCGTCCGCGAACCGCACCGGGAACGGCAGTCCGTGCTCGTCGGCCTGCGACAGCAGCGCCAGCACCGTCTGCACCGCGTCCTCCAGGTCGCAGAGCACCGCCACCCCGTGGCCCTGGTCGACCCGGCGGGCCGCCGCGGCCACCAGCACCGCGCTGGCGCCCGGCCCGTCGCCCAGCGAACCGCCGGTCGAGGTGACCGGCGCCGGATCGTCCGACTCCGCCAGGGCCAGCGTCAGCGCCCGCACCGCGTCCGCGAGTCCGAGGCTGTGCGACACCAGCACCACTCCGACCCGGCCGTGCCCGATCGGCCGGGTCGGGCGCGGTACGGCCGGCGCGGGCGCGGTCACCGTGCCCGTCGCAGCGCCCACCGGCGGGGCCGACGGCGCGGTGGTGATCGGGATGACGTCGGCGCGGCTGCGGTCCCGCTGGTCCATCGGCTGCTCCCCGGGCGGTGGCTGACTGCTCGTCACCCATCCTCACCCGCGCCGGGGCCGGGAGCGGGCCAATAGCACAGGTGTCGGCGCGGCACGGCCGGAACGGCCCATCTCCACCGCCGGGCGGGCGCGCCGCGGGCGATCCGCCGATCCGGGCCCGCGCCGTGGCTAGGCTGGCCGCCGCAGCACCGTGGGGCCGAGCACCGTGGGCCCGGGCACAGGAGGAGGGGTCGGCATGACGGCACAGGCGGCGGACGACCGGCGCAAGATCGAGCTGGACGTGAGCGGCGCCCGCTGGCAGTCCGCGGGCGGCGACGGGACGGGCGTGCAGATCGCCTTCGTCGACGGCTGCATCGCGATGCGCAACGGCGCGGAACCCGACGGCCCGGCGCTGATCTTCACCCCGGCCGAGTGGCGGGCCTTCGTGCTGGGCGCCCGGGACGGCGAATTCGACCCGAACCGGCCGGTCGGCGGCTGAGCTCCCGCACCCCCCGGCAGCCCTCCGTTCACCCGACGGTCACCGGGCCCGGCCTGGTCAGCGGCCCGTCGGCCCGGTGGCGGGCGGACGGAGCGGGGCGCTCGCGCAGGTGACGGGCGGGCATACACCCAGGTTACGAAAGAGTTCTGATGGGCCGAAACTTGTTGACTGGTCGACAAGGGGCGCAGCAGAGTATGAGCAGGCAGACGCCGTGCCAACCGCCCCCACGCGGTATTGGCACGGCGCCCGCTGTGCTGCCCGTCACCGGCGCCGATGACGGGCCCTCCCACCCCGTGCCGCACAGGGGTGCGGCAGCCGTCGCAACGGGAGTGGCCCCTGGAGGGAGAGCTACTCCCCGGCAGGGCCGACCCGGATTCCGCACGCCCCCACGCGGCGGTGATCCGGGCAAGGTTCGCGAACGCGACGGCAAGGGCCCCGCGAACCTGGCTTGTGTGTTCTGTGGCTCGTCGAAGAACCATTGAAGCAGCAAATGGTGCTTGGATTTCACACGACCACGAGCGCAGTGAGGGAATGCGCGCAAGGCACGCTGCGACGAACCGCTCCCTGTGGATCTCGCCCCGGAGCGGCCGTCGTGCTGAACCGAACGTAGCCCGGTTGGTTGCTCAGAGTCAACATTGGTCCCTGAGCGTAGATCTCGGCCTGATCGCGGACCCGCTCAACGGCCGCTACCCGCCGGGCACGTACGATGGGCGCATGTCTTTTCTCCGCCGACGCTCCGGCCAGCCCGCCGGCCCGGACTTCGACGTACTGGCGATGGACCCGGGCGACTGGCCCGGGCTGTTCGGGGCCATGATCATGACCGGCTCCGACGGTTCCTGCCAAGGGATTTTCCTGCGCTACGACCTGCTCGGCGGCCGCGGCCCGGCCATGCTGATCGGCAACCTCCCGCAGGGATCGCCCGCCCGCGACAGCGAGGACGGCGTGCCGTTCGAAGTCCGCCAACTGCTCGCGGCCCTGGAGAACGACGAGCCGGTGGACTTCGTCTCCGCCGAGGACTTCCCGGTCATGCTCGGCGACGACCTGCTGATCGTCCGGAAGGTCAAGGTCAGCGAGGAGCGCCTCTACTGCTCCCAGTTCGGCCGCAGCGACGACGTCCAGGTCACCATCGCCTCGTGGGACCGGCCGATTTCGGACGATCTCTACCAGCTGCTGAAGCCGCTCCCCGCGGAGATGTTCCAGCAGGACCAGTAGCCGAGATGACCCGGCCGCTGCTCACCCGCCGCCTGCACGTGGACCTCCGGCGCACCGCCGGCGCGGTCTGTCCGGCCTCCTGAACACCCGTCAGGACGCCCGACACCCACGCCGCCCCGCCCGGAGGCCACCGCCATGACCCGCACCGCAGCGCAGCCGAACGTCCCCGCACCCGGCACCGCCGGCACCGAGTCCACCGACCGGGCCGCCCTCGACCGGGCGCTCGCCCGGCTGCCCCGGGTGGTCGACCTGCTCGCCGCCCGCGCCGCCGAACACGACCGCGACGGCACCTTCCCGTACCAGGGCGTCGAAGCCGTCCACGAAGCCGGCCTGCTCACCCTGACGATCGGTCAGCGGCACGGCGGCCCCGGCGCCGGACTCGCCGACACCGTCCGGGTGCTGGCCCGACTCGGCCGCGGCGACGCCTCGGTGGCCCTGCTCGCCGCGCACACCCTGCTGCACCACGCCGAACAGGCACGCACCGCCCCCTGGCCCGCCGCGCTCTACCGGCGGCTGCTCACCGAATCCCGGCGCGGCCCCGCCCTGGTCGGCACCCTGCGCGCCCCCGCCGGCCGGCCGCCCGGCGTCACCGCCCGCTGGCACGGCAGCGCCTGGCAGCTGAGCGGCCGCGCCACCCACTGCCCCGGCGCGGAAGCCCTCGCCTGGCTCGCCGTCGAGGCCCGCACCACCGAGACCCAGCCCCGCACCGGCCTGTTCCTGGTCCGCGCCGACAGCGCGGGGCTGGAAATCGACCCCGCCGCCGACCAGCTCGGCCTGCGCGCCGCGGCCGGCCACGACGTCCTGCTGGAGGACGCCCGGGTCGGCGCCGACGCCGCGGTGCTGCCCCGCGGGCCGGGCGCCGGGCCCGGGCCGGTCGACCGGGTCTCCGACGCGTGGCGCCAACTCGCCCTCGCCGCGGTCCTGCTGGGCACCGCCCGGGCCGCCCTCGACTGGTCCGCGGGCCGGCTGCGCGGCAGCACCGCGCACCGCCGCCCGCTCGGCGAACTCGACGCGGCGCTCACCGGCGCCGAGGAGCTCGTCCACGGCCTGGCCGCCCGCACCGACACCGACCCGGCGGCCGCCGACCGCGCGCCCGCCGTCCAACTGCTGGCCGCCCGCACCGCGGGCGACACCGTACAGCGCGCCCTCACCCTCACCGGCAGCGCCGGCCTCGACCGCCGCCAACCGCTGGAACGTCACCTGCGCGACACCCTCAGCCTTCGCACCCAACTGCCCGCCGAGGACACCGTGCTGGACGCCCTCGGCCGGGCGTTGCTGGGCGACTGACCACCCGTCAGCGGGTGCCGACGGCCGCGCGGACCGCGCGGCGGGCCAGCGCCGCGTCGTCGTACAGCCGGCGGATCATGATCCGCTGCTCCTCGCCCGCACCCGGCACGTCGTGCAGCCGCAGCTCGCGCATCAGCACCAGGACCAGGTTCACCAGGAACGCGTCCCGCGCCAAGGTGCCGCCGGACTGGGCGAGTTGACTGATCTGGCGGCGCGCCGCGGTGTCGCCCGACAGCACGCTCCAGAGCACCGCCAGGTCGTAGCCCGGCAGGTACCAGCCGGCCTGCTCCCAGTCCAGCAGCACCGGACCCGACGGGGCCAGCAGGATGTTGCCCAGCAGCGCGTCACCGTGGTTCAGCTGCCACGGCACCGAGGCCAGGCCGTGCAGCAGGCCCCGCAGGTCGCCCGCGTCCCGGTCGGTCAGCAGGCCCACCGAGTGGAACCGGGCGATCTCGGTCTGGTAGTCCAGCGGCTTGCCGAACACGTCCGTCGGCGGCCGCCACAGGTTCAGCGTTCGCACCGAACCCAGCACCGCCCGCACCTCGCCCGGCGTCGGCGCGTTCACCGGGTGCCGCTCGCGGGCCGCCGGCCGGCCCGGCACCCGCTCCAGCACCAGCACGCAGCGGTCGTGGTCGGCCGCCACCAGCCGCGGCAGCCGGACCGGCGGGCGGTGCCGCACGAACGCCCGGTACACCGCCACCTCGTGGTGGAAGCGCTCCACCAGCTGCTCCGCCTGCGCGCTGCGCAGCGCCCCCGGCGCCAGGCACTTCGCCACCACCGGGGCGCGGCCGATGGTGCCCGCGATCAGGATGTGCCGGCTGCCCTCCCGCAGCACCTGCCGCGGCAGGAACGCGGGACATATCCGCGCCACGTTGGCCAGCACCGCGCGCACCGCCGGGGTCTGCAGCGCGGCCGGATCCACCCGGTCGACGAACGCCTCCGGGGCGCGGCCCACGGCCGGCCTGCCGAGCCTGCCGGCCTGCTCCGGCATCGGACGGGTCACCAGGGTGGTGCGCCCGCGCGGGTCGCGCAGTTCGGCGGCGCGCGGGGCGGGACGGCCCGAACCGGCGGTCGGCGGGCGCAGACCGGGGCGCGACTGGCGCACGGGTGCGGCCTCCGCTCCGATCGGGGCCGAGGGGCGGGTTCCGGAACTGGCTGTGGAGTACATGAGCGGGTGAGGGTCCTTCCTGGCCGGCGGCAAAGCTTCGGGTGGCCCGGTTCTGTTGGGGTCGGGCCGCCGGGTGGGGCGCGGGCGCCGGGCACGGAGCCGGTCCGCCGGAGACGTCCGCACCCTGGGGAAGTGCGTCCGCTCCGACCGCCGTGCCATGCCCGGCGCCCCCGCGCCACCCATCCGCGCCACCCCCCGGACCGCTGGGTCCGGGAGGCCTCCTGACGGGCCGTCGGGTCGAGGTCCGGGCCGGTCGGGGGCTGTTCCGACGTGAAGTCGGGGTGGCGCATACCTACCTGACACCCGATCGGCACTGGCACACCACGTAGCGCACCCTGGCGAACCATGGCGAATGGTCGCTTGGCATGTGACAGAGCCACTACTGTCACTTTCAGCCGAGGAACCTGGGGGCTTCAGTTGAGCAAGGGGCCGAACACCAGACTGGCCGACCACTTCGCCCTGACCGGATGGTCGAAGGGCGAGCTGGCGCGGCTGGTCAACCGGCGCGGTGCGGCACTGGGCGAGCAGCAGCTGTCCACCGACACCTCCCGGGTCCGGCGCTGGATCGAGCACGGCGAGATCCCGCGCGACCCGGTGCCGAGGGTGCTGGCCGCCGTGTTCACGGAGCGGCTCGGCCGTGTCGTCACCACCGAGGACCTCGGTCTCGAACGACACCGGCCCACCAGGTCCGGCAGCACGGCAGCACCGCCGAGGGATCCCTGGGTACCGGATCGGACGGCCGCGGTCCTCACCGAGTTCACGGGAATGGACCTCATGCTGAACAGACGCGGACTGGTCGGCGCCTCCGCGGCCCTCGCGGCCGGCGCGGTCATCGCCGACAACCTGCACGACTGGCTGACCGGAGGGGCCGTCGCCGAGGCGGCCGCCCGCCCCGGCCCCCGCCACGTCCTCACCCAGGGCGGCCCCCGCCCCCTCTCCGACGTCTACGAACCCGGGCCGGTCGGCGACGACGAGGTCCTCGCCCTGGAACGCTCCGTCGAGGTGTTCCGCGCCTGGGACGCCTCCCGCGGCGGCGGACTCCAGCGCAAGGCCGTGGTCGGCCAGCTCAACGAGGTCGGCGGCCTGCTCACCCACGGCCACCCGCCCGCGCTGGAACGCCGGCTGTGGACGGTCGCCGCCAACCTCGCGGTGCTGGCCGGCTGGATGTCGCACGACGTCGGCCTCGAACCCACCGCCCAGCGCTACTTCGTGATCGCCGCGCAGGCCGCCAAGGAGGCCGACGACCGCCCCCGGGCCGGCGAGGCGATCTCCCGCGCGGCCCGCCAGATGCTCCACCTCGGCCGGGCCGACGACGCCCTCGAACTGATGCAGCTGGCCAACGCCAGCGCCGGCCCCGGCGACGGCGCGCAGCCCCGCACCCGCGCCATGCTGCACACCGTCGAGGCCTGGGCGCAGGCCTCGCTCGGCCGCTCCGAAGCCACCCGCCGGGTCCTCGGCGAGGCCGAGGAGCTCTTCGTCCAGGACGCTCCCGAGCCCGCCCCCAGCTGGATGCAGCTGTTCAACGAGGCCGAACTGCACGGCATGCAGGCCCTGGTCTACCGGACCCTGGCCGAGCACGACCCCGGCGCCGTGCCGCTCGCCACCCGCCACGCCCAGGAGGCCATCCGGCTGCGCCAGCGCACCGGCCGGGAGCGCTCCGCGCTGCTCGACCGGATCACCCTGGCGTCCATCCACTGGATCTCCGGCGAACCCGACGAGGCCCAGGTACAGGCGAAGCTCGCCCTCGTCTCGATCAACGACACCTCCTCCAAGCGCACCTGGGACCGGCTGCGCGAGATGTACCGGCTCTCCACCCGCTACCAGGGGCTGCCCGCCGTCGCCGAACTCCGCGAGCAGATCCACGCCGCGCTCCCCGCCCCGCGGACGCCGCGGCCGATCTGACCGCCGCGGCGGCCCCGAGAGGAGAACGGGACACTCGTCACAATCAGGAAAGGGCAGACGCACCGCCCGGAACCGGTCGATCCGGTACGGACGGGCCGTTGTTCGAGCCGGTCACGGCGTCGAATCCCGTTGCCCTGTGTGCAGATCGGCCACCCAGGCGGTAACCTTCGGTGATTCCGGCGCCCGGGCGCCTGAGCTGTGCCAACCGACCCCGGCGACGGAAATCCCGTTGCCACGACGACCGCCGCAACGGATGCTGACCTCATGTTCGAGCCAGTGATAGCGCCCAGCGCCAGCCTCCTCGGCCTCCTGCAGAGAGGCCGCGGAGACGGGCAGCTGCATGCGTTGGCCGCAGACCGCGACGAGGCGATCGCCGCCGTCGAGAGTTGCGTGACCAACGATCCCCGCGCCGACTGGCAGGTCGAGAACCGCTCCTTGTACTACGCGCGGCTCTACATGGAGCTCGAGGCCCCCCTCACCGGCCTCGAACTCCACCTCCACTCGCCCGAGGACGACGTCGACAACGACGAGGCCCGCACCGGCCTCGCCCTCGCCGTGCTCGGCCACTTGGCCGGCTACGGCCGCCGGGACGCCCTCGACCTGCTGCGCGCCTACACCGCCACCGGGGCCAACTGGGCCTGGGCCCTCGACGAACTCGCCCTGCGCGACTCCGACGAGGCCCTGCTCGCGCTCGCCCCCGCCGTCCTAGGCCGGTTCCCCGCCGATCCGGAGGGCGAGGCCGAGCTGCGCGCCGCCATCCGCGCCGCGTACGAGCCCCGGGTGTGGCGGCTGTGGGCCGTCCACCACCCGCGGGTCGCCGCCGCGAGCGAGCAGTCCCCGTTCGACCTGTGGCAGCGGCAGCTCAACCGCCCCGGCGTCACCCCCGGCTGGTCCACCGCCGACGTGCTCGCCTGGGCCGACCAGGGCGAGGGCACCGACCCGCAGTCGCTGGCCCGCCGGGCCGCCGCCGCGGCCCGCTGCCTGACCGCCGTGGTCCGCCCCGAGGACGCACCCCTGCTGCACGACGCCGCCGCCGACGGGCCGCCCGGCGCCCGCTGCGCAGCGCTCCGCCACCTGGTCGAGCAACGGGACGCCGCGGCCGCCGAGTTCATCGAGACCGCCGCCGCCGACCTGGACCACCGGGTGGTCACCACCGCGCTGGAACTGCTCGGCCGGATGCGAGGTCCCGAGGCGCTCGCGCACGCCCGCCGCTGGGCCGACCCGGCGACCGGCAGCGCGGACAGCGCCCTCGGCCAGGCCGCCGTCCGCCTCCTCGCGGACGCCGGTGACCCGTGCGACGCACCGCTGGTGGTCGCCGCCCTGCACCAGTGGATCTCGCTGAACGGCGTGACCGGCACCGGCCTCGGCAGCCTGGTCGACGGCGTCGGCCGGCTCCGCGCGCACGCCGCGGTCCCCGCCCTGCGGCACGTCTACGGCGAGGCCGCCTCCTCCGAGCTGCGCGGCCGCGCCGCCCAGGCGCTCGCCGTCACCGATCCGTACTTCGGCGAGGGCCCCGCGGTCGAGTGCCTGTGGGACTGCGAGGAGTCCACCCGCGAGCTCGCCGCCACCCATGTCACCACCACCGGTGACGCCCGGGTGCTCGAACGACTGCGCCGACTGGCCGCCGATCCGGCCGAGGAGGCCGAGGTGCACGCCGCCGTGCGCGGCCGCCTCACCGCCCGGGACCGGTAGGGTTCCCCCATGCAGCAGCGATCGCGAGTCCTCCGCCGTGTCCTGGTGCCCGTGGCCGCGCTGGGCCTGGCCCTCGGCGCGGCCGGTACCGCCGCCGCGCACGTCGAGGTCGACTCCTCGACCGCGCAGGCGCTCGCCGTCGGCGCCGAGGTGAGCTTCTCGGCCGAGGGCGAGTCCTCCACCGCGGGGATCACCGACGTCAAGGTCGCGCTGCCCGCGGGCCTGGCCCCCGCCGACGTCACGCTGGTCAAGGCCCCCACCGGCTGGACGCTCACTGCCACCGCCGACGGCTACGCCGTCGCCGGGCCGGCGCTCGCGCCCGGCACGGCCGCCGAGTACACGGTGAAGGTCCGTCAACTCCCGGACGCCGCCTCGGTGGTCTTCAAGACCCTGGTCGACTACTCCGACGGCCACACCGACCGGTGGATCGAACTCCCGCAGGGCGACACCAAGCCGGCCCACCCGGCGCCCGTCCTCGCCCTCCGCCCGGCCGCCGCCGGAGCCACCCCGCTGGCCCCGGCCGCCGCCGGCCCGTCGCCGTCCGCCTCCGCGACGCCCTCGCCGTCGGCTGCCGCACCGTCGACCCCCGCCGTCACCACGGCCTCGGCGGCACCGGCGGCCAAGAAGGACGACGGCGGCACCAGCACCACCGCGATCGTGCTCGGCAGCCTGGCCGGCCTCGCCGTGCTCGGCACCCTGGTCGCCCTGGCCCTCCGCCGCCGCCCGAGCCGGTAGCCGCCGGAGGCGCCCGCCTGCTGCGCGGTCACTCCCGGCTCCGGCGCGCCAACCGGGCCAGGTGGGCGACCAACTCGGCCTCGGGGCCGCGCAGGAGGCGTTCGCGTTCGCGGCCGGTCAGCGCGGCGAGCGGGTCGGCCAGGGCGCGGCGGCGCGGGATGTGGACCAGCGAGCTGCCGAACACCCGGCACTCGGGGCACCAGGCGAAGGCTATGCAGCGCTCGTACGAGCCGGACTCCGGCGGGTGGTAGCGGTGGATGTAGCAGCCGGCGGCACCGCCGCAGGTGGCGCAGGCGCGCCCGGCGTCGGTGGCGACGGTGTGCCAGGACGGGTCCTTCAGCCAGTACGGCCGACGGCCCGGACGCGGTGCTCTTCACGCGGTCGTGCCCGCCATCATGCCGGATCGCCCGACGCGTCCGCAGCCGGCGGGGCGGCGGAGCGCCGGGGTGACGGGCCGTCAGGCGACGCAGAACTCGTTGCCCTCGGGGTCCCGCATGACCCACCAGTGGCCGACGGGGCCCTGGTCGTGCTCCTGGACCCGGGTGGCGCCGAGGGATTCGAGGCGGGTGACGACCGCTTCGAGGTGGCCGTCGGAGTGGATGTCGAGGTGCAGGCGGTTCTTGCCGGTCTTGGGCTCGGGGACGTCCTGGAAGAGGATGCGGCGGCCCTTGCCGATGTCGCTGAGCGGGTCGAACGGGTCGTCGGGGTGGCGGACGGCGGAGTAGCCGCGGAAGAGCTTGCGGCCGCCGCGTTCGGTGACGGCGGCTTCGGGGAGCCGGCCGTCGGCGAGCAGGGAGTCGATCAGGGCGGTGGGGTCCTCGACGCGGTACTCGAGGGCGGCGGCCCAGAACTCGGCGATGGCGGGGGCGTCCGCACTGTCCACGACCAGTTTCCAAGCGAGTGTCATACCGCGATCCAATCAAACGTCAGATCGACTCGGGGGTGGATCCGGGCGGCGTGTCGGGCAACGGCGGAGGGGCGGGCCCCGGAGTCCTCCGGTTCCCGCCCCTCCGGGGTGCGGCTTCGTCAGTGCAGGGCGCCTGCGTCGGGGGCGAGGGTACCGGCGGTGACGAGGGCGATGATGGTGATGCCGAGGAGGATCCGGTAGATGACGAACGGCATGAAGCTGTGGTGGGAGATGTATTTGAGGAACCAGGCGATGGCGGCGTAGCCGACGGCGAAGGCGATGAGGGTGGCGAGGACGGTGGGTCCCCAGGCGGGGGCGGGGCCTTCGCCGATCTTGAGGAGTTCGAGGCCGCCGGAGGCGAGGACGGCGGGGATCGCGAGGAGGAAGGAGTAGCGGGCGGCGGCCTCGCGGCTGTAGCCGAGGAAGAGGCCGGCGCTGATGGTGCCGCCGGAGCGGGAGACGCCGGGGATGAGGGCGAGGGACTGGGCGGCGCCGTAGATGAGGGCGTGGGGGAAGGTGAGGGAGTCGATGCCGCGGGCGTTGCGGACGGCGCGGGAGCGGTCGGCGACGGCGAGGATGACACCGAAGAGGATGAGGGTGGTGCCGATCAGGCGGAGGTCGCGCAGGGTGGTCTCGATGGTGTCCTGGAAGAGCTTGCCGAGGATGCCGATCGGGAGGGTGCCGACGATGACGTACCAGCCGAGTCTGGCGTTGGGGTCGCGGCGCCACTCGGAGCGGAACAGCGAGAGGGTCCAGGCTCTGATGATCGCGCCGATGTCGCGCCGGAAGTAGATGAGCACGGCGGATTCGGTGCCGAGCTGGGTGACGGCGGTGAAGGCGGCGCCGGGGTCGTCCCAGCCGGCGAGGGCGGAGAAGACGCGCAGGTGGGCGCTGGAGGAGACCGGGAGGAATTCGGTCAGGCCCTGGACCAGGCCGAGTACGGCCGCGTGGAACCAGTTGATCACCGGACACCCGCCGCGGATATCTCTCGGTGGCTCAGCATGGCGTGTGTCCTGTTCGTTCGTGGGGTGTCCCGGCGACGCGGGGGTGCCCAGATGATAAGGGCTTCAGGTGTACTTGATCCTACAAACGGGCGGCGGTGAGCAAATCGGATGTACCCGGACAGAAGGTGCAGCCTGCCTGACCCGAAACCCCAACCACCCTTCGCGCCACGGCGGTTCGCGCCCGTAGGGTCCTGATCGCAGCGGTCGGGCAGGAGCGGAGTGCCTGCGAACCGGGGGCGTCAATGGTCTGGACAACTCGTCGTGCACTGGGCGTCGGTCTGGCTTCGCCGCCCATCCTCGGCGCCGCCGGCTGCGGCTCCGGCGCGGCGTCAGTCGCCGACCCGGGCCGCCCACTCGCTGCGGGTCAGCCCGTACACCACGTCGCCCTGCTCGCTGCCCGGGATCGGGTCCGGCCAGTGCGCGAAGAACGTCCGCAGGTGGCGCAGCCCGGTTCGCTCCAGGACCCGGCGGGAGGCGGTGTTGACCGCCATGGTGGTGGCCACCACCCGCTCGGCGCCCAGCTCGGTGAACGCGGCGGTGACCAGGGCGGTGGACGCCTCGGTGGCGAAGCTCCGGCCGCGGGCGGCGGGCAGCAGCCGGTAGCCGAGCTCCAGGCCGCCCGCCGGTCCGTGCTCCAGGCCCACCGAGCGGGCCGGCCGGAGCGCCGCCCACCCCAGGAAACGGCCGTCCCGCTCCACCGCCCAGCAGCCGAGGCCGTCGGGCAGCTCGGCGTACTCGCGCAGCAGGGTCGGCAGCAGCTCGTCCGCGACCCGGTCGGCGGGGATCGGCCGGCCGTCGTCCAGGTATCGCATGACCTCGGGGTCGCCGCACAGCGCGGTGACCGCGGGCAGGTCGGCGGGGGAGAAGCGGCGGAGGACCAGCCGGGCGGTGCGCAGGCGGACGTGCATGGGGCGAGCAGAGCACGTCGGGCGGCGGTGCGGCAAACGCTTTCCCGCTGGGGATCGCGTGGGCTCGGAGTGGGGTCGGAACAACGGCGGAGATCACTATGTTGGTCTGGATCGTGCACCCTGTTGTACCGTTCGAGGCATTCCACACCACCTCCGGGGGACCGTCATGATCGCTCTGCTGCTGGCGCTCGGCAGCTCGCTCGCCTACGGCTGCGCCGACTTCCTCGGCGGCCTGGGCTCGCGCCGCGCGCACGTGCTGCGCACCGTGCTGATCGCCGCGCCCGCCAGCCTGGCCGTCGAACTGCTGATGTGGCCGGTGCTCGGCGCCCGGTTCGGCGCCGGAGCGGTCGGCTGGGGCGCGGCCTCCGGCGCGGCCTCGGCCGGGGCCTTCGCCCTGCTGTACCGGACGCTGGCGATCGGCCCGATGAACGTGCTCTCGCCGGTGACAGCGCTGGTCTCGGCCGTCCTGCCGGTCACCGTCGGCCTGCTTCAGGGCGAGCACCTCGGCGTCGCCGGGCTCGTCGGCCTGCCGCTGGCCCTGGCGGCGGTGGTGCTGGTCAGCGCCGGATCGCCGGACGGCCAGGCCCGGGTGACCCGCCGCGCCCTGCTGCTGGCGTTCGGCGCGGGCACCGCGATCGCCGTCCAGCTGGTCTGCCTGCACCAGGCCCCGTCCGGCAGTGGCATCGCCCCGCTGATCGTCGGACGCGCCGTCACCTCCGCGCTCACCCTGACCGCCGCCGCACTGTGGCGCCGCCGCCTCGGCCCGGAACGCCCCGCGTACGGACTGGCCCTGGCAGCCGGCGTGCTGGACTCCGCCGCCAGCGTGCTGTTCCTCCTGGCCGCCCGCAGCGGCGACCTGACGGTAGTGGCCGTGATCACCGCGCTCTACCCGGCAGGCACCGTCCTGCTGGCCCGAGCCGTCCTCGCGGAGCGCATCCACCGCGGCCAGCTCGCGGGCCTCGGCGCCGCGGCCGTCGCGGTGAGCCTGCTGGCGCTGGCCTGACACAGCCCGAAAGTGAGCCCGTGACGACCGCCCTGCACCCGGCCGTGGCCGTGTCGTTCTCGCGGAGCGCAGCCACCGCGCCGGGGCGCCGGGGCGCAGGGTGCGGCGCCGCGATCCGACCCTCCCCCTTGCCCGAAAGTGAGCCCCTGATGACTGTCCTGCACCTGCACCCGGCCGTGGCGGCGGCCCATCCCGCTGCGCGGATCGCCGTCGTCACCGCTCGCGGTGTCCGCGGCACGGAGCCCTGGCCCGGTACGGAGGCTGCCCTGGTCGTCCTGGAGTCCCTGGTGGCGGAGGGAAGTTGGCGGCCCGCCGACGAGAGCGACCCGCGGGTCGAGGTCTGGCACGCCGCTTACCGCTCGTTCGGTACCAACCCCCGGCGGATCCGTCCCTCGGTCGACGCGCTCGGCCGACGGCTCGCCAAGCAGGGGGTCCTGCCGCGGATCAATCCGGCCGTCGACTCGTACAACGCGGTCTCCGTCCGGCACGGCCTGCCCGCCGGCGCGTTCGACCTGGCTGCCACCGAGGGCGATCCGGTGATCCGGTTCGCCGACGGCACCGAGCGGTTCACGCCCCTCGGCGAACCGGACACCGTCGAGCACCCCAGGCCCGGCGAGGTCGTCTACACCGACGACTCGGGCGTCCTCACCCGCCACTGGAACCACCGCGACGCCCACCGCACCCGGGTCACCGAGCACGCCGTCGACGTCCTGTTCGTGCTGGAGACCCTGCACGCGGATGGACCGGAACTGGACGCCGCCACACAGGAGTTGACCGACCTGCTGACCCCGCACTGCGCGGGCGTCGCGGTGCGCCGGCTGGACGCCCGACACCTGAGCGTCGAGGTCTGACACCGCGTCAACGGGCGGGCGCCGGCCCGCGGTCGAGCCGGGCCGGCAGCTCCCGTCGGACGGCCTCCGCCACCGGGTCACCGTCGGGGCGAGTACCTGCTCGCCGCGCAGGTACTCCTGACGGATGGTCAGTCCGTCGCGCCGCTCCACCGCCGTCAGCCGGTCGGAGAGCGCGTTGACGATGCCGAGGGCTGCCCCGGGTGGGGAGACCGACCGCCGGTCGCCCCACCCGCAGCCGGCCGACAACGCCGTCAACTGCCGTTCGAGCGGGCGCTCGTGGATGCCGTCGTGCTCGACCCGGAGCCCGCCGTCGGCGAGCAGCGCGACCTGCACGCGGCGGCCCCGGCCGGCCAGCACCTCGTCCGCGGCCAGCTCCACCGCGTCGAGCACCAGCCGGTCCCGGCCGCGCTGAGTGGTCGATCCGATGTACATCCCGGGCCGTCTGCGGACCGCTTCGAGCCCGGTCAGCACGATGAGCTGCGAGGCGTCGTAGCCCGTCACCGCCACGCCCCTTCCTCGAGGTGCCGCGCGACGGCCGCGGCGACGCAGGACCGCACGGCCTCGTTGTCGAGCACGTCGCGGCAGGGGCCGGTGAATCGGGCGTCGTCGAGCTTCACCGAGACGATCGCGGTGAGGCCGTCGTACCGGGTGCAGGCGCCGTCGATCAGGCCCTCCACGTGAGTGCCGTGACGGGTGGGGAAGGAGTTGACGAAGGAGAGGACGCGGCGGTCGGGCCCGTCGGAGCGGTGGAGTGCGACCTCCAGGGTTCCGGCGATGGCGGGCTCGTCCTGTTCGAAGGCGAGGGCGTCCGCCGGGTCGCAGCCCAGGTGGGCCAGGTAGTCGCGCAGGCCGCCGGGGGAGCGGAAGTGTTCGGAGCGCTCGCCCTCGGTCAGGGTGAGGTCCAGTTCCCGGTTGAGGAAGGCGAGTTCGCGCAGGCGGTCGGCCAGGGTGTCGAACGACAGCACGGTGGTCTCGAAGATCCCTGGGTCGGGCCGGAAGGTCAGCGCCGCACCGTCGGAATCCGCCATCGGCCCGGCGGCCGCCGCCGGCTCGCCGAACTCGAAGGCGCGGGTGCGGAGTTCACCGTGCTGCCGGTGCCGGACGGTCAGCCGCTCGGAGAGTGCGTTGACCACGAACAGGCCGAGGTCGTAGCGGGAGACCGCGGCGCGGCGGTCGGCGGGCCAGTATCGGGGTTCGAGGTCGGCCAACTGGGCGTCCAGGTCGGCGCCTTCGGGGCTGGTCCAGGTGTCGCCGTCGTGCGTGATCCGGACCGCGCCGTCGGCGAGCAGCGTCACCTGCACGGTGCGGGCCCGGCCGGCCAGGACCTCGTTCACCGTCCGGTCCACGGCCGCCAGCACCAGGCCGTGCAGCCCGCGCCCGCCGGTGCTTCCGACGTACATCCCGGGCCGCTTGCGCACCGCCTCCAGCGGGCCGAGTGGTGGTGTCCGGGCAGCTTCGTACGATTCGGCCATGGCGTCCCCTCCGACCGTCAGGCAGTGCTGCCACCCTAGGGGAAATTCTGGAAAACACCAGGTCAGGGGCGGTTTGGCGAAGCCGTGTAGGGCTCGGCGCGGGGGGTTTCGGAGGGGGGTGGCCGCCACGGGTCGGGGCTGGGCCGGGAGGGTCGCGGGGCATGGCCGGAGGGCCGTCCCGGGGCCTTCCAGGTGCGGCGCGGAGGGTCGAATCCGAGATATTTCTCGGGCCGGCGACCCGTCAGGTGAAGGCCTCGACCCGGACGCCCGCGGTGGCGAGCGCGCCCCTGACGCGCCAGGCGAGTTGGGCCGCTCCGGGGGTGTCGCCGTGCACGCACAGGGAGCGGGCTTCGACGTCGACGGATTCCCCGCCGACGGCGGTGACGGTGCCGTCCCGGGCGATGCCGACGGCGCGGGCGATCACGGCTTCGGGGTCGTGGACGACGGCCTCGGGGTCGCGGCGGGGACGAGGGTGCCGGCCCAGGTGTAGGCGCGGTCGGCGAACGCCTCGGTGACGACCGGGAGTCCGACGCCCTCGGCGACGGTGAGCAGGCGGGAGCCGGGCAGGCCGAGCAGCGGCAGCGGGCCGTCGCAGACCGCGCCGGCCCGCAGCACGCCGGAGACCACCGCTTCGGCCTGCTCGTTGTCGTGGACGACCCGGTTGTAGAGGGCGCCGTGCGGTTTGACGTAGGAGACCCGGGAGCCGGCGGCGCGGGCGAAGACCTGGAGGGCGCCGATCTGGTAGGCGATCTCGTCGGCGAGTTCCTCCGGCGGGACGTCCATGGCGCGGCGGCCGAAGCCGGCGAGGTCGCGGTAGGAGACCTGGGCGCCGATCCGCACCCCGCGTTCGGCGGCCAGGGCGCAGACCCGGCGCATCGTGGACGGGTCGCCGGCGTGGAAGCCGCAGGCGACGTTGGCGCTGGTGACCACGGACAGCAGGGCCTCGTCGTCGGTCAGGCTCCAGCGTCCGAAGCCCTCGCCGAGGTCCGCATTGAGATCGATCACCGCTTCGGCCACTGTGCTTCGTCCGCCCTTTCGCGCGCGGGCCCGCCCCGGGGCCCCGGGTGTCCGCTCCTGGGGGTGATCGTAGGGCCTGATCGTTTCGGCGGGGGCGGTGCCAGGGGGTCGGGCGGCAGGTTTTACCCGACAGGTCGCGCACGGGCGGCGCGGGGGCCACCCGCTCGGCGCAACGGCCGCCGGGGGAGTCCGCGGGCGGCGGGGACTGACGGTCGATCAGGAGGTCAGGGGCCGGGGTCAGGCGCGCGGCCAGGGGCGGCCCTGGATCTTCTCGATGTCCCGGTTGAAGCGCTCCAGCACCTCGGCGAACGCGGCCAGGTCGTCCGCCGTCCAGTCGGTGACCACCTTGGACAGGCCCGCGATCGACCAGTCGCGGTCCTGGCGCAGGCGGCGCAGTCCCTCGGCGGTGATCTGCAGCTTGCGGGCCACCCCGCCGTCCGGGTCGGGGATCCGGTCGACCAGGCCGGAGCGGAGCATCGCGGCGGTCTGCCGGTTGACGGTGGAGGTGTCCAGTCCGAAGGCCTCGGCGAGCTGGCCGATGGTCAGCGGGCCCTCGGTCTCGATCCGGCTGAGCAGCGTGTAGGCGCTGCGCTCCAGGCTGTCGGGGCCGCTGGAGGTGCGGGCGGTGGCGAGCACCTGGTGGCGGCTGAGCAGCATCATTTCCCGCTCGATCAGGGCGAGTTCCTTGTCGCGCCGCATGCTCCTCCGTGCTCCTCCGTCCCGTGCGTCACTTTTCGGCAGCATATCCCGTCGGGCCTTTATATGTATGGTACACATTATATGCATCATGCATATGGAGCGTGAGCTAGAGAGATGAGAAGAACCCCATGAGTCAGGCACGCACCGGCCCCGTCGTCGGAGTGCTCGCCGGCGCGGGCATCGTGGTCTCGCTGATGCAGACCCTGGTCGTCCCGCTGATCCCCGACCTGCCCAACCTGCTGCACACCTCGGCGGCCAACGCGTCCTGGGCGATCACCGCCACCCTGCTGGCCGGCGCCGTCGCCACCCCGGTGCTCGGCCGACTCGGCGACATGTACGGCAAGCGCCGGATCCTGCTGGTCAGCCTCACGCTGCTGGTGATCGGCTCGCTGATCTGCGGCTTCAGCGACGCGCTCGCCCCGATGGTGGTCGGCCGGGCCCTGCAGGGCGTCGGCGCGGGCGTCATTCCGCTCGGCATCAGCATCATGCGCGACGAGCTGCCCCCGCAGAAGCTCGGCTCCTCGATGGCGCTGATGAGCTCCTCGCTCGGCATCGGCGGCGCGTTCGGCCTGCCGCTGTCCGCGGTGATCGCCCAGCACGCCAGCTGGCACGCGCTGTTCTGGATCTCCGCCGCGCTCGGCGCGCTGGTCGCCGCCGCCGTCGTGGTGCTCGTCCCCGAGTCGCCGGTGCGCTCCGGCGGCCGCTTCGACGTGGTCGGCGCGATCGGCCTCACCATCGGCCTGGTCACCCTGCTGCTCGCCATCTCCAAGGGCAGTGACTGGGGCTGGAGCTCCGGCAGCACCCTCGGCATGCTCGCCGCCGCCGTGATCGTGCTCCCGGTCTGGGGCTGGTGGGAGCTGCGCACCCAGCAGCCGCTGGTCGACCTGCGCACCAGCGCCCGCCGCCAGGTGCTGATGACCAACCTGGCCTCGGTGGTGGTCGGCTTCGCGATGTACGCGATGAGCCTCGTCTCCCCGCAGCTGCTCCAGATGCCCACCGCCACCGGCTACGGTCTCGGCCAGTCGATGGTCGCCGCCGGCCTGTGGATGGCCCCCGCCGGCCTGGTGATGATGCTGATCTCCCCGTTCTCCGCCAAGCTCTCCAAGGCGAAGGGCCCCGAGGTCTCGCTGCTGGTCGGCGCCGTGATCATCACGGCCGGCTACCTCGCCGCGCTCGGCCTGATGGGCCACGCCTGGGGCGTCCTGGTCTTCTCCTGCCTGATCAGCGGCGGCATCGCGTTCGCCTACGCGGCCATGCCCGCGCTGATCATGGGTGCCGTCCCGGTCTCCGAGACCGCCGCCGCCAACGGCCTGAACACCCTGATGCGCTCCATCGGCACCTCCAGCTCCTCCGCCGTCATCGGCGTGGTGCTGGCCCAGATGACCGTCGACTTCCACGGCCACGCCCTGCCGTCGGAGAGCGGCTTCCGCACCGCGTTCATGATCGGCGCGGGCGCGGCGGTGGCCGCCGCGCTGGTCACCCTCGCCATCCCCGGCATCCGCCGCGCGAAGGCCGCGGCCGGACAGCCCGAACCGCAGGACGGCGCCCCGCTGACCGTCGTCGAGGGCGCGGCCGCCAAGTAGTCCGCCGCTCTCCTGACGGGCCGTCCGCCCCCCGGTGCGGACGGCCCGTTCGGCTTTCCGCCGTGCGGCGTGCCGGCCCCGGGAAGACGGCCCGTCCGGCCTACCGCGGTGCGGCGCGTCGGCCTTGATCCGCCCACAGGTCGTCGAAGTAGGGTGCGCCAATGGCGACCCATGAGCGTGAGATCACCGAGCCCGTCGACCTGTGCCGCCCCGACGGCGGGCTCGACCCCGACGCGGTCGGCTGGTCGCGGACCCCGCTGCACCGCGGCAACCTGCGCGGCTGGGGCCGCACCAAACGGTGGGAGTACTGGTGCGTCACCGCCCCCGGCCACCTGCTCGCGCTCACCGTCTCCGACCTCGACTACCTCACCCTGAACACCGTCTACTTCCTCGCCTGGGACGAGCACAGCGTGCTGGAGGACCACGAGCGCACCGCGCTCGCCCCCGGCTTCCCGCGCCGCCCCACCGCCCTCCCCGAAGGCATCGCCGGTTCCGGCGGCCCGCACGGCGCGGACCTCACCGTGGGCCCCGAGCGCCCCAGCCGCCGCCAGGTCCGGGTGACGATCGCTCAGGAACCGGGCGGCACCCGGCTGCGGGCCCGCGCCGTCACCGCCGACCTGCGCACGCTGGAGGTCGACCTGCTGGTCGCGCTCCCGGACGGCCACGAGACGCTCAGCGTGGTCGTGCCCTGGGACGAGAAGCGCTTCCAGTACACCTCGAAGCACACCGCGCGCCCCGCCACCGGCACCGTCCGGCTCGGCGACCGCACGTACGCCTTCGACCAGGACGCGTGGGGCGTCCTCGACCACGGCCGCGGCCGCTGGCCGCGCTCGCTCGGCTGGAACTGGGGCGCCGCCTCGGGCCGCACCGACGGGCACACCGTCGGCCTCCAGTTCGGCGGGCAGTGGACGGCCGGCACCGGGGCGACCGAGAACGCGCTCTGCGTCGACGGCCGCCTCACCAAGCTCGGGGCCGAACTCGACTGGCACTACGACCCCGCCGCCCCGCTCGCCCCCTGGCGCATCACCACCCCGGGCACCGACCAGGTCGACCTCACCTTCACGCCCTTCCACGACCGCCGCACCCGCACCGAGGCCGGCCTGATCGCCAACCGCACCGACCAGTGCTTCGGCCACTACCGCGGGACCGTCCGCACCGATGACGGTCGGCGCATCGCCGTGGAACGCCTGCTGGGCTGGGCGGAGGACGTGCGGATGCGCTGGTAGACCGCTACCGTCCGGTCCCGTGAACGACTCCGCCTGCCCCGCGCACGGACCGGGCCTCGACCCCGCCGCCCTGGTCGGCCGCCGCCTGACCGCCGTGGTCGCGTCCTGGTACTCCTACCAGGGCGAACGCGCGGCCGAACCCGTGGTGGTCTGGCTGCGCGACGACCACGGCGGCTGCACCTTCGTCGGCACCGGCAGCGACTGGTGCCTGATCGTCCGCGACGAACTGCCGCACGGCGACGTCGACCTGGCCGAGTGGGGCCGCCTCGACGTCCGCCCCGCCCCCGGCGGCACCCCCTTCACCCCGCACCTCGGCCAGCCCGTCCTCGCCACCCGCGAGGTCCACACCCCGCACACCGGCCGCACCGCCCTCGAACTCGACTTCCCCACCGGCGCCGTCCGCTGCGAATCCTGGGACGGCGACCTCCGCCTGACGGCGGTGCGGCGCGGCTGAACCCGGGGCTCAGCCCCCGTTCTTCGAGGCTGCCAGGATCTCGGCGAAGTCCACCACGTCGGTTTTGAACGGGGCGCCGGTCTCGACCGGGGTGCCGTAGTCGGAGTAGACCGCCGTCGAGCTCATCAGGCCGGTCTTGGTCTGGAACTGCTCGACCTTCTTCACCAGCAGGTTGTCGGCGGCGACCCAGACCTCGATGTGGTCGGTGGTGATCCCGGCGGTGGTGAACTGCTGCTTGAGGCCCTCCGCCTGTTCCTGGGTCAGCCCCTGGGAGGCGGCCTGGCCGACGTCGGTCAGCGAGAGGTCGGCGGTGTACTTGGTGGCCGGGGAGCCGTTCACGCTCTCGGTCCCCGCCTCGGTGGCCTTGCCGGTCGCGATCAGGGCCCGCACCGAGGTGACCGGATCGGCGTTCTGCAGCTGGTTCTTGAGACTGTCGCCGGCCGGGCCCATCACCTTGGCGAGGTCCGCGTAGGCGTACTTGATCCAGTGGGCACCGCCCAGCTGGGCAGCCATGGCGTCGCCCATGTTGATGTACATCGCGTCGCTGAGGTAGCGGGCGGTGAAGGTGCCGTCCCCGCCCAGCTTGGCGAGGTTCTCGGCCATCGTGCCGCCCATGGCGCCGCTCAACTCGCCCTGGAGGCCGTGCTCCCAGGTGATCGCGCCGGTCATGGTGGCCTTCGTGGCGCCGAAGTCGGTGGTGGCCTCCACCTTGGCGGACTTGGCCGCGCCGGTCTTCTCGCCCACCAGCTTGAGCACTGCGGCCGGCGTCAGGTCGGCGGCCGCCGGGGAACTGCTGCCCGGCGTGCTGGGAGCCGTCGGGGCCGCGTCCCCGCCGCCGCCCTTGCCGGCGCAGGCGGTCGCGGTCAGTGCGAGCACCACGGCAGTGGCGGCGAGGAACGTACGTCCGGTGCTGATCATCTGGTTCCCCCCTGGGAACATGCCGGACGCGGTACCTCCGCGCCCGGTGGTGCTCGGGCTCGACAGGGCCTGCGTGGCGCGCCCTCGCTCTTCACCGACTCGGCCGCGCCGCCGACTCCCCACCCTTCGCATACAACGCGGCGGACTCTAGCCGACGCCATGGACAGCCCGGCGCCGGGGCCTCCGCACCGGGAGGGCCTCAGGGGGAGGGGACCACCCGGGCGAAGTCGTGGTGGGCGGCGAGGGCCTGCTGCCATTCGAGCCTGCGGATCAGCTGGTGGACGATCAGCAGCGGGACGATGCCGACGACGCCGAACGACATGTCGACGAATCGCCAGAAGAGCGGTATGCCGCGCAGCGGGCCGCAGATCAGGGCGAGCGGGACGACGCCGCCGCAGGCGATCATCGCCCAGCGGATGATCCAGACGTTGCGGACGGGGTCCTTGAGCGGGCCCCAGAACGCGGCGGCGATCACCAGGTGGGCGAAGGCGAGCCAGTCGGTGCCGTAGGCGAGGAAGGGGTGGTTGCCGTAGCCGTCGGCGACGCCCTCGCGGACGCGGTGGACCCAGGAGTCGAGGGCGGGGAGGGCGGAGTCCAGCCCGGTGGCGTCGATCAGGCGGGCGAGCAGGGAGGTCTCGGACTGGAGCGGGAAGGCGGTCAGGCCGCTGAGCACCAGGCAGACCACGAAGAGCCAGAGCCAGCGCCTGATGCGGCGTCGGACGAGCGCGGTGTCGGGAGCAGCCGCGGGGCCGGGGTCGGAAAGCGTGGAACCCGCCGGGGCGGTGGCGGTGTCGGACATGGGGACTCCCCCTCCATGACGCGGGTGCCGAGATGGCACGCGGTGTCGCGCCATGGACTCTAGACCTGAATTTGAACGTGTTCAACATGCGCGGACACCCCACCCGAAAGGGGCGTTTCGGACCTGTCTGCGGAAAGCCCTAATCTTGTCCACCGTGACCGCCATCGCAGACCAGCCCACCAGGCCCGCTCCCGGCCCGGCCGCCGACGAGGGACTCGCCCGCCGGCTCAAGGCGCTGGCCTGCACCGCCCCGCTGCACGACCTGGACAGCCGCAAGGTCAACCTGGCCGGCGAGTACGCCTCGTACACCATGGCCGAGATCGGCCTGGCCGCGATCGACCTGGTCACGCTCAACATGGACTTCGACACCGGCGCCGACCGCGACATAGTGCTGGGCCGGCTGCTGCCGCGGATCGCCGCCCAGAACCCCGGGCGGGCGCTCGCCGAGCACGAGCGGGTCGCCCGCTGGGTGCTGGAGTCGCTGATCAACGTCGGCAGCGTGGACCGCGGCTTCCGCGCCGTCTACGGCACCTTCGGCCCGGACGGCGAATACACCCGCCGCGACTACGACTTCAAGCTGATCGAGGAGGTCCCCGGCCAGGACGGCGGGGTCTACCTGCGCACCACCGACGAGGCCGTCAACGTGCTGGTCGGCGCGCTCGACACCGACGTGACCTCCGCGCAGATCGCCGCCGAGGTCAAGCTGGAGGTGCTGATCCGCCGCGGCCGCCTCGCCGATGCCCAACTCGCCGCCGAACAGGCCCGCTACCGCACCGTCCAGTACGCCGAGACGCTGCGCCGCGCCCTGGAGGCGACCCGGCGGAACGTCCGCGCGGTGGACTGGATGGAGACCGTCCCCGACCTGATCGACGAGGCGCTCGACCACATCGCGGACCGGTACCGGCACGAGAACGCGATCCTCACCAACATCCGCAAGGCCCGCGACGAGAGCGTGGACGCCGAGCACAAGCGGCGCGCCGCCGAACTGGTCGACATCGTCAAGGACTGCATCCGCCGCCACACCCAGCTGCAGACCCGCCTGCTGGAGGCGGGCCCGCTGTTCCGCGCCGAGCAGGACCGGCAGGCGTTCGCCGCACCCACCGCGCGCAGCGGCATCGACCTCTACGGTCAACTCCTCGCCCCGGTCCTCACCCTCCCGGTGGGTGACGCCACCCGGCCGACCGACGCGTTCTTCGCCCACGGCACCGGTCTGCGCACGCCCGTCTCGGTCCGGGTCGCCGACCTGATCGACCTGCTGCTCACCCCGCCGGTCGAGCGCGAGCACCTCGGCGCCGAGCTCCCCGAGCCGGACCTGGTCGCCACCCCCGACGACAGCCGCTTCTCCGAGGCCCAGCTGGAAGCCGCGCTGGAACTGCTCGACCTGCCCGCCGACGCGCCCCGCCGGCTCTCCGGCCTGCTCGCCGACGCCCGCGCCCGCGGCGCCGAACTCGACGAGGACGGCGAGGAACTCGCCTACCTGGTCGCCCTGCTCTCCGTGCACGCCGCCAGCCCGCCCGTCGGCACCGCGTACCGGCAGGGCGAGGAGCGCCTGCTGTTCGCCGTCGACGACGGCGCCCGGCTGGACGACCCCGGCTTCGGCGGCGCCGACCTGATCGTCGGCAGCGCCCTGCTGGACGCCGTGGGCATGGCCGCCGACCGCAAGGACGCCGTATGACGCCCTCAACCAGCCGCACCCGTCCGGAGACTGATCACCAGCCACCCCGGGCCCACCCCCGCGGGGAAGCGGCCCACCGGCCTGCTCCGCGCGGCCTCCGCCCGGGCGCCGACTGCCGGTCCGCTCGGCGCGGTGTCCGCCGGAGAATCGGGGGCCGGTCTGTTGCGCGCGGCGGCTGCCTGGTCGCCGGCCGGTCGGCGGCTCTGCGCCGCTTTCGCCCGGGGGCCGATCAGGCGGCTGCCCTGTGCAGCGTTCGCACCACCCGTACCGAAGGAGTAGCCGGATGACCAGCACCAGCGAGGCGTGGGCGCCGCAGGACGTCGAGCCGGCCGTTGCCGCGCCCGCGCCGATCAGCCCGGCGGACGTCGCCGAGGCGGCCCGGCTGGTCTCCTTCGGCCTGCAGGCGAAGCTGCTCCCGGCCCGGGACGCCGAGTACGCCGAACTGGTGCGCCGCTACCGGGAGGACCCGCCGTTCGGCCGGCTCGCCGACGCCGTCGCGACCGGCATGGGGCTGGTGGTGCTGGAGGTCTCGCCGCGGGCCGGCATGGCGGTGGCCGCCGCCGAGGACTCGGTGTTCGCCGTGCGGATGGGCGACTACTCGCGGCGCGCCGCCTCCGAGTCCACCGACCGCTTCCTGCACGGCCTGGCGCACCTCGCGGTGGCCGCGCTGGCCTTCCCCCGGCCCGAGGACCTCGCCGACGACGGCTACCTCGGCCGGGTCACCGTCAACGGCGTGGACGCGTTCGTCCGGCAGGCCTGCCGCCGGCTGGAGGAGCGCGCGGAGGCCGAGGGCGCGAACACCGACCCGGCCAGCGACGCCCCGGGCCTGGAGGCGGCCTGGCGGGTCTGGGCCCGCCGCTCGGCGACCGGCGCGACCAAGGACGCCCGCCGACTGGCCGGCTCCACCACCGGCATCGTCTCCAAGGCGGTGTCCTTCCTGGTCGACTCGGGCTTCCTGCAGAAGACCTCGGACGACGCCGGCGGCACCTACCGCACCACCGCCCGCTACCAGTTGCAGGTCCGCGACCTGGCCGGCGGCGCCGCGATGGCCGAACTGCTGGACCTGGGCGTCGTCCCGGTCAGCGACGGCACCCCCACCCTGGCGCCGCCGGACGAGACCGACGACCTGGTCGCCGACGCCGGCCTGCCCTTCCACGCCCTCTGACGCGCCGCACCCTGACGCACCGTCGACAACGCCTGCACCGCAAGCTCCAGGAGAACCACCGCACATGTACGAGCTGAACCGGGTCCGCCTGTACTCGATCGGACCGGCGGGCGCGCGCTACGCCGACACGGTGCTCGACCTGCGCGGTGTCGGCGAGCCGGTGCCCGAGCCGCAGCCGCAGCAGATCGGCCTGTTCGGCGAGGAGCCGGAGGGCCCGCAGCGCCGCCCCGCACCGGCCGGCGTGCTGTTCCTGGAGAACGGCGGCGGCAAGTCGGTGCTGCTGAAACTGATCTTCTCGGTGATGCTGCCCGGCCACCGCAACACCCTGGGCGGCGCGTCCTCCGGCGTGCTGCGCAAGTTCCTGCTCGCCGACGACTGCGGCCACGTCGCCCTCGAATGGCAGCACACCATCACCGGCGAACTGATCGTGGTCGGCAAGGTCAGCGAGTGGCGCGGTCGCCAGGTCTCCTCCGACCCGCGGAGGTTCGCCGAACTCTGGTACTCCTTCCGGCCCGGCCCCGGCCTCACCCTGGACGCCCTGCCGGTCGCCGAGCGCCCCAGCCTGGCCGGCGACCAGAGGACCCGCGGCCGTCGCCGCACCATGAAGGGCTTCCGCGACGCCCTCACCGAGGCCGCCAAGGCCCACCCGTACCTCGACGTCACCTTCGAGGAGATCCACGACCGCTGGAACGAGCACCTCGGCCTGCTCGGCCTCGACCCCGAACTCTTCCGCTACCAGCGCGAGATGAACGCCGACGAGGGCGAGGCCGCCGGCCTGTTCGCGGTCCGCAACGACGCCGACTTCACCGATCTGCTGCTGCGCGCCGTCACCGACACCCGGGACACCGACGGCCTCGCCGACCTGGTGCACGGCTTCGCCGCCAAGCTCGGCCGGCGCGCCGAACTCACCGCCGAACGCGACTTCACCGCCGGCTCGGTCGACCTGCTGCAGCGCATCGTCGACGCCACCGCCGCCCGGGAGACCGTCCGTGAGGGCCACCGCGCCGCCGAACGCCGCACCCGCAAGCTGGCGCTGTCGCTCTCCGCCCGCTCCACCGTGGAACGCGACCGGGTGCACGACCTGGCCGTGGAGGTCGCCGCCGCCGCGAGCGCCGTCACCGCCGCCGAGACCGACCGCACCCGGCACTCCCTGATCGTCTCCGAGCTGAGCTACCGGCACGCCACCCTCGGCCTGGAGGCCGCGACCGCCGAAGCCGCCCGGCTGCGCCGTGAACTCACCGACGCCCGCGCCCAGTTCGCGGCCTGGCAGGCCGCCGAGGCGGTGCTGCGGCACCGCGCCGCCGCCGACCGGGCCAGCCGGGTCGCCGCCGCCATCCGAGAGGCCGAACTCGACGCCGCCCCCGCGCTCGCCGCCCGCGACCGGGCCGCCGGCGCGCTCGCCCGCGCCCTCGAAGCGGCCGCCGCGAGCGCCGAGACCCGCGCCGACCAGGAGGAGCTGCGCGCCGGCGAACTGCAGCAGGACGGCTCCACCGCGCAGGCCGAGGCCACCGCCGCCGCGACCGCCGCGCAGAAGGCCCGCTCCGAGGCCGAGCACCTCCGCCAGCGCCTCACCGAGGTCGAGCAGGAGACCGCCGCCGCCGTCGAGGCCGGCTGGATCGACGACTCCGGCGCCGAACCCGACCCGGCCCGCGCCGCCCTGCACGCCGCCGACGCCGAACGCGCCGCCACCGAGGCACTCGAACAGGCCCGCGCCGCCGCCGAGTCGAGCGCCGCCCGGGTCCGCGAGGCCGCCGCCGCCGAGGCCCGCACCGAACTCGCCGCCGCCCGCGCCGCCGACGCCCGCACCGCCGCCGAACGCGCCCTGGCCGCCGAACAGCGCACCGCCGCCCAGCTCGCCGCCGAACCCCGGCTCGCCGAACTGCTCGCCCTGACGCCCTACCAGGACGGCGCCGAGGAGGCCGAAGGCTTCCTGACGCCCCGTCAACTCGACGCCAGCGCCGAGGACCTGCGCGAACTGCTCGACCAGTCGGTGGCCACCGCCGAACGCACCCTGTTCGACCTGCGCACCGCCGCCGCCGACGACTCCCGGATCCTCGCCGCGCTCGGCGACGGCGGACTGCTGCCGCCCGGCCCGGACGTCCTCGCCACCGTCGAGTACCTCGGCGAACAGGGCATCCCCGCCCTGCCCGGCTGGCGCTACCTCGCCCAGTCCGTCGACCCCGCCGACCACGACGCGATCCTCGCCGCCCGGCCCGAACTCGTCGACGGCGTCGTGGTCACCGACCCGGCCTCGCTGGACCGGGCCCGCGAGGCCCTCGCCGCCGCCGCGCTGCTGCCCCGTTCCACCGTCGCCGTCGGCACCGCCGCCGCGCTGATCGCCCCGATCGAGGGCGAGCCCGCGTTCTTCCTGGTGCCGCCGAACCCGGCCATGCACAACGAGACCGCCGCCGACGACGAACGCCGCGAACTGCGCACCCGCGCCACCGCCCGCGAGGAGCACATCCGCGAACTCGCCGCCCGGCTCGGCGGCGACCGCGCGCTCGCCGCCCGGCTCGCCTCCTGGCACGCCAGCTGCCCGCCCGGCACCCTCGCCGAACTCGCCGAGACCGCCGCCGTCGCCGCCGAGCACGCCGAGACCGTCGCCGCCGAACTCGCCACCCTGCGCGCCGACCACGCCGAGGCCGAGACCGAGCACCAGGCCGCCGCCGCCCACCACGAGGAGTGCCGGGAGACCGCCCAGCGCACCCGCCGCCGCGCCGACGCCCTGGCCGGCCTCGCCTTCCGCCTGCGCGAACGCGCCAACTGGACCCGCCGGCAGCGCGAACTCGCCGACGACGCCGCCGAGTGCGAACGCCGCCAGAGCGTCTGCACCGAACGCGCCCGCACCTGCGACGAGGACCGCCGCGCCGCCCAGCGCGCCGCCGACGACGCCCGCCGCACGGCCCGCACCCTGCGCGCCGAACGCGCCGAGATCGCCGCCGCCGACATCGCCGAAGCCGCCGCCGAGACCCCCGCCTCGCTGCCCGCCCTCCGCGAGGCCTACCGGGCCGCCGCCCAGCTCTACGAGAAGGTCGGCGTCGGCGCCGACCTGCGCGCCGAGCAGGCCCGCGCCGAAGGCGACGAAGCCGCCGCCGCCACCGAGCTGGACCGCCTCAGCAACAAGGTCAAGGCCCGCGCCGAAGAACTCCTGGCCAGCCCCGACGGCGCCGACGGCCCCGCCCGGCAGGCCGCCGCCGCCCGCGCCGAGGAACTCGTCACCATCATCGAAGCGCGGTCCGGCGCCGCCGCCGAGGAGGTCGGCCGCCTGCGCGGTGACGCCGAGCGCTCCGCCCCGGTGAACGGCGAAGCCCACACCGAACTCCCCGAGGACCTGCTCCCCGCCGACCCCGACCACGCCCAGGCGCTGTTGCGCACCGCCACCGCGCTGCTCGCCGAACGCCGCGAACGCGTCGACTTCGCCCGCACCGAACACGGCGACCTGCAGCGGACGCTGGACCAGGCGCAGGCCGCCGCCGCCGACTTCGAGGAACTCGCCGGCCAGCTCCGCGACTCGCTGCGCGACAACGGCGAGGAGGGCGACACCACGGCCGACGCCTACCTCGGCGGTCTGGCCGCCGCCCGCGCCGCCGTCACCGACACCCGCCGCGCCATGCGCAGCGCCGCCACCGAACTCACCGGCGCCGAACTGGCCGTCCGGGACGCCTCCGACGCCCTCGTCCGGCACGCCAACGCCGCCCGCTACGAGGCGGTCCGCACCCCCGCCCGGCAGCAGATCCGCGAACTGCCCGCCGCCGCCCTGCCCGACCACGCCGCCGCCTGGGCCGCCGCGTTCGCGCCCCGGCTGCGCGTCCTCACCGACGAGCTCGCCCAGCTGGAACGCAACCGCTCCTCCATCGTCGACCGCCTCCGCGGCCTGGTCGAGACCTCGCTCGCCACGCTGCGCGCCGCCCAGCGGCTCTCCCGGCTCCCCGAGGGCCTCGGCGAGTGGTCGGGCCAGGAGTTCCTGCGCATCCGGTTCGACGACCCCGACCACGCCGTGCTGGTCGAACGGCTCGGCGAGGTCATCGACGAGGCCACCCGGTCCGCCGTCAAGAAGAACTCGGACCTGCGCCGGGACGGCATGTCACTGCTGCTCCGGGGCGTGGGCGCGGCGATCGGCCCGAAGGGCGTCTCGGTCGAGATCCTCAAGCCCGACGCCGTGCTGCGCGCCGAACGGGTCTCGGTCGGCCAGATGTCGGACGTCTTCTCCGGCGGCCAGCTGCTCACCGCGGCCATCGCCCTGTACTGCACGATGGCCGCCCTGCGCGCCAACGACCGCGGCCAGTCCCAGCTCCGGCACGCCGGCACGCTGTTCCTCGACAACCCGATCGGCCGCGCCAACGCCACCTACCTGCTGGAGCTGCAGCGCGCCGTCGCCGACGCGCTGGGCGTCCAACTCATCTACACCACCGGCCTGTTCGACACCACGGCGCTCGCCGAGTTCCCGCTGGTGATCCGGCTGCGCAATGACGCCGACCTCCGCGCCGGCCTCAAGTACATCTCGGTCGAGGAACACCTCCGCCCGGGGCTGCCCGCCCCCCAGGACCCGGACGGCCCGACCATCCACGGCGAGATCACCGCGACCCGGATGTTCCGCAAGCCGGAGCAGCCGAGCGGCGAGGCCCGCCCCTGACGGTTCCGCCTCACAGTGCCTTGAGCGGTTGGCCGGCCTTGAGCGTCACCGGGATGCGGCCGGCCACCGCCGTGAGCGCGGCCTGCACGGCGGCGGACTTCGCCGAGGCCTCGTCGGTCTCGACCAGCAGGCCGGTCGCGTGCGGGGCCATGGCCGCGCTGAAGACCGGCGCGGGAAGTTTCGCCGCCATGACCGCGTCCATCGCCCGGTCGATCTCCGCCTTGCTGAACGGGCAGGTCGCCACCCGGACCCGGCCGGTGTCGACCTCGGGGTGGGCCCGCTTCGCGGCGTCCACCAGGGCCCGCCCCCGGGCCGGGTCCGTCACGTACAGCGCGACCTCGTTCTGCTCGTTCTCCAACTCCAGTGTCCCGTAGGCGTCGTGGAACGCCCCGCGCCCCTGTTCGCCCAGCGCCGACGCGAGGTCCGACAGCCCGGGCCGGGACATCGGGGTACTCCCGGCGCTGGGCGTCGGCGTACTCGGCGGCGGCGCGGACGTCGCCGGTGCGCCCACCGGCGCCACCGCCGTCCCCGCCCGTTCGGCGCCCTTCGACCCGCACCCGGTCAGCGCGACCGCACCGGCCACCGCCAGCACCACCAGGCCCGGACGGACAATCCTCATCGGTCTCCCCCTCGTCGTACGGAACGTCCCCGGTCCGACGCACACGGACCGGGGACGGTTCCTGTCGAGGAGGGGCGGTCACCCCCGCGCGGAGACCGTCACCGAGGCAACCTTCATCGGGTGGCCGGGCTCGGTTGCCGCGCTGGGTGAACTGCCGTACGCGGCAGGCAGGTTGCCGCCGACGGCGACGTTCAGGATGAGGAAGACCCCGTGGTGGACGGCCTGGTCCCAGGCGGCCGGGTCGACCTGGTCGGCGGTGACCTGGTAGTACTGCGTGCCGTCGCGCAGCCAGCGGACCTGTTCGGGGCTGGTCGAGCGGTCGATCTCCACGGTGTAGGTGTGGAAGGCGCCCCAGCAGTCCGCGCAGGCCTGTTCGCCGGAGCCGAGGCCGCCCGGTTCCCGGCAGGGCCCGCCCGGGGTGGTGCCGCAGTGCAGGGTGCCGAACACGCCGCGGCCGCCGACCGATTCGAGGACGTCGAACTCGCCGACGCCCGGCCAGCCGGTGTACCCGTCCCGGAGCGTGCCGCCCAGCGCCCAGAACGCGGGCCAGTACCCGGCCGCGGCCTGTCCGTTGACGGCGGGGAGGGCCAACTCGGCCTCCAGCCGCAGGATTCCGCCGACGGGGGCGGCCAGGTCGGCGCGCCGGGTCTCGATCCGGCCGGAGGACCAGCGGCCGGCCGCGTCCCGGGTGGGCACGATCTCCAGCGAACCGCGGCCGTCCAGGCGGACGTTGGCGGTCGAGTCGGTCATGGTCTCCAGCTCGCCGGTGCCCCACTGGGCGGCGGGGCAGCCCGGGTAGCAGGTGCCCAGGTCGTACTGCCAGACGGCCTCGGAGGGCCGGGAGCCGGCCGGTCCGTCGAACGCGTCGTGCAGCAGGGTGGCCCAGCCGTTGCCGAACACGCCCGCTTCGCTGAGGAGTTGGTCGAGACGTGCGGTGAGGACCACGGCCGCGGCGTTGGTCAGGTGGGAGTCGTCGCGGTACAGCAGGACGTGTTCCAGGACGGCCGGGCAGCTGGGCCCGCTGCCCGGGCAGAGCACCGAGTCGACCTCGATCGAGCGGACGCCGGGGAAGGTCCCGGCGGCGATCTCCTCGGCGAGCGGGTCGGCCCACAGGCCGTCGGCGCGCGGGAAGTCGCAGGCGGACGTGGTGTCGGGGTGTCCCGAGACGCAGGCGGGGACGTCCCGGCCGGGGATCGGGGTGTCCTGCAGGTAGACGATCGGGACGTTCAACTCCCGCAGCGGGGCGAGGGTCTGCTCCCAGCCGTGCAGCAGGGCCGCCCGGTCGGCGGTGTACCGGTTGAGCGTCGAGACCACGATCAGCTTCGGCTTCGGGCCGTCCTTGAGCCGGGCCAGGGAGTTCGCCCGCCAGGTGTCGCACTC
Organism: Streptomyces sp. TLI_171; assembly: GCF_003610255.1. Taxonomy (GTDB): domain Bacteria; phylum Actinomycetota; class Actinomycetes; order Streptomycetales; family Streptomycetaceae; genus Kitasatospora. Next base: position 1,593,063 of record NZ_RAPS01000001.1, on the reverse strand, counting down.
GTGGTAGGTGCGACCCAACTGCGGGTTGGTGACCGTCAGTTCGGGCAACGGGCAGCCCTGCTTGACGAGTTCCTCGACGGACAGGTGGTGCTGGGCGGCGATGCCGAGGACGGCGGAGAACCACTGTCCGGCGTGCGAGTCGCCGAGCAGCACGATCCGGTCCTCGCCGGCGCCGAAGCGGCAGGGCGGGCTGGTGGTGTCGGCGGGGTCCACCTCGCAGGCGCCGTCCGGCGGGAAGTCCTGCCGGGCCTGCACCGGGTTGGGCACGGTCGGGGCGTCCGCGGGCGGTGCGGCGGCCAGCAGGCTGTGGCCGTCGCGGGCGCCGGGCGGCAGGCCGGCCGGGTCCGGGGGAGTGGCGGGGCCGAGGCCCCGGATCGTGCCGGTGCCGACGACCAGGGCCAACAGGACCGGGAACACCACCGCGGTGAGCCCCAGGGACAGTCCGCGGCGCGGAATCTCGCCGAGCACCACGCTGCGGCGCAGCGGCTGCTCCAGCCAGCGCAGGGCGGCGAACGCGGGCAGCGCGGCGGCGGCGGTGAGCGCGACCTTGACCGTCCAGGGCAGGGCGCCCCAGTGGGCTTCGGCGAGCACCAGCACCGGCCAGTGCCACAGGTACAGGTTGTAGGAGAGCCGCCCGACCGCGCGCGGCGCGCCGCGCGCCAGCAGCCGCCCGACCAGGTGCTGTTCACCGGCCAGGACGATCGCGGCGGTGCCCAGGGTCGGCGCCAGCGCCGCCACCCCGGGGTAGGGCGTGCGGCCGTCGTACAGCAGGACGCAGGCGAGTACCGCCGCCATGCCGCCGAGTCCGAGCAACTCCCGGACGGCTCGCGGCAGTGGACCGACCGGCAGGAGCGCGATCAGCGCTCCGGCGGCGAACTGCCAGGCCCGGGTGGGCGTGGAGAGGTAGGCGCCGGCGCTCCAGTGCAGGGAGAGCCAGAAGGAGGCGGAGCCGAGCAGCAGGGTCAGGCCGAGCAGGGTGCGCCGCCGCCAGGCCCAGCGGGCGGCGAGGGCCAGCAGCGGGGCCCAGAGCAGGTAGAATTGCTCCTCGACGGCCAGCGACCAGAAGTGCAGCAGGGCGCTGGGGTCGTGGCCGGCGGCCAGGTAGTCGGTCTGTTCGGCGATGAAGCGCCAGTTGGCGAGGGACAGCGCGGAGGCGAGCACGTCGCGCTCCAGGTCGGCGCGGCGCAGCGGCGCGGTGAGCAGGGCGCCGAGCACGGCGACGGCGGCGAGGACGACGGCGGCGGAGGGCAGCAGTCGGCGGGCGCGCCGGGAGTAGAACTCGGCGAGCCGGACCCTGCCGGTGTTCGCGGTCTCGGTGCGCAGCAGGCCGGTGATCAGGTAGCCGGAGACGACGAAGAAGACGTCCACGCCGACGAAGCCGCCGGCGAAGCCGGGGACGGCCGCGTGGAAGGCGAGCACGGCGAGGACCGCGACGGCCCGCAGGCCCTCGATGTCGGGTCTGAACCTCGGTCGTTCCACGGGTGGTCGGTGGAGCGTGACGGTGAGCGGGGCGGTGCTGGTGGACACGGGAGCGTGGACCTTTCAGCCCAGCCAGGGCAGCATCGGGGCCACCCAGCCGGAAGCGAGCAGGGCGATCAGGGCGAGCGTGCTCGTGACGGCGAGGGCCTCGGGCCAGCGCCTGGGCCGCATCGCCGGGCGGGCCCCGGGTTCGGCGCCGGCCGCCGGGGCGGCCGACCGGGCGGCGCGCGGCCGCAGTTCGGCGTACAGGTCGCGGATCAGCGGGACGCCGAGGTGCAGTTGCACGACCAGGTACAGGGCCAGGCCCCAGGTGGTGTGCCAGCCGTGCAGGTAGGTGGCGGCGGCCACGCCGGCGGCGGTGGCGACCAGCGTGCCGGCCGTCCACAGCAGGGAGACCAGCAGCACCTTGCGAGCCATCCCGCCGGAGCGGCCGGACCGGGCGACGCCGGTGGGCACCCAGGCGGCGCTGCGGCCGCGCAGGGTGTGCCAGTAGGCGGTGGCGGCGGCGAAGCTCATCAGGACGTTGGCGCGCAGCACTTCGGAGCGCCAGCGGGTGCGGCTGACCCGGGGCAGCAGCACGTGCCACAGCCAGAGCAGCGAGAGCATCGGCAGCACGTACCAGGCACGGACCTCGCCCGGGTAGGCGAACAGCATGACCAGTGGCGGCAGCGGCGCGGTGAGCACGTTCACGGCGGCGGCCAGGTAGCCGACGATGCCCTCGTCGAAGCAGCGGCGCATCCGCCAGGTCATCGCCCGCCGGGTCGGCCGGTCGCCGATCAGGTGCAGGTTCCCCATCGCCCACCGGTACTGCTGGTTGACGAAGCTGGTGGTGGACTCGGGCGAGGTGCCCTTGGCGACCAGCACCGGCACGTACCGGGTGGTGAACCCCCGCTGGTGCAGGGCGAGTCCGGTGTACATGTCCTCGCTGTGGTCGAGCCGGGCGAAGCCGCCGGCGGCGTCGATCGCGGCGCGCCGGTAGACCGCGTTGGAGCCGCAGCAGATCGCGGCGTCGGAGGCGTCGCGGCTGGGCTGCACCCAGCGGAAGAACCATTCCTGGGCGGCTCCGGCGGCGCGCTGCACCCAGCCCATCTCGGCGTGCGTGTCGAAGCACTGCGGGCTCTGCACGATGCCGACCTTCGGGTCGCCGAAGTACGGCAGCAGGTGCTGCAGCAGGTCCGCGCGGGGCGCGAAGTCGGCGTCCAGGATGGCGATGTACTCGGCGCTGCTCAGCGTCAGCGCGTGGTTGAGGTTGCCGGCCTTCTTGAACTCGCCGCGGTTCGGCCGCACCACGTAGTGGAATCCGAACTCGGCTGCCAGTGCTGCGACTTCGGGCCGATCGCCGTCGTCGAGCACCCACACGTCCAGGGTGCCGGGGTAGTCCGTGCGGGCGACCGCGCGGTAGGCGTTCTCGAGGATGTCGAGCGGCTCGCCGCAGGTCGGCAGGTAGAGGTCGACGGACGGCGGTTCGGCGGGCTGCCAGGCGGCGGCGAGCAGTTCGTGGCCCGCCCGGGTGAAGCGGCGGCGGCGCAGCCCGTTCAGGCAGGTCAGCGCCAGGGCGACGACGTTGATGCCGAGGACGGCGAGGAACGGCCAGAGGGCCGGGGTGCGCAGCGCGAAGCTGAACATGGTGGCCGCGCTGACCACGAAGGCGAGCGCGGAGAGCAGCGGGACCCAGCGGCGCTGAGGCCCGAAATACCAATAGAGCTCCTGATCGGATGGCGGTGACGGAAGGTGATTGACAGTCATTGGGCCCCCCACGGCCGGACATTGACACCTGTCGCCGGTCAGATTACCCGATTGGTATAGACCAAATGACCACGAGGGATGAACAGTGGCGCAACTCCGGTGAAGGCTGCGTGACCAGGCATGACCGTGTCAGGAAAGATCGTCCGGGCGGCATGGGGCGTCGGATGCTGACGGGTCGTCAGCTGCCTTCCGGGGCGCCGTGCCCTGCGCGGGCTCGCTCAGTGGGCGGCGGGCGCGGGGGAGTTGGGGCAGGCCGGGGCGGCGGCCAGCACGGCCTCCAGCAGGCCGGGGAAGCGCTCGGCCAGATCGGCGGCGCGCAGGGTGTTCATCTTCGAGGTGCCGCGCCGGTGCTGGCGGATCAGTCCGGCCTCGCGCAGCACCCGGAAGTGGTGCGTCATCGTCGACTTGGTGACCGGGAGTTCGAACGCCAGGCAGTTCAGCTCGTCGCCGCCGGCCCCGGCCAGCTCCGAGACGATCCGCAGCCGGATCGGATCGGCCAGCGCATGCAGCACGCAGGCCAGCTGCAGCTCCGCGGCGGCGGGCTCGGGCAGCAGTCCCGGGCAGTCCTGGTCGATGGTCACGCCCCCATAGTACGAGAACTCTCGTAGTTTGACAGCTGTCGTAGTACGGTGGCTATCGTACGAAGCGCAGAGACCCGAGCCCGGACCACAGGAAGGACAAGGCAGCCGTGAGCGCCCTGTTCGAGCCCATCACCCTCCGTTCCCTGACCATCCCCAACCGGGTCTGGGTCAGCCCGATGTGCATGTACTCGGCCGCTGCCGAGGGCCCCGACACCGGCGCCGTCACCGACTTCCACCTCGCCCACCTCGGCTCCCGCGCCGCCGGCGGCGCCGGCCTGGTCATGGTCGAGGCCACCGGCGTCCGCCCCGACGGCCGGATCTCCCCGTGGGACCTCGGCCTGTGGAACGACCGCCAGCAGGAGCAGCTGGCCCGGGTCGCCGCCCTGATCACCCAGCACGGCGCCGTGCCCGCCATCCAGCTCGCCCACGCCGGGCGCAAGGCCTCGACCAACAAGCCCGGCGCCGGCGGCGGCCCGCTCCCCGTCGAGGAGGGCGGCTGGCCGGTCGTCGGCGCCTCCGCGCTGCCGTTCAACGAGGGCTACCCCGTGCCGGCCGAACTGACGGAAGCGCAGATCGCCGAACTGGTCGAGGACTTCGCCGCCGCCGCCCGCCGCGCCGCCGCAGCCGGCTTCCAGGTCGCCGAGGTGCACGGCGCCCACGGCTACCTGGTCCACCAGTTCCTCTCCCCGATCTCCAACCACCGCACCGACGGCTACGGCGGCGACTTCGCCGGGCGCAGCCGCCTCGCCCGCGAGATCGCCACCGCGGTGCGGGCCGTCTGGCCCGCCGACCTGCCGGTCTTCTTCCGGGTCTCCGCCACCGACTGGCGTCCCGACGAGCCCAGCTGGACCGCCGAGGAGGCCGTGCTGCTCGCCAAGGAGCTGCAGGCCGTCGGCGTCGACCTGATCGACGTCTCCACCGGCGGCAACGTCCCGCACGCGCAGATGACCATCGAGCCCGGCTACCAGGTGCCGTTCGCCGAGCAGATCCGCCGCGAGGCCGGCCTGCCGGTCAACGCGGTCGGCCTGATCACCGACGCCGAACAGGCCGAGCGGATCGTCGCCGACGGCCGCGCCGACGCGGTGATGCTCGGCCGCGAGCTGCTCCGCAACCCGTACTGGCCGCACCACGCCGCCCGCACCCTCGACGCCCCGCGCAGCTGGCCCGTCCAGTACGGCTACGCCGTCGAGCCGCGCCGCTAGGGAGCGTATTTGGTCGTGATCAAGGGGTGGTCCTGGTGAGGTCCTTGATCCAGATCATCGCGCCGCGAAGGTGGAGGCCGGCGAGGTAGCTCTCGGGCTTCTTGTCGAACCGGGTGGCGATGCCCCGCCAGGCCTTGAGCTTGTTGATCAGGCGCTCGACGGTGTTGCGGTCCTTGTAGAGCTCGGCGTCGTGGCTGATGGGGCGGCCGCCCTCGCTGCCCTTCTTCTTGCGGTTGGCAGCTTGGTCGGCTTTCTCCGGGATGACGGCCTTGATGTGGCGTTTACGCAGGCAGGCGCGGTTGCCGCGGGACGAGTAGGCCTTGTCCCCGGCGACCGCGTCGGGCCGGGTGCGCGGGCGGCCGAGCGGCCCGCGGACCCGGATCTTCTTCAGGACGGGGATGAACTGCGGGCTGTCGGCGGCCTGGCCCTCGGTCAGGACGAAGGCCAGCGGACGGCACTTGCGCTCGCCTGCGATGTGGACCTTGCTGGTCTGGCCGCCCCTGGACCGTCCGAGCAGGGCGGCCTTCAGGCGGAGCTTTCGCCTGCGTCGCACACGCCGCCGCTCGTCCGTGGCACCCTGCCCGCCTTGTCCCTCCGAGCTGCCCCCTTTTGCCGGGCCCTCTCAGCTTCCTCGGCGGCCTTCTCCAGGTCGGCGAGCGTGTCGGGGTCGAGGTGCATCCCGGCGGCGTCGTGGTGGGCCCGAACGGTCGTGGAGTCCACGCCGACCAGGGACAGGTCCACCTCGCCCCGCTTGGCCGCCTCCGCGATCGCGCCCTCCAGCAGAGCCTCGAACACCCCGGCGTCCCGCCACTGCCGGAAGCGGTTGTGGACCGTCGACCAGGCCCCGAACTCGCCCGGCACCTCCCGCCACTGGCCGCCTGTCCGGAACCGCCAGATCACGCCCTCGAACTGCCGACGCAACCGCTCGGGGTACGGGCCGTACTCACCGATCGGCAGGTACGGCTCGATGAACTCCCACTCAGCGTCCGTCAGTTGCACTCGCGTCACACAACACGATCTACCGGACCAGGGCCCACTACGAGGGCAGAACCTGCAAATTGATCACAACCAGATACGCGCCCTAGGGCGGTCCCGGACCGGGCCGCTACTGCTCCACCAGGCGGGCCGGGAAGCCGCCGGTCGCGATCGGGCCCCAGCGGCGCGGGGTGATCCGGATCAGCGACTTGTCCTGCCGGCGCATCGCCTCGCGGTACTCGGCCCAGTTCGGGTGCTCGCCGGCGATGTTCCGGTAGTACTCCACCAGCGGCTCCAGCGCCTCCGGCATGTCCAGCACCTCGGCCTCGCCGTCCACCTGCACCCACGGGCCGTTCCACTCGTCCGACAGCACCACCACGCTCACCGCGGCGTCGCGCCGGGCGTTGCGGGTCTTCGCCCGCTCCGGGTAGGTGGACAGGACGATTCGGCCGGAGTCGTCCACCCCGCAGGTCAACGGCGAGGCCTGCGGGGTGCCGTCGGCACGGCGGGTGATCAGCAGCGCGCGGTGGCGCGGGCGGACGAACTCCAGCAGTTCGGCCAGCTCCACCCGGGTATTGGTGGCGATCGAAGGGCTCATGCCCGCCAGCCTAGGCCCGCCCGGCCAGTTCGCGGAGCGACGCCGCGTCCTCGTCCTTCCAACGGCCCGGTTCGACCATGAACGCGCCGAGGGCGACGCCCAGCAGCGGGATCGCCGGGAGGAGGGCCAGGACGCCCTGCGGGCCGTGGTGCTGGGCGAGCAGGCCGAACAGCGGGGCGATCAGGCCGCCGACGCTGACGGCCAGGCCGAGGGTGACGCCGGCGGCGGTGCCGGGGCGGGTGGGCAGGTAGTCCTGGCCGAGCTTGACCAGGACGGCGAAGGGCAGGTTGAGCGTCGCCCCGGCCAGCACCGCGAACAGCAGCGGCGCCCACTGACCCGGTGTCACCCGCAGCAGCACCAGGGCCGGGACGGTGAGCGCGGTGCCCCACTGGGCGGTGCGCACCATGCCGATCCGGTCCGCGAGCCGGCCGCCGCCGAGGGTGCCGGCCACGCCGCCGAGCAGGAAGCAGGTGAGGGCGGCGCCCGCCAGCAGGTGGGAGGCGTGCAACTGGCGGAGCCAGTACAGCTCGATGAAGGTGCTGACGCCGAAGAAGACCACCGAGCGGACGATCTCGACGCCCGTCAGCACCATGAACGGACCCCACCGGTCCTTGCCGGTGCGCTTCGCCCCGCCGCCGGCGTGCGCGTACGTGCGGTGCCGGGCGCGGAACAGGAACGCCGCCATCAGCAGGGCCGGCAGCACGAACACCGCGGTCGCCCGCACGCCCCAGGCGGCCAGCAGCGGGGTGGCCAGGACGGGCGCCAGGAAGAAGCCGGCGCTGCCGCCCGCGGCGAAGACGCTCATCGCGCCGGCCGAGTCCCCGGCCGCCTCCCGGGCGGCCCGCCCGGCGGCGGGGTGGAAGGCCGCGACGCCGAGCCCGGAGAGCAGCACCAGCAGCCACACCTGCGCGTACCCGTCGGCGAGCCCGCTCAGGCCGACGCCGAGGCCGGCCAGCGCGAGCCCGGCGGCGGAGAGCCAGGGCAGCGGTCGGCGGTCCACCAGCAGCCCGACCAGCGGCTGCGGAATCGCGCTGCCGAGCGTCGCCGCCAGCGTCAACCCGCCCGCGGCGACGTACCCGTAGCCGCGCTCCAGCACGAAGTACGGGACCACCGCGGGCACCAGGCCCTGGTAGAGGTCGTCCACGGCGTGCGCCGTGCCCCACATCCGCATCCGGCGCCACACGCCGGCCGTCTCGATCGTCATGCGACCAGCCTGGCCGCCGCACTGCCGTGCGGGCTTCCGGTATTCTGCCAATCCATGTCGCCAACCCGCCAAGCCTCCGACGGGCACCCGGAGCCGGCGCACCTGAAGGAAGTCGCCCCGAGCCGCCGCCCGTTGGCGAACCGGGAGCGGATCGAGTGGCACTGGCACGAGGTCAACCAGCTGATCAGCCCGGGCCTGGGTGTGCTGCGGGTGAGCACGCCGCACGGGCAGTGGGTGGTGCCGCCGCACCGGGCGGTGTGGCTGCCGGCGGGTGTGCCGCACGCCCAGCAGGCACACGGGCCGAGCGAGTTGAGGTGTCTGGTGTTCCCGGCCGCGACGAATCCGCTGCGGCTGGCCGGGCCCGCCGTGCTGGCCGTCACCCCGCTGCTGCGCGAGATCATCGCGCACCTCACCGGGCCCGACGCCCCCACCGGGCGTCCGGCCCGCACGCTGGAGCAGGCCGCGCTGGACCAGCTCGCGCACGCCCCCGAACTCCCGCTCGGGCTCCCGCAGCCGGCGGACCCGCGGCTGCGGGAGGTGGCGGGGCTGCTGGCCGCCGATCCCGCCGACGAGCGTTCGCTGGCGGAGCTGGGCCGGGCCGTCGGCGCCGCCGAGCGCACCCTGAGCCGGCTGTTCCGCCGCGAACTCGGGCTGGGCTTTCCGCAGTGGCGCACCCAACTGCGGCTCCAGCACTCCCTGGTGCTGCTCGCCGAGGGCCGCTCCGTCACGGCGACCGCCGCCGCCTGCGGCTTCCGCTCGCCGAGCGCCTTCATCGAGGCGTTCCGGCACGCCTTCGGCACCACCCCGGGCCGCCACCAGCAGCCCTGACGCCCACGGGTGCCGGGCCGGGCCGGTCAGCGCCGCGAACCGTCCAGCGGCCCGGTCGAGTTGGGGGCGCGGCGGCGGGAGGCCGCGACCTGCCGGGAGACCGCCACGTCGATCAGGCACCAGGCGGTGAGGAACACGCCGAGCGCCATCAGCGCCAGTGCCGGGGTGAGGAGGTCGGTGTGCGCCCAGGAGGCGAACAGCGCGACGATCACCGTCACCACCGTGAACGCGAACGCCAGTCCGGCCCGGACGGCGGCGCCCCGCACCTCGTCCGGCAGTCGGCCGCGCCGACCAGCCGCCATCGCCAACCCCCTGTCGGTCCCTCGCCCGTGCCCAGCAGACCTGCCCCGACGGGCCGGGACCATGCCGGCACCCGGCCGAATCCAGCCATCGGCGGGCGTGTCGCGCCGACGTCCCGGAAGCCTCCGTCCAGGATCGTATTCCCGTACGCAAGCGGGCCATTCCGGCAGGGGAGCGGGTCGGTCCGGCGGAGCTGGCGGTCGGTCGGGAACGCGCGGGTCGGCGCTCAGTCGGGCAGGGTCGCGTCCAGCTCCTCCAGGGCGCCGAGCACGATGGTGCGCATCGCCCGCTCCGCGGCCTCCGGGTCGCCGGCGCAGATCGCCTCGGCCACCTCCCGGTGCAGCTGGACCGCGTACTCGCGCGGCCGGTGCGGCATCAGCCGGTGCTCGGTGCGGCCGGTGAGGACGGCGCCGACGGTGTCCTTGAGGTGCGCGAACATCTCGTTGCCGGACGCCCGGAGGATCGCGGCGTGGAAGGCGATGTCGTGCGCCAGGAAGGACTCCAGGTCGGCGGCGCGCGCGGTGACGGTCAGTTCGACGGCCAGGGCGCTGAGTTCGCGGCGGTCGTCGTCGCCGGCGTGGCGGGCGGCGAGCGCCGCCGCGGCGGGCTCCACCGCGACCCGCAGCGAGCCGAGCGAGCGAAGCTGCGCGGAGCGGCCCGCGCCGGCCAGCCGCCAGCGGATCACCAGCGGGTCGAACACGTCCCAGTCGCCCTGCGGGCGGACGGTGATGCCGACCCGGCGGCGCGGCTCGACCATCCGCATCGACTCCAGGATGCGCACCGCCTCCCGCACCACGGTGCGGGACACCCCGTGCTGCGCCTCCAGCTCCTCCGCGCGCAGGACCGTCCCCTCGGGGAGTTCGCCGGAGGCGATCGCCGGACCGAGGGCGGCAAGCAGGCGGCCGGGAAGGCCCTGGATCTCCATCCGCCCAGCCTATCCAGGCCCACCCCCATCTAAAAGTATGACGATTAAGTATCGACCACTTGAATAAGTCATACCTTTGAGTCAAGGTTGCCCACGCAAGCAGGCAAGGACAGGAGCACCACCCATGGCTCTCAGCGCCGAGAACCAGCAGCCGCCCGTCATCGTGGTGATGGGCGTCTCCGGAGTCGGGAAGACCACCGTCGCCCGACTGCTCGCGGACCGCCTCGGCCTCCCGTACGCGGAGGCCGACGACTTCCACCCCGCCGCGAACATCGCCAAGATGAGCGCCGGCGTCCCGCTCGACGACCAGGACCGGGAACCCTGGCTGCGCGCCCTCGGCACGTGGCTCGGCGACCGCTCCCGGGACGGCAGCGGGGGAGTCGTGACCTGCTCCGCCCTCAAGCGCCGCTACCGCGACGTGCTGCGCGCCGGCTGCCCGGACGCGTTCTTCGTCCACCTCAGCGGCAGCCACGACCTGGTCGGCGACCGCCTCGCGCACCGCACCGGCCACTTCATGCCGCCGTCCCTGCTGGACTCCCAGTACGCCACGCTCGAACCGCTCCAGGCGGACGAGCAGGGCACCGTGCTGGACGTCGGCGCCGACCCGGAGACCCTGGTCGACCGCGCCGTCTCCGCGCTGCCCCGCTGAGCGTCCGCCCGACACCGACTCGTCACACCCCGCCACCGGCCGCCCGACCGCCGGACGGTGACGGCCCGTCAATGGAGACCCCCGTGACCCCCACCCTGCTGGCCGCCGGCGCACCGGCGCTCCCCCACACGTCCAGCAACGGCCAACTGCTGCTCGCGGTGCTGCTCAGCATCGGCGCGATCGTCCTGCTGATCACCCGGTTCAAGCTGCACCCGTTCCTCGCGCTCACCCTCGGCTCCGGGCTGCTCGCCGCCGTCGCCGGCGCCCCGTTCGACAAGCTGCTCAGCAGCTTCTCCACCGGCTTCGGCTCGACCGTCGCCTCGGTCGGCCTGCTGATCGGGCTCGGCGCGATGCTCGGCAAGCTGCTCGCCGACTCCGGCGGCGCCAACATCATCGCCGACACCGTGCTGGCCAGGACCGGGCCGAAGCTGCTGCCCTGGGCGATGGCGCTGATCGCCGCCGTGCTCGGCCTGCCGCTGTTCTTCGAGGTCGGCGTCGTGCTGCTGATCCCGATCGTGCTGCTGGTCGCCCGGCGCGGCAACCTCCCGCTGATGCGGATCGGCATCCCCGCCCTGGCCGGTCTCTCCGTGCTGCACGGCCTGGTGCCCCCGCACCCGGGCCCGCTGGTCGCCGTCGACGCGCTGAAGGCCGACCTCGGCGTCACCCTCGCGCTCGGCCTGCTGATCGCGGTCCCCACCCTGATCGTGGCCGGCCCGCTGTTCTCCCGCCTCGCCCAGCGCTGGGTCGGCCCGCTGGAGATCCCCGCCGAGACCGCGCCCGTCGACACCATCAAGCGCGAGCGGACCCCGAAGTTCGGCGCCGTCCTGGCCACCATCCTGCTGCCCGTCGTGCTGATGCTCGGCAAGGCCCTCGCCGACGTGGTGGTCGACGACCCGAAGGCCGGCGTCCAACGGTTCTTCGACTTCATCGGCTCCCCGCTGATCGCGCTGCTCGCCGCGACCCTGCTCGGCATGCTGACCCTCGGCCGGGCGGCCGGCTTCGACAAGGGGAAGATCTCCGCGACGGTCGGCAACGCGCTCGGCCCGATCGCCGGCATCGTGTTCATCGTCGGCGCGGGCGGCGGCTTCAAGCAGACCCTGATCGACGTCGGCGTCGGTCAGGCGGTCAGCGAGTGGTCCGGCAAGTGGCACGTCTCCGCGCTGCTGCTCGGCTGGCTGATCGCCGTGCTGATCCGCCTCGCCACCGGCTCCGCGACGGTCGCCACCATCACCGCCGCCGGCATCGTCGCCCCGCTGGCGGCCGACATGTCCACCACCCACGCCGCCCTGCTGGTGCTCGCCATCGGCGCCGGCTCGCTGTTCCTGTCGCACGTCAACGACGCCGGGTTCTGGCTGGTGAAGGAGTACTTCGGGATGAGCGTCGGCCAGACCCTGAAGTCCTGGTCGGTGATGGAGACGATCATCTCGGTGGTCGCGATCGCCCTGATCCTCCCGCTCAGCCTGGTCATCTGACGGGCCACCACCCCGCAAGCCGCGACGCCCTCCGGATCCCCGCTTCTCTCCCGGAGGGCGTCGCCACGTCTCAGTGCCCGAGCAGCTCCGCGGTGCGCTTGCGCACCTCCTCGGTGTCCAGCCCGCGCACCGTCAGCGTGGTGCGCCGCCGCAGCACGTCGTCCACCGTGTACGCCCACTCCTGCTCGGCCGCGTACACCACCTGCGCCCACACGTCCGGCCCGTCCGGGTGCACCCGCTCGCCGAGCTCGGGGCGCTCCGCGATCAGGCGGGCGATCCCGAAGGACAGCGTGCCGTAGTGGGTGGCCAGGTTCCGGGCCACCAGCGGATCCATCCGGGCGCCCGGCTCACGGTCCATCAGCAGGCGGTGCGCGACGGCCTGCGGCGAGCCGATGCCCGGCAGCGGCACGGTCGGCGGGATCGGCGAGACGTCCTCCGCCAGGCCCACCCCCGGCGCGTGCTTGAGCTTCTCCAGGATGACCCGCCCGATGTGCCGGTAGGTGGTCCACTTGCCGCCGGCGACCGACAGCATCCCGGCCCGGCCCTCGGTCACCACCGTCTCCCGCTTCGCCGCCGCGGTCGCCCCCGGACCGCCCGGCAGCACCCGCAGGCCCGCGAACGCGTAGGTGATGTCCTCCCGCCGCAGGTGGTCCTCGCGCACCGCGTGCCCCGCCTCGTCCAGGATCTGGTCCACGTCCGCCTCCGTGGCCCGGACGTCCAGCGGGTCGCCGGTGTACTCCTCGTCGGTGGTGCCCAGCAGGACGTGGTCCTCCCACGGGATCGCGAACGACACCCGGTAGTGGTCGATCGGGATGGTCAGCGCGGCCCGCCACGGCGCCTGCCGGCGCAGCACCACGTGCGCGCCCTTCGACAGCCGGATCGACGGCGCCGCGCCCGCGTGCTCCATCCGCCGCAGGTGGTCCACCCACGGTCCGGTCGCGTTCAGCACCAGCCGGGCGTCCACCCCGAACTCGGCGCCGTCCAGCCGGTCCCGCACCTCCGCGCCCGTCACCCGGCCGCGGGTGAAGCGCAGACCCGTCACCTCGGCGTGGTTCAGCACCACCGCGCCCGCGTCCACCGCCGCCCGGACCGTCATCACGGCCATCCGCGCGTCGTTCATCTGGTGGTCGCCGTACACCGCGACCCGCCGCAGACCCTCGGTCCGCAGCCCCGGCACCGCGCGGGCCGCCGCCGCGGGCGAGACCACCCGGCCCAGGCCGTCGCGGAACGCCGACAGCGCCGAGTACAGGAACACACCCGCGCCGAGCTTCGGCGCGCTGTGCGGCCCGCCCTCGTAGACCGGGACGAAGAAGGTCAGCGGGTTGACCAGGTGCGGGGCCACGTCGGTGGCCAGCGCCCGGCGCTCCTTGTGGTTCTCCGCGACCAGCCTGACCGCGCCCGTCTGCAGGTAGCGCAGCCCGCCGTGGACCAGCTTCGACGAGGCCGAGGAGGTGGCGTTCGCGAAGTCCCCGGCGTCCACCATGGCGACCTTCAACCCCGCCTGCGCGGCCGTCCAGGCGGTCGCGGTGCCGAGGATGCCCCCGCCGATCACCAGCAGGTCGTAGCGGGCCCGGCCGAGCAGCTCGCGGGTGGCCGCGCGGGAGGCGACGCGGCCGGCGGCGCGCTCGGCGCCCAGGGTCGGGATGGTAGCCATGGTGTGTGCGGCGGGCCGGCTCTCGCGGCCGGTCCCGCGTCTCCTTCCGATCGGGGAGTGGTGGTTCTGTCGGACGGTCAGAGCTGCGCCTGCGCGTCCTGCTCGTCCTGCTCGATCCAGCCCATGGTGCGCTCCACGGCCTTCAGCCAGTTGCGGTGCTCGCGCTCGCGTGTCGCGGCGTCCATCCGCGGCGTCCACTCCGCGGCCCGGTGCCAGTTCGCCCGCAGCGTCGCCTCGTCGGGCCAGAACCCGACCGCCAGGCCCGCCGCGTACGCCGCGCCGAGCGCGGTCGTCTCGGCGACGTAGGGCCGCTCCACCGGCACGTCCAGCACGTCCGCGATGTTCTGCATCAGCAGGTTGTTGGAGGTCATGCCGCCGTCGACCTTCAGCGCCGTCAGGGTGACCCCGGAGTCCTTCTGCATCGCGTCCACCACCTCGCGGGTCTGCCAGGCGGTGGCCTCCAGCACCGCCCGCGCCAGGTGTCCCTTGGTGACGTACCTGGTCAGGCCGGCGATCACGCCGCGCGCGTCCGAGCGCCAGTACGGGGCGAACAGGCCGGAGAACGCCGGCACGAAGTACGCGCCGCCGTTGTCCTCGACGGTGCCCGCCAGGGTCTCGATCTCGGCCGCGGTGGAGATGATGCCGAGCTGGTCGCGCAGCCACTGCACCAGCGACCCGGTGACCGCGATCGAGCCCTCCAGGGCGTACACCGGCGGCCGGTCGCCGATCCGGTAGCCGACCGTGGTGAGCAGCCCGTGGTAGGAGTTGACGATCCGCTCGCCGGTGTTCAGCAGCAGGAACGTGCCGGTGCCGTACGTCGACTTGGCCTCGCCCTCGGTGAAGCAGGTCTGCCCGAACAGCGCCGCCTGCTGGTCGCCGAGCGCCGCCGCCACCGGCACGCCCGCCAGCTCGCCGACCGCCTCGCCGTACACCTCCGCGGAGGAGCGGATCTCCGGCAGCACGTTCAGCGGGACGCCCATCGACTCGGCGATCCGCGGGTCCCACTGCAGGGTGTGCAGGTTCATCAGCATGGTGCGGGAGGCGTTGGTGACGTCCGTGACGTGCCGGCCGCCGTTCACCCCGCCGGTCAGGTTCCAGATCACCCAGGTGTCCATGGTGCCGAACAGGATGTCGCCGGCCTCGGCGCGCTCGCGCAGGCCCTCGACGTTGTCCAGCAGCCAGCGGATCTTCGGTCCGGCGAAGTAGGAGGCCAGCGGCAGGCCGGTCTCCCGGCGGAACCGGTCCTGGCCGACGTTGCGGCCCAGCTCCCGGCAGAGCGCCTCGGTGCGGGTGTCCTGCCAGACGATCGCGTGGTGCACCGGCTCGCCGGTGTGCCGGTCCCACAGCACCGTGGTCTCGCGCTGGTTGGTGATGCCGACCGCCCGGATGTCCTCCCGGGTCAGGCCCGCCTTCGCCAGCGCGCCGCGCACCACCGAGCGCACCCGGGTCCAGATCTCCGCCGCGTCGTGCTCCACCCAGCCGGGCTGCGGGAAGATCTGCGAGTGCTCCTGCTGCTCGACGGCGACGATCCGCCCGTCCGCCCCGAACACGATGCACCGGCTGGACGTGGTGCCCTGGTCGATCGCGGCGATGTGGCTGGCAGTCAATTCGGTTCCTCGGCTCACGGCGGTTCACGGACGTCGACGGAGGGGGCTGACCATTCGTCAGTCCCCGTACGCGCGGGTCCGGCAAACCACGCGGACGGCGCGGCCCGCCCGGACCTTCCAGCCATCGTTCGACAATGTCGACCAATGGCTGGAAGCCAACCGCAGCCGGACGCCCGAGTCAAGGCGATGTGACGCAGCCCGCTCCGCCGTCCGCCGCGCGGCCCGCCCCGCTGTCCGGGGCGCTCAGAAGCGGTGCGCACCCAGGTCCCGGGAGATCGCCCGGGCCGCCGTCCGCACCGACGCCACCAGCGACGGCCGCACCGCGCCGCCCTCGCACACCGTCTCCACCGCGCCCGACACGCACACCGCGCCGACCGGGTTGCGCCGCCGGTCCTGGATCAGCGCCGCCACCGACGCCACTCCGTCCCAGGTCTCCTCCACCGCGTCCGCCCACCCGCGCTCCCGGACCAGCGCGCACTGCGCGTCCAGCGCCGCCGGCTCCGTCACCGTCCGCGCCGTGAACGGCTCCCACGGACCGTCGCCCAACTCGCCGCGCGCCACCGGGTCGTAGGCCACCAGCACCTTGCCCAGCGCGGTCGCGTGCAGCGGCTGCATCGAACCGACCTCCAGCACCTGCCGGGAGTCGTCCGGCCGGAACACGTGGTGCACCACCAGCACCCCGCGCTGGTGCAGCACGCCCAGGTAGACCGTCTCGCCGGCCGCCCGGGCCAGGTCGTCCGCCCACACCAGCGCCCGGGCCCGCAGCTCGTGCACGTCCAGGTAGCTCTGGCCCAGCCGCAGCAGCTCCGCACCCAGCTGGTACTTGCCGCTCTCCGGGTCCTGCTCGACGAACCCCTCCAGCTGCAGGGTGCGCAGGATCCCGTGCGCCGTCCCCTTCGCCAGCCCCAGCCCCGTCGCCACCTCGGACAGCCCGAGCCGCCGCTCCCCGCCCGCCAACAGGCGCAGGATCGCGGCCGCCCGCGACAGCGACTGGATCGCACCGGGCACCCGGCCCACCTCCACTGACCACCGGTCGGCGATGCCGACCACCATGCCGGACTCCCGACGTTCCTCCCGACAGACCGTACTACCCGCCGCCCCCGAACGGCCCGCCCGGCACCCCGCCCGCCGGCCCGGTCACGCCCGGCAGCGCAGCAGCACCAGCGGCGGGTTCGCCCTCAGGTCCGCCCAGTACTCCGCGCCGAACTCCCGCACCCCCTCCGCGGAGACCTCCAGCGGCACCCACTCGATGCCGGTGAACCCCGCCGCCCCCAGGGCCTTCTCGTACACCTCGCGCGAGGGCGGGTTCGCCTCGAACGAGATCGGCGGCTCCAGCAGCGCCGTCACCCGCACCCGCGGCCCGACCTCCGACGGCTCGCCCGCCCGCTCGCACCGGAACCCGTACTTGCCCAGCGGAGGCCCGTCGAACCGGAAGTCCGGGCTCTGCGCGAACACGACCAGCTCGCCACCGGCCACCAGACTGCGGTGGACTCCCCGGCAGATCCGCTCCACGGTCGCCACGTCCGGCGCGTAGTTGAACGCCTGCACCGCCACCGCCAGATCGAACGGCTCCTCGAACGGGGGCAGCTCGGCGACGTCCCCCACCTGGTACGCCACGCCCAGCGGCTGCCGCTCCTCGAACGCCCGCGCCGCGTCCACCATCGCCGAGGAGATGTCCACCCCCAGCACCCGCGACGCCCCCCGCCGCCGCAGCTCCCGGCTGTAGAACCCCGTCCCCGACGCCACGTCCAGCACCGACCGGCCGGCCACGTCCCCCACCAGGGCCAGCACCGCGGGCACCTCCCCGTAGCGTGCCAGCGGCAGCGTCTTGAACCCCTCGAACGCCTCACCGATACCGTCGTACACCTGACCGGCCATCAGCCCCACCCCTCCCGTTGCGGTCGCCTTCCGACCGGAAGTCTGCGGCCGAACGGAGCCCGCCACGTACTGGCAGAACCGACGAAAGCGCCGCGCGAGCGGGGACCGACGCTGGACGATCCACAACCGGCCGCCCGCGCCCGCGCCTCAGCCGCCGGGCTCCGCCACCCACCCCGCCAGCAGGACCAGGCCCGATGCGCGGTGGACCGCCAGGAACGCGAACGGCCGGTCGAAGCGGGCCGCCGCCCTGCGGACGCGGAACTGCGGCGGCCGGAACGCCGCGCCGCCGCGCCGCATCGCCACCACCGTGACCGCGCCGCCCTCGAACCCCTCCGCCGAGAACTCCGCCGTCGCCGACTGCCGCGCCGCGGAGACCCGCAGCGGAGTGTCCCGGCTGATGCCCCGGAAGTACTCGCCCGGCCCGGACGCCGTCCGCAGCCCGAACAGCCCGGCCGTCCCCAGCAGGTCGTGCGACGCGGCCACCCGGAACCCGACCGTCGTCAACTCGCCCGTGTCGTGCGGTGCCGCCGAGTCCACCGACTCCACCACCAGCCCAGGCCAGCCCGCCGCGCCGTCCGCCAGCCCCGCCATCGGCACCCGCCGCGCCGCGCCCGAGACCAGCTCGAACCCGGCCGCCACCACCGCACCCGGCCCGGCCTCCGGCCCGCCGAGCACCAGATGGACGTCCACCTCGCCCGCACCCGCCACCCGGACCTCCGTCACCGGGCCCACCGAGCTCTCCGCCACCGCGAACCGCTCGTACAGCGCGGCACCCGTCGCCGTCAGCAGCGGCAACTCCCGCCCCGCCCAAGGGCCTTCGCGCCCCACGGCCCGGTGATCCACGAACCGCCGCTCCCACTTGGTGCGCACCGTCAGCGCCGAGGCCAGCACCAGCAGCACCTTGTCGAGCGACTCCAGAGGCATGGTCGGGATCAGCCCTCCGGTCTCCTCGTCCGCCCAACGGTCCAGTGCCGCACGGTCCTTGATCGGGTCGCCGGTCAGCGCGCCCCACCGCACCGGGCCCAACTGCTCCACCCAAGCGGCCTCCGCCCCGAGCCCGTCCGCCGTCCACAGGCCGAGCGCCGCGCCGCAGCCGGGCACCTGCCGGACCCGGGCCAGCAACTCCCGTGCCAGCGCGGGCGCCTGCTCCACCGGCACCCCGAGCGCCGCCGCCAACTCCGCCCGCACCGCCGGATCGTGCGTACCCGCCCCCAGCGCCGCCAGCAGCGGCCAGACCCCGAGGGCCGTCCACACCTGCCCGGCGCCGAACGCCAACGCCCTTCCCCAGCGCGCCCCGAGCGCGTTCACCAGATCCACCGCCGGCACCGGCGCGGACGCCGCCGACCGCACCCCACTGCCACCACGGCGCTCGAACTGCGCATCGCTCAGACCCACCGACGACTCCTCCCCGGGACGAAGCTCCCATCCTCCCGGCCCGGCAAGCCCGCCCGCCACCCGCGGCGTCCTACCGGTCCGCCCCGACCAGGGCCGCGAGTTCCGCGATCTGCCCCGGACCGACCCGGCAGCACCCGCCGACCAGCCGCGCACCCGCGGCCACCCAGCCGGACACCCGGCCCGGATCGAAGGTCGCCTCGCCCCGCCAGTCCCGGGCCGCCGCGTCCCAGCCCTCCCCGCTGTTCGGGTACGCCACCCCCGGGCGGCCGGTCACCTCCACCGCCAGCGCGACCGCCGCCGCCACCTCCTGCGGCGCACAGCAGTTGACGCCGACCGCCACCACCTCCGGCACGTCCGACACCAGCGCGAACGCCTCCGAGAGCGGCTCACCGCCCCGGGTCAGACCCCCCGCCGCGCCGAACGAGAACCACACCGGCAGGCCCAACCCCCGGACGCAGTCCGCCAGGACGGACGCCTCCAGCAGATCCGGCACCGTCTCCACCGCCAGCACGTCCGGCCCCGCCGCGGCCAGCGCCTCCAGCCGCGGGCGATGGAACTCCGTCAACTCCGAGGCCGACAGGCCGTAATGACCCCGGTACTCGGAGCCGTCCGCCAGCACCGCCCCGTACGGGCCCACCGAGGCCGCCACCCAGCGCGAGTTCCCGTCGCCCAGCTCCGCCGCCGCCTCCTCGGCCGCCAGCCGCGCCAACTCCACACTCAGCACCAGCAGCCGGTCCGCCTTCGCCGCCGCCACCCCGCGGGTGGCGAAACCCGGCCGGCTCGCCTGGTAGCTCGCCGCGGTGGCGACCTGCGCTCCCGCCTCGAAGTACGCCCGGTGCGCCGCCACCACCTGCCGCGGCTCGTCCAGCAGCAGCCGGGCCGACCACAGCGCGTCCGACAGATCGCAGCCCTGGTCGGCCAGTTGATTGGACAGCCCGCCGTCCAGCACCAGCGGCCCCGCCGCCAGCGCCGCCCCGAACGGGCCGCCGGAACCGGCGGACCCGTCCTCGAACTCCGTAGCCATCCCTCCAGCCTGCACCCGCGCCCCGCCGGACGCGAACCGGAACCGCCGGGCGCGAAGCGAGAGGGCCGGACGCGAACCGGAACCGCCGAGCCGCCCGGCGCGAGCCGGTCAGACCAGCGCGTCCGGCACCGGACGCGAGGTGACCGCGATCCGGTTGTAGGTGTTCACCACCGTCGCCGCCCAGGCCACGAACGCCGCCTCCGGCTCCGACAGCACCGCGCGCGCCGCCCGGTGCGCCTCCGCGCCCTCCCGCCGGTCCGCGAGCCGGGTCACCGCCTCGGCCAGCGCCAGCGCGGCCCGCTCCCGCGCGGTGAACAGCCCGGACTCCCGCCACACCACCAACTGGGCCAGCCGGTCGTCCAGTTCGCCGGCCTTCCGGGCGGCGGCGGTGTGCAGGTCCACGCAGTACACGCAGCCGTTCAGCTGGGAGCAGCGCAGCCGCACCAGCTCCAGCAGCAGCGGCTCCACCCCCGCGGCCGAGGCCGCCTGCTCGACGGCGCCGTGCAGCGCGTGCACGGCGGCGAACGCCTGCGGGGCGAGCTCGATCAGCGGCAGCGGCGCGAGCGCGCCGGCCGGGTGCGAGGACGAAGCGGATCGGGTCTCGGTCATTCGCCGAGCGTAAACGCCCGCCGGGACCGGGCGGTCGCCGAATCCGCCCTGCTCACCCGCTTGGTAAGCCGTCGGCGAAACCGTTGACCGGGTCCCCAATCCGTGGCTCGGAGCGTGCAGTTCAAGGGGCGTCCGGCTGACCGGTCGTCAACCTGGTGCGCCGGTCACTCGGTTGGCCGTACGTGGGCGATCCGTTGCGCTCCGTGGCGGTAATGTGACGTTCCGTTGCCGCGCCGACCGTGCGACGGCTCCCCGTAAGCCCCGTCGGGCGCCATCCGCCGGCCCTGTCCCTGGACCGGTCCCCGCCCGCACCAGACCCACACTGGAGAATCCGCGATGACCACTTCCGTGCAGCTCGACCGTGCCCAGAAGCGCTTCGACCTCTGGGACGTGAACGGCGACGGCCAGATCGACCGCTCCGACTGGCAGGCCGAGGCCCAGCGCATCCTGCAGGCCTTCGGCGAGGCCCCGGTCTCTCCGGCCGGCCGCGCGCTGACCGAGGCCTACCTCGGCATGTGGAGCTTCTTCGCCGACAAGGCCGGCATCGACGAGCAGGACGGCGCGCTCACCCCCGAGCAGTTCAACCACATCGCCGAGGAGCACATCCTGGAGAACGGCGGCGCCGGCTTCGGTCGCGTCGTCAAGCCGACCATCCAGGCCATGGTCGAGCTGGTCGACGTGGACGGCGACGGCCAGGTCAACCCGGCCGAGTTCAAGACCTGGCTGGACGCGATCGGCGTCTCCAGCGTCGAGCCCGCCGAGGCCTTCCGCCAGATCGACGCCAACGGCGACGGCCAGCTGTCCGTGGAGGAGCTGGTCCAGGCCGTCCGCGCCTACCACCTCGGCGACATCGACGTCCCGCTGCTCGGCCGCTGAGCCCTGCCGAACGGCTGACGCCCTGAGGGCCCGGAACGGGGAAGGCGCCCCCCGCTCCGGGCCCTGCCGTCGCTCCGGGCCGGCGCTCCGAGGCCCGTCGGGCGGACCGCGCCGGGCGCTAGAACTCCTCCACCGGGACGAACCGCACCGGCAGCTCCGGTCGCAGGTCCAGCTTCTCGCCGGTCAGCAGATCGTCGGCCGCGATCAGCACGTTGTAGTGGTTGGGGAAGTGGCAGGCGTCGAAGCCCAGCACCGTGCCCACCCGGTGCTCGCCGACGAACACCTCGTCACCCCGGTCCAGCACCCCCGCCACCGCGATCTCCGCGAACCCCAGGAACCCGACCCGGTCGATCCGCGACCCCGCCGCGGCCTCCCGCTGATCCGTCGTCACCAACTCGTGCACCTCACCGGCCCGCACGCACCGGCTGGCGAACGGCTCCAGGCTCATCCCGCGCTCCGTCCGGCTGTGCACCAGCACCTTCACCAGCGTGCCCGTCACCGTCCGCTTCGGCCCGTTCTCGCGCACCCTCGACTCCGTCCTCGACCCCTGCCCCGACTGCCGGATCACCCGCGCACCGCCGCCCGCTCGGCCCGGTACGCCGCCTCGACCACCCGCAGCGCATCCACCCCGTCCGGCCCCCGGTCCGGTCGTACCGGACGGGCGTCGCCGCGCACCAGGGCGGCGAACTCGCCGACGATGCCCTCGTACTCGTGCCACAGCGACTGCTTGAACCCGTCGTGCCCGGCCAGCAGGTCCGCCCGCAGCACCGACCCGTCCGCCAGCTCCACCGTCACGTCCTTCAGTTCACCCCGGTACGCCCAGTCCAACTCGATCCGGCCGCGCACCCCGCCCGTCCCCGAAAGCTCCAGCACCGCGGACCGGTCCACGCCCCCGGCGTCCCGCACCACCGCCGCCGCGTCCACGCCCATCGGGCCCGCCAGCAACCGCACCAGGTCGTACGCGTTCGGGCCGTTGTCCGCGACGCATCCGCCGCCGCACCGCTCCGGATCCAAGTACCAGCGGTCCCGCCCGACGTGTTCCTCGATCAACTCGAAGTACCGCGCCGTCACCGACCGCACCGGCGCCACACCCTCCAGGTCCCGGCACAGCTCCAGCACCGCCGCGTTGTAGCGCCGGTGGAACGCCGTGAACAGCGGCACCCGCCGCTCGACCGCCAACGCGGCCAACTCCGCCCCCTCCGCCGCCCGCAACGCCAACGGCTTCTCCACGCACACCGGCAGCCCGGCCCGCAACGCATCCCGGCAGATCGCCAGATGCAAGTCGTTCGGAACCGTCACCACCACCGCATCGAGGCCACCCGCCGCCAGCATCTCCCGATGACCCTCGAAACACGCCACCCGCCCCCGGTGGCGCTCCAGCACCTCCGCATCCCGGTCGCACACCGCCGCCAACCGCAGCCCCGCGACCCGCTCCAACGCCGCCAGGTAGAACCGCGAGATCACCCCCAACCCCACGACCCCGAACCGCAATTCGCGCCCCACCAGACCCTCGCCTGCCCTCCGGACGGGCCCCGGCCGGCCCTCTCCCGGGTCGTCTCCACCCGCCGATCCCCCCTGCCGCTCCGTCGGCTCCGGCCGGAACGGCCGTCCGTCCCGCGGTTCGCCCGGTGCTGTCGGGGCCCCCGGGGCTTCGGTCGTCTCCCGCTCACTCATCGTGTGGCCTCCACCGAGACCGGCCGAATCCCGAACTGCTGGGCGACTGCGTCGAGTTCGGTGATGAGCGACGCGGCCAGCGGCACACCGTCGCGACGCGACTCCGCCGTCCGGCGGGCCTCGTGCCAGCCCGGATAGGCGACCTGACTCCCCGAACTCCCGCCTGCCGGTGGGCAGTCCAGCACCGTGCCGAACAGTGTCCGGGCGTCCAGCGTCACCTGTTCGGCGTCGCGGAGCGTCGCCGGGGCGATCGCCAGCGCGAAGACGCCGATGTCGTCGTCCCGTCCGGACGGCCCGCCGTCGCCGGCCAGTGCAGCCGGCTCGGGGCCGAGGCCCGCGCCCGGAAGGAGCGCGGCGAGGACCTCGACCATCAGGCCCAGCCCGAAGCCCTTGAACTCGCCGCCCGCACCCGCGCCGAGCCAGAGCAGGTGCGCCTCACCGCGGTCGAACGCGCCGGGATCCGTCACCGGCCGCCCGTCCTCGTCGGCGAGCCAGCCCTCCGGGACGGGGCGCCCGGCCCGTTCGGCCGCGCGGACCCGGCCGGTCGGGACCGCCGTGGTGCTCATGTCGAGCACGTACGGCGGCAGTTCACCCGCGGGCGCGGCGACGCTCCACGGATTGGTGCCGAGCAGGGCGACCGCGCCGCCCGGCGGACGGGCGATCCGCTGGCGACCGCAGTTCGAGGCGAGCAACCCGATCATTCCGCGGCCGGTGACCTTCGCGGCATGGTGCCCCGCGCACCCGAAGTGGGTGGCGCGCCGGACGGACACCAGCCCGATCCCGTACCGCTCGGCACGATCCGCCGCCAACTCCATGGCCGCTCCGGCCTGCCACAGCCCGAGCGCGTTCCCCGCGTCCACCAGGACGGCGGCCCCGCGATCAGCCAGCACCACCGGCTCCGCGAGCGGGTCGGCGCGGCCCTCCGCCAGAAGCGGCAGGTACAACCGGGACAGGTTCGCCAGGCCGTGCGAGTCCATCCCGGCGGCGTCGCCGTAGCAGAGCGCCTCCGCCGCCACGGCGGCCCGCTCGGCCGGCAGTCGGTGGGCGACGAACACCTCGGTGGTGAACCGGAGCAGATCGTCGTACGGAACCCGGACGGTGCCGGCAGCAGCGGTGGGCGCGGACGCCACAGTGGTCACGAGGGTGTGCCTCCAGACAGGACGAACAGGTCAACAGGGCATTGGTGTGGCCTCGGCGACGGGTCTCAGCGGTGGGGCTCAGCGGGGCCCAGTGGGGGCTCAGCGGTGGGCGAAGGCCACCAGCAGGCGGGCCACCATCGAGGCGAAGCCGTCGAGTTGGGCGAGCTCGGCGAACTCGCCCACCGCGTGCGCCCGGTTGGCACCGAGCTCGCCCGGCCCGAGCACCACGGTGAACGCGCCCGGCAGGTCAGCAGCCCAGATCGCGTCGCAGGTGAACGCCGGTTCCGCGTCCGGGAACCGGGGGATTCCGGCCTGCTGCTCCAGCAACTCCTCGAACTCAGGATGCCGGTTGTCCAGGACCGGAAGGTCGCGCTTCAGCCAGTCCAGGCGGGTGATCCGCGCGCAGTCGGCGGCCGTCCGGGCGAACTCCGGCAGCTCGCCGAACTCCCGCTCGAACGCGACCAGTCCGGACCGGACCGCCGCCTCCACCGCGGCCTGCGTGCGCCGCCCCGAACCGGCGTCCCGGTACGGCAGGTTGAGCAGCAGTTCGCCGCTCCCGTAGACCCGGTTGTGCAACGGCCCGGTGCCCACCCCGGCCACGCAGACCGGGTCGCGCGGCCCCGACCGGCTCCCCAACTCCCGCGCCAGGTACTGGGCGAGGTACCCGAGCAGAACGGTGGCGTTGTGGCCTTCGCCGGGGCAGTCGTCGATCGCGTCCTCGCCGCGCACCCGCAGGCGGGCGGTCGCGGCGGCGGTCGCCCGTGGCAGGTAGCGCAGGCCGGTCGGCTCGCAGAACACGTTCAGCGCGCCGACGTACCCGGCCGCCACCAGCGGACGGGTGCCGAACACGCCCATCGCGCCGCCTTCTTCGCCGGACACCGCCTGCACCAGCACCGCGACCTCGCGCCCGACCCGGGGCTCCGCCGCCACCGCCGCCCGCACCCCCGCCAACAGGGCCACCGCCGGGCCCTTCGCATCGATCGCGCCCCGCCCCGTGAACCGGTGCCCGTCGAACCCGACCGGCTCCGCCCCGGCGACGGTGTCCAGGTGCACGTTGAACATCACCGTTGCCGCCCGCGGCAGTTCGGGCCCCAGCCGCAGCACGCTGCTCGGCTGACAGCCCAGGAACCCGGGTGCCCTCGCCGCCTCCCGCACCGTCAACGGCACCCCATCCCGGTCGAGTTCGGTCGCCACCGGCACACCCCGATGCACCTCGTCGAACCCGAGCCGGCCCGCCGCCCGCGCGAACACGTCCAACGCCTCGGACAACCCCGGCAACGGCCCACCGGGGCCGGTCTCCAACGGCCCCGCAGTGGGCAACCGCAGCAGCTCCACCAGCAACTCCCGCTCCTCACCCACCAGCCGAGCCCCAACCAGCCCCCCCACCTGCCGCGGAACCGACCACGCAGCGGCAGCCTCGGACACAGCCGCAGGCGCACGTGGGGCCCCCGTCGTGGTCCATTCCTCGCGTGCAGGCCCGGCGCCGGCCGTTGCGTCGCGCGGAGCCGCAGCAGCAGCCATGGCCCCGGCCGTAGTCGAAGCCTCCGCAGCAGGTGTGGCACCGCTTGCAGCCCCAGCCCCAGCCCCAGCCCCTGCCGCAGCCCGCGCAGCCGCGGTCACGCTGTTGTCACCGGTCACCGTGCACCGCCTCGTCGATCCTCGCGTTCAGCGGCAGGTGGTCGAAGCCCGACTCCCAGCCCGGCTCGCGCTCGGGCGGCGGTGGCGGCACCGGGCCGATCAGCCCGCCCGTGGCGAGGCTCCAACCAGGGACGGCCGGGAGTACCTCGCGTTCCACCAGGGCTGTCAGGGCGCGGCCGGCGGCCACGAAGCCGCTCTCGGTCGCCCCGTCCGCGAACCGGCCGTCGTGCGGCCGGGCGGCGAGGTGCGGTTCGAGCGACCAGGTGCCGCTCCACCCGGCCGCCGTGAGCAGCCGCAGGCTCTCGGCGAGCCGGGCTTCGCCCTGACCCGGCAGGACGTACTCGGTGCCCTCGTCGGCGGTCACCGCGTCCTTGATGTGCACGTGTTCGACCTGGTCGATGACCTGGCGCAGCAGCTCGAAGGCGTCGTAGCCGTGCGGGACCCCGTTGCCGGCGTCGAACAGCAGGCGCAGCGCGGGGTGGTCCACCGAGGCGAGCAGGTCGAGGGTGCGTTCGGCGGAGGTGCCGGCCCAGCCGCTGCAGTTCTCGTGCAGCACGGTCATCCCCTGGGCGTCCGCCTCCTCGGCCAGGATGCGCATTCGCTGCAGCACCAGTCGGCGCCAATCGGCGTCCGGCAGGCCCGCGTTGGGGTAGGACATCACCCGGATCCGCTGGGTGCCGAGCAGCGTCCCGCAGACGGCGAGGCGGGACAGTTCCCGCAGGTCCCGGTCGAAGTCGTCGGCGATGCTGCTGGACCAGTTGCCGATCCGCGAGGCGAGGCCGCTCACCCGGACGCGGCGGGCGGCGAGCGTCTCGCCGAGCTCGCGCACCTGCAGCACCGGCAGGTCGGCGATCCACACGCCGTCGACGGTACGCAGCTCCAGCTCGTCCCACCCGAGTCGGTCCAGCGCGTCGAGCTGCCCGGCGAGGTCGGGCGCCGCCTCGTCCCCGATCCCGCCGAACCGGACCACCGGCCGACCTCGAAGGCCCTGAAGGCCCTGAAGGCTCTGAAGGCTCTGAAGACCCGGAAGGTCCGGACGGTCCGGGCCGAGATCCGCCCCACCGCTCATCGGACGCCCACCGTCCACCGCGGTCCTCGCGCCTGCGCGCCCCCGGCCCGGTCGTTCCGGGCCTGGGCGTCGCGCGCCTGCGCGGCCATCGTCTTGGCGCGGTCCAGCAGCCGCACCACCTGCGTGTTGACGGCCAGTTCGGGATGCGGCTCGCCGGCCGTGCCGGGGGTCGTCGCGGCGAAGTAGTAGCCGTAGGTGCGGTGCAGGAAGGTGCCGAGCGCGTCGTCGTGCAGCAGCTCGGTGTGTTCGCCCTCCTGGTCGATGACGGTCAGTCGGGCGTAGGCGTCGGCCTCGCTGCCGGGGAAGTGGCCGATCAGCGTGCCGTGCGCGAGCTCCAGGGTGATCCGGCGCTCGCGGACGGGGGAGGTGAGGTCGGAGCGGATCCGGGTCCACGCCCCGGTCTCGTGCTGCAGGTTGAGCCAGGCGGTGCCGAGCCGGGGGAGGACCCGGTCGCCGACCACCATGTCGGTGCTGCCCGCGGCCGTCACCTCACCCGGTCCGGCCAGGGCCAGGCAGAGCCCGAGCGAGTGCGGCAGTTCGATGTCGAAGGCGGTGGGGTGGCCGTCCCCGGCCAGTGAGCGGGAGAACCGCGGCTTGCGCTGGACGACGTGGATGGTGCGCAGCGGCCCGAGGGCGCCGTCGGCCAGCGCGACGCGCAGCCGGTCGGTGAGCGGGCTGCCGAGCCACTGGGCGACCACCACCAGGTCGAGCCGGTGGCGCTCGCGGAGGGCGAGCAGTTCGTCCAGGCCGCGGGCGTCGGCGGCTACCGGCTTCTCCAGCAGGACGCGCCGGTAGCCGAGCCGCCCGAGCGTGTCGAGGGCGGCGGCCCGCTCGGTGGGCGGGGTGCACAGGTGGACCACGGTGCGGGCCGGGTCGTGCAGCCGGGGTGCCTCGGCGAGCGTGGTGGGGCGCAGGTCGGGGGCGGCCGCGGGGCGGCGGTGCGGGTCGACGGCGAGCATCGGGGCGGCCGCGAACAGGTGCGCGGAGTCGGACGCCGAGCGCAGGCGGCGCAGCACCGGCAGGTGGAGTCCGTGTCCGGCCCGCCCCATTCCGACGAGTAAGGTTCCGAGGCCGTTCGACATGCTGAGCCGTCCTTCCGTCCACGCCGCGGAGATGTGCATCGTCCGGTATTCAATCAGCACTTCGGGAGCGATCCGATCGGGCGTCAAATTGCTTACCGGGAGTGCCATTCGAAGGAGTGAACCAGTGTGCGGACGGTGCTGGACGGCCGGTCGGGCGGCATAGGTTCGGCGGGGTGCATCCCGGCATGACCGGCCTTCCGGAATTCTCGAGGACGGATGGAAAACGCTTACCCGTTCGTTCCGGGGGGATCCGGAATCGGAAGCCCCCGCAATCGGTCCATGAAATCCGTAC
The DNA here is from genome assembly GCF_003610255.1 of Streptomyces sp. TLI_171. GTDB lineage: Bacteria > Actinomycetota > Actinomycetes > Streptomycetales > Streptomycetaceae > Kitasatospora. Next base: position 1,565,167 of record NZ_RAPS01000001.1, on the reverse strand, counting down.
AAGCTGATGAGAGTTCTATGGGCGCCACTTCCGCCACCGCTGCTGCCCCGGCCCGCGTCCCCTTCTTCACCCAGGCCGCGAGCTTCGAATCCCTCTGGCCCACCACCAGGCGCCACCTCGATCAACTGATGGACCGCGGGAAGTTCTCGCACGGCCCCAAGGTCGCCGAGCTGGAAACCGTCCTCGCCGCCTGGACCGGGGCCCGCCACGTCATCGGCGTCAACAGCGGCACCGACGCCCTGGTGCTGCTGCTGCGGGCCGCCGGCCTGCGACCCGGCGACGAGGTGATCGTCCCCGCCTACACCTTCGTCGCCTCCGCCACCTCGGTGGTGCTGGCCGGGGGCCGGCCGGTCTTCGCGGACATCGACCCGGTCAGCTACAGCCTCGACCCGGCGAGCGTCGAGGCCGTCCGCACCGACCGCACCCGGATGGTGATGCCGGTCCACCTGTTCCACCAACTCGCCGACCTGCGCGCCCTGCTGGAGGTCGCCGACCGCCACGCCCTGACCGTCGTCGAGGACAGCGCCGAGGCCTTCGGCATGCGCTGGGACGGCGTCCACGCCGGACTGCACGGGGCCGGCGGCGTGCTCTCGTTCTTCCCCACCAAGACCCTCGGCGCGATCGGCGACGCGGGCGCCGTCCTCACCGACGACCCGGCCGTCGCCGACGCGGTCGCCGCGATGCGCCACCACGGCCGCACCGGCCCCACCGTCGACGACTTCCCGACCATCAACCGGCCCACCGAACTGCTCGGCACCAACAGCAAGATGGACGACATCCAGGCCGCCGTCCTGCTCGCCAAGCTCGACCGCGCCGACCAGGACATCGCCCGCCGCGCCGAACTCGCCGCCGGCTACACCGAACGCCTCACCGGCACCCCCGGGCTCACCCTGCCGACCGTCCTCCCGCGCACCGCCGCCACCAACCCGGTCTGGTACGTGTACCTGATCGAGTCCGACCACCGCGACGGACTCGCCGAGCACCTCGCCCGGCACGGCGTGCAGACCGAGACCTACTACCCGACGCCGCTGCACCTCCAGCCCTGCTTCGCCGAACTCGGCCACCGCCGCGGTGAGTTCCCACACGCCGAAGCCGCCTGCGAACGCGCCCTCGCACTGCCGCTCTACCCCGACCTCGCCGACCACCACCTGGACCTGGTCGCCGACCTGGTCCGCGGCTTCCAGCAGGGAAAGCACCGATGACCACCACCACCGCGATGATCCCGTTCTTCCCGCCCGACCTCTTCGAGGACGACCGCGACCTGCTCCTCGACGCCGTCCACGAGGTCGCCACCGACCCCGTGCAGAAGTTCATCCTCGGCGAGCGCACCGCCCGCTTCGAGGACCTGCTGCGCACCGACCTCGACACCGAGGACGTCATCGCCTGCGGCAGCGGCACCACCGCCCTCAGCCTGATCCTGCGCGCCATGGGCATCACCGCGGGCGACGAGGTGATCGTCCCCGCGTTCGGCTGCGCACCGCTCGCCAACACCGTCCTCGGCGTCGGCGCCACCCCGGTGTTCGCCGACATCGACCCGCACACCCTGGTCATCGACCCCGAGGCGGCCGAGGCGCTGATCACCCCCCGCACCAAGGCGCTGATGCCCGCCCACATGTTCTCCGTGATGGCCGACATGCCCCGCCTGCGCGCCCTCGCGGACCGCCACGGGCTCCGCCTGATCGAGGACTCCGCGGTCGCCCAGGGCGCCGTCCTGGACGGCCGCCCCGCCGGGACCTGGGGCGACGCCGGCGTGTTCTCCTTCGTCCAGGTGAAGTCGTTCGGCGGACCGGGCGAGGGCGGCGTCGTGGTCACCGGGGACCCCGAACTCGCCCGCACCGTCCGGATGCTGCGCAACCACGGGCAGGACGGCGCGCACCGCTTCCGGCACCACCTGATCGGCCTGAACAGCCGCTTCGACGAAGTCCTCGCCGCGTTCCAGCTCCGCCGCCACCCCGGCCTGGCCCGCCGCCTGGCCCGCCGCGCCGAGATCGCCGCCCACTACACCGACCGGTTCACCCCGCTCGCCGCCGAGGGTGTCACGCCGCCCCCGCCCGGAACCAACGGCCGCTGCTACTACGTGTACACGCTGCTCGCCGAGCGCCGCGACGAGCTGAAGCGGCACCTCGCCGCGCACGGCGCCGACAGCCACGTCTACTATCCGCAGGCGCTGCCCCACCAGCCGGCCTTCGCCCCGGCGGCCCGCCCCGGCGGCAGCTGGCCGAACGCCGAACGGGCCGCCCGGCAGTGCCTGTCGCTGCCCGTCTACCCGCACCTGACGGATGCCCAGGTCGAGCGGGTCACCGAAGCCGTCCTCGGCTTCGCCGCCGCGCCCGCCCCCGTCGCCTGACCGGCCGCCGCCGCCCTCCCTGCCCCGACCCGGGAGTGCGGCGGCGGTCAGCCCCATTCAGCCCGCCGTCACCACGTCTGTCTGCCGCAGCGCCGTTGCGGCCAGCTCTGCCAGCACCCGCCGATCGGGTTTGCCCGACGGCCCGAGCGGCAGCCGCTCCAGCAGCACCAGACGCTCCGGCCACTTGTACCGCTCCAGTTCGCACGACTCCTGGAGGAACAGCGTCAGTTCGGCCAACTGCAGCCCGTCCCCGCGCGGAACGGCGCAGACGCACATCCGCTCCCCGAGGTCCGGGTCCGGCACCGCCACGCACACCGCCTCCAGCACCCCCGGATGGCCCTCCAGCAGACGCTCCACCTCCGCCGAACTGATCGACACCCCGCCGCGGTTCACCATCTGCTTGATCCGCGCCAGCACCCGCAGCGACCCGTCCGCCTCCAGCACCCCCCGGTCCCCGGAGCGCACCCACCCGCCGTCCACCCGCAGCCGCGCGTCCAACTCCGGTGCGCCGACGTGGCACAGCGGGCTCATCGGCCCGAGCGCCTGCACCTCGCCCGCCACCCCGACCGGCACCGGTCGCCCGTCCGGCCCGCACACCCGGACCTCCGCCACCCCCGGATCCGGCCGGCCCACCCGCAGCACGTCCCCGTCCGGATCCGTCCACCGCGCATGGCAGTTCAGTCCGTCGCTGGCCCCGTACACGTTCACCACCGGACGCCCGAACCGCCGCAGCGCCGCACCCAGCACCGCCGAGGACAGCATCGCCGAGCTCGACACCACCGCCTGCAACGAGGACAGGTCCTCGCCCGGCAGGGGCGGTTGCTCGGCCATACGGCGCAGCATGGTCGGCACCGCCGCCAGGTGCGTCGGCCGCCACCGTCCGACCGCCGCCAGCGCGTCCACCGGGTCGAACCGCTCCCGCAGCACCACCGTCGCCCCGCACCGCACCAGCGCCACCACCGCCAGCGAGCCGTACGCGGTCGCCGGACTCACCAGCAGCAGCAGCCGCGGCGGCGCCCCGTCCGCCGTCGCCAACACCCGCTCCGCGTACCGGCCCCGGCCGCCCGCCAGCGCATTGTGCGAGTACGCGATCAGCTTCGGCACCGCCTCCGACCCCGAGGACACCAGGATCCGGGCCGGCGCCTCCGCGTCCACCACCGCCGGCCGCCACTCCGGCCGCTCGGGCCACGGCTCCGCGTCCAGCACCACCACCTCCCGCAGGTGCGGCAGTTCGGGCCGCAGCCCGTCCACCTCTGCCTTCCCGTCCGGCACCGTGACCACCGCGTCCGCCCGCGAGGCCCCCCACAGGGCCAGCAGGTCCCGCCGCCCGTGCCCAGGCACGCACGGCAGCACCACCGCCCCCAGCGCTGCCACCGCCAGATCCACCGCCGGCGCCCGCCAGTCGGCCGGGACCTTCACCCCGACCACCGATCCCGACCGGACCCCCCGAGCCGCCAGGCCCGCAGCCAAGCCCCGCACTCGGCGCGCCAGTTCGGCGAACGACAGCTCTCCGCCGTCGTCCACCACCGCGACCCGCTCCCCGTCCGCGGCCACCCGCTCGACGAACAGCTCGTACAAGCCGCGCCCCGGACACCACCCCTCCGCCACCCAACGCCGCCGCAAGTCCGCGTCCACCCGGTCCGGGAACTCCACCCCGGACACCGACACCCACACCACAACCACCACTCCCGTCCCGCACCGTTCCGTCCGACCACACCACTCCGAGACCCCGCGCCGATCAGGGCCCGTACCGACCGGGCCCGGGCCGATCACCAGGACCGGAACTCCCAGGGCGGGCGGACGATCGCGCACCCGTCCAGCTCGAACGCCGCAGCCAGCCGGGGATCGGCCGCCAGCGCCGCCAGATCCGTGCACACCTCCACCCCGTCACTGCGCCCACCCGTCACGCCGGCCGCCCCGCACAGCAGCCGCGCCGCCGACAGCAGCGAGGACTCCACCCGCTGCGCCCGCCCGGTCCGCGCCCGGGCCGCCAGACCGGCCGCCGCGCCGGCCGCGCAGACCAGGCCGCCCAGCACGTCACAGACCGTCAGCAGGGTGGGGCGCGGCACCCCGCCCTCGGGCGCCAGCAGCGCGGCGAGGCCGGAGTGCGCCTGCACCGGGAAGTCGGTGGTCAGCCCCGGTGCACCGCCGGAGGCCTGGACGTACACCAGACCCGGGTGGAGCGCGGCCACCGTCTCCGGGTCCAGGCCCAGTCCGCCCACCTTGGCCGGGGCGAGGCTGTGCAGCAGCACGTCCGCGCCGTGCAGCAACTCCCGCACCGCCGAACGCCCTTCCGGACTGCGCAGGTCGGCCTCCAGCACCTCCTTGCCGCGGTTCAGCGCCGCGAACCGCGCCGACACCGCCACCCCGCCCACCACCGCCACCGGCGGGACGCCGCGCAGCGGATCGCCGCCCACCGGCTCCACCCGCACCACGCGTGCTCCGAGCAGACTCAACACCCGTCCCGCCAGCGGACCTTGGACCCTCCGCGCGATCTCCACCACCGTGACTCCGGCCAGCGGACCGGCGCCGTCCCGACCCGCAGCCTCCACCACCGCCACCGGATCGCCCGCCCGAAGCCGCCACGGCACCCCGCCCGCCACCGGCGGCCGCGCCACCGCGACCGTCACGCCGACCCCGGCCTCCGCGGCGGCATGTACCACCCGCCGGTACGTCACCACCCGCGCCGCCGCGAACAGTTCGTCCGGCAGCGGGCAGGTCGCCGTCCCGTACCGGGACTGGAACGGCAGCCAGGACCGGCCGACCGAGCGCCGCTCGACGCCCAACAGGCCCCAGAACCGCAGCCAGCCGTCGGCCTCCAACGCCTCCAGCTCGAACCAGACCCCGTCCGCCGACCGGAACGGCGGCCCGCCCACCCCGTCCGGCTCGGCGCACGACTCGTCGGCGGCCGTCGCCGCCGCCAAGTACTGCGACAGCCCGAGCAGCGCCGCCTGCGCGACCGACACCTCCACCGCCCGGTACCCAGCCCCCAACTGGCGCGCCCGCAACGCCGCGAGCGTGCCCGTGGCAGCCAGCACCCCCGCCGCCACGGACGCGAAATCCGCCCTCAGCGGCGTCGGCGCCCCGTACCGGCGACCGTGCACCTGCATCACCCCACAGGCCGCCTGGACATCCGCCTCGCTCCGCAGCGCCAGCTCCAACGGCCCCGACCAGGACACCCGGCAGGTCAACTCGTGCTCGACATGCAGCAGTCCGCCGGTCGCGGTGGTCGCCGCCCCGGCCGACCGCAGCAGACCGGCCGCAACTCCGGTCGCCACCACCGGCCAGGCCCGCGCCCCGGCCAACTCGGGCGCGCCACGCGGCGCGACGGACGTCGAACCCGTCACGGCCGGCGCCCGTGCACCGCGTAGACCACGTTCGAGCACGCCAGGAAGCCCGGATCACCCGCGAACAGGGCGCGCAGGCGCGCCAGTTCGTCCTCGGTCAGGCCCTCGCGCAGCAGCGCCTCCCGCAGGTGCCGGGTGTTGTGCACCTGCATCTCCAGCTGCGGCGTGCCGGGGGCGAGGGTGTCCAGGTGCACCGCCGCCCCGACACCGGTGAACCCGGCGCGGACCAGCGCGGCGGCGCACTCCCGCCCCCAGCCCTGGTGCGAGCCCCGGGCCCGGAACGCCCGCAGCTTGGCCTGCTGGTACCGCTCGTACAACTCCCGGGCCGCCTCGTCCGGCGCCGCCAGGACCGGAGCGTACTCCGCGTCGAACTCCAGCAGGTGCAGCACGCCACCCGGGCGCAGTGCCGCGAACAGCCGGGCCAACACCGCGTCCCGCTCCGGCAGATGGGACAGCACCAGCCGCACGTGCACCAGGTCGAACGCGCCCTCGGGCAGCGGATCGCGCACCACGTCGTGCTGCCGCACCGTCAACCCGGGCCGCTCCGGCACCCGCAGCGGCACCAGGTCGGTCGCCAGCACCGAACCCCCGGGAGCGACCTGCTCCGCCAGCCAGACGGCGATGCTTCCCGCCCCCGCACCCACGTCCAGGCACCGCATCCCCGGCCGCACCCCGGCCCGGAGCAGCCCGCCGATGCTGATCGGGTCCAGCCAGGCCGCCAGACACCGGTGCTGACCGGCGGCGTGCGCACTGCCGTTGTCGAACAGGTACGCCCCCGCCCCCGCGACGCCGGCGCCCGCCTCCACCTCGGCCACGCTCACCGGGCGGTCTCCGCACCACCCGGTGCCGCGGGAAGCCCGCCCGCCGCCGCACCACCCCGGGCCGCCGGAAGCAGGCCCGCCCCCGCCGCGTGCGCGAGCACCCGGCCGGCCGCCAACTTGCCCGAGCGGACGGCGCCTTCGCTGCTCGGCCGGAGCATCACCCAGTCCCCGGCGTACTCCACCGCCCGGGTCGGCCGGTCCAGGAACGCGGCCCGCTCCCGCACCGCGGCCGGAGCGCCCTGCGGAAGGCCGAGCGGGAAGCGGTGCACCAGCGTCCGGACGGTGGCCGCCCGCAGGCCGGGGAGGAAGCGCTCGGCCTCGGTGCACAGCGTCTCGACGATCCGCCCGTCGGGCTCCGCCAGCAGCTCGGGGGAGATCCACGGCGAGGCGAAGACGCTCACCAGACCGCGCCCCTCGGGGGCACGCCCCTCCGCCTTGAGGTGATCGAGGATCACACCGGTGCACACCCGGCTCTCACCCACCGGCACGGACATCGCGTAACTGGGGGAGCGGGTCGGGCTCGGCAGCGGCCGGTCCAGCAGGCAGGCCACCTTCAGCATCGGGGTGTAGGTGCTCGCCGCCAGGTACGGGCGCGCCTCCGCCGCGACATCGCCCTGCAGGGCCAGCGCCACCGGTGCGGGCACCGCCAGTACCGCCTGCCGGGCCCGCACCACCCGGCCGTCACCGAACTCCAGCCGCACCCCGCCTCCGGCCGGCTCCTCCCGGACGCCGATGACCCGGGCGCCCAGCTGCACGGTCAGCCGCTCGGCCAGCCGCCGGGCCAGCGTGTCCATCCCGTCCCGGTACGTCATCCAGCGCGCCCCGGCCCCGCCGACCGACAGCAGCGTGGCCACCATCGGTGCGACCGCCGAGGTCTCCGGCCGCCAGCCGAAACAGTGGCTGGAAAGCGGTTGCAGCATGGCCGCCAGCAGTTCCTGTCGTCCGCGCGAGCCGTCGCAGTACTGCCGCAGCGTCAGGTCGCCACTGGGCGCGGTCTCCGGCCGGTCCGGGTCGAAGCCGCGCCAGGCCGTGGCCAGCTCGGCGGTGAACCGCAGCCACGCCCACCGGCCGCGCAGCGACAGGCCCGCGCCGGTCAACAGGCCCTTGGGGTGGCCGAGATGGGCGTGCGCCCGGCCGCGCCGCCAGAGCGCGAAGCCGGGCTCGACCACCGGCACCTCCGACGGCGGCACGCCCACCGCCCGGATCAGCTCCCAGGTCGCCTCGTACCCGGCGCCCGCGATGGTCTCCGCACCCTCGTCCAGCAGGTACCCGTCCACCCGGCTGGACGCCATCCGTCCGCCGACCCGGTCCGCGTCCTCGAAGACCCGCACCTCGCGCCCGGCCGCCGCCAGGTGGTGTGCCGCGGACAGCCCCGCGATCCCCGCACCGACCACCGCGACGTCCACCTCGTCCACTCCCACGCCCACTCCTCCTCGCACCCTGACGACCCGTCAACCCGCCCGTCACGCCCTACCGCACCGTCGACCGCCGGGCTCGCCCCGGCGGCCCGGTCACCCCGACCGCCTGACGCGTCCACTGCCCGACTCACGTCCAGCGCCCGGACCCGATCCGCGCGGTGCCGGACAGCACGCGCTCGCGCAGCTCGTGCCGCCGCACCTTTCCGGTCGCGGTGCGCGGCACCGTGTCCCAGCCGACCACCAGCGGCTCGGCCAGTGACGGCAGGTCCCGCACCGCGTCCCGCCAGCGCTCCGGCTCCAGCGCGCCGCTCGCCGTCACCAGCACCGGCTGCGGAGCCCCGTCGGCGACCGAGAGCAGCACCGCCTCCTCGACGTCCGGCAGCCGGTCGTGCAGGACGTCCTCGATCTCGACGCAGCTCATCCCGGGCACCATGTCGACCTCGCGGTCCAGCACGAACACCCGGCCGTCGCGGGTGCGCATCCCGAGGTCACCGGTGTTGAACCAGCCCCGGTCGAGCTTCTGCGCCCACCGCTCCTCCTCGCCCAGGTAGCCCAGGCAGAGCGCCCCGGTGCGGGTGTGGAGCATCCCGATCCCGCCCGGCGGCACCGCCCGCCCCGGCCGGTCCGGGTCGGCCACCTTGACCCGCACCCAGCCGGGCACCGGACGGCCCAGGTCACGGGTGGTCGGGTGCCGCCCGGCCCGGTCGGCAAGCGCTTTCCGGGTCAGGAAGCGGAAGGTCAACGGGCCGGTCTCGCTCTGCCCCCACCCCTGCATCCACAGCGGCCGCCGTCGGGTCGTGGCGTTCAGGAACGTCCGCACCGTCGGCGGGTGCATCGCGTCGAAGGTGGAGATGAACAGCCGCACGTCCCGGAACGGATTCGCCGCAAGGTCCCCGCTGCCGCTGCCGCTGTCCGTGCCGCTCGCCAGCGACTGCCAGCGCACGTAGCTGGACGGCAGCGCCTCCAGCACCGTCGGCGGGTGACGGCGCAGCAGCTCGGCGGCCGACGCCGGATCGGAGTCCGGCAGCAGCGCGACCGTCCGAGGCGCCCGCCACAGCGCGCTGACGGTCCAGGTCAGCGCCCGGCCGTGGGCGAAGGAGATGGCGCTGGCCACGGTGTCCTCGCGGCGCACCGACAGCACCGGCCAGGGTCGCGCCTCGAAGGCCGACAGCCGGCGGATCAGCGTGGTGGTGGAGTGCACCACCAGCTTCGGCACCCCGGTGGTGCCCGAGGTGTGGATGATCGCCAGCGGTTCGTCCTCGCCCCGCGACCGGACCGGCGGCACCGCCCCACCGCGCAGCTCGTCCGGCGTGGACGCGCCCGCCGCGGGCCCGTCCAGACACACCGTCCGCCCGCTCAGCAGGGTCAGGTCCAGCCCGGCTTCCTGCGCCCCCGCCAGCGTCCCGCGCTGGGTGACCAGGACGTCCGGCCGCAGCCGGTGCAGCAGCTCGGCCAGGCCCTTCGGCGGCACCCGGTCCGACAGCAGCGCCGGGACCGCACCGATCCGGGCGGCCGCGCAGGCCAGCAGCACGTAGTCCCAGTGGTTGCGCTTCACGATCGCCACCGACGACCCCGGCCGGGCCCCCGCCGCCACCAGCCACGTCGCGGTCTCCCGCACCAGTTCCGCCAGCCCGGCGGTGTTGTAGCCGGTGCCGCCGTCCGGCGCGAGGTCCAGCGGCCGGCCCAACTGCACGTTCACCGACGGACGTTGCTCGGCCAGCGTGTCGAACAGCGGCCCGAGGTCCAGCGGCAGCCGCCGGAACAGCGGCGCCCGCCGCGCGCCGGTCACAGTCCGCTGCCGAACATCGCGACCGCCAGGTCCGCGCCCACCAGCAGCGCGCAGCACAGCCGGTGCAGGTGGATGCCCAGCCGGCGGGCCAGCAGGATCTCGCCCCGGACGAACCCCAGCACCCACTGCCGGGCCCGCAGCGCCATCACGGGCGCCATCACCAGCGGGAACCACCACGGCGCGATCCCGGTCACCGCCGAACCCACCAGCAGCACCGCCTCCAGTGCCGAACACCCTGCCACGAAGGCGGCATTGGCGCGCGGCGACACCAGCACCGCCACGGTCTTCCGGCCCACCGCCCGGTCGCCGGGGATGTCGTTGGTGTTGGAGTACACGCCGAACAGCAGCGGACCCAGGCCGAACACCAGCGCCTGCACCGCCACGAACCCGTCGAACCGGCCGGTCAGCAGCCCGTACAGCGGCAGCACGAAGAACCAGCCGAGCGCCGCCAGGAAGAACTCCTGGAAGCCGTTGTAGCTGATCCGCAGCCACCAGGTGTACTGGAAGCCGAACACCGCCAGCGCCGCCACCCCGGCCAGCGCCCACCCCGGCCGGGCCGGCGCCGCCGCGACCGCCGCCAGCCAGCAGAGCACGCACGCCGCGACCGTCGCCCAGCCGAACCGGATCGCCTGGGGTTCCGTCAACGTCCCCGCGATCAGCGGCTTCCGGGCCAGCCGGCGAGCCGGTGCGTCCGGGCCGTAGTTCACCGCGTCGCTGCCGTCCCGGTACCCGGTCACGTCGTCGAAGGTGCACATCGCCGCGCTCATCGCGACCTCGCCGGCCAGGAACAGCACCAGCACCACGAGCGTCGTCCCGACCGCCGCACCCGACCCGCTCGCCAGCACCATCGCGGCCACCAGCGGGACGCTCAAGTAGTAGTCCCAGATGTCGAGTTTGGCCAGCCTGGCGTACGCCCGCCAGGGGATCGGCGCCGCCTCGGGGGCAGCGGAAACGGCGACATGCTCCACGGAACGCAGTCCTCTCGACGACGGCCACCACCCGGACGCGACTGCCGAGGGGGCCGGAGACAACGAGCCGACCGCGCTGACGGGGCGCCAATTCGCCTCGACGGACGAGAAGTCGGCGGCGTCATCATGGCATAGTGCGACCGTTCGGATGCATTTCTGTGATGAGATCAAAAAGCGGGCGACCGGACATTCCGCCGACCGCCCGCAGGAATTGGCTCAGGCGGAGAAGCTCCCCGCCCCACCCGGCACGTGGGTGCCGTAACCCGGCTGCACCACCAGCGCGGGGCCGAGGCAGAACGGGTTGCCGTACACCTTCACCGGCCGGTCCGTCTGGTTGGTCAACACGTGCGCAACAGGCGGGAGTTGCTGGCAGCCGGCCGGGTCGCGGTAGACGTCAAGCGGTTGCGCCTCGGTGGAGAACACCACCACGTCACCGCTCGCCGATCGCACCGCCGCGGGGGCCGGAGCCGCCAGGCCGAGCACCGATCCCATCGCCACCAGAGAAACCAGAATTGCTCGCACAATCATCCTTAAGCACATTCAACTCCCGCATCCACCACGGGCTCGCACCATCGCTATCGTGCGCACACTGTCGACTGCCAATCCCCACCGGCTGATTCACCCGCCCGGCCGGACTTCGCACCCGCCCGGCCGCGCCGCCCGCGCCCCGCCACGCCCCCGCGCCGAGCCTGCGAGGACGGCCGCGGAGCCCCCCGAACCGGGGCCCCGCTTCACCCCCGCCAGGTCACCCGTCCGGACTACCATCCCCTCATGACGACCCAGCCGTCCGCCCGCCCGACCCTCTTCGGCCCGCACTCCCACTGCCACTGGTGCGGAGCGCCGTACCCGGCCGGCACCGAGAGCTGGCCGCGCACCTGCTCCAGCTGCACCGAGATCAGCTACCGCAACCCGCTCCCGGTCACGGTCGCCCTGCTCCCGGTGCACCACCCGGACGGCGACACCCGGCTCACCGTCATCCGCCGCACCATCGAACCGGGCTACGGCCGCCTCGCCCTGCCCGGCGGATACATCGACTACGGCGAGAGCTGGGAGCAGGCCGCGGTCCGCGAACTGCGCGAGGAGACCGGCATCCTGGCCGACCCCTCCGAGGTGCGCCTGGTCGCCACCGACTCCGACACGCACGGCGGCTTCCTCTGTCTGTTCGCCTTGCTCCCGGCCCGCAACCTGGCCGACCTCCCGGACTCCACCCCCACCTCGGAGACCGACGGCTGGCAGCTCGCCACCGTCGACACCCCGCTGGCCTTCCCGTTCCACACCCGGGTCGCCCGTTCCTGGTTCGACGGCGAGTTCACCCACCACTGACCACGAGGTCACCCGTCACCGAGCGCCGTCGCCGACTCAACGGGAAGCCGCTTTCCAGTCGGTTGGGTCGAATCGGGTCGAACGCTCGGGTCGCGGCACGGGGGCGGGGCAGGTCGCGCGGGCGGGGACAGACCCGTCCGCGGTACGTGGAGCGGGCCCGCTACTGCCCCAGCACGGCCATCGCCGCGTTGTGCCCCGGAATGCCGCTCACCCCGCCGCCGCGCACCGCGCCCGCGCCGCACACCAGCACCCGGGGATGCGCGGTCTCCACACCCCACCGCCCGACCGCCGGCTCCTGCTGGAACGGGAACGCCAGCTCACGGTGGAAGATGTTGCCGCCCGGCAGCCGCAACTCGTCCGCCAGGTCGAGCGGACTGCGCACCTCCAGACAGGGTCGCCCGTCCCCGTCCACCGCCAGGCAGTCCGCCAGCGGCTCCGCCAGCACCCCGTCCAGCGCCGCCAGCACCGCGTCCAGCGCGGCCTGCCGCGCCTTCTCCGGCTCCCCGGCGAACAACCGCGCCGGCAACTGCAGCCCGAACAGCGTCAGGGTCTGCGCCTCCGCCGGCACCCCCGGCCCGAGGATCGACCGGTCCGCCAGCGAGTGGCAGTAGATCTCCGACGGAGCGGGGGAGGGGAGCCGCCCCGCCGCGGCCGACCGGTAAGCGGTTTCCAACTGCTCGTACGACTCCGCGATGTGGAACGTCCCGCCGAACGCGTCCCGCACGTCCACCGCACCGTCCCGCAGCCGCGGCAACCGGCGCAGCAGCATGTTCACCTTCAGCTGCGCCCCCTCCGGAGCCTCCGCCGGCACCCCCTCCGGCCCGGCCGCCGCCTCGCCCAGCAGTCGCGCCAGCTCCACCGGGGCCGCGTTGCACAGCACCCGGCGCGCCCCCACCCGGTGCTCCACCCCGTCCGCGTCCAGGTACCCGACCTCGGCCGACCCCGCCGCCCCGCCCGGATCCACCGCGATCACCTCACACCCCGTCAGCAGCTCGGCCCCGCCCGCCCGCGCGGCCTCCGCCAGCGCCCCGGTCACCGCGCCCATCCCGCCCACCGGCACGTCCCAGTCACCCGTGCCGCCGCCGATCACGTGGTAGAGGAAGCACCGGTTCTGCCGCAGCTCCGGATCGTGCGCGTGGCTGAACGTCCCGATCAGCGCGTCCGTCAGCACCACGCCCCGCACCACGTCGTCCGCGAACCGCCGCTCCAGCGCCTCGCCCAACGGCTGCTCGAACAGCTCCGCCCACGCCACCGGATCATCCACCCGCGCGCGCAGCTCGGCCCGCGACGGCAGCGGCTCCGTCAACGACGGGAACACCCGCTCCGCCACCCGCCCGGTCATCCCGTAGAACTCCCGCCACGCCGCGAACTCCCTTTCTCCACCGGTCAGTTCACGGAAAGATCCGGCCGTCCGGAGCTCGTCCCCGGCGTCCACCAGCAGCCCGCCGACCCGCCCGTCCCGCTCCCACGGCGTGTACGAGGAGATCCGCCGCCGGCGCAGCTCCACCCGCACCCCCAGGTCGGCCAGGATCCGCCGCGGCAGCAGGCTCACCAGGTACGAGTACCGCGACAGCCGCGCGTCCACCCCCGCGAAGGCCCGCTCCGACACAGCCGCCCCGCCCAGGTGCCCGAGCCGCTCCAGCACCAGCACCCGCAGGCCGGCCCGCCCCAAGTACCCGGCTGCCACCAGCCCGTTGTGCCCGCCACCCACGATCACCACGTCATAAGCCACCGTCATCCCGCCGTCCTACCACCCGCGCCCGCCCCCGACCAGCCACCACGCAGCACCCGCCGAACCCCGCCCGGACGCTGCCCGGACCCCGCCCCGCCACCACCCCGTCCGACCCTGGACCACCGGACGATCACATGGCATGGTCAGCACCGTCAGCACCCACGGACGGTCCGCCACAAGCCCGACCGTCCCCACCACGGCCTGGAGACCACCACGTGAGCACCCCTCCGACCCCCCAGGACCAGCAGCACCCGCACCCCGAGCCGCTCTGGCGCCCCGCCCCGGACCGGGCCGCCGCCAGCCGCCTGGTCGCGTTCCAGCGCTGGGCCGCCGACCACCACGGCGCCCCCGCCGCCCCGCTCGCACCGGTCACCACCGACACCGAGGCCGCCACCCGCTACGCGGACCTCCACCGCTGGTCCACCGAAGACCTCCCGCGCTTCTGGACGGCCGTCACCGAGTACTTCGACGTCCGCTTCCACACCCCGCCCACCGCCGTGCTCGCCGAACCCGCCACCATGCCCGGCGCGCACTGGTTCCCCGGCGCCACCCTCAACTACGCCGAGCACGCCCTGCGCGCCGCCGAGGACCCGGCCAACGCCGACCGCCCCGCGATCCTGCACCTGGACGAACGCACCGCCGAACCCGTCGCCACCAGCTGGTCCGAACTCCGCCGGCAGGTCGGCTCGCTGGCCGCCGCCCTGCGCGCCCACGGCGTCCGCCCGGGCGACCGGGTAAGCGCTTACCTGCCGAACATCCCGCAGGCCGCGGTCGCCCTCCTCGCCACCGCCGCGGTCGGCGGCACCTGGACCAGCTGCGCCCCCGACTTCGGCGCCCGCAGCGTTCTCGACCGCCTCCAGCAGATCGAACCCACCGTCCTGTTCGCCGTCGACGGCTACCACTACGGCGGCAAGAACCACGACCGCACCGAGGTGGTCGCCGAACTCCGCCGCGAACTCCCCACCCTGCGCACCGTCGTCCACGTCCCGCTGCTCGGCACCGCCGCCCCCGAAGGCACCCTGGCCTACGAGGACCTGGTCGCCGCCACGGCGCCGTGGAGCGGGGCCGAACCGGTCTTCGAACCCGTCCCGTTCGACCACCCGCTCTGGGTGCTGTACTCCTCCGGCACCACCGGCCTGCCCAAGGCCATCGTGCAGAGCCAGGGCGGCATCCTCGTCGAACACCTCAAGCAGGCCGCCCTCCACCTGGACCTCGGCCCCGAGGACCGCTTCCTCTGGTACACCTCCACCGGCTGGATGATGTGGAACTTCCTCCTCGCCGGCCTGCTCACCGGAACCACGATCGTCACCTACGACGGCAGCCCCGGGCACCCCGACACCGGCGCCCTCTGGTCCGTCGCCGCCCGCACCCGCTCCACCGTCCTCGGCACCTCCGCCGCCTACGTCATCGCCAGCCGCAAGGCCGAACTCCACCCGGGCCGGGACCTCGACCTGTCCGCCGTCCGCTGCCTCGGCACCACCGGCTCCCCGCTCCCGCCCGACGGTTTTCAGTGGATCTACGAGGAGGTCAAGTCCGACCTCTGGCTCGCCTCCGTCAGCGGCGGCACCGACGTCTGCTCCTGCTTCGTCGGCGGCGTCCCCACCCTCCCCGTCCACCTCGGCGAGATCCAGGCCCCCTGCCTCGGCGCCGCCGTCGAATCCTGGGACCCCAGCGGCCACCCCCTCACCGACGCCGTCGGCGAACTCGTCGTCACCAAGCCGCTCCCGTCCATGCCCACCGGCTTCTGGAACGACCCCGACGGTCACCGGTACCACGACAGCTACTTCGACATGTACCCCGGCACCTGGCGCCACGGCGACTGGATCACCGCCACCTCCCGCGGCACGGTCGTCATCCACGGCCGCTCCGACTCCACGCTGAACCGCCAAGGCGTCCGGATGGGCTCCGCCGACATCTACGAGGTCGTCGAACGGCTCCCCGAGATCGCCGAGTCCCTGGTCATCGGCCTCGAAGAACCCGACGGCGGCTACTGGATGCCGCTGTTCGTCGTCCTCACCCCCGGCGCCGTCCTCGACGAGGACCTCACCACCCGCATCCGCACCTCACTGCGCACCGAACTCTCCCCCCGCCACGTCCCCGACGAGGTCATCACCGTCCAGGGACTGCCGCACACCCTCACCGGCAAGCGCCTCGAAGTCCCCGTCAAGCGCCTGCTCTCCGGCACCCCCCTGACCAAGGCCGTCAACCCCGGCTCCGTCGACAACCTCGACCACCTGCGGTTCTTCGAACAGCTCGCCACCACGCGCAAGCACTGACCCCGAACGGCCCGAACGGCCCCGAGGGGTCGCTGCCACCCCCCACGGTGACAGCGACCCCTCGGGAGTCGAAACGTCCGGACGGCGCCTACGCCCCGGACAACACCTGCTGCGCCGCCGCCCGGGCCTCCTCCGCGGTGTCCGCCGCCCGCGCCGCCTCCGCCGCCCGCTGACACTGCGCCAACGAGGCCTGCGCCAACGCCGACCGCACGTACGGGATCGACGCCGCACCCATCGACAGGCTCGTCACGCCCAGCCCGGTCAGCACGCACGCCAACAGCGGATCCGACGCCGCCTCCCCGCACACCCCGCAGCTCTTCCCGGCCGCCTTCGCCGCCTCCGCGGACGCCGCAATGAGATCCAGCAGCGCCGGCTGCCACGGATCCTGCAGCCGCGCCAACGCACCCACCTGCCGGTCCGCCGCGAACGCGTACTGCGCCAGGTCGTTCGTCCCGAGCGAGAGGAACTCCACCTCCCGCAGGATCGACCCCGCCCGCAGCGCGGCCGACGGAATCTCCACCATCGCCCCGTACTTGGCGTCCAGCCCCACCTCCCGGCAGGCCTCCGCGAACGCGCGGGCATCCACCCGGTCCGCGACCATGGGCGCCATCACCTCCAGGCGCACCGTCAGCCCCTCCGCCGCCCGGGCCAACGCCCGCAACTGCGACCGCAACACCTCCGGGTGCTCCAACAGCGTCCGCAGACCCCGCACCCCCAACGCCGGATTCGGCTCGTCGCCCGGCGTCAGGAAGTCCAGCGGCTTGTCCGCCCCCGCATCCAGCACCCGCACCACCACCCGGGCCCCCGGGAACGCCTCCAGCACCTTCCGGTACGCCTCGACCTGCTTGTCCTCGGTCGGCGCCTTCGCCGAGTCGTCCAGGAACAGGAACTCGGTCCGGAACAGTCCGATCCCCTCGGCCCCGTTCTCCAACGCCGCCGGCACGTCCGCCGCACTTCCCACGTTCGCCAGCAGCGGCACCATGAACCCGTCCGAGGTCCGCCCCGGCCCGGACGAAGCGGCCAGCGCCGCCTTCCGCTCCGCCGCCTGCCGGCGCAACTCCGCCTGCCGCTCCGCCGCCGGCTCCACCAGCACCTCGCCGGTCGACCCGTCGACCGCGACCACCACCCCCTCCGCCACCGTGGTCGCCCCCGGCAGCGCCACCACCGCGGGCACCCCCATCGCCCGCGCCAGGATCGCGCTGTGCGACGTCGGCCCGCCCTCCTCGGTCACGAACCCCAGCACCAGCGACGGGTCCAGCAACGCGGTGTCCGCCGGCGCCAGGTCCCGGGCCAGCAGCACGTACGGCTCGTCCGAGTCCGGCACGCCCGGCATCGGCACCCCCGACAACCGCGCCACGATCCGGTTCCGCACATCGTCCAGGTCCGCCACCCGCCCCGCCAGGTACTCACCCGCCGCGGCCAGCAACTCCCGGTACGCCGCGAACGCGTCGTAGACCCCGCGCTCCGCCGTGCTCCCCGCGTCGATCCGACGGTTCACGTCCGCCAACAGCTCCGGGTCCTGGGCCATCAGCGCCTGGGCCTCCAACACCGCCTGCGCCTCGCCGCCCGCCAGGTTCCCGCGCGCCACCAGGTCCGCCGCCACCGCCTCCACTGCGGCCGCCGCCCGAGCCTGCTCCCGCGGCCCCTGGTCGGCGGCGATCTGCGTCACGGGTGGCTCCAGCACCGCCGTCCCCATATGACGCACCTGTCCGATGGCGATCCCGTGGCTGACCCCCACGCCGCGCAGCGTTCGCTCCATGGTCCGAACCCCTTAGCCCTCGCCCGTCGCCGTCAGTTCCAGATGAACAGCTCGCCGCCGGCGTTGACCTCACCGGACTCCGCGACCCCGCTCAACTGCTCCGCCGATGCCTCCAGCGCCACGATCGGCGAGATCGGCGACTTCCCCGCGGCCTCCACCGCCGCCGGGTTCCACTTGATCACCGGCTGCCCGCGCTTCACCCGGTCCCCCTTGTGCACCAGCAGCTCGAACCCCTCCCCATTGAGCTGCACCGTGTCGATCCCGAGGTGGGTCAGCACCCCGTGCCCGTTCTCATCCATCACCACGAACGCGTGCGGATGCATCGACACCACCTGCCCGTCCACCGGAGCCACCGCCTCGATCGGCTCCCGCAGCGGATCGATCGCCGTCCCCGGCCCCACCATGGCGCCCGCGAACACCGGGTCGGGGACGTTGGCGAGCCCGACGGCGCGACCGGCGAGGGGCGACGTGACAGTGGTCATGGTGGAGCCTCCCAGGTACGGAGTACATCGCGTGCGGCCGCGAGGCAGCGGCCCATCGATCGACTGAACCCAAATTACGTCAACTTCGGACATCTCATGACATAACGCTCACGAGCCACCCGAGTGGAGATCACCGTCCACGCCCACCCCGCTGTACACGAACCGACCTTCCCGCACCCTCTCCGCCGAGGCCGCCGCCCTCAAGTGGTCTAGTCCTCTTGGCTGCCGCGCCGCACTCTACGGCATCCGGGTGAGCCGCCACCCGCCCCACCCGCGCACTCCCAGCGCGTCCGTCCGGGTGACCCGACCGCGCCTCGATTAGGAGCTGAGCCGCCAAGCCGCTATCGTTGCTCAGGTCGCCGCGCAACGGCGGTAAACAGAGCAAGTCAGACAGGTAAAGCGGCGGTCAACGCCGAGTAAACCGTCTGGTAGGCTCAAAACACGAAAGAACGAAGCGCCCGGAGGGTCCGCAGGAATGCGGCTCGAAGGAAGCGTCCGTTCCTTGAGAACTCAACAGCGTGCCAAAAGTCAACGCCAGATATGTTGACATCCCCGGCCTCGGACTTGTTTCGGGGTTGGAGATTCCTTTTGAAGTAAAACACTAGCGAGGACGCAGTGCGCAGGGCCGCCTTATTCCGGTGGTTGCTGTGCCGCTCCCCGTGGAGACATTCACGGAGAGTTTGATCCTGGCTCAGGACGAACGCTGGCGGCGTGCTTAACACATGCAAGTCGAACGGTGAAGCCCTTCGGGGTGGATCAGTGGCGAACGGGTGAGTAACACGTGGGGAATCTGCCCTGAACTCTGGGACAAGCCTTGGAAACGAGGTCTAATACCGGATACGACCTTCTCCTGCATGGGGGTTGGTGGAAAGCTCCGGCGGTTCAGGATGATCCCGCGGCCTATCAGCTTGTTGGTGGGGTAATGGCCTACCAAGGCGACGACGGGTAGCCGGCCTGAGAGGGCGACCGGCCACACTGGGACTGAGACACGGCCCAGACTCCTACGGGAGGCAGCAGTGGGGAATATTGCACAATGGGCGAAAGCCTGATGCAGCGACGCCGCGTGAGGGATGACGGCCTTCGGGTTGTAAACCTCTTTCAGCAGGGAAGAAGCGCAAGTGACGGTACCTGCAGAAGAAGCACCGGCTAACTACGTGCCAGCAGCCGCGGTAATACGTAGGGTGCGAGCGTTGTCCGGAATTATTGGGCGTAAAGAGCTCGTAGGCGGCCTGTCGCGTCGGATGTGAAAGCCCGGGGCTTAACCCCGGGTCTGCATTCGATACGGGCAGGCTGGAGTGTGGTAGGGGAGATCGGAATTCCTGGTGTAGCGGTGAAATGCGCAGATATCAGGAGGAACACCGGTGGCGAAGGCGGATCTCTGGGCCATTACTGACGCTGAGGAGCGAAAGCGTGGGGAGCGAACAGGATTAGATACCCTGGTAGTCCACGCCGTAAACGTTGGGAACTAGGTGTTGGCGACATTCCACGTCGTCGGTGCCGCAGCTAACGCATTAAGTTCCCCGCCTGGGGAGTACGGCCGCAAGGCTAAAACTCAAAGGAATTGACGGGGGCCCGCACAAGCAGCGGAGCATGTGGCTTAATTCGACGCAACGCGAAGAACCTTACCAAGGCTTGACATACGCCGGAAACGTCTAGAGATAGGCGCCCCCTTGTGGTCGGTGTACAGGTGGTGCATGGTTGTCGTCAGCTCGTGTCGTGAGATGTTGGGTTAAGTCCCGCAACGAGCGCAACCCTTGTTCTGTGTTGCCAGCGAGTAATGTCGGGGACTCACAGGAGACTGCCGGGGTCAACTCGGAGGAAGGTGGGGACGACGTCAAATCATCATGCCCCTTATGTCTTGGGCTGCACACGTGCTACAATGGCCGGTACAAAGGGCTGCGATGCCGTGAGGCGGAGCGAATCCCAAAAAGCCGGTCTCAGTTCGGATTGGGGTCTGCAACTCGACCCCATGAAGTTGGAGTTGCTAGTAATCGCAGATCAGCATGCTGCGGTGAATACGTTCCCGGGCCTTGTACACACCGCCCGTCACGTCACGAAAGTCGGTAACACCCGAAGCCGGTGGCCTAACCCGTAAGGGGAGGAGCCGTCGAAGGTGGGACCAGCGATTGGGACGAAGTCGTAACAAGGTAGCCGTACCGGAAGGTGCGGCTGGATCACCTCCTTTCTAAGGAGCACATGGCCGGATGCGAGCGAATGTCTCGCACGGTTGCTCATGGGTGGAACGTTGACTATTCGGCACACACGGTATGGACCTGCCAGTACTGCTTCGGCGTGGAAAACAGGTACCGCTTGGTGTGTCGGGCACGTTGTTGGGTCCTGAGGGAACGAGTCTTCGTTGTCTCAGTGGTCGCCGGTCCCATGCTTGTTGAGGTGGGTGTCTGGTCGTTGTTTGAGAACTGCACAGTGGACGCGAGCATCTGTGGCCAAGTTTTAAGGGCGCACGGTGGATGCCTTGGCACCAGGAACCGATGAAGGACGTGGGAGGCCGCGATAGGCCCCGGGGAGCTGTCAACCGAGCTTTGATCCGGGGGTGTCCGAATGGGGAAACCCGGCAGTCGTCATGGGCTGTCACCCATACCTGAACACATAGGGTATGTGGAGGGAACGCGGGGAAGTGAAACATCTCAGTACCCGCAGGAAGAGAAAACAACCGTGATTCCGGGAGTAGTGGCGAGCGAAACCGGATGAGGCTAAACCGTCATGGTGTGAGACCCGGCAGGGGTTGCCGTGACGGGGTCGTGGGAGTGAGCTTGATCGGTCTGCCGGCCGGTCGGCGAGTCAGAAACCGTATGGGTAGTCGAAGGACATGCGAAAGGTCCGGCGTAGAGGGTAAGACCCCCGTAGACGAAATCTGTACGGCTTGCTTGCTCATTTCCCAAGTAGCACGGGGCCCGAGAAATCCCGTGTGAATCTGGCGGGACCACCCGCTAAGCCTAAATATTCCCTGGTGACCGATAGCGGATAGTACCGTGAGGGAATGGTGAAAAGTACCGCGGGAGCGGAGTGAAATAGTACCTGAAACCGTGTGCCTACAAGCCGTGGGGGCAGTCTTCGGACTGTGACTGCGTGCCTTTTGAAGAATGAGCCTGCGAGTTTGCGGTGTGTAGCGAGGTTAACCCGTGTGGGGTAGCCGTAGCGAAAGCGAGTCCGAATAGGGCGTCTGAGTTGCATGCCCAAGACCCGAAGCGGAGTGATCTAGCCATGGGCAGGTTGAAGCGCGGGTAAGACCGTGTGGAGGACCGAACCCACCAGGGTTGAAAACCTGGGGGATGACCTGTGGTTAGGGGTGAAAGGCCAATCAAACTCCGTGATAGCTGGTTCTCCCCGAAATGCATTTAGGTGCAGCGTCGCGTGTTTCTTGCCGGAGGTAGAGCACTGGATAGGCGATGGGCCTTACCGGGTTACTGACCTTAGCCAAACTCCGAATGCCGGTAAGTGAGAGCGCGGCAGTGAGACTGTGGGGGATAAGCTCCATGGTCGAGAGGGAAACAGCCCAGAACACCGACTAAGGTCCCTAAGCGTGTGCTAAGTGGGAAAGGATGTGGAGTCGCAGAGACAACCAGGAGGTTGGCTTAGAAGCAGCCACCCTTGAAAGAGTGCGTAATAGCTCACTGGTCAAGTGATTCCGCGCCGACAATGTAGCGGGGCTCAAGCACATCACCGAAGTCGTGTCATTGCAGCAATACTCCCAACGGAGGCTGTGATGGGTAGGGGAGCGTCGTGTGCCGGGTGAAGCAGCCGAGGAATCGAGTTGTGGACGGTTCACGAGTGAGAATGCAGGCATGAGTAGCGATACAAGAGTGGGAAACTCTTGCGCCGATTGACCAAGGGTTCCTGGGTCAAGCTGATCTGCCCAGGGTAAGTCGGGACCTAAGGCGAGGCCGACAGGCGTAGTCGATGGACAACGGGTTGATATTCCCGTACCCGCTTTGAAGCGCCAACGTCGAACCAGGTGATGCTAAGGCCGTGAAGCCGGCCCGGAGTCTTCGGACAAAGGGACGTGGTGGAGCCGCCGACCCAAGCCTGTAGTAGGTGAGCGATGGGGTGACGCAGGAAGGTAGTCCAGCCCGGGCGGTGGTAGTCCCGGGGTAAGGGTGTAGGCCGTGAGGTAGGCAAATCCGCCTCACAATAGGCTGAGACCTGATGCCGAGCCGATTGTGGTGAAGTGGATGATCCTATGCTGTCGAGAAAAGCCTCTAGCGAGTTTCATGGCGGCCCGTACCCCAAACCGACTCAGGTGGTCAGGTAGAGAATACCGAGGCGTTCGGGTGAACTGTGGTTAAGGAACTCGGCAAAATGCCCCCGTAACTTCGGGAGAAGGGGGGCCATTGCTGGTGAGGGGACTTGCTCCCTGAGCTGGTGGTGGCCGCAGAGACCAGCGAGAAGCGACTGTTTACTAAAAACACAGGTCCGTGCGAAGCCGTAAGGCGATGTATACGGACTGACGCCTGCCCGGTGCTGGAACGTTAAGGGGACCGGTTAGTCACGATTCGTCGTGGCGAAGCTGAGAACTTAAGCGCCAGTAAACGGCGGTGGTAACTATAACCATCCTAAGGTAGCGAAATTCCTTGTCGGGTAAGTTCCGACCTGCACGAATGGCGTAACGACTTCTCGACTGTCTCAACCACAGGCCCGGTGAAATTGCATTACGAGTAAAGATGCTCGTTTCGCGCAGCAGGACGGAAAGACCCCGGGACCTTTACTATAGCTTGATATTGGTGTTCGGTTCGGCTTGTGTAGGATAGGTGGGAGACTTTGAAGCCGTGACGCCAGTCATGGTGGAGTCGACGTTGAAATACCACTCTGGTCGTGCTGGATGTCTAACCTGGGTCCGTGATCCGGATCAGGGACAGTGTCTGGTGGGTAGTTTAACTGGGGCGGTTGCCTCCTAAAGAGTAACGGAGGCGCCCAAAGGTTCCCTCAGCCTGGTTGGCAATCAGGTGTTGAGTGTAAGTGCACAAGGGAGCTTGACTGTGAGACTGACGGGTCGAGCAGGTACGAAAGTAGGGACTAGTGATCCGGCGGTGGCTTGTGGAAGCGCCGTCGCTCAACGGATAAAAGGTACCCCGGGGATAACAGGCTGATCTTCCCCAAGAGTCCATATCGACGGGATGGTTTGGCACCTCGATGTCGGCTCGTCGCATCCTGGGGCTGGAGTAGGTCCCAAGGGTTGGGCTGTTCGCCCATTAAAGCGGTACGCGAGCTGGGTTTAGAACGTCGTGAGACAGTTCGGTCCCTATCCGCTGTGCGCGTAGGAGTGTTGAGAAGGGCTGTCCCTAGTACGAGAGGACCGGGACGGACGAACCTCTGGTGTGCCAGTTGTCCTGCCAAGGGCATGGCTGGTTGGCTACGTTCGGGAGGGATAACCGCTGAAAGCATCTAAGCGGGAAGCCTGCTTCGAGATGAGCACTCCCACCTCCTTGAGAGGGTAAGGCTCCCAGTAGACGACTGGGTTGATAGGCCGGATATGGAAGCCCTGTAAGGGGTGGAGTTGACCGGTACTAATAGGCCGAGGGCTTGTCCTCAGTTGCTCGCGTCCACTGTGTTGTTCTGAAACAACGACCCACTCCGGTGGATAGTTTCATAGTGTTTCGGTGGTCATAGCGTGAGGGAAACGCCCGGTTACATTCCGAACCCGGAAGCTAAGCCTCATAGCGCCGATGGTACTGCAGGGGGGACCCTGTGGGAGAGTAGGACGCCGCCGAACAATCTTTGTGGAGAAGCCCCCTGACGGGATGTCAGGGGGCTTCTCTGCTGTAGGGTCGATCCGCAGACTTGTCGTGGTAACAGAGTTGGTAGCACAGGAGGATCCCCAAGGTGGAGGTGCAGGAGACACGCGTCCAGACCGACCGGGTCCTCACGATCCCGAATTTGCTGAGCATGGCTCGGCTGGTGGGCGTGCCGATCTTTCTGTGGTTGGTGCTGTGGCCGGTCTTCGGCGGGCCGACGAATGACGGGTGGGCGATCGTCATTCTGATGCTGAGCGGGGTCAGCGACTACCTGGACGGGAAGCTGGCTCGGCGGTGGGGGCAGATCAGCCGGCTGGGGCAGTTGCTGGATCCGGCGGCGGACCGGCTGTACATCGTGTCGACGCTGGTGGGGCTGACGTGGCGGGAGATCCTGCCGTGGTGGCTGACGGCCGTGCTGGTGGCCCGCGAGGTGTTCGTCGGGGTGGTGCTGCTTCGGCTCAACCGGGCGGGTTACGGGCCGCTGAACGTGAGCTTCCTGGGGAAGGCAGCGACGTTCAACCTGATGTACGCCTTCCCGCTCCTGCTGCTGGGGGTCGGCGACGGGTGGGTGCACCAGGTTGCGGGAGTGGTGAGTTGGGCGTTCATCTGGTGGGGGACGACGCTGTACTGGTGGGCCGGCGCCTTGTATGCGGTACAGGCCCGGCAGATCCTGAAGGCGGAGCGTCCGGCTGCCGTTTGAGATCAGCATGAGACGTTTTACACGGCCTCCACGGTGAGTCGGACGTTTTCTTCCGGGTAGAGATGCGTCGGACCGGTTTGATGGACCCGCAGGGGTTCACCACCGCGAAGGAGGACGCACCCGTAATGAAAGCCGTTGTGATGGCGGGCGGGGAGGGCACTCGACTCCGCCCCATGACCTCCAGCATGCCCAAGCCGCTGCTCCCGGTGGCCAATCGGCCGATCATGGAGCACGTGCTTCGATTGCTGAGGAGGCACGGCCTCACCGACACCGTGGTGACGGTGCAGTTCCTGGCCTCGTTGGTCAAGAACTACTTCGGTGACGGCGAAGAACTGGGGATGCACCTCACCTATGCCAACGAGGAAACACCGTTGGGCACCGCAGGCAGCGTCAAGAACGCCGAGGACGCGCTGCGGGACGATTCGTTTCTGGTGATCTCCGGCGATGCCTTGACGGACTTCGACCTTTCCGAGCTGATTGCCTTTCACCGGGAGAAGGGCGCACTGGTGACGGTGTGTCTCACCCGGGTGCCGAACCCCCTGGAATTCGGTATCACCATCACGGATGACGAGGGCAAGGTCGAGCGCTTCCTCGAGAAGCCGACCTGGGGCCAGGTGTTCTCGGACACCGTGAACACCGGCATCTACGTGATGGAGCCCGAGGTCTTCGACTACGTGGCGGCCGGCGAGTCGGTCGACTGGTCGAGCGACGTGTTCCCGCAGTTGCTCAAGGAGGGCAAGCCGGTGTTCGGCTATGTCGCCGAGGGCTACTGGGAGGACGTGGGCACTCACGAGAGCTACTTGAAGGCCCAGGCGGACGTCCTGGAGGGGAAGGTCCAGGTCGAACTGGACGGGTTCGAGATCTCGCCCGGGGTGTGGGTGGCCGAGGGTGCGGAGGTGGACCCGGAGGCAGTGCTGCGGGGGCCGCTGTACATCGGTGACTACGCCAAGGTCGAGGCCGGCGTGGAGCTGCGCGAGCACACCGTGCTGGGCTCGAACGTGGTCGTGAAGCGCGGTGCGTTCCTGCACAAGGCCGTGGTGCACGACAACGTGTACGTGGGGCCGCAGAGCAACCTGCGCGGATGCGTGGTCGGCAAGAACACCGACGTGATGCGGGCCGCGCGGATCGACGAAGGGGCGGTGATCGGTGACGAGTGCCTGATCGGCGAGGAGTCGATCGTCGCGGGCAACGTCCGGGTCTACCCGTTCAAGACGATCGAGGCCGGCGCGTTCGTCAACACCTCGGTGATCTGGGAGTCCCGCGGGCAGGAGCACCTGTTCGGGGTGCGCGGCGTTTCGGGCATCCTGAACGTGGAGATCACGCCGGAGCTGGCGGTGCGGCTGGCGGGGGCGTACGCGACCACGTTGAAGAAGGGCGCCACCGTCACCATCGCGCGTGACCACTCGCGTGGTGCGCGGGCGTTGAAGCGGGCGATGATCTCCGCGTTGCAGACCAGCGCGATCGACGTCCGCGACCTGGAGAACGTCCCGATGCCGGTGGCCCGGCAGGCGACGGCGCGGGGGAGTGCGGGCGGGATCTTCCTGCGGACCACTCCTGGTGTGCCGGATTCGCTGGACATCCTGTTCTTCGACGAGCGGGGTGCGGACCTGTCGCAGGCGGGGCAGCGGAAGCTGGACCGGGTGTACTCGCGGCAGGAGTTCCGGCGGGCGTTCCCGGGCGAGATCGGCGACCTGCTGCACCCGGCGAGCGTGTTCGACTCGTACGCGACGAACCTGTTGCGGGCGGTGGACACCTCGGGGGTGCGGGAGGCCGGGCTGAAGGTCGTGGTGGACGCGGCGCACGGCAGTGCCGGGCTGGTGCTGCCGAGCATCCTGGGCCGGCTGGGCGTGGAGACGCTGACGGTGGCCGGTGGCCTGGACGAGGCGCGGCCGACCGAGGACGCGGAGTCGCGGCGGGCGGCGCTGGCCAGGCTGGGCGAGCTGGTGGCGTCCTCGCGGGCGGCGTTCGGCGTGCGGTTCGACCCGGTGGGCGAGCGGGTGTCCTTCGTGGACGAGCTCGGCCGGGTGATCCAGGACGACCGGGCGCTGCTGGTGCTGCTCGACCTGGTGGCGGCCGAGCGCCGCTCCGGGCAGGTGGCGCTGCCGGTGACGACGACGCGGATCGCCGAGCAGGTGGCGGCGTACCACGGCACCCAGGTGATCTGGACGACGACCTCGCCGGACGACCTGGCGAAGGCCGCGGCGGCGGACGGCACGGTGTTCGGCGGTGACGGGCGCGGCGGCTTCGTGGTGCCCGAGTTCTCCGGGGTGCTGGACGGTGCGGCGGCGTTCGTGCGGCTGGTGGGCCTGGTGGCGCGGACGCAGCTGACGTTGAGTCAGATCGACGCCCGGATCCCGCAGGCGCACATCCAGAAGCGGGACATCGCGACGCCGTGGGCCGCCAAGGGCATGGTGATGCGCTCGGTGGTGGAGGCGGCGGGCAACCGCAAGCTGGACACCACGGACGGTGTGCGGGTGGTCGAGCCGGACGGCCGGTGGACGCTGGTCCTGCCGGACCCGGCGGAGGCCGTGACGCACCTGTGGGCGGAGGGTCCGGACGACGAGGCGACGGAGCGGCTGCTCGACGAGTGGGCCGCGGTGGTGGACGGCGCCGGCCGCTGACGGACCGGGGACACGCTGGGGAGGGGCGGGCCTGCGGGCCGGTCCCTCCCCGGTGTTTTGTCACGATCCTGTGCCGAAACCGTCCTGCGGGGCCGGGGGCTGGTCGTGAGCCGCCCGCCGGTCGTGAAACGATGTGGCGCATGCCAGCAACGCCGACGCCGAGTGACCCGGAGGGGCGCTTCCGCCGCCCGGACGCCTCGATGTCCCTGCTGAACACGGTGATGGACCACTCGCTCGACGACGGGTACGCGGAGGCGGCCCGGGCGCGCGGGGCGGAGGGCAGTTCGCGGCTGCCGACCACGGCCAGGGGGCGGCTGGTGCTGGCCGTGGGCCTGGCACTGGCGGCCACCGTGGTGACGGTGGGGGCGGTGAACACGCAGGCCGCGGCGCCCGTCCTGGCGAAGGAGCGGGACGCCCTGGTGAGCCGGGTGAGCGACGCCAACAAGGCGGCGGACGCCCTGCAGCGCCAGGTCGAGCAGGACCGCGAGCGGGTCGACCAGGCGCAGGCCCAGGCGCTGGCGGCGGGGAACGACGCCGGGGTGGCGCAGTTGGCGGCCCAGACGGGTACGGGCGGCATCACCGGGCCGGGGATCAAGCTGGTGATCGACGACGCGTCGGGGACGGGCGTGGGCGGTAACGTCAGCGACCCGCGGACCGCGGAGACCTTCGGCAACAGCGGCCGGGTGAAGGACCACGACCTGCAGTACGCGGTGAACGGCCTGTGGCTGGCCGGCGCGGAGGGGGTGTCGGTGAACGGGCAGCGGCTGACGGCGCTGTCGGCGATCCGGGCGGCGGGTGACGCGATCCTGGTGGACAACCGCCCGCTGGTGCCGCCGTACACGCTGCTGGCGATCGGGGACGGGCCGCGGCTGGCGCAGGCCTTCCAGGACAACGAGGGCGGCCGCTACCTGAAGATCATTCAGGACAGCTACGGCATCCGCTCGACGGTGTCGGTGCAGAAGTCGCTGACGCTGCCGCCGGCGCTGGGCGTGACGCTGCGGGTGGCCGGGGTCGACGCGTCCCCGTCCCCCTCTGCGAGCCCGTCCTCGAGTCCCTCGCCGTCCGGATCGAAGTCACCGTCGGGGCGTTCGACCGTGAAGTCCACTCCCACTGGAACAGGAGCTGCTACACCGTGATTGCCGTACTGGGTCTCGTGATCGGCGTGGTCGTCGGCGTGTTCGTGCAGCCGGAGGTGCCGAACGCGGTGGTGCCGTACCTGCCGATCGCGGTGGTGGCGGCGCTGGACGCGGTGTTCGGCGGGGTCCGGGCGATGCTGGACGGGATCTTCGACGACAAGGTCTTCGTGGTGTCGTTCCTGTCGAACGTGGTGGTGGCGGCGCTGATCGTGTTCCTGGGCGACCAGCTGGGCGTGGGCTCGCAGCTGTCCACCGGCGTGGTGGTGGTGCTGGGCATCCGGATCTTCTCGAATGCCGCGGCGATCCGTCGGCACGTGTTCAGGGCGTAGGGAGCGGCTGTGAGCGAGGAGAAGGAGCAGCCGGAGCGTTCCGGGGCGGACGAGCCGGTGGAGGAGTCCGCGACGGTGGAGCCGGCGCAGGCCGCGGAGCCGGTCGAGGCCGAGCAGGCACCGGCCGAGCCCGCTGCGGAGCAGCCCGCGCAGTCCGTGGAGCCGGAGCCGCAGCCCGAGACGGAGGCGGAGCGTCCGGTGACGGACCGTCAGCCGGTGCGGTTGCCGTCGGAGGGCCGGTCGCGGCTGAAGGCGGCGATGTGGCCGCCGCGGGTGTCGCGGGGCCAGCTGGTGGTGGCGCTGCTGCTGTTCGCGCTGGGGCTGGCGCTGGCGATCCAGGTGCGGTCGACGAACGACCACAGCCAGCTGCGCGGGGCGCGGCAGGAGGACCTGGTGCGGATCCTGGACGAACTGGACGGGCGTCAGCAGCGTCTCCAGTTGGAGAAGACGCAGCTGGAGCAGTCCTTGGCGCAGTTGGAGAACTCCTCCAACCAGGCCAAGGAGGCGCAGGAGCAGACCCGGAAGAAGGCCGCCGAACTGGGTGTGCTGGCGGGGACGGAGAAGGCGAGCGGCCCGGGGATCGTGCTGACGATCGATGATCCCCAAGGGCAGGTGAAGGCGGATATGCTGCTGGACACCCTGCAGGAACTCCGAGCGGCGGGGGCGGAGGCGATTCAGATCAACGACGTGCGCGTGGTGGCCGGGACGTACTTCACCGACAACGCGTCGGGCAGTGGTGTGCAGATCGACGGGAAGAGCGTGTCGCAGCCGTTCCGCTTCACCGTGGTGGGCAACCCGCAGGATCTGACTCCGGCGCTGAACATTCCCGGTGGCGTGGTGCGCAGTCTGGAGAAGCAGCAGGCGCGGGCGACCATCGTCCAGCAGCAGAAGGTGGTGGTGGACGCGTTGGCCACCCCGAAGCCGTTGCAGTACGGCAAGCCGGCGGCGAAGTGACGGGGCGCGCTCCGTACGGTTCGTCAGCTGCGGGCCGCCCCCGGTGGTGGGTGCCCGCAGAGCGTCGGCGACACTGGGTTCCACCGACCGTCAGTGCCCGGTCCGATGCCGGGTCCACCGCCACACCGAGCCTTGAACCCTGCCCCGCGGGCGGTTCTGTCACACGCAAGGGGATTCGCCCGTGAGTTTTTTCTCGAAGCTTTTCGGCCGTAACAAGCAGGCTGCGACGGAGGCGCCGACCGCCCGGTACCGGCAGGAGGACGCGGGGGTTCCGCCGATGCGTCCGGCACCGGACGGGCAGCGTCCGATGTACCGGGACGACGTGACCCAGGGTGCGGGCATTCCGACCGGGCAGTTCGACGCCGGGTACGGCGCGTCGGTTGATTCGGCGGGCGGGCCGCGCATAGGTTTCGCGTCAGGACCCTCAACCTCCGGTGGAGGGTTTGCCCCGGACCCCTATGCCGGGCACGTCCAGTCGGGTGTGCCGCGCCAGGAGGCTGTGAACATGGCTGGCACCAGCCCGTGCCCGCGGTGCGGGAACCAGAATCCGGCGACGGCCCGGTTCTGCTCGAACTGCGGTACTCAGCTGCGTGGCGGCGGCGGTTCCCCGGAGGGCGCGGTGGAGACCACCTCGACCATCTCGATCTCCGGCATCGAGTCGTACGACCCGAACGCGACGTCGACGGGCGCCACTCCGGCGCTGTCCGCCGAGGTGATGGCGGCGATCGACGCGCTGCCGCTGGGTTCGGCGCTGCTGATCGTGCAGCGCGGCCCGAACTCGGGCAGCCGGTTCCTGCTGGACTCGGACGTGACCACGGCGGGGCGGCACCCGCAGGGTGACATCTTCCTGGACGACGTGACGGTGTCGCGTCGGCACGTGGAGTTCCGTCGGCAGCGCGACGGCGGCTTCTCGGTCGCGGACGTGGGCAGCCTGAACGGCACCTACGTGAACCGGGAGCGGATCGACGAGGTGCTGCTGAGCAACGGCGACGAGGTGCAGATCGGGAAGTACCGGCTGGTGTTCTTCGCCAGCCACCACCGGGGGTACTGACCACTTCTCCGTTTGGAGCCCGAGTGACCCCACAGACTCCTGCCCCGTCCCTCGGGTCCTCGCCCGTGCCGGCCTCGCGCCGCACGGGCGAGGCGCGCCGGCGGGGTGACGAACTGCTGTCGATCGGCGCGGTGCTGGCCTTCCTCCGGGACGACTTCCCGGAGGTGACGATCTCCAAGATCCGCTTCCTGGAGGCGGAGGGCCTGGTCGAGCCGCAGCGCACCCCGTCCGGCTACCGGAAGTTCTCGGCGGCGGACGTGGAGCGCCTGGCGTACGTGCTGCGGATGCAGCGCGACCACTACCTGCCGCTGCGGGTGATCCGCGAGCACCTGGACGCGATCGAGCGCGGCGAGCAGCCGCCGGCGCTGCCGGGGGCGGAGGCGCGTCCGGGGCCGCTGGAGGAGGCGGACCGGGAGCTGGTCGCGGGCGCGGGTTCGGCCGGCGGGGTGCGGTTGGGCCGGGCCGAGTTGATCGCGGCCGCGGAGGCGCAGGAGCGGGAGCTCGCCGAGTGGGAGGCGTACGGGCTGGTGCAGCCCGGCCCGGACGGCGGGTACGACGGCGAGGCGCTGCAGATCGCGCGGCTGGTCGCGGAGTTGGGGCGGTTCGGGCTGGAGCCGCGGCACCTGCGGGCGATGAAGGCGGCGGCGGAGCGCGAGGTGGCGCTGGTGGAGCAGGTGGTGGCGCCGCTGCGGCGGCACCGCAACCCGCAGACCCGGGCGCACGCGGAGGCGACGGCGCGGGAGCTGGCCACCCTGTCGGTGCGCCTGCACGCGGCGATGGTGCAGGCGGGTTTGCGGGCCCGGACCTGACGCGGCGGGGGCGGGCGGCGTCCGGTTCGCGGGGGCCGCTGCCTGCTGCGCTTTCCTATCGGGAGCGCGCGCCATAGGGTTGCTGGTGTGAATGAGCTCGACGTCGTGGGTGTCCGGGTGGAGATGCCCTCCAACCAGCCGATCGTGCTGCTCCGGGAGGTCGGCGGCGACCGCTACCTGCCGATCTGGATCGGCCCGGGTGAGGCGACCGCGATCGCCTTCGCCCAGCAGGGGATGACTCCGGTGCGGCCGCTGACGCACGACCTGTTCAAGGACGTGCTGGGTGCGCTCGGCCACCAGCTGACCGAGGTGCGGATCAACGACCTGCGGGACGGCGTGTTCTACGCGGAGCTGGTCTTCGCCGGTGGTGTCGAGGTGAGCGCGCGCCCCTCGGACGCGATAGCGCTGGCGCTGCGCACCGGTACGCCGATCTACGGGAGCGAGGAGGTGCTGGCGGAGGCCGGCATCTCGATCCCGGACGAGCAGGAGGACGAGGTCGAGAAGTTCCGGGAGTTCCTGGACCAGGTCTCGCCGGAGGACTTCGGCGGTGGCCCGCAGTAGCCGGGGGTCGGCGGTCCGCTATCCGGGCAGGCAGTGGGCCGCAACTCGGCTGTGGTAGAAATCCGTTCTGCTACCCGCACATGGGGCACGAATAACCACTCGATGGAGTGAAGTTTGCGGAAGCCCCCGGCGTGGCGATCGTTGACGCTGCTTGGGCGACTGCCTACCGTCAGGTGATGGCCCGGCCGACGGGCCACCCGCAGCCCGGGGCCCGCCCGGGCCCGTGCGGGTCCCGTGGGGCCTTGGGCGGAATGGACGGAGGTTGGCGATGAGCGGCACCGGCGACGAGACGCGTTCCGGAGCGCTGTGCGCGGTGCACCTGCCGCGCGCCGGCCGTGGTCCGATCGGGCGGCCCCGGCTGCCCGAGCCCGAGGCTGAGCAGCCGCCGCGGCTGATCGGCCGGTTCCCCGCCGTCCAGGCCGGCCAGCCGGCCATCGAACGGCTGGCGCCGACGTCCGCGCTGCTCGGCTACCGGGGCCCGACCGCGTGCGCCGCCGCGGGCATCACCTACCGGCAGCTCGACTACTGGGCGCGGACCGGCCTGCTGGAGCCCTCGGTGCGCTCCGCGTACCCGGCCGGCGCGCAGCGGCTGTACAGCTTCCGCGACATTCTCATGCTGAAGATCGTCAAGCGGCTGCTGGACGCGGGCGTGTCGCTGCAGAACATCCGGGTGGCGGTCACCCACCTGCAGTCCGCCGACCAGGCCGGCCTGACCGGGCTGACCCTGATGTGCGACGGCGCGACGGTCTACGAGTGCACTTCCCCGCAGCAGGTGGTCGATCTGCTGAACGGCGGTCAGGGCGTGTTCGGCATCGCCGTCGGCGCGGTCTGGCAGGAGCTGGAGTCGACGCTGGGCCGGCTGCACGGTGAGCGCACCGACACCGGCGAGACCCTGGTCGGCCACGACCCGGCCGACGAGCTGGCGCAGCGCCGCAACCGCGCGGTCTGACGACCCGTCGCCGGGCGGCTCCCCGCCGACGGCCCGTCAGGGGGAACCGGTCCGGTGGGCCGGTCGTCCTCCCCGGTGTGTCGACGATCATGAGATGGCTGGGGCGCCGCTGGCGGCAGGTGCGGGCGTGGCGGCCGCCGGGCTGGGGCAGCCGGCGCGGGCAGCGGCGCTGGTTCCAGGCGGTGGTGCTGTTCTGCGCGCTGGCGCTGTCGCCGAGCGCCTGGCTGTACCTGAGCCAGTCCGGGAAGGTCGGCACGGTGGCGAGCGCGCCGGACGCGCCCGTCGCGGTGGTGTTCGGCGCCGGGCTGATGGACGGCGAGCCGTCCCCGTACCTGGCGCACCGGCTGGATGCGGCGCTGGAGCTGTACCGGGCGCAGAAGGTGCGGGCGATCCTGGTCACCGGTGACAACGGCACCGTCCAGTACGACGAGACCGACGCGATGCGCGGCTACCTGATCGAGCGCGGGGTGCCGGCGGTGCGGGTGGTCGGGGACTACGCGGGCTTCGACACCTGGGACTCGTGCACCCGGGCGCACCGGATCTTCGGCGTGGACAAGGCGGTGCTGGTCAGTCAGACCTTCCACGTGCGGCGGGCGCTGGCGCTGTGCGAGGCGGCCGGGATCGACTCGTACGCGGTCGGGGTGGAGGAGTGGCACGACACCACCTGGAAGTACGGCGGGCTGCGGGAGATCCCGGGCGCGGTGAAGGCGTTGGTGAACGTGCTGGTGAAGCCCGACCCGGCGCTGCTCGGCCCGCACGAGGACGGTGTCGCCCGGGCGCTGGCCGACGCGGCGCGCGGCTGAGGAACCACTCCGGCGGGGGATTGTCGGCGGGGCGCGGGATGATCGAGCCGTGCGGACCGTGCCGAGCATCATCCACCTCGACATGGACGCCTTCTTCGCGGCGGTGGAGCAGGCGTCCAAGCCGAGCCTGCGCGGGAAGCCCGTGATCGTGGGCGGCCTCGGCGGGCGCGGCGTGGTCTCCACCGCCTCCTACGAGGCCCGGAAGTTCGGCGTCCACTCGGCGATGCCGATGGCGCAGGCCCGCCGGCTGTGCCCCAACGCGGCGTTCCTGAGCGGCCGTTTCGAGGCGTACCGGGCCAACAGCGAGATCGTGATGGCGCAGCTGCGGGAGCGCTCGCCGCTGGTCGAACCGCTCAGCCTGGACGAGGCGTTCGTCGATCTGGAGGCCGGGCCGTACGGGCCGGCGCTGGCCGCGGCGAGCCCGGCCGAGGGGGCGCAGCTGGTGCTGGCGCTGGCGGAGGACCTGCGGGCCGACATCGTGGAGCGGACCGGCCTCACCGCCTCGGTGGGCGCGGCGGCCTCCAAGCTGATGGCCAAGATCGCCTCGGAACAGGCCAAGCCGGACGGGCTGGTGCTGATCGAACCCGGCTCCGAGCGTGCGGTGCTGGCCCCGATGCCGGTGCGCGCCCTGCCGGGGATCGGCCCCGCGACGGAGCAGGCGCTGCGCCGGGCCGGGCTGACGAGCGTGGCGGACCTGGCGGAGGCCGGGTTCGAGGAGTTGGTCGGCCTGCTGGGCAAGGCGCACGGCGCGGGCGTCTTCCAGATGGCCCTCGGCTGGGACGAACGCCCCGTGGTGCCCGACCGGGACGCCAAGTCCGTCTCGGTCGAGGACACCTTCGAGGTCGACCTCGCCGACCGCGACCGGATCCTGCGCGAGATCGACCACCTGGCGTCCCGTTGCGTGCGCCGCCTGCGGGCGACCGGCCGGTCCGGGCGGACGGTGGTCCTGAAGGTCCGGCGGTTCGACTTCTCCACGCTGACCCGCTCCGAGACGCTGCGCGGGCCGACGGACGACGAGGAGGTGATCGCCGCGACGGCCCGCCGGCTGGCCATGGCGGTCGACGTCACGGGCGGTGTCCGGCTGCTGGGCGTGGGTGTCGCGCAGCTCGCCGACTACACCCAGGAGGACCTGTTTGCCCAACTGGAGCGGGAGGAACGGGAGTCCGAGGGCGAGGAGGCGGCGCCGGCGGAGGAGGCCCCGGCGGAGCTGCCCGCCGCGCCGACGGCCCGCCGGTGGTGGCCGGGCCAGGACGTGACCCACCGTCAGTACGGCCCCGGCTGGGTGCAGGGCAGCGGCGTGGGGCGGGTCACGGTGCGCTTCGAGACGCCGTACTCGGGCCCGGGCCGGGTCCGGACGTTCTCGGTGGAGGACGAGGAGCTGGAGGCGTCGGGCGCGCTGCCGCTCAGGGCCCCGGCGGAGCCGGACGGGGCGTGAGAACGCACGGACACCCCCGCCGATGCCCGTGGCGGGGGTGTCCGTGGTTGCTCGCGTGTGTCCAGGACGCGAGGGACGCCGTCAGGCGTCGGCCGGGGCGAGCGCGGGGTCGGTGACGGGGCGCTCGGCGGGGGTGGCGGTGGGCTTGATGCGGCGGATCGCGAACGGCACCGCGCCGGCGACCAGGCACATCGCGCCGGCCACCCAGAAGGCGTGCTGGTAGGCGTCCAGCGTGGGCAGCTGCACCGGGACGGGGAGCTTCAGGGTGTCGCCGGTGAGGATCGCGGCCATCACGGCGGTGCCGACGGCGCCGCCGACGGTGCGCAGCACGGCGTTCATGCCGTTGGCGATGCCGGACTGCTCGGCGGGGACGGCGCCGTTGATGTAGGCGGGCATCGCGGCGTAGGCGAGGCCGACGCCGAGGCCGAAGACGGCGGAGGAGAAGTAGAGGTCGAACTCGGCGCCGTGCCGGAGCGCCAGGTAGGCCATCGAGACCGCGCCGAGGAGGCCGCCGAGGACCAGCGGGAGGCGGGGGCCGCGGCGGGCGATCAGCAGGGCGCCGAGCGGGGCGGCGACCATGGAGCCGATCGCGGAGGGCAGCAGCATGATGCCGGCGTGCAGCACGGTGGCGGTGAAGCCGTAGTGGGCGAGCTTCTCCGGGGTCTGCGCGAAGTTGCTGATCACCATGAACGAGCCGTACATGCCGAAGCCGATCAGCAGGCCGGAGATGTTGGTGAAGGCGACCGCGGGGCGGGCCATCATCGACAGGTCGACCAGCGGGTGGGCGACCTTGGACTCGACCAGGATCCAGAGCAGCGCGACGACGGCGGCGACGGCGAACAGGCCGAGGGTGCGGGTCGAGGTCCAGCCCCACTGGTTGCCCTGGCTGACGGCGATCAGCAGGGCGGAGAGCCAGCCGGCCAGGGTGAGCGCGCCGAGCGGGTCCGCGCCGCCCTCCTTGTCGGTGACCGGGTCGGTGGGCACCCGGACGATCACCAGGACCACCGCGAGCAGGCCGAAGACCAGGCCCATCCAGAAGATCGACTTGTAGCTCCAGTGCTCCAGCAGCAGGCCGGTGGCGACCAGGCCGAGGCCGGAGCCGACGCCCATGGACGCGGAGATCGCGGCGACGCCGCCGGTGACCTTCTGCCGGGGCAGCTCGTCGCGGACGATGCTGATCGCCAGCGGCAGCACGCCGCCGCCCGCGCCCTGCAGCACCCGGGCCACGACCAGCCAGGTGAAGGAGTGGGTGCCGACCGCGAGGCCGGAGCCGAGCACCAGGCCGGCGAGCGAGACCAGCAGCATGGGCTTGCGTCCGCGCAGGTCGCCGAAGCGGCCGAGGAGCGGGGTGAGGACCGCGGCGGAGAGCAGGTTGGCCGTCATCAGCCAGGTGATGTTGGAGCCCGAGACGTTCAGCTCGCGGGCCAGCCCGGGCAGGATCGGGACGACCGCGGTCTGCACCACGCTGAACGCCAGCATGGCGAGGATCAGGGCGGGCAGGACCCGGGCGCTGGTGGGCTTGACGGCCGTGGCGGTGGGCTGTGGTGCCTCACTCACGGGGACTCCTCCGGAACGTTGCTTCAGACAGGCGATAGTGCAGGAACTGAAGTAACGATGGAGGGAGATGCTTCACTCTGTCAAATATCTATTGGTGAAGCTTTGGCAAAGTGCCGGCCCCGGCCCGCCGAAGCGGACCGGGGCCGGGGAGTTGGCGAACCGTCGGCAGGCCGTCAGGCCGAACGCAGCGGCTCCGGCCGGACGTGCTCGCCGCCACTGCCGTTCACCGCCGCCGGCTGCCCCGACTGCTGGGGCCGCGCCGTCGGCGACTGCGGCTGCGCATTCCACGGCTGGCGCTGCTGCGGCGTCTCGCCGTCCGCGTCCATCGCCGCGTCGTGCACCTCCACCTGCTCGCGGCGCAGTTCCTCGCGGACCACCTCCTCCTCGGTGTACCGCTCCACCACCAGCCGCACCCGCTCGATCGGCGCCAGGTACTTGCGCACCACCGGACGCTCCTCGCGCAGCGTGACCTCCTCCACCGCCTCGGCGATCTCCTGCTCGCTCAGCGCCGCCCGCTCGGTGTCCGACACCGGGATGCGCTCCACCCGAACCCGCTCGCGCACCACCGGCACCCGGCGCTCCACCTGCTCGGTGGTCACGTACTTGCGCAGCCGGGTGGTGCCCACCGCGTGCCACTCGGTGCTGATGTCGATGCGCTCCTCGCGGCAGGTGATCTCCACCGGCGCGGTCGGCTCCACCGAGCCCGGGCGCTGCGCCGACGACCGCTGCGGCTCCTTCACGTGCGCGGCGGCGGACGCCGGGCGCTGCGCCTGCTGCGGCTCCTTCGCGGCCTTCGCCGCGGTGAACGCGGCCGCCGGGGCCGCGGCGGCGGCCACCGGCGTGGGCGAGGAGGCCACGGTCCCGAAGTCGCGGTCCGGGGAGCCGGTCCGGGCCTCCTGGCGCGGGTGCTCCTTCGCAGCCGGCTCGGTGGCCTTGGCCGCCGGGGCGGCGGGCGCCGAGCCGGCGTCGTCCGCGCTGCCCGCGTCCAGGCCGTAGTACCGGTACAGCTGCAGCTCCTGCGCGGGCGAGAGGTGCTGCCCCACCCCGAAGTCCGGCGACTCCTTGATCAGCGACTTGTCGTACGGGACGCGCAGTTCGTCGCCCGCGAACTCGCTGGTGGTCAGCGGGACGAACGCGTCCCGGCCGAAAATGCCGGTTCGGACGGCCGCCCACTCCGGTTCGCCGGTGGCGTCGTCCAGGTACACCTCGTCGACCGTGCCGATCTTGTCACCGTTCCGGTCGACCGCCTTGTGTCCGATCAGGTCGCGCGGATCGATATCGGTCTGCACGCTGTCCTCCAGTCCTGCTGCTCCTTGACGGGCCGTCAGAGGGGCGGAGGGAGGAGCTGGCCACACCGCCACTTCACACCAAACGGCACGTAACGGACGGCGGCACTCCGGAAGCCGCCGTCCGGGGCAGATCACAGGGCCGCACCGGTGATCCCGGAGGC
The DNA here is from genome assembly GCF_003610255.1 of Streptomyces sp. TLI_171. Classification (GTDB taxonomy): domain Bacteria; phylum Actinomycetota; class Actinomycetes; order Streptomycetales; family Streptomycetaceae; genus Kitasatospora. The sequence continues at coordinate 1,526,800 of NZ_RAPS01000001.1, read as the reverse complement.
CCGCGCTGGTAACCTCGGAGGCGACCGCCGAGCCCGCTCGGGAGAGTCCCGACCCCCGCGAACAGCAGGGGAGCGGGGCGCCGAAGGAGCAACCCCTCCCCGGAATCTCTCAGGCATCCGTACCGAGTGGGACCAGGTCACTCTGGAAAGCAGGGCAGGACCGCCGGCACCGATGCCGCCGGTCACCGCCCTCGCCGACGGTGCAAGCCGACCGGGCCCGCGAAGCCCGGACGTGCGAAGCTCTCAGGTACCGATGACAGAGGGGGAGGCTGACGGGTTCGTACGCCCAGGCGCTCCCACGGCGGCCGGCCGGCGTGCGTACCACCGCCGGTCCGCGACCAGGAGGCCCGACCCCCATGAACGCCCAGCCGACGCTCGCCGAGCTTGAGCAGGCCAGCCCCTTCGAGCACCGCCACATCGGTCCCGACAGCGACGCCCAGCAGAAGATGCTGGCCCAGGTCGGCTACGCCTCCCTGGACGAGCTGTCCGACGCCGCCGTCCCCGACGCCATCCGCAGCCTCACCGCGCTCGGCCTGCCCGCCGGCCGCAGCGAGGCCCAGGTCCTCGCCGAACTGCGCGAGCTGGCCGGCCGCAACCAGGTCCTCGCCTCGATGATCGGCCTCGGCTACTACGGCACCTTCACCCCGCCGGTGATCCTCCGCAACGTGCTGGAGAACCCGGCCTGGTACACCGCCTACACCCCGTACCAGCCGGAGATCTCCCAGGGCCGCCTGGAAGCCCTGCTCAACTTCCAGACCATGGTCTCCGACCTCACCGGCCTGGCCACCTCCGGCTCCTCGCTGCTCGACGAGAGCACCGCCGCCGCCGAGGCGATGGCCCTCGCCCGCCGCGTCACCAAGGTCAAGGGCGGCGTCTTCCTGGTCGACGCCGACACCCTGCCGCAGACCCTCGCCGTGATCGAGACCCGCGCCGAGCCGACCGGCGTCGAGGTCGTCACCGCCGACCTGTCGAACGGCATCCCCGCCGAGATCGCCGAACGCGGCGTGTTCGGCGTGCTGCTGCAGTACCCGGGCGCCTCCGGCGCGGTCCGCGAGATCAAGCCCGTCATCGAGCAGGCCCACGGCCTCGGCGCGATCGTCGCCGTCGCCGCCGACCTGCTGGCCCTCACCCTGCTGCGCTCGCCCGGCGAGCTCGGCGCCGACATCGCCTGCGGCACCTCGCAGCGCTTCGGCGTCCCGATGGGCTTCGGCGGCCCGCACGCCGGCTACCTGGCCGTCCGCGCCGAGTACGCCCGCAACCTGCCCGGCCGCCTGGTCGGCGTCTCCGTCGACGCCGACGGCAACCGCGCCTACCGCCTGGCCCTGCAGACCCGCGAGCAGCACATCCGCCGCGAGAAGGCCACCTCGAACATCTGCACCGCCCAGGTGCTGCTCGCCGTGATGGCCTCCATGTACGCCGTCTACCACGGCCCCGACGGCCTCGCCGACATCGCCCGCCGCACCCACCGCTACGCCGCCGCGCTCGCCGCCGGCCTGCGCGCGGGCGGCGTCGAGCTCGCCCACGGCGCCTTCTTCGACACCGTGACGGCCGTCGTCCCGGGCCGGGCCGACGAGATCGTGGCCGCGGCCCTGACCGGCGGCGTCAACGTGCACCGGGTCGACGGCGACCGGGTCTCCGTCTCCTGCGACGAGACCACCACCCGCGAGCACCTGGCGGCCGTCCTCGCCGCGTTCGGCGTCGAGGCGCAGATCGCCGAGGACGCCGAGGCGCTGCCCGCCGCGCTGCTGCGCGAGGACGAGTACCTCACCCACCCGGTGTTCCACAGCCACCGCTCCGAGACCGCCATGCTGCGCTACCTGCGCCGGCTCTCGGACCGCGACTACGCGCTCGACCGCGGCATGATCCCGCTGGGCTCCTGCACCATGAAGCTCAACGCGACCACCGAGATGGAGCCGGTCACCTGGCCCGAGTTCGGCCAGCTGCACCCGTTCGCGCCCGTCGACCAGGCGGCCGGCTTCCTGACGCTGATCCGCGAACTGGAGCAGCAGCTGGTCGAGGTCACCGGCTACGACGCCGTGTCCATCCAGCCGAACGCCGGCTCCCAGGGCGAACTGGCCGGCCTGCTGGCCGTCCGCGCCTACCACCGGGCGAACGGCGACACCCAGCGCGACGTGTGCCTGATCCCGTCGTCGGCGCACGGCACCAACGCCGCGTCCGCCGCGATGGCCGGCATGCGGGTCGTCGTGGTGAAGACCCTCGCCGACGGCGACGTGGACGTCGAGGACCTGAAGGCGAAGATCGCCCAGCACGGCGAGCAGCTGGCCGTCCTGATGGTCACCTACCCGTCCACCCACGGCGTGTTCGAGACCGAGATCACCGAGATCTGCGCGCTCGTCCACGAGGCCGGCGGCCAGGTGTACGTCGACGGCGCCAACCTGAACGCGCTGGTCGGCCTCGCCAAGCCCGGCAAGTTCGGCGCGGACGTCTCGCACCTGAACCTGCACAAGACCTTCTGCATCCCGCACGGCGGCGGCGGCCCCGGCGTCGGCCCGGTCGCCGTGCGCGCGCACCTCTCGCCGTACCTGCCCAACCACCCGCTGCAGGCCGAGGCCGGCCCCGCCACCGGCGTCGGCCCGATCTCCGCCGCGCCCTGGGGCTCCGCCGCGATCCTGCCGATCTCCTGGTCGTACGTCCGGCTGATGGGCGGCGAGGGCCTCAAGCGCGCCACCCAGGTCGCCGTGCTGAACGCCAACTACATCGCCAAGCGGCTCGCCCCGCACTTCCCGGTGCTCTACACCGGCCCCGGCGGGCTGGTCGCGCACGAGTGCATCATCGACCTGCGCCCGCTCAGCAAGGAGACCGGCGTCAGCGTCGACGACATCGCCAAGCGCCTGATCGACTACGGGTTCCACGCGCCGACCATGTCGTTCCCGGTCGCCGGCACCCTGATGATCGAGCCGACCGAGTCCGAGGACCTGCACGAGATCGACCGGTTCTGCGAGGCGATGATCGCCATCCGCGGGGAGATCGAGAAGGTCGGCGCGGGCGAGTGGGCCGCCGACGACAACCCGCTGCGCAACGCCCCGCACACCGCGTCGATGCTGACCGGCGAGTGGGCGCACCCCTACACCCGCGAGGAAGCCGTCTTCCCGGCCGGCGTGAACCCGGCGGACAAGTACTGGCCGCCGGTGCGGCGCATCGACGGCGCGTACGGCGACCGGAACCTGGTGTGCAGCTGCCCGCCGCTGGACGAGTACGACGCGTGATCGCATAGCGAAAGCCGCCCGCCGGGGGAGTTCCCTCGGGGGCGGCTTTTCGCTTCGGGCCGTCCGGGTGTCAGGAGTAGACGGGGCCCGTGAACTTCTCGCCGGGGCCGGAGCCCGGGGCGTCGGGGACGAGCGAGGCCTCGCGGAAGGCGAGCTGGAGGGAGCGGAGGCCGTCGCGGAGGGGGGCGGCGTGGAAGTTGGAGATCTCGGGGGCTCCGGCGGTGACCAGGCCGGCCAGGGCGGTGATCAGCTTGCGGGCCTCGTCGAGGTCCTTGTCGGCCTCGCCGCCCTCGGCCAGGCCGCACTTGACGGCCGCGGCGCTCATCAGGTGGACGGCGACGGTGGTGATCACCTCGACGGCGGGGACCTCCGCGATGTCGCGGGTCAGGTCGTCGAAACCGAGCGACTCGGCGGACTCCGCGGACTCGGGCGAGTGGTCGGGCTGGCTGGTCAAGGTGTCACTCCGGGATGCTGGTGCGAAAGCGCAGTACAAAGGGAGCGTACAAGGCGGGCGGCGGGGGGCCGGAATACCGGTCGGCCCCGGAACGCTGGTATGCTTCGAGACTGACCGGCCAGGGGACTTTTCGGAGTGCCCCGGCCAGCAAGTGGAGGCTCCACCTCAGGAGGCCCGAGAGGGCAACCGCGACAGTCTCCCACCTGATCGGCCGAAGGGCCGACGGGTCCGGTCCGTGACGAGCGCCCGTGAGGGAGTGCCCGTCGGTGGTGTCCGCGAGGACATCCCGGAACGTGTGGAGCCCCGCCTGTACCGTGCGGGGCTTTTTTCGTGCGCTCGGTGCCTCTGCCAGGCGGCAGTGGCAGCGGAGCATGAATGAAGCCCCGCCCAGTGGTCGAAACCACTACGTGCGACCGCCGCCCGACGGCCGCATCGGAAAAGGTGCAACCGAGGAGGCCCCATCAGCACCGAGCCCCGCATCAACGACCGGATTCGCGTCCCCGAGGTGCGACTCGTCGGTCCCAGCGGCGAGCAGGTCGGCATCGTCCCGCTCGCGAAGGCGCTGGAGCTTGCCCAGGAGTACGACCTGGATCTGGTCGAGGTCGCCGCCACGGCGCGCCCGCCGGTGTGCAAGCTCATGGACTACGGCAAGTTCAAGTACGAGTCGGCCATGAAGGCCCGTGAGGCGCGCAAGAACCAGGCGCACACGGTCATCAAGGAGATGAAGCTCCGGCCGAAGATCGACCCGCACGACTATGACACCAAGAAGGGTCACGTCGTCCGGTTCCTCAAGCAGGGCGACAAGGTCAAGATCACGATCATGTTCCGCGGTCGTGAGCAGTCCCGCCCCGAGCTGGGCTTCCGACTGCTGCAGCGGCTCGCGGACGACGTCCAGGACCTGGGCTTCGTGGAGTCCGCTCCGAAGCAGGACGGCCGAAACATGATCATGGTTCTCGGCCCGCACAAGAAGAAGACCGAGGCCATGGCCGAGGCCCGCGCCGCCGCTGACGCCCGCAAGGCGGAGCGGCTGGGTCGCGGACCGGCCGCGGACCAGGCGGACGACGTCGACGACGACGCCGACGAGGTGGTCGAGGTCGAGGAGACCGAGGCCGTCGAGGAGGCGGACGACGCCGGGACCGCCGAGGTCGAGCAGCCCGCCGAGGCCGCCCAGGACGCCTGAGCCTTCGGGTTCAGAATCCGGGCGGGATCGGCAACGCTTCCGGGGCATCCGCCCCGGAGACGAGATCCATCCAGTTCCGGCCCACACCCCCGAGGTGCGGGCCGGAACGGACGACGAGGAGATACGGCGACATGCCGAAGCAGAAGACGCACAGCGGCGCCAGCAAGCGCTTCAAGATCACTGGCTCCGGGAAGGTGCTGCGCGAGCGTGCCGGCCGTCGCCACCTGCTTGAGCACAAGCCCTCGACGCTGACCCGCAAGCTGGCCGGCAACGCCGAGATGGCCCCCGGCGACGCCAAGAAGATCAAGAAGCTTCTCGGCAAGTGATCGCCCGCCCGCGGCCGCGTCGCGGGCACCAGCTGATCCTTACCGACCGAATCGAATAACGGGCCGGCGGCACGATCCGGGGTCCGGAAACAAGGAGTAATCAAGTGGCACGCGTCAAGCGGGCAGTCAACGCCCACAAGAAGCGCCGGGTCATCCTCGAGCGGGCCTCCGGCTACCGCGGTCAGCGCTCGCGCCTGTACCGCAAGGCCAAGGAGCAGGTCACCCACTCGCTGGTCTACAACTTCAACGACCGCAAGAAGCGCAAGGGCGACTTCCGCCAGCTCTGGATCCAGCGCATCAACGCCGCTGCCCGTGCCAACGGCATGACCTACAACCGCTTCGTCCAGGGCCTGAAGGCCGCTGGCGTCGAGATCGACCGCAAGATGCTGGCCGAGCTCGCGGTGAACGACACGGTGGCGTTCCGCGCCCTGGTCGAGGTCGCCCAGAAGGCGCTGCCGGAGGACGTCAACGCCGCCAAGGTCGCCGCCTGATCCAGGCCGTTGCCCTGAAGCGTTCTCCCGGACCCGCAGGCCGCCCGGCCTGCGGGTCCGTCGCGTATCGCGCCCCTGTCCTTCCGTGACGAAGATCGTGAGCATGAGCACCGAGATCCCCCTGCTGACCTCCCTGCGCTCCCCGCGCGTCGTCGCCGCCCGCCGGCTGGCCAAGCGCAACCAGCGCAGCAAGGAGCGGCGCTTCCTCGCCGAGGGCCCGCAGGCCGTGCGGGAGGCGGTGGCGTTCGGTCGGCTGCCCGGCGGGGAGCACGCCGTGGTGGAGGTGTACCTGACCCGGGAGGCCGCCGACCGGCACGCGGAGATCGCCGCGGCGGCCCGGGCGGAGGGGCTGCCGGTGCTGACCGCGACGGAGGAAGTGATCGCGGACATCTGCGACACCGTCACCCCGCAGGGCATCGTGGCGCTGTGCCGGTTCATCGACACCCCGTTCGAGCAGGTGCTGGCCGCCCGTCCGAAGCTGGTCGCGGTGCTGGCGCACGTGCGCGACCCCGGGAACGCGGGCACCGTGCTGCGCACCGCGGACGCGGCCGGCGCGGACGCCGTGGTGCTGACCGACGCCTCGGTGGACCCGTACAACCCGAAGGCGGTGCGGGCCTCCGTGGGCAGCCTGTTCCACCTGCCGGTGGCGACCGGGGTGCCGGTCGAGGAGGCGGTGGCGCGGCTGCGCGAGGCCGGGGTGCGGGTGCTGGCCGCGGACGGCGCCGGGCAGCGCGACCTCGACCAGGAGCTCGACGAGGGCACCCTGGAAGGGCCGTGCGCCTGGGTGTTCGGCAACGAGGCGTGGGGCCTGCCGGAGGAGACCCGCGCGCTGGCGGACGAGGTGGTGCGGGTGCCCATTCACGGGCACGCGGAGAGCCTGAACCTCGCGACGGCGGCCGCCGTGTGCCTGTACGCCTCCGCGCGCGCCCAGCGCTCCCCGGGCGGGTGTCGCGGCGGGGCCCGATAGCGCTAGGGTCGATTCCTGGGCCGGCGAGGGGGCGGGCCGGGGAGGACACCCATGGGCGGCGGCAACTGGGCACCGATCGAACCGGACGACCTGCCGGACGGGCTGGTGGTCGCGGACGCGCACGGCCGGGTGATGGTCTTCAACCGCGCCGCGGAACGGCTCACCGGCCGCTCGGCGCACCACGCGATCGGCGTGGCGCTGGACCGGGCGCTGCCGCTGGAGGACCTGGACGGGCGGCGCTGGTGGCAGCTCACCGACCCGTACGGCGGCCTCGCGGTGCGCACCGGGCAGCCGGAGCGGAACCTGCTGCTGCCCGGCGGCCGTGAGGTGCTGGTGTGCGCCAGGTACGTGCGCGACCGCGCGGGCGGGCCGGTGCGGCAGGTGGTGGTGACGCTGCGCGGCACCGAGGCGCGGCGGCGGACCGAGCGCAGCCACGCGGAGCTGATCGCCACCGTCGCGCACGAGCTGCGGTCGCCGCTGACCAGCGTGAAGGGGTTCACGGCGACGCTGCTGGCGAAGTGGGAGCGGTTCAACGACGGCCAGAAGCGGGTGATGCTGGAGACCGTCGACGCGGACGCCGACCGGGTGGTGCGGCTGATCGCCGAGCTGCTGGACATCTCCCGGATCGACGCGGGCCGGCTGGAGATCCGCCGGCAGCGCGTGGACCTGGCGGCGGCGGTGCGCCGGCACGTCGAGGGCAAGGTCGCCGCGGGCATCCCGGCGGACCGGTTCGACATCCGGGTGGCGGGGCCGCTGGGCGAGCAGTGGGGCGACCCCGACAAGCTCGACCAGGTGCTGGCGAACCTGCTGGAGAACGCGGTCCGGCACGGCGAGGGCACCGTGACGATCGAACTGGCCCCGGCGAAGGAGCTGGTGGAGCAGGCCGGGACGCCGCCGAAGGTGATCGAGGGCACCGCGGTGACCGTCAGCGACCAGGGCGTGGGCATCGCGGAGGAGGCGATGCCGCGGGTGTTCACCCGGTTCTGGCGGGGTTCCAAGCGCGGCGGCACCGGCCTCGGCCTGTACATCGTGAAGGGCATCGTGGAGGCGCACGGCGGGGTGATCCGGATCAGCCGGGCGCCCGGCGGCGGCGCCAGGTTCCGGTTCGTGCTGCCCGCCGGCATCCCGGACTTCATGCTCTGACCGCTTCCAGGTCACGGTCACCCGCCGTACGCGGTTGCGCGCTGCGACTACACTCGACCTTTGGCGTTCTGGGACGCCCGGCGAGGCAGCAGACCTGATCACGAGCAGGAGCACGGGAAAGATAGAGATGTCGGCACCCAACAAGTCGTACGACCCGGTCGAGGTCGAGGCCCTCAAGCCCGAGGTGGTGGAACAGGCCCGGGACGAGGCGCTCGCCGCCTTCGCCGCCGCCGCCGACCTCGACGAGCTCAAGCAGGCGAAGGTCGCGCACACCGGCGACCGCTCCCCGCTGTCGCTCGCCAACCGCGAGATCGGCGCCCTGCCCCCGCAGGCCAAGGCCGCCGCGGGCAAGCTGATCGGCCAGGCCCGCGGAGCCGTCAACCAGGCCCTGGCGAAGCGTCAGGTCGAGCTGGAGGCGGAGCGCGACGCGCGGGTGCTGGTCGAGGAGTCGGTGGACGTCACGCTGCCCTACGGCCGCGTGCCGCGCGGCGCCCGGCACCCGCTGACCACGCTCGCCGAGCGCATCGAGGACACCTTCGTCGCGATGGGCTACCAGGTGGCGTCCGGCCCCGAGGTCGAGGCGGAGTGGCTGAACTTCGACGCCCTCAACCTGCACGCCGACCACCCGGCCCGCTCGATGCAGGACACCTTCTTCGTGGAGGCCCCCGACGGCACCGCCGACTCCGGCATGGTGCTGCGCACCCAGACCTCGCCGGTGCAGATCCGCGCGATGCTGGCCGGCGAGCCGCCGCTGTACGCGGTCAGCCCGGGCCGGGTCTACCGCACCGACGAGCTGGACGCCACGCACACCCCGGTGTTCCGCCAGGTCGAGGCGATCGCGGTCGACGAGGGCATCACCTTCGGCCACCTGAAGGGCACCATCGAGGTGCTGGTGGAGAAGCTGATCGGCGGCGGCCTGGAGCTGCGCTGGCGGCCCTCGTACTTCCCGTTCACCGAGCCGAGCGCCGAGATCGACCTGCAGTGCTTCGTGTGCCGCGGCGCCTCGGTGGGCAACCCCGACCGCCCGTGCCGGACCTGCTCCTCGGAGGGCTGGATCGAGCTGGGCGGCTGCGGCGTGGTCAACCCCCGGGTGCTGGTCGCCGCGGGCATCGACCCGAACCGCTACAGCGGGTTCGCGTTCGGCCTGGGCCTGGAGCGGATCCTGATGAACCGTCACAACGTCGCCGACATGCGCGACATGGTCGAGGGTGACGTCCGCTTCACCCTTCCGTTCGGGATGGAGATCTGATGCGCGTCCCGCTTTCCTGGCTGCGCGAGTACGTCGACCTGCCGGCGGGCGAGACCGGTCGCGACGTCGCGGCCCGGCTGGTCCGCGCGGGTCTCGAGGTGGAGACCGTCGAGCAGCTCGGCACCGACATCAAGGGCCCGCTGGTGGTCGGCGAGGTGCTCTCCGTCGAGGAGCTGTCCGGCTTCAAGAAGCCGATCCGGCACTGCTTCGTGAACGTCGGCGACGCCAACGGCACCGGCGCCCCGCAGGAGATCGTCTGCGGCGCGACCAACTTCCAGGTCGGCGACAAGGTCGTGGTGATCCTGCCCGGCGGCGTGCTGCCCGGCCCGTTCCCGATCTCCGCCCGCCAGACGTACGGCCACACCTCCGCGGGCATGATCTGCTCCGCCCGCGAGCTCGGCATGGGCGACGACCACAACGGCATCATCGTGCTGCCGCCCGAGTACGAGCCCGGCACCGACGCGATCGAGCTGCTGCAGCTGGTCGACGAGGTCCTCGACATCGCCGTCACGCCGGACCGCGGCTACTGCCTGTCGATGCGCGGCGTGGCCCGCGAGGCGGCCGCCGCGTACGGCCTGCCGCTGGCCGACCCGGCGCTGCTGGACGTGCCTCCGGCGAACGCGTACGGCTACCCGGTGAAGGTCGCCGACCCGGTGGGCTGCGACCGTTTCGTGGCGCGCACGGTGACCGGGGTCGACCCGGCCGCGCAGTCGCCGATCTGGCTGCAGCGCCGCCTGCAGAAGTCCGGCATCCGCCCGATCTCGCTGGCCGTCGACATCACCAACTACGTGATGCTCGAGGTCGGCCAGCCGCTGCACGCCTACGACCGCGGCCGCGTCGACGGGCCGATCCAGGTCCGCCGGGCGCAGGCGGGGGAGCAGCTGACCACGCTGGACGGCGTGAAGCGCAAGCTGTCCGCCGAGGACCTGCTGATCTGCGACAACTCCGGCCCGATCGGCCTGGCCGGCGTGATGGGCGGCGCGACCACCGAGATCCTCGACCCGGTCGTCGACCCGGAGACCGGCGAGGTCACCGGCTCCACCGAGATCATCATCGAGGCCGCGCACTTCGAGCCGGTGGCGATCGCCCGCGCCGCCAAGCGCCACAAGCTGCCCTCCGAGGCGTCCAAGCGCTTCGAGCGCGGCGTGGACCCGGAGGCCGCCCGGGCCGCCGCGCAGCGCGCCGTCGACCTGCTGGTGCTGATCGCCGGCGGGACCGCCGAGGCCGGTGTCACCGACATCGCCGCCCCGCACCCGGTGCGCACCATCGCCATCGACGCCGACCTGCCCGACCGGGTGGCCGGCGCCGAGTACGGCCGCGAGACCGTCACCCGCCGCCTGCAGGAGGTCGGCTGCACGGTCGTCGGTGCGGACGTCCTGGAGGTCACCCCGCCGTCCTGGCGGCCCGACCTCACCGACCCGTACGACCTCGCGGAGGAGGTCATCCGGCTGGAGGGCTACGACAACGTCCCCGCCCGGATGCCCATCACCCCGCCCGGCCGCGGCCTGAGCGAGGCGCAGCGCTTCCACCGCCGGGTCGGCGTGGCGCTGGCCGGCGCGGGCTACGTCGAGATCAACGCGTACCCGTTCGTCGGCGAGGCCGCGTTCGACGGCCTGGGCCTGGACGCGGACGACGCGCGCCGCCGCACCGTGAAGCTGGTCAACCCGCTGAACGACGCCGAGCCGGCGCTGCGCACCACGCTGCTGCCGGGTCTGCTGGGCGCGCTGCGCCGCAACGTGGGCCGTGGCAACACCGACCTGGCGCTGTTCGAGACCGGCACGGTGTTCCTGCCGAAGGCGGAGCAGAAGGTCGCGCCGCGCCTGCCGGTGGACCGCCGTCCGACCGAGGAGCAGCTCGCCGAGCTGAACGCCGCCCTCCCCGACCAGCCGCGCCGGGTCGCCGTCGCGCTGACCGGCGAGCGGCTGCCCTCCGGCTGGTGGGGCAAGGGAGCGCCGTCCGGCTGGGCGGACGCGATCGAGGCGGCGCGGGTGGTCGCCGCGGCGGCGGGCGTGGAGCTGACGGTCCGCCAGGCGCAGTACGCGCCGTGGCACCCGGGGCGCTGCGCGGAGCTGCTGGTGGGCGAGGAGGTCGTCGGCCACGCCGGCGAGCTGCACCCGCGGGTGGTCAAGGCGCTGCACCTGCCGGAGCGCACCTGCGCGATGGAGATCGACCTGGACCTGGTCTTCGAGGACGGGCGGCGGGTGTCCGGCCCGCCGGTGTCCGCGTACCCCGTGGCGACCCAGGACGTGGCGCTGATCGTGGACGCCGGGGTGCACGCGGCGGACGTGGAGGCGGCGCTGCGCGACGGTGCGGGCGAACTGCTGGAGTCGCTGCGGCTGTTCGACGTCTTCACCGGCGAGCAGGCGGGTGCGGGCAAGAAGTCGCTGGCGTACACGCTGCGCTTCCGGGCCACCGACCGGACGCTGACCGCGGACGAGGCGTCGGCGGCCCGCGAGTCCGCGGTGGCGGCGGCCGCCGAGCGCACCGGGGCGGTGCTGCGCGGGGCCTGACGGTCCGACGGGGCCCCGCCGCGCGTCGTCCTTCGGCGCGCGGCGGGGCCCCGTCGTCCTCCTGGCTCGGGTCGCCGCCGGGGTGGTACGTTTACCGTGCAGGCCTTCGAGGGCCCCCGCGCCGGGGGAGCTTCGGAGGCTTTTTTCATGGGTTCTCATGGATATCGGGCGCTGTTGCGGCAGCGGGAGTTCGTCGGGTTGTACGTGGGGTTCTCGCTGATGGCGGGAGCCGGGACGTTGTCGGGGTTCGCGCTGGGGATGTCGGTGCAGGTGCGGACGGGGTCGCCGTTGTTGACGGCGGTGAGCATGTACGGGGCGTCCTTCGCCGCGGTGGTGGGCGCGATGACGCTGATGTCGGTGGCGGACGGGAGTCGGCCGCGGCGGACATTGGTGGGGCTGCACCTGGTGTCGGTGGGGGCGTTGGGGGCGCAGGCGGTGCCGGGGCTGCCGTTGCCGGGGCGGTTCGGGCTGCTGCTGGTGGTGGGGTTCTTCCAGGCGCTGGGGGCGGGGACGCGGATGGGGCTGCTGGCGGAGATCGTGCCGGCGGAGGGGTACGCGGCGGCGCGGTCGTTGATGAACCTGACCTCGGGCGGGGCGGCGGTGCTGGGCTTCGCGGCGGGCGGGGCGCTGTCGGCGCTGCTGAGTCCGTATCAGGTGATGGGCGCGGCGGCCGGGTTGGCGGCGGCGGCGACGCTGGTGGTGGCGGGGACGGTGCGGGAGCGGTCGGTGCGGCTGGCGCGCCGACCGGGGCTGCGGGAGACCTGGCGGGGCAACGTCGAGTTGCTGGGGCGGCCGGGGCGGCGGGCGCTGCTGGTGAACCTGTGGGTGCCGAACGGGCTGGTGGTGGGGTGCGAGGCGCTGTTCCTGCCGTACGCGCCGGGCGCGGCGGGGGCGCTCTTCGCGGCGAGTTCGGCGGGGATGCTGGTGGGCGACCTGGTGGTGGGGCGGGTGCTGGACGCGGCGCGGCGGGCGCGGTGGGCGTTCGGGTTGCGGCTGCTGCTGGCGGGGCCGTTCCTGGTGCTGGCGGTGCGTCCGCCGGTGGTGGTGGCGGTGCTGGCGGTGGGCGTGGCGGGGGTGGGGTTCGCGGCGACGCTGCCGTTGCAGGAGCGGTTGCTGGCGCTGACGCCGGAGCGGGCGCGGGGCCAGGTGCAGGGGGTGGAGTCGGCGGGCCGGCTGGCGTGGCAGGGCGTCGGGGCGGCGTCGGCGGGGGCGCTGGCGCAGTGGGTGGACCCGGTGTGGGCGATCGGGGTGCTGGCGGGGCTCTCGCTGCTGGTGACGGTGGGGTCGCGGCCGGCGGTGCTGCGGGAGGGGCGGGCGGTCACAGCGGGCGGTGCATGACGTGCAGTCCGACGTAGCCGTGGGCGGGGTGGTGGAAGCCTTCGGGCACGGTGCCGATGATCGTGAAGCCGAGTGAGCGGTACAGCGCGACGGCGGCCGTGTTGGTGGCGACGACGGCGTTGAACTGCATGGCGCGGAAGCCCTGCCGGCGGGCCCAGTCGAGGGTGTGCTCGCACAGGGCGCGGCCGGTGCCGCGGCCGGCGTGGTCGGGGTCGACCATGTAGCTGGCGCTGGCGACGTGGGAGCCGTTGCCCCACTGGTTGTTGTTCATCTTGGCGGTGCCGACCACCGTGCCGTGGTCGTCGACGGCGACCACGGTGCGGTTGGGGGCGTTCAGCAGCCACCAGTCGCGGGCGGTGGCGGAGCTGAGGTCGGCCGGGTAGGTGAAGGTCTCGCCGGCGGCGACGATGCGGTGGAAGAACGGCCAGACGGCGGCCCAGTCCTCGGGGGTGGCTTCGCGGATCTCCATTCGGTCCAGCATGGCCGGTCCGGACGGTGGGGGCCAACGGTTTGCGGCCGGGCGGGGGCTGAGTACCTGTCAAATCCGGTCCGGGGTCTTGCGGGGGATGCGGTCCGGCCGCTTCAATCTGGTTAGGAAAGTTTCCTAACTCTCCTGCGGGTGCCCCCATGCCCGCAGCCGACAGACGGAGCGTCAGATGCGCACCATGCCTCGCACCGCCCGGGCCGCCGTGGCGGTCCTGCTCACCGCCCTCCCCCTGACCCTGGCCACCGCCGGGGTGGGCAACGCCGCCGGCGTCGGGCTCGACGACGCGCACAAGAAGGAGATCGCCATGGAGCTGGTCTCCTCGGCGGAGAACTCCTCGCTGGACTGGAAGGCGCAGTACAAGTACATCGAGGACATCGGCGACGGCCGCGGCTACACCGCCGGCATCATCGGCTTCTGCTCCGGCACCGGCGACATGCTGGAGCTGGTCGAGCACTACACCGACCTGAAGCCCGGCAACGTGCTGGCGAAGTACCTGCCCGCCCTGAAGAAGGTCAACGGCACCGAGTCGCACTCCGGCCTGGGCAGCGCGTTCACCAGGGACTGGGCGACCGCCGCCAAGGACACCGTCTTCCAGCGGGCGCAGAACGACGAGCGCGACCGGGTGTACTTCAACCCGTCGGTGAAGCAGGCCAAGTCGGACGGCCTGCGCGCGCTCGGCCAGTTCATCTACTACGACGCCATCGTGATGCACGGCCCCGGCAACAGCTCGGACAGCTTCGGCGGCATCCGGGCCGCGGCCATGAAGAAGGCCAAGACCCCGGCCCAGGGCGGCGACGAGACCGCCTACCTGAACGCCTTCCTGGACGCCCGCAAGGTGATCATGAAGCAGGAGGAGGCGCACGCCGACACCAGCCGGGTCGACACCGAGCAGCGGGTGTTCCTGAACAACAAGAACTTCGACCTCAACCCGCCGCTGAAGTGGAAGGTCTACGGGGACCCGTACCAGATCAACAGCTGAGGGCGGCCGAGCGCGCCCGGCGTCCTCGCGGCGCCGGGCCCATCGGGTTGTTGACGTACCGTCAGCACACTTGCTCCGCAGGGCGGTTACAGCTCGGACACATTCGGGGCGGCCGGGCCCGCGGGGTCGGTAGCGTCGGCTTCGACCCACGCCGTCCCCGGGGGAGACCATGCGCATCCGAGCGATCCTCACCGCCGCCTGCCTGGCCGCCGCGTTCGCGGTCGCGGGCTGCGAACCGGCGGACGGGGGCGGAGCGGCGAACGCCTCCGCCGCCGCCCGGGCCGCCGACGACGACGTCGAGGTGACCGGGTGCGCGGTCGACCCCGAGCTGCACTGGCCCGCCGCCACCGTGCGGATCACCAACCGCACCGCCGTCACCAGCAACTACGTGGTGCAGATCGCGTTCCTGGACGGCGCGGGCCGGCAGGTCACCACCGGCGCGGCCGCCGCCGGGGCGCTCCCGCCGGGGCAGCAGGCGGAAGAGCAGGCCCAGGGCGTCGCCGACCCGCACGGCCCGGTCAGCTGCAAGGTCGCCGACGTCGCCCGCTACGCCACCCCCTGACGCGCCGAAGGCCGCCCCCGACGGTGACGAAGGGGGCGGCCCTGACCGATCCGGCGGGAGAGAGCAGGTCAGGCCGTCGCGGTGTAGTCGTAGAAGCCGCGGCCGGACTTGCGGCCCAGCAGGCCCGCGTCGACCATCCGGGACAGCAGCGGCGGCGCCGCGTACAGCGGCTCCTTGTACTCGTCGTACATCGACTCGGCGATCGAGACGATGGTGTCCAGGCCGATCAGGTCGCACAGCCGCAGCGGGCCCATCGGGTGGGCGCAGCCCGCCTCCATGCCCTTGTCGATGTCGGCGGCCGTCGCCACGCCCGACTCGAACATCCGCACCGCGGACAGCAGGTACGGCACCAGCAGGGCGTTGACCACGAAGCCGGCCCGGTCGCGGGCCCGGATCGGCTCCTTGCCGAGCACCTCGACGGTGAACTGCTCGGCGCGGGTGGTGGTCTCCGCCGAGGTGGTCAGGGTCGGGATCACCTCGACCAGCTTCTGCACCGGCGCCGGGTTGAAGAAGTGCAGGCCGATCACCTGCTCGGGGCGGCCGGTCGCCGCCGCCAGCTTCACGATCGGGATGGAGGAGGTGTTGGAGGCCAGGATCGCGTCCCGGCGGGTCACCACCTGGTCCAGCGTCTGGAAGATCTTGACCTTGATGTCCTCGCGCTCCGCGACCGCCTCGACCACCAGGTCCCGGTCGTGGAAGTCGGCGAGCTCGGTGGTGAACGCCAGCCGGGACAGCGCCTCGTCGCGCTCCTGCTCCGACAGCTTGCCGCGCCGCACGGCCGTCTCCAGGGAGTTGGTCAGCCGGGTCCGGCCCAGCTCCAGGGCCTCGCCACTGGCCTCCGAGACCAGCACGTCCAGGCCGGAACGGGCGAAGACCTCGGCGATGCCCGACCCCATGAGCCCGCAGCCGACCACTCCGACACGCGCGATGTCACTCACTCAGTTGCCCTTCACGTGGAGCTGGGGGTTTCCCAGCCTGGTGTTGTCACGGCCGCCTCCCGCCCGGTTGGCGGGTGCGGCGGTCCGCCCGGACGACGGTACTACCTGCGTTGACGGGCGTTCACCTCGCCTGGTCCCCGGCCCCCGCACGGCGGCGCTGGGCCGAACGGGTGAGGCCGGGTGGTGCGCCGCGCGCGCTCCCCGTGCGCCCCCGGGCGGCGGACCAGAATGCGATGGTCCAGCCGGAGGAGGGAGCAGCACATGGGGACGGGATCACTCGCCGGACAGGTCGGACTGGTCACCGGAGCGGGACGCGGCATCGGGCGGGAGATCGCCATCGGACTGGCCGCCGAGGGCATGGCCGTCGGTCTCGTCGGCCGCACCCAGGACAAGCTGATCGCCACCCTGAAGGAGTGCGTCCGGCACGGCGCCCGCGGCGTCGCCGTCACCGCCGACGTCGCCCGGCCCGGCGCCGTCCGCGAAGCCGTCCGCTCGATCGAACGCGACCTCGGCCCCGTCGACCTGCTGATCAACAACGCCGGGCAGGTCGACCGCGCCGAAGTCCCGATCTGGGAGACCGACCCCGCCCAGTGGTGGCAGGTCGTCGAGACCAACCTGCGCGGCCCCTACAACCTGCTGCGCAACGTGCTGCCCGGCATGGTGCGGCGAGGGCGCGGCCGGGTCATCAACCTGAACAGCGGCTTCGCGCTGCGCCCCGACGGCAACTACACCGCCTACGCCACCTCCAAGGGCGCGCTGCTGCAGCTGTCCGACAACATCGCCGACTCGGTCGGCCGGCACGGCATCGTGGTCCTCGACATCAGCCCTGGGGCCGTCGCCACCGACATGACCGCCGGCATGCCGATGTTCCGCGACATGAAGGCCTGGGGCTCCGTCCCCTACATGGTCGCCGTCACCGTCGACGCGGCCCGCGGCCGTTTCGACGGACTGCACGGCCGCTTCCTGCACGCCGGGCGCGACAACCTGGAGACCCTGGTCGCCTCCGCCGCCACCATCCGCTCCACCGACGCCCGCACCCTGCGGCTGCGCCCGTACGGGCCGGAGGACCCGATGGCGTGACGGGAGGTCAGCCGGCCGCGAGCGCGGCCAGCTCGGCGTCCGGGAGCGAACCCGCCGGGCGGCCCTCGCGGGCGAACGCCGCCGCCAGCCGCTGCAGCGCCTCGTTCAGCGGGGTCGGCACCCCGTGCAGCCGGCCCAGCAGCACCACCTCGCCGTTCAGGTAGTCCGCCTCGATGTCCCCGGTGCCGCGCGCCAGGCTCTGCCAGGACGACCCGCCGCCGCGCCGCTCGCCCGCCAGCGGCACCTGCGCCACCCGGTCGCCGCGCTTCGCCCGCTGCTCCTCCTCCGACGGGTACCCGATCCCGGCGGCCGCCAGCACCGCCTCGCCCTCGGCCTTCACCCGCCGCCACACCCGCTCGCGCAGCTCCCCGTCGATCGGCCCCGCCACCGCCTCCAGCGCGTTGCCCAGGTTGGACAGCAGCTTGGCGTACTTCCACGCCATCACGTCCGCGCTGACCGGTGCGTCGAAGTACGAGGCCGTCAGGTCCGCCGACATCCGCCGCGCGAACTCGTCCGCGCCGTGCGGGAAGCGGCCCAGGTGCAGCATGCCGGAGCGCGGCGAGCCCGCCGCCGACACCCGGCCCGGCTCCAGGTGCGTGGACGGCAGCCACACGCACATCCCGTACACCCGGGCGAAGCGGCGCAGCGCCAGCCGCTCGTTCGCCACGCCGTTCTGCGCGCACACCACCGGCAGCCGCTCCGCCGCGGTGCCGCCGCCCGCGACCGGACGCGGCGCCCACCGGTCGAGCAGCGCGGCGGAGTGCTGGGTCTTCACCGCCAGAACCAGCACGTCGTCCGCGGTCAGGGCGATCTCGTCCGGGCCGCCGATCGCCGGGACGGGCAGCCGGTGCACGCCGTCCGGGGTGGTCAGTCGCAGGCCGTCGGCGCGCAGCGCCGCCAGGTGCGGGCCGCGGGCGACCAGGACCACGTCGTGTCCGGCCTGGTGGAGACGGCCGCCGATGGTGCCGCCGACCGCGCCGGCGCCGAGGATGAGGTAGCGCATGGTCCCGAGCATCGCACGGGCGGCGCACCCGCGGTGAGGGAGGGTCAGGCGGGCCGCAGGGGCGGTCAGGCGCAGAGCTCGGAAGCGGTCACCGCGTGCAGGCCCTTCGCGGACAGGCCGTCCAGGATCGCCGGCAGCGCCGTCGCCGTGCCCGGGTGCCCCATGTGCAGGGCCACCACCGAACCGGCCTCCGCGGTCTTCAGCACCCGGTGGGTGACGGTGTCGGCGCCCGGGTCGGCGTAGTCGCGCGGGTCGACGTCGAAGGAGAGCACGTGCTGGTAGCCGACCTGGCGGGCCTGCTCCTTCACCATCGCGTTGGCGTACTGCGTCGCCGAGGGCCGGAACCAGCGGCCGATCGACCCGGTGAGGCGCTGCAGCCGCTCCGCGCACTGCGCTATCTCCTCGTGCGCCTGCTGCGGGCGCATCGAGGAGATGTCCAGGTGGTTCTGGGTGTGGTTGCCGAGCTCGTGGCCGCCGGCCAGGATCCGCTGCGCGATCTGCGGCTGCTCGTCCAGCCAGCTGCCCACCACCAGCACCGTCAGCCGGGCGCCGCGCTGCTCGGCCGCCGTCAGCAGCGCCGTCGCGATCGCCGGGTCGCCCTGGCCGTGGAAGGTCAGCGCCAGCTGCGACCTGCTGCGCGGGCCCGTCACCACCTCCTGCGGGGTGTCCGCGGCGAGCGGCGGCAGCGCGAACGCGGTCGGCGACGGGGAGGCGGACACGCCGGGCGACGGGCTCGCGGTCGGGCTCGCGGTCTCGGCGAGGTGCGCCGGCTGCGGGCGGGCCGCCACCGAGGCGCTCTTCGCGCCGTCGCCGTCGGACGGGCCGCCGCAGGCGGCGGCGAGGCCCCCGGCGGCGGTCAGCGCGGCCAGGCGGGCGGAGGAACGCAGAACACTGCGGCGGTCGACTGTCATCGCCGCCCAGCCTATGCCGACCTCGCCGCGCGGCGACAACGGCCACCGCCCGGACGAGTGGCCGCCCGTGCCGGAGCCGCCCGCCGGTGGGACGGGTGGCGGACCCGTGGTTGACGGGCCGTGAGCTGCCGCGCGGCGCCCGGCGACGGTGCGGGCTCAACCCGGGCGGCGGGCCGGGCGGACCACCAGCGCGGCGGTGACCAGGCCGGCGCCGAGGAACTGCAGCGGCGTCGGCGCGGTTGCGGTGAGGACGGCTCCCGAGAGGGTCGCGGTGAGCGGGATCAGGCCGCCGAACAGCCCGGCCTGGTCGGCGGGCAGCCGGGTCAGCGCCGAGTACCAGAGCAGGAACGCCACGCAGGTCAGCACCAGCCCGAGGTACAGCAGGGCGAGCAGTTCGGCGGCGGTCGGCGCGCGCAGCGCGGACGGGGAGAGCGCGGCCGTCACGGCGAACATCGGCACCGCCAGCAGCGTGGTGTACGCGGACACCCGCACCGGGCCCAGCCGGGGCAGCAGCGGGACGGCCAGCAGCGAGAACGCCGCCTCGCACAGCAGGGTGCCGGTCGCGCACGCCAGGCCGACCGCGTCGCCGGAGCCGAACCCCTGGGTGAGGGCCGCGCCGGCCACCACCACGGCCGCCGCCGCGAGCAGCCGGGGCGCGGGCCGGCGGCGGGCCAGCAGCGGCGAGAGCACGCCCAGCAGCAGCGGCGTGCAGCCGACGACGCTGCCGACCACGGACGCGTCGGTGTGCCGCAGTGCGGTGACCATCAGCAGGTTGAACGCGAACAGGCCGGTGCCCGCGAGGGCCAGCAGCAGGCCGAGTTCACGGGCCGTCGGGCGGTGAGCGAGCCGCCCCTGCCGACGGGCCAGCGGCAGCAGCACCGCCGACGCCAGCGCGTAGCGCAGCGCCTGGCCGGCGGCCAGCGGATAGGACGAGGCCAGCGCGGTGACACCGGTGGACGCGCCGAGCAGGGTCATCGCGGCCGCCGCCCGCAGCGAGCCGGACCCGCGGTCGGCGGCGGCGGTGGCGGACGGGGCGGCGGTGGAAGGGGTGGCGGCGGAGGTGGGCATGTCTGGCACGCTAGGCGGCCAGTGGTCCGGTTCCCAGGTCCACCGGATGGGCTGCACAGAGGACCAATCGGAGTGTGCGGGCCGATGACCGGGTCGCGGGCCGGACGAGGTGGAAGGGGCGGTCGGGGTGCGGGAGTTGCTGATCTCGTTGGGGGAGGGTGAGGGCGAGCTGACCGGGCGGTTGGTCCGCGCGTTGCGGGCGGCCGTGCGGTCGGGCCGGCTGGCGGCGGGGGAGCGGCTGCCGGCGAGTCGGGTGCTGGCCGTCGAGCTGGGGGTCTCGCGCGGCGTGGTGGTGGAGGCGTACGAGCAACTCGCGGCCGAGGGCTACCTGGTGGGGCGGCAGGGATCGGGCACCAGGGTCGCGGCGGGGGTCGCGGGCGGCCCGGCGGCGGTGCCGGCCCGGGTGGCCCCGGCGGAGGTGCGGTACGACCTGAAGCCCGGCTCGCCGGACCTCGGGGCGTTCCCGCGGACGGCCTGGGCGGGTGCGGTACGGCGCGCCCTGCAGGGGGCCGCGAACCGGGACCTCGGGTACGGCGATCCGGCCGGACTCCCGCAGCTGCGCGGGGAGTTGGCGGCCTACCTGGGCCGGGTGCGGGCGGTGGCCGCGCCGCCCGAGCGGGTGGTGGTGACCAGCGGGGTCGGGCAGGGACTGGCGCTGCTGCTGCAGGTGCTGGCCCGGCGCGGGCGCGGGCCGATCGCGGTGGAGGACCCGGGCTCGCCCGGCACGCTGGAGCTGCTGCGCGCCCACGGGGTCGAGCCGCTCGGCGTCCCCGTCGACCAGGAGGGCCTGGTGGTCGACGCGTTGGCGGCGAGCGGGGCCCGGACGGTCCTGGTCACCCCGGCCCACCAGTACCCGACCGGGGTGGTGCTCTCGGCCCGCCGGCGGACCGAACTCGCCGGCTGGGCCCGGGCCGGCGGGCTGGTGGTCGAGGACGACTACGACGCGGAGTTCCGCTACGACCGCGAACCGCTGGGCGCCGTCCAGGGGTTGGCGCCCGAGCGGACGGTGTACCTGGGCTCGCTCAGCAAGACCCTGGCGCCCGGCCTGCGGCTCGGCTGGGCGGTGCTGCCGAGCCCGCTCGCCGAGGACTTCCGGCGAGCCAAGCAGTACGCCGACCTCGGCACCGGCGCGATCGACCAACTCGCCTTCGCGGCGCTGCTGCAGAGCGGCGGCTACGACCGCCACCTGCGCACCGTCCGCCCCCGCTACCGGGCCCGCTGCCAGGCGCTGGCCGAGGCCCTGCGCACCCACCTGCCGCAGGCCGAACTCCAGGGCGTGGCAGCCGGACTGCACCTGTACGCGGACCTGCCCGACGGCCTCGACGAGCGGGCCGTCGCGGCCGCGGCGCTGCGCCGCGGGGTGCGGGTGGCGACGGTCGCACCGGGGCGGACCGCCGGGTCCGTCGGGCGGCCGGCGCTGGCGCTGGGTTACGCGGGGCTCGCCGAGCAGCGGCTGCGGGAGGCCGCGGCGCTGCTCGGCGAGGCCGTCCGCGAGGTGCTCAACCCAGCTGGTTGAGCTGGTCGGTGGCGATCACGACGACGATCGCCACCACCGCCAGCACCGCCGTCAGGCTGATCGCCTGGACGGTGCCGCGCTGCTCGCGCGGGGCGTAGGCGAGTGCCGCGCCGCCGCCCAGGCCGGCCAGCAGGCCGCCCAAGTGGCCCTGCCAGGAGGCGAACCCGGCCGAGAGAACCATCCAGATCACGAAGGTGACCATCAACTGGCTTCCGCCCAGCGGGTCGTAGCCCTGCTTGCGGCTCAGCACCCAGTAGCCGCCGACCAGTCCGAACACCGCGCCGGACGCGCCCAGCGACAGGCCGTGCGGGTTGAGCAGGTACTCGAGCGCGGAGCAGCCCAGCGCGGAGAGCAGGTACAGCCCCACCATCCGCAGCACGCCGAGGCGGTCCTCGACCACCCGGCCGAGCATCCACAGCCAGTACATGTTGAGCAGCAGGTGGGCGACGCCCAACGGCGGCTCGGTCGGCTGCAGGTGCAGGAAGTTGCCGGTGATCAGGCGGTACCACTCGCCGTGCGCGACGCCGCCCACCGGTATCGGGGTGAAGCCGTCCCAGGTGTCGGGGTCGTACGGCCACAGGGCGCCCGAGCCGATCATCGCGAAGCGGTTGACGAAGTCCCTGCCGCCGGCCACCTCGGCGAGGTACACGGCGACGTTCACCACGATCAGCGCGATGGTGCCGTACGGCCGGGAGGTGATCCGGCCGCCGAACGCCGTCCGGGCCTGCCGGACGCCCTGCCGGCCGGACTTGACGCACTCCACGCACTGGTAGCCGACCGCGGCCTCGCGGCGGCAGTCCGGGCAGGCGTAGCGGTCGCAGCGCGAGCAGCGCACGTACGACTCGCGGTCGGCGTGCCGGAAGCAGGTCGGCGACGGGGCCTCGGGAGCCTGGGCTCCCGGGGCGGGCTGCGCGGCGTCCATCGTGCTGGTCCTCCCCTGGGCGTGGCGTACGGCCGCGGGAGTCCACGGCGATGATCCACGGCGAAACGGCGCTCACCATAGAGCACCGCCGGGACAGTGCGTACACCAGCCCCCGGTGGGGCCTTCGTCAGCGGCGCACCGCGCTGAGCACCACGAACTTCGGGCTGCCCGCCACCGTCCGGCAGTTGCCGAACAGACGGCGCAGCGTCACGTGGTGGCCGAGGTGGCGGTTGCCGACCACCCGCAGTTCGCCGCCCTGGCGCAGCACGCGGCGCGCCCCGGCGAACATCCGGCGGGCGATGGCGTCCGTGGTGGCCTGGTGGGAGTGGAACGGCGGGTTGAGCAGCACCACGTCCGCGGAGGCGTCGGGGACGTCCGCGAGGGCGTCGCCGACCAGGAACCCGGCGCGGGCGTCCGGGCCGAGGTTGCTGCGGAAGGTCTCCTCGGCGGACGCCACCGCCTGGAACGACTCGTCCACGAAGAGCAGTTCGGCGTCCGGGGCGCTCAGGGCGGCGGCGGTGCCGACGATGCCGTTGCCGCAGCCGAGGTCGATCACGCGGCGTGCGCCGGTCAGGTCGGGCAGGTGCTGGAGGAAGAAGCGGGTGCCGATGTCCAGCCGGTCCGCGCAGAACACGCCCGCCTGGTTGGCGACCTGACGGCCCGACAGCACGCCGATGCCCTCCGGGAGGCGGTACCGCAGCGGCCACGGGTTGGCCGGGCGGGCCAGCGACCCGTCCGGGGTGGTGTGGATCAGGCGGGCCTTGCGGACCGCCAGGGACGTCCGGGTCGGGCCGAGGATCCGTTCGAACAGCTGCAGGGTGGAGGTGTGGATCTCGGTCACCATGCCGGTGCCGGCCACCACCGTTCCCGGGTGCACGGCCGGGGCCAGCCGGTGCAGCTGGTCCTCCAGCAGCGCCAGGCTCTTCGGGACGCGCACCAGCAGCAGGTCGATCCGCTCCGGCGGCGCGTCCTGCGTGCTGCGGACGTCCACCCGGGCCGGGTCCACCCCGTTGCGGGCCAGGTTCGCGGCGACGGCGCGGGCCGAGAGGTAGGAGTCGGTGATCGCCGTCAGCGACCCGGCCGGCTCCGCGAGCGCCGTCGACAGCGCGCCCCAGCGGTCGCCGAGCACCGCCACCGCCCCGTCCAGCCCCGCCGGGTTCTCCTTCAGGTGCCGCAGCAGGTACTCGTCCGAGGCGTCCCAGGCGCGCAGTTGCTCGCGCGGATCCTCCGGGAACCGGGCCAGCTCGAACTCGCCCCAGGCGGTGGTGAAACAGTTCATCGTGCCTCCAGGCTATCGGAGGACCGGCCCCGGATCCGCCCGGTGACCGAGTGACGGCGGATCGTGAGGAGGCGTGGTGGAGCGGCGCGAACGCGTGGTCGGTGCGGTGCTGGGTTCGGCGGTCGGGGACGCGCTCGGGGCGCCCTTCGAGTTCGGGGCCGCCGGGATGTTCGGGCAGCGCTACCCGGGCGCGGCCGCGATGGGCGGTGGCGGCGGCTGGGACCCGGGCGAGGCCACCGACGACACCCAGCTGGCCGTCCACCTCGGGGAGTCGCTGGTGGCGGCCGGCGGACTCGACCTGCCCGACGTCTTCGAACGCTTCCGGGCCTGGGCGGCCGCCGACCCGAAGGACATCGGCATCCAGACCGAGATCGTGCTCGGCAGCGGACTGCCCTGGGACCTCGCGCCTCGGCAGACAACCTTCGCCCCGTCGCGACGCCCGGCACGCACTCTCGCCGCACCGGCCGAAAACCCAAGTACACCCAGTACGAGGGCTTCCGGCCGGCACGCCGAGCGCACGCACCGGACGCCGCTCCGTGACGGGCGAAGGCTGTCTGCCGAGGCGCTGCCGCCGCGATCCACTTCCGGACCGAGGGACGCGCAGCCGGCAACGGCGCCCTGATGCGCGCCGTCACCGCCGCCGTCCGGTTCGCCCCGCTCGGGCGGGACGCCACCATGGACGCCGGCCGCCGGATCACCGCCCTCACCCACGGGGACGGCGCCGCCTGGGAAGGCACCGCGATCCTGCACGAACTGCTGCGGGTCGCCCTCGACGGCGGCGACCCGCTCGCCGCGCTCCCCGGCACCCTGAACGCCGTCCGGGCCGAGCACCGCGGGCGGTGGTCCCGGGTGCTCGCCGCGGACTGGCACCCCTCAGAGGCCACCGAGTCCAACGGCGCGGTCTGGGCCTGCCTGGGCTCCGCGCTCTGGGCGCTGCGCACCACGGGCGACTTCCCCGGGGCCCTGCGGGCGGTGATCGACCTCGGCGGCGACACCGACACCACGGCCGCCGTCACGGGCGGCCTGGCCGGGGCCGTGTACGGGGCCGCCGCGATTCCGGAGGACTGGCTCGCGGCCCTGCACGTGCCGCTTCCGCCCGGCCAACGGGTACTGCGAGTAGAGGAGTTGACCGAGCTGGCGGTCGAGCTGGACCGGGCCGGCCGGGCGGGCGCCCGGTCGCGCGGGTGACGGCCGGTCAGGAGGAGGTGAGGACCAGGCTCGCGTTGTGGCCGCCGAAGCCGAAGGCGTTGACCAGGACGGCGTCGGTGAGCACGGTGCGCCCCTCGCCGGTGACCAGGTCGAGGTCGGCGGCCGGGTCCGGGTCGGTCAGGTTGCGGACGGGCGGGGCGAACCGGTCGTGCAGCGACCAGGCGCCGGCCAGCGCGGCCAGGGCGCCGGCCGCGCCGAACAGGTGGCCGGTCATCGACTTGGTGGCGGTGACGGCGGGGCGGTGCGGGCCGAACACCCGGGTGAGGCTGTCGGCCTCGGTGAGGTCGCCCTTCTCGGTGGAGGTGGCGTGGGCGTGCACCAGGCCGATCTGCTCCGGCGCGACGCCCGCCTCGGCGAGCGCGCGGGTGATGGCCCGGCGCTGGCCGTCCGGGTGCCCGGCGGTGATGTGGTGGGCGTCGGAGGTGACGGCCGCGCCGGCCAGCACCGCGTAGCCGTGCGCGTCCGGGCGCAGCGAGGCGCGTTCGAGCACCAGCACCGCGGCGCCCTCGGCGATCACGAAGCCGTCCCGGTCCAGGTCGAACGGGCGGGAGGCGCGCTCGGGGTCGGCGTTGCGCAGCGAGTGGGCGCGGGCCTGGGCGAAGCCGGCCAGCGGGAGCGGGTGCAGGCAGGCCTCGGTGCCGCCGGCGATCACCACGTCGGCCCGGCCGAGGCGGATCAGGTCCAGTCCGAGGGCGATCGCCTCCGCGCCGGAGGCGCAGGCGCTGACGGTGGTGTGGGCGCCGGCGCGTGCCCCGAGGTCGATGGACACCCAGGCGGCGGGCCCGTTGGCCATCAGCATCGGGACGGTGTGCGGGGACACCTTGCGGACGCCCGAGCGCTCCAGGACGTCGTCCTGGTCGAGCATCGTGACCGCGCCGCCGGTGCCGGTGCCGATCACCACGGCGAGGCGTTCGCCGTCCACGGCCGGGCGTCCGGCGTCGGCCCAGGCCTCGCGGGCGGCGATCAGGGCGAGTTGCTCGCTGCGGTCCAGGCGGCGGGCCTCGATCCGGTCCAGCACCTCGGCGGGTTCGACGGCGAGCTGCCCAGCGATCCGGATCGGCAGGTCGGCCGCCCACGGGTGCTCCAGGGCGCGGATGCCGTTGCGTCCCTCGCACATGGCCTGCCAGGTGGCCGGCGCCGTCCCGCCGAGCGGGGTGGTGGCGCCGAGGCCGGTGATCTTGACGGTGTCGTGGTCGGTGCGCATGGCGAGACTCCGTTACTCCCGTTGTGATGGCAGCACAATGATCGACGTCCCGACGGTCGGTCGGACGGGTCGACGGTGCTCACTCTGCCAAGGGAGTTGTGACTTCGGGGCTGCCGGACGCGACCGAGTCGCATACGCCTGATCTGTGCAGTTCCTACAAGGGCGGCCGACGGTTCGTCAGGGCGAGGACGGCGTCACGGCTGCGGCTGCGGGTGGTCCAGGTAGGTGTGGAGGGCGGCGGCGCCGGCGAGGAGGGCGCGGCCCCGGGCGGCCAGGCGGGCCTGCCAGCCGGCGAGGGCGGGGCGGACGGCCTCCGGGCCGCCGGCCGTGCGGAGGCGGTGGAGGAGGTCTGCGGTGGTGGCCAGGCCGTGGCCGCCGCGGCGGAGCTGCTCGGCGAGCAGCAGTTCGCGGACCTGGGCGGGGGAGTAGACGCGGTAGCCGGTGCGCGGGTCCCGGGACGGGGTGACCAGGCCCGCGCGCTCCCACTCGCGGAGGGTGGCCGGGCGCAGGCCCAGCCGGTGGGCGATCGCGCCGATGTGCACCGGCTCGCCCTCGGCGACGTCCGGTCGGGCGGCGGCGGGCAGGTGGTCGAGCGCGGTGCGGACGGCGTCCAGGGTGCGGCGGTCCTCGGCCAGGCGGGCATGACTCTCGTCGACCAGGCGCAGGGCCTCGTCGAGGGCGCCGGTGTTGACGGCGCACAGGATCGCGGCCGCCGCCGGATGCCCGTGTCCCGGGACCAGGGCCAGGAACGCGCGCAGGGCGGCCGCGTGCCGCTCGCCGTAACGGCGGTACCCGTGCGGGGAGCGCTCGGCGGGCGGCAGGATGCCCGCCTCCTCGTAGTTGCGCACCGCCTGGGTGGACAGACCGTGCTCCCGGGCCAGATCGACGGGGCGGAGAGCCAAGTTGAGACTTTTCTGCTCGGAACGCGGACTGGGAGCGGAAAAGTCTACAACGAGACTTCAACGATACGGTGGAAGTCATGACCGTTCCGCTGACCGCCGCCGCGCGTCCGTTCTCCCCCGCCGCCGTCACCGACCTGATCCCCGCCGGCACCCGCGTGCTGGCCCTCGGTGAACCCACCCACGGCGTCGAGGACTTCCTCGACCTCCGCAACGAGCTGTTCCGCCACCTGGTCGCCGAGCACGGCTACCGCTCGATCGCCCTGGAGAGCGACTGCCTGGCCGCCCTCGCCCTCGACGCCGCGTACGTGGCCGGCGGCCCGGGCGACCCCGACACGGCGGTCCGCGCGGGCCTCTCCCACGGCTTCGGCGAGTACGAAGGCAACCGCCGACTCGTCGCCTGGATGCGGGAGTACAACGCCGGACGCCCCGCCGCCGACCACCTGCGCCTGTACGGAGCGGACGGCCCGCTGGAGACCACCGGCGCCGCCGCGCCCGGCCGCGCGCTGCTCCGCCTGCACGACTACCTGGCCGCCCACCTCCCCGCCGAACTGCTGCCGGACCGCGCCGAGTTGGATCGACTGCACGGCAGCGACGCGCGCTGGACCGAACCCGCCGCCGCCCTCGACCCGTCCCGCTCGGTCGGACGCGGCGAGGACGCCGTGCGGCTGCGCCTGCTCGCCGACGGACTCGCGGTGCTGCTCGCCGCGCACCGGCCGCAGTTCACGGCCGGCGCCGCTCGCGCGGAGGAGACGCACTGGCGGGCGGAGCTCGACGCCCGCACCGCGACCGGCCTGCTGCGCTACCACGCGGCCACCGCCGGAACCGGCCCCGACCGCCTCAACTCGCTGATGCGCCAACGCGATCTGATGATGGCCGACAACCTCGACGCGATCCTCCGCCGGGAGGCGCCGCGCGGGCCGACGCTGGTCTTCGCGCACAACCGCCACCTGCAGCGCGAAGCCAGCCGGATCCAGCTCGGCGAGCACCAACTCCAGTGGTGGAGCGCCGGATCCGTACTCGCCTCCCGCCACGACGGCTACGCCTTCGTCGCCACCACCTTCGGCAACCGCGGCGCCGACGACCACCCCGCGCCCGACACCCTCGAAGGCCTGCTCACCACCCTCCCCGAGGCCCGCACCGTCCTCGACCCGCACCTGCTCGCCACCACGGCCGCCGGCCGGGCGAAGCCGCGGGTGCCCGCGGACCACACGTACTTCGGGCTCGACCCGGACGCGCTGGGGGAGCTGGACGGGGTGGTGTTCGTCCGGGACGTGCCGCGGCAGCAGGGACTGTTCGGAGGATGAGCCGACGGGGCGGGCGGCAAGGGGCCGGGCCGAAGGCGCTGTCCGGCCGGTGACGGCAGCGGGCGGGAAAATCGGCGGCGGGACGGGCGCGGTTCGGAGACGATGCCCGGGTGCAGCACCTGTGGGCCGGACTGGCCGCCAACCCCGCGCTCCCGGCCGAGGCCGTCGGGCGACTGCTCGCGATCGACGACACCGAGGTGGCGTGGGCGCTCGCCGAGCGGACCGACCTGACGGAGCAGCAGATTCCGGTGCTCGCGGAACGCACCCGTACCGCGGCCGACGACTTCGTCGCGGACGGCCGGCTGGTCGCCGAGCAGGTGGACCCGGCCCGGCAGCCGCACGCCGCGCTCGCGCTGCTGCGGGCCCGGCAGGCGCCCGTCGAATGGGCCGAGCTGCTCATCGAACGGCCGGAGCTGTGGCGGGAGTTGGCGCAGTGCCCGGACCTGCCCGCCGAGCCGGTCCGACGCATGCTCGCCGACGCGGACCCGGAGGTACTGGCCGAGCTCGCCGAGTGCACCACCGACCCGGAGACCGCCGCAGCCCTCGCCGCGCACCCCTCGGAGCAGGTCCGGCAGGCTCTCGGATTCAACCCGGCCGCGCCGTCGGACGTCCTCGCCGATCTGATCAACGACCGTCCGCCGCTGGGCAGCTGCGACACCTGTCGACGGCACGCCGTACCGTGGAGGCACCCCGCGGACTGCCCCGACCCGGACTGCGACCTGCCCGCCGGGGCGGCCTGCGACGGCAGCCACCAGTACGCCCGGCACAGCATCCTGCAAGCCGTGCTCGGACACCCCGCCGCGCCGGTCGCCGACGCCGTCCGCCACCTCGACGACCCGTCCCCGTTCCTGCGGGCACAACTCGCCGAACGCCCCGACCTGCACCAGGACGCGTACCGGCGGCTCGCCGCCGACCAGAACCTGTGGGTGCTCGCCGCGCTCGCCGAGAACCCGGCCGTCGGCCAGGACCTGGTCCGCCGACTCGCCGCCCATCCCCACGAGCACGTGCAGCGCGCCGCCGCCTGCCACCCCGGGGTGCCGCTCGACGTCCTGGACCGGCTGGCCGCCACCGGCCGCCTCGGCAACGACCCGCTGCCCCGCATCGATGCCGCCGACGAGGCGGAACTCGCCCTGCTCGCCGCCTCCGCCAACCCGGAACTGCGGCGGCTCACCGCCCTGCGCCGCGACCTGCCGGCACCCGTCCGCGACCTGCTCGCCGCCGATCCGGTCGCCAAGGTCGCCGCCGCCGTCGCGGCTCGACCCGGCCTCGGCGAAGCCCGGTTGCGGGCCGTGCACGCCCGCCACGGGCGGCTGGCCGCTCCCGGGATCGCCGCCAACCCCGAGGCCCCGGCCGGCCTGCTGCGCGAGCTGGTCGCCGGCGACCACAACGTCGCCACCCTGCGGGCCCTCGCCGCCCACCCCGCCGCGGACGCCACCGTCCTCACCGCCTGCCTGCGCGACAAGCGGGCCCGCCGCCAGGCCGCCGCCCACCCCGCGCTGCCCGTCGAGCGGCTCCGCGAACTCCTCGACGACCCCGACCGGGTCACCGCCGCGGCCGCCGCCGCCAACCCCGCCCTGCCCGTCACCGACCTGCTGCGCCTGATGCCGCAGAGCCGGTGACGGACCGGCCGGAAGCCACTCCCGCGCCGGGGTCAGTCGGCTGCGCCGAGCCGGGTGTCGTCGCGGCCCTCGACCAGGACGGCCGGCTCCAGCGGGGAAGCGATCTCCTGCGGTCTGCTGCGGGAGGCCCAGTCCCGGATGCCCAGCAGCACCATGACGAAGAAGATGCCGTACACGATGCCGGAGAAGTACAGCTCCGAGTGGACCGCCAGCGGCACCCCGACCAGGTCGACGGCCAGCCACACGAACCAGAACTCCACGTACCGGCGGGCCTGGCTGTACATCGCGAGGATCGAACCGACGAAGATCCACGCGTCCGCGAGCACCATCCAGGTCGGCGCGCCCGGGTAGAACGAGGCGTCGGTCCACTTCAGCACCGCGCCGAACGCGGCCGTCCCCAGCACCATGGCGGCTGTCAGCGCCGTGCGCTCGGTCCAGCGCGCCCACCGGACGTTGATCGTCCCTTCCTGTTCGCGGCTGCGCTTCCAGGTGGCCCAGCCCCAGGACGCCGAGACGATGATCACGATCTGGCGGGCGGCGTTGCCGCCGAGGTGCACGTTCAGGCTGGCGACCAGCAGCAGCACCGAGCCGAGGATCTGCACCGGCCACGCCACCAGCGAACGGCGCAGGGCCAGCCAGACGGTGGCCAGCGCCAGGATGTTGCCGAGGAAGTCGGACCAGTAGACGGGGAGGCCGAAGAGGTCGAACTGGTCGTTCAGCCACTGGAATGCGCTCATGACTCACACCTTTGTTCGTTCGGAGCGGCACGCGGAGGCGTGGTCGCAGCAGAAGAGGAAGAGCGAGGTGGGGTGGTGACGGGGGTCAGCGGAGGGCGGCGGAGAGGGCGGCGGCGCGGACGGCGCGGGCGTGGGGGGTGTCGAGGACGGCCTCGGAGCGGCGGATGTCCTCAAGGGCGGCGCGGATCAGCTCGTCGGGGCCGGCGAAGCGGACGGTGTCGCGGATCCGGGCGACGAACCACAGGTCGACGTGCTCGCCGTAGAGGTCGTCCGAGGTGTCGTGGCAGTGGACCTCGGTGTGGACCTCGGCGGTGTCGCAGAAGGTGGGGTTGGTGCCGATGCTGATCGTCGCGCGGTGGACGGCGCCGGCGGCGGGGCGGCTCAGCCAGCCGCTGTAGACGGCGGGCGCGGGGACGCTCGCGCCGGGGTCGGGGGCCAGGTTGGCGGTCGGCAGGCCCAGGCCGCGGCCCCGGCCCGCACCGTGGACGACCGTTCCGGACAGCGGAGTTGAGGGAACGTCAGGCATGGGGCGTGAGCTCGCGGAACTGGCTGGTGTGGAAGACCAGCGGCTCCACCGCGGGGAACAGTTCGGCGGTGAGCAGCTCCAGCAGGACGATCTCGTGGTCCCCGCCGTCGTACACCGGCCCCACCCGGGCGGTCAGCCACAGCGCCGCGTCGTGGATCAGCACCGCACCGTCCGCCGTCGACTGCCAGGGCGTGCCGTCGAAGCGGTCGCCGGCGCGGGCGGCGAGCTTGCGGCACAGCTCGCCCTGCCCGCGACTGAGCACGCTCAGCCCCAGCACGGGGGCCCCGGCCAGACGCGGCCAGGTGGTGGAGGTCCGGGCCACGCTGATCGCGACCATCGGCGGCTCCAGCGAGATGGAGACGAAGGAACTGGCGGCGAACCCGACCGGTTCGCCGCCCCGCAGGGCGCCGATCGCGACCACGCCGGTGGGGTAGGCCCCGAAGGCCCGGCGCAGCGCGGGCGCGGTCAGTTCCGACGGGTGGTGGGCGGGAGTGGCCATGGCCGTTGCCGTCCTCTCGTGGTGCGGGGGCGGATCAGTGGCGGTGCTGCGCGGCCGGGTGGCTCGCGGGCAGCGCCCGGTCGCCGGAGCCGGTGAGGCGCTCGCGCAGCGACTCGCCGGCCGCGTACTCGCCGCGGAAGACGCCGCGGGCGCGCAGGATCGGCAGCACCGACTCGACGAAGTCGGTGGTGGAGGCGGGCTGCACGGTCGGCGAGAGCAGGAAGCCGTCCAGGTCCGCGCCCTCGGCGAGGGCGCACAGCTCGTCGGCGATCTCCTCGGCGGTGCCGACGACGGGGCGGGCGCCGACGCCGTGGGTGTGCCAGTCGGCGAGCACGTCGCCGACGGTCCGGCCGGCGAACCGGGCGACCTGGGTCTGCGACAGCTCGGTGGACAGCTCGGCCATCGGGGTGTCCGGCGCGTACGAGGACAGGTCGAGGCCGGTGAACATGGCGTACGAGGCGACGGTCACCTCCGGGCGCTGCGCGTCCAGGACGCGCTGCCAGCGGCGCTCGGCGTCCGCGCTGCTCGCGCCGACCACGCAGGAGAACGCCGACATCACCTTGACCTCGTCGGGCTTCCGCCCGGCCTGCACGGCCTCCGCGCGGATCGCCCGGGCGTGGCCGGCCAGCTGCTCGACGCTGCCGCTGCCGACGAACATGCACTCGCCGTGGCGCCCGCCGACCCGGCGGCCGGCCGGGGACGCGCCGGCCTGGAACAGCACCGGGGTGCCCTGCGGGGAGCGGGCGGTGTTGCCGTAGCCGTGCGAGCGGAAGTAGGGGCCGTCGTGCTCGACCAGGTGCACCTTCGCCGGGTCGGCGAACCGGCCGGCCTTGTCCTTCTCCAGCGCGTCGGGCTCCCAGGCGCCCTCCCAGTACTTGTAGACCAGGTCGAGGAAGTCCTCGGCCATCGCGTACCGGTCGTCGTGCGCCACCATGTCCATCCCGAACGCCTTCACGGCGGTGTCGGCGGTGCCCGTGGTGACGATGTTCCAGCCCAGCCGGCCGCCGGACAGCTGGTCCAGGGTGGCCAGCCGGCGGGCGAACGCGTACGGCGGCTCGACCAGCACCGAGCCGGTCACCACCAGGCCCAGGTCGGTGGTGGAGGCCAGCAGCGCGGAGGCGATCACGAACGGGTCCAGGCGCGGCAGGTCGAGGGTCTCCTCGGTTGCGATCGGCGGGCGCACCCCGTCGATCTCCGACCAGCCCCAGGCGTCCGCCAGGAACAGGAAGTCCAGCTTGGCGTCCTCGCAGAGCTGCGCGATCCCGCGCCAGTAGCCGAGGGTGTCGAACAGGTGCCGCCGGCTGTCGGGGTGCCGCCAGGTGGCGGTGCCGCTGGCGTTGGTCTGGGCGTTCTCGAACAGGCCGATCTTGAGCTGGCGCATGGTGTGTTCTCCGTTGAACAGGCGGTGCGGGGAGCGAAGTCGAGGGCCGCCGGCAGGCGGTGGAGCCGACGGCCCGTCAGGACGTGCCGGGGGGCGCGGAGTCGAGCTGCGCCGCGTACGGCATGGAGGACTGGGCGCCGAGGCCGGTGACGGCCAACGAGGCCGCCCGGACGGCGCGTTCGGCGGCGGTCAGCAGGTCCGCGCCGCGGGCGAGGGAGTCGGCGAGGGCGCCGCAGAAGGTGTCGCCCGCACCGACCGTGTCGACGGCGTCCACCACGGGGGCGGGCAGGTGGACGCTGCCCGGGCGGCCGGGCAGCCTGACCAGCGCCCCGTCCGCGCCGAGCGTGACCACCACCGCCGCGCACGGCAGTTCGGCGCTCTCCAGCAGGGCGCGTGCCCCGTCCGGGCCGGTCGGGAGTTCGGCGCCGAGCAGCGTGGCGAGCTCGCCCAGATTGGGCACCAGCACGTCCACCGCGGCCAGCACCTCGGCGGGGACCGGCCGGGCGGGCGCCGGGTTGAGGACGACGGTGGCGCCCTGCTCGCGGCCCCGCAGCACGGCGGCGGCCACCACCTCGGCGGCGATCTCGTGCTGCACCAGCACCACCTCGCCGGGCGTGCGGGCCAGCCAGTGCGGCAGGTCCTCCGGCGACAGCACGGCGTTCGCGCCCGGATTGACCACGATGGTGTTCTCGCCGGCCCGGTCGACCACCACCGAGGCGATCCCGGTGGTGGCGTCCGGTGCGGTCAGCACCTCGGTGACGTCCACCCCCTCGGCGGCCAGCACCCGCAGGATCGCCTCCGCGTCCCGGCCGACCCGGGCCACCAGCCGCACCGGCGAGCCGAGCCGGGCCGCCGCGACGGCCTGGTTGGCGCCCTTGCCGCCGACGCCCTCCACGAAGCCCGCGGCGAGCACCGTCTCGCCGGGTCGCGGCAGGTCCTCGACGGTCAGCACGAGGTCGCGGTTGACCGAACCCACGACAGTGACGGACGACGGCATCGGCGCTCCTCGGGAGCTGCTGGGAGGGTGGGAGATCGATCTCCCACACTGTGACCCAGCTCTCAGGAGCCGTCAAGTACCCTCGTGCTGCGCCTTGCGCCAGCTCAGGTCCACTGGGCGGATCCGACCGGGGAGGACCCCACGTGACAGCGCCCCGACTCCTGGACGTGGCAGCCGCGGCGGGCGTCTCCCGCGCCACCGCCTCACGCGTCCTGGCCGGTACCCCGCGCAACGTCGACCCCGCACTCGCCCGCCGAGTCGAAGAAGCCGCCCGGCGCCTCGGCTACCGCACCAACCACTCCGCGCGGGCGCTGCGCACCGGCACCACCGGCACCGTCGGCGTGGTCGTCCCCACGCTCGCCAACCCCTACTTCGTCCAGCTCGCCGACGCCATCGCCCAGCAGGTCCGCGCCGACGGCGGGCAGCTGGTGGTCTCCGACGCGGCCAACTCCGCCGCCATCGAGGCCGAGCAGATCGAGACCCTGCTCGGCGGGCGCGTCGACGGGCTGGTCGTCGTCCCGGTCTCCGCCGCCGCCTCCGGACCCGCCGTCCGGGCCGCGGCGCGGCGCGCGCCCGTCGTGCTGTTCGACCGCTGGGCGACCGGCGCCGGGACGGTCGCCGTCACCCTCGACAACGCCGCCGCGATGCACCTGCTGCTCGACCACCTGGACGGCCTCGGCCGCCGCCGGATCGCCCTGGTCGCAGCCGACCAGGCCTCCTCCTCCGGCGCGGAACGCCTCGCCGCCTTCACCGCGGCCCGCGGCCCCGCCGCCACCACCGTCCTGCTGCCCAGCTTCACCACCGACGCCGGCCGCACCGCGGGGCGCCGGATCGCCGAGCAGCGCTCCGAGGTCGACGCGGTGGTCTGCGGCGCGGACGTCCTCGCGGTCGGGCTGGTCTCCACCCTGCAGCGCTCCGCCGTCTCCGTCCCCGGAGAGATCGCCGTCACCGGCTTCGACGACACCGAGATACTCGAACTCCTCGACCCCCCGATCACCTCCATCCGGCACCCCCTCGCCGAGATGGCCGAACGCGCCCTGACGCTCCTTCAAGCCCCGGCTGCCGAACGCACGGAGCGGGTCGAACGCTTCGCCCCGCAACTCGTCGTCCGCGCCTCCACGGACGCGCAGGCCTGACGCCCTGTCGGCGGCGGGGCGAGGGCGCGGGGCGGTGGTTCCGCGGCCGCCCGAGGAGGTCCGGGGACCTCGTCGGGCGGGTGGGCGGCTACGGGCAGGTCTCGCCGAACTTGACGACCTTCAGGGTGATCGGTTGGCCCGTCAGTTCGGTTCCGGGGGCGGGGCTCTGGGAGCAGACCTGCCAGTTGGACTCGACCAGGACGGCGCGGGACTGGGCCGCGTCCTTGATGGTGAGGCTGGTGTTGCGGGGGAGCAGGTCGCGCACGGCGGCAGCGGACCTGCCCTTCACGTCGGGCATGGAGGAGCCGGCGGACGGGGTGCTGGCGCCCTGGTCGGTCGCCGGGCACTGCTCGTCGAGCTTGACCGCGGCCATGTCGATGGCGACGTTGATGGACCGCTGGCCGGCCGCCGGAGTCTGGGAGCAGACCTTCCAGTTGAGGTCGTCGAGTTGGGCGCGGGAGCGGCCGAGGGCGTCGTGCGAGTGGAGGCTGTAGAAGCCGGCGGACTGGGCCTTGTCCTGGGCGACTTGAAGGCCCTGGCCGGTGAAGTCGGGGAGTTCCGCGGTGCGGTTGGCGGCTGCCGGGGCCTGTTCGGTGGCCGGGGCGGCGCTCGGCGGAACGGCAGCGGGAGTGGTGGGGGCCGGGGCGGCCGGGTTCGGGTTGCAGGCGGTGAGGGCGGCGGCTGCCAGGAGCAGCCCGGGGGCGAGGGTGGTACGGCGCACGTTCGACGTCCCGAGGGTGTGGGAAATGTGGTGCTCGGGACGGTAGTTGCGGTGGCGGAACGGTGTGGCCGGTGTGTCCGGACCGTGACCGGACTCGGGGTGCCTGCGCAGCGACCGGACGGTGGTGGAATCCACGCCGACCGGCGAGATGTCCACCGCGCCCCGCTTCGCGCCACCGCGATCGCGCCCTCCAGCAGCTCCTGCGAGCTCCCGGTGTCCCGCCACCGCCCGGCCGCCCGTCCGGAACCGCCGGACCACAGCTGCCGAAGCAGCCGCTCGGGGGTCGGGCCGCACGCGACCACGACGGCGAAACCCGTCGCCGACGGACCGCCGCCCGATGCGCGCTAGCCCGCCAGCACCCGGTTGACGGCGGCCCGGAGCTGCAGCCAGGTGGGGTCGGTCGCGGCCGCCTCGGTCAGGGTGGCGAGATCGCCCTGCGACCAGGTGCCGCTGCCGTCGGTGATGACGAGGTGGTCCTCCAGGTCGCCGTCGTCGGGGACGTCCTCGGTGGCCGCCAGGAAGGCCGCGACGTCGTCGCCCGCTGCGGCGGTCGCGGCGGGGGCGGGGTGGGCCGACAGCAGGACCAGTTCGCCGTCGGCGCGGGCGGCCAGCAGGTGGCCGGTGGCGGTGGAGGTGAGGGCCGAGAGCGCGACCCCGGCGAGGAGCTCGTGTTCGACCGCCTCGCGGGTGGCGACGTCGAGTTCGAGCAGGGTCCCGGTGGGGGAGCCGATCCACAGCACGCCCGGGGCGGCGCCGAACGCGAGGTTCTGCTGCGGCCACTCCTCGGACTCCCCGGGTTCGCGGAGCGAGACCGACAGGATCCGGCGCAGGGACGGGAATGCGAAGACGTCCACGGAGTCGAAGTACGCGTTGCCGCGGATCGCGAGGTGCCGGCCGTCGGCGCTGAACAGCGGTGTGCCGTAGCCGTCGACGTCCAGGATCAGGGCGTGCCGCAGCGGCCGCATCCCGCCCGCGGCCGGGCGGGCGAACAGGCAGTAGGTGGCGCCCTGGTCGCTGACCAGGGTGGCGAGCAGGGCGCCGGACGGGTGGGCGGCGACGCCGGTGTCCCAGCCGCGGGCCGTGCCGGTGCTGCCGGTGGCGAGGTCGAGGACGTCCGAGGTCTCCCGGTCGTCGGCGGACGGCGAGGCCCAGAGGTGGTCGCCGTCGGGACTGAACGCCAGGTGGCCGTAGGGGGCCGGGGAGGGCTCGACCTTTGACGGGCCGTCAGGGGTCCAGCGGGTCAGGCCGGTTCCGTCGGTGACGTACAGCAGGGCTTCCTCGGGATGCCAGGCCAGCGGGAGGCGCTGGCCGGGCCAGTGGCCGGTCGGGTGTTCGGCGGGCTCCGGGCCGAGGTCGACGTGGGCGAGTTCGCGCAGCCGCCCGCCGGAGAAGTCCCAGATCCGGACCAGGCGGCTGCCGCCGGCGGTTCCGGCCACCAGTGGGAGCCGCGGGTGGCAGGTCAGCTGTTCCACCGGAGAGCCGTCGCCGGCGGTGTGGACGCGGGCCAGCGCTGCGAGTTCGGTCATGGGCGCCACCGTAGGGCCGGGGTCTGACGGCGCCCGGCACGAACCCGGTACGAACGCGGCGCGTTCGCCGCCCGCGGGCATTCACCAGGTGTGCAGTGGTGCGGCGTCGGCGCCGTGCCGCTGCCAGGCGTCGTCGAGGTGGGTGAGGCGGGCGGCGGCGGCGATGCCGTGGAGGGCGGCGATCCGGCCGTCGCGGATCTCGAACGCGACGACGCCCGCCACCCGGCCGGCGACCACGGCGAGGACGGCGGGAGCGCCGTTGACCCGGCCGAGGTGGAAGGCGGGTGAGCCGCCGGCGAGTTGGCGTTTGGCGGGGGTGGGGCGGAAGCCGGCCCGGACGAGCGAGGCGATCTTGTGGGGACCCTGCATGCGCAGCAGTCGCCTGGCCAGGCCCGCGCCGTCGGAGACCGCCGTCGCGTCGGCGGTGAGCATCGCGACCAGGCGGTCGGTGCGGCCGGAGACGGCGGCGGCGAGGAACGCCTCGACGATCCGGCGCGCGGCGGCGGGGTCGACCTCGGTGCGTGCGCGGCGTTCGGCGGCGATCCTGTGGCGGGCCCGGTGGACGTGCTGCTGGCTGGCGGCCTCGGTGATGTCGAGGATCTCGGCGATCTCGCCGTGCGAGTAGGAGAAGGCCTCGCGCAGCACGTAGGCGGCCCGCTCGACCGGGGCGAGGCGCTCCATCAGGGTCAGCACCGCCAGCGACACGGACTCGCGCTGCTCGAAGGTGGCGGCGGGGCCGAGCATGGGGTCGCCGTCGAGCAGCGGCTCGGGCAGCCACGCGCCGGCTGCCCGCTCGTGGCGGACCCGGGCCGAGCGGAGCTGGTCGAGGCAGAGGTTGGTGACGACCTTGGTCAGCCACGCCTCCGGCACCTGGATGAGGTCGCGGTCCGCGGCCTGCCAGCGCAGGTAGGCGTCCTGCACGGCGTCCTCGGCGTCGGCGGCCGAACCGAGCAGGCGGTACGCCAACGAGGCCAGCCGGGCCCGGCCGGCCTCGAAGCGGTCAACGGCGGTGCGGTCCATGCGCGACAACCTAGGCGGCGGCCCGCCGGTCGGCGCGGGCGGGTGCAGCGGTGGTGGCGGCGGCGACGGTGCGGCGACGGCGCTTCGGGAGGCCGAAGGTGGGGTGGGCGATGCCGAGTTCGGCGCCCTTGAGGATGCCCGCCTTGAGGCGGGCGGCGGCGCGGCCGCCCAGGTACCAGGACTTCGGGCGGACGTCGCCGTCGACCATCTGGAAGATCGCGTCCCGGCGGCCCAGGCTGATGTGGTTGCCGACGTAGGTGAGGCCGACGGCGGGGACCGGACGGTCCGTCAGGCGGGCGACGATCGCGGCGGTGGCCTGGGTGCCGGTGGCGCCGGCCGAGGCGCAGGACATCGGCAGCGGGCGGCCGTTGGCGCCGATGGCGTGGGCGCAGTCGCCGGCCGCGTAGATGTCGGGGTGCGAGACGGAGCGCATGGTGCGGTCGACCAGGATCTGGCCGTTGGCGGCGACGTCAAGGCCGCCGGCGGCGGCGAGCGGGTGCGCGGCGAATCCGGCGGCCCAGACGGTGACGTCGGCGCGGAGGGTGCGGCCGTCGGCGGTGGTGGCCCGGCCGGGGGCGACGGCGGTGACAGCAGTGTGTTCGTGGACGGTGACGCCCAGCCGGTCGAAGGCGCGGCGCAGGTGGCGGCGGGCCTTCGGATCGAGTCGGGCGCCGAGTTCGCCGCGGGCGGCGAGCGCGACGGCCAGGTCGGGCCGGGACTCGGCGAGCTCGGTGGCGGTCTCGATGCCGGTCAGGCCCTCGCCGACGACCAGCACGCCGCCGCCCGGTTCCAGGTCGGCGAGGCGTTCGCGCAGCCGCCGTGCGGCGGCCAGGCCGGTCACGTCGAAGGCGTGCTCGGCGACTCCGGGGACGTCGTGCCGGGCGGCGGAGCTGCCCAGCGTCCAGAGCAGGGTGTCGTAGGGCAGTTCGCCGTCCCCGTCGCCGAGGGTGACGGTCCTGCGGTCGGGGTGGACGGCGGTGACGCGGGCGATGCGCAGCTGCACCCCGGTGCCGGCGAAGACGTCGGCGAGCGGACGGAAGGTCAGGTCCTGGCCGGCGGCGAGCTGGTGCAGGCGCATCCGTTCGACGAACTCGGGCGCGGCGTTGACCACGGTGATCGCGACGTCGGCGGGGGAGAGCCGGCGGGCGAGGTTTCCGGCGGCGAAGGCTCCGGCGTAGCCGGCGCCGAGGACGACGATGCGGTGCTTCACGGCGGTGCTCCTGTCTCGTTCGGGTGTCCCTTGAACGGGACGGTCACCCGATTGCTGACAGCACTGCGGTGTGACGTGGGTCACCTTTCGCCCGGCGGGGGCCCGGCCGCCGGTCCGGGCGGGCGTTCTTGCATGATTTTGCTCAGCTGCGTATATTCATGCTGGGATTCAGGAGGGAATGCCATGGTATTGCGAGTTGCCGTCGCCGGAGCGAGCGGGTACGCGGGCGGTGAGGTGCTGCGACTGCTGCAGGCGCACCCCGAGGTCGAGATCGGGGCGCTGACCGGCGGGTCCAACGCGGGCACCCGGTTCGGCGCCCTGCAGCCGCACCTGATCGGCCTGGCCGACCGGGTGCTGGAGCCGACCAACCCGCAGACGCTGGCGGGCCACGACATCGTGTTCCTCGGCCTGCCGCACGGCCAGTCGGCCGAACTCGCCGCGCAGCTCGGCGAGGACGTCCTGGTGGTCGACCTGGGCGCCGACCACCGGCTGCGCTCGGCGGCCGACTGGGAGCAGTTCTACGGCTCCGCGCACGCCGGCACCTGGCCCTACGGCCTGCCCGAACTGCCGGGCCACCGGCAGGCGTTGAAGGGCAGCAAGCGGATCGCGGTGCCCGGCTGCTACCCGACCGCGGTGACCCTCGCGATGTACCCGATGTACGCGGAGGGCCTGGCCGAGCCGGAGGCGGTGATCACCGCCGCGTCCGGCACCTCGGGCGCGGGCAAGGCCGCCAAGGCGCACCTGCTGGGCAGCGAGGTGATGGGCTCGATGAGCCCGTACGGCGTCGGCGGCGGCCACCGCCACACCCCGGAGATGGCGCAGAACCTCACGCCGCTCGCGGGCGAGCCGGTCACGGTCTCGTTCACCCCCACCCTGGCCCCGATGCCGCGCGGCATCCTCGCCACCTGCTCCGCCAAGGCCAGGCCCGGCACCACCCCGGCGGGCCTGCGCGCCGCGTACGAGAGGGCGTACGGCGACGAGCCGTTCGTCCAGCTGCTGCCCGAGGGCCAGTGGCCGCACACCTCCTCGGTGTACGGGTCGAACGCGGCCGTGCTGCAGGTGGTGCTGGACGAGCACGCCGGGCGGATCATCGCGATCAGCGCGATCGACAACCTGGTGAAGGGCACCGCGGGCGGCGCGGTGCAGAGCATGAACATCGCCCTCGGGCTGCCCGAGGAGCTCGGCCTCCCGCTGAACGGAGTCGCACCGTGACGGACACCCAGAACTCGAACACCGGCGTCACGGCGGCGAAGGGCTTCCGCGCGGCGGGCGTCACCGCCGGCATCAAGGCCTCCGGCAACCCGGACCTGGCACTGGTCGTCAACGACGGTCCGCAGCACGCCGCGGCCGGCGTGTTCACCTCCAACCGGGTGCACGCCGCACCGGTCAAGTGGTCCCGGCAGGTGCTGAACGACGGCGAACTGACCGCCGTCGTCCTCAACTCCGGCGGTGCGAACGCCTGCACCGGCCCCGAGGGCTTCCAGGACACCCACGCCACCGCCGAGAAGGTCGCCGCCGAACTCGGCATCGGCGCCATCGAGGTGGCGGTCTGCTCGACCGGCCTGATCGGCGTCCGGCTGCCGATGGACAAGCTGCTGCCCGGCATCGAGCAGGCCGTGGCCGCGCTCAGCGGCACCGGCGGCGAGAGCGCCGCGATCGCCATCAAGACCACCGACACCGTGCACAAGACCGCCCAGGTCACCGCCCCGGCGGGCTGGACGGTCGGCGGCATGGCCAAGGGCGCGGGCATGCTCGCCCCGGGCCTGGCCACCATGCTGGTGGTGGTCACCACCGACGCCGCCGTGGACTCCGCGGACCTGGACGCCGCGCTGCGCGCCGCCACCCGCACCACCTTCGACCGGATCGACTCCGACGGCTGCATGTCCACCAACGACACGGTGCTGCTGCTCGCCTCCGGAGCCTCCGGAGTCACCCCCGAGCAGGTCGAGTTCGCCGAGGCCGTGCGCACCGTCTGCGCCGACCTGGCCCGGCAGCTGATCGGCGACGCCGAGGGCGCGTCCAAGGACATCCGGATCGACGTGCTGAACGCCGCCACCGAGGACGAGGCGGTCGAGGTCGCCCGCACCATCTCCCGCAACAACCTGCTCAAGTGCGCCATCCACGGCGAGGACCCGAACTGGGGACGGGTGCTCTCCGCGATCGGCACCACCTCCGCCGCCTTCGACCCCGACCGGCTGGACGTCGCCATCAACGGCGTCTGGGTGTGCCAGGACGGCGGCGTCGGCGAGGACCGCGACCTGGTCTCCATGAAGGACCGCGAGGTGGTCATCACCGCCGATCTGAAGGCCGGTTCGGCGAGCGCCAGTGTCTGGACCAACGACCTGACCGCCGAGTACGTGCACGAGAACAGCGCCTACTCCAGCTGACCCGAGGGGGGTCGACCCACCGTCATGCAGATCGCACCCAAGGGCGAACAGGCCCGCAGCAACGCCGCGCTGCCCAAGGCCCGCACCCTGATCGAGGCGCTGCCGTGGCTGGCGCGCTTCCACGGCAAGACCGTGGTCATCAAGTTCGGCGGCAACGCCATGGTGGACGAGGACCTGAAGGCCGCGTTCGCCCAGGACGTCGTCTTCCTCCGGTTCGCCGGGCTGCACCCCGTCGTCGTGCACGGCGGCGGCCCGCAGATCAGCGCCCAGCTGGAGAAGCTCGGCCTGGAGTCCTCCTTCACCGCCGGCCTGCGGGTCACCACCCCCGAGACCATGGACGTGGTCCGGATGGTGCTCGCCGGGCAGGTCCAGCGCGAACTGGTCGGCCTGCTCAACTCGCACGGCCCGTTCGCCGTCGGCATGACCGGCGAGGACGCGCACACCCTGACCGCCGTCAAGCGCTACGCGGTGGTCGACGGCGAGCAGGTCGACATCGGGCTGGTCGGCGACATCGTCAACGTCGAGGCCGGCGCGCTGAAAGCGCTGATCGCCGACGGCCGGATCCCGGTGGTCTCCTCGATCGCCCGCGGCGCCGACGGCCACGTCTACAACATCAACGCCGACACCGCGGCCTCGGCCATCGCGGTCGCGCTCGGCGCCGAGATGCTGGTGGTGCTCACCGACGTCGAGGGCCTGTACAAGGACTGGCCCAACTCCGACGACGTGATCAGCCAGCTGAACGCCGGCGAGCTGGAGGAGATGCTCCCCACCCTCGCCACCGGCATGCTCCCCAAGATGGAGGGCTGCCTGCGCGCCGTCCGCTCCGGCGTGGGCACCGCGCGCGTCCTGGACGGCCGCGTCCAGCACAGCCTGCTGCTGGAGATCTTCACCGACGAGGGCATCGGCACCATGGTGGTGCCCGACGACGAGACCAACGTACTGGGGGGCCTGGCATGAGCAACGAAGCCATCATCGAGCGGTACCAGCACACGCTGATGCACAACTACGGCACGCCGCGGATCCCGCTGGTCCGCGGCGAGGGCTCGCTGGTCTGGGACGCCGACGGCAAGCAGTACCTCGACCTGGTCGCCGGCATCGCCGTCAACGTGCTCGGCACCGCGCACCCGGCCATCGTCGAGGCCGTCACGGCGCAGATCTCCACCCTCGGCCACGTCTCCAACCTGTTCATGGCCGAGACCACCATCCAACTCGCCGAGAAGCTCGTCGAGTTGGCCGGCCGCCCGGCCCGGGTGTTCTTCTGCAACTCCGGCACCGAGGCCAACGAGGCCGCGTTCAAGATCTCCCGGCTGACCGGCCGCACCCACCTGGTCTCGCTGCAGGGCGCCTTCCACGGCCGCACCATGGGCGCCCTCGCGCTCACCGCCCAGCCCGGCAAGCAGGAGGGGTTCAAGCCGCTGCCCGGCGACGTCAGCTACGTCCCGTTCGGCGACATCGAGGCGCTGCGCGCCGCCGTCACCACCGACACCGCCGCGGTCTTCCTGGAGCCGATCCAGGGCGAGAACGGCGCCATCCCGCTGCCCGACGGCTACCTTCAGGCGGCCCGGGAGATCACCCGGGCCACCGGCACCCTGCTGGTCCTGGACGAGATCCAGACCGGCGTCGGCCGCACCGGCCACTGGTTCGCCCACCAGGCCTACGAGGGCGTCGACCCGGACATCGTCACGCTCGCGAAGGGCCTGGGCGGCGGTCTGCCGATCGGCGCCGTGCTCGCCTTCGGCGAGGCCGCCGAGCTGCTGAAGCCCGGTCAGCACGGCACCACCTTCGGCGGCAACCCGGTGGTCGCCGCGGCCGGCCTCGCCGTGCTGCGCACCATCGAGGAGCAGGGCCTGCTGGAGCACGCCGCCAAGCTCGGCGAGCGGCTGCGGGTGGGCATCGAGGCGATCGGCGACCCGCTGGTGGACCACGTCCGGGGCAAGGGCCTGCTGCTGGGCATCGTGCTCACCGCGCCGGTCGCCGCCCAGGTGCAGGCCGCCGCGCAGCAGGCCGGCTTCCTGGTGAACGCCGCCGTCGCCGACGCCGTCCGGCTGGTCCCGCCGCTGGTGCTCACCGAGGAGCAGGCCGACAGCTTCCTCGCCGCGCTGCCCGCGATCCTCCGAACGGTCCGCGAAGCCGCCCCCGGCGCGAACAGCTGAGCGTCTTTCAGGAGAATCTTCAGTTATGACCGAACCCCGCCCCGAGCCCGCCGCCGCAGGCCCCACGCCGCAGGTCCCGCAGACCCGCACCGCGCGCCACCGGCGGATCGTGGACCTGCTGACCCGCCAGCCCGTCCGCTCGCAGAGCCAGCTCGCCAAGCTGCTCGCCGACGACGGACTGGTGGTCACCCAGGCCACCCTCTCCCGGGACCTCGACGAGCTCGGCGCGGTGAAGATCCGCAACCGGGACGGCGCGCTCATCTACGCCGTCCCGGCCGAGGGCGGGGACCGCACCCCGCGCGCGCCCATGGGCGAATCCGCCAGCGAGGCCCGGATGGCCCGGCTGGCGGGCGAGTTGATGGTCTCCGCCACCGCGTCCGGCAACCTGGTGGTGCTGCGCACCCCGCCCGGCGCGGCGCAGTTCCTGGCCTCCGCGATCGACACCGCCGAGGTGTTCGAGATCCTCGGCACCATCGCCGGCGACGACACCGTGCTGCTGATCAGCCGGGACGCGGCCGGCGGGCAGGCGCTCGCCGACCACCTGATGCAGCTCGCCCAGGCCAAGTCGCAGTAGCCCGCGGCGGATCCGGAACACACCCGGGGCCCCGGGTTTTGAAACTCATACGCGGTCGTGCATACTTATACCTAACGCCGCATGGAACCTGTGTTGTGAAGG
Organism: Streptomyces sp. TLI_171; assembly: GCF_003610255.1. GTDB lineage: Bacteria > Actinomycetota > Actinomycetes > Streptomycetales > Streptomycetaceae > Kitasatospora. The sequence goes on along the minus strand of NZ_RAPS01000001.1, from coordinate 1,481,963 downwards.
AGATAGCCGTGACCGATCGCGTCGTACTCGCCTACTCGGGCGGTCTGGACACGTCCGTCTGCATCGGCTGGATCGCCGAGGAGACCGGCGCCGAGGTCATCGCCGTCGCCGTCGACGTCGGCCAGGGCGGCGAGGACCTGGAGGCGATCCGCCAGCGCGCCCTCGACTGCGGCGCCGTCGAGGCCGAGGTCGCCGACGCGCGCGAGGAGTTCGCCAACGAGTACTGCCTGCCGGCCCTCAAGGCCAACGCCCTGTACCAGGGCCAGTACCCGCTGGTCTCGGCGCTGTCCCGCCCGGCGATCGTCAAGCACCTGGTCGCCGCCGCGCAGAAGCACGGCGCCACCACCGTCGCCCACGGCTGCACCGGCAAGGGCAACGACCAGGTCCGCTTCGAGGTCGGCATCCAGTCGCTCGCCCCGAACCTGAAGTGCATCGCCCCGGTCCGCGACTACGCGATGACCCGCGACAAGGCGATCGCCTTCGCCGAGGCCAAGAACCTCCCGATCGTCACCACCAAGAAGAACCCGTACTCGATCGACCAGAACGTCTTCGGCCGCGCCGTCGAGACCGGCTTCCTCGAGGACATCTGGAACGCCCCGATCGAGGACGTCTACGAGTACACCCAGGACCCGGCCGCCCCGCGCGAGGCCGACGAGGTCGTCATCACCTTCGAGGCGGGCGTCCCGGTCGCCATCGACGGCCGCAAGGTGTCGGTGCTGCAGGCCATCGAGGAGCTGAACAAGCGGGCCGGCGCCCAGGGCGTGGGCCGCCTCGACATGGTCGAGGACCGCCTGGTCGGCATCAAGTCCCGCGAGATCTACGAGGCCCCCGGCGCGATCGCCCTGATCACCGCCCACCAGGCCCTGGAGAACGTCACCGTCGAGCGCGAACTCGCCCGCTACAAGCGGCAGGTCGAGCAGCGCTGGGCCGAGCTGGTCTACGACGGCCTGTGGTTCTCCCCGCTCAAGCGCGCCCTGGACGGCTTCGTCAACGAGGCCAACCAGCACGTCTCCGGCGACATCCGGATGGTGCTGCACGGCGGCCGCGCCGTGGTCAACGGCCGCAAGTCGGACCAGTCGCTGTACGACTTCAACCTCGCCACCTACGACACCGGCGACACCTTCGACCAGTCCATGTCCAAGGGCTTCATCGAGATCTTCGGGATGTCCTCGAAGATCGCCGCCCGCCGCGACCTGGCCTGATTCACCGTCAGTACCCGTGCCCCGGCCCCCGTCGACGTACGGCGGCCGGGGCGCAGCCACACTTACAGCACTTGAAGGAGCCCCACGCGATGACCGCCGAACAGCCCGCAGACGTCCGCCTCTGGGGCGCGCGCTTCGCCGACGGCCCCTCCGAGGCCCTCGCCAAGCTCTCCGCCTCCGTCCACTTCGACTGGCGGCTCGCCCCGTACGACATCGCCGGCTCCAAGGCCCACGCGCGGGTGCTGCACAAGGCGGGACTGCTCAACGACGACGAACTCGCCGGCATGGTCCGCGGGTTGGACGAGCTGCTGGCCGACGTCGAGTCCGGCGCGTTCGTCGGGACCGTCGCCGACGAGGACGTGCACACCGCCCTGGAGCGCGGCCTGCTGGAGCGCCTCGGCGCCGACCTCGGCGGCAAGCTGCGGGCCGGCCGCTCGCGCAACGACCAGATCGCCACCCTGTTCCGGATGTACCTGCGCGACCACGGCCGGACCATCGGCGCGCTGATCCTCGACCTCCAGCACGCCCTGGTCGGCCTCGCCGAGGCCCACCCGGACACCGCGATGCCGGGCCGGACCCACCTGCAGCACGCCCAGCCGGTGCTGTTCGCCCACCACGTGCTCGCCCACGTCCAGGCTCTCGGCCGGGACGCCGAGCGGCTGCGCCAGTGGGACACCCGCACCGCCGTCTCCCCCTACGGCTCCGGCGCGCTGGCCGGCTCCTCGCTCGGCCTCGACCCGGAGGCCGTCGCCGCCGACCTCGGCTTCGAGCGCGGCTCGGTCGGCAACTCCATCGACGGCACCGCCTCGCGCGACTTCGTCGCCGAGTTCGCCTTCGTCACCGCGATGATCGGCATCAACCTCTCGCGGATCGCGGAGGAGATCATCATCTGGAACACCAAGGAGTTCGGCTTCATCACGCTGCACGACGCCTTCTCCACTGGGTCGTCGATCATGCCGCAGAAGAAGAACCCCGACATCGCCGAGCTCGCCCGCGGCAAGTCCGGCCGCCTGATCGGCAACCTCACCGGCCTGCTCGCCACCCTCAAGGCCCTCCCGCTCGCCTACAACCGCGACCTGCAGGAGGACAAGGAGCCGGTCTTCGACTCCTGCGACACCCTCGAGGTGCTGCTCCCCGCCTTCACCGGCATGATCGCGACCCTGACGGTGCACCGCGAGCGCCTCGAGGAGCTGGCCCCGGCCGGCTTCTCGCTCGCCACCGACATCGCCGAATGGCTGGTCAAGCAGGGCGTCCCGTTCCGGGTCGCGCACGAGGTGGCCGGCGCCTGCGTGAAGGTCTGCGAGGCCGAGGGCATCGAGCTCTCCGACCTGACCGACGCCCAGTTCGCCGAGATCTCCGCCCACCTCACCCCGGACGTCCGCAGCGTGCTGTCCGTCCACGGCGCGATCGCCTCCCGCAACGGCCGCGGCGGCACCGCCCCGTCCGCGGTCGCGATCCAGCTCGCCGAGATCAAGGAAGACCTGGCCGCCCAGCAGTCCTGGCTCGGCTGACCCTCCCGGTCACCGGACGGCGCGTCACCCCCCGGCTGGTCCGAGTGGTTGGCGTGCCGTTCGGCGGTGCCCGGCGTTCCGGCCCGGACAGCACCGGCGCCGAGTCGGAGTGCGGCGGACCGGGGGCCCGTGGACCAGCAGCAACCGGGCCGGAACATCACGGCGAGCGGGCAACACGGCATCGCGGCCGGCACGACGGGCGGCGTCCACGTGCACCTGCGCCCCCGTCCAGCGGCCGCAGGCGGTCGGCCGGATCCCGGCCCGCGCGGGCGAGTTCCTCCACCGCGCCGAGCCCCCGGGTGCTCGCCGCCGACGACGCCACGGGTGCGGTGCCCGACGGTCGCGCGGGTACCGGGAAGACCCAGCTCGCAGCCGACCACGCCCGCTCCGGCCCCGACGACGGATCGCTGGACCTGGTCGTGTGGATCCCCGCGAGCAACACCACCGCGCCCGCGAGCGGCGACGCCACCCTGGCCGCGCTCACGGTCGCCGATCCGGTCCGGGTCCCCGACCACCGGGCGACGGCCGGCGCGGGCGAAGCTTGAGTTCTGGCGCGCCGATTCCTGAACCGCTTCCTACCCTGGAGGCATGGCCAAAGCAGCCATGGCACTGGCAGAGGGGTTCCGGGGCGAGATCCTGGTGCCCGGGGACGACGGGTACGACGGGGCGCGGGCGGTGTGGAACGCCGCGGTGGACCGGCGGCCCGAGGTGATCGCGCGGTGCACCGGCGTCGCGGACGTGCTGCAGGCCGTCGTGGTGGCCCGGGAGCACGGGCTGGCCGCGGCGGTGCGCGGGGCGGGGCACAGTCAGGCGGGCCTGGGGACGACGGACGGCGGGATGCTGATCGACCTGTCGGGGATGCGCGGAGTCCGGGTGGACCCGGCGCGCCGGATCGCCAGGGCGCAGCCGGGGGTGACCTGGGGCCTGTTCGACCACGAGACCCAGGCGTTCGACCTGGCGACGCCCGGCGCGCCGTACTCGGCGGCGGGCATCGCCGGGGTGACGCTCGGCGGGGGAGTCGGGTGGCTGGCCCGGGCGTACGGGCTGACCTGCGACAACCTGGTCGAGGCGGACGTGGTGACGGCGGAGGGCCGTCTGCTGACGGCGAGTTCGGCCTCGCATCCGGAACTGTTCCGGGGGCTGCGCGGCGGCGGCGGCAACTTCGGCGTGGTCACCTCGTTCACGTACCGGCTCCACCGGGTGGGGCCGCACGTGCTGTGCGGGGCGGTGTACGTGCCGGCCGAGCTGCTGGCGCCGACGGTGGCGGCGGTGCGGGACTTCATGGCGCAGGCCCCGGACGGGGTGACGGTGGGCATCGAGTTCGGGCGGCCGCGCGGGGTGGCGCACCTGCCGGACCGGCCGATGCTGCGGATCGGCCTGTGCTGGTCGGGCCGGGCGGACCGGGGCCGGGAGGCGGTCGCGCCGCTGCGCGCGCTGCCGGGAGTGGTGGCGGACACCGTGCAGACCCGGCCGTACACGCTGTGGCAGCAGATGCTGGACCCGGGCCGGGGGGCGGGCGCGGGGAACTTCGGACGCTCGGAGTTCCTGTCGGTGCTGGACGACGCGGCGATCCACTGCCTGGGCGAGCAGGTGGCGACCATGCCCTCCCCGGAGGCGCAGCTGCAACTGGCGTTCCTGGGCGGCGCGGTGGCCCGGGTGGGCCCGGAGGACACCGCGTACACGTACCGGACGGCTCCGTACCTGCTGAGCGCGACGGGGCGGTGGACGGACGGGCCGCCGGAGCCGCAGGTGGCGTGGGTGCGGCGGTGCTGGCAGGCGATGCGGCAGTTCTCCTCGGGCGGGGCGTACGTGAACCTGATGGGCCAGGAGGGGCAGGCCCGGGTGGTGGAGGCGTACGGGCTGGCGAAGTACGAGCGGCTGGTGGCGCTGAAGGACCGCTACGATCCGACCAACCTGTTCCGGGTGAACCAGAACATCCGGCCGAGCGGGTGACGGCGTCGTCCGCGGGGGCGTGACGCTCGCCACGTCGGGCGTCCGGAAGGTTGAGAACAGCTGGCGCGTGGGTAGAGCGGTGGCGAACGTCTCTCTTGACGGTCGCCCGGCTGGCCGGATACTGAGCGTGAGCGTGCGTCAGTCCCGGTGCACCGGACCACCGTCCGGCGGGACGCGTCGCGCTTTTCCCGGGCCGGGCCGATCCCCGTCCGGGCACCTCGGACAGGAACCGGTGCGAGACCCTCACTCGTGCGCGCCGGGCACTAACGATGGGGAGGCCCCCGCACATGGGCATGAGTGTGATCATCGCAACGGCACGACCGGAGGAAGCGGAGCAGATCCTCAAGCTCCAGTACCTCGGCTACCAGAGCGAGGCGGAGCTCTACAGCGACTGGACGCTGGAGCCGCTGACCCAGACGCTGGAGAGTCTGCGGGCCGAGTTCGCCGAGCACCGGGTGCTGGTCGCCCGGCTCGGCGACGAAGTGGTCGGCAGCGTGCGCGGCTGGGTGGACGAGAACGGCGTCGGCCGGATCGGCCGTCTGGTGGTGCACCCGCGGATGCAGCGGCACGGCCTGGGCCGCCGTCTGCTGGAGGCACTGGAGGCGCAGCTCGCCGAGGACGGCGCGAGCAGCGGCTTCGAACTGTTCACCGGCCACCGCAGCCTGGGCAACCTGCGGCTCTACCGCAAGCTCGGCTACCGCGAGACCGAGGTGCGCGAGGTCTCCCGCCGGCTGTCGATCGTGACGCTGGCCAAGCCGGTGACGGCCTCGCTGGCCGCCTGACGCTCCGGAACGCATCCTGCGGCGCCCGACCCCTGACCAGGGTCGGGCGCCGCAGTGCTTGTGCCGCAAGGACCGTGTCCGCATGTCGGACACCGCGTCCTGAAAATTGGGACGTAAACCAAATGTCTGATTTACTGGGTCCATGACCACGACGACGACATGCATCCCCACCGGCGCGACGCCGGCAGGTGAGTCGCGCATGTGTCGTCGAATGTGTCGCCGCTGAGAGCCTTCGCCCAGCACCCGCTGACGTCCCGTCCGCTGATGACTCGTCAGGGCTACGCCCACGCGCGCCCCGCCCGACCGGCGGACATGATCGATCAGACGGCAGCACCCCGACTCCTTCCCGGCACCCCCGTGCCCATCCCGCCATTGGCGCGGACGCCCCCACGGCCGTCCGCCGACGAACAACGGAAGCAGCTGTGATCACCACCAAGGGCCTGACCAAGGTCTACCGCTCCCAGGGCCGCGAGGTCCGGGCGCTGGACGACGTGGACCTGCACGTGCGACAGGGCGAGGTGTTCGGGGTCGTCGGAACCAGCGGCGCCGGAAAGTCGACCCTGATCCGGTGCGTCAACCTGCTGGAGCGGCCCACCGCCGGCAGCGTCACCGTCGACGGCGTGGAACTGACCGCGCTGTCCGGCACCGAGGAGCGGGCCGGCCGCGAGCTGCGGGCCGCCCGGCAGCGGATCGGCATGGTCTTCCAGCACTTCAACCTGCTGTCCTCGCGCACCGTCCAGCAGAACGTCGAACTGCCGCTGGAGATCATCGGCGTGGACCGCCGCGAGCGCCGCCGCAAGGCCGCCGAACTGCTCGACCTGGTCGGCCTCGCCGACAAGGCCCGCAGCTACCCCGGCCAGCTCTCCGGCGGCCAGAAGCAGCGCGTCGGCATCGCCCGCGCACTGGCCGGCGACCCCAAGGTGCTGCTCTCCGACGAGGCCACCAGCGCCCTCGACCCGGAGACCACCCGCTCCATCCTCCAACTGCTGCGCGAGCTCAACCAGCAGCTCGGCCTGACCGTCCTGCTGATCACCCACGAGATGGAGGTCATCAAGTCGGTGTGCGACTCGGCCGCCCTGATGCGCGGCGGCCGGGTGGTGGAGACCGGGCGGCTCACCGACCTGCTGGCGGACGGCCACTCGCGGATCTCCCGCGACCTGTTCCCGCTCGGCGACTACGGCACAGGAGACCCTGAGCGCACCGTCCTGGAGATCACCTTCCAGGGCGACGCGCCGGCCCAGCCGTTCGTCTCCCAGCTGGCCCGCACCTACCAGATCGACATCAACATCCTCGGCGCCGCGGTGGAGACCATCGCCGGCCGCCTGGTCGGCCGGATGCGGGTCGAACTGCCCGGCAGCCACACCGACAACGTGGTGCCGATCGGCTACCTGCGCCAGCAGGGCCTGCAGGTGGACGTCCTCGACCAGTCGAACGGAGCGGCGGCATGACCTGGGACCAGATGCAGGAACTGATGTGGCCCGCCACCTGGGAGACCCTGGGCATGGTCGGCATCGCCGGGCTCGCCACCCTGGTGATCGGCCTGCCGCTCGGGCTGCTGCTGGTACTCACCGACAAGGGCGGGCTGCTGCAGAACCTGACGGTCAGCCGGGTGCTCGGCGTGATCGTCAACGTCGGCCGCTCCATCCCGTTCATCATCCTGATGGTCGCGGTGATCCCGTTCACCAGGCTGGTCGCGGGCACCACGCTCGGCTGGCAGGCCGCCAGCGTCCCGCTCGCGATCGGCGCGATCCCGTTCTTCGCCCGGCTGGTGGAGACCTCCGTCCGCGAGGTGGACGGCGGACTGGTCGAGGCGCTGAAGGCGATGGGCGCCCGCACCGGCACCATCGTGCGCAAGACCCTGCTGCCGGAGGCCCTGCCCTCGCTGGTCGCCTCCGCCACCACCACGGTGATCGCGCTCATCGGCTACTCCGCGATGGCCGGCACGGTCGGCGGCGGCGGACTCGGCGACCTCGCCATCCGCTACGGCTACCAGCGCTTCGAGACCGCCTTCATGTGGGTCATCGTCGCCGAACTCGTGGTCATCGTCACCGCGATCCAGCTGCTGGGCGACTTCGCCGCCCGCCGGCTCTCGCACCGCGGCGACTACCGCAGCCCGCTCAGCTTCTTCCGCTCCGCCCAGGCCGAGCCGGGCGAGGCCGACGAGGACCTCGCGTCCACCCACTGACTTCCCGCCCCGCACCACGGGACGGGCACCCGGCCCCACCAGGGCCGTTCGCAACCCGCAGAAAGGCACTTTTCGTGCGTAACGTCCTGAAGACCACCGCCCTGACCGCCACCGCCGCCGGCCTCGCGCTCACCCTGGCCGCCTGCTCCTCGGGCTCCTCCGGCTCCGGCGCCTCGGCCGACCCGAACAAGGCCCTGGTCGTCGCCGCCAGCCCCACCCCGCACGCGCAGATCCTCAAGTTCGTGCAGGACAACCTGGCGGCCAAGGCGGGCCTCAAGCTGGAGATCAAGGAGGTCAGCGACTACGTGACCCCCAACACCTCGGTCCAGGACGGCTCCGCGGACGCGAACTACTTCCAGCACCAGCCCTACCTCGACGACTTCAACAAGAAGAACGGCACCGACATCGTCTCCGTCGAGGCCGTCCACCTGGAGCCGCTGGGCGCCTACTCCAAGAAGGTCAAGACCGTCGGCGACCTCGCCAACGGCGCCCAGGTCGCCGTCCCCAGCGACGCCACCAACGAGGGCCGGGCGCTGAAGCTGCTCGCCGACAACAACGTCATCACCCTCAAGGCCGGCGCCGGCACCACCGCCACCGTGCAGGACATCGCCGCCAACCCGAAGAACCTCAAGTTCAAGGAGCTGGAGGCGGCCCAGCTGCCGCGCGCCCTCGACGACGTCGACGCCGCGATCATCAACGGCAACTACGCCCTCGGCGCGGGCCTCAAGCCGGCCACCGACGCCATCCTGGTCGAGAAGGCGCAGGGCAACCCCTACGCCAACATCCTCGCCGTCAAGAAGGGCCACGAGAGCGACCCGCGGGTCCAGAAGCTCGCCGAGCTGCTGCACTCCGCCGAGGTGAAGAAGTACATCGACGACACCTTCCAGGGCGCCGTCGTCCCTGCCTTCTGATCCCCGCTCAGCACCGCACCGTGCCCCCGGCCTCCCCGCCGGGGGCACCGTGCTGACGAGTCGTGAGGTCCCGAGCGGGTACGCTGGCACGCCCGAGGAAGGGCGGGGCGTACGGTGTGTCCACGACCCGGCGAGGAGAGACGGCATGGTTGCGAACTTCCCCGAGACAGCCATCAGCACCGAACGACTGCTGCTGCGCTCCCTTGAGGAGCAGGACGCCCCCGGGCTGGCCGCCATGCTCACCGACGAACTCGTGCAGACCTGGACCGGCCACCCCCGCCCCTACACCCAGGCCGACGCCCAGGAGCTGATCCGCCGTCAGGCGCCCGAGCGGCGCGCCCGGGGACGCGGAATCGTTTTCGCCGTCACCGAACACCTCACCCAGCGCCTGGTCGGCCTGCTCGAACTCGACCGCACCGACTGGCGCCTGCGCGCCACCGAGGTCCGCTTCGTCACCGCCCCCTGGGCCCGCGGCGAGGGCTACGCGCCCGAGGCCGTGCTCGGCACCGCCCAGTGGCTGTTCGAGGACCGCGGCTTCCAACGCCTCGAACTGCGCACCGCCGCCGGCAACACCGCCGCCCAGCAGGTCGCCCAGAAGACCGGCGCGATCAGCGAAGGCGTCCTGCGCAACGCCGCCATAGTCCGCGGCGGCGAATGGGGACCGGGGCCCGAGGAACACTCCGACCTGATCGTGTGGAGCCTGCTCCCCGAGGACCTCGACCCGCCCGAACCACGCCACCCCGCCGACCGGCACCCCGCCCTGCGCCACTGAGCACCCCCCGCCCGCGCCCCCGGCGCGCGCCAGACCTCCGCACCACCCCGGTCACGCGGTAGCCTCTGCCCGGGGAGTGCCGACGGCGCACCCCGCCAGGGGCGGAACACGGCATAGGGAGAACAGCCGCAGATGGCTGACCGGATCACGGTCATCGGGTGGGACGGCACCCCACTGACCCAGGCCGCCGCGGGCGCGCTGGCCGGAGCCACCCTGGTCGCCGGGGCGGGCTACCAGCTGGCCGCCCTCCCCGTTCCCGAACGCGCCGAACGGATCGGCCTCGCCGACCTGCGGGCCGCCGCCCGCAGGCTCGCCGAACACCGCGGCACCGCCGTCGTGGTCGCCGAGGGCGACCCCGGCTTCTTCGGCGTCGTCCGCACCCTGCGCCGCCCCGAGTTCGGCCTCGAACTCGAAGTGCTGCCCGCCGTCTCCTCGGTCGCCACCGCCTTCGCCCGGGCCGGCATGGCCTGGGAGGACGCCCAGGTGGTCTCCGCGCACGGCGGCCGCCTGCGCCGCGCCGCCAACATCTGCCGCGCCCACCCCAAGGTCGCCGTCCTCACCACCGCCGACGCCGGACCCAGCGAACTCGCCCTGATGCTGCGCGGCGTCCCGCGCACCTTCGTGGTCTGCGAAGCCCTCGGCACCCCCGAGGAGGACGTCACCGTCCTCACCTCCGAACGCGTCCCCGACCACGACTGGCGCGACCCCTCCGTGGTGCTGGTCATCGGCCACGTCCCGCCCGCCGAGACCGCCGCCGGCTGGCTGGCCGGCCGCCCCCTCGACCACCCCGGACCGCAGCGCGGCTGGGCGCTCCCCAACCGGGCGTACGCCGGAGCGGACGCCGACACCCGCCGCCCCCGCGCACTCCCGCCGCATGTGCGCGCACTCGCCCTGGCCCGGCTCGCCCCCACCGCCGGCGACCTGCTGTGGACCGTCGGCGCCGGCGACGGCGCGCTCGCCGTCGAAGCCGCCAGGTTCGGCGCCGCCGTCGTCGCCGTCGAGGCCGAACCCGCCGACTGCGCCCGGATCGCCGCCAACGCCCGCAAGGCCGGCGTCGAGATCGAGACCGCCACCGGCGCCGGCCCCGAAGTCCTCGGCGCGCTCCCCGAACCCGACGCCGTCGCGGTCGAACACGGCGGCCCCGCCATGGTCCGCGCCGTCGCCGCCCGCAAGCCCGAACGCGTGGTCGCCGTCGCCCGCAGCCTCGCCGAAGCCGCCGAGACCCGGCAGATCCTCGACGGCGCCGGCTACCGCACCGACGGGCTGCTGCTCCAGTCCGCGCCGCTGCGCGCCGAACAGAGCGCCGGCGCGGGACCGTCGTTCGGCCGCGGCGACTACACCCTGCTGATCTGGGCCGAACCGCACGACTGAGCGTCCGACCCCGCCGGTACGGTGATCCCCGTCGCATCCGGACAGGGTTTCGAGAACGGCCCCACCGAGGCCGGTAGGGTTTTCCCCCGGGGCCCAGCCCGTCGAAGCAGCACCGTGTCCGATCCGGCCCGGTTGCCGCCCATTTGACGGGCTGCAACCCAAACAGCCCGCTTCGCGGGCATTCGACGCGGTGCGCACCGGCCCGGAAGAATGCCGCGAGGGTCCGAAGCGGCCGCGCCGTCGTGCCGGTTGCCCGGGGCAGTCGTTGTTTCTGATGGCACGCCACCCGTGCGGGTGACGGCCGATGGAGTAAGGGGACGGGTCGGTGCGGCCCCACCCCGGCGAAGTGGCGGAACCCCAGGGCCCGCCGAGGACGCGCAAGCGGCCTGGAAGGAGCATTGACATGACCGACGGCGGCCACGCCCCCAGTGCCGGTCCCCTCGCGCCCGAACCCGGGCCCGGCGGGCCCGCCCCGGAGCACCACCTCGGCGCGCCCCTTCCGCCCGCCGCACCCGCGCCCGCGTGGCACGGCGAGCAGCGCCCCGCCTACACCTTCCTCGACCAGCCCGACGGCGACGAGGACGACGACGTCCTGCTGATGCCCGGCCCCCAGACCGCCTGGGGCGACGCCGTGCACGGCACCGTCGAGGCCGCCCCCGCCGGCGAGGCGCCGGGCGCCGAACAGCCCGCCGGCACCCCCGTCGCGCCGTCCTGGCCGCCGCTCGCCCCGCCCGTGCTCACCGCGCCGGCCGCCGAGGCCGCGCCCGGAGCCCCGGCTGCGCCCGAGGCCCCCGCGGCGGACGACGTGCCCGGCACGCTGCACCTCGGCGCCGCCCAGCAGCCCGCCGGTCCGCAGCTGACGACCCCTCAGCCGCGCCGCCCGCTGCACGCCGGCCCGCCGATCCCCGACCCGTCGCTGATGACCGGTCACGTCCCGGTCCGCTCGCTCGCCGACCGCGGCCCCTCCACCCCCGGCGGCACGCCCGCGTACGGGGTGCCGGTGCCGCCCCCCGAGATGCTGCTGCAGCCGCAGGTGGCGCAGCCGCAGCAGCCGGCGGCCGTGCAGCCCGCGCCGGTCGCCGCCCCGGTCGCCGTGCAGGCCGTGCCGGTGCCCGCGCCCGTGCAGCCGCACGTGGTCGAGGCCGCCGCCGCGCTGGTCGCCGAGCCGGTGGCCGTCGCTCCGGTCACTCCGGTCGCGGCGGAGCCGGTCGCCCCGGTTGCCGCGCCCGTGCAGGCCCCGGCCGCCGCCGGACCCGTCGCCGTCGAGCCCGTCGCCGTCGAGCCGGTGGCCCCGGTTTCCGAGCCGGTGGCCCCGGTGGCCGAGGCGGTTGCGCCGGTCGCCGAGCCGGTGGCCGTCGAGGCGGTGCCGGTCCCGGCCGTCCCGGTGGCCCCGGTCGAGGCCGGTCCCGCACCCGAGGTCCCCGCCGAGCCGGTGGCCGCCCCCGCCGCCGACCTCGCGCCGGTGTTCGTGGAGCCCGTCGAGGAGGCCGTCGCCGCGCAGGCCCCGGCAGCGGTTGAGACGCCCGCCGAGCCGGTCCCGGGCGCCGCGGCCGAGCCGACCGCCGCGGAGGGCGCTGACGCCCCGTCGGAGCCGCAGCCCGAGGCCGTCGCCGTCGCGGTGGCCGAGGCGGCTGACGCGCCGTCGGAGGAGCCGCCCGCCGCCGGCGCCGAGACGGTGAGCGGCGAGGCCGTCGCCCAGCCGATCCCCGCCCAGCCCGCGAAGTCCGGCCGGGGCGCGCACCGCCGGATCTCCGCGTTCCTGGCCGCGCCCGCCGGGCTGCCGCTGCTGGAGCCCGAAGCGCCCGCCGCCGAGGCCCCGGTCGAGGCCGCCGAGCCGGCGCCCGAGGACCCCGCGGCCCCGGAGCCGCCCACCGCCGAAGCCCCCGATGCCCCCCAGGCCGCCGAGGGCGCCCCGGCCGTGGAGGGCACCGAGCCGGTCGAGCAGGCCGAGCAGGCCGGGACGGCGGAGGCCGTCGAGGCGGAGCAGGAGCCGACGGCTGAGCCCGCGGAGGTGGCCGACGTGGTCGACGCGGTCCCGGCGGTCGAAACCGCCGGCGCCGAGGAGGCCGTCGAGGCCGTCGAGCTGGTCGAGGCCGCCGAGGAGTCGGACGAGGAGCGGCCGCCGGCCGCGCCCGGCTTCGACGAGGCCGGCCGGGAGGCCGTCCACCAGGTGATCCGGGAGCGGCGGGACATCCGCAACGGCTTCCGGTCCGACCCGATCCCGCACGAGGTGCTGATCCGGGTGCTGGAGGCGGCGCACACCGCTCCCAGCGTCGGCTACTCGCAGCCCTGGGACTTCGTGGTGATCCGCTCCGCGAAGACCCGCCGCAAGATGCACGAGCTGGCGGAGCGTCAGCGCGAGGCGTTCGCGGACTCGCTGCCCAAGGGCCGGGCGAAGCAGTTCAAGGAAATCAAGATCGAGGCGATCCTGGAGACGCCGGTCAACATCGTGGTGACCGCCGACCGCACCCGCGGCGGCCGGCACACCCTGGGCCGGCACACCCAGCCGCAGATGGCCCCGTACTCGGCCGCGCTGGCGGTGGAGAACCTCTGGCTGGCGGCCCGCGCCGAGGGCCTGGGCGTCGGCTGGGTGAGCTTCTTCGACGACGAGGAGCTGGTCCGCGAACTCGGCCTGCCCGAGCACCTGGAGGTCGTCGCCTACCTGTGCGTCGGCTTCGTGGACGCGTTCCCGGACGAGCCCGAGCTGCAGCAGCAGGGCTGGGCGAAGAAGCGCCCGCTGTCCTGGGTGGTGCACGAGGAGCAGTACGGCAACCGCGCGCTGCCCGGCGAGGAGCCGCACGACCTGCTGTCCGACACGCTGCGCGGCATCCGCCCGCTGGACGCCAAGGCGCTCGGCGAGGCCTGGGACCGGCAGAAGCGGATGACCAAGCCCGCCGGGTCGCTCGGCGTGCTGGAGGTCATCGCGGCGCAGCTGTCCGGCCTGGCCCGCAAGTGCCCGCCGCCGATCCCGGAGCCCGGCTGCGTGGCGATCTTCGCCGGCGACCACGGCGTGCACGCCCAGGGCGTCACCCCGTGGCCGCAGGAGGTCACCGCGCAGATGGTCGGCAACTTCCTGGCCGGCGGCGCCGTGGTCAACGCCTTCGCCGCGCAGGTCGGCACCGAGGTGTGCGTGGTCGACGTCGGCGTGGCCGCCGAACTGCCGGACGCCATCCAGCAGGGCCGCACCACCGGCCTGCTGCCGCGCAAGGTCAAGCCCGGCACGGACGACATGACGCAGGGTCCGGCGATGAGCCGCGACGAGGCGCTGCGCGCCATCGAGGTGGGCATCGAGACCGCCCGCGACCTGGTCGCGGCCGGCAACAAGGTGCTGATCACCGGCGACATGGGCATCGCCAACACCACCGCCTCCGCCGCGCTGATCTCGGTGTTCACCGAGACCGACCCGGCCGAGGTGACCGGCCGCGGCACCGGCATCGACGACGCCACGCACGCCCGCAAGGTCGAGGTGATCCGGCAGGCCCTGGAGCTGCACAAGCCGGACCCGGCCGACCCGATCGGCGTCCTCGCGGCCGTCGGCGGCCTGGAGCACGCCGCGATCGCCGGGTTCCTGCTCGGCGCGGCCTCGCTGCGCACCCCGGTCATCCTGGACGGCGTGATCGCCGGTTCGGCCGCGCTGGTCGCCAAGGCCATCGCCCCCGAGGTGCTGGCCGCCTGCATCGCCGGGCACCGCTCCGCCGAACCCGGCCACCAGACGGCGCTCGCCAAGCTCGGCCTGCGCCCGCTGATCGACCTGGACCTGCGGCTCGGCGAGGGCACCGGAGCCCTGCTGGCCCTCCCGCTGGTGCAGAGCGCGGCCCGGGCGATGCACGATGTAGCCACCTTCGACTCCGCCGGAGTCACCGAGAAGGCCTGACCGACCGGCGCCGGCCGCCCCCGCAGTGCGAGGGGGCGGCCGTCCCGCCGGGGTCCGGTCCGGCCGGTCCCGCCGGGCCCGACACCGGGTGCCGAGCAGCGGCAGGACCGACCCTGACCCGACCTGACCCGTACCGGCTCAAGGGCGCGCCGGCACAGGGCTCCCACCCGTGGGGCCGTCCGGCCGATCCCGTCGGACCGCCCCAGCACCGCCGCCCACCCAGGAGCTCCCCCTCATGACCGCGCCCACGCCCCACCCCTCCACCCAGGGCCTCACCCCGTACCCCGTCGGGCTGCTGCTCGCGGGCCGCCGCGTCGTCGTCGTCGGCGGCGGCCAGGTCGCCCAGCGCCGGCTGCCCGCGCTGATCGCCGCCGGCGCCGAGATCCACCTGATATCCCCGGCCACCACCCCCGCGGTCTCCGCGATGGCCGACGCCGGCGAGCTGACCTGGCACCGGCGCCCGTACGCGGACGGCGACCTCGCCGACACCTGGTACGCCCTGGTCGCCACCGACGACCCGGCGGTCAACACCGCGGTCTCCGCCGAGGCCGAGCGGCTGCGGGTGTTCTGCTCGCGCAGCGACGACGCCTCCGCCGCCACCGCCTGGACGCCCGCCTCCGGCCACGACGCCGGCGCCACCGTCGCCGTGCTGACCGGCGACCCCCGGCACTCCGCCGCGCTGCGCGACTCCATCGTGGCGGGCCTGCGCGACGGCTCGCTGGCGGCCCGCCAGTACCGGGCCCGCGGCGCGGGCGTCGCCCTGGTCGGCGGCGGCCCCGGCGACCCCGATCTGATCACCGTCCGCGGCCGCCGCCTGCTCGCCGACGCCGACGTGGTGGTCGCCGACCGGCTCGCCCCGCGCGAACTGCTCGCCGAACTGCCGCCGCACGTCGAGGTGATCGACGCCTCGAAGATCCCCTACGGCCGCTACATGGCGCAGGAGGCGATCAACCGGACGCTGATCGAGCACGCGAAGGCCGGCAAGTTCGTGGTCCGCCTCAAGGGCGGCGACCCCTACGTGTTCGGCCGCGGCGGCGAGGAACTGCTGGCCTGCCTGGAGGCCGGGCTGCCGGTCACCGTGGTGCCCGGCATCTCCTCCTCGATCAGCGTGCCCGCCGCGGCCGGCATCCCGGTCACGCACCGCGGCCTGACCCACGAGTTCACCGTGATCTCCGGCCACGTCGGGCCCGGCGAAAAGTCCCTCACCAACTGGGCCGCCGTCGCCGGGATGACCGGCACGCTGGTGCTGCTGATGGCGGTCGACAAGATCGCCGCGATCGCCGCCGAACTGATCGCCCACGGACGCGACGCGGCCACGCCCGTCGCCGTCGTCCAGGAGGGCACCACCGCGGGCCAGCGCCGGATCGACGCCACCCTGGCCACCGTCGGCGAGACCGTGCTCGCGGAGGGCGTCAAGCCCCCGGCGGTCATCGTGATCGGCGAGGTCGTCCACGTCCTGGGCGGCTGAGCGGCGCGGGGGAGCGGCCCGGCGACCGCTCCCCCGTGCGAAAATCGAGCGGTGTCCGAGCCCCAGACGATCACCGACCCCGCCGACCCGCGCCTGAGCGACTACACCGACCTCACCGACGTCGAGCTGCGCCGCCGCCGCGAACCCGCCGAAGGCCTGTTCATCGCCGAGGGCGAGAAGGTCATCCGCCGCGCCCTCGCGGCCGGCTACCGGATGCGCTCCATGCTGCTGACCGCCAAGTGGCTCGGCGTCATGGCGGACGTGATCGCCGCCGCCGACGCGCCCGTCCACCTGGTCGAACCCGGCCTCGCCGAGCGCGTCACCGGCTACCACGTGCACCGCGGCGCGCTCGCCTCGATGGAACGCAGGCCGCTGCCCGCCGCCCCCGAGGTGCTCGCCGGGGCCCGCCGGGTCGCCGTCCTCGAAGGGCTGGTCGACCACACCAACCTCGGCGCGATCTTCCGCTCCGCCGCCGCGCTCGGCATGGACGCCGTCCTGCTCTCCCCGGACTGCGCCGACCCGCTGTACCGACGGGCCGTCAAGACCTCGATGGGCGCCGTCTTCTCCGTCCCCTACGCCCGGCTCGACCCGTGGCCCGACGCGCTCGGCACCGTCCGCGAGGCCGGGTTCGACCTGCTCGCCCTCACCCCCTCCGGCGCGGAGGACTTCACCGCCGCCCGGCCGCACCTGCTGCCCAAGGCGGCGCTGATGCTCGGCGCCGAGGGCGAGGGTCTGACGCCGAAGGCGCTGGCGGCCGCCGACCAGCGGGTCCGGATCCCGATGGCGCACGGCATCGACTCGCTGAACGTCGGAGCGGCCGCCGCGATCGCGTTCTACGCCGTCAACCACGGCTGAGCCCGCCGCCGGCACGGCGGCTGACGGGCCGTGGGCTTCCGCACCGGCGGCTTCTCCGGTAGACAGGTCCGCGTGACGACGACCGCCGAGCGCCTGGCCGCACCGTTCCGCCGACTGGCCCGGCCCGGCTACCGGGGGCCGCTGCTCCTGCTCGCGCTGCTGGTCGGTCTGACGGCCACGCCCGGCGGGGTGCACGGCGGCCTGGCGGCGTTGGGCTACGTCGGGAGCGTGCTGACGGCCTTCGCGGTGGCGCTGTTCGTGCCGGTGACGCTGCCACTGCTGGTGGCCGTCGCCGTGGGCATCCGCCACCGCCGCCGGCTTCGGCTCCAGCGGTCCGGCACCATCGTGCTGGTCGGGTGCGCGCTGGCCGTGCTGGCCGTCCTGCTGGGTGAGAGCGTGCCGGGTGAGGAGCAGGCGCTGGTCTGCCTCGGCGCGCTCGCCCTGCTGGCCCTGCCGCTGGTGTGGCTGGGTTGGCAGCAGGCCCCGGCGGCGCGTGCGGCCACCCACCCGCGGGCCGGGCGGCACGGGCCGTGGCGCCGGGCAGCGGTACCCGTGCTGATCGGTGCCGCCGCGCTGACCGTCTGCCAGGACGTGCCGGTCGAGGGGCGTTTCACGCTCTCCCGGTCCGGGCTCACCGCGGACGCTCTCGCCACCGGCACCCCCGCCCGGGTCGCCGGATTCCGCCTCCAGGACGCCGAACCATCCGACGGCGGTGCGACGTTCACCGTCGCGCCGGTCGGCGTCCCCGCCCCGCACGGCTTCGCCTGTCTCCCGCACGGCGCCCCGACCGGCCAGGCGGCGGTGCACCACTCCTCGCTCGGCGACGGCTGGTGCACCTGGTCGGGCGACGACACCTTCTGACGGGGCCGCGGTTCAGAGCGCGGCCAGCACCGCCTCGTCGGCCTCGTCCAGCACGAAGCCGTTGTCGAACCGGACCCGGGCGGAGGAGCGGGCGCCCCGCGCCCGGAACGCGTCCCAGTGCGGCTCCAGTTCGGCGAGCTCCGCCTCCAACCGGCCCAGGGTCTCCGGCGGCATGGTGTGCCCGTAGTCCTCGAACAGGGCCCGCAGCCGCTCGTACTCGCGGACCTCCTCCGGCGGAGGCACCTCCCCGGCCACCCGCTGCACGGTGCCCTCGACACCCGCACCCAGCAGCAGGAACCCGACCACCGGGCCGTCCGCACCCTCGGACGCCGTACCCAGCGCCAAGTCCGCCACCAGCCTGACGCGCTGTCCTTCGACCAGGGTCATCGCTCCGTACCTCCCGGCTCGCTCCGCCGCCGCCGGACCGGCACCCGGCGCGGACCTCATTATCCGGCCCCGGCCCCGCCGCAGCTCAGGCGGCCCGCCCGGCCGCCGGCGGCCGTATCGGCTGCGGCGCCGGCCGGCGCGGGTCGTGATGCCGACGGCCCGTCAGGTCGCCCACCCGCAGCACCAGATCGGGCGACGGGGGAGCGGGCCACACCGTCAGCCGGTGCTCCTCCACCGGGCGGGCCGCGGTGTCCGCCTCCCGGCCGCGGTCCCGCCCCCGGGTCTGCACCCGCACCCGGTACCAGCCACGACCGGCGTGCGCCAGGTTCCCCGCCTCCGCGACCTCCACGCCGTCCCACGCCCGCAGCCGCAACTCGCCGCTGCTGTACAGCGACAGCTCCACCACGCTCTCCCACTCCGCGCCCGGCTCCGGCGGCCGCCCCGCGACCCGCTCCACCCCCAGCCGGATCAACCCCGTGTGCGTCCCGCACAGCACCGTCAGATGGTCCGGGCACCCCGCCGCCACCCCGTTCCCGTGGAACAGCCGGGCCAACGCGTGCCCGTCCCAGCCGCCCGGCAACTCCGGTCCGTACAGGAAGTACTGGCAGTACGCGACGTGCATCGCGTCGGTCGTCCACATCATGCGGCACATGCTGCCTTCGCCCACTGACAGCCCGTCACCGGGCCGCCGGTACGCTCGCAGCCCGACCACCGAAGGTGATTCACGACGCATGCCCGACCTGACCGCAGCCCTGGCCACGAACCCGGCCCTGCCCGCCGAGCTGGTGGACCGGCTGCTGCACGTGCCCGCCGCCGAGGCCGCTGCCGCGAACCCCGCGCTTCCGGTGGCGGAGATGCGCGCGAGACTGGAAAGCGCCGGGCTGTGAGGGGCCGTCAGCCGGTGGTGCCGGTGACGCCCGCGCCCGGCCAGGACTCCTCCAGGCCGCCGTCCGGGCGGACGGTGTACCGGGTGGAGGAGACCGCGCCGGTGCGGTCGACCCGCTCCTCCCGGACGAGGGCGCCGTTCTCCACCCGCCACACCGCGCCCGCCTCCGGGTTGGCTGTGGAGGCACGGTCGGCGAGCAGCACGGGGGCGTCGTTGGTGAAGCCGTACAGCTGGACCAGGTCCACCGGCACCGCGCCCTCGACCCGGCGCAGCACGACCAGGGCGGCCTGCCCGTCGCGGTAGCGGGCCGGCAGGACGGCGGCCAGCGAGACCGGGGCGCCCGCCCCGGTGGCCCGGCCGTCGCGCAGGCGGATCGTCGGGCCGCCGGCCGGGTCGGGGTAGCTCAGGTTCGGCCAGTCGACCTGCGGCTGGCTGCCGAGCGCCGGGCCGAGGCCGGTCTCGCCGTGCCCGGCCGCGTGCACGCCGTCCACCGAGAGCGTCGCCCCGGCGTCCGCGCCGGCCGGTGCGCTCGCCGAGGGCAGCGGGGCCAGGCCCTGCGCGTCCCGGTTCTCGCAGCCCTGCGCCACCGCGATGGCCAGCGCCACTCCCAGCGTCACGGTGACGAACACCACCAGGCGCTGCCGCAGCAGCCGCTGACGGGGCGTCGGCCGCCCACCGAGGGTGTGCGGAGCGCGCCCGGGCGGGGGAGTGCGGTCGCGGCCCGGCACCGGGGTGCGCTCCCGCCCGGCGGGGCGGCGCTCGCGCACCGTGTCGCCGTCCCGGGCCGGGCGACGCACCGCCGCGGCGTTCGCCGGGCGGCCCTCGGGCCGGACGTCCTGCCGGGGCATCGCGGGAGCGGAGGCCACCGACGGCCCGGCGGGCGGCCGGCCCGCCGACGAACCGTCGGCACGCCCTTCGGCCCGCCCGTCCGGACGGGCGCCGGCCCGCGCCGCCGCGGCGTCCGCCCGGGCTGCCGCGTCCACCCGCGGCTCCGGCCGCCGGACCGCGCCGGGTACCGGGCGACGGGTCGCCGCGCTCTCGGGGGCCGATTCCTCGGTACGCGCCGGGGCGGTCCGGCCGGAGCGGCCGCCGCCGCGGGCGGCGAGCTCGCTGAGGCGTTCGTGCAGGGCGGCCGCGGGCGGCCGCTCGGCCGGCTCCTTGGCCAGGCAGGCCCGCACCAGCGGGGCCAGCACCGGCGGAATGCCCGTCAGGTCCGGCTCCTCGTGCACCACCCGGTACAGCATCACCTCGGACGAGGCGCCCGAGCCGAACGGCGACTCGCCGGTCAGTGCGAAGGCCAGCGTCGCCCCGAAGGCGAACACGTCGGTGGCGGGCGTGACGGCCGCGCCGCGCACCTGCTCCGGCGCGAGGAAACCGGGCGAGCCGACCGCGGTGCCGACGTGGGTCAGCGTGGACGCGCCGCGCGACCAGGCGATGCCGAAGTCGATGATCCGCGGGCCCTTGGGGGAGAGCAGGATGTTGGACGGCTTCAGGTCCCGGTGCACCACCCCGGCCTCGTGCACCTTCACCAGGCCGTCGGCCAGCGCCGAACCGATCCGCGCGGCGTCCGGCCAGGCCAGCGGTCCCTCCTCGGAGACCTGCTTGTACAGCGAGGGCCCGGGCACGTACGCGGTGGCCAGCCACGGCCGGTCGGCCTCGATGTCGGAGCCCACCACCCGGGCCGTGCAGCCGCCGCGGATCCGCGAGGCGGCGGCGATCTCCCGGGCGAAGCGGGTGCGGAACTCGGCGTCCTCGGCCAGCTCGGCGCGGATCAGCTTCAGCGCGACCCGCTGCCCCTTGCGATCGGAGCCGAGGTAGACCACGCCCATCCCGCCCGCGCCCAGCCGCCGGTGCAGCCGGTACGGACCGACGATGCGGGGGTCCTCACGCCGCAGCCGCACCATTGCCATCCGCCAGTACCGTTCCCGTTCCGTCAGCCTGTGGGGTGAGGCCCCGTCGGATCTGGGGCATCGTCAGACAACTGTCTCGGGACAGCTTACGGACAGGTAGCGGCCCCGCGTCGACACGCAACACGCGAACCGCCGGTCGAATTGTCAGATAAAACCCTTACGCTCTGCTCGCGGCCCCCGCGAGCCCGGCCCGACGCACCGTCAGGACCGCCCGCCCCAGCCCCGGTCGAGCCGCCCCCCAGGGGGCGCCCTCAGGGTTGTCATCAGGGTGCCCGCGCTCCCGTCTCCGACTCCAGGAGTACGACACCGCTCCGCTCCTCCTACCAGCGGAGGCGATCGGAACGGTACGCGGGCATGACGACCCCGACAGCCGTCCCGCCTACGGTTGTTCACAGCGAGGGCGGGGCCCGCTCGTCCCCCGAGAAACCCGCCCCCGCGACAACCGAGCACCACCCCACCGACCCGACCGCAGCACCGCAGCCCGGCAGGAGCACCGCACCCATGGCACCGCTCACCAGAGCCCTTCGCCGCCGGCCCCTCCCCACCACGGAGACCCGGCACCCGATGGTCGCGCTCGCCATCGTGCTGCCCTGCGCGATCCTGCTGCTCGCCCTGTTCGGCGCGTGGGACCAACTGGCGACGCAGACCAAGGCCGTCGCCGACCTGATCGGGCGCTGACCCCCCATGGGGTAGGGGTCACGCCGGGCGGAGCAGCCCCCACCAGTCGTGGACGGACGTGGTGGGCGGCGCAAGGCTGCAGCTCCGGCCCACCAGGAGGCCGGGAACGACACGTCGGTGAGGGCGTGCCGTTCCCGGCCCCCATTTTCTGCCGCTCCGCCGCACACCTCGAAATGCCGAGAGCCGCCGTCCGAAACCGGACGGCGGCTCTCAACTGTGGTGCGCGATACTGGGATTGAACCAGTGACCCCTACCGTGTCAAGGTAGTGCTCTCCCGCTGAGCTAATCGCGCGGGTGCGCCAGGCACTCCCGAGGAGCAAGCCTGAGTGCGCGATACTGGGATTGAACCAGTGACCCCTACCGTGTCAAGGTAGTGCTCTCCCGCTGAGCTAATCGCGCGGGTCGATCCAGAGGACCGGGATCCGAAGATCAGTGCGCGATACTGGGATTGAACCAGTGACCCCTACCGTGTCAAGGTAGTGCTCTCCCGCTGAGCTAATCGCGCGGGGAGGACCCTCGGTCGAGACCGAGCGGTACCTCTTGGAGGTGGAGACGGGATTTGAACCCGTGTACACGGCTTTGCAGGCCGTTGCCTCGCCTCTCGGCCACTCCACCAGGCAACTCCGGAGAACGATCTTACCTGTTCTCCATCGAGCGGACGACGAGATTCGAACTCGCGACCCTCACCTTGGCAAGGTGATGCTCTACCAACTGAGCCACGTCCGCCTGTCTCCCAGTCGGCTTCACCGTTTTTCTCCGGCTCCGCTCCCTGGCGACGTGTTGAACTCTAGCGGATCCCCGGCCCAGCTGAAAAATCCGTTCCCGCAGCGTGGCGCGGTGGTGGCCGCCGGATGCCGAACCCTCGGGGCCGCCCCGGGCGTTCCGACAGGCCCGCGACCTAGACTTTCCGGTACCGGGGCGATCCCCCGGCGCCCATCCCCGAGCCCCGCGCGCCGGGCGGGGCAGCACCGAAAACCGCGCAGGAGAACCGTGTCCGGCCGCACCGCACCGCTCAACCCGCACCAGCCGATGGCCCGCTTCGCCGGACGCCTCGCCACCGGCCTGCGCGAGGTCACCGACGACCCGGCGGCCCTGGAACGCGGCGGATTCTGGGCCGTCGCCCACGATTTCGAGGGCCGCCTGACCTGCGCCCGGTTCGACGACGTCCGCCCCGACCCCGCGCCGCCCGCCACCGACCGCTGGCAGGGGCCCGCCCCCGACGTCTGGCGCAGCTCCCTCGACGCCGGGGCCTACCGGGCGGGCGTCCGACGCATCCGCGAGCACATCGCCGCCGGCGAGGTGTACCAGGCCAACCTCTGCCGGGTGTTGAGCGCACCGCTGCCCGACCCCGACCGCAGCGACGTCGACGCCCTCACCGGACTCCTCGCCGCCCACAACCCCGCACCGTATGCAGGAACGATTCGGCTTCCCGAACACGGCGTCGAGATCGCCACCGCCTCGCCCGAGCTCTACCTGAGCCGCCACGGGCGCACCGTCCGCTCCGGCCCGATCAAGGGCACCGGCCGCACCGAGGCCGACCTGCTCGACAAGGACCACGCCGAGAACGTGATGATCGTCGACCTGGTCCGCAACGACCTCGGCCGGGTCTGCGACACCGGCAGCATCACCGTTCCCGACCTGTGCGCCGTCGAGAAGCACCCCGGCCTGGTCCACCTCGTCTCGCTGGTCGAAGGCCGCCTGCGCGCGAACGCCGGGTGGACCGAACTCTTCGACGCCACCTTCCCGCCCGGCTCCGTCACCGGCGCGCCCAAGAGCAGCGCCCTGCGGATCATCCGCGCCCTGGAGACCGCCCCCCGCGGCCCCTACTGCGGCGCCCTCGGCTGGGTCGACGCCGACCGCGGCGAAGCCGAACTCGCCGTCGGCATCCGCAGCTTCTGGATCGAGCGGCCGGCCGGCGCCCCGCCCGTGCTCAGGTTCGGCACCGGGGCCGGCATCACCTGGGACTCCGACCCCGACCGCGAATGGCGGGAGACCGAACTCAAAGCGGCCCGGCTGGTGGCGATAGCCTCCAGCGGCACCCCCCACTGACCAGCAGCGACCAGCCAAGGAGCAGCACGCCGATGATCTGGGTCAACGGAACCCTCGCCGCCGAGGACGACGCCGCACTCTCCGTCCTCGACCACGGACTCACCGTCGGCGACGGCGTCTTCGAGACCGTCAAGGCCGAACACGGCGAACTCTTCGCCCTCACCCGGCACCTCGACCGCCTCACCCGCTCCGCGCGCGGCCTCGGGCTGCCCGACCCCGACCACGACCTGGTCCGGTCGGCCTGCGCCGACGTGCTCGCCGCCAAGCCGCTGCCGCTCGGGCGCCTGCGCATCACCTACACCGGCGGCACCTCCCCGCTCGGCTCCGAACGCGGCGAGAGCGGCCCCAGCCTGGTCGTCGCGCTCGGCACCGCGAAGCCCCGCACCGAGACCACCGCCGTCGTCACCGTGCCCTGGCGCCGCAACGAGCACTCCGCCGTCGCCGGACTCAAGACCACCTCCTACGCCGAGAACGTCGTCGCGCTCGCCGCCGCGCACCGCGCCGGCGCGACCGAGGCGCTGCTCGGCAACACCGCGGGCCTGCTCTGCGAAGGCACCGGCTCCAACGTCTTCGTGGTCCTCGACGGCCGGCTCCTCACCCCCACCCTCGCCTCCGGCTGCCTGGCCGGCATCACCCGCCAGCTCGTCCTCGACTGGACCGGCGCCGAGGAGGCCGACCTCCCCTTCGAGGCCCTCGCCGGCGCCGAGGAGATCTTCCTGACCTCCACCCTCCGCGACGTCCAGGCCGTCACCCGCATCGACGACCGCGAACTCCCGGGCGTCGGCCCGGTGACCCGCAAGGCCATGGAGCTCTTCGCCGAACGGGCCGCGCAGGACAGCGACCCGGTGTAGGGGAGGTGTGGGCGGGAACACAGGCGGTATGACCACCACGTTGCGGCCCGAGGGGCCGGAGGAGACCGGGGCCGGCGGGGGGCGCACGCGGCGTTGGCAGATCCTGGTGAACGGGCGGCCGGTGGGCGGGCTGCGGACCAACGCGGTGGTCAAGCAAGGGAGTTGGGCCGGGGAAATCAGCGAGCTGGAGGTCCGGGAAGGGCAGCGGCGGGGGCGGGCGACGGTCGGGGTGCTGGCAGCGGAGGAGGTGCTGCGGTCCTGGGGGTGCAGCCGGATCGACCTCGCGGTGCCCGCCGGCGCGGACGCCGCACTGCACCTCGCCCACGCCCTCGGCTACACCGAGACGATGCGCCACCTCGCCAAGCCGCTCGACCAACCCCCGCCCCTGCCGCCGGAGGTGACGCACCGTCGGATCGGCCCCGAGCAGTACCCGGACTGGCAGGCCGCCGCCGTCGCCGGCTACCGGCAGGAGCTGATCGCGTCCGGCCTCGGCCCCGCCGAAGCCACCGCCAAGGCCGAGAGCGACCACCGGGCGGCGCTCCCGGTCGGCCCGGCGACCCCGGACACCGTGCTCTCCCACCTGCTGGACGCCGACGGCCGGGTCCTCGGCAGCCTCTGGGTCGCGCTGCGCCAGGACCGCTACCCCGACGGCCGCCCGCTGGCCTGGGTGATGCTGGTCGAGGTCGCCCCGGAGCACCGGGGCCGGGGCCACGGCCGCACCCTGATGCGCCTCGCCGAACGCGAGTGCCTGGCGGCCGGCGTCCACGACCTCGGCCTCAACGTGTTCTCCGACAACGGGTCGGCGATCGCGCTCTACGACTCGCTGGGCTACCGGGTGACCCGGCGGATGCTCAGCAAGCGGCTGTACTGACCGCCGACCCGGGCCGTCAGGCCCCGAGCAGCTCCACGATCCGCTCGCGCAGACCGTCCTGGGACTGCCCGCCGTCCAGCCGCTGCCCGGCCACCACGTACGTCGGGGTGCCCTTCACACCGATCGCCCGGCCCTCGGCGACGTCCGAGTCGACCCAGAGCATGTGCCGGCCGTCGATCAGCGCGGTGTCCACCTCCTCCGCGTCGACGCCCACCGAGGCGGCGATCTCGACCAGCACCGGCGCCCCGCCGCGCTCCACGTCCTCCAGCCGCGCCAGCACCGCCTCCGCGAACTCCCAGCCGCGGCCCTGTTCGAACGCCTCGGCGGTGGCCTCCGCCGCCGGGTACGCGTACTTGTGCTTCTCCAGCGGGAAGTGTCGCAGCTCGACGGTCAGGGCGTCACCGAAGCGCTCCCGCAGCGCCCGGACGTCGTCCAGGGCGGTGCGGCAGTCGGGGCACAGCAGGTCGCACCAGAACTCGACGCGGGGCAGGGGGGAATCGCTCATGCCCCCAGTCTCCCAGGTCGGGAGCGGGCGGCCGACCGGCCTCAGTGGCCCGCCGCGGACACCGCCTCCGCGGACTCCGCGGAGCGCTGCCGGGCCCGGTACGCGGCCACGTGCAGCCGGTTCCCGCAGGTGCGGCTGTCGCAGTAGCGGCGCGAACGGTTCCGGGACAGGTCGACGAACACCCGGGCGCAGCCCGGCGCCCCGCAGCGGCGCAGCCGCTCCAGCTCGCCCGCCATCACGATGAACGCCAGCGCCATGCCGAGTTCGGCCGCCAGGTGCCGGCCGATCGCGGCGTGCGGGGCGAAGTAGTGGATGTGCCAGCCGTGGTGGTCGTGGTTGGTCAGCCGGGGCGTGGTGCCGGCCTCGGCGACCACCGCGTTGACCAGCTCCGCGGCGCGCTCCACCGAGCCGGCCGCGAACACCTCGCGCAGCCGGGAGCGCAGCTCGTGCACCGCGGCCAGGTCGGCCGGACCGAGCGAGTCGATCTCGCTGATCTCCTGCCGGACCACGAACGCGCTCAGCGCCGCCACGTCGGGCAGCTGCTCGCTGCCGCACGCCTCCGGCGCCGTGTTCAGCAGCTCCACCAGGATGCTCAGGGCGCACTCGGTGTCATGGGTGATCAGCACGCGGGGACTCCTCACGCGGCGCCGGCCCGTACGGGCCGGCGCGTCGGTCGTCGCGCGCAGACTCTACCGGCCCGGGCCGCCGCCCGGGCCTGGACCGCGCGGGCCGGGACACGGCTGAGCCCCGGGTGTCCCCTCCGGTGGGAGGGGACACCCGGGGCCTGGCCCCGAGGCCGCCCGTGGGCGGCTGCGAACTGCGACCGTGCCCCCGAGTAGGACGGTGCGCAGCGAGGCGATCCCGCCGCCGCGCGACGGCGGGCCGTATCTCGATCGGGGTTTCAGCTCTCGGCGAGGATGTGGGACAGCTCCCGGTCGAGGTCGAAGTGACGATGTTCGGTGCCGGGGGGCACCGCGGCGTCCGTCCGCTTGAGGAAGGACTCAAGCGCCCGGGCCGGGGCCTCCAGCAAGGCCTCTCCTTCCGGAGAGCTCAGGGCGATGCAAACCACGCCTTGACCGTGGCTCCGCGACGGCCACACCCGGACGTCGCCGGTACCGGTCGGTCGGTGCAGCCCCTCCGCGAGGAGGTCGCGGGCGAACACCCACTCCACGGTCTCGTCTGCTCCGGTGTGGAACGTCGCATGCACGGCATAGGGGTCGGCAGTGTCGTAGCGCAGGCCCGCGGGGACGGGCAGTGACGACTCGCTGGACACGATGAGGCGCAGGTGCAGCTCGCAGCTGACCGTGGTGTTCATAAGCGCCAGGGCCTTTCGCTCAGTGTGCGCTCGGGGAATCGCACGTCGGCGAACGGACCATCCCACCTGAAAGCCCGGTGTAAACCCGTCTGTCCCGATTCCGGTGCGAGTCGTACCCCTTCCGGCGCATTGCGGAATCCCCCGGACGGCCCGGCCGGCCGTCCGGCGGCCCGGTAACGCCACGGCATTACCGGCGGTCGCACCGGGGTCGGCGCCCCGGTGCCTGGAGGAACCCACGAACCTGGCCCCGGGGCGGGCCCGCGGGCCGCCGGGTCGGCCGTCGCGGCGGTGACCTGCCTGGTGGCGGACCCGGGCCGCGGGGTGGGCGCGGCGGCCGGCGAGGATGGTCGGAGCACCCGCGCGGATGGGGTAATGTTTTCCCTGCACCCGGGCGATTAGCTCAGCGGGAGAGCACTTCGTTCACACCGAAGGGGTCACTGGTTCGATCCCAGTATCGCCCACCGGAATGCAAAGGCGTAGGGCTCCGACTTGTTTATCAGGTCGGGGCCCTGCGCCTTTTCCGCGTGCTCCGGCCGATCTCCTGACGGACATTCAGCGGGACCGCCCGGAACGGGAACTGGGGGTCCGTCGACGGAACGGATTGGGAGCCGGGGCCCAAGTGGTGCTACAGTTCTTCTCGTTGCCCGGGCGATTAGCTCAGCGGGAGAGCACTTCGTTCACACCGAAGGGGTCACTGGTTCGATCCCAGTATCGCCCACCGAGCACCAACCGCAGGCCCCGACCCCCGTGTCGGGGCCTGCGGCGTTTCCGGCCCCCGCCGTGCGGACGGGGCGTCAGGTCAGGCCGCCAACTCGCAGGCGTGGCCCGGCTCCAGGCGGGCGCCGCAGCGGCAGCGGGCCGGCCGCAGCGGCCACGCCGTGTCCACCCGCTCCGGCGAACCCGAGCGCTCGAACCACCGCTCCAGGCCGCGCGCCTGGGCCGCGTGCCACATCGCCTGCCGCAGGTGCAGCTCGGCCGGCGTCAGCGCACCGAGGCGGTCCTCGTGCCGGGCCGCGACCGCGCGCACCAACTCCAGTGCGGCCATTGCGTCCGCCGCCGCGTCGTGCGCGCCGACCAGCTCGACGCCGTAGAACGCGCACAGGTCGGTCAGCGTGCGGCGGCCCTTGCGGTAGCGGTCCAACTGCTTGTCCAGCACCCGTGGATCGAGCACCAGCAGCTCCGCGCCGCCCAGTGCCTCGGCCAGCGAACCGGCCCCGTGCCGGCGCAACTCGCGGTCCAGCAGCGTCAGGTCGTACGGAGCGTTCATCACCACCAGCGGGACGCCCGCCCGGGACTGCTCGGCCAGCGCCAGCGCCAGCTCCACCGCCACCGCGCGCGGCGGCCGGCCGTGGGCCCGCACGTGGTCGTCCGAGATGCCGTGCACCGCGCGGGCCTGCTCGGGGATCGGCACCCCCGGATTCGCCAGCCAGGTACGGACGGTGGCCCCCAGGCGCGGTGCGGACTGCACCACCAGGGCGGCCGAAACGATTCTGTCCTGCTCGACGTCCACACCCGTGGTCTCGGTGTCGAAGGACGCCAGCGGACCGTGATACCAGGAACGGAGCTGCTGCATGACGCCCCCTCAGACGCCGCACGGTCCTTGCCCGGGCGCCGCTGCCACCGAGGACCGGTGCAGCGGCCGCGCCGTGTTCAAGTGATACCGCACTTGACGGACAGTCAACCGCGCCGGGCGACCGAATTGTCGCGGAATGTGACCGAACGATCACGGGCGGGGCGGCCGGGGCTTGGCGGCGGGGACGCGGCCCGGCTCGGTACCATGCACAACGCAGCGCTGTGCTGCACCACAGTAGCCAGAACGTCAGGAGAGACCGGTGACGGACGTCCGGATCATCATCAACCGCGAACCCGATCGGGAAGAGCGCGTGGTGACCACGGGCACTACGGCCGCCGAGCTCTTCGCCGACGACCGCGCCGTGATCGCCGCCCGGGTCGGCGGCCAGCTCAAGGACCTCGCCTACGCCCTCCAGGACGGCGACCAAGTCGAGCCGGTCGAGATCTCCAGCCCCGACGGCCTCGACATCCTGCGCCACTCCACCGCGCACGTGATGGCCCAGGCCGTCCAGCAGGTCTTCCCCGACGCCAAGCTCGGCATCGGCCCGCCCGTCCGCGACGGGTTCTACTACGACTTCGACGTCGAGAAGCCGTTCCACCCGGACGACCTCAAGGCCATCGAGAAGAAGATGCAGGAGATCATCAAGCGGGGGCAGAAGTTCTCCCGCCGCGTGGTCACCGACGAGGCCGCCCGCGAGGAGCTCGCCAAGGAGCCCTACAAGCTGGAGCTGATCGGCCTCAAGGGCTCCGCCGCCACCGCCGGCGAGGGCGCCGACGTCGAGGTCGGCGCCGGCGAGCTCACCATCTACGACAACCTCGACCCGAAGACCGGCGAGGTCTGCTGGGGCGACCTCTGCCGCGGCCCGCACCTGCCCAGCACCCGGCACATCCCGGCGTTCAAGCTGATGCGCTCGGCCGCCGCGTACTGGCGCGGCAGCGAGAAGAACCCGATGCTGCAGCGCCTGTACGGCACCGCCTGGCCGACCAAGGAAGAGCTCAAGGCGCACCTCGACTTCCTCGAGGAGGCCGCCAAGCGCGACCACCGCAAGCTCGGCAACGAGCTCGACCTTTTCTCCATCCCCGAGCAGATCGGCTCCGGCCTCGCCGTCTTCCACCCCAAGGGCGGCATCATCCGCCGCACCATGGAGGACTACTCGCGCAAGCGGCACGAGGAAGAGGGCTACGAGTTCGTCTACACCCCGCACGCCACCAAGGGGAAGCTGTTCGAGACCAGCGGCCACCTCGACTGGTACGCCGACGGCATGTACCCCCCCATGCAGCTGGACGAGGGCGTCGACTACTACCTGAAGCCGATGAACTGCCCGATGCACAACCTGATCTTCGACGCGCGCGGCCGTTCCTACCGTGAACTGCCGCTGCGCCTCTTCGAGTTCGGCACGGTGTACCGGTACGAGAAGTCCGGCGTGGTGCACGGCCTGACCCGCGCCCGCGGCTTCACCCAGGACGACGCGCACATCTACTGCACCCGCGAGCAGATGGCCGACGAGCTGGACCGCACGCTGACCTTCGTCCTCGACCTGCTGCGCGACTACGGTCTGAACGACTTCTACCTGGAGCTGTCCACCAAGGACGAGGAGAAGTTCGTCGGCACCGACGAGGACTGGGCGGAGGCCACCGCCGTGCTGGCGAGCGTGGCCGAGAAGCAGGGTCTGCCGCTGGTGCCGGACCCGGGCGGCGCGGCCTTCTACGGCCCGAAGATCTCCGTGCAGGCGCGGGACGCGATCGGCCGGACCTGGCAGATGTCCACCGTGCAGCTCGACTTCAACCTGCCCGAGCGCTTCGACCTGGAGTACACCGCGGCGGACGGCTCGCGGCAGCGGCCGGTGATGATCCACCGGGCGCTGTTCGGCTCGATCGAGCGGTTCTTCGCGGTGCTGCTGGAGCACTACGCGGGCGCGATGCCGCCGTGGCTGGCCCCGGTCACCGTCACCGGCATCCCGATCACCGACGAGCACGTGCCGTACCTGCTGGAGGTGGCGGCGGAGTTGAAGAAGCACGGGATCCGGGTGGACGTGGACACCTCGGACGACCGGATGCAGAAGAAGATCCGCAACGCCCAGAAGACCAAGGTCCCGTTCATGCTGATCGCGGGCAACGACGACGTCGAGGCCGGCGCGGTGTCGTTCCGCTACCGCAGCGGCGAGCAGAAGAACGGCGTGCCGAAGGCGGAGGCGATCGCGGAGATCGTCGAGGCCGTGCGCAGCCGGGTGCAGGTCTGACCTTCCGGGACCGGACGTGACGTGCGGGGCGGGCTCCAGCGGGAGTCCGCCCCGCACTGCTCTGCTCGTGGGCTGCGGCGCTTATGCTGGCGGGCATGACCAGTGAGCCGGAACTGCAGCGGGGCGTGGGGGAGCCGGACGGCTTCCGTCGTCTTTGGACACCTCATCGGATGGCGTACATCCAGGGCGAGAACAAGCCCACCGGGCCGGCTCCCGACGACGGTTGTCCGTTCTGCTCGATCCCGAAGCTGAGCGACGAGGACGGGCTGATCGTGCAGCGCGGCGAGTCGGTGTTCGCGGTGCTGAACCTGTACCCGTACAACGGCGGGCACTTGATGGTGGTGCCGTACCGGCACGTCGCGGACTACACCGAGCTGGACGGGCCGGAGACGGCGGAGCTCGGGGAGTTCACCAAGAAGGCGATGACGGCGCTGCGGGCGGCGTCCGGGGCGCACGGGTTCAACATCGGGATGAACCAGGGTGCGGCGGCGGGCGCGGGGATCGCGGCGCACCTGCACCAGCACGTGGTGCCGCGCTGGGGCGGGGACACCAACTTCATGCCGGTGGTGGGGCACACCAAGGTGCTGCCGCAGCTGCTGGCGGACACCCGCAAGGTGCTGGCCGAGGTGTGGCCGGCCTGAGCTGACGGTGCGACAGGGCCGTACGGAGGGGATCTCCGTACGGCCCTGTCGTCGTTGCCGGGGGCGGGCTCAGGCGTCGTACCTGTCGGCGCGGTACGGGCGGGAGCCCTGCATCTCGGAGCGGAGGATGTTGGAGCGGTTGGTGATGCGGTCGGTGGCGACGTCGTGCTCGTCGAGGAACTCGACGACGGCGGCGTGGATGATGCCGACCACGGGGGTGGGGACGTAGATCGCGTCGTCCGTCTTGAAGCGGTCGGCCCACACCGGGGAGGCCCAGGCCTGCCGGAGGCAGAAGGGCTCGGGGAAGGCGACCGAGCCGCCGAGCCACTTCAGCAGGGTGGGGATCTTGTGGAAGGGGGCGCGGACGGCCTGCCGGACCACCTCGTCGTCGGTGACGATCGGGAGCTGGACGGTGCGGGTCTCCCAGAACCGGACGGTCTTGGCGATGTCCTTCTCGGGCACCTTGGGCTTGCCGGTGAAGTAGCCGTTGACCGGGCCGAGCGCGTGCGCGGTGACGTGGACCTGCAGGCTGTGCGAGAGGACCATGATGTCGATCACCATGGTGGTGACCAACTGGCCGTTGTGCAGCACGAACTGGACGGCGGTGCGGTGCCGGGTGCCGGTGCCGACGCTCTGCTTGCTGGCCAGCTCCTGGACGGCGAAGTCGCGCATCCGGTCGCCGTCCATGTCGGCGCCGGTGGGGCGTTCGATCTCGTCGGCGCCCTCGCCGATGGCGAGCACCACCCACTGGGTGATCAGCGGCTTGGGCAGGCCGCCGTTCGGCACCTCGCTGCCGGACAGGGCGCCGAGGCGGTCGGTGATCCGGCGGGCGATGTCCCAGACGTGGAAGGTGCGGAAGTCGGGGTGGCCCTCGGCGGGGCGGAGGTCCTCGCGGAGCGACCACTCGGCCCAGCGGGTGCCGATGCCGAGGATGCCCTTGGGGCCGGCGTAGTGCTGGATGTTGGTGGTCTGCTCGGTGGTGAGCCGGTCGAGCGAGGCCTTGAGCAGGTTGGCCTTCTTGTCGAGGTGGTCCTTGGGGACGGCCTTCGGGACGACCGCGGCGACCGGGCTGCCGCCGACCAGGTCGCCCCAGCGGGCGCGCTGCTGCATCACGCTGGCGGTGACGGTGCGCTTGGCGAGGTACCAGCCGAGCACGGGGCCGAGCATGACGATCCGGCAATACAGGCCGAGCAGGCCGCCGACCGGGGGCCGGATCAGCAGCAGCAGGGCCAGGCCGACGGCGAGCAGCAGGGCGAGGGTGCCGACGAAGCCGTCCCGGGCGGCGGACTTCTTCGTGCCGAGCCAGGCGCGGGCCTGGTAGGCGGCCAGCCAGACCAGGGTGCCGGGCAGGAAGAGGAGCCCGCAGAGCACGCTGATGCCGGAGAGCCGGCGGTCGCGGGCCTCGCGGAGGTCCTGCGCGGCCAGGCAGTGCTCGACGACCATCCGGACGTCGACGCCGTGCGAGGGGACCAGGGGCTTGCGGCCGGCGCCGAGGGTGCGGTCGATCATGGCGCGGCCGAAGGCCTCGCCGGCGCTGGGCCGGAACAGGGCGAACTTGCCCTTCTTGACCGTGATCCCGTCGAGCGCCCCGAGTTCGGTGTACTCGCCGGTGCGGTACGCGGCGGAGGAGAACGCCTGGGTGACCGCGGTCTGATGGCCGATGTCGGTCCGTGGCACCTGCGCGCCCGGCGTCATGTCGAGCTGAGTCACCTGAGCAGCTCCTCCTCCCCTGATTGTCTGCGGCAGGTTACCGCGCGGCGGCCGGGGCGTGCGGATCATCAGCTGATCCTGGGTCACATCTCGGCCGTGCGGGGCCTTTCCGGTGGATGTTGCCCCGTGGCGGGGGCTTCGACGCACCCTGGTTTGCGGGGCGGCGCGCGGGAGCGGGAGGATCGCGGCATGACGAGTGCGTTCGCACCGGGGCCGGTGCTGGTTTTCGACGGGGACTGCGCGTTCTGCTCCAGCTGTGTGCGGTGGGCGGAGCGCTATCCGAGGCAGAGTCTGTCCTCGGCCGGGTGGGAGGCGGTGGCCTGGCAGTTCGCGGACCTGGCGGCGCTGGAGGAGTTCACCGGCGGCGAGGTGACGGCGGAGCGGGCCTGCCGCGAGGTGCTGTGGGTCACGCCCGACCGCAAGGTGTACGGCGGTTCGCAGGCGGTGGCGCGGCTGCTGATGCGTTCGGGCGGGCTGTGGGCGTGGGCCGGCGGCTTCCTGGCGCTGGCGCCGGTGCGGCCGGTCGCGGACGCGGTGTACCGCTGGGTGGCGAAGAACCGGGACCGGATGCCGGGCGGCACCCCGGCGTGCGCGCTGCCGCGCCGGTCCTGACGGGCCGTCAGGCGGTGGTGTGCTGCGTCGCCAGGTGCGCGGGCATCGGGGCGTGCCGCAGGTAGCTGCGGGTGAACTGGCCGGTTCCGTGCGACAGGGAGCGCAGGTCGAGCGGGTAGCGGGTGAGTTCGAGCTCGGGGACCTCGGCGCGGACCAGGCTGAGTCCCGGTCCGCCGATCTCGGTGCCGAGCACGTGCCCGCGCCGGGCGGACAGGTCGGTGAGCACGGCGCCCTGGTACTCGTCGGGCAGCAGCACCCGCACCTCGTCGACGGGTTCGAGCACCTTGACGGCGCTGTGGTCGGCGGCCTCCTTGAGGGCGAGGGCGGCGGCGGTCTGGAAGGCGGCGTCGGAGGAGTCGACCGAGTGCGCCTTGCCGTCGGTGAGGGTGACCCGGACGTCGGTCATCGGGTGGCCGTGCAGGCCCTGGGCGAGTTGGGTGCGGACGCCCTTCTCGACGGAGGGGACGAAGTGGCGCGGGACGGCGCCGCCGACCACGTGGTCGACGAACTCGAAGCCGCCGCCGGGCAGGGGTTCCACCGTGAGGTCGCAGATCGCGTACTGGCCGTGTCCGCCGGACTGCTTGACGTGCCGGCCGTGGCCGCTGGCGGGGGCGGCGAAGGTCTCGCGCAGCGCCACCTCGTACGGGACGGTGTCGACGTGGACGCCGTGCCGGTCGGTGAGCCGGTCCAGGGTGACCGCCAAGTGGGCCTCGCCGGTGCACCAGAGCACCAGTTGGTGGGTGTCGGGGTTCTGTTCGACGCGCAGGGCCGGGTCCTGGGCGGCGAGCCGGGCGAGGGCCTGGGAGAGCTTGTCGTCGTCGGCCTTGGAGTGCGCGCGGACGGCGGTGGGCAGCAGCGCCTCGGGCAGCGGCCAGGGCGGGAGCACGGTGTCGTCGGCGCCGAGGGTGTCGCCGGTGCGGGCGGCGGCGAGTTTGGCGACGGTGGCCAGGTCGCCCGCCACGGCCTGCGGGACGGGCCGGAGCTGGTGGCCGAACGGGCTGTTGAGGGCGGTGATGCGCTCCTCGGGGCCGCCGGGCAGGTGGGCGGTGGTGTCGGGGCGCAAGGTTCCGGCGAAGACCTTCAGCAGGCTGAGCCGGCCCAGGTAGGGGTCCTCGCCGGTCTGCACGACCTGGGCGGCGAGCGGGGCGTCCGGGTCGGCGGCGGGCAGCCCGTCGGTGCGGTCGGCGGGGGAGGGGAAGGCGTCGGCGAGCAGGTCGAGCAGGGCGTCGCAGCCGGTGCCGTCGGGCGCGGTGGCGAGCACGGGGTGCAGCGTGCCGGCCAGGAGTTCGCGGCGCAGCCCGGCGGTGAGGGCGGTGGTGTCGAGGTCCTCGCCGTCCAGGTAGCGGGCCATCAGGGTGTCGTCCTCGCCGGCCAGGGCCTCGACCAGGGCGGCGCGTTCGGCGCCCAGCTCGGCGGGCCGGGGGTCGCCGTGGCGGCGGCCGGTGAGCAGGTCGGTGCTGCCGTGCAGGTGGCCGTCGCGCAGGTCGGGGTGGTGCAGCAGGCGGACGGTGTCGGGGGTGCCGAGGGTGTCCTGGAGCATCCGCAGCACGTCGTCGAGCCGGATCCGGGCGGTGTTCAGGTGGGTGAGCACGATCGCGCGCGGCAGCCGGGCGGCCTCGCACTGCTGCCAGAGCGCGAGGACCGGCCGGGGGACGGTCTCGTCGGTGGCGGAGTGCACGACCAGGGCGGCCTCGGCGGCGCGCAGCGCGGCCTGGAGCTCGCCGGCGAAGTCGGCGTAGCCGGGGGCGTCCAGCAGGTTGATCTTGAGATCGCGCCAGGCGAGGGGCAGCAGCGCGAGCTGCACGGAGCGCTGCTGCTGGTGCTCGATGTCCTCCCAGTCCGCGGCGGTGGTGCCCTCGGGGACGGTTCCGGCCCTGGTCAGGGCGCCGGCGGTGACGGCGAGTGCTTCGGCGAGGGTGGTCTTCCCGGCTCCGCCGGCCCCGACCAGGGCGACGTTGCGGAGCCGGTCGGGTCGGTCCGCGGGCGGCGCGGGGGTGTGGGCTGTCCGGTCCGGCATGGCTGGCCTCCTGCCGCTCGATCAGCGTGGATACCATTGTCCAGCCGGGCGGGGCCATCCGCGCGGCCGCCCGGCGGACAGTAGGCCCGCGGGCGCCAATCCGAGGAGCGGAGCGGACCGGAAGGCCATGCTCAACAAGTACGCGCGTGCCTTCTTCACACGTGTCCTCACCCCCTTCGCGGCGCTGCTGCTGCGGTGGGGCGTCAGTCCGGACGCGGTCACGCTGATCGGTACGGCCGGTTCGGTGGCCGGCGCCCTGGTGTTCTTCCCGCGCGGGGAGTTCTTCTGGGGCACGATCACCATCACCCTGTTCATCTTCTCCGACCTGGTCGACGGCAACATGGCCCGGCAGGCCGGCCGCTCCAGCAAGTGGGGCGCGTTCCTGGACTCGACGCTGGACCGGGTCGCCGACGCGGCGATCTTCGGCGGTCTGGCGATGTGGTACGCCGGGAGCGGGAACAACGACATCCTGTGCGCGGTGTCGATCTTCTGCCTGGCCAGCGGCCAGGTGGTGTCGTACACCAAGGCGCGCGGCGAGGCGCTGGGCTTCCCGGTGAACGTGTCGGGGCTGGTGGAGCGGGCCGAGCGGCTGGTGATCAGCCTGGTCGCGGCCGGGGTCACGGGCCTGCACACGTTCGGGGTGCCGTACGTGGAGTGGCTGCTGCCGGTCGCCCTGTGGGCGGTCGCGGCGGGCAGCCTGGTGACGGTGGCGCAGCGGATGCTGACGGTGCGTCGGGAGTCGGCGGAGCTGGAAGCGGCGGCCGCCGCCGAGGGGGTCAAGTGAAGGAACGGTTGGTCGACGCCGCCTACGCGGCCGGTTGGGCGGGGCTGAAGCACCTGCCGGAGCCGGTCGCCCGCGGCCTGTTCAACGCCATCGCCGAGGTGGCGTGGCGGCGGCAGGGCAAGGGGGTGCGGCAGCTGGAGGCCAACCTGTCGCGGGTCCACCCGGACGCGGACGCCGGCCGGCTGCGGGAGCTGTCCCGGGCCGGGATGCGGTCCTACATGCGGTACTGGATGGAGTCGTTCCGGCTGCCGACCTGGAGTCGGGACCGGATCGCCGCGGCCATAACGGTCAAGAACATCGAGGAGCTGAACGAGGCGATGGCGTCCGGCCGCGGCGCGGTCCTGGCGCTGCCGCACATGGCGAACTGGGACCTGGCGGGCGCATGGATCGCGTCCGCGGGCGGCTTCCCGTTCACCACGGTCGCCGAGCGGTTGAAGCCGGAGTCGCTGTTCGACCGGTTCGTGGCGTACCGGGAGAGCCTCGGGATGGAGGTGCTGGCGCTGACCGGTTCCGACATCTCGGTGGTCGGGACGCTGGCCCGGCGGCTGCGCGAGGGCAAGCTGGTGTGCCTGGTCGGTGACCGGGACCTGTCCGAGGCGGGCATCCAGGTGGACTTCTTCGGCGAGCCGACCCGGATGCCGGCCGGCCCGGCGGCGCTCGCCCAGCGCACCGGGGCGGCGCTGTTCCCGGTGTCGCTCTGGTACGACGGCTCGATGCTGCGCGCCGAGGTGCACCCCGAGGTGAAGCCGGCCGGCGAGGGCCCGCGGCAGGAGCAGGCCGCGGCGATGACCCAGGCCATGGCGGACGTGTGGGCGGAGGCGATCCGCGAGCACGCGGTGGACTGGCACATGCTGCAGAAGCTGTGGCTGGCCGACCTGACGCCCCGTCGGGCGGCGTCATGAGGATCGGCGTGGTCTGCCCGTACGACTGGGACGTGCCAGGCGGGGTGCAGTTCCACATCCGGGACCTGGCCGAGCACCTGATCCGGCTGGGCCACCAGGTGTCGGTGCTGGCCCCGGCCGAGGACGAGGACGCGCTGCCGCCGTACGTGGTGTCCGCGGGGCGGGCCGTCGCGGTGCCGTACAACGGCTCGGTGGCGCGGCTCAGCTTCGGGATCCTGTCGGCGGCGCGGGTGCGGCGCTGGCTGCGCGAGGGCCGGTTCGACGTGCTGCACGTGCACGAGCCGAACTCGCCGTCGCTGTCGATGCTGGCCGCGTGGGCGGCGTCCGGGCCGATGGTCGGGACGTTCCACACCTCCAACCCGCGCTCGCGGGCGATGATCGCGGCCTCGCCGATCCTGCAGCCCGGCCTGGAGAAGATGTCGGGCCGGATCGCGGTGTCCGAGTACGCCCGCCGCACCCTGGTCGAGCACCTGGGCGGCGACGCGGTGGTCATCCCGAACGGGGTCGACGTGCGGTTCTTCGCCGACGCCGAGCCCGACCCGCGCTGGCAGGGCGACGCGGCCGGCGGCGGCCCGGGAACCATCGGCTTCATCGGCCGGATCAACGAGCCCCGCAAGGGCCTGCCGACGCTGCTCGCCGCGCTGCCCCGGATCCTCGCCGAACGCCCGGGCGTGCGGCTGCTGGTGGCCGGCAAGGGCGACGAGGAGGAGGCCGTCGAGGGCCTGTCCGCCGAGGTCCGTGCCCAGGTCGAGTTCCTCGGCATGGTCTCCGACCGCGACAAGGCCAGGCTGCTGCGCAGCGTCGACCTGTACGTGGCCCCGAACACCGGCGGCGAGTCCTTCGGCATCATCCTGGTCGAGGCGATGTCGGCCGGCGCCCCGGTGCTGGCCAGCGACCTGGACGCGTTCCGCCAGGTGCTGGACGGCGGCGCGGCCGGCGAGCTGTTCCCGGTCGAGGACGCCGACGCGCTGGCCGCCGCCGCGGTGAAGCTGCTCGGCAGCCCCGAGCGGCTGCTGTCGCTGCGCGAGGCCGCGTCCCGGCACGTGCGGCGCTTCGACTGGGAGACCGTCGGCGCCGAGGTGCTGTCGGTGTACGAGACGGTGACCGACGGGCGTCCGCCGGTGGCCGAGGCCGAACCGTCCGGCTGGCGCACCCGACTGGGCCGCTGAACCCCTGCTCCGAGAGGTAACCCCATGCCGCTGATCACCGTCGACTACACCGACCGGCTCGCCGACTCCTTCGACCGGCGCGGGTTCGGGCTGGCGCTGAACCGGCTGGCGGTGAAGCTGCTGGACGCCAGGCCGACCGCGTGCAAGACCCGGTTCCGGCGCACCGAGGAGGCGGTGGTCGGCGCGGACGCGGAGACCTTCGCGCTGGTCGCGATCGAGTTCGCGATCTTCCCCGGGCGCACGGCGGAGGCCAAGGCCGCGCTGAGCGAGGCGGTGCTGGCCGCGCTGCCGGAGTACCTGGGCACCGTCGTGGGGCCGGTGCAGGCCACCGTCGCGGTCGGCGAACTCGACAGCGCCGCCTACCGCTCGGCGACCCTCGGCGGCTGAGCCGGTACCGTAACGCCCCGTGACTACCTGGATCTGGGCCCTCGCGGCCGTCGTGCTGTTCGCCGTGTACCTGAGCTGGACGGCGGGCAGGCTCGACCGGCTGCACGCCCGGATCGACGCCGCCCGGGCCTCGCTGGACGCCCAGCTGCTGCGCCGCGCCTCGGTGGCGGTGGAGCTGGCCACCTCCTCGCTGCTCGACCCGGCCGCCTCGATCCTGCTGCTGGAGGCCGCGCACGCCGCCCGGCAGGCCGAGGCCGAGCAGCGCGAGGTCGCCGAGAGCGAGCTGAGCCTGGCGCTGCGGGCGGTGCTGGACGAGCCGGAGCAGGTGGCGGCGCTGCGCGCGGCGCCCGGCGGCGAGGACGCGGTGCGGGACCTGGTGGAGGCGGTGCGCCGGGTGCCGATGGCGCGGCGCTTCCACAACGACGCGGTGCGGGCGGCCCGGGCGGTGCGCGAGCACCGGCTGGTGCGGTACTTCCGGCTTGCGGGGCGCGCGCCCTTCCCGATGGCCTTCGAGATGGACGACGAGCCCCCGGCGGCGCTCACGCCCGAGGGCGCACCCGCGTAGGCTGAACGCTGTTTCCTGCCCCGGCCGGTTGCCTGGCCTGTTTGTCGTATGCCGGGGGCGGCCCTGTCCCATGTGGCGTATGGGTCGCCGGGTCACCGGGCCTACGATAGACCGATAGCACCGGTTCATCTCCAAGTGAGGTCTTACGTGTCCAGCACCCCCACTTCCGCAGACCAGCCGCAGATCGGCACCGCCCGGGTCAAGCGCGGCATGGCCGAGCAGCTCAAGGGCGGTGTGATCATGGACGTGGTCAACGCCGAGCAGGCGAAGATCGCCGAGGACGCCGGTGCGGTCGCCGTCATGGCGCTGGAGCGCGTCCCCGCCGACATCCGCAAGGACGGCGGCGTGGCCCGGATGTCCGACCCGAACATGATCGAGGAGATCATCGCCGCGGTCTCCATCCCGGTGATGGCCAAGTCCCGCATCGGCCACTTCGTCGAGGCCCAGGTCCTGCAGTCGCTCGGCGTCGACTACATCGACGAGTCCGAGGTGCT
This sequence comes from Streptomyces sp. TLI_171, assembly GCF_003610255.1. GTDB lineage: Bacteria > Actinomycetota > Actinomycetes > Streptomycetales > Streptomycetaceae > Kitasatospora. The sequence goes on along the minus strand of NZ_RAPS01000001.1, from coordinate 1,441,673 downwards.
GACCCCGGCCGACGAGGTCAACCACTCCGACAAGTGGGCGTTCACCACCCCCTTCGTCTGCGGCGCCACCAACCTCGGTGAGGCGCTGCGCCGGATCGCCGAGGGTGCGGCCATGATCCGCTCCAAGGGCGAGGCCGGCACCGGCAACGTGGTCGAGGCCGTCCGCCACCTGCGCCAGATCAAGAACGAGATCGCCAAGCTGCGCGGCTTCGACAACAACGAGCTGTACGCCGCCGCCAAGGAGCTGCGCGCCCCGTACGAGCTGGTCCGCGAGGTCGCCGAGCTGGGCAAGCTCCCGGTGGTGCTGTTCTCCGCCGGTGGCGTGGCCACCCCGGCCGACGCCGCGCTGATGCGCCAGCTCGGCGCCGAGGGCGTGTTCGTCGGCTCCGGCATCTTCAAGTCGGGCGACCCGGCGAAGCGCGCCGCCGCCATCGTGAAGGCCACCACCTTCTACGACGACCCGAAGATCATCGCGGACGCCTCCCGCAACCTGGGCGAGGCCATGGTCGGCATCAACTGCGACACCCTGCCGGAGACCGAGCGCTACGCCAACCGCGGCTGGTAAGCACCGTCCGCGTCCCGGCCCGCCGCGCGAGCTCCTGGTGCGGCGGGCCGTTCCCTGGCGTTCCGCCGAGGCCGGCGCCCGCCCGAGACACCACAGTTCGATCGAAGAGGTAGTGAGACCGTGAGCACCCCCACCATCGGCGTCCTGGCCCTGCAGGGCGATGTCCGCGAGCACCTGGTCGCGCTCGCCGCCGCCGACGCGGTGGCCCGACCGGTCCGCCGCCCCGAGGAGCTGGCCGAGGTCGACGCCCTGGTGATGCCGGGCGGCGAGTCCACCACCATCTCCAAGCTCGCCGTGCTGTTCGGCCTGATGGAGCCGCTGCGCGAGCGGGTCCGGGCCGGCCTGCCGGTCTACGGCACCTGCGCGGGCATGATCATGCTGGCCGACAAGATCCTGGACGGGCGGGACGACCAGGAGACCGTCGGCGGGATCGACATGACGGTCCGGCGGAACGCCTTCGGCCGGCAGAACGAGTCCTTCGAGACCGCCATCCCGTTCGCCGGCCTGCCCGGCGACCCGGTCACCGGCGTCTTCATCCGGGCCCCCTGGGTGGAGGCGGTCGGCGCGGGCGTCGAGGTGCTGGCCGAGGTCCCGGCCGCCGACGGCCCGGACGCCCGGATCGTCGCCGTGCGGCAGGGCAACCTGCTCGCCACCTCCTTCCACCCGGAGCTGACCGGCGACCACCGCGTCCACGAGTACTTCGTGCGGATGGTCGAGGCGGCCGGTCGCTGACGCCCAGGGGCGCGCGGTGACCGTGTGCCACCTCCCGATGCGGCACCGGTAAGATCTCCCCTGTTCATTTCCCATTGGCGACGAAAAGGAGCTGGCGATGTCCGGCCACTCTAAGTGGGCTACCACCAAGCACAAGAAGGCCGCGATCGACGCCAAGCGCGGCAAGCTCTTCGCCAAGATGATCAAGAACATCGAGGTGGCGGCGCGCACCGGCGGCGGCGACCCCGCGGGCAACCCGACGCTCTACGACGCCATCCAGAAGGCGAAGAAGAGCTCCGTCCCGATCGACAACATCAACCGCGCCGTCAAGCGCGGCTCCGGCGCGGAGGCCGGCGGCGCCGACTACTCGACGATCATGTACGAGGGCTACGGCCCCAACGGCGTGGCCGTCCTGATCGAGTGCCTCACCGACAACCGCAACCGCGCGGCCTCCGACGTGCGCGTCGCGATGACCCGCAACGGCGGCAACATGGCCGACCCGGGCTCGGTCTCCTACCTGTTCAACCGCAAGGGCGTGGTGATCGTCCCCAAGGCCGACGGGGTGGACGAGGACAAGATCCTGGACGTCGTCCTGGACGCCGGCGCCGAAGAGGTCAACGACCTCGGCGAGGCGTTCGAGGTGATGTCCGAGGCCACCGACATGGTCGCCGTGCGCACCGCGCTGGTCGACGCGGGCATCGACTACGACTCCGCCGACGCCAACTTCGTGCCCAGCATGCAGGTCGAGCTGGACGCCGACGGCGCCCGCAAGATCTTCAAGCTGATCGACGCCCTCGAGGACAGCGACGACGTGCAGAACGTCTTCGCCAACTTCGACGTCTCCGACGAGATCATGGCCGAACTCGACGCCTGAGTCCTGCTCGGAACCTCCGCCCGGTGGCTGCTCGCGGCCGCCGGGCGGAGGCGTGTCCGGGTCCCGCTGTCGGTGGGTGGCGGTAACCTGCGCAGGTCGGAGAGAGGTGGGGCCTTGCGAGTGCTGGGTGTGGACCCTGGGCTGACCAGGTGCGGCGTCGGGGTCGTCGAGGGGCTGCCCGGGCGGCAGTTGACCATGCTCGGCGTCGGCGTGGTCCGGACGCCCGCGGAGGACGAGATCGGCCCGCGACTGCTCGCCATCGAGCAGGGGCTGGAGCAGTGGCTCGACCGCTACTCGCCCGAACTCGTCGCCGTGGAGCGGGTGTTCGCGCAGCACAACGTCCGCACCGTGATGGGCACCGCGCAGGCCTCGGCGGTCGCCGTGCTGTGCGCGACCCGGCGCGGGATCCCGGTCACGCTGCACACCCCGAGCGAGGTCAAGGCGGCCGTCACCGGCTCGGGGCGCGCGGACAAGGCCCAGGTCACGGCGATGGTCACCCGGCTGCTCCGGCTCGACGCCCCGCCCAAGCCCGCCGACGCGGCGGACGCGCTGGCGCTGGCGATCTGTCACATCTGGCGCGGTGGAACGACCAACCGGCTGACGGCGGCGATCAAGGCGCACACGGGCGGCGGGACGTGGCACGGTGCGCGACCGGCGGATCCGTCCGACGCGCCCCGGGCGGCGTCCGGCCGGCCGCGCAGTTCCGCCGCCTCCCTTCGCCGGGGGGACCCGCAGCGCCCCTGACGGGGCGCGGGAGTTGAGTGGGAGCCGCGTCCCGGCGGGCGCGGAGGCCGAGCAGAGATCGCCGCCCCGACCGGGCGGGCCTCGCCCCCGGACGGGGCCGTACGTTCATGAGAAAGGAGCGCGACTCGCGATGATCGCCTTCGTGCAGGGGCCGGTTGCGGTGGTGGGGGCCGGGGTGGCCGTGGTGGAGGTGGGGGGCGTGGGGATGGCGGTGCAGTGCACGCCGAACACCCTGGCCTCGCTGCGGGTGGGGGAGGTCGCGCGGTTGGCGACCTCGCTGGTGGTGCGGGAGGACTCGCTGACGCTGTTCGGGTTCGTGGACGACGACGAGCGGGCGACGTTCGAGGTGCTGCAGGCGGCGCCGGGCGTGGGGCCGAAGCTGGCGCAGGCGATCCTGGGGGTGCACTCGCCGGAGGCGCTGCGGGTCGCGATCGCGGGCGGCGACGAGAAGGCGCTGATCGCGGTGCCCGGGATCGGCAAGGCGAAGGCGGCGAAGCTGCTGCTGGAGTACAAGGACAAACTGGGCGCCCCGCACGGGTCGGTGCCGGCGCAGAAGCCGGTGGCGAGCGGTCCGGCGCCGTGGCACGAGCAACTGCATTCGGCGCTGGTGGGCCTGGGCTACGCTCCGCGGGAGGCGGACGAGGCGGTGTCGCGGGTGACGCCGGACGCCGAGGCGCAGCCCGTGCCGGACGTCGGCGCGCTGCTGCGGCTGGCACTGCGGGGCCTGAACCGCGCACGCTGAATCAACTGAGCAATGTGACGATCCGTCACCATGTCGACATGGGAGCCGTTTTCCGATGAGCCCGTACGAGTCCGAGCCCGTTGACCGCCTGGTGACGGCGTCCGCCGACGGCGAGGACCAGGCGGTGGAGGCGGCGCTCCGGCCGCGGCTGCTGGACGAGTTCATCGGTCAGGAGCGGGTGCGCGAGCAGCTGTCGCTGGTACTGCAGGCGGCCCGCAAGCGCGGGGCGGCGCCGGACCACGTGCTGCTGAGCGGCCCGCCCGGGCTGGGCAAGACCACCCTGTCGATGATCATCGCGGCGGAGCTGAACGCCCCGATCCGGATCACCTCGGGCCCCGCGATCCAGCACGCCGGCGACCTGGCGGCGATCCTCTCCTCGCTGACCGAGGGCGAGGTGCTGTTCCTCGACGAGATCCACCGGATGTCCCGGCCCGCCGAGGAGATGCTCTACATGGCGATGGAGGACTTCCGGGTCGACGTGATCGTCGGCAAGGGCCCGGGCGCGACCGCGATCCCGCTGGAGCTGCCGCCGTTCACCCTGGTCGGGGCGACCACCAGGGCCGGCCTGCTGCCGCCGCCGCTGCGCGACCGGTTCGGGTTCACCGGGCACATGGAGTTCTACGCCCCGGCGGAGCTGGAACGGGTGGTGCACCGCTCGGCGGGCCTGCTGGACGTGGAGATCGACCCGGCGGGCGCGGCGGAGATCGCCGGCCGCTCCCGGGGCACGCCGCGGATCGCCAACCGGCTGCTGCGCCGGGTGCGGGACTTCGCGCAGGTCCGCCACGACGGGCTGGTCACCCGGGAGATCGCCGCGCAGGCGCTGCAGGTCTACGAGGTCGACGCGCGCGGCCTGGACCGGCTGGACCGGGCGGTGCTCGGGGCGCTGCTGAAGCTGTTCGGCGGCGGCCCGGTGGGCCTCTCGACCCTGGCGGTGGCGGTCGGCGAGGAGGCGGAGACGGTCGAGGAGGTCGCTGAACCTTTCCTGGTCCGGGAGGGCCTGCTGGCGCGCACCCCGCGCGGGCGGATCGCCACCGCGGCGGCCTGGCAGCACCTCGGGCTGACCCCGCCGCAGGCGGCCGGGGCGCCGCGCGGGGCGCAGGGCGAGCTGTGGGCGGACGGAAAGGCCTAGGGCGGCCGTAACCTGCCTGCCTTATCGGGGGTTTATGTGCATGCCAAGGCTCGCCACTTTCGGCCGCACACTGGCATGCTTGGCGTTGTCCGCTGAGTGCGGGTCGCCTAGACTCCGCCGGACCGCCCCTCTCACCCGACGGGCCGACGTACACGCACTGGCCGCTTCGCAGCGGCCGCAAAGGACCCTGGCCGTGAACCTGATCATCATCATCGTCCCGCTGCTCATGATGTTCCTGCTCTTCCGCTCGCAGAAGAAGCGGCAGGCGCAGATGCAGAACACCCAGAGCTCGCTGCAGCCGGGCGCGGGTGTGCGCACCATCGGCGGCATGTACGCCCTGGTGAAGGCGGTCAACGACGAGACGGTCGAGCTGGAGGTCGCCCCCGGCGTGGTGGCCCACTACACCAAGGGTGCGATCGCGGCCGTCCTCGAGCCGCTGGAGTACGACGCGATCATCAACGGCCGCCCGGCCGAGGACGAGGCCGTCGAGGACTCCGCCGAGGACGCCGCGGTGGACGCGGACGCCGACGAGAAGCCGCTGAGCCTGTCCAAGGACGAGGCGAAGGCCGACGCCGAGGCTCCCGAGAGCAAGTAGTACGGTCGGGGCACCCTCGACCAGCGGCACCCCGCCGCAAGCCCATCAGGACCTCTTGGGCCGCCGTGCGTCCGCCGCCCCCGGTCCCCGCCCAGCGCGGGGTCGGGGGCCGGCCGCCGGGCGGCATGGACAGGGAGAAACGAGCAAGGTGGCAACACCCAAGTCGCGGTCGCGCGACGGATACCCGGGACGGGCGCTGGCGCTCATCCTGGTGGTCACCGTCGGCCTTGTGGCCCTCATGTTCGGGACGGGCTACACCAAGCCCCGTCTCGGTATCGACCTCGCCGGCGGCACCAGCGTCACGCTGACCGCGAAGTCGGACGATCCTTCTGCGATCAACAAGACCAATCTGGACACCGCCGTCGGCATCATCCAGAAGCGTGTCAACGGCATGGGCGTCTCCGAGGCGGAGGTCCAGACCCAGGGCAACAGCAACATCATCGTCAACATCCCCGACGGTGGTAACACGCAGCAGTCGATCGACAAGGTCGGCGACACCGCCAAGCTCTACTTCCGCCCCGTGCTGGCCTCCGCGCCGACCGGTGTGACCGCGCAGGCCAGCCCCGAGCCGTCCGGTTCGGCCTCGCCGAGCGCCGCCGCCTCGGCCGCCGCCACCGGCTCCCCGTCGCCGAGCGCCTCGGCCAGCAAGGCCGGCCGCGCCGTCTCCGGCGCCCTGCAGGCCGACCCGAGCGCGTCCGCCTCGGCGTCCGCGAGCGCCTCGGCCACCGCGTCCGGCTCCGCCGCCGCCTCGCCGAGCGCCGCCGCCGGCACCCCGAGCGCCGCCGACATGAGCGCCGCGCTGACCCAGGGCACCGTCCCGGCCGAGCTGAAGCAGCAGTTCGACGCGCTGGACTGCTCGGTGGAGTCGCAGCGGGTCAACTACCAGAAGACCAACGACCCGGCCGCGAACGCGGTGGCCTGCTCGTACGACGCCGAGCAGAGCATCTGGTACAAGTTCGCGCTCGGCGGCGTGGCCGTGAACGGCTCGGACGTCTCCAAGGCGCAGGCCGTCTACGACACCCAGAGCGGCAAGGGCTGGATGGTCGACCTGTCGTTCAACGACACCGGCTCCAACGCCTTCCGCGACACCACCGGCAAGCTCGCCACCCAGGCCGCCCCGGCGAACCAGTTCGCGATCGTGCTGGACGGCCAGGTCGTCTCGCACCCGTACGTCTCGGAGGCGATCGCCGGCGGCAGCGCGGTGATCTCCGGCACCTTCTCCCAGGAGGAGGCCAAGTCGCTGGCCAACGTGCTGAGCTACGGCGCCCTCCCGCTGGACTTCGTGAAGAGCGACGTCACCACCGTCTCCCCGCAGCTCGGCTCCGAGCAGCTGGAGGCCGGCCTGGTCGCGGGTCTGATCGGCATGGCGCTGGTGGTCCTCTACTCGCTGGTCTACTACCGCGGTCTGGGCCTGGTCTCGATCGCCGGTCTGGTGGTCTCCGCGATCCTCACCTACTCGATCATGAGCCTGCTCGGCGCCGGCATCGGCTTCGCGCTGAACCTGCCCGCGGTCTGCGGTGCGATCGTCGCGATCGGCATCACCGCCGACTCCTTCATCGTGTACTTCGAGCGCATCCGCGACGAGGTCCGCGAGGGCGCGCAGCTGCGGGCCGCCGTGCAGCGCGCCTGGCCGCGCGCCCGCCGCACCATCCTGGTCTCGGACTTCGTGTCCTTCCTGTGTGCCGCGGTGCTGTACCTGGTCTCGGTCGGCAAGGTGCAGGGCTTCGCCTTCACCCTGGGCCTGACCACCCTGCTCGACGTCGTGGTGATCTTCCTGTTCACCAAGCCGCTGATCACCCTGCTGGCGCGGACCAAGTTCTTCGCCAGCGGCCACCCGTGGTCCGGCCTGGACCCGAAGCGGCTCGGCGCCCGTCCGCCGATCCGCGGCTCCCGCCGCCGCTCCACCTCCAACCGGACCCAGGAGGTCTGACCCATGTCGCTCCGCAACATCGGTCACCGCCTCTACCAGGGCGAGGTCTCGTTCGACTTCGTCGGCAAGCGGAAGATCTGGTACTCGATCTCCGGCGTGATCGTCCTGGTGGCCGCGATCGGCCTGGCCATGGGCCTGCACCTGGGCATCGAGTTCAAGGGCGGCTCGGTGTACACCGTGAACAAGCCCGGACTGACGGTGTCCCAGGCCAAGGACGCCGCCAACAAGATCATCAACTCCAACACCGCGCTGGTGCAGACCACCGACAAGGGTGACGTCCGGGTCCAGATCAGCGCCGAGAACTCGGTCTCCGCGACCACCTTCACCAAGGAGTTCTCCGCGGCCGTCGGTGTCCAGGAGAAGGACATCAACGCCCAGGTGATCGGCCCCTCCTGGGGTTCCGACATCTCCAAGAAGGCCCTGACCGGCCTGATCGTCTTCATGGTCCTGGTGACCATCTACCTGGCGATCGCCTTCGAGTGGCGGATGGCGGTGGCCGCCCTGGTCGCCCTGATCCACGACCTCCTGATCACCATCGGCGTCTACGCCCTGGTCGGCTTCGAGGTCACCCCGGGCACCGTGATCGGCTTCCTGACCATCCTCGGCTACTCGCTCTACGACACGGTCGTCGTCTTCGACACCGTGAAGGAGAACACCCGGGGCCTGACCAAGCAGTCCCGCCGCACCTACAGCGAGGCCGCCAACCACGGCCTCAACCAGACCCTGGTGCGTTCCATCAACACCACGGTCGTCGCCCTGCTCCCGGTCTCCGCCCTGCTGTTCATCGGCGGCGGCATCCTCGGCGCCGGCACCCTGAACGACATCTCGCTGGCGCTGTTCATCGGCCTCGCCGCCGGTGCCTACTCCTCGATCTGCGTCGCCACCCCGCTGCTCGCGCAGCTCAAGGAGCAGACCCCGGACATGAAGGCGCTGGCCAAGCGGGTCGCGCAGCGCCGCGCCGCCGAGGCCAAGGCCGCCGCCGAGGCGGAGGCCCGTGGCGAGGTCCTCGACAGCGAGGACGTGCCGGAGGACGAGGTTCCGGCAGGTATGGTCGGACAGCGTAACCAGCCGACCAGCCGCTCCCGGGGCAAGGGACGGCCGTCCGGCAAGCGCTGACCCCTCGTTAAGGAACCCCCGTGACCTCCACCACCGATCCCGCCCTGTCCGAGCTGCTCAACAGCCGGATCCGGGACGTGCAGGACTACCCCAAGCCGGGCGTCCTGTTCAAGGACATCGCCCCCCTGCTCGCCGACGCCGAGGCGTTCGGCGCGCTGACCCGGGCGCTGGCCGAGCGGGCGGTGGAACTCGGCGCCACCAAGGTGGTCGGCCTGGAGGCGCGGGGGTTCGTCCTCGCCGCGCCGGCCGCGTTCGCGGCCGGACTCGGGTTCGTCCCGATCCGCAAGAAGGGCAAGCTGCCCGGCGACGTCTTCTCCCGCTCGTACGACCTGGAGTACGGGTCGGCGACGCTGGAGGTCCAGTGCGACGCGTTCGCGCCGGGCGAGAAGGTCCTGGTGGTGGACGACGTGCTGGCCACCGGCGGGACGATCGCCGCGTCGCTGGACCTGGTCCAGCAGGCCGGGGCGGAGCTGGTCGGCGTGGTGGTGCTGATGGAGCTCGGGTTCCTGACGGGGCGTGAGAAGTTGGCTTCGCACCTGCACGGGGCGCCGCTGGAGACGCTCGTCACGGTGTGACGCAGTGCCGTCGGAGCCGCCCGGGAACAGATCCCGTTCCCGGGCGGCTTCTGCATACGCGGGGCGCACCGACCGGGGGGACGCGCGCCACCGGTACGATGAAGGTTGATCCCTCCACGCTCAGGAGCTGTCCTTGCCCGACGAGGTTGTGCCCACGGCTGCGACTGCCAGTTCCCGTCCCTCGCCGGGCGGGATGCGGGCTCGGCTTGCGCGGCTGGGCGGTCAGCGCAGTTCGATGGTCAACCCGGTGCTGGAGCCGTTGTTCCGGACGATCCGGGCCAACGACCCCAAGGCCGATCCGGGGCTGCTGAAGGACATCGAGCGGGCGTACGCCGTCGCGGAGAAGTGGCACCGCGGGCAGAAGCGCAAGAGCGGCGACCCGTACATCACGCACCCGCTGGCGGTGGCGACCATCCTGGCGGAGCTGGGGATGGACGCGCCGACGCTGATGGCGGGGCTGCTGCACGACACGGTGGAGGACACCGACTACGGGCTGGAGACGCTCCGGCAGGACTTCGGCGACTCGGTGGCGCTGCTGGTCGACGGCGTGACCAAGCTGGACCGGGTGAAGTTCGGCGAGGCCGCGCAGGCGGAGACCGTCCGCAAGATGGTCGTGGCGATGGCCAAGGACCCGCGGGTCCTGGTGATCAAGCTGGCGGACCGGCTGCACAACATGCGGACGATGCGCTACCTGAAGCGGGAGAAGCAGGAGAAGAAGGCCCGCGAGACGCTGGAGATCTACGCCCCGCTGGCGCACCGGCTGGGCATGAACACCATCAAGTGGGAGCTGGAGGACCTGGCGTTCGCCATCCTCTACCCCAAGATGTACGACGAGATCGTCCGGCTGGTGGCCGAGCGCGCCCCGAAGCGCGACGAGTACCTGGCGACGGTGATCGACCAGGTGCAGGGCGACCTGCGCGGGGCCCGGATCACCGCGCAGGTGACGGGCCGTCCGAAGCACTACTACTCGGTCTACCAGAAGATGATCGTCCGGGGCCGGGACTTCGCCGAGATCTACGACCTGGTGGGCATCCGGGTCCTGGTCGACACCGTCCGCGACTGCTACGCGGCGCTGGGCACCATCCACGCGCGGTGGAACCCGGTGCCGGGGCGGTTCAAGGACTACATCGCGATGCCCAAGTTCAACATGTACCAGTCGCTGCACACCACGGTGATCGGTCCCGGCGGCAAGCCGGTCGAGCTGCAGATCCGCACCTTCGACATGCACCGGCGGGCCGAGTACGGCATCGCCGCGCACTGGAAGTACAAGCAGCGGGCGGTGGCGGGCGCGTCCAAGGTGCGCACCGACACGCCCACCCACGGCCGGCAGCACGACAAGGCCGACGCGGTCAACGAGATGGCCTGGCTGCGGCAGCTGCTGGACTGGCAGAAGGAGACCGAGGACCCCAGCGAGTTCCTCGAGTCGCTGCGCTTCGACCTGTCCAGCAACGAGGTGTTCGTCTTCACCCCGAAGGGCGACGTGATAGCGCTGCCCGCGCAGGCCACCCCGGTGGACTTCGCGTTCGCGGTGCACACCGAGGTCGGCTGCCGGACCATCGGCGCCCGGGTGAACGGCCGGCTGGTGCCGCTGGAGTCGACGCTGGAGAACGGCGACACGGTCGAGGTGTTCACCTCCAAGGCGGAGAACGCCGGCCCGTCCCGGGACTGGCTGAACTTCGTCAAGTCGCCGCGCGCCCGGAACAAGATCCGCGCCTGGTTCTCCAAGGAGCGCCGCGAGGAGGCGATCGAGCAGGGCAAGGAGGCGATCGCGCGGGCCATGCGCAAGCAGGGCCTGCCGATCCAGCGGATCCTCACCGGGGACTCGCTGGTCACGCTGGCGCACGAGATGCGCTACCCCGACATCTCCTCGCTGTACGCGGCGATCGGCGAGGGCCACGTCGCCGCCCAGGCGATCGTCCAGAAGCTGGTCCAGGCGATGGGCGGCGAGGAGGGCGCGGTCGAGGACCTCGCCGAGACCGCCACCCCCTCGCACCAGCCGCGCGCGATGCGCCGGCGCGCCAAGGGCGACCCCGGCGTGATCGTCAAGGGCGTCGACGACGTGTGGGTGAAGCTGGCGCGCTGCTGCACGCCGGTGCCGGGCGACCCGATCGTCGGGTTCATCACCCGCGGCAACGGCGTCTCGGTGCACCGGGCGGACTGCGTCAACGTGGAGTCCCTGCAGCAGCAGCCCGAGCGGATGATCGAGGTCGAGTGGGCGGCCACCCAGTCCTCGGTGTTCCTGGTCGCCATCCAGGTGGAGGCGCTGGACCGCTCCCGGCTGCTGTCGGACGTCACCCGGGTGCTCTCCGACCAGCACGTCAACATCCTCTCGGCGGCCGTGCAGACCTCCCGCGACCGGGTGGCGATGAGCCGGTTCACCTTCGAGATGGGCGACCCCAAGCACCTCGGCCACGTGCTGAAGGCGGTGCGCGGCGTCGAGGGCGTGTACGACGTCTACCGGGTCACCTCGGCGCGCGCCAAGTAGCGGCTCCGGTCGCCGCCCGCCCCCGCCCCGCCGACACTGGCCGGGTGGGGGCGGTCGGCTTTCCGGGAGGCACCTTGCGCGGCATACGGGTTCCGATGATGACGGCGGTGGCGGGCGCGGCCGCCGCCGCCGTGCTGGCCGCTGGGTGCGGCAGCCCGGGCGGCTCGGGCAGCGCCACCGCGGGCGGCAGTGCGAGCGCCGCGGGGAGCGCCACCGCCCGCGCCGGCGCCGTGACCGCCTCCCCGGCGGCCGCCGGGGCCGGGGACAACGGGGTGGCGGCCCTGGGCGCCGACGAGATCGTGCAGAAGTCGGTGCAGGCGCTCAAGGACGCCAAGTCGGTGCGGGCGGTCGGCACGGTCACCGAGATGGGCCAGCGGATCAGTCTGGACCTGCGGCTGGACACCGCCGGCAACTGCCGGGGCATCCTCGGCCTCGGCGGCGACGGCTCCTTCGAGGTGGTGAAGGCCGGGCACGACCTGTGGGTGAAGCCCGACCGGGCGTTCTGGCAGAGCCACGGCGGCTCCGGCCTCGCCGACCTGGTCGGCGACCGCTACCTGAAGACCACCGCCGACGACCCCGACTTCGGCGACCTGGGCGGCCTGTGCGACCTGGGCGCGCTCGCCGACCAGCTCGGCGCCCCGAAGGGCACCCTGGCCAAGGGCGACCCGAGCACCGTGCAGGGCCGCGCCGCGGTCAGCGTGACCGGCAGCTCCAGCAGCGGCACCGGCACCCTGTACGTGGCCGCGTCCGGCGCGCCGGTGCCGCTGCGGCTGGAGAAGGACAACGGCGCCGTCGACTTCAGCGACTTCGGCACCCCCGTGCCGTCCGGGACGCCCGGGCCGGACCAGAGCGTCGACCTGAACGACCTGCTGCCCTCCGACGCCTCCTCGGTGGTCTGACCCGGCGACGTCGAAGGCCCCCACCGCGCGCGGTGGGGGCCTTCGACGTCGTTCCGAACGGGGTTCAGGAGGTGAACTCCTGCAGCGACTTCTGCGCCTGGTCGAGCAGCGCCCGACGGCCCGCGAGCTCCGACTCCAGCTTGGCGGCCTTGGACGCGTTGCCGGCCGCGCGGGCCTTGTCCAGGTCGGCCTGCAGCTTGTCGACGGCGGCCTGCAGCAGCGCGGTCATGCCGGTGGCCCGGGCCCGGGCCTCCGGGTTGGAGCGCTGCCACTCGGCCTCCTCGGCCTCGCGGACGGCGCGCTCCACCGTGGCCAGCCGGCCGTCCAGCTTCGGACGGGCGTCGCGCGGGACGTGGCCGATCGCCTCCCAGCGCTCGGAGATCTCGCGCAGCGCGGCCTTGGCGGCCTTCAGGTCGGTGATCGGCAGGATCGCCTCGGCCTCGACCAGCAGCGCCTCCTTGGCCTTCTGGTTCTCGCCCTGCTCGGCGTCGCGCTCCGAGAACGCCGAGGACCGGGCCTGGAAGAAGACGTCCTGGGCGCCGCGGAAGCGGGCCCACAGCTCCTCCTCCGCGTCCCGCTGGGCGCGGCCGGCGGCCTTCCACTGCGTCATCAGGTCGCGGTAGGCGGCGGCGGTCGGGCCCCACTCGGTGGAGTCGGACAGCGCCTCGGCCTCGGCGACCAGCTTCTCCTTGACCGCGCGGGCCGACTCGCGCTCCGAGTCGAGCGCCGCGAAGTGCGCCTTGCGGTGCTTGGAGAACACCGAGCGGGCGTGCGAGAAGCGGTGCCACAGCTCGTCGTCGCTCTTGCGGTCCAGGCGCGGCAGCGCCTTCCAGCTGTCGACCAGGGCGCGCAGCCGGTCGCCGGCCTCCCGCCACTGGTTGGACTCGGCGAGCTGCTCGGCCTCGGCGACCAGCGCCTCCTTCGCGGCGCGGGTCTCCTCCTGGGCCTTCGCCCGGGCGGCCTTGCGCTCGCTCTGGCGGCTCTCGATCTCACCGGCCAGGGTGTCCAGGCGGCCGGCCAGCGACGCCAGGTCGCCGACCGCGTGCGCCTCGACGACCTGCGCGCGCAGGTGGTCCAGCGCGGTCTGCGCCTCCTTGGCCGCCAGGTCGGTCTTGCGCACCCGGTGCTCCAGGAGCGCGATCTCCGCCTCCAGGCCCTGGAACTTGCGCTCGAAGTAGGCGAGGGCCTCCTCGGGGGAGCCGGCCTGCCAGGAGCCGACCTGGCGTTCGCCGTCGGCCGTCCTCACGTAGACGTTCCCCTGCTCGTCGACACGGCCCCACGGGTCGCTGCTCACAGCGCCTCCTCCACATGACGCCACGCCCACGGGCGGGAGCGTCGTCCACAGTTGATGTGCGGCGGACCGATGAAGCCCGCCGTCCCGAGCCGCCGTTGTGCTGAGCCGAGGGTGACGGCCGACGGTCTGGGCACCCTATACAACAGCAACATAGGCGAACAGCGCCGGTGCTGTCCGCATCCGGCGCCGGTCGATTTTCGCGGCGGGTCAGCCCTTGGTGGTCGTGATGCTCTTCACGTTGACGGGGGTGGCCGGCGGGCCGTCGCCGCCACCGCCCTGGACGCCCGCGGCGGCGATCTTCTGCAGCACGTCCAGGCCGCTGGTGATCTTGCCGAACGGGGTGTAGTTGGGCGGCAGTTGGGTGTCCTTGTAGACCAGGAAGAACTGGCTGCCGTTGGTGTTCGCGCCCGAGTTGGCCATCGCCACGGTGCCGGCCGGGTAGGTCGCGCCCTCCAGGTTCTCGTCGGTGAACGAGTAGCCCGGGCTGCCCGATCCGGTGCCCGTCGGGTCACCGCACTGCAGGACGTAGATGCCCTCGGTGGTGAGGCGGTGGCACTTGGTGTTGTCCCAGAACTGCTGACCCGCAAGGAACACGAAGGAGTTGACGGTGTGCGGGGCCTTCGCCGCGTCCAGGGTGAACCCGACCTTGCCCGCCGAGGTGTCCAGGGTCGCCGTGTAGGTGCCCTTGGTGTCGATCGACATGGCCGGCTCGGCGGCCCACTGCTTGATGCTCGACGACGGGGACGGCGCCGCGGCGGCCGCCTTGTCCTTCTTGTCGTCGGAACTGAACACGCCGGTCGCGACGGTGGTCACACCGGCCACCACCACGACGGCCAGCACCGCGGCCACGATCGCGTTGCGCTTCTTGCGCTGGCTGGCCGCCTCGGCGCGCGCCTGCACCTGGCGCTCGTACTTGTCGCGGGCGAGCTGCCGCCGCCGCTGTTCGCTGCTGACCACCGGCCGTGTCTCCTACTGGGCTGTGTGACGTCGGACTTGTGACTGTCGTGTGCGGATCATCGCACCCATCGGCGGCCAAGTGTAGGGACCTCGCGCGTAGGTGCGGGATCAGCTCAGGATGAGAAAGGCCTGAACGCTCCCGCAATCCGGTTCGCCCGCGGCCCGGTGCCGCCGGTAGGCTGCGGGGGAAAAGCAGACCGCCACCGCATGAAACGAAGGACTCGCGTGTTCGTCGCCGGATTCCCCGCCGGGGCCTGGGGCACCAATTGCTACCTGGTCGCACCCGCCGCCGGTGAGGAGTGCGTGATCGTCGACCCGGGTCACGAAGCGGCGCGCGGCGTCGAGGACTTGATCCGCGAGCACCGGCTGAAGCCGGTGGCGGTGCTGCTCACCCACGGGCACATCGACCACGTCGCCTCGGTGGTCCCGGTCTGCGGCGCGCAGGGCGTCCCGGCCTGGATCCACCCCGCCGACCGGTACATGATGGCCGACCCCGAGAAGGCGCTCGGCCGCTCGCTCGGCCAGCAGCTGATGGGTTCGATCACCGTCGGAGAGCCGGACGACGTCCGCGAGTTGACCGACGGCAGCGTGCTCGACCTGGCCGGCCTGCAGCTCACCGTCGACCACGCCCCCGGCCATACCGAGGGGTCGGTGACGTTCAGGACGCCCGCCTCGCAGGACATCCCTCCGGTGTTCTTCTCGGGTGACCTGCTCTTCGCCGGCTCCATCGGGCGTACCGACCTCCCGGGCGGAGACAGCGCGGCGATCATGCGCTCGCTGGCCCGGGTGTGCCTGCCCCTCGACGACGCGACCGTGGTGCTCTCCGGCCACGGCTCCCAGACCACCATCGGCCGAGAGCGCGCCACGAACCCCTACCTCCAGCAGGCAGCGGGGGCGTCAGGCGCCCCGGCTTTCCCGCGACGAGGAATGTGACGGAAGAGAAGTTGAGCACCTTCACCGCCCCCAAGGGCACCTACGACCTGCTGCCGCCCAGTTCGGCGGTCTTCCTGGCGGTCCGCGAGGCGATCGCCGCTCCCGCGCGCCGGGCCGGCTACGGCTACGTCGAGACCCCGGTCTTCGAGGACGTGAAGCTCTTCTCCCGCGGTGTCGGCGAGTCCACCGACATCGTCACCAAGGAGATGTACAGCCTGACCACCCGCGGCGGCGACGAGCTCGCACTGCGCCCCGAGGGCACCGCCTCGGTCCTGCGCGCCGCGCTCCAGGCCAACCTGCACAAGCAGGGCAACCTGCCGGTCAAGCTCTGGTACTCCGGCAACTACTACCGCTACGAGCGGATGCAGAAGGGCCGCTACCGGCAGTTCTCGCAGGTCGGCGCGGAAGCGATCGGCGCCGAGGACCCGGCACTGGACGCCGAGTTGATCATCCTGGCCGACGACGCGTTCCGCTCGCTCGGACTGTCGAACTACTCGCTGCTGCTCAACAGCCTCGGCGACAGGCAGTGCCGCCCGGTCTACCGCGCCGCGCTGATCGAGTTCCTGTCCGGCCTCGACCTGGACGAGGACACCCGTCGCCGCGCCGAGATCAACCCGCTGCGCGTGCTGGACGACAAGCGCGAGTCGGTCCAGGCCCAGCTCACCGGTGCGCCGATGCTGCGCGACTTCCTCTGTGAGGAGTGCAAGGCGTACGACGACAAGGTCCGGGAACTGCTGACCCTCGCCGGGGTCGCGTTCACCGACGACCCGAAGCTGGTCCGTGGGCTGGACTACTACACCCGCACCACCTTCGAGTTCGTGCACAACGGCCTCGGCGCGCAGTCCGCCATCGGCGGCGGCGGCCGTTACGACGGCCTGTCCGAGATGATCGGCGGCCCGGCACTGCCCTCGGTCGGCTGGGCGCTCGGCGTGGACCGCACGTTCCTGGCGCTCGAGGCCGAAGGCGTCACCCTCGAACTGCCCGCCGCCACCGCGGTGTACGCCGTCGCGCTGAGCGAAGAGGCCAAGACCGTCCTGTTCGCCACCACGGTCGAGCTGCGCCGGGCCGGTGTGGCCACCGACCTGGCGTTCGGCGTCAAGGGCATCAAGAACGCCATGAAGTCGGCGGACCGATCCGGCGCCCGATTCGCCGTGATCGCCGGCGACCGGGACCTCGCCGAGGGCGTGGTCCAGCTCAAGGACATGGAGTCCGGCGAGCAGACCCCCGTCGCCCTTGAGGCGCTCGTCACCACCCTGAAGGAGAAGCAGCTGTGATCCGCACGCACGACGCGGGCACGCTCCGCGCGGAGCACGCCGGCACCACCGTCACCCTGGCCGGCTGGGTGGCCCGCCGCCGTGACCACGGCGGCGTGGCCTTCATCGACCTGCGGGACGCCTCCGGCACCGTGCAGGTCGTGGTCCGCGACCTGGAGTCGGTGCACGGGCTGCGCTCCGAGTACTGCGTGAAGGTGGTCGGCGAGGTCCGGGTCCGCCCGGCGGGCAACGAGAACCCGGACATCCCGACCGGCGCCGTCGAGGTCGTCGTGGAGAGCATCGAGGTGCTGTCCGAGGCCGCGCCGCTGCCGTTCCAGGTCGCCGAGTACGAGCCCGGTTCGGTCAACGAGGAGGTGCGGCTGCGCTACCGCTACCTCGACCTGCGCCGCGAGGGCCCGGCCCGCGCGCTGCGGCTGCGCTCGAAGGTCAACCACATCATCCGCACGGTGATGGAGGAGAACGACTACCTCGACATCGAGACCCCGTACCTGACCCGGTCCACCCCCGAGGGCGCCCGCGACTTCCTGGTCCCGGTCCGCCTCCAGCCGGGCCACTGGTACGCCCTGCCGCAGTCCCCGCAGCTGTTCAAGCAGCTGCTGATGGTGGCCGGCATGGAGCGGTACTACCAGATCGCCCGCTGCTTCCGCGACGAGGACTTCCGCGCCGACCGGCAGCCGGAGTTCACCCAGCTCGACATCGAGGCGTCCTTCGTCGACCAGGAGGACATCCTGGCGCTCGGCGAGAAGATCATCGCCGCGATCTGGAAGCAGGTGCACGGCTACGAGATCCCCAACCCGCTGCCCCGCCTGTCCTACGCCGACGCGATGTCCCGCTACGGCTCCGACAAGCCGGACGTCCGCTTCGGGCAGGAACTCACCGACCTCACCGAGTACTTCAAGGGCACCGAGTTCCGGGTCTTCCAGGCCCCGTACGTCGGCGCGGTCGTGATGCCCGGCGGCGCCTCGCAGCCCCGCAAGCAGCTGGACGCCTGGCAGGACTGGGCGAAGGCCCGCGGCGCCCGCGGCCTGGCCTACGTGCTGGTCGACGCGGAGACCGGCGAGCTGCGCGGCCCGGTCGCCAAGAACCTGTCCGAGGAGCACCTGGCGGGCCTGGCCGCCGCGGCGGGCGCCA
Organism: Streptomyces sp. TLI_171; assembly: GCF_003610255.1. Lineage (GTDB taxonomy): Bacteria > Actinomycetota > Actinomycetes > Streptomycetales > Streptomycetaceae > Kitasatospora. Next base: position 1,423,719 of record NZ_RAPS01000001.1, on the reverse strand, counting down.
AGCCCGGCGACGCGGTGTTCTTCGCGGCCGGCAAGAAGACCCCCTCGCAGGAGCTGCTCGGCGCCGCCCGCCTGGAGATCGGCCGCCGCTGCGACCTGATCGACCAGTCCCAGTGGGCGTTCCTCTGGGTGGTGGACTTCCCGATGTTCGAGCCGATCGAGGACGACAAGGGCGAGTTCCAGGGCTGGCACGCGGTGCACCACCCGTTCACCGCGCCGACCGCCGAGTCGCTGGCGACCTTCGACACCGACCCGGGCAGCGCGCTCTCCAACGCGTACGACCTGGTGCTGAACGGCTCGGAGCTGGGCGGCGGTTCGATCCGTATCCACCAGCGCGAGGTGCAGAAGCGGGCGTTCGACGCGATCGGCCTGTCCGAGGAGGAGGCGGCCTCCCAGTTCGGCTTCCTGCTGGACGCCTTCAACTACGGCCCGCCGCCGCACGGCGGCATCGCGCTCGGCCTGGACCGCGTGGTCACCCTGCTGGGCGGCTACGACACCATCCGGGACGTCATCGCCTTCCCGAAGACCTCCACCGGCGGTGACCCGCTGACCGGCGCCCCCACCACCATCACCCCGGCCCAGCGCCGGGAGGCCGGTGTGGACGCCCAGCCGAAGGCCAAGGAGGCGGCCAAGGCCGAGGCGGAGCCCACCGCCTGACGGACCGTCCGGCCGTCGGAATTCTGACGGGGCATCACAGAGATCACGATTCGTTCCGGCCCCGGTCGGTGCGCGCCCACCAGGAGTAGGCTCGCACCGCCCGGGGCCGGATCGCTGCACGACGGGGTGCAGGCGCAAGAAGGGTCGAGGATGACCGTACGAACCAGAGTCGAACTCCCCAGCGACGCCGCCGAGACCAGGCGGGTGCACATGGCGGCCTTCCCAGGCCCCGAAGAGGCGGATCTGGTGGACGCGCTGCGCCGCGACTCCGCCTGGCTGCCGGAACTCTCGCTGGTGGCGGTGGACGAGCGCGAGGTGGTCATCGGCCACGCCCTGCTCACCCGCCTGAAGATCGGCAACGGCAAGGGCCTGGCGCTGGCTCCGGTCGCCGTCGCACCCGAGTGGCAGCGCAAGGGCGTCGGCACCGCGGTGGTGCAGGCGGCGCTGGCCGCCGCCGACGAGGCCGGAGAGCGGGTCGTGGTGGTCCTCGGCGACCCCGGCTACTACGGCCGGTTCGGGTTCGCCCCCGCCACCGGGCTCCGCATCAGCGGACCGTTCGACGTGCCCGAGGCGTACTTCCAGGCGCTCCGGCTGCCGGGCGCGGACGGCGTCCCGCACGGTGTGTGCCGCTACCCCGCGCCGTTCGCCGAGGTCTGAGCGCCGGCAGTTCCCTCCGCGGGCGACCGGCCGCCACCGGCCGCCCGGAACTGCACCTCCAGGTGCAGCCGGCAGGACTCCGCGAACGCCTCCATGGCCGGTGTCAGCGCTCGGCCCGGCAGCCGGAACAGCCCCACCAGGCTCGGGCTGAGCCCGCGCACCGGCAGGCACCGCACGTCCGGACGGCCGGCCCAGCGGGCGGCCGACTGCGGGGCGAATCCCACGCCCTGCCCGCACGCCACCGCGGCCATCCACTCGTCCGCGTTGTGCGCCACCGCCCCGATCCGGACCGGCCGGCCCCCGCGCTCCGGCGCGCCCAGCCAGTAGTCCCGCCACAGGCCGGCCTCCTCCGGTATCGACACGAAGGGCTCGTCCCACAGGTCGTCCGCGTGCACCGTGACCCGGGCCGCCAGCCGGTGGTCGGCCGCCAGCACCACCCAGCGCTCCTCGGTGCCCAGCAGTACGTGCGCGTACCGCTCGGCGACGCAGGCCGGGGCGTGCCACAGCGCCAGGTCCAGCTGGCCGGAGGCCAGGCCGAGCGACTCGTCGAACCAGTTGTTCTGCCGCATCTGCACCCGCCAGCCCGGCATCCGGCGGGCGAAGTCCTCCACCACGGCCCGGCCCAGCAGGTTGATGGTCGACCCCTCGAAGCCCACCCGCAGCTCCCCGCCGGCCTCCGCCGCCGCCCGCCGGGTCGCCCGCAGCGCCTCCTCCCAGCCGGCCAGCAGCTGCTTCGCGTGCCCCGCCAGCTCGGCCCCGGCCGCCGTCGGCGACACCCCCGCCTTCGAGCGCCGGAACAGCTCCACCCCCAACTCCCGCTCCAGCGCCCGGACCTGCTTGGTCAGCGTGGGCTGGCTGACGCCCAGCCGGGCCGCCGCGGCGGTCAGCTGGCCCTCCTCGCACACCATCGTCAGGTACCGGAGCATCCGGGTGTCCACATCCATGCCTGAAGGTTATGGACCAATGCATTGGACCCGGCACCCGGGGGTGTAACACAGTTGTCCGGCCAACCCCGGGGGTGGGCACCGGCGGTCACGGGGGGCTGCCGGTACCACCCCCGGGTGCGGCCCGACCTGCGCCGATCCCTGACGGACCGTAGCCTGAGAGCCCGTCAGCGGCACGGTGAGCGGAGGGCACACACAGTGGCGGAACCCAAGGACGGCAAGAAGAACCGCGGCGCCAAGCGGATGCCCAGGCGGATCTACGAGACGGAGCTGCTCCGCCTGCAGTACGAGCTGGTCAAGATGCAGGAATGGGTGCGCAGCGAAGGCATCCGGCTGGTGATCGTCTTCGAGGGCCGGGACGCCGCCGGCAAGGGCGGCGCCATCAAGCGCGTCACCGAGTACCTCAACCCGCGCATCGCCCGGATCGCCGCCCTGCCCGCCCCCACCGAACGCCAGCGCGGCCAGTGGTACTTCCAGCGCTACGTCGAACAGCTCCCCGCCGCCGGCGAGATGGTCCTGTTCGACCGCTCCTGGTACAACCGGGCCGGCGTGGAGAAGGTGATGGGCTTCTGCACCGACGAGGAGTACTGGCAGTTCCTGCACCAGTGCCCCACCTTCGAACGGATGCTCATCGAGGCCGGCATCCAGCTGCGCAAGTACTGGTTCTCGGTCAGCGACGTCGAACAGGAGCGGCGCTTCCGGGGCCGCCTCGACGACCCGATGCGGCAGTGGAAGCTCTCCCCGATGGACGTCGAGTCGATCTCCCGCTGGGAGGAGTACTCGCGGGCCAAGGACGAGATGTTCGTCTACACCGACATCCCCGAGTCCCCGTGGAACGTGGTCGACAGCGACGACAAGCGGCGCTCCCGGATCAACATGATCGCCCACCTGCTCTCCTCCGTCCCCTACCACGAGGTGGTGCGGCCGGCCGTCTCGCTCCCGCCCAGGCCCGCCCCGCGCGGCTACCAGCGGCCTCCGCGCGACCTGCAGAAGTACGTCTTCGACCACGCCGCGACGGTGCTCGCGCAGTGACCGCGCCCGGTTGACCCGGCGTAGGGGCGGGCGTGCGATGGAAGGGATTCCGTCCGGGCACCTCGGGACTGGAGGCCCCGCCATGTTCGTCCGCACCGTCTACGTCACCGGAGACCCCGCGCTGCTCGAGGACACCCTCGACGCGCTGCGCGGCGAATCCGTGAAACTGCTGTCCGCCCAACCCGGCTACCGGGGCTACGGACTGTTCGCCAACCGCGAGCTCGGCACCCTCACCATGGGCTCCTGGTGGGACACCACCGACCACGAGGAGGCCAGCGACACCGCCCTGGCCGAGCGCCGCGACACCCTGCTGGTGCCCTTCGCGTCCACCGTCGCCGTCGACCGGTGGGAGGCCGTCGCCGCCGAGACCGGCCCCGCCGTCGAGAACGGCGGCTTCCGCCTGGTCCGCTTCGCCTACGACCCGGCGAAGCTCGACGGGCTGGTCCGGGGCTTCACCGAGCAGGGGCTGCCGGAGGTCCGGAAGATCGACGGGTTCGTGGGCACGGCGATGCTGATCGACCGTCACAAGAAGATCGGCACGGTCGGCGCGATCTTCGCCGACCGCCAGGCCTTCGAGGCCTCCCGGGGTCCGCAGGCCGCGATCCGCTCCGGGGTCACCAAGGAGGCCGGCTCGATCGTCTACGGGCTGGAGGAGTTCGACGTCGTCCTGCTCGACCGACCGTAGCGGTGTCGGCGCCGTCGCCTAGGCTTGCGTCTCGTGGACGAGCCGGACCTTTTCACCCATGCAGCCGAGGAACGCCAGAGCTCCGAGCCGGGGCGCGCGCCGCTCGCGGTGCGGATGCGGCCGCGGACCTTGGACGAGGTCGCGGGGCAGCAGCAGCTGCTGAAGGACGGGTCGCCGCTGCGCCGGCTGGTGGCCGGCGCGAAGGGCCCGGCAGCGACCAGTTCGGTGATCCTCTGGGGACCGCCCGGGACGGGCAAGACCACCCTCGCGCACGTGATCAGCCAGGCCGTGGAGGGCCGGTTCGTCGAACTCTCCGCGATCACCCACGGCGTCAAGGAGGTCCGCGCCGTGATCGACGGCGCCCGCCGCGCGGTCGGGATGACCGGCCGGGAGACGGTGCTGTTCCTGGACGAGATCCACCGCTTCTCCAAGGCGCAGCAGGACTCGCTGCTGCCCGCGGTGGAGAACCGCTGGGTGACGCTGATCGCCGCGACCACCGAGAACCCGTACTTCTCGATCATCTCGCCGCTGCTGTCCCGCTCCCTGCTGCTCACCCTGGAGTCGCTCACCGACGAGGACATCCGCACCCTGCTGCGCCGCGCCACCGCCGACGAGCGCGGCCTCGGCGGCAGCGTGGAGCTCAGTGCGGAGGCCGAGGACCACCTGGTGCGGCTGGCCGGCGGCGACGCACGGCGGGCGCTGACCACCCTGGAGGCGGCGGCGGGCGCGGCGCTGGAGCAGGGCGAGCCGGTGCTGACGCTGGCGGCGACCGAGACGGCCGTCAACCAGGCGGCGGTGCGCTACGACCGGGACGGCGACCAGCACTACGACGTGGCGAGCGCGCTGATCAAGTCGATCCGGGGCAGCGACGTGGACGCCACGCTGCACTACCTGGCGCGGATGATCGAGGCGGGGGAGGACCCGCGGTTCATCGCCCGGCGGCTGATGATCTCGGCCAGTGAGGACATCGGCCTGGCCGACCCGACCGCGCTGTCCACCGCCGTCGCCGCCGCGCAGGCGGTCGCGCTGATCGGCTTCCCGGAGGCGCGGATCATCCTGTCGCAGGCGGCGATCGCGCTGGCCCTGGCGCCGAAGTCGAACGCCGCGTACCTGGCCATCGACGCGGCGCTGGCGGACGTCCGGCAGGGGCTGGCGGGCGCGGTGCCGGCGCACCTGCGGGACGCGCACTACGGCGGGGCCAGGAAGCTCGGGCACGGCAAGGGCTACCAGTACCCGCACGACCTGGCCGAGGGCATCGCCGCGCAGCAGTACGCGCCGGACGCCGTGCACGGCAAGGAGTACTACAAGCCGACCCGGCGCGGGGGAGAGGCCCGGTACGCGGAGATCGCGGAGTGGACCAGGGCCCGGCTCAAGGGGGACTGAGCAGCCTGTAGACTGTCCGCAGTGTGTCCCGGGCCAGGGGTTCCGCGAGGAACGACCGGCCGCACCAGCGGGGCACTGAACGGGGCTCTCCCGCAAGGGAGTTCCCCAGGAGCGGCGCGCACCGGTCTTCGGTGTCGCGGGCAGCCCACCACCCTTCCCGGTCGGTGGGCCTCTCGTGTGCAAGCACTTAGTGCCCGGTCGCGGAGAGCGGCTGATCGTCCGGCGACGGACGGTTTTTCTCCGGACCGCGAGAAGCGTCCTCCGTCAACACCTGGTGGCAGCCGTATCTGAACAGGAAAAGGAAACATGGCGAACCAGAAGCGCCCCAAGGTCAAGATCGCCCGTGCTCTCGGCGTTCCGCTGACCCCGAAGTCCGTCAAGTACTTCGAGGCCCGTCCGTACCCGCCCGGCCAGCACGGCCGTGGCCGCAAGCAGAACTCTGACTACAAGGTCCGTCTGACCGAGAAGCAGCGTCTGCGCGCGCAGTACGACCTCAGCGAGAAGCAGATGGCGCGTGCCTTCGAGGCCGCCAAGAAGGTCGAGGGCAAGACCGGTGAGGCGCTCGTCGCCCTGCTGGAGGTCCGCCTCGACTCCCTGGTCCTGCGTTCGGGCATCGCCCGCACCATCTACCAGGCCCGCCAGATGGTCGTGCACGGTCACATCGAGGTCAACGGCTCGAAGGTCAACAAGCCGTCGTTCCAGATGAAGCCGGGCTACGTCGTCACGGTGAAGGAAAAGTCCAAGGAGAAGGTCCCCTTCCAGGTGGCTCGCGAGGGCGGCAACGCCGGCGAGGGCCAGACCCCGAAGTACCTCGAGGTCAACCTGAAGGCCCTGGCCTTCCGTCTGGACCGCGCGCCGCAGCGCCGCGAGGTTCCGGTCGTCTGCGACGAGCAGCTGGTCGTCGAGTACTACTCGCGCTGACCCGCGAGCGGAACGCCCCCTCGGTCCTCGGACCGAGGGGGCGTTCCCCGTTCCGGCGGGGCCGGACATCGGACACGGCTCGGACCTCGACGGCGGGTCAGGCGCCCACCGGCGAGTACGGGCGGACCGGGTGGCGCGGCGGGCCGGGGTGGTCGTCGCCGCCGGCGGCCGGACCGGGGTGCTCGCCGCCCAGCGCGCGGCGGACGGCGGCGTCCAGGTCCAGCCGGGAGCCGAGCCGGAAGGAGGTGGTGTACTCCTCCTCGGTGAGGCCGGAGCGGGCGCGCTGCTCGCACTCCAGGTGCGGGCCGTTGAAGCTCCGGGAGCCGAAGAACGGGGTGCCGACCGCCTGCCACAGCCGGTGCGCGGCGCCCTGCAGGACGCGGGCCTCGCGCAGGTCCGGGGAGGGGCCGTCGGTGGCGAGCAGGGCCAGCAGGTCCATCGCGATGACGATGCCCAGCAGGTCGCGGAACAGGTGATTGAGCCGCATCGATTCGCGCGCGAAGGCCCGCGCGAGCCGCAGGTCGCCGGCCTGCCGGTGCGAGTAGGCCATCGCGTACAGGCAGTACCCGTACGCCCACTGCTCGCCGTGCTCCTCGCAGATCTCCCGGACCCGCTCGACCCAGGTCTCGCCGTTCTCCTCGTCGCCGAGGAACAGGTAGGCCAGAGCGAGCTCGAACATCGCCATCAGCACGTTGGAGTTGAGCTCGCCGAGGGTGTTGTAGTGCCAGAGCGCCTCCTCGAACAGCTCGGCGGCGCGCGCCGGTTCGTCGCCGATCAGGGCCGCGCAGCCCTGCCGGTGGACGGCGTAGGCGAGCGCCCGGTCGTCGCCGGTGTCGAGGGCCTGCAGGCGGCACTCCTCCAGGGCGGGGCGGGCGCGGACCAGGTCGCCCTGCAGGATGGCGAGGTAGCCGGTGACCCAGAGCGCCTTGGCGCGGGCGTCGGTGGGTTCGGGGGCGAGCGCGAGGGCGCGGTCCAGCCAGTGCCGGCCCTCGCCGAGGTGGCCGGTGCCGACCCAGAAGTACCAGAGGGTGCCGGCCAGGACGAGGGCCAGCTGCTCCTCGCCGGGCTCGGCGAGCGAGAACTCCAGGGCGGCGCGCAGGTTGGCGTGGGCGAGCCGGGTGCGTTCGGCGGTCTCGGCCTGCCGGGGGCCGAACCACTCGACCTCGCCCCAGGTGGCGACGCCCAGGTACCAGTCGCGGTGGCGGCGCAGCAGCCGGTGGTCGTCGCCGCCGGCCCGCAGCCAGTGGCCGCCGTACTCGCGCAGGGTGTCGAGCATCCGGAAGCGGACGGCGCCGTCGTCCTCCAGGCGGTCCAGCACGGACTTGTCGACCAGTGAGTCGACGAGGTCCAGCACGTCCTCGGTGTCCAGGCCGTGGCCTGCGCAGACGTACTCGGCGGCGTCCAGGTCGAAGCCGCCGGCGAACACGGAGAGGCGGGCCCAGAGTAAACGTTCCTGCATTGTGCAGAGTTCGTGGCTCCACCCGATCGCGGTCCGCATGGTCTGGTGCCGGGCCGGGGCCGTCCGGTCACCTCGGGTGAGCAGCCGGAACCGGTCGTCCAGCCGGGCCGCCACCTGCTCGACGGAGAGCGCCCGGAGCCGACCCGCGGCGAGCTCGACGGCCAGCGGGATGCCGTCCAGGCGCCGGCAGAGCAGCGCCACCTCGGCGCGGTTGCGGCGATCCAGCCGGAAGCCCGGCCGCACGGCGGCCGCCCGGTCGGCGAACAGCAGCATCGCCTCCGAGTCGACCCGGCCCTCGGCGGGCTCGAACGGCAGCGGGGCCAGCGGCAGCAGGTGCTCGCCGGCGGCGCGCAGCGACTGCCGGGAGGTGGCCAGCACCCGCAGGCCGGGCGCCGCCCGCAGCAGCGCGTCGACCAGCTCGGCGCAGGCCTCGACCAGGTGCTCGCAGCCGTCCAGCACCAGCAGCAGGCGGCGGTCGGCGAGTTGCTCGACCAGCACGTCCAGCGGCGGGCGAGCGGTGTGGTCGGTCAGCCGCAGCGCCTCCAGCACCGCGTGGCCGAGCAGCAGCCCGTCCTGCACCGGGCCGATCTCGACCAGGTGCGCGCCGTCCGGGAACCCGTCGGCGAGCCGGCCGGCGGCGCGCAGCGCCAGCCGGGACTTGCCGACACCGCCGGCGCCGGTCACCGTGACCAGCCGGGTGCGGGCCACCAGGGCGGCCAGCGCGTCGAGTTCGGCCGTCCGGCCGACGAAGCTGGTGACTTCGGCGGGCAGCCGGCCCGGACTTCTGGACGCTGCCGACTTGCTGTCCAAGAGACGCCCCCGTCAGGTAGGAACCACCGGGAATCCGGAGAATCCGGAACCGGGCGGCCCGCGTTCCGCGAGCCAATCCCCCAACGAGGTGACCTGGCGGTAGGTTACGCGCCGTGTTCGCACATCCGACCGGGTCGGGACGGGGCCGTACCGGGGGATATCCGGTCGGGGAGCGACCGGCAGTCACGGTAGGGTTCAACCCTGGGATTGCACGAATGGGACCAGCACAGGCGAGGGAGCGCGCGAAGGTGTCCGTGGGAGAGCTGGCCGGTCTGCTGGTCGCCGTCTTCTGGGCGGTCCTGGTCACCCTGCTCGCCGTGGTGCTGGTGCGGCTGTCCAAGGTGCTGCGGGAGGCCACCGTGCTGGTCGCCGCCGTCACCGAGCAGGCCGTGCCGCTGCTGCAGGACGCGAACGCCGCGGTCCGCAGCGCGCACGAGCAGTTGGAGCGGGTCGACGAGATCACCGCCAACGTGCAGGACGCCGCGGCCGACGCCAAGGCGCTGTCCTCCACCGTGGCGGCCACCCTGGGCGGGCCGCTGGTGAAGATGGCCGCGTTCAGCTACGGCGTGCGCAAGGCCGCGGCGCGCCGCAACGCCGGGCCGACGGTGCCCCAGCAGGCAGGTGAGCGCGAGGAGTTGGCCCGGCTGATCCGGGCCGAGGTGCGCGCGGCGACCGCGCCGCGCGGCGGGCTGCTGGCCCGGGTCCGCCGGGCCGTGAGGGGCTGACGGGCGATGGTGCGCAGGATCTTCTGGATGGCGGTCGGCGCGGGCGCCACCGTCTGGGCCATGAACAAGGCCAACGAGGCGGTGCACCGCCTCACCCCTGACTCGCTGTCAGGCACCGCGGCCCGCGGCGCGCTCCACCTCGGCGACGCCGCCAAGCGCTTCGCGCGGGACGTGAAGTCCGGCATGGCCGAGCGCGAGCAGCAGCTGCGCGCCGACCTCGGCCTGGACGGCTCCGCGGTGGTCGAGCCGCCGCGCCGGCGCGCCCTGAGCGGTGCGGCCGGCACCGGCGGCGACCGAGCTATCTCGGCGGCCCCGGGCTCCCCGGCCGCCGCCCTGCCTCCGTCGCGCAGTCCGCGCCGCAGCACCCCCCAGACCATCGTTGCCAAGCCCCGCCAGCGCGAGCTGCCGGGCAGCACGACCGATCGGAAGGACCCCCACTGATGGAGTCGGCAGAGATCCGCCGCCGCTGGCTGCGCTTCTTCGAGGAGCGCGGCCACACCGTCGTACCGTCGGCCTCGCTGGTCGCCGACGACCCCACCCTGCTGCTGGTGAACGCCGGCATGGTGCCGTTCAAGCCGTACTTCCTGGGTGAGATCAAGCCGCAGTTCTCGCGCGCCACCAGCGTGCAGAAGTGCGTCCGCACGCTGGACATCGAGGAGGTCGGGAAGACCACCCGGCACGGCTCCTTCTTCCAGATGTGCGGCAACTTCTCGTTCGGCGACTACTTCAAGGAAGGCGCCATCACGTTCGCCTGGGAGCTGCTCACCAGCTCCGTCGCGGACGGCGGCTACGGCCTGGAGCCGGAGAAGCTCTGGATCACCGTCTACCAGGACGACGACGAGGCCGAGCAGATCTGGCGCGACGTCATCGGCGTCCCGTCCGAGCGGATCCAGCGCCTGGGCATGAAGGACAACTTCTGGTCGATGGGCGTCCCCGGCCCGTGCGGCCCGTGCTCGGAGATCAACTACGACCGCGGCCCCGCGTACGGCGAGGAGGGCGGCCCGGCGGTCAACGGCGAGCGCTACCTGGAGATCTGGAACCTGGTCTTCATGCAGTACGAGCGCGGCCACGGCGACGGCAAGGACGGGTTCGAGATCCTCGGCGACCTGCCGAGCAAGAACATCGACACCGGCCTCGGCCTGGAGCGCCTGGCCGCCGTCCTGCAGGGCGTCGACAACCTCTTCGAGATCGACACCTCGCGGATGATCCTCGACCGCGCCGCCGAGCTCACCGGCCACCGCTACGGCGCCGACCACAAGTCGGACGTCTCGCTGCGCGTGGTCACCGACCACTTCCGCACCGCGCTGATGCTGGTCGGCGACGGCGTCACCCCCGGCAACGAGGGCCGCGGCTACGTGCTGCGCCGCATCCTGCGCCGGGCGATCCGCAACATGCGGCTGCTCGGCGCCACCGAGCCGGTCGCCAAGGACCTGATCGACGTCTCCATCAAGGCGATGGCCCCGCAGTACCCGGAGCTGGAGTCCGACCGCAAGCGCATCGAGACGGTCGTGGTCGCCGAGGAGAACGCCTTCCTGCAGACCCTGCGCTCCGGCACCAGCCTGCTGGACGCCGCGGTCACCGAGACCAAGCAGTCCGGCGGCGCGGTGCTCTCCGGCGACCAGGCGTTCAAGCTGCACGACACCTACGGCTTCCCGATCGACCTGACCCTGGAGATGGCCGAGGAGCAGGGCCTCCAGGTCGACGAGGCCGGCTTCCGCCGCCTGATGCAGGAGCAGCGCGACCGCGCCAAGGCGGACGCCAAGGCCAAGAAGATGGGCCACGCCGACGTCGCCGCGTACCGCGAGGTCGCGGACCGGGCCGGTGCGTCCGTGTTCACCGGCTACGCCCACACCGAGGGCGAGGCCACCGTGGTCGGCCTGCTGGTGGACGGCGTGCCCTCGCCGGCCGCCACCGAGGGCGACGAGGTCGAGATCGTCCTCGACCGCACCCCGTTCTACGCCGAGGGCGGCGGCCAGCTCGCCGACCACGGCCGGATCCGCCTCGACTCCGGTGCGGTGGTCGAGATCCGCGACGTGCAGCAGCCGGTGCCCGGCGTGACGGTGCACTCCGGCGGCGTGCTGTTCGGCGAGGTGGTGCTCGGTGCGTCCGCGTACGCCACCATCGACACCGACCGCCGCCGCGCGGTCTCGCGCGCCCACTCGGCGACGCACCTCACCCACCAGGCGCTGCGCGACGCGCTCGGTCCGACGGCCGCGCAGGCCGGTTCGGAGAACGCACCGGGCCGCTTCCGCTTCGACTTCGGCTCGCCCGCCGCGGTGCCGGGCTCGGTGCTGGCGGACGTCGAGCAGAAGATCAACGAGGTGCTGGTCCGCGAACTCGACGTCACCGCCGAGGTGATGACGATGGACCAGGCCCGCAAGCAGGGCGCCATCGCGATGTTCGGCGAGAAGTACGGCGACTCGGTGCGGGTGGTCACCATCGGCGACTTCTCCAAGGAGCTGTGCGGCGGCACGCACGTCGGCAACACCGCCCAGCTGGGCCTGGTGAAGCTGCTCGGGGAGTCCTCGATCGGCTCCGGCGTGCGCCGGGTGGAGGCGCTGGTCGGCGTCGACGCGTACAAGTTCCTGGCCCGCGAGCACACCGTGGTGTCCCAGCTGACCGAGCTGGTCAAGGGCCGCCCGGAGGAGCTGCCGGAGAAGATCGCCGGGATGCTCGGCAAGCTCAAGGACGCCGAGAAGGAGATCGAGAAGTTCCGCGCGGAGAAGGTGCTGCAGGCCGCCGCGGGCCTCGCCGAGGGTGCGGAGGACGTCCGGGGCGTGGCCCTGGTCGCCGCCCGGGTCGGTGACGGCACCGGTGCGGACGAGCTGCGCAAGCTGGTGCTGGACGTCCGGGCCCGGCTCGGCTCGCGCCCGGCCGTGGTCGCCGCGTTCACCGTCGCGAACGACCGCCCGCTGACCGTGATCGCCACCAACGAGGACGCCCGCGGGCGCGGCATCAAGGCGGGCGAGCTGGTCCGCGCCGCGGCGAAGACGCTCGGCGGCGGCGGTGGCGGCAAGGACGACGTCGCGCAGGGCGGCGGCACCGACCCGGCCGCCGTCGCGGACGCGATCGAGGCCGTGCGGGCACTGGTGGCCGAGCGCGCGTGAGCGAGGAGCCCCACATCGAGGAGAAGGTCTTCCGGCGCGGCCGGCGGATCGCCGTTGACGTGGGCGACGCCCGGATCGGGGTCGCGGTCTGCGACCCCGACGGGCTGATCGCCACGCCGGTGGAGACCGTCCCCGCCGGGGGCCGCTCGCAGGCCCGGCTGAAGGCGATCGTCGAGGAGTACGAGGCGATCGAGGTGGTGGTCGGCCTGCCGCGTTCGCTGAACGGCAAGGAGGGCCCGGCCGCCGCCAAGGTCCGGGATTACGCGGGCCGGCTGGCCGGCCTGCTGTACCCGGTCGGGGTGCGGCTGGTGGACGAGCGGATGACCACGGTCACCGCCGCCGCCGGGCTGCGGGCCTCCGGGCGGTCCGCGAAGAAGGGCCGTTCGGTGATCGACCAGGCCGCCGCCGTGGTGATCCTGCAGTCGGCGCTTGAGACCGAACGGGTGAGCGGGCGCGCACCCGGTGAGAGTGTCGACCCGGTCATCTGATCGGTTCGGGCTAGCTTCCGATCGGGGGCCCGTGCGGACGCGCGTCCGCACGGGCCCCCGACCGCTGCCCGCCGCCGGAAGGCCCCGCCTTGACCGACCCGTACACCGCACCCGGACTGACCCCCGGTCACCTCGGCGCCCCCGTCGTCGAGCCCGAGGGGGCCCCGCCCGGCCTGCCGTACGGCGTCGAACCGCCCGACCCGCAGCAGGTGCGCACCGGAGCCGCCTGCTGCCTGAGCATCGCGGGCCTGGTCGGGGTGGCGACGGCGCTGGCCCTCGCGGTGTTCCTGATGTGGCCCGAGGGCAAGCAGCCCGCCCCGGACTTCGCGGGCAACGGCAGCGGGCAGGTCCAGGTGTCGGTGGCGCAGGGCGCCAGCATCACCCAGATCGGCAAGGCCCTGACGGCCAAGCACGTGATCGCCTCCACCCAGGCGTTCACCGAGGCCGCGGCCAAGAGCCCGGCCGGCGACAAGATCCACCCGGGGACGTACACCCTGAAGGAGAAGATGTCGGCGGCCTCGGCGCTCAACGTGCTGCTCGACCCCTCCAACGCCAACGCCCTGACCATCCCCGAGGGTTGGCGCTCCACCCAGGTCTACGCCGCGATCGACAGCCGGCTCGGCCTGGCAGCCGGTACCGCCAAGTCCACCGCCGAGCAGCACCTCGCCGAGCTCGGCCTGCCCGCCGACGCGGCCGGCCACCTGGAGGGCTACCTCTACCCCGCGACCTACCCCGTGACCGGCGACACCACCGCGCTGACGCTCCTTCAGGAGATGGTCAAGGAGGCGGGCTCGACGCTGGCCGGCGACGGGCTCGCGCAGGCCGCCACCGCCAACAACCTCTCCCCGTACGGCGTGCTGGCGGTCGCCAGCCTCGCCCAGGCCGAGGCCGACAACCCCGAGGACATGGCGAAGGTCGCCCGGGTCGTCTACAACCGGCTGGCCAAGAACATGCCGCTGCAGCTCGACTCCACCATCAACTACGCGCTCGGCCGCTCCACCCTCACCACCACCGAGGCCGACACCAAGCTCGACTCCCCGTTCAACACCTACGCCCACCCGGGACTGCCCCCGACCCCCATCGGCAACCCCGGCAGCGACGCACTGCGGGCCGCCGTCCACCCCGCCGACGGTGACTGGCTGTACTTCGTCACGGTCAGCCCCGGCGACACCCGCTTCACCGACAGCGAGGAGCAGCAGCGCAAGAACGTCGAGGAGTTCAACGCCTACCGCGCCCAGCACGGCTCGCCGCCCGCCTCCACCAGCCCGTCCCCGTGAACTCCGGGCACTGACGGATTTTGGCTACGCTGCGGTACGGTAACGTCTCCCACCACGTGCTGGTCCCTAGCACGCCGGTTCGACGGACACCCTGGACGCTGTAAGGGGAACGATGACTGATCAGAGCGGGCGCTACGGCGCCCAGGGCGACCAGCCGTGGTACCCCGGGGAACAGCAACCCCAGGCCCCGTACGGCCAGCAGCAGCAGTACCCCCAGGGGTACCCGCAGCAGGACCAGAGCCTCGGCGGCCAGCAGCAGTTCGTCCAGCCGCAGGGCATGGGTCAGCAGGGCTACCCGCAGGGCGGCCAGCCGCAGATGCCGATGGGTCAGCAGGGCTACCCGCAGCAGCAGGGCTACGGGCAGCAGCACCCCCAGGGGTATCCGCAGCAGGGCCAGAGCCTGGGCGGGCAGCAGCAGTTCGTCCAGCAGCCCGGGATGCAGCAGGGGCGGTTCGCCCCGCAGCAGGGCTTCCCGCAGCAGGGGCAGCAGCCCCAGCAGCAGATGCCGATGGGCGACCAGTACGGCCATCAGCCGGGCCGGCCGGGCTACGGCCAGCAGCCGCAGCAGGCGATGCAGCAGCAGCGTCCCGCGCCGCAGCCGGCACCGGTGAGCGGTCCCGGCCCCGACGGCATCGACTGGGAGGCGGAGGCCGCCGCCCTCGACAACCCGTCGGCCGTGCCCGGCGCCCGGGTCGCCGAGCCCGCCGAGGAGCTCGACGAGCACGAGCAGTGGGCCGAGGACGAGTACGACGAGGAGGAGGACGACTCCTTCTTCGCCGACGAGGACAACTCGCGCGAGGCCGAGCGCAAGCGCAAGGAGAAGGGCAAGAAGTCCGGCCGCCGCAACCGCGGCGCCTGCCTGGTGGTCGCGCTGGTGCTGCTCGGCGGCATGGGCGGCGCCGGCTGGTGGGGCTACGGCTTCTACCAGGACAACTTCGGCCCGCCGCCGGACTTCAAGGGCGACGGCGCCGGCTCGGTGAACATCACCGTCAAGGAAGGCGCGGGCGGCGGCGACATCGGCAAGACGCTGAAGGACGCCGGCGTGGTCAAGAGCATCGGCGCGTTCAGCGCGGCCTACGAGAAGAACCCCAAGGGCCGCAGCATCCAGCCGGGCATCTACACGCTGCGCCACCAGATGTCCGCCGCGGCGGCCGTCAACGAGCTGGTGGAGTCCAACGGCGGCAACGTGCTGGTCTTCGCCGAGGGCATGAAGTCCACGGACATCTACACCAAGATCGACGGCAAGCTGAAGGTCCCGCCGGGCACCACCGCGAACATCGCGAAGAGCCAGGCCGTAAGCCTGGGCCTGCCCGCGTACGCCAACAACAACCCGGAGGGCTTCCTCTTCCCGGCCCGCTACTCGGTCACCGACGGGATGAAGCCCGAGGACCTGCTGAAGCAGATGGTGGCCAGCGCGGTCCAGCACTACAACGACCTCAAGCTGGACGAGGCCGCGCAGAAGATCGGGCTGAAGAACGCCTACGAGGTGGTCACCGAGGCCAGCATCCTGCAGGCCGAGGGCAACAACTCCGAGGACTTCGGCAAGATGGCCCGCGCCATCTCCAACCGCCTCACCACCAACGTCACCCAGCACAAGCTCGCGCTGGACACCACCCTGCAGTACCAGCTCGGCCGCACCAAGCTGACCTCGCAGGAGATCAACGACGGCTCGCTGAAGTACAACTCGTACATCAACCCGGGCCTGCCGCCGACCCCGATCGGCAACCCCGGCGAGGAGGCGCTGCAGGCCGTCCTCAACCCGACTCCGGGCGACTGGGTGTTCTGGCTGGCCGTGTCGCCGCAGGAGACCAAGTTCGCCGCCACCGGCGCCGAGCACGCCGAGAACACCAAGAACTGGTGCATCTCGCGCGGCCTCAAGTTCGACTCCAAGTCCGTCACCTGCAGCTCCTGACCGGGCGGAACCCGGCCGTCCGCCAGTCGATATGGCTTTGCGGGACGGCCGGGGGGAGCGGGTAGCGTGATCCGAATGGAGACACCGGAGACGCCGCACCCGTCCGAACCGGCCCTGCTGGAGGCCGCGCACGTCGACGTGGTCCGCGGCGGGCAGTACCTGCTGACGGACGTGTCGCTGACCGTCCGGGCGGGGGAGCACTGGGCGGTGCTCGGGGCCAACGGCGCGGGCAAGAGCACCCTGCTGTCGCTGCTCGGCGCGGTCGAGCACCCCACGGCCGGGACGGTCAAGGTCCTCGGCCGGCAGCTCGGGCGGGTTGACGTCCGGGAGCTGCGCGGCCACCTCGGGCACGTCAACCCGCGACACCCGCTGCGCTCCCCGCTGACGGTCCGCCAGGTGGTGCTGACCGGCACCACGCAGTCCATCGAGCCCGACCCGTTCCGCAAGCCGACCGCCGAACAGCTCGACCACGCCGAGGAGTTGATCCGCACCCTGGGCATCGGCCACCGCGCCGAGAGCCCGTGGACGACGCTCTCGCAGGGCGAGCGCGGCCGGGTGCTGATCGCCCGCTCGCTGATGCCCGAGCCCCGGCTGCTGCTGCTCGACGAGCCCGCCACCGGACTCGACCTGACGGCTCGTGAGCAACTCCTGGAGAGCCTGGACGAGTTGCGCCGCCGCTTCCCCGAGGTGGCCTCCGTGCTGGTCACCCACCACCTGGAGGAGCTGCCCGAGAGCACCAGCCACGCCCTGCTGCTGCGCGACGGCCTGGTCACCGCCGCCGGCCCGGCCGCCGAGGTGCTCACCACCGAGCTGGTCTCCGACTGCTTCCGGCACCCGATCCGGATCGGCCACAGCGAGGGCCGCTGGACCGCCCGCACCCGCCGGGGCGCCGAGTGACCGCCCCCGCCTGGCAGTTGCGCCCCGCCACCGCCGCCGACCTGGAACCGCTGGTCGAGCTGCGCGCCGCGGCGATGCGCCCCGACCTGGAGCGCCTCGGCCGATACGACGAGCACAAGGTCCGCCAGCGGCTGCGCGACGCGTACCGGCCCGAGCACACCTCGGTGGTCGAGGTGCCCGGCTTCCCCTCGCCGGCCGGCTGCGTGGCGGTGCGCCCCGACGACCGGGCCGGCACCCTGCTGCTGGAGCACTTCTACCTCGACCCGGCGCTGCACGGCCGCGGCGTGGGCACCGCCGTGCTGCGCGCCGCGCTGGAGCGCGCGGACCTGGACGGCCTGGACGTCCGGCTGAACGTGCTGCAGGGCAGCCCCGCCCGGCGGCTCTACGAACGGCACGGCTTCGCGCTGGAGGCCGAGGACCCGGTCGACGTGTACCTGCACCGCACCCCTCGAACCCCGGACTCCCGGAAGGCCGCCTCGTGACCAGTCAGCACCGGGCCGCCGTGCTCGGCTCGCCGATCGCCCACTCGCTCTCGCCGGTGCTGCACACCGCGGGCTACGCCGCGCTCGGCCTCACCGACTGGCACTACGGCCGCCACGAGATCGACGAGTCGACCCTGGAGGCGTTCGTCACCGCCCTCGACCCCGCCGAGTGGGCCGGCCTGTCGCTCACCATGCCGCTGAAGCGGGCGATCCGGCCGCTGCTGGACACCGTCAGCGACACCGCCCGCGCCGTGGACGCCGTCAACACCGTGGTGTTCGACGCCGACGGGCGCCGGCACGGCCACAACACCGACGTCCCCGGCCTGGTCAACGCGCTGCGCGAACGCGGCGTCGACCGGGTGGAGTCCGCCGCCGTACTGGGCGCGGGCGCCACCGCCTCCTCCGCGCTCGCCGCGCTCGGCCAGCTCTGCGACGGCGAGGTCACGGTGTACGTGCGCAGCGCCGAACGGGCCGCCGAGATGCGGGCGCTGGGCGAGCAGCTGGCCGTGCCGGTGCGCACCGCGGACTGGGCGGAGTCGGCCCGGGCGCTGGCCGGACCGCTGACGGTGTCCACCACGCCGGTCGGGGCCACCGACGCCTTCGCGGCCGGGCTGACCGACGCGCCGGGCGTGCTGTTCGACGTGCTGTACCACCCGTGGCCGACCAAGCTCGCCGCGGCCTGCCTGGAGCGCGGCGGCACCGTGCTGGGCGGGCTGGACCTGCTGGTGCATCAGGCGGTGCTCCAGTTCGAGCGGTTCACCGGGGTGCCGCGCGGGCCGCTGGCCGCGATGCGAGCGGCAGGCGAGGCGGCGCTGGCAGGCTGACCCCGCGGGCCGGCCCGGACCGGCCGCGATCGCGGACGCCGGATGTCCGCCACGCGGACCGTGACCCCGGTGGCCTGCGGGACGTGAAAGGATCGGTGGTGCCCCGTCGCGCTCCGCGACCGGGCAGCACGACACGCCGGACCGGCCGCCGTTCGCGGTGCGGGCCGCTGACGAAGGAGCTTTCGGTGGGTAGCTTGCGCTGGCTGACGGCGGGGGAGTCGCACGGCCCCGCTCTGGTCGCGACGCTGGAGGGCCTGCCGGCCGGGGTGCCGGTCACCACCGCCATGGTGGCCGACGCGCTGGCCCGCCGGCGGCTCGGCTACGGTCGCGGCGCGCGGATGAAGTTCGAGCAGGACGAGGTGACCTTCCTCGGCGGCGTCCGCCACGGGGAGACCATGGGCTCGCCGGTGGCGATCATGGTGGGCAACACCGAGTGGCCGAAGTGGGAGCAGGTCATGTCGGCCGACCCGGTCGACCCGGAGATCCTCGCGGGCCTGGCCCGCAACGAGGCGCTGACCCGCCCGCGCCCCGGCCACGCCGACCTGGCGGGCATGCAGAAGTACTCGATCGACGAGGCCCGGCCGATCCTGGAGCGCGCCAGCGCCCGGGAGACCGCGGCCCGGGTCGCGCTCGGCGCGGTCGCCCGCTCCTACCTCAAGGAGACCTGCGGCATCGAGATCGTCAGCCACGTGGTCGAGCTGGCCGCCGCCAAGGCCCCGGCCGGCGTGCTGCCGCTGCCCGCCGACGAGGCCCGCCTGGACGAGGACCCGGTGCGCTGCCTGGACGCCGACGCCTCGAAGGCGATGGTCGCCGAGATCGACCAGGCCCACAAGGACGGTGACACCCTCGGCGGCGTGGTCGAGGTGCTGGCGTACGGCGTGCCGGTCGGCCTCGGCTCGCACGTGCACTGGGACCGCCGGCTGGACGCCCGGCTGGCCGCTGCCCTGATGGGCATCCAGGCGATCAAGGGCGTCGAGGTCGGCGACGGCTTCGACCTGGCCCGGATCCCCGGCTCGCAGGCGCACGACGAGATCGTCCCCACCCCCGAGGGCATCAGGCGCACCTCCGGCCGCTCCGGCGGCACCGAGGGCGGCCTGTCCACCGGCGAGCTGCTGCGGGTCCGCGCCGCGATGAAGCCGATCGCGACCGTCCCGCGCGC
The DNA here is from genome assembly GCF_003610255.1 of Streptomyces sp. TLI_171. GTDB lineage: Bacteria > Actinomycetota > Actinomycetes > Streptomycetales > Streptomycetaceae > Kitasatospora. The sequence goes on along the minus strand of NZ_RAPS01000001.1, from coordinate 1,404,301 downwards.
CCTGCAGACCCTGGACGTGCGCACCGGCGAGCCCGCCAAGGCGCACCACCAGCGCTCCGACGTGTGCGCCGTCCCGGCGGCCGGCATCGTCGCCGAGGCGATGGTCGCGCTGGTGCTGGCCGACGCGGTGGCGGAGAAGTTCGGCGGCGACAACGTCTCCGAGACCCGCCGCAACGTGCAGTCGTACCTCGAGAACCTGATCGTCCGGTGACCGCCCCGGCCATCGTGCTGGTCGGCCCGCCCGGCAGTGGCAAGTCCACCGTCGGGCGGGTGCTCGCGGAGCGTCTCGGCCTGCCGTTCCGCGACACCGACGCCGACATCGAGCGGACCGCCGGCAAGCCCATCCCGGAGATCTTCATCGACGAGGGCGAGCCGCACTTCCGGCAGCTGGAGCGGGACGCCGTCCGGGCCGCCGCCGCGGACCACCCCGGCGTGCTCGCGCTCGGCGGCGGCGCGGTGCTGGCCGAGGAGAGCCGCGCCGTGCTCGCCCCGCTGCCCGTGGTGTTCCTGGAGGTCGCGCTCGCCGACGCGGTCAAGCGGGTCGGCCTGGACGCCCCCCGCCCGCTGCTCGCGGTCAACCCGCGGGCCCGCTGGCGCGAGCTGATGGAGGCCCGCCGGCCGCTGTACCTGGAGGTCGCCACCGCCGTGGTCGACACCCAGGACCGCACGCCGGAGCAGGTCGCCGACGCCGTACTCGAAGCACTGGAGCTGAAGGACCCTCATGTCTGAGATCGTCAGGATTCCCGTTGCGGGCACCGACGGCCACGCCCCCTACGAGGTGCTGATCGGCCATCAGCTGCTCGGCGAACTCGCCCCGCTGATCGGCCCGAAGGCCCGCCGGGTCGCGGTCATCCACCCGGAGGCGCTGGAGGCCACCGGCGAGGCGATCCGCGAGGACCTGGCCGCGCAGGGCTACGAGGCGATCGCCCTGCAGGTGCCGAACGCCGAGGACGCGAAGAGCGCCGAGGTCGCCGCGTACTGCTGGTCGGTGCTCGGCCAGACCGGCTTCACCCGCAGCGACGTGATCGTCGGCCTCGGCGGCGGCTCCACCACCGACCTGGCGGGCTTCGTCGCCGCCACCTGGCTGCGCGGGGTGCGCTGGATCTCGGTGCCCACCACGCTCCTCGGCATGGTGGACGCGGCGGTCGGCGGCAAGACCGGCATCAACATCGCCGAGGGCAAGAACATGGTCGGCGCCTTCCACCCGCCCGCGGGCGTGCTGGCCGACCTGGGCACCCTGGAGACCCTCGGCAAGCACGACTACGTCTCGGGCCTGGCCGAGGTGATCAAGGCGGGTTTCATCGCCGACCCGGTCATCCTCGACCTGATCGAGGCCGACCCGGAGGCCGCCGCCTCCCCGGCCGGCCCGCACACCCTGGAGCTGATCCGGCGGGCCATCCAGGTCAAGGCCGACGTGGTCTCCGGCGACCTCAAGGAGTCCGGCCGCCGCGAGATCCTCAACTACGGCCACACCCTGGGCCACGCCATCGAGCGCAACGAGCGCTACAAGTGGCGGCACGGCGCGGCGATCTCCATCGGCATGGTCTTCGCCGCCGAACTCGGCCGTCTGGCCGGGCGGTTGGACGACGCCACGGCGGACCGCCACCGGGCCGTGCTGGCCTCGGTCGGCCTGCCGCTGACTTACCGGGCGGACGCCTGGCCGAAGCTGCTGGACGCCATGAAGATCGACAAGAAGTCCCGCGGCGACCTGCTGCGCTTCGTGGTCCTGGACGGCCTCGCCAAGACCTCCATCCTGGAGGGCCCCGACCCGTCGCTGCTGGTGGCCGCCTACGCGGAGGTCTCCGGATGACCACGCCGGTGCTGGTCCTGAACGGCCCCAACCTGGGCCGGCTCGGCTCCCGCGAGCCCGACGTGTACGGCTCCACCTCGTACGCCGGGCTGGTCGCGCGCTGCACCGCCCTCGGCGCCGAGCTCAACCTCGCCGTCGACGTCCGGGAGACCAACTCCGAGGCGGAGATGGTCGGCTGGCTGCACGAGGCAGCGGACGCCGGGACCCCCGTGGTGATCAACCCGGGCGCGTTCACGCACTACTCGTACGCCATGCGGGACGCCGCCGCGCAGCGCACCGCGCCGCTGATCGAGGTGCACATCTCCAACCCGTACACCCGCGAGACCTTCCGGCACACCTCGGTGATCGCGGCGGTCGCCTCCGGCACCATCGCGGGCTTCGGCCTCGGCTCCTACGAGCTCGCCCTGCGCGCCCTCGCCGAGCAGCTCACCGCCCGCTGAGCGACCCGTCGGCCCGGTGGCGGACTTGTGCCCGCCACCGGGCCGACGTGTACATTCGGCGCAGGGAGGTGACGGTGAGCCAGTACGCGGAGAGCCATCGTGCGGGGGGCCAGGTGCCGCCCCGACCGGCCGCGTCCCCGTATCCGACGGCCCCTCAACCGCCCTACCCCGTACCGGCGCTGCCCGCCGCCACACAGGCCATCCCGACCCTCGGGCCGGCCCAGCACCGCCCGGACCGGCCGACGGTCCCGCTGAAGGCCGTCCCGCCGGTCGCCGCCGGCGGCACCGGGCACTTCCTGCTGCCGACCGGCGGCACCGTCCAACTCCCGGCCCCGCCGCCACCGATGCCCTCGATGCCCGCACCCGTGCCGACCGGCCCGATCGCCGTCCTGCTGATCGGCCCCGCCGGCGCCGGCAAGACCACCGTCGCCCGTCACTGGGCCGAACGCCGCCCGACGCCCACCGCGCACATCAGCCTCGACGACGTCCGCGAATGGGTCCAGTCCGGCTTCGCCAACCCGCAGTCCGGCTGGAACACCGCCTCCGAGGCCCAGTACCGGCTGGCCCGCCGCACCTGCGGCTTCGCCTGCCGCAACTACCTCGCCAACGGCATCTCGTGCATCATCGACGACGCCGTCTTCCCGGACCGACCCGCGATCGGCCTCGGCGGTTGGAAGCGCCACATCGGGCCCGGCATGATCCCGGTCGTGCTGCTCCCCGGCCTGGACCGCGTCCTCGCCCGGAACGCCGAACGGGCCGGCAACCGCCGCCTCTCCGACGACGAGGTCGCCCGGATCCACGGCCGGATGGCCGGCTGGCGCACCTCAGGCCTCCCCATCATCGACAACTCCAACCTCACCGTCCCCGAGACCGCCGCCGCCCTCGACCAGGCCGTCCTGGCCCGCCTCCGGTCCCGCTGACGGGCCCAGGCGCTCCGGTCGCCGCGGCCGCGGCGGTGACGGGGCGTCAGGCGAAGTAGTGGTCCTCGTCGAGGTCGTCGAGCAGGCCCGGGTGTTCGGGGTGCCAGTCCAGCAGACTGCGGGTGGCGTCGGCGGAGGCGGGGAGGTCGAGGCCGACCAAGCCGGCCAGGAAACCGAAGTGGTCGGCGGCCCGGTCCCCGTCGACGGGGGCGGCGGGGACGCCGAGGCGGATGCCGATGCGTTCGGCGATCTCGCGGAACGGGATGCCCTGGTCGTCGACGCCGTGCAGCCGGGCGCCGGCCGGGGCGTGGTCGAGGGCCAGGCGGTAGAGGCGGGCGGCGTCGAGGGTGTGGACGGCGGGCCAGCGGTTGGCGCCGTCGCCGAGGTAGCCGGAGACGCCGGTGGCGCGGGCGATCCGGATCAGGGTGGGGACGAAGCCGTGCCGGTCGAGCGGGCTGTGCACCACCGGGGGGAGCCGGACCACGGAGGAGCGCACGCCTTCCGCGGCGGCGCCGACGACGGCCTGCTCGGCCTCCGTCCGCGGCGCGCCGGGCGCGACCCGGTTCTCCACCGCGTGCTGCCCGGGTGCGCCGCCGGCGCCCGTCCCGCCGGTTCCGACCAGCGGCTTTCCGGTGCCGGCCAGCGCCTCGACGAGGGTGCGCACCACCTTCAGGTCCTCGGCGATCGCGCCGGCGTAGTCGCCGCCGGCCATCAGGTCGTGCTTGAACGCCAGGTGCACCACGCCGTCGGCGGCCGTGGCTGCGGCGCGCAGGCCGTCCAGGTCGTCGAGGTCGCCGCGGCGGACGTCCGCGCCGAGGGCGGTGAGGGCGGCGGCGGAGGCGTCGGAGCGGGCCAGGCCGGTGACCCGGTGGCCGGCGGCGAGCAGTTCGGGGACGAGGGCGGAGCCGAGGTGGCCGGTCGCTCCGGTGACGAAGACGCGCATGGCAGGAACCTCCGAGTGATGAGACCTTGTCCCATCACCATAGCCCAGTGATGCGACCAAGTCTCGTCACGTAGACTCCGGACCATGGCCAGATGGGACCCGGACGCGCGCGGACGACTGGAGCGCGCGGCGCTCGAACTCTTCGTCCGCCAGGGCTACGACCGCACCACCGTCGCCGAGATCGCGGAGCGCGCCGGCCTGGCCAAGAGCACGTTCTTCCGGCACTTCGCCGACAAGCGCGAGGTGCTGTCCGGCGGGGACGCCCTGGCCCGCCTGCTCACCGACGCGATCGCCGCCGCCCCGCCCGAGGCCGGTCCCCGGCGGCTCGCCGAGGCCGCCCTCGCCGCCGCCGGCGCCCACGCCTTCCGCCCCGAACGCCACGCCACCGTCCGCGAACGCCAGCAGGTGGTCGCCGCCAACCCGGAACTGACGGAACGCGAACTCCTCAAGCGCGAGGCGCTCGCCACCGCGCTCACCGCCGCCCTCCGGGCCCGCGGCGTCGGCGACCCCACCGCCACCCTGACCGCCGAGCTCACCCTCCTCGCCCTCCGCACCGCCCTCGCCCGCTGGACCGCCCACCCCGACCAGGACTTCACCACCCTGGCCCGCACCGAACTCGCCAGCCTCCGCGAGGCCGCCGCCGCCCTCTGACCCGCCGCCGGGTGTCGGAGCGGTTTGGGAGAATGGGGTTCTCACGCCAGATCGACCGAGGAGTTGACGCCGGTGCCCGAGGGGCATGTGATCCACCGCCTGGCCAGGCAGAACGCGGAGTTGTTCGGTGGTCGCGAGGTGCGGGTGTCGAGCCCGCAGGGGCGGTTCGCGGAGGGGGCGGCGCTGATCGACGGGCGGGTGCTGGAGGAGGCGGAGGCGCACGGCAAGCACCTGTTCCTGGGGTTCGGCGAGGACTGGCTGCACGTGCACCTGGGCCTGTACGGGAAGTACGAGTTCGGCGCGGGCGAGGCCCCGGCGCCGGTCGGGCAGGTCCGGCTGCGGATGGTCAACGACGGCGGCTACGCGGACCTGCGCGGCCCGACGGCCTGCGAGCTGCTCACCCCGGCGGAGAAGGCGGCCGTCCACCGCCGCCTGGGCCCGGACCCGCTGCGCCCGGGCGAGCCCGGCGACGCGGCCTGGCAGCGGATCTCGCGCAGCGGCAGCACGGTGGCGGCCCTGCTGATGGACCAGAAGATCCTGGCGGGCGTCGGCAACGTGTACCGCGCGGAGGTGCTGTTCCGCCTGGGCATCAGCCCGCACCGGGCGGGCCGCGAGCTGTCCCGCGCGGAGTGGGACGCGATCTGGTCGGACCTGGTGGCGCTGATGCACGACGGGGTGGCCGCGGGGCGGATCGACACCGTCCGGCCGGAGCACACCCCGGAGGCGATGGGGCGGCCGCCGCGGGTGGACGACCACGGCGGCGAGGTGTACGTGTACCGGCGGCACGACCAGCCCTGCCTGGTGTGCGAGACCCCGGTCCGCACCGAGGAACTGGCGGCCCGGAACCTGTTCTGGTGCCCGCGCTGCCAGCAGAGCTGACGGTTCGTCGCCGGGCCAAGCCTTGACGCAAGGTTGACCCGGTCATGGGCGAGGGCCCAGAACGGCGCTCCTATTGTCGGGTCCATGCCCGCACAACCGTTCCAGGGCCCGCGCCCGACCCCGGCGCTCCCCGTCCTGCCGTACCGCAAGCCCACCAAGGGCCGTGACTACTGGGTGCTGGACGACGTCCTCCCGGACCCGGACGCGGTGCGCGCCCGCCACCTCGCCCGCACCGACTGGGACGAGGGCTACCCGCACAAGCCGGAGTCCTGGCCGGGCCTGCGCGCGATGCCGGGCCTGGAGCCGGACGAGCTGGCGCACGTGGAGAAGCTGGTCCGGGAGACCGTGGGGGCGCCGCGGATCTGGGCGCTGGACGAGGCCGAGGGCGGCACCTTCAACCACAACTGCGTGCAGGTGGTGGGCGCGGGGGAGTGCGAGCCGCGCCCGCACACCGACTCGCGCTCGCTGTGCCGCTACGCCGCGGTGCTGTACCTCAACCCGGGCGTGCCCAAGCGCTGCGGCACCAGCTTCTACCGGCAGAGCCTCCCGGGCGGCCGGCTCGGCGGCAACAGCGTGGTCGCCCCGCACAACAACCTGGTGGACGCCCTCGGCACCCGCTTCGTCCCGCCGGACTCCTTCACCGAGGACCTGGCCGTCCCGCACCGCTACAACCGGCTGCTGCTCTACACCGCCAACCTGATCCACACCGCCACCGAGTACCACGGGGCGACCCTGGACGAGAAGCGGATGACCTGCGTCTTCTTCTGGATGGCCTGACCGACCGTCAATCCGCCCCTGACCAGGCGTGATCTGCACCACCTCGGGCCGGGTGCGGTCTTGCCGCCACGCGGCCGCCGGGCCTACGGTGGTCGGGCCGTGGTGTTCGGGAAGCCGGTGCACTGTGCTCGTCACAGGAGTCCGGAGCGGCCCTCGCCACTGTGATCGGGGAGTCGTCGGCTCCCACCTCGTGCCACTGGCCGCCCGCGGCCGGGAAGGCCGGGCGCCGGCGCGCAACACCCCGTCAGCCAGGAGACCGGCCACGGCATCTCACGAAGTGATCCACGAGGTGCTGGAGCGTGATCCGCGGATGACCGCGTCCGAATCGACCCTGCCCGGAACCGGCCCGGCGGGCTCCCCGCTGCCCTCGTTCCGCTGGCGGCGCGAGGACACCGTACGCACGGCCGGGCTGCTGGCGGTGATCCTGGCGCTGCACGTGGCGGCGTTCGGGACCCTGCTGTTCCTGGTGGTGCCGGAGAAGTACCAGGTCGGCACCCAGGTGTTCGGCGTCGGCCTGGGCGTCACCGCCTACACCCTGGGCATGCGGCACGCCTTCGACGCCGACCACATCGCGGTGATCGACAACACCACCCGCAAGCTGATGGCGGACGGCCGCCGCCCGGTCTCGGTGGGCTTCTGGTTCGCCCTCGGCCACTCCTCGATGGTGGTGGTGATGGCCGCCCTGGTGGCCGGGGGAGCGGCGCTGGCGGGCACCCTGATGGACGACGACTCGACGACCCATCAGGTGCTCGGCACCATCGGCACCACCGCGTCCGGGGCGTTCCTGTACCTGATCGCGGCGCTCAACCTGGTGGCGCTGCTGGGCATCCTGCGGGTGTTCCGGGCGATGCGGGCCGGGCAGTACGACGAGGCCGAGTTGGAGAAGCACCTCGACTCGCGGGGCCTGCTGGCCCGGATCCTGAGCCGGGCGACCCGCTCGATCACCCGGCCGGGCCAGATGTTCCCGGTCGGCATGGTGCTGGGCCTGGGCTTCGACACCGCCACCGAGGTGACCCTGATGGTGATGGCGGGCTCCGGCGCGGCCTCCGGGCTGCCCTGGTACGCGGTGGTGTGCCTGCCGCTGCTGTTCGCCGCCGGGATGAGCCTGTTCGACACGCTGGACGGCACGTTCATGAACTTCGCCTACCAGTGGGCGTTCTCCAACCCGGTCCGCAAGGTGTACTACAACCTGACCATCACCGGCCTGTCGATCGCGGTGGCGTTCGTGATCGGCACCATCGAGCTGGTCGCAGTGCTGCACGACAAGTTCGACCTGTCCGACCCGGTGACCGGCTGGATCGCCGGCCTGAGCCTGGACAACGTCGGCTTCGTGATCGTCGGCCTGTTCGTGGTGGTCTGGGCCGCCGCGATCGGCTACTGGCGGATCGCCCGGCGCTCCAGGGCGTTCGCCGGGGCCGAAGGGGCCTGACGGGGCGTCGAGGGGCGGCCCGGGCGGGTCAGCCGGCGGCCAGGATGAGCGTCCCGGCCACCGCCAGTCCGGCGCCGACCACCTGGACCCGCAGCAGCCGCTCCTTCAGCAGTCCGCGCGCCATGAGCGCGGTGACCACCGGGTAGAGCGAGGCCAGCACGGCCGCCACCGCCACCGAGCCGAGGTGCGAGGCGGCGGCGTACAGGCCGTTGGCGGCCACGTCCGCGACGCCGACGGCGGTCAGCGACGGCAGCGCCCGCCCGCCGGACCGCAGTCCGAGCGGCTGCCGGCGGGCGGCGGCGGCCAGCATCCCGGCGCCGATCACCGCGTTGGTCAGCCGCTGCACGCACAGCGTGAGCAGCAGCGCGCCGCCGCTGCTGGCGTGCGCGATCAGCGCCAGCACCGCGCCGAAGGCGAAGGCCGCGCCGAGGGTGAGCACCAGCACCTGCCGGCTCGCGGCCGCGCCGCCGCGCTGCGGGCCGCCGGCCAGCGCCACCCCGGCGATCGCCACCAGGATGCCCAGCCCCTGGACGGCGCCCGGCCGTTCGCCGAGGAACAGGCCCACGCCGATCGGCACCAGCACGCCCACCGTGGCCAGCGGCGACACCACGCCCATCGGCCCGAGCGCCAGCGCCCGGTAGAAGGCCAGCAGCGCGAACGGCCCGATCACGCCCGCCGCCACCGCGTACCAGAGCGCCGCTCCGGCCCCGCCCCAGCCGCCGGTGGCGGTGACCGCGACGGCGAGCACCGCGGCGGCCGCGGTCTGCGAGAGCACCACCACCGTCAGCGCGGGCATCCGGCGGGTGATCGCTCCGCCGCCGTAGTCGGCGACGCCCCAGAGCAGGCTGGCGAGCAGGGCGAGGGCGGCGCTCATGAAGCGAGGGAGGCGGACAGCATGGTGGACTCCGCAGTACAGTCGATGGATCTTTCCGGTGCCGCCGCAGCATAGTTCACCAGGCTGTACCGACCCAACCAGAATATTGGACTGCCCGTGCCGGACGCCGACCTCGTCACCCAGGCCCTCGCCCGCAACCTCAAACGCCTGCGCACCGAACGCGGCCACACCCTGGACGCGCTGGCCGCCCGCTCCGGCGTCAGCCGCGGCATGGTGGTCCAGATCGAACAGGCCCGCACCAACCCCAGCGTCGGCACCGTGGTCCGGCTCGCCGACGCGCTGGGCGTCTCGATCGCCCGGCTGCTGGACTACGACGAGTCCTCGGCCGTCCGGATCGTCCCCGCCGAGGACGCCGTGCGCCTGTGGACCGGCCCCGGCGGCGGCAGCGGCACCCTGCTCAACGGCGCCGAGGCCCCCGGCCCGCTGGAGCTCTGGGCCTGGCACCTGCAGCCCGGCGAGGCGCACGCCTCCGACCCGCACCCGCCCGGCACCGTGGAGATCGCCCGGGTCGACGAGGGCGTCCTCACCCTCACCCTGGACGGCCGCGACCACCGCATCCCGGCCGGCTCCACCGCCTCCTACGAGGCCGTCACCGCGCACGGCTACCGCAACGCCGAGGACACCCCCTGCCGCGTCACCATGGTCGTCTCGGTGCCCCCGCCCGCCAAGTGACCCGCGCGCCGGCGGCATGCGAGAGGGCCCCGGGTCGCCCCGGGGCCCTCGATCGCACCGTCAGCCGCCGTACCGGCGCCGGTACAGCTCCACCCGGCCCGCGGTGTCCAGCAGCCTGGCCTTCCCGGTGTAGAACGGGTGGCTCGCCGAGGACGTCTCGACGTCCACCACCGGGTAGCTGCGGCCGTCCGCCCACTCGACCGTCCGACCGCTCGTGGCGGTGGAGCGGGTCAGGAACGTGAGGCCCCCGGTCTTGTCCCGGAACACCACCGGACGGTACTCGGGGTGAATTCCCTGCTGCATTGCTCCTCCTTCTCAAGCCTTCGAACGTGCTCGTGGGTGCGTGCGCGCGGTCAGCGGGACTCGCGGAACTCGACGTGCCGCCCCGCCACCGGGTCGAACTTCCGCAGCGCGATCCGGTCGGGGTCGTTGCGGCGGTTCTTCCGCGTCACGTACGTGAAGCCCGTACCCGCCGTCGACCTGAGCGTGATCACCGGTCGCAGCTCGCTGCGTGCCATCTGGACCTCCCGATCCGATCCCGGCAACGATTGCCGTTTTCATCAGGCCACAACGCGGCCCGCCCCCGGGGCATTCCCCAACGGCCCGTCCCGACGGGCGGGCCCCCGCCCCCGTTCGTACGCTCGGACCATGTCCGACGCGCACGCCGCCCGACGCGAACGCCTTCGCGAGTACTGCAGCGCCTCCGGGGCCGACGCCGCGCTGATCACCCGCGCCGCCAACGTCCGCTACCTGACCGGCTGCCCGCCGTGCGGGGCCGCACTGCTGCTCACCCGCGAGCGCGCGGTGCTCGCCCGGCCCGAGGACGCCGCCCCCGAGGACGCGGGGGAGCGGGCGCTGGAGGCGGAGATCACCCAGCTGCCGGTGCCCGCCGACGCGGACGCCGCGCAGGCCGTGGCCGAGGCCGCAGCCCGGCTGCGGGTCGGCGACCTGGCGGTGGAGGAGCACGACCTCACCGTCAGCCGGCACCGCGCGGTCGCCCGACTGGCCGGCGCCCGCCGGCTGCTCGACCTGGACCGGGCGGTGGAGCGGCTGCGGGTGGTCAAGGACGAGCACGAGATCGCCGACCTGCGGATCGCCGCCGAGATCGCCGACCAGGCGCTCGGCGAGCTGCTCGAATCGATCCTGGTCGGCCGGACGGAGCGGCACCTGGCGATGGAGCTGGAGCGTCGGATGATCGACCACGGCGCGGACCGGGCGGCCTTCCCGGTCTCCGTCGGCACCGGCAGCCACTCCGGCCTGGAGCGCCACCAGCCCACCGACCGCCGGGTGGAGGAGGGCGACTTCCTGACCGTCGCGCTCGGCGCGCAGTACCGCGGCTACGGCATCTCCACCGCCCGCACCTTCGTCATCGGCGCCGCCCCGGCGGCCTGGCAGGTCGAGCTGCACCGCCTGGTCTTCCACGCCCAGCGGGCCGGCCGGGAGGCGCTCGGGCCGGGCGTCGAGCAGCACGTCCCGGACGACGCGGCGCGCTCGATCCTCCAGGCCGCGGGCCACGCCGAGCAGTCCGTCCACGCCCTGGGACACGGCATCGGCCTGGAGATCCGGGAGGCTCCGCGCCTCGGGCCCGCCGACATGGGTAAACTGGACAATCGCGTGCCGGTCACCGTCGGTCCAGGGGTCCATCTCCCGGGCCGGGGCGGGGTCCGGATCGAGGACACGCTCGTGGTGCGGCCTCCCGAGGAGGGCGGGCCCGAGCTGCTCACCATCACCACCAAGGAGCTCCTCGCGTTGTAGTCCGCTCCGGCGGGCGTCGGCGGCGCGCCTGCTTGGTGCTCTTTGACAGCGGACATATCAGGAGTAAGTGCGCCCGTGGCTACCACGAACGATCTCAAGAACGGCATGGTCCTCAAGCTCGACGGCGGCAAGCTCTGGACCGTCGTCGAGTTCCAGCACGTCAAGCCCGGCAAGGGCCCGGCCTTCGTGCGCACCAAGCTGAAGGAGGTCCTCAGCGGCAAGGTCGTCGACAAGACCTTCAACGCGGGCGTCAAGGTCGAGACCGCCAACGTCGACAAGCGGACGATGCAGTACTCCTACCGCGACGGCGACGCGTTCATCTTCATGGACATGGACACCTACGACCAGGTCCCGGTCGACTCCGCCACCGTCGGCGACGCCGCCAAGTACCTGCTGGAGGGCTTCGAGGCCCTGGTCGCGCAGAACGACGGCGTCCCGCTGTACGTCGAGCTCCCGGCCGCGGTCGAGCTGGTCATCGCCGAGACCGAGCCGGGCGTGCAGGGCGACCGCTCCACCGGTGGCACCAAGCCCGCCACCCTGGAGACCGGTGCCGAGATCCAGGTCCCGCTCTTCGTCACCACCGGCGAGAAGGTCAAGGTCGACACCCGCGACGGCAGCTACCTCGGCCGGGTCAAGTAATCGTGGCCGCTGCTCGTAGCAAGGCCCGCACCCGGGCCTTCCAGATCCTGTTCGAGGCGGACCACCGCGGTGTGTCCCCCGAGAGGGTGCTCGCCGACTGGATCGCGCGGGCGCGCGACCCCCGGCCGGACGAGGGCATTCCGCAGGTCGCGGAGTACACGATGCAGCTGGTCGAGGGTTACGCCCAGCACGCGCGCACCATCGACGACCTGATCTCCACCTACGCGGTGGGCTGGACGCTCGACCGGATGCCGATCGCCGACCGCAACGTACTCCGGCTCGGCGCGTACGAGCTGATCTGGGAGGACGGCACGCCCGACGCGGTGGTGCTGGACGAGTCGGTGGAGATCGCCAAGGAGTTCTCCACGGACGAGTCGCCCGCCTTCGTGAACGGCCTGCTCGCCCGCTTCATGGAGCTCAAGCCGAGCATTCGGCGCTGAGCACCCGCACGCCCCCGAAGGCCGCCGGACCTGTTGGGCCGGCGGCCTTCGCGCGTAAGCTACTGGCAAGTAATGTTTTGCCCGATGCGCAGAAGGGCCGCGAAGCCATGCCGGAGACCACCAGCGAGTTCGAGTTCGACCAGGGCATCGCGCTCACCCCGCACCCCTCCGAACCCGGCCGCTACGACGGCGAGCTCGGCGACGGCTGGCAGATCGGCGGCGGCGTCAACGGCGGCCTGCTGCTCGCCTTCGCCGCCCACGCCCTCGCCCTGGAGGCCGGACCCGGCCACCCTCACCCGCTCACCGTCAGCGGCACCTACGTCTCCGCCTCCCGCCCGGGCCCGGCCACCGTCCGCACCGAGATCGTGCGGCGCGGCCGCACCCTCGCCACCGGCAGCGCGATCCTCTCCCAGGACGGCGAGGAGCGGCTGCGGCTGACCGCCGCCTTCACCGACCTCGGCGCGCTCGACGAGGAGGTGGCCACCACGGCGCTGCCGCCCGTGCTGCCCGCGCCCGAGCAGTGCATAGGCGTCGAGCACGCGCCGAAGGAGTTCATCGCCCAGGCCGCCCTGCTGGAGCGCCTGGACCTGCGGCTCGACCCGGCCACCGTCGGCTGGGCGCTCGGCCAGCCGTCCAAGGAGGGGCGCATCCAGGGCTGGTTCCGGCTGGCCGACGGCCGCCCCGCCGACCCGCTGTCGCTGCTGCTGACCGCCGACGCGCTGCCGCCGGTCACCTTCGACCTGGGCCGCCCCGGCTGGGCGCCCACCATCGAACTCACCGTCCACCTCCGGGCGTTGCCCGCCGACGGCTGGCTGCGGGTCTCGCACGCCACCCGCAACGTGGCCGGCGGCTACTTCGAGGAGGACTGCGAGATCTGGGACCAGGACGGTCGCCTGGTCGCCCAGTCCCGCCAGCTCGCCAAGGTGCCGCGCGGCCAGTAGCCGGGCCGCCTCACGGTCAGTTGCAGAGTTGTGACAGGCCGTGTGTGTGGGACGGGTGTGGACGGGGAGGACATGGGTCAGCAGTTGCTCGACCGAGATCCCCGGGAGCCACCGATGTCCAGGAACAGCCGCCGGCCGCGCCGTTGCAGTGCAGAGTCCGCGCGCCGCAGCGAGGAGGCGTTCGTGACGGGCATCCTGACCGGCGAGGCGGACTTCGACCGGGTGCGGGAGTGGCACGTCACGGACGCCCCCGACTTCGCCACCTACCTGCGCGAGGCGGGGGAACTGCTCGCCGAGGCGGTGGAGGACTACGGCACCGTCCGGGCCCGGATGTTCCACCCCGACGACTTCGCGGACTACTGCCTGCTGCACGGCCTCGACCCGCGCGAGCAGGCGGCCCGGGACGGGTACCTGGTCAACCCGCCGCTGCAGACCCAGCTGGTGGTCTACCGCGGCGAGGACCTGGTGGACTTCCTGCCGCGCCTGGTCCGGGCCCGCGAGAGCGGCCTGGCGCTGCGCTACGCCGACCTGCTGATGGACGGCGCGCTCTGCGCGCCCGAGCAGGCGGCTGCCGACCCGCGGGTGCGGTGGACGTACCAGCAGGCCTCAGAGGTGTTCCGGCGGGTGCTGGTCGGCGCGGGCTGCGGGGCGTACGAGTTCCGGCTCGCGGTGGACGCCCCGTCCGGGCCGCTGGAGGCCCAGGCGCGGGTGCTGCACTGGGAGGACGGCGCGGTGCGGATCCACGACGAGGACCTGGACCTGGTGACGGCGGTGCTCTGCGCGGGCCTGTACCGCGAGCTCCCCGGCGCGGCGGTGCTGCACGGGACGCAGGGCTCCGGCGCGCTGTGCGGGGAGTACCGGCAGGTGGCCTGGGCCTGGCGGAGCACCGGCCACGACTGGACGCCGGCCGAACTCGCGGTCGACGGGGTGGCGGCCCGGCCCGGGTTCAGCCTCGGCACCGTGGTGTGAGCGCACGACGGCGGGGCGGGTGGTCGCCGACTGCCGACCACCCGCCCCGCCGTGACGTTTCTTCAGCTGACCACGGAGGTCAGCCGGCGTCCTCCTCGCGGACGGCGCGGCGCGCGTCCGGGTTCAGCACGCCCCAGCTGATCAGCTGCTCGGTGAGGATCGAGGGGGACTGGTCGTAGATCACGGCCAGGGTGCGCAGGTCGTCCTGACGGATCGAGAGCACCTTGCCGTTGTAGTCGCCGCGCTGGGACTGGATGGTCGCCGCGTAGCGCTGCAGCGGGCCGGCCTTCTCGGACGGCACCTGGGTCAGCCGCTCCAGGTCGAGGACCAGGCGCGGCGGCGGCTCGGCGGCGCCGCCCGGGGTGCCGCCGGGCAGCAGCTCCTGCACCGGGACGCCGTAGAACTCGGCCAGCTCGGCGAGGCGCTGAACGGTGACCGCGCGGTCGCCGCGCTCGTAGGAGCCGACGACGACAGCCTTCCAGCGACCCTGGGACTTCTCCTCGACGCCGTGCAGGGAGAGCCCCTGCTGAGTGCGGATCGCCCGGAGCTTGGCCCCGAGCTGCTTCGCGTAGTCGCTGGACATGGATCTCCCCGGACGAGATTGCTTCGCGTGCGCTGAAATGGGAGTGACGAGGCCCTCTGTGGAGCACCTTCGTAACTCACTGTGAGGTTACGTAGAGTGAGGGTGGCGCGTCAAGCCGAATGGGGCACTCGTGCGAACGGGCCCCGACCAGGCCCGGATCAGCACGCTGCTACCATGGGCGAGGCTCCGGCTGCGGCCGGCGACCTTTCCCGACATCCTTTAAGACCCGTCCAGTGAGGCGGGGAAGGAGGTCCGCTTCGGCATGACCACACCCAGTTCTGCTCCGCGCGCCCCGCACCAGGTGCTGGACGCCACCGACGTCGCCCGGGTCGTCACCCGGATCGCCCACGAGATCGTGGAACGCGCCAAGGGCGCGGAGGACGTCGTGCTGCTCGGCATCCACACCCGCGGCGTCCACCTGGCCCGCCGCCTGCGCGCCAAGCTCACCCAGATCACCGGCCGGGAGATCCCGTTCGGCACGCTGGACATCACCATGTACCGGGACGACCTGCGGCTGAAGCCGGCCAGGGCCCTGGAGCACACCGAGATCCCCGCCGACGGCATCGACGGCAAGCTGGTGATCCTGGTCGACGACGTGCTGTTCTCCGGCCGCACCATCCGCGCCGCGCTCGACGCGCTCAGCGACATCGGCCGCCCGCGCGCCGTGCAGCTCGCCGTGATGGTGGACCGCGGTCACCGCGAACTCCCGATCCGCGCCGACTACGTGGGCAAGAACCTGCCCACCTCGCTGCGCGAGGCCGTGCAGGTCCAGCTCGCCGAGACCGACGGCCGGGACGCCGTCCTGCTCGGCGACCGCGACTACGCCGCCCGCTCCTCCCAGGCCCTGGCCGCCGACCCCGAGCTCCCGGAGTAAAACCGCGTGAAGCGCCACCTCGTCTCCGCCGCCGACCTCAGCCGCGACGACGCGCTGCTGATCCTGGACACCGCCGAGGAGCTCGCCCAGCTCTCCGGACGGGCCGTCAAGAAGCTCCCCACGCTGCGCGGCCGCACCGTCGTCAACCTGTTCTTCGAGGACTCCACCCGCACCAAGACCTCCTTCGAGGTCGCCGAGAAGCGGCTGTCCGCGGACGTCATCAACTTCTCCGCCAAGGGCTCCTCGGTCTCCAAGGGCGAGAGCCTGAAGGACACCGCGCTCACCCTGCAGGCGATGGGCGCCGACGCCGTGGTCATCCGGCACCACGCCTCCGGCGCGCCCGCCCGGCTGGCCGGCTCCGACTGGCTGCACGGCTCGGTCATCAACGCCGGCGACGGCACCCACGAGCACCCCACCCAGGCGCTGCTCGACGCGTTCACCATGCGCCGCCACCTCAACCCGGGCCTGGGCCGCGACCTGGCCGGCCGCAAGGTCGCCATCGTCGGCGACATCCTGCA
This sequence comes from Streptomyces sp. TLI_171, assembly GCF_003610255.1. Lineage (GTDB taxonomy): Bacteria > Actinomycetota > Actinomycetes > Streptomycetales > Streptomycetaceae > Kitasatospora. The sequence continues at coordinate 1,388,166 of NZ_RAPS01000001.1, read as the reverse complement.
CAGCCGGGTGGCCCGCTCCAACGTTCACCTGCTGACCACGCTCGGCGCGGAGGTCACCTTCGTCGCCCCGCCGACCCTGCTGCCGATCGGCATCGAGACCTGGCCCTGCCAGGTCTCCTACGACCTCGACACGGTGCTGCCGAAGGTCGACGCGGTGATGATGCTGCGGGTCCAGCGCGAGCGGATGAACGCCGCGTTCTTCCCCACCGAGCGCGAGTACTCCCGCCGCTACGGCCTGGACGGGCTGCGGCTGGCCAAGCTGCCCGAGCACGCGATCGTGATGCACCCCGGCCCGATGGTCCGCGGCATGGAGATCACTGCCGACGTCGCCGACTCGCCGCGCTGCACCGTGGTCGAGCAGGTCGCCAACGGCGTCTCCGTCCGGATGGCCGTGCTCTACCTGCTGCTCGGCGGCGCCACCCTCGCCGACGCCCCCCGTACCGAATCCCAGGAGGCCGCCCAGTGACCACCTACCTGATCCGCAACGCCCAGATCCTCGGCGGCGCCCCCCAGGACATCCACATCGTCGACGGCGTGTTCGCGCAGATCGGCGCCGGCCTCGCCGTCGAGGCCGACATCGACCTCGACGCCTCCGGCCTGATCGCCCTGCCCGGCCTGGTCGACCTGCACACCCACCTGCGCGAGCCCGGCCGCGAGGACGCCGAGACCGTGCTGACGGGCACGCAGTCCGCCGCCATGGGCGGGTACACCGCGGTGCACGCGATGGCCAACACCTTCCCGGTCGCCGACACCGCGGGCGTGGTCGAGCAGGTCTGGCGGCTCGGCCAGGAGTACGGCTACTGCGACGTGCAGCCGGTCGGCGCCGTCACCGTCGGCCTGGAGGGCAAGCAGCTCGCCGAGCTCGGCGCGATGCACGACTCCGCCGCCGGGGTGCGGGTGTTCTCCGACGACGGCAAGTGCGTGGACGACGCGGTGATCATGCGCCGCGCGCTGGAGTACGTGAAGGCCTTCGACGGCGTCATCGCCCAGCACGCCCAGGAGCCGCGGCTGACCGCCGGCGCCCAGATGAACGAGGGCCTGGTCTCCGGCGAGCTCGGCCTGAGCGGCTGGCCCGCCGTCGCCGAGGAGTCGATCATCGCGCGGGACGTGCTGCTGGCCGCGCACGTCGGCTCCCGGGTGCACATCTGCCACCTGTCCACGGCCGGCTCGGTGGAGATCGTCCGCTGGGCCAAGGGCAAGGGCTGGGACGTCACCGCCGAGGTCACCCCCCACCACCTGCTGCTCACCGACGAACTGGTGCGCTCCTACGACCCGGTGTACAAGGTCAACCCGCCGCTGCGCACCGCCGAGGACGTCGAGGCGCTGCGCCGCGCGCTGGCCGACGGCACCATCGACGCCGTCGCCACCGACCACGCCCCGCACCCCGCGGAGGACAAGGACTGCGAGTGGGCGGTCGCCGCGATGGGCATGGTCGGACTGGAGACGGCGCTGTCCGTCGTGCAGCAGACCATGGTCGACACCGGCCTGCTGAACTGGGAGGGCGTCGCCGACCGGATGTCGCACCGTCCGGCCCGGATCGGGCGGCTGAAGGGCCACGGGCGGCCGATCTCGGTGGGTGAGCCGGCGAACCTGGTGCTGTTCGATCCCGCGTACCGTGGAGTCGTGAACCCCGACACCTTCGCGACGCGTTCCCGTAACAGCCCGTACCGCGGCATGGACCTGCCCGGCCGGGTGCACGCCACCTTCCTGCGCGGCGAGGCGACCGTCCTCGCGGGCGAACTGGTCGAGCGCTGATGCTGCTCGCCACCGAGAAGGGCCAGGTGACCGACTGGCCCGGGTACATCGGCGCGACGGTCGGCCTGCTGATCCTGGTCGCCCTGGTGTACTGGCTGATGCGGCAGGGCTGGAACTGGCGGCGCACGCTGCAGTCCGACCTCCCGCCGCTGCCCGCGGTGCCGCAGGACCCGGGCCCGGCGCTGCTCGCGGCGCCCGGCCGCTACCACGGCTCCACCACCGCGGGGAACTGGCTGGACCGGGTCGTCGCGCACGGCCTGGGCACCCGCAGCCTCGCCGAACTCACCCTCACCGAGCGGGGGCTGCTGGCCCGCCGCCCCGGTGCGGACGACCTGTGGATCCCCGCCGCCGCGCTCGCCGGCGCCCGCCCGGACTCCGGCATCGCCGGCAAGGTGGTGCCCTCCGGCCTGCTGGTGGTCGGCTGGACGCACGGCGACCGCGAGCTGGAGAGCGGTTTCCGGCTGGACGCCGCCGCCGAGCACGAGGCCTGGGTCGAGGCCGTCGAGGCACTAGTGACACGTACGAAGACGAAGAAGACGGAAGAGGCCGCGACATGACCGCACCTGCCCCCACCACGCAGCGCACCAGGCGGGAGCGCACGTCGTTTGATCGGCCCGTCGCCGTGCTCGTCCTGGAGGACGGCCGGACCTTCCGCGGCCAGGCGTACGGCGCGATCGGCGAGACCTTCGGCGAGGCGGTCTTCAACACCGGCATGTCCGGCTACCAGGAGACCCTGACCGACCCGTCGTACCACCGCCAGGTGGTCGTGATGACCGCCCCGCAGATCGGCAACACCGGCTGGAACGACGAGGACGACGAGTCGCAGCAGATCTGGGTGGCCGGCTACGTCGTCCGCGACCCCTCCCGGGTCGCCTCCAACTGGCGCTCGAAGCGCTCGCTGGACGAGGAGCTGGAGCGCCAGGGCGTCGTCGGCATCAGCGGCATCGACACCCGCGCGCTCACCCGCCACCTGCGCGAGCGCGGCGCGATGCGGGTCGGCATCTTCTCCGGCCCGGCCGTCGAGGACCACGCCGCGCTGCTCGCCAAGGTGCAGCAGGCCCCGGAGATGAAGGGCGCCGACCTGTGCGCCGAGGTCGCCACCAAGGAGACCTACGTCGTCCCGGCGATCGGCGCCAAGAAGTTCACCGTCGCCGCCCTCGACCTCGGCATCAAGGGCATGACCCCGCAGCGGATGGCGGAGCGCGGCATCGAGGTGCACGTGCTGCCCGCCAACTCCACCGTCGAGGACGTCTACGCCGTGCAGCCCGACGGCGTGTTCTTCTCCAACGGCCCCGGTGACCCGGCCACCGCCGACCACCAGGTCGAGGTGCTGCGCGGCGTGCTCGCGAAGAAGACCCCGTTCTTCGGCATCTGCTTCGGCAACCAGATCCTCGGCCGGGCCCTCGGCTTCGGCACCTACAAGCTCAAGTACGGCCACCGCGGCATCAACCAGCCGGTGCAGGACCGCACCACCGGCAAGGTCGAGGTGACCGCCCACAACCACGGCTTCGCCGTGAACGCGCCGCTGGACAAGGTGAGCGACACCCCCTTCGGGCGGGTCGAGGTCTCCCACGTCTGCCTCAACGACGACGTGGTCGAGGGCCTGCAGGCACTCGACGTCCCCGCCTTCAGCGTGCAGTACCACCCCGAAGCGGCAGCCGGCCCGCACGACGCCGCCTACCTCTTCGACCGCTTCGTGAGCCTTATGGAGGGCCAGCGTGCCTAAGCGCACCGACATCAAGTCCGTCCTGGTGATCGGCTCCGGCCCGATCGTCATCGGCCAGGCAGCGGAGTTCGACTACTCGGGCACGCAGGCCTGCCGGGTGCTCAAGGCCGAGGGCCTGCGGGTCGTCCTGGTGAACTCCAACCCGGCCACGATCATGACCGACCCGGAGATCGCCGACGCCACCTACGTCGAGCCGATCACCCCGGAGTTCGTCGAGAAGATCATCGCCAAGGAGCGCCCCGACGCGCTGCTGCCGACCCTGGGCGGCCAGACCGCGCTGAACACCGCGATCTCCCTGCACAAGGCCGGGACGCTGGAGAAGTACGACGTCGAGCTGATCGGCGCCGACGTCGAGGCGATCAACAAGGGCGAGGACCGCGAGCTGTTCAAGGGCGTGGTCGAGGCGGTCAACGCCAAGATCGGCCACGGCGAGTCGGCCCGCTCGGTGATCTGCCACTCGATGGAGGACGTCCTCGCGGGCGTCGACACCCTCGGCGGCTACCCGGTCGTGGTGCGCCCCTCCTTCACCATGGGCGGCGCCGGCTCCGGCTTCGCGCACGACGAGGAGGACCTGCGCCGGATCGCCGGCCAGGGCCTGACCCTCTCGCCGACCACCGAGGTGCTCCTGGAGGAGTCCATCCTCGGCTGGAAGGAGTACGAGCTGGAGCTGATGCGCGACAAGCACGACAACGTGGTCGTCGTCTGCTCGATCGAGAACTTCGACCCGATGGGCGTGCACACCGGTGACTCGATCACCGTCGCCCCGGCGATGACGCTCACCGACCGCGAGTACCAGATCCTGCGCGACATCGGCATCGCCGTGATCCGCGAGGTCGGCGTCGACACCGGCGGCTGCAACATCCAGTTCGCGGTCAACCCCGAGGACGGCCGGGTCATCGTGATCGAGATGAACCCGCGCGTCTCGCGCTCCTCCGCGCTGGCCTCCAAGGCGACCGGCTTCCCGATCGCCAAGATCGCCGCCAAGCTGGCCGTCGGCTACACGCTGGACGAGATCCCCAACGACATCACCGAGCAGACCCCGGCCTCCTTCGAGCCGACCCTCGACTACGTCGTGGTGAAGGTCCCGCGGTTCGCGTTCGAGAAGTTCCCGTCCGCGGACGCCACGCTGACCACCACCATGAAGTCGGTGGGCGAGGCGATGGCGATGGGCCGCAACTTCCCGGAGGCGCTGAACAAGGCGCTGCGCTCGCTGGAGAAGAAGGGCTCCCAGTTCACCTGGGTCGGTGAACCGGGGGACAAGGCCGAGCTGCTGACGAAGGCCCAGGTGCCGACCGACGGCCGGATCAACACCGTCATGCAGGCGATCCGGGCTGGCGCCACCGCCGAGGAGGTGTTCGAGTCCACCAAGATCGACCCGTGGTTCGTCGACCAGCTCTTCCTGATCGACGAGATCGCCGCCGAGCTCGCCGGGGGCGACCGGCTCGACCCGGAGCTGCTGCGGCACGCCAAGCGGCACGGCTTCTCCGACCAGCAGATCGGCGAGATCCGCGGCCTGAAGCCGGACGTGGTCCGCGAGGTGCGGCACGCGCTCGGCATCCGCCCGGTGTTCAAGACCGTCGACACCTGCGCCGCCGAGTTCGCCGCCAAGACCCCGTACTTCTACTCGTCCTACGACGAGGAGAGCGAGGTCGCCCCGCGCACCAAGCCCGCCGTGATCATCCTGGGCTCCGGCCCGAACCGGATCGGCCAGGGCATCGAGTTCGACTACTCCTGCGTGCACGCCTCCTTCGCGCTGGCCGACGCCGGGTACGAGACCGTGATGGTCAACTGCAACCCGGAGACCGTCTCCACCGACTACGACACCTCCGACCGGCTGTACTTCGAGCCGCTCACGCTGGAGGACGTGCTGGAGATCGTGCACGCCGAGCAGCAGGCCGGCCCGCTGGCCGGCGTGATCGTGCAGCTCGGCGGCCAGACCCCGCTGGGCCTGGCGCAGGCGCTCAAGGACAACGGCGTGCCGATCGTCGGCACCTCGCCCGAGGCGATCCACCTCGCCGAGGAGCGCGGCGCGTTCGGCCGGGTGCTGAAGGAGGCGGGCCTGCCCGCTCCCAAGCACGGCACCGCGTTCTCCTTCGAGGAGGCCAAGGCGATCGCCGACGAGATCGGCTACCCGGTGCTGGCCCGCCCGTCCTACGTGCTCGGCGGCCGCGGCATGGAGATCGTCTACGACGAGCCCTCGCTCGCCTCCTACCTGGAGCGGCACGCGGGCCTGATCTCCGAGCACCCGGTGCTGATCGACCGCTTCCTGGACGACGCGGTGGAGATCGACGTCGACGCGCTGTACGACGGCGAGGAGCTGTACCTCGGCGGCGTCATGGAGCACATCGAGGAGGCCGGCATCCACTCCGGCGACTCGGCCTGCGCGCTGCCGCCGATCACCCTCGGCGGGTACGACATCAAGCGGCTGCGCTCGGCCACCGAGGGCATCGCCAAGGGCGTCGGCGTGCGCGGTCTGATCAACATCCAGTTCGCGCTGTCCGGCGACATCCTGTACGTGCTGGAGGCCAACCCGCGCGCCTCCCGCACCGTGCCGTTCACCTCCAAGGCGACCGCGGTGCCGCTGGCCAAGGCCGCCGCCCGGATCTCGCTCGGCGCCACCGTCGCCGAACTGCGCGCCGAGGGCCTGCTGCCGCGCGAGGGCGACGGCGGCTCGCTGCCGGCCGACGCGCCGATCTCGGTCAAGGAGGCCGTGATGCCGTGGTCGCGCTTCCGCGACGTGCACGGCCGCGGCGTGGACACCGTGCTCGGCCCGGAGATGCGCTCCACCGGCGAGGTCATGGGCATCGACCGGGTGTTCGGCACCGCGTACGCCAAGTCGCAGACCGGCGCGTACGGCGCCCTGCCCACCAAGGGCAAGGTGTTCGTCTCGGTCGCCAACCGCGACAAGCGCAACCTGGTCTTCCCGGCCCGCGCGCTGGTCGAGCTCGGCTTCGAACTGCTCGCCACCACCGGCACCGCCGAGGTGCTGCAGCGCGGCGGCATCCCCGCCACCGTGGTGCGCAAGCACTCCGACGGCGAGGGCCCGAACGGCGAGAAGACCATCGTCCAGCTGATCCACGACGGCGAGGTCGACCTGATCATCAACACCCCGTACGGCACCGGCGGCCGCCTCGACGGCTACGAGATCCGCACCGCCGCGGTCTCCCGGGGCGTGCCCTGCCTGACCACCGTCCAGGCGATGGGCGCGGCCGTGCAGGGCATCGCCGAGCTGCGGCGCGGCGAGGTCGGCGTGATGTCGCTGCAGGAGCACGCGGCGCTGATCAACTCCGGCCGCAGCTAGGCCGAAACCGTGGGGGGCACGCCGGTTGCCGGGTGCCCCCCACGTCCATGTCCAGGCCCGGCCGACGGAGGTCCCGTGTACAAGCTCCTGTTCAACCTGCTGTTCAAGAAGATGGACCCCGAGAAGGCCCACCACCTGGCGTTCTTCTGGATCCGGCTGGCTCACTCGGTGCCCGGCCTGCGCGGCCTGGTGCGGGCCGTGCTCGCCCCGCGCGACCCCAAGCTGCGCACCGCCGCGCTCGGCCTGGACCTGCCCGGCCCGTTCGGGCTCGGCGCGGGCTTCGACAAGGACGGCATCGGCATCGACGGCCTGTCGATGCTCGGCTTCGACTTCGTCGAGATCGGCACCGTCACCGGCGAGCCGCAGCCCGGCAACCCCGCCCCGCGGCTGTTCCGCCTGGTCGAGGACCGGGCGCTGATCAACCGGATGGGCTTCAACAACCAGGGCTCGGCCCGGGTCGCCACCCGGCTCGCCGCCCGCCCGCACACCAGCAACACCCCGGTGATCGGCGTCAACATCGGCAAGACCAAGGTCGTGCCCGAGGACGAGGCGACCGCCGACTACCTGAAGAGCGCGAAGGCGCTGGCCCCGTACGCGGACTACCTGGTCGTCAACGTCTCGTCGCCGAACACCCCCGGGCTGCGCAACCTGCAGGCCGTGCAGGTGCTCGGCCCGCTGCTGTGGGACGTCCGCAAGGCCGCCGACGAGGTGACCACCCACCACGTGCCGCTGCTGGTGAAGATCGCCCCCGACCTGGCCGACGAGGACATCGACGAGATCGCCGACATGGCGCTGCACCTCGGCCTGGACGGCATCATCGCCACCAACACCACCATCGGCCGCGAAGGGCTGCGGACCCCGGCCGGGCGGATCGAGGAGATCGGCATGGGCGGCCTGTCCGGCGCCCCGCTGAAGGCCCGCTCGCTGGAGGTACTGGAGCGGCTGCGCAAGCGCACCGACGGGCGGCTCGCCATCGTCTCGGTCGGCGGCATCGAGACCGCCGAGGACGCCTGGCAGCGGATCCTGGCCGGCGCCGACCTGGTGCAGGGCTACTCGGCGTTCATCTACGAGGGCCCGCTGTGGATGCGCAAGGTCCACAAGGGACTCTCGGCGCGGCTTCGCGCCGCCGGATACGCGTCGATCGGCGAGGCGGTGGGCAAGGGAGTGCGCTGAGGGCCCCGTTGAGCGGAAGGAGTGGCGGAGATGGCTAATCCGGTGGTCGCCCGCGCCGAGGTGACCGGCGCGCGGGCGGACGGCCCGCACTGGCGGGTCACGGTGCGGTGCGCGACGGCCGCGGCCCGGTACCGGCCCGGCCACTTCGCCGCCCTCGCCGCCCCGCCGGGCACCGAGGACGTGCTGCGCCGCGCCGTGCCGATCCTGCGCGCCGACGGCGACACCCTCGACCTGCTGCTCCCCGCCGAACCCCCGCCGGTGCTCGACCTGATCGCCCCGCTCGGCACCCCCTACCCGCAGCCCGACACCCCCGCCTGCGCCCTGCTGCTCGGCGAGGACGCGCAGGCCGGGCCGCTGCTCGGGCTCGCCGAACAGCTGCTGGCCGCCGGCAGCCGGGTCGGCTTCGTGCTCGCCGCGCCCACCGCCGAGCGCCTGTACGGCGTCGACCGGGCACGCGAGCTCACCGCCGACGTCCTGGTGCTCACCGCCGACGGCAGCGCCGGCCTGCCGCTCGACCAGGACCCCGACCTGTTCGACCGGGCGCTGGCCGCGTTGGACGCCGACCTGCTGTACGCCGCGGCCGGCCCCGAGCTGTCCGCCGCCGCCAGCACCGCGGCCGCCGTCCGCGGGGTGCGCAGCTGGGCCGCCGTCACCGCCGAACTGCCGTGCGGCACCGGCCTGTGCCTGGGCTGCGTGCTGCCGGTCCGCGACGCGGACGGCGTCAGCCGCCTGGTGCGGGCCTGCACCGAGGGCCCGGTCTTCGACGGCGCCCGGGTCCGCTGGGGGCAGCTGGGGGAGGTCCCGGCGGACGTGGAAGGGGCGGGAGCATGACGCAGCGACGGACGGAGCCGGGACGGCCCGGCGCGGGCGGACCCGGCTCCGGCGGCAGCAGGCGCATGACGGACCCTCAGAACGTCGACCTGGAGGCTCTGTTCGGGGCCGGGACGGTTCCCAACCCGCTGTCGACCGCGGCGGGGTGCGCCGGGTTCGGGCGGGAACTGGCGCGGTTCGTGCCGCTGGACCAGCTCGGGACGCTGACCACCCGCACGGTGCTGCCGAGGGCCGGCGCCGGGCAGCCCGGCCCGCGGGTGGTGCGGACGCCCGGCGGGCTGCTGAACGCGATCGGGCACCAGAACCCCGGGATCGACGCCTTCCTGCGGCGGGACCTGCCCTGGTTGGCCGAACGCGCGGTGCGGACGGTGGTGTCGATCGGCGGGCACCGGCTGGAGGAGTTCGCCGACCTGGCCGGACGGCTGGCCGGGGCGCGCGGCGTGCACGGCCTGGAGCTCAACCTGTCCGCGCCGGGCGCCGCCGCCCGCGGACTGCTGTTCGCCGCCAACCCGGCCGTCAGCTACGACGTGGTCGCCGCCGTGAAGGCCGCCGCGCCCGGGCTGCCGGTCTACGCCAAACTCGCCCCCGACACCGGCACGATCACCGAGGTCGCCGCCGGCTGCGTGGCCGCCGGCGCCGACGGCCTGGCGATGGTCAACACCGCGCAGGGCCTGGCCATCGACCTGGACAGCTGCCGCCCCGCGCTGGCGGCCGGCGTCGGCGGCCTGTCCGGCCCGGCGCTGCGCCCGATCGCGGTGCGCTGCGTGTACCAGGTGCACGCGGCGATGCTGGCCGGGCGGATGCCCGCGGTGCCGATCCTCGCCATGGGCGGGGTCCGCACCGGGCGCGACGCGCTGGAGTTCACGCTGGCCGGCGCGTCCGGCGTGGCGGTCGGATCCGAACTGCTGCGCGACCCGACCGCGCCGCTGCGGATCCTCGACGAACTGCGCGGCGAACTCGCCGCCCGCGACTTCACGAAGTACACCGACGCGGTGGGGCTCGCCCACCGCACGACGAGCAAGGACACCGATGACTGACACGACGCCCTTCGGCACCCGCCTGCGGACCGCCCTCGACACCCGCGGCCAGCTCTGCGTCGGCATCGACCCGCACGGCTCGCTGCTCACCGCCTGGGGACTGAACGACGACCTGGCGGGCCTGGAGTCGTTCTCCCGCACCGTGGTCGAGGCGCTCGCCGACCGGGTCGCGGTGCTCAAGCCGCAGTCGGCGTTCTTCGAGCGCTTCGGCAGCCGCGGCATCGCCGTGCTGGAGCGCACCGTCGCCGAGGCCCGGGAGGCGGGCGCGCTGGTGCTGATGGACGCCAAGCGCGGCGACATCGGCTCCACCATGGCCGCCTACGCCGAGACCTTCCTCTCCCCGGACAGCCCGCTGTTCTCGGACGCCCTCACCGTCAGCCCGTACCTGGGCTTCGGTTCGCTGCAGCCGGCCGTCGACCTGGCGAACGCGAGCGGCTGCGGCCTGTTCGCGCTGGCGCTGACCTCCAACCCGGAGGGCCACGAGGTGCAGCGCGCGGTCGGCGCGGACGGGGAGAGCGTGGCGCAGGCGGTGCTGCGCCGGCTGGCGGCGGAGAACGCGGGTGCGCAGCCGCTCGGCTCGTTCGGCGCGGTGGTCGGCGCGACGCTCGCCGACGCGGGCGTGGACCTGGCGATCAACGGTCCGCTGCTGGCCCCCGGGGTGGGCGCGCAGGGCGCCACCGCGAAGGACCTGCCGCGGGTGTTCGGCGACCAGGTGCGCAACGTGGTGCCCAGCGTCAGCCGCGACGTGCTGAAGCACGGGCCGTCCGTGGCGGCGCTGCGACAGGCCGCGCAGGCGTTCGTCGACGATGTGAGGGCCGTCACAAACGCCTGAGTCATGAGCCGTCAACTCGGCTGATTTGCCCGGAAAAGTCCCGGGTCTGCCCCTGCTGACCAGGACTTTTCGTGTTCTTTTCCTGACGCGGCGGCCCAAGTTGGGTAGTGTCCGGCGGTAGGACGCCAGTTGGCGGTGGTCACGGCCACCGCCGCAGGTCAGAGACCGTGGCGTCCGGGCACAACCAAGTCATGGCTCATCCCTTCCATCCACACCTGAGGTGAACGGCGTGGCTCTTCCGCCCCTTACTCCCGAACAGCGCACCGCCGCGCTCGCCAAGGCCGCCGAGGCTCGTCGCAAGCGTGCCGACGTCAAGAACCGGCTGAAGCACTCGGGCGCCTCGCTGCACGACGTCATCAAGGCCGGCAAGTCCGACGACGAGGTCATCGGCAAGATGAAGGTCTCCGCCCTGCTGGAGTCCCTGCCGGGTGTCGGCAAGGTGCGCGCGAAGCAGATCATGGAGCGCCTGGGCATCTCCGAGAGCCGTCGCGTGCGCGGCCTCGGTACGAACCAGATCGCTTCCCTGGAGCGGGAGTTCGGCGGCGCCGCCTCCTGACTGGAGGCCGGTGTCGGCGGAACCTCCGCGATCCGGGATAATCGGTACATGAGTGAGCGTCCGCGGCTGACCGTGCTCTCCGGCCCCTCCGGGGTCGGCAAGAGCACGGTCGTCGCTCATATGAGGAAGCAGTTCCCCGAGGTCTGGCTGTCGGTGTCGGCGACGACCCGCCACCCGCGACCCGGCGAGCGGGACGGCGTGCAGTACCACTTCGTCGACAACGAGCAGTTCGACAAGCTGGTCGCGAACGGCGAGCTGCTGGAGTGGGCGGTGTTCGCCGGCAACCGGTACGGAACGCCCCGGCAGGCCGTGCTGGACAAGCTCGACAAGGGCGAACCGGTGCTGCTGGAGATCGACCTGCAGGGTGCCCGCCAGGTCAAGGAGTCGATGCCGGAGGCGCAGCTGGTCTTCCTGGCCCCGCCGAGCTGGGACGAGCTGGTGCGCCGGCTGACCGGCCGCGGCACCGAGCCGCAGGACGTGATCGACCAGCGGCTGGCCGCGGCCCGGGTCGAACTGGCCGCCGAGGCGGAGTTCGACACGACGCTGGTCAACACCTCCGTCGAGCAGGTAGCGGCCGAACTGCTAGCCTTGCTCGGTGTAGCCTGACCGGATCGGCTGCATCCAGCCGGTCCATGAAAACCACTTCGGAAGGTTCAGCGTGTCCTCTTCGATGACCGCGCCCGAGGGCATCATCAACCCGCCGATCGACGAGCTGCTCGAGGCCACCGACTCCAAGTACAGCCTGGTGATCTACGCGGCCAAGCGCGCCCGCCAGATCAACGCGTACTACTCCCAGCTCGGCGAGGGCCTGCTGGAGTACGTCGGCCCGCTGGTCGACACCCACGTGCACGAGAAGCCGCTGTCGATCGCGCTGCGCGAGATCAACGCCGGCCTGCTCACCGCCGAGGCGGTCGAGGGCGCCTGAGCCCCCGCACTCCTCCGAGGGCCCGTCCGACACGTTCCGTGTTCGGGCGGGCCCTCGGCATGTGCGCGGTCCGGTCCGGCGGGCCCGGCCGTGTGCGCGCCGACACGTCGCTGCGGCGGTCTGAGGGGTCGTAAGGTGGGCGGCGAGCCCGTCGTTAGGAGAGTTGACCGTCATGACCGCGCCCCGTGTCGTCCTCGGTGTCAGCGGCGGGATCGCCGCGTACAAGGCCTGTGAGCTGCTGCGCAGGTTCACCGAGTCCGGGCACCAGGTGACGGTGGTGCCGACCGCCGCGGCGCTGCACTTCGTCGGCGAGGCGACCTGGGCGGCGCTGTCCGGGCGGCCCGCGGCGACCGAGACCTGGGACCGGGTGCACGAGGTCCCGCACGTGCGGATCGGACAGCAGGCCGACCTGGTCGTGGTCGCCCCGGCCACCGCGGACCTGCTGGCGAAGGCCGCCCACGGCCTGGCCGACGACCTGCTGACCAACACCCTGCTGACGGCGCGCTGCCCGGTGGTGTTCGCGCCCGCGATGCACACCGAGATGTGGGAGCACCCCGCCACCCAGGACAACGTGGCCACGCTGCGCCGGCGCGGCGCGATCGTGATCGAGCCCGCGGTGGGCCGGCTCACCGGCGTCGACACCGGCAAGGGCCGGCTGCCCGACCCGGGCGAGATCTTCGCGGCCTGCCGCCGGGTGCTGGCCCGCGGCGACCGGGCACCGGACCTGACGGGCCGTCACGTGGTGGTCTCGGCGGGCGGCACCCGGGAGCCGCTGGACCCGGTGCGCTTCCTCGGCAACCGCTCCTCCGGCAAGCAGGGCTACGCGCTGGCCGTCACCGCCGCGGCCCGCGGCGCCCGGGTCACCCTGGTCGCGGCGAACACCGCGCTGCCGGACCCGGCCGGGGTGGACGTGGTCCGGGTCGGCACCGCGCTGCAGCTGCGCGAGGCCGTGCTGAAGGCCGCCGGCGACGCCGACGCCGTGGTGATGGCCGCCGCCGTCGCGGACTTCCGGCCCGCCGAGTACGCCCCCGGCAAGATCAAGAAGGTGGACGGGGTGGAGCCCGCGCCGATCGTGCTGGTCCGCAACCCCGACGTGCTGGCCGAGATCTCCGCCGAGCGGGCCGTCGACGGGCAGGTGGTGGTCGGCTTCGCCGCGGAGACCGACGAGGTGCTCGCCCACGGCCGCGCCAAGCTCGCCCGCAAGGGCTGCGACCTGCTGGTGGTCAACGAGGTCGGCGACGGCAAGGCGTTCGGGCAGGACACCAACAGCGCCGTGCTGCTCGGTGCGGACGGCTCGGAAGTCCACATCCCGGACGGCCCGAAGGAGATGCTGGCCGACGCGATCTGGGACCAGGTCGCCGCCCGGCTGGCCCGCCCCGGGGGCGAAGTCGCCCGTTAACCACCGCAATGCCCGGTGTTGCCCCGGTAGTTGGATCACCGTGCCCGGGCGGCCGGGATCCACCGGCCGCTTCCGCCCCGGTGTGATCCGCATCCCGGACACGTCCGACGGGTACGGGGAGTGCCCGGGATCGGTAGCCGACCGTTACACTCCACACCAGGAATCAAGTCTTTCCGGATGCCTCGGGACTTCCGAACGCATTCAGTCAGCAGCCGCTGCAACCCCAGGGAGCGCTGTGTCTCGCCGCCTGTTCACCTCGGAGTCCGTGACCGAGGGACACCCCGACAAGATCGCTGACCAGATCAGCGACACCATCCTGGACGCCCTCCTCAAGGACGACCCGACCTCCCGCGTCGCCGTGGAGACCCTGATCACCACCGGCCTGGTGCACATCGCCGGCGAGGTCACCACCAAGGCGTACGCGCCGATCGCGCAGCTGGTCCGGGAGAAGATCCTGGAGATCGGCTACGACTCGTCCAAGAAGGGCTTCGACGGCGCCTCCTGCGGCGTGTCGGTGTCGATCGGTTCGCAGTCCCCGGACATCGCGCAGGGCGTGGACACCGCCCACGAGCACCGGGTCGAGGGCGACGTCGAGGACGAGCTGGACCGCCAGGGCGCCGGCGACCAGGGCCTGATGTTCGGCTACGCCTGCGACGACACGCCCGAGCTGATGCCGCTGCCGATCACCCTGGCGCACCGGCTCTCCCGCCGCCTCACCGAGGTCCGCAAGAACGGGACCATCCCCTACCTGCGGCCCGACGGCAAGACCCAGGTCACCATCGAGTACGACGGCGACCGCCCCGTGCGCCTGGACACCGTGGTGGTCTCCTCGCAGCACGCCAGCGACATCGACCTGGACTCGCTGCTCACCCCGGACATCCGCGAGTTCGTGGTCGAGCCCGAGCTGAAGGCGCTCGCCGACCAGGGCATCAAGCTGACCACCGAGGGCTACCGCCTGCTGGTCAACCCGACCGGCCGCTTCGAGATCGGCGGCCCGATGGGCGACGCCGGCCTCACCGGCCGCAAGATCATCATCGACACCTACGGCGGCATGGCCCGCCACGGTGGCGGCGCGTTCTCCGGCAAGGACCCGTCCAAGGTCGACCGCTCCGCCGCGTACGCGATGCGCTGGGTCGCCAAGAACATCGTCGCCGCCGGCCTGGCCAAGCGCGCCGAGGTCCAGGTCGCCTACGCGATCGGCAAGGCCGAGCCGGTCGGCCTGTTCGTCGAGACCTTCGGCACCGAGACCGTGGCGGTCCAGAAGATCCAGGAAGCCGTCACCCAGGTCTTCGACCTCCGCCCGGCCGCGATCATCCGCGACCTGGACCTGCTGCGCCCGATCTACCAGCAGACCGCCGCCTACGGCCACTTCGGCCGCGAGCTGCCGGACTTCACCTGGGAGCGCACCGACCGCGTCGAGGCGCTGAAGAAGGCCGTCGCCGCCTGATCGCATCCCTGATCGCTCTCCTTCGGAGCCGTCCGCCGAGGTTCGTCCCTCGGCGGGCGGCTCCGTCGTCGTGTCGGGGCCGTCCGCTAGGTTGGGGGGCGTGAGCAGCGCGGACGGGGCCGGGGAGCAGTTGGCGTTCATCCGGGAGACGGTGCGCCGGGCCAAGCCGCGCGCCGCCCGCGGGGTGGTGCCCGCCGAACGGCAGCCGGTCGCCCGGGTGCTGGTCGACAAGGGCGTGCTGAGCCTCGACCAGTACTTCGACTACGCGGTGCCCGAGGCGATGTCCGCCGACGCGCAGCCCGGCGTCCGGGTCCGGGTCAGGTTCGGCGGCCGGGTCGGCGCGCACGGGCGGCGCGAGGGCGGCTCCCTGCACGACGGGTTCATCGTCGAACGGCGCGACGACTCCGACTACGCGGGCCCGCTGGCGCCGCTGGCCCGGGTGCTCTCGCCCGAGGTGGTGCTGACGCCCCGTCTGCTCCGGCTGTGCCGGGCCGTCGCCGACCGCTACGCCGGCACCCTCGCCGACGTGCTGCAACTGGCCGTCCCGCCGCGGCACGCGGGCGCCGAGGGCGAACCCTCGCCGCGGCCGCTGCCGCCGCCCGCCGACGCCCCCGCGGCGGGCAGTTGGGAGCGCTACGCGCACGGGCCCGAGTTCCTCGCCTCGCTGGCCGGCGGCCACGCCCCGCGCGCGGTGTGGACGGCGCTGCCCGGGCCGGAGTGGCCGTTCGAGATCGCCCGGGCGGTGGCGGCCGCGCTGGCCTCCGGGCGGGGCGCGCTGGCGGTGCTGCCGGACGGCCGCGCCGTGGCCCGGGTCGACGCCGCGCTGCGGGCCGTGCTGGGCGAGGGCCGGCACGCCGTGCTCGCCGCCGACGCCGGCCCGCAGGAGCGCTACCGGAGCTGGCTCTCCGTCAGCCGCGGCTCGGTGCACGCCGCGATCGGCACCCGGGCCGCCGTCTTCGCGCCCGTCCGCGACCTCGGCCTGGTGGTGGTCTGGTCGGACGGCGACAGCAGCCACAGCGACCCCAACGCGCCCTACCCCCACGTGCGGGAGGTGGCGCTGCTGCGGGCCGCCGAGGAGGGCGCCGCGATGCTGCTCGGCGGGGTGTCGATGACGGTCGAGGCGGCACAACTGCTGCGCTCCGGCTGGGCGCGGCCGCTCGCCGCCACCCGGGAGACGGTCCGTCGGACCGCGCCGCGGGTACGGACGGTCACCGAGTACGACCAGGCGCGGGACGCCGCCGCGCAGGCCGCCCGGCTGCCCTCGGTCGCGTGGGAGACCGCGCGCGAGGCGCTGGCCCGCGGGCCGGTGCTGATCCAGGTTCCGCGGCGGGGCTACGCGCCGCGGCTGGCGTGCGCCCAGTGCCGGACGCCGGTGCGGTGCCGGGCCTGCGGCGGCCCGCTGGAGTCGCCGGCCGCGGACGCCGCGCTGGTGTGCAGCTGGTGCGGCACCGAGGAACGGGACTGGCACTGCCTGGAATGCGGATCCTTCCGGCTGCGGGCCCAGGTGGTCGGGGTGCGGCGGACGGCCGAGGAACTGGGGAAGGCGTTCCCGCGGGTCCCGGTGCGGACCTCCGGGCGGGACGCGGTGCTGGCCTCCGTGCCGGCCGCCCCCGCGCTGGTGATCTCCACGCCGGGCGCGGAGCCCGTCGCCGAGGGCCCCGGCTACGCGGCGGCGCTGCTGCTCGACGGGTGGGCGCTGCTCAACCGGCCGGACCTGCGGGCCGGGGAGGAGACGGTGCGGCGGTGGCTGACCGCCGCCGCGCTGGTCCGGCCGGCGGGCGAGGGCGGCACGGTCGTGGTCGTCGCGGAGGCCGCGGCGCGGGCCGTGCAGGCGCTGGTCCGCTGGGACCCCGCGGGGCACGCCGGTCTGGAACTGGACGAGCGGGAGGAACTCCGCTTCCCGCCGGTCTCCCGGATGGCCGCCGTGACCGGCCCCCCGCAGGCGGTCGCGGACCTGCTGGGCCTGCTCCGACTGCCCGAGGGCGCGGACGTGTTGGGCCCGGTGCCGGTCTACCAGGGCGGGGGCGGGTACGGGGGCGCGAAGGGGGAGCCGGCGGAGCGCGCGCTCGTCCGGGTCGCGCCGGGGCAGGGCGCTGCGCTCGCCTCCGCGCTCAAGGCCGCGCAGATCGCCCGGCTCGCGCTGCGCGGCGCGGAGACCGTCCGCATCCGGGTCGACCCCACGGACATCGGCTGACCCGCGGCGCCGAGGAGCGGTTGACCGGAGCAGCGCGGAGGGGTGCGAGAACAGGGGCGCGCGGGGACGGCCCTGTTCTCGCACTCCTCCGCGGGCTCAGCGCGTGATGGTGCGTTGCGGCATCAGGGGGCTGGACTGGCGGGCCTGGGGATCGGGGGGCGGGGCGGGGTGGTGGCGGGGAGGGCGGGGGGTGGCGGGGTCTCGGTTTCGCGGGGGGTCGGGAGGAGTTCGCCGGTCGGGCGCCGCATGCCGTAGCGGCGGTGGACGGCCTGCTTGGTGACGCCGAGCGCGGAGCCGACGGAGTCCCAGGAGAAGCCCAGGGCGCGGTCGAACTCGACGGCGGCGGCGACCAGGGTCTCGACGCTCTCGCGCAGTTCCTGGGCGAGGCGGACGGTCGGGGCGGGCGCGCGGCCGTAGACCACGAAGCCGGCGGAGGTGCTGGGGCGACGGGGGCGGTAGACGTTGCCCAGTTGGGCGGTGAGCGTGCGCAGGGCGTCGACCTGGCGTCGGACCCGCTCGATGTCCCGCACCAGCAGGTGCAGGGACGCCCGGGCCCGGGCGTCGTGGTTGATCTGCTCGGCCATGGCCTCGTTGCCACCTCTCGGTCGGGTCGCGTGCTCGGGGCGCTCGCGCGTCCCGGTCAATTCGCATTGACCAACGCACGGCGGGTCGTTGAGTCACGCGTGGAGTACGACTCGGGATATGCCGGCGACTGCTCCGACCAGGTGGCGGGGATTGCATAGACTTCCGGTGATCGACGTTTCGTTCCGTTCCGTTCGCACGGATCCGGCAGGCAGGGAGTCGCAGTCTTGGCAGTTCAGCCGATCCGGATCTTCGGCGACCCGGTGCTGCGGGCGACCGCGAAGCCGGTGACCGTCTTCGACAAGGAGCTGCGGAGGCTGGTGAAGGACCTGACCGACACCATGCTGGAGGCCCCGGGCGCCGGCCTGGCCGCGCCGCAACTGGGCGTCTCGCTGCGGGTCTTCACGTACCACGTGGACGGCGTGGTGGGGCACCTGATCAACCCGGACCTGTCGCTCAGCGAGGAGGAGCAGGACGGCCCGGAGGGCTGCCTGTCGCTGCCGGGGCTGCGGTTCGACACCAAGCGGGCGTACGGCGTGGTGGCGAAGGGCGTCACGATGCACGGGGAGCCGGTGACGGTGGAGGGGACGCAGCTGCTGGCGCGGTGCATCCAGCACGAGACGGACCACCTGGACGGGATCATCTTCGTGGACCGGCTGGACCGGGAGGCCCGGAAGGCGGCGATGAAGGCGATCCGGGAGACCGACTGGGGCGGCGGCCCGGCTCCGACGGTGCGGATCTCGCCGCATTCCACCTTCGGTCCGGTCCGCTGACGAACCGTCCGTTCGCCGCTGTCGAACAGGCGATTGTCGGAGTGGCCGATCAGCCGACTGTCCGACCGTCATTTTCCGGCAATCCGATGTTCCGATCACCTGCTCCCCGTTGAACTTCACGAAAGGCCGTGGCCCGTGCGTCTCGTCTTCGCCGGCACCCCCGAGGTTGCCGTTCCCGCCCTGGACGCCCTGCTGGCCTCCCGGCACGAGGTGGTCGCCGTGGTGACCCGCCCCGACGCGCCGGCCGGGCGCGGGCGGAAGCTGGTGGCCAGCCCCGTCGCGCAGCGGGCCGAGGAGGCGGGCATCGAGGTGCTGAAGCCGGCCCGGCCGAGCGAGCCGGAGTTCATGGCCCGGCTCGCGGAGATCGCCCCGGACTGCTGCCCGGTGGTGGCGTACGGCGCGCTGATCCGGCCCGGGGCGCTGGAGATCCCGGTGCACGGCTGGGTGAACCTGCACTTCTCGCTGCTGCCCGCGTGGCGCGGCGCCGCCCCGGTGCAGCACTCGATCATGGCGGGCGACGAGCTCACCGGGGCGTCGACGTTCCGGATCCAGGAGGGGCTGGACGACGGCCCGGTGTTCGGCGTCCTCACCGAACCGGTGAAGCCCACCGACACCAGCGGCGACCTGCTGACCCGGCTGTCGGTGTCGGGCGCCGAGCTGCTGGTGCGCACCATGGACGCGATCGAGGACGGGCAGGCCCGGCCGGAGCCGCAGCCGGTGGACGGGGTGTCGCTGGCCCCGAAGATCACCGTGGCGGACGCCCGGATCGAGTGGACCCACCCCGCGCTGCGGGTCGACCGGGTGGTGCGGGGCTGCGCGCCCGCGCCCGGCGCCTGGACCACCTTCCGCGGCGAGCGCCTGAAGGTGACCGGCCCGGTGCGCCTGCTGCCGGGCGAAACCGCCCTGGCGCCGGGCGAGTTGGCGGTCAGTAAGAACAGCGTCCGGGTGGGCACCGGAAGCCACGAGGTGGAGCTGGGCGAGGTCCGCCCGCAGGGCAAGAAGGCGATGCCGGCCGCGGACTGGGCGCGCGGCGCCCGGATCGAGTCCGGGGAGCGCTTCGAGGGCTGACGCCCGCCGGTGCAGCGGATGTCCGGTTCGGACGGGTCTCGTCCTAGACTTCACGGTGAGGCCCGGCCGTACCGCCCGGGCCGGACCTGATCCGCAGCACCTTTGTTTCGAGGCATCGTTTTGAGCACCCCCGCGAGTACTCCCGCGAGCAGTCCCGCCGGCGCGAAGCGCGCCCCCCGCCCGCACCGCCGTCCGAAGAAGGACCCGGCCCGGATCGTCGCGTTCCGCGCGCTGCGGGCCGTCGACGAGCGCGACGCGTACGCCAACCTGATCCTGCCGTCGCTGCTGCGCGAGGCCGAGCGCAAGGGCATGGACCGGCGCGACGCGGCACTCGCCACCGAGCTGGTCTACGGCACGCTGCGCGGCCAGGGCACCTACGACGCGGTGATCGCCGCGTGCGTGGACCGGCCGCTGCGCGAGGTCGACCCGCCGGTGCTGGACGTTCTGTCGCTGGGCGCGCACCAGTTGCTCGGCACCCGGATCCCCAGCCACGCCGCGGTGTCCGCGACCGTCGAGCTCGCCCGGGCGGTGCTCGGCGACGGGCGGGCCAAGTTCGTCAACGCGGTGCTGCGCAAGATCAGCGCCCAGGACCTGGCGGGCTGGGTCGCCCAGGTCGCCCCGCCGTACGAGGACGACGCCGAGGACCACCTGGCCGTGGTGCACTCGCACCCGCGCTGGGTGGTGTCCTCGCTGTGGGACGCGCTCGGCCGCTGGCAGCCCGGCGCGAGCGGGCGGCAGGCGATGGAGGCGCTGCTGGAGGCCGACAACGCCCGACCCGAGGTGACGCTGGTGGCCCGGCCCGGGCGGTCCTCGGTCGCCGAACTGCGCGAGGCGCTGCCGGAGGCGGAGGACGGCCGCTGGTCGCCGTTCGCGCTGCGGCTCACCGACGGCGGCGACCCGGCCGCGCTGGACGCGGTGCGCGAGAACCGGGCGGGCGTGCAGGACGAGGGCAGCCAGCTGGTCGCGCTCGCCCTCGCCAACGCGCCGCTCGACGGCCCCGACCGGCTCTGGCTGGACGGCTGCGCCGGACCCGGCGGAAAGGCCGCGCTGCTCGGCGCGGTCGCCGCCGAGCGCGGGGCGGCGCTGGTCGCCTCCGAGAAGCAGCCGCACCGCGCCCGCCTGGTGGCCCGCGCGCTGAACGGCAACCCCGGCCCGCACGCGGTGATCGTCGCCGACGGCACCCGGGGCGCCTGGGAGCAGGGCGCGTTCGACCGGGTCCTGGTCGACGTCCCGTGCTCGGGCCTGGGCGCGCTGCGCCGCCGCCCCGAGGCGCGGTGGCGCCGCCGTCCCGAGGACATCGCCGGATTCGGGCCGCTGCAGCGGGACTTGCTGCGCTCCGCGCTGGCCGCCACCCGGGTCGGCGGCGTGGTCGGCTACGCCACCTGCTCGCCGCACCTGGCCGAGACCCGCGCCGTGGTCGACGACGTGCTGCGCGGCCGGGACGACGTCGAGTGGGTGGACGCCCGCCCGCTGCTGCCCGGCGTCCCCGAGCTGGGCGACGGCCCCGACGTCCAGCTGTGGCCGCACCTGCACGGGACGGACGCGATGTACCTGGCGCTGCTGCGCCGAACTGCCTGACGCGGCAGGCGGGCCGACGCCGCGTCAGCCCGCCGACCCGTCAGCAGGGCGGTGAGCAGGCGCCGCCGCAGGCCGCCTTCGAAGACCGTTCGTCAGGGTCGGACGAACCCCCGTGCGGAGGGTACTGGACATCGCGGCCGGTGCGGCGGAGGGTGGGATCATGGAGTACACCCACCTCGGCCGCACCGGCCTGTCCGTCTCCCGCCTGTGCCTGGGCACCATGAACTTCGGCGTGCACACCGAAGAGTCCGACGCGCACCGGATCATGGACGCCGCCCACGGGCACGGCATCAACTTCTTCGACACCGCCAACGTCTACGGCTGGGGCGAGAACAAGGGCCTCACCGAGACCATCATCGGCAACTGGTTCGCCAAGGGCGGCGGGCGGCGCGAGAAGACCGTCATCGCCACCAAGCTGTACGGCGACATGGGCGACTGGCCCAACGAGGGCAGGCTCTCCGCGCTGAACATCCGCCGCGCCGTGGACGCCAGCCTGCGCCGCCTGCAGACCGACCACATCGACCTGTACCAGATGCACCACGTCGACCGGGAGACGCCCTGGGACGAGATCTGGCAGGCGATGGAGGTGCTCACCCTCCAGGGCAAGATCATCTACGTCGGCTCCTCCAACTTCGCCGGCTGGCACCTCGCCCAGGCCCAGGAGACCGCCCGGGCCCGCAACTTCCTCGGCCTGACCAGCGAGCAGTCGCTGTACAACCTGATCGAGCGCAGCGTCGAGCTGGAGGTCGTCCCCGCCGCCCAGCACTACGGCCTCGGCCTGATCCCGTGGTCGCCGCTGCACGGCGGCCTGCTCGGCGGCGTGCTCCGCAAGGAGCGCGAGGGCGTGCGCCGCGCCGAGGGCCGGGCCGTCGACACCCTGAACGAGCGCCGCGAGCAGATCCAGGCGTACGAGGACCTGTGCGCGGAGCTCGGTCACGAGCCCGGCGACGTGGCGCTCGCCTGGCTGCGCTCCCGCCCGGCCGTCACCGCGCCGATCGTCGGCCCCCGCACCGAGGAGCAACTCACCGCCGCGGTGCGCTCCCTGGACGTCGAGCTGGACGCCAAGACGCTGGAGCGGCTGGACGAGCTGTTCCCCGGCCACCGCACCGCGCCGGAGGACTACGCCTGGTGATCCGGGTGGCGGCGGCTCAGTGGTAGACCGCGCAGCCGCGCTGTTCGAGCGAGTCGAGCAGCGCGGCTCCCGGTTCGGCCGCGACCCAGCGCAGGTCGAGCTTCTCCAGCGCGGGCAGCTCGGCCAGCCAGTCCGGCACCGCCGTCAACGGGTTGCCGCGCAGGTCGAGTTCGCGCAGCCGGGGGAGTGCGGCGAGCGCACGGGGGAGCGTGGTGAGGGCGTTGTCGCGCAGCTCCAGGCAGCGCAGCTCGGGCAAGCTGCCGAGCGAATCCGGCAGCGCGGTCAGCGCGTTGCCCCGGAGGCGCAGCTCGCGCAGTCGGGGGAGCGAGCCCAGGGTGTTCGGCAGTGCCGTCAACCGGCAGTTCTGCGCGCGCAGTTCGAGAAGCGACTCCAACTCGCCGAGGGTGGACGGAAGTTCGGTGAGCGGATTGTCGCCGACGTTGAGGTAGCGCAGCCGGCGGAGCCGGCCGAGGGTGTCGGGCAGCGCGGTCAGCCGGTTGTCGTGCAGGTAGAGGAAGCCGCTCAGCCCGGCCAGCTCGCCGAGCCGGCCTGGGACGGCGGTGAGCGCGTTGTGGCCCAGGTCGAGCGTCCGCAGCCGGGTGAGGTCGCCGATGGCGTCCGGGAGTCCGGTCAGTTCGTTGTCGGCGAGGATCAGCACCTCGGCGTCGGTGCGCGCCCACACCTCGTCGGGGACGGCGGCCAGGCCCGCCCGCCACAGGTCGACCACCGGGCCGCCGGTCACAGCGTCTTCTCCAGCCAGTGCGCGATGTGGGGTCCACCGGTGTACGGCGGGATGTCGAGGTAGCCGGCGGCGGCGTACAGGGCACGGGCCTCGGTGAGTTCGGCCATGGTGTCCAGGCGCAGCCGGGTGTGGCCGAGCGCGCGGGCGGCGTCCTCCGCGGCGGCCAGCAGCGCGCGGCCCAGGCCGCGGCCGCGCCCGGCCGGGCGGACGTACAGCCGCTTCAGCTCGGCGGTGCCCGCGGAGAAGGTGCGCACACCCGCGCAGCCGGCCGGACGGCCGTCCAGCCGGGCGAGCAGGAAGACCCCGTCCGGCGGCCCGAGTTCGAGGTCGGGCGGGGCCTCGGCGGGCAGCTTCCCGGCGGCCGCGGGGCCGCTCCAGCGGCGGTGGATCTCGGCCCGGTACTCCGTCAGGAGCAGGCGGGCGTCCGGCGACTCGACGGGTTCGGGTCGGATCTCGGTCAACGGTGCTCCCTCTCGGCGGTCCGGGCACGGACGATACCGGACCCGGCCCGAGCTGCGAGGACCCGCTGCCCGGCGGTCCGGGCAGCGGTCAACTCGGCGGGCCGTCGGGGCGGTTGACGTATCACGGCTGGGCTTGTCGACTCTCGGCGACGCTCTTGAACAAGCGTTCATCCGGGCGTCGCCCGGTGCGGGGTGCGCCGCCAGCACAATTCTCGACGCCTCGACACGGCGGAACCCATCGGGAGACAGCATGAAGAGAACGTTGTACGCGGCGGCCGGGCTCGCCCTCGCCCTGAGCGTGGTCCCGGCCACCACGGCGTCGGCGGACCAGGACGGCCCCGGGCGCGGCGCCCGCGCGCCGTTCACCCTCGGCGTGTACGGCGACGCCCCGTACGGCACCTCCCCGACCGACACGACGGAGTTCCGGGCCACGCCGGCGTTCATCGCGTCCGTCAACGCCGACCCCGACGTCAGCACGGTGATCCACGTCGGTGACATCCACTCCGGCAAGCAGTACTGCACCGAGGCGTACGACCGGTCGATCGCCGCGCTCTGGAACACCTTCGCCGACCCGCTGGTCTACACCCCCGGCGACAACGAGTGGGCCGACTGCCACAAGGCCGGGGAGGGCGGCGGCAAGTACAACGCCACCACCGGACAGGTCGACCCCGTACTCGATCCCGCCACCGGGCAGCCCGTCGACTACGCCGCCGGCAACCCGGCCAAGAACCTGGACCTGATCCGGCGGACCTTCTTCGCGGTGCCTGGCCGCACCCTCGGCAGCGGCTCGCTGCGGGTCCTCTCCCAGGCCCAGCTGCCGCACCTCGCCCACCCCGAGGACGCCGCGTTCGTGGAGAACGTGATCTGGGTCAAGAACGGCACCCTGTTCGTCACCGTCAACGTGCCCGGCGGCTCCAACAACGACGCCGACCCCTGGTACGGCGCGCCGACCGCCTCCCAGGAGCAGCTCGACGAGGCCGCCCGGCGCACCGCCGCCGACCTGCGCTGGCTCGACACCGCCTTCGCGCTCGCCCACGTCGGCGGCGTCTCCAGCGTGGTCGTCACCACCCAGGCCGACATGTGGGACCTCGACGGCAAGAGCGCCGCGCACGTGGCGAACTACGAGCCGGTCATCGCCGAACTCGCCTCGCGCACCGCCGCGTTCGGCAAGCCGGTGCTGCTGCTGATGGGCGACTCGCACGTCTACCGCTCCGACAACCCGCTCACCCCGGGCTCCGCCTGCACCGGCGACGAGGGCGTCTGCGCCACCGACGCGTGGAGCAGCCACCCGAACTACGACGTCCCGAACTTCCACCGGATCGTCGTCCACGGCAGCACCGTGCCGCTGGAGTGGTTGAAGCTGACCGTCACCCCCGGGGCGAAGCACCCGACCACCGCCACCTCGTTCGGGCCGTTCAGCTGGACCCGGATCACCGAGCACTGACCGGACGCCCGCTCCGGCCCCGCCGCGGGGCCGGAGCGGGCGTGCCGGTCGGTGTCGCGGGCCGACGGTCCGTGGGATCGGGATGAAAGTACGTCAGGATGACCGGGTGAACCCGATCAGCCACGAGGTGCCCTACTACTCCCAGTGGGAGTCGCCCGAACTCGTGCCCGACATCCTCGACGGCACCCTCCGGGCCGCGGACGACCCGCTGTGGGAGCGGTCGGGCGCCGCCGACGAGAACGAGTACGAGTACTGGTCGTGGCGGCTGTGCGGCATGGCCTGCCTGCGGATGGCGCTCGACCACTGGTGGGGCGTCGCCCCCGCGCCCGTCCGACTCGCCGAGGAGTGCCAGCGGGCCGGCGCGTACGTGCGCCACCCCGACGGGCGGCTCGACGGCCTGATCCACGCTCCGTTCGCCGAGTACGTCCGCACCCGCTGGGGCCTGGACGCCCGGGCCGTCAGCCCGCTGCCCGCCGGCCGGCTCCCCGAGGAACTCGCCGCGGGCCGGCTCCCGGTGATCTCCGTGCACCCCGCGATCCGCACCCTCGCCCCCGAGGTGCCCCGCCCCGGCGGCCACCTGGTGCTCGCGGTCGGCGCCGACGACGACGCCCTGTACATCCACAACCCCTCCGGCTTCCCCGACGGCTCCCAGCGCGCCGCCCGCGTCCCCTGGCCGGACCTCGACCGCTTCTACGCGGGCCGCGGCATCGTCCTGGGCCCGCCGCCGTACTGAGGGACGACGTCCCCGGGCAGCGCCGCGCCCGCCGGAAGCGGGCCACGGCCGCCGTGCTGAGTGAGGTGGCAGGGTCAGGCGGCGGAGGGGAGGCCGATGGGGGTGGTCGGGGGGAGGTCGGCGCGGCAGGCGGTGGCGATGGGCCGGAGGGTGGTGGCGAGGTCGTCGAGCTCGGCGCGGTGGAAGTGGGTCCAGACCCGGGCGGCGGCGAGGTCGGTGGCGGCCTCGAGCGCGACGTGACGGCGGCGCCCGTCGGCGGTGAGGGAACCGTCCGGGGCGAGCCAGTGACGGTCGATCAGGCGCTCGGTGGCGGCGTCCCATTCGGCGTCGGTCCAGCCGCGATGCGGTTGCAGGATCTCGCGGCGGGTGTCGAGGGCGCAGCGCAGCACCAGCGCCTCGCAGCCGTCGAGGCCCTCGGAGACCAGGGCGGCCACGTGCCCGTCGCCGCGGTGTTCGCGCAGCACGGTGGTGGCCTGCCAGAGCCGGGCGAGGCGGGTGCGGGGGCGGGGGAGGTCGGCGTTCGCGGCGGCCAGCACGCGCCCACAACAGTCGAGGCCGTCGACGGCGCGTTCCAGCAGTTCCACCGAACGGTCGATCAGATCCGGCTTGACGTCGACCAGGACCCGCTGCAGCGCAGCCGTCGCGCCCTCGACCCGGGCCTGCAGCGCCTGCTCGGGGGTGGCCCGGTTCCAGACCTCCGGGAGGGCCCGCTCGACCATCTGCGGCGCGAAGTTGAAGAACGCGGCCACCACCGGCGCGGCGTCCACGGTGCCCAGCGGGGCGGAGCGTCCGCCGAAGTAGCCGCGCCAGTAGCCGCGCAGTCCGGCCGCCTCGTACGCGGCGCGGGCCTCGGGGGAGAAGTAGGTGAGGGCGTGGACGGGTTCGAACAGCCACCAGAGAGCGCGCGCGGGGTGGACGACCTGGGTCATCGGACGCCTTTCGTGAGGGGCGAACAGCGTTGGTACCGGCCTGCCTTCGGAGCCTGCCAGAGCGGACCGGCCCCGGGAAGGGACATTGTTTCGGGCGCATGAACACTTCGCGGGACGCGTT
This sequence comes from Streptomyces sp. TLI_171, assembly GCF_003610255.1. GTDB lineage: Bacteria > Actinomycetota > Actinomycetes > Streptomycetales > Streptomycetaceae > Kitasatospora. The sequence goes on along the minus strand of NZ_RAPS01000001.1, from coordinate 1,361,427 downwards.
CCGCGGCGTCGTCCCGCCGGTCCGCGGGCCGGACCCGGTCGGGTACGACTACTGGTCGACCGGCGGCATCGCGAGCGGGTTGATCGGCATCCGTCGGTGGCAGAGCGCCGCGATCGGCCGCAGAACGGCCGTCAGGCGGTCGAGTCCGTCCGGCGACAGGCCCTCCCAGACGCGGCCGGCCGCCAGGTCGGTGGCGGCCTCGACGACGCGGTGCCGGGCCAGCCCCAGTTCGGTGACCGTGCCCTGCGCCGTCAGCCGGCCCCGTTCGACCAGACGCTCCGCGGCGGCCTCCCACTCCTGGTCCGTCCATCCGCGCAGCGGCTGGAGGACGGCGCGGCGGGCGTCGAGCGCGCAGTGCAGCACCGTCGCCTCGCAGCCGTCAAGGCCCTCGGCGACCAGGGCGGCCACGTGCCCGTCGCCGCGGTGCTCGCGCAGCAGGTTCGCGGCCTGCCAGAGCCGCCCGTGGACGTCGACGGCCGTCGGGAGCGCGGCGTTGGCGGCGGCCAGCACCCGGCCCGCGCAGTCCAGCCGCGCCGCCGCCTCCTCCAGCGCGGTCGCCGCCGCCGCGACCTGCTCGGGCGCGACGGGCTCCAGGACGCGGGCCAGGGCCGCGGCCGATCCGCGGTCCCGGGCGGCCAGCGCCTGCTCGGGGCTCGCGTGCGTCCACACCTCCGGCACGGAGTTCGCGACCATCGCCGGGGAGAAGCTGAAGAACGCGGCGGTCACCTGCGGCGCGTCGACCGCGCCGAGCGGGGCCGCACGGGCGGCGAAGTAGCCGCGCCAACTGCCGTCCAGCCCGGCCGCCTCGAAGGCGGCCCGGCTCTCGGGCTGGAGGAAGGCGACGGCGTACACCGGCTCGAAGAGCCGCCACAGCGCGCGGGCGGGGTGGACGGGCCCGGCCGGGTCGGGGGCAGCGGCCGGGCGGGCCGCATCGGCGGGCGGGACGGGACCGGACATGGTCGGGGACCTTCCTCGGAGGAGCGTTCGACTCGGCGGACGGTACGGACGGTACGGACGGTACGGGCAGTTCGGGCAGCGCGGGCGGATCGGCGAACGGAGCGGCCCGCCACGGGTGTTGGGGGCCGCGTGGCGGGAGTCGCCGAGAAGCTGATGGCCACGGGCGGGGCTCCGGTAACCGCGCGCCGGGTGTGATCGCGATCACCCGGGGGCACGCCGTGCGGCCGCCGGCCACGCGGCGCGGGATGATGGGCCGAGGCGCCCGACACCTCGGGCGTCCCTGCCCCTGCACGAAGGTAATCGGTGATGGCCCAGATCAGCCCCAGCATCCTGTCCGCCGACTTCGCCCGGCTCGCCGAGGAGGCCGAGGCGGTGCGCGGCGCGGACTGGCTGCACGTCGACGTGATGGACAACCACTTCGTCCCGAACCTGACGCTGGGCGTGCCGGTCGTCGAGTCGCTGGCGCGGGCCACCAGCACCCCCCTCGACTGCCACCTGATGATCGAACAGCCCGACCGCTGGGCCCCGCAGTACGTGGAGGCCGGCGCCGGCTCGGTCACCTTCCACGTGGAGGCCGCCGCCGCGCCCGTCCGGCTGGCCCGTGAGATCCGCGCGAAGGGCGCCCGCGCCTCGATGGCGCTGCGGCCCGCCACCCCGATCGAGCCGTACGAGGACCTGCTGCCCGAGCTCGACATGGTGCTGATCATGACGGTGGAGCCCGGCTTCGGCGGCCAGGCGTTCCTCGACATCATGCTGCCCAAGATCCGCCGCACCCGGCAGCTGATCGACAAGCACGGCCTCGATCTGTGGCTGCAGGTGGACGGCGGCGTCGCCCCCGCCACCATCGAGCGGTGCGCCGAGGCCGGGGCGGACGTGTTCGTGGCCGGCTCGGCGGTCTACGGGGCGGCCGACCCCGTCGAGGCCGTCCGCGCGCTGCGCGCCCAGGCCGACGCGGCCAGCGCCGACGCCTGGTGGGCCTGCAAGCACTGACGACCGCCGAAACCGTGCTGATCCGTTTCGGCGTCCCCGGAATCGTCCGACCGACCGGGTCGGGCGGCGGTCGGGGACGGCGGAGCGGAGCAAGGATGCGGACTGGACCGGAAATCCCGGAAGTTGACGGTTCGGAAGGACATGCCGGGGCGGCGGAACGCGTCGGAGTGGCGGAGCCCGCGGCGGGACGGAGCGTCGGGCGGCGGCGCCTGCTCGGGGCGCTCGCCGTCACCGTGCTCGGCGCGGGCGCGGTCGGCGGCGCGATCGTCGAGGACGTACTGCCCGGCGGACCTCGGCTGCGCCGCGCCCTCGGCCTGACCGGCAGCGACGGGACGGTGCCGGAGGTCGCCGCCGGACCGGTCCGCACCGAGACCGTCCGCTCGGCGGCCCGGGGCCGGGACGTCCGGCTGGTGGTGTGCGACCCGCCGGGTGCGCCCGGCGGTGAACTCCCGGTCTGCCTGGCCCTGCACGGGCGCGACGGCGACGCGGCGACCTTCACCGGCCTCGGCGTGCCCCAGTTCCTGGCGGCCGCCGTCGCCGCGGGCGTCCCGCCGTTCCGGGTGGTCGCCGTCGACGGCGGCGCGGCCACGTACTGGCACGCGCGCACGCCCGGCGACGACCCGATGGCCATGCTCACCGGCGAACTGCCGCGCTGGCTCGCGGAACGGTCGATGCCCGAGCCGACCTCCGCCCTGGGCATCTCGATGGGCGGGTCCGGCGCCCTCCAGTACGCCCGGGCCCGCCGCGGCCGGCTCTCGGCCGCCGCGCTGCTCAGCCCCGCGCTGTTCCGCGGCTGGGCCGACGCCCGCACCGTCGACGCCTACCGCGACGAGGCCGACTGGCGCGCGCACGAGCCGCTGCTGCACCTCGACGACCTCGCCGAGGTCGGCCGGATCGGCGTCTGGTGCGGAACCGAGGACCCGTTCTGCCCCGCCGCCCGCCGCCTCGCCACCACCCCTGCCGTCACCGCCCGCTTCCCGCGCGGCCAGCACACCGCCGGGTTCTGGCGCCGCGTCATGCCCGATGCCATGGCCCTGCTCGGCCCCCGCTGACACCACGTCGGCGGCCGGTCCGACGGGCGGACGAGCACGGGGCCGAGGCTCCGGCGGGCGGTTACGGCGGTTACGGCGGGTGGGGCGCCGGGTGACGGCCCGGCGTGCCGGGGTGGGTGGGGGCGGCGGCAGATACTGGCGGCCATGAGCAACCTCGATCAGAAGCCCGCACCGGCCGTGTGCGGGCGGCAGGCCGCCACCGGCCCCGTCAAGGATCTGCTGACTGGGCGTCAGGTGCCGCTCGGCGAGTCGACGGTGGTGCGGCGGCTGCTGCCCAACCTCGGGCGGCGGATGGTCGGCGCGTGGTGCTTCGTCGACCACTACGGGCCGGACGACATCGCCGACGAGCCCGGCATGCAGGTTCCGCCGCATCCGCACATGGGGCTGCAGACCGTCAGCTGGCTGCACGAGGGCAGCGTGCTGCACCGCGACAGCCTGGGGAGCCTGCAGACCGTCCGGCCGCGTGAACTCGGGCTGATGACCTCCGGGCGGGCGATCTCGCACTCGGAGGAGTCGCCCCGCGAGCACGCCCGGCTGCTGCACGGCGCCCAGCTCTGGGTGGCCCTCCCGGACGCGCACCGGCGCACCGCCCCGGCGTTCGAGCACCACCCCGAGCTGCCGGTGGTCAGCGCGGGCGGTCTGGAGGCCCGGCTGATCCTCGGCTCCCTGGACGGCACGGCCTCGCCCGGCACCGCCTACACCGCCCTGACCGGCGCCGACCTGACGCTCCGTGAGGGCGCGGCCCACCGGCTCCCGGTCGAGGAGGGCTTCGAGTACGCCGTCCTCGCGATGAGCGGCAGCGTCGACGTGGACGGCGTCCTGGTCGAGCCCGGCTCGATCCTCTACCTGGGCTGCGGCCGCCGCGAACTCCCGCTCCGGGCCCGGACCGACGCCGCGGTGCTGCTGCTCGGCGGCGAGCCCTTCGAGGAGCGCCTGGTGATGTGGTGGAACTTCATCGCCCGATCCGGTGAGGAGATCGCCCAAGCCCGTACGGAGTGGATGGAAGGGTCGCGCTTCGGCGAGGTGCACGGCTACGACGGTGCCCGGCTGGCCGCCCCCGCACTGCCGGCTGTCCCGCTCAGGCCGCGGGGGCGGGCGCGCTGACCTGCTGTTCGCTCCTTTCACAGGGGGGCGGCGGCGCTGGATGACCGCGTACTCGCCTTTCGGCTCATCGAGACCAGGCAGGATGCGGTTGTGCCGCGTCAGATCAGCGGCAGGAGGAGGAGCGGGGAGCCGGTGGGGTGCGTGGAGCCGCCCGCCGGTTCCGCGGTGACGCCGACTCCGGAGGCGGGGTGGACACGGCCGGTCAGGACGAGGGTGCCATCGGGCGGGAGGAGGCCGGCCGGGCGCATGGTCCCGGCGTCGTCGAACCAGAGTTGGTAGACGCGGTCGCCGGGGAGGGCGGGCAGGCCGGAGGCCCAGAACCCGGCCTGATCGAGGGCGGGCGACCACACGGTGGTGCCGGTCCCGCCGCCGGTCACGGGGCCGGTGGCGAGGTGGGCGTCCGGGGCGGTGAGCAGCGTGGTGAGGGTGGCCTGCTGGTGCCGGGCCGCCGCCGCGTCCGTTCTGGCCCGCTCGGTCTCCTGATGCTGCTGGATCGCGATCGCACCCGCGCCGACGGCCAGGGCGAGGCAGGCGGCCAGCGCGAATCCCTGCCGGCGCCGCGGGAGTCGGCTGCCCGGGCGGGGCGGCGACGCGGAGGCGATCTGTGGGGCGTCCTGCCTGGTACGGGGCACGGCTGCCATGACCTGGCTCTTGAGACGGGGCGGGGGAGCGATCGCTTCGGCCGCGCCGAGCCTGGCGAGTGTGGCGACGAACTCGGCGACTTCCTGCGTGCAGGGCGGGCAGTGCCCGAGGTGACGTTCGAAGGCGGTGCGTTCGGTGTCGTCGAGGGCGTGGGCGGCGTAGGCGCCGGTGAGGGTGTGCAGGTCGGCGGTGTCGTTCATGATCCCACTCCCAGACAGTCGCGCATGCGGATCAGGGCGTCGCGCATCCGGGTCTTGACGGTGCCGATCGGGGCGCCGAGGACGTCGGCGACCTGCGGGTAGGTGTAGCCCCGGTAGTAGGCGAGAGTGAGGGACTCGCGTTGGAGCTCGGTCAGCGTCTTCAGACACCGGCGGACCTGCTCGCGCTCCAGACGGCCCTCGACCTGTTCGGCGACCTCGTCGAAGGCCGTCGCGTGGGCGGCGGCCGCGGCTCGGCGGTCGCGGTCGGCGGCGGCCTGGGCGGAGCGGACCCGGTCGACGGCGCGGTGATGGGCGATGGTCAGCACCCACGGCATCACGTTCCCGTTCTCCGGCCGGTAGCGGGCGGCGGTGCGCCACACCTCCAGCAGCACCTCCTGGGCGACCTCCTCGGACTGCGAAGGATCGCGCAGCACCCGCCGGACCAGCCCGAGCACCGGTCCGGCCACCGCGTCGTAGAGGCGCGAGAACGCGTCCTGGTCGCCGAGGGCGATCCGGCGGATCAGCTCCTGGAGGTCGGGCCCGGGGCGGCCCGGGCCGGAGAGGTGGACGACCGTGCTCACGCCACGGCTCCGGACTGCCGGGTGTGGAGTGCTCCCGCGGTGATGGGTGACATGGTTGCCTTCCGTCGGACGGCCGCCCGTGGCGGCTCGCGCCGCCTGCAGCGGCATGTGGTCGGAGAACCTCCTCGTACCTGGTGTTCGACTCTGCGGGGCGCGCAGATTGGTCGTCCTGCGCTCGTGAACTGGACGGTCCCTGTGCGGTTCCGACCGCGGGAACGGCCGACCGGGGCTTCCGGGCGGCGCCGCGGCGGCGGCTGGTGTCACCCGATCGGGCGAGTCGGAGAGTCCGACCAATCCGGCCCCACCCAGGCCCCGAACGGGGGATGTGAGCAATCAACTGCCTCCCTCCGCCGCACGGTTCGGCCGACTGCGGTCCGGCCTGCTGCACGCCGCCGGCGCTGCTGCGATCGGCCTGGCCTCGGCCGTGGCGGCACTCGGCGCGGGCGAGCTGGTCGCGTACGCCACCGGAGCGGGTACCGCGCCGGTGATCGCCGTGGGGTCGGCGGCCATCGACCTGACGCCGACTCCGCTGAAGGAGTACGCGGTCCGCACCTTCGGCACGCACGACAAGGCGGTGCTGCTCGGCGGGATCTACCTGACGATGGCTCTGCTCGCCGCGCTGGCCGGCCTGCTGGCGGTGCGTCGCCCGCTCGCCGGGGCCGCGGTGTTCGCGGCGTTCGGCGGTCTCGGCGCGTGGGCAGCGCTGTCGCGCCCCGGAGCGACGGCGGCGGACTGCGCCCCGTCGCTGGCCGCCGCGTTGGTCGGCTCGGCCGCCGTTCTGGTCCTGGCCGGGTCGTGGCGCCGCGCGTCGGTTCCGGACCCGGGGCCCCGCCCCGAGCCGATGCCCGCGGACCCGAAGCCGGCCGAAAGCCCCGAGCGACCCGGGATGTCGGATTCCCCGCAGCCTGCCAACCTCCTGGGCGACCGATCCCCGTCGCCTGAACGGTCGTTGACCAGCCGCCGGACGGTGCTGACCGCCACCGCCGTGACCTTCACGGCGGGTGCCCTGGCGGCGATGGGCGGACGCGTCCTGACCGACCGCCGGTTCGACGTCACCGCTGCCCGCGACGCCGTCCGCCTCCCCGCGCCGGCCGAACCGCTGCCGCCGCTGGCCGCCGCCGTCCACCCCGACGTCCCGGGTCTGTCGCCGTTCACCACGCCGAACGCCGACTTCTACCGGGTCGACACCGCGCTCACCCTGCCCCGGATCGACCCCCGCGACTGGACGCTGCGCATCCACGGCCTGGTCGACCGCCCGCAACTGCTCACCTTCGACGACCTGCTGAAGGAGCCGCTCGAAGAGTTGGACCACACGCTGTCCTGCGTCTCCAACGAGGTCGGCGGCCCCTACGTCGGCACCACCCGCTGGCTGGGCGCCGCCCTGCCCGCGCTGCTGCGGCGGGCCGGAGTGCGGTCCGGGGCCGACCAGTTGGTGGGTCGCTCGCAGGACGGCATGACCATCGGCACGCCGCTGGAGTCGGTCCTCGACGGGCGGAGCGCACTGCTGGCCGTCGCGATGAACGGCGAGGCGCTGCCGCTCGCGCACGGCTTCCCGTGCCGGACGGTGGTGCCCGGGTTCTACGGCTACACCTCCGCCACCAAGTGGCTGGTGGACCTGGAGGTCACCACCTTCGCCGCTTTCGACCCGTACTGGGTGCGGCGCGGCTGGGACCGCACCGGCGCCGTCCGCACCGCCTCCCGGATCGAGGTGCCCGCCCCGTTCGCCAAGGTCCCGGCCGGGGACGTCGACCTCGCCGGGACCGCCTGGGCCACCCACCGCGGCATCGCCGCCGTCGAGCTGCGCGTCGACGAAGGCCCCTGGCACCAGGCCGAGCTGGCCACCGACGCCGGGCCCGACCTGTGGCGCCAGTGGTCCTACCGCTGGTCCGGCGCCCCGCCCGGCACGCACCGCATCGAGGTCCGGGCGACCGACGCCACCGGCGCGGTGCAGCCGGAGCAGCGCGCCGCGCCCTTCCCGGCCGGGGCGACGGGCTGGCACAGCACCGTCGTCACCGTCACCTGAACCGTCAACCGCCTTTCACCCAGCACCACTTCACCCGAGCACCGAGGAGAGATCCGCCATGTCCGCTTCCGTCCGCAACCGCCGTGCCCTCACCGCCCTGTTCGCCGCCGGCGCCCTCGCCCTGTCCCTGGGCGCGTGCAGCAGCAGCAGTGACAGCGGCACCAGCTCGTCCTCCCCGTCCGCTTCCGCGGCCTCCTCCGCGGCGATGTCCGGCAGCAGCACCGCCTCCGCCGCCGCGGCGGCCGGTCAGCCGTTCGGCGCGGCCTGCGCCGCCGTGCCGAAGGACGGCGCGGGCTCGTTCACCGGCATGGCGCAGGACCCGGTCGCCACCGCCGCCTCGAACAACCCGCTGCTGTCCACCCTGGTCGCCGCCGTCAAGCAGGCCGGCCTGGTCGACACCCTGAACTCCGCCCAGAACATCACCGTGTTCGCGCCCACCAACGACGCCTTCGCCAAGATCCCGAAGGCCGACCTGGACGCCCTGCTCGCCGACAAGGCGAAGCTCACCAAGGTCCTGACCTACCACGTCACCCCCGAAAAGCTCGCCCCCACCTCGCTGGCCGGCACGCACAAGACCCTGGAGGGCAGCGACCTCACCGTCACCGGCAGCACCCCCGACTTCACCGTCAACAGCAACTCCAAGGTCCTGTGCGGCAACGTCCAGACCGCCAACGCCACCGTCTACATCGTCGACACCGTGCTGATGCCGACCTCCTGACGCCCCGTCACGGCCGAAGGCCCCGCCCGGTACTCCGGGCGGGGCCTTCGGCCGTGACGGGGCACGGCTCGGGCCCGTGCGCGGGAGGAGCGGTCAGCCGACGTTGGCGCAGGAGTTGCCGAACGCCGGGTTCAGGATGCTGACCACGCCGATGCTGTTGCCGCACACGTTGACCGGGACGTGCACGGGGACCTGGATCAGGTTGCCGGACAGGACGCCGGGCGAACCTGCGGCCACGCCTTCGGCGCCGGCGGACGCCGAGGCCAGCCCGGCGGTGCCGAGGACGGCGGTGGCGGCCAGCGCGACTGCGGCGAAGTACCTGCGGGTGCGGGACATGACTGCTCCTTGCGATCGGACGGGGCGCCGCCCCGGACAGGGCGGCACCGGTGATTCGGGGTGCGCGTGCCGGTGGCGTGGTCGAGGGGCGGTCCTTCACCCCATCGGGTGCCACCGGCGCGGGATCAGGGGGTGACCTCCACCAGGGCGGAGCGCGCCGAGGGGGCCAGCAGGGGGCTGAACCCCGGATCGGTGGCGAGGGCCTCGGCAAGGTGGGTACGGGCGTCGTCCGTGCGGCCGAGGGCGCGCTCCATCTCGCCGCGGTGGTAGAGGAACAGGGCGCTGCGCCAGCCGTGGGCCAGGGCCAGGTCGCTGTAGGCGAGGGCCTCGCGGTCGGCGCCGGCGCGGTGCAGGGCCCAGGCGAGGGCGTCGGCGACCAGGACCTGGTGGCGGCGGTCCCACTCGGCGCGCAGCAGCCTGACGGCCGCGGCGGGGTCGCCGTGATCGGCCTCGAACTGACCGAGCGTCAGATCGTCGACGACTCCGCTCGCGGCGGCGAGGTCGGCCTCCGCGCGCAGCAGCCGGTACTGCTCGGCCGCCTGCGCGGAGTGCCCGAGGGATTCGTGGAGTTCACCGAGTTCCAGCAGGTACTGGGGGAGCGGGACCTTCGCGGCGGCCTGCGCGTAGTGGGTGAGGGCGTCGTCGGTGCGCCCGAGGGCGGCTTCGGCCCGGCCCTGGCCGGCGAGGGCCGCGGTGTAGGCCGGGTCGGCGGCCAGAGCGCGGCGGTAGCCGTCGAGGGCGTCGGCGGTGCGGCCGGAGTTCCGGTCGAGTTCGGCGATCTGGTAGAGGCAGAACGCCTTGTCGGCGGGGTCGTAGGCGCCGTCGAGGGCGCGGCGCAGGGCGTCGCGGGCGTCCTCGGGGCGGCCGTGCTGTTCGAGGTCGTAGGCGGCCCGGGTGAAAGACGCGGTGCCCGGGTGCAGGTCGAGCAGGTGCTGGGCGGCGTCCGTTGCTCCGGCGGCGTCGCCGAGCTGGGTTCGGGCATCGGTGAGGACGGCCCAGGCCTGCCAGTGCAGGGGCGCGCCGTCGAGGGCGCGCCTCGCGTGGTCGGCGGCTTCGGCGAACAGGTGGCGGGCGTTGGCGAGCGCACCGAGGCCGGTGAGCGCGTCGGTGTTGCCCTCCGGGACGAGGGCGAGCGAGCGGTGCAGGGCTTCGTCGGCCTTCGGGTAGTACGACGCGTCGGCGGTCAGCCGGGCCTGCTCGACGTACTCGCCGCCGAGCCGGGCCCACGCAGCGGCGTCCTCGGGGCTGGCCCGCAGGTGCTGCTGGTCGGCGCCGATCGCCGCTGCCAGGGCGGATCCGGCGGTCGGTGCGGCCCGGGGCGAGGCGGCGACGGGGAGGGGCGGCGGATCGGTGAGGCCGCCGGCGTAGGCGAGGCCTGCGCACAGGGCGGCGGCGGTCAGGAGCTGGGGCAGGCGGCGCACGGCGGCTTCCCTCGACGAGGAGCGGGCGGCGGCCCCGGTCGACGGGGCCGCCGCGCGGTGTCACTTCTGGTTGACGGCCTTGTCGTAGGGCAGGGCGAGGTACGGGAACGTCGCGGCGAACGGCCTGTCGGGGCCGTTGACCTTGTCGCCGGCGGCGAGAGCCTGGACGAAGTGGCCGGGGGTGGCGCCCTCGACGACCTGAAGGGCGATGTCGACGACGTCGTCGTCGAGGCGGCGGCCGTTGGGGAAGCCCTGGAAGTCGCCGTTGAGGACACCCAGGCGGTCCGGGTTCGGCGTCACCGGGGTGGACATGTTCAGGCGCAGTTCCTCGGCGGGGACGAACCGCTTGGGGTTGATGTCCTGGTTCATCAGCTGGGAGTTGAGGTCGACGGCGAGCGGGCCGTTGGCGGCCTTGGCGATGCCGGTGAGGAAGATCTCCTGCAGGTCGGTGCGGGGCGTGGCGGGGGCGGGCAGGCCGTAGATGGCCTGCACGAGCTTGGGCACCTCGGGGTCGAGGACCTTGGCGACCAGGGCGGGCTGGTTGTGGTCCTCCGACGGGGGGAGTGCGTTGAAGGCGTCCTTCAGACCGGCGGGGACGACGACCTCGTTGACCAGCGGGTTGCCCAGGCGGGAGACCTGCACGTACTTGCCCACCGGGTCGGCCTTGCCGGGGCTCAGCTTCATGGTCTGCTTCTCGGTGCTCGACCAGACGCCGATGACCGGGTTGCGGGCCGGGTCGCCCTTGTACGCGAGGCGGGTCTTGGGGATCTGCAGGGCGACGGAGTTGACGTTGTATCCGGCGAGGGTGTTCTGTCCGACCTCGGAGAGGTCGCCGCCGTAGAGCAGGTCGAAGATCCGCAGGTCGAGGAAGAACGGGTCGGCGGCCTGGGTGGCCACCGTCTGTCCACCGCCGGGGAGTTGGACGGTGGCCTGCTGGCGCAGCCCGGCGTAGTTCGGCATCGACGCGCGGCCGGTGTCGGACGGGGCGGCCTGGCCGTGCTCGACCAGGGTCACCGGGTCGCAGTCGGGCCGCAGTTCCTGGAGGGTGTAGTACTGACGGAACCGCAGCGTGGCGTCGCCGAGGTTGTTCACCGGTCCCTTGTTGTAGAGGAAGGTGTCGGTGCCGCGGAGGTCCTCGGTGTGGAAGGTCCACCGGTAGGTGAGGTCGGGCTTTCCGGTGCCCTGGGAGTCGATGTTGATGTCGTAGTGCGCGCCGTCCGCCCACGGGTAGAAGTTCGGGCCGCCGTTGGGTTCCTGGAACGGCAGCCAGTTGGCGATCAGGGTCACGGTGTCGGGGTTGTCGGGGCTGCTGAAGGCGTACACGTCGGTGTTGTCGACCTGCGGGTCGGCCGCGATCAGCGGCGCCTCGCGGTGGCTGGACGCCGACGAGGTGCCCGCGCCGGCGCCGAGCACGGCGGTGCCGGCCATGCCGAGGGCGAGGGCGGTGAGGACCGCGGCCCCGCGGGCCGCCGAGCGGCGACGGGCGGATCGACGAAGAAGGATCACCAGGGGTCTCCGATTTCCTTGCTGGGCAGGGGTGGTCTGCACCCGTACGGAATGTGCGGGTGGGAGTGTCGTCCGGCGGGTCGGCCGACACGAACTGTCCTCCGCCGCCGTCCCTGGTTCGGCCCCAACGACCTTCCGGCGTGCCCCGGTCACCCTCGCGGCCCAGCACTGTCACCCGTCCGGCCGCGCGGCCCGGCCCCGCCGGTGGACACGGTGAGCGGGCGGACGCGACAGTGTGCGGGCCCAGCGCCGAAACCCTGCCGCGCCGCCAGCCCGCCCGGGGCCCCGCGCCCACCGCCGTTCCGCTCCCCGGAGGCACCGCGTGGCAGTCCACCGCTCCCTCACCCGTACCGGGGCCGCCGTCGCCGCGGCCCTCGCCCTGACCGCGCTGGCCGCACCGGCCGCGCACGCCCACCCGCTCGGCAACTTCTCGGCCAACCACTACCTCGGACTCACCGTCAGGACCGCAAGCGTCGACGCCCTGGCCGTCACCGACCTCGCCGAGATCCCCACCCTCCAGGAGCAGGACAGCGTCGACGTCGACCGCGACGGCGCCGTCGACGCCGCGGAGAGCGCCGCCCACGCCGCCCGCCAGTGCGACGACACCGCACGCCGGATCCGACTCACCGCCGACGGCGAAACCCTCCGCTGGACCGTCGACTCCGCCTCGTTCGCCTACCAGGACGGGGCCGCGGGCCTGCATACCAGCCGCCTCGAATGCCGGCTCCACGTCGTCCGCCAACTCGCCCGGGACGGAGCCGGTTTCCGCGTCGAGAGCGGGGCCGACCCCGCCCGGGTCGGCTGGAACGAGATCACCCTCCGCGGCGACGGCGCCACCCTCGACCGCTCCGACGCCCCGGCCGAGTCGGTGAGCCGCGAACTGCGCGACTACCCGAGGGACTTGCTCGACACCCCCGAAGGCGTCACCGCCGCGACCTTTCACGCCCGGCCCGGCGGAGGACCGGGCACGGCTCCGGCCGCGGGAGCGCCGACCGTCGCCGTCGGGGCCGGCTGGCTGGCCTCCCTCGACACCCGCCTCGCCGCCCTCGGAACCGCCCGCCACCTCACCCTGCCGCTCGGTCTCCTCGCCGTCCTGCTCTCGCTCGTCCTCGGCGCGGGCCACGCCCTGCTGCCGGGCCACGGCAAGACCGTCATGGCCGCGTACCTCGCCGGGAGACGCGGCCGCCCCCGCGACGCGCTCACCGTCGGTGCCACCGTCACCCTCGCCCACACCGCGGGCGTGCTGGTCACCGGCCTGTTGCTGACCACCTTCTCCGCCCTCGCCGGCGACCGCCTGCTGGCCAGGCTCGGCATCGTCAGCGGCACCCTCGTGCTGCTCGTCGGGGCCCTCCTGCTGCGGGACGCACTGCGCTCCCGCCGAGCCCGGCGGGCACCGGTGACGGAGGCTGCCGAACAGCATGCGCACGACCCGCACCCGGTCCTGGTCGGGGCGGCGGCTGCGACCGCGGTCCACTCGGACCGGGGGCACGATCACCACGATCACCACGACCACAGCCACGAACACCGCGACGAACACGCCCAGGAGCACAGCCACCACGACGACCCGCACGAGCACCACGAGCACCACGACCACGAGCACCATGGGCACCTTCATGGGCAGCACGGCCACCGGCACGGCTTGTTCGGCCGCCATCACCAGCACCACCACACCCACGAGCCGAACAGGGGAGCGGAACGGCGACGGCTGATCGGTCTGGGCATCGCCGGCGGCCTGGTCCCGAGCCCGTCCGCGCTGGTGGTGCTTCTCGGGGCGGTCGCGCTAGGGCGCACCCTGTTCGGTGCCGCCCTGGTGGTCGCCTACGGGCTGGGCATGGCCGCGACCCTGACCGGGGCGGGGCTGCTCCTGGTCGGCCTCGGCCGCCGCGCGGAGGTGCTCGCCGCCCACCCGGCCCTGGCCCGCCTGCGCGACCTGGCCCCGTTCAGCGCCGTGCTGACCGCGCTGCTGGTCCTCGCCGTCGGTGCGGGCATGGTCCTGCGCAGCCTGCCCCTCGCCGTCTGACGAACCCTCAGGAGAGCCACGTGCCCGCCCGCCCCACCACGCTCCTGCGCTACCTCGCCGGAATCCTGCCCCTGCTGCTCCTGGCCGGCTGCGGAGGCCCCGCCCGCGGCGACCTCGACACCCAGCCCGCCACCCCTTCGCCCACCTGTCTCGTCCACCAGAGCCGCGAGCCCGCCGAGCGCTACACCGCGGGTGGGGGCGCCGACACCGGCGCGGTGCTGGCGATGCTGCGCTACTACACGGCCAACGGCCGCACCCCCTACTGCGACGGGAAGCAGCCCACAGCCGCGGATCTCGCCTGGCAACGGCTCTACACCGGCCTCGGCGGCGATCCGGCCCACCTCGCCGGAACCTGACCGGGATCCGCCCCGAGCCTCGTACGGGGCCGTTCGGGTGAACATCGTCGCTCGGCACCAAGCCTGCATCACCCCCGCTGCGAACGGAGGATGTGCGCGCAGCCAGGGTCGGCCATCACGCGCACACGCGGGGACGGGACTCTCCGGCTGGCACCACGGGTCCCGTCCCCGACCGTTCGGAGCGATTGAATCAGCCTTGCCGACGGGCGGAGGTGCTCGCGCGTCCGCCGCGCCGGCACCACCGAGCGGTTCGACGCCCCGGCCGCCGCCCTCGCCGAAGCCGAGGAGGCCGGCGAGGAGATCGCCGCGGCCCGCGCGGACCGGCAGGCCGGGACGACGGCGGGACCCGTCAGGCGGCCGGTTGCCGAGGTGGCGCGGCCCGGCGGGAGAGCGCTCTCCCTCAGGATCTCGATCGGAACAGGATTTCGGTGCAAGGGTCTCGGCTTTTCTCTCGCCATGAACTAACCTCATGCCGAGGCGTTTCACCCAGGTGAAGCCCAGGTTTCCAATCGTGCCGTGGCGGCGTTGACGCTCGGTGGCGGGAGCCTGGGCTCCGGTTTTGGGTGGAGAGCGCTCTCCAAGATTTTCCCCCACCCCACCCACCGCTCACAGCAGGAGGAGCCATGCGGCTCGCCCCTCCCCCTTCCGGCGCCCCCACGCGCCGGGTGCCTGCCGTCCTCGCCGCCGCGGCCTTGGTCGCCGGTGCTGTCATGACGCTCCCGGGCACCGCGGCGCACGCCGCGGACACGCTGCTCTCGCAGGGCAAGACCGTGACGGCGTCCAGCCAGGAGAACGGCGGGACCCCGGCCACCGGCGCCGTCGACGGCAACCTCGGCACCCGGTGGTCCTCGGCCGCCTCGGACCAGCAGTGGCTGCAGGTCGACCTGGGCGCCGTCGCCACCATCAGCAAGGTGCAGCTGAACTGGGAGACCGCGTACGGCAAGGCGTACCAGATCCAGACGTCCACCGACGGGACGACCTGGACCACGATCTACTCCACCACCACCGGCGCCGGCGGCACCGAGGTGCTGAACGTCAACGGGTCCGGCCGGTACGTGCGGATGAACGGCCTCACCCGTGGCACCGCGTACGGCTACTCCCTCTGGGAGTTCCAGGTGTTCGGCACCCAGGGCGGCTCCACCGGCGGCTGCTCCACCGACAACGCGGCGCAGGGCAAGACCGCCACCGCCTCCTCCACCGAGAACGGCGGGACCCCGGCCGCCGGCGCGGTGGACGGCAACACCGGCACCCGCTGGGCCTCCGCGGCCGCCGACCCGCAGTGGCTGCAGGTCGACCTCGGCTCGGTGCAGCAGCTCTGCCAGGTCGACCTCAAGTGGGAGGCCGCGTACGGCAAGGCCTACCAGATCCAGGCCTCCAGCGACGGCAGCAGCTGGGCGACGATCTACTCCACCACCACCGGCGCGGGCGGAAACGAGACGCTGAGCGTGTCCGGCTCGGGCCGGTACGTGCGGATGTACGGCACCCAGCGCGGTACCGGATACGGCTACTCGCTCTGGGAGATGGGCGTCCACACCGGTGGCGGCTCGACTACCCCGCCGGTCCAGGGCGGCGGCGACCTCGGCCCGAACGTGCTGGTCTTCGACCCGTCCACGCCGAACATCCAGGCCACCGTCGACCAGGTCTTCGCCAAGCAGGAGTCGAACCAGTTCGGCAGCGACCGCTACGCGCTGCTGTTCAAGCCCGGCACGTACAGCAACATCAACGCCCAGATCGGCTTCTACACCTCGATCCAGGGCCTGGGCCTGAACCCGGACGACACCACCTTCAACGGCGACGTCACCGTCGACGCCGGCTGGTTCAACGGCAACGCCACCCAGAACTTCTGGCGCTCCGCGGAGAACCTGCACCTGAAGCCGGTCAGCGGCACCGACCGCTGGGCCGTCTCGCAGGCCGCGCCGTTCCGCCGCATGCACGTCGAGGGCGGCCTCAACCTCGCCCCGGCGAGCTACGGTTGGGCCTCCGGCGGCTACATCGCCGACTCCAAGATCGACGGCCAGGTCGGCAACTACTCCCAGCAGCAGTGGTACACCCGCGACAGCTCCATCGGCGGGTTCTCCAACGGCGTCTGGAACCAGACCTTCTCCGGCGTCCAGGGCGCCCCCGCCCAGGGCTTCCCGAACCCGCCGTACACCACGCTCGACACCACGCCCGTCTCGCAGGAGAAGCCGTTCCTGTACCTGGACGGCAACGACTACAAGGTGTTCGTGCCCGCCAAGCGCACCAACGCCCGCGGCGTCTCCTGGGGCGCAGGCACCCCGCAGGGCAGCTCGCTGCCGCTGAACCAGTTCTACGTGGTGAAGGCCGGCGCCACCGCCGCCAGCATCAACCAGGCGCTCGCGCAGGGCCTCAACCTGCTCTTCACCCCGGGCGTCTACCACGTCGACCAGACCATCAACATCACCCGCCCGGACACCGTGGTGCTCGGCCTCGGCCTCGCCACCGTCATCCCGGACAACGGCGTGACCGCGATCAAGGTCGCCGACGTGGACGGCGTCAAGGTCTCCGGCCTGCTGCTGGACGCCGGCACCGTCAACTCCCAGGCCCTGCTCCAGGTCGGCAACGACACCCCGGGCGCGAACCACGCGGCCGACCCGATCGTCATCCAGGACGTCTTCGTCCGGGTCGGCGGCGTGACCGCCGGCAAGGCCACCAACGGCATGGTGATCAACAGCAACAACACCATCGTCGACCACACCTGGATCTGGCGCGCCGACCACGGCGCGGGCGTCGGCTGGGAGAGCAACCGCTCCGACTACGGCTTCGTCGTCGGCGGCAACGACGTCCTCGCCACCGGCCTGTTCGTCGAGCACTTCAACAAGTACGACGTGTGGTGGAAGGGCAACGGCGGCCGCACCATCTTCTTCCAGAACGAGAAGGCCTACGACGCCCCCAACCAGGCCGCCATCCAGAACGGCAGCGTGCGCGGCTACGCCGCCTACAAGGTCGAGAACTCGGTCACCACGCACGAGGGCTGGGGCCTGGGCTCCTACTGCTACTTCAACGTCGACCCGACCATCGTGATGGACCACGGCTTCGAGGTCCCGGTCACCGCGGGCGTCAAGCTGCACGACATCCTGGTCAACTCCCTCGGCGGAAACGGCCAGTTCGCCCACGTGGTGAACGACACCGGCGCCCCCACCTCGGGCACCGGCACCGTCCCCTCCAACGTGGTGTCCTTCCCGTAAGGCCCGACCCGCACCAACGGCCGCCGTCCCGATCCCCGGGGCGGCGGCCCGCGCCGTTCCCGGTGCGTACCCACCGGCTGTCGGGGCGCCGGGCCTGACGGTGAGTCAGTCCGCTGCGGCCAGGCGGCGCAGGGCCAGCTCTGCGGGCGGGCCCCAGGTGGGTTGGCCGCCCGGGAGGCCGCGGCGGCCGTTGTCGGCGAGGTGGAGCAGGACGAGGGCGCGGAGCACGGCCCAGCCGCGGGCGCGGCGCAGGGTCGCGGGGTCGGTGCGGTACGCGGCGTGGAAGTGCTCGGCGCCGCCGTCGGGGAGCAGGAACCAGAGCGCCGAGAGGTCCCAGGCCGGGTCGCCCGCGAACAGGTCGCCGAAGTCGACGACGCCGCAGAAGGTGCCCTGCGCGGTGAGGACGTTGGCGGCGTGCAGGTCGCCGTGCAGCCAGAGCGCGGGGCCGTTCCGGACGGGGGCGGCGACGGCGTCGGCCCAGACGGCGCGGAGGGCGTCGGCGGCGCTGTCGGGGACGAGGCCGAGGGCGGTGGCGGAGGCGAGCCGGTCGGCGAAGGCGTCGGCGCTCGCGCTGAGCGGGCCGCCGCGGCCCCGGCCGGCGGGCGCGTCGGCGGGGGCCGGGCGGTGAAGGGCCGTCAGGAAGCCGGCCAGGGCGGCCGCGGAGTCGGCGGGTTCGGTGGCCGGCGCCCGGTCGGCGGGCTCGCCCGGGACCCAGGTGGTGACCAGCCACGGGCGGGGGAAGCGCACCGAGGGTGCGCCGAGCCGCTGCGGCACGGGTACCGGCAGGGGCAGCCGCGGGGCGAGCCCGGGCAGCCGGGCGTACTCCTTGAGCAGCAGGTCGTCCGCGCTGTCGGTGGCCCAGGGGAGGCGGACGGCGAGGTCCTCGCCGAGCCGCCACAGCTGGTTGTCCCAGCCGCGGGCGCCGAGCTCGACCGGCCGGTCGGCGAGGTCGGGGTGCTGGTCGCGGAGCAGCGCGCGGACCAGCTCGGCGGTGATCTCGATCTCGCTGTGGGTCATGCGGCCCCACGGTAGTGGGTCGCGGTGGAGTGCGCGGCCCGGTGCCGCGTTGCCGCCGGAACCCGGGACGGATCGCGCGCCCCGGTCTCCGGACGGCGTCTGCCGGGCCCGGCGGCTTGCGCACTCGCCGGTCCGGGTCCGGCACCATGTCGATCACCAGGCCCCCGCGCCACGACCCGTACCGGAGCAGCCCCATGACCGTCGTCCCCACCCGCAGCGGCCCGGTGCGCGGCGAGCGCCGCGCTGACGGCAGCGTCCGTTTCCTCGGCATCCCGTACGCGCAACCCCCGGTCGGGGCACTGCGGTTCGCCGCGCCGGTGCCGCCCGTGCCGTGGGCGGAGGAGCGGGACGCCACCGCGTACGGGCCGACCGCGCAGCGCCGCCCGTTCGCCGAGGTGACCACCATTCCGGAGCCGAGCGTCCCGGGCGACGGGACCCTGAACCTGAACGTCTTCACACCCGGGGTCGACGCGGCGGCGGGTCTGCCGGTCCTGGTGTGGATCCACGGCGGCGGGTACGTCGCGGGGAGCGCGGCCAGCCCGTGGTACGACGGCGCGGCGTTCAGCCGGGACGGGGTGGTGCTGGTCGCCGTCGGCTACCGCCTGGGCGTCGAGGGCTTCCTGCACCTGCCGGACGCGCCGGACAACCGGGCCGTGCGGGACTGGGTCGCCGCGCTGGAGTGGGTCCGGGACAACATCGCGGCGTTCGGCGGCGACCCGGCCCAGGTCACCGTCGCCGGGCAGTCCGCGGGCGGCGGAGCCGTGCAGACGCTGCTCGCCACGCCCGCCGCCCAGGGACTGTTCCGGGCCGCGATCTCGGTGTCGGGCGCGGTGCCCGACCGGCCGGACCGCAGCGGCGCCGAGGCCGCCACCCGGGAGCTCGCCGCACGCACCGGCGCCACCCTCACCGCCGCCGCCCTGCAGGACGCCACGGACGCCGAACTCCTCGCCCTGCAGGACGCGTCGGCGGCCGTCGGCGACCCGCTGCGGGCACTCGCCCCGTTCCCGGACGGGGAGTTGGTGCCACGCCCGGTGCGGGCGGCCGCCGCGGAGTCGGAGGTGCCGCTGCTGCTCGGCTTCACCGCCCACGAGTTCAGCGCGCCGGGGGAGGCGGCGGCCGAGGACGTCCCGGGGATGCTCGCCGCGCTCGGCCTCGATCCGGAGCGCGCCGCACGGTTCCGGGCCGAACGGCCGCTCGCCGGGCCCGGCGAGGTGCTCACCGACTGGCTGTTCCGCGGCCCCGGAACGGCCCTCGCCGAGGCCCGGGCCGAGCGTGAACTGCCCACCTGGCTGTACCAGTTCGAGTGGACGGGCACGGCCGAGGGGCGGGCCGGCCAGGCCTACCACTGCACCGACCTGCCGTTCGCCTTCGACCTGTTGCACGCCGAGGGCGTCGAGGCCGCGCTCGGCGCGCACCCGCCGCAGCAGCTGGCCGACGCCGTGCACGCGGCCTGGGTCGCCTTCGTCCGGGACCTCGACCCCGGCACGGGGTGGCCGCCCTACGTGGAGGGTCGCGCCACGATGCGCTGGGACGAGCAGCCCCGGGTGGAGCACGACCCGCTGCGCGCCGTCCGGGAAATCTGGCACGGGTGACGGGTGACGGACAGTCAGGGGCGGCGGGTGGCCAGCAGGGTGGCGAGGTCGGGGGCGAGCCGGACCTCGGTGGTGAGCAGCGCCGGGTGCCGGTACCAGACGGTGCGGCCGGTGTCGGGCCCGCCCCGGAAGGTCGGCGGCCAGGCGGTGAGCGGCGTCAGGTCGTCGACCACCAGGGTGCCGCCCGGGGTGAGCACCCGCTCGGGGTCGGCGGCGGCGGTCTGCTTGCCGTTGCCGCCGCCGTCGAGCACCAGCAGGTCGAACGGTCCGTGCCCGGCGATCGCCGTCCAGTCGCCGTGCACCAGCTCCAGGTCGGGCACCTCGGCGAACAGCTCCCGTACCGCGGCCACGCGGGCCGCCTCCCGTTCGACGCTCACCACCCGCACGCCGGGCCGCCGCCCGGCCAGCAGCCAGCCGAGGCCGACGCCGCACCCGGTACCGGTCTCGCCGATCCGGCCCGCCGCGCCCGCCGCCAGCGCCTGCAGCAGCCGCCCCTGCTCCGGACGGCACGACTGGTCGAAGCCCAGGCGCTCCGCCAACTCCACGGCCCGGGCGACGAGTTCCGGCAGCGCGGAGCGGTCGGCGGGGTAGGCGGCGGTTCCGGTCGTCGACATGCGGTCACCCTAACGGCTCGCCGCGGAACGCCCGGTCCGGGCGGCCGGCCCGCACTGCCGGCACCCGGAGGCCGGGCGGGGCGGTCCGGGTTCGTGTGCGACACTTCATGGCGTTTCGGACCTCGACACGGCACTCCGCGCCCCCCGCACGGGCGGTCGGCGCGGGCAGGCAGGAGCACCACGTGGACCAGCGGCGCGACACCCCGGCCGCTCCCGACGGGCCGCACCGGGTGCTGGCCGCGCTCGCCGAGCGGCGGCGCACCGGCAGCCGCCCCGGGCAGCGCGCCGACGGCCTGCGGATCGCGCTGGCCGTCGAGGGCGGCGGCATGCGCGGCGTGATCTCCGGCGGCATGGCCCTCGCCCTCCACGAGGCGGGCCTGACCGGCGCGTTCGACGCCGTCTACGGCGCCTCGGCCGGTGCGCTGACCGGTGCCTGGCTGCTCAGCAGCGACCCCACGCAGTTGGAGGGCTGGGCCGACGCGCAGTACGCCAGGGAGATGGTCCGGCCCGGCAACCCGTTGCGCGGCCGGCCCGTGGTCGACGTCCGGACCCTGGTCGAGCACTTCTACACGCACGTCGCCCGGATGGACTTCGACGCGATCCTCGGCAACCCGACCACCCTGCACCCGCTCGCCACCCACGTCGGCACCGGCGTCTCCACCGACCTGCACCCGCTGCTCACCGACCCCGCCCGGCTGCGCCTCGCCCTGCGCGCCAGCGCCGCCCTGCCGCTGCTCGCCGGACCGCCGGTGGAACTCGACGGCAGCCACTACTACGACGCGGGCCTCGCCGAATCCATCCCGTTCCGCACCGCGCTGGCCCAGGGCGCCACCCACGTCCTGGTGCTGCGCTCCCGCCACGCCCCGGCCGCCCCGCCCGCCGCCGGCCCGCCCTCGCGGGGCTCCCGGCTGATCGCCGGCACCGTGCTGCGCCGCCACCCGGACCCGCTGCGCGCCTCCTACCTGGCCCGCGCCGAACGACTGCTGGCCGACGAGGAACTGCTGGCCCGGCACGACCGCACCCCGGCCGCCGACGGCCCCGCCGTGCTCTCGGTCCGGCCCGGACCCGAGACCCCCTCGGTCGGCCGGCTGGCCCGCGACGCGCCACTGCTGCGCGCCGCGCTGGACGGCGGGCGCGCCACCATGGACGCACTGATCGCCCGCCTGGACTGAGGCCCCGTCCGAAGACGCCGCCGGCCGGTGGGAGCCCGACGCGGATGGTCGGTCGCGGGCGCCGACGGTTCGTCAGCAGGCGCGGCGCAGCAGTACGCCGCGGCTGCCCGGCGCGGCCGGGCACGGGCCCGGGTGCGGGGCGGCCAGGTCGACCTCCTCGACCAGCAGCCAGCCCTGCTGCGCGGAGAGCCAGGGGCGGAGCCGGCCGTCCAGGGCCGAGGGTGCCAGCGCGACGAACAGCAGGTCGGTGGGCAGGGCGTGCAGCAGCTCCAGGTCCTGGCCGGGGTGCAGGGAGTCGATCAG
Source organism: Streptomyces sp. TLI_171 (assembly GCF_003610255.1). Classification (GTDB taxonomy): domain Bacteria; phylum Actinomycetota; class Actinomycetes; order Streptomycetales; family Streptomycetaceae; genus Kitasatospora. The sequence continues at coordinate 1,339,617 of NZ_RAPS01000001.1, read as the reverse complement.
CAGCACCGCGCCGAAGCGGCGGCGCACCGGGGGAGGGTCGGCCAGGTCGCCGGCGGTCAGCCGCAGCCGGGCGCGGCCGCGCAGGGCCGCGAACAGCCGGGCCCGCAGGGCCGGGTCGGGTTCCGCCGCGTGGACGGTGTAGCCGGCCTTCAGCAGACGGACCGTCAGCGCGCCCTCGCGGGCGCCGAGTTCGGCCAGCGCCCCGCTCCCCGGCGGCCGGTGCCGGGAGACCCACGCGGCGGTGGCGTCCAGCCGTTCGGCCTCGTAGCGGTCGCCGTCGGCGGCCACCAGGGTGTCGGTCACGGGCACGTCCCGTCGCAGGGGTTCGATACGTCCGGTCCGACCCTAGCCATCGCGTTCGTTCGTGGTCCACACCATCGCCCAGAAAAGTTTACGGTTCACGGTCAATTCACGGGACGAAAAACAGGGGCCCCCGGAGGAGCCCCTGTCAGGGTCGTGCGCCCGGCGGCTCAGACCGGGTCGTCGTACGGCTCGTCCTCGTCGTACCGGTCGTCGCGCCGGTGCCCGTCCTCGCGCGGCTCCTGCCGGACCGGCATGACCCGGCCGAGCTGGAGGGCCGCGTACATGTTGAGCATCGGGTCCTCCTCGACGATGCCGTCCGAGTACGCCTCGTCCTCCTCGTCGGGGCCGAGGTGGCGGCCGTTGCGGGACCCGCTGCTGCCGCCGCCGCGGATCGAGCTGCCGCCCACCGGGCCGTAGCCGTGGGCCATGCCCATGCCCATCGGGCCCATCATGCCGCCCGCCGGGCGGGCCCCGGCGCTGTTCGTGCTGGTGCCGGTACCGCCGCCGGAGGAGGACCCGGACGAGCCGGAGCCGCCGCTCACCTGGTGGTCGGTCTCCACGTTGGCGCGCGAGGCGCTCCGGGAGGAGGTCGACCCGCCGCTGCCGGGCACGGCCAGCCTGGTGCCGATGCCGGCCGCGCCGTGGACGCCGGGAGCGCCCGGGGACCCGCCCGGACCCGAGCCGCCGCCGAGGCCGCCCGGACCGCTGGCGGCGTGCAGGTTGGGCTCCTTGAGGCCCAGCGTGTTCACGCCCGCGCCCGGGCCGCCGCTCCGACCGCCGCGGGACAGCGCCGAGCTGACCGGACCGAGTTTGGGCATCAGGGCCGCGAACGCGTTCAGCCCGGCGTCCGAGGAACCGCCCGTCCGGGGCGAACCCACGGTGGACAGCGAGGAGTTCAGCGAGGAGTTCGGACTGAACGGGTTCGCCACGGTGGAGGCGATGCTGTTCAGCGACATCCGGTTGCTGTCCTCGTTGTCGCTCAGGTTGCCGCCCAGCTTGTCCATCTTGTCGGCCGTCTCGCGGAACGAAGACAGGATGCGCTTGAGCACGTCCTCGGCGATGGTGCGCAGGATGTGCTGCGCGGCCTCGACCACGATCTTGCCGAAGCGGTCGCCGGAGTCGCCCATCTTCAGGCTCTGCACGATCCGCGCGAAGGACGTGCCGTGCGACTCGATGTCGTCCGCGCCGCGGCGCAGATCGGCTGCGCAGCTCGCGAGTTGGGCCAGGTCGATGTTGAAGCCCTGGCCGGTGGAGGCGTGGGACGGGGTCGGCAGGACCTTGTCCGCCGCCTTCTCGATCATGTCCTCGATCGGCTTCGTGACGATCTGGGCCAGCTTGCTGACCGCAGCCTCCAGCAGCTGGTTCATCACCATCCGGCCCATCTGCAGCACCGCGGCGGTGCTCCACGGACCGGTCGACGACGCCGCCGCCAACTGGGCCTCGATGGAGAACAGTTGGGTGATCGACTGGGTCTTGGCCAGCTCGACGGCCACTGCCGCCGCGCGCAGCACCTTGGCCACCGTCTGGCAGATCTCGACGATCACCTTGGAGTACTTGGTGATGGTGCTCCACAGCTCGGCGAGCCGGTCCGCCGAATCGCCCTGGTACACCTCGTGAAGCATGGTGAGCGCTCGGTCCGCCGTCATCTGGGCAGAGTCCAGCGCGCTCGCGAACTTCTCCAACTGGCTTGCCAGCTGGTTCAGTTCGTCCTCATTGGCACTGGGGAACCGCACGCCCAGCAGGCCGAGAATGTGGTTGAGCCCCGATGGTAGTTCCACAGCCATGCCGCCCCCAGCTGCTGCCCCGTGTTGTCGTCCCCGTGTAAGTACCTGATCGCGCACTGCGACGATACACATACCGGACGACAACGACCACCTCGCCCGGGGACGGTTCCCGCATTGTCGGCAAACCGGTACACCGTTACGGTGTGCGCCATGGCATGGGGATCATGGTGGCGCGGCCGGTCCGGGACCGGTCCGGACGCGGCCGGCAAGAGTGTGGAACGGCCTTCTGTACAGGCCGTATTGGGTGCGGTCGCGGGCGAACTGTCCGCGCTGCACGGCGAATCGTGGCGGGTCGAGGGCGAAGAGGTGCGCGGGCCGGGCGCGTTGGCGGTGCGGCTCGGCACTCCGCACGACGACTACCCGCACCATCTGGACCTGGTCTTCCTGGCCGACCGGGACCGCCCGGAGACGGCCGTGCCGGACTGCGTCACCGGCATCGGCGGCGGCGACCACGACCCGGTGCGCCGCGGCATCGAGGTGTGGGCGGCCACCACCGGCGTCTCGCTGCTCGAACTGGTCGCCCACAACGGCCGGTTCGCCGGACACCTGGACCCGGGCGACCCCGACGGCCTGCCCGGCTGGCACGCCATCCACGGCGGCATGGTCGGCTGGGGCACCGGCGACCGCTTCCACGACGTGCAGGACTGGCTGGTGCGCAACCCGGTGCTGCCCGCGCTCGCCCCCGCGCTCGGCGGCGAACTCGGCCGGGACCAACTGGTCGGCGTGAAGGTGTTCCTCGGCAGTGGCGGCGGCGAGCAGTCCGCCGAGGTCCGGGTGCACGGCGAGGTGCACCCGGAGGCGTCCGCGGCCCTGGCCGCCCTCGCCTGGCCCCGAGTGACCGAGGGTCACGCCTACGCCCGGACCTTCGTCCTCCTGGTGCGCCGGGTCGGCGACCGCCGGGGGACGGTGGGGGCGAGTCGCTGAAGCGCAGCGCCTCGGCACGGGGGTGGAGCGCAGCGCTTCGGCGAGGCCCGCGGGCGGGACTGACGGGAAGTCAGGCCGGGTGGGGCGGGGTCGGGTAGTGCCAGGTGCCGGGCGGGGCGGTGTAGTCCGGAAGCCAGGCCGCCAGGACCTGTGCGGAGGGGTAGAACATCGGCTCGGGGAGCGCGTCCACCGCGATGCGCTCCCAACCCGCGCACGCGTGCGGCTCGGTGACCAGGGCCTCGGCCAGGCTCGGCGGGGCGAGGACCGCCGCCGTCACCCGGGTGCGGCCCAGTTCGTGGTCGAGCAGCACCGCCAGCACCCGCATGTCCGCGGCCGGCAGCACGATGCCGGTCTCCTCGGCCAACTCCCGGGCGGCGGCGGCCTCGAAGGACTCGCCGGGGTGGTCGACCTTGCCGCCCGGCAGGCTCCAGGTCGGCGGTTCGCCGGCAGTGGTGCGGCGCCCGATCAGCACCCGGCCGTCCCCGGTCGGCACGATCACGCCGGCGCCCACCAGGGGAGGCGACGGGAGTTGAGGGTCCGTCACCACTTGCCCTTCTGGTAGTCCTTCAGGAAGCAACCGTACAGATCCTCGCCCAGCTCGCCGCGGACGATCGGGTCGTAGACCCGGGCCGCGCCGTCCACCAGGTCGAGCGGGGCGTGGAAGCCCTCCTCGTGCAGGCGCATCTTCTCCGGGTGCGGGCGCTCGTCGGTGATCCAGCCGGTGTCGACGGCGGTCATCAGGATGCCGTCGGTCTCGAACATCTCCTGCGCGCTGGTGCGGGTCAGCATGTTCAGCGCGGCCTTCGCCATGTTGGTGTGCGGGTGCCCCGCGCCCTTGTAGCCGCGCTCGAACACCCCCTCCATCGCGGAGACGTTGACCACGTACTTGCGCCGCGCCGGGGAGGCGGCGAGCGCCGGGCGGAGCTGGCTGATCAGGATGAACGGGGCGGTGGAGTTGCACAGTTGCACCTCCAGCAGCTCGATCGGGCCGACCTCGTTGACGGTCTGCACCCAGCTGTTGGTGGCCGCCAGGTCGGGGACCAGGCCGCCCGCGTCGATGGCGGTGCCCGCCGCGATCCGCTCCGGCGAGGCCGATCCCGTCACCAGGGCCAGCGCGGTGACCTGCTCGGCGCTCACCGAGGGCTGCTCGCCGCGGCTCTGGCCGGGCAGGGCGGGCACGTCCACCGCGCCCGAGCCGAACCGGCCGATCACGGTGGAGGCGGGCAGCACCCCGGCGGGCAGCGGCGCCGACTCGGCGGCGACCAGCTCGCGGTAGGCCTCGGGGGAGCGGCGCACGGTCTGCGCGGCGTTGTTGATCAGGATGTCCAGCGGGCCGTCCGCCGCGACCTCGTCGGCCAGCGCCATCACCTGGGCGGGGTCGCGCAGGTCGATGCCGATGACCTTCAGGCGGTGGATCCACTCGGCGCTGTCCGGCATCGCGGTGAAGCGGCGGATCGCGTCGTTCGGGAAGCGGGTGGTGATGGTGGTGTGCGCGCCGTCCCGCAGCAGGCAGAGCGCGATGTACATGCCGATCTTGGCGCGGCCGCCGGTGAGCAGGGCCCGCTTGCCGGTCAGGTCCGCCCGGGCGTGCCGGCGGGAGCGGTTGAGCGCGGCGCAGTTCCGGCACAGCTGGTGGTAGAAGGCGTCCACCTCGACGTACCGCTGCTTGCAGGTGTAGCAGGAGCGCGGGCGCTCCAGGATGCCGGCCAGCTCGGTGGTGGTCTCGGTGCTCAGGCCGAACACGCCCGCCGTCTCGTCGTCGATCCGGCCGGGCGCGCCGGTGGCGGTCTTCGCCGTCACCGCGCGGTCGTTGGCGGTCTTCCGGGCCCGGGTCTCCTGGCGGCGGCGCTGCTTGAGGGTGCGGAAGATCCCGCCGACCGCCAGCCGGACGGCGATCGCGTCCGGGTGGTCGACGTGGATCTCGTCCAGTTCGGCGATCACCGCCAGGCACGTCTCCAGGCGGTCGGGGTCGATGCCCTTGCCGTAGTCGATCGACTCCGGGGCGTCGACGGCCGCGGCGCGGTCGCCGGGGGCGTCGGCGCCCGGGAAGTCGGTGTGCTCGGTGCCGTCCGGGCCGGTCTGCGGGTTCGTCACTGCCTGATGCTTCCTCGATCGCCCCATGCGTACCGCCGAACTCTACGTGAGCGCCGCCCTCCGGGGCGAAGGCTGTGAGCTGCGGCACCCGGCGGCCGGCGGACTCAACGCCCGCCCAGCGCCCAGGCGATGCCGGACAGGGTGGCCATCGACAGCACGGTGGAGACCAGCACCGAGGCCCGCACCAGGGCGGGCGCCGCGCCGTACAGCCGGGAGTAGACGTACACGTTCTGCGCGGTCGGGAGGGCGGAGAGCAGCACGACGGCGAGCAGCTGGGGCCGCGGCAGGTCGAGCACCAGGGCGCCGAAGGCGAGCGCGGCGAGCGGCTGGACCAGGGTCTTCAGCAGCACCGTCACGGCGAGCTCGGCCCGGTCGGGGCGCCGGGCGGCCTCGCCGGGCGGGGTGTGCAGCGACAGGCCCAGGGTGATCAGGGCGGCCGGGACGGCCGCGCCGCCCAGCAGGTCCACCGAGTGCGCGAGCGCGTGCGGCAGCTGCCGGCCCGTGGCGGAGGACAGGGCGCCGAGGCCGGCGCCGAGGATCACGGGGTTGCGCAGCGGCAGCAGCGCCAGGCGGCGCAGCCGGTCGGCGGGGCGGGCGGCGGCCGACCCGGTGAGGGCGTCGAGCACCGCCAGCATGACGGGCGTCACCAGCAGCACCTGGAAGAGCAGCACCGGCGCGACGAAGGAGGCGTCGCCGAGCACCTGCGCCGCGACCGGGATGCCGAGGTTCCCGGAGTTCACGTAGCCCGCGGCCATGGTGCCGATCGCCTGCTCGGCGGGTTCGCGGCCGAACAGCCGCCGGGCGGCCAGCAGGCCGAGCAGTGAGGCGACCAGGGTGCCGGCGGCGAACGCCAGCATCGAGGAGTTGGCGAAGCTCGCCAGGTCGGTGCGGGCCACCACGGTGAACAGGGCGGCCGGCATCGAGACGTGGAACACGAACCGTCCGAGCACGGTCTCGGCCTGCGACCCGAGCAGTCCGGTCCGCCCGGCCAGCCAGCCGATCGCCGTGAGTACCCAGATCGGCGCGAACGCCTCGACCAACGCCTCCACCCCGACCTCCCGCCGCAGTCAACCAGGTCCGCCCGAACGGTTGGTCGGTGGGGTGCCTCCGGGCTGACGGGGGGTGAGCCGGGTCACGGCCGGGGTCGATCGGGTGGCAGGGCGGCTGCGGTGCGTGGCCGGGGAGAGAGCGGCGTCACAGCGCGGGCCGGTGGCCGGGGTCACACGGGGCCGGCGGCACGGCCGGCCCGGGTGCGGCCCGAAACCCTTGGCAGCACTGGCCTCGGGCCCAAATTCCGTCTGTCGAGGGGACGTTGGGCACCCCTGTGGCCTTCTTCACAGGGCGGCCGGAATTCCGACCCCTCCGAGCAGCGAACTCCCTTGTGGGGCAAGGGGAAAGGGCATGTGAAGAACTCGTGATGAGGTGAATTTCGGATGTTTGCCGCGCCGTTGGGGCTCAGGCAGTGTCGTGGTTGTGCCCCGAGCCGTTCCGAGTGCTCACGGGGCTTCACAGCGCAGCGGACCGCATGACCAGTGCGGCGCAGCGCTCCCGGTGAGCAGGAGCCGCCGGGCCGGCCGTCCCGGGCCGTGGAAACCCGCACCGAGCGGGAGTCCCGCATGTCCAACCCGGGCTCGGCGTGACCTGGAACCGACTCTCGGAGGTACCCGACATGCGACGCATCAAGACCAACCTCGGCCGATTGCCCCAGGTGCGGATGGGCCACCACCGCATGCCCGACGCCGTTCTCGGCATCGGCCTGGCCGGCGCCATCGCGGTCGGCACGCTGCTGCCGATCACCCAGGCGATCGCCGCGCCCGCGCACTCCACCCGCACCGACAACGCCGTGGTCGCCGCCGACGGGCGGACCGACGACCGGACCGCCTCCCGCAGCGAGGACCGCCAGCCGGTCCAGCAGGAGCAGCAGCCGCAGCAGGAGCAGACCCAGCAGCCCGCCGAGCAGCAGCCCGCGGCCCAGCCCGCGCAGCAGCAGGCCCAGCCGCAGGAGCAGCAGCAGGCGCAGCCGCAGCCGGCCGAGCAGCCCAAGCCCGCCGAGCAGCCCAAGCCCGCCGAGCAGCCCAAGGCGGAGGAGCCGAAGGCCGCGGAGCCCGCCGCGCCGGCCAAGAAGACCTACCCGAACAACCTGGACGGCTGGATCGCCGAGGCCCGCGACGTGCTCGCCGCCGCCGGCAAGCCCGTCCCGTCCGCGAAGGCGATGCACGCCGCCGCGATCGCCGAGTCCTCCGGCAACCCGAACGCCCAGAACAACTGGGACTCGAACGCCAAGATGGGCACCCCGTCGATCGGCCTGACCCAGATGATCATGCCGACCTTCCGCGCCTACGCGCTGCCCGGCCACACGGACATCCGCAACCCCGTCGACAACCTGGTCGCGAGCTCGCGCTACTGCGACGCCCGCTACGGCTCGATGGACAACATGGCCGCCGCCCGCGGCTACGGCTCCCACTGGCGCGGCTACTAAGAACCGCAGCCAGCACGCCGACCGGCCCCCCGCGCACCCGCGCCGGGGGCCGGCGCGCGTTCCGGGGGCGGGCCGCCGCCACGCGTCCGTCCCGCTCGGGATCGGCCCGCGGCCCGCGGCCGCTCGCCGGGGCCGTGGTCGGCGCGCCACCATGGCGGTATGGATCCGCAGCGTCACGTCCGCACCCGCACCGCCCTGCACGCGGTCGCCGAACACCTGCTGGCCGGGCCGCAGTACCGGGCGGCCGGGACCATCCGGTTGCGGGTGCGCCCCGGCGGGTTCGCCTGCCGGTTCGAACCGCAGCTGCGCGTGCGTGGGGCCGAACTCGTCGGAGCGGGGCGGGCGCTGGCGCTGTCCGGGGTGAGCTGCGCCGAGCTCGGGGCGGCCGTCGGCGTCGCGGCGGGCCGGCCCGAGGGGCTGTACGGGGACGGCTCGGGAGTGCCGGTGGACGCCCCGCTGGAGCTGGACCCGGAGGCCGCGGAGGCGGTGGCGGCCTGCTTCGCGCACGGCGACGCGGCGCTCCGGGCGCTGTTCCCGCAGGCCGATCCGGTGCTGTGGCCGGAGCACTTCGACCTCGGGGTGACGGTGGACGCCGTGAACTACGGGATCTCGCCCGGCGACGCGTACCTCCCGGAGCCGTACGCGTACGTCGGCCCGCACACCCCGCCGAGCGGGGAGTTCTGGAACGCGCCGTTCGGCGCCGCGCGCACCCTGGCCGCGCTGGGCGGCCCCGCCGCCACCACGGCGTTCCTGGCCGAGGGGCGCCGGCTCGCGGGCGGGACCTGACCGAACGGCCCGCGCCCTTGGAGCTTCCTCCAAGGGGCCTGCGGATCCGGGGGCGTCCGGTTGTGTCGATCTTCAGGATTCAGGCGTGGGCTGGCCCGCGACCGGGGAATGAACGAGAATCGAACGTTGGGTGCGGCGCGCCCGAGTGCGCCGCACGGCCTCGCCGTACCGCGCCCCCGGTGTAACCGTTTCCCCAGCCAGAGAGCCCCTTCATGCGCTTCCTGAACGACCTCAAGCCCGCGTACGACCTCACGTACGACGACGTCTTCATGGTCCCCAGCCGCTCCGCCGTGGGCTCCCGGCAGGGCGTCGACCTGTCCTCGCAGGACGGCACCGGCACCACCATCCCGCTGGTGGTGGCGAACATGACCGCGATCGCGGGGCGCCGGATGGCGGAGACGGTGGCCCGGCGCGGCGGCCTGGTGGCCGTCCCGCAGGACATCCCGATCGAGGTCGTCTCCGAGGTGATCGGCTGGGTCAAGCAGCGCCACCTGGTGCACGACACCGCGCTGACCCTCGCCCCCGGCGACACCGTCGCGGACGCCCTCTCGCTGCTGCCCAAGCGCGCCCACGGCGCGCTGGTGGTGGTCGAGGGCGGCAAGCCGGTCGGCGTGGTGACCGAGGGCGACTGCCAGGGCGTGGACCGGTTCACCAGCCTGTCCGAGGTGATGTCCCGCGACCTGCTGCTGCTGGACGCCGGCATCGAGCCGCGCGCCGCCTTCGACCGCCTGAACGAGGCGCACCGCAAGCTCGCGCCCGTGGTCGCCCCCGACGGCACCCTGGTCGGCCTGCTGACCCGCAAGAACGCGCTGCGCGCCACGCTGTACACCCCTGCCGTCGACGCCGACGGCAGCCTGCGGATCGCCGCCACCGTCGGCATCAACGGCGACGTCGCGGGCCGCGCCAAGGCGCTGCTGGAGGCCGGTGCGGACGTGCTGGTGGTGGACACCGCGCACGGCCACCAGGAGTCGATGATCAGCGCGCTGCGCGCGGTCCGCGGCCTGGACCCGCAGGTCCCGATCGTGGCCGGCAACGTGGTCTCCGCGGCCGGCGTCCGCGACCTGGTCGAGGCGGGCGCCGACATCCTGAAGGTCGGCGTCGGCCCCGGCGCGATGTGCACCACCCGGATGATGACCGGCGTCGGCCGGCCGCAGTTCTCCGCCGTGCTGGAGTGCTCCGCCGAGGCCCGCCGGCTCGGCAAGCACGTGTGGGCGGACGGCGGCGTCCGGCACCCGCGCGACGTGGCGATGGCGCTGGCCGCCGGCGCCTCCAACGTGATGATCGGCTCCTGGTTCGCGGGCACCCTGGAGTCGCCCGGAGACCTGCAGACCACCGCGGACGGCCGCCAGTACAAGGAGAGCTTCGGCATGGCCTCGGCCCGCGCGGTGCGCAACCGGACCTCCGAGGAGTCCGCCTACGACCGGGCCCGCAAGGCCCTGTTCGAGGAGGGCATCTCCACGTCGCGGATGTTCATCGACCCGGCCCGCCCCGGCGTCGAGGACCTGATCGACTCGATCGTCGCGGGTGTCCGGTCCTCCTGCACCTACGCGGGCGCGGCCGACCTGGCCGAGTTCCACGAGAAGGCGATCGTCGGCATCCAGAGCGCGGCCGGCTACGCCGAGGGCAAGCCGCTGCACACCAGCTGGGGCTGATGCCCGCTCAGCACCGCCTCCGCACCGCCCGGGTCGATCATCGGCCCGGGCGGTGTCGTCTGTCGGCGTCCGGGCCGGGGTCCGCGTCGGGGTCGGCGTCGGCGGGCACGCCCGCGTCCACGGCGGCGTCCACGGAGTGGGCCAACATAGTGAACTCCATGGTCAATATGATCTAATGATCGCTCAGATGCGGAGCTTCTGACGCCAGTTGTCGCTCCGCGGCCCTGATGGAAGACCCCCGCGGAGTTCAGGATGACGCTCACGACTGCCAGGCCATCGTCTGCCGGGGCGTGGGGCGTCCCGTGCGGAGCGCCGGCTCGACAGTGAGCCCGGCGGCGAGGTGCAGGGCCGCCGGTCCGCGTGGCATTCTGTCGCGTGCATGACATTCCGTGGGGTTGCGCCTGGGTGCTGCTCCGATCAGTTTTCGTCCGCAAATCTGCCGGGACTCCCAAGGTCGGGCGCTCGTTCGCGGTGAACGGGCTGCTCCTCAACGTCTGGCCTCCGGAGCCGGCTCGAGCCCGAGGACCCCACCGTTGACCTCGATTCCCGAGACCGCCGCAGTGGTGCTTGGCGCCACGACCGCGGCAGGCGCCGTAGCCACGGCGCTGCTGGCACGTTCGCGTCGCGCCCTGGTGGCGCGAAGCGCCGTGCAGTCCGAGGCGCTGAAAGCTTCCGAGCTGCGCGGACAGGCACTCGACCACCAGCTCCAGCAGCTCGGTGACGAGCTCCAGCACCTGGTCGCCACCCGACTCCCGGCCCTGGCGCTGAACCTGGTCAGCTCGCACCACCCGGTGCCCGGCCTGAAGAACGAGGCCCTGGCCGGCACCGCGTACGCCGCGCTGCACGAATCCGTGCTCGGCCACTACTCGGACACGGTGGTCAAGGAGCGGCGGCGGATCGACGCCTCCGCCCGTGCCGCACTCCGCGGCGCCTGCCAGGACATCCAGGCGCTGTCGTACCGGCTGCAGACCCAGGTCGAGAGCCTGCAGGGCGACTTCGAGGACCCGCGGCTGCTCGACAGCCTGTTCCGGGTCGACCACCTCAACGAGCAGGCGATCCGCCTGGTCCAGAAGGCCGCGATCGTCTGCGGCGCCTGGCCCGGGCACGTGCGCCCGGACACCTACGTCGTCGAGATCGTCAGCGGGGCCTCGTCCCGGCTGCACGGCTACGAGCGGATCAAGGTCAGCTCGCGACTGCTCGACTCGAACCTCGCGGTCGTCGGCCGCGCCGCCGAGCCCATCGCGGTGGCCCTCACCGAGCTGATGGCCAACGCCCTGGAGCACTCCCGCGACGACCTCGCGGTGGAGGCCGGCGTCATCCAGACCGGCAACGGCAGCATCTGCATCACCATCGACGACGCGGGCACCGGCATGAGCGCGGAGGCCGTCCGCCGCGGCGTCCGCCTGGTCTCCGGTGCGGACCAGCAGGACACCCTCCTCACCGAGCTCGGCGACCCGCCCGCGCTCGGCCTCGCCGCCATCGGCCGGCTCGTCGCCGACCACGGCTTCCAGGTCTCGATCGACCAGGTTTCCCCCTACAGCGGGGTCCGCGCGGTCCTCACCATCCCCCCGCACCTGCTGACCACGATCGACGAGGAAGAGGAGCCGATCTCCGCGATGGCCGCCCTTCCCGCCGCAGCCCCCGCGGCCCCGCAGTGGCCCGCTCCGGCTGCCCCGAACAGCGCCGCCCCGGACGACAGCGAGGGCGCCGACGACAGCGGCGACCTGCCCCAGCGCCGTCGGCGCCCCCGCGCCGATCGCAGCCGCAGCGACGCTCCCGGCATCGAGCCCCAGGAGCTGAACCCGGAAGCGGCTCGTGACACCTGGAGCCAGTTCCAGGCCGGGCTCGCCGCCGGCCAGGCCCACATCGACTCGAAGGAAGCACAGTGACGCTCTCCACCTCGCGCCCGGTGATCGAGGACCCGTCGTGGGTCCTGACTCCCATCACCGAGGTCAGCAAAGACGTCAAGCACGCCCTGATCCTGTCCAGCGACGGCATGGTCATCGGTGCGACGGACGGACTCGCCCGGGACACCGCGGAAGGCATCTCCGCCATGACGGCCGCCCTGCACGGCGCGGCCCGCGCGGCCGCCAACGCGGCACTGGAAGCCCCGGACGGGACCCCCGTCACCACCATCACCGTGCAGAACGCCCACGGCACGTACATGATCATGCCGGCCGGCGCGCGCACCAACACCTTCATCGCGGTCGCCGGAAGCCTCGACATGCCGATGGGCACGGTCGCGCACATCATGGCCCGCCAGGCCAAGAAGCTCGGCGAGCAACTCATGTCCGTGCCGGCCCGCACACAGGGGGCGTCATGAGCCGCCCCCTGCCGCGGCGGCGGATGATCCCCAGCTACCTGGCGACCCGGGGCGTCGGCACGCCGACCCGCAACACCGTCCACTCGCTGATGGCCGTGGTCGCCACCGGCCTCCCGCCGGCCCCGCACCACACCCCGGTGCAGCAGCGGATCCTCTCGCTGCTCACCGGCGGCACGCTGACGGTCAGTGAGACGGCCGCCTACCTCCGGCTGCAGACCGGCGTGTGCAAGGTCCTGGTCTCCCAACTCCTCGACGGCGGCCACCTGCAGGTGCGGGTGCCGGCTCCCGAGGCATTACTCCCCGACGCAAGCGCCGACCGTCCGTCGAAAGAACTCCTGGAAGAGGTGCTGAGTGGACTCCGCGCGCTCAGGCAGTAGCCCCCGTCCTGTCTACCTGCCCGAGGAGGACCACCAGCGGCTGAAGATCCTGGTCGCGGGCCCCCTCGGCATCGGGAAGACCACGGCGATCAGGACGCTCTCCGAGATCCCCACCCTGCACACCGACGAGGTGATGACCGACGCCGCCGCCTCGGCGGACGACCTCACCCTCGACGGCCTGCGCGGCAAGACCACCACCACGGTCGCCATCGACTTCGGCCGCCTCACCGTGCCGCAGGCCAAGGTGGTGCTCTACCTGTACGGCACCCCCGGGCAGCGGCGCTTCCTGCCGCTCTGGGAGGACATCGCCGACGGCGCCATCGGCGCCCTCGTGCTGGCCGACACCCGCCGCCTGGACCAGTCGTTCGAGGTGATGGACCTGATCGAGGAACGCGGCCTGGACTACGCGGTCGCCGTGAACACGTTCCCGACCTCGCCCGACTACAACCTCGACACCCTGCGGGCCAAGCTCGACCTGGACAGCCGGACCCCGCTGGTCACCTGCGACGCCCGGGACAAGAACTCCACCCTGGACGCGCTGATCGCCCTGACCGCCCACCTGATCGCCCGAGCCGGAGACGAATCCCCGTGACCGCCACTCCTCTTGCCGCCCCGGTGCGCATCCACGGGCCGGAACACGACGCGGACCCGCGGCGCAGCTACGACCTGCTGCGCATGCAGGGGCCGGTCGGCCGCGCGGAGATCTCCCCCGGCGTCGTCGTCCACCTGGTCACCGACTACCGGGCCGCCCTCGACCTGCTCCACGACACGGATACCTGGTCCAAGGACACCCGGCCGTGGATGGACCGGGTCCCGGCGGACAGCCCGCTCATGCCGCACGTGCAGTGGCGGCCCAGCCTGTTCTTCGCCGACGGCGAGCAGCACGCCCACCTGCGAAGCGTCATCACGGACAGCTTCAGCCTGCTCGACCCGCACGACGTCCGGAACCTGACGTTCCGTTACGCCGACACGCTGTTGCAGCAGTTCGCGGCGGACGGCGAGGTCGACCTGGTCGCCCAGTACGCGCAGCAGATCCCGCTGATGGTCTTCAACGCGCTGTTCGGCATGCCGGACGAGTACGCCCAGCGCCTGCTGACGGCGCTGAGCGGCATGGTGAGCTCCGACCCCCAGCAGATGGCCCTGGGCGCGCAGACGCTGAACGAGTACCTCACCACCCTGTACGGCACCAAGGCCCAGCAGCGCGGGCACGACCTGACCTCGTGGTTCATCGACCACCCGAACGGGTTGAGCCCCGAGGACGTCCTCCAGCAGGTCATCATCGTGCTCGGCGCGGGCAACGAACCGCTGACCAACCTGATCGCCAGCACGCTCGCCCGGATGCTCTCGGACGACCGCTACTTCGGCAGCCTGACCAGCGGGAACCTGCCGATCCAGCACGCGATCGACGAGGCGCTGTGGAACGACTCGCCGCTGGCGAACTACAGCCTCCACTTCCCCCGGTACGACGTCCAGTTCCACGGTGCGTTCATTCCGGCCGGGTCCCCGGTGATGGTCTCCTACGCGGGCGCCAACACCTGCCCGCACAGCAACCCGCCGCGGGAGGAGCACCGGTCCGGCAACAAGGCGCACCTGGCCTTCGCCGCGGGCCCGCACGCCTGCCCGGCGCGGTCCACCGCGATCCTGGTCGCCACGGCCGCGATCGAACGGCTCACCTCCTACCTGCCGGACATCACCCTCGCGGTGCCGGCGTCGGAGCTGAGCTACCACGGCGGCCCGATCTACCGGAGCCTGACGGCCCTGCCCGCCCGGTTCACCCCGCTCCAGCCCGGCCGGGTCACCCGCTAGCGGTCCTGGCGGCGGGTCAGGGGGTGCCCGTACCACCGGTGGTGATGTGACATCAACAAATCGGCCCGGGTCCGAAGGGTGTTGTCCGCCACACCGACACCAGGCGTGACAGTCGAAACGCCTGGGGAAGTGCGTTCCTGACCAAACCGGCACGCCAAAGGAACACGCATTGGCCGTTCTTGACCGCAGGAGACGCGCAACACCCGCGCTCGACGTCGCACCCCCGCCCGCCGCACTGGAGCTCCCGGCCGTGCGGCGGGAGGTCGACGTGGCGCTGACCACGTTCCTGGACACCAAGGAGCAGTCCGCGCCCGGCCCGGAACTGCAAGCCCTCACCGCCCAGCTCCGCACGTTCCTGGCAGGCGGCAAGCGCCTGCGCCCCCTGCTGTGCGTGACCGGCTGGCACGCCGCGGGCGGCGGTGACGACCGCTCCACGGCGGTCCGGGCGGCGGCCGGCCTCGAACTCTTCCAGGCCTTCGCCCTCGTCCACGACGACGTGATGGACGCCAGCGACACCCGGCGGGGCCGGCCCTCCGCCCACCGCGCCCTGGCCGCCGCCCACTTCGCCGCCAACGGCGGCCCGGCCGCCCGGGCCGCGCACCACGGCCTGGGCGCCGCCGTGCTGCTCGGGGACCTCGCGCTGGTCTGGTCCGACGAGCTCCTGAACGGAGCCGCCCTGACGGCCCGCCGCCCGGAACGGGTCCTGCCGCTGCTGGACGAGATGCGCAGCGAGCTGCTCTACGGCCAGTACCTCGACCTGCAGACCACCGGCCGGCTGCCCGAGGACGTCGACACCGCCCTCCGGGTCATCCGGTACAAGACCGCCAAGTACACCATCGAGCGGCCGCTCCACATCGGCGCGGCCCTGGCCGGCGCCGACCCGCGGGTGGCGGCGGCCCTGAGCGCCTTCGCACTGCCGCTCGGCGAGGCGTTCCAGCTCCGCGACGACCTCCTCGGAATCTTCGGCGACCCCGAGCAGACCGGGAAGCCGGTGCTGGACGACCTGCGCGCGGGCAAGGCCACGGTGCTGATGGCGCTCGCGGCCCAGCGCGCCACCCGCCGCGAACTGCGGTCGCTGCACGCACGGTTCGGCCGGCGCAACCTCACCGAGCGGGACACCGCCGTGGTCCGCGCCGTCCTGGAGAGCACCGGAGCCCGCCAGGCCGTCGAGGAGATGATCCGGACCAGGCTGGTCCAGGCGCTCGCGGCCCTCGACCACGCCCCATTCCCGGCCGACGTCCGCGCAACGCTGCAGGACATCGCCGGAGCCGCAACAACGAGGCAGGCATGAACGAGCACCCGCACCACAGCTCGCCGGCGACGGCGCTCGTCGAACGCCGACCGGCGGACGACATCCACACCGCCGCGGCGGCCCGACTGATCGCCGCGGTCGACGCCGACCCCTGGGGCAGCGTCCGACCGTCCCCGTACGAGACGGCCCGGGTGCTGTCCAGCGCGCCGTGGCTGCCCGGCGAACGGACCAGGATCGACTACCTGCTCGGCGCGCAGGCCGCCGACGGCAGCTGGGGCGACGGCCCCGCGCCCTACCGGCTGCTGCCGACCCTGAGCGCCGTCGAGGCGGTGCTCGCGGTGCTGGAGCGGCACACCGTGGCCGGCGAGCTGACGGACCGTCTCGCCGCGGCGGCCGCCCGCGGGCTCGCCGCGCTGGCCGACCTGCCGTCGGCCGGGCCGTGGCCGGACACCGCGGCCGCCGAGATCCTCGTCCCGGGCCTGGTCGCCGCCGTCAACGAGCGCCTCGACCGGCCCGGGACCGCCGACTTTCCGCACCTCGGGCCCTGGCGCCGCGGTGCGCGTCCCGTCGTCCCGGGCGGCTACCACGCCGCGGCCCCCGAGGCGGTCGCCGCGAAGTGCCGGGCCGCCGGGAGAGTCCCGTTCAAGCTCAACCACACCTTCGAAGGCATCTCCGGGCACCTCCCGGAGTCGCTGCTGCCCGCGGCGGACGGGCTGCTCGGCAGCTCTCCCGCCGCCACCGCGGCCTGGCTGACCGCCGCACCCCGCTCCGGGGAGCGGCGGCAGCGCGCGATCGAGGAGCTCACCGCGGTGGCCCACCGCTACGGCGGGCTCCTCCCGGAGGCGGCGCCGATCACGGTCTTCGAGCGGCTCTGGGTCGCCGCCGCGCTGGCCCGTCCCGGCCTGCCGCCCGTCGCCGTCCCCACCCTGCGCACCTGGGTCGACCGGATCCACCACCCCGAAGGGGTGCGCGGCGCGCCCGGACTGATGGTGGACGCCGACGACACCGCCATGACGGTCCTCGTCGCGGCCCTGGTCGACCGGCCCCGCGACCCCGCGCCGCTCGCCCCCTTCGACAACGGCCGCCACTACGACTGCTACCTCGGCGAGGACACCGGATCGCTCAGCGCCAACGCGCACGCCGTCCAGGCCCTGCAGGCCCACCTCGGCCACCACCCCGAGCAGGCCGAGCACCGGATGCCGGTGGTCCGCCGGGTGGCGGACTGGATGACCGACCGTCAACTGCCGGACGGACACTGGACCGACAAGTGGCACGCCTCGCCGTACTACGTCACCGAACGGTGCGTCACCGCGCTCGCCGCGACACCCGGCCCCCGGGCGCGCCAGGCCGTGCGGGCGGCCGCCGACTGGGTGCTGGCCACCCAGCACCGGGACGGGTCCTGGGGCATCTGGGGCGGCACCGCCGAGGAGACCGCCTACGCCGCGAAGATCCTGCTCCGCACACCCGGGATCGCACCCGGCCATGCCCTGGACCGCGCCGAAACCTTCCTGCACGACACCGCCCGCACCCCCGAGCACCAGCACCCCGCCCTCTGGCACGACAAGACCCTCTACGCGCCGGACGCGATGATCCAGGCCGAGGTCCTCGCCGCCCGCCACCTGCTGCGGACCCGCCACGAAACGGAGCACCGCCCGTGACCACCCCCGCAACCGCCGTTCCGCACGCACCCGGTCGCCTGCCCGTCCTCGGACACGTGGTGCCGCTGCTCCGGGACCGGCTGGGCTTCATGCAGCAACTGCGCGGCCACGGCGACGTGGTGCAGATCAAGGTCGGCCCGCGGTCGGTGTTCGTCGTCAACTCGCCCGACCTGATCTGGGAGATGCTCACCGCCCAGTCCGCGAACTTCAACAAGGGCCGGCTCTTCGACAAGCTCCGCCTGTTCGGCGGATCCCCGCTGCCGATCGCCGAGGGGCAGCAGCACCTGCAACGCCGCCGCCTGATGCAGCCCGCCTTCCACCGCGAGCGCATCAACTCCTACATCGACCGGATGGGCGCCACCGCCGAGGCCACCGTCCGGACCTGGCAACCCGGGGCGCGCCTCGACGTGCTGAACGAGATGCAGCTCATGGCCCAGGGCGTCGTCATGTCGGTGATGTTCTCCGCCGAGCCCGACCGCGACCCGGCGCAAGCCGTCATGAACAGCGTCGACACCGTCTTCCAGGCCGCCATCCGCCGCGCCGTCGTACCGGTCTCCGGCTGGGAGAGGCTGCCGCTGCCCGGCAACCGCAAGCTCCGGGCCGCGAACACGCTGCTGCGCCGCACCGTCAGCGACATCGTCGCCGCCCACCGGGCCGCCCCCGCGCCGCAGGACGACCTGGTCTCGATGCTCCTCGAAGCCCGCGACGAGGACGGCCGGCCGCTGGACGAGGACGAGATCCTGTCCGAGATCACGGCCCTGCTGGCCGCCGGCTCCGAGACCACCGCGGTCACCATGGCGTGGCTCTTCCACGAACTGGGCCGCAACGCCGACCTCGCGCAGCGGCTGCACCAGGAAGTGGACACCGTCCTGGCCGGCGGCCCGCTGACCGCCGAACACCTGCCCCGGCTCGTCCTCACCCGCCGGCTCGTCACCGAGACCCTGCGGCTGCACAACCCCGGCTGGATCGTGACCCGCGAGGCCAACGTGCCGGTCCGGCTCGGCACCGCCCACCTGCCCGCCGGGGCCGACCTGGTGTGGAGCCCGTACGCGCTGCACCGGGACCCGGAGCTGTACCCCGACCCGCTGCGGTTCGACCCGGACCGCTGGCTCCCCGAGCGGCCGCAGCCCCCGAGGGGCGCGTACATCCCGTTCGGCGCCGGAAAGCGGATGTGCATCGGCGACGCCTTCACCTGGGCGGAGGCGACGGTCCTGACCGCCCTGGTCGCCTCCCGCTGGACCCTGCAGCACGCCCCGGGCACCGACGTCCGGCCGGTGCCCGCGATCACCGTCCACCCCTCCTCCCTGCAGATGATCGCCGAACCCAGAACGCCCGCGGCGGCACGGAAGGCAGCATGACCAGCACCGCCCTGCCCATGCCCGACCTCTCGGGCGCCTTCCCCGGCCCGTTCCCGGCCGGCCCCCACGCGGCGGACGTCCGGGCGCACCTGGAACAGTGGCTCGACCGCTTCCCGCTGCTCGGCCGGCCCGAGGCCCGGCACCTGCTCTGCGACATCGTGGCGCACGGGGTCGCGCGGACCTTCCCCGGCGCCGAACCGGACGGCCTGTTCCTGAGCGCGGACCTCTTCCTCTGGCTCACCGCGTTCGACGACACCCACGGCGAGGCGACCGCGGCCGCCGACCCGGCCCGGCTGGTGCGCCGGATCCAGGGATGCGTCCACCTGCTGGCCGACGGCGAGCCGTCCGGCGAAGCCGATGTGTTCGACGCGGCCCTGCACGACCTGCTGGCGCGGCTGCGGGCCCGGGCGACCGCCGCCCAGTACCTGCGCGTCACCGGGTGTCTCCGGGACGTCCTGTTCGGCATGGTCTGGGAGGCGCACCACCTGGGCGGACCCGGGCCCGTCGGCCTGCGGGAGTACCGCGCGGTCCGCCCGCACACCGTGTTCGCGCGGACCCTGCTCGCCCTCGCCGAAGTCGTCCTGGGGTACGAACTGCCGGACGGGGCACGGCACTCGGCGGCCGTGCGGGAGCCGGAGACGGCCGTCGCGGACCTCGCCGGCATCCTGAACGACCTGGGCTCCTACGCGCGGGAGTCCGCCAAGGGCGCCCCGACCTCGCTGAACCTGGTCTCGCTGATCACGCGGGAGCGGGACTGCGACGTGGCCGCCGCGTTCGCCGCGGCTTCCCGGCTGGGGGAGGAGCGGGCCGCCGCCGCCCGGCGCGGGATCGCGGTGCTCGCCGCCGACGGCTCGGCCCCGCTGGCGCGGCACGCCGAGGCGCTGGAGTCCATCGCCTGCTCCTACGTCTGGCACATCGACCACGCCCGCTACCAGGGGGGCTGAGTGCGCCTCAGTTTGGGCTGAGCGGGGTGAGCAGCGCCCGGCTGACCATGCCCACGGACCCGGACAGGGCGTCGGCGACCGTTCGGGACGCGGGCGGGACCCGGCGCAGCTCCCACAGGGCCAGCACCGAGGCCCAGGCGGCGTCCCGGGCCCGGTCGATGCTCCACACGCCGAGGACGTGCAGCAGCGGGTCGGCGGCGGGCACCCCGGTGGGGAGCAGGGTCGCCCGGACCTGCGCCTCGACCTCGGCGAGCAGGGTGTTGATCCGCAGGTAGTCGGCCTCCAGCTGCCCGGGGGAGCGGCCGGTCCGGTGGCAGGTGTCCAGGACGGCCAGCGGGAGGTCGTTCTCGATGTGGGCGTTCATTCCCGCCAGCGCGAACTGCAGCGGGTGGATGCCCGGGGCGGCGCGCAGCTCGAACAGCGGACGCCAGCAGGCGGCGGGGCGGCGGCCCGCACCGTCCTCGTCGACGGCGGTCAGGTAGCGGGCGGCGAACACCGCGTCGAGGTCGGCCATGGTGGCGGGATCCTCGAAGTAGGCGTCGGCGAGGTGGTCGCGGACCAGCCTGGTGACGGTGAGGTACATCGCGTTGAACACGGCGACCCCGTCGCCGGCCGGGAGTTCGGCGGCGAGCTGCGCCATCCGGTCGACCACCTGGTCCACCGTCAGCACCGGTGCGGTCATGCGCGTCCTCCTACGGGCGTGGTCGTACGATCCGATGGTGTGCTGATCTGCCGTCAGCCCACCCTCGCAGGCAGGGGAGGTGCTGCCAAGCCGCGGCGGGCGGACGGGCGAGCGGGAATAACCAGGTGCGCAGATCGGGGCGGGTCGGGCAGCATGGGCCGCGACGGCGGAGCCGGGCGCACGGGCGCCCCCGCCGTTCCAGGTCCCCGGAGGTTCGCGTGGTGAAGCGATATTAGTGGCGGCTCGCACCGCCCACCGGCCTGCCCGCTTCCCGGGTGGCCGGGCCTCCGGATGATCCTCCCGCCGACGTACCCCGCCCCGCGCCGCTGAGCCCGCGGGGTGCGCTCCGTCTCGGGTCCTCGTTCCCGCCGTGAGCCTCGGGCGGCCGTCCCTTCGCGGGCCGGTCGGCGCTCCTCGCCGTCAGGCCCCGTCCCCCGACGACCCGTTCCCCAACGCGCCCCCGTTGGCGCGCCCCCGTTCCGCCCCGAGAGGACGGCCATGACCACCGGCAGCGAGTTCGACCGAAGCATCACCCTGATCCGCGAACTGATCGAAGAAGAAGGGGAGTTGCGCGAGGGACCGGACCTCGGACGGCTGCTCGGACTGCTGGCCGGACGCCGCGCCGCGGACCTCTCGGAGCTGCCGCCCCGGCGGCAGGCCGCACTGCTCGGAGCACGCGCCGCGCAGATCCTGCCCGGGGTCGACCGACTCGCGGAACTCCTCGCCGAGGGACGGCCGTTGACCGTGAAGTTCGGCATCGACCCGACCGGCGCGGAGGTCCACCTCGGGCACGCGGTACCGATGATCCTGGCCAGCCGCCTCCAACGGATGGGCCACCGGGTGGTGTTCCTGGTCGGCGACGTCACCGCCCGGATCGGCGACCCGTCCGGGCGCAGCACCGAACGGCCGCCGCTCACGGCCGAGGACGTCCACCGCAACGTGGCGACCTACCGGGAGCAGGTCGGCCCGTTCTTCGACTTCGAACGGGCCGAGTTCCGGTTCAACAGCGAATGGCTGGAGCCGCTCGCACTGCCGCGCTTCCTCGGCGTGCTGTCCCGGCTGCCCGCCTCCGCCGCGCTCCAACGGGAGGACTTCCGCACCCGGCTGGCCGACGGCAGCGGACTGACCCTGGCCGAGCTGGTGTACTCCGTGGTGATGGCGCTGGACTCGGTGGAACTGGGCGCGGACGTCGAACTCGGCGGCCTCGACCAGCTGCTGAACCTGCAGATGTGCCGACGGGTGATGGCCGCGGAGGGTCGGCGGCCCGAAGTGGTGCTGGCCACCGGCCTGATCGAGGGCACCGACGGGACGGGCGCCAAGATGAGCAAATCGAAGAACAACTTCGTCGGGCTGGCCTTCCCCGCCGAGGAGATGTTCGGCCGGCTGATGGCCTGCGCCGACCGGCTGCTCCCCGACTACCTCCGCGCCCTCACCGAACTCCTCGACGAAGAAGTCGAGTTGCTGCTCGCCCAGGTCGACGACGGGCGCCGCCACCCGATGGCCGTCAAGACCCTGCTGGCCGCCGCCGTCACCGCCACCGTGCACGGGGCGCCGGCGGCGCTCGCCGCCCGGGACGCGTTCCGGGCCCGCTACTCGGTGCGCCGGTTCTCCGAAGCCGGGCCGCTGCCGTCGCTCGACCCGGCGGCGCACGGGGCGGCGACGCTCGGCGAGCTGCTGGTGAAGGTCACCGGCGAGCTCCCGAGCCTGAACCAGGTCCGCCGGGTCGCCGAAGCCGGCGGCCTCCGGCTCGTGATCGAAACCACCGACGGCGACCGGCGCACCGTCCCCCTCGCCCGCGCGGCCGCGGACGACCGCCTCCTCGTCGTCCTCGCCACCCACGGCCTGACCCGCCCCGACCCCGCCCGCCGCCTCTTCCTCCGCTGCGGCCGGAAGGTCGTCGAGCTGACCTGAGCGGCTTGCGCCGCGTCGCGCGCGAGGTGACGGTGCGGCGTCCGGGCGGGGGCTCGGATGAAGTCGGCTGCGCGGGGCGCACGTTGGCGGAGGAACGGCGGAGGAGAGGAGCGGGCCTTCGGCGGTCCCGGTGAATGTTCCGCAGGAATATGACGAACTGAGTGACCGTCAGTAGTATGACCTTTACGGCCTGTTCGCCGGGCCGGGCTCCTACCACTTCGTGCGCGCCGCGGGCGAAGGATCGCCGCGACCGCCGCTCGTCCGGGTGAATCCGGGCGCTGGGACCGTTGGGCAGGCGCCGATGCGACAAGCCTATGAGTCGGGCGTGTCGCAGTCGAACCGAACTCCCCAGGTCAACTCCTCTGGGGGAAACGAGTGCTGACGAACCGTCAGCCTCAGCCCGCAACGGCTATGCTGCTGCGCGCCCGGGCCCCGCCGCACCGCCCGGCCCCACCCGTGCCGCTGTTCCGTCCCTGAGACCGTATTGAGGATGCTGATGCTTCGAGCCGGATCGTCACCAGGAAACCGGCTGCCCGCAGCCGTGCTCGTCTGTCTGCTGCCCGCGGTGGTGATCGGCGCGGCGATCGGCCTCGCCGCCGCCGCGGCCCCCGGGCAGACGACCTCGGGGATCATCTGGTGCGGCCTGATCGGCGCGGCGGCCGTGGCGGCGGCCGGCTACGAAGCGGTGCGCCGGGGCCGCGCACTGGAGCAGTCCTACGCAGAGGCCGCCCGCCTCGACGAGGACCTGCACCACCGGCTGGCGCGGCAGCAGGCCGGCATGCTGGAACTCGCCAAGAACGAACTGCCCGCCGCGGTCGCCCGACTGCAGGGCGGCGAGTTCATCACCGACGTGCTCCGCTCCTACGAGCAGCAGCACGTCGCCAACGCCGGCGACGAGTTCCACGACGCCCGGCTGGCCGTGCTGCGCTCGGTCCTCGACGCGGTCGACAACGAGGAGGCGATGCGCGAGTCCGCGCAGCGCGCCTTCGTCAACATCGCCCGCCGGGTGCAGGCGATCGTCCACCGCCAGGCCGTCGACCTGCGGCAGATGGAGGACCGGCACGGCGACGACCCGGCGGTCTTCGACGACCTGCTGATCCTCGACCACGGCAACGCGCTGATCGGCCGCCTCGCCGACTCCATCGCGGTGCTCGGCGGCGCCCGCCCCGGCCGCCAGTGGAACAATCCCGTGCCGCTGTACAGCGTGCTGCGCGGCGGCATCTCCCGGATCCTCGACTTCCGCCGGGTCGAACTGCACCCGGTCTCCGAGGTCGCCGTCACCGGCCCGGCCGTCGAACCGCTGATCCACGCGCTCGCCGAGCTCCTCGACAACGCCACCCGCTACTCGCCGCCGCAGACCGACGTCCACCTCACCGCGGTCGAGGTGCAGACCGGCATCGCGATCGAGATCGAGGACGGCGGCCTCAGCCTCGGCGAGGAGGGCCGCGCCCGCGCCGAACGGATGCTGGAGGAGGCCGAGTCCGGCATCGACCTGAACGACCTCGGTGAGACCCCGCGGCTCGGCCTGGCCGTGGTCGGCCGGCTCGCCCGCGCCTACGGCTTCCAGGTCTCGCTGCGCCCGTCCGCGTACGGCGGCGTCCGGGCCGTGCTGATCGTCCCGCAGCGGTACATCACCACCGCGCCCGCGCCCAGCCGGGCCCACGGCATCGGCCGGATGGCCGCCTCCGCCTCCACCGTGGTCGGCCCGCGCCGGATGGAGCCGGAGCGCGACCCGCACGGCTACACCCCGCCCACGGCCGCGCCCGCCGCCACCCACACGCCCGCCGGCGGCTTCGCGGCCGCCGCGGCCTTCCCGCCGGCCGGGACGTACCCGCGCGCCGTGCCGGCCCCCGCACCCGCGGAGGACGACGCCCCGATGGTCGTCGAACGCAATGCCAACGGCCTGCCCCAGCGCCGCCGCCACGCCGCCCAGTTGCGCCCCGGCGCGTCGGCGGGCCGGTCGCTGCAGGTCCCCGAACCCGCCCCCGAGCCGGTCCAACCCGGCCTGTGGCTGGCCGCCTTCACCGACGGGGTCAACGGCCAGGAGCCGTCCGCCGGCCAGGGCGGCCGCCACGCCAGTGAAGAGTCAGCAGGGAAAGGCGAGAAGTGATTCAGCAACGGACCAACATGGACTGGATGCTCAGGGACCTCGCGGAGAGCGTCCCGCACGCG
Organism: Streptomyces sp. TLI_171; assembly: GCF_003610255.1. Taxonomy (GTDB): domain Bacteria; phylum Actinomycetota; class Actinomycetes; order Streptomycetales; family Streptomycetaceae; genus Kitasatospora. The sequence goes on along the minus strand of NZ_RAPS01000001.1, from coordinate 1,315,112 downwards.
CGGCACGCCATCGTCCTGTCGGCCGACGGCCTCCGGCTGGCCCAGCACGGCACCGACCCCGACACCGCGGACCGGCTGGCCGCCGCCTGCGCCGGCCTGCAGAGCCTGGCGCACGCGGTCGGCCACGAGTTCCCGCACGGCGACGGCCGGATGCGCCTGGTGGTGATCGAGGTCGGCGGCGGCTTCTTCTACCTGATGGCGGCCGGCTCCCGGGCCTACCTGGCGGTCCTCGCCGACGAGGGCGTGGACGCGGGCCTGGTCGGCCAGCGGATGCGCGACCTGGTCGCGCGGATCGGCGAACACCTGACCACGCCCGCCCGCAGCGGCGAGCAGATCGCGTGATTCGGGCCGCCGACCCGACGGACCGTCGGACCACCGCCCCGGCGGTGGCTCCGGGGGACCGCCGGGCCGACCGTCCGATCACAGACAGTCCGACCGAGGTGCGGGGATGAGCAACCAGGACTGGGAAGAGGCCAACCCGGAGCGGCTCTACGTGATCAGCCGGGGCCGCGGCCGGAAGGCCGCCACCGCCGGATTCGACCTGGTCACACTGATCATCGCCCGCTCCCGGCCGGAGCCCACCATGCAGCCCGAACACGCCGCGATCCTGCGGATCTGCGGCTCCCCGCTGTCGGTGGCCGAGATCTCCGCGTACCTGAGCCTGCCGAACAGCCTGGTCACCGTCCTACTGGCCGACCTGCTCGCCGAGCACAGGATCGAGGCCCGCGCCCCCATTCCGCGGGCCGCCCTTCCCGACCTTTCCCTGTTGGAGGCAGTGATCAATGGACTTCAGCGGCTCTGAACCGGTGCGCGGGCCGCGCGAGGCCGAACTGCTCCCGGCCACCATGGCCAACGCCGTCAAGGTCGTCATCGTCGGCGGCTTCGGGGTCGGCAAGACCACACTGGTCGGCGCGGTCAGCGAGATCCGCCCGCTGACCACCGAGGAGACCATGACCGAGGCCGGCGTCGGCATCGACGACCTGGCCGGAGTGGAACGCAAGAACTCCACCACTGTCGCGATGGACTTCGGCCGGATCACCATCAGCGACGAACTGGTGCTGTACGTCTTCGGCACACCGGGCCAGGAACGCTTCTGGTTCCTGTGGAACGGCCTGTTCGAGGGCGCCCTCGGCGCGGTCGTGCTGGTCGACACCCGCCGCCTGGAGGTGTCCTTCGACGTCCTCGGCCGGCTGGAGGACCGCGGGGTGCCGTTCGTGGTCGCCATCAACTCCTTCCCCGAGTCACCCGGTTACCCCGTCGACGACCTGCGCGCCGCCCTCGACCTGCCGCACCACGTGCCGATCGTGGAGTGCGACGCCCGCTCCCGGGAGTCCAGCCGCGACGTCCTGATGGCGCTGATGCGCTACCTGTACGAGCTGGCCGCCCAGCCCGTCGGCTGACCTCCCCGCCGCCCGACGGCCCCTCACCTCCCCCGAGACCTCCCCGGAGTCCCCCCGTGACGTACGAAGAAACCGCGTACGACCCGTACGCGCCGCAGCCGGGCGCCGCCGTCCCGCCGCCGGGCTGCCCGGCCCACCGCGGCGCCGCGCCGCAGGGCGACGCGCTGCTGCGGCTGTTCGGCCCGGAGGCCGAGGCCGACCCGGCCGGCTTCTACGAGAAGCTGCGGGCCGAGTACGGCGAGGTCGCGCCGGTGCTGCTGCACGGCGACCTGCCGGCCTGGCTGGTGCTCAGCTACTCGGCCAACCTGACCGCGATGCGCACCCCGTCCCGGTTCTCCCGGGACTCCCGGCGCTGGACCGAGTTCCAGCAGGGCCGGGTCGCCGAGGACTCCCCAGTGCTCCCGGTGATCGCCTGGCAGCCGACCTGCTCCTTCGTCGACGGCGAGGAGCACCGACGGCTGCGCACCGCGGTCACCGACGGTCTGAACAGCTTCGACCGGCGCGGCATGCGACGCTACGTCACCCGCTTCGCCGACCAGCTGATCGCCGACTTCGGCAACTCCGGCCGGGTCGACCTGGTGTCGCAGTTCGCCGAGCACCTGCCGATGCTGGTGATGACCCAACTCGTCGGCATGCCCGAGGAGTACGGCCCGCGGCTGGTCGAGGCCGCCCGCGACCTGGTCCGCGGCACCGAGACGGCGTTCGCCAGCAACGAGTACGTGGTCGAGTCGCTGCGCCGCACCATGGACCGCAAGCGCCTGGAGCCGGGCGCCGACCTGGTCACCCGGCTGATCGAGCACGCCTCCGAGCTGACCGAGGACGAGGTCCTGCAGCACCTGCGCTCGGTGCTGCTCGCCGCCAACGAGACCACCATCAACCTGATCTCCGAGACGCTGAAGATGGTCCTCACCGACCGCCGCTTCCGCGCCCACCTGTCCGGCGGCCAGATGACCCTGCCGGACGCCCTCGACCAGGTGCTGTGGGACTCCCCGCCGTTCATGCTGGTGCCCGGCCGCTGGGCGACCGGCGACACCGAGCTGGGCGGACGCATCATCAAGGCCGGCGACATGCTGCTGCTCGGCCTGGCCGCGGGCAACGCCGACCCCGCCGTGCGCCCCGACCTGGACACCCCGCTGTTCGGCAACCGCTCGCACCTCGCCTTCGGCAGCGGCCCGCACGAGTGCCCCGGCCAGGAGATCGGCCGGGCGATCGCCGAGACCGGCATCGACATCCTGCTCACCCGCCTGCCCGACCTGCAACTCTCGGTCAGCGAGGCGGAGTTGAGCTGGCGAGGGAACTGGATGTCGCGGCACCTGAACGCGCTGCCGGCCCGCTTCACCCCGCGCGCCGCGCTCCAGGAGCAGCCCGCTCCCGCCGCCGCGCCCGTCTCCACCCCGCCGCCCGCCGCCCCCGCGCCCGCCGCCCGGCCCGCCCCTGCCTCGGTGGCGGCCCCGGCAGCCGCGGTGCCCGCGCAGCGCCGCCGCGGCTGGTGGGCCGGCCTGCTCGCCAAGCTGCGCGGCTGACGGGCGGCCGCACGCCACCGCTGACGGCCGGAACGGCCCGGCCCGGCCGTCAGCTCCCCCGGTTCGCGAGCGCGGCACCGGCCCGGGTCGCGGCGGCATGGGCGAAGGCGTGCACGAACGGGTGCGGGCCCTCGTGCGCGGGCGTCAGCTCCGGCTGGAACAGGGTCGCCAAGTAGAAGGGATGGTCCGGGAGTTCGGCCACCCGGACCGCGCCGTCCAGGTCGTGCCCGGTGAAGTGCATGCCGTGGGCGCGCAGCGTGTCCAGGTAGGCGGGGGAGAGGGTGTAGGCGCAGTTGTAGCGGGCCGTCGCGCGGTCGGCGCCGAGCAGGCCGGCCGCCGCCGACCCCGGCTCCAACCGGATGCCGGCCTCCTGCCGGTACAGCGAGCAGGACAGCGGCACGATCAGCAACTCCGCGGCGTCCGGTTGCTGTTCGGCGTGCGCCGCGCCCCGGATACCGCAGACGTGGCGGGCGAACTCCAGCATCGCGTGCTGGAAGCCCCCGCAGGTGCCGAGGAACGGGATCCCGCCCTCGCGGGCCGTCCGGGCCGCCGCCACCGCGCCCGCCTCGCTGCGGTACGGGCTGCCGGGGAGCAGCCAGACGCCGTCGAAGCCGGCCAGCTCGTCCGGATCGACGGAGTCGGTCGGCACCCAGTAGGCGTCGGTGTCGAGACCGTCCGTGTCGAGCAGGGCGGCCAGCATCCGGGGCGCGTTCAGGTGCGCCGGGACGTGCGGGGAGCGGTCGCCGACCAGGGCGATCCGGGCGGGGCGCGGGTACGGGTTCGAGGTCATGACGGCATCCTGCTGCGGCCGGGCGGCGGCGGTCCAACGCGTGTTGCTGCTGGCCCATCAGCCCTGCTGATGGGCCCATACTGGCCGCCGTGGAGCTGCACCTGCTGAAGACCTTCGTCGCCGTCGCCACCGCCGGCTCGTTCTCCGCGGCCGCCCGCGAGCTGGGCTACACCCAGTCCGCCGTGTCGCAGCAGATCGCCCTGCTGGAGGCCGAGTTGGGCACGCCACTGCTGCACCGCCGCCCGGTCCGGGCCACTGCCGCCGGGGTCCGGATGCTCGACCACGCGCAGCTGGTGCTGGAGCGGATGGACGCCGCCCGCGCCGAGCTGCGCCGGATGGCCGCCGCCGACCGTCCCGAACTCGCCCTCGCGGTCTCCCCGTTGGCGCTGGACGCGGTGCTCGCGTCGGCGCTCGCGGCGGTCCGGGCCGCGCAGCCGCGGGTCCGGGTGCGAGTGTCGGTGCTGGACCGGCGGGCGGTCGCCGCCGAGGTGGCCGCGGGCGGGTACGCGGTCGGCGTCACCGACGGGTACACGGCGCCCGGAGGGCCGCTGCGGCTGGGCGACCTCGGGCCGGTGCGTCAGGTCGGCCTCGGTGAGGAGCCGTGCGCGGTGGCGCTGCCCGCCGACCACCCGCTGCGCCGCCGCAGCCACCTCGACCTGGCCCAACTCGCGGACGCGGGCTGGCTGGACGCACCGGGCATCGCCGCGCCGCTGGACGACCTGCGGGCCGCCACCGGACTCGACGCCTTCCCGGTCCGCACCGGCTACGACGGCCTGGACGTGCCCGCGCTGCTCGCCCTGTGCGCGGCCGGCCACGGCCTCGCGCTGCTGCCCCGGGGTCTCGCGCCCACCGCTCTGCCGGTGCGCGGCCCGCGGTTGATCCACCGGCGGGAGCTGCTCTTCGCGCCGAGCCCCTCCGCGCCGGCCCGGGCCTTCATCGACGCCCTGCCGCGCGGGGCCTGAGGGTCGTTCGGCCGGCCGGCGGGCGGCGCCGGAGGCCGTCCGGAGGCGGGATGCCGGAACCGGCCGGACCCCGAGGGACCCGGCCGGTCGTGGTGGTGCCCCGGGCCGGTCCGACGACCCTCCCCCACAGGGGGTCGCCGGGCGGTGGGGCGGGGGTGGTGACTAGCAGGCGCCGAGGTCGTCCCAGACGCCCCACTGGCCGGTGGTGCCGGGCTGCTCGCCCTGGGTCCACCACTTGGCACGCCAGTTGTGGTTGCCGTAGGAGACGGTCTCGCCGCCGTTGTAGACCGTGGCCGTGTTCCAGGCCGCGGCGGTGCAGCTGCCGGTGCCGCCGGTGCTGCCACCGGTGGTCCCGCCCGTCGTGCCACCGGTGGTGCCGCCCGTGGTCCCGCCCGTGGTCCCGCCGGTGGTGCCACCGGTGGTGCCACCGGTGGTCCCGCCGGTGGTGCCGCCCGTGCCGCCGATGTTGACGTCGATGCAGGAGTAGAACGCGTTGGCGGTGTCCGCGACGTTCCACACCGCGAGGACCTTCTGGCGGCCGGTGAAGCTGCCGAAGTTCACCGAGTGGCTGAAGTCCGCCGGGGGCTGGGCGTTGTTGCCGGGGAACTGGGCGATCAGCGTGGTGCCGATGTAGTACTGCCAGTTCGAGGTGGAGTGCCGGGCCGTCAGGTGCCAGCTGAAGCTCTGGGTGGAGGACACGTTGGTGACCGCCCAGCCCTTGTTGTTGTCGTCGAGCTCCGCGTACTCCGAGTGGCCTCCGCTACAGCTGAACAGGCCCTTGGGCCCCTCCACGCTCTGCGGCTCGTACTTGATCTGGCCGCAGCTGACGACGTTGTTGGCGCACTGCGCCTGCCGGCTGGCCGGGTCGGTGACCCAGCCGTGGGCGCTGGCGGAGCCCGCCGAGACGGTGAGACCGAGCAGCGGGGCGATCAGTGCGCCGACGGCGACGGTCACCGTTCTCTTGGTCTTGATTGCCTTCATCGTTTCTGTCCGTGCCCTTCCTGGTGTGGGGGTCAGGGCCGTCCGGACACACCGGCTTGGGGACACGGCGGACACCGCCGTGGCGCGGGGTGCGAACACGTGCGGGCCTCCGTGCGACCGGTGCGTCAGGTCGGGGAGACGGCCATAGGTCTAGACCGGATACTGAGGGAGACGATAGCGGTGTACCGGTCCCGGTCAAGGGCCTGGGCGAAACCGGCTGTCCGGGCTGCGCGGGCCCGCCGCGTTGCTGACGCTCCGTCACCGCCGGCGCGACGGCCGGGAAGTGACGGAATGTGAGACAGAAGCGCCCAGCATGCGGACGCGCCCTGCCTCCGACCGGCCCGGACGTGGTAGCTTCCCCGGCATGTCGCAGCGAGTCTTCCTCACCACCCGGGGTCACATCGACCTCCTCCGGGTGTGTTCCGCTGCCTGTTGTCGCGCCTGACCGCTACCGCTGCCCCGGCCGTGTCCTGTTCCGGCCGGTAGTCGTCCGCTTCCGTTCCACTCCTCGGCCGTGCCCGGTCCTCAGCCGGGCACGGGTCCGACCTGCCCGCTCCCGGTCCACCCCCGGAGAAGAGGACCCCCCGTGTCTGCCCCTGCCCCCGTCTTCCACTGGTTCCTGCCCACCGGCGGGGACGGCCGCGACCCCGGCGGCGTGACCGCCGTCCAGGCCCGCACCGGCGCCGCCACCCGGCGGCCCGCCGACGTCGGCTACCTCGCCCAGGTGGCGCGGGCCGCCGAACAGGCCGGCTTCGCCTCGCTGCTCGCCCCGGTCGGCCTCGGCTGCGTCGATCCCTGGATCCTGGCGGCCGCGCTCACCCAGCACACCGACCGGATCGGCTTCCTGGTGGCGTTCCGGGCCGGCTTCGCCAGCCCCACCCTGCTGGCCCAACAGGCCGACGCCTTCCGGCGGTTCGCCGGCGGTCGGCTCCGGCTGAACGTGGTCACCGGCGGCGACCCCGCCGAGCAGCGCGCCTACGGAGACCACCTCGCCCACGACGAGCGCTACGCCCGCACCGACGAGGTGATGGCCGTGCTGCGGGACCTGCTCGACGGCAAGCGGGTCGACCACGAGGGCGCGCACCTGCGACTGGACGGCGCGCACCTGGTCGACCCGGCCGTCGAACACCCCGTCCCGCTGTACTTCGGCGGCGCCTCGCCCGCCGCCGAACAGGTCGCCGCCCGCCGGGCGGACGTCCAACTCCTGTGGGGCGAACCGCCGGCGGCGATCGGTGAGCGCATCGCCCGGCTGCGGGGGATCGCCGCCGACCGGGGCCGCACCCTCCGGTACGGGCTGCGGCTGCACGTGATCAGCCGGGACACCGCCGAGCAGGCCTGGGCCGAGGCGGACCGGATCCTGGCGGGCATCGACCCCGAGGCCGTGCGGGCCTCGCAGGCGCGCTTCGCCGCCATGGACTCCACCGGCCAGGCCCGGATGGCGGCCCTGCACGACCACGGCACCGCCCGCGACCTGCTGGTGGCGCCCAACCTGTGGGCCGGCATCGGCCTGGTCCGCGAGGGCGCGGGCACCGCCCTGGTCGGCTCCCACGACGAGGTCGCCGCCCGGCTCGCCGACTACCGCGCGCTCGGCGTCGACGAGTTCATCCTGTCCGGCTATCCCCACCTGGAGGAGGCCTACCGCGTCGGCGAAGAGGTCGTCCCCCGGGTCCACGCCCTGCTCAGCGCCGGCGGTGCCGGATGAGCGCCGCCGCCCCGACCGCAGGGCGGACCGCGGCCCCGGCCGGGCCGTCCCGCCCGGCCCGGGTCCTGCGAAGCGCTGCGCTGGGCGGCCCTGCGCGGCACCCCCGGGTTCGCCCGCCTGCGCGGCACCCTCGCCCGCACCCTGCGGGAGGCGGCCGACGGCAGCTGAGCCGGGGTCAGACCAGCCGGATCCGTTCGACGGCGGGCAGGGCGGTCGGCATCTCGTCCGTCACCCAGGCGTACTCGAGCGCGGAGAGCGTCCGCCCGTCGTCGTCCGTCCACAGCAGCAGTTCGCCGAGGTAGTCGCCGGAGGGGGCGTGGACCTCGCCGCCGACCGGGGCGAGGCGGGACGGAAGGCCGGTGTGCCGGCCCGGCTCCCGGACCCGCAGATCGACGCTGACCGAACGGGCGGACCAGGCCCCGACCACCTCGGTGCGGTCCAACTGGCCGCGCAGCTCGGCCGCGTGCGGGAAGTCGGCGGACAGCAGGTGCGCCAGGACGCCGCGTTCGGCGGCGTTCAGCGGGCGGGGCTCCACGGGCGGTCCTCCGGGGGTCGGGCGGCGGCGCGGTCGGCCGGCGCCCGGCGGCGGGCGGCGGGCGAGAGGGTGGGGGACTGCCAGGCGCCGTCCGGATGGTAGAGGTTCGTGCCGGGCGGGACGAGTTCGTCGATGCGGTCGAGGACGGCGTCGTCGAGGGTGAGGGCGGCGCCCTCGATCGCCGCGGCGAGCTGCTCGGGGGTGCGCGGGCCGATGATCACCGAGGTGACGGCCGGGTGGGCGAGCGGGAAGGCGAGGGCGAGCTCGGGCAGGGTGCAGCCGAGGCCGTCGGCGAGCTCGACGAGGTGTTCGACCACGTCGAGCTTGCGGGCGTTCTCCGGCAGCGCCGGGTCGAAGCGGTGCGGGGTGAGTGCGGCCCGGCCGCCGGTCAGGTCGATCGGGACGCCCTTGCGGTAACGGCCGCTCAGGAAGCCGGAGGCGAGCGGGGCCCAGGTGAGCACCCCCATGCCGTGGCGGCGGGCGGCCGGCAGCACCGAGGTCTCGATGCCGCGGGCCAGGATCGAGTACGGCGGCTGCTCGGTGCGGAACCGGGGCAGGGCGCGGCGCTCGGCCACCCACTGGGCCTCGACGATCTCGTCCGCGGGGAAGGTCGAGCTGCCGAACGCCCGGATCTTGCCCTGCCGGACCAGGTCGCCGAGTGCCGACAGCGTCTCCTCGACGTCCGTCCGGTGGTCGGGCCGGTGGATCTGGTACAGGTCGATCCAGTCGGTGCGCAGCCGCCGCAGGCTGTCCTCCACCGCGCGGACGATCCAGCGCCGCGAGTTGCCGCCGCGGTTCGGTCCTTCGCCCATCGGGAAGTGCACCTTGGTGGCCAGCACCACGTCGTCGCGCCGCCCGCGCAGCGCCTTGCCGACGATCTCCTCGGACTCGCCGGCCGAGTACATGTCGGCGGTGTCGACGAAGTTGATGCCGTGGTCGAGCGCGGTGTGCACGATCCGCGCGCACTCCTCGTGGTCCGGGTTGCCCACGGAGCCGAACATCATGGTCCCGAGGCAGTGGGTGCTCACCTCGATGCCGGTGCCGCCGAGAACGCGGTAACGCATGGCTGTCCCCTCTCTGGTGGACTGGTGGTGCCGGTCCGTTGGCGCCGGACCGTGCGGGGCGCGCCGACGGTCACTCTAGGAACTGGAGTGGGCTCTAGATCAAGTCGGTTCCGGACCGGGTCCGCTCCGCTCCTATGCTGGTCCGATGGAGTCACCGCACCCGCCGGCCGCGACGCTGAGCATCGGCCAGGTCGCCACCCGCACCGGCCTGAGCGTGCACGCGCTGCGCTTCTACGAGCGCGAGGGGATCCTCGCCGAGCCGGTGCGGCGCGCGGGCGGCGGGCGTCGCCGCTACACCGAGGGCGACGTGGAGTGGCTCAACCTCTGCATCGTGCTGCGTGCCTCCGGCATGCCGATCCCGGAGATCCGCCGCTACACCGAACTGGCCCGGACGGGGGCCGGCACCGAGCCGGACCGGCTGGCGCTGCTGCGCGCGCACGAGCAGCGGGTGCTCGGCCGACTCGCGGAACTGCAGCGCTCCTTGGACATCGTGCGGTACAAGGTCGCGGTGTACGAGGACTACCTCAAGCAGCGGCCGTAGCGCCGAGCGCGCCGCACGGGTGAAAACTTCCAGCGGCGGTGACATGTGGGGGATGCAAGTCTTCCGTCGAATCGTGCAACCGGTTGACGAGGCGTGCCTGAAAAGCCGTCAATAGGCAACAGACTCAAACGCATTCCAACGGAGTCCCCCACTCCCGCCCCCACAGAGAGGATCGACCGCGCATGCGTCGATTGGCCTGTGCACTGTCAGCGCTGCTGGTCTCGGCCGGCACCGCCGTCGCCCTTCCACCCGCCCTCGCGGCGGCCGCGACGTCCGGCCCCTACGTGCTCGAAGTCGAGGACATGGCGCTGACCAACTTCACCACCGAGACCGTGGACCACACCTGGAACAACACCCCGGTCGACCACGCCACCTACGCCAAGGGCGTGGCCGGGCAGACCAGTTCGGCCCGCTCCGCGTTCACCGGCGCCGCCGGCGCGTACGACCTGATCACCCGCTACAACGGCATGACCGCGAACGGCGTGACGTACCGGCTCACCGTCAACTCCGCCCAGGTGGACAGCTGGGCGACCGGCCGGCGATGGGGCGCCGACTACACCGACCCGAAGAACATCGACACCCGCACCACCAGCCGGATCACCCTCCGGCCCGGCGACGTCATCGAGTTGACCGCCGCCTCGGCCGGCGAGGTGCCGCGGGTCGACCGGATCACCGTGCAGCCGTACGTCGGCGCGCCGACCAGCGCGCTGAGCATCGACTCGCCGAACGCCACCCTGAACGACGGCTTCAACTGGGGCAAGGGCCGCGCGCTCGGCATGACCTTCTACCCCGGCAACCCGATGATGGGCCACGAACCCGAGTGGTGGCGCCTCAAGGACACCGCCCACACCACCCCCGCTCCCGGCTACTGGGGCGCCTACACCAACCGCGAGTCGTACTACAACCGCGACATCGCCCACCAGTCCGACGGCGCGCACGCGCTCGGCCTGGACGCCGAGACCTACAGCATGCTGAAGACCTTCGCCGGCGACGCCACCGCCCCCGGCCAGAACGGCTGGCCGCTGTGGGCGCACAGCTCCTACGGTGCGATGTACTACATCGACGGCACCGGCTTCCGCGAACTGCCCTCCCCGTTCAACCTGATGGCCAAGGCCTACAAGCAGTACCAGTGGACCGGCAACACCGACTGGATCAACGACCCGACGCTGTCCGCCTACTACGACTCCACCATGGGCGCGTTCCTCACCGACCACGGGGTCAGCTGGAACGACGCCGACCCGGCCGCCGAGCAGCCCGTGGCGAAGAAACAGCCGGGCGAGTACACCGCGACCTTCTTCGAGTTCCCCAACGAGAACCTGGTCTCCGCCGGCGACTCGCTCGGCTACCAGTACCAGTCGATGCTCGCCTACGCGGACATCCTGAAGGCCAGGGGCGACACCGCCGGCAGCGCCACCTGGGCCGGCCGGGCCCAGCGGCTGCGCAGCTACTTCGACGCCAACTGGTGGGACGCGTCCGCCAACCGCTACGACCGGGGCAAGGACGCGGCCGGGACCGGCTACAGCAGTTGGGGCCACGAGGCGAGCTTCCTGATGATGCTCACCGGCCTCGGCGACCAGGGCCCGCGCACCAACAGCTACCTGGACTTCATCGCCGCCAACGACGACAGCCTCAACGTCGAGGCGACCTCCTACCTGCCGGAGATGTACTACCAGTACAACCGCTCCACCGAAGGCTGGTCCTGGTTGCAGAAGTTGATGACCGGCCGGGACAGCTACCCCGAGGTGTCCTTCCTCGCCGTCAGCAGCGTCGTCGACGGCATGATGGGCGTCCAGCCCGACGCCCCGCACGGCAAGGTCGCCACCGTCTCCCGCCTCACCGCCGACACGCCCTGGGTGGAACTCGACCACCTCAAGGTCGGCGGCAACGACCTCAAGCTCAAGCACACCGGCACCACCGCCTCCACCCTCACCAACAACTCCGGCGGCACCGTCAGCTGGGAGGCCCAGTTCTACGGAACCCCGGCCACCATCACCGTCAACGACGTTCCCCGGACCCCGCAGACCAAGACCCTCTACGGCCGGACCGTCTCCTACGTGACCGTCCCCGTCGCCGCCGGAGCCACCGTCACCGCCGACACCGGCACCACCGCCGGCGACGGCGGACAGACCACCGCGCTCAGTGACCTGGCGTGGGTGAGTGCGCGCAGTGAATTCGGGGCGGTGCGGAAGGACCTGAGCGTGGACGGGCACGGGTTGTCGTTGAACGGGGTGTCGTACGCGAAGGGGATCGGGACGCATGCCAACGGGTCGGTGGCGTACGCGTTGAACGGGGGCTTTGCGCGGTTCCGTTCGCAGGTGGGTGTGGATGACGAGGTGGCGTCGAACGCGAGTGTCGTGTTCGAGGTGTGGGGTGACGGGGTGCGGCTGTACCAGAGTTCGGGGGTGATGACGCCGTCGAGTGCGACGCAGTCGGTCGACGTCGATGTGACGGGGGTGAGGACGCTGGAGCTGCGGGTCACCGACGCGGGTGACGGCATCAACAGCGACCACGCCGACTGGGCCGGCGCCAAGCTGGTCGGCTCCGCCGCGCCGACCGCGCTCAGTGACGTGGCGTGGGTGAGTGCGCGCAGTGACTTCGGGGCGGTGCGGAAGGACCTGAGCGTGGACGGGCACGGGTTGTCGTTGAACGGGGTGTCGTACGCGAAGGGGATCGGGACGCATGCCAACGGGTCGGTGGCGTACGCGTTGAACGGGGGCTTTGCGCGGTTCCGTTCGCAGGTGGGTGTGGATGACGAGGTGGCGTCGAACGCGAGTGTCGTGTTCGAGGTGTGGGGTGACGGGGTGCGGCTGTACCAGAGTTCGGGGGTGATGACGCCGTCGAGTGCGACGCAGTCGGTCGACGTCGATGTGACGGGGGTGAGGACGCTGGAGCTGCGGGTCACCGACGCGGGTGACGGCATCAACAGCGACCACGCCGACTGGGCCGGCGCGCAGTTGCTGGCGTAGCGCCGGAGGCCGGGTGCCCGGGCCCCCGCGTGGTCGGCGGGAGCCGGGCACCTGGCGGTCCGTCAGCCCGCGCTGCCGGGGCGGGTGTCGTCGTAGGTGCTGGTGCCCTCGTCCAGCAGCGGGCCGTCGGCGGGCCGCGGGTGCTTGAGGTGGGCGGGGGCGAGGGCGCGCAGGCCGTGGTAGCCGAGCACGACGATCAGGGTGCCCAGGGCGATGCCGCCGAGCTCGAAGTTGTCGGTGAACTTCAGGGTGACGTTGCCGATGCCGATGATCACGCCCGCCGCGACCGGCACCAGGTGCAGCGGGTTGGTCAGGTCGACCCGGTTGTGGACCCAGATCTGCGCGCCGAGCAGGCCGATCATCCCGTACAGGACGACGGTGATGCCGCCCAGGACGCCGCCCGGGATCGCCGCGACCACCGCGCCGAACTTCGGGCAGAGGCCGAACAGGATCGCGAAGCCGGCCGCGCACCAGTACGCCGCCGTCGAGTACACCCGGGTCGCCGCCATCACGCCGATGTTCTCCGCGTACGTGGTGGTCGCCGGACCGCCCACCGCCGTGGACAGCACCGTGGCCGCGCCGTCCGCCATGATCGCGGTGCCCATCCGGTCGTCCAGCGGATCACCCGTCATCTCCGAGACCGCCTTCACGTGACCGGCGTTCTCCGCGATCAGCGCGACCACCACCGGCAGCGCCACCAGGATCGCGGACGCCGAGAAGCTCGGGGCGTGCAGCGAGGGCAGGCCGATCCAGTCCGCCGAGCCTACGCCGGACAGGTCGAGGCGCCAGTGCTCGGTCGACGCCCCGCCGCCCACCGGGGAGTCGATCCGCCCGAAGATCCGGTCGAACAGCCAGGACACCAGGTACCCGAAGACCAGCCCGAGGAAGATCGCGATCCGGGACCAGAACCCGCGCAGCACCACCAGCGCCAGCCCCGTGAACGCCATCGTCAGCAGCGCCGTCCACTGGTCCTGCGGCCAGTACGTGCCCGCGGCGACCGGAGCCAGGTTGAAGCCGATCAGCAGGACCACCGCCCCGGTGACCACCGGCGGCAGCACCGTGTGGATCACCTTCGCGCCGAACCCCTGCACCACCGCGCCGCACGCCGCCAGCACCGCGCCGACCACCAGCAGCGCACCCGTCAGCGTCGCCGCGTCCCCGCCCTGGGTCTTGATCACCGCCGCCACGCCGACGAACGACAGGCTGGACCCCAGGTACGACGGGATCCGACCGCCCGTCACCAGCAGGAAGAAGACCGTGGCGACGCCCGACACCATCACCGCGAGGTTCGGATCCAACCCCATCAGCACCGGCGCGACGAAGGTGGCCCCGAACATCGCCACCACGTGCTGCGCGCCCAGCCCGACGGTCCGCCCCCACGACAGCCGCTCGTCCGGCTTCACCACCGCACCGGGCCGCGGAGAGCGCCCGTCCCCGTGGAGCTTCCATCCGAATGCGACCTTCATGCTGTGTCCCGTTCTGCTCGACCGAAGCCTCCCGGAGAGGCTCCAGGCGTAGGCGCTGCCGGAAACATGATCTCCCGGCCGCGCAGCAGGCCGTTCGCCGAAGCACCGGTGTCGCTCACGACGCCGCCCGCCGCCAACGCCCGACGGCCCCGACCGCTACCGGGTGCGCAGGCGGAGCCAGAGCTCGGTCAGCGCGTTCCTCGCCCGGTCGGTCAGCGGCCGCTCCTCGGGTCCGGCGAGCCAGGACTCGTAGAACGCCGGCTGGGCGGCGACGGTGCCGACGGAGCTCGGCGCAGCACGGTCGAAGACGGCCACCCGTTGTCGAGGAGTCCGGCCCGGCGTCAGCACGTACAGGGTGCGTCCGCCCCCCATGTCACGGGACATGCCCGACGGGTAGGCGTCGATCCGGGCTCCGTTGCAGAGCAGTTGGAAACCCAGAGGCTCGATCTGCGGCCGGAGGCGTGACAGGGCATCGAACAGGAGCCGCCAGGTCTCCTCCTCACCGCCCGGTCCCAGGACGCCCATCGGCAGATCGGCGGCCATCGGTTCCCCCCGTTGCTCGACGTGCGGTGCGGGCGCGCAGGCGCCACCGTACTTGACGGCTCGTGGAAAAGAGTGTGTCCGGAAGATGTCCTGGTGTGACAGGGCGGGTCGGTCCGGGCACGGCCGATCGGCCCGTGGCGGGTGGTGCCGCGGGCTGGGTGCGCCGGGGCGTTCGCCCTGTTCGGCGGGGGATCGGGAGGCTGCTGACGCCCGGTCAACCTTGATCCAGACATGGCTAGTTCCTTGACCGCAACATGATCAATATCTTGAACCTGACATGATCGGCGCGCTGAGTCAAGGGGTTGTGTGAGCGTTCTGACCTGCCATACGCTCGCCGTATTCGAACGGTGATCAAGACGGGGGTCTCTGTGCATCACGTATTCGGGAGAGTGGGTTGCTCCGACATTTCGGCCGCGCTGCTCTGCTGTCGCGGATGCGGGACCTGTCGCTAGCACCGTCGCGGCCGGCCGTGAACAGCCGGCGATGACGTACCGGGACCGCGTGCGGCGCACCAGCCGCGGGCGAGGTCCCCGCACGTACCCCTTCCAACCATCCGAGTGATCCCACCACGGCCACGCCGGCCGCTGCCTCCGCATGCGCCGGTGCGATGCGGTGCGCCCGCACGTGCCCGTCCCGGGCGGCCGAGAACGACGAACGACCACGACGAACGACGACGACGAAGGATGCGCGATGAGTGCGTTGGCCCAGCGCCACGTGGTGGTCCTCCACCGGTGGCGGGCGGAGTATGTCGACTACGCGACCGTGCTCGACCACACCGCCGACCGCGTCAGCTACGTCACGACCGAGGTCGGCCGCGACCGGGTGCCCGCGACCGCCGCCGGGGTGGAGATCGTCGCCGCCACCGACGACCTGGTGGCGGCCCGCCGGGCGGTCGCGGCGCTCGCGGAGCGGCACGGCCCGCCGCAGCGGATCGTCGCGCTGAAGGAGGACGACCTGCTCACGGCCGCCGTCCTGCGTGCGGAGTGGGGCTGCGAGGGCACCCGGCCCGAGCAGGCACTGCGGTTCCTGGACAAGCTGGTGATGGCGGAGGTGGTGGCCGACCGCGGCCTCGCGGTGCCCGCGCTGGCGGCGGTGGACAGCGCCGAGGAGGTCCGCTCCTTCGGTGAGAAGTTCGGATGGCCCGTCATCGTCAAGCCCAGGATCGGGAGTTCGAGCGACGGCGTGGTCCGGCTGGGCGGCCCGCAGGACGCGGACGGGATCGACTTCGCCGCCCGGCCGATGCTGGCGCAGGTCTTCAACCCGCACCCGATCTTCCACGTGGACGGGATGTTCCTGGACGGCCGGCTGGCCGCGTTCCGCGCCTCCCGGTACGTCAACAACTGCCTGGACTTCCGGACCGGCGAGTACCTGGGCTCGGTGGAGGAGGACGACCCGGGGACGGTCGCCGCGATCGGCGCCGCCGCGGAGCGCTTCCTGGCCGCCTTCGACACCGATCCGCTGGTGTTCCACCTGGAGCTGTTCGTCGGGCCGAACCCCGACACCGGCGCCGTGGAGTGCACCTTCCTGGAGGTCGGCGCCCGGGTCGGCGGCAGCGAGATCCCGTTCCTGTGGCGCGAGGTGCACGGCTACGACCTGATGGCGGCGGCGCTGCGGATCCAGCTCGGCGAGCCGGTGCAGGCACCGGTGCTGACGGACCGTGAGGTGGCGGGCTGGCTGCTGGTGCCCTCGCCCGCGCGCCGCCCCTGCCGGATCACCGAGGTCACCCCGCTGACCGGCGCGGTGCCCGGCCTGTACGCCGAGGCGCTGCTGCAGCCCGGCGAGGTGCTGCCGCTGGCCGACGCCTACTACGAGCACGTGGGCGGCCGGTTCCGGTTCCGCGGCGCCACCAGCCGGACGGTGGAGGAAGCCATCCAGACCGCCGCCGCTGACTTCCGGATCAGCGCCGAACCCGTGGGAGACGTCGCATGAAGCATGTCGTGCTGGTCGATCCGTACGCCCCCGCGCGGGGCCTGCCGCCGGCGTTCCTGGCGGCCGGGTACCGCTGCGTGCGGCTGCAGAGCACGCCCGAGGTGCCGCTGGTGTACCGCGGTCCGCTGGACCTGGACGGCTACGTGGCCAACGTGGTGCACCGCGGCGACGTCGGGCAGACCCTTGCGGAGCTGGCCGAGTACCAGCCCGTCGCGGTCCTCACCGGCAGCGAACTGGGCGTCGAACTCGCCGACGAGATCAGCGAGTTGCTGGGGCTGGACAGCAACGGCAGCAAGCTCAGCGAGACCCGCCGGGACAAGTTCCGGATGATCGAGCAGGTGGCCGCCGCCGGCCTGCGGGCGCCGCGCCAGGCCCACGTGTCCGACGCCGAGGAACTGCGCGCCTGGCACCGCGAGGTCGGCGGCCGGATCGTGGTCAAGCCGCTGCGCAGCGCCGCCGGCGACGGCGTGACCTTCTGCGACACCCCCGAGCAGTCCGCCGCGGCGCTCGCCGGGATCATGGGGCGGGAGAACATCTTCTCGCTGCCGAACCTCGGCGCGGTCGCGCAGGAGTACCTGGTCGGCGCGGAGTACATCGTCAACACCGTCAGCCGGGCCGGCCGGCACCACGTCACCGACTGCTGGGGATCCGGCCGGCTGACGGTCAACGGGATCACCGACCTGCTGGTGGAGAGCGTCCTGCTGGCCTCGGACGCGCCCGAGCTGACGGCGCTGACCCGCTACGCCTTCGACGTGCTGGACGCCCTCGGCATCCGGTTCGGGCCCGCCCACCTGGAGATCAAGCTGACGCCGGACGGGCCCTGCCTGGTCGAGGTCGGCGCGCGGATCTCCGGCGGCGAACTGCCGTACTACGCGGCCGAGGCGATCGGCGAGGCCCAGCTGGAGTGGACCGTCGACAGCTTCGTCCGGCCGGAGCGCTTCGACGAGCGCTGCGGGACGCCGTACCGGCTGAAGCACCACTTCGCCTGGTCGGCGCTGGCCTCGCCGTTCGAGGGCACGCTGCGCGGCTACCGCGGCGTGGAGCAGATCGAGGCGCTGCCGAGCTTCCGCGCCCTGCGGACCTTCGTCGAGCCCGGCGGCGCGCTGCGGCCCACCGTGAACGACATGACCTACCCGCTGACCGTCACGCTGCACCACGAGTCCGAGGGCGTCCTGCAACGCGACCTCAACACCGTCAGGTACCTCGACGGAGCCGGCTTCTACGACGTCGACCACCACTAGCAGAACGGCTGACCATGCGCATTGTCGACCTTACCCACGGCTTCTACGAGGGCATGCCGTCCTACCCGGCGGACTGGTTCCCGCAGTTCAGCTTCGACCGGGCGATGACCCCGGAGACCGACCCGTACGGCACCAACCGCACCTTCTCGACGCTGCACATCTTCCCGCACAACGGGACGCACGTGGAGTACAAGCTGCACTTCTACCCGGACACCGAGGGCATCGAGGACGTCCCGCTGGAGACCCTGATCGGCCGGGCCTGCGTCGCGGACCTCTCGCACAAGGGCGACCTGGAGCCGGTCACCGGCGAGGACCTGGACAAGGCGGTCGGCGAGGTGTGGACCCCGGGCGACCGGCTGCTGATCCGCACCGACTACCTCCGCCACAACTGGGGCGCCGCGGACTACTGGGACCGCCCGCCGTATCTGACCCCCTCGGCCGCGCAGTGGGCGATCGAGCACGGCGCCTCGCTGGTCGGCTTCGACTGCCTGACCGAGCGCCCGGGCGACGCCGAATCGCCGGTGCACCACGCGCTGCTGGCGGCCGGCATCCCGATCCTGGAGTACATCACCAACCTGCACGAGCTGGAGCAGTCGGTGGTGCAGCTGATCGCGCTGCCGATCAAGGTCTCCGGCGTGGAGGCCGCACCGGCCCGCGTGGTGGCGGTGGAGTACCCGGACGCGGCGATCCCCGGGGCGGGTCGCTGAGATGACCGCCACCGTCGAGTCACCCGCCTTCCTGCGCAGCGGGCTGCGGGCCGGCGACCTCGTGCACCGCTGCGAGCTGCCCGGGCCCGACCTGGACCCGGTCGTCGCCGCGGCCGCGCTGCGCGGCGCGGACCGCATCATGCTCAGCTGCCGGGCCACCGCGGCGGAGCCCGTCGTGCTGCTCGCCGTCGGCGAGCTGGCGGTCGCGCACCGGGCCGGGCCCGGGCCGTCGGCGCCCGACCCGGTCACCGCGGCGGTCGACTTCCTGGCCGGCCTGGAGTTCGAGCCGGGCGCGGAGCCCGACGAGCTCAGCTGGTACGGGTGCATCGGCTACGACGCGGTCACCGGCTTCGAGCGGCTCACCCTGCAGCCGTCGGCGCTGCCGACCTACGACCTGTTCCTGCCCGAGGTGCTGGTCCGCTTCGACGGGGCCGGGACCACGGTGGTCGGCCGGGGCGCGACCGCGGCGGCGGCCCGGGCGGCCGCCGAGCGGGTCGAGCGGGTGCTGGCCGGGGCCGGGCGGTTCCCGGCGGCGGCCGCCCGGGTCGGCGCGGGCGCGTTCGGGCACGGGCCGGACGAGTACCTGGAGGCGGTGCGCCGGGCCAAGGAGTACATCCTGGCCGGCGACATCTTCCAGGTGGTGCTCTCGGTGCGGTACTCGGCGCCGGGCGAGGCGGACGGCCTGACGGTGTACCAGCGGCTGGCCGAGTTCAACCGCTCGCCGTACCACTTCTGGTACCGCGGCGGGGACTTCGAGGTGGTCGGGGCCTCGCCGGAGCCGTGCGTCACGCTCACCGACCGGGACGTGCTGATCCGCCCGCTGGCCGGCACCCGGCCGCGCGGCGCCGACCGGGCCGCGGACCTGGCGGCCGAGCGCGACCTGATCGGCTCGGAGAAGGAGCTGGCCGAGCACCGGATGCTGGTCGACCTCGCCCGCAACGACCTCGGGCGGGTCTGCGTGCCGCGCAGCGTCCGGGTGCCGCGGCTGATGGAGGTCGAACGGTACTCCCACGTCATGCACTTGACCTCGGACGTGCACGGACTCCTGCGCCCCGAGTGCCGCACCGACGACCTGCTGCGCGCCAGCTTCCCCGCCGGCACCATGACCGGCGCCCCCAAGGTCCGGGCGATCGAGATCATCGACGAGCTCGAACCCGTCGGCCGCGGCCTCTACTCCGGCGCGGTCGGCTCCTTCGGCGTCCACCACGCCGACCTCTACCTGACCATCCGCGCACTCGTCCTGCACCAGGGCGAACTGCACCTGCAGGCCGGCAGCGGAATCGTCCACGACTCCGACCCGGCCGCCGAACGCGAGGAGTGCGTGGCGAAGCTCCGGGCCGCCGCCCGCGCCGCCGCCGTCAGCCTCGGACCGGGGGTTCACCCGTGATCGTCATCATCGACAACTACGACTCCTTCGTCTACAACCTCGCCCAGTACGCGGGCCAACTCGGCCACGAGTGCCGGGTGGTCCGCAACAACGACCTGACCGTCGAGGAGGTCGTCGGGCTCGACCCGAGCCTGATCCTGATCTCGCCCGGCCCGGGCGGGCCGCAGGACGCCGGGATCTCGCTCGACCTGATCCGCGACCGCGAGCACCAGGTGCCGATCCTCGGCGTCTGCCTCGGCCACCAGTGCATCGCCGAGGCGTTCGGCGCCCGCGTGGTGCGGGCCGCGGTGCCCATGCACGGCAAGCTCAGCCCCGTGCTGCACGAGGGCGTCGGCGCGTTCGCCGGGCTGCCCAGCCCGCTGGAGGTCACCCGGTACCACTCGCTGACCGTCGACCCGGCCTCCGTGCCGGACGAGCTGCAGGTCACCGCCTGGACCGAGAACGGCGAGGTGATGGGCCTGCGCCACCGCGAACTGCCGATCGAGGGCGTGCAGTTCCATCCGGAATCACTGTTCACCGAGAGGGGCCTCGACATGGTCGCGAACGCGCTGCGGGCAGCCGAGCGGGTGCCGGCATGACCGACCGTCAGGACACCGCCGCCACCGAGCACCTGCAGTCCGTGCTGCGCTGGCACTTCAGCCCCGCCACCGGCTCGCCGTTCTGGCTGAAGCGCCTGGACGGCCTCGGCTTCGACCCGCTCCGCGACGTGCACGGCTTCGCCGACCTGCGGAAGTTCCCCGACCTGAGCGACGAGCTGCGCACCGTCCCGGTCGACGACCTGGTCCCGGCCGGCTCCGCCCACCTCCCGTACGAGGTCTACGAGTCCGGCGGCACGCTCGGCGCGCCCAAGCGGGTCGTCGAGCACCTGTCCCGGCAGGAGGGCGTCGACTGGGTCGAGACGGTGCTGCCCGCGTTCGGCGGCGGCGGCCACTGGCTGCACGTCGGCCCGACCGGCCCGCACATCGTCGGCCGCTCGGTGCGCCGGCTCGCCCAGCTGCGCGGCGCCAAGTTCCTCACCGTCGACTTCGACCCGCGCTGGGTGAAGCTGCTGATCCGCACCGACCGGCGCCCGCTCGCCGACGAGTACGTGCAGCACGTCCTCGACCAGGTGGAGATCATCGCCGAGTCCCAGGACGTCCGGGTGCTGTTCATCACCCCGCCCGTGCTGGAGGCGCTGTGCGCCCGCGACCGGCTCTACCGGCTGCTGGCCGACCGGGTCACCGGCATCATCTGGAGCGGCACCAGCATCAGCGGCACCGCCCTGCGACTGCTGCAGACCGAGTTCTTCCCGAACGCCGAGGTGCGCGGGATCTACGGCAACAGCCTGATGGGCATCGCCCCGCAGCGCCCGCCGCTGCCCGGGGACACCCACCCGTGCGTGTTCCGCACCTTCCGGCCCCGCTCGGTGGTCGAGGTCGTCGACCCCGGCACGGGGGAGCGGGTCGCCCCCGGCGAGCGCGGCCGGGTCCTGGTCCACCTGCTGACCAAGGACCTGTTCCTGCCGAACGTCGCCGAGCGCGACACCGCCGTCCGGATCGCCCCCGCCGACGGCGACGCGACCGGCGACGACCTCGCCGACTTGCAGCCCTACCGGGCGACGGCCGGCGCCCAGGTGATCGAGGGCGTGTACTAGTGACCACCCCCACCCTGCAGCCGCTGGTCGCCGGCGAACACCTCGCCTGCGACGAGACCGTGGACCTGCACGGCGCCGACGGCGCGCCGCTGGCCCGGGTCGGCGTCTCCCCGACCCTGCTGCTGCACCTCGCCATGCGGCGGGTGCGCGGCACGGCCGTCCCGCCCGAGGTGTTCGAGCGGGCCGGCGCGCTGTTCGCCGAAGCCGAACTGGCCGGCGAGAGCGCCGAGTCCTACCGGGCCCGGGTGGTCGCCGCGACCGGCCTGCCGGACCGGGTGGTCGCCGACGGCCTGCGCAGCGTCCGCGCCGGCCTGGCCCGGCTGGCGGAGAGTACCTCCCGGCAACTCCCGGCGCCCGCCCCGGGCGTGCGCTGGGTGCCGCGCGGACGGACGCTCGGCGTCGTCACCCCGTCCAACCACGTCGACCCGCACCTGACCTGGGCCCGGGCGCTGTCGGTCGGCTACGGCGTGCTGGTCCGGCCCGGCACCCGCGACCCGTTCACGCCGTTCCGCCTCGCGGCGGCCCTGCTGGCCGCCGGCCTGCCCGGGCACACCCTGGCCGTGCTGCCCGGCGACCACGGGCTCGGCGAGCGCCTGCTGGAGGCCACCGACCTGGGCATCGTCTACGGCGGGCCGAGTGCGGTGGCCCGCTGGGAGCACCGGCCCTCGGTGCTGACCCGCGGGCCCGGGCGCAGCGCCGCCCTGCTGGACCGGCCGCTGTCGCCCGACACCCTGGACGCGCTGGCCCACGCGGTCGCCGCGGACGCCGGCGTCCGGTGCGCCAACACCTCGGTGATCCGCACCGCGGGCTCCCCGGCGGAGACCGCCGACGCGCTGGCCGCCCGGCTGGACGCCCTGCCGTCCCACCCGGCGGCGCGGGCGGAGGCCGTGCTGCCGGTCTTCTCCGCCACCCAGGCCGCCCAACTGCGGCGCGCCGTCGCCGACCTGGAGCGCGACGGCCTGCGCCGGCACACCGCGGGCGACGGGCCGGCCCCGCTGCCCGACGGCACCTGGGCCGGGCGCCCGGTGGTGCTCAGCACCACCGACCCCCGGCACCCGGCGATCGGCACCGAACTGCCGTTCCCGTTCGTGGTGGTCGCGCCGTACGCGCCCGCCGACGGGGTGCGGCAGTTCGGCCGGACCCTGGTGCTCTCCCTCTACAGCGACGACCCCGACCTGCCGGAGCAGGCGCTCGCCGAGCCCGGCGTCCGACGGGTCGTCATCGGCGGCACGCCGCCCTGGACCGGCGCCCCGCAACTGCCGCACGACGGCAGCCTCGCGGACTTCCTGCTGGAGCCCAAGGCGCTGCTCTCGGACAAGGAGCCCCTCGCATGAAGCACGTGGTCGTCACCGGCGCCTCCGGCGACCTCGGCACCGCCGTGGTGGCCCGGGCGGTGGCCGCCGGGGCGGAGGTCCTGGCCCAGTACCACTCCCGGCCACCGGAGCTCGCGCACCCCGCGGTCACCCCGGTCCGGGTGGACCTGACCGCCGACAGCGGCCCGGCCGAACTCGCCGCGGCCGTGCCGTGGGAGGGCGTGGACCTGCTGGTGCACTGCGTCGGCGGGGCCCGGGCCACGCCGTTCGGCGAACTGGGCACCGCCGCCTGGCGGGAGTCCCTGCAGCTGAACGTCGAGGTGCCGTTCACCGTCACCCGCGAGCTGCTCGGCCCGCTGGCCGCGGCCCGCGGCGCGGTGGTGAACCTGTCCAGCGTCGCCGCGTTCACCGGCGGCGCGTTCGGCCCGCACTACGCCGCCGCCAAGGCCGCCGTGGTCGGCCTGACCCGGTCCGCCGCCCGCGAGCTCGGCGAGCGCGGCATCCGGGTCAACTGCGTGGCGCCCGGCCCGGTGGCCTCGGCGATGACCGACTCGCTGCCCGGCGAGGTGCTGGCCGGCCTGCTGGCCTCCACCGCGCTGCGGCGGGTGGTGACGCCCGAGGAGGTCGCCGACACGGTGTTCGCGATCGGCGCGGCCACCGGCGTCACCGGTCAGACCCTGGTCGTCGACGGCGGCCGCTTCCTGCACTGACCGTCACTCATCCACCCACGTTCACAGAGGAGTTCCGGTGCTGTTTGTCTGCAGGGCTGTCGACGAGGACGCGGTGCGCGAGCGGATCCACGCCCGCGTGCCCACGCCGCACGGCGCAGTGATCTGCCGCGTCGGCGACCAACTGCTGGTGCACGTGCCGGACGACCGGTCGGTGGCCGCCGAGGTGCTGGCCGAGTCCGGGCTGGTGCAGCGGACGCTGGCCGACCACTCGGACGCGCCGCTGACCGACCGGGCGGCCGCGCCGCTCGGGTCGCTGGTCCGGCTCGGCGGCCAGGCGACCGTCGGCGGCGTCGACTTCACCCTGATCGCGGGGCCGTGCGCGGTCGAGAGTCCGGAGCAGATGGCCGCCTCCGCGGAGCTGGCGAAGGCCGGCGGCGCGGTCGCGCTGCGCGGCGGCGCCTACAAGCCGCGCAGCTCGGTCTACAGCTTCCAGGGGCTGGGCGAGGAGGGCCTGCGGATCATGGCCGAGGCCGGGAAGCGCTCCGGCCTGCCGGTGGTCACCGAGGTGCTCGAACCGGCGACCGTCGACCTGGTCGCCGAGTACGCGGACGTGCTGCAGGTCGGCACCCGCAACGCCCAGAACTTCAGCCTGCTGAAGGCCGTCGGCCGGGCCGGGCGCCCCGTGGTGCTCAAGCGCGGCTTCGGCTGCACCGTCGGCGAGTGGCTGCAGGCCGCCGAGTACGTGCTCGCCGCCGGCAACCCCGACGTGGTGCTGTGCGAGCGCGGCATCCGGACCTTCGAACCGGCCACCCGGTTCACCCTCGACCTGGGCGCGGTCGCGGTGGTCAAGCACCGCAGCCACCTGCCCGTCATCGTCGACCCCAGCCACGGCACCGGCCACCGCCACCTGGTCAAGCCGATGGCGCTGGCCGCCGCCGCGGTCGGCGCGGACGGCCTGCTGGTCGACATCCACCCCGACCCGGCGGCGGCGCTCTGCGACGCCGACCAGGCCCTCGACCGGGACCGCTGGTTCGACCTGGCCGGCGCCGTCCGCGACGTGCTCACCGGCCTGGGCCGGGGGCTGACGCTCCCTCAGGGCGCGACCGAGCCGCAGCCGGAGACCGAGCCCGCCGGGCGGGCCCGGTGACCCGCCGCCCGGACCTGGCCGTGATCGGCGGCGGCGTGGTCGGGCTGGCCGTCGCCTGGCGCTGCGCGCAGCGCGGGCTGGCCGTGGAGGTCCACCACGAGGAACTCCCCGGCACCGCCTCCGCGGTCGCCCCCGGCATGCTGTCGCCGGTCAGCGCGGCGGACTTCCCCGACCCCGAGCTGCTGGCCTTCGCGCACCGGGCCCGGCACCGCTGGCCCGGCTTCGCCGCCGAGCTCGCCGAGGCGAGCGGCACCGACCTCGGGTACGGCGCCGAGGGGCTGCTGCTGGTCGCCCACCAGGAGTCGGACCGCGAACGGGTCGCCGCCATGTACGGCTTCCGGGAGGGCCACGACGCCCCGCCGAAGGCCCTGGACGCCGACGAACTGCGCTCCCTGGAACCGCTGTTGTCGCCCGAGGCGGTCGGCGGCGGCTTCGTCACCGAGGACCACCACGTGGACGCGCAGCGAGTCCGGGCGGCGCTCCGGCTGGCCGCCGCGGCGGCCGGCGTCCGCTTCGTGGAACGCCGGGTCGGGGCGCTCGGCGAGGTCGCCGCGGACGCGGTGCTGGTCGCCGCCGGCTCCTGGTCGCCCGAGCTGCACCCGTGGCCGGTCACACCGGTGCGCGGCCAGGTGGTGCTGCTGCGGGACCCGGCCGGCGGGCCCGGCTTGCGGCACGGCATCCGCGGCGTGGTGGACGGGCAGCCGGTGTTCCTGGCCGGCCGGCACGGTCACGAGACGATCGTCGCCGCCACCCTCGACCACACCGGCTTCGACGTGCGGCCCTCCGAACGGGACACCGAGGCGCTGCTGCGCTCCGCGGTCGCGCTGGTGCCCGCACTGGCCGGCCACCGGGTGGTGGAGACCCGGGTCGGGCTGCGGCCCGACACCCCCGACCACCTGCCGGTGATGGGCCGCGTCCCGGGCCGCCCGCACACCTACGCGGCCACCGGCCACTACCGGCACGGCGTGCTGCTGGCGCCGGTCACGGCGGACCTGCTCGCCGACCTGGTGGTCACCGGCACGGACGGCATACCCGCCGCCTTCGCCCCCGATCGGTTCCGAACAGCTAAGGAAAGTGCTCCGCGATGACACCTCCACCTGCGTCCACCACGCCGCCGCCGAAGAGCCGGCCGCTGCTGGGGTGGCTGGACCCGGCGCGGCTGCTGCCGGTCGCCTGGCCGGTGTACATCGAGCTGATGTCGGGCGTCATCGCCGGCATCATCTCGGTGGTCTGGATCGCCCGGCTGGGGGCGTCCGCGCTGGCCACCGTCACCATGGCGAGCACCCTCGAGAACGTGCTGATGAGCGTCATCCTGGCGGTCAGCGGCGGCACCACCATCCTGCTGTCGCAGGCCGTCGGCGCCAACGAGTACGCCCGGCTGCGCCCGGTGCTGCGGGCCGCGTTCCGGCTCACCCTGCTGATCACCGCGGTGATCTGCGTGGTGCTGTTCGTGCTGCGCGAGCCGCTGGCCCGGCTGATCCTCGGCTCCGACGAGCAGACCGCGGTCGGGCTGTCCGTCGACTACCTGACGATCTCGGTGCCCGGCATCGCGGTGTTCTACGGCCAGTACCTGGTGGACAGCACCTTCAAGGCGACCGGCGACACCCGCACCCCGATGCGGATGGCGGTGCTGTCGAACCTGATCCTGGTGGTCGCCGACCCGATCCTGATCTACGGCTGGCTCGGCGTGCCCAAGCTCGGCGTGGCCGGCTCGGCGCTGGCCCTGGTCGGCTCCCGGGCGGTCACCCTCGCGGTGACCTGGCGGCTGTACCGGAAGTCCAAGCTGGTGACGGAGCTGGCCGCGGCCGCCGACACCGAGGAACCCGCGGACGCGGCGGGCCCGGTCCGCGAGATCCTGAAGGCCGGACTGCCGCTCGGGGTGGACTTCCTGGTGCGGATGGCCGCCGGCATGCTGATCGTCGGCGTGGTGGCCCGGTTCGGCACCGACCAGGTCGCCGCGTACGGCACCGTCACCCGCACCCTGCTGTTCCTCACCATGGCCGCCTACGCCATGCGGCAGGCCGCGACCATCATCGCCGCCCAGGCGAAGGGCGCCACCGACGAGGTCCTGCTGGCGGCCAGCCGCTCCTCCTCGGTGCGGCTCGGCATCGGCTGGTCGCTGCTCGGCGGCCTCGCGGTGCTCACCCTCGGCGGCCTGGCGGTGGACGCCGTCACCGACGACGCGGCGGTCCGCAGCGCCGCGCACGGCCAGATCCCCTGGCTGGCGGTCTACATCACGCTGCTGCTCTGCAACGTGACGCTGAGCGGCATCTTCCTCGGCGGCGGCCACGGCAAGGCGCTGGCCACCTCCACCACCACCGGCGCCGCCCTGCAGCTGTGCCTGGCCCCGGTGCTCGCCCTGACGCCGCTCGGGCTGACGGGCGCCTGGATCGCCATGATCGTCAACGCCGGGACGCAGACCACCGTGCTGCTGGTGCTGGCGACCCGTCAGACCCTCGCCACCAAGCTCGAAGCCAAGGAGGTTGCGGCATGACCGCGCCCGTGACGCTCGGAATCTCCGCCCTCGCCCACGTGCTGGGCGAACCCCAGGACGTGGCCGCAACGGCCGGCAGCTACGTCGACGACCCGGAGCGGGTGATCCGCTGGGGCTACCGCACCTACCACCGGGCCGCCCCGGGCGTCGGCCAGACCCGGATGGCGGCCGACGCCGCCCAGCGGGCGATGGACGCCGCCGGGCTGACCGCCGCCGACATCGACTACCTGGTGGTCGCCGACAGCGGCGTGCCCGAGTACCTCAACTGGGACGCCTCCGCCGCCGTCGCCCGCGAACTCGGCCTCGGCCCCACCCCCACCCTGCTCGCCACCCAGGGCTGCTCCTCCGCGGTGACGGCCCTTCAGCAGATCGCCGGCCTGATGGCGGTCCGCGAGGACATCCACCGGGTGCTGCTGGTCGCCGTGCACAAGGTCAGCGAGGCGCACATCAACCGGATGCGCAACAACACCTGCCTGGGCAGCGACGGCGCGGCCGCCGCGGTGCTGGAGCGCGGTCACGGCCGGCTGCGCTGGCTGGCCACCGACCAGATCGTCGACCCGCGCTACGTGGACTTCTTCCGGGTCGAGTTCGGCGGCGGCGCCGCCCCCGTCGGCGCCAACCTGGAGGTCGACCAACTCGCCCTGGTCCACCAGTACTTCCGCCGCGAGCCGGAGCAGCTCACCGAGTTCGTCAAGGACGTCGACCACCAGGTGGCCGCCGTGGTCGAGCGGGCCTGCAAGCGGGCCGGCGTGTCGCCCTCGGACATCCGGCGGCTGATCTACCTGAACGACAACCAGCACTCGCTGGCCGGCGTGGCCAAGGCGACCGGCATCCCGCTGGAGCGCACCAACGCCGCGCTCTCCACCGAGCTCAGCCACGTCGGCTGCGCCGACCAGCTGCTCTGCCTGAGCCTGTACGACCAGCGGGGCGAACTGGAGCCCGGCGACCTGGTGGCGCTGGCCGGACTCTCCGGCGGCATGCAGTGGTTCTGCAGCCTGGTCCGGGTCTGAGACGGTGTCGGACATGAACGACACCTCCGCATTCGACACCTCCGCCGCCGACCGCACCGACAAGCTCGCGCTCGACCGGGGCCGCACCGCCCTGCTGCGGCTGCCCGCCGAGGCCGGGCAGCCGGTGCCCGCCGTGGTGCTGCTGCACCCGTTCGGGGTCTGGGACCGGGACGCCTACCTGCCCGCCGAGGCCTCCGGCAACGGACCGGTCCGGCTGTTCGCCGACCTGGGCGCCGCCCTGGTCGCCGCCGGGATCGGCGCGGTCTCCTACGACACCCGCTTCCTGACGGAGGATCGGAACGGGGGCGCCGGGTCGGAGCGTTTCACCTTCACCGGCCTGGTCGACGACGCCGTCCGCGCGGTCGAGGAGCTGCGCGCCCACCCCGCGGTGGACGGCGACCGGGTATTGCTGCTGGGCGTCTCGATGGGCGCCGAGGTCGCGCTGGCCGCCGCCGAACGCCTGGGCGGCGACAGCCGCCTGGCCGTGGTCGCGCCGAGCGCCGAGGCCCGCCCGGTGTTCCAGCGCTGGATGAACCTGGACCGGCGGCTGGAGTGGCTGGCCGCCGGCTTCACCGCCGCCGACGGCACCGTCGACCTGGCCGCCGCGCTCGCCGACACCACCGGCCGCAGCGGCTGGTGGGACCCGTTCGACCTGGTCGACCGGTTCGGCCCGCAGGCCGACCTCGAAGTGCTGCGCGCCGAACTGGCGTTGGAGTACGACGCCTGGGAGGACGCGGCGCTCGCCGAGGGCGAGGAGTCGGCGCCCGCCTCCTTCTGGCGCGACTGGTTCGCCCAGCCCGCCCCGTACCGGCGGCTGTCCCGGATCACCGGCCGGATCGCCGTCCACGTCGGCGCCGAGGACTGGACCACGCCCACCCGGCAGGCCCACCTGCTGCACCGCGCCGCGCTCGCGCAGGGCCTGCACGCGCAGCTGAGCATCCACCCGCGCCTGGGCCACCTGATGTCGCCCCGCACCGCGGACGGCCTGCGCACCTACGGGCCGTTCGACCCGGATTTCCAGCGGGCCCTCGTCGCCTCGGTCGACGAGACGCTCCGCCCCGACCCGTCCCACTGAACCCACCCCTCACGGAAGGCCCCCGATGGCGAACCTGACGCTCGCGGAACTGATCGACCTGCTCAACGAGTGCAACGACTGGGAGGACCCGGTCGAGCCGACCGAGGACGTCCTCGACCAGCCCTACGACGCCCTCGGCTACGACTCGCTGACCCTGCTGAACGCGATCTCCAAGCTGGAGCGCAAGTACGGCATCGAGCTGCCCGCCACCATCACCTCCGAGGCGAAGACCCCGCGCGAACTGCTCGCGGCCGTCGACGCCCGCCTCGTCTGACGCCACCCCGCAACGACCACCCGAAGAACGGAGGACACCCGACGTGTGCGGAATCACCGGCTGGTACGACCGGGAGGGCGGGCTCGAACGCTCGCACGAGCTGGTCCGGCAGATGACCCGGACCATGGAGTGCCGCGGGCCGGACGAGGAGGGCATGTGGATCTCCGGCCCGGTCGCGCTCGGACACCGGCGACTGTCGATCATCGACCTGGAGGGCGGCAAGCAGCCGATGGTCGCCGACCACGACGGCGACCGCACCCTGGCGGCCCTCACCTTCTGCGGCGAGGTCTACAACTACCGTGAGCTGCGCGCCGAGCTGGTCTCGCACGGCCACAGCTTCCGGACCAACAGCGACACCGAGGTGGTGCTCCGCGCCTACCTGCAGTGGGGCGCCGACTTCGCCACCCGCCTCAACGGCATGTTCGCGATCGGCATCTGGGACGCCCAGCGGCAGGAACTGATCCTGGTCCGCGACCGGATGGGCGTGAAGCCGCTGCACTACTACCCGACCCCGGGCGGCGTGCTGTTCGGCTCCGAGCCCAAGGCGATCCTGGCCAACCCGCAGGCCCGCCGCACCGTCGACCGGGCCGGCCTGTGCGAGGCCCTGGACATGGTGAAGACCCCCGGCGCGGCCGTGTTCAGCGGCATGCACGAGGTCATCCCCGGCGAGATCGTCCGGGTCGACGCCAAGGGCATCCACAAGTCCCGCTACTGGACGCTCGAAGCGGCCCCGCACACCGACACCCGCGAGCAGAGCATCGGCCACGTCCGCGAACTCCTCGAGGACATCGTCGGCCGTCAGCTGATCTCCGACGTGCCGGTCTGCACCCTGCTCTCCGGCGGCCTGGACTCCTCCACCATCACCGCGCTCGCCGCGCAGGTGCTGGAGCGCGAGGGCCGCGGCCGGGTCAACTCCTTCTCGGTGGACTTCCGCGGCTCGGTCGACAGCTTCGAGCCGGACGCGGTGCGCGGCGCGCCCGACGCCCCGTTCGTCCGGGACCTGTCCGCGCACGTCGGCACCAACCACCAGGAGATCCTGCTGGACAGCGCCGACCTGTCCCGGCCCGAGGTCCGGGCCGCGGTGCTGCAGGCCACCGACGTGCCGCCCGCGTTCTGGGGCGACATGTGGCCCTCGCTGTACCTGCTGTTCCGCGCGGTGCGCCAGCACTCCACGGTGGCGCTGTCCGGCGAGTCCGCCGACGAACTGTTCGGCGGCTACCTCTGGTTCCACCGCCCGGAGGCCGTCGACGCGGACACCTTCCCGTGGCTCACCTCCGGCTCGGCCCGCTACTTCGGCGGCACCTCGCTGCTCGACGGCGGCCTGCGCGAGAAGCTCGACATACCCGGCTACCGGGCCGACCGGTACGCCGACGCCGTCGCCGAGATCCCGGCGCTGCCCGGGGAGAGCGAACTCGACCGGCGGATGCGCAAGGTGACGTACCTGAACCTGACCCGGTTCGTGCAGACCCTGCTGGACCGCAAGGACCGGATGAGCATGGCGGTCGGCCTGGAGGTCCGGGTGCCGTTCTGCGACCACCGCCTGGTCGAGTACGTGTTCAACACCCCGTGGGAGACCAAGACCTTCGACGGCCAGGAGAAGAGCCTGCTGCGCGCGGCGGCCCGCGACCTGCTGCCCGCCTCCATCCTGGAGCGCAAGAAGACCCCGTACCCGGCCACCCAGGACCCGGGCTACGAGGCCGCGCTGCGCGCCGAGATGACCCAGGTGCTGGCCGACCCGAACGCACCGGTGCTGCCGCTGCTCGACCGGGCCAAGCTCGGCAAGGTGCTGGACCGCTCGCTGAGCGCCACCAGCCTGCCGTACAGCCGCGGCGGCCTGGAGATGGCGCTCTGGCTGAACCGCTGGCTGTCGGCCTACGACGTGACCCTCGACATCTGACGGAGGACGGCAAGACGATGGAGTTCAGCCTGTTCTACTTCGCCAACGAGCAGGAGGCCGACGCCGGTTCGACCGACCGGTACGGCCTGCTGCTGGACGGCGCGAAGTTCGCCGACACGCACGGCTTCACCGCCGTGTGGACGCCCGAGCGGCACTTCCACGAGTTCGGCGGCATCTACCCCAACCCGGCCGTGCTCGGCGCGGCCGTCGCCGCCGTCACCGAACGGATCGGCATCCGCGCGGGCAGCGTGGTGGCGCCGCTGCACCACCCCGTGCGGATCGCCGAGGAGTGGGCGGTGGTCGACAACCTCTCCGGCGGGCGGGTCGGCGTGTCCTTCGCCTCCGGCTGGCACCCGCAGGACTTCGCGCTGCGGCCGGAGAACTTCGCCGACCGCAAGGAGAAGCTGGAGAGCACCGTCGCCGACGTCCGCGAACTGTGGCGCGGCGGCGAGCTCGCCGTCCTCGACGGCGCGGGCGAGCAGCAGCGCGTGCGCTCCTACCCGCGCCCGGTCCAGGCCGAACTGCCGGTCTGGATCACCAGCTCCGGCGGCCCGGAGACCTTCCGGGCGGCCGGCCGGGCCGGCGCCGGGCTGCTCACCCACCTGGTCGGGCAGAGCCTGGAGGAGCTCGCCGACAAGGTGGCGCTGTACCGCGAGGAGTACGCGGCGCAGTCCGGCGACCCGCAGGACCGCGGGCACGTGGTGCTGATGCTGCACGCCTACCTGCACGAGGACGAGGAGGTCGCCCGGGAGACCGTCCGGGCCCCGCTCAGCGCCTACCTGCGCTCCTTCGCCGGGCTCACCATGAGCTCCGGGCCGAAGGGCCGGAAGATCGACCCGGCCACCCTCAGCCCCCGGCACTTCGACGCGATGGTCGAGCGCTCCTTCGAACGCTACTTCGAGGAGGGCGGCCTGCTCGGCACCGTGGAGAAGGCCGCCGAGGTGGTCGAACGGGTCCGCAAGGCCGACGTGGACGAGATCGCCTGCCTGATCGACTTCGGGGTGGCCCGCGAGCAGGTGGTGGCGGGCTTCGGCCTGCTCGACCGGCTGCGCGCGGCCACCGCGGCCGTCGACGGCGCGCCGGCCGACCGGTCGCCGGCCCTCGCGGACGCCGGGTGACCCGGGCCGGGAGCGCGGACCGGGTGCGACTGCCGGAACTCCCCGCCACGGAGTTCCGGCGCTCCGCCGGCCGCTTCCCCACCGGCGTGACGGTGCTCAGCTGCGTGCGGGACGGGCAGGCGCACGGCATGACGGTGAACGCCTTCAGCACCGTCTCGCTCGACCCGCTGCTGGTCCTGGCGGTGCTCGGCAACGACTCCCTGACGACCCGTCGGCTGCTGGCCGGCGGCGGGTTCGCGGTGACCGTGCTGAGCGCCCGTCAGGAACCCACCGCCCGGGCGTTCGCGGACCGGGCCCGGGCCCGGGACGGCTCGCTGTTCGACGGCCTCGCGCACACGCCGGCCCCCGTCACCGGGTCGCCGGTCCTCACCGACGGCATCGCGTACTTCGACTGCGCGATCGACGCCGTCCACCCGGCCGGCGACCACACCATCCTGGTCGGCGCCGTCCGGGCGTTCGGCCCGCTCTCCGAGGAGCCCGCCCTGCTGTTCAGCCGCAGCCGCCTCGGCGCCGAACCGGACCCGGCGTCCGCCCCGGGGTCGCCGAAGTGACCCTGCACGGATGGGACGCGGGCCTGCTGGCCGCCGCCGCGACGGGAGCGGGCACCGTCAACGCGGTGGTCGGCTCCGGGTCGCTGATCACCTTCCCGGCCCTGGTCGCGATGGGCTACCCGCCGATCCTCGCCACCGTGTCCAACAACGTCGGGCTGGTCCCCGGCATGGGCAGCGCGGTGTACGGGTACCGGCGGGAGCTCGCCGGCCAGGGCCCGCTGCTGCGCCGCCTGGCGGCCGCGGCCGGCGCCGGCGCCCTGATGGGCAGCCTGCTGCTGCTCGTCCTCCCCGCGGCCTGGTTCCGCGCGGTGGTCCCGGTGCTGATCGGTGCGGCCTGCCTGCTGGTCCTGCTGCAGCCGGTGCTCTCCCGTCGCCGTGCCGACGGCCCCGCCGCCCGGCCGCCGCGGACCGGCCGGCTCTGGTGGGGCGTCTTCGCCACCGGCGTCTACGGCGGCTACTTCGGCGCCGCCCAGGGCGTCCTGCTGATCGGCCTGCTCGGCGCCCTCACCACCGATCACCTGCAACGCCTGAACGCCGTCAAGAACGCCCTCGCCCTGACCGTGAACCTGGTCGCCGCCCTGGTCTTCGTCTGCGTCACCTCCGTCGACTGGACGGTCGCCGCGGTCGTCGCGGCCGGCTCCACCCTCGGCGGCCTGCTCGGCGCCCGCTACGGCCGCCGCCTCCCGCCCGCCGGCCTGCGCTGGACCATCGCCGCCGTCGGCCTGCTCGCGATGGCCCGCCTGGTCGCCGGAACCTGACGCCGGGTCGGCCCGCCCGCCCGGCGGGCGGGCCGACCCGGCGGGGCCTACAGGGTGACGGTCCTGCCGCCGATGGCGACGACGAGGCGCCCGTCGGAGGCGAACGACCAGCTGAGGGCCCCCGCGTAGGGGGCGCAGCGGGAGCCGTTGGCGCCGGTCCAGAACTGGTTGGTGGCGTCGGCGTCGCCGAGGGTCCTGTCGTTGGAGCCGCTGACCGCGAAGCGGCAGGAGGTGTTGCCGCGGAACACCGAAGTGCCGCCGTCCCACGAGTAGTTGCGCTCGGTGTTGTCGATGCTCAGGTTGGTGGAGACCGCCATCGTGCCCGGGTTGCTGTTCCAGGTGAAGCCGTGGTGGCCGTTGTGGTACGCGATGCTGCGGCGGACGGTGTGGTCGACCGCGATGTCCTCGCCGCCGAGCTTGTAGCCGTTGCGGTCGCCGTTGGCGTTGACGGTGCCGTTGGAGAGGGTGCCGTTGCTGTACGACAGCGAGTCCTCGACGGTGACCGGGCCGATCGGGCCGGTGTCGGTCTTGGTGTACAGGTCCCAGCCGTCGTCGATGTTGTGGTGCGAGACGGCGTACCGGAAGACGTTGCCGGAGCCGACGGTGAGCTTCGCGGCGAAGCCGTCCGCGTTCTCGCCGCCGGCGTCGGCGTTGTCGTGCGACTCGGCGCTCAGGATCAGGTTGTCGGCCGGCCACTGGGAGCTCGGCGTGCTGGAGGAGATCCGGCCGAGCTGCAGGCCGGAGTCCCGGTTGTAGCGGGTGACGGTCCGTTCGATGACGTTGTGGCTGCCGCCGACGTAGATGCCGTTGTCGCCGGCGCGCTGCACCGTGATGCCGTACACCCGCCAGTAGTTGCCGTTGACGACCAGTCCGCGGTTGGCGGGGTCCTCGGCCATGGCGGAGAAGTCGAGCACCGGGGTCTCGCCCGGGTACGCGGAGAGCGTGGTGCGGGCGGACGCGGTGCCGTTGCTGCCGACCGGGACGGTGACGGTCTGCGCGTAGGAGTAGGTGCCGCCGCGCAGGTAGATGGTGCCGCCGGGGGTGACCCGGGCGATCGCCGAGGCGAGGGTGGTGGGGGCGGACTGGGTGCCGGCCGCGCCGTCGGTGCCGCCGGGGGCGACGTAGAGGGCGTTCGCGGTGGGCGGGTCGGTGGCGCTGACGTCCGCGGCCAGGTAGTCCAGGTTGGGCAGGCCGGCGGAGGTGGTGGGGTTGAGCCGGATCGTGTTGCTGCCCGAACGGACCTGCACGGTCAGGGTCTTGGTGGTCCAGCCGGTCCAGGCGCCGGTGCTCTCGAAGGACACCGAGCCCGCGGCGGAGCCGTTGACGGTGAGGTCGGCGGGCCGGGCGGCGGTGGTGCCGTTGGCGAACCGGACCTGCAGGGTCGCGGCGCCGGCCGCGGCCGCGGTCACGGTGAACTCGGCGTACGCGCCGGCCGCGTTGGTGCCGTTGCAGAAGCCGGCGCCGGAGAAACCGGTCCAGTCGGAGTCGACGGTGCCGGTGCAGACCGCCGGGGAGCTCTCGGCCTCGTAGCGGGTGGACGCGGCCTGGGCCGGTCCGCTGGACAGCACGGCCAGCGTGCCGGCCAGCAGGGTCGCGGATGCGAGGGCAGCTCTGGTGCGCATGCGTTCGTCTCCAGATGGGTGGGGTCAAGGATGTGAACGTGGTGCAGGCACGGCGCCGTTTCACGGATAAAGGCCTGTTGTGCGCGCGTCAATAGACGCGTACGTGACTGCTGTTCATGGATGTGAATATCGTTCGAAAAGTTTCGGAGTGGCTTTGTTTGCTTGCGGCCCCTTCGGCTGGTGTTGATGCGGCCAACTGGCGCGGCAGTGATCGTCGTTGTGGCTTTCTGGCCGTCAACTGGCTGCTGGCCAGCGCATATTCCATTCCGTTGAAGTCGAAACTTTCAGTAGTCGTGTCGAAAGCGTTGACAGCCTGTCGTGAGCGGGCCAACACTGGCGCCGTCGACACGTCGGAACGGCCGTGCACCTCACCCCCACACACCCCACCCATCAGCAGGACGGATCACCCTCGTGAACTCACCCCACCCCAAGAGCCGCAGCAGCAGCCGCCTCTGGCGGATCGTCAGCAAGGCGCGCCTGGTCCTCGTGGCGCTCGCCGCCGTGCTGCTCCTGCCCGGCACCGCCGATGCCGCGACCATCACCTCGAACCAGACCGGCAGTGACGGCGGGTACTTCTACTCGTTCTGGACCGAAGGCTCGGGCGCGGCCTCCATGTCGCTCAACGGCGGCGGCAACTACAGCACCTCGTGGACCAACGCGGGCAACTTCGTGGCCGGCAAGGGCTGGAGCACCGGCTCGCGGAACCCGGTGACGTACTCGGGCAGCTGGAGCACCAACGGCAACGCCTACCTGTCGCTGTACGGCTGGAGCACCAACCCGCTGGTCGAGTACTACGTGGTCGAGAACTACGGGTCCTACAAGCCCACCGGCACGTACAAGGGCACCGTCACCAGTGACGGCGGGACGTACGACATCTACGAGACGACCCGCTACAACGCCCCGTCCATCGAGGGCAACAAGACCTTCAACCAGTACTGGAGCGTCCGCCAGTCCAAGCGGACCGGCGGCACCATCACCGTCGCCAACCACTTCGACGCGTGGGCCCGGTACGGCATGAACCTCGGCAGCATGAACTACGAGATCCTGGCCACCGAGGGCTACCAGAGCAGCGGCAGCTCCAACCTGACCCTGGGCTCCACCGGCGGTGGCGGCACTGGTGGCGGCGGCACCGGCGGGAGCTGCACCGCGACGCTGTCCGCCGGCGACTCGTGGAGCGACCGCTACAACCTGAACGTCGCGGTCAGCGGCTCCAGCACCTGGAAGGTCACCGTCAAGGTCCCCTCCCCGGAGAAGGTCGGCGCCACCTGGAACGTCAACGCCAGCTACCCCGACGCCCAGACGCTCGTCGCCACCCCCAACGGCGCGGGCAACAACTGGGGCATGACCATCATGAAGAACGGCAGCACCACCTGGCCGACCGTCACCTGCAGCCCGAGCTGACACCCCGCCGACCCACGGCGGCCCCCGGGCCAGGTGTGCACGCACCGGCCCGCGGGGCCGCCGTGCCGTCCCCGACCCCCTGAACCGAGACCCCGCCCGGCCGGCGCCTCCGGGCGGGGTCCCGACGTCGCGTGGCGGTGGCGGGATCTTGGCGGTCGTAGGCGGTCACGCCACTCGTGGGCGTGCGGGCGGGGCGCGGAGAATGGCGGGGTCGAGGCCGGTCGGGGCAGTCGGGACGAGCCCGCCGGACAGTCCGTTGTCGCCACGAGGGGGATCTCCCATGTCTGTTGTCGCTTCCGTCGAGATCGCCAGTGCCGTGCTGAGCGTTCCCGCCGCCGCGCCGGCCGTCGCTGCCGCGCACTACGCCGCCCGGCTCGCCTTCGAGGCGGACGTGTCGGACGTCCACGCCGATCTGACGTCCGGTGCGCCCGGGATCGTGGTGGTGGACACCCGCAGCAAGGCCGCCTGGGACCAGGGGCGGATCCCCGGGTCGGTGCACCTGCCGACCGCGCGGATCGCCGAGCTGGCACCGGAGTCGATCGCCCCGGGGCAGACCGTGGTCACCTACTGCTGGGGGCCGGGCTGCAACGGCGCCACCCGGGCGGCGCTGGCGTTCGCTCGGCTCGGGTACCCGGTGAAGGAGATGCTGGGCGGCTTCGAGTACTGGGTGCGGGAGGGGTTCGCGTACGACACCGCCGCCGGGGTCGAGCAGCGTCCCGTCGACGACCTGACCGCGCCGCGGTCGGGGATCTCCTGCGCGTGCTGAGCGGCGGCCGCTACCGGTGGGCGGGGGCGGCCGGGCCGAACGGCCAGGACTCGACGTCGCGGTAGTGGATCGGGCCCGGGCCGCGGCCGATGTTGCTGCCGACCAGGTGGAGGCGTGCGGTCGGCCACGGTCGGCCCGCGAACGCGGCGAGGTCGGCGGCACCGCCCGGCACGCTGACCAGGTCGTCGCGGCGGGCCCGGGCCAGCGTGAGGTGGGGGTACAGCGGGCGGTCCCGGAACCCGATGCCGCAGGACCTGACCACCTCGCGCACGTCGTCGGCGAGCCGGTGCAGGCCGTCGAGGTCTCCGGCGACGCCGCTCCAGAGCAGCCGGTGGTCGAAGTGGCCGCCGCCGCGCAGGGCGAGTTCCAGGGCGGGGCGGGCTCCGGCCGTGCCGGCGAGCGCGGACTGCAGCAACGGCACCGCGGTGGTGGGCAGTTCGCCGAGGAAGGCCAGTGTGATGTGCCAGTCCTCGATCCGGTTCCAGCGCAGCCGCGGGTACCGGGCACTGGCCGGCCGCAGGGCACGGGCCAGCTCGTCCTTGGCGTCGTCGGGCGGGGCCAGCGCCACGAAGACGCGCCGGGTCGGGGGCTCGGGTCGATCGTCCACCAGGGATTTCTAGCACCCTGCCGCCGCCGCGGGCACGCGGTGAACGGCTGCGGCCCCGGCCGTTCGGAGGGGGAAGCTCCGAGCGGCCGGGACCGGGGTGTGCCGGGGCGGCGGTCCGTCAGCCGTTGCTGATGGTGAAAGTGGTGCCGGGCTGGCGGACGATGTCGCCGGTCGCGGAGTTGGTGATGTGCACGTCGGTGAGGACGGCGCTGCCGCGGGCGCCGGACATCGCCAGGATGCCCGCGCCGTTGTTGGACTTGTCGACCGTCACGTTGGTGATCTTCACGTCGGGGACGGTCCCGCCGCCGGTCTTGAACTGGATGCCGTCGTAGGTGCTGTCGTGGATCTCGGTGTCGCGGATGACGACGCCGGGGATGTCCAGGTTGGCGGCGAACAGGGTGAGCGCGCCGAACTGCTGGGCCTCGTTCCAGAACGCGCCGCCGCTGCGGTAGATCGCGTTGTTGGCGATCAGGGTCTGGCCGGAGAAGGGCAGCGGGTCGTGGTCGGTGGCGAGCATGATGCCGGGGTAGTTGGCGGTGTCGTGGACCAGGTTGTTCTCGATCTTGTTGCCGTAGCCGCCGTAGACGGCGATGCCGGTGGCCCGCCAGGGGAGTTGGACGGTGTTGTTGGTGAAGCTGTTGTCGTGGCCGATGTCGACCGAGGTGTTCTTGACGTACTTGTTGGCCCAGACGGCCATCGCGTCGTCGCCGGTGGTGCGGAAGGTGGAGTTGAACACCTTGGAGTTGCGGGTGCCGTTGGAGAAGTTGACGCCGTCGGCGTAGGTGTCGCGGATCCGCATGCCGGTGAGCTGCAGCCCGTCGGCGGGGTTCCACAGGTCGGGGATGTTGTCGTAGTCGCGGCCGACCCAGACGCCGACGTTGGAGTGCTCGATCCAGACGTTGTCGATCTTCGTGTTCCTGCCGAACCGGCCGTTCAGTGCGACCCCGCCCTCGGAGCCGTCGGAGGCGCCGCGGATCCGGCCGGAGCCGAAGATGGCGATGTCGGAGATCTGCGTGTTGTCGTCGATGTCGAAGCCGAAGTTGCCCTCGTGCGGGTGGTTGATGCTGCCGGTGGCGTTCTGCGGCTCGACGGTGGAGTACAGCTGCGAGTGCCACATGCCCGCGCCGCGGACGGTCACGTCGCGGATGCCGACCTGGTTGTACGCGCCGCGGTTGAGCGGGTCGTCGGTGAGGATCTTCTTCTCCTGCCGCCACTGGCCGGCCGGGATCCACACGCAGGAGATGGTGCCGTTCTGATCGGCCGTCACGGCGGCCTGGATCGCCGCGGTGTCGTCCAGCCCGTCGTTCGGGACCGCGCCGAAGTCGGTGATCGAGGTGCACTCGGCGGGCTTGGCGGTGGGCGGGGCGACCTGCTCCAGGTCGATCAGGTCGATGGCGTAGAACGAGGCGGTGTCCCCGGCGTCGCGCTGCAGGCGGAGCTTGGTGCCGGCGGGGTAGCTCTGCGGGAGCAGCGCGTGCGCCTCGTCGAAGAGCCGGCGGGCGTCGGCCTGCGGGGTCTGGGTGAGGCCCTCGGGCTGGTCGGTGTTGCCGTACAGCCAGCTGTGCTTGGAGGACAGCGTCAGCTTCTGCACGAACTGGCCGTTGGCGTAGAGGCTGAGAGTGGCGTCGATGCCGCCGCCGCCGGACGCGTCGGGGATGGAGTTGCGGACCACGATGGAGTTGGTCGGCACGGTCGAGGTGATCTCGACGTACTGGCCGGTGCCGGTGAGCTTGACGGACTTCCGCCCGGAGGACTCGGCGGCGAAGTCGGTGTGGCCGAAGGTGCGCAGTGCGTCGGCCTGCAGCAACTCGCCCTGGTAGCTGCCGTCCTCGGCCTCGTAGGAGGTGTAGGGCGCGGCGGCGCCGCGGCCGACCACGATCGGCTTGGCGAGGGTGTTGTTGTTCTCGTTGGTCTCCTGCGCGGTGTTGGTGGCGTCGGCGGTGACGGTGACGGTCGCGCCGCCGGCGACGGCCGTCCAGCTGCCGGTGACGGGCAGGGTGACGGTCGCTCCGGCGGGGATCGCCGGGGTGGCGGTGTTCAGGGTGGCGGCGCCGACCGTCAGGCGGGTGACGCCGGCCGGCGCCGGGTCGATGCCGCGGTTGCGGAGCTGGACGCTGAACGAGGTGGCCGCGCCGGCCGCCGGGCTGGCCGGGTTCGGGGTGACGTCCAGCACCTGGAGGTCGGGGCCGGGGGCCTGGCTGACGGTGATCGCGGAGCTCGCGGCCAGCAGGTTGTTGTCCTCGTTGCGCTCGTGGACGGAGTTGTCGGCGTCCACCCGGGCGCTGGGCAGGTAGCTGCCCTGCGGGCGGGTGCCGATGCCCTTGGAGACGGTCACCGACTCGCCGCCGGCCAGGGCCGGGACGGCGACGCTGTCGGCGAGCGCGCCGCCGAGCAGGAAGTCGACGCTGTCGGCGGGCGAGGGCAGGGTGCCGATGTTCTTCACCGTGGCGCGCAGGGTGAGTGCGGTGGTCTCGTTCGGGGACGCCGGTGACCACGAGACGTCGGTGACCGTCAGGTCGGGGTTGGGCGCGGGGGTGCCGATCACCTCCAGTTCGGCGACCTGTCCGCCGGGCGCGCCGGTGTTGGAGGCGAACTTCAGCTGCAGGTCGGCGACCCGGTCGGTGACCGGGATGCTCACCGTGTTGGCGCCGCTCGCCGGGTCGAAGCGGTAGTCGGCGGCGGCCTTCAGGCTGCTGAAGCCGGTGGCGCCGTCGGCCCGCCCGAGGACCTGGATGTTCTGGGTGCGCGCGCCCCACGCCGGGTCGGGGTTGAGTCTCACCACGACGCGCTGCAGGTCGGCGTCGGCGCCCAGCTTGACGGTCAGGGTGTTCGGGA
This sequence comes from Streptomyces sp. TLI_171, assembly GCF_003610255.1. GTDB lineage: Bacteria > Actinomycetota > Actinomycetes > Streptomycetales > Streptomycetaceae > Kitasatospora. The sequence continues at coordinate 1,274,203 of NZ_RAPS01000001.1, read as the reverse complement.
ACGCGCCCGAGTTGCCCTCCCAGTAGGTGGCCGTGCTGCCGTCGTTGGCGTTGGCCGGGGCGAAGGTCCAGGCCTGCCCGGACGCCTCGACCGGCTTGCCCGCCGCCAGGTTGCTGCCGGGGGCGCCGGGATCGCCGGTCCTGGTGACCGCGTTGCTCGGGTCGGACAGGTTGCCGGCCGCGTCCTTGGCCCGGACCGTGTAGGTGACGGTCGCCGAGGCTGGCTGGCTGTCCGTCCAGGTGCGCACGGTGCCGGCCGTGCTCGCCTTCAACTGCCCGTCGGCGTAAACCTGGTAGCCGGTGACGCCGACGTTGTCGGTGGCGGCGTCCCAGCTCAGCGCGATCTGCCCGGCGGTGGGCTCGGTGAGCGCCAGGCGGCCCGGCGCGGTCGGCTTGACGGTGTCGCCCGGGTCCTCGCCGGTGCGGGTCACCGGGGCGCTCGGGTTGGACCGGTTGCCCGCCGCGTCCTTGGCCCGCACGGTGTACGTGACGGTCTCGCTCGCCGGGCGGGTGTCCGTCCAGGTCAGCACGTCCCCGCCCACCGAGGCCGCCAACTGCCCGTTGGCGTAGACCTCGTAGCCGGTCACCCCGGTGTTGTCGGTGGCCGCGCCCCAGGCGAGCCTGATCCTCCCGGGCTCCGGCTGGCTGTACGTCAGGTTCGGCGGGGCGGTCGGCGCCTGGGTGTCGCCGCCGGCCGGGCCGTACGCCTCGAACTCGGACAACTGGGCAGCGGGCCAGGCCGAGTTGGCGGTGAACAGCAGCCGCACCCAGCGGGTGGTGGCGGTGGGCAGCGAGACGGTGACCAGGTTCCCGGCCGCCGGGTCGAAGCTGTAGGCGGCCGCGGCCAGCAGATCGGTGAAGGTGGTGCCGTCGGTGGAGCCCTGCACCTTCAGGGTCTGGCTGCGCTGCTCCCAGCCCGCGGGCAGCTTCAGCACCAGCTTGTTGACCGGGACGGCGGAGCCCAGGTCGCCCTGGATCCACTGCGGGAAGGCGTTGTTGGCGCTCTCCCAGTAGCTGGCCTGGTTGCCGTCGCCGACGTTGCCGGGGCCGTAGTTCTGCGAGGTGCCGCCGGCGGTGAAGGTGCGGCCGGCGAGCAGGTTCGCCGAGGCGGCGGAGGCGCCGTAGACCTCGAACTCGGAGAACTGGGCGGCGGGCCAGGCGCTGTTGGCGGAGACCTGGACCCGCACCCAGCGGGCGGCAGCGGCCGGGAAGCCGATCCGGACGGTGTTGCCGGTGGCCGGGTCGAAGGCGTACCCGGCGGACGCGGCCAGGGTGGCGAAGGTGCTGCCGTCGGTGGACCCGAGCACGGTCAGCGTCTCGTTGCGGCTGCCCCAGCCGGTGGGCAGCTTCAGGGCCACCTGGTCGATCGTGGCGGTGCCGCCCAGGTCCACCTGGACCCACTGGGGGAGCGCGTTGTTGCTGCTCTCCCAGTAGCTGGCCTGGTTGCCGTCGTTGATGTTGCCGGCCGTGTACTGGCCGTTGGCGCTGCTCGCGGTCACCGGCTTTCCGGCCGCGAGGTTGGGCCCGCCGGCCGCGTGGGCGGGCAGCAGCGGGCCGGCGAACAGGAGCATTCCCACCGTGACCGACGTCGCCGTCAGCCGGGGGAGCAGGCGCTTGGATCTCATGACTTCCCTCTGTCGCTGGATGGGTGGGGGGAGTGGGAGTCGAGAAAATGACGGCTCTATGTTCATTTTTTGCGTGAGGGCACCCAAGAGTTGCAGAGGCATGTCGAGAGTGTCAACGGATCGCAAAGACTCGCCGAATCCGCGCCGGGGGGCGTGCGGCGCCCGCCCAACGCTCCGTCAAGTCCCGTACCCGGGAGGTTCGGTGTGGAGCGCGTGCCGTCCGAGCAGCCAGAATGCTGGCAGTGCGGGTGGTCGGCCCCAGGCCCGGTCCCCGCCCGGATCCGGAAGGACGGGTGATGGCGAACGCTTCCCCCGACAACCTCGGCACCGTCGTCGGCCGGCTCACCCAGGAGCTGGCCGCGCTGGCCCGGCAGCAGGGCGACACGCTGCGCCAACTCCTCGACGACGCCGGCCGCCGGGCCGGGCAGGACCTCGACCAGGTGAAACAGCTGCCGGACGACGCCCGCCGGCGGCTGAAGGAGCTGGTCGACCCGCCCGACTGGTGGTCGATCCTGCTGTTCGCGCTCCGACGCGGCCGCGAGAAGCCCCCGGCCCGCGGCGCGGCGTCCTCCGGCCTGCGCTTCGACGCCGCCTCGCCCGACCCGTCCAGATCAGGGGTCCGGCCCCGCTCCCGTGCCCCGTCCAGCTCGTCCCTGTGGAGGAGCGGCGCCGTTGCCGCTCCGATTCGCGGTCGCCCTGACCAACGACACCTGTTCAACCCCGGCGGCAGTCACCGCCGCCCCGACTCGCCCGCCGGCGCCGACGACCTGACCGGGCTGCTGTTCGGACGGCGTGCACCTTCGGCAACCGCGAGTGCGCGCCGAACGGCATCGGCCCGGCCGACCACTGCCCGCCGCCGGAGCTCGGCAGCAGCGGCTGCGTCATCCACCAGGACCGGTCGGCCCCGCCGGGACCTGAACCGCGGTCAGGGGCGCGGCAGCCCGTCCACCCGGGCGAACTCGTAGCCCCGCCCGAGCAGTCCCTCGATCACCCCGGGCAGCGCCTCGGCGGTCTGCGAACGGTCGCCGCCGCCGTCGTGCATAAGGATCAGCGCGCCGGGCCGGGCCTGCTCCAGGACGGCGCGGGTGATCGCCTGCGCGCCGGGCAGCGCCCAGTCGGACGGCTCGACGTCCCAGAGCACCACGGTGGTGTCCAACTCGTTCAGCCAGGACAGCACTTCGGGGGTCCGGCCGCCGTACGGCGGACGGAACATCCGCGGGCCGTCGCCGCCGACGGCCGCGGCGATCGCCTCGTCGGTGCGCTCCAGTTGGGCGACCAGCTCGCCCCGGGACAGGTCCGGCAGGTACGGGTGCGACCAGGTGTGGTTGGCGATCTGGTGCCCGGCGGCGGCCATCCGCTCCAGCTCGGCGCGGTGCGCCAGCGCGTGCAGGCCCACGCAGAAGAAGGTGGCGGGCACCCCGTACCGGTCCAGCACGTCCAGGATCCGCCCGGTGTACGGCGGGTTCGGCCCGTCGTCGAAGGTCAGCGCGACCACCGGCCGCTCGCACGGGTCGGCCCACAGGCAGCGCCCGGCCCGCCGCATCAGCTCCAGCTCGTCCACGCTGGCCTCGATGTCCGCGACCATCTCCGCCGACCGCCCGGCGAGCGTCCCGGTGTCCACCCCCAGCCGGACCACCGACCCGAGGTCGCGGACGGCCGCCGCCGCCAGGTCGGCCGCCGGCACCGACCCGAACGCGGGCCGGGCCGGCAGCACCCACGGGTCCGCCCGGTACATCGCCAGGCCGGCCCGGCACAGCGCCCCGTCCACCATCCCGTTGGTCGAGTCGATCACTGTCACCAGGCTCTCCCCGGCCCGGGCGAACTCCCGTTGCAGGCCCAGCAGATGCTCGGTCACCGCCCGCACCCGCCCCGCCGCGAACCGCGCCCCGGGCGCCGCCGGGCGGCCCGCCTCGTCCAGCACCGCCACCTCGTACCCCGAGCCCGTCCAGGCCACCCCCGAATAGCGCACCGCGCAGCCCTCCCGGCCGGTCGCGGCCGGGTGACCGCGGGAACGGCCACGAAGCCTTCCGAAACGATCACCGACCGTCAATGCCTGCCTGCTTAAACGCAGCTGACGCTCCGTCACGTTCCGGCAACGGGGCGGCGGGGGCAGGATCCGGCGGACGCCGGTGTCCGGTCAGTGCTCCAGGTCGACGCGCATGGCGGCGAACAGCTTGGCGGCGTCGGCCGGGGCGGTGGCGGGGAACAGGGCGACGGCGGCGGTGGAGGTGTCGACCCAGCCGCAGAGGGCGTCGGGGCCGAGCGGGAAGCACTCGAGGTTGCCGCCGAGCGGGCCGGCCGCGTACGGGGTGGAGGTGCCGGGGGCTCCGGTGGCGCCCTCGCCGAGGGCGTAGTCGACCAGGCCGCGCCAGAGGTGCTCACGACGCTTGCTCGGGTCCTCCGGGACGTTGTCGACGCCCGCGAACAGCACCGGCCGGGCGGAGCCGGTGCGCGCGTAGTTGGCCTCGACCAGGTGCATGCCGTCGCGCATCTCGCCCGGGTCCACCGGCACGTCGGACAGCTGCTGGTCGCCGGTGGCCCGCTTGAGCCCGCCGGCGGTCGGGGCCTCGGTGAGGGTGCGCCCGGCCCCGGCGGCGGGCGAAGCGGCGGCGGTGGAGGAGGGTGCGGCGATCGGGGCGGGGGTGGAGGCCGCCGCCGAGGAGACCGCGGCGTCGTCGGCCGTCCCCTCGGGGTCGCAGGCGGCGAGCGCCAGCGTCGCGGCGAGCGCGGCGGAGGCGAACAGGGCACGGGCGGTCAAGGACTGACGGCTGCTCACGGCGTGATTCCCCTTGGAGGTGCGTGGTGTGGTGGGGTGGTACGGGGCAGGACGCTATCGGCCACGGGCCACCGCCGAGGGAGCGGATTCGCCGATTCCGAACCGCATCGGAACCGGACGGTGACACAGCGTCCGCCGCCGTGACAGCCCTGTCGCACACCGGGGGAAAACCGCTTGGCGCGCCGGCCCGCCGGAGCGATGATCGGGCGGGCGTTCGCGGCCCCGGACCCCCGGCCCGAACCCCTGGCCCGACCCCCTGATCCGGAGGACACTGCGTGCATTCCGACCTCGCCAAGGCGCGGGACCTGCTCGAAGCCGGCGACCCGCAGGGCGCAGCCCGCCAACTGCGCTCCGTCGCGGAGGACCTGACGGCGGGTGAACTCGCGCCGTTGGTCCGGCAGCTGGCCGAGGCGGTGGGGATCGACGACCTGGCCGGGGCCGCCGCCGGCCTGGCGGCCGCCCCGACCGACCCGGGCGCGCTGTACGGGTACGGGTACGCCTGCATCGAGCACGGCCTGTCCGCCCTCGCCGTCCCGGCGCTGCGGGCCGCGCTGGCCGGCGGGGGCGCGCCGCCCGGGCGCCGCCGGTTCGGCAGGGCCCGGCGGGCGGCCGTCGACCCGCGCCAGGTGCTGGTCGAGCTGGCGGTGGCGCTGGAGGACGGCGAGCGGCACGCCGAGGCCGTCGCGGTGCTGCAGGAGCACCGCGAGCTGACCGCGGACTGGCCGGACCGCTACCTGCTGGTGCACAACGCCCTGATGGCCGGCCGCCTCGACCTGGCCCGGGAGACCTTCGGGCGGCTCGCCGCGCCCGGCGACACCTGGCAGCCCGCCGCCGACCGGATCCGCCGCACCCTGGCCCGGGCCGCCGCCGTCCCGCCGACCGGCGACACCGATCTGCGCGGCTGGCACTACACCCTGACCGGCGGCCTGCTGGCGACCTACGCCGGCTACGGCTGGGACGCCGGGATGACCGGCCGCTGGGCGTACCTGCAGGACAGCTACCAGAACTGCCGGGTCGGCCTGGAGCGGCTGCGCACCGTGCTGGCCGCCACCGGCCGCACGCCCGCGGCGGTGGCGCTGCTCCCCGACCGGGGCAGCGAGGCGCTGGGCCTGGCCGCGGCGGCCCTGCTCGGCCTGCCCGCCGCCCCGTACCGCCCGGGTGCGCCGGACACGCTGGTGGTGGCGTACGACCTGAACGGGTGCGACCCGCAGGCGCTGCGGGCGCTGCACGAGCGGGCGCCCGGCGAGGTGCTGTACGAGCACGCCACCTGCTGGACGGACACCCCGGCGGTGTCGGCGGACGTCTCCGGCCTGCTGGTGCAGCGGGTGGTCGCCCCGTGGGAGCCGCGTCTGCGCTTCGACCCGGAGGGCGGCGCGAGCGAGGAGCCCGCTGACGGCCGCCCGGCGGCCGAGCTGGCGGAGGAGATCCGGACGGCCGCCGCCGAGCCGGACGAGGGCGACGGGGCGACCCCGGCCGACCCGGACGAGGTGCTCGCGGCGTTCGCGGCCCGCGCCGCCGGGACGTGGGCGACCGGCGACCGGGACCGGATCCGCTCCGCCGGGCCGGTCCGCAGCTCGCGCTTCGCCTGACGCCCACGGGCCGGGGCCCGGAACGCGGCGTCGCCCGCCGCGCACGGTGCGTGCGCGGCGGGCGACGGGGCCTGAGGGGGCCCGCTACCTGCTGGTGCGGGATTTGCTCCAGGCCGGGGCGACGAAGGCGACCAGGGCCACGGCGAAGCCGATCTGCAGGAGGTGCCTGATCCAGTCGATGCCCCCGGTGTGGCGGACGCCGATCCAGCCGGCCACCAGGTTGCCGAGCAGGGCGCCGAGTGCACCGAGCAGCATGGTCAGCCACCACGGGATGGCCTGCGGCCCGCGCAGGATCAGCTTGGCGATCACACCCAGGACGAAGCCGATCAGCAGAATCCAGAGGAGTTGGAACATCGAATCCCAGCCTTTCCGGTCGGACGCCTGCCGGCCGTCAGCGGTGAACCGAACAGGGGGCCGCCGGGAAGGCGGTCCGCACCTGCCATGATCGCGCGCCCGGCCCGCCCGGGCATCTCGGCGAACCACCGATCCCGGGGTTTGCAGGGCCGGGACCTGGGGTAGCGGGGGCCGGGTGATTGCGAACCGACGCAGTGTGATGGGATAACCGACCTGAACGGATGTCAGGTCCTACGGGGGAGCAGACACAGAATGGCAGCGGGTTTCGGCGTCGAACTGGGCGAACTGGCGAAGATCCAGCGGGACTTCCAGCAGATCCAGCAGCGGATGGGTGAACTCAACAAGCAGACCGGCCAGATCAAGTCGGCGATGGCCAGGGCGGTCGCCACCGACGTCACGGCCGGCCTGCTCGGCAACGTCCTCGGGGCCGGCCTGGTGATCGAGCAGGTGCGCGAGCGGGTCGGCGCGATCACCGAGCGGATGGCGGCGCTGGAGGCCACCAAGAAGCAGCTCACCGAGAACCTCGCGGAGGACGCGAAGAAGCTCGGCAGCGTGCTGAAGCAGTACCAGGAAGCCGAGAAGCGCGCCCACGAGGGCGTCGACAAGCCGGGCAAGGGCACGCACCCGGGCCGGCCGAAGAGCCCGAACCAGCCGGGCCAGCACAAGCCGGGCGGCGGGCAGGGCGGCCACCACGGCGGTACCCACCCGAGCCAGCCGAAGAGCCCGAACCAGCCCGGCGGGCACCACGGCAACGACCCGAAGACCGAGATCTCCACCGCCGGCAAGATCGCCACCGGCGACGTCACCTACGGCGGCAAGGGCAAGTTCGGCAGCGGCGAGGCGGCCTGCCGCGACTACATCGCCAAGGCGCTGGACGCGATGGGCGTCACCGACCCGGCGGCCCGCGAGGCCTGGACCAAGGGCATGCTGACCATCGCCAAGCGCGAGTCCTCGTACAACGCGCCGACCTCGCAGGTGAACCTCTGGGACACCAACGCGCACGGTGCGAAGCAGGCCGACGGCGCGCCGCTGAACAGCTCGCGCGGCGGCTGGCAGACCATCCCCAGCACCTTCGCGGCGTACCACGTCAAGGGCACCTCGACGGACATCTACGACCCGGTGGCGAACGTCGCGGCCTCCATGAACTACATCCGCAGCCGCTACCACGTCTCGCCGGACGGCCACGACCTGGCGTCCAAGGTGCAGCAGGCCGACCCGAACCGCTCGCCGCGCGGCTACTGACGCCCCGCCACCGCCTTCCGTCCCCCGAGGACCGGTCCGCCGCGTGCGGGCCGGTCCTCCGGCGTTCTTGGGCAGAGCTTTGCCCGCCGCCCCCTCGACGAAAAGCTCTCACTCAGAGCTAAAATCGGAGGTGTGAGCGAACATGAGCAGCCGGACCCCGGCGGGCCGGACGCCGAGGAGTTCTCGGCGCTGCTGGTCGGCATCCAGCGGCTGATCCGCCGTCAACTGCGGGCCGGACTGGAGCAGCCGCGGCTGCGCGGCGCCCAGGTCGAGCTGCTGCGGCTGGTCGCGGACAGCCCCGGCCTGCGGGTGTCGGACGCCGCGGCGGAGCTGTTCCTGGCCGGCAACTCGGTCTCCACCCTGGTCAACCAGCTGGTCGGGCAGGGCCTGCTGCGCCGCGAGACCGACCCGGCGGACCGCCGGGCCGCGCTGCTGTACGTCACCGAGGAGGCCGTCGAGCGGCTCGCCGCCTGGCGGGCCCGGCGCACCGCCCTGGTCGGCGAGGTGGCGGCCGAACTGCCGCCGGCGCAGCGGGCGGCGCTGGTCGCGGCGCTGCCCGCGCTGCGCGCGGTCGCGGCGGGGCTGCGGGCCAGGGCGGGCGGCGATGCGAGCGCGGAGGCCGGTGAAGGGAGCGTGGCGTCATGAGCGGGGAGCGGCAGAGCGCCGTCGACTGCCGGGGGTTGACGTACACCTTCCACCGCGGCCGGGGGAAGGCGCAGGCCGCCCGGGCGGTGGACGGGGTCGACCTGGTGGTGCGGGCCGGCGAGGTGTTCGGGCTGCTCGGGCCGAACGGCGCGGGCAAGACCACCACGATCCGGGCGATCACCACGCTGCTGCCGACGGCGCGCGGCATGGTGCGGGTGTTCGGCCACGACTGCGCCGCCGAACGCGGCGAGGTGCGCCGCCTGCTCGGCTACGTGCCGCAGCAGCTGTCCGCGGACGCCGGTCTGACCGGCCGGGAGAACGTGGCGCTGTTCGCCCGGGTCTTCGACGTGCCCCGGGCGGAGCGGGCCGAGCGGGTCGCCCAGGCGCTGGCCGCGGTCGACCTGACCGAGGCCGCCGACCGGATGGCCGGCACCTACTCCGGCGGCATGGTCCGCCGCCTGGAGCTGGCCCAGGCACTGGTCAGCGCACCCCGGCTGCTGGTGCTGGACGAGCCGACCATCGGCCTGGACCCGATCGCCCGGGCAGGCGTGTGGGAACGGGTGGAGGCGGTGCGCCGCGCCACCGGCATGACGGTGCTGGTCACCACCCACTACATGGACGAGGCGGACCGGCACTGCGACCGGATCGCCCTGATGGACCGGGGCCGGATCCGCGCCCTCGGCACCCCGGAGGAGCTGAAGGCACAGGTGCGGGCCGAGGACCCGGCCCAGCCGGAGCCGACCCTGGACGACGTGTTCCGGCACTTCTCCGGCCGCGCGCTGAGCAACGACACCGGGGAAGGAGACTTCGGAGATGTCCGCCGCACCCGCCGCACCGCACGCCGCGTCGGCTGAACAGGGGCCCGTCGGGCCGGAGTTGGGACTGCTGCTGGTGCCGCCGCGGGCCCGCACCGGCTGGCGGGTGGTGCCCGCCCGGGTGCTCGCGATGTGCACCGTCGAACTGCAGAAGCTTCGGCACGACCGCACCGAGCTGTACACCAGGGCGGTGCAGCCGGCCCTCTGGCTGCTGATCTTCGGCGAGACCTTCACCCGGCTGAAGGCCATCCCGACCGGCGGCATCCCCTACCTGGACTACCTGGCGCCCGGCATCATCGCGCAGTCCGCGATGTTCATCGCGATCTTCTACGGCATCATGATCATCTGGGAGCGGGACTCCGGGGTGCTGACCAAACTGCTGGTCACCCCGACCCCGCGGGCCGCACTGGTCACCGGGAAGGCGTTCGCCGCGGGCGTCAAGGCGGTGATCCAGGCGGCCGTGGTGGTGCTGCTCGCCGCCGTGCTCGGCGTCGGCATGACCTGGAACCCGCTGCGGCTGCTCGGCGTCGCGGCGGCGGTGGTGCTCGGCTCGGCGTTCTTCGCCTGCCTGTCGATGACCATCGCGGGCATCGTGCTCACCCGCGACCGCCTGATGGGCATCGGCCAGGCCATCACCATGCCGCTGTTCTTCGGCTCCAACGCGCTGTACCCCGTCGACCTGATGCCGGGCTGGCTGCAGGCCGTCAGCCGGGCCAACCCGCTCAGCTACCAGGTCGACGCGCTGCGCGGCCTGCTCATCGGCACCCCGTCCCACTTGGCGCTGGACTTCGGCGTGCTCGCCCTGGCCACCGCCGTCGGCATCACCGCGGCCTCCGGACTGCTCGGCCGGCTGGCCCGCTGACCGGGCGGCCGAGCTGACCGGGCGTCGGAAAGGTCAGGCGTTCGCGGCGAACAGGGCGTCCAGGGCGCGGTCCACCCGGTCGCGTTCGGCCGCGCCGCCCGGCGGGACCGCCCGCAGGGTGCGGCGCACCCAGGCCGCCAGCTGGGCGGCGGGGGCCTGCAGGAAGGCGTCGCCCTCCGGGGAGCAGAGCATCAGGGTGACCGTCCGGCGGCCGTCCACCACGGCCGGCCAGATCCGCACGTCGCCCAGGCCGGTGGGGCGCAGCAGGCCCTGGACCAGCAGGTCGCGGGCGAAGAACCAGCCGATCGGCTGCGTCGAGTCGACGTGGAAGGCGACGTGAACCGCGTACGGGTCGTCGGGGGAGTAGCCGAGTCGCGCCGGGACGGGGAAGGCCTCCTCGGGCGACAGCAGCAGGTCCATCACCAGGTCGAGGCACAGCTCGGCGGGGCATTCCATCGCGGGTGTCTTTCCACTCGGCCCGGCCCGGCGGCCCCGGACTGGTACGAGCAGCAGGGTAGAGCCGCCCGGCGCACCCGCAGGGCCGTGCGACACCAACGCTGTCCGGGCGAACAGACCCGGGCCGCCCCGGTCTGTGGGCCGCGACAAAACGCTCCGCCGACCGCCTGACGGGCCGTCAACCCCCACCCGGCCCCTCACCCGGGGAACGCCCGTGCGGAGCCCGGGCGTCCGGCCGCCCCACGGCGTGCCCGGCCGGCGGCGCGCCCCCGCGCCGATCGAACGCGCCGCACCGCGCCGCCTAGGCTCGCGGCATGGGCACCGAACTCACCGCCGCGCCGGCCGACTCGGCCACGCGACTGGCCGGCCACCTGCTGGCCCGACTGCCGGCGCTCACTGCGGAAACGGTCCGCCGCATCCGCGACAGCATGAGCGTCTACCGCTCGGCCGGCCCGCTGCCCGCCGGCGACCTCACCGAGTCCGTCCGCAGCAACATCGAGTTCACCCTGCGCCGGCTCGGCCACGAGGAGGAGCTCTGCCTGGAGGCCCCGCGCCGCACCGGGCGGCTGCGCGCCGAACAGGGCGTTCCGCTGGCCACGGTGCAGTCCGCGTTCCGGATCGGCTTCGCCCACCTGTGGGAGACCATGGCCGCCGAGTCGCTGCGCCACGGCCTCGCCTCCAGCGAGGACCTGGTGCAGATGGCGACCTACGTGTGGCGGTTCAACGAGGAGTCGACCACCGCCATGATGAACGCCTTCAACGAGACCGCGGCGCTGCTGATGGTCCGCCGCGACCAGGAACGCTCCGCGCTGGTCGACGTGGTGCTGCGCGGCGGCATGGGCAACCCCGGCTCCGTGCTGGAGGCCGCCGACATGCTCACCCTGCCGTACGACGGCACCTTCGCCGTGGTCGTCGCGCACGCCCCCGGCCTGGCCCGGCAGGCCCTGCCCGACATCGAACCCACCCTGCGCGAGCACGACATGGGCTCCGCCTGGCGACTCACCCCCGACGCGCACATCGGCATCGTCTCGATGCGGGCCGCCGCCGCGATCGACCAGCTGGTCGACACCCTCCGGCAGCAGACCGTCCGGCGGGCCGGTGTCAGCCCCTGCTACACCCGCCTCGACCAGACCCCGCAGGCGCTGCACCTGGCGCAGGTCGCGCTCGCCAGCTCCGCCCGCCCCGACGAGACCGTCACCCTGTTCGACGACAACCCGCTGCCGATGCTGGTCGCCAGCGCCCCCTCCACCGCCTCCCGGATCGGCAACCAGGTGCTCGGCCCCGTGATGGAACTGCCCGACAGCCAGCGCGAACAGCTGCTCTCCACGATGGCCACCTGGTTCGCCGTCGACGGCTCCGCCGACAAGGCCGCCAAGCTGCTGTACTGCCACCCCAACACCATCCGCTACCGGCTCCGCCGGATCGAGCAGCTCTCCGGCCGCTCCTTCGAACGGCGGCTGGACTCCGCGGAGTTGTACATCGCCCTGCAGGCGGTGCTGCACCTCCCCGGCGTGGTCCGCGACCCACTGGAATGAGCCCGGCGGCCGGGCGGGACGGTCCCGGCTCCGCCGGCTCCGGGCTGGCCGGTCGGCGCCGGTTCCAGTCTCTTCGCCTGCCACCTCGGCCCCCTGGCGCTGTCCACAGCGCCCACCACCCACCTGGGTCGCGTGCAGGCGCTGCTCACCCTCGTCCCGAGCGCGGCCCTCACGGCCGCCAACCCCGCCTGGGGTGCGCTCGCCGACGCGTTCGGGCCCCGGGCCGGGCTGCTCGGCTGCGGGGTGGCGATGAGAGGAGCACGAGGTGGTGTGCTCCCGGGCACCGTGACTGGCGCATGCTGCCTGCCCCGGCGGAGCCGGTTCGGGAGGCACGTGAGTGCGGCCGCCACGATCGCGGGCAGGACTCCGTTCGCCGCCGGGCGTTCGGCGCCCGCTGCTACCCGCGGGCTTCCGGCCTCGCGGCCGAGGCAACCGCGACGGCCGCGGCCAGCGGATCACGGACCGGACGGCCGAGCAGGCGGGCCAGGTCGGGGGAGGTGCCGCCCAGGAAGCCGTGTCGGATGCCGGTGGCGATCGAGGCGAGCATCGGCGGCTGGAACGGCAGCAGCCCCGCCGTCTCGTCGAGGAGCCGGCGCCGGTACTCGCCCAGACCGATGGTGCGGTGCGGCACGCCGAGCCGGTCGGCCACCTGCGCGGCCGTGACCGGTGTGCCGACGAGCTCGTAGCTGCGCCCGCTGTGCGGTGCCGGGTCCGCCGCAACGGTTGCCGCGGCGTCGGCGAGGTCCTCGCGCGCGACCGCGGCCAGCGCACCGTCGCCGAACGCGGACTCCATCCCCTCGCCGGTCCACATCAGGAGGGCGCCGAAGAGTTCGGCGTACAGGCCGTTGCGCAGGATCGTCCACGGCACTCCGCTCGCCCGCACCAGCCGCTCGGTCGCACGGTGCGCGAGCGCGAAGCCGAGATGGTCGCCGGCACCGGTCAGGCTCGTGTAGACGACGTGGCGGACGCCGTCGCGGACGGCGGCGTCCAGGACTGCCGCGTGCCGCCCGACGACCCGGTCGTCCTCGGCGTAGCCGGCGGAGACCAGCACCAGGGTCGACACACCGGCGAGGTCGAGGCCCGGGCGGTCGTCGAAGTCGAGACGCCGCATCCCCTCGGCCGGCGTGCGGCTGCCGCCCGTCGCGACGATGCCGCGAGCACGCAGCGTGGCGAGCGTGGCCGAGCCGAGGTTTCCGTTCGCTCCGGTCACCAAGATCATGTCAGTCGCCGTCCTCCGTCGTGGTTCTCATCGGTAACTACGCTTGATCCTCGACCGCACGCTCACCGCCCACAAGGAGGCAGTTCAATGTCACTCACGCACACCGGGGTAACCACGACCCCCGCCGAACTCGCCCCCTGCGGACGCGAGGACCATCCCGACTGCGGCATCCGCGACGTCCTGGACCGCATCGGGGACAAGTGGTCGGTGCTCGTGATCGTCGAACTCGCCGGCGGGCCGCGCCGGTTCCGGGAGCTCCAACGCGGCGTCGACGGCATCTCCCAGCGCATGCTCACCCTCACGGTGCGCAGGCTCGAACGCGACGGCCTCGTGCTGCGCACCGTGTACCCGACCGTGCCCGCCCAGGTCGACTACCGTCTGACCGGGACCGGGGCCGGCCTGACCCACCTGGTCAAGGCCCTTGCCGACTGGTCCCTCGCTCACCGTGCTGTCATCGCCGAAGCGAGGCACGCGTACGACCTGGCGCACCCGGACCACGACATCCGCTGACGACAACCCCGCGCGGTGGTCAGGTGGTCGGGTGGTCCGGATGCCGACGTCGCCCTGCCGGCGTTCCCTCCGGCGTGCTGACGAGTTTCGGAAAGATCTTGCATCAGATGGCGTGGTATTGCCCGGAATTGAGCCGTCGTGGGGTGTCTCAAGGAGTCTTTACAGGCTGGTCATGGCTCAGTAACCTCCTGGAAGTCCTTGCATGCTCTTGCGCAAGCTCCCCCACCCACCCCCTGCCGTGAGGCAGTCCCCACCGCCTGCGGCCATGACCGAGGGACACCCCCTTGACCAGACGAGCACGGCAGAGGCGGCGCCCCATCGCCGCCGTACTGACAGCGGTGGCGGCGCTCACCGCCGGCCTGCTGACCACGGCTCCGCTCGGCGTCACCGCGAGCGCGGCGACCGACACGACGGCGGCGAGCAGCAACACCGCCACCGTCTTCTACTACACCAAGACCCGCAACTGGTCGACGTACAACCTGCATTGGGCCCCGGACGGCGGGAGCTGGACCACCGTGCCGGGCACCGCCATGGAGGCGGCCTGCACCGACTGGGTGAAGAAGACCGTCGACCTGGGCACCGCCACCGGCCTGCAGGCCACCTTCAACAACGGCTCGGGCACCTGGGACAACAACGGCGGCAAGAACTACGCCCTGGGCACCGGCACCGTGGTGGTCAAGGACGGCGTGATCGCCCACAGCGACCCGTGCGGCGCCGACAACGGCGGCACCCCCTCGCCCAGCCCCTCGCCGAGCCCCGGCCAGTCGAGCAGCGGCGCGAGCGCGACGGTGTACTACTACACCAAGACCCGCAACTGGGCGGCGTACGACCTGCACTACGCACCCAACGGCGGCACCTGGACCACCGTCCCGGGCGTCGCGATGGAGGCAGCCTGCACCGACTGGGTCCGAAAGACCGTCAGCCTCGGTACCGCGAACGGCCTGCAGGCCACCTTCAACAACGGCTCGGGCACCTGGGACAACAACGGCGGCAGGAACTACGCCCTGGGCACCGGCGTGGTGACGGTCAAGGACGGCGTGGTCGGCAGCACCGAGCCGTGCGCCGCCACCAGCCCGAGCCCGAGCGCCTCCACCAGTGCCGGCCCCAGCGCGAGTGCCGGCGCCTCCGCGTCGGCGAGCGCGAGCGCCGGTGCGTCGGCCTCCCCGTCCCCGACCCCGTCCGCCAGCAGCACCACGCCGGCCGGGAACAGCGCCACCGTGTTCTACTCGACGGCCGTGGTCGGCTGGACCATCGTCAACCTGCACTACGCCCCCGCGGGCGGAGCATGGACGGCGGTGCCCGGCATCGGCATGACACTGGCCTGCCCGGGCTGGTACAAGCGCACCGTGTCGCTGGGCAGCGCGGCCACCATGGCGGCCACCTTCAACAACGGCAACGGCACCTGGGACAGCAACAACGGCGCCAACTACGTCGTCCCGGCGGGCATCAGCACCGTGCAGAACGGCAAGGTCACCGGGAACGCCGCCGACCCGTGCGCGGCGGTCGTCCCCGACACCACCGCGCCGAGCGTGCCGACCACGGTGAACGCCACCGCCACCGACACCTCGATCGTGCTGACCTGGGAGCCGTCCACCGACGACACCAAGGTGACGGGCTATCAGGTGACCCGTTCCGGCGGCACCAAGGGCACCTCGGTGCTCAACGTCGGCTCGACGGTCTACTCCGACACCGGCCTGGAGGCGCGCACCGTCTACACCTACACGGTGAAGGCGATCGACGCCGCCGGGAACGTCTCGGCCGCCTCCGCCGCCGCGGTCGCCACCACCGGTGACGCCCCGCCGGCGCCCACGGCCGGCCAGATGATCGGCACCGACCCGCGCAAGGACCCGATCTACTTCGTGCTCACCGCCCGGTTCTACGACGGCGACACGTCGAACGACCGGGGCGGCAACCAGGACGTGAAGTCCGGCAACGCGGCCAACAACGACCCGATGTTCCGCGGCGACTTCAAGGGCCTGGTGCAGAAGCTCGACTACATCAAGGGCCTGGGCTTCTCCGCGGTCTGGATCACCCCGGTCGTCCTCAACCGCTCCGACTACGACTACCACGGCTACCACGGCTACGACTTCTACAAGGTCGACCCGCGCCTGGAGTCGGCCGGCGCCTCCTACCAGGACCTGATCAACGCCGCTCACGCCAAGGGCATCAAGATCTACCAGGACGTGGTCTACAACCACAGCTCCCGGTGGGGCGCCAAGGGCCTGTACGTGCCAACCGTGTACGGCGTCCGGGACGCCCAGTGGTCCTGGTACTACGACGAGAAGCAGCCCGGCTTCGAGTACGACGGCCTGACCGTCGAGCCGAAGAGCGGCAAGTCGTACTACAACGGCGACCTGTGGTCCACCACCCAGCCCGCCGGACAGACCTGCGTGGGCTGGGGCAACCCGACGCAGTACAAGAGCCCCGAGGGCTACACCATCTACAACTGCCAGTGGCCGAGCCCGACGTCGGGCATGTTCCCGTCCAAGTACTTCCACCAGTGCTGGATCGGCAACTGGGAGGGCGAGGACTCGCGCTCCTGCTGGCTGGCCGACGACCTGGCGGACTTCAACACCGAGAACGCCGACGTCCAGAACTACCTGATCGGCGCGTACAACAAGTACATCGACATGGGCGTGGACGGCTTCCGGGTCGACACCGCCGTGCACGTCCCGCGGGTCACCTGGAACCGCCGCTTCCTGCCCGCGATCCAGCAGCGCGTCACCCAGGACTGGGGTCCGGCCAAGGCGCAGAACTTCTTCGTCTTCGGCGAGGTCGCGGCGTTCGTCAACGACAAGTGGAACCGCGGCTCGGTCAACCACTCCGCGCAGTTCTACACCTGGAAGGAGCGCAAGGACTACACCAGCGACGACGTGCAGGCCGCCCTCGACCAGTACAACTACGAGGAGCAGCTCGGCACCGGCAACCAGCCGACGTCCACCAACGCCTTCCTGGACGGCAACACCTACCACGCGCCCGACCACTCGAAGTTCTCCGGCATGAACATCATCGACATGCGGATGCACATGAACTTCGGTGACGCGCACAACGCCTTCGGCAACGGCAAGGACTCCGACGACTCCACCAACGACGCCACCTACAACGTGGTGTACGTCGACAGCCACGACTACGGGCCGAACAAGTCCAGCGTGCGCTACACCGGAGGCACCGACGCCTGGGCCGAGAACATGGCGCTGATGTGGACCTTCCGCGGCATCCCGACCCTGTACTACGGCTCCGAGATCGAGTTCCAGGCCGGCAAGCAGATCGACTGCGGCCCGTCCTGCCCGCTCGCCACCACCGGTCGCGCCTACTACGGCGACCACGTCGAGGGCGCCGTCACCGCCTCCGACTTCTCGGTGGTCTCCGCCGCCAGCGGCGCCGTCGCCAGCACGCTGCAGCAGCCGCTGGTCAAGCAGGTGCAGCGGCTCAACCAGATCCGCCGGGCGATCCCCGCCCTGCAGATGGGCCAGTACTCCACCGACGGCGTCAGCGGTGGCATGTCCTTCAAGCGCCGCTACACCGACTCCGCCAGCGGCGTCGACTCCTTCGCCCTGGTCACCGTCACCGACGCCGCCACCTTCACCGGCATCCCCAACGGCACCTACAAGGACGCCGTCACCGGTGACGTCCGCACCGTCGCCAACGGCACCCTGTCCATCACCGCCCCCGGCAAGGGCAACCTGCGGGTGTACGTGCTCGACCTGGGCGGCAAGAACGCCGCGCCCGGCAAGATCGGCGTCGACGGGCCGTACCTGAAGTAGCAGTCCCGGCCCGACCCGCTGCTAGCGTGCCGCCATGCGCGCGGCACGGCAGGTGACGGACGACGAGGGCAACGCACTACCGCCCCTCGTCGTCCGTCGCGTCGTCTCGCTGGTCCCCTCGCTCACCGAGGCCGTCGCCGTCACCGCCCCCGGCCTGCTGGTCGGCGCCACCGACTGGTGCACCCACCCCGCGGCGCTCGACGTGGCGAGGATTGGCGGCACCAAGAACCCCGCCGTCGAGCGCATCCTCGCGCTCGCCCCCGACCTCGTGATCGCCAACGAGGAGGAGAACCGCGCCCCCGACCTGGCGGCCCTGCGCGCCGCCGGGCTCCCGGTCTGGACCACCCGGATCCGCGACCTCGACCAGGCCCTCGACTCGCTGCACCGCCTGCTCGTCGACGCCCTCCGACTCCCGTGCCCCGATTGGCTGGTGGCGGCCCGTCAGGCCTGGTCGGCACCCGTGCCCGGGCCGGCCGTCCGGGCGATCGCCCCGATCTGGCGGCGGCCCTGGATGGTGCTCGGCCGCGACACCTTCGCCGCCGACCTGCTCCGCCGCCTCGGCGTCGACCTGCTCCCCGCCGACCACCCCGACCGCTACCCCCGCCTGCCGCTCGCCGAACTCCAGTCCCTCGCAGCCGAGTTGCTGATCCTCCCGGACGAGCCCTACCGCTTCACCGCCACCGACGGCCCCGAAGCCTTCCCCGCCCTGCCGTACGCCCTCCTCAGCGGCCGCCACCTCACCTGGTACGGCCCCTCCCTCGCCGAGGCCCGCACCGTCCTCGCCGGCCAGCTGCTCAGCGCCGCACGGCCGGCGGCCGGGTGAAGACGCAGTCGCCGCACAGACCGCCGGACGGGGCGCGGTAGTAGAGGCAGCAGGAGGCGCGGCGGAAGGCGAGCGGACGGCCGGGCGGGGAGACCGCGCCGACCTCCGGGGAGCGGGCGAGCAGCTCGCGGGCCAGCGCAGCCGCCGGCCCTCCCAACGACGGCGAGGCCGCACCGAGTTGGCGGGCGGCGCCGACCAGGGCGGAGGCGGCGTTGCCCGCCAGCAGCCCCGGGGCGAGGCGGAGAGCCGCCCCGAGCGGGCGAAGGTGACGGTCGATCACCGCGTCGTGCAGGGCCGCGGCGGTCGCGGGGGGCCCGGGCTCGGCGGGCAGCCACAGCTCGAACGGTCCCTGCGGCGGCAGTGCGAACAGCGCCCCGTCCAGGTCCGGCAACCGCCCGGTCAGGACGGCGGTGCCGAGCGCCACCGACCAGAACCGGGCCGCCAGCCCCAGGTGCGCGGTCGACGCGGCGACCCGGCGCTCGTTCGTCCGCAGCACCCGGCCGACCTCGGCGACCCGGGCGGCCAGCGGGCCTTCGGGCGTGGACAGTTCGGCCAACGGGCGGAAACCGGCGGGCGGCACGCCGGTGCGGACGGCGAAGTACGGGCCGAGCGAGTCGAGGCCGGGTCGGGCCGTCATGCGCGGTACCGGGACGGAGGGCTGCAGGTGAGGGGCACACCGCGGAGCCTAGTGCGGTTCGTCGGACCGGTGCGCGGCCGATCGCGCTGGCTTCCGGCCGACCTGCCGCCTACGGTCGTGTCCTGGGATCGGCGACGGCGAGGAGGAGGACGGATGCGGTACCGCGAACTGGGACGCAGTGGGGTCGAGGTCTCGGAGGTGGGGTTCGGGGCCTGGGGGATCGGCGCGTCGAGCTGGGTCGGGGCGCGGGAGGAGGAGTCGCTGGCGGCCTTGCACCGGGCGGTCGACCTGGGCGTCAACTTCGTGGACACGGCGCGGGGTTACGGGGAGAGCGAGCGGCTGGTCGGCCAGCTGGTGCGGGAGCGGGCGGCCAACGGCGAGCAGGTGCGGGTGGCGACCAAGGTGCCGCCGCTGAACGGCCAGTGGCCGGCCCGGCCCGGGGTGGACCCGGCGGAGACCTTCCCGGCCGCGCACATCCGCAGCAGCCTGCGGACCTCGCTGGCGGCCGCCGGCCTGGAGCGGTTCGACCTGGTGCAGTTCCACGTGTGGAGCGACGAGTGGCTCGGCCGGGGCGACTGGCTGGAGACCGTGCAGGAGCTGAAGCAGGAGGGTCTGATCGGCCTGTTCGGCGTCTCGATCAACGACCACGAGCCGCACAGCGCCGTCGAGTTGGTGCGCAGCGGCGTGGTGGACGCAGTGCAGGTGATCTTCAACGTGTTCGACCAGTCGCCGCTGGACGAGCTGTTCCCGGCCTGCCAGGAGCACGGCGTCGGCGTGATCGTCCGGGTGGCGCTCGACGAGGGCGGGCTGACCGGTGCGATCACCGCCGACACGGTCTTCCCGGAGGGCGACTTCCGGCGCCGCTACTTCCGGGCGGACCGGCCCGCGCAGGTCGAGCGGCGGGTGGCGGCGCTGACCGCCGACCTGGGCATCGACACCGGACGACTCGCCGAGACCGCGCTGCGGTTCGTGCTCAGCGCCCCGGCGGTGTCCACGGTCATTCCGGGCATGCGCTCGGTGCGCAACGTGGAGCGCAACGCCGCCGTCGGCGACGGGGTGCCGCTGAGCGAGGAGCAGTTGAAGGTGCTGGCCGGGCACCGCTGGGAGCGCAACTTCTACGCGTGACGCATGTCGACGCGTGCGGTCGACGGTGTTCGGTGGCAGGGTGGGGCGCATGTGCGGTCGCTTCGTCTCCACCACCGAACCCGGTGACCTGGTCGTCCTGCTCGACGTCGCGCGCTGGAACCCCACCGAGGCGCTGGCGCCGAGCTGGAACGTCGCGCCGACCGACCCCGTCCCGGCGGTGCTGGAGCGGGTGGACGCCGAGACCGGCGAGGTGGTGCGCCAACTGCGGCCGCTGCGCTGGGGGTTGGTGCCGTCCTGGGCGAAGGACCGGTCGGGCGCGGCGCGGTTGATCAACGCCCGCTCGGAGACCGTCGATCAGAAGCCCGCGTTCCGCAAGGCGTTCGCCGCCCGCCGGTGCGTGATCCCCGCCGACGGATACTACGAGTGGCGGCCGGTCCCGGCCGGCGACGGCCGCAAGGCGTACAAGCAGCCGTACTTCCTGTCCACCGGCGAGCTGATGCTGATGGCCGGGCTGTACGAGTTCTGGCGCGACGCGAGCCTCCCGGAGGACGACCCGGCGGCCTGGCTGGCGACCGCGACCATCCTCACCACCGACGCCACCGACCGGGCGGGCCGCGTCCACGACCGGATGCCGCTCACGATCACCCGCGCCGACCTGGCGAGCTGGCTCGACCCGGCGCACACCGACCGGGCCGACCTGCACCACCTGCTGCACCGGCCCGCCGACGGCAACATCCGGGTCCGGGCGGTGCCCACCGCCGTCAACCGGGTCGCCGAGAACGGCCCCGAACTGCTGGCGGACGCCCCCGACCCGCTCGGTCTCGCGGACTGACGCCCCGTCGGGCCCGGCATCCCGTCCGGCCGGTCCGGCCCGGCCGGACAGCCGATCAGTCGCCCGAGCCGCCCGAGCCGCCGGAGTCGCCCGAACCGCCGGCGGTGATCCGGTAGCGCGCCCGTCGCCGCCGCCTGCGCTCGGCCCGGCCGATCTGCTCGCCCGCCGCGAGGGTGATCCGGGCCGCGACCCGGACCCAGCCGGGTCCGCCGCGCTCCGCCCACACCACGCACACGCCGCCGCCGATGACGAGCAGCAGGACGACGATCAGCACCGCGCCCACCATGGAGACCACCACCGTTCGTGCCGGGAGCCGGTAAGGACCGATCATCGCAGGTCGGACCGGTGGCGGGGGACCCGCCACTTGACGGGGTGGCAGGCGGCACGGTTCGGTGGGGCAGGTATGACGATTCCTTCCGTTCACGCCGGCCCCGCACTCGACGCCCTCCGTGGCCTGTCCGTCGGCGACGCCCTCGGCGCCCAGTTCTTCGTCCCCGACACCGCCCGCGCGCACCTCGACGCCCGCACCGTCCCGCCCGGCCCCTGGCCGTGGACCGACGACACCGAGATGGCCTGCTCGGTGTACGCGGCCCTCGCCGAACGCGGGACCGTCGACGGCTTCGACCTCACCCACGCCTTCGCCCGCCGCCACGACTTCGACCGCGGTTACGGCCCCGCCGCCAACCGGCTGCTGCGGCTGATCAGGGAGGGCGGCGACGCCCGCCGGCTGGCCGCCGAACTCTTCGACGGCCAGGGCTCGTTCGGCAACGGTGCGGCGATGCGGGTGGCCCCGCTCGGCGCGGTGTACGCGCACGACCCGGCCGCCGCCGTCCGGCCCGCCGCCGACACCGCGGCGCCCACCCACACCCATCCGCAGGCCGTGGACGGCGCGATCGCGGTGGCCGTCGCCGCCGCCCTCGCCGTCCGGGCCCGGACCGAACCGACCACGCCCGCCCGGCTGCTGGCGGCCGTCGCCGCCCTCACCCCGCCGGGCGCCGTCCGCGCCGGTCTCGGCGAGGCCGCCGGCCTGCTCGGCGCCGCCGGTCCGCGCGAGGCCGCCGCCGTGCTCGGCAACGGCAGCCGGACCAGCGCCGCCGACACCGTCCCGTACGCGCTGTGGTGCGCCGCCCGGAACCTGGACGACTATCCGGCGGCGGTCTGGGACGCGATCACGGCGGGCGGGGACGTGGATACCGTGGCCGCGATCGCCGGCGGCGTGGTCGCCGCCCGCACCGGCACCGCCGGGATCCCCGCTGCCTGGCTGGCCGCCACCGAACCCCTGCCCGGCTGGGCCTTCGCCGAGCCGCTGCGGCCCGCGCCCGTGCACCTCACGCCGATCCGGCTGCCCCGCCCGCACCCCGTCCCCGACCTCTGCTGGTCCGATCACCACTGGCACCGCTGGCGCACCGGCCTGCACGGCCCCCGCTGGCTGACCCGCACCGCCGAGGGGGTGCTCGCCCTGCACCGCGCCGACACCGGGGACGCGGTCTGGTCGCTGACGGTCCGCGCGGACAAGGACGGCTGGCGGCCCGTCGACGCCCTGGTCGAGGCCCATCCCGCCCATTTCGCCGGGCCGCCCCGGCTGGTCGAGGCACTGCTGGAGGTGGAACAGGACACGGCCCGGTGAGCGGCAGGTGGCCGGGTGGTGACGGGATGTCAGGGGCAGGTAGGGTGGACGGTCCTGGCCCGGGTGGCGGAGGAGGGGCTGGATGGTGATCGAGGCGGTGCTGTTCGACCTCGACGGGACGCTGCTGGACCACGACGGCGCGGCCGAGGCGGCGGTGCTCGCCGGGGTGGCCGCGGAGCTCCCCGGGCGGGCGCTGGACCGGGACGCGGTGCTGCGGCGCTGGCGCGAGCTGGAGCGCTCGGAGTACGACCGGTACCTGGCGGGCGAGTTGACGGTGCAGGAGCAGCGCCGGACCAGGACGGCCGGCCTGGCCGCGTACCTGGGGCTGGGGGAGTGGCCGGTGGAGCGGGCGGACGCCTGGTTCGCCGGGTACCTGCGCCGCTACGAGCGGTCCTGGCGGGCCTTCCCCGAGGTGCCGCGCGCGGTACGGGAGTTGGGCGAGCACCGCCGGCTCGGAGTGATCACCAACGGCGAGGGGGACGTCCAGCGCCGCAAGCTGCACGCCGTCGGCCTGGGCGCACTCGCCCCGCACACCACGGCCTCCGCCGAGGCGGGCTGCGCCAAGCCCGACCCGGCGATCTTCCGCCTGGCCTGCCGCACCCTCGGCGTCGCGCCCGAGCGCACCGCGTACGTCGGCGACCGGCTGGACGTGGACGCGCAGGCCGCCACCGCGGCCGGGCTGCTGGGGATCTGGCTGGACCGCGAACCGAGCGGCGAGCCGGCCGCCGTCCCGCGGGTGCACTCACTGGCGGAGGTCGCTGCGCTGCTCGGCTGACCCGTCCCGCCGGGCGGGCGGCGCTGCGGCGAGCCTGCGGGCCGGGCGGGCCCCGGTCCGCGTACCGTCGGGGCCTGGCGGGTCGGCGGTTCGCCGGCGAAGCGACAGCGGGAGGCCGGGATGGACGCGCGGCGGCGGGTGGCAGTGCTGTTGGCGGACGCGAGGACCACGTACGCCGAACAGGCGGGCATCGTGCTCGCGGACCGGCCCGAACCGCTCTGGCAGCTCCTGGTGCTGAGCAACCTGGTGTCGGCCAGAATCCACGCGGAGATCGCCGTGTCCGGCACCGCCGCGCTGATCGCCGCCGGCGCCGGCACCCCCGCGGGCACCCTCGACCTGACCTGGCAGCAGCGCAAGGACGCCCTGCTGGCCGGCCGCTACCAGCACTTCGCCGACGGCACGGCCACCCGGCTCGGCGACTGCGCCCGGCTCGCCGAGGACGAGTACGGCGGCGACCTGCGCAAGCTCGCGGCCGCCGCCCAGTACCGCCCCGAGCGGACCAGGGCCCTGCTGCAGCGCTTCCCCGGCATCGGGCCGGCCGGCGCGGCCGCGTTCTGCCGCGAGGCCCAGGCCGTCTGGCCGTTCCTCCGGCCCGCCCTCGACCCGCGCGCCGTCATCGGCGCGGAGCGGCTGCAACTCCCGCTCGAACCGTCGGAGTTGGCGACCCTGGTCGACGCCGCCGAGCTGCACCGGCTGGCCGACGCCCTGGTCCGGGTCGGCCTGGACCCCGCGATGGCCCAGCGGGTGCTGGAGGATCAGCGCCTGCCGAACAGCCGGGAGAACCAGGAGCCCGAGGCGGCGGCGTCGCACGCGCAGCGCTGAGACTTCGGAACGCCGGCCAGGACCTGTTCGACGTGCATGCCGCAGCCGGCGAAGGTCGGCCGGCCGCAGGACTTGCAGGTGACGCGACGACACATGGGATGTTCCTCTCGTTGCGGGACGTCGGTGGTGCGGGGGCGGGTTACGGCAGGGAGGTCAGGGCGGCGCGGAGCCGGGCGGCGGCCTCCTCGGCGACGGGGGCGAGTTCGGGGCGGCCGGTGAACCGGACCATCAGCTCGGGGTCCATCGCCTCCACCAGGACGCCGTCGGCGGTGGCCCGCAGGACCACGTTGCACGGCAGCAGCAGGCCGATCCGCCGGTCGGCCTCCAGGGCGCGGTGGGCGAGCGGCGGACTGCAGGCGCCGAGGACGAGGTAGTCCTCCATTTCGACGCCGAGCTTGGCGCGCAGGGTGGCCGTCATGTCGATCTCGGTGAGCACGCCGAAGCCCTGCCCGGCGAGGGCCGCGCGGACCCGGTCGGCGGCCTCCGGGAAGGGGACGCCGGTCAGCGTGGCGGTCAAGCGGTTCTCCATGGCTGCGAACCTCTCTCGGTAGATACCCCCCTGGGTATGCACGATACGCCCGGTACAACCCGGCCGCCCGAAGGCGCATTCCCCGGCGCGGCGCGTGAGCTCCGTCGCCCCGACCGGCAGTTCGGGTCGGAACGGCCCGCCGGTGGAACCCCGGGGCGCCCGGGGGCGTCGTCGCACCAGAAGCAACAACCGAGTGGGGGTGCCCGGGTGGCAGCCGTCCCGCGCAGCGTCGGCCGCCTCCGCGCAGCGCGCCGTCGCAGACGAGAACTGGTCCTGCTGGTCCTGGCCGTGGCGGTCTGCGGGGCCGGCTGGATCAGCGCCGGACTCGCCCTGCACGGCGCCCTCCCGCCCGGCCTGCTGCGCTACGGCGTCGGCCTGACCGCGCTCGCCCTCGCCCTGCACCTGGCGGTGCGCCGCTTCGCCCCGTACGCCGACCCGCTGATCCTGCCGCTCGCGGTTTTCCTCACCGGCTTCGGACTGGTCCTGCTGGACCGCCTCGACGACTCGTACCGGCTCTGGCACGCCACCAAGGGCGACTGGCAGAAACTCCCGGCCGCGCCCGGCCAGGTGCAGTGGACGGTGATCGCCTGCCTGCTGGCGGCCGCACTGCTGGCTCTCGTCCGGCACCACCGGCTGTTCCAGAAGTACGTCTACCTGATCATGGCGGGGGCGCTGGTGCTGCTCGCCGCGCCCGCGTTCTTCCCCGGCGACAGCTTCGGCGCCAAGCGGTGGATCCGGGTCGGCGGGCTGTCGTTCGAACCGGACGAGTTCGTGAAGGTCGCCATCGCGGTGTTCTTCGCGGGCTACCTGACCGCCAACCGGGACGCGCTCGCGCTGACCGGCCGCCGCCTCTGGGGCCTGCACCTGCCGCGCGGACGCAACCTCGGGCCGGTGCTGGCGATCTGGGTGATCAGCCTGCTGGTGCTGGTCTTCGAACGCGACCTGGGCACCTCGCTGATCTTCTTCGGGGTCTTCGTGGTGATGCTCTACACCGCCACCGAACGCACCGGCTGGGTGGTGATCGGCCTGCTGATGGCGGTCGGCGGAGCCGCCGTGGTCGGCGACCTGGAACCGCACGTGCACGGCCGGGTCGAGGCCTGGCTGCACCCGCTGGACATCTACGAACCCGTCCACGACCCGGCCCTGGTCTCCTCCCAGCCCGCCCAGGCCCTGTTCGGCCTCGGCTCCGGCGGCGTGCTCGGCACCGGCCTCGGCCAGGGCCGCCCCTTCCTGATCGGCTTCGCCGGGCGCAGCGACTTCATCTTCACCACCGTCGGCGAGGAACTCGGCCTGGCCGGCTCGATGGCCGTCCTGCTGCTCTACGGCCTGCTGGTGCAACGCGCGCTGCGCACCGCGATCGGCCTCACCGACCCGTTCGGCAAGCTGCTCGCCACCGGCCTGGCCGCCGCGCTCGCCCTGCAGGTCTTCGTGGTGATCGGCGGCGTGACCGGCCTGATCCCGCTCACCGGCAAGGCCCTGCCGTTCCTCGCCGCCGGCGGCTCCTCGCTGACCGCGAACTGGCTGCTGACCGCCCTGCTGGTCAAACTCTCCGACGCCGCGGGCCGGGCCGAGCTGGAGCCGGCGCCGACACCGGGCTGAGGGGCCGTCACCCGCCGCTCACACCAGCGCCCGGACGCCGAGGACCAGCAGCACCACGGCGGTGGCGCGGGGCGCCCACCGGCGCAGGCGCGGCCGGTCCGGTGCGGTCGCGGTCCGGCCGAGCAGCAGCGTCCAGAGCAGCAGCCAGCCGGCCAGGAGCGCCGCGTGGGCGGCGGCCAGCAGCAGGATCTGACCGGGCAACGGCCGCCCGGGGTCCAGGAACTGCGGGACCAGGGTCAGGTAGATCGACGCCGCCTTCGGGTTGAGCACGTTGGCCAGCAGCGCCGGCACGAACGCCGGTCCGCCGCCCGGAACCGTCCGGCGGACCCGGGCGGCGGACCACCAGGTGTGCGCGGCGAGGCCGATCAGGTAGACGCCGCCCGCCCACCGGACGGCGGTGAACGCCCGCTCGGAGTGCGCGAGGACGGTGGCCAGCCCGGCGATCGCCAGGCCGGCGTGCACGCCCAGGCCGCCGACGGTGCCGAGCACCACCGGCACCGCCCGGCCGCGGCCGTGTGCGGCGACCTGACGGACCAGCAGCGCCAGGCTGGCGCCGGGCGTGGCGATCAGGGGAAGGACCGCGAGCAGGAAGCCGGCGACGGCGTGCGCGGGTGCCACGGGGCGTCAGAGCACCACGCGGTAGTGCGTGGTGAGCCGGTGCTCCTCGTCCAGGATGTGGAAGGCCAGCGCGGGCGGCTGCTCCCGGTCGGCCGACTCGTCGCCCTCCCACGGCAGGCGCAGCGTCCAGGTGACGGCCGGTCCGACGATCAGCGGGCGGCCCGCGAAGGTGGTCGCGGCGGCGGTGTGCGCGTGCCCGGTGAGCAGCGCGACCACCTCGGGGTGTGCGTCGAGCAGCGCGGCGAGGCGGTCCGGCTCGTGCAGCGTGTACGAGTCCGGGAGCGGGTGGTGCAGGGCCGCCGGCGGCTGGTGGAATGCGAGCAACGCGGGTGTGCCGGGCGGCAGTTCGGCGAGGGTGCGCTCGATCCAGTCCAGCGTCTGCGGCTCCAGCAGCCCGTGGTGCTCGCCGGGGACGCTGGCGTCGCACATCAGCACCGCCGCCCCGCCGACCGTCCCGACCGAGTTGACCGGCTCGGTGCTCGGGGCCTGCCCGAGCAGTGCCTTCCGGTAGGCCGGGCGGGCGTCGTGGTTGCCCGGGCAGGTCAGCACCGGGAACGGCAGGTCCAGCAGCCGGGCCGCCTCCTGGTACTCGCTCTCCGCCGCGTGGTCCGCGATGTCGCCCGTGACCAGCAGCGCGTCCACCGGGCGGGGAAGGTCGCGCAGGTACCGCAGGACGCGTTCGGCCCGCTCGGTGGCCCGCTCGGTGCCGTCCAGGTGCAGGTCGCTGATCTGGGCCAGCAGCACGGTCATGGTGGTCCCCCTCGATTTCCTAATGGTTAACCTCGGCTTTGCCGTTAGCACGGCCGACACTAGGGTAGGGGCCCGGAGCAGATCAAGAGAGGGGACGGGCGCGATGGCCCGCGGAGGCGACGAACGGCGATGGGCCGCACTGGAGTTGGTGAGCACCGTCCGCCACGACGGCAACGGCGGGGTACTGGACGAACTCGCCACCGCCGAACAGGCGGCGGCCTGGCTCGCGGAGCACGGCCACCTGCCGCCGACCGGTGAACCCACGGTCGACGACGCCCTGTTCGCCGAGGTCGTCGCGGTGCGCCGGGCCGCCCGCGCGCTCTTCGCCCGCGCGGTCAGCCCCGCGCCGCCCAGCCCGGCCGACGCGAACCGGCTGATGCCGCTGGACGAGGCGCTCGCGGTGCTCAACACCCACGCGGCGGCGGACGCGGTCGCCCCCCGGCTTCGCTGGGCCGCCGAACAGGCGCCGGTGGCCGAACTCGCCTCGACCGCCGCCGACCCGCGGGCCCGGCTGACGGCGGCCCTGGCCCGATCGGTGATCGAGTTCCTGGCCGGGCCCGACCGCGAACAGCTGCGCGCCTGCACGGCCCCGCGCTGCGTCCGCTACTTCGTCAAGAGCCACGGCCGCCAGGAGTGGTGCAAGCCCTCCTGCGGCAACCGCGCCCGGGTCGCCCGCCACTACGACCGTCAGCGGCAGGGCTGACCGGCCGGAGCGGGGGCGACCCGGGTGCGGTGGAGAGACGGCTACTGCCCGGTGCGCTCCGACGCCCGCTCGCTGCGGGAGGCGTCCAGCATGGCCACCCGGTCGACGACCTTGACGCGTTCGCGGCCCTGCGCCTCGCCGAGGGACTTCTCGTGCGCGTCCAGGGCGTGCCAACCCTCCCACGTGGTGAAGTCGACGCCGCGGGAGCGGAGGAAGTCCAGGACGGCATCCTCGGCGGGTTCGGCGGCGGGGCGCAGGCGGCCGGCCGCGTGGTCGTCGACCAGGCAGGCGACGGTCTCGTTGGCGTCGCCCTTGGTGTGGCCGATCAGGCCGACCGGGCCGCGCTTGATCCACCCGGTGACGTAGGTCGAGGGCAGGTGGGCGCCGTTCTCCTGCACCCGGCCAGCCACGTGCGGGACGGTCGAGGAGAGGGCGTCGAAGGGCAGCTTGGGCAGCTCGTCGGAGCGGTAGCCGACCGCTCGGTAGACCGCCTGGACGGGCCACTCGCGGAACTCCCCGGTTCCGACGGTGTTGCCGGTGCCGTCGAGCCGGGTGCGCTCGGTGCGCAGCGCGACCACCCGGCCGTCGGCGCCGAGCACCTCGACCGGGTTCTCGAAGAAGTGCAGGTGGATGCGGTGCGGGCGGTCGCCGACGTCGCGGATCGCCCAGTTCTCCAGAGTGGCGGCGACCATGTCGGCCTGCTTGTTGGCACGCCGGGTGGCGATCGAGCCGTCGTCGTAGTCGATGTCCTCGGGGTCGACGACGACCTCGATGGTCGGGGAGTGGTCGAGCTCGCGGAGCTCCATCGGCGAGAACTTGGCCTGTGCGGGGCCGCGCCGCCCGAACACGTGCACCTCGACGGCCCGGTTCGCGGCCAGGCCCGCGTGGACGTTCGGCGGGATCTCGGTGCTGAGGAGCTCGTCCGCGGTCTTGGCCAGGATGCGGGCCACGTCCAGGGCGACATTCCCCACGCCGAGGACGGCGACCTGCTCGGCCTCCAGCGGCCACTCGCGCGGGACCTCGGGGTGGCCGTCGTACCAGGAGACGAAGTCGGCGGCGCCGTAGGAGCCCTCGAGTTCGATGCCGGGAACGGCGAGGTCGCGGTCGGCCTCGGCGCCGGTGGCGAAGACCAGCGCGTCGTAGAAGCGGTGGAGTTCGTCGAGCGAGAGGTCGCCGGGGTAGTCGACGTTGCCGAGCAGGCGGACCTGGGGCTTGTCGAGGACCTGGTGGAGGGCGGTGACGATGCCCTTGATCCGGGGGTGGTCGGGGGCGACGCCGTAGCGGATCAGGCCGAACGGGGCGGGCAGGCGCTCGATCAGGTCGATGGAGACGCCGGGGGCGGCGGCCAGTTCGGACTTCAGCAGCGCGTCGGCGGCGTAGATCCCGGCGGGGCCGGCACCGACGATGGCCACCCGGACGGGGCGGGGCATGGGCAGGTCTCCTGTTCGGCTGGGGGCGCGTACCACCCAGCCTTCCGGCCGGCGGGCTGGCCCGGTACGGGGCTCCGGCTTATGTCGTCATAAGTCGAAGCTATGGCCCCCCAAAGTTCCGCCTATGCGGAGACCTCGTGCCCTCCAGGATGCACCAGCCGCCCGGAAACCCCGCCGCCGGCCCGGATCACTCGTAGCGCAGCCGCAGCGACTCCGCCTCGTCGGCCCGGATCCGGTCCAGCGTCAGCGCGGGATCGCCCAGGTGGGAGAGAGTGATCTCGGCCGAACTCGGCGCCGCGTCGGCGGGCAGCCACTCCTCGGGCCGCCAGGCCGCGGAGCGCAGGAAGGCCTTCGGGCAGTGCTGGTAGACCTCGTCGGCCGCCACCACGATCGCCGTCCGCGGTGGCTTGCCGACCGCCGTCAGCTGCTCAAGCAGCTCCGGATCGGCGCTGACGCAGGCACGGCCGTTGACCCGCAGCGTGGCGGCCCGGCCGGGCACGACGAAGATCAGCCCGGCCTTCCCGGTGGCGGCGATGTTGTGCAGGCTGTCGAGCCGCCGGTTCCCGGTGGCGTCCGGGATCGCCAGCGTGCGGTCGTCCAGCACCGCGACGAAGCCGGGCGGACCGCCGCGGGGAGTGGCGTCGCAGTTGCCCTCCGCATCGGCGGTGGCGACGAACACCAGCGAGGAGCAGCCGATGAGTCGGCGCGCCGCAGGGTGCAGGCGGTCCACCTGCTTGCGCTGCACCAGCTCGCTCGGCTGCTCGTAGTGGGCCCGCAACCGGGCCGGTTCGCGGATCGCGTCCGCGGCAAGGGCGTCGAAGATCACGTACGACGACCCTAGTGCCGCCCGCGCGGCCGCGGCCAGCGGATTTCAGACGTGCAGCGGAACCGGGTGCACCTCGTCGGCGGGGTGCCCGGTGCGCTCGTGGACCCGCTGCACCGCCTCGCGGGAGGGGGCGGAGGACAGGCAGTAGACGGTGCCCGAGTCCGGGTCCGCCCAGGCCTGTTGGAAGTCGACGCCTTCGTCGCCCTGCGCCGCCAGGTCGGCCTGGTGGGCCGCCTTCAACTGCTCGGCGGTGATGCCGGCCATGCCGTGGTGGACGTCCATGAACATCGCCATCGTGTGCTCAACTCCTCGACCGGGAGTCCTCCGTGCGGAGAACTATTCCCTCCCACCCTGCGACGGCGACGTGAAGCAGGCCACAGGACGCGTCCTTGCCATCGGCGCACACCCGCGTGCAAGAATGCTGGTGCAGTAGCAGTGACGTTCAGCGCACTCCGGGGTCGGTGAAAATCCGAACCGGCGGTTACAGTCCGCGACCCGTCCGCAGCCAGCGGCCGGTTGACCAGGTGAAATTCCTGGACCGACGGTTAAAGTCCGGATGGGAGGCGTGCGCGGCGGACAGGCGTGTTCAGTACCGCGGCCCAGCTCGGGCCGGGGTGCGGCAGTACGGCAGCGAACCCGTGCCTCGGCGAGGAAGCCCAGGCCCGCGGGTGCGCCGGTCGTGCCGCAGCGGCAGCCACGTCCGCAGTCAACTCCCTCATGCCGCCCCGGAGTCCGCGCCCCAAGCGCGAGGAGAACCCGGGTGTTCACCGGCATCATCGAAGAGCTCGGCGAGGTCGTCTCCATCGAGGAGATCGGCGAATCCTCGCGTATCCGCCTGCGCGGCCCGGTCGTCACGGCCGACGCCCACCACGGCGACTCCATCGCGGTCAACGGCGTGTGCCTGACCGTCCTCGAGAAGAACGAGCAACTGGCGGCGCAGCCCGGCGAGTTCAGCGCCGACGTGATGCGCGAGACGCTGCAGCGCTCCAGCCTCGGCGCGCTCCGCCCCGGCTCCCGGGTCAACCTGGAGAGGGCGATGGCGCTCGGCGCCCGGCTCGGCGGGCACCTGGTGCAGGGCCACGTCGACGCCACCGGCGAGCTGGTCTCGCGCAGCCCCGGCGACCTGGACGCGGACGGGAATCCTCGCTGGGAGGTCTTGCGTTTCACCCTGCCGCAGCCGATCTCGCGCTACCTGGTGGAGAAGGGGTCGATCACCGTGGACGGAGTGAGCCTGACCGTCGTGGAGGCGGCCCGGGACTCGTTCACCGTCTCGCTGATCCCCGCCACCCTCGAACTGACCACGCTGGGCGCCAAGCAGGTCGGCGACCCGGTCAACCTCGAGGTGGACGTGCTCGCCAAGTACGTGGAGCGGCTGCTCGACACCCGTGCACTGCCCGACACCCTGGGGGGAAGCAAGTGAGCTCGTTCGGAGAACTGACGTTCCAGGCGTTCGGCGAGACCGTCAAGGTCGCCGACATGACCGGCAACCTGATAGGCCTCGGCGCGCTCGCCCTCGGCTGGCGCCGCTCGGTGCTGACCTGGCCCGCGCAACTGCTGGCGGGCGCCGTCCTGATCACCGCGTTCCTCGGCGGGCAGGTGCCCGGCCTGATCGGCAAGCAGGTGATCGTGGTGGTCGCCGCGGTCTGGGGCTGGACGCAGTGGAACCGCGGCCGCCGCGACGCCGGCGACATCGAGGTGCGCTTCGCCACCTGGCGGGAGCGGGCCCTGCTGGTGGCCGCCACCGCGGCCGGCACCGCCGCCGTGGCCGCGCTGTTCCACGCCTTCCCGAAGCTGTCCTGGGCGCCGCTGTTCGACGCCTACATCTTCGTCGGCACGCTCGCCGCGATGTACGCCCAGGCCCGCGGCTGGGTCGAGTTCTGGTTCGCCTGGCTGGCCGTCGACCTGGTCGGCGTGCCCTACGCCTACAACCACGGCTACACCTTCTCCGCGCTCACCTTCACCATCTACTTCGTCCTGGTGCTGGCCGGCCTGGTCAGCTGGTGGACCAAGGCCCGCACCGTCCGAACCGGCCCGCTCGCCAAGGGAGTCGCAGCATGAGCGCCACCACTGCCGCCGCCGAACCGCTCGCCCTCGACCCGGTCGAGCGCGCCGTCGCGGACATCGCGCTCGGCCGCGCCGTGATCGTGGTCGACGACGAGAACCGCGAGAACGAGGGCGACATCGTCTTCGCCGCCTCCGCGGCCACCCCCGAGCTGCTGGCGTTCACCGTCCGCTACTCCTCCGGCGTGATCTGCGTGCCGATGACCGGCGAGGAACTCGACCGGCTCCGGCTGCCGCCGATGACCCGGGTCAACGAGGACCGCAAGGGCACCGCCTACGCCGTCTCGGTGGACGCCCGCGACGGCGTCTCCACCGGCATCTCCGCCGCCGACCGGGCCCGCACCGTCAAGCTGCTCGCCTCGGCCGGCACCGAGCCCGCCGACCTGACCCGCCCCGGGCACGTCTTCCCGCTTCGCGCGGTGGACGGCGGCGTGCTGGTCCGCCCCGGGCACACCGAGGCCGCCGTCGACCTGGCCCGGCTGGCCGGGCTCCCGCCGGCCGGCGGCATCGCCGAGGTGGTCAACGACGACGGCAGCATGGCCCGGCTGCCCGAACTGCACGCCTTCGCCCGCGAACACGGCCTGGCGATCATCTCCATCGAGGACCTGATCGCCTACCGCCGCCGCACCGAACTGCACGTGGACCGCGCCGCCGTCACCCAACTGCCCACCGAGCACGGCGCGTTCACCGCCGTCGGCTACCGCGGCACGATCGACGGGGTCGAGCACCTGGCCCTGGTGGCCGGCGGCCTGGACGCCGACGGCAGGCTCCCCGACGGCGAGGACGTGCTGGTCCGGCTGCACTCCGAGTGCCTCACCGGCGACGTGTTCGGCTCGCTGCGCTGCGACTGCGGCCCCCAGCTGCAGGCCTCGCTGGCCGCTGTCGCCGAGGCCGGCCGCGGCGTGGTGCTGTACCTGCGCGGCCACGAGGGCCGCGGCATCGGCCTGGCCCACAAGCTCCGCGCCTACCAGCTGCAGGAACAGGGCCTGGACACCGTCGACGCCAACCTCGACCAGGGCCTGCCCGCCGACGCCCGCGACTACTCGATCGGCGCGCAGATGCTCACCGACCTGGGCGTCCGCTCGCTCACCCTGCTCAGCAACAACCCGGCGAAGCAGACCGCGCTCACCGAGCACGGCCTGAAGGTCGCCGCCCGCCGCCCGCTGCCCACCGCCGCGGGCGAGCACAACCTGCGCTACCTGCGCACCAAGCGCGACCGGATGGGCCACGACCTGCCGTGGCTCGAGGACGACAGCAAGTAGTCGCGACAGCAAGCAGCCCCTGTACCAAGCACGCTGACGCACCATCGGAAAGAGGAAGCAGAAATGGCCGGCCACGGAGCCCCCGTCCTGTCCCCGAAGAACTGCGCCGACCTGCGGGTCGCGGTGATCGCCGCGCAGTGGCACGAGCAGGTGATGAACGGACTGCTGGACGGCGCGCACCGCGCCCTGAAGGAGCTCGGGATCGAGGAGCCGACCGTGGTCCGCGTCCCCGGCACCTTCGAACTGCCGGTCGCCGCAAAGCAGCTGGCCGACCGCGGGTACGACGCGGTGGTGGCGCTGGGCGTGGTGATCCGCGGCGGCACCCCGCACTTCGACTACGTCTGCCAGGGCGCCACCCTCGGCCTGACCCAGGTGTCGGTGGACACCGGCGTCCCGGTCGGCTTCGGCGTCCTCACCTGCGACACCGAGCAGCAGGCGCTGGACCGGGCCGGCCTGCCGGACTCCGCCGAGGACAAGGGCCACGAGGCGGTCACCGCGGCGGTCGCCACCGCCGCAGCGCTGCGCGGGGTGTCCGAGCCCTGGCGGTGAACGACGGGTTGCACCGTGGACGTCCACCGGACTGTCCACGGTGCGGAACCGTTTACCGTCCGTCAGCCCGCACCCCGTAAGGTGAGCACCATCATGGCTTCCAAGACATTCGAGGAGCTCTTCGCCGAGCTCCAGCAGAAGGCCGCCGCCGGCGACCCCGAGACCTCCCGCACCGCCCAGCTGGTTCAGCAGGGCGTCCACGCGATCGGCAAGAAGGTCGTCGAGGAGGCCGCCGAGGTCTGGATGGCCGCCGAGTACCAGTCGTCGGCGGAGGCCGCGGAGGAGATCTCGCAGCTCCTCTACCACGTCCAGGTGATGATGATCGCCCGCGGGCTGACGCTCGAAGACGTGTACAAGTACCTCTAGTCCCACCCCATTGACAGTCAACGCGAAGGGTTCGCCACTCATGCTCCGCATCGCCGTCCCCAACAAGGGTTCGCTCTCGGGTCCCGCGGCGGAGATGCTCCATGAGGCCGGTTACCGGCAGCGCAAGGAGGCCAAGGAACTCGTCCTGGTCGACCCCGACAACCAGGTCGAGTTCTTCTTCCTGCGCCCGCGCGACATCGCCGTCTACGTCGGCTCCGGCCGCCTCGACGTCGGCATCACCGGCCGCGACCTGCTGCTGGACTCCGCCTCGGAGGCCGAGGAGGTGCTCGCGCTCGGCTTCGCCGGCTCGACCTTCCGGTTCGCCAAGCCGCTCGGCAAGGAGCTCTCCGACGTCCGCGACCTCGACGGCCTGCGGATCGCCACCTCGTACACCGGGCTGGTCGAGCAGCACCTCGCCGAGCACGGCGTGAAGGCCACCGTCACCAAGCTGGACGGCGCCGTGGAGACCGCCGTGCACCTCGGCGTCGCCGACGTGATCGCCGACGTGGTGGAGACCGGCACCAGCCTGCGCAACGCCGGCCTGGAGGTGTTCGGCGAGCCGATCCTGGTCTCCGACGCCGTGGTGATCCGCCCCAAGGGCGCCGGCGAGGACGCGGCGGTCGACCAGTTCCTGCGCCGCCTGCAGGGCGTGCTGGTGGCCCGCCGCTACGTGCTGATGGACTACGACATCCGGGCCGAGAAGGTCGGCGAGGCCGTTGCCCTCACCCCGGGCCTGGAGTCGCCGACCGTCTCCCCGCTGCACACCGAGGGCTGGGTGGCGGTCCGCTCGATGGTGCTCCGCAAGGAGGCCCAGCGGATCATGGACGACCTGTGGGCGATCGGCGCGCGGGCCATCCTGGTGACCAACATCCACGCCTGCCGCCTCTGACCGACCGTCGGACGGGGGCCGCTTATCCTGGTGGCCCCCGTCTCTCCCTGGAGTCACCCGTGTCCACCGCTGCCGTCGACCTCCCCGTCACCTGGGCGCCCCGGCGCAACCGGGTCGTGCTGCTGATCCTGTGCGCGGTGCTGGTGGTGCTGTTCGCCGTGCTCGCCGTCGCCCTGCCGGACAACTGGCAGTTCAACGACCGGGTGATGATGGTCGGCTCCGGCCTGCTGTTCGCCGCCGTCGGCCTGATGCTGGCCCGGCCCAAGGTGACCGCCGACGCCGACGGCCTGACCGTGGTCAACTTCGTCCGCAGCCGCCGGCTGGCCTGGGCCGAGGTGGTCCGGGTCAACTTCCGGGCCGGCGACCCCTGGGTGATGCTCGACCTCGCCGACGGCACCGCGCTGGCCGCCGTCGGCATCCAGCCCGCCGGCGGCCGCGACCAGGCGATCGCCGCCGCCCGCACCCTGCGCGACCTGGTCGAGCACCGCGGCGGGCCCGCGCACCGCTGACACGCCCCCGGACGGACGGGTCGAACAAGATCCGGTACGCGTTCGGGTATGGTCTACGCTGGTAAAACCGCGGCAAAGCCACTTCGTGTCCTGTCCCGCCGCGGCCGCCCGCGACCTGAGGAGTGACACCTCCCCTCGATGGACGATCCGTCCGGTAGTACCCGCGCCGCCACGCAACTTCCGAGCCAGGGAAGGCGGGCGGCCCGATGACCACCGCCTGGCTCCTGCTGCTCGCGGCATTCGTGCTCATCCTCGCCAACGGCCTGTTCGTGGCCGCCGAGTTCGCCTTCGTGACCGCCGACCGCGGCACCGTGGAACGCGCCGCCGCCGCCGGTGACCGGCAGGCGAAGCGCCTGTCCAAGGCCCTGCAGCGGCTCTCCTTCGAGCTGTCCGGCGCCCAGCTCGGCATCACCATCACCTCGCTGGTGGTCGGCATGCTCGCCGAACCGGCGCTGTCCACCCTGCTCGCCCCGGTGTTCACCGGCATCGGCCTGCCCGACTCGGCGGCCCGCGGCACCGCGCTGATCGTCGGCCTGGTGCTGGCCACCGTGCTGCAGATGGTGATCGGCGAACTCGTCCCGAAGAACTGGGCGATCTCCCGCCCGATGCAGGTCGCCCACGCCGTGGTCGGCCCGCAGCGCGCCTTCTCCACCGCCTGCCGGCCGCTGATCGCCTTCCTGAACGGCTCCGCCGACCGGGTCGTGCGGATGTTCGGCGTCGAACCGCAGGAGGAGCTCGGCCACGCCCGTACCCCCGACGAACTGGTCGCGCTGGCCCGGCACTCGTTCCAGGCCGGCGCCATAGACGAGCAGTCGGCGACGCTGTTCGTCCGCACCCTGGGCCTGCGCGAGCTCACCGCGGAGTCCGTGATGACCCCGCGGATCGACGTCGCCGCGCTGCAGGAGGACGCCACCGCCGGCGACGTGCTCAACCTGACCCGGGCCACCGGGCTGAGCCGCTTCCCGGTGTACGCCGAGAGCCTCGACGAGGTCACCGGCACCGTCACCCTCAAGGACGCGCTGGCGGTCCCCGCCGAGCGCCGCGACCACACCAAGGTCCGCCACCTCGCCGCGCCGCCGCTGCTGGTCCCGGAGACCATGTCCGCCGAGCGGCTGCTCGACCTGCTGCGCGGCCGCGAGCCGATGGCCGTGGTGGTCGACGAGTACGGCGGCACCGCCGGCGTCGCCACCATCGAGGACATCGTCGAGGAGGTGGTCGGCGAGGTGCAGGACGAGCACGACCCCGCCGACACCCCCGAGCTGCGCCCGCTCGGCGCCCGCGACGGGCTGCCGGTCTGGGACGCCGACGGGCGGGCCCGGCTCGACCAGCTCGCCAAGATCGGCCTGCACGCCCCCGACGGCCCGTACGAGACCCTCGGCGGCCTGCTCGCCGACCTGCTCGGCAAGCTCCCCGC
Source organism: Streptomyces sp. TLI_171 (assembly GCF_003610255.1). Taxonomy (GTDB): domain Bacteria; phylum Actinomycetota; class Actinomycetes; order Streptomycetales; family Streptomycetaceae; genus Kitasatospora. Next base: position 1,236,705 of record NZ_RAPS01000001.1, on the reverse strand, counting down.
CGTCGGCGAGAGCGCCGAACTGCCCGGCTGGGAACTGACCGTGACCGCCGTGGACCGGCACCGCACCAGCCGGGTGGAGATCCGCCGGGTGCGCGACGAGAACGACCACGAGGACCAGGACAACCACCGATGAGCGCCCTGCAACTCGCCTTCTCGCTGCTCCTGCTGCTCGGCAACGCGTACTTCGTCGGCGCCGAGTTCGCCGTCATCTCGGTGCGCCGCAGCCAGATCGAACCGCTCGCCGAGGCCGGCGACAAGCGCGCCCGCACCGTGCTGCACGCGCTGTCCAACGTGTCGGCGATGCTCGCCGCCGCCCAGCTCGGCATCACCGTCTGCTCGCTGCTGCTCGGCGCGCTCGCCGAGCCGACCATCGCGCACCTGCTGGAGCCCGCCTTCCACGCGGTCGGCGTGCCCGACTCGGCGATGCACCTGCTCAGCTACGCCATCGCGCTGAGCATCGTGGTGTTCCTGCACATGGTGCTCGGCGAGATGGTGCCGAAGAACCTGGCGCTGGCCGGACCGGAGAAGGCCGCGCTCTGGCTCGGCCCGCCGCTGGACCGGCTGGCCCGCTGGCTCGCCCCATTCATCGCTTTCCTGAACGCCTTCGCCAACGGGGTGCTGCGGCTGTTCCGGGTCGAGCCCAAGGACGAGGTGGACTCGGTCGCCACCAGCGAACAGCTGCTGCTGATGCTCTCCGACTCCGGAGAGGCCGGGCTGCTCGACGACCGCCGCCGCGAACGCCTGGAGGACGCCCTGGAGATGGGCAGCCGCCCGGTCACCGAGGTGCTGCTCGCCCCGGACCAGCTGGTCACCGTGGGCCGCGAGGTCACCGGCGAGGAGATCCAGCGGCTCGCGGTGCGCACCGGCTTCTCGCGTTTCCCGGTCGCCGACCCGAGCGGCACCGTGCTGGGCTACCTGCACGTCAAGGACTCGCTGGAGGCCGACAACCTGTCGGCGCCCGTCCCGGCCCGGCTGTGGCGGCCGATCACCGTGCTGCGGGCCGGCCTGCCGCTGGACGACGCGCTCGCCGCGATGCGCCGCGCCGCCGCCCACCTGGCGGCCGTGGTGGACGCGGACGGCCGGCAGCTCGGCCTGGTCGCCCTGGAGGACGTCCTGGAGGAACTGGTCGGCGAGGTCCACGACCCCGACCACCGGCCGCCCGCGGCGGCCCAGCGCTGAACGCGGCGGCGCGGCGGAGCAGGTGCTCCGCCGCGCCGGTCGTCCGGTGGTTCGTCAGACCACGTTTACCGTCACCGAGGTGAAGCCGAGCGAGCCGAGCAGGCCCGACAGCATCGCCTTGGTGTTGGTCTCCGCGGTGGTGGTCAGCGCGGTGTCCTGCGCGGCCTTCTGGATCTTGTCGACGGCCAGCAGTTCCACCTTGTGCTGGTCGTCGGAGTTGTCCGAGGAGAAGAAGTCCCCGAACCGGTCGAACAGGCCGCGTTCCTGCGAGTACATGTAGGACTTCTTCACGTCCAGTGCGGCGTCCGCGAGTTGGGCGTGCGGGATGGTGAGGGTGGCGGTCAGCCGGTCCGCGGAGACCTTCACCCCGTCCGGGCCGAGCTTGCCCAGGTCGACGTACGCGGCGACGGTGCCCGAGCCGACGTACAGGCTGCGGGTGCCGAGCAGCGCGGACGGCAGGAACCTGGCCTCCTGGGCGAGGTCGACGATGACCTGGAAGTTGCCGGTGGCCGCGTTGTAGCGGCTCATGTTCTGGATCGACTTGAGGACCACCGGCTGGCTCCGGTCGACGGTCTTCTCCTCGAACGGACTGACCAGGCCCGGCAGCCAGCCGAGACTCCCGGCGCCCAGGAACAGCGCCGCGATCACCGCCAACGTGATCGGCAGGGATATGTACCAGGGCACACGACGACGCACGGTCGCTCCTTCTCGCGGGGCCGGATCTTCTTCCGTCCGACCCTCGCGCGGAACGCTATCGCCCTTCACTGACGACCGTCGATCAGTTCGCCGTACGCCTGCAGGAGATCCGGCAGCCGGAGGGTGGCGAGGTCCTCCCGGGAGGGGACGCCGCGCTGGCCCGACAGCCGCAAGTCCCGGTAGGCGCAGGACTTCTCGTACAGGGTGCGGACGAAACGCCCGTTGCCGAGCTGGTCGATCCAGCCCTCGGCGACCACGTGCGCGCAGATCGAGGCCAGTTCCTCGGCCGCGTCCACGTCCCACCCGTCGCCGTCGGCCTGTGCCAACTGCAGCCCGATGTCCGAGAGTTCGGCGGGCCGGTAGGAGGGGAAGTCGACCCGGGTGGTGAACCTGGAGTTCAGCCCGGGGTTCGTTGCCAGTAGTCGATTCATGCCCTCCGGATACCCGGCGAGGATGACGACAAGCCTGTCCCGGTTGTCCTCGGCCCGTTTCAACAGCACCTGCAGCGCCTCGTCGCCGTACGCGTCGCCCTTGCTGTAGCCGGAGTTGGCCAGCGAGTAGGCCTCGTCTATGAACAGCACGCCGTCCAGTGCCGAGTCGATCAGCTCGTTCGCCTTGACCGCCGTCTGCCCGAGGAACTCGCCGACCAGGTCGGCCCGTTGGGCCTCCACCAGGTGGTCCCCGGAGAGCAGGCCGAGGGCGTGGAAGACCCGGCCGAGGATCCGCGCCACCGTGGTCTTTCCGGTGCCCGAGGGCCCGGAGAAGACGAAGTGCCGCTTCGGCGGCTGCACCGGCAGGCCGCGGTCGGCGCGCAGCCGGGCCATCCGCAACTGGGCGGACAGCGCCCGGACCTGACGCTTCACCGGGTCCAGCCCGACCATCGCCTCCAGCTCCGCCAGCGCCTGGTCCAGCTCCAGCCGGGCGGCCGGCGCGGGGTTCGGCCCCGCCGCCGGGATCGCCGCGGCGGCCGCCCAGTTGCCCAGCCGCAGCGGCAACGGCGAGGCGCCCGCGGCGCGTTCGGCCAGCTGCCCGGCGTGCGCCTCGCCGGCCGGCTGGGCCCGCTCGGGCTCCGCGCCGCCGTCCGGCTCCGCGCCGTCCGGGCCGGGCGGCTCGTCGACCGGCAGCTCCTCCAGGGTGCCCCGGTACTCGCCGTACGCCTCGCCGTCCAGCAGCCCGTCCTCCGCGGAGATCGCCGCCAGCCGCTGCGCGGTGTCCATGAACGCCGGATCGGCCCGGTGCACCGCCCGGTACAGCGGCAGCGCCGCCGCGCTGCGCCCCGCGCCCTCGTACGCGCGGCCCAGCCAGTACCGCAGCTCCTTGCGCTGCGGCTGCTCGGAGCGGCAGCGGGCCAGCGAGGAGGCGAGCGGGCGCTGCGCCTGCGCGCACATGTCGAGCCGGACCCTGGCCATGCCCGCGAACAGGCCGGCCTCGATGCCCAGCACCGGGTCGTCCAGCAGGCGGTCGGTGTCCCGGATCAGCTGTTCCCAGTCCTTCATCAGGTAGGAGCGGCAGGCGTGCAGGAAGCGCACCGCGGGCTCCTGCTCGGGTGCCGGACACTCCGTCAGGGCCTGGTCCAGCTCGGCCAGGTGGCGCCCGTCCAGCCAGTGCGAGGCGTGCGCCAGCGCGAGGTCCTGCGGGGTCTCCAGCACCGGCTGCACCCACCAGCCCAGCCAGTACCAGGAACTGAGCGGACGGCGGTGCCGTTCGCGCTGCTCGCCGAACCGCTCGCGGTGCCGCTGCATCGCCAGCAGGGCGCCCGCGGTGTCGCTGCGCAGCGCGTGCAGGCCCAGCCAGGCGTCGGCCATGCCCGGGTCGACGTAGACCGCGGCGCGGAACTCCTCCTCCGCGCGCGCGTACGAGCCGGCCGTGTACGCGTCCATGGCGCGCGACCAGGCCCGGTCGGCCTCCGGATCCGGACCCGCGGCGGCGGACCCCTTGCCGCCGGAACTCTCCACCGTCACTGACGCCCCCCGCCAGACCTCGGGGCGCATATGCGCGCCTGCGAGGCATGGTACCGGCGCAGAGCTGATCCGTAAGGGTGCCGCGCCGCTCAAATGGCGCGAGACGATCGGGTGTTGGCGCGCTCGGCGGCGCGATCCGGACCGATCGGGAAGGGGGAACGGCGCCTCCGGCTCACGGGGGAACAAGCCGGAGACGCCGTGTCTGTGGTTGCGGATTCAACTGATTTCCGCGACACGCAGAACTTAGATCCTGACGACGTCGCAGGTCAAGACCAGTGCGTTCGGCTCACTCAGGGTGTCTCCGAGGATCCGCCCGGTGATCCCGTCCACCCGCACCGCGGCGTACGGACGGCTCGGGTCGGCCGCGAAGTGCGCCCCCTCCGCACACGCCCAACCCGCCCAGAACTCGGCCAGTTCCGGACCGTCCCGCTCCTCCCCGCGGGCCCGGGCCGCCGCCTGGTCCAGCTCCATCCACAGCAGCGCCGCCAACGCGGGGCGCACCGCGCGCCGGCCCGCACCCACCCCCTCCAGCAGCACCACCGGGGCCGGCGGCACCTCCCGCTCCGCGGCGAAGGCGCGCGTCGTCCAGTCGTAGACGCCGTGCCGGGCCCGCTCGCCGCGGGCCAGCGGCGCCAGCACCTCGGCCCGCAGCCGTCCCACCCAGCCGAACGGCTCCTGATGGGTCGCCAGGTCGTCCAGGTGCACCACCGGCGCGCCGCCGAGCGCCGCGGCGAGCCGCCCGGCGAACGTGGTCTTGCCCGACCCGGCGTGGCCGTCCACCGCGACCAGCCGCACCGGGCCCAGCGAAGGCGGCAGCGCGAGCAGCCCGGCGGCGAGCGCGGGCAGGTCGGGGAAGGCGTCACTCATCCGGCCAGCGTACGCGGCCCCGGGGTGGCGTCGGCTGTGCGATCCCGGAGGGCACCGGCGTGCGGCGCCCTCGTCAGGGACTTCGGACCGGCTGGGCCGGTCCGGCGGTCGGGTCCGGCCGTCAGGCCGCGCGGCGGTCGCGCTGCGCGGGCACCATGACCCGGACCGCGCGGTGGGCGCCCGCGTGCGAGAACGGCTGGGTGCGCCAGTCCAGTGCGGTGGGCAGCGCCACCAGGTTGTCCAGGCCGTCGTCCTCCGGGTGCTCCTCGCACTCGAACAGGTCGGCCGTCGGCGCGCCGGTGCCCTGGCAGATCGCCGGCTGGAAGGGGTTCCACGCGGAGGTCAGCACCGCGTGCTGGGGCAGCCGCTCCTCGTCGCCGATCAGGGCGATCGGGCGGTCGCAGACCGGGCAGTGCACCCGGACGATCTCCCAGGTGTCGGCCGCGCCCGGGTCCGCCGCGAAGGACAGCTCGGGCGCGCCGGGTTCCTCGACGTCGGAACGCTGGTCAGTGGAAGGCATCTGATCCCCCTCGGATCGGGCCGGAGTCTCTCGTTGTCCGGGCCACCAGCAGCACTTCCCTGTGACGGCATGTCATAACCCTGCGCTCCGGCGCACGGTGATGCATTCACTGTGTTCCTCGCCACATTCCGTTGGCATGTGCCCCCCGAATGCGCCCCCAGCGAGCTGTCTGCACAGCCCGACCGGTATCGAGTAGGTTGACGCCTTGTGGAGGAACTCGACCAGCGCATCGTCCAGCTGCTGCTCCAGGACGGACGGATGAGCTACACCGACCTGGGCAAGGCCACCGGCCTGTCCACCTCGGCCGTGCACCAGCGGGTGCGCCGCCTCGAACAGCGCGGCGTCATCCGCGGCTACACCGCGATCGTCGACCCCGAGGCGGTCAACCTGGCGCTCACCGCGTTCATCTCGGTCAAGCCCTTCGACCCCAGCGCGCCCGACGACACCCCCGAACGACTCGACGGACTCCCCGAGATCGAAGCCTGCCACAGCGTCGCCGGCGACGAGAACTACATCCTGAAGGTCCGCGTCCCCGGCCCCGGCGACCTGGAGGACCTGCTCGCCCGGATCCGCTCCGCCGCCGGCGTCTCCACCCGCACCACCGTCGTCCTCTCCACCCCCTACGAGGCGCGCCCCCCGAAGCTCTGACCGACCCGGTCCGGCCGGCGGCGTCCGCAGTGCGAGACTGGACGCCATGACCGAACGCACCGACCGCACCGTGCTGCTGCGCGGCGGCAACGTCTACAGCCCCGCCGACCCCTTCGCCACCGCCATGCTGGTCGAGGGCGAACACGTCGCGTGGGTCGGCAGCGACGGAGCCGCCGAGGCGTACGCCGACACCGCCGACGAGATCGTCGAGCTGGACGGCGCCCTGGTCACCCCCGCGTTCGTCGACGCCCACGTGCACGCCACCTCCACCGGCCTCGCCCTCACCGGCCTCGACCTGACCGGCTGCGGCTCGCTCCGCGAGGCCCTCGCGCTGATCGCCGGACACGTCGGCCACCACGGCGCCGAGGTGTTCATCGGCCACGGCTGGGACGAGACCAATTGGCCCGAGGGCCGCGCCCCCTCGCTCGCCGAACTCGACGCCGCCGCCCAGGGAGCGCCGCTCTACCTCTCCCGCACCGACGTCCACTCCGGCCTCGCCACCAGCGCCCTGCGCGCGCTCGTCCCTGGCCTCGCCGACCGGGCCGGCCACCACCCCGACGGCCCGCTCACCCAGGACGCCCACCACGCCGTCCGCGGCGCCGCCCTCGCCCACCTCAGCCCCGCGCAGCGCCGCGACGCCCAGCTCGCCACCCTGCGCCGGGCCGCCGAACTCGGCATCGGCTCCCTGCACGAGTGCGCCGGCCCGCAGATCAGCTCCGAGGACGACCTCGCCGCGCTGCTCGCCCTCGCCGCCGACACCCCCGGCCCCGAGGTGCACGGCTACTGGGGCGAACTCGGCGAGGCCGGCATCGCCACCGCCCGGCGCCTCGGCGCGGTCGGCGCCGGCGGCGACCTGTTCGTCGACGGCGCCCTCGGCTCGCACACCGCCTGCCTGCACGACGCGTACACCGACGCCGCGCACACCGGCGTCGCCTACCTGACGGCCGATCAGATCGCCGAGCACGTCGCGCTCTGCACCGAGGCCGGCCTGCAGGCCGGGTTCCACGCCATCGGCGACGCCGCGATCGACGCCGTCGTCGACGGCGTCCGGGCCGCCGCCGACAAGGTCGGCCTGGACCGGGTCAGGGCGCTGCGGCACCGCGTCGAGCACGCCGAGGCGCTCACCTTCGAGACCCTCGCCGCGTTCGCCGAACTCGGGCTCACCGCCTCCGTCCAGCCCGCCTTCGACGCCGCCTGGGGCGGACCCGAGGGCATGTACGCGGCCCGGCTCGGCACCGAGCGCGCCGCCTCGCTCAACCCGTTCGCCGCCATGCTGCGCACCGGCATCCCGCTGGCCTTCGGCTCCGACGCGCCCGTCACCCCGCTCGACCCGTGGGGCACCGTCCGCGCCGCCGCCTTCCACCGCACCCCCGAGCACCGGATCTCGGTCCGCGCCGCGTTCACCGCCCACACCCGCGGCGGCCACCGCGCCCTCGGCCACGACCAGGACGGCGTGCTGGTGCCCGGCGCGATCGCCTCCTACGCGATCTGGGCCACCACCGACCTGGTCGTCCAGGCCCCCGACACCCGCATCGCCGGCTGGTCCACCGACCCGCGCTCCGGCACTCCCGGCCTCCCCGACCTCACCCCGGGCGAGCCCCTCCCGGTCTGCACCCGCACCGTGGTCCGCGGCCGGACCGTCCACCGCAGGGACTGAGCCGCCCGGGGACATTCGTCCAAGACCCGGACCGGGCACGGCGCGCAGGGTGGGGGCACCACCTCGGGAAGGAACCCTGCGATGCACATCGACCCGTTCTCCTCCGCACTCGACCTGGCCGCCGCCGTCCGCCGACGGGACGTCAGCCCGGTCGAGCTGGCCGACGCCTACCTGGAGCGGGCGGACCGGCTCGACCCGGTGCTCAACGCCTACTGCCACCGCGACGACGAGACGGTGCGGGCCGCCGCCTCCGCCGCCGCCGACCGGGTCGTCCGGGCCCGAGAGGACGAACGGCTGCCGCCGTTCCTCGGCGTGCCGCTGCCGGTCAAGGACCTGCTGGACGTCAAGGGCTGGCCCACCACGTACGGCTCCGAGGGGGCGGGCAAGGACCCGGCCCCGGCCGACGACCCGGTGGTGCGACGGTTCACCGACGCCGGGTTCGTGATCCTCGGCAAGACCACCACCTCCGAGTTCGGGGCGCTGCCGTTCACCGAGAGCCCCGCCCTCGGCATCACCCGCAACCCGTGGGACCCGGACCGCACCCCCGGCGGCTCCTCCAGCGGCGCGGGCGCCGCCGTCGCCGCCGGCCTCGCCCCGATCGCGCACGCCGAGGACGGCGGCGGCTCGATCCGCATCCCCGCCTCCTGCACCGGACTGGTGGGCCTGAAGCCCACCCGCGGCCGGGTCGCCTCCGCCACCGTGCTGGTCGAGGGCCTCGCCGCCGGCGGCGTGGTCACCCGCACCGTCGAGGACACCGCCGCCGCGCTGGACGTGCTGGTCCGCCACGACCCGGGCGCCTGGTGGTCGCCGCCCACCCCGAGCCGCCGCTACGCGGTCGCCGTCGACCAGGAGCCGCCCACCGGACTGCGGATCGGCTGGCTCACCGACTCCCCGCTGGACGGCATCCCCACCGACCCGGCCTGCCGGACCGCCGTCGCCACCGCCCTGCGCGCCCTGGAGGAGGCCGGCCACCACCTCGTCGACACCCCGCTGCCGCTGCCCCCGATCGAGCAGTTCGTTGCGGCGTTCACCACCATCTGGAACGCCGGAGCGGCCGCCGTCCCGCTCGCCGACCCCGAACGGATCGAACCGCACAACCGGGCGCTGCGCGAGGCCGCCCACGGCATCGACTCCTGGCGCTTCAGCCAGGCGGTCCAGACCACCCAGCGGCTCTCCCGGCAGATCGTCGAAGGCTTCGCGGCCTCCTTCGACCTGCTGGTCACCCCCACGATGGCCTGCCTCCCGCCGCGGATCGGCGCCTGGCGGGCCGGCACCGCCACCGACCCGCTGGCGGCACTGCGCAACGCCTACCCGATGGGCATCTTCACCTCCGTGTTCAACATCACCGGCCAGCCCGCGATCTCCCTGCCCCTGCACCACGACGAGGCCACCGGCCTCCCGGTCGGCGTCCAACTGGTCGCCGCCCCCTGGCGCGAGGACCTCCTCCTCCAGGTCGCCCGCACCCTGGAGACCGCCCTCCCCTGGTCCGCCCGCCGCCCCCGGTCGGCCGCTGACACCGCGTCGGCCCCCGCCGCCCCGCTGCCGGGACTGCTGGGGCCGCGGGGGAGTGAGGTACCTTTCGGGGGACGTCGAACGAGGTAGCACGCTCCCCGCCCGGGTGGGGATGTCCCGAGGTAGAGAGGTGGTGCGCAGGTGGCACTGCCCGTTTCGCAGGAGCGCCCGGTGACGGAGGAGAACGCCGAGCGGCCGACGCGCCCGCGCGGCAGCCGCAAGGCGTGGTGGGGCCGTACCGGCCTGGCCGCGCTGAGCGGCCTCGCGCTGGCCTTCGCCTTCCCGCCGTTCGACGTGTGGCCGCTGTCGATCCTCGCGGTGGCCGGCCTGACCCTGCTCACCCGCGGCCGCAGCGCCCGGCACGGCGCCTGGCTGGGCTTCGCGTTCGGGGTGCCGTTCTTCGTGGTGCTGCTGTCCTGGCTGCGCCCGGTCGGCTGGGACGCCACCGTGGGCCTGGCGCTGATCGAGGCGCTGTTCCTGGCGCTGATGGGCGCCGGCCTGGCGCTGACCTCGAAGCTGCGCGGCTGGCCGCTGTGGGGCGCGATGCTCTGGGTCACCCAGGAGTGGATGCGCGACCGGCAGCCGTTCGGCGGCTTCCCGTGGGGCCGGCTGGCGTTCGCCAACACCGCCAGCCCGTACACCCCGCTGGCGGCGCTCGGCGGCGCCCCGCTGGTGACCTTCGCGGTCGCCTCCAGCGGCGCCCTGCTGGCCTGGGCGGTGCTCTGCGCGGCCCGGGCCCGCCGCTCCGGCGAGGGCGCGCTGCCGTGGCGCACCGCCGTCGGCGCCCTCGGCGCGGTCGCCCTGGTGGTGGTCGGCTACGCGGTGCCGGTGCCGACCTCGGCGTCCGACACGGTGAAGGTGTCGATCATCCAGGGCAACGTGGACCGTCCCGGCATGGACTTCCTGGGCCGTCCGATGGAGGTGCTGAACAACCACGCCTCCACCACCGAGCGGCTCGCCGCGGACGTCGCGGCCGGCAAGGTCGCCAAGCCGGACGTGGTGATCTGGCCGGAGAACGCCTCCGACCTGGACCCGTTCACCGACCCGGCGGCCTACGCCCGGATCGACCGGGCCGTCAAGGCGATCGGCGTGCCGACCCTGGTGGGCGCGCTGGTGGACGGCCCGGACGAGCAGCACGTGCGCAACGAGGGCATCGTCTGGGACCCGTCCTCCGGCCCGGGCGAGTCCTACACCAAGCAGCACCCGGTGCCGTTCGGCGAGTACGTGCCGTTCCGCGACGAGCTGTCCAAGGTGATCAGCCGCCTGCAGCGGGTCGCCCGCGACTTCTACCCGGGCACCGGCAGCGGCGTGATGCAGCTCGGCCCGGCCCGGGTCGGCGACGTGATCTGCTTCGAGGTGGCGTACGACGAGATCGTCCGCGACACCGTGAACCAGGGCGGCCGGGTGCTGGTCGTGCAGACCAACAACGCCACGTACAACAACACCGGCCAGACCGAGCAGCAGCTGGCGATGTCCCGGCTGCGCGCGGTGGAGCACGGGCGGGCGGTGCTGATCGCGGCGACCAGCGGCGTCAGCGCGGTGATCACCCCGGACGGCAAGGTGGAGCAGCGCACCGGCGAGATGCAGCAGGCGGTGCTGAACAGCGTGGTGCCGCTGCGCGACGGACAGACCGTCGCCGACAAGGTCGGGGCCGGGCCGGAGTGGGCGCTGGCCCTCGGCGGCGTGCTGGCCTGCGCCTTCGCGATCACCGGCGCGGTGCGCCGCCGCCGGGCCGACCGCACGGGCTGACCCGGCGGGGCGAGGAACACGACGGCGCCGAGGTCCGTTGTGCTGGGTGGTGCCGTTAGGGCGGGCCGGAGTCGCCGGCCGCCGCGGAGAGCACCGCGATGGAGTGGATCCGTACCGTGTCCCAGCAAGCAACCTCGGCCCGTCCGGCCCGCCGCGGGCGGCTCGCCCGGAGCGTGCCGCTCCTGATCGCCGCCTGGCTGGTGCTGGAGATCTGGCTGGTCACGGTGGTGGCCGGCTGGGTGGGCTGGTTCCTGACCCTGGTCCTGCTGCTGGCGGGGGTGTTCGTCGGCGGCACGGTGATCAAGCGCGCCGGGGCGCGCGCCTTCCGCGCGGCCGTCGAGCTGTCGCAGAACCCGAAGTCCGCGCAGCCCCAGACCGGCACCTCGATGACGGTGCTGGCCGGCGTGCTGCTGATTCTCCCCGGCTTCCTGTCCGACCTGCTGGCGGTGACCTTCCTGCTGCCGCCGACCCGCGCCCTGTGGCGCACCCTCGGCCGCCGGATCACCGGCTCGGTGCTGCGCTCCACCGCCCCCGTCGGCGCGGACCGGATCGCCGACGCGATGCGCCTGCAGGAGCAGCTGCGCATCCACCGCCCGGACGGCAAGGTCGTCCAGGGCGAGGTCGTCGACCCGCCGGTCGGCCCGCAGGGCCCGGACACCGGCTACCGCCCGCCGATCACCCCCTGATCCTGATCCGCCCGCTGCCGGCAGCCGCCCGACACTGCGTCGGGCGGCTGCCGGCAGCTCAGGCACGAGGGCAGCAGGAACGCCGAAGGGCCCCGGAATCCGGGGCCCTTCGGCAGTGGTGCGGATCGCTCGCCGCTAGGCGGACTTGCGGGAGTCGCGCGGGTGGACCGCCAGGTTCATCCCGCCCGAGCGAAGGACGGCCAGGCGCTCGGCCAGGACCTCCTCCAGCTCCTCGCGGGTCCGACGCTCCATCAGCATGTCCCAGTGGGTGCGGGTGGGCTTGGTCTTCTTCTCCTCCGGCTCCTCGCCGTCGAGGAGTGCCGCCTCCTGGCCGCAGAAACGGCATTCCCACACCACGGGGATCTCCGCCTCGACCGAGAACGGAACCTCGAATCGGTGTCCGTTCTGGCATGCGTACTCGACGGTCTGGCGCGGTGCCAGGTCAATGCCGCGGTCGGTCTCGTAGCTGGTCGCCCCGAGTCGCGTGCCGCGGAGAGCTCGCTCGCTCATGAATCGTGCCTCCCGGGCTTCTTGCCCACAGGACTAGTGGTCGCTGTCTTCGTCGCTGGGTCCAACGCTCGGCCTTCGACGAAGATTCCCGTCCCGGGGACATACGTCGCCTGTCGTGCCGCCCCTGTTTGTACCCATGGTCGCCCGTTTTGTCACATCTGAGCGGTGTTATCACCCGGCGTGTCACATTTTGTGCACTTATGGTCCGCAGTGGCTAGTAGGCCGGACGGGGCTGCACCGGCGCCGCGTCCTTGCCGAGGTCGACGACCGGCTCGGGCTCGGCGGGCTCGACCAGTTCGGCGACCACGGGCGCGGCCGCCTCGGTGCGGGTGTCGCGGTGCGGCAGCAGCGCGATCACCGCCTCCCGCAGCGCGGCGGGGGCGTCCTCGTCCAGCGGGTCGACGGTGACCGGGACCTGGACGCGGACCGGAGCGGCGGCGCCGATCCGGGCGTAGCCCCGGCCGGGCGGGGTGTGCGCGGCGGGCGCGATGTCCAGCGGGACGCCGAGCGCGGCGGCCGCGGACTCGGCGGTGACCGGGCCGAGCACCACCCGGGCGCGGGTGCAGGTGCGGACGGTGGGGGAGATCCGGTCGCGGGCCTCCAGGGCGTCGACGAACACCACCGTCACGCGGGCCGCCCGGCCGTGCCGCAGCGGCACCTCCAGCAGTTCCTGCGGGTCGGTGCGGCCCTCGGCGTGGGCGAGTTCGGACAGCTCGGTGAGGTGGTCGAGCAGGATCCACAGCGGGCGGGTGACGTCGGCGGGCGCGGGCAGCCCGTGGTGGCGGGCGGCGTTCAGGGAGATCAGCCGACGCTCGGTCTCCTGCGCGACCCACTCCAGCGCGGCCAGCGCCCCGTGCAGGCTGGTCTCCACGGTGTGCACGCCCGGACGGTTCACCAGGCAGGCGTGCTCGCCGGTGCTCGCCCCGTCGACCACCACCAGGTCGCCGTGCGGCAGCGCCTGCAGGGCGATCGAGCGCAGCAGCGTCGAGGTGCCGAACCCGGCCTGGCTCAGCGCCAGCAGGTGCGGCTCCGCCGAGCGCGGCCCGACCCGCCAGACCACCGGCGGCTGCTGCTCGTCCACGCCGCCCTGGGTGACCGGGATGGTGCGCCGACTGCCCTCGCCGTCGGTGAAGCCGAGGACGATCTCGCCCGGCGCGGTGACGAAGCGCTGCGCGACGATGTCGGCGGGCAGCGGAGCCAGCGCGCAGACCCGCAGCCGGTTGGACTCCTCGTCCCAGTCGAAGCGGTACTCCCGGGAGCGGCCCGCCTTGCCCTGCACCACCTGCTCGATCCGGGTCCGGGCGGCCGGCTCGGTGTCGGTGAAGTACGCCGGGTAGCCGATCTCCAGCGCGGCGAGCTTGCCCTCGGCGTCGAACTCCCAGCCCGCGAACGCGGACTGCCACTCGCCGTCCGGCCGGTACAGCGCGCCCGGGTCGTCGTAGCCGCCGAAGTACGGGGTGAGCGCCGCGTACAGGGCCGTCAGCTTGACCTCGGCGACGTCCGGTTCGGGCTCCGGGGCGGCCTTGGGGCTGCGGCCGACCCAGGCGGCGGAGGCGACCAGCGCGACCAGCGCCAGCAGCGGGCCGTGCGGCAGCAGGAAGACGCCGAGCACCACGGCCGCGCCGACCAGCAGCGTCGGGCCGCGCCGCTCCTTCGGGGTGGCCGTCCAGCGGGCCTTGGCCCAGTCGGCGTGGCGGCGCAGGCCGCGGCCGATCAGGGTCAGCGGCGCGAACACGTCGGCGGCGTGGTCGCCGGCGCTGCGGGCCAGGTCGCGGCCGCGGGTGAGGTGGCGGGTGAGGGACATGCGGGCTCCGGAGGCAGGGGGGACGGGAGGAGCGGGCGCCCGCCGCACGCCTGACAGGGGATCAGGTGTCCGGCGGGCAGAAGGCCCGGGGCGGTGGGAGGTCCGCGCCCGGGCCGCTAGGAGCAGGGACCGCTCAGAACTTCAGGCCGCCGATCAGACTGGCCAGGCTCGCGCCGCCCGCCTGGATGCTCGGGGCGATCGAGGAACCCGCGACGTAGAAGCCGAACAGCGCGCACACCAGGGCATGCGAGATCTTCAGCCCGTCCCGGCGGAAGAAGAGGAAGGCGATGACGCCGAACAGGACGATGCCGGAGATGGAGAGAATCACGGGATGCTCCTCACGAGGGGCGGGGACAGTGTTACAGAAAGTGCCTTCATGGTGACAAAAAGTAATAGATGATGTGGCGCGGCAAACGGGTGGATCTCACCTGTCGCCCGGATCGGCGGTATACGTCCTGCGGCCCCGGCGGATCACGGCCCGGGTGCGGCCGGTGGATCGCACCGGCGCACTCAGGCGTCCCCGCGCCGGGCGCGGTCGTGCCCGGCGCGTCCGGAATTCGCCCGAACGGCCGCGCACCGCCACCCCGTGCCGTTCGGCCCGGGCGGTCCGCTAGCGTTCGCGGTGGCACGACCTGACGTCCCAGCGGCCCGCCGCGGCCGCGCTCCGGAAGGCGGAACACCCTCATGACCGACCCCACCGCGCAGCCCGACGCCGAGGTCATCGCGCTGGCCGGCCGGCTCTTCGAAGCCGCCCGCGGCGGCGACGCCGGCCTGCTGGCCGCCTACCTCGACGCCGGCACCCCCGCCAACCTGACCAACGACCGCGGCGACACCCTGCTGATGCTGGCCGCGTACCACGGCCACGCCGCCGCGGTCACCGCGCTGCTGGAGCGCGGCGCCGAACCCGACCGCGCCAACGACCGTGGCCAGACCCCGCTGGCCGGGGCCGTCTTCAAGGGCGCCACCGAGGTCGTCGACGCGCTGCTGGCCCACGGCGCCGACCCGAACGCGGGCATGCCCTCCGCCCTCGACGCCGCCCGGATGTTCGGCAAGGACGACCTGGTGGCCCGCCTCACCGCCCGCTGACCCGCACGCCCCCGGTCGGCCCGCCCGCCCGGGCCGGCCTCCGTTCGGGCCCGCACCCTCGCCGCCGGCGGCCGGGCGCGGGCCCGTACCCTTGACCGACATGGAGATCCGCACCACCGGCTTCGGACACCCCGACGCCCAGCAGCTCGCCGCCGAGGTCCAGCAGGAGTACGTCCGCCGGTACGGCGACGGCGACCAGACCGCCATGCACACCGACCACTTCGACCCGCCGGCCGGGCTGTTCGTGATCGGCTACCAGGACGGTCGGCCGGTGGCCTGCGGCGGCTGGCGCGCCAAGGAGCGCGACCAGGACGGCCTGCGGGACGGCGACGCCGAGCTGAAGCGGATGTTCGTGGTCCCCGACGCCCGCGGCAGGGGCTACGCACGCGCGCTGCTGCGCCACCTGGAGCGCACCGCCGTCGAGGCCGGGCGGACCCGGCTGGTGCTGGAGACCGGCACCCTGCAGCCCGAGGCGATCGCGCTGTACGCCTCCGAGGGGTACGTCGACATCCGCAAGTTCGGCTACTACAAGGACCACGAGCTGAGCATCTGCATGGGCAAGGAGCTGACCGCCCGTCCGGCCGTCCGCGAAGCCGCTGACGTGCTGTAACTTTCGCACCCGCCAGGCCGGCCGGAGCGGCCGCGGACCCGCCCTGCGGACCGCGGCCGCTCCGCTGTTTCGCGACACCGCCGCAGGTCGGGGCCCGGTGCGTCGAAGAACTGTCGAACACCCGTCGAAATATTCGGAGTTGACGAGGTGGCAGCCCCTCCGGGCGGTCCGTTGCCCGGGGTGCCCGGCCCGCCGTACGGTCCGGGCACCCCACCCGCCCCCGGAAGGACGAACCATGGCTGCACAGTTGCGCGCGGCACGACGCCGGGCGCCCGCCCTCGCGGCACTCGCCCTCGCAGCGGCCGGCGGACTGCTGGCCGCCGCCACCGTCGGCAGCAGCCCGGCCGGAGCCGCCGGCACCACCCTGCGCGACCTCGCCGAGGCCAAGGGCAGCTACTTCGGCACCGCCCTCACCCAGTCCAACCTGAACAGCTCCACCATCACCGCCATCGCGGGCACCCAGTTCGACATGGTCACCCCCGGCAACGAGATGAAGTGGGACACCACCGAGTCCTCCGCCGGCAACTTCAACTTCGGCCCCGGCGACCAGATCGTCTCCTTCGCCAAGGCCCACAGCATGCGGGTGCGCGGCCACACCCTGGTCTGGCACAGCCAGCTGCCGTCCTGGGTGAGCAGCCTGCCCACCGGCCAGGTGCAGGCCGCGATGGAGAACCACATCACCACCGAGGCCACCCACTACAAGGGTCAGGTCTACTCCTGGGACGTCGTCAACGAGCCGTTCAACGAGGACGGCACGCTGCGCACCGACGCCTTCACCAACGCGATGGGCTCCGGCTACATCGCCGACGCGCTGCGCACCGCGCACGCCGCCGACCCGAACGCCAAGCTCTACCTGAACGACTACAACATCGAGGGCCTCGGCGCGAAGAGCGACGCCATCTACCAGCTGGTGTCCACGCTGAAGTCGCAGGGCGTGCCGATCGACGGCGTCGGCTTCGAGAGCCACTTCATCGTCGGCCAGGTCCCCAGCACCCTGAAGGCCAACATCCAGCGCTTCACCGCGCTCGGCGTGAACGTGGCGATCACCGAGCTGGACGACCGGATGCCCGTCCCCGCCAGCGCCGCCAACCTCGCCCAGCAGGCCACCGACTATGCCAACGTGGTCAACTCCTGCCTGGCCGTGACCGGTTGCGTCGGCGTCTCGCAGTGGGGCGTCGGCGACCCCGACTCGTGGATCCCGGACTTCTTCTCCGGCTACGGCGCGGCCACCATGTACGACGCCAACTACCAGCCGAAGGCGGCCTACAACGCGGTGGTGACGGCGCTCGGCGGCAGCACCACCTCGCCCTCGCCGTCGGGCTCCACCTCGCCGTCCCCGTCGGCCTCCACCTCGCCGTCCTCGCCCACCGGCGCGGCCTGCAAGGTGAGTTCGCAGGTCAGCGCCTGGAACACCGGCCTGACCGAGAACGTGACGATCACCAACACCGGCGGGAGCACGGTCAACGGGTGGACGCTGAAGTTCGTCCTCCCCTCCGGCCAGACCGTCACCAACGCGTGGAACGCGACCGTCAGCCCGGCCGGCGGGCAGGTCGGCGCCACCAACCTGTCGTACAACGCGGCCATCCCGGCCGGCGGCTCGACCAGCTTCGGCTTCCAGGCCAACCACACCGGCAACGCGGCCGCCGCGACCGGCTTCGCCCTCAACGGGGTGGCCTGCACGGCCGGTTGATCCAGGACCGGAGCGTCCCGGGCCCGGCTTACATGCGGGCCGGACCCGGGAGCTGCCGGTTCGTGACCGGACGCCCGTGCGGGCGGGCGTCCGGACGGCGCGGTGGGAGCGGAGCGGCGCTCCCACCGCGCCCTGCTGCCGTACGGGCCGCCGCGGCACGCCGACCGGGACGAAATCCCGTGGCGGGGCCGGGGCGGCTGCGGCATCGTGGCGGGCGATGAACGATACCCACGGCACCGAACTGGACGAGAACGAGCTGGGCCGGATCGCGGCCCGGCTGGCCGCCGTCGGCGGCATCGTCGGCGTCTGCCTCGGCGGCAGCCGGGCCCGCGGCGCGCACACCCCGGGCTCGGACTACGACCTCGGGCTGTACTACCGCCCCGGCCGCCTCGACACCGCCGCCCTGCGCGACCTCGCCGCCGAGCTCTGCGGCCGTCCCGTCGAGATCACCGACCCCGGCGCCTGGGGCCCCTGGGTCGACGGCGGCGGCTGGCTGGACATCGGCCGGGCCCGCGTCGACTGGCTGTACCGGGACGTCGAGCGGGTCCGCCGGTACGCCGCCGAGGCCCGGGCCGGGCGGTACGTGTCCGGCCAGCAGCCCGGCCACCCGTACGGCGTGCCCTCGTACGCCTACCTCGGCGAACTCGCGCTCGGACGGGTGCTCGCCGACCCCGGCGGAGAGCTGACCGCGCTGCGGGCCGACCTCGTCGAGTTTCCGGCCGCATTGGCACGGACGCTGGAGTCCGACGGGGCCTGGGAAGTGCCGTTCGTGCTCGCCAACGCCCGGAAGGGCGCCGGGCGCGGCGACGCCGGCTACGTCGCGGGCTGCCTGTTCCGCGCCGTCGGGCTGCTGGCGCACGTGCTGCACGCGCGGGCCGGTAAGTGGCTGATCAACGAGAAGGGCGCCGTCGCCGCGGCCGGCCGACTCGGCTGCGCGCCAACGGACTTCGAGCGCCGGGCGCAGGCCCTGTTCGCGCCCGCCGGCCCCGACCCGGAGAGCCTGGCGGCCGTCCTGGACGCCGCGGACCGGCTGGCCGCCGAGGTACTGGCCGGGGCGGGCGGGTAGCCGCGATGGGCGTCGAGATCCTGCTGTACGGCGAACGGCCGACTCGCCGCGCCCGGCCGCTGCGCGGCTCCTACGGACACGGCGAGGCGCTGGCCGCGGTGCTGGCCCGACTGCCGTCCGGGCAGGGCCGGTCGGGCCGGATCGACCCGTACCGGGACACCGCCCTCAACGAGCAGGACGCCGACGCGGCGCGCGCCGAACTGCCCGCCCTGGCGGCCCTGGCCGGCTCGCCGCAGCAGGCTGCGGCGGTCCGCGACCTCGGGCGGATGCTCGCCGACTGCGCCGCCACGCCCGGCAGTTGGCTGCTGTTCGTCGGCGACTGAGCCACTGCATCGGATAACCGGAACGGAGAACCCCCATGACCGAGACCGAACTGACCACGCCCCGGCTGCTGTTGCGCCAGTGGCGGGACGCCGACCTGGACCGCTGGGCGGAGCTGAACGCCGACCCCGAGGTGCGCCGGCACTTCGGCACGCTGCTGGACCGGGCGCAGGCCGCCGCCTCGCTGGCGGCCTTCCGGGCCGAGCTCGCCGAGCGTGGCTGGGGCTGGTGGGCCGTCCAACTCCGCTCCGACGGGCGGTTCCTGGGCTTCGCCGGGCTCGACCCGGTGGACGAGGAGATGCCGTTCGACGGCATCGAGGCCGGGTGGCGGCTGCACCGCGACGCCTGGGGCCACGGCTACGCCACCGAGGCGGGACGGGCGGTTCTCCGGTACGGCTTCGAGGAGTTGGGCCGGTCCGAGATCCTGGCCGTGATCGCCGAGCGGAACGCGCCCTCCCGGGCGGTCGCCGCACGCCTGGGCATGGTGCACGACCCGGCGATGGACTTCCTCGACCCGAGCGTGCCGCCCGGCCCGGAGCAGCGCGCGGTGGTGTACCGGCTGCGGGCACAGACGTCAGGAAGCTGACTCCACCGCGGACTTGAGCCGCTCCAGGGTCGCCCGCATGCCCGCCCGGTTGAGCGCGGCGCGGTCGGTCGGGCGGGTGCCGGTGAAGACCCGGCCGAGCAGCTCGGTGAGCCCTGAGCGCGGCCCGGTGCGCAGGTCCTCCCAGTACTCGGTGACCAGGACGGCACCGGGCCCGGCCGGCTCCACCAGGTAGCCCCAGACGGCCACCGGGAGGCCGAAGATGCCGACCCGGAAGGCGAACTCCTCCGATGCGCGGGCCACCGTCACCCGGCAGTCGGTGAACCACAGGAACGGGCCCTTGCGGTTGAAGCCCAGGAACCGGGTCCCCGGCCGCACCGGCCCGCGCCCCACCTGCCGGACGGCGATGCACTCCGGGCTCCACCGGGCCAGGTTCGGCAGGTCGCCGACCGCGGCGTACACGGCTTCCGCGGAGGCGTGGACGGTCACGCTCTCCCGAACGGTCCACAGGCGGGACACGGGTACCTCCGGAAGGGACGAGGGGGGGCGGGTCCGGACTGTAGTCGGCGGCGCGAACCCGGCGCAAGGGCGAGCCGGGGCGACCATTCGGCCAAAACGCCACGTCGGAGGGCCACTTGGCGCCCTGGAGGGCTTTCCCTGCCGGGCCTGCTGGTCCGCGGGCTCGTGCTCGACGGCGGGGTGGACGAGCGGACCGTCAACGGCCTGGTGGCCTCGGCGCCCTCCGCCCCGCCGCGGACGGGCTGACCGGGCTCAGACCTGACCGGGCTCAGACCTGCCCGGGCGGCGCGGGCGTCGGGTGGCCGGCGGTCTCCTCGGCCTTGCCCGTCTCGGCGGCGGCCGCCTCGGCGGCCGTTTCGGTGGCGGCCAGGGAGGCGAGCAGGCGCAGCCGCTCCTCCGAGGGCGAGCCGGGTTCGGCGGTGTAGACGGTCATGCCGAGCCCGGGCTCGGCCGCGAGGTCGAGGGACTCGTAGGCGAGGGTGAGCTCACCGACCGCCGGGTGGTGGAAGTGCTTGGTCCCGGTGCCGTGCCGGCGGACGTTGTGCGCGCCCCAGCGGGTGCGGAACTCGGCGCTGCGGGTGGACAGTTCGCCGACCAGGTCGTGCAGGTCCCGGTCGTGCGGGTCGCGCCCGGCCTCGCGCCGCAGGACCGCCACCGCCATGTCGGCGAACAGCCCCCAGTCCGGGTAGAAGCGGCGGGAGGCCGGGTCGAGGAAGTTGAACCGGGCCAGGTTCCGCCGGTTGTCCGGGGTGGCGAACAGGTCGCAGTAGAAAGCGCGGCCGAGCGGGTTGGCCGCCAGCACGTCCATCCGGCGGTTGGCCACCACGGCTGGCCCGGCGGTGATTGCGTCGAGGGTCCACTGCAGGCTGCGGTGCGGCGTCCACTGCTTGGCGCCGGGGCGTCGGCGCGGGCGGGCCAGCACGTCGGAGCCGTCGGCGGCCTGCGCCAGGTGCAGCAGGTGGGCCCGCTCGGCGTCGTCCAGCTGCAGGGCGCGGGCCACCGCCTCCAGTACGGCCGGGGAGGCGCCCGCCAGGTTGCCGCGCTCGAGTTTGGCGTAGTACTCCACGCTCATGTCGGCGAGCGCGGCCACCTCGCTGCGGCGCAGCCCGGGCACCCGCCGCCGCGGCCCGGCGGGCAGGCCGGCCCGCTCCGGGGTGATCTTCGCTCGCCGCGAGGTGAGGAACTCGCGGACCTCCTCGCGGTTGTCCATGTCTCGACGGTACGGCCTGCCGGCGGCCGGAGGGATGTACTGGCGGTACACCCTTCACCAGTGACTCGCCGGACCGCGCCGAGCGCGCTTACCTGGATTGCGGCACCCCCTACGTAAGGATTTTCCCCATGCGCGGAGCAGTGATCCACGGTCCCGGTGACGTCCGGTTCGAGACGCTGGACGACCCGAGGATCCTCAAGCCGACCGACGCGGTCATCCGCACCGCCGTCACCTGCGTGTGCGGCTCGGACCTGTGGCCCTGGCGCGGACTGGACGCCACCGAACACGCCCACCCGATCGGCCACGAGTACGTCGGCTTCGTCGAGGAGGTCGGCCGCGAGGTCGAGGGCCTGCGGCCCGGCCAGTTCGTGGTCGGCTCGTTCGCCACCTCCGACAACACCTGCCCGAACTGCCTGAACGGCTTTCAGTCGAACTGCCAGCACAGGGAGTTCATGAGCACCTGCCAGGCCGAGTACGTCCGCATCCCGAACGCCCAGGGCACCCTGGTCGCCACCGAGGAGGTGCCGGACCGGCGCTTCTGGCCCGGCCTGCTCGCCAACTCCGACGTGATGGGCACCGGCTGGTGGGCCGCAGACGCCGCCCAGGTCCGGCCCGGCTCGACCGCCGTGGTGGTCGGCGACGGCGCGGTGGGGCTGTGCGCCGTGATCGCCGCGAAGGAACTCGGCGCGGAGCGGATCATCGCGATGAGCCGCCACGAGTCCCGGCAGCGGCTCGCCCTGGAGTTCGGCGCCACCGACATCGTCACCGAGCGCGGTGAGGACGGCGTGGCCCGGATCAAGGAACTCACCGGCGGCATCGGCGCGGACAGCGTGCTGGAGTGCGTCGGCACCGCCGAGGCGATGCGGCAGGCCCTGCACAGCGCGCGGCCCGGCGGCAGCGTCGGCTTCGTCGGCGTCCCGCACGAGGTCGCCGTCGACGGCCAGGAACTGTTCTTCTCGCACGTCGGCCTGCGCGGCGGCCCCGCGCCCGTGCGCCGCTACCTGCCCGACCTGATCGAGCGCGTCCTGACCGGACGGATCGACCCCGGCAAGGTCTTCGACCTCAGCCTGCCGCTGGAGCAGGTCGCCGACGGTTACCGGGCGATGGACGAACGTCGCGCGATCAAGGCCCTGCTCACCCCCTGACCCTCCCCGGAGAACCGCCATGCAGATCACCCGGAGCTCGCTCCAGACCGTCAAGGGCCCGGCCGACTGGTTCACCGGCGACGTCTACATCGACGCCGTCGCCGCCGCTCCCGCGCCGTCCCGGGTCACCGCCAACCTGGTGCACTTCATGCCGGGCGCCCGCACCCACTGGCACCGGCACCCGCTCGGCCAGACCGTCTTCGTCACCGAGGGCGTCGGCCTCTGCCAGCGCCGCGGCGGCCCCGTCGAGGTCATCCGCCCCGGCGACCGCGTCCTGTTCGAGGCCGACGAGGAGCACTGGCACGGTGCCGCGCCCGACCGCCTGATGGTCCACCTGGCCATCAACGAGGGCGACGCCGAACACGCCGTCGTGCACTGGCTCATCCCCGTCACCGACCAGGAGTACGCTGCCGCCCCGGCCGTCGACTGACCCGGGCCGACGCAGCCACCACCGAAAGAGGAGCACCTGCGCATGCGCGTCAACGCCTACGCCGCCCCCGCCGTCGGCCGTCCGCTGGCCCCGACCACCGTCGAACGCCGCCCGGTCGGACCCCGCGACGTCCTGATCGCCATCCAGTACGCGGGCATCTGCCACTCCGACATCCACACCGTCCGCGGCGAATGGGGACCGCAGCCCTACCCCGTCGTCCCCGGCCACGAGATCGTCGGCACCGTCGCCGAGGTCGGCGCCGAGGTCACCACCCACCGGGTCGGCGACCGGGTCGGCGTCGGCTGCATGGTCAACTCCTGCGGCCGGTGCGCCCCCTGCCTCGGCGGCGACCAGCAGTACTGCGTGCAGGGCCCGGTCTTCACCTACGCCGCCACCGACCACGACGGCACCACCACCCAGGGCGGCTACTCCACCCACGTCGTCGTCGACGCCGGCTTCGTCCTCTCCGTCCCCGCCGGCCTCGACCCTGCCGCCGCCGCCCCCCTGCTGTGCGCGGGCATCACCACCTACGCCCCGCTGCGGCACTGGGGCGCCGGGCCCGGCAAGCAGGTCGCGGTGGTCGGCCTCGGCGGCCTCGGCCACATGGCCGTCAAGATCGCCCACGCGCTGGGCGCCGAGGTCACGGTGCTCTCCCAGTCGCTGAAGAAGCAGGAGGACGGCCACCGCCTCGGCGCCGACCACTACTTCGCGACCTCCGACCCCGGCACCTTCACCGAACTCGCCGGCCGCTTCGACCTGATCGTCAACACCGTCAGCGCCGACCTCGACATCAACGCCTACCTCGGCCTGCTCACCCTCGACGGCGTCCTCGCCAACGTCGGCGCCGCGCCCGGCCCGATGGTCGTCAACGGCTTCCTGCTCGGCAGCGCCCGCCGCGTCCTCACCGGCTCGATGATCGGCGGCATCGCGCTCACCCAGGAGATGCTCGACTTCTGCGCCGAGCACGGCATCGGCGCCGACATCGAACTGATCCCCGCCGACCGGATCAACGAGGCCTACGAACGCGTCCTCGCCTCCGACGTCCGCTACCGCTTCGTCATCGACACCGCCACCATCGGCTGACCCACCCGGGGGACGGAACGGCGAGCAGGCCCCGCGCCCGCTCGCCGTTCCGGATCCGGCCACCGGAGACTGAGGGGGCGTCACCCACCGAAAGGACCTCCCCGTGAGCACCTGGCCCCCCGAGACCCTCGACCGGATCGCCGGCGCCGACGAACTCCACATCGCGCCCCGCCAGCCCGACGGGAGCCTGCGCACCCCCACCACCATCTGGGTGGTCCGCGACGGCGACGACCTCTACGTCCGCTCCTGGCGCGGCACCTCCGGCACCTGGTGGAACACCGCCCGCACCACCCTGAACGGCCACATCCGGGCCGGCGGCGCCGAGTCCGACGTCGACTTCGCCCTCGTCGACGACCCCGCCGCCAACGACCGCGTCGACACCGCCTACCGCACCAAGTACGGCCGCTACAGCGACTACGTGGAACCCATGCTCGGCCCCCAGGCCCGGGCCACCACCCTCCGCCTCACCCCGCGCGGCTAGCGGCGCTCAGCCCGCACCGAGCATGTGCTGCTGGACCCGGAGCAACACCTCGGCGGCGCGTCCCCACTCGCCCGGGGAGGCACTGCCGAGAGCCTGCGCCAGCAGCTCGCAGCGGACGGCGCGGACCCGGGCCAGCACGCTGCGCCCCTCCGCCGTGATCGCGACGACGCCGGAGCGACCGTCCGCCGGGTCGGCGGTGCGGCTCACCAGCCCGTCGGACCTGAGCCCGCGGAGCTGCAGCGAGGCGGTCGACACGTCGATGTGCAGGCACTCGGCGACCGCCGACACCCGCATGGCGCCCGCAGCCTCGAAGTGCTCCAGCAACCGCAAGGCACTGGCCGGAAGGTCACGCCCCACCACCCGCGCGACCTCGGCCCGGACGTGCCTGCTCTCACTCCACCGCACCAGCGCGGACACCGCGACCTCCAGCCGGGCCAACTCGTCGGCGGAGGAGGGCTGCTGAGGTGCCGATCGGGATGTACTCACCGGCCAAGGCTACAAGGGGCGACGGAAACCGATGCCATTGCTTCCGGTTATGGCAAGCCCAACTGCCGTCCTGAGAAGGGTGATTGCGTTCGGAGATCGCCACATGTTTTGATCGATCAAAGCAACTGACGGGGGAGACATGCCGACAGCGGTGATCACGGGCGGGACGGACGGCGTCGGCCGGGCGCTCGCCGACACGTACCTGGAGCGGGGCTGGGAGACGCTGGTCGTCGGGACCAGCGCGGCGAAGGGCGAGGCGTTCGTCGCGGCCGCCGAACTGCGCGGTGCGGGCGACAGGGCACGGTTCCTGACGGCGGACCTGAGCCTGGTCGCCGAGAACCACCGACTCGTCGACCTGGTCAAGGAGCGGTACGGGGTGCTCGATCTGCTGGTGCTGGGCGCGCGCTACCACCGCTCGACCCGGGCGGAGACGGCGGACGGGTTCGAGAGCAACTTCGCGCTGTTCTACCTGAGCCGCTACCTGCTCGGCCACGGCCTCGCCGACCGGCTGGCCCGAGCCGAACGGGGCACCGTGCTGAACTTCGGCGGCGCCGGACTCACCGGCCCCGTCCGCTGGGACGACCTGCAACTGCGCCGCGACTACCCGGGCACCGGTGCGCTCGGGCACGGCGGCGCCCTCTGCGACCTGCTCGGGGTGCACTTCGCCCGCACCCACGCGGACACCCCGATCCACTACGTGCTGAACCACCCGGGCGTGGTGTCCACCAGCTTCGCTGGCGAGTACGACCCGGCCACCGCCTCCCACGTCGACCGCCTGCGCACCCACGGCAAGCCGACCACCACCGCCGTCGCCCAGATCCTCCCCTTCCTCGACAACCCCCCGGCCCGCCTGACCGCCGTCCTGGAGGGCCGCCGACTACCGACCGACACCCCACCGTTCGACCCCGCCGACGCCGAACGCCTGCACCGGCTCACGGAACAGCTGCTGGCGGCTTCGACGGCCCGGAGACCGTCCGGAGACCGCCCGGAGGCCGCTCGGAGCAGGCGGGGTGACTCGGCGTCAGCCGCAGCTGTCGGGTTCGAGTGAATACCGGTCAGGGCCCGCGGGGGTGGATCGCCGGAGCACGTGGGCGCGGATCACGCGCACGGTGGGCGGGACGCTGAGACGGACGGGGCGGCGACCCCATCGGAGCCAGAGGCACAGGTCTCCGAGTTCCGCGGCCTGGGCCAGCTTGTCGAGGGACAGCTGCTTGTCGCCGCGGTCGATCTCCATGCTGATGCCACGGCCCTTCCCCGACCGGTGCCTGAGCCGGACGTCGAGGTACCCGCGCCGGTCGGGCCGGAGGGCATGGGGCGGGAGGGGTGCCTCCAACTCGCAGTGGTAGCCGAGTGTTTCGGCCCACCCGCGGATCGAGGTGGTGAAGAACTCGGTGGCCTCGGCCCTGGGGATGTCGGTGAACCGCTGGCCGTTCAGCCAGGCACGCAGGGATCGGGCGGCGGCGTCCAGTCCGGCTTCTGACATGGCACCGAGTATCGCGTCCCCGCTGACCTCCGGTCGACGGCCCCCGCCTGCGCTTTCGCAGACGGGGGCCGCTGTGCGGGGTGGGTCAGAGGAGGGTGGACCAGTAGTACCAGAAGCGGTTGAGGATCAGGAGGGCGATCACCAGGTAGGCCGCGACGGGGACCAGCCATTGGAAACGGAGGGCGGCGAGGCGGCGGAGGGCGGCGGGTGCGGGGAGGGCTCCGGTGCGGAGGTTGTGGACGGTGGTGTACCAGAAGGCGGTGAGGACCACGGCCCAGACCACCATGCAGTAGGGGCAGAGCGCGCCGATCTCGTACAGGGCCTGGTCGATCAGCCAGGCGACGAAGCCGAGGCCGAGCATGGTGCCGGCCTGCAGGGAGAGCCAGAACCAGCGGCGGTAGGACGCGCCGGCGACCAGGCCCGCGCCGATCGCGGCGAGGGCGCCGAACGCGGCCAGCCCGATCAGCGAGTTGGGGAAGCCGAAGGCCTCGGCCTGGGCGGTGCGCATGATCGACCCGCAGCTGATGATCGGGTTGATGTTGCAGCTCGGCCGGTACGAAGGGTCCTTGAGCAGCTTGATCTTGTCGAGCGTCAGCACGGCCGAGGCGGCGAGTCCGAGCAGGCCGCTGATCAGCAGCAGCCAGGAGAAGCCGCGGGTGGCGCCGATCGGGCCCCGGTCGGTGGTGGGGGCGGTGGTCACCGGGTCACCCGCCGATGGTCTGCTGGACCAGGGCGGTGAACTGGTCCCCGGTGAGTGGCTTGCCGTCCTGGCCGATGACGGAGAGCTGCTTGCCGTCCAGCTTCACGGTCGGGGTGCCGGAGACGCCGCTCTTGTTGAACGCGGTGGAGACCTTGGACGCCCAGCCCTTGTAGGCGCCCTCGGTGACGGCCTTGGTGAACGCCTCGGTCTTCAGGCCGGGGACCTTCTCGGCGAGGTCGAGCAGGTGGTTGACGTCGCCGAAGCCGTCCTCGCTCTCGGCGGGCTGGTTGGCGTACAGCACGTCGTGGAACTGCTTGAACTTGTCGACGCCCTCGTTGAGCGCGGCGCCCGCGGCGTTCAGCGCGGTCTTGGATCCCGAGCCGCCGAGGTTGTTGTCCAGGAACGTGGCCAGGTGGTACTCGATCTTGTACTGGCCCTGGTCGGCGAGCTGCTGGACGGTCTGGCCGGCCGAGGTCTCGAACGCCTGGCAGACGGGGCAGCGGAAGTCCTCGTACACGGCCAGCGTGTGCGGGGCGTCGGCCTTGCCGTAGGTGATCACGGTGCCGTCGGTCCCGGTGGTGTTCGCGGGGGTGACGGCGGCGGTGGTGGTGGAGCTGTCGGCGCCGCCGGCGGTTGACACGGCGATCGCGGTGCCGCCCGCGACCACGGCGACCGCGGCGGCGACCGAGACGCCGACGGTGATCCGGCGGCGGCGCGTGACGGCGCGGGCCTCGGCCTGCTGGGCCTGCTTCAGGCGCTCACGGGCGGTGGCGTGGGTGCCGGCGGTCTTCTTCGGGTTCTTCGGGGTGCTGGTCATGGTGATCCGTCGTCTCCTCTGCACCCGGCGGCGCGCGGACGTGCGCATGGGCAGCACGGCGGCGCGGCACGGCGGGGTGCGGGTCAAGGGGTGGGCGAGCCTGGCGGCGCCCGTGACGGAGAGGCGTGCGGTGACGCTCCGTCAGCAGGCGAAGGCCGGCTGCGGCGGACCGCGACGGGGAGCGGGGGAGTGGACGGCGTCCTGCGGGCGGCGGGCGGCCGGTTCGGCGCCCGCGGGCGGCAGCAGCGCGGCGGGGCAGGCGGGCCGGACGGCCAGCAGCAGGGCGCGCCACGGGCCGGGCAGCGCCCGGGCCAGTGCGTGCAGGGCTTCGGCGACACCGCTGACGGCGGCGTCCGCGAGGCGCAGCCAGGCCGCGGCGGCGACCGCCAGGGCCAGGTGGACGGCGAGCACCAGCAGGCGCAGCAGGCCCGCCGAGTTGTGCGTCCACTGCGCGAACAGTTCGGACCCGCCGACCGAGTCGCCGCCGCAGACCAGCAGGTCGACGCCGCGGACGGGCCGGGCACAGGCGTCCTGGCCGAGGTTGAACGCGGTGTTCAGCAGCAGCTCCACCGGCACCAGGACCGACGACAGCAGCAGGAAGCGGCGGCGGGCGCCGTCCAGCAGCACCGCGAGCACGAAGACCGCGACAGAGGCCGCGGCGACCAGGGTGAGCGGCAGGGCCCGGCCGGTGATCGCCACCTGGCCGAACGCGGCCAGCGGCACGGCGAGCGCGGTGAACACCGCGCCCCGCAGGGCCTTGGTCGCGTGAATGCCGGTCATGGAATCGGAGTATGCCACGCCGAAGGTCCCCCGGACGAGGGCCGAACGGGCCGCCCGGAGACCGCCCTGCCGGTGGATAAGCCCTGCATAAACGGGGGTTGGGGCGCCGCCGAGCGCCAGTGGCGCAAGGCCGGGCGGGCACCCGGCGGCGCTCCCCCGGCCGGTCTAGGGCGCCGTCCGGCCGCGCGGCGGGGTGGTGACCGTCACGCGGTCGGGGTGACCCGGGACACGCCCGGCGGACGCGTCACCACAGGTCGACGGTGTGCTCCCGGACCCGGGCCGCGATCCGGTCGAGCACCTCGCCGACCGGCAGCGGGTCGAGCCGGCGGCCGTCCCGCAGCCGCACCGCCAGGGTTCCGTCGGCGGCCTCGCGCGGGCCGAGCACCGCCTGGTAGGGGGCGAGGCGGGCGTCCCGGACCCGGGCGGCCAGGGTGCCGCGTTCCGGTCCGAGCACCTCCGCGCGCAGGTCGAGCTGCCGGCAGCGGTCGGCCAGCTCCCGGGCCGCGTCCGCCTGCTCCTCGCCGAGCGGGAGGACCGCCAGCTGGACGGGGGCGAGCCAGGCCGGGAACGCCCCGCCGTGCAGCTCGATCAGGTGGGCCACGGCGCGCTCCACGCTGCCGACGATCGAACGGTGCACCATCACCGGCCGGTGCCGCGCCCCGTCCGGGCCGATGTAGTGCAGGTCGAACTGCTCGGGCTGGTGGAAGTCGACCTGCACGGTGGAGAGGGTGGACTCGCGGCCCGCGCTGTCCGCCACCTGGACGTCGATCTTCGGCCCGTAGAACGCCGCCTCGCCGGCGCCCTCCTCGTACTCCACGCCCAGCTCCTCCAGCACCCGCACCAGGATCGCGGTCGCCCGTTCCCACAGTTCCGGCCGGGCCGCGTACTTGCCGGAGCCGCCCGGCAGCGACAGCCGGTAGCGGGCCGGAACGATGCCCATCGCCCGGTACGCGACCGCGATCAGCTCCAGGGCGCCGCGGGCCTCCCCGGCGACCTGGTCGAGGGTGCAGAACAGGTGCGCGTCGTTCAGCTGGATCGCCCGCACCCTGGTCAGCCCGCCCAGCACACCGGACCGCTCGGAGCGGTACATGCCGCCCAACTCGGCCATCCGAAGCGGAAGTTCGCGGTACGAGCGGGAGCGCGAGCGGAACATCACCGCATGGTGCGGGCACAGGCTCGGTCGCAGCACCAGCTGCTCGGCGTCCGCGTCGCCGCCCATCTCCAGCGGCGGGAACATGTCGTCCCGGTAGTGCGCCCAGTGCCCCGAGATCTCGTACAGCTCGCGTTTTCCCAGCACCGGCGAGTACACGTGCCGGTAGCCGGCCCGCCGCTCCAGGGTGCGGACGAAGTCCTCCAGGCTCTGCCGGACGGCGGCGCCGTCCGGCAGCCAGTACGGCAGGCCGGAGCCGATCAGCGGGTCGGTGTCGAACAGGCCCAGCTCGCGGCCCAGCTTGCGGTGGTCGTGCACGGCGGTCTCCTCGAGGAGGTGAGGGGACGAGTCGCCGCCGGCCACGCACACGCGAGAAGCCCCGGGCGCTCGGCCCCGGGGCTTCGGTGATGAACAGCAGTCAGCGCGCCGGGACACTCTCCGGCGTCGTCGTCAGCATGGCAGCGCGCTTCATGCCCGCCACGCTAGCGGGCCGCCCGGCCGACTGCACCCGAATATCCCGTGGTCGGCGGGGCGGACGTGCTGGGCGGGACGCGCCGGGTGGGACGTGTCGGGTGGGACGCGCCGGGTGGGACGTGTCGGGTGGGCTGGGCCGCGTTCAGGGCGTCCGCGTGTAGCGGTGGTGGAGGGCGGCCACGGCTTCCGCCACGGCGGCGCGCAGCGAGGGCGGGCCGAGGACGTCCGCGTCCGCGCCGAGCCGGAGCAGGTCGCTGACCGCCACCGGCTCCGACTCGACCGGGAGCAGCACCCGTACCCAGCCGTCGGCGTCCGGCGGGCCGGCGCTCGCGACCGCCCGGGCGCCGGCCGAGCCGAACTGCATCGGCAGCATGCGGAACGCGCGGGGGGAGACCCGCACCTCGGCGGTGTCCTGGTGCAGGGAGGCCGCCAGCCGGCGGGCGAACTCCGACCAGTGGGCCGCCAGGTCGAATCCGGGGGGTCGTTCGAAGTGTGCGCCGGTGGGCTCGGCGGACAGCAGACGGGAGACCCGGTAGGTGCGGACCTGGTCGTCGGCGGACGCGGCCAGGTACCAGATGCCTGCCTTCAACACCATTCCCAGCGGCCGTAGTTCGCGCTGCACCTCGCCGCGCCAGCGCCGGTAGTGGACGTCCAGCACCTGCTGCTCCCAGACCGCGCGGGCGACCGCGGTGAGCAGCGGCACGGGATCGGGGTCGTGGAACCAGGACGCCGGGTCCAGGTGGAAGCGTTCCTGCAACTGCCGCGTGCTCTCGGCGAGTTCGGCCGGCAGCGCGGCCCGGACCTTCAGTTCGGCGGTGGCGAGCAGCGTGCCCAGCCCCAACTCCCGGGCCGGGCCGGGCAGTCCGGCGAAGAACAGGGCGCCCGCCTCGCCCGCGGTGAGGCCGGTGAGCCGGGTGCGGTAGCCGTCCATCAGCCGGTATCCGCCGGTCGGGCCGCGTTCGGCGAGCACCGGCACGCCCGCGGCGCCGAGCGCCTCCACGTCCCGGTGGACGGTGCGCACGGACACCTCCAGCTCGGTCGCCAGTTCGGCGGCGGTCATCCGGCCGCGGTTCTGCAGCAGCAGGAGCAGGGCGAGGAGACGGTCGGCGCGCATGCGGGAATTGTCCCCGATACCTGACAGAAGGTGTCAGGTACCGCCGCCAGGCTGGTCCCACCGGAGCACGCGGCACAGCGCGAGCTCCCCTCCGGAAGGACACCCATGCCCGTGCGGACCACCGGCAGCATCAGCTACGCGGACTGGAAGGAGGAGGAGATCCGGGCGGTCGAGGACGGCCCGAAGCTCTCCCACGCCACCGTCGCCAACACCTTCACCGGCGGTATCGAGGCCGCCCGCACCGACTGCGACTACAACATCGTCTACACCGGCGCGACGACCGGCGTGTTCACCGGCCTGGAGCTGCTCACCGGCCGCCTCGACGGCCGCGAAGGCACCTTCGTGCTGGAGGAGCACGGAGCCTTCCACGAGGACGGCACCGTGACCTGCACCTTCACCGTGGTCCCCGGCACCGGCACCGGCGCGCTGACCGGCCTGCGCGGCTCCGGCGAGTACACCTGCCGGGCCGGCGAGCAGGCCTTCCCCTACACCTTCGAGTACGAGCCGGCCTGATTCGCCGCACACTTCGGCACCCTCGGCCTGCCCGTCTCGGCGGCCTCCCCGCCGGACACCGCGACCGCTCGCGGACGGTGCCGCTCGGCGCGCCGAGGCCCAACCCGACACGGGTGCCGGGACGCTGACCGTCCGGGCCGCCGTGGGGTGAGGCCCGGCGGGTGCGACCATGACGTGGTGACGATCACCGAGGAGCGGGCCACCGCACTGCTGCGCGGCGTCGCCGCCAACCCCCGGGCCGGGACGGAGGTGCTCACCCGGCTGCTCGCCCCGGCGGCCGCGGATGCCCGCGAGGTGCTCCAACGGAGGCCGCTGCCGGCCGAGTTCGTCCAGCGGACACTGCGCACGGGCGACCGCCGGGAGCGCAGCGCGGTCGCCCGCAACCTGCACCTGACCGCCGACCAGTGCCGGCAGGTGATCCGCGACCCGGAAGACCTGGTGGCGGCCGCGCTGGTCTCCGCGCGGCCGTTCCGTCAGGGGACCGCACGCGCCGTCCAACTGCCCGACGACGTGGTGGACCTGGTGCTGCTCGGCACCGCCCAGCGCGAGACCATGATGCTGCTGCCCAAGGAGATCGCCGAGGAACTGGTCACCTCCGGACACCTCGTGGGACACCGCCGCCGCCTGGTCGACCACCCCGAACCCGCCCTGCGGGCCTTCGCCTGCACCTACTGGACCGAGCTCGGCGAGGACCAGCGGGCCGCGCTGCTCGCCGACCCGGACCCGGAAGTCCGGGCGAAGGCCCACCGCAACGCCCACCCCGACCTGGCGGAGCTCGGGACGCAGTACACCGAGAACAGCCCGCGCAACCAGGTCACCCACTGCTGGGCGTCCGCGCTCCCCGACGAGCTGCTCGACACCCTGATCACCGAGCGCACCCACCTGGCCGGGCTGGTCCGCAACCCGTACCTGCCGCCGCACGCCGTCCGCCGGCTGGCCGCCGACCCGGACCCGGCCGTCCGCCGCAGGATCGCCGAACGGCCCGACGTGGAAGCCGACTTGCTGGCCGTCCTGGCCGCCGACCCGGACGAAGGCGTGCGCCGCTGCGCCGAGCTCCTGCCCGCTCCGCGCACCCGGGGCCGGGCCGCGGCGGTCTTCGGGTTGTTCGGCGCCTCGGTCGCCGACCTGCCGTGGCCGATGGCCGAACCCGTCGACGACCCGGGCCTGGACTGGTACCACGCCTGCGCCGCGTCCCCGGAGGCGGTGCTGCGCCGGGCCGCCGCGATCAGCCCCCGGCTGGACGCCGCCACCGTGCAGCGCCTGGCCGCCGACCCGGACCGCGAGGTGCGGCTGCGACTCGCCCTGCACCACCCCGATGCGCCGCCCACCCTGCTGCTGGAGGCGTACGCCCAACTACCGGCGCACCGAAGCCGGTTGCGGCTTCGCCCGGCCTTCCCGCGCACCGGGCTGCCGCCCGGACTCGCCACCGACGCCGACCCGGCGGTGCGCGAACTGGCCGCTGCCGATCCCGAGTTCGGCGGAGACCTGGAGACGCTGCTGGCCGACCCGGACCCGGGTGTGCGCCGGGCCGCCGCCGCCAACCCCCGACTCCCCGCCGACCGGGTGGCGGCACTGCTCACCGGCCCGGAAGCCGACTCGGAAACCGACCCGGAAACCGGCCCGGATGCCGACCTGGGACTGCTCGAAGGAGCGGCCGCCAGCCCTCACCTGACGGACCGTCGGCTGCACGAGCTGCTCGACCTGGCCGGAATCCCACGCTCCGGGCCGGCCGGCTGACAGCGGATCGGAACCGCACCCACACCCTCCGTTAGGGTGGTGGACGTCCGGACGGCGCAGTCGAGCCCACCCCGCAGGAGACCGCCTTGGCCACGGCAGCCACCAGCACCCTTCCCGAACTCGACCCTGCCCGCCTGGCGGACTGGCGGGCCGGCGGCGGACAACTGGTCGACCTGCTCACGTCCGCCCAACAGCTGGGCCCCGTCGCCGGGTTCCGGCTCGGCGAGCGGCGGATCGTGCTGGTCACCGGCGCCGAACAGGTCCAGCACGTGCTGGCCAGGCACCCCGACAGCTACGTCAAGCACGGCCACCGGGCGAAGGCCCTCCTCGGCGACGGGCTGCTGTGCGCGTCCGGCGAGCCCTGGCGGCGTCAACGCAAGGTGCTGCAACCGCAGTTCACCGGCCGGGGGATCCGCGCCCACGAGCCGCAGATCCGGGCCGCGGTCGCCGCCACCGCCGAGCGCTGGCATGCCGCCGCCCGGGCCGGCGAGGTCCGGGAGATCGACGCCGACCTGCGCCGGTTCTCGCTGGAGGCGATCTGGCGCTCGCTCACCGCGCACCCGCTCGACCGCGCCACCCACCACCGGCTGATCACCGCCGGGGACAGCCTCGCGCAGATCCCCGCGTTCGCCGCCGCGACCGGCGAACGCGCCGCCGACTTCGGCGAGGCCAACGAGCTGGCCGACCTGGCCGCCGCGCACGCCATCGCCCTGGCCGGGCAGACGGAGGAGCCCGCCCTGCTCCGGGCGCTGCTCCGTGCCGCGGCCGAACTCCCGGACTACACCGAGCGCTTGGTCCGCGACGAGCTGATGACTCTGGTGGTCGCCGGCTACGAGACCACCGCCACCACGCTCAGCTGGCTGTTCCTGCTGCTCGACGCGCACCCCGAACAGCGCGAGTGGGCACTGGCCGCGGGCCCGGCCGGCTCCGGGGCGCGGGCCGCAGCGATCCGGGCGCTGATCGACGAGACGCTCCGGCTCTACCCCGTCGCCTGGCTGATGCCCCGGCAGGCCGCCGAGGCCGACACCCTCGCCGGCCACCCGATCGAGGCCGGCACCACCCTGCTGGTCTCCCCGTACCTGACCCACCGCGACCCCGCGCTCTGGCCCGACCCCGGGGCGTTCCGCCCGCAGCGCTTCCTGGACGCCGAACGCCGCCCCGCCCCCGGCGCGTACTATCCGTTCGGGCTGGGCCCGCGCGCCTGCCTGGGCGCGCAGTTCGCCGTCCGCGAGATGACGCTGCTGCTGGAGGAACTGCTGCCCGCGTACCGCGCCGAGATCCGCGACGCCCCCGCCGGGGCCGGGTTCGCGATCACCGTGCACCCGGCCGGTCCGGTCCGGGCGGTGCTGCACGCCGAGTAGCGGTCGGCCCCGGAAAGGGATTGTCAGGGGTGCTGACGAACTGTCAGGATCAGGGCCCGTGACCTCCACCGCACCCCGCCCCGTCGCCCTGGTGACCGGCGTCGGCCGGACGATCGGCATCGGCGCGGCCATCGCCGAACGCCTCGCCGCCTCCGGTTGGGACATCGCCCACACCTACTGGACGCCGTACGACACCCGGATGAGCTGGGGCGTGGAGCAGGGCGCGAGCGAGGCGATCGGCGCGGCCCTCCGCGCCCGTGGCGCCCGCCACCTCGCGGTGCCCGCCGACCTCGCCGACCCCGCCACCCCGGCCCGGCTGTTCGACCAGGTGGAGTCCGGGCTCGGCCCCGTCACCGCCCTGGTGCTCAGCCACGCCGAGTCCGTCGACTCCGGCCTGCTCGACACCACTGTGGAGAGCTTCGACCGGCACTTCGCGGTGAACGCCCGCGCCAGCTGGCTGCTGATCCGCGAGTTCGGCCTGCGCTTCACCGGCGAGTTCGGCACCGGCCGGATCGTCGCCCTCACCAGCGACCACACCGTCGGCAACCTCCCCTACGGGTCCAGCAAGGGCGCTCTCGACCGCATCACCCGGGCCGCCGCCCGCGAGCTCGCCCACCTCGGCGTCACCTCCAACGTGGTCGACCCCGGCCCCACCGACACCGGCTGGATGGACGACGCCCTGCGCGCCGAGATGACCAGGGCCACCCCGCTGGCCCGGCTCGGCACCCCCGAGGACGCCGCCAAGCTGGTCGACTTCCTCTGCTCCCCGGACGGCCAGTGGATCAACGGCCAACTCCTGCAGAGCAGCGGCGGATTGAAGTAACCGGCGGCGCGCTATGGCGCCGCGGCGGGCGGTCCGGCGAGCGAGGCGATGCACGAACGGAGCAGGCGCCGCATCTGATCCCGCTCGGCGGCGTCCAGGCCGGCCAGCATGTCCTGCTCGACCCGGCGGACGGCGGCGCTGGCCAGCTCGAGGCGGCTGCGCCCGAGCGCGGTCAGTTCGGTGGGCAGGGCCCGGCCGACGGGCGCCCGGTCCGGGCGGACGACGTGCCCCTGGCGTTCGAGCGCCTGCAGGAGCACGTTCATCGACTGCCGGGTGACGAAGGTGCCGCGGGCCAGCTCGGAGTTGGACAGGCCCGGCCGCTGGGCGAGCAGCTCCAGGCACGAGTAGTGCGTGATCGTCATGCCCAAGGGCTTCAGCACGGCCTCCAACGCGGAGTGCAGGGCGCTGGAGGCCACTTTCAGCAGGTACCCCAGTGAGGTGTCCAGCTCGATTCCGGGCTCGCCTTGACTCATGTCAGTATTCTGACATACCTTGCGCATGTCAGAAGACTGACATCTCACGAGGAGGCAGGACCATGCCCGTCACCGGACCCGACTTCATCTCGCTGCAGGTGCGCGACCTGGAGCGCTCGGCCCTCTTCTACGAGCAGTACCTGGGGCTGAAGCGCTCCGACGCGGGGCCGCCGCACGCCGTCGTGTTCGCCACCGAGCCGATCGCGTTCGCGGTCCGCGACGTCCTTCCGGGCGTCGACCCGGACTCGGTCGCCCAGCCGGGGCAGGGCGTCGCGCTGTGGCTGCACGCTCCCGACGCGCAGCAGATCCACGACGCCCTCGCCGCGGCCGGTGCCACCATCGTGTCGCCGCCGGTCGACGGTCCGTTCGGTCGCACCTTCACCTTCGCGGACCCCGACGGCTACCGGGTCACCCTGCACGACCGCGCCTGAGCGGCCCGCCTCCCCGGGGGGCGCGACGAGGCCGCCCGAGCGCGCCTCAGTGCGTGGCGGCGAGCTCTCCGCTGAGTCGGTCGTGCAGGTCGGCGCTCGGGCGGTTCAGGCCGGTGATCTCGACCTGCTTGCCGCGCTGGGCGTACCTGGCGCGGACGGTGTCGAGGGCGGCGATCGCCGAGGCGTCCCAGAGGTGGGCGCCCGTCAGGTCGATCACCACCCGGTCGGGGTCGCCGGCGTAGTCGAAGCGCGGGCCGAGCTCGTCGGCGGAGGCGAGGAACAGGGCCCCGGTGACGGCGTACACCACCTGGCTCCCGTCCGGATCGAGGACGGCGGTGACCTCGGCGTGCCGGGCGACCCGCTTGGCGAAGACGGCCATCGCCAGCAGCGAGCCGACCACGACGCCGATCGCCAGGTTGCGGGTGGCGACCACCACCGCCACGGTCACCGTCATGACACCGATCTCGCCGGCCGGGAGGCGGCGCAGCGTCGCCGGGCCGACGGAGTGCCGTCGAAGGTGGCGAAGGCCCGGGCGGTCGCGCGCGCTCAGCCGCGGGCGCGGCGCCAGTCGGCGACGGCGGTCTCGACGTCGACCGGGACGAGGCCGAGCGGTGGGCCTTCGACGGGGCGGCGGAGGGCGGCGTCGATGCGGGCGTTGGCGTCGGCGAGCCGCTTGCGGAACAGGGGCTCGGTGGGGGCGAGGCGGGCGGTGTCCAGGGCCTCGCGGAGTTCGTTGCGCAGGACCAGCGAGGGCGGCAGGTAGGAGAGGCCCTCGCGTTCCAGCTTCTCCCGTAGCCACCACATCTCGTGGTACGGCAGGTTCTCGTGCGCGAGCGGCTTGCCCGCGCCCGGCAGGTCGTCGAACTCGCCGCGTTCGGCAGCCTCACGGATCTGCCGGTCGACCCAGCTCTCGAAGTCGACGCCGGGCGGTTTGCGGTCCGTCATCCGGTCCTCCCGGGTACGAAGGTTGCGTGCCCTCGATCGTACGGGAGCGCCGGGTCGCCACGGGCGGACGGCGCCCGCCGCGCACCGGCCTGACGGGGCGTCAGCGGAGCGCGGCCGCGGGCGGCGCGAAGGCCCGTGGTGCGGGTGCGGGCGGCGCGAAGCCCGTGGTGCGGGTGTCTGCGGTGTGCGGCCGGTGGTGCGGGTGTCAGCGGTGCACGGGGAGCGCTTCCCGGGCCAGGGCGGCGGCGCCGACCAGGCCGGCGTCGGTGCCCAGGTGAGCGGGGACCAGGTGCAGGCCGCGGGTGAAGGAGAGGGTGGCGTAGGCGGCGAGGTGCCGGGCCAGCGGGTCGAGCAGGACGGCGCCGGCCTTGCCGACGCCGCCGCCGATCACCGCGGCGTCGAGTTCGACCAGGGTGGCGGTGGCCGCGATGCCGGCGGCCAGGGCGCGGGCGGCGAGGTCGAAGGCGGCCAGGGCGAGCGGGTGCCCGGCCCGGGCGGCGTCCGCTACGGCGCCCGCGGTGGTGTCGCCGTCGGGGCCGGGCCGCCAGCCGAGTTCCGCCGCGGTGCGGGCGATGGCGGTGCCGGAGGCGAGTCCCTCGACGCAGCCGCGGGAGCCGCACGGGCAGGGGCGGCCGTTGAAGTCGACGCTGATGTGGCCGAGGTGGCCGGCGTTGCCGGTGGGGCCGGTGTGCAGGCGGCCGTCGAGGATCAGTCCGGCGCCGACGCCGGTGGAGACCACCAGGCAGAGCGCGTTGCGGTAGGGGCGGGCGGCGCCGCGCCAGTGCTCGGCGGCGGCCATCGCGACGGCGTCGCCGCCGAGGACCACGGGCAGGTCGCGGACGGCCGGGTGTTCGGCGGCCTCGGAGCGCAGCGGGAAGTCGCGCCAGCCGGGCAGGTTGACGGGGCTGACGGTGCCGGCCGCGATGTCGACGGGGCCGGCGCTGCCGATGCCGAGGGCGCGCACCTGCGACCACTCGGGGAGGCGGGCGAGGTCGTCGA
Source organism: Streptomyces sp. TLI_171 (assembly GCF_003610255.1). Lineage (GTDB taxonomy): Bacteria > Actinomycetota > Actinomycetes > Streptomycetales > Streptomycetaceae > Kitasatospora. The sequence continues at coordinate 1,198,445 of NZ_RAPS01000001.1, read as the reverse complement.
GGACGTGGTCGACGGCCGCCATCAGTTCGTGCCGGTCGCCGTCCGCGGGGGTGGGGACCTGGAGTTGGTGCAGCAGCGCGCCGTCGGCGTCGACCAGGCCGCCGGCGATCTTGGTGCCGCCGATGTCGAGGGCCGCGAGCAGCGGCCCGGAGGCCGGTCCGACGGCGAGGGCGGTACCGGCCAGTTCGTAACTCATCGTGACGTCTCCGCGGGTGTAGCAGGGGAGCGCCGCGGTGCCTGGGCAGGGCGCTGCCGGATCGTACCCGGTGATTCTGACTCGCTCTGACAACGTTGTCCAGGGCCTCGTGATCGCGGTCCGGTAACGAACCTGATCCACTCATGCATTAAGCAAAGGTTTAGTAAAATGAGCCTTGTTTGGCAACATAACTCGCAAATACCGATGTTGACCGCTCTATGGACATGACCGGAGCGTGACGTCTACGTTAAGCGTCCAGCAGCCAGGGAGACCGATTGCGCCCCACGGCTGCCACTTCCCCGTGTCAACGGACGATCAGCGCGAAGGATGAGCGAGATGCGCAGAGGATGGGTGGCCGTCGCGGCCGCGACCATGGTGGTGCTCACGGCGTGTAGCAGCAACGGCGGCGGAAGTGCCTCCTCCGTGCCCACCGTCAACTCGGACCCGACCAAGGTGACCGGCACCATCACGGTTCTGACGAACCGTACGGACCAGCTGGGCGACGGCACCCTCGACAAGTACGCCGCCGAGTTCAACAAGACCTACCCGAACGTCAAGGTGAAGTTCGAGGGGATGAAGGACTACGAGGGCGAAGTCAAGATCCGCATGAACACCGAGAACTACGGTGACGTGCTGCCGATCCCCTCGGACCTGTCGATCGCCCAGTTCCCGACCTTCTTCTCCCCGCTGGGCGACTCCGCCGAGCTGTCGAAGCAGTACCAGTGGACCGACTACGCGACGGTCAGCGGCAAGGTCTACGGCATCGCCAACTACGGCACCGTGACCGGCTTCGTCTACAACAAGAAGGTCTGGGCGGACGCCGGCGTCACCGCGTGGCCGAAGACCCCCGAGGAGTTCCTCGCCGACCTGAAGGCCATCAAGGCCAAGGGCCAGGCGACCCCGTACTACACCAACTACCACGACGGCTGGCCGCTGCGGCAGTGGACCGACGCGATCGGCTCGCCGAGCTGCAACCCGGGCGCCAAGGACGCGATGGCGACCACCGCCACCCCGTGGACCGCCGGCAACGACCTCCACACCATCGACAGCCTGGTGTACTCGATCGTCAACCAGAAGCTGTCCGAGGACGATCCGACCACCACCAACTGGGACAACTCCAAGACCCTGCTGGGCACCGGCAAGATCGGGTCGATGTACCTCGGCTCGTGGTCCGTCTCGCAGATGCGCGACGCCGCCGCCAAGGCCGGCGCGAGCGCGGACGACATCGGCTACATGCCGTTCCCGTCGACCACCGGCAAGCCGTGCACCGTCCTCCAGCCGGACTACAAGTACGCGATCAACAAGCACTCCAAGAGCCAGGAGGCGGCCCGCGCCTGGATCGACTGGTACATCAACAAGTCCGGCAGCGCCCAGAACGAGCAGGGCATCTCCTCCGTCAAGGGCGCCGAACTGCCCAGCACCCTGAAGCCGTTCACGGAGCAGGGCGTGCAGATGATCGGCCAGAACCAGGAGAAGCTGGCCACGGTCAAGAAGATCGACAAGGGCGCGGAGATCAACCTGGACGCCCCGGACTACCGGCAGAAGCTGGTCGACATCGCCCGCGGCGCCGCTTCCGGCGACCAGAACAGCTACTTCGCCGAGCTGAACAAGAAGTGGTCCGAGTCGCAGAAGACGGTCGGCTGACCGACCGGGACCGAGCGGCGCAGCCCGCCGCCCCCGCCCCGACAGCCCACGGGCCGGGCCGCGCCGCTCACCGGGTGTCAGGACCTACGAAGGAACGAAGATGACTGCACTGCAGAGGGACCGGGGCACCGGAAAGCCCCCCGCGCAGACCGCCGCGACCGGCGCCGCGGCTCCGACCGACCGCCGCGCCCCCCGGCGCAAGGGGGTCCGCCGGCACTGGTGGTTCACCCCCTGGCTGTACCTGCTGGTACCGCTGGCGCTGCTGGTGACCTTCACCTACCTGCCGATCGGCGACATGATCGGCTACAGCTTCACCGACTGGGACGGCATCAGCCCGGAGCGGAACAACGTCGGGCTGAAGAACTACACCGACCTGTTCACCCGGCCGGAGCTGTTCAAGGTGTTCCTGGTCAGCGGCGTCTACCTGATCGCCGCGGCGGTGCAGATCTGCCTGGCGCTGTACTTCGCCACCGTGCTCAGCTTCAACACGAAGTTCCGGAACCTGTTCAAGGGCATCCTGTTCTTCCCGTACCTGATCAACGGCGTGGCGATCGGTTTCGTCTTCCTGTACTTCTTCCAGCCGCACGGCACCCTCGACTCGCTGCTCCAACTCGTCGGGATCAACGGCAAGTTCCTCTGGATGGGTGACCCGGACCTGGTCAACAAGTCGCTGGCCGGGGTGTCCGTGTGGCGGTACACCGGCCTCAACCTGGTGCTGTTCCTCGGAGCGATCCAGTCCATCCCGCCGCACCTGTACGAGGCGGCCGCGCTGGACGGAGCCAACCGCTGGCAGCAGTTCCGGCACATCATCGCGCCGAGCATCAAGCCGGTGATCAGCCTCAGCGCGATCCTCGCGGTGTCCGGCTCGCTGGCCGTCTTCGAGATCCCGTACATCATGACCGGCGGCGCCAACGGCTCGCAGACCTTCGTCATCCAGAGCATCAACATGGCGTTCAAGTTCGACAAGTTCGGCCTCGCCTCGGCCAGCGCCGTCGTGCTGCTCGCCCTGATCCTGCTCGTCACCTGGATCCAGCGCCGCCTGGTGCCGGAGGAGAGGGTGGAACTGTCGTGACCACCGCACCCGTCGAGCGGATCCGCCGGATCCACCCGCGCTCCGCCGCCGCGAGCGGCGCCAAGTACCTGTCGCTGATCCTGGCCAGCGCCGTCGTGCTGGTCCCGCTGGCGGTGATCCTGTTCACCTCGCTGAAGACGCGCAGGGAGGCCCAGACCACCGGGCCGCTCGACCTGCCCGGCGACTGGTTCAACTTCGAGAACTTCCGGATCGCCTTCACCCAGGGCAAGATGCTGCCGGCGTTCCTCAACACCTCGTTCATCCTGCTGATCTCGGTGGCCGGCACGGTGCTGATCGGCTCGATGACCGCCTACGCCATCGACCGGTTCGAGTTCCGGCTGAAGAAGTTGGTGATGGCCCTGTTCCTGCTGGCCAGCCTGGTCCCCAGCGTCACCACCCAGGTCGCCACCTTCCAGATCGTCAACGACCTCGGCGCGTTCAACACCCGCTGGGCGCCGATCCTGCTGTACCTCGGCACCGACATCATCTCGATCTACATCTTCCTGCAGTTCATCCGCTCCATCCCGGTCTCGCTGGACGAAGCGGCCCGGCTGGACGGCGCCAACACCTTCACCATCTACTGGCGGATCATCCTGCCGCTGCTGAAGCCGGCCGTCGCCACGGTGGTGATCGTCAAGGGCGTGACCGTCTACAACGACTTCTTCATCCCCTTCCTCTACATGCCCTCCAGCGACCTCGGCACCATCTCCACCTCGCTGTTCCGCTTCCAGGGACCGTTCGGCGTCAACTGGGAGATCATCTCGGCCGGCACCATCCTGGTGATCCTGCCGACCCTGCTGGTCTTCCTCGCCCTGCAGCGGCTCATCTACGCCGGTTTCGCCGCCGGATCGAGCAAGTGACACCGCATCACCGGCGGCGCCGCACCTGCGTCGCGGCGCCGCCGGTCCGGGAGGCACGGTGGTGAGCGGACGCGTCACCATCCGCGAGGTCGCCGCGCTCGCCGGGGTCTCCGCCGGGGCCGTGTCGCTGGCCCTCAACGACCGGCCCGGGGTGTCCGGACCCACCCGGGACCGGATCCGGGCCGCCGCCGAGGAACTCGGCTGGGTGCCCAGCCAGGCAGCCCGCAGCCTGGCCCGGCTGGTCCCCGGCAGCGACACGGTCGGCCTGGTCATCACCCGGCCGGCCCGCCAACTCGGCCTCGAACCCTTCTACATGGAGTTCATCTCCGGCATCCAGAGCGTGCTGGAGGAGCGCTCGGCGACCCTGCTGCTGCGCCTGGTGCGCGACCGCGAACAGGAGATCGCCGTGCACCGCACCTGGTGGCGCAGCCGGCGGGTCAGCGGCTCCGTGCTGGTCGACCTCACCGAGGACGACCCGCGGATCCCCGCCCTCGCCGCGCTCGGCATGCCCGCCGTCGCCGCCGGCCACCCCGGTCTGGCGGGCGGCGAGTTGGCCGCCGTGTGGACCGACGACTCCGCCGCCGTCGAGGACGCCGTCCGCTACCTGGCGATGCTCGGCCACCGCCGGATCGCCCGGGTCGGCGGCGACCCCGACCTCGGCCACACCGCGATCCGCACCCGTGCGCTGGCCGCCGCCGCCCACCACCTCGGCCTGGAGCCACCGCGCAGCGTCCCCACCGACTTCTCCGGCCGGGCCGGCGCCCGCGCCACCCGGATGCTGCTGGCCTCCGCGCACCGCCCCACCGCGATCATCTACGACAACGACATCATGGCCGTCGCGGGCATCTCGGTCGCCGCCGAACTCGGCCTGCGGGTCCCCGCCGACCTGTCGCTGATCGCCTGGGACGACTCGCAGCTGTGCCGGCTCACCCACCCCGCGCTGTCCGCGATGAGCCACGACGTGCACGGCTACGGCGCGCAGGTCGCCCGCACCCTGTTCGACGTGATCGAGCACCGCGGCACGCCCACCGGCCCGGCCCCCACGCCCGTCCTGGTGCCGCGCGGCAGCAGCGCCCCGCCGGCCCGCTGAACGGCGGCCGCGCCCAGTCCCGGCCCGCCGGACCGCACCCCGCCGACTCCCGGGCCGGCCCCGACTCCTTCCGAGGGTAAGGACGTTCGGGGCCGGCCCGGGGCCACCCCGCCCACCGCACGCCCGGAGGACCCGCATGACCGACCAGCCCCGCACCACCGGCCGCCGCACCCTGCTCGGGGCCGCCGCCCTCGGCCTGGCCGCCACCCCCCTGCTCGGCGGCGCCGCGGCCGCCGCCGACCGGCCCCGCGCCGACCGCGGCAAGCGCTCCTTCGTCACCGCGGGCGGCGGCCAACTGCGCCTCGACGGACGGAAGTTCCGCTTCGGCGGCACCAACTGCTACTACCTGCACCAGCAGTCCCCGTACATGATCGACGCGGTGCTGAACGACGCCGCCGCGATGGGCCTCACCGTGATCCGCGCCTGGGCGTTCGCCGACGGCGGCGGCCACTCCTACCGGGCCCTGCAGACCGAGCCGTACCGCTACGACGAGGCCGCCTTCGACAGCCTCGACTACGCCGTCCACAAGGCCGGGCAGCTCGGCCTGCGCCTCGTCCTGCCGCTGGTCAACAACTGGCCCGACTACGGCGGCATGCAGCAGTACGTCACCTGGTTCCTCGGCCTGCCCGACGACTCCTACGGCGACGGCGCCCACCACGACCGCTTCTACACCGACGCCAACTGCCGCAAGGCGTACCGGGCGTGGGCCGAGCACGTGATCCGGCGCCGCAACCGCTACACCGGCCTGCGGTACTGCGACGACCCCACCGTGATGGCCTGGGAGCTGGCCAACGAGCCGCGCTGCCGCAGCGACAAGTCCGGCGCCACGCTGCTCGGCTGGGCGCGCGAGATGAGCGCGTACGTGAAGTCGCTGGCCCCGCGCCAGCTGCTCGCGATCGGCGACGAGGGCTTCTACGGGCGGCCGAACGAGGCCGACTACCCGTACTCGAACTACGAGGGCAACGACTGGCAGAAGCTCACCGCGCTGCCCGCCGTCGACTACGGCACCGTGCACGTCTACCCCCAGAACTGGGGCGAAACCAGCGGCAACACGCCCGGTGTCAACGCCGCCGACTGGGGTACCCGCTGGATCAACGACCACCTCACGGACGGCCGCAGGCTCGGCAAGCCCGTCGTCGTCGAGGAGTTCGGCCTCCAGCTCGACGCCGCCCGGGACATCGCCGACACCGCCGCCCGCGACGCCGCGTACCGGGCCTGGACCGACGCGTCGCTGACCGGCGGAGCGGCCGGAGACCAGTTCTGGCTGCTCACCTCCCGCGTCGACGACGGGTCGTTCTACCCCGACTACGACGGACACCGCATCATGTGGAACAACGACCCCGCCAACCCGACCCGCACCACCGCCCAGCTGTTCGCCGCCCACGCCGAGGCGATGACCGCCGCCGGCTGACCCGCCGTCCACCCGCCACCCGCCACCCGCCGCCCGGTGACCGCCCGTCGGACCCGGGCGGCGGGTCCACCCGCGAGGAGCCCCCGCATGCCCGCCACCGTCCTCTTCCAGGGCGACAGCATCACCGACGCCGGACGCGACCACACCCGCCCCGCCGACCTCGGCCACGGCTACGCCGCCCTCGCCGCCGCCGGACTGCCCGCCGGCCTCACCGTCCTCAACCGCGGCGTCTCCGGCAACCGCCTCGCCGACCTGCGCGACCGCTGGGACGCCGACACCCTCGCCCACCGGCCCGACCTGGTCTCCGTCCTGATCGGCGTCAACGACACCTGGCGGCACTACGACAGCGGCCTGCCCAGCCCCGCCGACGCCTGGGAGGACGAGTACCGCCGACTGCTGCAACGCCTGCACGCCCACTGCGCCCCCCGGCTGGTCCTGATCGAACCCTTCCTCGTCCCCGTCACCGCCGAGCAGCGGACCTGGCGCCAGGACCTCGACCCGCGCATCGCCGCCGTCCACCGCCTCGCCGCCGAGCACGACGCCCTGCTGCTCCCCGCCGACGACCTCCTCAACCAGGCCGCCCGCACCACCGGCCACCCCACCCGGATCGCCATCGACGGAGTCCACCCCACCCCCCTCGGCCACCGACTCCTCGCCGACGCCTGGCTGCACCTGGTCCGCGACCCGCACCGCGGCGGCATCCCCGACTCGGCCCGTAACACCCGGACCTGACACCCGGTGGGCGGCGCACCCGCACTATCCTCCGTGGCATGACCAGCAGCGCTCCCGGCAGCCCGCGCACCGGCGCCCGTCCGACCATGAAGGACGTCGCGGCGGCCGCCGGCGTCGGGCTGAAGACCGTCTCCCGGGTGGTGAACGGGGAGAGCGGAGTGACGCCCGAGATGGCGGCGCGGGTGCAGGCGGCGATCGAGGCGCTCGGGTTCCGGCGCAACGACAGTGCGCGGCTGCTGCGGACCGGCCGGACGGCGAGCGTCGCGCTGCTGCTGGAGGACATCAGCGACCCGTTCTCCTCCGCGCTGTCCCGGGCCGTCGAGCAGGTCGCCGCCGCCGAGGGCTGCCTGCTGTTCACCGGCTCCAGCGGCGAGGACCCGCACCGCGAACGGGAGTTGGCGCTGGCATTCTGCGCCCGCCGGGTGGACGGCCTGATCGTCGTCCCGGCCGGCGACGACCACCGGTACCTGCGGCCCGAGGTCGAGTCCGGCACGCCCGTGGTGTTCCTCGACCGGCCCGGCAGCGGCCTCGACGCGGACGCCGTGCTCAGCGACAACGCGGGCGGCGCCCGCGCCGGAACCGCCCACCTGATCGCCCACGGCCACCGCCGGATCGGCTTCATCGGCGACCTGCCCGGCATCCACACCGCCGCCGAACGCCTGCGCGGCCACCGCGAGGCGCTGGCCGCGGCCGGACTCCCCGTCGACGAGAGCCTGCTCGACTGCGGCCCCACCGACCGCGCCCGGGTCGCCGCCGCCGTCCACCGCCTCACCACCGGCCCCGACGCCGTCACCGCCCTGCTCACCGCCAACAACCGGATCACCCTCGCCGCGCTGCACCACCTCCCCGCCGAGCACCGACCCGCCCTGGTCGGCTTCGACGACCTCGAACTCGCCGACCTCCTCACCCCCGGCCTCACCGTCGTCGCCCAGGACCCCACCGCCCTCGGCGCCCTCGCCGCCCGCCGCCTCTTCGACCGCTTGGCCGGCGACACCACCGCCCCCGCCCGCCTGGAACTCCCCACCCTGCTCGTCCCGCGCGGCTCCGGCGAGACCCCGCCGTTCCATTGACGTCGCGTCAGCCCTTCGCGACCAGGTCCAGCCAGTACCGCCGGTCAGCGCCGAGCCGGTCCTCCGGCAGGGAGCTCAGCCATGTCATGAGCTCCCTGCCGACGGGGAGTTCGCCGTAGAAGCCGAACCCGATCCCCAGCGGGTCGTTCTCGGACAACCAGGAGTCCGCCGCGTCCTGGAGATGCCGGTTCGCCGTCGGGGTCGCGGTCCGGGCCCAGCTGCTCAACCACGGTGTGACCGAACCGGTGGCCACCGCGAGCGTGCCCAAGACCTCCGACGCGGCGGGCGAGGGCGACGGGTCGTCGAGGACCACCGGCCACCAGGCGTCCAGCACCTCCGCGACCAGGTCGGCGCTGTCCCAGCCGCGCCACTCGGCCGCAGCCAGGCGGGAGCCGATCAGCGGAGCGTCGACGTGGAGCGTGCCCGTGGTCAACTGCCGCAGGATGCGCGGCGCGAGACGCCGGTACAGGGCCTCGAAACCGTCCCAGTGATCCGGGTTCCTGGCGGCGACCGAGTGCAGCAGGCCGTCCGGAAGCAGATCCGGCGGGCCGGACAGCGCAGCCAGCTGCGCGGGGGTGCAGCAGTACTCGCAGCCGCCGACCGGCGGGCCGGGGCGGGCGGTGCGGCCGAGGGCGTCCAAGGCGTGGTGCAGGCGTTGCTGCGCGGTCGTCATGAGTCCCTGCCCGGGTACTCCACCGGGCGCCGCCCGGCGAAGACTGCGACGCTACCAGCCACGCGGTGCCGCCCGGCAGGGGGGACCTGACAGGATGGGGACCCGCAGGTGGCGGCACGGAGATTGGGGCAGCATGCAGCGCCGGGTGACGATCCGGGACGTGGCCGCACGGGCCGGCGTCTCCGCCGGGGCGGTCTCGCTCGCCCTCAACGACCGGCCCGGCGTCTCCGACGCCACCAGGCAGCGCATCGTCGACGCCGCACGCGAACTCGGTTGGTCGCCGAACCTCGCCGCCCGCTCGCTCGCCCAGAGCGACCGCGTCCACACCATCGGCATGGCCCTCACCCGCGGCGCGGCCGCCGGGCTCGACCAGGTCCAGATGGCGCTGATCGGCGGCATCGAACAGGTCCTCGCCGAGCGGCCGTGCGCGCTGCTGCTGCACACCGTTCCCGACCGCGACGCCGAGATCGCGCTCTACCGGCAGTGGTGGCAGTCCGGGCGGGTCAACGGCTCGGTGCTGGTCGGGGTGGTCGCCGACGACCCCCGCCTCGACCCCGTCCACCGGCTCGGCATGCCCGCCGTCGCCGTCAGCCAGCCCGCCCTGTCCGGCCCGTTCCCCGCCGTCTGGACGGACGACGGCGCCGCCATCGCCGAAGCCGTCCGCTACCTCGCCCTGCTCGGCCACCGCCGGGTCGGCCACGTCACCGGCCCCGCGACGCTCGGCCGCACCCTGCTGCGCTCCGAGGCCTTCACCGCCACCGCCGCCGCCCTCCCCGACGTCACCGCCCGCACCCTCCCCACCGACCTCTCCGCCCACGCCGGCGCCCGCGCCACCCGCACCCTCCTCACCGGCCCCGACCGCCCCACCGCCCTCGTCTACGACAACGACCTGATGGCCGTCGCCGGCATCGCCGTCGCCGAAGAACTCGGCCTCCGCGTCCCCGACGACGTCTCGCTGGTCGCCTGGGACGACTCCGACCTCTGCCGGATCACCCGCCCCCAGCTCTCCGCCCTCAGCCACGACCCCTTCGCCGTCGGCGAAGAAGTGGCCCGCTGCCTGCTCGAGTTGCTCGACAACGGCCGCGCGAGCTCCCGCCCCGCGGGCACGCCGGTGCTCGTCCCGCGGGGGACGACGGGGCCTGCGCCGCTGCGGTCGCCTGCTGCCTCCGGGAGTTGACCGCCTTCCCCCGCTCTGCGGGTATCCCGGTGCTTGCCGTTCAGTGGGTGTCGGCGGTCCGCACCACCTTCCTGGAACTGCTCGCCGCGCTGGCCATCGACTACGCCGCGGCCGGCGGGTTGCGCGCCGGGCCGGTCCACGCCCACTGCCGCGAACTGTCCCGCGCGGACCTCGACGTGATCCTCCGCGCCGGGCTGAGCGGCAGCGCCGAGGACGCCGGGCTCGCCGCCGCCGTCTGCGAGGCGTACTGGCCCGCGAACGACGAACCGGCGGCAACGGCCTGGGCGTTGCTCGCGGCGCGGGCCGACCGGCCGTAGCCGGTCACGGAGAAGGCGTGGCGGCCGGGCCCGGTGGGCTGGGACGGTGGGGCCGTGAACGAGGCCGAGCAGCGGCGGTCCCGCCCGGGCGGGCGGAGGTGAGCGCCCGGTGGCAAGCCCTGACCGCGGGTGAGTCCACCCGTGAAGCCGCGCACGCCCGGGCCGTTCCGTGGGTGGAGGGCGAGGGGGCGTCCGCCGGGTTCACGGACCCGGACCCGGAGGGCTGGTCCCGGACGAGGCGCGAGCAGCCGATCGAGTTGCTCCGGGCCGAGGACGCCCGGCGCGGACGGGCCGCTCGCGGGGCGGTTCTGCAGTGCGGCAGTGCGGAAAGCGGCGACGGGCGTGGAGGAGCGGAGGGCGTGTTGGCGGAGTTGCGGGTGCGGGTGGTGCGGTGGCTGGAGGACGAGCCGCAGCCGGGGATCGTCGAGGCGCGGTTCACGGACGCGGAGGGGCGGGAGTGGTCGCTGGTCGACAAGACCGCGATGTTCGACGACGGAGCAGTGCTGCACCCCGGGGCGTCCTACCCGGTCGAGAGGTCCACGGCGTGCACGGTCACCGGGGAGGGCGAGGACGACACGGTGAACGTCACGCTGACCTGGTGCGAGACCGCCGTCGGGCGCCGCGAGTTCACGGTGCGGCGCGCACTGCTGGTGGACTGACGGACCAGCAGGCCGGTCATGCGGCCGGCGGGGCGGCGGTGGAGCCGCGGGGGGTGAGCTGGGGGGCCTGGTCCTCGTAGCCCGAGGAGGGGCGGCCGGCGATCAGGTCGAGCAGGGTGCGGGCGGCGTGGGCGCCGTAGGCGTGGATGTCGCGGGTGAGGGCGGTGAGCGGGGGGCGGACCACCTGGGCGAGGGGGGAGTCGTCCCAGGCGACCAGGGAGAGGTCGCGCGGGACGGTGAGGCCGAGTTCCTGGGCGACCGAGAGACCGGCGACGGCGGTGATGTCGTTGTCGTAGAGGATCGCGGTGGGGCGGGCCGGGGAGAGCAGCAGGCGGCGGGTGGCGCGGGCGCCCTCCTCGCCGGTGTAGTCGGTGTGCACGGTGGGCAGCGCGTCCAGACCGAGGTCGGCGCAGGCCGCGGCGAAGGCCTCGTCGCGCAGGGCGGTGTGCACCAGGCCGGTGAGGCCGGCGACGCGGGCGACCCGGCGGTGGCCGAGCGCGGCGAGGTACTCCATGGTTTCGCGCACGGCGGCGGCGTCGTCGGACCAGACGGGGGTGAGCCGGCCGGAGCCGGAGGGGTGCCCGATGACCACGGTGGGCAGGCCCATCTCCTCCAGGGCTGGAACCCGGGCGTCGTCGCGGCGCAGGTCGACCAGGATCGCGCCGTCGATGTGCCGCTCGCCCCACCAGCGGCGGTAGGCCTCCAGGCCGCGCTCGTGGTCGGAGACGACCTGCAGGGCGAGTGAGTAGGAGGCGTCCGAGAGGACCTTCTCGATGCCGCCGATGAGTTCCATGAAGAACGGTTCGGTGCCGAGCATCCGGGCGGGCCGGCAGAGCGCCAGGCCGACGGCGGCGGCCTTGGCTCCGCTGAGTGCGCGGGCGGCGCTGTTGCGGACGAAGCCGAGCTCCTCCGCGACGGCGGCGATCTTCGCGCGGGTGGCGTCGGAGACACCGGGTTGACCGTTCAAGGCGTTGGAGACGGAGACCTTGGACACGCCCACGATCTTGGCGATGTCGGCGATGGTCGGCCGCTTCGCCGGCGGGCTCTGCTGCTGGGACACCTGCTCCACGGAACCTTTCAGGACTCACGTCGACCGTCCGTCCACTGCGCGAACGCGCGGCGCGGACCGGTTGTGCCTTCTCAAGCTACTACGCGCACCCCGTCGCGCTGTAGCCCCGGGCCGCCATCGGGAGGGCCCGTGAAACAAGCGGTTAACCGACTGTTGACAGCGTCGACGGGCGGCCAATACCGTCGTCCCGCCTTAATCGGTTAATCAACCGATCGGGCGGGCTGCCGGACGCCCGCCCCGCGCACCAGGAGCACCTCCCCACCACCCTCCCCACCCCCACTCACGGGACGAAAGGGACACGCGTGCACCAGAGACTCCACCCCCGCCGGGCCGCGCGCTTCGCGCCGACGGCCTTCCTGCTCGCCACCGCCGTCGCCGCCGCGGGCCTCACCCTCGGGCGGGCCGACACCGCGCAGGCGGACACGGCGGACGCGTTCGCCACCCGCTGCGGCATCCACTTCTGCCTGAACGGCAAGGAGTACTACGTCGCCGGCGCCAACACGTACGACCTGTTCACCTACGGCGGCAGCTACGGTGACACCGAGACGCAGTTCATGGACAAGGCCCGGATCGACGCCCAGTTCGCCAACTTCCAGGCGGACAAGGTCGACGTGGTGCGGCTGTGGATGTTCAGCCACGAGAGCTGGCACGGCTTCGAGAAGTCCAAGGGCGTCTACGACGAGCAGGAGTTCGCCGAGTTCGACTACATCGTCCAGTCCGCGAAGGCCCACAACGTGCGCCTGGTCCCGGTGTTCGAGAACTACTGGGAGGCGTACGGCGGCATCGACACCCGCCTGCAGTGGGAGGGCCTGTCCGGCGGGCAGCCCGGCCGGGCCGCGTTCTTCGACAAGGCCCGCTGCCCCGGCTGCTTCGCCTCCTACAAGAACTACGTCAGCTACGCGCTGAACCGGGTCAACCACTACAGCGGGGTCAAGTACAAGGACGACCCGACCATCTTCGCCTGGGACCTGATGAACGAGCCCCGGTACCAGGACCAGAGCGCGGCCGAGAACGTCAACGGCACCACGCTGCGGGCCTGGGTCGACGAGATGGGCGCCTTCGTCAAGTCCATCGACTCCAAGCACCTGTTGGGCGCGGGCATCGAGGGCCACGGCAGCACCTACGGCTTCGGCGGCGACGAGGGCAACCCGTTCGTGGCGGTGCAGCAGTCGCCGTACCTCGACTACACCTCCGCGCACCCGTACCCGACCGAGTCCTGGGCGAACCTGAGCCTCGACCAGACCAAGGCGCTGATCCGGTCCTGGATCGCCGACTCCCACCAGAAGGTCGGAAAGCCGTTCTTCATGGGCGAGTTCAACGTGCACAACGTGGACCGATCGGCCTGGTGGAGCGAGCTGTACGCCGACTTCGAAGCGGCGGGCGGCGACGGCAGCGCGTTCTGGTGGTACCAGGACCGCAGCGCGGACGGGAAGTTCGGCGTCTCGGCGGGTTCGCCCGAACTCGTGGTGTTCCGCGCCCACTCGGACCGGATGCGCGCCAAGTCCGGCCTGACGACCGGGACGTCGAGCCCGAGCCAGAGCGCCGGCCCGAGTCCCAGCCAGAGCCCCAGCCCGTCCGCGAGCAGTTCCCCGTCGTCCTCGCCCAGCACCCCGCCCCCGGCCGGGAGTTGCGCGGTGCACTACGGGCTCTCCGACTGGGGCAGCACCTTCAACGGCGACGTCACCATCAAGAACACCGGGACGACCGCGGTCAACGGGTGGCGGCTGGTCTTCTCGTTCCCGGGCAACCAGCAGGTCACCAACATGTGGAACGCGGTGCCCTCGCAGTCCGGAAAGCAGGTGACGGCCACCAACCCGGCGTCCTACAACACCTCGATCGCGGCCGGCGGCACCGTCAACTTCGGTTTCAGCGGCAGCTCGGTCACCGGGACGAACGGGGCGCCGACCGCCTTCGCCCTCAACGGCGCCGCTTGCACGACGTACTGACGATCCGTCGGCCTGCCGATCCGGCCCGCGGCGCCGCCCCACCGGCGCCGCGGGCCGGCCCGTCCCGGGCGCCGGCGTCCGGGACGGCCGCGGGAGCCGCACCAACCGAGCGACAAGAGGGAAGCGATGCGCAGAGGATGGGCCGCCGTGGGTTCGGCGGCCGCCCTGGTCCTGACCGGCTGCACCGGCGGCGGCGGACCCGCCCCGCTGGCGGGGGCGGTGTTTACCGCCGACCCGGCGAAGGTGTCGGGGACGATCACGGTGCTGACCAACCGGGTCGACCAGGTGAACAGCGGGCTGTTGAAGAAGTACGCGACCGAGTTCAGGAAGCTGTACCCGAAGGTGACGGTGAACTTCGAGGGGTACGCCGACTACGAGGGCGAGGTGGTCGCGCGCCTGGAGGACGGCGGCTACGGCGACGTGCTGCTGATCCCGGACAAGGTTGCGGCCGACCAGTACCCGCGCTACTTCGCCCCGTTGGGCAACGCCCGGGTGCTGGCCGACACCTTCGACTACATCGACTACGGCACGGTCGACGACACGGTGTACGGCATCGCCAACATCGGCATCGCGTCCGGGATGGTCTACAACAAGGCGGTCTGGGCGCAGGCCGGGATCACCGAATGGCCCGCCACCCCGAGCAGTTCATCGCCGACCTGAAGGCCGTCAAGGAGAAGACCCGGGCGGTCCCCTACTACACCAACTACCACGACGGCTGGCCGCTGCGGCAGTGGTCGGACGCGATCGGCGTGCCGAGCTGCGACAACACCGCCCGCGACGGCCTGGCGGACACCGCCGCGCCGTGGGCGCCGGGCGAGGACCTGCACGCGATCGACAGCCTGCTGTACACGGCCGTCCACGAGAGGCTCACCGAGGCCGAACCCCGCACCACGGACTGGGAGTTGTCGAAGAAGCTGCTCGCCACCGGGCAGGTCGCCACGATGGAGCTGGGGTCCTGGGCGATCGCGCAGATGCGGGACGCGGCGCGGGCCAACGGGGCCGACCCCGAGGACATCGGCTTCATGCCGCTGCCGATGCAGCGCGACGGGCACTTCTGCACGGTGGTGCAGCCCGACTACCGGTACGCGGTCAGCGCGCGCTCGAAGAACCCGGAGGCCGCCCGGGCCTGGCTGGAGTGGTACCTCACCCGGTCCGGCAGCGCCACCGCCGACGAGTCGATCTCCTCGGTGCGCGGGGCCCGGCTGCCCGCCACCCTGCAGCCGCTGGACGACCGGGCGGTGCGGATGATCCCGCAGACCAGGCAGAAGCTGGCGGCGGTCGGCGCGATCGACCGGGCCGCCGGGATCGGGCTCGACGCGCCGGACTACCGGCAGAAGCTGGTGGACATCGCGGCCGGAGCCGCGCCCGGCGACCTCAACGGCTACTTCGCGGACCTCGACCGGCGCTGGGCGAAGGCCCGCAAGTCCGTGGGCGGTTGATCCGCGGTCCCGGCCCGGTCCAGTGAACCGGTAAAGCTGCCACCTCGCTCCACCCTGTCAGCGGGTGGCGAGGTGGCAGTGCTCGTTCCGCATTTGCGCTAGTAAGAAGCCGAGTTGGCGTTCACTGAAACCCATAAGGAATCCACATAACCGGTTTATAGACAGCGCCGCTCCGGCGGGGTTACGGTTCTGCTCGCGCCGTACACCCGACCACCGGCCCGGCCGACTTCACCGAGGAGCCGCACGCATGAAGGACACCACCCCGCTCGACCAGGGCTGGAGCCTGCACCACGAGGGGAACCGGCTGCCCGCCGCCGTCCCGGGCTGCGTCCACACCGACCTGCTGGACGCGGGGCTGATCCCCGACCCCTACCTGGACGCCAACGAGCGGGAGGTGGCCTGGGTCGGCCGCCGCGACTGGACGTACACCCTGGAGCTGCCCGCGCACGGCAGCCGGCACGAGCGCACCGACCTGGTCTTCGAAGGGCTGGACACCGCCGCCACCGTCAGCCTCGGCGGCGTCGAACTCGGCTCCACCCGCAACATGCACCGCCGCTACCGCTTCGACGCGACCGGCCTGGACGGCGAGTTGACGGTGCACTTCACCAGCGCGTACGCGGAGGCGGAGCGGGTCCGCGCGCTGGTCGGCGACCGGCCGAACGTGTACCCGGAGCCGTTCCAGTACGTCCGCAAGATGGCCAGCAGCTTCGGCTGGGACTGGGGACCCACGCTGCCCACCGCCGGCATCTGGAAGCCCGCCCGGCTGGAGCACTGGTCCACCGCCCGGCTCGCCGAGGTCCGCCCGCAGGTCACCGTCGACGGCGCCACCGGACTGGTCGAGCTGCACGTCACCGTCGAGCGCACCGCCGGCGGCGCCGGCCGCCCGCTCACCGTCCGAGCCTCGGTGGCGGGGGCGGTCGCCGAGGCGGCGCTCGACGGGGACCACGCCGTGCTCACCCTGCGGGCCGAGGACGTCGCCCGGTGGTGGCCGCGCGGCTACGGCGAACAGCCGCGCTACGAGCTCGACCTGACGCTCGCCGACGGCGACGAGCCGCTGGACGCCTGGCAGCGGCGGATCGGCTTCCGCACCGTCGAGCTGCGCCGCACCCCGGACGCCACCGGCACCCCGTTCACCCTGGTGGTCAACGGCGAGCCGCTGTTCGTCCGCGGCGCCAACTGGATCCCCGACGACACCCTGATTACCCGGGTCACGCCCGCCCGCTACCGCACCCGCCTGCAGCAGGCCGCCGACGCCAACCTCGACCTGATCCGGGTCTGGGGCGGCGGCATCTACGAGCAGGAGGCGTTCTACGACACCTGCGACGAGCTCGGCCTGCTGGTCTGGCAGGACTTCCCGTTCGCCTGCTCCGCCTACCCGGAGGAGCAGCCGCTGCGCGGCGAGATCGAGGCCGAGGCCCGCGACAACGTGGTCCGCCTGATGCCGCACCCCTCGCTGGTGCTGTGGAACGGCAACAACGAGAACCTGTGGGGCTTCCGCGACTGGGGCTGGGAGGAGGAGCTGAACGGCGACTCCTGGGGCGAGGGCTACTACCTGGGCGTGCTGCCGCGGATCGTCGCCGAGCTGGACCCCACCCGCCCGTACGCCGCGGGCAGCCCCTGGTCCGGCAGCTGGGACCACCACCCGAACGACGTCGACCACGGCACCCACCACTCCTGGGAGGTGTGGAACCGTCAGGACTTCGCCGAGTACCGGGCCACCGTCCCGCGCTTCGTCGCCGAGTTCGGCTGGCAGGCCCCGCCCGCCCACGCCACCCTGCGCCGCGCCCTGCCCACCGAGCAGCTCGCCGCCGACTCGCCCGGGATGCTGCACCACCAGAAGGCCGAGGACGGCAACGGCAAGCTCGACCGCGGCGTGGCACGCCACTTCGAGCTGCCCACCGGCCCCGCCGGGTTCGACCGCTGGCACTACCTGACCCAGGTGGTCCAGGCCCGTGCCATCGCCACCGGCATCGAGCACTGGCGCTCGCACTGGCCGCACTGCGCCGGCACCGTGGTCTGGCAGCTCAACGACTGCTGGCCGGTCTCCTCCTGGTCGGCGGTCGACGGCGACGGCCGGCTCAAGCCGCTGTACCACGAACTGCGCCGGCTGTACGCGGACCGGCTGCTCACCCTGCAGCCTGCCGACCGGGACGGCGCGCCGCGGATCGCCCTGGTCAACCAGTCGGCGGCCGCCTGGACCACCGAGCTTCGGCTGCGCCGGCTGGACGCCGACGGCCAGGTGCTCGCCGAGACCACCGCCGAGCTGACCGCCGCCCCGCGTGCCGTCCACCAGTTGGCGGTGCCCGCCGAGCTGTTGCCGGTGGAGGGCTCCGCCAAGGAGTTCCTGGTGGCCGACGCGGACGGCCTGCGCGCCGTGCACTTCCCGGTCGCCGACCGGGTGTTCGCCTACCCGCGGCCGGAGTTCGAGCTGGCCGTGCAGGAGGCCGGCGAGGGCGCGGTGGACGTGGTGGTCACCGCCCGCACGCTGGTCCGCGACCTGCTGCTGCAGGCCGACCGGATCGCCCCGGCCGCGACCGCCGACCGCGGCCTGACCACCCTGCTGCCCGGCGAGCGCACCACCATCCGGGTGCACGGGGCGGGCGCGCCGACCGCCGCGGAGGTCCTGGCTGCGGTGTACTGCGTCGAACCGGCCTGAACTCCGCTGCTGAAGGCTTGAGTTGATCGGCCGTCACGGGCCGGGTCCGCCTGCGGGCGGACCCGGCCCGGGTGCGTGCCGGGCCGGAGTGTGCCTTGAATGGTCGGGGTGCCGCCGCGACGCACGCGCGCACCCGCACCACCCCTCCCGCCGGGCCCGGCCGCGCCGTGGCCCGGCCACCGAACGGAGACACTCATGCCCCACTGCACGACCCGCGACGGTGTGGAGATCTTCTACAAGGACTGGGGGAGCGGCCGCCCGGTCGTCTTCATCCACGGCTGGCCGCTGAACGGCGACGCCTGGCAGGACCAGCTGAAGGCCGTCGCCGACGCGGGCTTCCGCGGCATCGCCCACGACCGCCGCGGCCACGGCCGCTCCACCCCCGTGTACACCGGCTACGACTTCGACACCTTCGCCGACGACCTGAACGACCTGCTCACCGGCCTCGACCTGCGCGAGGTCACGCTGGTCGCGCACTCGATG
The DNA here is from genome assembly GCF_003610255.1 of Streptomyces sp. TLI_171. Classification (GTDB taxonomy): domain Bacteria; phylum Actinomycetota; class Actinomycetes; order Streptomycetales; family Streptomycetaceae; genus Kitasatospora. The sequence continues at coordinate 1,179,951 of NZ_RAPS01000001.1, read as the reverse complement.
GGCGGCGGCGAGCTGGCCCGCTACATCGGGCGGCACGGCACCTCGCGGATCAAGTCCGCCGTCCTGCTGTCCGCCATCCCGCCGCTGATGGTCCAGGGCCCCGGCAACCCCGAGGGCGTGCCCGGCAGCGTCTTCGACTCGATCAAGGCGGGCATCCTCAACGAGCGCTCGCAGTTCTGGCGGGACACCGCGGTCGGGTTCTTCTCCGCGAACCGGCCCGACAGCAAGGCCACCGCCGGGAACCAGGACGCGTTCTGGTACATGGCGATGGCGCAGACCATCGAGGGCGGCGTCGACTGCGTGGACGCGTTCGGCTACACCGACTTCCACGAGGACCTGAAGAAGTTCGACATCCCGTTGCTGGTCGTGCACGGCGACGACGACCAGATCGTCCCGATCGACGCCACCGCCCGCAAGACCGCCGCCCTGGTCCCCGGCGCGGAGCTCAAGGTGTACGAGGGCGGCTCGCACGGCATCGCGATGGTGCCCGGCGACAAGGAGCGCTTCAACCGGGACCTGCTCGAGTTCCTGAAGTCCTGACCCACCCGGAACCCGAAGTCCTGACACACCCGGAAAACAGCGGAGCCGAGGGCCGGCGGACTGGCAGGATGCGCGGCATGACGACGACCATCACCGCCCGGCAGGCCGCGCGCGAGGCATTGGAGGGGCTGGCCCTCGGGGACGCCTTCGGGGAGCGCTGGTTCAAGCTGTTCCGGACGCCCACCGAGGCGATCGCGCAGATCGGGGACCGCCGGATGCCCGAGGAGTCGCCCTGGCACTGGACGGACGACACCGCGATGGCGCTGGCCGTGTACCGGGCCCTGGTCGACCAGGACGGGGTGAACCGCAACCAGCTCGCCGAGATGTTCGGCGCCACCTACCTGGCCGACCCGGCCCGCGGCTACGGGTACGGCATGACCCGGCTGCTGCCGGTCCTGGCCGAGCAGCCCGAACGCTGGCAGGCCGAGTCGAAGGAACTGTTCGAGGGCGAGGGCAGCCTCGGCAACGGCGCGGCGATGCGGGTCGCCCCGCTCGGCGCGTGGTTCGCCGAGGACCTGGACGAGGCCGCCGAGCAGGCCCGGTACTCGGCGGAGGTCACCCACGCCCACCCGGAGGGCATCGCCGGTGCGATCGCCGTCGCGGTGGCCGCCGCACTGTCCGCCCGGGCCCGGGTGGTCGGCGCGGGCCCGGCCGGCGCGGAGCTGCTGCGCGAGGTGGCCGCCCGGACGCCCGCGGGCGCGATCCGGGAGGGCGTGGCCGCGGCGGCGGAGCTGCCGGCCGCCACCGAGCCCTGGCGGGCCGCCGACCTGCTCGGCAACGGGCAGCGGATCCGCGCCTCGGACACCGTCCCGTTCGCGCTCTGGTCGGCCGCCCACCACCTGGACAGCCTCACCGACGCGCTGTGGACCACCGCCGAGGGCCTGGGCGACGTCGACACCACCTGCGCGATCACCGGCGGCGTGGTCGCCGCCCGCACCGGCCTGGCCGGCGTCCCCGCGGCCTGGCTGGAGCGCCGCGAGGCGCTGCCGGCCTGGGTGTCGGAGGACTGACGGATCCTCAGCCGGTCGCGGCGTCCGGCTCCAGGCGCTCCAACTGGTCCGCGGTCAGCCGGATCGCCGCCGCGGCCAGGTTCTCGGCCAGGTGGGCGGGGTTCGCGGTGCCGGGGATGGCGAGGACGTGCGGCCCGCGGTGCAGCGTCCAGGCCAGCCGGATCTGGGCCGGCGTCGCGCCGTGCGCCGCGGCGACGGCCCGCACCCTGGCGTCGCTCTCGGCGCCCGCCGCGGCCTCGCGGCGGGCGCCGGCGATGGCGAAGAACGGGACGAAGGCGATGCCGAGCTCCCGGCACAGGTCGAGCAGGCCCAGCTCCTCCGAGCGCCGGTGGTCCAGCCCGTAGGCGTTCTGCACGCACACCACGGGGGCGATCGCGCGGGCCTCGCGGACGTGCTCGGGCCGGACGTTGGACAGGCCGAGGTGCCGGATCAGGCCGGCCCGGCGCAGCTCGGCGAGGGCGCCGAAGTGTTCGGCGACGGAGTCCGCGTCCGGCCCGTTGCGGCGCAGGTTCACCACGTCCAGGCAGTCCAGGCCGAGCTGGCGCAGGTTCTCCTCGACCTGGCCGCGCAGCTCGTCCGGGCGGGCCATGCCCTGCCACTCGCCGGACGGCAGGCGGCCGGGGCCGACCTTGGTGACCACGGTGACCCGGCCGCCGCGCCAGGCGGTCAGCGCGCGGTTGATCAGCTCGTTGGCGGAGCGCAGCGGGGAGAAGTAGAAGGAGGCGGTGTCGACGTGGTCGACGCCCTGCTCGAACGCGGAGTGCAGCAGCCGCACGGCGTGCGCGCGGTCGATCGGCGCGGCGTCGGAGTTGCCGAGCATGCCGTTGCCGGTCAGCCGCATCGCGCCGTAGCCGAGCCGGTTCACCTCCAGGTCGCCGAGCTTCCAGGTGCCTGCCGCCGCTGCGGTGGTCATGCGGGTCCCCCTCCGTGGTTCCGTCAGGTCACGGAGTATGGGGTGCGGCGGGCGGGGCGGGCCAGGGCCGCCGGGTGGGCGGATCGTCACACCCGGATCGGGAACGAACGGGCCGTCCCCGGGAGTTGTCGTCGTGGTGGCCGACCCGCCCCCCGCGGGCGCCGGACCGGGCTCCGAAGGGCGCTCGGCGTGCGGGCCGGGAGCGGCTAGGCTGGCCCGGCTCGGTTCTTTACCCAAATTTTCCCGTGCGCCCGGACGCGTGTCGGCCGCCTGCCCATGCCCAGACGGAGGTACTCCGCCTTGCACCTCGACCAGTGGATCGAGAGCGTTCCACCGACCTCGGTGTACGTGATCATCGGACTGATCATCGGCCTGGAGAGCCTCGGCATCCCGCTGCCCGGTGAGATCGCCCTGGTGACCTCGGCGCTGCTGGCCGCCAAGGGCGTCGTCAGCCCGTGGGGCGTGGCGGGCTGTGCGATCGCCGGCGCGATCATCGGCGACTCGATCGGCTACGCGATCGGGCACAAGGGCGGCCGCCCGCTGTTCGCCAGACTCGGCCGGAGGTTCCCCAAGCACTTCGGGCCGGACCATCTGGCCACCGCCGAGCGGGCGTTCCAGCGCTGGGGCATGTGGGCGGTCTTCTTCGGCCGGTTCATCGCCCTGCTGCGGATCTTCGCGGGCCCGCTGGCCGGCACCCTGCGGATGCCGTACTGGAAGTTCCTGATCGCCAACGTGCTCGGCGGCGTGGTCTGGGCCGGCGGCACCACGCTGCTGGTGTACCAGGTCGGCAAGGTCGCCGAGAAGTACCTGCAGGGCGCCTCGTACATCGGCCTCGCCGCGGCGGCGCTGTTCGGCGTCGGCTCGGCCCTGGTGCTCAAGCAGCGGGCCAAGAAGTCCCGGGCGGCGCACCCCGAGCAGTCCGGCGGCAAGAGCGGCGAACCGCTCGCCGGGACGGCGGCCGAGACCGTCGACTGACGCACCGTCGGCCCCCGCCGCGGCCGCCGCACCCCAGTCCGGGTGCGGCGGCCGCGTCGTGTCCGCCTTCGGGCGCGGCACGGGCAGGGAGTAGTGTCGCAGCGCGAGTCGATCACGGAGGTGGGGATGACCACGCAGGAGAGCGGGCCGCAGCGGTGGGCCGCGGTGGACGAGTACGCCGAGGCGCTGCTGATCGGCGCCGACGAGGTGCTGGACGAGGCCCGGGCGGCAGCCGACAAGGCCGGGCTGCCGCCGATCGCGGTCGCCGCCAACCAGGGCAAGCTGCTGCACCTGCTGGCCCGGATCGGGGGCGCCCGCCGGATCCTGGAGATCGGCACCCTGGCCGGCTACAGCACCATCTGGATGGCCCGCGCGCTGCCCGCGGACGGCGCGCTCACCACCCTGGAGATCGACCCGGCGCACGCCGCCGTCGCCACCGCCAACCTGGAGCGGGCCGGCCTCGCCGACCTGGTCGAGGTCAAGGTCGGGGCGGCCCGGGACAGCCTGGCCGAGCTCACCGGGGCCGGCGTCGAGCCGTACGACCTGGTGTTCGTCGACGCCGACAAGGCCAACATCCCGCACTACGTGCAGGCGTGCCTGGCCCTCACCCGGCCCGGCTCGGTGATCGTGGTGGACAACGTGGTCCGCGACGGCCGGCTGGCCGACGCGGACAGCACCGACGAGGCGGTGCGCGGCGTGCGGAGGCTGCACGACCTGATCGCCGCCGAGCCGCAACTGGACGCCACCACCGTGCAGACCGTCGGCAGCCGCGGCTACGACGGGTTCACGCTGATCCGGGTGGAGGGCTGACCGACATGCGGATCGGACTGCTCGGCACCGGCCCGTGGGCGGGCTTCGTGCACGCCCCGGCGCTCGCCGCCCACCCCGACATCGAGTTCGCCGGCGTCTGGGGCCGCCGCCCCGAGGCCGCCGCCGAACTCGCCGCCCTCCACGACGTGCCGGCCTACCCGACGGCGGAGGCGCTGATCGCCGACGTGGACGCCGTCGCGATCGCCCTGCCGCCGGACGTGCAGGCCGAGTACGCGGTGCGCGCCGCGCAGGCCGGCAAGCACCTGCTGCTGGACAAGCCGGTCGCCGCGACCGTGGACGCCGCCCGCGCCGTCGAGGACGCCGCGGCCGCCTCCGGCGTCGCCTCGGTGGTGTTCTTCACCGTCCGCTTCACCGCGGGCCAGGACGCCTGGATCGCCGAACAGGCCGCCCAGGACGGCTGGTTCACCGCGCACTGCCACTGGATCGGCTCGGTGTTCACCACCGACAGCCCCTACGCCGCGTCGCCCTGGCGCCAGCAGAAGGGCGCGCTGTGGGACGTCGGCCCGCACGCCCTCTCGGTGCTGCTGCCGGTGCTCGGCGAGGTCGAGCGGGTCACCGCCGCGCCCGGCCCGGCGGACACCGCGCACCTGATCCTCCGGCACCGCGGCGGGGCGTCCTCCACCGTCACGCTCACGCTGACCGCCCCGCCCGCGGCCGCCGCCCTCGGCGCGGCCGTCGAACTGCGCGGCGCGGCCGGCGTCGCCGCCCTCCCCGACCGGGGCGAGCCCCCGGTCGAGGCGTTCGGCCGCGCCGTCGACGCCCTCCGGGCGGCCGCCGCCACCGGCACCCCGCACCCCTGCGACGTGGGGTTCGGCCGCCAGGTGGTGGAGGTGCTGGCCCGCGCCGAGGAGCAGCTGCTGCGCGGCGCGAACTGACGCTCCGTCAGGGAGCGCTCGGCCGCCGGTCGGCCGGGCGGCGCGGCGGGATCGGGGTCGCCGGGAAGTCGCGCGGGCCGGTCCACAGGGCCGGGACGGCGTCCGCGCGGCGGGCCAGCTCGTAGGCGATGGCCTCGTAGTTGACCCGCCAGCCGCGGAAGTGCGGCCAGGCGTCGGCGATCGGGCGCTCCAGGCTCATGCCCGCGGCCGTGACCATCGCCACCGCCGCGTCGAACTCCGCGAAGGTGAGCCGGATCGGCTCGTCCGGGTCCGGGTCGGCCTCGAACGGGATGCGCAGCGCGGTGGCGATGTCGCGCAGGGCGGTGAAGCCGGCCCGCAGCAGCAGCCGGGCCTCCGGCGGCGCGGAGCGCGGGTTGAGGGCGAGCTGCATGGCGGCGGCGTCCATCACCGCGATCAGGCCCACCACCCAGCTGCGGTACGGCTGCGGCGAGCGGAACGAGATCAGCACCGGGTAGTTGGAGTGGCCCTCGCCGAGGTCCGCCGCCAGCCGCTCCCAGTCCCGGTACAGGTCCGGCAGCTCGCTCTCGGTGCGCACCAGTGCCTGCCGGGCCAGCAGCTCCGGCCCCCAGGCGGGCTCGCCCGCCCGCGACTGAAGCAGCGTCACCTCCAACTCCCGCCGGTTGTAAGCCCCGTAGAGGGTCGGCAGGTAGGCGATCAGCAGCGCGATGATCAGCGGTCCGTTCGCCGCCGCCAGGAAGTCGATCACCGACAGGTGCAGCCGGTCGCCGCTGGCGAAGCCCAGCGTGAACAGGCTCGACCCGGCCTCCCGGAACGCCACCCGCCAGTCCAGCTGGGACGTGCCGCGCAGCAGCAGGGTGTACGCGAGCAGCGTGGAGATCAGCCAGCAGCCCAGCATGCCGAGCAGGATCAGCGGCGCCAGCCAGGTCTGCGCCCGGTCGATGGACCGGTAGCCGCCGAACGGCGCCGCGACCGTCCGCACCAGCCGCCGCAGCACCGACCAGAGTCGGATCACCAGCGCCGAGTACAGCCCGCGCGGCACCACCAGCGTCCGCAGGATGCTGGCCGCGGTCGCCGCCAGCAGGGCGGCCCCGGCCACCGTGAAGATCACTCTCATGCGGGCCATTGTGACCTGCGGCCGCCGCCGCACCCGGCAGGCGGGTGTCCGGACGGCGCTCGGCCGGGCCGGGGCCCGGATCGGACCGGTCCTGACCGACCGGTCGCCCGGGCGCGCGGCGGCCCGGCTTGAACGCGTTCAAGAGGAGTGGGAGGCTGGGCGAACGGATCGCGGAACAGGGGGAACCGGCCATGGTGAGCACGCTGCTGATGCCGCGTCGGCGGAACCGGTGGGCCGGGGCGGGCCACGCCGGGGTGTCCGGCGGGACGGGGCCGACCCGGATCCTCGACCTGGAGCACCCTCGGGTGCGGGCCGCGGTCGACCGGATCGGAGCGGAGGGCGGGGACGCGGTGGCCGCGCTGCGGCGGGCGCACCGGTGGATCGCCGTGGAGGTCCGGCCGGTGTACTCCGTCGAGGAGAACCGGCCGGTGTCCGAGGTGCTGCGGACCGGCCGCGGCTCGTGCAGCCAGCGGATGGCCGTGCTGGAGGCCGTCGCCCGCAGCCGGGGCGTGCCCACCCGGGTGCGCGGCCTGGTGGTGGACGGCCGGTTCTGGTACCCGCGCTTCCCCCGCCTGCACCGCCTGGTGCCCAGGCACGTGGTGCTGGCCTGGCCGGAGTTCCGCGTGCCCGGGCCGGTGGACGACCCGGCCGCCGGGCGCTGGCTGCCCGTGTCGGAGCTGTTCGCGGACGCCGCCGGCCCCGATCGGTCCGGCGGAGGGGGCTTCACCAACGCCGGACCGGAGACCCTGTTCGAGGCGCTGTCCAGGACGGCCGTCGACTGGGACGGAACCACCGCCACCGCCTGCCCCGCCACCGCCGGCTCCTGCGACCTCTCGGCCCATCTCCTGCGGGACCTCGGCCACTTCGACTCCCGCGACGCGCTCTTCGCCCGCCACGGCCAGACCCTCTGCGCCCCGGCGAGGCTGCTCGCCGAACCCGTCCTCGGCCGCCACGCCGCCGGCGTCTGACCCGGCCGTTCCGGCCCGGCCCCGGGAGACCGGGCCGGAAAGCCGGCTGGGGGCGGGCCGTTGACGCGGGTGGACAGGCCGGGCTCGCCACGGAGTCGACGACGGACGGGGAGAGGCGACGGCGCTCCCGCACGGAATGACGGCGCTCCCGGCGCCGCCCGCGGACGCGGCAAGGTCGGCCTCGGCGTCGACGCCGGCAACGCCCCCGGCGCGCCCGCGCTCTGCCGCCACCACGGCGTGGAACTCGACTCCGCCGTGGACGCCCGGGAGTCGGTGCTCCCGCTGCCGGCCGCGAACTGACCGGCCCTCAGGCGTAGACCCGGGCCTGCAGCCGGTACAGCTCGGCGTACAGGCCGCCGGCGGCGAGCAGTTCCTCGTGGGCGCCGGCCTGGGCGAGGCGGCCGTGCTCCAGGACCACGATCAGGTCGGCCATCCGGACGGTGGAGAAGCGGTGCGAGACCAGCACGCTGACCGCCCCGGTGCGGGCCCGGGAGTCGGCGACCAGCCGGGCGAAGCGCTCGAAGAGCGCCTGTTCGGCGGCGGCGTCCAGCGCGGAGGCCGGTTCGTCGAGCACCAGCAGCAGCGGCTCCGGGCGCAGCAGGGCGCGGGCCAGACCGAGCTTCTGCCACTGGCCGCCGGACAGGTCGACGCCGTCGCCGTAGCTGCGGCCGATCAGCCCGTCCAGGCCGCCGGGGACGGCCGCGGCCACCGGGCCGGCCTCGGCGGCGTCCAGCGCGGCGGTCAGGGCCGGGTCGTCGTCGATCCGGTCGAGGTCGCCGATGCCGGTGTTGTCGCGCAGCCGCAGTTCCAGCCGGGCGAAGTCCTGGAACAGGGTGGCGATCCGGCGCTGCCAGTCGGCCGGGTCGGTGGCGGCCAGGTCGACGCCGTCGACCAGGATCCGTCCGGCGGTGGGCCGGTAGAGGCCGCAGAGCAGCTTGATCAGGGTGCTCTTGCCCGCGCCGTTCTCGCCGACCACGGCGAGCGCGGTGCCGGCCGGGATGTCGAGGGTGACCTCGTCGAGGACGCGCCGGGTGCTGCCCGGGTACTGGAAGCTCACCCGCTCCAGCCGGATGCCACGGGCCAGCACCAGCGGCGCCAACGGACCGTCGACAGCGGCGGCCGTGGACGGCCGGAGGGCGTCGAGGCGAGCGGCGGTGCGCCCGGCGTCCTGGAGGACGGTGAGCAGCTGGATCGCGGTGCCGACCTGCAGGGAGAGCTGGGCGGCGAGGGTGATGACCAGGATGACGTCGCCGAGCGGGGAGGCGCCGTGCTGGGCCTGCCGGACGACCAGCCAGATCGCGGCGGCGTAGCCGAGGGCGAAGCAGAGCTGGCCCCCGGCCCGCAGCGCGGCGGCGCGGGTGTGGGCGCGGCCGAGCAGCCGGGTGCCGGCGTGCCACTCGCGGTGGTGGCGGGCCAGCAGGAACGGGGCGGCGCCGGCCAGCCGGGCCTCCTTCGCGGTGGCGTGGCCGGTGGCGACGTCCAGCAGGTGGCGGCCGAGGCGCTGGTGCGGGGCGGCGGCCTCCTTGGCGGCGTCCAGCAGGCGCTGGGCCCGGTTGCCGGCCAGGACGGGGACGGCGCCGAGCAGCGGGAGCAGCAGCAGCCACGGGTCGAGCAGGCCCAGCAGGACCGCGGTCAACGCCAACTGGAGAGCGAGACCGGCGAGTTGCAGGGCGGCTTCGAGCGAGGCGCGGGTCCGCGGCAGGTCGTCGCGGACCAGGGCGAGGGTGTCGGCGAACCGGGGGGTGTCGAGCTCTTCCAGGCCGGGGCGGCCGTGGGCGAGGGCGACCAGCCGGTTCTGGAGTTCCACCTCGCCGAGGTCGCCGAGTTCGAAGTAGGCGAGGTGCGCGAAGTGACCCATCATCAGTTCCAGCACCAGCAGGACCGCCGCGGCCAGGCCGAGCAGGACGGCGGCGCCGGCGTGTCCGGCCAGTGCCTGCACGGTGAGGCCCTTGAGGCAGAGCGCGATCAGCGGGGTGGCCAGGCAGCCCGCGGCCATCATGGCGGCGGCCCGCAGCAGTCGGCGCGGGTCGCACTGCCAGGCGAGGGTGAGCAGGTGGCGCAGGGCGGGGAGCAGGTCGGTCACCGCAGGGCCTCCTCGGCGGGCAGGGCGTCGGTCCGGGCGTCGGACGGGCCGTCGGCGCCGGTGAAGCGCTCGGCCTGGGCGCGGAACAGCCGCGCGTACTCGCCGTCCAGGGCCAGCAGTCGGTCGTGGGTGCCGGACTCGGCGACCCGGCCGTCGGCGAGGACGACGATGTGGTCGGCGCGCCGGACGCTGGAGAAGCGGTGCGCGATGATGACGCTGGTGACGCCGCGGGTGATGTCGAGGAAGCGGTCGAAGAACGCGGCCTCGGCGCGGACGTCGAGCTGCGCGGTGGGCTCGTCCAGCACCAGCAGGGAGGCGCCGTCGGCGAGCGCCAGCATGGCCCGGGACAGCGCGATCCGCTGCCACTGGCCGCCGGACAGGTCGCTGCCGCCCCGGTAGTGCGAACTGAGCACGGTGTCCAGGCCGTCGGGCAGCGCGTCCAGCACGTCCAGGACGCCGGCGCGGTCGGCGGCGGCGCGCAGCGCGGCCCGGTCGTCGAGCCGGCCGGGGCTGCCGAGCGCGATGTTCTCGGCGGCGGTGAGCTGGTAGCGGGCGAAGTCCTGGAAGATGACGGCGATCCGCCGGTGCCAGTCGGCCACCGGGTGGTCGGCGGCGTCCGCGCCGCCGACGGTGATCCGTCCCGCGGTGGGCTCGCGCAGCCGGGCCAGCAGCCGGACGAGGGTGGTCTTGCCCGCTCCGTTGAGGCCGACCACGGCGGTGGAGCGGCCGGCCGGGAGTTCCAGGTCGAGGTGGTGCAGCACGTCGGGGCCGTCGGGCCGGTAGCGGAACGAGACGTCCTCGAAGCGGATCGTCCCCGCCGCGGGCGGCAGTTGCGCGGGCGCGGTCGCGGTGGGGACGGGTCGCTGTTCCAGGGTGCGCAGCGCGTCCTCGGCGGTCAGTCCGTAGAGCGTCTGCATGTCGCTCTCCGGGAAGAACACGCCGAACCGCATCGGGATCAGCACGGCCTGCAGGGCGGCGGAGAGCTGAAGCAGCGTCAGGGTGTGGTCGGCGCCGCCGCGGGCCAGCAGGGCGAGGGCCGCGCCGCCGCCCGCCAGGCCGACCGAGGCCAGGCCGAGGAAGGGCCGGAACAGCAGGCGGCGGCGGGTGGCCCAGAGCGGTTCGAGGTAGCGGCGGGCCTCCGCGGAGTGCCGGGTGCGCAGCCAGGGGACCAGGCCGAGCATCCGGGCCTCCTTGGCGATCCCGGTGCCGGTGGCGGTCCTGCGCAGGTACGCCAGGCGGCGCCGGCGGCCGGTCAGAGTGGCGCGGGCCGCGCCGAAGCGGCTCAGCGCACCGCGCTGCCCGGCCCGGATGACCAGGGCGGCGACCGTCACCAGCACGGCCGGGAGCGGGCCGAGGGCGAGCGCGACCACGGCGGCGGCGCCGACGAGTTGGGCGTAGCGGGCGAGCAGGGCGAGGGTGCCGGCGGCGGCCTCGCCGGGGGTGGGGGAGAGGCGGTCGAAGCCGCCGCGGGCCTCGGCGAGCAGGTCGAGGACGTCCTGCTCCTCCAGGTCGGCGCTGTCCAGGCGGTCCAGCGCGCAGGCCATCAGGTCGGCGATCCGGGCGCCGTCGACCTGACGGGCCACCAGTTCGCCGGCCAGGGACTGGAAGGGGGCGAGCGCCTGCTGCAGGACGAACGCGGCAGCGGCGATCAGCAGCACCGCCGTCGGGCCGCCGCCGCCCGTGCGGGCGGCTGGCAGCGCGGCGATCAGGTGGCTGGTGGCGGCGATGAAGCCGATCGGCAGCAGGCCGACCGCCAGGTGCAGCAGGGTCGCCCCGGCCAGCAGGCCGGGGTGCAGCAGGCGCAGCAGCCGGGCGGCGGCCAGCCGGTGCCGGACGCGGCGGCGCAGCCGGGCCGGCCAGGAGGGTGCGGGGGGAGCGGGCACGGACGGGTGCCTCCGGAATCGGTGACGCGTGGAGCGCGCTCGGGGCCGGCCGCGAAGGCGGCGGGCGGGGCGGGGAGCGCGGGACGGGTGCCCGGCAGCCGGGACGACGGTGTCGCCGGGAGGCACGAGCCCCAGAGTCTGCTGCAGGCCGTCCGCGACGTCAAGAATTCAGCTGACGGTCACTCAGGGTTGGTTGTGCGAAGTGGCGAGGACAGTTCAAGAACTGTCGATTTGGTCTAGACATTTGATCGAGATCCCGGCTAGCGTCCTGTTCGGATCGGGTTCGGCCGGACATCGCCGACACCCGTTCCCACCTGCGCCCGACGGGGGTTGGCGCATGATCCCGGGCTGCGGCAGGCCGGCTGCCGGGAGAGCTGTTCCCACCTCGCCGCACGCCCATCAGGCCGGCGGACCGGAACGCGTCCCCCAAGTCGTCCGCCCGTTTCCGCCCGGCCGTCGCCCCTTCCCGCCGACGGCCCTCGTCCGCGCGCCGCCCGGCGGCGCGTACCGGAGAGGAACCCGCTGCTGTGGAGAGCCTTGACACCCGTACGGTGACCTACCGCGGGGCCAGAACCGGCACCGCGCCCATGACCTGGGGCCAGCGCGCCATCTGGAAGTCCATCCGCTGGCTGGACGAGGGCGCGCACTACTTCAACATCCGCCGCACCGTCGAACTGCCGCCCGGCCGCACCCTCGGGCAGGTGGACGCCGCGCTCACCGCGCTGCTGGAGCGCCACGAGGCGCTGCGCACCACCTTCCACGAGAGCGCCGACGGCTGGCAGCAGCACGTCACCGGCACCGGCACGCTCGTTTACGCCGTGCTCGACAGCACGGCCGGCGACGCCGCCGGCGCCGCGGCCCGGATCGGCGAGCAACTGGTCGCCCGCACCTTCCGGCACACCGAGGAGATCCCGTTCCGGTGCGCCCTGGTCCTCGACGACGGCCGGCCCGCGCACCTCGCACTGGTCTTCTCCCACCTCGGCGTGGACTTCTGGGCGGTCCGTGAACTGGAGCGGGACCTGCGGGAGTTGCTGGCCGGCACGGAGCAGCCCGCCCCCGACTGGCAGCCGCTCGACCAGGCCGGGTACGAGAGCGAGGGGGAGGGCGCGCAGCGCGGCGCCGCCGCCGTCGAGCACTGGCGGCGCACCCTGGAGAAGGTCCCGCCCGCGCTGTTCCCGCCCGTCGACGACCGGGGCCGCCCCGAACGCTTCGTCCGCCTCGGGATGGACTCCCCGGCCGCCGCCGTCGCCGCCACCGCCATCGCGAAGCGCTGCCAGGTCTCCACCGGCACCGTGCTGCTCGCCGCCACCGCCGTGGTGCTCGGTGCCTGGACCGGCCACCCGACCGTGCCGCTGCAGCTGATCGCGGTCAACCGGCACGACGACCGGAGCCGCCGCCTGGTCGCCGCGATGGCCGAGAACGCCCTGTTCTCGCTCGACGTCGGCGACGGCACCTTCGACCAGGCCGTCAAGCGCGCCTTCCTGTCCGGGATGAACGCCTACCGGCACGCCCACTACGACCCGATCGCCGTGGACGAGGTGCTGGACGCCGCCCGCGAGCGCAACGGCGGGGTGCTCCAGCTCGGCCACTTCTTCAACGACAAGCGGATGCACGACCGCTGGGAGGACCTCCCCGACGTCCCCGCCACGCCCGACGGCCTCGCGCCGCTCACCGAGAAGACCCGGATCTTCCACGTCGGCGACTGGGAGCGCCAGGACGCCCTGTTCTTCGTCCACACCACCTACGCCCCCGACACCGTGCTGCTCTACCTGATGGCGGACACCGAACTGATCCCCCGTCAGGACGTCGAACGGGTGCTGCGCGCCTTCGAGGCGCTGCTGGTGGCCGGAGCGGCCGAGCCCGTCGAGCTCGCCGCCGTCACCTTCGCGCGCTGAACCACCGAACCCGCACCGAGAGGACCCCACCGTGACCACCGCCGCGCCCGTCTGGGACGAGGAAGTCGCCGCCGCCGTCACCCGGCTGACCGCCGCCGCCGAGAACGAGTACTACAACCCGTACCAGACCTTCGACTGGCCCGAGCGGATCCCCGAGGGCAGCCTGTGGATGAGCGAGGACCTGCTCACCGTGCACGGCACCGCCGCCGCGGCCGAGTTGAGCCGCGAGCAGTACCTGGCGCTGTCCAAGTGGGAGAGCATCAACTTCTACAGCCTGAACGTGCACGGCATCCGCGAACTGATGCAGGAGGTCGTCCGGCGCATCCACGCGCCCGGCTACGAGATCCCCACCCCGTTCTTCCACCACTTCCTCGGCGAGGAGAACGAACACATGTGGTTCTTCGCCGAGTTCTGCCTGCGCTACGGCGGACGGCTGTTCCCCGACCGGTCGATGTCCTTCGGCGGCGAGAAGCACTCCGCGCGGCTCGACAACTTCGTGGTGTTCAGCCGGATCCTGATCTTCGAGCAGATCGTCGACCACTTCAACAGCCGGATGGCCGCCGACCCCGCCCTGCCGGAGACCATCCGGGCCATCAACCGGGTCCACCACCAGGACGAGTCCCGGCACATCGCGTTCGGCGCGCAACTGGTCCGCGCCCTGTGGCAGCGCCTGGTCGAGGCCGGTGACGAACAGGAGACCGCGCACGGGCGCAGCTACGTCGCCAGGTACATCCAGTCCTCGATCCAGCAGCTGTACAGCGTCGACGCCTACCGCGACGCCGGCATCCCCGACCCGCTCGGCTTCCGCGCCCGGGTCCTCGCCGACCCCGCCCGGCAGGCCGCGCACGCCGCCATCACCTCCCGTACCACCGCGTTCTACCGCCGCATCGGCGTGCTCGACGCCGCCTGATCCACCGTCACCGCCCGTACCACGCAAGGACACCCGCACCGAATGACCACCACCGTTCTGCCCCCGCTGCGCGAGCCCGGCCCCGGCCTGGTCGTCCTCGACCCCGTCCGCGCCGCGCTGCTCACCGAACTCGACGCCCTGTTCACCGGCCTCGCCGACCAGCTGCACGCCCCCGCCGTGGTCGGCCCGCCGCTGCTGCCCGCCGAAGGGCTCGCCAAGCTCGACTACTTCCGCAACTTCCCGCACCTCGGCGTCGCCGCCGCCCGCTACCTGGGCGACACCCTGGACGCCCTCGCCGCCGGCGAGCCCACCGCCGAGCAGCCCGTCCACCCCACCGGCTACCTGCTGCCCTCCGCCACCTGCTACGGCCTGCTGCTCTCGCTCGCCGACACCGAGGTCGGCGCCGGACAGCGCCTCACCGCCGTCGGCCGCTGCTTCCGCAACGAGGACCATTACGACGGGCTGCGCCGCCTCTGGGGCTTCCACATGCGCGAAGTCCTGTACCTGGGAACCGCCGAGGGCGTCCGCGACCACCTGGCCCGCTCCAAGGAGTTCATCCTCGACCTGGCCGCCCGCCTCGGCGTCGCCCTCGACTACCGGCCCGCCAACGACCCGTTCTACGACCGGACCGGCTCGCGCGCCAAGCTGATGGCCCTCGACCCGGTCAAGTACGAGTTCCTCGCCGTCGACGGCACCGCCATCGCCTCCGTCAACCGGCACCGCAATTTCTTCGGCGACCGCCTCGGCATCACCTCCGACGGCGCCGCCGCGCACAGCGGCTGCACCGCGTTCGGCGTCGAGCGGTGGGTGCACGCGAGCATCCTCGCCCACGGCAGCGCCGACGCCGCCCTGCAGCGGGTCCGCGAGGTCCGCGATGGCCGCGGCTGACCCGGCGGCGGCCGCCGTCCGCGGGGCCGCCGCGCTCGGCACCGAACTCCCGGTGGTCCAGGCCGGGATGGGCGGCATCGCCGGACCGGCGCTGGCCGCCGCCGTCAGCGAGGCCGGTGCGCTCGGCACCGTCGCCCTCTACAAGAGCGACCGGGAACTCGCTGCCGCGCTGGTCGAGCAGACCGCTGCCCGCACCACCCGCGGCTTCGGCGTCAACGTCATCCCCGAGGTCGCCGACCGGCTGCTCGACCAGCAGCTCGCCGCCGTCCTCGACCGGGCCGATCGCCGACTGACCGTCAACAGCTACGGCCTGCCCCCGCGTTCCTTCGCAGCCGCCGTCCTCGCCGCCGGGCACCGGCTGCTGGTGCAGACCGGCAGCCACGCCGACGCCCGGGCCGCCGCCGAACTCGGTGCGCACGCCGTCGCCGTGCAGGGCGTCGAGGCCGGCGGCCACCACCTCGGCGAGCAGCCGCTCGCCGACCTGCTAACCGGCCACGGCCTGGACGTGCCCGTCCTCGCCTCCGGGGCCGTCGCCACCGGCGCCGACCTGCTGCGGGTCCTCACCGCCGGGGCGAGCGGCGCGATCTGCGGGACGCTGTTCGTGGCCGCCGCCGAGTCCGCCGCCCACCCCGACTACAAGTGCGACCTCGCTGCCGCCGGGCCCGGGGACACCGTCGTCACCGACCGCTTCGCCATCGGCTGGCCCGGCCGGTCCCACCGCGTCCTGCGCAGCGCCGTCACCGACGCACCGGCGCCGCTGCCGTCCGCGATGATCGCCTGGACGACCGTGATGGGCGCCCGGCGGCCCGTCCCGCGCGGCTCCGCCGCCGCGCCCACCGCCGAAGCCGAAGGCCGGGTCGGCGAGATGGCCCGCTACGCCGGACTCGGCTGCGCCGCCGTCACCGCCGTCGAACCCGCCGCCACCCTGCTCGGCCGGCTGCGCGAGCAGTACGCGCGGGCCCTCGCCGGCCGATGACCGGACCCGCCCTGCGGGGCGCCCTGCACCGCCTCCTGGGCGAGGCCCCCGAAGCCCCCGACCCGGGCCTGCGCCTGGGCATCGACCTGGTGCACGTGCCGCGCGCCGCCGAACTCGCCCGCCGGCACGGCGAACGCTGGCTCGCCGACCAGTTCACCGCCCGCGAACGCGCCCAGCTCGCCGCCGTCCGCGGCACCCCCGACGCCACCCTGGCCGGGCGGCTCGCCGCGAAGGAGGCGTTCCTCAAACTGCTCGCCCCGGCGGGCGGGTTGGTGCTCCTCCGGGACGTCGAGGTGCTGCGCGGCGAAGGCGGCGCGCCGGTCGTCCACCCGCACGGCACCGCGCTGCGCCGGCTGCGCGCCGCCGGCATCGACCGGTGGACGCTCAGCATCACCCACGAGGGCGAGTGGGCCATCGCCCTCGCCGGGGCCCTCGCCCGCCCCGTCGCTCCGCGACCGGGTCCCCCCTCCCTCCCACCACCACACCGAGGAGTCAGAGCCATGCAGCAGATCGCCGACTGGATCCAGGGCAAGAACCCGAAGCTCGGCCGCGCCGTCGAACCCGCCGAGGACCTCATCGAGGGGCGGCTGATCGACTCGCTCGACTTCCTGGAGTTCATCTACCTGCTGGAGGGCGTCTCCGGCCGCCCGATCGACCTGGCCGAGGTCACCGTCGACGACTTCCGGACCCTGGACCGGATCCAGGAGCGCTTCCTCGACCCCGCCGCCCGGGGCGCCGCGTGACCGGCGCCGTCCGGTTCGGCAGCTGCGACGCCGAGGCGCACTGGCGCCCCGCCGACCTGGCCACCCTGCCCGCGCTGCGCAACCCGCAAGGCGAACGCCTGATGCGGGACATGGACCAGCTGCAGGCGGTGCTCTGCCGGCCCGGCGACGTGCTGCTGACGCACCGTCGGCCGCCGGTCGCGTTCACCGAGACGATGCGCGCCGCCGGCTTCGGCGACCGGCACCTGGCCGTCCCCGGCGACCCGGCCGGGACGGTCGAGCAGCGGCTCGCCGCCCACCCCGTCCCCGGCCTGGCCGGGGCGGCCGGCGTACCGTACGCCGCGCTGCCGGGCACCGCCGCCGCCCTCGCCCGGCAGGGCCTGGGCGGCGAGCTGCCCGCACAGCACGCCGTCCGCCTGGTCAACTCCAAGACCTGGACCACCGGCCTCGGCCACCCCGGCTCCGGCACCGTGGTCACCGGCCTCGCCGCCCTGCGGGCCGCCGCCACCGGACCGTGCGTGGTCAAGGACCCCTACGGGGTGTCCGGGCAGGGCAACCTGGTGGTCGAGACCCCGAGCGACTGGCGTTCCTGGAACGGCACCTGGAGCGGGAGATCGAGCGGCGCGCGGCGCGGATCGAACTGATCGTCCAGCCGCTGCACACCCGCGCCGAGGACTTCGCCGCGCACTTCACCATCGACCAGGCCGGGCAGCCGCACTGGCTCGGCATCCGGCAGGTGCTCAACGACGGCCACGCGTACCGGGGTTCGGACCGGCCCGACGCCGCTCTGCTGGAGCGGCTGGACCGGGCGGGCTACCGCGAGTGCGCGGAGTCCGTCGCCCGGGCCGCCGCCGAAGCGGGCTACCGGGGACCGCTCTCGGTGGACTCGATGACCACCGCCGACGGCGGCCTGGTTCCGGTACTGGAGGTCAACGCCCGGCTCTCGCCCGGCATGATCGCCCAACACCTCGACGCCCGAGTCGAACTGAGGATCGTCCCGGTCGACGGCGAGGACTGGTTCGACCGCCTTGTTAACGCCCTCGACGGGGCCCGGCTGCTCGCCACCGACGGCCGCCCCGGCATCCTCCCGCTCGCCGCCGGCACGCTCGCGGCACCCCGCGGCTGGCTGTTCCTCGCCGTCCTCGGCGGCGCCGACCCCGCCCAGCTCACCCCCGTACTGGACCAGCTCACCCCAGGAGACCGCCGGCCGTGACCGACACCGGGTACGACGCCAAGACCGCCGCCGACTACCGGGCGGCCCGCGAGGTCCCGCAGGAGGGCCTGACCGCCTGGCGGGAGGCGATCGCCGAACACGCCGCGCTCCGGCCCGGCGCGCGCCTCCTGGACGTCGGCGCGGGCACCGGCGCCTTCGCCACCGCCTTCCGCGACTGGTACGGCGCGCACGTGGTCGCCATTGAACCGGCAGCCGCCATGCGGGAGTTGATCCCCGCCGGGGACGGCATCACGGTGCTCGACGGGCGGGCCGAACGGCTGCCCGTCGCCGACGCGGGCGCGGACGCCGCCTGGCTCGGCTCGGTGATCCACCACATCACCGATCTCCCGGCCGCCGCACGGGAGTTGCGGCGCGCCCTGCGGCCCGGCGGGCCCGTGCTGATCCGGAACGCCTTCCCGGGGCGGTGCGAGCGCGACCTGCGGGTGCGGTTCTTCCCCGAGACCGCCGCCGGCATCGCCGACTACCCGAGCGTGGAGGTCGTCACCGCCGCCTTCGCCGAGGCCGGCTTCCAGCGGCACGCCCTGCTCTCCCTGCCGCACCAATCCGCCCCGACCCTCGCCGAGTTCGCCGCCCGGCTGCGCCGGGACGCCGACACCAAACTGCGCGCCCTCCCCGACGAGGCCTGGCAGGCGGGCCTCGACCGCCTGAACCGCGCGGCCGCCGAGCACCCCGAGGAACCGGCCGTCAGCTGGATGGACCTCCTGGTACTCCGCCCCGCGGCGGTGTGAGAGGGTCGAACTCCGTTGCCCCGCACCAGAGCAGGAGGTCCGCCATGTCGGACGAGATCGTGCTGCGCCCCGTCGTCGCGGAGGATCTCGACCTGTTCGAGCGCGAGTTCGGCGGGCCGGAGGGCGTCGGCCCGTACCAGTGGTTCGGCTACCGCTCGCCGGGCGGGCTGCGGCGGAAGTTCACCGAGAACGGCCTGCTCGGACCGGACGGCGGGGTGCTCGCGGTCGCGGAGGCGGGTCGGACGGTGGGCCGGGTCGAGTGGTTCCCGGGCAGCTGGGGCCGGCCCGACACCTCCTCCTGCTGGACGCTGGCGATCGGGCTGCTGCCGGACGTGCACGGCCGGGGCATCGGCACCCGGGCCCAGCGGCTGCTGGCGGAGTACCTGTTCGACCACACCAGGGCCGAGCGGCTGCAGGCGTGGACGGACTGCGCCAACCTGGGCGAGCAGCGGGCGCTGGAGAAGGCGGGCTTCGTGCGGGAGGGCGTGCTGCGCTCCGCCCAGTGGCGCGGCGGCCGGTGGCACGACCAGGTGATCTTCTCGATGCTCCGCGCCGACCTGGCGTGACGGGGCCCGCCCGCGGCCGGCGCGCAGTGCGTCCGGCCGCGGGCGGGCGGGTGGTGACGGCGGGTCAGCCGTTGGCGAGCGCCTGGACGCGGTCGAACGCGCCGTTGAAGTAGTTCTGGTCGCCAGGCAGGGTGCCGGAGTCGGCGTACTGCCAGATGGTCTGGTAGGACCAGCCGTTGGGCAGCGTGCCGACGGAGGAGGCGTAGCGGGCGACCCAGAGCGGGTTGGTGGCCCCGAAGGAGCCGTTGTTGCCGGTGCAGGTGGTCCACCAGTCGGTGGTGGTGTAGATCACCGGGTAGCGGCCGGTCTTGGTGTGCACGGTGTTGGAGAAGTCCCGGATCCAGCTGACCATGCCGGCCTGGCTGAGGCCGTAGCAGGTCGCGCCGTACGGGTTGTACTCGATGTCCAGCGCGGGCGGCAGGGTCTTGCCGTCCTTGGACCAGCCGCCGCCGTGGGCGACGAAGTACGCGGCCTGGGTGGCGCCGCTGGAGTTGTTCGGCAGCGCGAAGTGGTAGGCGCCGCGGATCATGCCGACGTTGTAGGACCCGTTGTACTGCTGGGCGAAGTACGGGTTGGTGTAGGTGGTGCCCTCGGTGGCCTTGACGTAGGCGAACCGGCCACCGTTGGCGTACGCGGTGCTCCAGGCGACGTTGCCCTGCCAGCCGGAGACGTCCATGCCCTTGGTCTGGGTGACGGCCAGTGCTGCGAAGGTGCTCGCGGTGGCGGATGTGTCGCGGCCCTCGTGCTTGGCCACGGTGGAGCCCGCGTAGTCGAGTTCGGGGTGGAAGCCGACCGGCTCGGTGGGCTTGGCGGCGTTCGCCGGGACGGCGGCCGCGAGGCTGCCGACCACCAGGGCGACGGTGGCCGCCGCGGTGGCGGTGTGGCGGAGCAGACGGGTGGTGCCGGAAGCGCGCATGACGACTCCTCGGTCCGGGTGCCGCGGCCGCGTCGGCCGCATGCGGAGAAGATATAGTCATGGCCCCGTCAGTCAACAGAGTGTTGAAACCACACATCGAATGAAGGTATGTAGAGCGAACAGACATAGATGTGACAAACGAACACCCGTGGTTCCGACGGATGTTGACGAACCGCCAGAAAACGAGATCGTCTGGCGCGGCCGGTCCGCCCGGAGGTAGCGTGTCAACGCGCGTCCCACTGGTGGGATGCACCACTGGAAACGGGGAAGAATTGGCGGACGGACGCCTGCTCGCGGTCAGCGACCTCCATCTCGGCATCGCCGAGAACCAGTCCGTCCTCGACGATCTCCGACCCACCGGCCCCGACGACTGGCTGATCGTCGCGGGCGACGTCGCCGAACAGGTCCGGGTGGTCGAGGCGACCCTGCGCTTCCTGGCCGGCCGTTTCGCCAAGGTGATCTGGACGCCCGGCAACCACGAACTCTGGACCACCCCGCGCGACCCCGTCACGCTGCCCGGCCCCGCCCGCTACCGGGAACTGGTGGAGCGCTGCCGCGCCCTCGGCGTGGTCACCCCCGAGGACCCGTTCCCCGTCTGGCAGGGCCCCGGCGGCCCGTGCGCGATCGCCCCGGTGTTCACCCTGTACGACTACAGCTTCCGGGTCCCCGAGGCGACGGACAAGCAGCAGTCGCTGGCCCGCGCCCGCGAGGCCGGGGTGGTCTGCACCGACGAGTACCGGCTCGACCCGGCCCCCTACGCGGGCGTCGAGGACTGGTGCCGGGAGCGCGTCGAGGCCACCGAGAAGACCCTCGCCGCGCACGACCCGGACCTGCCGCTGGTCCTGGTCGGCCACTGGCCGCTGGACCGCCGCCCCACCGACATCCTGCGCTACCCCGACTTCGCGCAGTGGTGCGGCACCGAGCTCACCGCCGACTGGCACCGCCGCTTCAACGTCGCCGCCGTCGTCTACGGCCACCTGCACATCCCGCGCACCACCTGGTACGAGGACGTCCGCTTCGAGGAGGTGTCGCTCGGCTACCCCCGCGAGTGGCGCCACCGCGGCCACCCCCGCGGGCTGCTCCGCCAGATCCTGCCCTACCCCGCCCCGCCCGAGCAGCCGGTCCCCGCCCCGCCACCCGCGCCGTGAGCGGCCGCTGACGGTCCCGCCGGCCAGGGTCGCGGGGACGGCGGCGCCACGGAGGGGCGCGGACAGTGGGCAGGGTCGAGTCGACGGCGGACCAGGTACTCGGCCGGCGGCGGCCACCGGCTCGGCGGTTCCGGCGGTGCGGGCGGCGGGGCGGGGAGAGCGCGGCCGGCCCCCGGCCCGGGGCCGACCGCGCTGGTCGGGGGAGTGTTCGGCGCGGCCCGGCGGCGCCGGGCGCTGTGGCACGATGGCGGTTCCCGCACCTGCCGCGACCTGCCCCGAGGAGAGCGCCGATGACCGCCGCCGAGCCGACGTCCGCCGAGCAGACCACCACCGAGCTGCACTTCCGGCCCGCCGTCGCGGCGGACGTGCCGGCCCTGGTCGCGCTGGTGCAGTCGGCGTACCGGGGCGAGGCGAGCCGGGTGGGCTGGACCACCGAGGCGCACCTGCTGGAGGGGCAGCGCACCGACGAGGCGGCCGTGGCCGAACTGCTCGGCCGGGCCGACTCGGTGGTGCTGATCGCCGAGCGGGTCGGCGCCCTGGTGGCCTGCTGCCACCTGGAGCGCCGGTCCGCGGCCGCGTACTTCGGGATGTTCTCGGTGTCACCCGCCGCCCAGGGCGGCGGCCTGGGGCGGCGGGTGCTGGCCCGGGCCGAGGAGTGGGCCCGGGCCGAGTGGGGCGCGACCGAGATGGAGATGACGGTCATCGAGCAGCGCGCCGACCTGATCGCCTGGTACGAGCGGCGGGGCTTCGCCCGTACCGGCGTCTTCGAGCCCTTCCCCTACGGGGACGAGCGCTTCGGCAAGCCGCTCCGCCCCGACCTGCGCTTCGAGAAGCTGGTCAAGTCGCTGGCCTGAGACCTGAGTCACCAGGCGGACGGGGCCGGCGGCGGGACCACCGGCGGGCGGTCGTCGCAGGTGATGGTGTTGGGCAGCTCCCAGGGGGCCAGCCAGTCGCCGGTGGTGCCGCCGCCGGAGTTGCCGCCCAGGTCGGTGACCGAGAACTCGGAGCCGGCCGGGGTGAAGTGGAAGGTGCCGCAGTTGTTGATGCCGACCGCGCCGACGTTGCGGGCCTGCACGTTCTCGAAGGTCGCGCTGCCGGCCACCCGGGCGCTGAGCACCGAGGTGCCGGTGCCGTCGACCTTCACGTCCTTGAAGGCCAGCCTGGACAGCTTGTACTGGTCCTTCACGCCCCACTCGGCGACCGCCATGATCGCGTTGTAGGTGGAGTCCAGGTAGTGGTCGCCGGTCACCCGGACGTCGGCGTCGATGTCCCGGTCCAGCACCTCGAACCAGATCGCGCCCAGGCCGATGTTCCAGTTCAGCTCGTAGGTGCCGGCCCGCACCGTGGTGTTGTCCGTGAAGTGCAGGAACCCGGTGAACGGCTCCGCCCCGAACCGGGAGCCCGCGTGCAGGCCGGACCCCTCCCGCACCGGGTCGGCGACCAGGTTGTTCGAGACGGTGGTGTCGGTGCCGCCGTACACCGCGATGCCGTTGGCCAGCGTCGGCGACTGCACCGTGTTGTGGTCGACGACCACCCGGGCGTCCGCGGTCTTCTCCGACCAGAGCGCGATCGCGTCGTCGCCGGTGTTTCGGACGAAGTTGCCGCGGATCGTCGAGTCGCTCACGCCGGTGTGGAAGTTGATGCCGTCGGCGATCTGGTCGGCGATCTGGTTGTCGGCGATCGTCAGGTTCTTCATCGGCCCGTCCAGCCAGATGCCGACCTTGGTGTGGTGGATGTACAGGCGCTCGATCGAGGAGTCGCTGAACGCGCCGCCGACGCCGTTCACCTGGTCGGTGTCGATCCGCTCGCGGACGTCGCCCTCGATCGCGAACCCGGACAGGTGCACGTTGTGGCTGCCGCCCTGCGCCGCGTCCTTGCCGTAGAGGCCGACGCCCGTGTGCACGCTGCCGTCCGGGGCCGGGGTGGCGAGCGTCTGCTGGGCGCCCTTCAGCACGGTGTACCAGCTGCCCGCGCCGACCACCGTCACGTTGTCGACCACCAGGTGCCGGTTGACCTGGAACACGCCCGGGGGCAGGTACACCGGCAGGCGCAGCACCTTCGCCAGCGCGATCGCCCGGTCGATGGCGTCCGCCGAGTCGCGCCGCCCCGACGGGTCGGCGCCCAGCGCCACCGCGTTGACCGCCCGCAGCTCCACGTGCGGGGCCGCGACCAGCTGGGAGTCCAGCAGGTCGATCGCCGCCCACTGCGCCGTCGACCCGGCCGGCAGGGTCAGCCGGACCTTGTCGCCGGCCTTGTAGGTGCGGCCCAGCATCAGCCGCTGCTCGTCGTACACGTGGCCCGGCCGGAACGGCGTGGAGATGCTCGGCGCGGGGGTGGTCGCGGCGGGCACGCAGCCGCACTCGGTGATCCACCAGTCCGGGTGCAGCAGGCCCGCGTTGGGGTCGTTGGTGAACGGGTACTGGTTGTACAGCCAGGAGAACTGACTGGTCATCGGCAGCGACTGCCGGTTCCTGCCGTTGACGGTGACGTCCAGCGGCGCGGTGGTGCCGCCGCCGTTCGGCGCGTCGGGGAGGCTGTAGCGGACGGTGATCGCGTTGGCCGCCTCGGGCAGGGTGAACTCCACGTACTGACCGGGCGTCAGCTTCACCGCGCTGCGCCCCGAGGCCTCCGCGGCCAGGGTGTACGCGGTGCGGTCGGCGGCGATCACGCTGCCGGAGGTGGCGGCGCGCTCGGCCTCCTGCTCCCGGAAGTCCACCGGCGCGCCGCGGCCCGCGGTCAGCGCCGGGTCGATCCCGGCCCGGGTCACCGCCGGGTTGGCGGCGGGCGCGGGCGCGGCCTGCGCCGCCGGGGAGCAGAGCGCCACCCCGAGGCCCAGCACGGAGGCGACCACCACCGACCCGGCCCGGGCCGAACGGGACAGCACCGAACGGGCGGCGGACGGGGACGGCACGGGGGTCCCGCCGGCCGGAGGCTCGGGGAGGGACGGGGGCACGACGGCAGAAGTCATCGGGGCTCGGCTCTCTGAAGGCGTGGCGAAGGGGGTGGGCCCGGGACGCTCACGGGCGGCGCGACACGGAGAAGGTGAGCCGACAGTAGGGGTCCGCGCGGCGTCCCCACAAGGGAGCTGCGCGGATATTTCTTTGCGATGTCAGATTTTTGCAGGGCGGGGGTCGATCATTGCGACCGGCGCTCGGCGGATCAGATGTCCGCGGGCAGTTCCGCCGCCGTGCCCTTCCCGGCCTGCTGCGCCGCCCACTCCACGTACCGGCCGGACTCCCGGGTCAACCCCATCAGGAACCACAGCACCAGCGCCGTGTCGTCGCCCCAGCCGAGCACCGGGAGGAAGTCCGGCACCGCGTCGATCGGGCTGATCAGGTACACCCCCACCGCGAACGCCAGCGCCAGCAGCTTGGCCGGCCCCACCCCCGGGTAACGCCCCGTCAGCGCGTCCCGCAGCAGGCGCGGCAGCGCCCACACCCGTGCGAGCAGACCCGGCGCCCCCGGCCGCCTGGTCTCCCGGTACAGCCCCCACGCCGACCGGCCCACCGCCAGACCGTCCACCCCACGCACCCGCGTCGACGCCCTCGACGCCTTCTTCCTGCTGCTCACGCGGTCCTCCCGGCCCAAGCTTCCGACTGCCTCAACGGTACGGGAACGCGCCGTCACCACCAGGGCCCGTGCCGGACCGGGACCCAGCCGTGACGGATCCGGGTCGAACGCGTGAGCGGGCCCGGTACCGCGACACGCGGCCGGTCGGCGGTCAGGGCGTGCGTGGCGGGGGCGGGCGTCCGATGCTGGCGGCATGACGAGCAACAGCACAGCCGGCAGCACCGTCGATCGGGCTGCCGAGGAGCCACTGGTGGAGATCGCGGAGTTCCGGACCGACAGCCGCTACCGGCTGGTCCACTTCAAGGGGGCGGGGTGGAAGCCGCTCGCGCCCGAGGAGTTCGAGCCCGAGCTGAAGCACCACTTCCCCGACCTGGACCCGCGCGACCCCGTCCGGGTGCACTGGGACGACCGGCCCTGGGAGTGGCCGGCCTGGCACGCCGGCGAGGCCTGACCCGCCGCACCCGGACCGAGCACGCCGAAACCCGCCCACCGGGCGGGTTTCGGCACGTCGTGGCGGGCTCGCGGGCTCAGCGGGTCTTGGCGAGCAGGTCCAGGACCTCCGCAGTGGTGCCGGTCTCGCCGAGCCGCGGGAAGATCCGCTGCACGCTGTTGGCGTGCGCCTGCGCGTCCAGGTCGGACATCGCGTCCACCGCCAGCGTCACGTGGTAGCCGTGCTCGTGCGCGGCGCGGGCCGTCGACTCCACGCCGATGCTGGTCGCGATGCCCGCCAGCACGATCTGCGTCACGCCCCGGCGACGCAGCTGCACGTCCAGGTCGGTGCCGTGGAAGGCGCCCCAGTTGTGCTTGGTCACCAGCAGGTCGGACGGGCGGCGCAGCTCCTCGGACAGCTGGTCCCAGCCCTCCGGCCGGGCCGCGCCGCCGCCGCGCGGCTGCTCGGTGCGGCCGGGCGGCAGGTCGCCGAAGTCGGGCGCGAAGGAGACCCGGACCAGCACCACCGGCAGCTCGGCGGCGCGGAACGCCTCCGCCAGCGAGACCGTGCGGTCCAGCACCTCGCGGGCCGGGTACGGGCTGCACGGTGCGGCGAGGATGCCCTGCTGGAGGTCGATGACGACCAGGGCGGTGATCGGGTCGAGCGCGGTGACGGACACGACGGGCCTTTCGTCGGGGGCGGCGGCAGCCCGGCCGGCCGGACTGTCCAGTTCCACTGCGCAGGTTACCTGTACAAATTCCGGCGGCGAAGACCGGGCTCCCGGGAGCCGCGACCCCCGGGACACGGCCGGGCCCCGGCGGTCGCGGCCCGCAGGGGCGGCGGCACCGGGGCCCGGTGGGGCTGCGGCTCAGGCGGGCAGCTGCGCCTCGATCGCGGCGACCAGCTCCGCGGACTCCGGCTCGGTGCGCGGACGGAACCGGCCGACCACCTCGCCGTCCGCCGACACCAGGAACTTCTCGAAGTTCCACTGCACGTCGCCGGCCTCACCGGTGGCGTCCGCGACCTCGGTCAGCCGGGCGTACAGCGGGTGCCGCTCGTCCCCGTTGACGTCGATCTTCTCGAACAGCGGGAAGGACACCCCGTACGTGGTCGAGCAGAACTCCTGGATCTCCTCGGCCGAGCCCGGCTCCTGGCCCATGAACTGGTTGCACGGGAAGCCGAGCACGGTGAACCCGCGCTCCCCGTACGTCTTCTGCAGGTTCTCCAGGCCCGTGTACTGCGGGGTCAGACCGCACTTCGACGCCACGTTCACCAGCAGCAGCGCCTTCCCGCGGTACTCCGCGAGCGAGGACGGCTCGCCCGCCAGCGTGCGGATCGGAAGTTCGAACAGCGACTCCATGCCCAACCTGCCTTCTCAGTGACGGCAGCCCCGCGCCGACGCCCGGGACCCCCGGAGGGAACACCAACACCCCCGAACCTACTCCCACCCGCGGAGCGGATGTTACGGAGCGCAATTGACAGGGCGTCAATCACGAAACAGGCCCCACTACATCATGCATCCCCCGCGCGCCTTGTGACGTGACCCACACTGGGCCGACTCCGCCGAGGCGGAGGCCCGACCCGCCCGTCCGCCCGTCCAGGGAGCTGCCCGTGTCCGCCGTCGAACAGCCCACCGCGGTCGAAGGACCGCCCACCGTCCAACGCCTGAAGGCCGGCTCCGTCGGCCTGGTCGGGGTGATCTTCATGGCGCTCGCCACCGCCGCGCCGATCACCGCCATGACCGGCAACCTGCCGGTGATCATCGGAGGCGGCAACGGCGTGCACGCACCGGCCGGGTTCCTGTTCGTCATGCTGGTGCTGATCGTCTTCACCGTCGGTTACGTGGCGATGGCCCGCCACATCACCACCGCCGGTGCGTTCTACGGGTTCGTCTCGCACGGCCTGGGCCGGGTCGTCGGCATGGCCTCCGGTCTGCTCGCGGTGCTGGCGTACGTGGTGTTCGAGGCGTCGATCGTCGGCATCTTCGCCTACTTCGCGCAGCAGGCCGTCGACGCGCAGCTCGGCCTGGACCTGCCCTGGCAGGTGTACGCGCTGCTGATGCTGGCCGTCACCGCGCTGCTGTCGTACTTCGACCTGGAGGTCGCCTCCAAGGTGCTGGGCGTCTTCCTGGTCGGCGAGGTGCTGATGCTGGGGCTGCTGGCCGGCTCGGTGCTGGTGCACGGCGGCGGCCCGGACGGCCTGCACCTGTCCTCGCTGAACCCGACGGGCGCGTTCGCCGGGGTGAACGCCGGGGTCGGCCTGTTCTTCTGCTTCTGGTCCTGGATCGGGTTCGAGTCGACCGCCATGTACGGCGAGGAGTCCCGCAACCCGAAGCGGATCATCCCGCGCGCCACCCTGCTGGCCGTCGTGGTGCTGGGCGTGCTGTACACCTTCGTCGCCTGGATGGTGCTGTCCGGCAACGGCGCCGGCAAGGCGCTGGAGATCGTCGGCGGGTCCAGCCCGCTCGACCTGTTCCTCGCCCCCGCCCGGCAGTACCTCGGCGGCTGGGCCGTCACCGCGTTCCAGTGGCTGATGGTCACCAGCGCCTTCGCCTGCGGCATGGCCTTCCACCAGTGCGCCTCCCGCTACCTGTACGCGATCGGCCGCGAGGGCTTCCTGCACCCGGCGCTCGGCCGCACCCACCCCCGGCACGGCTCCCCGTACGTCGCCTCCTTCACCCAGACCGGGATCGCGCTGGCCGTGGTCGGCGGCTTCTGGGCGGCCGGCCAGGACCCGTACGTCAGCCTCTACACACTCACCGCGATCCTCGGCACGCTGGCCCTGCTGGTGGTGCAGACCCTCTGCTCGTTCTCGGTGATCGCCTACTTCCGCCGCCACCACCCCGAGTCCCGGCACTGGTTCCGGACCTTCACCGCGCCGCTGCTCGGCGGGCTCGGCATGCTCGCCGCGATCGTGCTGCTGGTGGTCAACCTGGACACCGCCGCCGGCGCCGCCTCCAAGATCTTCTTCTTCAAGCTGATCCCGTGGATCGTCGCCGCGGTCTTCCTCGGCGGCCTCGCCCTCGCCCTCTACATGCGCGCCAGGCACCCGCAGAAGTACGAGCTGATGGGCCGGCTGGTGGTCGAGAACGCGCAGGAGCGCACCGACGACGAACCCGTGCCCGCCCGGGCCTGACCCCCGCCACCGAACAGAAAGGCTTCCCCCACATGGCACGCACCCCCTACGCCGGCCGGTTCAAGCAGCTGATGGCCGACCAGTCCGTGGCCGACCGCCTGCGGATGCCGGTCGCCGAGTACCAGGGCCTGCGCGACGAGGCCCGGGCCGAGCCGGACGGCGTCTCCCGGCGCGCCCTGCTCGGCCGGGCCGCCGCCCTCGGCATCGGCCTGACCGCGGTGGCCGGGGTCGCCGGGCGAGTTCCCCGGGCCCGCGCCGCCACCGCCACCAAGCCGATCGGCGGCGCTCCCCGGATCGCGATCATCGGCGCCGGCATCTCCGGCCTGAACGCCGCCCTCACCCTCGCCGACAAGGGCGTCGCCGCCACCGTCTACGAGGCCAACCCGACCCGGATCGGCGGCCGGATGTACTCCGGCGGCAGCCCCGCCGGTCCCGGCCTGTGGAACCAGGGCCAGGTCTCCGAATGGGGCGGCGAGCTGGTCGACACCGGCCACCACGCGATCAAGGACCTCTGCCGGCGCTTCGGCCTCGGCCTGACCGACGTCGCGGCCGACCTCCCCAACGGAGCCGAGGGGATCTACCACTTCAACGGGCACTACTACCCGAAGACCCAGGTCGACAACGACTTCAAGCAGATCTGGCAGGCGGTCAAGGACGACATCCAGGCGGGCGGCTCCGCCCCCACCTGGAACAGCCACAACGCCGCCTCGGTCGCCCTCGACACCATGTCGATCCGCGACTGGATCGACTCCCGCGTGCCGGGCGGGTTCTCCAGCGACCTCGGCGCGCTGCTCGACTGCGCCTACGCCGTCGAGTACGGAGCCGACACCACCGCGCAGTCCGCCTACGCGATGCTGGTGATGATCTCCTGGCAGTCCAGCCCCGGGAACTTCTCCATCTGGGGCGGCTCCGACGAGCGCTGGCACATCACCGGCGGCAACGACCAGGTCCCGCACGCCATGGCGGACGCCCTGCCGGCCGGCACCGTCCAACTCGGCCGCACCCTGCGGGCGGTGGTGAGGAACGCCGACGGAAGTCAGACCCTCACCTTCGCGCTGGACGGCGGCGGCACCCAGACCGTGGTCGCCGACCACACCGTCCTGGCCGTCCCGCTGCCGATCCTCCAGGACCACGTCGACCTGTCGCGGGCCGGGCTCGACCCGATGATGAAGGGCGTCCTCGCCCACATGCGGATGGGCGCCTGCACCAAGCTCAACATGCAGTTCACCAACCGGAGTTCCTGGTCCGGCAGCGGCGTGTGGGACGGCGTCTCGAACGGCGAGTGCTTCGCCGACCTGCCGTACCAGCAGGCCTGGGACGTCACCCGCGGCCAGGCCGGCAGCAACGGCATCCTGGTCCAGTACGGCGGCGGCAGCCCGGCCCGCGGCCTGACCCCGCCGAGCGCGTTCACCAACGCCTCCACCTCGTACACCCGCAACCTGGTCGACAACTACCTCAGCCAGATCGACACCGTCTGGCCCGGCACCAAGGCCGCCTGGAACGGCCGGGCCACGCTCTCCGCCTGGCACCTCAACCCGTACTCGTACGGCGCCTACTCGTACTGGCCGACCGGCTACCTCACCAGCTACGCCGGCTACGAGGGCACCGCCCAGGGCAATCTGCACTTCGCCGGCGAGCACACCTCGTACGACTTCCAGGGCTACATGAACGGCGGGGCCGTCGAGGGCGCCCGGGCCGCCGCGGAGGTCCTCGCAGCGATCGGAGCATGACGGACCGTCATCACCGTGCGCGACGCGCCCGGGTGTCCGCCGGACGGCGGACGGTCCCGGGCGCGTCCGCGGGCACGTGCTGCGATGGGCGCGACCACGACCTCGCCACCGGCGTCCGGCCCGACATGACCGAACCCGGCCGGGACACCGACGAGTGGCTGGCTCGGCGATGCATGCGGGTGAACGGTGCCGACTTCGCCGTCGTTGGCGCGGCGTTCGGTCGTTCCGCCCGACGAGGCGAGACAGTAGACGGGATCTTCGGTCGGACCAACCCAGGGCCGTACCGATATCGGAAGCCGGGCGTGTATCGCCGCCCGACCGCCCACTCGTCCGCGAGGAAACGCATCGATGACCGACACCGGCACGTCCTACCGTGATCTCCGCGCCCTGGTGATCAACTGCACGCTCAAGCGGTCTCCGGAGCGCAGCCACACCCAGGGGCTGATCGACATCAGCACCGGGATCATGGAGCGCCAGGGCGTCGAGGTCGACGTGCTGCGAGCGGTGGACATCGACATCGCGACCGGCGTGTGGCCGGACATGACCGAGCACGGGTGGGAGACCGACGAGTGGCCGGTCATCTACTCGAAGGTGATGGCCGCAGACATCCTCACGCTAGCGGGACCTGTGTGGCTGGGAGACAACTCCTCGATCATGAAGAAGGTCGTCGAGCGGTTGTACGCCTGCTCGTCGATCCTCAACGACCGCGGCCAGTACGCCTATTACGGCCGGGTCGGCGGCTGCCTGATCACCGGCAACGAGGACGGTGCGAAGCACTGCGCGATGAACGTGCTCTACAGCCTCCAGCATCTCGGCTACGTCA
Source organism: Streptomyces sp. TLI_171 (assembly GCF_003610255.1). GTDB lineage: Bacteria > Actinomycetota > Actinomycetes > Streptomycetales > Streptomycetaceae > Kitasatospora. The sequence continues at coordinate 1,149,106 of NZ_RAPS01000001.1, read as the reverse complement.
TCCCGCCCCAGGCCGACGCCGGCTGGGTCGGCGAGGCCGGCCCCGGCCCGTCCTACCTCGACCCCGGTTCCGGTGGCCCGGAGAACGACTTCACCAACCGCAACACCACCTTCATGACCTGGAACCAGCTCCACCTTGCCCGCATGCTCAAGGACGCCGGCGGCATCCCGGCGCACGGCAACCAGCGCTCCGAGTGGGACGCCGGCTGCCGCTTCGACTTCGAGAACCCCGAACACCGCTGACGCCAGCCGGGGGTCGAGGGTTCGCAGGTTCAAATCCTGTCGTCCCGCCGTCGAGGGTGGAAAGGGATCCACAGGGCGATCCGGTTCAGTCGTTGTCGGCCGAACCGGACCGCCCCACGGTGCTCGCGCGCTCCGGAACAGTGGGCTGTGGGCTGTGGGCTGTGGGCGGTGCGGTCAGCGGTCGGCCCAGATGGAGTTCAGCTTCTGGGCGCTGAAGGCGTCCAGGGACGCGGTGCCGCCGGTGGCGTAGGCGGAGACGCCGTTGTTGGCGGGGTTGGGGAAGATCTGGTCGGTCATGACGACCCGGCCGTCGCCGGCGTACACCTCGACGGAGGAGGTGTCGACGACGACGCGCAGTCGCAGCTTGCCGTCGGCGTCGAGGCTGAGCGGTGCGCGGTGCACGGCGGCGAAGTTCCCGCCGAAGGAGGAGTCGCCCGAGCGTGTCCGGTCGATGTACAGCTCCTGGGCGGTGGTGTCGTAGCCGATGCGGGTCTCCTGGCCGCCTCCGGTGTGGACCTTGAGGCCGAACTCGTTCGCGGTGCCGGCCCGCAGAGCGGCCGTGATGTCGAGCAGGGTGCCCTGGGTGCTCAGGGGCACGTCGGCACCGGCCGCGATGACCGTCGTGGGCGCGGTGCCGACCGTCCCCGTCCGCAGCTGCTCCAGTTCCTTGACCGGCACCTGTACGAGTTGCGGGGTGCCGTTCACCGTCTTCAGCGAGAGCTCCCTGGGGAGGGAGTCCGCGCTGCGCCAGGGGGAGGTGGGGATGTTCCCGCCGTACTGCCAGTTGTTCATCCAGCCGATGACGACGCGGCGGCCGGTGGGCTCGTCGTTGAAGGAGGTGGCGGCGTAGAAGTCGGCGCCGTAGTCCATCCAGTGGGCGTTCGAAGCCTGGTTCTGGGCGGGGGTGTCGGTGAGGGTGAACTGGTCGGCGTTGATGTGGCCCCAGCCGCCGGTGTTGTTGTCGACGATCTGGATCTGGGCCTGCTTGCCGGCCAGGGTGCGCAGGTCCCACTGGACGGGGTCGAGTGCTTCGTTGTCCTTGCCGGTGGTGGTCCTGACCACCGCGCCGTCGACCACCAGGTTGACGGTGGTGGGGTTGGGCTGGGAGTTGGGGTGGTTGCCACCGCCGACCAGGAAGTTCAGGTACGGCTTGTCGACCGTGAAGGCGGGGGAGGTGAGGGTGCCGGTGGTGGCGTCGCCCTGGAGGAAGGAGTTGACGAGTCCCTTTCCGAGGTAGCCGCTGACGTTCTGCTGGCCAGGCAGGGTGCCCTGGGCGGGGCCGGTGCCGAAGGCGGCGCCCGTGGCCGTCCAGGACCCGTAGGTGCTCCCCTCGAAGTCGGCGAGGACCGTTCCCGTGGGCGGTGCGGAGGTGGCGGGTCCGTCGGGGGTGAAGGTCGTGCCGTCGAAGTCGCCGACGAAGTACTGGGCGGCGGAGGTGTTCTGGGGACCGCCGGGGTTGATGTTGACGACCAGGACCCACTTGGTGCGCGACGGGTCGCCGTCCACCGGGAGCCGGAAGAGGTCGGGGCACTCCCACAGGCCGCCGGTGGCGCCGGCCGGACCGAAGTCGCTGAGCTTGGTCCAGCTCTTCAGGTTCGGGGAGGAGTAGAAGCTCACCTTGTGGTCGGCGGACAGGGCGACCGTCATGAGCCAGCTGTTGGTCCGGGCGTTCCAGAACACCTTGGGGTCGCGGAAGTTCTGGGACCCGATGGTGAGGACGGGGCTTCCGGCGTACTTGGTCCAGGTGGTGCCGCCGTCGGTGGAGTAGGCCAGCGATTGGGCCTGCACGCCGTCGGACTTGCGGTAGCTGGTGTAGATCGCGACCAGCGGGGGGTTGCTGCTGGTGCCGAAGCCGGTGGTGTTGTTCTTGTCGAGGACGACTCCGCCGGAGAAGACCATCTCGTCGGCGTCCTGCGGGAGGGCGATCGGCTGCTCGGTCCAGTGCACCAGGTCGGGGCTGGTCGCGTGTCCCCAGGACATGTTGCCCCAGGTGTTTCCCGAGGGGTTGTACTGGAAGAAGAGGTGGTACGTGCCCTTGTACCAGATCGGGCCGTTGGGGTCGTTCATCCAGTTCTGGGCGGGCGAGAAGTGCAGCTGGGGCCGGTAGGTCTCGGTGTACGCGGTCTGCGCGTCGGCGGAGGGCGCGAGGAGCGCCATGCCGAGGACGGCGGCGGCGGAGAGGGCGAGCAGGCGCTTGGAGCGGTGGTGCGTGACGGTTCGGTCGCGCATGTGGGTCTCCTCGGGTCCGGACCCCCGGGGCGGGTGGGGTGCCCGTGCGGGTGGGTCCTCGGGAGCGGCGTGCCGCAGTGGGGGTGGTGCGGTGGGGCAGGCCGCGGGGTGGGGGATGGCGCGGAGTGCACTCGGCGGAGGCCGGAACGGATACGGCCGGTCCCGGTCTCCGGATCGGACGGGACGTACCCCGGGCCGGGCCCGTGCGGCGACGGGGCCGGGTGGACCGTGCGGGGGCGGGCACCCTCGAGCCCGCCCCCGCACGGGGCTCTTACTCGCTCCGGTAGGAGCCGAGGTGCCAGAGCTTGAGGCTGTCGAGGCGGGCGGACCCGCCTTCGGCGAACAGCTGGACGCCCTGGCTGCTGGGGTCGGGGAAGACCTGGTCGGTGATCACCGCTTCGCCCTCGCCGCCGAACACCTCGACGGAGGACCAGTCGACGACCACCCGGATGTGGATCTTGCCGTCCTTCCCGGGCTCGAGCGGGGCGGTCTGGATGCCGGGGAAGTTGGGGTCGAAGTCGACGGCGCCGGACTTGGTGCGGTCGACGTAGAGCCGCTGGTCGGCGGTGTCGTAGCCGATGACGGTCTCCTGGCCGGCGCCGGTGCGCACCTTGAGGCCGAACTTCTTCGCGTCGGCAGGGGAGAAGACGGCGTCGATGTCGAGGGCCTTGCCGTTCCCGCGGGAGGGCAGGGCGGTGGTGCCGGGGCGGACGGTGACGCGGTTCAGGGCGACGGCCGGTCCCTGGCGCAGCGTGTTCAGCGACCGGACCGGCTGCTGGGTGAGCTGGAGGCGGCCGTCGACGGTGCGCAGCTGCAGGTTGCGGGGCAGGCTCTGGGCGCTGCGCCAGGGGGTGGTGGGGGTGTTGCCGGCGTACTGCCAGTCGCTCATCCAGCCGATCATGGTGCGCCGGCCGCCGGGTGCGTCGTTGTAGGTGACGGCGGCGTAGAAGTCCTTGCCGAAGTCGACCCAGTGGGCGCGCTGGAGGGTGGAGAGGGCGGGCTTGTCGGCGGTGGTGAACCGGTCGGCCATGATGTGGCCCCAGCCGCCGGTGTTGAGGTCGGCGATCTGGACCTGGGCCTGCTTGCCCTTGTAGGGGCGCAGGTCGAAGGAGGCCCAGTCCAGGGTTTCGCTGTCGGAGCCGGTGGCGCTCTGCACGACCTGGCCGTCGACGACCAGGTTGACGGCGGTCTCGCTCGACCGGGGCTTGGCCTGGGTGTCGGACAGGACGATCTGGTCGACGTTGAGGTGGCCCCAGCCGCCGGTGTTCTGGTCGACGATCTTGACCTGGGCGGTCTTGCCCTGGAGGTCGGACAGGTCCCAGGAGGCCCAGTCGAGGTGCTCGTTGTTGCTGCCGGTGGCGCTGCGGACGGTCTTGCCGTCGACGACGAGTTCGATGGTCGTGGGGGAGTCGGAGTTGGCGGGGTGGGTGCCGCCGCCGATCAGGAAGTCGAGGTACTTCTTGTCGACGGTGAACGCGGGGGAGGTGAGGGTGCCGGTGGTGGCGTCGCCCTGGAGGAAGCTGTTGGCCAGTCCGTGGCCGGTGTAGCCGGAGACGTCCATCTGACCGGGGAGGGTGCCCTGGGCGGGGCCGGTGCCGAAGGCGGTGCCGGTGGCGGTCCAGTCGCCGTAGGTGTCGCCCTCGAAGTCGGCGAGGACGGTGCCGGTGGGGGTGGGCTGCGGGTCGGTGACGGCGTTCGGGTTGTGGGGGTGGTTGCCGCCGCCGACCTTGAAGTTGAGGTAGTCGCTGGTGGCGGTGAACGCGGGGGAGGTGAGGGTGCCGGTGGTGCTGTCGCCGTCGTGGAAGCTGTTGGCGTGGCCGGTGCCCTCGATGCCGGTGATCGCGGACTGGCCGGGCAGGGGGCCGGTGGCCGGTGCGGTGCCGAAGGCCGTTCCGGTGGTGGTCCAGGTGCCGTAGTCGGCCTGTTCGAAGTCCTGCAGGACGGTGCCGGCGGGCGGGGTGTAGGAGCCGTTGTCGTCGGGGGTGAAGGTGGTGCCGTCGAAGTCGCCGACGAAGTACTGGGCGCCGGAGCCGCCGGCGATGCCGCCGGGGTTGATGTTGACGACCATGACCCACTTGACGTGCCCGGGGTCGCCGTCGACGGCGAGGGGGAAGAAGTCGGGGCACTCCCAGCCGCCGCCGGTGGCCCCGGCGGGGCCGAACTCGCTGAGCAGCTTCCAGGACCTGAGGTCCTTGGAGGTGTAGAACTCCACCTTGTGCTCGTCGGCCAGGGAGACGGTCATCAGCCAGCTGCGGGTCGGTGCGTACCACTGGACCTTCGGGTCGCGGAAGGCGTGGGAGCCGATGTCGAGCACCGGGTTGCCGGTGTACTTGGTCCAGGTGCGGCCGCGGTCGGTGGAGTAGGCCAGCGACTGGGCCTGCCGCCCGTCGTTGTAGGCGCTGGTGTACACCGCGACCATGGCGGGGTTGGCGCGGGTGCCGAGGCCGGAGGTGTTGTCGGTGTCGACGACGACGCTGCCGGAGAAGACCATCTCGTCCTCGCTGCGGGGGATGGCCAGCGGCAGCTCCTTCCAGTGGACGAGGTCGGTGCTGACGGCGTGGCCCCAGGACATGTCGCCCCAGGAGTTGCCGTTCGGGTTGTACTGGTAGAAGAGGTGGTACTCGCCCTGGTAGTGGACGAGCCCGTTGGGGTCGTTCATCCAGTTCTGCGCGGGGGTGTAGTGCACCTGGGGGCGGTACTGCTCCTGGAACTGCGCGGTGTCGGCCACGGCGGGGGAGCCGGCGGTCAGGCCGAGGCAGACGGCGGTGGCCAGGACGGCCAGCGAGGTGCGGCGGGTGGGTCGGGACGCGCGCATACGAGCTCCTTCACAGAGCTTGGGCGGGGTGGGTGGGGGACGCGCTCGCGACCCGTCGGGGTCGGGCGGTACGAGGGCATGGCTACGCCGGGGCGTGGCCGGGCCGGGGTACGGCGGCGCGACGACGGGCGCCGAGGGTGAGCGGTCGTTGGTGGTGCGGCGGGGCGGTGGTGCGGTCCGTGGTGGGGCGGAACTACTGCGCGGCGGGCGGGAGTTCGCCGGAACCGCGGGGGATGAGGCGGGTGGGGACGGTGACGGTGCGGGCCCGGGTGCGGTCGCCGTCGAGGCGGGCCAGGGCGATCTCGGCCGCGGCGGTGCCGATGGCGGTGGGGTCCTGGGCGACGGTGGTGATCGCGGGCTCCAGGACCTCCGCGAAGGGCAGGTCGTCGAAGGAGACCAGGGCGACGTCGCGCCGGCCGGCCCGGGTGGTGCCCAGGACGGTGCCCATGGCGGCGAAGTTGTTGGCGGCGAGGATCGCGGTGGGCGGCTGCGGGTCGCGCAGCACGCGCTGGACGGCTTCGGCGGCCTCGGCCTCGGTGTGGCCGTCGAGGACGAGCGAGCGGTCGTACGGGAGTTGGGCTGCGTCGAGGGCCTCGCGGTATCCGGCGAGGCGCTCGCGGCGGGTGTACAGAGCGGCGGGGCGGTCGCCGACGAAGGCGATCCGGCGGTGTCCGGCGGCAATCAGGTGGGCGGTGCCCTCGCGGGCGCCGTCCCGGTTGGAGCTGACCACGCTGTCGGCGGCCAGGCCGTTGCCGGGGCGGTCGAGGAAGACCACCGGCAGGCCGTTCGCCCGGGCGGTGCGCAGGTGGGCGTGGTCGGCGCCGACGGTGGGCACCACCATCAGGGCGCTGACCCGGCGGGCCAGGAAGGTGGAGATCAGGGCGCGTTCGCGGGCGGGGTCGTCGGCGCAGGAGCCCATCAGCAGGGTCAGTCCGCGTTCGCGCACCGCGCTCTCGATGCCGCCGGCGACGGAGCCGAAGAACGGGTTGCCCATGTCGGGGATGATCAGGCCGACGGTGCTGTCCGGGCCGCCGACGCGGATGTTGCGGGCCATCAGGTTGGGCTGGAAGCCGAGCTTCTCGACCGCCGCCATGACCTTCTCCCGGGTCTCCCGGGAGGTCGGCCCGTCGCCGTTGAGCACCCGGGAGACGGTCTTGGCGCTCACGCCGACCTCCTGGGCGACGTCGGCGAGCGTCGTGCGACGGGGCGAGGCCATGGACCACCGTTCCGGCTTCGTCGGGCCCGGGCCCCGCCGCGGCGGGCGGGGCCCGGTCTGGTCAGTTCGGGCGGACGCCGGCGGCCTTCGCGGCGGCGGCGTCCGCCACGACAGTACCGCCGCTGTCCCCGTCGACGGTGAGCGCACCGGTCATGATCGCCACGACCTCGGACATGGAGTAGTCGGACGGCTTGATCAGGGCCTCGCGCCGTCCCATCCGGTGGACGTGGATGCGGTCGGCGATCTCGAAGACGTGCGGCATGTTGTGGCTGATCAGGATGACGGGCAGCCCCTTGTCGCGGACCCGGCGGATCAGGTCGAGGACCTGGCCGGACTCCTTGACGCCCAGGGCCGCGGTGGGCTCGTCCATCACGACGACGCTGCGGGCCCAGGCGACGGCGCGGGCCACCGCGACGGCCTGGCGCTGACCGCCGGAGAGGGTCTCCACCGGCTGGGTGAGCGAGCGCAGGCCGATCTTCAGGTCGGCCATGTGCGCGGCGGCCTCCTCGCGCATCCGCTTCTTGTCCACCATCCGCAGGACGCTGCCCAGCGGACCGGGCCGGAGCAGTTCGCGGCCGAGGAACATGTTGGAGGCGATGTCCATCGAGGCGGCCACCGCGAGGTCCTGGTACACCGTCTCGATGCCGTGGGCGCGGGCGTCCTGCGGCCCGTTGAAGCGGATCGCCTCGCCGTTCAGGCGGATCTCGCCCTCGTCCGGGGTGACGGCGCCGGTGAGCGCCTTGATCAGGCTGGACTTGCCGGCGCCGTTGTCGCCGATGACGGCCAGCACCTCGCCGGGCAGCAGGTCGAAGTCGGCGCCGTCGATGGCGGTGACGTGGCCGTAGCGCTTGACCAGGCCCCGGGCCTGGATCACGGGGGTGGCCGTGGCGGTGATGCTCATCAGCGGATCCTCTTCCGGGAGATCTGGTCGACGGTGACGGCGAGGATGACCAGGACGCCGGTGATCAGGGTCTGGTAGATGGAGGCGACGCCCATCAGCTGCAGGCCGTTGCGGAACACGCCGACGATGAGGGCTCCGATCAGGGAGCCCAGGACGCTGCCGCGGCCGCCGAACAGGCTGGTGCCGCCGAGGACGACGGCGGTGATGCTGTCGAGGTTGTCGGTCTGCCCGGCCTGCGGGTCGCCGACGCCGGTGCGGGAGATCAGCAACAGCGCGGCGATGCCGTAGACCAGTCCGGCGATCGCGTAGAGGCCGATGGTGAGGCGTCCGGTGCGGATGCCGTTGAGCCGGGCGGCCTCGGGGCTGTTGCCCAGGGCGTAGACGTGCCGGCCCCAGGAGGTGCTGCTCAGCAGGTAGGCGAACAGGCCGAACAGGCCGAGAGCGACGAGGGAGCCGTAGGTGACGTCGGTGTCGCCGAGCGGGAACGTCTCACCGAGGAAGGTCAGCGCCCGGGGCAGGTCGCTGACGGTCTGTTCGTTCGAGTAGATGTGGGTGAGCGCGAAGGCCACGTTCAGCATGCCCAGCGTCACGATGAACGGCGGGAGCGGGATCAGCTTCACCAGCAGGCCGTTGAGGAGTCCGAAGCCCGCGCACACGGCCAGGCCCAGTGCGATCGCGACCAGCGGTGGGACGGTGCCGTTGGCGGCCATCTTCGCGATCACGATCGACCCGAAGGCCATCACCGCGCCGCAGGACAGGTCGATGCCCGCGGTGAGGATGATCAGCGTCTGTCCCACGGCCAGCGCACCGACCACCATCACCTGCTGGATGATCAGGGAGAAGTTCCCGCCGGACAGGAACTGATCCGTCATCAGGGAGAAGAAGGCGCAGGCCAGCACGAGCGCGGCGAGCGGGCCCGCGACCGGGGCCGTCGCCAGCCGCCGCAGCGTCGACGGCCCGGTCAGGTTTCCGTACGGGACGGTGGATGTGGTCATGGAAGGTCCTTGCCGGTGAAGCGGATCGGGAGCGCCGAACGGGTGGCGTCACGACGGATGGGAGCGGTCCGGGCCGGGTCGGGGCAGGAGATCCGGCCCGGACCGCTGGTTCAGGGGGGCGCGGATCAGCCCCAGCAGTTCTCCAGGCCGTATGCGGTGTCCTTGGCGTCGACGCCGGCCTGCGGCTTGTCGGTGATGAGGTTGACGCCGGTGTCGGTGTAACCGATGGGCTTGACACCGGACTTGGCGTAGTCGGCGACGGCCTTGACGCCCTGGGAGGCCATCACCAGCGGGTACTGCTGGGAGGTCGCGGCGATCTTTCCGTCCTTGACGGCCTGGGTGCCGGTGCAGCCGCCGTCGACGGAGACGATCAGGACGTCCTTCTCCCGGCCCTTGGCCTTCAGCGCGGTGTACGCGCCCAGCGCGGCGGGCTCGTTGATGGTGTAGACGACGTTGATGTCGGGCGCCTTCTGCAGGCAGTTCTCCATGGCGGTCTGGCCCTTGGCCTGGTCGCCGCCGGTGTCCTGGGAGCAGACCACCGACGGGTCGCCCTCCGCGATGCCGAAGCCCTTGAGGAACCCGTCGTGGCGCAGTTGGCCGACGGCGACGCCCGGCGCGAGGTCCAGGGTGGCGATCTTGGCACTCTTGCCCGCCATCGCGGCCTTGGCGTACTGGCCGATCAGCTCGCCGGCCTTCTCGTTGTTGGTGGCGAACAGTGCGTCGGTGCCGTCGGTGGGGTCGGTGGGGCTGTCGAGGGCGATCACCAGGACGCCCTTGTCACGGGCCTTCTTGATGGCGGGCAGGATCGCCTTGGAGTCGCTCGGGGTGATGAGGATGCCCTTGACCCCGGCGGCGACCATGTTCTCGATCGCCGCGATCTGGCCCGCGTTGTCGCCGTCGAACTTGCCCGCCGCGGTGCTCAGCGTGACGTTGTTCTCCTTGGCGGCCTTCTGCGCGCCCTCCTTCATCTTCACGAAGAACGGGTTGGTGTCGGTCTTGGTGATCAGGCCGACCTTGACCGCACCGCCGGAGGAACCGGCGTCCGCGGAGCCCTTCGAGCCGGAGCCGCACGCGGTCAGCGTGAGCGCCAGACCGGCGGCCAGCGCAACGGCCGCGGTTCTGGTCAGGGTGGTGCGAGAGGCGAGGGGCATGGTGGCTCCTGGGGGTGCGGCCCGGGTGGACAGGGCGGGAATCAGCTGTATCGGGAATGTCATCGTTGACTTATGTCATCGTTGACATCGGCTTGGGAGTGATGATGAAGTCTGCGCAACCCGGGCCACAAGCCCTTCCGGCGTAACGACTGGGTAACGCGGCCGCAATCAACCTCGCCGCCCGGCGGAGAGCCGCCCGCCCGGTTCCGGCAACCCAGAGCGCCCTGCTCGCCCCTGTTCCTCCTAGAATCCGAAAGGCGCAACGATGGCCCAGCGCCCGATCGCCGTCCTCGGGGAGTGCGTCGCCGACGCCTTCGCCGACGCCCTCCAGCCCCGCCCCGGCGAGCTCGCCCTGCGCGTCCTGCCCGGTGGCGGACCGGCCAACACGGCCGTGGCGCTGGCCCGGCTCGGCACCCCCACCCGCTTCCTCGGCCGGATCTCCGACGACGCCTTCGGCGCGCTCTTCCGCGGCCACCTCGCCTCCTCCGGCGTCGACCTCTCCGGAGCCGTCGCCGCCCGCGAGCCCAGCACCCTGGCCATCGCCACCTTCGACGCGCACGGCCAGGCCCAGTACTCCTTCCACGCCGAGGCCACCGCCGACTGGCAGTGGACCGCCGCCGAACTCGCCGCCGCCCGGCCCGAGGACGCGGCCTGCCTGCACACCGGCTCACTCGCCCTGGTCCGTGCCCCCGGCGACGAACGCATCGAGGAGGCGCTGCTGCACGCCCGCAGCGGCGCGACCGTCTCGATCGACCCCAACGTCCGCCCCCTGCTGGTCGATCCGGCCGTCTACCGGCAGCGGCTGCCGCGCTGGTGCGCGCTCGCCGACATCCTGCGCCTGAGCTCGGACGACCTGGAGCTGCTGATGCCCGGTGTCACGCCCGAGCGCGCCTGCGACGCCTGGCACCTTGCCGGAGTCCGACTGGTGGTGGTCACCCTGGGCAGCCGCGGCGCGCTGGCCTCGCTCGACGGCGTCCGGGTCCTCGTCCCCGCGCCGCGGACCGAGGTCGTGGACACCATCGGCGCCGGCGACTCGTTCACCGCCGGCCTGCTCCACCGCCTCTCCCTGGCGGGCCGCCTGGGCGGGCGACTGGAGCAGCTGACCGCCGACGAAGTGGCCGACGCCTGCCAGTACGCGGCCCGCGTCGCCGCGTTCACCTGCTCGGTCGCCGGACCGAACCCGCCCTGGGCGCACCAGTTGGAGTCCGTCCCCGCCACCGCCTCCCAGTGACGGCGTCCCCCTGCCCCTGCTCACCGAAAGCGACAGCCGTGAAGAAGACCCTGCTGGCCGAGTTCACCGCGAAGCCCGGCCACGAGGATCAAGTCGCCGCCTTGGTGGCCGACTTCGCCCTGCTGGTCCGGGCCGAACCCGGCAACCTCGCCTTCGACGTCTACCGCAAGGCGTCCGACCCCCGTGCCTACTGGATCTTCGAGGAGTACCGCGACGAGGCCGCCTTCACCGCCCACCTCGCCGCCCCCCACGGGGCTCCCTTCAACGCCCGGCTGGTGCCGATGATCGAGGAGGACGCCTCCGTCCTCACCTTCCTGGACCCCGCCGGCTGAGCGGGCGGCCCCCGCCGCCCGGGCGCGCCCACCAGGCCGACCCGGGCCGCGGCGGCACGCCCGCGCGCCGCCCGCGCCGTCGCGAACCCCCAGTTTCACCGGAGGGGACCCGGCGGACACGAATCCGTAACGGGCTGTTGACACCGGCCGCCCGGTGCGGCCATCGTCGTCGCAGCCCCATTGCCCAAACGTTTTGGCAGGACGAGTGAAACGAGTCGGAATCAAGGACGTGGCCGCGGCGGCGGGCGTGTCCGCCACGACGGTCTCCCACATCCTCAACGACGTCCAGGGCAAACGGATCAACGCCGAGACTCGGCAGACCGTCCTGGCGGCGGCCGAGCGCCTGGGGTACCTCCCGAACAACCTGGCCCGCGGGCTGCGGCTGAGCCGCTCCTACACCGTGGGGTTCCTCAGCGACGAGATCGCCACCACCCCGCACGCCGGGCTGATCATCAAGGGCGCCCAGGAGGCCGCCGCCGAACGCGGGCTGCTGCTGCTCATGCTGAACACCGGCAACGACCGCGAGCTGGAGCAGAAGGAGATCGACCTGCTGCTGCAGCACCGGGTCGACGGGATCCTGTACGCCTCGATGTACCACCGGACGGTGGAGGTGCCCGGGCAACTGCGCTCGGTTCCCACCGTCCTGCTGGACGCCCGGTCCGACGACCCGGCCTTCCCCTCGGTCGTCCCCGACGAGGAGCAGGGCGGCCGCACCGCCACCCGGGAGCTGCTGGAGCACGGCCACCGGCGGATCGGGTTCGTCACCAACTCCGACGACATCCCGGCCACCTCGGGGAGGCTGGCCGGCTACCGCAGCGCACTGGCCGAAGCCGGCATCGGCTTCGACCAGGCCCTGGTGTCCGCCGACCGCTCCGACGCCCAGGGCGGCTACCGGGCCGCGCGCCGCCTGCTCGACACCGCGCACCGGCCCACCGCCCTGTTCTGCTTCAACGACCGGATGGCCATGGGCGCCTACCGGGCCGCCGCCGAACTCGGACTCACCATCCCCGGGGACCTGTCGGTGGTCGGCTTCGACAACCAGGAACTCATCAGCGAGAACCTCTTCCCCGCGCTGAGCACCGTCGCCCTCCCGCACTACGAGATGGGCGCGCGGGCCATCGCACAACTCCAAGCCGTGATCGACGCACCGGAGCCCGCAGGCGGCCCGCGCAGCCAGGAAGTGCTGCACTGCCCGCTGGTCCGCCGGGACTCGGTCGCCCCACCGCCCCGGCTCTGACCCCGAGGCGGTGAAGCAACACCACCACGGCGACCGTCGACACCGGTCGCCAGGCGAGGCCCTTCCAGGACCCGCCCCATGAAATCGGAGAAACCATGAGATCTGAGGTCAAGCGCCTCGCGGCCACCAGTCTAGCCATCGTCACCGCGGCCACCGTGCTCGCCGGCTGCTCGGGGAGCAGCGGATCAGGCTCCGGCGCGGACGGCGACACCCTGACCCTGTGGACGCACAACGCCGGAAACGCCGCCGAGTACAAGGTCGTCCAGCAGATCGTCGACGACTTCAACGCCAGCCAGGACAAGTACAAGGTCAAGATCCAGGCGTTCCCGCAGGGCTCCTACAACGACGCCGTGGTCGCCGCCGCCTCCGCCAAGAAGCTGCCGTGCATCCTCGACGCCGACGGGCCCAACGTGCCCAACTGGGCCTGGGGCGGCTACCTGGCGCCGCTGGACATGAACGGCAGCGAGACCGCGGTCGCCGACCAGCTCCCGAGCACCGTCGGCACCTACAACGACAAGCTCTACGCCTTCGGCCACTACGACGTCGCGCTGACGATGTTCGCCCGCAAGTCGGTGCTGCAGGCCCACAACATCCGCATCCCCACCATCGACAAGCCCTGGACCTCGGACGAGTTCACCGCGGCCCTCGCCGCCCTCAAGGCGAGCGGCACGTTCGAACAGCCGCTTGAGATGGGCACCGGCGGCAGCGGCGAGTGGTGGCCCTACGCCTACTCCCCGCAGCTGCAGAGCTTCGGCGGCGACCTCGTCGACCGCTCGGACTACAAGAGCGCCAAGGGCGTGCTCGACGGGCCCGAGGCCGTCGCCTGGGCCACCTGGTTCCGCTCCCTGGTCACCAACGGGTACATGGCGCAGAAGTCCGGCACCAGCCCCAACGACGACTTCCTCAACGGCAAGTCCGCCATCGAGTGGGACGGCAGCTGGGACGCGGCGAAGAACGCCGAGAAGCTCGGCGACGACCTGGCGATCCTGCCGCCCGTCGATCTCGGGCAGGGCCCCAAGATCGGCGGCGCGTCCTGGCAGTGGGGCATGAGCGCCACCTGCAGCAACAAGGCCGGCGCCCAGGAGTACCTGAAGTTCTCGCGCAAGACCCAGTACTTCGTGGACTTCGCCAAGGCCACCGGCACCATCCCGGCCACCGCCGCCGCCTCCGCGCAGATCCCCGGTTACCAGCCCGGCGGCCCCTACGAGGTCTTCACCCGGGAAGCCCGCAAGTTCGCCGTGGTGCGGCCCGTCACGCCCGCCTACCCGTACATCTCCTCCGTCTTCGAGAAGACCGCCAAGGACATCCTGGCCGGCGCCGACCCGAAGAAGACGCTCTCCCAGGCCGCGGACCAGATCGACTCGAACCTGAAGAGCAACAACTACTACGCCAACTGACGGCCCCGCCCCGCGCTCCTCCGGTGGAGCCGCCTTCCCCGCTCCACCGGAGCCCCCTTTCCCGTCCGGAGTCCCCGTGACCACCCTCGTCCCACGCGCCGGCACCCGGCCCCCGGGCCGCGATCCGCGCACCGCGGCTCGCCGCCGCGAACGCCTGACCGCCCTCGGCATGGTCAGCCCCGCGGTCCTGCTGCTGCTGGTCTTCTTCGTCATCCCGGTCGTCCTGGCGTTCGCCCTGGCTTTCACCAGCGCCCGGCTGATCTCCCCGACCCCCGCCCACTTCGTGGGCCTGCGCAACTTCACCCTGCTCTTCCAGGACCCGGTCTTCTTCCGCTCCCTGCTCAACACCGCCGTCTTCGCGGCCGTGGTGGTCCCCGTGCAGGCCGGACTGGCCCTGGCCCTGGCCCTGCTGGTCAACACGAAGGTCGGCGGCACCAACTTCTTCCGCACCGTCTACTTCGTCCCGGTCGTCACCTCGATGGTGGTCATCTCCATCGTGTGGATGTTCCTCTACCAGAAGACCGGTCTGGTCAACCACCTCATCGACACCTTCAGCCTCGGCCACCTGCACGGCCCCGACTGGCTGAACGACCCCTCCACCGCACTGCCCGCGATCATCTTCATGTCCGTATGGCAGGGCGTCGGCTTCCACATGGTCATCTGGCTCTCCGGGCTGCAGACCATCCCCGCCGACCTGCACGAGGCCGCCGCCATCGACGGCGCCGACCGCTGGGCCCGCTTCCGCCACGTGACCTGGCCCGGCCTGCGCGCGACCCGCACCTTCGTCCTGATCACCATCACCATCGACGCGCTGCGCCTGTTCACCCAGGTCAACGTCATGACCCAGGGCGGCCCGCTGGACTCCACCACCACCGTCGTCTACCAGGCCGTCCACACCGGCTACGACCAGCAGCAGACCGCCTACGCCTCGGCGATCTCCCTGGTGTTCTTCGTCCTCGTGCTGGCCGTCTCCCTCATCCAGCGCTTCCTCACCCGGGAGAAGGACTGACATGGCGACCACACCCACCCCGGCCCCCGGCCCCCTGCGGCGGACCCTGCGCCGCATCCCCGGACACGCGCTGCGCAGCGCGCTCGCCCTGGTCTTCGTCTTCCCCATCGTCTTCATGCTGATCTCGTCGTTCAAGCCGGACCAGCAGATCTTCGCCGACCTCGGCAGCATCAAGGCGTTCCTGCCCGTCGGGCAGCTGTCGCTGGACAACTACACCGCGGTCTTCGACCGGGTGCCGGCCGGCCGCTTCCTGCTCAACTCGATCGTCATCTCGGCCGTCACCGTCGTCCTGGGCATCGTCGTCAACAGCCTCGCGGCCTTCGCTCTGTCCCGGATGCGCTGGCCCGGTCGCCGACTGCTGCTGGTGCTCATCATCGCGACGCTGATCGTGCCGTTCGAGACCTTCGCGCTGCCGCTGGTGTGGTGGGTGAACAAGCTGCCGTGGCTGGAGCTGAACGGCTTCCACCTGGCGCTCACCGAAGGCTGGCTCGACACCTACCGCGTGCAGATCCTGCCGTTCGTCGCCAACGCCTTCTCCATCTTCCTGTTCCACCAGTACTTCCAGAGCATCCCGAAGGAACTCGACGAGGCCGCCCGGATGGACGGCGCGAGCTGGTTCGGCATCTACCGGCGCATCGTCATGCCGCTGTCCGGGCCCGCCGTCGCCACCGTCGCGATCCTCACGTTCCTGCCCATGTGGAATTCCTACCTGTGGCCCCTCATGGTCGTCCAGGACGAGAACCTGCGGCCCGTCATGGTCGGCATCCAGTACTTCTTCCAGCTGAACGTCTCCTGGGGCCAGATCATGGCGTACTCCACCATGATCACCGTTCCGGTGCTGGCCCTGTTCCTGGCCTTCCAGCGCTCCTTCATCAACAGCATCGCCTCCAGCGGCGTGAAGGGCTGACCCGCCCTCCGCCACCCACCGAACGCCGCGCCCAGGCGCCCGCCGGCGCCGTCCGCACCCATTCGAAGGACGCCCTTGTCCACCTCGCCCGCCGACCCGCACCTGCCCGCCGTCCACCTCAGGCCGCCCAGGAACTGGATCAACGACCCCAACGGCCTGTCCTTCCACGACGGCCACTACCACGTCTTCTTCCAGTACAACCCGCACGCGCCCACCCACACCCGGGTCCACTGGGGGCACTACCGCAGCCCCGACCTCATCACCTGGGAGCCCCAGCCGATCGCCCTGGCCCCGACGCCGGGCGGCCACGACGCGGACGGCTGCTACTCCGGCAACGCCGTCTCCGACGGCTCCCGCATGGTCGCCTTCTACTCCGCGCACCGCAACGACCGCTGGTGGCAGCCCGTCACCTCCGCCGAGTCCCGCGACGGCGGACTCACCTGGGACAAGCGGCTCGAACTGCTGATACCCACGCCCCCCGACGGCGCCACCATGTACCGCGACCCTTACGTCTGGCGCGAGGGCGGCCGCTGGCGGATGCTCGTCGGCGCCAGCGTCGAAGGCGACCGGGGGACCGCTTTCCTGTACGAGTCCGCCGACCTGGAACAGTGGGAGCTCCGCGGCCCGTTCCTCACCGACGACGACGGCCACGCTCCCGGAACGGGTGGCTGGACCGGCTGGGAGTGCCCCCAGTACGCCCCCTTCGGCGAACAAGGCGCCCTGGTGGTCAGCCTCTGGGACGCACTCGGCGGCCCGCGCGATGTCCGGGTCTACGTCGGCAGCGAAAGCGACGGCGCCTTCACCCCCACCGCGCACCACCGGCTCGACCACGGCCCCGACTTCTACGCGCCCGCGCTGCTGCCCGCCCCCGACGGCCGCTGGCTGCTGTGGGGATGGTCCTGGGAGGCCCGCGACGCCGCGTGGAGCGGCGAGGCCGGATGGGCCGGCACCCTGACCCTCCCGCGCGAAGTCACTCTCACCCCCGACGGCCGGGTCCACCAGCAGCCCGCCCGGGAGATCCTCCGGCTCCGCGGCCCCCGCACCGTCCACCTCCCCGAGCGGGCGGCCGGGTCGGAGCCCCTCGACCTCGGAGAAGTCGGCCCCGCCTTCGACCTGACTGCCCGGCTGCGCCCCAGCACCCGGGAGCCCGGCGGGCTGCGCCTGAGCACCGCCCCCGGCGAGCACCTCGACATCACGCTCGACCCGGTCGCGGGAGAACTCGTCGTCGACCGCGACCACGCCTCCCTCGACCCCCGGGCCCGGCCCGGCCGGTACCGGCTGCCGCTGCCCGAGGGCACCGCTCCAGGCAGCGGCGTCGACCTGCGCGTCGTCGTCGACGGTTCGATCGTGGAGGTCTTCCTCGGCACCGGGGAGGCGCTGACCCTGCGCTGCTACCCTACCGGCACTCCGCCCTGGCGCCTGCACACCCTCGGCCCGGTGCACCTCACAGCGCAGGCATGGGACTTCGTCCCCGGCAGCCGGACGAGCCGGCTCGAACCTTCCGCGGTCCTGGCCGCGCCCGCGCACTGAACGCGTGACAACGACGGCGGCGCCCCCGACCCCTTCCGTGTCGGGGGCGCCGCCGTCGTGCGCGTCAACGTCCCGGTGCGGCCACCGAACCGCGCTCCCGCAGCGGCATCGGGATCCGGTGCACTGCGCTGCCCAGCGGCTCCCCGCCGAGGACCAGCTCCATCGCGGTGCGGCCCATCTCGTAGTGCGGCAGCGCCAGGGTCGTCAACGCGGGACGCAGCCACGACGCGATGTCCTGGTCGTCGAACGAGACGGCCGACACGTCCTCCGGGACGGTGAGCCCCGCTTCCGCGAGGGCCTGGTAGGCGCCGAAGGAGAGCCGGTCGGTCGAACACACCAGGGCCCGCGGCCGCCGCCCGGCCTCCAGCAGCGCCCGGGTCTCCCGGTAGCCGTCCTCGGCGTTCCACTCGCACTCGACGACCCCGTCCAGGACCACCCGCTCCTGCCGCAGCACCTCCTGCAGCCCGCGCATCCGCTCGTTGCCGGCGAACGTCCCCTCCGGGGTCGCGGGGATCGCCTGGTGGCCGCCGATCGCCCAGACCCCGTCCCGGTGCCCGGCGGCCAGCAGCGTCCGCCCGGCCGCGCGGCCGGCCTCGACCTCGTCGGGGATCACCGACGGCGCGTCGAACCCCGGGGCCAGGCAGTTCAGCAGCACCACCCGCCGACCGTGCAGGTCCTTGGGCGGCGTGATGTACCTGGTGTACATGGACGCCAGGACCACCGCGTCGACCTGACGGTCCACCAGGGCGTTCACCAGCGCCGTCTCGGTGTCGGCCGAGCCCTCGCTCTCGACGATGAACAGCAGGTGGTCGTGCGCCCTCGCCACCTCCAGCGCGCCGCGGATCACCTCGCCGGCGAAGGGGGTGGTGGTGATGGCGTCGGAGACGAACCCGATCGTCCGGGTGACCCGGGTGCGCAGGCTCCGCGCCGTCACGTTCGGCCGGTAGCCCAGCGCCGCGGCAGCCTCCCGCACCCTCGCCTGCGCCGCCTCGGAGATCCGCATGTCGGTGCGCCCGGACAGCACGAAGGAGGCGGTGGTCTGCGAGACCCCCGCCTGCCGAGCGACGTCGCTCATGGTCACCCGTCGGTCGGTCAATGTCGTTCACCCCTGTGCGATGGTCCTCCGGCAACCCGCGTGGGGGCGACGATGCGGAGGAACGGCGTTGTCTGTCAAGTTCTGCACGGTCGGTGCCCGCCGGGCGGCGGCAGACCGCCGAGCGGCGCCGCACGGTTGCGTGCAGCGCCGCTCACCTGGTCGACCGGTCAGCCGGTCATGCTGTTCATCTTCCAGACCGTCATGGACTGGACGACGGATCCGTCTCCCCACAGCTGCAGGCCGAGGGAGTCGTTGCGGACGTCGTAGGCCCGGGTGGTGATCGACTTGTACGAGTTCGCGTACGCCTCGACCATCGAGCGGTCGACGAAGACGTCCAGGGTGACCTGGCCGTTGTCGAGGACGAGCGGTCCGCTCTGCACTCCGAGGTTGCCGTCCACGTCGGAGTTGCTGCCGGTCCTGGTCCGGTCGACGCCGAACGTGCCGCCGTTCGCGGTGTCGTAGAAGAACCGGGTGTGCTCCTCGTCGCCGGGGCTGCGCAGGACGTCCAGGCCGAAGCGCTGGGCCGTCCCGGGCTTGAGGGTCAGGTGGACCTGGAGCATGTCGCCCTTGACGGAGGCGAGTTGCTGGTTCACGGCGGCGATGCTCGTCGGGCCGGTCACGTCCAGCAGCGGGGCGCCGGCGTGCAGGTTCGCCGTCTCGGCCACCGGGCGGATGCCGAGGTCACCGTCGGGGCGCATGGTCAGTTCGACCGGCAGCCCGGCGTTGTGCGCCCATCCGGCGTCGTAGTGGGCCTGCTCGGTGCGGCGGTCCTGGGCGATGCTGAAGAGCAGCGACCTGCCCTTGCCGTCGACCGTTCCGCTGGGGCCGGTGAAGTGCTCGCCGTAGTCGAACATCCGCGGCTCGGTGCTGTCCGGCGTCCAGGTGCGGGTCGCCGCGTCCCAAGTGCCCACCCAGTACAGGGTGTTCTTGCTGCTGTAGGGGCTCGGACCGCTGAATGCGGGGTTCACGATCAGCGCGTTGCGCTGTCGGCCCTGGGCGTCCTTGCCGATCGGCAGGAAGGTGGGCAGCTCCCACACCTGGCCCGACTTGGGGTAGGCGCCGACGTCACCCGTCATGAGCGGGCCGACGTAGGTCCAGTTGACCAGGTCGGTCGAGGTGTACAGCAGCGCGGTGCCGCCGACGTCGGCGCCGCCGGTGGTCTGGACGCCGGAGCCCACCAGCTCGAACCAGGTGTTGCCCTCCTTCCAGACGCTGGGGTCGCGGAACTCGCCGACGCGGACCTTGCGCCCGGCGCCGACGTTCGCGGCCGGGTCCTGCTGCGTGACCAGCTGCGGGTCCATCGCCCAGCGCACCAGGTCGGGGTCATTGGGGTCGAGCGGCCGGGCGGTGCCGACCGCCTGGTTGGGGTGGAGCGAGTCGTTGCCGGCGGTGAAGAACAGTACCGGGTTGCCGTTGCCGTCGACGGTGGAGCCGCCCGACCAGACGCCGTCCGGTGCCACGCTGTCGGCGGTGGGCGCCAGGGCGATCGGCAGGTCCCTCCAGTGCACGAGGTCCGTGCTCACCGCGTGTCCCCAGCTGATGTTGTGCCAGTAGGGGCCGTGCTCGTTGTACTGGTAGAAGAGGTGGTACTGGCCCTTGACGAAGATCGGGGCGTGCGGCTCGTTCATCCAGTGGTTCGGGGCGGTGAAGTGGTACCCGGGCCGGTACTTGTCACCGTCGTAGCGCGAGCGGTCCTGGGGCATGTGCGCGGCCGGGATCACGCCGCCCGCGAACGTCGACAGCGTCGCGCTGTGCCCGCCGGCGACCTCGGCAGCGCTCAGGGGCCGGTTGTAGACCTTCACCTCGTCGATGAGGCCGCTGAACATGTTGACGGCGAAGGTCCCGTTGATGATCTCGGGCTGGTTGTGACGCCCGATCAGCAGCGGCACCTGCGCGGCCTGCAGGCTCACCCCCACGGGAATGGCGCTCTGCGCCACCTGGGTCCCGTTGAGGTACAGGGTCATGGTGCCGCGCGCCGAGTCGAACGTGGTCAGCCAGGGTGCCGGAGTGTTCCGCCGGTCCGGCTCGGCGACAACTCCTCCGTCCTCAACGAGCAAGGCCAGTACGCCTATTACGGGCGGATCGGCGGCTGCCCGATCACCGGCAACGAGGACGGCGCCAAGCACTGCGCGATGAACGCCCCGGGGCCCACGTACCTCGACGAGGGGTCCGGCGGTCCGGAGAACGACTTCACCAACCGCAACACCGCCTTGATGACTCGGAACCGGCTCCACCTGGCCCGGATGCTCAAGGACACCGGCGGCATCCCGCCGGGCCGCAGGGTGGAGGAGCTCGCGGGAGGGCCGCTGGAGGAGTTGTGCGCGGCTCCCGCGAGCGAGACGGCCGGGTTCCTGGTCGTCGCGGCAGCTCCCGCCGCCGACGGTCCGCACCACACCCAGGGACGGGCAGCGGGGCCTGGACGACCCCGTGTTCACCACCGAACTGATCGTCAGCGAGCTGGTGACCAACGCCATCCGCTACGCCGTCGGCCCCGTCGACCTGCGCCTGCTCAACGACCGCAACCTGGTCGGCGAGGTCCCCGAGCCGGGCCCAGCCGCACCTGCGCCGCGCCCGCCTCTCCGACGAGGGCGGCCGAGGGCTCTTCCTGACCGCCCGGTTCACCCACCGCTGGGGCAGTCGGTGCACAGACGACTGCAGGACCCTCTGGGTCGAGCAGACCCGCCGACCCCCGCCGTGAGGCGCTCGCGGGCCCGTGCCCGGGCTCAGACCGCGACGGTCTCGCCGACCGGCACGATCTCCAGCGGTGTCGCGGTCAGCATCTCCGGGCTCAGGATCCGGGCGGTCGACGACTGCCCGACCTGGCTGAGCATCGCCTCGTGGATCTGGACCACGCGGGTCGGTGCGACCTCCCGGACGTAGTCCGCCGCCTCGCCGAGCTTGGTCCAGGGCCCGCTGGTGGGCAGCAGCAGGGTGTCGACGGGAGTGTCGGGGACGTGGTACGCGTCCCCGGGGTGGTAGAGCCGGCCGTCGACGAGGTAGCCGACGTTGGAGACGCGTTCGATGTCGCGGTGGATGGCGGCGTGCAGCTCGCCGAAGACCCGCACCTCGAAGCCGGCGACCGCGATGGCGTCCCCGGCGGCGACGGCCGTCGTCCGGCCCGGGCGGGCCGACCACCGCTCGACCACGGACGCCGGTCCGTAGACCCGGAGTTCGGGCCTGGCGTCCAACGACCGGGCGATCAGGTCCTCGTCGAAGTGGTCGAAGTGCTCGTGGGTGATCAGCACGGCGTCGGCGGCCGCGACCGCCTGGTCGGCGTCGGGGGTGAAGACGCCGGGGTCGATGACGAGTCGCCCGCCGTCCTTGGCCAGGGTCACACAGGCATGCGCGTGTTTGGTCAGCTGCATCGCGAGGTCCTCTCCGAGAGATGTACAGGTGAGACTGTACAGTCTGGACTGTACATCCCGTACCATGGCGGGATGCCCGAGCAATCCACCGAACCTGCCCCCTCGCCGGACCGCCTCGCAGCCGCGCTGCGGACCACGGTCGGCGCCCTGGTCCGCGCGACGCGGTCCTCCGACCGCCTCGCCACCATCCCGGCCGGGGTCCTGGACCTGCTCGACCGGCGGGGGCCGATGACCACGGCCGAGCTCGCCGCCAGCCGCGGAGTGCGGCACCAGACGATGGCCGCCACCGTGAAGGAGCTCGCCGAGGCCGGCTTCCTCGCTGCCGGCCCCGACCCGGCCGACGCGCGCAAGCGGATCCTCGCGCTGACCTCCGCGGGCGTTCACGCGGTCGAAGCCGACCGTCGCGACCGCATCGGCGTGCTCGCCCGGGCCATCGGCGCGGGGCTGGACGAGGACGAGCGGCGGACCCTCGCCCGGGCGCTGCCCGTGCTCGAACGGATCGCGGCGGAGATCGCCCGGAGCGGATCGGGCGCGGACCGCGGACCCGTCACCGGCGCCTGGTGACGCCGCGGGCCGACGGGTCCGGCCCGCCGGGCGGTTGACAAAGTGGAACTCTGTTCCGAATATTAACGGGAACGACGTTCCGTTTCAGAAGGAGCCCCGCCGCCATGCCCGTCCCCGTCCTGTCCTGCAGTCCGGTGGTGCTGCCCGTTCCCGGACGTCCCGTGGACCTCCGGCTCCGCATCTCCGCACCCGCGATCGGCACCGACCTGCCCGTGATCCTGCTCTCCCACGGCCACGGCGGCTCCCACCACCTCTCCTCGCTGCACGGCTACGCGCCGCTCGCCGACGTGTGGGCCGCCCGCGGCTTCGCCGTCGTCCAGCCGACGCACCTCAGCTCCAGGACGCTGAGCCACGAACTGGCCGGCGCCCCGGGCGCCCCCTTCTTCTGGCGCTCGCGTGCCGAGGACATGACCCGCATCCTCGACCGGCTCGACGTCGTCGCGGCCGCCGTGCCGGGGCTCGCCGGGCGGATCGACCCCCGGAAGGTCGCCGTGGCCGGCCACTCGCTGGGCGGCTTCACCGCCTCCCTGCTGCTGGGAGCCCGGGTCACCGACCCGGACACGGGGGAGGAGGTGGACCTCACCGAACCCCGCATCACGGCGGGCGTCCTGCTCGCCGCGCCCGGACGGGGCGGTGACGACGTCCTCACCGGGTGGATGGCCGACAAGGTCCGTTCTTCCGCACCCTCGACTTCTCCACCATGACCACGCCCGCGCTCGTCGTCGCCGGCGACAAGGACGACTCCGGGCACTTCACGGACCTCGGCCCGGACTGGCACGCCGACCCCTACACCCTCGCCCCGGGCCCCAAGACCCTGCTCACCCTGTTCGGCGCGGAGCACGGACTCGGCGGGATCTCCGGGTACGACGTCGCCGAGACCACCGACGAGGACCCGGAACGGGTCGCCGCCCTCGGTCAGCTCACCGCTGCCTACCTGCGCACCCGGTTCCACCCGGGCGACCACGCCTGGCAGGCCGCGTGCGACGCGCTGACCACCGGCCCGGAGCCGTTCGGGCGGGTCGAAAGCAAGTAGCGCTGCGTCAGGCGCACCAGAACAGCACCGGCTTGCAGGTGGGCGACGGGCTGGTCGAGCGGGTGGGGGGAGCGCTGGTCGCCGGGGTCGTCGAGGTGGGCGCCGACGGGGTCGCGGTGGGCGAGGCGGCCGGTCTGGTCGCCGGGGGCGTGGACGGGGCGGTGCTCGCCGAGGGGCCGGCGGTGGAGGGTGAGGCCGACGGCTTGCCGCTGCGGTGGGCGCCGGTGGGGGAGGCGGCGGCCGTGCTGGGATGCGTGGACGCCTCCTCCGAGGCCGCGTCGCCGATGGACGCGGAGTGGCCGGGCTCGGTCGGGCCGGCCGGTGCGACGGCGCCGTCGGGGCCGCCCATGACGGCCATCGCCATGGCCCCGATCCCGCCGACCACCAGGCCGGCGGCCGACAGGACCACCGCTCCGCGCTGCCGTCCACGCGACTTGCGGCGGCTCCGGGACGGCGCTGCGGCGGCCCGGCCGCGCTGCGGCGGCACCCGCGGCTCCGCGGTCGGCAGTTCCGGATCGGAGTACGGCTGACCGTCCGTCAGCTCGGCCGGCGCGGGCTCCCCGTAGGCCGGCTGCCCCGCGTACGGGGGCGGTCCGGCGTATCCGAGGGGGCCGGGGGCGCCGGAGTACGCGGGTGGTGCCGGCGTGACCGGTGCCGGGACGGGCGTCTGGGCCGGGGCCGGGATCGCCGGTCGGGCCGGGGTCCCGGAGTTGCCGCACCCCGGGCAGCACAGCGCGCCGTTGAGGTGCCGTCGGCAGGCCATGCAGTAGTCCATGTGATCTTCCGTCGAGTCTCGGGTACTGCCTCGCATGCCGGAGCCTAAGCACCGCACACGTCCGACAACAGCGACAGCCCGTGAGGCTTTTGGGTAGATCGGGTGGTCGTCGCCCCCCGGCCGGCCGCGGAACCACGGCCGGCCGGGGGGATCGGGTCAGGCGATGGTGCGGCAGACCGTGCCGTTCAGGCGGAACACCGTCGGGGACGGGTTGGCGCCGTTGTTGTTGCCGACGAAGCCGAAGTCGGCGGAGGTGCCGCCGTTCGGCGCGAGGTGGGCGTTGTATTGGCCGTTGGTGACGCGGACGTGCTGGCCGGTGCCGGTGACGTCGGCGTTCCACCAGGAGCCGACCGACTGGCCGGTGGACGGCCAGTCGAAGTCCACGGTCCAGCCGTTGAGGTCGGCCGGGCCGAGGTTGGTGACCACGACGCTGGCGACGAAGCCGTTGCCCCAGCCGGCGGTCAGCTGGTACGAGACGGTGCAGGTGCTGTCGTTCGGGGTGCCGGTGGTGAAGGTCAGCGGGACGGAGGGCCGGGAGAGGTGGCCGGCCTGGTCCCGGGCCAGCACGTTGACGGTGTGCCGGGAGCCGGGCGGCAGGTTGTAGAGGGCGGTCGAGGTCCCGGTGGAGGAGCCGAGCAGCTGAACGGTGGTGCCGAGCTGCTCGTAGACCTCGTAGCGGTCCACCGCGCCGGTGGCGGCCGGCCAGCTCAGGGCGACGGTGTTGGCGCCGACCGCGGTGGTCTGCGGGGCGCCGGGCGTGCCGACGGTGGCCGCGGAGGAGCCGGTGCCGCTCTTCGGGTGCACGGTCAGCACGGCCAGCGAGTACGGGGCGAGCGTCGCCGCGGAGGAGGTGGCGGTGCCGGTGGCGTCCACCAGGCCGTTGTCACCGGGCGCCCAGCGCTGGACGGCGGGGACCGAGCCGTCGGCGGTGAAGCCCAGGTAGCGCAGGTCCACGGTGTGCGCGGCGGAGGAACTCTTGTTCAGCAGCAGCACGCTGAGGTCGCCGTTGGCCCGCAGCACCGCGTGCGAGGACACCTCGGGGCCGGAGGAGGCGGAGGCCAGCATGGTGTCGCCCGGGTCGCTGAGCGCGCCCAGCGCCTTGATGCCGTAGTACGGCGCGAACGGAGTGTTGACCGCCGGCTCGCAGACGCTGCCGGTGCAACTGCCGTTGGACAGCATGCCCATGTCGCCGTAGTCGGTCTCGCCGCCCACGGCGGTGATGGCTCCCGCGCCGTTGTGGGTGTCCCACCAGTCCACGCTGAACACGCCGTTCTCCAGCGCCGTGCTCATCGCCTCCGCGGCGAACAGCCCGTTGGGGCGGCTGGTGAACGCGCCGCCGCCGGAGTTGGAGTTGACCTCGGTCATCGCGATGCCGATCTTCGCCGAGTCGGCGCCCGCGTACCGGTTCACCAGGTTGCGCACCTCGCGGAGCTCACCGGGCAGTTGCTGCACGGCGGCCAGCGACTGGTCGCCGGTGCTGGTGTTCGGGTACCAGTGCACGCTGACGAAGTCGACGTCGTGCGCGACGGCGGCCAGCACGGTGTGGTTCCAGTCGCCGGTGTCGCCGCCGGCCACGATCCCGTCCGGCCAGTTGCCGGGCATGGTGAGCACCGCACCGATCTTGACGGTCGGGTCGACGGCCTTCATCGCCGCGGCGTACGCCTTGACCTCCCGGGCGTACTGGTCGGGCGACTTGTCGGCGTGGGTGTCGTTCTCCCAGCCGCTGCCGTAGACCCCGTTGCCGTAGATCTCGTTGCCGATCTCCCAGTACTTCGCCCCGTAGTTCTTGGTGACGTTGGCGTACCGGACCCAGTCCGCCGCCTCCTGGGGCGTGCCGGAGCCGTAGTTGGCGATCAGGATCGGCTGGGCGCCGGTGGCCCGCACGGTCCCCATGAAGGCGTCGAAGTCGGTGCCCGGGGCGACGTAGCCGCCGGGCGCGGTGTTGTCGACCCAGTGGTAGATGTCGGAGTACGAGCCGCCCGGGTAGCGCAGCGCGCCGATCCCCGCGGCCCGGTACAGCGAAGCCACCTGGGGGTCGTTCATGTACGAGTCCCAGATGGCGGTGTTGGCGCCGAGCGCGGCGGAGTTGACGGTGCCCAGGCCCGCGCCGGCGTTGACGGTGACCGTGGTGTCCCCGGTGGGGGCCGGGTCGGCCGCGGCGGCGGGGGCGGACAGCGGCAGCGCCGCGGCGACCGCGGCCAGGGCGGCCGAGGCGGTCACGGCGAGCGGGCGGCGGAGCCCGTCTGGTCTCCTGCGGAACAGCATGGGGGTCGTTCCTCCCGGGGAGGGACGCCGGCCCGGGGCCACGCCGCGGAGCCGGACGATGGACGGGGAACTGTGCGACAGGTGGGACGTGGGAGCGCACCGATCGTCCGGACGGGGCCGCGGGCCTGTCAATCGGCCCGGACGGCCGCCCGCCGCGCGGCGGGATCGTCGCAGTTCGCGCAACTCCCGGCCACCGCACGGGTGCTGAAACGTTCGCGGTGGGCGACGGGTCGGGGCCGGACCGCGGCCCGGGGTCAGGCGTGCGGTGCGGCGTCGAGCCGGGCCAGCTCTGCCGCGTCGAGTCCGAGTCCGGCCGCCGCAGCCGAGTCCCGGATCGAGGCCGGACGAGTGGCTCCCGGCACCGGGATCACGGCCGGGGACCGGGCCAGCAGCCAGGCCAGGGCGACCTGTTGCGGGCTGACGCCGCGTTCGGCGGCCACCAGGTGGAAGGCGGTGGCGGCCGAAGGCTCGCCCGACGGCTCGTCAAGTGCGCTGCGGGAGACGCCGCCCAGCGGGCTCCACGGCAGGAAGGCCAGGCCGAGTTCGGTGCTGAGCCGCAGCTCGGGGTCACTGTCCCGGACGGCGGGCGAGTACCGGTTCTGCACGGAGACCAGGCCGTCGCCGAGGATCGCGTGGGCCTCCCGGATCTGCTCGGCGCCGACGTTGGAGATTCCGGCGGCGCGGATCGTGCCGGCGTCCAGCAGCTCGCGCAGCGCGCCGACGGACTCCGCCCAGGGCACCGCCGGGTCCGGCTTGTGCAGCTGGTAGAGGCCGATGCTGTCGGTGCCCAGGCGCTTCAGCGAGGCTTCGGCGGCCCGCTTGAGACGTGCGGGACTGCCGTCCACCGTCCAACTGCCGTCGCCGGGGCGGCCGCGCCCGCCCTTGGTGGCGACCAGCACGCCGGCGGCGTCCCGGCCGTAGCGGGCGAGCGCGCGGCCGATCAGCAACTCGTTGTGGCCCTGCTCGCCCGGGTGCCAGTGGTAGCTGTCAGCGGTGTCGATGAGCGTCACCCCGGCGTCCAGGGCGGCGTGGATCACCGCGACCGCCCGGTCCCGGTCCGGCCGGCGCTCGATGGACAACGGCATGGCGCCCAGCCCGACGGCGCTCACGGTGGTGGTGCCGATGCGGCGGTACTTCATGGTGACTGTTCCTCAACTGATAGCGGCAGAAGGTGGGTTTGGGGTACGGGGCAGTGCCGTGGCCCGCAACTGGTGGGTGACGCCCGGGGCGAGTGTTTCGGCGACGGCGGCGGGCAGCCAGTCGGTGGTGTGGGAGAAGACGAAGCCGAGCTGCTTGGCGCGGGTGTTGTCCATGGCGTAGGGGCGGTCGAAGGAGAACGGCGAAGCGGTCTCGCCCGGGGCGACGGTGCGGTACCGGGGACGGCGTCCCAGTCGGGCGGCGACCGTGGCGGTGAGGGCACGGGCGTCGAGCGGCCCGTCGGAGCAGGCGTTGAGGGGGCCGGTGAAGTCGGTGCCGGTGGCCGCCCACTGCAGCAGATCGGCCAGCTCCTCGTGGTGGATGAAGACCGTCGGCAGCGGCTCGGCGTGCACGGCGATCTCCTCGCCGCGGGCGACGCGTTCGACGTAGTGCGCCAGCCGCCCGGTGAACTCCGCTGCGCCGCCGCCGAGGACGTGGGCACTGCGCACGGCCGCGAAGGCGAAGCCGCCGGCCCGGGTGAGCACGGCCTCGGCCTGCCGCTTGCCCTCGGCGTACTGGGCCTCCACGAACTCGGCGTCCTGCCAGGGGAGTTCCATCGCCACCGGCCAGCCGGCCGGGTCCACGCGCTGCTCCGGGACCGGGGTTCCGAACGACCCGGCAGCGAGGTCGGCGGTCGCCGGGTCGTAGACCTCGATGGTGGAGGTCATGACGTAGCGGAGGGTGCGGCCGGCGAACACCCGGGCGGCGGTCGCGGCCTGTACGGGGGTGTAGCAGACCTGGTCGACGACCACGTCGAAGGTGCGGTCGCCCAGGGCGGCGGCCAGCGCGACGGCGTCGTCGCGGTCGGCGACCAGGTGCTCGACGCCGGCGGGCGGCGCGGTGGAGCCGCGGTTGAGCACGGTCACCCGGTGGCCCGCGGCCTGCAGTCGTCGCACCAGGAGCTTGCCGAAGTACCGGCTTCCGCCGATCACGCAGATTGTTGCCATGCCGCCATCCTGGAACGCCTACAGTCGCCAGCAGAAGTACCGGCCTGCTGGATGCGTATGAAGGAAAACTGTTGATCGATGTGCAGCGGTTGCGCGTGCTGCGGAGCGTGGCGGAGCACGGCAGCTTCAACCGGGCCGCGGCGGCCCTCCGCCTGACGCCGTCGGCGGTGTCGCAGCAGGTCGCCGCGCTGGAGCGCAGCCTCGGGGCCCAGGTGGTGGCCCGCAGCACCCGCGGGGTCGCCCTCACCCCGGCCGGTCGGATCATGGTCGGCGCCGCCGAGTCGGTCGCCGCGGAGCTGCAACACGCCAGGCAGCAGGTGGACCGGCTCGGCAGCGGCCGCACACAGCTGACCGTGGCCACCTTCACCAGCGGCGGGCGGCTGCTGCTGCCCGCCGCGTTCGAACGGCTCACGGCCGCCCACCCCGACACGGTGGTCCACGTCCGGGAGTGCGAGCCGGAGGACAGCCTGCCGCTGGTCCGCCGGGGCGCGGTGGACCTGGCCCTCGCGTACCACTTCGACGGCCCGCTGCCGGGCCGGCTCGGCCCGGGCTCCGGCCTGGAGTGGATCGCCCTGCTGGACGACCCGCTGCACGTCGTGCTGCCCGAGCGGCACCCGCTGGCCGGCCGCGAGGCGGTGGAGATCGCCGAGTTGGCGGCCGAGCCCTGGGTCCTCGGCTGCCTGAAGACCGAGGCGTACCTGCGCCGCTACGCCGAGCGGGCCGGGTTCGACCCGGACGTGCGCGGCACCACCACCGACTACTTCTTCGCCCGCTCGCTGGTCGCCGCGGGCATGGGCATCTCCCTGGTCCCCTCCATCGCGCTGGACCCGCAGGTGCCGGGCGTGCGGGCCGTCCCGATCACGCCCCCGGCGCCCACCCGGCATCTCGGCGTCGCCGTGCTGCGCCGCCGCGCCCACGGCCGGACGGCGACGCTGCTGGAGGCCCTGCAGGCGGGGGCGGCGGCGGTGGCCGGCTGAACCGACCGGCCGCGAGGCGCAGGGCCGCTCGGCCAGGAGGCGGTCAAATCCTGCGCGGAAGCTCGGCGAACTCGCCGGTAACACAGCGAGAAGGTCTGTGACGCTGCGAATTGAGGCGTGCAGATACCTGGCGGTAACAACCGTGCGCATGTCACATTCTTCGCGCCACCGGCCGGCGGCCCACCCTCACCAGTGCCTCGCGATCCCACGCGCGCGAGGCCGTTCGCAGGAGTTCCGCCGTGCCGAAGAGCCGACGCACCACCCCCAGAGCAACACTCGCCCTGCTCGCCGCAGCGGCCCTCGCGCTGCCCGCCGTCGCCCTGGCCACCCCGGCCGCCGCCGCGCCGGGCACCGGGCCCACCGCCACCGTCGCGATGGGCGACAGCTACATCTCCGGCGAAGCCGGTCGCTGGAAGGGCAACAGCGACACCACCAGCGGCAGTCGGGACGGCACCGACCGCGCCTGGACCGGATCCGGCTACGACCCGACCCGGGTGTACGGCGCCACGTCCGCGAGCGGGTGCGACCGCTCCGACGTCGCCGAGGTGCGCAGCGCCCCCGCGGTCAACCAGACCCAGCTCAACCTGGCCTGCTCCGGCGCCACCTCGGACAACGTCTTCCGCGCCGCCAACGGCGGGCAGCCGTTCAAGGGCGAGGCCCCGCAGGCCGACCAACTCGCCGCCGTGGCCTCGCAGTACGACGTCAAGCTGATCACCCTGTCGATCGGCGGCAACGACCTGGGCTTCGCCGACGTGATCTCCACCTGCGTGCAGGACTACGAGATCTGGTGGTCGTACTGCCACGACGACCAGCAGGCCGCGGTCGACGCGAAGATGGACGCCGCGATGAGCGGGGTCGGAAAGTCCGTCGACGAGATCCGGGCCGTCATGTCGGCGGCCGGCTACGGCTCCGGCGACTACCGGATCGTGCTGCAGTCCTACCCGTCGCCGATCCCGCGCAGCTCCGAGAACCGGTACCCGGAGAGCGGCTGGAGCCGGACCAACACCGGCGGCTGCCCGTTCTGGAACCTGGACGCCGACTGGGCCCGCGACTCGCTCGTCCCGCAGATCGCCGACCGGCTGGCCGGCGTCGCGGCAGCCAAGGGCGTCCAGTTCCTCGACCTGCGCGACCTGCTGCAGGGCCGCGAGGTGTGCGCGAAGACCGCCAGGCTCGCCACCCCGACCAACGCCCCCTCCGCCACCACCAGCGAATGGGCCCGCTTCCTGGACTACGGCAGCACCGTCCAGGGCGCCACCCAGGAGTCCTTCCACCCCGACTACTACGCCCAGCAGGCCCTCGGGCGCTGCCTGACCCTGCTCAACGCCAAGACCTCCGGCAACTGGTCCTGCCACAACACGGCCGGGCAGGACGCCGCCGGGATGTACCTGGCCGCCAGGCCCTGACCCGTCGTCCCGCACCGCCCGACGCCGGGCACCCCGCGCCCCCACGGACGAACTCCGCGGGGGCGCGGCGCACTTGGGGCGGGCACCAGTACTGTCGGCGCCCGGCGACGACGGGCACAATCGGGGTATGACGATCACCGAGGGCGCGCCGCCGAAGCACCACCCGCCCTCCGACCTGGCGTCGGGCTTCCTGACCGGCGGGGTGATCGGAGCGGGGCTGACCGCGTTCGTCGCCGGGTGCGTCGTGGGGCGGGCCGCGCTGGTGGTCGTCGGACTGGCGCTGCCGGCGGCGTACGGGCTGCTGTTCCTCCTCGGCACGCTGCCGCGCCGTCGCCGGGAGGGGGCGGTCGCGCCGCGCACGGCGCTGGCGGTGGTCGAGAGCCTGGAACCGTCCCCCGGCGAGGCCACCGACGTGCCGGTGCGGTTCGAGCTGAGCGTCGTGCCGGACGACGCGCCCGGGTACCGGGTGGAGGTCCGGCAGGAGGTCAACCTGGTCGAGTTGGCCGACTACCGGCCGGGCACGGTGGTGGTGGTCGAGTACCCGCCGGACCGGCGGTGGCAGGTGCGGATCGTCCGGCGGCCGACCCCCGACTGGGAGCAGCGGGCCGCGGAGGCGCGACTGGACTCGGTGCCCGGTCCGGCCATGGGCGGCGAGCCGGCGCCCGCCCGGGCCGCCGGGTTCCTGACGCTGCTGGGCGTGCTGCTCGGGGTCGCCGCGGTGCTGGTGCTGTTCCGCGCGGACCTGTTCGGCCCCGACCGCCCGGCCGGCGCCGGCGGCGGCGCACCCCCGGCGGCGGTGACGTCCGGGACCACGACCGTGACGTCAGAGACCACCACGGTGACCTCGGGCACCGGCACGGTCGCCCTCGGGCCAGGCCGTTCGCTCCTCGACCAGGGCGAACTGCGCCGGGCCGTCGAGGCGTTGACCGAGGACGACGCCCGGCAGGCGCTCACCGTCGTGGTGCAGGACCGCCTGCTCACCGTGGTGTTCGCCCCGAGCGACGTGACGGCCGGCGGGTTCGACCCGCGTGCGCTGCCGTACGACCGGGTGCCCGCCCTGGTCGAGGAGGCCAGCAGCAGCCTGCGGGTCGGCTCCGGCCGGAGCTGGCAGCTGACCGCCGACGGCCTCACCGGCGCGCTGACCCTCCGGGTGGTGGTGACCGGCGACACGGGCACCGGCACTTTGGAGGCCGACGGGCAGGGCAAGGTCCTGGGGCGCAGCGGAGGCTGACGGCGGGGCAGGGCGGTCCGGCGCAGCGGAGGCTGACGGCGGGGCAGGGCGGTCCGGCGCAGCGGAGGCTGACGGCGGGGCAGGGCGGTCCGGCGCAGCGGGGGTCGACGACGAGAAGGGGTGCCATGGGGTGGGACGAGTGGCTGCGCCTGTGGTGCGCGGTGTGGGGCGCGGCGGCGCTGGTCGGGGTCGGCCGGTCGCTGGCCGGGCTGACCGGAGCGCAGCGGACGGTCCGGCTGACCGGCCGGATCGAGCGGGTGCGGCCGCCGCGGCACGGCGGGTCCCGGCGCGGTGGGATCTCGGTGGTGGTCGGCTACCGCGACCCGGCGTCCGGGCAGCAGGTCACGGTGACCAACGACGGTGAGCGCGGCGAGCCGATCACCGAAGCCTGGGAGGGCCGGGAGATCGGCGTCAACCATCCGCGCGGACGGCCGCACGCGTACCGGTTCGCGCGCCTCCCGGACCCGCCCGGCCGCGGGCTGGGGTGGCCGGCGTTCGCGCTGTTCCTGGTGTACGTCGGACTGGTGGTGCTGGCCGCGATCGACTGGGCCTGGCCGTGGGCGCTGATCGGGGTCGGCGTCCCGGGGGCGCTGGCCGGTGCGAGCCAACTGCCCGGGGCGGTGCGCGCCAAGAACGCGCGGCTGCGCCGGCTGGCCGGGATGGAGACGGCCCCGGGCGAGGTGGTCGCGGTGCTGAAGGACGTCAGCGTCGACCAGGACGACGGCGGCGTCTCCACCACCATCACCCCGGTCCTCGCCTTCACCACCCGCGACGGCCGGGCCGTCACCGCTTTCTGCACCGAGCACCTGCCCGGCCCGGCCGGCGCGCGCGGCCGGGCCGTCACCGTCCACTACTCGCCCGCCGACCCGGCCGAGTTCACCCTGGACCCCGCGGCCGACCACCGCTCGGCGGACCGCGACGTGACGATCCACGCCGCGGTCGCCGGGCTGCTCGCGGCGACGGCCGTGGCGGGCGCGCTGCTGCTCTGACGGGGCGTCGGCGACGGCGCCGACGGGACGGTGACGGGCCGTCAGCTCCGGAAGGCCGCCGCGTTCTCGGCGGCCCAGTCGGCGAACGCCAGCGCGGGGCGTCCCAGCAGCCGGGCCACCGTGTCCGTGGTCGGGCCCGGTTCGGCCAGGCAGGCGGCCGCGTAGCCGATCAGCCGGTCCGGCACGTCCGCGGGAAGTCCCTGGGCGAGCAGCGCCCGGCGCAGCTCCTCCGGCCGCACCTCCTCGAACGGCACCTCCCGGCCGATCGCCCGGCCGATCAGCCGGGCCCGGTCGCGCTGGGTCAGCGACTGCGGCCCGGTGAGCGCGTACGCCCGCCCCGCGTGGGCCGGGTCCAGCAGCGCCCGGACGGCGACCTCCGCGAGGTCGCGCTGGTGGACGGGCGAAGTGGCGGCGTCGCCGTGCACGCCCCGGGCCCGGCCGGTCGCCCGGATCTGCGGCGCCCAGGCGAGCGAGTTGGCGGCGAAGTCCGCGCAGCGCAGCAGGGTCCAGGCCAGCCCGGAGGCCTTGGCCGCCTCCTCGACCCGGGCGAACTCCGCCGCGAAGCGCCGGTAGCCGCCGCCGTACTCGACGGTGACCGCGGACAGCACCACCACCCGCCGCACGCCGCGTCCGGCCGCCAGCGCCAGCAGGTCGGCACTGGCGCCGCCGGCCGCGCGCGGGCTGAGCAGCAGGGCCTCGACGCCGTTCAGCGCCGCCGCGAGCGACCGCGGGGCGGACGGGTCGCCGACCACCCGCCGCGCGCCGCCGGCGACCGGGCCGGCCGGGTCGCGGGTCACCGCCGCGACCTGCTCGCCGCGCCCGACCAGCAGGTCAACCACTTCACGTCCGACGGTTCCGGTCGCACCCGTCACCATGATCATCTGTCTGCTCCTCCATCCGATCCGCGACGCCCTCGCGGGCGGTCGGACCCGAGAGCGGCACCGGCCGCGGAGTGTGACATCGGATCAGCGGGGCGAGCCGGTCCAGATCACCGTCCTGCGCTCCCCGGGCGTGGTGTGGCTGAAGTCGACCTTCAGCCGGTCCGCCGCCGCGTTCGGCAGGGCGTACGAGTCCAGCGAGGTGCTCGTCGCGCCGGGGGCCAGCGCGTCGGCGAGCGGCTCGTACTCGCCCTCCCCGACCATCGGGTGGAGCAGGGTGCCGGCAGCGTCCCGGGCGAAGCCGCCGGAACCGTGCAGGGAGATCGGCGCGGAGCCGGTGTTGACGACGGTGATCCGGACCTGGACGAAGGTGGAGTTCTTCGGCGGCGCGAAGACGCGGCCGTCCGGCTCGAACGGGGTCGGCGGCGCCATGGTGACCTTCAGCCCGTCCGGGTAGGTGTAGCTGCCGCCGAAGGGCAGCCGGCGGGCGCGCTCGTCCGCGAGCCGCTCCTGCTCCGCCGCGTCGGCCGCCCGCCGCGCCTCGTCCCGGACGCGCTGCCGCTCGGCGTCGCGGGCCCTGTCCTCCTGCACCGCCCGCTCACGGGCGGCGGCCCGCGCACGCTCCGCGGAGCGTGCCTCGGCGACCGTCCAGAGGCCGCCGCCGAGCGAGAGCAGCAGGCCCGCGAGACCCAGGCTCAGACCGGCCAGCGCCGCCCGCCGGTTGGTCGCCAAGCCCTGGCGGGCCAGGCTCAGGCCGACACCGCCGAACACCACGGCGAGCAGCGCGGGCAGCCAGGCCAGCCAGGCCAGCACCAGGGCCAGGCCGAGGACCGCGCCGATGAGGCCGAGCACCAGAGCCGCCGTGCCCTGCCCGTTCTGCGGCCCGCTCCGGCCGCCCGCCGGGAGCGGACCGGCGGGATACGGGTACGGGTACGGGAACGGCTGCGGTTCGGCCGCCCGCCCGGCGGAGCCGGTGGGCACCGCCCACGGATTGGGAGCCGGCGGCGCGTCCTGCGGCTGCGGGCGGTCGGGCGGGAGCGGAGCGGTCATGCGGCACCTTCGAGGTCGAACGGTGATCAGCTGCGCAGTCTCTCGTGCCGGCGCAGCATCCCGCGACCCGATATTCCTACCGGTTGGTCGAGGGCCCGGCTGCCGGCTGCGGCACCTTCGGAGTCGCAGTCTCTGGTGCTTGCACAGCATCGCGACCCCGATTTTCTTCCACCGGTTGGTCGAGGGCCAGGCTGCCGGCCCGGTCACAGTGACAGCTCGACCACCAGCGGGCGGTGGTCGGAGATCGTCATGGCCGGCGACCGCACGGCAGTCGGGACGTCCGGGCCGGGACCGCCGGCCAGGATGTGGTCGAGCTGCAGCCGCGGACGGTGCGCGGGGAAGGTCGCCGCGCGGGCCAGGTCCCGCCAGCCGGACGGCGGACGGCGGGCCGACCGGTCGGCTGCGCGGAGGGCGGCGGCGGGCAGCGCGCCCGGCAGGTTGAGGTCACCGAGCAGCAGGTGCGGCCGGGGCAGGTCGGCGATCCAGCGGTGCACGGCGAGGAGTTGACGGAGGTTCCACCCGGGGACGAAGGACAGGTGCAGCGCCACCGCCGTGAACGGGCCGCGCGGCCCCGCCAGGACGGCGGCCAGCGCCGCCCGTGGCCGGTCGCGGATCACCGTCAGGCCCGCTCGCCCGGCCGTGCGCAGCGGCAGCGCGACGGGCGGCGCGGTGAACCGGCGGGCCCGCCACTCCAGCACCGGCAGCCGGGACAGCAGGGCGACCCCGTGCGAAGGGGACTCGCCGTCGTGCCCGACCCCCGGCGGGCCGTACACCCGCAGTCCCGGCTCGGACCGGTCGACCTCCCAGGTCCGGCCCGGCACCGAGCGGGCGTGCAGCGCGGAGCCGTAGCGCCAGTCGGCGACCTCCAGCGCCTCCGCGAGCGCCCGCGCCTGGTCCACCCGTCCCGAGCGGGGCTGGAACCGGTCGAGTTCCTGGAGCGCCAGGACGTCGGCGTCCAGCGCGGCGACCGCCTCGACCAGCGGTCCCACGGTGGCGGTCCCCTCGGCCGTCACCGAGGGGCGGCCGTCGGCGAGGACCTGCCGGCCGTGCAGCACGTTGAAGGTCGCCAGGCGCACCGGCGCGGAGTCGATCACCGTTCGACGGTACAACAGGGTGCCGTGGCGTCCCATGACGGGCCGTCAGGGCAGTTCCGGGCGGCTGGCGCGGGCGAACACGGGCCGCCGTTCAGGGGCGGCGAGGCGCTCGCCGAAGGCCCCGGCGGTGGCGGTGGCGGTGACGGTCGGGCCCGGAGGCGTCGAGCGCGACCTGCGCGAACGGGGGCCCGGGGGTGTGGGCGTCAGAGCTGCCAGGCGCGCAGGCTGCTGCGGGTGACGGCCAGCAGCCGGTCGGCGCCCAACTCGTGCACGGCCGCGATCCGGTCGCCGACCCGCTCCCGTCCGGCGGGCGACGGCACTCCGGGCGCGCGCAGCAGTGCGCCGTCCTCCAGCGCGACCGCGACGCCGCCCGCCGTCCGGACCACGCCCGCGGCCACCGGCCGGCCGGGGAGCGCGGTGCGCCGCCAGGGGATCCCGTCCAGCGGGTCGACCGCGACCCAGCCGCCGGGCCGGGCCTCGCGCAGCCAGAGCAGGCCGTCCGCGCGCAGCGGCGCCCCGCCCAGCAGCGGATGGCGGTGCGGCCGGAGCAGCTCGACCTGGCCGCCGCGGTGCAGCACGGCGAGGGTGCGGCTGCCGCAGACCGCCACGCAGCGGTCCTCGTCGAGGACGGTGAACACCGCGCCGCCGTCGGCGCCGGCCAGCGGCAGCGGGAGCCGCCAGGACGCCGCCTCCCGCCCGTCCCGCGGGTCGAGCAGCCAGGCGCGGGGCCCGTCGCCCAGCAGGAACCCGCCTGCCCAGGCGACCGGCAGTTCGGTCCTGGACCGCGCCGGCGAGGTCCAGCGGGGCCGGCCGTCCGCCAGGTCGAAGGCGGCGGGGGCCGTGTACCCGCGCCAGCCGCCGGTCAGCACCGCGCCGTCCGCGACCGCCACGTGGGCGCTCCAGCGCGGGAGGCCGACCTGCCAGTGCGGATCGCCGGTCCGCGGGTCCAGGCAGCTCAACCGGTCGTTCGACACCACCAGCACCCGGCCGCCGGCGTTGACCAGCGCGCGCGGCCACGGGCCCACCGGGCGGTCCCAGCGCAGGGTGCCGTCCGCCGCATCCAGGCACACCAGCCGGGACCTCCGCTCGTGCACCACCACCTGTCCGTCCGAGACCAGCACCTTCGAGCTCCCGCCCCGCTGGTGGAGCGCCCGTTCCCACAGTTCCACGACCACGGTGACCGTCCCTGCGCACGCCCGGCCGACCGCGGTCGGCGTACGCCGGAAGGCGAACCGGACAGGATACGACAGGCCGTGACAGCGCCGTGCAGGGAGGCCGACAGCGAGTTGCCGGTGCGCCGACACCGGGCCGGGCCAGAGTGGAGACCACGGGGCCGGACCGCCCCCGAGGGAGAGCCGGCGAGGTGGAGGACACGATGAGCGAGACCCTGGACGAGACGCTGGTCGCACGGATGCGGGAGTACCTGGCCGCCGGTCTGGCCACGGACGTGGCGGCGCTCGACGCGCTGTACGACCCCGAGTTCCGGAACATCAGGACCGACGAGGCCGGCCAGGTGGCCGTGCTGACGAAGGCGCACTTCATGGCCCGGTTCCGGGCACTGAGCGAGCGGGGCGAACGGATCGGGACGGACGTCGACGACGTCGAGTTCGTGCGCACCTCGCGGCAGGGCGACCGGGGAACGATCGTGATGCACCGCAACGAGGACGGGGTACCCGGCCGCTACCTGTTCGTGTGGCGTCACGAGAACGGCCGCTGGACCACCATGCTCCGCGAGCACACCTTCGAACGGGACGTCACCCCGCTGCTGCGGATGCTGGCCGCCGCCCCCGCCACCGGCTGATCCGGTGTCACTCCCGCGCCCGAGACCCCGATCCGTCCCCGGCGGTGCGCCCGCGCGGGAGCATGCCGAGGCGAGGGGCGGTGGGGTCGCCGAGGCGGCGGAGGAAGGAGAGGACGCCGGCGGTGCCGGTGGCGTAGGGGAAGGCGCTCCGGGTGAGGGTGGGGTCGGGGAAGACGGGCCGGGTCGGCGGCCCGCCGGCGCGGGCCAGCACGAGGGCGGCGACGGTGCCCGCGGCGGAGTGGAACTCCTCGGACTCCGGGGCGAGTTCGAGCATCAGATCGCCGACCCCGGCCAGGCCGCAGCACTGGGTGACCAGCGGCATCCGGGGGGCCAGCGCCAGGCAGGAGCGGGCGCACGCCTCGGCCAGGGCGCGGTGGCCGGGGGAGTCCAAGCAGTCGGCGGCGCGGGCGAGTACGGTGCCGATGCCCGCCAGGCCCCGGCACCAGGAGCCGTAACGGCGGCTCGCGGACGGGCGGTCGGCGGCGGCGAGCAGCGCGGGCGTGGCGGCGGCGAGCGCGGCGCAGGCCCGTTCGGCGTCGCCGAGGGCGGCCGGGTCGCCGGTGGCGCGGGCGTACTCGAGGAGGAAGTACGCGACGCCCGCGTCCCCGTGGGCGAGCCCCTGGGCCAGGGCGGCGTCGCCGGGCCGGGGCGCGGTGACGGGGGTCAGCCGGGCCAGGCCGGTGGTGAGGCGGTGGTGGCAGGCCGCGGCGACCGCGAGGTGCCGGTCGGCGGCCGGCGGGTGGTGGTGGGCGAGCAGCAGGTGGCCCAGGCCGATGCCGGCGTCGCCGTCGATCAGGTCGGCCTCCGGCGGCCCCCCGTCCGGGTTCCGGGTCGGCAGTTCGGGCGGGGCGGGCCGCGGCGGGGCCCCGGCGGCGGTGAGGAACAGGTCGACGCCCGTCCGACCCGAGTACAGCCCCGGTGGCAGGGTGCGGGACTGGCGAGCCGTCCAGTCGGCGAGCACGTCGACGGTGGCGCGGACCCCCGGCCGGTCGCGGTGGTGGAGCAGTTCCAGGCCGAGGCCGGAGGCGCCCCCGTAGAGGTCGATCGGGGCGGGGACGGCGGCCTCGCCGAACCGTTCCGGGTGGGCGATCCGGTGCGCCTCGTCGACGCAGCGCGCGAGGGTGTGCTCGATGATCGCGCCTAGCAGGTCGGCCGAGGGCCCGGACTCCCGCCCGCGACCCGCCGGGCGGGCCGCCGGGTCGGGGGCGAACGCTCCTTCGCGCAGGTGGGCCGCGCCGGCGGTGCGCACGACCGGATCGGGGTCGGTGAGTTCGGCGAGGGTGCGGCGGATCCGCCGGCAGGCCGGGTCGGGGAGGGCGAACTCCAGGCAGCGCAGGGTGAGTTCGCGGTTGCGGCCCGGGTCGGCGTCGAGGATCACCGGGTCCAGGCCGGTGGCGGCGAAGTGCAGGGTCGCGCCCAGTGCGTGGTAGTCGTCGGCGGGCTCGGCGGGAGCGCCGGTGCGGTACGGGGGCCAGCTGTAGCCGGGGGTGGAGCCGTCGGGGCCGTGGCCGTCGATCGCGCCGATGCCGAAGTCGACCAGGTGGCAGCGCCCGTCGGCGTCCAGCACCACGTTGTCCGGTTTGAGGTCGCGGACCACCACCCCGCTGCGGTGGATCCCGTCGAGCAGGTGGAGCAGCCGCCGGGCCAGCGCGGGCAGGCTGCGCGGGCCCGATTCGGCGGCGGGGTACGGCCCGTGGGTGTGGACGTCGCGGCGCAGGTCGCGGTCGCCGCAGCTGGTCATCACCAGGTACTCGTCGGCCCGGTGCCGGAAGTAGTCGAGGGCCCGCGGCACGCCGACGGCGGTGTCGAGCCGGGTCAGGACGGCGCGCTCGTTGCGGAGCCGGTCGCGGGTGTCGGCGCCGCTCTCGTCCTCGGCGACGTACGCCCGGGCCTGCTTGACCACCACCGGCAGGCCGGTGATCCGGTCCATCGCGCGGTACACGTTGCCGTGCGCCTTGCGGGCGATGCCGCGGGTGACGCGGTAGCGGCCGCCGCCGAAGCCGGCCGTGGGCGCGGCGACGGGGGTGCGGCGGGCGAACGGGTCCTCGGCCCACGGGGGGCAGCGGTAGGCGGCGCTCGCCAGGCCGTCGAAGACGCGGCCGTCGGGGCCGGTCATGACCGATTCGAGGCGTCCGCCGCGGCCGGTGCGGTACTCGGCGGTGAACGGCCCGTAGCGGTAGTACACCGGCGAGTTGGGGTCGATCCGGCGGTCGCTGACGATCGGCGGGCCCTCGTGGTGGCGCAGTAGCTCGACCAACTCGGCGGCCAGCGGGACGAGTTCGCCCGGTGCGGGGTAGACGGTGACCGCCTTGCCGACCGAGGCGGTGTTCCTCGCGCCGGAGTTGAGCGCGCGCAGGGTGGCCTGGTCGCGGGCCCACTTGGCGTGGCAGACGTGCCGTTCCAGGACCGGCAGGACCAGGGCGGTGACGGCGTCCAGGGTGGCCGGGCGGGCGGTGACGTGCAGCTTCCAGCCGTGCTCCATCGCCGGCATCCGCGGGTCGGTCAGGTACGACCAGGTGTCGTCGGACCAGTGGCGGCGGCCGGCGATGGGCCCGGCCACGGTCAGGAGTTGAAGTCGCAGGCGATGCGGGTGGTGGCGGTCACCCAGGGGTCGGCGAGGCAGGCCGTGGGGTCGAGTTCGGCCCGGTCGTCGTCCTCGAACAGCAGGGTCTCGTCGTCGACCACCAGCGGTCCGGCGTCGCGGATCTCGGCGAGGGTGGCTACGGGCATGTGACGCCTCCAGGTCGTGTCGTGCGTCCGGCCGGGCCGCGGGTCCGCGGCGGCCGTGGACCGCGTCGCCCGGTCGGGCAGCGGTCCTGGACCACGAAGGTAGGGAGGAACGGTGAACCTGACAAGAGGTCAGATTTCGCCGTTTCCACCGCACGGCCGCACCCGGACACCGTGCGGGGAGGCGTCCGAGGAGGCGTCAACCACCGCTCGGCGGAGTCAGGTTGCTGCCCTCGGTGTCGACGTGCGGGAGGATCCGGTCCAGCCAGCGGGGCGTCCACCAGGCCGCCGGGCCCAGCAGGGTCATCGCGGCCGGAACCATCAGCAGGCGGACCACGGTGGCGTCGATCAGCACGCTGACGGCCAGGCCGAGGCCCATCATCTTGATCACCACGTTGTCGCTGACGATGAACGCCGCGAACACGCTCACCATGATCAGCGCCGCGCAGCCGATCACCCGTGCGGTGGTCTCCAGCGCGTGCGCGACCGAGCCCCGGCTGTCGCCGCTGACCACCCAGCGCTCGTGCACCCGGGAGAGCAGGAACACCTCGTAGTCCATCGACAGGCCGAACACGATGGCGAACATCATCATCGGCACGTAGCTCTCGATCGGCACCTTGCCCGCCACCCCGAGCGCCGGCCCGCCCCAGCCCCACTGGAAGACCGCCACCAGCACGCCGTACGAGGCGGCGATCGACACCAGGTTGAGGACCGCCGCCTTCAGCGCGACCAGGGGCGCGCGGAACACCAGCAGGATGATCAGGAACGCCAGGCCCACCACCACTGCGATGATCAGCAGCAGCCGGCTCGCCACGATGTCCAGGAAGTCCACCTGCGCCGCCGTGGTGCCGGTGACGTAGGTGGCCGCGGCGGTGCCCGCCACCGCGTCCGGCAGCACCGTGTCGCCGAGGTGGCCGACCAGGTCGGTGGTCTTCTGGTCCTGCGGGGCCTGCGCGGGCGTCACGGTGGTGAACAGCACGTCGCCGTCGGAGCTGGTCTGCAGCGGCGCGGTGCTCGCCGTGTTCGGCACGCCCGTCAGCGCCTGCTGCACCGAGGAGGCCAGCGCCGCGCGGTCGGACGACGGCACCGAGGTCTGGTCGACCACCACCGTCAGCGGGCCGTTGGAGCCCGGGCCGAACGCCGAGGACATCAGGTCGAAGGCGCGCCGGTCGGTGAACGAGGTCGGGTCCGCGCCGTCGCCGATGTGCCCGAGCTGGATCGACGGCAGCGGCACCGCCAGGATCAGCACCGTCACCAGCCCCGCCGCCAGGTACCACCACGGCCGGTGCTCGACCTTCCGCGCGTACCGGTGCCACATGCCGCCGCCCGCCGCCTCCTCCGCTCCGTCCGAGGACTCCGGGGAATCTGGTGGTTCGTCAGGAACGGTGCCCTCCGCGACGGGTGTGCGGACGGCGAAGCGGTCCATGTTCCGCCCGATCAGGCCCATCAGCGCGGGCAGCAGGGTCAGCGCCCCGCACACCGCCGTCACCACGGTGACGCCCGCGGCCAGGCCCAGTTTCGCCATGAAACTGATCCCGGACACCGACAGGCCCGCCAGCGCGATCACCACCGTGCAGCCGGAGATCAGCACTGCCCGGCCGCTGGTCGCCACCGCGTGCCCGGCCGCGGCGGGCGGGTCCGCGCCGTCCATCAGGTTCTGCCGGTGACGGGTCAGCAGGAACAGCGCGTAGTCGATGCCGACGCCCAGGCCGATCATCGTCGCCAGTGTCGGAGCGACCGTCGCGAAGGTGGACAGCGCCGCCAGCAGGCCCAGCAGCCCCAGGCCCACCACCACCGCGACCAGGGCGCTCACCAGCGGCAGCCCCGCCGCGATCACGCTGCCGAAGCCCGCGAGCAGCACCAGCACCGCCACCCCGAACCCGATCAGCTCGCTCACCCGGTCGTCCGGCGCGGGCCGCGCCAACTCGCCCAGCGGCCCGCCGTACTCGACCTGCACCCCGGCCTGCCGCAGCGGCGC
Organism: Streptomyces sp. TLI_171; assembly: GCF_003610255.1. Taxonomy (GTDB): domain Bacteria; phylum Actinomycetota; class Actinomycetes; order Streptomycetales; family Streptomycetaceae; genus Kitasatospora. The sequence continues at coordinate 1,106,544 of NZ_RAPS01000001.1, read as the reverse complement.
CACCGCAGTGTCCACCTGCGACAGGTAGTCGTCGCCGAAGGTCGCCGGCGCCCCGTCGAAGCGCACCGTGATGTACCCGGTCTGCCCGTTCGCGGACAGCGGCCCGCCCGGCGGCGGGGCCTGCCCCTGCGGCGGCAGCGGGTTCTGCGCCGACAGCACGTGCGGCAGGTGCTGCAGGTTCGTCACCGCCTGGTCCACCTGGGACTGGAAGTCCGTCAGCGGCTGCCCGTCGTACAGCACCACCTGCGCGCTCGTCCCGGACGCGGCGGGCTCGTGGGCGGCCAGCACGTCCCCGCCCTCCTGCGCCTGGGAGCCCGGCAGCGAGAAGTCGTCCGAGTACTCGCCGCCCACCGCGCGGTTGGCGACCTGCACCCCCGCCAGCACCACCAGCCACCCGACGATCACCACCACCGCGTGGCGGGCGCACCACCGGCCCAGCCGCCACAGCAGGCCCCGGGGCGCGACCGACCCGGCACCGTCGTCGGACCCACCCGGCGGGGACACGGACGAGGACATCGACCCTCCCAGGGACGCACCGCCGCCACCTGCGGGGACGGGCACCCACGGTAAGCACGCCGGTCCGCGCGTTCCGGCGGGCCGCGGCGCGACACGGCCGAACCCACCCGAACGCCCGGCGCACGGCCCGGGGCGCGCCGCCCCGGCGCTGCCCGGCGGCGGACTGCCGCTGCGCCCGCAAGGACCTGCGGCTCGGCAGATCCGCTCCCCGGAGGGCGACCTGACGCCCGATGAGCGGGCCCGGTTCGGCGAGGCCGTCCGCGGCGGGCGCCTGCCGAACTCGACCGCGCCGACCGGGCCGTCCGGCGGGCGGAGCTCACCGACGTCGCCTTCGTCTCCGACGGCTGCCTGCCGTTCCGGGACGAGGTCGACCACGCCCGGCGCCACGGCGTCACCGCGATCGCCGAACCCGGCGGCCCACTGCGCTCCGCCGAGGTCGAAGCGGCCTGTGCCGAACACGGCATCGCGCCGGAGCACACCGGGCTCCGGCTGTTCCACCACTGACGCCGGGTCAGCCCCGGGGCGGCAGCAGGTCGGTCCAGGCGCGCTGTTCGGCGGTGTCCGGCACCGCCAGGCCGCGGGCCCGCCCGATCAGCTCCCACGCGGTGTCGGCGTCCGTGCCGGCCAGCACCAGCACGGACGCCGCCAGCAGCGAGGACCGGCCGATCCCGGCCCGGCAGTGCACCACGAGATGGCCGCCGCTCCGCAGACGATCCGTCAACTCCCGTACCGGTTCGATGACGTGGGAGAGCACGGGGGTGGTGCGGTCGGGTATCGGCAGCGCGGTGAAACGGAGCCCGGCCGCCCGGGCCAGCTCCGGCTCCGCGGTCAGTCCCAGCTCGGCGCACTCCGCCGGCGTCAGGGCGCTGACCAGGTCGGTGACCCCGGCGGCGGCCAACCCCGCCAGCTCGTCGGCCAGCCAGTCGCCCCCGCGCGGCCGGGCCATGGTGCTGAGCCGGCCGGGACCCGGCCGGTAGACGGTGAACAGGGTGGGGCGCATGGCGGACGGACCTCCGGTCGACGTGGGTGGCGCGAGCAGGCGTCGAACGCCGGGAGCGGACACGGCAGTCGACGCGGCGTCAGCCCTGCGGTCGGCCGGACGGCGGACCGGGGCGGCGACGCCCGGGAACCGTCGACCGGGCCTGCCCGCACTGACGCGGCGGGCGGCTCGCGGTCGACGGCGCAGATGCTAGCACTACCGCCCGGCCGGACCGCCGTGCCGGGTCAGGGCGTCGGCGCGGCGCTCCAGTTCGGCCGCGAGGTGGTCCCAGTCCGGACCGTGCGACCACAGGCTGCGTGCGGCCTCCCGCATCAACTCGGGTTCGTCCGGCCGCTGCAGGAGCAGCAGGCGGTACGCCAGGTTGCGCATCCGGACCGGGAGGAGGCCGTCGACCACGTGCGGGCTCAGCTCGCGCAGCATGGCGAGGATCGCCTCCGGCGGGGCGAAGGTCAGCTCCTCCAGGAAGTACGCCTCGTCGTGCGGGCGCGAGCACTCCGGCGTCGGCCGGTACTCGTCGCCGTACAGGCACCGGGCGTGCTCGGTGAGGGTGCGGTGCATGCGCAGGAGTTTACGGTCGGGGCCCCGCGCCCGGTCCGCCGGCCGGTCCCGCCAGGCCGCCCAGCAGCAGGTCGGTGAGGGTGTCGACCACTTCGGCGTCGGGGTGGGCGGGGTCGGGGGCGGTGAGCAGGGCGTAGGAGAGCATGCCGAGCATCGCGCCCATGGCGGGGGCGAGCAGGGCGGGATCGCCGGGCAGCGGGTGGCCCCGTTCGCGGAGGAACTCGAGGTGCTCGCGCAGGACGGCGGTGTCCTCGGTGAGCCGCTGCCAGGCCCGGCCGGACCGGGGGCCCTCGGCGACGGTGGACTCGAACTGGGCGACCGCCACCGGCAGGTTGTCGCGCATCGCCTGCCAGGACGCGTCGATGTGGGCGTGCAGCTGCCCGCGGTCGCTGAGGTCGTGGTCGCGGGGGTGGCCGCCCGCGACGACCTGCGCGCGGGCCTGGGCGCGGACGTCCTCCAGCAGCGCCTGCAGCAGCTCGTCCTTGTCGGCGAAGTGCGCGTAGAACGAGCCGGTGGCCCGGCCCGCGGCGGCGGTGATGTCGGTGATCTTCGTGTTGAGGAAGCCGCGCTCCACGAACTGGCGGCGCGCCGCGTCCAGCAGAGCCGCCCTGGTCTCGGCCGCCTGTGCCTGGCGAACGCCCATGTGCCCGTCCCTCTCTTGACCCGCCGTCGGAACCGACATCATACTGACGTCCAGTTCAGTGAATATTGATTCATTGAAGCTGGATTCAACGAGGGGTGGAGTCATGAAAGCAGTAGTCATCGGAGCGGGAGTGGCCGGCGCGGCGAGCGCGATCGCCCTGCGCAGGATCGGCGCCGAGGTCACGGTCTACGAGGCGTACCCGGACCCGGCCGGCCGGGTCGGCGCCTTCCTCAGCCTGGCCGTCAACGGCCTGCGCGCCCTCGACGCGCTGGGCTGCCTGGACGCGGTGCGCGCCGCCGGCTTCGAGGTCGACCGGCAGCGGATGTGGTCCGGGCGCGGCAAGCTGCTCGGCGACGTGCCGCGCGGCCGCACCGCCGACGACCCGCTGCGCAGCATCACCCTGATGCGGGCCGACCTGGTCGCCGCCCTGCGCGCCGAGGCGGAGCGCGCCGGCGCCCGGATCGTCACCGGCGAACGCCTCGCCGGGCCCGCGGACGGCCCGGCGGCCACCGCCGACCTGGTGGTCGGCGCGGACGGGCTGCGCTCCGTCGTCCGCCGCGCCCTCGACCCGTCCGGGCCCGAGCCGCGGTACGCGGGCCTCTACAGCGTCGCGGGCCTGGCCGACCGGGCGGCGGCGGCCGGATCGGGCCGGACCTTCAACATGACCTACGGGCGGCGCGGCACCTTCGTCCACCTGCCGGCCCCGGACGGCACGGTGTGGTGGTGCGCGCAGCTGGCCGCGCCGGTCGAGCCCGCTGAAATCCGCCTGGACGTGCCGCAGTTGGCCGAGCTGTTCGAGGGCGAGCAGGTGCCGCTGAGCGTGCTCGGCGCGGCCCGCGGCATCGACGCGGCGACCGTGTTCCACGTGCTGGCGCCGGTGACGCGCCGTCAGGACGGGCGCGCCGTCCTGATCGGCGACGCCGCGCACCCCGTCGGCGCCGGGCAGGGCGCGTCGATGGCCCTGGAGGACGCCGTCGCGCTGGCGCTCGCCCTGCGCGCGGCGCCGGACGGCCGGGCCGCGGCGCTCGCCGCCTTCGACCGCGAACGCCAGGCCCGGGCCGGCCGGCTCGCCAAGGCCGCCGCCTCCAACCGGGACGCGAAGACCGCCGGGCCGCTCGCCGCCCGCCTGCGCGACACCGCGATGCCCCTGCTGTTCGACCGGATGTACCCGCGCGCCACCAGCTGGCTCTACACCTACCGCCCCGGCGTGCTCCCGGCGGCCGGGGCCGCCGAGGCGGAGGGCCGGACCCGGGTCGGCGGGTGATCCCGACCCGCGGCGCGGTGCGCCCGGCCGTTCGGCCGGGACGCGGACCGGCCGGCCCCCGGGAGTGGGGGCCGGCCGGATCCGGGGGGTGGGGTCAGCGGGCGCCGAGCAGGTGCTCGATGGCCAGCTGGTCGAGGTGCTCGAAGGCCATGCCGCGCTCGGCGGCGGCGGTGACGTCGAAGTCCTCGAAGGCGCTGCGGTCGCCGAGCAGGGCGGCCAGGCCGTCCGCCGCGGTGGGCCGGGCGAGCTCGTCCAGGCGGGCGGCGCGCAGGGCGTCCTGGACCTCGGGGTCGGCGCGGAACGCCAGGGCGCGCTCCTTCAGCAGCAGGTAGTTGCGCATGTTGCCGGCCGCGGAGGCCCACACGCCGTCGAAGTCCTCGGTGCGCGGGGGCTTGAAGTCGAAGTGCCGCGGGCCCTGGTAGTCGGACGACTCCAGCAGGTCGACCAGCCAGAACGCCTGGCGGAGGTCGCCCGCGCCGAAGCGGAAGTCCTGGTCGTACTTGATGCCGGACTGGCCGTTCAGGTCGATGTGGAACAGCTTGCCCGACCACAGCGCCTGCGCGATGCCGTGCGGGAAGTTCAGGCCCGCCATCTGCTCGTGGCCGACCTCCGGGTTGAGGCCGACCAGCTCCGGGCGCTCCAGGCGCTCGATGAAGGCCAGCGCGTGGCCGATGGTCGGCAGCAGGATGTCGCCGCGCGGCTCGTTCGGCTTCGGCTCGATCGCGAAGCGCAGGTCGTAGCCCTGCTCGGTGACGTAGTCGCCCAGCAGGTCGAAGGCCTCCTTCAGGCGGTCGAGGGCGACCCGGACGTCCTTGGACGCGCCGTGCTCGGCGCCCTCGCGACCGCCCCAGGCGACGTAGACGGTGGCGCCCAGCTCCACGGCCAGGTCGATGTTGCGGATGGTCTTGCGCAGCGCGTAACGGCGCACGTCGCGGTCGTTGGCGGTGAACGCGCCGTCCTTGAACACCGGGTGGGTGAACAGGTTGGTGGTGGCCATCGGCACCCGCAGGCCGGTGGAGGCCAGGGCGGCCGAGAAGCGCTTGACGATCGTCTCGCGCTCGGCGTCCGAGGAGCCGAACGGGATCAGGTCGTCGTCGTGGAAGGTCACGCCGTAGGCGCCCAGCTCGGCGAGCTTCTCCACGGTCTCCACCGGGTCCAGGGCGGGGCGGGTGGCGTCGCCGAACGGGTCGCGGCCCTGCCAGCCGACCGTCCACAGGCCGAAGGTGAACTTGTCGGCGGGGGTGGGGGTGAGCTGGCTCATTGCGTACTCCAAACGCTGTGATCGACCGGGGTTCGGCCGAAGGATTCGGCCGGGGGGCTATTCGTCAGGCCGAACTACAAATTAATATGACGGAGCCCGCGAGGGAAGCCCCCACGTGGAAACACCCGCACCGCACCCCCGGACGGCCCCGGCCGGACGACCCGAGACAGGAGCACGACCCATGGCACAACCGCAGGTGGTGATCGGTGTCGACAGCTCGACCCAGTCCACCAAGGCACTCGCCGTCGACGCCGAGACCGGCCGGATCCTCGGTGAGGGGCGCGCCGTCCACCGGGTCGACTCCCGCCACGGGCAGGAGAGCGACCCCGCCCAGTGGTGGCAGGCCCTGAACGAGGCCGTCGCCGCCACCGGCTGGGCCGACCGCGCGCAGGCCCTGTCGATCGGCGGCCAGCAGCACGGACTCGTCACCCTGGACGCCGCCGGCGACCCCGTCCGGCCCGCCCTGCTCTGGAACGACGTCCGCAGCGCACCCCAGGCCGCCGACCTGGTGCGGGAGTTCGGCGCCGACTGGTGGGCCGCCGAACTCGGCAGCGTCCCCGGCGCGTCCTTCACCGCCGCCAAGTGGGCCTGGCTGCGCGCCAACGAACCCGCCAGCGCCGAACGCACCGCCGCCGTCCGCCTCCCGCACGACTACCTCACCGAACGCCTCACCGGCGCCGCCGTCACCGACCGCGGCGACGCCTCCGGCACCGGCTGGTGGACCCCCGACGGCCCGCACCCCGCCGTGCTCAAGGCGATCGGCCTCGACCCCGCCCTGCTCCCCGCCACCGCCCCCGCCGGCGCCGCCGCCGGCCACGCCCTTCCCGGCGGGCCGCTGCGCCCCGGCACCCCGGTCGGCACCGGCACCGGCGACAACATGGCCGCCGCGCTCGGCCTGGGCCTCACCCCCGGCGTCCCGGTGCTGAGCCTCGGCACCTCCGGCACCGTCTACACCGTCTCCCGCAACCGCCCCGCCGACCCGACCGGCACCGTGGCGGGCTTCGCCGACGCCCTCGGCGGCTGGCTGCCGCTCGCCTGCACGCTCAACTGCACCCTGGCCGTCGACAAGGTCGCCGCCCTGCTCGGCCGCGACCGCCAGGCCGTCGAGCCCGGCGGCAGCGCCGTCCTGCTGCCCTACCTCGACGGCGAACGCACCCCCGCCCTCCCGCAGGCCAGCGGACTGCTGCACGGACTGCGCCACGACACCACCGCCGGCCAGCTCCTGCAGGCCGCCTACGACGGCGCCGCGTACTCGCTGCTCGCCGCCCTCGACGACGTCCTCGCCGTGGACGGCGACCCCGCCGACCCCGCGCAGCCGATCCTGCTGATCGGCGGCGGCGCCCAGGGCCGGGCCTGGCAGGACACCGTCCGCCGGCTCTCCGGCCGTCCCGTCCAACTGCCCGCCGCCCGCGAACTGGTCGCCCTCGGCGCGGCCGCGCAGGCCGCCGCGCTGCTCACCGGCGAGAGCGCCGACGCCGTCGCCCGCCGCTGGGGCACCGCCGACGGGCCGGTCCTCCCCGCGCTCGAACGGGACGACGCAGCACTCGAACGGATCGCGACTACCATTTCGCAGGCGGCCGCCCTGCAAGGCGCCGGCAACCGGTAGCAGGAACGCACCGGACCCCGGGCCGCCGCGCCGGGCCGGGGTCCGGCACCACCGACGAACGAACCAGTGACGAACGACCGCCGACAGGCGACCCCGGAGTGGAGGACGAGGACACCGTGGCAGAGGACGGGCAGCAGCCGCCGGACAGCGAACTCGGGCCCCGGCGCGGCCCCGCCTCCCAGCAGGACATGCGGCGGCAGAACCTCGCCCTGGTGATGCACACCGTCGCCGCCGCGCACCCGCTGTCGCGCGCCGACGTGGCCGGTCGTACCGGCCTCACCCGCACCGCCGTCTCCAGCCTGGTCGACGAACTCATCGGCGGCGGCCTGCTGTTGGAGGGCGAACTGGAACGCAGCGGCCGGGTCGGCAGGCCCGGCCGGGCCCTGGTCCTCAACGACAGCGGACCGGCCGGACTCGGCCTGGAGATCGGCGTCGGACACCTCAGCGCCTGCGTCCTCGACCTGCGCGGCGAGGTCCGGGTCGAACTCCACCGCCCCGCCCCCAACAGCAGCCGCCCCGCCGAGCAGACGCTCGCCGAACTGGCCGCGCTCGCCACCGAGGCCGAACAGCAGGCCGTCGTGCTGGGCCTGCGGGTGGTCGGCCGGGTGCTGGCCGTGCCCGGCAGCGTGCCGCTCGACGACCCCGGCCGGCACGTCGAACACGCCCCCAACCTCGGCTGGCACCAGGTCGACGTGCACAGCGGGTGGCCGGGGCCCGGCGTCGCGCCCGCCGTCGAGAACGAGGCCAACCTCGGCGCCCTCGCCGAACTCTGGCAGGGCGTCGGCAAAGGGACCTTCGTCCACGTCTCGGCCGGCGAGGGCATCGGTGGCGCGCTGGTCCTCGACGGCCGCCTCTTCCGCGGCGTGCAGGGCTTCGCCGGCGAGCTCGGCCACCTGACCGTCCGCCCCGACGGCCGGCTCTGCTCCTGCGGCGCGCGCGGCTGCCTCGAACCGTACGCCGGCCTCGCCGCGGTGCTGCACGCCTCCGGCCTGGCCGAGGAGCTCGACGGGCCGGCGTCCGGTCAGGACATCGACGCCATCGGCGAGTTGGCCCGCCGCGCGGAGGCGGGGCACCCCACCACCACGCGCGCCCTGCACCACGCCGGCACCGCGCTGGGCACCGCCCTCGCCGCCGCGGTCAACCTGATCGACCCCGCCACGCTGGTCCTCGGCGGGGCGTACGCCGATCTCGCGCACTGGCTGCTGCCCGCCATGCGCGCCGAACTGGCCGAGCTGATCCGGGTCCGCCCGTGGCCGGACGACGCCCTGCGCGCCTCGCCGCTGGCCCGGCGCGGCCCGGTCCTCGGCGCCGCCCTGGTCACCGTCCGCCGGCTGCACACCGACCCGGCCACCCTCTGGCTCACCGAAGGCGCCTGAGCGCGACGACGGCGGGTTCGGACCCGGCGGGGGAGGGACGCCGGTGGCCGGGCGTGGTTCCGGGCGGGTGTGCCCGGCCACCGGAGTGCGGGGGAGCGGGCAGCGGGTCAGCCCGCCACGGGCGCGCAGCGCAGGCCGCGCGCGGTGAGCGCGGCGAGGACGGCGGGCAGCGCGGTGACCGTGTTCCGGTTCCCGTGGTCGTGCAGCAGGACCGTGTCGCCGGGGCGGGCGGCGGCCGTCGCGGCGGCGATCGCGGCGGGCGGCGCGCCGTCCCAGTCGCGGGTGTCGACGTCCCACAGCACCTCGGTCAGCCCGGCCTCGGCGGCGAACCCCCGGACCGCGGGGGAGGTGTCGCCGTAGGGCGGCCGGAACAGGGTCGGCGGCCGGCCGGTGAGCTCGGTGAGGATCCGGTTGGTGCGGTGGATCTCGTCCCGGGCTTCGGCCGGGGGCAGCGCCGTCAGGTGCGGGTGGGACCAGCTGTGGTTGCCCAGCGGCATGCCGGCCCGGTCGAGTGCGCGGACCAGCTCGGGGTGCCGCTCGGCCTGGGCGCCGCAGAGGAAGAAGGTGGCGCGGTGGCCGGCCGCGGCGAGGGCGGCGAGCAGCGCGGGGGTGGAGTCGGGGTGCGGGCCGTCGTCGAAGGTCAGGGCCAGCCGGTCCGGCACGGCGCCTCCGGTGCGGTCGGCCATGGCACTCCCTCCCCGGGCGCGCGACGGAAGCGAAATTTTCGCATCACGACCGAATGTTCCGGTGCGCCCCGGACGACGGTAGGGGAGCCCGTCGGGGTCGTCAACCGCCCCGACACGGTCCGGGAGCGCCGGACGGCGGCGGGGTGCGGGCGCGACGGGGGTGCGGGCGGGCCGGTCAGGCCGTGGCGGGCGGCGGCGCGGTGCTGGCTCGCACGACCAGGCTGGTGGCCAGGTCGACCCGGGTGGCGGCGGGGTGCTCGCCGCGGCCGAGCTCGACGGCCAGCCGGGCCGCGGTCTCGGCCATCTCGACCAGCGGCTGCCTGACGGTGGTGAGCGGCGGGCCGACCCAGCGGGCCAGCGGCAGGTCGTCGAAGCCGACCACCGAGAGGTCCTCGGGCACCCGCAGGCCGAGTTCGCGGGCCGCCTCGTACACGCCGAGCGCCTGCAGGTCGTTGCCGGCGAAGATCGCGGTCGGCCGGTCGTCCGCGCTCAGCAGGGCGCGGGCGGCCGCGTAGCCGGCCTCGTGGTGGAAGTCGCCCTCGTGCACCAGCCGCGGGTCCACGGGCAGCCGGGCGGTCTCCAGGGCGGTGCGGTAGCCGTCCACCCGGGCGCGGCTGCACATCATGCCGGACGGGCCGGAGATCATGCCGATCCGCCGGTGCCCGAGGTCGAGCAGGTGGCGGGTGGCGGCGAGGCCGCCCTGCCAGTTGGCGGTGCCGACCGCGGGCACCCCGTCGGCCGGGTCGCCGGCCGGGTCGAGCACCACGAACGGGATGTCGCGGCTGGTCAGCTGGTCGCGCTGGGCGGCGTCCAGGTCGGAGAGCACCAGGACCACGCCGGCCGGGCGGCGGGCCAGCACGCCGTCCACCCAGGTCTGGCCGGGGGTGAGCCGGCCGGCGGACTCGGAGAGCACGATGCTCAGGCCCTCTTCCCGGGCGACGTTCTCCACGCCGCGGATCACCTCCACGGCCCAGGCGCTGTCGAGCTGGTGGAAGACCAGGTCGAGCAGTCGCGAGGCGGCGTGGAGGTGCGTCGGCGCTGGTAGCCGGTGCGGCGCAGGATCTCCTCGACCTTGGCCCGGGTGGCGGGCGCGACGTCGGCCCGCCCGTTCAGGACCTTCGAAACTGTCGGCGCCGAGACGCCCGCCGCGCGGGCGATCTCCAACAGGGTCGGCGCGGGGTCGGGTTCGAGTTCTGCGGCGGTCATGGGACGGATAGTAGCGCCCCGAGCCGTCCGGGCGGGACGGTACACGAACGGCGCCCGCGGCCGGGGCGCTGCGGCCGCAACATTCGTCGATCGGGCGAAACATTCCACCCCTCCGGGCCGGCCGGAGCAGCGTGCATTAACAAGGGAGAACTTCAGGGCAAACAGAGTCGGCTCGGAGGGGATTCCACTTCCGGACTTCCTCTGTGCACACATAGCGTTCGGCGCGTGACGATGTGCGTCCGGTTTCGAAGACCCGGGGGGGTAAGCGGCGGTGCGCGGCGAGGGCCTGTTCACGGAGCGGGCGCCGAACGGTCGGTTCCAGTGGCACCTGAAGGCGATGAACGGGCGAGTGGTGGCGGTGTCCTCCGCCGTCCACGAGTCGTCCGCGGATGCCGAACGGGCGTTCGCCGAGCTGGTCGAACTGGGTCCGGCGCTGGTGGCGCGGATCACCCATGTCCGCGACGGCCTGGGCTGGACCTGGGTGGTGCCCGGGTCGCGGGGCAATCCCCTGGTCAGGTCGAGCAGGGCGTACGAGCGGTACGCGACCTGCCAGAACGCGTTCCGGCGGTTCATGGCGCTGCTGGCCCGGTTGTCCGAGGCCGCCGCGGTGGCCGCCGCCGGGGCCGAGGGCGCGCCCGGGACCGGGCGGTGAGCGCCGCGGAGGGCGGCAGAGGACCCCGGCTGGTGCCCGTCCGCGGGCCGGACGGGCGGGCCGGCTGGTCGCTGGTGGCCGCCAACGGCCGACGGCTGGCCGCGTCCGTCCGCACCTACCGATCGGACCGTGAACTGGCGTCCGGCATAGCGGAGTTGCTCGCGGAGCGGGCCGCGCTGCGGTTCGTTCTCAGCCAGCGCGAGGACCGTCTGTGGGTGTGGACCGCCCACCTGCCCGCCCGCACCACCCGGGTCGGCGCGGGCGGCGGCGAGGCGGTCGCCCGCAGTGCGCGCGGCTACCTGCGCCGCGACCAGTGCCGGCAGAGCGTGGCCGGGTTCCAGCACGGTGTGGAGCACGTCCAGCGCTCCAGGCGGCTCGGCGGCGGGGCGGCGACCAAGCAGCCCTGGTGAGTTCGGAGCGCAGCGGCCGCCGTCCCGGGAGTTCCGGGGCGGCGGCCGCGGCGTTCCCGCGCGGGTTCGGGGTTCGGGCGGTGTGCGAGGCGGCGGACACGCTCCCGCAAAGGATTCGTGCACGTCCGTCGCGAAACGGTGCCGGGGGAGTGAAGCACAGGTGGCCGGGATGACCCCGTGATCCCACCTGGAGAAGAACGTGTCCATGCCCGGAGCGTGCGCCGACGCACCCTCCACCGGGGGTCCCACCAGCGGATTCGGGCGCGCAGGCGGAGCGGCGGTGGTGCGCCGGGGGCGCGGGGAGGCGCTTCCGGGGGCGGGCGGGCGGCGGCGAGGATCGCATCGCCGGGAAGCCGCGGAGCTCTCCGGCACCGGGCCCCGCCAGGTCCGGTCCAGCTAGGCACTTTCCTTTATGGAGGAACAGGACCATGCGTCACACCGCTGCCAAGGCGTTCGCGGCCGTCGCGATGACCGCCGCCCTCTCGACTGTCGCCGCTCCGGCGATGGCGGACCCGTCGACCCTGCCGACCCTCCCGGCGGCGCAGGACATCGTCGGTGCCGGCTCGGACACCACGCAGGCTCTGCTGAACCAGTTCTCCGCCGACTACAACGCCTCCCTGGGCGCGGGCTCCACCCTGCCGCACCTGTACAGCTGGGACGCGACCGGCACGAGCCCGATCACCCCGAAGACCGGCGGCAGCAGCATCACCCGCCCGAACGGCTCCGGCGCCGGCATCTCCGCGCTGAACGCCAACACCTCCGCCACCCTGGACTTCGCGCGCTCCTCCCGGGCGCCGCAGACCGGTGACCTGACCTCCGACCTGTTCGTGGCCTTCGCCAAGGACGCGGTGACCTGGTCCGCCAAGGCCACCGGCGGCCACGCCCCGGCCAACCTGACCACCCAGAACCTGTTCGACATCTACTCCTGCAAGGTCGGCGCCACCGACTGGTCCGCGTTCGGCGGCACCGCCGGCACCATCAAGCCCTACCTGCCGCAGGCCCAGTCCGGCACCCGTGCCTTCTTCCTGAAGGCGATCGGCAACCCGGTCCTCGGCGGCTGCGTCGTCACCGGCCCGGAGGAGAACGAGGGCACCGACGCCGCGCTGAACGACGTCAACGTCATCTTCCCGTACTCCGTCGGCCACTGGGTGGGCCAGGCCAACGGCCACACCACCGCCACCGACAACAAGGGCGACCTGACCCTCCGCAGCATCAACGGCGTGGCCCCGCTGACCGGCACCGGCACCCTGAGCGCCACCTTCGCCGCCGGCACCTACGGCCGGGTCCTCTACAACGTGGTCCGCGACACCGAGTGGACCGCCACCACCACCCAGGGCACCGCGCTGCGCGCCATCTTCGGCACCTCGGGCTGGATCTGCTCCACCGCCGGCAAGGCCGACACCTCCAGCTACGGCTACCTGACCCTGCCGGCCGCGGCCTGCGGTTCCACCACCCACATCTGACGCACCCTCCGGGTCCGTCCCGCACCGACCGCCGCCCGTCCCGCGCACCCGCCGGGACGGGCGGCGGCCCGTAGCGCCACCTGCACCGGGTTCGACCGGCGCAGGGTTCGACCAGCACCGGGTACCACGCACCCCTCCGAAGGAGCCACGATGTCCCGTCTTCCCGTCCGGATCGCCGCTGCGGCCGCCGGCCTCGCGCTCATCGCCACCGCCGCCTCCGCGACCGCCGCCTCCGCCGCCCCGGCGACCGGCAGCGCGGTGATCCACGAGAGCAACGCCTTCTTCCAGCAGGCCGCCCAGGCCGGCATCGTGGCCGTGCCGCTGCCCACCGCGACCGCGGGCTACGACGCGACCACCGGCCTGTCGGCGAGCTTCCCGGTGACGGACGGCACCGGCAGCCTGCGCGACTTCTACGGGAACATCCAGCTCGGCGGCGGCCTGCTGTTCGTCGACGCGAAGACCGGCAGCGCGGTCTCCTTCCACGAGCTGTCCTTCGCCATCGACACCTGGGCGGTGACCGGCGTCGCCGACGGCACCTCCACCACCGTCGCGCTGTTCGACCCGGCCGGCAGCAACAGCGTCACCAACAGCGGCGCCACCCAGAACCTGACCGCCGACTCGCTGGTCCTGGACGCCGCGGGCGCCCAGTACCTGGACAGCAAGCTGCACACCTCCTTCTTCACGGCGGGCCAGAGCGTCGGCTCCTTCGCGGTGACCTTCACCCCCGCCTCCTGAGGACCCGGCGCCCGGCGCCGCCGCACGAGCAGCCGCACCCGTACCGCCCGACCGGATCCCCGGTCGGGCGGTACGCGTCCCACCGTCCCCCCGGCAGCCGTCCAGGGCGCGATCACACAGCTGACGGCCCGCCAGTTCCCTTGATTCGAGCACCAATTGGGGTCTCGTACACCTGACGGCCAGCGAGCGGCCAGACGCGACTGGCCGAATATCGTCGGAGCCGCCGAACGGCCCGCTCCGCTCCCTGATACCTGTGCGTGCCTGCCCGGTGCGCCGTCGCCGGAGGTGCTGCGCCGATGAGAATCCGCCCGTCAGGGCCGAGAGCCGGATCACGTCCGTTGAAGGCCTACCTGGCGGCCGTGCTGGCCTGGGCGGTGGCCGCCGCGGTGGTGTTCCTGCCGCTCGGCGGCCCCGGTGTCCAGCCCGCGCAGGCGGCGTCGGGCACGACCGTGCCGGGCCCGGCGCGGTGGAACCCCGCCGACTGGACCGAGGGGCCGAACGGGACCATCACGGTCTCCCAGACCACGGATCTCAGCAACCAGGTGGTCCACGTCAGTTGGACCGGGTTCACCCCGACCGTCGACGTGTTCGGCGCCCCGGTGGACATCGTGATCAACCCGCACAACGGCGCCGGTCAGATCGACACCAACGCCCACTACGCGGTGCGGATCTACCAGTGCCGCGGCGAGAACCCGTCCGTCACCGACTGCTACGGGTCCAGCCTCTACGGCGCGGATCCGGCGAAGGGCTTCCTGCAGCCCGCACCGGCCGGTGGCATCACGACGCCCGAGTTCCCGTCGAACATGGCGATCGCGGCCACCCGGCCGGACGGCAGCGGCGAGGCGGACATCGAGCTGTGGACCGCCCAGCAGAGCCAGACGCTCGGCTGCGACCCCACCCACAAGTGCTCGCTCGTGGTGGAGCCGAACTACGGCGGCGACCCGATCGGCGCCTACTCGTACCCGGACTCGCACATCGACTGCGACGACCACTCCCCGGACGCGGACACCTTCTTCGACACCGCCACCGACGCCACCCTCTACCGCAACATGCTCGGTGACGGCCCGGTGGCCTGGAGCGGCGAGGCCTGCGCGTGGGCGCGCCACATCACCGTTCCGCTCGACTTCGCGCCGACCCCCGACGCCTGTCCGGCCGGCGGCGCCGCGTTCTCGGCCGTCGGGCTGGAGATGGCCGACCGGGCCGTGCAGCAGTGGCGCGCGGGCATCTGCCGGGGGTCCGAGCCGCTGACCGTGCAGTACTCCGTCGGCAACGGCGAACCGCAGGCGCGCGGGTCCTTCCTGCGCAGGGCGGGGGCGGACATCGCGCTCACCTCGATCGCGGACGGCAACCCGCCGACCCGCCCCTACGTGTACGCGCCGCTGGCCAACAGTGCGATCTCGGTGGTCTTCGTCCTCGACGACGGGGCGAGCCACCGGCAGATCCGCCGGGTGCGGCTCAACCAGCGCCTGCTGGCGAAGATGCTGACCCAGACCTACCTGCACTGGACGGCGGACGACACCGAGAGCGTCAAGGGCAACCCGATCTGCCTGTTCGACGACCAGGAGTTCCGCCGGCTCAACGCCGACATCGCGACCGGCGTGGCCTGGCCGTCCTGCAACAACTCCGCGAACACCGTCCCCGTGGTGGTCGGCGGGACCACCGACCTGGTGCACCGGCTGACCGAGTGGATCGTGGCGGACCCGGACGCCGCGCAGTTCCTGCAGGGCGCCCCCGATCCGTGGGGCACGCACCTCAACACGAAGTACCTGCCGTCCGCCTTCTCCGGCTACCCCGTCGACGTCTTCCAGGCACGGGACTTCTCCGGCACGAACAACCACAAGCAGTACGAGTGGAACCCCGTGCTCGCCGGCCTCGGCCAGGTGCTGCGGATGACCCTGGAGTACCGGCTGTCCTGCCTGAACCCGGTCGTCGGCTCCAGCGGCCAGCACGACAAGTGCCTCACCATGGTCAGCGGTCAGCGGGCGATGTTCGCGATCATGGACTCCGGCGACGCGCAGGCGATGAGCCTGCCCGAGGCCGAACTGCCCAACCCCGCCGGCGGGTTCACCACTCCCACGATCACCTCCATGCAGGCGGCCGTGCGGGACATGCCGTACGACGAGGCCACCGGCACCCAGCACCTGCCGTACGACGACGGCGACTCGGCCTACGCGAAGGACGCCGCCGCGTACCCGCTCACCATGGTGCAGTACGCGATGCTGCCCACCGAGGGGCTGGACCGGGCCAAGGCCGAGGCGGTGAGCCGGTTCGTGGCGACCGTCACCGACCCGGCGAAGGGCCAGGTCTACGGCCGCAAGCCCGGCCAACTCGCGGTCGGCTACGCCGGTCTGACCAAGACCCAGATCGCCCGGGCGACGGCCGCCGCCGGCCACGTCGCCGCCCAGGACGGCGCCACGCCGGGCCAGTCCGCCGACCCGGGTGCCGACGGCGGCGGGAGCGGCGGGAGCGGCGGCACCGGCGGCGGGAGCAGCACCGGGGGCGGCGCCGGCGGCAACCCGGGCGGCGGTGGCTCCGGCACCACCGGCGGCCTCCTCGACGGCGGCTCCGGCAGCACCGGCGCCGGCTCCGGCGCCGCGGGCGGTCAGGCCGCCTCCGGAGCCAGGCCGAGCGGCAGCGCCTCGCCCACGCTCGGTGCGGCCGCCGTCGGCCAGGCCGCGGCGGACCGGGCCGGAATGGCCCGGCTGCTGCTGCCCGTGATCCTCGCCACCGGCGCCGTCCTGCTGGTCGGCGGCCCCGCGGCGCTGTTCCTCGGCGGCACCGCCGCCGGGGCGAACCTCCGCCGCGGCACCGGGCGGTTCTGGTCGCGGCTGCTTCGCCGCGACCGCTGACCCGCCCCGCCGGACGGGCGCCCCGAGCGCCCGTCCGACGTCCACCGTCCGACCACCGGAACCCCCACCGCGCGGAGAGTTGACACCATGACAGCCGCCGTCCAGCCGACGGACACCCGGGTCCCACCGCCGACGCCCGACCTCGACCGGCCCCGCCCGATCGACGCACCCGCCTCGCCCACCGACAAGGTCTTCCGCGGCGTCCTGCGCGCCGCCGGACTGTCGGTGTTCGTGATGATGGGCCTGATCGCCTTCTTCCTGCTGCTGCGCGGCACCGAGGCGCTGCGCGCCGTCGGCTGGTCCTTCCTCACCGAGCAGAACTGGCGGACCGCGGCGCACGCGTTCGGCATCGCCGCGGTGCTGCCCAACGGCATCATGATCGCCGTCATCGCGCTGTGCATCGCGGTGCCCGTGGCGCTGACCGCCGCGCTGTTCATCTCGGAGTACGCGCCGGTCCGGCTGCGGCCCGCGCTGATCTCGCTGGTCGACCTGATGGCGGCGATCCCCAGCATCGTGTACGGGCTGTGGGGCCTGTTCTTCCTGCAGCCGCAGATCGTCGGCCCGGCGCGCTGGCTGGCCAACCACCTCGGCGGGGCGCTGCCGTTCCTCGACGTGCGGATCGGCGACACCCCGACCTCGTACACCTCCTCGACGTTCATCGCCGGCACCGTGGTCTCCCTGATGATCATCCCGATCATCACCTCGCTCAGCCGCGAGGTGTTCTCGCAGGCGCCGGCCGGTGAGCGCGAGGGCGCGTACGCGCTCGGCTCCACCCGCTGGGGCATGGTGCGCACCGTGGTCCTGCCGTTCGGCCGCGGCGGCATGATCGGCGCCGTGATGCTCGGCTTCGGCCGGGCGATGGGCGAGACCATCGCCGTCGCGCTGATCATCTCGCCGGTGTTCCGGGTGTCCTGGCACGTGCTGGAGAACGGCGGCGGCTCGATCTCCGCGCTGATCGCGCTGCGCTTCAGCGAGTCCGACAGCCTGTCGCTGTCCGCGCTGATGGCCGCCGGCCTGGTGCTGTTCACCCTCACCCTGCTGGTCAACGTGGCCGCCGGGTTCGTCATCAGCCGGTCCCGGTCCGGCGCCTCGACCTCGGACTGACCGGAGGCCACCGATGTCCACCACCACTCCCTCGGCCGCCGTCGCACCGCCCGGCCCCGCCGAACTCCCCGAGCAGAAGCGGATCAGGCTCGGCGGCACCACCCGCGAGGAGATCCTCACCATGCTGGGCGCGGGCGCCGGCTCGCTCGGCCTGGACTGGGTGCTCTACGAGCGGGTCCTGCCGTTCAGCGGCGCGTTCGGGTTCCTGCTCTGCTGGTACCTGCTGTTCCTGACCCTGTACACCGTCGCCGGCCGGCTCCAGTGGGACGCCCTGACGGTCCGTGAGCGCCTGGCCACCGCACTGGCGTGGAGTTCCGGGCTGCTGGTGACCGCCGTCATCGTCGACCAGATCGGCTACGTGGCGGTGCGCGGCTTCGACGCCGCCCGGCACTGGAACTTCTTCACCGAGACCATGCGCACCACCGCTCCGCTGTCGCCGATCACCTCCGGCGGCTGCGTGCACGCCGTGGTCGGCTCGCTCGAACAGCTGGGCCTGGCCACGCTGTTCTCGGTGCCGCTCGGCATCCTCACCGCCGTGTTCCTGGTCGAGGCCGGCGCCACCCGGCGCGGCGCCCGGATCGTCAAGCCCGTCCGGGTGCTGGTGGAGGCGATGACCGCGCTGCCCTCGATCGTGGCCGGCCTGTTCGTCCTCGGCGTGGTGATCCTCACCTTCGGCGCGGAGAAGAGCGGCTTGGCCGCCTCGCTGGCGCTGACCGTGATGATGACGCCGATCGTCACCCGCGCCGCCGAGGTGGTGGTCCGGCTCGTCCCCGGCACCCTCAAGGAAGCCTCCTACGCGCTCGGCGCCGGCCAGTGGCGCACCGTGTGGCACGTGGTGCTGCCCACCGCCCGGCCCGGCCTGACCACCGCCGTGGTGCTCGGCATGGCGCGCGGCGTCGGCGAGACCTCACCGGTGCTGCTGACCGCGGGCTTCACCACCCGGATGAACCTCGACCCGCTGCACGGCAACCAGGCCAGCCTGCCGCTGTACATCTGGAACTACGTCAAGCAGCCCTACCCCGAGATGGTCGCCCGGGCGTTCGCCGGCGGCCTGACCCTGATGGCCGTGGTGCTGGTGCTGTTCGTCACCGCCCGCGTCCTCGGCCGCCACCGCACCCCGGTGGACCGGCCCACCCGCCGCCCGCTGCGGTCGCCCCGCACCCCCGTCACCGTGCCCAGGACCGCTCCGACAGTGGAGAACTGATGAGCCGTCAGAGAAGGAAGATGCGTTCCGTGCGACTCCGTCACCTCGCGTCGGCGGTGCTCGCCGCCGCGCTGGCCCTGCCCACCGTGCTGCTCACCGCGGCCCCCGCGCACGCCTCCACCTCGCTGAACGCGGACGGCTCCAGCTGGGCCGGCCCGGCGATCGACCAGTGGCGACGCGACGTCGGCCCGATGGGCATCGAGATCGACTTCAACCCGGTGGGATCGGCGGCCGGTCGCGTCCAGTGGAACGCCGGCCAGGACGACTTCACCGCCTCCGACGTGCCGTTCCGGACGGTGGACGACACGGGTGTCGGCGCGGGCCAGGCGGGCACCGGCCAGGGCGGGCACGAGCGCCCGGTGTACGGCTACTCGTACGTGCCGATCACGGCCGGCGGCACCGCGCTGATGTACCACCTGGAACTCGGCGGCAAGAAGATCACCGACCTGCGGCTGTCCACCGACACCGTGGTCGGCATCTTCACCAACAAGATCACCTCCTGGGACGACCCGAAGATCACCGCCGACTACGGGCGCGCCCTGCCGAAGATCCCGATCACCCCGGTGATCCGCTCCGACGGCTCCGGCGCCACCGCCCAGTTCACCCGCTGGATGGAACACACCCACAAGAGCGAGTGGGACGCGTACTGCACCCAGGTCAACGGCGTCACCTGCGGGGACTACACCGAGTTCTTCCCGCAGTCGGGCCGGATGACCGCGCAGAACGGCTCCGACGTGGTCGCGGGCTACATCCAGTCGCCGACCGGCATCGGCGCGATCGGCTACGACGAGTACGCGTTCGCCAAGCGCGCCAACTGGCCCGTCGTCAAGGTGCTCAACCCGGCCGGGTACTACAGCCTGCCGACCGCGTCCAACGTGGCGGTGGCGCTGACCGCGGCGAAGATCCGCGGCGTCGACGACAGCACCTCGCCCGACGACCCGAACTACCTGCAGCAGAACCTCGACGGGGTCTACGCCAACAACGACCCGCGCTCCTACCCCATCTCCTCGTACAGCTACCTGATCGTGCCGCGGGCCAACGCCGCGCTGCCGGTGCCGCCGCGCTTCAACGACGCGAAGGGCAGTGCGCTCAGCCGCTACCTCGCCTACGTGCTGTGCGCCGGGCAGGGCGAGGCGGACGACCTCGGCTACTCGCCGATCCCGCGCAACCTGGTCCGCGGCGGGCTGCTGCAGACCCAGCACATCCCGGGCAACGCCAGCCCGGTCGACCCGAACTCGCTCTCCAACTGCCCCAACCCGACGTTCAACCCGGCCGGTGAGCTGACCGTGCTCAAGAGCGCGCCGCAGCCCAGCCCGTGCGACCGCAAGGGCAGCCCGCTGGACTGCACGGTGCAGAACGGCCAGGCCGTGCGGACCGGCTCGGGCACCGGCGGTGCTGCTGCCGGCGGCTCCGCCGGCAGCAGCACCGGAGGCGGCAACGGCGGTACTGGCGGCGGTGGTTCGGGCGGGACGGCGGCCGCCGGGACGGTTGACGGCGGCGGGCAGGTGATCGACCCGCAGACCGGTGAGTCGGTCGACGCCGGCTCCGTCGGCGGCGGCTCGGCCGGCGGCGGCAACGCGCCCGGCACCGTCGTCGCGCTCGGCGGCCGCCCGCAGGACTGGCTGCTGTCCACCCTCACCGCGATCGAACTGCTCGGCGTGGTCACCGTCCCGCCGCTGCTGGTCGCCTGGTGGCGCCGCCGCGACACCGCCGGAGGCGCCCGGTGATCCGCGCGACCATTCCGACCGCAGGCCCCGCACCCGAGGAGCAGAGATGACCGCCCCCGCCGTCGAGCGGCCGTCGACCCCCGGGCCGGAGCAGAAGGAGACGGAGCCCGACAGCGGCGCGGCGGCGGCCCGGCCGGGGCGGCGACCGCTGCTGGCCGCGGCCTGGTCGGTGACCCTGGCCGCCGTGCTGCTGCTGGGCTTCGCCGGCTACCTGCTGGCGCTGTCCGGTCTGCAGGAGGCCCGCCACCAGTCCACCGCCTACGCCACGCTGCGCGACCAGCTGGGCCGGGCCGACGCGCCGACCGGGCCGACGGGCGACGGCGCGCCGATGGCCGTCCTCGACATCCCGGCGCTCGGCCTGCACCGGGCCGTGGTGGTGGAGGGCACCAGCGGCCGTGACCTGATGCGCGGCCCGGGCCACCGGCGCGACACCGTCTTCCCGGGACAGCCCGGTGTGGCCGTGCTGTTCGGCCGCTCCACCGCGTTCGGCGCGCCGTTCGCGGGCCTGACCGGGCTCAAGGTCGGCGACGGCATCGACGTCACCACCGGCCAGGGCAGCTTCCACTACACCGTCAACGCGTACGGCGACGGCGCGCACCCGATCCAGGACAGCGCGCCCAACCGGCTGGTGCTGGTCACCGGCGACTCCGACTGGATCCCGACCAGCACCGTGCTGGTCGGCGCCCGGCTGGACGGCGACCCGCAGCCGGTCGGCGCCCGCCGGCCCGCCGCCGGCGCCACCGACAAGGCGCTGGCCGCCGACAAGAACGCCCTGCCGGCGCTCCAACTCTGGTCGCTGGCCCTGCTGATCGCCGTGGTCGGAGCCGTGCTGACGGCCCGCCGCTGGCGGCGCTCGGCCGCCTACCTGTGCTTCGCCCCGGTGGCCGCGGCGCTGCTCTGGTCGGTGTACGAGAACGCCGCCGCCCTGCTGCCCAACGTCTACTGACCCGCCGTGCCGACGCACCGAGCCCGCTCCACCGCACGCCCGCCGGAAAGGCCGGAAAGGACCGCCCACCGATGACCGAGACCGCTCAACCTCCGATCCCCGTCCAGAAGTTCGGTTCCGACACGGCCGACCCGCCGACCGTTCCGCTGCCGCCGGTGCGCACCGACGCCCCGTCCGGCGGCGCGCTGTCCGGCCTGGAGACCCGCGACGTCACCGCCTGGTTCGGCCAGCGCAAGGTGCTGGAGCGCGTCTCGCTCGGCATGCGGGCCGGCGAGATCACCGCGCTGATCGGGCCGTCCGGCTGCGGCAAGTCCACCTACCTGCGGATCCTCAACCGGATGCACGAGATGGTGCGCGGCGCCGCGCTGGCCGGCGAGGTGCTGCTCGACGGCGAGGACGTGTACGCGTCCGGCCGCCGCCCCGCCGAGGTCCGCCGCCGGATCGGCATGGTCTTCCAGCGGCCCAACCCGTTCCCCGCCATGTCGCTGTACGACAACGTGGTGTCCGGGCTGAAGCTGGCCGGCCTCAGGGCCACCCGCGAGGAGCGCGACCACCTGGTGGAGTCGAGCCTCCGGCAGGCCGGCCTGTGGAACGAGGTCAGCAGCCGCCTCGGCACGCCCGGCGGCGCGCTCTCCGGCGGCCAGCAGCAGCGCCTGTGCATCGCCCGCTCGCTGGCGGTCTCCCCGGAGATCCTGCTGATGGACGAGCCCTGCTCGGCGCTCGACCCCACCTCCACCCGCCGCATCGAGGAGACCATCGCCGAACTGCGGCACCGGCTCACCATCGTCATCGTCACCCACAACATGCAGCAGGCCCAACGCGTCTCGCAGTCCTGCGCGTTCTTCCTCGCCTCGCACGACACTCCCGGCCGGATCGTCGAAGCCGGGCCCACCGAGCGGCTGTTCACCGACCCGGTCGACCCGCGCACCGCCGACTACGTCAACGGCCGGTTCGGCTGACGGCGCGTCAACTGCGCGACGGCGGGCAGAACCCCTAGCGTGGCCACGCGTCCATCACACACCACGAGGAGAGCGCAGCCATGTCCCTCAGCCTGCCCGAGCTCACCGGGGACTACGTCCTCGACCCGACCCACACCCGGATCGGCTTCGTCGCCCGCCACGCCATGGTGACCAAGGTGCGCGGCTCCTTCGAGAAGTTCGAGGGCACCGCGCACCTGGACGGCGCCGACCCGGCCCGCTCCACCGTCCAGGTGGTGATCAGGACCGAGAGCATCGACACCGGCGTCGAGCAGCGCGACCAGCACCTGCGCAACAACGACTTCCTGGACGCGCCGAACTTCCCCGAGATCCTGTTCCGCAGCACCGCGGTCGAGCCGCTGTCCGACACCGTGTACCGGGTCACCGGCGACCTCACCATCAAGGACACCACCAAGCCGGTCAGCATCGACTTCGAGTACACCGGCAACGCCGTCGACCCGTACGGCAACCTGCGGGTCGGCCTGGAGGGCTCGGTCACCATCAGCCGCAAGGACTACGGCGTCACCTGGAACGCGGCGCTGGAGGGCGGCGGCGTGCTGGTCGGCGACAAGGTCGTGCTGGAGTTCGACATCTCGGCGATCAAGCAGAGCTGATCCGGCGGCGGGAACAACGCGCGGCGGGGATCGGTTGACGATACCCGCAGGGGTATCGGCGAGGATGTGAGGAGCAGACCGTGGCGACTGTGGAACTGACCGCAGAGAACTTCCAGGACGAGGTCGGCGGGGAGGGCATCACCCTGATCGACTTCTGGGCGGAGTGGTGCGGCCCGTGCCGGATGTTCGGCCCGATCTTCGAGCGGGTCTCGGAGCGGCACCCCGACATCACCTTCGGCAAGGTCGACACCGAGGCGCAGCAGCAGCTCGCCGCGGAGTTCCAGATCACCTCGATCCCGACGCTGATCGCGGTCCGCGACGGAGTGGCGCTGTACGCCCAGCCCGGCGCGCTGCCCGAGGTGGCGCTGGAGGAACTGGTCGGAAAGGTCCGCGAGGTGGACATGGCCGAGGTGCGCGCGAAGATCGCGGAACAGCAGGGCTGACGGCCCTGCCGGGCGGCGGCCGCGGGCGGACAGTCCGCGGCCGCCGCCGCGTGCGCCCGGCGGCCCGAGCGCGAGCCGGTGCGGCAGGATGGGCTGATCGGCCGTCACCGGGCGGCCGGCGGTGGAGCGGAGGCGGGCGGGGATGAGTGCCGAGCAGAGCTGGGACGTGGTGGTCGTCGGCGGCGGGCCGACCGGCGAGAACCTCGCCGACCGGGCCCGGGCCGGCGGCCTGACCACGGTGATCGTGGAGAGCGAACTGGTCGGCGGCGAATGCTCGTACTGGGCGTGCATGCCCAGCAAGGCGCTGCTGCGCCCCGCCGCCGCGCTCGCCGACGCCCGCCGGGTGGCCGGCGCCCGCGAGGCGGTCACCGGAGCACTGGACGCCGCCGCCGTGCTGGCCCGGCGGGACGAGTTCACCTCGCACTGGCACGACGACGGCCAGCTGTCCTGGCTGGAGTCGGTGGGGATCGACCTGGTCCGCGGGCACGGACGCCTGGACGGCGAGCGCCGGGTGGTGGTCGACACCCCCGACGGCGGACGGCGCACCCTGCTCGCCCGGCACGCCGTCGCCGTCTGCACCGGCACCCGCGCCGCGCTCCCCGACCTGCCCGGCCTCGCCGACGCCGGGGTGTGGACCAGCCGCGAGGCCACCTCCGCCAAACACGTGCCGGGGCGGTTCGCGGTGGTCGGCGGCGGCGTCGTCGCGGTCGAGATGGCCACCGCCTGGCGGGCGTTGGGCAGCGAGGTGACCCTGCTGGTGCGCGGTGAGCGGCTGCTGGACCGCACCGAGGAGTTCGCCGGCCGACTGGTCTCCGACGGGCTGCGCGCCGCCGGCGTCGACCTCCGCCTCGGGGTGTCCGTCACCGCCCTGCACCGCGACGGCGGCCTCACCCTCGACCTGTCCGACGGCACCCGACTGCCCGCCGACGAGGTCCTGTTCGCGACCGGCCGCACCCCCAACACCGCCGACCTCGGCCTCGACACCGTCGGACTCGCCCCCGGCCGCTGGATCGACACCGACGACACTGGCCTCGCCACCGGCGTCCCCGGCGGCTGGCTGTACGCCGCCGGCGACGTCAACCACCGCGCGCTGCTCACCCACCAGGGCAAGTACCAGGGCCGGATCTTCGGCCGGGTGATCGCCGACCGCGCCGCCGGCCGCCCGCTGGACGTCGAACGCTGGGGCCGCTCCGTCGCCACCGCCGACCACGCCGCCGTCCCGCAGGTGGTCTTCACCGATCCCGAGGTCGCCGCCGTCGGCCTGACCCTCCGCCAGGCCCAGGACGCCGGCCTGCGGGTCCGCGCCGTCGACTACCAGCTCGGCCACGTCTCCGGGGCCTCGCTGTTCGCCGACGACTACCGGGGGCAGGCCCGCGCCGTCGTCGACCTGGACCGCGAAGTCCTGGTCGGTGTCACCTTCGCCGGCCCCGGCGTCGCCGAACTCCTGCACGCCGCCACCGTCGCGGTGGCCGGCGAAGTCCCGCTCGACCGGCTCTGGCACGCCGTCCCCGCCTTCCCCACCGTCAGCGAGGTCTGGCTGCGCCTGCTGGAGACCTACCGCGGCTGACGGGCCCGGCCGCGGTGTTGCGGGAGGATGACGCCACGTCACAATCCGCCCGGGTGGTTGATCGCCCGGGCGGTGGTGTGTGAGCGTGGCGGGACGGGCGGCCACGCGGGCCGCCGGTCTGCCAGGAGGTCCGCGGTGCCCACCCCCGAACGGCCGCTCAGCGCGCTGGGATTCCTGACCATCGGGCTGTTCGACGAGCACGACCCGGCCGCCGGGCACGAGGCGACGCTGCGACTGATCGAACTCGGCGAGCAGCTCGGCTTCGACAGCGCCTGGCTGCGCCACCGGCACCTGCAGTACGGGATCTCCTCACCGCTGACGGTGCTCGCCGCCGCGAGCCAGCGCACCCGGCGGATCGCCCTCGGCACGGCCGTCACCCCGCTCGGCTGGGAGAACCCGCTGCGGTACGCCGAGGACCTGGCCACCGTCGACGTGCTCTCCGGCGGGCGGCTCAACCCCGGGGTCAGCGTCGGCGTTCCGCTGCACTTCGACGACGTCAAGCAGGCGCTGTACCCCGACACCGCCGACCGCGAGGACTTCACCTACCAGCGGGTGGAACGGCTGATCGGACTGCTGCGCGGCGAGGCCGCCAGCGGCTTCCGCGGCACCGAGGGCATCGAGTCGTACTCCGAGCGGGTCCAGCCGCACGTGCCCGGCCTGGTCGACCGGCTCTGGTACGGCGGCGGCAGCCTCCGCTCGGTGGTCTGGGCCGGCGAGCAGGGCCTCAACCTGCTCACCAGCAGCGTGGTCCGGGCCGAGCGCAGCGAGGACTTCGAGGCCAACCAGCTCGACCTGATCCGGGCCTTCCGCGCCGCCCACCCCGCGGGCGACCGGGCCCGGGTCTCGCACGGCCTGGTGATCGTCCCCACCGACAGCGCCACCCCCGAGCAGGCCGCCAAGTACCACGCGTACGCCGAATCGCGGCTGCCCCGGACCCGCACCCCGCAGGGCCCGGCCCGCCTGCTGTTCGCCCCCGACCTGGTCGGCCCCAGCGAACAGCTCGCCGAACGGCTGTACGCGCACGCCGCCTTCCGCGAGGCCGACGAGATCGCCGTCGCCCTCCCGTTCACCTTCGCACCTGAGGACTACGTGCAGATCCTCACCGACCTCGCCACCCGCCTCGCCCCCCTGCTCGGCTGGAAGCCCGCCGACTGACGGCCCGGCGGCCTGGCGGTGCGTCAGTGCGGCAGTGGTGAGCCGACGCGGTGGAGGGTTCCGTCCGGGTCGACGTAGGCGAACTCGCGGAGGCCGTACGGGGTGTCGGCGGGGGCGGTCAGGCGGCCCGGCGGGGCTGCGGCCGACCACTCGGCGTGGACCGCGTCCGCGTCGGACACGTACAGGTACACCACGGCGCCGGTGCGGGCCGGGTCGTGCTCGTCCCACTCGGTGAGGTGCAGCTCGACGGCGTCGCGGGAGACGAAGCCGTAGCGGTCGCCGCCCTCGTACGGACCGGCGGTGAAGCCGAGCCGACGGTACCGGGCGAGGGCGGCGTCCAGGTCGAGCACCGGGACGACGGGTGCGACGCGGTCGAAGGAGGCGGATCGGTCGGGCATCGGTCCTCCGGGTGCGGGCCAGGTCAGGCGGAATACCCGACCGAGGGTACCGCCAGCAGCAGGAACACCAGCGGGAAAGCCAGGTTGTGCAGCACCCGCGCCCGCAGGCGGGCCGAGGCCCTTGCGGAACCCGGCCGTCCGGATATCCTGCCGCGATGAACCGCCCGCCGCCCACCCCCGCACCCTGCCCGGACCGCTGGTACCGGCAGGTCGGGCCGCGCGGCCGGCGGGCCTTCGCCGCCGCCTGGGCGGGCTACGTCCTGGACGGCTTCGACTTCGTCCTGATCACCCTGGTCCTGACCGAGATCAAGGCCGACCTCGGCCTCGACACCGTGCAGGCCGCCTCGCTGGTGTCCGCCGCGTTCGTCAGCCGCTGGCTCGGCGGCATGCTGCTCGGCGCGCTCGGCGACCGGTACGGGCGGCGCACCGCGATGGCCGCCAGCATCCTGCTGTTCTCCTTCGGCACCCTCGCCTGCGGACTCGCCTGGAACTACCCGGCGCTGTTCACCGCCCGGCTGGTGGTCGGACTCGGCATGGCCGGCGAGTACAGCGCCAGCGCCACCTACGTGATGGAGAGCTGGCCCGAGCGGATGCGCGGCCGGGCCAGCGGCTTCCTGATCTCCGGCTACTCGATCGGCACCGTCCTCGCCGCGCAGGTCTACAGCCAGCTGGTGCCCGCGCTCGGCTGGCGCTGGATGTTCTACCTCGGCGTGCTGCCCGCCCTGTTCGCGCTGTGGATGCGCCGCGCACTGCCCGAGACCGAGGACTGGGAGGAGGCCGTCGCCGAGACCGCCACCCGCCCCAACCCGTTCCGCCCGCTGTTCACCGGCCCCGACGGGCGCACCTCGCCGCGCCGCGCCGCCACGCACCTGGCCCTCGCCGCCGCCGCGCTCGGCGCGCTGCTCGCCCTGTTCACCGGACAGGCCGGGGCTGCCGGCTGGCCGCTCGCGCTGCTCGCCGCCACCGCCCTCGGCACCCTCGCCGTCCGGCTCGGCGGCCCGCGCCACCGGGCGCTGTACCTGGCGCTCACCGGCACCGTGTTCGCCGGGTTCCTCTACACCTGGCCGATCCAGGCGCTGCTGCCCACCTACCTGAAGACCGAACTGCACTACAGCGCCCAGGAAGTGCGCGACGTGCTGTTCTGGGCCGGGTTCGGGACCGCCGCCGGCTGCGTGCTGGCCGGATTCACCGGCGACCGCTTCGGCCCGACCCGCGCCTACGCGTGGACCCTCGTCGCCTCGCTCGCCTTCGTCTTCCCGGTGTTCGCCGTCCAGGACAACCTGCTGCTGCTCGGCGTCCTGCTGTTCCTGCTGCAGGCCACCAGCTTCGGCATCTCCGGCCTGCTGCCCCGCTACCTCGGCGGCCACCTGCCGGTCGAGCGCCGCGCCTCCGGCCTCGGTTTCGTCTACAACGTCGGCGCGCTCGGCGGCGCCGTCGCCCCGCTGCTCGGCGCCCGGCTCGCCGAGGGCCGCCCGCTGGGCCAGTCCCTCGCGGTGCTCACCTTCGCGTTCAGCCTGCTCGTCATCCTGCTGATCGGCCTCGACGTCCCCGGCCGACTGCACCGCCGACCGGACCTGGCCCGCCCGTCCCGCTGACTGGTCGGACATCGGATGTCCAGGTGGTGGCTGATACGCTGACAGCCCCCCGTGGCCCGACGCCACGCGGCGGAACGCCGAAGACCGAAGGGGGCCAGCACCCGTGGCCGACACCAGCCGCAGCAGGACCGGGGCAGCGGCACGGCCGCTGCGCCGCCACGAGGTCGCCGAGCGGATCAAGCGGTACATCATCGACAACAAGCTGAGCCCCGGCGACCTGCTGCCCAGCGAGGCCGAGCTGTGCGAGGCGCTGGGCACCAGCCGCTCCAGCGTCCGGGAAGCCGTGAAGACCCTGGACGCCCTGGACATCGTCGAGGTCCGGCACGGCCACGGCACCTACGTGGGCCGGCTCAGCATGTCCGCCCTGGTCGAGGGCCTGACCTTCCGCGGACTGCTCAGCCCCGACGACGACTTCAAGGTGCTGGAGGAACTGGTCGACGTCCGCGAGGTGCTGGAGCGCGGCATGGCGCAGCGCATCCTGGACACCCTGCACGCCGACCACATCACCGCCCTGGACGGGCTGGTCGACGAGATGGAGGCCGGACTGGCCGCCGGCCAGGAGGTCATCGCGATCGACCGCCGCTTCCACGCCCTGCTGGTCGAACCGCTGAAGAACGAGCTGATCAGCCAGTTCTCCTCGGCCTGTTGGGACGTCTACGGCATCGTCGCCCCGCACCTGCACGTGATCACCAAGCAGGACGAGATCGACACCGTCAACGCGCACCGCGCCATCGTGGCCGCCGTCCGCAGCAGCGACCCGGCCGCCTTCGACCGGGCCGTGGAGGCCCACTACCGGCCGGCCCGCCGCCGGATCGCCGCCGCGCGCGAGCGCAACGCCAAGGCGGCGGCGGACCGGGCTTCGGGCTGACGGGCCGTCAGGAACCGCTCACCCAGGCGGTGGTGAAGGCCGTGTAGACGATGCCGCCGGTGCTGCCGATCTCGTACAGGTCGGCCACCGTGCCGTCGTTCAGCACCGCCGCGCTCGAGTAGCCGCTCGGGCCGGCCTTCAGCAGCGCCCGGTGCGGCCAGCTCGCGCCGTCGTCCTGGCTGATCCGGACGGTGAGGTCCTGCCGGGTGGCGTTGTTGGAGGTGGCCGCGTTGGACAGCACCGCGGTGCTGCTCAGCAGCGGGCGCCCGGCGGCGTCGACGTCGGTGGGCTTCAGGTAGGACACCTCGTCGCCGTTGCAACCCGGGTCCAGCAGACCGGAGTTCCACGCGGCGCCGAAGGCTCCGGCGACGTCGCCGGCACCCGCGGCGGTGGCGTACCAGCGGTTGCCGCCCGCGTTGGAGCGCATGTTCTGGACCACCTTGCCGGTGCCGCGCTGGATCGCCTTGGACTCGTTCACACCGGTCGCCGCCGAGCCGCCGGAGTGCCAACTCGCGCCGTGGTCGTCCGAGTAGAGGTTCGCCGCGTGGTCGCCCGCCGCGTCGTGGTACACCATCGGCTGCACCAGGCGGCCCGAGGCGAGCTGCACGCCGTGCCCGGACGAGGCGAACATGCCCGCCCAACTCGCGTCCCGAACCGACGGGTTGAGGTCGACGACGGAGCTCCAGGTGGCGCCGTCGTCGTCCGAGTACACGTAGCTGATGTGGGTGTTGGTGGCGGCGGACGCGGAGGTGTCGCCCGCGGTGGAGCCGTAGTAGCCGACGCCGACCTTCGGCGAGTAGGTGAAGAAGCAGAACACCCGGCCGGTGGTGCGGTCCACCAGCAGGCTGGAGTCGCCGTAGCCCTCCTTGGTGGTGGGCGGGTGCGCGATGATCCGCGGCGCCGAGAAGGTCACCCCGCCGTCGGTCGAACGGACCATCGCCACCTGGATGTTGTTGGTCCCGCCGCCCAGGTCCGCGCCGCCGTCGATCCGGGCGTCGGCGGTGGCGATCACCGTGCCGGAGGCGGTCTCGGCCAGCGCCGGGATCCGCACCGACTTGGCGGTGGTGGTCGTGGTGGTGTACGAGACGCCGTCTGCCGCCAGGGTGTTGACGCCGCCGATCGGGCTGCTGGTGGTCAGCACCGTCTGCGCGTTCATTCCCGGGGTGCCCGCCGCCAGTCCGCAGCTCGCCGTGCCGGACTCGCTCTCGCTCCAACTGCTGGTGGTGGACGACAGGTTGAAGGTGTACGGGGTGCCGTTCGGGACGGTCCAGTACAGCGAGGAGTCGCCCGACATCGCCGGGA
Source organism: Streptomyces sp. TLI_171 (assembly GCF_003610255.1). Lineage (GTDB taxonomy): Bacteria > Actinomycetota > Actinomycetes > Streptomycetales > Streptomycetaceae > Kitasatospora. The sequence goes on along the minus strand of NZ_RAPS01000001.1, from coordinate 1,076,419 downwards.
CGGTGACCGTCCACGGCGAGTAGGGGCGGCCCGGCCAGGCGACGGTGAAGGTCTGCGCGGTGACCGTCCGGTTGTCGAGCGTCACCCGCAGGCGGTGGCTGGCGGGCAGCGAGCCGTCGGCGTTGCGCGGGCACTCCAGGCTGACGTTGGCGTCCAGCGCGTTCGAGCAGTCGAGGGTCCCGCTGACGGTGCGGTCAAAGCCCTCCGGCGTGGTGGTGCGGAAGGAGTAGGCCGTGCCGGACGGCTTGGTGAAGTAGAAGTGCGCGGAGTCGAAGGCCGCCACGCTCGCCGTCCAGGTGCCGTTGCCGGGCCAGGACAGGGTGAACGTGGTCGGCGCGGCGGTGTTGTTCACCACCGTCTCCTGGATCCGGCCGCCGGACGCGCAGTCCTGGCCGACCGCGGCGGACTGGCCGACGGGGGTGGTCGCGCCGGCGGCGCCGCCGGTCAGCGGGAGGGTCGCCGCGGCGAGCGCGGCGGCCACGAGGAGGGTGCGGGCGTGCGGAGGGGACAGGGCCACGAGAGTGCTCGCAATCGTCCGAGGGGAGTTCCGCGGTCGCCGGCCGGCGCGGGGCGCGCTGCGGGCCCGTTGGGGGTGGCCGGTCGGCGGACGGGTGGGGGAGCGAGAGACCAGAGCAAGGACATCTGATGTCTCGCCAGTGACCCTAGGGAGAACCGGCATGGGCGGTCAAGGGGTATGACGTAGGACATCTGATGTCCTGGCTCCCGTGCGGGAGTCAGTGGGTGGAGGTCCAGCCCCGGCGGTGCAGGCGCTCGAAGCCGTCGAGCAGGACGTCCAGCGCGAACTCGAACTCGAACTGGTCGTCGCAGCCGCCGCCGACCGTCGAGCCCGGGTCGTGCGAGCGGGCCGCGACGATCTCCACCAGATGCGGGAAGTGCGCGGCCAACTGCTGGAGTTGGGCTGCCATCGGCTCGGGGTCGAGTCCGGCGTCGCCCGGCGGCGCGGGGAACAGCTCCTGGGTGAAGCCCCACACCCGGCTGCCCAGGGCGTGCATCGCATGGTGCGTCAGGTCGGCGGAGACGCCGCCGGTCCGGAAGGCGCCGATCACCGAGTCCAGGTAGCCGAGCACCGCCGGGGTCGGCCTGCTCCGGCTCTCGATCGCCCGGGCCGCCCACGGGTGCCGCAGCAGCGCGGCGCGCGCCGACAGGATCCGCCCGCGCACTCCCGCCCGCCAGTCGCCGTCGGCCTCGGGCCGGACGATCTCGCCGACGATCACCTCGACCATGCCGTCCAGCAGCTCGTCCTTGTTGGCGACGTGCTTGTACAGCGCCATTGGCACCACGCCCAGTTCCTGGGCCAGCCCGCGCATGCTCAGCGCCTCGATCCCGATCCGGTCGGCGAGAGCGACCGCGGCCAGCAGCACCCGCTCCCGGTTGAGCGGCGACCGGCGTGCGGAGTCCGGGGCTCGGGTCATCGGCGGAGCACCCTTCGGCGGATCGGCGGGCGTTGACAGGTGTGCGCGGTACACCCTACCTTTCGAGCCGGAGGTGTACGCCGTACACCTGGGCCGTGTGCGGCCCTTCCCCGTCCGAGGAGTTCCGGTGACACCTTCCGCGCCGTCCAGAAAGCTCGCGACCGCTGCGGGCCTGTGCTACCTGCTCACCCACGTCACCGCGATCGGCGCGGTCGCCCTGTACGGGCCGGTGCTGCACGACACCGGCTACGTCCTCGGCGCCGGAGCCGACCGGCGCGTCCTGCTCGGGGCGCTCGCCGAAATCCTGCTGCTCATCGGCATCGTGGGCACCGCCTGCGCCCTGTACCCCGCGGTCCGCCGCCACGGCGAGGCCTCCGCCGTCGGCTACGTCGCACTGCGCACCCTGGAAGCCGCGGTCATCGCCATCGGCATCGTCGCGCTGCTCGCCGTGCTGACGCTCCGTCGGCAGCCGCCCGCCGGGTCCGACCCGGCCGCGCTGCTCACCACCGCCCGCGGCCTGCTCGCCGTCCACGACTGGACCTTCCTGCTCGGCCCCAACTTCGTCTGCGGCGCCAACACCACCGTGCTCGCCGCGCTGATGTTCCGCTCCCGCCTGGTGCCCCGCTACGTCGCCGTCCTCGGCCTGGTCGGCGGGCCGTTGCTGCTCGCCACCGCCGTCGCCGAACTCTTCGGCCTCTATGCACAGTTGTCCACGATCGGCGCGCTCACGGCCCTCCCGGTGTTCGCCTGGGAGCTCACCCTCGCGCTGAACCTGCTCATCAGGGGCTTCCGGCCGGCGCCCGCCCTGCGCGCGCCGGAGGGGACGGACTCGACCGGCGCGGTGGGAGCCGCGGCCCGAGGTGCCGTCGGGTGACCCGATTCCCGGACCGGCGACGCCCGTCGGGCCGTCGGCCGGTAGCACCTCCGAGACCCGGCGAGACCCGCCGGACCGGAGCTGGACGAGGACGCCGAGACGGTGGCTAGGCGGCCCTCAGGCCGGGGTGTCGAGGGCGGTGGCGAACCAGCGGGAGAGCGTGGTCGGGTGGGTGATCGCGGTGCCCACCACGACCGCGAAGGCGCCGGCCTCCAGGGCGGCCCGGGCCTGGGCGGGGGTGTGGATGCGGCCCTCGGCGATCACCGGGACGTCGAGGCGGGCGGACAGCCGGGCGACCAGGTCGAGGTCCGGCCCCGGCAGGCGGGGGGAGTCCCCGGTGTAGCCGGAGAGCGTCGTCCCGACCAGGTCCGCGCCCGAATCGGCTGCCCGCAGACCCTCGTCGAAGGTCGCGACGTCCGCCATCACCAGCGCGCCCGCCTCGTGCGCCGCCGCGAAGGACTCCGCCAGGGCCCGGCCGTCCGGGCGCGGCCGGGAGGTCGCGTCCAGGGCGACGACCTCCGCCCCCGTCGCCGCGACCTGCCGGACGTGCTCGGCGGTCGGCGTGATCACCACTCCCGACGCACCGTCCTTCCAGAGCCCGATCAGCGGGACGTCGGTGGCCGCCCGGATCGCCCGCAGGTCCGCCAGGCCCTGCGCCCGCAGCCCGGCCGCGCCACCCGCCAGCACGGCGAGCGCCATCCGCCGCATCGCGTCGGGATCGCGCAGCGGTTCGCCGGGATAGGCCTGGCAGGAGACGATCAGCCGCCCGCGGAGCCGGTCGAGGACGGGTGGGAGCCGGCGGAGTGTCATGACGGGGCCTCCAGAACAGGCGTGGGGGTTTCGGATGCGGGCGCGCACGGGGTCGCGGGCCCCGGGCGCACCCCGCCTCGATGACGGGGCCTCGGCCCGGGGCGCACCGGCGGCACCTCGCGGCGGGCCGGCGGCGCGGCGACGCCGGCGGGTCGTCAGCTGAGGCGTCGCCAGGCCAGCCGGGCCGCGCCGACGACGGCGGCGGAGGTGCCCAACCGGCAAGGGGTGAGCGGGAGTTCGGCGATCGGCGGGAGAAGTTCGGCGGCGAAGGCGGTGCGCAGCGGCTCCCACCAGGCCGGGCCGCAGTGGCTGACGCCGCCGCCGATCAGGACAAGGTCGGGGTCGAGGACGTTGGCGAGCCCGCCGATCGCCCGGCCGAGCGCGCGGGCGCCGGTGGCCAGGGTCTCGGCGGCGAGCGGTTCGCCGTCCGCGGCCCGTTCGGCGACGGCGCGCAGGTCGGCGGCGGGGTGGCCGCCCGCGCGGTGGTGGGCGGCGAGCAGGGCGGGGCCGGCGGCGACCGCCTCGACGTGGCCGGCGCCGCCGCAGGTGCAGGGCAGGCCGTCCGCCTCGGGGACGGCGATGTGGCCGAGGTGCCCGGCGACCTGTCGCGCGCCGTGGTGCACCCGGCCGTCGATGAGCAGCGACCCGCCGACGCCGGTGCCGACGGCGACCAGCAGCACGCAGTGGGCGCCGCGGGCGGCGCCCGTCCAGGCCTCGCCGAGTGCGTGCGCGTGGACGTCGTTGTCCACGGCGACCGGGAGACCGAGCAACTGCTCGACGCCGGAGCGCAGTTCGGTCCCCGCCCAGCCCGGCATCGCGTCGGTCGCCGAGCGCACGGTGCCCGCAGCGGGATCGATCACCCCGGCGCTGCCGATCCCGACCGCGACCGGCTCCCCGCCCAGCGCCCGCACCGCTGCGGCAACGGCGGCCAGCACCGCGGCCGGGCCGTCCGCGGCGGGCGTGGGCACCGTCACCGCGGGGCCGGGCACCCCGTCCGGGCCGACCAGGGCGGCGGAGATCTTCGTCCCCCCGATGTCGACCCCGGCGACGACGGCGCCGCCGGTGGTGGCGCCGGTGGCGGTTGCGGCGCCAGGAGCCTGGTCCTGGCGGGCCGGGGTCAACGCAGGCCGGCCCGGTCGAGGACGGCGGCGACGGCGGCGGTCTGCGCGGCGTCGTACACGGCCATGGGGGCGCTCATCGCATTGGTGGTGATGACGCCGCGCAGCATCAGGGCGGTCTTGAAGGCGCCGAGTCCGGCGGCGGTGCCCGAGGTGTCCCGGGCGACCGTGACGATCTCGAACAGCCGGGCCAGGCGGTCCTGTTCGGCCGCGGCAGCGGCCCAGTCGCCCGCCGCCGCGTGGTCGAGGAGACGGCGGTAGCCGTGCGGGTCGACGTTGCCGAGGCCGGGCACGACACCGTCCGCGCCGCCGAGCAGCGCGCCGTCGACCACCACCTCGTGGCCGGTCAGCACGGCGAAGTCCGGGAGTTCGCGGGCGCCGAGGCAGAGGTAGCGGAAGGCGACGTCGTCGCCGGAGGAGTCCTTGACACCGGCCAGCACGCCGTCCGCGGCGAGCCGCAGCAGCAGGCCGGTGTCCAGCTTGTTGTGCACGCAGACCGGGATGTCGTAGGCGAACAGCGGGAGTTCGGCGGCGGCGGCGACCATCCGGAAGTGCCGCTCGATCTCCACGGGGTGGGTGCGGGTGTAGAACGGGGCGGTGGCGACCACCGCGTCCGCGCCCGCCGTGCGGGAGATCAGCGCCCGTTCGACGACCCGGTTGGTGGTGGTTTCGATGCAGCCGGCGATCACCGGAACCTGACCGGCGTTCGCGCCGATGACGATCTCCAGGGCGCGGGTGCGCTGCGCCTCGGTGAGGTACGCGGTCTCGCTGGAGCTGCCGAGCGCGAACAGGCCGTCGACGCCGCCCTCCAGCAGGAACCGGACGAGCCGCTCCAGCGAAGGGGCGTCGATCTCGCCGTCGGCGGTGAGCGGGGTGACGACGGGCGGGACGAGGCCGGCGAAGGCGGGCTGATGGGCGGTCATGCGGTGCTCCTGGAACGAAGGGGGTTTCGGGGTGGACGCAGTGCCAGCGCTGCTCGCCGGAGGCCGGTCCGTCGGCGGCGGGGAACGCGGTGGCGCAGGCGTCGTCGGCCTTCCAGCAGCGGGTGCGGAAGGGGCAGCCGCTGGGCGGGTGGGTGGCCGAGGGGACGGGGCCGTGCAGGACGATCCGCTCGGTGTCCTCCAGCAGGCTGGGGGTGGCGGAGAGCAGGGCCCGGGTATACGGGTGGGCGGGGGCGGCGGCGACCCGGTCGGCGCGGCCCTGCTCGACCACCCGGCCGAGGTAGAGCACGGCCAGGCGGTCGGCCAGGTAGCGCACCGTCTGGATGTCGTGCGAGATGAACACCATGCCGAGGCCCAGGCGTTCGCGCAGGTCGACCAGCAGGTTGAGGACCTGCGCGCGGACCGAGACGTCCAGGGCGCTGGTCGGCTCGTCGGCGACCACGATGTCCGGCTCCAGGGCCAACGCCCGGGCGATGGCGACGCGTTGGCGCTGGCCGCCGGAGAGCTGGCCGGGCAGGTTGCGGACCACGTGCCCGGGCAGGCCGACCAGGTCCAGCAACTCCTCGACCCGGGCTTCGCGTTCGGCGGAGGTGCCGCGCCGGTGGACGTCCAGCGGGTCGCGCAGGATCCGGCCGATCGGCAGCCGCGGGTTGAGCGCGGTGGAGGCGTCCTGGAACACCATGCCGACGCTGGAGCCGAATTCGCGTCGGCGGCGGGCGGCGGGCAGCGCCCACAGGTCCTCGCCGCGGAACGAGACGGTTCCCTCGGTGGGCTTCTGAAGGCCCGTCAGGACCCGGGCCAGGGTCGACTTTCCGCAGCCGGACTCGCCGACCAGGCCGAGGATCTCGCCCTTGCCGACCTGCAGGGCGGCGTCGGTGAGGGCGTGCAAGGCGTCCCGCCGGAACAGGCCGCCGCTGCGGGACCGGTGCCGGACGTGCACACCGTCCAGGCGGAGTACGGGACTTGTCATCGCAGGCTCCGTTCGAGTCGGGCGGCCGCCGGGTGGTGGCAGGCGAAGGCGTGGCCGGGGGTGCGGTCGACGGCCTCCGGCGGGGTGGTGCGGCAGAGTTCGGTGGCGGCGGCGCAGCGCGAGGCGAACCGGCAACCGGGGTTGAAGCGCTGCGGGGCGGGCACCACGCCGCGGATCTGGTGCAGGCGTTCGGCGCCGGCCTCCAGCGAGACCACCGAGCCCAGCAGACCGCGCGTGTAGTGGTGCGCGGGGTCGGTCAACAGGGCTTCGGTGTCGCCGAGTTCGGCGAGCTGCCCGGCGTACATGACGGCCACCCGGTGCGCCAGGTCGCCGACCAGGGCGAGGTCGTGGGAGACCAGCACCATGGCGAAGCCGAGCTCCTCGCGGAGCCGGACCAGGAGTTCGACGACCTGGGCCTGCACGGTGACGTCGAGCGCGGTGGTCGGCTCGTCGGCGATCAGCAGTTTCGGGTCGCGGGAGAGCGCCATGGCGATCAGGACGCGCTGGCGCTGGCCGCCGGAGAGTTCGTGCGGGTAGCTGCGCAGGGTGCGTTCGGGGGACAGGCCGACCAGTTCGAGCAGTTCGGCGGGGGTCCTGGTGCCGCCGCGCGAGGTGAGTTGGCGCAGCTGCCGGCCGACCAGCACGGACGGGTTGAGCGAAGAGAGGGCGTCCTGGTAGACCATGGCGATCTCGGGGCCGGCCAGGGCCCGGCGCTGCTTGGCGTCCATGGTGAGCAGGTCCCGGCCGCGGTACTCGATCCGGCCGGAGACCTCGGCGTTGCGGGCGAGCAGGCCCATCACGGCGAGCGAGGTGATGGACTTCCCGCAGCCCGACTCGCCGACCAGGCCGAGGGTCTCGCCCTGCCGGACGGTGAAGTCCAGGCCGGCGACGACGGCGACCTCGCCGTACCGGTCGGGGAAGCGGATCGCCAGGTCGCGGACCGCGAGCAGTTCGGGCGCGTCGGCGGGCACCGGCGTCAACGGCCGCGGGCGGGCGGCGATCCGCTCGGCGAGCACGTCCAGCGCGGCGGACACCCGCCGGTCCTCGGGTTCGACCGCGGCGGTCGGCGCGGGCTCCGGGCCGCCGCCCGCCGCAGGGGCCCTGGCGGGGGAGGCGGCGGCGTCGGTGAGGCCCTCGGCGAGGACGTTCAGCGCCAGCACGGTGGCCAGGATCGCCAGGCCGGGGAAGAGCGTCGCCCACCAGCCGCCCGCCAGCAGGATCTGCTGGCCGTAGGCCAGCACGTTGCCCCAACTCGGGTTCGGCTGCTGGACGCCCGCACCGAGGAAGGACAGGCTGGCCTCGAAGATGATCGCCTCGGCGACCAGCACGGTGGCGAACACCGCGACGGGCGCGGCGCAGTTGACGGCCACGTGGCGCAGCACGATCCAGCCGCGCCGGGCGCCGATCACCTGCTCGGCGGCGACGTAGTCCTCGCCGTACTGGGACTGGACGTTGGCGCGCACCACCCGGGTCAGCATCGGCACGTACACGAAGGCGATGGTGAGCACCAGGATCGGCACGCTGGTGCCGAAGATGGTGACCAGCACGGCTGCCAGCGCGATCGGCGGGAACGCCATGATCACGTCGAGGGTGCGCATCACGCCCTCGTCGCCGGCCTTGCGGGAGGTGGCGGCGAACGCGCCCAGCACGCTGCCCAGCAGCAGCGCGACCAGGGTCGCGCCGAGGCCGATCACCAGCGAGTAGCGGGCGCCGCCGACCACCCGGGCGAACACGTCGCGCCCGGCCCGGTCGGTGCCGAACCAGTGGGCGCCGCCGGGCGGTTGGACCGGCATGCCGGTGGCCAGCGGGTCCTGGGTGAACAGCGGGCCGAGGGCCGCGGCGAGGATCACCACCAGCAGCACGCCGAGGGCGATCCGGGAGGCGAGCGAGAGCCGGCGGAACGCGATGCCCGGCCGGGCCAGCGAGCGCAGGAGTCCGATACGCATGATCACACCGTCCTGACACGGGGGTTGACGAGCAGGACGAGCAGGTCGACGAGGACGTTGACGGCGAGGAAGACCACCGCGATGGTCAGCACGGTGCCCTGCACCAGGGCGACGTCGCCGCCGGTGACGCCTTCGAGGATCAGCTTGCCCATGCCGGGCAGGTCGAAGATGGTCTCGATCACCACGGCGCCGGACAGCAGGTAGCCGACCCGGAGGCCGAGCACCGTCAGGGGCGTCACCAGCGCGTTGCGCAGCACGCCGCGGATCACCACGGCCCGCGGCAGGCCGTTGCCGGTGGCGGTGCGCACGTAGTCGCGGTCGAGTTCGGCGACCATCGAGGTGCGCACCAGCCGGGCCAGCCCGGCGGCGACCGGGATCGCCAGGGAGACCGCGGGCAGGATCATCGTCCGCAGCCAGCCGCCCACCGAGTCGGCCGGGTTGACGTAGCCGCCGGTCGGCAGGACCGAGCGGTTCAGGGCGAGCTCCTGGATCAGCACGATGCCGAGCCAGAAGGACGGGATCGCCACGCCGGAGATGGAGAGCACCCGGGTCAGCTGGTCGGGCCAGCGGTCGCGGTACAGCGCGCCGGTGATGCCGAGCACCAGGGCCAGCACGACGGCGACGGCCAGCCCGAGCAGGGTGAGCTGCAGGGTCAGCGGGAACGCGGTGGCGATCCGGTCCGAGACCGCGGTGCTGGGCGGCACGGTGACGCCGAGGTCGCCGTGCAGCAGGTCGCCGAGGAAGCGGAGGTAGCGCACCGGCAGCGGGTCGTCGAGCCCGTTGGCGGCGGCGAACGCCGCCCGGGCCTGCTCGGACGCGCCGTCGCCGAGGGCGTTGTACGCCGGGTCGGCGGGCGAGAACTGCAGCACCACGAAGACCAGCAGGGTCACGCCGAGGACCATGACCGGCAGCATCGCGAGCCGGCGCAGCGCGAGCCGGAGGAATACGAGCATGAGGAGTCCTAGGAAGAAGGGGAGGGCCGGGCCGGCCCGGTGCGGCGGGCCGGCCCGGGCCCGGTCACGCGGCCGAGACGCCGAGGAAGGACAGGCCGGTGGTCGGCAGCGGCTTGAAGCCGGCCAGCTTCCGGTCGTTCCACGCGGTGGGCAGCTTGCGGTGCACGACCGGGTACAGCACCGCCTGCTCGGCGATCAGGTCGATCACCTGGTTCCAGAGCGCGCTGCGGGCCGCCGCGTCCGCGGTCTGCGCGGCCCGGTCGAGCAGACCGCGGACCTGGGCGTCCTCGGGGGAGCCGGCCCAGCGGAAGCGCTTGGTGGTCCACACGCCCGCGCCGTAGAACCAGCGCAGCAGCAGGTCGACGTCGTTGCCGAACACCGAGGGGTCGCCCGGCGCCGCCAGCACGCCGAAGTCGCCCGCGTCGACCTTCTTGTACTGGCCGGAGGAGTCGCCGATGTCCAGGGTGGTCTTCACCCCGACCGCGTCCCAGCTCTCCTTGATCAGCGGCGCGATGTCGTTCACCCAACCGGTGTTGGTGGTCAGCAGGGTGACGGACAGTCCGCTCGCGCCGGCCTCCGCCAGCAGCGCCTTGGCCTTCTCCGGGTCGTGCCCGTAGACGGTGGCGGCCCTGTGGTAGTCGGGGTGGCTGGGCTGCAGGTAGCTGGTGGAGGCGATGCCGTTGCCGTACATCGCGGTGGCGACGATCTTCTCGACGTCCAGCGCGTAGTGCAGCGCCTGGCGCACCCGCTTGTCGTCGAAGGGCTTGCGGGTGAAGTTGAACATCAGGAACAGGTTGCCGAAGCTCTCCACCGACTCGGTGACGGCCTTGCCCTTCAGCCCGGCGACGTCCACGTACGGCACGTCCTCGATCGCCTGCACCCGGCCGGAGACCAGCGAGGAGACCCGCGCGGTCGGGTCGGAGGTCAGCCGCCACACCATGGCCGCGGCCTTCGCCGGGCGCGGGCCGTTGTAGGCGTCGTGCCGCTGGAAGGCGATCTTGTCCTGCCGGGTCGCCTCGATCACCTTGTACGGGCCCGACCCGGTCGGCTTGGCGTCGAAGGCCTTCTGGTCCGCCTCGACGATCTTCTTCGGCACCACCTTCACCACCGAGATGCGGGTGGCGAACAGCGGGAACGCGTACTTCAGCTTGAACTCGACGGTGTTCGCGTCCACCGCCGTGACCTTGTCCAGGAACGGCAGGAACTGCACGATCAGCGAGGAGCTCGCCGGGTCCAGGATGCGGGTGAAGGAGAACACCACGTCCTCAGCGGTGACCGGGGAGCCGTCGTGGAAGGTCGCGCCGGAGCGCAACCGGGCCCGCCAGGTGGTGGCGTCGACCTGCTGCGGCATCGCGGTGGCCAGCGCGGCGTACGGCTCGCGGGTGGCCGGGTCCAGGTCGACCAGGCCCTCGAAGACGTGCAGGTTGGCGGCGACCGGGGTGGCGCCCGAGGAGGTCATCGGGTCGAAGCCGGTGGACAGGGCGTACGAGATGCCGGCCTCGATGGTGCCGTTGCCGCCCGTGGCGTCGCCGCCGCCGGAGGTGGAGCCCGCCGCGGTGGACGACGGGCCGCCGCAGGCGGCGACCGAACCGGCGATCGCGGTGGCGGTGGTGAGGGCGCCGACCAGGTGCAGGAAGCCGCGGCGGTCGACTTCCTTGGACGTCCGTTCCAGCACGGGAACTCCTTGTGGGGGAGAGCGGAGTGAGGGGGTGTCAGCTCGGGTCCGGACCGGAGGACCGCGAGGGGGCGCCGGGTCGGAATCCCGGGCGATCGAGCAGAGGGGAGAGCAGCTCATCTGTCATCAGACATCTGATGTCTGAGCTGTTAGGGTGTGAACGTAGCCGCCGCCACAGGGGAGGGTCAAGGGATGACGACCGCCGCAGGTTCACGATTCGGCAACGGCCAACGGGGCCGGGCCAACCCGCCGACCTGGGCATTCCACTCCGGGCCCGGCCCGGCGAAGCCGGCGGTGGTCGACCAGATCAAGGGGCACATCCTGCACCACCGCCTCAAGCCCGGTGACCCGCTGCCCAGCGAGAACGAGCTCTGCGAGATCTTCGGCGCAAGCCGCTCCAGCGTCCGCGAGGCGGTCAAGGTGCTGGACGCGCTCGACATCGTCCAGGTCCGGCACGGCCACGGCACCTTCGTCGGCCGGCTCAGCCTCTCCGCCCTGGTGGAGAGCCTGAGCTTCCGTGGACTGCTCAGCCCCGACGACGACTTCCGGGTGCTCTCCGACCTGGTCGACGTCCGCGAGCTGTTCGAGCGTGCCATGGCGGTCCGGATCATCGACGCCCTGCTCCCCGTCCACCTGGAGCAACTCGGCTCACTGGTCGGCGAGATGGAGCAGCGCCTGGCCCGCGGCCAGGACATCGTGGCGGCCGACCGGAGCTTCCACGCGCTGCTGCTGCAACCACTGGCCAACGAGCTGGTCGCGCAACTCTCCTCCGCCTGCTGGGAGGTGCACGCCGTGGTCGCCCCGCACCTGAACATCGTCACCGCGCAGGACGAGGCCGACACCGTGGACGCCCACCGCGGCATGGTCGAGGCGCTGCGGATCGGCGATCCGCAGCGGTTCACCGACGCGGTGCGCCGGCACTACGTCCCGGTCCGCCGGCGGATCGCCGCCGCCCGCGCGGAGGCCGTCGCCGCGCGGAGCTGACGGGGTGCCGGTCCGTGAAGGACCCTGGGTCGGATGACAGACATCTGATGTCTGATCTACGATCTGGGCGCTCCCCCCGGCCCGTCCTCCCGGAGACCCCCATGCCGCTGACCGACCTCACCCTCGACGAGTGCCTGGCCTACCGCCCGCAGCTCCCCGAACCCGCCGACCTGGACGCGTTCTGGCAGCGCACCCTCGCCGCGGCCGGGCCGGTCGAACGCCCCGAACTCGTCCCCGTCGACAACGGACTGACGCTGGTGGACAGCTACCGGCTGACCGTCCCCGGCTTCGGCGGCCACCCCGTCCACGGCCGCCTCCAGCTGCCCGCCGGCGCGAGCGGCCCGCTGGGCTGCGTCGTCGAGTACCTCGGTTACGGGCGCGGCGCGGGACTGCCGCACGAGAACCTGAGCTACGCCTGCGCCGGATACGCCCACCTGATCATGGACACCCGCGGCCAGGGCTGGTCCGCCGCGCCCGGCCGCACCGACGACCCGGCCCCCCAACCCGCGGGCGCCGTCCCCGGGTTCGTCACCCGCGGCCTGGGCCACCCCGACGACTACTACTACCGACGGGTCTACACCGACGCGGTGCGCTTCCTGGCCGCCGCCCGCACCCTGCCGCAGGTCGACCCGGACCGGGTCGCCGTCACCGGCATCAGCCAGGGCGGCGGCATCTCGCTCGCGGTGGCCGCCCTCGCCGACGCCCCACCCGCCGCGGTGCTGCCCGACGTCCCGTTCCTGTGCGACTTCCCGCGCGGCGTGCGCACCGCCGCCGAGCCGCCGTACACCGAGATCGCCGAGTACCTGAGGCTGCACCGGGACCGCACCACCCGGGCGTTCGCCACCCTCGCCTACTTCGACGCCGCCCTGCTGGCCGCCCGCGCGCAGGCCCCGGCGCTGTTCTCGATCGCGCTGATGGACCCGATCTGCCCGCCGTCCGGACCGTTCGCCGCCTACCACGCGTACGGGGGCGAGAAGGCCCTGAAGGTCTACGAGTTCAACGGCCACGAGGGCGGCGGCGAAGTCCACCTGGCGGCCAAGCTGGCCTGGCTGCGCGAGCGCCTCGGCTGAGCCGGGGCGCGACCTGCGGGGCGTCGCGCGGACGCGAAGGACCGGACCGGCCGCAGTGTGCGCGGCCGGTCCGGTCCGGTTCCGGGGAGGAGCGGGGGCTAGCCGGCCTTCACGGCGCAGGAGGCGCCGTTCAGGGTGAACGCGGTCGGGGCGGTGTTCGCGGTGGTCCAGCTGCCGGTGAAGCCGAACGAGGTCGAACTGCCGGGCGCGATGGCGCCGTTGTAGCCCAGGTTGGTGACGGTCACCTTGGACCCGCTCTGGGTGACGTTGCCGTTCCACAGCGAGCCGACGGTCTGCCCGCTCGGGAAGGTCCACACCACCGACCAGCCGTTGATCGCCGCAGTGCCCTTGTTCGCCAGGGTGACGTTGGCGCCGAAGCCGCCGCCCCACTGGCTGGACACCGCGTAGGTGACCTCACAGGCCGTGCCGCCGGTCGGCGAGGAGGACGGGGACGAGGACGGCGAGGTGGAGGCGGAGGGTGACGGGGAGGCGGACGTCGAGGTGCTCGGGCTCGGGCTGCTGCTCGTGCTGGCCGACGGCGAGGGCGAGACGCCGCCCGCGGTGTCGCCGTACACGATGCCCCGGCCGTTGGTGCTCAGGTAGACCCGGCCGTAGATCCGCGGGTCGCCGGTGATCGCGGCGCCGGTCCAACCCCACTGGTGGGCGTCGTCGTTGATCCGGATCCAGCTCGCGCCGGCGTCGTCGGAGCGGTAGACGCCGCGCACGCCGCCGACCTTCGCGGAGGAGTACATCGCCGGGTAGGTTCTGCCGGGGGCGGCCTTGCCGAAGCCGATGTTGTCGGCCTGGTCGACGCCCGCCTGCTTGGCGAAGGTCGCGCCGCCGTCGGTGGAGTGCCACAGGCCGTAGCTGGTGGTGGCGGTGCCGCCGGCGAGCCAGACGTCGCCCTTCACGCCCGGGACGGCCTTGAAGCGGACCGACTCGGTGGGCAGGCCGGTGGCCTTCGCGGTGAAGGTCGCGCCGGCGTCGGTGGAGACGTAGAAGGTGCCGCCGGACCAGCCGTAGAAGGTCTTCGGGTCGACCCGGTCGGCCTGCACGCCCGCGCCCGCCGGAATGCCCGTCGAGGCCGTCCAGGAGCCGCTGAACCCGGTGGAGCGGTACACGCCGGCGCCCTTCGGGCTCCACACCGTGGCGGAGCCGTCCGCGGCCAGCGCGACCTGACCGCCGCCGGTCACGCCGCTCGGCTCGGACGAGGCGGCGAACCAGGTGGAGCCGCCGTCGGTGGAGTAGCCGATGTGCTTCTCGGTGGAACCCGAGGCGGTCTCGCCGACCCGCACCATGGTGGCCGGGGAGGACTCCGCGAAGTCCATCGAGGTGCCGGAGGTCAGGTTCGGCTGGGAGAAGGCCTTCGCCGGGATCTTGGTCACGTCGTCGTGCTTGAACCCGCCCAGGTCGCCCAGCGAGCTCAGCAGCGGCGCCCCGGTCGGCGGCGAGATCAGGTCGTTGACCGCGGTCTCCTCAAGTCCCTTGACCACGGGGGCGATCGACACCTTGGCGCCCTTGTCGAAGGCCGTCAGGTTGGCGGAGCCGTACAGCGTCGCGCCGGTGCCGTACATCATCCGGTCGGAGTCGAACGGGTCGATCTCCAGCGACTCGGTCATCCACCCGAGCTTCGGGGACTCCTCCGGCGCCGACACGTTGGCGTTGAAGGTCAGCCACGGCACCGAGGAGATGTCGATGCCGTACTGGTCGACCCGGGTCGGGTAGCCGTTGTACGACCAGAACGGCTTCCAGGTCGCACCCGAGTCGGTGGAGCGCCAGATCTGGGTGTCCGGCCACCACGAGCTGTAGCCGGTCACCATCAGCACGTTCGGGTGCTGGCGGTCGATGGTCAGACCCGAGTAGCCGAAGTAGTTGTTGCCGGTGTCCGAGGACGGCACCGGGCTGACGTTCGACCAGGTCCCGGTGGCGGTCGCGTACTTCCACACGTCGCCGTGCGCGCCGTCGTACGGGCCGCCGGTGTCGGAGTACGAGACGAACAGGTTGCCGCCGCTCGCGTCCAGCACCGCCTTGTGCGGGACGAAGCCGGTCGGCTGGCCGCCGATCCGGGTCCAGGTCGAACCGCCGTCGTCCGAGCGGTAGACGCTGTTCTGCTTGTCCGCGACCCCGACGAACACGGTCTTGGTCACGCCGTTCACGGTGCCGCTGCCCTGGTCGAACACCTCCCACAGGATGCCCAGCGGGTCGCTCTGGTAGCCCGAGGCGTCGGACGGGTCCGGCGCGTACGTGCCGGTGACGGGGAAGGCGCCGACCTTCGACCAGGTCGCGCCGTAGTCCGTGCTGCGCCACAGACCGTTGCCGCTCGGCGCGCCGAACCACAGCACCGCGTCGTTGTTCGGGTCGATGGTCAGCCGCTCGCCCATGCCGCGGCCCGGCATGTTGCCGCCGATCTTGAACGGCAGGGTGGTGCGCTGCCAGGTCGCGCCCTGGTCGGCGGAGCGCAGGATCGCGCCGTTCGCCGGGTCCCAGCTGTTGGTGTAGCTGCCCGCCGCCACGTACACCCGCTTCGGGTCCTTGGCGTCGGTGGCCAGGCTGGCGACACCGGTCAGGTTCCAGTTGTCCCAGCCCACCGAGTCCAGCAGCGGGATCCACTGCTTGCTGACCGGGTCCTGCCGGTACGCGCCGCCGACGTCCGTGCGGGCGTACACCAGGCCCTTCTGCCCCTGGTTGAAGACGATGCCCGGGATGAACCCGCCACCGCCGATCTGCACGTTGTTCCAGCTGTACGCCTGGCTGGCGGATGCCGCCGACTCCGCTGCGCTGGCCGACAGTTGGGGCAGGGCGGCGGTCGCGACACCGGCGGCGAGGGCGGCCGCGACGGCCACCGTCGCCAGCACCGGCCGGCGTCCGCGCACCGGCGGCCGCTGCACGGCCCGGCGCTCCAGGGGGACAGATGGCATGGGGGACTCTCCTAGCTCGCGGGTGGGGACCACCAGCTAGCGGGCCCGCCCGCCCCGCCGACAACGAAACAGTTTCGAAGCTCGGCAAAGTCGCAGGTCAGTGCTGCGCCCGAGGTGAAAGGTACATCGCTCGGCGGTCGGATCGGGGCTCCCCGGGCGGCAGTTGACACCGCGTCGGGCCGCGCGGCGGGCCGCGTTCGACACATATTCGACAGGTCTTTCGCCTGCGTGCGACCCACGCGACCGCCCCGCCCGGCACCCCGCCGGGCCGTATTCGACAGTCGTTCGACAGCCTTGTACCAGTGCCCGCGGCCCGGTGCGAGCCCGCCGACCGTCAGCCTCCCTGCGGCCGGCCGCCCAGCCGCGGGGCGAGCACCGCCAGCAGCGGCGGCACCAGCACCGCGTTGGGGTGACTCAGCGGCACCTGGAACACCGGCTGCTGCTCGCCGCTGCGGTACAGGAACACCGAACCGCCGGACACCCGCACCGGCTCCAGCGCGCGCCAGGACAGCGCCCGCTTGTTGGCCGCCAGCCCGTCCCGGTCCAGCCGCAGGCCCGCCACCGAAACCGGCTCCCCGTCCGCGACCTGCTCGACGAACCGGGCCAGCAGCCGGGGCTCGACCCGATCCTGCAGCAGCCCGACCAGCGCCGTCCACTCCGCCGGCGGCGCCTGCTTGCCGAGCGTCAGGAACTCGACGTCCGCCAGCCCGCCCCGGCCGCTCAGGCCCGTCCCCACCCCGAAGTAGTACGTGGTGGAATGCGAACTCGGGCCCAGGAAACGGCGGGTGACGCTGTGCACGACCGGGTACCGCAGCCAGTCGATGGCGTCGAGTGCCAGCGACTCCTTGCCGTAGGCGATCTCCCGGGTGTCCGCGTAGAGGCGCTTCCACGCGTGCTTGGTGTCCAGGACGACTGAGGCCGCCCGCGGCGGCGGGGGTGTCGCCCGCTCCGTGGGCCGCCGTTCCGCGGGCGACTGCTTCGCGCCGGCCAGGTGGCGGGTCAGCCAGGCCGGGACGGCGGTGCGCGGGTAGGCGAGCAGGTCCTCGCGGTAGTGCTCGGGACGCAGCAGGTCGTTCTCCGGCAGCGGTTCGTCGCCGTAGTCGTAGCCGGTGATCACCCCGGCGCCGGCACCGGGCCGGAGGTCGGCGGTGAGGACCAGCCGCCACCAGGGACCGGCCGGCAGCTGCGCGGCGAGGTGCCGCTGACGGCGGACCAGGACGGCCAGCTGCTCCGGTACCCGGACCTCGGTGGTCCGGCCGCCGGCCCGGAAGCTCAGCCGGGCGACCTCCGCGGAGACGGTGCAGGAGAACACGGCGGTGAAGCTCTCCCACCCGGGCGGCCCGAGCAGCGACAGCTGCTGCACGATCGGGTCGACCAGCCCGGCCGCGCGCGCCGCCAGCAGGTCCTCGGGCGGCTCGTCGACGACCGTGAAGGAGGCGATGCCGGGCGCGCCGTCGGAGACGGCGAGCCGCCCGAACTCGGCGGCGAACCCGTCCATGAAGGTCTCCTCGGCCGACCGCCGGCGGACGAACGCCTCCTCGGCGCAGAACAGCCCGCGCACCAGGTGCGGCGGCAGCGAGGAGGTGGCCTCCTTGACCCGCCCCAGGTCGCTGACCAGGAACACCGAGCGGCCCACCGGCAGGTCCAGGAACGCCATCGGGTCGCTCTCGTCCACCGCCACCGGCGCGTGCACGAACCAGCCGCACGCGAAACGCTCGGCGGCCAGCGCGTCGACCGGGTAGTCCGCGCCGCGCGCCTCGACCCACTCGGTCACCAGCTGCACGGCCCGCTCGCGGCTCAGCGGCCCGCGGGCGCCGGGCGCCGGCAGCTGCGCCAGCGGATGGTCCGGGTCGTCGTCGCCGGTGCCCGGGCCGGTGTAGTGGTTCGTCAGGTCGAACCAGAGCAGCAGCTCGTGGGCGGAGTCCTCGTCGGTGGCGTCGCAGACGATCCGCCAGTCGCCCTCCGCGGCCCGGCCGAACACCAGGTACCCGCGATCGTGGCGGCACAGCACGTACCCCGCCCGGTGGGCGTCGCCGAACGCCGCCATCCGGGCGAGGTCCGGCGGGGAGCTGTCCGTGCATCGCCCGTACTGCTCGCCCAGCACGTCCAGCGCGGTCAACTCGTAACGCGGCATCGGCCGTTCTCCCACTCGACGCGGACGGATGCAACCGGCAACGACCCTAGCCGATCCGTATGCGCCTCGTTCGTACCGGAGTTGGGCGGATTCTGCGGTCAACCTGCGTTCTGGGAACAGGAGTTCTGGCTCGCCCCGCAGCGGAGGGCGGCTCGCTGCGGGGCGCGGCCGTCAGCAGGACTGGCGGACCACCAGGTGGGTGGGGAGGACCACGGAGCGGGACGGGGCCGGATCGCGGAGCAGCTCCACGGCGCGCGCGCCGAGGTCCTCGACCGGCTGGCGGACGGTGGTCAGGCCCGGCCGGGCGGTCGCGGCGGCCGGCGAGTCGTCGAACCCGATCACCGCCACGTCGTCCGGAACCCGTCGGCCGAGCCGGCGCAGCGCCCGCAGCGCGCCCACCGCCATCGCGTCCGAGGCGGCGAACACCGCGTCCACGTCCGGGTGCTGGCCGAGCAGCTTGAGCATCGCGTGCTCGCCCGAGCGGGACCCGAAGTCGCCGTACGCGACCGCGCAGCGGGTCGGGTCGCCGTGGTCGGTCAGCGCCCGCCGGTACCCGGCCAGCCGGTCCGCGCCCGCCGCGGTGTCGGGCGGCCCGGCGATGGTGGCGATCCGGCGGCGCCCGGCCCGGTGCAGCAGGTGGACGGCCGCGCGGGCGCCGCTCAGGTTGTCGGCGTCCACGTGTGCCAGGCGCTGCGACTGCGGCGGACGGCCGAGCGAGACCACGGGCACGCCCGCGGCCTGCAGCAGGCCCGGGAGCGCCGGATCGCCCCACCGTCCGACCAGCAGCACGCCGTCCACGTGGCCGCCGCACAGGTAGCGCACCAGCGAGGGCCGGGCCTGCCCAGGACCTGCGGTGAGCACCACCAACTCCCGGTCCGGGACCACGCGTTGCGCGCCGGCGAGGAGCCGGACCGGGAACGGGTCGGCGTGGAAGCGCAGCACGTCGGCGAAGGCCACCACGGCGATCGCCCCGGTGTCCCGGGCGGTCGACGCGGGCGCCCGACGCCGCACGTAGTGGAGTTCGCGGGCGGCGCACTCGACCTTCGCCGCGATCTCGGTCGACACCGGCGCGGAGCGGTTCAGCACCCGGGACGCGGTGGCGCTGGAGACGCCCGCGCGGGCCGCGACCTGGGCGAGCGTCGGACCGGGTGAGGCGCACGGACCGACGTCGTCCGCTTCGAGGTCGCCCCTGGCGAGGCCGGCGGGGGCGCGGCCGCCCGGACCGGGATCGTCCGGGGCGGGGTGCACGGGGGTCGGGAACGGGACGGGACCGCCCGGCAGACGGGTGGTGCCGATCGGGTGGGGGAGCGGGTGAACGGGCAACGCGGTCGCCCTTCCTGGCGCGGGGTGGGGGATGCCGTGGCCACCCGCCCGGGGCCACCGGCTCCCGCACCGTAGGTGCGTCGTCGGTGGACCGTCAAGAGGCGTGACACGACGGGATTTCACGCCCGCCCGGGATGTCCGGTCCGCCGAAGATCGCCACAGTTGCCGCCGGAAGGCCGAGTTGGGGCCTGACGGTGCGTCGGGTCGGCGGCCCTGCCGGTCCGCTGCCAGTCCGGTGCCAGTCGGGTGCCAGCCCCGTGCCAGGCCCGCCCCGGAGGCTGGCGCAACCGGACCCCGGCGGCCGAGAGCCCCGGTGGACCGCCCCCGTTTCCCCCGACCCGGAGGCCCCGTCGTGACAACCCCCGCTCCCTCGCCCCGCCGCTGGTGGGCCCTGGGCGCCCTGGTCCTGAGCGTCCTGGTGGTCGGTCTGGACGGCACCATCGTCAACGTCGCCCTGCCGACCCTCGCCGCGGACCTCGGCGCCGACAGCAGCCAGCTCCTCTGGATCGGCGGCGGCTACCTGCTGACCTTCAGCGTGGCGATGCTCCCGGTCGGCCGGCTCGGCGACCGGCACGGCCACCGGCGCCTGCTGCTCACCGGCCTCGCCCTGTTCGGCCTCACCTCGCTGGCCGGCGCCCTGGTCCACTCCCCGGGCGCGGTGATCGCGGTGCGCACCGCGCTCGGCCTGGGCGCCGCGATGATCCTGCCGATCTCGATGGCGCTGCTGCCCCGGATCTTCGCGAAGGAGGAGATCTCCAAGGCCATCGCCGTCTGGACGGCCGCCGCCGCCGTCGGCATGCCCGCCGGCCCGGTCGTCGGCGGCTGGCTGCTCGACCACTACTGGTGGGGCTCGGTGTTCCTGTTCAACCTCCCCGTGGTCGCCCTCGCCCTGGTGGCGAGCCGCCTGCTGCTGGCCGCCGACCCGGAACCCGCGGGCGCCGCGGTCCCGTTCGACACCCTGGGGACCGTGCTGAGCGCGGTGGGAATCACCTCCCTCGTGTACGGGACGATCATGGTGCCGACGGACGGCTGGGCCGATCCGGTGGTGGTCGGCGCGCTGCTCGCCGGAGCGGTCCTGCTCGCCGGCTTCCTGCTGCACCAACGCCGCACCCCCGGCGCGCTGGTGGACCTCGGACTGTTCACCGACCGGAGCTTCGCCTGGGGCACCCTCACCGCGGTGTTCGGCAACTTCGCGATCATGGGCATCCTGTTCGTGGTGCCGCAGTACCTGGCGGCCGTGCAGGGCTTCGACGCCTTCGGCACCGGCCTGCGGGTGCTGCCGCTGATCGGCGGCCTGATGGTCTCCGCCGGACTCAGCGAGGGACTGGTGCCGAGGCTCGGCGCCCGCACGGTCGTCCCGGCCGGCCTGCTCCTCCTCGCCGCCGGCGCGCTGCTCGGCGCGGCCACCGGCACCGGCAGCGGCTACGGCTTCACCGCGCTCTGGCTCGCCGTCCTCGGCGTCGGCTTCGGCCTGGCCGTCGTCCCCTCCACCAGCCTGGTGCTCGCCACCCTCCCGGAGGACGACGCCGGCGCCGGCACCAGCCTCCTGGAGACACTCCAGCAGGTCGGCGGCGTCCTCGGCGTGGCCGGACTCGGCAGCCTGCTCAGCGCCGGTTACCTCGGCCGGATCGACGTCCACGGCCTGCCCGCACCCGCTGCCGCCACCGCCCGGGACTCGGTGGCCGCCGCCGACGCCGTCGCCCGCGAGCTGGGCGACCCGGCGCTGCTCGCCTCCGCGCACGGCGCCTTCGTCCACGGCATGAGCCAGGTGCTGACCGCCTGCGGCGCGGTGGCGGTGCTGGCCGCGGTCCTCGCGGCGGTGTTCCTGCCCGGCCGTCCGAAGGGCGTCGTGGAGCCGCAGAGCGCCGCGCCGGTCGCGGTCTGACGGTCCGTCGGGTCAGGGCCCGGACGGCAGGGCGAGCGGACGGTGGGCGGCGGTGCGGCGGCCGTGCTCGTACGCGGCGGTGAAGGCGGCCGGGGCGAGCGCCGCCCCGGCGGTGGCGGTGGCGCGCCGGACGTCCGGGCTGCGGGAGGCCGGGTAGCCGCGCAACGCGTGCGCGGCGCCCAGCAGTTCGGCGGCCCGGGCGGGTTCGTCGCGGGCGGCGGCGAGCGCGGCCAGGCCCTCGGCGACGGCCGCCGGGGCGTCCCGGTCCGTCACCCGCCCGTCCCGGAGCGCGGCCAGCGCCCGGTCGTGCCAGTCCGCCGCGGCCGCCAGGTCGCCGCCCTGCTCGGCGAGGCATCCGAACCGGCCGTGGACGAGGGCCAACAGCCGTGGAGTCTCCGCCCGTTCGGCCCGTGGTTCGAGCATCGCCAGCGCCCGGAGCAGCGGCTCGCGGGCTGTCGCCAGGTCGCCGGTGCGCCGGGCCAGGTCGCTGAGCGCGAGCAGGCCGGTGACGGCGTTGGCGTGCTCGCCCAGCCGCTCGGCGGCGGCCACGCCCTGCTCCAGGTCCGCCCGGCCGCGCACCGGGTCGCCGGCCTCGATCCGGGCCCGGCCCAACTGGACCAGCACCAGGGCGCACCGGTCCAGCCGCTCGCCCGCCGACACGGTGCCGAACGCCTCCTCGCCGAGCCGGACGGCCTCCTCGCCCTCGCCCCGGATCAGCGCCAGCTCCAGCAGCCCGCCGATCGCCGCATTGCGGCCCCACAGGTCGCCCAGGCCGGTGAACTCGCGGTAACCGGACCGGAGTTGCGCACCCGCCGAACCCAGTTCGCCGTCGGTCAGCGCCAGCTGCCCGAGCGCGGTGCGGGCCGCCGCCCGCACCCAGGGATCGGCGTGCCCAGCGGCCGCCAGCAGGCCCTCCCGGGCCGCCGCGAGGTCGCCCGACAGCAGCGCGCAGGCCGGCCCGGCGAGGACCAGCACCGGGTGCCGCGGCGGCTGCGGAACGTCCGCCAGCACCGCCGCCACGGCGTCCCGGACGGCAGCCGGCGCCGGCCGGCCGTCGGCGTTCAGCGCCGGCACCAGGACGGCGAGGAACGTGCACATCGCGTACGCGTCCCGCAGCTCCGACGGCGGCTCGCCGCCGACCAGTTCGCGCACCGCCCGGGCCCAGCCGCCGGCCTCGGCGGCGTGGTCGCCGATCAGCCAGAACCAGGCCAGCGCGCCCAGCAGCCGCAACGCCCCCACCGGGTCGGCCCGGTCGACGAGGTGCCCCAACGCGGCGTTGAAGTTGTCCCGTTCGGCGCCCAGGCGGGTCGCCCAGCGCAGCTGGTCGTGGCGGCGCAGCTCCGGCTCGGCGCGCTCGGCGAGGGCCAGGAAGGCGGCGGCGTGGGCGTCGCGGGCCCGGCCCGCCTCGCCGGACTCCGCCAACTTCTCGGCCGCATAGGCCCGGACGGTCTCCAGCAGGTGGTAGCGCACCCCGCCGTCGCCGTCGCCGTCGCCGTCGCCGCCGCCGTCCCAGCCGTCCCCGGTTCCGGTGGGCGCGGCCGTCACCAGCGACTTGTCAATCAGTGCGGCGATCACGTCGACCACCTCGGCCGCGGCGACCACATCGGGCGGGTCGGCGGCGTCGAACGCGCAGACCTGCTCGGCGAGTTCGGGCGCGGCGCCGCCCGCGAACACCGACAGGCGGCGCAGCACCGCGCGCTCCGCCCCGTCCAGCAGCTCCCAGCTCCAGTCGACCACGGCGCGCAGCGTCCGGTGGCGGGGCAGGGCGGACCGGTCGCCGCCGCCCAGCAGCCGGAAGCGGTCGCCGAGCCGGGCCGCGATCTGGTGCAGCGTCAGCGATCGCGTCCGGGCCGCGGCCAGCTCGATCGCCAGCGGGATGCCGTCCAACTCCCGGCAGATCCCGACCACCAGCGCCGTCGTCGAGCCGTCCAGCCGGAACCCCGGCCGGACGGCGGCCGCCCGGTCGGCGAACAGGCGCACCGCGGCGTGCTCCAGCGCCTCCGCGGGCCCGAGGCCGCGGTCGTGCGCGGGCAGCGGCAGGGAGGGCACCGGGCAGAGCCGCTCCCCGGTGATCCCGAGCGGCTCCCGGCCGGTCGCCAGCACCCGCAGCTGCGGCGCCCGGGCCAGCAGCAGCGCCACCAACTCGGCGACGGGGTCCAGCAGATGCTCGCAGTTGTCGAGTACCAGGAGCAGCCGCCGGTTCTCCAGTGCGTCCACCAGGCGCTCGACCGCGGACCGCACCCCGCCGCGCGGCTCACCCACCCGCAGCGCGTCCGGCACCCCCACCGCCGCCAGCACCGCCTGCGGCACCTCGGCGGGCGCCCCGACCGCCGCCAGCGGCACCAGCCACACCCCGTCCGGACACTCCTCCGACAGTCCGTGGCCGACCTCCACCGCCAGCCGGGTCTTTCCGGCCCCACCGGGCCCGGTGAGGGTCACCAGCCGTTCGGTACGCAGCAGTCCGGCGACCGCCTCGCGCTCCCGCTCGCGGCCGACGAAGCTGGTCAGCGCGTTCGGGAGGTTGCCGCGGCGGACCGGGCCGACAGGCTCCGGTGTCGGCAACTCGTCGCGAAGGACCGCCAGTTGGACGGCGGTGAGCTCGGGGGAGGGGTCCACGCCCAGCCGGTCGGCCAGCTCCCGCCGGGTGCTCCCGTACACCTCCAGCGCGGCGGCCCGGCGTCCCGCGGCGACCAGCGCCCGCATCAGCTGCCCGGACAGCCGCTCGCGCAGCGGATGGGCAGCCGTCAGTGCCTCCAACTCGCCCACCAGGTACCGGCCTTCGCCGAGATCCAGCTCGGCCTCCACCCGGCTCTCCACGGCCGTCAGCCGCAACTCCTCCAGCCGGGCCGCCGCCGCGCTCGCGTACCCGGCGTCGGCGAGCTCGGCCAGGGCCGGTCCCCGCCACAGCGCCAAGGCCCGCCGCAGCACCGCCACCCGTTCCGCCGGGGCGTCCACCGCCCGCGCCGAGAGCACCAGCCGCTCGAACTCCACCGCGTCGATCCGCTCGGCCGCGACCCCCAGCCGGTACCCGCCCGGCACCGCCGCCACCAACTCCCGCCCGCCGAGCGCCCGCAACCGGGACACCAGGGTCTGCAGCGCGTTGGCCGGCGCCGCCGGCGGAGCGTCGCCCCACAGGTCCTCGACCAGCCGGTCCGGGGCGACCGCGCGCCCCTCCGCGACCGCCAGTCGGACCAGCAACGACCGCAGCCGCAGTCCGCTCACCTCGACGGCCCGCCCCGCGCCGTCCCACAGCGCCAACGGCCCGAGGATGCCGATACGCACCTGATCAACCTCCGGCCGTCATTCTGCCAGCCCGGCCCGGCAGTTCAGCCGCCGCCCGCACCCCGCGGGCCGGGCCGGCCAGGACGCCGGCGGAATTCCGAGCACCCCGGCGACCGCCGTCGGTACAGTCGGGCGATGTCCGAACTGACGCGGCTGCACGCCGACCACGCCCCCGCGGTCCTGGCCTTCGAGCTGGCGAACCGCAGCTACTTCGCGGCCTCGGTCCCCGACCGCGGCGACGAGTTCTTCGACCGGTTCGCGGACGGGTTCGACGCCGTGCTGGCCGAGCAGGAGGCCGGCGTCTGCGCCTTCCACGTGCTCCTCGCCGAGGACGGCTCGGTCATCGGCAGGTTCAACCTGTTCGACCTGGAGGACGGCGCCGCCCGACTCGGCTACCGGGTCGCGGAGCAGGTCGCCGGGCGCGGCGTGGCGACCGCGACCGTCCGGGAGCTGTGCCGGATCGCGGTCGCGCGGTACGGCCTGCACACCCTGCGGGCGGCCGCCGCTCACGACAACGCGGCGTCCCGGAAGGTGCTGACCAGGTCCGGGTTCGTCCCGGTCGGCCCGGCCGCCCCGGCCGATCTCGGGGGCGCGGCGGGCACCTGGTACGCGTGCGACCTCCGGGCCTGAACACCGGCGCGCCGCCCGGGGGCGACGCGGCCCGGGGGCGGCGGGAAGGGCTGCTGGGCTCCCCGCTCCCCTCGGGCCGGGGTCGGGCCCGAGCGGGCCGGTCGGCGGCCGGAGCAGGCGCGGGCCGCGGTCGGTGCGGGGGCGGTGCTGGCGCCGGCCGGGTGCTCCGGGACGGTGGAGGCTGGGTCGGGCGAGCCGAAGGTGCCGGCGGACAAGCTCACGGAGAGCACCGGACACTCCGGCCGACGACCACCCGAGTCCGGCGGCCTCGAAGGCGCCCTGAGCCGTCCGGCCGCCGGCGGTCCTCGCGACCACGACCCGGGGTGACTCGGTGTCAGTCCGGGCCTCACCCGTGCGGGTTGCCGGGGTCGCGAGCCGCGGCCGTGGGCGGAAGGGTGGCGGAGGAGGCGCGGCGGAAGGGGCGGGCGGTGTACGGGCGAGGCGAACAGGCCGACTGGGGCGGGGCCCTGCGGCGCACCGTCGCGAGGCTGCGGGAGGAGCAGCGCGGACCCGAGCCGGCGCCTGCGGCGGCCGCGCCGCCGATCGTGCCGGAGACGGCCCTCGACCCCGACCTGGCCCGGCCGCCGGACCAGGACCTGCACCGCCTGCTGGACGCGGTGCCGCAGGCGGCGGTGCTCGCCGAGCCGGTGCAGGACGCCGGGGGCAACGTCCGCGACCTGGCGGTGGTGATCGTCAACGAGGCGGCGGCCCGGCACCCGTACCATCCGGAGGAGGTGCACGGGCCCGCGGAGGAGGGGCACGGGATCTCGCTTCGGGAGGCGTACCCGGGCCTGTGGAGCGCGGCGTTCGCGGACGCCGTGACCGAGGTGCTGCGCACCGGGCACGCGGCGCGGGAGATCCCGGTGCGGTGGGAGTCGACCGGGGCCGACGGGGTGGTGCGGCTGCGCCGGGAGCGGGTGACGACGCACCGGCTGGGCCGTCGGCTGCTGCTGGTGTGGACCGAGGACCGGACGGAGGAGATCGCCCGCGCCGCGCAGCGGATCGCCCGGGTCGGCTGGGCGGAGTGGAGCCTGCGCGACGGCCGGCTGGACATCTCCCCCGGCCTGGCCGCACTGCTCGGCCTCGCCCCCGACACGCCCACCCTGCCCCCGCCGCAGGCGCTCGGCCGGGTCACCGAGACCGCCCGGCCCGCGCTGTACCGGGCGCTCGACCACCTGCTCACCACGGGCGAGGACATCGACGTGCTGACCGAGATGTACGGCGTCGGGCGGCCGCGCCGGATCCGGCTGGTCGCGGAGGCGGTCCGGGACGGCGACGGCCCGATCGAGGGCCTGCGGGCCGTGCTGCAGGACGTCACCGAGCTGGCCGACAGCCAGCGGCGGCTGCGCGAGCAGGAGGAGGAGACGGAACGTCAGGCCCGCCGCGCCGACGCCGAGCACATCGTCGTCCAGCGCCTGCAGGACGCCCTGCAGCCCCGCTTCGCCACCCTGGCCGGGCTCGGCGTCAGCACCGCCGTCGCCTACCGCCCGGCCGAGGGCGGGGTCGGCGGCGACTGGTTCAAGGTCCGCCAACTCCCGGACGGGCGTGCCCTGCTGGCCGTCGGGGACGCGCGCGGGCACGGCCTGGACGCGGTCGCGCTGATGTCGATGCTGCGGCACGCGCTGGCCGGGCTGGCGTTCACCGGGGCGCTGGTGGAGTCGCTCGGCGCCTGGCTGAACCGGATCGCCTACGACGACGGCGAGGAGTCCACCGCCACCGCGATCGTGTCCCGCTACTACCCCGACCGGCACCTGCTGCGCTGGATCTGCGCCGGCCACCCGCCGCCGGTCCTGCTGCGCGAGGGCCGGGCCACGCCGCTGGCGGCCGAGCTCGGCCCGCCGCTCGGCGTGCTGGCGGAGAACACCTACCGGGCGGTGGAGACCTACGTCCGCCCCGGCGACACCGTGCTGCTGTACACCGACGGCCTGGTGGAACGCCGCGACCAGGACATCGACGCGCGGGTGGAGGCGCTGTGCGCCGCCGTCGAGCGGCACGCCGTCGCCGGCCGCGCGACCGGCCCCGACCTGCAGGAACTGGTGGACGCCGTGGTCCGGGAGATGTCCGGCCCGCTGTCCGAGGACGACGCGACGCTGCTGGCGTTCCGCTTCGACCGGTGACGGTCAGTCGGTCAGGTAGATCGCGGCCAGCCGGGGCAGGCGGCGGTGCATCTCGGCGTCGTCGTCGAAGTCGAAGTCCTCGCCCATGTCTTCGTCCGCGGGCGGCGTGCCGTCGATGCCGTGCTCGGCGCGGTGGCGGCGGTACTCCTCGTGGAAGCGGTCCTCGTCACCGGTGCGGAGCCCGAACGCCTCGGCGGCCGTGTAGTTGACCTCCTCGTAGAACAGCTCCTCGGCCTCCTCCGGGTCCTCGCCCACCGCGAGCGGATGGCCGGCCAGCGCGTCGGGGGCGGCCAGGACCTGCTCGTACCAGCCGCGGCCCTCGGCGATCACGCCCGCGCGGAAGTCCATGAAGCTGTCGTCCGAGCAGCCGCCGCCGATCAGGTAGGCCGCGGCCCACACGTCCCAGCGGTACAGGTCACCGTGCAGGCGGTCGAAGCAGGCCTCGTACGCCAGGATCTCCGCCTCCGGGCGGGCCGCCAGCAGCTCGACCAGGGCCCGGTCGAACGGGGTGCCGGGACGGGCCGCGGCCCGCGCGGCGTCGATCAGCTGCCAGAACTCGTCGATGTCCATGCCCGCCACCCTCGCGCACGGGTACGACAGCGGCGGGCCCGGGGTGAGGGGCCGTCAGTCGTGCGGGACGACCGCGACCGGCGACTGCGCGTGGTGGATCACCGCGTGGGCGACCGAGCCGAGCCGGGTGCCCAGGCCCAGGGTGCGGTGGCGGCGGCCGACCACCACCAGGTCGGACTGCGCGGAGGCCTCGACCAGCGCGGCCGCGCCGCCGCCGGTGCGGACGTCCTCCAGGACCAGGGTGCGCGGGTACTTCGCCCGCCACGGCGCGACCGCCTCCGCGACCATGCCGACGGCCAGCGCGCCCAGCTCCTCGCGCTCGGACTCCACCGGGATCCAGCCCGCGTAGCCGTACGTCGGCGGCAGCTCCCAGCCGTGCACCACACGCACCCTGGCGCCGCGCAGCTGCGCCTCCTCGAACGCGAACTCCAGGACGGAGTCCGCCGGTTCGAGCGCGTCGAAGCCGACGGTCACCTCCGGTTCGTGCGACGGCAGCTCCGGCCGGCCCTCGCGGACCAGCACCACCGGGGTGGCCGACCGGCCCGCCACGCCCAGGCTCACCGAGCCCACCAGCAGCCCGCGGAACCCGCCCAGGCCCCGGGTGCCGATCACCAGCAGCTGCCCCTGCTCGGCAGCCTCCGCCAGTCCGTCGATCGCGGCGTCCGGCACCAGCTCGGCGGAGACCGCGACGCCCGGGTACGCGGCGGCCAGCTCCTGGACCACGTCGCCCAGCATGCTCTGCGCGGACGCCTCCAGGTCCTCGATCTTGACCAGGTCGTTCGCCTTGCGTCCCAGGAACGGCCGGGCGTGCAGCAGCCGCAGCGGCGCTCCCCGTCGGCCCGCCTCCTGGGCGGCCCAGTGCGCGGCGGCCCGGCTCCGGACGGACGCGTCGACGGCGGCGAGAACGGGACGAGTCATGGCGAAGCCTTTCCCTGTTCGGGTCCCCGCGGGCCTCGTCGCCCGCTCCTGGGGTCACGACCACTCTTCTCCCCGCCCGCGCAGGGCGGACAGGGCCCGCGGACCCGACCGGACAGGGCCGTTGGTCCCGATTCTCCACCCCGATCCGGACCGCGGGCATCCGGATCGGGCCCAAGGCCCCTGCCGCGACGGACCCTCCGGGGCGCACCCTGGAAGGACACGGACCGGACGAACCGGACGAAAGAGACGGCCGGTCGGCCCTCACGGGAGGTGATCGAAGTGACCATCGACCATGCCACCACGCCGGCGCCGGCGACGGCGCTCGCCCGCCGCTTCGCGGAGCGCCTCGCCGACCTCGGACTCACCGAGGTGCAGGTGGCGGCGCGAGCCGGCATGTCGCTCACCTACCTGCGCCGCGTGCTGGAACTCGGCCGCGAGTTCGACCCGCCGGCGCTGCTGCGCCTGGCCGCCGTCCTCGGCCTGGAGTACGAGGAGCTGGTCGCCGGCCGGCCCGCCGAGCGGGCGGCCCGCGAGGACGGCCCCGCGCTGGTCGGGCCGCCCGTGCTCGGCGAGCTGACGGTGGCCGAGTGCTGGCGCCGCCTGGGCGCCAACGGCCTGGGCCGGATCGCCCGCACCGGCCCGGACGGCCCCGTGGTGCGGCCCGTCGGCTACCTGGTGCACGGCCACGGCGTGCTCTACCGCACCGACCCCGACGGCGTGCTCGCGCCCGGCGCGGGCGGCGACGCCGCGTTCGAGGTGGACCGCGCCGACCGGGAACTCGGGCAGGGCTGGAGCGTGCTGATGATCGGCCCGCTGGAGTACGTCACCGAGCCCGCCCTGCTGGCCGAGCTCCCGCAGCCGCCCGCGCACGGCCGCTGGGTGCGGCTGACGCCCACCAGCGTCACCGGACGGAGCATCGGCTCCGCCGGGCGCTGACCCCGCGGGACCGCCGACGCGGTTCCGGCGGAACGGGTCCGGCCCCGGGCCCGGCGCCGTTCTCACATACGGCGCGGACCCGGGGCACAGGGTTCGCGGCCGACGCCGAACCGGATCGCGCCCCGGGGAGATGCGATCGGGTCGGCGGCCACCGTCCGGACGGGCCCGGCGATCCGTCCCGTGGTCCCCACGCCTGGCGGAGCGTCCCTCCACATCGGGACGCGGGCCGCGCCGGCCGGGCGCGATGTCGACGGTCGCGCCCCGCGCTGCATGAGGTTCCCCCCTTGCGAGCCAAGCTAGTTCAGATGTCCGGCCGGGAGTTGGCAATGCGTCGACAGCGGCCCGGCAATGCGTGCACCCGCACCCGACCGGCCCACGGCGGACGCTCGTTCAGGTGGCGGCGGCGGGGCCACCCCGGTGACGCTCCGCCGGGTGCGCCCGCGCTCCGGCGGCCCGCTCGGGCTCGACCTGACACCCTGAGCACGGGGAACCATCCGTTCCCCCGGCGGTGACGAATGCCCGGGGGAGAGGCCGACCGCCGGTCCGGGGGGAGCGAGGAGGTCGTGGACGGTGCGATGTCTGGTGACCGGGGCGACCGGGTACCTCGGCGGGCGACTGGTGCCCGAACTGCTGGCGTCCGGGATGCAGGTGCGCTGCCTGGTGCGAGACCCGGCCCGGCTGCGCGACCACCCGTGGCGGGGCGCGGTGGAGGTCGTCGCCGGGGACGTCACCCGCCCGCCGACCCTGGACGGCGCGTTCGACGGCGTCGACGTCGCCTACTACCTGGTGCACTCGCTGGGCAAGGGGGCCGACTTCGAAGCGGTCGACCGGGACGCCGCCCGCGCGTTCGGGCGAGCCGCGGCCCGCGCGGGCGTCCGGCGGATCGTCTACCTCGGCGGGCTCGTCCCGCGCGGGGTGCCGGAGCGCGAGCTCTCGCCGCACCTGCGCTCACGGGCCGCCACCGGCCGGGCGCTGCGCGAAGGCGGCGTGGCGGTCACCGAGCTGCGGGCCGCCGTGGTGATCGGGTCGGGCTCGGCCTCGTTCGAGATGCTGCGCTACCTGACCGAACGGCTGCCCGCGATGGTCACCCCGCGGTGGGTGGACACCCGGATCCAGCCGATCGCCGTCCGCGACGTGCTGCGGCTGCTGGTCGGCGCCGCCGGACTGCCCGACATCCCCGAGACCGACCGGGTGTTCGACATCGGCGGGCCGGAGGTGCTCACCTACCGCGAGATGATGCAGCGCTACGCCCGGCTGGCGGGCCTGCACCGGCGGCTGATCCTCCCCGTCCCGGTGCTCACGCCCGGCCTGTCCTCGCACTGGGTCGGGCTGGTCACCCCGGTGCCGAGCGGACTCGCCCGGCCGCTGGTCGAGTCGCTGCGCCACGAAGTGGTCTGCTCCGAACGGGACCTGACGCGGTGGATCCCCGACCCGCCCGGCGGCGCGGTCGGCTTCGACTCGGCCGTCGCGCTCGCACTGCGCCGGGTCCGCGACGACGAGGTCACCACCCGCTGGTCCTCCGCCACGCCGCCCGGCGCGCCCAGCGACCCGCTGCCCACCGACCCCGACTGGGCCGGCGGCAGCCTGTACCAGGACGTCCGCGAGCGTCGCGTGGCCGCCCCGCCGGACGCCCTGTGGCGGGTCGTCGAGGGCATCGGCGGCACCAACGGCTGGTACTCCTTCCCGCTCGCCTGGACGGTCCGCGGCCTGCTCGACCGGATGGCCGGCGGCGTCGGCCTGCGCCGCGGACGGCGCTCGCCCGGCCGGCTGCGGGTCGGCGACTCGCTGGACTTCTGGCGGGTCGAGGAGATCGAGCCCGGCCACCTGCTGCGGCTGCGCGCCGAGATGCGACTGCCCGGCCTCGCCTGGCTGGAACTGACCGTCACCCCCGACGGCACCGGCGCGCTCTACCGCCAGCGCGCCCTCTTCCACCCGCACGGCCTGGCCGGCCACGCCTACTGGTGGTCGGTGGCCCCCTTCCACGCCGTCGTCTTCGGCGGCATGGCCCGCAACCTCGCCGCCCGCGCGGAGAACCGCTGACGGCTGCCCGCGGACCGCACGGGAACCCGCATGCACGGTGTCCGGGCGGCTGGCAGAATCCGGCTTTCGATCATTCGAGAGGGGAACCCTGCCACGGCCGGAACCGGCCCCCGCGCCGCCCTGCTGACCGTCCTTCTGATGGCCGTCGCGGGCTGCACGACGAGCACCGGGACGCCCGGTCCGGCGCCCGCCGCCGATTCGCCGAAGCAGGTGCTGCCGCCCGCCCCGTCGCTCGGCGAGCCGGCGCTGCCCACGCCGGAACCGAAGTCGACCGAAGTGCCGCAGCGCAGCGAGGAGGGCTACCTGGGTCTGCGCCTGCTGGACGTGGACCACGAACTCGACGGCCGGTCGGACGCGGAGCTGGTGGCGGTGGGCGACGCCTGGTGCACCAGGGTGACCGCCGGCACGCCCGTGGCGGACGCCGCGCGCTGGGTCGTGGAGCAGGGCTACCGCGACGTGCAGGCGAGTCGGATCGTGATCGCCGCCGGCCTCAGCCTGTGTCCGGCGCTGAACGACGAGGTGGTCGCCTGGGCGGGCAGCGGCCACCCCGGGCTCGGCCGGTAGCCCGGTCCGGTGCGGTCGGGGAGGCGGCGCGCGGGGGGTTGGTTGCGGAGATGCCCCCGAGTCGAGATATCTTGACGTCAAGACGTTGCAGACGTGGAAGCTGGAGCTACGGTGACTGACTCGACCATCATCTACACCCACACGGACGAGGCCCCCGCCCTCGCCACGTACTCGTTCCTGCCGGTCGTCCAGGCTTACGCCTCCACCGCCGGTGTGAGCGTGGAGACCCGCGACATCTCGCTGGCCGGTCGGATCATCGCCGTCTTCCCGGAGTTCCTCCAGGAGGACCAGCGCATCGCGGACGCCCTCACCGAGCTCGGCGAGCTGGCCAAGACCCCCGGCGCCAACATCATCAAGCTGCCGAACATCTCGGCGTCCATCCCGCAGCTCAAGGCCGCCATCGCCGAGCTGCAGGCCCAGGGCTACGCGCTGCCGGAGTACCCGGACGAGCCGAAGACCGACGAGGAGCGCGACATCCGCGCCCGCTACGACAAGGTCAAGGGCTCCGCGGTCAACCCGGTGCTGCGCGAGGGCAACTCGGACCGCCGCGCCCCGCTGTCGGTGAAGAACTACGCCAAGACCCACCCGCACCGGATGGGCGCCTGGTCGGCCGACTCCAAGACCAACGTCGCCACCATGGGCGTCAACGACTTCCGCTCCACCGAGAAGTCGACCGTGATCGGCGCCGACGGCGCGCTGCGCATCGAGCTGGTCGCCGAGGACGGCGCCGTCACCGTGCTGCGCGAGAAGGTCCCGGTGCTGGCCGGCGAGGTCGTCGACGCCTCCGTGATGCGCGCCGCCGCGCTCAACGAGTTCCTGGCCGCGCAGGTCGCCCGAGCCAAGGCCGAGGGCGTGCTGTTCTCGGTGCACCTCAAGGCCACCATGATGAAGGTCTCCGACCCGATCCTGTTCGGCCACGTGGTCCGCGCCTTCTTCCCGAAGACCTTCGCCGCGTTCGGCGCCGACCTGGCCGCCGCCGGTCTGAACCCGAACAACGGCCTCGGCGGCATCCTGGCCGGCCTGGACAAGCTCCCCAACGGCGCCGAGATCAAGGCGTCCTTCGACGCCGAGCTCGCGGACGGCCCGGCGCTCGCCATGGTCGACTCGGACAAGGGCATCACCAACCTGCACGTCCCCAGCGACGTCATCGTGGACGCCTCGATGCCGGCCATGATCCGCACCTCCGGCCACATGTGGGGCCCGGACGGCCAGGAGGCCGACACCCTCGCCGTCATCCCGGACAGCTCCTACGCGGGCGTCTACCAGGCCACCATCGACGACTGCCGCGCCAACGGCGCCCTCGACCCGGCCACCATCGGCTCGGTCCCGAACGTCGGCCTGATGGCCCAGGCCGCCGAGGAGTACGGCAGCCACGACAAGACCTTCGAGATCGCCGCCGCGGGCACCGTCCGCCTGGTGGACGCGAACGGCGAGACGGTCCTCGAGCAGTCCGTCCAGGCCGGCGACGTCTTCCGCGCCTGCCAGACCAAGGACCTGCCGATCCAGGACTGGGTCAAGCTGGCCGTCACCCGCGCCCGCGCCACCGGCGACCCGGCGGTCTTCTGGCTGGACGCCGACCGCGCCCACGACGCCGTGCTGATCGAGAAGGTGAACAAGTACCTCCCCGAGCACGACACCGAGGGCCTGGACATCCAGATCCTCTCCCCGGTCGAGGCCACCAAGCTCTCGCTGGAGCGCATCCGCCGCGGCGAGAACACCATCTCGGTCACCGGCAACGTGCTGCGCGACTACCTGACCGACCTGTTCCCGATCCTGGAGCTGGGCACCAGCGCCAAGATGCTGTCGGTCGTCCCGCTGATGGCGGGCGGCGGCCTGTTCGAGACCGGCGCCGGCGGCTCCGCCCCGAAGCACGTCCAGCAGCTGGTCAAGGAGAACTACCTGCGCTGGGACTCGCTCGGCGAGTTCTTCGCGCTGGCCGCCTCCTTCGAGCACCTCGCCACCACCGCCGGCAACCCCCGCGCGCAGGTCCTCGCGGACACCCTGGACCGCGCCACCGGCACCTTCCTCAACGAGGACAAGTCGCCGTCGCGCCGCCTCGGCGGCATCGACAACCGCGGCAGCCACTTCTACCTGGCCCTCTACTGGGCCCAGGAGCTGGCCGCCCAGACCGAGGACGCCGCGCTCGCCGCCGCGTTCGCCCCGCTCGCCCAGACCCTGGCCGAGCAGGAGCAGACCATCGTCGACGAGCTGATCGCCGTCCAGGGCCAGTCCGCCGAGCTCGGCGGCTACTACCAGCCCGACCCGGCCAAGGCCGCCGCCGTGATGCGCCCGTCGAAGACCTTCAACGACGCCATCGCCGCGCTCGCCTGACGCACCGTCAGCAGCTGACGCCGTCGCGGGACCCCGTCCGGGGCTTCCGCGGCGGCGTTCCGCGTTCCCGGCCGCGGAGGTTCTCGCCCCGCGGAGGTTCTCGCGGCGCGGACACGGGACGGCGGTGGTTGATCCCCGTCCCGGCCGCTGCCTAGGGTGCACGGTATGCCCACGCCGCAATTCATCCTGGACCTGCGCGCCCACGTCGGCCACGACCCGCTCTGGCTGTCCGGCATCACCGCGGTGGTCGTGGAGGACGGCCTGATCCTGCTCAACCGCCGGTCGGACAACGGGCGTTGGTCCCTGTTGCACGGCATCGTGGAGCCCGGCGAGCAGCCCGCCGACACCGTGGTCCGCGAGGTGCTGGAGGAGACGGGTGTCACCGTCCGCCCCGAGCGGATCACCAGCGTCCACACCCTGCCCGCGTTCGCCTGCGCCAACGGCGACCAGGTCCAGTACCTCGACATCGCCTTCCGGTGCCGCCCGATCGGCGGCGAGGCCCGGGTGAACGACGAGGAGTCGCTCGCCGTGGAGTGGTTCCCGCTGGACGCGCTGCCCGAGCTCTCGCACAACGACGCCATGCTGCTGGAGAAGGCCCTCGCCGACGCCCCGTCCCCCTGGTTCGCCCTGGGCTGACCCGCCCGCCGGCGGCCGCGGGGGCGGCCGCCTCCGGGAAGCCGAGACCGAACGAACTTGTTCGTGACGAACATGTTCGTTACGGTGGAGGGGAGACGGACCGAGCAGAGGAGCACGCCATGACCACCAGCACCCACCACCCCCTCGCGATCATCGGCGGGGGCCTCGGCGGCCTCACGCTCGCCCGCGTCCTGCACGTCCACGGCATCCCCGCCGCGATCTTCGACCTGGAGCCGAACGCGGACGCGCGGACCCAGGGCGGCATGCTCGACATCCACCACGACTCCGGGCAGCTCGCACTGAAGGAGGCCGGCCTGTACGAGCAGTTCGAGAAGCTGATCCACCCCGGCGGGCAGGCCCTGCGGGTGCTCGGCCCGGACGGCACGGTCCACCTCGAGCAGGAGGACGACGGCGCCGGCGGCCGGCCCGAGATCGACCGCGGCGACCTGCGGACGCTGCTGCTGGAGTCGCTGCCCGGGGGGACCGTGCACTGGGGGCGGAAGGCGGTCGGCGTGCAGGCGCTCGGCGACGGCCGGCACCGGGTCGAGTTCGCCGACGGCAGCGCGATCACCACCGACCTGCTGATCGGCGCCGACGGCGCCTGGTCGAAGGTGCGCCCGCTGCTCTCGACGGCGAGCCCCGCGTACACCGGCATCTCCTTCGTCGAGGCCGACCTGCACGACGCGGCCCACCGCCACCCGCGCTCCGCCGAGGTGATCGGCGGCGGGATGTTCATGGCGCTCGGGGACGGCCGCGGGTTCCTCGCGCACCTGGAGTCCGACGGCAGCGTCCACGTCTACGCGGCGGTGCGGGCCGGCCAGGACTGGCTGGACGGCGCGGAGCAGAGCGGCATCAGGGCCGGTGCGCTGGCCGCGTTCGCCGACTGGGACGAGGCGCTGCGGGGTCTGCTGGCGGACGCCGACGGGGAGTTGACGCTGCGTCGGATCCACGCGCTGCCGGTCGGGCACCGCTGGGAGCGGACCGCGGGCGTGACGCTGCTGGGCGACGCCGCGCACCTGATGTCGCCGTTCGCGGGCGAGGGCGCCAACCTCGCGATGCACGACGGCGCGGAGTTGGGGCTGGCCCTGGCGGCGCATCCCGGGAACCCCGAGGCCGCGCTGCAGGCGTACGAGCGGACGATGTTCGAGCGGGCGGCGGCGTCGGCGAGGGAGTCCGGGGAGAGCCTGGAGCTGATGTTCGGCCCCGACCCGATCGGCGGGCTGCTGGCGATGTTCGCGGGGCACGGGCCGGAGGACGGCGCCCGCGGCGAGCACGCCTGAGCCGCCGGCGGGGCCGAGCTGCGGGCCGAGGGCCGGGAGCCCGTCGACTAGGTTGGTGACCATGGACGACAGCACCGAGCCCGCCCCGCGCAGCCGACGCGAGCGGCCCGCCAAGCCCGCGCTCTCCCACCGGGGGATCGTGGCCGCGGCGGTCCGCCTGATGGAGGCGGAGGGACTGCAGCGGGTCACCATGCGCCGCCTCGCGCAGGAGCTCGACACCGGCCCGGCCTCGCTGTACGTGTACGTGGCCAATACCGCCGAGCTGCACGCCGCGATCCTGGAGCACCACCTCGGCACCGTCGACCTGGGCCCGGCCGCCGAGCGGGACCGGGACTGGCGGGAGCGGCTCGCCGCCGTCCTGACCTCCTACACCGAGGTGCTGTACGAGCACCCGGCGCTGGCCCACTCCGCGCTGCTGGCCCGGCCTGCCGGCCCGCACTACCTGGCCCTGGTGGAGAGCCTGCTGGCCCTGCTGGACCAGGGTGGCGTGCCGCCCGGCCAGGCCGCCTGGGGCGTGGACACGCTGCTGCAGGTCGCCACCGCCACCGCCGCCGAGCACTCCGCGCGCACCGGCGCGCAGGCGGAGGCCGAGCACGGCGCGATGGTCCGCGCCGTGCGCGAGGCGGACCCGGCCCGGTACCCGCGAGTGGCGGCGACGGCCGAGGACCTGGTGTCCGGTCCGCCGGAGGACCGGCTGGCCTGGACGTTCCGGATGGTGGTCAACGGCGTTGCGGGAACGCCGCGCTGACGGCCCGGCCGGTGTCCGGCGGCATCGCGGAACGACCTCGCGTTGACGACCCGGCCGGTGGTCGGCGGCATGGCCCGAACGCCGTGCCGCCGGTGGCCGGCCGCTCGGGAACGTTGTGCTGACGGGTCGTCAGGGCAGTGCGGGGCCGAGCACGATGCGTTCGGTGATCTCGGTGGGGGCGGTCGGGTCGCCGGCGAGGGTGGCGGGGCGCAGCCGGCCGGCCCGGTCGAGGGTGAACAACAGGTCGTGGCCGGGCGGGAGTTCGCCGACGGCGGGCCGGCGCAGGATGCGGGCGCCGGCGGTGTGGCGGCGGGCGAGTTCCGGTCCGGTGAGAGCGGCCGGGAGGATCGTCGAGGCGGGGGCGTCGGCCACCACGCCGGCGCCGGGCGCGGCGGCCGGCAGCCGGAAGACCGGCAGGTCGGCCTCGTCGTGCAGCACGGACGCCGCCAGCGCGTTGAACTCGTCCTCGGCGGTGAGCAGGTAGACGGCGGTGACGCCCTCCTGCTCGGCGCCCTCGCCGGTCGCGACGGCCAGCAGTTCGCCCTCGGCGAGTTCCAGCCCGGCGGCGGAGATCCGGGCCCGCTGCTCGTTGCGGCCGGCCCAGAGCAGCACGTCGAGGCCGGCCGAGCGGAGCACCTCGGCGAGTTCCACCGTCCACGGGTCGCCGCCGACCAGCAGCGGGCGGGACCTGGCCGGCCGCATCACCCGCAGCAGCCGGGCCACCGGAACGGCCGTCAGGCCGTACAGGGTGACGGTGGCGACGATCACCAGGAAGGTGGTCGGCAGGATCTTCTCGGCGCCGCCGATGCCGGCGTTGGCCAGCCCGGCGGCGAAGGTGGTGGCGGTGGACGCGGCGACGATGCCGCGCGGCGCCATCCAGCCGAGGAACGCCCGCTCGCCCTCGCCGAGGTCGGTGCGGACCGTGGACAGCGCCGCCACCAGCGGCCGCACCACCACGACCAGGAACGCGGTGAGGCCGAGCGCGGGCAGCAGCACCGGCCGCACCGAGGACCAGGTGACGGTGGAGGAGATCGAGATGAACAGCACCCCGACGATCAGCGCGACCAGCGTCTCGAAGAAGTTGTGGCGGGCGGGCAGGTCGAAGGCCGGGACGGTGGCGACCACCACGCCCATCACGATCGCGGCGATCAGCCCGGTGTCGTCGCGGAGCGCGTCGCAGGCCGCCGCGATGCCCACCACGGTCGCCAACTGGGCGTTGGTGCCGAGCACTTCGCCGAGTCGCAGGCGCACCAGCAGCCACCACAGCAGGGCCGCGCCGACCAACCCGCCGAGCAGACCGACGCCGACGCTGGCGCCGAAGCCGAGCAGGCCCGCGCCCAGGGCGTGGTGCTGCTGGCTGACCAGGATGTGGAAGACCAGTGCGCCGAGGATGCCGCCGACCGGATCGATCAGCGACCCCTCCCAGACCAGGATCCGCTGCAGCCGCTCGGTCGGGCGGACGAAGTTCAGCAGCGGGCCGACCACGGTCGGTCCGGACACCACCAGGATCGCGCCGAGCATCGCCGCCGCCTCCCCGGACACCCCGATCAGCGGGGCGGCGAGGAACGCCGCCGCGGGCGCGGTGACCAGGGTGCCGATCCACACCAGCCGCACCACCGCCTGCCGGGTGTGACCGGTCAACTTGCGCAGGTCCAGGCCGAGTCCGGCGTCGTACAGGATGACCGCGACGGCGAGCGAGACGAGCGGGGAGAACGCCGGGCCGATCAGGTTGTCCGGGTGGATGTCGTCCGTGATCGCGCCCGCGGCGAAGCCGACCGGCAGCAGCACGATGATCGCCGGGATGCGCAGTCGCGAGGCCAGGAGCTGGGACGCCACCGCGAGCACCACGGTCAGCCCGGCCCCGATCAGAATCTGCTCAGAGGTCATATTTCCATCCCATGACGGAAACTGACCGTCCGGCACGCCACGCGCCCGACGGGTCCCCCGTTCGGCCCAGCGGCCCCCGGCGGGCGCCTGGCCGTTTCCGGCCGGTAGCTGCCGGCCGAAGTGCCGCGTTCCGGTGACGGTGCGCGCCGCGTCCCTTACTGTACGGGTCATGAGTCCTGCGGGGAGGGCGGTCGACGGCCGCGGCACGGCGGTGGTGATCGGCGGCGGACTGGCCGGGTGTCTGGCGGCCTGGGCGCTGCGCGGCGTGGCGGAACGGGTGGTGGTGATCGAACGCGACCGGTACCCGGAACGCGCCGACTTCCGCCCCGGCGTCCCGCAGGCCCGGCACGGGCACCTGCTGCTGGAGGCCGGGCACCGCACCATCGAGGAACTGATGCCCGGCGCGGTCGCCGAACTGCTCGCCGCGGGCGCCACCCGGGTCCCGGTCTCCGCGGGCCTGCGCTGGCTCACCGCCGCGGGCTGGCTCGCCCCGTACGAGAGCGAGTTGGCGGTGCTGACCTGCAGCCGCCCGGTGATCGACCACGTGGTGCTGGACCGGGTCCGCACCGAGCCGACGATCGAGATCCTCACCGGCACCGAGGTGGTCGGCCTGCTCGGCGGCCGACACGCCGTCACCGGCGTCCAGGTGCGCGACCGCGGCAGCGAGAGCAGCCACCAGGTGCGGGAGATAGCCGCCGAGTTGGTGATCGACGCGGCCGGCCGCGGGACCCGGGCGGCGAAGTGGCTGAGCGTCCTCGGGGCGCCCGCCGTCCCGCGCGAACGGGTCGACGCCGGAGTGGCCTACGCCACCCGCTTCTACCACCGCCCGCCCGGCGCCGACTCCACCGCCCTGTACGTGCAGAGCCGGGCCCCGCAGCAGGGCCGCTTCGGCGTCCTGCTGCCCGTCGAGGGCGACCGCTGGATCGTCGGGACCGGCGGCATGCGCGGCTTCGAACCCTCCCTCCAGCCCGAGGAGTTCGAGAAGCAGCTCGGCCAACTCCGCGATCCCGCCATCGCGGAGGCCATCGTCGACGCCGAACCGGCGGGCCCCGCCCGCGGGTTCGTCCCCGGACCGAGCGTCTGGCGGCACTACGAACGCACCGCCCCGCACGGCTTCCTGGCCCTCGGCGACGCCTCCTGCACCTTCAACCCGGTCTACGGGCAGGGCATGACCGTCACCGCGCTCGCCGCCCGCGCCCTGCGCGAGGCCGTCCGGCAGCACGGCGACCTCGGCCACGCCGCCGTCCGGGAGACCCGGCAGGCCATCGCCGGGCTGACCAAGAACCCCTGGATGATGTCCTCCAGCGAGGACGTCCGCTTCGCCGGCACCACCGGCGGCCCCTCCGGCGCCCTGGTCCGCGTGCAACACCGCTTCCTGGACCGGATCCTGGCCCGCGCCACCACCGACGGCCAGGTCGCCGCCGCGTTCCAGCGGGTCGCCGCGATGGTCGAACCGCCCAGCACCCTGTTCCGGCCCGCCGTCCTGCGGCCGGTCCTGTTCGGAGGCTGACCCGCGCACCGGGCGGCCACGTCGGTACCGCCGCCGAAGCGATGGCCGCCCAGCAGCGCGGGCTCAACGAGGCCGAGACCCACGGCACCCCGTTCTGCCCCTCCTGCGGCTTCCGCGTCGCCCGGCACCCGCCGCTGACGCCACGTCACCACCGGGACCGATCGGCCGGCGGTCGTCGTTCGGGCCGAGGCGTCGCCGGCGCGGGTCAGGTGCCGTTGGTGGGGAGCAGCAGGATGTGCTCGGGGTCGTAGCGGCGCCAGTGCGGTTCGGTGACCGCGCCGAGGACGCGCAGGCGGCACCAGGGGTGGCCCTCGGGGTCGTGCCACCAGGCGTTGATCCGGCCGAGCGCCCAGGTGTCGGGCTCGTCGAGGCGGACTTCGACGGGCTGGTAGGCCGGGTGGACGTCCTGTTCCGGCGGGGACCAGGCGGGGTCGGTCTGCAGCTGCGAAGGGAGCACTGCGGGCCTCCTTGGGTCCGGTCGGCGGGTGGCGGGCGCGGGCGCCCGCGGCCCGGCCGGTGCCCGGGCAAGGTCACTCTACAGAGGTGTAGAAACTCGTGGAGGGCAATCCGGGCGCGTGGCGCATCCGCGTTCCCGGACGGCTCGTTCGCACCGGGTCGAGGCGCGGCCGACCGGTGCTCCTAGACTCGGCGGATGACTGCTGACGACTCCTCGTACGAGGCGCTGGGCGTGCTCGCCGACCCGGTGCGCCGCCTCCTGTACCGGCACGTGGCGGCGGCCCCGGAGGAGGTGGGGCGGGACGCGGCGGCGGAGGCGGCCGGGATCTCCCGGTCGCTGGCGGCGTTCCACCTCGACAAGCTGGTGGAGGCCGGGCTGCTGACGGTCGGCTACCGGAGGCTGTCGGGGCGCACCGGCCCGGGGGCCGGGCGGCCGGCGAAGGTGTACCGGCGCGCGGAGGGCGAGTTCGCGGTCTCGGTGCCGCCGCGGGCGTACGACGGGGCCGGACGGCTGCTCGCCGAGGTGGTCGAACGGGCCGGGCTGGACCGGGAGCTGCAGGCGGCGGCGAAGGCCGCGGGCGCAACCGGGTCGGGCGGCGACCTGGAGCGGGTGCTCGCGGAGCGCGGCTACCAGCCGGGGTGGGACGGCGAGGTGCTGCGGCTGCACAACTGCCCGTTCCACGCGCTGGCGCAGGAGTTCCCCGCGCTGCTCTGCGGGATGAACCTGGCGCTGCTGGAGGGGCTGGCGGGGGAGGAGTGGGCCGCGGAGATGAGCCCGTGCGCGGGGGGCTGCTGCGTCGCCCTCTCTAAAAACAAAAATCATTGACGATAGAACAGCGGCCGGTCCATGCTGGGACCATGACTGGCTATCACCTCGCACAGGTCAACGTCGGCCGCCTGGTCGCGCCGCTGGACAGCCCGCAGCTCGCCGGTTTCGTCGGCCGGCTCGCGGAGATCAACGAACTGGCCGACCGCAGCCCCGGCTTCGTCTGGCGCCTGGTCGACGAGGGCGGCGCCGACGCCACCGGAACCCATCCCGACCCCGACGACCACCTGCTGCAGATCAACTGCTCGGTCTGGGAGTCGGTCGAGGCGCTCTGGGACTACGTCTACCGCAGTGACCACCTGCAGGTGCTGGCCCGCCGCCGCGACTGGTTCGAGCGGCCCACCGGTGCGCACCAGGCGCTGTGGTGGGTTCCGGAAGGGCACCGCCCGACGGTGGCGGAGGCGATGGAGAAGGTGGCGCTGGTCGAGGCCCACGGTCCCGGCCCGGAGGCGTTCACCTTCCGCAGCCGCGCCTTCCCGCCCCCGGTCCCCGCCTCGACTCCGGCCCCGGCCCCGGCCTCAACCGCGACCGCCGGGCCCGCCTCGCCCCGGGGCGGTGGCCACTAGCCAAGTGACTAAGCGCTTGCTTAGACTCCGGGTGAGCGGGGCCGCCGGTCCATCCCCCGAGCACCGGCGGCTCCCGCACCCGTCCACGTGAACGTCGTCCCCGCAGGAGCGCGCCATGTCGGCCACGAACCGTCAGATCCGTCTCGCCCGCCGCCCCGTCGGCTCCGTACAGCCGGAGGACTGGGCACTGGTCGAGGAGCCGGTCGGCGAGGTGCCGGAGGGGTCGTTCCTCGGCCGCACCCGCTACCTGTCGCTGGACCCGGCGATGCGCGGCTGGCTGGACGACCGCCCCTCCTACCTGCCGCCGGTGGGGATCGGCGACGTGATGCGGGCCGGTTCGGTGGTCGAGGTGGTCGAATCGGCCCACCCCGGCTTCCAGGTCGGCGAGTTCGTGACCGGCACGTTCGGCGTGCAGGAGTACGCGCTGTCCGACGGCCGCGGCGTGCACAAGGTCGACCCGGCGATCGCCCCGCTGCCCACCTACCTCGGTGCGCTCGGCATGCCCGGCATGACGGCGTACTTCGGCCTGCTGGAGGTCGGTGCGCTCCGCGAGGGCGAGACCGTCGTGGTCTCCGGCGCGGCCGGCGCGGTCGGCAGCCTGGTCGGCCAGATCGCCAAACTGAAGGGCTGCCGGGTGGTCGGCATCGCCGGCGGACCGGACAAGTGCGCCTGGCTGACCGGTGAGTTGGGCTTCGACGCGGCCATCGACTACCGCACCGAGGACGTCCGCCGCGCGCTGCGGGCCCACACCCCCGACGGCATCGACGTGTACTTCGACAACGTCGGCGGCGAGATCCTGGACGCCGCGCTCACCCGGCTGGCCATGCACGCCCGGGTCGTGGTGTGCGGCGCGATCAGCCAGTACAACAACGAGCGGCCGGTGCAGGGCCCGTCCAACTACCTCTCGCTGCTGGTCCGCCGGGCCCGGATGGAGGGCTTCGTGGTGTTCGACCACGCCGCCCGCTACCGGGAGGCCGCCAAGGAGATGGCCGGCTGGATCGCCGACGGCCGCCTCACCGCCCGCGAGCACGTGGTCGAAGGCGGCCTCGACGCCTTCCCCGACACCTTCCAGATGCTGTTCAGCGGCGCGAACACCGGCAAGCTGGTGCTCCGACTGCCCTGACCCCGGAGGGCGGCGACCGGGCCGGTACCCTGTCGCTCCGGTGGTGACGAGGGGAGTGGCAGGGCGATGAGCGAGGCCCATCCGGTGCGGGCGTCCTGGGGCGTGCTGTGGCGGCACCGCGGACTGACGGCCTTCCCGCTGCTCGGCGGCGCGCTGACGGCGGCGATCGGCGTCG
Source organism: Streptomyces sp. TLI_171 (assembly GCF_003610255.1). GTDB lineage: Bacteria > Actinomycetota > Actinomycetes > Streptomycetales > Streptomycetaceae > Kitasatospora. Next base: position 1,032,790 of record NZ_RAPS01000001.1, on the reverse strand, counting down.
CCGCCGCGGCGCCCGCGCTGCTGTACGGCGTGGCGGGCGCGGCCGGTGGTGTCGCGTTGGCCGCGCTCGTCCTCGGCTACCTGGCGCTCGGCTTCGTGCTCACCGCCTGCAGCGCCGCGCTGACCCGGGCGGCCGCCGCGGCGCTGGACGGCAGGCCCGTCCCGTTCGGGGCCAACCTCGCTGTCGTGCTCGGCAGTTGGCGCAAGCTGCTCGGGTGGAGCCTGCTCAGCAGTACGGTGCTGGTCGCCGTCCGGCAGCTCGACCGGCTGCCCGGCGTCGGCGAGCTGCTGGACACCGTGCTCGGCGTGAGCTGGTCGGTGGCGACCTACCTGGTGCTGCCCGGCCTGGTCCTCGACGACCTGCCGATCCGGGAAGCCGCCCGGCGCTCCGCCCGAACGGTCCGCAGCACCTTCTCCCGGCAGATCTACGGCTCGCTGTGGATCGCCGCCCCGCTGGCGCTCGCCCTCCTGCTCGGCCTGGTCGCGGTCATGCTCGGCATCGAGTCGAACCGGCCCGGCCCCGCGATCGCGGCCGGCGCGTTCGCCGCGCTGCTGCTCGGCGCCGCGCTGCTGGTCGGCGCGACCCTGTCCGGGATCTTCCGCACCCTGCTGTACCGGGCCGCCCGCTGAGCTCGCGGACCGCGCTGGGCCTGCGGGCCGTCGCTCAGCCGAGCGGCTGCAGGCGGACGCCGGAGGCGGTGGTCGCCTCGACGGTGACCGGGCCGGGGCCGGGGTTGTCGACGGCCAGGGTCCGGGTGACGGAGACGGGCTGGTCCAGGCGCCGCTTGGCCGTGGTCACCGCCAGGCGGGTGACCTGACGGCTGGCGGCGACCAGCAGGTACTCGGCGCCGTTCGGCGCCCGCCACCGGTACTGGGCGACGGTGTCCTGCTCGTAGCGGCTGCAGGCCCGCCCCTCCGCCCGGGCCAGCCGGACCGCGCGGGCCCCGTTCGGCGGCAGCACCGCCGAGGCGGCGCTGCCGGAGCCGTCCCAGTGATCGGCCCGCAGACACGCCCAGGCCAGCTCGCCCGCGTTCTGCGGCAGGCTCTGGTCGGCGAACTCCCACAGATTCAACTGCCGCACGCCCGGACCGGATTCGGGCACCTCGCAGGCACCGGCCGCCCACCGCCGCAGGGCCTGCGCGCCCACCGCCTCGCGCGGCGGCCGGGCCGGTCCGGAGCCGTCCGGCGGCGGCGTGTACGAGAGGTGCGCGGGCACCAGCCCGCCCAGGTCGGCCAGCAGGAACGCGTGCTGCTCCGCCACCACCGGATCCGACCGCAACTGCAGCACCGGCCCCGGGCAGCCCCCGGCCGCGGCCCCCGGCACCGGGTCGGTCACCCCGCCGCCGACCGCCAGCGGGCGCTCGGCGTCGTTCGGACGGTCGAGCTGCCGGGTCGCCGCCCGGGCCACCCACGGCGCCAGCAGGAACCGGGCCCCACCCGCCCCCCGTTGCAGCACCACCGCGGCGCCCGCCGTCACGTCGCTGTCCTCCGCGGCGGCCAGGACCAGCGCCGGGCCGGCCGCCGCATCGGTGTACCGGGCCAGGCGCGTCCCGTCCGTCAGCAGGACCACCGGTGTCCCGTCCAGCCGCCCCGCGTAAAGGAGTTGGGGCGTCCCGGCGGGCGGGGCGGGCGTGCTGCCCGGCTCGGCGGCGGTGTCGGCGCCCGCCTGCTGCCAGGCCGTCACGGCGCGCGCCACCAGGGCGGTGTCGTCGACCAGGTCGCCGCGGGCGGGCCAGACGGCGAGGCTCAGCCGGGCGGTGTGCCGCCACAGGTCGTCGGCCCGACGCGCGGGCGCGGGCGCGGCAGCGGCGGGAGACCGGCCGGCGCCGGGCGCGGGGGACGGCAGGAAGGGAAGGGCCGCGGCGGCGAGCGCGGCGGCGGTGGCGGCCGCGAGGGCCACGGTCAGCCGGCGGCGGCGCAGCAGATCGCCGGGCTGCAGATGCACCGTGCAGGCGTCGTACCCGGGCGGAAGGTCCCCCTCGGGCCAGCCCAACTCGTCCATTTCGGTGAGCAGTTCGGCGCCCAGTCGGGCCGAGTCCAGCGGGGTGGGCACCCCGGCCGCGGCCAGTACTGCGGCCGCGGCCGCCCGGTCCAGACCGTCCAGTGCCTGCAGTGCGAACCCGGCCCGGGCCGCCGCGGGCAGCGTCGCCAGGCGCGCGTCGAGCTCGGCGTCCGCATCGGTCGACGGGGTGAACAGCCGCACCCCCCACGCGCGCGGCAGCCCGCCCGCCGCGCGCCGCCGCAGGGCCGCCCGCAGCACCCGCACCCGCGCCGCCGCGTACCCGTCCTCGTCCTCCGCGGTACCCCGGCCCGTGCGCGCGAACCTCGCCGGCAGGGACCGCTGCACGGCCGCGTGCGCCGCCATCACCCGCGCGTGCCGCCCCCGTCCGGCCGGCAGCGTCAGGTACGCCAGACACGCCAGCCTCCGGTAGTGCCGCACCAACGCAGCCTCGGCGGAGCCGAGTTGACCGAGGCCGGAACCCGGAACGGCCAGCCGGGGCCGAGGCAGTGTCCTGAGTTCCATCGGCCGCTCCAAACCGTCGGGTGGATGCCCTCTCCGTCGGCTGGACCAACGAGTGGATCATCGGATGGTTGCGCCATTGGTGGGACCCGGGCGGGCCGGCGCGCTGCCCGCCGGCCTGTCGCGCGCGTGTCGAGAACCCGATACGCCGCTGCAACGGACACTGCTCTTGACTGGGCGGATGAACGATGAACTGTCGCTGCCCGCACCGCCCCGCCGGATCGGCCGGATCCTGCTGCTGAGCCTGGTGGTCCTGGGGGCCGGGGGTGCGGCGTTCGTGCTGCGGCGGCCGCTGATGATGTCCGCGCCGCGGTGCACGGCCGGGCGGTGGCACGGCTGCCTGGACACCTTCAACGGGGTGGTGTTCGTCGGACTGGCGACGGTGCCGCCGGCGCTGCTGGTGGCCGCGGCCCTGGCCCACCGCCGGCGGGCGGCCGGGGTGGCGGGAGCGTGGCGGCGGTCGCTGGCCGAGGTGGGGATGGTGCACGGGACGGTGCCGCTGGTGTGGCTGACCATGATGCCCGGCGGCGGGGCGGGCACGGTGCCCGAGCGGGTGAGCCTGGTGCCGTTCCGGGACCTGGAGACGATGGGGGCGCTCGGGATCGCCGGCAATCTGGTGATCTTCGCGGCGCCGGCCTTCTTCGCCCCGATCCGGTTCGCCGCGCTCGCCACCGTGCCGCGCGTGCTGGCCCTCGGCGCGGGCTGCTCGGTCCTGGTGGAGACCGCGCAGTACGTGCTCCGGCTCGACCGGGTCTCCTCCGTGGACGACGTCCTGGTCAACGCCACCGGCGCCCTGCTGGCGGGCCTGGCCTCGCGCCGCTGGTGGCGCAGCGGATGAACCGCGGCCCGCCCCGGCGTACCGGGGCGGGCCGGGGCTCAGCCGATCCGGTGGCTCTCCGGCGGGCCCAGCAGGCTGGGCCGCAGGCCGCCGGTGTCGATCACCAGGCGCTGCAGGACCACGGTCGGGTCGACCATCCAGAACGTCAGCCGGTGCACACCGGGCTCGGTGATGGTGTGCACGGTGGCGCTGCGGCGGACGTTGTCCGAGGTACCGAGGGCCCACTGGGGGTTCATCGTCCCGGAGTTGGCGCCGCTCTGCGCCACGGTCTCGACGGTCTGCGGCGCCTCGTCGTCGAAGGAGACGGCGTAGGCGGGCCCGCCGGTGGCGAGGGCGTCGTTGCGCGGGGAGAGGTGGGCCCAGACGGTGACCGGACCGGTGGTGAACAGGGTCACCTCGTACTCCAGGCGCGGCCCCGACCCGCCGGGCGTCTGCCGGGGCGCCGTGACGGGCACCGGGGTGAGGCCGGCGGTGGTGCGGCCGATGCCGGGGACGAGCTGCCAGGACACGCCGTCCGCGGCGACGGCCCGGGTGTGGTGCTCGGCGTCGACGGCGACGTAGCCGTTGGCCTCGACGTGCCCGGCCAGGTCCTTCTTCGAAAGTTTCGGACGGTTCACCACGGCCTTGACGACGACGCTCGCCCCGTCCGGCCCGGTGACGGTGACGGGCACCTCGGTGGTGCCGTAGGGCGCCCGCGCCCAGTCGACGGTGAGGACGACCCGCTGCTGCTTGTCGATCCGTCCCGCGGGCCGGTCCGCGGTGAGCCAGGGCGCACCCGTGCCGACCCGGTAGTCGAAGGGCCGCTTCCCGCGGTTGAACACCTCGAGGTACTGGGCGGGCTGGCTCTGGTACGGGCTGAACTCGGGCAGCACGGCGGGGGTCTGCTCGTGCGGCCACCAGGCGGCGGAGCCGTCGACGGCGACGCCCAGCTCGGCGGTGTCCGGCAGCTCGATCCGGGCGACGGCCGGGAACAGCACGTCGGGCAGGGCGACGTTGTCGCGCTCCGGCTGCTGCCAGGGGGCGTTGGGGCCGTACCGGTCGACGTCGCCGTAGTCGATGTGCGGCTGGGTCTGGAACCCGTTCCACTTGCCGCCCGCGACCCGGGTGTTGAACCGCTCGGCGAGCGCGAAGTCGTCGGCGAGCCTGGCCTCGGCCGCGGTGGCCAGGTCGTTGGTCAGGGCCCGGCCCTGCGGGGCGTAGAGCAGGTTGGTGAACTGCGCGGCCCGCAGCGCGTACAGGTTGGCGGTGGCGGCGACCTCGTAGCCGACCAGCTCGTACCAGGCGTTCTGGGCGGCGGCCGGCAGGCGGCGCCCGATCCGCTCGGCGTCCTCGGCCAGGGACTTCCAGCGCGCGGTGACGGTCTCCAGTTCCCGGTAGTCGGTGAGCGAGAACGGGGTCGCCCGGTCGTCGTTCACGATGGCGGACGGGTCGGTCGCCGGGTTCTTCGCCGGGTCGACGGTGATCCGCCGGTTGAGCAGCTCGGGCTTGCGGATCGACTGCAGCTGCCCGTACGCGGAGAGCACCTCGGCGATCTGCCGGGCCTGCGCCTCGCCGAAGTTCTGCCGGGCGTAGCCGATCTCCCAGTCCGTCAGCCGGCCGAGCGGCCAGCGGTCCGGCTGCCACGCGTAGTCGAGGAAGAACTGGGTGGGCAGCTCGTTGCCCTTGAGGTCGCCGACGTTGGCGACCCACAGGGTGCGGTTGCCGTAGGCGAAGGACTGGTGGAGCTGCTCCCACATGTTGGGCAGGCAGGTGGTGTCGACCCACTTGTAGTTGCGGCCCGCGCCGACGTAGTCGAAGTGGTAGTAGAGGCCGTAGCCGCCGCCGCGGGCGCCCTCGGCGGGGTCCGGGAGCTTGCGGACGTTGCCCCAGTTGTCGTCGGTGAGCACCACCGTGACGTCGTCCGGCACCCGCAGGCCGCGGTCCCAGTAGCGCTGGACCTCCTTGTACAGCGTCCAGACCTGCGGGACGGAGGCCGGGTCGCGGCCGGTGACCTCGGCGAGGATCTTCCGCTGGGCGGCGATGATCTCCGTCATCAGCTCGATGCCGTCGCCGTCCGGCAGGCTGACGTCTCCGTTGCCGCGCATGCCGAGGGTGACCACGCCCTCGATGCCCTGCTCGACCATCCGCCGCACGCCGTCGGTCCAGTACGCCTTCACCGCCTCGGCGTTGCGGCGGAACGACCATTCGCCGGTGCCCCCGTACGGGTCGTGGCCCGGGGTGGTGACGTTGCCCGCGGAGTCGCGGACCGCCGCCACGGCGTGCCGGTTCCACTCCTCGATGCCGCGCATCATCGGAGCCTCGTGCGAGGTGCCCATCACGATGCCGTACGCGGTGGCGGTGGCGTGGTTCAGCGGGTCGTCCTCCGCGAAGGCGCGGCCCCAGACCGCCGGCCACAGGTAGTTGGCGCGCAGGCGGAGCATCGCCTCGAAGACCTTGGCGTAGAAGTCGGCGGTGAAGCCGCCGGGGAAGCCGGCCGCCTTGCCCGGGCCGAAGAACGCCGGCGCCCAGGTGCCGAGCGACGGGTTCTCGTCGTTGATGAAGATGCCGCGGTACTTCACCGCGGGCGTGCCCTGGGTGTGGCGGCCCGGCAGCGCGTACACCGCGTCGCGGTGCTGCGGGGCGACGTCGTCCCACCAGTACCAGGGCGAGACGCCCATCCCGCGGGAGGCGTCGTACACGCCGTAGACGGTGCCGCGCTGGTCGCTGCCGGCGATCACCAGGGCGCGGTCCACGCCCGGCAGCGGGTGGTCGACGACGGCCTGCAGCGAGGTCTCCCAGCTGCCGGCGATCCCGCTGACGTCCAGCCGGCCGGCCGCGATCAGGCCGTCGACCAGCGGGCTGCGGCCGATGGTGCCGACGATCACCGCCGTCCGGCCGCGCGGGACGGTGTCGCGCACGACCGCCGGGCGGACGCCGGTGACGCGCTCCAGGTCGGCCGCGAGGTCCCCGACGACGCGGACCACGCCGGGGTGGTCCGCGCCGCTGACCACGACCGGAGCGGCCCGGCCGTCCTCGACCAGCGGGAAGGCCCCGGAGCGCGGCGTGAAGGACACCCAGCTTCCCGGATCGGTCGGCCGGGCGGCCTCGCCGGGCCCGTCGCCGTTGCCGGCGGCAGCCCAGGCGTCGGCGCTCAGCCCCACGGCGCCGCCGAGCGAGGTGGCGGCGAGTCCCAGCCCCAGACCCATCCCGAGGGCGGCCCGGCGTCCGGTGGTGAACTGCGGTGCTGGTCGGTCCATGGCGGTGCTCCCGGCAGAAGAGTTCGAAAATTTCGAAACGGGATCCTTATGTTTCGGGGGCAACCTTTGGGTACCTGTCGGCTCCGGGTCAATCCCCCTGCACCGAGAATCTGCAGCGAGTCAGCCCGCCCCGGCTCCGCGCCGACCCGACCGGCAGGTCGCGGAGTGGCGCAGGACGGCGTCGACGAACGGCGCGGGGGGCAGGTAGCGGTGGGCGTGCACGTAGTGGGCGATGAGGGTCGGCGCCGCGAAGAGTAGGCCGGTCGGTGCGGCGCAGGCGGCGGAGGCAGGGTCCGCAGGGGTGGAAACCCCGGGTCTGGTGCACCGAGTGCCGGAGGACCAGGTGGTGGAGGCCGGGGAGGAGGCCCTCCGGGGCCGGAAGTAGGTGACCCTGCTGTCTGGCAGGCGCGGCGCCGGGGTCGATTGGTCGGGGCGGCCGCTGAAGTGCTGTAGAGTTGGGTTCACCGACGCGGGGTGGAGCAGCTCGGTAGCTCGCTGGGCTCATAACCCAGAGGTCGCAGGTTCAAATCCTGTCCCCGCTACTACCGGCCGGGCCCGGAGTGTTCAGCACTCCGGGCCCGGCCTTTTGCGCGAGCGGCGGCGGATACGCCGGCGATATGGTGCGCCGTCCAGGCTCGGGGCATGCGCGTACTGATCACACCGCGCTGGGCCTGCTGGCGGTCAATTCCTACGATCTGGCGGTGCTGGACCGGGACCTGCCGGGTGGGTCGGGGGACGAGGTGGCGCGGCGGATCGTCGCGTCGGGCAGCGGGATCCCGATCCTGATGCTCACCGCCGCGGACCGGATCGACGACAAGGCGTCGGGTTTCGGGCTGGGCGCCGACGATTACCTGACGAAGCCGTTCGATCTGCGCGAGCTGGTGCTGCGGCTGCGGGCGCTGGACCGTCGGCGGGCCCATCTGCGGCCGCCAGTACGGGAGTTGGCGGGGCTTCGGGTGGACCCGTTCCGCCGGGAGGTGTTCCGGGACGGGCGGTACGTGGCGCTCACCGCAAGCAGTTCGCGGTGCTGGAGGTGCTGGTCGCCGCCGAGGGCGGGGTGGTCGGCGCGGAGGAACTGCTGGAACGGGCCTGGGACGAGAACGCGGACCCGCTGACCAACGCGGTGCGGATCACCGTGTCCGCGCTGCGCAAGCGCCTCGGCGAGCCGGGGATCATCGCCACCGTGCCGGGCGTCGGCTACCGGATCGACGCCGGCGCCGCGGATGCGTAGCCGCCGGCGGCACAGCGCCCGGTGGAAGCTCGCGCTCAGCGACGCCGGGTTCCTGGCGGTGGCCGGCGCGCTGCTGCTGGCCGTGGTGTGGGCGTTCCTGCTGCGCTACGTGCCGGACAACCAGCGGGGACTGCTCGGCATCTCGCCCGACCGCTACCTGCTGGAACACACCTTCGCGCCGGCCGCGGCCGCGGCGATGGCGCTGCTGCTGGTGTTCGGCCTGGCCGGCGGCTGGCTGCTGGCGGGGCGGATGCTCGCACCGCTGACCCGGATCGCCGACGCGGCCCGCCTGGCCGGGACGGGGTCGCTGTCGCACCGGATCCGGATGACGGACCGTCAGGACGAGTTCCGGGAGCTCTCGGACGCCTTCGACTCGATGCTCGACCGCCTGGAGGAGCACGTGGCCGAGCACCAGCGGTTCGCCGCGAACGCCTCGCACGAACTGCGCACCCCGCTGGCGATCTCCCGCACCCTGCTCGACGTGGCCCGCAAGGACCCGACCCGGGACCGCGCGGAACTCCTCGACCGGCTGCACTCCGTGGACACCCGGGCGATCGACCTGACCGAGGCGCTGCTGCTGCTCGGCCGAAGCGACCGGGGCATCCGCCCGGGCGAGGTCGTCGACCTGTCGCTGCTCGCGGAGGAGGCCGCCGAGACGCTGCTCCCGCTGGCCGAGGGCCGCCGGATCGGGCTGGAGGTGAGCGGCGGGCAGGCCCGGGCCGCCGGGTCCGCCGAACTGCTGCTGCGGATGGCCGGCAACCTGGTCCAGAACGCGGTGGTCCACAACCTGCCGGCCGACGGCACCGTCGCCGTCCGCACCTGGGCGGCGGGCGACACCGCCGTCCTGCAGGTCGAGAACACCGGCTGCCCCGTGCCGCCCGAGCTGGTCCCGACCCTCACCGAGCCCTTCCAGCGCGGCTCCCAGCGCGTGTGCACCGACGAGCACGCGGGCGTCGGCCTGGGCCTGGCCATCGTCGCCGGCATCGTCCGCGCCCACCGCGGAACCCTCGACCTGACACCCCGTCCGGCCGGGCGGCCTGGTGGTCACCGTCCGGCTGCCCGCCGCTCCGTGAATTCCGCTGCCCGCCAGGTCGGGTGGGCACTACGCTGCGCGCGTGACCGAGTTCTCGAACGTACGGCTGGCCGAACTGCTCGACGGCGCCCCCAGGGACACCCTGCTCGAACCGGAGGCCCTGCTGACCGCCCTGTTCGAGGGCGGTGGGCTGCTCGTCCCCGTCACGGCGGACGGAAGGGTGGTGTTCGCGCAGGCGGACGACGGCGCCGTCGTGCTGCCGGGCTTCGTCAGCGAGCCGTGCTGCCGGGGGGTGCTGCCGACGGCCGACGGCGTCGCGCACTGCGACCCGCCGAAGCTGCTGGACATCCTGGAGCAGACCGGGACGAGCCTGATGGCGGTCCGCTCCGAGCAGGGCCAGGCGCTGTTCGAGCGGCAGACGATGCGGGACTGGGCACGCCGCAGGCCCGGTACGCCGATGGTGCTCAACTGGTCCACCGACCCGCTGGCCCTCGCGCTGCGCGACGCCCTGCTGCGGCGGATCCGCGAGTTCCCGGCCGTCCGTACCGTGTGGATCTCCAAGGCGCGGTGGCCCGACAACGGCGAGGAGGTCATGATGCTGCACGTCGCCGTGGACGAGGCGCTGCCGTCCGCGACCCCGGACCGGCTGATGTCGACCCTGCTCCGCGAGGAGGTCCGGCTCGGCGACGACCATCCGCGGGTCGCGATGCTGCCGCTGAACACCACCGTCCACGCCGACACGATCGCCGGCCTGGACCGGATGGGCCTGGACACCGTGCGCCACGACGCCCGGACGGGCCGGGTCGAGGTGGTCTCCCGCGAGTACGACAACCCGCCCCCGCCCGCGGCGGACGGCGCGGAAACGGAGCGCCGGCGCTGGCTCCGCCGAAGCTGACGGAGCGTCAACTACTGCGTGAGGGTCGCGAGATCGGTGTTGGCGCCGCACAGCACCACGCAGACCGTCTCGTCCGCGGCCGGCCGGTAGGCGTCGTCGAGGGCCGCCAGCGCGGTCGCGGCGGCGTGCTCGACGGCCAACCGGTGGCCGTCCCACAGCGACCGGCGGGCCCGGACGATCGCGGCGTCCGGGACGAGGACGGAGCGCACGCCCTCCCGCCGGGCCGCCCGCAGGGCAGTGGCGGAGACGCGGCGGGCGCCCAGCGAGTCGGCGGCGATCGAGTCGACCGGCACGTCCACCGGCCGGCCGGCCGCCAGGGCGGCGTTCAGCGCGCGGCAGTGCTCGGGCTCCACCGCCACCACGCGGACGCCGTGCGCGCGGGCAGCCGTCGCGACCCCCGCGAACAGGCCGCCGCCGCCCACCGAGACCACCACCGTGTCCAGGGCCGGGACCTGACGGCGGATCTCCTCGAACAGGGTGCCCGCGCCCGCCGCGATCAGCGGGTGGTCGTAGGCGTGCGAGGCCAGCGCGCCGCTCCCGGCCGCGAACTCCTCGCACGCCGCGAGTGCCTGCGCGTACTCGCTGCCCACCAGCCGGACGTCCGCACCGTAGCCGCGCAGGCGCTGCACCTTCACGGCGGGGGCGTTGACCGGCAGGAACACCGTGGCGGGCACGCCCGCCTGCTGCGCCGCCCACGCACAGGCCAGGCCCGCGTTGCCGCCCGAGGCGATGGTCACGCCCGCCGCGGGCAGGGTGCCGGCCCGGTGGTGGGCCCGGACGAAGTTCTGCGCCCCGCGGGCCTTGAACGAGCCGGTGTGCTGGAGCAGTTCGAGCGCCAGCCAGACCCCGCCCGGCCCGGTCGGCGTGACGGGCACCGGGCGGACGTGCCCGGCGATCCGGTCGGCTGCGGCCGTGATGTCGGCGGCGGTGAGCTGGTCCACGAGGCGGCTCCTGCGAGGTCGACGGACGGGCGAACTCCCGACAGTACCGGCCGTCGGCGCTCATCCGATCCGCCGTCCGCTCCGAAGGAAGGGGGAGGGGACAGCCCTGTCCCGCACCGCCCGCCCGCCGGAACGTCGAGAGAACCGCACGTCGACACCACGCGGGCCCGACCACGGAGCCGTGCACCACCATGACCCTCGCGATCGTCCTGTTCACCCAGGACCTGCGCCTGCACGACAACCCCGCCCTGCACGCCGCCCGGGCCGGCGCCGACCAGGTGGTGCCGCTGTTCGTCACCGACCCGGCGATCACCGCGGCCGGCTTCGACGCGCCCAACCGGGCCGCGTTCCTGGCCGGCTGCCTCGCCGACCTGGACGACTCGCTGCGCCGGGTCGGCGGCCGTCTGCTGGTGCGCACCGGCGACACCGCCGAACAGACCGCGCGGCTCGCCGCCGAGACCGGGGCGGTCGGCGTGCACCTCGCCGCCGGGGTGAGCGCCTACGCGCGGCGCCGCGAACACGCGCTGCGGCGGGCGCTCGGAGAACGCCTGCACGTCCACGACGGGTCGGTGACGGCGGTGCCGCCGGGAGCCGTCCGCCCCACCGGGCGCGACCATTACGCGGTGTTCACCCCGTACCACCGGGCCTGGCAGCAGGTCCGCCGTCGCACCCCGCTGCCCGCGCCCCGAACCCTGAACACCCCCGAGGACCTGCGCGGCGCCCCGCTCCCCACCGCCGAACCCACCGCGCGCACCCTGCCGGAACCCGGTGAGAGCGCCGCCCGTCGCGCCTGGCAGCACTGGCACACCGAGCCCTACGCGGACCTGCACGACGACCTGGCCGCCGACGGCACCTCCCACCTCTCGCCCTACCTGCACTTCGGCTGCCTGTCCGCCAACGAGCTCGCCCACCTCGCCGAGCAGCGCGGCGGGACGGGCGCGGAGGCGTTCGTCCGGCAACTGGTCTGGCGGGACTTCCACCACCAGGTGCTGGCCGCCCGCCCGGCCGCCGCACACGACGACTACCGCCCCCGGTACGACAGTTGGCGAACCGACGAGCAGGAACTCGTTGCCTGGCAGGAGGGCCGGACGGGGTTCCCGATCGTCGACGCGGGCATGCGGCAGCTCGCCGCGACGGGATGGATGCACAACCGGGCCCGGCTGCTGACGGCGAGCTTCCTGGCCAAGAGCCTCTACCTGGACTGGCGGCTCGGCGCCCGCCACTTCCTGCACCACCTGGTCGACGGCGACCTGGCCAACAACCAGCTGAACTGGCAGTGGGTGGCCGGCACCGGCACCGACACCCGCCCCAACCGGGTCCTCAACCCGCTCACCCAGGCCGACAAGTACGACCCCGACGGCGCGTACGTCCGCCGCTGGGTGCCCGAACTCGCCGACCTGCCCGGCCGCTCGATCCACCGCCCCTGGCAGGCCCGGCACCGCCCCGCCGACTACCCCGCGCCGCTGATCGCCCCCGACAGCACCGGGCGGCGGCTGCGCACCGCCCGGTTCGACGAGCCGGCCGCGGACGACCAGCAGACGCTGCCGGGCCTGGACTGAACCGGCGGATCACCCCCGGTCCGGGCCGAGGCACCGTCAGTACGCGGGGACGGCGGCGGGTGTCAGCAGGACGAACTCGGCGCCCGCCGGGTCGGTGCACACCGCCATCCGACCGATGCCGGGGGCGTCCTCCGGGCCCATCGCGACCTCGCCGCCGCGGGCCCGGACAGTGGCGACCGCCGCGTCGCAGTCCGTGACGGTGAACACCGGGTGCCAGGCCGGCGTGCCGCGGGACAGCGCCAGCTCCTGCCCGCCGACCTGCAGGAGGCCGCCGTGCATCCGCTCCCTCGGCTGCCCGGCCGGGGTGACGATGGTGTAGACGCCGCCCCCGCCGCCCGGCATCGGCATGTCCTCGCGCTGCCAGCCGAACACCGAGCCGTAGAAGGCCAGTGCGCCCACCGCGTCCGTGGTGTAGAGCTCCGTCCAGCACAGGGCGCCCGGGTCGTCCACCGCCTCCAGGCCGCCGGCCTTGCCCGGCGTCCACACCGCGAACTGCGCGCCCTGCGGGTCGGTGAACTGGGCCATCGACGCCCAGCCCTCCATGTCCCGCGGCTCCACCCGCACCGTGCCGCCCGCCCGCAGCACCGAGGCGGCGGTCTCGTGCACGTCGGGGGTGAAGAAGTACACCATCCACGCGGAGCGGGCGCCCTCCTCGGTGAGCAGCCCGATCCCGGCCGCGACCTTGTCGCCCACGGTGGCCAGCACGAATCCCTCCGCGCCCTCGATCTCCCGGAACTCCCAGCCCAGCACCGGCCCGTAGAACTCGGACGCGGCCGACACGTCCGGCACGCCCAGGTCGAGCCAGCACGGTGAGCCGGGCACGAAATCGGTGGTGATCACGGCGTTCTCCCTTCGCCAGGCACTCCCTTCCAGCCTGGCACCGCCGCCCGCCGGTCGCGTCCCGGCAGGCGTTCGCGATCTCCGCCCGGTACCGCCAACCGGAGTAAATCCTGTGCAGATCGTCGGGTGGGCCAGCGAATTCGGCCGTCAACCGGAGCACGGCCATGACATTTCGCGGAAATTCCTCCTTCCGACCGCGAAATCGTCACCGGGAACAGGGTTGGTGCCGCCGTAATCGGGCAGGGGCCGCATACCCCCAGCGACCCCAGGAGAGAGGCACCAGAGTGGCACTGAGCGTGAGCTACGGGGAGCGATACGGCTGGACGGTCGTCCAGGTGGCCGGAGAGGTGGACATCAGTGGAGTGGCCGCCCTCCGCGAACGCCTGCAGCGACTGGTCACCGACGGCTGCCAGCAGATGGTGGTCGACATCAGCCGCGTCGACTTCTGCGACTCCACCGGATTCGCGGTCCTGGTCGCCACCCGCCGCATGCTGTACTCCCGCGGCGGGCGGCTGCGACTGGTCCTGCCAGGACCGGAGACCCATACCCGCAAGATCCTCCAACTCTTCGGAATCGAGCGGATCTTCGACGTCCACGACTCGGTCGACGACGCCCTCGCGGACCTTCGCGAGGGCGTCGTCGACCGGGACGCCGTCGAGGCCGTCCTCGACCGGGACACCGCCGGGACCGTGCCGGTCCGGGACGCCGCCGAAGCCGTCCCGCGGCAACGCGAAGGCAAGCAGGTGGTCACCGACTGACCATCGCACAGGAGAAGTCGACGGTCCGTCAGCGGTGACGGCGGCCGTCAACGTCGGGCCATCAGCGCGGAGTTCCGAAGTCCTGCGTCCACCACGGCCCACCACTGCCGAGGTGGACCCCCACACCGAGCTCGGTGAACTTGCAGTTCAGGATGTTGGCCCGGTGACCGGGGCTGTTCATCCAGCTGTCCATCACGGCCGCGGCGTCCTTCTGCCCGCGCGCGATGTTCTCGCCCCAGCCGCTCCACTTGTACCCGGCGGCGTCGATCCGCTGCTGCGGACCTGCGCCGTCCGGGTTCGTGTGGTCGAAGAACCCGCGCGCCGCCATGTCGTCGGAGTGCCGCTGCGCCGCCGTCGCCAACTGGGCGTTCGCCCGCACCGGACCGCAACCCGCCTGGGAACGCTGTGAGTTGACCAGATCCAGCACCTGCTGTCCGAGATCCGCGGACCGCTTCGACGCGGAGGCGGACGCGGGGGAGGCCGGCGTCGTGTTCGGGGCCGGAGCCGCGGGGGACGGGGTCGGGGAAGGCGTCGGGCTCGGCGCGGGCGCCGTCGACGGCGGGGCGGCGGACGGCTCCGCAGTGGCCGTGCCGTCAGCCGGATCCACCAGCGCCGCGGCGGACGCGGGCGGCTGCTCCGCCGCACCCGTCGCCGGGGGCGAATCCTCCAGCCCCACCGCCACCAGCAGACCCACCACCACCGCGACCACGCCGCCGCCCACCACCAGCGGCCCCGGACCGCGCCGCCGCGCACCCCGGTGGCCGTGACGCGCCCCCGCCCGCCGCGCGCCGCCGTGCGCCGCCCGCCGGTGCGAGGCCGCCGGCCGGACCGAACCCACGAGATCGGCGCCGAACCGGTCACCGTCCGGCAGCGGCACCATCGCCGTCCCCGCCAGCAGCCCCTCCGCCGGGACCAGCCCGCGACGCTGCTCCGCGCAGGTCGCGCACTCGCGCACGTGGCGGCCGATCCGCTTGCGCCACAGCGCGCTCGGCACCCCGTCCCAGGTCGCCGTCAGCTCGCCCAGCCACGGACACGGCGGCACCGCCGCCAGCGCCCGCACCACCAGCCGCGCCGCCTCCAGCTGGCCCTTCATCCGCTGCACCCGCACCGCGGCGTGCTGCGGCGTCAGCTCCATCGCCTCCGCCAGCTCCGGACGGGACAGCTCACCGGCCGCCTCCAGCCACCACAGCGCCAGCAGGTCCCGGTCGCCCTCGTCCAGCCAGCGGGTCGCCTCCGCGACCTCGCGGCGCTGCTCGGACAGCCCGAGGCGGACGATCGTCAGACCGACGAAGTCCGCCGCCGGGTCGGCCACCACGGACGGATCGGGCACCGCGTCCGGCCCGCTGTCGCGGAACCGCCGGCGCACCTGGTTGACCGCGATCGCCACCAGCCAGCTGCGGAACCCGGCCGGATCGCGCAGGCCCGGCAGGCCGTCCACCGCGCGCAGCATGGTCTCCTGCACCACGTCGTCGGTGTCCGGGTGCCCCGAGAGCGCCCGCCCCACCACGTTGTACACCAGCGGCAGGTGGCCGCCCACCAGCTCCGCCACCGCCTGCCGGTCCCCGCGCTGTGCGCGCCCGACCAGCGCCGCCACCCGCCCACTGTCCACAGCCCGGCCCGTCCTCGTGCTCTCGCGTCCTGCCCTCACACCATCGGAGATCCACCGGCGACCAGCCGATAACAGAAAAACCCGGCCGAATCTCCGCGACCGACGCGAAGCATAGCCACCACCCCCGAACGCGGGTCCGCTCACACGTACGGAACCCCCCGCTGCGCGGGGCACCCGCCGGGGCGGTCAGAGGACGTGCAGGGAGGCCCAGAGGGCGAGGGTGGTGGCGGCCAGGGTGGCGGGGACGGTGAGGAGGCCGAGTCGGGTGAAGGTGGCGGCGTCGCTGTTGGGGGCGATGCGGCGCCAGAGGAGGGTGGCGAGGGAACCGGCGTAGGTGAGGTTCGGGCCGAGGTTGACGCCGAGGAGGACGGCGAGCACCGGCCCGGGGCCGGAGGGCGCGGCGAGCGGGACGAGCAGCAGGGTGGCGGGCAGGTTGTTGACCAGGTTGGCGAGCAGCGCGGCCAGCCCGGCGAGGGCGAGCAGGACGGGGAGGGAGTCGCCCGCCGGCACGATCGCGGCGAGGTGCGCGGCCAGCCCGTTGTCGACGACGGCCTTCACCACCACGCCGAGCGCCAGCACGAACGCCAGGAACGGGACGGACGCCGCGCCGACGATCCGGCGCGGGGTGGTGCGTCGGTCGGCGAGCGCCCGGACGGCGAGCACCAGCGCGCCGAGCGCGGCCGCCCAGGCGGGGGAGACGCCGAGCGCGGAGGCGAGGACGAAGCCGCCCAGCGTGCCCGCGACGGTGACCAGGGCGAAGCGGGGGAGCCGGGGCCGCTCCGAGGGCGCGGCGTGCTGCGCCGGGACGGCCAGGTCGGTGGCGAAGAAGCGGCGCAGCAGCAGGTACTCGAGTCCGACGGCGACCAGCCAGGGCAGGGTCATCAGCGCGGTGAAGCGGCCGAAACTCAGGCCGCTCGCGGTGAACGCCAGCAGGTTGGTGAGGTTGGAGACCGGCAGCAGCAGCGAGGCGGAGTTGGCGAGGTGCGCGCACGCGTACAGGTGCGGGCGGGACCGGACGCCGAGGACCCCCGTGGTGGCGAGCACCACGGGGGTCAGCAGGACCACGGTCGCGTCCAGGCTGAGCACGGCCGTCACCACGGCCGCCACCACGAACACCTGACGGAGCAACGGCACCGGCCGCCCGCCCGAGGAGCTCGCCATCCACCCGCCGCAGGCCTCGAACAGCCCTTCCTCGTCGCAGAGCTGGGCGAGCACCAGGACGGCCGCGAGGAAGCCGACCACGGGGGCGAGGCGCCCGATCTCGGCCCACGCCGCAGCCGGCGACACCGCCCCGACGGCGACCAGCAGCCCGGCGGCGGGGACGGCCACCACCGCCTCCGGCCAGCCGAACGGCCGCCGCACCGCACACACCAGCACGACCGCCAGCAGCACCAGCGACACCAGCTCCGCGGCCACCGCCGCCACCTCCGTCCGTCTCCGCCCACCGGCGGGCAAAGGTCCCATCCAATCACTCCCGGCCAGGTGCTTTGCGCCACCGGCCCGGCGGCGGGAGGCTGGGCGGACAGTGACCGAACGGCGACCGGGAGGCGACGTGTCCGTGGAACAGGGCCGGAAGAGCTGCGGGGCGTGGGTCCGAAGGGCGGCGGCCGACGGGTTCTCGATCGGGTCGACGGGGTCGTACCTGTCGATCGGGTCCGCGTACTCGATGCTGTCGATCGGCTCGGTGGGGTCGTTCCTGTCGCTCGGCGGGGTCGGCTCCGCGATGTCGGTGCTGTCCGTCGGGTCGTGGGGCAGCGCCGGCTCGGTGCTGTCGGCCCGCTCCGTGGTGTCCGTGCTGTCGTACCGCTCGGTGCGGGCGGTGCTCGCCTCCGGACGGCGGCGCGGGGCGGCCGGAGGGCACTGACGACGGCCGCCCGCGAAAAATGCGGTGCGGCCGACCGGGGCGGACCGCCATCTTTGGGCCATGACAGGTGCAGCGGTCGAGGGCGTGGTGGCGGGACTCGGGGTGGCGGTGCCGCTCGGCGCGGTCGGAGTCCTCCTGCTGCAGGAGGGCCGCCGCGGCTGGGCCCCCGCCGCCGGCGGCGCGACGGCCGTCGCCGCGGTGGACGGGGCGTACGCGGCGGTCGCGGTGCTGGCCGGTCCGCAGGTGGCCGCGCTGCTGTCGGGCCACGAGAGCGCGGTGCGGGCCGTCTCGGCGCTGCTGCTCGGCGCGATCGCCGTGCACGGCCTGCTGGGTCTGCGCCGCAGCGTCGAAACCGCCGAGGGTCCGTCGGCGCGCGGCGCGGGCCGGTCGTTCGTCCGGTTCGCCCTGCTCACGGCGGTGAACCCGACCACCGCGCTGTACTTCACCGCACTGATCGCGGCCCGGGGCACCACCGCCCACGCGGGCGCCACGGCCTTCGTCACGGGCGTGTTCCTGGCCTCGCTGGCGTGGCAGCACCTGCTGGCCGCGGCCGGCGCGTTCGCCGGGGCCCGGCTCGGCCCCCGGCTGCGCCGCGCCACCTACGCGGCGGGCTACGGCCTGGTCGCGCTGCTCGCGGTGCGGCTCGCCCTGGCCGGCTGAACATGTCAGTGGCAGCTGGCATCGTGGGCGGATGAACGAACGCCTCGGCGCGATCGCCGCCTACTGGAACGAGTCCGCCCCCGCCTTCGACCTGGAGCCCGACCACGGGCTGAGCGCCGAGCCGACCCGGCTGGCCTGGCGGCGCCGGATCGCCGACTGGCTGCCCGAGGAGCCGTCGGACGTCCTGGACGCGGGCTGCGGCACCGGCTCGCTGTCCCTGCTGGTGGCCGCGGCGGGCCACCGGGTCACGGGCGTCGACCTGGCGGAGCGGATGGTCGAGCAGGCCCGCGCCAAGCTCGCCGCGGCCGGGCAGCCGGGCCGGTTCCTGGTCGGCGACGCCGCGCAGCCGCCGGTCGGCGAGCAGCGCTTCGACGTACTGCTCTGCCGGCACCTGCTCTGGACGCTGCCCGACCCGCAGGCCGCCCTGCGCCGCTGGACGTCACTGCTGCGGCCGGGCGGCCGACTGGTGCTGGTCGAGGGCCGCTGGCGGGAGGCCGGTGCGCCCGTCGAGCCGTACACCCCGGGCGCCGTCGACCTGCCCTGGGCGGGCGGCGTCCGCGCCGACGACCTGGCCGCGGCACTGCGCCCGCTGGTGCGCGACCTGCGGGTCGAACCGCTGGAGGCGGACGAGGACCTGTGGGGCGGCCCGGTACGCGACGAACGGTACGCGCTGCTGGCCCGGATCTGACGGCTACCGCGCGGTGGGGGTCCCGTCGTTCTCTGCCGCCGGGGCTCCGTCGGCCTTGGTGGCGGGCGCGACGCCGACCAGCTTCACCAGGAACCGGTCCACCTGCTCCGCCAGCGGCGGCCAGGGTAGTTCGGGCTGGTTCACCCGCGCCGAGACCGCGCCGTGGACGGCCGTGCGGAGGTCCAGCGAGACGGTCTCCGCGTCGTCGTCCGGTGCCAGCCCGGCGTCCATGCAGCGGCGGATCGCCGCGGTGGTGCGCTCCGCCATTTCGGTCCGGAAGGACAGGTCGGCGCGCCGGTTGAGCGTGGTCTCGTGCAGCACCTTGTACAGCCCGGGGTGCTCGCGGGACCACGCGCCGAGCAGCGCCGTGCGGGCGCGGAGCGCCGCCACCGGGTCCGGCGCCCCGGTCTCCGCGCGGTCCACCGCGCGCAGCAGGTCGGCGTGGCAGTGCTCCAGCGCGGCGAGCACCAGGGCGTCGCGGTCGGCGAAGTGCAGGTAGACGGAGGTCGCGGCGATGCCGACCTCCCGCGCGACGGCGCGCATCGACAGCGCCTGGTCGTCGGCGAGTTCGTCGAGCAGTCGGACCGCCGCGGCCACGATCTCGACCCGCAGTCGCTCGCCCTGGCCGCGCGGGGTGCGGCCGCGGGTCGAACTGCGGGCGGGGGCCGGGCCGGTCGGGCCCGGCGCGGCCGTCGGGGCCGGGGTGATCGCGTCCATGGTTGGCGAGTCTAGTGGAGCCCTTGTAGGGCTACAGGTGTAGCGCTACAGTCATCACGCTACAGCTGTAGCCCTACTTGACCCAGGGGGAGTCACCATGGCCCTGCCGACCCGCGCCGCGATCGAGCGGCTCGACCCGGTGTTCGCGGAGATGGCCGCCGCGAGCTTTCAACTGGCCGAAGCCGAGAAGGAGTTGACGCCGCGTGAGCGGGCCCTGCTCAGGCTGGTCGCCGACGTCTGCGAACAGGTCCTCGGCCTGCCGTTCGAACTGCACGTCCGGGCCGCGCTGGACAGCGGGCTGGACGCCGACGACCTGCGCGAACTGATCCGCTTCGTCTCCTACGACAGCGGCTACCCGGCCGCGCTCGCCGCACTGGAGCGGTTGGCCGAGATCGAACGCGTCCACGGACTGCCCGGCCCGACCGGCCAGCGGCACCGGGTGAACGCGGACGGCACGGGCAGTCCGCTCCCCGCCGCGATGCGCGCCGAAGTCCAGGCGCTGGACCGGGAGTTCGCCGACTACATGGACCTGCAGTCGCGGATGCGCGGCGACATGTCCCGGATCGGCGTCCGGGAGCGGGCGTTCGCGACGATGGCGGTGGACGTGCTCTACCAGACCCTGCAGGAGAGCTTCCGGGCGCACGTCGGGCGGGCGCTCGGCGCGGGCGCGACCCCCGAGCAGGTCCGCGCCGCCGTCCGGGCCACCGCGGTTTACGGCATGACCCGGACCTGGCGGGCGATGATCGTCCTGGACGCGCTCCTCGCGGAGCTCGCCCCGGCGTAGCGGCCGCGGACGGTCAGCCGGCGGCGAGGTGCTGGTCGGTGGGGCCGAGCCAGACCTGGGCGGCGGTGTCGAGCGGCAGGCCGAGCGCGGCACAGAGGCCCACCACGGTGCCGAAGCCCGGGCTGGGGAGGCGGCCCATCTCGATCTTGCGGAGGGTCTCCGGGGAGATCCCGGCGCTCAGCGCGACGGAAGCCGGGTCGCGACCGGCCCGGGTCTCGCGGAACAGCGCGCCCAGGCGGCGGCCGGCCTCGATCTGCTCGGGGGTGAGGGGGACTCGCACCATGCCGACCACGCTACTGAACGCGACCGCCCACCGCCCAGGCCCCCTGCTCAGCGCAGCGGCAGCCGCTCCGCGCCGTCGCGCTCGTCCGCCGGCCGGGGCCCGAGGATCCGGCGGTCGGCGGCCGCGATCCGGACGTCGTTGATGCTGGCCTCGCGGCGGCGCATCAGGCCGTGCGGGTCGAACTCCCACAGCTCGTTGCCGTAGCTGCGCCACCACTGGCCGTCGTCGTCGTGCCACTCGTACTGGAAGCGGACGGCGA
Organism: Streptomyces sp. TLI_171; assembly: GCF_003610255.1. Taxonomy (GTDB): domain Bacteria; phylum Actinomycetota; class Actinomycetes; order Streptomycetales; family Streptomycetaceae; genus Kitasatospora. Next base: position 1,012,075 of record NZ_RAPS01000001.1, on the reverse strand, counting down.
TCCGGTCCTGCTCGAACGCCCACAGGCTCTTGCGGAGGGCGTACTCGTGCTCGCGGGCCCACTTGGCGGCGAGGAAGGCGGTGATCTCCGCGCGGCCGGTGACGAAGGCGTCGCGGTTGCGCCAGACCGAGTCGGGTGTGTAGGCGAGCGCGACGCGGTGCGGGTCGCGGGAGTTCCAGGCGTCCTCGGCGGCCTGGACCTTGATCAGGGCGCTCTCACGGGTGAACGGCGGGTGGGGCGGACGGTCCTCGGGCACTGCGGTCTCCTCGGCGAGTGGAGCAGGTGGAGAACGTACGTTCTCCAGGTTCGGGGTCTACGCTAGGGAACGACCGTTCTCCACGTCAAGGACCACCGGAAGGGAGAGCCCGGATGCCCGCCCCGCTCACCGAGGAACAGGCCAGGCAGGACAGCGCGGCGCTGCTGGACGCCGCCGAGGCGCTGTTCTACGAGAAGGGCATCCGCGCCGTCGGCATGGACGAGGTCCGCGCCGCCTCCGGCCTGCCGCTCAAGCGGATCTACCGGCTGCACCCCGCCAAGGACGACCTGGTGGTGGCCGTGCTGCGCCGCCGCGACGAGCGCTGGCGCGGCCGGCTGGTCGCCGCCGTCGAGGCGGAGGGCGATCCGCGCCGGCGGCTGCTGGCCGCGTTCGACTGGCTGGCCGGGTGGTTCGCCGAACCCGGCTACCGGGGCTGCGCCTGGATCAACGCCTTCGGCGAGCTGGGCCCGGCCTCCCCGGCGGTGCTGGCGGAGGTCCGCGCGCACAAGGAGGCCTTCCACGGTCACCTCGCCGAGTGGTCCCGCGCGGCGGGGCTCGCCGATCCGGCGCCCGTCCGGCTGCTGGCGGAGGGGGCCATCGTGACGGCTGCGATCAGCGGCGACCCGGCCCCGGCCGGGCAGGCCAGGGTCGCCGTCGAGGCGATGCTGGCCGCCGCAGGGTGACGCCGGTCGGTATTTGAATACCGTTCGCCTGCTAGCGTGTCGCTGTCCGCCGCCGGTATTCAAATACCGGCGCACCCTTCGACCGGGCGGCGCCGCCGCCGTTCAGGGAGCCGTGCCGTGATCGAGCTGAAGACCCCGCAGGCGATCGAGAAGATGGCCGTCACCGGCCGGTTCGTCGCCGACACGCTGACCGAGCTGTCCGAGCTCGCCGAGGTCGGCCGCGACGTGATGGACCTGGAGCTGCGCGCCCGCAAGCTGATCGAGAAGCGCGGCGCGGTCTCCTGCTACTGGGACTACGCCCCCTCCTTCGGGCGCGGGCCGTTCCGCAACGTGATCTGCCTGTCGGTGAACGACGCGGTCCTGCACGGGCAGCCGCACCCCTACGTGCTGCGCGACGGCGACGTGCTCACCCTGGACTTCGCGGTCTCGGTGGACGGCTGGGTGGCCGACTCCGCCCTCACCGTCATCGTCGGCACCCCCGCCGAGCAGGACGTCCGCCTGGTGGAGTCGACCCGGGCCGCACTGGACGCCGCGATCGCCGCCGCCGTCCCCGGCAACCGGATCGGCGACATCTCCGCCGCCATCGCCGCCGTCGGCCAGGACGCCGGCTACCGGATCAACACCGACTTCGGCGGCCACGGCCTGGGCCGCACCATGCACGAGGACCCGCACGTCGCCAACGTCGGGCGGCCCGGCCGCGGCCTGGAGCTGCGCCCCGGGCTGACGCTGGCGCTGGAGCCGTGGTGGTGCGCGGGCACGGCGAAGCTGAAGGTCGACCCGGACGGCTGGACGCTGCGTTCCGCGGACGGCTCGCGGGGCGCGCACGCCGAGCACACCGTGGCGATCACCGAGGACGGCCCGCGGGTGCTCACCGGCCGCTCCTGAGGCGGCAGTTCGGCCACCGTGCGTGAGCGCGTGGTGGACGCCGGGTGGCCGTTGTGGCCCGGGCCATAGCCGGACGGCCGGACGGTGGGCAGCGGGTCGGCCGGTCGTCACGCGGAGTGCGCGGTTCCCCGCCGATCGGCGGCCCGAACCGGTGAGGCCCGTCACAGCGGTCGGGGGCCGGGCCCGGAAAATCGCGGTCCGGCCGGCCCGAGAGGGGCGCTGTACCGCCGGTAACAAGGCCCTGACCTGGGTAAACCTTTGAATGCTTGGACTTCGGCCGAAGCCCCCGTAGCTTCGTAACCAGTGCAGGGCGCACTACCCGGGATTCACCCGAACCAACGCCCCGGCGCGGCAGACCAGCCGCCCGCACGGGCAGGGTGACCGCGACGGAGAGCCAGTCGGCCATCGACGGCGCCGTCCGATCCACAAGGCAGCGAAACGGTTGGCCCCCAAGGGCCCCTGGTTCCGCCTTGCCTGCCCGGGGCATCCGAAAGGAATCGCATGATCTTCCGTAACGAGACCGCCGCCACCACGACCGCCACCACCGCCGAGAAGGGCAGCCGCAGCCGCAACCGCGTCCGGGCCGCCGTCGTGGCGGGCACCGCGGTGGCCGTTCTCCCGGTGGCCGGCCTCGTGGCGGCGACCTCGGCCTCGGCCGCGGACGTGTCCACCTGGGACAAGGTCGCCCAGTGCGAGTCGACCGGCAACTGGTCGATCAACACCGGCAACGGCTTCTACGGTGGCCTGCAGTTCACCTCCTCCACCTGGGCCGCCTTCGGCGGGACCGCCTACGCCCCGCAGGCCGACCAGGCCACCAAGGCGCAGCAGATCGCCGTCGCCGAGAAGGTGCTGGCCTCCCAGGGTCCCGGCGCCTGGCCGGTGTGCTCCGTGCAGGCGGGTCTGACCGCGGGCGGCGCCGCTGCCCAGGTCGACACCTCGTCCTCGGCCGCGAGCTCCACCAGCTCGACCACCGCCGACTCCACCAGCGCCGCCACCAAGTCCTCGAAGCCGGCCACCACCTCGACCGACGCCGAGTCCACCAACACCAGCAGCACCACCTCGTCCGCCGACCGGGGCAACCAGTCCTGGAAGAAGCACCACACCGCCGCGAAGACCGACGGCGGCAGCTACACCGTGAAGTCCGGTGACACCCTGGGCGCCATCGCGGCCGCCAACGGCACCACCGTCGACGCGCTGTTCAACGCCAACGCGCAGACCATCGGCGCCAACCCGGACGTCATCTACCCGGGCCAGGTCCTCTCCGTCTGAGCTGACTGACAGCTCCCGGACCGGGCCGCGGGGCCACCCGCAGCAACGCCGACGGCCGCCCCTCATGTCGGGAGGGGCGGCCGTCGGCGTTCCGGCGTGCGCGGACCGGCTCAGTCGAACCGGTCCGGCTCGGCCGCGTCGATCAGCTCGCGCAGCGCCGGACGGTCACGGAAGGCGGCGGAGAGCAGCGCCCCCAGTTCGCGCAGCGCCGCCGCGTCCTCGCCGTAGGCGACGAACATGCCGGCCTCCGGGTCGTACCCGAACCGCCCCTCCAGCTGCGGCGCCCGCGAGCGGACGGCCGAGCGGGCCACCGCCTCCCAGCCGTAGCCGCCGTTGTGCTGACCGGCCGCCTCGAACACCTCGTCCACCTCGGACATCCGATCGTCCGTCAGCATCAGGCAGTACGAACCGGGCCGGTGGTCGTACTCGAAGAACACCAGCGGGGCGTAGGTCTCACGATCAGTCATGGCCCGGACGCTACCGGCGGCCACCGACACCGTCCCCGTTCAGCGGGGCAGGACCTCCTCGACGGCGCTGGTGCCCGAGCCGGGCCGGGACTCCCACCGCCAGGTCTCGTCCAGCCGCAGCCGCCCGTCCGGCAGCCGGGTCAACACGCTCACGCAGTGGCCGGAGTTGGTCTCGCCGGACCGGTTCAGCTGCACGTAGCGGAAGTCGACGGTGTCGCCGACCCGGGTGCCGACCAGGTGCCCGTGCACCACCTCGCCGCCCCGGTAGTCGGCCCACACCAGCCCGTCCGACTCGTGGTAGGCGAACCGGGTGGCACGGCCGACCTCGCCGTCCGCGGGACGAGACACCGGCGCGAACTCCAGTCCGTCGAGCGAGGGCAGCGCGGACAGCATGAGCGGGCTCCTTCGGCCAGGCGTGGGGGGTGCGGACAGTCGACCACGCCGCCCCGCCCCGCCACCGACCTTTCCGCATGGTGGGACATGAGCGGGGCTCGGCTTCGCGCCCGGACGGCCGACAACTCCTGTGCCCGGGAAGCTCCGTGGTCGAACTCTCGCGCGGTGCGCGGCCGCCGGCCGGGGGCGAGCGGCGGGGCTACTCCTTGTCCGGTGGAGCACCGCGCTCCGGCGGATCCTCGAATTCGACCTCGATGTGCTGTTCCGGGCGGCGCTCCTCCTGCTCGGCGAGCGAGGCGAGGACCTGCTCGTCCGGCCCCGTCAGCGGGGGCTGGAGCAGCGAGCGGGGCCACAGCCGGCGTGCCAGCACCACGTTCCACTCGGCGGCGTAGACGGTGATCTGCGCCGCCAGGTACAGCCAGGACAGCAGGCCGATCACGGTGGCGAAGAAGCCGTAGACCGCGGTCGCGTGCCGCAGTTGATGGGCCACCAGCACCGCGCCGAACGCCTGCAGGACGGTGAACAGCGGGCCGGCGAGCGCGCTGCCCGGCAGCAGTGCCCCGGTCCGCACCTCTCGCGGGGTCAGGATGCGCAGGCACGCCGCGAACAGCCCGGCGTTCACCACCGCCGACAGCAGCAGTCCGCCCACCCGCGCGAACGGCCCGGCCGGGGCCGCGCCGACCAGGGACGCCGCGGCCGTCGACAGCAGCAGCCCGGTGCCCAGCGCCCCGAACAGCAGCAGGCTGCGCGCCAGCCGGGGCCAGTAGCCGGGCCGTCGCACCCCGGGGACGTTCCACACCTCGGCCATCGTGTGCTGCAGCACCTGCGCGATCCCGAGCGCGCCGTACAGCAGCCCGGCGACGCCGATCGCCAGCGCCAGGCCGCTGCCCTGCACCGAGTGCACGTTCTCCCGCAACTGGTCGCCGATGATCGGGAAGTCGGCCAGCGCCGAGTCGACCACCGCCTGCTGCGCCCCGGGGTGACCGTGCAGCACGAAGCCGAGCACGGTCGACAGCAGGAGCAGCAGCGGGATCAGCGACACGAAGCCGTAGTAGGTGATCAGCGCGGCCAGCAGTCCGCCCCGGTCGTCGCCGTACTTCTTCACCAGCGCGACCACCACGGCCAGCGGCCGGCGCCGTTGCTGGGTGCGGTCGAGCGCCCGCAGCGCACTCTCGATCGGATTCACGACACCGGCTCCTCCCACGCGGGCGGTGGCTGCCGCCGCACCTGCGTATGCCCGCCCCGCGGGTGTGAATCCGCGGGGCGCGGAAAGGCGGCACCCGGCCGCCGGGCGCCCGCCCGCCGGCCGCGACGGACGCGAGGAGGCGGGAACGTGTGGTGGAGCGCGGTACGGCTGGTGGTGGCCGGCGCGGCGGTGGGGGTGGTGCTGTACGGGCTGGACCGGGTCGTCGAGCTGGCGGCGCGCCGGCTCGCCGCCCGGCCCGCGCCGTCCGCGGCCCTGCCCGGGCTGCTGCGCGGGTGCCGGCGGCCGATGCTCGCCGTCGCGGCCTGCGGGCTGATGCTCGCCGCCCAGCCGTGGGTGCGCTCGCCCGGCGGCGTCGCCCACCTGCTGGTGCTCGCCACCATCGGCTCCTGCGGGTGGCTCACCGCGCGGGCCGCCGCGCTGCTGCTCGACGGCGCCGTCCGGCTAGCGGTGCGCCGCCGCGACCCCGGCTGGGCCGGCCGGGCCCGCACCCAGGCCGGGCTGCTCGGACGGATCCTGCAGGCGGCGATCGCGCTGCTCGCGCTGGCCGCGATGCTGATGACCTTCCCCGCCGTGCGGGTGGTCGGCACCAGCCTGCTCGCCTCCGCCGGACTGGTCGGCGTGGTCGCCGGCATCGCCGCGCAGAGCGCCCTGTCCAACCTGTTCGCCGGCATCCAGATGGCCTTCGGCGACCTGGCCCGGATCGGCGACGTGGTGGTGGTCGGCGGCGAGTGGGGCACCGTCGAGGAGATCACCCTCACCGCGGTGGTGATCGCCACCTGGGACCAGCGCCGGATCGTCATGCCGATGTCCTACTTCGCGGGCCGCCCGTTCGAGAACTGGTCCCGCCGCACCGCCCGGATCACCGGCACCGCCCTGCTCCACCTCGACCACAGCACCCCCGTGGACCGCCTCCGCGAGGAGTTCGAGTCCTACCTCGCCAAGAACCCCCGCTGGGACGGCGAGGGCAGCGCCCTGCAGGTCGTCGACACCACCCCCACCACCCTGGTCGTCCGCGCCCTCGCCACCGCCGCCAACGCCGACGACGCCTTCGCCCTCCGCTGCGACCTGCGCGAGCACCTCATCGGCTACCTCCGCGAACACCACCCGAACGCGCTGCCCCGCCTCACCGTCGCGAGCCCGCCGCAGTGACCTCCCCGCCGTGCGCTCCGCCGTGCGGGCCTCGGGTGACGGGGCGTCAGGGGCGGACGATCCACAGGTCGGCGCGGGTGTAGGTGTCGAGCGCGGGCTCGTCGCCGCGGGCCAGCAGCGGTGCCAGCACGCAGACCACGCGGCCGCCGAGGTGCCGCTCCTCGGCGGCCAGCCAGCGGGAGAGCCAGAGCATCGCGACGGCGGGGCCGGCCAGCGCCATGCCGGCGGGGACGCCCGTGACGACGCCGATGCCGGCGCCGGCCGCCAGGGCCAGCACCAGGGGGAGCGTGAGGTTGCGCGAGTGCAGGTCGAACTCCTCGGCGTCCGGGACGACCTCCAGCCCCGGCGGGGGAGCGGTCACCTCCGCCAGGCGCCGGGTGAGGCTCGCGCGCAGGCCCCGCAGACCGGCCAGGAAGGTCACCCCGAACAGCAGCGCGGCCACGATGGCGGCCTGCCCGCCCGACGGCCCCCACAGGAACACCGGAACGCAGCTGACCAGCGCCACCGGCAGGGCCAGCGCCGCCTGGATCCGCGCCGAACCGACAAGTCCCACCAACCGCAGGCCACTGCTCATGAACCATTCCCCCGTTCGATCACGACCGCGAAATCCTAACGACCGCCCCGCCCGCCCGTCGCGCGTTTTGGCCCCCCGTTCGGACGCGGTCGGCTCAGAGGTAGTCCTCCAGGCGGGCGATCGCGAAGCCCTGGGCGGTGGCGGTGTCGACCACCCGGCGGAGCATGTCGGGCATGTCGCCCTTCCAGTCGGCGGAGGGGGCGCGGAAGTGGGTGAGGACGATGTCGCCGGGGTGGAGCTTCTGGTCGGCGTAGCGGTACTCGACGCGGTCGGGGAAGGCCTCCTCGTTCCAGAGCGGGACGGCGGTGATGCCGCAGGAGGCGGCGGTGCGCAGGGCGGCGTCGGTGTACTCGCCGTAGGGCGGGCGGAACAGGCGCGGGCGGGCGCCGGTCTCCTGCTGGAGGCGGTCCTGCTGGCCGCAGATCTCGTGCTGCAGGGCGTCCGGGCCGAGGCGGCGCAGGTCGGGGTGGGTGAGGGTGTGGTTGTTGAGCGCCACGCCCCGGTCGCGCATGGTGCGGAAGTAGCCGTAGTCGGACCGCGCCAGGTAGTCGGAGAGGAACGCGGACATCGGGACGCCCAGCTCGGCGGCCATGGCGGCGAACCGCGGGTCCTTCTCGGCGCCGTCGTCCACGGTCAGGAACACCACGTTGTCGGTGGTCGGGACGCGGTACACCACGGGCGGCAGCCCGGGGGAGCGCTTCACGCCGGGCCCCTCGGCCAGCTCGGGCTTGACCGCGGGTGGGGCCGGAGCTTTCAGCGGAAGCGCGGCCAGGCCCCAGCGGCGGGCCGTCGCCACGGCCTGTTGGAGGGTCAACTCCTGTTCCTCGCGGCCGAGTCGCCCGTTCATCTCCTGCCGGGCGGCGGCCTGTGGGAGGGCGGCGGGAGCGGCGGCCGGCGCGGCGGCGGGCGGCGCGGCGTGGGTGGGCTGCGGGCCGGCCGGCGGGTTGAGGTCCTCGGTGCGTACGGACGAGCAGCCGACGGCGAGGGTGGCGAGCGCGGCGAGGGCGGCCAGGTTGCGGCGGCGCGGGTGGTGCGGGCGGCGGGCCCGGCCCGGGCGGTGCGGGTGGGCGGTTCGAGCGAGCAGGGTCGGCATACCGGCGGATGATCCCCTTGTCGTACCGGTAGTACCGCGACGCTCCGCTCTGTCACCCGGACGGCTCGCCGCCGTCCCCCGTTTGACTCGCCCCTGGGGGCGGCGTACAGAGAAGAACATGCGCCCGGCAGTCCCGGCGGACGCCTCCGACCCGCAACCGCCACCGCAGAGCGACCCGGCGACGCGCACCGGCCCCACCCCGGACGACGCCCGCCCGCGATGGGACGCTGCCGCCGAACCCCTGCTCACCGACGGCCTGCTGCGAGCCGTCCGCACCACCTCCGCCTACGGCGGCGTGCTCTACCTGCGCTCCGCCGACCGCCGCTCACTGGTGGTGGCCGCCGTCGTCGGCATCCCGCTGCGCCTGCTCGAACCGTTCCACCGGATCGCCGTCGCCGCGCCGCTCCCCGTCGCCGACTCCTACCGCGGCGGCCGCACCATCGTGCTGGCCGACGCCGAGGACACCATGCGCCGCTACCCGCGGCTGGCCGTCGGACTGCCCTACGCGCGCGCCTCCGCCACCACCCCCGTCACCGCCGGCGACCAGACCTTCGGCGTGATCGCCGTCTTCTGGCCCTCCGACGGCACCCGCCCGCCCGCCGCCACCCGCCGCCAGCTGCGCACCGCCGGCAACCGGCTCGCCACCGGCCTGCTCCCCTACGGCGACCGGCTCGCCGCCGAGGGGCAGCCCGCCGTGGTGCTGCTCCCCGAACCCGACGGCGACGGCATCCGGCTCGGCTTCTTCGACTGGGACCTCACCGACAACCACCTCACCGTCGACCGAAGCCTGCGCGAGATCCTCGGCCTGCGCCGCTTCGACGGCCGCGGCGCCACCCTGCTGGACCGGATCGCCCCCGAGGACGTCGCCGAACTGCGCCACGCCGCCCGCGAAGCCGCCCGGCTCGGCCGCCCGTTCACCCACCGGGTCCGGCTGCGCGACCCCGGCGGCGGCATCCGGCGGCTCCACCTGCACGGGCACCCCGTCGCCGAACCCGCCCGGCTGGTGGTCGCCGTGGTCGACGCCACCGCCGCCGCGGCCGCCACCGCCGCCACCGAACGGCTGCGCGACGGCGTGTTCGCGCTCGACCCGGACGGGCGGGTCGGTTACGTCAACCGCAGCGCCGAACTGCTGCTGCACGCCACCCGCGACGACCTGATCGACCGCCGCCCCTGGGACGTGCTGCCCTGGCTCGCCGACCCCGCCTACGAGGACCGCTACCGCTCCGCGATGCTCTCCCAGCAGCCCACCGCGTTCCTCGCCCGCCGCCCGCCCGACCACTGGCTGGCCTTCTCGCTCTACCCCGACGCGCACGGCCTCACCGGCCGCATCGTGCCCGCCGCCCCCAGCGAGGACACCACCCTGCCGGAAGCCCCGCCGCCCACCCCGGCGCCCGTCGGCAGCGTCTACCACGTGCTGCAACTCGCCTCCGCGCTCACCGAGGCGGTCACCGTCCGGGAGGTCGCCGACAGCGTCATCGAACAGATCCTGCCCGGCTTCGGCGGCCAGGAACTCGCCCTCTACCTCGCCCGCGGCGGACGGATGCACCTGGTCGCGGAGAGCGGTTACCCGCCGGGGTTCCTCGAACCCTTCGAAGGCACCCCCATCCGCACCCGGCTGCCCGGCACCGAAGTGTTCACCAGCGGCGCACCGGTGTTCTTCGAATCCGAACGGGAACTCGCCGCCGCCTACCCCGGGATCGCCAGGGACGAGATGCGCGCCTGGGCGTTCCTCCCGCTGATCGCCTCCGGCCACCCCGTCGGCAGCCTCATCCTCGGCTTCGACCGGCCCCGCTCCTTCACCGCCGAGGACCGCTCCGTCCTCACCGCCCTCGGCGGCCTGATCGCCCAGGCCCTCGAACGCGCCCGCCTCTACGACGCCCAGTCCGCCGTCGCCCGCGGCCTCCAGGAAGCCCTGCTCCCGCACCGCCTGCCCGCCGTCCCCGGCCTGGAGACCGCGGCCCGCTACCTGCCCGGCACCCGCGGCATGGACATCGGCGGCGACTGGTACGACGTCATCCCCGGCCGCGACGGCGTCTTCCTGATCATCGGCGACGTCGAGGGGCACAGCGTCAAGGCCGCCGCGCTGATGGGCCAACTCCGCAGCGCGGTCCGGGCGTTCGCCAGTGGGGACGACCCCGTCCGGACCGTCGCCCGACGCACCAACCACCTCCTCGTCGACCTCGACGCCGGGCTGCTCGCCTCCTGCTGCCTGCTCCGCCTCGACCCCGCCGGCGGCACCCTGCACGCCGTCCGGGCCGGCCACCCCCCGCCGCTGCTGCGCGAACCCGGTGGCCGCACCACCCAACTCGACCTGGCCGGCGGCCCCCTGCTCGGCATCGACCACGACCTCGACTTCCCCGTCACCGAGATCCGCCTGCCGCCCGGCTCCACCCTCGTCCTCTACACCGACGGCCTGGTCGAATCCGCCACCGCCACCATCACCGAGGGCATCGACCGCCTCCGCACCACCCTCGCCCACGCCACCACCCCCGCCCTCGAACCCCTCGCCGACCTCCTCCTCGGCCAAGCCCGCCACCGCGACCACCGCGCCGACGACGTCGCCATCCTCATCGCCCGCCTGACGGCCGACCGACGGTGAGCGACCGCCCGTGCTGCGACCTTGCCGACCGGGTTGCGGGGTGGAGCGGGGTGCGACGGCGGGCGCTGCCCGAGGGCTGAACGGCAGGGAGGGGCAGCCTGTCGGTCGACCGGCGGTGAGCGACGGCCCGTGCGCCGCGACCTTGCCGGCCGGGTGGCTTGGCGGGGGTGCGACGTTGGTTGGTGGGGTGGGGCGACTTTCGGGGGCGGTGGGTGGGGTGAGGGGTGGTTAGGGTCGGGGGTGATCGGTGAGTGGGTGGGGCGGGCGGTGCCGGGGCCGTGGGGGTGGCGGGCGGTCGTCCGGGAGGTGCTGGGCGGGCTGCTGGTGTGTGCACTGGCGGGGTTGTTCCAGGCGGGGGACGACGGGGGGTGGCCGTCGGGGCTGGTGGTGGGCGCGTCGGCGGTGCTGTTCGCGTTGCGGCGGGGCCTGCCGGGCCCGGTGCTGGTGGTGGCGGCGGCGGGCGTCGGCGGCCCGAGCGGCTTCCTGCCGCTGCTGGTCACGGCCGGCTACTCGGCGGGCCGCCGGCTGAACCGCCCGTGGCAGGCCCCGGCGGTGTTCGCGCTCGGTTTCCTCGGCACCGTCGCCGTGGGCCTGCTGCAGAACCGGCGCGACCACTTCCCGCTGCCCGCCCTGCTGGGGCTGTGCGTGGCGGGGTTCCTGCTGGTGGGCGTGCTGCCGGCGGTGTTCGGACGGTACCGGGCGCAGCGCACCCAGCTGTTGGACAGTCTGCGCCAGCGCAACGAGCAGCTGGTCCGGGAGCGGGTGATGATCGCCCATCAGGCCCGGCTGCGGGAGCGGCACCGGATCGCCCAGGACATGCACGACAGTCTCGGCCACCAGTTGGCGCTGATCGCCGTGCACACCGGCGCGTTGCAGGTGGACCGGACGCTGGGGGAGCCGCAGCGGGAGGCGGTGGAGGTGTTGCGGCAGGCGGCGACCGGCGCGATGCGGGAGCTGCGCGAGGTGGTCGGCCTGCTGCGCGAGGACAGCGCGACGGTGCCCGGCGGGGTGGACGCCATCGACCGGCTGGCCGACACCTCGCGGGCGGCGGGCACCGAGGTGGGGCTGCGCAGCGAGGGCGCGCCGCGGGAGATCTCCGCGCCGACCGGCCACGCCGCGTACCGGATCGCCCAGGAGGGTCTGACGAACGCGCACAAGCACGCGCCGGGTGCGCCGATCGTGCTGACGGTCCGTTACGAGCCGGACACCCTGGTGGTGGAGGTGGTGAACGGCCCGGGCGGGGACGGCGCGGCGGCGGTGTCCGGCGGGCAGGGGCTGACGGGGTTGCGGGAGCGGGCCCGGCTGCTGGGCGGGATCGTCCACGCGGGCCCGACGCCGGACGGCGGCTTCCGCCTCGCGGGGCTGCTGCCGTACACCACGGACGGCGCGGCGGCCGCCCTGCCCGCCGATCTGGAGGACGAAGAACTTTCGGCGCTGGCAGGGGAGTTGATCGGTCCGGAGAAGCGCCGCCGGAGCCCCGGCCTGGGGTGCGCGCTGGGGGCGTTCGCGGTGCTGGGCGTGGTGGGGCTGCTGGTGGTGATCGGTGTGCTGCTGTTCGTCAACTCGCTGCGGGACGCGACGGTCCCGCTGAAGCTGTACGACGCGATCGAGGTCGGGCAGTCCGAGGAGAGCGTCAACAACCGGCTGCCGATCGGCAGCGAGTTCCTGACCGGCGGCTTCCGCAAGATCGGACCGCCGGTGCCGGACGGCGCGCACTGCCGCTGGTTCGCCAGCGACAAGGAGAGCGGGATCGACAGCGACCAGGACGTGGTGCGGTTCTGCTTCCGGGACGGCGCGCTGGTGGAGAAGCAGCACTTCCATGGCAAGGTGTAGGCGGTCCGGGCGGTGTGGTCCGGTGGCGGGGGCGAAGGGAAGTCCGTGCAGTGATCCGTGTGCTGGTGGCCGACGACGAGCCGCTGATCCGGGCCGGCATCCGGATGATCCTCACCTCCGCCGAGGACATCGAGGTGGTGGGCGAGGCCCCGGACGGCGCCGAGGCGCTCCGGCTGGCGCGGGCACTCGCCGCCGACGTGCTGCTGTTGGACATCCGGATGCCGGTGCTGGACGGTCTGAGCGCGCTCGCCGAACTGCCCCGGGCGGCCCCCGGCACCCGGGCGATCGTGCTGACCACCTTCGGCGAGCGCGAGAACGTGCTGCGCGCGATCACCTCCGGCGGGGCCGGGTTCCTGCTGAAGGACACCGCCCCGGCCGAGCTGATCCAGGCGGTGCGGGCCGCGGCCACCGGCCACGCCTTCCTGTCCCCGGCCGCCACCCGGCACATCGTGGACAGCCTCGCGGACGGCCCGGCGGCCGCGCGCGGCGAGCAGGCCAGACGGAAGCTGGCGGTGCTCACCGCACGCGAACGCGAGGTGGTCGACCTGCTCGGCGAGGGGCTGTCGAACGCCGACACCGGCGCCCGCCTGCACATGAGCGAGGCCACCGTGAAGACCTACGTCAGCCGGATCCTCGCCAAACTGGCCTGCGAGAACCGGGTGCAGGCCGCCCTGCTGGCCCGCGACGCCGCACTCTGACGGGCCGTCAGGTCATGCCCGGGCCCGGCCCGGGCGTCAGATCCCGGGTTCGGCGGGTTCGATGCCCAACTGTTCGGCCCGCTCGCGGTACGCCCTGCGAATCGCGGCGAGCGCCCGCGGCCGGTCCGGGTCGGCCGGGTCGATCGCCGAGGCGACCGCCAACGCCTCTTCCATCAGCCGCAGTTGGATGTCCCGGCGGAGCACCACCGGGTAGTGCTTGGTCAGTTCGACCGCCGCCAGCGCCAGCCGCGGCAGGTGCACCGCGGGGTTGACCCGGGCCAGCAGGCGGTGCGCCCGGTAGGCCTGCCAGGGGGTGGGGGGTTCACTGCCGGCCAGCAGAACCCGGGCGCGCAGTGCAAGGTCCTGATCCACGTGTGCGGACACACGGCTCCCATCGACTCGTCCAAGGGGGGAATGCGGACGAGTCTGCGGCCCGACCGGCCGCCCGGACAAGGGAGTTCGGATGTGCGCTCGCTCCTACCGCGAACGCCGCTGAACAGGCAGAATGGTGTCGGTACGCTGCCGCCGGGGTCGATCGGCGGTCCGCCGGGCTCACGCGGTGGGCGTGCTCCCGGCCGCGGCTCCGGCGAGCCGCCGCTCGATCGCGTCCAGTTCGGCGGAGACCTGCGCCCGCAGGGCGGGCAGCAGGGTCAGCGCAGCCCGCGCGGCGTCCGGGTCCGGGTCCGGGTCCTGGTGCGCGGCGGCGACCGCGGCCCGCAGCGGCAGCACCGCCAGGGCCGTCTCCCACGCCGTGCGGTGCACGCCCGTCGCGTAACGGGAGGTCAGGTACTCCAGCGGGGCGAGCGCCAGCGCGTCCCGGTCGGCGGGGCCGGCCAGCCGGTGCTCGGGGAGCAGCCAGGCCACCCCGTTCCGCGCCACCAGGTCGAATGCCCGGGACAGGTCGGGGGCGGCCAGGCCGCGCACCGACTCGGCGGTGGCTGCCGTCAACAGCCGCTCCAGCATGGCCGCTTCGCGCGGATCGGCGGTCCGGTCCGGGTGGTCCCGGTCGGCCAGCAACTGCTCCAGGTGGTAGCGCTGGCCCCAACTGCCCTCCGACCGGTGCATCGCCCCGGCCCGGGTCTCCCGGATCGCGGCCAGCACCAGCGCCCGGGTGGTCAGGTCGCGCCGCACCGCGAACCCGTCCCCGTCCGGGAACAGCCGCTCCAGCGCACAGCGGACCGAGTCCACCGTCGGCCCGTCGTACCAGCGCAGCGTCCAGCGGCGGCCGGCCGGCTCGTACTGCGGCTCCACCGGGACGCGGAACTGCACCGACAGGCGGTCGGCCACCCGTCGGGCGTGCGGCCCGCGCTGCGGCTGCCCGCCCGCGCGCCGCGGCTGCCCGCCGGAGCGGGGTTCGCCGCCGGGCCCGGCGGCGGGCCGCGCCGGGGGCTCCGGGGTGCGCTCGGCGGTGAGCTCGACCGTGAGCTCGGGGGTGCGTTCGGGGGTGCCCATGGCCGGAGACTAACCACGTCCGCACCGGGCGGCGGGCGACGCGCGGGCCGGCTCAGCCGTTCGCCGCAGTCGCCGCCGCCGCGACGGGCGCCATCCGGGGCGCCGGGACGACCGGCGCGACCGGCCGGGTCGCGCGCGCGGCCTGACGGGCCGTCGAGGGCGGCCGGACCGCCGCCGTCGTGAACACGATCGCGGCGAGCCGGGCGGCCGAGGCACGCGGCAGCAGCACCGCGGAGGCCACCCCGGACGGCAGCGGCGCGTCGGCCGTCACCAGGGCGCGCAGCGCCGCCGCGGCCCGGCGGTGCCGGGCGAACGCGTACCTGGACACCCGGCGGCCGCGTCGGCGCTGCCCGTCCGCGGCCTGCTCGGCGCTGGCGTCCAGCAGCAGCAGGTGCACCCGGCGGCCCTGCCCGGCGGTGGCCCGGGCGATCGCCCGGCGCACCCACGGCAGCGTGCCGCAGTCGTGCACCACCAGCGGGCCGCCGGCGCGTATCGCCGCCCGCAGGCCCAGGTAGTGGGCGAGCCGGACCAGCGGGCGGTACAGCGCGTACGGAACGCCCGGCAGCGCGGCGGCGAACCGGGCCCGGGTGTGCTGGGAGTCGATCACCCGGGCCCGGGCGCAGCGCTCCATCAGGGTGCTCTTGCCGCTGCCGGGCAGGCCGGACACCACCAGCACGTCGTCCGCGGGGTAGGACAGCACGGCCGGGGCCGGACGGTCCGTCAGGTCGTGGCGCGCGTGCGGGCGCAGCTGTGGATGCACACGGTCCTCCTCGGGAGAGTGTCACTCAAAGAGAGTGCCAAGAGAGCGTCATGCCAACGTCATGCCCGGGGCAAGCCGTTCCAGACCTGCGGCGATGCGGCTGTGACCCGGCTGTTTCCGATCCCGGACACCCTGGGCGAAATCCGCCGGATGATCCGTGGCAGGGTGGTCCGATGCGAAACGCCCCGCGCGGTCGGACGGTTCGGCGGTTGGACGGGGCAGAGGGAAGGGGTGGGGGAACATGAGGTTCTGCTTCCTGGTCGAGGAGCACTACCGCAACGACGGGATGCCGCTGGCCGTGGTGCACCACCTGCGGGCCACCGGACACCGGGTCGACGTGCTGCGGCCCGGCGCCGACCTGCTCGACCTCGCCAAACTGGTGCGCGGCGGCAAGCACGACGCCTGGGTGCTGAAGACCGTCTCCGGCGGCCCCGGCCTCGGCCTGCTGGAGTCCGCCGCCGCGGCCGGGCTGACCACCGTCAACGACGCCCGGGCGATCCGCCCCGTCCGCGACAAGGCGCAGGCCGCGGTGGTCGCCGCCCTGCACGGCCTGCCGATGCCGCGGACCTGGGCCGCCGCCGACCCGGCCGCGTTCGCCGCGATACCCGGCCGGCGCTGGCCGCTGGTGGTCAAGCCCGCCGACGGCTCGTCGGGGCGCGCCGTCCACCTGGTCGAGCACCCCGGGCAGCTCGCCAGGATCGCCGCCGCCGACGGCGGGCTGCTGATCGCCCAGCCGTACGTGCCCAACGACGGCCTCGACCTCAAGGTGTACTGCGCGGGCGGCGAACTCTTCGCCACCCAGCGCACCTCCCCGCTGCACCCGCACCAGCCCGCCACCGAACGCCCCGTGCCGGTCCCGCGCGAGGTCGCCGCGCTCGCCGCCCAGGTCGGCGAGGTGTTCGGCCTCGACCTGTACGGCCTGGACGTGCTGCTCGGCCCCGACGGCCCCGTGGTCGTCGACATCAACGACTTCCCGAGCTTCCGTCAGGTCCCGCGCGCCGTCGAGCGGGTCGCCGACGCCGTGGTCCGGCTGGCCCGCACCGGCTCCTCCTGGCCGACCCCCGGCGCGGGCTCGCTGCTCACCCCGGACCCGGCCCCGGCCCCGGCCGCGCAGGCCGCCCGGTGACGGGTCTGCGGGTCGCGGTGCTGACCCGCGACCTCGACCACCCGCTGCTCGCCGCCACCCGTGCGCTGCTCGCCGCCGCCGGCCACACCATGGTCCCGGCCGGGCCCGCCCCCGACGCCGACCTGTTGCTGCTCAAGGCCCGCGACGCCGACGCCCTGCAACTCGCCCGCCGCTACGAGGAGTCGGGCCGGCCCGTGCTCAACTCGGCGGAGGCCACCGCGTTCTGCCAGGACCGGGTCGCGATCGAGGAGCGGGCCCGGGCCGCCGGGATCCCGTTCGCCGCGACGCTCGGCACCGGCGTCCTCGGCCGACTCCCGTGGACCGCACCGGTGGTGGTCAAGAGCCGGCGCAGCCGCAAGACCGATCTGGTGGCCCGCGTCGAGACGCCCGACCAGTGGGCGGAGATCGCCGC
The DNA here is from genome assembly GCF_003610255.1 of Streptomyces sp. TLI_171. Classification (GTDB taxonomy): domain Bacteria; phylum Actinomycetota; class Actinomycetes; order Streptomycetales; family Streptomycetaceae; genus Kitasatospora. Next base: position 995,219 of record NZ_RAPS01000001.1, on the reverse strand, counting down.
CCGCTGGCCGGGCGAACCCGTCCTCACCCAGCAGCCCGTCACCGGCGACGGCTGGGACCGCAAGGTCTGGGTCGTCGACGGCCGGGTCTTCGCCGAGCAGCGCCGCTCCGAACTCGACCCCGTCGCGCCCGAACGCCGCCCCTGGACCCCCGACCCGACCGAGACCGCCCTCGCCCTCGCCGCCGGCCCCGCCTACGGCCTCCAGGTCTACGGCGTCGACCTGCTCCCCGGCCCGGACGGCCCGATCGCCGTCGACGTCAACGCCTTCCCCGGCATCCGCCACCAGCCCGGCGCCCCCGAAGCCCTCGCCGCCCTGATCCTCCGCACCGCCCGCCCCTGACCCGCCCCACCGGTTCCCCGCCCGCCCCCGCTCCGGCCTGTCGTTCTGTCCTGTCCCTGTCGTGACCTGCTCGTTCGCCTCTGGCGCATTCCCGCCCCGCGGGCCCGACCGCGGCCGGTCGTCTGCGAGAATCGCGGGGCGGAGCGACGGACGAGGAGGAGCGCGGTGCGCGAGGAGGGACCGCGGTCGCGGATGCCGCAGCTCAGGCTGGACGAGCTGCTGGCCGAACTGCAGGCGCGGATCGACGTGGCCCGGGGCACTCGCGACCGCGTGCACAGCCTGCTGGAGGCGGTGCTCTCGGTCGGCCGCGAGCTCGAACTCACCCAGGTGCTGCGCCGGATCGTCGAGGCCGCGGCCGTCCTCGCCGACGCCAAGTACGCCGCGCTGGGCATCATCGGCCCGGACGGCGACACCCTCTCGCAGTTCCTCACCGTCGGCCTGACCGAGGAGGACATCGCCCGGATCGGCCCGTACCCCACCGGCAAGGGACTGCTCGGCGAACTGATCCGCCACCCGCAGCCGTTGCGCCTGGACGACCTGACGCGGCACCCGGCGTCCACCGGCTGCCCCGCCCACCACCCGGAGATGCGGACCTTCCTCGGTTTGCCGGTGCGGGTCCGTGACGAGGTGTTCGGCAACATCTACCTGACCGACAAGCGCGGCGCGGCCGGCTTCGACGACGACGACGAGTCGGTGATCGCCACCCTGGCCGTCGCGGCGGGCGTCGCCATCGACAACGCCCGCCTGTACGAGGAGGCGCAGCGCCGGCAGCGGTGGCTGACCGCCACCGCCGAGATCAACCGCCGCTTGTTGTCCGGGAGTTCGCGCACCCAGGTGGTGGAGCTGATCGCCCAGCGGGCCAGTGACATCAGCGGCGCGCCGCAGGCCGACGTGCTGACCACGCTGCCCGACGGAAGCGGCCTGCGGGTGGAGCTGGCGCTGGGCGGGGCGACCGCGGAGCGGGTCGGGCTGGACGTGCCGCTGCACGGCACGCTGTCGGGCGCCGCCTGCGTCGCGGGGATCCCGATGACCTCGTACGACCTGGCCGAGGATCCGCGCTACCGGGCCGGCGCGCCGCGGTTCACCGGTCTCGGGCCGGCGGTCGCGGTGCCGCTCGGCCGGGCCGAGGGGCACACCGAGGGCGTGCTGCTGCTGGTCCGGGCGAGCGGGGAGCCGGAGTTCACCGAGCGCGAGATCGACCCGCTGCTGGGCTTCGCCGACCAGGCCGCGCTCGCCCTGGAGCTGGCCGAACGGCGGCGCGACGCCGAGCAGTTGGCGGTGCTGGAGGACCGCGACCGGATCGCCCGAGACCTGCACGACCTGGCCATCCAGCGGCTGTTCGCCACCGGCATGACGCTGCAGAGCGCGTCCCGGTTCATCGACCACCCGGGAGCGGCCGACCGGGTGCTGCGCGCCGTCGGCGACCTGGACGAGACCATCAAGATCATCCGCTCGACGATCTTCGGGCTGCGGGTCCGCGAGGCCGGCGCCGGCCAGGGCCTACGGGCCCGGGCGGTGCACGTGGTCGAGGAGGCGCAGGCCGCGCTCGGCTTCGCGCCCCGGCTGAGCATGGAGGGCCTGCTCGACACCGACGTCCCGCCCGCGGTCGCCGACCACCTGGTGGCCGTCCTCGGCGAGGCCCTCAGCAACGCCGCCCGGCACGCCAAGGCGGCCCGCGTGGAGGTCGCCCTGCAGGCCGTCGGCGGGCAGGTCTCGGTGACCGTCCGGGACGACGGCGTCGGGATCCCCGCCCAGGGCCGCCGCAGCGGCCTGCGCAACCTGGCCGAGCGCGCCCGCACCCTCGGCGGCACCCTCACCGTCACCGTCCCGCCCGCCGGCGGAACCCTCCTCAACTGGACCGCCCCGCTGGGCCACTGACGCCCCGCCCGGGCGCCGGCCGGGCCCGGATGCTCCGGGCCCGGCCGGCGGGCGTCGAATGCTCGGCGGGTCAGAAGGCCGAGGTGTAGGCGGTCAGGAACGGCGCGGCGACGGGTGTCGCCCCCGGGTTGAAGCACAGCGGGTTGAGCTTGACGGTGCCGGAGGTGCGGGTCCAGGGCAGGGCGAGCTGGCACCAGCCGGGGCCGCTGCCGTACGCGGTGACGTGCGCGGTGTCGGAGGGGACGGCGATGCCCGGCATGGTGACGGTGGCCGGGACGCCGGCGGCGAGGGCGTTGACCCCGCCGGCCGAGTTGAAGTTCGTGCCCGCCGGCACGCCCGCGTTGAACCACAGGTAGCCGAAGGACTTCGGCGGGAACGCCGGCCCGTGGACCGCCCGCTTGACCGAGTAGCTGAGCGTCCACCGCGTGTCGTAGGGGACGTTGGCGGCGTCGAAGCAGGCCACCAGGAAGGTCTGGCCGGTGGCCGACGGGAACCAGTCGGCGACCTTGCAGCGGGCGCCCTGGGCCGCGTCGACCGCGGTGACCTCGACGTTGCCGACGGGGGTGGACCCGCCGAGACCCGGCAGCCAGGCCTTCCAGATGCCGGTCGAGCCGTGGCTCGCCAGGTTCGTCCCGCCGGAGGAGTTGTACTGGGTCAGCGTGGCGCTGCTGCTCAGCCCGGAGAACAGGTAGCCGTAGTCGCCGCCCGCCGTCGAGGGCGCGCCGGTGCTGGCCGTGTACAGCACCGTGAACGGCGAGTTGCCGGGCGCGCCGGTCGGCTGGTAGCAGGACACCTTGACGTCCAGGCCGGTGCCGGCGGCGCCCCAGCCCTGGACCTGGCACCAGGTGCCGGTGCGGTTGACGGCGGTGGCGTGCGCGATGCCGCCGGGGCCGGCGATCAGCGGGAAGTGCACCACGTACGCGCCGGTGCCGACCTGGTCGACCTTGACCGGGTTGGCGGCCGGGGCGGTCCAACTGCCCCACTGGCGCGTGGTGTCGGGCACGTACCCCGGCGGCGGCGTCGGGTTGTCCAGGTACGCGAAGCCCCAGCGGTCGGGGACGGCGGCGTGCGCCGGGGCCGCCGCCGGTACGGCCACCGCCAGCAGGGCGGCCAGCAGGGCGAGTACCAGTGGGAGGGTGCGAGCGGGTCTGAACCTCGGTGCGTCGAATCGGGCGTGCATGAGCGTAACCCCCAGAGTGGTGAGGACAGGTGCTGCCTGCGTGCGGGGAGTGCGTCACAACGTCCGTGCGGCGTCGGCGAGTTGACGAGCCGCAGCGGTTCGAGCAGTTCGGGGTGAGGGAGCCCGACGGCGCGTCACATGCTAGGAGCGGCACGGCCCGCGGGCCCAGACCCCTGGCATGTCCCGGCACGGCGCATCCCGGCCGATCCCGGCGTCGCCTCCCCGCCCCCGCGTCCCCCGCCCGGCGCAGCACTCCCGGCCCGCACACCCACGCGCCCCACCAGGGCCGCGCCGTCCCACCGGACCGCCCGCGTCGACGGCCGGCCGGTGGCCGGATCGGCCCGGTTCCGCTGCCCGTTCGTGCCCGGCGGACCTCGGCTCAGCGGCCAGGAGCCGTAGCGGCCGGCGGCGGGCTCAGCGGTCGGGGGACTGCGCGGCCAGGGTCTGGGTGGCGATCACGGCGGCCTGCACGCGGCGTTCCACGCCGAGCTTGGCGAGCAGGCGGGAGATGTGGTTCTTGACGGTCTTCTCGGCGAGGTAGACGCGTTCGCCGATCTGGCGGTTGGTCAGGCCCTCGCCGATCAGGGCGAGGATCTCGCGTTCGCGGTCGGTGAGCTGCGGGAACTCGGGCGCGGGCGCGGGGGAGTCGCCGCGCAGCCGGGCCATCAGGCGGGTGGCGGCGCCGGAGTCGAGCATGGACCGGCCGGCGGCGACCGTGCGGATCGCGGTGACCAGGTCGGTGCCGCTGATCTGCTTCAGCACGTAGCCGGCCGCGCCGGCCATGATCGAGTCGAGCAGCGCCTCCTCGTCGTCGAAGGAGGTGAGCATCAGGCAGGCCAACTGCGGCAACCGGGAGCGCAGTTCGCGGCAGACCGTGACCCCGTCGCCGTCCGGCAGCCGCATGTCCAGCACCGCGACGTCGGGGCGCAGCGCGGGCACCCGGGCCAGCGCCTGTTCGACGCTGCCGGCCTCGCCGACGACCTCCAGGTCCGGTTCGGAGTCCAGCAGGTCGTGCACTCCGCGGCGGACCACCTCGTGGTCGTCCAGCAGGAACACCCTGATCGGCGCCGATCCCTCGGACATGGCAGCAACTCCTCCTCGCGATCGCGGCACCCCGCAGCGGACTGCGGACCCGCACCCCGGGAAGTCTGCCAAACCGGCCGGCTCCGCCGACAGGGCCGTCCCGTCCCGTCCGGGCGGCCGACCGGTGGACCGACCGGCCCTTGACAGTCAACGCCCGGACGTGCTCGAACCGTTCAGGGCCCGTCCGGCGGGAGCCACGGCAGGGCCCGCCCGGACCAGAGCGGCTCCACCCGCCGCCAGGAGCGCGCCCAGGAGTCCGCGGCCCGCCGCTCCAGCGCCCGCAGCCGCCAGCGCAGCGCGGCGGCGACCGTGCCCGCCAGGCTCCCGAACAGCAGCAGGCCGAGCACCGCCCCGCTGACGGCGCAGTACGGGCCGCGGGCCGGGCAGAGCAGCGCCACGACCCCGGCGGCGAGCGCGCCGCAGGGGACGAGGGCGAGGCACGCCAGGGCGACCGCCCGCCGCCGGGCCCGGTCCACCCCGCGGCGGAGCGGGTTGCGTCGCGTGGCCCGGGACCGCCGGCGGTACGGCTCCTGACGGCGGCTGAACTGGCGGCGGGTCAGTGCGCGCACGGACGGGCGGCGCGGATGGGGCACGCGCGGATTCCTCTCCTCGGCGGCGCGACCGGCCCCCCGCGGGCGGTCGCGACCGGGCCAGCGTGAACCGCGACGGGCGGTCCGCGGAAGGGCGGGAGGTCCCGGACCCGCGGCCGATGGTCCCGACACGGACAAAACGGGCCCGCCGGCCGGTATCGGCAAAGCCCTGCCCAAGGGTGTCCCAACGGACCGTCAAGTGCCGTGGACCGCCGCCGGGCTGCGCCGAACGGGGCGTTACGCTCCAGCCTGCCCCGGACGGCGGCGGGCCTGACCTACAGTGACGTGGGAGTCCGCCACCGCCAGTGACGTGGGAGTTCACCGGGCGGGCCGGCGCGCCCGGCGGGCCCGGAGCTCCCGACCCCTGCGACAGGAGCAGCAACAGTGGTGACTTCCGCCCCCGTGGACGGAGGCTCGGCCCGCCGGCGCTTCCGGGCGTGGCTGCTGGAGGGCCTGTCGGACATGGCCAAGCAGCACCCCGGTCCGCACGCCCAGGTCCAGGACCAGCACCAGGGCCAGCGCTGGTGGAAGGTCATGTGCCTGACCGGCCTGGACTACTTCTCCACCCTCGGATACCAGCCCGGCATCGCCGCGCTCGCCGCCGGACTGCTCTCCCCGGTCGCCACCATCGTGCTGGTCGCCGTCACCCTGTTCGGCGCGCTGCCGGTCTACCGCAGGGTCGCCCAGGAGAGCCCGCACGGCGAGGGCTCGATCGCCATGCTGGAACGGCTGCTGTCGTTCTGGAAGGGCAAGCTGTTCGTCCTCGCCCTGCTCGGCTTCGCCGCCACCGACTTCATCATCACCATCACGCTGTCCTCCGCCGACGCCACCGCCCACCTGGTGGAGAACCCGCACCTGACCGGCGCGCTGACCGGTCATCAGGTCCTGATCACCCTGCTGCTGATCGCCGGCCTCGGAGCGGTCTTCCTGAAGGGCTTCAGCGAGGCCATCGGCGTGGCGATCGTGCTGGTCGGCGTCTACCTGGCGCTGAACGTGGTGGTCGTCGCGGTCGGCCTCTGGCACGTGGTCACCGCGCCCTCGCTGGTCACCGACTGGACGCACGCGCTGAGCGTCGAGCACGGCAACCCGATCGCGATGATCGGCGTCGCCCTGGTGGTGTTCCCCAAGCTCGCGCTCGGCCTGTCCGGGTTCGAGACCGGCGTCGCGGTGATGCCGCACATCGAGGGCGACCCGGCGGACACCGAGGAGCGGCCCACCGGGCGCATCCGCGGCGCCCGCAAGCTGCTCACCACCGCCGCCGTGATCATGAGCTGCTTCCTGATCACCACCAGCTTCATCACCACCCTGCTGATCCCCGCGCAGGACTTCGAACCCGGCGGCCCCGCCAACGGCCGCGCCCTCGCCTACCTCGCCCACCACTACCTGGGCGGCGCGTTCGGCTCGGTCTACGACCTCTCCACCATCGCCATCCTCTGGTTCGCCGGCGCGTCCGCGATGGCCGGCCTGCTCAACCTGATGCCCCGTTACCTGCCGCGCTACGGCATGGCCCCGCACTGGGCGCGCGCGGTGCGCCCGATGGTGCTGGTGCTCACCGCGATCGCCTTCCTGATCACCTGGCTGTTCGACGCCGACGTGGACAAGCAGGGCGGCGCCTACGCCACCGGCGTGCTGGTGCTGATCACCTCCGCGGCGATCGCCGTCACCATCGCCGCCCGGGCCGCCCGGCAGCGCAACTGGACCATCGGCTTCGCGGTCATCGCCGCGGTGTTCGTCTACACCACCGCCATCAACATCGCCGAGCGCCCCGACGGCGTGAAGATCGGCGCCTGCTTCATCGCCGGGATCGTGCTGGTCTCGCTCGCCTCCCGCCTCGCCAGGGCCTTCGAACTGCGGGTCACCGACGTGCGCCTGGACGAGGTCGCGGAGCGCTTCGTGCGCGACACGGCGCACCGCACGATCCGCTTCATCGCCAACGAGCCGGCCGGCCGGGACCTCGCCGAGTACCGCGAGAAGGTGCACCAGATCCGCGCCGACAACGACATTCCGGCCGAGGACGACCTGGTCTTCGTCGAGGTCACCGTGCTCGACCCGTCCGACTTCGAGGCCGAGCTGAAGGTCCGCGGCGAGGTCCTGCACGACCGCTACCGGGTGCTGACGCTCCAGCACTCCAGCGTCCCGAACGCGCTCGCCGCGATACTGCTGCACGTCCGCGACACCACGGGCCAGCTCCCGCACATCTACTTCGAGTGGACCGAGGGCAACCCGTTCGCCCAGTTCATGCGGTTCTTCCTGTTCGGCCAGGGCGAGGTGGCCCCCGTCACCCGCGAAGTCCTCCGCGAGGCCGAACCCGACCGCGCCCGCCGCCCCCGGGTCCACGTCGGCTGACCGGGCCGCCGCCGGTCAGCGCTTGACCCGGCTGCGGACGGCGAGCGCGGCGAGGCCGAGCAGGACCGGCTCGCCGATCCGGGAGGCCATCTCGACGACGGTGCCGGTCAGGGTGAGGTTCTGCCCGCTGGAGCGGAACACCACCGAGTTCACCACCACCAGCGCGGCCTTCTCGGCCCGGGCCGCGGTCACCCGCCGCCGCAGCGGCAGCGTGAGCACCGGGTCCGGGGTCCTGGTGGTCACCCGCACGGCGCCGTCGGCGTAGCTGCCGGTGGTCTGCGGGTCGGGGCTGTCGTTCGGCAGGCCGAACAGCATCATCGCCAACAGGGTGACCCCCATCGCCGCCAGCAGTCCGGACAGCGCCCGGGAGGCCCGCAGCCCGTACCCGGACGCCAGCCAGTACGCGCCCAGCAGCCGGCGCTCCGCCCGCGGCCGCTGGCGGTCGTGGCGGCGCATCTCCATCTCGCCGTAGTAGAAGTCGGCGGCGTCCGGCTCGTTGCGGGCCTCCTCGAACGCCTTGCGCAACTGCTGGTACACGCCCGCCAGATCGCCCGTGGCGGGTCCTAGGCCCGGCACGGCGTGGTGCGGGCCGGTCGGCCAGCCGCGGCCGTCCGGCCCGGGCGCGAGGGCCCGCCAGTGGGCCTCCTCGGCGATGACCTTGCGCCGGGACCAGCGCACGGGCAGCACGCCGCGGCGGTGCCAACCGGCCGGGGGAGCGGCGAAGCGGCAGCCGAAGCCGATCCGGATCTGGTCGAGGTGGAACGCCCCGGTGAACCGGCACCGGCTCAGATCCACGTCGGTGAGCACCAGATGGGCCACGTCGACGCCCTCCAGGTCCAGCAGCCGGACCGCGGCCGACAGCGACCCGGCCCCCAGCGGTCCCTCGTCGAGCGGTGCGCCGGTCGGCCCGGTGAACGGCACGGGCCAGAAGTGCACGGTCACCGGGGCGGACAGCGTCGCCCGGTTCAGCTGCAGCTCGGCGTACCGCAGGCGCAGCACCGCGGAGCCGTCGAACGCCGCCCGGGTGAAGGCCAGTTCGGCGGCGGCCGCCTCCACGGCGACCTGGACCCCCGAGAACCTGGCCCGGTCGAAGACGATCCGTCCGGCGCCGACCATCGGGCCGAGGTGCTGCAGCCCCTCGAAGACGGCGCCGTCGAACCGGGCCTCGCCCGCGAAGGCGACGGCGTCGAACCGGGCGGCGCCCGCGAAGGCGGCCGAGTCGAACCAGGCGGTGTCGGCGAAGGTCGCCGCGTCGAACTGCGCGGTGCGGGCGAACCGGGCCACGGTGAACCGGGCGAGGCCGTCGAAGACCGCCGCGTCGAAGCGGGCGTCGCGGGCGAACGCGGCGGTGTCGAACCACGCCGCGTCCCGGAACACCGCGCCGTCGAACCGGCCGGCCCGGGTGAAGGCGGCGGCGTCGAACCAGGCGGTGCGCTCGAAGGCGGCGGACCGGAACTGGGCGGTGCTGGTGAAGGTGGCCACGTCGAACCAGGCGCAACCGCGGAACACCGCCCGGCGGAACCGGGCCCGGTCGTGGAACACCACCTGGTTGAACCGGGCGTCCCGGGCGAAGACGACGTCGTCGAACCAGGCGTCGTCGTCGAAGACGGCCCGGTCGAAACGGGCCGTCCCGGCGAAGACGGCGCCCGTGAACACCGCGGTGTCGGTGAACGCGGCCCCGTCGAACGGGGCGTCACCGAGGAACTCCGCTCCGGAGAAGTCGACCCGGCCGAACCGCGGGCGTCCGGTCGCGGTGTCGGTGCAGGCGGCGCGCAGCGCGTCCAGCAGCGGCCGGTCCAGCGGGGTGCCGCGCAGATCGAGCGCGCTGCCCGCGGTCAGGGTGCGCAGGTACCCGGTGCGGGCGGGCCGGGGCAGGTGGCGCAGGCACTCCCGGCCGGCCCCCACCGGGACGCCCCGGCAGCCCACGGGGTCGGCGGCGGACGCTCCGTCGCCGCAGTGCGGCCAGGGCGGGGCGGAGGGCGCGAGCACGGCGGCGGTCATGGCGCTGTTGTAGCCGGGCCGCGCACCCGCCAAGCGCGCAACGGCAGGACTGTGACGGACTCGGCGAAAACCTGACAGGACGTCAGGGGGTCGGCGACGGGAACGCGAGGCGCTTCCTCGCGTCGAGGGCCCGGGCGCGCCATCCGTCGGTCAGTTGCTCGACCAGGTGGCCCATGAGTTCGAAGTCGCCGGCCTTCGCGGGGTCGGTGCGGGCGGCGGTGTCGATCAGAACGGTGCGCCCCGCGGACCAGCTGAGACTCACGCCGGCGGGCCCGGCCAGGTAGCCGTTCTCGTCCGGCTCGGTCGGCTTCGACAGGGCGTTCATGAGGTCGAAGGCCTCCTGGTCGGTCGCCATGGTGAGCACGATGAGGGTGAACCGGTTGTCCCGGATCGTGTACACGGCGCTCTGCGCGGCCGCGCAACGGCCCGCACGGCGGACGGTCTCCCGCTCGCGGGCCGCGATCCCCGGCAGGTCGGTGCAGGACGGCAGGTCGGCGGCCGACACCCGGACGAAGTCGGGGCCGACCCCGGCCGGCAGCGTGGCCGGGAAGAAGGCGTCCAGCGGGACGGTGTAGCCGTCCGGCAGTGCCGGCAGCGTCGGGCTCGGGGCCGGGGCGGCGGCCGAGACCGGCCCGGGCGGGGGCGGGGGCGTGGGGGCCGCCGGGGCCGCGGACGGACGGGGCTCCGCCTGGTCGGCGGCGGGGAGGTAGAGCAGGCCGCCGCCGACGGCGGCCAGGATCGCGGCGCTGACGCCCAGCACCAGGCGGCGTCGCCCGGCGCGCGGGGCGGGGTCGGCGGGGCCGCCGTGCAGCAGGTCCTCCCTGATCGTCGCCGAGCGGACGAACTCCTCGTCCAGGGTGAGGTCCCAGTCGGGGTCGTCGCCGCCCGGCGCGGGACCATCGGGATCGGAGGAGCGCATACCGACTCACCGTAGTGAGTCCGGGCTGCGCGAAGTTGATCAGTGCATCACAGTACCGTCACATTTGAAGGGCGGTCAGGACCGGGCGCCGTCCCGGGCCCACGCGCCGACGCCGATCCGGCCCGTGGTGCCGAGGTCCAGCTCCGGGGTGACCATCACCGGGGCCGCGCCCTGGGTGGCCCGGATCCGGACGTAGGGGGCGTTCACCGGGTCCGAGCCGAGGTCGGTGGTGTTGCGCCAGACCAGGGTGGACACCGCGCCCTGACCGGGCTGCAGGGTCAGGTGCTGCGGGGGCGCGTCCGCGCCCGTGGCACCGGCGATCGCCGCACCGCCCTGCAGCACCTGCACGGAGTCGACCGGGCGGTGCGCCGCGTCGAGGACCTGGGCCTGCGGGTAGCCGTCCAGTTCCACCGGCACCGTCCCGCAGTTGACCAGGTGCACGCCCACCGCCCGCAGGCCCATCGCCGCGTCGCCCCGGTCCGCGTACACGTGCACCCCCGTCGACGGGCAGGCGCCGCCCTGCGACGGCGCCTCGGCGGTCGGCACGCTGCGCACCCGGGCGATCCGGACGTCCGGGATCACCAGCGGCCGGTCCTGACCGGGGCGCTGTGCGGCCTGCGTACCCGGGGTGCCGGCGGCGCCGCCCAGGGCCAGCCGGCCCTTGGCGGTGCCGCCCGCGGGTACGGCGGTGACGGTTCCGGTCGGGTCGGCGGCCGACCGGGCGGCGCCGGCGGACCACTGGAACAGCACGGCCGCGTCGGCGGGTTCACTGCCCGGGTTGGTCACCTCGAACTCGGCGCACACCTCGTTCACCGCGAGGATCCGCACCCCGTCCTTCGACCAGCCCTCGTGCGGCGCGGCCCCGCTGCTCGGCCACGCCACCGGCGCGCCGCACGGTCCCGCGGCGGTGGACGGTTCGGCGGCGGGACCGCCCGGGGCGACCGTCGAGCCGCAGCCCGCCAGGGCGACGGAGGCGAGCAGCACGGACGCGGCGAGCGGAAGCGGGCGCAGGGCGGCGGTGGAGCGGAACGGAGCCATCCGTCGAGTCGATCACACCGCACACGAAGGGGGCTGTGACGCCGGTCACAGCCAGTGCAACGGGCCTGCAACAGTAGCGGGTTCGACCCGGCTGTGGCGAACTCACCCGTGCGAGCCCGGACTTCGAGGAGCTCGTCCGTCGAGGCGCGAGAGACTCGTTCCAGGCAATCCACCACCAAGGGTGCTACCACGACGAGTTGGCCGTCGGGGTCCCAGGGCGGAAGCCCCGACTGCGCCGGCGGCTGCGAGGCGCTGAACCTCGTCACGACGCTGATCCACCCCGCCGCGCCGCAGGGCCGGCCAGCCGGGCGAAGGACGTTCCGTCGTGCGCGCGCTGCCCGCCGCCGCGGGTGATCACGCCCAGGGGTCGAGCCGTCAGAAGATCCGCCCGCGTGCTCACATGGGCAGGGAGTGCAGGCGCACCGGACCGGCCGGCCAGGCGGCGCCGGGCATGATCGGGATCCACATCGCGCCGATCGGCACCGGCGCCGGGCCGTCCGGCTGGTCGGCCGTCACCGGGTCGGGGAGCGGGGACCAGCCGAGGCGGGCGTACAGCGGGCCGCGGTCGGGGAGGCAGAACAGCAGGGCGAGGTCCAGCCCGTCGGCGCGGGCGGCGTCCAGGGCGCCCGCGACGGCGGTCCGGGCCAGGCCGTGGCCGCGCCAATGCGGGTCGACGATCACGCCGCCGATGCCCGCGACGTCGAAGCGCCGGCCGCCCGCCTCGACCGGGACGGTCAGCAAACCGGCGCGGGCCACCACCCGGCCCTCCCGGCGGACACCGAAGTGGCGGTCCTCGGGACGCCAGGTGACGCCCAGCGCGCCGGTCTCGAACGGATCGTCCGCGCCGCCGCCGAGAGCCTGCACCTCCGGCCGGCCCCACTCGGCCAACTCGACCGCCGCCGACTCCCGTCGGCTCTCCGCCATGCCCGCCCGCCCCCTCGATCCGATCGGCGCCCCGTCCCTCGGGGGCCGGTCTCAGCCGCAGTCGCACCCGCAGTCGCAACCGTCACAGCCGTCGCAGCAGCTGCAGCAGTCCCCGTCGCAGCCGTTGCAGCAGTCGCACCCGTCGCAGCAGTCGTTGCGCTGGCAGAAGCCCTCGCGCCGCTCCCGGGAGTACGGGTCGTCATGGCTGCAGCAGAGCAACTGGCAGGTGCAGGCCATGGCCAGCCAGACCGCGCAGCCGGGTATCACGGTGCGCGGCTGCTTGGGCTTCTCGGGGTGGCCGGGCCGCCGGTGCGGGGCGTCCGGGTCGGCGCCGGGCGGGGCGGTGCTCGCGCAGGCGTGGTCGGGACGGCCGAAGACCCGGTCCACGGCCTCGCCGGTCTCGTGCGCCAGCAGCCGGTGCACCAGCGCCCGGTCGGTGAACTCCACCTCGGAGAGCGCCAGTCGGATGCCGTGCACGGCGTCCCGGCACAGGCGCTCCGCCTCCGCCTGCGGGGTGCCGGTGACGGTCAGCGGGTTCCACAGGCCCCTCGCCTCGTCCTCCGCCCGGTCCTCCGCCGCGTCGATCAGGTGCGCCAGCCGCCCGAACAGCCGGCCCGCCTCGGCGAGCGCCGCCGCGTTGCCCGGACGTCCCGCCAGCACCGCCGTGTGCGCGAACGCCGCCGCCGTCGCCTCCTCGGTCGGCGCCGTCGCCAGCAGCAGCGGCCCGCCGGCGGTCACCGCCGACTCCGCCTCCTCCTGCCGCCCGGCCGCCGCCAGCAGCACCCCGGTGTCGAAGCCGACCGCCGCCGCACTGCCCGCGCTCTGCCGCTCCCAACGCCGCGTCACCCGCCGCGCCCCCGCCGCCACCGGCCGCCGCGCGAACACCCCGTCGCCGTCGAGCACATGGTCACGGACCTTCACCGACGCCAGCGCCAGCGACACCGCCGCCGCCAGCCGCGCCCCCTCGCCACGCGCCACCGGCGCCGTCCGCATCCCCCGCAGCGGACACGGCCCGGCCGTCCGGCGGTCCGCGACCCGCGGGGACTGCGCCTCCACCAGCACCGAGATCACCAGGCCGTCGTAGTTGGTCGCGGTCCGCGCCAACTGGCCGTGATCGTCCCGCAGCGCGAGACACAGCCCGCACAAGTGCGCCATCCAGGAAGCGTGCAGCCGCTCCGACAGCCGATGCCGACACGGCCTGATGATCCCGAACACGCCCGCCCCCTCCACCCCACCGCGCTGACCCGCGCCATCCTAATGACGCAGGTCGCGCCGCTGAAGGTTCCACCGCAACGTTCCGGCAACGGCCCCGGACGGAGCGCCGGTGCTCTGCTTCGGAGGGCGGCGGACGACCTCAGGGTGTGCAGGAGCCGTTCGGGCCGCCCGTGCAGAGCAGGCCGGCGGGGGACGAGAGCTGCCACGGGTGGGCGGGACCGCCCGGGGCGGGGTCGGGGGCGACGGCGAGGGTGTGCCCGGTGTCGAAGCCGAGCAGCAGGCCGCCGGCCGGGGTGACGCTCGCGGTGGTGACGGTGGCCTCGGCGAGCCGGGCGAGCGGGCCGGCCGCGGAGAGCCCCAGCGCCGGGTAGAAGTGGTCGACCTCCGCGCCGCGCACCAGCCGGAAGTCGTTCTCCACCGTCAGCAGCAGCTCGCCGTCCAGCCGCAGCACCAGCCGGTCTCCACCGCCGAGCGCCCGCACCGCGACACCCTCCAACGCCGACCCGACCGACTGCCCCACCCCGCACCTCCCCGAACCGAACCGAGCCGAATGCTGCCCTCGGGCCCGAACCTGCGGCCGAAGCCGCGCCCGAATCCGAGCACGAAGCCGAACCGCCGCCCGCCACCGGAGCCGGGCCTGCGCCCGGGCCTGGGCCCGACCGGTACCTGGGCCGGGCGACCCGGACTTGGATGCCGACCCGAACCCGACCGCTCAGCCGAACCCGCGCCGACCTGCCTATTCTTACCCCCCACCGGCCCCGGTACCCGTCACGAACCGCCGGGCAACCGCAGGCCGGCTGCCGTCCGTCAGGCGCCGTCCGCCGCGCCGACGGTGGGCGTGCCCGTCAGCGGCGCGCCGCTCAGCAGCTCGGCCGGCCCGATGCCCGGCGGCTGCGCCCGGACGGCCAGACACGCCGTCAGGCGGGCCGCGGCGGAGGGCCGCAGCACCCGCGCCGCCTCCTCCGGCGTGAACAGGCGCCACTCCACGAGCTCGTCCTCCTGCAGCCGGATCGCGGCCAGCTGGTCCGCCGTCACGGTCCCGCCGTCGAAGACCAGGACCAGGTGCGGCGGGTCCCACGGGTGGTCGGCGGCCCAGTCCACGGCGAGCAGCCGCCCGGGCTCCCGGTGCCAGCCGAGTTCCTCCAGGGTCTCCCGACGGGCGGCCTCGCGGGGCAACTCGCGGTCGGCCTCGATCGACCCGCCCGGCAGCACCCACGGCGAGGCGTCCCGCCAGGGTTTCAGACGTACCAGCAGCGCCCGCCCCTCCGGGTCTGTGAACAGCGTCCGGGCCTTGCCGCGCAGCCGGGGCCGGCTGGCCAGGTAGGTGTCGCGGTCCATCGGCGGGGGTGGCGCGGCCCGGCCGCTCCCGGGCGGCAGCAGACCGGCCAGTTCCGCCGGACCGGTGTACGGCGGGGCCGGCCACGGCGCCAGGTGGAGGGCGGTGTGCCCGGCGGGCAGGCCGTCGGCGAGCTCCAGCGGCGCGGCCGCCCGCGGGGCCCGCACGCAGGACCCGACCCGGCGCGACAGCAGGGGCGGCAGGGCGGAGAGCAGCTGACCGGGCGTCAGGTACGCCAGCCCGTCCAGCTCGGCGGCCTCCAGCCGGACCGCCGCCCGCTGCTGCGCCGTCAGTGGGTCCGCCCAGTACAGGAACGCGGCGATCGGCGGCCGGTGGCGGTCCCGCGCCCAGTCCAGGCAGGCCAGCTCCCGCAGCACGGGCGTGATGCCCAGCTCCTCCTGGATCTCCCGGACGGCGGTGTGCCGCGGCGAGCGGTCCGTCGCGTCCCACCCCCCGCCCGGCACCTCGATCGGATGCTTCGACAGGTACGACGTCCGGACCACCATCACCCGCCCCTGCTCGTCCGGGAACAGCACCCCCGCCGCCGCCAGCACGTCCCGCCCCGCCTCGCCGTCCAGCCCCGCCATCGCAGCCCCCTCCGCCGGTCCCCGGTCCGCCTCTCCACCAGCATGGCGCACGGCGGTGCGTCCCCGGCCCGAAAACCGACGAGCCCGTGACCGGGACCGACGGGTCGTCACGGGCTCGCGGCGGCGGCCCCACAGCCGGGGCCGGTGCCGTCAGGCGTTCGCGGGCGTCTCCTGGAGCTGCGCGTACGGCGCCAGCTTGCGGAGCGACTCGATGCTCTTCAGGCACTGCTCGCGGGACTCCTCCGGGTCACCGGTCACCACGACCGACCCGTTGCTCGCCTTCAGGCGGAAGCGGTGGTTGCCCGACTCGTCCACGTACAGCTCGAACTTCCCAGCCATGTCAATGCGCACCTCTCGCTCGGATAGCCCCCACGGCAGCCAACGTAGGGTCAACTTCCGCCCCGTGCCTCCCGGGTGTGCCATCCGGGTCCCCCGGCCGGACCCGAAGGCGGGGCCGACCCGGGAGCTGCTGGTTGACGGTGTCGTAGCCGATGACGGTCTCCTGGCCGGCTCTGGTCGGGTCGCTACGAAGGCGCCCGCCGGCAAGGGCAGGTCCGGCCCGAGCCCCAGTACGGCACGATCCGGCTGACTACGGGTGCCTTCCGCGGCACCGGGCGCACCAGGTAGGCGGGTGGTCAGACCGGCCTGCACAGTGCGCGGGCAGTCGACCTCCGAGCCCAGGCGTTCGGCGTCCTCCGCGACGGTGACCTGGTGGCCCGGACGGTTCGTCGGGAGCCGGCCGAGGGCGGGGTGCTCAGGCCGGCTCCGGCCGCTCCCGGACCACCTCGGCGGCGGGGCGGTCGGTGCGCACGCCCTGGTAGCGCGGTGCGCGCAGCCGGCCGTCGCGGGTCCACTCGGTGAAGGCGACCTGCACCACCAGCCGGGGCTGCACCCAGTGCGGGGCGCGCACCGGCACCTCCTCGCCGAACGGGCGCTCGTCGACGGCGAGTTGGGAGAGCGTCCGATGCAGGGCGTGCAGGGTGCGGGTGTCGAAGCCGGTGCCGACCTTGCCGGCGTAGCGCAGCCGGCCGTCCTCCTGGTAACCGAGCAGCAGGGCGCCGAAACCGAGCCGGCTGCCGGCCGGATCCGTCCAGCCGCCGACCACGAACTCCTGCGCGCTCTCGCACTTCAGCTTCAGCCAGTCCCCGGACCGGCCGGGCAGGTACCGGCCGGCGGCGCGCTTGGCGATCAGGCCCTCCCAGCCGCGGGCGCACGCCTCGGCCAGCGGGACGGGACGGCCGGGCTCGGCGGGCAGGTAGTCGACCAGCCGCAGCGGATCGCCGAACTCCACCGCCTCGGCGAGTAGTTGACGCCGCTCCAACAGGGTCAGGCCGGTGGTGTCGTGACCCTGCAGGTTCAGCAGGTCGAACAGCAGGTAGTGCACGGCGACTCCGCTGGCCAGCGCCCGCGCCGGATCGTGCAGGCCCATCCGCTGTTGCAGCCGGGCGAAACTGGTGCGGTCGCCGTCGAACGCCACGATCTCGCCGTCCACCGTGAACCGCGGCACCGGCTGGGCGGCCAGCGCCGCCACCAACTCCGGGTAGGCGCTCTCCAGTTGCTGCCCCGTTCGGGAGCGCAGCGTCACCCGGTCGCCGTCCCGTTCCGCCACCGCCCGGATCCCGTCGAGCTTCCGCTCCACCACCCATCCCTCGTCGAACACCCGCCGCGCACTCGACGTCGCCAGCATCAATCCAGTGGTCCGCACCCCGGCACCGTTCCCCCCGTCCGCCACCCCCCAACCGCCCACTCACCCAGCCGGCCGCCCCACCGACGGCCCATCGCGGGTCGGAACCAGAACGCCTTGGCGGCCGCGTGCCCGGCGCACGCCGCCCGCGGCCGCCCACAGCGTGTCGAAGTCCGCCGCCTCCAGGTACGCCGCCGTTCGCGCCACCTGATCGGGCGTCAGCACCAGGTGGGACGGCCGGTCGAGGTCGTCGTCCGGGAACAGCGGCAGGTGGCCACTCGCGGACCGGTCGGCGGTCGGGAGGTCAGGGGCGCAGGGCGCGTTCCAGGGCCGGGCGGTGGGTGGCGAGCCAGGATTGCAGGCGGTCCCAGCGGGGCCAGCCGCCGTAGGAGCGGAAGTAGGCGACGAAGGCGGGTTCGGCGGCGGCCACCCGGCGGGCGACGAAGGAGCGGCAGACGGCGGTGGCCTGTTCCAGGACGGCGGGCAGTGCCGACCGGTCGGAGGGGGAGAGGCCGTAGGCGTCGGCGAACCGGGCCAGGCGGTGCGGCACCGCGAGGTGGGCGCGGGCGGTCTCGGCGGCGGTGGCCGGGTCCAGGACCGGGATCCAGTAGCGGAGGGTCATGGCCACGTCCCAGAGCGGGCGGCCGGGCGCGGCCAGGTCGAAGTCGATCAGGGCGGCGGCCCGGCCCGCGCGGAACACCGTGTTCTCCACGCAGACGTCGTTGTGGCAGAGCAGCGGCCCGCCCTCCGGGTCGGCCAGCTCGGCGGGCCACGCGGCCGAGGTGTCGAAGGGGGTGCGGGCCGCGGCCTCGTGCCAGCGCCGCAGCAGCCGCGCCACCGACACCAGGGCGTCCTCGCCCAGGGCCCACGCCGGGTACGGCAGCACCGCGACGTCCCCGGCCACGAACTCCAACCGCTCCCGTCCGGCGGTCACCCGGCCCACCGGCACCGGCGCCCCGGCGAAACCGCCCGCCCGAAGGGCCGTCAGGAAGCCGTGCAGGGCGGGGGCGTGCGGCGGCGCCGGGCGCTCCACCGCGCCGCCGCGCCGCACCACCGCGCCGGCGTTCGCCAGCCCACCCGCCAGTACCTGTCCGTCCACCCGGTGATCGTGCCCAATCGGCGCGGGCACGTCCAGCGGCGGGTCAGCCGAGGCGGGCGGTCACCGTCTTGGGACGCTGGTACTCGCGCAGGGCGAGGGCCGACAGATCGGTGCCCGCGCCGGAGCCGCGGCGGCCGCTGTGCGGGAGTTCGGCGGACTGGGCGAGGTGGCAGTTCAGCCAGACCTCGCCCGCCGAGATCCGGTCGGTGAGGGCCAGGCCGGTGCCGAGGTCGGTGGTCCAGACGGAGGCGGCGAGCGCCTGCGGCACGGATTCGGCGAGGGCGACGGCCTCGTCCAGGTCGGCCGCGCGCTGGACGGTCAGCAGCGGGCCGAACACCTCGTCGACCACGGCCGGGTCGTCCGCGGGAAGGTCGGCCAGGATGGTGGCCGGCCGCCACAGGCCGTCGGCGCGGCCGGGCCCGGTGCGGATGGTCTTCGCACCGGACGACGACAGGATCCGGTCGTACCGGGCCGCCTGGTCCGGGTTGTTCAGCGGACCGAAGTCGCGCCCGGCCTCCCGCTCGGCCATCGCGGCGGCCAGCGCCTCGACCGCCGCCTCGTACGCCTCCGCCAGGACGATCACCCGGGCGGGCGCGGCGCAGCTCTGCCCCGCGTTGTAGGTGCACGCGGCGGCGAGCTGCCGCCAGGTGTCGGCGGGTGCGTCGGGGAGGACCAGCACCGGACTGTTGCCGCCGAGTTCGAGGCTGACGGGCGTCAGCCC
The DNA here is from genome assembly GCF_003610255.1 of Streptomyces sp. TLI_171. GTDB lineage: Bacteria > Actinomycetota > Actinomycetes > Streptomycetales > Streptomycetaceae > Kitasatospora. The sequence goes on along the minus strand of NZ_RAPS01000001.1, from coordinate 976,278 downwards.
GGCGCGTTCGACGACCTCGGCGCCGCCGGCGGGGCTGCCGGTGAAGGCGATCAGGTCGCAGCCGGCGGCGATCAGCTGGCGGCCGGTCTCCCGGTCGCCCGGCAGCGCGGTCAACACGCCCGGGCCGAGGGCCTGTTCGGCGTGCTCGGCGAGCAGCAGGGCGCTGTCGGGAGTGGTCTCGGCGGGCTTCAGCACCACCGTGTTGCCCGCGGCGAGCGCCGGTGCGCAGCGCCAACCGGCCATCAGCAGCGGGTAGTTCCACGGGACGACGGCCGCGACCGTGCCGACCGGCTCCCAGCGCACCCAACTCTGGTGCCCGGCCAGGTAGTCGCCGGCGGCGGGGGAGGTTCCGGCGCGCACCGCGCCGCCGTAGAACCGGAACAGGTCGGCCACCTCGGCGATCTCCCCGGCCGCCTCGGCGGCCGGCTTGCCGGTGCCCGCGCACTCGGCGGACAGGTACGCGTCGGCGTGCCGCTCGATCAGGTCGGCGAGAGCGGCCAGCCGGCGGTGGCGCTCGCGCGGGGTGAGCGCGGCCCACCCGGTGCGGGCGGCGCGGGCCGCGGCGACGGCGGCCGTCACCTCGGCGGCGCGGCCGGGTTCCAGGGCGCCGCGGACGGCTCCGGTGCGGGGGTCGATCAGGTCCATCGCGGGTGCTCCAGGTGTCGTGCGGATTCACCGGCGTCCGGCGGCGCCGGCAGCTGCCGTGCTCACAGGTCGTAGGCGCGCAGCCAGAGTTCGAGGGTGAGCAGCAGCCAGAGCTTGCCGCCGTGGCGGGGGAGCAGCAGTCCGCCGCCGCGCATCCAGGTCTCCACCGTGTCGGGCCGGAACAGGCCGCGGGCGCGGGCGGTCGGGCCGAGCAGCAGGTCGGCGGCGAGCTCGCTGAGCGGCCCGCGCAGCCACTGCTGCACCGGGACCCGCATGCCGCTCTTGGGCCGGTAGGTGACGGTGTCCGGCAGCAGGTCGCGGACCGCCTCCTTGAGGATCCACTTCTCCTCGGTGCCGCGGAGCTTCAGCGCCGCCGGGGTGGCGAAGGCGTGGTCGACCACCCGCCGGTCGAAGAGCGGGGAGCGGCCCTGCACGCCCTGCGAGGCGGTCAGCCGCTCCACCTTGGTGAGGATGTGGTGGGCGCCCTTGGTCCGCAGGTTGCAGTGCAGCAACTGGTCGAGCAGGGACGGCATCCGGTGGTCCGTCAGGTACGGGGCGACGTGCCGGCGCGGGTGCGGGGCGCCCGCCAGCTCCGCCAGCGCCGCGCCGGTGAGCAGCACCGGCAGGTCCTCCCAGCACTTGCGGTAGGTGTGCAGGTAGGCGTCGGCGCGGGCCTGTTCGGACGGGTCGTCGCGGAGCAGTTCGAAGACCAGCATCGGCAGGTTCTTCGGCCCGCCGAACACCGGGTCGCCGCCCTCGCCGTTCAGCGAGACCGTCAGGCCGTCGGCGGCGACGGCCTCGGCGAGCATCAGGTTGGGCACCGTCAGCGGGTCCCCGACGGGGCTGTCCAGCAGGGCCACGGTGTCCGCCAGCCGGGCCGCGACCTGCTCGCCGGGCACGGTCAGCACCCGGTGCGCCGTCCCGCAGTGCGCCGCCACCAGCCCCGAGTAGCCCAGCTCGTTGGGCAGTTCGTGGCCGAAGCTGATCGAGTAGGTGCGCACCGGCCGGTCGTGCAGCCGCGCGGCCAGCGCCGTCACCAGCGAACTGTCCACGCCGCCGGACAGCAGCACCGCCGCGTCCTGCCCCGCGGGCAGCCGCCGCGCGACCGCCTGCTCCAGCAACTCCCGCAGCTCGGACGCGAAGTGACGGTTCGTCGGCTCTTCGGTGGCGGTGGCCTGCGGCTCCCAGTACGGCTCGATCCGGACGGCGCCGTCCGGCCGCAGCCAGGTCACCTTGCCGGGCAGCAGCTCGGCGACCCCGCGCAGCAGGGTCTCCTCGCCCGGCAGGTAGGCGAAGGTCAGGAAGGAGCGGACCGCCGCCAGGTCCAACCCGGTGTCCACATCGGTGCGTTGCCGCAGCGCCCGGAGCGAGCTGGACACCGCCCAGCCGCCGTCCCGGGTGCGGCAGTGGAACGCGGTGCGGGCCCCGGTGTGGTCGCGGACCAGCACCAGGTCGGGCCCGTCCAGCACCGCCAGGGTGAACATGCCGTCGGCGGCCCGCAGCCCGTCCGGGCCGAGCGCAAGCCAGCACCGCAGCAGCAACTCCCCGTCCGGGCAAGACGGTTCGGCGGGCCGGCCGGCGGCGGCCAGGGCCGCCAGCAACTCGCCGCGGTTGTGCAGCGTGACCTCGCCGACGGCGGTCCGGCCGTCGACGGTGAACGGACCGTCGGCGAACCCGGGGACCCCGGTCAGCAGCGCCGCCGAGACCTGCCGCCCGCCCGCCTCGAACGGCCCGGCCACCAGGCCGGGTTCGGCCTGCCGGCGGTCGGCGGGCAGCGAGACCACGGTGTAGCGGGCCGGCCGGTGCGACCGGGGGAGGGCGGCGGTGGCAGCGGCCGTCGAACGGCGGTGGTGCTCAGCCAAAGTCGTCCCCGTCCCAGGCGTCGCCACCCGCGTGCTGCTGGTCGTCGGGCGTGTCGAACCCGTTGCCGTGGTCGTCGAAGTCGCCGAAGTCGCCGCCGCCGTCCCCGCCGCCACCGCTGTCGCCGCCGGAGGAGGAGCGGGCCCGCTCGGCGGCCTCCCGGCGCAGTTCCTCCTCCTCGTCGTCGGAGAGCAGCTCGGGCGCGTAGCTGGCGGCGGCGATGCCCGCGCCGAGGCCGAGCGCACCGAGCACCACGCCGACCCGGCCGGGGAAGGAGCTGCGGTTGACCAGGACGTAGCGGCCCTGGCCCCACACGGTGCGCCCGTAGCCGAGGTCGCGGCCGTAGCCGACCCGCCCGTCCGCGTGGGTGCGCTTGACCAGGTCGCGGCCGAGGCGCTCGTCGGTGCCGGAGTCGCCCCGGTCGTCGCGCCAGTGGATCCGGCCGTCGGCGCCCCGGCTGCGCCACTCGCTGCGGCCGTCGGAGTACCGGCGGTGGGCCGTGCCGTCGGCCAGCAGCTCGTCGCTGTAGGTGATTTCGGGTGGCTGGGTCATCGTCCTCGTCCTCGCGCGGTCAGGGCGTCGGCCAGGTCAGGAAGCCGGTGTCGCGGGCCCGGGTGGGCGCGGCCGGGCGGGCGGGCGGGGCGAAGCCGCCGCCGCGCAGGGTGCGCAGCACCGTGCGCAGCAGGCGGGACGGGCGGATCGCGGCGAGCTCGACGGTCCGCCCGCCGGCCAGCCAGGCCCGCTCGGCGGCCGGCAGCTCGGCGGGCAGCTCGTCCGCGCCGCACTGCACCTGGCCGCCGAGGGCGGCCAGGTGCAGGGCGGCGGCGTGCCGGGGCAGCAGGCCCATGGTGCGCACCAGCAGCCGGGGGCCGGCGTGTTCGCGCACCCGGAGGAACAGCTCCAGCCCGGCGGGGGAGGCGTCGTGCAGCACGTGCACCACCGCGCCGTCGGCCCGCGCCATCGCCGCCAGCAACTCCGGTTCCAGTGGGAGCCGTTCGGGCGTGACGATCGGGCAGGCGCCTTCCAGGTGCAGGCGGTTGGCCAGCAGCATGCCGGCGATCGCCGGGTCCTGGCAGACCAGCAGCCGGGGGAAGGCGTAGTCGTACAGGTCGCGCTCCGGTCCCGGCCGGTGCGGACGCGGCGCCACCCGGTCGGGCAGCACCGGGAGTTCGGGGTGGCGGGCGAGCGCGGCCGCGAACCGGCCGGGGGAGAGCAGCGGCCGGGTGGTGTACCGCAGCCGGTGCGGGCCCCGGTGCAGGGGGAGCAGCGCGCGGTCCGTCTCCCAGTACAACTGGCGTCCGGTGAACAGGAGTTGGCCGGGCCGGGCGCACCGGTCGTGGGCCCGTCGCAGGGCTCGGTCGACCAGGCGGTCGGTTATCGAGGGCATCCGGCCTCCAGCGGGCGCGGCCGCATGCTGATGCGCACGGTCACCGGCCGCCGTCCGTCGGGCGCGGCGCCGGGGCGTCGGAGCCGGTCCGCGGCGCGGGCACGGCCTGCGGCCAGGTGAGGAAGCCGATCCGCTCGGCCTGCCGGCGGGTGTCGGCCGGGGACTCGGGCGGCGCGGCGGGCACGGTGACGGCCCGTTCGACGGCCTTCTCCACCAGGGCCAGCAGCTTCGCCGGGGGCATCGAGACCAGCGGCGAGTGCCACTGGCAGATCAGCCAGTCCCGCTCCTGCGGCGACAGCCGCTGCCAGCCGGGCGAGGCTTCCAGCTGCGCGGGCAGGGCCGTCGACCGCCGGGTGCGCAGCCGGACCGCCTTCGCCGGGACCAGCACCGAGCGGGGTGCGAGTCCGGCGTCCACCACCCGCCGGCCCGGCAGCGCGGCCCGCATCGCCACCGAGTAGGCGAGCGCCGCGAGCGACAGGTCGCGCAGCACCACCACCGGGAGCGCGGCGGGTATCCGGTCCGGCGAGTCGACCAGCAGCACCTGGTGCCGGGCCGCGAAGTCGTTGGCCCGCAGGAAGTCCGCCACCGCGGGGATCTCGCACAGCACCACGGCCCGGGCCTTGGCCGTCACGACCGGGGAGCCGGCCGGGACCTGCCGGACCAGGCCGGGCGGCAGGCTCGGATAGACCTTCAGCCAGCGGCCCACCACCCGGTTCTCGAAGTCGGCCGGACTCGTCCGCGGGTACAGGCCGGGGTCGGTGAACGGCTGCCGGGCGCGGGTGAACTGCCGGACGGAGAGCACGGCGAGGACGAGCACGACCGGGCCGAACAGGATCCACGCGTAGGCGCCGATCATGGTGGCGAACCAGCCGATCAGCAGGGCGACGACGCCCAGCACCACGCCGCCGGTGACGCTGCCGCGGGTCTCGGTGCCGACCGGGAAGCGGTACTGGCGGCGTTCGTTGACCCAGTACAGCTGCTCGACGGTGATCTTCAGGCCGCCGGCGGTGGCCTTCGCCACCAGCTCGCGGAACTTGATGTCGTGCAGCCGCCCCGGCTCCACCTTCGGATCGAGTGCGAACACCTTGCGGCAGCGCGAGCAGGTGTGGCCGGTGCGTTCCTTCTGCCTCAGGTCTACCCGGCAGTTCGGACAGATCATCGGGCGTCCTCCAGCGTCATCGGGCGTCCTCCAGGGCGGCGGCGATCCGGTGCAGTCGGTGCGCCAGCCGCTCCCGGAGGGTGACCGTACCCACTCGCTGACCGGCCGTCACCTCGCGCAGCGCGGCGGCCAGTCGGTGCTCGCCGCGGCCCTCGGCGACGTCCGCGGTGATGGCGTAGTCCTCGTGGTCGATGCCGTAGCCGGTGTTGGCGGCCAGGATCGCCAGCCGGTTGCCGCCGCGGTTGCCGAAGGAGTGCGGCATCAGTTCGGGGATCCGGATCAGCGTGCCCGGCGCCAGCTCGATGTCCACCACCCGGCGGCGGCGCTCGTCGTACAGTCCGCAGGAGGCCGGGCCGAGCGCCAGCACCAGGTGCTCGCCGCCGTGCGCGTGCGGCGTGAAGGCGCTGTGCGGGGCGACCAGGCCGAGCTTGTAGGTGGCGTTCGACGGGCGTTCCGGCGAGGTCGCGGCGTCCCCGATGAAGTAGTGCGCCCACTGCTGGTCGTCGATGAAGCGCAGCAGCCCGCTGTCCGGGTCGTGCGGGCCGAGTTCGCGCGCGCCGCCGCGGTCCGCGCGCAGCACCCGACCGTCCGGCCGCAGCCGGTACAGCTCGGCGCCGTCCGGCAGCTCGGACGCCTGGCGCTCCAGCCCCCGCAGCCCCCCGCGCATCGACATCCACGACCCCCTCGTACGTGCCCGCCGTGATGCTACCCGGGCTGCCGGGGCCGCTGACCAGCGGGATACTCGAACAGACGTTGAACTCTGCGGAGGTGAGAGCGATGCCCGCGACCGCTGCCGGTACGCCGCGACCGAGCCTGATCCGTCAACTGACCGCCTGGGTGACCGCCAAGCACAACACGTCGCTGGTCTTCCTGCTGGGGCTGTCGCTGGGCCTCGGCCTGGTCGCGGCGCAGGTCACCCAACTCTGGTTGCTGGTCGTGTTCTCGGTGGTGTGGGGAGTCACCATCGCCGCGTTCGTGGCCCAGTTCTGGGGGCGGCACGAGGTCGCCCACCCGCGCCACCCCGGCCCCCGGCACGCCTGAGCCACGAACGCGCGGGGCGCCGTCAGCTGCCCGACCACACGGTGGTGATGTTGCAGAACTCGCGGATGCCGTGGCCGGACAGCTCCCGGCCGTAGCCGGAGCGCCCGACCCCGCCGAACGGGAACGCCGGGTGCGAGGCGGTCATCCCGTTGAAGAACACCCCGCCGGCGTGCAGGTCCCGCACGCAGCGCTCGCGGTCGGCCTGCTCGCTCGTCCAGACGTTGGAACTCAGGCCGAACGGCGAGTCGTTCGCGACCGCCACCGCCTCGTCCAGGTCGGCGACCCGGTAGACGGTGGCGACCGGGCCGAACGCCTCCTCGCGGTGGATCCGCATCCGGGGCGTGACGCCGCTCAGCACCGTCGGCAGGTAGTACCAGCCGCCCGCCAGCGCCGGGTCGTCCGGGCGGCCGCCGCCGCACTCGGCGGTCGCGCCGAGCGCCACCGCGTCGGTGACCAGCTCCTCCAGGTCGGTGCGGCCCTGCTCGGTGGCCAGCGGGCCGACCTCGGTGCCCTCCGCCATCGGGTCGCCGACCGTCAGCGCCCGCATCCGCGCGGTGAACCCGGCCAGGAACTCCTCGTACACGTCCGTGTGCACGATGAAGCGCTTGGCGGCGATGCAGGACTGGCCGTTGTTCTGCACCCGGGCCGTGACCGCCCGGGCGACCGCGGCCGGCACGTCCGCCGAGGGCAGCACCAGGAACGGGTCACTGCCGCCGAGCTCCAGCACGGTCTTCTTCACCTCGTCGCCGGCCACCGAGGCCACCGACCGGCCCGCGCCCTCGCTGCCGGTCAGCGTCACCGCCGCGACCCGCTCGTCCCGGATCACCGCCTCCACCGCTCCCGATCCGATCAGCAGGGTCTGGAAGCACCCCTGCGGGAACCCGGCGCGGGTGAACAGCTCCTCCAGCGCCAGCGCGGTGCGCGGCACGTTCGAGGCGTGCTTCAGCAGGCCCACGTTGCCCGCCATCAGGGCCGGCGCGGCGAACCGCACCACCTGCCAGAACGGGAAGTTCCAGGGCATCACCGCCAGCACCGGCCCCAGCGGCCGGTAGCGGACGAACGCCGACACCCCGCCGGAGTCCGCCACGTCCTCCTTCGCCGGGTGCTCGTCGGCGAGCAGCGCCTCCGCCCGGTCCGCGTACCAGCGCATCGCCTTCGCGCACTTCGCGGCCTCGGCCCGGGCCTGCGCCAGCGGCTTGCCCATCTCCAGCGTCATGGTCCGCGCGACCTGCTCGTTGGCCTGCTCCAGCAGCTCGGCCGCGCGGTGCATCAGCTCGCGGCGGTGCGCGAACGGGGTCAGCCGCCAGGACTCGAACGCCGACCGGGCGCGGGCCAGCCGGCTCTCCACGGCGGCGTCGTCCAGCGGTTCGAAGACCTCGACGGTCCGGCCGTCGGCCGGGTTGACGGTGGCGATGGCCATCAGGCCACTCCCTCCTCGGATGCCGCCCGGCCATCCGGGCGGGGGGCGGTCATCGAGGGGAGCGAGGAGGTGGAGACAGGAATCGAACCTATGTGCGCGGCTCTGCAAGCCGCTGCCTCGCCTCTCGGCCACTCCACCGGGCTCCCTCGCGTGCCTCACAAGCTAGCAGCGGGAAATCCGGAAACCGGAACGCGACCCACCCGTCTGCCGGGTGAATCACCGAACCTGACGGACGATCAGCCGACGATCGGCCCGCGGTGCGCGGGGACCGGCCGATCGGCGGCGCTCCCCGGCTAGGCTGGAGAACGTGCAGATCGACGACCTGAAGCGGCTCCGCAAGGCCCGCGACGCCATGGACCGGGACTACGCCGAACCCCTCGACGTGGCCGCCCTCGCCAAGGTCGCCCTGATGTCGGTCGGCCACTTCCAGCGCAGCTTCCGGGCCGCGTACGGGGAGACCCCGTACAGCTACCTGATGACCCGCCGGATCGAGCGGGCCAAGACGCTGCTGCGGCGCGGCGACCTGTCCGTCACCGAGGTCTGCATGGCCGTCGGCTGTACGTCGCTGGGCTCGTTCAGCACCCGCTTCACCGAACTGGTCGGCGAGAGCCCGAGCGCCTACCGGGCCCGCGACCACAGCGGTTCGGAGCACATCACGGCCTGCGTGGCGATGTACCTGACCCGGCCGATCCGCGGCACCGACACCGGCCGGCCCGGGGCCGGGGAGGGGTCGGTCAGGAACGGAGAAGCGGAGCGCCCCGCCGGTCAGTAGCGTCTGGGGCATGGACATCAAGCTCTCGCAGTGCTTCATCGCCGTCGACGACCACGACGCCGCGCTCGGTTTCTACCGCGACGCCCTCGGCCTGGAGGTGCGCAACGACGTCGGTTTCGAGGGGATGCGCTGGGTCACCCTCGGCTCGCCGACCCAGCCCGAGGTCGAGGTCGTGCTGGAACCCCCGGTCGCCGACCCGGGCGCCACCGACGCCGACCGCCAGGCCGCCGCCGAACTGCTCGCCAAGGGCCTGCTGCGCGCCGTCAACTTCCGCACCGCGGACTGCGACGCCACCTTCGAGAAGATCCGCTCCTCCGGCGCCGACGTGCTGCAGGAGCCGATGGACCAGCCGTACGGCGTCCGCGACTGCGCGTTCCGCGACCCGGCGGGCAACATGGTCCGCTTCGCCCAGCCCCGGAAGTAACGCCCCCTCATCGCGACGAGCGCCGCCCGGTGGCCCGTGCCGGGCGGCGCTCGCGCGCGCGGTCCTGACCCGGACTCAGCCCGCGATCAACGGGTAGTGGTCCGACAGGTCGGTGTAGGTGTACGACGTGCCCCAGCTGCTGACCGTCCACGGCGCGCTGTGGAAGCGGTGCACCGTGTTGGTGTACTGCTGCGGGCGGGCGTGGTCGGCGCGGTACAGCACGTAGTCCAGGTCCTCCTTCGGCTCGCCCGGGTAGCGGTAGGCGGCGATCGAGTTGTCGACGGTGTCGAAGGAGTTGGTCCAGCCGTCCCGGGTGGTGGCCGGGGCGAGGTCGCCGTTGGCGAGCATCGCCGGGTACTCGCCGCCGTGCGAGTCCACGTTCAGGTCGCCGGCCAGCACGATCGGCTCGTTCGCCGGGATCTGCTTGGCGTCCAGGAACGCCTTCATCGCCTGCAGTTGCTTCGCCCGGTCCGCCGCGGCCTCGCCGCTTCCGCAGCCCGAGTCGGTGGACTGCAGGTGGGTGCCGACCACGTGGGTGCGCTGCCCGTTCACGTCGAGCTGGGCGTAGACGAAGCCCTTGTTGGACCACCAGTCGGAGCCGCACGCGTCCTTGAACACGTACTGCTCCTTGCGCAGGATCGGCCACTTGGAGAGCAGCAGCACGCCGCCGTCCTCCGGGGTGGTGCTGCGGTAGCTGCCCGAGGTGGCGTCCCAGCCGCCGGTGGACCGGCCGACCACCGGCGTGTGGTACGGGTACGCGCCCGAAGCCTTGGCGACCAGCGCGTCCGAGGCGCTGTTGTCGAAGGCCTCCTGCAGGACCACCACGTCGTGGCCCTGGAAGAAGTCCGCGCCGGCGATGGCCTGCGCCCGGTACGACTGACCCCAGTTCGGGTACAGCGAGGTGCTCATCAGGAAGGTGTTGTAGCTGAGCACGTTCAGCGGGGCGACGGTGACCGGCGCGCTCTCGGCGCGGGCCGCGACCTGAGGGGTCGTCACCAGGGCTGCGGCGGCCGTGAGTACGGCGGCCAGGCGGGCGGTACGAGGGGTGGTCATGAAGGCTCCGAGGGTGGGAGGCGGTCGATGTTGGCCAGTCAACTCGGGGGTTCGTGACGGGGACAAGACAGCGGACGGCGGCTCGGTGAACTCGGCCGAAACACCGCTACCGGCCAGTAGGGCGTGGCCGGATCGAGGACTGTCAACCGGCGGTTGACAGTGCCTGACTGTCAACCTAAGGTTGCCTCATGGCTGACACCTCCGGAACGAACCCCTCCATCCGGCTCGACGACCTGATCGAGGGCATCAAGAAGACCTACCCCGAGGCGCTGGACCAGCTGTCCAACGCCGTCCTGGTCGCCGACCACCTCGGCGACGTCGCCGACCACCTGATCGGCCACTTCGTCGACCAGGCCCGCCGCTCCGGCGCGTCCTGGACCGACATCGGCCACAGCATGGGCGTCACCCGGCAGGCCGCCCAGAAGCGCTTCGTCCCCAAGGACCCGGGCGAGGTCACCGAGATCGACACCGCGCAGGGCTTCAACCGCTTCACCACCCGCGCCCGCCACGTGGTGGTCACCTCCCACCAGGCCGCCAAGGACACCGGCAGCCCCGAGATCCGCAGCGAGCACCTGGTCCTCGGCCTGCTCGCCGAACCGGAGGGCCTCGCGGCCCTCTACATCACCGGCCGCGGCATCACCCTGGACGACGTCCGCGAGGCCGCGCTCGCCGCCCTTCCGCCCGCCGCCGCGGACGTTCCCGCCCTCATCCCCTACGACGCCGGCGCCAAGAAGGTCCTCGAACTCTCCATGCGCGAGGCCCTCCGGCTCGGCCACAACTACGTCGGCACCGAGCACCTGCTGCTCGCCCTGCTCGAACACGAGGCCGGCAGCGGCGTGCTCACCGGCCTCGGCCTCGACAAGGCCGCCACCGAGGCCGCCGTCCTCGAAACCCTCGCCCAACTCACCCCGAGGCCTGACACACCGGCCGAGCGACCCCGCGGCGGCGGGCCCGCCCAGGACGGGAGCGGGCCCACCGCCGCGGCCTGCCGTCCGCACCGCGAAACCCGGTTGACGGTGGATCACCCGGACCGGTTCGCTGGCGCCGTGACCGAACTGCGCATCGAACGGCCGGTCGGCGAGGAGACGCTCGCCGACTGGCAGTACATCCACAACGTGATCATCCCGACCGACCCGCTCTCGCTGGACCAGGTCCGCGAGCGGTCCGGCCGGTACCACCTGGAGGTGGCCTACCTCGGGGAGCTGGCCGTCGGGTGCAGCACGGTGCGGCCGGCCGACGAGGAGTCGGACGGCGCCGCGACGGTGATCGCGCGGGTGCTGCCCGGGTACCGGCGGCAGGGCTACGGGGCGCAGCTGTGGCGGCGCGGCCTCGCGCAGGCCCGCGCATGGGGCGCGCAGACGGTGCAGACGGTGGTGCTGGAGAGCAACGGCGACGGGCTGGAGTTCGCGCTGCGGCGCGGCTTCACCGAGACCGACCGGTACGTGCTGGACGGCGACACCGTCGGCTACGTCGAGCTGCGCCGGCCGGCCGCGGAAGGGGCGGACCAGTGACGCCGCGGATCGAAGGGCCGCTGCTGGAAGGGCGGTTGGTCCGGCTGGAGCCGCTGGAGCGGCGGCACGCCGACGAGCTGGCGGAGGCCGCCGAGGAGCACCGGGACAGCTTCGGATTCACCTGGGTGCCGCGCGCGGAAGAGGTCCCCGCCTACATCGCGGCGCAGCACGAGCGGGTCGCCACCGGCCGGCTCGCCCCGTACGCGCAGATCTCGCGGGCGACCGGGCGGGCGGTCGGCGCGACCGCGTTCTGGGACCCGCGCTACCAGCCGGACGGCGAGACGCTGTTCGCGGTCGAGGTCGGCTTCACCTGGCTGGCGGCGTCCGCGCAGGGCACCGGGATCAACGCCGAGGCGAAGCTGCTGCTGTTCCAACACGCCTTCGAACAGTGGGGCGTGGGCCGGGTGGACCTGAAGACCGATGCGCGCAACGCCCGTTCGCGGGCCGCGATCGCCGCCGTCGGGGCGCGCTTCGAGGGCGTGCTCCGCAACTGGTCGCGCTCCTGGGCGCCCGGTGAGGACGGCAGGCTGCGGGACTCGGCGATCTTCTCGATCGTCGACAGCGAGTGGCCGCAGACCAAGGCCGCCCTCCAGGAGCGGGTCGCCCGCTACGGGAAGTGACGGACGGTCCGTCACCTCGCGTGCGGGGGCGGCGGGTTGGCCGGTCCGGGCGGCGGCGGGGGAGCGCCGCCCATTCCGGTCGGCTTGCCGGACGGGGCTTTCTGCGGTGCCAAGCTGGTCCTCCTCCGGTCCGGCGGCGCCCCCTGCGGCACCGCCACTGCGGTTACCGACTGGGTTCCCGCCCCGGGCCGGGCCCACGCCCCGCCGGTCGCGGCCCGATGTCCGGGTCAGCTTCGGTCGGTGGCCGCCCACTGGTGGGCGGCGCCCTGGTGGAGGGCGGCGTAGACCCGGTCGCGGAGGGTGTTGGCGTCGGCGTCGGTGAGGGTGCGCTGCAGGTGGCGCAGGACCACCTTGACCAGCAGGTTGTGCTGGTCGGGGCGGGCGCCGAGGCGGGCGAGGGCCTGCGGGGGCAGCTCGCGGCAGGGCGTGTCGGCGAGGATCTCGACCGTCTCCACGCAGTCGGCGTCCGGGCCGAGGGAGTCGCGGACCCGGTCGCCGAGGTCCTCGGCCAGGTCGGCGCCGTCCACCGCGATCGACAGGTCGCGGCGGATCGCGGGCAGCGCCGACACCGGCCGGTAGGGGGCCAGGTCGGTGAGCTGCGCGGCCACCGCCGGGTCGGTGGAGCGCAGGACGCGGATGTCCGGGATGCCCTTGAGCAGCATCAGCATCCGGTCCAGGCCCATGCCCAGCGCCAGCCCGCTCCACTCGGGGCCGAGCCCGGCCCGCTCCAGCACCCGCGGATGGGCCAGCCCGCACTCGGCGACCTCCACCCACTCCCGGCCCGCCGCGACGTCGAGTTGACGCCCCGCCAGGGTGTACGGGTGGACGCGGTCCTCGGTGCGGTACGCCCGGCCCGGCAGCAGGGCGTCCGCGAGCACGGCGATCATCTCGGTGAGGTCGGCCGGCCCGGCCGGGAGCGGACGGCGCGTCAGGTACCACAGGTCCAGCTGGTGCGGGGTGCCGGTGTGCAGGCGGTCGATGCTGTCGCGCCGGTAGACCAGGCCGGGGCAGACCAGCAGGACGGCCGCCGGGGCGTCCGGGGACGAGGCGAGGGCGCGCAGCGCGCCCGGGACCAGGGCGCTGGAGTGACTGCGCAGCATCCGGCCGGCGTCGACGTACCGGGTGTAGCGGGCGTCCCGGGTGACGTCGTCGGTGCGGTAGTTGAGGTGGTCGTAGTTGTCGGCGACGGTCACCACCCGCTCGCCGCGGTGCACCCGTACCCGGCAGTCCCAGTGCCGGGCCAGGGCGTCCACGGCGCGGCCGAGGACGAGTTGCAGGGCGTGCGGGCCGGCCGCCGGATCGGTCAGGTCGCGGACGGCCAGATCACGGGCCAACTGCTCGGCGGAGAGCGGACGGGAAGACGGCGAAGCGGACGGAGCGGGAGAGGAAGCAGGAACGGACATGACGGCCTCCGGGCCACGGTGGGGGAGAAGAGGGGGACAACGACACCCCCCGGCCCCTGGGCACGACCTGCCGACCGGGACCGACCCGCTCGGCCGGAGACTCCTCTACCGGCGTGGCGAAACCCGACCCCTGCGGCACCCATCGGGAGCCGGGGGGCCGGTAAATCGGCGAGAGATCGCTACGACGGCCACGCCCCGAGTCTAAGCACCCCGACCCGGTCGGCGGCAACCGCCTTTTCGCACCGGGCCGTCTCGGGGCGGGCCGGTAGGCTCGGCGACCTCGGTGACGGCACGGGAGGGCGCAAGGTGACGGCGGGCGGCGAGGTCGGGCAGGCGTACGACGCGGTGGCAGAGCTGTACGCCACCCTGTTCAAGGGCGAACTCGCGGCCAGAGAGGACGAGTTGGCGCTGATCAGGCAGCTGGTGGCGGCCCCGGCGGTGGCCGGGCGCGGGTTGCCCGTCGGCGACCTCGGCTGCGGGCCGGGCGAGGCCACCGCCCTGCTGAGCGGGCTCGGCGTCCGCGCCTTCGGCCTGGACCTCTCGGCCGGCATGCTGGCCCAGGCCCGGCGGGCGTTCCCCGCCGAGGGCTTCGTCCGCGGCTCGCTGCTCGCCCTGCCGCTCGCCGACCGGAGCCTGGGCGCCGTACTGGCCCGCTACTCGCTGATCCACCTGCCGCCCGGGCGCCTTCCGCACGCGCTCGCCGAACTGCGCCGCGTGCTGGCCCCCGGCGGGCTGCTGCTCACCGGCTTCTTCGCCGCCGACCGCGCCGTCGGCGAGCCCGTCGCCTTCGACCACAAGGTCGCCACCGCCCGGCGCTGGCCCGTCGACACCTTCGCCGCCCTGCTGCACGACGCGGGCTTCACCGAGACCGCGCGCACCGTCCGCGACCCCGCCCCGGGCGAGCGCTTCCCGCAGGCGGCGCTGCTGGCGGCCGCCCGCTGAGCGGACCGGCCGCGACTGTCGCAGGCAGGGGCCATGCTGGGGGCATGGACGACGAGGACGAACTGCTGCTGCGGGGCCGGGTCTACGGCGCCGACCACGACGACCCGGGCCCGCGCCCGGGGCGGGCCTACCGCGAGCTGTGCGGCGGCCCGCTCGACGGGCTGCTCCTCGACGTGACCGGCTGGGACGCCGAGCAGCTCGCCGACGGCGCCGCGCTGCCCACCGAGCTGAGCCGCTTCGGCGGCGGCGGCCGCGCCCACTACGAACCGAGGCCCGCCGACCCGGGCCGGTGGGACTGGGCCGGCGACACCCAGTAGCGTCCGGCGCGGGGGATCGAATCGCGGCCACGGGGCAGACTCCGGCGGAGCGGACCGGACGACGGAGGTGGGCGGGTGAGCGGGACGAGTGCGCTGTGGTGGACCGTGGCGGCGGTGGTGCTGGCGGCGACGCTGGCCGCGGCGGTCGTCCTGGTGGTCAAACTGGTGCGGACCAAGCGGCTGTTGACCGACACCGGCATCCCGATGTCGAAGAAGGTGCTGTTCTGGGCGGCCATCGCCTACCTGGTCTGCCCGGTGGACCTGCTGCCCGATCCGGTCCTGTTCGACGACCTCGGGGTGCTGCTGCTGGCCCTGCGCTCCCTCAACAAGGCGGTACCGCGCGCCGCCCGCCGGGAACCGGACGGGCGCCCTTGATCGTCCATGGACAGCATGACTGACAACACGTTAGGACGACGAGGACTCCTCCGGACGGCGGTCGCGGGGGCCGCCCTCCTGCCGGTGGCCGGGGCCGCCGGCGCCGCGAGCGCCGACCAGCCGCAGCCCCGGCCGCCGGGCGGCGGGGGCGAGACGGTGTTCAGCTGGCTGGGCAACAGCGGGTGGCGGATCGAGGGCAACGGGAAGACCGTGCTGTTCGACCCGTACCTCACCAGGTTCCCGACCAACGGCTTCGACGCGAAGACCCCGCTCACCGTCGCCACCGACCTGGTCGACCGGCACATCGGCGAACCGGACCTGGTGCTGGTCAGCCACAGCCACTGGGACCACTTCAATGACGTCCCGCACATCGCGAGGAGCCGGGGCGTCCCGGTCGTCGGGACGGCCACCACCTGCTACCTGCTGCAGGCGATGGGCGTGGACCCCGGACAGCTGATCGTGGTGAAGGGCGGCGAGTTCCTCGACTTCGGGGGCTTCACCGTCCAGGTGGCGGCGAGCCTGCACAGCCGCAACGCCAAGCACCGCTACTGGGCGCCCGGCACGCTCACCGCCCCGCCCGCGAAGCCGCCGGCGACGATCGGCGAACTCCCCGAGGGCGACACGCTGGCCTTCCAGGTCCGCCTCGGTGACGGGCCGTCAGCCCTGCTGACGGGCGCCAGCGACTTCGTCGAGCACAACCTGGCCGGCCTGCGCCCCGACCTCGCGATGCTCGCCGTCGAGAGCACCGCCCGCGCCACCTACCGCTACGTCCCCCGGATCCTCCAGGCGCTCGACTTCCCGCGCACGGTGATCCCCGTGCACTGGGACGACTTCGAGTCCCCGATCACCGCCCCGGCCGTGCAGGACCGCACGATGGACCTCGACGGCCTCACCGCCCAGGTCCGCGAACTCTCCCCGCACACCCGCCTGATCCGCCCGGAGCACCTCCAGCCGCTGCACCTGCGGGCCTGACGGCCCGTCGGTTCAGAGCGACCAGCCGCGCGGGCGCATCATGGTGGAGAGCCCGAGCGCGTGGCGCACCGCGCCGTCGGGGTCCATCGCCGCGTGGTCCGCATCGCGGGCCGCGGCGACGGTCCGGAGCAGGTCGCGGTCCAGACCGGCGGCGATCTGCCAGCGAGCGGCCGCGTCGCGGTGGGCGTCGAGCACCCGGCCGAACTCCCGCTCCGCGCCCGGGGGAGGGGTCAGACGCCCGAGGCCCTCGGTCAGCTGCTGCTCGGCGGCGGCCATCTGCACGGTCCAGTCGTGGAGCGCGTCCGGACCGGCCGATGTGCGCTCGTCGACGGCCAGCGAGGAGACCTCGTCGTACCGGTCGACGGCATCGAGGTAGCCCCGCTGGGCGTCGGTGAGCGGCGCCCCGGGCGTCCGCTGGGAGGTGGTGACCGGGCCGTTGTGCGCGGCCAGGTAGCAGGTGGCGAGCGGACGGTGCGTCAGGTCCTGGTCCGCGGGCGGCACGCTGATGTAGCCGATCCACGGCGGCAGGGCCCAGTAGTCCGGCACGTACGCGGTGAACGCCGGGCTGCAGGCCGTCGCGGCGGCCAGTTCCGGGTCGTGGTACGGGTCCTGCTCGGGGCCGATGGCGACCTGCCCGGCCACCTCGCCGTGGTGCGGGTCCGTGCAGGAGGCGGGGAGCACCGTGCGCAGGTCCGTCCCGTGCTCGGTGAAGCAGGCGCCGACGGGCAGCGAGGCCAGCGGAACGGGGTGTTCCAGCTGCGAGCGGACCAGGGCGACCAGCGCGCTCGCGGCCAGCACCAGGGCGAACCCGACCGCCAGGGTGCGGCGCAGCCGGCGCGGCGGGCGGATCCGGTGCACGTCGGCGGGAACGACGGGGACGGTGGTGAGCGACTGGGACACGGTGGGTGAGCACTCCGACGGCGCGACGGGCCAAGGTCGGCAGACCCTACCGCACGGTTTCGGCGGCAGGTCAGTCGACCCAGCCGCGACGGTGGGCCTGCCAGCCGAGTTGGATGCGGGTGTCGGCGCGGGCCAGGGCCATCAGGCGGCTGATGCGGCGCTGGACGGTGCGCAGGCCCAGGTTGAGCTGCTTGGCCACGGCGGGGTCGGTGGCGCCGGAGAGCAGCAGGGCGAGGATGCGGCGGTCGGTCTCGTCGGGGTCGCCGGCGGGGACGGGGCCGACGGCGAGGGCGGCTCCGGTGCGGCCCAGCGGGTGGGCCCACTCCCAGGTCTGCTCGAACAGCACGGTGAGGACGGTGACCAGGGCGGGCGCGCGCACCACCAGGGCGACCGGGTCGGTGGTGGAGGCGGTGAGCGGGACGAGCGCCAGCGACCGGTCCGCGATGATCAGCTTGGTCGGGACGTTCTCCACCACCCGGATCTGCTGCTGACGGTCCATCGCCTCGAACAGCGGTCGGGCCGCGCCGGGTTCGTCCAGGGCCCGGCGCTCCAGCACCACCCGGTAGGCGACGCCGCGCGCCACGGCGGCGCTCTCCGCGCCCGTCTCGTCGGCGGCCACCACCTGGTGACGGCCGGTCACCAGGGCCAGCAGCTCCCGTTCCGCGCCGGCCTGCAACTGGGCGACCCGGTGGCTGACCGCGGCCCGGCCGCCGACCACCTCGATCAGGTCGCGGTGCGCCCGGCCCTCGCCCGAACTCGCCGAGCGGTACGCCTCGGTGAGCATCGACGCGGTCAGCTCGGCCTCCCGCAGGGCGTGCCGCTGCCCGGTGAGCAGCGCCTCCAGGGCGACGGCCGGGGGAGCGGCGGTGAAGCGGCGGGCGGCGTCGGGGGCGACCAGCCCGGCGGCCTGCAGGAGTTCGAGCGAGCCGGTGGCCACCGGGCCGCAGCGGGCGGCCAGTTCGGCGCGGGTCGCCGGGCCGTGGGCCACCAGGTGGGTGTAGATCCGCTCGGCGTGCTCGTCCAGACCTATCGCCGCCAGCATCCGCGCTCCGTTCGCCGCACCGAGGATCCGCCGCCGCCGGCCGACCGGGCGGAGCCGCGCATCCCCGCGACGCACCGTCGGTTCGCACCGGACGGACCCCGGTGGCGGTTTGCCGCCGGGCGGTGATCCGCCAGCGCACATCATGACCGGTCAGCCCGGTTTTCTGCCAGGCTCACCCGCCATGACCCCGACCCTGGAGGCGTCCATGACATTGTCGGCGCGCATACGCGGCGCGATGGCACTGGCGGCGGCGGGCATCCTCGCCACCGGCATGCTCACCTCGACCGCCCAGGCATCCGCCGCCCCGCCCGGCGGCTCCGCCACCGCTCTGACGGGACGGCAGAGCGCCGCCCCGCGCACCGTCACCCTGGTCACCGGCGACCGGGTGCAGGTCACCACCGGCGCCGACGGCCGTACCGCCGTCACCGTGCTGCCCGACGAGCACGGCGACGTCCCGCTGACCTTCACCCAGCAGGAGAACGGCGACCAGTACGTCCTCCCGCAGCGGGCCTCCGCCGCGCTCGCCGCCGGCACTGTCGACCGCGGCCTGTTCAACGTCAGCGCGCTGCTCCGGCAGGGCTACGACGACACGAGCGCCAAGACCCTGCCGCTGATCGCCACCTACCGGGACGCGCGGGCCGCCGACGCCAGCCCGCAGCTGCGCGCCCGGGCGGCCGGCACCCAGCAGCTGAAGGCCGTCGACGGCGTCGCGTTCAAGCCCGCCAAGGACGCCGCCGCCCGCACCTGGGACCAGCTGATCGGCCCGGACGGCCGGGGCCGCGACGGACTGGCCAAGCTGTGGCTGGACCGCAAGGTACGGGCCGCGAACGACGCCGAGACCCAGCAGATCGGCGCCCCCGCCGCCTGGGCGGCCGGGCTCGGCGGACAGGGCGTCAAGGTCGCCGTCCTCGACACCGGCATCGACGACCAGCACCCCGACCTGACCGGACAGGTCGACGCCCGGCGCAACTTCACCGCCGACACCGTCGACGAGGACGTCCACGACGCCGTCGGCCACGGCACCTTCGTCGCCTCCGAGATCGCCGGCACCGGCAAGGCCTCCGGCGGCGCCGAGCGCGGCGTCGCCGACCAGGCCCGGCTGCTGGTCGGCAAGGTCCTCGACGACGGCGGCTCCGGCACCGACTCGCAGATCATCGCGGGCATGCAGTGGGCCGCCGACGCCGGCGCCGACGTGGTGTCGATGTCCCTCGGCAGCGCCGAACCCAGCGACTGCACCGACCCGATGTCGACCGCCGCCCAGCGGATCGCCGAACAGTCCAAGGCGCTGTTCGTGGTCGCCGCCGGCAACCTCGGCAGCTACCAGTCCGTCAGCTCGCCCGGCTGCGCGCCCGCCGTGCTGACCGTCGGCGCGGTCGACGCGAAGGACGCCACCGCCGCCTTCTCCTCGCACGGCTCCGTCACCGGCGCCCACACCCTCAAGCCGGAGATCGCCGCCCCCGGCGTCGACGTCAAGGGCGCCGCCGCCGGGGGCCGCGGCATCTACGCCTACACCGGCATGTCCGGCACCTCGATGGCCACCCCGCTGGTCGCCGGCACCGCCGCCCTGGTCAAGCAGCGCCACCCCGAGTGGGGCGCCGCGCAGATCAAGGCCGCGCTGGTCTCCTCCGCGCTGCCCACCGTCCCCGGCGACGTCCAGCAGGTCGGCGCGGGCCGGCTGCGCGCCGACGCGGCCACCACCCAGCGGGTGCTCGGCGCGCCCGCCGTCGGCTTCGGCGACTTCGCCTGGCCGCAGCAGAAGTCCGACACCCGCACCGTCCAACTCCCGTACACCAACACCGGCGAGCAGCCCGTCACGCTGAAGCTGGCCGTCCAGCGCACCGACGGCGACGACGACTCCGCCGTCAAGGCCAAGGCCGTGCGGCTCGGCGCCGACAAGGTCACCGTCCCGGCCGGGTCCACCGTGCAGGTGCCGCTCACCCTCGACCCGACCGCCCGCCTGACGGGCGGTCAGTCCGGCGACCTCACCGGCCGGGTGGTGGCCACCGCCCAGGACGGCAGCACCGTCGCCACCCCGTTCAACGCCTACGTCGAACCCGAGACGCTCGCCGTCCGGGTCAAGCTGATCGACCGCGACGGCCGGCCCGCCGCCGCCGACGCCGGCACCAGCATCACCATGGTCGACCTCGGCCAGGCCACCGGCAGCCGCCGGGCCCCCGACGCCAACGGCGAGATCGTCTACCGCCTGCGGCCCGGCGCCTACTCACTGAGCGGCTACGTGGTCACCCCCGACCGGCGCGACACCACCGGGGAGGCCTCGCCTAAGGCCGTGACCGCGCTCGCCGAGCCCGAGATCCAGCTCAGCAAGGACACCGTGCTGACCCTGGACGCCCGCAAGGCCGAGAAGATCGAGGTGCAGGCCGACCGCGACCTGCGGGTCCGCAACGCAGTGCTGGAACTCGGCCGCTGGTGGGGCGACAAGTGGGTGGACTCCACCGGCGTGCGCACCGGCCTGCTGCCCGTCGAACTCTCCGCCTGGGGCGCCGGGAAGGCCCGCACCGGCGGCTTCGAGTTCGCCAGCTACCTGCGCCTGGCCGCCCCCGAGGTGGTGCTGAAGGGCGCCGGCCTCACCCTGGAGCCGCACTACGCGCAGTACGCCGACGAGGCGCACCTGCCCGCCACCGGCAGCGCCGCGCTGACCGCCGTCGCCGACCTCGGCGCGCTCGCCGGCGCCGACGTCAAGGGCAAGCTGGTGCTGCTCCCCGACGACGGCACCTCGCAGCGCACCGTCTCCACCGAGGCGAAGAACGCGGGCGCCGTCGGCGTGCTGACGTACCGCCAGGTCCCGGGCGTGTTCGCCAAGAACGACATCAGCCTGGACGCCCCCGTGCTGCCCGTCACCGCCGAGCAGGCCGCCGCGCTGACCGCCGCCCTCGGCAAGGGCGCCGTCACCCTGAACTGGGCCTCCGCCCCCGACAGCCCGTACGTCTACAACCTGGCGTTCCACGACGGCGGTTCGATCGGCGGCAAGCAGCGCCACACCGTCCGCGACCGCGACCTGGCCGCCGTCACCGAGAACTGGCACAGCCTCGGCACGCCCGTCCGGATGAGCGACTACACCAGCGTCGAACGCCCGTGGAACCCGTACACCGCCACCGCGGTCGGTCAGGGCCTGGTGGCCACCCCGGGCGCCCGCACCGCGTACTACACCGCCGACGACACCACCTGGCTGCACGACGCGCAGAGCAGCTGGCCGTTCAACGAGTTCATGCAGGACCTGCCGCGCCGTTACCAGGCCGGGCAGCAGCGCACCGAGGACTGGTACGGGGGCGTGCTGCGGCCCACTGCGGGCCGGGACGCCGACGGGAAGCCGCTGCTGATCGGCGAACGGCAGGCCGACCTGATCGGCGTCGACTTCAGCCGCTCGCTGTGGGGCGACGGCAACGCCGACCACACCGGCAGCATGGCCTACTTCGGCGACCTCGGGGCCGTCGAACTGCTCAGCGGCGGCAGCTCGCTGGGCCGCTCCTGGTACGGGCCGTTCAACGTCTGGGAGATCCCGGCCGCCGCCCAGGACTACACCCTGGTGGTCGAGCAGCAGCGGTTCTACCACCGCGACCTGTGGCAGCGCTCCACCGCCGTCCGCACCGAGTTCGGCTTCCGCTCGGCGAACGACCCGGCCGCCTACTCGCAGTCCCTGCCGCTGCTGTTCCCCGACTACCGGCTCGACCTGGACGGCAACAACACCGCCCCGGCCGGACCGGTCCGGATCGGCCTCGCCGCCACCGGCCAGGCGGGGTACGCCCCCGGCCCGCTGACCGACGCCCGGCTGTCCTACTCCTACGACGACGGCGCCACCTGGACGGACGCCGCGGTCGGCGCCGACCGGACCGCCCTGCTCGACCACACCGGCGCGAGCGGGAAGACCGTCACCCTGCGCATCACGCTGGCGTCGGCCGACGGCGCCACCGTCACCCAGACCGTCACCGACGCCTACGGGGTGCGCTGACCGGCCCGGTGCGACACGGGGCGGGCGGCCGGGAGGGGCACCTCCCGGCCGCCCGCCCGCATCCACGGGCCCCGGCGGGTCGACGGCGGGTCAGCCGGCGAACCGCCTCCACTTCCCCTCGGAGACCACCTCCACCGCGCCGTCGACCACCTTGAGCGCGGTGTCGTCGTCGATGGCGTACGCCGGGTTGCCGAGGCCGGCCGCCCAGCGCTCCGCCTCGGCCATGGTGTTCTCCGGCAGGTCGGGGTGGTCCAGGTGCGGGAAGATCGAGAAGTCGACCCGGCCGAGGGTGCGGTCGCCGCCCGCCGGGGGCTGCCACTCCACGAACTCCGGGCCGATCCGCGGCGTCATCACCATGCTCCCGGCGCTCAGCCCGGCCCAGACCAGCCCCGGCAGCGAGGGCAGCAGCTCCGCCAGCCCGGACTCCCGCATCCAGTGCGCCAGGTACAGCGCGTCGCCGCCGTTCACCAGCAGCACGTCCGCCTCCCGCACCCAGGGGACCCAGCGCTCCGGGCCGATGCTGGGGAGCGCGGTGAGCTCCAGCACGCCCAGCGAGGCCCACCCCAGCTCGCACATCGGGGTGCTGGACTCGCCGGTGACGAAGCGCCGGATCCCGGCCGGGGTGACCATCGGGTGCCCGTACCCGGCGGTGGGGACGGCCAGCGCGCGGGACTCCTCGATCGGCTTGCCCAGCAGGTCGACCAGCGCGCTGCGGATGCTCGGGTTCTTGACGCCCGCGGACGTGAGCAGAAGTTTCATGCGGCCTCCCATGTCGGCTCCCCGGCCAAGGGTGGCACCCGCCGCCGACAACCCGGGCCGGCCGCTCAGCGCCCGGGGTGGCGGACCAGCAGGACGGCCTCGACCTCGCCGTCCAGCGCCCGGTAGCTGTGCGGGGCGTCGGCGGCCCAGGTGTGGTGGTCACCCGGGCCGAGCAGGGCGGGTGACCCGGCGTCACCCGCGCGGGCGGTGCCGGCCAGCACGGTCAACTGCTCGGTGGTGCCCGGGGTGTGCGGGGCGGAGTGCTGGACGCCGCCCGGGCGGATCCGGATCCGGTAGGTCTCGGTGACGGCGTCGACGCCCTCGAAGCGGTCCAGCAGGACGGCGTCCAGGACCCGGCCGGAGACGTCCGAACGCCGGTCGGCGGCAGCGGAGTCGGCGACGGGCAGGGCGGCGCTCAGCGGCAGGCCGAGGGCGGTGGTCAGCGCGTACAGGGTCTCCAGGGTGGGGTTGCGGACGCCCGCCTCCAGACCGGAGAGGGTGGCCTTGCCGAGGCCGGAGCGCCGGGCCAGCTCGGAGAGCGAGAGGCCGCGGGCGGTGCGCAGCTCGCGCAGCCGCACGCCGACCCGGGCGGACAGCTCGGCCCCGGCGCGCTGCGGCGGGGCGGCGGAAGTCGGTTGATCGGCGGCTCGCATGCGGTCTATCGTTCCACGAACAGAACGTTCCGTAAATGGAACGCCGATTCCCCCTGCCCCCAGGAGCCACCGTGGACCCGACGACGAGCCTCCCCGCCCGCAGCGCCCAGGTCGCCGCCGCCCTCGCCGCGGCCGGGATCCCCGGCCCGGTCCGGCAGCTCGCCGACTCCGCCCGCACCGCGGCCGAGGCGGCCGCCGCGCTCGGCTGCGAGGTCGGCGCGATCGCCAACAGCCTGGTCTTCCACTCCGACGGCGAACCCGTCCTGGTCCTCACCAGCGGCCGCCACCGGGTCGACACCGCCGCCCTGGCCGCCCGCTGGGGCCGCGGCCCGCTGCTGCGCGCCACCCCCGAGCAGGTCCGCGCCGCCACCGGGCAGGCCATCGGCGGCGTCGCCCCCACCGGCCACCCGCGCCCGCTGCCCACCGTCGTCGACCAGGCCCTCACCGACTACCCGCAGGTGTGGGCGGCCGCCGGCACCCCGCACACCGTCTTCCCGACCACCGCCGCCGACCTCCTCCGCCTCACCGGCGGCACCCTGCTCCCGGTCACCGGCTGACTCCTGTCCACCCCCCGCCCCCCGACGACCGGTCGGGCTGCCCTCGGCCGCTGGTCGTACCCGCCGCCCGGACGGATCCTCCGGGCGGCGTACGAAGCCGGGGCGCGCACGGTGAACCATGTGGGGACGGCGACCACGGAGGGGTGCATGCGGCGGAGAACAGTGCTGGGGCTGGGCGCGTGCGGGGTGATCGGCGCGACGGGTGCGGCAGCCGTCCGGGCGGTCGGCGGTCCGGACGAGCTGGGCTCCCGGGTCGCGAACGAGCGCCAACTGGCCGGGACCGGTTCGAGCTACGTCTCCACGGGTGTGCGCACCGAGCGGGCGCCGGTGGCGGCGGTGACCGACTGGCTGGGCCCGGTGGAGGCGGTGCACTGGGTCCTGGAGGGGCCCGGCTCCGCCCACCGCCCGCTGCACCCCGGCGACCGCGAGCTGTACCTGCTGGCCCGCGTCCCGCCGGACCGGTTCGAGGACCTGTTCCGGGGCCGCCGGCTGACGGCGGCGGATCCGTTGGTTTTTCGCGACCACGACCGGCCGGTGGCCGACGGCCGCCCGCCGCACGCCCTGGCCGCGTTCGCGCCGCGCACCCCGGACTGGGTGGCCGTCCAGGCGTACCCGCCGCCGGGCCTCGCCGACAGCCTCGGCGCCCGGTTCGACCGCGCCTCCGGGACGGTGTACCTGCACGCGAGCGAGCCGCACGCCGTGATCGCGTAGCGCCCGGCCCGGAGCTCAGCCGGCGGGGGAGATCCGGCCGGTCAGGTGGTCCCGGGCGACGGCGCAGTGCAGTCGCACGCCCACCGCCAGGGCGGCCTCGTTCAGGTAGAACCTCGGGCTGTGGTTGGGGATCAGGCCGCGCCCGCCCGGGGTGGGGACCGGGCGTCCGTCCGCGGCGAGGACGGCGTCCTGGGCGCCGAGCATCACGTACACGCCGCCGTAGGCGTTCACGAACTCCGAGACGTCGTCGTACCCGAGGGTCGGGGCGGACTCGACCACCCGGTCCGCGCCGACCACCCGCCGGACGGTCGGCAGCACGGCGTCGACCCACTCCCGGCGGTTGTGGACCGCGGGCACGTCCTGCAGGTACTCGACGGACGCGGTGCAGTTGAAGGCGGCCGCGGTCTGCTCCGCCATCGTGGCGAGCCGCTTCCGGACCTCGTCCATGTCCTGCTCGACCGCGCACCGGACGGTCCCCCACAGGGTGACGGTGCCGGGCACGATGTTGAAGCGGCCGACGTCCTCGACGTGGCCGATGGTGACGGTGATCGGGTCGAACGCGGACACCTGCCGGTACAGCTGCCCCACGCCGACCATCAGCGCGCCCGCCGCGGGCACCGGGTCGACGCCCATCCAGGGGGTGGAGCCGTGCACCTGCTCACCCGTCAGCACGATCCTGAACAGGCAGGAGGCACCGAACTGGTTGCCGGTCCGGTAGCCGACGCACCCGGTGGGCAGCGGCGCCAGGTGCATGCCGAACGCCATGGTGGGCACCGGGTCGGCGCACGCGCCCTGCGCGATCATCTCCTTGGCCCCTGACCTCTCCGCGACCGGTGCGCCCTCCTCGGCGGGCTGGAACACGAACAGCACCGTGCCGGGCAACTGCTCGCGCACCCCGGCCAGCACCGTGGCCGCGCCCAGCAGCGTCGCGGTGTGCCCGTCGTGGCCGCAGGCGTGCGCGACGGGGAACGGCCCGCCGGGGTAGTCCTGGTCGACGACGGTGGAGGCGAAGCTCTCGCCGCTGTCCTCCTGCACCGGCAGCGCGTCGATGTCGGCGCGCAGCGCCACCACCCGCTCACCGGGCCGGCCGCCCCGCAGCACGCCCACCACGCCGTGGCCGGAGATCCCGGTGCGGACCTCGTCCAGGCCGAGCGCCGTCAGCTGATCCGCGATCAGTTTCGCGGTGCCGGCCTCCCGGTTGGACAGTTCGGGGTACCGGTGCAGGTGGCGCCGCCACTCGACGACCTGCGCCTCGACGGCCGCGGTCCGCCGCGCCAGCTCCTCGTGGATCCGATCGTCGTCGGTCATGTCCGGTCTCCTCCGAAGGCCGCTCTGCTCGGTGCTTCGAAAGCTAGGGACCGCCCGGGCGCGCCACTGCCCGGGCTGGTTCGCCCGGGTGACGTTTGCCTTCGGCAGGACCGCGCGGTTTAATAAATGAACAGGCATTTACTATTGGAGGCGGGCGATGGCGGGACGGCCCCGCGGGCTGGACGACGAGGCGATCCTCGCCGGGGCGGCCCGGGTGATGGGCCGGGTGGGGCCCGCCGGACTCACCCTGGCCGCGGTGGCGCGCGAGGTCGGCCTGGTGCCCGGCACCCTGGTGCAGCGCTTCGGGTCCAAACGCGGACTGCTGCTCGCCCTGGCCGACCTGTCGGTGCGTCAGGCCGCCGCCGCGACCGAGCAGGCCCGCCACGCGGCGGACTCCGCGCTGGGCGCGCTGCACGCGCTGGTGGCGGCAACGGCCCGGGTGATGGACACGCCCGAGCGGTTCGCCCACCACCTGGCGTTCCTCTGCGCCGACCTCACCGACCCCGAACTCCACGAGCGTGCCCTGGCCGTGCACCGCGCCCACGCCCGCGCCGTCGAGGACCTGCTCGCCGAAGCCGTGCGGGCCGGCGAGCTGCGCTCCGGCGCCGACGTCCCCGCCCTGACCCGCACCGTGCAGGCGGTCACCGCCGGCGCCGGCCTGACCTGGGCGCTGGACCGCGAGGGCGCCCTCGCGCCCCGGCTGCGGCGCGAGTTGACCGCCGTCCTGGCCCCGTACACCCCGGAGGAGAGATGACCGCGCAGCAGGCACGACCACTGAACGGCCGGGTGGCCCTGGTCGCGGGCGGCACCCGCGGCGGCGGCCGAGGCATCGCCGTCGAACTCGGCGCGGCCGGCGCCACCGTCTACGTCACCGGCCGCAGCAGCACCGGCGGCCGCTCCGACCTGGACCGCCCGGAGACCGTCGAGCAGACCGCCGCCCTGGTCACCGCCGCCGGCGGCCACGGCATTCCCGTCCGCACCGACCACAGCGACCCGGCGCAGGTCCGCGCCCTGGTCGAGCGGATCGCCGCCGACCAGGACGGGCGGCTCGACCTCCTGGTCAACTCGGTGTGGGGCGGCGACCCGCTGACCGACTGGGAGCACCCGCTCTGGGAACAGGACCTGGACACCGGGCTGCGCCTGCTCCGGCAGGCCGTGGAGACCCACGTGATCACCAGCCGGTACGCGCTGCCGCTGCTGGTGGCGCGCGGCAGCGGTCTGGTGGTGGAGGTCACCGACGGCAACACCGCCCGCTACCGGGGGAGCTTCTTCTACGACCTGGCCAAGTCCGCGGTCGTCCGGCTCGCCGTCGCGCAGGCCGCCGAGCTGCGGCCGCACGGCGTCGCGGCGGTCGCCCTCACCCCCGGGTTCCTGCGCTCCGAAGCCATGTTGGAGCACTTCGGGGTCACCGAGGAGAACTGGCGCGACGGCGCCGCCCAGGACCCGAACTTCGCCCACTCGGAGAGCCCCGCCTACCTGGGCCGGGCCGTCGTCGCCCTCGCCGCCGACCCGGACGTGCTCGCCAAGTCCGGCCGGGCGCTCGCCACCTGGGGCCTCTACCGGGAGTACGGCTTCACCGACGCGGACGGCAGCCGGCCGGACTTCGCCGCGCACTGGGCGGCGCAGCTGGAGCCGGAGTTCGGACCGCTCGGCGACCCGCTGTAAAGCCGGGCGGGTCGGCGCCGACCCGTCAGGCGGGCGGCCCGACCCGGGCGTACAGGTCGGTGAGCAGGCGGTCGAGCAGGGCGGCGAGCTGCGCGCGCTCGGCCGGGTCGAGGCCGGTGACCAGCTCGGCCTCCCGGCCCAGCACCGCGTCCACCGACCGCTCGATCAGCTCGTGCCCGTCCGGCGTGAGGGCGACCAGCACGGCCCGGCCGCCCGCCGGGTCGGGGGAGCGGTGCACCAGGCCCGCCCGTTCCGCCCGGGCCACCCGCTGCGAGATCGCCCCCGCGGTGACCAGGGTGCGCCGGGACAGCTCGCGGGTGGTCAGCTCGTACGGCGGGCCGGAGCGGCGCAGCACCGACAGCAGGTCGAGGGTGGCGGCGTCGATCCCGGCCGCGCGCAGCACCCGGTTGCGGTCGTCGGCGAACAGCTTGGCGAGGCGCCAGACCGGGGTGACGATCTCGATCGAGTCGGTGGGGGTGCCCGGGCGCTCGCGCCGCCAGGCGGCGGCGATGGCGGCCGCCGAACGGTCGGCGGCCGGCTCCGGCCCGGGGCCGGTGGTCTCGGGCCCGGTGTGCTCGGGTTCGGTCATGGGGGTTGCCTCCTGCCGTCGCGCGTGGTCTATGTTTAGGGCTAAACGTACCAGTCCGGGGAGGACAGCGTGACCCGTACCGTGCTCGTCACCGGAGGAAGCAGCGGCATCGGCCGCGCCGTCGCGGCCCGGTTCGCCGCCGACGGCGCCCAGGTGTACCTGACGGGACGTCGACCCGAGGCGGTGGAGCGCGCCGCCGCCGAACTCGGCGCGCACGGCGTCGTCGCCGACGCCACCGACCCCGGGGCCGCCGCCGCCCTCGCCGCCCGGCTCACCACCCTCGACGTGCTGGTCAACGCGGCCGGCGGCCTGCCGCCCACCGCCCCCGCCGGGCCTTGCCCGCTCGCCGACCTGCTCGCCTCCTGGCAGGCCAACCTCGCGCAGAACCTGCTCGGCGCCGTCCTCACCACCGAGGCGGTCCGCGAACTCCTCGCCCCCGGCGGCGCGGTGATCAGCCTCGGCTCGCTCGGCGCGGAACGCCGCGGCGGCGCGTACGGCGCGGCGAAAGCGGCGCTCGCCGCGTGGAGCTCCGCACTCTCCGCCCAGCTCGCCCCGCGCGGCATCACCTGCAACGTGATCGCCGCCGGCTACATCGAGGGCACCGACTTCTTCGGCGGACCCGTCCCGGAGGAGCGCCGCCGCGCGCTGATCGAGGAGACCCACAACAAGCGCCCCGGCACCGTCGACGACATCGCCGCCACCGCCCACTTCCTCGCCTCCCCGGGCGCCCGCCACCTCACCGGCCAGACCCTGCACGTCAACGGCGGTGCCCACACCACCCGCTGACGGAGGATCAACCGGGCCGCCGCACCCGCCGGACGGCGGAGGCCGTTCGTTCCGGGAGCGGACGCCCGCCACCGGCCGCCCCGCCAGGATGGGAGCCGACCGAACATCAGGGGGGCGGGCCGTGCGGCGAAGAACAGTGGTGTCGAGCGTGGTGCTGGCCGGTGCGGCCTTCGTGGTCGCCGCAGGCAGCGTGGTCGGCTGGCGGGACGACCCGTCGAAGGAGACCACCGGCCTGCGCACCGACCGGGCGCCGATGGAACGGCGCTTCCACCGCTTCGGCGAACTCCTCGACGTGCATTGGGTCTACGAGTCGCCCGGGGCCGGGGACCGGATGCTCCCGATCACCCTGGACCACCCGCTGACCGCCGTGCTGCAGCTCGAGCCAGGACAGGTGAACCGCCTGATCGGCGACCGGCAGCGGACCGCCGTGTCCATGCCCGGCCACGCCGGCGCCGTCCAGCCGGTCGCCGACGGGCGCTCCGCTCTGCTCGCCCCGTACATACCCCGGAGCGCCGCGTGGGTGAAGGTCCCCGAACTCGAACGGCTACTGGTGCGCGCCGAATACGTGAGCCTGTCCTTCGACCCGGCGAGCGACACGGTCCTGGTGGACACCATCGACCCGTCCGACCCCGACGAGGCGTACGAGACCGTGGACCCGTGGGGCAACACCACGACCGTCACCCCGTCCCCGTTCGTCCCGCCGTCCTGACGGGCCGTCGGCATAGCATCGGGCCTGCACCCCGTCCCGCCCGCCGGAGAGACCCGACCATGCGCATCGACCTCGCCGCCCCGCCCCGGCCCGCCACCGCACCCGACCTGGCCCGGGCCGCCGAGGAACGCGGCGCCGACCGCTTCGTCCTCTCCGAGACCTCGCACAACCCGTTCCTGCAACTGGCCCGGGCCGCCGACCGCACCCGGCGGATCGAACTCGGCACCGGCGTCGCCATCGCCTTCGCCCGCACCCCGATGGCCCTCGCCTACGAAGCCTGGGGCCTGCACGAGAGCTCCGGCGGCCGGGCCGCCATCGGGCTCGGCACCCAGATCAAACCGCACGTCGTCCGCCGCTACGGCATGCCCTGGGACCGGCCCGCCGCCCGGATGCGCGACTACGTGGCCGCCGTCCGGGCGATCTGGCACAGCTGGCAGACCGGCGAACGCCTCGCCTTCCGCGGCGAGTTCTACGCGCACACCCTGATGACACCGGTGTTCGCACCCGACCCGCAGCCGTACCCCCCGCCGCCGATCCTGCTGGCCGCGGTCGGCCCGCTGATGACCGCCACCGCCGGGGCCGTCGCCGACGGCTTCCTGGCCCACCCCTTCGGCTCGCCCGACCACCTCGCCACCGCCGTCCTGCCCACCGTCCGGGCCGCCCGCGCCGCCGCCGAGGCCGAACACGCCCCCTGGACCACCCGCCCGTTCGAAGTGGTCGCCAACGTCCTGGTCGCCACCGGCCACGACGAGGACAGCTACCGCACCAACCTCCGCCTGGTCCGCGAACGCCTCGCCTTCTACGCCTCCACCCCCGCCTACCGCCCCGTCCTGGAGACCCACGGCTGGGCCGCCCTCCAGGACGAACTGCACCCGCTCTCGCTCCGCGGCCGCTGGCAGGAGATGGGCGCCCTGATCGACGACACCGTCCTCAACACCTTCGCCGTCACCGGCGAACCCGCCGCGGCCGCCCGCGAACTGCGCCACCGCTACGGCGGGACGGCCGACCGGCTCTGCCTCAGCGGCCCCGACGAGGCCGACCCCGCGCCGCTGCTGGACGTCCTCGCCGCACTCACCGGCTGACGGCGCGCCGGACCGGGCGGGCGTGGTGCCCGAACCGCCCCGGCCCACGCCGTTAGCCTGGCCCGATGACCGAGCAGCAGCAGAGACCACCGCGCCGCCGGCCGCACTACCGGGCGCTGTCACCGCTGCGCGAGCACCTGCGCGAGTCCTTCTGGTTCGCACCACTGCTGACCTGCGTGGGCGCGGTGCTGCTCGCCGGACTCACCGACCTGATCGACCGGGCCATCTTCGAGGAGGCCACCGCCGCGCAGACCGCCGACACCCTGCTGTCGTTCAACGCGGCGGCCAAGAGCGTGGTGTCGACGGTCAGCTCGGCGATGCTCACCTTCATCGGCGTGGTCTTCTCGATCTCGCTGGTGTCGCTCCAGATGGCCGCCAGTCAGATGAGCCCCCGGGTGCTGCGGCTGTACGTCCGCAGCCGCCTGATCAAGGCGACCTTCGCCACCTGCCTGGCCACCTTCGTCTACACCCTGCTGGTCCAGCTCGGCTACGACGACACCACCGACCCGACCCGCGCGGTCTCCGTCCCGGTCGTCTCCACCGTCGTCGCGCTCGCCATGGTGATGCTCAGCCTGGGCCTGTTCGTGCTGTACGTGCAGGCCACGCTGCGCCTGCTGCGGGTGCCGCACGTGATCGACCGGGTCACCCGCGAGTCGCTCAAGGTGCTCCAGGACTACCGCTGGCTGGCCCCCGAACTCGGCCCGCCGGGCGGCCCGCGGCCCGAGGGGCCGACCCTGCTGCACGAGGGCCGCGGCGGCGTCCTGCGGGACGTCAACATCCGCTGGCTGATGCGGGTCGCCCGCCGGCACGACACCGTCCTGCACCTGGTGCCGCGGATCGGCGACTTCATCGCGCCCGGCACCCCGACCGTGGTGGTGGTCGGCGGCACCCCGCCCCGCCCGCGCCGGATCACCACCGCGCTGAACGTCGGCGTCGACCGCACCATGCACCAGGACCTCAGCTTCGGCTACCGCCAACTCGTCGACATCGCCATCCGGGCCCTGTCGCCCGCCGTCAACGACCCCACCACCGCCGTCCAGGCCATCGACCGCATCCACCAGCTGCTCGCCCTGCTCGCCCCGCACCAGCTCGGCGAGATCCGCCACCGCGACAAGGACGGCGCCGTCCGGCTGGTCCAGGCCGTCCCCGGCTGGGAGGCCACCGTCGACCTGGCCTTCACCGAGATCCGCACCTGCGGCGCCGGGCAGCCCCAGGTCACCCGCCGGCTGGCGGCCGCCCTCGACGACCTGCTGCGGATCACCCCCGGCCCGCGCCGCCCCCCGCTGCTGAGGCAGCGTCAGCTGCTGGAGCGCGCCGTCGCCGAAGCCGTCCACGACCCGGAGAACCGCACCTTCGCCCTGGAACCCGACCGGCAGGGCATCGGCTGAACCCCCGGGAACGCGGAACCGCCCGGGAGCGGGGCGCTCCCGGGCGGTCCTGTCGGCCGCGGCGACGGTCAGCCGGCGGCCTTGTTCAGCGAGGCCAGGTACTTGTTGTAGGCCTCCAGCTCGGCGTCGCCGTCGCGGTCCGCGGCACGGTCGCGGCGGCGGGCCTGCCGCTCCTCGGACTTGGCCCACTGGAGGGTCAGCGCGATCAGCACGATCGCGGTCGGGATCTCGCCGAACGCCCAGGTGATGCCGCCCGCGAGCTGCTGGTCCTGGTGCAGGTCGGTGCCCGCGGGCGCGCCGGCGGCGGTGAAGGTGGTGACGAGCTGGCCGGAGGCCATCATCACCGCGACGCCGAAGAACGCGTGGAACGGCATGCCCATGAACAGCTCGATGATCCGCAGTACGAAGCCGGGCCGGTGCGGGCCCGGGTCGACGCCCATGATCGGCCAGAAGAACAGCATGCCGACGGCGAGGAAGTGCAGCATCATCGCCAGGTGCCCGACCCGGTACTGCATCAGGAAGTCGAACAGCGGCGTGAAGTAGAGCACGTACAGGCTGGCGATGAACGCCGGGATGGTGAACGCCGGGTGCGAGACGATCCGGACGTACGTGGAGTGCAGCAGGGCGACCAGCAGTTCGCGCGGGCCCCGACCGCTGCCCTTGCGGGCCGGGCGCAGCGCGCGCAGCGCGAGGGTGATCGGCGCGCCGAGCAGCAGCAGGATGGGCGAGAGCATCGACAGCACCATGTGCTGCATCATGTGGGCGCTGAACAGCACCATCCCGTAGTCGTTCAGGCCGGTGTTGGTGACCAGGAGGACGGTGCCGATGCCCGCCGTCCAGGCGATCACCCGGCCGACCGGCCACTTGTCGCCACGCCGCCACAGCCGGACCGCAGCGGTCAGGTACAGGCCGAGGCCGAGCCCGCAGAGGACCAGGTAGGGCCAGTCGGGAGACCACTCCAGGGCCCGGGAGAGGGTGAAGGGCGGGAGCGGGCCCCCGCCGTGGTGGTGCATCCCCGTCATGCCGTCGCCCATCGGGCGGCCCCGCTTTCGTCCATGCCGTCCGGGGCCGCGATCCGGCGGCGGTCCGGTTTGGTCCGGTTTCGTTCGGCCACCAGCCTAAGCGCCGCTTACGGCCGGTCGGCGCGCGCCCCCGGCTGTGCCCGTCCCCGGAGCGGCCGGGCCCGCGCCCGGCGAGGAGCAGCGGGGCGCGGGCCCGGCCGTCGGGCGGTCCTGCTCGGCGGTTCAGCAGGCGATCGGCGCGGAGCCCAGGGCCACGTCGTCGTACCAGAGCGTGTCGGAGCCGTTGCCGTAGGCCTCCCAGCCGAGGTCCAGGGTGACCGGGCGCGGGGCGGTGGTGCGGCTCAGCCACTGCTGGTCGATGTCGGCGGTGGGCACGCCGTCGTCGTGCAGCCCGGGCACCAGCTGGTCGTTCAGCCAGGTGTCCATGGACTGCTTGGTGGTGTCCACGGCGAAGCGGACGCAGACCCACTGGTTCACCGGCAGCGGCAGGCTCTGCGCGACGCCGACCGGGCTCTGCGCGGGCAGCGTGGCGTCGTCGGACTCGCGGTTCCACTGCAGGGCGCCGTTCTGGCCGCCCAGGCGGAGGTGCTTGTTGCCGTTGTTGGCGTCCTCCATGGTGACCATCGCGATGTGGTCGGCGGGCAGCGCGGTGGTGTGGCGCACCCAGTACCGGGCGTAGACCACCGGCCCGACGGCGGAGATGCTCCTGGTGGTCCTCGCGAACACGTGGTTGCAGTAGCCGGCCTGGCCGTTGACCCGCAGCGAGCGGCCGCCGCCGTGGGCCACCGCGGTGTCCACGGTCACCGTGCCGGCGGCGGAGCAGTCGGGGGCGGCGACGGTCCAGTCACCGGACAGGCTGCTGCCGCTCTGGTCCTCGAAGCCCGAGCAGACCACCACCGCCCCGGAGCAGCCGGGGCCGCCACTGCCGGTCGGGGTGGGCGTCGGCGTCGGGGTGGGCGTGGGCGTGGGTGTAGGGGTGGGCGTGGGGCTGTTGCTGGCGCTGGGCGTCGGCGACGAGGTGCCGGAGCCGCCCTGGCAGGACGCGCCGTTGAAGGCGAAGTCGGTGGGGACCGGGTTGCTGCCCGACCAGGTGCCCTGCAGCCCGAAGGAGGCCGAACCCCCGGCGGGGACCGTCCCGTTGTAGCTCAGGCTGCTCGCCGTGACGGTGTTGCCGCTCCGGCTGACCTGCGCGTTCCACGCCGAGGTCACCTGCTGGCCGGCCGCGAACGTCCAGCTCAGGTTCCAACTCGTCACCGCAGTACCAGAGTTGGTGACCGATACCTGCGCGGTGAAGCCGCCCGTCCACTCGTTGTTCGTCCAGGCGACCTGGCAGGCCGCGCCGCCCGCGCTCCAGGCCGGGCCCTGGCCGAGCCCGGCCAGCAGTCCGAGGACCACCGCGAGCACGGCGAACACCGCCGCCGCCCCGCGCCACGCGCCGCCGCGCGCTCCCGCGTCACTTCGCACCATGTCGAACCTCCTTGTGTCGTCGGTGCGTGTCTGTGGGTCGTGCCGGCCCCGGGCCGGGTCCGCCGCGGGCTGCGGCGGACCCGGCCCGGGGCGCGGGTGTCACGAGGCGGTGCAGGTGATGGAGCCGGTCGGGAAGTTGTTGCCGGTGGAGTTGGCGGTGAAGCCGAGCACGGTGCTGGAGTTCCCGGCGATGGCGCCGTTCCAGGCCGCGTTGCCCACCGTCACATTGCTGCCGGACGTGGTCAGCGCCCCGTTCCACAGGCTGGTGATCGTCGTGCCGGCACCGGTCTGCCACTTCAGCGTCCAGGAGCTGATCGGCGTCGAGTTGTGGTTCATCACCTCGACCGAGCCCTGGAACCCGCCGCCCCAGGCGTTGACGACGTTGTACGTCGCCATGCACCCGCTGCTCGGCATGCTGCCGGAGGGCGAGCCGGACGGGGAGGACGAGGGCGAGGTGCTGGGCGAGGTGCTGGCCGAGCTGCTGGGCGAGCTGCTGGGCGAGCTGCTCGGGGAGGACGAGGGCGAGACGGACGGGGAGGTGGACGCCGTCGGAGACGTCGAGGAGGTCGGCAGGTGGATGCCGGTCACCTCGCCGTTGCCGCCGTCGAAGACCAGGTCGGAGCAGGAGAAGAAGTTCTCCGGGCTGTCCGAGCGCACCCACTGGATGAACATCTCGGCGGCGCCGCTGCGGCCCGACGGGAGGGTCATGTTCCAGTGGTAGTGGCCGCCGTCGGTGCCGGGGGTGCCCACCTGCGGCGGGTTGGCGACGGTGGTGACCAGGCTCAGGTCGGCCCAGGCCAGCGGGGTGGTGGGGGACCAGCCCTGCTTGGTCAGGTAGACCCGGAACTCACCGGGGTGCGCGGCCCAGTTGGAGTAGTCGACCTCGATCGCGGCGCCGGAGGTGAGGTGGGTCTTGGGCCAGTCGTCCCGGGCGGCGTTGTAGGCGGAGAAGTCGTAGGGGACTTGTTGCCGGCGCTGCACAGGGTGCCGTCCGCGACGTAGCCCTGGCCGCGGCCGTTCGCTGCGGAGTCCAGCACGGCGAACCAGTTGTAGAGCGGGGTCGTGCCGCTCTGGGCGACGGCGGCCTTGCAGGCCGGGTTGGTGGGGGTCAGCGAACCGGTCCCGGTGAGACCGTCCTGGTAGCACAGGTACGTGCGCGAACCCGGCACCATCGTCACACCGTGCGCGCTCGCCGGGGTCGGGCCCAGCAGCAGCGCGCAGATCGTCGCGGCCGCTGCTGCGAGGGCCGTGACGATCCAGGGAGTCTTGCGTCGTGACATGAAACTTTCACCACCTTCGGTGGTTGGGGGTGGGGGTGGCCGGCCCGTGCCGTCCCGGCCGGGCAGGCCCTCTTGCCTGGGAAAAGCCATGGTCATGCCATAGGTGCAGGCATGACTGGGAGCGCTCCCACACCCCAACGTAACGGGCCGTCAAGGGCGTGTAAACGGCCGTCTTTCCGGTGCTGAATTGGATCAAGTCAGGTAAGTGCAGCGGGAGTTGAATCCGCTCGGCCGGCCGGGCGGTCAGCTCCGCGGCACCAGGGTGTTCTCGTTGCGGCGTCCGGCGGCGAAATCGTCGACGTTGCGGGCCGTGGCGTCGATGATCTGGCCGACGGCGGTGTGGGTGAAGTAGGCCTGGTGGGAGGTGACCAGGACCTGGGGGAAGGTGACCAGCCGGGCGAGGGTGTCGTCGGCGATGCCGTGGATGGACCGGTCGGTGAAGAAGACGCCGGTCTCCTCCTCGTACACGTCCAGGCCGACGCCGGAGAGGCGTCCGGCGCGCAGGGTCTCGACCAGGGCGGCGCTGTCGACCAGGCCGCCGCGGCTGGAGTTGATGAGGATCGCGTCGTCCTTCATCCGGGCCAGCGCTGCGGTGTCGATCAGGTGGTGGGTGGCCGGCAGCAGTGGCACGTGCAGGCTCACCAGGTCGGCGCGGCTGAGGAGTTCGGGCAGTTCGGTGTAGGCCATGCCGAGCTCGGTGCAGGCCGGGTTCGGCGCGACGTCCCAGCCGAGGAGCTCGGTGCCGAAGCCGGCCGCGATCCGGGCGAAGCACTCGCCGATCTTGCCGGTGCCGATCACGCCGATCGTCATGCCGTGGATGTCCCGCCCGAGCAGGCCGTCGAGGCGGAAGTCGAACTCGCGGGAGCGGCTGGCGGCCCGGGTGAGCCGGCGGTTGACGGCCAGCGCGAGGGCCCAGGCGTGCTCGGCGACCGCGTACGGGCTGTAGTGCGAGACCCGGGCGACGGTGAGGCCGAGCTCGGCGGCGGCGTCCAGGTCGATGTTGTTGAAGCCGGTGGAGCGCTGGGCGATCAGCTCGGTGCCGCCGGCGGCGAGGACCGCCAGCGTCGGGGCGTCCAGGACGGCGTTGACGCTGGTGCTGACGGCCGGGTAGCCGGCGGCCAGCGGGGCGGTGTCCCGGTTCAGGAACACGGCCAGCGTGCGCAGCGGGTGCCGGCCCGCGAAGGCCTTCTCCAGGAGCGGCTGTTCGTCTGCTTGGACGCCGTAGGCGAGGATCTCCATGCGGCGAAGGCTATCCCCGGGGGCGCGGGCGGTGGGCCCGCGACGCGCCCCCGGCGGACGGGTCGTCAGATGACGGTCTCGGCCTCGAGGTAGCGCTCGGCCGGGACGGTCTTCAGCTCGGCGACGGCCTCGCCCAGCGGCACCAGCTTGATGTCGGTGCCCTGCAGGGCGGTGATGTGGCCGAACGCGCCCTTGTGGGCGGCCTCCACCGCGTGCCAGCCGAAGCGGGTGGCGAGCACCCGGTCGTAGGCGGTGGGGGTGCCGCCGCGCTGGGTGTGGCCGAGGATCACCGGTCGGGCCTCCTTGCCGAGGCGGTGCTCCAGCTCGCGGGAGAGCTGGGTGGCGATGCCGGTGAAGCGCTCGTGCCCGTACATGTCCTTGCTGCCCTCCTCCCACGGCATGGTGCCGGGTTCGGGCTTGGCGCCCTCGGCGCAGACCACGATGGCGAACTTCTTCTGCCGGTCGAAGCGCTCGCGGACGACCTCGGTCAGCTTGTCGATGTGGAACGGGCGCTCCGGGACGACGATGGCGTGCGCACCGGCCGCCATGCCCGCGTTCAGCGCGATCCAGCCGGTGTGACGGCCCATCACCTCGACCACCATGACGCGCTGGTGCGACTCGGCGGTGGTCTTCAGCCGGTCCAGCGCCTCGGTGGCCACCGAGACGGCGGTGTCGAAGCCGAAGGTGACGTCGGTGCAGGCGATGTCGTTGTCGATGGTCTTCGGGACGCCGACCACCGGCAGGCCCGCGTCGCTCATCAGCTTCGCGGCCTTCAGGGTGCCCTCGCCGCCGATCGGGATCACCGCGTCGATGCCCAGGTCGTTGCAGTACTGCTTGGCGCGCTCGACGCCGTCGCGCAGGTGGCTCGGCTGGACCCGGGAGGAGCCCAGGATGGTGCCGCCCTGGGCCAGGATGCCGCTGACCGAGTCGAGCGTCAGCGGACGGTGCACGCCCTCCAGAAGACCGCGCCAGCCGTCCTCGAAACCGATGATCTCGTCGCCGTGGTCGACCACCCCCCGGTGGACCACGGAACGGATGACGGCGTTCAGGCCGGGGCAGTCACCGCCGCTGGTCAGGACACCAATACGCATTGCTTTGCCAACTCCCGAGCAGGATCGGACGGCCGGACTGGTGGGTGGGAATCGGACATAACGCCCGAATCTGACCTGCTGCACAGCATACGGTTCCTGCGTCCGGCCGGGCCGAAACCGACGCGGGGGCGGCTTCCTCGACGCACCACACGTAACTGCGACCCGACCGCCGAGGAGGGTGTTGCGCCCGGGCTCTCCTATTGTCCTATGAAGTTGTCCCCCGGCGGGACGGCTGACCACATGGCGGTCAGCCGTCCACGACCGTGACCACGGCTTACGGGAGCGTGAACGGCCTCACGCCGGCCGCGCGGTGGCGGCGATCCGCTCCGCGCGCAGCGCCTCGTACCAGGTGGTGTCGGCGGGCGGCAGCGCGTTCACGTCCAGCGCCAGCTTGATCAGCATGTCCGCCACGGCGGGGTTGCGGGCCATCACCGGACCGTGCAGGTAGGTGCCGAACACGGTGTCG
Source organism: Streptomyces sp. TLI_171 (assembly GCF_003610255.1). Taxonomy (GTDB): domain Bacteria; phylum Actinomycetota; class Actinomycetes; order Streptomycetales; family Streptomycetaceae; genus Kitasatospora. Next base: position 937,696 of record NZ_RAPS01000001.1, on the reverse strand, counting down.
CGCCAGGCGCCCTCGGTGCCGTCGCCGGTGCCGTTGCCCCGGCCGACCTGCACGGTGGCCAGCGGGCTGACGCCCTCGCCGAGGTGGGTGATGCCCTGGTGGTTCTCGAAGCCGGTCAGCTGGGGGAGGTTCAGCTGCGGGGCGACGTCCGCCAGCACGTCGCCGACGCAGCGCGCGCCCTCGCCGCGGGTGGTCCACACGTCCAGCAGGCCCAGGCCCGGCTCGCGCTCGCCCAGGTCGTTGACGAACTCGTGGCCGAGGATCTGGAAACCCGCGCAGACCGAGAAGATGATCGCACCGTTCTCGGCGGCCCGGACCAGCCCGCCGTCGTTGCGCAGCCGCTCCGCCGCCAGCCGCTGCGGGCGGTCCTCACCGCCGCCGATCAGGTAGATGTCGCCGCTGGTCGGCACCGACTGGTCCGAGCGCACGTCGATCCGCTGCACCCCGAGGCCGCGCTGCCGCGCCCGCCGCTCGACCACCAGCGCGTTGCCGCGGTCGCCGTACGTCGACAGCAGGTCCGGGTACACCCAGACCACCCGCAGGCTGCTCTCGCTCATCCTCGAAGACCTCCCGTACTGCTGCTGGGGCTGCGGCGCCGACGGCTGCTGCTGCGGGGCCTGCCGCTGGTACCCGCCGTCGCCGTACTGCTGCTGCGGGGCGCCGTACGCCTGCTGCTGCCCGTCGTACTGCTGCTGCCCGCCGTACTGCGGCTGCTGTCCGTACTGGGGCTGCTGCCCGTACGGCTGCTGCGGGTAGGACTGATCGGTCATCAGGCCACCACGGCCTTGCGGAGCTGCTGGAACGCCGTGTAGTTGGCGATCGCCTCGATCCGGCCCGCGGGGGCCGCGTCCACCGCCTGCGCCAGCGAGTCGACCACCTGGAACTGCAGGCCGGCCACCTCCAGCCGGACCGCCAGGTCGAGCTTGCGCTGACCCATCACGAAGATCGGGTGCCCGGCCAGCCGCTCGTAGTCGACGTCCCACAGCCAGGAGGTGTCGGTGCCGTCCGCGTCCAGCGCGTTCACCGACAGCACCACCGGCGCCGGCGGCCCGTCGATCAGCGAGAAGGTCTCCAGCCAGCCCGCCGGGTTCTTCGCCAGCAGCAGCCGGACGTCCCGGCCCCGGAACTGCACCACGTCGTAGCGGCCGGCCACCGCGGCCACCGACTGCATCCGCTGCAGCGCGACCTGCGGGGCGACCCCGAACACCGCCGCGACCGCGGCCGAGGAGGTGGCGTTCGCCAGGTTCGCCCGGCCCGGCAGCTGCAGCTGGATCGGCCAGGCGCCGCGGTGCGGGTCGATCACGTGGGTGCCCTGCAGCGCCCAGTGCGGGTTCGGGCGGCGGAAGCCGCACTCGCCGCAGAACCAGTCGTCGCCGGGCCGCTGCATCACGCCGCCGCAGGACGGGCACGACCAGGCGTCCTCCTTCCACGCCTGCCCGGCGGCCACCCAGACCACCTTCTTGCAGGAGGAGGCGGCCCAGGTCACCAGCGGGTCGTCGGCGTTGGCGACGATCACCGCCTCGGTGTCCTTCAGTCCCTCGCGCCACTTCTCGGCCATCATCCGGGTCTCCGCCGCGCGGTCCAGCTGGTCGCGCGACAGGTTCAGCAGAGCTATGGCCTTCGGCCGGGTGTCCCGGGCCACCATCGGCAGGTACTTCTCGTCCACCTCGATCACGCCGAACCGGGCGTCGGTGCCACCGGCCAGCGCCGCCGTGATGCCCGCCGGCATGTTCGCGCCCAGCGCGTTGGACACCACCGGACCGGCCGCCCGCAGCGCCTCCGCGATCAGCCGGGTGGTGGTGGTCTTGCCGTTGGTGGCGCTGACCAGGACCACGTCCAGGTGCTCGGCGAGGGTCGCCAGCAGGTCCGGGTCGAGCTTGAGCGCGACCTTGCCGCCGATCACCGAACCGCTGCCGCGACCGGCCTTCTGGGACAGCGCGGCCGCCATCTTGCCGGCCGTCACGGCGATCTTTGCGCGGGCGGGCAGCGAGGCGTCGCGCGCGGCTTCCGAATCGGTGCCTGGCATGCTCAGGGGTTCCTCCTTGCTGCGGCACCGCCCGGGCCGTTCGACGACCCACGGGCGGCAGGGACGGGCTCAGCCTACCGACTCCCGCCCGCACACTTGAGCAGGGGCGACATCCGACCCCGTGCCGTACCCGGACGGGCCCGTGCCGGAGAAGACGCAGGCCCGGGGCGAAACGTTCCCCCGGGGCACGGCACGGGCCCGGCGGTGGAGCACGACCGCTCCACCGCCGGGCCCCGGAACGAGGGTCAGCGGGCCGCCCACGGGGCGGGCAGCTTCTCGGCCGCCTCCGCCAGGTGCGCGGTGATCACCAGCGTGCCGTCCTCCACCTGGTAGTCCAGCGGGGCGGACAGCCGCCGCATGGTGGAGATCAGCCCCGTGTTGGAGGAGGTGGTCACCGCGTACACGGTGCGCACCCCCGCCTCCAGCGCCAGCGCCGCCATCCGGCGCACCAGGTCCACGCCCAGGCCGCGGCGCTGCCAGGCGTCCTCGACCAGCAGGGCGATCTCCGCGCCCTCGTCGTCCCACATCAGGTGGGCCAGCGCGACCAGCCGGCCGTGCGCGGTCTCCACCGCCAGGGTCTGCCCGTGCCGCGGGTCCAGCAGGTGGTCCAGGTAGCGGTCGGCGTCCCGGACCGGGCCGTGGTAGCGGCGGCGCAGCGACTCCGGCGAGCAGCGGGCGTGCATGGCGACCGCCGCCGCCTTGTCCTCCGGGGTGGCCCGACGGACCGTCAGCTCGTCGCCCTCGGGGTGGCTGATCCGGGCCTCGACCTGCGGCACCCGCGGACCCAGCACGGTGTCCAGCTCCACCAGCGCCCGGGCCCGGGCGAACTCGGTCGGCGTGAACGGCAGGTTGGGCCGGGAGAGCTCCAGCAGGTCGCCGTTCGGCAGCGGCAGTCGCATCACGTGCCCCTCCACTCCGGCGGGCGTCTCGGCGCCCCGCCCCGGGAACTGGCGGATCGCCGCCCGTCCGAACAACTGCCGCAGCGCGACCGGGAGTTCCGCCGCGTCCAGGGCGGTGCGGGTGGCCAGGGCGAGGACCTGGCGGGGCACGTCGACCAGCTCGTGGGCGTCCGCCCGGTCGGTCCAGATGTCCCAGCCGCCGCCCGCCGCGACCGCCGCGGCCAGCTCGGTGCGGGCCAGCGCCTTCGGTGCGCGGACGATGAACTCGTCCACCGTGCAGTCCGGCAGCGGGTGCGCCTGCATCGACACGATGTTCACCCGCCGCTCGGCCAGCGCCGTGCACACCCGGGCCAGGCTGCCCGGCGCGTCCGCGACGCTGGTGCGCAGCCGCCACAGCACGGTGGGCTCCTGCTCCCCGCTCATGGCGTCGCGGTCCGCCGCGTCGCCGGTCATCGCGCCGCCCGGGGGTGCGAGGGCGTCCGCGCCGGGCGGCCCGTGCGGGTGCCGGTGGGCGAGCCAGCCCCGGAACAGCGCGGTGCCGAGCATGGCCGCGGCCGAGGCGGCCAGCAGCACCGGCCCGTCGTGTCCGTGCACGACCACGTTGGCGACCAGGTCGGCGGCGGCGACGGCGGCGAAGACCGCCGCCAGCTCGACCGTCTCCCGGCGCCAGCGGTGCCCCCGGGACCGCCGCTGCTGCTGCTCGTTGCCGACTCTGCCGTGGGTGTACGCCATCTTCTCCATGCCAGCATGGTGGCGCTCCGCTGTTTCGCGATCACGAATCCCCCGTGACCTGACGGTTAATGTCTCCGCGGGCCCCCATCGGATCGGCGCTGATCCGCTCCCACGGTCAGTTGGACGTGCGGAGCCCGGCCAGGAGTTCCGCTCCGGCCGACTTCACCTCGTCGAGCAGCAGCCGCACGTCCGCGTCGGTGGTCGACGCGTTCAGCAGACACGCCCGGAGGATCTCCCGGCCCTGGTACACGGCGCCCGTCACGAAGACCTGTCCGCGCAGCTGGATCGCCACCGGCAGCCGGGAGTTGAGCTGCTGCACGGTCTCCTCGGCCACCCCCTGCGGGCGGTAGCGGAACGCCACGATCGAGGTCTCCACCGGTGCGAGCAGCTCCAACTCCGGGTCCTGCTCGACCCATTCGCCCAGGCGCCGGGCCTGCGCCGTGCAGTGCGCGATGTCCCGGGCCACGCCGGTCCGGCCCCGGTGGGCGATCGACGCCCACACCTTCAGCGACCGGAACGGCCGGGTCTGCTCGGTGCCGTACTCCGAGAACCAGCCGAGGTCGCCCGCCGCGTCGTCCCGCAGGTAGGACGGCACCAGGCTGAAGGCGCCGCGCAGCTCCTCGGCGTCGCGCACCAGCGCGCACCCGCAGTCCACCGGGACGCCCAGCCACTTGTGCGGGTCCAGCGCCAGCGAGTCCGCCCGGTCCATGCCCGCGTACCGGTGCCGGATCGTCTCGTCCAGGATGCCGAACGCGCCGTACGCCCCGTCCACGTGGAACCACAGCCCCTCGCGGGCCGCCAGGTCCGCGATCGGCTCGAACGGGTCGACCGCGCCGGTGCCGACCGTGCCCGCCGAGGCCACCACCAGGAACGGCAGCCGGCCCGCCGCGCGGTCCTCCGCGATCGCGCGCTCCAGCCCGTCGAGCAGCAGGTGCCCGTCCGCGTCGGTCGGCACCACCCGCAGGTGCTTCGATCCCAGGCCGAGCAGCTCCGCGGCCTTGCGCACGCAGCTGTGCGCCTCGCCGGTGACGTAGCCGACCAGCGGCGGCAGGCCGGCGAGGCCGTCCTCGCGGACGTCCCGACCGGCGTTGCGGGCGGCCCGGTTGCGGGCGGTGGCCAGGCAGACGATGGTCGCCATCGAGGTGCCCGAGGTGAGGATGCCGCCGCCCGCCGGGTGCGGGAAGCCCACCAGCTCGGCGATCCACCGCACCATCGCCCGCTCCAGGTGCACGTCGGCGTGGTCGCCGCCCGCGGAACTCGGGTTCATCGCCGACGCGGCCAGCGTCGCCAGCACTCCGGCCGGCTGCGGCGAGGAGTTCACCCAGCCGAAGAACCGGGAGCTGCCGTTGCCCATCGGGTGCGGCATGATCCGCTCCCCGACGGCCTTCAGCAGCTCCTCCAGCCCCACCCCGTCCTCGGGCAGCTCCCACTCCAGCAGCGCCGCCCGCTCCGCCGGATCCATCGGCTGCCACACCGGCCGCCCCGGAACCCCGTCGAGGTAGTCGGCCACCAGCTCCGCCGCCGCGTGCGCGGCGCTCCTGAAGTCATCGTTCACCTGGCGAATCGTATGGGTGCAGGTGGAACCGGACCCAACCAGGGGCGGGCGGCCGGGTCAGTCCAGGGTGCTGGAGAGGCCGCCCGCGGTGCGGCAGTAGCCCTGGATCTCCTTGTTGGTGATCTTGTTGCAGAGGCGGGCAGCCGCACCGGACTCGGTGTAGTTGACGGTGTAGTAGGAGACCAGGCCCTGGGCGCAGGCCTTGCGCTGCCAGGCGTCCTTGGCGGTGGCGCACTGCTGCGCGGCCCAGTCCTCGCGGTCCAGGTTGTACTTCATGGTGCGCGAGCCGACGCCCCGGGAGCAGTCGTTCGCGCCGCCGGCGGCCTGCCCGTTGAGGCACCACTGGAGGGCCTGGGCGAAGGCCTCGGGGTGGTTGGCGTAGTCGTGGGAGGAGAGGAAGAAGGTCGGGGCGTAGAAGAAGCACGCGGACTGGTAGAGCGCCGGCTGCTCGGGGCAGGGGTACAGCGGGTCGGCGGCGAGCTTGTCCGCGGGGAGGTTGGCCTTGGCCTTCTCGTCCTCCTCGTCCGGGGCGAACAGCTGCATGAAGACGCCCTCGGAGCAGGTGATCCGGCGGCTCTGGCTGGGGAACTTGTCGCACAGCGCCCGCGCGGCGGGGATGTCCTGCTTGGTGACGAACATGATGCCGTGTCCGACGCCATGGATGCAGGGCCCGGTGTTGGCGGGGGCGCAGAGCGAGAGGATGTCGTGCTGCGGGTCCTTGGAGTTGGCGAGCATCTCCTCGACCGCGCCGTGCAGGTAGCCGGCCGCGCAGGTCTCGTGCGGGAAGGAGATCACCTTCTGGAAGTCCTGGTGGTAGCGCTGCACCGCGGCGTGCCCGAGCTCGTGGGCGATGGGGTGGCAGAACCGCACCGTGTAGGGCTTGTCCTTGGAGATCTTGTCGAGGTCGGCGAGGGCGACACCGGGGTCGGTGTCCTCCATCTCCTTCATCAGCTTGTTGCGCAGGGTGCTGCGGGTCCACACGGCGGGGTCGCCGGTGGGGGAGGGGGACGCGGCGGTGCTCGCCGGCACGGCGCCGGGGCGGCCGTTGCCCGCGGCGGGTGCGACGGCGGCGGTGGCGGCCTTGGGCGTCCAGTCGGTCACCAGGACCGACCCGAGGCCGAGTACGGCCAGCAGGACGGCGGTGACGACGGCGAACACACGCGGTTGCATGACGGACGGTCCCCCTGTGATCGACACGGACAGTACGCGGCCCATCCTGCGGGGTGACCGCCGGAAACCCGGTCAGGGACACCGCCAACAGGCGTAGCTGCCCGGGCGCGTCACCCGAACACCGCCTGCACACCGTTCTACAACGACGGCCACACATCATAGGTGCGCGCCCGAGCGCCTGTGCGACCACCGTCCTCTAGTACGCCGCACGGGTGCGGAAGGTTGCACGGGCGCGCGTCGACTGGCCGGCCTGCCCGAATTCGGGCAGGATCTTTGGCAAATGAACTCTTCACGCCTAGGCTCCCCGTCCGTGCCTGTCTCACCGCACCCTCATGAGGACCTGCTCGCCCACCTCGCCAGGACCACCCCCCTGGCCCCGGGGGAGGCCGCGCGGGTCGTCGCGGAGGTGCTGGCGTACTTCTCGGAGTCCACCGAGGAGTACGTCCGCCGCCGCCACGGTGAGCTGCAGGCCCGAGGGCTGACCAACGAGCAGATCTTCACCCGCCTCGGCGGCGAACTGGCCGCCCGGCGGGTGGCCGCGCCGCAGCTGTCGGTGCGTCAGCTGCGCCGGATGGTCTACGGCTGACGGTCCGCCAGGTCCGCCGGGCCGGCCCTCGCGGCTCCCACCCGCTCCCACCCCGACAGATCAGGAGTCCACGCCCATGTGCGGAATCGTGGCCTACATCGGCCCCAAGGACGCGTCCCCCTTCCTGCTGGAGGGGCTGCAGCGCCTCGAGTACCGGGGGTACGACTCGGCGGGCGTCGCGGTGATAGCGCCCGCGACCAAGTCGGCCCCGGCGAAGCTGAAGGTCTGCAAGGTCAAGGGCCGGGTCGCCGACCTGGCGGCGGCGGTCCCGGCCCGGTTCAAGGGCGGCACCGGCATCGGCCACACCCGGTGGGCCACCCACGGCGTCCCGTCCGACGCGAACGCGCACCCGCACACGGACAACGCGGGCCGGATCGCGGTGGTGCACAACGGCATCATCGAGAACGCCGACGAGCTGCGCGCCAAGCTCACCGCGGACGGCGCGGAGTTCCGCTCCGAGACCGACACCGAGGTGCTCGCCCACCTGATCGCCGCGCACCGCGCCGACGGGGGCGAACTGGAGGACGCGGTGCGGGCCGCGCTCAAGCTGGTCGTCGGCACCTACGGCATCGCCGTGCTGGACGCCGAGCAGGCCGACCGGATCGTGGTGGCCCGCAACGGCAGCCCGATCGTGCTGGGCATCGGCGAGAAGGAGATGTTCGCCGCGTCCGACGTCTCCGCCCTGGTCCGCTACACCCGGCAGGTGGTGCACCTGGAGGACGGCGAGCTGGCCACCGTGCGCGCCGACGGCTTCCGGACCTTCACCGAGGACGCCCGCACCGTCACCCGGCAGCCGTCCACCGTCGACTGGGAGATCGGCAGCTACGACACCGGCGGCTTCGCGCACTACCTGCTCAAGGAGATCCACGAGCAGCCGGGCGCGGTCGAGCGGACCCTGTCCGGCCGGCTCGACGAGCGCTTCGCCACCGCCCACCTGGGCGGCCTCAACCTGGACGCCCGTGAGCTGCGCGAGATCCGCCGGGTGAAGATCCTCGGCTGCGGCTCGGCGTACTACGCCGGCGAGATGGGCGCCCAGCTGATCGAGGAGCTCGCCCGGATCCCCGCCCACTCCGAGCCGGCCTCCGAGTTCCGCTACCGCAACCCGGTGATCGAGGCCGACACCCTGTACGTGGCGGTCAGCCAGTCCGGCGAGACCTACGACACGCTGGCCGCCGTCCAGGAGGTCAAGCGCAAGGGCGGCCGGGTGCTCGGCGTGGTGAACACGGTCGGCTCGGCGATCGCCCGCGAGTGCGACGGCGGGATCTACCTGCACGCCGGCCCCGAGATCTCGGTCGCCTCCACCAAGGCCTTCACCTCCACGGTGGTCGCGTTCGCGCTGCTCGCCCTGCACTTCGGCCGGATCCACGACCTGTCGCCCGCCGACGGCCGCCGGATCGTCGCCGCCCTCAAGGCGCTGCCCGACCAGATCCGGGAGGTGCTCGGGCAGCAGAAGGAGATCGAGGCGCTGGCCGCCGAGTACGCCGGGAGCCAGGGCATGATGTACATCGGCCGGGTCCGGGGCTACCCGGTCGCCCGGGAGGGCGCGCAGAAGCTCAAGGAGATCTCCTACATCCACGCGGAGGCCTACCCCGCGAGCGAGTTGAAGCACGGCCCGCTGGCGCTGATCTCCCCCGAGCTGCCCACGGTCGCCCTCGTCCCCGACGACGAGCTGCTCGACAAGAACCTCACCGCCCTCGGTGAGATCAAGGCCCGCTCCGGCCGGGTCCTGGCCGTCGCCCACCGCCCGATCGAGCCGCGCCTGGCCGACCACTGCCTGGTCGTCCCGAAGAGCGAGCCCGAACTCGACCCGCTGCTGCTCAACGTCCCGCTCCAACTCCTGGCCTACCACGCGGCCGTGGCCCTCGGCCGGGACGTCGACAAGCCCCGCAACCTCGCCAAGAGCGTGACGGTGGAGTGAGGCACGGCCGGAGGGGGTGTGCGCCCGGGCGCACACCCCCTCCGGTTGTCCTTCCGCGGGTCAGGCGCCGCGGCGCGACCACAGCGGGGTGACCACCAGGATCAGCAGGGCGGCGGCTCCGATCTGGAAGAAGTGCCGGACCCAGTCGATGCCGTCGGTGTCCGCGACGCCGAAGGCGCCGGCCAGTGCGTTGCCGATCAGCCCGCCGACGACGCCGAGCAGGATGGTGAGCCACAGCGGGATCGGCTGGCGGCCGGGAATCACGAGTTTCGCCAGCAGTCCGATGACCAGACCGGCGATGATCGCCCACAGGATGGACATGGAGCCTCCTCGTCTCGAACGGTGCGACCGGTCCGCGGCCGCACCCCCCGCCTTTCCCCGAACGTCCAGGTCATGCAGGTGACTTCGGCCGGACCCTGACGGGGGGTCACGGACTCACCGCCAGGACCAGGTAGGCCCCGAGGATGGCGAGGTGGACGCCGCCCTGCAGCGGGGTGGCGCGCTTCGGGATGACGGTGAGGGTGCCGACCGCGACGGTCAGGGCCAGCAGGATCATGTGGTTGGGGCCGAGGCCGAGTTCCAGCGGGCCGCTGAGCCAGGTGGAGGCGATGGCCACGGCGGGGATGGTGAGGCCGATGGAGGCCAGGGCGGAGCCGAGGGCCAGGTTGAGGCTGATCTGCACGCGGTTGCGGACCGCGGCGCGGACCGCGGCGATGGACTCGGGGAGCAGCACCAGCAGCGCGATGACCACGCCGACCACCGCGTTGGGGAGGTCGGCGGCGGCGACCCCCCGTTCGATGGTGGGCGAGACGCCCTTGGCGAGGCCGACCACCGAGACCAGCGCGACGGACAGCAGGGCCACGCTGATCAGGGTCTCGCGCCTGCTGGGCGGTTCGGAGTGGTCGTCCGTCGGGTCGACGATCTCACCGGCGGGAGTGACGGGCAGGAAGTAGTCGCGGTGCCGGACCGTCAGGGTCGAGACGAACAGCCCGTAGATGACGAGCGAGGCGGTGGCGGCGAAGACCAGCTGGGTGGTGGAGAACTGCGGTCCCGGCTGCGAGGTGGTGAAGGTCGGCAGCACCAGGCTGAGCGTCGCCAGGGTGGCGATCGCGCCGAACGCCGCGCCGGTGCCCTCCGCGTTGAAGACGGCGACCCGGTACTTCAGGGCGCCGACCAGGATGGACAGCCCGAGGATGCCGTTGCAGGTGATCATCACGGCGGCGAACACCGTGTCCCGGGCGAGGCCGGCGCTCTTGTCGCCGCCGTCGGCCATCAGCGTGACGATCAGGGCGACCTCGATGATGGTGACGGCGACCGCAAGAACCAGGGAGCCGTAGGGTTCGCCGACCCGATGGGCGATCAGTTCCGCGTGGTGCACGGCCGCCACCACCGACACCGCCAGGAAGCACGCCACCAGCGCCACCACCGGCCACGGCACGTCGCGGTGCCAGGTCGCCAGGAGCAGCAGGAACGCCAGCACCGGGGCGACGGTCGTCCACTGCAGGTAGTGCGGTCGGGGGGAGGAAGCCATACGGCCGAGCTTCGCAGATGGCACCGGCGCGGCCGGGAAGTGACACTCGTGGCGGTGCTCACGGTGATCACGGTGGACGGCGAGGAGCGACAGCGTGCTCGGACGGCGGACGGTACTGGCGGCGGCGGTCTCACTGGCGGCGGGCTGCGCCGCGCCGGGGCGCCCGGCTGACGCGCCGTCAGCGGTGGCGGCGCCGGCGGCGCCGGCCGCGGTGGCCCCGCCCGCGCCGCCGACCCGGGAGCAGGTGCTGGCCCGGTACGCCGGTCAGGCGCCCCGGCTGTGGGGGACGGACCTGCCGGGCGTGGAGGCGACGGTGCCGGACGGTGCGCTGGCGCTGACCTTCGACGCCTGCGGCGGGCCCGGCGGCGACGGCTACGACGAGGAGCTGATCGGCGTGCTGCGCCGCCACGGCGTGCCCGCCACGCTGTTCCTGAACGCCCGCTGGGTGGACGCCAACCCGGGGCCGTTCGGGGAGCTGGCGGCGGACCGGCTGTTCGAGATCGGCAACCACGGCACCGCGCACCGCCCGCTGTCGGTGACGGGCCGTTCGGCGTACGGCATCACCGGGACGGCGGACCCGGCCGCCGCGTACGAGGAGGTGGCGGGCAACCGGGCGAAGCTGGCGGCGCTGCTCGGGCGCCCGCCGCGCTGGTTCCGCTCGGGGACGGCGCACTACGACGAGGTCGCGGTGCGGCTGGTCGGCGAGCTGGGGGAGCGGGTGGCCGGGTTCGCGGTCAACGGGGACGCCGGCGCGACCTTCACCGCCGGGCAGGTCGCCTCGGCGGTGGCCGCTGCCGCGCCCGGTTCGGTGGTGATCAGCCACTTCAATCATCCGGGTTCCGGGACGGCGGCGGGCTACGCGCAGGCGCTGCCGCGGCTGCTGGACGCGGGGCGGAGCTTCGTGCGGCTGCCGTCCTGAGTGCCCGTCAGGCCGTCAGGTCCTCCAGGCGGCGCACGGTGCGCAGCGGGGAGCAGAACAGCAGGACCGGCGAGAGGACGGTGAGCGCGCAGGCCGCGGCGAGCGCGGTGCGGGGGTCCCAGAGCGAGGCGGCGGCGCCGGCGGCGAGCGCGCCGATCGGGATCGCACCCCAGGAGACGAAGCGGACGGTGGCCATCACCCGGGGCAGCAGCTCGGCGGGGACGGTGCTCTGCCGGTGCGTCCGGGTGAGGATGCTCAGCACCACCACGGACGCGCCGAACCCGGCGTTGCCGAGCGCGAACAGCAGCAGCCCGGCACCGTCGGAGGCGAGCGCCATCAGCGGCGCGGTCAGCACGCCCGCCACCGAACCGTGGAGCAGGGCCCGGGCGCTGCCGAGGCGGGCGCCGAGCCGGGGGGTGAGGGCCGCGCCGAGCAGGCTGCCCGCGCCCTCGGTGGCCATCAGGACGCCGACCAGGCCGGCCGGGGCGTGCAGGGTGCGGACCAGGAACAGCGGGACGACGGCCATCAGCGCGCCGCAGACGAAGTTGACCAGGGTGGCCTCGGCCACGCACGGGCGCAGCACCGGGTGCCGGGTGACGTACTGCCAGCCCTCGCGGATCTGCGCGGTCACCGACTGCGGGGCGTCGGGCGCGGGGCGGGCGGCAGCCGGGCGGGGCAGGGTGCGCAGCAGGGCGGCCGAGAGCAGGAAGCTGACCGCGTCGACGACCAGCGCCGTGGCCGCGCCGAGGAGTTGGACCAGGGCGCCGCCGAGCGAGGGCCCGGCCAGCTGGTTCACCGAGTGGGTGGCGGAGGTGAGGCTGTTGCGGGCGGTCAGCTGCTCGCGGGGGACGACGGTGGGCAGGAAGGTCGCGTTGCCGACGTCGAAGACCACGCTCGCCAGGCCGGTCAGCAGGGCGGCGACCACCAGGTGCGGCAGGGTCAGCGCGCCGAGCGCGGCGGCGAGCGGGACGGAGCCGATGGCCGCGGCCCGCAGCAGGTCCATGGCGATCTGGGCGCCGCGCAGCGGCAGCCGCTGCACCAGCACGCCCGCGGGCAGGCCGATCAGCAGCCAGGCCGCGAAGCCCGCGGCGGTGACCAGGCCGACCTGCAGGCCGGTGGCGTGCAGCACGGTCACGGCGGTCAGCGGCAGGGCGACGGTGGTGACGGCGTCGCCGAGGCCGCTGACGGTGGAGGCCGTCCAGTAGCGCCAGAACGCGGCGGCCGGGCCGCCGCCGGTGGGCGCGCGAAGGGCCGGGTCGGTGATGGTGGTGGTCATACGTCCCCCCAGGTGAGAGCTAGTGAGTCCCCTATGGGAACTCACTATAGGAGGTGCGGGCCCCCGAGTGGCAAGGTGGTCCCATGCGCTACACCGACGTCGGCGACACCGACTGCTCCATCGCCCAGGCGCTGTCCGTGGTCGGCGACTGGTGGACGCTGCTGCTGGTCCGCGACCTGGCCGGCGGCACCCACCAGTTCGACGCCCTGCACGAGGCGCTCGGCATCAGCCGCAAGGTGCTCACCGCGCGGCTGCGCGCCCTGGTCGAGGACGGCGTGGTCGAGAAGCGCCTTTACCACGCCCACCCGCCGCGCTACGCCTACCACTTGACCGAGAAGGGCTGGGGCCTGCTGCCCGTGCTGGTGGCCCTGCAGGACTGGGGCGGCCGCCACCTGCTCGGCGACGGCACCCTCACCGCGACCACCGCACCCGACTCCGCCGAGAGCCGCCGGGTGCACGCCCTGATCGGCGCCAAGGTCCCCGAACTCGCCCTGCCCGCCGCCTCCGAGAGCGCCCACCCGGCGCTCGCCGACCCGGTCGCCGGCACCCCCTGGACGGTGCTCTACTGCTTCCCCGGCGCGTACGCCCCCGGCACCCAGGGCTACCCGCCCGGCTGGGACCAGATCCCCGGCACCGTCGGCTGCACCCTGGAGTCCTGCACCTACCGCGACCGGCTCGCCGACTTCACGGCCCGGGGCGCCACCGTCCACGGCGTCTCCACCCAGCGCCCCGACCAGCAGGCCGCGTTCGCCGCCCACCAGGGCATCCCGTTCCCGCTGCTGTCCGACGCCGCCCTGCGGCTGGCCGGGGCGCTGCGCCTGCCGACCTTCCGGGCGGGCGGCGCGGACCGGCTCAAGCGCCTCACCCTGCTGATCGACGCCACCCGCACCGTGCGCGGCGTGCTCTACCCCGTGCCCGACCCCGGCGGCTCGGTGCAGGACGCGCTGGCGCTCATCGACCAGGTGGAGCGGGCGGGCTGACGCTCCGTCCGGGGGCCGGTGGCCGGGCCCAGGTCAGCAGCACCACCGAGGCGACGGCGGCCAGCGCGCACCAGGTGGAGACGAACGCCAGTCGCCACAGCAGCGCACAGGCGAGCGCGCCCAGGCCGGTGATCCACCCGAGCAGCCGCAGGCGGCCGTCGCCGGAGCAGAGCAGCGATCCCAGGGTGGCGAGCAGGTAGCCCGCCAGCAGCAGGCCGGCCGCCGGGATCCCCACGGCGTAGCCGAGGGTGTGGCCGTGCACCTGCGCGGTGACCGGGTGCCGGACCAGGGCTGCCGTCAGGGCGAGCGCGACGACCGCGCCCAGGGCGGTGAAGGCCGCGGCCGAACGGCGGCGGGTCGCGCACCACACCGCCGTCGGGACGTACAGCGGCAGCAGCGGCAGCGCGATCACCGCCCACGCCGTGCGGGCCCACGCCCAGCCGGACCAGACGCCCGCCTCCACCAGCTGGTGCACGCCCAGCAGCAGCGGCAGCGCCGCCAGTGGCAGCCGCCGGCTCGCCCCGGCGCGCACCACCGCGGCCACGCCGACCGCCGCGACGACGCTGCCCGCGACCAGGTCGGCCTCCGCGCTCCAGCACACCCGGCCAGCGTACTGATCCGACGGTCCGTCAGTACGACTGAAACTCGATCAGCGTGCCGTCCGGGTCGCGCAGGTGGGCCGTGCGCAGGTTCGCCCCCCACTCCGGCCGGTCGGTCGGCGCCAGTACGGCCGTCCCGCCGCTGTTCAGTGCCAGCGCGTACGCGGCGTCCACATCGGCCACCCGGCAGACGAACATCGCGGTGTCCGCCGGCGGCGCACCCGCGGGGGCCGGGTCGGCGCCCAGGGCCTGCGCCATCGCGGCGCGGTCGAACAGGGTCAGGACGGCCTGCTCGTCCACGTCCCAGTGGGCGTAGGGGCCCGCCGGGCCGCCCTGCACCCGGCGGGCGCCGAGCAGCGGCGGCAGCGCCGCGTCGTAGAAGGCGAAGCAGGCCGCGAAGTCGGCGACCAGCAGGCGGGGGTGGAGCGCGTCCATGGAACCTCCCGAGACGGAAATCATGGGTGTATACCCACTATAGGTCGGGACCTAGTATGGGGGCATGGCCGAACCCCACCAAGCCCCGCCCTCCCTCGTCGAGCTGACGACCTATCTGCTCTCCCGCACCGGCAAGGACGCCCGCGCCCGCCTTGCCGAACGCCTGGCCGCCGACGGACTGCGGCTGCACCACCACGCCGCGCTCGCCGCCCTCGCCGACCTCGGCCCGCACACCCAGCGTGAGCTCGCCGACCGCCTCCGCCTCGACCCCAGCGACCTCGCCAAGGCCGCCGACCTGCTCGCCGCCCGCGGCTGGCTCGACCGCACCCGCGACCCCGCCGACCGCCGCCGCCTCACCCTGACCCTCACCCCCGCCGGCCACACCCGGCTGGCCGCCCTCCAGGCCGAGGCCCGCACCGTCCAGGACGCCGTCCTCGCCCCCCTCGACCCCGCCGAACGCGCCACCCTGCACGCCCTGCTGCTGCGCCTGCACGACCGGGCGAGCTGACCGCAGACCGGGAGGAGCGCACCGTCGGCCGGTCAGAGCCGCCGCGGGCCGACGCCGTCCTCGGCCAGCGTGTCGCCCGGGTTCAGCAGCGCGCACGCCTTCATCGACAGGCAGCCGCAGCCGATGCACCCCGTCAGCTCGGCCTCCAGCCGCTCGATGGTCTGCCGGCGCTCCTCCAGCCGGAGCTTCCAGCCGCGCGAGGCGCGCTGCCACTCCTGGTGGCTCGGCGGCCGGTCCAGCGGCACGTCGGCGAACGCCTCCCGCAGGTCCTGCAACGGGATGCCGATCCGCTTCGCCACCGACACCAGCGCGACCCGGCGCAGCATGTGCCGCGGATAGCGGCGCTGGTTGCGCCCGTCCCGCTCGGAGGCGATCAGGCCCAGCTCCTCGTAGAACCGCAGCGCCGACACCGCCGCGCCCGTCCGCGCGCTGACCTCGCCGATGCTCAGCCAGTCGTCCGGGGCGGCGACCTCGCCGGACCGGTCACCCGTCATGTCGAGCCTCCTGTTGACCTCAACCTTACTTGAGGCCCTACGTTCGGCTGCGTCGGAACGGACAGCACCCACCCGGAGAGGAGGGGCGCCCGATGACCTACGTCATCGCTCTGCCCTGCGTGGACGTCAAGGACAAGGCCTGCATCGACGACTGCCCCGTCGACTGCATCTACGAGGGGGAGCGGATGCTGTACATCCACCCCGACGAGTGCATCGACTGCGGGGCGTGCGAGCCGGTCTGCCCCGTGGAGGCGATCTACTTCGAGGACGACACCCCGGACGAATGGCGGCAGTTCAACACCGCCAACGCCGAGTTCTTCGACGACCTCGGCGCCCCCGGCAGCAGCGCGAAGCTCGGCCTGATCCCCAAGGACCACCCGACCGTCGCGGCGCTGCCGGTCCAGGACGCCGTCTGACCACCACCCGGCGCGGCGGCGCTCAGTCCGTGACCACCTGCAGCACCGGCGGGAACGCCGGGTTCTCCCGGCTGTTCAGGTTCACCGCCAGGCCCACCCGGCCGGCCGACTGACCGACCGTCAAGGTCAGCAGCGAGGACGCGGAGACCGCCGCCGTCACGTCCAGCGCCACCCAGTCCGCGGCGGTGGAGATCCGGCCGGCGCCCAGGGCCGCGCCCGGCGCGGGGGAGCGGTTCCAGGTGGCGGCGGTCTCCTGCCAGGCGTCCGCCGCGGTGGCGAACGCCTGCAGGTCGGTCTCCGTGCCGCCCGAGTCCGCCACCGCCCCGTGCACCCACAGCACCGCCCGCCGCACCGGTCCCGCCACCTGCGAGGTGTCGAAGCCCAGCAGTGCCCGCCGCGAATAGCCGGAGCCGGCGGTGTTCGTGTTCTTCACCGTCAGCACCGTCGCCGTCCCGTAGTTGGCGTCGGCGTACGAGCCGTCCCGCAGATACGTGTCCTGGACGGGCGCCAGCAGCACCGCGCTCGCAGCCGCCGCCGACCCGGACCGACGCAGCGTCACCGTGCGGCTCGCCCCCTGGGTCCCGCCGAGCTCCGCCAGCAGCCGCACCGACGGGCCCGCCGCCAGCACGCTCACACCGGCCGCGGCATCGGCCGACACGTACCCCGGCCGGTCCACCGTCACCTGCACGACGGCCGCCGTGCGCGACGGGTCGGCCACCGCCACGGTCAGCACGCCCCCGCTCTCCCGCACCAGCACCGAGCAGGGCGCCGACACGGTGATCCCGCCGACACTGCCCGCCACCCGGAAGTTCGCCGCCGTCACTCCCGAAGCCGCATCCGAAACCGCCTGCACCGAAGCCGAGTTGGCGAGCACCGTGACGGTCGGCGACGCCGCCCGGGCGGCCGTCGTGGCGGCGTCCGCGCCCGGCAGCAGCAGGTACGCGTACGAGGCACCCGACGGGTCGGTGCCGTGATCGAACCAGAGCGTCAGGTACCGGCGGGTCAACACGTCCGTCGTGCCGCCGAAGTTGACGTCGTGCCAACTGCCGCTCCGGGCCTCGCGCAGCGCCCGCACGGTCGCGCCGCCCGGGAACACGTACCCGCCGAAACCCGCCAGCGCGATCGACCGCGCCCCGGTGAACTGCTGCGACCAGCCCAAGGTGGCGGGCTGCACCACCCCGTCCACCGTCAGTGCGTGGGTCCCCGACGCGCCCAGGTTCCGGTTGTCCACCACCGTCTCGACCGGCACCCCGTCGGCGCAGCTCAGCCCCGCGCCCAGGCAGACCACCGAATCGTCCAGCAGGAACCAGGACTTCCAGCCCGTCAAGGTCGAGGACAGCCCGCGCACCGCCTGGCCCAGCGCCGCGTACGTGCCGTCGCTCGCCCCGCCCGCCCACACGCTGTCCGGGCGGGCCGTGCCCCATGCGCCGCCCGCCGCGTCCGCCAGCGCCTTGGTGGACACCGTGGTGCCCGGCAGCCGGTACGGGTTCACCGTCGGCCAGAACGCGTCCGCGTACTGCCCGTTGCCCGTGGTGGCGTTCCACCAGGACAGCAGACCGCTGTTGGTGTGCCAGCCACGCAGGTTCTCCCCGTTGCCGGTCTCGTAGAACGTGGTGCGCGCCGAACACATCGACACCGCCGCCGCCCAGCCCGCCCGGCGCACCACCGCCCGGTCCATCGCGAACACCCGCGCCCCCACCGGCTCCGGCGCCGCCGTCACCGCGCCGTCCGCCAACAGGCCCTGCGCCCGGGCCAGTTCCGGCACGTCCACAGCCGCGTCCGACAGGTACGGGCGGTAGTAGTCCCGGGCGATCCAGCCCTTCACCGCCGCCCGCCACGCCGCCGACTGCCCCGCCGGAGCCGCCCCCGACTCCGCCAGCCGCAGGATGTGGCCGATGATCGTGTGGCCGCGCCCGTGGTCGTCCTGCTGCAGGTGCAGCAGGTCCGAACGCTGCAGCCCCCGGCTGATCGCCCGGCCGCTCACCGCGTCCATCACCAACCCGTTGAACAGGAACGGCGCGTACGCCGAATCGACCGCGTCGAACACGTTCTGCCGCTGCGGATCCACCACCTCCCACGCCGACCCCGCCAACAGCGCGAACAACCGGCTCAACCCGCCCAGCAGCACCTCCCCGTACGAGCCCGTGTACGGCACCCAGGTGTGCTGCACGAAGGACCCGTCCGGGTACAGCCCGTCACCCGTCAGCACGAACGGGAACACCGGCGACAGCGCCCCCGCCGCCGTCGCCAGCTTCGCCGAACTCCGGCCCAGCACCCCGCGCAGCGCCAGCACCCGGCACAGGTCCACCCGGTTCGCGCCCGTGCTCGTCCCCGAGTACGCCGCCACCCGGGAATCCGGCACCGACCGGTCCACCGCCGCACCGTAGGACGCCAACTGGGTCGCCGTCAGCAGCGGGAAGGCCAGCACCGCGGCGTCCAGCAGCGCCTGCGGCGAACCGATCTGCCAGTCCCACCAGTTGTCGTACGCCGTCGCGGTCGCCGTGTACGCCGTCGCCACCAGATGGTCCAGGCCCGTACCCACCGCCGCACCCAGCGCGGCGTCACCCGTCAGACCCGTCCCCGGCTGCGCCCAGGCCAGCGCCATGGTCCGCAGCCGCACGAAACTGCCGGTGATGTTCGCCGACACCGACCCCAGCGGCAGGTCCGGCCAGAGCGACCCCGCCGCCGGGGCCATCGTCTGCTGCTGCGCCCGTGCCCGGTCGCCCAGCCCGCGCAGCGCGGTGGCGAACGGCTCCGCCGCCGGGTCGAACCCGGTGCCGGTGAGCAGCGCCAGCCAGCGCAGCCGCAGCGCGTCGTACGGGTCGGCGGTGGCCGCCGCCGCGGCGCTCGCGGTGACGGCCTGGGCGCCGACGGCGAGGGTGAGCGCGCCGGCGGTGGTGGCCTGGAGCAGCCGGCGACGGGACAGGTCGGGCAGGGACACGACGCCTCCGAGGGGGGAGAGCAGCGGGGTGGGGGAGGAGTGGGGCGAGTGGGGAAAGCGCTTTCCGGGTGCCGACGGTAAGCGCTTTCCGGAGCTGGCGTCAACGGGTTGGACGGCAGGTTCGGCAAGCGCTTTCCCGCCGGGCGCGGAGCCTCCGCCGCGAGACCCGGCGGGACCGCCGGGGCGGAGCTACCGTGGAGGGATGCGGCACGGACCTTCGTCCTAGGACCCCCATGAGTTGACCGCCCGTCAGGGAACCCTCGGATAGGGTGCGTTCGGCTTGTCGATCTGACGCGGGGACGGAGCAACAACAATGCGGATCGGAATCATCGGCACCGGAACGGTCGGCCAGACGCTGGCGACCAAGCTGATCTCGCTCGGGCACGAGGTCACCCTCGGCTCGCGCACCAAGGACAACGCCGCCGCCAACGACTGGGCGGAGCGCTCGGGCCCCGGCGGCCACGCCGGCACTTTCGCGGACGCCGCCGAGTTCGGCGAGCTCGTCATCAACGCCACCAGCGGCACCGTGTCGCTCTCCGCGGTCGAACTGGCCGGGCCCGAGCGGCTGGCCGGGAAGACCCTGATCGACGTGTCCAACCCGCTGGTGTTCTCCCCGGACGGCCAGGTCACCCTGGACCCGGTCAACGACGACAGCGTCGGCGAGCGCCTGCAGCGCGCCCTGCCGGACACCAAGGTCGTCAAGACGCTGAACACCGTCAACAACGAGGTCATGGTCGACCCCGGTCGCGTCCCCGGACCGCACCAGCTGTTCCTGGCCGGCCAGGACGACGAGGCCAAGGCCCAGGTCAAGGCCCTGCTGGTGGAGTTCGGCTGGCCCGCCGAGGACATCCTCGACCTTGGCGGCATCGACGCCGCCCGCGCGGTGGAGATGCTGATGCCGTTCTGGCTGCGGCTGATGCGCCACTACGGCCACACCGACTTCAACTACTCGATCCGCACCGCGGGCTGAGCACCCCGCACCAGGCAGCACGCACGACGCACCAGGCACGACGCACGGAACCCCGCGGGGCGGGGCCCCGAGGAAGCGAGAGGCAGCACCATGAGCAACTCCACCGAGCAGGCCCCGCCCCCGTACCAGCCGCTCGACGAGGACTGGAACAGCGCACTCTGCGTGGTCGCCCACCCCGACGACATGGAGTACGGCGCGGCCGCCGCCGTCGCCCGCTGGACCGGCCAGGGCAAGCGGATCAGCTACCTGATGGTCACCAGCGGCGAGGCCGGCATCGACGGCATGGAACCCGAGCAGTGCCGGCCGGTCCGCGAACGCGAACAGGTCGAGTCCGCGGCCGTGGTGGGCGTGGACACCGTCGAGTTCCTCGGCTACCCCGACGGCATCCTGGAGTACGGACTGCCGCTGCGCCGCGACCTGGCCCGCGCGATCCGCCGGCACCGCCCCGACATCGTCGTCACCACCAACTTCCGCGACACCTACGGCGGAGTGTTCCCCAACCAGGCCGACCACATCGCCGTCGGCCGGGCCACCCTGGACGCCGTCCGCGACGCCGGCAACCGCTGGGTGTTCCGCGAGCTCACCAGCGAGGGCCACCAGCCGTGGAACGGCGTCCGGCAGCTCTGGGCGGCCGGCTCCCCGGACGGCTGGCACGCCGTGGACACCACCGACACCTTCGCCGCCGGCGTCGCCTCGCTGGAGGCCCACCGCGCCTACCTGGACGGGCTCGGCGGGGACATGGCCAACGCCGCCGAATTCCTGGAGTCGATGGGCCGCGCCGCCGGCGCCCGCCTGGGCACCCGCTACGCGGCCTCCTTCGAGGTGATCAACTTCCGGTGAGGTTCCGGTGCTGCCGGCGGTGCGGTGACGGGCCGTCAGCACCGGCGGACGGGCCCCGCGCCGTTCAGCGCTGGTCGTTCTCGTCGGGGCGGCCGGGATCGGGGCGGCCGGGATCGGGGCGGCCGGGATCGGGGCGGCCGGGATCGGGGCGGCCGGGCTCCGGTGCGGGGACGCCGTCGTCCTGGTGCGGGATCTTCGCGGCCGGGTCCTTCGGCGGGCGACGGCGGCGGCGCAGCCAGGCCCGGACGGCGAGCACCAGCACCAGCGCCGCCACCACGGCGAACAGCAGCACCTGGTAGCGGACGGCCTGGCGGTACAGGGTGTCGATGTTGCTGCCCGCGAAGTAGCCGACCGCCGTCCAGACGCCCGCCCACAGCACGGCGCCCACCGCGTTGGCCACCATGAACCGCCGCCACGGCATCTCGGTGGTGCCCGCCACCAGGCCGTTGGTCTGCCGCAGGCCGTCGACGAACCGGGCGCCGGTGACCACCAGCCCGCCGCGCCGGCGGAAGAACGACTCGGCGCGGTCCATCCGCTCCGGAGTGAGCCGGACGTAGCGCCCCCAGCGGTGCACGAAGGCCAGGCCGCCGGTGCGGCCGATCACGTACGCGAGCGCGTCACCGGCGATCGCCGCGAGCACCGCGACGACCAGCAGGGCGGGCAGTGAGAGCTGCCCCGCGCCCGCGTACACCGCGGCCAGCACCAGGATGGTCTGGCCGGGCACCGGGATCACGCAGTTGTCGAGGAACACCAGCACCCCGACGGCGAGGTACCCGTAGTCGTCGAGGAGCGGGGCGAGGTGGGCCAGTGGGCCCGGCAGGGGCGGGGCCAAGGACGGTTGCTCCTCCCACCGGGCCGTGGCCCGGGATCAGCGCTGCTCCTCGCCGAGACGGTGCTCGACGATGCAGTCGGGGCCGGGGTAGACGAGGCCGCTGTGGCCGTCCTCGAAACGGACCAGGTACGGCGGTTCGCCGTCGGTGCCGCGCACCTCGACGATCTCGCCCTTGCGGTCGGTCATGCCGACCGACCTGCTGAACATGTGGACGTGGTCTCCCACTGTGGCTTGCATCGGTGCTCCTGGTGCTGCTGGCTGCTGCTGCGGACCGGTGGGACTGGTCGGCTCTCCTGATTCCACTGTGCGGCGGCCCACCGGGCGGTGCAATGGCGGAACCGGTCGGCGTGTCGCCCGACGGTCAGCCCGCGGCGGGCGCCTCGGCGAGGTAGCTGCGCACCAGTCGCTTGCACTCGCCGATCAGCGCCGGGTCGCCGTCCGGGTCGGCGCGGAACGCCAGCTTCAGCACCGCGTCGGCGCACTCCATCGCGACCCGCAGCGCCAGCGCGTACCCGGGCGCGGCGAACAGCTCGCCGCCGATGGTGCGCAGCCGGATCGCGACCGCCGCGTTGTTGTCCAGTTCGGCGTCCAGCAGGTGCAGCTCGTCGACCTCGGCGGGCACGGTGTCGACCAGGCCGAAGTCGAGGTGGCCGAAGCCGGGGACGCTGCGCTTCATCGCCACGAACTCCTCGACCGCGAGGTCGGTGAACTCGGCGACCCCGGGCGAGCCGGCGGCGGCGACCCGGCGGGCCAGGGCGTCCAGGAAGCGGGCCAGGTTGCGTTCGGCGAGTGCGGCCAGCAGGCCTTCCTTGCCGGCGAAGAACTGGTACAGGGTGCCGATCGGCACCTCGGCGCGCAGCGCCACCTCCTTGGTGGTCAGTCCCGCGGTGCCGACCTCGTCCAGCAGCCCCGCGCAGGCGTCCAGCAGCCGCTCGTACCGCTCCTGGCTGCGCTGCTGCACCGGCCGGCGGCGCGTTCCGGCCGCCGGGGCGCGGGAGGCGGGGGCGGGCGCTGGGGGCTGCGGCGTCATGGCGAACACTCTGCCGCATCGGCGCGGGCCGGGGCGAATCCCGCTCCGCACGGTGTGATTGGGTGGCTCGGCGAAGATCGTGGCGGCGGAGGTGACGGGCGTGGGCGGGCTGCCGGGGACGGTGGTGACGGTGCAGCGGGCCGGGCGGATCGAGGACGGCGCGTGCCGGCACCTGCTGGTGTGGCGGGCCGGTCCCGGCTGGCGGATGGTCAGCTCCGGCGTGCTCGGCGGCGGCCTGGGCGAGCGCCACTGGGTGCTCAACGCGCAGGTCCGGGCCGGGTACGGCCGGATGGACCCGGAGGCGCACCTGCGCGAACTCGCCGCCGCGCAGGACCTGGTGGGCCCGGGCGTGGGTCTGATGACGGCCGCCGAGGTGGACGCCTGCACCTCCGCGCAGGACGGCGGCGTCACCGCGCTGGTCACCACCGGCATCGGCGTCCCGACCTGGGCCGCCGCCCCCGAGGTGCCGCTCGCGCCGTACACGCCGGGGACCATCAACGTCCTGGCGGTGGTCCCCGCGCCGGTCGCGGACGCCGGACTGGTCAACCTGCTGGCCACCGCCACCGAGGCGAAGGTGCAGGCGCTGCTGGACGCGGGCCACGACTGCTCCGGCACCCCGTCCGACGCGGTCTGCATCGCCGTCCGCACCCCCACCGCCGGGCAGCCGGCCGAGCCGTTCGGCGGCCCACGCTCGCACTGGGGCTCGCGGCTGGCCCGGGCCGTCCACCGCGCCGTGCACGAGGGCGCCCTGACCGACCGTCGGCGCCGCGCCGGCTTCGACGGGCCGCCCCTGCACCCGACCACCGGCCCCGACTGCGGATCGGCCGACGTCCTGGCCGTCAATTCGCTTGCCGAAGGGTCCTGTTACGGGCCGGGCTCGACGGTGTGAGCTCCAGCCTCCCGGGGGCCGACAGGACTCGGCCGGTGGAGGCCGGTGGAGGCCCGCGGTGGTGGATCGGACGGCCGGATCGGAGGGGACGTCAGGTGCCGGGCAGGCAGTCCTGGTCGATGGTGTAGACGCGGGTGCGGTCGGGGGCGTCGGCGCAGTGGCGGCCGAGTTTCTCCCACCGGGACTCCGGGGCGCGCAGGGGGCGGTGGCAGCGGCGGCAGCGGACGTCCGGCGCGGGGCGGCGGTCGACGGCCGTCCCGGGGAGCGGCGGTTCGGCGGTCTGCTGGTCGTTGCTCACCGTCCCAGTTCATCACCGGGGCGGTGCCGTCGCGCGGCGGGGGTGCCGTTTCTCCCCGGCGCGGTGGGCCGGTCGGGCGAGCGGCGCGCCCGGCTACCCGCACATCGAGGTCCGCGACGGCGAGGTCCTCTGGATCGTGACCGAGCGCGGCCGCGAGCTCCAGCACCGCACCACCCGGGAGCTGGACGAGGCGCTGTACTGGGTGGCCCTGGACGCCACCTTCGCGCTCGTAATGCGTAGGTCATGGGTTCGAATCCCATAGGCGGCTCAGAGAAGGCCCAGGTCAGATAGCCGCTGACCTGGGCCTTTTGCTGTTTCCGGGCGTGCGGGCAGGCTTCGGCGGGGCGCTACGGGATCGCCTGAGTGAGCGATGCGTGAGCGCCGGTGTCGATCTCCGGTCAGACCTTGGTCTTCTTGGCCTTGGTCTTCGCCTTCCTCTTCGCGGCCTTCCGCTCGGCCTTCTCGGCTTCGGCCGCGGCCTTGGTGCGGGCCTCGGCCTCGGTCTTCCGCTGGAGGGGGACGAGCCGCGCGGCGGCCTCGGCCGCGCCCTTGGCGATCTCGGGCAGACGTGATCTTGATGGAGGAGTGGCCGAGCATCTCGGACACCACCTTCATGTCCACCCCGCCGGCGAGGGCGAGCGTCGCCGCGCCGTGGCGGAGGTCGTGCAGGCGGATCGGCGGCAGCCCGGACGCGGTGATCAGTCGCGCGAACATCTCGGTGACCTTCCTGGGGTGGAGCCAGGAGCCGTCCTCGTTGGTGAAGACCCGGCCGGTGTCCTTCCAGGCCGGTCCCCAGTCAGCCCGTTCCTTCCGCTGCTGCTCGCGGTGACGCCGGAGGACGGCCACCGTGTCGTCGTCGAGCGCCACGGTCCGGAAGCTCCCGTCGGTCTTGGGGTCGGACTCCTCGACCTCCCAGCCGTCCTGCACGAGCTGGGTCGTCACCGTCAGCGAGCTGTCGTCTAGGTTGGTCTCGGACCACAGCTGCCCGCACGCCTCGCCCCGGCGAAGGCCGCGGAAGGCGATCACGTGCCACATCGCGTACAGGCGGTCGTCGGCCACGGAGTCGAGGAACGCGCCGGTCTGCTGCGGCGTCCAGACCATCACCGGAGAGGGCTTCACGCCGGTCTCCCGCCACTGCGCGACCCGCTCGGGCGTCCACACCAGGCCCTTCGGCTTGGTGGCCGGGTCGAGCTTGACGTGGGCGGCCGGGTTGAGGGTGATCAGGCCCTCGGGGATCGCGGCGTTCAGGGCGGTCCGGAGCGTGGCCCGGATGCGCTGGGGGGTGGCCGCGCCGGTCGTGCGCCGGAAGGGCGGCATCCCGGCCAGCTCGGCGTGCAGGGCCTTGCGGCGGGCGCGGTTCTCCGCGCCCTTGTTAGGGACCGTGGCCAGCTCGGCCTTCAGCGCGTGCCGCAGGGCGTTGTTCTCCAGGATCTCCTCGTTGGCGTCGGCGATGGCCGTGAACATCTCGGCGAGCGTGCTCACCCGCAGCCGGTCGACGTGGATGTGCCCGATACGGGGCTTGAGGTGGATCCGGACGTCGCACTCGTAGCGGGTGAGGCCGGACTTGCGGATCTTCTTGCCGGCCAGCCAGGTGTCGAGCCACTCGCCCACGGTGACGCGGGTGGAGAGGTCCTGACCGGTCTTCAGGCGGTTGCGGGTCTCCTCGATGTCGGGCAGCTGGACCTTCTCGTCGGCGACCTTCACCAGGAGATCGGCGATCAGGGCCAGGTCCTCGGCGTCGTCCTTGCCGAGGGCGACGCCGAGGACGTGGTCGAGGTCGGCCTGGGCTTCCTTGAGCGTCGCGTAGCCGGAGCGGTTGAACGAACGGCGGGTGCCGTCCTCGGCGTTGGGCAGTTCTTGGCGGATGGAGTAGGCGCCGTGCTTGCGGCTGCCGAGCTTCGGGCACGCCTTGCCGAGCGGCTTGCCCGTGGCGGCGTCGCGGCAGTAGCAGCGGTGGTAGGTGGAACCCTTCATTCGTCCTCCGGGTCGGTATCGGTGTTCAGCGGGGGGGAGTTCGGCGTCGAGGAAGTCGAGATTCGACGCGAGGTGCGGGACTTCCAGACCGATCTCGCGCAGGTGTGCCCTGACGGGTTGAAGCCGTTCGCGGACGGCCGCGACGAAAGCGTCGAGTTTTTCCTGTGAGCCGGGAGGCCAGTTCTCTCGGAACGGTCGGAATTCCAGCTGGAACGCGTCGTGGTGCTCCTCTCGGAGCTCCTGCCAAATCCGTTCGTGCTCCCGGTAGAGGCGGAGCCGGTACATCTCGAGCGAGTGGCGGGCCTCGCCGGTGAAGTGGGTGAGTGCTGACCAGCGGTCGCTGAGCATCTCCGGCAGGTAGTCGAACCTGCCGCCCAGGGCGGGGGAGAAGAGCAGCTCGACCGGTGCGATGTCCAGAGCCTCGGCTACGACGATCAGCTCCGGAATCGTGATCGTCTTGCGCCTGCCGGACTCCCAGTTGGCCATGACGTTCCGGGGGATCTTGTAGCCCAAGTCGCCTGTTGCGTCGGCCACGTCCTGCGCGGACAGTCCAAGGTCCTTCCTCCTGCGGGTGATTGCTTGGATCACGTCCTTGGTGATCCGTTCGTGCCACTCGGGCGCTTCTTCGTCGTCGGTGGACCAGTGTTGCTCGCGGTGTTGTGTCATATCGACACATTAGCCACTGGAAAGCTTCTCTCCATCGCGGCACCGGGCCGCGCCCCACCGTGGTGGGGAAGTCTCGGATTTGGAGTTCATGTGCGAACTGACATGCCGTCGGTGGTGGTTCAGGGGATGGGTCGGGCCGAGCTGCTCGCGCTGCCGGCGGCCATCGATCTCGACACCGCCAACCGCGCCATCGGGCTGGGGCGGAGCAAGGGCTACGAGCTGGCCCGCCTCGGCGACTACCCCTGCCGAGTGCTCCGGCTGGGCAAGAAGTACCGCGTGATCACGGCGGACCTCCTGCGCCTGCTCGGCATCGACGCGGCGGTGGGGGAGGGGGTGGCGGCAGATGCAGCTTGACTTGGCGAGAGCCCGTTCGACAAGCCTGTCTGCCGTGGGCGGACTTGCCCGCCAGCAGTGGATCTTCCGGGTGCGTCTGCGTAGGTTCGTGCTTCCCCGGCGGCACAGGCCGCCGGGAGCCACCGCCAACGTGCTTGCAGATCCTTCGAGTTGGGTGGGCTCGGCCTTCCGTGCCCACCCGCTCCGGGCGCACGAAGGCCCCCGGTGCTGCGAACACCGAGGGCCTGGCGAAGTCCCTATCCACGACCTTCATCGGCGGCGCGCGACGGACCAGGTCCCGCGCCCCAGTCTGGAGCTTCAGCATGAACTCTACGTCCCCCCAGCCCGACAGGGCAGCCCCTTCCACGCCCGGCTGGCCGCCCGTCGCCAAGCCCGGAGCCCACCAGGACGCCCTTCGGCCCGGGGCGTCCACAGCCTGTGGACAGGAGTCCGTCGAGACGGAGACCGCCACATTCGCCACCGTGGACTGGGTCGACGCGATGCCGGACGCCGAGGCCGGCGAGGGCTCCGAGGTGCTCGGGCAGCTGAAGGAGGTGATCGCCAGGTTCGTGATCCTGCCGTCCGAGCAGGCCCTGGACGCCGTGACGCTGTGGGTGGCGGCGACCCACCTGCAGGGCTCGTGGCAGCACGCCCCGTGCCTGGCGGTGGTCGGCCCGGCGAAGCGGTGCGGCAAGTCCCGCCTGCTGGACGTGCTGACCGAGACCGTCCACCAGCCGGTGCTGACAGTGAACTCGACCCCGGCGGCGGTGTTCCGCTCGATCACCGAAGAACCGCCGACCCTGCTGGTCGACGAGGCGGACACCATCTTCGGCAGCCCGAAGATGGCCGAGAAGAACGAGGAGATGCGCGGCCTGCTGAACGCCGGGCACCAGCGCGACCGCTACGTGCTGCGGGTGGTCGGCAACGACCACACCCCCCGCAAATTCCACACCTTCGCCATGGCCGCCATCGCCGGGATCGGCGACCTGCCCGACACGATCATGGACCGCTCGATCGTGGTCCGGATGCGCCGCCGCGCCGAGGGCGAGTCCGTCGCGCCGTACCGCACCAAGCGCGACAGCCCCTCCCTGCACGCCGTCCGCGACCGGCTCGCCCGCTGGAGCGCGCCGCTCGCCGACCGCGCCCTGAACTGGGAGCCGTGCATGCCGGTGGAGGACCGCGCGGCCGACACCTGGGAGCCCCTGGTGATCGTCGCCGACCTCGCCGCAGGCCCCTGGCCCCGCCTGGCCCGCCAGGCGTGCCGGCGGATGGTCGACGCCGAGGTGCAGACCGAGGAGGACAACCCCGGCGGCGCGCGGATCCTCGCCGACATCCGCCGCGTCTTCCACGCCGCCGGGGAGCCGGAGAGCATCGCCACCGACCAGCTGCTGTTCACCCTCAACGGCGACCCCGAGGGTCCGTGGGCCGAGACCGGCCGGGGCGGGCTGACCCCGCGCGGCCTCGGCGCGATGCTTCGCGAGTTCGGCATCTCCTCCGGCAACGTCCGCATGCCCGACGGAACCCAGCGCAAGGGCTACCTGCGCAACAAGTTCCTCGACGCCTGGCGACGCTACTGCCCCACCGTCCACCCCACCACCGGCAGCAGCGCCGCCACGAGCACGACCAGCAGAGGCTGATTACCTCCCGTGTTGCCGTCCCTGCCGTCCCAGCCGTAACAGCGCAGGTCACCGCACCTACCGCCGAGACGGAACGCCGCACCAAGACGGCACCGCTCTCCGTACCGAGACGGATCAAACCCCTGCCGGGACGGCAGACGTCCCTGCACGCCGACGGCCCGCCGCCGCCCCAGCCACGGGGTGCGAGCGGCGGGCCCGGCCGGGACGGCAACCACATCTGTCTTGTGCCGTCCCAGCCGTCCCTGCCGTAAAACCGCAGGTCAAAGGCCATCCGACCGGGACGGATACGCGTCCCAAGACGGATGACGCGACCGTCCCGAAACTGAACACCCCTCCCGAAGCCGCACCCGCCAGCGGCCTCGGGGAGGGGCACCGAGACGGCAAGACGGCAAAGACGGCACTTCCGCACACCACCCCCACCCCACCTGCGAGGACCACCTTCCGCATGCCCGTCACCCGCCCACGCCGCACGTTCCGCCCGGACGCCGTCCTCGTCCAGGCCGCCATCGCGGGCGCCCTGTCCTTCGCCCACCTCCACGACATCGCCGACGCCGCCGGACAGCACGGCTGGAAAGCCTGGGCCTACCCCGTCTCGGTCGACCTGCTGCTCGTCGCCGCCTGGAACCGGATGCGGACCCTGCGCACCACCGACCGCCCGGCCGGCACCGCCTGGACCTGGTTCGCCATCGCCCTGACCGCCTCCCTCGGCGCGAACGTCGCCACCGCCGGACTCCTCGACCTCGACCGCGTCCCTGCCTGGCTGCGGATCCTGGTCGCCGGATGGCCCGCCCTCGCCTTCCTCGGCGGCACCCTCCTCACCCACGGCACCAGCGCCACCGAACCGAAGCCTGTCGAGGACGAACTCCCGCTCCACGAAAACCCCAATCCCGCCCTGGTAGTCCAGCCCACCCCGCCCAGCCCCATGCCGATCACAGAGCGCAGGGAAGACGACCTGACCCCAGACGAAGAGCCAGTCGTCCTTCGCAAGCGCACCGGACGTCCACCGGCGAAGACCATGGACCAACTCGTGGAGATGATGCGGCCGATCGTCGCCGAACACGGCCTCAGCGTCGCCGTGGTCGAGCAGGCTCTCAGCGACGCCAAGGTTCCGATCAGCAGCAAGCGCCGGACGGAGCTGATAGCGCTCCTGCGGGACGAGCAAGCTGGGCCTCCGCTCAAGAACGTCGAACACACGCCTGAGCAGGCACGCGAGCATCCGCTGCCCGCCTGACACGCCACCGATCCGGGACGGCTGCCCGCCAATGATCCGTACGGCGTTGGCGGGCGGCCACGTCACCGCCAAGGGTCTGGCGGATGTCCACCTGGTGTTCAGCGAGACCCGCCAATGGACCGGATCACTCTTCCGCCGAACCGCTTGCCGCCCGAATAGGTTCGTGCGCCGCGTTCGAAGCTTGCTCGCATCACATCACCTTGACCCCCTGCTACAGGAGATCAACCCGTGACCGACACCCATCACCCTGATGAGGATCCCTGGATTTCCCCACCTCACGCTCGCGCGTTCCTCAGACCTGCTCGCGCGATTCCCCACCCAGCGGCGCGCTGACCTGCGGACGGACGCCGCTCGGGAGGGGCCGCCCGATAGCCAGCCAGATCCAGGGGCGGGACGGGCTGTCCAGGGTGGCCGAAGGCCAGCGCGCAGCGCCGCCGTAGGCGCCCTTGACCGCCCGGATCGGCCCACACACTGCACAAGCGGGCGGCCCCGGCCTACGACGCTCGTGGTGCTCGCTGAAACTCCCCAGTCAGTTGAAGACCAGACGGAGTGGGGAACCGTGAGTAGCCCTGGCCGTTTTCCGAGATCCTCATCAACCCCGACGGCACCACCGGCGAGAGCGCGAAGGAGAGGAGTAAATCCCATACCATGAAGGGTCTTTGGCAGTGGGCGTTCGGCAACCGAGCCCCTGGCGGAGCCAGTAGTACCGCGAGTCCGACTCGTGGCCGGACTCGCGGGATCTCCGCCCCAGGGGTGGCCGAGGCGGCCCAGCGCGAGCGCGCGCCGGGCCAGGAGGTCGGGGCCGAGGGTAGCCCCGACCCGGACAAGCTCCTTGCCGTCCAGCAGCAGATCCTTGCCGACGTCCGCCCGATCGAGACCGACGACGAGTCCTCCGACCACAGCACCGCCGATGATGCCGCGCCGAAGAACCGCCGCTACACCGGCACCAAGCGCGAAGAACGAGTTGGCCCTCTGCGGTTCGAACCCGAGGAAGAACTTCGACTGCGTGCGGCTGCCACCGCCAATGGCTACCGCGGTCTGTCCGGGTTCGCCGCCGACGTGGTCCTGGCCTTCATAGCCGGCCGGTTCTTCATCGACCTGCCCCTGGCGGAAGAGCGCCGACTCATCCACGAGTTCCGCGCCCGCGTCCTTCGCCAGATCAGCGGTATCGCCAGCAACGTCAACCAGATCACCCGAGCCCTCAACGGCGGATACGAGCCTCAGGTCGACATCCGCCGCACCCTCGCCGAACTGCACGGCCTGCTCACCGAGATCGCGGAGGCCCTTCGCCAGCCCGCCAACCAGGAAGACTGAACACCGTCGTGATCGCCCCCATCAAGAACCCCGGCTCCAACACCCGCGGCCTGCTCGCCTACCTCTACGGACCCGGCCGCCACGACGAGCACCGCGACCCGCGCATCGTCGCTGGCTTCGCCATGCTCGCCATACCCGACCCCGGCCGCGACGAGAACGCCACCCTCACCCAGCTCGCCCGCTACCTCGACGAGCCCGTCCGCCTGCGCAACAGCGAGCCCGGCAAGAAGCTCCCCGACCACGTCTGGCACTGCCCCGTACGCGCCGCACCCGAGGACCGCTACCTCTCCGACGCCGAATGGGGCAAAATCGCCGAACGCATCGTCCAGGCCGCCGGCATCGCCCCCAAGGACGACGACCTCGCCTGCCGCTGGATCGCTGTGCGCCACGCGGATGACCACATTCACATCCTCGCCACCACTGTCCGCGAGGACGGCCGCCGCCCCAAGCTTCACAACAGCGGCCAGCGCGTCGGCGCCCAGTGCCGCGAGATCGAGAAGGACTACGGCCTGCGTCAGCTCGGGACCGGCGACCGGACCGCCGGACGCCGCCCCACCCAGGCCGAGAGGCACAAGGCCAAGCGCCTCGGCTGGGAACAGACCAGCCGCGAGTGGCTCCAGGACCGCATCCGCGCCGCCATCCCCCACGCGCGCAATGCTGAGGAGCTTCTCGCCTACCTCCAGGCCGATGGTGTCGAGGTCAAGATCCTCCGTTTCCCGTCCGGCGACCTTCGGGGCTACTCCGTCGCTCGCTCCGGCGACCTGAAGGCCAACGGGCAGCCGAACTACATCCCCGGCGGGAAGATCGCCCCAGACCTGTCCCTGCCCAAGCTCCAGGCGCTCCTTGCGGCCGGCAAGCCGGAGGAGCACCCCACCGCCCGCCGCAACAAGCCCGCCACCCGCTGGCAGCACGCCACCAATGCCCTCGACACATTCACCACCGACCACGACACCACCGACGACAGTGGTGACGCGCGTGCGCAGGCGCACATCACCGCCCTCGGTGAACTGATCGAGGCCACCGCCCAGACTGCGCCCCAGGACCTGCGTGCCGAACTCCGAGCAGCAGCAAAGAATTTCGCCCGCGCCCAGCGCTCCCAGATTCGTGCCGATCACACGGCGGCAGCCGGTCTGCGGCGGGCGGCCCGCGACCTTGTGCACGCCAGCAGCGGCAAGGACGGCAGCACCCTCGCCGTCTTCGTCGCAGCTCTCACCTGGGCCGCGATCCTTTCCCAACGCTGGCACACCGCCAAGGGCCATGCCCAGCAGGCCGAAGCCGCGCGCCGAACCGTCCAGCACCTCCAGGCCGTCTACGACCAGGCCGCCGCCGACCAGCTCGCGTTCCTCGCCCAGCGCCAACCCAAGGAGCAGACCCGCAACACCCTTGCCAGCGATGTCCGCGCCGCCATCCCCGACCACGCGACGCGGATCCTCGCCGACCCCAACTGGCCCGCCCTCGCCACCGTGCTCGCCGACGCCGAAGCCAGCGGCTACATACCCCACCAGCTCCTCACAGAGGCCGCCGCCCGCCGCGAACTCGGCAACGCCCGCCTGCCCGCCAAGGTCCTGATCGCCCGTATCCAGCACACCAGCTACAACCCGGCACCCAACCGCACCGTCGAGGCGGCACTCCTGCGCTCGTCTGCCGCCCCGCTCGTCCGCCACCCCACGACCAACCCGTCATCCGCCACGACTGCCCTGCAGCGCCCCGGCACCCAGCCCCGACACCGCTGACCACCAGCGTCCGGAATTCTGCTGCCGCTGTGGGCGGCCACCAGTTGGTGGTCGCCCACAGCTGTTCACTCGGTCTTTGAGCGCGATATCCAGGTATGCCTGCACTGGCTCGAAGATCCCGTACGGGACGTATTCGGGGATCTCTGCAAGTGCCACCCACGCCAGTGCGTCCAGTTCTCGTGGGTCACCGACGGCAGCGGTGCCGCTGACGATCTCGCAGACCATGTACGACATCCATCGGCCAGTCTCCGGGTGGTCGCCGAGGACCTTGATGGCGGCCACGTTCAGCCCCGTCTCCTCTGCGGTCTCGCGGACAGCCGCTTGCTCGGGAGACTCGCCGGGCTCGATCTTGCCTGCGGGGAACTGCCACAAGAGCCGGCCCTCGCTGACTCGGCGCCGGACCATCAGCACCCGACCCTCTCGGATCACGATCGCGGCAGCGACACCTGGCGGCCCCTCTGAAGGCGGGAGCATCGGCTAACCCCTCTCCGCCGCTGAGGCTGCCACGGGGCGGAGCAGGTCGAGGACGTGGGTCCAGTTGTACTTGTCGCGGCCTCCGCCGGCCTTGGGCTTGTGGGGGACGTAGTCGCCGAGCAGGACGCCCATCGACCGGAGCCGGGCCAGGCTCTCCGCGTACGCGGGGTGCGCGGCTTGGGCGGAGTTGACGTAGGGCTGGACGGCCACGGGGATGCCGAGGCCGTACGCCTCGCAGAGGATGCCGAGCGCGAGGGTGTCGGAGATGCCAGCGGCCCACTTGTTGATGGTGTTGAAGGTGGCCGGGGCAACCGCGATGGCGTCGGCCGGGGGCAACGGCTGGGGGATGCTCGGCGTGCGCCAGGCTGAGCGGATCGGGTAGCCGGTCTGGGCTTCGACGGCCTCCTGGTCTATGAAGCCGAGCCCGCTCGGGGTCGCGATCACGCCGACTCCCCAGCCCTCGGCATGGGCTGCGGTGATCAGTTCGCCCACTCCGTCGGCGATGCCCGACGCGCAGACGACGACGTAGAGGAACGGCTCTCGGTACTCGGTCAAACCTGGACTCCCAACTCCTGGCAGAAACGGCGAAGCTCCGGGACGGCGCCACGCCGGTCGCGAGCGGCCATGTCACCGGCCAGCTCGAGCACGCTGGGCCGTCGGCGGATGTCCTCCGAGGCACAGCTCTCCGCGATCCTGAGCGCTTTGTATCCCTCGGCCAGTCTGCCCTGCTGGCTGTAGGCCCGTGCAGTCTCCACCCACAGTGCCGCCCGGCGCTCGGGGACCGGGATGCGCCTGCGCATCAGGGGCTGGGCGGCTTCCAGCGCCGCTCCGGCGTCGCCCAGGACGACCGAGGCGCTCACAGAGTGGAGCGCGACGTTGGTCGGACTGAAGTTCGCCCACGCTTCGGGGCTGTCGAGGTCGACGTAGCGCGCGACCTCCTGAGCCTCGGAGAGGAACTCGGCGGTCGTGGCGCGGTCGCCGCCGGCGCTTGCGGCCGTCACCCCGCGAAGGAGCATGATCCCCAGCGCAGCGAGGTACTGGGGTGGGCGCCGGTCGTAGCTGCCGGAGAGCTGGTCGGCGGTGTGCCGGATGAGGGTGACGGCGGGCGCGGTGTGCCGGTCGCGCGCGAGGACGTGCGCTTGGACTCGGACGCTGGAGGCCATCACGACGGGGTCGGCGCTCCGTTCGGCCTCGGCCATGGCACGGCCGACCGCCAGCCAGGCGTTGCCGTGGTCGCCGAGCTTGAGTAGCAGGCTCACCGCGGTCTGGTAGGTCGTCGCGAGGAGGCCGGACAGGACCTGGTCGCCGCTATGGACGGCGTCCTGAGCCTGGCGAAGGTCGGCGATCAGCGATGGCAGCGCGCCTTCAAGTTCGGCGTACCGGCAGGTGTAGAAGAGCCTCCGGGCCTGGGAGAGCCGGGCAGCGAGTGCGGCCCGGGGTTGTGGCGCGTGCTCGGTCGGAACAGGGCCAGGCAGCAGCGCCTGGACCAGCTCTATCCCCACGCGGGGACGGGGTGTCGGGGTCGCGAGCGCGGCGACGCTCGCGGCCAGAAAGTTGCGACGGTGCATGTCGTCCGTCCTGCCGTCCGCACTGGTATGGGAGGACAGGCCGAGGCTTCCCAGCGGGATGTCGAGCACAGCTGCGACAGCGCGCAGGACGTCGATGTCCTGCGTCCCCTTGCCGCTCTCCAACGGGCTGATCTTCGACTGGTGGTAGCCCAGTTCGGTGGCCACGTCCGCCTGAGACCGGCCGCTCAACACTCGTGCGCGGCGGATCACCTCTCCGATCCCACCCGCAGCGGAGTGTCCTTTGGCCGTCCGCGACATGGCTTCTCCTGCCAATGCTGATCCTGCCCTGGCGAGCCGAGCGTAGCCGCACCAGGACAACCCGTCATGCACGATCTGCATGGATCATGCACGCGGAGCCCATGCCCTAACCGTGGTGCATCGAGATGGAGTTGTCTGGTCGTCAGCAGCTCGACCACCCTCGCAGCTTGCGGTTCCCCGCCTCCCGCATGACCGAGGCCCATCTGCGGTCTCTCGCATGCACGGCTCTACCCAGTGGCTAAGGAGAAGCGCCGATGACACTCCGCTCGGACGCACAGAGAGGCGGCACCACGCACCAGCGGGACGCGGACGCGGTGGCCGTTCCTCTCGTTTTGGAGGACGGCCGGGCGTCGAACACAACCGTGAGCGCCTCAGATCGCGCCGCTGAGCGTCGCGAGCGCCTCGCCACCGCCAGCACCTACGCCCGAGAGGTCCTCGACCGCCACCAGTTCGAGGACGGTCGGTGCAGCGACGGGTGCGGCCCCTGGCCGTGCAACAGCGTTGTCGAAGCGGTCCAAGCCTGCGATGGTGACCAGTGATCGCCTCCACTCACGCCCGACGTATCTCGTTCATCGGCACCAAGCGCGACCACGTCCCGCCAGCCCGGGACGCGGTCGTCCGAGTCGCCCGCTCGTGGGGGATCGACCCGACTTCGTTGGGCGATATCGCGCTGGTCGCCGACGAGCTGCTCGCCAACGCGGTCATTCACGCGCCAGGAAGACTGCTGGTCGGCATCTACCTCTCCCCGGACGGCGACCGGGTGGTGATCGAGGTTTACGACCCGTCGCGCCGGATGCCCACCGGGGCCGCCAACTTCGGCAACGACGAACTGACCACCGGTCGAGGCATGTTGCTCATCGAGGGCCTGTCGGAGACCTGGGGCGCGGAGCCGACGACCCATGGCAAGAAGGTCTGGGCCGAACTGGCGGTGCCCGCTGTCGCGGTACCCGAGCACCCTTGCTCGGCCCGCAGAGCGGCACTCATCGCCAGCCTCGTCCGCACCGACCGTCCCAGGCCCCGTCCCCACGCGCCCGCCTGGCCAAGCGCCCGCGCGTACAGGTGGTTCTCGCAGCACCGCTCGCCACGTGCCCACCGACTCCGCCCGTACCGATGCAGGCACACCGGCCGGGCGGTGACGGGGCCGGTCGCCTTTTCCCCCGGGGGTGGTCGGCCCAACCCCAGGTGGCTGACCGACACAGCCGTATCAGCTCCACGCCAACTCGGCTCTACGGAAGGATGGATGGATGAGCGACTGGGAGTTTGTGAAGGACAGAACCGCCACCCAAGGCGCGGTGTGGAGGTCGGCCGATGGCCTGCTCTACAAGCGGACCGGTGGTGAGGATCTGCGGGCGGAGACCGAGTTCCAGCAGCTGGCCGCCGGCCTCGGCTACCCGGTGCCGCAGATCGTCGACAGCGGCTCGGAGGACGGGCGCTACTTCGTCGTCGAGCGCGCCATCGGAGACACCTCGCTGCACGAGGAGGCGCTGGCCGATGCTGGGCGGGACGGCCAGGTCAGCTACCAGGTCATCAGTACGGCGGCCGCTGTCGCCTCGAAGCTCCTGCAGGCCCAGGCGAGGCACCCTCTCCCCGCCACGCCGTGGTTCGAGAAGGCGGCCTTCGCGGCTGAGGTCTTCGAGGAGAACCCGGACTTCGACATCCCGCGCGTCCACAAGGCGGTCAAGCACGCCCTCGACCGGCTGGCCCGGCTCCCGATGGTGCACGGGCACCTGGACTACGGCCTGCCCAACGTCCTCCAGTCCGGCGTCATCGACTGGCAGCACCACGGACCGGTCCCGCTCGGCTACGACGTCTACCCCGCGCTCGACATCGTGGCCTTCAAGGGCGGCGGCAAGGGCTACAGCATCACCCCGGAACAGCGCGCCGCCTACACCTCCGCCCTCGACGAGACCACCGCATCCCTGATCGGGCAGCGGGTGAGCGAGCACCTGGGCGACTTCCTGCTCGTCAAGTGCTTCTTTTTCCTCGCCCTCATGCGGCCCACCGACCCCACGCGGCACGACAAGCACATCAAGTGGCAGTACCGGCGCACCCTTTTCACGATGGGACTTGATCAGTATGAGTCGGGCAACACGATCGACACCGGCGCCTTCCCCACTCTGGAACGGTTCACCGCTGAACACCGGTAGGCCGGTCCCCACCGTCCGCGACCGCGACTACCTGATGGACCACCACGGAGTCGTCTTCAAGGTCATCGGCGACAGCCACCCCGGCAGCCACTACCTCGGCTACGTCAAGTACCACCCCGACGAGAAGGGCGACCGGCGGCTGTTCGGCCGAACCTACCGGCAGAACAGCGTCGTGTCGAAGTCCTTCGGCATCCTGGCCAGCCGACCCGAGTTCTACGTCTACTCCGACACCCTCGGCTGCGTCATCACCGGCATCCCGCGCGAGGACGTGGCCGTCCACTACTCCTGCCGCCAGGCCCTTGCCGCCATCCACGACGACCCCGGCGCGGTCGCCAACAACCCGGCCGGCAAGGACCTCCTAGCGATCACCGAGTGGATCACCGCGAACGACGCCCAGGGCCTGATCGGCGTCACCGGCTCCTTCCTCGTCGGCTGCTACAACGAACGCTCCGACATCGACCTCGTCTGCTACGGACCGGAGGGATACCAGGCCGCACAGGAGCTCTTCCAGCAGACCGACCCGATCCGGCCGTACGACGGAGACGACCTCACCCGGCTGTACATCCGCCGGGCCAAGTACATGGAGGGCAGCTCCTTCGACGCCCTCATCAAGCAGGAACGCCGCAAGCTCCAGGGACTCACCGCCAACGCTGGCGCGCACATCAACTGCGAACCCATCCGCTCCGACCGCGACAAGACCTTCGCCCGCATCTCCTCCAAGGAGATCGGCGAGATCTCCCTTCTCGCCAAGATCACCGACCACGCCGAGGGCCTCACCACCCCGGCCGTCTACGAGATCAAGGTCAAGACCATCCTCAGCTCGACCATCGACGAGGCCGACTCCTTCGCCCGCCGGATCACCCACATGCGCTCGTACCTCGGCGCCTACACCGGCGCCTTCAGGTCCGGCGACACCGTGCACCTGGCTGGCAAGCTCGTCCACACCCGGGACGGCGAACACAGCGGCTTCGGCATCGAACTCACCCCCTGGACCGTCAGCGGCTCCTACGTCGCCAACCTCGCCGGATAGGAGCCTCGTCTTGCCCCTGCTCGTCATCCGACACGCAGAGTCCGTCGAGAACGCCGACAAGTACAACGGCTTCTACCAGGACCCCCGTCCCTACAGCGGACACGCCGCGCACGCCATCTCCCGCACCATCGTCGGCCTGACCCCTCGCGGCTTCCGGCAGGCCCAGTGGCTGGCCGGCGTCCTGCCGGAGCTCGTCGGCCCCGAACTGCACGTCTACACCTCGACCTACCGCAGGGCGATCGACACCGCCGCGATCGCCCTGCCCGACCTCCCTGACGGGTGGCCTCAGCAGACCGCGCTCCTGGACGAGCAGCACTACGGCGACGCCACCTACATGACCAAGCGCGAGCTCTATGACAGCTACCCCGAGCTCGCCGAGGCCCGCCGCCTGCGCAAGCAGATCTGGACCGCGCCGGGCGGCGGCGAGTCGCTCGCCGAGGGCGTACTCAAGCGGGCCACCGAGTTCGCCGCCCTAGCCCAGGCCGAACTCCAGCAATCCCGCACCGTCGTCGCCTTCACCCACCAGACCGCCGCAGTGGCCCTTCGATCCCTGCTCGAAACCTGCACCTTGCCCGAGATCCTCGCCGAGGAGCGGAAGGGCAAGATGCCCAACGCCGCGATCCTCCACTACGAACTGCGAGACGGCCGGTTCACCCGGACGGGAACCACCACCCCGCCGATCTAGGAGGAGCCCGTGCGACACCTATTCCTCAACGGGCCCGTCCAGAACGGCCCCTTCACCTTCGACACCCGCCCCGGCAAGGCCGTAGGCATCCGCCTCGCCGCCGCCCTCAACGCCATCCTGGGCTTACCGCCCGCACCACACCTGTGGAACACCGTCACCCTCGCCGGAGACCTCCGCCACCGCCAGGCCGAGGGCCCGAAGATCCCCCGCCAGCGGTTCGAGGCCGACCTGATAACCGACAAGTACCCGCCCGGACAGTTCCCGGTGGGCGGCATCATGACCGACACCGACGCGGAGGTCGCCAACCTCGCGCTGGAGATGATCGAGAACAACCTCCGCGCCGGCACCCTCACCATCAGCCGCGAGACCGTCCCCACTTGCCGGTCCTACGGTCACATGACCGGCACCGGCAGCCACCGCTGCAACGCCTGTGGCAGCACCGAAACCGAAGACTGCACGGGCCTCCACCTCGTCGCCGAACTCGCGAAGGGCCGCCCCGTCCTCGACCGCTCGGACATCCACGCCAGCCACCGCCAGCAGCCCAAGCACCTCCAGCACACCGCCGGCAATGTAGCCGAGCGCCTGATCCTCTCCCGAACCCGCGACCACGGCATCGACCTCTCGCCCCTCGGCCTCAACGGCCTCGTCCTCGACCCGCGCGTCGGCATCCACGCCACCGTCCTCGCCGCAGCCCGGCGGCGCGAAGCGGACACGGCCGTCATGACGATCACCGAGAACGCGGCCAACCACATCGCCGCCCACGGCCAGCATTTCCGTGAGCACGATGGCACCCGCCTCCAGTACGCCCTCCACGGTCACCTCCCGTACGATCACACGGCCAGCCTCCAGCCGCTGTACGAGGCGTACCGGACCACCCCGGCGATCACGGATGGCTTCGAGCAGTGGTTCCTCCCGCTCTTCTCCCTGAGGAGCAAGACCACGACGGGCCCGGGCCAACTGCCCCCGCTCTTCAAGCACTATATGCGGGCACAACTGGTCAAGCCCGTCGCGGTCGACGGAGCTCTCCTCGAAGCTGCACAGCGCTCGATCTCCGCCGGTGACACGGACTGGATCACGAACAGGCAGGCGCTGGCCAACGTGATGGCTACCCGCACGGCAGTGTCTGCCGCCGCTGCGGAGATCTGACAAGCAAGTCCAGCGTGCACGTTACTCGCGGCTTGAATGCTGTCCGAGAGCGCCCCACCTGGACGTCAGGCCAGGAGGGGCACAGCCGGCAGCAAGGGCCAGTGCTATTTCCGGTAACGGGCCAAGGGGAAGGCTTCCTGGCGACGGACGAGGCCAAGGCCCACCTGTGTGAAGCCGAACACGATAACGGACTGGGCGGAGTTACAGCTGAGCATCTCGTTCCATTACGGCGGTCGCTGCCTCGATACCGTTGACGACCTCGTACTCGAGGTCATAGATCCCGACTCCATGTCTGACTGTTTCGAAGTGGATGCGGGCGGAGGCTACCTTGCCCTTCTCCGTGGCGCGGAGCAGTTCGAGCTCATTAACGCCCTTGGTCTCGAAGACGATGTACCGGCTGCCGTCGGCACGCTCGACGGTCAGGGCCCAGTCGGGGTTGTACCGTCCCAACGGAGTTGGGATCGTGAACGAGGACGGAAGCTTCACGAAGGTCTTGACCTCGGGGCGGTGCAGCAGCGCAAGAGCGAATTCCCTCTCGGTTGCCGAGTCGACGACCAGGTACCGGTAGACGGACTTCTGCTCGAACGAGACGGCGTTGCCCTCTGTGTCGGAGACGATGTTTCCCCCAGGGCCGGTATACCCGGCAACGTCGGCTTCGCGAAGCAGGCTGAGCGCGTAGCGCCGGTCCGCGTCGGGGCGGGATGCGTCAACCAGCTCGTAGCGCAGCCCCTTGACCAAGAAGTCAGCCTTGGTAACGTTGAGCTGGCGAGCGACCTGATCGATGTACGCCTGTGGATTGGCGCGGAACTGGCCGAGCGTGCCGGACTCGGTGAGGACGTGAGCGAGGGTGGCACGGGTCAGCTGAGTGCGGTCCGCAAGGACGGACAGGATGTCGGGCAGGTCCTCACTGTCGGCGTAGATGACGTCCGCACGGCGCGTTTCGGCCGTTTGCGCGGTCAGACCGCTCTGGTCGATGCGCTCCACCCGACGTGTGATCCACTCGCCCCGGCGCTTGGGCACCGGAAGCATGCTGCGCAGTGCTTTGACCATGGCCTCACGCAGATCTGCTTCATCGACCTCGATGCGGTACTCCGTCCGATGCTGGATGCGGCTCCACAGTTCCTGGAACTCAGGGCTATCCAGGCGTTCCTGGACGAGCGGCACCGGGATGCGTTCACCCGCCTTCTTGACATCGATAGGCTTGGCCAAGCGCTTAATGAGTCCGAGCACGGCCTTGGTGGCGGCCTCGGAGTCCAGGGAGCCGCTGACCGTCTTGATGAGGTCGGCGTCACCGGTCTGCACGGCCTGGCGCAGACTCTCCTGCACCTTTCCCTTGGCGTCGATGTATCCCTCGTACAGCAATGCCTGGTACAGCGTCTGCGCGGCAGCGGAGCCGACGGGAGTGACGGTCCCGTCCTCGGCCTTGAAGGACAGACGCGCGAAGCCGTCCACGGTGATCAGGCCGAACTGGATGTCCAGGTCGTCGGCCATCTCGCGCTGCAGACGATCGGCGAACTCTTCGTAGGACTCATTCGCGATCACGGTCAGGCGGTTGACGTCGAACCCGCGGACGCGGTTACCGGACCCGTCAACGCATAGGCGCAGGCCGCGGCCGATGGACTGGCGCCTCCATCGGTCGGTGCCCATGTTCCTGAGCACGCAGATCTGGAAGACGTTGGGGTTGTCCCAGCCTTCCTGCAGCGCGGAGTGGCTGAAGATGAAGCGAATGGGGGTGCCCGGCGTCGTGAGCCCGACCTTGTCCCGCATGATCTGCTCGTAGGCCAGGCCGGCCTGCTGGCGTCCCTTGTCGGTGGTCTCCTTGGTGTCGACCAGCACCTCGGCACCGCCCTTGCGACGGTCGACGGAGAAGTACCCCTGATGTGCCTCCTTCGCGACGTCCTCGGCGGCGCAGCCACCCAGCAGGGTGTTGAACTCAGGCTCGGAGGCAATGCGTACGTACTCGTCCTCGAAGATCCGGGCGTAAGTGCCTGGAAGCGCCTCGCCCTCCGGACCGTACTCGCGGTACTTGGCCACGGAGTCGACGAAGAAGAGGCTGAGCACCTTGATGTCGCGTCCGTGGACTGCGAACTCCTGCTCTTTGCGCAGATGCTGCCGGATGATC
This sequence comes from Streptomyces sp. TLI_171, assembly GCF_003610255.1. Classification (GTDB taxonomy): domain Bacteria; phylum Actinomycetota; class Actinomycetes; order Streptomycetales; family Streptomycetaceae; genus Kitasatospora. The sequence continues at coordinate 895,534 of NZ_RAPS01000001.1, read as the reverse complement.
TGCGCGATCATCTGGCGTGCGCGTTCATCGATGCTGACCTCAGCACCGATGCTGTCGCCAACTTTCAGCGGCTGGGCGACGGTGTCGAAGGCGATACTCTCCTGCCCCGGAGCCGCGTTGATGGCGACCACTGTCAGGTTCTTGTACAGGTCACGGCCGGTCACATCAGCGAGGTTGCTGCGTGCCGTGGTGTCGACGGTGACTGCCTTGCGCTTGATCTCATTGCCTTGTTCGACATCCACCTCGACGCGTGCCGTGATCGCTCCGCCCCTGCCGCGCGTCACTCCGAGCAGCTTGGCGTACGGGGTCGTACCGCTGGCCGAGGTGATCAGGGAGTCGACCTCGATCTGTTTGACCAGCTGGTTCTCGTACGCGGCGATGGCATCCAGACGGTAGACGAGATTGGCCTTGTCGGCCTTGTGGTGGGTGGCCGAATAGCGCAGAGTGGCAAGGGCGTTGAAGCCCTCCAGTGCGCTGCGGCCCGCCCCCTTCTTCTTACCAGCGCCAGCGTCGCCGTACACGCTCTGTGGTTCGTCGACGATGATGATCGGGCTTGTGTCCCGGATCAGGTCGGCGGGCACCTCGAAATCGAGGTCCTCAGCCGGCTGGTAGATCTTGTTGGCTCTCTTGTTGATCGCCGCAACGGTAACGATCATGATCTCGATGCTCGGCGAGGTGGCGAAGGACCGCACCCGTGAGGGGTTGCTGCCATCGAACTGGAAGAAGTTCATCGGAGGGTTGCCGTACAGGGCTCCGAAGTGCTCGCGCAGCATTCGGATGGATGTCTCGACGCCCTCTTTGATGGCCACCGACGGGACGACCACCATGAACTTGGTGAACCCGTAAAGCTGGTTGAGCTCGTAGATCGTGCGAAGGTAGACGTAGGTTTTGCCGGTTCCGGTCTCCATCTCGATGGTGAAGTTCATCGAGTCCAGCGACGGTTCCGGAGCGAGGCCGTTACGGTTCTGCACCTCGTGGAGGTTGGTCAGGATGGTCTCCGGATCGAGGCGAAGCATGTTGCCGTAGCCGTGATCAGAGAACCCTTGGAGCCCGGCGTGGGCGGCCGGGTGGGCGTGCACGGTGAACTCTGAGGCCATGACCTCCTGGCACCTGAACAGACCCGTGACGGCGTCGATCGCCTGACGCTGGTAATCGAGATCCGCGTCGAAGGAAAACTTCATTCAGATGCTCCGCAGCGTGGTAAAGCCAGCCTGCTCGAGAGCGGCAGCGAAGTTGAGCTTGGCGGCAGAGTCGAGGAAGCCGGTGTCACGGACAACCACCGTGGTGTCGGCGTCGCCCGGTTCCTCGTCGCGCCAGGCCACCAGGGCCTTGGCGACTTCGTTCGCGCGCTCGACCGTAATTTCGGTTCCGAAGTAGGCAAACAGCGTGCCCGCCAGGTTGTACAAGGTACTACCTGCAACCTCACGCGTCTCCAGTCGCGTGGTCAGGTCCACCCCCAGGCGTAGCATGGTCTCGACCAACAGATCGTCGGTGGTGCGCCCCGCGACGAGGTTGTCCACGGCTTCGAGCAGGTCGAGCTGGTCGGGCGTTCCGTCCCAGGGTCGCACGTTGCTGGAGTCAAGGCGGTACGACCGGAAACCGGTGTCGATGGCGGCACCCCCAGGGGTCTGCTTGCTGGCGATCTGGTTCCCTGCACGGCGCAGCCGCTCACGGGTAATGTCCGCGATGGTGTCGTAGCCGTCCCTGTCGGTGGGCTCGTCGAGCTGGACCAGCAAGTAGCGGCGGTTTCCACCGTCGGCGGCGTTGAGATCCATGACAGCGTGGCCGGTCGTGCCTGATCCCGCGAAGAAGTCGAGGACGAGGGCGTCAGGGTTCGACTGCGTGACGAGATTGATCCATCGGGCGACGACAGTCTCGTCCTTGGGGAACGTGAAAACTTCCTTCCCCAGGAGGGCATCCAGTCGCTTCGATGCTGCGCGTCGGTCCATGTAGAAAACCGGGAGCGCGGTCTGCGTACTCGTCTCGTCGAGGTAGCGCTTCACGGTGGGACGTGTCGTCTCATCGACGCCGAACCTGATTCGCCCTTCAGCGAGAAGCTGCACCATTCGCGACTGCTCGTAGACCCACCCATTGGGGTGCATATTTGCTGGTTTGCCCGTTTCCGGGTGGAGAACCTCATAACACAGGTTGGGCCGAGGGTTCGGGCTGCGCAGATCGCTGCTGAAGTACACGACCCCAGGACGGCCGCTGTTTCCGTCGACCTGGTTGTAGTGCTCGGAGGCCCGTCGAGGGTCGTCCGGGGCAAGGCCGGCCCACCACTCCTTCAGCAACTTCGTCGCGGCGACCTCGTCCTCACCTGAGGCGACCCAAGCCTTGTGGCCGGCGGCCAGGATCGTGTCGACGCCCGGTTTCGGCTCTCGCCACCGCACATCGGCCAGAGCGCCGATGTCCTTGACGTAGATCAACATATAGTCGGTGGACGGCGACAGGAAGTGGGCGTCGTTCTTGCGCCCTCCCTGCCACGTCACGTTGGCGATGAAGTTCTCCGCGCCGAAGACCCGATCCATCATGAGCTTGAGACGCGCGTGCTCGGTGTCGTCGATGGCGACGATGATGACGCCCGTTTCCTTGAGCAGATGGTGAGCGACAAGCAGGCGCGGGTACATCATGGACAGCCAGACGGTGTGCTTGGAAGCAGCAGCCCTGCGGTCCTGAGCACGGTCGGAGCCCCCACCGGTCTGGAGAACTCCCTCGTCGTCCCGCTGACCGGCCGCCGTCTCGTGTTCGGCCTGGGACGTGGTGCGCTTGTCGTCATAGACGAACTCGTCGTTGCCGGTGTTGTAGGGCGGGTCGATGTAGATCACGTCGACCTTGTTGGTGTATCCGCGGCGCAGCAGACGCAGGACTTCGAGGTTGTCCCCCTCGACCACGATGTTTCGAGTGGTGTCCCAGTTCACGGACTCCTCGGGCTTGGGCAGAAGCGTGCCTGTCGCGGGGAGCGTGGACAGACGGCGAGCCTCGGCCATTCCCGGCCAGCGCAGACCGAAAGCCTCGGCGGTGCTGGGAGCGGCGTCGTTGCCCAGCAGGTCGCGGAGGGCATCGATGTCGACGGTGCCGTCGACGACGGCATCGGGGAAGAGCCGGGCCAGAACGTCGAGGTTCGACTTGCTCTCGCCGGGGCCGGCCAGGCCGCTGACCGGTTCGAAGTCCAAGGTCACAGGGATATCTTTCGTCTGCAGGAGAAAGGAAGGAGGTTGGGCGCTATCAGGTTATTCGGTGGCTGGCTCGGCACTGAAGAGAGCGCCTCTGGCCTGTGCGATCTGTGCACGTAAGGCCCGTGCGTGTTCGTTGAGCTCGATGCGGCGTTGCTGGTTTTTCGCCTGCTTGGCATCCCGCACGACGGTGGTGAGCTCGGCTTCGAGGTCGGTCAGCTGCCGCCGGAGTCCGATGGCGTCGGTCGCCTGCAGGGCTGTGTTGGCGGGGCGCCCGTCGGCTGCAGCAGTACGCACGAGGTCGCGGTACAACGCCCACATGTCTGTGCGATCGAGCCGGTCCAGGTGCAGCGCGCCACCTGCGATCTGCCCGGCCGGTACCACCACGTGCGCGTCGATCACAGAGGTTGACCGGGTGGGATCAGTGCGGCTGACATGGCTGAGCGCCAGGGAGAGCGCCGTGGTGCCGTCGGAGACGTGGACAAGGACCACTACGGGTTTGGCCATGCTGCGGTGGATGAGCTCGGCCACCCGGTGCCGGTCGGCTGCTGTGGTCTTCTCTGCCACGACGACTTCCAGGACCGGGATGTCGACAACAACACGATCGGCCTCCTGATACTTGGGCACCTGGATGGTCTCCGGACGCAGGATCCCGACCAGCCGGGCCGAGGCCACGGCCTTGGTGATGAGCCGTGCATCCGCAGGGGCCTGGTCCTCGAATTGCGCGGCGAGCATCTTCTTGGTGATGCGGTGTTGCTGACGCGCTGCCTCGGGCAGGCTGAGCAGCCAGACGCCATCATGCGCGCGGGCCATGTCGCTCACGGGATGATCGCCACCCATGCGACCACGTCCACGGACTCCAGACCGGGCACGCCGGCGTCGGTGCCGAGCTGCGACGGGCCCGCGGAGAACAGCGAGGCCACCATGCTCTCCTCGGCCTTTCCGGAAGCGGTGCGGACTGCCGCATCAAGGAGGCCACGGTAGTGCTTCATCGATGCGCCAGATCTGGTTGCCATGTCGAAGTCCGCCAGGGCAGCGCTGTCAGGCTCGGTGCCGCCCAGGCAATGGTGCCGCAGGACGTCGAGAGCCAGCTTCGGTTCCTCGACCGGGTGTGCCATCGTACCGTCGTCGGTCACGTATGCGAGCACGTACGGGGCAAGGGGATATGCCTTGGAGAACGCGAAGGCGTTGTCCCGCACGCGCAGGAGGAAAATGGCTCCAGGGCCGACTCCCTCGCTGGCCAGGCTGCTGTCGAATCGGGTGACGCCGAACAGGGCCAGTGGCCATCCGGTGATCTCATGTATCGCCTTACGCGGACGTGCGGCGGCGTCCATGCGGAAGTCGGAGAGTGTCAGGTCAGTGATACTCAGGCTACCGGCAAGGTCTTCCATCGTCGGGGCAGCCTTCTGCATCTGTTGCAACTGCCTGCGCCGGTAGTCGAGGTCGTTCATGCCTCCGGAAGCGACATCCAGAACGTTCTCCTCACCTGTCGCGGACACATCCAGGAGCGTCATTCGGCTGGACACCCGAGTCTCGAGGTTGATGTAGGCATCCAAGTCCATGTTCGGCCAGAAGTTGACGAGTTGAACGCTGGTGTTGATAGTGCCCAGGCGGTCCACGCGCCCGAAGCGTTGGACGATGCGTACGGGGTTCCAGTGGATGTCGTAGTTGATCACCGTGTCGCAGTCCTGGAGGTTCTGGCCTTCGGAAATCGTGTCGGTGGCGATCACGAGATCGATCTGCGGCGAAGCAAGGTCGCCGCCCTTGGACCGCGGGGAGAACGCTGTGAGCACATCGATCATCTGGGTGCGACTCATCGGGAGGGTAGTCCGAGTGGTCTGCCCAGTGATCAGGGCCACGTGCACACCAAGCTTGTCGTTAGCCCAGCGGGCCACATGCTCGTAGAGGTATTCGGCGGTGTCGCTGAACGCTGTGAATACCAGGGCCTTGCGGTTGCCGTCGTTGGTGGGGTGCTCGACCTTGCTGCGCAGGAAGTGCTTGAGCTGGACTAGTTTGGCGTCACGACCGGCGTCGACCGCCTTCACCTCGGCCAGGAGCACGGACACGGTGTCTCGGTCCTGTTGGAGTTCCTGCCTCCACCTGATGCGGTCTATGTCGGCGAGGAAGACCTTGACGCTGCCGCCTACGGTGTCTTCGAACTGGGGGTCGTCCAGATCGAGGTTCTCCAGATCGGAGAAGCTGTCGATCGACGTGCCCGCGCCGCCGGAGGCTTGGTAGGCATCGATACTGGCGATTGCGCGGTCAATGGTGGCGAGGATCTTTTCGAGGGTCTTGCCCAGTGAGTTGACCGAGGACTCAAGGCGCTTGAGCAGCCCCACCCGTAGCAGATGAACCACGTTGTTCTCGCGGTCAGTCTGCCTCCAGACTCGCTGGCCACCTGTGCGTACCTTCTGGTCGTAGAGCGTGGCGTATCTGTCCTCGTGCTTCGCGCTGACATAGGAAGTGGGTTTGTAGGCTGCCAGATTCAGACGCAGGATCGACCGGTTGATTTTTTCAAGCGGGATCATCGTGCCGGCCGCATCGATCGGAGGCGTCAGGTTGATCGGGGCCAGGCGGTCGGGGAACTTCCCCACGTCCTTGGTTCCGTAGTACTTCTGGATGTGCTTGCGCGATCTAGCGATCGTCACCAGGTCCAGCAGGCGGATGTAGTCCATACCGAGTGTGCCGACCAGCGACTTTGTGCTCCGGGTGGCCGGGGGCATGCGTTGCCAATTGTTGAAGAGTCTCTGTGCCTTGGTCAGCGTGGCTTCGATGCTTTTGATCCCGTCGGTGGCCAGTGCCTGGTCGTCGCCTTCGGTGGCGAACAGGACCTGGTTCTTGAGATCGGCGAGGCGTGTGTTGACGGGCGTGGCGCTAAGCATGAGGACCTTGGTCTTGACACCGCGCTTGAAGACCTCGCTCATGAGGCGTTCGTACCGAGTTATCCGACCCGTGACCTGGGGATTGTTGCGAAAGTTGTGGGATTCGTCGATCACGACGAGGTCGTAGTTGCCCCAATTGATGTTGGCTAGATCGATGCCTCCGGAGAGCCCGCTGCTGCGGCTGAGGTCGGTGTGGTTGAGGACGTCGTAGTGGAAGCGGTCCTCGGCCAGAGGGTTGCGGTTGTCGTTGCTGCGGTAGACGGTCCAGTTCTCCCGCAGCCGTTTGGGCGCGAGGACGAGGACGCGGTCATTGCGCAGCTCGTAATATTTGATAACTGCGAGGGCTTCGAAGGTCTTCCCTAGGCCTACGCTGTCGGCGATTATGCAACCGTTGTGGCGCTCGAGCTTCTCGATCGCACCGAGGACGCCGTCCCGCTGGAACTTGTAGAGCTTGTTCCACACTGCAGAGTCGTAGAAGCCGGTTCTGCCGCGCTCGGCAGTCTCATCGCCGGACTCCTCGACGAAGTCCTTGAACAGGGAGGTCAGGACGCGCAGGTAGACCGACTCAGGGGCCCTTTCCTCGTAGAGAGCTCGGGCGGCATCGAGGAACTCCTCCTGAACGGCATGTGTGGTCGCGTCGTCGTGCCACATTCGGTCGAAGTCGACGACGGTCTGAGTCACCTTGTCCGCATCCGTCGACTCCTGGGGGAAGTGCAAGTCCCGGGATGCGACCAGGCCGAGGCTCTCGGCTTCGAGACCCGCTCCAACGACCGCGTAGGGAAATGGCCCGGCGACGCTCGTCCACGTGCCTCGAGTCCGCCGCGTGAGCGTTCGTGCCCGGAGGCGCCCTTCGGCCCATGCCGCGAACGCGCGCGCGATGCGGTGCTGGTCGAGTCGCGCACGCTTGAGGTTCTCCTCCTCAAGCCCGTTGAGGGGGAACTCCTCGAGACTGTGGTCATGTAGGAGCAGGCGGAGGTCGACGTTGGTCAGCTCGTCCTGAAGAGCCTCGAATACGAAGAGGGAGAACGACTCCGACAGCGAGTCCAGGCGGGTGGCGCCGGTCAGGTGCTTGCGCAACCGGTCGATTGCGTGGCCTGCGTCGCTGGCGACCATGAAGCTGAACCTCCGAGTGCGCGTGGATTCAGTGTGCGGGGCGTGATGCTGATGGTATCGACGCCCTGTGACGTTCCGGTCACGCGGTAGTCATCTGAGACGCTTCCTGGGCGACGCCGCTGTAGTCCCCCGTCGGCTGTGCCAAGTGGCGAGTGGCTCGGCAAACCTGGCCCATTGACCGACAGGTGGGCGAACAGGTTCTCCGGCAGAGCCTTGAGGCTGTATGGGGAGGACGGGCTGGTCGGGTGGGCGGAGTTGCGTGAGCGATGCGTGAGCGGACCGCGCACCACGTGCCGGTCCGCACGGGACTGTGGATCACGGCGAAACGCTCTGACCTGCGGATTCATCACTAGGTGATCGATAGCGACAGCAGCCATCATGATCACTCTCGGGCTCGCCCTGCGCTGGGAGCGGGCGCAGCGCTCGCGCTTCCCCGCGGACCGCGACACCCGGATCGGCCGGCCGGCCAAGCGGGTCGACCTGCTCCGCGGCCTGGACGCCGGCTGGGCCGACCGGTTCCGGGCGGGCATCCCGACGAAGTGCCCGGGCGTCCGGCCGGCGGACGTGGACGCGCACCCGCTGATCTGACGGCTCGTCGACGCGGTGGCTCGTCGACCGCCGGGTGGGGGTGCGTGGGAGAGTGGCGCGATGAAGACCATCGGCCTGCTCGGCGGCATGAGCTGGGAATCGACCGCGGCGTACTACCGGCTGCTCAACGAACTCGTCCGGGAACGCCTCGGTGGGCTGCACTCGGCGAAGTGCGTGCTGTACTCGGTCGACTTCGCGGAGGTCGAACGGCTGCAGGCGGCGGGGGAGTGGGCGGCGGCGGGCGAGCTGCTGGCCGGTGCGGCCCGCGACGTCCGGGCCGCCGGAGCAGAGTTGCTGCTGATCTGCACCAACACCATGCACAAGGTGGCCGAGCAGGTCGCCGGGGCGGTCGACATCCCGCTGCTGCACCTCGGCGACGCGACGGCGGAGGCGGTCCTCGCGGCCGGGGTGCGGCGGGTCGGGCTGCTGGGCACCGCGTTCACCATGGAGCAGGACTTCTACCGGGAGCGGCTCGCCTCGCACGGGCTGGAGGTGATCGTCCCCGATGCGCGGGGCCGGGAACTGGTGCACCGGGTGATCTACCAGGAGCTGTGCGTCGGCGTGGTCCGGGAGGAGTCCCGGGCCGGCTACCGCGAGGTGATCGCGGACCTGGTGGCGGCGGGCGCGGAGGGCGTGATCCTCGGCTGCACCGAGATCGAGCTGCTGATCGGTGCGGCGGACAGCCCCGTCCCGGTGTTCCCGACCACCCGCATCCACGCGGAGGCCGCCGTCACCGCCGCACTCTGAGACCGGCGCCCGCCGACCGGGCGGGCGTCAGGCGAGCGTGGTGGCCAGCAGGTCCAGCGCGGCGGCGGACGGGGTGCCGGGGGCGGCGGTGTACAGCAGCAGGCGGTGGTCGGTGCCGTCGGAGGTGAGCAGGCTCTCGAAGGAGAGGGCGAGTTCGCCGACCAGCGGATGGTGGAAGTCCTTGCTGCCCACCGTGCACTCGCGGACCGGATGCCTGGCCCAGAGCTCGGCGAACTCCTCGCTGTGGATCGCGAGTTCGCCGACCAGCGCGGCGAGCCGGCGGTCGCCCGGGTGGCGGCCCACGGTGAGCCGGAGCGCAGCCAGCGCGACGTCCGCCTCGTCCTGCCAGCGGGTGTAGAGCTCGCGGGTGTGCGGGTCGAGGAACAGCAGCCGGGTCAGGTTCGGGCGGTCGGCGGGACGGTCCGGCGCGGCCGGGTCGAGGTGGCCGGCCAGCAGGGCATGGCCGAGCGGGTTCCAGGCGAGCACGTCGTTGGCGCGGTCGAGGACGACGGCCGGCACCCGGTCCATCGCGGCGAGCAGGTGGCGGGTGGCGGGCCGCGCCTGCTCGGGCCGGGGCGCCGCGGCCGGCCGGCCGGCCCTGTGGGGGCGGGCCAGGTCGCGCAGGTGGGCGTGCTCGTCGCGGTCCAGGCGCAGCGCCCGGGCCACCGCGTCCAGCACGCCGTCCGAGGCGTTGACGCTCTGCCCCTGCTCCAGCCGGGTGTAGTAGGTGACGCTGACGCCGGCGAGCAGCGCCAGCTCCTCGCGGCGCAGGCCCGGCACCCGCCGGCGGCCGGTCGCGATGGTCAACCCGACGTCCTGGGGCCGGAGTCGGGCCCGCCGGGTGCGCAGGAACTCGCCGAGCGCGGTGGAAGTCTCCATGCGCACCAGTGTGCCCCCGGCCGGGCCGCCGCGTCGCCGCCCGAGCCTGACCCTGCCAGTGCCACCCTCCCGGAAGGTGCTTCGAACAGGGGGCTGGGTAGCCGCCGCCGGGTTCCGCAGGCTTCTTCCCGAACGGATCGTCCCATCCGGAAAGAAGGCTGATTGACATGTCGACAGTTGCGCAGACCGAACGGACCGGGCGCGCCGCGCCGCGGATCACCGGACGGCAGACCGTCGTCCTCGCCGTGCTGCTGGTCGCCCAGTTCATGCTCGCCGTGGACTTCTCCATCCTGAACGTCGCCCTCCCCGCGATCGGCACCGGCCTCGGCCTGCCGCTGGACCGGCTCCAGTGGATCGCCACCGCCTTCGCCCTCCCCGCGGCCGGGTTCACCCTGCTCTTCGGACGGGTCGCCGACCTGTACGGCCGCCGCCGGCTGTTCCTGCAGGGCCTCGCGCTGCTCGCCGCCGCCTCGCTGGCCGGCGGACTCGCCACCGACCCGGCGGTCCTGATCGCCGCCCGCGTCGCCCAGGGCCTGGCCACCGCCGCCGTCACCCCCGCCGGGCTCGCCCTGCTCACCACCGCGTTCCCCGAAGGGCCGCTGCGCGAAAAGGCGTTGGGCCTGAACGGCGCGTTGATGTCGGCCGGCTTCACGGCCGGCGCGATCCTCGGCGGCGTCCTCACCGACCTGCTCTCCTGGCGCTGGGCGTTCCTGGTCAACGTGCCCGTCGCGCTCGCCGTCCTGCTGATCGCCCCGAGGGTGCTCGCCGAGAGCCGCCCCGACGCCACCGCCCGGGTCCGCCTCGACCTGCCCGGCGCGCTCACCGTCACCGGCGGCCTGCTGGCCCTGGTCCTCGGCCTCACCGAGGCCGGCCGACTCGGCTGGAGCCACCCCGCCGCGCTGACCGCCACCCTGCTCGGGGTCGGGCTGCTCGGCGGATTCCTCGCCGTCGAACGCCGGGCCGCCGCCCCGCTGGTCCCGCCGGCCGTGCTGCGCCGCCGCACCGTCCGGATCGGCAACGTGATCGGACTGCTGGCCTTCCTCACCGAGACCTCGCTGGTGTTCCTGCTGACCCTCTACCTGCAGGAGGTGCTGCACTTCTCGGCGCTGGCCGCCGGACTCTCCTTCGGCGTGCTGGGCCTGGGCACCGTCCTCGGCGGGACGCTCGCCGCCCGCGTCATCGCCCGCCTCGGTGTCCGCGGCGCCCTGCTGGCCGGCGGGCTGCTGCAGGCGGCCGCGACCGGCGTGCTGCTGGCCCTCGGCCCCGGCGGCGGCTGGCTCTGGCTGCTGCTGCCGGCGACCTTCGCCGGCGGCGTCGGCAACATGCTGGTGATCGTCGGCTTCCTGGTGACCGCCACCTCCGGCCTTCCCGACCGCGAACAGGGCACCGCCGCCGGGCTCGCCACCATGACCCAGCAGATCGGCATCACCGTCGGCACCCCGGTGATGAGCGCGGTCGTCGCCGCGGCCGCCCCCGCGCACGGCGTCCTCGGCGGGGTGGGACTCGCGGTCGCGGCGAACACCGCGCTGGTCCTGGTCGGGGTGTTCCTCGCCACCCGCCTGGCCGGCCGGCGCTGAACTGGTGCTGGCGGTACCTTGCTCGACGGTCCGTCAGCTGCGGGCGGCCGGCAGGTCGGCGTCCACCAGGTCCACCGCCGCGGCGGGGTCGGCGGCGGCGCGGCGCATCAGGTGGACCACGGAGTACACCGGCTGGTCGGGGGCGCCGGGCAGCCGGAGGTGGACGTCGGGCGTGAACCGCTCGGAGCAGAGCGTGGCGTCCAGGTCGGGGCGGCGCTGGTGGAGGGCTTCGACCAGCTGCCAGGCGTCCGCGGCGAGTTGCTCGCGCCGGGCCGGGTCGCAGGCCGCCACGGCCTCGGCGACGCCCGGGTCGGCGGGATCGAACTCGGCCAGGGCAGGCAGCAGTTCGGGGTGGCCCAGGACGGCGGCGGCTTCCAGCGTCAAGGAGTCCGGCCGGGTCCGCCCGTGCGCGGCGGCCTCGGCGGCCTCGATCAGCAGGTCGTTCAACTGCGGCAGCACGGCGGAGTCGTGGCGGTGGGCCAGGCCGAGGACCGCCTCCTCGGCGACCTCCGGGTCCTCGTCGCCCAGGCACTCGTGCAGGACCGCCCGGATCTCCGGGCTGTACGCCGGGAGCTGGGAGCCGAGCGCGAACACCGCCCACCTGCGCACCCTCGGCTCCGCGTCCCGGGCCAGCGTCAGCAGGGCCCGCACCTCCGGCGCGTCCGCGGTCTCGGTGTCCGACTGGGCGAACGACTCGGTGACCGCCTGCCGGACGTCGGCATCGGGATGGCCGACCAGGCCGAGCAGCACGGGCAGCCCGCGCGGGTCGCGGGTGCAGGACAGCGCCCACGCCAACTCGGCCGTCACCTCGTCGTCGTCCTCCACCTCGGCCCGTTCCAGCAGCGGCGGCGCGATCAGCGCCCGCACCTCGTCCTCGGAGGTCTGGGCGAGCATGCCCAGTCGGGCGCACGCGGCGGCCCGGTCCGCCGCCGAATCGGCCGTCAGCAGGCCGGTCAGGATGCGCAGTTCGTCCATGGTCTCGCTCACCTGGCGAGTGTGACCCACCCGGGCCGGTCGGCGCCACAGCACCTCCGGGGCAGCCCCGTGCTGCCGGAGCTCCGAGAGCAGGGGGCGTGCGGAGGCTGGTGGGGGTCGTCCGGCGGGTGGTGACCGAGGAGCACGTCATGCCCGGCGGAATGCTGCGCCTGAACGCCGCTGCCGCGGCCCGGCTGGTCGCCGACCTCGCCGATTCCGATGGCCCCGCCGGCTCTGAACCGGTCCACCGCCGGGGTGTTCGTGCACCGGGGTGACGGCACGATCTGGATCTCCGACGAGATCGTCCGCGAGGGCAGGCGGGCGTGCGGGGGTGCGGTGCGGGCGCGCCCGGGGCGGTTCGCGCAGGGGTCTGAGCAGGGCGGTCGGCCCGCCGGGCTAGACTTGGCGGCGGTCACAGACGCCCGAGCGCGTCCGGAACGTCAGGAGGTGAGAGCAGTGGAGTGCAGTAGTCCGGGCCGAAGTCGGCCCCGCTCCGGGAAGTTCTCGCCCACTCCTGGCCCCCGGAACCCCCGCCCGCGCGCCGCCCGCTGAACCTCCGCGTTCCGCCGGGCGGCCCCCGTGCGCGGACGGCCCTCCGGGGCCGCAGCCCTCCCACCGGCTGCCCAGACCCGTGGAGGTACCGCCATGTCCGACTGGCGTGTGCGCGCTGTGCGCGCGAGCAAGCGACCGTTCACCCGCGCCGCCGCGCGGCCCGCCGACCGCACCACCGCGCCCGAGCACTCGATGGACCCGCGCTCCGAGCAGAACCCGGCCGACCTCACCCCCGTCTCGCTGGAACGCTCCGTCGTCGACGCCGCCGTCTACCGCGACGGCCACCGGATAGACACCCCCACCAGTCTCGCCGAGATCTACCGCGACCTCCCCGGCAAGACCGGCACCATGGCCTGGATCGGCCTCTACCGGCCCGCCGAGGCCCAACTCGTCGAAGCCGCAGAGAAGTTCGACCTCCACGAACTCGCGCTGGAGGACGCCATCGTCGCCCACCAGCGCCCCAAGCTGGAGCGCTACGGGGACACCCTCTTCGTCGTGCTGCGCGCCGCCCGCTACCTCGACGACGTCGAGGAGGTCGACTTCGGCGAGATCCACCTCTTCGTCGGCCCCGACTTCGTCCTGACGGTCCGCCACTCCCAGTCCCCGGACCTCTCGATGGTCCGCGGCCGTCTCGAAGCCGACCCCGAACTGCTCGCCCTCGGCCCCGAAGCCGTCCTGTACGCCGTCCTCGACGCCGTCGTCGACGGCTACGCCCCCGTCATCGCCGGTCTACAGCACGACATCGACGAGATCGAGACCGAGGTCTTCGGCGGCGACCCCAAGGTCTCCCGCCGCATCTACGAACTGTCCCGCGAGGTCATCGAGTTCCAGCGGGCCACCGGCCCGCTGCTGGAGATCCTCCGCGCCCTCGAAGCCGGCTTCCAGAAGTACGGCACCGACGAGGAGCTCCAGCGCTACCTGCGCGACGTCGCCGACCACGCCACCTACGCCGCCGAACGCGTCGACGGCTTCCGCCAGATGCTGCAGAACATCCTCACCGTCAACGCCACCCTGGTCTCGCAGCGCCAGAACGAGGAGATGAAGCAGCTCGCCGAAGCCGGCCACGCCCAGAACGACGAGATCAAGAAGATCTCCTCCTGGGCCGCCATCCTGTTCGCCCCCACCCTCATCGGCACCGTCTACGGCATGAACTTCGAAGATATGCCGGAACTCCACTGGGTCTTCGGCTACCCCTTCGCCATCGGCCTGATGGGCGTGGTCTGCGTCAGCCTCTACCTGATCTTCAAGAAGCGCAACTGGCTGTAGTCGCCGGTCGCCGCCACCACCACGACTTCCGCGACCACCAGCGCTTCGACCGGGCCGACCACCACCACCGGCTCGTCTCCCCGCTGGTCGGCCACCTGGGCGCCGAACTCGACGCCCCGCCCCAGCACTTCGCCACCTCCCGCAGCCCGTTGAAGCGGCGACCCGGCGAAGAGGTCGGCCGCAGCGAAGGGTGGGCCGGCACCAGGTCGAGCGTGACCGGCTCGCCGTCGAACATCGGGGTCGGCGACGGGCCGGACGGGAGCCGCTGCCCGCACAGCGGGAGGTGCAGCAGCGAGTGCGGGGAACGAGCCGCCGGCGCCCACAGGGCGACCAGGCGGGCCAGGCCGGCCCGGTCCGCGCGGCCCGGCCGGCCCGGGGCCGATGGTCCCGGCCGGGGAGGCCGGAGGGGCACCGGTCACCGACCGGTCGGGTGCGGGCGGTCCGTGACGGTCCGTCGGCCGGGCGCGGCAGGGGCAGTAGCTCGTGACGGTGCGGGCCGGGCGTGGCAGGGGCGGCGGTGCGGGTCTGCCGGATGGGGCCGGCGGGGGCGCGGATAGCCTCTGGTGCTGTGGGTTGCCCGCTGCGAGAGGAGACACCGTGACCGTTGTCGAGCACGAGCTGACGGCCCCCTGGGAGGCGGTGCTGATGGAGCCGGCCGCGGGGACGGGCGCGGGCGTGCTGGTGCTGTCCGGATCGAGCGGCCGGCTGGAGCGGGAACGGGCTCGGCTGCTGGCCGAGCAGGGCCTGCTGGCGCTGGCCGTTCGGTGGTTCGGCGGACCCGGCCGGCCCGCCGGCATCTGTGAGGTCCCGCTGGAGACGTTCGTCGCGGCCGTCGACCTGCTGCAGGCCCGGGGCGCGACGCGGATCGGCCTCCTCGGCACCTCGAAGGGCGCGGAGGCCGCGCTGCTCACCGCCGTCCGCGAGCCCCGGATCGACGCGGTGGTGGCGATCTCGCCGACCTCGCTGGTCTGGTGCAACGTGGGCCCGGGCCGCGACGGCCGGGAACGCCCCTACCGCTCCTGCTGGACCTGGCGGGGGCAGCCGCTGCCGTTCGTCCCGATGGACGAGACCTGGCCGGCGACCGTGCCGGACGGCGGCGGGCCGGTGGCGGTGCGCGGCTGGTACGAGCAGAGCGAACGGACCTTCGCCGCCCGGCTGGACGCCGCCGCCATACCCGTCGAGCGGGCCTCGGCCGACCTGTTGCTGGTGGCCGGCGGCGACGACGAGATGTGGTCCTCGCTGCGGTACGCCGAGCAGTTGGCCGCCCGCCGGCGCGCTGCCGGCACCCCGGTCCGGCTGATCGCCCGGCACGACGCCGGCCACCGTCCGCGGTTCCCCGGTGAGAGCCCGGCCGCGCCCTCCGCGACCTTCCGGTACGGCGGCACCGCCCGCGGTGACGGGCTGCTCGGCGAGGCCGCGTGGCCGCCGATCGTGAACCTCTTGACGGGCCGCACCTCCTGAGTGCTCGTGGGCCCGCCGGCCGACCCGGACGGCCTGGGGCACCCGGGCGCGGGATTGGTCGGGGCGGGCTCTGGATTCGGGTCGGCCGGGCTCCATAACATGAGCGGTGCTCGCATTTGCTGCGGCACTGCCGCGCTCCCGGCCTCGGAAGGACCTTCCCATGACGGACCGCCACGCCCTGCCCGCCGGATTCCGCTGGGGAGTGTCCACCGCCGCTTACCAGATCGAGGGCGCGGTGGAGGAGGACGGCCGCGGCCGGTCGGTGTGGGACGCGTTCTGCGAGCGGCCCGGCGCGGTGAAGAACGGGGAGAGCGGCCGGCTGGCCTGCGACCACTTCCACCGCTGGGGCGAGGACGTGGAGCTGATGCGCGGACTGGGCCTCGACGGGTACCGGTTCTCGATCGCCTGGCCGCGCGTCCGGCCCGCCGGCCGGGGCCCGGTGAACGGGGCCGGACTGGACTTCTACGACCGGCTGGTGGACGGCCTGCTGGCGGCCGGCATCACCCCGCTGCCCACCCTGTTCCACTGGGACCTGCCGCAGGCGCTGGAGGAGGAGGGCGGCTGGCTGCAGCGGGACACCGCTCACCGGTTCGGCGAGTTCGCGGCGGCGGCGGCCGACCGCCTCGGCGACCGGCTGCCGGCCTGGATCACCCTCAACGAGCCGTTCGTGCACATGGTGTACGGCTACGCGCTCGGCATCCACGCCCCCGGACGGGCCCTGATGCTGGACGCGCTGCCCGCCGCCCACCACCAGCTCCTCGGCCACGGCCTGGCGGCCGCCGAACTGCGCGCCCGCGGCCTGGACGTCCTGATCGCCAACAACCTGACGCCCGTCCGGGCCGCGAGCGAGGCCCCCGAGGACGTGGCCGCCGCCGAGGCGTACGACGCGCTGCACAACCGGCTGTTCACCGATCCGCTGCTGCTCGGCCGCTACCCGGACCTCGGCGCCTACGGGGTCGGCCCCGACCTGTGCGGCTCGGTCCGCGAGGGCGACCTCGAACTGATCGCCGGGCCCGGCCTGGACGGACTGGGCGTCAACTACTACAACCCGACCCGGATCGCCGCGCCCACCGACCCCGGCCTGCCGTTCGCCGAGGCCCCCGTCGAAGGCGTCCCCCGCACCCACTTCGGCTGGCCCGTCGTCCCCGCCGGCCTGCACGAACTGCTGCTGACCCTCCGCGACCGGTACGGCCACGCGCTGCCCCCGATCACCGTCACCGAGAACGGCTGCTCCACGGACGACACCCTCGACGACGCCTTCCGGATCGACTACCTGGCCGGTCACCTCGACGCGCTGGCCCGCGCCGCCGCGGACGGCATCGACGTCCGTGGCTACTACACCTGGTCGCTGCTCGACAACTTCGAATGGGCCGAGGGCTACAGCCAGCGCTTCGGCCTGGTCCACGTGGACTTCGAGACGCAGCGGCGCACCCCGAAGGCCTCCTACGCCTGGTACCGGGACCTGATCGCCGCCCAGCGGGCGGCGGCCGCGACGCGCTGAGCCCGGAAAGCAGACCGGCGGCCATTTCTGCGCATGGAGGAAGCGGTCGGAGTTCGCTCGGGCGCCCCTTTTGACCGGTCGGGCGGAGGTTGCGGAGAAATGGCCGGGCAGCGGCGGAGCGGGGAGCGCGAGGTGCCGTCCGACGTGGGCCGGGCGGGTGATCGGGCGGCCGGCGGACGGGACTTGTCGGCGGTGTGTCATGTGGATGGTTGCTGGAATTCTCCGAATGGCCTTGCAATGGGACGTGATTGAGTGAAAGTCAAGTAGGACCCGCTCAACTCCCCAACAGAGCCGTTGACGTGACGGATCGTCAGCTCCTACGGTCTGACCCTGTCAAGCCCGGGCGGTGCCGGCGGGCGGGCGCGCCGAGCAGGTGCGGCGCCCCGCCGCGGACCGTTCGGGACGGGGTGACGCGTACCACGGGGTGTGCCTTCGGCGTGCCCGGACGCGGGTGGTCGGAGGAGGTCGGGATGGGCGCGGCAGTGGATCCCGGACCGGGCGGCGGGACCAGGTTCACCGTGCTCGGCCTGCTGGCCATCGCAGACCGCCGGGAGACGGCGGTACTCCAACCGTCCAAGCCGGCCTCGCTGTTGGCGGCGCTGCTGACGCGCCCCAACGCCGTGGTGCCGGTGGAGTCGCTCCAGCGGGCGATCTGGGGCGAGGAGGTCCCCGCGACGGCCAAGGCGGCCCTGCACTCCTGCGTGCTGCGGCTGCGACGGCTGTTCGCCAAGTACGGGATCTCCGGCAGCACCATCGAGGCGCTGCCCGGCGGCTACCGGATGGCCGTCGACGCCCGCACCCTCGACCTGCTGGAGTTCCGCGAGCTGCTCGGCCGGGCCGACCGCGCCGCCGACCCGGCAGCCGAACTGGCACTGCTGCGCTCCGCGTTGGCGCTCTGGCAGCCCGCACTGCTCGGCAACGTGCACTCCGACGTGCTGCACCGCGAGGAGGTGCCGCGGCTGGCGGAGGAGTGGCTGCGGACCGTCGAGCGGGTCTACGACATCGAGCTGGCGCTCGGCCGATGTCGCGAAGTCCTGTCCGAGCTCTGGCCGTTGGCCAGATCGCACCCCGCACACGAACGGTTCTGGGAGCAGCTGATCGAGGCGCTGCACCGGACCGGCCGCCGCGCCGACGCGCTCGCCGAGTACCGCCGGGTCCGCGCCTACCTGCGCGAGGAGCTCGGCGTCGAACCCGGCCCCGCCCTGCAACACCTCGAACTCGCCGTCCTGCGCGGCGAATCACCGGCCCCGCTGGGGCCGCCCGCCCCACCCGCCGTCGCGACCGGGGCGGCGATGACCGGATCCGCCACCGGCGAAGTCGTCCTGGCGGGCCTGGTGCAGGCCGGACTGCTGCGCCAGGGCCCCGGCGGCCGCTACCAGGTGCACGAGCTGCTCAGCGCCTTCACCCGTGCGGCGGGCGGCAGTTGGGCCAACCCGTCAAAACAGCCGCTCCCGGCGAGGGCCGTACCCGCGGCCGGCGCCGATCAGATCCCGTCCGTGCGGCAGTCAGCCGCGCCGTTGCGTACCACTGAGGTGTGAGGGACATGGCCCCGTACGAGGAGATCGCCGACAGCCGTCCACGGATCCGCCGCGACGTGCTGTACACCCGGACCCCCGAGGGGGTGCTGTTCCACAACGCCCACGGCGGCTTCGGCCTGACGGCGAAGGACGGCTACCGCTTCGCCTCGCTGATCGTGCCGCACCTGAACGGGCAGCACACGGTCGCCGAGATCAGCCAGGGATTCGGTGAGCACCACCGCAGCATGCTCGCCGAACTGGTCGGCACGCTGTACAGCCGCGGCTTCGCCCGCGACGCCGGGCCCGCCCCCGCGGGGCCGCCGCTGCTCACGGCCGAGGTCGCCGCCCGCTTCGGCCCGCAGGTCGAGTACATCGACCACTACACCGGCGGCGCCGAGGAGCGCTTCCACCGCTTCCGGGAGACCCGGGTCGCCGTCCTCGGCGAGGACGAGCTCGCCCGCTGGAGCGCGCTCAGCCTGGTCCGCAACGGCTGCGCCGCGATCGGCGTGCTGCCCGGCCTGACCGCCGCGCCCGGGTTCGCCGAGGTCGAGGCCGAGGTCGCGGCGCTGGCGAAGGCCGGCTGCCCGGTGGCCGTCGCCACCCTGCCGGCCGACCGGCCCGGCCCCGGCTGGGCCGAACTCGACGGCTACGACGTGGTGCTGGTCACCGGCCCGGCCGCGACCCGGCAGGTCGGCCGGCTGCTGGACGCCGGGATCCCGGCCGGGCGACTGCTGCTGCCCGCCTGGACCATCGGCGGCAGCGCGGTGATCGGCCCGCTGATGTCCGCCGACCGCACCGGCTGCTGGCTGTGCGCGGCACTGCGTCTCGGCGCCTCCGCCCACCCCGGCGACGCGGCCGAGCTGTGGAGCGCCCTCGCCACGCCCGCCCCGCTCACCCCCGGCGGCCGCGCACCGCGCGGTCCGCTCGCCGCGATGCTCGGCAACCTGCTCGGCTACGAGGTCTTCCGCCTGATCAGCGGCGCGCTGCCCGCCGAGACCGACGGACGGCTGCTGGTGCAGGACCTCGACTCGCTGGACGTGATCGGCGAGCCGCTGCTCCCGCACCCGCACTGCCCGCGCTGCACCGCGGGGGAGAGCGTCGCCGGGACGGCCTGGGCCGACCTCGCCGTCGCGGACCTGGCGGCGACGGGCAGCACCGGGGACGAGCTGGACCGGCTGGGCGAGGAAGGCGTGTCCGAGGCGGCGCTGGCCGAACTGGAGGACCGCGCCGTCCTGGTCGGCCCGCACGCCGGGGTGTTCGCCGGCTACGCCGACGACGCCTGGCGGCAGACCCCGCTGAAGGTCGGCACCGTCACGCTGACCCTGGCCCCCGGCCGGCGGCGGGAGATCTCCGCGGCCGACGTGCACCACGTCGCCGGGGCGCGGCTGCGCGCCCTCTACCGGGCCGCCGAGGTCTACGCCGAGCACGTCGTCCCGGCGGAGCGGAGCACCGGTGACACCGAACTCGCCAGGGTGCGGCCGGAGTTGCTGAGCACCGCCAGCGGCGTCCCGGCGGGCGCCGTCCGCGCCTGGAGCCCGGCGACCTCGCTGCTGACGGGCCGGCGGACGCTGGTCCCGACCGCCGCGCTGCGCACCTTCGGCCCCGACAACGGCGACCGCGCCTTCGAAGCCACCTCGGCCGGCACCGGTGCCGGCGGCACGCCGGCCGAGGCGGTCGCGCGCGGCCTGCGCACCGCGCTCGGCCACGACGCCCTGCGCCGGGCCCTGCGCGGCGAAATGGCGCCGCGCGCCGTCCCGCTGGAGCTGCTGCAGCAGGACGTGCAGCTGACCTTCCTGGCCCGATCGGCCCAGAACCACGGCCTGGAGCTGGAGTTGCTGCGCCTCGGGGGCACCGACGAGCCGCTGCCCGTGGTGCTGGCCCGGGCCGCCGACCCCGCGACGGGACAGCGGCGCTGGTCGCTCGGCAGCGGCCTCGGCCTGCGGGACGCGCTGCTGGAGGCGGTCCGGGACCTGCTCGGCGCGGTGCAACTGGACCGCGACCCCGCCCTGGGGGAGAGCGCGGCGGAGGTTGTCGACCCGGGCGACCCGCTGCTCGGCGAGCTGGACCCGGCCGTGCTGGCGCCCGCCGGCGAGGACGGCGCCGGGCTCGGCGAGGACCTCGACTGGCCGCAGGTGCTGGACCGGCTCCGCGCCGCCGGGCGCGACGTCCTGCTGGCTCCCGCCGGCTCGGCCGACCTGCGGGCCGGTCGGATCGAGGTGGTCAAGGTGCTGCTCACCGACGGGACTTCGGATGCCTGAGGACCTCCTGACCCGCGCGCCGGCCACCGGTGGCGCGGGGGTGCAGGTGGCACAGGTGGCGTACGGCGGTCCGTGGGGGGAGTTCTTCGCCGAGCTCGCCGACGAGTTGACGGAGCGTCGGGCCGGGGCCGTCGCGCTGTCCATGCTCGGCGCCCGCGACGAACTCGCCGTGGGCGGGGACGCCGGGGGAGGCTCCGGGCGGTCGGTGGCGGTGCACGTGTACGGGCACCACGCGGTGGTCGGCCCGGAGGCGGTCGGGGGTGAGGGCTCGCCGTGCCCGCGCTGCCTGGCCCGGCGCTGGCAGGCCGTCCGGTCCGGACAGTTGCGGGACGCGCTGGAACTGGGCTCCGGCACCAGCGCGGTCGGCCGTCCGCCGTGGGCGGTGCCGTTCCTCACCGATGCGCTGGCTGCGCTGCTGTCGGCGCGCGCGGAGCGACGGCCCGGCGTGGTGCAGGGCGAGCAGCGGCTGCCCGTGGTGCACCTGCTGGACCTGGAGACGCTGCGGGTCAGCGGTTTCCCATTGCTGCCGGACGCGGAGTGCCCGCACTGCGACCACCGCACGCAGGACAGTGCGGAGGCCGCCCGGATCGAGCTGACCAGCCGTCCGAAGCGCGCGCCCGACGACTTCCGGCTGCGCGCCGTGCAGGAGTACGGGCTGTCGCTGCCCGCGTTCGTCAACCCGGTCGCCGGGATGCTCGGCCCCTCCGTGGTGCCCGACCTGGTGTCCGCGTCCACCTCCTCGACCGTCGGCTGCTTCACCATGCGCTCCGGGGACTACCTGCGCGAGTGCTTCTGGGGCGGCCACACCCCCGACTACCGGGCCAGCACCGAGGTCGGTCTGCTGGAAGGACTGGAGCGGTTCGCCGGGATGCGGGCCCGCGGCAAGCGGACCACCGTGGTCGCGGCCTTCGACGAGCTCGGGGAGCAGGCGCTCGACCCGCGGGTCAGCGGGCTCTACTCGGACGAGTTCCACCGGGTCAGCGGGATCCGCCCGTTCGACCCCGGGCGGCCGATCCCCTGGGTGTGGGGCTGGTCGCTGCGTGACCAACGCCCGCTGCTGGTACCGGAGATCCTGGCGTACTACCACGCGCCCGGTGGCGTCGAGAACCGCTTCGTCCAGGAGAGCTCGAACGGCTGCGCCTCCGGCGGCTGCCTGGAGGAGGCGATCTACTTCGGGCTGATGGAGGCCGTGGAGCGGGACGCCTTCCTGCTCGCCTGGTACGGCCGCCTCGCGCTGCCGGAACTGGACGGCCGGGCGAGCAGCCGGCCGCAGACCCGGGCGATGGTGGACCGGCTGGAGATGTACGGCTACCGGGCGCGGTTCTTCGACACCCGGATCACCTTCCCGATCCCGGTGGTCACCGCCGTCGCCGAACGGATCGACGGCGGTCCCGGCCGGCTCTGCTTCGGCGCGGGCGCGAGCCTCGACCCGGAGGCGGCACTCTGGGCCGGCCTGTGCGAGATCGCCACCGACGCCGTCAACCTGCGCAGCCGCACCGCCCGCGAGGAACGCAGGCTGCGCGCGATGGCCGCGGACTTCGACCAGGTGCGGGTCCTGCACGACCACCCGCTGGTGTACGGGCTGCCCGAGATGGCGCGGTACGCCGACTTCCTGCTCGACGGCAACGGCGGTGGCAGCGGCACCGGCAAGGGCGGTGCGGCGGCGCCCCCGCGGCGGCTCGCCGAGGGGTCGATCGCGCCCTCCGCGGACCTGCGCGAGGACCTGCGGCGGTGCGTCGACGCGGTCGCCGCGGCCGGCTTCGACGTCGTCGTGGTCGACCAGACCATGCCCGAGCAGCGCGCCTCCGGCCTGCACACCGCCTCGGTGCTGGTCCCCGGCCTGCTGCCGATCGACTTCGGCTGGCAGCGCCAACGGGCGCTGACCATGCCCCGGTTGCGGACCGCGCCGCGCGCGGCCGGTCTGCGCGAGCACGACCTGCGGGCGGACCAGCTCAACCCCGCCCCGCACCCCTTCCCCTGAGCCCCGCCCCCACCTGCGCACCGGCGACCGCCGGTCGGCCGCAGGCGTACGAGAGAGGAACGATCATGGGCTACGCCCGCGAGTACGCGTCCGCGGTGCTGTGGCGGGGCCGGGTCCCGATGGAGCCCGCCGACTTCGTACCCGACTGGGCCGACCGCCCCAGGAAGGACAAGTACTACCCCGCCGCCCCGCACTTCCCGCTGCCCGACTGCCCGCCCGACCCGCCGGGCGGGATCGAGCGCGGCCTGTTCGGCCCGGCCGGCGAGGACGGCTTCACGCTGCCGCTGCTCGGCGGGATGCTCAGGGACTCCTACGGACTGACGGGCCGTCGGCTCGGCGTGCAGGCCAACTCCGACCTCGGCACGCTGCCCCGCTACCCGCACGCCAACTTCTCCCGCGGCACCGCCTCGGGCGGCGGCCTGTACCCCATCGGCATCCACTGGGTCAGCGGACCCAGCGGCCCGCTCACCCCCGGGGTCCACCACTACGCCACCCCGCACCACGCGATGCGGCGGCTGCTGACCGGCGACGTGACCCCCGACGTCCGGGCCGCGCTCGGCGGGCTCGCCGCGGACTGCGACCAGTTCCTGGTGCTGACCGTCAAGTTCTGGCAGAACGCCTTCAAGTACAACAGCTTCGCCTACCACGTCGTCACCATGGACATCGGCGCGCTGCTGGAGACCTGGCGGATCTGGGCCGCCGCGCAGGGCCTGCGCCTCGGCGCGGCGCTCTGGTTCGACGAGGAGCGGCTCGGCCGCCTGCTCGGTCTGGAGCCGGACGAGGAAGGCGTGTTCGCGGTCGTCCCGCTGCGCTGGGCGGGCGGACCGGACGCGGCGCAGTCGACCGAGCCGACCGGGGCACAGGTCCGGGCCGTCGACCAGGAGCGGTCGCGGACGGTGCTCTCCTTCGACACCGTCCGGCGCATCCACCGGGCGACGCTGGACGGCGCCGCCGAACGTCCCGCCCCGGGGGTGCTGGACGCGGCGCTCGACACGGCCTGGGCGCGCCTGCGGGCGGCCTCCGAGCCCGCCGAGCCGGTCGGCGAGCCGATCGTGCTGCCGGCGGCCGAGCAGCCGGCCCTCGGTGCCCGGGCGGCACTGCGGGCCAGGCGCAGCAGCTTCGGGCGGTTCAGCGGGCGGCCGCCGATGAGCGCCGCGCAGCTCGCGGGGGTGCTCGCCGCCGCCGCGACGGCCGGCCGACTGACGGGCTGCCAGGAAGGACCGGACGAGTACTCGTTGACCAGGCTGCACGTCTTCGTCAACCACGTCGCGGACGTGCCGGCCGGGGCCTACGCCTACGAGCCGGCCGAACGGGTGCTGCGGCCGGTGCGGCCCGGACCGCACGGCTGGTTCCTGCAACGGAACTACTTCCTGGACAACTACAACCTGGAGCAGGCGGGGGCGGTGATCCTGGTCAGCGCACCCACCCCCGCCGTGCTGGACGCCGTCGGCGACCGGGGCCTGCGCCTGGTCAACGCCGCCGTCGGCGCGAGCTCGCAGGCCCTCTACACCGCGGCCCCCGCGCTCGGCCTGGCCTGCGGCGTCGCCCTCGGGTTCGACTCCGTGTCCTACACCGAGCACCTCGGCCTCGCCGACGGCGAAGAGCTGCCGCTGCTGATCATGATGGTCGGCCAGGAGCACCGCAGCCCCGCCGACTTCGACCACGCGATCGTCTGAGGGGCGGAAGAGACAGTGACCACCACGGAGTTCACCGCGCCCCCCGAGGGTGCGGCGCCCAACGGCGGGCGATCACGGCAGGTGCTCGGGCCGCGCTTCATGCTGCGCGCCGGCGGGCTGCCCGTCGAGGCCGTGCACGGCCTGCGGTCGGACGAAGTCTTCGACTGGGCTGAGGAGTTGATCGCGGAGGAGGAACGGCTCGCCGACCTCGGTGCGCGGCTCAGCGAACCGCTCTCCGCCCTGGTGAAGCTCGCCGAGGACGCCGAACAGCGCCGCCTGGTGCTGTACCTGCGGCGGCGGGTGTTCAACAACCGGCTGCCCGAGCGGCCGGCCGCCGCGCTCGAACTGGTCGGCCGGCTGGACCCCGCGACCGGCGAACTGCTCGCCCAGTGGCTGCCCGCCCGCCGCCGGCTGGCCCAGCTCCAGGAGACCGGGCTGCCCGCCTTCGAACGCGAACTCGTTCGCACGCGGGGCGAGTTGCGCCGGCTGGCCGGTCTGGACGAGCTGCGACTCGGCCTCCTGCTCGCCGCCCCGTCCCTGGAAGCCCGCCTCGACGGCCTCGCCGCCCCGACCGCCACCCCGGACAAGCGCACCCGCAAGGCCGAACGGTCCCTGCTCGCCTACCTCTACCGCACCGCCTGCAAGACCAGCCCCTTCAGCACGTTCACCCCGGTCGCCGTCGGAACCTTCTCGCCTGCGGCGGGTTCGAACCGGGAAGAGCGCGGGCTGGAGGGTGCGGGGGCACTGGACGGGGCCGGGGTGCGGTTGGGGGCGGGGCGGGGGAGCCATCCGCGGCTGAACGTGGTGGTGTTGGCGCGGCTGGCGGAGCTGGTGGCGCGGGACCCGGTGCGGCGCGGGGATCTGCCGGTGGCGCCCGCGTCCGGGATGGAGCTGACCGAGGACCGGGTCCGGTATGTGCGGCGGTCGGTGACGGCCGGGGACGTCGGTGCGGCGGTGAGTTTCGACGCGGCGCGGGACCGGCTGTTCTTCCTCCGCCTGAGCGGGGTGCTGGAGCACCTGCTGGAGCTGTTCCGGCGGCGGCCGCTGATCCGCTTCGGCGAACTCGCGGCCGCACTCGCGGCCGAGCTCGACTCCGGTCCGGAGGACGCCGAACGCTACCTGGAGGCCCTGCTGGAGGTCGGCATCCTGCAACTTCCGCTGCTGGCCACCGATGTGCACACCGGCGATCCGCTGCGCGCGTTCCGCTCGGCGCTGCGCTCGCTGGAGCGCCCGTGGGCGGAGGCGGTCGCCGACCGTCTCGCCGCGCCGATCGCCGCGCTCGACCGCTACGCCGCCGGGGACGTCCGCACCAGGCGGGCACTGCTGGCCGAGGTCCGGGTCGAACTGTTGGCCGTACAAAACGAGTTGGGCGAGCAGCAGGCGGTGCTGCCGCAGACCTTGCTGTACGAGGACGTGGACGCGGGCGAGGTGCGGGCCGATGCAGGGCTGTGGGCCGAGCTGGCGGCAGAGCCGCTGGCGGAGCTGGGCCGCATGCTGCCGGTGTTCGACCTCGGCCTGGCCCAACGGCTGACGCTGAAGGGGTTCTTCCTGGCGCGGCACGGTCGCGGCGGGCGCAGCGAGGACCTGCTGCAGCTGGTGCACGACTTCCACGAGGACATCTTCAACCAGTACTTGCAGTTCACCGCCACCAAGTCGGCGAAGGTCGAGCACGGGGCGTACCCGCCGGAGGAGAACTGGCTCGGCCTGCCGGAGATCACCGCCCTGGACCGGGCCCGCGCCGAACTGGTCCGCCGGATGCGCCTGCGGTGGGAGGAACTGCCCCGGGAAGTCGAGGAGTTGGCCATCACCGAGGCCGACCTGGCGGCCGTGGCGACCGAACTCGGCGCGCTGGGCGGCACGTTCGCACCGCACAGCCACTTCGTCCAGCTCTCTCCGGCGGCCGACGATCCGCGGGTGGTGCTCAACCACTCCTACGGCGGCCTGTGCTTCCCGTTCACCCGGTTCACGCACTGCTTCGAGTCGGGCGAAGGCAGCGGCGAGGGCGGCGGCCTGTCGGCCGCGCTCGGCGGCACGCTGCGCGAGGTGACGCCGCCGGGGGCGGTGCTCGCGGAGGTCACCGCGGGCGCGGCGACCACCAACCTGAACCTGCACGCCCGGCTCACCGACTACGAGTTGGTCTGCCCGGGCGAGACCAGCACCGCGCCCGAGGACGCGCAGATCCACCTCGACGACCTGTACGTGGAGCACGATCCGGACGCCGACCGGCTGGTGCTGCGCTCGCGGCGGCTCGGCGCGGAGGTGATCCCGGTCTACCTCGGCTACCTGGTGCCGATGGTGCTGCCGGAGATCCCGCGCAGCCTGCTGCTGTTCTCGCCGACCTCGCGGGTCACGCCCGAGCTGTGGCGCGGGGTGCCGACCGGCGCGGCGTCGCACGGGGTGACCCGGCGTCCCCGGGTCCGGTACGGCAGCCTGGTGCTGCACCGGCGCAGCTGGACCGCGGCAGCCGACGCGCTGCCCCGGTTCCCGCCGGGCGCGGGCGAGTCGGAGCGGTACCTGGAGTGGCAGCGCTGGCGTCGCCGGCACGCCCTGCCCGTGCGGGTGTTCGCCCGCGCGCACCCGGAGGGCGTGGCGGCGCTCGGCGCGGCGAAGCCGCAGTACGTGGACTTCGCCAGCCCGCTGTCGCTGACGGCGCTGGACGGGCTGCTGGCCGGCGGCGCCGGGCGGCTGGTGCTGGAGGAGATGCTGCCGGGCGAGGAACTGCTGCACGTGCGCTCCGACCAGGGGCGCCACGTCGCCGAACTGGCCCTGGAAGTCCTGCCCGGCCCGCGGGCCGCCGCGCCCGAACCGGAGTCGACGCCCCGCGCGGAAGCCGCCGCGCCCGAGCCGCGGCAAGGAGAGCCGAACCATGACTGATCCGACCACACCCCCCAGCGCCCCCGGGGCCGCCCCGGGCGACTGGCTCGCGCTGCACGTCTTCTACGCCGCCAGCCCGCGCCCGCTGCTGCTGCAGTGCGTCCGCCCGCTGGTCGCCGAGCTGACCGACGAGGGCCTGCTCGCCGGGTACTTCTTCATCAACTACTGGCTGGAGGGCCCGCACCTGCGGCTGCGGCTGCGACCCGCCGGCGCGGGGGCGGCCGCCGAGGTGCGGGAGCGGGCCGAGGCGGCCGTGGCGGAGTTCCTGCGCCGCCGCCCGGCGCTGTACGAGGTGAAGGACAGCTTCTTCGCCGAGCTGTACAACACCATGTTCGAGCTGGAGTACCGCGAGGAGGAACGCGAGCGCCTGCTCGGCCCGGACGGCCGGATGAGGCTGCGCGAGAACAACACCTTCAGCCTCGAACCGTACGAGCCCGAGTACGGCAAGTACGGCGGGCCCGCCGGGATCGAACTCGCCGAGTGGCACTTCCAGCACTCCAGCGACCTGGTGGTGGAGGCCACCCGCACCATGAACCTGCACCTGCGCACCGTGGTGCTGGGCCTCGGCGCGCAGCTGATGCTGACCATGGCCTCCTGCTTCCTGCCGGAGGAGGACGACCTGCTGGCCTTCCTCGACCGCTACCACGCGTTCTGGAACGGGGCGTTCGAGGGCACCAACTTCACCGCGCAGCAGGGCTACGACCGTGCCTACGCCAGCATGGGCGAGGCGCTGCCGGCCCGGTTCCGGGCGATCCGGGCGGCGGTCGCCGGGCAGACCCCGGAGCGGCTGCCCACCGTGCTGCGCGGCTGGGCCGAGCACTGCCTGCAGCTGCGCGACCGGGCCGCGGCAGCGGCCCGCCGCGGCGAGCTGGTCTTCCGTTCCTGGGACGGCGAACGCGACCTGGTGGTCACCGACCCGGCGCAGGCGCTGCCGATGCTGCTGTTCCCGTACGCGCACATGACCAACAACCGGCTGTCGGTGACCGTCCGCGACGAGGCGTTCCTGTCGTACATCCTGGCCCGCGCCCTGCGCGAGCCGCAGCCGGCGGCGGCGTCGTGAGCGGCCGTCAACTCCTCGCCCTGCAGCCGAAGGTCCGCCCCGAGCTGCGGCTCGCCCGGCCGCTGCGGCGCGGCGCCGCGGAAGTCCACCTGGTCTGGGACCCGGTCGGCGGACGGCAGTTGGAGCTCGGGCCGAAGGAGCACTTCATCATCGCCCGGCTGGACGGCACCCGTTCGCTGGCGGAGGTCGGCGAGCAGTACGCCGTCCGCTTCCGGGCCCGGCTCGGCGAGCCGCAGTGGCAGCAGCTCCTCGGCCTGCTCTACGCCCGCGGGCTGCTCGACCACGCGCCGGCCCCGGAGCCGCCGCAGGCCGCCCCGCCCGCCCGGTCCTCCGCGCTGTCCGGCCGGGTCAAGCTGGTCGCCGACGCGCCCGCCCTGCTGGACCGGATGCACCGGGCCACCGGCTTCGCCCGCCGCCGCAGCGTGCTCGCGCCGCTGCTGGTGCTGGTGACGGCGCTGCTGGCCGGAGTCGCCGTCAACGCCCGCACCCTGCTGGGCGAGACCGCGCGGCTGGCGGAGAACCCGGTGGCGCTGCTCGCCGTCGGCACCCTGCTGTGGACCAGCCTCGCCCTGCACGAGCTCGCCCACGGGCTGGTCGGCCGGGCCTTCGGCGGGCAGGTCCGGGAGATCGGACTGCGCTGGCGGCTGCCGATGACCTACCTGTACTGCGAGGTGGAGAACGTCCGGTTCTTCCGCCGCCGCCGCGAGCAGATCGCCACCGCGCTGGCCGGGGCGGTGATGAACCTCGCCTTCCTGCTGCCGTTCTACCCCGCCTGGCTGCTGCTGCCCGACCACGCCCAGGCCCGGCCGTTCCTCGGCGCCCTGCTGCTGCTCGGCACCGCGGTCGCGCTCGGCAACCTGCTGCCGCTGCCCCCGCTGGACGGGTACAAAGCGCTCGGCTACGCCTTGGACTGCCTCCAACTGGCCACCGAGAGCCGCCGGTTCACGGTCCTGCTGGCCCGATCGGCCGTGCGCCGCGACAGCGCGCCGCTGCGCGGCTATCCGCCCGGGCTGCGGCTCGCCTACGGCGGCTACGCGCTCGGCTGCGCCGTCCTGACCGCGGCCCTGTTCGCCGCCCTCGGCGGGCTGTTGGCGCACCGGTACGGCGCCGCCGCCGGGTGGCTGCCGGTGGCGGCGGCGCTGGCGGCCCTGGTGCTGTGGGCGGCCGGGCAGGCGCTGCGGGCCCACCGGGCCCGGCAGGTCGGCGAGTCGGGCAAGCACAGCGAGCAGGTGACGTGATGACGGCAGGTCCGAAGGTCGGGCAGGGACGGAGAGCAGTGATGAGCACAGGTGACGGCCGCCCGGACACGGCGGCGGTGGCACTGGACGGCGTGCGCAAGCGCTACGGCGACGTGCAGGCACTCGACGGAGTGTCACTGACCGTGGAGCGGGGCGAGTTCTTCGGCATCCTCGGCCCCAACGGCGCGGGCAAGACCACCCTGGTGGAGATCGTGGAAGGCCTGCGGACACCGGACGCGGGCACCGTCGCGGTGCTCGGCGAGAGCCCCTGGCCGCGCAACACCGCGCTGCTGCGCCGCCTCGGCATCCAGACCCAGAGCTCGGCGTTCTTCACCCGGCTGACCGCCGCGGAGCACCTGCGCACCGTCGCCGCGCTCTACCGCCTGGACGTGGCCGCCGCCGGGCGCGCCCTCGACCTGGTCGACCTCGGCGACCAGGCCGGCCGCCGGGTCGACCAGCTCTCCGGCGGGCAGCGCCAGCGCCTGGCGCTGGCCACCGCGCTCATCCACGAACCGGAACTGATCTTCCTGGACGAGCCGACCGCGGCCCTCGACCCGGCGGCCCGGCGCTCGCTCTGGGAGGTGCTGCGCGCCCTCAAGGGCGACGGGCGGACCATCGTCTACACCACCCACCACCTGGACGAGGCCGAGGCGCTGTGCGACCGGGTGGCGATCCTCGCCCGGGGCGCCGTGCTCGCCGTGGACACCCCCCGCCACCTGATCAAGTCGCTCGCCGCCCCGACCCGGCTCCGCGTCCCCGCCTACCGGCTGGCCGCCGAGGACGCCCTCCGGCTGGCCGGCGTCGACCAGGTGACCGTCGAAGGCGCCGAGCTGGTGATCTCCACCCGGTCCGCCAACCAGGTGCTGCTGGCCCTCGCCGACCTGGTCGACCTGGAGGAGATCACCACCCGCACGGCCACTCTCGAGGACGCCTACCTCGAACTCACCGCGTCCGGGACCCGCTCGTGAACGGCCACCCCGGACCCACCGCAACGGAGCGCCGACCGTGAACGCCTACACCGCCGTGACCAGGGCCAGCTACCTGGCCTACCTGCGCGACCGCACCTCGGTGATCTTCACCTTCGCGTTCCCGCTGCTCTTCCTGATCGTCTTCGGGGCGCTGTTCCAAGGACAGTCCGTCGACGGCGGCCTGTCGTACATCAACTACATCGCCCCCGGCGTGCTCTCCTGGGGCATCGGCAACGCCGCCCTGTTCGGCGTCGCCTTCACCCTGATGCACTGGCGCCGCGACGACCTGCTGCGACTGATCTGGCGCACCCCCACCCCGCTGCCCACCGTGCTCGGCGCACGCTACGCCGTGGCGCTCGGCACCGGAGTGGTGCAGGCGCTGCTGTTCACCGTGGTCGCCGTGGCCGCCTTCGGCCTGCACCTGTCCGGCTCCTGGCCGCTCGCCCTGCCCGTGCTGCTGTTCGGGATCACCGCGTTCGCCGCCCTCGGCCTGGTGGTCGGCACCCTCGCCAACACCTCCGAGGCGGTGGCCGCGATCGCCAACTGCGTGATGGTGCCGATGGCCTTCCTGTCCGGCGCGTTCTACCCGATCGACCTGATGCCGGGCTGGCTGCAGGGCCTGTCCCGGGCGCTGCCGCTGCGCTACTTCGACGAGGGCGTCACCGACGCCGTCGGCGGCCGCGGCGGAGACCTGCTCCCGTTCCTGGACTGCGCCGCACTGGCCGGCTTCACCGTCGTCCTCGCCCTGATCGCCGCCCGGACGTTCCGCTGGAGCAACCGCAACTGACCAGCAGACCAAGCAGTGTGACGCCCCGTCAGGCCCGTCGAGCGGCGGGCATCCCGAACCGTCCCCGGTCGCCGTGAGCCGGGACCCTCCCGGAGGCACCAGATGACCAGCCCCGCCACCGCCGCCTTCGAGGCCGCCAGGGACCGGATGGAGCGTCAACTCGCCGAACGCGCCGCCGCCGACTCCATCCCCGCGCCCCTGGTGGCCGTCCTCGGCGGCACCGACCTGCTGCGGCCGGAGCCCGCCGACGCCGCCCGCCGGCGGGCCCGGGCCACCGTCCACCTCACCGCCCAGACCGTCCTGATCGGCCCCTGGGGCGGCGGCCCGGACACCCCGCCGACCTGCGGAACCTGCCTGGCCATGCGCTGGCAGCGGCTGCGCAGCCGCACCGAACGCGACGCCCTGGAGACCGGCGACGCCGCCACCCTGGCCGGCCCCGGCCTGCCGCCGCTGCCCGACCACGCCGTCGACGCGGTCTGGGCCCTGCACCGGCTCACCGCCGACGCCGCCGGGCACCAGGACGGGCTGCCCCGGGTCTCCCGGCTGGATCTGGAGACCCTGCGGGTGCAGACCGTCCCGCTGCTCGCCGAACCGCTCTGCCCGTCCTGCGCCGCCGAGCACCCCGAGGAGCCGGCCGGCCGCGCCGTCCTGCCCCTGGTGTCGCGGCCCAAGCCCGCCCCCGACCGGCGCCGCCTGCGCGCCGCGGACTCCTACCGGCTGCCCGAGGCCGCGCTCGCCAACCCGGTCTGCGGGGTGCTCGGCGCCGGCACCTGGTCCGACGTCGTGTCACCGACCACCGCGCCGGTCGCCGGCACGGTCTTCATGCGCGGCTACGCCGGACTCAGCGACGTCACCTGGAGCGGCCAGGCCAACTCCTTCCGGGCCAGCCGCTCGCTCGCCTTCCTGGAAGGCCTGGAACGCTACGCCGGAACCCACCGCCGAAGCCCCGCACCGCTGTTGACCGACTCCTACCACCACCTCGGCGCCGCCGCCCTCGACCCGCGCGCGTGCGGAACGTACGCGCCCCGCACCTACGCCGAGGACCCGATGCTCGGCCCGTTCGACCCGGACCGGCCCATCCCCTGGGTGCAGGGCTGGTCCCTGCGCGACCAGGCGCCGATCCTGGTCCCCGCCCGGCTCGTCCACTACAGCGCCGGCGTCGCCGCCGACAACTTCGTCTTCGAATGCTCCAACGGCTGCGCCATCGGCAGCTGCCTCGAAGAGGCGATCCTGTTCGGCCTGCTCGAACTGATCGAGCGGGACGCCTTCCTGCTCGGCTGGTACGGCAACGCCCCGCTGCCCGAGATCGACCTGTCCGCCAGCACCGCACCCGCCCTGCGCGCCATGCTCGACCGGGCCCGGCTGCTCGGCTACGACGTGCACGCCTACGACAACCGGATCGACCTCGCCGTCCCCGTGGTCACCGCTCTCGCCGTGCGCCGCGACGGGGGCGCCGGCACGCTCGCCTTCGCCGCCGCCGCCGGGTTCGACCCCGAGGAGACCGTCGAATCCGCGGTCTCCGAGATCCTCACCTACATCCCGCACCTGCCCGGCCAGGTGCGCGAACGGCCCGCCGAACTCGCCGCGATGGCCGAGGACTTCGACCTGGTCCGCCGACTCCCCGATCACGCCGCCCTGTTCGGTCTGCCGCAGATGGCCCGCCACGCCCGCAGCTACCTGGAGCCCGCCGCACCCGCCCGCCCCGTCGCCGAGCTCTACGCCGACTGGGCCGAGCAGTGCCCGCGCGGCACCGACCTGCTCGACGAACTGCTGTACTGCCGCGACCGGTTGACCGGTGCCGGGCACGACGTCATCGTCGTCGACCAGACCACCCCCGAGCAGCGCCGGCTCGGCCTGCACACCGTCGCCACCCTGGTGCCCGGCCTGCTGCCCATCGACTTCGGCTGGACCCGCCAACGCGCCCTAGAACTGCCCCGGCTGCGCACCGCGCTGCGCCGCGGCGGCCTGCGGGCCACCGATCTGGCCGAGGACGAGATCCGCCGCGTCCCGCACCCGTTCCCGTAACCGCCGTGCGGCCGGCGGCCGTTCACTCAAGCCGCCGCCGGCCGCTCGCCGCACCGGAGCACCGCCGGGCACGTTCGGGAACGACCGGTGGCCCCCCGTCCGCGAGGACGGGGGGCCACCGGTCGAGCGGTCGCCGGATCAGGCGGTGCAGCTGGTGGTGCTGGTCGTGCTGGAGCAGGTGCTGGTGCTCGAGCAGCTGGTGGACGAGCCCAGCATGACCTCGCTGGTGTCCGAGTAGTCGCTGATCTCGAAGGTCTCGGACTCGAGGTTCAGGATCTCCTCGGCGAGCGACGCGAGCGAAGTGTCGGCCATGGCACTTCTCCTTTCGGTGCGGGACGGGCGACCCGGCCACGACGGCCGGACCGGCGGCAGGCGGAGCGGGTGGGGTTCGAAAGAACTCCCCTCGCTCACACGACAGTTCTATCGACTGCCGCTGGCGGCACGGGGCGCACCGCACTGACAACCCACTGACCACCCGACCCGCACCGCGTCGCCGAAGACCCGACGCGCCGCCGAAGGAGCCCGCCCGATGACCGCCCCCGCCGTGCCGACCCCCGCGGAGCTCGCCCGGGCCGCCGAGCTCTACCTCGACCTGCACCGCCACCCCGAACTGTCCGGCGCGGAGGAGCGCACCGCGGCCCGGTTCGCCGCACCGCTCGCCGACGCCGGCTACCGGGTCACCCGGGGCATCGGCGGCCACGGCGTCGCCGCCGTCCTGCCCAACGGCCCCGGACCGGTGGTGATGCTCCGCGCCGAACTGGACGCGCTCCCGGTGGCCGAGCGCACCGGCCTGCCGTACGCCAGCACCGCCACGGGCGTCACCGCCGACGGGCGGCAGGTCCCGGTGATGCACGCCTGCGGCCACGACGTCCACCTGGCATGCGCCGCCGGGGCCGCCGCCGCGCTGGCCGCTACCAGGGCGGCCTGGCGCGGCACGGTGCTGGTGGTCGGGCAGCCCGCCGAGGAGACCCTGTCGGGCGCGCGGGCCATGCTCGCCGACGGCCTCTACCGGCGCTTCGACCCGCCGTCGGTGGTCCTCGCCCAGCACGCCGCGCCGCTGCCGGCCGGGATGGTCGCCCACGGGCGGGGCCCGGTGACGGCCGGCAGCCGCACCCTGCGCGTGGTGATCCACGGGCGGGGCGGGCACGCCGGGGCGCCCCACCTGGCGGTCGACCCGGTGGTGGCGGCCGCCGCGGTGGTGCTGCGACTGCAGTCGATCGTCGCCCAGGAGACTTCCCCCGCCGAGCAGCTGGTGGTCACGGTCGGCTCCCTGGAGGCCGCCGGCCCGGGCAACGTCGTCCCCGACCGGGCCACCCTCACGGTCACCGTCCGCGGCTTCGCCGAGGCGTCCCTGGACCGGGCCGCGGCAGCCGTGCGGCGGATCGTCGGCGGCGAGGCCGCCGCCTCGGGCTGCCCCCGCGAGCCCGAGATCGAGGAACTCTCCCGCTCCGGCGTCAACCTGCCCGACCCCGAGCTCGCCGAGCAGCTGCGCACGGTCCATCAACGGCTGTTCGGGGCGGCCCGGGTCGCGGACTGGCCGCCGGCCCTCGCCACCGAGGACTTCCCGCTGTTCGGCCCGGCCGGCGCCGACCTGCACGGCGTGCCCGGCATCCGCACCGCGTACTGGATGCTCGGCACGGTCGGCCCCGAACAGTGGGCCGCCGCGCCCGGCACCGGAGCGGCCGGGAAACTCGCCGCGCTCCCCGCCAACCACTCACCCGAGTTCCGCCCGAACGTCGGCACCACCCTGCGCACCGGCATCGCCGCCCTCACCGCCGCCGCCACCGGCTGCCTCGCCCGGAGCTGATGCCCGCAGCCCAAGTCAGTGGGGTGAGCCGCGTGTGGCGACCACGAAGCCGGGTAGGCGGGATGACTGTCATAGCGGGCCGGCCGCCAGAACCGGTCCCACGCCTTTTCGAGGACATCTCATGAAGAACTCGAAGTTGGCTGCCGCCGTGGTCGCGGGCTACTTTCTCGGGCGCTGGCACAAGGCGCGATGGGCAATGGCTCTGGCAGGCATGGCTGCAGGAAAGAAACTCAGCGCCAATCCCGGCGTTCTGCTCGGACAGCTCATGGAGTCGTCACCGCAACTGCGCCGCTTGGCGGACGAGGTGAAGGGCAACCTGACCGAGGCCGGCAAGGACGCGGCCGTCGCGGTCGCGAGCAACCGGATGAGCGCCTTCACCGACCGCCTCCAGGAACGCACCGACGCGCTGCGCGACGGAAGCTCGCGCGACGAGGACTCCGGCGAGGACTCGGGCGAGGACGACTCGCAGGACTCGCAGGCCGAGGAGCCGGAGGAGGAGTACGAGGAGGAGGACGGCGAGCCGGAGCAGACCGAGGACACCGAAGCCGCCGGCGAGGACGAGGAGGAGGACGAGGAGCCCGAGGAGCCCGAGGAGCCGGAGGAGCCGGAGGAGGAGCCGCCGCGCCGCCGTGCCTCCCGCAGCAGCGGGTCGAGCCGATCCGGCACCACGGCGAAACGCGCATCGCCGGCCAAGAGCAGTACCGCATCCCGTGGTTCCCGGTCGGCCTCCTCGTCGCCCGCGAAGAAGACCGCGAGCAAGGCTCCCGCGAAGAAGGCACCGGCGAAGCGGACCCCCGCGAAGAAGACCGCGTCCTCGTCCTCCGCGCGGAAGTCGACCGGAACGGCGTCGGCCCGGAAGAGCACCGGCACCCGAACGTCGAGCCGGAAGAAGGGATGATCGGCCATGGCCAGGAGTTCCGAGGACGGCCGGTCCGGGCAGGGCGGCGTCCTGGAGGCGCTGCCGACCGAGCGGCTGATGGAGCAGGCCCGCGAGCTGATGTCGGCCCTGGGCGACCACGCGGTCGAGCTGGCGAGCGACAAGGTCGGCGCGGTCACGGAGCGGTTGGTCGGGTTCGTGGCCGACGGGGGCAGTGGTGACGGCGGCGGTGGAGGCAAGACGTCCATCGCCAAAGCCGTACTGGGGGCGGGCGCGTCCGGCGTCAAGCAGGCCGTCACCGGCGCGTTCAGCCGGGGCGGAGGCAGCGGCAAGGGCGGCAAGGGCGGCGGCAAGGACACCAAGGTCACCAACATCGTGGAGCAGATCGACGTCGGAGTCCCGGTCCGGGTCGCCTACAACCAGTGGACCCAGTTCCAGGACTTCCCGAAGTACACCAAGAAGCTGGAGAACGTCGACCAGTCCGAGGACCAGAAGCTGACCTGGAAGGCCGGCATCTTCCTCTCGCACCGCACCTGGGAGTCGACCATCGTCGAACAGGTCCCGGACGAGCTGATCGCGTGGCGGTCCAAGGGCGAGAAGGGCTCCGCGGACGGCACGGTGACGTTCCACGAGCTCGCGCCCAACCTGACCCGGATCCTGCTCGTGATCGAGTACCACCCGCAGGGCCTGTTCGAGCGGACCGGCAATCTGTGGCGGGCCCAAGGACGGCGCGTCCGACTGGAGTTGAAGCACTTCCGGCGCCACGTGATGACCCGGACGGTCCTCGACCCCGACAGCGTCGAGGGCTGGCGCGGGGAGATCCGCGACGGCGAGGTGGTCCGGTCCCACGAGGACGCCCTCGAAGAGGAGCAGCAGGAGCAGGAACCGGAGGACGGCGAGGACCAGGAGCAGCCGGACGACGAGGAGGGCGACTACGAGGACGAGGAGCCGGACGAGGACGAGGAGTCGGACGAGGACACCGGGGACGACGAGTACGCGGAGGACGAGCCGGAGGACGACGAGGAGTACGACGACGACGCGTACGAGGACGAGGACGAGGACGACGCCGACGACGCGTACGACGACGAGCCCGCGAGCGACGAGGAGGAGCCCGCCGAGCGCGGCTCCCGCCGCACGCCCGCGCGGAAGAGGTGAGACCGGTGACAGTGGCCCCACGCGCCGGGCGTTACATGGACCGACCCTCCTCCAGCGGTCTGGTGGACGTGATCGACCTGATCCTGGACAAGGGCCTGGTCATCGACATCTACGTGCGAGTCTCGCTGGTCGGCATCGAACTGCTGACGATCGACGCGCGCATCGTGGTGGCGAGCGTCGACACCTACCTGCGCTTCGCCGAGGCGGTGAACCGGCTCGATCTCACCCAGGACAAGAGCGAAGGCCTGCCGGAGTTGATGCAGGACCTGAACGAGGGCGGCGCCCGGCACAAGACGCGCGGCGCGCTCGAAGGCGTGAAGGACAAGGTGTCCGACCTGATCGGTGGTGACGACGGCGAGGAGGAGGACGAGCAGCCGGAGGAGCGGCCCCGTCGGCGGCCGCGGGCAGCCCGGAAGGAGCACGACCGATGAGTGCCGCTGACGCGCAGGAGTTCGCCTGCTACGTCTACGGGGTCGTCCCCGCCTCCACCCGCGAACCGGAGAACGTCGCCGGAGTCGGCGACCCGCCCTCACCGGTGACCCTGGTACGGCACCGGGGGGTCGCGGCGGTGGTCAGCGACATCGACCCGGCCCGGCCGCTCGGCACCCCCGGTGACCTGCTCGGCCACGCCCGGGTGCTGGACGCCCTGGCGGCCGGGCACACGCCCGTCCTGCCGTTCCGGTTCGGCGCGGTGGTCCGCGACCCGGCGGCCGTCGCCGACGACCTGCTCGCCCCGCAGGAGCAGCGGTTCCAGGCAGCACTGGAGGACCTCGCCGGCCTGGCGCAGTTCACCGTCCGCGCCGTCCACCGGCAGGACCGGCTGCTGCGGGAGATTGTCGAGCAGCGGCCGGACATCGCCGAGCTGCGCGAGCAGGTCGCCGCGCTGCCCGAGGACGCCTCCCGTCACCAGCAGATCAGACTGGGCGAACTCGTCGCCGACGAACTCCTGGCCCGCGCCCGTGCCGACGCCGACCAGCTGGTGGCGGACCTCGGACCGCTGGCCGTGGCGACGGCCGGCACGGAGGTGGCGGCCGACCAACCGGTCGGCGTCTCCTTCCTGGTGGCCGCCGACCGCTGGGACGAGTTCGAGCAGGCCGCCGGACGACTCGGCGCCGCCTGGGACGGGCGGATCGACCTGCGGCTGCTCGGCCCGCTGGCCCCGTACGACTTCGCCTCCCAGCTGGTCGACGCACAGGGGCGCGGGTCATGGGACTGATCACCGGCTTGCTCACCCTGCCGCTGGCCCCCGTCCGCGGGGTCACCTGGGTGGCGGAACGCCTGTACGAGCAGGCCTGGCGGGAGCTCAACGACCCGGCCGTGATCCGCCGCCGGCTGACGGAGATTCAGGTCGCCCGGGAGGCCGGCACGATCAGCGAGGAGGACGCGGCCCGCCAGGAGGAGGAACTGGTGCGGCGACTCCTGCCAGGCGCCCCGCCACCCGAGGGCAGGGAGGTGTGAACCGTGTCCGAGCCCCGAGCCCGCCGCCGCACGACCGGGGACGAGCCTCGTGCTCGCCGCCCCACGGCCGGGGAGGAACCCCGTCGTCGCCGGACGGCAGAGGAGGAGCCTGCTGAGCCGCCACGCCGCCGCCGGGCGGCCGAGGAGGAGGCGCAGCCCCGCGGCGGGGCGGACGACGACAGCCCGTCCACGGCGCGCGGCCCGCGCCGGGGCGCCGCGCGGATCGGTGCTCCCGAGGCTGCGAGCCGGGCCGCCGCCCACGTCCGGACGATGACCGGGCGGTCGCCGGAGGGTGTGACCTCGTTGGAGCGGACCGAGGACGGCTGGCGGGTCGGCGTGGAGGTGCTGGAGAGCCGCCGCGTCCCCGACTCCACCGACATCCTGGCCGAGTGCACGGTGGAGCTGGACGGCGACGGCGAGCTGCTCTCCTTCCGCCGTGCGAGCCGCTACTACCGCGGCCGGGCCGGGCAGGAGGACCAGTCATGACCGCGCCGACCCCGTGGCGCGGCGCCGGCGCGGCCCCGGCGTACCCCGGCACCACCGCCCCGCCGCAGCCCGCCAACCTCGCCGACCTGCTGGAACGCGTACTGGACAAGGGCATCGTGATCGCCGGCGACATCCGCATCAACCTGCTGGACATCGAGCTGCTCACGATCCGGATCCGGCTGCTGATCGCCTCCGTGGACCGGGCCCGGGAGATGGGCATCGACTGGTGGGAGCACGACTCCTGGCTGTCCTCGGGCCGCGACCTGGCCCTGGAGAACCGCCGCCTGCGCGAACGCCTCGGCGCACTGGAGGCGGCCCGCAGCGAGGACGCGGCCGCGGGCGACGGCGACGAGCCGGGCAGTGCCGGTGTCGACGGCGACGCGGAGGCGGAGGCGTCCGAGCGCCGGGCACGGCCGTCCCGGGCCCGGCGCCGAGGTACGTCATGACCGAGGCCCCCGGCTGGTACAGCTGGCTGTACGCGGTCGTCCCCGCCGGCGCCGGTGCGACTCCGGCGGCCGGTCCGGGTGGGGTGGCCGGCGAGCCGCCGCGGCTGGTGGCGGCGGGCGCGCTGGGCGCGGTGGTGGGTTCGGTGCCGAGCGCGGACTTCGACGCGGAGGCGCTGGAGCGCCGGCTGCGGGACCCGCGCTGGCTGGAGGACGCGGTCCGCGCGCACCACCGGGTGGTGGAGGAGGTCTGCGCCGCCGGTCGGGGTCTTCCGCTGCGTTTCGCCACCGTGTACCGCGACGACGACCGGGTCAGGGCCCTGCTGGCCGCGCACGCCCCCGCGTTCCTGGCCGCACTGGCGCGGATCGCCGACCGCACCGAGTGGGGCGTCAAGGCGTACCTGGACGCCCGCGCGGCGGAACCGGAGCCGGACGCGGACGCGCGCACGGCCGGCGGGGGCCCGGAGGACCGGCCGGGCACCGCGTACCTGCTGCGTCGGCGGGCGGCCCGGGACAGCGGGGCCCGGGCGCTGGAGGAGGCGGCGGAGCGGGCCCGCCGGATCCACGGGGCGCTGGCGGCCGCGGCGGGGGAGAGCGCCGAGCATCCGCCGCAGTCGCCGGAGGCGGCCGGGGTGCGCGACCCGATGGTGCTCAACGGCGCCTACCTGGTGGACCGCGGGCGGGAGGCGGCGTTCGGCCGGCTGGTCGCCGAGCTCGGCAGCGCGCACCGACCGCTGCTGCGAGTGGAACTCACCGGGCCGTGGCCGCCGTACTCGTTCGTCGACCTGCCCGCCGCGGTCGGGCCGGGGTGAGCGCGGTGTCCCTGACCCCGACGTCCTCGGACGCCCTCCAGCAGCGGCGGATCGCCCTGGTCGACCTGCTCGACCGGGTGCTGGCCGGCGGCGTGGTGGTCGCGGGCGAGATCACCCTGTCGATCGCCGACGTCGACCTGGTCCGGATCAGCCTCCGGGCGCTGATCGCCTCGGTCCGGTCGGCGGTGGAGGATCCGGTCCGGGAGCCCGGGCCGGACGCCGAGGGGCGGGAAGAGCCGTGACCGGCAGCGGCGCGGGCCCGTCCGGGAGGCGGCGGGTGGAGCTGGATCCGGAGTCGGTCGGCCGTGATCTGGCGACCCTGGTCCTGGCGGTGGTCGAGCTGCTCAGGCAGCTGATGGAACGCCAGGCGATCCGCCGGATCGACCAGGGTGATCTGAGCGAGGAGCAGGTGGAGCAGCTCGGGCTGACGCTGATGGCGTTGGAGGAGCGGATGGCGGAGCTCCGGGACCGGTTCGGCCTGGAGGCGGAGGACCTCAATCTGGACCTGGGCCCGCTGGGCCCGCTGCTGTCCGCCGACTGAGCCAGGACTTTTCTGAATGAAGCCGCCTTTTACGGGCATACGTCGCCGCGTAACAATCGGCCCGGACAGGAGGACACCATGGGCGCCGGCAAGAAGATGAAGCACGCTGCGGAGACCGCCAAGGGCAAGGCCAAGGAGGCCACCGGCAAGGCGACCGGCAACGAGAGCCTCACGCTCAAGGGCAAGGCCGAACAGGTCAAGGGCGACTCGATGCAGGCCGGTCAGAAGGCCAAGGACGCCTTCAAGCACTGATCCGGCGAGACCCTGCGGGCGGCCCGCCCCCGGCCGAACGGGCCGGGGGCGGGCCGATCCGTGCCGTAACGCCACGCAGTCATATTCGGTCATGATGCGACCAATACGAAAAATCGGTCCGACGCGAACTTTACGCCGCCTTAACCTGATCGACGGCCCGAGCTGACGATCCGTCAGCTCGCTCCCGCTCGATCAGAGGTGGAGAACCAGTGCTGCGAAGCCCGCGTCCGTCCATTCCGATCCGCCCGCTGCGCGCCGCCACGGCCGCCGCCCTCACCACCGCCCTCCTGCTGCTCGGCCTGGGCGGCATCGCCCCCGGCGCCGCCGCCGGCCCGGCCGCCGACACCGGCTCCGGCCTGGTGAAGAGCGTGCAGAACGCCACCCACCCCGGGGCCGCGGCCGCCGAACACGGCGACACCCTCAACTGGACCGTCCGCTACCAGAACGGAACCTCCGGCGACGCCGCCGCGAGCGCCGTGATCACCGACGCGATCGCCGGGGCGGGCAGCGCCCAGACCTACGTGCCCGGCTCGCTGCAGGTGCCTCCGGGCTGGACGCCGTCCTGGTCGACCGACGGCAGCACCTTCGCCGCGACCGACCAGGGCGCCGCGACCACCGCCGTCCGCGCCGAGAACCCGGTGGCCCGCGCCGTCGGCACCGAGGTGTCCCCGCTGCTGCTCGCCCCCGTCCAGCCGACCCCGCAGGCCACCGGCGGGGACGGGTTCACGCCGATCCTGCACCGGACCGCGTCCGGCGAGATCCAGTCCTGGAGCATCTTCCACCACGCCGCGCCGACGGCCCCGCAGGCGGTCTGCAGCAGCCTGACGACCGGTCACCCGTGCACCGGCGGTCCCTGGCCGCGGCCGCTGAACACCACGCCCGGCCCGCTCGGCACCGGCGCCACCGGCAACATCGGCAGCCCGCTGACCCCGCAGTACGTGCAGGACCCCGGCCACCCCGGCCAGGTGCTGTACCCCGCCGTCACCGCCGCCGCCGTCGGCGTCGGCTGCCTGGACCTCGACGCGCAGGCCAACTGCGGCTTCGTCGCGCTGGCCGCCACCGGCGGCTCGCCGAGCAGCGTGAACAACCTGGCCGGCCTGGTGCAGGCCGGTGGCAGCCTGTACGGCGTCGCCACCACCGGCCAGGTGCTGTGCCTCACCCTCGCCACCCGCACCCCGTGCGCCGGCCAGCCCTACGCGCCCGTCGTCGCCCCCAACCACGACCTGCCGAGCACGCCCACCGCCCTGTACCTGGGCGCGCTGACCGCCGTCGGGGACAAGGTCTTCGCGTCCTCCTCCCCGCAGGCCGGCGGCTCGACGACCGCCGGGCCGCCCGTCCTGGGCTGCTTCGACACCACCACCCGGGCCGGCTGCGCCGGCTGGAGCACCCCGCACCCGGCCGGGCCGACCTCCGGCTACTACACGTACGACGCCTTCACCGCGTACGACACCGCCGGGCACCCGGACGGCGTCTGCACCAGCACCGTCGGCGGCGCCAACGTCCTGACCACCTGCTACGGCCTGGACGGCGCCGCGCGGACCGCGCCGGCCACCCTCGGCGCGCTGGCCGGCAACGTGCTGACCTTCAACCCCGAGACCGTCACCACCGACAGCGGCACCCGCAGCTACTTCCCGGCCTGGGGCGGCACCCTGGCCGGCCACACGGTCTGCCACGACTGGACCACCGACGCGCCGTGCGCGGGCTTCCCGCTGCCGGCCGGCCACCCGTCCGCCAACGGCGGCGCCACCCGCGACTACGGCTACGCCTACGACGCCACCACCCGCTGCCTGATCGGCCTCGGCGACGCCGGCGTGCTGTTCTCGCTCGACCCGGCGACCGGCGCCAGCCCCTGCGTGCACAGCGGGGCCGCCGTGACGCTGAAGCCCGCCGACTTCTACTGCGACGGCGCGAGCGGTCACATCCAGGGCTACACCAGGGTGCGGCTCGCCGACCTCGACCTGACCCACGTGGACCTGGCGGCGTCCAAGGTCCTGGTCACCGACCCCGACGGCACGCCGGTGCCGACCCCCGGGCTCGCCCCGGACGGCACCGTCGACCTGTCGGGCGTCGCGTTCGCCGACCACCCGGCGCTCGACGTCACCGCGCAGCTCGTCCTGACCTCCTCGGCCGACTTCACCGCGGACCACCACCCCTCGCTGGTCGTCGAGTACCGGGGCGACGCGCCGCAGATCTGCTTCCGCACCACCGTCAGCGCGGACTGCGCGACCACCGCCGTCACCAACACCGCGACCGGCGCCGACGCGACCGGGGCGCTCACCTCCAACACCGTCACCACCGCCGTCGCGCCCGGTGCCGGCTGCCAGCCCAAGGTCACCGTGGAGAAGGAGATCTGCGGCTCCGCCAACCCGCTCAACTGCAAGCCCGGCGGCCCCGGCCCCTGGGCCAAGACCAGCCCCGTCGGGCTGCTGGGCCTGCTCGGCACCGCGCACTGGCGGATCACCGTCAGCAACGCGGGCCCGGTCGACGCCGCCGCGGTGACCGTGAACGACGCGGTCACGCCCGCCTGCCGGCAAGCCGCCGGCACCTTCGCCCTGCCGGCCGGCAGCAGCCGCGCCGTCTACTGCGACTCCCTGCTGCTGGCCCTGCCGCTGAAGAACACCGCGTCCGCGAGCTTCGTCGCCGCGAACGCGCCCGCCGGCACGGCCCCCACCACCACCGCCCGCTCCTCGGCGGTGGCCTGCTCCCTGCTGTGCATCCTGGCGGTGCCCGACCCGGAGTGACCCGCCCACTCACCCGCCCGCCCCGGGCGCGCCCCCTCCGGTTCGACCGGAGGGCGGTGCGCCCGGGGCGGGCGGACGTGCGTTCAGGCCGCGGCGGGGGCGGGGATGTCGAGGCCGCGGGTGGTGACCACGTGGGCGGTGCCGTCGACGAGGCGGTAGGAGAGGCCGACGACGGCTGCCCTGCCGGCGGTGACGGCGGCGGAGAGGGCGTTCGAGCGGTCCATCAGCAGGGCGACGGTGTGCCGTATGTGCTCGTCGATGAAGTCGGCGTT
This sequence comes from Streptomyces sp. TLI_171, assembly GCF_003610255.1. Lineage (GTDB taxonomy): Bacteria > Actinomycetota > Actinomycetes > Streptomycetales > Streptomycetaceae > Kitasatospora. The sequence goes on along the minus strand of NZ_RAPS01000001.1, from coordinate 851,592 downwards.
GTCGGTGTGGCCGGCCGCGTTGGCGGCCAGCACGCTCGGGGTGACCCGCTCGATGACGTCGCGGACGAAGCCGTCGGCGGTGGTGCCCGCGGCGACCGCCTCACGGGTGGCGGCGACCGCACCGCAGGAGTCGTGGCCGAGGACCACGACCAGCGGGGTGCCCAGCACGGTCACGCCGTACTCGATGCTGCCCAGCACCTCGGGGCCGAGCACGTGCCCGGCGGTGCGGACCACGAAGAGGTCGCCGAGGCCCTGGTCGAAGATGATCTCGGCGGCCAGGCGGGAGTCGGAGCAGCCGAACAGCACCGCGAACGGCGCCTGGGACGGTGCGGTCTGTGCGCGGCGGGCCGCGTCCTGGTTCGGGTGGCGGGGGGAACCGGCGACGAACCTGCCGTTACCCGCCAGCAGCATCTCGAAGGCGGCAGTGGGAGTGAGGTGTGCGGCGTCAGTCATGCCCGCAGACTATGTCGATCGGGCCCCCCAGGTCTCGCCCGGGCCACCGACTGGACCCGCTCGAACCGGGCGCAAAGAGTGATCAACCGGATGATCGCGGCCGAAATGGTCCGGATATCGGCGACCTGGTGGCGATAATCACGGACGGCCGGCGGAATCGCTTCCGCCGGCCGTCCCCGGTGCGGTCCGGGGCGGTGAAGTCCGGTCAGCAGCGGTACTCGCGCGCCGGGAGGGTCGACTTGATGCCCGCCGAGTTGCGGAACACCACGCTGTAGTCGCCGTAGGCGAGGCCGTTGGCGGCAACGAAGCGCTTGGTCAGGGTCTGGATGTAGGTGCCGCCGTCGCCCAGGTTCGAGTAGCTGGACGGGCAGCCGTTGCCGGACAGGTTGGTCGGGCCGGTGGCCGCGAACGCGGCGCCAGAGAGGCCGAGCACGAGGGCCCCGCCGAGGGCGAGGGCGGAAGCGGCCTTGGCGACGGTGCGGAGGGCCATGAGGACTCCTTGGGTCGATCCGGGAAACAGGGGCATCGCCGGCCGGGAGGGGTTCCGGGTCGGGCGGATCGTGTCCGTCCGGCTCGGGTGCGATCCTCCGTCGGCGCACGGATGACCGTCAATGGTCTGGACCAGTTGGTAGGAATCATGGCCGGATCCGGGCGCTGCGCCCGCCCGCCGCCAGCGGCGACCACGCTCGGTGGCGGGCGGCTGGCCGGAATCCACCGCCCGGAGCGCCGGAGTCGTGAGGGAACGTCAGATTTGGTGCGGGATGGGAGGGTTGTCGGCGACGGACATCCGGTGGAGAGGCGGCGGGCGAGCGTGATCGACGGCTGGCAGTGGGACGAGACGCTGTTCGCGGGCGCGGCCGCGTACTACTCGCGCGGGCGGCTGCCGTACCCGCCGGGGCTGGCCGCGACGCTCGCGGACGCCCTGCAACTGGACGGCGCCGGGCGGCTGCTGGACCTCGGGTGCGGCCCCGGAACGGTGGCGCTCGCCTTGGCCGGGCTGTTCGGCGAGGTGGTCGGCGTCGACCCGGACGAGGGGATGCTCGGCGAGGCGGCGCGGGCGGCGGAGCGGGCCGGGGTCGGGACTGCGCGGAAGGCGCGGTGGGTACGCGCGCGCGCCGAAGAACTCCCGCACGATCTGGGGAAGTTCGACGTGGTGACGTTCGCGCAGTCGTTCCACTGGATGGACCGGGAGCGGGTGGCGGCGACCGTCCGCGGCCTGCTCCGGCCGGGTGGGGCGGTGGTGCACCTGGCGGACTGGAAGGCGGAGATCCGCACCGAGGACGGGCTTCCGTTCCCGGCGGAACCGCGGGCCGCGATCGAGCAGTTGGTCCGCGACCACCTCGGCCCGGTACGGCGGGCCGGGCGGGGCGTCCTCCCGAACGGCACTCCGGGCGGCGAGTCGGAGATCTTCGCTCGGGCCGGGTTCCACGGCCCGCAGCGGCTGATCGTCCCCGGCGGGGCGGTGCTGGAACGGGACGAGGACGACCTGGTGGCGGGCGTCTTCTCGATGTCGTACTCGGCGCCGCACCTGTTCGGAGACCGCCGGGAGCAGTTCGAGACCGAGTTGCGGGAGCTACTGCGCGGGGCGTCGCCGGAGGGGAGGTTCGCGGTGCGGGTGCCCAGTGCGGAGGCCGTGGTGTGGCGGGTGGGGGAGGAGTGAGGGGCGGTCGGGTGCGCGATTGTCGCAGCCGGCCGGCACCGGCGTTGCGGGCCGGGCGGTCGCCGGGCCGGCGCTAAGCTCCCCGGCATGGCGCTGCGACCGGTTCAGGTGAACATCAAGGCTGTCGACCGTGCGGCGGTGGGGCGGTTCTGGGCGCAGGCGCTGGGCTGGGCCGCGTACGACGCCGGGGCGACCACGTACGTGGGGCCGCCGGGCGGGCTGGTCTGGCCGGACCGGGTGGGCCTGGGGGTGGACGTGGTGCCGGTGCCGGAGGGCAAGTCGGCGGTGAAGAACCGGGTGCACCTCGACCTGGCGACGACCTCGGCGGCTCAGCAGGCGGAGTGGGTGGCACGCCTGGAGGGGCTCGGGGCGGTCCGGGTGGACATCGGGCAGGGCGAGGTGCCGTGGACGGTGCTGGCCGATCCCGAGGGCAACGAGTTCTGCGTGCTGGAACCGCGGGCGGTGTACCGGGACACCGGGCCGATCGCCGCGGTGGTGGTGGACTGCGCGGATCCGCCGGCGATGGCGCGGTTCTGGGGCGCGGCCATCGACTGGACGGTGCACGAGGTGACCGAGGAGTTCGCGTCGCTGCGCTCGGCCCGGGGCGCCGGCCCGTACCTGGAGTTCCTGCGCACGCCCGCCGGGCCGAGGGCGCCCGACCGGGTCCACCTGGACCTGCTGCCGTACCCGGGTGACGACCGGGACGCGGAGGTGGCCCGGCTGCGCGGGCTCGGCGCGGCCGATCTCGACCTCGGCCAGGGCGAGGTCCCGTGGACCTGCCTGACGGACCCGGACGGGCACGAGTTCTGCGTGCTGGCCCCGCACTGACGGGACGTCAGCGGCGGTGGCAGAGCACCAGGGCCGCAGCGGTGAGGGCGGCCCCGGCGACCATCGCCCAGCCGGCCTGGCCGTGCAGGACCAGCACGGCGCCGGGGACCACGCCCGCCAGCATGGTCAGGGCGGAGAGCAGCCGCCGCCGCTGGCGCGCGGAGCGGCTGCCCGCGCCGGAGTCGGCGGCGAGCCCGGTCAGTGTCATGGTCAGCACGGTGGTGGTCAGGTCGGGCACGCCGAGGCTGCGGACGGTGGCGTTGCGGATGCCCATCGCCAGCGCCAGCAGCCCGATCGTGGCGTACTGCACGGCGCCGTCCGCCTCCACCGCGAACAGCACGCCGGCGGTGGCCAGGTGCAGCACCGTCTCGGCGACCAGTGCGGCCCGCAGCCGTCCGGCGGCGAACCGCCCGGCCAGCACCGCGCCGAGCAGGAACGCGCCCAGCGCGGTGACCGACCCGGGGACGGAGAACCCGGGCGCGCCGGCGAGCGCGAAGCCGACCACGACCACGTTGCCCGTCATGTTGGCGGCGAAGACGTGCCCGAGGCCCAGGTAGCTGACCGCGTCGACGATCCCGCTGACCACCGTCAGCCCGAACAGCGACAGCACCAGCGGGTCGCTGTCCGGCAGGTCGGCCCGCGACGGCGCGGCGGCGGACGTGGACACGGCGGCTCCTCCCCGGTCGGCCGCCGGGCTGACGGCCCCTCAGCAGTGTGCCGGACCCGCCGCCGGAATCCGCTCCGCCGCCGGATCCGCCCCGGCGGCGGGTCGCGACCGGCCCGCGTGCGGGCGCCGGGTCAGCAGCGGTCGGGGAAGCGGCGGGCGAAGTCGGTCTGCGGGGCCCGGGCGGGCCGCGCCGCCGATGGCAGGCCGATCGCGTGCCGGGCGTCGGTGAGGGCCGAGGTCCAGTCGCCGGTGAAGCGGATCGCCCGGTCGTCGATGTACACCGCGGCGCCCAGCTTCTTGTTGGTCACCAGCAGGCAGTCGCCCTGCCAGTACGCGCGCTCCGGGTCCTCGTCGACCAGGGTCTCCAGGCCGGAGTGCTCGCGCAGCCAACCCGCCACCGCCGGGTGGTAGCGGCGCGGGCGGGCGGTCATGATGAACACCGACCGGACCTCCTGCAGCGCGTGCAGCGACTCCATCGCGCCCGGGATCGGCTTGCCGTAGATCCGGCCGTCCTGCCAGCCGTCGTCGTGCGCGACCAGCGTCTGGTCGAAGTCGATGCCGACGGCGTGCGAGGCGGGCGAGGCGGGGTCGAGCGGAACGACCGTCATGACGTGTCCCCTTCGGGCGGGCGCACCCCCGGTCGGGGGGCGCGGTGGGACCGGCGGTGCGCCGGTTCGAAACAGATGAGTCCCACCAGGCCGTTCGCTTACCGCGTTCCCGCACCCGTAGTGATCGATCCACTCCATGGAGTGACAATCGTTGCGCTGGTGAGCCGCCAACCTCCAGTGGGAACAGCAGAGTTGACAGTTCGTCGGATCATTCCTCGTGGAGTGGTCCGGCAGCCGACCGCTGCACCGATGGGAGAAGAGCCGCCCCGTGTCGTCGACCCTGCCCGAGGTCCACCCCGCCGTCCGCGCCTACCTGGACCGCAACCCCGCCGAACTCCCGGCCATCGCACCGCTGTTGGGCGGTCAGCCGAGCTGCTCCGCCGTCGTCGCCGACCGGGACGGCCGGATCCTGCAGCTGCGCCCGGAGCCCGGGATCGACGCCCGCTGCCCGGGCGGCCGGCCCGCACCCGGCGACCGCGGCCCGGTCGCCACCGCGCTGCGCGCCCTGCGGGCGTGGACCAGGCTGCCGCCCGAGGCGCTCAGCCTGACGGCCCGCCACCTCGACGTGCCCGTCCACATCGCCCCGGTCGTCATCGGCCCGGGCCCGCTGGGGGCCGAGCTGCGCTTCCTGTTCCACCTGCTGGACGCCGTCGCCCTGCCGCCCGGCTGCGAGTGGCGGACGGTCGATGCGCTCCCCGACCCCGCGCTGCGGGCCAGGCTGCAGGCGGAGCCGCCGGGCCCGGCCGAGGCGGTGAACGCGTCGGCGCTGATCCACGACGGCGCGGGACGCTACCTGCTGCACCTGCGCGACGACCTCCCGGACATCTGGGCGCCCGGCGAGTTCGGCCTGCCCGGCGGCGGGCGGGAGGGCGGCGACCGCAGCGCGGAGGACACCCTGCGCCGCGAACTCGCCGAGGAACTGCCCGGCCTGCGGCTGGGGCAGGTGCTGCCGCTGACCGTCGAACGCGCCCGCGGCCAGGACGGGCTGACGGTGCCGGTCCAGGTCTTCGCCGCCGCCTGGGAGGGCGACCCGCGCACGCTCGGCCTGCGCGAGGGCGTCCTGGTGCGCTGGTTCCGGCCGGCGGAACTCGGGCGGCTGCGGCTGCAGGAGTCCACCCGGGAGCTGATCCTGCGTCACGCGGCGGCAGCCGGCGCGGTCGCGCCGGGCCGGGTGCCAGGGGTGCGGCGGGCGGTGCCCGAGGACGCGGCCGCCCTGGCCGGGCTGCGGGCCGCCGGGGCGACGGTCCTGCCCGGGTGGCTGCAGGAGTGCGCCGAGCGGTTCGCGGACCGGCTGGCCCACGACCCGCGGACCGCGGCGTTCGTCCGCGAGGACGGCGCCGGAGAGCCCGTGGCGTGCGCCTGGGCCGAGTACCGGGAGCTGCTGCCGGAGCCCGGACGGCCCGTCGCCCTCGCGGGCGAGGTGGTGTGGACGGTCGCCGGGCCGGACGGTGCGACGGGCGACCTGGTGGCGGCGGCCGAGGGGTGGCTGGCCGCCGTCGGGGTCAGGCGAGCGCCGAGTGGAGCAGGCGCAGGGCTGCCGGTACGTCACCGTCGATGGTGAGCGAGCCGTCGGCGACCGCCGCCTCGGGCGTGGTGCGGCCGGAGAGCACCGCGTCCAGGGCGGCGGGGTCGGCGGCCAGCACGGCGGCGGGGGCCGGCGGCTGGCCCCGGGTGACGGAGACCAGGCGGCCCTCGACGACCCGGACGGTGAACCGGTCCGGGTCGAGCCGCACCTCGTAGTCGGCCGTCCAGTCGGGGGCGGGGTCGGCGGCGAAGGTGGCGCGCAGGCCGAGCAGCAGCGAGTCGGCGCGCACCGGCCCGCTGCGGGGGATCACCGGCGAACGCGAGCCCCAGCGGCCGAGGCCTTCCACCAGCGGCCCCAACTCGGCTCCCCAATCGGTGAGTTCGTAGACCTTGGAGCCGGCCGGCGGGGGCAGGGTGCGCCGCCGGACCACGCCGGCGCGCTCCAGGTCGCGCAGCCGCTGGGTCAGCACGTTCGGCCCGGCGGCGGGCAGGCCCGCCTGCAGGTCGGTGAAGCGCTTGGGGCCCAGCAGCAGGTCGCGGACGACCAGCAGGGCCCAGCGCTCGCCGACCAGCTCCAGTGCGTGCGCGACGCCGCACCCGTCCTCGTAGCTGCGTTTCCCGGTCACCCGGCCAGCATAGACCGGGTTGCTTCGGCATCGGGAAGAAGTACTCCTTATTAAGGAGTAGCTGCTAGCTTTGAAAGAGAAGAGATGAGGAGTGATGCCATGACTCTGCCCCCGATCGTCACGCCCGAGCAGTGGCAGGCCGCCCGGGACGCCCTGCTCGTCAAGGAGAAGGCCGCCACCCGGGCCCTGGACGCGCTGGCCGCCGAACGCCGCCGGCTGCCCATGGTCGCCTTCCCGAAGGAGTACCGCTTCGAAGGACCCGACGGCGCCGCGACCCTGCCCGAACTCTTCGACGGCCGAAGCCAGCTGATCGTCTACCACTTCATGGCCCCGACCGCCGGCCGCCCCTGCAAGGGCTGCGCCGGGTTCACCGACAACCTGGGCAACCTCGCCCATCTGCGGGCCCGCGACACCACCCTGGTGCTCACCTCGCCCGCGCCGACGGCGGAACTCGAAGCCGTCCGCGCCCGGATGGGCTGGACCGTGCCCTGGTACTCCACCCTCGGCAGCGGGTTCGACGCCGACTGCGGCCTCGACGGCGGGTTCGGCCTCAGCGTCTTCCTCCGCGACGGCGACCGGGTCCACCGCAGCTACTTCACCACCGCCCGCGGCGTCGACCGGCTGCGCGGCGACTTCAACCTGCTCGACCTCACCCCGTTCGGCCGCCAGGAGACCTGGGAGGACTCACCCGAAGGCCGACCGCAGAGCGCCCCCTACCACTGGTGGCGGCTGCACGACGAGTACGAGCACGAGCAGAACGGCCGCACCTGACGGGCCGTCACGCCAGGGTCAGCGCGATCAGCGCGATGTCGTCCGCCAGGTGGTGGCTCCAGTCCCGGACGTCGCGCTCCAGGAACCTCAGCAGCGCCGCCGGACCGCCCGCCCCGGCGGCCGTCAGCCGCTCCGCCGCCGGATAGAACTCCCGCGAGGCGTTCCGCGCCTCGGTCAGCCCGTCCGTGTACAGCAGCAGCGACTCCCCGGTGCGCAGCGGCACCCGCAGCGGTCGCGGCACGTCCGCGCCCAGCCCGCCGAAGCCCAGCGGCAGCAGGGCGGGCACCGGCACCTCCAGCGCACCCCCCGGACCGAGCGACAGCGGCGCCAGGTGCCCGCAGTTCACCACCTCCACGAACGGATCCCCCGGGCGGTGCTGCAACAGGAACGCCGTCGCGAACAACTCCTGGTCGCCGCGGGCCGCCGCACTGCGCGCCGTGTGCCGGTCCAGCCGGGCCGCCAGCTCGCCCAGGTCCGCCGTCTCGTGGGCCTGCGAACGGAAACAGCCCAGCAGGTCCGTCACCGTCTGCACCGCCTGCAGGCCCTTGCCCCGGACGTCCCCGATCAGCACCCGCGTCCCGTGCGGGGTCTGCACCGCCTCCAGGAAGTCGCCGCCGATCCCGGTGCCCGCCGTGGCCGGCTGGTAGTGCGACGCCAGCCGCAGCCCGCCCAGCCGCTCCGGGATCGGATGCAGCACCGCCTGCTGCAGCGCCGCCTCACTGGCCCGGCTCGCCGCCAGCCGCTCGCTCTGCTGCCGCCGCCCCCACAACGCCAACCCCGTCACCACCCCCACCGTCAACGCCGCGGCCTGCGCCAACGGGCGCTGCGCCAACTCGGCGCCCGCCAGCGCCCGCACCAGCAGCCACTCGCCCGCGGCCGCCACCACCACCCCGAACACCACCACCGGCAGGCCCGCGATCAGCGCCCCCACCGCCACCACCACGGCCGCCACCCACAGCAGGTTCTCCGCCTGCCGGGTGCCCGCCCCCAGGCTCACCGCCGACGTCGACGGCAGCGCCTGCGCCGCGGCCGTGCCCAGCAGCACCGACACCGGATGGAACGCCGCCGCCATGCCGAGCCGCCCGCGCGGCAGCGCCGACAGGAACCACCCCATCTGCGGCACCTGCGCCATCATCACGCCCAGACCCGTCAGCGCCGCCGCCAAGCTGCCCAGCAGCAGGCCCGTCGTGGCGCCCGTCGGCAGCACGTGGCACAGCGCCAGGCCGATCGCCGCCAGCGGCAGGCCCAGCGTGCAGCCCGTCACCGGGGCGATCCGCCGGTCGCGGACCAGCAGGCACCCCGCCACCCCGCCCGCCCCGTACGCCGAGACCATCAGCGCCGACGCCGCGACCCCGATGCCCGAGGCGGCCGTCAGCGCCGGCAGCGCCAGCAGCAGCGCCAGTTGCGTGAACCCCACCGCGACGCCCGTCGCCAGCGCCATCGACGCGATCCGCGGCGGCACCGTGAACCGGTGCAGCCGCCACCGCCGGCCGGTGAGCGCCGCCGCGAGCGGCAGCACCGCCAGCAGCGCCACCGTCCCCGGGCTGGCCCACCCCCACACCGGCCCCACCTGAAGGGCCGTCACCCCCGCGGCCAGCGCCAGCACCAGCGAACCCAGGAACAGCCGGTCGATCCGCACCGGCGGATCCCCCGCCTCCGGCAGCCGCCGTCGCGCCAGCACCAGCAGCCCGACCGCCAGCACCGCGCCCAGGCCCGCACTGGTCCGCAGACCCGGCATCGAAGGGGAGCGCGGAATCAGGTTCGCCGCGACGAAGAACGCCGCCGACATCACCGCCAGCCAGCCGCCCAGCACCCGCGTCATCCGCCCCGGCGCGGTCAGCGCCGCCACCGACGCCAGACAGCCCGCGAAGGTCGCCGCCGCGCCCGCCGTCACCAGCGCCCGGCCCAGCAGGTACGACCAGTCCGAGAACGCCGCCGTCTGCACCAGCAGCCCCGCCGTCAGCACCGCGAGCGACCACTCCAGCACCCGGCGCCGCCCCCACACGTCGCCCGCCCGGCCCGCCGCGAACAGCGACACCACCATCAGCGCCCCGCCGCCGACCTTCATCCCGACCACCTGGTCCGAACTCAGGCCGAAGGTCACCCGCACCACCGGCAGCGCCGCACCCTGCAGCACCGGCGACACCACGTAGAACGCCGCGGCCACCGCCAGCAGCACCGTCGCCGCCCGCCCCACCCCGACCCGCCCCAGGGCGGACGGGCTGCTCACGGGCACGGGGCAGGCCGTGGGGTTCGCGGCCATGGGGGCACCCTCGATCTTCCTGGTCGGACAGTCCGGACACCCCCGCCCAGCCAGCCTCGCACAGCAGGAGATGATCGATAAGTAACAAAGGTCCCCCGGTGGGAAACCTCTCCGCAGGGCCGGGCGGGCCGAACGGAGCGGCCGGTCACCGCCGCGGCGCCGGTCGGGGCGCGCCGAACCAGCGCTCCAGGGCGGACGCCACGTCCGGCGCACCGTCCCCGGCCACCCACCCGACGTGACCGTCCGGGCGCAGCAGCACCGCCGGGGCGTCCAGCTCCGGGCAGTCGTCCACCAGCAGGTCGACCCGGTCCGCCCAGCCCTCCACGGAGAGCTTGCCGGTGCGGTCCAGCAGCAGCCCGCGCCCCGCGTGCATCCGCTCGAACAGCCGGCCCTCCGCCAGCGGCAGGTCGCGCAGGCGGCGGCCGAGCAGCTCCGGGCCGGGACCGAGGTCGTAGCGGACGTCCACCGCCGTGATCAGGCCGGTGATGTGGCGGTTCACGTCCGGGAAGTCCATCAGCCGGGCGAACAGCTCGCGCAGCGCCACCGCGCCCGCCGAAGTGCCCAGCAGGGTGAACTGCGCCCGGGTGTTGGCCAGCACCCCCGCGCCCACCGGGTGCCGCTCCGCCTGGTAGCTGTCCAGCAGGTCGGCCGGGGCCCAGCCGGCCACCTCCGCCGCCAGCTTCCAGCCCAGGTTGAACGCGTCCTGCACGCCCAGGTTGAGACCCTGGCCGCCCGTCGGCGGATGGATGTGCGCCGCATCGCCGGCCAGCAGCACCCGGCCCACCCGGTAGCGCTCCGCCTGCCGCGTCGCATCACCGAAACGCGACAGCCAGCGCGGCGAGTGCACGCCGAAATCGGTGCCCGCCACCGCCCGCAGCCGCTCCCGGAACTCCTCCATCGTCGGCGCCGCCCGATCCTCCGACACCCCCTCGGCCGGCACGATCACCCGGTACCCGCCGTCGCCCTCCGGGTGCAGCCCGAACCGCAGCTCGGTGCGCCGCACCTCGGCCACCACCTCGGCGATCCGCTCCGGATCCGCCGCTGCCGACATCTGCCCCAGCAGCGTCTCCGCCGTCGCCGGCTCGCCCGGGAACGCCACGCCCGCGAGCTTGCGCACCGTGCTGCGCCCGCCGTCGCAGCCCACCAGCCAGCGGGCCCGCAGGCGCGAACCGTCGGCCAGCTCGACGTCCACGCCCTGCTCGTCCTGCGCCAGGCCCACCACCTCGCGGCCGCGCCGGAGCTGCGCGCCCAACTCCTCGGCCCGCTCCCACAGCAACTCCTCCGTCACCGGCTGCGGCGTGGCCAGTCCGTACGGATGCGAGGTGTCCATGCCCTCCGGCCACTCCTTCGCGACGCCCGCGAACAGCCCGCCGGCCCGGAACTCCCGGCTCACCGCCCGGAACCGCTTCAGCAGCCCGCGCTGATCCATCACCTCCACGCTGCGCGCGTGCAGGCCCTGACCTCGGGACTCCCCGGTCGGCGCCTCCAGCCGCTCGAGGACCACCACCTCCACCCCGTGCAGCCGCAGCTCGCACGCCAGCATCAACCCCGTCGGCCCGCCGCCGACCACGACCACATCGATCATCAATCCTCCGAAAAGCCGCGAAACATGATGTTCCACCAGATACCGGACTTCCCGCCCGCACCGGCCTCGGCCGGACATTCTGCGCCACCGACCGGGCCTTGCCGCAAGCCCCCCGGTGCGCTATAGCTTGGAAGTGGCAGGAGCGGCCGGACCGCCCTGCCATTGCTGTGCGCGCCGCCGGGAGCACCCGGGGAGCAGGCCGGGTCGAGCCTCCTCGCAGCAGCCCGCCGACCGGTTCGTGCGCGGTCCGTGCGCGGCCGGGAACTGGCCAAAAGCTGGCCGAGATGCCCGCGGGCGGGCATGACGCGCACACGCAGCGTGAGGCCCCCGATAAGATGACGGTACGTCAGTTCCGATGCGCCCGGGGGAGGGTGGGGATGCGCCGAGCCGCGTTGCTGCTGGGGCTGCTGCTCGCCCTGCTGCTCGCCGGACCGACCCCCGGCCAGCTCGCCGGCCCGCCCGGCGCCCCCGCGCGGGTCGCCGCCGCAGCGGGCTCCGCCGGGAGCGCCGGCCTCGCCGAGGAGGAGCCGGTCGCGGCCGTCCGGGTCCGGCACTGCCCCGCCGCGGCCGCCGCACCCCGCGGACGCGACGGCCGGACCACCCGGGCGGCCGCCCGCCCGACCGAACCCGCCACCCCCGGCACCCCGACCGACCCCACCGGCCGCCCCGTGGGCGCAGCCGGACCGCGCGGCCCCGCCGAACTCCAAGTGTTCCGCTGCTGACCCGCACCCGGCCGACGCCGCCCCGGCTCCGGCGCGGCACCGCCGCGTCCTCCGCCGGGCGCTGACGACCGGTCACCACCGCCGCCGGAGACGGCGGCGAGGTGCCGGCGCGGCGGAGCGGCGCCACCGGCCGCCCCCTCCCCACCCCGGCCGTGACACCCCGTCACGAGCCGCGCCCGCGCGGGCCTGCGCGGCCCGGCAGCGTCGCCGCCGCGCCGGGCCCCCGCCTGCCCGAAAACCGTCCGGAAGTCCCCGTCACCACAGAGTCCGAGGACCGCCATGCCCTGGAACACCACCCGGGTGCGCACCGTGCTGCGCACCGACCTGCCCGCCTCGATCACCGTCTTCCTGGTCGCCGTGCCGCTCTGCGTCGGCGTCTCCGTCGCCTCCGGCGCCCCCGCCGAACTCGGTCTGGTCACCGGCATCGTCGGTGGCCTGGTCGCCGGCGCGCTGCCCGGCAGCAGCCTGCAGGTCAGCGGGCCCGCCGCCGGCCTGACCGTGCTGGTGCACGCCGCCGTCACCACCCACGGACTGCCCGCACTCGGCGTCATCGTGCTGGTCGCCGGCCTGCTGCAGATCCTGCTCGGCCTGCTCAGGCTGGGCCGCTGGTTCCGCGCCGTCTCCTCCGCCGTCGTGGAGGGGATGCTCGGCGGCATCGGCATCGTCCTGATCGCCTCCCAGGCGTACGTGCTGCTGGCCCGGAAGTCCCACGGGAAAGCGCTTCCCGACCTGGCCGGACTGCCCGCCGCGGCGGCCCGCGCCGTCACCACCGCGGCCGGCGGCGCGTCGCTGGCGATCGGCGCGGGCGTGATCGCCGTGCTGGTGCTGTGGAAGCGCGCACCGCGGCGACTCGCCGTCGTGCCCGGCCCGCTGGTCGCCGTCGTGCTCGCCGCGGCCGCCGTCCGGCTGCTGCAGCTGCCCGTGCCGACGGTCGGCGTCGGCGGCCTGCTCGGCGCCCTGCAACCGCCCGGCGCCGAGCAGTTCGGGCTGCTCGGACGGGTCGAGATCTGGGGCACCGTCCTGGCGTTCGCGCTGATCGCCTCCGCCGAGAGCCTGTTCAGCGCCTCCGCCGTCGACCACATGCACGCCGGACCGCGCACCTCCTACAACCGCGAACTGATCGCCCAGGGCGTCGGCAACACCGCCTGCGGGGCCCTCGGCGCGCTCCCGATGACCGCCGTGATCGTGCGCAGCGCCGCCAACGTCCAGGCCGGGGCCCGAACCAAGGCCTCGCGCGTCCTGCACGGCCTGTGGCTGCTGCTGTTCACCCTCGCCCTGCCCGGCCTGCTGGAGCTGATCCCGCTGGCCGCCCTCGCCGGACTGCTGGTGCACGCCGGCGCCAAACTGGTCGCCCCGCGCGAACGCCTCCGGCTGTGGCGCGCCGACCGCTCCGAGGCCCTGGTGCTGCTCGCCACCACCGTCGGCATCGTCGTCACCAACCTGCTGGAGGGCGTGCTGATCGGCCTGGTCGCCGCGCTCGCCAAGACCGCGTGGGACGTGACGCACATCCGCCTGCACGTCGAGCAGACCCCCGACGCCACCGTGGTGCGGGTGCACGGCAACGCGACCTTCCTCAAACTCCCCGCCCTGGTCGACCGGTTGGAGGAGGTCTCGCCGACCGGCCCGGTGGAACTCGACCTCTCCGGGCTCACCCATCTGGACTCCGCCTGCCGGCAGGCCCTCACCGCCTGGGCCGAACAGCACCGCAGGCGCGGCCTGTCGGTGACGGTCACCCCGGTCGGCGCCGCACCCGAGCTGGCGCCGCTCTCCTGAGGGCCGGTCAATGACGGAGCCCGGCCGATCCGTTGCGGTAACGGGTCGGCCGGGCGAAGCACCGCTGCCGGGAGCGTTCGGCGGGCTCTCAGCGAACTACGTCGAAGACGTTCTTCTGGATGCCGTTGGAGTACGCGGCGAACTCGACCAGCTTCAGGTGCTGGGTGTCCTTGTCGGTGGTGCTGAACAGGCGCTTGCCCGCGCCCAGCAGCAGCGGGAACACCAGCCAGGTGGTAGCGGTCGATCAGTCCGGCGTCGGACAGCGCGTGGTTCAGCTCCACGCTGCCGTGCACGATGATCGGGCCGCCCTCGGTCTCCTTCAGCGCGGCGACCTCCGCCACCGACCGCAGGATGGTGGTCTCGCCCCAGCCGGACACCAGGTCGTCCTCGCCGAGGGTGGTGGACACCACGTACTTCGGCAGCTCCTTGTAGCGGGCGAAGTCCGCCATGTCCGGCCACACCGGGCTGAACGCCTGGTAGCTGACCCGGCCCAGCAGCATCGCCGTGGCCTCCTCCTGCTCCCGGCCCTTCAGCTCGAAGGCGTCCGGCACGAACTCGATGTCCTTGAACGTCCAGCCGGCGTTGCGGTAGCCCGCCTCCCCGCCGGGCGCCTCCATCACGCCGTCGAGGGAGACGAAGGCGGTGCTGATCAGCGTACGCATCGGTGGTACCTCGCTCTGTGTTCGGTGTTCGGTGCGGTGGTTCGGGTCGGGTCGGGTCAGGCGGCGAGCAGGCGGGTCAGCCAGCGCTGCCAGGCGGCCTCGGCGCCCAAGGTCGAGGCCGGGTCGCCGAACAGGTGGTGGAACATCAGCACCATGCCGGCCGGGTACAGGAAGGTGAACAGCCCCTCGGCCGTGCGGACCGCGAGGCGCTCGCCGTCGGACCACACCAACTCGCCGTCCAGCGAAGGCAGTCCGCCGAGCTCGGCGTGCACCGCGGTGCCCGCGGCCGGATCGGCCGGCAGCGCCAGCGCCGCCGTCAGCGCTGACCGGACCTGCTCGGCGGACCGGTCCGTCACCGGCTGGACCGCGAACACCGGGACGCCCGAGCGGCCGGCGAAGTGCGCCACGTACTCGCGCAGCGTGTGCAGGTGGAACGGCCAGCCGCTGCGCAGCGCGTCGTACTCGTTCTCCCAGTCGTCGCCGAGCATGCCGCTGTGCACCACCCGCAGCACCGTGCTGCCGCCGTCCCGGCCCTCGATCAGGTACTCGAAGGCCATGAAGCGGCCGTCGGGGCCCGGCTCGGTGCGGGCGGCGAAGCGCTTGCCCGGCTCGTACGCGGTGACCGTGGAGGTCTCCAGGTGGCCGCCGACCTCCATCGAGGCCGCGCCGCCGACCCGCGGCTCCACCGCGTTGCGGCCCATGAACCAGGAGTCGATGCCGGGGCCGGTGGCGATGGCCTCCCACACCTGCTCCGGGTCGGCCGGCAGGTCCAACTCGAATTCCAGCTCGAACGGGTGAGGCATGGTCAGATCTCCTGTGCGGACGGCGGGGTGGCGGGGTCGGTGCTGGTGCTGGTGCTGGTGCTGGTGCTGGTGCCGGTGTCGGTGCCGGCGGGGGTGGTCGGGATCTGGTGCAGGCCGACCACCACCCGGTGGGTGCGGCCCTGCGGCGCGGACTCGTCGTGGTAGCGGCCCACCAGGCCGGCCACCGCCTGTGACAACTCCTCGACGAACGCTGCCCGGTCGGCAGCCGAGGCGAACCGCACCTGGGCGTCGATGCCGAAGGAGGCCACCCGCTGCCGGGCCCGCGCCGCGCCCGTCAGCAGCGTGCCGACCTCCTGGACCAGGCGGGCGCCGAGCGCGAGCAGCCAGCGCGCCGAGAGCTGGTCCGGGGAGCGGGCCGGATCGGGGCTGACCGCCGCGAGGGCCGCCGGGGAGATCACGTACGACTGCGCGGTGGCCCGGTAGACCCGCTCGGTCACGTTGCCCTTGCGGCGCTCCTCGACCAGTTCCACCAGGCCGTGCCGCTCCAGCTCCTTCACGTGGTAGTTGACCTTCTGCCGGGGGAGCCCCAGGCGGGAGGCCAGCATGGCGGCCGAGCCCGGCTCGGCCAGGGCGGCGAGGAGCCGGGCCCGCATCGGGTCCAACGAGGCCTCGGCCGCCGCGGGCTCTTCGATCACTGCGACGTCCAGCATGCCTCCAGCGTCACACCGACAAATTTTTTTGTCAAGGAGGGATTTGCTGTCGGAGGGTCGGGTGCGCCCGCGGCGGGGGAGGGTCAGAACGCGGAGCGGCGGACCCGGCGGAAGGCGAGCCAGAGCGCGCCGGCGGCGACCACGGCGAGCAGGGCGGCCTCGATCAGCTGCATCGGGAGCAGCTGGGACAGCGGGTGGTAGCTGCCCCACGCGGAGGTGGCGTGGGCGCAGGCGTCGTAGTGCGGCCAGCACTCGGTGCTGGTGTAGCGGGTACCGTCCGCGAGCACCGCGCCGTGGTGCACCAGCCAGGAGTCCCGCGGCCCGACGAACGGGGCCCCGGGCGGCGCGTTGCGCACGGTCACGTCGGTGAGCGGGACGAAGTGCACCCGCACCGCGCGGAACAGCAGCTGGCTGGCGCCGACCGCGAGACCGGTCACCAGGACGGCGGCCACGGTGCGGCGCAGCAGCTGACCGATCAGCACGCCCAGCGCGAGCGCGTACAGCGACCAGGCGAGCGGCGCCACCCCGATGGCCGGGTAGGTGAGGCCCTGGAACGGCGGGTCGGAGACGATGCCGGCCCGGTGGCTGTCGGCGTACCAGATCCAGCTGGTCACCGCGGACAGCGCGCCGACCGCCAGCACAACCAGGACCGCGGGCACGCCCAGGCGGGCGGCCAGCCAGCGGCCCGGCGACACCGACTGGACCCTGGTCAGCCGCACCGTCCCGCGCTCGTACTCCTGGGAGAGCAGCGGGGCGCCGAGGAACATGCCCACCACGACCGGCAGGCCGAACACCAGCGGCTCCACCACATCGGTGAACCAGGACAGCAGGTCGGAGGCGTCGAAGAACAGGTTCGGGCAGCCCTTGATGAAGTAACTCCCCTGCTGGGAGCAGACACCGTGCAGGCGGTGGTTCATCGCGTCCAGCCGCCAGCGCACCACCAGCAGGGCGAGGGTGGCGAGCAGCAGCACCCCGCCGAAGGTCCACACCGCGAGGCGGCTCTGCCGCCACGCCAGCCAGCCCAGGCCGCGCGGCCGGAACCACGAGCTGCGGGCCGCGGTGCGGGCCGGGTCGTCGGAGGGCCGGTCGTCGGCCCGGGTCAGCTGCGCGGTGCTCATGCGGAGACCTCCTGGGTGGTCGAGGAACCCGCGGCGGCGAGCGGTCGGGTTCCGGGCGGGGCGGCCGGGCCGTCGGCCGGGTTGCGCAGGTAGGCGAGCAGGAGCTCGTCCAGGCGCGGGCGGGCGCTCTCCCAGGGCGCGGGGAGCGGCGCGCCGGTGCGCAGCAGGCCAGTGGCCTGACGGCCCGTCACCCGCCACTCGACGGCCTCGCCGGGCGGCCGGGCCGCGTCGGCCAGCCCGCTCACCAGGCGGTGACCGTCGAGGAGCTCGTCGAGGCCGCCGGCCAGCCGGATCCGGCCGGAGTGGACCAGCAGGACGTGGTCGATGACGTCCTCCAGTTCGGAGACCAGGTGCGAGGAGATCAGCGCGGTGGTGCCGCGCTCGGCGACGTCGGCCAGCAGGACACCCATCAGGTCGTGCCGTCCCAGCGGGTCGACGTCCGCCAACGGCTCGTCCAGCAGCACCAGTTCGGCACGCTTGCCGAGCGCCAGGGCGAGCGCGACCCGGCTGCGCTGGCCGCCGGAGAGCGAGCCGACCTTCGCGTCGAGCCGCAACTCGCCCAGGGCGATCACCTGTTCGGCGGCGGCCTGGTCCCAGCGCGGGTTCAGTTCGCGACCCAGCCGAAGGGTGTCGGCCACCGTGAACGACCGGTACAGCGGGCGGTCCTGGCCGACGAAGGCGACCCGTCCGCGCAGTTCGGCCGACGCCGCCCGGGATGTCCGGTCCGACATCGGCGTGCCGAGGACCCGCAGTTCGCCCTCGGAGGGGGTCAGGAGGCCGGCCGCCAGGGCCAGCAGCGTGCTCTTGCCCGCCCCGTTCGGCCCGACGATGCCGCAGACGCGGCCGGTCGGAACCGCGAACCCGCAGTCGCGCAGCGCCCATCGGTCGCGCCGGAAGTGCTTGCCCAGTGCCGTCGCCTCGATCGCGAACCGGCCGTCCGTGCTGGCTTTCACCGTTCCCCCTCGCTCTGTCCTGCGTTCCGCTCCGCCGGGCCCGGCCCGGTTCCGAAGCGCTGGTCGGTGACGGCCGCCACCAGGGCGGCGATGTCCTCGCGGTCCAGCCCCGCCGCCCGGGCCCGGTCCACCCAGGCCGTCAACTCGGCGCGCAGCGGCCCGTCTTCGGCGGTCTCGGGTCGGGCGAGCGAGCGGAGCACGAACGTCCCCAGCCCCGGTCGGGGCTCCACCAGCCCCTCGCGCTCCAGTTCCCGGTACGCCTTCAGCACGGTGTTGGGATTGACGGCCGTCCGCTCCACCACCTCGCGCGCCGTCGGTAGCCGGTCTCCCGGCTGCAACGCGCCCAGCCGCAGCGCCTGTCTGGTCTGCTGGACGATCTGCTGGTAGGTCGGCACGCCGCCGCGCCGGTCCAGCCGGTACTCGATCACGCCATCCCCGCCCCCTTTCACTACTTGATTAGTGGAATGGTGCAGGAGAGCCTGATGGATGGTCAAGTACGCTGATCGGAACCGCTGTTGGCGCTCAGGAGCCCCTGGCAGGCCGGAGGCCGGTAAGGTGCTCGCCCATGGATGAGGTCGAGGTCGTCGTCGCCCACGCCGAGCGAGCGACGCTGCGCGTCGGCGACGTGTTCCTGAAGGTGGACGCCGACCAGGCGCGCATCGACGCCGAGGTCGAGGCGATGGCCCTGGTGCCCGTCCCCACCCCGGCGGTCCTCTGGCGCAAGCCGCCGGTGCTCGCGATCGCCGCCGTTCCGGGGACGACGCTCGGACGCCTCGGCGGGCCGGCGACCGGCTCACCGGCGGCGTGGGCCGCGGCCGGCGCCGCCATCCGGAAGCTCCACGACGCACCGCTGCCGCCCCGCCCCGGTGCGGCCGGCCGCAGCATCGCCGCGCTCACGGCGGAGCTCGACGAGGAGTGCGAACTGCTCGTGACGACCGGCCTGCTGCCCGCCGACCTGGTCACCCGCAACCGCCGGGTCGCCGAGGCCGCCCTCCGCCCGTGGACACCGGCGTTCACGCACGGCGACCTGCAGATCGCGCACCTCTTCGTCGAGGGCGACCAGGTCACCGGCATCATCGACTGGTCCGAGGCGGGCAGCGGGGACCCGCTGTACGACCTCGCCACCTTCACCCTCGGTCACGAGGAACGCCTCGCCGACCTCCTCGTCGGCTACGGCGCCGAGCCCGACCTCGACGTGATCCGGGCGTGGTGGTCGCTGCGCAGCCTGCTGGTGGTCCGCTGGTTGGCCGGGCACGGCTTCGACCCCTTCGCACCGGGCTGCGAGGTCGACGTGCTGAGATCCCGGATGTGAGGCCGCGCGACGTACGGAACCGATTCGGCCGGGCGCAGGTGCAACTGACGGGCCGTCAGGACCGGTCGGGAGGCTCGGCGAGGCGGGTGGCCGTTTCGAGCAGCACGGCGTGGACGAAGGCCTGCGGGAGGTTGCCGCGGAGCTGGCGGAGGGCCACGTCGTACTCCTCGGCGTAGAGCCCGGCCGGGCCGCAGGCGGCCCGGTTGCGCTCGAACCAGCGGTAGGCCTCCGGGAGCCGGTGCTGCCGGTGCAGGCTGAGGGCGACCAGGAAGCCGCAGAGCAGGAAGGCCCCCTCGGCGTCGGCGAGTGGACCCGGCCGGTGGCGGAAGCGGTAGCAGAAATGGTCGTCGGCCAGGTCGGACAGCACCGCGGCGAGGGTGGCACGGCTGGGCGGGGCGTCCGCCGGGACGGCGCCGCGCAGCGCCGGCAGCAGCAGGGCCGCGTCGACCGCCGGGTCGGTCGGCGAGCGCTGCCAACGCCCGCTCGGGTGACGGGAGTCGACCAGGGCCCGGGCGGTCAGGCGCTCCGCGAGGGGCAGCCAGTCCGGCCGGTGCAGCGCGGCAGCGGCGGCGCGCAGTCCGGCCGCGCAGGTGAGGCGGCTGTGGGTCCACCGGTCCGGGTGGATCTCCCAGATGCCCGCGTCGGGGTCGCCGTGGCGGGCCGCGATCGCGTCGGCGGCGATCCCGGCCGCGCGCCGCCCGTCGGCATCCAGCAGGCCGTGCTCCGCGGCGGCGGCGAACAGCAGCAGGCTCTCGCCGAACACGTCGAGCTGGAACTGCCGCCGGACCCGGTTGCCCACCACGTCGAACCCGCCCGGGTAGCCAGGGAGTTCGAGGGAGCGCAGGTCGGGAACCGGCTCGCCGCGCACGGTGTACGCCGGTGCCAGGCGAGGGCCGTCCGCCAGCAGGCGGGCCGCGACGAACCGCGCCGAGCCCGCCAGCACCGGGTGCGGGCCGGCCGCGGCGAACGCCTGCCCGATGTACGCCTGGTCGCGGATCCACACGTACCGGTAGTCGTAGTTGCGGCCCTGCTCGGCCTGTTCGGGCAGGCTGGTGGTGGCCGCGGCGACGGTGCCCCCGTCGGGCCCGGTCAGGCCGGTGAGCACGGCGTGCGCGTGCCGGGCGTCCCGGCCGCCCGGCAGGCCGGCGAAGGCCGCGGACCCCGGGACGTCCGCCGCCCAGGCGGCCTCGGTGGCGGCCCAGGCCCGGTCCGGGTCCGACGGCGCGTCAGGCGCCCGCTCGCCGAGGTCGAGCACCAGGTCGTGCTGGGCGCCGGCGGGCAGCCGGAGCACCGCGTGCAGGCCCCCGCAAGGCCCCGGGCGGGCGTCCGGCAACCCCGTCAGCAGGCCGTGCAGCGGACCGGTGCGCAGCGACCAGCGCCCGGCGTCGTCCCGGACCGGGGGCGGTGTGCGGCTCGTGCCGAAGCCCCCGGCGAGGTGCACGGAGACGGCGAGTTCGGCCCGCCCCTCCACCGCGAGGATCCGGCGCAGCAGCACCGCGCGGTCCGGCCGGCCCGGGCGGGCGAGGGCCTCCCGGCACTCCACCACGCCGCGGCGGGTGGTCCAACGGCTGCGGCGGATCAGCCCGCCCTCCTCGTACCGGCCGCTCGGCACGTGCGGCACGGTCGGGGTGACGCTGTACCAGCCCGGGCCGCCGATCAGCGCCGCCAGCACCGCGTCGCTGTCCCAGCGCGGCGCGCACATCCACACCAGGTCGCCGTCCGGACCGAGCAGCGCGCCGCGGTGGCCGTCCGCGAGCAGCGCGTAGTCCCGCAGCACGTGCGGGGCGGGTGGCGTGCAGGGCGGCGGTGCGGGCATGGCGGACTCCGGGCGGCTGGCGGCGCGCTGTCGATGCGGCGGCTGCCCCCGGCCGGTGACCCGAAACCCGGTCGCGAACGTCCGGGACGGCCGGGCGGCCGGACGGCGGGGTCGGCGAAAGGGGAGCGCGGTGGGGGACCGTCGAGTGCGGTCGAGTGCGGTCAGCAGCGCGGGGTCGAACCTGGCGACGGTGCGGCGCGCGAACCGGGCCTCGCCGCAGCGCGGGTCGGGCCGGCGGGGAACGGCCAGGCGGGGAACGGCGGGTAGTCGTCGGGCAAGTGAGTGACAGCAGACGGGGAGCAGCCACGCGGAGGCGGGCGAGTGGGGATGGGGCGGCGGGGAAGCAGCGAGTGGGGATCGGGCTGGCGGGGAAGGGCGAGTGGGCATCGGGCAAGTGAGTCACCGCGGGCGGGGAGCGGCTACGCGGAGAGCGGGCGGGCGGGGTGGCGGGGGCGGTTGGGGGAACGCCCCCGGGGTATGCGCGGACGGCGGGCCCGGGTGGCGGGTCGGGCGGGGTGTGAGTGCCGTGGACGAGCAGTGCCGAGGTGGAGCAATGGAGAGTCCGCACGGTTACCGGATCGCCGTTCCCGGACGGCCCGGGGCGCACGCCCCGCAGACGATGGCGGTGGTGTACCGGTCGGACGAGACCACCCCGGACGGTCGCACCGTCTACCGCGGCGCGGGCGGCCTGCGGGTCACCGTCCACGGCTCGGTCGCGTGCTTCCTGGAACCGTACCCACCGGGCGTGTGCCATCCGTTCGGTTTCGCCTATCCGATCGCGGCGGCCTGACGCGCCGCGCCCACCCGCACGGACGGGTGGGTGCGGCGCGTCCGGCGAGGGTCAGACGGCGGCGCGGCGCCCGGCGAAGGCGTGCACCAAGGCGCGGTCGAAGGCCGGGAGGTCGGCGGGCTTGCGGCTGGAGACCAGGATGTTCGGGCCGTCCGCGCAGACCACCACCTCGCGGTCGACCCAGCGCGCCCCCGCGTTCACCAGGTCGGTGCGCAGGCTCGGCCACGAGGTGATGCTGCGGCCGCGGACCACGTCGGCCTCGATCAGCGTCCACGGGCCGTGGCAGATCACCGCGACCGGCTTCCCGGCGGTGAAGAACCCCTCGACGAAGGCCACCGCGTCCGGGACGGTGCGCAGGAAGTCCGGGTTGGCGACGCCGCCCGGCAGCACCAGCGCGTCGAAGTCGGCGGCCGAGGTCTTCCCGACGACCGCGTCCACCATGAAGGGGTCGGCCCGGTCGAGGTGGTGGAACGCCCGGATCTCCCCGGGCTCGGTGGACACCAGGCGCGGCGTGCCGCCGTGGTCGACCACGGTCTGCCACGGCGAGGTCAGTTCGACCTGTTCGGTGCCCTCGGTGGCGGCCAGGAAGGCCACGGTCAGGCCGGTCAGCTCATTGGTGCCGTGCGACTCGCTCATTTCTGCTCCCCGGAGACGGTTGGTACCCACCGGGCGCGTCTGACCACGAACGGCGACGGCAAACCCCTACAAAGGGGCAGAGAGGGAAAATGGGTAGGAACAGGTCGTAGTCGGGCGAAGGTCGAGGGCAGTGGGAGGCGGGCACGCGGTGGTGGACGGCGGAGAACAGCCCGGACTCGAAGCCGCGGTCGATCGGCTGCGGACCGAACTGGAGGGGCTGCGCACCGCGATGCGCACCCGCGCCGTGATCGAACAGGCCAAGGGGCTGCTGGTCGGACGGCTGGGCTGCGCGCCCGACCAGGCGTTCCAGGAACTGGTGCGCCGCTCCCAGCAGGAGAACCGCAAGCTGGCGCAGATCGCCGCCGACCTGGTGGCCGAGGCTGCCCCGACCCCTGCCGCCCGGGTGACGCCCGCCGGCCGGGAGGCGCCTGCCACCCTGGAGACGCCCGTCACCCTGGAGACGCCCGTCACCCGGGGGACGCCCGTCACCCGGGGGACGCCCGCCGTCCCGCCGACGGGCGCCCGGCCGGCTCACGCTCCGCTGCCGGGCACCCGGCCGACGGAGGTTCCGCCACCGGACGCCCCGCACACGGAGGTTCGGCCGCCGGACGTCGCGCCCGGCGAGGCCGCTCCGGTGCATGAGCCGCCGGAGCAGCCGCGCGGGCCGGGCGGCGAGATCCCGGCCGTTCGCGACCGCGGGGCCGACGAGCTCGCGGCGCTCGCCACCCGCTTCCATCTGGCCGCCGCCGCGCTCGCCACCGCCCCCGGGCCCGACGAACTGGCCGAGCGCCTGTACCGGGCCGCACTCGCCCCGCTGGGCGCGCAGGCGCTGGTCCTCGCCGTCCGCGAACCGGACGGGGCACTGCGGCTGGCCGGCGCGTACGGGGTGACGGCCAGTCAGCGCAGCCAGTGGCAGCGGATCCCGCCGCACACCAGGGTGCCG
Organism: Streptomyces sp. TLI_171; assembly: GCF_003610255.1. Taxonomy (GTDB): domain Bacteria; phylum Actinomycetota; class Actinomycetes; order Streptomycetales; family Streptomycetaceae; genus Kitasatospora. The sequence goes on along the minus strand of NZ_RAPS01000001.1, from coordinate 828,408 downwards.
TTGACCGAGGCGGTCAGGACCGGGCGGCGGGTGTGGGTCGCCGACCGGCGCGAGTTCGCCGCCCGCTACCCCGACCTGAGCGGCGAGGACCTGGTGCCGGGCACCACCGTGTGCGCGCTGCCGATGCACGGCGGACGGCGCCTGCTGGGCGCGCTGAAGATCGGCTGGGCCCGCCGCTACCAGCCGGGACCGGGCGTGGACGACCACCTGGCCGCGCTCGCCGACCTGGCCGCCGACACCCTGCTGCGGCTGCCCGCGGCCTCGCCCGCCGACGTGCTCGACCCGGCGGGCGCGCCCTGGTTCCGGGCCGTGCTGGACGGACTGCTCGACCCGGTACTGGTGCTCCGCTCGGTCCGCGACCCGGCCGGCGCGGTGACCGACCTGCTGGTGGAACACGCCAACGCCGCCACCCTCGACCTGGCCGGCCGGGCCGCCCCCGACCTGCGCGGACGCCGGCTGTCCGAGCTGTACCCCGGCATGGTGGCCTCCGGCGCCTTCGACCGGCTGCGCGCAGCAGCGGCCGACGCCGTCCCGTACCGCGGCGAGGAGGGGCAGCGGCACGTGGAGACGGTCGGCGGCAGTGCCCGCGCCAGTGCGATGACCATGCACGCCACCCCGTTCCAGGACGGCCTGCTGCTCACCTGGCGGACCCACGACGAGCGCGACCGGCGCCTGAGCCAGGTCTCGCAGGCCGCCCGGCTGGCCCGGCTCGGCACCTGGGAGTGGCGGCCCGGCGACCGCGAACTGACCTGTTCCGCGGACGTCCAGGCCCTGTTCGGGGCCACCACCGGCGCGGGGCGCGCCGAGAGCGGGCAGGCCGGCAGCGGGCGGCCTGACGGTGGGCGGCCTGAGGGCGGCCAGGGTGGGGGAGGGCGGGCTGATGGTGGCCGGCCCGATGGTGGACGGGGTGACGGAGCGCGGGGCGGGAGCGGGTGCGGCAGTGCCGAGCGGTTCGACCCGCGGGCCGCGCTCGCCGCCGTCGCCCCGGCCGACCGGGACGCCGTGCGGGCCGCCGCCGAGGAGCTGCTGGCGGGGCGGGGGCCGGTGACCGCCGAGTTCGCGGTCCGGTCCGCCGACGGCTACCGGAGCCTGCGCGCGCTCGGCGAGGCCACCGTCGCCACGGACGGCCGGCTGCTGGCGCTCAGCGGCGTCGTCCAGGACGTCACCCCGTGGCGGCGGGCCGAGCAGGCGCTCAACGAGACCCGGGACCGGCTCGCCGACCAGCAGCGCCGGACCGGCGACGAGCAGCGCGCCGTCCGCTCGCTCCAGCAGGCTCTGATGAACGCGCCCGTCGGACGACCCGTCAAGGGACTGGAAAGCGCTTACCGTTACCTTCCCGCGGAACGCGACGGCAAGGTGGGCGGCGACTGGTACGAGCTGCTCGACCTGCCGGACGGCACCGTGCTGCTCGCCGTCGGCGACGTCTCCGGGCACGGCCTGGCCGCCGCCACCGCGATGTCCCAACTCCGGTACGCACTGCGGGGGATCGCCTACGACGGGGCGCCGCCCGGGCGGATCCTGGAGCGGCTGAACCGGATCCTCTGCCACCAGCGCGCCGACCACATCGCCACCCTCGCGGTGGCCCGCCTCGACCCCCGCACCGGACAGCTCGACTGGGCCAGGGCAGGCCACCTGCCCCCCGTGGTGCTGAGCGCCGACACCGTCCGCACCCTCACCCCGCCCGCCGGGCTGATCCTCGGCGTCACCTCGCGTGCCCGGTACCCCACCGCCGAACACCGGCTCACCCCCGGCGACCGGCTGCTGTTCTACACCGACGGCCTGGTCGAACGGCGCGGCCACGACCTGGGCTCCGGCGTCGAACGCCTGCTGCGGGCCTGCGCCGACTACCGCGCCCCCGGACTCGACGGCCTGCTCGACCACCTGCTGCGCCGCCTCGACGCACCCAACCAGCTCGACGACACCTGCCTGCTCGCGGTCCGCCTCACCGGGGAGGCCGGCCCCGCCACCGCGCCCGCCCGACCGCCGGGCGGGGCGTCCTGACGGGAAGTCATCCCGTGGGCGGCCCCGAAGCCGCCCGCTCGGTGGCCCGGACCTCGGCGCCCAGGGCGGTCAGCCGGACCGGTGCGGAGTGCTCGCGGACGGTCGGGAACAGTTCGGTCTCCTCGCGGTGGAAGTGATCGGTGGCCACCTCGATCAACTGCGCCACCAGGCGGTCGAACCCGGCCGGTCCGGACGGCGACCTGCCCAGCTCGCGGACCAGGCCGCGCAGCGCGGCGTGCGACTGCAGCCCGTGGTCCACCACCTGGTCGCCGCGCGGGCGGCCGTGCCGGGCGATCGGGTACAGGTGCTGCTCCTCCGCGACCAGGTGCCGCAGCAGGGTGTCCGCGGTGACGAACACCAGCCGCTCGCGGCGCGGATCGCCCGGCGGCAACTCGCCCAGCTCGCCGAAGCGCGTCCGCAGCTCCTCGTGATCGGTCGTCAGCTGCTCCAGCAGGTCGAGCTCAGGGTCGGCCGCCATGATCGCGCGCCTCCGGGTCCTGGTCCTCGTCTTCGTCCTCGGTTCGGACCCCCGCGCCGCGTCTGCCCGGCACGGGGGTGCGGAAACCGGTTTCCGGCACCCTTCGCCGGCGGCGGCCCGGTCAGCGGTGCGACGGGGCGGCGTCGGGGGCGGCCGGGGTTGCGACGGGGGCTCCCGGGCAGCGGGCGGCCGGTTCGGAGGCGGTGTGCCGCAGCCAGCGCGCCTCGGTCTCGCGCCCGTTCGCCAGCGTGTGCAGCGGCGGGCCGTCCGCCGGGACGAAGCCCGCTCCGGCCAGGGCGCGCCCGCTCGGGGCGTTGTGCCCCTCGTGACCGGCGCGCAGCACGGGCAGGCCCAGGTGGGCGTGGCCGAAGTGGACCGCGGCCCGGAACAGTTCGCTGCCGAGCCGCTCCCCGCGGGCGTGCGGGGCCAGCCACCCGCCCACCTCGCCGGTCTCCGCGCCGACCTGCGTGCAGCCCGCGTACCGGCCGTCGTCGGCGCGCACCGCGACCAGCCACTCCGGCCCCAGGTCGGCGGGGTCGACCGGCTCGGCCAGCAGCCGTTGGAACAGTGGCGCGGAGCGCAGCGAGCCGGGGTCGCCGGGCCGCAGGTGCACGATCGCCTCGCGGACCCGCGCGTCGGCCACCACGTTGTCGGTCCAGCCCAGCCAGTGCTGGGCCACCGGGTCGGACGCCGCGGCGAGCGCGGCGGCCAGGTCGAGCTTGTTCTCCGGGGTGAACAGCAGCAGGCGCTCGGTGCGCAGCGCGTGTCGTCCGGACCCGCACGGGCCGAGTGACGGAAGGCCCGCGGAGGCGCGTCTGCGGCGCAGTCGTGGCCAGACCATGTGCGTGTCGTCCCCCGCCCCTGGAGCACCGTGCGGCCGGGTCGGCCGGGTTCCGTGCAGGCGGGATTCTACGGGCAGCGCGGCTCCCGCCGACACCGGAGGGAGGGTGTCGCCGACTGTCCGTCAGGATCGGCGGCCGCTCGACAAGTGCCGGACAGCGCCGACGTGTTCACACCGGCGGAACGCAGTCCTCGCTGACGATGGAGATGCACGCGAGGTCGATCTGGTCGGCGAGTTGCCGGACCAGATCGGCGAGCGAGGAGGCGGTCGCCGACTCGAGGCCGTTGTCCTCGCGGTCGGCCCACTCCTCCCACTCGGCGGGCAGGGCACGCAACAGCTCGACCACCTGGACGGCGGGAATGGCGAGATCGCCGGAGAGCCCGCAGATCACCGGAACATTGAGACGTCCCACGGTGTCCACCTCCTACTGCGCTCGCCCGGGCGTCTGCCCGGGGGTGGATGACGGAAACGGCGGCGCGCCGGCGTCCACGGCCGTGGTCGGGTCCGGGCCGCGGGTCCGGCCGCGGCGGCGGTGGCTGGTGTCGCACAGCGGGTAGCGGTGGCTGCGGCGGCAGGTGCAGACCGCCACCACCGGGCGGTCGCAGTGCAGCTCCGTCCCGTCGGGGAGGAGCAGGTCCACGGGGCCGTCGATCAGCAGCGGGCCGCGTTCGGTCAGGCGTACCCGGGTGGGCGGCCGGTCAGGCGTTGACACCGCGCACCACCACCAAGTCCTCGGTCCGGACGCCCGGTTCGATCAGCCCGGCGCGTTCGAACCACGGGGCGCGGGCGGTCATCACCGGCCCGAATCCCTGCAGGCGCCGCGCCACCACCGCGGCCCGCAGGCCGGCGGCCCGCAACTGCCGGACGGTCGCGGCGGGTCGGGCGAGCGAGGACTGCACCAGCAGCAGCACGCCGCCCGGGGCCAGCAGCGGCGGCACCTGCCGGCACAGCCGGTCGAGCAGCAGCCGCCCGTCCGGCCCGGCGTCCCAGGCCCGGGCCAGCCCCCCGTGCGGCGCCGCGGCCGGGTCGGTCGGCACGTACGGGGGGTTGCTGAGCACCAGGTCGAAACGGCCTGCCGGGACGGGGCCGGTCAGATCGCCCTGCCGCAGGCGCAGCGGGAGGCGGTGCAGGCGCGCGTTGAGCCACGCGGTGGCCAGCGAAAGCCGGGAGACGTCCACCGCGGTGACCCGGCACCCGCGGCGGGCGGCGGCCAGCGCGAGCGCCCCGCAGCCCGTCCCGAGGTCCAGGCACCGGGCGTCCGGCGGCACCGGTTCGCGGCCGAGCACGTCCAGCAGCAGAGCAGTGTCCCCCTGTGCGGGGTACACGCCGGGAGGTCGCAGCAACAACATGGGCCCGCGTATGCCCGGGGAGCGGGAGCCGACACCTCACTGCCGACACCTCACTGCGTGCCTCGTCGGGGTGCTTCGCGGGGTTCGGCAGGTGATCGGATGGCCGGCTTCCACCGTCGCGGGCCGGGGTGCGCGGGCGCCGAGGTGAGGCCGGGCGGCGGCTGCGGGCACACCGGTTTCCGGGCGGTCGGGCCGTCACGGTCAGTAGGATCGACCCATGACTGGTCGACGTCGTCTGATACTTCGTCTGTCTCTGTTCCTGCCAACGCTGTTGGCGTCCACGCTCTCCCTGGCGGCCTGCAGCTCGACGCCCTCCGAGGCCACGGTGGCGGCGCGCGGGTTCGCCAAGTCCTCCTGCGCCTCCCTGCAGCAGCTGACCGACCAGCTCGCCCGCCCTCGGCCGTCGGATCGGAACGACCCCTACTACCGGACCGCCGAGGAGTACCTGAACACGGCGACCAACCGCGCCGCCGACGCGGCCCAACAGGACCACAGCTACCAGGAGTTCGCCGACACCCTGCACCGGGCGGCCGTGAGCTGGCAGGTCACTTTCACGCTGGACGAGGCCGAGCCGCTGATCCAGCAGGCGCGGAAGCAGAAGTGCTGACGCGCTCGACGCGAGGCCCTGCGCCCGTCGCTTCGCTGCGGGGCCGAGGTCAGGCGGTGGTGGGGGTGGCAGTGCGGTGGGTGAGGTCGTCGACAACGGGTGCCGGCTGGGCACCACCGCGGTGCCGACGGCGTTCAGCCGGCAGCCGGCCCGGGCCGTCGCGGCGAGCAACGCGGCCCGGCAGTCGGTGAGTTCGGCCTGCAGTTCGGCGGCGGTGGTGACCGGCCGGGTGCACGCTTCGACCTGGGTGGCCAGGAACTCGTGCTGGGCGCGCGGCCCGAGGGTCCGGGCGGCGTCGGCCACGACGGCGGCCGCGGCGGGTACGGTAGCCCGGCCTGCGCGGCCCGGTCAGCAGGAACTCCTCCTCGACGCCGAAGCGCAGCAGCGGTGGCGCCCAGGTGCGCCGGGCGGGGGTCATGCCGGGTGTCCCGGGTCCAGGTCGGCCACGTCCCGCAGGCGGAGCGTGGACGGCGGCGCGAGGTCGGCGACCCCGCCGCCGATCGGGTCGAGCAGGAACGCGGTGTGGTCTCCGCCCTCGGTCCGTCCGACGATCCGGCCGGCGAACCAGGCCGCGGCGGCGGCGAGCACCGGCACCCCGGCCGGGCCCGCACGCCAGGCGGCGCGGCCGAACTTGTCGACCTCGTCGCCGGTGTTGGCGCCGAACAGGGCGGCCAGCGCCCGCCCCGCGTCGTCCGGCGGCAACAGGTGGACGCCCAGGGCGGACGCCCGCGACGCCACCCGATGGGTGCGGTTCGCGGTCGACAGCCACACCGCGAAGCGCTCCGGGCGGATCGAGCACTGCGAGCCGAACCCGACCAGGCAGCCCGCGCGATCGTCGCCCGCTTCGGCGGTGACCACGTACACGGGCGGGTCGAGCAGGTCGAGGAAGGCAGCGGCAGAGCTCATCGGTCACTCCTCCGGGAGCGGGGTGCGGAGCGAGGTGGCGCCGGACCGCCAGGTGGTCAGCAGGTGCTCGGCGAGCCGGTCCTCGGTGTGCGCGTAGGCCAGTGCGCCGAACGCGATGTCCCGCTCGGCAGCGCCCGGTTCGGCCAGCAGCGGGGGGATCACGGTGTGCCGGACGAGCTGTTCGTGGACGGCGTCGGCGAGTACGTGCTCGCGGTAGAACAGCGTCCCGCGCGGGGACGCGCCGAGCCGTTCGAAGGCCGCCGCGAGCCGGGCCGCGCCCGGCGGCGAGGTGATCTCGACGGCCGCGAACTGCCCGACCAGCGCGGCCCGCAGGGCCCGGTGCAGGCCGAACAGCGACATGGTGTTGACCACGGCGAGCGCCGGGGCCGGCACCGCGTCCAGGTGCGCGCCGTAGGCCGGGTCGAGGCCGAAGTCTGCCATCATCCCGGCGAACAGCTCGGCGTGCGCCCGCTCGGGGCGCCCGGCGCCGTACTCGTCGTACTGGACGGCGACCAGCGCGGCCTTGGCCGGGTTCGGCAGCCGGGGCACCGCCCACATCTGCGGGTCGGCCTCCTTCAGGTGGTACAGCGACCGGTGCGCCAGGTACTCGCGGGCCTGCTCCCGGGTGCCGGTCGACAGCAGGTGGTGCGAGGGGCCGTCGCCGTCCGGCGGTTCGGCCAGCAGCTCGGCCAGGAGCTGCTCCAGCGGCGGCGGTTCGCCGACCGCCCGGCGCAGCGCGGCCAGGAACGCCGCCTCCAGCCGGGCCCGCAGGGCGAGCAGCGCGGGGGACCACTCCCAGGCGTCGTCGTCCACCTCGGCGAAGCCCCGGTAGTGGAGCTCGTAGCAGGCGTAGAGCGCGAGTTGGAGATCCTCGCCCCAGGGGTCGCCGACCGACCGGCCGCCCGGAAGCGGGCGGTCGAGGTCGGTCGAGGCCGGGCGGCGCAGCGCGGCGAACAGGCCGTCGGACAGCGGGCCGCGGGCCGCGGGCAGCGGCGGGGCGGCGAGGGCGGCGCGGGCAGGGGTCGTGGCAGTCGGCATCGGGTCCACCACCTTGTCAGGCCGAACGCAGTTCCAGGACACAGCACTTGGGGCCGCCGCCGGCCTTCTGCAGCTCCGGCAGGGCGACCGGGGTCGGGGTGTAACCCGCCTCCCGGAGCTGCCGCGCCAGGCCACGCGCCCCGTCGGGGAGCACCACGTGCCGCCCGTCGCTGACGGCGTTCAGGCCGAACGCGGCGGCGTCGCGGGCGTCCGCGAGGATCGCGTCCGGGTACAGGCGGCGCAGCAGTCGGCGGCTCGCCGGGGAGAACGCGTCCGGGTAGTACATCACCCGGGACTCGTCCAGGACCGCGAGCGCGGTGTCCAGGTGGTAGAACCGCGGATCGGTCAACTGCAGGGTCACCACCGGCAGTCCGAGCACCCGCTGGGCCTCCCGGTGGGCGGCCGGGGTGGTGCGGAAACCGGAGGCGGCCAGGATCCGTGGGCCGGCCACCAGCAGATCCCCTTCGCCCTCGTTCACCTCGGCTGCGGTCCGGACCTGCCGGAACCGGGCGCCCGCGAACCAGCGGCGGTGTGCGGCCGACTCGCCCGCCCGCTGCGGATGCCGGAAGTTCGCCACCAGCACCCGGCCGGCCACCACGGTCGCGCCGTTGGCGGTGAACACCATGTCGGGCAGCCCCGGTTCGGGATCCAGCAGCTCCACCCGGTGCCCGAGGCCCCGCAGCACCGCCGCGAGCTCCCGCCACTGCCGCAGCGCCGCCACCCGGTCCACCGGCCGCGCCGGGTCCATCCACGGGTTGATCGCGTACTCCACCGCGAAGTGCTCGGGCGGGCACAGCAGATAGCGCCGCCGCCGGACCGGACGGCGCGCGGTCGTACTGGTTGCGGTGAGCGGATCCATGCGGCGCGTCTGTCCGCCGAGCGCCGATCGAAACGGCAGCCGGACCGGCCCGGCCAGGGGTGCGGTGCGGGCGCGCCGGGCAGGTCGGGCGGCGCCCGGGCGGGTAGATGCGCGCGGGCGGGGCAGACGGGACGGCCGGAGGTGCAATGGCGATGGCTGGACGCGACCCGGACCCGACCCGGCGCGGCGATCGGCCGGTGACGTCCCGCCGGCCGGGCTCGCGCGCACCGCTCGGCAGCCGGCCCGCCCGCCGGACCGGGCCGCGCGGCCGGACGCCGGAACGGCGAACAGCGCTGGAGCGGATGGCCGGGCGGGCCTGGCGGGTGCTGGCGGTGGCGGTGGCCGGCTACGCGGGCTACCTGGTGGTGAGCCGGTTGATCCTGCCCGTGGTCGCGGTGTTCGTCGCGCTGGTGATCACCGCGGTGCTGCGGCCACCGGTCGACCTGCTGGCCCGTCGCCTTCCGCGCAGCGTGTCCGTCCTGCTCACCGTGCTCGGGTCGCTGGCGCTGCTGGCCGGGCTCGGACTGCTGGTGGCGATGGTGGTGCGGGCGCAGGCCGGGCAGCTCGGCGGGCAGGTGCGCGACGGCGCCGACCGCCTGGAGCACTGGCTGGAAGGGCCGCCGGTGCACGCCAGGGCCGGCACCCTGACCGACCTCCGGCACCGGCTCGGGGACCTGCTCAGTACCCACCGGCGGGCGGTCCTGTCGACCGCCGTCACCGGCGCGGGCTGGCTGGTCGAAGTGGTGGCCGGGGCGGCGCTGGCCGTGTTCTGCGCGGTCTTCTTCACCCACTCCGGGGACCGGATGTGGGGGTGGGCGACCGCGCTGCTTCCGGCCCGTTCCGCGCCGACCTGGCGGCGGGCCGGCCACGCGGCGTGGCGGACCTTCGCCGGGTACACCCGCGGCCTGTTCCTGGTGGCCGGCACCAACGCGGTGCTGGTCGGGGTGGTGCTGGCCGTCCTCGGCGTGCCACTGGCCGTCCCGCTCGCCGGGCTGGAGTTCCTGGCCGCGCTCGTCCCGCTGGTCGGCTCGCCGATCGCCCTGGCGGTGGCCTCGCTGGTCGCCCTCGCCACCCGCGGGCCGGTGACGGCGCTGCTGGTGCTCGCCCTGATCGTGGTGATCGGCCAGTTGGAGGGACACGTCCTGCACCCGCTGGTGATGAGCTGGGCCGTCCGGCTGCACCCCGTCGCCGTGGCACTCGCCGTGGCGGTCGGCGCCACCCTCGGGGGAGTGGTCGGCGCGGCGGTGGCCGTGCCCGTGCTGTCGGTCGGCTGGGCGGTCCACCAGGAGCTGCGGCCCCCCGGCGCCAACGGGCCGCCACGACGACGGAACTGACGGTCCGGCAGGCGTTCGGGGCGGGACCCTTCGCCGGCCGACGGACGGACGACGGACCTGCGCCCGGATCGGGTGGGTCTCCGCCTGCTCAGGGCCAGTCGTCGACCGGCCCGGGGCCGGTGGCGGTGATGTCGGCGCCGAACAGCACGCCGAGGGTGCAGAGCGCGGCCCAGGCCAGGGCGCGCAGCCGGTAGCAGGCCGTTCGCACCGCGCTCACCTGCTGCCGGCCCGGGGGCGGGACAGCACGCTGTCGTCCAGGCCGTACAGCAGGGCCCGCACGGAGGCGTGCACCTCCACCGCGCCCGCGGTGCGCAGCTCGTCGGCGGCGAACCCGCCGCTCTCCACGGCCACGCACGGCGTTCCGGCCCGGTTCGCGGCCCGCACGTCCCAGACGCTGTCACCCACGAACACCGCGTGGTCGGCCGGTGCGCCCGCCTTGTCGAGGGCGCTGTGCACCAGGTCGGGGGCGGGCTTCGAGGCGCGGACGGCGTCCGCGTCGGTCACCCCGTACAGCGCGTCCTCGGCGTCCAAGGCCGCCCGCAGGACGTCGAGTTCGGCCCCGGACGCGGAGGTCGACAGCACCACCCGCCAGCCCCGGGCCGCGCACTCGCGCAGCAGGTCCGCCGCCCCCGGGAAGGCCCGCAGCCCGGGCCAGTGCTGGGCGTACAGGGCCAGGTGGGCCGCGCCCATCGCCTCGTCGTCCGATCGGTCCCGGTCGCCGGCCGAGCCGCCGCCACTGCCGTCGGCGCCGTCGCCGTTGCCGTTGCCGAGCAGGTGGTCGAGCAGCTGGTCGCTGCCCATGCCGATGGCCCGGTGGATCCGTGCGGCGTCCACTTGATGGCCGTACTGGCGCAGGGCCTGCTGCCAGGCGAGGGTGTGCAGGTACGCGGTGTCCACCAAGGTGCCGTCCACGTCGAACAGTGCGGCCGCGACGTCCGCTGCCATGGCGACTCCTCCTCCCGGCCCGTCCCGGCCGGAGCTCTTCCGGCGCGACGCCCCGTATACCCCGGCCGTCCCGCCGCACACCCTCCGGTTTCCGGGCGGCCGGTCCGGACAGACGTCACTGACGGAAAGGGGGCAGCGCACATGTCCGAGGACGGCCGGGGCCGGCACGAGACCCCGAACGAACGCGCCGACCGGCGCTGGAACGAACTCCTCCAGGAAGTCCGGGTGGCGCAGACCGGCGCGCAGATCCTGTTCGGCTTCCTGCTGAGCGTCGTCTTCACGCCGCGTTTCACCTCCCTCTCCACCTTCGAACGCAACCTGTACGTGGTCACGGTCGTCCTCGGCGCCCTCGCCACCGGCGCGCTGATCGCCCCCGTCGCCTACCACCGCCTGCTCGCCGGCCGCCGGCTCAAGCCCGAACTGGTCGACGCCACCTCCCGGGTGGTCACCCTCGGCGTGGTCCTGCTCGCCCTCACCGTCGGGTCCGCGCTGCTCCTGCTGCTGCACCTGGCCCTCGGCGGGCCGCTGTCCTGGCTGATCGCCGCTGTCGTGATGGCCTGGTTCGGGCTGTGGTGGCTGCTGCTGCCGTGGCTGCTGCTGCGCCGCAACGACGACCGGCCCGGCGACTGAGCCCGCGCCCGGGACGCCGCGCCCGCCCGGTTTCCGGTGTGCGCGGCCCGGTCAGACGCACGACATGGCAACCACCGAACCCCGCACCGTCGTGATCACCGGCGCTTCCGCCGGAGTCGGCCGCGCCACCGCCCGCGCATTCGCGGCGCGCGGCGACCGGCTCGCCCTGCTGGCCCGCGGCCGTGCCGGACTGGACGCCGCCGTCGCCGAGGCCCGGCAGGCCGGCGCGCGCGCCATCGCGCTCACCGTCGACCTCGCCGACCCCGACGCCGTCGAACGCGCCGCCGAGACCGTCGAACGCGAACTCGGGCCGATCGACGTCTGGATCAACTCCGCGCTGGCCTCGGTCTTCGCGCCGTTCACCGAGATCACCCCCACCGAGTTCCGCCGGGTCACCGAGGTCTCGTACCTCGGCTACGTGTACGCCACCCGCGCCGCGCTGCGCCGGATGCTGCCCCGCAACAGCGGCTGCGTGGTCCAGGTCGGCTCGGCGATCGCCTACCGGGGCATTCCGCTGCAGACCGCGTACAGCGGCGCCAAGCACGCCCTGCAGGGCTGGCACGAGGCGCTGCGCTGCGAACTCCTGCAGCAGGGAACGGCGGTGCGCTGCACGATGGTGCAGCTACCCGCCGTCAACACCCCGCAGTTCGACTGGGTGCGCTCGCGGCTGCCCCGGCAGGCCCGCCCCGTCGCGCCGGTGTACCAGCCGGAGCCGATCGCCCGCGCGATCCGGTACGCCGCCGACCACCCCGGGCGCCGCGAGTACCGGGTCGGCGGTTCCACCGTCGCCACCCTGCTGGCCAACGCGCTCGCGCCGGGTCTGCTCGACCGCTATCTGGCGCGCACCGGCTACGACGGCCAGCAGACCGCGGACCCGGAGCCGGCCGACCGGCCCGACAACCTGTGGTCGCCGCTCGACGCGGACCACGACCACGGCGCCCACGGCCGCTTCGACGCCGAGGCCCGTGCGCGCTGCCCGCAGTCCTGGGCCTCCCGGCACCGCGGCCCGCTGGCCGGCGCCGCCGCGACCGCCCTCCTTGCCGCGGCCCTGGCGGGTGCGCTCGGGCGGGCTCCGGCACGGCGGGCCTGACGGGCGGCCGCCGGACAGCTGACGGCCCCGCCCCGGAGCTTCCCGGGGCGGGGCCGTGGCACGGGTGGCGGGCGGTCAGCGCTTGAAGGCGCCCTTGACCTTGTCGATGCCTTCCTTGGCCTTGTCCTTCGCCTTGTCGACGTCCTGCTTCAGCTGGGCGCCGGCCTGCTGGGCCTGGCCCTCGCCCTCCAGCTGGTCGTCTCCGGTGGCGGCGCCGACCCTCTCCTTGGCCGCGCCGGCGGCCTCCTCGGCCTTGTGCCTCAGCCTGTCGGATGCGTCACTCACGGATGGTCGCTCCTTCTCTCCCGGTCCGCTCCAGGTCGGGCGTCGGGTCAGTGTCCGAATCGGTGGCGGGGGTGGCTGCGGGGCCGCTCGGCGGCGGGGCGTCCCTCGGTGATCCCGGGGTCGTCCGTGTCCGGCTGACGCTCCGTCAGGGCATCGTCGGTGATCGGCCGTTCGGTGATGCGGGTGTCCGCGGTGCGGTCGGCCACCACCTGGGTGTTGTCCCGGGCGGCCGCGCGGCGGACCCGGCGGTGCCAGCGCACGCCGGCGCCCATCAGGGCGAGCCCGGCGCAGAAGAGCAGCGCGAGGGCGAGTCCGGCGAGGAACGCGCCGAGGGTGTTGACGGTGGCGATGTGGTTGCCGAGCACCGTCACGCCCACTTCGGGGCCGCCGCCGAGGTTGTCGGCGATCAGCAGTCCGGCGAACGCGCCGGACGCGGCGAACAACAGGAGTCCGAGCAGCAGCATGGTCCAGGTCCTTTCGCTTGCTCCGTTGCCCCGGGTCGCGAAACGTCTGCCCGCCGGGCCGCAGACCAATCAGGCGTCGACCTGGTAGGGCGCGGCGCGTTCTGCGGCCAGCGTCAGGCCGTGGCCGGGTGCGCCGTTCGCGCCGGGGGTCACGGTGCCTCCGGACGGGTCGAGGGCGCCGTCGAAGAGCAGTTGCTCGACCCGGACGTGGTCGTGGAACCACTCCAGGTGGCGCACCGTGGCGGCGCGGGCGGCCGCCGCGTGGGCGTGCAGGTGCGGCGCGCAGTGCGCGGAGAGCGGCACCCCGGCGGCCTCGGCGACGGCCGTGGCGCGCAGGAAGCCGGTGAAGCCGCCGCAGCGGGTGGCGTCGGCCTGCAGGTAGTCGACGACGGGGGCGAGGCGGGCGAAGGCGCGCGGTTCGTCGCCGTACTCGCCGGCGGCGACGTCGGGGGTGACGGCGGCCCGGACGGCGGCCAGGCCGGGCAGGTCGTCGGAGGACACGGGCTCCTCGAACCAGGTGACGCCGTCCGCGGCGAAGGCGTCGGCCAGCCGGATCGCCTGCTTGGCGGTGAACGCCCCGTTCGCGTCGACGTACAGCGCGGCGTCGGGGCCGATCGCGGTGCGGGCGGCGGCGATCCGCTCCAGGTCGCGCTCGGGCCGGGTGCCCCGGGCCTCCCCGATCTTGATCTTGACGCGGGGGATGCCCTGTCCGTCCACCCAGCCGCGCAGCTGACGCGCCATCAGCCGGTCGGCGTACGTGGTGAACCCGCCGCTGCCGTACACGTCCACCGCCCGGGGCCGTCCGCCCAGCAGTCGCACCAGCGGCAGTCCGAGCAGCCGGGCCGCCAGGTCCCACAGCGCCAGGTCGACGGCGGACAGTGCGTAGGAGCCCAGCCCTGGGCGGCCGGCGCCCCGCAGCGCGCGGCGCATCGCCTCGTAGGCGCCGGCGGTGTCGAGGGCGTCCCGGCCGAGCACCACGGGGGCGAGGCTCTCGCGGGCCAGCGCGGCGGTGGCGCGCGCGCCGTACGTCCAGCCGAGGCCGACGACGGGACCGCAGCCGGCCTCGACCAGGACCAGCGTGGTGGAGGTCCAGGAGAGCGTGCCGTCCGCCTCCGGACCGTCGGTGGGGACGGTGAACGCCCGGACCGACAGTCGTTCGATCGGGTGTCGGGTCGTGCGGTGGTCATCTTCTTCCGCCTCCCGGTGTCCGCAGGCCCGCGCGGGCGCCGGCGGCGAGCACGCCCGCCGCCCGGTCGACCAGGGCCATGATGGTGAGCGCGGGATTGGCCGCGCCCTGGGTCGGCAGCACGCTGCCGTCGGTGACCAGCAGGTTCGGCACCGCGAAGGACCGCAGGTCGCGGTCGACCACACCGTCCTCGGGTCGGGCCGCCATCCGGCAGCCGCCGACCAGGTGCGCGTACCGGTCGATGGTGATCACCTCGCTGGCCCCGGCGGCCGTCAGCAGCGCCTCCATCGCCCCGCGCGCCGCCGCGATCAGCTGCCGGTCGTTCTCGCACTGCGAGTAGGCGAACTGCGCCACCGGCAGCCCGTGCCGGTCCTTCTCCTCGGCCAGCGTGACCCGGTTGTCGGCCTGCGGGAGCAGCTCGGCCATCGCGCCGAGGGTCGCCCAGTGCACGTAGTCGGACAGGTACTGCCGCAGGTTCGCGCCCCAGTGGCCCTGCGCCACCACGTGCTCGGACCAGGTGATCGGCAGCGGCGAGATGTTCTGGATGGTGAACCCGCGCTGGTACGGCCTGGTCGGGTCGGTCTCGTAGAACGCCTCCGTGGAGACCTCCGGCGGCGGCGCCTTGTACGCCCGGACCTCCTGCTCGAAGCGGCCCGAGGTCTGCGGCGCGCCCTGCACCATGACGTACCGTCCGACCTGGTCGTGGTCATTGCACAGGCCTTCGGGAAAGCGCTTGCACGCCGAGTTCAGCAGCAGCCGGGGCGTCTCGATCGCGTACCCGGCGACCGCGACCGTCCGGGCCCGCTGCAGGTGTTCGCGCCCGCCCCGCAGGTACCGCACCCCGCGCGCCAGGCCGTCCGGGCCGAGCTCGACCGCGCTCGCCATCGCGTCCGCGCGGATCTCCACGCCGTGCGCGAGCGCGTCCGGCAGGTGCGTCACCAGCGGCGAGGCCTTCGCGTTGACCTTGCAGCCCTGCAGGCAGAAGCCGCGGTACACGCAGTGCGGCCGCCGCCCGAACCGGCCGTTGGTGATCGCCACCGGCCCCACCCGGGCCTCGATGCCGAGCGCCGCCGCACCGCGCAGGAACACCTGCCCGTTCCCGCCGACCGGGTGCGGCGCGTGCGGGTACGCGTGCGGCTCGCCCCAAGGCCAGTACTGCCCCGCCACCGGCAGCTCCGCCTCCAGCCGCTCGTACGGCCCCCGCAGGTCGTCGTAGCTCAACGGCCAGTCCGCGCCCACCCCGTCCCGGGTGCGGGTCGCGAAGTCGGACGGGTGGAAGCGCGGCGTGTACCCGGCGAAGTGGACCATCGAACCGCCCACGCCGCGGCCGGAGTTGTTCGACCCCATCGGCACCGGGTCGGACCCGGCCAGCACCCGCGGCTCGGTCCAGTACAGCTGGTGCGAGCCGTACTCGTCGCTCACCCAGTCCCGCAGCGGATCCCAGAACGGCCCCGCCTCCAGCACCACCACCGACCAGCCCGCCCGGGCCATCCGCTGCGCCAGCACCGAACCGCCCGCCCCGCAGCCGACGATCAGCAGGTCCACCTCGTCCTCGTCCCGGTAGCGCCGCATGTCGCGCAGCAGCCGGTGGTCGAAGCCCAGACCGCCGGGCGGCAGCAGCCACGCGGAGGCGTTGCGCCGCCGCACCGCCCGCTGTCGGCGGGTGGTCTGACGGAGCGTCGCCCACGCGGCGGCGGCCTCGCCGTGCCGGCCCGGGTCGGTGACGGCGGGCAGCGGCGGCGGCTCGGGCGCGGGCCCGGCCGGGGCCTGCGGGTGCGCGTCGGCCACCTCCCAGCGCTCGCGGCGGTCGAGGCCGAGGCGGGCGTAGCCGGCGGGGAACGCCGGGCCGCCGAAGCCGATCTCGTCCCAGGCCTCGGGGTGGCTGTAGTAGGCGGTGCACGCGTAGCGCGTCCACAGGCTCCACACGTGCGCGGCGGGCCAGCCGTGCCAGCGGGTCGCCCGCCGCACCTTCTCCACCAGGCCGTCCTGCTGGCGGACCGTCAGCTCGGCGAACGGCCGGGCAGGGCCCCGGCGTCCTCGTCCAGCGCGCGCAGCGTCAGCGGCCAGGCCCGGTCGTCCGGCGGCAGGTCAGCGTAGTGCCAGCCGTCGGTCTCGCGCTCGGCCAACCGGGCGTCGATCATCGGCAGCAGGTCCACCGGCGGATCGTCCAGCAGCCGGTTCAGCAACGCCCGGGCGGCGGCCTCCTCGGCGGGCGTGAACAGCCGCAGCGGCGGGCGCGGCCCCGCCACCCGGGCTGTCACCACGGCGGCCGTCACCGCGTCCCAGTGCGGGCGGCGGTCCAGCGAACGGTAACCGGGAAACCGCTTTCCGTGGCCGCCGGTCGACCCGCCGGTGGTCCCGCCGGGCGCCCCGGCGGCGGAGCCCCGGTCCGGCGTCATCGGCTGCCCTCGCGGCGCAGCACGGCCGCCAGCAGGCCCATTCCGCCGGCCATGGCCATCAACAGCGGGGCGAACAGCGGCGGTCCGGTCTCCAGGTTGAACCGGGCCATCCGCCGGCCGCCGGGCTTCTGCAGCACACCGCGCAGGTGCAGCCAGAACCCCTGCGCACCGTTGGCGGCGACCGCCGCCGACACCAGCGGAAGGACCGTGCGGGCCGCCCGCTCGTCCACCGCGCCCGCGACGCCGGCCGCCGCGGCGACCGGGCCGAGCAGCACCGGCCACCACATCACCCGGTTCCCGAACCCGGCCCGGTCGTGCTCCAGGTAGATCTTGGCGGCGGTCACCAGCGAGCCGCCCGCCGTGGCGAGCGCCAGCGAGCGCTGGAACCGGCCGGTGCGCAGCGCCTCCAGCACGGCGGCCCCGGTCACGACGACCCTCCGTGCCGGTGCGGCAGCAACTCGGCGAGTTTGGCCCGCAGCCCGCGCTTCACCACCGCCGCCCGGTCGCTGTCGCCGCGCAGCACCGACTCCGCCGCGTCCTTGATCTGCGACCACTCCGCGTGCGGCGGGATCGGCGGCACCGCCGGGTCGGTGCGCACGTCCAGCACGCACGGCCGGTCGGTGCTCAGCGCCCACTCCCACGCCGCCCGCACCTTCGCCGGCTCCTCCACCCGCAGGCCGCGCAGGCCCACCGACTCGGCGAAGTCCGCGTACCGGACGTCCGGCAGCTGCTGCGAGGGCAGGAACTGCGGCGCGCCCTGCATCGCCCGCATCTCCCAGGTGACCTGGTTCAGGTCGTGGTTGTTCAGCACGCAGACCACCAGCCGCTGGTCCGCCCACTCCTCCCGGTACCTGGCCACCGTCACCAGCTCGGCCAGTCCGTTCATCTGCATCGCCCCGTCCCCGACCAGGGCCACCACCGGGCGGTCCGGGCAGGCGAACTTCGCCCCGATCGCGTACGGCACGCCCGGCCCCATGGTGGCCAGCGTCCCCGACAGCGAACCGCGCATGGTGCCGCGCATCCGCAGGTGCCGCGCGTACCAGTTCGCCGCCGACCCCGAGTCCGCCGTCACGATGGCGTCGTCGGGCAGCAGCGCGTCCAGCGCGTGCACCAGGTACTCCGGGTTGATCGGATCGGCCGGCACCTTCGCCCGCTCCTCCATCACCCGCCACCAGCGCTCGGTGTTCGTCTCGACCTGCCGCCGCCAGCCCCGGTCCTCGGTGCGCCGCAGCCGCGGGATCAGCCGGTCCAGGGTGTCCGCCGCGTCCCCGACGAGGTTCACCTCGTACGGGTAGCGCAGCCCCACCATGAACGGGTCCGCGTCGATCTGCACCGCCCGCGCCTGGTCGAACTCCGGCAGGAACTGCGTGTACGGGAAGCTCGACCCGACGGTCAGCAGGGTGTCGCAGTCCCGCATCAGCTCGTACGACGGGCGGGTGCCCAGCAGCCCGATCGACCCCGTCACGTACGGCAGGGTGTCGGGCAGCACGTCCTTGCCGAGCAGCGCCTTCGCCACCCCCGCGCCCAGCAGGTCGGCGACCTGCTCCACCTGCCGGCGGGCGCCCCTGGCGCCCTGGCCGACCAGCATCGCGACCTTCCCGCCGGCGTTCAACACCTCGGCGGCCCGATCGAGTTCGTCCTCCGCCGGGACGGCGTGCGAGTGCGGCAGGCCCAGACTGGACGGGACCATCTTGAAGGCGTGTCCGGGCGCCTGCTCGGCGAGCTCCTGCACGTCCGCGGGGATGATCACCGCGGTGACGGTCCGGTACAGGGCGGCGGTCCGCATCGCCCGGTCGATGACGTTCGGCAACTGCTGAGGGACCGTCACCATCTGGCAGTACGCCGAGGCGACGTCCTTGTACAGGCTCAGCAGGTCCACCTCCTGCTGGTACGAGCCGCCCATCGCGCTGCGGTCGGTCTGCCCGACGATCGCCACCACCGGAACGTGGTCCAACTTGGCGTCGTACAGCCCGTTCAGCAGGTGGATCGCACCCGGTCCCGAGGTCGCCGCGCACACCCCCACCCGCCCCGAGAACTTGGCGTACCCCACCGCCTCGAAGGCCGCCATCTCCTCGTGCCTGGCCTGCACGAACGCGGGCCGGTTGTCGGCCCGCCCCCACGCCGCCAACAGCCCGTTGATCCCGTCCCCGGGATACCCGAAGACCTGCTCGACACCCCACTCCCGCAGGCGCCCCAGTACCTGGTCGGCCACAGTCCCGCTCACGGCACGTCCCTCCTTCGCACGCGAAGACAGCACAGTGAGGCGTGTGACCGCTCAACCCCAACAGAAACGCACCAGCCCGGCCCCCCGGGGACGGGCCACCCGCTCGTCACTCGACCGGGGTAACGGCACCCGGGGCAGCCGGACCCGGTTCTGACGCCTCACGGGCAGCTGGGTTCACCAACGTCGTCGAGTCCGCGGTCTCCGCGGTTCGCGGCGGACGGACGAACCGCGACTGATCGATCGTCACGTCCGTCACGCGCTCGGCCGGGAGGAACAGCCCCGGCCCCAGGAAGCCGGTCGGATCGGCGACCTCGATCAGCCCGCCGCACCAGGCCGGGTCCCGTCGGGCATCGCCCTCGCGCAGCGGGCCGACGGGACCGTACGGCTCCTCTTGGACGACCGTCACCACCCACCGCGCAGCAGTCGGGCCGGCGCTGAACGGCTGCTCGGCGGCGGCCGGCTCGCCCCGGGAGCACCCGGTTCCCTGGACGGATGGGCGCTGCCGGGGCGTTGGTGCGCCAGCTCGCGGCCTAGCGGCGCGAAGGGTCGGTTTCGGGTTCGGGCTCCGGGTGGGGTTCGGGGTGGTGGGGCGGGCCGTGGCGGTCGGGGGGTTCCGGGCCGGGGCCGGGCGGGCCCGGCGGGTCGGTGGGGCGGGGCGGGGCGTCGGGCGGGTCGGGCGGTCGGACGTCCGGGTCGAGAGGCATCGGGATGGTCATCGCGTTCACCGCCCGAGCGCGTTCTCGAGCTGATGCTTGTTCATCTTCGAGCGGCCCTTGATGTTGCGCTGCCGGGCCTCGTTGTACAGCTGGTCGTAGGTCGGTCCCTGGGCGCCGCTGTGGGAGCGCTTGCCGCCCCGGTGGCCGGAGGACACGTCCTCGACCGAGCTGCGGCTGGCGGTGCGGCTCTCGCCGTGCCGGGCGCGTTCCTTGTTGACGGTGCGGGCGGCGATCTCCTCGGCGCGCTTCTCGCTGGCGCCGCGGTCCAGCTGGCTCTCCTTGATGTGCTCGTACTGGCGCTCCCGCTTGGGGCTCGAACCTGCGGGCATGGCGTTCTCCTCTCATGGGGCAGCGGAACCTGACGGATCCGGTGGCCGGGCGGGTCACGCCGGATCGCATACCCGGACCGAATCGGACGAATCGGGTTCGGGTGCGGCTGAACGGGTAGGACTATTGCGCCACGTCGAGCGCGCACCGCCCGGCGCGGCCGACCCGCACGGTCGCCATTCACGGCATGCGAGCCGCGTGCCGGGAGCCGTCGCCTGAAGAAGCCGGGTACCACGGTTCTCGCCCGCCCCGTCGCCGTCCCCAGCGGCCCGTCGCCCCCGGAGGTCAAGGCCTCCGGCCCGCGGCGCGTCGCCGCCGGGACGTGAGGGCAGGTCCCACCGTTCCCCGGGAGATGACTCCCTGTGAAATCCCCTTCGCGCGGCGTGCCCGCCGCGGCCCCGCACGCCACGGCCACGCGCGCTGCGGCCCCGCACGCCACGGCCACCCCCGCTACCGCTTCGCCGTCCGGGCCCGATGACGCCGTCGATCCGATGTACCGTCCGACCCGGCGCGAGATGCGCGCCATGGGCAAGTTCGAGGCGCGCGAGCTGAGCGACGCCCTGTTCCGCCGGCTGGCGCAGATCGCTCCGGAGGACCCGCGGTTCAGCTACGTCCGCGGCACCGTCATCGAGCTGAACATGCCGCTGGTACGGTTCGTCGCCGCCCGGTTCCGGCACCGCCCGGAGGAGCTCGACGACATCCTTCAGGTCGGCACGATCGGCCTGATCAAGGCCGTCGACGGCTTCGACCCGGAGCGTGGCGTCGAGTTCGTCACCTACGCCATTCCCACCATCTCCGGCGAGATCAAGCGGTTCTTCCGCGACACCTCGTGGCCGCTGCGGGTGCCGCGCAGCGTGCAGGAGCACTACCTGGCCGCGGCCCGCGCCTCCGACCGGCTGGAGCAGGACCTCGGCCGGCTGCCGGACACCGCCGAACTCGCCGCGGAACTCCACGTCAGCGAGGCCGAGGCGGCGGAGGGACTCGACGCCGGACGCCTGTGCCGCTGCGACTCGCTGGACTCGCTGCGCGACGACGACTCCGACGACGCGGGCAGCGCCCTGATCAACCGGCTCGGCGACTGCGACCCGGGCCTCGAACTCGCCGAACTCCGGGTCGCGGCCAAGCCGTTCCTCAGCCGGCTGCCGGAACGGGAACGCACCGTGCTGCTGCTGCGGTTCTGGGGCGGCCTGACCCAGAGCGAGATCGCCACCGAGATCGGCGTCTCCCAGATGCACGTCTCACGGATCCTCGCCGCCACGCTGGACGGCCTGCGCGAG
This sequence comes from Streptomyces sp. TLI_171, assembly GCF_003610255.1. Taxonomy (GTDB): domain Bacteria; phylum Actinomycetota; class Actinomycetes; order Streptomycetales; family Streptomycetaceae; genus Kitasatospora. The sequence goes on along the minus strand of NZ_RAPS01000001.1, from coordinate 807,452 downwards.
CAGATCGAGGGGCACCCGGCGGAGGGCGAGGAGTGATGCGGATCCGGGGCGGTTCGCCGGGGGCCGGCGCGGACCCGGGTCCGCGGCGGCGCGGCGCGCGGGCTGATTGGGGCCTCGGCGGTCGGGTACCCGCGGAACCGATGGGCCCCGCAGGGTGGTAGGACCCGACGCCGAAGGAGGTGGCCGGACCGTGAACGCAGAACCCGCAGCGGTGTCCCCGCTCACCGTCGCGCTGCGCCGCCCGCCCGGCGCGCTGGTGGTGCGACCCGAGGGAGAACTCGACCACGACAGTGTCGGACCGCTGCGCGACGCCCTCGAACAGGCCGTCGCCTCCCCGCCGGGGCGGCTGGTGGTGGACTGCGGCGGGTTGGAGTTCTGCGACTCCACCGGCCTCAACCTCCTGCTGCGCGCCCACGCGGCGGCCGACCGGGCCGGCGTCCCGCTGCTGCTGGCCGCCCCCGGAGCGGTGGTCGCCCGGATGCTGGAGATCACCGGCGCGAACGAGGTGCTGGTGGTCCGCCCCAGCGTCGACGAAGCACTCGCCGCCCCGCCGGACGGGCGGGACGGAGCGGTCGCCGCCCCCCTGGGCGGAGCGTCGGCCGCCGACTCCGGCGATGAGCCCGGAGAAAGCGATGAGCCCGGAGAAGGTGCGGGGAAGCCGGACGGATCGGCGGGGGGCCCGTGATGGGCGTGCACCCGTTGCGGGCCGGCAGGGACCGGCGCAGCCTGCCGCTGACCGCCGCCCCCGGGGCGGTGGCCCGCAGCCGCGACTTCACCCGGCTCGCCCTGCAGGCCTGGGGCTGGCTTCCCGCTCCGGACGCCGGCACCCGGGCTGCCGTCGAGGACGTCCTGCTGATGACCAGTGAACTCGTCACCAATGCCTGCCAGCACGCCGCCGGACCCTACGCGCTGGTACTGACCAGGCACGGACCGCTGGTGCGGGTCGCCGTCCGGGACGCCGACGACCGGCCGCCGGTGCTGCGGCCCCGGCACGTGCCGCCGGGGCCGGGCGGGCACGGCCTGCGGGTGGTGGACCGGCTGGCCACCGCGTGGGGCTGCGAGCCGACCGACGGGGGCGGGAAGACCGTGTGGCTGGAGCTGGTCCGGCCTCCGGCGGAGTCCTGAGCCCGGGAGTGCCACAGTGGAGGAAGGGAGCGGCCTCGCACACGGGGGGCCGTACCGCGTTCCCGGAGCCGAGGCGGTGGTCACGTGGAGAGCACACCGGAACCCGGCCGCCCGCACCCGCCCACCGCGCACCAGGACGCGGGGACGGACCGGGTGCCCGACGGTGCGGCGCTGCGCCGGCTGCTGGCCGGGCTGACCGCCGTTCGGGACGGGGATCTCACGCTGCGGCTGGCCGACGCACCGGGGGTGCTGGGGGAGATCTCCGGCGTGTACAACGACATGGCGGAGCGGCTGGCCCGGCTGAACGTCGAGGTGACCCGGGTCGCGCGGGAGGTCGGCACCGAGGGGATGCTCGGCGGTCAGGCGGAGGTGCCGGATGCGCACGGCGCGTGGCGGGAGCTGGCGGACTCGGTGAACGCGATGGCGGGCAACCTGACCTCGCAGGTCCGGAACATCGCGCAGGTGACCACAGCGGTGGCGCAGGGCGACCTCACCAGGAAGATCGACGTGGACGCCCGGGGCGAGATCCTGGAGTTGAAGAGCACCGTCAACACCATGGTGGAGCAGCTGAGTTCGTTCGCCGCGGAGGTGACCCGAGTGGCGCGGGAGGTCGGCACCGAGGGCATTCTCGGCGGGCAGGCCAACGTGCGGGGCGTGTCGGGGACGTGGCGCGACCTGACCGACAGCGTGAACTTCATGGCGGGCAACCTCACCGCGCAGGTCCGCTCGATCGCGCAGGTGGCGACGGCGGTGGCGCGCGGCGACCTGACCCGGAAGACCGACGTGGTGGCGCGGGGCGAGATCCTGGAGTTGAAGAGCACCGTCAACACCATGGTGGAGCAGCTGAGTTCGTTCGCCGGCGAGGTGACCCGGGTGGCGCGGGAGGTCGGCACCGAGGGCATTCTCGGCGGGCAGGCCAACGTGCGGGGCGTGTCGGGGACGTGGCGCGACCTGACCGACAACGTCAACGTGATGGCGTCCAACCTGACCGGGCAGGTCCGCTCGATCGCGCAGGTGGCGACGGCGGTGGCGCGCGGCGACCTGTCGCGCCGGGTCACCGTCGAGGCGGAGGGCGAAGTCGCCGAGCTGGTCGGGGCGTTGAACGGCATGGTGGACACCCTGTCGGCGTTCGCGGCCGAGGTGACCCGGGTGGCCCGGGAGGTCGGCACGGACGGCACGCTCGGCGGCCAGGCCCGGGTGCCGAACGTGGCGGGCACCTGGAAGGACCTCACCGACAGCGTCAACTTCATGGCGCACAACCTGACCTCGCAGGTCCGGAACATCGCGCAGGTGACCACGGCGGTGGCGCGGGGCGACCTCACCCGCAAGATCGACGTGGACGCCCGGGGCGAGATCCTGGAGTTGAAGAACACCGTCAACACCATGGTGGAGCAGCTCAGTTCGTTCGCCGCCGAGGTGACCCGGGTGGCCCGCGAGGTCGGTACCGAGGGGCGGCTCGGCGGCCAGGCCGAGGTGGAGGGCGTCTCCGGCACCTGGAAGCGGCTGACCGAGACCGTCAACGAGCTGGCCGGGAACCTGACCCGGCAGGTCCGGGCGATCGCCGAGGTGACCGGCGCGGTCACGGCGGGCGACCTGACCCGCTCGATCACGGTGGAGGCGTCCGGCGAGGTCGCCGACCTGAAGGACAACATCAACGTGATGGTGGAGTCGCTGCGCGAGACCACCCGGGCCAACCGGGAGCAGGACTGGCTGAAGACCCACCTGGCCCGGCTCACCGCGCTGATCCAGGGCGGGCGCGAACGCGGCGTCGTGGCCGAGCTGTTGATGGACGAGTTGTGCCCGCTGCTGGACGCCCAGTACGGCACCTGCTACCTCGCCGAGGACACCCCCGACGGCACGGTGCTGGCGCGCGCCGCCGGCTACGGTCACCAGCGGGCCGGCCTGCCGCACCGGTTCGGGCTCGGCGAGTCGCTGGTCGGCCAGGCCGGGCGCAGCCGCCGCCCCGTCGCGATCCCCGAACTGCCGCCCGGCTACGCCGAGATCGGCTCCGGGCTGGGCTCCGCGGCGCCCCGTGAGCTGCTGATCCAGCCGATCACCATGGAGGACCGGCTGCTCGGCGTGATCGAGGTCGCCACCCTGCACCGCTTCACCGACCTGCACCGGGACTTCCTGGAACGCCTGGCCCAGGACATCGGCACCACCCTGGCCACCCTGCTGGCCAACGCCCGCACCGACGAACTGCTCCAGGAGTCCCGCCGGCTGACCGGCGAACTGCGGGCCCGCTCGGAGCAGCTGGTCGACGGTCAGGAGGAGCTCCGGCGCTCCAACGCCGAACTCGGGGAGAAGGCCGAACTGCTGGTCGCGCAGAACCGCGACATCGAGGCGAAGAACCTGCAGATCGAACAGGCCCGCCGTGAACTGGAGCAGCGCGCCCAGCAGTTGACCACCGCTTCGATGTACAAGTCGGAGTTCCTGGCCAACATGAGCCACGAACTGCGCACCCCGCTGAACAGCCTGCTGATCCTGGCCCAGCTGCTGGCGCAGAACGCGGAGGGCAACCTGACGGGCAAACAGGTCGAGTACGCCGAAGTGATCCGCTCGGCCGGCTCGGACCTGCTGCAGCTGATCAACGACATCCTGGACCTGTCCAAGGTCGAGGCGGGCAAGCTCGACGTCACCATGGAGTCGTTCCCGCTGCGCGAACTCCTGGACTACGTGGAGACCGTGTTCCGGCCGCTGGCCGCCGAGAAGAACCTGGATTTCCGGATCACCGCCGCCCGCGGGACCCCCGCGGAGCTCCGCACCGACCAGGCCAGACTGCGGCAGATCCTGCGCAACCTGCTGTCCAACGCCGTCAAGTTCACCGACCGGGGCTTCGTCGAACTCACCGTCGAACCGGCTCGGCCCGGCGAACTCCCGGTGGGCGAACAGGAGTTGGACGTCGTTGCGTTCCGCGTCCAGGACTCCGGGATCGGCATCGGCGCCGACCACCTGGAATCCATCTTCGGCGCCTTCCAGCAGGCCGACGGCACCACCAGCCGCAAGTACGGCGGCACCGGCCTCGGCCTGTCGATCAGCCGTGAACTCGCCCGGCTGCTCGGCGGCGCGGTCAGTGCGGAATCGGTGTCCGGCGAAGGCAGTTGCTTCACCCTGCTGCTGCCCGCCGCCCCCGCCGCGCCGCACTCGGCGACGCCCGCCGGCCGACGCATCCTGGTGGTCGAACCGGACCCGCCGGGACTTCTCACCCTGCTGGCCCGCAGCAGCGCCGCCGGGCGCGAGGGCGAGATCGCGGTGGACAGCGCCGCCGACCCCGACAGCGCCCTCGCCGCCCTCGACCGGGCCCCGCACCACCTGGTGGTCCTCGACCTGGCACTGCCCGAGGACGGCGCCCGCACCCTGCTCGACGCCCTCGCCCGCCGCCCCGACCCGTTGCCCGTCCTCGGCCACAACGGCAGCGCCGACCCGGCCGCGCCGCCCGTCGCCGGGCACCTGGAGACCACCAGCGGCCTGGACGAACTGCGCGAACGCATCGCCAAGGCCACCGCCCCCTCCGCTGCCCCCGCCGCCGGAGCGCCGAAGACCACCCGCCCCGCCGGGCGGCTGGCCGGCCGCACCGTGCTGGTCATCGACGACGACCCCCGCAACGTGTACGCGCTCAGCACCGCCCTCGAACTCGAGGGCGCCACCGCCCTGCACGCCGCCAACGGCCGCACCGGACTCGCCCTGCTGCGCGCCCACCCCGAGACGGACCTGGTCCTGATGGACCTGATGATGCCCGAACTCGACGGCTACGCCGCCACCGCTGCGATCCGCGCGAGCTCCGACCGGGCCGGCGTCCCGATCATCGCGGTCACCGCCCAGGCGATGCCCGACGACCGCGCCCGCAGCCTCGCCGCCGGCGCCGACGACCACCTCACCAAGCCCGTCGACGCGGACCTGTTGATCACCACCGTGCAGCACTGGATGAAGAGCTGACGCCATGTCGGAACCCGCGCCCACCGACCGGCCTCCCGACCCGGCAGCCGGACCGCCGCCCGCGGCCCAGGCGCCGCCCGCGACCGAGCCGCCGCCGGAGGGCCAGGCGCCGCCCGGCGTCCGGCACCTGCTCGCGCTGCGGCTGCGCCAGGCCCAGGCCGAGAACGCGGAACTGCAGGACGCGCTCGCCGCCCGTCCGCTCACCGCCGTCGCCACCGGAGTCCTGGCCGAGCGCCTGCGCTGCGGACCGGCCGAAGCGGGCGCCCAGCTGCTGGCCCTCGCCGAGCGAGCCCACCTCAGCCCGCCCGAACTCGCCGCCGACATCCTCACCACGCTGCCGGGCACCGCCCCCGCCGGCGCGCCGCTGCCGCCCGCCCCACCCCCGCTGCTTCCCGGCAGTCCGGCGCCCACCGTCGAAGCCGCCCTCACCCAGGCCGCCGCCATGCTCGGCGCCGCTGCCGCCGTCCTCTGGACCGTCCAGCCCGGCGGCGCGCTGCACCCGGCCGCCGCACCCGGCTTCACCGAGACCGAACGGCACAGCTGGCGGCACGTGCCGCCCGGCGTCCCCACCCCCGCCCAGCAGGCCGTGCAGCGCCGCACCGCACTCGGCCCGATCGGCCCCGTCACCGCCACCCTCGGCGCCGAACGCGCCCCCTACCGCCTGGCCGTGCCCCTGCACCGGGCCGCCGGACCCGCCGCCGTGCTCGAACTCGCCTGGGTGGAGCGGCCCGCCGAACCCACCCCCGGCGAGCACCGCCGGCTGCGCGCCGCCGGCGAGGTCTGCGCACTGGCCCTCACCGAGGTCCCCGACACCGAGCCGATCGACCTCGACCCGACCGACAGCGCCGTCCTCGACGCCGCTCTCGCCCCCGCCCTGCTGCTCAGCCCCGAACCCGTCGGCGGCCCGCCCGCCGACTTCCGCATCACCCGGGTCAACGCCGCCTTCACCGACCTCGACGACCGCCCACGACAGCGCCTCGAAGGCCGCACCCTCACCGCCGTCTACCCCCTGGCCAGCGCCGACGGGCTGCTCGAACTGCTGCTGCGGGTGCACGCCACCGGTCGGCCCGTGCACCACGACAGCCTCGCCCTGACGTTCCTGGCCGGCCAGACCCCCGTCCCCGTGCTGCTCGAACTCGCCGCCGCCCGGCTCGGCGACCGCCTGCTGGTCAGCTGGCGGCCCACGGCCGCCACCGACCGCACCGACCGGCTGTTGCGCACCGCCCAACGCCTCAGCCACCTGGCCGGGTTCGAGGAGGACCTGCGCACCGGAGAGATCCACTGGACGCCGCGCACCGCCGACCTGCTCGGCCTCCCCGAGGGCGCCGGCCCCGTCCCGCTGGCCGCGCTGGCCGCGCACGTCCATCCCGACGACGAGCAGTCCGTCCGACGGGTCGTCAACTCGGCGATCCAGCACGGGCGTGCCGACTCCGCGGTGTTCCGGATGCGACACCTCAGCAGCTACACCCACTACGTGCGCCTGGTCGCCGAGCCCGTCCTCGACCCCGGCGGCCGCACCGCCGCCGTCCGCGGCGCCTTCCAGGACGTCAGCGCCCAGCACTGGACCGAGACCGCGCTCGCCGCCACCACCGCGTCCCTCGCCGACAGCCGTGAGGAGTCCGCCGAACGCCACCTGCTCGCGCTCCGCCTCCAACAGGCCATCCTGCCGCCCGCCGTGCCGCCGCTGGAGAGCGCCGGACTTCGCGCCGCCGTCCGCTACCGCCCCTCCTCGCAGCGCGACCGGGTCGGCGGCGACTGGTACGACGCCACCCTGCTGCCCGACCGCACCGCCCTGCTGGTGGTCGGCGACATGGCCGGACACGGCGTCGAAGCCGCCACCGGCATGGTCGCGCTGCGCAACGCGCTGCGCGGCCTCGCCTACACCGGCGCCGGCCCCGGCCGCCTGCTCGGCTGGCTCAACCAGGCCGCCGCCGACCTCACCGGCGCCGCCACCGCCACCGTCGTCTGCGCCCGCTACCACCCCGACACCCGCACCCTGCACTGGGCCCGGGCCGGCCACCTCCCGCCGATCCTGCTGCGGGACGGCGTCGCCCGGCCGCTGCCCATGCCGCACGGCATCCTGCTCGGCGCCGCCGACGATCCCGCGTGCGAGGAGGCCCGGCTCGACCTGCGGCCCCGCGACATCCTGCTGCTCTACACCGACGGCCTGGTGGAACGCCGCGACCGGTCCGTCGAGGAACCCCTCGACCAGCTCGCCCGGGTACTCGCCGAACCCGCCGCCGACCTCGACACCCTGCTCGACCGCGCGCTCGACCTCAGCATCGCCGACACCGACGACGACACCTGCCTGATCGCCGTCGAGGTGCTCGAGCCCGTCCACGAGGGCGCACCCGGGAGGGTTTGACCGTAATCGGGCAGGTTTGGCCGCGAGCGAATCGGTCAGACGCCCCTCAGGCCCGGACCGGGCCCGCGGCCATCGCCCCGTCCCTGCGGCGGCCGCCCGCCGACCGAGAGAGGTGGCCCGCAATGCTCGCGATGCTGCTGGTGCTGCTGTTGATCCTCGTGCTGTTCGGAGCCGGCTTCGCCGTCAAGGTGCTGTGGTGGATCGCGCTCGCCGTCCTGGTCCTGTGGCTGATCGGTTTCTTCGCCCGCAGCGCCGGCTCGGGCGGCAGCCGCTCCCGCTGGTACCGATGGTGACCGGCCCCTTGAGGCCGCGTCAGGAGAACGGAGGAGAGAACGCATGAGCATGGTCCAGGAGACCGTCGAGGTGGACGTCCCGCTGCACACCGCCTACAACCAGTGGACGCAGTTCGAGGACTTCCCGCGCTTCATGGACGGCGTCGAGCAGGTCACCCAGCTCGACGAACGCCACAACCACTGGCGCACCAAGATCGCCGGCGTGACCCGCGAGTTCGACACCGAGATCGTCGACCAGCTGCCCGACCAGAAGATCGCCTGGCGGACCGTCGGCGGCGACGTCCAGCAGATGGGCACGGTCAGCTTCACCCGGCTCGGCGAGGACCGCTGCCAGGTGCGCCTGGCCATGGACTACGACCCCCAGGGGATGGCCGAACACGCCGCCGACACCATGGGGATGATCGACCGCCGGGTCCGCGGCGACCTCGAACGCTTCAAGTCGTTCATCGAGGACCGCGGCCTCGAGTCAGGCGGCTGGCGAGGACGCATCACCCCTTCCTGACCCTCGCCGCCCGTCGCCCGCGCCGCCCCGCACCGTCCAGCGGGGCGGCGCGCCGCGTCGCCGAGGTTTGCCGCCCGGTGGAGCGGACAGCCGCCGAGGCATGGACACGCACCACATCCCCGCCGACTGGCTGGACGCCCCGGGCCGCTGGGCTTTCCTCGATCCGCCCGGGCGACGGATCGCCGACCTGGTGAACGGCCTGCCGCTCGGACGCGCCCGCGAAGCGCTGCACGGCGAGTGGCTCGGACACCCCCTGCACCCCGCGATCGCCCAGTTCCCGCTCGGCTGCTGGCTGGCCGCCGGACTGCTCGACGCGACCCGCGCCGACGACCGCGCCGCCCGCCGCCTCACCGCCGCCGGACTGGTCGCCCTGCCGCCCGTGCTGCTGGCCGGCTGGGTCGACTGGTCGAAGCTGACACCGGTCGAACGCCGTACCGGCCTGACCCACGCCGCCACCGCCGTCACCGCGGCCGCCCTGCAGGCCGCCTCGCTCCGCGCCCGCTGCCACGGCCACCACGTCCGCGGCCGAATGCTCGGCCTCACGGCCTGCGGCGTGGTGACCCTGGCCGCCGCGCTCGGGGGCCACCTGGCGTACCGTCAGGCGACCGCCGCCGAACGCCGCCCGGCCACCCTCGACACGGTCGAGGACCACCCCGCCGGAGATCCTGACCGTCCTGACCGGTGACCGGGGCCGCCGGAGCCGCTGCTCGCCGACCGTGGCGCACAGGACGGACGCCGCCCAGGCCGGTCGGGGGGCGGCGCGAACCTGGATGAGGAAGAAGACACCGCCGGGGACGGCGTAGCCGACCGCGCTGGTGACGGTGGCCGAACAGAACCCGGGCCGGCGGGAGTTCCTGGAAGCCTTTCCCTGGGCCAGTGGCCTGGTCGAGGGCCCTGCGAGGCGAGCGTTGGGGTGAGCTCCTGCCCGGGAGCGGGGATCGGTGGGCGGCGAGCGCAGTCCTCGTGGCCGCTGGTCGTGGGGCGTCAGGGTGGCCGATGCCGGTCGGGATGGGGCGGGAGCGGTCGGGGGCGGTCAATCCCGGCCGTCGGGCCGCCGCCGGGGCTCGCGCAGAGTAGGGTCGCGGTTGCTGTCGATGAGGGTGGCAGTCCGCCGCTGGGCGGGCAGGGCCGAGATGGACGACCGGGGGTCGCCGTGGACCGTCGCAGTTTCGTGGGGTGCGGCGTGGCGTCGCTGGCCGTTCTGGCCGTGCAGTGGGCCGCCGTCGAGCCGCGGTTCCTCGCGTCGGCGCTCGGCGGGACCGGGGTCGACGACGGGTTCGTGGACTGGCTGGAGGCGGGCGGCAACGGGTTGGCCGGGTTGCCGACCGAGCAGCGCCGGCACACCGGACGCCTGATGGACGCTCAACTCGCCACCGTCACGCAGCTGATCACCAGGGGTCGGTACGGGCCCCGGACGGGGCGGCGGTTGCACCGGCTGGCGGCCTCGCTGGCGACCACCTGCGGCTGGCACCGCTTCGACCAGGGACAGCATGCGGACGCCGGCCGGTACTGGGAGACCGCCCTGCAGTCCGCGCACGCCGCGGGCGACCGCGACCTGGTCGCCGGGGTCCTCGCCGACACCGCCTACCAGGCGATCTGGCTCGGCCGGCCGCGGGCTGCCGCGGACCGGCTCGGCTACGCCCTGACCGGCGCCGAACACCCCACCGCCCGCGCCCTGTTGCTGCTCCGCCGGGCCCGTGCGCACGCCGCGGTCGGCGACCGGTCCGCCTGTTACCGGGACTTGGCGGCGGCGGAGCCGGCGCTCGGCCGGTCCGCCGCCGACCCGGCCCCGGGCTGGTGCGGCTGGATGAGCCCCGCCGACCTGGCCGTGGACTCCGGGCGCTGCCTGCTGGACCTCGGCCGAACGGCCGCCGCCCGGGCCCGGATCGCCGAGGGCGTGGCCCTGCTGCCCCCGTCGCGGGCCAAGACCCGGGCGATCTTCCTGAGCTACCAGGCCCGGTCCCACCTCCACTCCGGCGAGGTCGAGCAGGCCCTCGCGGCCGGCACGGACGCCCTCGCGCTGGCCACCCGGATCGGCGCCCCGCGCTGCCTCGCCCTCGTCCACGACCTCGGCCCGGCCTTCGCCCGCCACCACCGGGAGCCGGGAGTCCCCGAGCTGCTGGACCGGCTGGCCCGCGCCTGACCGGCCGCGGGCGCCTCCTCCCGCCGGGCCACTCGACGGGTGTGCCCACGGCCGGACCGGGCAGACGACAGCGCGGCACGCCCGGAGGGACCGGGCGCGCGTCCGCTGGACGGAGGCCGAGATGTCCGCAACACAACGCCGAACGGCCGGTTCCGGCCCGGTCCCGGTCGAGACGGACGTGCCGGGGCGGCTCGACCGGCTGCCGTGGTCGCCGTGGCACTGGCGGATCCTGATCGGCCTGGGCACGGTGTGGATCCTGGACGGTCTGGAAGTCACGGTGGTCGGCAACCTGGCTGCCCGGCTCGCCGAGCCGGGAAGCGGCATCGCCATCAGCACCGCCCAGGTCACCACGGTCGCCGCCGCGCTGTACGTGGCGGGCGCCTGCTGCGGCGCGCTGTTCTTCGGCTGGCTGACCGACCGGCTGGGCCGCAAGAAGCTGTTCATGATCACTCTGGCGGTGTACCTGGCCGCGACGGCGGTCACCGCGCTGTCCTGGACGGCCTGGTTCTTCTTCCTGTGCCGGTTCTTCACCGGCTTCGGCATCGGCGGCGAGTACGCGGCGATCAACTCGGCGATCGACGAGCTGATCCCGGCCCGGCTCCGCGGCCGGATCGACCTGATCGTCAACGGCAGTTTCTGGATCGGCGCCGCCCTCGGCGCGTTCGCCTCGATCGCGCTGCTGAACACCTCGCTGTTCGCGACCGACGTCGGGTGGCGGCTCGCGTTCGGCATCGGCGTGGTGCTGGGCCTGGTGATCCTGCTGGTGCGCCGGCACGTCCCGGAGAGCCCGCGCTGGCTGTTCACCCACGGCCGCGGGGAGCAGGCGGAGGAGATCGTCGCGGAGGCCGAGCGGATCGTGGAGCGGGAGACCGGCAAGCCGCTGCCGCCGGTGGACGAGCCGCCGATCAAGATCCGCGAACGCGGCCCGATCGGGTTCGTCACCATCGCCCGGACCCTGGTGACGACCTATCCGCGGCGCACCGTCCTCGGCCTGTCCCTGTTCATCGGGCAGTCCTTCCTCTACAACTCGGTCACCTTCGGCTACGCGGCGATCCTGACCGGGTTCTTCGACGTCCCGGCCGGCCGCACCGGCTACTACTTCGCGGTGATCGCGGTCGGCAACTTCCTCGGGCCGCTGCTGCTCGGCCACCTCTTCGACTCGGTCGGGCGCCGCCCGATGATCGCCGGCACCTACATCGGCTCCGGCGTCCTGCTGTTCGTCACCGCGTGGCTGTTCCAGCGCGGTTCGCTGGACGCCACGACGATGACCGCCTGCTGGACGGCCGTGCTGTTCCTCGCCTCCGCGGGGGCCAGCGCCGCCTACTTGACGGTCAGTGAGATCTTCCCGCTGGAGACCCGGGCCATGTGCATCGCGTTCTTCTACGCGGTGGGCACCGCGGCCGGCGGCATCTCCGGTCCGCTGCTGTTCAACGGCCTGGTCAGCAGCGGCGAGGTCGGTGACGCCTCGCTCGCGTTCTGCATCGGCGCGGGCCTGATGGCCGCCGCCGGTCTGGTCGAGGCCGCGATCGGGGTCAAGGCGGAGCGCCGGAGCCTGGAGTCCATCGCGGCCCCGCTCAGTCAGGTTCCCGAGCCCGCGGTCAAGGGCTGACCACGGTGAAGGGCTGACAAAGGTGAGGGGGAGCGTCCCGGACGGGACGCTCCCCCTCAATGGACCTGTCGAAGCGTCAGGAGAACTGGAACCAGTTGAGGTTGACGAAGTCCGCGGGCTGTCCGCTGTCGAAGGTCAGGTAGACGTCGCGGACGCCGGTGATCCGCGACAGATCGGCGGGGATGGTCCGCCAGGTCTGCCAGCCGCCGGTGTTGGCGACGGCGAAGGAGCCGACGGGGGTGGCGGTGGGGCTGCCCAGGCGGACCTGGATCAGACCGCTGACGCCGGCGGCGGCGCCGGAGGCGACCCGGGCGTCGATCCGGGTGGCGCCGGTGGAGCCGAAGTCGAGGGTGTAGCGCAGCCAGTCGCCGTTGCCCAGCCAGCCGACGTCGGTGCCGCCGCCGGTGTCGGAACAGGTCTCGGTCTGGGCCCCGGACTGTGCGGCGTACGACTCGGCCTGGATGGTGCCGTAGGCGGAGCCGCCGCCGCTCGGGGGCGGAGTGGTGCTGCCGCCGCCTCCGCCGCTGCCCGCCAGGCCGCCGACGGTGATCACCCAGCGGGTGGGGGCGCCGGACTGCACCTTGCCCTCGAAGTCGACGCCGGACGGGTGGACGTCGTCGTAGGGGAAGGCGTAGCCGAGGCCGTCGGGCGTGGTGGAGTGCAGGATCCGCGCGTAGTGGTTGGTGCGCGCCTGGGTGTAGAAGGTCGCGGGGTTCTCGCCGGTGGGCTGGTTGGCGTTGCTGAGCAGCGTGGTGCGGTTGAACGCGGCGGCGAGGCGGGCGCTCAGGTTGCCCATCAGGTCGTTGCCGGTGGTGAACGGGGCGTCGCTGCAGGAGAAGATGGCCAGCGTGGAGGGCTTGGCGAAGGACCCGGCGCCGGGGAAGGTGAGGGTGTTGCCGCTGACCCGGCCGGTGAACGCGCCCCAGGTGTACTGGGTGTCGATCCGCAGGTCGGTGCTGGTGTACTTGCTCCACACCTGGTCGACGTAGGGCTCGAAGTAGCCGCTGAACAGGGCGCTGTTGCCGCGGATCGCCAGGTTGGGGGCGAGCACCCGCAGGTCCGCGCCGCCGCTGTTGACGACCAGTCGGCTCCAGTCGGAGCCGTCCGCGGCGGACTGGGCGCGCAGCGCGGAGGCGACCCGGGCGAGGCCGTCGGAGGGCAGGCCGCGGACGGTCTGGGTGGCGCCGCCGGAGACCTCCAACTGGAACGCGATCGGCAGGCACACCATGTCGACGAAGGTGATGTTGCCGAACAACTGGTCGTTGTTGAAGGTGAATTCGCAGAAGTCATGGCGGACGTTGATGTTCGGGTCGCTGGGGTTGACCACCGAGGGCAGGGCGAGTCCGCCGCCGCGGTTCATCAGGAAGGTGAGCTTGGCGCCGACCGAGAAGTAGATCCGGCCGCTGTCCAGGTGCGGCAGGGTGACCCGGCGCGGGGCGGCGCCGGAGGCGTTCAGCGCGATGGCGCAGTCCACGCCCAGCGGCGTCTGGTCGTTGGCCGGGTTCGGCGGGTGGTACAGGCTGCTGCCGTTGGCCTGCAGGAAGGCCCAACTGCCGCCCGCCGCCGGGTCGCGGCCGACGATGTACGCGTAGACGGTGTTGTTGCCGGTGGTGTTGGCGAGGTCGACCGCCAGCGTGGCCGGGGTCTGCGCCTGGGCGGAGCCGCCGATGGCGAGGTAACTGGCGGGGAGGGCGAGCGCGGCGGCGGCGAGCAGGGTGCGGCGGGAGACTTTCGCCGCGTGGCGGGGCGTCATGGCGTGGGGGAGTCCTCTCGGGAGAGAAGGCGGGGGAGGGGCGCGGCCGGCCGTGACAGGTGCGAGGGACGGCCGGCCGCGCGGGGGGAGGGGCCGGTGGGGTCGGCCCGTGGTCGGTCGCGGTGCGTCGGCGGAGCACAGCCGGTGACGGAGCGTCAGCGGCAGGTGCCGGTGACAGTGCGCCAGTGACGGTGCGTCAGCCGAGCGTCCACTTCTGGGCCGCGGTGCCGTTGCAGGTCCACAGCTGGAGCCGGGTGCCGTCGGCGGAGGAGCCGTTCGGCGAGTCCAGGCACTTGCCGGAGCCCGGGTTCAGGAAGTCGTTGCCGGAGCGGTGCGTCCACTGCTGGGCGCTGGTGCCGTTGCAGGTGTACAGCTGGATGACGGCGCCGTCGTTGTGCGAGGCGGCGGCGACGTCCAGGCACTTGCCGAGGGCGCGGACGGTGCCGTCGGTGCCGACGGTCCACTGCTGGGCGGCGGCGCCGGTGCAGTTGTGCAGCTGGATGGGGGTGCTGTCGGCGCTGCTGGCGCCCGCGACGTCCACGCACATGCCGCCGGGGCCGGTGATCCGCCCGGTGTAGGCGCCGGTGCTGCCGCCCCAGGTGGTGGTGTGGACGTAGTCGACGGTCATGGTCTGCGGGTAGGTCGACGACCCGTCGGGGCTGCCCGGCCAGTCGCCGCCGACGGCGAGGTTGAGGATCAGGAAGAACGGGTGGTCGTAGACCCAGCGGTTGCCGCCGAGGTCGGCGGGCGTGCGGGTCTGGTAGGCCTGGCCGTCGACGGACCAGGTGATCGCGGACGGGCTCCAGTCCACCGCGAAGGTGTGGAACGCGTCGGCGAAGGACTGGCCGGCGGGCAGGCTGTAGGGCGCGCCGATGCCGCCCGCGCCGGAGTAGCCGGGGCCGTGGATGGTGCCGTGCACGGTGCCGGGCTCGCGGCCGATGTTCTCCATCACGTCGATCTCGCCGCTGTTCGGCCAGCCCGCGGTGGAGAGGTCGTTGCCGAGCATCCAGAACGCGGGCCAGATGCCCTGGCCGCGCGGGATCTTGATCCGGGACTCGAAGTGCCCGTACGCCTGGGTGAAGGTGCGCGAGGTGTTCAGCCGCGCCGAGGTGTACTGGCAGGTGCCGTACCAGCAGCCGAGGCCCGCGTCGGTGTTGCGCTTGGCGGTGATCACCAGGTGGCCCTGGCCGTCCAGCGCGGCGTTCGCGGCGCCTGCGGTGTAGTACTGCAACTCGTGGTTGCCGTTGCCCGAACCGCCGGTCTCCATCGTCCACTTGGCCGGGTCGGCGGCCGAGCCGGCCGGGCCGTCGAAGTCGTCGCCCCAGTTCGTGGCGGCCACCGGCGCGGCGGCCAGCGGGTCGGTGGCGGGGCTCGATGGCGAGGTGAGCGGTACGGCGGCCACCAGTGCGGTGGCGACGAGCAACGCGAATCCGCCGAAGGACCAACGGCGCTTGGGTGGGGCAGCAGCCATGGAAGAACCCTTCCCTGTTCTGAGAGCGCTCTCTGCGACGGTGTCCCGCCGCCGATAGGCCTGAATCGTACGGACGTGATCTCGCCATGGCAACGTCAAAGAACTGCTCATTTTCCCGGCTTTTCGGCCCAAGTGCCGTTCAGTTCTTGAAAGCTGAACGGTCATCGCTTCCCGCCCCCGGTGAGAGCGCTCTCCGATTCGTCTACCAGCCGCAGCGGGCGAGCGCGGCGCGCACCAGATCGAGCCCCTCCGCCCGCAGGCGGTCGCGGGCGGGCGTCCGGTCGTCCCGGCGCCAGCGCCACGCCGCGAACATCGCCCAGTCCACGGCCCGGCAGCGGTGGACCAGGTCGTGGTCGGCCCCCGGGTAGTGCCGGGCGACGTCCTCGGGCGCGTGGGCGAGGTCGAACTCGACCGGTCCGCGGCAGCAGGTGGCCAGGTCGACGATGAGCGGGCCGCGCTCCGTGCGGAGCAGGTTGCCCTGATGCGGCTCGCCGTGCAGCAACTGGTCGCCGGACCGGTCGGCGCCGATCGCGGCACCCAGGTCGCGGAGCGTGCTGCCCAGCAACTGCCGATCGGCGTCCGCCAGTTCGGGGGAGCGCTGGGGGTCCTCCACCTCGCGCAGGGCCCGGGCGACCCGATCGGTGAAGTGCGGCGCCGCCAGCTCGACCCGGCGCAGCGCGGCGTGGTGCCGCACGAGCGCGTCCGCGTACTCGGCCGGGGCGACCGCGGGTCCGACCGGCTCGTAGTACGTCCAGAAGGACAGGACGAAGCCGTCCCGCAGGTGGACCCGGGCGCCGACCCGGGGATCGGGCTCCGCCACCGGCGCGCCGGCGCCGACCAGCCGGCGGGCGACCTCCACCTCGAACGAGGCCTCGGCGTGGTCCCGCGCCGGCGCGACCCGCACCAGGACGTCGCAGGGCAGCAGGCGCAGCGCGGCGCGATCCGAATCGTGGACGACCACCACCTCGTCGACCCGGAGTCCCAGCTCCACGGCGCTCGCCCGGCCGGCTTCGACCGCCGGACGGGCGGGGAGTTCCCGGGACGGGAAGTCCACCGCACCGGCGATCGGAAGCGGGCAGGCCGTCAGAGGTCGAACAGGCGGGCCGCGTTGTCGTGGCAGACCGCGCGCAGCCAGTCCGCACCGAGGTCGAGGCGTTCCAGGGCCTGGAGTTGGTGCAGGTACGGGTAGGGGATGTTGGGGAAGTCGGTGCCCAGCAGGATCCGGTCGGCCAGGTCGGCGAGGCGGGGGAGGAGTTCGGGCGGGAACGGCATGAAGTCGGCGGTGAAGTCGGTGAACGCCATGGTGGTGTCCAGGTGCACCCGCTCGTGGCGGGCGGCGAGGTCGAGGAACTCGCGGTACTCGGGCATGCCCAGGTGGGCGACGATCAGGCAGAGGCGGGGATGCTCGGCCAGGACGCGGGCGATCGGCTCCGGGCCGGTGTGCTTGCCCGGGGCGGGGCCCGAGCCGCAGTGGATCACCACCGGGGTGCCGGCCTCGGCCAGCAGGCCCCAGGCGGGCCGCAGTTGCTCGTCGGTGGGGTCGTACCCGCCGACCTGCACGTGCGCCTTGAACACCCGGGCCCCGGCGTCGAGGGCCTCGCGGACGTACGCCTCCACCCCGGGCTCGGGGAACAGCGTCGCCGTGTGCAGGCAGTCGGGCGTGCGCCGCGCGAAGTCGGCCGCCCAGCCGTTCAGCCAGCGGGCCATCCCCGCCTTGTGCGGGTACAGCATCGCGGTGAACGCCCGTACCCCGAACTCCCGGAGCAGCGCCGTCCGTTCGGCCTCCTCGGTGCGGTAGGTGATCGGCCAGCCCCGGTCCCCGATCAGCGGCCCCGCGGCGTCGAAGTACTCCCACACCTTGCGCAGCACCCGCTCGGGCATGAAATGCGTGTGCACGTCGATCAACCCGGGCAGCCCGAGCCCGCCCCAGAACCGACGCACCTCGGCGGCCTCCATGCCGCACCTCCCACTCCCGCCGGGCCGCCGGACGACCGGCGGCCGCCCCGGCCGGGCCATGCGGTGGACAGTACGCCAACGCACGGCCCGGCCGGGGCTCCGGGGTCGTCGTCCG
Source organism: Streptomyces sp. TLI_171 (assembly GCF_003610255.1). Classification (GTDB taxonomy): domain Bacteria; phylum Actinomycetota; class Actinomycetes; order Streptomycetales; family Streptomycetaceae; genus Kitasatospora. The sequence goes on along the minus strand of NZ_RAPS01000001.1, from coordinate 790,184 downwards.
CCGTCGCCGGGGCGGCCTGGGCCGTACCCGCCAGGGCCAGCGGCAGGGCAGCGGCTGCGGCCCGGACGGGCAGCCGGGCACGGTTGGTCGCTGTCACGCTGTTCCGCCCCTCCTCGATCGGAGCCCGTCGCCTCGGTGCGCACCGGGTGCACTCGGCCGCGCCGTAGGACGGCCCCCACCTGCTGCGCCGGCCGCCAGACCTTGCGGGCCGCCCCCGCACTGGGGAGGCTGGACGGGAGCGGACGGAGCCCGTCCGCCGAGCCGAGGAGGCCACCGGTGAAGTTCATCCAGATCATCGAGTACCGCACCGGGCGGATCGACGAGTTCAACGCGCTGCTGGACGAGTGGGTCGCCAAGAACGAAGGGCACCGGCTGGCCGCCCGGGCCCTGCAGACCCGCGACCGCGACGGGAAGGACGTCTACCTCAACATCGTGGAGTTCCCCTCCTACGAGGTGGCGATGGAGAACTCGCAGCGCCCGGAGACCGGCGAGTTCGCCGCCCGGGTCGCCGCGCTGTGCGACGGGCCGCCCACCTTCCGCAACCTCGACGTGATCGGCGAGCAGGGATTCTCCGACTGATCCTCCGCCCTGCCGGGTCTGGTCAACGCGCGGCCCGGTGCGCAGCATGGGAGTCCCACCCGCGCCGTACGCCCAGGAGGTACCCGTGCCGCACGACCAGCACCCGCCGGCCGACCCGCGTCCGCAGCAGGACGCCGGTCCGCTGAGCTACTCCTCCGGCCGGGCCGACACGCCGCTGCTCGGCGACACCATCGGGGCGAACTTCGACCGGGCCGCCCGCGCCCACCCCGGGCGGGCGGCCCTGGTGGAGTGCGCCACCGGCCGGCGCTGGACGTACGCCGAACTCGCCGCCGACGTCGACGCGGTGGCGATCGGCCTGGACGCCCGCGGGATCCGCCGGGGCGACCGGGTCGGCATCTGGTCGCCGAACCGCGCCGAGTGGATGCTCACCCAGTACGCCACCGCCAAGCTCGGCGCCGTGCTGGTCACCATCAACCCCGCCTACCGCTCCCACGAGCTGGAGTACGTGCTGAACCAGGCCGGGATCCGGCTGCTGGTCGCCGCCGAGCGGTTCAAGGACTCCGACTACGCCGGGATGATTGCCGAAGTCCGGCCGCGCTGCCCGGAGTTGGCGGAGGTGGTGCTGCTCGACACGCCCGACTGGGAGGGGCTGCTGGCCGCCGGGCGGGCCGGCGACCCGGCGGTGCCGGCCCGCGCCCAGGCGGCCCTGAGCGCGGACGACCCGATCAACATCCAGTACACCTCCGGCACCACCGGCTTCCCCAAGGGCGCCACCCTCTCGCACCACAACATCCTCAACAACGGTTACTACGTCGGGGAGTTGTGCGGCTACACGGAGCAGGACCGGATCTGCGTGCCGGTGCCGTTCTACCACTGCTTCGGCATGGTGATGGGCAACCTGGCGGCCACCTCGCACGGCGCCTGCACGGTGATCCCCGCGCCCGCCTTCGACGCCTCCGCCACCCTGGCCGCCGTCGCCGCCGAGCGGTGCACCTCGCTGTACGGGGTGCCGACCATGTTCATCGCCGAACTCGCCGACCCCGCCTTCGACTCCTACGACCTGTCCAGCCTGCGCACCGGCATCATGGCGGGCGCGCCCTGCCCGATCGAGGTGATGAAGGACGTCATCGGGCGGATGGGCATGGCCGAGGTGTCGATCTGCTACGGCATGACGGAGACCTCGCCGGTCTCCACCCAGACCCGCGCAGACGACTCGATCGAGCGCCGGGTCTCCACCGTCGGCCGGGTCGGGCCGCACCTGGAGGTCAAGGTGGTCGACCCCGTCACCGGGCGGACCGTGCCGCGCGGCGAGCCCGGCGAACTGTGCACCCGCGGCTACTCGGTGATGCTCGGCTACTGGGGCGAGCCGGAGAAGACCGCCGAGGCGATCGACGCGGCCCGCTGGATGCACACCGGCGACCTGGCGGTGATGGACCGGGACGGCTACCTCTCGATCACCGGCCGGATCAAGGACATGGTGATCCGCGGCGGGGAGAACCTCTACCCCCGCGAGATCGAGGAGTTCCTGCACACCCACCCCGACGTCCTGGACGTCCAGGTGATCGGCGTGCCGGACGAGAAGTACGGCGAGGAGCTGATGGCCTGGGTGCGGATGCGCGAAGGGGCCGAGCCGCTCACCGCGGAGGCGGTGCGGGCATTCTGCACCGGCCGGCTGGCCCGGTTCAAGATTCCGCGCTACGTGCACGTGGTCGACGCGTTCCCGATGACCGTCACCGGCAAGGTCCGGAAGGTCGAGATGCGCGAGGAGGCGGCCCGGATCCTGGCGCTCTGACCTGCCGAACCGTCGCGGCCGGGCCCCCGCCGGGGCCCGGCCGCGGTGCGTGCGGGCCGGAACTCCCCCTGTTCGAGGTCTTGACGCCCACTTTTCTCATACGTTAAATCTCGGCGTGAAGTAAGCGGCCGGGGTCCATGGCTGACGTCAGGTCAGCCGAGCGCCCCGCGAACACCGCCGTCCCCCGGATCCCACCAGACGGGTGTGCACCATGACCAGAGCCACCGGACACCGCCGCCTCGGCCTCGCCGCCGTCGCGGCCACCGCCCTCGTCGCGGCCCTCACCGCCCCCAGCGCGCAGGCCGCCACCCCGCCGCCCGCCGGCGGCAGCCTCGGCGACCGCGTCGTCGTCCTCGACCCGAGCATGCCCAAGGCCGAGATCCAGGCCCGCCTCGACGCCATCGCCCGGGCCCAGGCCGGCAACGAGTTCGGCTCGGACCGGTACGCCATCCTGTTCGAGCCCGGCACCTACGGCACCGCCGCCGACCCGCTGAACTTCTCCGTCGGCTTCTACGAGGCCGTCGCCGGACTCGGCCGCAACCCCGGCGACGTGGTGATCAACGGCTCCGTCGACGTGTACAACCAGTGCGTCGGCGGCGACCAGTCGCAGTGCTACGCCACCACCAACTTCTGGCGCTCGCTCAGCAACCTCACCGTCAACGTCGCCGGCAAGAGCGGCTGCTACGGCGGCACCGACTTCTGGGCGGTCTCCCAGGCCGCCCCGCTGCGCCGGGTCCAGGTCAACGGCAACCTGACCCTGATGGACTACTGCACCGGCTCGCCCGCCTGGGCCAGCGGCGGCTTCATCGCCGACTCCAAGTTCACCGGCGGCACCGTCATCAACGGCTCCCAGCAGCAGTTCTTCACCCGCAACAGCAACCTCGACGGCTGGACCAACGCGGTCTGGAACCAGGTCTTCTGCGGCACCGCCGGCGCACCCGCCCAGTCCTTCTCCACCGAGGCCGGCGCCGCCCCGTACACCACCCTGGACACCTGCCCCGCCACCCGCGAAGCGCCCTACCTGTACCTCGACCAGTCCGGCAAGTACCGGGTGTTCCTCCCCGCGCTGCGCCCGGACTCGGCCGGCACCAGCTGGGAGAACGGCGCCACCGCCGGCACCTCGCTCGGTCTGGACAGCTTCTACCTGGTCCGCCCCGGCGCGAGCGCCAAGGACATCAACGCCGCGCTCAAGGCCGGCCGCAACCTGCTCTTCACCCCCGGCGTGTACGAGCTCGCCGACACCCTCAAGGTCACCCGCCCCGGCACCAAGGTGATCGGCCTCGGTTTCGCCACCCTGGTCCCCACCGGCGGCGACGCCGCCATCAAGGTCTCCGACGTGGACGGCGTAGACGTCTCCGGCCTGATCCTGGACGCCGGCCCGAAGAACTCGCCGGTCCTGATGCAGGTCGGCAACCGCGGCTCCAAGGCCGACCACGCCTGCGACCCGATCAGCCTCTCCGACGTCTTCTTCCGGGTGGGCGGCGCCCGCGACGGCTACGCCACCACCGCGCTGGAGGTCAACAGCAACGACACCCTGATCGACGACGCCTGGATCTGGCGAGCCGACCACGGTGCCGGCGGCGGCAACTGGAACACCGCCCGCAGCGACACCGGCCTGATCGTCAACGGCGACCGGGTCGTCGCCACCGGCCTCGCCGTCGAGCACTTCCAGAAGACCGAGACCGTCTGGAACGGCGAGGACGGCAAGGTGGTGTTCTTCCAGAACGAGAACCCCTACGAAGTGCCCAACCAGGCCGCCTGGATGGCCTCGCCGACCCAGAAGGGCTACCCCGCCTTCACCGTCGGCTCCAAGGTCAAGTCCTTCGAGGGCTGGGGCATGGGCAGCTACTCGTACTTCAACCAGGGCGTCGACATCCACAACTCGACCGCCTTCCAGGCCCCCAGCCGCCCCGGCGTCCGGCTGCACGACCTGCTGACCGTCTTCCTGAACGGCTCCGGCGGCATCGACTCGGTGGTCAACGGCACCGGAAGCTCCGTCAACTCCGCCTTCGGCGGCCCCAGCAACGTCGTGTCGGCACCCTGAGAGCGCTCTCGTGACACCCCGTCACTGACCGGCCGCGCGGCCGGACCACCCTCATGACCCGGGCTCCGGGCGGTCGATCCGTCCGGAGCCCGCACCATGCGACGTACGGGGCGCCGTGGCCGGTCGGCCCGCCGGCGCGGAACCGCGGCGGGTCGTGGGTCGTCTACTCTCCACGGCAGCCGATGATCATGGCTGCGGAGCTGCTTCCGGAGAGGGAGAGCATGGCTGACGGAGAGTCGGGGAGCACGGCGCCGGTGCGGCGACCGCGATGGCGGGCCGTCGCCGGCGCGGCCTGCGGGCTGCTGCTGGTGGCGCCGGCGGTGCTGGCCGTGGTGCGGCTGTTCGGGCTGGACGACGGGACGGTGTGGGCGCTGCCGATGGCCGGGCTGCCGTACGCCGCGGTGCTGACGGTGCTGCTGCTGGTGGCGAGCGTCCTGCTGCGGCAGCGGTGGGCCGCGGGGGCCGCGGCGGTGCTGGTGGCGCTTCAACTCTGGTGGCTGGTACCGCGGACGGTGCCGGACGGGACGGACGTCCCGGCCGGCGCGCCGCGGCTGCGGGTGGCGACCAGCAACGCCTTCCTCGGGCAGGTGTCGCCGAAGGCGGTGGTGGACCTGGTGCGCGGCGAGCGGGTCGACGTGCTGGCGATGGAGGAGCTGAGCGAGTCCGCCGCGGACGCGCTCGACCGGGCCGGCATCCGCGACCTGCTGCCGTACCGGGAGCGCCCGGACCGCCGGGACACCGTGCTGTACTCCCGGCTGCCGATCAGCGGCGCGGCGGACCCGGCCTGGCCGAGCACCAACATCACCGTCCAGGTCGGCGGCCGCCCCGTGCAGATCGTCGCCGTGCACACCTACTACCCGCTCGGCGACGCCCGCAAGTGGGCGCAGGGCCTGCACGACCTGCGCAGGGCCGCGCCCGGGCACCTCCGCAACGCGGTGCTGCTCGGCGACTTCAACTCCACCCTCGACCACAAGCCGATGCGGGACCTGATCGCCACCGGTCTGACGGACACCCACGCGGAGCTCGGCGCGGGCCTGTTCCCCACCTGGCCCGAGGACCACCCGGACTTCCCGCACGTGCCGCCGATGATCCAGATCGACCACGTCCTGCACGGTCCCGCGCTGGTCGCCGTGTCGGTGAGCGAACACCGCCTGGCCCGCTCCGACCACCGCGCGGTGGTGGCCGAACTCGCCGTCACGGGCTGAGCGGCCGCCGCGCCCACCGGGCCGCGCGGTCGGATTGTCGTGTTGCTGCGGTCCGCGGTCGGCGGGCCGGGCAGACTGGGGAGATGACAGTGAGACCGCTGGCCAAGGGCGCGAACCTGGCGATCGACGCGGCCGCCGTCCGGGTGGAACTCACCTGGCGGTCCGGACCCGGCACCCCCGAGGTCGACGCCTCCGCGCTGCTGCTCGACGCCGACGGGCGGGTCCGCGACGACGCGGACTACGTGGCCCGGCACCTGCCGCGGCACGCATCCGGCGCCGTCACCCACGGCGGGCACGGCGAGCACGGCGGTCAGGGCGGAGGCGTGGAGCGGCTGGAGGTCGACCTGGCCGCCGTCGAGCCGGACGTCCAGCGGATCGTGCTGGCCGCCGCGGCCGAGGGCGGTCCGTTCGGCCGAGTGCCGGGCCTGTCGCTGCTGGTGAGCGAGGCGTCCGGCGCCGCCGGCCTGCTGCGCTTCGACATCGAGGCCGGACCGGAGACCGCGCTGGTCTGCGGCGAGTTCTACCGGCGCGACGGCCGCTGGAAGTTCCGCGCCGTCGGCCAGGGCTACGCGGACGGCCTGGCCGGCCTCGCCGCCACCTACGGCCTCACCGCCGACCGGCCCCCTGCGCCCGCGCCCGCCCCCGCGCCTGTCCCCGCCCCCGCTCCGGCGGTGACGGACCGTCGGACCGACGACGGCGTCGAGCAGTTGCCGGTCGACATGCGCAAGCGGCTGTCGCTGCGCAAGCAGCAGGTCGCGGTCAGCCTGCAGAAGCACGGCGCGCAGCACCTCACCGCCCGGGTGATCCTGGTGCTGGACGCCTCCGGCTCGATGAGCGCGCTGTACGCCCGCGGCGTGGTCGCCGACGTGGTCGAGCGGATGGCCGCGGTCGCCGCCCAGCTCGACGACGACGGGGAGATGCAGGCGTGGACCTTCGCCAGCAACCCGGCCAGGCTGCCCGACCTGCGCCTCGCCGAGCTCCCCAGCTGGCTCCAACTGCACGTCAGGGTCGGCGAACTGACCCTGTTCGGCCGCCGTCGGCCGCGGCCGCCGCAGCCCGACGGGCGGGTGGACATGAAGGCGGTGGGCATCCAGAACGAGGAGCAGAAGGTCATCGCCGAGGTCCGCGAGTACGTCCGGACCCACCCGGCGTCCGCGCCCACCCTGGTGCTGTTCTTCTCCGACGGCGGGGTGTACCGCAACGCCGAGATCGAGCGCGAGCTGCGCGCCGCCGTCGAGGAGCCGGTGTTCTGGCAGTTCGTCGGCCTCGGCCGGGCCGGCTACGGCGTCCTGGAGCGCTTCGGCGACCTGCCCGGCCGGCGCGTCGACAACGTGGGCTTCTTCTCCGTCGACGACATCAGCACCGTCCCCGACCCGGAGCTGTACGACCGCCTGCTGTCCGAGTTCCCGCTGTGGGTCACCGCCGCGCGATCGGCGGGCATCCTGCGCCAGAGCGTCAGGCCGTCCCGGTGGGCACCCGGTCCTGCGGCGGGCGGCGGCGCTCGCCGGAGCGGCGGGCGATGAAGCGGGTGAGCAGGATGACCTTGCGCGGGGCGGAGCGGTCGCCGGCTATCCGGGAGAACAGCAGGTTGGCGGCGGTGCTGCCGACCGCGACCGGGTCCTGGCTGACCACGGTGAGCGGCGGGTCGAGCTGCTTGGCGAGCGGCAGGTCGTCGAACCCGACGACGGCCATCGGGGCCGGGTGGTCGAGACCCTCCAGCACGCCGAGGGTGATCACGTCGTTGCTGCTGAACAGGGCGGTCGGCGGGGCGGGCAGGGCGCGCAGCCCGGCCAGCGCGGCCCGGGTCTCCAGGTGGGAGCGCAGGCCGTGCCGCACCAACTCGGGTTCGGGGACCAGGCCGTGCGAGGTGAGCGCCTCCCGGTACCCGGCGTAGCGTTCGCGCTGGGTCCAGATGTCGTAGCGGTCACCGAGGTAGGCGATCCGGGTGTGGCCGTGGTCCAGCAGGTGGGTGACGGCGCGTCGGGCGCCGTCGCGGTTGTCGACGGTGACGGTGTCCACGTCCAGGTCCTTGGCCGGCCGGTCGACGCAGACCACCTGGGTGCCCGCCTCCATCGGCGGCTTCAGGAAGCCGTGCCCGCCGGTGGTGGGGACGATGATCAGCCCGTCCACCTGGCGGGCGGTGAACGCGGCGATCACCTCGCGCTCCCGGCGCGGCTCGTCGTTGGTGCTGCCGACCAGCACCACGTAGCCGCGCCGGTGCGCCTCGTCCTCGATCGAACGGACCATCAGGGCGTAGAACGGGTTGGCCAGGTCGTCCACGACCAGGCCGATCGTGGACGTGCCCAGCTTCTTGCGCCGCAGGTTGCGGGCGTTGTCGTTGCGCTGGTAGCCGAGGCCGCGCACCGCCTGTTCGACCTTGGCGGCGGTGTCGGGCGCCACCCCGGGCTCGCCGGCGATGACCCGGGAGACCGTCATCAGGCTGACCCCCGCCGCCTTGGCCACGTCCTTCATCGTCGGGCGCTTCACAGGCCTGTTCCTCCTCGGCACGCTCCCCCGGACCGCCCGCCGGTGGTGTGCATCCTACGGTGCGGACCTGACCGGCCACGGCGGCCGGGGGCCCCGATGCGGGCTCAGCAGGCCGCCCGGTAGATGTACTTGGCGACCGCGGGATCGTCCAGGTTCGCCTTGGTGATGGCCACCATGGTGGTGCCGATCTGCGCGGTCACCGGCTTCTTCCCGATGGCGGCGAGCGCCTGGTCGACGCCCTGGACGCCGATCCCGGCCGGGTCCTGGGCGACCAGGATGTCCAGGGTGCCGTTCTTCAGGGCGGTGACCTCGTCGGGCTCCGCGTCGAACGCGGCGACCTTCACGGTGCCCTGCCGGCCCGCGGCCTGCAGGCCGGTGGCGACGCCCTGCGCGGTGTTGGTGTTGCCGGCGAACACCCCGCCGAGGTCGGGGTGGGCCGCCAGGGTGGCCTGGATCTGCGAGGCCGCGGTGGCGGGCAGGTCGTTGTCGTACAGGACCGGAAGCAGCGTGATGGCCGGGTGGTTGGCCTTCATCTCCTCCGTGAAGCCCTTGATCCGGGCGTCGGTGGTGGACACGCCGGGCTTGACGCTGATCACGATGGCCGACCCCTTGTCACCCATCAGCTCGGCCAGCGCCTTGGCCGCGGTCCGCCCGCCGGCCTCGTTGTCGGAGGAGATCCGGGAGACGCCGATGGACGCGTCGCTGACCGTCGTGTCGACCAGGACGACCTTGGTGCCCGCGCCCTGCAGCCGCGCCAGCGACGGCGTCAGCGCGGTGGTGTCGACGGGGGAGATCAGCAGCCCGTCGGGGCGGGTGGCGCCGACCGAGTCGACGATCGGCCGCTGCACGGCGACGTCCCACTGCGCCGAGCCGTCCACGGTGAGCTTGACGCCCTGCTTCTTGGCCTCCTCCTGCGCCGCGCAGGCCATCGTGATGTAGAACGGGTCGCTCTTGACACCGGTGATGAGCTTCAGGGTGGTGCCCTTGGCGCCGTCCGAGCTGCCGCCACTGCTGCTGCAGCCGGCGGTGCCGGCCGCGACCAGGGCGAGGACGGCACAGCAGCGGACGGCGGTGCGGGTTCTGCCGACTCCGAGCATGGCGAACTTCCTCCTGTGGAAGGGGAACCGAGGGTGGGGGAGGAGACGGTGGGTCAGCCGCGTTCGCGGCCGCGCCGACGGAACTGGTCCAGGTAGACGGCCGCCACCAGCACGACGCCGATCGCGACGTCCTGCCAGTACTGCTGGACGTCCATGATGATCAGGCCGGTGGTGAGCACGGCCGGGATGAAGACGCCGATCACCGTGCCGAGCACGCTGCCGCGCCCGCCGAACAGGCTGGCGCCGCCCAGCACGACGGCGGTGATCACCTTCAGGTTGTCGGTGGAGTGCCCGGCGATCGAGGTGGTGCCGAAGTAGGCCAGCCACATCGTGCTGCCGAGCCCGGCGAGCACGCCGGTCAGGGCGTAGACCTTCACCAGGTGGCGGTCCACGTCGATGCCGACCCGGCGGGCGGCCTCCGGGTTGGAGCCGATGGCGTAGGTGTAGCGGCCGAACCGGGTGAAGGCGAGGACCAGGCCGAACACCGCGGTGGCGGCGAAGGCGATGACGACCAGCCAGGGGACCTGCCCGAACAGCTTGCCGAACCCGATGCTGCGCTGGAGCTTCTCGGAGACCGCCCCGGTCGGGTCCTGGCCTCCGGTGATGATCTGCGCGATGCCGAGCGCCGCGCCGAAGCCGCCGAGGGTGACGATCAGCGGCGGCACCTTCGCCTTGGCCACCAGCCAGCCCTGCAGCGCGCCCCAGACCAGGCCGGTGGCCAGCGCGATCAGGGCGGACACCGCGACGGTGCCCCAACCGGCGGCCGCGCCGCCGTGGTGAATGGTGTACTCGGCCGACAGCACGGCGGAGAGCACCAGCACCGAGCCCACCGACAGGTCGATCCCGGCGACGATGATCACGTACGTCATGCCGACGCCGAGCACCAGGTAGATCGCGGCGTTGGTGGCGATCTGGGTCAGGTCGTAGGCGGTCAGGAAGGTGTCGGGCCGGGCGGCGGTGAAGAACGCGACCAGCAGGGCCAGGACGCCGAAGGTCCAGGTCTCGTTCGCGGCGGCCAGCCGGCGCGCCCAGCCGGGCAGGGGACGCGCGGTGCGCGGCGGCGCGGGCGTCCGGTCGGCGGACCCGTCGTCGGCCGACTTCGGGGAGACTTGCGTGCTCACGCGACACTCTCCTCTCCGAGGTCGGGGCCTCGGTCGCGGCCGGGGGGCGGCGGCGTGCGTTCCGGCAGCGGGTCCAGCGCACCGGTCATCGCGCCGACCAGCTCCTCGACCGAACTGGTCGCGGCGTCGAACACCGCCACCCGCCGTCCGAGGCGCAGGACTTCCACCCGGTCGGCGACCGAGAGCACCTCCGGCATGTTGTGGCTGATCAGCACCACCGAGATGCCCCGGTCGCGGACCCGCCGGACGGTCTCCAGCACCCGGCCGCGCTGGACCACGCCGAGCGCGGCGGTGGGCTCGTCCATGAAGATCACCCGGTTGGCGAAGGCGACGGCGCGGGCCACCGCGACCGACTGCCGCTGCCCGCCGGACAGCGAGGCCACCGGAACGCCCACGTCGCGCAGCTCCACGCCGAGCTCGGCGAAGGCGGTGACGGCCGACCGGCGCATCGCGGCGTGGTCCAGCACCCCGAGCCGGCCCAGCAGGCCGGGCCGGTACAGCTCCCGGCCCAGGTGCAGATTGGCCGCGGCGTCCAAGTCCTGCGCGAGCGACAGATCCTGATAGACCGTCTCCACCCCGTGGCGCCGGGCGTCGAGCGGCGTGGCGAGCCGGACGGGTGCGCCGTCCAGCAGGATCTCCCCGCCGTCGGGTGCGAGGGCGCCGGACAGCGCCTTGACCAGGGTGCTCTTGCCGGCGCCGTTGTCGCCGATCAGGGCCACCACCTCGCCGGGGTGCACGGTGAAATCGGCGCCCTGCAGCGCCTGCACGTGGCCGTAACGCTTCGTCAGCCGGCGGGCTTCCAAGAGCGGTTGTGTCATCAGCCTGTCCTCCGTTCCCGTCCTGTTAACGTTCACGCGAGTGCTGGGAGTCTGATGGCGGGACGACGGGCTGTCAATAGCTCTGTCATGTCGCGGAAGATCGCATCAAACCCGGCAATAGCAAGGAAGTTGACGTTGTGTCACGAGCTTGACGCGCAGTCATCCTGGCCGGACCATGCGAATCGCTCGGTAACGTTCACATCGCTACCGGAAGGTGCTCACGGTGCCCTCAACCGTTCTCAAATCACGTGCCGCCGTAGTGGTCAGCACTCTCCTGCTCGCCGCCTGCGGCCCCGGCGCCCTCGTCGTCCTCGCCCCGACGGCCGCGGCCGCCACGGGCCTCACCCAGTACGTCGACCCGTTCATCGGGACCGACGACAGCAACGCCCCCAACCCGGTCGGCGGCGGCGCCGGCGGCTCCACCTACCCCGGCGCCACGGTGCCCTTCGGCGGGGTGCAGTTCAGCCCCGACACGCCGACCGCCTCGCCGTCCGGCTACCGCGACTCCGACACCTCGATCGAGGACTTCAGCCTCACCCACTTCGACGGGGCGGGCTGCTCCAACAACGAGGACCTGCCGCTGCTGCCGGTGACCGGGAGCCTCGGCGCCTCGCCGGGCAGCAACTGGACCGGCTACGCCTCGGGCTACACCAAGGCCAACGAGTCCGCCGCCCCCGGCTACTACAAGAACCGGCTCGACCGGTACGCCACCACCGTCGAGCTGACCGCGACCACCCGCACCGGCATGGGCCGCCTGAGCTACCCCGCCACCGGCGCCGCCCAGCTGCTGGTCAACACCGGCCGCAGCGCCACCGGCAACCGCAGCGGCTCGGTACAGGTCAACGGCTCCGAGCTGACCGGCAGCGTCACCGCCGGCGGCTTCTGCGGCTCCTCGAAGACCTACCAGATCTACTTCGACATCCGCTTCGACCGCGCCCCGACCGGCTTCGGCACCTGGAACGGCGGCACCGTCGGCGCCGGCTCCAGCAGCACCTCCGGCAGCAACACCGGGGCCTACGTCACCTTCGACACCACGGCCTCGTCGACCGTGCAGTTCAAGGTGGCGCTCAGCTACGTCAGCATCGCCAACGCCCAGGCGAACCTGACCGCGGAGAACAACGGCTGGGACTTCGCGGCCGTGCGCTCCGCGGCCGACACCGCGTGGAACAAGGTGCTCGGCCGGGCGCAGGTCACCGGCGGCACCTCCACCGACCTGAAGAAGTTCTACACGGCGCTGTACCACGTGTTCCAGAGCCCCAACATCGCCAGCGACGTCAACGGCGACTACCGGGGCTTCGACGGCGCCGTCCACAACTCCGCCCGCCCGGTGTACCAGAACTACTCCGGCTGGGACATCTACCGCTCGTGGGCCGCGCTGATCGCCCTGATCGCACCGAACGAGGCCGCCGACATCGCGAACTCCATGGTCCTGGACGGCCAGCAGGGCGGCCTGCTGCCCAAGTGGTCCCAGCAGACCAACGAGGACTTCGTGATGACCGGCGACCCCGGGCCGATCATCGTCGGAAGCATGTACGCCTTCGGCGCGCGCGGCTTCGACACCGCGGCCGCACTGGCCCTGATGAAGAAGTCCTCGGCCGGCGGCACCGCGCAGGGCTCGCCGATCCGCGGCAACCAGGGCACGTACACCAACCTGCACTACATCCCGGGCGCCCCCTCCGACTCGCTGGAGTACTCGGCCTCCGACTTCGCGGTGGCCCAGTTCGCCAAGGCGCTCGGCAGCACCGCCGACTACACCGCCTTCATGACCAAGGCCCAGTGGTGGCGCAACACCTACGGCCCCGACGCGGGCTACGTCCAGCCGCGCAACTCCGACGGCACCTGGAAATGGCCGCTGGACCCCGCCTCCCCGGCCGACTTCACCGAGGGCAACGCCGCCCAGTACACCTGGATGGTCCCCTACGACTACGCCGACCTGATCAACGACATGGGCGGCCGGCAGACCGCGGTCCAGCGGCTCGACCACCACTTCACCCAGGTCAACGCCGGGCAGAGCCTGCCCTACTACTACATCGGCAACGAGCCCGAGCACGCCGTGCCGTGGGCCTACAACTACGCCCGCCACCCCGCCGGCGCCTCCGCGGCCGTCCGCAAGGTGATGACCGAGTCCTTCACCACCGGCGCCGGCGGACTGCCCGGCAACGACGACCTCGGGGCGACCTCCGCCTGGTACGTCTGGGCGGCCCTCGGCCTCTACCCGTCGACCCCCGGCGTCGACACCCTCGCCGCGCACGGCCCGACCTTCCCGTCGGTGGTGCTCCACCGCCCGGCCGGCGACATCACCGTCAACACCATCGGCGGCGGCCCGTACGTCCAGGGCCTGGCCGTCAACGGCGCCGCCACCAGTCACAACTACCTGCGCTACCCCGACGTTTCGGGCGGCGCCACGCTGGACTTCACCATGGGCGCCGCGCCCAGCCCGGTCTGGGGCACCGGCGCGGGCGACGTGCCGCCCTCCTTCCAGGACGGCGCCGGCCCCGTGCCCGCGGCCCCGGACCTGGGCGCCAACCTCGCCCAGGGCAGGCCCACCAGCGCCTCCGCGGCCTGCGCCGCGGCCGAGTCCGCGGACAAGGTGGTGGACGGCAGCCTGCAGAACAACAGCAAGTGGTGCTCGCAGACGTCCGGCGCCAGTCTCCAGGTCGACCTGGGATCCGCGCAGACCGTCGGCTCGGTGGTGGTCAAGCACGCCGGCCTCGGTGGTGAGTCCACCGCGTGGAACTCGGCCGCCTTCCAACTGCAGACCAGTACCGACGGCGTCACCTGGAGCAACGCCGCGACCGTCGGCGGCTCGCGCGCCAGCCGCACCTACACCCCGTTCGCGCCGCGCACAGCCCGGTACGTCCGGATCGTGGTCTCCGCTCCGTCGAACACCGGCGGCAACACCGCCACCCGGCTCTACGAGTTGGAGGTCTACGCCGCAGGACCCGGCCCGGTGGCCGGCCCGGTCACCTCGGGCCTGAACACCGCGAAGTGCGTGGACGACTACTCGGCCGGCACCGCCAACGGCAACAAGATCGTCCTCTGGGACTGCAACGGCAGTGCCGCCCAGCAGTGGACGCCCACCGGCAACACCCTGCAGATCCTCGGCAAGTGTCTGGACGTCACCTCCTCGGGCACCGCCAACGGCACCGCGGTCCAGCTCTGGGACTGCAACGGCACCGGCGCCCAGCAGTGGCAGTCCACCAACGGGACGCTGGTGAACCCGAACTCCGGCCGCTGCCTCGACGTCCCCAACTCCGGCACCACCAACGGCATCCGGCTCCAGATCTGGGACTGCAACGGCACCGCCGCCCAGAAGTGGAACCTGAACGGCGCGGTGTAGCCGGTCGAACGGCGAACGGCGAGCGCGACGGCTACGACCAGTTGAGGTCGTAGCCGTCGTTGCCGTTGCTGCGGTCGGTCGAGGACGCGCTGCGCATGGGTGTGCTCCCGGATGGCGAGGGTGGTGGGAGTGCCCGGGGGCGGTGACGATACGATACGTCTCGTCCCTCGGGTGTGATCATCGTCCTGCACCGCGGCGGACCGCGTCAAGACGAGACGGTGCGTCTCATGGAGGAATTTTGTGATGACCGCCTCAACTCCCAACCCCACCCTGCGCAACCAGCGTTCGCACCGGGCGATCCTGGACGCCGCGCTCGACCTGGCGACGCGTCAGGGCTACGCCAGGCTCACCGTCGAGGCGATCGCCGCGGCCGCCGGTGTCGGGAAGCAGACCATCTACCGCTGGTGGCCCACCAAGGCGGCCGTCGTCCTGGAAGCGATGAACGACCGCACCGGCCCGGCCCGCCGGGTCCCGGACACCGGCGACCTCGCCGCCGACCTCGCCGCCGCCACCCAGGGCGTGATGCGCCTGCTCGACAGTCCCCTCGGGCCGGTCTGGTGCGGCCTGATCGCCGACGCCCAGGGCGACGAGCGGCTCGCCGAGGACATCCGCACCACCTTCTTCGAACCCCGTTTCGCCTGCTGGCGGCAGCGCCTCGACAAGGCCGTCACCGCCGGCGAGCTCCGCGGCGACGTTCCGACCGCGACCATGGTCGAACTGCTCTTCGGCCCGATCTACTACCGCCTGCTCCTCGGCCTCGGCGCCCTCGACCCGGACGACACCCCCGCCCGGGTCGACTACCTGCTCAGCGGCCTCCGGAACACCTGACCGGGCCGTCCCCCGGTCGAGCGTGGCGACGGCGGTACCGGTGCGGCGGCCGGTGGGCGAACGGCTACGAACGGGTCACGGTTCGTTCTGTTAATAGAAGTGTTTGTATGTTCATCGACAGGCTCGCAGTCGGCTACCCCCAGCTACCCCGACTGGAGTCACGAGTGAGCCCCTCCTCCTCCACGCGCCGTCACACCCTTTCGGCTGCGGCCCTGGCGGCGACCGCCGCCCTGCTCGTCACCGGTGTCCAGTACGGCACCGCCTCCGCCGCCCCGGCCGGTCTCGGCCGGGACGCGGCGATCGCCAAGGCCCGGGCCAACGTGGCCGGCCACGCGGACCTGTTCGGCTTCGGTTCCGACCAGGGACTCGTGGTCAAGGACGTGGTGATCGACGCGGACGGATCGCAGCACGTCCGCTTCGACCGCACCTACCAGGGCCTGCCGGTGATCGGCGGCGACCTGGTGGTGCACCAGGACGCCCGCGGCAAGCTGAAGGACTCCTCGCGGGCCAAGGGCCACAACCCGGCCGTGAAGACCACCAAGCCGGCCGTCGCGGCGCAGACCAGTGCGGCCGAAGCGCTGCGCGAGGCCCCGGGCATCGCCGGCGCCACCTCGCAGCCGGAGCTGGTGGTGTGGGCGGCCGACGGCACGGCCCGGCTGGCCTGGCAGACCACGGTGAGCGGCACCGGCAAGCAGGGCCAGCCCACCGGCCGGATCGTGGTCACCGACGCCACCACCGGCGAGGCGATCGAGGCCTACGACTCCGAGCACCAGGCCACCGGCACCGGCCACTCCGAGTACACCGGCGACGTCGCGATCGCCACCACCCTGCAGGGCGACGGCAGTTACGCGCTGATCGACCCCGTCCGCGGCCACACCACCAAGGACGCGCACAACCTGTCCGCCAGCAGCGTCAAGGCGACCTCCGGCACGCTGTACACCGACGCCGACAACGTGTGGGGCGACGGGAAGAAGTTCTCCACCGACCGGGCCACCGCCGCCGTCGACGCGCACGCCAACACGGCCTGGACGTACGACTACTACAAGAACACCTTCGGCCGCAGCGGCATCAAGAACGACGGCAAGGGCGCCACCGTCTTCGTGCACGTCGGCACCAACTGGGACAACGCCCAGTGGTCCGACGCCTGCTTCTGCATGATGACCGGCGACGGCAACGGCAGCACCGACCCCGAGCAGGTCGACCTCGACACCATGGGCCACGAGATGACCCACGGCGTCACCAGCGCCACCGCCAACCTCCGCTACAGCGGCGAGTCCGGCGGCCTGAACGAGTCGACCAGCGACATCTTCGGCACCATGGTCGAGTTCTACGCCCACAACGCGGTGGACAAGGGCGACTACCTGTTCAGCGACCAGTCGACGCCGCCGTGGCTGCGCCGCTTCGACAAGCCCTCGCTGGACGGCGGCTCGGCCAACTGCTGGACCAAGAAGGTCGGCCAGCTCGACGTGCACTACTCCTCCGGGGTCGGCAACCACTGGTTCTACCTGGCCAGCGAGGGCAGCGGCGCGAAGACCATCGACGGCGTCGCCTACAACAGCCCGACCTGCAACAGCTCGACCGTCACCGGCATCGGCAACCAGAAGGTCGCCGCGATCTGGTACCGGGCGCTGACCGTCTACATGACCTCCACCACCGACTACAAGGGCGCCCGCGCGGCGTCGCTGAACGCCGCGCGGGACCTGTACGGAGCCGGGTCGGCCGAGTACAACACGGTCGCCGCCGCGTGGAGCGCCGTCTCGGTCTCCTGACGCGGCGCCCCGACGGATCGCCTCCCCCGACCGGCCGCGCCTCCTGAGCGACCGTCAGGAGGAGGCGGCCGGGAACAGGATGGCGGACAGCTCGGTGCGATTGGCGATGCCGAGCTTGCGGTAGATCCGGGCGAGGTGGTTGTCGACCGTGCGGGTGGAGAGCACGCACTCGGCGGCGATCTCCCGGCTGGTCCGGCCGCGCGCCGCCATCAGGGCGATCTCCCGCTCCCGGCTGCTCAGCGGGTCGGCCCCGGTCAGCGGGGTCAGGCCCGGGGTGGCCGCCGCCTCGCACAGCGCGCCCAGGTCCTGGGCGCGCTGTGCGGCGCGGGTCGCCCGCGCCCGGTGGCCCGCGGCCTGCCAGGCGTGCGCGGCCGACGCGAACCCCTCGGCGGCGCGCAACTCGACTCCCAGGTCGGCCAGTCGGGCAGCGGCGGATTCGATCTCCTCGGCCCGCCCGGCCGCGCAGGCGAGCGCCAGCCGGGCTCGCGCCGCCGCGTACGGGCCCTGCATCCGGGCCGCCGCCGCGGCCAGCGCGTCGGAGTCCTCCAGCACGCCCCAGCGCACCAGGTCGTCCAGCATCGCCACCGCCGCCGTCACCTCGCCGTCCGCCAGGGCGTGCCCCGCGGCCGAGCGGAGCAGCGCCGTCGCGGTCGGCAGGTTGCCCGCGCACAGCGTGACCCACGCCTGGGCGCGGACGGTGTCCCAGCCGCGGATCGGCGCGTCCGGTCCGGCGGGAGCAGTCAACTCGACCGCCTCCGGCGCCACCTGGCCGAGGTGCGCGGCGGCCAGCACCGCCCCGGCGAGCGCCCGGGCCGCGGCGAAGGACTGGCGCCGCAGCCGGGCCTGCGCCCGCGCCTCCCGGAAGTGCCCGAGCGCCGTGGCGGGCCGCCCGCGGTCCAGCGCGATCCGGCCCAGCGCCCACGGGAACCAGGCGGTCAGCGCCGGCACCGGCGTGTGCAGCATCGCCTGCTGCCCCTCCCGGGCGGCGGCCTCCGCCTCGTCGAGCCGGCCGGCCTCCAGCAGCGCCACCGCGAGCAGGTACAGGTTGCGGACGGGGTAGTACACGGCCGAACGCTCCGCCAGTCGGCGGTGCGTGACGTACGCGTCGCGTCCGCTCTCGACCGCGTCCGCGACCCGCCCGGTGGCGAGTTCGATCCGCAGCCGGGCCTGGAGCGTCAGCACGCCGCCCTGGCCGGCCGGATCCGCCGTCCCGCCCGCCCCGCGGTCCTCCCCGCGGTCCTCCCGGCCCGAAGTGTCGGCCCCCCGGCCGTCCGGGACGTCGTCGGGCTCGGTCGACCCGCGGCACGGGAGCCGGCCGGCGAAGGCGAGCCGGGCCTCGGCGGCCCGTCCGGCGGCGGCGAGCAGCACGGCCTGGCAGCCGGTCAGCGCCGGGCGGTCGCCGATCCGGTGGGCGGCCTCGGTGAGCACGGCCCGGGCCTCGTCGACGCGTTCGAGGCCGAAGCAGAGGCTCTGGGCGAGCGTGACGGCCGCGGCCTCCACCTCGCCCTCGGTGCGGGCGGCCGCGAAGGCGTCCCGCAGGACCGCCACCGCCTCGGTGAACTCGCCCTGCTGGCCGAGGGCTTCACCGAGCATCAGGCCGGCGGCCACGTTCGGCCCGTGCTGCAGGGCGGCCCGGGCGAGGCGGCACATGGTGGGCACGTCGTCGGCCCGCAGCGCCTGCTCCGCGGCCCGCACCAGGAGGTCCGGGCAGGACGTCCCGGTGGCCTCCAACTCCCATCGGGCCAGGTCGAGTTCGTCGCTCTCGCGGCGGGCGCCGTGGGCCCGGACCCGGGCCGCCTGGGCGAGCAGCAGCGACCGGGCCCGGACCAGCGTGGTGCGGGCCCGCAGCAGCGGCGCGTGCCAGGGCTGGGCGAGCGCGATCCTGGTCCGGCGGCGCTCGGTGCCGACGGTGACCAGCCCGAGCTCCTCCAGTTCGGCGAGCCCGTCCAGCCCCGCGTACGACTGGGCGTCGTCCAGGCCCACCGGCCCGCACAGGGCCAGGAGTTCGAGGACGGTGCGCAGCTCGCGCGGCAGCTCGCGCAGGGCGTCCGGCAGCAGGCCGTCGACCGCGAGCCGGTCCAGCGAGCCGTCCAGGCACCAGACCCCGCCGAGTTCGCGCAGCGCTCCCGAGGACACCGCCGAGCGGAGCAGCTCGCGCAGCAGTAGCGGGTTCCCGCCGCCCGCCGAGGCGAACGCGGCGCGGGCGGGCGTGGCCACCGGACCGCCGAGCGCGGCCTCCAGCAGGCGCGCGCCGTCGGCCGGGTCCAGCGGGTCCAGCGTGAGGTGGTGCAGGGCGTCCTGCCGCCACCAGGTGCGCAGCGCCTCGGGCAGGGCCGTCCCGGCGGGCAGGGTGGCGGCGAGGAACAGACCGGCCTGCTCGGCCAGCAGCGCCAGCAGGGAGAGCGAGGTCTGGTCGAGCAGGTGGATGTCGTCCACCAGGACCACCGGGCGCGGCCCGCCCCGCTCGCCCATCCGGCGGCTGACCTCGCGGAACAGCTCGACCGGGTCGTCGGAGTGCTCGGCGGGCAGCAGCGGGGCGAGCGCGAGCAGCGGCACCGCGGAAGCCGCCTCGGTCGCGCGGATTCTCCAACATCGGTGCCGGGCCCGCTCGTTCGCGAGCAGGAACTCCTCGCCGGTGCGGCTCTTGCCGACGCCGGGCGGGCCGGTCAGCACCGCCGCCCGCACCGACGGGCGCCGCAACGCGGCCCGCAGCGCGGACAGTTCGGCCCGGCGGCCGACAAAAGGCAGGCCCGACACGGTTTCGGGCATGGCGCAGTGAGCGGCAGACATCGGTTACCCCCCGGTTCGGATGTGTCGCTGCGCCACATTGTGGCAGCTCCGGGTCGAAAAGCCCCGCCGTATTCCGGCCGTGTCCCGCCCCGGTTGAGTACCGCCCGCGCCCGGGTTGAGTAATCGGCTGCTCTGTGGCCGCGGCGCGCGGCACTGCACTGTGGAGGACGTCAGGGGAACGGCACGGACAACGGGGGAGGAACGGAAGTGTCGGGAGGACAGGCGGTCGCCGAACGCGAAGGCACGGCAGCGGACTCGACGCCGCAGGCGCCGGAGGCGCTGGAGGCGGCGCTGCGCACGGTGATGGAACGTCAGGGCGCGGCCGGCTGGGAGCTGCGCGCCGAGGAGTTCTGGACCAGGCTGCTGCCGCCCGACCACCGCCCCCGCACCCAGGGCTGGAAGCTGCACGTCTCCGCCACCCCGGCCTCCGCGCCGCAGGTGCTCGCCGCGGCGGCCGGCCGACTCCTGGCGCTGGGCTGCGCGTTCAAGTACGCCGGCACCCTGGAGCGGGCCGAGGCGCTGGTATCCGGCCGCTACGACCGGGCCGGGGCGGGCAAGTTCCTCACCGCCTACCCCGACGACGACGCGCACGCCCTGCGGGTCGCCGAAGCCCTCGACCGGGCCACCGACGGCCTGGCCGGGCAGCGGATCCTCTCCGACCGGCCGTACCGCCCCGGCAGCCTGGTCCACTACCGCTACGGCGCGTTCCGCGGCCGGCGGGTGCTCGGCAACGACGGCAGCTACGAGATCCGGCTCATCGGGCCCGACGGCAGCACCGTCCGCGACGAGCGCCGCCCCGCGTACACGCCGCCCGCCTGGGTCAGCTGCCCGTTCCCCGAGCCGCCCGCCGCCCGGGTGACGCCGCCCGGCCGCCGGGAGCCGGAACGGGTGCTGCTGGCCGGCCGGTTCGAGGTCCGCGGTGCGATCCGGCACGCCAACAAGGGCGGCGTGTACCGGGCCGTCGACCGCGACAGCGGCGCGCCGGTGATCCTCAAGCAGGCCCGCCGGCACACCGCCGCCCACCCCAACGGGGAGGACGCCCGGGACGCGCTGCGGCACGAGGCCGCCGCCCTGGACCGGCTGCTCGGCGTCACCGGCGTGCCCCGCAAACTCGCCCTGTTCGAGCACGGCGGCGACGTGTTCCTGGCGCAGAGCACCGTCCCCGGCATCGCCCTGCGCCGCTGGACCGAGCAGCAGCTCACCGGCCCGGCCGGCCTCACCGGCCTGCCGATCCCCCAGGTGCTGGCCGTCGCCCGGGAGATCACCGACCTGGTGGCCGCCGCACACGCCCGCGGACTGGTGCTGCGCGACCTCACGCCCAACAACCTGATGATCGACACCGACGGCCGGATCGGCCTGGTCGACCTCGAACTCGCCACCCGCCCCGGCACGCCCGTCCACCGCGCCGGCACCCCCGGCTACGCCGCACCCGAGCAGATGGCCGCCGAACGCCGGTCCGCCGCACCCGAGTCGACGGCCGACCTGTACAGCCTCGGCGCGGTGCTGTACCACCTCGCCACCGGCGCCGACCCGGTGTTCGCCGAGGACGAGCCGCCCGCCCGCACCCTCACCCAGCGGCTCGCCGACCTGCTCGCCACCGCGGGCGTCCGCAACCCCGCCGCCCGCCGGCTCGAACCGCTGATCCTCGCCCTGCTGCACCACGACCCGTCCCGGCGCCCGCAGTTGGACGCCGTCCGGGCCGACCTCGACGACCACCGCCGGCCCGTGCCGCGCCCCCGCCGCAAGGACGCCGGGCTGAGCGCCGAACGCCGCGAGCGCCTGCTCCGCGACGGCGTCGAGCACCTGCTCGCCACCCTCCGGCCGGAAGGCCGACGCCTGTGGCCCACCGCCAACTTCGGCTCCACCACCGACCCGTGCGCCGTCCAGCACGGCGCCGCAGGACCGATCGCCCTGCTCACCCGCCTGGCCGACTGCCACCCCGCCGCCCGCGACGGACTGCGCACCGCCGCCGACTGGCTGGAACGCACCCTGCCCGCCGAGCCCACGCTGCTCCCCGGCCTCTACTTCGGCCGCTCCGGCACCGCCTGGGCCCTGCACGACGCCGCCCGCGCCCTCGACGACCCGGCGATGGCCGACCGCGCCCTCGACCTGGCCGCCCTGATCCCGCTGCGCAGCCCCAACCCCGACGTCTGCCACGGCACCGCCGGAGCCGGACTCGCCCAACTCCACCTCTGGCAGGCCACCGGCGACCGCACCTTCCTGGCCCGCGCCGAAACCTGCGCCGACCACCTCGCCGGCGCCGTCCAGGAGGACCGCGACGGCAGGCTGCGCTGGCAGATCCCCGCCGACTTCGACTCCGCCCTCGCCGGACTCGCCCACCACGGCTTCGCGCACGGCACCGCCGGCATCGGCGCGTTCCTGCTCGCCACCGCCCGGGCCACCCGCCGCAGCGACCTGCGCGGCCTCGCCGTCCGGGCCGGTGACACCCTGCTCGCCGCCGCCGACCACGACGGCGACGCCGCCTGGTGGGGCAGCGGCGAGACCGTCGGCGGCGACACCCGGATGCCCAACTGGTGCAGCGGCTCCTCCGGCGTCGGCACCTTCCTGATCCGGCTCTGGGCCGCCACCGGCGAGACCCGGTTCCGCACCGCCGCCGAAGCCGCCGGAGCCGCCGTGCTGCGCTCCCGCTGGCAGACCTCGCCCGCCGCCTGCCACGGCCTGGCCGGCAACGGGCAGTTCCTCCTCGACCTCGCCCAACTCCTGCACGATCCACGGTACTTGCACCACGCGGCGGAACTCGCCGGCTGCCTGGACGCCCGGCACGCCGTCCGCGACGGCCGCCGCCTGATCCCCGACGAGAGCGTGGTCGACGTCGTCGCCGACTACCAGACCGGCACCGCCGGAGCCCTCGACTTCCTGCACCGCCTCCAGCACGGCGGCCCCCGCCCCTGGATGCCCGAGCCCGGCACCGCGAGCGCCACCGCGGCCGCCCCGAGGCCCTGTTGATGAGCACCGCGACCCTCGCCCCCGCCGCCACCGTCCACCACCGCCTGTCCGCCGCGTTCACCACCGACGGCACCCGACTGGCCTGCCTCGCCGCCCACACCGACGGCCGCTGCACCGCCGAACTGTGGAACCTCACCGGCCCCGCCCCGCAGCGCACCGAACTGCGCGCCGCCCACGAGGCCGAGACCCCGCGCACCCAGGTCCTGCCACTGCCCGACGGACGCCTGCTGCTCTGCCGCAGCACCCCCGGACGGCACGACCTGCGCACCGCCACCCCCGGCGACCACCGCACCCGGCCGCTCGGCACCCTGTACCACCCGGCCGTCCGCCTGCTGCCGTGGCCCGGCCCCGAAGGACTCGCCGCCCTCGTCACCACCGACAGCCGGCGCCGCTCCACCCTGCGCCTGCTGGCCGGGCCCGGCCCCGACCTGCAGACCCTCGCCGAACTCCCCGGCGGCCTGCTCGGCGGCGACTGGCTCGACCCGCACCGCCTGCTCGCCCTGCACTACACCGACGGCACCGCCCACGGCATCGTCGTCGAGACCCGCACCGGCCGCGCCGAACCGCTGCCCGGCGCCGAACCCGGCGAACGCCCGTTGCTCGCCGCCCCGCGCACCGGACAACTGCTCGTCGCCGTCCCCACCGCCACCGGCAGCCACCGCCTCGGCCTGCGCCCGCTCGACGGCCACACCCCCACCCGCCACCCCGAAGGCCTCAACTCCCTTCCCGGCGGCATCCGCCCACTCGCCTTCGACCCCACCGGAACCCGGCTCGCCGTCCGCTCCGACCGCGGCGCGGCCGCCCGGATCCTGGTCCACCGGCTCGACACCGACACCGCCACCGAACTCCCCGCCCCGCCCGGCACCTTCGGCGACCGCGCCCACTGGACCCGCACCGGCCTGCACCTGCTGCACAGCAGCCCCGAACGGCCCACCGCGCCGCTCCGCCTGCCGGCCGCACCCGAGGCCGCCCCGGTCGCCGGCGTCCGACAACTGGCCGGCGCGGACGGGCCGTTGGAAGCCGTGGTGTACGGCGACCCGGGCACCGCCGAGCACGCCGTGCTCGCCCTGCACGGCGGACCCGAGACCGCCTGGCGGCTCGAGTACGACCCGCTGCTCGCCGAGTTCGCCGCCGCCGGCCTCGCCGTCCTCGCCCTCAACCAGCGCGGCAGCACCGGCTACGGCCCCGCCCACCGCGACGCCATCCGGCAGGACTGGGGCGGCCCCGACCTCGCCGACGTCCTGACGGTCGGTCACCGGCTGGCCCGCGAACGCGCCGCCCGCGGCCTCGAACCGCCCGCCCTCTACGGCATCAGCTACGGCGCCTGGCTGGCCCTGCTCGCCGGCACCGACCCGCACGCGCCCTGGTCGCGCTGCGCCGCCGTCGCCCCGTTCCGCTCCGTTCCGCACCTCGCCGCCACCGGCGCCCCCGGCGTCCGCGCCATGCTGCACCGCCTGGGCGCACCCGCCGAGCCCGCCGCCGAACGCGACCTGCACCGGCGTGCCGACCGGATCCGCGTCCCGCTGCTGCTCCTGCACGGCGAACAGGACGAGGTGGTGCCCGTCGCCCACTCCCGCGAGCTGCACGCGCACCTGCGCGACCTCGGCCGGGACGTCCACTACCGCGAGATCCCCGGAGCCGGCCACCACCCGGTCACCGGCCCCAGCGGCCCCGCCGTCCGGGCCGCCCTCACCGACTTCCTCCGCACGGGCGCGCACTGACGCCCCGCACGGAGGAGCGCCCCGCCGGGGCGCACCACCCCCGTTCCAACCAACCGAAGGAGTTCGTCATGGAGTTCGACCTGGAGCTGGACGCGCTGGAGCTGCTGGCCGAGGAGGAGCCGGCGGGTCTGGACCGTTGCTCGGAGACCTGCTGGTTCACCTGCACCTGGACCGCCTGAACCGTCTCGTCCGATCTCTCACCACCTCTCATTCCTGAAGGAGTTCGTCATGGAGTTCGACCTGGAGCTGGACGCGCTGGAGCTGCTCGCTGAGGAGGAGCCGGCGGGTCTGGACCGTTGCTCGGAGACCTGCTGGTTCACCTGCACGTGGACCGCCTGAACCACCACGGGCCGCACGGCCTGACCGCGCGCTGAGGCCCGCGCCTGCCGCCGTCGTCGCACCTCGACGGCTCCGGGCGCCGGCACCGGTCGCCGCACCGACCGGGCCGGGCCCGGCGGCAGGGCGGAGCCCACACCTCCGTCCCGCCGCCGGCCCCGGCCCCCCGGCACGTCCCGCCCCGTCGACCCAGGAGCACCCACCGATGAAGCCTCGCCGCCGAACCGCCGACGCCGCACGGCCGGTGAACCCGGCGCGGGCAGGCGACCGGCTGCTGTCCGCGGCGGTGCGCCGGGCCCCCGGCTGGACCGCCGCGCTGGCCGCCGCCAGCCTGACCGCCGCCGCCTGCACCCTCGCCCTGCCCGCCGCCGCGGCCGCCGCCGTCGACGCCGCCCTGCGCGGGACCGCCCCGCTCACCGCCGTCGCCACCCTCGCCGTCCTGCTGCTGCTGGTCGCCGCCGCCGACATGCTCGCCGCCGCCGCCGGCCCCGCAGCCACCGCCGCAGCCACCGCCCAGCTGCGCCGCCGACTCACCGCGCACATCCTCGCGGTGGGTCCCGCCGCCGTCCGGGCGTTCCCGGCCGGCGACCTGAACAGCCGGCTGGTCGGCGCGACCGCCCGGGCCGCCTCCGCCGGACCGGCCCTGGTCGGGGCCGCGGCCGCCGCGGCGACCTCACTCGGCGGACTGGTCGCCCTGGCCGTCCTGGACTGGCGGCCGGCCCTCGCCTTCCTGCTCACCGCCGCCCCCGCCGTCCTGGTGATGCGCCGCTTCCTGGCCGGCTCGTCCGAACTGTCGCTCGCCTACCAGCGGGCCGTCGGCCGGATCGCCGCCAGGCTCGCCGAGGCGATGCGGGGCGTGCGGACCATCCGGGCCGCCGGAACCGCCGACCGCGAGGCCGAGCGGGTCCTCGCCCCGCTGCCCGAACTCGCCGCCGCCGGAGGGAACCTGTGGCTCGCCCAGGCCGGCGCGGTCTGGCGGATGGGCCTGCTGCTGCCGCTGGTCGAGGTCGCCGTCCTGGGCACCGCCGGCCTCGGCGTCGAAGCGGGACGCCTGACCTCCGGTCAGCTGCTGGCCGCCGCCGGCTACGCGGCGCTCGGCACCGCGCTGTTCAACCAGGCCGACGCCCTGATGGGCCTGGCCGCCGCCCGGGCCGGCGCCCGCCGCCTGGTGGACGTCCTCGACCTGCCGATCCCGCCCGCCGGCACCCGCGAACCCGTGGACGGGCCCGGCGAGTTGGAGCTGCGCGCGGTCACCGTCCGGGTCGACGGCCGCACCGTGCTGGACGGCGTCCGGCTCACCGTCCCCGCGGGCGCGCTGCTCGCCGTCGTCGGCCGCTCCGGCTCCGGGCGCAGCACCCTCGCCGAACTCGCCGCCCGCCTGCGCGACCCCGACGAGGGCGCCGTCCTGCTCGACGGACTGCCGCTCGCCGAACTCCGCGAGGACGCCCTGCGCACCACCGTCGCCTGCGCCTTCGCCCGCCCCGGCCTGCCCGGTGGCACGCTCGCCGAAGCCATCGCCTACGGCCGGCCCGATGCCGGCGAACAGGCCGTCCGGGACGCCGCGCGCGCCGCCGAGATCGCCGGCTTCGTCGACCGGCTGCCGGCCGGCTACCGCACCCCCGTCGCCGAGGCTCCGATGTCCGGCGGCGAGGCCCAGCGGCTGGGCCTGGCCCGGGCCGTCGCCCAGGACGCCAAGGTGCTGGTCCTCGACGACGCGCTGTCCAGCCTGGACTCGGCCACCGCGGCGAAGATCGAGACGGTCCTGACCGACACCCTCGCCGACCGCACCCGTCTGCTGATCACCCACCGGGCCGCCACCGCGGCCCGCGCCGACCTGGTCGCCTGGCTGGACGCGGGCCGCCTGCGCGCCACCGGCCGCCACGCCGACCTGTGGGCCGCCCACCCCGACTACCGGGCCGTCTTCGACACCGACCTGCCGCCCGACGGGAGTTCGGCCTCCGCGTCCGATCGCGCCTCCGAGGGGTTCCCGTGTCCGGTTCGCTGACCACCGCCCGACCCGCCCGTACCACCGCGGTCGGCCGGGCCGCATCCGGCACCGCCTCGCGGCGGGCGGCCGGGTGGCGGCTGCTCGGGCGTGAACTCGCCTCCCGGCCGCGCCCGCTGGTGCGGGTCGCACTCTGGTCGGCGGTGGAGGCCGGGCCGCCGCTGCTCTCGGGGGTGCTGATCGCCGCCGCCCTCGACCGCGGGTTCC
The DNA here is from genome assembly GCF_003610255.1 of Streptomyces sp. TLI_171. Lineage (GTDB taxonomy): Bacteria > Actinomycetota > Actinomycetes > Streptomycetales > Streptomycetaceae > Kitasatospora. Next base: position 763,117 of record NZ_RAPS01000001.1, on the reverse strand, counting down.
TGGCCCACCGCCCGTGGGCCGGGCTCGGCTGGCTGCTGCTGTTCGGCCTGGCCCTCGCGCTGCGGGCCGCCGCGGTGCGCCGGATCTTCCCCGCGCTCAGCGCGGTCGTCGAACCGCTCCGGGACGCCCTGGTCCGACGGACCGTCACCGGCTCGCTGCACGCCTGGACCACGGGCCGCGAGCCGCAGGACGCCGGGGCGGTCGCCCGTCTCACCGAGCAGGTCGAGACCGTCCGCAACCTGGTCGCCGCCCTGCTGCGGACCTTCCGGCAGACCGCGTTCGCGCTGGCCGCGGCCGTGCTCGGCGTGGCCGCGCTGTCCGGCCGGATCGCCCTGCTGGTGCTGCCGTTCACCGGCCTCGCCCTGCTGGTGCTGGCCGGCCTGCTGCGCACCCTGACAGCCCGTCAGCACTCCGTGGTGCTCGCCGACGAGGCCCTCGCCCGGGAGGCCGGGCCCGTCCTGGACGCGCTGCGCGACGTCACCGCCTGCGGGGCCACGGCCCGGGCCGGTGCCGTCCTCGACGCGGCCACCGACACCCAGGCGCGCGCCGTCGCCGCACTCGGCCGGGCCGCCGCGGGCCGCCGGGCCGTGGTGCTGATCGGGGCCCAACTCCCGCTGCTCGCCGTCGTCCTGGCACTGCCGGGGCTGGTCGCCGACGGGCTCCTCAGCGCCGGAGCGGCCGCCGGGGCCGTCACCTACCTGGTCACCGGGCTCGACCCCGCGCTGCGCTCGCTCACCACCCTGCTCGGCACCTGGGGGGTCCAACTCGACGCGGTGCTAGGCCGGTTGGCCGAGACCACCGCCGCCGCTCCGACGGCCGCCGGCACCCCCGACGCCGCCCCGCCGGGCCCCGGCGCGCTCGCCGCCCGCGGACTCACCTTCCGCTACGGGCCGCACGCCGCCCCCGTCGTCGACGGCCTCGACCTCGACCTCGCGCCCGGCGACCACCTCGCCGTCACCGGCCCCAGCGGGATCGGCAAGTCCACCCTCGCCCTGCTGCTCACCGGCCTGGAGACCCCGTCGGCGGGCGGCGTCCGGCTCGACGGCGTCCCGCTGGAACAGTTGCCCGCCGCCCGGCTGCGCCGCGAGGTGGCGCTGATCCCGCAGGAGGCGTACGTCTTCGCGGGCACCGTGCGGGAGAACCTCTGCTACCTCGCCCCCGACGCCGAACCGGCCGCGATCGGGGACACCGTCCGGGCGCTGGGCCTCGGTCCGCTGCTCGAACGGCTGGGCGGGCTGGACGCCGAGCTGGCCGCCCCCGGCGAACTCTCGGCGGGGGAACGCCAGTTGATCGCCCTGGCCCGGGTCCACCTGTCGCCCGCCCGACTCACCGTCCTCGATGAGGCGAGCTGCCACCTGGACCCCGCCGCCGAGGCCCGGGTGGAGGCCGCGTTCGCGGCCCGGCCCGGCACCCTGGTGGTGATCGCCCACCGTGCCGCCTCCGCCCGTCGGGCCCGCCGGGTGCTGCACCTGGACGGTGTCAGCGCGCACCTCAGCTCCGGTGCGGCGAAGGTGAGTTGACGGCCGGTCGGTCCGGAGCAGGCCACGACGGCGCGGGGTGTGGGAGCGAAGCGGACGGGTGCGGGCTCAGCCGGTGAAGGCCTCGATCAGCGTCCAGGTGGCCAGCGCGGCCATGCACAGGCCGCCGACCCGCTGGACGGTCTTCAACGGAACGCGCTTGGCGATGAACCTGCCGACCACCAGGGCCAGCGCGGACACCGACATCAGTGCGGCGGCCGAGCCGATCGCGGTGGGCAGCCAGCCGTTGGTGGCGGCCAGGTTGGCGGTGGTGATCTGGGTCAGGTCGCCCCACTCACCGATGAACACCGTCATGAACGCGGTGCCCCAGACCGGCCAGAACCCGGTGACGGTCTTCGCGCCGCCGTTCTCGTCGTCCTCGTCGCCGCCGGAGCGCAGCAGCACGAAGGCGCCGAAGCCGAACAGTGCGGCCGAGACCAGTTTCACGGCCAGGCCCGGCAGCAGGCCGAGCAGGCTGCCCGCGCCGACGGCTATCGCGACGTGCACCACGAAGGCCGCCGAGGTGCCGAACCACACGTACAGCGGGCGCATGCGGGTGCCCATGGCCAACGAGGCGAACATCGTCTTGTCCGGGAGTTCGGCGAGGAAGATCAGCCCGAAGGCGGTGAGCATCGCCAGGGGGTCGAAGGACATCGGAGCGCTTTCTGCAGGGGCCGGGCCGGAGGCTCGAACGGCACCAAGCAGGCGACGGGCAAACCTTTCGGCCCGGCACGACGAGACCTGACGCACGGTGGGTGCGGCAGGGCCATGCAAGGGCCGAAGGTCTCGTCCACCCCGGCCGGTTCGCCGCGGCCCGCAGGCCGGGACGGAAAAAATCCGTCCAGTATGTCGACCAGCGGTGTTTCGGGACTACTCCCCTTCGCTCCGTCGATTCTAGACGATCGCGGAACGCGGTCCGCGGCACCCCCCCCGGTCGGGAAGGGTCAGGCGATCCGGAGCCCGTCGAGGACGGCCCGCGCCCCGTCCAGGTACACCTGCCGGGGGTCGGCGGCGCCGGGCAGTGCGGCGGCCAGCAGCGGGAACGCGTCCGGCGCGGCGAGCCCGGCGCGGTCCTCGGCCGGCCGGTGCTCCAGCTCCAGCGCGCCGATCACGTACGAGACCAGCGCGTGCAGCGCCGCCGACCGGTGCGGTCCGTCCAGCCCGGCGGCGGCCAGCGCCTCCAGCAGCCACTCGCGCCAGCGCAGCGCGGGCAGGCAGCCCCCGTGGTGCCGGACCACCAGCGGCAGCACGCCCGGGTGCGCGCCGACCGCCTCGCGCATCAGCTGCAGCAGCTCCAGCAGCCGCTCCCGCGGCGGCACGGGCCGGGCGGCGGCCGGCGGCGTGGTGCGGGCGGCCTGGTCCAGGACGGTGCCGAGCGCCAGGTCCACCACCAGGCACTCCAGTTCCGCGCGGTCCTCGACGTAGCGGTAGAGCGCCATGGTGCGCCGGTCCAGCTCGGCGGCGACGGTGCGCATGGACAGCGCCGGGAGGCCGTCGCGGTCGATCACGGTGAGCGCGGCGGCGGCGAGCTGGCGGGTCGTCAGGGAGCGTGGGCGGGGCACGACTTGACAGCGTAGGGCATACGCCTACAGTTTTAGGCGTACGGTCTACACCTACGAGGAGCCACCGTGTCCCGACTGCAGTCCGGCACCACCGCCCCGATCCTCCCGACCACCGACACCACCGGCGCCGAGCTCCCGCCCGTTCCCGCCGGCGGGCTGCTGCACCTGCAGTTCCGCCGGTTCGCCGGCTGCCCCGTCTGCAACCTGCACCTGCGCTCCTTCGCCGTCCGGCACTAGGAGCTGCGTGCCGCCGGCGTGATCGAGGCCGCCGTGTTCCACTCGCCCGAGGCCGAGCTGCGCCCGCACGCCCAGGGCCTGCCGTTCCCGCTGGTCGCCGACCCCGACCAGCGCCTCTACCGCGCCTACGGGGTCGAGCGCGGCGTCCGGGCCCTGCTCGACCCCCGGGTCTGGCCCACCATCGCCCGCGCGGTCGCCCGCAGCGCCGTGCTGCTGCTGCGCGGCCGCGAGCGCCCGCCCGCCTCCCGTCCGCTCGGCGGACGGATCGGCCTGCCCGCCGACTTCCTGCTGGCCGCCGACGGACGGGTGCTGGCCGCCCACTACGGGGCCCACGCCGCCGACCACTGGGCCGTCGACCAGGTGCTCGCGCTGGCCGCCGAACTCCGGGCCGCCCCGCTGCCGCAGCACGGCTGACTCCGCCGTCGGCAGCGCGGCTCCGGGCTCGCGGCCCGGCTCCCCGGGGCGGCTGACATCGGTGGCGACTGGCCCGTTCTCGCCCTCCGGGCGGTCGCGCTCGGTCGGGGCGGGCGGGCATGGACATGGCTGGTGGGCGTGGCGCGGGCCGCCACGGCCGACGATTCGTGGACGGCCGGAAACCGGACAGATTGGCGTCGATGGGCCCGGCGTGCTTTCCCCGGCCACGGAACGCGAGTTAGCGTGACGGTGAGTTAGTTGCCCGAGGCATCCAAGTGCCGAGGTCCGCGCCGCCACGGCCCCGTTCACCCCGACCCGGCCCGGCGGCCCAACTGCCGGGAAGGGAACCCACGATGGCCACCGCCGCCCCGACCTCCCCCACCAGCCACCCCGCCCCGCGCGGCACCTGCCCGTTCGCGCCCCCGCCCGCCTACCAGCAGGCCCGGGAGGAACAGGCCGTCAGCCGCATCCGCCTCTGGGACGGCACCCCGTGCTGGCTGATCACCCGTCACCAGGACGCCCGCGACGTCCTCGCCGACCCCCGGTTCAGCGCCGACGCCACCCGCCCCGGCTTCCCGTTCCTCAGCGCCGGCGCCCGCGAACTCAGCACCGGCTCACCGACGTTCATCAGGATGGACGACCCCGAGCACGCCCGACTGCGCCGCATGCTGACCGGCGACTTCACCCTCCGCCGCACCGCACTGCTGCGCCCCGCGATCCAGCGCACCGCCGACGAACTCATCGACCGGATGACCGCCGACGGCCGCACCACCGCCGACCTGGTCGCCGACTTCGCCCTGCCGCTGCCCTCGCTGGTGATCTGCCTGCTGCTCGGCGTCCCCTACCAGGACCACGCCTTCTTCCAGGAGTGCAGCCGCACCCTGCTGCGCCGCGACGCCCCCGTGGCGGAGATCGCCGCCGCCCAGGACCGCCTGGCCGGCTACCTCGACGCGCTCACCGAGGCCAAGCGCCACCACCCCGACGACGGCATCCTCAGCCGGCTGGTCGCCCGCGGCGAACTCACCACCGCGGAGATCAGCACCATGGGCCGCCTGCTGCTGGTGGCCGGGCACGAGACCACCGCCAACATGACCGCGCTGTCCGTCCTCGACCTGCTCCGCCACCCCGACCAGCTCGCCCGCCTGCGCGCCCACCCCGAAACCACCCCCGCCGCGGTCGAGGAACTCCTCCGCCACCTCACCGTCGTGCACACCGGACTCACCCGGGTCGCCGTCGAGGACGTCGAAGTCGGCGGCGTGCTGATCCGGGCCGGCGAGGGCGTCGTCTGTCAGATCAACACCGCCAACCGGGACGAGCGGCGCTACCCCGACGGCGACACCCTCGACCTCGCCCGCGACACCCGCCGCCACCTCGCCTTCGGGTTCGGCGTCCACCAGTGCCTCGGCCAGCCGCTGGCCCGGCTGGAACTGGAGATCGCGCTGGAGACCCTGCTGCGCCGGCTCCCCGGGCTGCGGCTCGCCGTGCCGTTCGAGGAGCTGAGGTTCCGTCACGAGATGGTCGTCTACGGCGTCCACGCGCTGCCCGTCGCCTGGTGACGGCCGAGAAGGGAACACCGATGAACCTGCACGTCGACCAGGACCGGTGCTGCGGCGCCGGGCAGTGCGTCCTCGCCGCCCCCGAACTGTTCGACCAGCGCGAGGAGGACGGCCTCGTGGTCCTGCTCGCCGCCGAACCGCCCGCCGAGCTGCTGGCCGTCGCCGAGGACGCCGTCGCCGCCTGCCCCGGCCGAGCGATCCGGCTCGACCGCGGCTGAACCGGCCGGACCGGGCCGAACCGCGTCCCGCCCGCCCCGATAGGCTGCCGAACCGTCGAACAGTTCGAACAGTTCGAGCGGATCAGCCGGGCAACGGACGAGGGGGAGAACGGTGGGAGCGCTGTGCGAGGAGGGCGCCGGACCGACCCTGCCCGAGGAACTCGCGCCCAGCGGCCTCACCGACCTGCGCGGGCACCCCGGCCCACCGCTGACCCTCCGTTACCCCGCCACCGCCGTGGTGGTGGTCGGCGGCGTCCCCGGCAGCGGCAAGAGCACCCTGCTGCGCCGCTGGGACGTCGCCCGCACCGCCGTCGTCGACCCGCGCACCACCCGCCTCGCCTGCGAGGCCGCGATGCCCGACTGGCTCCCGTACCCCGCCTACCGGCCCGCCGCCCGGCTGCTCCACCTGCTGCGCACCCGCGCCGCGTTCGCCCGGCCCGGACCGCTGCTGGTCCACGACTGCGGCAGCCGCCGCTGGATGCGCCGGGCCCTCGCCCACTGGGCCCGGCGCCACGGCCGCGAGCTCCACGTGGTCCTGCTCGCCGTCTCCGCGTCCGAAGCGCTGGCCGGCCAGCACGCCCGCGCCCGCACCACCGCCCCCCGCACCTTCCACCTCCACCTCCGCGGTACCACCCGCCTCCTCACCGCCCTCGCCCAGCACGGCCCCACCGCCTTCCCCGCCGCCCGCTCCGTCGTCCTCGCCGACGCCACCACCCGCGAACGCCTCACCGCCGTCCGCTTCACCCCGGCCTGACCCCGGTCCCGCGGATGCTTCTGCTCAGTGAGTTCCTGTTCCGCTCCGACTTTCAGGTCGAGTTGGACGGACCACTGTTCGTCGCGGCGGGCGACCGGGTCGCCTACCAGGGCGACGGAGTCGTGGTGACTCGCTCGGGCGGCGAGCGGTTCGAGCACCCGATCCGCGACAGTCACTGGATCTGCCGCTGACGGCGTCGGGCTCACCACCCTCGGACCGGATGTGACGGGCCGTCATGCGGAGCATGGACTGCCTGGTACCCGGCGGCGGCGTCCCCGAGACACCCGGGCCCGCCGGGGCCGGGTCGGGGCGGGGCTTGGCGGCCGGCCGGTCAGGCCGGGTGCTGGATGCGGGGCCAGGGGCGGTCGGCTTCGAGGGCGTAGGCGAGTTCGAGGAGCCGGCGTTCCTGGCCGTGGGGGGCGGAGAGGTGGACGCCGAGGGGAGGCCGTCGGGGGCGGTGGGAGTGGGGAGGGCGAGGCCGGGTGCCCCGGTGACGTTGTGGACGGGGGTGAAGGCGACGTAGCGCTGGAGGCGGGAGAGGAGTTCGTCGAAGGGGACGTTGGGGCTGAGGTGGCCGAGCGGCGGGGTGGTGTGGGCCAGGACGGGAGAGAGCACCACGTCGTGGTGGTGGAAGACGTCGGCGTAGGCGGGCGTGGCGGCGCGCAGTCGGCGCAGCACGCCCGGGGTGCGGTGGAAGCGGCGGTGGAAGGTGGAGCGCAGGCCGGAGGTGAGTCCGTCGAGGCCGGCGGCGCGGAAGGTGGGGTCGAGCAGGAGGCGGCCGGTGGCGGCGATCAGGAAGGCGATGAAGCCCCAGTAGAGGGTGAAGTCGCGTTGGAAGTCGGTGCCGAAGGGCAGGACGGCGGGTTCGATGCGGTGGCCCATCGCCTCCAGGCGCAGCGCGGTGTCCTCGACGGCGCGGCGGGTCGGCGCGTCGACCTCGGCGAGCGGTGAGCCGAGGACGACGCCGATCCGCAGCGGGCGGTCGCCCGGGCCTTCGACCAGGCCGAGCGGCGGGAGGGCGGGGTTGCGGTGGAGCTGTTCGGCGGCGGCGAAGAACGCGGCGGTGTCGCGGACGGAGCGGGTCAGCACGCCGTCGGTGACCAGGTCGATGGGGAGCCGGCGGCCCTGGTCGTTGGCGACCAGCCGGCCCCGGGTGGGTTTCAGGCCGATCAGGCCGCAGCACGCGGCGGGGATCCGGATCGAGCCGCCGCCGTCGTTGGCGTGCGCGATCGGGACCACGCCGGCGGCGACCAGTGCGGCCGCGCCGCCGGAGGAGGCGCCCGGCGAGTGCGAGGGGCGCCACGGGTTGCGGACCGGCTCGGCGCTCGCGTACTCGGTGGACGCGTTGAGGCCGAACTCGGGCAGCCGGGTCTTGCCGAGCACCGCCAGGCCCGTGCCGAGCAGTTGCTCCGCGAAGGGGGCGCTGCGGCGGGCGGGGCGCGGGCGGAAGGCGGCGCTGCCGTGGCCGGTGGGCATCCCGGCCAGGTCGACGTTGTCCTTGAGGTAGGTGGGGACGCCGTGCAGCGGCGCGTCGGCGCCGCGCCCGGAGCGGTGCGGCTGCTGCCGGTAGTCGGCGAAGGCGACCGGTGCGAGCGCGGCGTCGACCCGGGCGGCGCGCGCGGCGGCCGCGGCGGCGAGTTCGCCCGGGCTCACCGCCCCGGAGCGGACCAGCGCCGCCAGTGCCACCGCGTCGTGCTCGCCCAGTGCGTCGTCGCCGAACGCGTGGACCCGTTCGCCGGCCATCCCGACCCCCTGCTGTTACTCGCCGGTAAGGTACTTGCCGGGCCGAGTGTAGGGCCGAGGACGCCACCGGGACAGAGCACGACGCCGGGACGGCGCACGACACCCACCCCGGTGGCGGATCAGTGGCCCCGGGCGATCCACTCCTCCAGGTGCGGCGCCTCGGCGCCGACCGTGGTGGAGTCGCCGTGCCCGGTTCGGACGACCGTCTCCGGCGGGAGGGTCAGCAGACGGCCGCGGATCGAGTCCACGATGGTCGGGAAGTCGGAGAACGAACGCCCGGTCGCGCCCGGTCCGCCCGCGAACAGGGTGTCTCCGGTGAACACGGTGCCGAGCTCCGGCGCGTACAGGCTGACCGCGCCCGGGCTGTGGCCGGGGGTGTGAAGGACCGTCAAATCCGTTCCGGCGACGGTGAGGTGCTGACCGTCGGCGAGCGGGGCGTCCGGCTTGCGGTCGGGGTGGGTCTGTCGCCACAGCACCTCGTCGGCGGGGTGCAGCAGGATCGGCGCGCCGGTGCGGTCGGCCAGCGCCGGGGCGGCGTCGACGTGGTCGTTGTGGGCGTGGGTGGAGACGATGGCGACCAGCCGCCGCCCGCCCAGCGCGGCGAGGATCGCCTCGGCGTCGTGGGCCGCGTCGATGACCAGCGCCTCCTCGTCGTCGCCGAGGATCCAGACGTTGTTGTCGACCTGCCAGGTGCCGCCGTCCAGGCTGAACTCGCCTGCGGTGACCAGGTGTTCGATCCGGGCGGCCATCAGAACAGCACCACCGAGCGGAGCACCTCGCCGCGCTGCATGCGGGCGAACGCCTCCTCGACGCCGTCCAGCGGGATGGTCTCGCTGACGAACGCGTCCAGGTCGAGCCGCCCCTGCAGGTACAGGTCGATCAGCATCGGGAAGTCCCGGTCGGGCAGGCAGTCGCCGTACCAGGAGGACTTCAGCGCGCCGCCGCGGCCGAACACGTCCAGCAGCGGCAGCTCCAGCGTCATCTCCGGCGTGGGCACGCCCACCAGCACCACGGTGCCCGCCAGGTCGCGGGCGTAGAACGCCTGCTTGTACGTCTCGGGGCGGCCGACCGCCTCGATCACCACGTCCGCGCCGTGCCCGCCGGTCAGTTCGCGGATCGCCTCCACCGGGTCCACCGAACGGGAGTCGACGGTGTGGGTGGCGCCCAGGCCCAGCGCGGTGGTGAGCTTGCGCTCGTCGACGTCGACGGCGATGATCCGGGCCGCGCCGGCCAGCCGGGAGCCGACGATCGCCGCGTTGCCCACGCCGCCGCAGCCGATCACCGCGACGGTGTCGCCCCGGCCGACCTGACCGGTGTTGATCGCCGCGCCGAGCCCGGCCATCACGCCGCAGCCCAGCAGGCCGGCCGCGGCCGGGGAGGCCGCCGGGTCGACCTTGGTGCACTGGCCGGCCGCGACCAGGGTCTTCTCGGCGAACGCGCCGATGCCCAGCGCGGGGGAGAGCGGCGTGCCGTCCTCCAGCGTCATCTTCTGCGCGGCGTTGTGGGTGGCGAAGCAGTACCACGGCCGGCCGCGCCGACAGGCCCGGCAACGGCCGCACACCGCACGCCAGTTGAGGATCACGAAGTCGCCCGGCGCGACCTCCTCGACGCCCGGGCCGACCGTCTCGACGACGCCCGCCGCCTCGTGCCCGAGCAGGAACGGGAACTCGTCGTTGATCCCGCCCTCCCGGTAGTGCAGGTCGGTGTGGCACACCCCGCAGGCCTGCACCCGCACCACCGCCTCGCCCGGCCCCGGGTCCGGCACCACGATCGGCACCACCTCCACCGGTGCGTCCTTCGCACGCGCGATCACACCCCGGACCACCTGAGCCATCCGACAACCCCTCTCCGCACACGGCGCGGTCGCGCCTGCAGCCGAACCTACGCCGATCCTCCCGCGAATCGGCCGATTCGGTCCGGCGGGTCCCCGGTTACCCCTGCGCGGGCGTCAGTTCGAACACCGCGGTGTCGAACCGGTGCCCGTTGACCTGGAGTTGAAGGGCGTGCTCGCCCGGGTGGTAGACCCGGGTGCTGATCGGCCGGAACGAGTGACTGCGGGTCAGCTCGGCGGACGCGCCCGGCTCCAGGTTGCGCTTGGTGAGTTTGAAGACCTTCGGCGACGTCCGGCCGTTGGCCTTCCGGTGGTGGACCACGTAGTCGATGACCAGCGACACCGGCGCGTCGGAGACGTTGGTGACCCGGGCGGTGAAGGTCAGCGCGCCGCCGACCGGCACTTCGGCCCGCTCCAGCAGCGGCCCGAGCACCCGCAGGTCCTCCCGCCCGCCGTGGAAGCCGACCAGCTCCAGCGCCGCCGGGTCGCCGTCCTTCACCAGCGTGCGCATCGCGTGCCGCACCACCGAGGCGGTGGCGCCGTCCGCCCGCCGGGCCCACCCGGCGGCCGTCGCGGTGGCCAGCCCGGGGTCCAGCCGGGACAGGTCGTTGAGGTGGTTGGCCACCGAGCGGCGCACCACCTCGTCCTCGTCCCGGTACAGCGCGTCCAGGATCGGCAGCGTCACCCCCGGCGCCGCCGTCAGCGCCGGAACCTGCCGTGCCCACGGCAGCCTCGGCCGGGTGCCCTCCGAGGCCAGCCGGCGCACCGCCGGGTCCGGCGACCGGGTCCAGGCCAGCGCGGCGGCCAGGCTGCGGTCCAGGTCGGCGAGCAGGAAGCCACGCAGCGCGAACTCGGCCGTCAGCCGCGGTGTCAGCTCCGCCAGCAGGTGCAGGCCGTCCGCGAAGTCACCGCCCGGTGCGGTGGCCGCCGTCGCGACCGCCTCGCTGACCGGCCAGATCATCCACCCCGTCAGCTCCGGCCGGGCCAGCGCCGCCCGCACCGCGGACGCCAACTCCCCGTAGCCGCCGCCGACATCGGCCAGCATCGCCGCGCCCACCGTCCGGGCCCGCTCGCTCAGCCCGAGCGCGCCCAGGCCCGCCGCGCTCCCGGTGACCGCCCGCCAGTCGGACGCGCGCGGCGCGGCCTCCCGGAGCACCGCCGCCAACCCGTGGACGGTCCCGGCACTGATCAACTCGTCGGCGGTGGGCACAGCTGCTCCATGGGTAGATCGAACGGCACCGGCGTTCCCCGGTCGCCCGAACCTACCCCGCGCCGCGGACGCCCACCGGCCGACGCGCTCCCGCCCCGGCCGCGGGGCCGGGGCGGTCAGAGGCCGTAGCGGCGGTGGGACTCCTCGGACTGGGCGAGGCGGCGCAGGTTGAGCAGGACGGGTTCGAACAGGACGGCGGAGGCGACGGCGTACTCGGCGCGTTCCTGCGGTTCGGGCAGCAGGTCCATCCGGTCCAGGTCGTGGACGGCGGCCTGCTCCATGGTGCGGGCGTAGGGGAGGAGGTCGTCGCTGTCCAGCGGGTAGCCGAGCCGGTGGAGGGTGGCGAGGGTGGCGACCAGGGCGCGGTGGGCGGGGGCGAGGTCGCCGACCTCGCGGGCGGTGGTCCAGTCGAGCCGGCCGAGCAGTTCGTCGACCAGCGCGCGGGCGGCGACATGTGACGGGTCGTCGGCCGCCTCGGGGCCGGCCGGCGCCTCCTGGGCGGTCTGCGGCAGCGACCAGAGGGCCGCGCCGAGCCGCAGGGTGAGGCCCAGCGACTCGTCGTCGACGTGCGCGAGCACCTCGCGGACGGTGGCCACCGGGATGCCGCCGACCTGGATCATCGCCCGGACCAGCCGCAGCCGGCGCAGGTGGGACTCGCCGTACTCGGCCTGGGTGGCGTTGATCCGGCGGCCGGGCGGCAGCAGGCCCTCGCGCAGGTAGTACTTGACCGTGGCGAGGGAGACACCGCTCCGCTCGCTGAGATCCGCCAGGCGCATCCCCTTGTGCCCTCCATTGGCGAGTGTCACTATCCAAAGCGATGGACGAATGGGGCCATCCAATCACGGGGACGGCCCGCCGAAGGGGGATCCCATGTTCGCGAAACCGCTCCCTGGTCGAACCACCGCCGCCGCCGAAGGGAAGGTCGTGCTCTTCCTGATCGGCATGCGGATCAACCACTTCTGGGCGCCGCACCACTGGCTGCCCGTCCTCCTCGCGATGCCGCGGATGCTGCGGGAACTCTCCCGCGACCCGAACAGCGGCCTGCTCGGCTACCAGCTGCTGACCGGCTCGCCGCGCACCTACTACGTGGTCCAGTACTGGGAGTCCGAGGAGAAGCTGCTCGCCTACGCCGCCGCCCCCGACCGGCTGCACCGGAAGGCCTGGGCGATGATCAACCGATTCGAGCGCAAGTCCCGCTGCCACGTGGGCATCTGGCACGAGACGTACATCGTCCCGGCCGGCAACCACGAGTCGATCTACGGCGACATGCCCCCGTACGGCCTCGGCGCCGCCACCGGCACCCTGCCGGTCGAACGCCGCGGCGCCACCGCCCGCGAGCGGCTCGCGCACGGCGGCGAGTGACGCCATCCGTTCGGCGGGCACGCACCCGTGGGGCCGACGCGCGGCGTGCGTGAAGGTTCTGCGTGGACGTGCACGTTCCACCGCCACCGGGGTAGCCGAGGGCTGCAGACCCCGTCGTCGAAGGAAGGCCGCCCGGATGACCGTCGCCACCTGTTGGTCCACCACCGTCACGCTGCCCCGCAGCCCCTACCCGCAGCAGGCCGTCGAGGCAGGTCTGCACTTCGACTCGGCACTGCCGTACGCCGTGCGCCTGGTCTTCCCCCCGCTCGGCCGGATCGAGGCCGTCGAGTGGGTGTTCGGCCGGGACCTGCTCAACGAGGGACGCCACGCCCCGGTCGGCGAGGGCGATGTGACGGTATGTCCGGGGACCGCCGGCGACATACTGATCACCCTGCGCGGTGCGACCGGCGACGCCCTGATCAGCATCCCGGCCGGCATCGTCACCGGCTTCCTGCTCGACTGCTTCGCGCTCGTCCCGGCGGGCAGCGAGCACGAGCACCTCGACCTGGACGCCGCACTGGCCCGCCTGTGCGACTGACCGCGTGACGCCGCGCGGCGCGGCCCGGCCGCGGCGGAACACGGGTCCGCCGCGGCCGGCTCTCGGGTGAGGGACCGTCAGGAGGTCGGCATCAGCACGGTGTCGACGATGTAGACGGTGGCGTTGGCGGTCTGGACGTTGCCGCACAGGACCTTGGAGTTGCTGTTGACGGTGAAGTCGGGGGTGCTGCCGGTGACGGTGAGGTCGCTGCCCTCCAGGGTCTTGTGCGTGCCGGCCAGCGAGGTGGGGGCGAGCTTTTCGGGGGTGACGTGGTAGGTCAGGACCTTGGTGAGCTTCGCCTTGTCGGCGAGCAGGGCGTCCAGGTCGGCCTTCGGGATCTTGGCGAAGGCGTCGTTGGTGGGCGCGAACACGGTGATGTTCTGGGCGGAGTTCAGGGTGTCGACCAGGCCGGCCTGCTTGACGGCGGCGACCAGGGTGGACAGCAGCGGGTTGTTCGAGGCGGCGGTGGCGACCGGGTCCTGCGCCATGCCGGTGAACGAGCCCGCGCCGTCCTTCGGCACGGCGGCGCAGGCCGCGCCGAACGGCTGACCGGCCGCCGCGGCGGCGGAGGCGGTGCTGCTGCCGGACATCGCCGCGGAGGAGGCCGCGGAAGCGGACGGGGAGGACGAGCTGCTGCCGCTGTCACTGCTGCTGCTGCACGCGCCCAGGGACAGGGCGAGGGCGCCGGCGGCGAACAGGGCGGTGAGGGCACGGCGGTTGCGGACGGAAGCGGACATGGCGGATCTCTCCTCGGTGCTCGGGTGAAGTGGTGCTGGGTGAAAGGCGGTTGACGGTTCAGGTGACGGTGACGACGGTGCTGTGCCAGCCCGTCGCCCCGGCCGGGAAGGGCACGGCGCGCTGCTCCGGCTGCACGGCGGTCCCGACCGCACCCGCCGCCGGCGCCTGGGCGCCGGCGGCGATCAGCGTCAGCAGACCCGGCGTCAGGTCGACCGCCGCCGCACCCACCGCGTGCACCGGCGACCCCGCAGGGCCGGTCAGCGCCGCGACGAGCTGACCCGTCCCCAGCGCCGCCGCAGCAGCAGCCACACCCGCCGCGGGCCCAGCAATCCGGGGCCAGGACGGCCGGGGCTGCGGCGTCGGGTCCTCCACGGTGTTCACACCCGGCATTCGGGGGGACGGTGGGCGCGGATTGGTCCCGATCCCGGCCGGACTGACGGGACGTCGGAGCGGCCCGCGCGGCGGAGGGCGCCCGGGGGCGGGCAGACGGGCTGTGGTGGGCCGGGCAATCCGGGTGGGGGGTGGCTCCGAACAGGGGGAGTCGTGTTGTCGAGGTTGCGCGGCCGGGCTCCGGGCCCGGCCGAGGCTGGGGAGGCTCCCGTGCCAATGGTCCGTCGAAGGTGTTGCGCCGGTGCGGCGGTGGCCGGGTGAACCGGGTCGTCGCCCTGGGCTTGCCGGTCCGGCCCGGGCCGGACCTGAAGGAGCTGCTCGCGCGGGTGGTCCTCGGCGACCAGGACGCCTTCGCCACGCTGTACGACGCGGTCGCCGGTCCGGTGTTCGGCCTGGTACGGCGGGTGGTGCGGGACGCCGCGCAGTCGGAGGAGGTCGCGCAGGAGGTGCTGGTGGAGGTGTGGCGCACCGCCGCCCGCTACCGGGCCGATCGCGGCGAGGTGCTGCCGTGGGTGCTCACCATCGCGCACCGGCGCGCCGTCGACCGGGTCCGCTCCGCGCAGGCCGCCACCGACCGGGACCGGCGGGTCGCGGAGGCGTCCTACGCGGTGGCCTACGACGAGGTCGCCGAACAGGTCGAGGGCCGGATGGAGCGCGAGCAGGTCCGGCGCTGTCTGAAGACCCTGACGGAGCTCCAGCGCGAGTCGCTGACCCTCGCCTACTACCGCGGGTACAGCTACCCGCAGGTCGCCGAGGTGCTCGGCGCGCCGCTCGGCACCGTCAAGACCCGGATGCGGGACGGCCTGATCCGGATGCGCGACTGCCTGGGAGTGGGGACATGAACACGGCCGACCCGCACACCCTGACCGGCGCGTACGCCGCGCACGCGCTCAGCCCCGAGGAGAACGGTGCGTTCGAACGCCACCTGGCGGGCTGCCCGGCCTGCGCGCAGGAGGTGGCGGAGTTCGCCGCCACCCTGGCCCGGCTCGGGGCGGCCGAGGCGACACCGCCCCCGCCGGCGATGAAGCAGCGGGTGCTCGCCGCCCTCCCGGGCATCCGGCAGGAACCGCCGCGGGTCGCGCCGCCGGGCCGCCGCCCGGGCCGGATCGCCCGCAGCGCGCCGAGGCTGGCGCTGGCCGCCTGCCTCGCGCTGGCCGTCGGCGCGGGCGCGATCGCCGTCCAGCAGCACCGGGAGGCGGGCCGGGCCCGTGACCGGGCGACCGCGCTGGAACAGCGGCAGCAGGAGGTCGCCGCGCTGCTCACCGCACCCGACGCGCGGACCGCCACCGCGGCCGCCGAAGGCGGCACGGGCACCGTGGTCTGGTCGGTCAGCCGGGGCCGGGCCGGCTTCCTGGCCAGCGGACTGCCCGCTCCCGCCCCCGGCCGCACCTACCAGCTCTGGTTCAACGACGCCGGCACCATGCGCCCGGCCGGCCTGCTGCCCACCGGGAGCGGCACCGTCCTGCTCACCGGCCCGCTCGACGGGGCCGCCGGCATCGGCGTCACCGTCGAACCCCTCGGCGGATCGACCCACCCGAGCGGCAACCCGGTGCTGCTGCTCCCGTTCACCTGACGGACCGCCGGTGGCCGCCGCACGTGCCGGCGACTCGGGTTGCCCGAGCAGCGCCCCGATGCCGCCGGCGCACACCAGGGGAAGGCCGGGCGGCATCGACGTGGTCGAGCCGCCCGGCACGGTGGTGCACCGGGGGGGAGGGGCCGGTCCCACTGCTCCGGCGCGCCTGGCGGGTCGTCAGCGGGGACGGGGGGACGGTCGGGGCCGGCGGGGTGGGAGAGGGAAGAAACCGCTGGTGCGGGCGGCGTACTCGGTCCAGCCGGGGCGGTCGGAGCCGAGGTGGCGTTCCAGCATCGGCTTTCCGCTGCCGAAGGCGAGCAGCCAGGTCATCAGCAGGGGGCTCGCGACGAAGGCCCAGCCGATCGGGGTGTCGGCGACCAGCAGGAACAGGCCCCACCAGACGCAGGCGTCGCCGAAGTAGTTGGGGTGCCGGGTGTAGCGCCACAGTCCGCGGTCCAGAACCTGGCCGCGGTGTGCCGGGTCGGCCTTGAAGCGGGCCAACTGGGCGTCGCCGACCGCCTCGAAGCACAGGCCGAGCGCCCACAGCGCGGTGCCCGCCCAGGCGGTCGGGCCGAGCGGGTCCGGCAGGTACTGGGCGGCCTGGACGGGCAGCGAGACGAACCAGACCAGGGCGGCCTGCAGCAGGTACACGATCCGCAGCGCGAACCGGGTGCGGGCCGGTCCGGCGGGCGCCCGGGACAGCATCCGCGCGTACCGCGGGTCCTCCGGCAGGCCGCGGGCCCGCCACCACAGGTGCGCCGCCAGTCGCAGGCCCCACACCGTCACGAGGGCGGTGGCCAGCGCCCGGCGGCCCGGATCGCCGTGCCCGGCGGACAGCGCCCAGCCGGTCAGCGCGACGGCCGCGAACGCCAGGCCCCACGCGACGTCCACGCCGCGGTGGCGGCCGGTGCGGACCCCGACGGCGAACGCGGCCAGCATCACCGCCAGCGCGACCCCGGCCGTCACGGCCAGGTTCACGCCGAACGCGGCGGCGTTCACCGTCCGCCGTCCCGGGTCAGCAGCACCTGGTGGACGTTCAGGTAGCCGGTCCGGAACCCGGCCTCCGAGTACGCCAGGTAGAGCTCCCACATCCGGCGGAAGACCTCGTCGAAGCCGAGCGCGGCGACCTCGTCGGACCGCTCGGTGAACCGCTCCCGCCACAGTCGCAGGGTCTGTGCGTAGTGCGGGCCGAACGCGTCCGCGCTGTCCACCCGCAGCCGGGTGTGCCGGGCGGCGGTGTCCGCGATCGCGCGCAGCGAGGGGATCTGGCCGCCCGGGAACACGTACTTCAGGATCCAGGTGTAGGTGTCGCTGCTGGCCAGCATCCGCGCGTGCGGCATGGTGATGGCCTGCAGCGCGACCCGGCCGCCGGGCGCCAGCACCCGGTCCAGGGCCGCGAAGTACGCGGGCCAGAACGGCCGGCCGACCGCCTCGATCATCTCCACGCTGACCACGGCGTCGAACTCGCCCTGCACCGCGCGGTAGTCGCACAGCCGGACCTCCACCCGGTCCTGCTGCCCGGCCTCGGCGATCCGGCGGCGGGCCAGCGCGAGCTGCTCCGCGGAGAGCGTCACGCTGAGCACCCGGGCGCCCCGGGCGGCGGCCCGCAGGGCGAGCTCGCCCCAGCCGGTGCCGATCTCCAGCAGCCGGGTGCCGGGGCGGACCCCGGCCAGGTCCAGCATCCGGTCGATCTTGCGGTGCTGGGCCGTCGCCAGGTCCGCCCAGTGGGCGGTGGCCGGGTCGGTGAACAGCGCGGCGGAGTAGCTCAGCGTCGGGTCGAGGAACAGCCCGAACAGCTCGTTCGACAGGTCGTAGTGGCGCTGGATGTTGCGCCGGGCCGCCTCCTCGGTGGACCGCTCCGCCGCCGGCGGCCGGGCCACGTACAGGCGGCGCAGCAGGCCGGCGCCCGGCGGCACCAGCGTCTCGGGGCGGGACGCGAGCGCGGTCAGCAGGCCCGCCAGGTCCGGGCTGTCCCAGTCGCCGGCCTGGTACGCCTCGCCGAAGCCGATCAGGCCGCCCGCGCCGACCCGGTGCAGGAATGCCTGCGGGCGGTGCAGTCGCAGCACCGGTGCGCCGGCCGGAGCGGCCACCAGGGGCCGTCCGCCCGGCAGTTCGACCCGCAGGCCGCGCCCGGCCGCCACCCGGCGCAGCACCCGGCCGGCGACCGCGGCGCGCAGCGGGGTGTGCGGGACCCGGGCGACGTCCGGCCAGCGGAGCGGGTCGACGACGGCGACGGGTGGAACGGTGGTGGTCATCCGCGGGGCACCTCTTCTTCGTTCGGGTTCTCGGTCGGGGGACGCCGAGGGTGGACGGGCAGGCCGCGCAGCCACAGCCGCACGCCCTGGGAGCGGATCCGCAGGCTGACGGCCCAGGTCGCGAACGGGTGCCGCAGAACGGCCCGCAGCAGTGCGGCCGGGCCCGCCGGGCGCCCGGCGCCGGTGACGGTGGCGGTGAACGCCCGGCCGCCCGGCAGGTCCAGATGGACCGTCAGGTGCAGCCGCCCGTCCGGTTCCGGGAGCACCAGCCGGTACCGGCCGTCGACGGGCAGGAACGGCGAGACGTAGAACTCCTTCGCCGTCTCGGCCCGCCCTCGCCCGTCCGGGCGCAGCAGGTAGCGGTGCCGGCCGCCGTAGGTGTTGTGCACCTCCGCGACGGTGCACAGCGGCGCGCCGGCCTCGTCCCGGCACCAGTACACCGTCAGCGGGTTGAACACGTGTCCGAGCGAGCGGGCCTGAGTGAGCATCAGCACCCGTCCGCCGTCCAGCCGGATGCCCTGCGCGGCCAGCCTGCGGGTCAGGTCCCGGCGGATGGTCGATGCATCGGCCGGGGCGTGGTCACGGGTCCGGAACCGGGCCAACGGGCGTAGCAGCGGCGGGAGTTCGGGCATCCGGTCGAGGTCGACCAGCCACAGGTAGCCGCGGTGCCGGAAGACCCGGCGCGGTACGGCGCGCACGTGCGTGGTGCGGGTCTCGTACAGCACCGCACCCCAGGGGCCGGGCAGCCGCCCCGCCGGGGCAGCCGTCGCGGTGTGCGCGGCCGCGGTCACGGCGCGACCGCCGCGAGCAGGTGGCGGGCCGCGGCCAGGCCGGAGCGGCAGCCGTCCTCGTGGAACCCCCAGCCGTGGTAGGCGCCCGCGAACGCGGTGCGGGCGGTGGCCAGTTCGGGCAGGCGGCGCTGGGCCGCCACGGTGGCCCCGGTGTACACCGGGTGCTCGTAGACGGTGCGGGAGACCGCCAGGGCGGCCGGGACGGGATGCTGCCGGTCCTCGTTCAGGGTCACCAGGTAGTCCTCCGCGCCGCCGAGGCCCAGCAGCCGGTTCAGGTGGTAGCTGACCCGGACCCGGTCGGACGGCGCGTCGCAGGACGGCATCCGGTAGTTCCAGGACGCGCGGGCCCAGGCGGCGCGCGGCAGCACCGACGGGTCGCGGTGCAGCACCGTCGGGTTGCGCGAGTAGGTGAACGCCCCGAGCACCGCGCGCTCGGCGTCGGTCGGATCCGCGAGAAGCCGCAGCGCCTGGTCCGCGTGGGTGGCCACCACCACCGCGTCCGCGCGGGTGCTCCGGGCGTCCTCGGTGACCACGGTGACGCCGTCCGGGTGCCGGCGCACCGCGCGGACCGGGGCCGACCGGTGCACGGCGGTGATCCGCTCCGCGATCCGCGCCACGTACGTGCGGGAGCCGCCGACCACGGTGCGCCAGGTCGGCGAGCCGGTGACGGCCAGCATGCCGTGGTTGTCCAGGAACGCGAACAGGTAGCGCGCCGGGTAGTCGCCCGCCAGGTCGGGCGCGCACGACCACACCGCGGACACCACCGGCGTCATGAAGTGGTGCACGAAGTACTGGGAGAACTCGTGCCGGTCGAGGAACTCCCGAAGGCTCGGGTCGCCCTGCTCCGGGTCGGCCAGCAGTCGGCGCGCCAGCCGGTGGAAGCGCGGCACCTCGCCGAGCATCCGCAGGTAGCGGCCCCGCACCAGGTTGCCCGGCGCCGCCAGCAGCCCGGACGGCCCACGGGCGCCCGCGTACTCCAGTCCGCACCCGTCGCAGCGCACCGACATGCTCATGTCGCTCTCCCGGGTGCGCACCCCGAGCTCGGCGAACAGCCGGGTCAGCTCCGGGTACGTCCGCGTGTTGTGCACCAGGAAACCGGTGTCCAGGTCCAGCGTCCGCCCGTCAGCCGCCGGCGCCTGCTGGGTGTGCGCGTGACCGCCCAACCGCGAGTCCGCCTCGAACAGCTCCACCTCCACCCCCGCCCGCACCAGCTCGTGAGCGGCCGTCAGGCCCGCCACCCCCGCGCCGACCACCGCCACCCGGCGGACCGGACGCCCGCCGCGCGCGGGCGGGACCGACCCGCCGGTGGAAACCGTGCCGAGTGTCGTCACATCGGTCCTCTCCGCTGTACCGGGCCGTCCCGGCTCCCTGCCTTGCACCCCGGATTCGGACCCGGCCCGGCCGCGGATTGGTCCGAACGGGAACGCCCGCCCCGACACCGCGTCAGCGACCGTCCAGCACCTCGGGCAGGCGCCGCGCGGTGGCGTCCGCCAGCCGCTCGAACTCCCGCCGCAGCAGCGGACCGGCGAGCCGGGCCAGCCCGTGGAACCGCAACCGCGCCCGGTAGTGCACCGACGCGCCGGCGCCGTCCGGCCGGACGGTGATCTCGTCCGTGGCGGTGACCGTCCGGTTCCGCCCGACGAACCGCAGGCGGTCCGGCTCCCACGACTCCAGCACGTAGGCCAGCTCGGTGCGGCGGCCGCGGAACACCGAGACGTTGCGCCACCGCGCGCCCGGACCCACCGGCCCGGCGTCGACCCGCTCGCACTGCTCGGTGCCCGGGTCCCACTCCACGGCATGGCCGAAGTCCGCCAGGTAGTCCAGCACTTCGGCGGCCGGGCGCCGCACCGCCATCACCCGCTGCACCTCGATCATCACGACCTCCTGGGACTGCGCGACCCGCTCGACGGTGGGCATTCGGTGCCCGGGCGGGTGTGGACTGGTGGGAGTGGGGGTGGGAGCAGGCGTGCGGTGAACTGCGCGACCCGCTCGACAGTCGGTATTCGGTGCCCGGGCGGGTGTGGATGGTTCGGAGGAGCGGACGGGGGCGGGGGGCGGAGTGTCAGGGCGGGACGGTGGCGCGGTGGAGGAGGTCGAGGGCGGACTCCAGCGAGTGGGGGAGGGCCGCCGCACCCGGTGGGGGAGTGCGGCCCCAGCCGGGACCGGCCGGGAGGACGGCGGCGGCGGAGCGTGCGCCGCGTTGACCCCAGGTCAGCTCGGCGGCCACGCGAACCAGCCGGCGGTCCGCCGTCCGCCGGCCCTGGGACCAGAGCAGCACGGCGGCCGGACCGAGCCGGCGCTCCGCGTCCAGCAGGGCCCTGGGCGGGACGGCGGCGCCGAGCATCCGGAACGGCACGCCGCGCTCGGCCAGCCCCGCCGCCACCGCCTCCACCGGGAGGCTGTGCTCCTCCTCCGGCATCGCGGCCAGCAGCACCGGCCGCCCGCGGGAGGCCGGCCCGGTCGGCCGTACCGCGACCGCGCGCAGCGCCGCGGACACGTGCCAGGAGAGCAGGTGCTCGACCTCCACGTACTGCTCGCCGTCCACCGCCCACTTGCGGCCCGCCGCCCGGAGCGCCGGCACCACCACCTCCGTCCAGGCGGCCACCGCCCCGAGCCCGTCGACGGCCGCGGCCAGCACCCGCGCGACCTCGGGACCGTCCAGGCGCACCGCCGCGCCGGCCAGTCCCCGGCACTCGGGACGCACTGTCCCCACCCGGAGCGCGCGGCTCCCCCCGGGCGGCCGCCCCGCGTCCGCCGGGGGGAGCCGCGCCCCGCCCGCCAGCGCCGCCCGGGCCGCCTCGCCCGGCGGCAGGCCGCGCGCCGTCAGCCGGCACATCGCCTCCAGCACCGCGACGTCCTCGGCACGCCAGCGCCGGTGGTGCCCGGGCACCCGCCCGGCCGGCCCGATCCCGTAGCGCCGCTCCCAGGACCGCACCGTGGTCGGCGACACCCCGAGCAGCCGCGCCACCGCGCCGGTCGGCAGGCCCGGGCCCGGTACGGCGGCGGTCGTCGTCATCGGATCCTCCGGGCGGGTGCGGTCGGGACTCACTCCGTGAGTGTGCGACCGGCCCCGCCGCCGCGCCTCTCCCGGCGGCCCCACGCCGGCTGCCCCTGCGCCGACTCCTGCCGAAACGCTGCGGCAGCGCTGCGAGTGGGCGACGGACCACCGGAGGGCGAGCGTGGGATCCGAGGGCCGGGTACACGCGCTGGGCACGGCCCGCAGGGACGGCTCCCGTTCGGCGACCCGGACCGGCGGCACCGGCAGCCGCGGGACGCCGGACCGGCGGCCCCGACCAGGCGGCCCGGCCGAGCACCGGGCCCCGACACCCGAGGACGGCGACCACCATGGCCCCCACCCGACTGACCGCCCACGAGCAACGCCTGCTCGCGGAGATCGAAGACCACCTGCGCAGCGAAGCCCCCCGTCTCGACCGGCGGCTCGCCCGACCGCCCGGCCTGCCGGCCCGCGTCACGCACCGTCCACGGCTGCTCGCCGCCGCCGTCGCCCTGCTCAGCGTCCTGACCGCGGCGGGCGCGCTGTGGGCGGCCGCCGGCCCGCTCCCCGGCGTCGCCCTGCTGGTCGCCGCGGTCTCCGCGGTCCTGGGCGTCCTCGCCCTGCACCGGCTGGCCCAGGTCCGGCAGGACTGACGCGCCGTCGGACGGCCCCGCGCAAACCCGGGTTCGCTCGGCGGGATGACGGCCGTTCGGGAGCGGCCGCCGTGCCGGAGCGGAGCGGACCCCGGGGCGGGTGCACCCTGCGGTGGAACCGCCCGCGGGACCCGTGTCCCCACCGCCGGACGGGAGTTGGACCCGGCGTGACAGAGCCTGCGCATACCAGCCCGCCACCCGTCGTCCGGCTCCAGTGGACGCTGCTCCAACCCCTGCTCGCCGCCCTCTCGGAGGCCGGGGTCCCGCTGCGCCCCGGAGACCTGGACCAGCTGCAGCACGCCGCCGCGATCGGCCCCGAGTTCGCCCATGCCCTGGCCCGGTGGATCCGGGCCGCCCACACCGCGTCCGCGCCGTCCCCGGCCTGGCCCGCCCCGGCCGTCCGCAGCCTCGCCCCCCGGCCCGAACGCCCAGCCCTGGACCCTGCCGTGCCGCCCGCCGTCCCGGACCGGCACGCCTCCTGACCACCCGTCGGACCCTTCCCCCCTGACACCGGAACCCGAAAGGGCAGGCACCCGTGACCGTTCAACGGATGGACAACGTCGGCATCGTCGTCGACGACCTGGCGGCCGCCGTCGCCTTCTTCACCGCACTCGGCCTGGAACTCGAGGGCGAGGCGGAGATCGAAGGAGTCTGGGCCGACCGCACCGTGGGCCTCGACGGCCTGCGCAGCGCCATCGCGATGATGCGCACCCCGGACGGCCACGGCAGGCTCGAACTGACGAAGTACCACACCCCTGCCGCGATCACCCCCGGCCCGCCCGACCCGGCACCCAACACCCTCGGACTGCACCGGGTCATGTTCGCCGTCGACGACCTCGACGACACCCTGGCCCGGCTGCGCCCGCACGGCGCCGAACTCCTCGGCGAGGTCGCCCGGTACGAGAACGCCTACCGCCTCTGTCACCTGCGCGGCCCGGCCGGAACCATCCTCGCGCTGGCCGAACGGATCGGTTGACCCGCGCCACCCGCCCGACCACCCGAACGCCCCGACGGCGTAACCGTCGCGGGCCACGACCCGTTGGACCGGACATGCCCGTGATCAACGAACCCCGCCGCGTGCACGGCGAGAAGCCCTCCGCCCGTCCCGGCGCCGCTCCGTCGGTGGGGCACCAGGCCGCCGCGCAGCTGCTCGGCCTGCGCGAGATCGTGCTGCCCGCGGCCGTGGTCGCCGCCGCCGACCTGCTGCTGAACGAGGCCCTCGGCAGCGACGACCCCGTCACCCGGGAGGCCGCCGCCGCCACCCGGGGCCGCCTCCGCGCCGCCCTCGGCCTGGCCTGAACGCCGGACCGCCCGCAGCGCGGCGCCGGGCGCCGGCCGGGCACCGGTCAGGAATCGAGAAGCCTCCGGCGGGGGCGCGGGCCTAGCGTTTCAGGCATGGCAATCATCGACACCATCACCCTGGACGTGGCCGACACCGAGTCCGCCGCCCGCTTCTACGCCGACGCCTTCGACCTGGACGAGAGGCGCCTGCGGCTGCGCGCCGCGGACGAGCCGTCCAGCGGATTCCGCGGGTTCACGCTCGCCCTGACCGTTTCCCGGCCCGCGGACGTGGACAGCTTCGTGGCGTCGGCGGTCGCCGCCGGCGCGACGGTGCTGAAGCCCGCCGCGAAGTCGCTGTGGGGGTACGGCGGCGTGGTGCAGGCCCCGGACGGGACGATCTGGAAGCTGGCCACCTCCGCGAAGAAGGACAGCGGACCGGCGACCCGTCAGGTCGACGAGTTCGTGCTGCTGATCGGCGTGGCGGACTTCGCCGCGACCAAGCGGTTCTACGTCGAGCAGGGCCTGGCGGTGACGAAGAGCTTCGGCCGGGTGTACGCCGAGTTCGACGCGGCGGGCGGGCCGGTCAAGCTGGCGCTGTACCGGCGCAAGGCGCTGGCCAAGGACCTCGGGGTGGACCCGGAGGGCAGCGGTTCGCACCGGCTGGTCGTCAACAGTTCGAGCGTGCCGGCCTGCACCGACCTGGACGGCTTCCGCTGGGCGGCGGGTGCGGCCGCGGCAGCCGCCTGAGAGCCTGACTGCGGTGTGCGTGGGGCGAGTTGATATTTTGCGCAGTTCGATCGAAGCATTGCGGATTCATGTCAATCGGATTACGTTCGCTGCTGCTCGACCGCCGCCTCCGCGGCTCCGCGCCGCCGGCGGAGCCGCGGCCCGTGCACGCCCCGGAAGGGATCCGATGACACCGTCGCCCACCGCCCGCCCGCGCGCCCGCACCGTCCTGCTCGTCACCGCCCTGCTCGCCGGGGGCGCGGTGCTCCCCGCCGTCACGGCGAGCACCGCGGCGGCCGCCGACACCGCCGGCGCCACCCTCCCCTTCACCCAGTTCGAGGCCGAGGCGGGCACGCCGGTCGGCGGCGCGACCACCGTGGCGCTGACCGCCGCGCCGACCACGCAGTACTCCAGCGCCGCGCTGGAGGCGTCCGGCCACGCCTACGTGCACCTGGCGGCCACCGGCCAGGGCGTGCGGTGGACCAACACCACCGGCGGCCCGGTCAGCGCGATCAACCTGCGCGAGAGCATGCCGGACTCGGCCACCGGCGGCGGCACGACCGCCACCCTGAACCTGTACGTGGACGGGGTGTTCCGGCAGGCGCTGAACCTCAACTCCAAGCAGAGCTGGTTCTACGAGGGCGGAGCCGACCACTACAACGGCAGCAACCAGAACCCCGCCGACGGCAACCCGCGCGACTTCTTCGACGAGTCGCACACCTTCGTCACCGGCCCGCCGATCGCCCCCGGCGCCACCCTCGAACTGCGCAAGGACGCCGCCAACACCGCCGCGTTCTACGACATCGACGTGCTCGACGCGGAGAACCCGCCGCCCCCGGCCGCGCAGCCCGCCGGCTCGCTGTCCATCACCGACTGCGGCGCCGTCGCCTCCACCGCGCCGACCAACGGCTCGGCGGCGCCCGGCGCGGTCGACTCCACCGCCGCGATCCAGAGCTGCATCAACCAGGCGCAGTCCCAGGGCCGGACGCTGTGGATCCCGGCCGGCACCTTCTACCTGCGCGGCACCACCGGCCTGACCGCGCAGGGCATCACCATCGTCGGCGCGGGCCAGTGGTACTCGACGATCTACCGGGACGTCCCGCTGCCGAACAGCACGCCGCTGGCCGCCCTGTTCAACCTGACCTCCGCCCACGTCCAGGGCTTCCACCTGGACTCCAGCTCCACCAGCCGGGAGATGGTCGACGCGGGCGGCGGCGCGATGGACACCAGCGGCGCCGGCTGGAGCGCCGACGGCATCTGGAGCCAGCACGTCGAGTCCGGCTACTGGGCGTCCGGCACCGGCGGCACCGTCCGCAACGCCCGGGTGACCGCGGTGTGGGCCGACGGCATCAACCTCAACAACGTGTCGCTGGGCAACAGCGTCGGCAACGACCTCACCGCCACCAACAACTTCGTCCGCGGCACCGGTGACGACGGCATGGCCGTCAACTCGGTGAACTACAACACCGATCCGGCGGGCAACCGGACCTACTACACGGCGATGGCGCACATCACCATGACGCACAACACGGTGATCGCGCCGTGGGGCGGCAAGGGCATCGGCGTCTACGGTGGCAGCGGCCACCTGATCGAGAACAACCTGATCTCCGACACCGCCCGCTACATCGGCCTCGGCGCCGGCCGGTTCGGCGTCAACGGCAGCGACCTGCTCGGCGCCACCGTGCACGCCAACACCGTCCTGCGCTCCGGCGGCAACGGCTACAACCAGGGCCAGCCCGCGCTGCACGTCGGCAACGGCGGCGACGGCCAGAACGTCGGCGTGGTCGACCACGTCACCGTCACCGGCAACACCGTGCGCGACTCGCTGTACGACGGCGTCGGCCTGTCCACCTCCACCAACACGCTGGTGCAGGACAACACCGTGGGCACGCCCGGCCGCAACGGCTTCGTGGTCGCGCCGCCGTTCTACCCGGCGCCCACCGGCTCGGCGACCCTGACCGGGAACACCGTCACCGGCCTGACCGCGGCCGGCGCCGCCGCCTTCCGCAACAACTCGCCCGCCTTCACCGTCGCCGGCAGCGGCAACAGCTGGACCGGCGGCGGCACCGACCCCGAAGCCCCGTACGGCGGTTCACCCGCGGCGGTGCCCGGCACCGTGCAGGCCGAGAACTACGACACCGGCGGCCCCGGCACCGGATACTTCGTCAACTCCGTCAACGGCACCGGCAACGGCTACCGCGCCGACGGCGTCGACCTGGAAGCCACCTCCGACACCGGCGGCGGCTACAACCTCGGCTGGACCTCCGCCGGACAGTGGCAGCGCTACACCGTCGACGTCGCCACCGCCGGAACGTACAGCGTCGTCTTCCGGTACGCCGCGCCCGCCGCCGTCACCGGCGCCCTCCACCTCGCCGACGCTTCGGGCGCCAACCTCACCGGCCCGGTCGCCCTGCCGGCCACCGGCGGCTGGCAGACCTGGGGCGACGCCGCCGCCCAGCTCACCCTCCCCGCCGGACGGCAGGTGCTGACCCTCGCTCAGGACAGCGGCGGCTGGAACCTCAACAGCCTCCGGCTCACCGCCGCGGGCACCCCGCCCGTCACCGACCTGGCCGCCGGCCGGCCCACCGCCGAGTCCTCGCACACCGACGTCTACGGCTCGGGCAACCTGACCGACAGCAACCGCAACAGCTACTGGGAGAGCGCCAACAACGCCTTCCCGCAGTGGGCCCAGGTCGATCTCGGCACCGCCCGGCCGGTCGGCCGCGTCGTCCTGCGCCTGCCCGCCGGCTGGGGCGCCCGCACCCAGACCCTGACCCTCCTCGCCTCCACCGACAACACCACCTTCTCCACCCTCAGGCCCGCCGCCCCCACCCTCTTCGACCCCGCCGCCGACAACACCGTGACCCTCACCTTCCCCGCCACCACCGCCCGCTACGTCCGCGTCGCCGTCACCGCCAACACCGGCTGGCCCGCCGCCCAACTCTCCGAAATCCAGGTCTGGCAGCAGTAGCCCTCGCGGACCTGCTCGGGCAGGCGGGTGACCGTCCGCCGAACCCGGCCGCACCCACCGGTGACGAAACGTCAAGGACAGCTCGGGGAGGGCGACTTAGGATCGGCAACCATGGCTGACCTCTACCCCCCGACCGGTCCTTACGACAGCGGCTACCTCGACACCGGGGACGGCAACCGCGTCTACTACGAGCAGCTCGGCAACCCCGAAGGGAAGCCCGCCCTGCAGGTCCACGGCGGTCCCGGTTCGGGGGCCGTCCGGCGGCCCACCCGGGCATGGGACCCGGAGCGCTACCGGGTGATCCGCTACGACCAGCGCAACTGCGGGCGAAGCACCCCGCACGCCAGCGACCCGGCGGCGGACATGGCGCTGAACACCACCCGGCACCTGATCGAGGACATCGAGCGGCTGCGCGAACACCTCGGCATCGAACGGTGGTTGCTGAACGGCGCGTCCTGGGGGTCGACGCTGGTCCTGGCGTACGCGCAGCAGCACCCGGAGCGGGTGAGCGAGATCGTCCTCCAGGCGGTGACCACCACCCGGCGGGCCGAGACGGACTGGCTCTACCGGGGTGCGCGGGCGTTCAAGCCCGAGGCGTGGGACCGGTTCCGCGACGTGGTGCCGGCGAGCGACCGGGACGGTGACGTGTACCGCCTGCTGGCGGCGTACTCCCGGTTGATGGAGGACCCGGACCGGGCGGTCCGGGAGCGGGTCGCCAACGAGTGGCTGGCCTGGGAGGACGCGGTGATCGCGGACGAGCCGAACGGCATCCCGGGCATGTACAGCGACCGGGAGACGGACGACCGGATCGCGTTCGTCCGGATCTGCGCGCACTACTTCAGCCACGGCGCCTGGCTGGAGGAGGACCAACTGCTGCGCAATGCCGGAAAGTTGGCAGGGATCCCGGGTGTGCTGGTGCACGGCCGGTACGACATGGGCAGCCCGGTGCAGACCGCGTGGGAGCTGGCCAAGGCGTGGCCGGACGCCCGGTTGCACATCTTCGACGACTCCGGGCACGTCGGGGGAGAGGCGCTGCGGCAGACGGTGCTGGCGGCGATCGAGGAGTTCAAGGACCGCTGAGCCGGACCGACGGGCCGTCACCGGGCAGGGCGGTGACGGCCCGGGCCGGGGCTACTTCTGCCAGCCGACCGAGGTGATCACGGTGTCGGCCAGGCTGCCCGCCCCGAAGTTGGCCAGCCCCTTGCGGACGGCGACGATGCTGGGGCGCTGGTACAGCTCCAGGGTGTGGCCGAGTTCCCAGATCTTCACGTCGGCCTGGTTGTAGAGCTCGGCGGCCTGCGCCGGGTCGAGGGTGGCGGCGGCCTTGCGCAGCAGGCCGTCGATCTCGGGGGTGCTCAGCTTCGAGTAGTTGCCGAAGACGTTGTCGCCCTGCGGGGCGCGGTAGATCGGCACCGTCCTGGAGAGCGGGAAGGAGCCGGTGTTGCGCCAGCTGGCCAGGTCGAACTTGCCCTCGTTGATGTACTTGGAGAAGTACTCCTTGCTGGGCACCTTGTCGACGGTGAGCTTGACGCCGACCTGCTGGAGCATGTTCTGGACGGCGGCGGCCAGGTCGGCCTGCGCCTGGGTGGAGCCGTCGCTCATCACGTAGTGCAGCTCCAGCGGCTGCCCGTCCTTGCTGCGGGCGCCGCCGGCGTCCTTCCAACCCGCCTCGTCCAGCCACTTCTTGGCGGTCGCCGGGTCGTAGCCGGCCCAGTCGGCTGAGTTGTTGCGGTAGCCGCTCTGGTTGGTCATGAACAGGTGGTTGTCGAGCGGCTTGAAGTCCACCGGGACGCCCTTGTTGGCGATTTTTATCAGCGAGGCGCGGTCCAGCGCCTTGCCGAGCGCCTGGCGGACCTTCTGGTCGGCCAGCGCGCCGTTGCCGCCGAAGGAGATGTGCACCTCGTCCCAGGGGGTTCCGGTGCGGATCACCGCGTCCTTGGCGTCCTTGAGCTGGCCGTACGCGGTGGCGGTGCCCGCGGAGGCGTAGTCCACCTCGTTGTTGAGGAACGCCTGGGTGATCGCGGCGGAGTCCAGCACCCGGTAGGTGATCCGCTCCAGCTTCGGCTTCGGGCCCCACCAGCGGGGGTTGGGGGTGAGCGTGATGGTCTGCGCGGTCTTGTCCGCGCTCGCCAGCACGAACGGGCCGCCGTAGATCGGGACCTGCTCCACCCAGCCGTCGTTGAAGTTCTGCGGGGTGGAGATCCCGGCGGCCGGCAGCAGCGGGTTGAACAGGCTCTGCCAGTCGGCGTACGGCTCGGCGAAGGTGACCTTGACCTCGCCGGCGTCGGCGCCCTGCTCGACGGCGGAGATCTGCTCGTAGCCGGAGGAGTCGGCGAGGTTGTAGGCCGGGTCCTTGCCGTTGGAGGCCTTCCAGACGGCCGCGAAGTCGCGGTAGCCGATCGGGGTGCCGTCCGACCAGACCGCCTTCGGGTTGAGCTTGTACGTGACCACCTGCGGCGAGGTGGAGGTGACCTGCGCGGAGACCAGGTACTCGGGGACGGGGTGGTAGACGCCCTGGGCGTCGGAGCGGAAGAGCTTGGCCTCCAGGTAGCCCATGATCTCCACCGCGTCGCCGTAGGTGCCGTCGACCTGGTACGGGTTCCACTGGGTGATCCACTGCTGGAGCGGTTCGCGCAGCTCGCCGCCGTCCTTGACGTTCTCCGGCGGCTGCGGGTTGTTGTCCTCGGCGCCCACGGTCGGCACCACGGTCTTGGCCACGTCGTTCGCCGACCCGCCCGCCGAGCTGCAGGCGGTCGCGGCGAGGAGGGCGGCGAGGGCCGCGACGGCGGCGCGGCCGAGTCGGCGGGTGGCGGGCGTTGTGTGCATCGGGGAGTCCTCGGGTCTCGACGGGTCTCGAAGAGTCGGCGGCCGCCAGGTGTGGCGACACTTGATCGTGGGCAGCCAAGTCGGTGCCGGCGGGCCGAACGTAACAGTCCGTCAGCCCGGCCACCAGGGGTCGGTGCGCATTGCTGATCGAAACGAAACGCGGTGCAACACCGCTGCAACACGCCGTCCGCACCCGTCTGATCAGCTGTGACCAGCGGCTTCACCGGACCGGTCGGACCCGCTCGATCGGTGGGCTCTGGACGGACCGCCCGGAGTGCCGTACAACTGCTGCGCGAAAGTGCGTCAAAGTCCGTACTAACGAAGGCATATGACCATGTTCCCCAGGTGTGCGAACCAGTGTGCGACCCACACCGGAGGCAGGCCGTGACGGGTTACCTCACCAAACGGCTCGGCTACTACGCCGCCCTGCTGACCGCAGCGGTGTTCCTGTCCTACGCGCTCACCAGCACCGCGCTCGGACCCCGCGCCTACTTCGAGGCCAAGCAGCCGCGCCCCTCCGCCGCCTCCGTGGACCGGCAGTTGACGGCGCTCAACCTCAACGACCGCACCCCCGTGCTGCAACGCTTCGGCACCTGGGCCGACGGACTGCTGCACGCCGACCTCGGCCGCACCATCCACGGCACCTCCGTCAACGAGGAGTTCGGCCGCCGGATCTGGGTCTCGCTGCGCCTGCTGCTGGTCGGCAGCCTGCTCGGCATGCTGCTCGGCGTCGCCGCCGGCGCCTGGAGCGCGGTGCGCCAGTACCGGTTCTCCGACCGGGCGCTCACCCTGCTGTCCTTCGTGCTGCTCTCCACGCCGGTGTTCCTGCTGGCGCTGCTGCTCAAGAACGGCGCCATCGCCGCCAAGGACGCCGCCGGCCACGAGGTGGTGCCGTTCACCGGCTACGAGACGCCCAACCTGGCCGGCGGCCTCGGCGCCCACCTCGCCGACTGGGGCCTGCACCTGCTGCTGCCCACCCTGTCGCTCGCCCTCGGCGGGCTGGCCACCTACAGCCGCTACCAGCGCTCCACCATGCTCGACGTGCTCGGCGCCGACTACCTGCGCACCGCCGAGGCCAAGGGCCTCACCCGCGGCCGCGCCCTGGTCAAGCACGGCCTGCGCACCGCGATCATCCCGATGACCACCATGTTCGCCTACGCCTTCCTCGGCCTGTTCACCGGCGCCGCCTTCACCGAGACCATCTTCGGCTGGCACGGCATGGGCGAGTGGTTCATCCAGGCCGTCAACGAACAGGACGTCAACTCCGTGGTCGCCGTCAACCTGTTCGCCGCCGTCCTGGTCCTCGCCGCCGGCTTCCTCGCCGACGCCCTGCACGCCGCCCTCGACCCCCGGGTGAGGACCTCATGACCACCGAAACCCGCTCCGCGGTCGGGATGCCGACGACGGCCGGGCCCGCGCCGCGCGGGCGGCTGCAACTGGCCGGCGCCCGGCTGGCCGGGTCGCGCGGGGCACTGCTCGGGCTGGTCGTGCTGGCACTGCTCTTCCTGCTGGCGTTCCTCGGACCGTACCTGACACCGTGGGACTACAGCGCGCCCGACTACACCAGCCTGCGCCAACCGCCCTCCGGCGCCCACTGGTTCGGGACCAACGGACTCGGCCAGGACGTGTTCGCGCAGACCGTCCGGGGCCTGCAGAAGTCGCTGGTGATCGGCCTGCTGGTGGCGGTGCTCTCCACCGGCCTGGCCTCGCTGGTCGGCGCCTGCGCCGGGTACTTCGGCGGCTGGACCGACCGGGTGCTGACCTTCCTGGTCGACCTGATGCTGATCTTCCCGGCCTTCCTGGTGATCGCCGTGATCTCGCCCCGGCTGCGCGGCACCGGCTGGCTGGCGTTCGTCCTGCTGCTCGCCGTGTTCAACTGGATGATCACCGCCCGGGTGGTCCGCTCGATGACCCGCTCGCTGCGGACGCGCGAATTCGTGGTCGCCGCCCGGTTCATGGGGGTCCGGCCGCTGCGGATCATCTGGCGCCACATCCTGCCGAACGTCTCCTCGTTCCTGATCATCGACGCCACCATCACCGTCGGCGGCGCGGTGATGAGCGAGGCTGCGCTCTCCTACTTCGGCTTCGGCGTCCGCCCGCCCGACGTCTCGCTCGGCACCCTGCTGGCGGCCGGCGCGGGCGACGCCCCCGTCTTCCCCTGGCTGTTCTACTTCGCCGCCGGACTGCTGGTGCTGTTCGTCCTGGCCGTCAACCTGGTCGGCGACGGCCTGCGCGACGCCCTCGACCCGACCTCCGCCGCGGGCCGCCGCCGCCCGATACGCAGCCGATCCACCGTCACCCCCTCGCGCCGGAGCACCAGATGACGCCCGCCCTGCTCGCCGTCCGCAACCTCACCGTCGACTTCGGCGACCACCCGGCGGTCCGCGGCGTCGACCTCGACCTGCACCGCGGCGAGACCCTCGGCCTGGTGGGCGAGTCCGGCTCCGGCAAGTCCGTCACCGCGCTCGCCGTGCTCGGCCTGCTGCCCGCCGCCGCCCGGATCGGCGGCTCCGTCGAACTCGAGGGCCGCCAACTCGTCGGACTGCCGGCCCGGCAGCTCGCCGACATCCGCGGCCGCCGGATCGCGATGGTCTTCCAGGACCCGCTGTCCGCGTTCACCCCCGTGTACCGGATCGGCGACCAGATCGCCGAAGCCGTCCGGATCCACCAGGGCACCGGCCGGGCCGCCGCCCGCAAGCGCGCCGCCGACCTGCTCGACCTGGTCGGCATCCCCGACCCGGTCCGCGCCCTGGACGCCTTCCCGCACGAGTTCTCCGGCGGCATGCGGCAGCGCGCGATGATCGCCATGGCGGTCGCCAACGACCCCGACGTCCTGCTCGCCGACGAGCCCACCACCGCGCTCGACGTCACCATCCAGGCCCAGGTCCTCGACGTGCTGCGCACCGCCCAGCGGGAGACCGGCGCCGCGCTGGTCCTGGTCAGCCACGACCTCGGGGTGATCGCCGGCAGCGCCGACCGGGTCGCCGTCATGTACGCCGGGCGGATCGTCGAAACCGCCCCCGTGGACGAGCTGTTCGCCGCCCCCCGGCACCCCTACACGCTCGGCCTGATCGGCGCCGTCCCCCGCCTCGACGGCCGCGGCGGACCGCTCGTCCCGATCCCCGGCCGCCCGCCCGCCGCCGGCGAACCCGCCGGCCCCGGCTGCGCGTTCGCCGACCGCTGCCCGCTGGTCGAGGACCGCTGCCGCACCGCCGAACCGCCGCTGACCGGCCCCGACGGACACCTCGCCGCCTGCGTCCGGGCCGAGCACCTCGCCGTCACCCGGCCCGCTCCCGCCGAGGTCTACCCCGTCCCCGCCCTGCCGGTCCCCGACCGGCCCCCGCGCAGCGAACGGGACCCCGTCCTCACCGTGACCGGCCTCACCCGCAGCTTCCCCCGCCACCGCGGCGGCCTGCTGCGCCGCCGGATCGGCGACACGCACGCGGTCGACGGCGTCGACCTGGACATCCGGCGCAGCGAGACCCTCGGCCTGGTCGGCGAGTCCGGCTCCGGCAAATCCACCACCCTGTACGAGATCCTCAAACTCTCCGCCCCCCAGGGCGGCCGGATCGAACTCCTCGGCCAGGACACCGCCGCGCTCGACCGGGCCGCCGCCCACCGCCTGCGGGCCCGCGTCCAGATCGTCTTCCAGGACCCGGCGGCCTCCCTCGACCCGCGGATGCCGGTCGGCGACGTGATCGCCGAACCGCTGCTCGCCCAACACACCCCCAAGGCCGAAGCCCGCCGCCGGATCCCCGACCTGCTGCGCCAGGTCGGCCTCGACCCCGCCCACGCCGACCGCTACCCGCACGAGTTCTCCGGCGGCCAGCGCCAGCGGATCTCCATCGCCCGGGCCCTCGCCGTCCGCCCCGACCTGCTGGTGCTCGACGAACCCGTCTCCGCGCTCGACGTCTCCGTCCAGGCCGGCGTGCTCAACCTGCTCCAGCAGCTCAAGGCCGAACTCGGCCTGGCCTACCTGTTCGTCTCCCACGACCTGTCCGTGGTGCGGCACCTCGCCGACCGGGTCAGCGTCATGTACCTCGGCCGGACCGTCGAGACCGGCACCGCCGAACGGGTCTTCCGCCATCCCCGCCACCCCTACACCCGCGCCCTGCTCGCCGCCGTCCCGCTCCCCGACCCGGTCGCCGAACGCAGCCGCCCCCGCCTGCTGCTGGCCGGCGACCCGCCCTCCCCGGCCGACCGGCACCTCGGCTGCCCCTTCCGCACCCGCTGCCCCGTCCACGCCGCCCTCGACCCCGGCCGCCGCACCCGCTGCGCCACCGAGGCCCCCGCCCCCCTCCCCGCCGCACCCGACGTCGACCACACCGCCGCCTGCCACTACCCCGACGGCGCCTGACCGGCCGTCACGGGCCGCGTCCCGCCACCCGACGGTGACGGGACGCAGTGTCGACCCCCATGTCCGCCCGGCTCAGGTCAGTTGACGATGAAGGTGTAGACCCCGGTGCTCAGCCGGATGCCGTCCTTGGTGGTCGCATTGACCTGGAGGTCGTACCAGCCGCTCGCGGTCGGGGTGAAGGTGAAGTCGGCCTCGCCGTGCGGGCCGGCCGGGACGGTGACGGCCTCGGTGCCCCAGCCGAAGGAGTAGGTGTAGCTCGCGATCTGGGCGCCCTTGACCTTCGGGGCGAGGTGGAAGACGCCCGGGGCGCCGACCGCGCCGCCGAGGTCGAACTCGGGGAAGTCGGTGGAGGTGATCGTCGGAGTGGTGTCGACGTAGCCGCCCCAGGAGGCGCTGGTGCTGATCCAGCCGTTGGCGCTGGTGGAGGAGACCTCCAGCCGGTCGCCTTCGGGGGAGTTCAGGACCAGCGTGGTCTCGGCGGAGCCGTCGGGCCCGGCCGGAACCACGGTGGTGGTGTTCCTCGTGGTGTTGCGCACCGTGTAGCCGACCACCGGGCTGACGGCCTGCAGGTCCGGGTTCGGGGTGAGCCGGAAGTCGGTCGGCTTGCCGAACAGCGGCGGGTCGGTCAGCTGGGTGACGGTGGGCGAGGTGGACAGGATGCGGACCGTGTACCTGGTGATCGGCGACCTGTTGCCCGCGCGGTCCACGGCCACCACCGCCAGCTCGGGCATCGCCCCGGGCGGCGGGATCAGGTTCACGGTGGCGGAGCCGTCGGCGTCGGCCCGGACGGCGTACCGGGGGTCGTCGGTCGGGCTGTAGTAGTTCGTCGGGATGCCGTGCGGGCCGGTGTCGGCAGTCGCCGCCGGGAAGCCGGACTGCCAGGTGACCAGGTAGCCCGTGACGCCCTCGGCGCCGTTCGGGGTGAGGTGGAACTGCACCGGGGCGCCACCCGGACTCCACTGCTCCGCAGGGTAGTTGGGCGAGCTGACGCCCGGCGCGGCAGCCGGGGCGGCGCCGTCGGCGGTGACGTAGCAGGACGCCGACCAGTCGGAGGCGGCACCGCTGCCGGTGTCGACCGTGCGGGCCTGCCAGGCGTAGGTGAGGCCGTCCGCGAGCGGGTTCAGGACGGCGGTCGCCTCCTCGCCCGGGATGGCGTACGCGTGGTCGACGGTGCTGACCTGCGCGGGGTCGGAGACCGGCCAGTAGCGGAACTGCTCGGTCACGCGGGTGACCGACGGGTCGCTGTGGTGCGCGATGCCCTCGACCGTGATGCCGCTGCGGCTGCCCACGACGAGCGGCGCGGCCGGGTCGGCGGCGCACGGCCGCAGGCTGTTGTACAGGTCGGTCGGCACGGTCGGCGTACCGGTCCCGGCACCGGCGGCACCGGCGGTGCCGGGCGCGAGCAGTGCCAGCGAGACGGCCGCTGCGGCCGCCAGGGCGGCTCGGATGCGGCGCGAAGTGTGCGTCAAGGATTCCCCTCCAGATGGCACCGCGGACGCCGTCCTGGCGGCCGCGAGCGCCGGAAGGCTACCGCATGCGATCGATTGGACGGGACGTAATTTTCTCCGGCCCCGAACGGCCTCGCGGAGGGCCACCGCGCTGCTGCGCGAACGTCCCCGGCGCTACGCCGGGGTCCACTGGCCGAGGTCGTCGGAGAAGCCGTTGTCGAGGGCGAACTGGACCTTGGCCACCTTGGAGGTGAGCGGGATCTCGAAGGCGACGTAGCCGAGGGCGGTGTCGCCGGGGGCGATCGCGACCGAGCCGGTGAAGGAGGGGCCGGCGGCGGTGTCGGCGTAGGTGGAGGAGAAGCGCTGGCCGGTGGTGTCGATCAGCTGGGCGCCGCTGCCGGGGGTGTCGTTGAAGGGCTCGGTTCCGGTGTTGCGGAGGCGGAACTGGACCGCGACGTAGCGCATGCCCGGCGCGGGGCTGACGAACTGGTCCTTGGGCCAGGCCGGGTCGACGATCCGGACGGCCGTGACGTCGGCGGTGTCGCTTCCGTCGCTGCCCCGGAGGACGACGGTGCCGCCCACCGGGGTGCCGTCGGCGGCGGCCGGGGAACCGGGGGCGGTGGACGGCGCGGCCGGGCCCGAGGCGGAGCCCTCCGGGGCGGTGGCGACCTGCGCGGTGCTGGTGCAGGCCGCCGCCATGAGGGAGGAGGCGAGGAAGGTCGCGACGCGGCGCATGATCAGGTCCTTCGGCTCGGGGTCCCGGAACGGGCCGTCGCCTCCACCGTCGGCGCTGCGCGGCCCCGCCGCACGGGGAGCAGGGCTGTTCGCGCTCACCCGGCCGGCGGGACCCCGCTGTCGTCAGGTCACTTCGCGTACACCGAGACCTCGTTGAGCGAGTACCGGTTGTCGGTGCCGCGCGCCAGCATCACCACCCGCACGTGCCGGGCGTCCACCGGCGGGAAGGCCCGGTTCTCCAGGCCGCCCCGGTCGCTGGTGGTGGACCAGACGGTGCGCCAGGCGGCGCCGTCGGCGGAGACGTCGATCCGGTACGCGGTGGCGTACTGGTCGGACCAGTTGAGGACCACCCGGCCGACCTTGCGGACCGACCCCAGGTCGACGTCCAGCCAGGCGGTGGCCACGGTCTTCGACGCCCAGCGGGTGCCGGGGTTGCCGTCGACCGCCTGCTTGGGCGGGTAGGCGACCACGACCGCGTCCTGGTAGTCGGAGGCGGTGGCGGTGGCGCCGCGCGCCAGGTCGGTCAGGTCGTCGGTCCGGCGGGCCGGGAACTCCACCACCTGCTGGTAGGTGGGCCGGTTCTGCCAGGCGATCCGCGGCACCGTGATGCCGCCCATGGCCCGGTGCACGATCGAGTCGGCGCACAGCTGGTCGCCCGCGGCGCAGTACGTGTCGGCGGGGTAGACGGCGGTCGCCGGGGTGGCCGCCGCCGCGGTCAGGGTGTCCAGCAGGACCTGTCGGCAGGCCGTCGGCGCGCCGCCGCCGCAGTACGCCCGGTCCAGCTGGCCGGAGACCTGACGGCCCAGCACCGTGCGCAGGTCCTTGTCCACGTACGACCACCAGCCGTGCTGGAACGCCGAGCCCTTGTGCGCCTCGCCGGCCGCGATGTCGCTGCCGCCGGAGGTCGCGCCCAGCTGGCCGCCCGACGGGGTCTCGTTGATCGGGGCGACGGCCGTCAGCGCCCGCCACGTCCCGTCGCCCAGCCCCGGCCGGAACTCGCCCTCGACCAGCAGCGGCCACCAGGCGTCCAGCACCCGGATCGCGTCCGCGTCGGTGTACGCGCCCGCGCCCTTGGCGGCCTCCCGGCGGTGCGAGCCGCTCGCCGCCCACGCGCGCAGTTTCGCGATCGCGGCGGACGCGGCCGGGTCGGTGACCGGGGCGGAGTCCAGCACCGCGAGCAGCTCGGGCAGCACCCGTTCGGCGCGCAGGTCCACGGTGGCGGCGTCCTCCATCGCCTGCACGAGGTCGGTGCGGGTGACCCGGCCGCGCTGCACCAGCGCCTTCACCCGGGAGTCGAGCAGGTCGGCCCGGTGCACCGCGCCGTTGCCCCACGCCGAGGTGAAGCCCGGCGCCTGCTTGTTGTTCCAACTGACGTAGTAGTCCTGGTCGGTGGACTGCGCGTGCCGGGCGGCGGGTTCGACGGCGGAGGTGTTCGCGGCCCGGTCCCAGCCCTGCCAGGTGTAGCCGGGGCGGGCCAGGATCGGCAGGTCGGGGTCGGTGCCCGCGGCGCGCAGCGGCTCGGTGCCGGAGTTGTAGTACGCGGTGTGGTCGGCGTCCGCGTAGAACCAGTTGAAGGTGTAGCCGACGTCCTGCGCGGCGCGCTGGAAGGCCGCCGCCGAGGTGATCGCCGACGGGTCGTTGAACTGCTGGAAGCCGATCACCGAGTCCACCTCGTGCCGGTAGGTGGCGCGCAGCGCGGTGTACGCCACCGGCCGCCCGCCGACCGTCCCGGTGTGGGTGACCAGCCCGTACGCCGAACGGAGCGTCACCAGGTCGTAGGCGCCCGCCGCGGTGGAGTCCGCGGTGGTCGGCTGCCAGGCGTTGTGCTTCGTCAGCTGCTCGAACGGAGTGCAGGCCCCGTCCAGCAGGTAGCCGCGGGAGGCGGTGCTCGGCGTGCCGCCGGCGGGCTCGCACAGGTCGACGGCGAAGGTGTCGGTGATGTCCTGGTTGGCGGAGGTGGCGCTCCAGGAGTAGTCCAGGCCGCGGCCGAGCTCGACGTAGAAGCTCAGGCCGGGGAAGGAGGCGCCGCGGCTGCGCAGGCCCGGCCCGTCGAGCTCCTGGACCATCAGGATCTGCGGCGCGTAGTAGCCGGTCTGCGGGCCGAACACGGCGACCGGGTGCCCGGAGGCGGTGTGCGCGCCGGAGACCAGCAGGGCGTTGGACATGCCCTTGTGAGCGGTGATCAGGTCCGCGGGCAGCACGCCCTCGGCGGAGGCGGAGGCGGCTACCGAGGCGGCGGTGGCGCCCGTGCCGGTGCCGTTGGCGGTGTGCGACAGCTCCGTGACCGACCCGGGGTCGGGCAGCGCGGCGCCCACCGGCGCGGCGGGGGAGGCCGCGTACGGGAAGGCCGTGCCGTCGTGCACCGTCGCCGTCGCCTCCGGGTCGTCCCCGGCGCGCCAGGCCGCGTACGCCCGGTCGCCCGCCTCGGCGCCCAGCTGCTGGCGGAAGGACAGCCGGGCCAGCGCGTTGCCGACCTCGCCGCCCCCGCCGCCGCCGAAGATCGCCCCGATCACCGAGGAGATCGCCACCACGTCGGTGACCGTGAACGGCTCGATGGTCGAGCCGTGCCCGGTCAGCACGTACTCGCCCGGGTAGTTGTTCGCCGCGACGTCGGCCGCAGCGAAGGCGTTCAGGCCCGCCACGTAGTCCTGCACGTCCTGCCAGGCCTGCGCCCCGCGCGGCCCGGACGCCCTCACCCGGTCGATCTGCTGCTGCAGGTCCGCCTCGGTGTACGGGGCGACCGCCCACAGGCTTTGCTCCAGCGCCCGGTTGCCCGGCGCGCCGCCCGCGAAGGAGGACAGCTGCCCGCGGCCGACGTGCCGCAGCAGGTCGATCAGCCAGAGCCGGTCCTGCCCGGCGGCGTACCCCGCCCCGAACTCGGTGTCGGAGCGGGTGACGCCCTTGATGTGCGGGGTGCCGGTGGCCTTGTCCCGGGTGATGGTCACCCCGCTGCGCGGGGTGGCGGTGCTCTCCACCTGCCCGGCGGGCACGCCGAAGGAGGCGTCGTTGAAGTAGGCGGACAGCTGATCGGGTGTCAGGCCGCTGTAGTCGTGCAGCAGCGCGTCGTACGCGTCGACCTGGTCGGCCGAGTGCGCGGGGCGGGTGCCGACGCTCTGGTGCAGCAGGATCCCGGCCAGCGTGGCGTGGCCGTTCTCACCGGCCGTCAGGATGTCCTGGCACTGGCCCAGGCACGGGTCGCCCGGCGCGGGGACCGGCCCGGCGGCGGCCGCGGCGGCGGGCTGCGCGGTGAGCGCGCCCAGCAGCAGCGCGGCGGAGGTCAGTGCGGCGAGGGCGGCCGAACGCAGTCGGCGCGGAACGGGGACAGCGGTCACCTGGGCCTCTTCCTGGCGGGCGATCGGGGGGTGCCCGCACGCTAGACCCGGAAGTGACCCTCGGGTAGGGGGCGCGGCGGCGTTGCCACGGAACTGTCATTGCCCTGTCATGAACGGGAGTTGACGACCGGTCGGGTCCGCTCGGAACCCGTGCGCCGGTGAGTGGAGCCCGGTACGGAGCGGGCCCCGCCGAGGGCGATGCCGGCCGGGACCAGGGCGATGCCCCACAGCCGTGCGGCGTCCAGCGGTTCGCCGTCGAGCACGGTGCCCAGCAGCACCCCGGTGAGCGGGTTCAGCAGGCCGATCAGACCGACCCCGGCGGCCGGCAGGCGGCGCAGTCCGGCGAACCACACCAGGAAGGCCAGCGCGGTGGCGACCAGCGAGGTGTAGCCGAAGGCGAACAGCGCCCCGCCGTCCAGCGCGGGCGGCGGGCCCTCGAAGAGCGCCGCAGCGGGCAGCAGGAGCAGCCCGCCGAACGTCAACTGCCAAGCGGTGGAGGCCAGTACGCCCGGGCCGTCGGCGGACCAGCGACGCGCCAGCGCATAGCCCACCGAGGAGGCGAGCAGTGCGCCGAGCGAGGCGAGCACCCCGGCCGGACCGGCCGCGCCCGCGCCGCCCGCGAGCATCAGCACCACCCCGCCGATCCCCACCGCGCCGCCCAGCAGCTGGGCGGCGCGCGGCCGTTCGGCCAGCAGCAGCCAGCCGCACAGCATCAGGGCGAGCGGGGAGAGCGCCATCACCATGGCGGCGGTGCCCGCCGGGAGCCACTGCGAGGCCAGGTAGACCAGCACGAAGAACGCGGCGGTGTTCAGGACGCCGAGCGCCGCGGAGCGCCACCACCACACGCCGCGCGGCAGCCGCCTGGCCGCGGCGAGCAGCAGCAGGCCGGCCGGCAGTGCGCGGAGCGCCGCACCCCAGAGCGGCGCGCCGGGCGGCAGGTAGCGGTGGGTGACCCAGTAGTTGGCGCCCCAGGCCACCGGGGCGAGGGCGGTCAGCGCGCTCCACCGCAGATTATTTTCCATGGAAGCCAGTGTAGCTTCCGTGGAAGATACACTGGAGTCATGGAGCCCATGGACCACGTCGCCCGCATCCAGGACGCCTGGCGACGCGAACGCCCCGACCTCGACGTCGCCCCCCAGGGCGTGATCGGCCGCCTGCACCGGGTCGCCACCCTGCTCACCCACGAGCTCTGCGCCGTCTACGCCCGCTACGACCTCGGCGAAGGCGAGTTCGACGTGCTGGCCGCGCTGCGCCGGGCCGGCGCCCCGTACGAACGGGCCCCCGGTGAGCTCGCCGCCCACACCATGGTCACCACCGGCGCCGTCACCAAGCGCATCGACCGCCTGGAACGGGCCGGACTGGTCACCCGCCGCCCCGCCGCCGACGACCGGCGCGGCCGCGTGGTGGCCCTCACCGAGGCCGGCCGCGAGCTGTTCGACCGCGCCTTCACCGAGCACATCCGCAACGAACACCGCCTCCTCGCCGCCCTCACCCCTGCCGAGGCCGACCAGCTGGAAGCCCTGCTCACGGGGTGGCTGGCCCGCCTGGAGACCCCTGACGCCGCGTCGGGCCGCTGACGATTTCCACCGCCCCGCCCGAAAAGGCGTGCATGTCTCCCGCGGAACCGGGCAGCCGACCCGCAGACCAGCGAAGACACCAAGTCCCTTCGCGAAGGAGGCAGTTGTGAGCACCGGAATGTGGGGCTACGAGCACGCCGAGGGCTGGGCCGAGGGCATGGACCTGACCGGGTACCGGGTCGAGGCGGAGGACGGCCACATCGGCAAGGTGGACAAGCACTCCTACGAGGTCGACGACGGCCACATCGTGGTCGACACCGGTCCGTGGATCTTCGGCCGGGAGGTGCTGCTGCCCGCGGGCGTGATCCAGCGGGTGGAGGAGGAGAGCCACACGGTGTGGGTGAACCGCACCAAGGAGCAGATCAAGGAGGCGCCGACCTTCCAGCACGAGTCGCACCTCGCCGACTCCGACTACCGCCGCAACCTCGGCGGCTACTACGGCGGCCGACTCTGACCCGCACCGCCGAGACCCGCTGCACCCCGTCGGCGGACGGGGTGCAGCGGCCCGCCGATCCGACCGGACCCCTGGAGGTCGCCCGATGGTTCCGCTTCTCCTCGTCCTACTGCTCGCCCTGCTGCTGTTCGGCGCCGGATTCGCGCTGAAGGCCCTGTGGTGGGTGGCCGTCATCGTCCTGGCGGTGTGGCTGCTGGGCTTCGTCGCCCGCGGCACCAGCGCCTCCGGCGGTCGCGGCCGCTGGTACCGCTGGTAGCGGACCGCCGCGCCCGGAACGCCGGCGGCCCTGAGGAGCGAGGCTTCGGCCCCCTCAGGGCCGCCGGTCCGCGGTGGTGGGGGCGCGGGGGTCGGTGCGGGTGAGGGCGCGGCCGGCCAGCGCGCCGGCGTAGACCGTCCAGCCGACGCCGATCAGCCAGGACTGCACCACCAGCACGGTGCCCACGGTGCCGTAGGAGACGGCGTTGGAGACCAGCAGCGGCGCGAACACCAGCCGGGAGAACACCCGCAGCCCGACCAGCGCGGCCATGGTGATCACCGCCCCCGCGAGCAGCTGCCGGGCGGGGACCCGGCCGGCCAGCAGCAGCCGCTGCAGACCCCAGAACAGCAGCACGCCGCCGGCGGAGTCCACCGTGATCGCCAGCGTCGGCTGCACCACCGAACCGCGGCCGGGAGTGCCGATCCAGGCGGCCAGCAGGATGTAGCCGACCAGCGCGGCCAGTGCCAGGGTCTGCCGCCACACCGCGTGCCACGGGCCGCGCTCCAGGTCCCAGATGCGCTCGTACACGCCCTGGACGGCAGACATCAGCGAGATGCCGAAGACCGCCAGCGCGGCCAGGCCGAACGCGGTGGTGGTGCTGAGGACCTGGCCGCGGGAGGCGAACAGCGCGTGCACGGCGTCCCGGCCGGGGCCGGTGAGGCCCAGCGCGTCGGTGATCCACTCGGTGATCCCGGTGCCGCTGCCCGGGACGGCCGCCGCGATCACCACCAGCAGCGGCACCAGGGTGACGAAGAACAGCGCGGCGAACGCGAACGACCGCTGCAGCAGCTCGATCTCCCGGCCCCGCCGCCACACCTCGCGGCAGACCCGCACCACCGCCGCCGGTGCCGCCCGCGCCCGACCCGCCCCGGGGCGGCGGTGTTCCGGAAGGTGCGTCATCCTGCCATCCTTGGCCGGGATCGGCCTCCGGGCAAGATCATCGGCGTGCCGGGCGGGGCGGTCAGCCCGTCCGGACGGTCGCGGTCGCGCCGGGGGAGACCTCCACGGTGACGTAGCTGTAGACCGCGCCGTCCACCGTCTTCGTCCCGGCGGGTCGCGAACCGCCGTTCACCACCAGGGTGGGGTGGCTGCCGGGGATGCGGGCCTCCCACCGGTAGGTGTCGGCGCCGCCGGTGTTGGTCAGGGTCGAGCCGGTAGCGCCGTCGTGCCGGAGGCTGAAGGTGGTGCCGCCGACGGTCAGGTCGTCGATCTGCAGCCAGTCGGTGCCGGTGGGCAGGTGCGGGGCGGTGGCGAGGGTGTGCGCGGGGGCGTCCGGTTCGACGCCGAGCAGGCCCTCCACGGTCTGGCCGACCAGGGTGAAGGAGACCTCCGGGTAGTCGCCGTTCGGGCCCTGCCGGGTGACCACGTGCTGCTCGTCGCGGCGGTCGTAGACGTACTGCATCCACTTCCAGGCGGTGTCGTTGCGGTTGTAGGCGAAGAAGGTGTCCGGCAGGTAGGTGTAGGCCTCGATGTTGCCGGGCCGGTCGGCCCCCGCGGCCTGCTGGTCGATGTAGTCCAGGTAGGCGTCGCTGCGCGGCCCGGCGTCGACGATCCGCTTCATCGGCATGAACCAGCTGTTCTCCTTGCCCCAGCCGGTGATCGGCGTGCCGTCGGTGCGGTACCCGCGGACCATGTCGGCGCCCGAACCGGTGCCGCTCCAGGTCGAGTTGAAGTACGCCTTCAAGGCGTCGGCGCGCTGCGCGTACTGCTGCGACAGCTGCCGCTCGCCGCGGCCGGCGGCCAGGTCGGCCATCGCGCGGTACGCCTGGTACTGG
Organism: Streptomyces sp. TLI_171; assembly: GCF_003610255.1. Lineage (GTDB taxonomy): Bacteria > Actinomycetota > Actinomycetes > Streptomycetales > Streptomycetaceae > Kitasatospora. Next base: position 719,042 of record NZ_RAPS01000001.1, on the reverse strand, counting down.
GAGCCGATCGAGTCGCCGGCCTCGGCGAACCGGTCGTCGCCGCTCTCGTCGTAGCTGGCCGCACCGGAGAAGATCCCCTCGCCGGTGCCCTCGGCGACGCCGTTGGGCTTGGCGGCGTCGTGCAGCGCGACGAAGTCCTCGGTGGCGTGCCGGTAGTAGGACCAGAGCGTCCGGTCGTCCACGTAGGCGCTGTCGCCGCTCCACCGGTACGCCCGGTCGGCCTTCTCCACCAGTTCGAAGGCGGCGGGGACCTCGCGGACGAAGTCGTCGGGCCCGTGGTAGTCGATGGCCAGGTTGGTGCGGTCGTCGAAGTTCAGCGCCCAGACCGGGTAGTAGGCCTGCTCGGGGGTGGCGGTGGCGGCGAACGCGCCGAGCATGTTCAGGTTCTCCGCGTCCAGGCCGAGCACCGCCGCGCCGTCCACCTGGTGGGCGGTGTCCCGGCCGTAGAAGCCGCTGCGGTGCGCGTAGCCCGCCCAGTACGAGGGCTGGTAGGTCCCGGCCCCGGTGCCGGAGCGCTGCCGCTCGTCGACGTTCACCGGGCCGGTCGACCCGGGCAGGTGCACCCAGCTGCCGGCCTTGGTCTTCGCCCAGTCGAACATCGCGGCGATCTTCGGATCGGAGGAGGTCACCCGCGGGTCGGCCGGGGCGGCGGGCGAGACCATCACGTCGTCGGCGTTGACCCAGCCCGCGCCGGACTCGAAGGCGATCTCGATCCGGTCGCCGGGGCGGACGGCGATCCGGGGGACGGTGTAGCGGGCGTAGGCGGAGCGGGCCGGGAGGGGGACGGTGCCGGCGACGGCGTCGTTGACCCGGACGGTGAACGCGCCGCCCTCGCCGCCGGTGGCGATCCAGGCGGAGAAGCCGTAGCGGCCGCTGCCCGTCGAGGTGACGGTCTGCCAGACCTTCCGGCCCGCGCCGGCGTCCAGGTACACCAGGTTGCGGCCGCCGTGCGGCTGGTTCCCGGCCAGGCCCGTCCCGGCGGTGAACTGCCAGCCGGCGCCGCCCTGTTCGAACCCGGCGTCGGCCACGGCCGGTCCCGAGGCGGTCGCCGACACCTCGTCGGCGTCGACCCAGCCCGTGCCCGACGCGAAGGCGATCTCGATCCGGTCGCCGGGGCGGACGGCGATCCGGGGGACGGTGTAGCGGGCGTAGGCGGAGCGGGCCGGGAGGGGGACGGTGCCGGCGACGGCGTCGTTGACCCGGACGGTGAACGCGCCGCCCGCTCCGCCGGTGGCGATCCAGGCCGAGACGTCGTAGCTGCCGCTGCTCGTGGCGGTGACGGTCTGTCGGACGGTCCCGCCCGCGCCGCCGTCCAGGTGGGCGAGCTTGCGGCCGTCGTGCGGACGGTCCCCGGCGGTGCCGGTGCCGGGGCCGAACTGCCAGCCGGAGCGGCCGTGTTCGAAGCCGGGATTGGTGAACGCCAGGGCGGCGGCGGGCGCGGCCGGCGTGGCGGAGGCGGCGGTCAGCGGGGTCAGCGCGGCCACCAGCGGCAGCGCCGCGAGCAGGGTGGTGCGCGGCAGGCGGGCAGGTCGCACGAGGGTCTCCGGTCAGTGTGGTGACGGGGGATGCGGTGCCCGGACGCTAGCAGCCGGACCGGAAGGCCATCAATACGCTTGCAAGCTATGGGTGCCATAGCAAGCAGAAAACTTGCAAGGAAATATTGCAAGTCAAATCAACGGGTTGCTAGCGTCCTGCCGTCGGTACCCTCGCCGACCTGGCAGAAGGCGGTCCCCCATGACCCTCACCCGTCGCGACGTCCTGAGAACCACCGGCGCCCTCGCCGCCGGCAGCGGCCTGACCGGCCTGGCGGCCTGCAGCGGCAGCGGCGCCGGAAGCGGCGACAACGGCTCCGCCGGCTCCCCCGACCGGGGCGAGATCTCGGTGTGGAGCTGGGCCGGCCCGGCGGCCGAGCTGCGCGCGCTGCTTCCCGCGTTCAACGCCCAGTACCCGGACATCAAGGTCACCGTCGAGGACATCGGCAACCCCGCCATCTGGGACAAGATCACCACCGGCCTGGCGGCCGGCGGCGCGGGCCTGGCCGACGTGCTGCACATCGGCGTCGACTACCTGCCCGGCTACGTGGAGAAGTTCCCGGGCGGCCTGGCCGACCTGTCCCAGCTCGGCGCCGACCAGTACAAGGACGCCTTCGCCCAGGGCCTCTGGGCGACCGTCTCGCCGACCGGGAAGCGGGTCAACGCCCTTCCGTGGGAGGCCAATTCGGCCGGCTTCTACTACCGCGCGGACATCTTCGAACGGGCCGGCGTCGACGTGAAGTCACTGGACACCTGGGACGACGCGATCGAGGCCGGAAAGGTCGTCAAGGCGAAGACCGGCACGTACCTGCTGGGCATCGACAAGCCCGCCTCCGTCCCGGACGCCGCCAACTTCTTCCAGTTGCTGCTGCAGCTCCAGGGCGCGTTCTACTTCAACCTCGACGGTGCGATCACGCTCGACTCGGCCGAGGCCGTCAAGGCGATGACGATCATCAAGCAGCTGAACGACGCCGGCCTGGTCGCCGACGCCTCCGGCGGCTGGAACGCCCTGATCAGCTCCATCAAGGCCGGCACCTCGGCGGTCCTCCCGTACCCGACCTGGTTCGGCGGCATCATCGAGGAGACCGTCCCCGGGGAGAAGGGCAAGTGGGGCGTGCGGCTGCCCCCGGCCGTCCGGCGCGGCGGCTCCACCGCCGCCACCGTCAACTCCACCCACCTGGCGATCGCCGGCAGCAGCAAGCACCGGGCCGCCGCCTGGAAGTTCGTCGAGTTCGCGCTCACCCGGCCCGCCTCGCAGGTGAAGATCTACCAGGAGAAGGGCATCGCGCCCGCCCTGATGAAGGCCTACGACGACCCGGTCTTCCACACGCCCTCGGAGTTCTTCGGCGGCCAGCAGAAGGCCGAGGTGTTCCTGGCGGCGCTCAAGGCCCCGTCGCCCGCCTACAACTACAGCGCCGACTACGCCCGCGCGCTCAAGGTGGTCACCGACGCGCAGACCAAGGTGCTGCTCAAGGGCGCGGACCCGGCCGAGGTGCTGAAGCAGGCCGCCGACCAGCTCGCCCGGCAGACGGGCCGCAAGGTCGTCCGATGAGAGCCGGTCGCCGCCTGGCGCCCTACGCCTTCGCGCTGCCGGCGCTCGCCCTGTTCGCCGCGTTCAAGCTCTACCCGATCCTCCGCTCCTTCGTGCTGAGCCTGCACCGGAGCGTGGACGGCGCGGACACCTTCGTCGGCGCGGACAACTACGTCCGGCTGCTGCACGACCCGCTGTTCTGGACGGCGCTGAAGAACACCGGCGTCGTCCTGGTCATCCAGGTCCCGGTCATGCTGGCGCTGGCCACCGGCCTGGCCGTGGCCCTCAACTCCCGGCTGCTGCGCGCCCGGGCGGTGTTCCGGCTCGGCTTCTTCCTGCCGATGGTCACCGGCCTGGTCGCCTACGGCGTGGTCTTCGCCGTGCTGCTCAACGAGAAGTACGGACTGGTCAACTGGCTGCTGCAGGGCATCGGCTCGGACGCCGTCCCGTGGCTGACCGACCCGCTGTGGGCGAAGATCTCCCTGGCCCTCGCCCTGACCTGGCACTACACCGGCTACAACGCGGTCATCCTGCTGGCCCGGCTGCAGTCGGTCCCGGCCGAGCTGTACGACGCCGCCGCCGTGGACGGCGCCGGGCCCTGGCGCGCCTTCCGGCACGTCACCCTGCCCGGGCTGCGGCCCGCGCTGCTGCTGACCGTGGTGCTCTCCACCATCGGCACCCTGCAGATCTTCGACGAGCCGTGGATCCTCACCCGCGGCGGGCCCGACAACGCCACCCTGACCATCGGCGTCTACCTCTACCAGAACGCCTTCAGCTACTTCGACTTCGGCTACGCCTCCGCCATCGCCTACGCGCTGGCCGTCCTGATCGGCCTGCTCGGCCTGGTCCAGTTCAAGGTGCTGGGAGACACGTCATGACACCCGCCGCCGGCGCCCCCGCCCGCCGCCTGCGCGGCCTCACCCTCAGCTGGGGCCTGGCCCTCGCCCTCGCCGCCGTGCTGGTGCCGTTCTACTGGCTGGCCGTCGCCGCCACCCGCAGCAGCGCCGAGATCTTCGGCTCCCCGCCGCCGCTCACCCCCGGCGGCCACCTGACGGCCAACCTGCGGAATCTGCAGGAGCACGCGCACTTCGGCCGGGTGGTGCTCAACTCCCTCGCCATCGCCGCCGTCTACACCCTCGGCGCGGGCACCGTGTGCACGCTGGCCGGCTACGCCTTCGCCAAGTACCGCTTCACCGGCCGCAACACGCTGTTCGGCCTGCTGATGCTCGGCCTGGTCGTCCCCGCCCAGGTCACCCTCGTCCCGCTGTTCCAACTGATGGCCGACCTGCGCTGGCTGAACACCTACCAGGCCGTCGTGCTGCCCAACCTGGCCCTGCCGTTCGGGATCTTCCTGATGCGCCAGTCGATGGGCGCCCTCCCCGACGAACTGCTCGACTCCGGACGCGTCGACGGCTGCGGCGAACTGCGGCTGTTCCTCAAGGTGGTGCTGCCGCCGATGCGGCCCGCGCTCGCCGCACTCGGCATCTTCCTGTTCCTGTTCCAGTGGAACGACTTCGTCTGGCCGCTGATCGTGCTCCGGGACAGCGACTCGCTCACCATCCCCGTCGCGCTCGCCTCGCTCAAGGGCGTCACCGACACCGACTACGGCGCGATCCTGGCCGGCACCGCCATCGCCGCGCTCCCCGTCGCGGCCGTCTTCCTCACCCTGCAGCGCCACTTCGTCTCCGGCCTGCTGGCCGGCGCCGTCAAGGAGTAACCACTGTGACCACCCAGGCCCCCGAGGCCGTGACCACCGCCGAACTCGGCCGGGCCCGCTACGCGCCGCTGCTCGACACCGTCGAGGCCGCCGTCCTCGCCGACGGCGCCGACACCCCCTGGCACACCACCGAGGACGACCCCGGCCTGACGGTCCTCCAGGTGCACGCCCCCGGGGCGGCGGTGGAGATCCGCCTCGCCCTCCCGCTCGGCGACACCGCCGGCTACTGGCACCCCGGCGCGGACTGGCGCCGCACCCCCGTCGCCGACTGGGAGGGCCGGGCCCGGGTCGGTCTGGTCAAGGGCCTGGCCGCCGGCTGCCTCTACGACTCCACCGGCGCCACCCTGCTCGCCTTCGCCGCCGCCGACCCCGTCCCCGAGGCGGCCCTGCGCTACGGCGTCTCCGAGGAGACCGACCGGTACGTCGTCCACCTCCACCTGGCGCCCTCCGAGCGGCCGCACCGCGTCCTGTTCGCCCCGCGCGCGCCCGGCGTCGCCGCCGCGCTGCGCCCGCTGCGCGCCTGGTACCGGGCCCGCACCGCGGCGATGCCCGTCCCCGAGGCCGCCCGGCTGCCGCTCTGGTGCACCTGGTACGCCTACAACCAGCAGGTCACCGCCGCCGAGGTGGAGCGGCAGACCCGGCTCGCCGCCGAACTGGGCTTCGGCGCCGCGATCCTGGACGACGGCTGGCAGCGCCACGCCCACGGCCGCGGCTACGCGGGCGTCGGCGACTGGCTCCCCGACCGGGACAAGTTCCCCGACCTCACCGCGCACGTCGCGGCCGTCCGCGGCACCGGCCTGCGCTACCTCGCCTGGATCGCCCCGCTGCTGCTCGGCCCGCAGGCCGACTGCCACGCCGCATGGGCCCCGTACGCCACCCGCCCCGCCGGCGTCCCCGGCGCGCACGTCCTCGACCCGCGCCGGCCCGAGGTCCGCGCCCACGTCGTCGACACCTGCGTCCGCCTGGTCCGCGAGCACGGCTTCGACGGCCTGAAGCTCGACTTCCTCGACGAGGCGATGGTGTACGCCGAGGACGGCGGCGCCGAACTCGGCCCCGCCCTGGTCCGGTTGCTCACCGAGCTGCGCACCGCGCTGGAGGCCGTCCGGCCCGAGCTGCTGCTCGAACTGCGGCAGCCCTACGTCGGCCCCGCCATGGCCGAGTTCGGCAACCTGCTGCGCTCCTTCGACTGCCCCGCCGACACCACCGCCAACCGGGTCCGCACCCTGGACACCGCGCTGCTCGCCGCCGGCGGCGCCGTGCACAGCGACCCGCTGCTCTGGGCCGCGGACGCGCCCGTGGAGACCGCCGCGCGCAACCTGATCAGCACCCTGCACGCCGTCCCGCAGGTCTCCGTCCGCCTGGACGCGCTGCCCGCCGAGCACCTCGACGCGCTGCGCTTCTGGCTCGCCCAGTGGCGCGCGCTGCGACCCCAACTGCTGGACGGCGTCGTCGAACCGGGCCGCCCCGACGAGCTGTACCCGCTGGTGGAGTCGGTCGCCGACGGGGTGCGGGTGGTGGACGTGCACGGCGAGCTGGCCGTGCCGTACACCCCCGGGGAGTTCACCGAGACGGTGCTGGTCAACGGGAGTGCCGCGGACCGGGTGGTGATGGACGTCCGGGGCGGACCGGCCCCGACGGAGATGGCGGTGCACGCCCCCGACGGCCGTATGATCGACCGAATCCGGACCGTGCTGACGCCGGGCCTGCACAGCGTGCCGGTGCCCCGCACGGGGCTGGCCCGGATCCGGGGCGGCGAGCAGGCGGCCCGGCGGATCGTCCGGTGAAGGTGAGGACATGAAGATCGGCATCGTCGAGATCGCCGCGCACGCGGGCGTGAGCGAGGCGACCGTCAGCCGGGTGATCAACCGTCGGCAGGGCGTGGCGAAGAAGACCCGGGACGCGGTCGAGCGCGCCATGGCCGACCTCGGCTACGAGCGGGCCGTGGAGGGCCAGTTGGTGGCCGTGATCACCGAGCACGTCTCCAACCCGTTCTTCGCCGACGTCGCGGAGCGGATCGAGTCGGCGCTCGCCCCGCACGGCCTGAAGACCGTGCTGTGCCCGTCCTTCGCGGGCGGCGTGCAGGAGCGCGAGTACATCTCGGCGATCATCGACAAGGGCATCGCCGCGGTGGTGTTCCTGTCCGCCTCCAACACCGTCGAGGGCGTGGACACCGAGATCTACGAACTGCTGCGCTCGCGCCGCATCCCGTACGTCGGCGTCAACGGCGAGTTCGCGGACGGCGTGCCCGTCCCGGTGTTCTCCACCGACGACCGGCTGGCCGCCGAACTCGCCGTCGACCACCTGCACCGGCTCGGCCACCGCGCCATCGGCATGGTCTCCGGCCCGGCCGGCAACCGGCCCGCCGACCGGCGGGTGCAGGGCTTCCTGGACTCCACCGCCCGGCGCGGCGCCGCCGACCCCGGGCACCTGGTGGTCCGTCAGTCCTACACCGTGGAGGGCGGCCAGGCCGCGGCCGGCGTGCTGCTCGACCGCGGCGCGACCGCGATCGTGGCGGCCAGCGACTTCCTGGCGCTCGGCGTGGTCCGCGGGGCGCGCCGGCTGGGCCGCTCGGTGCCCGGCGACGTCTCGGTGGTCGGCTACGACGGCTCGATGATCACCGAGTTCACCGATCCGCCGCTGACCACCGTCCGCCAGCCCGCCGACCGGCTGGCCCTGGAGGTCGGCCGCAGCGTGCTGGCGCTGGTCGCCGGCCGGGACACCCCGACCGGCGAGCTGCTGTTCGACCCCGAGCTGGTGATCCGCTCCACCACCGGCCCGGCGCCGACCGCCTGAACGGCCGACCCGCCCGGGCGCGTCCGACGGTGCGTCGATCCGGCCGCGCCGGGCCGGAGTTGACCGGTAGTCGGCGTTCCGCCGGCACCCGTCCGGGTATCACCGGGACATGGGAACGCACTTCCTCACCGGCGCGGGCTCCGGCATCGGCGCGGCGGTCGCCGAACTGCTCTGCGGGCGGGGCGAACAGCTCTGGCTGCTGGCCCGGGACGAGAGCGCCGCGGCCCGGCTGCGGGAGCGCTTCCCCGGCAGCCGGACCGTCGCCGCCGACCTGGCCGAACCGGCCGCGCTGGCCGGCGCGCTGGCGGCCGCGGCGCTCCCCGAGCGGATCGACTCGCTGCTGCACGTGGCCGGGGTGGCGGACTACGGACCGGTCGCCGACAGCGCCGCCGCGCAGTGGGCGGAGACCCTCGCCGTCAACCTGCTCGCGCCCGCCGAACTGACCCGGCTGCTGCTGCCCGCGGTGCGGACCGCCCGCGGCCACGTGGTGTTCCTGAACTCCGGCGCCGGCCTGCACGCCCCGCCCGGCCTCGCCGCCTACGCGGCGTCCAAGTTCGCGCTGAAGGCGCTCGCGGAGTCCCTCCGCGCGGAGGAGCACGTCCACCGGGTGCGGGTCACCACCGTCTTCCCCGGCGAGGTCGACACCCCGATGCAGCGGCGGCTGCACGAGCGGTTCGGCATGGCGTACGACGCGGCCGCGTACCTGTCGCCGCGCTCGGTCGCAGCGGCGGTCGCCACGGTGCTGGACCATCCGCACGACGGGACGCTCAGCGACCTGATGATCCGCCCGAACGGCTGACCGTCACCGCTGCGACCCGCCGGGGCCCGCGCCGCCGACCGCGCGGGCCGGCGGCGCCGGGGGCCCCGCCAGCCGCCAGCCGCCGTCCCCGAGCTCCAGCACCCGGTCGGCGCGCGCGGCCAGCGCGGCCCGGTGGGTGACCGCAACCACCGCCCCGGGACGGCGGCGGAACGCCTCCAGCACCCGCAGCTCCGCGGCGGCGTCCAGGTGCGCGGTGGCCTCGTCCAGGATCACCAGCCGCGCCGGACTCAGGTAGGCGCGCACCAGCGCCACCAGCTGCTGCTCGCCCGGGGAGAGCACCGCGGCGGACACCGCGGCGGCCAGACCCCCGTGACGGTCCGTCAGGGCCTGCGAGCCGAGCGCCCGCAGCGCGGCCTCCACCTCCCGCGCCGACCGGTGCGCGGCGGGCCACCGCAGGTTCTCGCCCAGCGTGCCGGCGAACACGTACGGGTCCTGCGGCAGCAGGACCCGCAGCCGGGCCAGCTCGGCGGCCGGCAGCCGGTCGGCCGGCGCGCCGGCGATCAGCACCCGTCCGCGGTCCGGCGCGAGCAGACCCGCCGCGATGTCGGCGAACGTCGACTTCCCCACGCCCGAGGGACCCACGACGGCGAGCGTCTCCCCGTCGGCGACCACCAGGTCCAGGTCCCGCAGCACCGGCGCCGGCGAACGGCCGTACCGGAAGCCCACCCCGCGCAGCTCCAGCGCGGCCCCCGACGCCCGCGACCGCGCCCCCGGCCGGGGCACCGACGGCGGGGCGTCCCGCTCCGCGGTCGCGGCCAGCCGCTCCGCCGCCACCGACATCCGCAGCCAGGACGGGCCGACGCCCTGCACCAGCAGCCGGAGCGCCGGCTCCAGGGTGCCCAGCAGGTAGGCGAGCGCGCCGAGCAGTTCCCCGGTGGTGGTCCCGTGCCGCAGCAGCACCGGGGCGGACAGCACCAGCGCCGCGAGCGGGCCGTGCACCCCCAGCGCCACCAGCAGGTGCCGCAGCACCGCCAGCCGGGCCAGCGCCCGCCCGGCCGCCTCGTTCGCGGCCACGTCGGCCAGCACCTCCGCCGCCGCGCGCTGCTGCGCGCCGCACGCGACCAGGTCGCGCAACGCCCCGGTGGCGCGCAGCGCCGACGCCGCCACCGCCTCCTCGGTCGCGAACAGCGCCCGCTGGGCGGCGGCCGTCCGCGGCGTGAGCGCACCGAACGCCGCGACCGCGACCAGCAGCGGACCCAGCACCGGGACGACGGCGGCCGGGGCCAGCGCGGCCGTGCCGGCCACCACGGCCAGCACGGTCAGCGCGACGTGCGACACCAGCAGCAGCTGGCCGGCCAGGCTGTCGCGCACCGCCTCCACCTGCCGGGTCACCTGCGCCACCGCGACCGCCGCGCCGTCGCCCCGGCCGCGCGGCCCCGGCCCGCCGCGCAGCAGCCCGGCCGCCGCCGCCGTGACCAGCCGGTCCCGGGCCGGCTCGACGATCCGGGCCAGCGGCCGGTACGCGCGACGGGTCGCCCACGCCGACAGGACGGCGCCGGCCGCGAACACGCCGAGCCACAGCCACGCCGCGGGCGCCCGGTGGGCCAGGAATCCGCGGTCGACGGCCAGCGCGAGGGCCTTGCCGGAGACCGCGGCGGGCGCCGCCGACAGCACCGTCCACCCGCCGAGCGCGGCCAGCGGACGGCCGCTGCCGCGCAGCGCGGCGCGCAGCAGGGCCGGGCCCGGCCCGCGCCCGATCACTGCGCGCCCCGCACGGCCGGGGCCGTGGCGAACAGCGCCCGGTAGCCGGGCTCGCGACACAGCACGGCGTGCGGCGCCACCGCACGGACCCGACCGTCGACCAGCCAGGCCACCGCGTCGGCCCGGCCCGCCAGCACCGGGCTCCGGGTCGCGCACAGCACGGTGCGGCCGGCCGTGGCCTCCCGCAGCGCGTCGGCCAGCGACTCCTCGGCGGCCCGGTCGAGGGCGGAGGTGGCGTCGTCCAGCACCAGCAGCCGGAAGTCCCGGCACAGCGCCCGGGCCAGGCCCAGCCGTTGGCGCTCGCCCCCGGACATCGGGGCGTCCGCCACCGCGGTCCGGTACCCGGCCGGCAGGCGGCGCACGAACAGGTCGGCGCCGGCGGCCCGGGCCGCAGCCGTGTACCCGGCCTCCGGCACCGTGTCCTGACCCAGCGTCAGCGCGTCCGCGACGGTGGCGCCGAACAGCACCGGGTCGGTGAACGCCACCGCGACCGCCGCACGCAGCTCCTCCGGGCGGACGGCGGCCAGGTCGACGCCGTCGAGCCGGACCTCGCCGGCCGCGGGGCGGGCCAGCCCGGCGGCCAGCGTCGCCAGGGCGGAGGTCGAGGCGTCGTCGGCGCCGACCACCGCGGTCCAGCGGCCCGCCGGCACCACCAGGTCGACGCCCGCCAGCCGCGGCCGCCCGCCGGCCGGGGAGCGGACGGCGCGGAACTCCAGCCGGCCGCCGCCGGCCGGCAGCGGCACCCGCGCGAGGCCGGGCGGCGCGGGCGCGGCGGCCCCCGCGACCCGCGCCGCGCCCGCCCGCGCCCGGGCCAGGTCCAGCAGGCTCTGGGCGGCGCCGAAGCCGCCCAGGCCGAGCGTGGCGTACGCCGTGACCGCGGCCAGCCCGCCCGGGCTCAGCCGGGCCGCCGCGAGGTCGGCGCCCGCCGCCAGCAGCACCGCCACCTGCGTCACGGGCACCAGCAGGCCGACCCGCCAGGCGGTCGCCCGCTGGCTGCGCCACAGGCCGTGCCCGTGCCGGGACACCTCGGGCAGCGGTTCGAGGACCCGGGCCAGTTCGGCCCGGACCGCCCCGGCGGCGGCAATGCTGCGGCTGCCCCGCAGGGCCTCCACCAGGGCGGTGGCGATCGCGGCCTGGGCCGCCTGGTAGGCCTCGCCGTGCCCGGCGGTCCGCATGACCTGACGCCGGATCAGCAGCCAGCCGGCGGGCGCGGCCAGCAGGAAGGCGCACGCGGGCCGCGGCGCCAGCAGGAAGAGGCCGACGACCGCGCCCGCGGCCGTCACCAGCTGGCCCGCCGTGTGGACGACGGCGGCGCCGGCCAGGGCGGCCTGCGGGGCGCTGCCGGTCAGCCGGGCCGCCAGGTCGCCCCGCTCCGGCAGGCCGGGGGCGCCGGGCGGATCCGCGACGGCCCGCCGGACCACGGCCCGGCGCAGCCCGGCCGTCACGGCGGCCGCGCCGCGCGGCGCGGCGTACTGGCTCGCCGCCTCGGCGGCCGCGAACAGCAGGACCAGCGCCACCAGGGGCAGCGCGGTGCGGGGCCCCGCCCCGGCGGTGGCCCGGTCGACGGCGCGGGCGAGGACGGTCGGCAGCAGCAGCGCGCAGCCGGTGCTGAGCGCGGCGGCGCAGGCGAGCGCGGCGGTCCAGCGCCGGCCCAGGGCGAGGACGGGTCGCAGCGCGGCGGTGGTCACGGGGCCGGCAGCGGGACGGTCGGCGGGCACGGGCGCTCCCGGGGGTGCCGCGGGGTGGGCGGACGGCAGGTGCCGGCCGTGCGGCGAACCGCACGGCCGGCCGTTCTGCTCAGAGGCAGAGCAGGGTGCTCACGGTGCTGTTGGTGCAGTTGACCGCGCTCAGGGAGCTGAGGACCGAGCGGTACTCGGTGGTCTCCTCCGGGGTCTCCAGCGCCTGCAGGTCCAGGATCGCCATGGCTGTCTCCTTCCTCTCACGGTGGTGCGGTTGTCTCCCCGGCGGTCGCCGGAGTCGGTGGGCGGCAGGGTCCCGGCCGCGGGCGGGGTCGGCCCCGGGGCGTGCGGACGGTGCGCACGGCGGGTCGGGGCGGGAGGGAGCCGGACGGCGGCCGGTCAGGCGGGGCCGGCGGGCCACCACGGCATCGGCGGGGTGCCGTCGTGGACCGCGGCGAGGGCGGTCAGCACTCCGGCGGTGCCGGTGGCGAGGTCCATCGACAGGCGCAGCAGCTGCTCGCCGGGGAACACCGGGCGGTCCTGACGCGGCAGCACGTGCCAGGCCAGCCGCCGGACGTGGCGGCGGATCAGGTCCGCGGTGCGCGGGTCCGGGCGGTCGCCGCCGGCGGCCAGCAGGGCGATCAGCCCGGCCCGGCCGTTGAACAGGCCGGGCTGCACGATGAACTCGGGCTCCGCCGCGGCCCGGATCAGCGCCAGCCGGTCGGCCAGCTCCGGATCGGGCCGGTGCCGCAGCAGGGCGTCGGCGACGGCGCCGATCCCGGCGCTGCCGGTCTCCAGGTAGGGCAGGACCCGGCTGCCGTCGTCGACCTGCAGGGTGCCGTCCTCGGCGACGATGCAGCGTGCGAGGTCCTGGTCCAGCGCGGCCCGGGCCAGGTCGAGCAGCGCCGGGTCGGGCCGGAGGCCGAACATGCGCAGCAGCAGCAGGGCGGTGCCGGTCGGCCCGTGCAGCAGCCCGACCCTGGCCCCGGGCCCGCTCGGCGGGTCCTGGCGGAGTGCGGCCACCGCCCGGTCGGCGCTGTCGGCCGCCGCGGCGAGCAGCGCCCGGTCGCCGGTGGCCCGGGCGAAGTACAGCTGGGCCAGTCCGATGCCCGCCAGGCCCGAGGACAGGCCGGTGCCGTAGCCCTCCGGGTCGTCCTTGCCGAGCCGGTCCATCAGCTCCAGCGCCGCCTCCCGGCGCCCCAGCAGGTCGAGGACCCAGGCGGTGCCGTGCGCCCCGACGAACAGGCCGGGCCGGCAGGGCTGTCGCCGGACCGCCTCGACCAGCCAGTCCAGGTGCGCCGGGTCCGGCTCCGCGCCCACCGTGTGCAGGGCCCACAGGACGCCGGCCGCACCGTAGGCCAGGCCGAGGCCGTCATGGGTGAACTGGGCCGGGTCGCCGGGGAACAGCCGGTCGGGCCGCTCCGGCGTGGCGGCGCCGGTGACCGCCCCGACCAGGCCGTCCCGCAGCCGCGGCCAGCTCGCCGGGGACCCGTCGAACAGGTCCTCCACGGCCGCCAGTTCGGCCTCGGGCCGGGGAACGGGGCGGGCGGCCGCCGGTACGGCCGGGACCGGGTCCGGCAGTTGAGCCGTCGTCAGGGCGAACCGCGCCCGGGCGGCCCGCCGCAGCGCGGCGTCCTTCGCCGGGTGCAGCGCGGTGAGCGGCAGCAGCGGCAGGAACGCCCACAACCGCAGCGCCGCCAGGGCGTGCTCGTCGACCGCGAAGCCGGTCAGTCCGGCCGGCGCGGCGAACCCCGCCGCGCCCAGCGCGGGGCGCACGAACGCGGCGGCGGGGGAGGCGAGTTCGAAGTCGACGAAGGCCACCGAGCCGTCCGGGCGGACGATCAGGTTGCGCGGGTGGAGGTCGCCGAACACGATGCCGCGCGCGTGGATCGCCCGCAGGCCCCTCTCCACCTCGGCGAGGACGGCGAGGGCCTCCTCGCGGTAGGCCGTCACCGCGGCCCGGTCGGCGTCCGGCCGGACCAGCGGGTAGCGCCGCCCGAACCAGCGGTGCAGGCCCTCGCCCTCGACGTACTCCTGCACCAGGAACCGGTGCTCCCAGGCCGTCAGGTCGCCCAGCACCCGGGGCACGCAGTCCAGCCCGGACAGCGCCTCCAGCACCCGCTGCTCGCGCACCAGCCGGGTGGTGGCGTCCTCGCCGCGCTGGTCGAGCCCCGCGTGCGGCCGGGCCTCCTTCAGGACCACCTGCTCCCCGCCGCCGGCCGGCCGGGCCAGGTAGATCCCCCCGGCGTTGGAGAAGTGCAGCGCGCGCTCCACGGTGTACGGGAAGTCGTCGACGCTGCTGCGGCCGGCCCCGGCGACCGCGTCCGCCAGCACGGCCGGAACCGGCGCCCAGTCCGGCAGTTCGAACACCGCCCGCCGCACATCGGGCCGCAGCCGGCCGGACGGCTCGCGGAACGCCAGCACCAGCTCGCCCTGCTCGTCGCGGCAGAACTGCTCGGTGAACGCGCCGTAGCGCAGGTACAGCGGTCCGCGCCGCCACCGCAGGTCACTGAGGACGTACGGCCCCGGCGCACCGTCCAGCGCGGCGTCCAGGTCGTCGAGACATCGCTCCAACTGCGCGTCGCCGACCGGGTACAGGGTCATGAACTTGCCGCTGGAGCCGCGCGAGGCGTACTTGGCGTTCTGGGTCTGCACCAGCGCGGGGCCGCGCAGGAACTTGTATGCCACCCGGTGCTCGAAGCAGTACGGGCGCACCGTGTCGAGGACGCGCTGCGCGGTGTCCAGCCGGGCCGACACGTGGATCTTCCATCCCTGGTCGGGCAGCGTCGGGCCGTCCGGCCGGAAGCCCGCCCACACCTCCTGCAGGCTGCGGGTCCAGCCGGCCGGCACGGGCTCGGCGAGCTCCGGGAACTCGTCCCGGGCGGCCCAGGCGACCGGCGAGTCGTAGAAGACCGGATCTGCATACGAATACGCCTCGTAGCGCATGTCCATGGGAACGCTCCACGACAGGTGGCGGACGGAGGAACGGCGACTCCGGCCCCGGGCACGGGGCGGAGCGGAACGCGTGGGGGAGGGATGCGCGGGCCGGGGCGGGACAGCGGACGTCCGGACGCCGGCCGGGGCAGGGGGCGCCGGAGCCGGCCGGGCAGCGGAGCCCGGGCCGGGGTCAGCCGCCCACCGAGAGTCTGGAGCCGGCGGCCCGCGCCTCGCCAGGGGTTGCGGGGCGGATGGCCGGATCCCGGGGTCGCACGGCGCCCGGGTCCGGGACCGGCGGTGCTGAACTGCGGTGATCGCGGCACGTGTGCGCGCGGTCGCCGGACGGGACTGCGGGGCGGCGCCCGGAACGCGCCCGCCAGCGGGGGAGCGGCGCCCAGGGGTCGGCCGCGCGGGCGGCGCCCGACGGGCCGCGGATCGGCCGAAAAGCGGAGCGCACGGCCGCCCGGCCGAGCCCCCGCCCGGGGAACCGCTGTCCGATATCCGACCGGCGCACCGTCGGCGCGGGCGGCGCACCGCCCCGGCCGCGGCGGCCGAACACCGCCCGGCGCCGGCGGCGGCGCGCCCCCCGAGCGCCCGTCACGAACCGTCGACAGCACGCGGTTCAGTCAACTCGGCTTTGGTGAAACGAAACTGACATGCAATCAATTTCCGCGGCGGTGAGGGCGATCAGCGCCATGTCGTCGCTGAGGCGGTCCGCCCAGTCGACCACGTCGCGCTCCAGGAACCCGACCAGCTCCTCGGGGCCGTCGAGCCGCCGGGTGGTGAGCCGCTCCAGCAGCGGGTAGAACTCGCCGGTGCCGTTGCGGGCCTCGGTCAGGCCGTCGGTGTGCAGCAGCAGCGCCCCGCCGGGCTCCAGCGGCAGCCGGACGGGCGTCAGCTCGCCGGTGCCGAACGCGCCGTAGCCGAGCGGCAGTCGGGCGGGCACCTGGGCGGTCACGGGCGCCGCCCGGCCGAGCTGCAGCGGCGCCAGGTGGCCGCAGTTGACCACCTCCACCGCGTCCTCGTCCGGGGCGTGCTGGAGCAGCAGCGCGGTGGCGAACAGCTCCTCGTCGCCGCGCGCCTGCGCCGTCCGGGCGGCCTGCCGGTCCAGCCGGGCCGCCAGTTCGGCGAGATCGGCGGTCTCATGCGCCTGCGAGCGGAAGCATCCCAGCAGGTCGGTGACGGTCCGCACCGCCTCCAGGCCCTTGCCGCGCACGTCGCCGAGCAGGATCCGGGTGCCGTACGGGGTGTGCACCGCCTCCAGGAAGTCGCCGCCGACCGCACAGCCGACGTCCGCCGGCCGGTACCGGGCGGCCAGCCGCAGCGCCCCCACCTGCTCCGGCACCGGGTGCAGCACCGCCCGCTGCAGCGCCGCCGCACTGGCCCGGCTGCGGGCCAGCCGCTCCGCCTGCTGGCGGCGGGTCCACAGCACCAGGCCGCTGACCGCGCCCACCGCCAGCGCGGCGACGATCGTGCCCGGCCGGTGCGCGTCCCCCCGCCCGGCGACCGCGACCATCAGCAGGTACTCGCCGCCCGCCGCGACCGCCACCCCCAGCGCCACCACCGGCAGCCCGGCGACCAGCGCCGCCGCGCCGACCACCGCGGTCGCCACCCACAGCAGTTCGCGGGCGTCCGCGGGCCCGGCGCCGGTGCTGACCGCCGAGGTGGCGGGCAGCGCCTGCGCGGCGGCCGTCCCGATCAGGATCGACACCGGGTGGAAGGCCGCCGACGCGCCCAGCCGGGCCCGCGGCAGCGCCGCCAGGAACATCGACATCTGCGGCACCTGGGCCAGCATCACCCCGAGCCCGGTCAGCGCGGAGGCGGCGCAGCCGAGCGCCAGCGCCGCGACCGGGGCCCCGGGCAGCACCTGGAACAGCACCAGGCCGAGCGCGGCCAGCGGCAGCCCGAGCGAACAGCCCGTCAGCGGCGCGATCCGGCGCTGGCGCACCAGCAGTGCCCCGACGAACCCGCCCAGCCCGAACGCGGACAGCACCAGCGCGACGAACACCGGCCCCTGCCCCGGGCGGGCGGCCAGCACCGGGACCGCCAGCGTCAGCGCGACCTGGGTGAAGCCGACCGCCAGCCCGGTCGCCAGCGCCATCGAGGAGACCCGGAGGGGCAGCGAGACCATCGCGGACCGGGACCCGGACCCGGCCGAGCGGTACCGGTGCAGGGTCAGTGCCAGCCCGACCGCCCCGGCCGCCAGCAGCGCCACCGTCCGCGGGTCCGCCCACCCCCACACCGGCGCGACCAGCAGCGCCGAGACCGCCGCCGAGGCCACCCCCGCCCCGCCGGCCAGGAACAGCCGGTCCAGGCGCACCGGTTGTGCGGCCGCCGCGGCCGCGGGCAGCCGCCCGGCCAGCGGCAGCAGCGCCAGCACCACCACGGCGGCCAGCGCGGCCGTCGCCCGCAGCGCCGTCGCGGACGGGGTGTGCGGCACCAGGTTCGCGCCCGCGAAGAACGCCAGCGCCATCGCCGCCAGCCACCCGCCGAGCGCGCGGGTCATCCGGCCCGGCGTGGTCAGCGCCGCCACCGAGGACAGGCAGACCACGAACACCGCCGCCACCCCGACCGTCACCGCCGCCAGGCCCAGCAGGTACCACCAGGCGGAGAACGCCAGTGCCTGCGCGGCCAGCCCGGCCGCGAACACCCCCAACGCGACCCGCAGCACCGGCCGCGCCCCGTACACGTCGGTGGCCCGGCCTGCCGCGAACAGGGTCACCGCGGTCGCCGCCGTGCCGAGCACCTTCATCGCCGTGAGCCGGCCGTCGGTCAGCTCGAACGCCGCCCGCGCCACCGGCGTGGCGGCGCCCTGCATCAGCGGCACGGTGACGTAGAACGTCGCCGCCACCACCAGCAGCAGCGGGACCGGCAGGCGCCGGGCGGACCGGCCCGCTCCGTCGGACCGCTCGGACACGGCAAGGGCGGACATCGAGGTGCACCTCATTTTCCCAGGGAAGAGGGTCGTATCGCCCCCACTTCACAGGCTGCCTGGCGGCGTATATCTGGGATAAGTACCGAAAGTCCCCTGTCCGCCCGGGCCGTCCGACCCGGGGGGGCCGGCCGTCGACGCCGCCGCGGCCCCCGGGGTCGGACACCCCGGATTCCGCCGGACGGGCGGGCCCCGGCACCCCGGGTTAGCGTGGACGGATCCGGGCCGACGGCGGCTGGCGCCGCGGCCCGCCCCCGGTCGGCCTGCGCGGCCGGCCGCCGTTCTCAGGAGCCGCCGTGAGCAACGCACCCGAAGACTCGGACGAACTGGGGCCGATCGACTACCTGGTGATCGCGTTCCCGGGAAGCAGGCTGACCGGTGAGGGCATGCCCCTGCTCCTCGACCTGGTCGACCGCGGCATCATCCGGATCCTCGACCTGACCTTCCTCCGCAAGGGCGACGACGGCACCGTGGCCGCCGTCGAACTCGCCGACCTCGACGGCGACGGCAAGCTCGACCTGGCCGTGTTCGAGGGCGCCTCCTCCGGCCTGGTCGGCGACCCCGACATCGACGAGGTCGGGGCGCTGCTCGAACCCGGCGACTCCGCCGCCGTCCTGCTGTACGAGAACCGCTGGGCCGCCCCGCTGGCCGCCGCCCTGCGCCGCGCCGACGCCCGGCTGGTCGCCGGCGGCCGCGTCCCGCTGCAGGACCTGGTCGAGGTGCTCGACGCGATCGACGACCTCGGCGCCACCGGCTGACCGACCCGACCCGACCCGCCCCACCCACGAAAACCGAGGTAGCCCACCATGCCCGGACTGCTCCGCGGCGTCGCCCGCACGGCCGTCGTCGCAGGCACCGCCACCGCCGTCTCCAACCGCGTCTCCCGCCGCCAGGCCGGCCGCTGGGCCCAGCAGGAGAACCAGCAGAGCTACGCCCAGCCCGGCTACGCCGAGCCCGCCCCCGCGGCCGCCCCGCCGCCCGCTGCCCCGAGCATGGACCAGAAGGTCGAGCAGCTGCAGCAGCTCGCGGCCCTCAAGGAGCAGGGGATCCTCACCGACGACGAGTTCGCCGCTCAGAAGGCGCGGATCCTCGGCAGCTGACCCCGCACCGCCGCGGAGGCCGCCGCCCGCTCCAGGGCGGCGGCCTCCGCGTGCCCGCGCCCGCGGTCGGGAGGTGTCCGCCGAAACCCCTACGATGACGCCCATGACTATCGGGGGGCCGGGCGGCCGACTCATCGACGGCCGGTTCGAGTTGCTGGCGCGGCTCGGCGGCGGCGGGATGGGGCTGGTCTGGCGGGCCCGGGACACGCTGCTGCAGCGCGAGGTGGCGCTCAAGGAGGTCCGCCCGCCGGACCCGGCGATGCTCGCCGCCGACCCGGCCGCCGCGTTCGAGCTGCGCGAGCGGGTGCTGCGCGAGGCGCAGGCACTGGCCCGGCTCCAGCACCCCAACGTGGTGATCATCCACCACATCGTGGACAACGCCGAACTCCCGCACCCCTGGCTGGTGATGGAGCTGGTCAGCGGCGGCTCGCTGCACGACCGGATCCTGCGCGGCGCGCTCCCGCCGCAGGAGGCGGCCAGGATCGGCCGCGGCGTGCTCTCCGCGCTGCGCGCGGCGCACGCCGCCGGCATCCAGCACCGCGACGTGAAGCCCGCCAACGTGCTGATCCGCGCCGACGGCACCCCCGTGCTGACCGACTTCGGCATCGCCGCGCTCAGCGAGACGCCCAGCCTGACCGCGACCGGCGCGCTGATCGGCTCGCCCGAGTTCATCGCCCCCGAACGGATCCGCGGCCACGAGGGCAACCCCGCCTCCGACCTGTGGTCGCTCGGCATGATGCTGTACGTCGCCGTCGAGGGCCACCACCCGCTGCGCCGCGCCAGCACCATCGCCACCCTCGCCGCCGTCCTGGACGAGCCCCTCCCGCCGCCGCTGCGCTGCGGCCCGCTCGGCCCGACACTGACCGCGCTGCTGGCCCGCGACCCCGCCGCCCGGCCCGACGCCGACCGGCTCGACCGGCTGTTCGCCGCCGCCGAGCAGGGCATCGACGGCACCCTCGGCGGCGGCTCGCCGTTCTCGCCGACCCAGACCAACGACGCCTTCCCGTACGCCGCGACCCCGACGCCGACCCCGGTTCCGCCCGGCGGCGGCCACCCGTACGCGCCGACCCAGCTGAACGGCGCCCTCCCATACCCCACCGGCCCCACCGACCAGGTGCCGGGCGTCGGTCCCCGGCCGGCCCGGCGGCGCACCGGGGCGGTGATCGCCGCCGCCGTGGCCGGCACGGCGGCGATCGGGCTGCTGGCGTGGTCGCTGCAGAACGGGATGCTCGACCCGGGCACTCGGGCCCTCGGCAGCGGCTCCACCCCGCAGACCGTCCACTCCGCGACCGGCGGCGCCGCCCCGGCCTCCGCCGGCGCCACCGCGAGCGCCACCGTGGGGAGCAGCCCGAAGGCGGTGCCGACCCTCGCCGCCAACAAGGACCTGCTGACGCCGGACGGCGCCCGCGGGCTGGCGGACGCGATCCGCTCGGCCACCGGCAGCGGCACGGTCATCGAGCTGCGGATCTACCCGGAGTACGCCGGCGCCGACGTGGTGACCAAGGAGAACCCCAAGCACTACGACGACGTCAGCTACCGCGGCGGCAAGATCACCAGCCAGCCCGGCGGCACCATCACCAGCCAGAAGCCGGTCGACCTCAGCAAGATCGACTGGAACCAGATCCCCGACGTGATGGAGAAGGCGAAGACCGCGCTGGGCGTCCCCAACCCCAAGTCGCGGTACCTGCTGGTGGACTACGGCTGGTTCGCCGACGAGATCACCATCCGGTACTACCTGAGCGACGACTACAACGGCGGCGGCTACGTGACCGCGGGCGCCACCGGCAAGGTGCTCAAGGTCGTGAAGTCGGGCTGACCGGCGGCTGCGGGACCACCGCGGCGACCAGGCGGTCGATCAGCCGGTGGGTCTCGGCCGCCGGCGTCCGCCGGGACCCGGCCGAGGCGTTGCTCCGCCGCCCGGCAGGCCGCCATCGCGGCCGGGCCCACGGGCGCCGAGCGCTAGGCCCGGGGCTCGCGGAGCGTGATCACCGAACCGCCCAGGTCCGCCACCAGGGTCGGGCAGGCCCGGCAGGCGTCCGCTCCGCGCTGGGCGAACCACCGGCAGTCGGCGCGGATCCCGCAGGCCGGAAGCGGGTCGCCGGCCCCGGCCGGGCGGTCGACCGGACCGTCCAGGACGTGGTCGATCACCTCGCAGCCGCTGCCCGTCCACTGCGGACAGCCGCCCTCCGCGCACGGCCCGGTGAACCGGTAGCGGCTCTCCGCGCGGCCCGGGCCCCGCAACTGCTCGGCCAGGTCCCGGTCCACCACCAGCGGGACGGGCAGGAACGCCAGCCGGCCCGCCGGCGTCGCCACGCCGAGCAGTGCGGCGCCGGGCGTGCAGGACGCGCTAGGGCAGGCCCGCTCCGCGCCGCTCCCGGGCTCCGGGCGGCCCGCTCCGACCAGGCTCACCGGACTCACCGCCGCAGCGGCATCGCCGGCTTGTGCGGGTCCTTCTCGTCCGGCGGGCCGGCGCCGATCCAGCAGGTGACGAGCGCCGGCGGGGCGACCGCGGCGCCGGCCCGCGGCTCCTGCCGGACGGTGACGTTCAGGTCGTCGAAGGTGGAGTACGCCCAGAAGTGCGCGGTCTGGTAGCCGGCCTCGATCAGGACCTGCAGGGCCTCGACCACGCCCAGCCCCACCACCTCGGGTACTTCGACATCCGCCATCGGTTCGCTCCCTCTGTCGCAGCGGTCGGACTCCCGACGACCGTACGAAGGCGCCCGCCGGGCCGCGAGCGGCGCGGGCCATCCCAGTGACCCGGGCGGGGCCAAGGCTCCTTCGTGGTCGAAGAGATGATCATCCGTCACAGGGTGCGGAGGGCGGGCAGCAGGCGCTGCTCGGCCCAGTGCAGGAAGGCGGGCTGGCTGTCGCCGCCGACCTGGATCAGCGCGAGCTCGTCGAACCCGGCGTCCAGGTAGGGGCGGACGGCGGCCACGAAGTCGTCCACCCGGTCGCCGCACGGGACGGTCTCGGCCACGTCCTCGGGGCGGACGAACCGGCCGGCGGCGGCGAAGCCGGCGGTGCCGGGGAGTTCGGCGTTGACCTTCCAGCCGCCGCCGAACCAGCGGAACTGCTGGTGGGCGCGGGCGACGGCGGCCTCCCGGTCGGGGTCGAAGCAGACCGGGAGCTGGCCGACCGCCGGCTTGCCCGCACCGCCCGCCGCCTCGAACGCCGCCAGCAGCTCGCGCTCCGGCTCGACCGCGATCGCCAGGTCGGCGAGCCGCCCGGCCAGCGCGCAGGAGACCGGCCCCGAGACGGCCACTCCGATCGGCGGGGGAGGGTCGGGCAGGTCCCAGAGCTTGGCGCCGGCCACCTGGAAGTGGCGGCCGGACCGGGTGACGTACCCGCCCGCGAACAGCGCGCGGATGATCTCCACGGCCTCCGCCAGCATCTCCTGCCGGACCGCCACCGGTGGCCAGCCCCGGCCCACCACGTGCTCGTTGAGGTTCTCGCCACTGCCCAGCCCGAGCCGGAACCGGCCGCCGGAGAGCAACTGCACGGTGGCGGCTTGCTGTGCCACCACCACCGGGTGGTAGCGGAAGGTCGGGCAGGTCACGTAGGTCATCAGCGGCAGCCGCGAGGTGGCCTGCGCGGCCGCGCCGAGCACCGCCCAGGCGTTCGGGGCATGGCCCTGTTCGTCCAGCCACGGGAAGTAGTGGTCGGAGATCACCGCGAAGTCGAAGCCCGCCCGCTCCGCGCCGATTGCGTCCGCGACCAGGTCCCGCGGGCCGCGCTGTTCCGTCATCAACGTGTATCCGATGCGCATGCCGCGCGTCTGCCCGGACCCCCGCGGGGCCCAAACGCGGTCGGCGGGGTCCGGTGAATGGTGTGCGATCTTGCAAGATTTTGGTTCCGAATGTTGACAGGTGCTCGATTGGACCGTGGATACTGCACAACTGAGCATCCGGCTCGGGCGTGCCGGGTGCTGCCACGCCCGCTGCTCAGCTCCCGCCGACCGGTCGATCCCCCCACGAGCACACCTGGAGCCCTCGTGTTCTCTCCGCCCCGCAGGCCACTCGCCGCGCTCCTCGCGGCCTCCACCGCCCTCCTCGTCGGCCTGGCCCTCCCGGCGCCCGCCACCGCGTCCCCGGCCGCCGCTGCCCCGGCCGCGGCCGAGGCGACCGCCGCCTTCTCGGTCCAGGTCGGCGCACCCGTCGGCTTCTCCCACCCGACGGACACCCCCGCCGCGCCGTACACCGACAAGGACGGCACCTTCTACTACCAGCAGTCCGCCGCGCTGTACGGCGCCAACGACCCCCGGGTCTGGGACTTCTACACCGGCACCGACTTCGACACCGCGACCAGGTCGTCCGCGCTCAGCGACGCCGTCAACCCCGCCAACGCCAACGACCGCAACAACGACACCACCTGGCGCTGCAACAACAGTCCGACCGGCCTGACCTCCAGCAGTGCGCCGAGCGGCTCGTCGTACGCCCAGCGCAACTACTGCGACCTGTCCGGGGTCTGGATCGACCCCGACACCGGCGACTGGTACGGCCTGGTGCACAACGAGTTCACCCCGCAGCCGTTCGGCGACGGGCTGCACTTCGACGCCATCGACTACGCGGTCTCCAAGGACCAGGGCCGGACCTGGTCCATCAAGGACCACGTGATCACCTCGCCCTACAGCACCACCCGCGGCGACACCGCGGCCTTCCCCAACCAGACCTACTACTACGGCGACGGCGACCAGCGCCTGCTGGTGGACACCGCCTCCGGGTACTTCTACGTGTTCTACGGCTCCCGGGTGGTCGACAAGTCCGGCGGCTGGAAGGCGTTCTACGAGCACGTCGCGCGCGCCCCGATCGCCGGCAAGATGGCGCCCGGCGGCTGGCAGAAGTGGTACAACGGCGCCTGGAGCGAGCCCGGCACCGGCGGCCGCGAGTCCAACATGGTCCCGGTCGACTCCGCGAACACCACCGGCTACACCCCGGCCGCCGGCGAGTACCGGCCGACCACGGCCGGCACCTCCGCCCAGCAGATCGCGGCCGGCCAGATGGCCCCGACCTCGCCGCTGTTCGTCATGGACGTCACCTACAACGCCTACCTCGGCCTGTGGGTCGGCGAGCCGCAGGCCGTCGACCAGAGCGGCAACGCCCCGCAGCAGTACTACGTCACCGACGACCTGACGACGCAGAAGTGGCGGCTGGCCGGCGACACCGGCAGCTACCGCACGGCGTCCTGGTACCGCTGGTTCCTCGACGGCGCCAACCGGACCGGTTCGCAGATCGTCGGCAAGACCTTCCGCACCTACTGCTCGTTCGGCTGCTCGAACGGGTCCTCCGGCGAGTACGTCAACGTCACCCTCGGCAGCTCCGCGCCGGCCGCCCCGGTCGACGTCTCCAAGACCTACCGGATCGGCAACGGCGGCGGGCGCGTCCTCGCCCAGGTCTCCGGCAGCTCCGCCACCACCTCGCTGGCCGCCGCCGGCGGCTCCGCCCTGGAGTCCTGGGCGTTCGCCGCCAACGGCGACGGCTCCTACCGGATCGTCAACTCCGCCACCGGGCAACTGCTGGGCGTGGACGCCACCACCAAGGCCGGGCGCGCCTGGGGCGCGAAGCCGACGGTGACCGCCGCCGCGCAGAGCGGGCCCGGCGTCGGACAGCAGTGGTTCGTCCTCCCGGCCGGCGGCACCGTCCACCTGGTCAACCGCTACAGCGGCCTGGACCTGGCGCTGTCCGCCGACAGCAGCCGGCCCACCGAGACCGTGCCCACTCGCAGTTGGACCAACACCACCGGGAACCAGGTCGGCGGCGCCCGCACCGCCGCCGAGCAGACCCTCACCCTCACGCCGCTCGGCGCGGCCCCGGAACTCGTCGCGGTCACCGGCCCCGGCAACCAGTCCACCACCGTCGGCACCGCCGTCTCGCTGCAGATCGGCGCGACCGACTCGGCCGGCAAGGCGCTCACCTTCACCGCCACCGGGCTGCCCGCCGGGCTGGCCATCAGCAGCGGCGGACTGATCACCGGCACCCCGACCGCCGTCGGCGCCGCCACCGTCACGGTGACCGCCTCCTCGGGCACCGCCACCGGCGCCACCACCTTCGGCTGGACCGTCAACTCGCTGCTCAGCGGCGTCCATTCGGTGGTGGCCGGCTCCGGCAAGGCGCTCGACGACCCCGGCCACTCCACCGCCCAGGGCACCCAGATGGTCACCTGGACGCCCAACAGCGGACCCAACCAGCGCTGGACCTTCACCCAGCAGGCCGACGGCAGCTACCAGCTGGTCAACGGCGAGTCGAACCTCTGCCTGGACGTCAACGGCGGCTCCACCGCCGCCGGCGCACAGATCATCCAGTGGGCCTGCACCGGCGGCAGCAACCAGCGCTGGACGGTCACCGCCGGAACCGGCGGCTACACCGTCGCCTCGCAGAAGAGCGGCCTGGTGCTGACCGCGGCCTCCGCCGCCGACGGCGCCCTGGTCACCCAGCAGGCCGACACCGGCTCCAGCCTCCAGCGGTGGACCATCGGCTGACCCGGACGTCCGAAGGCCCCGCGCTCGCTGTCCAGGAGAGCGCGGGGCCGTCACCGGCTGCGAGGAGGGTCAGCCGGCGGCCTTGGCGACGAACTCGGTGGTGTAGGTCTTCGACAGGTCGATGGTCGACTCCTTGCCCTGAACGTCCGGGTGGAAGGCGGCCAGCACCGAGAGCACGGTCTTCGGTCCGTCGGCGGGCATCACCCCGTCGGTGGTGAACATCGGCAGGGTCGCCTTGATCGCCGCCGCGTACTCGGCCGCCCCGCCCTGCGCGTAGTCGGCGGGCATCTGCGCGGCGATCTCCTCCGGCGTGTGGGTGTTCATCCACTTCAGCGTCTTCACGAAGGCGTTGGCCAGCTTCTGGACGGTGTCCTGGTTGCTGTTCACCCACGCCGTGTTCATGTAGAGCGAGGACGACGGGTACAGGCCGCCGAGCGCCGCCTTCGAGCCCTCCGGGGTGCGCATGTCGTACAGCACCGTGCCGAGCTGCTTGGACAGCAGGGTGGCCACCGTCGGGTCGGTGGTCATGCCGGCGTCGATCGAACCCTGCTGCATCGCGGCGATGAAGGTCTGGCCCGCGCCCACCGCGATCGGGCTGAACTCGCTGACGCTCACGCCGTTCTTGACGGCCAGGTACTTGGTGAGGAAGTCGGTGGAGGAACCGAGGCTGGTCACGCCCAGCTTGCGGCCCTTGAAGTCCGCGCCGGACCTGATCGCGCCGGCCTGCTTGGCGGAGACCACCTCGACCTCGCCCGGAGCCTGCGAGAACTGGACCACCGACTCGACGCTCTTGCCCTTGGCCTGCAGGTCGATGGTGTGGTCGTAGAAGCCGACGGCGCCCTGCACGTCACCGGCCAGCAGCGCGGTGGTGGCGTTCACGCCGGCCGGCTCGCTCAGCAGCTCGACGTTGACACCGGCCTCGGCGAAGTAGCCCAGGCGCTGGGTCAGCATGGCCGGCATGTAGATGACCTTGTCCAGGCCGCCGACCATGATCTTGACCTTCGGGCCGTCGACCTTCGGACCGGCCGGGGCCGCGCCGTTGTGCGAGGTCGCGGCGTCGTTGGCACAGGCGGCCAGCGGCAGCAGGAGCAGGGCGGCGAGCGCGGCGGCAGCGGTTCTGCGCATGGTGGGGGAGCCTCTCAACGAAGGGGGTGGGGGAAGTGAGGGAGTGTCAACGGCCCTCGGCCTGCGGCGTGGCCGCGGCCCGTCGGACGGGCGGTCGGCGCGTCGATCGATACGGACCGCCGGCGGCAGCAGGAGAACAGCGGCAGCTGTTCGGCGGACGCGTGGCGGAGGCCGTCTCCGGCCGAAGGGGCGGGAGGTGAGGGGGCGTCAGCGGCCGTCGCCGGCGTCGGCCGGCTTCCAGCGGAACAGGCGCTTCTCGGCGAAGGTCAGCAGGCCCTCGGTGAACAGCGCGACCACCGCGAGGATGGTCATCGCGGCGTACACGCCGGCCGCGTTGAAGGTGCCCTGGGCGGCGGCGACCATCAGGCCGAGGCCCTTGGTGGCGCCGATGTACTCGCCGACGATGGCGCCGATCAGGGCGAAGCCGAAGGAGACGTGCAGGCTGGTGAAGATCCAGGTGGTCGCGGCGGGAATGACCACCTGCAGGGTGACCCGGCGGTTGTCGGCGCCGAGGATGCGGGCGTTGGCGACCAGGTTGCGGTCCACCTCGCGGGCGCCCTGGAAGGCGTTGAAGAACACCGGGAAGAACACCAGCACCACCGCGGAGGCGACCTTGGAGGCCGGCCCGAGGCCGAACCAGATCAGGAAGATCGGCGCCAGCACGATCCGCGGGATCGCGTTCAGCACCTTGATGTACGGGCCGAACACGTCGGCCAGGAAACGGATCCGGCCGAGCGCGATGCCCAGCAGCACGCCGCCGACCACGCCCAGCACCCAGCCGGTCAGCGCCTCGTACAGGGTGTAGCCGATCTGCTCGCCGAGCGAGCCCTGCGCGGTGCCGTGGGTGATCCACTGCCAGATCTGCGCCCAGATCCTCGACGGCTGGGAGAAGTTGAACGGGTCGATCAGTTCGGTCCGGGCGGCGATCTCCCACAGGCCGAGGAAGCCGGCCAGGACGGCGGCCCGGGCCCCGTACACGCCGAACCTGCGGTTGCGGGCGGCCCGTTCGCGCACCTCGGTGCGGGTGGTGGTGGCGACGACGGGGGCGGCGGTCTCAAGCGGCACGACCCGCTCCTCTCTCACGGGTGATGCGGACCTCTTCGCCGAGCGAGGCCCAGATCTCGCGGTACAGCTCGACGAAGCGCGGCTCCAGGCGGACCGCCTCGACGGTGCGCGGGCGCGGCAGGTCGACGGTGAAGACCTCCTTGACGGTGGCGGGGCCGGCGGTCATCACCACCACCCGGTCGGCGAGCGCGATCGCCTCGTCCAGGTCGTGGGTGACGAACACCACCGAGGAGCCGGTGCCGGCCCACAGCTCCAGCAGCTGGTCCGACATCAGCGCCCGGGTCTGCACGTCGAGCGCGGAGAACGGCTCGTCCATCAGCAGGATCCGCGGGTCGTTGACGAAGGTCTGGGCGAGCGCCACGCGCTTGCGCATGCCGCCGGACAGCTGGTGCGGGTAGCGGTCCTCGAACGCCGACAGGCCGACCCGGGCCAGCCAGTCGCGGGCCTTCTCCCGGGCCCGGTCGGCCGGGACGCCGCGGAACCGGGGGCCGGCCATCACGTTGGAGAGCACGGTCCGCCAGGGGAAGACCGCGTCCTGCTGGAAGACGAAGCCGACGTGCTCGTTGATGCCGGCCACCGGCTCGCCGTACACCCGCACTTCGCCCTCGGTGGGCTCCTCCAGGCCGCTGACCAGCGTCAGCGTGGTGGACTTGCCGCAGCCGGTCGGGCCGACGACGGCGACGAACTCGCCCGGGGCGACGGTCAGGTCGAGCTCCCGGACGGCGGTGTGCAGGGCGCCGGAGGGCGTCCGGAAGCGTTTGGTCGCCCCGGTCAACTCGATCGCCGGGACGGTCCCGGCCTGGTGCGGGCTCACGTGAACCACCTACCTCCTCGGCCGGCTTCTGCGCCGGCTCGGTGCTGTGGACCGGGACGCTACGAGCGGCGGGGGCGCGGCGGGAGCCTTGCGGGCGAATCGCGGCTTTGCGGCGTTGAGGGGTGTTCTGCTCATTCTGCTTCCGCTACAACAGCGGGGGCGGGGCTGACAGAAACACGCCGGAAACATAAGGTGACCTGCACCCCCGAACCCGATCCCACCCCCGTTGAGCTGGAAGGAGACCGCGATGCTGCGACCGCACTGGCCCCGCCGGGTCTTCGCCCAGCTGCTGCTCGCCCAGACCGTGGTCACCGTCGGCGTCACCGCGGTGACCGCCGGGCTGTTCCTGGCCCCGGTCAGCCGGGAGCTCGACCGGGAGGCCATGCAGCGGGCGCTGGCCATCGCCCAGGTCACCGCCACCGACCCGGAGGTCGCCGACGCCGCGGCCGCCCGCGACTCCGGCACCGCGCAGGGCCTCGCCGAACGGGTCCGGCGCTCCACCGGCGCCGAGTTCGTGGTGATCACCGACACCGCGGGCATCCGGCTCTCGCACACCGACCCGGCCCGGATCGGCCTGCGGGTCTCCACCGACCCCGAGCCGGCGCTGCGCGGCGAGAGCGTCACCGCCATCCAGGAGGGCACCCTCGGCCGCACCGCCCGCGGCAAGGTGCCGCTGCGCCTGGCCGACGGCCGGATCGTCGGCGAGGTGTCGGTCGGCCTCAGCGACGACTCCATCCGCGGCCGGCTGCTGTCGATGGCCGGCGGCATCCTGCTCTGCGCGGGCGCCGGGCTGGCCGCCGGCCTCGCCGCCACGCTGGTGCTCGCCCGCCGCCTCAAGCGCCGCACCCACAACATCGCGGTCGCCGACATCGCCGCGCTCCTGATCGAACGCGAGGCGATGCTGCACGGCATCCGCGAGGGCATGGTGGCGCTGGACGCCGCCGGCCGGATCCGGCTGGCCAACGACGAGGCGCTGCGCCTGCTCGCGCTGCCCGCGGACTGCGCCGGGCGGACCGTCGACCAGGTGCTGCCGCCCGGCCGGCTCGCCGACGTGCTGACCGGCCGGATCGACGGCGCCGACCTGCCGGCCGTCCGGGACGACCGGGTGCTGGTCGTCAACCGGACCTCGCCGGCCGATGGCGGAGCCGTCATCACCCTCCGCGACCGCACCGAACTGGAGTCCCTGGTGCGGGAGTTGGACCACACCCGGGGCCTGACCGAGGCGCTCAGGGCACAGGACCACGAGCACGCCAACCGGATGCACACCCTGCTCGGCTTGCTCGAACTCGGCCGGCACGAGCAGGCCGCCGCGTTCATCTCCGAGCAGTCCGGCTCGCACGCCGCGCTCGCCGCCCGGATCGGCGAACAGGTCCGCGACCCGCACGTGGCCGCCCTGCTGGCGGGCAAGGCCGCGGTCGCCGCCGAACGCGGCATCCGGCTGACCGTCACCCCCGACAGCCACCTGCCCGACGCCGCGGTGGACGCCCGCGCCCTGGTCACCGTGGTCGGCAACCTGGTCGACAACGCCCTGGACGCCGCCCCCGGCGGCGCCGTCGAGGTCCGGCTGCGGCCGGTCGGAGCGACCCTGCTGGCCGAGGTCGCCGACAGCGGCCCCGGAGTGCCGCCGGAACTGCGCGAGCGGATCTTCGAGGAGGGCTGGACCAGCAAGGACGCCCCCGCCCACCGCCCCCGCGGACTCGGCCTGGCGATGGTCCGCCGCCTGGTCGAACGCTCCGGCGGCCGGCTCGCGGTCGGCGCCGGACCGCTCGGCGGCGCCCGCTTCACCGTCGAACTGCCCGAAGCCCTGCACCCGTTGGAGACCGCATGATCGACGTCCTGGTGGTCGACGACGACTTCCGGGTGGCGGACGTGCACGCCGCCTACGTGGCGAAGGTCCCCGGCACCGCGCACAGCGCCGGTCAGGCCCTCGCCGCCCTGGAGCGCACCCCCGTCGACCTCGTACTGCTCGACCACCACCTGCCCGACGAGACCGGTCTCGTCCTGGTCCGCCGGCTGCGCGAAGCGGGCATCCGCTGCGACGTCATGATGGTCACCGCCGCCCGCGACGTGTCCACCGTGCACGAGGCCATGCAGCACGGCGCCCTGCAGTACCTGGTCAAGCCGTTC
Organism: Streptomyces sp. TLI_171; assembly: GCF_003610255.1. Classification (GTDB taxonomy): domain Bacteria; phylum Actinomycetota; class Actinomycetes; order Streptomycetales; family Streptomycetaceae; genus Kitasatospora. The sequence goes on along the minus strand of NZ_RAPS01000001.1, from coordinate 688,694 downwards.
ACCTTCGCCGGCCTGCGGGACAAGCTCACCGCCTACGCCGAGCTGCGCCACGCCCTCGCCGGACCGGCCGCCAGGGAGACCTCCCAGGACGAGGTCGACCGGATGTTCGCCGCCCTGCGCACCGCCGCCTCCCCGGCCGTCGCCCTGCCCAAGGGCCACAGCGCCCCCACCGCCGACCTGGTGCTCGGCGCGCTGCGCCGCGCCGGACAGCCGCTGTCCGCCCAGGAGGTCGCCGACGCCACCGGCCTGTCCCGCTCCACCGCCCAGCGCTACCTCAAGCAGCTGGCCCGCGACCGCCGGCTGCGGCTGTCGCTGCGCTACGGCGACACCGGCCGCCCCGAGCACGAGTACCTGCTGGCCCGTTAGGCCGTTCGGGTCCACCACGGTGTGGTGACGCGGCGACCGGGCGGCGCGTGCGTAGCGTGCGCCTGTGACCGGCACGGACGTCCACACCGCACCCGAACCCGCCCCGCCGGACCCGGCGGCGCTCCTCGCCTCGCCGAAGTACCTGGTCCTGCTGGTGTTCGGGGCGCTGATCGGCGTCCCCGTCGCCGCGGCCTCGTACTTCTTCCAGAAAGGCGTGACGGAGGTCCAGCAGTACACCTTCACCACCCTCCCGAAGGACCTCGGCTTCGCGAGCGCGCCGGTCTGGTGGCCGGTCCTGCCGCTGACGGTCAGCGGCCTGCTGGTCGCCGCCAGCATCCGGTACCTGCCGGGCAGCTCCGGGCACCGGCCCGCCGAAGGGTTCAAGCAGGGCGGCCCGGTCCGGCCGGTGGACCTGTTCGGCATCGTGCTGGCCGCGTTCGCCACCCTGGGCCTCGGCGCGGTGCTCGGCCCGGAGGCCCCGCTGATCGCCCTCGGCAGCGGCCTCGGCGTGCTCGCCGTCCGCCTGGTGCGCCGCGACACCCCGGCGCAGGCGGTGGCGGTGGTCGCGGCCGCCGGAAGCTTCGCCGCGGTCGCCGCCCTGCTCGGCTCGCCGCTGTCCGGCGCCTTCCTGCTGATGGAGACCGCGGGCATCGGCGGGGCCCTGCTCGGCGTCATCCTGGTGCCCGGCCTGCTGGCCGCCGGCATCGGCTCGCTGATCTTCGTCGGCCTGGACGCGTGGACCGGCTACGGCACCTTCAGCCTGACGATCGGTCACATCCCCGCCTTCACCACCCCCGACGGGACGCAGTTCCTGTGGGCGGTGGCGATCGGCGTGTGCGCCGCCCTGCTCGGCACCGCCATCAGGTGCGCGGCCCTGCTGCTGCAAGGACTGGTCGAGCCGCGCCGGCTGTGGGCCACCCCGCTGGTCGGACTCGCCGTCGCCGGCTGCGTCATCGCCTTCGGCGAGGCCACCGGCCACGGCCAGGACCAGGTGCTGTTCTCCGGGCAGGCCGCCCTGCCGCGGCTGGTCGGCGACGCCGGCAGCTGGACGGCCGGCGCCCTGGTGCTGCTGCTCCTGTTCAAGGGCCTGGCCTACGGCCTGTCGCTGAGCTGCTTCCGCGGCGGACCGGTCTTCCCCAGCCTGTTCCTCGGCGCCGCCGGCGGCATGGCGCTCTCGCACCTGCCCGGCCTGCCGATGATCGCCGGCGTCGGCATGGGCATCGGCGCGATGTGCGTCGCCATGCTCGACCTCCCGCTGACCTCGGTGCTGATCCCCAGCATCCTGCTGGCCTCCGACGCGCTGGCCCTGATGCCGCTGGTGATCGTCGCCGTGGTGGTCTCCTACGTGCTGACGGCCCGGCTCGCCCCGCTGCGCCGCAAGGCCGCCCCGGCCACGGAATGACGCAGAGTCAGGTCTTCCTCGGCGTCGGCCCCACCCCGGCGCCGGCGCCGGGCCCGGCGGTTCCCGGACCCTCCCGCGGAGGCCGCCCGCGGCAGGCGGCATGATCGACACGCCGAACGTCGGTGGCCTTCGGCGACTGGTCGGAGGCCCGGGGCTCGCTGCTGCAGCTCCTGATGAACGTGCTGGTGCTGCGCGCGGTCCGCCGCTTCTGGCGACGGGCCGCGCGCAGCGGCTGGGTCCGGCCCGCCGACCGGGCGGGGCCGTCACAGCCGGTCGCGGTGGTGCTCCTCCACCACGACCTCGTCGACCGCCCGGCCGAGGTAGCGCCGGCGGCCGAGCACCCGCGCGTACACCACGACCCCGATCAGGCCGGCCGCCATCAGCACGACGCCGACCACCGTCAGATTGACTCCCGCCAGGTGCCAGTCCACGCCGAACGCGAGGATCGCTCCGAAAGCCAGCAGGATGATGCAGCCACCGAGACCCATGATCTCCTCCGTCATCGTGTTCGCCTCGCCCCTCGTCCGGGGCCGCCCGGCGTGTACCCCCGATCGGGCGAAGGAGTCCCGTGCCCGGCCCGCGATCTGACGCCGGGTCGGCGCGCGCCGCCCGGGACCGGCGGCGGGCTTCAGCCGGCCGGGTCGGCGAGCAGGTACGCCGCGGTGCCGGTGAGGTGCAGCAGCCGGTCCAGGTGGGCGGGCCGGCGGTCGAGCACCAGGCGCCGCCCGGCGGCGTCGGCGTCGCGGCGCAGCTGCAGCAGGGCGGACAGCCCCATCGAGTCGCACAGCGACATGCCCCGGCAGTCCACCCGGACCATCCGTGCGCCCGGGCGGGCCGCCAGCTGTTCGGCGACCGCCCGCAGCAGGTCCGCGCAGGTCTCGTGGTCGAGCTCGCCGTCGACCCGCACGGTGACGGTGCGGTGCGCCGCCTCCTCGGCCGGGCGGGGCAGGTTCATGACGGCGTCCCCGGTGCCACGAGCGCCGCCCCGGTGGGCAGCGCCGCCGCCAGGATCGACCCGCTGCGCGGCAGATCGCGCAGCTCCGCGCGCAGCACGCCCAGCGAGAAGGCGAGGAACGCGGTCGGCACGCCCCGGGCCTGCAGCACCTGCTCGGTCCAGTGCAGGAACGCGGTGAACAGCTCCGGATCGCCCGTGTAGAGCGCGACCACCAGGTACTCGACGATGTGCGAAAGGTCGTCCAGGGTGTGCGCGCGCTGCAGCTCGCTGTAGCCGCGCACCGCGGCGAACTCCCGCTCCAGGGCCGCCATCAGGGCGGCGACCAGCTCGCGGGAGCTCCGGGCGACCAGCGTGTACTCCTGGTCGGCGAGGTGCGGCAGATCGTCCACCGGCTGGTGCGGCGAGGTCGGGACCTGCAGGCCGCGGGCGAGCCGCTCGGCCGCCCCGCGGGCGTCCGCGGCCCAGGCGTCCGCGCCCAGCAGCCGGGCGTACCGGCCGTCCGGCCCGAACGCCGCCCCGCCGGCGATCACCGGCACGCCGGCGGCCTGCGCGGCCGTGACGGCCGCGTGCGCGGCGGGCAGCCGGGTGGCCAGCGACGCGGACAGCGCCAGCGCGTCGGGTGCGGTGCGGTGCAGGTGCGCGATCAGGTGCGGAGTGGGGCACTGCGCGCCGAGGTAGTCGACCTGCCAGCCGCGCAGCACCAGCACCTCCGCCAGCAGCCGGGCCGGGAACGCGTGCCACTCGCCGTCCACGCAGGCCACCGCGATCCGGCCGGGCCGGCGCGGCTCGGCGGCCGCGGCGAACGCCGGATGGCCGGCCACCAGCGCCACCACCCGGTCGTTGACGGCGGTCGCCGCGTGCTCCTGGATCACCGTCAGCCGGTTCGCCGCCCACTCCCGGCCGATCCGGGCCTGCAGCGGGCCGATCACGTCCAGCAGCAGCGCCTCGGGGGACACTCCCGACTCCAGCGCGGCCACCGCGAGGCCCGCCGCCGCGGCCTGGTCGCCGCCGATGACGGCCTCCCAGAGTCCGTCCGTCGACGCCGCGGGCCCGGGGGCCGCGAGGGTCGTGGTCCGTGCCTCGCCGCTCATGCGGCGAGGCCCCGCTGCGCGCCGATCACGGCCAGGTGGCCGCGCGGCGGTGCGGCGATCACCATCACCGCCATGTCGTCGTGCCGGCCGTCCCTGATCCACTGCGCGGTGAGCATCAGCACCCGTTCCACAATCGCCTCCGCGGGCATGCCCGCACACTCGCCCAGCGCCTGGCGCAGCCGGTGGTCGCCGAACTGCTCCCGGCCGGTCGGCCCGCCCTTGGCCTCGGTGATGCCGTCGCTGTACAGCACGCACGCCTCGCCGGGGTCCAGCAGCACGGTGTCGGTGCGCGTGGTGACCTCCGGCAGGACGCCCACGATGCTGCCCAGCGTCGTGGACTCGGTCACCCGGCCGTCCGTGCGCACCACCATCGGCGCCGGGTGCCCCGCGGCCGACAGCCGGACCCGGACCCGTTCCTGCTCGCGGCGCACCGAGGCCAGCACCAGGCTGGCGAAACGGGTGTGGTGGGAGGTCAGCAGGGCCCGGTTCAGCAGCTGCAGGACCCGCTCGTGGTCGTCGGCCAGCGGGAGCAGCGCGTGCAGCGTGTTGCGCACCTTCCCGGTCAGCACCGCGGCCTCCAGGCCCTTCCCGCTGACGTCGCCGAGCAGGGCGAGCGTCTCGCCGCCCGGGTCGGCCGACGGGTGGACGTCGTAGAAGTCGCCGCCGATCCGGTCGCGGTCGACCGAGGCCCGGTAGCCGCCGGCGAAGTCCACGCCGTTCAGGTGCGCCAGCCGCGGCGGCAGCAGCTCGCGCATCAGCAGGTCGGTGACCGCTGCCTGCTCGGAGTACATGACCGCCGCGGAGACGGCCGCGCCGGCCCGCGCGGCGAACAGCCGGGCGAAGACCTCCTCCGCGGGCTCGAACGGGCGGCGGCCGGCCCGGCGCAGCAGCACCAGCGCCCCGGCCGACACGCCGTGCCCGGGCAACGGCGTGACCAGCACCGATTCGACCTGCCCGAAACCGGCGGGCACCAGCCACTGCGGCGCGGCGGCCGGATCGATCCACCGCGAGGGCACCGGCGGGAACCCCTGCAGCGCCTCGGCCAGGCCCGGGACCTCGGCCGGGTCGGCCCGCACCTGGCCGGGGAGCGGGTCGCCCTCGCGCAGGCAGGACACGAAGCGCAAGGTCCGCCCGGAGCCGGGGGCGACCACCACGGCGGCGTCCGCGAGGTGCAGCGACGCCTGGCGGACCACCGTCTCCAGCACCCGGTCGACGTTCAGCGAGGCCAGCAGCAGGCCGGACAGCCTGGTCAGCAGCTCCCAGTCGCAGGGACCGTCGGGGGCCGCGGGCAGCAGGCCCGCGCAGCCGTCCTGGACGACGAACCACCACACCGCGCTGCCGTCGGCCCCGGCCGACGGGTGGGCCTCGATCACGCCCGCCACCGGGTCGGTGTGCCGGACGGTCTCCGGCCGCGGGCCGTCGGCGAGCACGGCGAGATGGGCCTGCCGCAGCCAGCGCGGCACCTCGGCCCCCGCCCGGCCGCCCGGTCCGGCCAGCAGCCGCCGGGCGCTGTCACTGGCGTGCAGCAGCGCGCCCTCGGAGTCCAGCACCGCGACCGGGAAGGGCGAAGCGGTGAGGAAGCCCAGTCCCGTCGCCGCCGCCGGAGAAGTCGAAGTCGCCATAGTCGGGGCCCTGACAGGCCCTCACCTCGCAATCGGGTTTCCGCCGGCCGGGCTGTCAACACGCTCCCCGGGCGGCGGGTTTGGCGCGAACCACCGGCCACCGTGAGGCGCCCGACGGGCCGCACCCGAACCGCCATGCTACCGCCGGGTCGGACCGGCCCGGGCTACCGCGGCGCGCGGGGCCCGCGGGCCGGTGTCGGCAGGGCCACCCGGATCGGGCGGTATGACAGCGGATTGTCCGGGCAGCCGAATCCCGTGAGCTCCGCGCTCCACCGTGTCCCGTACCGTCCGATTCGAGGTCACCACATGTCCCGAGCCGAGACCGACCCGACCCGGCGGCCCACCCGTCCGGCCGGCGGGCCCAGGCCCGGTCCAGGTCTGCTGGTGCGCACCGCCGCCCAGGCCAGGGCCGCCGTCACGGCCGTGCTCGCCCGGCACGGCCGGGCCGACAGCCCGCTGCGCGACGACGCCTGCCTCGCCGTCACCGAACTGGTCACCAACGCGATCAGGCACGCCGGCGGGGTGACCGGGTTCGCCGTCGGCATGGACCCCGGCGGCACCGTCCTCACCATCGACGTCGAGGACGCCTCCGACGTCCACCCGCACAGCGAAGCCGACAGCCTGCAGGACCTCACCCGGCTCGGCGGCCGGGGCTGGGCGCTGGCCCGCCGGGTCAGCGACGACTGGGAGATCCATCCGACGCCAGACGGCGGCAAGCGGATCAGGCTCACCCTCGGCGCCTGAGCCCCCGGCGCTGGGCGACCCGCCGCCGCGGCCGGACCGGCTGACGGCGGGTCAGGCCAGCAGGCGGGCCAGGCCCGGGTCCAGCTCCAGGTACTCCGACTCCGCGCCGGCGGGCACCGCGGCGAACGCGTCGGCGAGGAACTCCGCCACCGGGCCGGCCGGAACGCCGATCACCGCCCGGTCGAGCCCGTTGGACAGCGTCACCAGCACCCGGTCGCCGCGCCCGGGGGAGACCCGGACGTCCCCCTCGCCGCTCGGCGCGCGGCAGCCCTCCGCCAGCAGGTCCCGGCCGAAGCACCACTCGACCTCCTCGCCGTCCGGCAGCCCGGGCAGGAACGCCAACCGCACGGCGTACGGCAGCGCGGGGTCGAAGCGCAGCTGCGCGGCCATCGCGAGGTGCGGGAGCGCGCTCCCGGGCAGGGTGACGGAGACGGACCTGCGCACGGCGTCGGGCATACGGGGACCCCAATCCAGTTCTGCTGCGGTGTCGGTGGCGCGCACCCGGGGCGGCCGGGACGCCGAGTGCGCGGCTACCCGCGACCTGCCGGTCCACGGCCGCGGATGCCGAACCGTTACCGGACGGCCCGGGCCGGTTTCCGAACAGCGTCCGCGGGCAGCCGAGAGACGGCCGGCGCTCGCCGGCCACCCCTGACCCGGAGAGGACCGATGATGGACATCGCCACCAGCAGCCCGCTGGCCGAGAACGACCGCGACACGGCCGGGGACGCGCTGCAGGGCGCCCTGGCCGACCTCGTGGACCTGTCCCTGGTGGGCAAGCAGGCGCACTGGAACCTGTACGGCCCCCGGTTCCGGTCCGTCCACCTGCACCTCGACGAGGTGGTGGCCACCGCCCGGGACTACGCGGACCAGGTCGCCGAGCGCGCGGCCGCGATCGGCGTCAGCCCCGACGGGCGGGCCACCGCGCTGGTCGCGGCCGGCGGACTGCCCGAGTTCCCGTCCGGCTGGCGCGCCGACACCGAGGTCGTCGACTACCTGGTCACCGCGCTCGCCAAGGTGATCGCGCGGATGCGCGACCGGATCGAGAAGACCGGCGACGCCGACCCGGTCAGCCAGGACCTGCTGATCGCGGTCACCGCGGCGCTGGAGAAGCACAGCTGGATGTTCCGCGCCGAGAACCAGGGCCGCGCCGACAAGCAGAGCTGACGCGCCGCCCGAACCCCGCCCCGCCCGGTCGACCGGGCGGGGCGGTCTGCTGCGGCCGTCTCACCGCGAAGGCGGCGGCGGGTCCTCCGGGCGGGGCGGGCCGTCGGGGGCGAGCTCCGGCTCCAGGCCCTCCGCGAGCGGCGGCACCGGGCGGCCCGTGTCGCGCCGCCAGCCCTCGAAGGCCCACCCGGTGGCGGCGACCAGGGCCAGGCCCAGCAGCCAGCCGCCGACCACGTCGCTCACCCAGTGCACGCCGAGCGCCACCCGGGTGAACCCCACCCCCAGCACGCTCAGCACCGCCACCGTGCCCGCCGCCGCCCGCCACGGCGGCCGCAGCACCGGGGCGAACACCAGCAGCAGCACCGCGCAGCAGGTCGCCGCCGTCATCGCGTGCCCCGACGGGAACGAGAACCCGGGCGCGTGCGCCACCGGGTCGGGCAGCGCGGGCCGGGCCCGGGCCACCGCCGACTTCACCGCCAGGCCGATCAGCCCGGAGGCCGCCACCGTCGCCGCCGCCCACACCGCCAGCCGCCAGGCCCGCCGCCACAGCAGCCAGAGCACCGCCGCCGCGACCAGCAGCCGCATCGTCACCGGGTCCCACACCACATTGCTGAGCACCCGCAGCGCGGACAGCACCGCCGGGTGCTCCCGCACCGCGCTGTGCAGGTGCGCCGCCGCCGCGGAGTCCAGGCGGTGCAGCGGCGGCCAGTTCGCCTCCACCAGCACCAGCAGCAGCGCGGCGGGCACCGCCGCCACCGCGAACGCCACGACCGCGGCGAGCAGGCGCTCACCGAGCCGCAGGTCCGCGGAGCGCAGCGCGGGACGGAACCGGGCAGTCCGACGGATCATCAGGACATCCTCTCCTCGGCGGGCGCCTCCCCGTCCGGCGACGCGGCGTCGGCGCCCAGCGGGTCGGGCAGCACCGGCCCGGGCCGCCCGGTCCGGGCGGCCTCCAACTGGGCGGCGAAGGACAGGCCGAGGAACAGCGCGATCGCCGTCAGGTACGCCCACACCAGCAGCGAGAACACCGCGCTCAGCGGCCCGTACACGGCGTCGAAGGACCCGCTGAGCCGCAGGTAGAGGCTCAGCAGCCAGGTCGCCGCCAGCCACAGCAGCAGGTACACGCCGGCGCCGAACGCCAGCCAGCTGTAGCCCGGCTGCGCGCGCCGCGGGGCCCGCCGGAACACCACGCTGGTCGACACCAGGACCAGCAGCACGCCCACCGGCCAGCGCAGCAGCGTCCACAGCGCCGCGGTGCCCGGCCCCAGGTCGAACACCTCGTCCGCGGCCGCCGCCACCTGCGGCCCGGTCACCAGCACCAGGAAGCCGAGCGCGAGCGGCAGGCCCGCGCCCGCCGCCATCACCAGGCTCCGCCCGTACTTGCGGTCGAACGGCCGGTCCCGCTCGATGCCGTAGATCCGGTTCGCGCCGCGCTCGATCTGGGACATCGCGGTCACCAGGTTGGCCAGCGAGAACAGCGCCCCGAACCAGAGGGCCGGGCTGCCGCCGACGTGCTCCCGGCTGCGGTCCAGCACCTCGTGCACCAGCTCCGCGCTCGGCTCCGGAACCATCCGCTCGATGCTCCCCGCCACCAGCCGGCCCACCGGCCCGCCGTGCAGCGAGGACGCCAGCCCGACCACGCAGATCGCGAACGGCACCAGCGCCAGCACCACCTGGAACGCCAGCGCCCGCGCATGGCTGAACCCGTCCGCGTACCGGAAGCGGACGAACGCGTCCCGCAGCAGCGGCCACCAGGCCCGCCGGCGCAGCGCCAGCACCGCCTCGTCCGCGGACAGGTGCTCCCGGCCGGAGCGGACCCGGCTCGCCGTCCCCATCAGGCCACCTCCCGGTGCGCCACGGCGGCCGGCTCCGCGCGGTCCGGCGCGGCCGGGACCCGGACCAGCAGCGCGCCCGGGCGGACCGTCAGCGCCAGCACCCGGCCGTCGCCCACCGGGTCGCCGTCGCACTCGCGCGGACGCGCCCGGTCCGCGGTCAGCTCGATCCGCCGTCCCCGGAAGTGCTCCAGCCCCGGGCCCGGGCGCCGGCCGCCGACGAGCAGCTCCAGCGCCGCCGACCGCCAGCCCCGCAGGCCGTCCGCCCGCACCAGCACCAGGTCGAGCAGCCCGTCGTCCGGCGCGGCCTCCGGCAGCAGCCGGACCCCGCCCTGGAGGGCGCCCACGTTGCCGACCACCGCCATCCGCACCTGCCGGTGCACCGGCGGCGCGCCGTCCACCGCCACCGCCACCGGGAAGCGCCGGTCACCCAGGTGCCGGGCCACCCCCAGCAGGTACGCGGGCCAGCCCAGCCGGCGCTTCAGCGCCCGGCCCGTGTCCGCCATCACCGCGGCGTCCAGCCCCATCCCCGCCATGGTCGCCGCAGCCCGGACCGGCAGGCCGTCGCCCTCGGCCCGCATCAGGTCGATCCGGCGGGACCCGCCGCACAGCGCGGCGGCCAGCGCGGCCACCGGGTCCGACGGCAGGCCCAGGTTGCGGGCCAGCAGATTGCCGGTGCCGCACGGCACCACCGCCAGCGCCGCGCCGCCGCCCGCCAGCGCGTCGGCGCAGGCCGTCACCGTGCCGTCCCCGCCGCACGCCGCGACCAGCCGGGCCCCACCGGCGAGCGCCCGCTCCGCCGCGGCCCGGCCCGAGTCCTCGGCCTCGCCCGGCAGGCAGCGCGGCCGGCCGAGCCCGTGCCCGACGACCACCGCGCACAGCCGCTCCAGCAGCGCGGCGTCCACCACCACCGGGTTGTACACCAGGGCGACCGGGCCGCCCCCGCCCGGCGCGAGCACCGCCGCCGGGCCCCGGACCTCCCGCGCCGGCAGCGCCCGCCACACCACCCACAGCGCGGCCGCGCCGTTCAGCGCCCCCGCCAGCACGTCCGTCGGATGGTGCATGCCCCGGTACAGCCGGCTGCCCGCCACCAGCACCGGCACCGCCCACGCCAGCCCGCACAGCACGACCCGCCACCGCCCCCGGAGCAGGCGCAGCGCCAGCAGACCCAGGCCGCCGTACAGCGCGGTCGCCGCGCCGACGTGGCCCGACGGGAAACTGGACGTCGGCAGCGCGCCGTCCAGCCGGACCACCTCCGGGCGGCTCCGGTCCACCACGTGCGCGACCGTCACGAACAGCGCCGCCTGCAGCGCCACCGCGCCCGCCACCAGCACCGCCTCCCGCCACCGGCGCCGCACCAGCAGCAGCGCCGCGACCAGCGCCGTCACCGCCACCACCGCCGGGGTGAACGCGAGCGTCGACAGCACCCCGCTCACGGCCGTCAGCCCGCCGGTGCGGTGCTCCGCCAGCCAGCGCACCGGCCCGTCCTCCCGCAACGCCCCGCGGGTGACCAACAGCCCGGCCGTGATCAGCACCGCCGCCTGCGCAGCCACCCACGCGGTCGTCCGGCCGAGCGGCCGGACACCTTCCCCAGTCCTCGTCATGGCACCCGTCTCCCCGCACGGCCGTTCTTTATCCCAGGCCGACACCCACGGCGTGCGGGGGCGGTCGGCGTCCGTCCCGGCCCGGCGCCCGGGGGCGGGAGTCGGAACGGGCGGAGCGGGTAGGCGCGGCGCGGCGGCGTGCGCGCGGCTGGGCCGCGCTGTGTGCCGTTCGGCCCGTCGGCTTCGGACGGCGGGCGCGCACCGACCCGGAGCGCCTTCCGGGCCTCCCCGACGAGAAAGGTCCCGTCCGACATGACCGTGCAGACCCTCCTCGGCCCCGACACCGAGCCCGCCCAGCTGTTCGACCTCGCCCAGCAGTTGCGGGTGGACGCCGTCCGCGCCAGCACGTCGGCCGGGTCGGGGCACCCCACCTCCAGCCTGTCCGCGGCCGATCTGATGGCGGTGCTGATGACCCGTCACCTGCGCTACGACTGGGCGGCGCCGGACAATCCGGCCGCCGACCACCTGGTGTTCTCCAAGGGGCACGCCTCGCCGCTGCTGTACGCGATGTTCAAGGCCGCGGGCGCCATCGGCGACGAGGAGCTGATGACCACCTACCGGCGGTTCGGCCACCGCCTGCAGGGCCATCCCACGCCGGTGCTGCCCTGGGTGGACCTGGCGACCGGCTCGCTCGGCCAGGGCATCGCCTGCGCCGTGGGCATCGCGCTGGCCGGTCGCGACCTGGAACGCCGCGACTTCCGGGTGTGGGTGCTGTGCGGGGACAGCGAGACCGCCGAGGGCTCCGTGTGGGAGGCGCTGGACAGCGCCGGCCGGCACCGGCTCGGCAACTTCATCGCGATCATCGACGTCAACCGGCTCGGCCAGAGCGGCCCCACGGAGCTCCAGTGGGACACCGACGCCTACGCCCGCCGGATCGAGGCGTTCGGGTGCCGCGCCCTGGTGGTCGACGGCCACGACCTGGAGGCCGTCGACCGGGCGCTGACCACGGCGGCCGACGGCTCCGCGCCCACGGTGATCGTGGCCCGCACCGTCAAGGGGCGGGGCGTCGCCGAGGTCGCCGACCAGGAGGGCTGGCACGGCAAGCCGCTGCCCCCGGAGCTGGCCGAACGCGCCGTCGCCGAACTCGGCGGCCCGCGCGACCTGCGGGTGCGCGGACCGCAGCCGCCGCACGGCAGCCCCGCCCTCCGGGTGGACGCGCCCGAGGTCGAGCTGCCGCGCTTCGAGACCGGCGAGCGGGTCGCCACCCGGGTCGCGTTCGGCAGGACGCTGGCCGCGCTCGGCGCCCGCCCCGAGGTGGTCGCGCTGGACGCCGAGGTGGGCAACTCCACCCACGCCGAGGACTTCGCCGCCGCCCACCCGTCCCGCTACTTCCAGAGCTACATCGCCGAACAGCAGATGATCGCCACCGCCGTCGGCATGGCCGTGCGCGGCTACCGGCCGTACGCCACCACCTTCGCGGCCTTCCTCACCCGCGCCCACGACTTCGTCCGGATGGCCGCCGTCTCGGAGATCACCATGTCGCTGTGCGGCACTCACACCGGCGTGGAGATCGGCGCCGACGGGCCGTCCCAGATGGGCCTGGAGGACCTCGCCATGATGCGCGCCGTCCGCGGATCGACCGTGCTCTACCCGGCCGACGCCGCCTGCGCCGCGGCGCTGACCGCCGCCATGGCCGACCTGCCCAGCATCTCCTACCTGCGCACCACCCGCGGCGCCTACCCGGTGCTGTACGGGCCCGAGGAGGAGTTCCCGGTGGGCGGCTCCAAGACCCTGCGCGGGGGCGCGGACGACCGGGTGACGCTGGTCGGCGCCGGCGTGACCCTGCACGAGTGCCTGGCCGCCGCCGACCGGCTGGCCGAGGACGGCATCGCCGCCCGCGTCCTCGACCTGTACTCCGTGAAGCCGGTCGACGCCGCCGCCCTGGTGCGCGCGGCCCGGGAGACCGGGGCGCTGGTGGTGGCCGAGGACCACCACCCCGAGGGCGGTCTCGGCGAGGCCGTGCTGTCCGCGCTGGCCGCCGAGGGGGAGCACCCGGCCGTCACCCACCTGGCCGCCACCGGGCTGCCCGGTTCCGGCACCGCCGAGGAGCTGCTGCACGCCGCCGGCATCTCCCGCACCGAGATCGCCGACGCGGCCCGCTCCCTCGCCGCCCGCCACCGCTGAGCACCGCTGAGCACAGCTGAGGAGAGGTGCGGAGGGCCGCCCCGGGTGGGGCGGCCCTCCGCACCTCTCCTCAGTGGTCAGAAGCGGCGCCAGCGTGCGGAGACGAACGAGAACACCCCGTACAGCACCAGCCCGACCGCCACCGCGGCCAGCAGCCACGGGCCGGCGGCGCTGCCGGCCAGCGAACGGAGGGTGTCGTCCATGCCCTTGGCCTGCCCCGGGTCGAACCGGACGGCCGCCACCACCACGAACGCGCCCGCGGCGGCGTACACCGTGCCGCGCGCCACGTTCCCGGCCATCCCGACACCGGTGACCGCGGGCCGGACCCGCGGCGGCATCGCGTCGGTGCGCAGCTTGCGCAGGAAGCGCCGCTGCACGGCCCGGACGGCGATCGCCGTCCCGATGCCCGCCAGCGTCAGCCCCGCCGCGCCGACCAGCCAGCGACCGGCGGGCCAGCCGAGCGCCGTCGCGGTCCAGTCCCGGGACGCCTCGTCGCTGCCGCCACTGCCGGAGCCGCCCGCCGAGCCGCCGCCGGAGCCCGCCGCGTAGGCGGCCGTGCCCCAGCACACCGAGGCGTAGAACACCGCGCGCCCGGCCGACAGCACCCGGCTGCCGGTCTCCTTCCGTCCGGCCTCGCCCAGCACCGCCGTCGAGGCCCGCCAGAGCGCCATCCCGGCGAGCCCGGCGGCCAGGGCCCACAGCATGGCGGCGCCGAACGGCCGGGCCGCCACCTGGTGCAGCGCGCCCTGCCGGTCGGCCTGCTCGCCGCCGGAGCCGAACGCGATCTGCAGGGCCAGCGCCCCGACCAGCACGTACAGCACGCCGCGGGCCACGAAGCCCGCCCGGCCCGCGGCCGTGGTCGTCCGGTCGCGCACCCCCGTGTCCGCTTCCACCGCGCTCATCGCCGCCTCCCGCTCAGTCCAGCGCCCGGCGGCGGGTGATCACGTTGCCGATGATCACGTACACGACGGCCGGGATGCCGTAGTCGAGGAGGACCTGCGCGGTGTGGTTGGAGACCGTGAACAGGCCGCGCGACCAGGCGGCGAGCCAGTCGGCGGCGTGGTGGAACCAGTCGACCAGGGTGTTGCCCTGGTTGGCGTGGAACAGGTCGAGCAGGATCCAGACGACCAGGATCCCGGCGAGGAGGTGGGCCAGAGCTGATATCACCGATGTTGTCTGTCTCATGGACGCCGCCTTGCCCGGCCGCCCGTTCCCAAACCCGTTGCGCCCCGGGCGAGTTCACCCACGGTGAGGTCGGCGGCCCGGTCAGCCCGGCGGGCGCACCGCGCGCAGCGCGGCCTCGACGCTGTCGTGCCGCGGCAGGATCCCGTCCACGCCGGTCATGGTGAGCAGCCGGCCCACGTCGGCGGTGGTGCCGGCCAGCGCGAGCGCGGTGCCGGCCGCCTGGGTGCGGCGGAACGCGAAGAGCAGCTCGGCCATGCCGAGGGAGTCGCAGAACCGGAGCAGCGTCAGGTCCAGCACCAGCGGCAGCGCGGGCGGGGTCCGCTCCACGGCGCGGTGCAGCCGTGGAGCGGTGTGGTAGTCGAGCTCGCCCGCGAGCGAGACGACGGTCGCCCCGAGCGGGTCGGTGCGGACCTCGATGGTCAGGGCGTACTCGGGCACGAGGGCTCCGTACGGTGCAAGGGAGGGCGGCTTCCGGGCGGTCAGTGGAGTCGGGCGACGAGCAGCGCCACGTCGTCGGTCTGGGCCGTGGCGAACGAGGACAGCAGCAGGTCACCGGTGGCGTCCGGGCCCGGCGGGGCGGCGGCGAAGGCGTCCCGCAGGGCGTCCAGGCCGCTCTCCAGGTCCTCGCCGGGCACCTCGATCAGGCCGTCGGTGACCAGCAGCAGGGTGCTGCCGGGCGGCACCTCGATGGTGGCCGCGGGCGGCTGCGGCACGTTCAGGCCGAGCAGGATGCCGTGGTCGTCCAGGTAGCGGGCGGAGCCGTCGGGCAGTTTGAGCAGCGGCGGCAGGTGTCCGGCGTTGGCGAGGTGGAGGCGGCGGCGGTCGGGCTCGATCAGCACCAGGCACACCGTCGCGGTCAGGCCGGGACGCAGCCGGGTCAGCAGCGCGTCGAGTCGGTGCAGCAGGGTCTGCGGGTCGTGGCCCTCGATGGCGTAGGCGCGCAGCGCGTGCCGCAGCTCGCCCATCGCCATGGCGGCCTCCAGGGAGTGGCCGGCCACGTCGCCGATCGCCAGCAGCAGTCCGGCGGGGGTGTCGACGGCCTCGTAGAAGTCGCCGCCGATCTCGCTGCGGGCGGAGGCCGGTTCGTAGCGGACGGCGAGGTCGACGCCGGGGACGGCCGGCAGCCGCCCCGGCAGGAAGCTGCGTTGGAGGGTGAGCGCGAGGGCGTGTTCCTCGGCCTGGCTGCGCTGGGCCTCCAGGGCGAGCGCGGCGGCCTGGGTGAGCTGGGAGAGCAGGCTGCGCTCGTCGGGCGCGGCGACCGCCGCCCGGTCGACGGCGAGGGCGAGCAGCGGCCGGCCGGGTTTGGTGCGGGCGACCACCAGGGCCACCGGGCCGGCGGGGAGCCCGGCCCCGTCCAGCCCGTGGTCGGCCAGCACGTCGCGCCACTCCTCGGCCTCCAGCAGGGCGGTGTCGGTGCCGGTGGCGTCGCCCAGGGTGTGATGGGCGAGGACGTCGAGCAGCACCGGCGGGGCGTGCAGCAGCCGCACCGCCGGGTCGCCGGGGCGGTCGGGGTCGTGGTGGGCGAGGTGCAGGGTGTCGCGGTCCGGGCCGAGCGCGATCGCGGTGGCCCGGGCGGCGCCGATCCGGACCGCGCCGAGCGCGGCCGCGGTGGTCAGGGCGTCCGGGTCGGGGGCGCCGTACAGCGCGAGGGTGCTGCGGTGCAGGGCGGCGACCCGGGCGGCCAGGCGCTCGGCGCGCCGCCGGGCCCGGGTGTAGCGCAGCACGGCGGTGACGGTGGCCTGGAGCTCGGCGGCGTCGATGGGCTCGGTCAGGTAGGCGTCGGCGCCGCGGTGCAGGCCCTGGGTGCGGTCGCTGGCCTCGATCGCGGTCGCGGAGATGTGGACCACCGGCAGCGCCGCGGTGCGGGGCTGCCGTTTGATGCGCTCGCACACCTCGAACCCGGTCATGTCGGGCAGGCTGATGTCGACCACGGCGATCTCGGGCAGCTCGGCGGCGGGGGTGCGCTCCAGCAGGGCGAGGGCCTGGGTGCCGTCGACCGCCTCGACCACGGTGTGGCCGGAGCGGCGCAGCCAGCTGCCGACGATGTAGCGGGTGGTGTCGTTGTCGTCGAGCACCAGCACGGTGGCGGGCCCGGCGTCGGTCCTGGTCACGATCCGTCCTCGGGCGGGAGGGGCCGGTGCGGTGCGGCCGTGCGGGGGGCGGACAGCGCGGCGGCGATCCGGCCGACGGTGAGGCCGGTCTTCGGCAGCACGGCGCGGGCGTGGGCGAGCCGGCCGCGGTCGGCGGCGGTGAGCGAGGCCGAGGTGAGGATGACCACGGGCAGCTGCCGCAGCGCCGGGTCGGCCCGCAGCTCGGCGAGGATCCGGTAGCCGTCGACCTCGCCGAGGTGCAGGTCGAGCACGACGCCGTCGGGCCGGGCGGCGCGGACGGCGGCGACGGCGGCCGCGCCGTCGGTGACCTCGACGACCCGGTCGGCGATCCGGTCCAGCATCGGCCGCAGGACGGCCCGGAACGCCGGGTCGTCGTCGACGGCGACCAGCACGGCCCGGCGGGCGCCGTCCGCGGGGGCGGGGTGCGCGGGCAGCCGGACGGTGAGGGTGGTGCCCCGGCCGGGGGCGCTGTCCAGGTGCAGCGTGCCGCCGAGGATCTCGGCCAGCCGCCGGGCGTAGGGCAGGCCCAGGCCGGTGCCGCGGCGGCCGCGCTGGTGCGGGCCCTTGACCTGGTAGAACTCCTCGAAGACCCGTTCGTGCTGGTCGGGCGGTATGCCGACACCGGTGTCGGTGACGGTCAGCACCAGTACCGGGCCGCCGTCGGGTCCGTCCTCGACGCGGGTGTCCAGGCCCACCGACCCGTGCTCGGTGAACTTGAGCGCGTTGGACAGCAGGTTCCGCAGGATCCGCACCAGCATCGTCTCGTCGCCGAGCACCGGGTCGAGCCCGGTCGGCGCCGGGCCGATCCGCAGGTCCACGCCGGGGCGGGCCAGGCCGCGCAGGGTGCCGTCCAGGTGGGTGAGGACCGCGCGCAGGTCCAGCGGCGCCCACTGCGGCTCCAGGGTGCCGGACTCGGCCTTGGCGACGTCCAGCAGCTCGTCCACCAGGGCGAGCAGGGTGCGGCCCGAGTCGGCGATCAGGGACAGCTGGCGGGCCCGTTCCGCGGCCGGGGCGTCGGCGTCCGAGCGCAGCAGCTCGGCCAGGCCCACGACCGCGTTCACGGGGGTGCGCAGCTCGTGGCTGACGTTCGCCCAGAACCTGCTCTTCGCCTCGCTGGCCTCGCGCAGCTGCCGGGACTTCTCGTCGAGTTCGGCGTACAGCGCCACCACGCCCCGGTTGGTCTCCTCCAGTTCCTCGGACAGCTCCGCGTACAGCGCGAGCACGCCCTGGTTGGTCTCCTCCAGCTCGCTGTTGAGCCGCCGCAGTTCCTCGCGCTGGGCGCGGGTCTGCTCGAGTGCGGAGATCAGGTCGCGGGTCTGCGCCCGGGAGTCCTCCAGGGCGCTCGGGCCGGTGTGCGCGGCGAGCAGCCGGCGGGCCCGCTCGACCAGGCCCGGATCGGCGCCGGCGGCCGGCCCGACCCGCTGCTCGACCCGGACCCGGCCGCCCGCCGCTGTGGCGTCGTGGTGGGTGGGCAGCAGCCGGGAGGAGGCGTCCAGCGCCTCCTCGGACAGCCGGTGGCCGCCCTCCCAGTCGAGGGTGACGGCCAGCAGCGGCAGCGGGCCCGGCCGGAGGTCGAAGGCGGCGGTCAGCCGCTCGCCGCCGAGCAGGCCGCGGCCGAGCTCGCTCAGCGCGGTGGCCAGCCGGACGGCGTCCTGACCGTCCGCGCCGAGCAGGTCGGCGACGGACCGGGCACTGCGGCGCAGCGCGAAGGTGTCCTGGACGATGCCGACCGGCATGGCGCCCAGGTGCACCTCCGGCCGGTCCGTCGGCGCGTTCACCAGGCGCCCTTCGCGACGACCACGCCGGCGTCGTCCCGGCGCACGCCCGCCTCCCGCAGCAGCAGGGCGGCGGCGGTGACCGGCAGGTGCGCGAACAGCCCGGGGACGTCCGCGGCCCGCCAGCGGTCGGTCAGCCCGTCCGAGTGCAGGACGACCGCGCTGCGCGGCGCCAGGTCCTGCCGGACGGCGTGCAGCACGGGCGGCAGCTGGTGGCCGACGATGCCGGGGGCGGACGGCAGCGAGCGCCGGACGCCGGTGACGGTGTCCACCACGAAGGCGCTGACGTTGCCCACGCCGCAGAAGGTCAGCCGGGCGGCCGCGGGCTCGACCAGCGCGACGGCGATCGCCCCGCCGCGCCCCGACCGCAGCACCCGGTGCAGCTCGGCCAGCACCTGCTCGGGGTACTGGGCGGCGCTGCGGTGGAAGGCCGCGACGGCGTCGGAGGCGGCCCGGGCGGCGAGCGGGCCGTGGCCCAGCCCGTCGCAGAACATCAGCAGGAAGGCGCCCGCGGGGTCGGCGGGGTCCGGCTCCTCGCCGGCGCGGGGGCGCGGGGCCCGGTTGGTCAGCACCGACCACTCCAGGGCCGCCGCGGAGGGCGGCCTGGGAAGGTCCGCACCGGTCGCGGCCGGGGCCGGCCGGACGGGGCGCACCGCCCAGGCGTCGCCGCACAGGTCCTGGCCGCTCATCGGGCGGGTGAGCCCGGCGGCGACCGGTTCGCCCGCCGCGGCGGCCGCCCGCCCGGCCGGGGTGCGGTTCCAGAACCGCGCGGCCAGCACGGTGCCGCGGCCGGGCAGCGAGTGCAGGTCGAAGGCGTCGGCGAGGCGGGCGACGGCGCCCAGACCGATGCCGAGGGTGCGGTCGGAGGAGTAGCCGTCGGTGAGCGCGGCCGGGACGTCCGCCATCCCGGGGCCGCTGTCGACGGTGACGAACTCCAGCGCCGCCTCGGTGTCGGTGCGCACCACGCGCAGCACCATCGCCCCGTCGACGGCGTGCCGGCGCAGGTTGGTGGCGGCCTCGCTGACGGCCAGCGCCACCTCGGCGGCCCGCTCGGGCAGCAGCCCGATGCGGTGCGCGAGGCCCCGGGCGGCGCTGCGGGCGGCGGCGGGCAGCGAGTCGGAGTGGCGGAACCAGACGGAGTCCTCGCACTCGGCCGGGCCGGAGGTCACCGCGCCCACTTGGTCACCGACACCTTCGTGCCGGTGCCGGGCTCGCTGTGCAGGTCGAAGTCGTCGACCAGCCGGCGGGCGCCGCTGAGGCCGAGGCCGAGGCCGCCGCCGGAGGTCCAGCCGTCGGTGAGCGCGAGGTCCAGGTCCGGGATGCCGGGCCCGCTGTCCTCGAACACGGCGTGCACGCCGACCCGCCCGCCGCTGCGGACCACGGCGCACACCATCCGGCCGCCGCCGCCGTAGACCAGCGTGTTGCGGGCCAGTTCGCTGGCGGCGGTGACCAGCTTCGTCTGGTCGACCAGCGACAGTCCGCACTGCTGGGCGTACGTCCGGACGGTCTGCCGGGCCCGGACCACGTCGTCGTTGGACCCGATCGGCACGTGCTGCCGGTCCTCCGCCACGGGCCCGGTCACGGGCGGCCCGTACGGGCGGTACGGTCGCGTTCGAGCAGTTCCAGGCCCTTCTCCAGGGTGAGCGCGGTGCGCACCCCGCCGAGCGAGAGGCCCAGTTCGACCAGGGTGATGGCCACCGCGGGACGCATGCCGACGACCACCGTCTCGGCGTCCAGCATGCGCGAGATGGCGGCGGTGTTGGCCAGCATCCGGCCCACGAAGGAGTCGACGATCTCCAGGGCCGTGATGTCGATGACGACGCCGGTCGCTCCGGTGGCCACGATCCGCTCGGCCAGGTCGTCCTGCAGGTCGAGGACGATCTGGTCCTCCAGGTCGACCTGGATGGACACCAGCAGGAACCGGCCGATCTTCAGGACGGGAACGCGCTCGCTCACCGCTCGCCGCCGGCGGGCGCGGAGGTGCCGCTGCGCTGCAGGACGTGGCGCAGCGCGTCGGCCAGGGTGGCCTTGGTGACGATGTCGCCGAACTGGACGCCGAGCGCGACCAGGGTCTGCGCGATCTGCGGGCGGATGCCGGAGATGGTGCACTCCGCGCCCATCAGCCGGGCGGCGACCACGGTCTTCAGCAGGTGCTGGGCGACCTCGGTGTCGACGGCCGGCACACCGGTGATGTCGATGATGGCGTGCTCGGACTCCGAGTCCACCAGGGCCTGCAGCAGCTTCTCCATCACCACCTGGGTGCGCGCCGAGTCGAGCGTCCCGACCAGCGGCACCGCGACCACGCCCTCCCACAGTTTGACCACCGGGGTGGACAGTTCGAGCAGCTGCTCGGCCTGGGCGTTGATGATCTCCTCCCGGGTGCGGGCGTAGGCCTCGATGGTGAACAGGCCGAGGCCGTCGAGCAGCCGGGTCAGCTGGAGGTAGGCGGTGATGTCCTCGGCGGAGCTGTCCGTGGTGGGCTCCAGCACGGCCTTGCAGGCGAACACGCTGACGGCGGTCTCGCTGGGCGTGAACCCGTGCCGCGCCCGGGAGCGGGACAGCTCCACGAGCAGGGCGCGCACCTCGGAGTACACCTCGTCGTGCCAGTCCAGGCTGCCCTTGCCGAGGGCTTGGGCCAGGGCCTGGCAGATGTCCGTCAGCTCGCGCTCCAGCTCCGCCCGGCTGATCCGGCCGCCGAGGGTGGCCGCCACGGCCGTCACCCACTGCTCCTGCACCGCATCGTCCCGGGTGAGCAGCTCCACGAGCCGTTCCGACGCACGCTCCACCGCCATCAGGCGCTCTCCTCGCTCGTTCGGCCCCCGGGGTCCGGGGGCCCGCCGTCGCACGACGGCACGGGCGACCGCGGCCGGGTCGGCCGGGCCACCTGAGCCCGTCTGACCCGATCGCGACGGATCATGCACCCGCAGCCCGAGAAGTTTCGCGGAGCCTCCGCCGGGCGGCGGTCAGGGCGCCGGTGGGCCGCCGGGACGCCGGTAGACCAGCACGGCCACGTCGTCCTCGAAACCCTCGGCCGGGCGGAGACGGCCCATCACGTGGTCGGCGAGCTCCGCGACCGGCAGCCCGGCGCCCGCGACCAGCGCCCGGCCGGCCTCCGCGATGCCCTCGGTCAGCGGGCTGCGCCGCCGCTCCACCAGGCCGTCCGTGTAGAGCAGCAGCGTGGAGCCGCCGGGCACCTGCACGGTGGCCTCCGGGCGCGGCCGCCCGGGCCGGACGGCCAGCGGCAGCGAGCGCGCGCCCTCCAGCAGCACGGTGAAGCCGTCGGCGAGGGCGAGGACGCCGGGCGGGTGCCCGGCGCCGGAGTAGCGCAGCTCGCCGCTCACCGGGTCGAGGACGCCGCAGAACACCGTGGTGCAGACCGCGCCGGGCAGCGCGGCCGCGAACGAGTCCAGTGCGGTGAGCGTCCGGGCCGGCCCGGGGTCCTGCAGCAGCAGGGCGCGGCAGGCGCTGCGCAGCTGCCCCATCACGCTCGCGGCGGCCAGGCCTCGGCCCACGCAGTCGCCGACCACGATGCCGATCCGCCCGTCGGGCAGCGGCACGGTGTCGTACCAGTCGCCGCCGACCTCCAGCGGCGGCGTGGCCGGCTCGTAGCGGGCGGCGAAGTCCGCCGGCAGGCGGGCCGGGCCGAGGATGGCCCGCTGCAGGGCGATCGCCGTCTCGCGCTGCCGGTCGATCTGGTGGGCCCGGGCCAGGCCCTGGGCGAGCCGGCCCGCCAGCAGGGTCAGCAGCAGCTCGTCCTCCCGGGTGAAGGGACGGCGTTCGCCCAGCTCGACCAGCAGGGCGACCGGCCCGTCCGGGAGCTCCAGCCGGATCCCCGTCCCGGTGGGCCCGGGCGTGGGCGTGAGCGCCGGCGCGGCGGCGAGGGCGGCCAGCGCGGCCCGCCGCGGCTCGGACAGCTCCGCCCAGCCGGTCGCCGCAGCGGGCCGGTCCGCGGCGGCGGACCAGAGCCGCGGCGGGGCGCCGCCCTCCTCGAAGCGGGCGGCCACCACGTGGCGGGCGCGCCACAGGCCGCGCAGTTCGTCGAGCGCGCCGGCCAGCGCCTCCTCGGCGCTGGCGGCCCGGGCCAGGCAGTCGGCGAGCGAGGCCAGGGCGCTCTCGCGCTGCACCGCGTAGTACTCCGCGGTGACGTCGCGGAAGGTGCCGACGGTGACGGTGCGCCCGCTCCCCGGGTCCCGGACCCGGTTGTACGTCGCGTGCAGCCACACCCGGTGGCCGTCGCGGTGGGTGGCGGGGACGGTGCAGCTGCCGTGCCCGGCGGCGGTCGCGTCGGCGAGCGCCGCCACGGCCAGCCGGTGGCCGTCGGGGTCGACGGCCGGATCCGGCCACCACGGGTGCTGCGGGCGGTACGGCAGGCCCGCCGCGCCGTAGCCGAGGACTCCGGCGAAGGCCGCGTTGATCCGGACCACCGCGCCGTCCTCGTCGCAGACGAAGAACGCGTCCTGCAGCGAGTCGACCAGCGCCTCGTTCCAGCGGGTGTGGCGCTCGCGCAGCCGCGCCAGCCGGAGCGCGGCGCGCACCCGGGCCAGCAGGTCGGCCGCGGCGAACGGCTTGACCAGGTAGTCGTCGGCCCCCGAGTCGAAGCCGTCGAGGGCGTCGTCCCGCCCGGCCCGCGCCGACAGCAGCAGCACCGGCAGCGCGGCGGTGCGGGCGTCCGCGCGCAGCGCCGCGACCAGTTGCAGGCCGTCGGTGCCCGGCATCATCACGTCGCTGATCACCAGGTCGGGCAGGTCGGCGCGGACGGCGGCGAGCGCCGCGCCGCCGTCGCCGGCCGTGCTGACCCGGTGGCCGGCGCCGCGCAGGATCCGGGCCAGGTAGTCGCGCATGTCGGCGTTGTCGTCGGCGACCAGGACGTGGGCCGGCCCGCCCGGCTCCGCTCCGGCGGCCCGCGCCGGGCCGGCCGCCGCGTCCTCGGGACGGGGTTCCCAGCGCAGCGCCTCCTGGACGAAGGCCTCGGCGCCGGCGGCCGGCGGGCGGTCGGCGACCGCGGTCCGTCCGGGTGCCAGCGGCAGGTCGACGGTGAACACCGTGCCGTGGTGCGGCACCGAGTCCGCGGTGATGGTCCCGCCGTGCAGGTCGACCAGTTCCTTCACCAGGGCCAGCCCGATGCCGCTGCCCTCGTGCGAGCGGGCGCGGCTGTTCTCCACTCGGTGGAAGCGGTCGAACAGGTGCGGCAGCTCCGCGGCGGGGACGCCGATCCCGCTGTCCGCGACGGACACCCGGGCCCGTCCGCCGCGCTCCCGGACCCGGACCCGGACCGTCCCCTCGAAGGTGAACTTGAGGGCGTTGCTCAGCAGGTTGAAGACGATCTTCTCCCACAGGACCGGGTCGACCAGCACCGGAGCGGACAGCGGCGGGCAGTCGACCTCCAGCGCCAGACCGGCGCGCTCCACCGCCGAGCGGAACACGGCGGCCAGCTCCGCGGTGAGCTGCGCGAGGTCGACCGGCTCCGGCCGGGCCCGCATCCGGCCCGCCTCGATACGGGAGAAGTCCAGCAGGGTGTTGACCAGCCGGCCCAGCCGCAGGGCGTTGCGGTGCACCGTCTCCACCTCCTCGCGGACGTCGGGGCCGGCGTCCGCGAGCGTCTTGCGCAGGCTCTCGACCGGTCCGGCGATCAAGGTCAGCGGGGTGCGGAACTCGTGGCTGATGTTGGAGAAGAACGCGGTCTTCGCCCGGTCCAGCTCGGCCAGCTGCTCGGCCCGCCGCTGCTGCGCCTCGTGGCTCCGGGCGCTGGACACCCCGGCCGCCAGACGGCCGGCGACCAGCTCGACGAAACCCCGGTAGGCGTCGTCCAGCGGGCGGTGCCGGTTCAGGCCGACCACCAGGAACCCGCTCGGCTCGCCGCCGCTCGGGCTGTTCAGCGGCACCACCAGCGCCTGCCGGGGCGGCTCCTGCCACGCCCCGCACGGCAGGTCGCGGAACGGGTCGCCGACCAGCGGCGGCGCGGTGGCCTCGCCGCGGCGCGCGGCGGCGGCCGGCCACGGCCCGGCGTCCTCCGCGCCGGTCCGGGCCGGGGCGGCCGGATGGTCCGCGGCGATGCCCGAGGAGGCGGCCAGCCTGGCCCCGCCGCCCTCCTCGAACAGGTAGGTGAGGGTGAAGGGCAGGTCGTACGGGTTGCGGGCGAGCTGCTCGGCGCTGAACGCGAGGAACTCGCCCTCGGTGCGCACCGCGCCCGGGTCGGAGCCCAGGTCGCGCAGGGTGGCCATCCGCCGCTCGGCGACCACCCGCTGGGTCTCCTCGCTGACCACGCACAGCACGCCGACCACCGCGTCGGACTCGTCACGCAGCGGGCTGTAGGAGAAGGTGTGGTAGCTCTCCTCCGTGTAGCCCGAGCGCTGGAGCTGGAGCAGCAGCGCCTCGTCCCAGGTCGCCTCGCCCTCGGTCAGCACGGTCTCGATGCGCGGGCTCACGGCGTCCCAGACCTCCGACCACACCTCCCGGAACGGCCGACCGAGCGCCCACGGGTACTTGTCGCCCAGCGTGTCGCGGCGGTAGGCGGCGTTGCAGAAGAACGTCAGCTCGGGGCCCCACGCCATCCACATCGCGAACCGCGAGGACAGCAGGATGTCCAGCGCCGAGCGCAGGCTCTGCGGCCAGCCCGCCGGGTCGCCCAGCGGGGTGGCCGTCCAGTCCACCCGCGCCAGGTCGGCGCCGATCACCGGGTCGGCGCCGAACACCTCCCGCGCACGCGCGCCGTCCTGCTCCCACGCCACCGGGGGCCTCCCTCCGATCCGGCGTCGCCGCCCGCGCCGCCGCCCGCCCATTCTGCCCGCCGCGGGCGGGCGCCGTTGCGGATGCCCCGTGCCCGACGGAGCAATCCCGCGGGCCGGGCGTCCGGCGGTCGACGCCCCGGGCTAGCATGGCGGCCATGACGGACCACACCTCAGGGCCCCTGGGCGGACCGCCGGGGGCGACCGTGCTCCGCCTGCGGGGAGAGCTGGACCTCGACACCGGGCGCGAACTCGCCGAAGCGGTGGACGCCGCCGTCGCCCTCGGCTCCGACGTTCTCGTCCTCGACGTCTCGGGGGTCACCTTCGCCGACTCGTCCACCCTGCGAGCCCTGGTCCTCGCCCAGCAGCGGATGGAGGAGGCCGCGGGCGTCCTGCTGCTCGCCGGCCCGCTCACGCCCGCCGTCCGGCGGCTGCTGGAGATCACCGCCACCGACGAGTACTTCACCGTCGCCGACAGCCTGCGCCACGCCCGCACGCTGGCCGCCGAGTTGCTGCGCCGGCTCCCTGGCGGCGCCGGCGACCGGTGAGGCGCACGCCGGCCGGCCCGCAGCCGCCCGCCCCGACGGGTCCCGCAGACGATTCGAGGTCGTTCATGCCCCACGACGAGGCCCGGCCGCCGTCCCCGGAGGTCCGCCTCCCGGCCGGGCCGGCACCCCGGGCGACGGCCACCGTGCGGACCGCCGGCCAGGCCAGGGCGGTGGTCGCGCGGCTGCTCGCCGACGCCGGGCACCCGGGCGGCCGGGTACTGGCCGAGGCACAGCTCGCGGTGACCGAGCTGGTCGCCAACGCCCTGCGCCACGGCGGCGGCGGTCTGACCTGGTTCGACGCCCGCCTCGACCTCGCCGGCACCCGGCTGGTGGTCGACGTGGAGGACGCCGACGACCGCCACCCCGTCGTGCAGCCGCTCCAGGGCCGCGACCCGGCCGCCCCCGGCGGCCGCGGCTGGGCCATCGTCCGGGCCCTCGCCGTGAGCTGTCAGGTGGAGCAACTGCCGGTCGGCGGCAAACGCATCCGGGCGGTCTTCGCCCTGTAGCCGCCCGCGGCCGCTCTCCGGCCGGCCGCGGCCGGGCCCTTCCGGGTCGGCGGCAGCCGCATCCGGGCGGTCTTCGCCCTCTCCCGCCCGCCGCGCGGGCTACCGTGGACGGTGTGGACGGTGTGGAAGTGGAGCGGGACCGGAAGACCGGCGGGCTGCGCGAGCAGCTCGGGGCCGCGCTGTTCGCCCGGGTGGCCGGTCCGGACGGGCCTGCGGTGCGGCAGCGGGTGCACGGCACGCCCGGGCCGCGCTGGTTCGCCCCGGACCGGGCGATCCGGCTGGTGCACGGCGACGCCTCGATGTTCGTCGGCGGGCTCGCGGCGCTGCTGGTCCAGTCGCTGCACCCGTCCGCGATGGCGGCGGTGGCCGCCCACTCGGGGTACCGCAGCGACCCGTGGGGCAGACTGCAGCGCACCAGCACCTTCCTCGCCTTCACCACCTTCGGCACCGCCGAGGACGCCAGGGCCGCGGTGGCCCGGGTCCGCGCGGTGCACGCCCGGATCCGCGGCACCACGGCGGCCGGCCGCCCGTACCGCGCCGACGACCCGCACCTGCTGGCCTGGGTGCACGCCGTGGAGACCGACAGCTTCCTGCGCGCCCACCAGGCGTACGGGGCCGCCCGGTTGGACCCCGCCGGGTGCGACGCCTACGTGGCGGACATGGCGGAGGTCGCCGCGGCGCTCGGCGTCGAGGGGCCGCCCCGGAGCCGCGCGGAGCTCGCTGCCGTGCTGCGCTCCTACCGGCCCGAGCTGGCGATGACCGCCGAGGCCCGGGACGCGGCCCGCTTCCTGCTGCTCCGCCCGCCCGTCCCGTGGGCGGTCCGTCCGGCGTACGGGGCGCTGGCCGCCGCGGCGGTCGGCCTGCCCGCGCCGGAGCACCGGGCGCTGCTGGGACTGCCGGTCACGCCGTTCGCCGCCGCCGCGGTGCGGCCGCTCGGCCTGGCCGTGGTCGGGGCGATCCGGTGGGCGATGCCCGCCGCCCCCGTCGAGCGCCGCTGAGCCCGCCCGGGGAGGCCGGCGAGGTCGAGAACGGCCGGTCGGCTCCGTCCCGGCCGCGGGAGCGGCTAGCGTGGCCGGTGCCGTACGAAGGAGGACCGGTATGGGGATCCGGCGGATGGACAACGTGCTGATCGTGGTCGAGGACCTCGACGCCGTCATCGCGTTCCTGGTCGAGCTCGGCATGGAACTCGAGGGCAGGGGCCCGCTGGACTGGCCGGGGGCGGAGCGCGTCATCGGGCTGCAGGACGTCCGGCAGGACGTCGCCATGCTGCGGATCCCGGGTCAGCCGGGGCGAGTGGAGCTGGCCCGGTTCCACCGGCCGAAGGCGCTCGTCCCCGAGCCGAAGGACGCGCCCGCGAACACCCTCGGCCTGCGGCGGATCATGTTCGCCGTCGACGACCTCGACGACACGGTGGCCCGGCTGCGGACGCACGGGGCCGAACCGGTCGGCGAGATCGTCCGGTTCGAGGACGTCTACCGGCTCTGCTACGTCCGCGGGCCCGAGGGCCTCGTGGTCGGACTCGCCGAGGAACTCGGTCCGGACGGCGGTAGCGGGGCGTGAGCGCGCCGTCGAGAGAGGCCCGGTTCACCGGCCGACCTTCCCGGCCGCCGGCCGGACGGCCCTGGCCAGGTTGCCCAGCAGCTGCCGGTTCCGCAGGTGCAGGGCCAGTTCGGTGAGCGGGTTTTCCAGCCGGGCGCCGAGGCCGCGCAGCGGGTGCTCGTCCAGCAGCACCAGGGTGTGCTCGGCCCAGGGGATCAGCCCGAAGGCGATCCGGGCGGTGCCCAACGGCTTGGCGGCGGCCTCCAGTTCGAGGCGGTGCAGCGGCTCGCAGATCCGCACCACGCAGGTGTCCTCGAAGGTCGCCGGGCCGACCCCGACCCGGAAGCCCAGCCTGGCCCCGACCGCGGGCCAGTCGTCGTCGGAGTCCAGGACGTCCTGGGTGCCGACCACCCACTGCGCGTAGCTGCGGGCGTTCGCGAGGACGTCCCAGACCTGCTCGGGTGCGGCTTCGATCAGGCGCTGACGCTGTGCCATGGGAGGCTCCCCTCCGGTCGGGTGACGGGGTGTCAGGCCGGGCGGTGACCGTCCGGCAGGAAGCGGGCGGGCGAGCGCCGGTAGGCGTTCAGGGCGGCCCGGGCCGCGTTGGCGCCGCACGCCCCGTGCACCCCGCCGCCGGGGTGGGCGGAGGCGGACGCCAGGTAGAGGCGGGCGACCGGGGTGTGCGGGCCCACGGTGCCGGGGGTGGGCCGCAGCAGCAGCTGCTGGTGCGGGGCGGCGGTGCCGCCGTTGATCGCGCCGCCGACCAGGTTCTCGTCCAGCGCCTGCAGCGCCGGCGGGGTGAGGATCCGGCGCGCGGTCACGAGGGTGCGGAAGCCCGGGGCGAACCGCTCCACCTGCTGCTCGACGCGGTCCGCCATCGCCTCGGCCTCCCGGGCGTCCCACCGGCCGGTGATGCCGTCCGGGCCGAGGTCGGCGGCTACCCGCTGCGGGACGTGGGTGTACGCCCAGGCGGATTCGGTGCCCGGCGGGGAGCGGGTCGGGTCGGCCACGCTCATCTGCCCGAGCAGCGCGAACGGCCGGGCCGGCAGGCGCCCGGTGAGCACCTGGTGCGCCCAGTCGCCGAGCTCGTCCAGGTCCGCCCCCAGGTGGACGGTGCCGGCCCGCCCGGCCGCGGGCGCGGCCCACGGGATCCGCCCGGACAGCGCCCAGTCGACCTTGACGGTGGCCAGGTCCCACTGGAAGCGGCGCAGGTCCCGGCGCAGCCGCGTCGGCAACCGGTCCCAGGGCACCAGGCCGCCGTACAGGGCGGTCGCGGAGGTGTCCGCGAGCACCGCGCGGCGGGCCCGGTGGCTGTCGCCGTCGGCGGTGCGCACCCCGAGCGCCGTCCCCTGCCGGACCACCACCTCCCGCACCCGCCGGCCGCACCGCACCTCCCCGCCGCGGGCCTCCAGCCGGCGCACCAGCGCAGCCGTCAGCGCGGACGCCCCGCCCACCGGCACCGGCCAGCCGAACCGCCGCCCGAGCATCGCCATCAGCCAGCCGAACGCCCCGCTGCCCGCCGCCTCCGGCAGCAGGTCCGCGTGCAGGGCGCAGCCCGCCAGCAGCAGGCCCGGGCCTTCGCCGTCGAACTCCTCCTCGGCCAGCCGGCGCAGCGGCAGCGCGAGGAACCGTGCCAGCTCCAGCAGCCCGGCGGCGCGCAGCCGGGCCGCGATCGCCGCGCCCGCCCGCACCGGCGGAAAGGGCGCCAGCAGGGCGTCCACCAGGTGCGGTTCCAGCTCGTCCCAGCGGTCCGCCAGGCGCTGCCAGGCCGCGGCGTCGTGCGCACCGAACGCGCGCTCCAGGCCCTCCGCGCCGTCCGCTCCGCCGTCGCGGTGCAGGGTCGCGCAGCGGCCGTCCGGCGTCGGGTGGGCCAGCACCACCGGGGCGTGGCCCCAGCTCAGGCCGTACTGCTCCAGGCCGAGCGCGCCGATCGCCGGGGAGGCGACGGCCAGCGGGTGGAAGGAACTGAACAGGTCGGAGACGTACCGCGGGTCCACGCCGCGGTCGCTGCGCACCGCGCCGCCGGGGGAGGGCTGCGCCTCCAGCACCAGCACCCGCCACCCCGCGTCGGCGAGCACGTTCGCCGCCACCAGGCCGTTCGGTCCGGAGCCGATCACGATCGCGTCGGCCATGCCGCGCTCCTTCGTCTGCCGCCGGGTTCCCCTTCTCCCGACGGTAGACCCGGCCCGGGCCCGCCGCAGCGCGCGAGCCCAACGCCCGTTCGGGCAAGGGGTGTTCAGTCGAGCAGCCGGGCGAGCGCCGCGTCCAGGTCGAGGTGGTCGGACTCGGTGCCCGGCGGGACGAGGGTGTAGGCGTCGCAGAGGAACGCGGCCACCGTGTCGGCCGGCACCGCGAGCACCAGCTGATCGCCCGGGGTGCGCAGCCTGATCAGCACCTGCCGGCCCGGGGCGGGCTCGATCACCACGTCGCCCGCCCCGACGGGCTCGTGGCGCCCGCGCTCCAGCAGGTCGCGCTCGAAGCTCCACCCCGCACCGTCCGGCGGGAAGGACAACTGCACCGCGTAGGGGTGGGCGGCGTCGAAGCACAGCCGGGCCGGCAGCCGCCGATGCGGGTACGGAGCCTCGGGGAGGGTGACGACGGTGGCGTGGAAGGTGCGGACGGGCATGCGGACCTCGTTCGGGCGCGGTGGGCGGCCCCCGGGTGGGCGCCGACGGACGGTCGCCCTCCGGTTACCCACTGGGCCCGGACCATGCGCGGCCGACCGGGTGATACGCCGGAACCGCCCCACCGGCGAACGGGTCGCGGTGGGGCGGTTCCGGGGGAGGGCGGGCCGTCAGACGATGCCGCCGTAGTAGCCGCCGATCTCGCGGCGGTACTCGGGGTCACCGGTGTGGCGGTCCCGGTCGAACTCCGGCGAGTTCTTCACCTCGTCCTTGGTCCGGTTCACCCAGACGGTCTGCTCGGCGGTGTCGACCCGCTGGACCGTGCCGGCGGGGAGCAGCACCTCCCGGCCGAAGATCCACGGGCCGGTGTCGACCACCAGGTAGGAGGCGTCTACCTCCTCGGTGTGCTTGTCCACCTTGCCGATGTGCCCGTCGGTGGCCTCCACCCGGTACCCCGTCAGGTCGGTGCCCGCCGCGTAGCCGTCGGCGCTCTCGTAGTCCCACATTCCTTCGGTCACCACTGTCTCCTCGTCGGTCGATGGTCGTTCGGTGGACGCCGGTCGGTCGGGTGCCCGCGGGGCGGGCTCGCCGTCCGCGCGGTCAAGGGCGCCGGAAGGCGTCCTTGACCTTCTCGCCGGCCTGCTTGAGGTCGCCGGCCGCCTGGTCCTTGCGGCCCTCCGCCTCCAGCCGCTCGTTGCCGACGGCCCGGCCCGCGGCCTCCTCGACCTTGCCCTTGGCCTGCTGGGCGGCGTTCGAAGCCTTGTCCCCGGTGCTCATGACTCCTCCTGCGTTGATCGACGACGTGCTCGTGGCCGTCGACTGCCCCCGTCCGGGCGGGCCATGCACGCTCTGCGCAGATCGATCCGTCCCGGTTCGTCCTGCGACGGAGGGAAAACCGGTCCGACCGTGCGGTGAGTCGAGGAAAACGGGCAAACGGTCGCAAGGGGGACGAGTCGAGACGAGGAGTCGTGATGACCGAGTACGGGTACTTCCTGTCCTGCGAGGAGTTCACCCCGCAGGAGCTGATCGACCAGGCCGTGCGGGCCGAGGCCGCCGGGTTCACCCGGCTGGCGATCTCGGACCACTTCCACCCGTGGAACGAGGCGCAGGGAAACAGCGCGTTCGTCTGGTCGATGATCGGCGCGCTCTCGCAGGCCGTGGACCTGCCCGTCACCACGCTGGTGACCTGCCCCACCGTGCGCCTGCACCCGGCGGTCACCGCCCAGGCCGCGGCGACCTCCAGCGTGCTGCTCGGCGGCCGGTTCGCGCTGGGCGTCGGCACCGGCGAGGCGCTCAACGAGCACGTGCTGGGCGACCGCTGGCCGTCGTTCGAGGAGCGTGCCGAGATGCTGGAGGAAGCGGTCGCGGTGATGCGCGAGCTGTTCACCGGCCGCCAGGTCAGCCACCGCGGCCGGCACTACACCGTGGACACCGCCCGGCTGTACACCGCGCCGGAGGGCCCGCTGCCGGTGTTGGTCTCCGGGTTCGGCCCGAAGGCGGCCGAGCTGGCGGGCCGGATCGGCGACGGGTTCGTCACCATGACGCCGGACGCCGACCTGGTGGCCGCGTTCCGTGCCGGCGGCGGTGCGGGCAAGCCCGTGGTCGGCGGCCTCAAGGTGTGCTGGAGCGCCGACCGGGAGAAGGCCGTCGACGTGGTGCACCGGCGCTGGCCGACCGAACTCCTCCCGGGCGAGCTTGCCCAACTGCTGCCCACCCCCGCGCACTTCGAGCAGGCCAGCGAACTCGTCACCCGTGAGGCGGTGGCCGAAGCCGTGCCCTGCGGGGACGACGTCGATCAGCACGCGGCAGCGATCGGCGCGTACCGGCAGGCCGGCTTCGACGAGGTGTACGTCGGACAGATCGGCCCCGACCAGGACGCGTTCTTCGACGCCTACCGGGAGCTGGTCCTGCCCGCGCTCCGCGGCACCGGCAGCGCCCCGGCCCACCCGCCGGTGGAGACCCCCGAGGCCCGGATGACCGGCGAGGGCGCCCCCGCGCCGGACGAGCGCGCCAAGGGCCCCGCCGACGGACCGGAGTTCGCCCCCACCGAGCCCGGCCGCTGAACGCCCGGCCGGAAGGATCACGGAGACCGGCATGAGCCGGCCCGGAGCGGTTAGACGCGGACCGTCCCCGTCCACGATCGGAAGGCACCCCCGTGACCATGCTCTCCCGGCTCCCCGGCGCACAGACCCACCACTGGGAATGGCAGTTGGAAGGCTCCTGCCGCACCGTCGGCAGCGCCGTCTTCTTCCGCCCGGCGCACGAGGGCCGGGCCGAGGCACGGCAACGCGAGGAAGCCGCGAAGCGGGTGTGCGCCGGCTGCCCGGTCCGCCTGGAGTGCCGGCGGCACGCCCTCGCCACCCAGGAGCCCTACGGGATCTGGGGCGGCCTCACCGAGGACGACCGGCGCGCCCTGCTGGTGCGCCGGGACCCGCCGGCCG
The DNA here is from genome assembly GCF_003610255.1 of Streptomyces sp. TLI_171. Taxonomy (GTDB): domain Bacteria; phylum Actinomycetota; class Actinomycetes; order Streptomycetales; family Streptomycetaceae; genus Kitasatospora. The sequence continues at coordinate 656,336 of NZ_RAPS01000001.1, read as the reverse complement.
CCCCCGCCGTGGCCGCCTGAGCGCGGCGCCGCGCCGCACGGCCGAGGGCGGCCCGGGCCAGCACCACGGCCGCGCCCTGCACCGTGGTGGCCGTCAGCGCCCCGCGCCGACCGCCACCCGCGGGCGCGCCGCCGACCCGCCGCCACACCCGCCTGACCACCGCCCCGCCGACGGCTGCCGCCAGCATGCGGGCCGGCTTGGACACCACCACCGCCGCGATCATCGGACCTCCCGGCCTCGTCCGGCCCCGTCGCCCGGTCACCGGGTCCGGAGCTTCCTGGGCGGCTGCCCGAGGGTCCGTCCGGCAAACCGCCCGGCCGGTTGGGACGGCCCGCGCCGGGTAGCCGCCGAGCCGTTCCCGCCCCGACCGACACAGGAGACCCGCATGGACGCGATCGTGCTGCTGAAGGAAGACCACACGAAGGTCGAGAAGCTGTTCAAGGAGTTCGAGCAGGCCGGCGACCGGGCCTTCGCGACCAAGCGCCGGATCGTCGACCGGGTGATCGAGGAACTCACCGTCCACACCGTCATCGAGGAGGAGGTGTTCTACCCGGCGGCGCGCGAGGCCGCCCCCGACACCTCCGACCACGTGCTGGAGAGCGTCGAGGAACACCACGTGGTGGTGTGGATGCTCGCCGAGCTGACCGACCTCGACCCCGAGGACGAGCGGTTCGACGCCAAGATGACGGTGCTGATGGAGAACGTCCGCCACCACGTCGAGGAGGAGGAGAAGGAGTGGTTCCCCGAGGTCCGCAGGGCCATGGGCCGCAACCGCCTGCTCGAACTCGGCGAGCGACTGCAAGAGGCCAGGAAGACCGCCACCCACGACCCGCTCAAGGTGCCCAGCGCCGCCGAGTGAGGGGAGTGGTCGGCGGAGTCGAGCAGGAGGTCAGGGAGTGCAGAACGGGGACCGGACACTGAACGACCACCGGGCGCGGGCGCTGCAGCGCTTCCCGCGGCACGAGCGCCGGGGCGAGGCCCGGCTGCCCGCCGTGCTGGCCACCCTCGCCGCGATCCTGCTCTACCTGGCGCTGCCGGGACAGCTGCTGGTCGTCCCGCGGTACGTGCTGCCGGCGCTGGAGGTGCTGCTGCTGATCCCGCTGATCGCGGTCAACCCGCGCCGGATGACCCGGCAGAACCGGCTGTCCCGGACGCTGTCGCTGACCCTGGTCGGGCTGATCGGCGTCAGCAACCTGGCCGCGCTGGGCCTGCTGGTCGACGCCATGGTGACCGAGCGGGCCGACGACGGCGGTTCGCTGCTGCTGGCCGCGCTCCAGGTGTGGGCGACCGGCATCATCGTCTTCGGCCTCGCGTACTGGGAGCTCGACCGCGGCGGGCCGGTGGTCCGCACCCAGGTCGACCGGTCCGAACTGCCGCTCGCGGACTTCCGGTTCTCCCAGGACGAGAACCACGACGCGGTCGAGGAGGTCGCCGACGGCGCCAGCCGCAGCTGCGACTGGGTGCCCACGCTGATGGACTACCTGTACGTCTCGGTGACCAACTCCACGGCGTTCAGCCCGACCGACACCATGCCGCTGTCCACCCGCGCCAAGGCCCTGATGGCGGTGGAGAGCATCGCCGCGCTCATCACCTCGCTGCTCGTCATCGCCCACGCCGTCGGGGTCCTCGACTGACCGCGCCCAGCCGCCCGCGGACCGCCCCGCGCGTCGCGCCCCGCGCCGAGCAGCGGGCCGGGCCGCGGAACGGGTGTGGGATGCTCTGGGCATGACCGACCGAGAGAAGCCGTCCGCCGTCCCGGCGTCGGTGGTGCAGGAGATGCTGGACGGGATCTCCGGCTCGGTGTCGTTCCTGCTGCCGGTGCTCGGCGCGGACGGCGAGGTGGCCGACTTCCGGATCGCGGCGGCTTCCGCCGAGGCCGTCGACGTCGGCGCCCGGCGCGGGAAGGAACTCGTCGGCCTGTCCGTGGTGGAGACCTACCCGACGGTGGTCGGCTCGTCGCTGTGGCAGGGGTACCTCCGGGCACTCGCCACCGGCGTCGCCTACCAGGGCGAGCCGTTCGACTACCAGGAGGTCCTCGCGGGGATCCCGCGGCGCTCCCGGTACGCCGTCCGCGCGGCGCCCTGCTTCGGCGGGCTGATGGTGTCCTGGGTCCGACTGGACCCCGGTGAGCGCGAGCAGCGCCGCCTGTCCCTGATGCAGCGCCTGGGCCGGATGGGCTGGGTGAACCGGGACCTGGTGCGCGGCACCCTCACCTGGTCGCCGGAGGTCTACCCGCTGTTCGAGCGGGACCCGGCGCTCGGCCCGATCACCCTGGAGGAACTCGCCGACCGGGCCCACGAGGAGGACCGCGGCCCGATGGCCGAGGCGGTGCGCCGCCTGCTGCACGACGGCGAGCCGCTGGACCGGACCTTCCGGATCGCCGTGCCCGGTGGCGAGCTGCGCCACCTGCGGGTGGTCTTCGAGGCCGAGCGGGACGCGCACGGCCACCCGGTCGAGACCCACGGCTTCTTCCAGGACCTCACCGCCGCCAAGGAGGCCGAACACCGGCTCCTCGCCCACCAGCGCGAGGCCAGGACCCAGCGCACCCGGCTCGCCGCCGAGCGCGCCCTCGCCGCCCGCCTCCAGGACGCGCTGCTCCCGGTCACGCAGCAGTCCCTCCACCTCGCCGACCTGACCGTCGACGTCGCCTACCGGCCGCTGCAGGACGGGCTCAACCTCGGCGGCGACTGGTACAGCGCCGTCGAACTGCCGGACGGCAGCGCCCTGCTGGTCATCGGCGACGTGGCCGGCCACGGACTGGACGCCGTCGCCACCATGGCGCAGCTGCGCTTCACCGCCAAGGGCATGGCCGTCACCGAGTCCTCGCTGCCGACCATCCTCACCCGCCTCAACACGCTGCTGCTGCACACCGCCAAGCCGAACTTCACCACCGCCACCATGATCATGGCCAGGTACCGGCCCGACACCGCGCAGCTCACCTGGGCCCAGGCCGGGCACCCGCCGCCGCTGCTGGTGCGCGGCGGCCGCGCCGACTTCCTGCCGGCGCCCGAGGGCATCCTGCTCGGCGCGGACCCGGGCTCGCGCTACGCCGCGTCCACCTTGCAGCTGCTGCCCGGCGACCAACTGCTGCTCTACACCGACGGCCTGGTCGAGACCCGGGACCGGCCGCTGGACCAGGCCCTCGCCCAGCTGGCCGCGACCGCCGCCCGGGCCGGCGACGCCCTGTCGCCCGACGGCCTGCTGCGGGAAATCGTCACGCCGCAGACCCGCCGCGACGACATCTGCGTGCTCCACGTGAGCCGCTGAGCGCCGCCCCCGTTTCGGGCCGTGCCCCCGCGCAGGCGTAAGGACCTGCCGGAGCGGGAACACGCCAAGGAACCAAGGAGGTGAGGGACATGGCTGGAACCCTGGTGATCCGACGCCCCGCACCGCAGCGCCCCCGTCCGCCGCTCGACCTGCGTACCCCCTCGGGGCGCCCGCTCCCGTACTGAGACCGACCGGGCCCGCACGAGGGCCCGCGCCGAGGAGACCCGGCGCGGGCCCTCGTGCTGCCCGCCCCGCCGCGTGCCGTCCCGGCCCGGGACCTGATGCCTGCTCAGGGCGCGGGCGTCTGCTGCTCGGCCTCGACCCGGGCGTTCCACTCGCGCACGCCCGCGGGGGAGGGCCTCTCGTTTCCGCCGCCCCGGCCGGGGCACACGTGCCCCATGGATCAGTCACAGGCGCCGCTGCTCGAAGCGCTCGCGGCCTTCCACGCCAATCCGCTCATCCCCTTCACGCCGCCCGGACACAAACAGGGACGCGGTGCGGACCCCCGGGTCCTGGAGACCCTGGGCGCGGCGGTGTTCCGCTCCGACGTGCTCGCCACCGGGGGCCTGGACGACCGCACCGACTCCCGCGGCATCCTCCAGCACGCGCAGGAGCTGATGGCCGAGGCCGTCGGCGCCGACCACACCTTCTTCTCCACCTGCGGCAGCTCCCTGTCGGTGAAGGCCGCCATGCTCGCCGTGGCCGGACCGCACGAGAAGCTGCTGGTGGGCCGGGACGCGCACAAGTCGGTGGTGGCGGGCCTCATCGTGGCGGGCATCGAGCCCGTCTGGGTGGAGCCCAGCTGGGACGCCCGCCGCCACCTCGCCCACCCGCCCGCCGCCGAGACCGTGCGCGCCGCCCTGGCCGAGCACCCGGACGCCCGCGGCGTCCTGGTCACCTCGCCCACCCCGTACGGGACCAGCGCCGACCTGCGGGCGATCGCCGAGGCCTGCCACCGCGCGGACCGGCCGCTGATCGTGGACGAGGCCTGGGGCGCCCACCTGCCGTTCCACCCCGAGCTGCCGCAGTGGGCGATGGCCGCCGGCGCGGACGTCTGCGTCACCTCCGTGCACAAGATGGGCTCGGCGCCCGAACAGAGCTCCGTCTTCCACCTGCAGGGCTCGCTGATCGACCCCGCCGTCCTCAAGCAGCGCGAGGACCTGCTCGGCACCACCAGCCCGTCCGTCCTGGTGCACGCGGCACTGGACGGCTGGCGCCGCCAGATGGTCCAGCACGGGCGCACCCTCTACGGCCGGGCCCTCGCGCTCGCCGCGGACGTCCGGGCGCGGATCGACGCCCTCGACGGCTTCCACGTCCATGGCCGCGAGGACTTCTGCGGACCCGGGCTCGCCGCCGACCTGGACCCGCTGCAGGTGATCATCGACATCTCCGGGCTGGGCACCACCGGCTACCGGGCGGGCGACTGGCTGCGCTCGCACCACCAACTCGGCCTGCACGTCTGCGACCACCGCCGGATCAGCGCCCAGCTCACCCACGCCGACGACGACACCACCGCCGACGCGCTGCTGCACGGACTCACCGAACTCGGCGCCCTGGCCGCCGGCCTCCGCCCGGCGCGCCAGGTGCAGGTGCCGGATCCGGGCGGGCTGCGCCTGGAGCAGGCGATGCTGCCCCGCGACGCGTTCTTCGGACCGACCGAACAGGTGCCGATCGAGAAGGCGGCGGGGCGGATCGCCGCCGAGATGCTCACGCCCTACCCGCCCGGCATCCCCGCGGCGCTGCCCGGCGAGCGCCTCACCGACGAGGTCCTCGACTACCTGCGCAGCGGGGTGGCGGCCGGCATGCTCGTCCCCGACAGCGCCGACCCCGGGCTCACCAGCGTCCGGGTCACCCGCACGCCATGAGCCCGCAGCACCGCCCCGCACCGTCCGATCCGGCACCGGCCGGCGAGGACCGCGGCCTGGCGCCCGTGCAGGCCCTGGCCCGCCGGGTCACCGCCGCCCTGCAGGCCGCCGGCCACTCCGTCGCCACCGCGGAGTCCCTGACCGCCGGCCGGCTCGCCGCGGCCCTCGCCGACGCCCCCGGGGCCGGCGAGGTGTTCCTCGGCGGCGTGGTCGCCTACACCGCCGCGGTCAAGTCCGAGCTCCTGCACGTCGACGAGGACCTGCTCGCCGACCAGGGGGCCGTCCACCCGGAGGTCGCCGCGCAGATGGCCGAGGGCGTCCGCGCCCTCACCCACGCCACCTACGGGCTGGCCACCACGGGCGCCGCCGGCCCCGCGCCCCACGACGGCCGCCCCGTCGGCACCGTCCACATCGCCGCCGCCGGCCCGCTCGCGACCCGCACCGCCCAACCCCGTCCGCCCACCACCAGCCCCGAGGACATCCGGGCCGCCACCGTCGAAGCGGCCCTGCGCCTGCTCCAGGACCTGCTGCGTCCCCCGCCCTGACCGGCCGGCCCGGCCGCCGCACTGTGCGAGGGTGGGCGCATGCTGATCGTGATGGCGGGCCTGCCCGGCGCGGGCAAGAGCGCGGTCGCCGCGGAGCTCGGGCGGAAGCTCGGCGCTCCGGTGGTGTCGGTGGACCCGATCGAGGCCGCGATGTGGCGCGCCGGTGTGACGCGCAGTCAGCCCACCGGCCTGGCGGCGTACGTGGTGGCCGAGGTGGTCGCCGACGGCGTGCTGGCCCTGGACCAGACCGTGATCGTCGACGCCGTCAACGCGGTGGAGGAGGCCCGGCAGCAGTGGCGCTCGCTGGCTGCGCGCCACGGTGTCCCGGTGGTGTTCGTCGAGGTGGTCTGCTCCGACGAGGCGACGCACCGCCGCCGCCTGGAAGGACGCGCACGGCAGATCGACGGCTTCCCCGAGCCGACCTGGGAGGTGGTCCAGCGGCGCCGCACGGAGTTCGCCCCGTGGTCGCACGACCGGTTGGTGCTGGACTCCGTCCAGGACGTGCCGCGCAACGTGTCGACGGTCTTGGGCCGACTGGGCGCCGCCTCCTGAGCGTCCGAGCGGCCCGCACCGGCCGGTGACTACCCGACCGGCGTCGCGCGGCACAGTCCGTCCGGGGCGGATCCGGTCGGGCAGTCGCCGCGCGGCAGGTCGGCGAGGACGGGGAACAGGCTGCCGGTGCCGGTGAGTTCGAGGACCCGGCGGACCGGCGGGCTGGGGTCGACCAGGGCGAGGGAGCGGTCCGCCGCGAGGGCGGCCGCCCGGGCCTCCAGCAGGGTGGTCAGTCCGGCGCAGGCGAGGAAGTCGATGTCGCGCAGCACGACGCACACCAGGTGGTGCGGCTCGGCGGCGGCGCGGGCCAGTGCGGCCGCGGCGCGCTCGCGGGTGTCGACGTCCAGGTCGCCGGCCAGGTGGCACACCGCGGTGTGGCCGAGCCGGGTGGTGGTGGCGGTCAGGTGCGGGCCGGGCGGCGGACCCGCGGTCGGGGCACTGTCGGCGCGGACGGGCATGTGTGGCCTCCTCGCCCGCCGGGGCCCGCGGAGGCGCCCACGCCGTGACGGCCGCGCCCGGATCGGTGTTCCGAGTACGAAGGCTGCGAACGGCGGGAGCCGACCCCCGGTCCGACGGACCGACCGGCCAACGCTCCCACGCTACGCCACCGGTGCAAGGGCACCGGGTGGCCGCTGCCCGGGCGCCCGCCGAACTGGCTGGCCGGAAGGCCCAGTTGTGCCCGTCGCGGGAAGCCGGTCACGCAGCGTGCCTGCCGTGCCACCCGTTCGGGCCACGTCTCGTTCCGGTTCCGCGAGCCGCGCAACCCGGTCGTACTCGATCTGTCAAGGTCGGCCACGAAGCGCCCTTGCGCCGCACCGCTCCGGGCCGGGCCCGTCCGTGGCCCGTGCGGCTCCGCCCGCTCCGAAAGGACAGCGCACCCGATGACCGAAGAGATCGCCTACGCGAAGATCCACCCCGCGGTCGGGGTGGCCCGGGTCGGCAACAGCACCCGCGAGGACGGCTGGTACTACGGCCCCGAGACGCCCGCGCCCGAGCCCGCGCCGGTCGGCTTCCACAAGGACGAGACCGGTGCGATCAAGCGGGAGGCCGCCCGGTTCCGGATCTACGGCTACGACGCGCAGGACCGCGTGGTCCGTGAACTGAAGCCTTCCGACACCGGGGTGGAGGTGGAGTGGGCCGTCCACGTCGCCAACCGGAAGGCGGCCTGGTACAACTTCGACCTCGCCCTGGACATCCCCGACATGCAGGGCAAGGCGTCGCTGCGCCGCAACGGCAAGACCGACGGCGCCGGGCGCGCGCAGCTGATCATCGACCCGGGCCGCAAGACCCTGGCCCACGGCAGCAAGGGACCGGTGGAGTTCACCGGCGGATCGTTCCTCGGCGTGAGCGTCCCGCTGGGCCGGATGCAGGCCGACGAGGAGGGCCGGCTGGTGGTCCTCGGCGGCAGCGGCACCTCCGGCGCACCCGGGGGAGAGGAGCTGCAGTCCTTCGGCAACAACGACGGCTGGTACGACGACACCTCCGACGGACCGGTCACCGCCACCCTGAAGCTGAACGGCAGGGCCGTCGAGGTCAAGGGCGCCTGGGTGGTGGTCGGCCCGCCCAACTACGCCCCCGACGTGAAGACCCCGCGCACCCTGTGGGACCTGCTGCACGACGTCTTCCGCCCGCGCCGGCCCGGAGCGGACGACGAGGTGGTGTTCGAGCGGGACGTCGAGCCGATCCTGCGCCGCTTCTGCGAACTCCAGTGGGTCAACAAGGGCTACGCCACCCACCACGGCTTCGGCGGCCCGGAGGACTTCACGGCTCCCGCCCTGCTGGCCCGCCTGTCCAGCAAGGCCGAACGCAACCGCGAGCTGCGCCGCCAGGTGTTCACCGCGATGCGGGACTACGAACGTGACGGGCTGTCACCGCAGCCGTGGCCGTGGTTCTACGGCGACGGCATGGCGAGCAGGCCGAAGTCGAAGCTCCAGTACCTGACGCTGTCCGACACCCAGATCGAGCAGCTGGAGAAGTGGGCGGCCGGCGAGTTCAGCACCGCCGCGACGCCCGGCTTCCCGAGCCGGGTGGAGGACGCGCCGATCGCCGAGCAGCCGGGCCTGCTGGACCGCGCCGCCCTGGACTTCTGCCTGGCCGACGCCTTCCACCCGGGCTGCGAGGTGACCTGGCCGATCCGCCACACCACCATGTACCAGGAGCCGTTCCGGATCCTGCACCGCGCCGACGACGACCCGGAGCCGGACTACGGCCCGCAGTTGAGCGCCGAACGCGCCCTCGGCGCCGACGGCCCGCTGCACGCCCAGCCGCCCGGCGGGCTGACCCGCTGGATGGCGATCCCGTGGCAGACCGACACCGCCAGCTGCCGTTCCGGCTACGAGTCGAACGCGCTGCCCAAAGGCCGCTACGACCCGCACCTGCCGACCTTCTGGCCCGCCCGGGTGCCCAACCACGTGCTCACCGCGGAGGACTTCCGGATCGTCAACCAGGAAGCCGGGGAGGCGAGTTCGCAGGAGGAGCGGGAGGACGCGTTCGCCCGGCGGGCGTCCTGGCTGCGCGGCCTGCGCGGCCAGTACAAGGAGCAGCTCGCCCAGGCCGTCGAGGAGTGGCACCACTTCGGCATCGTGGAGGCCCGCCGCTACACGGTGGGCGACGGCCGGTTCCCCGAGACCGTGCAGGTCGAGTCGGTGCCGGGCTTCCCGCTGGAAGGGGTCTCGCCGAACCGCAACCTGGTCACCGTGCACGTCCCGGAGCCCACCGCCCTGGACACCGCCGCGCACAGCGGCGTGCTCGGCGACGTCGCCGAGCGGACCGGCTACCGCGCGGAGGACATCACGGTGGGCTACATCGACAAGCTCGACCCGTTCGGCGAGGAGTCCGCCAACGGCGGCGGCGCCCGCCCCGCGAACGGCACCGCGTGACGCCCGCCGCACCCGCCGCGGCCGGGCACGCCCGCTACGACGTGGTGGTGGCGGGCGGGGGCCCGGCGGGTGCGGCCGCCGCGCTCGCCCTGCTGCGCGCGGGCCGGACGGTGCTGCTCGCGGACGCCGGCCGCGGCCCGGCGCAGGTCGGCGAGGCGCTGCCCGCCGCCGCCCGGGTGCTGCTCCGCGACCTGGGCGCCGACCGGGCCCTGACGGAGGGTCACCTGCCGTGCCGGGCCAACCGGTCGGCCTGGGGCGGTCCGGAGCTCGGCTGGCAGGACAGCATCCTCGACCCGCACGGCCCCGGCTGGCACCTCGACCGGCCGCTGTTCGACCGCCGACTGCGCGCGCAGGCCCGGGCGCAGGGCGCCCGACTCGCCACCGGGACGGCGGTCCGCCCGGTCGCCCGCACCGCGGACGGCGGGTGGACGGTGGAACTGCGCGGCCCCGGCGGAAGCCGCCCGGCGCGGTGCCGCTGGCTGGTGGACGCCACCGGCCGCCGGGCCGCGGTCGCCATCGCCTGCGGCGCCCGACGGCTGGTCCGCGACCGGCTGATCGCCGTCCACCTCACCCTCGGCCCCGCGGACCCGCCGACCCCGGACACCACCACCACGGTCGAGGCCGCGTCCGACGGCTGGTGGTACACCGCGCCGCTGCCCACCGGCCGCCGCCTGCTGGCCTGGTACACCGACGCGGACCTCCCCGCGGCCCGCACCGCGCTCGCGGACCGGCTCGCCGCGACCCGCCACGTGGGACCGCTCGCGGGCGCCCACCCGTGGCCGCCGGACACCGCGCCCCGGCGGGCGCCCGCCCACACCGCCCGCCTGGACACCGTCTCCGGCGGCGGCTGGACCGCCGCCGGGGACGCCGCCGTCGCGTTCGACCCGCTGTCCTCGCAGGGCATCCTGACCGCCCTGTTCACCGGCCTGAGCGCCGGCCGGGCCGTCGACGCCCACCTGTCCGGCGACCCGGACGCCCTGGCCGCCCACGCCCGCACCGTCGACGCGGTCGGCGCCGCCTACCTGCGCAACCACCGCACCCACTACGCCGCCGAACGACGCTGGCCCGACCGGCCGTTCTGGCAGCGCCGCCACACCCCCACCCCCGAGGAGACCCCCGGATGAGCACCGTTCCCCCGACCGACGCCCTCAGCGCCGACGCCCGGCACGGCCACCGCTTCCTGCTGATCGGCAAGAAGACGATCTTCAGCTACCACCTGGGCCTGTACTACGTCCCGATCCACGCCTTCCAGCTGATCACCAGGTTCGGGCTGGACGAGAACCTGCGCACCACCTACCTGACCGACCTGGCCGCGCACGAGGACCGGCAGGTGTACTACTCGCTGTTCTCCGAAGGGCACTGGCCGCTGCAGGAGATCGTCGACGGCACCCGGACCTCGCTGCCGGTCGAGCTCGAACGCGTCACCGTCGACTCCCAGGGCGGGCGGACCTTCACGCCGCTGCTCCCGGCGGTCGACGCCACCTGCCGCAAGGAGGACGTCGTCCACTACCGGCCGCTCGACCCCGCGGCCGGCTACCCCGACTTCCTGACCGCCCTCGCCTTCGGCCAGGACGACGAGGTCCACCTCGCCCACCGGCTGGACGGCGCCCCGAACTGGGACGAGGTGATCACCACCGGGAACCCGCAGGGCTTCCGCCCGGGCGACCTCGCCCCCGCCGGGACGGTCACCGTGCCGACCGTCAAGGACCCGCACGGCGCCGCCGGGAAGAGCCCGCTGACCCCCGGCACCGCCTACGAGGGCGCCGTCGGCGACCGCAAGGTCACCTTCACCGCGGGCCGCCAGGGCTGGTGGAACACCACCTCGCTCAACCAGCAGTAGCAGCACCGCGGGCCCGGAGGCGTCCGCCTCCGGGCCCGCGGCCGACGGCGGGTCAGGCCGGGTCGTGCCAGGCGTCCCCGTCGGGCAGCAGCGCGTCGGCCTCCTCCGGGCCCCAGCTGCCGCGGGCGTACGGGCGCACCGGCACCACGTCGCCGAGGATCGGGTCGACCACCCGCCAGGCGGCCTCGACGCTGTCCTGCCGGGCGAACAGCCAGCGGTCGCCGTCCAGCGCCGCGCCGATCAGCCGGTCGTAGGGGCGCATGTCGGAGCCGGGGACCTCGCTGAAGGACAGCTCCTCCGGCTGGGGCCGCCAGCCGCTGCCGGGCGCCTTGCCGATCAGGCTGAAGCCGACCTGGGTCTCCGGCCAGATCCGGAACCGCAGCGCGTTGGGGGTCGCGCTGCGCCCCAGGCCGAAGATGTCGTGCGGGGCGTCCTTGAAGCGGATGCAGACCTCGGTCGCCGTCACCGGGAGGCACTTGCCGGCCCGGATCAGGATCGGCACCCCGGCCCACCGCCAGGACTCGGCGGCCAGCCGCACCGCGACGTACGACTCCGTGGTGGAGCCGGCCGCGACGCCCTCGACGTCCAGGTAGCCCTCGTACTGGCCGCGCACCACCTGCTCGGCGGCCAGCGGCCGCAGCGATCCGATCACGTTGGCCTTGGCGCTGCGCCAGGAGTCCAGGCCGGTGCCGGTCGGCGGCTCGGCCAGGACGGAGGCGAGGACCTGCAGCATGTGGTTCTGGAGGACGTCGCGGACGGCGCCGGTGCGGTCGTAGAAGCGGCCCCGGTCGGCGACGTCGAAGGCCTCGGCCATGGTGATCTGGATGCTCTCCACGTACGTCCGGTTGAGCAGCGGTTCGATCACCGAGTTGGCGAAGCGGGCGAACAGCACGTTCTCCAGCGGGTCGAGGCCCAGCCAGTGGTCGACCCGGTAGACGGCGTCCTCGGGGAAGTACTCGTGCATGGTGGCGTTGAGTTCCCGCGCGCTGCGCAGGTCGTTGCCGAACGGCTTCTCCACCATGATGCGGGCGCCCTCGGCCCGGCCGGCGCCGGCGATGCCCTTGGCGATCCGGCCGAACAGCGGCGGCGGCACCTCCAGGTAGAACAGGCCGCGGGGGCCGCCCATCTGCTCGGCCATGGCGGTGTAGGTGGCGTCGTCGTCGAGGTCGCCGTCCACGTAGCGCAGCAGGCCGAGCATCTTGCGGGCCGCGGGGGCGTCCGGGTCCATCGTGTTGAGGGTGAGTGAGTCGGCGGCGTATCTGCGGAACTCCTCAAGTCCCCAGCCGCTCTTGGCCACGCCCACCACGGGCACGTCCAGCACGCCCCGTTCCACCAGCCCGACCAGGGCGGGGAAGGTCTCCAGCTTGGCCAGGTCCCCGGTGGCGCCGAAGATGACCAGTGCGTCCATCTGCGAAGGCGTCGGCATCGCTGACTCCGTTTCAGGTGAGGCGGTCGGCGATCAGGTCGCCGACCCGCAGGGCGTTGGCGATGGCCGTCAGGGACGGGTTCACCGCGCCGATGCTCGGGAAGAAGCTGGTGTCCACGACGTACAGGTTGTCGAGGTCGTGCGCCTTGCAGGTGACGTCCAGCGCGGAGGAGCGGGGGTCGTCGCCGAAGCGGACGGTGCCGGCCTGGTGCGCGGTCGCCCCGATCGGCATGCCCTTGTGCAGGTACAGGCTGTGCGGCAGCAGGTGGTGCTCGTGCATGCCGAGCTTGCCGAGCATGCCCTGCAGCTGGTGGCGGAGCTTCTTCAGCCCGGCGGTGTTGTTGTGCTCGTCCAGGCTGAGGTGGACGCGGTCGTCGCGGTCCAGGGTGACCCGGCTGTCGGCCAGCGGCAGGTCCTCGCCGCAGAGCCAGAAGTCGACGGCGTGGTGCGCCAGCACCTCGAACGGCAGGTCGGGGGAGACCGTGCCCGCCCAGCGGGGCGCCTCGCCGTGGATCTGGTCGGCGTCGGACTTGCCGAGCATCTGGATCCCGCCCATCGGGTACTCCCAGTCGGGGCCGGCCAGGTACCAGTCGTGCAGGGCCAGGGTCTTCTGGAAGGAGGTGGGGTTGGGCTCCTTGGAGACGGCCATCAGCGCCAGGTTGTTGTGCCGCATGTAGTGGCGGCCGACCACGTCGGAGCTGTTCGCCAGCCCGTTCGGGTGGGCGTCGTTGGCCGAACGGAGCAGCAGGACGGCGGAGTTCACCGCGCCGCAGGACACCACCACGATGTCGCCGCGGAAGGTCTCCTCGGCGCCGTCCGCGAGCCGGGCCACCACCCCGGTGACGGTGCGGCCGGCCCCGTCGGTCTCCAGCCGGCGTACCTCGGCGCCGGTGACCAGCTGCACGTTGGGGTGCTGCAGCGCCGGGTCGACGCAGATCACCTGGGCGTCGGACTTGGCGCCCAGCAGGCACGGGAAGCCGTCCACCCGGTCGCACCGGATGCAGGCGCTGCCGTGCGCGGCCCGCCCGGCGCCGTCCTGGGTCAGGTCGACGCCGATCGGCAGGTGGAAGGGGTGCAGGCCGTGCTTCTCCAGGTCGTCGCTGAGCTGCTGGATGCGCGGCTCGTGCCGCACCGGCGGGAAGGCGTACTGCAGGCCGGCGAACCCCTCGGTGGGGTCCTCGCCGTGCTGCCCGTGCACCCGGTAGAGGTGCTCGGCCTGCGTGTAGTACGGCTCCAGGTCCTCGTAGCGCAGCGGCCAGGCGGGGGAGACGCCGTCGTGGTGGCGCAGCTCGCCGAAGTCCTCCGGCCGCAGCCGGAACAGCGCCGCCCCGTAGAACTTGGTGTTGCCGCCGACGTAGTAGTTGACCTCGGGCGGGAAGGAGTTGCCGTCCTTGTCGTACCAGTACTCCGGGGCGCGGTACTTGCCCCTGACGAAGACCGCGGTGGAGTCCCAGTTGTCCCGCTCGCGGGGCAGGTAGTCCCCGCGTTCCAGGATCAGGACGCGCTTTCCGGTGGGGGCCAGGCGGTGGGCGAGGGTGCCGCCGCCTGCTCCGGTACCGATCACGATGACGTCGTAGTGCTGACTGTCGGCCACGCGGGACTCCGATCTGCCGGCGTGCCGGTTCGTTCCCGGACACCCGGCTCCTCGACGAAGCTATAGCCGGCGGGCCGGAGCGGCGACGCGGGAAGCGGGCCCCGTGCGGCCGGTGCGGCCGAACGGGTGGGCGCGGCGGTGTCGCCGCTCCGGGGGCGGGTCCGTGCGTGCTTCACTTCCGGCGTGACCGGTATGTCCGGTTCCGTCCCGGCCGTGCCCGACAGGGGGAAGCTTGAGTCAACTCGACCTGGCCCGACTGCAGTTCGCCATGACGTCGATCTACCACTTCCTGTTCGTGCCGGTCACCATCGGCCTGGGCTTCCTGACCGCGCTGCTGCAGACCGCCTGGCACCGCACCCGCCTGCCCGAGCACCTCCGGCTCACGCGGTTCTTCGGCACCCTGCTCGTCATCAACATCGCGGTCGGCGTGGTCACCGGGCTGGTCCAGGAGTTCCAGTTCGGCATGGACTGGTCCGCCTACTCGCGCACCGTCGGCGACGTGTTCGGCGCCCCGCTGGCGATGGAGGGGCTGGCCGCGTTCTTCCTGGAGTCCACCTTCCTGGGGCTGTGGCTGTTCGGCTGGGACCGGCTGCCCGAACGCGTCCACCTGGCCACCATCTGGGCCGTCGCGGTCGGCGGGGCGCTGTCGGCGGCGTTCATCATGGCCGCCAACTCCTGGATGCAGCACCCGGTCGGATACACCGTCGACGCGGAGACCGGCCGGCCCCGGCTCACCGACGTCTGGAAGCTGTTCACCAACCCGGTCTTCCTGCGCGGCTACCTGCACGTGCTGCTGGCCTCGGTGGTGACCGGCGCGGTGGTGATGCTCGCCGTCTCCGCCTGGCAGCTGCGCAAGGGCCGCTCGCCGATCGCCTTCCACGCCTCCGCCCGGCTGTCCCTGGTGGTGCTGGTGCCCGCGCTGCTGCTGGCGATGCTGGTCGGCAGCGAACTCGGGGTCACCGAGGGCAAGTACCAGCCGATGAAGATCGCCGGGGCGGAGGCGCAGTGGACCACCTGCCAGCCCTGCTCCTTCTCGCTGTTCCAGATCGGCGGCGGCAACAACGACCAGACCCCCACCAAGATCATCGCCGTTCCGCACCTGCTGTCCCTGCTCGCCACCAACCACTGGAACGGCCAGGTCCTCGGCCTGAACGAGGTGCAGAGCCAGTACCAGGCGCAGTACGGCCCCGGCGACTACGTCCCCGACGTCTTCGTCCAGTACTGGTCGATGCGGGTCATGGCCTACCTGGCCGTCGTCGTGCTGCTGGTCGCCCTCTGGGGCCTGTGGCTGCTGTGGCGCAAGAGACTCACCGCCGCCCGGGCCTTCCAGCGGGTCGCCGTCTGGGTGGTCGTGCTCCCCTTCCTGATGAACACCGCCGGCTGGCTGCTCACCGAGAACGGCCGCCAGCCGTGGATCGTCCAGGGCATCCAGCTCACCAGGAACGGCGTCTCGCCCTCGATCACCACCACCACGGTGGCGATCAGCATCGTCGTGTTCTTCCTGCTGTACGCCGCCCTGGCCGTGATCGAGGTCTTCCTGATGCTCCGCTACGCCCGCCGCGAGCTCGAACCGGCCCCCGCCGAGGGCACCCGGACGCCCTCGCTCACCTACTGAACCCCGAGGACCGCCATGGGACTTGCCACCTTCTGGTTCATCCTCACGGCCGTGCTGTGGGCGGGCTTCTTCGTCCTGGAGGGCTTCGACCTCGGCGTCGGCCTGCTGCACAACCTGGTCGGCCGGGACGAGGCCGGCCGGCGCACCGCCATCAACACCATCGGACCGCTCTGGGACGGCAACGAGGTCTGGCTGATCGTCGCCGCGGCCGCCATGTTCGCCGCCTTCCCCGGCTGGTACGCCACCATGTTC
Organism: Streptomyces sp. TLI_171; assembly: GCF_003610255.1. Lineage (GTDB taxonomy): Bacteria > Actinomycetota > Actinomycetes > Streptomycetales > Streptomycetaceae > Kitasatospora. Next base: position 640,501 of record NZ_RAPS01000001.1, on the reverse strand, counting down.
TCCGCCTACTACCTGGTGATGGTGCTCATCCTGGTCGGGCTGATCCTGCGCGGCGTGTCCTTCGAGTTCCGCGGCAAGGTGGACAGCCCCCGCTGGCGCCTGGTCTGGGACACCACCCTGGCCCTCGGCAGCCTGCTGGTCCCGTTCTTCGTCGGCGTCGCCCTCGGCGGCCTGCTGCACGGCGTCCCGATCGGCCAGGACGAGGAGTTCACCGGCGGGTTCGGCGACCTGTTCTCCGGCTACGCCGTGTTCACCGGGCTCACCCTGCTGCTGCTCTGCCTGCTGCACGGCGCCTGCTTCCTGGCGCTGCGCACCACCGGCGAAGTCCGGGCCAGGGCCCGCCGGCTCGGCCGGATCGTCGCCCCGATCACCGCCCTGGCCGTGCTCGCCTTCCTGCCCTGGACCCACTCGGTGGCCGGCAAGGGCGCACTGCCGGGCATCGTCCAACTGCTCGCCCTGCTCGCCGTGCTGGCCGCGTACTGGCTGGTGACGACCCGTCACGAGGGCTGGGCGTTCACCGCGACCTGCTTCACCATCGCCACCTGCATGCTGTCGCTGTTCGCCGACCTGTACCCGCACGTGATGGTCTCCAGCACGAACCCGGCGTACTCGCTCACCGTCGACGGCACCGCCTCCGGCAGCTACGCGCTGAAGGTGATGACGGTGGTCGCCGTCGTGCTGCTCCCCGTCGTCCTCGCCTACCAGGGCTGGACGTACCACGTCTTCCGCCGCCGGGTCTCGCCCGAGCAGTTCGCCCCCGCCGCGCAGCCGGCCGCCGAGTAACCGGCGGCCGGTCCGTCACAGCACGGCGATCGGACTGACCGGCGACCCGGTCGCCCCCGGCACCCGCAGCGGCGCCACCACGCACAGGAACGACCAGCGGCGCTGCTCCGCGCACAGCGGCAGCAACTCCTCGAACTGCAGGTAGTCCAGCAGGTGCACGCCCAGCGCGTGCACCGCCAGCACGTGCACCGGGAAGGCGACATCCGCCACCGGGCTCGGCGCGCAGTCGTTGTTGCCGTCGCCGCCGAGCACCGAGACCCGCCGCTCGGCCAGCAGCTCCACCGCCTCCGGGTGCAGGCCGGCCCGGGCCGCGGAGGCGTCCCACGGCCCCAGCTCGGCCCGCCGCCGCCGGTGCCCGACCCGGACGAACAGCAGGTCGCCCGGGCCGAACCGGACCTGCTGCGCCCGCTCCGCCGCGAGCAGGTCCGCGGCGCTCACCGACTCGCCCGGGTCGAGCCACGGCACGCCGCGCAGCCCGGGGATGTCGAGCAGCACCCCGCGGCCGACGATGCCCGCCGCGGCCAGGTCGACCGCCAGCGCCCCCGCCCCCTCGGCCGACAGCGACTGCGCGGGGACGCCGCCGAACAGGGTGCCGTCGTAGACCACGTGGCACAGCGCGTCCAGGTGGCTGTCCGCGTCGCCGTGCACGTTCATGTCGATCCGGTCGCGGGCGAACTCCAGGCCCTCGCCGCGCAGGTGCCCGGCCACCGCCCCGGTCATCCGGTGCCCGGCCGGCTCCGGATTGTCCGGGGCCGCCTCGGTGGCGACCGGCGCGGCCAGGCTGACGTGCCGTCCGGTGCGCACCTCGCGGGCCGCGGCGGCCACCCGCTCCGGCGTCAGGTACTCCAGCGCCCCGCGCGGCCGGACGCCCGGCACCGGCGCGTGGGCAGCCACCCGCCGGTACAGGGCGTCGAAGTCCGCCGGTCCCATGGCCGGGGCCATCGCGCCGCCTCAGTGCCGGTAGGCCCGGTCGAGGGCCTCGTCCAGCGTGGTCGCCGCCATGATCAGCGACAGGTGGGTGAACGCCTGCGGGAAGTTGCCCAGTTGCTCGCCGGACGGGCCGATCTCCTCGGCGAACAGGCCGACGTGGTTGGCGTACGTCAGCATCTTCTCGAAGGCGTACCTGGCCTGCCGCAGCCGGCCCGCGCGGGCCAGCGCGTCGACGTACAGGAACGAGCACAGGCTGAAGGTGCCCTCGGAGCCGCGCAGGCCGTCGGGGGAGGCCGCCGGGTCGTAGCGGTAGACCAGGCTGTCCGAGACCAGCTTGCGGTCCATCGCGTCCAGCGTGGACAGCCACACCGGGTCCCTCGGGGCGAGCAGGCCGACCCGGGGGATCACCAGCAGCGAGGCGTCCAGGGTGTCACTGCCGTAGTGCTGGACCAGCGCCTGCTCCTTCTCGCTCCAGCCGCGCTCCATGATCTGCTTCAGCACCGCGTCGCGGGTGTCGCGCCAGCGCGGGATGTCGGCGGGCCGGGCGAAGTCCTCCGCGAGGCGCAGGCCCCGGTCGAAGGCCACCCAGGTCATCACCCGGCTGAAGGTGAAGTCCTGCCGCCCGCCGCGGGTCTCCCAGATGCCCTCGTCGGGGCGGTCCCAGTTGTCGGCCAGCCAGTCCAGGGTCTGCGCGGCCGCCTGCCAGCCGTGGTACCCGGGCTGGACCCCGAACCTGCGGGCCTCCGCCAGCGCGTAGAGCGCCTCGCCGTAGATGTCCAGCTGCAGCTGGTCCATCGCGGCGTTGCCGGCCCGCACCGGGTACGAGCCCCGGTAGCCCTCGAAGTGCTCCAGGATCTCCTCCGACAGCTTCGGGTCGCCGTCCACCCGGTACATGATCTGAAGGCGCTCGCCCGGCATGTCGAGCCGCTCGCGCAGCCGGTTGCCCAGCCAGCCGGTGAAGGCCAGCGCCTCGTCGGTGAACCCCAGGTCGAGCAGCGCCCGCACCGACAGCGAGGCGTCCCGGATCCAGGTGAACCGGTAGTCCCAGTTGCGCTCGCCGCCGACCTGCTCCGGCAGGCCCATGGTGGCCGCGGCGACCAGGCCGCCGGAGGGCGCGTAGGTGAGAAGCTTCAGGGTGATCGCCGACCGGTGGACCATGTCCGTCCAGCGGCCCCGGTAGTTGGACTGACGCACCCACAGCTGCCAGAAGTTGACGCTCTTCCACATCTGCTCGGTCAGCGAGTCCACCGTCGGCTGCTGCGGCGCCTCGCCGCCCGCGGCGCAGGTGGTCAGCACCAGGCCGGCCTGCTCGCCCGCGTTCAGGGTCACCGCGCCGACCACGTCCTTGCCCTGCTGCTGCAGCGGGAACGTCGACCTCAGGTGCACGGTCAGGTCCGGCCCCCGGAACTCGGCGTCGCCCCCGTCGACCCGCGCCTCGTGGTCGGCCCGGCCGTAGTCGAACCGCGGGCTGCACTCGAACTCGAAGCGGACCGTGCCGCGCACCGTGCGCGCCAGCCGGACGACGGTGTGCCGGTCGGTGGCCAGGCCGGTGTCGTGCGGGAGCATCCAGTCGATCACCTCGCCGACGCCGTCCGGCGACATGAAGCGGGTGACCAGCACGGCCGTGTCCGGGTAGTACAGCTGACGGCAGGTGACGTCGCCACTCAGGTCGGGGCCGAGCCGGCAGTAGCCGCCGCGGTCGTGGTCGAGCAGGGCGGCGAACACGCTCGGCGAGTCGAACCTGGGCGAGGCGAACCAGTCGAGGACTCCCTGGGAGGAGATCAGGGCTGCGGTCTGCAGGTCTCCCACGAGGCCGTGTTCGGCGATGGGCGGATACCGATCCATGAGAACTCCGCGGTGTGAGGCCCCCCACGGCGAAGCTATCCCACACGGCGGAATCCGGCCTGTCGCCGGGCCCGGCGCAGGGCCGGTACGGAGGCGAACGCCGCCGGGGGGACCGGGAGTTCGGGGACTTCTCAGGATGCCGGGTGCCAGTCGGCGAGCAGCACGGTGACGTCGTCCTTCAGCCGGTTGTCCTGGTGCGCGGTGATCCGCTGCACCAGGCGGCGCAGCGCCTCCGGTGCGGGCAGGCCGTCGGCCATCGCGCGGACCACCGTGTCCACGAGGTGCTGCTCGCCGAACGCCAGGCCGGCGCGGTCGCGGCCCTCGGTGACCCCGTCGGAGTGGATCAGGATGCGATCGCCGGGCTCCAGCCGGGCGGTGTGGATCGGCGGCACCGTCCGGGGCAGTCCGACGGGCAGGCCCAGCGGCGGGTGCGGGCTGCGTTCCAGGGCGTGGTCCACGATCCGGCCGCGGCGGATCAGCAGCGGGGTGGGGTGGCCGCAGTTGATCCAGGACAGCCGGCCGGTGTCGGTGTCCAGATCGGCGATCACACAGGTCAGCAGGCGCTCCGGGATCCACCGGGTCAGTGCGGAGTCGATGGCCCGGGCGATGTCGGCGAGCGAGCCGCCCTCCCGGCGGGTGGAGCGGCAGGCGGCGAGCGCCACGGCGCTGCACCCGCCGGAGGCCAGGTCGTGGCCCATCGCGTCGACCAGCGTCAGGTGCAGGGCGTGCTCGGACAGGCTGTGGTCGAAGGCGTCGCCGCCGATGTCGTACGCCGGCTCCAGCACCGCGCTGGACGTGACCTGGTGGGTCCCGATGGTGCGGGGCGGCACGAACGCCCAGACCAGCTCGGCCTGCAAGGTCACCGGCCGACGCCGCCCGGCATTGACCAGCGGGTCGCTGAACGTGGTCTTGGTGGCGATCAGCAGGGCTGTCGCGGAGGCCAGCGCCCGGGCCCGGGCGAGCAGCGCCTCGTCCAGGCGGGGCGCGGCGACCCGCAGCACGCCCAGGCGTCCGATGCCGTCCACCAGCGGGATCCAGCCCACCGCCAGCGCCCCGCCGTCCGCGGTCTCGTCGGAGCCGGTGTGAACGGTCTCGGTGCGGTACGCGCGGCCGGCCAGCGAGGAGTCGACGTCCATCGTCTCCGGGACCGCCGGTCCGCCCGGCGGCGGCACGGGCAGCGCGGTGAGCTGCCGTTCCTGCACGTCGGCCAGGTAGATCCGGGCCGCGCTCAGGCCCATCCGGGCCGCGGTGTCCTCGATCAGCCGCGGAACGTCACCGGGTCCGGCCCGGTGGGCGTCCTCCAGCAGCTGGACCAGCGCGCTGTCAGCGGGGCTCCCGCTGTCGTGACGCATCGCTCAGCACCTCCTGCCGAACCCCACCGGGGCGGCTGCCCGCCCCGGGGCGGGGCCACACCCCTGCCGCCACGGCCCCGGCGTCAGCCCCGGAGACCGAAGGCGTTGCCGTCGGTGTCCGCCAGGACGCACACCCGCACGCCCGGGGCCACCTCGCGCGGGGCACTGCGCTCGGTGGCGCCCGCGGCGAGCAGACCGGACCGCACCGCGTCCAGGTCGTCGACGTCGGTGAACGCCACCGGACCCTCGGAGCTGTCGCCGTTCGGGTTCAGGCCGATCTCGAACCCGCCGACGTTGTAGCCCACGTAGTAGGGCTGGTCCGTGTGCGGCTCACCGAACAGGGCGGAGTAGATCGCCTTGGCCGCACCGAGGTCGGACACCGGGACCACCACACTGCGAATCGCGGCACTCATCTGCGTGCGTTCCTTCCGTGAAGTCGACGTCGGCGCCCACCGGGGGCGCACCATGTCGGCACAGTCGCACCGTTCGACGGCGAATGCACCTCGACCCGCCGACCTGCGCCGATCCACGCCGCGGGCCCCGGCCACCGGCCGGTTCGGCCAAGTGGCCGAGTCGCGGACGGGCCCCGCGCTCCTTACGGTGATCAAGACATCTGCCTTCTCGTCAGCGGGCCCCACCGGCCCGTCTGGAGGTCAGCAGCATGGAAGACCGCGCACCCGAGTGGAACGCCCCGGCCACCGACATCGGACCGGCCGGACCGGACACCGCACGGCCGCAGCAGCCCGAATCGACCGGCGGGGCGCACGAACACCGCTGGTGGATCCTGGCCGTGATCGGGATCGCCCAGCTGATGGTCGTGCTCGACGCGACGATCGTGAACATCGCCCTCCCGTCCGCCCAGCAGGACCTCGGCTTCACCGACGCGAACCGCCAGTGGATCGTCACCGCCTACGCGCTCGCCTTCGGCAGCCTGCTGCTGCTCGGCGGGCGGATCGCCGACCTGGTCGGCCGCAAAGCGGTGTTCCTGATCGGCCTGGTCGGCTTCGCCGGGGCGTCGGCGCTCGGCGGCGCCGCGAACAGCTTCACCATGCTGGTCGCGGCACGCGCCCTCCAGGGCGCGTTCGGCGCGCTGCTCGCGCCGGCCGCGCTGTCGCTGCTCACCACGACCTTCCGGGACGGGCGCGAACGCGCGAAGGCGTTCGGCATCTACGGTGCGATCGCCGGTGCGGGCGGCGCAGTCGGCCTGCTGCTCGGCGGCGTGCTCACCGAGTACCTGAACTGGCGCTGGTGCCTGTACGTCAACCTGGTCTTCGCCGCGCTGGCCATCGTCGGCGGCGCCCGGCTGCTGCACGGCGGCCGCCCGGCCGAGCGGCCCAAACTGGACATCCCCGGCACCCTGCTGGCCTGCGCCGGACTGTTCTGCATCGTCTACGGCTTCAGCAACGCCGAGTCGCACGCCTGGGGCGACGTGCAGACCTGGGGCTTCCTGGTGGCCGGCGGCGTGCTGATCGCGCTGTTCGTCTGGTGGCAGACCCGCGCCCGGCACCCGCTGCTGCCGCTGCGGGTGGTCCTCGACCGCGACCGCGGCGCCTCGTACGCCGGCATCTTCATCTCCGGCGCAGGCATCTTCGGCGTCTTCCTCTTCCTCACCTACTACCTGCAGCAGATCCTGCACTACAGCCCGGTGACGACCGGCCTGGCGTTCCTGCCGATGGTCGTCGCGATGGTGATCTCCTCCGTCGTCACCACCAACACGCTGCTGCCCCGCTTCGGCGGCAAGCCGATCGTGCCGACCGGGATGGCGCTGGCCGGGCTCTCGATGGTCTGGCTGACCTTCCTCGACCTGGACAGCAGCTACGCGGCGCACGTGCTGCCGCCGCTGGTGGTGGCCGGCGTCGGCTTCGGCTTCATCTTCGCGCCCGGCATGAACCTGGCCACCGCCGGCATCGCGCCGCGGGACGCCGGCGTCGGCTCCGCGATGGTCAACACCAGCCAGCAGGTCGGCGGTTCGATCGGCACCTCGCTGCTCAACACGCTCGCCACCACCGCCGCCGCCAACTACCTGGCCGGCAAGCAGGCCACCCCGCAGGCCCAGGCCCAGGCGGCGATCGAGAGCTACTCCACCGCGTACTGGTGGTCGGCGGCGATCTTCGCGGTCGGCCTGGTGGTGACCCTGGTGCTGTACCGCCCGGGCCCGCCGACCGTGCACAGCAGCGACGGCCCCGTCGCGCTCTGACCCGGTGCCAGCAGCTGCGGCCGGCGGCGACCCCGGGGCGGGAGTTCGGGGCGTTCGGGGAGTTCGGGGAGTTCGGGGCGAAGGGGGCGGGTTCTTGGCGGAAGCTTTGAATGGTGGTTCACTTCTTCCATGGCCTACCGCAAGACCCCGGCCGAACTCCGCCGCCTCAGCACCGCCAAGGAACGCCTGGTCGGCTGCGCCACCGCGGTCGTCGCGGAAGTGGGCTGGTCACAGGCGTCGGTGACGGCCGTCGCCGACGCCGCCGGCATCGCGGCCGGCTCGGTGTACCAGCACTTCCCGTCCAAGGCGGCCCTCGCCGTGGAGGTGTTCCGGCGCGCCGCCGGGCGGGAGGTGGAGGTGCTCGGCGAGGTGCTGCACAGCCCCGGCGACCCCGTCGAGCGGCTCGGCCGCGGCGTCGAGGTGTTCGCCCGCCGCGCCCTGGAGAACCGCGGCCTGGCCTACGCGCTGCTCGCCGCCCCCGCCGAGCCGGCCGTCGGCGCCGAACGCCTGGCCTACCGCCGCCGCTACCGCGCACTGTTCGCCGACGTGGTGCGCGAGGGCGTCGCCGACGGCGTACTGCCGGCCCAGAACGGCGAGATCACGGCCGCCGCGCTGACCGGCGCGATCGGCGAGGTGCTGGTCGACCCGCTGGGCGCGCCCGACGGCCGCGCCGTCGAGGACCTCCTCGCCGAACTCGTCGCGATGGCCCTGCGCTGCGCCGGCGCCGCCCCCGCCGGCTGACCCGACCCGACACCCGTCAGCTCCCTGCCACCCTCCGGAGGATCCCGTGTCCGCAGCCGCCGCACCCGTCAGCCGGCCCACCGGCGTGACCCACCAAGTCACCAACCAGGCACCGCCGTTGGCCGGCCACGACGTCGCCGCCGACCCGGTCCTGCTGGAAGGCCTGGAACGGGAGGGCGCCGGCTGGCACCGCGAGGAACTGCACCGCCTCGGGCGGGTGGCCGGCAGCGCGGAGGCCCAGCAGTGGGCCGACCAGGCCAACCGCCACGAGCCCGAACTGCACACCCACGACCGGTACGGCAACCGGATCGACGAGGTCGAGTTCCACCCCGCCTACCACCGGTTGATGGACCTGTCGGTGAGCGCCGGCCTGGCCGGCGCCGCGTGGGCCGACCCCCGCCCCGGCGCGCACGTGGCCCGCGCCGCCGGCTTCATGGTCGCCACCACCCTGGAACCCGGCCACCTCTGCCCGGTGTCCATGACCTACGCCGTCGTCCCCGCCCTGCGCCACGCCCCCGAACTCGCCAAGACCTACGAGCCGCTGCTCACCAGCCGGGTGTACGACCCCGGACTGCGCGCCCCGGCGGGCAAGAACGGCCTGCTCGCCGGAATGGGCATGACCGAGAAGCAGGGCGGCAGCGACGTCCGCGCCAACACCACCACCGCGACCGAGCAGCCCGACGGCAGCTGGCGGCTGCGCGGCCACAAGTGGTTCACCAGCGCGCCGATGAACGACCTCTTCCTGGTCCTCGCCCAAGCCCCGGGCGGCCTGTCCTGCTTCCTCGTCCCGCGCGTCCTGCCCGACGGCAGCCGCAACACCTTCCGGATCCAGCGCCTCAAGGACAAGCTCGGCAACCGCGCCAACGCCAGCAGCGAGCCGGAGTTCGACGACACGGTGGCCTGGCTGGTCGGCGCCGAGGGCAAGGGCGTGCGCACCATCATCGACATGGTGACGATGACCCGCCTGGACTGCGTCCTCGGCTCCGCCGCCGGCACCCGCGCCGCGCTCGCCCAGGCCGCCCACCACGCCCGCCACCGCTCCGTGTTCGGCGCGCTGCTGATCGACCAGCCGCTGATGCGCAACGTACTCGCCGACCTGGCGCTGGAGTCCGAGGCCGCCACCACCCTGGCCCTGCGACTGGCCGGCGCCGCCGACCGGGCGCAGCGCGGCGACGCGGGGGAGCGGGCCTTCCTGCGACTGGCCACCGCCGCCGGCAAGTACTGGGTGTGCAAGCGTCAACCCGTCGCCGTCGCCGAGGCGTTGGAGTGCCTGGGCGGCAACGGCTACGACGAGGCCTCGGGCATGCCCCGGCTCTACCGCGAGGCGCCGCTGAACGGCATCTGGGAGGGCTCCGGCAACGTCAACGCCCTCGACCTGCAACGCGCGCTGGCCCGCGAGCCCGAGGCGCTGGAAGCCTTCCGGGCCGAAGTGGAACTCGCGGCGGGCGCCGACCACCGGCTGGACGCCGCCTGGGCCGGACTCCGCGAGGAGCTGCGCCCCACCGAGGACGCGCAGCTGCGCGCCCGGCGGGTGATCGAGCGGGCCGCACTGGTGCTCCAGGCCTCGCTGCTGGTCCGGCACGCGCCGCCGGCGGTGGCCGACGCGTTCTGCGCCTCCCGGCTGGCCGGCGAGCACGGCTCGGCCTTCGGCACCCTGGCGCCGGGCACCGACTTCGGAGGTCTGCTGGCGCGGCTGCCCGAGGCGTAGCCGGGCGGACGGCCGCGGGGGCTGGCGGACAGCGCGCCGGGGTGGGGGCTGCTGGGGGGCTGGGCGTCTCGGGGTGTGGGAGCGCTCCCATGGGAGGGGCGAACCGTTGTACGATCACGCGGCGAACCCGGCCGGCAGGCGGCCGCGTACGGAAGTCGAGCACCAGAGAAGCCCAGGGAGCACCCCTTGTCCGACCTCGCATTCACTGTCATCGACCTCGGCGGCACCACGCTGCGGACCGCCCGTTACGGCGTGGACACCGACACCGTCACCGACATCCGGCGGGTCTCCACGGACGGTATCGCCGGCCACCCCGGCCTGCCGGTGGCCGAGTTGCAGGCCCGGGTGCTCGATCAGGTCGGCGCGCTCGCCGTCGAAGCCGTCGAGCGGCACGGCAGCAGCGCCGTCGCCATCGCCTTCGCCGGCCCCGTCACCGCCGACGGGCGGGCGCTGGCCGCGCCGACCGTCTGGGGCGGCCCCGGCGAGCAGCTGCCGGTGCGGCACCTGCTGGAGGAGCGCGTCGGTGTGCCCGTGGTCGTGGTCAACGACCTGACGGCCGCGGTCTGGCGGTACGTCGACTCCGCGGACGACCAGCCGTTCTGCCTGATCACGGTGAGCTCCGGCATCGGCAACAAGGTCTACCGGGCGGGCGAGGTGCTGCTCGACGACGAGGGCCACGGCGGCGAACTCGGCCACTGGACCGTCGATCCGTCGCCCGACGCCGCGCCCTGCGACTGCGGCGGCCGCGGCCACCTCGGCGCGATCGCCTCCGGCCGCGGCGCGCTCGCCGCGGCCCGTCGCGCCGCCCTCGCCGACCCGGCCGGCTACGCCCGCTCGGCACTCGCCGTGCAGGCGCCCGAGCCCGAACTGCTCGACAACTACGCCCTGGTGGACGCCGTCCGGGCCGGAGACGAGTTCGCGACCGCGGCGGTGCTCGGCGGGATCACCGCGCTCGCCGCCGCGATCACCGCCGTGTTCACCGCGATCGGCATCCGCCGCTACGTGCTGATCGGCGGGTTCGCGCTGGCCATCGGGGCGCGCTACGCCGAGCTCCTCACGGGGGAGTTGGAGCGGCTCGGCTGCTTCGGGCTCGACGCGGAGGAGATCCGGCGGATGGTGGTGCTGGGCGCCTCGGACGACGACTCCGGCCTGATCGGCGCCGGGCGGCTGCTCGCCGCGCGCGGCGCCGTCGAGCGGGCGACGTTGGTGCGCTGAGCGCACCCACGGGCGGGCGGTGGAGGGCTGCTGAGGTGCGCCGTCGGGGTCAGGCCGGCTCGGCGGCCGATTCGAGGGTGGTGCGGAGGGCGGCCAGCGTCGACGCGAGGCGGGTCAGGTCGGCCTGCGGGATCCCCGCGGTGAGGGCGCGGAGTTCGCGGTCGACGACGGGGCGGGAGGCGGTCAGCAGCTTCTCGCCCTCGGGGGTGAGCCGCAGGACGGACGAGCGGCGGTCGCTGGGGTGCGCGGCGCGCCGGCACCAGCCGGCCTCCACCAGGCGGTCGACCGCCTTGCTGACGGCTCCGACGGTGATCGCCACCTCGCCGACGATGTCGAGCACGCGGCAGTCCGGCACCCGGTCGATGATCTCCAGGAACTCGAACTGGCCCAGCCCCAGGCCCTGTTCGGCGCGCAGTCGGGCGCTCACCACGTTGTAGAGCCGGGTCTCGACGCGGACCAGATCGATGAACACGGATGTGATGCGGGTCACAGGATCCTCCGATGCATTCCTGGGAATCATCTTCCCTGGAATCTGGTTGGGTAGGGACAGATGGATTCCCGGGAATCCAGTTTCGCATCCCGCCCCGAGGAGGCTCTCATGTCCCGACAGCAGCGCGAGGCCCTGGACGCCATGCTCCGTTCCGGCCCGCGGAGCGACGTGCCGCCCACCGTCGAGGAACAGCGCGCCGGCTTCGCCGCCGCCCTCACCCGCGAGGCTCGCGAGGGCGTGGCCACCCGCCGGACCGTCCTCGGCGGCCGCCCCGCCCTGGAGTTCGAGCCGCCCGGCGCCTCCGCCCGCGGCCGCCTGCTCTACCTGCACGGTGGCGGGTACGTGGTGGGATCGCCCGAGACCCACGCCGGGCTGGTCGGTGAACTCGCCGGTCGCGCGGGGCTCCGGGCCGTCTCGCTGGACTACCGGCTGGCGCCCGAACACGCCTTCCCCGCCGCGGTCGAGGACGGCCTCGCCGCCTACCGCGAGCTGCTGGCGACCGGCACCGACCCGCGGGAACTCGTCCTGGCCGGCGACTCCGCCGGCGGCGGCCTGAGCATCGCCACCCTGCTCGCCGCCCGCGACGCCGGGCTGCCGCAGCCCGCCGCCGTGGTGCTCTTCTCGCCATGGACCGACCAGACCGTGTCCGGCGACAGCATGCGGTCCAAGGACGGCGCCGATCCGATCTTCACCGAGGCCGACATCCGCGCCTACGCCGAGTTCTACGTCGCCGCGGGCGACCCGAAGGACCCGCTGGCCAGCCCGCTGTTCGCCGACCTCACCGGACTGCCCCCGCTGCTGGTGCAGGTCGGGGCCAACGAGGTGCTGCTCGACGACGCGGTCCGGCTGGCGGGGCGGGCCGGTGCGCACGACGTCGACGTGACGCTGGAGATCGGGGCCGGACTGTCGCACGTCTACCAGCACTTCTACGGCAGCCTCGACGAAGCGGACGCCGCCCTCGACCGGGCCGCCCGCTTCCTCACCGGCCACCTGGCGTCCGTGCCCGACTGACGATCGGTCGACCCCGCTGCCCGGCGGCTCGGTGGTCACCGTGGCCGCGACCGGACGGCGGTCAGGAGGCGACCTGGGCGAGGCCCTCCTCGCTGAGGCGGGCGAAGTGGGTCAGGCCGTGCTGGCGGGCCAGTTCCAGGGCCTCCGACCAGTACCGGCGGGCTGCGTGGTGGTCGCCGCGCTCGAAGTGGGTGCGGGCCAGGGTCTCCAGGGTGTCGGCGACGTTGCCGCGGCTTCCCAGGTCGCGGCGGATCGCCAGGGCCTCCAGCAGGGCGTCCACGGCTTCGTCGGTGCGGCCCTGCACCCGCAGAGTGTCGCCCAGGTTGTAGAGCGCCAGGGAGAGTTGGGAGCGCGAGTCGAGCTCCCGCCAGCCGGCGATGGCCTCGCGGTAGGCGAGTTCCGCGGCCGCGAAGTCGCCCTTCCGGAAGTTGAGGTCACCGAGCGAGGCCAGCCGGGCGGCGTCCGGGCGGTCGGCGAGCTGCTGCTCCAACTCGGCGGCCCGGGCGGCCCACTCCCCGGCCCGCTCGGTTTCGCCGGCCTGGTTGAGGGCCGAGGCGAGGTTGGTCATCGCCACCCGCTGGGCGGCCAGGTCGCCGACCGCGACGAAGAACTCGTAGGCCTGCTGGACGTGTTCGATGCACGGCTCGACCTGGCGGGCCAGGCCGTACGCCACGCCGAGCCGGCCGTGCAGCCAGGCCTGGCCGCGCAGGTCGTCCGCGGCCCGGGCGAGGGCCAGCGCCTCGTACAGGCACTCCGTCCACTCGCCGTTCCACCAGTACGTCAGGCCGTAGCCGAACAGGGCGGACGCCATCCGCCAGGCCAGGTCGGGCCGGCCCAGCTCGCCGGCCCGGCGGACCGCCGTCCGGATCGCCGCCAGCTCCTGGCCGCACCACTCCAGGGCCGCGTCCTCGTCGGCGTGCTCCGGCGTCTCGAACAGCTCCCAGTCGGGCCCGGTGGCGTCCACCGCCGGGATCTGCAGCGCCAGCGGGGTGATCACCGAGTTGGCCGCCGACACCGCGGAGGTGTACCAGCCCAGCAGCCGTTGCAGAGCCTCGTCGCGCTGCGGCTCCGCCTCCTCGGCGTGCACCCGCTCCGCGGCGAACTCGCCCAGCAGGTCGTGGAACCGGTACCGGCCGGGGGCGGCGACGTCCAGCAGGTGCGCGTCGACCAGGGTGTCCAGTACGTCCAGCGCCTCGTCCACGGCCGTGCCGAGCAGCGCCGCGACCGACTCGGCGGAGTGCGGGTGGCTGGGCCAGAGGCCGAGCAGCCGGAACGCCCGGGCCGCCTCCCGTTCCTGCGGGCGGTCGCCCGCCAGCAGCGAGGCGTAGCTGAACGAGAACGCCTCCCGGACCGCCAGGTGGTCGACCGCCAGCGCCTGCAGCCTGCTGGAGGTGCCCAGCCGGCGGGCCAGCTCGGAGAGCCGCCACGCCGGCCGGTGCGCGAGCCGGCTGCCGGCGATCCGCAGCGCGAGCGGCAGACCCGCGCAGGCGGCCATCACCTGGCCCGCCGCCACCGGCTCCGCCTCCACCCGCTCGGCGCCGCAGATCGAGGTCAGCAGGGCGCGCTGCTCCGGGGCGCTGAGCGGTCCCAGCGGGATCCGGGTCGAGCACTGCACCCCGGCCAGCTTGTGACGGCTGGTCACCACCACCGCGGACCGGCCGGTGCCCGGCAGCAGCGGGACGAGCTGCCGGCCGTCCCGGGCGTTGTCCAGCACCACCAGCACCTGCCGTTCGGCGAGCAGCGAGCGGTACAGCGCGGCGCGGTCGTCGGTGTCCGCGGGCACGGTCCGGCCCGGCACGCCCAGATCGGTCAGGAAGCGGCCCAGCAGGTCGTGCGGCGTCCGGGCCTCGGACAGGCCGAAGCCCCGCAGGTCGGCGTAGAGCTGACCGTCCGGGAAGTCCTCGCGGACGGCGTGCGCGCCGTGCAGCACCAGCGCGGTCTTGCCGACGCCGCCCATCCCGGTGACGATCACCACCCGAGCCGGGTCGCCCGGCTCCCCCGGGCGCAGGTACAGGGCGAGGGCGTCCAGTTCGCTCTGGCGGCCGGTGAAGTCGGCCGGAGCGAGCGGAAGTTGGGAGGGTGCGGTGGGCAGTGCGGGGGGCGCGGGCGGCAGTGCGGCGGCGGGTTCCTGCGGCCGGGTCGGCGCCGGGCGCGGTCCGCCCGCGAGAATCTCGCGGTGCGTCCGCTGGACGGCCGCGTCCGGCTCCAGGCCGAGTTCCTCGACCAGCGCGGTGCGGAGCGTCCGGTACACCGCGAGGGCGTCGGCCCGGCGGTCGCCGTGCCACAGCGCCAGCATCAGCTGCCGGTGGAAGGATTCGCGGAGCGGAAACTCGGCTGTCAGCCCGGTCAGTTCGGCCGCCAGGCCGTGGTGCCGGCCGAGGGCGAGTTCGGCGTCGAAGCGCCACTCCAGCGCCTGCAGCCGCAGTTCGCTCAGCCGGGCGGCCTCCGCCGGGTCGACCGCCGCCGAGTCCGCCGGCGGTCCGCCGCGCCACAGCGCCAGCGCCGCCACGGTCTCCGCGGCGACCGTCGGCCAGTCCTGCCCGCCGTGCGCCGACCGGGCCCGCTGCAGCCGACCGGCGAACACGCTGCTGTCCAACTCATCTTCCCCGACCCGGAGCTGGTAGCCGGAGCCGGTGGAGGTCAGCCGGTCCTCCAGGCGCGGCCCGAGACCGCGCCGGAGCCGGGCCACGTGGTTGTGCAGGGAGGCCACGGCGGTGCGCGGCGGCCGCTCGCCCCAGACCACGGCCAGCAGGGCGTCCACGCCGACCGGGCGGTTCGGGTCGAGCAGCAGGCGGGTGAGCAGCAGCCGGTGGGTGGGGCTGGTGATCGGCCGCGGCTCCACGCCGTCATGGACGGTCAGCGGGCCGAGCACTCCGAACGCGACGGACATGGGCTCCCCAGCTGGAAACGGACTGTTGGTCGCATGTTAGTTCGCTGTGGGTGACCACCCGCAGGCTGGTCCCCAGGCAGCCGGCCGCACCCCGGCCCGCCGGACCCCGGGAGGAGCACCGATGAGCAACCGTCCGTCCACCTCGAAGCAGCCCACCACCCGCGACACCGTCTGGGACTGACGGTCCGCCAGATCTCCTCCGTGCCTGCGCGGAGGGTCAGCACGACACCGCACGGGCCCGCCGGGGGGCGGGTCCGTGCGGTCTGTCGTCGTTCCCCGGAGCCGGAGTTCGGGCCGGCCGGTTCGTGGACGGCGCTTCGCGCGGCGCGGACTCTCTGCCGTCGAGGGTGTTTGGAGACCGCCGTTCGGGTCAGCCGGAGTGACGAGCGAACCGAACAGGGTGGGCCCGGGACGGGTGACCGCCCGTCAGGAGGCAGAGCATGTCCAGCGGTCTGATCGTGGCGGTCGTCGTGATCGCCCTGGTGGTGGTGGCACTCGGCGCGGCCGCCGTCCTCCGCCGCCAGCAGCAGCACCCGAACCTGCGCCGCCGGTTCGGCGCCGAGTACGAGCGCACCGTCGCCCGCCACGGCGGCGACACCGCCGCGGCCGAACAGGACCTGGCCCAGCGCGTCGCCCGCCACCGGGAACTGACGCTGACTCCGCTCGGCGCCACCGCCCGGGCCCAGGCCGAACAGCAGTGGCGGGAGGTGCAGGCGCACTTCGTCGACGCCCCCGGGCAGGCCCTGGCCGAGGCGGACGCCCTGCTCGCCCGGGTGGCCCGCGACCGCGGCTACCCCGACACCGACGCGGACGCCCGGATCGAGGCGATCTCGGTCGACCACGGCGACCACGTCGAGGCCTACCGGGCACTGCGCGCACTCCCCGGACCGGACACCACCGGCCCCACCCCCAACACCGAGGAGCAGCGGGTGACGCTGCTCCGGGCGCGGGAGCTGTTCGTCGCGCTGGTCAACGCCGACCGCAGCCCGGAGCGGGTCCCCGACGAAGCGTCGGCGAAGCCGCGGGTCCCGGCCTCCCGGCGGGCGTCGCACGTGCCGGCGCAGCGCGAGCACCACGCCTGACCCGATCGTTTCCGTCCCCAGCGAGGAGGACCGCATGACTGTCAGCGACCACGACCACCGCACCGAGACCGACTCCGAGACCGCCCGGGACCGCACGGGCACCACCGCCGACCGAGGCACGAGTGCCGACCGGGGCAGCACGCCGGGCGCGGGCAGCACCGCGGGCTCGGCGAACGGTGGCACCAACGGCAGGTGGGCCCGGACCGACACCGAGAGCGCCGCCGGGGACCGCACCGGCACCACCGCCGACCGAGGCACGAGTGCCGACCGGGGCAGCGCCGCGGGCGCGGGCAGCACCGCGGGCCCCGCGAACGGCGGCACCAACGGCAGGTGGGCCCGGACCGACACCGAGAGCGCCGCCGGGGACCGCACCGGCACCTCCGCCGACCGGGGCAGCGCCCCGGGCACGGCGAACGGCGGTGGCAACGGCAGGTGGGCCCGGACCGACACCGCGACGCCCGCCCCTGCCGCGCCTGCCACCCCCGGTGCGCCCGCAGCGCCTGCGGCAGGCTCGTCGCGTCCGGCGTCCTACGACGTTCAGACTCCCGCCGGGACGCCGCGCGCCGACCTGGCCAAGGCGGAGGAGCGCCGCCCGCGCGAGGAGGAGGGTGTCGCCGCCCTCCTGCCGCCGGACCTGGCCGCGCAGCTGACGCGCCGTCTGGACCGCGCGGTGGGCACCTTCGTGGACGACCCGGCCCAGGCCGTGGCGGCGGCGGACAAGGCGCTGGACGAGGCGGTGCAGCGGCTGAACGACGCCCTGCATGAGCGCCACGTGGCCCTGCGGGACGCCTGGCACCCCGACGCCGGGCAGGGGACCTCGGCGGAGGACTCCGCCCGCACCGAGAACCTCCGCCTGTCGCTCCGCGAGTACCGCGACCTGCTCCAGCACCTGCTCGCCGTCTGACCTCCGCACGCACGGCGGGCCCCCGACCGACCGGTCGGGGGCCCGCCGTGCGCCGGCCCGGGGAGCGCCCGGCCATGCGGTCCGCTCAGCCCGGCAGCGGCTCGGCCGCCGGGGACGCGGCGGGGGTCGCGCGGCGGGCCCTGCTCGGAGAAGCGGTAGCCGCCGCCCACCAGGGCGATCACGGCGACCGTCGAGGGTGCCCCACCCCCAGGTGTTGGCGGGCAGCTTGGGCAGCTGCCGCGGCCCAGTCCTGAAGCACCTTGGTGGGGAACCGGGTGGTGCCGCGGGCGACCGAGGCGGCGGCGGGCGGGAGAGAACGAGGGCGCAGGTCAGTCACACCTAACTGATGCCCGCAACGGCGTGCGCCCGACGTTCGCCCGGCTCGGGAGGGGGAGAGCGGTCCGGTGCGGGTCAGGGCAGGCTTCTCCGTACGTCGCAGCGCAACTGACGGACCATCGGGACCGGGTCGGCCCGACCGGCGGGCCTAGGATGGAGGTGCGGCCGTCGGGGGCCGGATCGGGGGCCGTGCACATGTCCGGGAGTCTGGTTGCGGGTCGCTACCGACTGGAGGAGCGCCTCGGCCGGGGCGGGATGGGCGAGGTCTGGCGCGCCCACGACCAGCAGCTCGGCCGACGGGTCGCCATCAAGTTCCTGTTCCCGGAACCGGATGCGGACGGCAGCGCCGCCGCCCGCTTCCACCGCGAGGCGAGCATCACCGCGCAGCTCCAGCACGACGGCATCACCCAGGTCCACGACCACGGCGAGCAGGACGGCCGGCACTTCCTGATCATGGAACTGCTGGCGGGCCGCAACCTCGGCGCGCTGCTGCGGGACCAGCCGTCCGGCCTGCCCGTGCGCAAGGCCGTGGACGTGCTGGCCCAGGCCGCCGCCGCGCTCGGGTACGCGCACAGCCGGGGCATCGTCCACCGCGACGTGAAACCGGCCAACCTGATGCTGCTCCCGGGCGGTCGGGTCAAGGTGTGCGACTTCGGCATCGCCGGCTTCGTCCGCGGCGACTCGGGCCTGACCCGGGCCGGCAGCGTGCTGGGGACGCCCGACTACATGGCCCCCGAACAGTGGCGGGCCGAACGCGCCGACGGACGGACCGACCTCTACGCGCTGGGCTGCGTCCTGTTCGCGCTGCTGACCGGTCGGACCCCGTTCCCGAGGCGTCCGGACTTCTGGGCCGCCATGCACGACCACGTCGCGACCCCGCCGCCGCGACTGGCCGCCCTGCGACCCGGCGTCCCCGCAGTACTCGACCGGCTCGCCGCCCAGTTGCTCGCGAAGCACCCCGACGACCGCCCGGCCCACGCCGGAGTGGTCGCCGACCGGCTCCGGGCCCTGAACGGCGACGGCCGCCCGGCCACGCTGCCCGACGGGGTGTTCGTCCGCCCCGGACCGGGAGATCCGCCGACGCCCGCTGACCCCGGGATCGTGCTGACCTCCGCTCAGAACGAGTACCTCCCGCCCGGCGGCCAGGAGTTGAGCACCATGGTGACCGTCACCGCCGGAAGCACCGACCCGCACGACCTGGCGGCCGCCGCGCCCCGTGCCCTGGTGTTCCTGCTGGGCCTGTCCACCGCCCTGCCCGTGGCGGACCTGCGCGCCGTCACCCGCACCGTCGCCGACACCATCGACGGCCTCGACGAGGGCGACCGGTTCGCCGTCGTCACCGGCTCGGAGTACGCCTCGATGTGCTACCCCGACAGCCTGCGCACCGTCCGCGCCACCCCGGCGACCAAGGCCGAGGCCCGGGCGGCGCTCGACCGGCTGGAACCCGTTCGGGCGGCCGCCTTCGGGCGGTGGATCAGGATGGCCGACCGGCTGTTCGCGGGCCACGCCGACGCGGTCCGCACGGCGATCATGCTGATGGACCTCAGGTCGGAGGCCGAGCTCCCCGGCGAACTGGCGGCCGCCCTCGCGGCGTCCACCGGCCGGTTCTCCTGCCACGTGCGCGGCGTCGGCACCGGCTGGGAGGTCGCGCAGGCGCGGGCCGTCGGCGAGGCGCTGCGCGGCACCGTGGACATCGTCCACGCCGACTCCGCCCCGGGCCTGGCCGCCGCCCTGGCCGCGGACCTCGACGCGGTCGTGGAGCGGACCCGGCAGGCCTTCGCCCGTGACCTGGCGCTGCGGATCACCACGCCGCCGGGCGGCGGCGTGCGCTTCCTCAAACTGGTCTCCCCGCAGGTCGAGGACCTGACCGGGCACGGCCTGCCGACCGGCCCCGGCGTCACCGAGTTCCGGGTCGACGTCCCCGACGGCCGCTCGCACGAGTACCACCTCAGCCTGGAGGTCCCGCCCGGCCCGGTGGGGGAGCGGATCACCGCCGCCGACCTGGCCGTCATCCTGCTCCCTCCGGCCGGGGACGGCCAGGAACTCGCCCGGCTGATGATCCCGGCCGAACGCACCGACGACCGCGACAGCCTGACGATCGATCACCGGGTCGCGCACTACACCGGTCAGGCCGAGTTGGCCGAGGCGATCATGGAAGGACTCCGGGCGCGCGCCGACGAGCCGTCCGAGGATCAGGCCCGCGCGTCCCGGGACTCGTCACCGTCGGCGGACTCGTCGGCGTGATCCGGGTCCGCCCCGGCGGCGTAGGCCTCGGTGCCGGCGCCCTCTACCGGCGGGTGCGGCCGGGCCGCGGCTTCCGCTACCTCACACCGGACGGATGGTCCGCGCGTTCAGGGGTAGACGCGTCGCGGGGCAGGTCCCCGGTAGGTGACAGCGGCACGGCCGACGTGGCCGAGATGGAGGAGAGGGCACACCGATGAGTCACCAGTCCCAGCACGACGGATCCGTATCGGCCGACCACCTGCGGGAACAGGTCGAGCACACCAGGGAGCGGCTCGGCCGGACCCTGGAGGCACTGGTCGCCAAGACCGACGTCAAGGAGCAGGTCAAGGAGGGGGCGAGCGCGATGAAGGGGCAGGCCGCCGAGCTGAAGGAGCAGACCGTGCACCTGACCGGGCAGGTCGTCGAGAAGGCCGGCCGGCTGACCGGGCAGCTCCGCGACAAGGCGGTGCACACGGCCGAGCTGGTCAAGGAGAAGACCCCGGACCCGGCGCTCGACAAGGTGGTGCACGCCGCCGCCCAGGTCCGCGACGGCGCGGCCCACGCCGGGCACCTGGCGGCCGAGAAGACCCCGGTCCAGGTCCGCGCCAAGGTGGCGTCGGCGGCGGCGACGGTACGGGCCAACCGGGGGTCGCTGCTGATCGGCGGCGCGGCGCTGCTGGTCGCCCTGCTGGTGCTGCGCGGCAGGCAGGACGGCGACCGGAAGAACAAGTGAACGTCGTCAAGGTCGTCTACCGGCCGGTCGGCCTGGCGCTCGGCCTGGTCGGCGGGCTGGCCGCCCGCGCGGCGTTCAAGCAGGTGTGGAAGGCGATCGGCCACGACGACGACGCGCCGGACGCCACCGACGAGGACCGCACCTGGCGGGAGGTCCTGCTCGCCGCCGCGCTCCAGGGCGCGGTCTTCTCACTGGTCAAGGCCGCCGTCGACCGCGGCGGGGCCACCGCCGCGCGGCGGTTGACGGGTAGCTGGCCCGGCTGACCCGCTTCGGTGGTGCCGCACCGGAAGCGGTGCGGCACCACCGAAGCGGCGAACGCCCGGGCGATGCGGCTACGCCAGCGTGATGACCGTGGAGTTGTGGGCGGCGAGGCCGGCCAGGTAGGCCGTGAGGGCCGGCCGGTCCACACTGCCGGCAACGTACGCGAGCGTGCCGCCGCGCCCTGCGGGCAGTGCGGTCACCTCGAAGGTGCTGCACCGGGCCGTCCGGAAGGCAGCGGCCAGCTCGGCCGTGTGCAGGGCGAGCCTGAACAGGCCGTTCTCCTGGACGACCAGGACGGTGTCGCCGACACCCCACTGGCGGGCGGTGGCCAGGTTGTCCGCGTCGACGTCGTCCCAGAAGAACGGGAACGGGCTGTCCTCCTCGCTCGAGTCGGAGGACGAGCTCGAGGAGGACGACGACACCGTGGCCAGCGAGTCCCGGTACCGCGCCACCCACGCCGCCAGCTCGGCCCGGGCGTTCGGCGGCGGGGCGGCTTCCCAGTCCGCGGGGCTCATGCCCGACACCACGGTCCGCAACCTCCGCCGCGCGTCCGGCCGGCCGTCCAACCGCTGCCAGAGCGCGAGCCTGGCGGGCAGGCCCGCGGTGCGGCCGAACTCTACGCAGGCCGCCAGGGACGCCCGGTACGCGTCGTTCTGCTGGGCCTCGTCGTCCCCGAACTCCGTGAGCTCGGTCCGGAGGGCGGCGGCCTCGAACCAGCCGGCCGGCTGGTCGGCGGAGGCGGCCAGCTCCCGGTGGCGCTCGACGACGGGCAGGATGCTCGTCGACCAGAGCTTGATCAGCCGGTTCTCGGCGGCCTCCGCGCGCTCCCGCTCCAGGAGCCCGAACCACGCGTCGCGGCGCTGCTGGGTGGTGGCGGTCGCGAACGCGGCGACGAACCGGTCCGCGGCGGTGGCCGGCGCCACCGCGGCGGGCGGAGCCGGGTCCCCGCGCAGCGCCGCGACGACCGTGGCGCGGGTCTTCTCCGGGAGGCCGAGCAGGTAGTGGAGGAAGGCGTCCGCGCTCAGGGCGGCGCGCTGGGTCCGGGCGTCGTGCAGGATCAGCAGCTCGTCAAGCTTGACGGAGGAGGCCAGCACGAACGCCAGCTCGCGGGCCTCCTTGATGTCCGTCGCGAGCTGGTACAACTCCGGGATCGCCCGGTTCGGATCGGCGGTGATCCGCTCGAACCACCGTGCGGCCTCGGCCGCGTACCTTGCCAACTCCGCGTTGGGCGCCCGGTACTCCTCGACCGACGGGAAGACGGTCGTCATGTCGGACAGCCCGGCCCGGCGGGCGTCCCCGACGCAGAACGCGAGCCGGATGTCCGGGTCGTGGACCCGGCCCAGGATGCCGTCGCAGGCGTGCACGGCCGGACCGCAGGTCCCCACGGCGGTGCAGAGTTGGGTCTCGCGGTCGAAACGCTGGTCGTAGCCGACGTAGACGATCCGGTTCTTCACGGAGTCGGTGGACCTCAGCCGCTGGAACTCCGGGTGGGTGAGCGGCCCGACCCGGTAGTTGTGCACCGGGGTGACCGGCGAGTCCGCTCCGCCGAACGTGGTCGCCGACCGGTAGCCCCCGGGCTCGGACAGCACCGACATGCCGATGGTGATCGCCAGCAGGGTGTCGACTTCGGCGTAGATCCCCACCGAGTGGCCCGCCGGCACGAAGGTGTCCGGCCCGCTGTAGTTCCCGTGCCCCATGATGAACGTCGTCAACTGCTGCTCCCCGGATCCCGGACCCGGCCCGCCGCGCGGGCCCCCCGACCGGCAATCTACGCGAAAGCGGCTTTGGAGTAGGGAAGTTGGCGGAACCGGGCGGGCGAGGCCGTGGTGTCGGTCGAGGGCGAGGCGTCAGTTGGGGGTCCGTGTCCAGGCCGTCGCAGGCGGCGCCCATCGAGGTGGAGAGGAACTCCTCGATGCCGGTCACCTCCCGACCAGTCGGCTGGGGTTGGTGCCGCTCGCGCAGACCAGGAGCTGCCCGAGGCCGGTTCGGCTCAAGGTGCCGTGCTGCTGGGCAGGGCGACGGCGAGGAAGTCCTCGAAGAAGCGGAACATGTGGGCGGTTGCACGGCAGCACGACCTCGCGGGCGTCCGCCGAGCACCCCGACGTAGTCGGCGTGACGAGGAACAGTTCGCGGCTGCGCGCCGCGCTCCAGGGAACCTGCCCCCCTCGCCGTCGACGGGGTTGGCGGCGGAGCCGCCGGACAGCGCCAGGGCGCGCAGGCCCGGCGGGCGGCGGGTGGCGAGCGTCGGCGCGATGTTCGCGCCGAACGAGTCGCCGACCAGCAGGTGGTCGTCGAGGTCGGCGATCGCGCGGGAGCGTGCTCTCCCACGGGGTGGTCGATCGCCGGGTTCACCGCGTACGGGTGCCGCGGGCCGTCGGGCGGGGCTTGGGGAGGTGCGGGGCGACGGTGTGACCGGTGCGGTCGTCGGTGTGCCAGGACTGGGACTGGAAGGCCAGGAAGACCGCGGCCCAGCGGGACTCGCCGGGGAGGTGGATCAGCAGGGCGCCGTCCTGCCACACGCCGTCGTCGCCGCTGAAGCGCTTGCTGTTGCCCTGGTTCATGTGGACGTCGTGCACGCCGTTGCCGGGCTTGAAGCCGAACACCTTGTCGGGGACGGTCGGTTCCGCCGGCCAGCGCTGGCCGAACACGTACAGCACGGCGTGCGGGTCGGCGATCGCGGGCAGCACCTGACGGTCCAGCAGGTCCGCGAGGTCGTTGTCGGCGCCCGGGCGGTCCGGGGGCAGGGTCCGCATCGCGGAGCGCTCGAGCACCTTGCCGCGGACGAAGTCCAGCGCTGCCGTCCCGGGCTTGGCGGGCAGCGCCGTCCAGCCGGCCGCGGTGGCGGGCAGCAGCGCCGTCACCGGGTGGGCGAAGTCCTCGTCGACCAGGTACAGCAGCTCCGAAGGGGCCTGCTGCGACTCGACGTTGACGGCGGCGCGGAAGTGCGTGCCGGCCGCGTCCACCAGGTGGATCTGGTAGTGCGGGGTGTCCGAGGACCCCTCGCGGCGACGGTCGACGGCCCGGGCGGCGAGCACACCGTAGTGGGCGATGGGCATGGGGAGTCCTCTCGGCGGAACGGGCGAACGGCGGGCGGCCGCCGTCCTGCCCGTACTCTCCCGCACCGGCCGGCCCACCGGCCGCCGTGTCACCCGATGTTCACCCGCCCCGGCGGCCCGGACCCCCGGTGGGGGTGGGCGCCGTTCACTCGGTCGTGGGTCGGGGTGCCTCCGAACGAGTGAGCAGCCGGGCGTTCGGCTCACGCCGGGGGCGGACCGGGGCAGACTTCGTCCCCACCCGGGGTGCCCCTCGCCCGGGTCGGGCCGCCGAAGGGATCCAGGATGTTGTGGCTGTC
The DNA here is from genome assembly GCF_003610255.1 of Streptomyces sp. TLI_171. Classification (GTDB taxonomy): domain Bacteria; phylum Actinomycetota; class Actinomycetes; order Streptomycetales; family Streptomycetaceae; genus Kitasatospora. Next base: position 616,448 of record NZ_RAPS01000001.1, on the reverse strand, counting down.
GCTCATAGTCTCGTTCGCGTGGAGCCTCGCCGGTCTGACTCCCCCTCAACTGCCGGACGGCACGGCGCCCTCGGCGAAGCTGCCGTTCGGGAAGGACCGGGCGGTGTTCCGGGAGACCTTCGACCGGGCGAGCGTGGGCGTCGGAGGCACGTGGGGCTGGAAGAGCGGCGCCTACGCCGGCGACTGCACCGACAACCCGCGGGACTTCAAGCTCGACCACCTGACGCCCGACGCACTCACGGTCGCCGACGGCGCCCTGCTGATCAGCGCCCGCCCCGCCCCGGACGGCCGGTGGACCACCGGGCTGATCACCACCGGCGACACCTGCGGCTCCGGCGGCAGCGGCGAGCAGGTCCGCACCGGGGACTTCCTGCTCGCCCACCTCCGGCTGCCCGAAGCCAACACCGGTGCCTGGCCGGCGCTGTGGACCTGGCGCGACGGGCACAACGAGATCGACGTCTTCGAGTGGCACGCGGACCGGCCCGGAACCGCCGAGTTCGTCAACCACACGCGGAGCGGGGACGGAACGTACAGCTCGGACGCCATCCGGGCCGGCGGCTGGCTCTACGTGGGCGCGCGGTTCGGCGCGGACAACGTCGTCTGGTACGTCGGCGCCACGCCGACCCGGCTGGAGGTCGCCTACCAGGACCACACGGGCGTCGGTGCGGACTTCGCGGCCTACCCGGTGCTCAGCCTCTCGGTGAACAACGGGCGCTACCACCGGGCCCCGCCGGCGCAGCAGCCCTTCGACCTGGCGGTCGACAGCCTCACCATCTACCGGCCGACCGCGCCGTCGGGAGGTCGCTGAGCGGGTACCGGCAGGGGAACGGCGCGGCGGGTCCATACTTGGTCGAACTGATCGTCGAGAGGCGCCGTCCAGATGACCGAGAACTCCGCCGCACCGCGTGCCACCACGCGCAGGGCGCTGCTGCAGCTCACCGGAGTGAGCCGCTCGTACGGCGACCGGGAGGTGCTGCACCCCGTCGACCTGGACCTGTCGGCGGGGGAGTGCGTCGCGCTGCTCGGGCACAACGGCTCCGGCAAGTCGACGCTGCTGCGGGTCGCGGCCGGCCGCGACCTGCCGACCGGCGGAACGGTGCGGTTCGACGGGCTGGCGATGAACGAGAACGACCCGCGGATCCGGGCCCGGGTCGCGGTGGTCGGCGACACCGTCGCCTGCTACCCCGACCTGACGGTGCGCGAGCACCTGCTGCTGGTCGCCGTCGCGCACGGGGTCGCCGACGCCGCCGACTGGGTCGAGCAGGTGCTGGAGAACCGGGCGCTCACCGAGCGCGCCGACGCGCTGCCGTCCGCGCTCTCCTCGGGCCAGATGCAGGCCCTGCTGCTGGCCTGCGCGCTGGTCCGGCCCCGCGACCTGCTGCTGCTCGACGAGCCCGAACAGCGCCTCGACCCGGAGGCCCGGCGGCGGCTGGCCGAACTGCTGACGGCGGAACTCGCCGACGGGGTGGCCGTGCTGCTGGTCACCCACCACACCGACCTGGCGCTGGAGGTCGCCGACCGGGTGGTGGTGCTGGAGGACGGGCGGATCGTCCGGCAGGGCGCGCCCGCCGAGATCCTCGCCGACCGCACGGACGCCCCGGCCGTGGCCCGGTGAGCCGCGCCGAGGCCGTGGCCGCCACCGACGCCCCGGACCCGCTGGAAGCCGAGGACGAGGGCACCGCCGCCGAGTGGTCGGCGGACGACGACTGGACCGACGAGGCGCTGGCGGTGCTGCGCGCCCTGCGCGCACCGCACCGCCGCAACCGCCTCAAGCAGGTCGGCTTCGGGCTGTACTGCACCCTGCTGATCCTGGTGATCTGGGGCGGCATCCCCAGCTTCGGCCTGTTCCTGCAGGCCTCGATGGGCGCCGACTACACCGCGCACGGCCCGGACCTGCTGGCCGCCATGCCCAGCGGCATCGCCGCCGCCGGGCTGGCCACCCTGCTGCTGGCCGTCCGCGACGGACTGTGGCGCGGGCCCGTTGTGCCGCCCCGGGCCACCTCCGACTGGCTGCTCGCGCACCCCGTCCGGCCCCGCGCGGTGCTGCGGCCGTGGTTCTGGCTGTCCTGCGGGCTGGCCGTCCTGCCCGGGCTGCTGATCGCCGTCGGCGGCATGGTGGCGCTCGGGCTGACCGTCCGCACCGGCCTGCCCGCCGCGCTCGGCTGGTGCCTGGCCGGCGGGGCCTGCCTGCCGCTGCTGGGCGTCTGCGCCGGGCTCCAGGTGCAGCGCAGCGCGCCGGCCGCCCGCTGGGCGCGCCGGCTGACGCCGTACGCGACGGTGCTGATCCTCGGCCTGGCCACGCAGAGCGCGCTGGCCGTCGCCGGGCACCCCGTGCACTGGCTGGAGCGGGTCGAACTGTGGTCCGGCCCGTGGGGCTGGGCCGGGCTCGCCGCCCTGGCCCCGACGCCCGCCGCCGTCCCGGGCGGTGCGGTCGCCGCCGTCCTGCTGGTGCTGCCGACCGCGCTCCTCCTGGTGCTCGCGGACCGGGCCGTCGGCACCGTCCCGCTCGCCCTGCTGCGCGAGCGGGCCCGGACCGCGGCCGGGGTGCTGGCGGCGCTGCGCACGGTCGAGCTGCGGGCCGCCCGGCTGGCCGTCACCGGCGCGTCCGGCGGCGACCGGCAGCTCCGCCTCCGGCTGCCCGCACCCCGCCGGAGCTGGCTGATCCTGTACTGGCGCGACGCCCTCTCGCTGCTCCGGGCCCCCGCACGGCTCGGGCGCGCCGTCCTGCTGACGGTGCCCGCGCTGCTGTGCGCGGTGCTGGTCCACGACACCCGGGGCGTGCTCTCCTGGGCGGTCGCCGTCCTCGCGCTGCTGTTCGGCTACCTGGCGGTGGCCCAGCTGCTGGAGCCCGCCCGGATCGAGACCGACGACGTGCGCCGCTCCTCCTGGTCCCCGTACCCGTTCACCGGCCTGATGCTGCGTCACGCCGTGGTGCCGACGCTCCTCGGCCTGGTCCTCGCGGCGGCCGGTTCGGCCGTGGTGCTGGCCCTCGGCGGCGGGCCGTCGGCCTGGCTCGCGCCGCTCGCGGTGCCGGCCCTGGTCGCGGCCGGACTGGTCAACGCCTGCCGCGGGGCGGCCCGCCGCGACCTGCTCTACCGCTCCCCGCAGCCCACCGGCGGCAGCACCGGCATCGCGCTGTTCGTCGCGTGGTACGCCGCCGGCCCGGCGGTGGCGCTGCCGGTGCTGGCCCTGCCGTTCTCCGCCGCCCTGCGCAGCGGCGCGGCGGGCCCGCTGGTCCCGGCCCTGGCGGTCGCGCTGGCCGCGACCGCCGCCCTGCTGCAGTGGGCGTCCGTCCGCGCGGGCCGGCTGCCCGCGCAGGCCCGGCCCGGGACGGTGGGCCGAGCGTAGTCCGGGGCAGGCCGGTCAGAGCGGCGGGTTGGGGCGGGTCAGGCCGAGGTCGTAGGCGAAGATCACCGCCTGGACGCGGTCGCGGGCGCCGATCTTGGCCAGGACCCGGCCGACGTGGGTCTTGACGGTGGACTCGGAGAGGACCAGGCGGTGGGCGATCTCGCCGTTGGTCCAGCCCTGGCCGATGGCGAGCAGGATCTCGCGCTCGCGGCCGGTGAGCGGGGCGAGCCGCGGGTCGTCGACGGCCGCGGCGGCGGGGCGTACCGGCAGGTGGTGGGCGTAGGCGTCGAGCAGGCGACGGGTGACGGCGGGGGCGACCACGGCGTCGCCGCCGGCGACGGAGCGGATGCCGGCGAGCAGCTCCTCGGGGCGGGCGTCCTTGAGCAGGAAGCCGCTGGCGCCGGCCCGCAGCGCCGCGTGGGCGTACTCGTCGAGGTCGAAGGTGGTCAGGACCAGGATCCGGGAGCGGCCGCCGGAGGCGATGATCAGGCGGGTCGCCTCGATGCCGTCCATGCCGGGCATCCGGATGTCCATCAGCACCACGTCGGGCCGCAGTTCGGCGGTGAGGCGGACGGCCTCCGCGCCGTGCCCGGCCTCGCCGGCCACCGAGGTGTCGGGCTGGCTCTCCAGCAGCATCCGGAAGCCGAAGCGCTGCAGCGGCTGGTCGTCCACGATCAGGACGGTCGTCACAGCGGGCCTCCGGCCGGGTCGGGGGCGGGCGCGACGTCGAGGTCGGCGAGCACCGACCAGCCCCCGCCGGGCACCGGCCCGGCCGCGACGCTGCCGCCGTACACCGCGGCCCGCTCGCGCATCCCGGCCAGGCCGTGCCCCTCGCCGGGCGGCGCGGCCGGGGCCGGGTCGCCGGGCGGGCCGCTGTCGTCGACCCGCACCCACAGCCGGTCGGCGTCCAGGGCGACGGCGACCCGGGCGCGGGTGGCGGGCCCGGCGTGCTTGAGGGCGTTGGTCAGCGCCTCCTGGACGATCCGGTACGCCATCAGCTGGACGCCGCGGTCCAGCCCGTCCAGTTCGCCCTGCGAGCGGTAGGTGACCTCCGGACCGGCCGCCCGGATCCGGGCGCACAGCGCGTCGAGGTCGGGAATGCCGGGCTGCGGGGCGAGTTCCGGGCCGGCGTCGCGTTCGCGGAGCACCCCGAGCATCCGGCGCAGCTCGCCGAGCGCCTGCCGGCCCGAGTCGCCGATCAGCTGCAGCGCCTCGCGGCTGCGCTCGGGCGCCGAGCGGGCGGCGTACGCGCCCCCGTCGGCCAGGGTGATGATCACGGACAGGTTGTGGCCGATGATGTCGTGCATCTCGCGGGCCACCCGGGTGCGTTCGGTGGCGGCGGCGAGCCGGCTGCGCTGGTCGCGCTCGATCTCCAGCCGGGCCGCGCGCTCGCGCAGCCCGGCCAGCTGGGCGCGCCGCATCCGGACGGCGATGCCGAGGGCGACGGCGGCGGTCACGGCGGCGGCCAGGAAGAACAGGCTGTCCCAGACCGAGACGGCGTCGGACAGCCGGACCGCGACGACCGTGATCCCGGCGGCGACGGCGGCGCACGCCCGGGCCAGGTCGCGGGGCCGCCCGTACAGCGCCACCGCGTACAGGGCGAGCAGCAGCGCCACGTCCGCGCGCAGGGCCGCGCCGAGCGACCACTGCAGCACGAACACCGCGGTGATCACGGCGAACGCGGTGGTGGGCCGGCGGCGGCGCCACAGCAGGGGGAGCAGCAGGCCGGCCTGGAGGGCGAGGACCGCGGCCGGCGGGAGCTGGGTGAAGGCGATCCGGTGCTCGCGCGGGCCGTCCTCGTCGCCGTGCACGAGTTCGGGCATGCAGAAGAGCAGGAAGGACGCGGCGACCACGGCGGCGTCCAGCAGCCACGGGTAGCGGCGGTCGAGGCCGCGCAGGCGCTGGGCGGCCCGGGCGAGCCGGTCGAACAGCGGGTGGCCGGCTCCGGTGCCCGGCCAGGGCGGCAGGCCGCCGGTGGGGTCCTGCTCGTGCACGGGTCTCACCAGTCCCAGGAGGGGGCGAACGAGGTACGGCCCGGCGCCCGCCGGAGCAGGTCCGAGGGGGCGCCGGGCCGGGTCAGTCTGCCAGGCGACCGGTCAGGCGTCGCTGCGGGTCAGCCGGGTGGCGGCGCCGGCCAGTGCGGCGACCGTCCAGAGCAGGAACACGGCCAGGCCCGCGCCGGGGGAGAGCGTGGTGGAGTCGTGGTGCAGGGCGAACATCGCCTCGCCCGCGTTGGAGGGCAGGTACGGGCTGATGTGGCTGTGCCAGGACGTGGGCAGCAGCGACACCAGGCCGGGCACCAGCATCAGCGAGGCGACCAGCACCGAGATGCCGCCCGCCACCGAGCGCAGCAGCATGCCCAGCGCGACCCCGATCACCCCGACCAGGCCGAGGAACAGGCCCGCGCCGAGCAGCCCGCGGACCGCGCCGGCGTCGGACAGGGTCATCGCGGCGCGGGTCCCGGAGAGGATGCCGCTGCCGATCAGGAAGGCCACGAACACGCCGACCGTGGACAGCACCAGGGCGACCGCGCCGTACGCCAGCGCCTTGGACCACAGCACCGGCAGGCGGCGCGGCACCGCGGCCAGCGTGGAGCGGATCATGCCGGTCGAGTACTCGCCGGCGGCGACCAGCACGCCGAGCACGCCGAGCGCGAGCTGCGCGAAGTTGGTGCCGAACAGGGACAGGCTGAGCGCCGTCGCGTCGGCGAAGTCCCGGTCCATCGGGCGGCCGTCGGTCAGCCGGGACTTGAACTGGTACGCGGCGATCAGGCCGAACGCCACCAGGAAGAACAGGCCGAGGCCGAGGGTGATCCAGGTCGAGCGCAGCGACCACATCTTGGCCCACTCGGCGCGCAGCACCCGCACGGCGGTCACCCGGTACGGCGGACGGGCGGGCCGCTCGGCGGACGGCGCGGCGGGGCTCGGGGCGATGGCGGTCACGCGGCGCTCCTCGGGGTGTCGGCGGTGGTGGAGCCGTGGTACTCGACGGCGTCCCGGGTGAGGTCCATGAAGGCCTGCTCCAACGAGACGGTGCGGGTGGCGAGTTCGTACAGCGCGATGCCGAGCTCGGCGGCCACCGTGCCGATCCGACGGGCCGTCAGCCCGGCGACCTCCAACTCCTCGGAGCCGGCCAGGCCGGTGATCTCGACACCCGGACCGGTGAGCGCCTCGCGCAGCCGGGCCGGGTCGGCGGAGGCGACCGTCACCCGGTCGCCGCCCGCCTGCCGGACCAGGTCCTGCACCGTGGTGTCGGCCAGCAGCCGGCCCCGGCCGACCACGATCAGGTGGTCGGCGACCAGCGCGACCTCGCTCATCAGGTGCGAGGACACGAAGACCGTCCGGCCCTCGGCGGCCAGGCCGGTCAGCAGGTTGCGGATCCACAGCACGCCCTCGGGGTCGAGGCCGTTCACCGGCTCGTCGAGCATCACCGTGGCCGGGTCGCCGAGCAGCGCCGCGGCGATGCCCAGCCGCTGGCCCATGCCGAGCGAGAACGCGCCCGCCCGCTTGCCGGCCACCGCCTGAAGGCCCGTCAGCTCGATCACCTCGTCGACCCGGGCCCGCGGAATGCCGTGCGTGTGGGCCAGCGCCATCAGGTGGTTGAACGCGGACCGGCCCGGGTGGATCGACTTCGCCTCCAGCAGCGCGCCGACCTCCTGCAGCGGGGCGGCGTGCTCGGCGTAGCGGCGGCCGTTGACCCGGACCGATCCGCTGGTCGGCGCGTCCAGACCGACGACCATCCGCATGGTGGTCGACTTCCCCGCGCCGTTCGGCCCGAGGAACCCGGTGACGGTGCCCGGCTTGACGGTGAAGTCGAGCCCGTCCACCGCCGTCTTCTCGCCGTAACGCTTCGTCAGCTGCTGCGCTTCGATCATCGGTCGTCCCATGCGTGTCGTCGGCCGGGCCGTCCCGACCGCCTCACCCACCACGCTAGGCGCGCCCGGCCCGCGGACGGCGGCACCCGGGGACGATCATTCGCCCGGGGGTGGTACCGCGGTACTACCCCGAACGGGCCGCTCCCGGGCGGTGACCGGTCCACCGGTGCGGAATTGGCCTTGGACCGCGGCGGTGGACGTCCGGTACGGTCCGGCGCATGCGCATCCGAATCGTCGACGCGTTCACCGACCGCCCGTTCTCCGGGAACCCGGCCGGGGTGGTGCTGTTCGACTCCGAGTCCTTCCCGGCCGACGACTGGCTGCAGCGGGTGGCCGCCGAGGTCAACCTCTCCGAGACCGCCTTCGCCCACCCGCTGCCGCCCGGCGGCGAGGCCGACTGGGCGCTGCGCTGGTTCACCCCTGCCACCGAGGTCGACATGTGCGGCCACGCCACGCTGGCCACCGCGCACGTCCTGCACCGCACCGGGGCCGCCACCGGCACCGTCCGCTTCACCGCCCGCTGCGGAGTGCTGACCGCCACCCCCGAACCCGACGGCGCCATCACCCTGGACTTCCCCACCTCGCCGCTGACGCCCGCCCCGACCCCCGAGGGCCTGGCCGGGGCGCTGGGCGCGGAACCCGTCGCCGTCCACGACACCGCCGCCGCCATCGGCGACCTGCTCGTCGAACTGGCCGACGAGACGACGGTGCGCGAGCTCGCCCCGGACCTCGCCGCACTGGCCGCCGCGCCGCTCTCCGCCCGCGGCATCATCGCGACCGCCGCCGCCGACGACCCGGACGGCGCCTACCAGTTCGTCTCGCGCTGCTTCTTCCCCGCCATCGGCATCGACGAGGACCCCGTCACCGGCAGCGCCCACACCGCACTCGCCCCCCACTGGTCCGCCCGCTTCGGCCGCGAGGACCTCACCGGCCTCCAGGGCGGCGCCCGCACCGGCCTGGTCCGCACCCGGCTGCGCGGCCCCCGCACCCTGCTCACCGGCCACGCCGTCACCGTCGTCGACGGCGAACTCCACGCCTGACCCGAACGGGACTGTGGCGAACCGGTCCTGACGCAGTATCAGTCGAGCAACGGGCCTTTCGCCCGGTCGGTCGGCGCTCGCACACTGGATCTGACCCGGGTCACGGCCCCGGCCGGTGAGCCGCTGTGATGTCCGCCTGTCGGAGGGAGTGGGGTTCCCGTGTCGGTGCTCATGCTGGTGGTCGGGGTGGTGCTCCTGCTGGCCGTGATCGCGATCGCCACGACGTCCGAGTCCGCTGCCACGGCGATCGGGCAGACCTTCGAGGGAGAGGTGGTCCGCCGCTACTCCGAGCAGGTCACGCTGACCACCGGGATGCGGACCGACCACCGGCTGGACGTCCGCACGGACGACGGCGAGGTCATCTCCCTCACCCTGCCCGGGCGGGTCTGCAGCCGGTTCGCGGTCGGCGACCGGATCGTCAAGCGGGCGGGCGAACGCTGGCCGAGCACGGCATAGTCTCCTTCGCGGTGCGGGCGGTGGCCGCTACACGGTGCCCTGCCAGCAGTGCGGGCCGAGGAAGGTCTTGATGTCGGAGGCGAGGCCGTTGTCGGGGTTCACGGTGAAGCCGAGCTCGTAGAGGGTGTTCTTGTCCCAGCCGGTGGTGAGCAGCCGCACCGGCACGTCGCCGGGGTGGGCCTGCAGGGTGGCCCTGAGCTCGGCGACCACGTCGGGGGTGAGGCGGCCGACGGGTGCGGTGATCTGGACCGGCGGCTTGGTGCCGAGTTCGGCGGAGGAGATGTCGAGGGTGGTGATCTCCTGGCCGAAGATGCTGAGCGAGCCGTCGCGCTCGTTGAGGCGGCCGCGGACGGCGATGACGTTGTCCTCGACCATCTGGGCGGACATCAGCTGGTAGGCGGCGGGGAAGAACAGCACCTCGATGGAGCCGTCGCGGTCGGCCAGGGTGATGATGGCCCAGGCGTTGCCGGCCTTGTTGATGCGCCGGTCGACGCCGGTGATCAGGCCGGAGAGCCGGACCTCGCCCTCGGTGCGGCCGGAGCCGAGGAGTTCGACGATGGAGATGTCGCGGTTCTTGGCGAGGATGTGCTCGGCGCCGTCCAGCGGGTGGCTGGAGACGTAGAGGCCCAGCATCTCCCGCTCCAGGCCGAGGAGTTGCTTGCGCGGCCACTCGCGGTCGGTGAGCTGGAAGTCCAGGCCGATGGCGGGGGTGTCGTCGCCGCCGAGCATCGCGAACAGGTCGTCCTGGCCGATCGCCTGCTGCTTCTTGACGCCGGTGACGGCGTCGATGGCGCTCTCGTGGACGGTGCTGAGTGAGAGCCGGGTGTGGCCGAGCGAGTCGAACGCGCCGGCCTTGACCAGCGAGTCGACGGTGCGCTTGTTGCAGACGACCAGTTCGACCTTGTCGAGGAAGTCGGCGAACGAGGTGTACTTGCCCTTCTCCTGCCGGGTGGCGACCAGCGACTCGATCACGGGCACGCCGACGTTGCGCACCGCCTTCAGGCCGAAGCGGACGTCGCTGCCGACGGCGGTGAAGTCGACGACCGACTCGTTGACGTCCGGGGAGAGGATCCGGATGCCCATCGCCCGGCACTCGGCCAGGTAGACCGCCATCTTGTCCTTGTCGTCGGCGACCGAGGTGAGCAGCGCGGCCATGTACTCGGCCGGGTAGTTGGCCTTCAGGTAGGCGGTCTGGTACGAGACCAGGCCGTACGCGGCGGAGTGCGACTTGTTGAAGGCGTAGCCGGCGAACGGGACCAGCACGTCCCACACGGCCTGGATGGCGGCGTCCGAGTAGCCGCGCTCCTTGCAGCCCGCGTGGAACGGGACGAACTCCTTCTCCAGCACCTCCTTCTTCTTCTTGCCCATCGCGCGGCGCAGCAGGTCGGCCTGGCCGAGCGAGTAGCCGGCCAGCACCTGGGCGGCGCGCTGCACCTGCTCCTGATAGACGATCAGACCGTAGGTGGGGCCGAGGACCTCCTTGAGCGGCTCCTCCAGCTCCGGGTGGATCGGGACGATCTCCTGCTGGGCGTTCTTGCGCAGCGCGTAGTTGGTGTGCGAGTTCATGCCCATCGGGCCGGGCCGGTACAGCGCGGACACGGCGGAGATGTCGGCGAACTCGGTGGGCTTCATCAGGCGCAGCAGGGCGCGCATCGGGCCGCCGTCGAGCTGGAAGACGCCGAGGGTGTCACCGCGGGCGAGCAGCTGGTAGGTGGTGGGGTCGTCGATCGGGATCTTGTCGATGTCGACGTCGACGCCCCGGTTGGCCTTCACGATCTTGATGCAGTGGTCGATGATGCCCAGGTTCCGCAGACCCAGGAAGTCCATCTTGATCAGGCCCATGGCTTCGCACGACGGGTAGTCGAAGCCGGTGATGATGGTGCCGTCCTTGTCCCGCATGTGCAGCGGGATCAGGTCGAGCAGCGGGGTCGAGGACAGGATGACCGCCGCCGCGTGCACGCCGGTGCCGCGGATCAGGCCCTCGATGCCGAGGCCGGTGTCGATGATCTTCTTGACGTCCGGCTCGTTCTCGTACAGCGAGCGGATCTCGGTGCCCTCGTTGTAACGGGGGTGCTTCTCGTTGAACAGGTCGGCCAGCGGCACGCCCTTGCCCATCACGTCCGGCGGCATCGCCTTGGTGATCCGGTCGCCCATCGCGAACGGGTAGCCCAGGATGCGGTTGGCGTCCTTGACGGCGGCCTTCGCCTTGATGGTGCCGAAGGTGTTGACCTGCGCGGTGTACGCCGAGCCGTACTTGTCGGTGACGTAGCGCACCATCTGGTCGCGCTGGCGGTCGTCGAAGTCGATGTCGACGTCCGGCGGGTTGATGCGCTCCGGGTTGAGGAAGCGCTCGAACAGCAGGTCGTGCTCCAGCGGGTCGAGCTGGGTGATGCCGGTGAGGTACGCCACCATCGAACCGGCCGCCGAGCCACGGCCCGGCCCGACCGGGATGCCGTTGTCGCGACCGTACTGGCAGATGTCGGCGACCACGAGGAAGTAGGCGTCGAACCCCATCGGGGTGATCACGCCCATCTCCAGCTCGACCCGGTCCAGCACCTCCTGGCTCGGGCTGTCGCCGTAACGGTGCTGCAGGCCCGCGGCGATCTTCTTGCGGAGGAACGAGGCCTGGGTCTCACCCTCCGGCACGTCGAACTGCGGCATCCGGTCGACGTAGGTGAACACCTCCTCGTACGACTCGATCCGCTCCGCGATCGCCAGTGTGTTGTCGCACGCCTCGGGGAGCTCGCTGAACAGCGCGCGCATCTCCTCGGCGGTCTTCACGTAGTAGCCCGAGCCGTTGAACTTGAAGCGGTTCGGGTCGTCCTTGTTCTTGCCCACGCCGACGCAGAGCAGGCTGTCGTGCGCGTCGGCCTGGTCGGCGGTCACGTAGTGCGAGTCGTTGGTGGCCAGCAGCGGGATGTTCAACTGCTTGGCCAGGCGCAGCAGATCGGCGCGGACGTCCTGCTCGATCGACAGGCCGTGGTCCATCAGTTCGAGGAAGTAGTTCTCCTTCCCGAAGATGTCCTGGTACGCGCCGGCGGCCTTCACCGCCTCCTCGTACTGGCCCAGCCGCAGCCGGGTCTGCACCTCGCCGGACGGGCACCCGGTGGTGGCGATGATGCCGGTGGCGTTGGCGGCGATCAGCTCCCGGTCCATCCGGGGCTTCATGTAGTAGCCCTCCATCGACGCCAGCGAGGAGAGCTTGAACAGGTTCCGCAGACCGGTCGCGTTCTGCGCCCACATGGTCATGTGGGTGTACCGGCCGCCACCCGAGACGTCCTTGCCGCCCTCGCCGTCCGCGCCGGTCGGCCGCTGCCCGCCCGGCGACCAGAACACCTGCTTCTTCTCGAAGCGCGAACCCGGGGCGACGTACGCCTCGATCCCGATGATCGGCTTCACCGAGGTCTTGGCGGCCGCGTGGAAGAACTCGTACGCGCCGAACATGTTGCCGTGGTCGCTCATCGCGATGGCGGGCATGCCCTGTCTCTCCGCCTCCGCGAACAGCTTCCCGTTCTTCGCGGCACCGTCCAGCATCGAGTACTCGGTGTGGACGTGCAGGTGGGCGAAGCTGTCGGACACGGCGCCGGGGCTCCTCGCGGTAGACGGACGAAGCCCCCACCCTAACGCCACCGAACCGCGCGGCCCGGGCGGTTGACACCGCCCGGGCCGGCGGCGGGCGCCGCCATGCCCCGCACCTGCGGGGACGCCCCGCTACGCCGATGCCGCCCCGACGGCGATCGTGCACAACCGCTTGGTGGCACGGGTCAGGGCGACGTACAGGTCCCGCTCGCCCGCGGGCCGGGCCGCGACGATCCCCTCCGGGTCGACCACGACGGCCTCGTCGAACTCCAGGCCGCGCGCCTCCGACGCCGGCACCAGCCGGGCGTGCTCCTCCACCCCGGCGGCCGCCAGCTCCGCCACCCGGCCGTCCGCGCACACCACGCCGAGCAGGTCGCCCGGGTGCGCGGCGGCCTGCGCCCGCAGCTCGCGCAGCAGACCCTCGGCCAGCTGCTCCGGGGCCACCTTGACCGACCGCGGCTCGTCGCCGTGCCGGATCGACCGGACCGGCGGCTGCTCCGGGGCGATCCGGGCGAGCAACTCCCGGGTGGTGGCGAGGATCTCCTGCGTGGTCCGGTAACTGACGGTCAGCGTCCGCAGGTCGAAGCGCCCGCCGAGGTGCGGGGCGAGCGCCTCGTTCCAGTCCCGCGCGGTCGCCGCCGGGCCCGCCTGCGCGAAGTCGCCGACCAGCGTCATCGACCGCCCCGGGCAGCGGCGCACCACCATCCGCCACTGCATCGCCGTCAGCTCCTGCGCCTCGTCGACCACGACATGCCCGAACGCCCGCTCGGGAGGACCGTCGACCAGGCTCGCCGCCTCGTCGAGCAGCGGCACGTCGGCCTCCGTCCACGGCGCGCCGGGGGAGCGCAGCAGCGACGCCCGCTCCCCGTCCGTGAGGTGCGGCAGGTGGGCGGCCAGCGCGCCCGCGTCCGCCAGCAGCGCCTCGACGACCCCGCCGGGCCGCAGCCGCGGCCAGTGCTCCTCGACCGCCCGGTCCAGGTGCGCGTCGTCCAGCAGCGCGGCACGGACCGCGTGGGCGTCGAACTCGTCGACCGCGCTGGAGGGTTGGTCGTCGATGCCGAGGCGGCGGAGGTCCCGGGCAGCCATCCGGTCGAGGTCGATCCCGGTCAGCCGGGCGACCTCGGCGTCCAGGCGCTCCAGCGTCTCCGCCGTACCGCGGGCCAGCGCCCGCACCAGGGCGTCCACCAGCAGCTCCAGGAACAGCCGGCGCGCCCGGTTGTGCGCGAGCCCGCTCGCCCGCGCCGCCTCCCGCACCCCCGCGACCTCCCCCTCCTCCAGGGTCACCCACTCCTGCCCGACCCGGACGGTGAACTCGCCGCCGGGCGCCTGCCGCGCCCGCACCGACCCCGCCAGCGCCCCGGCCAGCTCGACGCCGCCCTTGAGGCGCGCCACCGCGAACCCGTCCACCGCACCCGGCCGGACACCCGCCAGCTCCTCGCAGGTCGCCAGCACCACATCGCTCTCGCCGAGCGAGGGCAGCACCTGCGAGACGTAGTCCAGGAACCGCGCGTTCGGCCCCAGCACCAGCACCCCGCGCTCGGCCGCCTTCGGAAACGCGTACAGCACGTACGCCGCCCGGTGCAGCGCCACCACCGTCTTCCCCGTGCCCGGCCCGCCCTGCACCACCGTCACCCCGCGGTGCGCGGACCGCACGATCGCGTCCTGCTCCACCTGGAGCGTGGCCACCGCCGACCCCATCCGGCCCGTGCGCCGCGCCTGCAGCGCCGCCGCCAACGGACCGTCACCGACGACATCCCCGGCGTCCGGCTCCGAGCCGTCCAACAGCTCGTCACTCACCCCCACCACCGTGCGGCCGGACAGGCTCAGGTGCCGCCGCCGGCGCAGCCCCAGCGGATGCACCGGCGTCGCCTCGTAGAACGCCCGCGCCGCACCCGCCCGCCAGTCCACCAGCAACGGCAGTTCGTCCTCGTCCCGCTGCAGCCCCAGCCGGCCGATCCGCAGCACCGTTCCGTCCACCAGGTCGATCCGGCCGAACACCAAACCGCCCTCGGCGCCCTCCATCCGGCGCACCTCACCCGCCAGCCGCCCCGCCGCCACCTCTCGCTCGTACACCGCGCCCGCGCCGTCCGCCGCCGACGCCAGCACCCGACCCAACTGCGCCCGCGCCCCGGCCAACCGCTCGTCGAACAGCTCACCGATGGCCGACACCTGCACCCGCTCCAGCTCCACCTGCTGGGCGGCATCGCCGTGGATCTGCGACAAGGAAGAGCTCCCTCTCTCGATTCGACCCCCCACTATGCAGAGCCATTCCGGGAAAGTAAATATTGACTTGCGCGTCCCGGATGTGTCCTCCAATTCCGCCGCTGCGGGTTTCCGGGAATTCGGGAATTGCGGTCGGGAATTCGGCAGGGCGGCGAGGGTCAGTTCCACGGCTACCGGTGGGGGTTCCGCGAGGTGCGGATCCGGGCAGCCGTTCCGGGGTGCTGTTTTCTTCGTCGGGCGGTGACGACAGACTGTCGGTGTGGACTCCGATCTCTATCCCGACCTGGCTGCCGCTGGCAGCCTGTCCGCGCTGCTGGAGCAGACGGCGGCCGAACTGGGTGTCAACGTCGTGGTGGTGCCGGGTGAGTGGGGATCGCTCACGTCGGCGGGCATCGCTTCCTCGCGCCCGGAGCGGCGGCCGCTGTCCGTGCACATCGGGGCCAGGACCCGATGGTTCGGTGTTTCCGGCTGGAGCCAGGGCATCGAGCTCGTCGGCGGCGGGACGTCGGACCTGGCGGCCGTCGTCCGGGCGGGGGTGGCGTGGAGCGAGGGCAGGAGTCTGCGGGAGCTGCGGGAGGAGCTGCCGTTCCTGAGTTCCAGTGCGCGTGCCGAGGCGCACGAGCGGGGGCCGGCCGCAGTCGTGGAGGTGCAGTGGCGGATGATGCGGGAGCAGGCGGCCGAGGCCCCGGACTTCCGCGAGTTCGCGGCGCTCGTGGAGGCGGCTGGTGCCGAACCGCGGCTGCGGCAGCTCTCGGTGTTCTCCAGTCACTGGACGCTCGGTTTCAGCGCGTGCACCGGCGAACCGTCCCGGGTCGAGGTGGCGCTCGTCCCCTCGTACGACGGCAGCCCGTACCGCGTCCAGGAGTACCTGCACTCCGGAGTCATCGGTGAGGCCGCCACGGCCGAGGAGGCCGTCGCCCTGGCCGTGGCCCACCTCCCCGCCGGCCTCGGGCCGGCCGTCGCGGGCACCGACGCAGCCGGCGGGTGATCGAATCCACCGCCGCCCCCCGCTACTGGTGGTACTAGGTTCACCATGGGATCGGGTACAGGCTTCATGGCGCCGTCCTCCTGCGGTGCCCTAGCTTCGTGCCATGACGATTCCAGCTGGACTGCGACGCACGGTCCTCCGCGCGCGGCGGGATACCGGCTTCATTGCCGCTGGTGTGCTGCCGCACCTGGCGTTGGTGCCCGTGTGGTCCTGGGCGGCGGCGACCACCGCCAGGACGGGGAACTGGGTTCTGACGGTCTCCGTGTCGGCCGTCCTGGTCCTGCTCGCGGCGCCGGTGCTGACGGCCGTTCAGCGGGTTCGCTACCGGGTGCTGATCGGTGTGGACGTCCCCCGGCCGACCCGCATCGGGCCGGAGCGTTGGACGTGGGCCTCGACGGCCCGGCGGCTCGCGGCGGCGCGGCCTTGGCGCAAGATCGGCTACCACCTCGTGCTGGGCCCGCTGCTGGCGTTGCTGGAGGTGCTGGTGCTCGCGGTGGCGGCGGTGTGCCTGGCGGGCGTCATGGCCTGGGCCTGGTCGTGGGCGCTGCCGTCCGGGATCCGCCGGGACTGGTTCGGGTACCTGATCCAGCTGCCGGCCTGCACCGCGGCCGGACTCCTCCTCCTGTGCGCCCTGCCCTGGACCGCGCGGGCCGTGGCCGGGGCCGAGGCGCGGCTGGCGTTGGGCCTGCTCGGGCCCAGCCGGGCGCAGCGGCTCCAGGAGCGGTTGGATCAGCTGGCCGTGAGCCGGACCGACCTGATCGAGGCCGTCGACGCGGAGCGCCGCCGGATCGAGCGCGACCTGCACGACGGCACCCAGCAGCGGTTGGTGTCGCTCGCGGTCAACCTGGGTCTGGCCATCGCCACCCGGCCCGACCTGCCGAGCGAGGCCCGGGAGGTGATCGCGACCGCCCACCTGGAGGCGAAGGAGGCGATCGCCGAACTCAATGACCTGGTGCGGGGGTTGCACCCGGCCGTGCTCGAGGACCGGGGTCTGGACGCGGCGTTGTCCGGGCTGGCTGCCCGCACGCCCCTGCCGGTGCGGCTGCGGGTCGACCTGGAGGAGCGGGCGGCGCCGCACGTGGAGTCGGTCGCCTACTTCGTGATCTCGGAGGCGCTGACCAATGCGACGAAGCACGCCGGCGCGATGCACGCGGAGGTGATCGTCCGTCAGGTCGGCGAGGTGCTGCGGGTGCGGGTGACCGACGACGGGCTGGGCGGCGCCGACGCCGCCGGCACGGGGCTGACCGGGCTGGCCAAGCGGGTCGGCGCCCTCGACGGGGCCTTCCACGTCAGCAGCCCCGTCGGCGGGCCCACCACCATCACCGCGGAGCTGCCGTGCGCGCGGTGATCGCCGAGGATTCGGTGCTGTTGCGGGTCGGCCTGACCAAGGTGCTGGAGATGGGCGGGTTCCAGGTCGTCGCGGAAGCCGGCGACGCGGAGGGCCTGTTGGCGGCGGTGGCGGAGCACCGGCCCGAACTCGCCCTGATCGACGTCCGGATGCCGCCCGGCTTCACCGACGAGGGGGTGCGGGCGGCGATGGAGATCCGTCGGCGCCGGCCGGGGACGCCGGTGGTGCTGCTCTCGCAGTACGTGGAGGAGCGGTACGCGGCCGACCTGCTGTCGGCGAACACCAGCGGGGTGGGCTACCTGCTCAAGCAGCGGGTCGCCGACGTCGCCGAGTTCGTGGCGGCGGTCCGGCGCGTGGCCGACGGGGGCACCGCCCTGGACCCGCAGGTCGTCGCGCAGTTGCTGCTGCGGCGCGACAGCGACCCGCTCGCGCGGCTGACCCCCCGCGAGCGGGAGGTGCTCGGCCTGATGGCCGAGGGGCGCTCCAACGCCGGCATCGCGCAGGCGCTGGTGGTCAGCGAGAGCGCGGTGGCGAAGCACATCAACAACATCTTCGCCAAGCTCGACCTGCCCGTGGTCGACGCGGACCACCGCCGCGTCCTGGCCGTCCTGCGGTTCCTCGGAGCGGCCCGGGCCTGACCTTCCCCGCCACGAGCAGGGCCGACGGCCACGGCCCGACCGCCCGTCCGCGAAGCTCCGTGAAGCTCCGTGGAGCTGCACCGGACACGGGCGGCCGAGGTGTCAGGCGGCCGCCGGGTGGGTCGGGGTAGGGGGAACTGCCAGTCGCCGCCGCGGTCCTCCTTGGCGAGGCGGGCGGCGAGGTCGGGGAGGTGGAGGCGGCAGGCCAGGGCGGTGGCCGTCCGGAAGGCGTTGACGGCGCGCCGGGTCGTCGGCAGGCCCAGGCGCAGGAGGCGGGGGTTGACCTCGGCCTGGATCCGGTCGACGAAGGGTCGCAGGGCGCTGTCGTAGCGCGCGAGGGCGGTGGGCAGGTCGCCGGGGTGGCGGTTGAGGGCGTCGGCCAGGACGTAGGCGCCGACCAGGCCGCCGGAGACTCCCATGCCGCTGTAGGGGGAGGCGCAGTGGGCGGCGTCGCCGGCCAGCACCACCCGGCCCTCCGACCAGGTGTCGGTGCGTACTTGGACGACCTCCTGGGAGTAGAAGAAGGGGCTGGTCCTCATGCCGTCGACGAAGCGGCGGGTCTGCCAGCCGGCGTCGCGGAACCGGTCGGCCCAGAACTCCTGCTGGCGTTCGACGGGTTGACGGTGGATCGCGGAGGCTTCCGCGGATTCCTCGCGCAGCACGAAGTAGACCTGGGTCTCGGTGGGGTTGTGGCTGCGGCGCATGATCTGGCGGCCGCCCGGGACCATGTAGGTGTCCCGGACGTCGGTGTCGGAGGCGGTCCGCGGGACGAACCAGTAGGCCATGTGGATGCCCACCCGCCAGTAGGGGTCGAGGTCCTCCGGGAGGAGCGCCCGCCGGATGCGCGATCCCTGGCCGTCGGCGCTGACCAGGAGGTCGAACTCGCCCGACGACCCGTCGGAGAAGTGCGCGACGACCTGGTGGCCGTCCTGCTCGAAGCCGTCCACGCTCCGGCCGAAGACGTGCTCGACGTCGGGCCCGGTCGCCTCATGGAGGATGCGGATCAGGTCGCCGCGCATGATCTCGTACTCGGAGGTCAGGGTCTGGCGGCCCTGCCCGGAGGTGTTGGCCATGATCGTGGCCCGGGCCCTGCCGCGGGCGTCGACGAAGGCGACGCCCTTCTCGTCGACGAGCCTGTCCCGCACCGCGTCGAGGAGTCCCATCCGGCGGACGGCCTCGATGCCCTGGCCACGCAGGTCGACCTGCGCGCCGGTGGCCCGCAGCGCGGGGAAGCGTTCGACGACGGTCACCCGGTGACCGCCGCGGGCCAGCCAGAAGGCCAGTGCCTGTCCCGCGACTCCGCCGCCGGCGACGAGGACGCGCAGGGATCGTGCTCCGGAACCCGGTGTCATGGCCGTCAACTCCAAAATCTATCGGTGAATGGTTCCTTTCCAGCGTCATCTATCGGCGATAGATTGTCAACGTGACGAAGATGAACCGTGAGACCGTGGTCGCCGCCGCGCTCGACCTGCTCGACGAGGTCGGCCTGGACGCCGTCAGCACCCGGCAGCTGGCGAAGCGCCTGGGCGTCGAACAGCCGTCGCTGTACTGGCACTTCCGCACCAAGAAGGACCTGCTGGCGGCGATGGCGCAGGCCGCGATGACGCCCCACGCGCAGGCCCCGCTGCCGGTGCCGGGGGACGACTGGCGCGCCTGGTTCCTGGAGAACACCCGCAGCTTCCGGCGCACCCTGCTGATGCACCGCGACGGCGCACGCCTCCACGCCGGCTCCACGCCCACGGCGGACCTCGACCGGATCCGCCACAAGATGGCTTTCCTGGTCGCCTCCGGCGTGCCCGAACAGGAGGCCCGGACGGCGATGCTGACGGCCGGCCGCTTCACGGTCGGCAGTGTCCTGGAGGAACAGGCGGACCCCGCCCCCGCCGACGACCCGGACCTGCCGGCCGACGTGCCCCGTCTGGATCACGCAGCGGCGTTCGAGGCGGGACTCTCGCTCATCGTGGACGGCCTGACCCCGCGCCTGGCGCCGGCCGCTCCGCCCGCGGAGCCCGGGGAGCCGGCGTAGGTGGTGTGGGCGGCGCGGGCGGCTCCGGTCCGTGGTGGTGACCGGCCTGCGCACGCCCGGGCCCCGGAGGTTCGGGGCGGCTCAGCGGGTGAGCCCGGCCAGCGGGAGGGACGCCGGGGCTCGGGGGCGGACGGCTCGGGCACGGAGTGCGGTCAGGCGCAGTTCTGCCCCTCGGTGATCCAGGCGGCGATCGTCACCACGCTCATCCGGGGGAGACGCCGATCCGGCGGGACTTCACCGCGAGTCCGGAGAAGGCGTTCGTCAGCGGGCCGTACTCGACGTACCGGGTGTCGGCCACTCGTGGGTCGCCGCAACGGACGATCGACTCCGAGTTCAGCACGTAGTGACCGGCCCCGCCGGCGTCTCCGCCCCGGGCCCGGGTTCAGGCGCCGGCGCGGACGACGAAGTCCCGCCGGAGCTCGTCGGCCGGGGCCTCCAGACGCACGCGCAGGCCGAGTTGGATGGCGCCCGGCAGGCCGGTCGCCGTCGCGGCGACGACGAAGCCCTCGTCGACGGCGACCAGGCAGCGCTGCTTGGGTCGGCCGTGGCGCCGGGACGCCTCGGTCAGTCTGACGATCCGTCCGAAGCCGGGGCTCAGCTCGTCGTCCAGGTCGGTGGAGCCGCAGGTGGTGCACAGCAGCCTCGGCCCGGCGTGCGGGGTGCGGCACCAACGGCAGCGCTGGTACGGCACGGTGGGCGGGTCGACGGTGGTGGCGGGCATGGCGGTCCTTGCCGGGAGGAGGTCGGGTGCGCCCACGATTCGACTACCGGACGCGCCGTGCTGCCATGGTCCGCACCGCCATCCGTGGGCCGCTGATATGTGTTCAGGAGCCACTCGGGGCACGGCAGGTCGACCGGTGTCTGCCCGTGCCACCTTTCCGGCGGTGACTGTGGTGGCCGGACATGTGTGCCGGAACGCGCCCGATTCCTAGCGTGACCGTATGGAAACCATCGAGACCCCCACCGACCTCGCGGCCGGCCGGTTCCTGGCCGGCCGCAAGGCGCTGGTGACCGGCGCGGCGAGCGGCATCGGCCGGGCCTGCGCGGTGGCGCTGGCCGAGGCCGGCGCGCACGTGTACGTCGTCGACCTGGCCGCCGACGCCGCCAAGGAGCTCGCCGCCGAGATCGGCGGGACCGCCCACACCGCCGACCTGTCGGACCAGGAGGCGGTGGACGGCCTGCCCGCCGACGCCGACATCGTGGTCAACAACGCGGGGCTGCAGTTCGTCGCCCCGATCCACGACTTCCCGGTGGAGCGCTTCACCACGATCCAGCGGATCATGGTCGAGGCCCCGTTCCGGATCGTCCGCCGGACCCTGCCCCACATGTACGAGCGCGAGTGGGGACGGATCGTCAACATCTCCTCGGTGCACGGACTCCGGGCCAGCGCCTTCAAGTCGGCGTACGTGACGGCGAAGCACGCGCTGGAGGGGTTCAGCAAGGTCACCGCGCTGGAGGGCGCGCCGCACGGGGTGACCAGCAACTGCATCAACCCGGGGTACGTGCGCACGCCGCTGGTGGAGCACCAGATCGCCGGGCAGGCCGTCGCGCACGGCATCTCGCCGGAGGAGGTGGTCGAGAAGATCATGCTCGACCGCACCGCGATCAAGCGGCTGATCGAGCCGGAGGAGGTCGCCCGCGCGCTGCTGTTCCTGTGCGGCGCGCACACCGGCTACATCACGGGCGCGTCCATCCCGCTGGACGGCGGCTGGACCGCCCACTGACCTCGCGGGACACCGGCCGCCGGCCCCGCCGGCGGCCGGTGTCGACGTCCCACACAGGCCCGTCGGCAACTGTGGACCGGCTCCCCATATGCCCGCGAACCGGGCGTTCCTACGGTGTGGCGACATCCCTCACCACCACCCGGAAACGGTGACCCCATGGCCAGCCCCACCCCCGCCGGAAACGGCACGCCCCCCGTCGGAAGGCCCGCTGCCCTGCGGCGGGTGGTCGCCGCCTCGCTGATCGGCACCACCGTCGAGTGGTACGACTACTTCCTGTACGGCTCGGCCGCGGCGCTGGTCTTCGGGCACGTGTTCTTCCCCAAGGCCGACCCGCTGACCGGCACCCTGCTGTCCTTCCTCACCTACGCCATCGGCTTCGCCGCCCGCCCGCTCGGCGCCCTGGTGTTCGGCCACTTCGGCGACCGGATCGGCCGCAAGAAACTGCTGGTGCTCAGCCTGCTGCTGATGGGCGGCGCGACCACCCTGATCGGCCTGCTCCCGACGTACGACCAGGTCGGCGTGGCCGCGCCGATCATGCTGACCGCCCTGCGGCTGGTGCAGGGCTTCGCGCTCGGCGGCGAGTGGGGCGGCGCGGTGCTGCTGGTCTCCGAGCACGGCGACCAGCAGCGGCGCGGCTTCTGGGCGTCCTGGCCGCAGGGCGGCGCCCCGGCCGGCAACCTGCTGGCGGCGGGCGTGCTCTCGCTGATGACGACCCTCCAGTCCGACGCGGCGTTCCTGGACTGGGGCTGGCGGGTGCCGTTCCTGCTCTCCGCGGTGCTGGTGATGGTCGGCCTGTGGATCCGCCTCGCGGTCGACGAGTCCCCGGTGTTCAAGGAGGCGCTGGCCAAGGCCGAGCAGCGCAAGGCGGAGCAGAAGAAGGCCGAGCAGCCGCCGCTGATCGCCGTGCTGCGCAAGCACTGGCGCGAGGTCCTGATCGCGATGGGCGCCCGGATGGCGGAGAACATCTCGTACTACGTGCTCACCACCTTCGTGCTGGCGTACTGCGTCGGGCACCTCAAGCTCGACAAGCAGACCGCGCTGAACGCGGTGCTCATCGCCTCCGCCGTGCAGTTCGCGCTGATCCCGCTGTTCGGCGCGCTCTCCGACAAGGTCGGCCGCAGGCCCGTCTACCTGGTCGGCGCCGTCGGCGTCGGCATCTGGGCGTGGGCCTTCTTCGGCCTGCTCGACACCAAGTCCTTCCCGGCGATCCTGCTCGCCATCACCGTGGGCCTGGTCTTCCACAGCGCGATGTACGCCCCGCAGGCCGCGTTCTTCTCCGAGCTGTTCGAGACCCGGATGCGCTACTCCGGGGCCTCGATCGGCGCCCAGTTCGCCTCCGTCGCGGCGGGCGCCCCCGCCCCGCTGATCGCCACCGCGCTGCTCAAGGGCTACGGCAGCTCGACGCCGATCTCGGTGTACGTCACCATCGCGGCCGTCATCACCCTGGTCGCGGTGCTGTGCGCCCGCGAGACCCGCGGCCGCGACCTGGCCGACCTGAGGAAGGACGCAGCGGCCGAACCGGCGACCACCGCCGTCTGATCGCCGTCCGCGCGCTGTGGCACTCCGCGCGGGCGGTTCGGGCCCCGACCACCTCCGGTCGGGGCCCGTGCCGTTCCCGGGGGCGGGATCGTGTGGGGCGCTCGCACATGGCGGCGAGGTGAAGGGTGGATTTCCGCGCCATTACCGCGTGCACCGGCCGGCCGCATGATTCACGTCACAGCCCGCCGCTCCGGCCTCCACGGTCCCACCCGTCCCGGCCGGCCCCGGTGGAGCTGACGGTCATGCCCCACCCCCACCCAGGAGCCCTCATGACTCGTCCGTCCCGTACGGCCGGCACCAGCGGCGGCGTGCGCCGCTGGATCTCGGCCGCCACCGGCGCGCTCGCCCTCGCCGCCGGCCTGCTGACCGTCGGAGCCCCCACCGCGTCCGCCGCCGCCCTGACCCAGGTCAGCAGCTTCGGGTCGAACCCCGGCAACCTGTCCATGTACGAGTACGCGCCGGACGGCCTGGCCACCGGCCGCCCCCTGGTGATGGCGCTGCACGGCTGCACCCAGACCGCCACCGACTACCACACGCACTCGGGCTGGGCGCAGTACGCCGACCAGTACAAGTTCGCCGTGGTCTACCCGCAGACCTCCTCGAGCAACCAGTCGCTGAGCTGCTTCCGCTGGTACGACCCCGCGCAGAGCACCCGCGGCAACGGCGAGGCGCTGTCCATCAAGCAGATGGTGGACAAGGCGATCGCGCAGTACGGCAGCGACGCCCGCCGGATCTACATCACCGGCCTCTCCGCCGGCGGCGGCCAGGCCGCGAACCTGCTCGCCGACTACCCGGACGTGTTCGCGGGCGGCTCGATCGCCTCCGGCCTGCCCGCCCAGTGCGCGACCTCCTCCAACGGCACCAACGCGTGCCAGTACGGCAGCCTGAACCTCACCCCGGCGCAGTGGGGCGACAAGGTCCGCAACTCCTACCCGGGCTGGACCGGCGCCTACCCGCGGGTGGCGATCTGGCAGGGCAGCTCCGACTACACGGTCTACCCCGTCAACAGCACCGAACTGCGCGACCAGTGGACCAACGCCTGGGGCATCTCGCAGACCGCTTCCAGCACCCAGACCCTGACCGGCAAGACCACGCTGACCAGCTACAACGACGCCAACGGCAAGGCCGCTGTCCAGCTGTACTCCATCGACGGCATGGGGCACGGACTGGCCGTCAACCCGGGCTCCGGCACCGGCCTGTGCGGCTCCACCGGCGCCTACTTCCTCGGCACCATCTGCTCCAGCTACTACACCGCGGCGTTCTGGGGCCTCGACGGCTCCGGCTCCACCACCACCCTCCCGGCTCCGAGCGGTCTGGCGGTCACCGGTACGACGAGCAGCAGCGCGACGTTGAGCTGGTCGGCCGTCAGCGGGGCGGCGTCGTACAACGTGTACCGCGGTGGTGCGAAGGTCGGCAGCAGCACCTCGGCGGGTTACACCGACTCGGGTCTGACCGCGAGCACCAGCTACGCGTACACGGTGGCCGCCGTCGACCCGGCCGGCACCGTCGGCACCGCCTCCGCCGCCGTCACCGCCACCACCGCCGCCGCCTCGGGCGGCACCACCCTCCCGGCTCCGACCGGTCTGGCGGTCACCGGTACGACGAGCAGCAGCGCGACGTTGAGCTGGTCGGCCGTCAGCGGGGCGGCGTCGTACAACGTGTACCGCGGTGGTGCGAAGGTCGGCAGCAGCACCTCGGCGGGTTACACCGACTCGGGTCTGACCGCGAGCACCAGCTACGCGTACACGGTGGCCGCCGTCGACCCGGCCGGCACCGTCGGCACCGCCTCCGCCGCCGTCACCGCCACCACCGCCGCGGTCTACACCCCCCAGTGCTTCACCGCCAGCAACTACGCCCAGGTCACCGCCGGCCGCGCCCACACCAGCGGCGGCTACACCTACGCCAACGGCTCCGAGCAGAACATGGGCCTGTACAACCTCTTCGTCACCCACACCCTCAAGGAGACCGCGGACGGCTACTACGTGATCTCCGACAGCGGCTGCTGACCCCCCGAGCAGCCCCGAACCCGCCCCCGTCCACCCGGACGGGGGCGGGGTTCGGGTCAGCCCGCCACCACGGCAGGCCCTCAGGTCGCGGCCTGCCGGTGGGTTCCGGCGGTCAGGGCCCAGATGACGAAGATGTCCACGGCGATCATGATGATCGCCCAGAACGGGTAGGAGGGCAGCCACAGGAAGTTGGTGATCATGTTGAGTCCCGCGGCGACCACACCGAGGGCCCGGGCCCACCACGCGCCACTGAAGAGCACGATGCCCGCAACCGCGAGGAGGATGCCGAGGGCGAGGTGCAGCCAGCCCCAGCCGGTGACGTCGAACTTGTAGACGTAGTTGCCGGTGATCACGTAGCGGTCGTCGTTGACGATGGCGCCGATGCCTTCGAGGATCGCCATGGTGCCGCCCAGGATCAGCATGCAGGCGGCGAAGACCGTCCAACCGGTGGCGAACCGCTGACGGGTGACGGGAGCGCCCTGGGATGCTCCGCTGAGATTGCTGGCCATGTTCGGCTCCTTCGGGTGGACCCTCGGTCGTTGCGCGCGACCCGGGCCGTAGGCCTCCCCTGTTACCAAGCTGACACGGGCGCGCCCCGGTTGCTACTCGCGCCCGCTCCGAGCGGCCCCCCCGCCGGGTGCCCGTGAACGGTCGCGGGTACCGGAAGGGCGGCTCAGGCTGGCTGTATGAGCGAGAACCTGGAGGTCCGGAGGGCGGGCCCGCCGGACGCGGCCCGGCGCGTGCTGCTGCTGCCGGGTGGGATGTGCACCTCGGAGTTCTACGCGGACGTGCTGGCCCGGCCGGCCGTGGCCGGTCTGGGCATGGTGGCGGCGACGCTGCCGGGTTTCGGTCGCACGCCGCCGCCGGCGGACCTGTCGCTGGAGAACTACGCGCGGCTGATGGGCGCCTTCGCGGCGGACGAGCGCTGTGACGTGGTGGTGGGGCACAGTCTGGGGGCGAACGTCGCGATCGAGATGGCCGCCCTCGGCGTGTTCACCGGGCCCCTGGTGCTGCTGTCGCCGACGTTCTCGCGGGCGGACGAGGCGACCTTCCTCGGGATCCTGGACACCGTGGGCCGGGCGCCGGTGATCGGCGCGTGGGCCTGGTCCGCCATGCTGCGGACGGTGCCCGCGATGATGAAGAAGGACATGCTGAAGGCCGGGATCCCGGCGGAGCGTGCGCAGACCCTGGCGGCCGACATGGGCAACAACGACCCCGCGTTCTGCCGCGGGATCGTGCGGCGCTACTACGACTACCTCGCCCGGCACCCCTCCCTGGTGGCCCGGCTGCGTGACTCCGGGGCGCAGGCGTGGATCGTCCGCGGCGACCACGACGAGATCGACCTGAAGGACGAGGAACGCCGCGAGCTGGAGGCAAGCCCCCGGATCACGATGGTGGACGTGCCGAACGCCGGGCACCTGCTGCTGGTGGAGCAACCCGCACCCGTGGCCGAGGTCATCGTCGAGGCGACCGAAGCCGTCTCGCCCTGAACGGCCCGGCGCACGGCCGGGATGTGGATGCGGCGCCTCGTCGTCCGCTACCCGCACGCGATCGCCGGCCTGTTCCCGGTCGACCCGAGAGTTCCCCGTGCACGACGCCCCGCAGGACAGCCGGTAGCCGGACCGGGAGGTGATCGGATTGACTGGGCGGATGCCGCCGACTCCGGACCAGCCACCCGCCCATCTCGTCGACACCGTCCAGGCACTGTTGGACCGTCACCGGCCGGAAGACCGGAAACCGCCGACGGTCGTCCGCCTCCCCGCAGACACGGACGCGGACGAGTTGGCCGGGCTGAGGGACACGCTCGGGCAGTGGTCGGGCCGGCCCCGAAGCCTGGCCCTGGACCGGTTGGTCGACCCGACCGTCACCGAGGAACGGGGCCGGGCCCTGCTGGAGCCGTTCGGCGAGGAACTGGTGGAGCTCGCCGCCTGGGGGTACCGGGCCCACTGGATCGGCCTGGGCCGGGTCGCCACCGGCGACGGCACCGGAACCCGGCCGGTCGTGGTGGTCGCGGACCGCCCGGACCCGGCCTGGGGCGGGCTCCCCGGGGCGAGCACCTGGGTCGAGCGACTGTGCGCGATCACCGGCCGACAGCCGAGCGGTCCTCCCGCCGTCGACTGGCAGGCGGTGGAGGCCGAACTGGGCACCGCCCTGCCGCCCGACTACAAGGAGATCGTCGACGTTTTCGGCCCGGGCAGCTTCGACAACTACGTCGACCTGCTCACCCCGAACACCAAAGGCTCGGACCTCATGAGGGTTATCGAGGCACCCGCCGCCCGGTTCGCGCCGCACCCGGCGTTTCCGGCGCCGCACGGCCTGCTGCGATGGGGCTCCTCCGAGTACGACCTGGACCTCGCCTGGCAGACCGGCGCGGCGGACCCGTCCGACTGGCCCGTGCTCGTCCGGTCGGACGCCGCCGAAGGGTGGCGGAGATACGACTACGGCGCCGGCGAGTTCCTCGCCCGCCTGCTCACCGACGTCGGGCTCGGATTCGAACCGAGCTACTCGGTCGACGAGCACTTCTTCGAGAGCTGGGACCACTGATCACCCGCAGGGCCGCCACCGCCCGGCACGGCGGAGGAAGGGCTCAGCCCTCGACGCCCGTGGCGCGGTGGGCGGCGCGAGGGATGCCGGGCCGCTCGACCCGGCGAGGCTGCGGGTGAGGCCGACTGCGGCCGCTTCGGCGGCGTCCTGCCGCGCCGAGACGCTCCCGCAGCACCGGTGCCGTCCTCGGTCACCTCCCCTCAGCGAACACCGCACCGCCGGCGGGACGGGGGAGCCGCGCCGTTCGGGCGGGGTCGTTGTCCGGTGGCTCGGCGGCGACGGCGCGGCCTGCGACCGCGGCGGTCGCCGGGAAGACTGGGTGACATGGAACCGGTCGAGGCGCTGCGGCGGATCGCCTTCCTGCTGGAGTGGCGCGGGGCGTCGCCGTACCGCGTCCGCGCCTTCCAGGCGGCGGCCCACGCGGCCCGCCGCCTGCCCCCGGGCCAGGTCGACGCAGCCGCCGCCCGGCAGTTGCCCGGCATCGGACCGGTGACCGCGGACGTCATCGCCGAGGCATCGACCGGCGGCACCCCCGGCTACCTCGCGCACCTGGAGGCGGACGCCGGGCCGGCCGCCCTGGCGGGCTGGAAGCTGGCGGCCGCGTCCACCGGCGACTGCCACGTGCACTCCGACTGGTCCGACGGCGGCAACCCGATCGAGGAGATGGCACACGCGGCCCGCGACCTGGGCCACCGGTGGGCGGTGCTCACCGACCACTCGCCCCGCCTCACCATCGCGCACGGCCTCAGCGCGGACCGGCTGCGCCGCCAACTGGACGTCGTGGCCGCCCTCGACGAGGGCCGGGACGACGAGTTCCGCCTGCTGCCGGGCATCGAGTGCGACATCCTGGCGGACGGCTCGCTCGACCAGGAACCGGAACTGCTCGACCGCCTCGACCTGGTGGTCGCCTCCGTGCACTCCGAGCTGCGCTCCGAGCCGGGGCCGATGACCGCCCGGATGGTGGCGGCCGTCCGCAACCCGCACGTCGACGTGCTCGGCCACTGCACCGGCCGGCTGGTCACCGGCCGGGGCCGCCCGCAGTCCCGCTTCGACGCCGAGACCGTCTTCCGGGCCTGCGCCGAGACGGGCACGGCCGTGGAGATCAACTGCCTGCCCCAGCGCCGCGACCCGCCCGACGACCTCCTGCAGCTCGCGGCGGGGGCGGGCTGCCTGTTCGCGGTGGACACCGACGCCCACGCCCCCGAGCACCTGGACCGGCAGCCCTCCGGGTACGCCCGCGCGGCCCGGATCGGCCTCGGGGCGGACCGGCTGGTGACGACCTGGCCGGTCGAGCGCCTGCTGGCCTGGACCCGCCGCTCCGACACCGCCGACCCCTCCGAGCCGCCCGGCAACCGCGCCTGAGGGTGCGTCAGGTGGCCGGACCGGGCCGGGGCGGGGCGCTCGGTGGCGGCGTGCCAACCTGGTCCGGTGAACGACGTCCTCGCCGCCGCCCTGCACCGCGCGGTCGCCCACCAGCACCGGTTCGAAACCCGCTTCGCCGGGTACTTCGACTCCCTGACCGACCCGGACCGCGGGACCCTGGAGACGCCGCCGCACGGCGCGTTCCCCGCCCACGCCCTCGACCTGGTGCGCGAACTGTCGCTGCGCGGCGGCAAACGCCTGCGGGTCGCCCTGCTGCACGAGGCCGCCGGCCTGGTGAGCGCGGAGCCCGTACCGGGCCTGGACACCGCCGCCGTCAGCATCGAACTGCTGCACACCCACGGCCTGATCCACGACGACCTGATCGACGACGCACCCGCCCGCCGCGGCGGCCCCTCCACCTACTACGCCTACCGCAGCCGGTTCCCCGACCGCCCCGACACCGCGCGAGCCCTCACCGTGCTGGCCGGCGACCTGGCCGCGTTCCTGTCCGTGCGGGTCCTGCTCACCGGCGACCTGCCCGCGGACCGCGCGCTCGCCATGGCCGCCGTCACCACCGACGCCGGAGCCACCTCCGTCAACGGGCAGCTGCTCGACCTGGAACGCGACTTCCACCCCGAACCCGGTCTCGAACTCCTGCACACCGTCACCGAGTTCAAGTCCACCCGGTACTCGATCCTGGCCCCGCTGCGGCTCGGCCTGCTCGCCGCCGGCGCCGACCCCGCCCCGTACGACGCGGAACTGCGCGGCTACGCCACCGAGCTGGGCATCGCCAACCAGATCCACGACGACTGGCTCGACCTGTTCGGCGACCCGGACGCGCTCGGCAAACCCGTGGGGACCGACATCCGCTCCGGCCGCCGCAACTACGTGGTCCGCGCGCTGCTGGCCTCCGCCGACGCGGCCGAGCGCACCGCCCTGGAGGCGGTCCTCGGGAACCCGCACTGCGAGGACCGGGACCTCGACCGGATCCGCGACGCCGCCCGCGCCCACGGCATCGACCGTGCACTGCGCTCCGACGCCGCCCGCCACGCGGACCAGGCAGCCGCCCACGCCGCCCGCTGGCACCGGCGCTGGCGCCCGGCCGCCGCGGCTTTCTTCGCCCACCTGCCGGCCTGGTCCGTCACCCGCGAGTCCTGACCTCGTGGTCGGCCGGTTGTCGTGAAGCGCGGTGCAGGTCCGAAGGCCCACCCGCCCCGCTCTCTCCGCCCCCCCTGCGGGGCCGGTCGACGGTCCTTCCTCGCCCGCCTGCCGGCCCGGTCCGTCGCTCGCGATCGCCCGGCGCCGCCCGGTGTCGCGTCGGCCGGTCGACCGGCCCCGGGGCGGGTCATGATGGGGATCTGACGGGCCGTTCGGGGAGAGGGCGAGGAACAGGTGCGATGAGTGCGGGAGGACAGCTGCTGCCGGTGACGCCGGCGCTCGGGGCCGCCTGCGCGGTGCTGCTGGCCGCCGCGGCGCTGGTCGCCGGCCTCGGCGGGCTCGGCCACGGCCGGGCCGTGCTCCGGGCCGGGGTGCGGGCGGCCGTGCAGCTGGCGGTGGTCGCGCTGGTCATCGCCTGGGTGGTGCGCTCGCTGTGGGCGTCCGCGCTGTTCGTGCTGCTGATGTTCGCGGTCGCGGTGCGCACCGCCGGCCGACGCGTCCTGGAGGGCCACGTGGGCGGCGGCCGGTGGCAGTGGGCCTGGGCGGCGGCGCCGATCGCCGCCGGGGTGGGACCCGTGCTGCTCCTGCTCGCGGCGACCGGCCTGCTGCCGCCGCACGGCCTGAGCGTGATCCCGGTCGCCGGCATCCTGATCGGCGGGGCGCTCACCGCCACCTCGCTGTCCGGCCGCCGCGCCCTGGACGAACTGCGTTCCCGGCACGGCGAGATGGAGGCCGCTCTCGCGCTGGGCTTCGAGGACCGCGACGCCCGCCTGGAGATCTGCCGCGCCGCCGCGGCGACCTCCCTGGTGCCCGCCCTGGACCAGACCCGCACCGTCGGCCTGGTCACCCTGCCCGGGGCGTTCGTCGGGATGCTGCTCGGCGGCGCGAGCCCGGTGGAGGCGGGCGCGGTGCAGCTGTTCGTCCTGGTCGCCCTGCTCGCCGTCGAGGCGGTCGCCGTCACCGTGGTGCTGGAACTGGTGGGCCGGGGCCGTCTCGGCGGCTGACCCGCGGCCGACGCGGCTCACAGTTCGTGTCGGGCGCCGTCGGCGACGGCGCGCAGCTTGTCGGGGTTGGCCACGTTGTGGATGGCCGAGATCCGGCCCTCCGGGTCGAAGTCGAAGGTCATCGTGGCGACCACCCGGTCCGGTCCGCGGAAGACCACGCCGGGACCGCCGTTGATCGAGGTGAGCTCCGCCCGCATCTGCCCCGGCTCGATGCCCTGGTAGCTGGCGGTGCCGAGCCCGGCGAACCAGCGGGCCACCGTCTCCAGGCCGACGACCGGCTTGAGGGCCTGACGGACCTTGCCGCCGCCGTCGGTCCACAGCGTCACGTCGGGGGAGAGCAGCTCCATCAGGGTGTTGAGGTCGCCGCCGGTCGCCGCCGCGAAGAACCGCTCGGTGACGTCGCGCCTGCGGGCCGGGTCGGCGGTGAAGCGGGGCCGCCGGGCCCGGACGTGTTCGCGGGCGCGGTGGCCGGCCTGCCGGACCGCCGCCTCCGAGCGGTCCACCGCCTCGGCTATCTCCGGGTAGCTGAACGCGAAGGCCTCCTTCAGCACGAACACCGCGCGCTCCAGCGGGCTCAGCGTCTCCAGGACGACCAGCAGCGCCATCGAGACCGAGTCCGCCGCGGCCACGCCGTCGGCGGTGTCCGGGCCGGTCAGGAGCGGCTCGGGCAGCCAGGGCCCGACGTACGTCTCGCGCTGGTGGCGGGTCGAACGGAGCCGGTCCATCGCCAGGTTGGAGACGATCCGGGTGAGGTAGGACTTGGGGTCGGCGACCTGCGAGCGGTCGGCCGCCGACCACTTGAACCAGGCGTCCTGGACCGTGTCCTCGGCGTCGACGGCGGAGCCGAGGATGCGGTAGGCCACCGAGAACAGCAGGGTGCGGTACTGCTGGAAGGCGAGCTGGTCGGGGCCGGTCTGCTGGGGCTGTGTCACTTCGCGTTCCTGATCCGGGTGTAGCGGCCGCCGCGCGGCCAGACGGCGCCCGAGGCGGGCATCTTCTTCATGCGGGCGAAGGTCGGCCACGGCGCGGCGCTGACCGTCTCCTTGTACTTGGCGGCCCGCTTGCCGGTCAGCACGATCCGGCGCGGGCTGTCGTCGGGGCGGGTGAACTGTACGACGGCGTCGCCCCGGCCGAGGCTGACGGGCGTGTGGTAGTAGCCGAAGCGGAAGGGCTTGGGCTCCTTGCCCGCCAGCACGCGCAGGATCGACAGGGCCGCGTGCACGCCGGTGGGCATGCCGCCCTGGCAGGTCCCGTGCATCACGCCGTAGCGCTGGCGGATCGCCGCCGCGTCGCCCACCGCGTACACGTCCGGGTGGGAGACCGAGCGCAGGGCGCCGTCGGTGACCACCCGGCCGCGCTCGTCGACGGTCAGGCCCGCGGCGGCGGCCAGCGGCGGGACGCGGGTGCCGCTCGTCCACAGGACCGCGGCCGCTTCGACGACGGTGCCGTCCGCGAGCTCGACGCCGTCCGGCAGCACCTCGGCCACCTCGACGCCGCTGCGCACCTGAACGCCGAGCCGGGCGAGCGCCGCGTCCAGGTACGCCTTGGCCTTGGGGTGCAGGCCGGTGCCGGGCTCGCCCCGGCCCAGCAGCACCACCTGGAGCTCCGGGTGGCTCTCGGCGATCTCCGCGGCGGCCTCGACGCCGGTGAGGCCGCTGCCGCCGACCACCACCGTCCCGCCGTCGAGCCGGGCCAGCCGGTCGGCGAGCAGGGCGGCGTCCTGCGGGCCGTCGAGGGTGTAGGCGTGGTCAGCCACGCCGGGCACGGCGGCGGTGTCGGCGACGCTGCCCAGTCCGTAGACCAGGGTGTCGTAGCGCAGCACCCGGTCGTCGTCGATCCGGACGGTCCTCGCCCCGGCGTCCACGGCAGTGACCCAGCCGCGGACGAAATCGGCCCCGGTGCCGTCCAGCAGCTCCGGAATGCTCAGCTCGGCCGTCTGCCGGCCGGTGGCGGTCAGGTGCAGCCGCAGCCGCTCCGTGAAGGTGTCGTAAGGGTTGACCAGCGTCACCCGCAGGTCCCCGCGCTTCCTGGTGCGGGCGGCGAGCTGGATCGCCGCCGAGAGCCCGGCGTAGCCGGCGCCCAGGACCAGGACCTCGTGTCGCCGTGCTGCTGTCGCGTTCATCGCTCCACTGCCTCTTTCGCGTCGGTCGTTCCCCGCTGTGCGGACCACCACCAGACGCAAGCACCCGCTCCGTTCGTGACACGGGGCCGATGTGACCCGCGACACAGCGTGCGGCGCAGCCCCCGGGTGTCGCAGTGTGGCAGGTCGGTCGAGGCGGCGTCGGCGCGGAATGCCGAAGGGCCCGCACCGCGTCAATGACGCGATGCGGGCCCCTGGTTGCCGGGCCGGTGCCGGCGCTGGAGGAATTACAGCGGGCGAATGTTCTCCGCCTGCAGGCCCTTCTGGCCCTGCGCGACGTCGAACTCGACCTTCTGGCCCTCGAGCAGCTCACGGAAGCCGTTGGCGTTGATGTTCGAGTAGTGGGCGAACACGTCCGGACCGCCGCCGTCCTGCTCGATGAAACCGAAGCCCTTTTCCGCGTTGAACCACTTCACGGTGCCGTTGGCCATAACGAAATCTCCTTCGAGGTGCTGTCCGGAACCCGCACCGTGCGGGCTCCGAGTCGCCGCGATGAGCACCCACCCGGGAAATGAGCCGGGAAAAGAAAATGCGCCTGCGACACATCAGCAGGCGCACACAAGAATCATGGGAACCACTACTGCAACTGTTTCGACTGTAACAGGCCGCCGCCCGCGACGACGTGACCTCCCCGCCGCGTGTCCTCGGCCGGGCACCGTGCCGGCCTGCGCCGCTCCGGTCGGCGGACCCGCGTCAGTCCTGGTCGAGGCAGAGGCAGAACGGGTGGCCGGCGGGGTCGAGCATCACCCGGACGTGCCGCTGCGGCTGGGACTCCGCCGCCGTGGCTCCCAGGGCGAGTGCGTCGGCGACGGCCGAGTCCAGGTCGCCGACCTGGAAGTCGAGGTGCATCATCGGGCGCTGCTGCCCGTCGACCGGGGGCCAGACCGGGGGCCGGTAGCCGTTCGCCTGCTGGAACACCAGGAACGGCCCGTGCGGGGAGGCGGCGACGACGGCCGTCCCGGGTTCCTCGTGGCCGACCGGCCAGCCGAGGAGTTCCGCGTAGAACCGGGCCGGACCACCGGGGTCCGGCGCCTCGATGGTCGTGCCCCACCACATGCCGCCCGTTCGCGATCTCATGCGGGCAGCGTGCCGCACGCCGGAAGCGGGGGACGGTGGGCGCGACGGAGCGTCTGGCCGTTCGGGTGAAGCGTGCGGCGCGGCTGGACGGTGCGCCGGCGATCCGCCGGTACGACGGGAGTCCGCGCACCGTCGCGCCGGTGGCCCGCCCGCGCCCCGGCCGGACCCGAAGGAGCATCCGCCGTGGCCGTTCACCCCGCGCTCGGCCGTGGAGCGGCGGAGCCGGTCCTCGCGCGCCGCGCCCTGCCGGACCCCGTCCCGGAGACCGGCCCGGCCGACCCGAAGACCAACCCGGCCGCCCCGAAGGGGGACCCGGCCTGACCGGGCCGCCCCGTTCGCACCACTCGCATCCGTCGCCGGAGCCGGGCCGCCACGGCACGCCCCCGCCCGGCCCTCCCACCCGAAGGGCTCCCCCGATGTCCGAGACGCCTCTCGTGTCCCCCGACGACCTGCTGGCCGCGCTGGCACCCCGGCCGGGCGCGGTCGAGCGGGTCGGGGTGGAGGTCGAATGCGGTCTCCTCGACCCGGCGACCGGACGCAACGCGCGCTACCTGGGCCCGTCCGGCGTGCGGGCGGTGCTGGAGGAGGTGCTGCGGAGCTGGGGCGGCCGGCCGGAGGAGGACGGCGGGCAGCTGACCGGGGTGCGGTTGCCCGACGGCAGCAGCGTCACGCTGGAGCACGGTGGGCAGATCGAGTACTCCTCCACGCCCGGGCCCGGCGTCGGCGCGGCCGTGCAGGAGGTCCGGTCGGCGCTGGAACGGCTCGCCGAGCTGTCCGCCGGATTCGGCCTGGCCCTCGTTCCCGGCGGCAACCTGCCCTTCGGCGGGCTCGCCGACGTCGACTGGGTGCCGATGAGCCGGGGCGCCGTCATGCGGCAGTACTTCGCCGAGCTGGGCCCGGCCGGGGCCCGCGCGCCGCAGGTGATGGCGCTGTCGCTGTCCACCCAGGTCACCCTGGACTTCCTCGGCCCCGAGGACTTCACCCGCAAGCTGCGGATGCAGACCGCGGCCGCGCCCGTGGTGTCCGCCCTGCTCGTCAACTCGCCCCTCCATGACGGCCGTCCGTGCGGGCTGCTGTCCCACCGGGCCTGGGGCTGGTTGCGCACCGACCCGCAGCGCAACGGCCTGCTCCCGCCCGGCCTGCGCGCCGACGTGAGCGCCGGGGACCTGGTCGACTGGGCGCTCGGCATCCCGCTGATCCACTACCGCACCGGCGACGGCCGCTACCGCCGCGCCCCGGACGGCACCTTCGCCGATCTGCTCCGGGACGGCCTGCACGACGGCGCCCCGCCCACCGCGGCCCACTGGGCCGGCCACCTCGCCCAGCTCTGGACCGACACCCGGGTGCGCCGCACCCTGGAGGTGCGCGGCGCCGACGGCCCGCCGCAACGCCACCTCGCCGCCCTGCCCGCGCTGTGGACCGGCCTCAGCTACCACCCCGAATCGTGTGCCGAGGCCTGGGAGTTGACGCGGCACCACACCGCCGAGGAGCACCGCGCGGCGCGCGCCGAGCTGCCGGCCCGCGGATTGGACACCCGCCTCGGCGACACCCCGGTGCGTCCGCTCGCGGCCGAACTGCTCCGGCTGGCCCGGGCCGGGCTGGAGGCCCGGGTCGCCGCGGGCCTCGAACCGCGCCACGTCCCGTCCTACCTGGACCCGCTGGAGGAGATCGTCGCCACCGGCCGCACTTTCGCCCAGCAGTGCCTGGACCGCTGGGAGGGAGACCTGAACGCCGACCCGGCCCGGTACGTCGCCGCCCACCGGGTCTGACCGTCGATCCCGATCCACCCCGCTGGCCGTCGACAGCTTGACCATTGCTTGCGTTGATTTTCGTCGTTCGGTCGATTTTTTGCAGTGGCCTCGCTACGCTCCCGGGTATGACGAAGAAGCTGGACGAGGTGGCCCGGTTCGCCGGCGTGAGCACGGTGACGGTGAGCCGGGTGCTGCGCAACCGGCCCGGGGTGGCGCGGGAGACCCGCCAGGCGGTCCTGACGGCGCTCGACGTGCTGGGCATCGAGCGCCCCGCCGACTTCCGCTCCGAGCGGGCGCCGCTGGTCGGTCTGGTGGTGCCCGACCTGCAGAATCCGGTCTTCCCGGCGTTCTGCGAGGTGCTGGCGGGGGCGCTGAGCAAGCAGGGGCTGATGACGGTGCTCTGCACCCGGACGGCCGACGGGGTGTCGGAGGCGAACTACATCGAGATGCTGCTGCGGCAGAACGTCGCCGGCATCGTGTTCGTCGGCGCGAGCTACGCCGACGCCGGGCCGGAGCAGGGGCGGGCGCTGCGCGAGCGCGAGGTGCCGGTGGTGCTGATCAACGCGGCCGACGGGCACCGCGGTTCGGCCATGATCTCGGCCGACGACGCGGCCGCCGTCGAGCAGTCGCTGGCCCACCTGGAGGCGCTCGGGCACGAACGCATCGGCCTGCTGCTCGGCCCTGCGGGGCACGTTCCCTCCGTACGCAAACTCGATGCCTTCGCCCGGCACCTGCGCCGCCGCGGGCGGGACGGGGAGGTGGGCCGGCTGGTGGCGCACGCGATGTTCTCGATGGACGGCGGGGCGGCCGCCGTACCCCGCCTGGTGCAGGCCGGGGTGAGCGCGGTGGTGTGCGCGAGCGACGCCCTGGCGCTGGGGGCGATCCGGCGGCTGCGACGGGAGGGGCTGGACGTCCCGGGGGACGTCTCGGTGGTGGGGTTCGACGACTCCCCGTACATGATCGCCACCGAGCCGCCGCTGACCACGGTGCGCCAGCCGATCGCCGCGATGGCCGCAGCGGCGGCAAAGGCCCTGGTGGACCAGATCGAAGGGCGCGGGACGGCGGCCGAGGAGGTGCTGTTCGAGCCCGAGCTGATCGTGCGCGGGTCGACCCGGACGGCGCCCGCGGTGGTGGCGATCCGCGGCTAGGTCACGAAAACATGTCGTGGTGCAAGGATATTGCGTTACACCGTTGACTCTTTGCGTTAACGCTGTCAGTGTCGGGGCCATCGACGAGCGCCCGATGCGATCAGCCGGGCCTCTTCATCCGTCATACCGCTTGCGCGTCGGACACCGCTGCGCGCAAGCGGTTGCAGGAACCACGGAAGGTCCGATCAGCATGGGCAGCAACAGAATCCGCCGTGTCTCCGCCGTGGCGCTGGCCGCGGCGACCGCCCTCAC
This sequence comes from Streptomyces sp. TLI_171, assembly GCF_003610255.1. Taxonomy (GTDB): domain Bacteria; phylum Actinomycetota; class Actinomycetes; order Streptomycetales; family Streptomycetaceae; genus Kitasatospora. The sequence goes on along the minus strand of NZ_RAPS01000001.1, from coordinate 579,223 downwards.
CGCCGGCGCGTGCGGCAGCAGCGGCGGCACCGGCAGCGGCGACGCGGGCGGCGTGGTCACCATCTCCGTCAACGGGCTCCCCCGGCGACCCAGACGGTGGACCGCAAGAACTTCGAGGACGACGTCAAGGCGTTCGAGGCCGGCCACCCGAACATCAGGATCGACGCCCACGAGGGCCTGATGGACCCGAAGACCTTCGCCGCCAAGCTCGCCGGCGGGCAGCTGGAGGACGTCTATTACGTCTACTTCACCGACCCCGCGGGGCTGATCCAGCGTCACCAGGCCGCCGACATCACCCCGTACCTGAAGGACGTCCCCGCGCTCGCCGACATCAAGCCCGAACTGCAGAAGGTCTTCACTGGCAAGGACGGCAAGGTCTACGGCCTGCCCACCGGCAACTACTCGATGGGCCTGGTCTACAACCGGGAGCTGTTCGCCAAGGCCGGCCTGGACCCGGACAAGCCGCCCACCACCTGGGACGAGGTCCGCACCGCCGCGCAGAAGATCACCGCGCTGGGCGACGGCGTCACCGGCTACGCCGACTTCTCCAAGAACAACCAGGGCGGCTGGCACCTCACCTCGTGGATCTACTCGCTGGGCGGCGACGTCGCCGCCCAGGACGGATCGGGCAAGTGGAGGGCCACGGTCGACTCCGAGGCGGCCCACAAGGCGCTGCAGTACCTGCACGACATGCGGTGGACCGACAACACCATGGGCAGCCGTCAGCTGCTGGAGATCCCCGACGTCCAGAAGACGATGGGCGCGGGCAAGCTCGGCATGTACCTCGCCGGCCCCGACAACATCCCCACCATCGTCAAGCAGTTCGAGCGCAAGTACGACGAGTACGGCCTCGCGGCGATGCCCGGCACCGCGACCCTCGGCGGCGGCGACGGCTTCATGTTCAACCCCAAGGACAGCGCCGCCAAGATCAAGGCGGGCCTCGCCTGGATCCAGTGGAAGTACCTCAACCCCGACCGCCAGGAGGAGACCGACCGGAAGTCGGCCGGCTCCGACATCCCGATCGGCCTGCCCCAGCCCGACCTGTTCGACGGCCGGAGCGGCGAGACCGTCAAGGCGGCGCACGCGAAGTACGCGAACGTCCCGCAGCGGAACTACCAGCCCTTCACCGACCGGTCCGCGAACGTCGAGGTCAAGGTCGAGCCGCCGAACGCCCAGCAGATCTACACCGTGCTGGACGGCGTGATGCAGGCCGTGCTGACCAAGCAGGACGCCGACCTCGACGGCCTGCTGAAGGACGCGCAGAAGAAGGTCGACGCGGTCCTCGCCACCGCGCAGTGAGCCCGAGCGGAAAGCCCATCCCCATGAAGGTCGACACCGTCGGCGCACCGCGCCGCACCCGGCAGCGGCCCGCCGCCGCCCCCGCACCGGCCCCCGCCCCGCACCGGGCGGCGCTGCGCCGGCGGATCGCCGACAACCTCGCCGGGTACCTGTTCCTGGCCGGTGGCATCCTCGCGTTCGCGCTGTTCTCCTGGTACCCGATCGTCCGCGGGTTCCTGCTGAGCTTCCAGCAGGTCAACTTCGCCCAGCCGGCCACCTGGGTGGGCCTGGACAACTTCCAGCGCCTGTTCGACGACCCGCTGTTCCTCACCGCCTGGCGCAACACCCTCTGGTTCACCGCGCTGGCGCTGGTGTTCGGCTTCGCCGCCCCGTTCGTCACCGCGATCGTGCTCAACGAACTGCGCCACGGCCGCGCCTACCTGCGGATGACCGTCTACCTGCCGGTGATGCTGCCGCCGATCGTCACCGTGCTGCTGTGGCGCTGGTTCTACGACCCGGGCCCCGGCCTGTTCAACCACGCGCTGGCGGTCCTGCACCTGCCGCCGCAGCAGTGGCTGGAGTCGGAGAACCTGTCGATGCTGTCGCTGGTCCTGGTCTCCACCTGGGCCAACATGGGCACCACGACGCTGATCTACCTCGCCGCGCTGCAGGGCGTGCCCGGCGAGCTCTACGAGGCCGCGCAACTGGACGGCGCGTCGATCCGGCAGCGGCTGTGGCACGTGACGATCCCGCAGATGCGCTTCATCCTGCTGATCACGCTGCTGCTGCAGGTGATCGGCACCATGCAGGTGTTCATCGAGCCGTTCGTGCTCACCGGCGGCGGCCCGAACGACGCCACCGTGACCGTCCTGCTGCTGCTCTACCGGTACGCCTTCGTCTACAACGACTTCGGCCTGGCCAGCGCGATGAGCACCGTCCTGTTCGTGGTCCTCGGCGCCTTCGCCGGCCTCTACCTGCGCCTGACCCGCTCCAAGGGCTGAGAGGAACCCGCCATGGCCACCGCCGACTCCCCGGCCCGCACCCTCATCGCCCCGGCCGAGCTCGACCGCCCGCTCGGGCGCGCGCTCTACCGGACCGTGCTGGGCACCGTCCTGGTCACTTTCACCGCCGCGTTCGTCTTCCCGCTGTACTGGATGGTCTCCGGGGCGCTGAAGTCCTCCGCCGAACTCGCCCAACCCGACCCCGCGCTGATCCCGCAGAGCTTCCATCCCGAGAGCTACACCCAGGCGTGGAGCAGCACCGGCCTGAGCCGCTACTTCCTCAACACCCTGCTGCTGGCCGCCGGCGCCCTGCTGTTCCAACTGGTGGTGGACGTCTGTGCGGCGTACGCGCTGTCCAAACTGCGGCCGGTGCTGGGCAACGTGGTGCTCGCGATGATGCTGGCCACCCTGATGCTGCCGGTGTCCGCGCTGCTGGTGCCCACCTACCTGACGGTGGTGGACATCCCGCTGATCCACGTCAACCTGATCAACACGCCGTTCGCGATCTGGCTGCCCGCCTGCGCCAACGCCTTCAACATCTTCGTCCTGAAACGGTTCTTCGACCAGATCCCGGAGGAGCTGATCGATGCCGCCCGGATCGACGGCGCGGGCAACCTGCGGATCCTGGCGCACGTCGTCCTGCCGCTGGCCCGCCCGGTGCTCGCGGTGGTGTCCATCTTCGCGGTGGTCGGGGTCTGGAAGGACTTCCTGTGGCCGCTGCTGACGCTGCCCGACCCCAGGGGCCAGCCGATCACGGTCGCCCTCAACACCCTCGCCAACGACATGCCCGCCAACCAGCTGCTGGCCGGCATGGCGATGGCCAGCATCCCGCTGCTGGTGATCTTCCTGGTCTTCCAGCGGCACATCATGGCGGGCCTGACCGCGGGCAGCCTCAAGGGCTGAAACCCGCCCGCGACAGGACGACCGACATCGCCCCCGGCCCGTTCCGCACGCATGCCGCCCACCCCGGCGCCGACCTCCCGGGGACGGCGGCCGCCCCACCGACCCGGCGCCGGCCGAAGCAGCCGCTCGACCCGGCCGGCGCCGCCGCCCCACCCCCACCCCACCCCCACACCGGGAGCCCCCGCGCCCCGGTCACCTTCGGGAGCCCACGTGTACCGTGCACCCGGCACCACCCGTACCGGCCGCGCCACCGGCGCCGCCCGCCCCGCCCGCAAGGCCACCGCGCTCGCCGCGGCCGCCGCCGTCGTCGCGGTCCTGGCCCTGTGGTCGCTCGCCCCCGGCGCCGCCCAGGCCGCCTCCGTCGTGCTGGAGGCCGAGTCCGCCACCCTGGCCGGCGGCGCCGCCACCGCCACCGACCACGCCGGGTACACCGGCACCGGCTTCGTCGGCGGCTTCACCGACGGCAACAAGGGTGCGGCGAAGACCTCCTTCACCGTGCAGGCCGCCACCGCGGGGGCCGCCACCGTCGCCGTCCGGTACGCCAACGGCACCGGCTCCGCCAAGACCCTGACCCTGCTGGTCAACGGCGCCTCCGCCGGGCAGGTGACGCTGCCCGCCACCGCGAACTGGGACACCTGGGCGACCGTCCAACAGACCGTCACCCTGACCGGCGGCGCGAACACCGTCGCCTACGCGTTCACCGCCGCCGACAGCGGCAACGTCAACCTCGACAACCTGACCGCCACCACCGGCGGCAGCACGCCCGGCGGCGCCCTGGAGGCCGAGTCCGCCACCCTGGCCGGCGGCGCCGCCACCGCCACCGACCACGCCGGGTACACCGGCACCGGTTTCGTCGGCGGCTTCACCGACGGCAACAAGGGCAACGCCACCACCACGTTCGCCGTCACCTCCGCCGCCGCGGGCAGCGGCACGGTGAGCATCCGGTACGCCAACGGCACCGGCTCCGCGAAAACCCTGACCCTGCTGGTCAACGGCGCCTCCGCCGGGCAGGTGACGCTGCCCGCCACCGCGAACTGGGACACCTGGGCGACCGTCCAACAGAGCGTCAGCTTCGCCGCGGGCGCCAACACCGTCGCGCTGAAGTTCACCGCCGCCGACAGCGGCAACGTCAACCTCGACAGCCTCACCCCCGCCACCCCGACCGGCACGGCCGACCCCAGCCCGTCGCCGAGCGGCTCCGGCACCCCCGACCCGACCGGCGTCGGCGCCACCCTCCCGTACACCGGCTACGAGGCCGAGGCCGGCGCCACCAACGGCACCGTCCTCACCCCCGACCGCACCTACCTCAGCGTCGCCTCGGAAGCCTCCGGCCGCAGCGCCGTCACCCTCTCCGCCACCGGCCAGTACGTCGAGATCAGGCTCACCGCCCCGGCCAACGCCCTCAACCTGCGCTACGCGCTGCCCGACAGCAGCGACGGCAAGGGCCTCGACGCCACCCTCAGCGCCTACGCCGACGGCCAGGCCCTGCCCGACCTGCAGCTGACCTCCCGTTACGCCTGGGTCTACGGCGCCTACCCGTACACCAACAATCCCGGAGACGGCGAGGGCCACCGCTTCTTCGACGAGACCCGGGTCACCCTCGGCCGCACCCTGCCCGCCGGAACCGTGCTGCGCCTGCAGAAGGACGCCGGCGACACCGCCGCCTCCTACACCGTCGACCTGGTGGAGGCCGAACTGACCGGCGTGGCCGGCACCCTGCCCGCCGGGTACGTCTCCGCCGCCGACCTCGGCGTCACCCCCGGCAGCCAGGACGTCACCGCGGCCCTCAACAACGCCCTGGCCACCGCGAAGAGCCAGGGCAAGGGCCTGTTCCTGCCGGCCGGCAGCTACGTCGTCTCCGACCGGGTCAACCTGTCCGGCGTGAAGCTGCGCGGCGCGGGCGTCTGGTACACCGTGCTGCGCGGCACCGGCCTCAAGGGCGGGCTGTACGGCACCGGCGGCACCAGCACCGTCGAGAACCTGATGATCGACGGTCAGAACACCGTCCGCGACGACGCCGGCGGCCAGGCCGGCATCGAAGGCGACTTCGGCACCGGATCCGTCATCAGGAACGTGTGGATCCAGCACACCAAGGTCGGCCTCTGGATCAACGCGCCGACCAAGGGCCTGCAGGCCAGCGACCTGCGCATCCGCAACACCTACGCCGACGGCGTCAACCTGCACGGCGCGGTGGACAGCACCGTGGTCTCCAACAGCAGCATCCGCGGCACCGGCGACGACGCCCTCGCCATGTGGTCCGACGGCGCGGCCGTCACCAACAGCGCGTTCCGCAACAACACCGTGCAGCTGCCCTCCCTCGCCAACGGCGCGGCCGTGTACGGCGGCAGCGGCAACAGCGTCGAGCACAACCTGATCTCCGACACCGTCACCGCCGGCGCGGGCATCACCGTCTCCACCCGCTTCGGCCAGCCCTTCACCGGCGCCACCACGGTCACCGGCAACCTGCTGCGCCGCACCGGCAGCCTCGAAGTCAACTGGAACTCCAAGCTCGGCGCGGTGTGGGTCTACGCCGACCAGAGCGACATCACCACCCCCGTCGTGCTCGACGACAACACCGTCGAGGACTCCACCTACAGCGGCCTCCTCCTCTCCTGGCAGAAGCAGATCGCCGACCTGCGCGTCGACGGACTGACCATCACCAGGACCGGAAACAACGGCATCGAGGGCAACGCCGCCGGCCACGGCACCTTCTCCCGCACCACGGTGACCGCCACCGCCGACGTCCCGCTGAACGTGACCGGCGGCTTCACCATCCAGCGCGGCACCGGCAACAGCGGCTGGTAGCCCCGCCCGCACCACGGTCCCGAACGGGACCACCCGCCCGGCCCGCCCGCACCCGCGGGCGGGCCCCGGGCCCGTCCACGAACAAGGAGAACACCCCCGTGACCCCCGTGCGCAAGCCCACCGACCGCCCCACCCGGCCCTGGTGGCGCACCGCCGCCATCTACCAGGTCTACGTGCGAAGCTTCGCCGACGGCAACGGCGACGGCGTCGGCGACCTCGCGGGCGTGCGCAGCCGCCTGCCCTACCTGCGCGACCTCGGAGTGGACGCCCTCTGGTTCAACCCCTGGTACCTGTCCCCGATGGCCGACGGCGGCTACGACGTCGCCGACTACCGCGACATCGACCCGCTGTTCGGCACCCTCGCAGAAGCCCAGGACCTCATCGTCGACGCCCACGACCACGGCCTGCGCGTCATCGTCGACCTGGTCCCCAACCACTGCTCCGACCAGCACCCGTGGTTCCGGCAGGCCCTCGCGGCCGGCCCCGGCTCCCCGGAACGCGAACGCTTCTGGTTCCTCCCCGGCAAGGGGAAGGACGGCGAACTGCCCCCCAACGACTGGCAGTCGTACTTCGGCGGCAACGCCTGGACCCGCAGCGTCGACCCCGACGGCACCCCCGGCGACTGGTACCTGCACCTGTTCGCCCCCGAGCAGCCCGACCTCAACTGGGAACACCCCGAAGTCCGCGCCGAGTTCGAGGACGTCCTGCGGTTCTGGCTCGACCGCGGCGTCGACGGCTTCCGCATCGACGTCGCCCACGGCCTCGCCAAGAAGCCCGGCCTGCCCGACGCCGGACCCGCCCCCGACCCCACCGACCTGCCCTACCAGGACGTCGACACCGTCCACGACATCTACCGCTCCTGGCGGAAGATCACCGACGGCTACCCGGGCGAGCGGGCCTTCGTCGGCGAGGTCTGGCTCCCCACCCCCCAGCAGTTCGCCCGCTACCTGCGCCCCGACGAGCTGCACTCCGCCTTCAACTTCGAGTTCCTGTGCTGCGCCTGGGAACACGACGCCGTCCGCGGCGTCGTCGACGGCACCCTCGCCGCCCACGCCGAGGTCGGCGCCCCGCCGACCTGGGTGCTCTCCAACCACGACACCATCCGCCACGTCACCCGCTACGGCCGCGCCGACACCTCCTTCGACATGGGCGACAAGCGGCTCGGCGCCCCCACCGACCCCGCACTCGGCCTGCGCCGCGCCCGCGCCGCCGCCCTGCTCACCATGGCCCTGCCCGGCGGCGTCTACGTCTACCAGGGCGACGAACTCGCCCTCGGCGAGGTCGAGGACCTCCCCGACCACCTGATCCAGGACCCGACCTTCGCCCGCTCCGGCGGCGCCGACCGCGGTCGCGACGGCTGCCGCGTCCCCCTGCCCTGGGCCGGTTCTGACGCCCCGTTCGGTTTCTCCCCCGAAGGCGCGGCCGTGCCCTGGCTCCCGCAGCCCGCCGACTGGGCCGGCCGGAGCGTCGCCGCGCAGAGCGCCGACCCGCACTCCGCGCTGACCCTCTACCGCACCGCCCTGCGCCTGCGCCGCACCGACCTCGCCACGCTGCCCGAGAGCCTCGACTGGCTCCCCGCCGACCCCGGCGTCCTCGCCTTCACCCGCGACGGCGCCTTCGCCTGCCTGGTCAACTTCACCGACCGGCCGACGGCCCTCCCCACCGGCAGCACCCTCCTGCTCGCCAGCGCCCCGCTCGACGGAGACCTGCTGCCCCCCGACACCACCGCCTGGCTCCGGCTGCCCACGACCGGCAACTGACGGACCCTCACCCCCACCCGTCACTGCCCCGCCGCGGCGTTCACCCGCTGGAGTGAACGCCGCGGCGCACACCCGAAGCGGCCCTTGGAAGCGCCGATCGGGAGCGGCTGCGACCGAAATAGACTCCAGCCCCATGTCGCTCTGGCTCCTCAACCACCTCAGCACCACCACGCTGGCCGTCGTCGCCGTCGGCGCAACCGTCCTGCTGGCCGTCGCCGGCAGCGTGCTGCTGCGCCGCAGACACCCGTCGCTGGCCCGCGGGGAGCACAACGACATGGTCGGCGTGACCCTCGGCATGTTCGGCGCCATCTACGGCATCATCCTGGCGTTCGTGATCGTCACCCTGTGGACCCAACTCGAGGACGCCCAGACCATCGTGGCCGCCGAGGCCACCGACACCGCACTCATCGCCCGGGACGCCACCGCGTTCCCCGACCCGATCCGGGCCCGGCTCGACTCCGCCCTGAGCGGCTACGTCCACGCCGTCGTCGAGGACCAGTGGCCCCGCATGCGCACGGGAGACCCCAGCTACGGCGCCACCGAGGTCCACCTGCAGGACGCCTACACCGCCCTCCAGACCTACGACCCGCAGGGCCAGGCCGAGCAGGTCTTCTACGAGCAGGCCGTCGACCACCTCAACGACGTCGCGTCCCAGCGCCGCGCCCGCATCACCATGGCGCGCCGCGAACTGCCGCCGCTGCTCCAGGCGCTGGCCTTCGGCGGCGCCCTGGTCCTGATCCCGCTGACCTTCCTCTACGGCCTGCGCAAGCTCCGGGTCCAGGTCCTGTTCGTCGCCTCGGTCGCCGGGCTGGTCGGCTTCAGCCTGCTGCTGGTCTTCGTCCTGGACCGCCCCTTCTCCGGCGACCTCAGCGTCAGCCCCGCCCCCTACCGCGAAGGAGCCCTCGCCCAGTTCTGGACCCAGGACTCGGCGGCGCCCGCCCGGCCCTGAAAAACGGCGCCCTGCGGCTGAACGGCCCAGGCGGCGGTGCCGGACCGCCGCCGAGCACCTTGGATGGGAGGAACACCCCAACCAATCGACCAGGGAGGTCGGCCATGGGCATCTTCGACCGGTTCAAGGACCAGGCCAAGGACAAGGCCAAGGACGTCAGCGACACCGCGGAGGAGCAGGTGAACGAGAAGACCGGAGGCAAGTACACCGACCAGGTCGACAAGGCCCAGCAGCAGGCGGAGCAGCGGATGGGCCTCGGCGCCGACGAACCCACCGACGACGAGTAGTCAGCGGACCGCGCCCGTGCGGGCCTTCCCGGGCCGGACAGGACGCCGAGCCCCGCGGACACCGGCACCAGCCGGTCTAGGCTTGCCCGGTGACCGATGAACAGGAACAGGACCGGGTACAGCCGTCCGGAGTCTGGGCCACCGCCGTAGGGGTGGCCCGGGTGCGGGCGCTGGAGACCGCGCGCGAGAACCCACTGTTCCGCGACCCGCTGGCCCACGCCTTCGCCGCCGCCGGCGGCCTGTGGCCCACCCCGCCGCCCCGGCCCGACGACGACGAGGCGGCGCGCCGCCGACGACTCGCCGTGTCGGCGTCCATCGTCATCCGGACGAAGTTCCTCGACGACCTGCTGCACCAGGCCTCCTCGGCCGGCGTGCGGCAGGTCGTCCTGCTCGGCGCCGGCATGGACAGCCGCGCCTTCCGGACCGACTGGCCCGCGGGCACCCGCCTGTTCGAGGTCGACACCGCCGCCCCCCTGGACTTCAAGGCCGCCGTGCTGCGCCAGGAGCGGGCCGTCCCGCGCTGCGAGCGCATCACCGTCGCCGTCGACCTGCGGGACGACTGGCCGAGCGCCCTGGCCGCCGCGGGCCACGACCCGGCCGCGCCCACCGCCTGGATCGCCGAAGGACTGCTGATCTACCTGCCCGAGGACGCGGTCGAACTCCTGCTGACCCGGATCGGCGCCCGGTCCGCCGCCGGCAGCCGGCTGGGACTGACCCTCGGCTCGCGCGGCGTGCTCGAACGCTACGCCGCGGACGCCGCGCCCGGATCGGCGGCCTCCCTGTGGGTCTCCGAGATGCCCGACGACCCGGTCGCCTGGCTGGCCGGCCACGGCTGGGAAGCCGAGACCCACACCCTGCGCGAGCGCGCCGCCGCCTACGGCCGCCCGCTCACCGCCCCGCCCCAGCGCGCGGAGCAGCACGGCGGCCTGATCTCGGCCGTCCGCCGGTAGCGCGCGTCGCGACGCGTCCCGCTGCCACCGCCCGACGTACCGTCACATCCGGTACCGAGAAAGGCTCGTGATGCGCAGTGTGACCTACGCGATGGGCGTCTCGCTCGACGGCTACGTCGTCGGGCCGGACGGCGGCTTCAACTGGACCGCCCCCGACGAGGAGTTCTTCCGCTTCGCCACCGAGGAGGTGCGGGCCCTCGGCGTGCACCTGCTGGGGCGGCGGCTGTACGAGGCGATGCTGTACTGGGAGGGCGTCGAGCAGAGTCCGTCGCTCGACTTCTCCACGCGGGAGTTCGCCGCGCTGTGGAGGGCGCTCCCCAAGGTGGTCTTCTCCAGCACGCTCTCGTCGGTCCAGGGCAACGCCCGGCTGGCCTCCGGCAGCCTGGCGGAGGAGATCGAGCGGCTTCGGGCCGAGCCGGGGGAGGGCGACATCGCGATCGGCGGCGCCGCCCTCGCCGTCCAGGCGGCAGACCTGGGCCTGATCGACGAGTACCGGCCCCGCGTCCACCCCGTACTGGTCGGCGGCGGAACCCCGTTCTTCCCCCGGCACGAACGCCGGGTCGACCTCGACCTCGTCGAGACCCGCACCTTCCCCTCGAAGGTCGTCGCCCTCCGCTACCGCGTGGACCGCTAGGCCCTCCCCTTCGGATCGTGCCGGGCGTGCGCCGCCGGATCACCCGGCTGAAAGCACCGGCAATAAACCCAAGTACACCCAGTACGAGAGCATTTCGCCGGCACTCCCGGCCGGGCGCCCGTCACCGCGCGCTGATCAGGCAAGATCCGAAGGCGAGGGCCTAGCCGTCCGGGGTATGGGCGAGGGTGTGGCGGAGGGTGTCGAGGCGGGCGAGGTGCGCGTCGTAGGACGCGGTGACGGCGGCGAGGTCGCGGCGGAGGGTCTGCCGGGTGCGGTCGACGCCGTCGAGGAGGTGCTGCCAGGGGTCCGCGGGCCGGGCGGGGTGCGGGTCGTGGGTCCGGTCAGGCGCGTCGTCGATTGCTGTCATGGCGGAGTCGGTCGGTGCGGTGGGTCAGGGCGTCGAGGCGGTCGGCTAGGTCGGTGTGGTCCTCGCCCAGGTGGGGGCGTATGCCGGCGAGCGGCTCCACCAGGTCGGCGGCGTCGGCGGTGCCCAGTGCCGCGGTGAGGGCGGACTGGGCGGGCCGGGCCGCCGGCGCGAGCCCGGCGGCGGCGATCCGGGCGGCGAGGATCCGCAGTTCGGCCGCGTGCTCGCGGGCCCAGGCGGTGACGGCCCGTTCGGCGGCCCGGCGGTCGCGGACGGCCTTGACCCGTTCGGCCCCGGTGCCGCGGTCCTCCGCGTCGGCCGCGCGGCCGGTGGGGCGGAGCCGGAGGTAGCGGTTCTCGGCGGCCTGCCGGCTGGCCACGCCCATCGGGCGGGCGAGGTCGGCCCAGGTGGCACCGGCAGCGCGGGCGCTCTCCACCAGACCGGCCTCCCAGCCGGCGAGCTGGGCGCGCAGTTCGCGCAGCAGGATCAGCGTGGCGAGCGCCGGAGCGGGATCGTCGGCCTGCGGATCCCCGGCGCCGCCCGTACCCGTTCCGGCCGAGTCCGCGCGGGCGGCGCGGACGGCGTCGTCGATGGCGGCCAGCGCCGCTGCCGCGGCCAGGAAGGTGACGGGCTCGGCCGCGGCCTCGCGGTCGGTCGCGGTGCTCGGTCGCTTCTCGTTCATGGTGTCACTCTACCGACGACTTCCAGTGTTTGTCATCGGATGGATGACGTGCTACAACCGTGTCAGGTGAAGCGCACTGGCACCCATTCGACTTACGGAGGTGTTTCGCGATGCTGATGCGCACTGACCCGTTCCGCGAACTGGACCGCCTGGCCCAGCAGTTCGTCGGCGGGGCGACAGGTACGTGGTCCCGGCCCGCACCGATGCCGTTGGACGCCTGCCGGGCCGGCGACGAGTACGTGGTCTGCTTCGACCTGCCCGGCGTGGACCCGGCGGCAATCGACATCGACGTCGAGCGGAACATGCTCACGGTCAAGGCCGAACGCCGCCCCCGGCACCAGGGCCCGGACGTCAAGTGGGAACTGTCCGAGCGGCCGCTGGGCGTCTTCTCCCGGCAGATCATGCTGTCCGACACCCTCGATCCGGAGGGCATCACCGCGGACTACGACGCCGGCGTCCTGACCCTGCGCATCCCGGTCGCGGAGCGCGCCAAGCCCCGGAAGGTCACCGTCGGCCACCGCGGTTCCGCCCAGCAGATCAGCGCCTGACCAGCACCGACGCCCTGCCGCCGCCCCTTCCGCTCCCGCCCGGGCCGGAAGGGGCGCGCCGCCCGACCAGGAAGGCCACTCCCATGACCCGGCACCGCCGCCTCGTCCACCAGGTCCGAGCAATGGGCCGCTACACCACCGACGAGGAGGCCGAACGCGTCCTGACCGCCGTCGTCACCCAGCTCGGCGCCCAACTCACCGGCGACGAGCGCTGCGACCTGGCGAGCGCGCTGCCCGACCAGACCCGCGCAGCCCTGGTGGCCCAGATCCCGCTGCCCGCTCCGGTCAGCGCGCCCGCGTTCGTCGAGGCCCTCGCCCACACCCTCGGCACCAGCCTCGCCGCCGCCCGGTGGGACGCCTCCAGCGTGCTGGCCGCGCTGACGCCGCTCGCCGGACCCGAACTCACCGACCGGCTGCTCGCCCGACTCCCGCGCGGCTACGCCCTCCTGTTCGGCCGCCCCGACCTGGCTGCCGCCGCCTGAGCCGGACCCGGCACAGCCTGCCCCAGCAGGAGGAGGCACCGCTCATGTCCACCGACCGACGGCTTCCCGTGCTCCCCGCGCCTTCCCCGCCCTCCAGCTGGAACGCCGGGCCACCGGCGGTGCGCGCCGCCGTCCAGAAGCTCCCGGGCGGCGTCCGCGTCGTCCGGCTGGCCGGCGAGATCGACCACGACGGGTCCGAGCCGGTGCGCCGGACCCTGGACCGGGCGCTGCAAGCCCCGCCGCCCCTGCTGGTGCTCGACCTCGCCGGGGTGGCCTTCTGCGACGTGGCGGGCCTCAACCTGCTCCTCCACACCCGCGAGGCCGCCCGCAGGGCGAACGTCCGCCTCGTCCTGGCCGGGCCGCGCCCGCAACTGCTCCGGCTGCTCGAAGCCGCCGGCGTCGAGCAGGCCTTCGCGGTCCGCGACACCGTCGCCGCGGCCCTCGCCGACCGCCGGGGGCCGGGATGAACGGGACGGACCACGAGCGGGGGCGCCGTCACCGGGAGGCGCCGCGCCCGGCCCGCCGGGCCCTGGCGCCCGGCAGCAGGGCCACCGCGAACTCCACGGTCCCGATGGCCAACAGGTAGCGCAGTCCGGTGGCATCGCGCGGGCGGCGGGGTCAGGCTCGAACCATGGCGATCATCGTGCTGTTCGCGCTGCGGGCCGACCAGGAGATCGGTCCGGACGGGGTCGAGCCTGCCGTGGTGGCGGTGCACGCCGCCGGTTCCGACCCCGACGTGCCGGAGGACCCGCTGCCCACCACGCTGTGCGGCCTGGACACCGCGCCCATGGAGCACGCGCACTACGAGCGCACCGCCCCCGGGCAGCCCTGGTACCCCGCGGCCCTCGCCGAGCAGCGCTGCCGGGAGTGCGACCGCGCGCTCCAGTCGCTGTGACGGGGCGGCGCGCCGGTCGGGCCGGGAGAGTCCTGAAACAGCGTCAGATCAGGTGCCGGTGCATCAGCGTGCACATCGTCTCGTAGCGGTGCAGGGAGCCGTCCGCCGCCTCCACGTCCCAGGACTCGGGCCGCCGGCCGAAGGGCCGGTAGCCCAGGCGTTCGTAGAGGGCCCGGGCGCGGGGGTTGCTCTCCTCGACCGCGAGTTCGGCGCGGTCCAGGCCCCGGCCCGCGATGCGCCGCTCGGCGGACCGGATCAGCAGCGTGCCGATCCCGCAGGACTGCAGAGCCGGGTGGACCCCGAGCTGCCAGAGCGTTCCGGCCCCCGGCGCGACCGTGTAGTCGACCCCGCCGACCGCCACCGGCAGACCGACCGGCGTGCACACGGCCAGGTAGTCGACCTCGCCGGCCCCGGCCCGGCGGATCTGCTGGACCAGTTCGCGCACGTGCTTGGGGGAGCCGGCCCAGTCGCAGGCGGGCAGGTCCGCCTCGACGAGATCGCGCACCACCAGTTGCAGCCTGACCTCGTCCATCGCCGCCTGCTCCCTCCATCGCCGACCGACTCCCATTGCAGCGACCCCGCCCCGGGGCCGTCCACCGGATTTCCGCGGAACCCGGCCCGTCAACGGCCGGGTCCCCCGGAGGGCTTCGGGCTCGGACGCGCCGACAAGCACCAGGCCCGTGGGGTTCAGGCGCCGCCGGCGGGGTCGCAGGTCAGCAGGCCCGTCACGTAGTTCATGTCGGTCCCGTAGCCCGCGAAGGTCCCCCACTCGCCGGCCTGGAGGGTCCGGCAGGGGGAGCTCTGGCCGTCGGTGTACTGGACGGTGACGCTGACGGCCGCGTCGCAGCCGTTGGCGACCTGGGTGTAGCGCCAGCTCGAGTAGTACTGCACGCACGACGGAGCCGGGGTGCCCGCGGCGGCCGAAGCGGCCGAAGCGGACGGGGCGGCGGCGAGCGCGGCGAGGAGGGCGGTCGCAGCGAGGGCGACGGAACGGGACGCGTGGCGAAGAGTGTTCGTCATGCCCGCACCTTGAACCGGCCCGGACTTTTTGCGCAAGTGGCTGAAAACATTTTCAGCCACGGCGGTCCGGCCGGTCGGGAGCGGATCCACCGGAGGGTGGGCACCAAGAAGGTGCTGCGCCCAGACGCGGAAACCTCATGCGGCGAGAGTAGACATTGGTCAATGGCGTGTGTAGTGTTTCTGGTGTTGGAAGAGTAGGACCGAAGGGCAGGCAGACACGAACTGCCTGGGCAGTACCGCAGTTGGCAGGACCAGTAGTGATGCAGGAGGCGTGCAGGTCGTCAGTACGCGGGGCCCGGTCATGGCAGAAGGGCTTGCGGCGGAAGACGGGTGACCTGCCAGGCGTCGCCGGCCCGGTTGTGCGTGGGGTCGGAGGCGGTGGCGGTCGCGCACGCGTAGGACGCAGGACCGCAGTAACGCAGAACGCAGTACATCCGTCCACCTCGGAGGAGAAGGGAAGGGTTCACCCCGTCGGGTCGCCCGCCGCGGCACGCAGTACCAGCCGGGCGGTCACCGCAGTAGCCATCGTCATGGAACGTCATGGAAGAGGTGGTCCTCGGTCACGCATACGCGATCCCCGCATGCTGTCCCTCTCCGGGACAACGCGGACACAGCAGCCCGGCGTACCGGCCGGCAGCAGTAGTGCAGTTGATGGTGTAGTGAATCCACATATCCCTGGGCCCCGGCGCACATCAGCGCCGGGGCCCTCGACCCGTTTTCCGAGAAAGAAGGTGCCGGTGGAACAGGCCACCCTCGCCACCAACCACGACACGGCGGATCACATGAGCGCAGAGAGCAAGTTCGACGACGACGACTACCCCGCCTACACCATGGGCCGGGCCGCAGAGATCCTGGGCACCACGCCGGGCTTCCTGCGCAGCCTCGACGAGGCCAGACTCATCACCCCGCAGCGGTCGGCAGGCGGCCACCGCCGCTACTCCCGCTACCAACTGCGCATCGCCGCCCGCGCCCGCGAACTCGTCGACCAGGGCACCGCGCTCGACGCCGCGTGCCGGATCATCATCCTGGAAGACCAGCTCGAAGAGGCCCTGCGGATCAACGCCGAACTCCGCGGCGACCGGACCTGAGAGTCGGCCGCGAGGCCGGGCCTCTCGGTCCGTGAGCGTTCGACCGCGAAGGCGGGCTGAATTCGTCAACTCGACCAGCGGCAGCGCGGGTTGACGGCATCGAGGGTGTCGCTCCGCCGGCTCCGGGAGCGGGCTGCCGGGCGACCGGAGCGGACGTGTCCCGTCGACCCGGCCCCGTTCGCCACCGCGGGCACGGCCGCAGCCACCGCGACCGCCGTCACGCGCTCCTGCGGCCTGGACGTCTGGCCGGTGGTGGACCATGACGGAGGGGCCCCGGCCGAGGGATCGGCCGGGGCCCCGTGCGGTGAGCATCCGTCAGGAGGTGCTCACCGCAGCTCGGGCAGCTCAGCGCTGCAGGGTGAGGACGCCCGGCCGCCACGGCAGCTGGTCGTAGGGGCCGCCGGCCGAGGGCGACTTGCCCTGGTAGAGGAACTGCAGGTTGCAGGGGTCGATGGTCATCGTCTGGTCGGGGTTGTTGCGGACCAGGTCGCCGTGGCTGATGTCGTTGGTCCAGCTCGCGCCGCTGTTGGCCTTGCCCGCGAAGGGGTAGCTCTCGCTGGCGGCCTGCGGGGTCCACGAGCCGCTCAGACTGGTGGCGGTGAAGGAGCGGAAGTACCGTCCGTTCGACCCCTGGGCCTCGACGATCATGAGGTACTGGTTCTGCCCCTGGACCTTGTAGACCTGGGGCGCCTCGAACAGGTTGGCCGCGGTGTCGGTCATGACCGTGGTGTAGGAGGAGCCGAAGCTGCCGGGGAAGTTCCCGATCGGCATGCTCGCCCGGTAGATGCTGCCGTTGTCACCGGCGAAGAACAGGTACATGTTCTGGCCGTCGGCGATCAGCGTCTGGTCGATCGGACCGGTTCCGGAGTTGGGGATGCTGCCGGTGAACAGAGGCTGCGGCGCGGACCAGCCGTTGGGGTTGGTCGGGTCGCTGGAGGTGCGGTAGATGAACGGCCACGCGCCCCACTGGTACGCGAGCACCCAGATGTTCTTCGGCGCGAAGTAGAACAGCGTGGGCGCCACCGCGGACTGGCTCATGCCGGTCTGCGCGGCCGAGGCCATGTCGGACCAGTTGGTGAACGGCGCGAACGCCATCGAGCCGTACGAGGAGCCGTTGACGTTCGACGCGTAGACCAGGTGCTTGCCGTTGTAGACCACGTTGGTGAAGTCCTTCACCGCGGCCCAGCCGTTGGCCGGTTGCGCCAGCGCGCCCGTGGACGACCAGCGGTAGGTCGACGGGAGGGTGCAGCTGCCGCCGGTCGGCGGGGGAGTGGTCGGCGTGCTGCCGGTCAGGCCGGTCCACTGCTGGTTGCTGCGGCCGTTGCAGGTCCACAGTTCCACGGCGGTGCCGTTGGCCGTGGCGCCGCCGGTGACGTCCAGGCACAGCCCGGACTCCACGCCGACGATGGTGCCGTCCGAGTTGACCTTCCACTGCTGGTTCGCGGCGCCGCTGCAGGCCCAGATCTGCACCCGGGTGCCGGCCGTGGTGGCGTGGTTGGGAACGTCGAGGCACTTGTTGCCGTAGACGGTCAGCTGGTTGGCGGAGGTCAGGGTCCACTGCTGGTTGGTGCCGTTCCAGCAGTCGTAGATCTGCAGCAGCGCGCCGTCGGTCTGACTGCCGTTCGCCACGTCGAGGCACCGACCGGAGCCGGTGCTCTTCAGGGCCCCGGTGGTGGCCGCCTGGGCCGCCGGGCCGGCGACGAGCATCGCCGCCAGCGCCGCGACGGCCGCGAGCACCGCGGTGAACACCACCGACAGCTGCCTGCGGTGGGAGTGTTGTCTCTGCATGGGGCTCCTCATGGTTCCGAGTCGGGGCGAGGGGGGCGGGGGCGAAGGTGCGAAGGGGCGAAGGTGTGAAGGACCAACGGTGGCCCGCGCCTGGACTGTTAGCGCTAACAGGAAGCGACACGGGCCGCCGTGGTGTCGTGCTGGGGCCGGGCTCAACTCACTTGAAGGTCCAGTGCTGGTTGGCGCCGCCGTTGGAGTCCCAGATCTGGACGGGCGTGCCGTTCGCGGTCTGACCGCCGGGGAGCTCCAGGGCCCGCCCGCTGGCCACGTTGAGCAGCGTGTAGGAGCCGTCGCTGTTCTGGCTCGCCCGCCAGTGCTGGTTGGCGCCGTTGTTGGAGTCCCAGACCTGCATCCGGGTCCCGTTGGCGGTCTGGCTGCCCGGCTGGTCGAGCACCCGGCCGCTGGCGACGTTGGTGAGCGTGTAGGAGCCGTCGCTGTTCTGGGTGGCCCGCCACTGCTGGTTGGCGGCGCCGTTGTTGGCGTCCCACACCTGGAGCTGGGTGCCGTTGCCGTTCTGTCCCGCGGGCTCGTCGAGGACGCGGCCGGCCGCCACGTCGGAGAGCGTGTACACGGTGCCGGAGACGATGCCGCCGCCCGGCGTGCCGCTGCCGCTGCTGCCGTTCAAGGCGTTGAGCACCGAGGTGTACGCGGGCTTCTTGTTGCCGCTGTTGTCGAACAGCAGGGCGTTCTCGCCGGTGCGCCACGAGTCGCTGTCGCGGATGCCCCAGACCGTGATGCCGGTGCAGCGGGCCACGTCGAGGCAGGCCTGGACGGCGCCGGCGTACGCGGTGGGGGAGGCCTGCGCGAGGTCGAGCTCGGTGAGCTGGACGTCGACCCCGAGCGCGGCGAAGTTGGACAGCGTGGTCCGGAAGCTCGCCGGGGCGCCGCCGCTGCCGAAGTGGCTCTGGAAACCGACGCAGTCGATGGGCACGCCGCGGGACTTGAAGTCCTTGACCATGGTGTAGACGCCCTGGGTCTTGGCGTCCGTCCAGTTCTCGATGTTGTAGTCGTTGTAGCAGAGCTTGGCCGCGGGGTCGACGCTCCGGGCGGTGCGGAACGCCTCCTCGATGAAGCCGTTGCCCAGCACGTTCTGGAACACCGAGCTGCGGTGCTGGCCGCTGCCGCCGTCGGCGAAGGCCTCGTTGACCACGTCCCAGGCGTAGATCTTGCCCTTGTAGTGCGACATCTCGTTGGTGATGTGGTTGTTCATCACGCTGCGCAGCGTGTTGGCGTCGCCGATGCTGCTGACCCAGCTGGGCAGTTGATTGTGCCAGACCAGGGTGTGGCCGCGCATCCGCTGGCCGTGGGCGGCGGCGTGGTTGACGATCTGGTCGCCGGGACCGAAGTTGAAGCTGCCGCGGGACGGCTCGATGGTGTCCCACTTCATCTCGTTCTCCGGGGTGATCATGTTGAATTCCCGGTCGAGAATGCCGGCGTACGTCGAGTCGCCGAGGCGGCCCGCGGCGACCGCGGTGCCGAAGTAGCGGTTGCTGCCGGCGGCTGCCGCGCCCAGCGTGGTCGCCCCGGCGGCGTGCGCCGCGGGGATCGCGGTGACGGCGGGGACGGAGCTGACGACCACGCAGGCGGCTGCTGCGAGTGCCTTGCGGAGACGGGGCTTCCTGTCGTGCGATGGCATGACGGATCGTTCTCCTCACGGGTGGGGGGAGTACCTGGGGTGGGGGACGCCCGCGCCCCGGCCGAGCCGGTGCGCGGGCGCTGTGCAGGTGCGGCCCGGCCAGACCGCGATAGCGCCACCTGACTGTTAGCGCTAACAATTCGCGCCGGACGGACGGGTCCGGACGCTGGTGTGTTTCGGGTGAATCTCCATCAAATGGTGCGCTGCTGTCAACACTTGGGACAGCAATGGGGTCGATCCGCCGATCCTGGGCCGGCTCGGAGCCAAGGTCACTCGGAGGTGTCGACGGCGCCAGTCTTGGCCTGAGCCCGACAGGCTGTCAACGCTTTCGACCAGAACTCGGAAACGATCGGATTCCTGCGATCCCGCCGCTGGGAGAAGAGACTGCTGGTCAGCCGCCCCTGAGCCGGGCCGCGGCCGAGAGAATCCGGGAGGTCCGGTGGACTTCCCCGTGGACTCCCGGCATGCTGGGCCGCATCCCGTGGCTGGTGGAGGTCGAAAGGTTTCGCCCCGCCGTGGAGGCCAACACGGCGGCGGACGGCCGGAGTTGTCGCCAGGGGCGGTGGGTGCGACGGGGGTCCGGCTGCAACTTTCACCGCGGGCGACGGCGCGGCCGGGGGCGAATCCGCAGCCGGGGGGCCGCACGGAGGCCGGGTGCCGCGGGGCCGCGGCGGCGCCGTTGACAGCCGCGGCGGACCACCCCGACCATCGGTGGCGTTTCTCCCTGGTGGCGCCGGAACTTCCATCACCCTCAAGTCAATTCCGACGGAGAGGTCCCATGTTCCGATCCCGCTCGTTCCTGTCCCGTCTGCTCGGCATCGTCGCCGCGATCGGCTTCGCGGTGGGGCTGAGCCTGCCGGCGGCCCCCCGGGCCGCAGCCGCTGCCCCGCTGATCCGGATCGGCGACTTCGGGGCCAACCCGACCGGCCTGCTGATGGACCTGTACGTACCGGCCGGCGTAAAGGCGAACCCGCCGATCCTGCTCGCCCTGCACGGCTGCCAGGGCACCGGCCCGTACATGTACTCGAGCACCGACTTCGCTTCGCTGGCCGACCAGTACGGGTTCCTCGTCGTCTACCCGTCGACCAACCCGAGCGGCAGCTGCTGGGACGTCTCCTCGGACCAGGCGCTGACCAGGGGCGGCGGCAGCGACCCGGTCGGGCTGATGTCGATGATCACCTACGCCGAGCAGCACTACGGCGGCAACGCCAACGCCGTGTACGTGACCGGGGAGTCCTCGGGCGCCATGATGACGAACGTGATGCTCGCCGACTACCCGGACGTGTTCAAGGCGGGCGCGGCGTTCATGGGCGTGCCCTACCACTGCTTCTACACCGGGTCGGTACGGGGCTGGAACGGGCCCTGCGCCCAGGGCCAGGTCTCGATGACCGCGCAGCAGTGGGGCGGCCTGGTGCGGGCCGCGTACCCCGGCTACACCGGTCCGCGCCCGCGGGTGCAGCTGTGGCACGGGACCGCCGACACCATCCTGAACCACAACAACCTCGGCGAGGAGATCAAGCAGTGGACCGACGTCCTCGGCGTGAGCCCGACGCCGTCGGCGACCGACACCCCCGCGGCCGGCTGGACCCGCACCCAGTACCGCAACAGCACCGGCGCCACCCAGGTCGAGGCGTACAGCATCGCCGGGGCCGGCCACCAACTGCCGGTGCAGGGAGCCGGGATGGCCGCGAACGCGATCCACTTCATGGGCCTGGACGCCGGCTCCCCGGACGGCGGCAGGACGGGCGCGCTGCGCGCCGTCGGAGCGGGCAAGTGCCTGGTCGACCCGAACGCCGCGGCCGGCACGCAGCAGCAGATCTCCACCTGCAACGGCGCCGCCGCCCAGACCTGGACCCGCACCTCGTCGAACCAGCTGACCGTGACCGTCGGCGGGAGCACCCTCTGCCTGGACGCCAACGCCAAGGGCACCGCCAACGGCACCAAGGCGATCGTCTGGCCCTGCAACGGTCAGCCCAACCAGCAGTGGCAGCTGAACCCGAACGGCACCGTCACCGGGGTGGCGTCGGGGCTCTGCCTGGACGTGGCGGGCCTGGGCACCGCCGACGGCACGCCCGTCCAGCTGTGGAGCTGCAGCGGTGCCACCAACCAGCAGTGGAAGCTGGGGTGACGCCGCGTCAGCCCGAGTGACGTGGTGACCCGGGCCCCCGACCGGTCTCGGCCGGGGGCCCGGGCCGGCTGCCGGGGCTACTTCGGGCCGTGGCCCTTGCCGCGGTGGGCGGCGTCCGCGCCGATCGCCAGGTCCTGCTGGAGCGCGACGTAGGCGGGCTTCGGCTTCATGTTCACATCGTAGAGCAGGCCGTAGCCGGTTCCGGCGAAGGTGCCCGGGATCCAGGAGTCGCCGTCGTAGACGCCCCACGCGGTGAACGAGATGCACTGCGTGACGAGCTGGCAGGCCTTCAGCATCTCGGAGAACTCGTACGGCTGGGCGAACTCGCCGAGCTGGCTGGTCGGGACCTGCTCGGTCGCGTTGTTCACGAAGGTGCGCACGTCCGCCTCGGTCACGGCGACCTTCAGGCCCAGGTCGGCGTAGGACTGCAGGTCGTTCTGGAAGCGCTGCGCGTCGAAGCCGTACTGGGTGTCGAGGTGGCCCTGCTCGCCGATGCCGTCGACCGGCACGCCCTGGGCCCGGAGCTTCGCGAAGTAGTCGTGCACGGCCTGGAACTTGGCGTTGCTGCCGTCCTGGCCGGCGGCGTTGTAGTCGTTGTAGAACAGCAGGGCCTTGGGGTCGGCCTGGTGCGCCCAGCGGAAGGCGTCGGCGATGACGCCCTCGCCCAGGTTCTTGATCCAGAAGTCGTCGCCGTTGAGGCCGTTGGGCAGCGGGTTGGCGTCCCAGGAGTTGGCGAACACCTCGTTGGCCACGTCCCACTGCCAGATCTTGCCGCGGAAGTGGGTGACCTCGTCGGTGACGTGCTTGTGCAGGATCTCGCGCAGCTCGGCCTTGCCGATGGTGCCGTCGGCGACGCCGGTCGTGAGCCAGCCCGGCAGCTGGTTGTGCCACAGCAGGGTGTGGCCGCGGACCTCCTGGCCGTGCTGCCCGGCGAAGGCCACCAGCCGGTCGGCGGCCGCCCAGTCGTAGCTGCCGCGGGTGGGCTCCACCGACTCCCACTTCATCGCGTTCTCCGCCGTCACGACGGAGAACTGGTCGGCGACGATGGCGGTGTACGGCTGGTCGGTGTTGAGGTGCGCGTCGTCCACGGCGGTGCCGACGCGCAGGTTCTGCTGCGCGCCGAGGGCGCGCAGCGAGTCGCTCGGGACGGCCGGGGCCTTGGGGTCGCCGGCGGCGGCCGCGACTGCGGACGGGACGAGCATGAGAACGGCGGCCGTGGCAGCGGCGGCCGCGATCTGACGGCGAAGCTTCACTACGAGCTCCTCGGTGTCAACCGGAAAGTGGGTGGGGGAGTTCGAAAGTTTCGAAAGAGTTGTCGAACTTCCGAGAAGCTAGCCGCGCGAATCCGCCGCAGTCAATAACCTTGCATGCGTCAGAAGTTGCAGAACGGTGAAGCGGACCGGGCGGCTCGGTCGCCGACGCGAGACCGGTCGGATGGTCCGGACCACGGGATTCACCTGCTCAACGCGCCGACGCCGCGCGTCCCGGTGGATCCGAGCGCAAACTCCAAAAGTTTCAGCCGCGTGTTCGGAAGTTTTCATTGACGGGTCGCACCGTCGCTGCCTACTGTCCTCCTCGGCCCGCCCCGCCAGAAACACCTCTGCCCGCCGCGACCTGACGGAGCGGCGGGCAGAGGTGGTGGCACGGCGGTGCTCAGGCGCAGTCGGCGCCGTTCAGGGTGAAGCGGGCCGGCGCCGGGTTGGCGCCGCTGTAGGTGGCCTGGAAGCCGAAGCTCGCGCTCGTGCCGGGCGCCAGGGTGCCGTTCCACCCGGCGTCCCGGGCGGTGACGGCGGTGCCGGACTGGCTCACCGTCGCGTTCCACCCGTTGGAGACCCGCTGGTCACCGGCGAAGCTCCAGCCGAGCGTCCAGCCGGCGACGGTCGAGGCGCCGGTGTTCTTCACCGTCACCGTGGCGGTGAACCCGTTGCCCCACGCGCTGTCGACCTTGTACGTCACCGCGCAGGACGCGGCGGGCGGCGCGCTGTCGTCGTCCGCCTCGGTCGCCGTGAACGAGGCCGCCTGCACCCCCGCGCCGGTGAGCGTGAACACCGCGCTGCCCGCCGCCGTGTCGGCGTCCTGCGCCGCCGTGAGCGAGAGCTGCTGCGCGGTCGACCAGTTGGCCGGAGTGAAGACCAGCGCCGAGGCGCCCGCCGACAGGTCGGTGTCGCCCGAGGCGCGGGCGGCCGTCACCGTGACGTTCTGCGCGGGGGCGGCGGAGAGCTTCACCGAGACCGTCGCGGACCCGCCCTCGGGGACGGTCACCGCCGCCGGGGTCACCTGCACGGCGGGCGTCGCCGGCGCCGAACGCCGCTCGGCGGCGTAGGCCGCGAGCCAGGCCAGCGAGGCGTTCCAGTTGATCGCCACCTCGTTGGTGGAGTACGAGCCGATGTCGTCGACGTAGCAGGCCGCCGGCGCGCAGCCCACCAGTTGGGCCTGGGCGATCGGGTCCTGCAGGCCGGAGTTCGGGCCGCCCGCGAAGGAGCCGGCCGGCGGGTGCGGCAGCGAGGCGTCGTTCTGGTGCGCCCAGAACCGGTGGTGCTCGTTCTCCGAGGCCCGCTCGCCGTAGCCGCTCACGTACGAGCGGTCGAGCGCGTTGCGGCCCAGCAGGTAGTCCATCGTCTCCAGCGCCCCGGTGCGGTAGCGCTGCTGTCCGGTCAGCTCGTGGGCGACGGCCAGCACCATCGCGTTGTTGGCCACCGAGCTGTTGGAACCCCACACGTAGCCGTCGGGGGCGAGCGGCACCGCGTAGCCCTGACCGCCCATGGTGGACAGGTAGCCGTCGGCGGCGGAGACCAGTAGGCCGCGCAGGCGGGTCAGGTCGTCGGCGGGCAGCGCCACGCCGGGCACGGTGGCCAGGGTGATCCGGCCCAGCGTCGCGGTGCCGCCCCACCAGAAGGCGTCGGCCGGCTTGGTGTGCAACGCGGAGGAGGTGACCGCGTCCCGGTACTGGGACTCGCCCGTGGTGGCGAGGAGTTCGGCCGCCGCCCAGTAGAACTCGTCGGAGACGTCGGCGTCCTCGTAGGCGCCGCCACCGGTGCTGTCGGTCGACGGCGCGAGGACGTTCGGGTTGGCCTTGGCGGCCGTCCAGGCGCGCTTGGCCGCGTCCAGGCAGCGGGCGGCGAAGGCGGCGTCGTACGGGGCGTAGACCCGGGCACACTGCGCGGCGGTGGCGGCAAGGTTGAGCGTGGCGGCCGTCGAGGGCTTGTGCAACTCGCGCTGCTGGTCGTCGAGTTCGGGACGGGTCGGCAGGGCGGTCCACTGGGCGTCATGGATCTTGTGGAAGGCCATCCCGGCCATCGGCTTGCCGTCCGGGACCTGCATCCGCAACAGGAAGTCCAGCTCCCAGCGGGCCTCGTCCAGTACGTCCGGCACCCCGTTGCCGCGCTCGGGAACCCGCAGCGTGGAGTCGCCGAGCGCCGCGTCGCCGCCCGAACGGTGGGCCCGCTCGAAGGAGTTGACCAGCTCCCAGGTCGCGATGCCGCCGTTGACCACGTACTTGCCCTGGTCACCGGCGTCGTACCAGCCGCCGCGCACGTCCAGCCGGTAGTCGCACACCCCGGCCTGGCACGGCACGCTGGTGTCGCCCTTGTTCGGCGCCACCCCCAGGTGGCCGGCCGGGCGGGCGTACGCGCTGCCGCCCGCGAGGGCCGCGTCGATCGCGATGCCGCTGCGCTGCTGGTAGAAGAAGTTGAGGCTGTCGGCGCGCAGCCCGTCGTAGAGCGAGGCCGAGATGTCGAACGGGTGGCTGGCCTGGCCGCCGACCACCAGGGTGAAGCCGGAGCCGGTGCCGGTGTACGCACCGAAGTCCACCAGGTGCGTGGACTGGCCGGAGGCCTGGTCGGCGCCGTGCACCGCGGTGCTGCCCGAGGCGACCTGGGCGCCGGAGGCGTCGCGCAGCTGCCAGGCGAGCGGGGCGGTGGCGGAGCTGATCACGGTGGCCCGCTTCGGGCCGTCGGGCAGGTAGCCGAGCTGGTTGACCCGGACCGGGACGTCGGCGGCCGCCGTGGCCGCGGTGGCGGTGGCCGGGACGAGTGCGGTGGCGGTCAGCCCGCCGGCGGCCAGGGCCAGGCCGGTGAGGACGGCGGCCGCGCGTCGGGGCAGGCCGCGGCCGGAGAGGATCGGAGGCACGGGTGGGAGCCTTCCTTCGGTGGGGGAGGGGGCGTGGGGGAGCCCGCAAAGTGGGAGCGCTCCCACTCGCCCAATGTAGCCAGCCGCGCGGCCGTTGCGTCAAGAGGCGGTAAACGGCCCGGAGTTGACGTCTGCTCAGGGCCCGACGGCGACCGCCGCCGCACGGCCGTCGGGTGGGACGCCGTCCGGGCAGGTCACGGCGGTTTCGGGCCGCCGGCCCCGGGATCCGCAGGCGCCCCGCGGTCGGGCGCCCGCCCGACCGCCCGTGTCCTGAACCTGACATCACTTCCCGCGCACCACGGGACGGCTGCCGGCCGGGCTCGCCGGCCGATCAGGGCAGCGGCGGGGGCCCCGCCCCGGGCATCCGACGTCCCGTCGCCCGGGGCTCGACGCCGCCCGTCGGCGGCGTGGGGCGCGGGCGCAGCTCGGGCGGGCGCCGGTGGTCCCGCCGGGCTGCGCCCGGGGAACTCGGGTTGGTCGGTCCGGGTAACTTTCGCTCTCTCCGGTGCAGCTGACGTACCGTCGCCCGCCCGGGCGGGGATCAGGGGGTCGGGGAGTAGTCGAACCAGTCGAAGGTGACGGTGCCCTCGGTGGCGTACATGCCGATGACTCGTCCGGTGAAGCCGGTGGCGACTTCGGTGGAGAGGTAGCGGCCGTCCAGTTCGGCGAGAAGGTGGGCGTCAGGGGCGTCGGGGTCGCCGAGCCAGCAGGTGATGGTGTCGGGTCCGAAGGGCTCGGCGCCGGCGAGTTCGGGGGACGGCGGGACCAGGTCGGTGGTGCGGACCGTGAGGGTGAGGGTGAGGGGGCCGGGCGGCACCGGGCGGCGGGCCAGGGTCTGGCGCAGCGGGCCGATGCGGGCGACGACCCGGACTTCGCCGACGCCGACCTCCAGGTCGTAGTGGTGCGCCTCGTCCAGGCGGATGCTCAGGCCGCCCCGTCCGGTGCCGGGGTCGAGCAGGGCCGCGGCGCGGCAGTCGAGGTGCTGCTGGCGGCGGCCGACGAAGGTGTGGCCGGGGCGGTCGAGGGTGGGACCGGTGGCGGTGAGGGCGAGCCGGCCGGGCCGCTCGGTCAGTGACCAGGAGTTGTCGGGGCGGGCGTAGGGCGAGATCCAGTGGGGTGCGAGGGCGGGTGCGTCGAAGTCGTCGCGCGCGGGCGGCTCGGGAAGGGGGTGCCAGGCCCCGCCCGGGGCGGGATGGCGCTCCGCGACGGGTGCCACGACGGGCCAGCCGTCGCCGTCCCACTCCACGGGGGTCAGGAAGGTCTCCCGGCCCAGCACGTGGAAGTTGGGCGAGAAGCCGCGCGGACGGGTGCCGAGCAGCACCATCCACCAGTTGCCGTCGGGTGCCGCGACGAGGTCGCCGTGGCCGGTGCTCTGGATCGGTCGGTCGGTGCCGCTGTGGGACAGCACGGGGTTGGCGGGGGCGCCTTCCCAGGGGCCGCGCGGCGAGCGGGCGCGGGCGACGGACACCGCGTGGCCGCGTTCGGTGCCGCCCTCGGCGATCAGCAGGTACCACCAGTCGCCGATCCGGTACAGGTGCGGGGCCTCCGGCCAGGTGAGGCCGGTGCCGGACCAGACGGGGAAGGGGCCCTCCAGCACCTCGCCCTTCACCGGGTCGATCCGTGCGAGGTGGATGCCGGGGACGGTGAAGGCGCACCAGCAGGTGCCGTCCTCCTCCCAGGCCAGGTCCGGGTCGATCCCGGGGAGGTCGATCCAGACCGGGTCCGACCACGGCCCCTCGGGCCGCTCCGCGGTCACGATGAAGTTGCCGCCGTCGCTGACGTTGGTGTTGATCACCCAGAAGCGGCCGTCGTGGTGACGGATCGTCGGGGCGTACAGGCCGCGGGAGGCCGCGCTGCCGGGCAGCGGCAGCGGCAGTTGCCCGGGTCGGTCGAGCACGTTGCCGATCTGCTGCCAGTGCACCAGGTCCCGGCTGTGGAAGATCGGCAGTCCGGGGAAGTACTCGAAGCTGGAGCACACCAGGTAGTAGTCGTCACCGACCCGGCACACGCTGGGGTCCGGGTGGAACCCGCTGATCACGGGGTTGTCGTACGTCCGCACGGGGCGGTCCTTTCGAGGAACTGCGGCGGGGCGCGGGTCAGTGCAGGGCGATGGCCGTCCACGACACCGGCGGCAGTTCGACGGTGAGCAGGCCGTCGGCGAGGGCCGCGCTCCGGTTCGCGGCCGGGGCCACCCGGTGCTGGTCGGCGAGCGTGTTCTTGGCGTACACGTCCGGGTCGGCGAGGGTGAGCGCCTCGACGATCCGCGAGGAGCCGAGGCCGCGGACGTCGACGGTGACCTGCGCCGGCTCCGTCAGGTCGCGGTTGACCAGGAAGACCGCGGCCCGGTCCTCGTCGACGGTCGCCACGGCGTCGATGACGGACGCCTCGCCGTGACGGGCCGTCAGGTACGTCGGCGAGTCGATCACGGGCCGGATCACCTCGCCGGACGCGAGCCGGCTGGTGATCGAGAACGGGAAGAAGGTGGTCTGCCGCCAGGCCGGGCCGCCCGGCTCGGTCATGATCGGCGCGATCACGTTGACGAGCTGCGCCAGCGAGGCCGAGGTGACGCGGTCACTGCGCTTGAGGAGCGTCATCAGCAGGTTCCCGACGACGACGGCGTCCGCGACGGTGTAGGTGTCCTCCAGTTGCCGAGGGGCGTGCCGCCACTCGTCGTTGACCTCCTCGGACTCCTTGTGCTCCTTGAGGTACCAGATGTTCCACTCGTCGAAGGAGATGTCGATCTTCTTCGTGGAGCGCTTCTTGAACCCGACGTGGTCGGCGGTCGCGAGGACGGTGTCGACGAAGTAGTCCATGTCGACCGCCGAGGCGAGGAAGGAGCCGAGGTCGCCGTCGAGCTCCTGGTAGTAGGCGTGGCAGGAGATGTAGTCGACGTGCTCGTAGCTGTGCTCCAGCACCGTGCGCTCCCAGTCGCCGAAGGTCGGCATGCCGGAGCCGGAGGAGCCGCAGACGACGAGTTCCAGGTCCTTGTCCGCGGACTTCATCGCGGCGGCGGTGCGGGCGGCGATCTTGCCGTAGTCGTCGGCCGTCATGAAGCCGGTCTGCCAGGGTCCGTCCATCTCGTTGCCCAGGCACCACATCCGCACGTTGTGCGGCTCCGGCGTGCCGTTGGCGATGCGCAGGTCGGAGAGCGCCGTGCCGGACGGGTGGTTGGCGTACTCGAGCAGGTCGAGGGCGGGCAGGATGCCGCGGGTGGCGACGTTGACCGCCAGCATCAGCTCGGAGTCGGTGAGCTTGAGCCACCGGGCGAACTCGTCCAGGCCGACCTGGTTGGACTCCAGCGAGTGCCAGGACAGGTCGCGCCGGACCGGGCGGTTCGCACGCGGGCCGACCGAGTCCTCCCAGCGGAAACCGGAGACGAAGTTCCCGCCGGGGTAGCGGACGGTGGTGGTGCCCAGCTCCCGGACGAGCTCGACGACGTCCATCCGGAACCCGTCCTCGTTCGCGGTCGGGTGCTGCGGCTCGTACAGACCGGTGTAGACGCAGCGGCCG
Source organism: Streptomyces sp. TLI_171 (assembly GCF_003610255.1). GTDB lineage: Bacteria > Actinomycetota > Actinomycetes > Streptomycetales > Streptomycetaceae > Kitasatospora. The sequence continues at coordinate 550,387 of NZ_RAPS01000001.1, read as the reverse complement.
AGGTGTTCGACGAACGAGCCGAAGGTGCGGCGGCGGACGGGGGCGATGACGGCGTGCCGGTCGAGCTCGACGTGGGCGCGGGGCAACTCGGGTTTCCTTTCGACGGGTCGGGCGGTGCGGGCCGCCGGGGTCAGCCCTTCACGGCGCCGGTGAGGCCGCCGACGATCTTCTTCTCGAAGATCGCGAAGAAGGCCATCGCGGGCAGCATCGCCAGCGAGGTGAAGGCGAGGACCTTCGCGGTGTCCACGGAGTACTGCGAGGAGAAGGCCTGGACGCCGAGCGGCAGGGTGAAGTTGGCCTGCGAGTTCAGCACGTACAGCGGCAGCACGTAGTTGTTCCAGCTGCCGATGAACCCGAGGATGCCGACCGTCACCACACCGGGCCGCGACAGCGGGACGACCATCCGGAAGAAGAACCCGAGCCGGCTCGAACCGTCGATCGCGGCGGCCTCCTCGATCTCCTTCGGAATGGCCCGCAGGAACGGCACCAGGATGATGACGGTCGTCGGCAGGCCGAAGGCGATCTGCGGGACGATCACGCCGAGCAGGTTGTCGACCAGGCCGAGGTCCTTGATCACGATGTACAGCGGGGTGATCGCGATGACCATCGGGAACATCAGGCCGGCCGCGAACAGGGAGTACATCGCGCCCTTGAACCTGAAGTCGTAGCGCGCGAGCACGAAGCTCACCATCAGACCGAGGACGACGGTGCCGACGGTGCTCGCCAGCGCGACGACGACGGAGTTGGCGAACTCACCCCAGAACGTCACCGACTTCAGGACGGCGATGTAGTTGCCGACCACCCAGGGGTCGGGCAGTGCGGCCGGGCCCGTGCTGATCTGCGAGTTGGTGCGGAACCCGCCGATCACGATGTAGAGCACCGGCGCGACGCAGACCCCGATGAACAGCAGGGCGACGAAGTAGGCGAACGGACTTCCCCACTTCTGGGGCTTGTTGGCGATCGTCGCGCTCATCAGGAGGCTCCTTCGGTGACGGCACCCTGCAGGTCGCGGCGCAGGACGAAGCGCTGGTAGATCAGCGCCACGACGAGCGAGATCAGGAACATCACGACCGCGATCGCGCTGCCGTAGCCGTAGTTGCCCGCGTTGCGGCCCTGGGCGACCATGTAGATCGCCATGGTCGAGGTGCCCGCGGTGCCCGCCACGTACGGGCCCCAGATGATGTAGACCAGGTCGAACAGCTGCAGCGAGCCGATGATCGACAGGAACGCCCAGATGCGGATCGTCGGACCCAGCAGCGGCAGCGTGATCCGGCGCTGGATCTGCCAGTAGGAGGCGCCGTCGATCTGCGCGGCCTCGGACAGCTCGTCGGGGATCGACTGCAGGCCCGCCAGCATCAGGATCACCGCAAAGCCGATGTACTTCCACGAGATGATGCCCATCAGCGTCCACAGCGCCAGCTTCGGATCCGACAGCCAGTCCGCCTTCAGGAAGCCCAGACCGACGTGCCCCAGCAGGTCGTTGACGGCGCCGTTGGTCTGGAGCATCAGGCTCCAGGCGGTGCCGACGATGACCTCCGAGATGACGTACGGCACGAAGATCAGGATGCGGATGACCGAGCGGCCGCGGATCTTCTGGTTGAGCAGCAGCGCCAGGCCGACCGCCAGCGGACCCTGGATGACCAGGGAGAGCACCAGGATCAGGCCGGTGTGCCACAGCACCTGCTGGAACGCCGGATCGGTGAGGATCAGCTTGTAGTTGTTCAGACCGACCCAGTCGGTGGGCGCCCCGTAGCCGTGCCAGCGGTAGAAACCGTAGAACGCGGCGAGTGCCACCGGGAAGATCACGAACGCCAGGAACATCAGGATCGCCGGCCCGGACAGCACCGCGATCTCGAACCGCATCCTGGCACGCCCACGGCGGCGCGGAGCCGCGCGCGGCGGAGCCGGGGGCGCGACCGCGCCACCGGCTCCGGGCGTGCCCTGCGACTGGCGGCCGTCGGCCGTGTCAGTACCCAGGGGGTTGCTCATCGGTGCTTACTCAGCCCTTCGCAGCGGCGGCGTTGGTGTCCTTGGCGATGTCCGCCGCGCTGCCCTTGCCGGCGAACAGGTTCACCACCGAGGTGTTCATGGCGTTGCCGACGTTCTGGCCGTACAGGGTGTCGAGGAACATCATCGAGTAGGGGGCCTTGTTGAACGCCTGCAGCGCGGAGACGTTGTAGTCGTCGGTGACGACCGACTGGGCCTCCTTGTTCACCGGAATGGTGAAGAACGCCTTGGAGTAGGCCTTCTGCTCCTCCGAGGTGACCAGGAACTGCAGGAAGCCGAGGGCCTCCTTCGGCGCCTTCTTCGACAGCGAGAAGCCGTCGAGGCCGCCCATGATCGCCGCCGGGTCGCCCTGGCCGCCGGGAACCGCCGGGAACGGGAACCAGCCGAGGTCGGGGAGCGGCTTCTGGTCGGCCGTCAGGCTGCCGATCACCCCGGGGTCCCAGTTGCCCATCAGTTCCATGCCCGCCTTGTGGTTGGCGATCATGCCTGCGGACGATCCGGCGCCCTGCTGCGCCGAGGTGGTCAGGAAGCCCTTCTGGAACGGCTCGACCTTGATGAACGACGCCAGGTCCTCACCGGCCTTGGTCCAGCACGGGTCGGTGAACTTGAGCGTCTGGGCGGCCTTGTTCATGGCGTCCTGGCTGCACTCGCGCAGCGCGAAGTTGTAGTACCAGTGCGCGGCCGGCCAGGCGTCCTTGGCGCCGACCGCGATCGGCTCGACGTTGATCGCCTTCAGCTTCGCGACGGCGTCCTGGAGCTCGGCCATCGTGGTCGGCGGGGTGGCGATGCCGGCCTGCTTGAACAGGTCCTTGCTGTAGTAGATGCCCTCGGGCTGGGTGTCGACGGGCATCCCGTAGATCTTGCCGTCGATCGAGTAGCCGGCCAGGGCCGCGGCGCCGGCGTTCGCCTTGTCGGTGTCGGTGAGGTGCAGTTCCTGGATCTGGCCGGCCTGGACCATGGCCTGCATCTTGCCGCCGCCGCGCTGCAGGAAGATGTCCGGCGCGGAACCGGAGTTGAGCGCGGTCTGCAGCTTCCCGTCGAGGTCCTCGTTCTGGATCGCCTGGATGTTGATCGTGACGTTCGGGTGCAGCTTCTGGTACTCGGCCACGGCCGCCTTCCAGTGCTCGGCGCCGGGGCCGGGCTGGGCGTTCTCCCAGAAGGTCAGCGTGACCTTGCCGTCGGACGAGCCGCCGCCCGAGGCCGCGTCCCCGTCACCGGCGCAGCCGGAGACGGCGAGGGCGATGCCGAGGGCGATCGCGGCGGCCGCTGCGCGGCGTGTGTTTCTGCTCATCGTGGGACTTCCTGTTCTGTCGTCGTTCGCCGGAAGCGTCCGGGAAGGTGTGCGCGAATAGAAGGCGCGTCAGGTGGAAATCACCGAGACCCTGTGCTCTCCGGTCCCGGCACGTGCGGGTGGACGTGCCGGACGGACGGGTGTGACCGTGTGCGGGGTGGTCGTCACGGGCGGCTCGATCGCTGGAGAGTATGTGCTCGGCGCGGAGCGACCGTCAATGACTTGTTTCCGAAATGCCGACGAAATTGCGAAGGAATGTTATCGAAACTTTCGAGTCGGCGGGGCCGGGGCCGCTCCACCAGTGAAGGGTGAATTCCCTTGAGGCCGCGAGACGTTGGGAGCCCGGTCGGAGCGGCGGGGCGGGGAGGGTGCCGCCGGCGGCGCGGGGGCTTGACAAGAATTGTTAGCGCTCACAGCATGGTCCCCGACGGATGCCTCGGTGCGACCGGGCCGCCAGGGGTCCGGAAGGCCGGCGCCGGCCCGTTCGCCCGGCGGCTGCCGGGCGGGTCAGCTCCCGGTCGGCCCGTCAGGGGCCGACTCCCGCACGGTCAGCCGGGTCGGCAGGATCAGCGGTCCGGGGTCGTCGCCCTCGATGACGCTCACCAGCATCCTGGCCATCTCCCGGCCCAGTGACCGCACCGGCTGGTGCACGGTGGTGAGCGGCGGGGCCGTGTGCCGCGCGCTGGCCAGGTCGTTGAAGCCGATCACCGCGACGTCCTCCGGCACCCGCAGCCCGTGCGCCCGCAGCGTCCGCAGCGCGCCGATGGCCATCGCGTCGGAGGCGGCGAACAGTGCGTCCGGCGCGGGGTGGACCGCGAGCAGCCGCTCCATCGCCGCACCGCCGCCGTCCTCGGTGAAGTCGCCGGCCTCGACGCCCAGGAGCGGGACGCCGGCCAGCGCCAGGCCCTCGCTGAAGCCCTGCTCGCGGGCGGCGGCGACCATGGTGTCCACCTGACCGGTGATCATGACGGGCCGTCGGCGGCCGGTCCGGACGACGTGCTCGGCGGCCAGGCGGGCGCCTCCCCGGTTGTCCGCGTCCACGTACCAGCGAGGCTCGCCGGTGAGCGGCAGACCGCCGAACACCACCGGGAGGTCGGTCTGTTCGGCGAGCCGGCCGAGCGGGTCGTCGCCGTGCAGCGCCATCAGCATCACGCCGTCGGCGCGGCGGGAGCGCAGCAGCCGCTCCAGCCGCTCCCGCCCGCGCGGGGTGTTGGCCAGCAGCAGGATCAGCTCCAGGTCGGTCTGCTCCAGCGCCGCGCTGGCGCCGACGATCACCTCGGCGAAGAACGGATCGGCGAACAGCCCCGGTTCGTCGCTGGAGACCGCCAGCACCACCGCGCCGACCCGGCGGGTGGCCAGGGCCTGGGCGGTCGGATTGGGGACGAAGCCGAGTTCGCGCACCGCGCGCTCGACCGCGTCCCGTTTCGCCCGGCTGACGTGCGGGGCGTTGTTGATCACCCGGGAGGCCGCCGTGCGGGACACGCCGGCGCGCTGGGCCACCTCGTCCAGGGTCGGCATGCGCTTGGGTGACGGCTCCATGGAAACGGCTGCTCCTCGAGCTGCGGGTGGCGGACTGGGGCCGGGATCCACGGCGCCCGCCGGCCCTGGGGCCCGCGGGGGAGCGGCGACTGCCGCAGTCCTGCCGTGTAAAAACCGGTAGCGCTTCCAGCCTACCCCGACGGCCGCTCCGCGACAGTGGGTGAGCCAAAGATCCTGGATGTGCCTGGTGCCTGAGGTATTGACACCTCCGCCCTCCGGGCCCAATCATCCCAATCGTGCGATCCGATGCGCACCGAACTGGAAGCGCTTCCACTTCTCCGCCCCCACCCCCGGAGGAAGAACCGTGCGCAAGGACCCGGACACCTCCGCGCTGCGCCGGGCCGCCGGCGGCGCCGGGCACCGCCCGGCAGCGGCCGTCCGGGAACCCGAGGCGCTCGGCGACCGCAACTGCCTGACGCCCGCCCGGGTCGCCGACCGCAACGCGATGCCGAGGAACGCCGTCGCACAGTTCGACGCCCAGGCCCTCACCGGCCGGGTGCGCCTCGATGCCGGCGACCCCGGCCGGATCGGCGCCCCCGCCACGACCCAGCACCTGGCCGCGGCAGGCGTCGGCGGGGCCCACGGCGTCTCGCCCGACGGCAACCGCGGCGTCGGATCAAGCTCCCCGGCCGGGCAGTTCCGGCCGGCGGTCGCCGACAGCACGGTCCACGGCCGCTGACCCCGCGTCACCCCGACACCCACCCATCCACCGAAGGAACACCGTGCGCATCCCCCTGCACCGCGCCGCCCTCCCGGCGAGCGCCCTCGCGCTGCTGGTCGCCGGCGCCGTCCCGGCCGCCGCCGAGGCGCGCCCCGCCCCGGCGTCCCACACGCTCGCCCCGAACACCGCGTTCTACGTCGACCCCGACAGCGACGCGACCCGCCAGGCGCTCACCGACCTGACGCACCACGACCTCGACGGCGCCAAGGCCATGGCGCAACTGGCCAGTTGGCCCGAAGCCGCGTGGTTCACCGACGGCACCCCGGCGGAGGTCGAGGCCAAGGTGCGGGCCCTGGTGCGCCGGGCCGAGCGCACCGGCACGGTGCCCGTGCTGGTGGCGTACAACATCCCGCAGCGGGACTGCTCCCAGTACTCCGCGGGCGGCGCCCAGTCGGACGCCGAGTACCGGGCCTGGATCGACGCCTTCGCCCGCGGCCTGGGCCGCAGCAAGGCCGTGGTGGTGCTGGAGCCCGACGGGCTGGCCAACCTCCCCGCCGACTGCGCCCCGGGCGCGGACCCCACCGGCGAGCAGACCGCCGGCCGGCTCGCCGACCTCAACCACGCGATCGACGCGCTGGAGCAGCAGCCCAACAGCGTGGTCTACCTCGACGCGGGCAACAGTCACTGGCACGGCGTCGGCGCGATCGCCCAGCGCCTGCTGCAGGCCGGCGTCGACCGCGCCCAGGGCTTCTCGCTGAACGTCTCCAACTACTTCGCCACCGACCGCTCGACGCACTACGGCACCTGGGTCTCGCAGTGCCTCTGGTTCGCCACGAAGGGCCCGGACTGGGCGAGGGGCCACGCCGACTGGTGCGCGAGCCAGTACTACTCCCCGGCGGCGCCGAACGACGGGCAGCCGGGCAACGCGGTGGACGTCGAGGACCCGTCCACCTGGCACTGGACCGACCAGTGGTTCCAGCAGAACGTCGGCGCCCCGCCGGCCGGCGAGCTCGCCCACTTCGTGGTCGACACCAGCCGCAACGGCCGCAGCGACTGGAAGCCGCCGGTCGGCAAGTACAGCGGCGACCCGCAGACCTGGTGCAACGCCCCCGGCAGCGGGATCGGCGACCGGCCGACCGCGAACACCGGCGTCCCGCTCGCCGACGCCTTCCTGTGGATCAAGACCGTGGGCCAGTCCGACGGCCAGTGCAACCGCAGCATCCCGGGCGGCACCGTCGACCCCGAGTACGGCGTCGTCGACCCGGCCGCCGGCGCGTGGTGGCCCGCCCAGGCCAAGTCCCTGGTGAGCAACGCCAGTCCGGCGCTGACCTTCAACACCGGCCGGCGCTGACCGTCAGCGCTCCGCGTCCGCCGGGCCGACCGTGCTGCCGGCCGGAGCCAGGCAGCGGCGCACCAGGGCAAGGGTGCGCTCGGTGACCGCCCCGAGCGGGGCGCCGTTCTCGACCGCGGCGAGCGCGGTGTGGAGCATCCCGGCGATCAGGTCCGCCGTCAACGCGGGCTCGGGAGCGCCGAGTTGGGCCACGGCTGCGCGGAACGGCGCGACCTGTTCCAGGTGGAGCTCCACCAGTCGTTCCTGGCAGGCGGGCGGGAGGCCGGCGTTCATGAGGGCGGCGGCGGGCCGGTGGGCGCCTTCGGCGCCGAGCCGGAGGCTCTCGCCGAAGAACGCCTCGACGCGTTCCAGCGGGCCGTCCGCGGCGGCCATGGCGCGGGCGAGTGCCTCGTTGGAGCGCCGGAAGGCCTCCTCGGTGATGGTGGCCAGCAGAGCCGCCGAGGAGTCGAAGTACTGGTAGACACTGGAGCGGGCCAGGCCCGCTCGGGCGCCGACCGCCGCCGGAGTGACGGCGGCGGCGCCCTCGTTGACCAGGATGTCGATCGCTGCCCCGATCAGTGCCGCGCGCTGCTGGGCGCGGTGTTCGGCGACGCTGGAGGCGTTGATCTTCGGCATGCGGGGCGGACTCCTGGCTGGCGGGCGGGCCCGGGAGCGAGGCACCGGCCTGCGGCGCCGGTCAGGACAGGCGGCCGTCGACCATCTCGTAGACCCGGTCGGCAGCCTCCATTATCGCCGTGTCGTGGGTGACCATGACCGTGGCCGTTCCGCGTTCACGGGTCTGTTCGGCGATCAGCCGGACCGCCTCGGCGGAGCGCACGCGGTCCAGTGCCGAGGTGGGCTCGTCCACCAGCAGGACGGCGGGGGAGGTCACCAGGGCCCGGGCCAGGCCCGCGCGCTGGCGTTCTCCGCCGGACAGCTGGTGCGGCCGGGCGGCGGTGCGACGGGTGAGACCGACCGCTTCGACGAGTTCCACGGCCCGGGCGCGGCCCGCGGCGTCGAGGCGTCCGTCGATGTGCAGGGGCAGCAGGAGCTGTTCCAGCACGGTGAGGGAGGCCAGCAGGTTCGACTGCTGGAAGACGAAGCCGATGTGCCGGCGCCGGGCCGCGGTGCGCTGCCCGTCCGACAGGGCGGTGAGCTCGGCGCCGGCGATCCGGACGGTGCCGGAGGTGGGGCGCCGGAGGCCGCCGGCGACCGCGAGCAGGCTGGACTTGCCGGACCCGGACGGGCCGACGACGGCGACGAACTCGCCCGGGGCGACCGAGAGTTGCACGCGGTCGAGGGCGGTGACGGCGGCGTCGCCGTCCCCCAGTGCGAGGGTGACGCCCGCCAGCTGCAGTCCGTTCGTGGCCGCGGCGTCCGGGGCGGGCCGGTGGTCGGAGACGGAGGTGGTCATCGGGTGGCTCCCAGTGCGGTCAGCGGGTCGACGGCGGTGATGCGGCGGACGGCGACGACGGCGCCCACGGTGCCGAGCAGGACGAGGAGGCCGGAGGAGGTGGCGATGGCCGGGACGGAGAGCGCGAAGGGGGCCTTGCCGATCAGCGCGCTGCCCAGGGCCAGGCCGGCGGCGGTGCCGACGACCGTCGCGCCCACCAGCACCGCCACGACCTGGGCGAGCGCGTCGCGCAGGACGTACCCGGTGGGGGCGCCGAGGGCCTTCAGCAGGGCGATCTCGGCTTTGCGCTGCACCGTCCAGACGGTGAAGAACGCACCGACCACCAGGGCGGAGATGGCGTACAGGAAGCCCTTGATCAGCGCCATGGTGCTCGACTCGGCCGTGTAGCCGGGGGACGCGCCGAAGGCGGTCTCCTTGGTCTCGGCGCGGGTGCCGGTCGCCCGCTCCACGGCGGCGACGTCGGCGCCCGGCCGCAGCGTCAGGGCGACGGCGGTGGCCTGTTCGCGCGCGGCCTCGGGCAGTTCGCCCGGCAGGCCGTAGTGCAGGTGGCGCCAGGTGTCGAGGTCGGCGTAGACGACGCCGATGTGGCCGTAGGAGACCGTGTCGTCGACCAGCCCGACCACCTTGAGCCGCACCTCGCTCCGGTCCGCGGTCAGCTCGTCCCCGACCGCCACGCCCAGATCGGCGATCTCCCGGGTGATCACGATGCCCGCGCTGCCCTCCGCCAGGCCCGTGCCGCTGGTGGGCCTGGGGGCCAGCGACGATCCGGGTGCCATCCCGAAGACGGCGAGGTTGACCTGCTCGCCCAGCTTGGCACCCCGGGTGACCCGGGCGTTGGCCAGGGTGTTCCCGAACGGCTCGGCCCGTTCCACCCCCGGCGTCCCGGACCAGGCCTGCCAGTCCCGCTGCTCGACGGTGGAGCGGGAGAACTGCTCGCTGGTCGCCTTCTCGTCGAAGGCCAGGTGGGTCACGGGCAGCGCGCGCAGGCCGGAGATCCCGGCGTCCGCCAGGCCGGAGGCGAGGCCGGACAGCAGGACGCCGAGGACGGCGATGAGCGCGACCACGGCGCCCATCAGGGCGAAGCGACCGCGGGCGAAGCGCAGGTCGCGCAGGGCGAGGAACACGGGGTCTCCGGGAGGGGGTGACGGGGGATCAGGCACGACGGCTGGAGACGTCAAGCTCTTTGCCAGAACTTGACGACGCCAGTGTCGGCATCCTATCCGATGTTATCGACACCCCTGTCGGTAACTTTCCGCGCAGGTCGCCCCCGCGGTCCGACGGTGCGGTTCAACGCGCGGTGCTTCCCGTGGCGTTCGGGCTGCCGACGAGCTACGGCCGGCCGGGCCCGGCGGCCCGGGCGAGGGTCTCCAGCGGACGCGCGAGGACCTCGGAGAACGCCAACTCGGCGGCACCGATCAGAACGGTGTCGCCGCCGAGCTCGCTGACCCGCAGCCGCAGGTTCTCCCGCAGGGCGGAGAGGGCGTTGGTGTTGATCCGGCTGCGCACCTGGGCGGCGGAGCCGAGGAAGACGTCCCGCAGGGTGCCGCCGAGGACGACCAGGTCCGGGTCGAAGAGGTTGACCACGTTCGCGATGCCGATGCCGAGCCAGTCGCCGACGCGGTGCAGTGCGGCCCGGGCGGTGACGTCGCCGTGGTCGGCGGCGGTGACCACCGACCGCACGGCCTCGGCGCCGGTGGTGCGGGCGTCCCGGCCGGCCGCCTCCAGGAGCGCGCGCTCACCCGCCTCCGCCTCCAGGCAGCCGCGCGCGCCGCAGCCGCACAGCCGGCCGCGGAACGGATTGACCGTCATGTGGCCGACCTCGCCGGCGTATCCGCGCTCGCCGCGCAGGAGTTCACCGCCGCTGATCACGCCGGCGCCGATCCCGATCTCGCCGTGCAGGTAGACCAGGTTCTGGCTGCCGCGGCCGACACCGCGGCGGTGCTCGGCGAGTGCGCCGAGGTTGGCCTCGTTCCCGACCAGCACCGGGAGGTCGAGGCGGAGCCGGGCGGCCAACGCGCCGGCGAAGTCGAGGTCCTTCCAGCCCATGTTGGGGGTCAGCCCGATCAGCCCGTCGGGATGCCGGACGATGCCGCGCACCGCCACGGCGACGCCGACGCACGAGCTTCCGGCCGGCGCGTCGGCCAGCATCTCCTCGGCGAACTCCGCCAGGACAGCGGCCACTTGCGCCGGATCCGGCGGGTGCCCGTCGGGCCACGGGCACGCGCGCCGGTCGAGGAACACGCCGCCGAGGCCGATCAGCGCTGCCGCCGGCCGCTCCACGCCCAGGTCCACCGCCAGGACGTGCACGCGGGTGGACTCCGGCTTGACGACCAGCGAGGGCCGCCCGGCCCGACCGGTGTCCTGCGGCAGTTCCTCGCGGACCAGGCCCGCGGCCGTCAGATCACCGACCAGGCCCAGGATGGTGCTGCGGTTGAGGCCCAACTCGGCGGCCAGCACGGCCCGCGAGGTGGGACCGCCGTAGTGGACGTGGCGCAGCAGCGCGCCCAGGTTGTGCTGGCGGACCTCTTCCTGGGAAGGACCGGCTTTCATCGGGGGCGACTCTCATCGTCGGGCTGTGCGGCGGCGGGACATGGCGTCCACACCCGCGGCCACCAGCAGAACCGATCCCGTGACAGCGTACTTGACGCCCGAGCTGTACCCCATCAGACCCATGCCGTTCTGGATCACCGCGACGACCAGGCCGCCCAGCACCGCGTCGACCACCCGCCCGCGGCCGCCGAACAGGCTCGTGCCGCCGATGACGGCGCTGCCGACGGCGAGCAGCAGGACGTTGCTGCCACCGGTGTTGGGGTCCACCGAGTTGCCCCGGGACGCGGCGATGACGCCGCCGACCGCAGCCAGGCAGGAGCAGATGACGAACGCGGCGATCCGGATGAACGCGACGTTGATGCCGGCCCGGCGGGCGGCCTCCTCGCTGCCGCCGACGGCGTAGATGTGCAGGCCGAAGTCGGTGCGCTGCAGGGTGAAGGTGCCCAGCAGCAGCAGGACGCCGATCACCGGCACCACGATGGGCACGCCCTTGAGCGAGCCGACCAGGACGTTGCGGCTGCGCTCCTGGTTGAGCAGGTACACCGCGACGGCGCCGAGCACGACGACCGCGCCGATCCTCACGGCGAGCAGCGCCGCCGGGGTGCCGGCCAGGCCCCGGCCCCGCCGGTCGCGGCTGCGGCGCAACTGCAGGACGGCGTAGCCGGCGGCGCAGGCCGCCAGCAGCACCCAGCCGAGGACCGGGCTCAGGTTGTCGTTCGCGATCGCCAGGACCGTCGGGTCCTTGACCGAGATGTTGGTGCCTTCCTTCAGCAGGATCAGCACCACGCCCTGGAAGCCGAGGAACGCGGCCAGCGTCACCACGAAGGAGGGGATGCCGACCTTCGCGACGAGCGTGCCGAGCAGCAGCCCGATCGCCGCGCCGGTCAGCACGGCGGCGGCCACCGCCGCGTACCAGGGCCAGCCGTGGTTGGTCAGCAGGATGGCCAGGACCGCGGCGCAGACCCCGCTCGCGTAGCCGGCCGACAGGTCGATCTCGCCCAGCAGCAGGACGAACACCAGCCCCATCGCGATGGCGATGCTGCCCGCGCTCTGGGTGAGCAGGTTGGCGAAGTTCAGGTTGGACAGGAAGACCGGGCGCAGCAGCGAGAAGAACACGCACAGCACGACCAGGCCGGCGACGGCCGGAAGCGCGCCGAGCTCACCCGCCCGCAACCGGTCGAGGTAGCCGCGGGCGACGGCCGCCAGCCCCGCGGTCGCGGGCCGGTCCGCCGCGGAGCCGGAGTCGCCGGGCCGCTGCGGGCGCTCGGGCTTCTCGGGGGCGAGGGCGGTCATGCGGCGGCTCCGTTGGGGGTGGTCTGCGGGCCCAGGTCGCCGCTGCGGCCCGAGGTGATCAGTTCGACGACCTGAGCGTGCGTCACGTCGGAGGCCTTGACCTGCGCGGCCATCCGCCCGAGGTACAGCGCGGCGATCCGGTCGGAGACCGCGAAGACGTCGTTCATGTTGTGCGAGATCAGGACGACGGCCAGGCCGTTGTCGGCCAGCCGGCGCACGAGTTCGAGGACCTGCGCGGTCTGGGCGACGCCCAGCGCCGCGGTCGGCTCGTCGAGCACCACCAGCTTGCTGTTCCACAGCACCGCCTTGGCGATGGCGACGGTCTGCCGCTGGCCGCCGGAGAGACTGGAGACCTTCTGGCGGAGGGACTTGACGGTGCGCACCGAGAGGCCCTTGAGCGTGGCGGCGGCCATCTCCTCCATCGTCGAGTCGTCGAGCACCAGGCCGCGGCGCTTCTCCCGCCCCAGGAACATGTTCTGCACGATGTCGAGGTTGTCGCACAGCGCGAGGTCCTGGTAGACGATCTCCACGCCGAGCGCGGCGGCGTCGCGCGGGCTGTGCACCTGGACCGGCCGGCCCTCGAACAGGTACTCCCCGGCGTCGATGGGGTGGATCCCGCCGACGCACTTGACCAGCGTCGACTTGCCCGCGCCGTTGTCGCCGACGAGCGCCGTGACCTGCCCCGCGTAGGCGCTGAGCGCGACGTCGTGCAGGACCTGGACGGGGCCGAAGCTCTTGTCGATCCCGCGCAACTCGAGAATCGGTGTTTCTGTCATGGGTGGGGCTCCTGGGAATGGGCGGGGTGGGCCCCGGACCGGCGGTGGCCGGGGCCCACGGGTACGACCGGGCGCGTGCGCGCTACTTGATCCCGGCCTTGGTGCACAGGGCCTCGTAGTCGCCGGTGCACAGCTGCGCCCTGGTGACGTAGCCGTCGGTGACGACCGCCTGGACGTTGTCCTTGAAGATCGCCTCGGGCGCCAGCAGCACCGAGGGGACGTCGCGGTTGCCGGTCGGGTCGTGCACGGTGGCGCTGGTCTGGCTCTTCTTGCCGGCGGCCAGTTCGACGGCCAGGGCCGACGCCGCGTCGGCCTCCTTCTTCACCGCCTTGTAGACGGTCATGCACTGGTCGCCCGCCAGGATGCTCTGCAGGCCCTGCACGGTGGCGTCCTGACCGGTGATCGGCACCTGCCCGTTGCGGTGGTTCTTGCGCAGCACGGCGATGGCCGAGTTGGCCAGGCCGTCGTTGGCCGCGAGCACGCCGCCGATGTTCGGCTGGCTGGTGTACATCTGCTCGAAGATGGTCTGGGCCTGGGCGTTGTCCCAGTCGGGCACCGACTGGTTGGGGCCCTTGGTGAACTCGCCGGAGGCGTACTTCGGGTCCAGCACGCTGTTGTACCCGTTGGCGAACAGGGTGGCGTTGTTGTCCGTGGGGGAGCCGTTGAGCTCGGCGACGACCGGGTTCTTGGCGCCCATGTCGCTCAGACACTTCGTCAGGCCCTCGCCCTGCAGCTTGCCGACCTGGGTGTTGTCGAAGCTGACGTAGTACTGGGCGGAGCCGCCGAGGGTGAGCCGGTCGTAGTCGATGGTGGCCACGCCCTGGGCCTTGGCCTTGTCGAGCACGGCCTTGCCGGTGCCGCTGTCCAGGTTGACGATGACCAGCACGTTCACGCCGTTGGTGATCATCTGGTCGGCGATGGTCTGGAAGGCCTGCTTGTCGCCCTCGGCGTTCTGGATGTCGTAGTCCACGCCGGCGGCCTTGAACGCCGCCGCGAGGTACGGCCGGTCCGCGGTCTCCCAGCGGACGGACGACTTGCTGTCCGGCAGGATCACGCCGATCTTCGGCTTCTTGGCGCCCGCCGAGGCGGTGCCGCCGGAGCTCGTGGAGGAGCAGGCGGTGACGGTGGAGAGCAGGGCCGCCGACACGGCGGCGGTGGCGAACAGGAGCCCCTTGCGCATGGGCAGGGTCCTTTCGGGGCGTGTCCGACCTGCGCCGGACGTGCGTGGGTGGGGAGAAGGCGGAAGGACGCGGACACGAAGCGGGGAAGCATCCGACCGCCGGCGCGTGCCTGATTGTTGCCTGCGACAACATACGGCTTGGGGTGGGGCCCGCCAAGCCCCTGCGGCGACGCGCGCGGGTAACGATCGAGTCACCGGAGCCCGTCCGCGCGCCAACCGTTCCGGCGGTGGCGGCGCCTCGCGATCGCTCCGGCGCCGGGGTGTCAGGTCCCGCGCCGGTCCGCGACGTGCTGTGCCGTGCTGCCACGGCCGGGCCCCCGCGTCCGCCCCGCCGGGCCGTGTTCGCCGCCGCAGAGCTGCACCGGCCCGAGCGGATTCCGGGTGGGCCCGTAGCATGATCGATGCGTCTGACGGTGAGTCATGATGGCGGCATGACAGACGAGTCGATCACTCCGCGCAGCATCGCCGACCGCTACCTCGACCAGGTCGCGGCCCACGACCCGTTGGAGTCCGCCTGGTTGGGCCTGCACCCGGGCGACGACCGGCAGCCGGACCTCTCACCGGACGGATTCGAGGCACACGCCGAGATCGCCCGCCGCGCGCTCGCCGCGCTCGACGCCGCCCCGGTGACGGCCGACCCCGCCGAACAGGCCTGCGCCCGGCTGCTGCGCGAGCGCCTCACCGCCGAACTCGCCGTGCAGGAAGCCGGTGACAACCTCCGCCAGCTGCGGGCGATCGGCGCTCATGTGCACCAGGTGCGGGACATCTTCTCCTACATGCCGACCGCCACCGGCGACGACTGGGCGGCCGTGGCCGGAAGGCTGCGGAACCTGCCCGGTGCGCTCGACGGCTACCGGGCCACCCTGACCGAGGGGATCTCCCGAGACCTGCTGGCCGCTCCGCGCCAGGTGGCGGTGGTCGTCGGCCAGCTCACCGCGTGGACCGGACAGGGCCCCGGGGCGCAGGCGGGCGGCGCCGGCTGGTTCGCCGAGTTCGTCGCGGACGGCCCCGAGTCCATGCGCACCGAACTGGACGCCGCCGCCCTGCGGGCCACCACCGCCGTCGCGGAGTTCCGGGACTGGCTGCGGGACGCCTACGCGCCCGCCGCCGCCGACACCCCGGACGCGGTCGGGCGCGAACGCTACCTGCGCGCCGTCCGGCACTGCACCGGCGCCGCCCTCGACCTGGACGAGGCCTACGACTGGGCCTGGAGCGAATTCCACCGGACGCAGGCCGAGATGCGGGCGGAGGCCGCCCGCGTCCTGCCCGGCTCCGCCCCGCTCGAAGCCATGCACCACCTCGAACAGCACGGCCACGCCGTCGAGGGCGAGGCGGGCATCCGGGACTGGCTGCAGCGGCTCATGGACGAGGCGATCGAAGCCCTCGACGGCCGCCACTTCGACATCACCGGCCCGCTCCGCAAGGTCGAGTCACGGATCGCACCCGCGGGAAGCGTCGGCGGACCCTACTACTCCGGCCCCAGCCTGGACTTCGTCCGCCCCGGCCGGACGTACCTCCCCACGCTCGGCCGGCAGTCCTTCCCGACCTGGCAACTGGTCAGCACCTGGTACCACGAGGGCGTCCCCGGCCACCACCTGCAACTCGCCCAATGGGTCGCCGTGGCCGACCGGTTGAGCCGCTACCAGGCCACCCTGGGCATAGTGAGCGCCAACATCGAGGGCTGGGCCCTGTACGCCGAGCGCCTCATGGACGACCTGGGGTACTTCGCCGAACCCGGCCACCGGATGGGCTTCCTGGACGAGCAGATGCTGCGCACCATCCGGGTGATCATCGACATCGGCATGCACCTGCGCCTCGCCATCCCCGCCGACTCGGGCTTCCACCCCGGAGAGCGCTGGACGCCGGAGCTCGCCACCGAGTTCATGGCCCGGTACAACGGCACCCCGGCCGAGGAGCGGACCGGACAGATCGACCGCTACCTCGGCTGGCCGGGCCAGGCCATCGGCTACAAGCTCGGCGAACGCGCCTGGCTGGCGGGCCGGGAAGCCGCCCGCCGCCGCCAGGGAGCCTCCTTCGACCTCAAGACCTGGCACATGAAGGCCCTCTCCCAGGGCTCCCTGGGCCTCGACGACCTGGCCGACAACCTCGCCGCGCTCTAGCCCCGGCTCTCGGCGGTCAGCGCCACTCGAGGACGACGTCGCCGTAGCCGAGCGCGGTGGCGGCGTCCTCGGGGGTGATCTGCTGGGGCTGGGAGCCGGGGGCGAGGGCGGTGACGTACGGCTGCTCGACCTTGCCCTGGACGGAGCGGAAGAGCAGGCGCTTGCCGTCCGGCGAGACGGCGAGGGGCAGGTTCTGACGGTCGGTCACCGGGAGCAGGTCGGGGCCCGCGCCGTCCGTGGGGGTGGCCGATTCCTCGGGGCGGAGCCGGTCGACGTCGACGGTCCAGAAGTTGTTGAGGTGCTTGGCGGGGGCGCCCGACTCGCGGTGCGCGCACAGGAGGGTGTGGTTGTCGACCCAACCGGACGGCTGGCACTCGTAGTCGGGGAGGTGGACGACGTCCTTCGCCGGGAGCGGGCCGCTCGCCGCGACGGGGGAGATGCCCCGGCCGCTCCCGTACACGAAGTCGGCGACCCGCGTGCCGTCCGGGCTGAAGCGCGGGCTGCTGCCGAGGACGCCGCGCAGCGGGGAGCCGCCGAGCAGCAGGACGGTGCCGAGCGTGGCGGGCCTCTCGCCGGACCACTGCTCGGTGAGCTGGTGGGCGCCGGAGGTGGAGCGGCTGGCGACGTGCTGCTGGCCGGCGGCGTCGAGGTGGGTGAACCAGACGCTCCCGCCGTCGGGGGCGAACAGCGCGTCCTGTTCCTTCGGGGTGGCGGCGAAGCCGTTGTCGTCACCGGTGAGATCGGTGAACTTGCCCGCACGGTCGACGTATCCGACGTGGCGGGCGCCCGTCCGGTCGTCGGCGGTGACCACGGCGAGCTTGCTGAAGTCGCGGTCGAACAGCTGCCGGACCCGCGGCCCGAACGCCAGGTCGGACACGGCCAAACCGCCGTCCGGCTCCTCGTGCGGCAGGTTCTCCGCGCACAGCGAGTAGAGCGCGCTCAGTTCCTCCCCGTCCCGCTTGCCGAGCACCGCCTGCGCGGGCAGCGTGAACTCCACCGAGGCGACCTTCTTCCAGGTGGCCGGGTCGAAGCCCTGGACCCACACCGTGGCCGGCCGGGACGCCGGCACCGTGCAACCCGCGCTGAGCACCAGGTCCTTGCCGCGGAACGTCGCATCGCCGGCGCTTCCGCCGGCGGCGTCCTGGCCGGCCGCCGACCCGCCGCTCGACGACGGCGCCGTCCCGGCCGCACCGCCGCTGCTGCCGGTGCAGCCCGCCACCAGCGGCAGTGCGAGCGCCGCAGCCGCCGCGAAGGCGTACGCCCGATGCGTCAACTTCATGACCGTTCCCCCGTCGGAAGCTTCGTCAGAACCCCGTGAGTATAGGGAAGATCAACGATCTCCCGACCACCGCGGTCGATCTGCTCCGGCGGCGGCCTGCTCGACCCGGCGCCGGCCGGAGTCACCTCGGCTCCAGACGAAGGCCCGCCGGTCCCGTCGTCTCCAGCTGGGACCGCGTCCACTCGGAGTCGACGACTTCGCACTCGCCCAGCGGCTCGACGGTCTCACCGACATCCCCGAAGCATCGGGCCGCCGCGTCGGCGAGGGCACGGGAATCGATCAATGCCGGGATGGACGGGGCGATTTCGAGGAAGGCGCTGCGGCCCACGGGTCCTGGCCCAGGTCGTAGTTCCACTCGCGCAGCACCTCGTGGCGGATCACGAGCATCATGGGCGCGGGAACCGACCGGCCGGAGCGGTTCCGGATCCGCAGGAACTCGGTGGAGAGCCGGGGGCCGGTGGGTCGGCGCGCCGACCGGTTCGTTCGAGGAGGCTCGTTGCACGGGAGGACGGTGCAGGGAAGTTCCCGGCTGCCGGAGCGGGGCGGGCGCGGTCGCTCGGGCGGCCCGGTCAGTCCGGCTCGTCTCCCGTGAGCACGGCCGTCATCGCGTCTCAGGTCGGACTGCCCGGGTCTTCAGGTGCCAGCTGCCGTCGGGAGTCTCTCCTGCACCTGGAGAGGGTAGGTCACCGGAAGCGGATGTCAGTGGGGGGAGGCACCATGCGCGCCGTGAACACGGAGACACTCGTCGGCGTCTGGAGACGCCTTCTCGCCGACCCCGGAAAGTCGTGGGCGCTGTTCGAACACGGCACCTGCGTGGTCCTGACCGCCCCCGGCGGCGACCTCGCCGAGGAAGCCGGGGCACCACCCGGACGTTCTGACGCACGTCGAGGCCGAGGAACCCCCAGGCCAGGACGACCTGGCCGTCGGACTGTGCGGACGGGCCAAGCGGCATCAGGACGGGGTCGAACTGCGGGTCGTGCACGTCGAGGACAACCGCGGCCCGGCGGACCCCGGGTAGGCGGCCGCCCGCGGGGCGCACCGGTCGGCCCGGTCAGCGGCGGGGACACGCGAGGCAATCGGTGAGGACGGGCGGACGTGACGGACCAGGGGGGGAGCCGACGGCGGAGGGGCGCGGCGCGGTGGGCGATGGGCCCGGCTCGGTGACCATCGCGAACATCGCCGGATCCGCGGGCGCCGCGGCGCCCACGGTGTCGCCGCCACGCCCACCGTCCGCGAGAGCACCGGCGGCGCCATGAGTGGGGGTCCGCGCCGCGAAGCTCGCTCCGATGCGCTCCGGAAAGGTTCCAGCCTGGCTGCGGCGGAGGGTGTCATCGCGGGTGAGCGGACCCGACTCCTCCCGGTCGGCGAGGAGCATCTGCCGCTGCTCGCCGGCTGGTTCGCCGATCCCGCGTTCGTCCGGCACTGGGGCGGGCAGCCGCTCAGCCGGGAGGAGGTCGCCCGGAAGTACACCGGCAGGCGTCGTCCCGCCGTGGAGTCCTTCCTGGTCACCGTCGACACCGTCCCGATCGGCTACGTCCAGTACGTACCCGCGGGCCCTGGTCAGGGCGGCATCGACCTGGTTCTCGTTCCGCAGGCGCAGGGGAGCGGCCTCGGCCCCGATGCCGCCCGCGCCCTCGTCCGGCACCTGCACACGGTGCTCGGCTGGAGCCGCGTGACCGTCGACCCGGAGGCGTCCAACTCCCGCGCCGTCCGCGCCTGGACCAGAGCGGGCTTCCGCCCGGTGGGCCGGCAGGGGAGCCGGCTGCTCATGGAGTGCGTTCCGGTGACGGCGTCCGCACGGCGCGGCGACCCGCAGGCGTAACGTGGTGCCGTGGACGATCGGCACGAATGGTGCGTGGCGGTGGACCGCGGACTCGTCGTCCAACGGGTCTGCGGCCACGCGGACGGCCTCCGCGAGGTGCTCCCGCGGAGCACCGGCTGCGAGGACTGCCTGCGGGACGGCGGCAGGTGGGTCCACCTGCGGGCCTGCCTGGTCTGCGGGCACGTCGGCTGCTGCGACGACTCGCCGGGGCAGCACGCCCACGCGCACGCCCGGACCACCGCCGGTCACCACCTCGCCCGCTCCCTCGAACCCGGCGAGGCCTGGGCCTGGTGCTACACCGACGAGCTCTACCTGCACCCCTGCTGACCGCGACGACCCGCCCGGGGCCGTGGCCTGCGGCCGGGTCGGAGGCCGTAGGGTCGGGGTCATGAGCGCGCGATACCTCCTCCCGTACAGCCCCGACGACATCGGCGGGCTGCCCGCGCACCTCCACGCGCTGGTGTGGGACGGGGTCGGGCCGGCGCCCTCGCAGGACGCGGTCCGCGGGGTGGAGTTCTTCTGCCTGCCCTACATGCGGCACGCCGTGGCCCTCCCGCTGATCGCGGACCTGCCGTCGCTGAGGGTGGTGCAGACCCTCACCGCCGGGATGGACGACGTCCTCCCGCACGTGCCGGCCGGCGTCCTCGCGTGCAACGCGCGCGGACTGCACGACGCCAGCACCGCCGAACTGGCGGTGACGCTGATCCTCGCCTCGCTGCGCGGCATCCCGCACTTCACCCGGCTGCAGGACCAGGGCCGCTGGCAGCAGGAGTTCCACCCGTCGCTCGCCGACCGGAGGGTGCTCATCCTCGGATACGGCTCGATCGGCCGGGCCCTCGCGGCCCGCCTGGAGGCCTTCGAGTGCGAGATCGTCCGGGTCGCCCGGCGCGCCCGCCCCGAGGAACAGGTGCACAGCACGCAGGAGTTGGCGGAGCTGCTGCCGTCCGCCGACGTGGTCGTGCTGTTGACGCCGCTCACCCCCGAGAGCCGACACCTGGTCGACGCGAACTTCCTCTCCCGGATGAAGAACGGCGCCCTGCTCGTCAACGTGGCGCGCGGGCCCGTCGTCGACACCGAGGCGCTGCTCGCGGAACTCGCCACGCAGCGCCTGCGGGCCGCCCTCGACGTCACCGACCCGGAACCGCTGCCCGCCGACCACCCGCTCTGGCACGCACCCGGCGTGTTGATCACTCCTCACGTCGGCGGTCCGAGCAGCGCGTTCCTGCCGCGCGCCAAGCGCCTGCTGCGCGAGCAGGTCCTGCGTTACGAGAACGGGGACCCTCTCGCCACCGGTCGGTGACCCGGCCGCGGCGCCCGTCGGACGGCGTGATCAGAGAACCAGGCCGAGCACCACAGCCGCGATCACCAGGCAGAGCAGCACGACGGTGAGGGTGATGAGAAGGCGGGGCCCCCACGGGTGGCGGAGCTCGGGTGGCTCGGGGTGGGAGATCCCGGAGATCCCGCCCTCGGCGGGCGGGGTGTCACCGCCTTTGAGCGTGTGATCGGCGTTCAGTCCTGGGGTGTGGAGCGGATCGGGGTCCGGAGTCGCCATGGCTCCTCCTGGTGGGCGTGGGTGGGAACGAAGGGCTACCGGTCGTCCGGGTCGGCGTCGAGGCGGCGGGCCCGGCCCGGTTCGGCGGTGACGGCGGAACCGTGCTCCTGCCGTTCGGGATGGTCGGCGTCGGGCGGTTCGCCGTTCGGCTGCTCGTTCGGGGTGGGCTCGTCATCGACCTGGCGGAGCGGAGGGACGCCTCCGGCGCCGCCCTGCGGGATGTCGTTCACGGCTGCGCTCCTCGGTGCTTGGTGGGTCCGTTCTCGGTGGGTCCGTCGATCCCGCGCGTGCCCAGGCTCGCTGGGTCCAACCATCGGCCCGGTCCGCGGCGCCGCGGACCGGGGCCGCGCGGGTTGACGGGTCGTCAGCGGTGCCGGGCCGGCCGGTGGGTGAGGGCGAGGGCGAAACCGGCGGCGCCGAGGGCCACCAGGACCACGCCGCTGACCAGCAGGGAGGTCGGCGGCCGCCCGTCGGCGGCGGGGGCCGACAGGCTCTGGGCCGCGGCGGAGCGGGCCGGGCCGGGGCCGGTGGTGGTGGCCGGGGGAGTGGTGGCGTCGCTCCCCCCGGGGGCGGGGGCGGCGCCGAGCACCTCGGTGCGGGGCGTCGACCCGGACCCGGCCGTGGCCCCGTCCGTCGGGGCCGGTTCCGCGGCGGCAGGCTCCTCGGCGGCGGGGGTGGCCGGGTGGCCGATCCGGAAGGTGGCGTGCGGGGCGTCCTCGAAACTGTCCGCTGCGCCGGACCGGAGACCGAGCCTGACGTCCACCTGCTGTGCCGTCGTGGCGGTCACGGTGAGGCGGAAGGTGTACCGGGTGCTGTCGCCCGGCGCCATGTCCGCGGCCGGCGAGGCGACACCGCGCAGCGAACGGTCGCAGTCGACGGTCAGCGGCAGGGATGTCCAGCCTGCGGGAGTCGCCACCTGGAGCAGCAAGTCATCGGCGCCCAGGGTCTCGTGCGACCCTCGGGCGGCGTCGTTCCGGAAGGCGGGCAGCGGAGCCGCGCCGGTGAGGACGGTGGCGCCGGTGTTGCGGACCTCCGCGGTGAACTCGACCGGGGCGCCGCCGGCGACCACCGTCCGTTCTCCGGGGGACAGGATCGCCACCGAAGCGCTCGGCGTCGCCTCGGCGGCGGGCGCGGACGCGGACGCCGAGGGGGAGCCGGGGGCGGTGGGCGACGTCGGGGCCGGGGTGGCGGTCGCGGTCGGTCCTTCGTCGCAGGCCAGGGCGGGAGCGGCGGCGCCGAGAGCGAGGGCGGTGCCCAGGACGGTGCCGGCACCGAGAACGGCGAGACGGGAGTGGACGGGCACGGGAGTTACCCCCAGGGACGGAAGCAGCGGGCAACGCGTTCGGCACGCGTGCCCCCCGTCTCCCCCCTGCCGCCCGGAGAATGCCGCTCGACCCCGACCCGGCTCAGGTCCGGTCGGGAGTCGGCCGGTCGGGTCGGAGTCGAGTTCGGGGTCGGGTACGGGGGGTGGGCCGGTCAGGCGCGGTGGGCGAGGGTGAACTCCCAGGCGTCGGCGACGATCCGGTCGAGTTCGGGGCGCTCGGGCTCCCAGCCGAGGGCCTCGCGGGCGCGGTCGGCGGCGGCGACCAGGACCGCGGGGTCGCCCGGGCGGCGGTCGGCGATCTGCACCGGGATCTCCCGGCCGGTGACCCGCTTCACGGACTCGATCACCTCGCGCACCGAGAAGCCGGTGCCGTTGCCGAGGTTGCAGATCAGGTGCTCGCCGGGCTTCGCGGCGCTCAGCGCCAGCAGGTGCGCCTGGGCCAGGTCGGCGATGTGGATGTAGTCGCGGATGCAGGTGCCGTCCGGGGTCGGGTAGTCCTCGCCGAACACCGCGATGTGCGGGCGCTGCCCGAGCGCGGCCTGGAACACCAGCGGGATCAGGTGCGACTCCGGGTCGTGGCGCTCGCCGTAACGGCCGTACGCCCCGGCCACGTTGAAGTAGCGCAGGCTCACCGCGGCCAGCCCGTGCGCGATCGCCTCCGAGGTGATCAGGTGGTCCACCGCCAGCTTGGTGGACCCGTAGGCGCTGGTCGGCGCCGTCCGGGCGGTCTCCTTGATCGGCACCTCCTCCGGCTCCCCGTACACCGCGGCCGTCGAGGAGAACACCAGCGTGCCGACCCCCGCCTTGCGCATCGCCGTCACCAGTTCGAGCGAACCCGCCACGTTGTTGCGCCAGTACTTCTCCGGGTCCGCCACCGACTCGCCGACCTGCGAGGACGCCGCGAAGTGCAGCACCCCCTCGTACGAGGAGTCGAGCACCTCCGCCGCGTCCTGGATCCGGCCCCGCACGAACTCCGCACCGTCCGGCACACCCACCGCGAACCCGGTCGACAGGTCGTCCAGCACCGTGACCCGGTGACCGGCCTCCAACAGGTGCGCCGCCACCACGCTTCCCACGTAGCCGGCCCCGCCCGTGACCAGATACTTGCTCATGCCCTCGACACCCTCCACTCGAACTCCCCGACGCCAGGATCATTCAACAGAAACGAACTCAAGTCAACATCGAGAGATGTTTGGTTTGATGCTCCGGTGGGGGGTAGCCGTCGCCCATGGTGACTGTGGGTGTGGAAGAGGAGTACCTGCTGCTGGACGCCGCCACCGGCGTGCCGGTGGCCCGGGCCGAGCAGGTCCGGAAGGCGGCGGACCTGCAGGCGACGATCGACGGGTCCGAAGTGCAGCGCGAACTGCTGCAAGCCCAGTTGGAGGTGGCCACCCCGGTCTGCGAGACGCTCGACGACGTGGGCGCCCACCTGGAGCGGCTGCGCGGAGCCCTCGCGGCCGCCGCCGCCACCCACGGGTGCCGCCTGGCGGCCTGCGGCGCCGCACCGTTCGCCGACCGCCTGGCGGTGCCGGTCAGCGACACCCCCCGGTACCGCGCCATCCGCGCGGACGCCCGGCAGTTGACGGACGAACAGCTGATCACCGGCATGCACGTGCACGTCGGGGTGCCGGACCGCGAGGCGGGCGTCGCCGTCCTCAACGGGCTGCGCCCCTGGCTGCCGCTGATCGTCGCGCTGTCCGCCAACTCGCCGATGTGGGAAGGCACCGACACCGGCTTCGCCGACTGGCGGACGGTGGTCTTCAGCCGGTGGCCGGTCAGCGGGGTGCCCCCGCTGTTCGACGGCGCCGCCGACTACGACGCCCGGATCCGGGCGCTGGTCGACCGCGGGCTGATCGCCGACCTCGGCCAGCTCTACTGGCAGGCCAGGCTGTCGGAGCGCTACCCCACCGTGGAGATCCGCGCCATGGACGTCCAGCTGCGCGTCGACGAGGCCGTCATGCTGGCCGGGCTGGTCCGGGCGATCGCCGCGACCCTGCTCGGCGGCAGCGGCAGCGGCCGCCCCGCCGCGCACCCGGCGCCCCGCCATCCGGAGGAACTGGCCGCCGCCGTCTGGTACGCGGCCCGGCACGGCTGCACCGAGCGGCTCTACGACCCGCACACCGGCGCGCTGGACTCCCCGCCGGCCGTCATGGACCGCGTACTGGACACCCTCGGCCCGGCGCTGGACCGCAACGGCGACACCGCGCTGGTCGAACCCCTGCTGAAGCGCCTGCTCACCGAGGGCAACGGCGCGGTCCGCCAGCGCCGCGAACTGCGCAGCGGCGGGCGGACCGCGCTGCTCGACCTGCTGACCGCCGCGGCCGACGGCGCCCGGCCCGACCCGGAGGGCGCCCCCGTCCCGTGATCCCGCCGGTTCGGCCGGTCAGAGGCGCAGCACGACCAGGGCGGTGTCGTCGGTGAGCCCGGTGGCGGGGACGAGGTCGGCGAGCAGGGCGTCGGCCAGGGGGCCGGGGTCGGCGCGGCGGTGGCGGGCCAGCGAGCGGGCCAGCCGGGAGAGCCCGGTGTCGATGTCCTCGCGGCGGCGCTCGACCAGGCCGTCGGTGTACAGGACCAGGACGGAGCCCTCCGTGAACGCCGTCCGTGACTGGGGACGGCCCGCGTACTCGGGGCGGGCGCCCAGCGGGGGGTCGGTGGCCCGGTCCAGGAAGGCGACGGTGCCGTCCGGCCCGCACAGGGCGGGCGGCGGGTGCCCGGCGCTGCTGTAGGCGAGGGCGCGGTCGTCCCAGTCGATGTAGACCGACACGGCGGTGGTGTTCTCCGCACCGTCCACGGAACGGGCGTACCGGTCGAGCACCTCCAGGGCCTGGGCCGGGCCGACGGCGACCCGCGAGGCGGCCGACAGGGCACTGCGCAGCTGGCCCATCACCCCGGCGGCGCGCAGCCCGTGCCCGACCACGTCGCCCACGGCCACGGCGGTGCGCCCGTCGTCGGGCAGGTCGACCAGGTCGTACCAGTCGCCGCAGACGTTCAGCGCCCCGGCGGCGGGCCGGTACCGCACGGCCGCCCGGTGGTGGCCCAGCGGGCGCGGCGCGGGCAGCATCGCGGCCTGCAGGTGCAGGGCCACCTCGCGTTCGCGGGCGTGGGCCCGGCGCAGTCGCTCGTTGACGTCCTGCAGCTCGCGGGCCCGGCCGAACAGCTCGGCCTCCAGGACCCGTCCCCGGTCGCTGTCGGGGGCGCCGCCGGCCTTGATCAGCTCGGTGACCTCCTCGACCCGGTGCGCGATGAGCCGCACCTCGCCGTCCGGGCCGAGCACGGGGACGTTGACCGGGCTCCAGTAGCGCTCCCGCCACACCCCGGGGCGGTCGGGATCCTCCACGTCGTAGCGCTGCAGGGCCATGGTGTCCCGCTCGCCGGTGGCCGCGACCCGCCGGAGCGAGGCGTGCAGGTTGCGCACGCCCGAGGGGTCGGGGTCGTGGGGGTTGTCCGGGAACACGTCGAACAGGAAGCGGCCCAGCACCTGCGCCCGGTCGCGCCCGGACAGCACCAGGTACGCCTCGTTCGCGTCGGCGAACACCAGGTCGGGGGTGAGCAGCGCGACCGCGCTCGGCAGGGCCTGGAAGACGGTCCGGTAGTCGATGACGGGTCCGCTCACGATCCACCTGCCGTACGCCGCCGGTTCCCGATCGGGGGGGTGCTTCCCACGATAGGCGCGAGCGCCGCCCGCGGCCCGCCGTGGTGTTCCCGGCGCGCCGGGTTTCCGCCGGGCGGGAGCCGCGCGGCTGCCCGGCGCCGGGACCTCCGGCGTGCGCGTCGACGCCAACGGGAGCAGCCGGAAATGATTTTGACGCTACGTCAGGGTGACGATCCGGGGGAAGACTTTCGGGTGCGAGTTCCGTCGAGACGGTTGACCAAATTGAAGTGACCATGGCACTTTCGTGCGGCGCGGGCGTGCGCCAAACCGGTCGCACGCCTGCAATCCCCCACAAGGAGAGCCATGTTCAAGAGATTCGCCGCCGCGCTCGGCGCGGGCACGGTCGTCGCGGGCGCCCTGACCTTCGGCGCCGCCCCCGCGCACGCCGTCCAGGCCGGCGACCTGACCTCCACCATCGCGCTGAGCAACTGCTCCGCCTCGCTGGTGCGTTACCCGAGCTCGGTGGACACCGACCGGGCGATGATGCTGACCAACGGCCACTGCCTGCCGACCATGCCGGCGGCCGGTGAGGTCATCCAGAACGTGAGCTCCACCCGCAGCGGCACGCTGCTCAACTCCGCCGGCACCTCGCTCGGCACCGTCCAGGCCGACAAGGTGCTGTACGCGACGATGACCGGCACCGACGTCGCGCTCTACCAGCTCACCGACACCTTCGCCGCCATCACCTCCAAGTACGGGGCGACGGCGCTGACGATCAGCGACACCCATCCCGTCGACGGGTCCTCGATGTACATACCGTCCTCGTACTGGAAGCAGGTGTGGAACTGCTCGGTCAACGGGTTCGTCGGCACCCTGCGCGAGGACCAGTGGACCTGGCACGACTCGCTGCGCTACAGCAGCGGGTGCAACACCACCCACGGCACCTCCGGCTCGCCGATCGTCGACGCGGCCAGCAGGAAGGTCGTCGGCATCAACAACACCGGCAACGACGACGGCGCGATGTGCACCCTGAACAACCCGTGCGAGGTGGCCGCGGACGGCACCACGAGCGTCACCAAGGGCCAGAGCTACGGTGAGGAGACCTACTGGTTCACCACCTGCCTGGGCACCGGCCGGGCCATCGACCTCAACGTCAGCGGCTGCCTGCTGACCAAGCCGGCCGGCGCGGCCGTGTCGGTGACCAACCCCGGTAACCAGTCCACCGCGGTGAACGGCGCGGTCAGCCTGCAGATCGCGGCCTCCGGCGGCACCGCGCCGCTCAGCTACTCGGCCACCGGCCTGCCCGCCGGCCTGTCGATCAACGCCTCCACCGGCAAGATCACCGGCACCGTCACCACCGCGGGCGGCTCCTCGGTGACCGTCACCGTCAAGGACGCGGCCAACAAGACCGCCTCCACCACCTTCTCCTGGACGGTCACCACGAGCCAGGGCAGCTGCACCCCGACCAACCTGCTCGGCAACCCCGGCTTCGAGACCGGCACCGCCAGCCCCTGGACCGCCACCTCCGGCGTGGTCGACAACTCCTCCTCCGAGGCCGCCCACGGCGGTTCCTGGAAGGCCTGGATGGACGGCTACGGCTCCGCCCACACCGACAGCATCTCGCAGACCGTCACCATCCCGGCCGGCTGCAAGGCGACGCTGAGCTACTGGCTGCACATCGACACCGCCGAGACCGGCAGCACCGCGTACGACAAGCTCACCGTCACCGTCAACGGCACCTCGGTGGCCTCCTACTCGAACGTGAACGCCGCCACCGGCTACGCGCAGAAGACCATCGACCTGTCCTCGTACGCGGGCCAGAGCGTCACGGTGAAGTTCAACGCGGTCGAGGACTCCTCGCTGCAGACCTCCTTCGTGATCGACGACACCGCCGTCCAGACCGGCTGACCCACCCTCAGGGACCGGGCCCGGCAGCCGCTCCGGCTGCCGGGCCCCGGCACGTCCGGCCCGGTCACTGCGGCCGGGTCACTGCGGGCCGGACGTCGGGAGGAGCTCGGCGGTGCAGAACGCGCACCGGCCCGCCTGGGCGGGAACCGCGGACAGGCACTCGGGGCAGTCCCGCTTGGGCGCCTGGACGTCCTGGTGCGGGGCGAAGCGCTCGTGCAGCTTGTTGAACGGCAGGACGACCAGGAAGTACAGCACCAGCGCGGTGAGGAGGAGAGTGATCGCGGCGTCGACGAACCCGCCGTACGGGAACTCCACGTGATGGACCGTCACGGTCCGGTGGCTGAAGTCGCCCGCCGCGCCGGTCGCCACGCCGACCAGCGGGGTGAGGAAGGCACGGACCAGCGCGGTGACGACACCCGAGAACGCCGCTCCGATCACCACGCCCACGGCCAGGTCGACCACGTTGCCCCGCAGGACGAAACCACGGAAACCCTTCATCGACGCCCCATCCCTCCCGTTCGACCGCGCCCGTACGGGCCGCACGCAAGCCGGGTGCCCGGTCCGCCCGCCCGCATGCACGGTGCAATCCGTCCGCGGCGTCGCAGGAGTGCCGTCGGCCGGGTCGCGGTCCCGGTTGCCGGACAGGCCGTGCACGTGGCCCCAGCGGGCCGGCGCCAGCGAGAGGGGCATGGTTCCGACGAAATGTCGCACCGACAAAGGACAATGACGGTCCGTCAGACATTGGGACCGGGCGACTCATTCGGATGGCCATCGCGGTGCCCGGGCCGGCGCAGAACGTGGACGGCGGTCCGCCGAAGGTTGGTCGATCCGCCCGGGGCACGCCGGTCTCGCGCGTCCTCAGGTGTCTGCGCGAGCCCGGGCGGGGGGCTGGCGCCGGTCCAGAACGCGGACCCCGAGGGCGAGCCAGGCGGCCGCCAGGAGCCAGCCGCCGACCACGTCCAGGGGCCAGTGGACACCGAGGTAGATCCGGCTGAGGCCGATCACACCCCCGAACGCCAGCGCGGCCGCGGTCGCGGCGCGGGCCCGGCCCGGGCGGGTACGGGCGACGGAGAGGGCGAGGAGGCCGGCCGAGAGGGCGGAGGTGAAGGCGTGGCCGGACGGGAAGGCGAACCCGGAGGCGGTGAACGCCCAGTCCGTGACCGGAGGACGGGGCCGCCCGAAACCGTGCACCAGCGCCTGGCGGACGAGCTGTCCCGCCGCCAACCAGGCCACCGGGGCGAGCACGATCGCGGCGGCGGTCCGGGCCGGGGCGAGCGGGCGGGCGGCCCGCGCCGCCCAGGCGCCGGCGGCCAGCGCGAGCAGGTACGGGAAGACGCCGGTGCCGAGCGCCGTCACCGCCGTGGCCACCGTCCGCGCGGCCGGTGGCCGGTGCGCGACACACCAGGAGACGGCGGCGCGCTCGAATCCGAACGGCGCCCAGCCGTGGGCCGCCAGCACGGCGGCGAGCACGGCGAAGGCGACGCCGCACCCGAGCGCCGCGAGCGCGGCGGGCCGGGCGGTCAAGCGGTCAGACATCTGCGCAGCCTTCCCCCGCGGGCCCGGTCGACCAGCGGAGCGGCCCGGCTCGCCAGCAGCGCCAGCACCTGACCGGCGGCCAGGCCCACCACCGCGCCGAGCAGGACGTCGTGCGGGTAGTGGACGCCGACCAGCACCCGGGAGGCGCCCATCACCACCGCCAGGACCAGCGCGAGCACCCCCAGACGCCGGGTCACGTGCAGGAGCACCGCGGCGCCGGCGAAGACGATCACGGTGTGGTTGCTCGGCAGCGACCAGTCGCCGACCGCCGGGCAGGTCTCCAACGTCCGCCCGGCGTCCAGGACCTGGCACGGGCGCGGCTCACGGAGCACCGACTTCAGCAGGGTGTCCGCGGCGAACGCGGCGGTGATCGCCGCCGGGGCCGCCAGCGCCCGCGCCATCGTCGCGCTGTCGGACCGGCGGGACCTCCACCAGCCCGCGAGCAGCAGCGCCGCGAGCCCGGCCAGCAGCACGGCGGACGAGGCGCCGATCAGGTGCCGGGGGAGGGCGGGCAGGTGCTGGGCCCAGCGTTCGACCCGCAGGTACAGGCCGCCGTCGACCGGCCGCCCGTCCAGCGCGAGCCCGTGCACGGCCGCCGTCACCGCGCCCCGGCCTGGCGGCGGGAGCGCCGCAGCTCCAGGGCGAGGGGGAGCAGCGAGACCACGACCACGGCGGCCACGATCGGCAGCAGGTAGTGGTCGACGTTCGGGACGGAGGAACCCAGCGCGTACCCGGCGAGGACCAGGCCCACCGTCCACCCCAGCCCGCCGACGACCTGCCACACGGTGAAGGTCCGGGCGCTGACGCCGAGGGCGCCCGCGAGCGGGTTGAGGACGGTGCGCACGATCGGCACGAAGCGGGCGAGCACGACGGCCTTCGCGTGGCCGTAGCGGTTCAGGATCTCCTCCGCCCGGAGCGCCCCCTCGTGCAACCGCTTGTTGCGGGAGCGGGCGAGCAGGGTCCGCCCGCCGCGCCGGCCGAGCAGGTAGCCGGTCTGCGCGCCGGCGAGGGCGCCGACCACGGCCGCGGCCAGCACCTGGCCGAGGTTCAGGTGCGGCCCGCTGTGCGCGCCGGTGGTGCACAGCAGGCCCGCGGTGAACAGCAAGGAGTCACCCGGCAGGAAGAAGCCCACCAGCAGGCCGGTCTCGGCGAACATGACCACCGCGATGCCCAGGGCGCCGAACGCGGCCAGCAGCGAGCCGGCGTCGAGCGGATTGACGGCCAGCAGGGCCGCCGAGGAGAGCACCATGGAAGCGCCTTTCCGAGGAGGTGGTTGCCGCCGAGGCCTGCTCGTGCAGCCGCAGGTTCGGCCGGGCCGCGCCCGGTTCCCGCCGACGTGACCAGCATGGCCGAGCGGCGCTGAAGGGTTGCTGAAGACCTGAAGACGCCTTCAGCTCCCACGGGCGGCGGCCTGCCACTCTTGAGACATGCGCGTACTGGTGGTGGAGGACGAACAGCGGCTGGCCATGGCGATCAAGCACGGCCTGGAGGTCGAGGGGTTCAGCGTCGACATCGTCCACGACGGCCTGTCGGGCCTGGCCCGGGCGACCGACCACCCCTACGACGTGATCATCCTCGACATCATGCTGCCCGGGCTCAACGGCTACCGGGTCTGCTCACGCCTGCGGGCCGCCGGGAACGACGCCGGCATCCTGATGCTCACCGCCAAGGACGGCGAGTGGGACGAGGCCGAGGCGCTCGACACCGGCGCCGACGACTACCTGTCCAAGCCGTTCTCCTTCGTCGTGCTGGTCGCCCGCCTCAAGGCGCTCGCCCGCCGCATCGGCAGCCGCGCACCGCAGCGCACCGTCCTCGGCGACCTCGTCGTCGACTCCGCCGCCCGCACCTGCACCCGGGCGGGCACCGCCGTCGCCCTGACGCCCCGTGAGTTCGCCGTGCTGGACCACCTGGCCCGGCGGGCCGGCGAGGCGGTGTCCAAGCGGGAGATCCTCGACGAGGTGTGGGACAGCGGCTCCGACAGCGACCCCAACACCGTCGAGGTCCACATCAGCGCACTGCGCCGCAAGATCGACACGCCGTTCGGCCGGTCCGCCGTCCAGACCGTGCGCGGCGCCGGCTACCGCCTGGCGGCCGACGGTGGCTGACCCACGCACCGGACTCCGGGCCGCCGGCCGCCGCCGACTGGAGCAGATCCGGCGCCGGCCGCGCGTCGCCGCGGTGCTCAACCGCCTCGCCCCCGGCTCGGTCCGGACCCGCACCACCCTCGCGGCGTGCGTCAGCGTCGCCCTCGTCCTGCTGCTCGCCTCGGCGGCCGTCCTGCTGCTGCTGCGGGTCAACCTCGAACGCACCGTCCAGGCGGGCGGCCGCGAGCAGGCCCGGGCCGTGGCCCGCCTGGCCGCCGACGGCCACCTGCCCGCCGAACTCCCGCTCGACCACGGCACCGACTTCCTCCAGGTCACCGACCAGGCCGGACAGGTGGTCGCGGCCAGCCAGAACCTCGCCGGCCGCCCCGCACTCACCCCCGCCGAAACCGACGACGGACACCAGACCTTCGACCTCAGCGCCCTCGGCGACGAGCACCACCAGCGGGTCACCACCCTCACCGCGGACACCCCCACCGGACCGGTCACCATCAGGGTCGGCGCCTCCCTCCACACCGCCGACACCGCCGAGGACCTGACCACCGCCGCCCTCGCCGCGCTCAGCGCCCTCCTCGTCGCGACCGTCGGCGTCCTCACCTGGCGGGCCACCGGCCGCTCGTTGCGCCCGGTGGAGGCGATCCGCGCCGAAGTCGCCGCCATCGGCGACCGCGACCTCGACCGGCGCGTCCCCGAACCCGGCAGCGACGACGAGATCGCCCGACTCGCCCACACCATGAACGCCATGCTCGACCGCCTGGAAGCCGCCGGAACCCGCCAGCGCCGGTTCATCGCCGACGCCTCCCACGAACTGCGCAGCCCGCTCGCCGTGCTGCGCACCCAACTCGAAGTCGCCCACTCCCACCCCGACCCGGACGTGCGGGCCGCCATGGTCGACGGGGCCCTCCAGGACACCGAACGGCTGCAGTCGCTCGCCGCCGACCTGCTCCTGCTCGCCCGCCTGGACGCCACCGGCCACGACGGCCCCCGGGAGGACATCGACCTCGCTGAGCTGGTCCGCACCACCGTGACCGCCCGCGGACCGTCGCCGCACCCCGTCGCCGTGCACGGGGCGGCCGCCGTGACCGTCACCGGGAACCGGCTGTGGCTGGGGCGGCTGCTCACCAACCTGATCGACAACGCCCAACGGCACACCCGGACGGCCGTCACGGTCCGGGTGTCGGCCGACGGAGGCCGGGCCCTGGTGGAGGTCTCCGACGACGGACCCGGCATCGCGCCCGCCGACCGCGACAGCGTGTTCGAACGTTTCACCCGGCTCGACGACGCCCGCAGCCGCGACGACGGCGGCACCGGCCTCGGCCTCTCCATCGCCCGCGACATCGCCGCCCTGCACGGCGGCACGCTCACCGTCACGGACTCCGCCGAGGGCGCGACGTTCCGGCTCGATGTCCCGCTGGCCGCTCCCTGACGGTGGGGCCGGTCAGCAGGCGGGTGACACGGCGTCAGGAATCCCGGCCGTCCTCGGCGGGCTGCCCGCCGACCGAGGACTCGCCGGCCTGCTGGTCGGCCTGCTGGCCGGCCGTGACGCGGCCCTGCTGGGCCGGCACGCGGGCCGCTTGATCGCGCGGCCCGGCGGCCGATCCGCCGAGGCCCCGGCCGCGGACCTTGCGCGAAACCGACGGCGAACTGCCGAAGGTCTCCTGCCGGCCCACCATCGCGTGCATCCGCCGCAGCAGCGAACCCAGCTGCACGCGGTCCCCCCGGGTCAGGGACATCATCAGGGAGTTCTGCACCTGCTCGGCGTCCTGGTGCATCTCGTCGAGCGCGGCCTCTCCGGCCCGCGTCATCATCACGACCTCCTGCCGCTCGCCGCCGACGTGCACCGCCACCAACTGGACCAGGCCCTGCGCCAGCAGGGCGTCCACGACGGCGTCGACCGTCGCGGCCGGGGCGCCGTCGGCCCGCTGCGCGAGGTCGGAGCGGCCGTGCGGACCGGCCAGCGCCAGCACCGTCAGCACCTCCTGGTGCGTCCGGCTCGTTCCGCGCGCCGCGAGGCACTCGTCGAGCCTGGCCTCCGCCTCCCTGGCCAGGGCCGACAGCAGGTACACGGGCTGCTCGAAGGGATCGGACGACTCTTTCCTACCGTCGAACAAGCCGGGTCCAATCAGGGGAAAAGGGCCCTCCCCTGCCCGTGCTGACGGACCGTGATCCACCACGGCGGCGGAGCCACCCGACGGCGGAGTGAGGACAGCGAGCCGAAACTGCCCTCACCCTAGCGAGCGGACGAGCATCGGTCTACATCGATGTCGACCGCTGGACCGGCCGCGGTACTCCTACAGGCTGAGGCCAGCAGCGGCGTCGCCCGGACCGGTACGGCGACCACCGGCGAGCAGCTCAGGGCGTCCGGCTCGTGGTCACTCGGAGCACTCCGCCTCGCTCAGCACCTGCCGCAGCACGGCCTCGTCGTCGGCGGACAGCGAGGACACGAACCGGCGGAGCACCAGGCTGCGGTCGCCCTCCCGGTCCAGCTCCCGGCGCATCCGGCCCGCCGCCAACCCGGCGGCGTCCGCCACCGGCTCGTAGGCGAACGACCTTCCCGGGCGGGTGCGCACCAGCTTCCCGCCCCCGTGCAGCCGGGAAAGGATCGTGGCCACGGTCGTCCGCGCCAACGGCCGCCCCAACGCCCCCTTCACCTCCTGCGCGGTCAGCGGGCGCCCGGCCTCCCACAGCACCGCGAGCACGTCCGCGACGAGTTCCCCGTGCGCTCGCCTGTCGTCATTGGTGGGCATCGCTCTCCAGTCCGGCGTCGCCGAAGCCCGCGAACCGACCCGCCCCACGCTCCGACACTTAGGTATGCCTTGCCTACCTTACGTGCCGAGCCGGACGGAGCGTCGATCGACCCCGAGCGGGCCTAGCTGAGTCGCTGACGCGCGAACAACTCCAGGTGCCCGCAGGTCGGGCAGCGGAACGCGTCGATTTGGAAACGCGGCCGGCCCATCCGCTTGACCCCGCCGAACGGGCCGCGTTCGAGCGCGCCGGAGATCCACCTGGCATCGCCGTGACTGTGCTGGCCGCTGTCCTCGACAAACCCCAGGTCGAGTCCGACAGTGCCGCAGTGGGTGCACCTCAGGTCCTTGGTCACGGCCGGAGTGTAGGCGGGGGGCCGAGGCCCCGGAAGAGGGCCCCGTGAGGCGAATCCGGGCCGCGTCGTGGTGTCGGCGCCGTTCAGCGCCGCTCGGGGCGGAGGGGCGCAGTACGGTCCTGACATGGCAGCCAAGATTGACCTGACGCTCGATTGCGCGGACGCACGGCTGCTGGCCGAGTTCTGGAAGTCGGCGCTCGGTTACGTCGACGAGCCGCCGCCGGCTCCGTTCGCGACCCGGGAGGAGTGGCTCGCGCAGTTCGACCTGCCGGAGGGGGAGTCCGTGGACGACGGGGCTTGGCTGTGCGATCCCGACGGTGCGGGGCCCCGGCTTGCCATTCTCAAGGTGCCCGAGCCGAAGACGCCGAAGAACCGGCTGCACATCGACGTTCGGGTGCCGGGGCACGGCAGTGCCGGTGAGCGGTGGGCGCGGATCAAGGCCGAGTCCGAGCGGTTGGTGCGGGCGGGCGGGTCGGTGCTGCAGGTGTTCGACGGGCACCACGTGGTGATGGCCGACCCGGAGGGCAATGAGTTCTGCGTCGCGGCGGCCGCGGCCTGAGCGGAGCGGCGCGCGGTCGCCAGGCAGAGCACCGTAGCGAAGCTGTTCACATACATACACGTTGGCTGTATTGACGTCCTCATCCTTGACCGCCTGAAGACAGCCGTCCTAGCGTTGTTCACGAGCAAGTTTGCTGTTCACGAATATGAACGCACTTGCCCCCGTACCTCGGCACGACTCCGACCGCCGCACCCCACGACTCTCTGCGGCCGGGGCCCACCCCCACGGAACCGAACGCGGCATCCACGGCCGGCGCTCGACGACACATCGGGAGATCGACATGCGACGATCAATCGCCCTACGCCTGTACGCGGCACTCGCGACGACGGCCCTGGCGGCCGCCGCCGGCGCGGTCGTGACGATGCCCTCGGCATCGGCGGCGGTGACCGGCAGCGCCACCGGCTTCGCCTCCCAGAACGGCGGGACCACCGGCGGCGCGGGCGGGCAGACCGTGCGCGCCACCACCGGGACCGCGATCCACCAGGCGCTGTGCAACCGGGCCACCGCGAGCACCCCGATCACCATCGAGGTCGAGGGCACCATCAACCACGACAACACGGCCAAGGTGTCGGGGCCCAGCTGCAACACCGCCGCCGGCGTCATCGAGCTCAAGCAGATCAGCAACGTCACCGTCGTGGGCGTCGGCAGCGGCGCCGTCTTCGACCAACTGGGCATCCACATCCGGGAGTCCAGCAACATCATCATCCAGAACGTGACCGTCAGGAACGTCAAGAAGTCGGGCTCGCCGACATCCAACGGCGGTGACGCCATCGGCATGGAGACGGACGTCCGCAACGTCTGGGTCGACCACGCCACCCTCGAGGCGTCGGGCGGCGAGGCCGAGGGCTTCGACGGCCTCTTCGACCTGAAGGACAACACCCAGTACGTGACGCTGTCCTACAGCACGCTGCGCAACTCCGGGCGCGGCGGCCTGATCGGCTCCAGCGACACCGAGCTCTCGAACAGCTTCATCACCTTCCACCACAACCTGTACGAGAACATCGACTCCCGCGCGCCGCTGCTGCGCGGCGGGACCGCCCACATCTACAACAACTACTACGTGAAGCTCAACAAGTCCGGGATCAACTCGCGCGCCGGGGCCCGCGCCAAGGTGGACAACAACTACTTCAAGGACTCCCAGGACGTGCTGGGCACCTTCTACACCGGCGCGGCCGGCTACTGGCAGGTCGCCGGCAACATCTTCGACAACGTGACGTGGTCCAGCCCCGACGCCGATACCAATCCCGCCGGGCCCGACGTGAAGTCCACCACCACCGTCGCCGTTCCCTACTCCTACACCCTCGACGCCGCCGCCTGCGTCCCGGACATCGTGACCCGGACGGCCGGCGCCAACAAGGGCCTGCAGGTCTCGAACGGCGCCTGCGCGCCGCAGTCGCCGTCACCCACCCCGACCGCGCCCACCCCGACTCCCACCCCCAGTCCCACTGCTTCCTCGTCGCCCCAGCCTGGCGGCACCAACCTCAGCATCGGCGCCGGGGCCGACGGCTCCGGCAAGGCCACCGGGACGAGCTACGGCAACGTGATCGACGGCACCATGGGCACCTACTGGTCGCCGACCGGCTCCACCGGTTCCATCTCCGTCAAGTGGCCCACCGCCACCACCGTGGCCGGCCTCGTCATCCGGGAGGCCGCGGGTTCCGCGGGCTCCATCGGGACCTGGCGGGTCCTCAACGGCGACACCGGAGCAGTCCTCGCCACCGGCAGCGGTGCGGGCGCCATCGCGGTCCCCCGCACCTCGCTGAAGAAGATCACCTTCGAGATCACCGGCTCGACCGGAACGCCGAAGGTCGCCGAGTTCGAGACCTACGCGGGCTAGCGACTCGACCAACCCGAAGGGCCCGGCCCGGAGCCACCGGCCGGGCCCCCAGCGGTGGCGGTGCGGCCGGTGCGCGGCTGCGGGCCGAGTGCTCAGTCCGAGAAGTCCTGGGTCATCCACAGCGTGCCGGAGGAGTCGCGCAGCAGCTCGATCCCCACGTGGTGGAAGGCCGGATTGAGGATGTTCCGGCGATGGCCGTCGTTCGGCGGACGTTCGGCGAGCATGCTCCTGGTGAGGCCGAGGGCCATGTCGGCCGCCCCGGCCGTGGTGTTGGCCACCGGCCCGCCGGTGCCGATGTTCTCGCCGGCCGTTCCCCACTGCACGCCCGCCGCCCGCTCGCGCGCGCCGAAGTCGGCCTCGCCCGGGCACTGGTGCTGCAGCCCGCAGCCCGCCGCCATGACCTGGTCGTGCGCGTTCGCGCTGCTCCGCAACCCCGCGCTCATCTGCAGCGGGGCGACGCCCTGTTCGGCGCGCGCCTGGTTGATCAGCGCGAGCACCTGGTTCGCCGCGGAGTCCAGGTCGGCGCCCGTCCTGGACGCCGTCGTCGGGGAGGCCGTCCGTGCGGGCGGCGTGACGGCCGCGGGCGAACTGCCCGCGGCCGTAGGTGCACCGGCAGACCGCTGAACCGGCACCGTGCTCGTGGACCCGCCGGGAAGCCGGGTCGGCCCCGTGGTCTGCGGTATCGGCGCGGGTGTCACCGTCGGCTGCGCCGAGGCCGAGGCCGAGGCCGAGGTCGTGGTCGCGTCCGGGCGGCCGGCCGCCGACCCGTCCCCGGTCGGGAGTTGCGGTTCCGGTGCGGCTGCCGCCGCACCGTCCTGCGGACCGGAGGACATCGCCGCCTTGCCGCCGACCACGGCGGCGGCCGCGGTCGCCACCACCGCCACCACCGCGAACACCGGCCTGACGGCGGACCCGGACCTCGCCCGGTGCCGACCGCTCGCGGACCGCTGGTGTGCCCCTCCGCCGGTCCGCCGCCCGGACGGGCGCGGCACACCGCGGCTCGTCGGATCCTCGGTCGGGTAGTCCGTCATTCTGGTCTCCTCGGTCGGTTGCCCCTCGAAACAGGAGATCCGGACGGGGGCGGCGGATAACGAAAATCCCGGGACATTCGACGGGAGTGACGACGACCTGGCGGACCGAACGTCTTGACCGCCCCTCAGTTGACGCAGCGCCACTGGCCCGCGCGCCCGACCGTGCGACGGCGGCCGATCCGTCGAGCGGGGCCCGAACAGCCCCTGCAGACAGGCGGGATGCGGATTCTGATCCTACGGTGAGGACGAATCGAGCGATTCATGAACCAAGTGGACACGGAGTTGTGATGAACAAGGGTCAGTTGGTGGAAGCGGTGGCCGGGAAGCTCGGCAGCAGGGTCGCGGCCGAGGAGGCCGTCGACGCCGTGCTCGACGTGATGGTGCGTGCGGTGGTGGCGGGGGAGCGGGTGTCGGTCACGGGTTTCGGAACGCTGGAGCCGGTGGAGCGGGCGGCGCGTACGTCGCGCAATCCGCGGACGGGTGAGCGCGTCCGGGTGAAGAAGACGACCGTGCCGCGGTTCCGGGCCGGCCAGGGCTTCAAGGACCTGGTCTCGGGCACGAAGAAGCTGCCGAAGGACGGGCCGTCGGTCGCCAAGGCCCCGAAGGGATCCCTCACCGCCGGACGGGCGCGGCCCGCGGGCAGCCGCGCCACCGTGGCGGCGAAGCCGAGCACCGCCAAGAAGTCCACGGCGAAGACGGCCCCGGCCAAGACCGCCACCGTCAAGAAGGTTACCGCCAAGAAGGGCGCCGCAGGGCAGAAGGCCACCGCGCCGGCCCGGAAGCGCGCGACCACGGCCACCGCCAGGAAGACCGCCCCCGGCGTCGGCCGGAAGACGGCTCCCGCCAAGCGGGCGACCCGTCGCGCCACCGCGTGACCGGTCCTGTGCTCCGGCCGCGCAGCGCTCGCCGGTCCGGCCGAGGTTCGAGGCCGCGGGCGTGACCGCGCAGGTCCTCCGGCGCGGCCGGTCGACCGACGACTTGTCGGGCCGGGGGCCCGGGCCCGGCTCCCGACCCGGGCCCGGTGGCGAGCCGGCGACGTCACGGGACTCCCGCGGCCGTCGGGTTGCTGCGCGCGGGTGACCGCTCGGACCGGCCGGCCGGTCCTGGCAGTGGTTCCTGGCTCCCCGGGGCGAACATCGGGAGCAGAGACCATCCCGAACCCTCCGAGGAGTGAGCAGCCCCGATGCTGGAACGCAGCAGGACCAAGAAGCACACCCGGGTCACCTTCGTCCTCCCCGCGGATCACCCCGCGGGGGAGGCCAGCGTGGTGGGTGACTTCAACGACTGGCGGCCGGGCGCGCACCCGCTGACCGCCCGTCAGGACGGCAGCCGGGCGGTCACGGTCGCGCTGCCCCACGACCAGCGGCTGGCCTTCCGCTACCTCGCGCACGGCGACCAGTGGTTCGACGAGGACGGGGCCGACGGCCACGACGGCCGCAACAGCCTCCTCCACACCTGACGGTCCCTGCCCGCCGCGGACGGCGTGCCATCGGGGGCGGACCCGCTCGACGGGTCCGCCCCCGAAACCGTTCCGCCCATCACCGCGCCGACCGCGCCGACTGCGTGGTCCGCGGTCCCGCGGGACGGGACCGAAGCCCTGCTCACGGCGGTCGACGTCCACGACCGGTGGCCGTCCCCCAGCCCGTCCCGCCGGTCAGGTGACCGGTTCGGGCACCGGGCCCGGTCCCGGCATCGGGCCGGGATACGGTCCCGGCTCCGGTCCGGGCGCCGGTTGCGGCTGTGGATCGGGCCCGGGCTGCGGGGGAGCCGGCGGTACGGGGTCGGGGCCGCCCGGGCCGGGAAGCGGCCCGGGTCCGGGTCCGGGCTGCGGCCCGCCGGGGCCCGGTGCCGGTGTCGGGTTGGGCGGCACCGGATCGTTCGGAGGCGTACCCATCGTTTCTCTCCTTCCGACCTGTCGCGTCCGCCGCCGGACACCGCGGAGCAGCGACCTCCCGCCCGGTCCGATCACGCCCGGTCGGTGGCTCGGCACTCACCGGTGGAACAGCCCGGCAGCGGCTTGTCAGGACGGCTGCCCCCGTCCGGCGGCCCCATTCACGCGAGCGTCCGGGGCCGACGTCATCCGCTTCGTGGGCGGCGCCCCGGGGGTGCGGTTCGCGGGGCGCGTCGGCGCGGGGGGTGTTCGTGGCGGATGTGCGGGACGCTGGACTCGGGCCGGTCGTA
The DNA here is from genome assembly GCF_003610255.1 of Streptomyces sp. TLI_171. GTDB lineage: Bacteria > Actinomycetota > Actinomycetes > Streptomycetales > Streptomycetaceae > Kitasatospora. The sequence continues at coordinate 510,403 of NZ_RAPS01000001.1, read as the reverse complement.
CCCGCCAGGTCGTGCCGCTGCGGCCGGAGCGAGGACGGGTCGCCCGGGACTGCGGCCGTGGTGGCCGATCGCGTCCGCGGCGGGCAGCGGGAGAGACCACCTGCGATCCGATCGGAGGTCGGTGGGCTGATGAGCGGGAGCGAGCACGAGTCGGCAGGCGCGCGGGACACGACCGAGGGGCGGGTCTTCACCGTCACCAGCACGGACTGGGGCGACGTGATCGACGCCGTCGCCCACGCGGACGACGAGCGGATCATCGTCAACATGGGTCCGCAGCACCCGTCCACCCACGGCGTGCTGCGGCTGATCCTGGAGATCGACGGCGAGACGGTGAAGGAGGCCCGCTGCGGCATCGGCTACCTGCACACCGGCATCGAGAAGAACCTGGAGTTCCGCAACTGGGTGCAGGGCACGACCTTCGTGACGCGGATGGACTACCTGATGCCGCTGTTCAACGAGACCGCCTACTGCCTGGCGGTGGAGAAGCTGCTCGGGATCACCGAACAGGTCCCGCAGCGGGCGAGCGTGATCAGGGTGCTGATGATGGAGCTGAACCGGATCTCCTCGCACCTGGTGGCGCTGGCCGCCGGCGGCATGGAGATCGGCTCGACCACGCTGATGGTCTACGGCTTCCGGGACCGCGAGGTGGTGCTCGACATCTTCGAGCTGGTCACGGGCCTGCGGATGAACCACGGCTACGTCCGGCCGGGCGGGCTGGTGCAGGACCTGCCCGCGGGTGCGCCGGATCTGATCCGTGAGGGCGTGGCGCTGCTGCGCTCGCGATTGCCGGAGTACGACAAGCTGGCGACTGACAACCCCGCCTTCAAGGCGCGCCTGGTCGACGTCGGCCACCTGGACCTGGCCGGCTGCCTGGCGCTCGGCGCCACCGGCCCGATCCTGCGGGCCACCGGGCTGCCGCACGACCTGCGCAAGTCCGAGCCGTACTGCGGGTACGAGAACTACGAGTTCGAGGTCGCGGTGAGCGACACCTCCGACGCCTACGGCCGGTTCCTGATCCGCCTGGAGGAGATGCGCCAGTCGCTGCGGATCGTCGAGCAGTGCCTGGAGCGGCTGGCCCCCGGCCCGGTGATGGTGAGCGACAAGAAGATCGCCTGGCCCGCCCAACTGGCGGTCGGCCCGGACGGGTTGGGCAACTCGCTCGACCAGGTCCGGAAGATCATGGGCGAGTCCATGGAGGCGCTGATCCACCACTTCAAGCTGGTGACGGAGGGCTTCCGCGTTCCGGTGGGGCAGGCCTATGCGGCGGTCGAGTCCCCCAGGGGCGAGTTGGGAGTGCACCTCGTCTCCGACGGAGGCACCCGGCCGTACCGGGCGCACTTCCGCGACCCGAGCTTCACCAACCTGCAGACGATGGCCGCCATGTGCGAGGGCGGGCAGGTCGCGGACGTCGTCGTCGCGGTGGCGAGCATCGACCCGGTGATGGGCGGCGTGGACCGGTGACACCAGGCACGTCACGCCGCCTGGAGCCCCCTCGCGGCCCCCTTGGAGAGGCTGACCCGGACCAGGGCGGTGGCCAGCTTCGCGTGGTCCGTCGGAGGCACCAGCCGGCCGAGGCCGTCGGGCGTGTGCGGCAGGCCCAGGTCCTTCGCCGTCCGGCACGTCCGCTCGTCGAAGAACGGGCGCAGCTGCGGCCAGACCGCCTGGGCCTCGCGGCAGAAGATGTCCGCGCCGACCGGGCCGATCCTCGGCACCTCCCGCAGCAGGTCGCGGAGGGTGTCCGGGTCCCCGCGGGCCTCGTCCCGCAGCCGGCGGAGGTCGCCGTGCCAGCGGTCGAGCACCAGCTGCGCCCCGTCGCCGAGGGCGGTGGCGGTGCTCTCGTCGTAGCGCACGTAGTGGGCGCGGCCCAGCGCGTCCACCCGGTCCTGCCAGTCGGAGTCGGCCATCGCCCGCGGTGTCCGCAGGCCGGCCCGGAACAGTTCCCGCGCGGCGGCGGTGGCCGTGTCGGCCTTGATCCGGATCGAGCAGAGCACCGTGAGGACCAGCAGCCGGTACAGCGGCGACGGCTTGTCCCGCAGCGTGATCCCGGCCTCCTCGGCGTACGTGCGGCCGTGTTCGGCCAGCAGCCTGGACGTGATCGTGTCGACTGTCATCGCTCCGGTGCCTCGCCTTCCTGTCGCCCCCCGCAGTGTTGCGGGTGCCCCGAGCGCGCGGGGCCTACGCGGAAGATGTCGGGGTTCGCCGTGGTGCCTGCACACGGCTCCGGAGACAGCGAGTGCGGACCGGCCGCAGCCACCGGCAGTGCGCTCGGGTGGACATCTGTCGGGCACAGGGGCTCACCGCCCCCTGTGCCCGACACGGCTCACCGGCTGCCGGCGGCCTCGCAGTCCGGCGTCACTTCAGGTGCCGGGTGAAGAACCGGGCCGCCGCGTCGCCCGCGTACGCCGGGACGCCGGTGTGGCCGCCCATGTTGGCGTGCAGGGACTTCTCCTCGGAGCCGAAGGCGTCGAACAGGTCCAGGGCCGCCTGCCGGTCGTTCCCCTCGTCGTCCCACTGCAGCAGGACGTGCAGCGGAACGGTGACCCGGCGGGCCTCCTCGACGGTCACGCGGGGCACGAAACTGCCGGCGAAGAGGCCGGCGGCCGCGATGCGCGGTTCGACGAGCGCAAGGCGTACGCCGATGGCGATGACGCCGCCGGAGTACCCGACCTTGCCGCCGATCTCGGGCAGCGCGAGGACGGCGTCCAGGGCGGACCGCCACTCCGGGACGGCCTGCTCCACCAACGGCAGGACGACGGCGTCGATGATGTCGTCGGTGACCGGCTCGCCGGCTTGCATCACCCGGCGCAGCTCGGCGCGGGCCCGGTCGAGGGCGGGCAGGCGGGGCCGGGCGCCGCTGCCGGGGAGTTCGATGGTGGCCGTGGCGAACCCGTCCGCGGCGGCGTGCAGGGCCCGGCCCACCAGCCGGGGGTACATCCGGTCGAGGCCGAGGTTGGGGTGGCCGAGCAGGATCAACGGCACCGGAGCGGAGGGCGACGCCGCCGCGGGCGTCCACAGGAAGCCGGGGATCCCGTCGAGGGTGAACGCGCGCTCGCGGACGTCGCCGTCGAGACGCTGTTCGGAACTGACATGCATGGTCGGGCCTTTCGGGAGTGCACAGAACGGCGCTCCCGGACGACCTATCGCCCGACCGTGACCCCGGAGGGGAGCACCCACGTCGAAACTGCGTTCACGGGTACCACCTCCTCGATCTCTCGCACGGCTGCGGGAAGGATAGCAGCCGCGGTTCGGCTGCCCGGGTGGGCCGATCCCGCGGCGGCGATCACGTGGTGTTGTCGCCCGCACCGGCGGCGAGGAACGGCCGCAGCAGCGTGAGCAGGGCGTGCGGGCGGTGCAGCGGGATGATGTGGCCGCAGTCCTCGATGACGTGCGCGGTGAGGTCGTCGGTGATCGGGCGGAGTTGGCGTTCCAGGGCGGTACCGACGGGCCGGGCGCCCAGCGCCAGCGTCGGCACGGTCAGGCGGGCGGTGGCGACCGCCCGCTCGATCTGTTCCGCGCTCCGGGGCAGTGCGCGGTAGTAGGAGAACGCGCGGCTCAGCGCCGAGCGGCCGGTGTACGCGTGGACGAAGGCGTCCCGGAGGGCGGGCCGCACGCCCTCGCCGAGGGTTCCGGTGTTCAGGAACCAGTCGACGTAGGCGGCCTCGTGGCCCTCCAGGACGGTTTCGGCGAGGCCGGGGGCGGCGGAGTGGAAGCCGAACCACCACGGCGGCCCGCCGGCGAGGAAGTCCTCGGCGCCCGGCAGCCTGCCGAGGAGGGACTCCATGACGACCAGGCGCCGGACGAGGCCGGGGCGGCGCAGCGCGAGGAGGAAGGCGGGCGCGGTGCCCGCGTCGATGCCCACCACCACGGCCGAGGACACGCCGAGCGCGGTGAGCAGCGCCGCGGCGTCCTCGGCCAGGGTTCCGGCGTCGTACCCGGAGGCGGCCGGGCTGCTCGCGCCGAAACCGCGCAGGTCCGGCGCGATGACGCGGTAGTGCGCGGACAGGTCGGCGATGACGTCCGTCCACAGCTCCCAGGTGTGCGGGAAGCCGTGCAGCAGCAGGACGGCGGGTCCCGATCCGGCGAGGGCGACGTTCAGTTCGACGCCGTTGGCGGGGACGCGTTGCAACTCGGGCACTGAAGGCTCCGGACGTGGTGAGGAATGGTGACCACCACACGCTAGGGAACTACCCTGGCTGCTCCAAGACGGCACTCTTCCTTCAGGTGGTGAGCTCCGAGTGACTACGTCGAGGCCCGGTGAGCGGGGCGATCTGCTGGATCCGCTCTGCCCGACCCGCCGACTGCTCGACCGCATCGGCACCAAGTGGACGTCGATGACGGTCAAGGTGCTGGCCGAGCAGGCGCCGGACGAGCTGCGTTTCGCGGAACTGCGGCGCCGGATCCCCGGCATCTCGCAGAAGATGCTGTCCGTCACCCTGCAGAGCCTGGCCCGGGACGGCCTGGTCGCACGCCGGGTGGAACCCACCGTGCCCCCCGCCGTCCACTACCGGCTCACGGCGCTCGGCCTGTCCCTCGAAGGGCCGCTCTCCGCCCTTCGGGCCTGGGCCGAGGAGCACATGCCGGAGATCGACCGGAGCAACCGGCGCGCGACCGGCCCGGCGCCGGAAGGCCGTGAAAGCGCCATGCCGTCGTAACGGTGGTCCATTGAATTGTCCGGTCCGGCTTGCGAGCATTCGGCGCATGACGTCGTCGAACTGTCCCGGCAGCGGGTAGCCCCTGGTCGTCCGGGCTGCCCCGCCGCCGCGTGGCCGACTCCGGACGGAGGAGCACCCATGCTGCCAGCGCTCGTTGCCAGGCCCGGCCCCCAGCCCGTCGCCGACCGCCCCGACCATGCCGCCGCCGTGCTGCGGGCCGTCCTGGACCGGGGGCCGGTCGCCCGGACCGCGATCGTCCGCGCGACCGGGCTGAGCGCGGCCGCCGTGTCGCGCCACACCGCCGACCTGATCGGCATGGGGCTGCTCTGGCAGCCGCCGGAGTCCGCGCAGCCGCCCCGTCCGGGGCGCCCCAGCATTCCGCTGGACATCGACAGCTCGCACCACCTCGCGGCGGGCGTGCACATCGCCGTGCCGCACCTCACCTTCTCGCTCACGGACCTGCGCGGACGGGTCGTCGCGTCCGCGCACCTGCCGCGGGCGGACCGCCCGGGCGAGGTCCTCGGGGAGGTCGCCGCCCGGCTCCCGGCCTTCCTGTCCCGGCACGCCGCGGGGCGTTCGGTGCTCGGGTTGGGCGTGGTCACCGGTGGCTGGGTGGACCCGGAGGCTGGGGTGCTGGTGGAGAACGCTGCGCTCGGCTGGCGTGACGTCCCGGTGCGGGACGCGTTGCGGCGGGCGGTCCGGCTGCCGGTGCACGTGGAAGGGCACGCCCGGGCGCTCGCGCACGCGGAGATGCTGTTCGGGCGGGTCGGCGCGGAGGTGCTGGTCCACCTGTTCGTGGGCAACGCCGTAGACGCGGCGATCGCCACCGGCGGGGTCCTGCTCCAGGGCCGCCGGCACGGTACCGGCGGAATCGCGCACCTCCCCGTTCCCGGATCGAGCCGGCCGTGCCCGTGCGGCCGCACCGGCTGCCTCCAGGCCACCGTCTCGGACCGGGTCCTGGCGGCGACCGCGGTGGCGGAGGGCGTGGTGCCGCGGGCGGACGTGCAACTGCTGGTCCGGGCCGCGCACGAGGGCGACGAGCGCGCCGTGGAGCTGTGCCGCTCCCGGCTGCGGATGGTCGCCAGGGCGGTGCGCCCGATGCTGGAGGTGATCAGTCCGCACGCGGTGGTGCTGACCGAGGCCGCCACCCTGCAACTTCCGCACCTGCTGCCCGAGCTGAGCCGTGAGCTCGGTCGGGCCGACAACCTGGTGCGGGCGGGTTCCTTCGGTCCTGACACCCTCGCGGTGGCCGCCGCCGTGCCGGTCCTGGCGGCGGTCTACCAGGACCCGTCGGGACTGCACACGGTCGGGAGCGCCCGGTGACGCACCGTCAGGGACAGGCTTCGGAGTTTCTTCCACGCCGCCGGAAACCATTGTCCGCCCGGCCGTCCGGGCAGCAGACTGCTGCCATGGACGCGCAGCACAAGGCCACGATCCGGGCAGCCGCACAGCGGCTCCCCGTGAATGCCTTCCGCGCGCACCACTTCGCCGGCCTGCGCTGTCGGATCGGCTGACGCTCCGTCACATGCGCCGTGCGGCACCGATGTTCGCGCGGCTGCTTGCGCCCGCTTCGCCGTAGCACGGGGGGCGGCTCTCCACGTTCCGTGATCACCTGCCCCGACGCGGGGACGCCGCCTGTCCCGGCACGGCCGGCTGACGGGCCCGCCACGGCGTCGCACCGATCTGCTCCGAGGGCGCCGCGTCACGGCCCCGCCATGCCCGGATCCCGGTCGCCGACCGGGTCCTCCTCCGTCCGTCCCACGAAAGGAACCGCTGCGATGACCACGCCCAGCGTCCGTCCCGTCGCCGGCCACATCGGCGCCGACATCGACGGCGTCGACCTCGCCCGCCCGCTGTCCGCCGAGGCCGTGGAGGCGATCAAGCAGGCCCTCCACCGCCACAAGGTCGTCTTCTTCCGCGGCCAGACCCTGGACCACGCCGCCCAGATCGCCTTCGCCCGCCAGTTCGGCGAGCTCACCTACGCCCACCCGCACGACGACGCCCCGCCGGCGGACCACCCGGAGATCTTCACCATCGACCCGCGCCGCTTCGAGGAGCGGTACGGCAAGAACTTCCGCGAGGAGTACCGCCAGTACAGCTACGTCGACGGCTGGCACACCGACGTCACCGCGGCCGTCAACCCGCCCGCCGGTTCGATCCTGCGGGCCGAGACCGTGCCGGCGGTCGGCGGCGACACCCAGTGGACCAACCTGGTCGCCGCCTACCAGGGCCTGTCGGCGCCGGTCCGCGCTTTCGTGGACACCCTGCGCGCCGAGCACCGCTACGGCGGGAGCCGGCCGGTGGAGGGCGACGGCGAGTACGCCCGCCGGATCAACGACAACCTGCTGGTGGCCGTCCACCCCGTGGTGCGGGTGCACCCGGAGACCGGGGAGCGCGCACTGTTCGTCAACCCCGTCTTCACCAACCGCATCGCCGACGTCACCGCCGTCGAGAGCCGGCGCATCCTCGACCTGCTCTACGCCGAGATCACCCGGCCCGAGTACACGGTGCGCCTGCGGTGGGAGGCCGGCCACGTCGCCTTCTGGGACAACCGCGCCACCGCCCACCTGGCCCCTCGTGACCTCGAACACCTGGACGTCGAACGGCGGTTGCACCGGGTCACCCTGATCGGCGAGGTCCCCGTCGGACCGGACGGCAAGGAGTCCGAGCTCCTCGCCGGACGCCCCTTCACCGCCGACCACCGGGTCGCCGTCGCCTCCTGACGCACCCCACCACGCGGGCCGGACCCGACCCGCCCGGCCGACCTGACACCGTCCCAGCGAAAGGAACCGCACCCCCGTGTCCCCGTACCAGGGCCTTTCCGGCCCGAACCGGAGAATGTTCCTCCGGACCCTGCTCGGCACCGGTGCCGCGCTCGGCCTCGGCGCCTGCGCGAGCGCCGCCGCGAGCGGCCCCGAGCTGGCGGCCGGCGCGGCGCTGCCGACCGAGGTGCCGCCCGGCACCAGCCTGCGCGTCGCCTCCGCCCTCGGTGCCCAGCAGCTCCAACTCCAGCTCTCCGGACTGATCGGGAAGATCCCCTTCACCGTCTCCTCCTGGCCGAACATCGGCGCCGGGCCGGACGTCATCAACGCCTTCCGCGCCAACTCCCTCGACCTCGCCAACAACGCCGGCATCCCGCCGATCCAGGCGCACTTCCAGGGCTACGACGCGCGGATCGTCGGCATCAACCTGACCCGCAAGCCGTCCTACCTGTTCGCGACCAGGCCGCACAGCGACATCCGGTCGGTGGCGCAGTTCGCGGGCAGGAAACTGGCGTTCTCCCAGGGCCAGGCGCAGGGCGTGGTGCTGCTGCGGGCGCTGCGCGCGGCAGGTCTGAAGGACAAGGACGTTCAGCTGGTGCCGCTGACCAGCAACCAGTTCCTGACCGCCCTGGCCGCCGGGCAGGTGGACGTCGCCCCGCTGGCCATCTCGCAGGCCCCGGCCTACCTCAACCAGTACGGCGCGGACGGCGCGCACACCGTCACCACCGACGTCGTGGACCTGCTCAACCTGCTGTGGGCGCCGGCCGGCGTGCTCGCCGACCCGGCCCGGGCCGCGGCGATCGCCGCCTTCGTCCCGATCTGGGCCAAGGGCCTGGTCTGGGTCTACGAGAACCCCGCGGTCTGGGAGCAGGAGTTCTACGTCAAGAGCCAGAAGATCAGCGCCGAGCAGGCCCACCAGGTCACCCAGCTGAGCAACAAGCCGCTGCTGCCGCCGAGTTGGGACGAGGCGATCGCCTGGGAGCAGCAGACCGTCGACCTGCTGGCCGAGGGCGGCTTCGTGAAGTCCTTCCAGGCCGACACCCTGTTCGACCGCCGCTTCGAGCACCTCGCGGCGGCCGCCGTTCCCGCCGAGTACCGGAGCTGACCATGGCCGACCACACCTCCACAGCCGTGGCGACCGTCCCCGAACGGCCCTTCGCCCCAGCCGTGCCCGAACCCGCCGAGCCCGCCTCCGGCGCGCGGGCGTCGACCGCCGCGCCGCGGACGCCCGTCGCCGCCCGCCCCCGGGTCCGCCGGCTCGGCCCGGGCCCGCGCCGCCCCTACGCCCGGCTGCTCGGCCCGCTGGTCCTGCTCGCGGCGTGGGCGACGGCCAGCGCGGCCGGCCTGCTGGACCCGCGGATCCTGCCCGCGCCCTGGTCGGTCCTGGACACCGGGGCCCGACTCTGGGCCGAGGGGACGCTCCGCACCGACCTGGGCACCTCGCTGTGGCGCGCCGCGCAGGGCTTCGCGATCGGCCTCGCCGCAGGCGTGCTGCTGGCGCTGACCGCCGGGCTGAGCCGGATCGGCGACGCGCTGATCGACGGCACGGTGCAGGTCAACCGCGCCGTGCCGACGCTGGGCCTGATCCCGCTGTTCATCCTGTGGCTGGGCATCGGCGAGACGTTCAAGGTCGTCATCATCGCGATCGTCGTCTACATCCCGGTGTACCTCAACCTGCACGCCGCCCTGGCCGGCATCGACGCCCGCTACGTCGAACTCGCCGAGGTGCTGCGCCTGGGCCGCTGGCGGTTCATCCGCCAGGTCGTGATCCCCGGCGCGCTGCCCGGCTTCTTCGTCGGACTGCGCCTGGCCGTCACGGGCTCCTGGCTGTCCCTGGTGGTCCTGGAGCAGATCAACGCCACCAACGGACTCGGCTACATGATGTTCCAGGCGCAGAACTACGGCCAGACCCAGGTCATCGTCCTCGGACTGCTCATCTACGGGGTCTTCGGATTCACCTCCGACTCCGCCGTCCGTCTCCTGGAAAGGAGGGTCCTGGCATGGCGCAGCTCGCTGGGCAACTGACCCGGCCCGCCGTCCGACTCGCCGGCCTCACCCGCTCGTTCGGGCCGCGCACCGTGCTCGACGGCATCGACCTGGAGATTCCGGCGGGGCAGTTCGTCGCGCTGCTCGGCCACTCCGGCTCCGGCAAGAGCACCCTGCTGCGGGCCATGGCCGGACTGGACCGCGGCACCGCCGGCAGCGGTGAACTCTCCACACCGGAACGGGTCTCGGTGGCCTTCCAGGACTCCCGGCTGCTGCCCTGGCGGCGGGTGCTGGACAACGTGCTGCTGGGCATCGGCAGGCGGGACGGCGACGGCCGCGACGCCTCCGAACGCGGCCGGGCGGCGCTCGCCGAGGTCGGCCTGGCGGGCCGTGAACGGGCCTGGCCGGGACAGCTCTCCGGAGGCGAGCAGCAGCGGGCCGCGCTCGCCCGCTCGCTGGTCCGCGAGCCCGAACTCCTGCTCGCCGACGAGCCGTTCGGAGCACTCGACGCGCTCACCCGGATCCGCATGCACGCCCTGCTGCGCGAGCTGTGGCAGCGGCACCACCCGTCCGTGCTGCTGGTCACGCACGACGTGGACGAGGCGGCTGCGCTCGCCGACCGGGTGCTCGTCCTGGACCGGGGCCGGATCTCCGTCGACCTGAGGATCGACCTGCCGCATCCGCGCTCCTACCGCGACCCGCTGCTGGGCGAGTACCGCGAGCGGTTGCTGGCCGCCCTCGGCGTGCGGCCCGACGGCGAGCCCGTCACCGCCGGCTCGGCGGCGTCGGCCGGGCCCGGGAGGGAGGACTGAGATGGGCGAACAGCTCCGGAACACCCCCGCCCTCCCGCCCCTGCTGTCCACGAAGGTTCCGGCATGACCGCGGTCGCCACCGACAGCAGGGCCCTGCGCGCCGGGTACGGCGCCTTCCCCACCGGCGTCACGGCGGTCGCCGCCCTGGTCGACGGACAGCCGCTCGGCCTGGCGGCCAGCTCCTTCACCCCGGTGTCGCTCACCCCCGCCCTGGTCTCGCTGTGCATGGCGCACACCTCCGGGACCTGGCCGGCGCTGCGCCGCGCCGGGCGGCTCGGCATCAGCGTGCTCGGCACGGACCACGGGCCGCTGTGCCGGCAGCTCGCGGGCCCCGCCGACGGGCGGTTCACCGGCGCCGGCTGGCGCGCGACCGCGGACGGCGCCGTGCTGCTCGACGGCGCGAGCGCCTGGTTCGAGTGCGCGGTCGAGCGCGAGATCCCCGCCGGGGACCACGACATCGTGCTGCTCCGCGTCCTCGACCTGCACGCCGAACCCGCCGTGGACCCGCTGGTCTTCCACGCGAGCAGTTTCCGCTCGCTCACCACCCCCTGACACCCCCCTCCGAAGGACCACCCATGAGCAAGCAGCTCCACTTCAACCTGTTCATCCACGACACCGGCCACCACGAGGCGTCCTGGCGGCTGCCCGAGTCCGACCCGGGCGCCGACCTGGACCTGGCCTTCCACCAGCGGCTGACCCGGATCGCCGAGGACGCCAAGTTCGACTCGGTGTTCCTCGCCGACAGCCCCGCGCTGTGGGGCGATCCCAGCCGCCGCCCCTCCGGCAAGCTGGAGCCGACCGTGCTGCTGGCCGCCCTCGCCGCCGGAACCACCCGGATCGGACTCATCGCCACCGCCTCGACCAGCTACAACGAGCCGTACAACCTGGCCCGCCGGTTCGCCTCGCTCGACCACCTCTCGCACGGCCGCGCCGGGTGGAACATCGTCACCACCGCCGGTGACGCCGCGGCCCGCAACTTCGGACTGGAAGGCCAGCCGCTGCACCGCACCCGCTATGAGCGGGCCGCGGAGTTCCTCGAGGTGTCCACCAAACTCTGGGACAGCTGGGCCGACGAGGCGCTGGTCGCCGACAAGGACGCCGGCGTCCACGCCCACCCCGAGCTGGTCCGCCCGGTCGACCACCGCGGCCGCTTCTTCAGCGTCGAGGGCGCGCTGAACGTCCGGCGCTCCCCACAGGGCCACCCGCTGCTCGTACAGGCCGGATCCTCGGAGGACGGCAAGGAGTTCGCCGCCCGCTGGGCCGAGGCCGTGTTCACCGCGCAGCCCACCCTCGCCGAGGGCCAGGCCTTCTACGCCGACGTCAAGCGCCGTGCGGCCGCCGCCGGACGCGACCCCGAGCACCTCAAGATCCTGCCCGGCATCGTCCCCGTCATCGGCGCCACCGAGGCCGAGGCCCGCGAGCTCGAAGCCGAACTCGACCGGCTGATCAAGCCCGAGTACGCCCGCGAGCAGCTGGCCACCGTCCTCAAGGTGGAACCCGAGCGTCTGCGCTTCGACGAGCAGCTCCCCGCCGACCTGCCCACCGAGGACGAGGTCGAGGGGGCCAAGAGCCGCTACACCCTGATCGTGGAGCTGGCCCGCCGCGAGCACCTGACGGTACGACAGCTGATCGGGCGGCTCGGCGGCGGCCGCGGCCACCGCACCTTCACCGGCACGCCCGTCCAGGTGGCCGACACCATCCAGCACTGGTTCGAGAACGGCGCGGCCGACGGCTTCAACGTCATGCCCGCGGTGCTGCCCTCCGGACTGGAGGTGTTCGTCGCCGAGGTCCTGCCGATCCTGCGCGAGCGCGGCCTGTTCCGCACCGAGTACCGGGGCACGACCCTGCGCGAGCACTACGGCCTGCCGCGCCCCGCCGACCGGTTCGCACTCGCCGCCTCGGCCGCCTCCGCCTGACCGCCGCCACAGTTCTTCGGAACTCCCGTCGAAAGGCATCCGATGAACCATCCCCCACCGGATTCTCCGTCGACGGACGCGGAGATGTGTTCGAGCCCGGCGGTGTAGACCATATCGCCACCGCGTCGGCGGTGTGCAGCTCGAAGCGGTAGGAGGTGCACGCCGAGAAGTCCTCTCCGAGTGCGGTGAAGAGCGCGTCGACCTCGGTCCGGCCGGCGGCGTTGCACCACGCCCCCAGCACGCTCACCGGCTCCGCCGTCGACCAGAGGGCCCGCCGGTGACCCGCATCACCGTTGTGCAGGGCCACCTCCGCGTCGCGCAGCACGGTGGTGACCCACAGCAGGAAGTCGTCGCGCTCGGTCATGCCTCCCCTTGCACCGCCGAACCGTTCCGGGCTGGATCGAACGCGGCGTCAACTACCGCTCCCATCGCCTGTGTGGGCGGAGGTGGAAGCGCTTCCGCCCGACCCGCCATCGGAGTTCGGCCACCTGACGACCAATCAGGTCACCGACCAGCCCGACGGCTCCCCCGGCGCCTCCTCGGTGGAGTTCGCCGAGGCCGACCAGGTGGTGCACAGCCTGTCCGCCCGCCAGACCCGCAGTCAGCACCAGAGCAAGGAGGCGTCCCGCAGCTTCGGCCTCGACGTCCAGTGCGCGCCCTTGAACGACCTGCAACGCCGCGACGGCCACGGCAAGCCGCTCTACGACGCCGAGGGGAGGCCGGTCCTGCTGCCGGGCAGGATGGGCGCCCGGACCACAAGGTGGTCGACACGATCTGGCTGTCGGGCAGCAACGCCCCCGACGCGGCCTCGCTGCGCCGGACCCGCCAGAGCTCCGCCAAGCCCCCGTGCTGGCGGGTCCTGCACCGGGTCGCCTGCATCAGCCGGGTCCTCGCGCCCGTCCCGCCGCCCGGAGCGCCGCCGCTGGAGCGGGCCATGCGCACGGAGAACGCCGACAGCAAGTACGAACTGATCAAGCGCCTCGAACCGTACGTGCGACCCGCCGCCACCAGCTCGGCCACCCTCGCCGCCGCCACCTGCGGCGCCCTCGCGGCCCAGCTGCCCGAACTCCCGCCCCACGCGGCCGAGATCACCGAGTACCTCGCCCACTACATCGGAATGGAGAACTGATCCCCGGCCCGGCCCCCGACCCGCCGGGGGCCGGGCCACCCGAACCGACGTGCGAACACCCCCGAGAGTCGGTGGCCGCGGTGTCCGCACGAGCACACGTTCAGGTACCGCAACGCGGCCGGCCGGCAGGCAGGGGAGTTTGGGTTCACCACCTCGGAGCAGACGAAGGCGCGGCTCGCCGAGGTCCACCAGGAGCGCACAGCGGGACGTTCGACCACAAGGTCGCCGACGCTTTCACCATCACCGTGGAGCGGGTCACCCGCGGCACAACGCTGCTTGTTCATGGTGCCGGTCGGCTGCCGCGGTTGTGCCGTGCTTGGAGTGCGCTGCGCAGGCTGGGCAGGTCGGCGAAGGTGATCTGTTCGGCCAGGCGGGCGAGCAGTCGGCGCAGGGTGCGTTCGTCGTGGTCGTGGACGGCTTCGGCGAGGGAGGCCAGCAGGGACTCCCTCGTATGGGGGACGGGCGTGCGTGCTGCCGACCTGTCCTGGGTTCCTTCCATCGCTCACCTTTCCGTTCGTTGTCCCCGGTTGCGCGTGGTGTGCTCCGGGCCCGCACGCGAGGGCGAAGACTACCTTCCCTTCGAACACCGAAAAATCTATGCTGGCCGGAGTAGACATTGGTGGGGGGCGCGGTTAGTGTTTCTCCCGTAACCAGCAGTCAGCACGGCCCGCCAGACACGAACTGGCGGGAGCAGCACCGACAGTGCGCAGGTCGGCGCGGTTGTGGGGTTCTGAAGCCAGGGCTTGTGCAGGACGGCGACGGGACCGGTGACCGTGCCGGGTGGCCCGCAGTGATCAGGGGCCACCGACCAGCGGTACCGCAGTGAGCAGGACGCGCCGGCCGAGGCGGGCGTGAAGCAGTGACGCAAGAACACAGCACGGCAGCGGAGCCTCGAAGCCAGAGCAGACGCAGGACGGCGACGGGACTGGCGGCCGTGCGGGTGGCCTGCAGTGATCAGGGGCCGCCGACCAGCGGTACCGCAGTGAGTTCAGGTGCAGTCGACTCGCAGTCACCAGTGGTTGAAGTACGCAAGGTCTCAGCAAAGGCGTCTGACTGCGGGCGCGCGTGCTGGGAAGTCCGGGCAGTGGGGTTCCAAGCCGAGCAGGACGGGCGACGGGCCAGGCTGCCGCACCGGACGGTGAGCCGTACGGCCACCACAGCAGTACAGATGTACCGCAGTACGCAACACCAGCAGTTCGCAGGATGTCAGTTGACGCAGAGGAAGAACGGAGGGCGCTAGCGCCATCAGGATCGCCCGGCCCGTGAGATGAGCAGTTCTTGTCCGGGCGGACACCGCAGACCCCTCACAGCACGAAGGACGGTGGTTTCCGGTCACGCATACGCGATCCCCGCAATCCTCCTCCCCCCGAGGACTGCGGAAACAAGGACCGGCCCAGGGCCGGTAGATGGTGAAGTTCCCCTTCGGGGCCCCGGAGCCGCAATGGCGCCGGGGCCCCTCGACGCGTTCCCGAACCCAGATATGAAGAGGTGCAGTGACCACGACCAGCAACCGGCCCCACACCCCCGACGCCGTCAGCAACTTCGACGATGACGACTACCCCGCCTACACGATGGGCCGCGCCGCCGAGATGACCGGCACCACCGCCGGCTTCCTACGCTCTCTCGGTGATCAGGGCCTCATCACACCGCTACGCTCGGAGGGCGGACACCGCCGCTTCTCCCGGTACCAGCTGCGGATTGCTATGCGTGCCCGCGACCTCGTCGACCAGGGCACCGCCATCGACGCCGCCTGTCGCATCATCATCCTCGAGGACCAACTCGAAGAAGCACTGCGCATCAACGAACAACTCCGCCGCGCCGGCCACACTCCGCACACCGCCGCCGACACCTGACCGGTGCCGGCCCGTCCGCACCCCCGGTCCGCGGTGAGCACTCGCTCACCGCCGACCGCCCGGCGGCGGACGGGCGTCATCTGGTACGGCCTCAAGCACCCCGACTCCGCACCCGGGCAGCCACACGCCCGATCGTCGGGGCACAGGGCACGGAACAACACCCCAGCGGAGGGTCCGGCGGTCACCGCAACGACGGTGCCCGGTTCGGCTCGACCGGGAGCGCCCGTCGCCGAACCGCGCACCGGCGCGGCGGCCCAGGGGTCTGCGGGAGGATCACTGCCTCGGGCGGCGCGACGCACGCCGGGCTGCCGAGAACTGCGCGCCTCGGTCGGGTCAGAGTTTGAACATCGCGGCGTAGGGCTGGGTGATCCGCTCCTGCCGTGATCCGAAGTCGACGAGCACCGCGATGTCGCTGTCTCCCTCGACCCCAATGGCCCGGCCGAGACCGTACTGGTCATGGGTGACGCGGTCGCCGACGGCGAAGTGCTTCCGTGGTGCTTCGGGCCGTGCCTTGAAGGGGCTGGTGGGGAGGACACGGCGGACCGCGAAAGATTTTGTCATTCCCCCAGTATGCGCCGAAAATCGCACGATCGGGCCTTTCCGGTGCATACGATTTCGGGCCTGCGTCAGGAGTTTCACCCGAGCCGTCCATAGTGATCTCTGACAGTGCCGGTGGGCGTGATGCGTGGCTTCGGCGGGTCTGCCGCAGGACGGACCGGCGCTCGGCGGTCGGCACGGAAGGGGCTGCCAAGCGCACCCGAAACAGGCTTCTGCCCAGCGGAGTTGGCGTCGCCGTCGCCTCGCGGCCGGGGCCCGGGCAGTGGGGTTCCGCAGAGCCGGGGACGAAATATCTGCCCGCGGCGGGTCTGGACCTGCTAGAGTCGTCTCAGTTGCAGTAGTGGTTCCCATGAACTTTGTGTGCGCCTGCTGATGTATCGCAGGCGCCTTTTTGTTTCCCGGCTCTTTTCCGGGTGGGTGCTCATCGCGGCGACTCGGAGCACGCACTGTGTGTGTTTCGGACAGCCCCTTGAAGGAGAATTTTTTATGGCTAATGGCACTGTGAAGTGGTTCAACGCGGAAAAGGGCTTCGGCTTCATCGAGCAGGACGGTGGCGGCGCTGACGTCTTCGCCCACTACTCGAACATCAACGCCAACGGCTTCCGTGAGCTGCTCGAGGGCCAGAAGGTCGAGTTCGACGTCACGCAGGGCCAGAAGGGCCCGCAGGCCGAGAACATTCGTCCGCTGTAGTTCCTGCCACGGCACCCGCCTAGCAGCGAGGGGCCCGCACCGCGTACATGCCCGGTGCGGGCCCCTCGGCATTGCACCAACGCGCCCCAACCTGGCCGTTCAGGCCCCATGGCTCCGCCACCGGCGGCCATCCCCACGCGAGACGCACAGCGCCGCGTCCGGGTCGGCGCCCTGCCGTGACATCCCACGGTTCGAGGATCTTCGCTCCCGCCCTGCCGGTGAGCGCCGACCTGAGGTGACGTGCCGCACGGTTTCACCGTCCACGCCCCGCTCTCCACCCTTTCGGCCGTTCCCTCACGGTCTCCTGCCGGCGCCCCGCGCTGCGGAGCCGCCTCGCGACGTGCCGACCAAGGAAGGTTTCCCATGAACCGCTCCAGTCGCTCCTCGTACCAGAACACCAACTCCCGCTCCTCGGCCTCTTCCCGCTCCGGGGGTGGCAGCGGCTCCCGGTCCCGGTCCGGTGGCAGCTCCTTCTACGGCGACCGGCCCTCCGGCGGCCGAAGCGCTCGTCAGGGCTCCGCCGCGCAGGGCGAGTTCGCGATGCCGGTGAGCACCACCCCGGCGCTGCCCGCTGTCGAGTCCTTCGACGAACTCGACATGCCGAAGGCGCTGCTGTCGGTCCTGGGCCGTCAGGGCGTCACCGCTCCGTTCCCGATCCAGGCCGCGACGCTGCCGAACTCGCTGGCGGGCCGCGACGTCCTCGGGCGGGGGCGGACCGGCTCCGGCAAGACCATCGCGTTCGGCCTCGCCGTGCTGGCCCGCACCGCCGGGCAGAAGGCCGAGCCGCGCCGCCCGCTGGCGCTGGTGCTGGTCCCCACCCGCGAACTCGCGCAGCAGGTCACCGACGCGCTGACGCCGTTCGCCCACGCGGTACGGCTGCGGATGGCAGCCGTCGTGGGCGGGATGTCGATCAGCCGGCAGGCGCAGGCGCTGAACCGGGGCGCGGAGGTCGTGGTGGCCACCCCGGGCCGGCTGAAGGACCTGATCCAGCGCGGCGACTGCCAGCTGGACGGGGTGGGCATCACGGTGCTCGACGAGGCCGACCAGATGGCCGACCTGGGCTTCCTGCCGCAGGTCACCGAACTCCTCGACCAGGTCCGGGAAGGCGGCCAGACGATGCTCTTCTCCGCCACGCTGGACCGCAACGTCGACCGCCTGGTGCGGCGCTTCCTCAATGACCCGGTCACCCACTCGGTGGACCCGTCCGCGGGCGCGGTCAGCACCATGGAGCACCACGTGCTGCACGTGCAGAACTCCGACAAGAACGCCACGATCGCCCACATCGCCTCCCGCGACGGCGGCGTGATCATGTTCACCGACACCAGGCACGCCGCGGACCGCCTGGTGACGGACCTGCTCGCCAACGGGGTGAAGGCCGCGGCACTGCACGGCGGCAAGACTCAGCCCCAGCGCACCCGCACCCTGGAGCAGTTCCGCACCGGGCAGGTGACCGCGCTGATCGCGACCAACGTCGCGGCCCGGGGCATCCACGTCGACGGCCTCGACCTGGTCGTCAACCTGGACCCGCCCGCCGACCACAAGGACTACCTCCACCGGGGCGGACGCACCGCCCGGGCCGGCGAGTCCGGCACCGTCGTCACCCTCGTTCTGCCGAACCAGCGCCGCGAGATGGCCCGCATGATGACCACGGCCGCCATCACCCCCGTGACCACCCGCGTGAGCGCGGGCGACGAGGACCTGGCTCGGATCACCGGCGCCCGGGTGCCCACCGGCATCCCCACCGTGATCGCCGCTCCCGTCGTCGAACGCCCCGGCCGCAGCAAGTCCACGAGTCGCGGCCGCCGCAGCCGTCGCGCCTACACAGGTTCCTCGAGTGAGGGTCGCGCCACTTCCGGCCGCGAGGGCCAGGGCTCCTCCGGCCGCCGGGCACCCCGGCGGATCGCCCTCGCCGCCTAGAGACGCACGGGCCCGGACCGCGAGGGCGGTCCTGGCCCGTCCGGCTCGCCGTGCGGAACACGCCGGCGCTGCAGCCGGCTTCGGACACCACGCTCAGCCGCCCCACTGCCAGCGCCCTGGCCGACCACCGTCGGTGCCGGCGAAGCCCCATGAAGGAGTCCGCCCATGATCATCACCCTCGAACGCCCCGCGGCCACCGCCACGGTCGGCGACCTCATGAAACACCCCGAGCTGCAGATCAGCGACGACATCATGGTCGACACGGCGATGGACATCCTGCAGAGCTCCGGGGCGGACCACCTCCTGGTCCGCGAGGACGACGGCCGCTGCGCGGGACTGCTGACCGCCCAGCACCTCGCACCGTTCCAGGCCCGGTCCTGGTACACCGAGCGCATCCCGGTGCGCAACATCGTCCTCGACCGCGCACCGTTCGCCACCCCCGACATGTCCGCCGCCACCGCGGCCGTCGCCATGCGTACCCGCGGCCTCGACATCTGGCCGGTGGTGGACCACGACGGGTACGCCATCGGCCTGCTCCGCTTCTAGGGAGCACCGGCCAGCGCGGAAGCGCCGACCGTCGCCATGTCCGCCCCAACCACCAGTTCCGGCAGGACGGCAGGCGGGTGCAGGGCACTGTCCTCGGCAGAGTTCAGCAACGGGCCAGTGCCGGGACGGAGTCGCCCATCGCGCCGAGCATGGTCGCCCGCCCCCGGGTTTCGGCGGACCGACGGCCAGCGCACGCGACGAGCCGTTGGGCAGGCGGCCCGGTCGCGGGCCGGACAGATCTGGGCAGTCGTGTGGTGAGCTCGTCCTCTGCTGTGGTGCCGGGATCTTCGGGCGTCCCTGCCTGAGCGGGCTCGCCATCCGCACCCCCGAGGAGTTCGCCGACCACCTCCGCCACACCTGACAGACCATCACCGGTCATGCGGGGTGCGGCTCGCCTAAAGTCAGACACCGGTCGAGGTGGCGGATCCGGAAGCCGCACCGCAGAGCGTGACGGCTCAGGTGCCGGGCATCCGGGCGGCCAGGAGTGCGAGGAAGCCGTCCAGC
Organism: Streptomyces sp. TLI_171; assembly: GCF_003610255.1. Lineage (GTDB taxonomy): Bacteria > Actinomycetota > Actinomycetes > Streptomycetales > Streptomycetaceae > Kitasatospora. The sequence continues at coordinate 491,078 of NZ_RAPS01000001.1, read as the reverse complement.
AGGGACCGGTCGGAATCCGGCACCATGTAGTGGCGGAAGGCGCCGCCCTCGGCGGTCAGGGTCGAGCGCACCCAGTCGAGCAACTCGAATCTGGCACGCAGGTAGCCGCCTCCTGAAGCGACAACCTCGGCTCCCTCGGGTGACACCACGACAAGGTGGATGGCACCACAGCCGCACTCGAAGCACACCACTGGGATTGCGCCCATTCCCGCGAGCCGTTGCAGGGCCGCCGGGTAGGCGAGTTCATGGCCGGGACACACCGCCACGCTCAGTTGGCTCGACATCCGCACAGCCTATGGTCGCAGCCTCCGAACGAGACACTTTCTCAGCGCTCCTCCCACCAGGGAATGTATTCCTGCTCGGGGCGGCCCCAGAGCGACAGGTCGCTCAGAGGACATTGCGCGAGCTCGCCCGCGAGCAAGCCGACCAGGAAGTCGGCCATTCCGCTCCCCTGGACCAGCCATTCGCCCTTGGACCGGCTCCACACCACGACCGGCCAGCGGTCCGGGTCCGGATCGACGGCGATCCACGCGAGCGTGTCGGCGCCGGCTGTGTCACCCCAGCCACGCAGTGCCGAAGCGTCAGCCACCTCGTCGGGCAGGCCGGTGCGTACCCGTGCGAAGTGGAGCCGGGCGTCGTCGGTCTCCTCTGCGACATCGATCGGCACCACGCCCGGCTCGCTGATCACCAGCGGATGCCCGATGCCGAGAAGGCCGTCGATCGAGCCGGCACCGTAAGTGTCGACGAACTCGCGGTAGTCGGAAGGGAAGGGACCGTGCGCCAGTTCGGCGGCGGCCCAGTCGATCGGCTCCCCTCGGTGCGCGGAGGAGGGCATCATCGCCCTGAGCCGGTCCAGACTCATGGGAAAACTCCTTGCGTTCACGGTCTGCCAGCGCTGTGTTCGGGCAACCTGACGACGCAACGTACCGCTCGCTCGTCGCGAGTGGACACCGGCCCTGGAAGGGGCCGGGCCGGTGGTGTCCGCGCCGCGCCAGCGGGGGTCAGCCGAACCACGGCCTGGACGCGGACGGCGCGATTGGGTGTTCGCTGCGTAGCCGGGCGCTTCGTTGATCGATCTCGACGGCTGCCAGGTGCGTGGTCTTCCCGGTTGCGGGCGGCTCCGGTCAGGTCAGCGGTGCGGGTGCCGGCCAATCCAAGTCAGCAAAGAGTCAGCATTCATCCACCCACAGCCTGCAAAACTGACCTACACATGGGAACCGGCAGGGAGCCCTCGATCGTCGCGCAGCGTCGAGCCAGCCACGCCCGGCGGTCCTGATGCCCACGGTGACGGCGGTCACGAATCATCGCCCTGCTTCGGTGTCCGTGACCGCCTCAAGATGGTGTTTTGGCCGGTCAGTCGCGATTGCCACGAGCCTTGAGGGCGACCTGCGGCAGTTCGGGCGCAGGCAGCCGGTCGCCAGGGTAGCCCTCGACCTCGCCGAACCGGACTGCGTTCTGCCAGTCGTTGCGGGCTTGGACGATCTCCTCGCCGGTGCGGCCGATGAAGTTCCACCACATGACGATCTGTTCGCCGAACGGCGGGCCGCCGAGGAGGACCAGGCGGGCGGGGGTGGGGGAGAGGTTGGTGAGGGTGAGGGTGGCGCGGCCGGGCGGGAGGTGGCCGAGGTCGGCGGGGTGGAGGGGGGTGCCGGCGAAGAGGACGTCGCCCTGGTCGACGAGGAGGCCGTGTTCGAAGGTCGGGTCGACGTCGAGGGTGGTGGTGGCGCCCGCGGGGAGGGTGAGTTCGGCGCCCAGCAGGGGGGTGAAGGTGGGGACGGGAGAGGTGTCGCCGGCCAGCGTGCCGAGGAAGACGCGGGCCTCGCCGCCGCCCGGGAGGGGAGCGGCGTCAGGGACGTGGTGGTGGAAGTCGCGGGCGGTGTGCCGGTGCTGCTCGGGGAGGGCGACCCAGAGCTGGACGCCGTGCAGGACGGTGGTCGCGGCGGTGGAGGTCTCGGAGTGCGCGATGCCCTGACCGGCCGTCATCAGGTTGAGCTCGCCGGGGCGGACGAAGGCGTGCACGCCGTGGCTGTCGCGGTGCTCGATCTCGCCGCTGAACAGCCAGCTGACGGTCTGCAGGCCGATGTGCGGGTGCGGGGCGACGTCCATGCCGCCGGTGGTGGCGACGTCGTCGGGACCGTAGTGGTCGATGAAGCACCAGGCGCCGATCAGGGTCCGCTCCCGCTGCGGGAGGGTGCGGCGGACGGTCATCGCGCGCGGCCCGCCGAGCGGGACGTCCCGCGGGGGCAGGACCCCGGCGGCGCCGGTGTCGGTGGCGCCGGTCTCGGTGGTGCTCATGGCGGTGCTCCCTCCCGGGTGTCGCGGCGTTCGCGACACGACAGCAAATCGTTTCATCTTCAACTATCATGGAACGGAGCGGGCGACAAATACCAGCCCACAGGTGGAGGAGAGTTCAGGTGACCGAGGTGGCGACCCCGACGGCCCGGGTCTACGTCGACAAGAAGCACCCGCAGGTGTTCCGCGCGATGGTGGCCGCCGCCGAGGCGGCCCGCGGCGCGGCTGCGGACGCCGGACTCGACCGCCGCCTGGTGGAGCTGATCAACGTCCGCGTCTCGCAGCTCAACGGCTGCGCCTACTGCCTGGACGTGCACACCAAGGCCGCGCTCAAGGAGGGCGAGGGCGTCCAGCGGCTCGGTGTGCTGGCGGCCTGGCGGGACGCCCCCGCCCTGTTCGACGAGCGCGAGCGCGCCGCCCTCGCACTGGCCGAGGCCACCACCCACCCGTCCGAGGAGGCCGCCCAGGAGGCCGCGTACGAGCGGGCCCGCGCCGTGTTGGGCGAGGAGCAGATCTCGGCGGTGATCTGGGTGGCGATCGCCATCAACGCGTTCAACCGGGTCTCGATCCTGAGCAAGCACCCGGTCCGCCCCACCCGCTGACGAGGGCACAGCGTCTCCGCCCGGCCCACCCGCTGAGGGCACAGCCTCCCCGCCCGGCGCGCTGACGCGGTGTCAGCGCCCGCCGCACGAGTGGACTCGCCGAGCCGCGCCGCGCAGCGCCCGCCCCGCGAGGCCCGGGGCTGGTGACCTGTCCTGAACAGGTCACCAGCCCCGGAGGAGACACCCCCTCATGCGCCGTCCCCGCGCCCGGCGGCTCGCCGTCGCCCTGCTCGCCCTGAGCACGCTCGCCCCCGCCGCCCCGGCCGCCGCCGCCCCGGGCTCGCCGTTCACCCGGCCGGTCGCGCAGCCCGCGCGCCACTCGCCGGACCGCGGCCATCCGCTCGACCCGGCGCTCGCGGCCCGGCTGGACGAGGCCGTCGAGGCCGTCCGGCAGGAGACCGGCACGCCGGGCGTGACGGTCGGACTGTGGCTGCCCGGGCGCGGCACGTACGTCCACTCGACGGGCGTCGCCGACAAGGAGACCGGGCAGCCGATGACGCCCGACCTGAACGTCCGGATCGGCAGCGAGACCAAGACCTTCACCATCACCGCCCTGCTGGAACTGGTCGACGACGGCCTGGTCGGCCTGGACGACCCGATCTCGAAGTACATCGACTGCGTCCCGGACGGTGAGCACATCACGATCCGTCAGCTCGCCGAGATGCGCAGCGGTCTGTTCTCGTACACCTTCGACCCGGACTTCCAGCAGGCGCTGTTCTCCGACCCGGAGCGGCCGTTCACCCCGCAGGAGCTGCTGGCCTACGCGTTCAAGCACGACAACGTGTTCGCGCCGGGCGCCGATTTCCAGTACTCCAACACCAACACGGTGCTGCTCGGCCTGGTGGTGGAGAAGCTCGGGAAGATGCCGCTGCGTGACTTCATCCACCAACGGGTGCTCGAACCCGCGCACCTGAAGCACTCGCTGTTCCCGGTCGGCAACGAGCTGCCGGAGCCGTACGCGCACGGCTACACCAACCAGACGCTCTCCGGGCAGGTCGAGGACTCCACGCACTGGAACCCGTCCTGGGGCTGGGCGGCCGGCGCGATGATCTCCGACCTGCACGACCTGCACCACTGGGCGAAGACTGTGGCCACCGGCACCCTGCTCAGCCCGGCCACCCAGGCCGAGCGGGAGAAGTTCGTCCCGGTGCCCGGCTTCGACGACGCGGGCTACGGCCTCGGCCTGTTCCGCACCCACGGCTGGGTCGGCCACAACGGCTCGCTGCCCGGCTACGAGACCGTCACCATGTACCTGCCCGAGCAGGACGCCACCATGGTCATCCTGCTGAACACCGACATCACCTACCAGGGCAACGAGCCCAGCACGCTGTTCGCCAAGGCCGTCACCCAGATCATCACCCCGGACCACGTGTACGACCTTCCCGCCGAGAAGTAGGCCACGGCCGAAGGGACCTGACGCACGGTCGGGAACCCGGGCCTCCCCTCCCGTCGTCCTGACAGCCACGAGGACGGGAGGGGACCCATGCGGGACAGCGACACGCGCGCGATCGGGCCGTACCGGGTGCTGCGCGAGCTCGGCGCCGGCGGAATGGGGCAGGTCCACCTGTGCCGCACCGCGGGCGGGGTGCTGGTGGCCGTCAAGGTGCTGCACCCCGAGTACGCGCGGGACGAGGCCGCCCGTCGCCGCTTCGCCCGCGAGGCGCGGGCCGCCCGGCGGGTCGGCGGCCTGTGGACCGCCCCCGTGGTCGACGCCGACCCGGACGCCGAGCGGCCCTGGCTGGCGATCGCCTACGTGCCCGCGCCCAGCCTGGCCGAACTGCTGCGCACCACCGGCCCGTTGCCCGTCGCCTCGGTGCGCCGCCTCGGCGCCGGCATCGCCGAGGCGCTGGCCGCGGTGCACGCCGCCGGGCTGGTCCACCGGGACCTCAAGCCCGCCAACATCCTGGTCACCGCGCACGGCCCCAAGGTGATCGACTTCGGCATCTCCCGCGCCCCCGGCCAGACCCTGACCCTGGACGGCGTCACCGGCACGCCAGGCTACATGTCGCCGGAGCAGATCGAACGGCCCGCCCAGGTCGGCCCGCCCAGCGACGTGTTCGCCCTCGGCGCGGTGCTCGCCACCGCTGCCCAGGGCCGCCACCCCTGGACCGCGCCGGACGGCGGGTCGGACGACATCTGGCCCGTGCTGCAGCGCACCGTCGGCGCACGCCCCGACCTCGCCGACGTCCCCGCCGCGCTGCTGCCCGCACTGGTGCACTGCCTCGCCCCCGACCCGGCCGGCCGGCCGACACCGCGTCAACTCCTCGCCCTGCTCGACCCCGACCCGGGTGCGGCGTGGCTGCCGCCCGCCGGCCTCGCCCTGGTCGCCCGGCACGCCGAGGCCCAGCACGCGCAGCCCGAGACGGCTGCGGAAGGGGCCGTGCGTCCGCATCCGCTGATCGCCCGGCACCCCGAGGTGCTCGACCTGATCGCCCGCCGCGCCGCCGCCGAACAGCTCCCGCCCGCCGCCGCCCGCGACGCCCTCGCCGAACTCCTCCCGGTTGCCGCCGAGTTGTACGGACCGGACCACCCCGATGCGCTCGACCTCCGGCTCGCCCACGCCCGCGCCACCGGCGACAGCGGGCAGGCCGCGCAGGCCGCCGTGCTGCTCGCCGACCTGGTCGAGCACACCGCCCGGGTGCTCGGCCCGGACGCCCCCGCCGTCCTCCACCAGCGCCTCGAACTGGTCCACCGCACCGCCCGATCCGGCAGCCTCGGGGTCGCCATCGGCATGGCCGCCCGGCTCGGCGAACGGATCCGCGCGGAACTCGCCCCCGCCGACCCGCTGTACTGCCGGGTACACCTGCAACTGGGCGAACTGCTGAGCCAGGGAAGGCAGTTCGACTCCGCCGCAGCCGCGTACCAGCTCGCCGCCGACGGCCTGGCCGAGCCGCACGGCGAACAGCACCCCGACGTGCTGGAGGCCCGCTACTGGCAGGCGCACTGGACGTACACCGCCGACCCGCGCGGCGGCGGGGCCATCGGGCTGTTCGCCCGGTTGGCCGTCGGGTGCGAGGCCGTGCACGGGCCCGGCGCCATGGAGACGCTGTCCGCCCGCGAGGGCCACGCCTACGCCACCGCCGGCGCGGGCCACGCCAACCGGGCACTGATGCTCTACAACCAACTGGTCCTGGACTGCACCACGCTGCGCGGCCCGCTCGACGAACTCACCCTCACCGCCCGCAGCGGCCTCGCCCACCACCTCGGCGAGATGGGCGCCGCCGAATCCGCCGCCGACGCCTTCGAGGAACTCACCCGGGACTGCGCCGCCGCCCTCGGCCCGAACCACCCCCGCACCGGCGCCGCCCGAAAAGCCTGGGCCGGCTGGAACGCCCGCGCCGCCACGGCCCACCCCACCGCCGACCGGGCCTTCGCCCGCGAGGCCGGCCCCGCCGCCGAGGCGCTCTCCGCCCGGATGCGCGCTGCCCTCGCGCTGGCCGACCGCGGCGACCCCGCCACCGCCGTCACCCTGCTGCTCGACACCGCCGCCCAGGTGGCCGCGACCCTGGACCCGCACCACTTCCTGGCCTTCAAGTGCCGCCTCGACGCGGCCCGCCTCACCGCCCGAGCCGGAAACCGCGCGTCCGCGCTGCGCCAGCTGGACGTCCTACGGGCCGAGACCGTGGAACGCTTCGGCGACCACAGCCGCCTCGCCACCCTCGCCCTGACCCGACGTCAGGTCGAGGACGGCACCGCGGCCGGGCCCGCCTGAACGGTCACTCGGGCGACGTGTCCCGCCCGGCCCGTCGACGGCGCAGCGCGACCACCGTCCCGGCCGCCGCGGCGGCCACAGCCGACGGTGTTCGCGCAGTGGTCGCAGGCGCTGGCCGGTGGTGCTCGACGGACCTGGTCAAGGCAGGTCGGCGGGGCGGATCCGGTAGACCTGCAGGTTGAGGTCGTAGTACTTGGTGGTCTCGCCGACCCAGCGCATCCCGAGCCGTTTGGCGACCGCGTGGGCGCGGTCGTTCTTCGGGCGGGCGACGGCGAAGACCTCCTCGATGTCCTGGGTGAAGACCCAGCGCAGCAGGATCAGGCCGGCCTCGGTCGCGTATCCCTGGCCCCAGGCTTCGGGGGCGAGCTGCCAGGTGATCTCCAGGTCCTCGTCGTAGGGGGCAGCGGGCGGATGCCGAGGCCGCCGATGACCTTGCCGTCCTCGCGGCGTTCGATCGCCCAGCGGCCGCGCGGGGGAGCAGTTCTTCCTGCTGCCGGGACCAGGCCTCCAGCACGGTGCGCATGGCTTCGGTGTCGGCGACCCGGTCCATCACGGGCGTCAGCCAGCGGGCGACGTCCGTCGACCCGTACACGGCCAGCGCGTCCTCGGTGTCGTCCGGTGTCCAGTCCCGGACGACGAGCCGATCAGTGGTCAGGCTGATCCCCATGGGCGGGTCCTCCCTCAGTCGATTGGCGGACGTCTCCCTCCACCGGAGTGTGCGCTCCAGGTCCGCCCGAGTCGAGCCGGGAGCGAGATCCGCACCGCCCGTCACCGCCCGGTCACCGACCGGCGGTCAGCGGCGGCCCGCGAGCGGCAGGTGCAGGCCGTCCGCGGCGTCGCCCTGCAGGGCGAGCGCGGCCGCGACCTCGTCGGGCAGCGTGCCGACGCCGAGCAGGGCGAGGGCGAGGTCGGCGGTGGAGCGGTGCCAGTCACCGGCCCGGCGCAGCAGGGTGTGGCCGCTGCCGTACACCCGGTAGCCGGCCACCCGGGCGCCGTGCTCGCGGGCGCGCAGCGCGAACAGGTCGGTGTCGCCGGGGGCGGTGACCTTGTCGCGGTCGCCGTGCAGCATCAGCACGGTGCGGCCGGACAGGTGCGCCGTCGGCTCGTCCCGCGGGCACCAGGGCGCGAGCGCCACCACGCCGCGCACGCACGGGTGGGCGGCGGCCCGCAGCGCGGCCCGGCCGCCCATCGAGTGGCCGATCAGCACGGTCGGCACGGGCCCGAGCTGCTCGGCGAGGTCGGCGAGCGCCGCCTCCGCGTCGCGGGCGGCGTCCGCCCGGTCGGCGTTCCAGCCCCGGCACCGGTAGCGGACCGCGCCCACCGCCAGCGACCGTCCGGGTGCGGTGAGCGCGCCGCGTTCCACGGCCCGGGCGAACGGTCGCATCCGCAGGCCGGGCAGGTTCAGCGCGGGCGGCGGCGCGGAGCCGAACTCGCGGCCGCCGTGCAGCACCAGCACCGCCGCGTCCGGCGAGGGCGGCAGCACCCGCCAGGTCAGCGGCCGGTGGGCCGTCGCCGCCTCGCCGCCACCGGAGTGGACCGCCACCTGCCCGTTCATCACGCCCGTCCCGTCGCTGCCGCGCTCGCCGGGGCCGCATCCGTCGCCTGCCGTCCCGACCCCGAGCTGCCACTGTACGCGGCCGGGCGACGGGCGGGACCGGCCGGTGGGCGGCGCACCGCGGCTCCCCCTGCCGCGCACCGGACCTGACTGCTCGTAGGGTGGGAGCGCACCCACGAGCCGAGGAGAGCCATGGCCGACGTCCACCCGCCCCGCACCGACGGCACCCCGACCGCCGAACTCGGCGTGATCGGCGGATCGGGCCTGTACGCGCTGCTCGAGGACGTCACGGAGGTGCACGTCGAGACCCCGTACGGTCCGCCCAGCGACGCCCTGTTCGTCGGCGAGGTGGCCGGCCGCCGGGTCGCGTTCCTGCCCCGGCACGGGCGCGCCCACGGGCTGCCGCCGCACCGGATCAACTACCGCGCCAACCTGTGGGCGCTGCACTCGCTCGGGGTGCGCCAGGTGCTCGGCCCGTGCGCGGTCGGCGGCCTGCGGCCCGAGTACGGGCCCGGGACGCTGCTGGTGCCCGACCAGTTCGTGGACCGCACCTCGGGCCGGGTGCAGACCTACTACGACGGGCGGATCCTGCCCGACGGGTCGATCCCCGAGGTGGTGCACGTCTCGATGGCCGACCCGTACTGCCCCGAGGGCCGGGACGCCGCGCTGACCGCCGCCCGCGACCTGGCGTGGGAGCCCGTCGACGGCGGCACCCTGGTGGTGATCGAGGGGCCGCGGTTCTCCACCCGCGCCGAGTCCCGCTGGTTCACCGCCAACGGCTGGTCGGTGGTCGGCATGACCGGCCACCCCGAGGCCGTCCTGGCCCGCGAACTCGGGCTCTGCTACACCTCGTTGGCCCTGGTGACGGACCTGGACGCGGGTGTGGAGGCCGGCGAGGGCGTCACCCACGCCGAGGTGCTGGAGGTCTTCGCCCGCAACGTGGACCGGCTGCGCACCGTCCTGTTCAAGGCGCTGGAGTCGCTGCCCGCCACCCGCGACTGCATCTGTTCGCACGCCCTGGACGACCTGGAGACCGGCCTGCCCGGGCTCTGACCCCGCACCGTCGGCCACCGGCCGCATCGGGCGGCGCGCACCGCGCCGCCCGAACCGCCCCCGTTCGTCGTTCTCCTCGCCGCACGGACGCTAGCCGTGCCGCCCGCGCCGGCGGCGGTGCCTGCGCGCCGCTGCCGTCAGCAGCGCGAGCAGCACCACCCATGCCGCCACCACGGCCACCAGCAGCGCCGGTTCGTCCAGCGCCACCGCCAGCCCCAACAGTCCGAACGAGAAGGCCAGGCAGCACGCCAGGGCCGCGACCACCATCCGTGGCCGGGCCACCAGCGTCCGTCGCAACCGGGCCCACGTCGCCGGCCGCATGGTGCGCAGCTCTCGCTCCAGCTCCTGATCGTTCCCCAGCTCCGCCTCGATCTGCTCAAGGATCAGTAGCTCACGCGGGGAGAGTGCCGGTCCGTCCATCAACCACCTCCGCGCCGACAGGCAGGTGAGCCCGGCCGTGCCCGCCGGCGCCTCCCTGCGTCCCAGGTAGCAACAGATGTGCCCGCTGCACGCCGGTTCTAACGCGCGAACGCCTGCTCGAACTGCCGGTCGTCGGCCGGAGGTTCGTCCACTCGACGGTTGGTCGACACCCGGGCGTCGGCTTGCCGTCCGCCCGCGGTGGCGGCACCGGGCGGACGACGCGCGAGGGGTTCGGGCAGAACCGATTCGGCACCGTTCGCGCCCCCTAGCGTGGTGCGCGCCGGGCCGGTGCCCGCCGACCCCGGCCAACCGACCGGAAAGGCCGTTCCACCCCATGCACCTGCGTCAGACGGTTGCCGCCGCCGCTGCGTCCCTCGCCCTGCTGCTCGCCATGCCCGGCCCGGCGACCGCCGCGGTCGGCGAGTTCCGCTACACGTACTACGACGACTTCGGCTACCGCGCCGCCGGCGTCCTGGTCGACCCGGCAAGCCGCGTCTGCGTCACCCTCCCCGAGGTGGCCGACCCCGACAGCACCGAACCCGCTTTCGCCCCGCAGAACTTCACCGGCTCCACGGTGGCGCTGTTCACCGGCCCGGACTGCGACGGCGACCACTACAGCCTGCGCCCGGCCGGCCGCGCCTCCGACCGCCTCAAGCTCCGATCCGTCCTGTTCTCCTGACCGGCCCCCCGCGGCCCGGCGGCCCCGCCCCACCGGGGCCGCCCCCGCCCACCCCCGCGCGGACGATGGGGCCACCGTCCGTCAGGACGCCTTGCGCGGCGCGGTCTTCTTCGCCGCGGTCTTCCTGGCCGGCGCCTTCGCCTTCTTCTTCGCCGCCGCCCCGCCCCGGCCCGCCGCCGTCTTCCGCGCGGGCTCGGACGGCTGTTCGGCCTCGGCCGGCTGCTCGGCGGCCTTGCCCTTGCCGCCCCGCGCGTGCTCCCCCTTGGCCGCCTTGACGCTGCTGCGCAGCACCGCCATCAGGTCGATCACGTCGGCCTCGCCGCTGTCCGCCCGCTCCTCCAGGTGCGGGGTCTCCACCCCGGCCAGCTTGGCGTCGATCAGCTCCTGCAGCGCCGCCTGGTACTCGTCGTGCAGCGCCGACAGGTCGAAGTCCTCCGACAGGGTGTCCATCAGCGAGCGCGCCATCTTCAGCTCCTGCGGACGGACCGTCACGTTCTCGTCCGGCGCCATCCCCTCCGCCGAGCGCACCTCGTCCGGCCACAGGCAGGTCTGCAGCACCAGGGTGTCGTCGTGCACCCGCAGCACCGCGAGGGACTCCCTGGTCCGCATGGTCACCTTGGTCACCGCGATCTGCCCGGACTCGCGCAGCGCGTCCCGCAGCAGCACGTACGGCTTGGCGGGGGCCTTGTCGGCCGTCCCGACGTAGTAGGCCTTGGAGTACATCAGCGGGTCGATCGACTCGGCGGGCACGAACGCCAGCACGTCGACCACCTTCTTGCTGGGCAGCGGCAGCTCCGCGAGGTCCTCGTCGTTCAGCACCACCTGGCGGCCGTCGGGCGACTCGTGGCCCTTGGCGATCTCGCTGTACGGGACCTCCTTGCCCTCCGCCTCGCAGAAGCGCTTCATCCGGATGCGGGAGCCGTCCTTCGCGTGCACCTGGTGCAGGGAAGGGCCGCTGTGCTCCTCCGTGGCGGCGTACAGCTGGACCGGCACGCTGACCAGTCCGAACGTGATGACGCCTTTCCAGGTGACCTGAGGCATGCGATGTCCTTTTCGCGGGGATTTACCACGGTATGCCCGAGCGACAGGTCACGGAAGTCGAAGGCCGCCGCCTGGTCCTCTCCCATCTCGACAAGGTCCTGTGGCCCGCGACCGGGTGGACCAAGGGCGAGGCCCTCTACTACTACGCGCAGATCGCCCCCGCGATGCTGCCGCACCTGCGCGGCCGCGCCGCCAGCTTCCTGCGCTTCCCCGCGGGCATCGGCGAGGAGGGGTTCTTCGCCAAGAACCCGCCCCCCGGCCTGCCCGCCTGGGTACGCACCGTGACCGCGCCCAGCCACGAAGGACCCAAGCAGCGCGTCGCCGTCGACGACCTGCCGACGCTGATGACCGTCGCCAACGGCTACGCCCTCGAACTGCACGTCCCGCAGTGGACCGCCGAGAGCGGACCGGAGGCCCACGACCGGCTGGTCGTCGACCTCGACCCCGGGCCCGGCGCCGACGTCACGCACTGCTGCCGGGTCGCCCTGCTGATCCGCGAGTCCCTCGCCGCCGACGGCCTGGTCTGCCGGGCCAAGACCTCCGGCAGCAAGGGGCTGCACCTGTACGCCGCGCTCCGCCCCGCGCCCGCCGGGCAGGTCGGCGACTACGCCCGCAGCCTCGCCGAGCGCCTGGCCCGCGAGCACCCCGACCTGGTGGTGGCCCGGATGACCAAGGCGCTGCGCCGCGGCAAGGTCTTCGTCGACTGGTCGCAGAACAACACCGCGAAGACCACCGCCGCGCCCTACACGCTGCGCGCCACCGCCGTGCCCGGGGTGTCGGCCCCGGTGAGCTGGAGCGAGGTCGAGCACTGCGCCGACCCGGCGGACCTGGCGTTCAGCCCCGAGCAGGTGCTCACCCGGTACGCCGAGCACGGCGACCTGCTGGCCGACCTGCTCACCGACGACCAGGCGCTGCCCGAGCCGGGCGAGTGAGGCGGGGGGAGGGTCAGTCGGCCGCCGGGGGCTCGGCGATCAGTGCGGTGGCCGCCCGGCGGAAGCCGACCTGCTGGTAGATCCTGGCCACCGCGTCGTCGCTGGCGGACAGGAACACCGTCCGCACCCCGGTGGCACGGGCGTGCTCGACCAGGTGCGCGGTGACCCGGCGGGCCAGGCCCTGGCGGCGCAGCGACGGCAGGGTGGCGACCGCGACGATCTCGCTGACCCCGTCGACCGGCTGGTGACAGCCCGAGGCGGTGGCCAGGCCCTCCGGGCCGACGGTCGCGGCGAGCACCGTGCGCCCGGCGGTGATGCGGCCCTCCATCCGGGCCACCGCGCCGTCCGCGGCAGCGGTCCGGGCGGCGTCCGCGAGCTGCTCGACCCCGGCGGTGCCGAGCTGGGTGCCCGGCTCGGCGAACGCCAGGTGCGGCACCGCCACCGCGCTGGGCAGCAGCGGGTCGCCGGGCGCGAGCACCCGGACCTCCGGGCCGTCACCGTCGGCCGCCGCGGCGGGGGCTGACGCCCCGTCGAGTTCCAGGACCAGCAGCGGGTGCTCGTGCACCGCCAGGCCCGCCGCCTCGATCACGGCGCGCAGGCCCGGCGTGGTCTCGTGCACCCACTCGAAGGCCTCGGGCGCGCCGAGTTCGCGCTGCCGGGCCCGCACCCGGTCGACGTCGGCGACCGTGAACGGGCCGTCGCCGCCGAGCGCGGGGCGGCCGTAGTAGTGCCAGCCGTTCCCGGTGCGGAGGAACAGCGTGAACGGGCCGTGCTCCTCGGTGGTCGCGGAGAACCGGGGAACGGCGTCGTAGTAGCTCTCCAGCCGGGCCAGGACCTCGGTGGTGGCGGTGTCGTGCATCGTGTGGGTGTCCAACCTGTGGTGCGTCCCCCCGTGGGGCTGATCACGCGGTATCGAACCAGGACCGCCGACCGGGTGCACGGTGTTTTTCGAAGCCCGCACAGCACCCGGTCGGCCCCTGGGGCGGCCTCAGCGCGCGGCGACCGAGGCGAGGTGGGCGAGCAGCAGCTCGGCGGTCTGCGCCGGGCGCTCCAGGGCCGGCAGGTGGCCCGCCCAGGGGAGTTCGCGGTGCTCGGCGTCCGGGAGCAGCTCGGCCAGCTCGACCGGGATGCGGCGGAAGTCCGGCACGTCGTGGGCGCCGGAGTACACCAGGGTCGGGGCCACCACGTTCGCCAGGTCGACCTCGACCGGCGTCGGGGAGATCTCCACCTCGGGCGCCAGCTGCACCTCATACGCGTTGCGCTGCATCGCCCGGACCAGGGCCCGGGCGTCCTCGTCCGCGTCCGGGCCGAGCCAGGTGTCCACCATCAGCTCGACGGCCTCGTCGAGCCTGCCGGACTCGACCAGGCCGACCTCCAGCTCGTCCAGCGCCTCCAGCTCGGCGCTCGCCTCGTGGCCGGGGCGGCCCGGGCAGAGCAGGGTCAGCGAGCCGACCCGGGCAGGGTGCAGGGCGGCGAACTGCAGGGCGATCCGGCCGCCGAAGGAGGCGCCGACCAGGGCCGCCCGTTCGATGCCGAGCTCGTCCAGCAGCTCCACCAGGTCCGTCACGTTGTCGTAGGGGCGGTCCGCGCAGGGGGTCTCCCCGAAACCGCGGAAGTCGCAGCGGACGACGCGGTACCCGGCCTCGCGCAGCGCGTCCCACTGCCCGTCCCACATCCGCCGGTCGCAGACGGAGGAGTGCAGCAGAACCACCGCGGGGCCGGCGCCGGCCACCTCGTGAGTGATCGTCATTGGGCCGACCCTAGAGCATCATCAGGCCGATGACCAGGGAGTTTCTGCGCGCGGCGGTCCGGCGGGGCGGTGTCGGCGCGGGGCGGCATGATGGGGGAGTGCCCGAAGGAGACAGCATCTACCGCGTCGCCACCCAGCTCGACCAGGCGCTCACCGGCCAGGTCCTGACGGTGTCCGACCTCCGCGTACCCGCCCACGCCACCGCCGACCTGACGGGCCGTCGGGTGCTCGGCACGGTCCCGCGCGGCAAGCACCTGCTGACCAGGTTCGACGGCGGGGTGACCCTCCACACCCACCTGCGGATGGACGGCCGCTGGCAGGTGTTCCGGCCCGGCGAGCGGTGGCGCAGCGGCCCCGCGTTCCAGATCCGGGCGGTCCTCGGCACCGAGCGGGCGACCGCCGTCGGCTACCGGCTGCCGGTGGTGCAGCTGCTGCGCACCGCCGAGGAGCAGCGCGCCGTCGGCCACCTCGGCCCCGACCTGCTCGGCCCGGACTGGGACGCCGCCGAGGCCCGCCGCCGCCTGCTGGCCGCCCCGCAGCGCCCGATGGGCGCGGCCCTGCTCGACCAGCGCAACCTGGCCGGCATCGGCAACGTGTACGCCAACGAGCTGGCCTTCCTGGCCGGCGTCACCCCGTGGACGCCGGTCGCCGACCTGCCCGACCTGGACCGGCTGCTGCACCGCGCCCACCAGCTGCTGGACGCCAACAAGCTGCGGCCCGGCCACGTCACCACGGGCGACACCCGCCCCGGCAGTCAGCACTGGGTGTACGGCCGCGCCCGCCGCAGCTGCGTGCGCTGCGGCACCCCGATCCGCACCGCCAAGCACGACCAGGAGCGGGTTGCCTACTGGTGCCCGCGCTGCCAGCGCGGCCCCGTGCCGGCCCGCTGACGGCCCGTCAGCCCGCCTCGACCACCGCCGGGTGCCGGGGGTCCTCCACCCGCACCGTCAGGTCGGCCAGCGCGCCCGGGTCGGTCTCGGCGCGGTAGCGCTCGTACGCGGGCAGCGTCCAGTGCTCCTCCGCCGGCGTGCGGCGGGCCAGCGCGGCCGCCGACTGGGTGAGGTGCACGGTGAACTCCAGCGGCAGCCAGCGGCCGAGCAGGAACGTGCCGTCCAGCAGCAGCACCCCGCGCGGCGGCAGCTCCACGTACCGGGCGCGGGTCGCGCGGTCGGTGGCCGGGTCCCAGAACGACGGGAGGATCCGGCCGTCCGCCCCCGGCTCCAGCGGGTCGAGCACCTCGCGCAGCAGCGCGCCCTGGTCCAGCCACAGGTCGTGGAAGGCGTCCGGGTCGTGCTTGCCGTACTCGAAGCGGACCGAGGCCGGGCGCAGGAAGTCCCCCGCCGATACCCGCCGCACCGGGCGGCCCAGCAGCCGCAGCGGCTCCACCAGGGCGTCCGCCAGCTCGCCGGGGCGGGCCGCCGGCGCGCCGTCCACCGCCACCCGCAGCCGGCGGTCGTCGTCGGCCAGCTCGTGGACGCGACCCGCGAGCAGCTCGACCAGCCGCTCCGGGGAGATCGGGGTCACCCGCACCGGACGCTCACTCCCTTCGGTCAACCGGACTATATTTCCCGGCAACTGATCATCGTTCACCCGAGGGGGATCCCGCCGTGCCGCACCTCACCCTCGCCGAGGTCGACGCCCTCGCCGCCCGCGCCCACGCCGGCCAGCACGACCGGATCGGCGTGCCCTACGTCGAGCACGTGCGCGCCGTCGCCGCCGGCCTGGCCCCGTTCGGCGCCGGCCTGCGGATGGCCGCGCTGCTGCACGACGTCCTGGAGGACACCCCGACCACCGCCGAGGACCTGCTCGCCGCCGGAGTGCCCGCCGCCGTGGTCGCCACCGTCCGCCGGGTCACCCGGCAGCCCGGCGCCGAGTACGCCGCGATGCTCGGGGAGATCGTCGCCGACCAGGCCGCCACCCTGGTCAAGATCGCCGACAACGCGCACAACTCCCGCGCCGACCGGGCCGCGCAGCTGCCCGAGGCCGACCGCGCCCGGCTCGCCGAGCGCTACCGCGCGGCCCGCGCCGTCCTCTGGCCGGCCGCCGCAGCCGAGGACGTCCGCACCATCGTGGCGATCGTCAACCCGGGGCTGCTCGCCGAACTCGACTGAGGCGGTCCGCAGGAGCAGGCTGGAGGGAGCGAACGGGGGACCGACAGCGCGACAGCTCGACACGAGGAGCCCGGGATGTCCGAGATGAACGGCAGGCTCGACGAGAAGGCCCAGCGGGACGAGGACGACGTCCGCGCCGCCGACCCCGAAGAAGGCATCACCTCCTACCAGACCATGCACGCCTGGGAGGAGTCCCAGGCGGAGGGCGACGCGATCGCCGAACCGCAGCAGGAGGAGCAGCGGTGAGCGGCCGCATGGCGGCGCCCGAACCGCACAGCACCGAGTGGAACGTCCGGCTGCGGGTGGTCGAGGTCGGCGACCTCACCCAGGCGCACGCCGTCCTCGACACCGGCGTCAACCTGATCGAGGTCGAGGCCGAGGCCCATCGCAGCGCCCAGGACCCGGCCGACCCGGCGATCGGCGACGAGCTCGCCGTCGGCCGCGCCCTGACCGCGCTCGGCCAGCAACTCATCCACACCGGCTCCACCGCCGCCGAGGCCGCCGAATCCGCCCGCCGACGCGACACACCGTGACCGGACCGCCCGGCTGACCGTGCACGGACGGCCCGGCCGGCAGGCGACCCGGCCACGATCAGTGTGCGAAACAGCCGAATCGTGACCTTCCCGCGCCTCCGGACCGGAACCCATCCGACCGGGGGCGCGTCACTCTCGGTGGCCGCGCACCCGCGCGCGCCGCGAGCAGAGCGAGGGCGATCCCGGACGCACGGGACCGCCGGGGGTGGACAAGGTGACGAACGAGCAGCAGCCCGGCGGCAGACCGGCGGAACCGCCGCCGCAGGGCGCCCTCTGGGAACTCCCCGACTACGCGCACGAGCGCGAACTCGGCGCCGGCGCGTCCGGCCGGGTCGTCCTCGCCCACCACCGCGCCACCGGCACCCCCGTCGCCATCAAGTACCTGCTCGGCGACCACCCCGACCGGGCCGCCTTCCGGGTCGAGGCGCAACTCCTCGCCGCCCTCGACAGCCCGCACGTCACCCGCCTCTACGAGTACGTGGAGAGCCCGCACGGCGCGGCCATCGTGATGGAACTCGTCGAAGGCATCTCGCTGCGCGACCTGCTGCGCGCCGAGGGCGAGACCGGCCCCGAAGCCGCCCTGGTCGTCCTCAAAGGCTCTTTGCTCGGCCTCGCCGCCGCGCACCGGGCCGGCGTCGTGCACCGCGACTACAAGCCCGGCAACGTCCTGGTCACCGTCGACGGCGAATCCAAGCTGGTCGACTTCGGCATCGCCGTCCGCACCGGCGCCAGCGGCACCGTCGCCGGCACCCCCGCCTACATGGCCCCCGAACAGTGGGCCGGACAGGCAGCCTCTCCGGCCACCGACGTCTACGCCGCCACCGCCACCTTCTTCGAGTGCCTCACCGGCGCCAAGCCCTACGCCGGCACCACCCTGATGGAACTCGCCGTCCAGCACACCGAGGCGGCCATCCCCGACACCCAGGCCCCCGAAGCCCTCCGCCCGCTCATCCGGGCCGGCCTCGCCAAGACCCCCGCCCAGCGCCCCGCCGGCGCCGAAGCCCTGGTGGTCGAACTCGAAGCCCTCGCCGGCGCCGCCTACGGCGCGGACTGGGAGGACCGCGGACGCCGACGCCTCGCCGCCCTGGTCGCCGCCCTCCCGCTGCTGCTGCCCACCCCCCTCGGCGACGGCGCCCTGCCCGGCGCCACCTCCTACGCCACCACGGTCCTCGCCCCGCCGGCCCCGCGACCGCGCCCCCCGCTGCGCGCCGGCCTGATCGCCACCATCGGCGCGCTCGTCCTGATCGCCGGAGCCCTCGCCGTCGTCGCCAACGCGGGCGAGAGCGACGCCACCACCGCCCCCAAGCCCGCCGCCGCCCCCCGGGCCACCACCAGCCTCGGCGCGCCCGCGCCCTCGACCAGCCCCCCGCCGACCGACACCCCGTCGGCGAGCCCCAGCGCCAGCCCCTCCGACTCGCCGTCACCGACCGCGGACGACACCCCGACCGCCTCGCCCACCAGCAAGCCCAGCACCACCCCGAAGCCCTCCACCAGCGGGACCACCACCGCCCCGCCCCCACCGAGCCCCACCCCGACCGTCAGCACGGCGCCGCCGGTCACGGTGAGTCTGATCAGGCAGACGCTGAACGGGACGGGCGCCTCGGTCAGGGCCACGGTCACCGGCGCCGGCACCACCACGCTGACCTTCAGCTGGTACGACGCCGGCGACAAGTCGGGCAAGCCGGTCGCGGTCACCAAGTCGGCTCCGCTGTCGGCCGGTACGAGCACCCAGACCAGCGGCTACCCGTTCGCCTGCCGCTCGTGGACCGCCTACGTCATCATCACCAGCGACACCTCGCCGCCGACGTCCGTACGGACCGCGAACTACAGCTACTTCTGCATCACCTGACCGGAGAACGACGATGACCGACTCGCCGAACGTCCCCGACCCCGGCTTCCGGCTCGGACCGGTCCGGAAGCCAGCCAAGCCCGACTCCCCGTCCGCCCCGGAGGCCACCGTCCAACTGCGGCCCGCAGCGCCGGCCGCCGACGAGCAGACCGTCCGCCTGCGCCCCGCCGCGCAGGCTCCCGACACGGAGGAGACGTTCCGGCTCGCGCCGCCGGCCGGCGCCGAGGAGACCGTCCGGCTGCCGGCCCCGGCGGCGGGTGAGGAGACAGTGCGGCTGGACCCCGCGCAGACCCTGCCGATCGGGGTGGCCGCCACCGTGGTCGCCCCCGTGCCCGTGCCCGTGCCGCCCGCGCCCGTCCCGCAGGACGAGGTGCGGCGCTACGGCCCCGGGGTGCCGCCGCGGGCCGCGGCGGTGTGGCGGGGGGAGGCGGCCACGGAGGCGCCCGAGCCGGTGCGGCGGCGGTGGGACCGGTGGCTGCTAGTGCCGCTGGTGCTGATGCTGGCGCTGCTCGGGTATCTGCTGTGGGACCGGTACGGGCGGTCGGTGGAGGTGGCCGGGGTGAGCGTCGCGCCGGTGTCCGCGCCGGGCTGCGACGGGACCGCCGTGATCACGGGCGTGCTGGAGACCGACGGCGGGGAGGGCGACCTGACGTACCGGTGGGTGCGCAGCGACGGCACCGACTCCGGGGGGATCACCCAGCACGTGCAGGCCGGGCACCGGACGACCGAGGTCCACCTGGACTGGACGTTCCAGGGCCACGGCGAACTGGCCGCCACCGCCAGGCTGGAGGTGCTGAAGCCGGCCGGCCGGGTTGCCGTCGCGCAGTTCCCCTACAGCTGCCCCTGAGCGCTCCGGAGCGCCCCTGAGCGTCACTGAGCGCACGGAGGCCGGGCCGCCGCCGCCGACTCTTCGTCGGCCGCGGCCCGGTCGTCCGGTCCGGTCAGGACTGCGGCGCGGTCGCGCCCCCGCCGGTCTTCACGGCCTCCACCATGTGCTGGTGGACCTCGCGCGCGGCGGCCTCGTCCGCCGCGGCCACGGGGCTGCCCTCGACGGTGAACCAGTCCAGGGCCCCGCTGTACTGCACGGTCAGTCGCGCCTCGCCCTCGATCCACATGGTGTGCACGGTCAGGTCGCCGGTGATGACGCCGATCTCCACGGTCTTCACGCCCCCGTGGCCGGACAGAATGCCCTGAGTGGTCCAGGTTGCCCAGGTGTTCACAAGCCGCTCCCATCCGCCGCCCAACGGGCCGCACGTCCCGACCCCACAGGTACCCAACCCGCGGCGACCGCTTCCCACTGTCACCCGGAAGGCCGAAAACCGCCCCCCGGGCGGGTGCTTGCCGCCAGGTCTAGCATCGACGTATGGGAGAGCGAGAGGCGGCGCTCACCGCGCCGAGACTGGTCCTCGAAACCGGCGGCGACTCGACGGTCATCACCCCGAGCCGCAGATACGCCCTAGGGCGGGATCCCACCAGCGACATCGTGCTCGCCGATCCGCGGGTCTCCTGGCACCACGCGTTGCTGCACGTCGGGGACGGCCACTGGATCGTCGACGACACCGGGTCCACCAACGGAACCTACGCCGCGGACGGCCACCGGGTGATCCACCTGGAGATCGAACCCGGCACCGTGCTGTGCTTCGGCAGCGCCGAGGACGGCCCGCGCTGCACGTTCAGCGCCCTGCCCGCACCGACCGCCGTGCACCCGCTGCCGGGCCGCCGGCCGCCGTCCGCACTGACCGCCATCACCGGCTCGTTCCGGCCACCGTCCAGCGTGCGGCCGCTCCCGGCCAAGGTGGTGCGGATCGGCCGGTCCGAGGACAACGACCTGGTGGTGAGCGACCTCTCGGTCTCCCGGCACCACGCCGAGCTGCGGGCCCGCCCCGACGGCCGCTACGAGATCGCCGACCTGGACAGCCACAACGGCACCTACCTGAACGGCCAGGCGGTGCTGCAGGCGCCCGTCGGCCCCGGCGACCTGGTCGGCATCGGGCACTCGGTGTTCTGCCTGGTCGGCGACGAACTGCAGGAGTTCGTCGACACCGGCGACATCGACCTCGACGTGGACGGCCTGACCGTCCAGGTCGGCGGCGGCCGCACCCTGCTCGACCACGTCACCTTCCCGGTCGGGCAGAAGTGCCTGCTGGCCGTGGCCGGCCCCAGCGGCGCCGGTAAGTCCACCCTGCTCAACGCGCTGACCGGCCTGCGCCCCGCCGACCAGGGCACCGTCCACTACGACGGCCGTGACCTGTACCGCGACTACGCCGAACTGCGCCGGCGGATCGGCCTCGTCCCGCAGGACGACATCCTGCACACCCAGCTCCCGGTCCGCAAAGCCCTCTCCTACGCCGCCGAACTGCGCTTCCCCGGCGACACCGCGGCCGCCGAACGGGACGCCCGGGTCGAGGAGGTGATCGACGAACTCGGCCTCGCCAAACGCGCCGACCAGGTCATCTCCAGCCTCTCCGGCGGCCAGCGCAAACGCGTCAGCGTCGCCCTCGAACTGCTCACCAAGCCGTCCCTGCTGTTCCTCGACGAACCGACCAGCGGACTCGACCCCGGCATGGACCGGTCCGTGATGCAGATGCTGCGCGGCCTCGCCGACGACGGCCGGACCGTCGTGGTGGTCACCCACAGCGTGCTCAGCCTCGACCTGTGCGACCGGCTGCTGCTGCTCGCCCCCGGCGGGCGGATCGCCTGGTACGGGCCGCCCGGCGAGACCCTGGACCACTTCGGCTTCGCACACTGGCCGGACGCCTTCGAGGCGTTCGAGAACCAGACCGACCGGGACTGGGCCGGCCAGTTCCGCTCCTCCGCCCCGTACCGCAAGTACGTCAGCGGCCCGGCCGGCGGCACGGGCGACTGGCCCGGCGCGCTCGCCCCGACGGAGCGTCAACTGCCCGCTTCCGCCGAGACCCCCGCCGCCAAGCCGAAACCCCGGCGCTGGCGCAAGCAGGTCGGCACGCTGTGCCGCCGGTACGCCAGCGCGCTCGCCGCCGACCGCACCTTCCTCGCCGTGATGATCGCGCTGCCGTTCGTCATGGGCGCCATGGCGCACGCCCTGGCCGGCAGCCGGCTCGACCAGAACACCGCGCTCAACGCGCTGCTCATCCTCTGCGTCGGCGGCGTGCTGATCGGCGCCGCCAACGCGGTCCGCGAACTGGTCAAGGAACGGACGATCTATCAGCGCGAGCGCGCCGTCGGCCTGTCCAGATCGGCGTACCTCAGCTCGAAGATCATCGTGCTCGGCGCCGTGACGGTGGTGCAGTCCGTGGTGCTGACCATGGTCGCGCTGGTCGGGGTCACACTCCGACCACAGGGCGGCAGCGGGGTCTTCCTGCCGCCGCTGATCGAGATCACCCTGGCCGTCGCGCTGCTCTCGCTCACCGCCATGATGCTCGGCCTGCTGATCTCCGCGCTGGTCAAGAAGGAGGAGGTGACCATGCCGCTGCTGGTGCTGGTCGCCATCGTCCAAGTGGTGTTCTGCGGCGCGCTGCTCCAGCTCGACCACCTGCCGGTGCTCAACCAGCTGTCCTGGCTGGTGCCCTCGCGCTGGGCGCTCGGCGCGATGGCCGGCACCATCGACCTGCACACCATCGTGCCCGGCACCCTCACGGACGACCCGCTGTTCGCGCACCGCTCCAGCATCTGGCTGCTCGACATGGGCATGCTGGTGGTGCTCGCGGTCGCCTACGGGCTGGTGGTCGCCCGGCTGCTGCGCCGGCACGAACCGGCCGTGATGCGGAAGTAGCGGATGGGGACCCCCGGCGGATTCCGGCCCAGCCACGTCGTCCCGGCCGACGGCATGGCCACCTGGACCAGACCCGACCCCGGCGCCGCCGGGGTCGCGCTGGACGCGCTGCTGCCGGTCGAGCTCGCCGAGGCCAACGGCAACTGGGCCCGGATCGTCTGCTCCAACGGCTGGACCGCGTGGGTGGACGGCCGCCTGCTGGTGGCCCTCCCGCACCCCCCGCCGACCACCGGCGCCCCGCTCGCCACCGCCGACGACCCGCGTCCGCTGCTGGCCGCCCTGGAGCGCTCGCTCGCCACCTACCGGCGCCTGGTCGACGACTGGACGGCCGGCCGGATCGACCTGGAGGCCTTCCAGGACGGCACCCGCGACCTGCGGCTCGGCGCCGTCCTGGACGGCCCGAACGCCTGGCTGCTCGACCTGGAACAGGGCCGCTGGTACTACTGCGACGCCGCCCAGCTGCAGACCTTCGCGGCCGTCGACCGCGAGCAGGGCTGAGACCGTGGCCGGCGAGTCACTGGCCGCCGCCGAGCCCGGCGAACTCGGCGGGCGGACGCTGGCCGGCTACAAGCTGGAGCACGTGATCGGCCGCGGCGGCATGGCGGTGGTCTACCGCGCCGAGGACCTGGGACTCGGCCGGACCGTCGCGGTCAAGCTGCTCGCCCCCGAACTGGCCCGCAACGAGACCTTCCGGCAGCGCTTCGTCCGGGAGTCCCGGATCGCCGCCTCCCTCGACCACCCGAACATCGTCCCGGTGTACGACGCCGGCGAGGTCGAGGGCGTGCTCTACCTCGCCATGCGGTACGTGCGCGGCCGCGACCTGCGCAGCCTGCTGGACCGGCAGGGCCCGCTGACGATCAGCCAGACCGTGCGGATCACCCTCCAGGTGGCCAGCGCCCTGGACGCCGCGCACGCCCACGACCTGGTGCACCGCGACGTCAAACCCGGCAACGTGCTGATCGCCGAGGGCACGGACCCCGACCACCCCGAGCACGCCTACCTGACCGACTTCGGACTGACCAAGAAGTCGCTGTCGCTGACCGGCCTGACCACCGTCGGCCAGTTCGTCGGGACGCTGGACTACGTCGCCCCCGAGCAGATCTCCGGCAAGCCCGTGGACGGGCGGTGCGACGTGTACAGCCTGGGCTGCGTGGTGTTCGAGATGCTCACCGGCGGGCCGCCGTACCGCCGGGACGACGACCTCGCGCTGCTGTGGGCGCACCTCAACGACCCGCCGCCGTCCGTGCTGGAGCAGCGCGCGGACCTGCCGGCCGGGGTGGGGGAGGTGCTGGAGCGGGCGATGGCGAAGAAGCGGGACGACCGGTACGGGAGCTGCCTGGAGTTCACGGCGGCGCTGCGGACGGCTTCCGTCGAGCACGCCGAGCCGGCCCGGCGCGCCGAGCCGGCCCGGCGCGCCGAGCCGGCCCGGCGCGCCGAGCCGGTCGTGCCGGTCGCCCCGGTTCGGAGGGCGGCGGCCGGGGAGGCGCCGCGGTCGGCGGGGCCGCCGGCGCCGCCGGCCTGGGCGCGGCCGGTGTTCGAACCGGGCGCGCGCTTCTGACGGTGTTTCAGCGGTGTGACGAGGCGGGGGCGAGCGTAACGATCAGTGGCATGCACCTTTCAATACCGGATGTTTGCTGGCAGTCTGCCCCTCGGCCAGGGCCCCCACAGACCCTGGCGACCGAGAGGAGCACTGATGAGCAACAGACTCCGCGTCCTCGCCACCCGTGCCGCCGCCGTCCTGGGCACCACCGTGCTCGTCGCGGCCGGCATCGCGACCGCCCCCTCCGCGCAGGCCGCGACCGCGGCGTGCACACCGGCGCAGGTGGTGGCGAACGGCGGATTCGAGTCCGGGACCTCGCCCTGGACCTCGTCCAGCGGCGTGATCACCAGCGGCGGCGGGCAGAGCGCGCACGGCGGGACCTCCTTCGCCTGGCTGAACGGCTACGGGTCGGCGCACACCGACACCCTGTCGCAGTCCGTCACCCTGCCGGCCGGCTGTGCCGCCACCCTGAGCTTCTGGCTGCACGTGGACACCGCCGAGACCAGCACCACGACGGCGTACGACAAGCTGACCGCGAAGATCGGCTCCACCACCCTGGCCACGTACTCCAACCGGGACGCGGCCACCGGGTACCTGAAGAAGACCTTCGACGTGTCCGCGTTCGCCGGACAGACCGTCACCCTCGCCTTCAGCGGCGTCGAGGACGCCAGCCTGCAGACCAGCTTCGTGCTCGACGACGTCGCCCTCGACGTCACCGGCGGCGGCACCACCCCGCCCCCCACCACCGACGCCACCCGGACGCCCGCGCCGACCGGATACACCGTCAACCTGACCAGTGACACCACCGGCGCCACCTGGACCGGCCACCAGAGCATCGGCTTCACCAACCCCTCGGCAACCCCGCTGACCGAGGTGTACCTCCGGCTCTGGGACAACTACCACGGCAGCTGCCCCACCACCCCGGTCACCGTCAGCAACCTGACCGGCGGCACCGCGGGCGCACTCAGCGTCAACTGCACCGCGCTGAAGGTCACCCTGCCCGCCGCGCTCGCCCAGGGCCAGGCCGGCAGCATCGGCTTCGACCTGTCCGTCGCCGTCCCCTCCGGCGCCGACCGGTTCGGCCGCGACGGGTCGTTCAGCTTCATCGGCAACGCGCTGCCCGTCCTCGCGGTGCGCGACGCGGCCGGCTGGCACCTCGACCCGTACACCAACAACGGCGAGTCCTTCTACACCCTCGCCTCCGACTACACGGTGACACTGGACCACCCGACGGGTCTGCTGGTCCCCGCCACCGGCACCTCCGTCGACACCGCCGGCAGCAGCGGACGGACCGTCACCACCGCCACCGCGCACAACGTCCGCGAGTTCGCCTGGGCCGCCGGACCGTTCAGCAAGATCTCCGGCACCTCGACGGCAGGCACCGCGATCAACGTCTACTCGGTCAGCGGCATCAGCTCCAGCGACTCCCAGTCCATGCTGACCACCGCCAAGTCCGCCGTCGACTCGCACGCCGGACGCTTCGGCGCCTACCCCTACGGCGAACTCGACGCCGTGATCGACAACAACTTCTGGTTCGGCGGCATGGAGTACCCCGGCTTCGTCCTCGACCTGGTCTCCACCACCGCGCTCACCCACGAGATCGGCCACCAGTGGTGGTACGGCATCGTCGGCGACGACGAGTACACCAGCCCCTGGCTGGACGAGGCGTTCACCGACTACGCCACCGACCTCGCCCAGGGCAAGACCGGCACCAACTGCTGGAACAGCACCTCCTGGGCGTCATCCGCCGAGAAGATCACCAACTCGATGGCCTACTGGGACGCCAACTCCTCCCGCTACTCGACGGTCATCTACGGCTACGGCAAGTGCGCCCTGCACGACCTGCGCCGCACCATCGGCGACACCGCGATGACCAAGCTGCTGCACGACTACGCGGCCGCCCACTGGTACGGGATCTCCACCACCGCCGAGTTCAAGGCCGCCGCGCAGGCCGCGACGACCGTCGACCTCACCTCCTTCTGGACCCAGCACCGCATCGAGGGCTGACGACCCGTCACGGCCCTCCGGTCCCGCCCGGGTCACCCCCGGGCGGGACCTCCGCGTCCGCTGCGCGCCCGCGCCGGGCCACCAGAGCGCCCAGCAGCCCCGCGAGCGCGCCCCAGCCGGCCGCGACCGGCACCACCGTCCAGAGGTCCGGCTCCAGCGCGGCCGACCCCTGCTCGCCCAGGCCCAGCAGCGACAGGCCGACCACCGCCGAGATCCGGGTCAGCACGCCGACCGCCAGCACGGCCAGCGCCAGCACCACCGCGAACCGCGCCGCCGACTGCCAGAGCGGCGACGGCCGCGACCGGAGCGCGGCGGCCACCCCCGCCGCCAGCACCAGCAGCGCCGCCAACGGCAGCAGCAGCCACGCCCAGCCGCTGTGCTCCGCCAGCGCGCCCAGGTTCAGCGTCACGTCGCTCCCCGACCGCAGCACGTCCGCCAGCGGCCGCGGGAACGGCAGCCCCAGCGAGTCCGAGACGTGGCCGTGCCAGGACCCGCCCAGGCCCACCCCGAGCGCCAGCCAGGCCAGGTTCGGCAGACCCAGACACACCAGTGCCAGCGTCGCGCGCGGGTCACTGCCCGTCACCATCGCCACCACCGCGCCGACCAGCGCCAGCAGCACGTACACCAGCAGCAGCGCCAGCACCGCGTGCACCGTCGGCCGCAGGGTGCGGTGCAGGCCCACCAGCCGGGTCGGCAGCGGGGCCCGGCGGGAGGCCGCCAGCGCCAGCAGCACCACCACCGCCACCCACAGCAGCCCCCACCCGATCGCAGGACCCGGGTCCGCCCGGAACCCCACCACCGGCGCCGCCCCGATCGCCCCGCCGAACTCGTCGATCAGCGGATCGCCCGTCGGCACCGTGAAACTGTGCCGCGCCGCCGCACAGAGCAGCAGCACCGCGACCGTCCAGCACCCCGCGAACGCCAGCGCCCGGGCCAGCAGCGCGCCCCCCGACACCACCGCGTGCCGACGCAGCGGACGCAGGAACAGGTACGCCGCGACCAGCGCGCCCACCAGCGTCACCGACAGCGGCACCGCGGTGATCCCGCCCTGCGCGGTCGCCACGAACGCCGCGCTCCCGTCGAGCTGCACCGGCACCCCCAGCGCCATCAGCAGCGTCGCCGCCAGCACCGATCCGAACCCGCCGCCCGGCAACTCGCCCGCGCGCGCCAGCCACAGGCCCAGCGCCGCCACGGCCGCCATCGCCGCCAGCGCCCCGACCGTGGTGAGCAGCCCGGACAGCAGGACGGACAGCCAGGCCGAGGGGTTCCTTCGACTCCCGGCTCCAGCAGGTTCAGCAGGCCCAGCAGCTCCTGCAGCATCAAGCATGCGGTTCACCGGCTCTTCCGACGGAGCCCCCCACGGCACTCCTCCAGCTTCCGACAGGCGGCAGCGGACGGCGAGTTGCCCCCGGCCGTGCACCGCTGACGGCGCGCCGATCCGGCGTTGGGCGGCGGGCGTCGGAGACCGGGCGGACAATGGGGATGCGCAGTGTGGTCTCGGGGGAGTCCGACCGGGAGGCAGTCCCGTGGCTGAGCAGCCGACACCTCGGCAACCCGAAGAACCGGAGAACGAGAACGACGGTGCCCCGCCCGCCCACCGGCCGACGGAGCAGACCGAACGCACGGCCGGGCCGCCGACCGAGCAGACCGACAACCCGGCCGGGCCGCCGACCGAGGTCGTCCGGCCCGGCGCTGTCCCGCCCGACCCGGCCGGACCACCCACGGAGGTGGTCGCACCGGGTGCGGTGCCGCAGCCGACGGAGGTGGTGAAGCCCGGGGCGATGGCGCAGCCGACCGAGGCGGTCGAGCCTCCGGCTCCGGCCGGGCATCCGACCGAGGTGGCGGGGTCCGCGCCGAAGGCACCGGATGCGCAGCGGAGCGGTCCTGGAACCGGGCGTGACGGTCCGTCGGGCGGGCGGCGGCCCACCGAGGTGGTTCCGCCGTCCACCGGGGCGCTCGGTGCGGGCGCGGCTGCTGCGTCGCCGTCCGGCCCTGGCGGGGTGGAGCCCTCGGGCCCGCCGTCCGGGCCGCTGTCGGCGGGCGGGGCGCGGACGCCCAGCGAGCCGGGGACCGGGGCCGGGTCCGGCGCGCCGCCGCCGAGCGGTGGGGCGAGCCTGGCGTCGTCCTCCGGCGGAACGGGGGGGCCGCCGTCCTCCGGTGGGCGGGTGACCGCGGCGGGCGGCGGTTCGGGCGGCGGGAAGCCGTGGTGGCGGAAGGGTCCGGTGCTGGGAGCGGCGGCCGTGGTGGTCGGACTCGGCGTCGCCCTCGGCGTGGTGCTCGGCGGCGGCTCGGGCGGCGGTGGCGGCGGTGGTGGCGGAACCCAGAACGTGGCCCTGCAGCCGGTCGCCGCCGAGGGCCAGGCGCCGTTCACCGGGTCGGTGGCCAACGCCGCCGCGCCCGCCAGCCCCTCGCCGCGCACCTCCGCGCCGGCCGCCGGGGGCAGCGCCTCCGCGCCGACGGCCGGCAGCCCGTCCGCCTCGGGCGGCACCGTCAACGGCGGGCAGCCCGGCCTGTACGGCGGAACGCGCGACGTGGCCAGCTGCGACGTGCCCAAACTCTCCGCGTACCTGACCGGCAACAGCGACAAGGCGAAGGCCTGGGCCGGCGTCGAAGGCATCGACAGCTCGCAGATCGACTCCTACCTGCACGGCCTCACCCCCGTGGTGCTGCGCCAGGACACCCGGGTCACCAACCACGGCTTCACCAACGGGCAGGCGAACCCGTACCAGGCGGTCCTGCAGTCCGGGACGGCCGTGCTGGTGGACAGCCAGGGCGTGCCCAGGGTGCGCTGCGCCTGCGGCAACCCGCTGCTGCCGCCGAACGGTACGGGCGGGGCGTACTCGGGCGCCGCCTGGTCGTCGTTCAACCCGGACGGGGTGGTGACGGTGCAGCCCGCGCCCGCGCCCGTGACGGAGATCGTGCTGGTCGACCAGACGGGCCATCAGTTCGGCCGCCCGGTCGGCGGGGGCGGCTCGGACGGCTCGGCGTCGCCGAGCGCCTCCGGGTCGGGCTCGTCCTCCGGGAAGACCGGGTCGGGCACGCCGTCCGGCGGGTCCTCGTCGGCGCCGTCCTCCGGGAAGCCTTCCGGCGGCTCCTCGGGTCCGTCCGGTTCACCGGCCTCCCCGGGCCCCGGGTCGGCTCCGGCATCGCCGGCCTCCCCGGCCTCCCCGGCCGGCGGGGCGGGCGGCGGGAGCGCCGGTGCGGGGTCGCCGTGACGCGGCACCCGACCGCGGGCCGGCGGGGCCGGGCCGTCAGCGGCGCAGGTAGCGCAGCAGTGCGACCCCGTTCTCGAAGGTGCGGGTCTCGGCCAGCACCAGGTCGGTGCGGTCGTCGGACGGCTCGAACAGCGGGCGGCCGCGGCCCAGCACCACCGGGTGGACGTAGATGCTGTACTCGTCGAGCAGGTCCAGTCGGCGGAGTTCGGCGGCGAGGCCGGCGCCGCCGACCACCAGGCCGGACGGGGCCGCGGCCTTGCGCGCGATGATCTCCTCCTTCTCGACGCTGCGGACGATCGTGGTGTTCCACTCCGCGTGCTGGAGGGTGCGGGAGTACACCGTCTTCGGCATCTCGCGCCAGATCCGGGCGAACTCGGCGACGACCGGGGAGGCGGCCGGGTCCTGGTCCGCGGTCGGCCAGAACCCGGCCATCAACTCGTAGGTGACCCGGCCGTCCAGGAACCCGCTCGCCGCCGCCAGGCGGCGGTTGAAGTGCTCGTGCAGCTCGTCGTCGACCAGCTGCCACCCCAGGTCTCCGCCCGGGCCCTCGAAGTACCCGTCGATCGACACGTTCATCATCAGGACCAGGTCGGACATCGGCGCCTCCCGGGGCACGCGGCGGTCGTCGGGTGATGACGGCCGTCACGCTACTCGGCGGCAGCGACATTGCGGCGGAGGCGGGCCATTCGAGTGGCGCGCGCCGTGGTTCGCTCCGATCGGTGGACGGGAGGGTCGACCGATCGGCTGACGGAGTGTCAACCGATCGTCTCCTCAGGAGTAGCCGATCGTCAGGGGATCGGGCCGGGTGAGTGGGCACACTCCGGATCAGCAGGTGACAGCAGGTGCGGATGCTCCGGAAGGCGCGGGCGGCGCACCGGAGGCGGAAGGGGATGACGATGCGTGAACTTCGTGAGCAGGGCGGGCTGCGCGCGCTGCTGGAGCGCTGGGTGGCGGAGGGTGCGGTGCCCGGGGCGGTCGCCCTGGTCGCCCGGGACGGGCAGGTCGAGACGGCCGCCGCCGGCGAGCTGACCCCGGCGTCGCTGGTGCGGATCGCCTCGATCGGCAAACCGATGACGGCCGCGCTGGTGCTCCGCCTCGTCGAGGACGGACTCCTCGGGCTCGACGACCCGGTCGAACGCTGGCTTCCCGAACTCGCCGAGCTGCGCGTGGTGCGCACCCCCGGGGCGCCGGTGACGGACACCGTCCCGCTCGAACGGCCGCTCAAGGTACGGGACGTGCTGGAGTCCCGGTCCGGCCACGGCTTCCCGTCGGACTTCTCGCTGCCCGCCGTGGGCCTGCTCGCCGAGCGCCTGAAACAGGGGCCGCCGCAGCCGCAGACGGTGGCCCCGCCGGACGAGTGGGTGGCGGCGCTGGCGCAGGTCCCGCTGCTCCACCAACCCGGCGCGGGCTGGCTGTACAACACCAGCTCCGACCTCCAAGGGGTGCTGGCCGCCCGGGCGGCCGGCCGGCCGTTCGACGAGCTGCTCGCGGAGCGGCTGTTCGCCCCGCTCGGCATGGCCGACACCGGATTCGGCGCCGCACCGGGCCAGGCCGACCGTCTGAGCCCGCTGTACCAGCCGCGACCCGACGGCACGCTCGCCGTCATCGACCCGCCGGACGGCCAGTGGGCCCGGCCACCGGCGTTCCCGTCCGGGGCCGGCGGCCTGGTGTCCACGCTGGGCGACGTCGCGGCGTTCCTTCGGATGCTGCGCGCCGGCGGCCGCGCCGAGGACGGGCGGCGGGTGCTCGCCGAGGAGTCGGTGCGGCTGATGACGACCGATCACCTGACGGAGCGACAACGGGCCGACGCCGAGGTCTTCCTGGAGGGGCAGGGCTGGGGCTACGGCGGCTCGGTGGACCTCACGGCGCGCGAGCCGTGGAACGTCCCCGGCCGCTACGGCTGGGTCGGCGGCACCGGCACGGCGGCCCACCTGGTCCCGTCGACCGGCCTGGTGACGGTCCTGCTCACCCAGCGGGAGATGACGAGCCCGAGCCCGCCGCCGCTGATGCGCGAGTTCTGGCGCTACGCGGCGGGCGGCTGAGCGCCGCCCCCGCCCTCGGCGGACGGTTCGGCGGCCCGCCGGTAGCTCGACCCGTCCCGGGTGCGGGTCAGCAGGTGGGCCTCGATCAGGTAGCGGCGCAGCATCGAGGTGTCCGAATGGACGGTGAGCAGCGCCTCGTTGACCTCGCGCTCGGTGTACGAGCGGTCGGCGTCGAAGAGGGACTGCGCCAGATGCTCCAGCAGGGCGGTGCGGCGGGCCGGCCTGCGCGGGATCGACGTCAGGCGGCCATCGGTGAAGAACGCGGCAAGGGTGGCCGGCGGTTCGTGAACGGACATGACAGGCAGCCTGGCAGGGCGGCTGCCGGGAGACAACCGGATTTGCGCCCGGGGCGCCGAGGGAGGTCGGCGCCCCGGCGGAGGGAGGGAACGCGTGCGAGTGATCGGGTCAGGCCAGGCCCAGCCAGCCGAGGATGGTCTGCACCAGCAGCACGGTGGACATCAGCGCCACCCCGACCACCACCGCGGTCGCGGCGATCCGGTAGCGCGGGCCGTTGGCGGCGGCGCCGAGCAGCGAGCGGCGGTTGGTGAGCACCAGCAGGTACACCAGCACGATCGGGCTGATCAACCCCTGCAGCACCTGGGTGCCGATCAGCAGCTGGATGACGTCCACCGGGGTGAGCGCCACGATCGCGCCCAGCGCGATCTGCGCGGTGAACACGCCCAGGAACAGCGGAGCGTCGCGGAACCGGCGGGAGACCGAGCGCTCCACCCCGGCCGCTTCGCCGATCGCGTAGCTCGCCGACAGCGGCACCACTGCCCCGGCCAGCGCGGAGGCGCCGAGCAGCCCGAAGGCGAACAGCAGCTCTGCGCCGGGCCCGGCGACGGGCTCCAGCGCGCGGGCCGCCTCCGCGGCGGACTGCAGCGGACCGGAACCGCCGATCGCCGAGGCGGTGGCGATGATGATGGTCAGGCTGATCACGCAGGCGAACACCGCGCCGAGCACGGCGTCCGCCCGGATCAGCTTGTACTCCTCCGGCTTCGCGCCGCGGTCCACCACCCCGGCAGCGGCGTAGAACTGCATGTAGGGGCTGACGGTGGTTCCGATCAGCGCCACGGCGAGCAGCACGAAGTCGCTGGAGGGCCGCAGGTGCGGGACGGCCAGGTTCCGGCCGACCTCGCCCCAGTGCGGGTGGCCGAGGACCATGGCGATCGGATAGGAGAAGAACGCCAGCGACATCACCAGGAAGATCCGCTCCGCCCAGCGGTACGAGCCGAACAGCACCAGGGCCCAGAGCAGCGCGGCAGCCGGCGGGACGACCGCCCACTTCGGGACGCCCAGCAGCTCGAACGCCGCCCCGATCCCGGCGAACTCGCTCACCACCAGGCCGGTGTTGGCCAGCAGCAGGCAGCCGACCGCCAGCGCGGTCAGCCGCAGGCTGAACTGCTCGCGGATCAGCGCGCCGAGCCCCTTGCCGGTGTGCGCGCCGAGCCGCACCGCCATCTCCTGGACCATCACCAGCGCGACGGTCACCAGCACCATGAAGAACAGCGTGCCGTAGGTGAACTGGGAGCCCGCCGACGCGTAGGTGGCGATGCCCGCCGCGTCGTTGCCCGCGTTGGCCGCCACCAGCCCGGGCCCCGCGACCATCGCGACCGCGGCGATCCGGCGCAGCCCCCGGCGCCGCCCGCGCGAGGAACTCGCCTTGCCGGCGGTGGAGTTGACGGCATCAGGCGTCGCCGGGGCGGCGGGGCCGAGACCGGTGCGGGTGCTCATTGGAGGAACCTCCGGAAGTGCAGGCGCCCGCGCTCGGGCAGCAGGGCGTCGAGGATGTCGTCGGCGAGGATCCGGCCCAGCGGCCGCCCGTCCGCGTCGACCACCAGGAGGGAGGACTTGCGGGCCGCCACCAGCCGGTCGGCGGCGCGGGCCAGCCGGGTGTCGGGCGGGAGCGTCACCGGATCGCCGAACTGGGCCAGCCAGGCCACCAGATCGGTGAGCGGGCTGGAATCCTCGGCCACCACCAGGTCGAACAGCGGAATGTCGGCGACCAGCCGCCCGGCGGCGTCGAGCACCACCACGGCGTCGATCTCGGTGCGGTGCTCGGCCTGCGCGGCCAGCTCGGCGCGCACCTCGGCGACGGTCTGCTCCAGCCGGGCGGTGACCAGACGGGTCGTCATGGCGCCGCCGGCGGTGCCCTCGCGGTGCGCGAGCAGGCCGCGCAGCTCGGCGGCGTCCGCGTCGGGCATCCGGGCCAGCAGCGTCTCCCGCTCGCCGGGCTGGAGGTCGCGCAGGGCGTCGGCGGCCTCGTCCGGCTCCATCTCGTCGACCAGCCGGGCGGCGTGCTCGGGCCGGGCCTCGCGCAGCAGGTTCTCCAGCTCGGCGGGCTCCATCTCCTCCAGCGCGTCCGCCGCCTGCTCGGGCTCCAACCAGCCCAGCAGCTGCTGGCGTTCACTGCGGCCGAGGTCCTCCAGGATGTCGGCCAGGTCGGCCGGGCGGAGCCGGTGCAGCGCCGAACGGGAGGCCCGCAGCCGTACCTCCGCCGGTCCCTCGGTGGCCTGCTCGCCGAACGGCGCGACCGACTGCCAGTCGAGCACCCGCTCCGGAGTGGCCCGCACCTGCCAGCGGCGCGGGCCCAGCCGGCGCAGCAGGGTGGGCAGCGAGACGTCCACCCCGACCAGCACCGTCCGGCCGACCAGCGGCGCCAGGTACAGGTCCGCCGCCCGGGTGACCTGGATGCCGTCCACGTCGACGAGTTGGTGGTCCAGGACGTCCCGGGCGAGCAGCACCTCGCCTGGGCGGCGCTGGAAGTCCCGCAGGTCGACCCGGGAGGCCCGCAGCTCGACCCGTCCGGCGCCGAGCCGCCCCACCGTGTCGGCGGGCAGGAACGCCCGGCGGCGGCCGATCCGCAGGATCAGCCCGGTCACCGGCGGGTACGGGTCCGGCCCGTACAGCCGGGCGACCACGTCGGTCAGCCGCCCGACCTCGGCGCCCGCCTGGTTGGTGACGGGCGACCCGATCAGCCCGGCGAGCGAGACCAGCGAGGAGCGCACCGCGCGGCTGGCGGTGGCCCGGTGCTCGAGGTTGACCCGGCGGTCGCGGAGCCGGGCCGTGGTCGATCCGAAGAGTGTGCTGGTGGCCATGAGGAACACCCCCTCTGGCCCCGGCGGACCGGGGCCGGCAGGAGGTCCGGGACAGCTCCCCGCCCCGCCCCCACGCAGGCGCACCCGCGCATGCCCACGCCAGAGGCGCAACTGCCGTGCCCGGCTCGGCGGCTGGGACCGCCCGACACCGGAAAGGGTCACGACGGAAGGCCGGCACCAGGCCGGTCGGCGTCAGGAGAGGGAGAACTGCCTCGAACCGGAGAACATCGGCGAGGAAGGAACGGTGAGGGGCCGACTGTGCCCCGGACTACTGCAGTCCATCTCGCCTCCTCCCGGCCCTGACCGCCCCTGGCGGCCGGCGAGACCTGCCCCGCTACCGGACCAGGATAGGCCCACCGCCACCCGATCCCCGCACGCTTGACCAGGGTTTGACCCCTTCCCGACCATCCGGTGCCCGCCCCGCCCCGCCGCGCGGGCGCAGGTCCGGCGACCGGTTGTGGCCGAACCGCAATGCGCCGGACGGCGCGTTCGTGCACCGGGCGTGGCGATGATGACCGGCATGGGGGACACGAAGAGCGGGACGGGCGGGGCAACGGCGCGCAACAGGTACCTGGACCTGCTGAGGGCGGCGGCGATCGTGCTGGTGGTGCTCGGCCACTGGCTGATCACCGCACTGGTACGCGAACCTGACGGCGCGTTGGCCGCGCCGGAGCTGATGGTCACCGTGCCCTGGACGCAGTGGCTGACCCTGGGCTTCCAGATCATGCCGGTGTTCTTCCTGGCCGGCGGCTACGCGGCGGCCGGTTCCTGGAGCCGTACCCGCGCCGACGGCGGCACCGCGTCCGGCTGGGTCCGGGGTCGCGCGCTGCGCCTGCTGCTGCCCACCGCCGCGTACCTGGTGCCGACCCTCGGCGGCCTGACGGCGGCCGCCGCGCTGGGCGTCGACCCCGCCCTGCTGGCGATGGTCGGCTGGGCGCTGGCCATGCAGTTCTGGTTCCTGCCGGTCTACCTGACGATCAGTGCGCTGACCCCCTGGCTGCACGCGCTGCACCGCCGTTGGGGCCCGGGCGCGGTCGCCGCGCTGGTCGCCGTCGGCGCGGCGGTCGACGTCCTCGTGCTCACCGTGGACGCGGGCTGGACCGAACGGCTCGGCTGGCTCAACCACCTGCTGGTCTGGGCCGTTGCCTACCAGCTCGGCTTCTGCTGGCGCGACGGCGGCCTGACGACCCGTCCGCTGTTCGGCGCGTCCCTCGCCGCGGGCGGCGCGGCCGGGTACGCGGCGCTGGTCGGCTTCGGACCGTTCCCCGTCAGCCTGGTGCTGGTCAGCGGCGAGGAGGTGTCGAACACCAACCCGCCCTCGGTGGCGATGCTCGCCTGGCTGCTCGCCCAGTGCGGCCTGTGCCTGCTGCTGGCCCCGTACGCCGAACGCGCCCTGCGCAGCCGGTCGGCCCTGGCCAGCAGTCAGGCCCTGCGCGGCAGTCAGGCCCTGCGCGGCGGTCAGGCCCTGCGCGGTGGGGCGTCCGTGCGCGGTGGTCAGGCACTGGGCGCTGGGGCGTCCTTGCGCGGTGGGCGGCGCGGGCGGGTGATCGGGACGCTGGGCCGGGTCAGCATGACGCTGTACCTGTGGCACATGGTGCCGGTGCTGGCCGCCGGAGGCGCGTTCTACCTGACCGACCTGGCGCCCGAGCCGGCCGTCGGCTCGCTCGCCTGGTGGGCCTGGCGGCCGGCCTGGGTCCTGCTGCTCGGCCTGCTGCTGGCGGCCCTGCTCGCCGCCCTGCGCCCGGTCGACGGCCTGCTGCTCCGGCTGGCCGGCCGAGCCCGGCCGCAGGCCCCGCTCGCCGGGCTGTGGCGCGCGGCGGCGCTGCTGACCGGCCTCGCCTCGGCCTGCTGGGCGCTGGCGCACTGGGCGGCCGAGGGTCTGGCCCGCACCGGCTCAGTGAACTGGACGCTGCTGCTCGCCTTCGCCGCAGGCGTTGCCCTGGTGGGCGGCGCGGCGCTCACCCGCTCGCCGGTGGAGGGGAGTCGCGCGGCAGCGCCGCTCCCGGACCGGGTCGCGCCCTGACGGGCGGTCAGGAACCCGCTCGCCCGTTCGCCCTGATCCCCCCGCCTGGGCGGATCGTTCGATCCGGCGTGTCGTCGACTGACGCGCTGCGGGCACGGACAGGGCCGTTGCCGCCGGACCGCCCGCCCCGTGGGGCGGGCGGTGGCGTGACCATCGGCAGGTGATCGACGCGATCGCCTGGCACCTCAAGCCCGGCCGGGCCGGCGATGCGCCCGCGTTCGAGAGGGTCATGGCCCCCGTCCGGGTGCCCCGGCCGGTCGGACGGCCGCGCTCGCGGCCGGACGCGGTCCTGGCGGACCAGGCCGACTCCACGCGCGCCTTCCGGCACCACCTGCGGGCATCGACGGATCCGCGCGGTGATCCCGCAACCCGACTGACGAGGTCACCAACCGCAGGAACAGCGGCTCCCGAGGAGCCTGGTGCCCGGCTTCGCTCGGAACGCCCGCGAACAACACAACGCCGGGCAGTAGCTGACCAAATGAAGATCGCGGCGAGGTGGAGTCCGGCGAGGTGGCCGGTGCGGAGATATCCGAAAGGGACTGCCTAGCCGACGGGCGGGGCGCCGAAGCCGGTGACGGCGCCCGGGTGCCCGATTGCGTCGCCGACCGTGCCCGGCCAGACGGTCACCCGGCCCTCCGGGTCCTGCCCGTACAGGTCCGGGACGCCGTCGCCGGTCAGGTCGCCGACCGAGCCGACGACGGGGTAGACGGCCGGGTCGATGCCGCTGCCGATGACGGTGCCTTGGGCCGGATCGGCCGCCGCGGAGGGGTCGACGGCGCAGTTGGCGGCGGCGTTCCTGGTGAACGGGTACGAGAGGATCCGGCCGGTGCTGCGCTCGCGGGCCCACAGGGTGGCCTGCGAAGTGGTGGTGGTCGTCCCGGCTGCGTCGGTGCAGGTGGTGGTGCCGTTGGCGGGGCCGGGGCCGATCAGGTCGTAGTCGCTCCAGTCGAGCCCGGAGAGCAGGGTGTCGACCGGGGCGAGCAGCTTGACGTTGTTGCTGCCGGGGGAGAACAGCCAGAGCTTCGTGCCGATCACCGCGACGAGGTTGGTCCTGGCCGGGGTGCCGGCGGTCTCGTTGCTGACGGAGCCGACGGCGAGGACCTGGCTGGCGTTGCTCCAGTCGGTGCCGAGCTCGGACGGGCAGCCGATCGCGGCGCCGCCGCCGTCGACGCAGGTGACCGCACCCTGAGTGGTGCTGCCGTTGAGGTAGAACGAGGTGCGGGAGGTGAGGGTGGTGGACGAGTTCTGGTACAGGTACAGCCGCGGGTCCCCGGCCGGGTGGGCGATCAGTTCGTCAACGGCGATGCTCCCGCGCAGTGAGCCGCGGTGGGTGGTCCGGACGCCCTGCCAGGTGCCGGTGGGCGAGGTGGCCGCGGGCCCGTAGAGCTGGCCCGTGTCGACCGTGCCGCTGCCGCCCTGGACGGCCCGGAGGTCACCGGCGCTGTCCGGCAGCACGATGTCGGGGTGCCCGTCACCGGTGAGGTCCCCGTACGTGATGACCTGGTTCACGGCCGCCGTGGCCGTGGCCGGGAGCCCGACCAGGCCCAGTCCGAGCGTGCCGGAGGCGAGCAGGGCGATCAGCCGCGGCAGCCGCCGCGGCCCGTGCTGGTGGGACATGCGATGGGGCATGGGGCGTACTCGATTCCTGTGAGTCGTCGACGGGCCGGATGGCTGCGACTGGTTGATGCTCTTCATGCGGAGTTGCCACGTGAAGCATGGGCCCGGGTGGACAAGTGGCGTGTACGAATGAGGAGTTGCCCGCTTATGAGAGATTTGGCGCCGGCCGGCCCAGGGAGGGCCTAGAGGTCGAGGCGGAACTCGATGGAGCGGTGGGTGGTGCGGTAGCCGAGTGACTCGTTGACGGCCAGCATGCCGGTGTTCTGTTCGGCGGTGTCGGTCAGCAGGCCGGTGATCGCGGGGTGCTCGGTGCGGGTCCACCGGACGGTCTCGGCCTTCATGGACCGGGCGAGGCCGCGTCGACGGTGGGCGGGCAGGACCGCGGTGCCGTAGTGCTGGGCGTCGCCGGTCAGGTCGGCGGGCAGGACCAGCTCGCTGAAGCCGACGATCCGGCCGCTCGCGGTCTCCACCGCGGCGACGGTGTGCAGGAGTTCGCCCCGGTCGGCGACCGCCTTCGCGGCGGCGAGCACGCGGGCCTCGTCCCAGGCGACCTGCCCGAAGTGGGTGTCGCCCATCGGCATGTCGTCCATCGCGGTGCGGGAGCGGGTGAAGTCGGCGAGCAGCTCGTCGGGGCAGCTGCCCGTCCAGGAGACCAGCCGGTACTGGGGGTGCACCCGGCCGGGGTCGCCGGCGGGCGCGGTCGCGAGGTCGAGGCGGGCGTAGTCGAGGACCAGGGCCCGGGTGAAGCCGTGGGCGGTGAGGAAGCCGTCACCGGGGGAGCCCTCGACGGCCTGGGCGTTCAGAGCCTGCCGGCCGTCCGCGCGGGCCGCGTCGGTCGCCGCCGCGAGCAGTGCCGAGCCGACGCCGCGCCGCCGTTCCGCGGGGTGGACGTCCAGGGCGAGGCCGCAGAGGTGGGACTGCCCGGGGGAGGTGAAGAGCCGCAGGAAGGCGGTCCCCAGCGGAGTGCCGTCCGGGTCGGCGGCCAGCCAGGCGAGGCGGTGGGACAGCGCGCTGTCGGCGGGGTCGGTGAGGGCGGTCAGGCGGAAGGTCACGGGCCGTGGACTCCATGGGAAGGCGGGCGGTCGGGCAGGCGCCACCGAAACAGGTCCGGGCCGCCGGGGCAAGCGGATTTCTCCGCGCGCAGCACGATGATCATTCAAGTTCGGCTCCGAAAGCCGAGACTGACGGATGATCAGGTATTGGCCACACCCGCGCGGCCACTGGTGCGGGCCCGCCCCGGGCAGGATCATGGTCCCGGAAGCGGGCGGCGGCGGAGGTGGAGTGCGGATGGCCGGGGCACGACTCACGGTGGAGCGGCTGCGGGCGCTGGTGGCCGACGGCGAGATCGAGACGGTGGTGCTCGCCGTCACCGACATGCAGGGCCGGCTGCAGGGCAAGCGGCTGGCCGCCGAGCACTTCCTCGACGAGGTGCTGACCGGTGGCGCCGAGGGCTGCGGCTACCTGCTGGCGGTGGACGTCGAGATGAACACCGTCGACGGGTACACCGTCTCCTCCTGGGAGAGCGGCTACGGCGACCTGGTGTTCGCCCCCGACCTCGCCACCCTGCGCATGGTGCCCTGGCACCCGGCCACCGCCATGGTCCAGTGCGACCTCGCGCACCACGACGGCACGCCCGTCGCGGTCTCGCCCCGCCAGGTGCTGCGCCGCCAACTGGAGCGGCTGGCCGGGTACGGGTGGGGCGCGTACGTGGGCACCGAGCTGGAGTTCATGGTCTTCCGGGACAGCTACGAGCAGGCCTGGGAGAAGCAGTACCAGGGCCTCACCCCCGTCAACCAGTACAACGTGGACTACTCGATCCTGGGCACCGGCCGGATCGAGCCGCTGCTGCGCCGCCTGCGCACCGGCATGGCCGGCGCCGGCCTGACGGTGGAGTCGGCGAAGGGCGAGTGCAACCTCGGGCAGCACGAGATCGCCTTCCGGTACGCGC
Source organism: Streptomyces sp. TLI_171 (assembly GCF_003610255.1). GTDB lineage: Bacteria > Actinomycetota > Actinomycetes > Streptomycetales > Streptomycetaceae > Kitasatospora. The sequence goes on along the minus strand of NZ_RAPS01000001.1, from coordinate 451,308 downwards.
AGGCGCTGACCACCTGCGACGACCACGCGGTCTACAAGACCGGCGCGAAGGAGATCGCCGCGCAGGAGGGCGTCAGCCTGACCTTCATGGCCAAGTACGACCAGCGCGAGGGCAACTCCTGCCACGTGCACCTGAGCCTGCGCGACGAGCAGGGCCGCCCGGTGTTCCCCGGCGACGGCCCGCACGGCTTCTCCCGCACCATGGAGCACTTCCTGGCGGGCCAGCTCGCCTGCCTGGACGAGTTCGCGCTGCTGCTGGCGCCGACCGTCAACTCCTACAAGCGCTACGTGCCGGGCAGTTTCGCGCCCACCGCGATCGCCTGGGGCCGCGACAACCGGACCTGCGCACTGCGGGTGGTCGGGCACGGCGGCTCGCTGCGGTTCGAGAACCGGGTCCCCGGCGGCGACGTCAACCCGTACCTGGCGGTGGCCGCGCTGATCGCCGCCGGACTGCACGGCGTCGAGCGACAGCTTCCGCTGGAGCCGGAGTTCACCGGCAACGCGTACGCCTCCGACGCCCGCCGGGTGCCCGCCACGCTGCGCGAGGCGATCGAGCTGTTCGACCGCAGCGAGGCCGCCACCGAGGCGTTCGGCAAGGACGTGGTGCGGCACTACGCGCACGCCGGCCGGGTCGAACTCGCCGCGTACGACGCCGCCGTGACCGACTGGGAGCGCCGCCGCGGCTTCGAGCGGCTGTGACGGCGGGGCGGCTGCGGCAACGCGGCCGAGGTGAGGACGAGCGGCTGTGACACCCGACCGGAGCGAGGAGAGCGCGTGACCGAGGAACCCGACCTGTACCGGGTCGTCAACCCCGCCACCGAGGAGGTGATCGAGACCGTCGAGCTGGCCGGCCGGGCCGCCGCCGACGCCGCGATCGCCCGGGCGACGGCCGCGTTCGAGACCTGGCGGGCCGTCAGCCCGGGCGACCGGGCCCGGCTGCTGCGGCGGTTCGCCGCCGAGGTGGACGCCGACCGAGAGTTCCTGGCCGCGCTGGAGGTCGCCAACGCCGGCCACACCATCGGCAACGCCCGCTGGGAGGCCGGCAACGCCCGCGACGTCATCGAGTACTACGCGGGCGCGCCGGAGCGGCTGTTCGGCCGGCAGATCCCGGTCGCCGGCGGCCTGGACGTGACCTTCCACGAACCGCTCGGCGTGGTCGGCGTGATCGTGCCGTGGAACTTCCCGATGCCGATCGCGGCCTGGGCCCTCGCGCCCGCGCTGGCCGCCGGCAACACCGTGATCGTCAAGCCCGCCGAGCCGACCCCGCTCACCGCGCTGCGGCTGGCCGAACTCGCCCTGCGGGCCGGTCTGCCCGAGGGCGTGCTGCAGGTGCTGCCGGGCCGCGGCCCGGTGGTCGGGCAGCGCTTCGTCACCCACCCGGACGTCCGCAAGGTGGTGTTCACCGGCTCCACCGCCGTCGGCAAGGCCGTGATGGCGGGCTGCGCCGCCCAGGTCAAGCCCGTCACGCTGGAACTCGGCGGCAAGAGCGCCAACATCGTGTTCGCCGACGCCGACCTGGAGAAGGCCGCGGCCACCGCCCCCTACGCGGTGTTCGACAACGCCGGGCAGGACTGCTGCGCGCGCTCCCGGATCCTGGTCGAGGCGAGCGTCTACGAGGAGTTCCTGGGCCGGCTGGAGAGCGCCGTGCGGGGCGTCCGGGTCGGCGACCCGCGGGACGAGAAGACCGAGATGGGCCCGCTGATCTCGGCCGCGCACCGGCAGCGCGTCGCCTCGTACGTGGACGGCGACACCGAGGTGGCGTTCCGCGGCAGCGCCCCCGACGGGCCCGGGTTCTGGTTCCCGCCGACGGTGCTGGCGCCGATCTCCCCGGATCACCGGGCGTTCACCGAGGAGGTGTTCGGCCCGGTCGTCGCCGTGGTGCCGTTCCGCGGCGAGAGCGACGCGGTGCGGATCGCCAACGCCACCGACTACGGCCTGTCCGGGTCGATCTGGACCCGCGACGTGGGCCGGGCGCTGCGCGTCGCCCGGGCCGTGGAGGCGGGCAACCTGTCCGTCAACTCGCACTCCTCGGTGCGCTACTGGACGCCGTTCGGCGGATTCAAGCAGTCCGGCCTGGGCCGCGAGCTCGGACCGGACGCCCTGCACGCCTTCACCGAGACCAAGAACGTCTTCATCGCCACGGAGGAATGAGCCCCATGAGCAAGCGACTTGACGGCCGGGTGGCGGTCGTCACCGGTGCGGGCAGCGGGATCGGACTGGCCACCGTGCGCCGGTTCGCCGCCGAGGGCGCGAAGGTGGTCTGCGCCGACATCGACGAGGAGACCGGCGCCAAGGCCGCCAACGAGGTCGGCGGCCTGTTCGTGCGCACCGACGTGACGGACGAGGAGCAGGTCCGGACGCTGTTCGACACCGCCGTCGAGCACTACGGCAGCCTCGACGTGGCGTTCAACAACGCGGGCATCTCGCCGCCCGACGACGACTCCATCCTGGTCACCGGCCTGGAGGCGTGGAAGCGCGTCCAGGACGTCAACCTGACCTCGGTGTACCTGTGCTGCAAGTACGCCATCGGCCACATGCGGCGGCAGGGCAAGGGCTCGATCATCAACACCGCGTCGTTCGTCGCGGTGATGGGCGCGGCGACCTCGCAGATCTCCTACAGCGCCTCCAAGGGCGGGGTGCTGGCGATGAGCCGCGAGCTGGGCGTGGAGTTCGCCCGCGAGGGGATCCGGGTCAACGCGCTCTGCCCGGGGCCGGTCAACACCCCGCTGCTGCAGGAACTGTTCGCCAAGGACCCGGAGCGGGCCGCCCGCCGCCTGGTGCACATCCCGCTCGGCCGGTTCGCCGAACCCGAGGAGATCGCCGCCGCGGTGGCCTTCCTGGCCAGCGACGACTCCTCGTTCATGACCGCCAACACCTTCCTGGTGGACGGCGGCATCTCCGGCGCGTACGTCACGCCGCTGTAGCAGCGCGACGGCCGGGCGGCGTCCGCGAGGGCGCCGCCCGGCCGCCGGCCCGGGATCACTGCGCGGAGGACGCGTCCCCGCCGACCGCCAGCGCGTCGCCGCCGTCGGCCAGGGCGTCGCCGCCGACCGCCAGCGCCGAACCGGTCAGCGCCTCGGCGTCGCCGCCGATCGCGCCCGCGTTGCCGTCCTGCGCCCAGGCGTCGCCGCCGACCGCCCCGGCGCTGCCGCCGATCGCGGCCGCGTCGCCGCCGACGGCGAGCGAACCGTGCGGGTGAGCCATGTGGTGCGCGGACGCGGTGCCCGCGCCGCCGAGCAGGGCGAGGCCGGCGAGGAAGGTGGCGGTGGTGGCCTTGACGAGGCTGGAACGCATCGGGTCCTCCAGGGAATTGGTGCTGGACACGAACGATCATCGGGGCCGCCGCCGGCGCGGTGCACGCCACGGTCCGGGGAGTCACCCGTCCGGGCCAACACCGCCGCCGCGAGGAGTGAGTGCGGTACCGCCGGATGCCGTACCCGGGCTGGCGCGAAGTTGACTCGGCTGCACCACAAGGGAGTTGACGTCCGGTCAGTGCGACGATCGGACCGGGAGCTCCATCTCGAACCAGACCACCTTGCCGTCCCGGGTGGCCCGGCTGCCCCAGCGGTGCGCCAACTCGTTGATCAGCACCATGCCCCGGCCGCCCTCGTCGTGCTCCCCGGCCGGCCGCAGCCGCGGCTCCCGGCTGTCCGCGTCCGACACCTCCACCGTCAGCAGCGCACCCCGGAACACCCGCAGCTGCAGCGGCGAACCCGCGTGCAACAGGGCGTTGGCCAGCAGCTCGCCGGTCAGCAGCACCACCGGCTCCACCAGCGAAGCCAGCCCCCAGCCGGTCAGCGTCCGCCGGGTGAAGTCCCGGGCGTGCCGCAGCAGCGCCGGATCGCCGGACAGCGCCAGCGTCGCCAGCTGGTCCGCGCCGACCGGCCCCGCGTGCGCCATGATCACCGCGACGTCGTCCTGCCCGAGCGTCGCCCCGAGCGCCCCCAGCACCGCGTCGCAGCCGCGCTCCAGGGTGTCCTGCCGGCGCGTCACCGTCTCGCGCAGCAACTCCAGGCCCTGGTCCAGGTCCTGGCCGCGCCGCTCCACCAGCCCGTCCGTGTACAGCACCAGCAGCCCGTCCTCGCGCAGCGGGAACCGCACCGACTCGAACGGCACCCCGCCCACGCCCAGCGGCGCCCCCGGCGGCGGGGTCACCAGCCGCGCCTCGCCGTCACGCTCCGACACCACCGGCGGCAGGTGCCCCGCCGACGCCAGGATGCACTCCTCGTCCACCGGGTCGAACACCGCGCACACGCAGGTCGCGAACTGGTCCGCGCCGAGCTGCGCGGTGGCCTCGTCCAGGCGCCGCAGCACCCGCGCCGGATCCAGGTCCAGCGTCACCAGCGTCCGCGCCACCGTCCGCAACTGACCCATCGTCGCCGCCGCCCGGATGCCGTGCCCCATCACGTCGCCGACGATCAGCGCCACCCGCCCGCCGGTCAGCGGCACCACGTCGAACCAGTCGCCGCCCACCTCGTCGCCCACGCTGGACGGCAGGTACCGGTAGGCGATCTCCAGCCCCGGCGTGCGGTGCACGTCCTGCGGCAGCAGGCTGCGCTGCAGGGTCAGCGCCGTGTCCCGCTCCCGCCGGTACAGCCGGGAGTTGTCGATGCAGACCGCCGCCCGCGCCGCCAACTCCTCGCCCAGCGCAAGGTCCGCCGAGGTGAACGGCTCCGGGTTCTGCACCCGCACGAACTCCACCCCGCCCAGCACCTGACCGCGCGCCAGCAGCGGCACCATCAGGTACGAGTGCACGCCCGCCTCAAGGCTCGGCTGGATCCGGTCCGGATGCGCGACGATCCGGCGCAGCGCGAACTCGTCCACGTGCGGCACCAGGATCGACCGCCCGGTGCGCATCGCCTGCGCGTACAGCTGCGCCGACCGGGACGCCATCCCGACCTCGTCCGCCGCGCCCGCCAACTGCACGCCGCCGTCCCGCTCGCCGACCGCGACCGCCCGCAGCATCACCGAACCGGACTCCGGCACCGGCTCCGGGTCCTCGCCGGTCAGCACCGCCTCGCGGATGTCCACCGTCACGAAGTCCGCGAACCGCGGCAGCACCACCTCCACCAGCTCCTGCGCGGTGGTGGACAGGTCCAGCGTGGTGCCGATCCGGGTCGACGCCTCGTTCAGCAGCGCCAGGCGCTGCTGCGCCGCCTCCGCCGCCTCCAGGGCCCGCTGCCGCTGCTCGGCCGCGTCCCGCTCCCGGGTGTACAGCAGGGCGTTGTCGATCGACACCGCCGCCCGCCCGGCCAGCTCGCTGGCCAGGGCCAGGTCGGAGTGGTCGTAGGGCACGTCGGTGCGGGAGCGGAAGAACGTCGCGGTGCCGATCGCCGCGCCGCGGGCGATCAGCGGCACCACCATCAGCGACCGCACCCCCTGCGAGCGGATCGCCCCGCCCCGGACCGGGTCGTCCGCGAACCAGCTCATCGACGGCTCGTCGGTGCGCGGCAGCAGCACCGGCCGGCCGTGCGACAGCGCCCAGGCGTACGGGGTGCTGGGGTGGAAGCGCTGGACGGTGCCCTCCGCGGCGATCGGCGTCATGCCGCTGCCCGGCACGGTGTGGAAGGCCAGGCGGCGCAGCACCGCCGACCGGTCGACCCGGTCCGGCAGCGAGGGCGCCTCGCCGCGCACCAGGTCGTCCAGCACCTCGACCACCACGGTGTCCGCCAGCCGCGGGGTGGCCGTCTCGGCCAGCTCCCGGGCGGTGGTCGCCAGGTCCAGGGTGGTCCCGATCCGGGTGGAGGCCTCGTTCAGCAGCGCCAGCCGGTCCTGGGCGGCCGCGGCGGCGGTCTCCGCCTCGAAGCGGCTGGTGATGTCCACGATGGTCGTGCTCACGCCGAGCACCGTGCCGTCCGGCTGTTCCAGCCGGAAACAGGACGCCGACCAGGCGTGCTCGCGCTCCGGGTCGGCCGGCGTCCAGCCGTGCGTGCGGATGTCCAGCTCGGGCGTGCCGGTCGCCAGCACCCGGCGCATCACCCGCTCGGCCTGCTGCCCGTCGATGCCCGGCACCACCTCGGTCAGCCGGCGGTGCAGGTGCTGCTCCACCGGGACGCCGTTGATCGCCGCCAGCGCCTCGTTCAGCCGCACGAAGCGCAGCTCGGTGTCGAACACCGACATGCCCACCGGCGACTGCGTGAAGAACCCGTCCAGCACCGCCAGGTCCGAGGCCAGCCGGCGCACCGCGCCCACGTCCGAGGCCACCGCCAGCACCATCGGGCGGCCGTCCTGCCCGAGCACCGGGTAGGTGCGGAAGTCCAGCTGCACCGAGTGCCCGTCCCGGTGCCGGACCGGGAAGACGCCCGACCAGGGGTGCCCGGACAGGATCCGGCCGAACAGCTCCAGCACCGACTTGCGTCGCTCCGGGCCGACCAGGATGTCCGCCGCGCGGGCGCCCACCGCCTCCGACGCCGGGTGGCCGAGCAGGGCCTCCGCGTCGGGGCTCCAGTGCAGGATCCGGCCGTCCGCCGCGACCACGGCGGTGGCCACCGGGATCGACAGCAGGCCGTCCGGGACCGGCGCGCCGCCTGCCGCGAGCGGCGCGGTGGGGCGGGTTCGGGGAATCATGCCCTGCTTGTCGGTGTCCATCTGGCCACCTGCCGTTCCGGGGGCGGGTACCGCCCTGCCATGGTCGCATGACGGGCCGCCCGCGCCCAGACGGGTGACCGACCACTAAAGTGGGCCGGATGGACTTCGACCGGACCGGCCCCGGGGCGGCACGCCGTGGCGCGTAGGAAACCCGCCCCGGTGAGCCCGCTGCCGCAGCGCGACGGCATCGACCCCGTGCACGTGCGGCTGCCCCTCGACGGCGGGTGGGAAACGGTGCGCGAGTACCTGGCGGAGCGGTACGGGGCCGCGGCGGGGGAGGGGCGGATCGCGGCGATGCTGGCGGCCGGCGAGTTCCTCGGCCCCGACGGCCCGATCACCGCCGGGACGCCGTACCGGCCCGGCGGCCACGTCTGGTTCCACCGGGAGCCCGGGCCGCCCGAGCCGGTGGTGCCGTTCGCGGTCGAGGTGCTGCACCGCGACGAGCGGATCGTGGTCGCCGACAAGCCGCACTTCCTGGCCACCACCCCGCGCGGCAGCCACGCCGTGCAGACCGCGCTGGCCCGGCTGCGGCACGACCTCGGCCTGCCCAGGCTGAGCCCCGCGCACCGGCTGGACCGGCTCACCGCGGGCGTGGTGCTGTTCGTCGCGGACCCCGCGCTGCGCGGCGCCTACCAGGGGCTCTTCGAGCGGCGGGAGGCCGTCAAGGAGTACGAGGCGATCGCCCGGCACGACCCGGCGGTGGCGCTGCCCGCGGTGGTCCGCAGCCGGATCCTGAAGGACCGCGGCCGGCTGGACGCCTACGAGGCGCCGGGGGTGCCGAACGCGGAGAGCCGGGTCGAACTGGTCGAGGTGCGCGCGGGCCTGGGCCGCTACCGGCTGGCCCCGCGCACCGGACGGACGCACCAGCTGCGGGTGCACATGAACGGCCTCGGGCTGCCGCTGCTCGGCGACCCGCTCTACCCCGCGGTGCTGCCCGACCCGGAGGTCGAGGACTACCGGCGCCCGCTCCAACTCCTGGCGCGCTCGCTGGAGTTCACCGATCCGGTGAGCGGCGGGCGGCTGCGCTTCGAGAGCACCCGGCAGCTGGCCGCCTGGCAGGACCCGGCGGCCTGGGCGGGCTGACGCCCCGTCGCGCGGCGCCCGGTCGCCGGCCGGACGGCCCGGGACGTGCTTCGGCTGTCGCCGAAGCCGAGACGTGAAGCGATTGTGAGGTCCCTGCATCGGTCGGGCGGGGGTCGGGGCCTCCTTGTGCGCAGTGTATTGACGGACAGTCTAATAACTTCTACCTTCGCGGCAGAGCCACCTCCACACCCTCGACCGCCCCACCGCGAAGGAGCCGGCATGCCGCCCCAGCCCGCCGCCACCCCCACCGCTCCCGACCGCGAGCGCACCGCCCCCGACCGGGAACGCACCGCCGAACGCCTGCTCGCCTCCTCCGCGAAGCTCTCGTTCAACCCCCTCAAGGACGTCGACTGGGACGCCGCGCCCGTCCCCGGCGCCTACTACTGCCCGCCCCGGCACCTCTCCCTCTACGGCACCGACCTGTGGGAGCGGATGACCGACGAGGAGCGGATCGAACTCTCCAAGCACGAGGTCGCCTCGATCGCCAGCGTCGGAATCTGGTTCGAGGAGATCCTGATGCAGATGCTGCTGCGCCACGCCTTCGACCGGGACCCCACCAGCAACCACGTGCAGTACGCGCTCACCGAGATCGCCGACGAGTGCCGGCACTCGATCATGTTCGCCCGCATGATCGCCAAGATGGGCGTCCCCGCGTACGGCGCCGGCTTCGTCGCGCACAACCTCGGCCGCCTGTTCAAGGCGATCTCCACCCACAGCCAGACCTTCGGCGGCACCATGTACGTCGAGGAGATCCTGGACGCCTTCCAGCGCGAGGTGATGAACGACGAGACCCTGCAGCCGCTCACCCGGCAGGTCTCCCGGATCCACGTCATCGAGGAGGCCCGGCACATCAGCTACGCCCGCGAGGAACTGGTCCGCAAGCACCTCGGCCCGATCCGCCGCCGGTACGAGCAGCTGTTCATCGGGCTGATCGTCTACTACGCCACCACCGCCCTGATCCACCCCCGCCTCTACGCCGCCGTCGGCGTCGACCCCAAGGTCGGCAAGGCCGTCGCCCGGGCCAACCCGAACTGGCGGGCCACCAAGGTGGAGATGGCGCAGAAGGTGGTCTCGGTGCTCGACAAGGCCGGGCTGGTCGGCCGCACCAACCGCTGGCTGCTGCGCGCGGCGGGCGTGATCGGATAGTCCGTCCGGCCACACCTGCAGCGGGGCGCACGGTGGTGATCACCCGCTGCAGGTGTGGCCTTCCGGTGTGCGAGTGGCGCGGATACAGTGCGACGCGTCACGAACTACCGGGGGGAAGTCTCATGCGTCGCGCACCCGTCGGCACCGCCGCCGTCACCGCCCTGCTGCTCGCCGCCGTCGCCGGATGCACCGGATCGACACCCTCGCAGGACGGCGCCGGCCCGGGCGCCGCTCCCAGCTCCGGCGGGACGGCCACCGGAGCCCCCGGCACGGGCAGCAGCGCCCCGGCCGACCCGTCCGCGGCCGCCCAGCCGTCCGGCGGCGGCAGCAGCGCCGGCGCCACCGACAGCATCACGGTGGCGTTCGCCGGCGACGTCCACTTCGAGGGGCGCACCGCCTCCCGGCTCTCCGCCCCGGCCGCCGAGACCGCGCTCGGCCCGATCTCCCGGACGCTGGCCGCCGCCGACCTCTCGGTGCTCAACCTGGAGACCGCGATCACCGGCCGCGGCAAGGCCGAACCCAAGACCTACACCTTCCGCACCACCCCGAAGGCGCTCGGCGCGCTCAGGGACGCCGGCGTCGACGTGGTCTCGCAGGCCAACAACCACGCCGTCGACTTCGGCCCCGACGGCCTGGCCGACACCCTCGCCGCCAAGGCCTCCTCGCCGATACCCGTGGTCGGCATCGGCAAGGACGCCGAGGAGGCGTACGCGCCCTACGTCACCACCGTGCGCGGGGTGAAGGTCGCGGTGCTGGCGGCCAGTCAGGTCAACGAGATCACCAACCAGAAGTGGCGGGCCGGGGAGCACAAGGCCGGCATCGCGTCCGCGCTCGACGAGGCGGCCCTGGTGCGCGCCGTCACCGAGGCCAGGGCCACCGCGCCGGTGGTCCTGGTGTACCTGCACTGGGGAGACGAGGGCGTGGCCTGTCCGACCGGCGCACAGACCGGGCTGGCCAAGAAGCTGGCCGCGGCCGGGGCCACCGCCGTGGTCGGCACCCACGCCCACACCATGCTCGGCGCGGGCATGCTCGGCAGGACCTACGTGGCCTACGGCTTCGGCAACTTCCTCTGGTACGGCACGTCGAACTACCCCGGGTCGGACGAGACCGGCGTCACCACGCTGACCGTCACCGCCGACGGCCGGGTCACCGGCGAGGCCTTCACGCCCGCGCACATCGACGGCCGCGGCGTGCCCGTGCCGCAGACCGGCAACGCCGCGAAGGCCGCCCAGCAGCGCCGGGACGGCCTTCGCGGCTGCACCGGGCTGGCCGCCGCCCCGAAGTGACGGCGGCTCGCCCGAGGCGTCGTCAGCCCAGGTTCAGCACCTGGCCGGGGTGGATCAGGTCCGGGTTCTCGCCCAGCACCTGCTGGTTGGACTGGTAGATCCCGGACCAGTCGCCGTCCAGGCCGTGGCTGCGGGCGATCCCGATCAGGGTGTCGCCCGGGCCGACGGTGTACTCGGCGGCGGGCGTGGTGGCGGCGGCCGACGGCTCGGCGGTGGCGGCCGGGGCGGTCGCCGACGCCTCCGGGGCGGGCGTGGTGGTCGGGGCCGGCGCGGTGGCCGAGGCGTCCGGGGCGGGCAGGGTGATCACCAGGCCGGAGTCGGCCCCGTTCCCGCCGTTGCCGTTCCCGTTGCCGTTGTTGCCGTTGCCGTTCCCGGTGGTGCCGCCGTTGCCGTTGTTGCCGGTCTGGTCGCCGCCGGGCGTGCTCGGGCTCGGGCTCGGGGAGGCGGTCGGGTCGCCCGGCAGCACCGGGACGACCGGGGTGACGGGGGAGACCGGCGCGGTCGGCGAGGCCGAGGCGTCCGGGGCGGTCGGCGACGGAGCAGCGGTGGCCGCGGGCGGCTGCGGGTTCGTCAGCTGCACGTACCGCTCGTACAGGCTCTGGTGGCTGGTCCAGAACCAGCCGCCGTTCTTCTCGTACCAGTACACCTGGTACACCGGGTCGTAGCCGGGCAGGCCGGAGAACACCGGCGCGCCGCTCTTCGTCGCCACGGTGCCGTCCGCCGAGGCGTTGACCGCCGCGGCGCCGCGGGCGCCGCGAAGCGAACCGGTCTCGTCCGCCGAGTCGTTGTCGTCCACCACGCCCGGCGCGCTGACCACGCTCAGGCCCGCGTCGTCGGCGCAGGACAGCCAGGCCGCGGGGCCCTCGGTAGCCAGGATCCGCTCGGCGACGGCGATCTGCTGGCTGCGGGTGGCGGTGCTGGGCAGCGGCGCGTACTGCGTGCCGCCGTAGTCGGTCCAGCGCTGGGCGTTGATCTGGAGGCCGCCGTACAGGCCGTTGCCCCCGTCGTGGCTCCAGTCGCCCCCGCTCTCGCAGTCGGCGACCCGGTCCCAGACCGCGCTCGGCGCGGCGTGCGCGCCGGTGGCCGCCAGCAGCGGCAGGGCGATGCCGATCCCGGCAACGCCGGCCGCGGCGATCGCGCGCTCGGCCGCCTTCTCCGCCTGGCTCTGCCGGCGGTGGCGCCCCGAACCCGTGAAGAGCATCCAGAATCCTCTCCGCACGCCTGCGAGGTGAGCTGTCGGGTTCGGACCGGGAGGTTGGCCCGGCCGCCGCACTCCGGGGGACCGGCGCGGACGGCTTCACCCCAAGCCGTGGGGAACGGCAACAAACCTGGTTCCCCCGCCCCTGCCCAAGGGTCGTGGTGGTCGACCCGACAGCGCGGCGGACAGGGCTCGGCGTTACCGCGCGCGGGGCCCGACGGTGCGGGCTGGAGAGGAGCCTATTCACTCGAACGCAGCAATCACAAGCGCATCGCGTGCGCATCACGTGTTCGTCACGCCCGGCTCGGGCTGGTGTGTGGACGACCTGTTGACGGGCCCTCGGATCGCCGGACGGCGGCGGGAGTTCGCGGAACCGGGGCATTCCCGTCGTTGCGGGTAAATCGAGCGACAGCGGTCGTGCGGATCCCTACCATCACCCTGTCCCTTGTCCCCGGAGCTGGTGCGGAGGTCGTGCACGGTGGCCCTGGTCCCTGAAGTGCTGCGCTCGGAGCGCCAGTTCGCCCGGCTGTTCGTCGGGCAGTCGCTCTCGGTGCTGGGCGACCGGGTGTCGTTCGTCGCGCTGCCCTTCGCCGTGCTGTCCATCGGCGGCAGCGCCGGGGACGTCGGCCTGGTCACGGCCGCGGGGCTGGTCCCGATGCTGGTGCTCACCCTGGTCGGCGGCGTGTGGGCGGACCGGCTGCCCCGGCAGCGCATCATGCTCGCGTCCGACCTGGTGCGCTGCGCCGTCCAGGCGGCCGTCGCGGTGCTGCTGCTCACCGGCACGGCCCGGGTCGGACCGATCGCCCTGCTGATGGTGGTGTTCGGCGTCGCGGACGCGTTCTTCCTGCCCGCCTCCACCGGGCTGCTGCCGCTGCTCGTTCCCGGCGAGCGGCTGCGCGAGGCGAACGCGCTGCGCGGCTTCGTGCAGTCGGCCGGGCTGGTGGTCGGGCCGGCGCTGGCCGGCGGACTGGTCGCGCTCGCCGGCCCCGGCGGGGCGCTGGCGGTGGACGCGGCGAGCTTCGCGGTCAGCGCCGCCGTGCTGGCCCGGCTGGGGCCGGTGCGGGGCACGGCCCCGGCCGAGCGGGCCGAGCGGCGCGGTTTCCTGGCCGAGCTCCGGGTCGGCTGGCGGCAGGTGAGCAGCCGGGCCTGGGTGTGGTCGGGGATGCTGGCGATCGCCGTCTACCACGTGGTGGTGCTGCCCTCGGTGTTCGTGCTCGGCCCGGTGCTGGCCGAGCGTGAGTGGGGCGGCGCCGGGGCCTGGGCGGTGGTGGTCACCGCCTTCGGCGTCGGGGCGGTGGTCGGCGACGTGTGCGCCTACCGGCTGAGCCCGGCCCGGCCGATGGCGGTGGCGGCGGTGGCGATGGCGGTCGCCTCCTGCCAGGCGCTGATCATCGGCTCCGGCGCGCCGGTCGCGGTGATCGCCGCGCTGGAGGCGCTGACGGGGGTGGGCGTGGCGTTGTGCTTCGTGCTCTGGGAGACCTCGCTGCAGGTGCACATCCCGGAGCAGCTGCTCTCCCGGGTGAGCTCCTACGACCACCTGATCGCGGTGGCGCTGATGCCGCTCGGCCTGGTGCTGGCGGGCCCGCTGGCCGAGCACGTCGGGGTGCGGCCCACCCTGTTCGGGATGACCGCGCTCGCCGTTCCGGCCGCGCTCGCCCTGCTGGCCCTGCCCGCCGTGCGCCGGCTGCCCGCGCAGCCGCTCCCGGCACCCGCCGAAGCCGAGGTCCACTACTCCGTGAAGTAGTGGACACGCCGGCGGCGGTCCGGGCGTACGAGACCCACCCGCGCGGTGACGGACCGTCAGCGGTAGTCGCAGAGGTACGCGGTGGCGACCTCGACCTTGAGCTGGAACCTGCTGTCGCCGGGGACGTCGAAGCGGCTGCCGGCGCCGAAGGTCTGCCATTCCGCGGAGCCGGGCAGCTTGACGGTCAGGGCGCCGCTGACCACGTGCATGGTCTCCGGCGCGGCGGTGCCGAACTCGTAGTCGCCGGGCGCCATGACGCCGACGGTCGCCGGACCCTCGGCCGAGGTGAAGGCGATCGACTTCACGGTGCCGTCGAAGTATTCGTTGACCTTGAGCATGCGTGTTCTCCAGGGGACGACTGCGGGACACGCGGAGGTTAGCGGCGCGGCCCGCCGGGTCGCCGGGGCGTCCGCCGATTGGTCACCGGAGCGGCGAGAGGGAGAGCACCACCGCGGTGTTCGCGCGGATCGACCGGCCGTCCATTTCGACGGCCACCTGCACCGTCTCGCCGGCGTCGGTGGTGACCGGGACCGAGACCGCCGGGGCCTTCCCGGTGGCGCCGCACAGGCCGCGGTACTCCATCACGTCGCCGTGCTCGTACGGCCCGTCGTCCAGGCCCTCGACCTGAGCGGCCGTCAGCCCGTGCCCGGCCAGGAACCCCGTCATCGCGATGCCGGTGCTGCGGAAGGCCACCGCCAGTTCGAGGCGTCCGCTGCTCGCGTCGTGCCGGGCCAGGTAGTGGACCCCGGTCGCGTCGGCGGGGAGGGCGAGACCGGTGGTGGCGAGCGCGCGGTCCAGCGGGACGTCGGTGCCCGCACAGGCCCGGGAGTCGCCGAGCGGCGGCCCGTCGTCCGTCGCCCAGTGCACCAGCCGGCCGCCGGCGCCCAGCACCGTGAGCAGCAGCCCGCCGCCGACCGCCCAGCGCACCGCGCGGTTCCGCGTCGTCGACAACCTCGACCCCCCGTTCGCACACGACAGTCCGCAGGAAACGACGGGACGTTAGCACAGCGACGGCACCGGCCGCCGGGGCCGGCCCGGGCCGCAGCGGGGGACCGCGGCCCGGGCCCGGGAGGCGTCCGGACGGGGACGCCGGCGCGGGGGATCAGCCGAGCGCGATGCCCGGGTAGAGCGGGAACGGGGCGAGCAGGTCGACGGCGCGCTTGGCGACCGCGTCGCGGACGGCGTCCTCCAGCAGGTACTGCGCCTTGGAGGAGCCGACCGGGGCAGCGGCCGTCAGCACGGTGTGGATCAGCTCGGCGACCTCGTCCAACTCGGCCGCGCCCAGGCCGCGGGTGGTCAGCGCGGGGGTGCCGAGCCGGACGCCGGAGGTGTACCAGGCGCCGTTCGGGTCCTGCGGCACCGCGTTGCGGTTGGTGACGATGCCGGAGTCCAGCAGCGCCGCCTCGGCCTGACGGCCGGTCAGGCCGTAGGAGGAGACGTCCGCCAGCACCAGGTGGTTGTCGGTGCCGCCGGTGACCAGGCGGGCGCCGCGCCGCAGCAGGCCCTCGGCGAGCGCCTGCGCGTTGTCGACGACCTGCCGGGCGTAGACCTGGAACTCGGGCCGGCGGGCCTCCGCGAACGCCACCGCCTTCGCGGCCATCACGTGCGACAGCGGGCCGCCGAGGACCAGCGGGCAGCCGCGGTCGACGTGCTCGGCCAGCTCCGACGTGCACAGCACCATGCCGCCGCGCGGACCGCGCAGCGACTTGTGGGTGGTGGTGGTGACGATCTGCGCGTGCGCCACCGGGTCGAAGTCTCCGGTCAGCACCTTGCCGGCGACCAGGCCCGCGAAGTGCGCCATGTCGACCATCAGGGTCGCGCCGACCTCGTCCGCGATCTCCCGCATCTTCCGGAAGTTCACCAGCCGCGGGTACGCCGAGTACCCGGCCACCAGGATCAGCGGCTTGAAGTCGAGGGCGATCCGGCGCACCTCGTCGTAGTCGACGAGCCCGGTCACCGGGTCGGTGCCGTAGCTGCGCTGGTCGAACATCTTGCCGGAGATGTTCGGCCGGAAGCCGTGGGTCAGGTGGCCGCCGGCGTCCAGCGACATGCCGAGCATCCGCTGGTTGCCCAGCTCGCGCCGGAGCTCCGCCCAGTCCTGCTCGGTCAGGTCGTTGACGTTGCGCACGCCCGCGCGCTGCAGCGCCGGGCTCTCCACCCGCTGCGACAGCACCGCCCAGAACGCCACCAGGTTGGCGTCGATCCCGGAGTGCGGCTGCACGTAGGCGTGCTCGGCCCCGAACAGCTCGCGGGCGTGCTCGGCGGCCAGCTCCTCGACGGTGTCCACGTTGCGGCAGCCCGCGTAGAACCGGCGGCTGGGGGTGCCCTCGGCGTACTTGTCGCTCAGCCAGTTGCCCATCGCCAGCAGCACGGCCGGCGAGGCGTAGTTCTCGCTGGCGATCAGCTTCAGCGAGGCGCGCTGGTCCTCGATCTCCGCGCCGATCGCCGCGGCGACCCGCGGCTCGACGGCGCGCACCACGTCCAGGGCGCTCCGGAAGGCGGTGTCGGCGGCGGGGCTGCCGAAGGTGTGCGGGTGGCCCGCGGGCAGGGGGGAAGCAGACTCGGCCAAGGCGGTCTCCTCGTACGGAACGGACGATTCGGACGGCCCAGGCGCACGGCGACAGCAGACGGGGGCCCGCAGGCACCCGCACGGAGCCGCTCCCCGATGGTGAGTTCCATCCCAGCGCGCCAGTCACGGCTCACCGCGATGCTACCAATCCGCGGGCGGGGAACGCCCCGTGACCCGCGCCACGAAATCCCCTGGTGCACCGACCGGGCGTTCGGCATGATCGGGCCCATGACATGGACAGTCCCCGTCACCACCCGCACCGGCGGCTCGCTCACCGCGCCCGAGACCGAGCTGCTGCCGGAGTACCTCGCCTGGCACCGCGGCACCTTCCTGCACAAGTGCGAGGGCCTGACGGGCGAGCAGCTCGCGCTGCGCCCGCTGCCCGCGAGCTCGCTCTCGCTGCTCGGCCTGATGCGCCACCTGGCCAAGGTGGAGCGGACGTGGTTCCGGATCCGCTTCGCGGGTGCGGACGTCCCCCCGCTGCACTTCGTGGAGGGCCACAAGGACGCCGACTTCGACCTGCTGGAGCCCGAGCAGGCCGAGCGGGAGTACCTGAGCCTGCTGGAGGAGCAGCGGCTGGCGGACGCCACGGTGGCCGGAGCCCCGCTGGACCGGCACCTGGCCGCGCACGGCGAGGAGATGTCGCTGCGGATGACGTACCTGCACGTCATCACCGAGTACGCCCGCCACAACGGGCACGCCGACCTGCTGCGCGAGCACATCGACGGGGTGACGGGCAGCTGACCGGCGGTCAACTCCGGTGCCTGCGGCGGGAGCTGACCTCAACCCCGGGCAAACAGTTCGTCAGATGACCGTATAGCATACTGAGTATGGGACCTCTCGAACCGAACGTGCCCGAGCTGATCCTCGGACTGATCGTCTTCTTCTTCCTGTTCGCGGTGCTGGGCAAGGTGCTGCTGCCCCGCATCGAACGGACGCTGGCCGAACGCTTCGACCGGACCGAGGGCGGCCTGCTCCGGGCCGAGGAGGCCCGGGCCGAGGCGGAACGCATCCGCCGCGAGTTCCAGGCCGAACTGGCCGGCGCCCGGCACGAGGCCGCCGCCGTCCGGCAGGCGGCCGCCGAGGAGGGCGCCGCCCTGATCGCCGCCCTGCGCGCCGAGGGCCAGCAGCAGCGCGACCGGCTGGTGGCCGAGGCGCAGGTGCAGCTGGCCGCGGACACCGTGCTGGCCGAGGCCGCACTGCGCGAGGACGTCATCCAGGTGGCGACCGAGCTCGCCTCCCGGGTGGTCGGCGAACCGGTCGCCGACCTGGCGAGCACCCGCGCCGTCGCGGCCGAGTTCCGCAACCGCACCACCGCCTGACCCGCTGTCAGGATCCGCACGGAACGGGCCGCCCGGCCGCGGAGCTTCGCGCTCCGCGGCCGGGCGGCCCGCTCGGTTCTCAGGTCGGCCGGGTCAGCAGGCGCCGTTGTCGGCCCAGACGCCCCACTGGCCGCTCAGGGTGGGGTCCTCGTTCAGGGTCCACCACTTGTTCGTCCAGTAGTGGCCCTTCCAGGAGACCTTGGTGCCCGCGGTGGCGTACGTGGTGGTGGCGCTCCAGCTCGGCGCGGCCGAGCAGGTGCCGCCGGACGGGCTCGGGCTGCTGCTGGTCGGCGAGGTGCTGCTGGTCGGGCTCGGCGAGCTGGTGGGCGGGGTCGCCCCGGCGAACTTCACGGTGAACTTGGTGAAGTCCCAGTCGTTCTGCGCCACGCTGGAGCAGGCGCCGGACAGGCCCGGGTCCACCGTGCCGGGGCACTGGCGGTCCCGGTTGACGGACCAGTAGGTGTAGCGGGCCAGCTTGTGCGCGGTGGCGAAGTCCAGCACGGTCTGGAAGTCCGCCTGCCGGAAGTACTCGGCGGCGTCGGTGCGGCCGTTCATCAGCGAGACGCCCTCGTGGGCGTAGGCGGTGGCCTCGTTCCAGCCGAAGGTGCTCTGCAGGATGCCGTTGAACTTCACCAGCGCGTCGGTCTGCGCGGCCGCGCCGTTGAAGCCGCCGTCGAACGGCATGATCGAGTAGTTGTTCGGGGTGAAGCCCTGGGACTTCGCCTCCAGCAGCATCTGGGTGCCGAACCAGCCGGTGCCGGCGTTGGTGCCCGCGGTGGTGATGGAGATGTAGATGCCCGGGTTGTTCTGCTGCAGGATCCGGGCCGCGCCGATCTCGTTGTGGATCGCGGCGGTGTTCTCGTACTCCGGCTCCTCGAGGTCGAAGTCGATCGCCTTGAGGTTGTACTTGGTCACGACCTTCTGGTAGGCGGCGGCGGTCGCCTCCGGGGTGCCGCAGGTCTGGCCGAGCTTGGTGCCGCCGTAGCCGCCCACCGAGACCGAGACGTCGCCGCCCTTGCCGCGGATGGTCTGGATGACGGCCGGCATGGTGGTGTCGGAGTCGATCGAGGAGGTGCCGCCCCAGGCCGGGCTGCAGCTGCTGCCCTGGGCCAGGATGAACGCCAGCTGGAAGGCCTTCTGGCCGGTGGCGTCCATCACGGCGGCGGCGTTCGGCGGGCTGTTGTCCTCGGGCATCAGGTACGGCGCGGACGCGTACCAGTTGGACCCGATCCCGGCGGTGGTGGCGGCGTTCGCCGTACCAGACGCGGTGACGGCGGCCACCCCTCCGGCCAGCAGGCCGAAGACGGACAGGGCGACCGCGACCGCGCGCCGCGACCGGCGGGGCCGGGCGGCGGCGGGGAGGGCGGCGGGGTGTGGGGGAAGTGCGCGTTCCATCGGGAACCTCTCCGGGAGGCGGCGAGGACGGCGGCCCGGGTGCGCGCAGGGATGTGGGGTGCACGCCCGGGTCAACGGTCGGGTACCAAGCCGAGGTTGACGTGACTGCCACTGGTATAGACCTGTGCCAGTCCGCCGTCAACCCTTGCGGCCGCACCCGCGCGCACCGCAGCCCGCAGCAGTAAAGCGCAGGTCAACTGCTGGTCAAGGGGGTGCCCGGAACGGAGGTTGACGAACTGTCAGCCGACCGTCCGGCGCTCGGGCGGCAGGTAGGACTCCAGGCCGCGCAGGAACACCTCGATCTTGAACGCGTACCGCTCGTCCCCGTCGCCGGTCATCATGGTGTCCGCCATGCCCTGCAGGGTCGGGAACCGGTCCGTCGGCAGCTCGTGCAGGTAGGAGCGGAGCTGCTCGAAGTACTCGCCCAGGTCGGTGCCCCGGGCCATCCGCTCGCTGTACACCGAGGCCTCGTACGCGTCGGTGTCGATCAACTGGCCCAGGCCGTCCAGCGCCCAGGCCGCCACCTGCGGCGGCAGGCCGACCTGCAGCAGCAGGTCGAGCAGGAACTCGGTGAGCCCGAGCTGGCTCTCGCCCACCGGGATGCTGCCCAGCGACACCAGCGACACGTCCCGATGGGCCGTCAGCACCCGCTGCGCCTCGAAGCAGATCTCGGTGATCTGCTCCTTCCAGCGCCCGGGCTCGGGCCGCAGCGGCAGCCGGATCTCCGACACCACCCGCTCCAGCATCAGCTCGAACAGCTCCTCCTTGTTGGAGACGTGCGCGTACAGCGAGGCCGGGCCGGTGCCCAGCTCCTGGGCGACCCGGCGCATCGTCACCCCGGCCAGGCCCTCCGCGTCCAGCACCCGGATCGCCGTCTCCACGATCAGCGAGCGGCTGAGCGGCTGCCGCGGCTCCGCCTTGCGGGGCTTGTGCCACGGGATCGCGGGCATCTGCGCGGGCATCGGGCCACCTGCTTTCGCTGAACGTTCCACCGTCGATCATCGTACTCGCGACGAACGCCGTTCGAGGGGTGGGCGAAGGGTCCGGTCGGAGCGCGGCTCGCGCGGGGCTCGACCGCAGGCCGGAGGCGGGTCGGGGACGACTCGGGGGCGGAGTCAGGGAAAGGTCAGGGTCAATTCGTTTGACGGGAACGCCGCTCGACTCGTAGAACAGTGTTCGTCCAGACAAACACCGTTCATCGCGCGGCCCCCGTCCTCCGCGCCCTGGTACGCAACAGGAGTTGCCATGACCGACGCGGTCACCACGACGGCTGCGCCGCCCTCCGGCGCAGCCGAACCCTACCGTTGGCGCTGGGTCGCGCTGTTCGTGATCCTCGCCGCCGAGGTGATGGACCTGCTCGACTCGCTGGTCACCAACATCGCCGCGCCCGCGATCCGGGCCGACATCGGCGGCGGCGAGTCCACCATCCAGTGGCTGGGCGCCGCCTACACGCTGGCGATGGCCATCGGCCTGATCACCGGCGGCCGGCTCGGCGACATCTTCGGCCGCCGCCGGATGTTCATGATCGGTGCGGCGGGCTTCACCATCGGCTCGCTGTTCTGCGGCCTGGCCCAGGAGCCCTGGCAGCTGATCGTCGCGCGGGTGGCCCAGGGCCTGCTCGGCGCGGTGATGCTGCCCCAGGGCCTGGGCATCATGAAGGAGATCTTCTCGCCCAAGGAGCAGGGCGCGGCGTTCGGCATGTTCGGCCCGGTGATGGGCCTGTCGACGGTCGGCGGCCCGATCCTGGCCGGCTGGCTGATCGACGCGGACTTCGGCGGCACCGGCTGGCGGATGATCTTCCTGATCAACATCCCGCTCGGCCTGTTCGCCTTCGTCGGCGGCCGGGTCTTCCTGCCCGCGCAGGCCGAGGGTCCGACCGTCCGGCTCGACCTGGTCGGCGCGCTGCTGGCCGCCGTCGGCGCGGCCACCGTCATCTACCCGCTGGTCCAGGGCCGCGAGCACGACTGGCCGCTGTGGGCGTTCGCGCTGCTGGCGGTCGGCGTGGCGATCTTCGGCCTGTTCGGCTGGTACGAGGCGCGCCGCAAGGCCACCGGGGCGGACCCGCTGGTCGAGCCCAGCCTGTTCGCCAAGCGCGGCTTCAGCGGCGGCATGGTGCTCGGCCTGATCTTCTTCACCGCGATGACCGGCTTCTGGCTCACGTTCAGCCTCTACACGCAGCTGGGCCTGCACTACAGCGCGCTGAAGTCCGGCCTGGCCGGCATCCCGGCCTCGGTCGGCATGGTGATCGCCTTCATCGCCTCGCAGGCGCTGCAGAAGTACGGCCGCAAGGTGATGCACGCCGGCCTGCTGGTGATGGTCGCCGGCGTGCTCGGCCTGATGTACACCCTGCACAGCCAGGGCGCGGCCGTCACGCCGTGGCAGACCGTCCCGGCGCTCGCGGTCACCGGTCTGGGCATGGGCCTGGTGATGGCCCCGTTCTTCGGCATGGTGCTGGCCTCGGTGGAGGCGCACGAGACCGGCTCCGCCTCCGGCACCCTGACGTCCGTCCAGCAGCTCGGCGCCGCCCTGGGCAGCGCCATCCTGGGCACGGTGTTCTTCGAGCGCCTCAAGACGGCGGACTTCGCGAGCGCCGAGCAGATCACGCTGTGGACGGAGGTGGGCCTGCTGGTGGTGGTGTTCGCCGCGATCTTCCTGCTCCCGATGCACGGCCGCCCCGAGCACGAGGAGGGCGGCGAGGGCGGGCCCGTCGAGGCCGCCGACGCGGTGGCCCCCGCTCCGCGCACGGCGGGCGAGCACCAGGCGGTGTGACGGACGGTCAGTGACGGCAAGGGCCGTCCCGCGCGCAGCGGCGCGGGGGACGGCCCTTCGTCGTGCGGGGGGTCAGCCGCGGTACGCCGCGAAGATCTTCGAGAACTGGTACGGCGTCTGCGGGACGTTGGTGCACTTGGGCAGCGAGCCGGTGCAGGCGTTGGCGTCCCGGGTCATCTCCCAGAACGCCAGCTCGCCGAGGTGGTTCTGCTGGGCGAAGGCGAGCAGTTGCTGGGCGTCGGTGATGCCGAACACCTCGGAGGTGGTGTCGTTCTGGCCGAGCATCGGGGTGACGCCGACCATGGCGTACGCCTGGGCGTCCGTCAGGCCGGTCCACACCGAGCGGATCTGGGCCTGGGTGGACTGCGCGGACTGGATCGCGTAGGCGCCCATCTTGCCGGCCGGGCTCGGGGCGGCCCAGTCGCCGAAGTCCATCGCCATCACGTTGACCAGGTCGACGGCCAGGCCGGCGTTCTTGGCGGACTGCAGGATGTAGACGCCGTCGGCGGTCAGGCCGCTGGGCAGCACCGGCAGGGTCAGGCTGACCTTGAGGTCGCGGCCCTTGGCCCGCTGCGCGGCCTGGACCTGGGCGAGCGCGGCGGAGCGGCGGTCGACCGAGGCGTGGTCGGTGACCGCGGTGCCCTCGATGTCGAAGTCGACCCGGTCGAGCGCGTAGACGTCGACGACCTTCTGGTACTGCGCGGCGAGCGCGGCCACCGTGGTGCAGGACTGGGCGAGTTCGGTGCCGTTGGCGCCGCCGAAGGACGGGCGGACGTCGCCGCCGGCGTCCCGGATCGCGTCCATGTCGGCCTTGTTCCAGCCGGTGGCCGGGTCGTAGGCGCCGAACCAGCTGGCGGTGCACGGCTGGCTGCCGTTGATGATGAACGCCAGCGAGAACTCCTTGATGCCGCTGGCGGCGGAGAGCGCGGGCAGGCTGGGCGTCGGGTAGGCGCCGAGGTCCACGTAGGGGGCGGCGGTGCCTGCGCTGGTGCCGGTGCCCGCGACGGCGGTGGCGGCCGCGGAGTTCGCGGACTCGTTGCCCGCCGCGTCGAAGGCGCTGACGGTGAAGGTGTGGCTGCTGCCGCCGAGCAGGCCGCGCACGGTGGCCGAGGTTCCGGTGACGGTCGCGACCACCGCCGACCCCTCGCGGACGTGGTAGCCGGCCACCGCGGTGTTGTCGGTGGCGGCGTTCCAGCCGAGCGTGACGCTGCCCGGCCCGGTGGCGGTGGAGCGCAGGTTCGCGGGCACGCTCGGCGCGGCCGTGTCGGCGGGCGCACCGGCGCACGGCTGGTTGTTGACCGTGCAGTTGGCGGGTGCGGTCTGCACGGCGCCGGTGGTGACGCCGAAACCGACCGCGGGGGCGGAGGCGCCGGGGGCGAGCGGAGCGGCCCAGGTCGGCGAGGTCACCGTGTAGTGGGTGCCGGTGGGCGTGGCGGTGGAGGTCAGCACGCCGTTCCACAGGCTGGAGACGCTCTCGCCGGTCGGCAGGTCGAAGGCGAGCGACCAGCTGTTGACCGTGGCGTTGGTGTGGTTGGTGACGATGTAGGTCGCCTGGAATCCGGTGGACCAGCTCTGGCTGACGGCGTAGTCGGCGACCAGGCCGGAGACCCCGGCCGCGTCGGCGGCGAAGGCGCCCAGCGGCGCGGCGATCAGGGCCGCGGCCGCGGCCAGGGACAGGGTGACGCGCCTCATGGGCGAGTCCTCCTTGACGGTGTGGGGGACGGGTGGGGCCGTGCTCGGTGCGGGGGCGGCACTCAAGATGGTCCAGACCAATCCCGACCGTCAAGCCGAAATCCTGCTGCTTTGCCAGGAGTTGACGGTTCAATCAGGTACGGTTAAGGCACTTCGGCGGGAGCATGGTGACGGAAGGCGCGGCCCCTGAAGTGGGGGACGGGGCCGCGCCGCCCGCCTGACTCAGGTCAGGCGTCCGTGGGCCGTCACGCGGTGACGGCGGCTCCGCGCATCCGGCGGGCCAGGAACACGCCCGAGGCGACGGCCGACACCAGCGCCGCGCCGGCCACGCCGAGCAGGGCGTTGCCGCCGTCCGGCGCGGACAGCGCGACCGCGCCGGCGCCCGCGGCGGCAGCGGCGGTGGTGACGTCCCCGCCGTGGCCGTGGTGCGCCACGGTCGAGCGGCCCGCGCCCGCGTCGAGCTGCGCCTCGGTCGGGGCGGACGGGGTGGTGGCGGCGAACGCGCCCGCCGCGGCCGCCGAGCTGCCGCCGCCGAAGTCGACGTCCGAGCAGCCGTAGAACGCCTCCGGGCTGTCCGAGCGCTGCCACACCATGTAGACCAGCTGGCGGCCGGTGCGCTGCGGCAGCGTGGCGTTGACGTTGTAGTAGCCGTTGTCCGAGGTGCGCGCCGTGGCGTAGCTGGCGATCGGGTTGGCCAGGTCCAGGTCGGACCACTTCAGCGGCTGGGTGGGGTTGTAGCCGCTGTTGGTGAGGTAGAGCGTCATGGTGCCCTGGTGGGGCGCGGTGACCCGGAAGTTGAAGGTCTTCGCGCCGGCCGTCACCGAACTGGCCGGCCAGTCGGTGCGGGCCCAGTCCAGGGCGCGGTACTTGTCACGGTTGGCCGAGCAGAGGTGGCCGTCCGGGATGATCTGCCGGCTCTGCCCGTTGGCGCTGGCGATGTTGACCTCGTTCCAGTCGTACAGCGGCTGGGTGCCGCTGTCGGCCACCAGGTCCTTGCAGACCTGGGACTTCGGGGTCTCGGGGCCTTCCGCGTAGCAGGCCGCGACCCGGCTGGTGGGGCCGAACATGGCGCCGTGGGCGCCCGCGGTGCCGGCCGCGGCGGTGATGGTGACCAGGGCGCCCGCGCCCACCGCGGAAGCGGCGAGCAGGCGACGGGACCAGGACATGGTTCTCCTCAGGAAAGGTCGGGCCGGGTGTGGGGGAAAGCGGCACGTCTGCCCGAACCGCGGGGAGCGACCCCGGGGCGGCGCGGCGTGGGCCCGGCACGCCGCGAGCGAACGAAGGCTACGATTGGCCTATACCAATTGACAAGGGTCGGCCAACCGGCGGCAGTTGTCGGATGGCGGGATTCAGCCACGCCCATCGGCCGTGCCGCGAAGCCGACCTGGCGCTCCGTCAGCTTGCGCCGACCGACCCGTCCACGGAAAGCACCAGCGGAATCGGCCCCCCGGCGCCCGCGCCGGCTACCGGGCCGGTACCCGCCCGGCTACGCCCGCCGCCCGAAACCCATCGACGGCCGGCCGCGGGCCCAAGCGGACGATAAGGCTCAGGTAACCCTCCGATAAGGCGGCCGCCGCCCGCTGACGGCCCCTCGGTCGGCGGCGACGCACTCGAATCCCGCGCGCCGGGGCTTCTCCTGACGGCGCTCAGGTGAGCGCCGAGCCCCAGTGACTCGACCAGCCCGGGCCCGAGCACCCCCGTGCCCAGCCACGCCCCGCACCCACTGCGCGCCCTCGCCGCCGCCGGCACCCTCGGGGCCGGCACCGTGCTGGTCCTGCGCCGCCGCCGCGGCAGCAGGCACTGACCGGCCGTCAGGACGTCGGCGAGGAGAGCGAGGTGAGCAGCCGGGCGGTGTCCAGGCCGGTGGCCAGGTAGTCCAGGAACAGCTCGTTGCGCAGCGCGCGCAGCGAGCGGTTCGCCCGGACCAGGCCGACCGCCTCGTCCACCGTCAGGCCCAGCACCAGCAGTGCCTGGGCCGCCACCAGTCCCGACCGGTCGTCGCCCCGGGCGCAGCGCACCAGCACCCGGCGACCGAAGGCCATCGCCTCCGCCGTCGCCAGCGCCATCGCCTGGACGGCCGCCAACTGCCAGGCGTCCAACGGCCCGTCCGGCAGCACCAGCACCCGGTGCGGCACCTCCCGGTCCGGGCCGTGGCCGGCCGCCCGGCACAGGCTCACCACCAGGTCGAACTCGGCGCCGACCACCACCGGGGAGGGCCGCCCCGCGGCGTCCGACCAGTGCAGGCCGCCCAGCCACAGGCCCGGGGCGATCTCGTCCCACGGCGCCCGCGGATCGGGCGCACCGCTGTCGTTCGGACCGGTCATCGTTCCCACCCGCCTCGTCGCAGCTGCCTCCCGAGCTGGAACGCCGCGGAGCGCCGCGCTGTTCCCCGCACCGGCCCCGCCGGCAGGCGGAGTGACGGTGTGTCAGGGTTTCGGTCGGTTGCGCAGTGATGGTCCGTCGGCGGCCGGGGGGTTCGCCGGGCGTTCATGAGCGGCACAGGTGCCGGTGGGCCGTCGTTGGGGCGGACTCGGGACGTTGGTCGCCGCCGCCGGCACACCCCGGCGGCACACCCCCGAACCGAGGGACGGAACCCGTGACCGAACCGCGCACCCCCAGGTGGCGTCGTCGCCTCTCCCTGCTGCTGGCCGCCGTCGCCGTACCGGCCGTCAGCGCGGGAGTCCTCACCGCGACTCCCGCCGCCGCCGCGCCGGCCGACGACATCCGCATCAACGAGGTGGTGACGACCGGGTCGGTGAACGACTCGATCGAGCTGTACAACAAGGGCACCGCGACGATCGACCTGTCCGGGTGGATCCTCAAGGACAACACCAGCAGCACGTACACCGTCGCCGCCGGCACCACCCTGGCCCCCGGCGGCTTCAAGGCGTTCGACGTGCACAGCAGCTTCGGCCTCGGCTCCTCCGACAGCGCCCGGCTCTACCTGGCCGACGGCAGCACCCCGGTCGACTCCTTCAGCTGGACCTCGCACTCCAACCCGTCCTGGTCGCGCTGCCCCGACGGAACCGGCGCCTGGGGCCAGGCCGCCGCGCCGACCCTCGGCTCCGCCAACACCTGCTCCGGCGGCGGCACCGGCTCCACCACCCCCGTCGCCTGGCCCGGCAGCTCCACCGTCACCACCGCGGACGCCGCCAACGTGTTCGGCAGCGACCTCTCCGGCCTCCAGCAGGAGGGCGGCGTGATGTGGGGCGTGCAGAACTCCGGCAAGCTGTGGCGGCTGGTCCCCAACGGCAGCGGCGGCTGGAAGCCCGACACCGCCAACGGCTGGACCTCCGGCAAGGCGCTGCGCTTCACCGGCGGCACCGGCACCCCCGACGACGAGGGCGTCACCCTGACCTCCGCCGGCTCGGCCGGCGGCGTCTACGTCTCCAGCGAGCGCAACGCCGACTCCTCCTCCACCAGCCGGCTCTCCGTGCTGCGCTACGACGTCTCCGGCACCGGCGCCACACTGACCGCCACCCGGGAGTGGAACCTCACCGCCGACCTCCCCTCCACCGGCTCCAACGCCGGCCTGGAAGGCGTCACCTGGGTCCCCGACAGCTACCTGACGGGCGCGGGCTTCAAGGACTCCGCGACCGGCGCCGCCTACGACCCCGCCCACTACGCGGCGCACACCGGCGGCGTGTTCTTCGTCGGCGTCGAGGGCACCGGCACGCTCTACGGCTACGTCCTGCTGGAGGCCGGCGGCTTCACCAAGGTCGCCACCGTCAGCAGCGGCATGGCCGGCGTGATGGAACTCTCCTGGGAGCCGCAGGCCAACCGGATGTGGGTGGTCTGCGACGACACCTGCTCCGGCCAGGCGCGCACCTTCAAGGTCAACAGTGCCGGCGCGTTCGCCGTCACGGCCGTCCACAACCGCCCCACCGGCATGTCGAACATCAACAACGAGGGCTTCACCACGGCCGGCGCCGACGAGTGCGTCAGCGGCAGCAAGCCCGTCTACTGGTCCGACGACAGCAACACCGGCGGCCACGCCCTGCGCAAGGGCACCATCACCTGCTGATCCCCCGGTGAGCGCGACGCGGCCCCCGCCACCACGGCCGGGGCCGCGTCCGCACGTCGGCGCCCGGCGGTCAGGAACGGAACCCCGCGTGGACGTGGTCGTGGTGGGTCTCGTCGCTGAAGAACTGGTTCGCCGTGGTGCCGCCCGGGAGTCGGCGGGGGCCGCCCACGTTGTAGGAGCCGGCGGCCGCCGCGGCGCGCATGAAGGAGTCGACCAGGTCGGTCGGGGTGGCCGGGTCGACCACCGGACGGCCGTCGATCTGCCAGGTGTCGAACGCCCGGCCCTGCGGGTGGTCGCTCGGGCGGTCGGTGCCGAAGACCAGCAGGGGATGGCCCGAACGCACCACGGTCACCCCGAACGCGTACGGCCCGGCCAGGGTGAGCATCGCGGTCAGCACCGACTCGTGGACCTGCCCGCTGCGCACGTCGGCCGCCGCCGCCGGGGGCAGCGCGATGCGGGGCTGCGCCAGCACCCTGGTCGCCGGGTCGGGGAGGGCGGCCGCGGCGGGGCCCGGGTCGGCCGGACGGAGGGCGGTGACCGTCCATCGCGGGGTCGCGCGGGACAGCCGGACGTCCACGGTGGTGCCGGTGGAGACCACGCCGCCGTCCGCGGCCGCCAGCCACTGGCGGCACACCACCAGGACGCTCGCGGTGTCCGTCAGCAGCCCGCCGTACTGGGCGTACACCACCTCCAGCGCGGCCTGCGGGGCGTCCGCGAGCAGTGCACCGCCCTGCTCGGCGAGGCCCGGCTCGGCCCCCGCGGCCGCCACCCGCTGCCGGGCCGCCGCCAGGCCCTGGCCGCCGACCGGCCAGCTGCCGATCGCCTCCACCACCTGCGCCGCCCGGAGTTTGACGTCCGGTTGGAGCTCGCCCGGCCCCGGCTGCCAGGCGGCCGGCGACGGGAAGGCGCTGGGCGTCGGTGCGGGGGAGGCGGGCGGCGGCGAGGAGGTGGTCGGCGCCGAAGCGGTGGTCGGCGCCGAGCGGCCGGGCGACGAGGAGCAGGCCGTCAGGGCGCTGCCGAGCCCGGCCAGCAGGACGGCTCGTCGGCCGGGGTCGTGGGACGGGACGCGCACCGTCCCACTATCGGTGCGGGACGGCGGTGCGGCCGTGCCGACCCGCCGGGGGCTGGGGGAGGGACGGTGAGCAGCAGCGATGCGGCCACCGCGCCGAGGACGACCGGGGCAGGCCGCGCGGGCAGGGGCGACCCGCCGGCGGCGCGGGCGAGGGCGACCCGCCGGGTCACGGAGAGGGGTGGCGAGCGGTCGGCGGCGCGGGCACGCTGACCGGGCCGAGGACGCGGGTGCTGACCTGACGCCCGCTCAGTTCGCGCCGAAGGCGTGGGCGAGGCAGCCGGCGAGGGCGAGGAGTGCAGCGGTGGCCGCGCCGATGCGGAGCACGCGCCGGCGGAGGGCGGCGGGGCGGTGCGGGGCGGCGGGTTCGGGCAGGGGGCGGGCCAGGGCGGTCAGGCCGGCGGCGGTGGCGAGGAGGCCGCCGAGCGGGACGGCGGTGGTGACGAACCAGCGGCCGGGGGAGGGGGCGGTGCAGTGGCCGTCGGTGTCGCAGTGGACGGTCAGCACGGTGCCGGGGGCGTACCGTTCGGCGGCGTCGGCGAGACGCAGCGGACGGGCCGCGTCGCCGGTGCCGTCGCAGTGGGTGGTGGCGGCGCGGCCGTGGCCGGTGAGGGTGCAGGAGGTCACGGTCAGGCGGGCCTGCGGCAGGCGCTGGTCGGCGGCGAGCCGGTGCAGCCCGAGCACGCCGCCCCCCAGGACGGCCACGCCCAGCGCGGTGCCCAGGACGGCGAGCAGGAGGGCCCGGACCCGGCCGGTCGCGGTGCCGGCCGGGTGGCCGCTCGATCCGCGTCTCGGCGTGGCCCCGTCCTTGGTCCGGTCCCGCTTCCCGGCGCGCCGCTGCTCGGGCATGACGGCCCCCCACCTTCCCCCGTGCGTGCGCCGGTCGCGGCGCGACGGCACAACGTACCGCCGCCGGGGCGGGGCCGAACACCCCGGGACGGCGGATAGCATCGGCGGATGACCGAGTTCAGGATCGTGCAGGCCACCGCGCTGGACGTCGACGAGACCTGGCGGCGCGTCACCGACTGGCCGCGGCACGGGGCCGGCGTCCCGTTCACCCGGGTCGAGTCCGACGGGCGGACGGTGCGGGCCAGGACCGGCGTGGGCCGGATCGGCTTCGACGACGTGATGGACCTGGCCCGCTGGGAGCCCCCGCAGGACGGCCGGCCCGGGATCTGCCGGCTCGCCAAGCGCGGCCCGGTGGTGCACGGCTGGGCGGAGATCGAGGTCCGCCGCTACCGCGGCGGCGCGGTGGTCCGGTGGCGGGAGGACCTCCGCTTCGACCTGCTGCCGGCGCTGTTCGACCGGCCGACGGCCTGGTGCGGGCGGATCGTGTTCCGCCGGGCGCTGCGCGCCCTGCTGCGGTGAGACGCCCGGGCCCGGACCGCGCGGCGGTCCGGCCCGGCCGGGTGTGCGGGTGCGTCAGATCAGGCCCTGCGCCAGCATCGCGTCGGCGACCAGCTCGAAGCCGGCGATGTTCGCGCCGACCACGTAGTTGCCGGGGCTGCCGTACTTCTCGGCGGTGGTGTAGCAGGAGTCGTGGATGTGCTTCATGATCTCGCCGAGGCGGGCCTCGGTGTGCTCGAAGGTCCACGAGTCGCGGGAGGCGTTCTGCTGCATCTCCAGGGCACTGGTGGCGACGCCGCCCGCGTTGGCGGCCTTGCCGGGCGCGAACGCCACGCCGGCCTCCTGCAGGACCCGCACCGCCTCGGGGGTGGTGGGCATGTTGGCGCCCTCGGCGACGGCCTTCACCCCGCCGCGGACCAGCGCCAGCGCGTCCGACTCGTGCAGCTCGTTCTGGGTCGCGCAGGGCAGCGCCACGTCGCACGGCACGTTCCACACGCCCGTGCCGGCCACGTACTTGACGTGCGGGCCGCGGGCCTCGGCGTAGTCCGAGACCCGGCCGCGGCGGGTCTCCTTGACCTCCTTCAGCAGCGCCAGGTCGATGCCCTTCTCGTCCACCACGTAGCCGGTCGAGTCCGAGCAGGTCAGCACCGTCGCGCCGAGCTGCTGGGCCTTCTCGGTCGCGTAGATCGCCACGTTGCCGGAGCCGGAGACCACCACGCGCTGCCCGGCGAGGCTCTCGCCGCGGGTGCGCAGCATCTCCTCGGTGAACATCACGCAGCCGTAGCCGGTGGCCTCGGTCCGCGCCTGCGCGCCGCCCCAGCCCAGGCCCTTGCCGGTCAGCACGCCCGACTCGTAGCGGTTGGTGATCCGCTTGTACTGGCCGAACAGGTAGCCGATCTCGCGGCCGCCGACACCGATGTCACCGGCCGGGACGTCGGTGTACTCGCCGAGGTGGCGGTGCAGTTCGAGCATGAACGACTGGCAGAACCGCATGATCTCGGCGTCCGAGCGGCCCTTCGGGTCGAAGTCCGAGCCGCCCTTGCCGCCGCCGATCGGCATTCCGGTCAGCGCGTTCTTGAAGATCTGCTCGAAGCCCAGGAACTTGACGATTCCGAGGTTGACGGAGGGGTGGAAGCGCAGTCCGCCCTTGTACGGGCCGAGCGCGCTGGAGAACTCCACCCGGAACCCGCGGTTGACGTGGATGCCGCCCCGATCGTCGGACCACGGCACCCGGAAGATCAGCTGCCGCTCGGGCTCGCAGATCCGCTCGACGATCCGTGCGTCGAGCAGCTCGGGACGCTTCACCAGCACCGGCCCGAGCGTGTCGAGGACCTCGCGGACCGCCTGGTGGAACTCGTTCTCGCCCTGGTTGCGGCGCAGCACCTCCTGGTACAGCGGCTCGATCAGGCGGGCGTCGGTCTCGGTCGACACGGCAGAGCTGGGGGTGGCCGGCATGCAGGCACAACCTTCCGTGGATCGGATGGTGAGCGATGGTCCACCCCAGTGTCCCAGCGCTGAGCTGGGTTTTCCGGCAGGACGGCCGGCATGTGAACACCCGGCGGGGTATTTTCGGTCGACCGAACGGAATTTCCCCGGCCCTGGCCCGGTCGCCAGCGGGCCCGTCGTCCCAACCTCAGGGAATCATGTGGATTCGGTGTGAGTTCCGGGGGCGGCGCGGCGCGCCGGCCTCGGGTCGCGGGGACTGACGGCGCCCTCCCCCGGGTGCGGCCGGGGGAGGGGTGCGGGGGTCAGTGGCGGGGCTGGATCCACCAGGCGGTGGTGGCCGGGGGCAGGGTGTCGGGCGGACAGGGGCCGGAGGAGAGCAGGGGCGGGCCGGTGACCGGGGCCGGGGCGGGGACGGTGCCGAAGTTGGTGGCGACCAGCAGGCCGTCGCCGCGGGTGAAGGCCAGCACGTTCGGCGGGGTCTCCAGCCAGCGCAAGGTGCCCTCGCCGAGCTGCGGGAGCAGCCGGCGCAGGTGCAGCGCCTCCCGGTACAGGTGGTACGGGGAGGTGTGGTCGGCCAGCGCCCGCTCCGCGGTGTGCCGGGCGAACGAGGCGGGCTGCGGCAGCCAGCTCGGGGCCGAGCCCTCCGGGCTGAAGCCGTAGGGGGCGCGGGTGCCGGCCCACGGCAGCGGGACGCGGCAGCCGTCCCGGATGCCCTTGCGGCTGCCGGTGCGGTGGAAGATCGGGTCGGTGATCACCTCGTCCGGCAGGTCGTCGACCTCCGGCAGGCCCAGCTCCTCACCCTGGTACAGGTAGGCCGCGCCGGGCAGCGAGAGCATCAACAGGGCGGCCGCGCGGGCCCGTTCGGGGCTGCCGAAGCGGGTGGTGGTGCGGACCTGGTCGTGGTTGTTGAGCACCCAGGTGACGGTGGACCCGGTGGCGGTGATGTCGCGCACCGCGGCGTCGATCACCTGGTGGAAGTGCTCGGCGTCCCACGGGGCGTGCAGCAGGTGGAAGAAGAACGCCTGGTGCAGTTCGTCCCCGCGCACGTACTTGGCCTGCTCGGCGGGCGTCGGCACGGACGCCTCGCCGACCAGCAGCCGCTGCCGTCCGTCCCGCTCGGTGTACTCCTCGCAGATCGCCCGCCAGGACCGCCAGATGCCGTGCACCTCCGGCTGGTTCCAGGCCAGCGGGTTGACCGAGTCGCGGGTGCGCTCGTCGGCGTCCGGGTCGGGGGAGTCCGGCAGTTCGGGGTGCTTGTACAGGCCGGCGGCGACGTCGATGCGGAAGCCGTCCACGCCGCGGTCCAGCCAGAACCGCAGCACCTTCTCGAACTCGGTGGGCACCTCGGGGTTGCGCCAGTTCAGGTCGGGCTGCTCCGGGGTGAACATGTGCAGGTACCACTGCCCCGGGGTGCCGTCGGGCTCGGTGATCCGGCTCCAGGCCGGTCCGCCGAACATCGCCCGCCAGTTGTTGGGCGGCAGTTCGCCGGCCGCGCCGCGGCCGTCGGCGAAGTGGAAGCGGTTGCGGGAGGCGGAGCCGGGGGTGGCGGCCAGCGCCTCCAGGAACCACGGGTGTTCGGCGGAGCAGTGGTTGGGCACGGTGTCCAGCACCAGGCGCAGGCCGAGCTTGCGGCAGTCCTCGACCAGCAGGTCGAAGTCCTCCAGGGTGCCGAACATCGGGTCGACGCCCTTGTAGTCGGCCACGTCGTAGCCGTGGTCGTGCTGCGGCGAGGGGTAGAACGGGTTCAGCCACACCCCGTCCACGCCGAGGCGCTTCAGGTAGGGCAGGCGGGCGCGCACGCCCGGCAGGTCGCCGATGCCGTCGCCGTTGGAGTCCTGGAAGCTGCGCACGTACACCTGGTAGATCACCGCGTCGCGCCACCACAGGGCGTCGGCGGCGGCGGAGGCCGCCTGTTCCTCCGGGAGCGGGTGCTCGGCGGGGAGGACGGTGGAGGAGCGCGGCGGATCGCCGGGGACGAGGGACGTGATCATGGCGTCACCTTCACGGGAGCGCGCGAGGGAGGTCGCGCTGACAGGCACGGGCCCCGCCTGACATACCGTCAGTTCCTCGGGGATACCTAGATGTTAGGTATAGGCCAAACTGCGTGTCCAGGAGACTGCCGGGGAAGATGTCACTTCCTGGGACTCGCGGTGCCACCAGTCGGGACGAAACCGGGCGAACAACCAACCGTGCCACGAGCGAGTAAGGGGGCGCACACCGGGGTACACCAACGCCCAGGAGCGCCGCCCGGCGTACGACCGACGATGCTCGGCCGCACGGCGTGCTCCCCCCACCACCCTTGAAGGGAGGCACCCCAGAGTGCGGCTACCGCTGCTCGCTCTGCTCGCCACGGGCCCCGCGCACGGCTACCAGCTCCGGCGCGCCCTGGAGTCCACGTTCGGCCCGGCCTACCAGCGCACCAACGACGGCCAGGTGTACGTCACGCTCGGCCGGCTGGAGAAGTCCGGCCTGATCGAGGGTCAGGACGTCGCCCAGGACGGGCGGCCCTCGAAGCGGGTCTTCGTGCTCACCGAGGACGGCCGGGCCGAGCTGGCCGCCTGGTTCGCCCGGCCGTCGGAGGGCGGCAAGGTCCGGGAGGACTTCTTCCTCAAACTGGTGCTCGGCCCGCACACCCGGCTGGCCGACCCGCGCGCCCTGATCGACCTGCAGCGCTCGCACTGCCTGGCCGCGATCCGCGGCCTGCACGCCACCGCCGACCGGAGCGAGGGCCACGGCGTGTCCCGGCTGCTGATCGAGGGCGAGGTGCTGCACCTGAAGGCCGAACTCGACTGGCTGGAGCGCTGCCAGCAGGAGTTCACCTGACGCCGGGACGAGCGGGCGCCGCGGTTCACGGCGCACCGGGGAGCCCGGCCCGCATGCCGGCCAGCAGCCAGTCCAGGGCGCGGTGGAACTCGCGTTCGCGGAGCAGGTGCTCGGGCTCCCGGGGGCGCTCCACCAGCGCACCCGACTCGGCGATCTCCGGGACCTTCGACACCGCCTCGGTGATCTCCGCGATCAGGCCGTCGGTGGTGGTCCCCGCCGCGGCCGCCTTCTCCCGCCAGTTGATCTCCGTGGTGGTGAAGCCGTACGCGTACTGGAAGACCGCGGACAGCGCCGCCAGCGCGTCGGCCTCCGGCAGCGGGGAGTCCCGGGCCACCTCCAGCGCGCGGGCCGAGAAGCGCACCGAGTTCGGTCCGATGTTCAGGTAGTCGGCGTAGATCCGCACCGCCCACGGGTGCGCCAGCATCGCCGCCCGCCAGGTCACCGCGAGCGCCCGCAGGCCCGCCTGCCAGTCCGAGCCGTCGCCCGGCGCCGGCAGCGCCATCTCGCCCGCCACCACGTCCAGCGCCAGCTCCAGCAGGTCGTCCTTGTCGGCGACGTACCAGTACAGCGACATCGGCGTGACGTCCAACCGGGCCGCCAGCGCCCGCATCGAGAACTTCGCCTCGCCCTGCTCGTCCAGCAGCCGGACCGCCGCCGCGACGATCACCTCCCGGTCCAGGCCGCCCGCGCCACCGGTGCGCGCCTCGGCCCGGCCCGCGCGACGGCCGCGGGTGGGCGGCGGGGCGAGCCACACGCTCTTCCTGACCTGGGAGGCTCGCTTCGCGGCCACGCTGCTCCTTCACGTCCGACGGGGGTGGCACCACCGTACGGCCTCGGGCGCGGGGGGCGGACGGGGAGCCCGGGCGTCAGGGCGTGGCCGCCGGCTCGGGCTCGCGCTCCGCGCCGGCCGGGGCCGCGGGGCCGCCGCGCTCGGCGCGGAGCAGCAGCGCTCCCGAGACCAGACCGCCGAGCAGCACGGCCGCAGCCCCGATCAGCTGACTGCTGGTCAGGCCGTGCGCGAACGCGTCCCGCACCGCCGCCCGGGCGGCCTCGCCCGGGGCCGCGGCCAGCGCCTCCGGCAGCGACCTCGCCGCCCCGGCCGGGACGCCGTCCGGCAGGCCCGCGGCGAAGCGCGAACCGAGCACCGCGCCCAGCACCGCCACCCCCAGGCCGCCGCCGAACTCCGTCACCGTGCCCTGCACACCCGCGCCCGCGCCCGCCCGCTCCGGCGGTATCGCACCCATCACGGCCGCCGCCATCGCCGGATTGGCGACCGCGATGCCGCAGCCCATCAGCACCAGACCCGCCAGCAGCCCCGGGTACCCGTGCCCGCCCAGCTCGGCGATCAGCGCCAACCCGCCGGCCAGCAGGGCCATGCCGAGCGCGATCGCCCCCGCGAAGCCGAGCCGCGGCAGCAGCTTGGCGCCCACGCCCGTCAGGTTGAGCGCGACGATCACCAGCGCCAGCGGCGACATCCGCAGCGCGGCCTGCAACGGCAGGTAGCCGAGCACCAGTTGCAGGTACTGGGTGAGCAGGAACAGCGAGCCCGCCATGCCGAACGCCACCAGGATGCCGCCCGCCACCGCGCCGTTGAACCGCCGGTTCCGGAAGAAGCCCAGGTCGAGCATCGGCGTCGGGGTGCGCGACTCCCAGGCCACGAAGCCGGACAGGCCCGCCGCGCCGACCGCCGCCGACAGCAGCACCCCGCCCGAGCCCCAGCCGTCCACCGGCCCCGAGATGATCGCGTACACCAGGCCGACCATGCCGACCGTCGACAGCACCGCGCCCGGCACGTCCGGCCGCCGCCCCGACGGGTCCTTGCTCTCCGGCAGCAGGCGGGCCACCGCGAGCAGGCCCAGCAGCGCCACCGGAACGTTGATCAGGAAGATCGACCCCCACCAGAAGTGCGCCAGCAGCACCCCGCCGAGCAGCGGACCGCCCGCGAAGCCCAGCGAACTGACGGCCCCCCAGATCCCGATCGCCTTCGGCACCTCGGCCCCCTGGAACACGTGCACCACCACCGCGAGCGTGGTGGTCATCAGCAGCGCGCCGCCGATGCCCATCCCCGCCCGGGCGGCGATCAGCTGCCCCGAGGACTGGGCGAACGCCGCCGCCGTCGACCCCAGCCCGAACAGCGCGAGCCCCACCAGCAGCGCCCGCCTGCGCCCGTACCGGTCGGCCAGACTGCCGGCCGTCAGCAGCAGCCCCGACTGCACCAGCGCATACGCGTTGATCATCCACTGGACGTCGGCCGTGCCCGCGCCCAGATCCTCCGTCAGGGACGGGATCGCCACGTTCAGCACGGTGTTGTCCACCAGCACCACCAGCGTGGCCAGGCACACCACCGCGAGGATCACCCAGCGCCGCGGGTGCGGGGCG
Source organism: Streptomyces sp. TLI_171 (assembly GCF_003610255.1). Taxonomy (GTDB): domain Bacteria; phylum Actinomycetota; class Actinomycetes; order Streptomycetales; family Streptomycetaceae; genus Kitasatospora. The sequence goes on along the minus strand of NZ_RAPS01000001.1, from coordinate 415,429 downwards.
ATCGGAGAGACGGACGGCTGTGACAACAGGGCTCCCTCGGCGGTGGGTGGGCGTGACCTTTCGTTGTACACCGTAGAGGAGGTCTTCTACGGTGTACAACGAATATCCGCGGGAGGGTGCGGTGCGTGACGGCCCACGGCGGTCGGGTCAGTCGGACTGCCAGCGGCGCTCGCCGTCGACCACCGCGGCGGTCGGGGCGAGACCGAGGGCGGCGGCCACGGCCGCCGAGGCGTGGTGGTCGGGGTGGACGTGGGCGAGCAGCCGCGTCACGCCCTGCCCGCGCAGCCAGTCGGTCACCGCCCGGGCGCCGTCCTTCGCGTAGCCGCGGCCCTGCTGGGCGGTGCCCACCACCCAGGCGAGTTCGGCCTCCGTCCGCCCGTCCGCCGTCCGTCGCAGGGTCGCCTGCACGGTGCCGACCAGGACGCCGTCCGAGGTCCGGCGGATCAGCCAGTTCAGCCAGCCCTCCGTGCCGTCCGGTGACCGACCCGCCGTCTGGCGGCGGTACGCGGCCTCGAGTTCGGCCGGTGAGCGGGGCGTGCCGCCGGTGAACGCGTGCAGCCGCGCGTCGTCGAACAGCGCGTGCGCCTCCGCGGCGTGCGCGACCCGCAGCGGCTCCAGGCGGAGGGCGGCGGTGACGATCTCGGCGGCGACGGGCCAGGCGGTCGGTTCGGGCATCCGGGGAGCGTACCCGAGCGGTCGGCCCGGGCCGGGGAGACAGGATTTCGACAGGTTTTTCGGCAGCGGAAGCGCGGCGGGCGGAACAAGCTCCGACGGATTCGTGGAATCGGCCTGACTAACCGTCATATTGCTTTGCAAAAGTTTGAGTTGGTGCATTCGCCGAATGGGGTCCGCGGGCGATTGTTTTCGGTCGATGCCGGGCGGCGACGGGGCTTCGGAGGTGCGGCCTCCGCGGTCGCGGCCAGCGCGAAGATCCGAATGGCGGTCCTTGCGCGGGAGGGTGCAATCGGCCAAGCCGTCGAGGCGCGCTGCTGCCGGACGCACCCCGCGACCTAGACTCGCCAACGGGTCGGCGCGAAGCCCGGGAGATCGAACTCCGGGCACGCGACCAAGGGGGGCCCGGATACCGGCACACCCGCACCATCTGCGTGAGCATGCATGCCGCAGTCTGCCCGGCACATCGACCAGCTCAGAGGAGTTTGCCATGTCCGACCTGTCCCGTTCCGTGGAGACCGAGACCGTCCTCGACCTGCAGGACCTCGACCTCAGCGAGCTCACCGTCACCTCGCTGCGCGACACCGTCGCGCTGCCCGAGAACGGCGCCTCCTGGGGCTCCTGCTCCTGCCAGGGCTCGTCCTCCTGCGCCCAGCCGCAGCAGCTCTGACCCGATCGCCGGTCCGGCCCGGATCACCCCCGGGTCGGACCGGCCCGACCCCAGCGGAGGCCACCATGTCCGACCACCTCGGCGGCGCGCCCGCGCCCACCGACCTGCGGTTCGACGACCTCGATCTCGATCTCGACCTCGGAGAGCTGACCGTCACCGCGCTGCGCGACACCGTCGCGCTCCCCGAGGGCGGTGCGTCCGGCGCACCCAGCTCCACCTCCTGCGGTTCCTCGTCCTGCGCGGTCCCGCACCCGCCGACCCAGCCGCTCTGAGGCCGGGCCGTCCGCACCACGGGAGCCCGCCGCCGCCCGCAGGCGCGGCGGCGCCGGGCTCCCGGCCGCCGACTTCCCTTCCCCGTGGCGCTGTTGACCGATCGGAGGTGCCCGCCCGCCATGTCCCACCCCGCCCAGGACCGCCCCGCGCCGGACCGCCCCGCGCCGGACCGCCCCGCGCAGGACCTCCCCGCGCAGGACCTCCCCGCCGGGGCCGGCCCGGTACCGGCCGCCCTCGCGCCCTACGCACTCGTCCGGTCCACAGTGCTCGCCCGGTCCGCGCAGCCCGCGGAGACCGCGACCGTCCGGGCGGCCCTCGACGAGCTCCGCCGGATCGAAGCCGAGTCGGAGCAGCTGAGGGCCGCGCTCGGCGACGACCTGTACGCCAGCCGGGACGGCCACGGCGAGGAGTTCCACCGGCGCGTCGTGCTCCCGCTCCGCCGCGACCTGCACAACGGCCGGCCGCCGCGCCCGCTGCCGCCCGACCGGCTCGGCGACCTGCCCGAACGCCTGCCCCGGCTCGCACGCTGGCTCCGACTGGGCGACCGGCGAACGGAGTTGCTGGCCGCCCTCGCCACCGGCGTCCCACCCGCACTGGCCGCCGAGCGGGCCGCGCTCGCCGCCATCTGCCGCGACCCCGCCTTCGCCCGGGCCGTCGCCACCACCAGCGCCGACCTGCTGCGCGCGGTCACCGCCAACGGCCACCACCCCGACGGGGCCGGCGCCCGCAGCGGGCGGCGCCGGAAGGAAGAGGCCACCGTCCTGCGCCACGCCCTCCGGGCCACCTGCAAGACCAGTCCGCTGTCCTGGTTCACGGCAGTGGGCTGGGTGAGTGGGGAACCGGCCCCGGACGACGCCGGCGGGCCGGCGGACGGGCCGGCCGGAGCCACTCTCCGGGAGCTCCCCGGGGCGGCCGCGCAACCGGGTGACGTCCACCGCGCGCCGATCTCCGTGGTGCGGGTGAACCGGGCGCTGGTGGGCGCGTTGGTGGTGGCGCTGCTCGACCGCCCGCGACGCAGGCTGAGCCTGCCGCACGCGATGACCAGCGCGGCCGTGATCGACGGCGGTCAGGCGCGGTACGCGCGGACCCGCACGGTGTTCGCGGGTGGACGCTACCTGGTCGGCCGCGAGGAACAGCTCGACCTGGCCGCTCGTCCCGAACTCGCCCTGGTGGCAAGCCTGGTCGAGTACCCCGAGCTGCCCGGGCCGCTCGGCACCCGGCTGGCCGCGGCGCTCGGCCGGCCGGTCGGCGACCCCGGCGTGCAGCGCTTCCTCGGCCAACTCCTCGACGCCGAACTGCTGGTGCCCGTCGAACCGGTGCACCCGCAGCACCCCGAGCCGCTCGCCGCCCTCGCCGTCTGGCTCGAACAGTGGCCGCAGGATGCGGAGTTGATCCGCCGGATCCGCCGGATCGACGCAGCCACGAAAGCCTTCGCCGCGACACCCGCAGCCGACCGGCCGCGCGCCCTGGCCGAGCTTGCCGGGGACTGGCGCCACCTGCTCGCCGACGCCGGCCGGCCCGTTCCGGCGGACGCCGCGCCACTGACCGTCCTCAGCGAGGACGTTCACGAGACGCCCTCGTCAGGGGCCGCCCGGTTCGGAGGGTCGGGCGACCGGCCCGGGGAGACGGTGCCGCACCGGTGGCGGTGCCCGGCGGGCTCGGAGAGGAGAACGGGAGGTCGGTGGCTTCGGGTGATGTCACGTCACTTGCAGTGCCCGGCGCAGGCGTTCCGGCGTCGGAGTGGTCTGGCGTCGGGGGGTTGGTGGCGGGAGTCGGGGCTGTGCCGCGGGCGGGGCTCGGTGGAGTGGGTGGGTCGGTGGCTTTGGGTGATGCCGCGTCATCGGCGCGGCCCGGGGCGGGCGTTCAGGGGTCGGTGTCGGCGGGTGGCGCGGAGGTGGGCCGGGTGCTGGGGGTTGGTGATCGGGAGGTGTTGGCTGAACTGGGGGCGGTGGCCGAGCTGTTCGACCATGGGCACCTGATGCGGCGGGCGGCGCGGGACCGGTTCGTGGCCCGGTACGGGGTGGGTGGGGTGTGTGGTGCGCCCTGGGAGTTCGGGGCGGACGTCGCGGCGGCGTGGTCCGAGGTGCGGGTTCCCGCCGAACTGGCGGCGCTCCGCGCCGAGTTCACCGCCCTGGCGGAGGTGGACGGGGAGTTGGCGCTGCCCGCCGGGGCGGTGCGCGCGCTGGCCGGGCGGCTGCCCGGGTGGACGGCCGCCCGGCCGCTCAGCTACGCGTGGTTCGTCCAACGGGACCCCGCCGACGGGCTGTTGTGCGTCAACCACATCTACGGCGGGTGGGGGCGGTTCACCAGTCGCTTCCTCGACGCCGCACCGCCCGGCGCCGCGGCCGAGGTGGCCCGGCAGCTGCGGGCCGGTCTCGGGCCGGGGGCACGGGCCGCGCAGATCCGTCCGGTCGGCGGGTTCAACGCCAACCTGCACCCGCTGCTGCTCGCCGAGGAGATCGGCCCCGACCGCCACCGCACCGCACTCGCCGAGGCCGACCTCGAACTCGTCCACGACCGGCGCACCGACCAGCTCCGGCTGCGGATCCGGTCCACCGGTGAGCCTCTGGACGTGCTCTACCTGGGTTTCCTCGCGCCGATCATGCTTCCGCAGCGGCTCGCGCCGTTGCTCGACGACCACCCCAACGGCGCGGTCGACCTGCGCTCCTGGCTGCCCCGGACCGCGCTGACCGCGCCCGGCGGCACCGTCCTGCGCACCCCGAGGCTGCGCCACCGCCAGGTCGTGCTGACCCGCCGCCGCTGGCACCTCCCACCGCCCGTGCTCGCCGCGCTGCGCTCCGAACTGGCAGAGGAGGCACGGGAGCTGACGGTGCCGCTGGCGGCCGTGGCGCGCTGGCGGTCCCGGCTCGGCCTGCCCGAGCAGCTGTTCCTGCACCCCGCGGCGGAACCGGTGACCGACCGGACGCCCGCGGAGGCGTTCGCCGCCCATCTGCGGGCGCCCAAGCCGCAGCCCGTCGACCTGGGGAACCCGCTGCACCTGCTGCACCTCGACCGGTGGCTGGCCCGTCACCCGGGCGGCGCGGTGCTGGAGGAAGCGCTGCCGGCGATCGGCGGCGGGAGCGGACCGGAGCGGACGGTCGAGCTGGTGGTGGAGAGCTACCGGCCGGCCCGCGGGCCGGCAACCGACGGAGAGTCGGAGACGGCTCCGGCCCGGACCGGGCTGCGGAACGCGGGAGGGGAACGATGACCGGGGCGCACGATGTGGTGCTGACCTACTACCAGCCCGTCAAGGCGCGGGCGCTGCGCGAGGCCGTCCTGCCGGTGGCCCGGGACGCGGTCGCCGCGGGACTGGGCGCGCACGTCGAGCGGCACTGGCGGTTCGGACCGCACCTGCGCCTGCGGCTGTCCGGACCGGCGGACCCGGCGGCGCGCGCGGCCGCCGACGCCGCGGACCGGCTGCGGCAGTGGGCCGCCGCCCACCCGTCCGTCGCCGACCGGAGCGATCGGCAGCTGCTCGACGAGGCGGCGGTGGCCGGTCGCGCCGAGCTGATCGCGCCCCCGTACGGCCCGCTGCACCCCGACAACACCGTCCGGGTCGCGCCCGTCGACCCGGCGGCGACCGCGGCCCTCCAGGCGCTGCTCGGCGTGGAATCCGCTGCGCTGCGCGAGGAGTTGCTGCAGCTCGGCCTGCCCGCGCTGAGCTCCGGATGCGCCTACCTGGGCGCGCACGGCGACCGCGAGCAGGCCCGCGTCCAGCTGGCCGTCGTCGCGCTCGCCGCGCACGCCGCCGCCCACCCCGACGGGCTGATCGGCGCGCACTACTCGTACCTCTCGCACCTGGAGGACTTCCTGCTCCACGAGGACCCGGACGGCCGGCTGCGGGCCGCCTTCGACCGCGCCTGGGACGGGATCGGCGACAGCGTCACCGCCCTGGTCGGCCGGATCACCGGCGGCGGCGCCCGGGGCTTCGAACGGGACTGGGCCCACTGGTCGGTGACGGCCTGGCAGCGCGCCGGGCAGTTGCACGCGGCCGGAGCCGACCTGGGCGGCAGCCGGGCCGAGTACCGCGACCGGGCCGCCGCGCTCGGCGATCCCGCCACCGCGAACCGCTGGGACCCCGAACGGCGGCTGCGCTACAGCGAGTTCCACCGCCTGCTGCACCGCTCCGACCCGACCGGCACCATGTGGACCCGGCCCGACTACCTGATCCACCGCGCCGCCACCAACGGCCTCTACCGCCTGCTGGCGGTCTGCGACCTCCGCCCGGTGGAGCGCTACCTCGCCGCCCACCTGGTGGTGCGCACCGTGCCCGCACTCACCGGCCACCGCTGGCAGGACCGGGTCGCCGAGGTGATCGAGACCGTGGAGGCCGGACGATGAGCGGTCCCGAGGATCGTCGGGAGCGGCTGCGCCCAGGCGTCGCCGCCACCCTGCTGCGCGACGGGCTGCACCCGCGGGCGCGCGGCACGGCCGTGACCCTCGAAGGCAGCCGGGCCCTGCCCCGGCTGTGGCCGGTGCTGGCGGCGCGGCTCGGCGGCGACCGGGAGGCGGCGGCCGCGACCGCCGGCCCGCCGGAGCTGGAGGCGGCCCTGGCCACCGTGACGGCCCGGCTGCGCGAGCACGACCTGCTGGTCGACCACCCGGCCGGCGCCGAACTCCCGCCCTGGCCGGGTGCGGTGGCCGCCGACCCGGCCGCGGCCGTGAGCGCCCTCGCGGCCGCCCGCCCGGTGGTCACCGCAGCCGACCCCGCGGCCCGGTCGGCCCGGGCGGTGCTCGACGCCCTCGCCCGGGGTGGCGCCGCGCCCGCTGTCCACCCCGACCCGGCCCTGCCGCCCGGCCTGGTGATCGCCTCCGTGGCGCAGCCGCCGCGCGCGGTCGCCGTCCACTTCGGCGCCGGGTTCGTCACCGCCCCGACCGGCCCCGACCGGGTGCGGGCGGACGCGGAGCAGCTCGCCGCCCGGCTCGGGCCGGCGGACGAGCCGTCCGAGCTGCTGGCGACGCTGCTCGCGGCGGCCGCCGCCCAGCGGCTGCTGTGCGCCGTCGCAGACCTGCCGGACCCCGCCGACACGGTGCCCGACCCGCGACTGCCGCCCGGCCGCCCGGCCGTGCTGATCGCCGAGGACCGGCCGCCCCGCGCCGAGTACCACCCGTGGGCCGCCGGGCCCGGCCCGGCGGCGGCAGCGCCCGCGGAGCTGGCCGAGGCCCTGCACCGGATCGCCGCGCTCGCGGACCGGCGGCTCGGCGTCCTCGACGCGCCGTCACCGGGCGGCCTGCCGCAGCTCCCCGTCCCCACGGTGTCCTGCCCGACCCCGGCCGGGGCGCTGCTCGCCGTCGCCCCCCGCACCGACCTGGCCCGGCTGGCCGCCGCCTGCCGCTCCGCCGAACTGCACCTCGCCGCCGAGGGCGCGCCCGCCGGGGCGGTGGTCGGCGCCGGATTCGGGCACGCGCTCGGGCGGGCGCTGCGCCGGGCCGCCGCCGCGGGCCGCTGGGAGCCGGCCGGGCCCCCGCCGCCCGATCAGCTCGACCATCCGCAGGCGGCGCACTGGCTGGCCGTACTGGCCCGCGGCCTGGGGCGGGCCCCGGTGGTGACGGTACGTCGGTTGAGCGGTGGGGGAGCGTGGACGGCGGAGGTGGAAGGCTGTCGCGCGATCGAGGCCGGGGCGGCGGACGCGCTCGCCCTGGCGGCGCTCGACGCGCTCGGACACCGGACGGAGGCCGCCCGGCACACGGTGCTCACCGGCGCGGCCGCCCCCTTGGCGGCCGCCGGCCGCCGGCCCGCCGCCTGGGCGGACGCCGGACACACCGACCGGTGGCTGACCGAACTCGCCTACCGGGAGCCGCAGTTGCAGACCACCCTGCAGGCCGCAACCGGCCTCCGGGCGGTGCCCCGGTCCGGACGGACCGCGCTGGCCACCGCGCTCGCCGGGTGCGGGTTCACCGTGCTGGTGCCCGAGGGTGCGCGGTGAACGGCCCGGGCACCCTCCGGCGCCCCGCGCGGAGGCCGAGCTGCCGCGGTGGCGCCACGAGCAGTCGGAGCGTACGGGGCACCGCCCCGGGCGGACCCGGGCTCACGGCGGCGGCGCCGGAGGAGGGCCGATGAGCGGATACCCGGTGCTCGACGCCGCGCAGGCGCTGGCCGCCACCGGCGGCACCGCCGTGGTGCGGCTCTCCTCCTGGACCCTGGAGCTGGCGGAGCGCCTCAGCCGGCACGCGCTGGCCCACCCCGTGCGGTGGGTGCCGGTGCGGGAGGACGGGGCGCTGACCCTGATCGGCCCGGTGCTCGGGCCCGGCGCGGCGGCGTGCCTGCGGTGCGCCGAACAGCAGCGGCTCGCCACCGCCGGGGGCCGGGTGCCCTGGCCGAGCCCCGCGCTGGCACTCGGCGGCACCGGCACCCCCGCGTTCGGCGGCGCCGTGGCCGCCCTCGCCGACTCCCTCGCCTCGGCCGCCGAGCCGGACGACCACGGCACCGTGCACCTGGTCGACGGCGACCGGGCGCTCTGGTCCACCCACCGGGTACGCCCGGTCGGCGGCTGCCCGGTCTGCCGGCCGCTGCCCGCCGACGCGCCCGACCCGGGCCTGCGCGTCGGGGACGCGCCGCGCCCGCTGCCGGACGCCGCGGTGCTGCGCGGAGGCAACGACCGGACCGGCGCGGACCCGCTGCGCACCGAGCTGTACGACGAACGCTTCGGCCCCGTACGGCGGTTGTTCCGCACCGAGGACTCGGCGTTCGCCCTCACCACGGCCTGGGTGACCGACGGCCGGCTGCTGGACGACGGCGGCTACGGGCGGGGCGTCGACTACCGGGCGAGCGAGCGGACCGCCCTCTTCGAAGCCGTCGAGCGGCTCACCGGGATGCGCCCGCACGGCCGGCGGACCGTCCTGCGCGGCTCGTACCGGGACCTGGCACGGCAGTCGGGCGCCGACGCGGTCCTCGACCCGGAGCGCCTCGGGCTGCCCGACGAGACACCGGCCGGCCAGCCCGGCGTCGCCACCGTCCCCTACCGGCCCGAGCTGGAACTCGACTGGGTGCACGCCTGGTCGCTCACCCACCGCCGGCCGGTCGCCGTGCCCGAGCACGTCGCCTACTGGGACGTCCCCGGCGCGGACCGGCCGCGGGTGGTCTACGAGTCCTCCAACGGCTGCGGCCTCGGCAACAGCCCGGAGGAGGCCGCGCTCTACGGGCTGTTCGAAGTCGCCGAGCGGGACGCCTTCCTGATGGCCTGGTACCCGGCCACCCCGCTGCCCGCCGTCGCCGTCCCCGCCGACGACCCGGAGACCGCCGGCCTCGCCGAACGGGCCCGGCTGCTCGGCTACCGGCTCACCCTGCTCGACGCCACCAACGACCTCGGCATCCCCGCCGTGATCGCCGTCTGCCACTACCGCGGCACCCACCCCGACGCGCCGCGCACCTTCCTGGCCGCCGGCGCCCACCACGACCCGAGGGCGGCGATCCGGTCCGCCGCCGCCGAGGTGGTCACCAACGTGCAGGAGGCGCCGCACCGGGAATCCGCGCAGGGCGGCCCGCGCGACCCCGACCGGCTGCGGACCATGCTCACCCGCCCCGACCTGGTCGTCACCCTCGACGACCACGTCGGCCTCAACACCCTCCCCGAGGCCGCCCCCCGACTCGCCTTCCTGCGCCAGGGCCCGCCGCCCGTCCCCTGGCAGCAGCGCTGGCCCGGCGCCCCACAGCCCGTCACCGACCTGACCCGGCTGCTCGACGCGACCGTCCGGCGGTTCGCCGCCCAGGGGCTGGAGGTGCTCGTCGTGCGGCAGGACGAGCCGGGCGTCCGCGACCGCCTCGGCCTGCACGCCGCCAAGGTGATCGTCCCCGGCACCCTCCCGATGACCTTCGGGCACGCCAACCGCCGCACCCGCGGCCTGCCGCGGCTGCTCGACGTCCCGCACCGCCTCGGCCGCACCGACCGCCGGCCGGTGCACGCCGAACTCCCCCTGCACCCCCACCCGTTCCCCTAGCCGCCCCGGGAAGGCCGCCATGACCACCGACCACCCGCGGGCCGCCCGCTGGCACAGCCTGCACCTCGCCCTGCCGCTCGACACCGCCGGCACCGACGCGTTCCTCACCGCCGACCTCGCGCCGCTGATGGACGGCCGACCCGACGCGGACTGGTTCTTCATCCGCTACGGCGAGGGCGGCCCGCACCTGCGGATCCGCTTCCGGGGCGACCGCCCGGAGGACACCGCCGAGGAACTCGCCCGGCTGGCCGGCCGGCGCACCCCGCCCGACAGCCCCTGGGCCGCCGGGCACGGCGCCGTCACCGCCGTGCCCTACCGGCCGGAGACCGAACGGTACGGCGGCGCGACGCTGCTGCCGCTCGCCGAAGAGGTCTTCACCCGGTCCACCCGCACCGCGCTGGACGCCCTGCACGCCATGGACGCCTCGGGCGGGGGCCGGCTGGCCGTCGCCCTCGACCTCGCCCACGCCACCGCGCACGGCCTCGGCCTCGCCCCCGTCCCCGCCGCCCGCTGGCTGCGCCGGCACGCCGCCTCCTGGCGCTGGGTCACCGAGTACCCGCCGCTGCCCGGCGCGGCCGTCCACACCAAGGTCAACTCGGTCTTCGCACAACAGCGTTCACGGCTCGCCGAGCGCGCCGGCGCGCTGCGCGCCGCCCTCGACGCCGCCACCGCCCCGGCCTGGCTGACCGCCTGGTCCGCGCAGGTGTCGGACGCCGCCGCGCGGATGCGCGCCGCCGCCCCGGACACCTCCGACGAGCGGCTCGGCTGGATCTGGGCGTCCCAACTGCACATGCTGTTCAACCGCCTCGGCGTCGGACCCGACGAGGAACGCGCCGTCGGCCGGCTGGCCGGCCGCACCCTGCTGGAGACCGACCGGCCGTTCACCTTCTTCCCCGACGACGACCCGCACGCGCCGGACCTGCAGTACCTGGAACGCAGCAAGTTCCAGATCGGCCGCAGCGAGGACACCACGCTGCGCGAACTCCCGCCCGCCGCACCGACGTCGCACCGGCCCGGCGACCTCCCGCTGCCCGCCGACCCGCTGCCGCCGGTCCTGCTCGCCGACGCCCTGCGGGCCCGCCGCTCGGTCCGCGGCGCGCTGCGCGGACCGCTCACCGCCGGGACCCTCGGCAGCGTGCTGTGGTCCGCGTACGCGCCGGGGGCGGACCACCGCCCGTACCCCAGCGCCGGCGCCCTGCACAGCGTCCACGTCCGCCTGGTCGCGCTCGCCGTCGACGGCCTTGCTCCCGGCACCTACGCGTGCCTGCCCGAACACCGCACCCTGCGCCCGATCGGGCCCGCCCCCGCCCTCGACGACCTCAAGGCGCTCTCCTCCTACCTCTCCCGCCCGCTCACCGACCCCGACGCCGTCGGCATCGACGAGGCCCCAGCCGTCCTCGCCCTCCACCTCGACCTGGCCCGGCTGCGGCACCGCTACGGCCTGCGCGCGCTCCGCCTGGGGCTCCTGGAGGCCGGCCACCTCGCCCAGAACCTCCTGCTCACCGCCGCCGCCCACCACCTCGGCACCATCCCGCTCGGCGGCCTGCACGACGACCTCGCCCACGAACTCCTCGCCCTGGACGACCTCGACCAGCCCCTCCAGTACCTGCTGCCCCTGGGCAGGTCGTAGGACACGACGGATCCCCCGGGGGGCTCGGCCCGGCCCCCGGGGGACGTTCGGCGGGTCAGCCGAACGGCAGCTCGGCCCCGGTGGTGCCGGACGGGAACGCATGGGTGCGGCCGTCCAGGCGGACGTTCCACGGCTTGGCGCTGTCGGTCGCCACGAACAGGCGGTCGCCCTCGCGGCGGACGGTGAAGGTGGCGGCCGCGCCCGGACCGGAGGCCGCCGGGACGACCAGCTCCCGGCTCGCGCCGTCCGCGAACGCGTGCACCAGCAGCGTGACGCCGTCCGCCCAGTCGGAGACCGGCCGGGAGTCGTCGGCGGCCAGCGGCAGCACGGAGTCCGGGCGGGCCAGCAGCGGCAGGGTGTCGAAGCCGTGCCGTTCCCGGACCCAGCGCGGGCCGGTGATCCGGTCACCCGTCAGGACGTTCGTCCACTCGCCCGCCGGCACGTAGTACTCCACCGTGCCGTCCTCGGTGAACACCGGCGCCACCAGCAGGTCCCCGCCCAGCAGGTACTGACGGTCCAGCGCGGCCACCGCCGGATCGGACGGGAACTCCAGCAGCATGGCCCGCATCACCGGGATGCCCTCGCCGTGCGCGACCTGGGCGGCCCGCTGCAGGTACGGGGCCAGCCGGTGCTTCAGCCGGGTGAACGCCCGGGTGACCGCCACCGCCTCCTCGCCGTAGTCCCACGGCACCCGGTACGACTTGGAGCCGTGCAGCCGGCTGTGCGAGGACAGCAGCCCGAACTGCACCCAGCGCTTGAACACCGCCTCGGTCGGCGTCCCCTCGAAGCCGCCGATGTCGTGGCTCCAGAACCCAAAGCCCGACAGGCCCAGCGACAGTCCGCCGCGCAGCGACTCCGCCATCGCGGTGAACGTCGACTCGCAGTCACCGCCCCAGTGCACCGGGAACTGCTGCCCGCCCGCCGTCGCCGACCGCGCGAACAGCACCGCCTCGCCCTCGCCGCGCTCCTCGCGCAGCAGCTCGAACACGGCCCGGTTGTACAGCTGGGTGTACAGGTTGTGCATCCGCTCCGGGTCCGAACCGTCGTGCCACACCACGTCGGTGGGGATCCGCTCGCCGAAGTCGGTCTTGAAGCAGTCCACGCCCTGGTCGAGCAGCCGGCGCAGCCGCCCGGTGAACCAGGCCGTCGCCTCCGGGTTGGTGAAGTCCACCAGCGCCATGCCGGGCTGCCACAGGTCCCACTGCCAGACCGTGCCGTCCGCCCGGCGCACCAGGTACCCCTTGCGCATGCCCTCCTCGAACAGTTCGGAGCGCTGCGCCAGGTACGGGTTGATCCACACGCACAGCTTCAGCCCCTGCTCCTTCAGCCGGGCCAGCATGCCCGCCGGGTCCGGGAAGGTGGCCGGGTCCCAGACGAAGTCGCTCCAGTGGTAGCCGCGCATCCAGAAGCAGTCGAAGTGGAACACCGACAGCGGGATGCCGCGCTCGGCCATGCCCCGGGTGAACCGGGTGACCGTCTCCTCGTCGTAGTCGGTGGTGAACGAGGTCGACAGCCAGAGGCCCAGCGCCCAGGCCGGCGGCAGCGCGGGCCGGCCCAGCAGCCCGGTGTACCGCGTCAACACCTCCTTGGGCGTGGGCCCGTGGAAGACCAGGAACTCCATCGACTGGTCCTCGACGCTGAACTGCACCTGGCCGACGGCCTCGCTGCCCACCTCGTACGACACCCGGCCCGGGTGGTTCACCAGCACCCCGTAGCCGCGGCTGCTCAGGTGGAACGGCACGTTCTTGTACGCCTGTTCGCTGCTGGTGCCGCCGTCGGCCTGCCAGATGTCCACCACCTGGCCGTTCTTGACGAACGGGGTGAACCGCTCGCCCAGCCCGTACACGGACTCCCCGACGCCGAGCGCCAGTTGGGCCACCATGTGGTGCCGGCCGTCGGCGTCGACGGCGAAGCCGAGGCCGCGCCCGCCGAGTTCGGTCAGCACCTCCCCGTCGGCGCGGAACTCCGCCTTCCACGGCCCTTCGGTGTCCACCCGCAGGGTCAGCCCGCCGGAGCGGAGTTCGACCACCGACCCGTCCCGGGCCACCGCTCCCGCGCCGCCGTGCTGCCCGACGAACTCGAACCCCCCGCCGGGCCGCACCGAACCGGCGTGGTGGGTGAACCGCACGGCGATCACCCCTTCGGCGGGCGAGTGGCACTCGACCGTCAGGAGGGGGGAGTTGAGGGTGTCGGCGCGATCGGTGACCCGGCGCAGCGGCGCCCAGAGGGTGAACCGGTCCGGCTCGGTGCGGACATCGGCGACCTCGGCGGCGTAGCGGTTGGTCACCCCGGGGCGCATCAGCCAGTAGCCGTCAGTGAATTTCATGAGAGGGGGACTCCAGACCCAGGGCGCGTGGACTGCGGGGAAGCGGGCGGAAGGGGCGGTACGGGCGGCGGTGATGCCCCGGGGGCGGAAGCGGGAGGAGCCCCCGGGGCGGTCCGGCGCACCGTCGGATCAGGCGACGGTGAATCCCGCGAGCCGCACCGGGCCGCGGAGGGTGACCAGCAGGTCGTGCACGCCCTCGGGCACCTCGGACAGGTCGGCGGCGACCGTCGTCCAGGCGTACCGGTCGCCGGTCCGCGGCACCGGAAGGACGGCGAGGAGCTGCCCGCCCACCGAGAGCGACACCTCCGCGGCGTCGGCCGCCACCCGGGCGACCTCCACCGAGACCTCCCGGGCGCCTGTCAACTCCGCCCGCGCGAACAGTAGTTCCGCGTCGCTCCCGGCAGGGGTGGTCGCGTCGCCCGCCTCCCGCGCGGCGTCCACCAGCACGATGCCCCGGTGCGCGTCGAAGTCCGCGGCCGCGGTGCGCCGGCCGATCACGGTGCGGGGCGCGGGCGCCGCACCGGTGACGGTCAGCTCGACGGTGGACCGGAGGTCCTCCGCGGAGGCGCCGGCCAGCAGTGCGTAGCGGCCCGGGTCGACGGTGAAGCAGCCCTGCGCGACGTCCCAGTGCGCCAGGTGCTCGGCCACCGGCAGCTCGAACTCGATCCGCCGGCTCTCGCCGGGCGCCAGACGGATCTTGCGGAAGTCGGCGAGCCGCCGGCGCGGGGCCTGGTAGCGGGCCTCCAGCGGGCGGACGTACAGCTGGACGACCTCGGTGCCGGTGCGCTCGCCGGTGTTGGTGACCGTCAACGCGGCCCGGACGCTGCCGTCCTGACCGGTCGTCGCGGTGTCGATTGCCAACTCGCCGTAGGCGAACGAGGTGTAGGACAGGCCGTGCCCGAAGGGGTAGCGCGGGGCGGCGGCGTGGTATTGGTACGTCCAGCCGGCCTGGATGATGTCGTAGTCCAGGGGGTGCGGCAGTTCGTCGTCGCCGCGGTACCAGGTCTGCGGGAGGCGCCCGGCCGGGTCGGCGTCGCCGAACAGGACGTCGGCGAGGGCGTGGCCGGCCTCCTGCCCGGCGTGCGAGGTCCACAGGACGGCGGGCAGGTGCTCGTCGGCCCAATCGACGGCGTAGGGGTAACTGCTCATCAGGACCAGCGCGGTGGCGGGACGGACGGCGGCCACGGCGCGCAGCAGCTCCTCCTGGGCGGGCGCCAGGGCCAGGCCGCTGCGGTCCTCGGTCTCGCGGCCGTGGATCAGCGGGTGGTTGCCGAGGACGACCACGGCGAGGTCGGCTGCGGCGGCTGCGGCGACGGCCTCCGCCCGCCCGTCGCGCAGCAGTTCGCGCTGCCAGGGCTCGGCGTCGGCCGGGTTCTCGGCGGTCATCCGGACGGCGCCCCCGGCATCGAGGGCCGCGTACCTGCCGCTGAGCACCGACTGCAGGAGCCAGTGGTCGGCGGGCCCGGCGGGAACCAGCCGGAAGGTCTCGTGCACGTCCCAGCTCTTGACCACCGGCTGGTCGGCGAGCAGCGAGCCGTCCTCCTTGACGGAGAGGAACCGCCCGGTGTCGGCGGCGCGCAGGGTGAACACGCCCAGGCCCCAGTCGCCGAGGTCGAACGCGGTGCCGGCCAGCGGCTCGCCGCTGCCGGCAGAGCGCAGCAGGATCCGGTCGATGCCCTCGCAGACCGTCAACTCCCCTCCCGCCGGGGCGAGTCGGGCCCGCAGGCCGTCGGCGACGGTGACCGCGTAGGGCAGCGTTCCGGAGTACCAGTCCTCGTAGAGGGCGTCGGCGTGCGGGCCGATCACGGCGATCCGGGGCGCGCCGGCCAGCGGCAGCAGGCCGTCGTTCTTCAGCAGCACGGTGGACTCGGCGGCGGCCCGGCGGGCCAGCGCCCGATGCGGGGCGCTGTCGACCACGTCCGCCCCGATGGTCGCGTACGGGTCCAGTTCGGGATCGAACTCGCCGAGGCGGAAGCGGAGTTCGAGCTGGCGGCGGACGGCCAGGTCGACGTCCTCCTGGTCGATCAGGCCGCGCTCCAGGGCGGTGCGCAGGCGGCCGATCACGGTCTCGCTGTCCTCGCCGTGGTCGGTGAAGGAGTCGATGCCGGCCTTCAGGGCGGCGGCGTGCGACTCGGCGTGGTCGTCGAAGTAGTGCTCGGGGTCGACCAGGTTGGACGGGGCCTCGGCGTCGGAGACCACGAAGAGCTGACGGCCGGTCGGCTCGGCCCAGCGGCGCAGCTCGCTCTCCAGCAGCGGGGAGACGTGACAGGGACGGCCGTTGACCAGGTTGTAGGCGGCCATCACGCCGGTGGCCGCGCCGGAGGCGATCGCGGGCCGGAACGCGGCCAGGTCGTACTCGTGCAGGACGCGCGGGCGCAGGCCGGAGGAGGTGGTGCAGCGGTCGTCCTCGTTGTTGTAGGCGAGGAAGTGCTTGAGCACCGGCGCGGCCCGCAGGTAGGTCGGGTGGTCGCCGGCCAGGCCGCGGCAGAAGGCCTCGCCGATCCGGGCGGTGTGCACCGGGTCCTCGGAGTAGCCCTCCTCGTTGCGGCCCCAGCGCGGGTCGCGGAGCAGGTTCAGCACCGGCGCCCAGGCCTGCAGGCTGTTCGGGCCGCGGTCGGGGGCGATGGCCGCCGGGCGGTGGTGGTGGAAGGCCCGCAGTTCGACCGAGGTCGCCTCGGCGACCTCGCGGACCAGGGCCTCGTCCCAGCTCGCGCCGAGGCCGACGGCCTGCGGGAACGCGGTGGCGACGCCCAGCCAGGAGACGCCGTGCAGGGCCTCCGCACCGGTGCGGAAGGCGCCCAGGCCGAGGTGCGGGGCGGCGGGGGAGTACTGGTGGAGCATTGAGAGGCGCTCGTCGGGGGAGAGCCGGGACAGCAGATCGTCGACGCGCTTGTCCAACGGTAGCGCGGGATCGCGGAACGGGTACCGCTCGGCGGCGGACGGGGACGGGGAACTCAACGGGCTCACCCCAGGGAGGATCGTGCGGTGCGGTCGGTCGTCGAAGCGAATCGACGCTGACACGAAGCATTCGGTGTGTCAACACCCATGAGTTACCGGTGAATTGAATTTGTCCAGGCACTTGCCCAACCGGAAACGTGTCGTTAGTGTCGCCGCAACATCAAGCGCTTCGACAGTCAAGCGCTTCGACAGCGCCCCGTGCAGGGCGCCGCGGAAGGGCCTCCCCACCATGAGAACCGAGCTGAACCGCAGATCCTTCGTCACCGCCGCCGTAGCCGTCGCGGGCGCCACGGCGATGACCCCCCTGCTGGCCGCCTGCGGGGGTGGCGGCTCGAAGCACAAGACCGGCGCGAACAGCGCCGACGGTGTGAAGTCCGCCCTGCCGGCCTTCGCCGCCAGCACCGCGGTGACCCCGGACATCCCCTCGGTGACCGGGGCGGACGGGGCCGTCACGGACCCGGCGTTCCTCAGCTACCCGGCCACTCCGGTCGCCACCGTCACCGGCGCTCCCGGCAAGGGCGGCTCCTACACCGTCGTCACCCCGCTGTGGGGCACCAACCCGCCGGCCGACAACTCGTTCTACGCGGCGATGAACAAGGCCCTCGGCGCCACGCTCACCATGAAGCCCGCCGACGGCAACAACTACGACACCATCATCCCGACCATGACGGCCGCCAAGAAGCTGCCCGACTGGATCCAGCTGCCGACCTGGTGGAACTCCAAGTTCAACGTGGGCGAGCTCGCCCCGTCCCAGTTCGCCGACCTCACCCCCTTCCTGGCCGGCGACAAGATCAAGAAGTACCCGAACCTGGCGGCCATCCCCACCGGCGCCTGGCAGGCCGGCATCTGGGGCGACAAGCTCTACGGCCTGCCGTCGTTCTCCACCGGCTTCTCCATCGCCGGCACCACCTTCTACCGCCGCGACCTCCTCGAGGCCAAGGGCATCACCGGCGACCAGGTCAAGACCCTCGACGACCTGATGAACCTCGGCAAGGAACTCACCGACGCCAAGGGCGGCACCTGGGCCTTCGACGACGTCTGGACCTACCTGTTCCCGTTCTTCGACGTCCCCAACAAGTGGAAGCTGGTCGACGGCAAGCTGGTCCACAAGTACGAGACCCAGGAGTTCCTGGAGGCCCTCGACTGGCACTACAAGCTCGCCACCGCCGGCTACCTGCACCCCGACGCCATCGCCGGCAACAACGCCGACGCCAACACCCGCTTCTACGCGGGCAAGACGCTCATCCAGGGCGGCGGAACCGGCGCCTGGAACCTCGCCGACCACCAGTCCGGCACCGCCGCCACCCCCGGCTACCGGCGCGGCTCCTTCAACTTCCTCACCGCGAAGAGCGGCGGCACCCCGAAGCTGTTCATGGGCCAGTCCACCAGCATGATGAGCTACCTCAGCGCGGGCCTGAAGGCCGATCAGATCGAGGAACTGCTGGCCGTCGCCAACTACCTGGCCGCGCCCTACGGATCCGCCGAGTACACCATGGTCAACTTCGGCGTCGAGGGCACCCACTTCACCCGGGTGAACGGCGTGCCGACCTTCACCGACGAGGGCAAGAAGGACGTCCAGGCGCAGACCTACCCGTTCCTGGCCACCGCCTCCTCGGTGATCTCCAACCCCGGCGCGGACCAGGTCACCAAGGACATCGCGGGCTTCCAGGCGGCCAACGCCAAGTACCTGTACAAGCCGCTGTTCTGGAACATGAACATCTCGATGCCGCAGAACATCGCCACCAGCGACACCGCGCAGGCCGTCGAGGACACCATCAAGGACTGCTACCACGGCAAGAAGAAGGTGTCCGACGTCCAGGCCGCCATCTCCACCTGGAAGTCCGGCGGCGGCGACCGCCTCAAGCAGTGGATGACCGACAACGTCCTGAGCAAGTACGGAACGGGTCAGTGAGCACGGCGCGATCGGAGCGGGGCAGGAGCACTGCCGAGAGGGGCGCCACCGTACGGCTGACCTGGCGGACGCGGCTGCGGCGCGACAAGTCGCTGCTGCTGATGACCGTGCCCGCCGTGGCCCTGCTGCTGATCTTCAACTACGCGCCGCTGTTCGGCCTGGTCACCGCGTTCCAGTACTACGACCCGCTGGTCGGTGTCCGGGACAGCGAATGGGCCGGCCTCGCG
This sequence comes from Streptomyces sp. TLI_171, assembly GCF_003610255.1. Taxonomy (GTDB): domain Bacteria; phylum Actinomycetota; class Actinomycetes; order Streptomycetales; family Streptomycetaceae; genus Kitasatospora. Next base: position 396,823 of record NZ_RAPS01000001.1, on the reverse strand, counting down.
CAGTTCCAGCAGCTGTTCCAGGACCCGCTGTTCTGGGGGGCGTTGAAGAACACCCTGTGGCTCAGCTTCGTCCAACTGGTGCTGTTCTTCCCCGTTCCGATCGCGCTGGCCCTGCTGCTCAACACGGTCCTCAGCGAACGGCTGCGGAACTTCGTCCAGTCCGTGGTCTACCTGCCGCACTTCTTCTCCTGGGTGCTGGCCATCACGATCTTCCAGCAGATGCTCGGCGGCGCCGGAATCCTCAACCACTTCCTGCGCCAGAACGACATGCGGCCCTGGGACATCACCACCAACCCGCACACCTTCGCGCTGCTGATCACCTCGCAGGCGATCTGGAAGGAAGCCGGCTGGGGCATCATCGTCTTCCTCGCCGCGCTCGCCGCGATCAACACCGACCTGTACGAGGCGGCCGCCGTCGACGGCGCCGGACGCTGGCGCCGGATGTGGCACATCACCCTGCCCGGCCTGCGCGGCGTGATCGTGCTGATGCTGGTGCTGCGCCTCGGCAACGCCCTGACCGTCGGCTTCGAACAGTTCCTGATCCAGCGTGAGGCGGTCGGCCACGACGCCGCCGACGTACTGGACACCTTCTCCTTCTACTACGGCATCGCCACCGGCAACTACAGCTTCGGCGCCGCGGCCGGCCTCTTCAAGAGCGTCATCTCGCTGCTGCTGATCTGGGGCGCGAACAGGCTGGCACACGCCTTCGGCGAGGACGGGTTGTACCGCAGATGAGCCACTCACCCACCACCGTCCGCGACGGTGGCGCGCCGGCCCCGGCGCCCGCCGCGTCCGAGTCCCGCCCGGTCCGGACCGGCCGCCCCCGCGCCCGGGCCGGGCGGGCCCCCTGGGAGGAGCCGCCCACCGTCGTCGGCCAGGCCGCCAAGGGCATCACCCTGGGCGGCGTGCTCGCCGTCGTCGCCGTGCCGCTCTGGATCATCGTGCTGACCAGCGTCTCCACCCCCGGCGCGGTCAACCGGGCCGGCGGCCTGGTGATCTGGCCGGACGGCCTCAGCCTGGAGTCCTACCGGCAGATGCTCGGCGACGGCACCGTCCGCACCGCGCTGCTGGTCAGCCTCGCCATCACCCTGGTCGGCACGGCCGTCTCGATGGCCGTCTCGGTGCTCTGCGCCTACGGCCTGTCCCGCTCCGAGTCGTTCGCCCACCGGCCGATCCTCACCGTGCTGATCGTCACCATGTTCGTCAGCGGCGGCCTGATCCCGACCTTCCTGGTCGTCACCGGCCTCGGCGGCTACGGCCAGTGGTGGTCCCTGATCCTGCCCAGCGCCGTCTCGGTGTTCAACATCCTGGTGCTGCGCTCGTTCTACTCCACCACCTCCGCCGACCTGATCGACGCCGCCCGGATCGACGGCGCCGGCGACTGGCGGATCCTGTGGTCCGTGGTGCTGCCCACCTCACGGGCGGTCACCGCCGTCATCGCCCTGTTCTACGGCGTCGGCTACTGGAACTCCTTCTTCAACGTCATGCTCTACATGCCCACCGACGCCGAGAAGTGGCCGCTCCAGTACGTGCTGCTCACCTACGTCAACCGCGGCAACGGCCTGCCCGGCTCCGTCAACTCCGGTTTCGGCGCCGCGCACGCGCAGACCGCGCCGCTGACCCTGCAGATGGCCGTGGTGGTCCTTACCCTGGTGCCCCTGCTCATGGTGTACCCCTTCATGCAGAAGCACTTCCGCACCGGTGTCCTCACCGGCGCCATCAAGGGCTGAGCGGGCAGCGACAAGAGCAGATCCGGCGTCAGACCCTTGACGCCGCAAGGGGCCGCACACCCCACCGACACGAGGAAAGCAGGAACCGCACCCATGGTGACACTCGCCGACGTGGCCCGGCACGCGGGCGTCTCGCCCAGCACCGTCAGCTACGTGCTCAGCGGCAAGCGGTCGATCTCGGAGGCCACCCGCCGCCGCGTCCAGCACGCCGTCGAGGAACTCGGCTACCACCCCAACGCCGGCGCCCGCGCGCTCGCCGGACGGCGCTCCCACATCATCGCCCTCGTGGTGCCGCTGCGCACCGACGTGTACGTGCCGATCATGATGGAGATCGCCGTCTCGGTCACCATGGCGGCCCGTCAGCACGGCTACGACGTACTGCTGATCACCAACGACGAAGGCCCCGACGGGGTCCGCCGGGTCGCCGCCAGCGGCCTCGCCGACGGCGTCATCCTGATGGATGTCGAACTCGACGACGAACGCATCCCGGTGCTGCGCGAACAGGGCATCCAGGCCTCGATGATCGGCCTGCCCGCCGACCCGGCCGGACTGTCCTGCGTCGACCACGACTTCGCCGCGGCCGGCGCCCAGTGCGCCGACCACCTCGCCGACCTCGGCCACCGCGAGGTCGCCTTCATCGGCTACGCGCCCGCCGTCTACCACCGCCACGCCGGCTACGCCGAACGCACCCTGACGGGCTTTCGGGAGCGCGCCATCGAGCGCGGCCTGAGATTCCTGCACAGACCCTGCGAAGGCACCTACGAATCCACGGCCGGCACCCTGGCGCGGATCCTCGCCGACCGTCCCGACACCACCGGCTTCGTGGTGCAGAACGAGAACGCCATCGGCCCGCTGCTGCAACTGCTGCCCACCAGCGGGCGCACCGTCCCCGAGGACGCCTCGGTGGTCGCGCTCTGCCCCGAACAGCTCGCCGAGCAGTACGCCCCCGGCCTGACCGCCGTCACCGGCCCCGCCCAGGAGCTCGGCCGGGTCGCCGTCGACCAGGTGATGCGCCGGATCGCCGCCGCCGAACGCGGCACCGAGCCCGAGGACGAACTCGTCCTGCTCACCCCCGTCCTGACACCCCGGCAGAGCAGCGGGCCGCTGCTCGTCCCCGTCCCGCCCGTCCGACGCAGGTGACCTCGCCCATGACCCCGACCAACCCGGTCGTCCCCGGGTTCCACCCCGACCCGAGCGTCTGCCGGGTCGGCGAGGACTACTACCTGGCCTGCTCCAGCTTCGAGTACCACCCGGGCGTGCCGATCCTGCACAGCCGCGACCTGATCCACTGGCGGCAGATCGGCAACGCCCTCGCCGACCTCCCGCTGCCCGCCGACACCCCGTCCTCCGGCGGCGTCTACGCCCCGACGCTCCGGTACCACGAGGGCCGGTTCTGGCTGATCACCACCGAGGTCGGCACCGGCAACCTGCTGGTCACCGCCGAGCACCCGGCCGGCCCGTGGTCCGCGCCGGTCCGGCTGCCCGACGTCCCCGGCATCGACCCCGACCTGGCCTGGGACGAGGACGGCAGCTGCTGGTGCACCGTCGCCGGCGTCGCCCAGCTGCGCATCGACCCGGAGACCGGAAAGGCCCTGGAGCGGCCCCGCCCGCTGTGGTCCGGAACCCGGCAGGCCCCCGAAGCGCCGCACCTGTACCGGATCGGCGACTGGTGGTACCTGATGATCGCCGAGGGCGGCACCGAACGCGCCCACAGCGTCTCGATCGCGCGCTCCCGCCGCCCCGACGGACCGTACGAGCCCTGCCCGGACAACCCGGTCCTCACCCACGCCGGCAGCCACAGCCCGATCCAGAACACCGGCCACGCCGACCTGGTCCAGGGCCCCGACGGCAGCTGGTGGGCCGTGCTGCTCGGCGTCCGCCCGCAGGGCGGCACCCCCGGCTGGCACCCGCTCGGCCGGGAGACCTTCCTGGCCCCCGTCCGCTGGGTCGACGACTGGCCCGTCATCGACCGGGTACCCGTCGAACTGCCGGACGTGCCCTGGCCGTTGCACCCCTGGCCGGCGCCCCCGGGGCGCGAGGGCTTCGACGGCCCGCTGCCCCCGCGGTGGCTGTCCGTCCGGGACCGCCCCGCCGCGCACATCACCACCGGCGAACGCCCCGGCTGGCTCACCCTGCACGCCCGGCACGGCCACCCCGACGGCACCTTCACCGGCCTGCGCCAGCAGCAGCACACCGTCCGCGCCCGGGCCCGGCTCGACTGCGCGGCCGGCACCGGCGGCCTGATGGTCCGCCTCGACGACGAGCACGCCTACGCCGTCGAGGCCGGCCGCGGGCGGATCCGGGTGGTCGCCCGGCTCGGCGGACAGGTGCACGAGGTCGCCGCCGCCGAACTCGACCTCGCCGAAACCGTGCTGCGGATCGACACGGCGCCCGCCGCACCGCGCGGCCCGCGCACCGGACCGGACGCCCTCGCCCTCGGCCACGAGAGCGCCGACGGCGCCTTCACCGCGCTCGCCACCCTGGACGGCCGCTACCTCACCACCGAGGTGGCCGGCGGGTTCACCGGCCGCGTCATCGGCCTGTACGCGGCCGACGGCACCGCGCACTTCGACTGGTTCGACCTCACGCCCCTGGACTGACAGGACCCCCTCGCCATGCCCGACCTGAACGACGCCACCCGCGGCCGCATCCTGTACGGCGGCGACTACAACCCCGAGCAGTGGCCCGAGGAGACCTGGCAGGAGGACGTCCGCCTGATGCGGCAGGCCGGCGTCACCACCGTCACCGTCGGCGTGTTCTCCTGGGCCCGGCTCGAACCGACGCCCGGCGGCTACGAGTTCGACTGGCTGGACCGCCTGCTCGACCTGCTGCACGCCGCCGGCATCGGCGTGGTGCTGGCCACCCCCACCGCCTCCCCGCCGCCGTGGCTCGGCCACCTGCACCCCGAGACCCTGCCGCAGGCCGAGAACGGCACCACCGTCTGGTACGGCTCCCGCAACCAGTTCTGCGCCTCCTCCCCGGAGTACCGCCGCCGCGCCGCCGCGATCACCGAACAGCTCGCCGCCCGCTACGGGCAGCACCCCGCGCTCACCATGTGGCACATCAACAACGAGTACGGCACGCACTGCTGGTGCGACGCCACCGCCGCGCACTTCCGGCGCTGGCTGCAGCACCGGCACGGCAGCCTGGAGGAACTCAACTCGGCGTGGGGCACCGCCTTCTGGAGCCAGCACTACAGCGACTGGGCGGAGATCCTGCCGCCCCGCCAGGCCCAGTACATCCGCAACCCCGCCCAGCTGCTCGACTTCGCCCGCTTCACCTCCGACGCACTGCTGGAGTGCTACACCGCCGAACACGCCGTCGTCGCCCGGCACAGCCCCGGCATCCCCGTCACCACCAACCACATGCCGTTCTGGCGCGGCCAGGACGGCTGGGCCTGGGCGAAGCGGCAGGACGTCGTCGCGCTCGACCTCTACCCCGACCCCGACGACGCCCTCGGCGCCCAGTACGGCGCACTCGTCCAGGACCTCGCCCGCTCCATGGCGGGCGGCCCCTGGATGCTGATGGAACAGGCCACCGGCGCCGTCAACTGGCGGCCCGTCAACCGCCCCAAGCCGCACGGGCTGACCCGGCTGTGGTCGCTGCAGGCCGTCGCCCGCGGCGCCGACGCCGTCTGCTTCTTCCAGTGGCGGCAGTCCCGGCAGGGCGCCGAGAAGTTCCACTCCGCGATGCTCCCGCACTCCGGACCCGACAACCGCACCTTCCGCGAGGTCACCGCCCTCGGCGCCGAACTCGACCGCCTCGGCCCCGCCGTCAGCGGCGCCCCCGTCACCGCCGAGATCGCCCTGCTGCACGACTGGGACTCCTGGTGGGCCGGCGAACAGCCCGGCCGCCCCTCGCAACTGACCGGCTACCAGGAGACCGTCACCGCCTGGCACCGCGCCCTGTGGGAGTCCCACCACACCACCGACCTCGCCCACCCCGCCGCCGACCTCAGCGGCTACCGCCTGGTCGTCATCCCCTCGCTCTACCTGCTCACCGACACCGCCCTCGACAACCTCACCGCCTACGTCCGCTCCGGCGGCACCCTGGTCTGCGGCTGGTTCACCGGCGTCGCCGACCACCAGGACCGGATCCGCCCCGGCGGCGTCGACGCCCGGCTGCGCGAACTGCTCGGCCTCGCCGCCGTCCACCACTGGTGGCCGCTCGCCGAAGGCGACCGCGTGCACTGCGAGAACGCCGACGGCACCGGCTTCGACGGCGCCCTGTGGTCCGAGGAACTCGAACTCGCCGACGCCGAGGTGCACGCCCGCTACCGCTCCGGCGAACTCGCCGGCCGGCCCGCCGTCACCCGCCACCCCTACGGCGAAGGCACCGCCTGGTACGTCTCCACCCAGCCCGAACCCGAAGCGCTGCGCACCCTGCTCGACCGGGCCGCCCGCGAGGCCGGCGCCCGCCCCGCCGTCGAGGGCCTGCCCGCCGGCGTCGAAGCCGTCCGCCGCGGCGAGCTGCTCTTCCTGCTCAACCACGGCCCGCAGCAGGCGAAGTGCGAGCCGCCGGGGGAGTGGGAGGACCTGCTGGCGAACCGCCGCGCCGACGCCACCGTGGTCCTCGAACGCCACGGCGTCGCCGTGCTGAAGCCGGTCGGCGCATGAACGGCGCCCGCCGCCGCGGCAGCTGGGAGCCCGCCCCCGCCGCGCGCTGGGAGGACGCGCTGCTCACCGGCAACGGCCGCCACGGCGCCATGGTGCACGGCGACGGCGTCGACGAACGGATCGTCGTCAACCACCACCTGCTGGTCCGCCCCAACGGCGGCGAACGCGCCCGCGCACCGCAGCTGGCCGAGGAGTTGGAGCAGCTGCGGGACGAGGTGCTGGCCGGACGGGCCCGCGCCGCCGTCGCCCCGCACATCGGCCCGCTGCAGTGGGTGCGGCCGTTCCACCCCGCGTTCGCCGTCCGCCTGCGCCGCTCCGGCCCGGTCCCGGGCGGAGACCGGCGCGAGGTCGGACCCCGGCTCGCGGCCGACTACCGGCGCGAGGTCGACTACCGCACCGGGGTGGTGACCGTCCGCCCCGGCGGTCAGCAGACCTTCGTGTCGCGCGCCGACGACCTGGTGGTCCACCGGGAGAGCGGCGCCGCGGCGATCGAGGTGTCGCACGACTGGCACCTGCCCGGCGCACCCGACGGTGCGGACGTCAGCACCGTCGCCGAGCACCGCCCGGACGGCGGCGCGGTGCTGCGCACCGACGTCCGCTACCCCGGCGACTCCGGCTTCGGCTACACCGGTCGGACCCACCTGCGGCCCACCGGCGGCACCCTGCGGATCGACGGCGCCACCGTCCGCGCCGAGGGCTGCGCCGAACTGCTGCTGCTCACCCGCATCCACCCCTGGGAGGACGGCGGGCTTCCGGAACCGCCCCCCGACCTCGCCTTCGACGAACTGCTGGACCGCCACTGCGCCCTGCACACCACGGCCTACGACCGCGTCACCCTCGACCTGGACGCACCCGAGGAACACCGCGCCCTGCCCGGCTCAGCGCTGCTCGCCGACCCGACGGCACATCAAGCCGCCCTGCTGGAGCGGCTGTTCGACGCCGGACGGTACCACCTGCTGTCCGCCTCCGGGATCCTGCCGCCCCGCCTCACCGGCATCTGGACCGGCTCCTGGGACACCGCCTGGAGCGGCGCCCTCACCTGCGACGCCAACCTCAACCTGCAGATCGCCGCCGCCGCCGTGGCCGCCCTCCCCGAGGTCAGCGCCGCCCACGCCGCGTTCGTCGCCCGCCAGTTGGACGACTGGCGGGCCAACGCCACCCGGCTGTTCGGCCTGCCCGGACTGGTCGCGCCCGCCCACACCGACGGCCGCTCCGGCCACGCCTACCACTACAGCGAGGACTACCCGCTGCACCTGTGGACCGCCGGCGCCCACTGGCTGCTGCACCCCCTGCTCGACCACCTCGCCGTCACCGAGGACCCCGCACTCGCCGAGCAGCTGGTCCGGCCCGCCCTCGCCGAGACCGCCGCCTTCTACCGCGCCTTCCTCACCCGCACCGACGCCGACGGCAGGCTCCTCCTGGTCCCCTCCTACTCACCCGAGAACACCCCGCTGGCCGCCGACAGCCCGATCAGCGTCAACGCCGCCATGGACCTGGCCGCCGCCCGCCACACCCTCACCGCCACCGGCCACCACCAGCTCGCCGACCGGCTGCCCCCGTACCGGATCAACTCCCGGGGAGCACTGGCCGAATGGGCCTGGCCCGGGGCCGAGGACAACCAGCAGCACCGGCACCTCAGCCACCTCCACCCCGTCTGGCCGCTCGACGAGATCAACCCGCTCGACACGCCCGCGCTCGCCGACGCCGCCCACCGCGCCCTGCAGCTGCGCGGCAGCGAGAACCACTCCGCCCACGGCCACCTGCACCGCGCCCTGATCGCCGCCCGTCTCGGCGACCCCGACCTGCTCGGCGAAGCCCTCGACGCCGTCCTGCACGGCGCGTACTTCCACCCCTCGCTGATGAGCTCGCACTACCCCCGGCTCGACGTCTACAACGCCGACGCCGCGCACACCCTGCCCGGCGTCCTGATCGAAGCCCTGCTGCAGTCCACCCCCGAGCGCATCGTCCTGCTGCCCGCCCCGCCGCCGCACCTGCCGCACGGCACCGTCCGCGGCCTGCGCACCCGCTGCCGGGTCACCGTCGCCGAACTGAGCTGGAACCTGACGGAACGTCAACTCACTGTCAGGCTGAGCTCCGAGACCGACCGCACGGTCACCGTCCACCTCGGCGCCGACCCCGACCGGCCGCCGCAGCGCCTCGCCCTGCGAGCCGGCCAGGACACCCCCCTGCACCTCGAACTCCCCAGGAGCTGAACCGCCGTGCCGCTCACCGACCTCGACCTCGACGACCTGCAGAGCTACCGGCCCACCCTGAGCGCCCCCGCCGACTTCGACGCGTTCTGGGCCGACACCCTCGCCGAGGCCCGCCGCCACGACACTCCCGTCACCGCCGAGCTGCGCACCGACACCCACCTCACCGCCTTCGACGCGTACGACGTCCGCTTCCCCGGCTGGAACGGCGAACCCGTCGCCGCCTGGCTGCTGCTCCCGCACGCCACCCGCGAACCGCTTCCCGTCATCGTCAAGTACCTCGGCTACAGCGGCGGCCGCGGCCTGCCCGGCGAACACCTCCTCCCGCCCGCCGCCGGCTACGCCCACCTGGTCGTCGACAGCCGCGGCCAGGGCCACGACACCCCCGACCGCGGCCAGGGCGACGGCACCCAGTGGGCCGAAGGCTTCCTGACCCGCGGCATCGACCACCCCCGCAACCACTACTACCGCCGCCTGATCACCGACTGCGTCCGCGCCCTCGACGCCCTCCCGCAGCTTCCCGGCACCGACCCCGCCCGCGCCGTCGTCTCCGGCGGCAGCCAGGGCGGCGGCCTCGCCCTGGCCGTCGCCGCCCTCGCCCCCGACCAGGTCGCCGCCCTGCTCAGCGACGTCCCCTTCCTCTGCCACTTCCGGCGCGCCGTCCGCACGGCCGGCGACGGCCCCTACCCCGAGATCGTCAAGTACCTGCGCTGGCACAGCCGCGACCAGGAGGAGCGGACCTTCGCCACCCTCGACTACTTCGACGGCGTCCACTTCGCCCCCCGCGCCACCGCCCCGGCGCTGTTCAGCGTCGCCCTGATGGACCCGGTCTGCCCGCCCTCCACCGTGTACGCCGCCTACCACCGCTACGCCGGCCCCGCCGAGATCGAGGTCTGGCAGTTCGCCGACCACGGCGGCGGCTACGCCTCCACCCCGCCCAAGCAGTTCGCCTGGCTCGCGGAGCGCGGACTCGCCCCGAAGAACGCCTGAGGACCGGGACCGACGCCGCGGGTCGGCGTCAGGACGGGCGGACCAGGCGGCTCTCGTAGGCGAAGACCACCGCCTGGATCCGGTCGCGGAGCCCGAGCTTCTGCAGCACGCGCCCCAGGTGGGACTTCACCGTCGCCTCCGCCAGGTGCAGGGTGGCCGCGATCTCCGCGTTGGACAGGCCGCGGCCGACCTCCACCAGCACCTCGCGCTCCCGGGCGGTGAGGCGCCGCACCTGCTCGCCGTGCCGCGTATCCCCGGCACCCGGAAGCTGAGGGCGGAACCGCTCCAGCAGCAGGCCGGTGATCCGCGGGGAGAGCGCCGCATCGCCGACGGCCACGCTGCGGATCGCCGTCAGCAACTCCTCCGGCCTGGTGTTCTTCAGCAGGAAGCCCGACGCCCCGGCACTCAACCCGGCGAAGGCGTACGCGTCGAGGTCGAAGGTGGTCAGGATCAGCACCCTGCTCCGCGGGGAGACCCGCAGCACCTGCCGGGTCGCCTCGATCCCGTCGACGCCCGGCATCCGGACGTCCATCAGGACGACGTCGGGCTGCAACTCCCCGGCCAGGCGCACCGCCTCGGCGCCGTCCGCGGCCTCGCCGACCGCCGCCAGGTCGGGCTGGGCCTCCAGCACCATGCCGAACGCCATCCGGAGCAGCGCCTCGTCGTCGGCGATCAGCACCCGCACCGTCATGCCGACGCCGCCCCGCAGGCGGTGAGGTCGAGGCGGGCGCCGACGCCCCAGCCGCCGCCCGGCAGCGGCCCGGCCCGCAGCGTCCCCCCGTAGGCGGCCGCGCGCTCCCGCATCCCGGCCAGCCCGTGACCGGACGGCGCGGCGGCGGAACCGCCCGGTCCCGCACCGGTGTCGACGACGTCCACGGTGACCGACCCGGCCGCGCACCCGACCCGGACGCTCGCGCGGGTGCCGGGCGAGGTGTGCTTGAGCGCGTTGGTCAGGGACTCCTGGACCAGGCGGTAGACCGTCAGCTGCGCGGTGGCCGGCACACCGGTGGGATCGCCCTCGACCTCCAGCCGGGTCGGCAGCCCCGCCGCGCACATCTGCTCGGCCAGCGCGCCCAGTTGGGCGATCCCCGGCAGCGGGTGGCGGGCCGCGTCCGGTTCGTCGGCCCGCAGCACGCCCAACGAACGCCGCATGTCGGTCAGCGCCTGCCGGCCGGTCTCGGAGATCTGCCGCATCGCGGCCGTCGCCCGGTCGGGGGAGCGGTGCTGCGCGTAGCCGGCGGCGTCGCTGAGCGCGACCATCACGGACAGGTTGTGGGTGACGATGTCGTGCATCTCCCGAGTGATCCGGGCCCGCTCCTCGGCGACCGCCAACCGGGCCTGCTGGTCCTGCTGCTGCTCCAGGCGGGCGGCCCGCTCCCGGACCGCCGCCAGGTAGGCGCGGGTGGTCCGGGCGTTGACGCCGAGGACGGTGGCGGCGACCACCGAAGCGCTCACCGCGACGAACAGGGTCAGGAACGCGCCGTCCGCGGCCCAACGCAGGCAGGCCGCCAGCGCCCCCGCCTGCACGACGCCGGCGGCGGCCAACGCCGCCCGCCGCCCCGCGTGCGCGGCCACCGTGTACAGCGCCACCAACAGGGCGACGTCCGCCGGCAGTTGCACGTCCAGCAGCCACTGGACGAAGGCCGCCGCCACCACCGCGCCGAACACGGCGAGCGGAGCCCGGCGCCGCCACGCCAGCGGCAGCGCGAGAGCGGCCGTCAGGGCGACGGCCACCGGCAGCCCCCGGGCGGCCACGATGTGCACCAGGAACAGCACCGGCAGCAGCGCGTCCCGCGCCACGGTCGGCGGCCGGGAACACCAGCCCCGGACGGTGCGCGCCGCCCGCCCGCCGGACCGGGCCCGGGAACGCCCCGGACGGGCACGGTCCGTTCCGGCGGCCGCCTCGGTCATCCCACACCCCTGCTGATCCGGCGTCATGGTGCCCGTGGCGCGACCGGTCGCGCCACGGCCCTGCCACCGTAGGCCGCGCAGCACGGTCCACGCATGATCCCGGCGGCCGAGGGTGCCCGGCCGGCGTCCGACCGGAGGAGGAGTCCCGCTTCCCCCCGGGGTCGCAGCGCAGCCCGCCGAACCGGCAGGTCCGCCTGCCACTCCGGTCGGACACGGTGCAGACCCGCGGCCGATGTGGCGGCCGGCACCCCGCGCCGAGGATGGCCGGGTGACCGAGATCATCCCGGGACCCCAGCTGTCCCCCCTGGAAATCCTCGCCCTGCTGGCCGCCGCCCTGCTGGTCGTGGCCCGCTGGCTCCCGCCCGCCGCCCGCCCGCCCGTCACCCTCGCGGCCGGTGCGGGCCTCGCCCTGTGCGCCGCCCTGCTCGGCGTGACCGGTCTGCGCTGGCAACTGCTGCCGGTGCTGGCCGGCGCCGCCCTCGCGCTGCCGTTCGCCGTCGCGCCGCTGATCCGCCGCCGCACCGGCCGGCCGGCCCGACGGGCCCGCTGGTGGCTCGCGCTGCCGGGCACGGCGGCCTGCCTCGGCCTGCTGGCCGCGGGCCCGGTGGCCGCCTGGGCGTTCCCCGTCCCCGACTTCCCCACGCCCAGCGGCCCCTACCCGGTCGGCACCCGCGTCCTGCAGTGGACCGACCAGGACCGGCCCGAGACCGCCACCCCCGACCCCGCCGACCGGCGCACCGTCGTGGTCCAACTCTGGTACCCAGCCCGGCAGAGCCCCGCCGGCACGCCCCGCGCCCAGTACCTCGGCCGCACCCCGCAGGAGGCGCGCACCGTCGCCGCCGCCCTCGCCCGCTACGCCGGCCTCCCCGGAGTCCTGCTCGACGGCGTCCCCGCGGCCCGCACCCACGCCGTCCCCGACGCCCCGGTGGCCGACGACGGCGCCCGCTACCCGGTCGTGCTGTTCTCGCCCGGACTCGGCGGCGTGCGCACCCAGAACACCGCCTGGGCCGAGGAGTTGGCCAGCCACGGCTACCTGGTCGCCGCCCTCGACCACCCGTACGACTCCGCCGCCGTCGTCCTCACCGACGGCCGAACCGTCACCACCACCCTCGCCACCACCGGCGACGACGCCGAGGACGACCGGCGGGCCGCCGAGACCACCGCGATCCGGGCCGCCGACCTCAGCTTCGTCCTCACCCGGCTCGGCGCCCTGGACCGCGGCGAGAACACCGACCCGCTGACCGGACGCCTCGACACCGACCGGGCCGCCGCCACCGGCCACTCCCTCGGCGGCGGCGCCGCCCTCCAAGCAGCCCGCCAGGACCCGCGGTTCACCGCCGTCATCGACCTCGACGGCTACCCCCGCGACCCCGCCATGCTCCCCTACCACCAGCCGGCCCTCGCACTCACCCAAGCCATCGGCCCCGGCACCGACCCGCGCTACCTCCCCCGCCTCACCCAGGTCCTGCGACTCAGCACCGCCACCAGCTACCGGCTCACCCTCCCCGGCACCGCCCACCTCAGCTTCATGGACGCCCCCCTCTACCTGCCGCCGGTCCCCTCCGTCGTCGGCTCCCTGGGCCGCACCCGCCCCCCGCACCTGGTCGCCTCCACCACCCTCGCCTTCCTCGACTCCACGCTGCGCAACCGCCCCGGCGACCTGGCCGCCGCGCTGGCCGGCTACGGCGACCTCACCGTCCACCACCCGGGCGACAGCAGCTGACCCACCGTCAGGCCCGTGCCGGCAGGAAGTCCGAGCCGCCCCGGAGACGGCGAGGTCGAACCCGGCCGGGGTGACGGGACGTCAGCGCACCGCCGGTGTGTGAACCGCGCCGCGCCGGGCAGCCGCACCCGCGAGGACCGGCGCGGCGCGCCTCCGGAACCCCGGAACGCGGGCCTACCCTGGAGAGCACGGAAGGACGTGGCGACGTGGCACACCGGATCGGCGGCAGCGCGGGGGACGTCCTCACCGCACGCCTGCGCACCCAGACCGCCCGGCTCGCCGCCCTCGAACCCGACGTCCGCGCCGAGCGGCCCGACGCCGTCCACCAGATGCGGATCGCCGCCCGCCGCCTGCGCAGCGCCCTGCGCACCCACCGCCGCCACCTCCACGGCGACCACACCGGCACCGAGGACGAACTGCGCAGGCTCGGCCGCGCCCTCGGCCACGCCCGGGACGCCGAAGTCCTCGGCGAGCGCCTGATCACCCAGGCCCGCCAACTGCCCGCCGGGGCGGACCGCGACCGGGTGCTCGCCGAACTCGCCGCCTGGAACACCCGCGAGACCCGCGAAGCCCGACCGCAGGTACTCGCCGCCCTCGACAGCGAACGCTTCCGCCGCCTGCTCGCCACCCTCACCGCGCTCGCCGCCGACCCGCCGCTGAACTCCCGCGCCGCCAAGCCCGCCGGACGCGAGATCACCCGCACGCTGCGCCGCGAACACCGCCGCACCGCCGAACGCGTCGCCGCCGCCCGCCGCACCCCCGACGGCCCGGCCCTCGAACGCGCCCTGCACGACGCCCGCAAGGCCGCCAAACGCGCCCGCTACGCCGGCGAGAGCGCCGGCCGCCCCGCCCGCGGCTTCACCCGCCGGATGAAAGCCCTGCAGGACGTGCTCGGCCGCCACCAGGACGCGGTGATCGCCCGCAACACCGTCCGCGCACTGTCCGACGGCGGCTTCGGCTACGGCGTGCTCTACGGCCGCCAGGTCGCCGAACTCGCCTTCGCCCGCGAGCTGTTGCCCGAGGTCTGGGAACAGGCCGCCCGCCGCCCGAAACGCCTGCGGCAGGCATAGCGCCCGTCTCCCGGCCCCGCTCGGAGCCCCCGCGGTCGGCGGCCCGGGGACCCCGGGAGCGGACGGGGAGCCCGTCCGGGCCGCGGACCTCGGCGTCCGTGCAGGCGGGCTGCGAGTCGCAGGTCGGTGTTCGGCGCGGTGCCGGCAGCAGCGGTCCTGGCGGGGTTCTGACACCCCGTCAGGACATCGCCGGGTCCAGGCCGGCGGCGACGGCGGCCGTGCGCAGCAACTCGTCCACCATCGCGGGGGTGAGCCGGCCGGTGTAGGTGTTGCGCGGGCTGACGTGGAAGCAGCCGAACAGGTGCAGCGCGGGCCCGCCGTCGGCGGCCGGCAGCACGGCGTGCGCGCCGTGGCCGAACACCGGCCTGGGGCGCGGCACCTGCCAGCCGGAGGCGGCGAGGGCGGGCAGCACGGCCTGCCAGGCGAAGCCGCCGAGGGCGACCACGGCGCGGACGGTGGGACGCAGGTACTCGAGTTCGCGGACGATCCACGGGCGGCAGGTGTCGCGTTCGGCGTTGGTCGGCTTGTTCTCCGGCGGGGCGCAGCGCACCGGGTCGGTGATCCGCACGCCGTGCAGCCGCAGGCCGTCGTCGCGCCAGACGGACTGCGGGCGGTTGGCCAGGCCCAGGCGGTGCAGCGAGGCGTACAGCAGGTCGCCGGACGGGTCTCCGGTGAAGATCCGCCCCGTCCGGTTGCCGCCGTGCGCGGCCGGTGCGAGGCCGACCAGCACCAGGCGGGCGTCCGACGGGCCGAAACCGGGGATCGGGCGCGCCCAGTACTCCTGGTCCTGGAACGCCCGGCGCTTGACCCGGGCCGCCTCCTCGCGCCATTCGACCAGGCGCGGACACGCACGGCAGTCGACCACCAACTCATCCAGCTCGGCCAGGCCGTGCACCCGTTCGACCAGGTGGGAGGGCGGTTCGGGCAGCTCCATGGGCCGATCCTACGGGGCCGGACGGGGCAGGTGCGGCAGGCGGCGGGAAAGCGGTTTCCGTCCGGCCGGTGCGGTGGGCCGGACGCGGAGTAGCGTGGAGAGGTACGGGCCCGCGCCGCCGGCCGGGTCGTGCGGGGCCGGTGCGCGGAGTTCGGGCGTTCGGGGCTCCGGAGGATCCGGAGTTCCGGGGTTCGGGGCGAGGTGACGGCGATGATCGTGGTCGGTGCGGTGGTGGCGCTGCTGGTGGTGCTGGCGTTGTACGCCGGCCTGAGCGTGCGCATGGTCCAGCAGTACCAACGCGGAGTGGTGTTCCGGTTCGGGCGGGTGCTGGACGAGGTGCGCGGGCCGGGACTGGCCCGGATCATGCCGGTGGCGGACCGGATGCGGCGGGTGAACGTGCAGATCGTCACCATGCCGATCCCCGCCCAGGAGGGCATCACCCGCGACAACGTGACCGTCCGGGTCGACGCGGTGGTGTACTTCAAGGTCCTCGACCCGGTGAAGGCCATCGTCAACGTCCAGGACTACACGTTCGCGATGTCCCAGGTCGCCCAGACGTCGCTGCGCTCGATCATCGGCAAGAGCGAGCTGGACGACCTGCTGGCCAACCGCGAGCCGATCAACCAGGGCCTGGAACTGATGCTGGACAGCCCGGCGTTGGGCTGGGGCATCCAGATCGACCGGGTGGAGATCAAGGACGTGGCGCTGCCCGAGTCGATGAAGCGCTCGATGGCCCGGCAGGCCGAGGCGGACCGGGAGCGGCGGGCCCGGATCATCACCGCGGACGGCGAGTTCCAGGCGTCCGCGCGGCTGTCCGAGGCCGCGAAGGTGATGTCGGCGACTCCGGCGGCGCTCCAACTGCGGCTGCTGCAGACGGTGGTGGAGGTCGCCGCGGAGAAGAACTCGACCCTGGTGCTGCCGTTCCCGGTCGAGCTGCTGCGCTTCCTGGAGAGCTCCACCGAGCGGGCCACCGCGCAGGCCGCCGAGGCGACCCGGGTCGCGGAGGCGGTGGCGGCGGAGTCCGGTTCGGGGACGCAGGCCGCCGACGGCGAGCGCGACGTCGAGCAGCTGGAGCTGCCGCAGGCCGCGCCCGGCACCGAACTCGACGGCGCGGAACGCCCGTTCGGCGTCGCGCCACCGCACGCCGCGTGACCGTGGGCAGCGCGGCAGAGCCCCGTCGAGGCAGTGTCGGGACGGTGTGACGACGGTGCCGGGCCGGGTCTGCGGTGGCGGCCCGACCAGCAGCAGGGCGAGCATGGAAGTCGGCAACGGACAACAGGAACACAGCGACCTCGGGAGGTCCGGCCATGACCACCGCGAAAGACATCATGCACCCCGGCGCGGAGTGCGTCACCGGTGAGCAGACCCTCGCCGACGCGGCCCGGCTGATGCGCGAACGCGACGTCGGCGCGCTGCCGATCTGCGACGAGGACCAGAAGCTGCTGGGCATCCTCACCGACCGCGACATCGTCCTCAAGTGCGTCGCCGAGGGCCGGGACCCCGCCACCGTGCTCTGCGTCGAACTCGCCGTCGGACGGCCGATGGTGATCGAGGAGGACGAGGAGGCGGACCTGGTCCTCGAAGTCATGGAGGAGCACCTGGTGCGCCGGCTCCCGGTGATCAACCACCCCGACCACCAGTTGGTCGGCATGATCAGCGAGGCCGACATCGCCCGCCACCTCCCGCAGGAGCGGCTCGCCGAGTTCGTCACCGCCATCACCGCCCGCTGAGCGCGCGGGCGGTGGGGCGGGAAGCGGTGCTGACGAAACGTCAGTGCAGGTACTGCTTCGGCAACTTGGCGAGGAACGCGTCCGCGATCACCTGGTAGCCGGCGTCGTTGGCGTGGATGTCGCCGCGGGCCATGTTGGTCCACTGCAGGATGCGGGCCACGTTCAGCGGCACCTGCTGCCCGCCCAGCGGCACCTGCGGCAGGAACGAGTCGGTGGCGAACGCGCCCGCCACGTCCGCGGTCGGCACCCGGTGGCGGGCGTCCACCGCGCCGATCACGGTGTTCAGCGCGTCGGCCAGCGGAACGGACGCGGTGGCCATCGCCCGGCCCTGCTCGCCGGTCGTCCAGGCCGCCAGGAACGGGTCGTACAGGTTCATCCCGACGATCCGGGTGTGCGGGCCCGCAGCGTCCTGCAGCTCGGACAGGATGCGGTCCAGCCCGCCGCGGACCTGGTCGATGCCGTTCAGCGCGCACGGCAGGTCGAGCGAGCCGCCCGCCGCGCAGCGCTGCACGTCGTTGGCGCCGATGTCGATGGTCACCAGCGCCTCGTCCTTCCGGTGCGCCTTCAACCAGGCGACCGCCGCCGCCAGTTGGGAGCCCGAGAAGGCGTGCGGGTACGGGCAGCCGCCGTTCTCCATGCTGCCCGTGGTCTCACCCGGGCACCCCAGGTCGGTGAACTCGAACGGGCGGCCCTCCGCCGCCGCCCGGTCGCCCAGCGTCCGCGCCAGATCCTGCGCGTAGCCTCTGCCGACCACGTGTCCGCCGGTCGGCGTGGACTGGTAGCCCGCCGCCAGCGAGTCGCCGAGCGCCAGGTAGTACGCGGCCCGGTGCGGTCCGCCCTGCCCCCCGTGCCCACCCGGCCCGCCCTGGGTGGCGGACGCGGGCACAGCGCCCGCCCCGGCCAGCGTCAGGGCGGCGAGAGCGGCGGCAACGAAGGTGCGGCGGCGCGGAATTGGGCGCATGGAGCCTCCAGGCGGCGAGAGATCGCGATCGATTTCGGCCAGGGGAGGCTACTGCTCGGTAGTGCCCCAGGGGTAGAGGCGTGCACGGGCGGAACCGCCGGTGCCGGCCGCGCTACGGGTCGGGGCGGGTCAGGAGCAGGGATCCGTCGGGGGCGCGCTCCAGCAGGGCCAGCGTGTTCCGGGTGTCGCGCAGGAGGGAGAGGCAGGTGACGGCGGTCGGGCCGATGCGGGCGTCCAGGGGGCGGTGCATGTGCCCGCAGAGGTGGTGGCGGGGGCGCAGGCGCTCGGTCAGCGTGCGCAGTTCCGGGCGGCCCACGGGGCGTTCGCCCGGGACGTCGGCGCCCGGCAGCCCGGCCGGCCAGTCGTGGGTGAGCAGCACGTCCACGCCGCCCCGGGAGCGCGAGCCCTCGGTGGTGAGGCGCTGCAACTCGGCGGCCGTGTAGTAGTTCCGGTCGCGCAGCGACTCGCGCACCGGCCGGGGCCGGTCGGTCACCCGGGAGGAGTGGATGCCGGACAGGAAGGCCACCCGCAGTCCGGCCACCTCGGCGAGCCCGCAACGGCCGAGGAAGTGCACGCCGGGCGCCCACTCGCCCGGGCCGGCCGCGTCCAGCGCCGGCCACGGCTCGTGGTTGCCGCCGATGAAGAACAGCGGCGCACCGAGGTCGACCCGAGCGTCCGTCAGGAGCGGGAAGTCGCCGAGCTTGCGGTACTTCGCCGGACCGTACACGCCGGCCGCGTCCGCCTCGTCCCGATTGGCCTCCACGTCGCCGACCGCGAGGATCGCGTCCAGCGGCCCGTGCGCCGCCCGCACCGCGGCCGCCAGGCGCGCGAGCAGCGCGAACTCGCCGTGCACGTCGCCGACCACCAGGACCCGTGACACCGGACCTCCCCGCCCGAAGCTTGCCGCCGGGTGGGACGGTAGCGGCCCGGGAGAGCCGACGGAAAGCGATTTCCCGTCGCCTGGCGGAGCGGAGCCGGGCGGGGTGGGCAGCGCGGTGGCGGGGCGGGGGCTGCGGCGTGGTCAGCCGGGGAACGCGTAGACGGTGGTGGCGTGCGCGACCGGGTCGTCCGGGGCTTCGGGCGTGGTCAGGGCGATCTCGGCGAAGGCCAGGCGGCGGCCCAGCTTGGTCAGCCGGGCCGTGACCAGCAGGTCGGTGTCACGGGCCGCGCGCTGGAAGGTGGTCGACAGCTGGACGGTGGTCATCGGCGCGAATCCGCCCAGCGCCGAGGCCACGGCGATCACCGTCGCGGTGTCCGCCGCCGCCATCATCGCCTGGCCGGACAGGCCGCCGCCGTCCCGGGCCAGCCGGTCCGACCAGGGCAGCCGGAGCACCGCGTGGCGCTCGCCGGTCTCCACGACCGTCAGACCGAGGTCCTGGACCCACGGGGCGAAGTGGTCGGCGAGGATCTTGTCCGCCTCGACGGGCGTCAGGGTGGTGGCCATGGCGAGATGGTAGGGGCCCTTGGTGACGCAGCGCCATATGCCGTGCGCACAGCGTTCACCGGGTCGTGGGCGCGCACCGTCCGAGGCATGGTGGTGGAGTGGGAGTGCGGCGGAGGCTGGCGGGACTGCGGAACGAGTGGCGCACCGGACACCTCATGGTGCTGCTGCCGATCGGCCTGATCGTGCTGATCTGCGCCGTCGACATCTCGATCTCCCCGAACATCCACCTCGGCCCGCTGCTGGTCGTCGCCCCCGCCATCACCCCGTCGTTCGCCGGAACCCGGATGACCGCCCTGATCGGGGCGCTCGCCGTCGCCGCCCAGATCGTCATCGCCGTGCTGCACGGCGGCCTGTTCACCGCCAACCACCAGGCCCAGGTCGCCGCCCTGGCCCTGATCACCTGCGCGCTGGTCGCCTACTGCCGGGTCCGCGAACGACACGGCCGCGAACTCGACCAGGTCCGCACCGTCTCCGACGCCGTCCAACGCGTCCTGATGCGCCCGCTGCCCGAGAACGCCGGCCCGCTGAGGATCGCCTCCCGCTACCTCGCCGCCGACGACGAGGCCAACGTGGGCGGCGACCTGTACGCCGTCGTCCGCACCGACCGGGCCACCCGGCTGCTGGTCGGCGACGTCCGCGGCAAAGGGCTGGGCGCCGTCGGCGACGCCGCGGCCCTGCTCGGCGCGTTCCGCGAACTCGCCCACCGCCACCACGACCCCGGCGAACTCGCCGACGCCCTCGAAGCCTCCTACCGGCGCCACCTCGCCGAACTCGCCGACACCGGACAGGACGTCCAGGAGAACTTCGTCACCGCGCTGGTCCTCGACGTCCCCGACCAGCACCCCGTGGTGCGGATCGCCGACTGCGGCCACCCGCCGCCCCTGCTGCTGGCCGGCGACCGGGCCGGCCTGCTCGCACTGGGCCGCACCGCGCCACCGCTCGGCATGAGCGCGCTCGGCCCGGTGGAGCGCCGCACCGAGGAGTTCGCCTTCCCGGCCGGCTCCACCCTGCTGCTCTACACCGACGGCGTCACCGAGGCCCGCGACGGTGACGGCACCTTCTACCCGCTGCCCGAACGCGCCGCCCGCTTCCCCCTCGGCCTCGCCCCCGCCGACCTGCTGGACGGCCTGCGCCGCGACCTGCTCGACCACGTCGGCGGCCGCCTGATGGACGACGCCGCGCTGATCGCCGTCGCCCGCGAACGCTGAGCCGACGCGAAAGCCGAGCCGTCGGCGGGGCTGCGGGGCGGGGGCCTCAGGGGGACGGGACCAGCCAGGGGAGGCGGGGAGCCAGCCAGGGCCGGCGGCCGCCTGCTCGCAGCCGGCCCAGGGCGATGGCCTTCCACTGCGGGCTGCGCCGGAACGCCACCAGGAGGAAGGCCACCGGGTCGGCCGAGATGCGGCAGTCCGGTGGGGCGGCGGGTACGCCCCGGGTCACCGTCATCGCCCCGTCGTGCACGGCGAGCCGCAGGCGGGGGCCGCCGCGCACGGCGAGGTCGAACGCCATGTCGACGCCGCGCGCCCGGGCCCGGTCGAGAGCCAGCGGCATCATCACCGGCATCGCCTGGCCGAGCACCAGCCGAGCGTGGTCCGGGTCGATCCGCCAGGGCAGGCGGGTGGCGCGCGCGATGTCCAGGCCGTGCAGCAGGCACTCGCTGAGCAGCAGGCCGGTCGCCGCCGCCACGGTCAGCGCGGGCTGCGGCCCGTACCAGGGCGTGGCGACCGGGGTGTCCGGGGCGAGTTCGGCGGTGGTCCGCAGGAAACGTTCGGCCCGTTCGGCGATGAACGCCTCCGGGCGGTCGCCGATCTGCTCGCCGAGCAGGGCCACCGCGCGGGCGTTCACCGACGCCATCCGCGGGCCGAACGCCAGCTCCGCGGTCGGCAGGACGGCGTCCCAGTCCACCGCGTCCGCGTCCGCGCGCGGCCCGGGAACCGTGGAGCAGTAGGCCAGGAACACCGCCGCGAGATGGGTGCCGACCTGGCCGGCCGTCCACTGGGGGAGCGCCGTGCGGTCCCGCAACTCATGCGCATCGGTGAGCAGTTGGACCAGGCGGGCGCTGGTCCCGGCGAGCGCGGCGCGGGCCCGGAGGTGCGCCTGCTGCTGGTCGGTGAAGGGATCGGGACGGTCGGACACGGCGGCTGCTCCCGGGTGCGGGCGACGGGCGGAGCGGCAGGCTACCGTCCGGTAACTCTCCGGTGGAAGACGTCGCGGCCGCCGGCCCCCGGCCGGGGGCCGGGCGCCGACCGGCGGGTGGGGGTGTTCTCGCAGGTGGGGCGGTGGATAGGCTGGCCCGGCCCGCACCACTCGCCGGATCGAAGGACCACCGTGCAGCCGATCACCGACCGACCGATCCGCTGGGGCATCCTCGCCACCGGCGGCATCGCCACCTCCTTCGCCGAGGACCTGGCCGCCGTTCCCGGCGCCGAGGCGTTCGCGGTCGCCTCCCGCAGCCTCGACTCCGCCCGCGCCTTCGCCGACCGGCACGGCATCCCCCAGGCGTACGGCAGTTGGCAGGAGCTCGCCGCCGACCCCGAGGTGGACGTGGTGTACGTCGCCACCCCGCACTCGGCGCACCACAGCGCGACCCGGCTGCTGCTGGACGCCGGAAAGGCCGTGCTCTGCGAGAAGCCGTTCACGCTCAACTCCGGTCAGGCCGCGGAGGTGGTCTCGCTCGCCCGCAAGCGCGAGACCTTCCTGATGGAGGCGATGTGGACCTACCTGGACCCGACCGTGCGGCGGATCACCGCGCTGATCGCGGACGGGGCGATCGGTGAAGTCCGCAACGTGCAGGCCGAGTTCGGTTTCGTCGGGCCCGACGAGCAGGGCCACCGGCTGTGGGACCCGGCGGCGGGCGGCGGCGCGCTGCTCGACCTCGGCGTCTACCCTGTGGCGTTCGCCCACCTCCTGCTCGGCGAACCGGACTCCGTCCAGGCGCAGGCCCGCCTCACCGAGCGCGGCGTGGACGCCAACACCGCGATCCTGCTCGGCCACCCCACCGGTGCGACCGCCCTGCTGGCCTGCTCCCTCGACGCCCACTGCGGCCAGCGCGCCTCCGTCCAGGGCACCAAGGGCCGCATCGAGCTCGACCGGGACTTCTTCCACCCCGCCGGCTTCACCCTGCACCGCGACGGCGCCGCCCCCGAGACCTTCGAGGCCGCGCCCGCCGTCGGCCACGGCTACGGCCTGGAGGCCGCCGAGGTCGTGCGCTGCCTGCGGGCGGGGGAGACCGAGTCCCCGTTGGTGCCGCTCGATTCGACGCTCGCCGTGATGCGGACGCTCGACACGGTGCGCGAGCGGATCGGGGTGCGCTACCCGGGGGAGTGACGGCGAAGCCGCGGAGCCGCCCCCGAGACCTCCGGGGGCGGCTCAGTCGGTCCGGCCGTCCGCCCGCCGGAAGGCGTGGAGCAGGACCTCGGCGAGGTGCATGGGGCGGGCGGTGGGCTCCAGTTGGGTGAGCTGGGTGCGGCAGCTGAGGCCGTCGGCGAGCAGCAGGGCGTCGGGGGCGGCGGCGCGGACGGCGGGCAGGAGGGCACGTTCGGCGATGGCCACCGAGAGGTCGTAGTGGCCGCGTTCGAAGCCGAACGCGCCGGCCAGGCCGCAGCAGCCGGCGTCGAGTTGACGGTTGGTCAGGCCGAGCCGGTCGGTGACGCGGCGATCGGCGTCGGTGCCGAGGACGGCGTGCTGGTGGCAGTGCACCTGGGTCATCGCCTCGCCGCCCACCCGCGGCAGCGCCACCTGCCGTTCGTCCAGGAACTCGGCGAACGTGCGGACCCGGGACGACAGTTCGGGGGCGTCCAGCAGTCGCGGCCAGTCCGCCCGCAGGGTCGCGGTGCAGGACGGCTCCAGGCCCACCACCGGCAGGTCGGGCGGCAGGTGGCGCAGGGTTCGGCCGATCACCCGCCGGGCCGCGCCGAGTTGGCCGGAGGCGATCAGGGTGAGCCCGCAGCAGACCGGGCCGGTGGGCAGCACCACCCGGAAGCCGAGCCGCTCCAGGACCTGGACGGCGGCCTGCGCCGGCGCCGGGTCGAGGAGTTCGGACATCGAGTCCGGCCAGAGCAGGACGGCGGGCGCGTCCGGGGCGGCGGGGTGCGTGGCCCGGTGCGCGCGGAACCAGGCGCTGAACCGCTGTTCGGGCAGGGCGGGCAGCGCACGCCGCCGGTCGATGCCGCCCAGCCGTTTCAGCGCGGCGGCGGCGTACCGGTTGCGCAACACGGCGTTCGCGGCGCGCGGCGCGAGGTGGGCCAGGCGCAGCCAGGCGGGCAGCCGGCCGAGGGAGCGGTGGGCGGCCGGTCGGGGCCTGAACCGGTAGTGGTGGTACAGGAATTCGGACCGGTAGGTGGCCATGTCCACGTGCACCGGGCAGTCGCTCGCGCAGCCCTTGCAGCCCAGGCAGAGGTCGAGCGCCTCCCGTACCTCGGGCGAGCGCCAGCCGCCGGTGACCAGGTCGCCGCGGAGCATCTCGCCGAGCAGCCGGGCCCGGCCGCGGGTGGAGTGCCGTTCCTCCTCGGTCACCAGGTAGCTGGGGCACATCACGCCGCCCGCGTCGTCCACGCACTTGCCGACGCCCACGCAGCGGTGCACCGCGCTCAGCAGGCTGCCGCCGTCCTCCGGGTAGGCCAGGGCGAGCGGCAACTCCCTGCCGGCGAAGCGGAGATCGGCGTCCAGCGGGCGCGGGGCGACCAGCAGGCCGGGGCTGAGCAGACCGTCCGGGTCCCAGATCCGCTTGAACCGGG
Organism: Streptomyces sp. TLI_171; assembly: GCF_003610255.1. Taxonomy (GTDB): domain Bacteria; phylum Actinomycetota; class Actinomycetes; order Streptomycetales; family Streptomycetaceae; genus Kitasatospora. Next base: position 372,771 of record NZ_RAPS01000001.1, on the reverse strand, counting down.
CGAACAGGTCGATCACCTGCGGCGGGAACATCCGCGGCAGCAGCTCCGCCCGGGCCTGGCCGTCGCCGTGCTCGCCGGACAGCGAACCGCCGTGCGCCACCACCAGGTCCGCCGCCTCCAGCATGAACTCCCGAAATTCCTCCGGCCGTTGACGCAGCGGAAAGTCCAGTCGCAGGTGGACGCAGCCTTCGCCGAAGTGCCCGTACGGCACGCCGCGCAGCCCGTGCCGGCCCAGCAGGGACCGCAACCGGCGCAGGTACGAGCCGAGTTGCTCGACCGGGACGGCGGAGTCCTCCCAGCCGGGCCAGGCCGCGCCGCCCGGCCGCCCGTCCGGCGTCGGGGGCAGCCGGGTGACGGTGCCCGCGCCCGCCTCGCGGATCGACCACAGGGCGCGCTGCTCACCCGGGTCGGTGACCAGTGCGACGGTGGCGGTGCGCTCGCGCCGCACCGCGCCGGCCAGTCGGCGGGCCCGCTCGGCGGCCTCGGCGGGGGTGTCGCCGCCGGTCTCCAGGAACAGCCAGCAGGCGCCGTCCGGCAGCCGGTCCAGCACCGGCGGGCGACGGCCGGTGGCGAGCAGCGCCGCGACCAGGTCCGCCGCCATGCCTTCGCAGGTCAGCGGCTCCAGCGGGAGCAGCGCGGGCACCGCGTCGGCGGCGGCCGTCTCGTCGGGGTAGCCGGCCACCACCAGGGCGCGGGCCGCCGGTTCGGGCACCAGCCGGACGGTCGCGCCGAGCAGCAGGGCGCACGTCCCCTCGGTGCCGGTGACCGCCCGGACCAGGTCGTAGCCGCGCTCGGGGAGCAGCGCGTCCAGCGGGTACCCGGAGCCGCGCCGCGGCAGCGCGGGCATCGCGCGGCGCAGCAGGGCCAGGTTGTCCGCCGCCAGGGCCTGCAACTCCCGGTGCAGCCGGCCGGGCCGACCGGGCGCGGCGGCGAGGGCGGTCCGTTCGGCGGGCGACAGCGGCCCGGTGACGGTCAGTTCGGTGCCGTCGGCGAGCAGCAGGTCCAGGCTGTGCAGGTTGTCGGAGGTGCGGCCCCAGGCCAGCGAGTGCGAGCCGCAGGCGTCGTTGCCGATCATCCCGCCGAGCGTGCACCGGCTGTGGGTGGACGGGTCCGGTCCGAAGCGGAGGCCGAACGGGCGCGCCGCGCGCTGGAGTTCGTCGAGCACGGTGCCGGGTTCGACGGTGGCGGTGCGGGCGTCCGGGTCGACCGCCAGGACCCGGCCGAGGTGCCGGCGGAAGTCCAGCACCACCGCGCCGGGCCCGATCGCCTGCCCGCCGATGCTGGTTCCCGCGCCGCGCGCCACCACCGGTACGCCGTACTCCCGACACACCGTCAGGGCCGCCCGCACGTCGTCCGGATCGGCCGGTTTGACCACCCCGCGCGGCACCTGACGGTAGTTCGACGCGTCCTGGCCGTACACGGCGCGCTCGGCCGGATCGAAGCGGACCTCGCCGCGCACGGCGGCGGCGAGGGCGCGGGCGAGGTCGGAAGCCATGCTCCCGATCATCCCAGCCGGGGCCCGCCCGGTGCGGGCGGACACGGAGGCTCAGCTGTCGGCCGTGGCGGAGGCGTCGTCGATCTCGGCGATCAGACGCTCGATCCGGACCCGGATCGCGTCCCGGATCGGGCGGACGGCCGCCACGCCCTGGCCGGCCGGGTCGTCGAGCGGCCAGTCCAGGTACGTCCGGCCCGGGAAGTAGGGGCAGGCGTCGCCGCAGCCCATGGTGATGACGTAGTCGGAGGACCGGACGGCCTCGGGGGTGAGGATCTTGGGCCGCTGGTCGGAGATGTCGATGCCGACCTCGGCCATCGCGGCGACGGCGGCCGGGTTGACCTGGCGACCCGGGGCGGAGCCGGCCGAGCGGACCTCGACGCGGTCGCCGGCCAGGTGGGAGAGGAAACCGGCGGCCATCTGCGAGCGGCCCGCGTTGTGGACGCAGACGAAGAGCACGGAGGCGAGCGGCGGCGGAGTGGTCATCGGCGGGGCGGTCCTTCGACTGGATCGGTGCGGTCGTGCGGCGGGCGGGGCGGGACGACGGCGGTCCTGCGGGATGTCGCCAGGGCGGCGACGGATGTGAAAGTATCAGTCCATGCTGACGTCAGTCGAGACTGAACTGTTGCGCGTGCTGTCGGACCCGCTCCGGCTGCAGATCGTGACCCTGCTGGCCCGCGAGACCCTGTGCACCACCCACCTGGTGGCGGAGACCGGCGCCCGCCAGACCAACCTGTCCAACCACCTCCGGGTGCTGCGGGACGCGGGCGTGGTGGACACCGAGCCGTGCGGCCGGTTCACCTACTACCGGCTGCGCCCCGAGGTCCTGGAGTCGCTGGCCGGCACCTTCGCCGAACTCGCCGCCGACGCCCGCGCCAACGGTCAGCGAAAGAGGTCCTGCTAGTGTCCCGCACCGCCCCCGCCCCCGCGGCGCCCGAGCGGTCCTCGGTGGTCGCCAAGCTCTCCACCCTCGACCGCTACCTCGCGGTGTGGATCCTCGCCGCGATGGCGGTCGGCCTCGGCCTGGGCCGCCTGGTCCCCGGCCTGGGCGACGCGCTGGCGAAGGTGGAGATCGGCGGCATCTCGCTGCCGATCGCGCTCGGACTGCTGATCATGATGTACCCGGTCCTGGCGAAGGTCCGCTACGACCGGCTCGACGCCGTGACCGGCGACCGCCGCCTGATGGCCTCCTCGCTGGTGATCAACTGGGTGGTCGGACCGGCGGTGATGTTCGCGCTCGCCTGGCTCTTCCTGCCGGACCTGCCCGAGTACCGGACCGGGCTGATCATCGTCGGCCTGGCCCGCTGCATCGCCATGGTGATCATCTGGAACGACCTCGCCTGCGGCGACCGCGAGGCCGCCGCCGTCCTGGTCGCGCTCAACTCGGTCTTCCAGGTCGTCATGTTCGGCGTGCTCGGCTGGTTCTACCTCGACCTGCTCCCCGGCTGGCTCGGACTCGGCGACGGCCAGCACCTCGACATCTCGATGGGGAGGATCGCCCTCAACGTCCTGGTCTTCCTCGGCATCCCGCTCGCCGCCGGCTTCCTGACCCGCCGCCTGGGCGAGCGCCGCCTCGGCCGGGAGCACTACGAGGAGAGGCTGCTGCCGCGGATCGGCCCGTGGGCGCTGTACGGGCTGCTGTTCACCATCGTGATCCTGTTCGCCCTGCAGGGCCGGACCATCACCTCGCAACCCCTCGACGTCGCCCGGATCGCGCTCCCGCTGCTCGCCTACTTCGCCCTCATGTGGTTCGGCGCCTTCGGCCTCGGCAAGGTGCTCGGCCTGGCCTACGACCGCACCGCGACGCTCGCCTTCACCGCCGCGGGCAACAACTTCGAACTGGCCATCGCGGTCGCGATCGGCACCTTCGGCGTCACCTCGGGCCAGGCCCTCGCGGGCGTGGTCGGCCCGCTGATCGAGGTGCCGGTCCTGGTCGCGCTGGTCTACGTCTCGCTCGCCTGGCGCGACAAGTTCCTCACCGCACCTGCTGCTTGACGCTGCGTCAGCCACGGAGCCCGGCCGCTGCCTCAGGTGACGGCCGGGCTCCGGCGTTCGATCAGGACGGTGTCGCGCCAGACCCCGTGATGCCGGGCGATCCGTTCGCGGGTGCCGATGACGCGGAATCCGGCGCGGGCGTGCAGCGCGAGGCTGGCGGTGTTCTCCGGGAAGACCGCGGACTGGACGGTCCAGATCCCGGCCCGCTCGGTGGAGGCGATCAGCGCGTCCAGCAGCGCCCTCGCCACGCCCAGCCCCCGGTGCTCGGGGTGGACGTAGACCGAGTGCTCGACCACGCCGGCGTAGGCGGGACGGGCGGAGACGGGGCTCACCGCGGCCCAGCCGAGCACCGCGCCGTCGGGTCCGAGCGCGACGTGCCGGTGGTCGGGCAGCCGGGCGGCGTCGAAGGCCGGCCAGCTCGGGGTCTCGGTCTCGAAGGTCGCGTTGCCCTCCTCGATGCCCGCCCGGTAGATCGACAGGACCTGCTCGGCGTGCTCGGGCAGCATCGGGGTGAGCAGCGGACGGGCGACGGGCACCGGGGAGCCTCCAGCGGGCGTGCGGGTCAGCGGTTCAGGTCGAGCAGGGCGGCGAGCGCGGTGAGCGCGGACGGTTCGACCCGGTAGTACACCCAGGTGCCGCGTCGCTCGCTGGTCAACAGCCCGGCCTCGCGGAGCTTCTTCAGGTGGTGCGATACCGTCGGCTGCGAGACGCCGACGTCCTGGATGTCGCAGACACACGCCTCGCCGCCCTCGTGCGAGGCGACCTTGGAGAACAGGCGCAACCGCACCGGGTCGCCGAGAGCCTTGAACATCGCGGCCATCCGCACCGCGTCGGCCCCCGACAGCTCCGCCGAGCTCAGCGGCGGGCAGCACGGCACCGCCTCCGGCTCGACCACCGGCAGCTCGATCATCGAATTCGACATGCGTCTATGTTGACATCCATCGATACCCGGTGGCAAGGTCGGAGACGTCAGCACATCGACACTTGTCGAATCAGGCGGATCGCGGCCGAGCCGCACCGCAGCGCGAAGGGGAGAGAACCGCCATGACCTCCGACCCGACCGGCCTGCCCGTCCTCGTCATCGGCGCAGGCCCGATCGGCCTGGCCGCCGCCGCCCGGCTCCTGGAGAACGGACTCGAGCCGCTCGTCCTCGAAGCCGGGCCCTCGGCCGCGACCGCCGTCCGTTCCTGGTCGCACGTGCGGCTGTTCTCGCCGTGGAGCGAACTCGTCGACCCCGCCGCCGAGAAGCTGCTCACCCCCACCGGCTGGACCCGACCCGACGGGGCCGCCTACCCGACCGGCGGCGACTGGGTGTGGCAGTACCTGCAGCCGCTCGCCGACGCGCTCGCCGACCGCATCCGCTTCGACTCCCGGGTCACCGGCGTCGCCCGCGCCGGACGCGACCGCATCGTCGACGCCGGCCGCGACGAACAGCCCTTCACCGTCCACCTCCAGCACGCCGACGGCACCGAGGAACGCCTGCTCGCCGCCGCCGTGATCGACGCCTCCGGCACCTGGGGCACCCCCAACCCGCTCGGCGCGAACGGCCTGCCCGCACTCGGCGAACGCGCCGCCGCCGACCGGGTGTCCTACCGGATCCCCGACCTCGACGACCCCGCCGTGCGCGCCCGGCACGCGGGCCGCCGGACCGCCGTGGTCGGCACCGGAGCCTCCGCCTTCACCGCCCTCGCGGCCCTCGCCGAGCTGGCGAAGCAGGAACCCGGCACGCACGCCGTCTGGGTGCTGCGCCGCGGCATCACCGGCTCCACCTACGGCGGCGGCAGCGCCGACCAGCTCCCCGCCCGCGGCGCCCTCGGCCAGCGCGCCAAGGCCGCCGTCGAGGACGGCCACGCCACCGCGCTCACCGGCTTCCGCACCGCCGCCCTCGAACCCGCCCCGGACGGACGGCTGGTCCTGGTCGCCGAGGACGGCCACCGCAGCGAACCCGTGGACCAGGTCGTGGTGCTGACCGGCCTCCGCCCCGACCTGGGCTTCCTCACCGAGCTGCGCCTCGGCCTCGACGACCGGCTGCAGGCCCCGACCGCGCTCGCCCCGCTGGTCGACCCCAACCAGCACTCCTGCGGCACGGTCTACCCGCACGGCGCGAACGAACTCGCCCACCCGGAGCGGGACGTGTACCTGGTCGGGATGAAGTCCTACGGCCGCGCCCCGACCTTCCTCGCCCTGACCGGCTACGAGCAGGTCCGCTCCGTCGCCGCCGCCCTGGCCGGCGACCACGAGGCCGCCGCGCGCGTGGAACTCACCCTCCCGGAGACCGGCGTGTGCGGCGGCGCGGGCCTCTACGACGAACCCGAGCCGAGCAACTCCGGCGGCTGCTGCAGCACTTCGCCGGTGCCGCAGCTGATCACGCTCGGCGCCCCGAGCAGCGGCGGCTCCTGCTCGCCTGCGAGCGGCTGCAGTTGAGATCGCCGGCGCCCTGACGGGCCGTCAGCTCACGGAGCGTCCGGGGCCGTCGAGTGCTGCTGCGGGATCACCGGCAGGACCGGGCCGGCGGCAGGCTGCGGCTCGGCAGCGGGCTGCGGGGTGACGGCGGGAACGGTGGCCGCGGTGGCCGCGGGGGCGGGCGAAGTCGGTGCGGTGGGCTGGATCTTGTCGTCGCGTTCGTCGTCGCCCGCGCCGTCCTTGGTGGTGAGGATGGTGTCGAAGACCTCGCGGAGCTTGTCGGTGGCCTGCTTGGAGAACAGGCCGCACAGACCGGCGATGCCGGCGAAGCCGTACGGGTTGGTGGCGGTGCCGTCGGTGCCGTTGGCGAACAGGCCGCCGCGCAGCAGGAAGTAGACCAGCAGGGCGAGGGCGGCGCCGATCGCGGTGCGCAGCAGGTACCAGGGGAGCCAGCTGGGCAGCAGCTGGCGGTTGCCCGCGTAGGTGGCGAACGAGGTGGCGGCGTGCACGAAGCTGCCGAGGCCGCTGGCGGCGAGCACGGCCAGCAGCATCGCCGTGTTGGAGGTCAGGTGCCAGGGTCCGAGGCCGAGGACGGTCCACACCGCCGGGTCGCCGGTGGCGGCGCGTTCGGCGGTCAGCGTGGTGAGCGGCGTCCAGACGCTGATCAGCACGGCCACGCAGACGAACGCCTCGGCCAGCAGCAGCACGCCGAGCAGCAGCACCGCCCAGCCGGACATCTGCTGCTGCGGCGGCAGCGGGCTCGGCGCCGCCGGGGTCGGGCCGTCGAGGGACAGGGATTCGTCGGACGCCGGGGAAGCAGGGGTGGACATCGCGGAGTTCGCCTTCCGGTCCGGTGGCGCACGGAGCTGGCGCGAGGGAGTGGGGGACTGCGGGGAGGGACTCTACCCGCCGGGCCACGCCGACGGGTCGTCAGGACCCGTCGCCTCAGCGGCGCCCGCCCGCCAGACGGGAGAACTTGGCGACCTCGAAGGTGGCGTAGGAGTTGGAGGACAGCAGCGAGAACTTGATGCCCTCGCGGCCCTCCGGGCGCCGGTAGCCGGAGGGCAGGAAGCGCCTGTAGTGCTCGGCGGCGCGTTGGAAGAACTGCGGGCGCTCGGCGCGGGTCAGGCACCCCGGCAGGTCCAGCACGAACAGGTAGTGGCGGACCATCCGGGTGAACAGGTGCGGGCGGACCGCGGCGGTGACCGGCTCGGCCTCCGCGGGCTGCGCGTCCAGCAGTTCGAAGCTGCTCTCGTACCGGTCGAGCAGGTCGAAGTGGGTGGCGCCCGGGCTGCCCGCCGGGTGCAGGGTGTGGCGGCGGCGGATGGTGACGCACTCCCGGTCCAGCACGGCGATCCGGGTGGCGGCGAGCAGGGAGCGGTGCACCGCCGACACCTCCTCGTAGAAGCCGTCCGGGAACGCGGGGATGGTGCCCGCGCGCAGCAGCCGGTCCCACACCAGCGGCGGTGCGCCGAACAGCTCGGGCCGCTCGGCCGGGGCGAACACCCCGGGGCCGGCCTCGGACAGCAGTGCGGCGGCGTTGCCCGGCCAGAGCTTGCCGCGGTACTCCCGGTTGTGGCCGAACAGCAGCACGTCAAGCTCGCCGGTCTCGGTGAGGCGGGCGTCCATCGCCTCGAACGCGTCGGCCGGCAGCAGGTGGTCGGCGTCCAGGAACAGCAGGTACTGGCCGCGCGCGTGCGCCGCGCCCGCCATCCGGGCCCGGCCGATGCCGGGCTCCGCGTCCAGCCGCAGCACCCGCACCCGGGCGTCGCGCAGCTCGTAGGCCTCCACCAGCCGTTCCGGGCAGTGCGGGGACGGGGTCTGCACCACGATGATCTCGAACTCGCGGAAGGACTGGCCGAGCAGCGAGTCCAGACAGTCCTTGAGCTGTCCCTGCTCGTCGTAGGCGGGGAGTACGACGGTGATCAGTGGTGGGGCCATGGGCGGGAGGCTAGGGGCGGGGACAGCCTCAGGCAAAGGTCGGAAGCCGCTCGAAAGCGGCCAATCCGGACATCGGCCACGGGACGTTCGCCGAATCTTCACCGAACGGACATGACTGTACGATGAAATGTCCGGATAGGGGGCGGAACGCCGCGACTTACTGACGTATCGTCAGATGTACGCCCGGTGGCGGAGCTGCGGAGGGCCGGTGCGGAAGCGCCCGCTCCGGCCGCCGCTCCACCCGTCAGTACCAGTTGTGCGACTGCCAGAACGTCCAGGCCGCGCACGGGCTGCCGTACGTCTCGTTCATGTACTGCAGGCCCCACTTGATCTGGGTCACCGGGTTGTCCCGCCAGTCCGAGCCCACCGAGGCCATCTTCGAACCCGGCAGCGCCTGCATCAGCCCGTACGCACCCGAGGACGGGTTGGTCGCGTGCACGTTCCAACTGGACTCGCGCTCCACGATGTTCGAGAAGCACTGCAGCTGACCCGCCGGCACGATCTGCGCCGCGATCTGCTGCGGCGTCCCGCTGAACACCGACTGGGCGGCGGACGGGGTGCTGCTCGGCAGCGCCTGGCGCTGCTGCGAACGGGACGCCGCCTCCGCCGCCGCCTTCGCCTTGGCCGCCGCCGAAGCGGACGCGCTGGCCTTCGCCGCGGCCTCGGCCTTCGCCTTCGCGGCGGCCTCCGCCTTGGCCTTGGCGTCCGCCTCCGCCTGGGCGCTGGCACTCGCGCTCGCCTGCGCGGACGCCGATGCGGCGGCCTGCGCCTCCGCTTCCGCCCGGGCCGACTCGGAGGCGGCCGCCGAAGCGTCCGCCGCCGCCCGGTCGGCCGCCGACTGCGAGGCGTCGGCCTGCGGCAGCGCGTCGCTCGCCAGCTGCGGGGCGCCGGCCGCGACCGAGCTCGCCGAGGCGGGCGTCGAGTCCTGCGGCAGGGCGAGCGCCAAGGTCGCGGTGCCGGCCACCGCGAGGGTGGCGACACCGGTCACCACCGCGTACCGGTGGCGGCGGAGCTTCTCCGAAAGAGTCAGGGTCCTGCGGTGCTGCACGGCGACCTCTTCCCTCGTGCGGGCCGGACGGCCGGACGGACAACGAGCGGCCGCCGGACACCGGGCCGCCGGAGCCGAGACGATCGGACCGGCCGCGCCGACTGGCGGACGGGGGTCATTCTTGGCAGACCCGGCAGAGCCGTACAACGAGCCCCGAAACTACGCCCGGTAGTAGGCGGAGCCGGGCAGGGGGCCGAGGAAAGCGCGGTCTACCCGGGGAGGAGTCGGGACAAACCGGACAGCGCTCGGAGTTTCGCTCGCACACCGCTGACCTGGGCAATCGTGGCAACCCGCGGACGATTCGGAGCGGGGATCGGCCGCCGATCGCGGAGCCGGGCCGACCACCGACTATCGAGGACCGTAGTCACCCGGTGCCGTGTGGTCGGCCTCACAGCAACCGAACCCGCCCCGGCACCGTCCGCGCCCGCCCGACCACCCGCAGTCCACCACGCGGCCCGACCGGCGACCCCGCGCGGCGGCGGCGACCAGGCCGCACCGATACTGGCCCGATGATGATCGCGGTGGTGGCGGTGGCGGCCCTCGGCCTGCTCGGGGCGGCGCACTGGTACGTGTGGCGGCGGATGGTCCGGGACGTCTCCGCACCCGGCGGCCGGTACCGCCGCATCGGCACCGGACTGGTCGTCCTGCTCCCCGTCCTCTCGCTGCTCGCCCTGATCGGCGGCCGCGCCTTCCCGCTCGCCGTGGAACGCTGGTTCGCCTGGCCCGGCTACCTCTGGCTCGCCGTCCTCCTCTACCTGCTGCTCGCCCTGCTGGCCGGCGAGGCGCTGCGCCCGCTGCTGCGCCGCCTCGGCCGCGGCAGGGACGCGGCGCCCTCGGACGTCGTCGTGGAGCCCGAGGCCATGGCTGGGGAGGCGGAGGACATGGCTGGGGAGGCGGAGCCGGAGTCGGGGCCGGTGTCGGAGCAGGCCTCGCGGCGGCTGTTCGTCTCGCGGGTGGTGGCCGGGGCCGCGGCCGGGGTCGCCGTCGGAGTGGTCGGCAACGGCGCGTACGGGGTGCTGCGCGGGCCGCGGGTGAAGCAGGTGACGGTGCCGCTGGCCAAGCTGCCGCGGGCCGCGCACGGCTACCGGATCGCGGTGGTCAGCGACATCCACCTCGGCCCGATCCTCGGCAAGGCGCACACCCGGCGGATCGTCGACACCATCAACGCCGTCCAGCCCGACCTGATCACCGTGGTCGGCGACCTCGTCGACGGCACCGTCCCCGAACTCGGCCCCGCCGCCCGCCCGCTGGCGGACCTGCGGGCCAAGGACGGGGCCTACCTCGTCACCGGCAACCACGAGTACTTCTCCGGCGCCGCGCCCTGGGTGGAGTTCGTCCGCGAGCTCGGCGTGCACCCGTTGGAGAACGACCGGGTCGAACTGGCCTGGTTCGACCTCGCCGGCGTCAACGACATCGCGGGCACCGCGACGGGCCAGGGCCCCGACTACCGACGGGCGCTGGGCGACCGCGACCGGGCCAGGGCCGCCGTCCTGATGGCCCACCAGCCCGTCACCATCCACGACAGCGTCCGCCACGGCGTCGACCTGCAACTCTCCGGCCACACCCACGGCGGCCAGCTCTGGCCCGGCAACTACCTGGCGGAACTGGCCAACCCCACCGTCGCCGGGCTGGAGCGCTACGGCGACACCCAGCTGTACGTCACCCGCGGGGCCGGCGCCTGGGGCCCGCCCGTCCGGGTCGGCGCACCGTCCGACATCACCGTGGTCACGCTCGCCTCGCTGCAGGCCTGACCTGGGGGGAGGGGACGCGGGCCCGCCGCCCCGGCCGAAAACCCGTGGCCGCGCCGGGCGGGCCGGCGGCAGGATTCCGGGCATGGAACAGCAGCACCGGGAACCGGGACAGGAACGGGAACGGGAACAGGGCCGGGAACAGGAGCAGGGCCGGAAGCAGTCCGTGACGCTCTCGTTCGTCGCCGAGCAGTGCGTCGCGCTGGTGGCCGACAACCACGGGCGGCAGCTCGACTGGAGCGTCGACGGGCTTGCCGAACTCGACGCCGTCTGCGCCGAACTGCTCGCGGACGGCCCGCTGGCGGAGCAGCGGCTCGACCTGTGGTGGCAGCTGGCCGGCGCCTACACCGGCGAGGTGCTGGTACGGGTCTTCGGCGGTGAATGGACCGACGGCGGCGAGCACTCGAACGGACCTGCCGTCCGCGTCCTCGGTCTGACCGCCTTCCCGTTCAACACCGCCTACGGGGTGCTGCTCGGCGAGGAGAGCAAGAGCCTCGCCTCCTTCGCGCGCGCGATCCCGGCCGTCGCCCGGCGCGAGGGCGGCCGCCGCGACTGATCGTGCCGGAGGAGGACGAGGACTGCTCAGGGGTGCATGCGGGCGCCCTTGAGCACCTTGTCCACCGCGTTGCGCGGTCCGTGCACGGCGATGCCCACCAGATCCAGCTCGGCGGTCGACACGGCGCGGACCGCCGCCCGGTTGTCGCGGTCGTTTCCGGTCGCGAACAGGTCGGCCGTGAACACCGCCACTGGCAGGCCGCGGGAGAGCGCCTTCCCGTGTGCGGCGGTCAGCAGTTCCCGGCCGCCCTCGAAAACCAGCACCGGCTGACGGAACATCGGCAGGTAGCCGGTGCCGTCGGCGTCCATGTACGGCTCGCCGACCAACTCAGGGACGGCCGTGCCCAGTCCGCTCACCAGGAACGCCGTGACGTTCAACCGCTGCCAGGGCGCGAGGTCCTCGCGGAGCAGCACGGCGATCTTGGTGTCGAAACGCGGAGCGGCGGGAGCGGTGGCGGTGGCGTCCGCGGACGCCGGGTCGGGGCGGCCGGGGCGATGAGAGTGTCCATGGACTGAGCGTGCCGGTCCGGCCGCCGCCCGGTCTTGTACGTTCTTCGCATGACAGCGGCGCCCCGGCAGCAGATCACGGCTTGGCGCCCGCACGTCCCCGGCGTGGTCGAGGTGTTCCACGCGCACTTCACCGAACACCGCTACCCCATGCACGTCCACGACTCCTGGACCCTGCTGATCGTCGACGACGGCGCCGTCCGCTACGACCTCGACCGCCACCGGCGCGGCACCCCCCACGACACCGTCAGCCTGCTGCCCCCGCACGTCCCCCACAACGGCTCCGCCGCCACCGACGGCGGCTTCCGCAAACGCGTCCTCTACCTCGAACCCGACCGGATCGGCGAGGAGTTGATCGGCGCCGCGGTCGACGGACCCGACCTCGCCGACCCGCTCCTGCGGCACCGGGTCGGCCAACTCCACACCGCCCTCGGCACCCCCGGGGAAGAACTGGAGGCGGAGAGCCGGCTGGCCCTGATCAGCGAACGCCTGCGCGGCCTCCTGCGACCCTCCACCACCGCGCCGGACGCTCCGGTCGGCGCCCCCCTCGCCCACGACCTGCGAGACCTCCTCGACGCCCGCCTCACCGAACGCACCACCCTCGACGACGCGGCCCGGCACCTGCACGCGCACCCCGCGCACCTGGTCCGCACCTTCACCACCGCCTTCGGCCTCCCCCCGCACCAGTACCTCACCGCCCGCCGCATCGACCGCGCCCGCCACCTCCTCCTCGACGGCCACCCCGCCACCACCGTCGCCACCACCCTCGGCTTCCACGACCAGTCCCACCTCACCCGCCACTTCCGCCGCATCATCGGCACCACGCCAGGCCGCTACGCCCGCGGACCGTCCCCGGCCGGTGCGCCGGGGCTGCGGTAGGCGGGCTCGGTGGTGAAGGTGATCGTCCGTCAGACCAACCTGGGATGCTCCGGGCATGGAGATGACCGTGCAGTTGACGATCGACTGTTCCGATCCGCAGCGGATGGTGACGTTCTGGGCGCAGGCGCTGGGCTACGTGCCGGAGCCCGCACCGGAGGGCTATGGCACGTGGCGGGCGTACTGGGTGGCGATGGGGGTGCCGGAGGGCGAGTTGCCGGCAGGTGCGGGTGATGTTCCGGAGTCGATCGTCGATCCCGAGGGGCGGGGACCGCGGGTGTGGTTCCAGCAGGTGCCGGAGCCCAAGGCCGTCAAGAACCGGTGGCACTTCGACCTGAAGGTGGGCGGAGGCCGGGACGTGCCGCTGGACGTCCGCACCAGGCGGGTCGACGCCACGGTGGAACGGCTGGTCGGCGCCGGTGCCACCGTGCTGCGGATCAAGGACGAGCCGGACACGGGCTTCTACGCGGCGGCCATGCAGGACCCTGAGGGCAACGAATTCGACGTCGTCTGACGGGTGTTGCGGTGGCGCTCTTCGCCGGTTTATCGGCCCCGGTAGGTTCTTCCTCTCGTTCCGGCCATCGCGGGCGGCGCCGAAATTCCCTGCCCGGGGTCCTGATGAATCGCCCGCCTTGCCATCCGCATCCGCTATTTCGACAGCCGCTGGGTGCCCGTGACTGCGCAGGTCGAACCGTGGGTGCCCGGGCGGTGTCGGCCCGCGGGCACCGCTGGGTGCGGCGGGCCGCGGCGTGGGAGAAAAGCCGTTTCCGGGTGACGGCGCCTCCTGGTAGCTTTCCGCTGCCCTGTTCGACCGATCGGGGCCGAATTAACTTCCTGGGGGGAACCACCGATGGCATCTCGCCGTGCCCTTGCGGCCGTCGCCGCCGTGACGGTCGCAGCCGGCCTCGTTCTGACGGGCGCTCAGACCGCGCAGGCGGACACCGGCATCACCGTCCTGTCCGCGCACAACGACTGGACCAACAACAGCAAGCTGATCGTGGAGCTCTCCGCGCCGAGCGCGATCACCAGCGTCAAGGTCAATCTGGTCGCCCTGGACACCCAGCAGACCGTCGCCACCCTCTCGGGCCTGCAACTGGCCGGCGGCACCACCACCAGCGGCAGTTGGACCAACCGCGGCCGGGTCCAGCTGCCCGCGCTCGGCTCCTACCGCATCGACGTCGTCGCAACCGACGAGGGCGGCGACACCCTGGAGACCACCAGCGGCGTCGGGTACTTCTATTACGCCGTCACCACCAACTTCGACGACGCGACCGTTGACCGCACCACGGTCGACTACCAGCACCGCACCGTCACCCTCAGCGGCCACCTGATGGGCCGCCGGCCCGAGACCGGCGAGCTGGTCCCGATGCCCGGGCTGACCGTGGACGTCACCTCGTACATGGAGTACACCGAGGTCGTCACCGGGGCCGATGGCAGTTTCACCGCCACTCTGCCGGTGACCAACGAGTACCAGAACACCATCGAGGCCCAGTTCCCGTACGACCCGAACCACGTCTTCTACAACCAGTCCGCGTCGAAGTCCTTCCCGATCAAGATCAAGAAGACCGCGACGAAGATCGTCGAGAACCCGGTCGTCCGCAAGGTGCCGTTCCGGGGCGTGGTGCAGTCCACCAGTGCGACCCTGCTCTGGGACTCGCCCACCGACGGCTGGCAGCCGCTGGCCGGCAAGAAGCTCGGCTCGAACTCCTTCGGCGAGTACGTTCAGCGCACCACCGATGCCGAGGGCAACGCGCTCTTCCCGGCCAGCCCCGAGCTGTGGTCCGACTACAAGATCGGCGTCGGCTGGCCCTCCGACGACCTGTTCCTCAGCAGCGCCTCCGCCGAGTCGCTGATCACCGTCGTCCAGCCGGCCGCATTCCGCGCCTTCACGGCGACCCGCGCCGACGACGCCACCGTGGCGGTGGCCGGCTCGATGCACTTCGACGGCGCCGGGACGCCCGGTGAGATCCCGGTCGACCTTCAGTACTCCACCACGGGCAAGGGCGGCTGGACCACCGTAGCCACCACCACCTCGGTCTACTGGAACGGCGAGGGCTACGCCTTCAGCACCACCGTCCCCGGGACGGCTTCGGGTTACTGGCGCGCCTCCTTCACCGGGGGCCTGCACTTCGAGAACGCCCACAGCCAGGTGGTGTACGTGTCCGGCACCTGACCCACCGTCGGGTGGGCCCAGCCGTGGAGTCGCGGTGCGCCGGCCGCCGATGCTGCTAGGCGGGCACCGCGCGCAGGGCGCCCGGGTGGCGACCGGTCAGGTGGTCGAGGGCGGTGGCGGTGGCGGCGTCGGCGGGGAGGTGGACGAGGAGGCGCTGGTCGTCGGCGGCGGGCAGGTGGAGGGTCTCGTAGGCCAGGCGGAGTTCGTCGGCGTCGGGGTGTCGCAGGCGTTCGATCCCGGTGGCGTCCGGCAGGCCGGGCACCGTCGCGAGCCGGGTGGTGAACTCGGCTCCCGCGGTGACCGTCAGTTCGTCCATCAGGGCGGCCACCGCGGGGTCGGACCGTCCCGGGCCCTGCTTGAGGGCGGCCACCTGCTGGTCGGCGGTCCGGTCCCAGTCGGGGTAGGCGGACCGGGCCCGCGGGTCGGTGAAGACGTAGCGGACCAGGCTCGGCCGGGGGCCGTCCAGCAGGCCGAGGGGTTCGGCGAGGCGCCGGTAGGCGGCGGTGCAGGCGAGGATCTCGCCGAGGCGGTTGAGAACCAGCGCGGGGGCGGGTTCGAGGTGGTCGAGCAGCGCCCGAACGGTGGGGCGGACGGAGCGGTTGGGCGCGGCGCCGCCGGTGCAGGTGAAGGCGCCGCCGAGGGCCTTGCCCAGCCGGTGCAGGTGGACCCGCTCGGCCACGCCGAGGTGCAGTGCGTCGGCCAGCGCGGAGAGCACCTGCGCGGACGGGTGGCGGTCGCGGCCCTGTTCCAGCCGGGTCACGTACTCGACGCTGACCCCGGCCAGGGTGGCCAGCTCCGCCCGGCGCAGGCCGGGCGTCCGGCGGCGCGGGCCGGCCGGGAGGCCCACCGCGGCCGGGGTGACCGCCTCGCGGCGGGTGCGCAGGAACAGTCCCAACTCGTTGTCGCTCACCCGCCGAACGTAACAGGCCGACCGGTAGCGGAGGGTGGCCCCCGTACTACCTGTCTCCGCACGGCCTCCCCCCGTCCCGGCGGAACCGCCAGCCTGGAGCGGTGCCCCGGCCGGGGCTGCCGTTCCGACACCAGGAGTCAGGTCATGACCAGTCAGCCGCTCAACCTCGCCGTGCTCGTCGGCAGCGTCCGGGAGGGCCGATTCGGCCCGGTGGTCGCCCGGTGGTTCGCCCGCCAGGCGGAGCTGCACGGCCGGTTCGAGGTCGACGTGATCGACCTCGCCGACACCCCGATCCCGCTCGAACTCCCCTCCACCCCGCCGGCGTTGGAGCCGAACCTGCCCCGCCCCGCCGCAATGGGCCGGCTCACCGCCGGCCTGGACGCCGCCGACGCGGTCGTGGTGGTCACCCCGGACTACAACCGCAGCTTTCCGGCCTCGCTGAAGGCCGCCATCGACTGGCACTACACCCAGTGGCACGCCAAGCCGATCGGTTTCGTCGGCTACAGCGGCGCCACCGGCGGGCTGCTCGCCATCGAGCAACTGCGGCAGGTCTTCAACGAGTTGAACGCTCACACGGTCCGGGAGTACGTCTCCTTCCCGCGCTTCTACACGCTGTTCGGACCCGACGGCGAGCTGCTCGACCCGGTCGGCCCCGACGCCGCGGCGAAGGCGATGCTCGACCAACTCGACTGGTGGGGGACGGTCCTGCACGACGCCCGCCGCGACCGCCCGCAGGGGTGAGCCGGACCGCCGGGGCGGATGAAAGTTTCAGCACAGCGGGCGGGTCGGGGCGGCCCGGTGGGGTGCGGTCTTGACGGGGTGTCGACCCGGGTGGGTGCATGGCGCTCCGTTCGATCGCCGATCCCTGCCGGGAGAGACCTGCCATGCGCCCACCCCACCCCGTGCGAACCGCGCTCTCGCTCGCCGCACTGCTCGCGTCCGGTCTCGGACTGGCCGCCGTCCCGGCCCAGGCCGCGACGCCCGCTCCGCGGACCCTCGCGCCGGACACCCGCTTCTACGTCGACCCGGCGAGCAAGGCCGCCCAGCAGGCGCTGACCGACCTGAAGGCACACGACCTGACCGGCGCCAAGGCGATGGCCCAGCTGGCGACCTGGCCGATCGCGCAGTGGTTCAACGGGACGGCGACGCCGCAGGCGACCACGGACGCGATGGCCGCGCTGCAGACCAAGGCTGCGCGGGCCCGGCAGGTGCCGGTGACGGTGGCGTACAACGTGCCGGGCCGGGACTGCTCGCAGTACTCGGCGGGCGGCGCGTCGAACAGCGCCGAGTACGCGGAGTGGATCGACGCGCTGGCGCGCGGCATCGGCGACCGCAAGACCGTGGTGATCCTGGAGCCGGACGGCCTGGCGCTCTCGCCCGCGTTCTGCGGCGGCACCGCCGCCCAGCAGCAGGACCGCCTCGCCGAGATCTCCTCGGCCGTGGACCGGCTGGAGCAGCAGCGCCAGGCGATCGTCTACCTGGACGCCGGCCACAGCGGCTGGCAGAACGTCGGCACCCAGGCGCAGCTGCTGATCGACGGCGGCGTGGCCCGTGCCCAGGGCTTCTTCCTGAACGTGTCGAACTACATGACCGACGCCTCGCTGACCCGCTACGGCACCCAGGTGTCGAAGTGCCTCTGGTACCTGCAGAACACCCCGGGCGCGAGCGCCGACTCCTGCGCCAACCAGTACTGGCCGGCCGCGGACGCCGACGCCTGGTACGCGAGCCACGTCCCGGCGGACGCCAAGCTCACCCACTTCGTGATCGACAGCAGCCGCAACGGGCAGGGCCCGTGGACGCCGGAGCCCGGCAAGTACACCGGTGACCCGCAGACCTGGTGCAACCCGCCGGCCCGCGGCCTCGGCACCCGTCCGACCGCGAACACCGGGCAGGCCCTGCTGGACGCCTACCTGTGGGTCAAGGTGCCGGGCGAGTCCGACGGCAGCTGCACCCGCGGCACCGCCGGCCCGACCGACCCCGAGTACGGCATCGTGGACCCGGTGGCCGGCGGCTGGTGGCCCGAGCAGGCGATGTCGCTGGTGAACAACGCCTCGCCGAAGCTGGGCTTCAACACCGGTCTGCTCCCGAGTCACTGACACACCGTCGGAACCGGGAGACCCCTGGGCGGGACCCAGGAGGAAACCGCTTTCCCATTGCGCCCGAGCAAGTAGCAGCAGAGCCGTCGAGCGGCTGCTACTCGCTCGGGCGTTTGAAGTAGTGCGGTCGGAGGGTCGGCCCGAGCTTGCGCTGGATCGAGCGCAGCGTGCGGATGGTCGTCTCGTCGTCGAGGCCGGTGGTGGTCCGCCACTCGTAGCCGGATCCGAACAGGTCGCTGACGAAGACGATCTCCGAGGCGACCAGCACGCGGGCCCAGTCCGCGGAGGAGAGCGGGAGGTCGTCGGCGAGCGCACTGTCCAGCTGCTGGCGCCGGGTGCGCAAGTCCTCGGCGTCCGTGAAGCCCATCGCGAAGGCCAGCTCGTCGGAGCAGCGCGCCGGGCCGATCCACTCGCCCAGGGCGCGACGCAGCAGCGCGATCTCCGGCGGCTCCAGCAACTCGGTCGGTGCGGGCATCGGGCTCAGTCCTCCGACCGGTCGGCGTGGCGGGCGACGATCTGCTGCATGGACGTCAGGAAGCCTTGCACGGCCGCGAGTTCGGCGGCCGACAGCTGATCGGCCAGCTCGACGGTGTCGGTGATCAGCGGCCCGAAGAAGCTCCAGCCGAGTGCCGCCGCGTCGTCCGTGACCTCCAGCAGGACCCGCCGGCGGTCCTCCGGGTCGCGGGTGCGGCGGACGTGGCCGAGCCGCTCCAACCGGTCGAGGGCGGCCGTGGTGCCCGCCGAGTTGAGCCGCAGCGTACGGCCCAGCAGACCCGGGGTGGCCGGGGTGCCGGCCCGGGCGGCGTCCAGCAGGGCGATCAGGGCGCGCAGGTCGGTCGGGTGCAGTCCGTTGCGCTGCGCGAACGAGGCGGCGAGCAGGTCGAGTTCGACCGTCAGCGCACGCAACTGGTGCACGGCCTGCAGCCCCGGGCCGGACGGGCGGTCATCGGTCATCGGGCCAACTCTCTCGGTGGTGGGCGGCTTCCCGGGCGGAGCTCCACGTGCATACTATCTCGCTGAGCGAGAGAATTGCTCAGCGAGACATTACGCCCTCACTGGAGGCTGCCATGGCGTTCGACCGGTCCGCGTTCCTGTCCGCGTACGACACGCTGCTCGACCGCTGGCCCGTCCCGGTCGAGCGGCTGGACGTCGACACCCCGTACGGCACCACCCGCGTCAACGCCGCCGGCCCCGCCGGCGCCCCACCACTGGTCCTGCTGCACGGCGGCGGCTCGACGGCGGCCGGCTGGTGGGCGAACATCGGCGAACTCGCCCGCAGCGCCAGGGTGTTCGCCGTGGACCGGATCGGCGAGGCCGGGCGGTCGGCCGGCCGGGGACCACAACCGCTACGCACCGTCGAGGACTTGCACGCCTGGCTGGACGCCGTCCTCGACGGCCTGGGCGTCGCACGCGCCGACCTGTGCGGGCACTCCTACGGCGGGTGGATCGCCCTCGGGTACGCGCTGCGCCGACCCGCGCGGGTCGACCGGCTGGCACTGCTCGACCCCACCGGCTGCTTCACCGGCTACCGGGTCGGCTACCTGCTGCGCGCCGCCCCGATGCTGGCCCGCCCCACCGAGGTCCGCGCCCGGGCCTTCCTCGCCTGGGAGACCGGGGGCGCCCCGCTCGACCCCGACTGGACGCGGCTCCACGGGCTCGCCGCGACCTTCCCCCGCACCCGCACCGTCACCGGCCCCCGGCCCACCCCCGAAGCCCTCGCCGCCCTCCGGGCCCCGTGCCTGGTCCTGGCCGCCGCCGACAGCCGCACCCATCACCCGAAAACCCTCACCGCCCGCGCCACCGCCACCCTCCCGCACGCCAAGGTGCACACCCTGGAAGGCGTCTCGCACCACGGGCTGCCGTACCTGAAGGCGGATGAGGTCAACGCCGAGCTGACGGGTTTTCTGGCGCGCTAGGGGGAGCGCCTGCGGAGGGGGGACGGGAGGGGTGGGGAGGCGGATGAGGTCGATGCCGAGTTGACGGGTTTTCTGGTGCGCCAGGGGAAGCGCCTGCGGCGGTCGGAGGGGGACGGGTGGGGTGGAAGGGGTGGATGAGGTCGATGCCGAGTTGACGGGTCTTCTGGCGTGCTGGGGGTGGGGGGGCGGGGTGGTGTGGTAGGCGTGGGGGAGTGGGATGTGGTGAAGGGAGTGGGTGGTGGCGGTGCGGCGGGTGGTGCCGAATGTGCGGGTGGTGGCGGGGGAGCGTGGGCAGGAGGAGAACCGGGAGTTCTACGGGCGGCTGGGGTTCGTGGAGGTGATGAACCACGGCTGGATCATGACGCTGGCGGCGCCGGACGCGCCGACCGCGCAGCTGAGTTTCATGGCGCGGGACGCGACCGCGCCGGTCGTGCCGGACGTGAGCGTCGAGGTCGACGACGTGGACGCCGCGTACGAGGAGATGCGGGCGGCGGGCGCGGAGATCGTGCATCCGCTGAGTGACGAGGAGTGGGGCGTGCGGCGGTTCTTCGTCCGGGATCCGGGGGGCCGGGTGGTGAACGTCCTCGGCCACCGGGCGTGACGGGGGCCGGCGGGCGTCACCAGCCGGTGCGGAGGCGGTAGGACGGGGTGAGGTCGCGGACCTCGGCCGAGCGGACGACTTCGCGGCCCAGCACCGGGCGCAGGTGCTTGTCGAGCAGCCGCAGCACCTCCTCGGAGAGGCGGGCCTTCAGGCCCTCGGGCCGTCCGGGGAGGAGCCCGACGGCGATGTGGACGAAGGCGACGAGCTGGCCGTCCGCGTCGTCGACCCAGGTCTCGGCGGCCTGGCGGAAGAAGGTCTTGCAGACGCCCCGGGAGGCCACCCGGTCACGGACCAGGGGGTGCAGGTCGCGGACGAAGCCGGGGCGGTCGAAGGCGTCGGCGAGCTGCGGCGAGTAGTCGACGGTGATGTGGGGCATGCGGGCGGCCTCCTCGCGCAGATGCTTGGCTTCTACATCTGCCCATCCTCCTCCGAGGCCGACCCGGACCCACCCCCGGGGTACCGGATAGCGGACGGCGCTGGGTCGACAGCGCTCACCAGCGGCCCCGCCCGTGGCCGTCGGCACCGGTCCCGCACGCGTGGTCGATCCGGACGCCGGCCGATGTCGTGGGCCCGCGGTCGAGCCCGGAGCTGCTCCGCGGGGCGCAGGTGGCCGGGCACGTTCGGGTGGCCGAACAGGGCGACCCCCTGCTCCTCGGGCGCGCTCACGTGGCACTGTCCGGCACGCCCCTGACGGGTTGTCAGGTGAATAAAGCCTGGTTAAAACCAGCACATCAGCGGTGGAAATCCGGGCGCGGCCATTGGCTCGGCCCGAGTGGGGAGTGTAGGAATGGGCGTATGACCCGGTCTCGGGCAGCACTCGGTGGACGCAGCGTCGCGGTCCGGAACTCCGCGCGACAGCTGTCCATCGCACCGCGCCCCGATCACCCGGTGTGGCCGGCCCCGGCCGGAGGGCACGGATGACGGCCGCCGCCGGCGGGCCGGAGCGGCCCTGCGCCGCCGAGCCGACCGTCGTCCGCGAAGGCGTGCTGCTGCTCGACGCGGACCGGTTGCTGTACGCCAACGACGAGGCCCGCCGCCTGCTGGACCTGCCGCGGACGTGCGAGGGCAGCTCGCTGGACGCGCTCGGCCTGCCGCCCGAGCTGGCCGGTCTGCTGCAGGCCGGGCGCGAGAGCACCGGCACGCGCGTGACCGCGTACGGTCGCGCGCTGGCCGTCGACCTGCGGCCCACCGACCGGGCCGGCGGGCCGCCGTGCCGGGTCGCCGTGCTGCGCGACACCGCCCCGCTGGCCGTCCCGGACACTGCCCGGCGGCGGCTGGAGCTGCTGTACCGGGCCGGCGGCTCGATCGGCACCACCCTCGACATCACCCGCACCTGCCAGGAGCTGGCCGCCGCCCTGGTTCCGGCGTTCGCCGACTTCGCCTGCGTAGACCTGTACGAGGGCGTGCTGGACGGCGGCGAGCCCCGGCCGGCGCAGCACCGTCCGCTGCGCCGGGCCGCGCTCGCCGGGGTCAGCGACCTGCCGCCGTTGCTCGCCCCGGGCTCGGCCGTCCCGCTGGTGCGCGGCACCCCGCGGGCCCGGGCGGTGGCCGGCAACCGCTCGGTGGTCGAGCCCGACCTCTCGGCGGCGCTCGACGCCTGGGACGAGATCAGCCCGGGCACCGTGGACGCGATGCGCCAGCAGCAGGTGCACACGCTGATCGCGGTGCCGCTGACCGCCGGCGAGGCCCTGCTCGGCGTCGCCACCTTCTGGCGCTCCCGGCCCCGCCCGGCGTTCGACGAGGAGGACCGCACCCTCGCCGAGGAACTCACCGCCCGCGCCGCCGTGCTCGTCGACAACGCCCGCCGGTACACCCGGGAGCACACCATGGCGGTGGCCCTGCAGCACAGCCTGCTGCCCGCCGGGCTGCCCGAGCACCAGGCCCTGGACGTCGCCTCCCGCTACCTGCCCGCGCAGGCCGGCGTCGGCGGAGACTGGTTCGACGTCATCCCGCTGTCCGGCGCCCGGGTCGCGCTGGTGGTCGGCGACGTGGTCGGCCACGGGGTGCACGCCGCCGCCACCATGGGACGGCTACGCACCGCCGTGCACACCTTCGCCTCGCTCGACCTGGCCCCGGACGAACTGCTCGGCCACCTGGGCGCCCTGGTCAACCGCCTCGACCAGGAGCACCCCCGCCCGGACCACGCCGAGCGCCCGATCACCGGGGCGACCTGCCTGTACGCCGTGTACGACCCCGTCACCCGCCGCTGCACGCTGGCCCGGGCCGGCCACCTGCCACCCGCCGTGGTGCACCCCGACGGCCGGGTGGAAATCCCCGACCTGCCCGCCGGGCCGCCGCTGGGCGTCACCGGACTGCCCTACGAGAGCAGCGAGTTGGAGCTGCCCGAGGGCAGCCGGCTGGTGCTGTACACCGACGGGCTGGTGGAGTCCCGAAGCCACGACCTCGACCACGGCCTGAAACTGCTGCGCGCCGCCCTCGCCCACCCCGGCCGCAGCCCCCGACAGACCTGCGAGGACCTGCTGGAGGCGCTGCTCCCCGAGACCCCGGCCGACGACATCGCGCTGCTGGTGGCCCGCACCCGGGCGCTGCCCGCCGACCACGTCGCCGACTGGGAGGTCCCCGCCGACCCGGCCGCGGTGGCCCGGATCCGCGCCGCGGTCACCCGGCGCCTGGACGACTGGGGCCTCGGCGAGCAGGCTTTCGCCGCGGAACTGGTGCTCAGCGAACTGATCACCAACGCGATCCGGTACGCGGCCGCGCCGATCCGGGTCCGGCTGCTGCGTGACCGGGCGCTGATCTGCGAGGTCTGGGACGGCTCCGCGACCTCCCCGCACCTGCGGTACGCCACCGACACCGACGAGGGCGGCCGGGGCCTGTTCCTGGTCGCCCAGCTCGCCGAGCGCTGGGGCACCCGCTACCCGGCCAGCGGCAAGGTGATCTGGGCCGAGCTGCCACTCGACGGCCACTAGTCCGGGCGCTGCGGTCCTCCGGCGTTCGGGCCGGGCGGTCCGGCGGTCACTCCTCGCAGAGCTGCTTGAACAGCTCCAGGTCGGCCCGCACCGCCTCCTCCACCGCGTGGCTCTGCGCGAAGCCGCGCGGGCCGCCCACCGCCTCGATCAGCTCGTCCGGGTCGTACTCCAGCCGCAGCTGCACCTGGGTGTGGTCGGCGTCCAGCGGGCGCAGCGCGAAGGTCCCGCGCAGCGGCGGCCCGTCGACCGTCTCCCAGCTCATCACCCGGCCCCGGCCGTGGTCGGTCAGCTCGGCGTCCACCTCGTGCCGCTCGCCGCCGAACTCCACGTCCAGGTGCGCGTGGTGGCGGCCGTGGGCGCTGGCGTGCACCACTCCGGCGACGAACCGCGGGTACTCCGCCACCCGGTGCAACTGCGTCCAGGCGGTTCCCACCGGGGCGGTGACCTCGATCTGCTCCTCCAGCGTCCGCATCGGCCGCACCTCCGGTCCGTGTCGACGGCCTACCCACCAGCATAGGTTTCGGGGCCCGAGTCCGGCGGTCCGGGCGCGCGGCACGATCGTCCGAGCGGTGCGCGCGGAGGGGCGCCGATCCGCGCCCGCCCGCCCGTCGCGGACGCGGCCGGGCCGGCCGGCAGCTGACCGGCCGTCAACATGCCGCCGCCCCCGGGCCGTTGGGCCTCGGGGGCGGCGCGCCGTGCCGACGGGCGTCAGGCGTCCGGGAAGTCGCCGTCGAAGGCGGCCGCCAGGCGCAGGTACGGGACGGCCTCGGCGTGCCGGCCCTGGCGCTCCAGGACGCGGCCCAGCACCAGGTGGGCGTAGTGCTCCACCGGGTCCCGCTCGATCACCTCGCGCAGCTGCTCCTCGGCGCGGCGCAGCTGGGCGGAGTGGTAGTAGGCGCGGGCCAGCAGCAGCCGCGGGCCGACCTGCTCCGGCACCTCTTCGACCACCTCGGCGAGGATCAGCGCCGCGTCGGCGTACGCCTTGGAGTCGAAGAACAGCTGGGCGCGAGCCCAACGCTCGGCGGCGGTTCCGTTCTCGTGGCGGAGGTCGGTGGTCATGGCTGCTCCTTCCCGTTTCCGGGTCCTGCCGGGCCGCGGTGGCCGGACAGGTGGTTGAACATTCACCGACCTAGGCCTATTCCACGCCCTCAGGCGCTCGCCGCCAGGTCCAGCAGGCGGTGCATGAACGGGACCGGCAGCGCCGGATTGGCCGCCGCGGCAGCCGGCCGCGCCCCCCGCTCCAGCAGTCCGAGCAGCACCGCCAGCGGCAGTCGCGGATCGCCCGCCGCCGCCCGCGCCACCACCGGGTCCGCGTCCTGGGCCAGCGTCACCAGCACCTCGGGCGCCAGCTCCGGATCGCCCAGCGCCGCCAACCGCAGGGCCGGCTCCGCGCTCTCCGCCCACCGCGCCAGACCCGGCGCCGCGAACCGCGGCGAGTCCAGCAAGGAGGCCGGGCCCAGCAGATCCGCGTACACCGCCCGCAGCAGCTCGCCCGGCGCGTCCGCACAGTGCTCCGCCAGCGCCAGCCGCACCGTCAGCTCGGGATCCTCCGCCAGCAGCGCCACCACGTCGCCCGGCAGCCGCTCCAACGTCGCCACCGCGCGCCGCACCAGCGGATGCGCCGAGCGCGCCAGCCGGCGCAGCTCCGCCGGATCGCCCGCCCGCTCCGCCACCCACGGCAGCTCCGGCGCCGACGCGTCCGGCAGGCGGTAG
The DNA here is from genome assembly GCF_003610255.1 of Streptomyces sp. TLI_171. Taxonomy (GTDB): domain Bacteria; phylum Actinomycetota; class Actinomycetes; order Streptomycetales; family Streptomycetaceae; genus Kitasatospora. The sequence continues at coordinate 347,867 of NZ_RAPS01000001.1, read as the reverse complement.
TCCACCGCCGACCGCTGCGGTTCCGTGAGGTCCGGCCGCAGCGACACCGCCAGCCGCACCTCCTCGTGCGGATCTGCCGCCAGCTCCAGCGCCAGGTCCGTCGGCAGCCGCGGATTGCCCGCCACCGCGCACCGGATCCGCGGATCGTCGTCCAGCACCAGCCACTCGCCCAGTGCCCGTTCCAGCACCGCGCCGGCCGCCGTCCGCTCCCGCCGCACCGGATCGCTCTCCGCGATGTAGCCGGCCAGCGTCACCGGCAGCGGCCGCTCCACCCGCAGCGCCCGCTGCACCGCCGAGCGCACCGCCGGGTCCCGGTCCGCCCGCAACGCCGTCCGCACCTGCGGCGGCAGCACCGGCCAACTGTCCGCCCGCACCGCGGCGGCCCGCACCAGCGGCGAGGTGTCCTGCGCCAGATTCACCAGCAGCTCCGCGGGCACCCCCGCGCACCCCGGCACCCGGCGGCGGGTGTCCGGATCGCGGTCGGCCGCCAGGTCCGCCAGCACCGCCGGCGGCAGCCCCACCCGGTGCGCCGCCGACGCCGCCGTCCGCCGCACCCGGCGGTCCCGGTCCCGGGCCAGCTTCGACAGCACCTGCACCGGAAGGTTCGGCCGCTCGGCCAGTGCCCCCCGCACCGACCAGTCCGGGTGCGCCAGCGCCGCCTCGAACGCCCGGCACGGCAGGTCGGGACGGCGGGCCAGCCAGCCCGGCTCCGAACCCTCCTCCAGCACGCGGCAGAGCACCTCGGCCGGCGCGCCGGGATTGGCCGCCAGGCCTCTGCGCCACTCCCTCCCCGGTGGTGGGCCGGACAACGGTCGCCAGACGGCGGCCGACTGACGCGGGCTCAGATCGAGCACGTGGACTACCTCCCCCGGAACGACAAACGCCACCGACCCTACCCGCGTGACAGCGCTCCGTGCACCGGTTCACGCCACGCTGTCACCGCTGGTGCACGTGGTGTGGGAAGTGTGCGGACGATGCGGATGTCCGGCGACGAGAGCGCCCTTCGCGGGTGGCACTGGGTGCCACCCGCGAAGGGCGTTCCTGTTGTGCGCGCGCGGGATCCGACGGCCCGTCAGATCCGCGGGGTCAGCCGGAAGGTCAGCACCCGGCCGCCCTCCTCGCTGGTCACCAGCTGGACCCGGGCGCCGATCGGCACCGCGCCGGGCAGCCCGCCGAGCACCGCCGCCTGCACGGTGAACCCTTCGTCCAGCACGATCAGGTACGGACGGCCGAGGTGTCCGCCGCGCCGGGTCGGCCGCAGCAGGCGCTGCACCGTGCCCTGCCCGGACGCCCGGGCCGGCTCCAGGTCCGCCGAGCCGCAGACCGGGCAGAGCAGGCAGGTGGTCGCGCTGGCCGACTGGCACCAGTGGCAGCGCCGGTAGTCGAGTTCCGCCTCGCCGGGCGGTGCGGTCAGCGGTGCCAAGGCGGTGGTGGTGAGCATGGCCAGCGTGGCGGTGGGGGCCGCCGGGGTCGTGATCGGTGCGGCCGGTGCGAGCGTGAGGGTCATGGCCGTCTCCTCCCTGAGCCGGGGTGGGCCGCCGTACCGCCGCCCGGAAGCGGGCGTGCGGTCGGGGCGTCTGCCAGAAGGAAGGTATGGCACTCAGTGCCTTCTGTAAAGGTACCGAGTGCCAACCGATTGGTCCGACAATCGACACACCGTCAGATCGCCCCGCCCGGCCCGCCCGCAGCCCGGGGCGGAGCCGGGATCAGTCCTCCAGGGCCGCCTCGACGCCCTGTACCACCCGCCACATCGGGGTGCCCCGGCGGGCCACCATCACCACGACCTCCTCGTCCTGCGAGCCGGCCGCGCCGGCGCCCTCGGCGCCGTTGCCCCAGGTGTCGACCACCAGTTGCAGCGCCTCGTCGACGGCCGCCCCCACCTCGCCCTCGCCGCCCGAGCGCAGCCAGGCCCGCAACGCGTAGTTGTGCGCCGCCACCACCGCCGCCGCGATCACGTCCGCGCGCAGTGCGCCGTCCGCGCGGGCCGCGTAGCGCGAGCGCAGGTGTCCCGCCAGGGTGCGCTCGTAGCGCCAGACCACCGACAGCTCGTGGATCCGCAGGGTGGGGACCTGCTTGGTCAGCCGGTACCGCCCGACCGAGAACGCCGGGTTCCCGGCGTACATCCGCAGCACCAGCCGGGCCGCGTCGCAGACCTGCTCCACCGGGTCGCCGGACGGGTCGGCCGTCTCCAGAAGGGCCGTCATGTCCGCCAGGCAGCCGTCGTGGTCGGGGAAGACCACCGCTTCCTTCGACGGGAAGTACCGGAAGAACGACCGCCGGCCGACCCCCGCGAGCGAGACGATGTCGTCGATCGTGGTCTGCTCGAAACCCCGCTCCGAGAACAGCTGGAACGCCGCCTCCACCAGCGCGTCCCGCATCGTCGGCCGGGCTCCGCCGCTTCCGGCGGCCCGGTCCTGCTCATTCGCCTCGCTCATACCTCGGACGGTAGCACCGTCCAGGGCGTCGAGGCTGTGATCGGCGGTACTCAGTGTGCATAATCGGGGGTACTGAGTGCCACACCGAGGAGACTGCGATGACCCAGGACTTCGACCTGTACCGGATCGGCGAGGAGCACGAGATGCTCCGGGAGTCGGTGCGTTCGCTGGCGGAGGCGAAGATCGCCCCGTTCGCGGCGGCGGTGGACGAGGAGGGGCGTTTCCCGGCGGAGGCGTTGGAGGCGTTGCGGGCGAACGATCTGCACGCGGTGCACGTGCCGGAGGAGTTCGGTGGTGCGGGGGCGGACGCGTTGGCGACGGTGATCGTGATCGAGGAGGTGGCGCGGGTGTGCGCGTCCTCGTCGTTGATCCCGGCGGTGAACAAGCTGGGTTCGCTGCCGGTGCAGTTGTCGGGTTCGGAGGAGTTGAAGGCGAAGTACCTGGGGGCGCTGGCGCGGGGCGAGGGGATGTTCTCGTACTGCCTGTCGGAGCCGGAGGCGGGTTCGGACGCGGCGGGGATGAAGACGCGGGCGGTGCGCGACGGTGACTTCTGGGTGCTCAACGGTGTGAAGCGGTGGATCACCAATGCGGGCGTGTCGGAGTTCTACACGGTGATGGCGGTGACGGACCCGTCGCTGCGGTCGAAGGGCATTTCGGCGTTCGTGGTGGAGAAGGGCGACGAGGGGGTGTCGTTCGGCGCGCCGGAGAAGAAGCTGGGGATCAAGGGGTCGCCGACGCGTGAGGTGTACTTCGACGATGTGCGGATCCCGGCGGAGCGGATGATCGGTGCGGAGGGGACGGGGTTCGCGACGGCGATGAAGACCCTGGACCACACGCGGGTGACGATCGCGGCGCAGGCGCTGGGGATCGCGCAGGGCGCGTTGGACTACGCGAAGGGCTACGTGCGGGAGCGCAAGCAGTTCGGGAAGGCGATCGCGGAGTTCCAGGGTGTGCAGTTCATGCTGGCGGACATGGCGATGAAGCTGGAGGCGGCGCGGCAGTTGACGTACGCGGCGGCGGCGAAGTCGCAGCGCACGGACGGTGATCTGACGTTCTTCGGGGCGGCGGCGAAGTGCTTCGCGTCGGACGTGGCGATGGAGATCACCACGGACGCGGTGCAGTTGCTGGGCGGTTACGGCTACACGCGGGACTACCCGGTGGAGCGGATGATGCGGGACGCGAAGATCACCCAGATCTACGAGGGCACCAACCAGGTCCAGCGCATCGTCATGGCCCGCAACCTGCCGTAGCGGGCAGGCGCACCGACCGGGAGGCCCCCTGCCCCCTGCCGGTGCGGCTCCGGGGCATTGACGAAATGCCAGGTGGGGCGTGGTGCCGGTCACATGCCGGGCCCGAACGGGGGCGCTCGGGTGAGCCAACTTGCCTGTGGCACAGACAAGTTGGCCGAAAGGTGCGGCTCGGCGCGGAGGGGTGGGGCGGCCGCGGGTGTCGACCGGGCGTAGCGGGGGATCTAAGGTATGCCTTAGCTTACTGCGCGGCCCCGGGGCGCTGCCCCGGACGGCCCGCCGAATCCGTCGCACCCTCGTTCCAGGAGTGAGCATGCCCGCCCCCCGCCGTACGACCGCCGCTGCGTTCCTCGTCCTCGCCGTGGCGGGTGCCGCGCTGGTGGGGTGCTCGAAGAAGGACGACGGGAAGGTCTCCGCGGACAGCGGCGGTCCGGTGCAGGTGAACGCCACCGACAGCGCGTGCGAGCTGTCGCGGACCAGCTTCCCGGCCGGCCACGTCGAGCTGGCGGTGGCGAACAAGGGCAGCAAGGTCACCGAGGTGTACGTCTACGCCGCGGGCGACAAGATCGTCACCGAGCGGGAGAACATCGGCCCGGGCACCAGGGCGACCATCAACGCGGAGATCAAGGCCGGCACGTACGAGGTCGCCTGCAAGCCGGGCATGACCGGTGACGGCATCCGCCAGAAGATCACCGTGACGGCGGGCAGCGCCGCTCCGGTGAAGGCCGACGACCGGCTGACCCAGGCGGTCTCGGACTACCGCAAGTACGCCCAGGAGCAGGCGGACGCCACGATCCCGGTGGTGGAGCAGTTCGCCGCCGCGGTGACCGCCGGCGACGTGGAGAAGGCGAAGTCGCTGTTCGCCGCGTCCCGGGTGGGCTGGGAGCGCACCGAGCCGGTGGCGGAGAGCTTCGGTGACATCGACCCGAAGACCGACACCCGTGAGGACGCGCTGGAGGACGGCCAGGCGTGGACCGGCTGGCACCGGATCGAGAAGTCGCTGTGGGTGGACGGCAAGATCGGTGACGAGGAGAAGACCCTCGCCACCCAGCTGGTCGCCGACCTGAAGGACTGGCAGAAGCGCGTCGCGGACGCGGAGATCACCCCGACCGGCATGGCGAACGGCGCCAAGGAGCTGCTGGACGAGGTCTCCAAGAACAAGATCACCGGCGAGGAGGACCGCTACAGCCACACCGACCTGTCGGACTTCGCCGCCAACGTCGAGGGCGCCCGCCAGGCGTACGAGCTGCTGAAGCCGGTCGCCTCGGAGAACGAGCCGGAGCTGTCGAAGACCCTGGACAGCGAGTTCGAGAAGATCACCACGCTGCTCGGCACGTACCGCAACGCGGACGGCACGTACACCTCGTACGACAAGGTGACGGAGGACCAGCGCAAGGCGTTCTCGGACGCGGTCAACTCGCTCGGCGAGCCGCTCTCCAAGCTCGCCGCGGCCGTCGTCGTCAAGTAAGTCCCGGCTCGGGCAGCGCTCCGGCCCGGGCAAGGCCCTGGTCAAGGATGGTCAGGGCCGAGCCGGGCCGCAGTAAGGGCAGCGTAAGCTAAGCCTTCGTCAGGGTCGAGCAGCTGTGCGAGCCCCGCACCACAGGTCACGTCCGAGAGGGAACGCCAGAGATGGACGCCGAGAACGAGCAGCAGGCGGCCCCCGCCGAGCACGGCGGGGAAGCGCAGCGCGCAGGGCTCAGCCGACGGGCCGTCATAGGCTGGGCCGGCGCGGGTGTCGCGCTCGGCGCCGCGGCGGTGGGCACGGTCGCCGCCGCGACCATGTCGAGCGACGAGAGCGGTGCCGCGCCGCAGGCGCCGGACGTGCCCTTCTACGGCGAGCACCAGGCGGGGATCTCGACGCCCGTTCAGGACCGGCTGCACTTCGCCGCGTTCGACGTGATCACCACGGACCGGGACGCCCTGGTCAAGATGCTCAAGGAGTGGACCAAGGCGGCGGCCGCGATGACCGGTGGCCGCGAGGTCGGCGGCGGCGCGGTCGGCGCGGTCCCCGAGTCCCCGCCGGACGACACCGGCGAGGCCCTCGGCCTGCCGGCCTCCCGCCTCACCCTGACGATCGGCTTCGGGCCGACGCTGTTCGAGAAGGACGGCCAGGACCGGTTCGGCCTGAAGGCCAAGCGCCCCGAAGCGCTGGTCGAGCTGCCCAAGTTCAAGGGCGACCGGCTGGAGGCCGGCCGCAGCGGCGGCGACCTGTGCATCCAGGCCTGCGCGGACGACCCGCAGGTCGCCGTCCACGCCATCCGCAACCTGGCGAGGATCGGCATGGGCGTGGTCAACGTCCGCTGGTCCCAGCTCGGCTTCGGCAAGACCTCCTCCACCACGCCGGACAGCCAGACCCCGCGCAACCTGATGGGGTTCAAGGACGGCACCCACAACATCGCCGGCACCGACGCCGACGCCCTCGCCCAGCACGTGTGGGCGGCGCCCGGCGACGGCGCGGACTGGATGACCGGCGGCTCCTACCTGGTCGCCCGCCGGATCCGGATGACCATCGAGACCTGGGACCGCACCTCCCTCAAGGAGCAGGAGGACGTCTTCGGCCGCACCAAGATCGAAGGCGCCCCCTACGGCAAGCAGAAGGAACGCGACACCCCCGACCTGTCCGCGATGCCGGCCGACTCGCACGTCCGCCTGGCCCACCCGGACAGCAACAGCGGCCTGATGATCCTGCGCCGCGGCTACTCGTTCACCGACGGCTCCGACGGCCTCGGCCGCCTGGACGCCGGACTGTTCTTCCTGGCCTACCAGCGCGACACCCGCAAGGCCTTCGTTCCGCTGCAGACCAAGCTCGCCGCCAACGACAAGCTGAACGAGTACATCACCCACGTCGGATCCGCCCACTTCGCCTGCCCGCCCGGTGTCCGCAAGCCCGGCGAGTGGTGGGGCCAGACCCTCTTCGGCTGACCCCCGCCCCACCCCGTTCCATGAGGAGAACGCCGTGTTCGCCAACTACCTGATCGGCCTGCGAGAGGGCCTCGAAGCCAGCCTGGTGGTCTGCATCCTGATCGCCTACCTGGTCAAGACCGGCCGCAAGGACCGGCTCGGCCCGGTCTGGGTCGGCGTCGGGAGCGCCGTCGCGCTGTCCATGGCCTTCGGCGCGGTCCTCCAGTTCGGCTCCAACCAGCTGTCCTTCGAGGCCCAGGAGGCGCTCGGCGGCAGCCTGTCGATCATCGCGGTGGGCCTGGTCACCTGGATGGTGTTCTGGATGCGGCGCACCGCCCGGCACCTGAAGAGCGAGCTCCAGGGCAAGCTGGACGCCGCGCTCGCGATGGGCACCGTCGCGCTGATCGTCACCTCCTTCCTGGCCGTCGGCCGCGAGGGACTGGAGACCGCGCTGTTCATCTGGACCGCGGTGCAGGCCACCGGCGACGGCTGGAGCCCGCTGGCCGGCGCGAGCCTCGGCCTGCTCACCTCGGTGGTGCTCGGCTGGCTGTTCTACCGCGGCGCGCTGAAGATCAACCTGGCGAAGTTCTTCACCTGGACCGGCGGCATGCTGGTCGTGGTCGCCGCCGGCGTCCTCGCCTACGGCGTGCACGACCTGCAGGAGGCGGACTGGCTGCCCGGCCTGCACGCGCACGCCTTCAACATCTCCAGCACCATCCCCGCCGACAGCTGGTACGGGACGCTGCTGAAGGGCGTGTTCAACTTCCAGCCCGACCCGACGAAGGTCCAGGTCGGCGTCTGGCTGCTCTACCTGGTGCCCACGCTGTTCTTCTTCTTCCGCAAGCCGAAGGCCGACAGCGCCCCGCCGAAGCGCGCCCAGGCCGCCGAGGCGAAGGCCGCCTGACGGCCCGTCACCCACCTGGAACCGCCCGGTCGCCGCTCCTCGCGGCAGCCGGGCGGTTCCGTTTCCCGGGGCTAGGAGACGGAGAACACCGCCGCCCGGTGCTGGCTCGCGGAGTCGGTGGCAGTGGCGGTGGTGGCGGTGGTGGCGGTGACCGGCGAGCCGGCCGTGGTGCCGCCGTCCAGGCGAGTTCTGCACCACCTGCCAGCGCTGGTTCGCCGCGCCCGCGCTGAACGCCTGCAGGGCCGGCCGGCCGCCGGAGTCGGCAGGGGCGGTCAGGTACAGCGGGGGCGGACAGCTGTCGTACATCCGCACGGTGCCGTCGGTGTTGGCGGCGAACTTCCAGCGCTGCGAGGCGCGCAGCGCCGCGGGCCGTGCGCCGTGGGGCGTCAGGCGGACGGCCAGAGGCGCAGGGTCAACTCGGCGGTGCGGCGCAGCTGTTCGGCCGGAGCGCCGTCCGCGGCCTGCACGGCCAGGCCGTAGGTGAGGGCGCTGAGGTGGTCGGCGAGCGCGGCCGGGTCGGTGCCCGGGGCGAACTCGCCGGCCCGGGCAGCCTGTTCGAACCGGGTGCGGAGGGCGGCGCGGCCGGCGGCGCGACGGGCCGCGCTCTCGGCGCGGACCACCGCCGAGCCCGGCCCGGTGGCGAGCGCGCCGTGCACCAGCAGGCAGCCCGGCCCCTCCTCGCGGGTGATCACCTCGACGGTGCCGCGCAGCAGGTGCTCGGCGACCGCGCGGGCGGTGGGCTCCGACAGCGCCTCGTGCGCGTGGCGGCCCGGGCCCCGGTGGTAGCGGTCCAGGCACTGGCGGAACAGCGACTCCTTGTTGCCGTACGCCGCGTACAGACTGGGCCGGTTGATGCCCATCGCGGCCGTCAGGTCGGAGAGCGCGGTGCCCTCGTAGCCGTGCCGCCAGAACACGCGCATCGCGCACTCCAGCCGGTCGTCGATGTCGAACGCGCGCGGACGGCCCGTCACTTCGCCCTGCCCTCCGGTGGGTTCGGCCCCGATTCTGTACTGATCGATATGATAGCGTCCCTGATGTGTACCGCGCGGTACAGAATCGGGAGGGGAACCCACCATGACCACGCTCACCGCCGCCACCTTCACGCCCGACGTGCTGGCCGGCCGCACCGCCCTGGTCACCGGCGGCTCGCGCGGCATCGGCGCCGCCACCGCGCTCGCGCTGGCCGCCGCCGGGGCCGACGTGGCGATCAGCCACAGCAGCTCCGCGCCGCGCGCCGAGGAGGTCGTCCGGCAGATCGAGGCGCTCGGGCGGCGGGCCGCCGCCTACAAGGCAGACCAGGGCGACGCCGGACAGGTCGCCGCACTCGTCCGGACCGTCGACGAGGACTTCGGGCGACTCGACATCCTGGTCAACAACGCCGGCATCGTGGCCGCCGGACAGGTCGACGAGCCCGCCGACGAGGACGCGCTGCAGCGCCAACTCGCGGTCAACGTCGGCGGGGTGACGGCCGCCATCCGCGCCGCCGCGACCCGCCTGCGGCCCGGCGGACGGATCATCACCATCGGCTCCAACCTGGCCGCCCGCCCCGGCCGGCCCGGCCTCGCCGACTACTCCGCGACCAAGGCCGCCGTCACCTCCTTCAGCCGCAGCGCCGCCCAGGAACTCGCCGGACGCGGCATCACCGTCAACATCGTCCAGTCCGGCTCCGTCGCCACCGAACTCAACCCCGAGGATGGCCCGCACTCCGACGCCCAGCGCGCCGCCAACGCCCTCGGCCGCTACGGCCGCCCCGAGGAGATCGCCGCCGCCGTCCTCTACCTCGCCACCCCCGCCGCCGCCTTCGTCACCGGCAGCGTCCTCGCCGTCGACGGCGGCTTCTTCGCCTGACGGTGACGGACCGTCAGGAACGGCCGCACGGTCGGGTCAGGCGTCGGGCTCGACAGGTTGGCGCAGAACGGTGCGGAGCTTGGCCGGGGCGGTGCGGCGGGGGTCGCTGAGGTAGATCTCGTGGTGGCGGCCGCCGGGGCGGAGCGAGTGGGCGGGGAGGTAGCTGTCGTGCAGCTCGGCGAGGGCCGGGGCCTCGTCGTCGTACGGCCCGTGGTGGACGAGCTGGGCGCAGCGGCCCTCGCGCAGGGTGAGGCGGCGGACGGTCGAGACGGCGGGGAGGCGCTTCTTGCGCTCCGCGGTCTGCTTCGCGGCGTCGACCTGCTCGGGGGTGACCCGGGGCGGGAGGCTGATCAGCATGGTCCAGCTCCAGGCGTCCTTGTCGCGGGAGGTGAAGGCGGCGTGGTCCTCGGACCACCAGAGCCCTTCGAGCGGGCCCACCACGAAGTCCCCGCCCTCGGCCTGCTTCGCCGCGAACTTCAGGGTGTACGCGGTGGCGTAGAGCGCCTCGACGGCGGCGGCGTACGCCGGGGCGGTGTTCGGGTCGCCGCTGCCGTCGACGGCGAGGAACTGCTGCTCGGGGACGTCGAGCAGGGACCAGGCGGTGTTCTTCGGCGCGTAGAGCTGCTTCAGGTCGCGCTTGATGTCGTACGGGGCCACGGCGCTGCTGCCCTCCTGAGCGAGTCCGGTCCGGTAGCGGGCCGACCGGTCCTGTTCGGCCGCCGGTCGGCCGATCGAATGGTCGAGGACGGCGCGGCCGAACCCGGGAGAACCGTAGCCGTGCCGCGGCTGTTCGACCAGCAGCCCGCGCGGCGTCGGCTCGGCGGCACGGTGCCGACGCCACCTGCGCGGCGCCGCTAGGATCCGGGGTGTCACGGGGCGGCGGGCGGAGACAGGGGATGGGCGGCATGGACGAGGAAGCGGTCAAGCGGAAGCTGGGGATCCAGACCTGGCGGAACATCTCCAAGGACAAGGTGCTCAGGTTCGCGGCCGCGATGCCGGAGATGGCCACGGAGGCGCGGATCAAGCTCATCGAGCAGTTCCCCGCCTTCAAGGACCTGGGCAAGGCCGACCTCGACGCGGTCAAGGAGGCGCACAAGTCCACGCTCGCGGCCAACGAGAACAGCCAGGAGCAGTTCTACCAGGCGTCGCAGGAGCAGCGGGACGCCCTGCGGGCCGACCTCGGCCGGGACGACCTCAGCTGGGAGCAGCGGGAGGCGCTCCACGACCGCCTCGGCGAGAACGTGCAACAGGTCTACGAGAAGGACAGCGAGAACAAGAACTTCCTGGGGACCGGCATGAAGGTGGTGGCAGTCGCCGGTGCGGCCGCCCTCGCGCTGGGCGTGGCCTTCGTCGGCGGCAAGATCGTCGGAACGAGCGAGGGCGGTTCCGAAGGCTTCCAGTAGGACTGAAGGCGCCGTGCCGGACTCGGCGGGCGGCCCGGCAGCGAGGTGCACGCGGTGCACGACGCCCGTCCGGTTCGACGTGGCGACTTCGCGGAACCGGACGGGCGCCCGGCCGCCGCCCGGGGCTGAACACCCTCGGGGCGGCGGCCGTCGTGCGGGGTCAGGCCGCGGCGCCCGGGCCGTAGACCACGTGCAGGGTGCCGGTGCGGAAGGTCTCGCAGGAGAGCAGGGTCAGCTCGATCGGGTCGGCGGTGTCGTCGAACAGGCGCAGGCCGCGGCCGCGGGCGACCGGGTGGACGAACAGGTGGAGTTCGTCCAGCAGGCCCGCGGCGAGCAGCTGGCGGACCACGGAGACCGAGCCCGACATGCCGATCGGGCCGCCCTCCTCCTGCTTCAGGGCGCGGACGCCGTCCAGCAGGTCGCCCTTGAGCTGCTCGGAGTTGCGCCAGGTGAAGGACAGGTCCTGGTGCGAGACGACGATCTTGCGGACGTCGCCGAGGGTCTTCGCCATCGCGGCGTCCTCGCCGCCCGCCTCCTCGCGCTGCGGCCAGGACGCGGCGAACACGTCGTAGGTGGTGCGGCCCAGCAGGACGGTGTCCGCCGAGCCCAGCTGCGCGCCCACCGCGGCGCCCAACTCCTCGTTGAAGTAGGGAAAGTGCCACTCGTGCGGGTTCTCCACCACGCCGTCGGCGGCGATGAACATTCCCGCGGTGATCTTCCTCATGTCCGTGCTCCTCGCTCGGTGTCGCGTTGCTCGCTCACACCCGGTTGGACGGGACGGCGGCGCCGGACTCATCGGTCCCGGCGGAGGATTCCGAGAACTTTTTCGCGGCCGGGCCGCGGGCAGCGATGACTCCGGGCCCGCCGGCCGGTCAGCACAGACATGGAGACCCTCGAGTTCGCCGCCAGCCCCCACCCCGGAGCCGAAGAGCGGCTCGCCGCCCTGCTCGGCGGACGGACCGGACCGGTCCTGGTGGCCCTGCTGGTCGCGGACGTGCGACAGCCCGCCCCCCGGGACCTCCAGCTGCTCGGCAGGCTGGCGGTGCTCTCCCGGCGGGCGGGCCATCAGGTGGTGCTGCGCGGGGCCGGGCCCCGGCTGCGACTGCTGCTCGACCTCACCGGGCTCGCCGAGGCGCTCCCCGTGGAGTGAGAGCCGACGGTCCGTCAGGCCCGCGGGTCGACCGTCAGGCGCATCGGCAGCTCCCACAGCGGGAACAGCCGCTCCACGTCCATGTGGTTGGTCATGGTGGCGATCCGCCCGTCGACGATCTCCAGCACCGTGATGCCCCACGGCGTCCAGCCCTCGCCGTCCTCCGCCGGACGGTACTGGGCGAAGGCCGGCGAGCCGTTCGCCTCCACCGGCAGCAGCCGGGAGCCCTCGCAGCCGCAGCCCGCGCCCTGCCACCACTCGCCGAGCTCGACCACGCCGCGCACCCACATCTGGAACGGCGGCATGTTCAGCACCGCGTCCTCGTGCAGCAGCCGCTTCAGCCCCTCGATGTCGAAGGCCTCGAACGCCTGCACGTAGCGCGCCAGCAGCGCGCGCTGGGTCTCGTCCAGCGGCTTGAAGGTGTCGCCCTCGGCCGACCGGTCGCCGATCGTCGCCCGGGCGCGCTGCAGGGCCGAGTTGACCGACGGCACCGAGGTCTCCAGCAGCTCCGCGGTCTCCGCCGCCGACCAGGCCAGCACCTCGCGCAGGATCAGCACCGCGCGCTGCCGGGCCGGCAGCTTCTGCAGCGCCGAGACGAACGCCAGGCGGATCGACTCCCGGCCCACCGCGACCTCCGCCGGGTCGCCCGACAGCACCCGCGCATCCGGCACCGGACCCACCCAGACGTTCTCCTCCAACTGCGCGAGATCCGGCGCCGCCGCCGGGCAGGGCGAGGTCAGGTCCATCGGGCGGGCCCGCCGCTGCGCCGCCGGCGCCATGTCCAGGCACACGTTGGTGGCGATCCGGTACAGCCACGTCCGCAGCGCGGACCGCCCCTCGAACCCGTCGAACTTCGACCAGGCGCGGACCAGCGTCTCCTGCACCGCGTCCTCCGCCTCGAAGGCCGAACCCAGCATCCGGTAGCAGTACGCCGTCAGCTCCCGCCGGAACGGCTCCAGCTGCTCCGCCACCCCGTCACGATCCATGATCATTGGCACCCGACCAGCCTAGTGCGAGGGTCCGACAACGCAAGGTCCGAGCGCTCCCGGCGCGGCGGACGAGGCATGATGTGCAGCGTGGAACTCGAAGCCCACCGCGGCGAATTGACGGCCTACTGCTACCGGATGACCGGGTCCTTCCAGGACGCCGAGGACCTGGTGCAGGACACCCTGCTGCGCGCCTGGAACGCCCGCGAGCGCTACGACCCGGCGCGCGCCTCGGTCCGCACCTGGCTGTACCGGATCGCCACCAACGTCTGCCTCACCGCGCTGGAGGGCCGGGCCCGCCGCCCGCTGCCCGCCGGGCTCGGCGCGCCCGGCGAGGACCCGGGCGCGCCGCTCACCCCCGCCGTCGACGTGCCCTGGCTGGAGCCGTTCCCCGACGCCCGGCTCGACCTGGACGCCCGCGCCGAGCTGCGGCTGGCCTGGGTCGCCGCCGTGCAGCTGCTGCCCGCCCGGCAGCGCGCCGTGCTGGTGCTGCGCGAGGTGCTGGCGTTCAGCGCCGCCGAGGTCGCCGAGCAGCTGGAGACCACCGTCGCCGCCGTCAACAGCGCCCTGCAGCGGGCCCGCGCCGCCGTCGCCGCCGGCGGTGCCGCCGAGCAGGTCAGGGAGCAGCAGGAGGGCGCCGTCGTCGACCGCTACCTGGCCGCGTTCGAAGCGGCCGACGTGCCCGCGCTGGTCGGCCTGCTCGCCGAGGACGCGATCCTGGAGATGCCGCCGCTGGCGCTCTGGTACCGCGGCGCCCGGCACTACGGGCAGTTCATGGAGCGGGTCTACGGGATGCGCGGCACCGCCTGGCGCACCAGCCGGGTCGGCGCCAACGGCCAGAGCGCGTTCGCCGCGTACGCCGCCGAGGGCGACCGCCACCGCCTGCACAGCATCCAGCTGCTGGAGGTGGCCGGCGGCCTGGTCACCCGCAACACCGTGTTCACCGACCCGGCGGTGCTGCGCACCTTCGGCCTGTCGGAGGAGATCTGCTGAATCCGGGCGCGCGGCGCCGATGAGTCCGGGCGGCGCCGCCGGTACGTACCGGTGAGACACCCCACCGGAAGGAAGTACCGTCATGAGCGTCATCGTCATCGGCTTCACCACCCTGGACGGCCGGACCGCCGACCCCGACGGGTCGGACGGCACCGCCCTCGGCGGCTGGATGTTCCGCTACGGCCCCGAGCACGTGTCCGGCGACAAGTTCCGGCTGGGCCGGACCCTGCAGGACGGCGTGCTGCTGCTCGGCCGCCGCACCTGGCAGCGCTTCGGGCAGATCTGGCCGGACCGGGACGGCGAGTTCGCCGAGCGGATGAACGCCGCCGAGAAGGTGGTCGCCAGCCGCACCCTCGCCGACGCCTCCGGCTGGGCCAACTCCCGGCTGCTGGAGGGCGACCTGCTGACCGCGGTCAAGGCGGAGAGCCGCGACGTGGTGGTCACCGGCAGCGGCGGCGTGATCCACCAGCTGGTCGCCGCCGACCTGGTCGACGAGTACCGCTTCGTCACCGTTCCCGTGGTCCTCGGCGCGGGCAGCCGGCTGTTCCCGGAGGGCGCCGCGACCGGCGACTTCCGGTGCGCGGAGGCCGAGCCGGTCGGGCCGCACCTGTACAGCCGGTACGTCCGGGCCTGACGCGCGCCGGCCCCGGTGACGCACCGTCGCTCGACGGTGCGTCACCGGGGCCGGGAGGTCCGGAGAGGGCGGGCCTCAGGCGGAGGCGCGCACCACCAGTTCGGTGGGCAGGATCACCGTCGGCGCGTCGTGCCCGGCGATCCGGTCCAGCAGCAGGCGGACCATCTCGGCGGAGATCCGGTCCCAGGGCTGCCTTATGGTGGTCAGCGGTGGGCGGGTGGTGGCGGCCACCGGCGAGTCGTCGAACCCACCCACCGCGACGTCCGCCGGAACGGCCCGGCCCGCGTGCTCCAGGGCGGACAGCGCGCCGTCCGCCATCAGGTCGGAGGCCACGAAGACGGCGTCCAAGTCCGGTGCCCGGTCAAGGAGTTCGCGCATCGCGGCCTCCCCGCCGGCCCGGCTGTAGTCGCCGTGCGCGATCAGCGACTCGTCCACCGGAAGGCCGTACTCGCCGAGCACCTCCCGGTAGCCGGACAGCCGCTCGACGCCGCCCGGGGTGTCCTGCGGGCCCGCGATGGTGGCGATCCGGGTGCGGCCCGACTCCAGCAGGTGCCGCACCAGGTCCTTCGCGCCCTCGCGGTCGTCCGCCGCCACGTACGGCACCCGGCCGCGCTGGCCCAGCGGCCGGCCGCAGCAGACCATCGGGATGTCCGCCTCGCGCAGGTGCTCGATCATCGGGTTGCCGCGGTGCGAGGACACCAGCAGCACGCCGTCGACGTGGCCGGCCGCCAGGTAGCGCGTCACCCGGCGGCGTTCGGCGTCGTCGCCGGCCGTCATCAGCAGCAGCGGGATGTCGTGCTCGGCCAGCGCCGCCGTGCAACCGCGCAGCAGGGTGGTGAAGTTCGGGTCCTCGAAGAACCGCTCCTGCGGCTCGGTCAGCAGGAACGCCACCGAGCCGGAGCGCTGGGTGACCAGGCTGCGGGCGGCCCGGTTCACCACGTAGCCGAGCTTCGCGATCGCGGCCTCCACCGCCTGCTGCGAGGCCGGGCTGACGTTGTGCCCGCCCTGCAGCACGCGGGAGACGGTGCCGCGCGAGACACCCGCCACCGCGGCGACGTCGTGGATGGTCGGCGGGCGCTTCGGCCGTCCGGCCGCCCGGCCTCGGGACGCTGGTTCCGTCATCAGGATGTGGGTCCTTGCTGATCGAGGTGTCGGGGCCACTGTACTGGCGGCCCGTCAGGACTTCACGGCGCCGGAGAGCAGGTCGACCCGCCAGTAGCGCTGCAGTCCGAGGAACAGGGCGATCAGCGGCAGCACCGACAGCAGCGCACCGGTGATCACCAGGGTGTACATCGCCGGCTCGTTCGAGCCCTGCTGCAGGAGCGAGTACAGGCCCACCGTGACCGGGAACTTGTGGTCGTCGCCGAGCATGATGTACGGCAGCAGGAAGTTGTTCCAGATCGCCACGAACTGGAACAGGAACACCGTCACCAGGCCCGGCACCATCATCGGCAGCGCCACGCTGCGGAACAGCCGCCAGTCCTTCGCGCCGTCCACCCGGGCCGCCTCCACCACCTCGTCCGGGACCGCCGCCTCCGCGTAGATCCGGGACAGGTAGATGCCGTACGGGGAGAGGATGCTGGGCAGCAGCACCGAGAGGTAGCTGTCCGCCAGCCCCGCCTTCGACATCAGCAGGTACTGCGGCACCGCCAGCGTGATCGGCGGCATCAGCACCCCCGCCAGCAGGACGTTGAACACCGCCGAGCGCCCCCGGAAGCGGTACTTGGCCAGCGCGTAGCCCGTCACGCCCGACACCGCCGCGGACAGCAGCGCGCCCACACCCGCGTACAGCGCCGAGTTGGCCATCCACTGCCAGTACACGCCGCCCCGGTACGAGGACAGCTCGGCCAGGTTGTTCCAGAAACCCGAACCCGGCGCGTACGTGAAGGTGCTGAACAGCTCCTCGCGGCTCTTGGTCGCCGCCGTCAGCACCCACACCAGCGGCACCAGGCAGTACACCGCGCCCAGCAGCAGGAGCAGCGTCGGCGTCCAGGCGGTGCGCCGGCGCGGCGGGCCCATCGGGTTGCCGGGTGTGCCGCCGGGCGCCGGGGCGGACGGGCGGAGCGTGCGGCCGGGGGCCGCCGTGGTGGTGGAACTCATCTCAACTGCCTCCGTTGGCACGCTTGTTTACCAGCTTCAGGAATCCGAAGGAGAGCAGCAGGGTGGCCGCCGCGATCACCACGGAGGTGGCGGCGGCGGAGTAGATGTTGCCCTGGATGAACGCGTCCCGGTACACCTTCATCAGCGGCGACCAGGTCGAACTCATCGAGTTGGTCAGCGGCTTGATGGTCATCGGCTCGGCGAACACCTGCAGGGTGGCGATCATCGAGAAGAAGAAGGTCAGCACCAGCGAGGGCGCCACCATCGGGATCTTGATCCGCAGCGCGATCTGCAGCTCCGAACAGCCGTCCAGCCGCGCCGCCTCGTACACCTCGGCCGGCAGCGCCCGCAGCGAGGTGTAGATGACGATCATGTTGAAGCCGGTGCCGCCCCACACCGCGATGTTCGCCATCGCCAGGTACAGGCCGTTGCCGTGCAGCAGGTCGGGGCCGCTCATCCCCGCCTGGGTCAGCAGGAAGTACCCCGGGCTGACCGTCGGCAGGTACAGGAAGCCCCACAGCGTGGACGCCACGATCCCCGGCACTGCGTACGGCAGGAAGATCACCAGCCGGGAGAACGACCGGAACCGCACCCGCGGCACGTCCAGCAGCAGCGCGAAGAACAGCGCCGCCCCCAGCATCGTCGGCACCAGCAGGGCCCCGTACAGCAACACCCGGCCGGAGCCCGACAGCAGCTCCGGGTCCGACAGCGCCGAGGTGTAGTTCGACAGCCCCGCCCACACCTCGGTCCGCGCGTGCGAGCCCAGGCCGAGGCCCTTCACCTTGACGGAGCGCAGACTCAGGTACACCGCGTAGCAGATCGGCAGCGCGAAGAAGAGCGTGAACAGGACGGCGGCCGGGCCGAGGAAACCGAACGGCGCGATCGGGCCGCGGCGCGCGGCGCGCCGGACCGGGGGAGGGGAGGCCATGGCGACTCCAGGGAAGGTGAGGGCTGGGGCGGGTGCGGGCCCGGTCCGCCACCGGGCGGGGCGACGGACCGGGAGTACGGCGGCCGACGGTGCATCCGCCCCCGCCGTGCCGGGAAGGCACGGCGGATGACGGCGGGTCAGCCGGTCGCGGCGGGTCAGCCGGCGACCTGGAAGCCGTTCTTCTTCAGGTCCTCGACGGTGGACTGCTGCATCGCGGTCAGCGCCGGGGCGAAGGCGCCCTTGTCCTGCGCGGCCTTGCCGAACGCGTCCTTGAACGCCGAGTACGCCACGTTCACGTTCGGACCCCAGGCGGCCGGAGCGGTGCCCTTGGCGATCTCGGCGGCCTTCGCGTAGAAGTCGGGCTGGTTGGTGAAGAAGTCCGGGGCCGCCGACAGCAGGCTGCCGGTCTGCGCGGAGGTCGCCGCCGGGTAGATGTTGACCTCCTTCACCAGCGCCTCCAGCGCCGCCGGGTCGGTGTTCAGCCAGCTCGCGAACTTCGCCGCGGCGTCCGCGTGACCCGACTTCACCGCACCCGTGGTCACACCGGTCGCCGAGCCGCCCCAGCTGCCCGTCACCGAGGAGCCCGCCTGCCACTGCGGCAGCGGGGCGATCGCCCACTTGCCCTTGGTGTCCGGTGCCGAACTGGTCAGCACGCCCGGCGCCCACACCGCCGAGACCCAGCCCAGCTGCGAGCCGTCGTTCAGCGCCTTGCTCCACGCCGGGGTGTACATCGGCTGGTTGTCGACCGCGCCGTCCTTCACCAGGCCCGACCAGAAGTCCGCGACCTTCCGGGTGGCGTCGTCGTCGATCGCCACGCTCCACTTGTCACCCGAGGCGGTCCACCACTTCGCACCCGCCTGCTGCGCCAGGCCGGCGAACAGGCCCGGGTCGTTGGCGGAGAAGGTGGTCAGCGCCTTCTCCGGCGCCTTCTGCTTCAACTCGCGGGCGGTGGCCGCGAACTCGTCCCAGGTGGTGGGGACCTTCAGGCCGTACTGCTGGAACAGGTCCTGCCGGTAGTAGAACGCCAGCGGAGCGGTGTCCTCCGGGATCGCGTACACCGCGTCCGAGCCGAGCGTGACCTGCTTCCACACGCCGTCCGCGAACTGGCCCTTCGCGGAACCGGCCTGCTTGGCGATGTCGGCCAGCACGTCGTTGGAGACCAGCGTCGGCAGCGCCTGGTACTCGGCCTGGATCAGGTCCGGAGCGTTGCCGGCCTTCGCGGCGGTGATGGTCTTGGTGACCAGGTCGTCGCCGCCGGCCTGCTTCAGCACGCTGACCTGGATGTCCGGGTTGGCCTTGTTCCAGACCTCGGCGACCTTGTCCATGTTCGGCGCCCAGGACCAGAAGGTGAGCTTGACCGGACCGGACGCCGCCTTGGCGGAGTCGCCGGAGCCGCCGTCGGACGAGCACGCGGACAGCACGAGCGTGCCGCACAGGGCGGCGGCCGCGGCGAGGGCGAGGCGACGGTGCATGGATCCTCCCGAGGATCACGGGTTTCGAGTGAGGGAGTCGCGCCCGGGCCGCCGGGCGAGGGGGGTGCTCGGCGGAAGCGCGGCGCGGGGCAGTGCGAGTGGGGGACAGCCAGGTCAGCAGCCTGGGCCGTCGTTGTGCACGTTCACAGTACGGAAACCTGGGAGACACTTGTCAATCCCTGAAGTCATACGGTTATCTGGGCGAGACACAGCGGCACCCGGTTCTGGTTAGGGTGTGCACGTTCACAGTTCTTCGCGATGGAGCACCCCATGGATCACCCGCGGTACCCCCGCCCGGTCGGACTCGGCCCGCTCGCCTACGGCGGCGACTACAACCCCGAGCAGTGGCCCGAGGAGGTCTGGGCCGAGGACGTCCGGCTGATGCGCGAGGCCGGGGTGACCATGGTCAGCGTCGGGATCTTCTCCTGGGCCCTGCTCGAACCCGAGCGCGGCGTCCACGAGTTCGGCTGGCTCGACCGGCTGCTCGACCTGCTCCACGCGAACGGCATCCGGGCCGACCTCGGCACCCCCACCGTCGTCCCGCCCGCCTGGTTCTACCGCGACCACCCCGAGGCACTGCCCGTCACCCGCGAGGGCCACCGCCACGCGTTCGGCTCCCGCGGCGCGATCTGCCACAGCTCACCCGCCTACCAGGCCGCCGCCTCCGCCATCACCGAACAGCTCGGCCGCCGCTACGGCAGCCACCCCGCCGTCGCCCTGTGGCACGTCCACAACGAGTACGGCGTCCCCGTCAGCGACTGCTACTGCGAGGAGTCCGCCGCCCACTTCCGGCGCTGGCTCGGCGAGCGCTACGGCACCCTCAAGGAGCTCAACTGCGCCTGGGGAACCGCCTTCTGGGGCCAGACCTACACCCGCTGGGACGACATCCAGCCGCCCCGGCTCACCCCCAGCGCCGGCAACCCCGCCCAGCAGCTCGACTTCGCCCGCTTCACCAACGACGCGATCCTCGCCAACTTCAAGCGCGAACGCGACCTGCTGCACCGCCTCGCCCCCGGCATCCCCGTCACCACCAACTTCATGACCGCGCTCAGCCAGTGCCAGTCCATCGACTACTGGGCCTGGGGCCGCGAGGTCGACCTGGTCTCCAACGACCACTACCTGGTCGCCGAGGACCACCGCACCCAGATCAACCTCGCGATGGCCGCCGACCTCACCCGCTCCGTCGCCGGCGGCCGCCCCTGGCTGCTCCTCGAACACTCCACCGGCGCCGTCAACTGGCAGCCCCGCAACCTCGCCAAGCGCCCCGGCGAACTCGCCCGCAACAGCCTCGCGCACGTCGCCCGCGGCTCCGAGGGCGCGATGTTCTTCCAGTGGCGGGCCTCCCGCTACGGCGCCGAGAAGTTCCACTCCGCGATGCTCCCGCACGCCGGCACCGACAGCCGGATCTGGCGCGAGGTGGTCGCCCTCGGACGGGACCTGGGGGCCCTCGCGGAGATCCGCGACAGCGTGGTGCGACCCGACGCCGCGATGCTCTGGGACTGGGAGTCCTGGTGGGCGCAGCGCCTCGACTGGCGCCCCAGCATCGACCTCGACGCCCGCGAACGCGCCGACGCCTGGTACGCCGCCACCTGGGACGCCCACCTCACCGTCGACTTCGCCCACCCCGAGGCCGAGTTGAGCCGGTACCCCCTGGTGGTCGCCCCCGCCCTCTACCTGATGACCGAAGCCGCCTCCCGGAACCTGCGCCAGTACGTCGCCGCCGGCGGCACCCTCGTCGTCTCCTGCTTCTCCGGCATCGTCGACGAACACGACACCGTCCATCCCGGACCGCACCCCGGCGCCCTGCGCGAGCTGCTCGGCCTGGTGGTCGAGGAGTTCGCCCCGCTCCGGGCCGGCGAACGCGTCGCCCTGGAGGCGGCCGACGGCGGCCCGGCGCTGCACGCCGACGTGTGGACCGAGTTCCTGCTGCCGGAGGGCGCCGAGACCCTCTACCGCTACGCCGACGGCCCCGCCGCCGGCCGGCCCGCCGTCACCCGCCACGCGGTCGGCGGCGGCCAGGTCTACTACGTCTCCGCCCGCCTCGACGGCGAGGGCCTGTCCCGGATCCTCCAGCTCGCCGCCGCCGCGGCCGACCTGACGCTCCCTCGACTCCCGCACGACGTCGAGGTGGTGGAGCGCGTCGGCGAGCACGGCCGCTACCTGTTCGCCATCAACCACGGCGAACAGGACGCCGACGTCCCGCTCGCCGCCCCCGGCACCGAACTCCTCACCTGCGCCGAGGTGTTCGACACCCTGACCGTCCCGGCGGGGGCCACCCGGGTGGTCCGCCACTGACCGCCCTGGCGACCTTCGGCCGCGCCCCGCCCCGACGAGGGGCGGGCGCGGCTTCCTGCTGTTCCGGGACCGCGCCGACGTGGGGGAGCCGTCACGGGCGACCGGCGTCGCGGTCGTCCGCCAGGCGGGTGAGCCATTCGACCAGGAGGTGCTGCTCGGCGGGAGACAGGACGTCCGGGTCGTCGGGAAGGGCGGCGCGCAGCGCGCGGGCGGCGGGTGCCGGGCCGGACTCCGCGGCGGGGACGGTGGGTTCGGCGCGGGTGACGGCGGCGACCATCGCCTCGCGGAGGATGGTCAGCAGCGCCGGATCGCGCCGATCCACCGGGGTGGAGTGCCAGGTGGTCACCCCGCCCTGGCCGGTGGCCCGGATGATCTGGGCGGCCAACTCCTCGTCGACCCGCAGCCAGCCCGCGGCCGCCAGCCGCCGCACCCGGCCGCGGAGGATCTCCAGGCCCGCGTGGTGCGCCGCGGTCGCCCCCGCGCCGGTCGCCCGGTTCATCACGGCGAACAGCTCCGGGCGGGAGACCCCGAACTCGACCACCAAGTCCCAGCCGCGGCGCAGCTCCTCCACCGGATCCTCCGGCGCCGGATCGAGCTGCGCGTTCTTGCTCTCCAGGAACTGCGCGTAGCCGTACTCCGCGACCGCCTCCAACAGCCCCTCCTTGTCGCCGAAGTGACGGTAGATGGCCGGCGGCTGCATCCCGGCCGCGGCGGCGACCGCACGGGTGCTCACGGCGTCGGGGCCGCCGCTCTCCAGCAGCTCGATGGCCGCCTCGACGATACGCCGGCGAGGCGAGTCGGCGGCCTCGCGGCTCGGGGTTTCGCGGTCGGCGGCGTGGCGGGCGGGGGTCGCGCGGGTCGGCATGTATCGATGGTACCGGGATCTTGCTTCCAGTGTTAGTTCCAGTGTTATCGTTGAGGTGATTCCACTGGAAACGCCGCCGTCTGGAGAACCCATGATCATCGTCACCGGAGCCACCGGAAAGCTCGGCCGTCGCGTCGTCGAGCGGCTGCTCGCCCGCGTCCCCGCCGAGCGCCTCGGCGTCAGCGTCCGCGATCCCCGCAAGGCCCAGGACTTCGCCGACCGCGGCGTCCGCGTCCGGCAGGGCAGCTTCGACGACCCGGCCTCGCTCGTCCACGCCTTCGAGGGCGCCGAGCAACTGCTGCTGGTCTCCCTCGACCGCACCGGCGAGGAGTGCGTCGCCGGCCACCGGGCCGCGATCGACGCCGCCGTGAAAGCCCGCGTCGGCCGCATCCTCTACACCAGCCAGATGGGCGCCGCCCACGACTCGCACTTCCAGGCCTGCCGCGACCACGCCGTCACGGAAGACCTGCTGCGCGCCACCGGCCTGCCCTGGACGGCGCTGCGCAACGGCTTCTACGCCGCCAGCGCCCTGCAGTTCCTGGAGGCCGCCCGCCACAGCGGAGACATCGCCCTCCCCGCCGACGGCCCCGTCACCTGGACCGGCCACGACGACCTCGCCGAGGCCACCGCCGCGATCCTCACCGACGACGGCCGCTTCGAAGGGCCCACCCCGCCGCTCACCGGCCCGGCCGCCCTCGACTTCGACGCCGTCGCGGAACTGGCCGCCCGGGTCACCGGTCGGCCCTTCACCCGCACCGTCGTCCCCGACGGCGCCTTCCGTGAGCAGGCGCTCGCGCACGGCGCCCCCGCACCCGTCGCCGACCTCCTGGTGAGCATCTTCGCGGCAGCCCGCCACGGCGAGTTCACCGCCGTCGACCCGACGCTCGCCGACCTCCTCGGCCGCGAGCCCGCCGCCTTCGGCACGCTGCTGGCGCAGGCTTGGGCCGCCTAGGTTCCGTCCGGCGGGCCATGGTCGATCGATGAGGCACTGCCCCGCCGGGGTTGGGCTGCGAGCGATGCTGGCGGCCTGACGGCAGGGGGAGGCCCCGGGTGGCGATACCGCCGCGCGCGGAAGAGGGCCGGCTGCACTCCATCGTCGGATCACGACGCTGCGCGCGGGGCGGCTGCGACGCGCTGGAGCGGCGCGATCCGTGGGCCCCGGACGCCGTCGGGTTCGAGCGCGCCGGCCGGTGTCGCCCGCGATGCTCGGCGACTCAGCGGTGGTGTCTCGTCAGGCCCAGTCCTCCGGTTCCCAGGCGTAGAGCAGGTCGAGCAGTTCCCGGTCCCCGTCGAGTCGCAGGGCGTCCACCGGTATGCGGTCGTAGCGCCACAGGACCAGGTCACTGGCCGTGCCGGTGATGGCGAGGCCTGCCGCTTCCGGGGCCTCTCCGCTGGCGGGCAGTCGGGTGGTCCGGGCGCCGGCGCCGTCGACCGTGAGGCGCCAGGAGCGGCCCTCGGTGGCGTGGAAGTCGAAGGCGGTGGGCCGGTGCGGCCAGGCACTCCTGGTGAAGCTGGCGATGAACAGGCTCTCCTCGACACCGTCGAGCGCCACCTCGACCGGCAGTGCGGCGGACTCGCCCACGGTGAGCTGGGCGTCGTAGGTGTGCACCGCGATCTCCTGGACCTGGTGCCGGGCCACGCCGCCGGCGGTGTGCGGCGTCTGCGTGACACCCCAGCCGGTGAAGCAGCCCTGGTCCGGACCGGCTTCCCGCAGGGCTGCCAGCAACAGCTCGGTCGAGGCGGCCAGCCAGGCCAGCACGGCCTCGCGTTCCTGCGGCGCGACGGCGTCACCCCCGGCCGGGGTCCTGGACGTGGCGTCCGGCCCGGCCGCGACGGTGGCGGCCCAGCGGCGGCGGCCCTCGCCGATGTGCTGCACCAGGTCGGACAGCGTCCACTCGGGGCAGGTCGGCACGGGCAGGTCGAGGCTGGGCGCGACGGCGACCGCGGCGCGGAAGGCGGCTGCACGGTCGTCGATCAGCTGCAGCAGCTCGGGAAACTCCGGGGTCTTGGGCACGGCGGTAGTCGTACCACCTTGATCCGTTCGCCCGACAGCGGTTTTCCCGGTGGGGCGGTGGTCGATCAGGGCGTCAGCACCACCTTGCCGAGGTTCGCCCGCGCTTCGATCAGCGCGTGGGCGCGGGCGGCCTCGGCGAGCGGGATCGTCGCGTGCACGGCGGTGCGCAGCCGGCCGGTGCGGAACAGCTCCCATTGCTCCTCGCGCCACCGGGTGTACCGCTCGGGCTGGTCGCGGGCGACGGCCGCCATCCGGAAACCGGTCGCGGAGGCGCTGCGCACCAGCAGTTCGTACGCGTCGATCGATCCGCCGCCGGAGCTGAAGGCCACCAGGCGGCCGCCTGGCGCGAGTGCCCGTACGGCCGGGGCGAGCAGCTCGCCGCCGACGCCGTCCAGGACCAGGTCGACCGGTTCGCCCCAGGTGGAGTCGCCGTAGCCGACCACCTCGTCGGCGCCGAGGCCGCGGACGTGGGCCGCCTTCGCGGTGTCGCTCACCGCCGCGACCACGCGCGAGGCCCCGCCGTTCCTGGCGTACTGCAGCGCGAGGCCGCCGACGGCGCTGGCGGCGGCGGTGACCAGCACCGACTCGCCCGGCCCGACCCGGCCGGCGGCGTACGCGCCGCGCGCCACCAGTCCGCTGCGGACCAGCGCCACCGCGTCGACGGGGCTCGCCCAGGCCGGAACGTGCGAGGCCATCGTCTCGTGCAGCACCGTCAGTTCGGCGTAGCCGTCGGTGAAGGGGAGGCCGGTCACGGCGTCACCCACGGCGAAGCCGGTCACGCCCGGGCCGACGGAGACGACGGAGCCGGCCACCTCGCCGCCGAGCGGCGCCGGCTCCTTGCCCTCGCGGACCTTGCGGACGGCGGGGAGCGTCACGCCGATCGCCTCGCAGCGCACCAGCAGCTCGCCGGGGCCCGGCTCCGGGACGGGCGCCTCCTCGACGAAGAGGACCTCGGGGCCGCCGTTCTTCTCGTAGCGGACGCGGCGCAACGGACACCTCCTGGATGCGGATTCATTGGAACTCCCAACGGAAATGAACCTAGCGGGACATTCATTGGGATGTCCAACGGTTTCCGCTACCCTCGCCCTCATGGACCCGATGCACGCCGAGCCGCACCCCGGGGCGCTCGCCCACCTGCAGTCCCTGCCGAGCTGGCTCGCCGGACGCGTCGCGGCGCGCGGCCGGAGCCTGGTCGCCGAGGCGATCGCGGAGCACGGCCTGAAGCTCCAGCACTACGCGGTGCTGGCGGCCGCCGTGGACGAAGGCCCGCTGGCCCAGGCCGATCTGGTCCGCCGCCTGGCGTTCGATGCGAAGGACGTCGTCCTGCTGGTCAACCACCTCGAGCGGGAGGGCCTGGTGGTCCGCGAACCCGACCCCCGCGACCGCCGCAAGAACGCGGTGACGGCGACCCCGGCGGGCCTCCGCCTCCAGCGCACCTGCGCCCGCCTCGCCGACGTGGCCAACGAGCGGCTGCTCGCCCCGCTCGATCCGGCCGAGCGCCGGACGCTGCTGGCACTGCTGACCCGGATCGTCCGGGACTGAGCCCGCCCCCGGCGGTGGCCTTCCGTGCTCGGTGAGGGCTGGTGGGGGGAGGGCGTCCGCGGTAATTTAGTTCACATCAGCTAACTATCAGTGCGTTTCGAGGGGCGGGCAGGAGATGGCGGGCGTGCAGACCGAGAAACGGTGGGTCGGGGCGGAGCATCCGCGGTACAAGTGGGTGGCGCTGTCGAACACGACGCTGGGGATGCTGATCGCGACGATCAACTCCTCGATCGTGCTGATCTCGCTGCCGGCGATCTTCAACGGGATCCACCTCAACCCGCTGCAGCCGGGGAACGTCAGCTACCTGCTGTGGATGCTGATGGGCTACATGCTGGTGACGGCCGTGCTGGTGGTGACGCTGGGACGGCTGGGGGACATCTGGGGCCGGGTGCGGATCTACAACGCGGGGTTCCTGATCTTCACGGTCACCTCGGTGATCCTCTCGCTCGACCCGATGGACGGCGGCGGCGGGGCGCTCTGGCTGATCGGCTGGCGCGTCGTGCAGGCCGTCGGCGGGGCGATGCTGATGGCGAACTCGGCGGCGATCATCACGGACGCGTTCCCGGCACGGCAGCGCGGGATGGCACTGGGCGTCAACATGGTCGCGGCGATCGCGGGTTCGTTCATCGGCCTGGTGCTCGGCGGGCTGCTGGCCGAGTGGAACTGGCGGTCGATCTTCTGGGTGAACGTGCCGATCGGCATCATCGGCACGGTCTGGGCGTACCGCTCGCTGCACGAGACCGGGGTCCGGCGGCCCGGGAAGATCGACTGGTGGGGCAACGTCAGCTTCGCGGTGGGGCTGACGGCGCTGCTCGCCGCGATCACCTACGGGATCCAGCCCTACGGCGGGCACACCATGGGCTGGACCAACCCGTGGGTGCTGGCCGGGCTGATCGGCGGCGCCGCGGTGCTGGCGGCGTTCTGCGTGATCGAGAGGAAGGTCGCCGAGCCGATGTTCCCGCTGCGGCTGTTCCGCGACCCGGTGTTCGCGGGCGGCAACCTGGCGACGCTGCTCGGGTCGGTGGCGCGCGGCGGGCTGCAGTTCATGCTGATCGTCTGGCTGCAGGGGATCTGGCTGCCGCTGCACGGCTACGAGTACGAGGACACGCCGCTGTGGGCCGGCATCTACCTGGTGCCGCTGACCGTCGGGTTCCTGGCGGCGGGGCCGGTCGCCGGGTGGCTGTCGGACCGGTTCGGGGCACGGCTGTTCGCGGCCGGCGGGCTGGTGGTGATGGCGGCCTCGTTCGCGGGCCTGCTGATCCTGCCCACCGACTTCGGATACGTGTGGTTTGCTCTGCTGGTGTTCCTCAACGGTCTCGGCGGCGGCCTGTTCGCCGCACCCAACACGGCGCTGGTGATGTCCAGCGTCCCGGCAGCGGACCGCGGCGCGGCCTCGGGCATGCGGGCGACGTTCCAGAACGCCGGCATGGTGCTGTCCATCGGCGTGTTCTTCTCGCTGATGGTGGCCGGTCTGGCCGGCTCGCTGCCGCAGACCCTGAGCGACGGACTCACCGGGCAGGGCGTGTCCCCGGCCGACGCCCACGCGGTGGCCCAACTCCCTCCGGTGGGAACGCTGTTCGCCGCGTTCCTGGGTTACAACCCGATCCACGAACTGCTCGGCCCGCAGGTGCTGGGCACCCTCCCGGCGTCCAACGCGCAGACCCTGACCGGGCGGGAGTTCTTCCCGAACCTGATCTCGGGGCCCTTCCACGACGGCCTGATGGTGGTCTTCTCGCTGGCGATCGCCATGTCGCTGGTCGCCGCCGCGGCCTCGCTGCTGCGCGGCCGCGCCGCGACTCCCGCCGACGGCGCCCCGGAGCCGGCCGGCGTGCCCGACGGGGACGCCGCCGTCAGCCGGGGCGCGTCGTGAACGAGACGGCCGAGCAGGCGGGTCCGGCGGCCGGGACCGGATTGGACCCGGCCGCGGTGGTGCGGCTGCGCCTGGTGATCGCGCGCCTGCACCGGCAGCTCGCGCAGGCCTCCGACCGGCAGGACTTCACCTTCGCGCAGCTGTCGGCGCTGGCCCGGATCGAGCAGCACGGCCCGATCCGGCTGGGCGAACTCGCCGCGCTGGAACGGGTCGCCGCCCCGTCGATGACCCGCACCGTCGCACCGCTGGTCGCCTCCCGGCTGGTCAGCCGGGTGCCCGACCCCGAGGACGGCCGCTCCGCGCTGGTCGAACTCTCCCCGGAAGGCGTCGAGCTGTTCGCCGACACCCGGCAGCGCCGCTCCGAGGTACTGGCCCGGCGGACAGCCGGACTGACGGCGCAGGAACGGGAGTTGCTGATCGACGCGCTGCCCGTGCTGGAACGCCTGGTGGCCTCCGAGGGCTGAGGCCCGCGACGTCGTCGAACCCGGCCGGCGCAGGTGATCGTGAGGACTCAGCACCCCGGCGCCCCCGAAGAGTCGCAGGCGAGCAGGTCCCGGCCCGGCAGGCCGAATCCGGCGGACCGGGCGGATCCGGCGGGCGCGGTCAGGCCGGGTGGAGCTCGCAGCGGTGGGGGAGGTACGGGCCGAGGAAGCCGCTCCGGTCGCCGGGCTTGTAGGCGGTGGCGCGGCCGGTGAGGGCGGAGCGGCCGGCGCGGAGTTCGAGGGCGAAGGCGGGGCTGTTGACCAGCGCGTCCGGGGTGGGGAGTTGGAGCGGGGCGGTCAGGCGGACGTCCCAGCGGTGCGAGGCGAGGGCCGGAACGGTGACCGGCGGGAGATCGGCGAGCGAGACCTCGACCTGACCACCCGTCAGGACCGTCAGCCGCACCGGAACGTCCCCGTCGGGGCCGCTGAGGTGGCCGGCCCAGCGGGACGGGGCGAGGGCCAGCGGGAGGTCCGGTTCGCTGACGGGGCTGAGGTGGGCCGGGTCGAACTCGGGGGCCAGGGCGTCCATCAGGTGGCCGACGACGGCGTCGCGGGCCGACTTGTCGGTGGAGTTGGCGAGGACGGCCACCGACAGCTGTCGCTCGGGCAGGTCGATCATCATCGCGGCGATGCCGCCCATGCCGCCGCCGTGACTGCTGATCGGCGCGCCGTCGGCGGTGCGCTGGACGACCCGGCCCAGGCCGTAGCCGAGCCGCGGCCCGATCGGCGGGGCATCGAGCACGGCGGCGGCGGTGCCGGGGGTGAGCAGGGTCGGGGACCGGCGCGCGAACAGGGCGAGTTCGCCGGCCGTCGCCCAGCCCGCGCCCGCCGCCGGGTGACTGCTGTGGCAGACCGGGTAGGCCCGGCCGTCCGGGGTGTAGCGGGTGGCGACGGGGGCGGACGCGCCGGGCACGGCGCCGAACGCGAAGTGCGGCAGGCCGAGCGGCTCGGCGATCCACTCCCGCAGCAGCTCGCCGAGCGCGCGGCCGGTGATCTGCTCCAGCAGGCGGCCTAGCTCCTGGTAGCCGAGGTTGGAGTACTCGAACCCGGTGTCCGGCTCGCGGACCTGCTCCCGGTACCGGTCGAGGTCGACCGGCAGCGGTCCGCCCGGCAGCGGTCCGTCGGTGTAGTGGAAGTTGTAGAACGCCGGGAACCCGCCGCGGTGCTGCAGCAGCTGACGCGGGGTCGGCGCCGCCCGGCGGAACCGGCCCGGCACCGGCGCGTCCAGGTCCAGCAGGCCCCGGTCCGCCGCCAGGCACACCGCGAGCGCCGTGAACGGCTTGGTGGCGGACGCCAGCCCGTACACCGTCCCGGGCGTGGCCGCCCGCCGCTCGCCGAGGTCCGCCGTGCCGTACGCCCTGGCCAGCACCAGGTCCCCGCCCGCGGCCACCGCGATGCTGACGGACGGGCACCCGTGTTCCGCCAGCGCCCCCGTGCAGAACTCGTCCAGCCCGTTCAGCCCGTCCAGCATGCCGCTGCCCTCCCCGCCGTCGGTCGCCTACGGTCGGATCATAGTGTTGCGTCCCCGAACGGCTTTCGGCGGCCCGGTACTGACGGACCGTCACGGGCGCGGGGGCACGCCTCAGGGGTCGGCGGTGGCGCGGAGGGCTACTTCGAGTTCGAAGCGGGCGTGCGGGGAGGCGAGGGCGGGACCGAACAGCTGGTGGACGCGGTGGAGGCGTTGGCGGGCGGTCTGGGGGTGGATGCCGAGGCGGGCGGCGACCTCGGGCGCGGTGCCGCGGCCGGTCTGCAGCCAGGCCAGCAGGGTGGCGGCGAGGCGGTCGCGCTGCTTGGGGGTGAGCGGCGCGAGCGGGGCCAGCCGCCGTTCGGCGATCAGCCGGACCAGGGCCGGATCGGTGAGCAGCAGCAGATCGCCCAGCCGCTCGCGGCAGTCCACCGGGCGCTTCGGCGGCTCCGCCAGCGAGGCCCGGACCAGCCGGGCCCAGCGCAGCGACTGGGCGGCCAGCGCGGGCGGCACGGCCGGCCCGATCACCGCACCGCGCCCCTGCAGGGCGGCGGACAGCTGCGGATCGGCGAGCAGCGGCCCCGGGTCCGGGAGCAGCAGGTGCGGCTGCGGAACGTCCAGCGCGGCGAGCACGTGCTCGGGCAGCCGGGCCGGTGGCTGCGGCGGCGCGGCGGCGGCCGGCTGACGGTACGTCGGGCGGGGCGGCGGCGCGGGGCGCTCGGGCGGGAGGCGGGGGTCGAGCGAGACGCCGGCCACCAGGGCGGGCAGCGGCCAGTCCGCGGCCTGCGCGGCGGCCGCCACTTCCGCGGGGCCGGCGCCCGCCAGCAGCAGGTCGAGCAGGCGGTGGCGGGCCCGGCCCAGCGCGCCCGCGCGGTCGGTGCGGGCGTCCACGTAGCCCTGGACGCTGGCCGCCGCGACCTCGTCGATGTGCGCGAACACCGCCTCGGCGAGGATGACCAGTTGCTCCGGCCCGAGCCCGCGGCGGCGTGCCACCCGGGCGTAGCGGCGCCAGGCGATCCGCGCGCCCAGCCGGAACGCCGCCTGCAGCGCGTCCAGGCTGCGGCCCTCGGCGAGTTCGCCGCGCCCCAGCGAACGGTAGACCCGCAGTTGGCGCGGTCCGGGTGCGGGCAGGCCGGCGATCCGGTCGGCGAACTCGGCGAGCGCCGTCTCCACGCCCTGCTGGATTCCCGCGCCGAATTGCCCGGAGAGCGGCCGGGCGAATTCCGGGACGGCAGAACGGATCTCGCGGATGATCTCGGTCGCGAGCGATTGCTGCTCCGGTCTGATTTCCGTGGACAAATCGCGCGGAAGACCTTCCCACGGCCCGCCCAATTCCGCTCCTCCGGGTAGCGATAATCCGGCCGGATCCGGGCCGCCCGGCGTTCGCCGAACACCCGGCTGCAGCCAGGGTCACCGGGAGTATGCGGCGGGGTTACCCGCCGGTCAATAGGTTCGGCACAAGCTTGTGCGCCGCCGCGGGGGGTGGTGCGGGTGGAAACACTCGCGCCCGTGACAGTTTCCCCGGAGGGGGGACGGAATTCCTGGCACCCGCGGATGCACTTTCCCCGGACGGCCGCGCGATCGGTTGACGGCCCGTCAAGCCGCTCCTAGCTTCATGCCGACCCCGGAGGCCGAGGAATTCCGGGAACGAATCGGACGGCGACGGCGGAAGGTGTGCGGAATGCGGAGAAAGAGCGTACGGGCGGCGCTGGTCGCGGCCCTCGCCGCAGCGGGACTGCTGGCCGCCGGAACCCAGCCCGCGGCGGCCACCTGGTACCGCCCGGTGGAGACCCACTTCTCGATCGGCTTCGTCGCGGGCTTCTTCTTCCCCGGGAGCAGCCCCGACGGCGCCAACGACTGGAGCTGCCGCCCGAGCGCGGCGCACCCGAACCCGGTGGTGCTGGTGCACGGCACGCTGGAGAACCAGAACGACAACTGGGGCGGCGCCGCACCGCTGCTCGCCAACCAGGGCTACTGCGTCTACGCCTTCAACTACGGCGGGCCGTCGGCCGGTTCGCCGATCCAGGGAACCGGGCCGATCGAGGACGGGGCCCGGACGATGGCCGGGTTCGTGGACCGGGTGCTGGCGGCGACGGGCGCGGCGAAGGTCGACGTGGTCGGGCACTCGCAGGGCGGGATGCTGCCCCGCTACTACCTGAAGAACCTCGGCGGGGCGGCCAAGGTCGGCAGGCTGGTCGCCCTCTCGCCCAGCAACTACGGCACCACGCTCGACGGGATCACCGAACTCGGGCGGCAGTTGAACATCCTGGAGCCCGCCAACGACTTCCTGTCCGGGCCGTGCCGGGCCTGCGTGGAGCAGGAGATCGGGTCGCCGTTCCTGACCGCGCTCAACGCCGGCGGCGCGACGGTCCCGGGCGTGGAGTACACGGTGATCGCCACCAAGTACGACGAGGTGATCACCCCGTACACCAACTCCTTCCTCCCGGCCGGCCCGCACGTCACCAACATCCTGGTGCAGGACCAGTGCGCGCCGGACGCCACCGACCACCTGGAGATCGGCTACGACCCGGTGGCGCTGACCGACGTGCTCAACGCCCTCGACCCGGCCCACCCCCGGTCGATCCCCTGCCAGGTGGTGCTGCCGATCACCGGCCCGCTGCTGTAGGGAGGACGGCGGAGCGCCGGTCGACGGCGACGGGGTCCGGCTGCTCGGGAGCCGGACCCCGTCGGCGTGTCCACCCCGGAGAGCGCCGCCGACCAGGCGTGACGCAGCGTCGGCGCGCCCAAACCCTCCGGTGGCCAAGGTTCACCTGATTGGGTGCAGCAAGGGCTCCAACGGCCCTTTCGGGCCCGGAACGATCTAGTGTTCCGAAGGCGGTGGGAACGCGGAGCGAGCAGCCCGGGCGACCCCGTCGAATTCTCAGCCTTTGCCAATGCCCCATCACGTTCACGGATCTGACGGTTCGTCAGATGCCGTGCGAGACGAAGGAGAGCCCGGCCCGATGTCCGTGGACAGCAGCCCGGAGACTCAGCAGGCGCAGCGCCAGCAGACCAGCCTCACCACCGCCGCGGCCCGCAACCTGGCCACCACGACCAAGTCCGCGCCGCAGATGCAGGAGATCACCTCCCGCTGGCTGCTGCGGATGCTGCCCTGGGTGCAGACCTCCGGCGGCACCTACCGGGTCAACCGGCGACTGACGTACACGGTCGGCGACGGCCGGATCGAGTTCATCCAGACCGGCGGCGACGTCCGGGTCATCCCCCGGGAGCTCGGCGAACTCGCCCTGCTGCGCGGCTACGAGGACGACGAGGTGCTGTCCGCGCTCGCCGACCGGTGCGCCCAGCGGGAGTTCCGGGCCGGCGAGGTGCTGGTCGAGCGCGGCACCCCGTCCGACAAGATCCACCTGATCGCGCACGGCAAGATCAACCAGGTCTCCACCGGCAAGTACGGTGACGACGCCGTGGTCGGCGTGCTCGGCGACGGCGACCGGTTCGGCGAGAACGCCCTGCTGGACGCCGACGCCACGTGGGACTACACCGCCACCGCCAAGACCTCCGGCACCCTGCTGACCCTGAGCCGGGCCGACTTCGAGACCGTGCTGGCCCTCTCCGAGAGCCTGCAGGCCCACATCCGGGACTTCGCCAGCCTCCCGCTGCAGCGCCAGAACGAGCTCGGCGAGGCCGAGATCGCCATGTCGGCCGGCCACGAGGGCGAGCACCTGCTGCCCACCGCCTTCGTCGACTACGAGCTCAAGCCCCGCGAGTACGAGCTGTCCATCGCCCAGACGGTGCTGCGGGTGCACTCCCGGGTCGCGGACCTGTACAACCAGCCGATGAACCAGATCGAGCAGCAGCTCAAGCTCACCGTGGAGGCGCTGCGCGAGCGCCAGGAGCACGAGCTGATCAACAACCGCGAGTTCGGTCTGCTCTCCAACTGCTCGTTCGACCAGCGCATTCAGACCCACTCCGGCCCGGCCACCCCCGACGACCTGGACGAGCTGATCAGCCGCCGCCGCGACACCGAGTTCTTCCTGGCCCACCCCAAGGCCATCGCCGCGCTCGGCCGCGAGTTCAACGCCCGCGGCCTGTACCCGGAGTCGGTCGACATGCAGGGCCACAAGGTGCCGGCCTGGCGCGGCGTCCCGATCCTGCCGTGCAACAAGATCCCGATCACCAAGGAGAACACCACCTCCATCCTGGCGGTGCGCACCGGCGAGGACAACCAGGGCGTCATCGGCCTGCACCAGACCGGCATCCCGGACGAGTACCAGCCCAGCCTGTCGGTCCGTTTCATGGGCATCGACGAGAAGGCCGTCATCAACTACCTGGTCACCGCGTACTACTCGGCGGCCATCCTGGTGCCGGACGCGCTCGGCGTGCTGGAGAACGTGGAGATCGCGCACCGCTGATCCGCGGACGAGCTGCGACGGCCCGCCGCCGGCCGTAACCAAACGGCGGCGCACCACGTTGAGGGTGCGTCGGATTGATCATGCCGATCCGTTTCTGCCCGCCGGGCAGGGCGGCGGACCGGCCCAGATCCTCCGACGCGCCCTCGACTGCGCTCCGGCCCCTTCGGCCGTACCCGAAGAGGCCGCACCCGGCGGGGGAGCGTTTCCGCCCGCCCGGAGTCAGACCAGTCGCCCACAGCCACCGGAAGGTTGGACCACGCCCATGCAGCGCAACGACCGGCCGTCCACCGGCGACGGGACGGCGCCGACCGCCTTACCCGCCGTCAGAACCGGGCGGCCGACCGCACGGCGCGGTGCCCGCACCGCCACGGCGCTGGCCGGCGTCGCCGTGGTGTGCGCGGTGCTCACCGGTGCCGCGCAGGCCGCGTCCGCCGCGCACGACCGCGACGGGAACCGGCTGGAGATCTGCGTCAAGGTGCACACCTCGGTCACCGCCGGAGGCGTGCACGTCGAGGTCGACGCCGGCAGCGGGGTCAACGTCCCGCTCCGGCCGCAGGGCGGAGGCAACAGCCGGGCCGGGGACGGCAACAGCCAGGGCGGCGGCAAGGGCCGCGGCGGCGACGGGGACGACCAGGGCGAGGACGAGCACGGGGACGGGCACCACTGCCACCCCAAGCCGACCCCCACCCCGACGCCGAAACCCACGCCCACCCCGACCCCGAAACCCACGCCCACCCCGAAGCCCACGCCGACGCCCAGCCCCACGCCGGTGAAGCCGACGCCGACCCCCGCTCCGCCGAAACCCGCGCCGCGTCCGGTGCAGCCCAGCCGCAGCGCGGCCCCGGCGCCCGTGCCCAGCCCCGTGCCGACGACGCCCGGCCCGACTCCCACGCCCAGCCGGCCCGCGCCCAAGCCGTCCGTGCACCTGCCGCCGCCGCCCGCACCGGTGGCCGCGCCCAAGCACCGCGCCACCCCGACCACCACCACGATGCTGGTGGTCACCGTGCCGGCGGTGCTCGCCGCCGCGGCGCTGCGCCCGCGCGGGAAGGCCGGCGGAGTCGGCCGCCGCGGCCGCTCCTGACGCACCGTCAGCCCATCGCAGTACCCCTATCCGTGTTGGACAGTTCAGGAGAGGACTCGTCATGTCCGAATGGCTGGCACTCGCCCTCGCGATGGCCGGGGCGTGCCTGGTCGTCGTCGTGGTCGTGCTGGTGAGACACCGCAGGGCCGACGAGGACGAGGACACCTCGGAGACGCCCGACGTCATCGAGTACATCACGATGATGATCGGCGTGGTCTACGCCATCGTGCTGGGCCTGGCCATCGCCGGCGTCTGGGAGTCCCGGGCGGCCGCGCAGGACGACGTCCAGCGCGAGGCCCAGGCGCTGCACGAGGTCAGCGCCCGCGCCGAGGTGTTCCCCGCCGACTACCGGGCGCAGGTGAACAAGGACGTCGACGCCTACGTCACGTTCGTGGTCGACACCGAGTGGCAGTACATGCGCAGCCACGGGGAGATCTCGCCCGAAGGCACCGAGCTGCTCGCCAAGCTGCGCACCGACGTGGCCGCGCGGGCCCCGGAGAACGACATCGAGGCGCAGGCGTACCAGTCGATGATGGACCGGATCGCCAGTGCCGACGAGGCCCGCAACTCCCGTGGCGGCAACGTCGGTCCGACCATGCCGGGCGTGGTCTGGTTCGGCCTGACGATCGGCGCGGTGGTCACCATCGGGATGATGTTCGCGCTGCAGATCCGCCGCTCGCCGCGCGAACTGATCCTGGCCGGCACGTTCAGCGCCCTGATCGGGTTCCTGCTGTTCCTGATCTGGGACTTCGACGACCCGTTCGGCCGCGGCATGTCCGTCACCACCCAACCGTTCCTCGACCTGTTCCCGTCACTGGGCGGTTAGCGCGGAAGCCCGAACCTGCGGGAGATCCGGGCGTGCGAACCGTACGGGGGCGGTTCGCGCACTACTGTGGAAGGCAGCCGCCCGACACCGCGACGGGGGTCCCGTGCGGGCGGCCGACGGGGAGTCCGCGCGGGTCGCCGCCACGGGCGGCGCGGCGCGGCCACGGGGGACAGCGCAAGGGAGAACCACGTCATGGGGGAACACCCGGGGGAGTCGGTCGAAGGGGCGTACGCGGGGCCGGAGCCCGGCAAGTACGCGCGGGTCGAGCGGGAGCGGCGCTTCCTGCTGGCCCGCGCGCCCGAGCCCGCCGCGGTCACCGTCGCCCGTCGGATCACCGACCGGTACGTGAGCGGCACCCGGCTGCGGCTGCGGCGGATGGAGCGGCTCGACACCGGAGAGTGCACCTACAAGCTCACCCAGAAGATCCCCGCCCCGCCGGGCGAGCCCGGCGCGGCGCAGGGCCTGATCACCAATCTGTACCTGTCGGGTGCCGAGTACGGCCTGCTGCTGGCCACCCTGCCGGGGCCGGAGCTGGTGAAGACCCGGCTGAGCGTCGCCCCGTTCGGCGTCGACGTCTTCGAGGGCCCGCTGCGCGGACTCGTGCTGGCGGAGGCCGAATTCGACACCGCCGAAGCTGCAGAAACGTTCGTCCCTCCGGCCGACACGGTCGCCGAACTCACCTCGGACCCCCGCTTCACCGGTGGCTCGCTGGTCCGCGCCGACCGCGTCGCGCTGCACGCCTGGCTGGCCGACTACGGGCTCCGGCTGGACTGGAGCATCACGTAGCAGGAGCCGTTGGGCTTACCTCCCAGTTCTCCCGCTGGTCGCGCATGAGCGTGCGGAGCTGCTCGAACTCGGCGCGTGACGGTCGGCCCTCGGGGGCAAGATCCGGATCCGTGGCTCGGACAGTAGCGGCTGGCGCCGGACCGCGGAAGTACGAGATGTACAGGGAAACTGTACATTCGGCGGCGGGGAACCTAGGGTGGGGGCATGAGCAGAGATCGCGAACCGGCGCCGTCCGCGGTGCGTGCCTCGCAGCAGGTGCGGTCGGTGATCGGGAAGCTGCGGCGGCGGATCCGGGCGGCGGCCGGGACGGGGGACTTCACGCTGACTCAGGCGTCGGCCGTGGGGCGGCTGTTGGACAGCGGCGACCAGGGGCTGACCACCAGTGACCTGGCGGTGGCGGAGGGGATGCGGCACCAGTCGATGGCGACCACCATCGCGACGCTGGCCGGTGAAGGGCTGGTCGAGCGGCGGCGCGACCCCGAGGACGGGCGGCGGCTGCTCATCGTGCTGACGGCCGAGGGGCGGCGGCGGGCCGAGGAGGGGCGGCGGGCCCGCGGCGAGTGGCTGGCCGCCGAACTGCAGCAGAAGTGCACCGAGGAGGAACGGCAGACCGTGATCGCGGCGATGGCCGTGCTGGAGCGCCTCGTGCACGAGTGACCGGCGCGATCGACTCGCCCCCGAGCGACCGCGGACCCACCTACGAACGACCGGCAGACGCACCATGACCGACCGAACGACCGCAGCCGCCGTCCCCGGCGCGCAGACCGCAGCACCCGCCCTCGACCGGCGGCTGGTGCCGCCGATGGTGCTGGGCTCCGTCCTCAACCCGATCAACTCCACCGTCATCGCCGTCGCGCTGGTGCCGATCGGCGCCGCGCTGGGCGCCTCGCCCGCGCAGACCGCCTGGCTGGTCTCAGCGCTGTACCTGGCCACCGCGCTCGGGCAGCCCGTGGTGGGCCGGCTGATCGACCTGTTCGGGCCGCGCCGGCTGTTCCTCGCCAGCACCGCACTGGTGGGCGTGGCCGGCGTGGTCGGCACCCTCGCCC
This sequence comes from Streptomyces sp. TLI_171, assembly GCF_003610255.1. Lineage (GTDB taxonomy): Bacteria > Actinomycetota > Actinomycetes > Streptomycetales > Streptomycetaceae > Kitasatospora. Next base: position 310,224 of record NZ_RAPS01000001.1, on the reverse strand, counting down.
CCGACCTCGGGACGCTGATCGCCGCCCGCGTCGTCCTCGGCCTCGGTACCTGCGCCGGCTACCCCGCCGCGATGGCCCTGCTGCGCGCCGAGGCCCGGCGCACCGGACAGGACAGCCCCGCGGGGGTGCTCACCCTGCTGGCCGTCGCCAACCAGACCGTCGCCGTGATCGGCCCGCTGCTCGGCGGCCTGCTCACCGGCCTCGGCGGTTGGCGGGCCACCTTCGCGCTGAACATCCCGCTCTCGGTGCTCGCCGTCACCCTCGGCGCGCTGCGGCTGCCCCGGCAGGCCGCGCCGGCGGGCGAGCGGGGCGACCGGGGCAGCCTGGTGCGGCGGATCGACCTGCCCGGGATGGCGCTGTTCGCGGCCCTGCTGCTCTCGCTGCTGCTGTTCCTGATGAACCCGCACCCGGGCGCCTGGTACCTCCCGGTGCTCACGCTCGCCGCCGCCGTCGGCTTCACCGTCCGCGAGCGGCGCGCCGCCGAACCGTTCATCGACCTCAAGGTGCTCGGCGGCAACACCCCGCTGCTCGCCACCTACGCCCGGGCGCTCGCCGCCTACGTCGTCTCCTACGCCTTCCTGTACGGCTTCGCGCAGTGGACCGAGGAGGGCTTCGGCCTGACGCCCCTTCAGGCCGGGCTGGTGCAGGCCCCGACCTTCCTGGTCGGGATCGGCGTGTCGGTCCTGCTCGGGCGCCGCGGCGGCGTCCGCGGCATGCTGCTGCTCGGCGCGGCCGGCCAGATCGCGGCCTGCGCGCTGATGCTGGCCCTCGGCGTGCACAGCCCGCTGTGGGCGCTGCTGGTGCTGGCCGTGGTGTTCGGCATCCCGCAGGGCGCGAACGGCCTGGCCCTGCAGAACTCGGTGTTCCGCCAGTCCGACCCGGCCCGCACCGGCTCCTCCGCCGGACTGCTGCGCACCTTCGCCTACCTCGGCTCGATGATCGCCTCCGCCGCCACCGCCGCCTCCTACGGCCCGCAGGCCGGCACCGGCGGCATGCACCACCTGGCCTGGATCATGCTGACCGCGGCCGTCCTGTTCCTGCTGCTCACCGCCTTCGACCGCAAGCTGCGCCGCCTCCCGTCGGCCGCCCGCGCCGCCTGAGCCGCTCCGTCCGGGAAGGCCCGGGCCCCGTAGTACAGTTCGTCCCCTCGATCGCCGGACCGGGGGGCCGGGATGACGGAGGCGTGGCGCAGGCGGATCGCCTGGTGGATCCGGGGAACTGCCGCCGCGGTGCTGCTGCTGTGCGTACCGGGCCGGGCGGCTGCCGCCGACGGCGGGCGGGTGCTGGTCCGGGACTGGCTCGACCGCCCGGTCCTGCTGAGCACCGTCGCGTTCGTGCTGCTGCTGGCATCGCTGTACATCGGGCCGGAAATCCCGACCGGGCGCGGCAGCTACGGGGCCGGGGTCCGGGTCGGGCTGGTCGGCGCCGTGGGGTTGTGCGCGTTGGCCGTGCTGGGCGTCCTCGGCTCCTACGGCGGTCCGCCGGCCGAGCGGACGCAGCTCGCCGCGCCCGGTGATCCGGGGCTGGCGCTGACCGAGACCCCGGTCGGTGGCATCGACCCCGACTACGAGCTGGAACCGGTCACCGGCAGCGGCTGGTCCGCCCGCCACTGGGCGATCGGCCGATGGGCGGGCTACGACGGCAGCGCCGGCGGCTACTACGTGGGCGTCAGGTGGACCGGCCCCGACCGGTTCCTGGTGCTCCGCGACAAGAAGGAGCAGGAGTTCACCGTCGACCCCGCCACCGGACGGGTCGGCGAACCGGTCGAACGCCCGCGGGCCGCCGCGGCAGGCTGACGGGCCGTCGGGCCGCGGGACTCGGCCCCGCCGGGCATCGCCCGCCGGTAGCGGGCCGGCACGTCGAGCGGGAGGTGTGGCCACGGTGAACCGCCGGGTCGGCCGCGGCCGGCGGCGTCGGTCCGGCCGGTCGCCGTTCCCGCGCTGACGGATCGTCAATTGCCGGACGGAGAAGCACGGTTCAGAGTGCGTCCGAGCCGCGCCAGGCCGCCCACCGGCGGTCCGACTCGGCGCGCTGGGCGGTGAGATCCGGGATCAGGGCCAGCGCCTCGACGGGGCGGCCGCGCTCGATCAGCCGGACGGCGACCGTCCCGGCGGCCTCCGCCGTCCGGTCGGTGCAGGACGGGATCAGCGCGATCGCCTCCTCGAACCGGTCGTCCGCGGTGAGCAGGGCGACCACGGTGCAGGCCCGTTCGACGGGGTCGAGGTCGGCGGTCCCGACCTCGGCGAGGGCCTCGCGGCCCCGGCCGAGTTCGCCCAGCAGCCACCAGCGGTTGGACGGCATCCAGTGCGCGTTCTCGGCGGCGAACTCCGGGCTGCGCTCCGCCAGCAGCCGCAGCGCCCACTCCTGGTGGCCGAGTTCGGCCAGCAGCAGCACGGCGTCCTGCAGCAGGTTGTCGCCCGCGGACTCGAAGGTGCAGGCGGCCACCGCCACCGCCTCCGCCGGACGGCCCTGCCGGGCCAACAGGTCCATCAGCAGGCCGCGGTGGAGCGGGAGGTGGCGGCCGGAGTCGACGCCCGCCCGGAGCAGCGCCTCCGCCTCGGCGGCCCGGCCCGCCGCCACCAGCGCCCGGACGTGGACCTCCAGGGCGGCGAACCGGCCGGGCCCGGTGGCGAGGCGGTGCAGTTCGTCGAGCCGGCCGTGCCGGGCCAGCAGTTCGGCGTACCGGGTGGCGGTGTTCTCGGGGCCGTGGCGGCGGGCGGCCACGTCCGCGCCGAGCCGGGCGATCGCCTCCTCGGCACGGCCCGCCCGCTCCAGCACCTCGGCCTGCACCACGAGCACCCGCCAGCCGTGCCGGGAGCCGCCCCCGGTGCGGCGGAACTCCTCGGCGAGCGGCGCCAGCACGGCCAGCACCCGCTCGTCCAGGCCCTGACCGGCCGTCAGCTCGGCCAGTGCGGGCAGCAGCCGGCCCGCCGCGAGGTGCGGGGAGAGCAGCTCGAACGCCTCGTCGGGCCGCCCGGCCCGCAGCAGCGCGCGGGCGTGCGCCCGGTCGCCGTCCGCGGTGCCGTCCGGCGCGGTCAGGCCCAGCGCCTCGCAGCTGCGGCCGCAAGCGACGAGCGCATCGACGGCGGGCTCAAGAGCAGGCGCCCAGCCCGCCCGGACGAAGGGCTCCAGAACGGCCCAGGCACGCTCGGAGCCGCCGACCGCACCGAGTTGTTCGGCAGCGGCCCGGGCGCAGAACCAGTCGGGCCGGTGCACCGCCGCGCGGGCCAACTCCTCGACGTACCCGTGCCGGAGCAGGGCGTTCACCACCCGGGGCGAGACACCGCCGTAGTGCCGGACCTGCCAGTCAAGATCGTCGAGATTCACCGGCGCAGTGTACGGAGCGGCGCCGCCCGGCGGCTCGACCGGGGAGAATGGCGGCATGGAACTGCCGAGGGAGATGCCGGAGCTGGCGGGGGAGCGGGGTTTTCGGCTGCGCGGCTGGACCGCGGCGGACACCGGGCTGCTGCGGGAGGCCGCGCAGGACCCGTACATTCCGCTGATCACCACCGTGCCCGCACCGTACACCGAGGCGGAGGCCGCGGCGTTCGTCGAGCGGCAGCGGCGGCGGACCGAGATCGGCACCGGGTACCCGTTCGTGATCGTGGACCCGGACGGCCGGGCGGTCGGCAACGTCGGCCTGTGGGTGGGGGACCTGCCGTTGCGCGGCTGGGCGACCACCGGCTACTGGGTGGCGGGATCGGCGCGGGGACGGGGCGCGGCGGCTGTCGGGCTGCGGGCCGTCACCCGCTGGGCGCTGGAGCAACTCGCGATTCCCCGGCTGGAGTTGTCCGTGGAGCCGTGGAACACCGGGTCGATGCGCACCGCCGAACGGGCCGGCTACCGGCGGCGGGACCTGCTGCCCGCCCACCAGGAGGTGGCCGGGCAGCCGCGCGACATGTGGCGCTACGTCACGCCGTAGCGCCACCGGGACCGTTCGGACCGCCGGCGCGGAGCCGAGGCCGACGGTCCGCCAGCTCCGCGCACGACGGCCGGCCCCCGCACCGTCAGCCCCCTCGGGCCGGAGAGCGGCACGAGGGGAGGGTCTAGGGTGCGGGGATGGACAAGGAGCAGGTGGAGCGGGCGTTCGCGGCCGAGTCGGCGGCGCTGCAGGCCGGACTGGCGGGGGTCGCGGCGGCGGAGTGGGGGCGGGCGACGCGGTGCGCGCCGTGGACGGTGGGCGAGTTGCTGGCGCACGTGCGGGTGGCGGTCGGGCGGGTGCCCGGGATGCTGGACGCGCCCGAGCCGGAGCGGGCCGAGGTGAGCGCCGCGGGCTACTACCGGGCGGACGAGCGGTTCGACGCCGCGACCAACGGCGCCCGGATCGCGCTCGCCCGCGACCATGCCGCCGACCTCACCGACGGCCCCGCGCTGCTCGCCGACTTCGGCCGCACCTGGCAGCAGGTCGACCTGCGCTGCCGGGCCGAGCCGCCGGGCCGGGTGGTGCGCACCCGGCACGGCGACCCGATGCTGCTGACCGACTTCCTCACCACCCGGGTGGTCGAACTCGCCGTGCACGGACTCGACCTGGCCGACGCCCTGGAGCGCGCGCCCTGGCTCACCGGGCAGGCCGCCGACCTGCTGGAGGAGCTGCTGCTGGGGCACGGTGACGGGGCGTCGGTGCGGGCCGGGCTCGGCTGGGACCGGCCCGGCTTCCTGCGCCGGGCCACCGGCCGCGCGCCGCTCACCGCCGCCGAACGCGCCGCCGTCGACCGGGCCGGTGTGACCTGGCTCACCTTGGGCTGATCGTGGCGGCGGTTCGCGTCCGACGCACCTATGCTGCCGGGATGACCGACCCTCACAAGCCCGTCGAACTGGTGATTTTCGACTGTGACGGCGTCCTCGTCGACAGCGAGAGGATCGCCGTCCGCCTGCAGGTGGAGATCGGTTCCGAGCTCGGTTGGCCGCTCACCGTCGCCGAGGTGGTCGAACGGTTCATCGGCCGCACCCACGCCGCGATCTGGCAGCAGATCGGCGACCGGCTCGGCGCCGAGGCCGCCGCCGAATGGGAGCGCCGGTTCGAACAGCGGCACCACGAACTGGTGGACGCCGAACTCACCCCCGTCGACGGCATCGTGGAGGCACTGGCCGAGCTCGGCCTGCCCTACTGCGTCGCCTCCAGCGGCAGCCACCAGAAGATGCGGCACACCCTCGGCCGCACCGGCCTGTACGAGCAGTTCGCCGGACGGATCTTCAGCGCGAGCGAGGTGGCCCGGGGCAAGCCGTTCCCCGACGTCTTCCTGCACGCCGCCGCCCGGACGGGCTACGCCCCCGAGGTCTGCGCCGTCGTCGAGGACAGCCCCAACGGCGTCCGCGCCGGGCGCGCCGCCGGCATGCGCTGCTTCGGCTACACCGGCGGCCCCACCGGCGCGCTGCTCGGCGAGCTCGGCGCGGACGCCGTGCTGTTCGACGACATGCGCCGGCTGCCCGCGCTGCTGCGCGCCACCGACTGACCACCGACCGACAACTGCACCGAGGCGCCGCACCGGGCGCCGCCTGACGACCCGTCACCGACGCGAACCCGAAGCTCCGAGGGGGAGACACCGCATGGCCGAGGTCCGGCTTCCCGACGGCTACACCGCGCACCCGATCGATCCCGCCGCCGACCGGGCCCGGATCCACGCCCTCGCCGGCGCCTGCCGGCGGGCCCTGGACGACGCCGCCACCGCCGACCCCGACGCGCTCGCCACCGTCCTGGCCAGGACCGGACTCGACCCCGCCGCCGACGTGGTGCTGATCCACGCCCCCGACGGCTCGCTCGCCGCCTGGGCCTGGACCGACCGCCGCACCGCCGTCGCCGTCCACCCCGCCCACCGGGGCCGCGGCCTCGGCGCCGCGCTGCTGGAGTGGACCGAACGCCGGGCCCTGGAACGCGGCGACACCGTCCTCACCCAGACCGTGGACGACCGCAACCCCGCCGCCACCGCGCTGCTGCACCGGCACGGCTACCGCCCCCGGGCCACCAACTGGCTGCTGGAGATCCCGCTCGACGGCGCGGAACTCCCGCCGCCGCCCGCGGGCGTCACCGTCCGCCCGATCCGCGTCGGCGACGCGGCCGAGGAACAGGCCGTCCACCGGCTCACCGAGGAGGCGTTCGGCAGCTGGAGCGAGCGCCGCCGGCCCTTCGAGGAGTGGGCCGGCTTCCACCTGCACCGCTCCACCTTCGCCCCCGAACGCTCCCCGGTCGCCCTGGTCGACGGCCGCCCCGTCGGCGCCGCCCTCGCCCTGGAACTCCCCGGCAGCCCCGACGGCTACGTCGAGACCCTCGCCGTCCACCACGACCACCGCCACCGCGGCATCGCCCGCCACCTGCTCCAGTACAGCTTCCGCGCCTGCCACCTGGCCGGCCTGCGCAGCGGCACGCTGTGGACGCACTCCGGGACGGGCGCCCTCGACCTGTACCTGAAACTCGGCATGACGATCCGGCGGAGCACCACCGTGGTCGGCCGGACCCTCGTCGCCGACTGACCGCGCCTCAGGCCAGCAGCGCCCGCAGCCGCCCGGCCTGCCGGGACGCGGTGCCCGGCGGATGGCCGCGCTCCGTCCCCGGGTCGCCGGTGAGGAACACCAGCCACAGCAGCGCGAACAGCCGACGGCACATCAGCAACCGCCGCGCCTCCGCCGAGGACAGCTCGAACCTCGCCACGAACCCGGCATGGTCCAGCACCGCCCCCGGATCCACCCACGCCGACACGTGCTCCACCAGCTCCGCCAACTCGTACGGGCGGTCGCTGCGCCCCGAGTCCTCGAAGTCCACCACCCGCACCGCCGAGCCGTCCCAGAGGAAGTTCGCGAGGTTGCCGTCCGCCTGCCCGAGCACCGGCGTGGCCGCCAGCCCCGATCCGCGCAGGTCCGGCTCGGACTTCGCCAGCCAGCGCATGCCCTCCGCCAGCGCCCGCCGCACCGCCGGCTCCTCGGGCGGCGCGGCGGAGCGGGTCCGGGCGCGGATCGCCGCGACGGTGTGCGCCACGTCCCAGCGCCGGCGGGGCAGCCGGGCCGCGACGTCCGCCGGCACGGCGCGCAGCAGCCGATCCACGGCTGCCGCGAGGGCGTCCAGTTGACCGGGCGTCAGCGCGGCGCCGCGGAGCGGGCCGCCCGGCAGCCGGGACATGGTGATCACGCCGCCGTCCGAGCTGATCGGGCGCGGGGCGAGGCCGGGCGCGAACCGGTCGAGCAGGGTCAGCGCCCGCCACTCGCGGGCCGGGTCGCCGTTGGCCTCCGGACGGAAGCGCTTGCGGACCGTGTCGGGCAGCAGTTCGACGGTGTGGGTGCTCCAGGGCGAGGTCATGGCGGTCCGTCAGCTCCCGTGGTGGAGAAAGGGGTCTGGCCTGGCCGGTCCTCCCGGACGGGGGCTGGAAGGGGAAACCCGGGCACGGCGCGGGCACGGGTCACTAGGGTACGAGTACCCGAAACCGACGAGGGGGGAACGGCGATGGTGGGCACCGAACTGGCCGAACTGGCCGCCGCAGGGGCGTCCGCGATGGCGGGCGCCGTCGCCACCGACGTGTGGCACCAGGTCAGGGACCGGGTCGGCCGCCTGCTCACCCGCGGCCGCGAAGGCCGGGTCGAAGCCGCCCGCCTCGAAGTCGACATCGCCGAACTGCTGGACGCCGACGAGCACGGTTGGCCCGAACGGCGCGAGCGCGTCGAACGCGACTGGGAGCAGCGCCTGCTGCTCGTCCTCGCCGACCACCCCGACGCGGTCGCCGAACTGCGGTCCCTGCTCGACACGATCGGGCTGGCGGCCGACCCCCGGGTCCAGGTGACCACCGTCCACAACGAGATCAGCGGCGGCCGGCACGGGATCACCCTGCAGATCGGCACCAACCAGGTCGTCAACAACCACACCCACCAGCAGGGCTGAGGCCGGCCCCGCTACCGCGGCTCCACGTCGTCGAGCGCGGCGAGCAGCGCCGGGCCCGCCCACGGGGGCGCGTCCGGCGTCGACTCGGCGGCCCGCACCAGGGCGTGCAGCCGGCGGTTGGCCGGAGCCGGCAGGCGGTGGCGGGCCGCCAGGGCGAGCACCTCGCCCTGCAACTCGTCGATCTCCGTCGGCCGGCCGCGCTGCAGGTCCTCCCACATCGAGGAACGGGCCTGCGCGTCCACCCGCAGGCTCGCCGCCGCCGCCCGCCGGAACACCGCGTCCGGCAACCCCAGCACGGCCGGCATCAGCGCCGCCGGCACCGGGCCGAGCCGGGCCGGGCCGATGCCGGCCGCGCGGAACACCGCGAGCGCCTCGCGCTGGCAGCGGGCCAGCACCAGCCGGTACGGGCGGCTGCCCAGCTGCTCGCGCAGCGGCAGCCCCGAGAGCGCGTTGACCGCGTTGTTCAGATTCATCAACAGCTTCGCCGCCTGCACCTGCGGCATGTCCTCGCGCAGCTCGACCGGCAGCCCCGCCGCCCGCGCCACCGCCACGAACGGCTGCGCCGCCTCCGCCCGCTCCAGCATCAGCCGGCCGTCGGTGCCCTGGTGGAACGACGCCGGACCGGTGCGCACCACGTTGTAGGGCACCATGCCCGCCAGCACCGGGCGGCCCGGCAGCGCGTCGCGGAGCAGCTGCGCGTTGTGCAGGCCGTTCTGGAAACTCAGCACCACCGTGTGCGCGGAGAGGTGCGGGGCGAGCGCCTCGGCCGCCGCGGCGGTGCCGGTCGACTTGACGGTCACCAGGACGAAGTCCGCGCCCGCCACGGCCGACGGCTCGACGGCGGTCCGCGGCCGGGCGTGCAGGCGGCGGTCGCCCGGGCCGGTCACGGTCAGCCCCTCGCGGTCGAGTTCGGCCATCGCGGCCGGGCGGCCGACCAGCGTGACGTCGGCGTTCGCGGCGAGCGCGCCGCCGAGGCGGCAGCCGATGCTGCCCGCGCCGAACACGGCGATCCGGGGCGGCATGGGACGGTCCTCGGACACCGGCGGCTCCTTCGTCATCGGCACGGCCCCAGAGGTTACCGTCCGGTCAACGGTGGTGTCAGTGCCGGGGACCGGGAGAACCTCCGGCGGTGTGAACGGCATCCGCCGGGGCCTCGCCGCCGGGCGACGCCCGAGCGCGGAGTCGACGGGGGTCAGGGGTCGGTGCGGCGGGTGGCGAGGAGGGCGGCCACGTCGTCGTCGGCGGGGCCGCCGGCGTAGTGGTGGAGGTCGCGGCGGAGGTTGTCGAGGAGAGTGGGGGAGGGGGTGGCCGTCCAGGCCGCGAGGCGGGCGGGGAGGGGGTAGAACTCGCCGTGGCGGTCGCGGCTCTCGCTGACGCCGTCGGTGTAGAGCAGGACGCGGTCGCCGGGGCCGAAGGGGACGGTCTGGGCGTGGTAGTCGGAGGCGACGAGGGCGGAGAGGTTGAGCGGGGGCAGCGGCGAGGCGGGTTCGAGCAGGCGGACGCCGTCGGACCGGATCAGCACGGGCGGCGGGTGGCCGCAGTTGAGCAGGTGGGCCTCGGGCCGGTCGGCGGGGATCTCCAGCAGGACGGCGGTGGCGAAGCGCTCCGAGGCGTCCGTCGAGGAGGCGCGTTCGGCGTACCGCTGCAGGCCGGTCTCCAGGCGGCTGGCCAGGGACGGCAGGTCGGGGGAGTCGTAGGCGGCCTCGCGGAAGGTGCCGAGCAGCGCGGCGGCCATCTCGACGGCGGGCAGGCCCTTGCCCTGCACGTCGCCGAGGATGATCCGGACGCCGTGGGGGGTGCGGACGGCCTCGTACAGGTCGCCGCCGATCTGGGCCTGTTCGGCGGCCGCGCTGTAGTAGAGGGCCAGGTCGACGCCGTTGATCCGGTCCGGGAGCGGGCGCAGCACCACCTGCTGCGCGGTGCGCGCGACCGAGCGGACCAGTGCCAGGTCGCGTTCGCGGCGCACCCGCATCCCGGCGGTGTACGCGGCGGCGCAGGTGACGGTGACGGTGGCCGCGATCACCGAGGCGCCGGCCGCGCCGATCCGGCCGTCCCGGTGCAGGGCCAGGGCCACCTCCGCGATCACCGCGAGGGCGCCGATCACCAGCGTCCCCAGCGCGCCCCAGGTGGCGGCGGCGAGGGCGGGCGCGGCGACCACGAAGCGGTCGTAGCGCTGCCCGGCCGGGGTCTCCGCGTCCGCGCCGGCGGACAGGCCGATCAGCAGGAAGGGCGAGTAGCGGACGAGGGTGCTGAGGACCGGACGCGGGCGGCCGCCGTCCGGCTGGTCGGTGATGGTGGGCATGACCCGCTGAACGGTACCCGCGCGGGGCGCGGCGGTGTGGGAGGCGCGGGCGGTTTCGCGACCACGGCCTGACGCCTGCTCAGGAACCGTTCGCGGCCCGTTCGGGTCCGTTTCGTGTCCGTTCCGCGCCCGTTCCGCGTCCGGGAGGTGGTCCGTGGGCGGAGACCGCGAAGGATCCGGCGCGGCGGGGGCCAGTGTGTCAGAGGCGCAACAAGACGTCTGACAGCTTGGAAGATTGTCCCAGGTCAGCCAGGCGACGAGACTCGTGCCTCGCACATCCGTTCCGAGATCCGATTGCCAAGGTGAAAATGACCGCCATCCCCGTGGCCCCGCCGGAGAGCCGGTGGGCGACGCCCAAGCGCGTGAGCCTGGTTCCGCTGGTCGCGCTGATCTTCTTCAGCGTCTCCGGCGGCGCCTACGGCATCGAGCCGCTGTTCTCCACCTCCGGGCCCGGCATGGGCATCCTGCTGATCGTGGTCGCCCCGCTGATCTACAGCGTGCCGCACGCCCTGGTCTGCGCCGAGCTGGGCACCGCGATCCCCGTCGAGGGCGGCTACTACCACTGGGTCAAGCGCGGCCTGGGCCGGTTCTGGGCGTTCCAGCAGGGCCTGCTGCAGTGGGTCTGCAGCTTCGTCGACATGGCGCTGTACCCCGTCATGTTCACCTCGTACCTGGAGAGCCTGGTCGGCGCGGTCGCGCCCGGCAAGCACGTGCTGTTCGAGGTGGTCGGCCTGCAGGTCGACCTGAACTGGCTGATCCGGGTCGCGGTGATCCTGGTCTTCACCCTGCTCAACCTGATGGGCGCCGGCTGGGTCGGCGAGTCCTCGGTGGCGTTCGCCGCCATCTGCCTCACCCCGATGCTGATCCTCACCGCGGTGGGCGCCTACCACCTGCTCGCCGACGGCATCAACCCGATCTCCTCGATGACCGCCGAACAGGGGCAGTCCGGCTGGAACGCCTTCGGCGCGGGCCTGTTCATCGTGATGTGGAACTACTCGGGCTGGGACTCGGTCTCCACCGTCGCCGGTGAGATGGAGAACCCGAAGAAGCACCTGCCGCGCGCGCTGTTCTGGTCCGTGCTGCTGATCATCGTCGGCTACCTGCTGCCCTCGCTGGCCTCGCTGGCCGTCGGCGCGAACGGCGACGCCGGCTGGAAGACCTGGGACGACGGCTCGTTCTCGGACATCGCCGGCGAACTCGCGGGCCCCTGGCTGCAGTACACCGTCACCATCGGCGGCCTGTTCGCCTCCGTCGCGATGTTCTCCGCGCTGCTCGCCTCCTACTCCCGGCTGCCCTCCTCGCTCTCCCGCGACGGCTACCTGCCCGGCTGGGTGTCCAAGGAGTCCCGGCGCTACCGGATGCCGATCGCCTCGATCATCGGATCCTCCGTCGTCTACGCGCTGTTCTGCTTCTCGAAGTTCGAGACCCTGGTGATCTACGACGTGTTCCTCACCAACCTCGGCATCCTGTTGGAGGTCGCCGCGCTGATCGCGCTGCGCATCCGCGAACCGCACCTGGAGCGGCCCTACAGGATCCCCGGCGGCTGGTGGAGCATCACCGCGATCACCGTCTGCCTGACCTCCGTCAGCGCCTGGGCCGCCATCGAGCAGTACCGCGAGGAAGGCACCAAGGCCGTCCTGTACTGCCTCGTCGTGGTGGGCATCTCGCTGCTGCTCTACCCGCTGCTGGCCACCCGCAAGGCCGCCCGCGCCTCCGCCGCCGCGGACCGGGCGCTGAGCGAGGCCCGGTCGGCCGACGCCGCCGTCTACGAGGTGTCAGGCCGCGACGCGGACTCGGCACACAGTGACAGGGCCGCCGCGGGCGCCGGAGCGGATAGCGTCGAGGCATGATCAACAGCTTCGCCCTGCACGTCCCGGACGCCGAGCTGGAGCCCGAGCCGCTCGACCCCGAGCAGATCGTCTCCGGCGCCCCCGAGGTCACCGGCAAGGTGGTCTGGGAGTCCGCCGACGGCCGCCGGCTGCGCGGGATCTGGCAGATCACCCCCGGGGTGGTCACCGACACCGAGGCCGACGAGATGTTCGTCGTGCTCAGCGGCCGGGCCACCGTCGCCTTCGACGACGGCACCGTGCTGGAGGTCGGCCCCGGCGACCTGGCGGTGCTCCGCGAGGGCGACCGCACCACCTGGACCGTGCACGAGACGCTCCGCAAGGTCTACGCGATCGACCTCGGGCCCGACCCGGACGCGGACCGGTAACCCCCGAAGTACCCGACGGCCCGGCCGCCCTCACGGCCGGGCCGACTCCCTAGGCAAGGAACCGAGAACATGGACCCCGTACACGCCCTGCGGGATGCCAAGCCCACCCCGTTCTGGCTGGAGGACCCCGGACGGCCGGAGGCCAACTCGGCCCTCACCGGAGACGTCCGCTGCGACCTGCTGGTGGTCGGCGGCGGTTACAGCGGCCTGTGGACGGCGCTGATCGCCAAGGAGCGCGACCCCGGGCGCGACGTCGTCCTGATCGAGGCCCAGGAGACCGGCTGGGCCGCGTCGGGCCGCAACGGCGGCTTCTGCGCCGCCAGCCTCACCCACGGACTCGGCAACGGCCTGGAGCGCTGGCCCGACGAGATGGCCGCGCTCGAACAGCTCGGCGCCCGCAACCTCCAGTCCATCGAGGACGCCGTCACCGCCCACGGCATCGACTGCGACTGGGAGCGCACCGGCGAACTCGACGTCGCCACCGAGCCCCACCAGGTCGAGGAGCTCGCCGAGTTCCACGAGATCGCCCGGCAGTACGGCGACTACGAGTTCCTCGACGCCGACGCCGTGCGCGCCCAGGTCGACTCGCCGACCTACCTCGGCGCGCTCTGGGACAAGGACGGGGTGGCGATGGTCCACCCCGCCAAGCTCGCCTGGGGCCTCAAGCGGGCCTGCGAGCGCCTCGGCGTGCGCGTGTACGAGCACACCAAGGCCCTCGACATCGCCGAGTCCGGCAACGGCATGGCCGTGCGCACCCCCTACGGCCGGGTGCACGCCAGGCAGGTCGCGCTCGGCACCAACGTGTTCCCCTCGCTGGTCAAGCGGATCCGCCCCTACACGGTGCCGGTCTACGACTACGCGCTGATGACCGAGCCCCTGACGGACGCCCAGCTCGCCTCCGTCGGCTGGCAGGGCCGGCAGGGCATCGGCGACAGCGCCAACCAGTTCCACTACTACCGGATCTCCGCCGACAACCGGATCCTGTGGGGCGGCTACGACGCCATCTACCACTACGGGGCCAAGGTCCGCTCCGAGTACGACCACCGGCCGCAGACCTACCAGACCCTGGCCCGGCACTTCTTCCAGACCTTCCCGCAGCTGGACGGCCTGCGCTTCACCCACGCCTGGGGCGGCGCCATCGACACCTGCACCCGGTTCTCCGCCTTCTTCGACACCGCGTACAGCGGCAAGGTCGCCCTCGCCGCGGGCTACACCGGACTCGGCGTCGGCGCGACCCGCTTCGGCGCCGAGGTGATGCTCGACCTGCTCGCCGGGAAGCCGACCGAGCGCACCGCGCTGGAGATGGTCCGGCGCAAGCCGCTGCCGTTCCCGCCCGAGCCCGTCCGCTGGGCCGGCATCGGCATCACCAAGTGGTCGCTGGACCGCGCCGACCGCAACGCCGGCCGCCGCAACCTCTGGCTGAAGACCATGGACAGGCTCGGCCTCGGCTTCGACAGCTGACGCCCCGTCACCGTCCCGGAGGAGGGCCGCCCGCACGCGCGGGCGGCCCTCGCCGCTTCCACCCGCTGCACGGTCCGGGCCCGTCGGGTCGCTCCGGTCAGTCGGCGGCCGGAGCGAGCAGGACGTCGCGGGCGGGGGCCGGGCGGTGCAGCGGGCGGGCGAGGCGGCAGCCGAGGCATTGGGGGTGGGGGGTGCGGTCGCGGGTGCGCCAGGGGCGCAGGTGCGGCGGGCGGGGGCCGGTGGGCTTGCCCCAGCCGGTGAGGTGGAGGAGCCAGGTGACGAGGGCGGCGGTCGGGGCGAGGGCGAGGCCGGCGAGCAGGACGGCGGTGGAGGCGAGGATCAGGCCGAGACCCGCGGTGAGGGCGGCGAGGATGCCGAGGGCGGAGCCCGTCCAACCCGCGACGGTGTGGCCCATGTCGTGGTCGCCGTGTGCGCTCATGTCTTCTCATTTGGTGTGATGGGCGGATGCGGGACAGGTCGGACCGGGACGGTGGACGTTCGAGCGGTCGACTTATCTCACGAGCTAAGTAACTTAGATGCTAAGGAGATATCGGGTGAAGGGCAAGCCGCGCCCAGAGGCGACGTCCGAGCAGGCCATGCAGGCCATGGACCGCATGATCGCGCTGGCCCAGTTCGGGCAGCAGGACATCGCCGCCAGGCTCGGACTCAACGTCACCGACCTGACCTGCTTGGGCTTCGTCATCGAGGCCGCCCGGGCGGGGCACGCCCTCGCCGCCGGTGACCTCGCCGAACGCGCCCAGCTCACCACCGGCGCCGTCACCGGCGTGCTCAACCGCCTGGAGAAGGCCGGCTACGCGCGCCGCGAGGCCGACCCCGAGGACCGCCGCCGGGTGCGGGTGGCGATGGCCGAGGGTGCGCAGGAGCGGATCCTGGGCGTCTACGGCCCGTTCTACGGGCGCCTCGCCGAGCTGTTCGCGGACTACGGCCCCGAGGAGGTGGCCGTCCTCGCCGACTGGTTCACCCGCGCCCGGGCCGCGATGGCCGAGTCGCTGGCCGAGATCCGGGACCCGGGCCGGGGCGCCGGGGGGTGAGCGGTGCGGGCGGTGCGCACCGCAGTTGACGAGACATTAGGAAGCTTTCCTTATCAGCATCTTGACCGTGTACCGGCGATGACGGTTGACTCCTGGGTGCTCGGCCGAGCCCTCCGCCCCCGGTCCCCCCACAGGAGTCAGCCATGCGCCCCCCGCATGCGATCCGCCGACGCGTGCTCGGCCTGCTCGGCACCCTCGCGCTCGCCGCCGCCGCGCTGCTCGCCGCGCCCGCCCCCGCCACCGCCGCGCCGACCGCCTTCACCCACCCCGGCGTGCTGGTCAGCAAGGCCCAACTCGACTACGTCAAAGCGCAGGTGAAGTCCGGGGCGCAGCCCTGGGCGTCCGCCTGGCAGCAACTGCTCGCGAGCCCCTATGCGTCCACCACCCGCACGCCCAAGCCCCGCCCGGTGGTCGAGTGCGGGCCGGTGTCCAACCCCAACTACGGGTGCACCGACGAGCGCGAGGACGCGATCGCCGCGTACACCGACGCGCTGGCCTGGTACGTCACCGGCAACACCGCGTACGCCGCCGAAGCCGTCAAGCTGATGAACGCCTGGTCGGCCACGATCACCGACCACACCAACAGCAACGCCCCGCTGCAGACCGGCTGGGCCGGCTCGGTGTGGCCGCGGGCCGCCGAAATCATCCGGTACAGCTACAGCGGCTGGTCGGCCTCCGACATCTCCCGGTTCTCCACCATGCTGCGCACCGTCTACCTGCCGGAGGTGATCAACGGCTCCAATTCCAACGGCAACTGGGAGCTGTCGATGACCGAGGCCGCCGTCGGCATCTCGATCTTCCTCGACGACAAGGCCTCGTACGACAAGGCGATCGCGCGCTACCTCAACCGGGTCCCCGCCTACATCTACCTCGCCTCCGACGGGGCGCTGCCGAGGACCGTCCCCGGCAGCGGACTGACCACCGGCCAGCAGATCGTCGACTACTGGCAGGGCCAGTCCACCTTCGTCACCGGACTGACCCAGGAGACCTGCCGCGACTTCACCCACACCGGCTACGGCATCTCCGCCATCTCGCACATCGCCGAGACCGCGGCCATCCAGGGCCAGGACCTGTACCCGGCGGTCGGCGAGCGGCTGCGCCAGGCCCTCGGCTTCCACGCCAAGTACCAGCTGGGCACCGCCGCGCCGGCCTGGCTCTGCGGCGGCACCCTGAAACTCGGCCTCGGCCCCGTCACCGAACCCGGCTTCAACGCGCTGCACAACCGGTACGGCATCGCCATGTCCAACACCCAGACGCTCACCGAGCAGAGCCGCCCCGACGGCAGCAACAACCTGTTCGTCGCCTGGGAGACCCTCACCCACGCCGACAACCCGAACGTCCGCCCGCCCGGCACCGCCGACGCCGGACTGCTCACCGGGCTCGGCGGCAAGTGCGTCGACGTGGCCGGTGCGAGCACCGCCAACGGGGCCGCGGTCCAGCTCTACGACTGCAACGGCAGCAACGCCCAGCAGTGGACGGTCGCCGCCGACGGCTCGCTGCGCGCCCTCGGCAAGTGCCTGGACCCCACCGCCGCCGGCACCGCCAACGGCACCCGGGCCCAGCTCTACGACTGCAACGGCACCGCTGCCCAGAGCTGGCAGCCACGGGCCGACGGCACGCTGCTCAACCCCGCCTCCGGCCGCTGCCTCGACGCCACCGGCCAGAGCTCCGCCAACGGCACCCGCCTCCAACTCTGGGACTGCGGCGCCACCGCCAACCAGCAGTGGACGCTCCCCGTCGGCTGACCCCCTCGCTCGCGGGGCCCCGGCGGGCCGCCGGAGCCCCGCGAGCGCTACGCCGGGCGGAGGTAGTCGGCGGTCGTCCGCACCTCGCCGAAACGCGGGAAGGTCCGCGCCACGGCGAACTCGTGCTCGTCGGCGGCGAGTCCGGACATCGCGTCGGCCACGAACTCGACCCGGTAGCCGTGGTCCGCCGCGGCCCGCGCGGTGGACTCCACGCCCATCGTGGTGACCAGCCCGGCGAGCACCAGGGTGTCCGCGCCGACGCCGCGCAACTGCTCGTCCAGGTCGGTGGCGTGGAAGGCGCCGACGGTGCGCTTGACCACCACGATGTCGCCGGCCTGCACCAGGCCGTCCGCGAACCCGCTGCCCGGCGGCTGCTCGGCGACGTTCGGGCGCTCCACCCGGACCAGCACCACCGGCCGGCCGTCCGCCCGGAACGCCGCTGCCAACTCCCGGCAGCGCGCCAGCACTTCGTCACCGGAGTGCGGGGCGAGGGGAAGGGCGACGATGCGCGGCATCAGGTCGACGAGGATCAGTGCGGAGGCCATGGCGACGATCGTACGACCGGTCGGCGCGCCGGGACGCCCGGTCACCCTTCGACGCCCGCCACGCGCTCGGGAGCCGCCCGCCGCTCCTGCGCGCCGTCCTCGGGCTCCCAGCGCAGCAGGTCTCCCGGCTGGCAGTCGAGGACCTCGCAGAGCGCGGCGAGGGTGGCGAAGCGCACCGCCTTGGCGCGGCCGTTCTTGAGCACCGCCAGGTTGGCGGGCGTGATGCCCACCCGGTCCGCGAGCTCGCCCACGGACATCTTCCGCCGGGCCAGCATCACGTCGATGTCGACGGCGATCGGCATCAGATCACCTCGTCCAGCTCGGCCCGCAGCTGCGCCGCCTCGACGTCGCGGGCGACCGCCTGGCTGAGCAGCATCCGCAGCAGAAGCACGATGAGCGCGACCCCGAGAACGGCCACGCCGATGCCGCCCATGACGAGGGTGACGCCCGGGTCGTCCCGCTGGCCGGGCGCGTTCACGGCCGTGACCGCGAACCAGAGGAGCGCGGCCGCGACGATCGCGCCGATGATGCCGTTCACGTAGCGGAAGGCGGCGTGCGAGAACACCGTCCCGCGCCGCACCATCGTCACCAGCCGCCAGACGCAGACCAGGGCGACCTGGGCCGTCCCGAGGCCCAGGACCGTGATCACCCGCATCGCGGTCAGCGGCATCGTCCCGTCCTCCGGATCGCTCCCGCCGACCAGCACGTAGGCCATCAGGGCCTGGACGAACACGGTGCCGGTGAGCACCACCACGAGCACGGCGCGCAGCGCGCGCACTGTCAGCTTTCCCATGACCCATCCTTGCATCGAGCAACGATGGAAACCTATCGAATTTCGATAGGTCGGGCAAGGGTGCTCGATTCGCCCGCAGGGATGGGGAAGACTCGCGGCATGGTCTCTGTGGTGCAGAACGTGGCGATCGACTGTGCGGACGCGTACGAACTGGCGGGCTTCTGGGCGCGGGTGACGGGGCGTCCGCAGGACCCCGAGGACCGGCCCGGGGCGCACGAGACCCAGGTGGTGCTGGCGGACGGGCTGGTCCTGTACTTCAACCAGGTGCCGGAGCCCAAGACGGTGAAGAACCGGGTCCACCTGTGCCTGCGGCCCGAGGGCACCCGGGACGAGGAGGTCGCCCGGCTGCTCGGGTTCGGCGCGAGCCTGGTCGCGGACCGCCGCAACCCGGACGGCACCGGGTGGGCCGTGCTGGCGGATCCCGAGGGCAACGAGTTCTGCGTGCTGCGCAGCGAGTCCGACCGGGCCGCCGTCGCCGGGGCCTGACCGCCGGTCCGGCCGAACCGGGCGAGCCGGCTCCGCGACCGGCTCGGCCGCGCACCGCCCCCGGTCGGGCGCCCGGCACGGCCGTTGCTCAGCAACTGGCGGACACCGCGCCCGAGTTGACCGGACGCCGGCACCCCGTCCAGGACCGGGCGGGAGCCTCCGGGGGCGTCACCGCCGCGCACGGGCCCGCCGTCAGTCGGTGACGGCGAACACCAGCAGACCCTCCAACGGCTCCTCCGCCACCTCGACCCGCTCCACCACCGCGCGGGACGGCCCGTGGCCCATCCAGGCGACCATCCGCTCCACCTCCGGCGGATCCCCCTCGAACACCGCCTCGACCCGCCCGTCCGGCAGGTTGCGCACCCACCCGGCCACCCCCACCGCCTGGGCGGCCCGCCGGCAGGAGTCCCGGAAGAACACCCCCTGCACCGTCCCCGACACCAGCACCCGCCGCCGGATCACCTGCACCCACCTCACCCGCTCGCACCGCCGCCTGCCAGCAGGTATACCGCAGCGACCCCCCGGACCGGGGAAGCCCGCGCCGCCACGCACAGCTGACGGGACGTCAGCCGCGCGCGAAAACGACCGTCCGGGGGCCGGCCGGCCCGGGCCGGGCTACTGGCCGACGCGGCAAGTGATTGCGCCGCGCGCGGTTTCACCCGGGCGTAACGCGGCGGCAGCGGAGTCGACAAGACGACCCCCTAGGGTGCGGGAGGAAGAACCGGCCGGTGGAAGGGGTCGTCACGAACAGACAGGGCGGGCGGTACGGAGCGGTGGGACCTGACTGGCTGACGCATCCGCTGCGGTGGCAGCGCGGGCCGGTGCCGTGGGCGGCGACGGTGCGCGGGGCGGCCGGGATGGCGGTGCCGCTCGGCGTGGCGGTGTCGCTCGGCCGGCCCGCCGAAGGGGTGCTGGCCGGGCTCGGGGCGATGTTCGCCGGCGTCAACGACCGGCCCGGCGGCCGGCGCAGCGGCGTGGTGCAGCAGGCCGGCCCGGCCCTCGGCGGTGCGCTCGGCCTGCTGATCGGCGTCGCCGTCGGATGGTGGGCGGTGCCGCTGCTGGCCGCGGTCGGGCTGGTGTGCGGTGCGATCAGCGTCGCCGGGCCGGTCGCCTCCGCCACCGCCGTGCAGCTGATGGTGCTGACCGTCCTCGGCTGCGGCATGCCCGTCCCGCTGCCCGGCTGGGCCAAGGCCGCCTGCTACCTGGCCGGCGCCGGCTGGCTCCTGGTGCTGCGTCAGCTCACCACCCACCCCCGCCCCCGGCACGCCGAACGCCACGCCGTCGCCGCCGTGTTCGACGCCCTCGCCGCCGCCCTGGACGCCGCCGGCACCGACCGCGCCGAAGCCGCCCGGCGGCAACTCACCGCCGCCCTCGACCGGGCCGGCGAAGCACTGCGTCCCGGGCGGCCGCCGACCGACGCCCAGCGGCCCGACCTGCTGCGGATCCGCCTGGCCGCGGCGTCCGCCCTGTGCGAGGCGGGCGTCGCCCTGCTGCACGACGGGCGCCCGCTGCCCGCCCGGCTCGCCACCGGCCCGCGCCGCCTGGCCGACGCCGTCCGCGCCGACCGGCTCCCCGGACCGCTGCCCGTCCCCGTCGCCGAGACCCCCGCGACCGCGGCCTTCGACCTGGCCGTCCTGCACGCCGCACTCGCCTTCGGCACACCGGCGGAGGTTCGGCCCGCGGGAACGGGCGCCGCCGTGCGCCTGCGCCGGACGGTCGCGGGGTGGGTGCTGGGCAACGCGGGCCGGGAGCAGCGGCGGGACGGGTATCGGGAGGGCGGGGGAGCACACGGTACCCGGCGAGGTTCGGGCGGCCGAACGGCGTCGCCGAACGCCGAGGGCGTGCAGGCCCGGGCGCGCCAGGAGGCCCTGCGCGCCTCGGGCCGGCGAACGGCTTCGGCCGACGCGGAGGGCGCGGAGGTTCGGGCGGGGCGGCAGGGTTCGGCGGATCCGGGGGCGTCGGGGGCGGGGGCGGGCCAGGGCGGTCGCGGACCTCGGGACCCCCTGCGCGGCTCGGGCGGGCGAACGGCTGCCGGCGACGCGGCGGGCGCGGACGGTCCGGCCGGACGGGGTGGCGGGGGAGCGGTGCCCGGGGTACGGCCGTGGGGGCGGGCCGGACGGGCCTACGGGATGCGGGTGGCGGTCTGCGTGGCGGCGAGTGCCGCGCTGGCGCTGGTACTGCGGACCGGGCACTGGTACTGGCTGCCGGTCACCGCGGCGTTCCTGGTGAAACCGGACTACGGGCCGCTGTTCTCACGGGTCGTCAACCGGTTCGCGGGCACGGTCGCGGGAGTGGTGCTGGTCGCCGTCTCGGCGCCGCTGCTGCCCGAGCCGTGGTGGCCGGTCGGCGCGGTCGCCGTGGCGGGGGCGCTGATACCCGTCGCGCAGCGGCACTTCGCCGCGCAGACCGCCGTCATCACCGTCACCGTGCTGGCGTTCGTCACCGTCGGCGGCGACCACGGGGCCGCGCCCGGGCGGCTCACCGACACCGCACTGGCCTGCCTGCTGGTGCTGCTGGTCGGACACCTGCCGGGCCTCGCCGACACCCGCGCCCGGGTCGGGCAGCGTGCCGCGCACGCCCTGCGGCACACCCAGCGGTACCTGGACCACGTGCTGACCGAACGTCAGGACACCGCCGCGAGCGCGGCCGTCCGCCGGGCCGAACTGCGCCGCACCGCCTACCGCACGCTCGCCCAGGCGCGCGCCGCCGCCGAGACCGCCGCCGCGGAGCTCAGGCCCGGCGGACCGTCCGGCCCCGACTGGCTGCGGCTGACCGTGCACGCCGAACGGCTGGCCGACGCCGCCACCGCGTACGCCGTCGAACGCGACCACGGCGCCCCCGCCCCCACCGGCCCGGCCGCCCGCACCCTCACCTGCACCCTCGCCGACGCCGCCGACGCCCTCGACCGCCCCGGCCCCGCCCCCGACCGCGGCGAGACCCCGGACGCCGCGCTGCCACCGGAGTTGGACGACGTACTCGCCGAGGTCCGCCGGATCCGCGCCCTGGCGGCCGCAGGCTAGTGCCCCTCCGCGGACGGTCGTGGAGGGGCACCGGAAAGCTGATCCGGACCCGTGGGATGTCTCAGGCGAAGGATCGGGCGAAGTCCCAGGTGTACAGCACGCCGGTGAAACGCAGTCGGCACAGCGGCAGGCTCCTCACGCCGGACAACTCGGCTGCCAGGTAGGCGAACCCTGCGCGGAAGCGGACCGTGATGGCGTCCACCTGCCCGGCCAGCACGTGCGCGCGTGGCGGTTCAGACGCCGGCGCAGGTGGTGCTGCATCGATTCCGGGGGTTCTTCGGCACGGGCCTCATCCTGCCGGGTGCCGCAGTGACCCGCCATGAGCGTTGGCCGTGGCAGGTGGGCAGGTGGGCAGGTGGGCGACGGGCGGGGACAGCGGTGGCGGTGGCGATCGGTTCGCGGGGCCGCGAGCGGCTGGTGCGGACGGTGGCCTCGGTGAAGTCCGAGATGCGGGCGGTGCTGCGGGCCCGGATCGTCCTCACGGCGGCGGCCGGACTCGCCGATCCGCGCGATCGCCAGAGAACCGGAGGTCAGCGTGAACACGGTGCGCAAGTGGTGCGGGCGTTCGCCGTACGGGGCCCGGACGGTTTGCGGGACGCCGAACGGTCGGGGCGGCCGAAGACCCACGGGCCCGAGGCCCGGGTAGCGATCGTCCGACGTCAGCACCGTCGGGGAAGTCGACGGGCGACCGGAGGGACGAGTCCTCGGGGAGCCCGGGCGGGCGGACTTTCGCCGACTGGCGGCGGAGCGATGAGTCTGCGCGGGCCGGGTCGTCTACGTTCCCGACAGGACAAGCCACTCATCGGGAGCACGCCATGGGCCTCATCCACATCGAGTTGTTCACCACCCTCGACCTCGTCGGGCAGGCGCCCGGGGGGCCGGACGAGGACCCGGAGGGGTTCCCGTTCGGGGGCTGGCAGGTGCCGCTGCTGGACGAGGTCGCCGGGGCGCAGATCGACGACGCGTACGAGGGGACGGACGCACTGCTGCTCGGGCGGCGGACGTACGACATCTTCGCCGGCTACTGGCCGACGGCCGGGGACAGCCCGTTCGCGGAGCTGTTCAACCGCATCCCGAAGTACGTGGCCTCGCGCGGCAAGCCCGACCTGACCTGGGCGGGGTCCACGCAGCTCGGGCCGGACCTGCCCGCGGCGGTGCGGGAGATCCGGGAGCGGCACGAGCACGTGAAGGTGGTCGGAAGCCTCGACCTGGTGCAGACGCTGCTGCGCGAGAAGCTGTTCGACCGGCTGGACCTGCTGGTGCACCCGATCGTGCTCGGCGTCGGGAAGAAGGTCTTCGACGGCGGCGCCGTCCCCACCAACGTCACGCTGCTCGCGCCGCCGCGCTCCAGCCCCAAGGGCACCGTCTTCCTGCGCTACGGCCTGGCCGACGGGATCCCCGGCACCGGCGACATGAGCAAGCTCAACGAAGGCAACTGACACCCGGTCAGTCCCGCCCCCCCGGCCGCCCGGCCGGGTGGGTGGGCCGGGCTCGCCAGGGGCGTGGTCATCGGCCAGGGCGCACGTTCCGCGCGGCCGTGCACGAAGCGGAGTTCACCGCTGCGGCCCGGTGCGAAGGATGCGACGACGTCCTGTTCGGGGTTGCGAACCCGCGGGTGTCCGGGGGAGAGCTCGCGGCGCAGTTCCCGCTCGAAGCCGGGCATGCCGCCGTCGGGCGGACCGGGGTGGGGTGGGGTCAGGGGGCGGTGTAGTGGACGGTCTGCATCATGCCGAGGTCTTCGTGGTGGAGCTGGTGGCAGTGGGCGATGGTGTGGCCGGTGAAGTCCTCGTACTTGACCAGGAAGGTGACGGAGTCTCCGGGGGTGCCGCCGGGCAGGCCGATGGTGTCGTGCCAGACGGGCGGGTGGAGGCGGGTGCCGTTGCGGTGGGTGAGGAGGAACTGGTTGGTGTGCAGGTGGAAGGGGTGGTTGAAGGCCGGCATGGTCTCGTCGGTGCGGACCGTCCAGCGTTCCACGGTGCCCAGGCGCAGGGTGTGGTTGGTGAAGCCGGGGTCGAAGAGGCCGTACGCGGGGTCGTGGGCGGGGTCGCCGGCCGGGTCGGCGGCGGGGGTGGGGTGGCTGCCCAGGATGCGGAAGGCGTTGGGGAAGGGCTCGGGGAAGACGCGGGGGTCGGCGTGGAAGACCACCTCCCGGTCGGCGGAGGGGTCGGTGATGTCGTTCTCGTCGAGGAAGGGCTTCCCGGGCGGCAGCGCGGTCGGTAGCTCCATCGGGGGTTCGACGGGCGGTCCGGCGACCTCGACGGTCATCAGCGGCCCCGGCACGCCACGGGCCCGCAGCTGGTAACTGCCGGGTGCGCCGCCGCGGATCAGGACGTCGGCGCGGTTGCCCATGGCGAGCTCCAGCACGTCCGGTGCGACGGGGCGGGCGAAGGTGACGCCGTCCTGGGCGATCTGGTGCATGGTCAGGTCGCCGTGCTCCCCGGTGATCCGGAGGCCGAGCGCGGTGAGGCCGGTGGCGGCGACCAGACGCAGCCGGGCCACCTCGCCGGGGCGCAGCGGGAGCGTCGGGTTGACCGCGCCGTTGACGGTGAAGACGGACGGGATGCCGGTCACCCAGCCGCCGGAGGTGAACGGCGGGACCTTGCCGTCCTTGAGCTTGAGCTCGTTGATGCAGACGACGAGGTCCGCGGCGGCCCGCAGCTGCGGGAGTTCGTCGACGTCGCCCTCGACGACGATCACCCCGGCCATGCCGCCGAGGATCTGCTCGGCGGTCGCCCCGTGCAGGTGCGGGTGGTACCAGTAGGTGCCGGCGGGGTGGTCGGCCGGAATGCGGACGGTCGTCGTGTAGCGCGGTTCCGGGGCGCCGGCGGCGACCTGCTCGGAGGTGCGCGGCGCGAACTCGCGCAGCACGTTGTCGGCGTGCCCGGACGGGGAGACGTGCATCCCGTGGGTGTGCAGGTTGAAGCTGTTGGCGTGGTGCGGCGTGTTGTGGCCGCCGCGGTGCGGTTCGTTCGGCGGCAGGCCGTTGACGTGCGTCAGCCGCAAGGTGTCGCCGGCCCGCACCCGCAGGGTCGGTCCCGGGATCGTGCCGTTGTAGGTGCGGGTGGTGATCACCCCGTGCCCAGGCACGGCGACCTCGGTGAACCGGACGTCCAGGGTCTGCTCCACCACCCGGGGCGGCGCGCCGGGAAGGCCACCGGGCAGCACGCCGGTCAGCGGCCGGGCGGCCGTGACCGCCGGCTGCGGGAAGCCCGGCGGCTCCGCGGCCGCCGCGCTCCGTGCCGTCCGCAGCCCGGCGGGCGCCGCCGCAAGGCCGGCGACGGCCTTGAGCAGCAGGCGGCGGCCGATCCCATCCTGTTCTCCCACAGCTGGGCAATCTAGGACAGAAGCGCGCAGGCGCGGCGACGGCGCACCGCCCGCTGCCGGGCTGCTCCGACCGTCCGTCAGGAGGGTCGGAGCCGGGCGCCGTTGACCAGCAGGGTGACGTCGACGTTGTCGCGGGTGGCGTTGGAGTAGGGGCAGACCTGGTGGGCGGTCCTGGCCAGCCCGGCGGCCTGTTCGTCGGTCACCGAGGGCAGTGACACCTGCAGCTCGACGGCGAGCCGGAAGCGGCCGCCGTCGGCGGGGACGAGCGAGACCGAGGAGTCGACCCTGGCGTCGTCGGCCTCGAGCGCGGCGCGCCGCCCCACCAGGGCGAGGGTGGCGCCGAAGCAGGCGGCGTAGCCGATGGCGAACAGCTGCTCGGGGTTGGTCCCTCCGCCGTCGCCGCCCAGCTCCTCGGGCGGGCGCAGTTCCAGGTCGAGCCGGCCGTCCGCCGTCCGGCCGCGGCCGTTCCTGCCTCCGGTGACGTGTGCCCGGGCCGTGTACAGCGCTGCGGTCATGGTGACTCCTCGTCAGATCGACTTCCTGAGAAGGAATCTGGCACTTCAAAAACAGGAAGTCAATGGCTTATGGTTTGGAACCTCTGACCGAGAGGGGAGCTACGGAGATGACCACGTTCGTTCTCGTTCACGGCGCCTGGCACGGGGCCTGGGCCTGGGGCCGGGTGACCCCGCTGCTGCAGGCCGCCGGGGCCCGCACGCTGGCGCCCGACCTCTCCGGCGGAGCGGACCGGGGCTTGCACGACCACGCGGCGGAGGTGGCGGCGGTGGTCGGGGCCGCCGCCGGTGACCGGGTGGTCCTGGTCGGGCACAGCTACGCGGGGCTGGTGGTGCGGGAGGCGGCCGACGCGCGAGCGGACGCCGTCGAGCACCTGGTGCTGGTCGACGGCTGGGCCGGGCCCGACGGCGCCGGCATGTTCACCCTGGCCCCCGCGTCCTTCGTGGAAGCGATCGGCGCGGCGGCCCGGGCGGCCGGCGACGGCCGGCACGTCCCGGCGCCGCCGCCCGCCGCGTTCGGGATCACCGACCCCGCCGACGCGGCGGGGCTGGCCGCCCGCCTGCGGCCGCAGCCGCTGCGGACCTTCGCCGAGACCACCCGGCTGACCGGCGAGGTCGACCGGATCCCGGGCACCGCCGTGCACTGCCGGCCCGCGAGCTACCCGTTCGAGGGCTTCGGCCGGTCCCTCGGGTACCGGACCCGCGCGCTGGACGGGCCGCACGACGTGATGCTCACTCACCCCGAGGCCCTGGCCCGGCTGCTGCTCGACGCCGCATCCTTCAGGAACGGGAAGCGCGAGCTCTAGAATGCCGAAGTGGAACAGCGAACGTACAACCAGTACTGCGCCACCGCGCGCACCCTCGACCTGGTCGGCGAGCGGTGGACGCTCCTGCTGATCCGCGAACTGCTGACCGGCCCGAAGCGGTACGGCGACCTCCAGGCCAGCCTGCGCGGCCTCGGCAGCGGCCTGCTCGCCGCCCGGCTGAAGCACCTGGAGGCCG
This sequence comes from Streptomyces sp. TLI_171, assembly GCF_003610255.1. Classification (GTDB taxonomy): domain Bacteria; phylum Actinomycetota; class Actinomycetes; order Streptomycetales; family Streptomycetaceae; genus Kitasatospora. The sequence goes on along the minus strand of NZ_RAPS01000001.1, from coordinate 283,903 downwards.
AGGGCCTCGCCCGCCGGATCACCCTGCCCCCGCCCGCCCGCACCCCCGCGTACGCGCTGACCGAGGCGGGCGAGGAACTCGGCCCCGCCGTCCTGGCGCTGGCCCGCTGGGGCCTCAAGTGGGCGATGGACGAACCGCGCGAGACCGAGACCTTCCACCCCGGCTGGGCAGTGCTCGGCCTGCGGGCCTGCTTCGACCCGCAGGCCGCCGCCGGGCTGCGCGCCACCTACGAGTTCCGGGTCGGCGACGAGGTGTTCCACGTACGGATCGACCGCGGGACGATCGAAGCACTGCACGGCCCGGCCCAGCACCCGGACGCCACCCTGACCCTCGAACCGGACGCCTTCCGCCGCCTCACCGCCCGGCAACTGACCCTGGCCCGGGCCGTCGAGGACGGCACCGCGACCGCCACCGGCGACGCCGACGCCCTGCACGCCCTGCCGGGCCTGTTCCGGCTGCCCGCCGCCGGAGACCGCTCCGCGGGCGTCGGCGTGAGCTGACGGTTGATCGGTTGCCCGCGGATCTTCTAGGGTGCGCCGGTGATCTTCCGGAAGAAGAAGGCCGTGGGCCTCAGTGAGCATCTGACCGCACTCGAGCAGGGCGTTGCCGCCCGGGACTCGGAGCGCACCGAGCGGGCGTTCGGCGCGATCCTGGGCGGTGCGCTGCAGGCGGCCACCGGTGCGGAGCACCTCGACGCCGGGCCGCGGCTGGCGGCGCTGCTGCCGGGGTTCCCGCCGGTCGGGCCGCGATCGGTGCTGGCGACGGCGGCCGGGTTCTGCGTGGAGCAGGGCGCCGATCCGGCGGTGTGTGCGGAGCCGATCCTGACGACCGTTCAGGAGGAGGTGCGGGCCGCGCTGGACTTCGCCCGCCGGTGGCCGGACGCGGAACTGCCGGCGGCGGACGTCGAGGCCGTCGAGGGGCTGGTGGCCCGGCTGGGCGGGGACGAGTACGAGGCGCTGCGGCTCGCCCTCGCGTGGTGCGGGATCGAGGAGTGGCAGGCGCCCGCGCTCGCGGTGCTGTGCCGGAGCGGGCAGGTGCGGCAGGAGTTCGGCGCGGCGCTGCTGCCGCTCGCCCGCGAACTGGAGGCACTGGGGCGCCACGACCTGAAGTGCCTGGTGTACGCGCTCGCCGTGCTCGACGAGGAACCCCTGGTGGTGCTGCACCGCCCGACCGGCACCGGCTACGAGGTGCGGATCGGCGGCATCGGCGACAACTTCCAACTGCACACCCTGCTCGCCCACGTGCTGATCGGCGGCGGCCACCTGCCGGGTGACGCCCCGTCGGCGGCCAGCGTCCGGCTGGCCACCGACCCGGCGCCGGCCCGGGGCCGCTCCGACGTGACCGCCTTCGGGTCGTTCGACCTGCTCGCCCCGGACGGCGGGCCGATCTGGAACGAGGGACTGCCCGACGACATCCCCGTGGTCGACGGCCGCCGCCTGCTGGTCCTGGACACCCCGGCGTACGGCCGCGGCTGGAACGCCGACCGGTTCTTCCCGCTGCTCCCGGGCCGCGCCGACCTGCTCCGGGTCCTGCCCGCCGAGGAGACCGCGGCCTGGTTCGCCCGGACCACGGTGGGCAGCGCGGCCTGACCGCAGGTCGGTGCGGAGCGCCCGGCACCCGGGGGACACCCGGGCGTCGGGCGCTCGCCATGTGAACGGCCCTGCGGAGGAGGGGTGGGGGACGGGTAGACTCGGGCGGCACTGACAACGTTGACATCGGCGTCGGTGCCCCGCCGGAGTCCGCTCGTCCCATGGAGCCACCCCATGCCCCTGGCGCTCGTCGCCCTCGCCGTCACCGCGTTCGCCATCGGCACCACCGAGTTCGCCGCGATGGGGCTGCTGCCGCAGATCGCGGACGGCCTCGGGGCGAGCATCCCGCAGGCCGGCTGGCTGATCACGCTGTACGCGCTCGGCGTGGTGCTCGGGGCGCCGCTGCTCACCGCGGCCGCCGCCAAGCTGCCGCGCAAGGCCGTCCTGGTCGGGCTGGCCGGGCTGTTCACGGTCGGCAACCTGCTGTGCGCCGTCGCACCCGACTTCGCCTTCCTGGCGGTGGCCCGGCTGATCACCGGACTGCCGCACGGCGCGTTCTTCGGCGCCGGAGCGGTCGCCGCCGCCGAACTCGCCGCGCCGCACCTGCGGGCCCGCGCCGTGTCGGTGATGTTCTCCGGACTGACGGTGGCCAACATCGTCGGCGTCCCCGCCGCGACCCTGCTCGGCCAGCGCCTCGGCTGGCGGGCCGCGATGCTGGTGGTGGTCGCCGTCGGACTGCTCGGCGTCGCCGCCATCGCCCGGCTCGTCCCGCACCTGCCCAGCCGCCCCGGGGCCGGGCTGCGCAGCGAACTCGCGACCTTCCGCAGCGGGCAGCTCTGGCTGGCCCTCGGCACCGTGGTCTTCGGCTGCGCCGGACTGTTCGCCTGCTACAGCTACATCACCCCGACGCTCACCGAGGTCGCCGGGTTCGCCGACAGCTCCGTCACGCTGATCCTGGCCCTGTTCGGCGTCGGCATGACCATCGGCAACGTGATCGGCGGCTACGCGGCCGACCGGGCGCTGCGCCCGTCGATCTGCGCCGCCTTCCTGGCGATGGCCGGGTCGTTGGCGCTGTTCGCGGTCACCGCGCACGCCCGCTGGTCGGCCGCCGTCACCGTGGTGCTGATCGGCATGGCGGGCTTCGCGATCGTCCCGACCGTGCAGACCCTGGTGATCCAGAAGGCCCGCCGGGCCCCCACGCTGGCCTCCGCGACCGTGCAGGGCGCGTTCAACCTGTCCAACGCGCTGGGCGCGTGGCTCGGCGGCGTCGCGCTGACCGCGGGCCTCGGCTGGACCTCGCCGACGTTGGTCGGGGCCGGGCTGTCGCTGCTCGGCTTCCTGATCGCCGTCGCCTCCTGGGCCGTCGACCGGCGGGCGCCCGTCGCGGTCGCCGACCACGCGGCGGCGGCGGAGGAGCCGGTGGCGGCGCTCTGACGGGGCGTCGGGGCCTCTGACGGGCGGCGTTCCGACCGGCGGGCTGTTCCACTCGCTGCTTGATGATCTTATGATCCGGCGGAGGGGTTCCGTCCGGGAGCCGCGCCGCGCACCACGGAGGAACCAGCGATGACCACCCACCACGCCCGCGGCCGGGTCGGCGTCCTGCTGCCGCGCGACCTGCCGGTGCGCGACCTCCTCCGCTACGCCCGGCGGGCCGAGGACTCCGGCTTCGACGAGCTGTGGGTGGTGGAGGACCTCGGCTGGCGCGGCGGCATCGCGCAGGCCGCGACGGTGCTCGCCGCCACCGGCCGGATCACCGTCGGCATCGGCATCCTGCCCGCCGGGGCGCGCAACGTCGCCTTCGCCGCGATGGAACTCGCCACCCTGGCCCAGCTGCACCCCGGCCGGGTGATCGCCGGCGTCGGCCACGGGATGCCGCAGTGGATGCGCGCGGCCGGCGCCTGGCCCGCCAGCCCGGTCACCCTGATCCGCGAGTACGCCACCGCGCTGCGCGCCCTGCTGCGCGGCGAGGCCGGACCGGCCGACGGGCGGTACGTGCGGTGCGCGGGCCTGGTGCTGACGGAGCTTCCGGAGCAGGCGCCGCCGGTGGTGCTCGGCGTGCGCGGCCCCAAGTCGCAGGCCGTCGCCGGGGAGGTGGCGGACGGACTGCTGCTGGCCGAACCCGCCGCGCCCGGCTACATCGCCGCCTCGATCAAGCACCTGGGGCGGGAGGGCATGGAGGTGGTGGTCTACGACGTGGCCGCCGTCGACCAGGACGGGGCCGCGGCCGTCGACCGCGTCCGGCCCGGCCTGTCCGCGATCGGCGAACCCGACTGGGCCGCGCACCTCGAACCGCTGCCGTTCGCCGAGGAGTTCCGCGCGCACCGGGCGGCCAGCGCCGACGGCGCCGAGTTCGCCCGCACCATGCCCGCCGACTGGGTCCGCGCGCTCAGCGTCACCGGCACCCCCGCCGAGGCCCGCGCGGCGATCGCCGACCGCCACGCGGCCGGCGCGACCAGCGTGGTCCTGGCCCCCGTCGGACCCGACCCGCTGCTCGCGCTGGACGCACTGGCCCTCGCCCTGCCCGGAGCCGGTACCTGAGGGCGGCTCACACCTCCGTGGCGAGGAGGTGCCCGGTCGTCGCGTCCACGTGGGCGGGGACCTCCTCGTGGCGGTCGCCGACGGTCGGCGTCCCGGTCGGCTCGAACATCAGGATCGCGGTTCGCCGCGGCGCGGACGGCTTGTGCTCCGTGCCTGCGGGAACGGCGAAGACCGCCCCCCGCGGCAGCACGACCGTGCGCTCGCCGCCCGGTTCGCGCAAGGAGATGTGCAGCTCCCCGTCGAGGACCAGGAAGAACTCGTCGGTGTCGTCGTGGGCGTGCCAGACGTGTTCGCCCTCGACCTTGGCGATCCGGACGTCGTAGTCGTTGACCCCCGTGACGATGCGCGGACTCCACAGTGCGTCGAAGGAGGCCAGTGCCTCGGGCAGGGAGATCGGCTGATTGCTCATGACCCGATCCTCGGCCACCCCGTCCGGCCGGGGTGAGTGCTAGGAATCGCACATGACGAAAGAATCCTCGCACCGGGCTCGGCCGGCCGGCCCGCACCGGGTGGTCGTGATCGTGGACGAGAACTCGAACCCCTTCGAACTCGGCTGCGCCACCGAGATCTTCGGCCTGCGCCGCCCGGAAGTCGGCCGCGAGCTCTACGACTTCCGGCTCTGCTCCGCCGAACCCGCCATCGAGATGCGGGACGGGTTCTTCACCCTCACGGGGGTCGCCGGCCTGGAGGCGGCCGACACGGCGGACACCTTGATCGTCCCCAACCGCCCGGACGTCGAGGTTCCCCGCCGGCCCGCGGTGCTGGAGGCAGTCCGGCGGGCGCACGCGCGCGGCACGCGCCTGATCGGGTTCTGCAGCGGCGCCTTCACCCTGGCCGAGGCCGGCGTCCTCGACGGGCGCCGGGCCACCGCCCACTGGCAGTGGGCGGACGCCTTCCGCTCCCGCTTCCCCGCCGTCCGCCTCGAACCGGACGTGCTGTTCGTGGACGACGGCGACATCCTCACCGCCGCGGGAAGCGCCGCCGCACTCGACCTCGGCCTGCACGTGGTCCGCCGCGACCACGGGGCCGAGGTCGCCAACTCCGTCAGCCGGCGACTGGTCTTCGCGGCGCACCGCGACGGCGGCCAGCGGCAGTTCGTCGAACGTCCCGTGCCCCGGCTCCCCGACGAGTCGCTGGCGCCGCTCCTGGCCTGGGCGCAGGAACGGCTCGACTCGCCCCTCACGGTCGCGGACCTCGCGGCGCGGGCGGCGGTCAGTCCGGCGACGCTGCACCGGCGCTTCCGGGCCCAGCTGGGAACGACCCCGCTGACCTGGCTCACCGGGGAGCGGCTCGCCCTGGCCTGCCGGCTGATCGAGCGCGGCGAGTCACGCTTCGAGGTGGTCGCCCGGTCGAGCGGGCTGGGCACCGCGACCAACCTGCGCGCGCTGATGCGCCGTGACACGGGCGTCACCCCGTCGGCCTACCGGCGGCGGTTCGGGCCCGGGTCGAACCCCCGCACCACCTGATCGGTGCGCCCCGCCCGGAGCCGGGACCTGACGGGCCGTCGGCTCCGGGCGGCAGTGGTCAGGCGGAGGCCGGGGCCGGGGTCCGGCCGAGGGTGCGGACGGCCGGGACGGCGATCATCAGGGCGAGGAGCAGCAGGCCCGCGACGGCGGAGAACAGCAGGACGTGGTCGGTGCCGAACGCGGCGGCCACCGGGCCGGAGAGGGCGCGGCCGACGGGGATGACCATGATGGAACCCGCCACGTCGTAGGCGGAGACCCGGCTGAGGACGCCGAGCGGGATGTGGGTCTGCACGCTGGTCGACCACATCACGCCCCAGAAGGCGAAGCCGCAGCCCGCGATCAGGCCGGTGGCGGCGGTCAGGGCGAACGGCCAGTGCAGGGCGGGCGCCAGCGGGTTGAGGGAGAAGAACAGCATCGCGCAGGCCCCGGCGACCAGCGGGCGGACCGGGCGGACCCGCATGCCGAGCAGGCCGCCGACGATGGTGCCCGCGCCGTCGGCGGAGGCGATCCAGCCGTACCCGGCGGAGCCGTGCTGGTCGGTCAGGGCGACCGCGCCGAGCGGCAGCGCGGGCCCGAACACCAGCAGCCCGTACACCGACCAGACCGCGATCACGCCCCACAGCCACGGCCGGGAGCTGAACTCCCGCCAGCCGACGGCCAGTCGGCGCCAGATCGGCTCGGCGGTCTCGTCCTTCACGGTACCCAGGCGGCGCAGCGGCAGCAGGCCGAGCGCGCTGAGCGCGAACGCCGCCGCGATGACGGTGAAGGAGCCGGCCACGTCCCAGTAGCCGACCAGCAGGCCGGCCAGGCCGGGGCCGAGCAGGGTGCAGACCGCCTCGGAGATCCGCAGCAGCGCGTTGGCGCGCTGGATGTCCTCGGCGACCTGCGGGACCAGGCCGGCCAGGCCCGGCTGGAACATCGCGGTGGCCGCACCGGACAGCGCCATCAGCGCCATGACCTGCCAGAGCCGCACGTCGGTGGTGGCGAGCAGCAGGGCCAGCGCCAGCATCGCGAGCATCCGCACCGCGTCCGCGCCGACCATCATCACCTGCGGGCTGAAGCGGTCGGCCAGCACGCCGCCGAACAGCACCAGCAGGGCGATCGGGGCCATCCAGGCGGCGAGCGCGTAGCCGACGCCGCTCTCCCCGTAGCCGGTCTTCAGGACGGCGGCGGTCAGCGACACCATCAGCATGCCGTCCGCGAGCAGGGAGGAGCTGCGGGCCAGGAACAGCAGGCGGAAGCGGTGGGAGCGCCACGGGCTGGGCAGCGCCTCGGGTTGCGGACGCACCGTCAGGTCGTCGTCCAGGTGGTCGTCAATGGTCATGTCGGGTCGGCCGCCGGGCGGCCGCTTCCTTCCAGGAGTGTCGGCTGCTGCAACCAGGCCCGGGAGAGGCCGGGTTCGGCCGGGGCGTCCGGCACGATCAGGTAGCGGCGCGGGGCGAGCACGCCCGGCCGCGAGGGGATGAGCCGCATCAGCGCGGCGTGCGCCCGCTCCGGTGTGGTCCCGTCGGCGAGGTACGCCGTCAGGTCGGCGGTGACGTGGACCGGGCGGCCGTCCAGGGCGTCGGAGAGCGCCGCGGCGACGGCGGCGGGCGAGACCCAGCAGCCGTCGACCAGCTGCCAGTCGCCGCCCCGCTCGGGCCCGGCGACGCCGGTCACGGCGGTCAGGTCGGCGAGCGGAACGTCGCCGTCGGCCGCGGCCTCCAACAGCCGGACCAGGCCGGTCAGGAACCCGGCGGCCTCCGCCTCGTCGAACAGCTGCGGATCGGCCCAGAGCGCCAGGTGCAGCAGCGGCTCGGTGCGGTACACGAAGGCCAACAGGGCGGTCGGCAGCGCCTGTTCGCCGCCCCGGGTGAGCTCCAGCTCGGGCTCGGCGTCCGCGGTCGCCGCGGCCGGCCGCAGCGCGCCCGCCAGGCCCGACACGTCGTTGTAGACCACGTCGCGGCCGAACCGGCTGCCGCGTTGCACGGTGGTGGCGTCGATCATCTCCCACAGCCGCAGCGGGTCGAAGCGGCTGTGCCGGTAGGCGTTCAGCGCGGCCGTCCAGGCCGAGCCGAGCAGCGCGTCGAAACCCGGCGCGGTCACGTCGAGCCGGAGCAGCGCGTCCTGCGAGAGCGGGGTGACGGTGCGGGTCAGCTGCGCCTTGTAGCGGTTGGCGGTCGGCGCCGCGCCGACGTAGGTGTCCTGTCCGGCGCGGTGCGCGACCAGCGCGCACCAGGCGGTCAGCAGCACCGTGGACGCGGGCACGCCCAGCCGGGCGCAGGCGCGGGCCAGCGCCTTGCCGCCGCGCGCCGAACGCAGGGTGAGCTGGGCGGCGCTGCCGCCGGCGGTCCGGGCGCGCGGCTCGGCGAACATCGCCTGCGGGCCGGTCCGCAGCACCTTCTCCCAGTACCGCAGCGAGGACTCGGCCTTGCGCACCCCCGCCGGCGCGGCCTCCTCCGCCGCCAACTGGAGGGGCGTCAGCGTGCCGTCCAGGGGGAGGAGTTCGCTTCCCAGGAGGAGAGCGGTCCACTCCTCGCGGAGCACGGCGAGGGCGCTGCCGTCCGCCGCGGCGTGGCCGGCGACCAGGGCGAGGAAGGCGGGCGCGCCGCGCTCGGTGAGCAGGACGCAGCGCAGCGGGTGGTCGCGGCCGAGGTCGAAGGGCGCCCGCCGGGCCTCGCGGGCCAGCGCGTCGGCGTGCCCGGCCGGGTCGTCCGGGAGCTGCTCGAAGTCGACGACGGTGACGGTGAACTCGCCCTCGGTGCGGACCACTTGCTGCTCGGGCTGGGCGTGCTCCGGGTGCGGGAAGACGGTGCGCAGCGCCTCGTGGCGCAGGGTCAGGTCGCGCAGCGCGGCGAGCACGGCCTCGACGCTCGCGCCGGCGGGGACGGGCCAGACGTCGTGGATGTCCACGTCGGCGGCGCCGTCCCGGAGGATGCAGCGGATCATGTTGGCCTGGCCGAGCGTCAGCGGCCCCCGGCGCGGCTCGCCGCCCGCCCAGCGGACGGCGAGGGTACGGGAGGTGGAGGGAGACAAGGGAGTTCGCTTTCGGTAGGGCGGCTCACCGGCCGGGCAGCGCGGTGTCGCGGGCGGCGGCGCTCAGGGCGGGCCAGGCGTCGATCAAGGCCGCGAACTCGTCGAGATCGGTGCGGGCGGCGGCCAGGAACTCCGCCCGCCGCGCGGCGAGGGTGTCGGCGACCGGCGCCCAGTCCGGGCCCAGCCGGCGGTAGGCCCGTTCGACGGTGGTCAGCCGCTCCGGGTCGGGGTCGGGGGCCCGGCGGACGGCCGCGGCCACGGCCTGCGGGCGCAGCCGCCCGTCCGGGTCGAGCAGTTCGGACCCGGCCAGGGCGGTGTAGATCCCGTCGAGGCACCCGGCCAGCAGCAGGAATCTCGACAGCCGCAGGTGGTACGCGGTGCGGCCGGAGCCGGTGCGGCGCTCCCCGGTGTGGAAGTTGACGATGTGCCGGTTGTGCAGCACCCCGGGCAGCGCCGCGTGGTGCAGGACGTGCAGCAGGAAGTAGTCGGTGCCGATGGTCTCCGCGGCCGGCGGCAGCGGGACCCGGGAGTACACCTCGCGGTCCAACGCCACGTTGCACATGTCGATCCGGCTCGGGGCGACCTGGCCGAGCACCGGGCGGTCGGCGGTGAACGGCGTGCTGCCCGCGCCGCGGAACGCCACCTTGACGGCCTGCTCGCGCCAGGGCGGCGGCACCGACGGCGGCAGCGTCAGTCCGACGAGTTCGCCGTGCACCGCCGGGTCGAGTTCGAGGATCTCGGCGAGGTCCACCGAGAGTTCGCCGATGAAGGAGGCGCCGACCAGCGACACGGGGAGCTCCGCCGCGCCCGGGCCGAGCCGCTTCAGCCGGCCGCCGATCCGCCCCGCCACCTGTCCGGCCGGCAGACCGAGCGCGGCGAGTTCCTGATGCAGCGGGAACACCGGTAGCCCGTCCAGGAGTTGGTAGCGGCTGTCGGAGTCCCGCCGGTGCACCGAGGCGCAGCCCAGCGCCTCCGCGAGCAGGAACGCCCGGTCGGTGCAGGCGCCGTAGGACACGGCGTCCGGCAGCAGCAGGTCGAGCAGCCGGGCGGGGTCGGGCAGCCCCGCCCGGGCCAGGGCCCGGGCGAGGAAGGCGCGCTGGGCGTCCTCGTCGAGGTGATGGACCGTCACGCCCGGGGCGGCCGGGTGCGCCGCGAGCGCCGCGGCGTGCTCGGCGCGCACCGCGGCGGGCGCGGAGTCCAGCACCAGGACAGCCACCTCCACACCGAACTCCCGTGCGCCGTAGGCGGCTTCGTCGAGCAGCGCGCGCAGTGCGGGGGAGCAGGGGCGGTTGGTGGGCAGGGTCAGGCCGACGCGGCGCACTCGGTCACCCCGGTGGCGGCAGCAGCGGCCTCGGGGGCCGGCTCGTGCCAGGAGCTCAGGCCGAGCAGCCGGCTGCCGAGCTCGGTCAGCTGCGCGGTCGGGTAGCGCTTCGACTCGTGCAGGACCGGGTCGCCGACCAGGGTGCGGTTCCAGCGCGGGGTGCGCAGGTGGCGCCAGGAGTCGACGCGGGACTTGCGCAGCCGCTCGTGCTCCTCCAGGGCGGGCATCATCGACAGGTACTGGACGGCGCGCACGCCCTGCTCGGACAGGTTGCGGGCGACGCCGTGCGCCAGCAGGCCGTTCCAGATCAGCAGGTCGCCCGGATGCAACTCCGGCCGGACGACCGGGAGTTCGGCACGGTCGAGGTCGGGCCGGATCGGGTCGCGGTCGGCCGGCTGGGTCAGCTTCCACGCCTCGAACTGCCGGAACAGCTCCGGGTTGCACTGGAAGCCGCCGGTCTCCGGCGAGGTGTCGTTGAGCGCGATGATGCCCTGCACCCGCTGCGGCGGCACGCCGAGCGTGGTGTCGATGTCCCAGTGCAGCTCGATGTCGAAGCCCCGGTCGGTGGGGTCGATCAGCGCCCGGTCGCGGTTGCCGCGGTTCGGCGGGTTCAGGTTGAGCCGGTCCAGGGTGACCCAGAGCTCCTCGCAGTCCCAGACGTCCACGAAGGCGTCGTAGACCCGCTGGTGCTGCCGGCTGTCCCAGAGCAGCTGGTGGTGGTACGCCTCGACGAAGCCGTAGATGTGCAGCTGCTGGTCCAGGTCGGAGCGGAACGGCCGGTCGGCGAACCAACTGGCCGGGTCCTGCGGGTCCAGACCCTGGAACTCCCACGCGAAGTCGAGCATCCGGCGGGCGTGCTCGGCCGGCACCGCCTCGCGGACGATCACGTAGCCGTAGGTCTGCCAGTGCGCGAAGTCCTGCTCGGACAGCACGCGCAGCGGACGGGACTTGGTGAGCTCGCGCAGGGTGTGCTGGGCGAGGTAGGACTCGCCGTCGTTGCTGAAGTACGGGCGCTCGCTCGCGGCCCGGAACAGATGGGCGCGGCGGGATGGTGCGGACCTCATGGAACAGCTCCTCCTGAGGGGAACGCGGGAGGCGGACGGCCGGACCCCGCGAGGGCACGGGCGCCACGGCGGGCCCGCGGACGGGGGTACGGCGGAAGGACGGGGGTGCGCCCCGGGTCGGAGAGCGGCCGGTCGCTTCGGCGGCTCCCGCAGCGGGGCCGGACGGAGACGGAGCCGAACAGTGCCGGGGCCGAACGTGACGCGGGCGACGGGGAAGGGCGGCGCGCAGAGTGCGCCGCGGTCGCTCCGATCGTCAGCATTGGTCCAGACCACAACTCTTGTCAAGTTCCTGATCGGTAACCCGCGATGGTGACGCGTCAAGCTCGGTGCGGTTGCAGGTTGGTCTAGACAATTGCAGCGAGACTGACCTAATGTCCCCATCGGCTCCGGTCCCTGACGGAGCGTCGGTCCGCGCCGCCCCGCTGCGCCGCGCCGCCCGACGACGGCCCCGCACCTCCCGCCGTCCGCACCTTCTCCGCGGCCCCCGCGCGACGAGACCCCTTCCGCGTCCGTCCGCGCACCGCGCCGCGCCCCGACCGCCCGCCCGCCCCGAGAGGGAATCCCTGCCATGAGCAACGTCATCGCCGCGCCCGGCCTCCGCCTCGCCGACCCCGGACCCGGCCTGGTCACCCTCGACCCCGTGCGCACCGCGCTGCTGCGCGGCCTCGACGACCTCCTCACCGGACTGGCCGCCCAGCTGGCCGCCCCCGAAGTCCTCGGGCCGCCGCTGCTGACCGTCGAGGGCCTCGCCAAGCTCGACTACTTCCGCAACTTCCCGCACCTGGGCGTCTCCGCCGGCCGCTTCACCGCCGACACCCACGCCGGACTCGCCGCCGGCGACACCCCCGGCGACCGGCCGCTGGAGCCCACCGGGCACCTGCTGCCCTCCGCCACCTGCTACGGCCTGCTGCTCTCACTGGAGGGCCAGGACGTCGGCGCGGGACTGCGGCTGTCCGCCGCCGGCCGCTGCTTCCGCAACGAGACCCACTACGACGGGCTGCGCCGCCTCTGGGGCTTCCACATGCGCGAAGTCCTCTACCTGGGCACCACCCAGGGCGCCGCCGACCACCTGGAGCGCGGCGCCGCGTACATCACCGCGACCGCCGAACTGCTCGGCCTCGAACTCACCCGCGCCGCCGCCGACGACCCCTTCTACGACAAGGGCGGCTCACGCGCCAAGCTGATGCGGCTCGACCCCGTCAAGCACGAGTTCAGCGCCCCCGACGGCACCGCGATCGCCTCGGTCAACCGGCACCGCAACTTCTTCGGCGAACGCCTCGGCATCACCGCCGGCGAGCACGGCTCCGCCCACAGCGCCTGCGTCGCCTTCGGCCTGGAGCGCTGGGTGCACGCCATGATCCTCGCCCACGGCAGCGCCGAGACCGCCCTGGTCCGCCTCGACGCCGCCCGGTCCTGACCCGCCGTCACCCCGACACCCGACAAGGAGCACACCACCCGCATGGAACGCATCACCGCCTGGCTGCACGAGAAGAACCCCGACCTGGACGGCCCGATCGGCCCCGACGAGGACCTGATCGAGGCCCGCCTGATCGACTCGATGGACTTCCTGGAGTTCATCGACCTGCTGGAGGACCTCACCGGCGACAACATCGACCTGCAGGACGTCACCATCGACGACTTCCGCACCCTCAACCGGGTCGGCGAACGCTTCCTGACCTGACCCGCCGGCGGATCACCACCGCCAGACCCGGCCCGGCTCCGGCGCGGTCGGGCGCGGAAGACGGGCGATCACCGGGCCCAGCACCGGAGCCGCGGACGGGGCCGCCGCCTCCGCGGGCCGCGGCAGGCCCGGCGGCCCCACCTGCCCCGCCAGCGCGGCGGCCCGCGGATCGCCCGTCTCCGCCATCACGTCGAGCGCCTCCCGCCACAGCGGCGCGGCCTCGGCGGACCGGCCCAGGGCCGCGAAGGTGTGACCCAGCTGCTCCAGCGTCCGCCCCTGCGCCCACCGGTTGCCCGCCAACCGGTGCAGCTCCAGCGCCCGCCGCAGACAGCCCACCGCCTGCGGCAGCCGCCCCAACGCCCGGTGCACCGTGCCCAGGTGCAGCAGCGCCAGGCCCTCGGTCCGCCGGTCGCCGCCGCCCGAACGCAGCGCCAACGCCTCGAACAGCAGCCGCTCCGCCTCCGCCAACCGCCCCAGCCGCAGCGCCGCCTCGCCCAGATTGGTCAGCGTCACCCGCTCGACCCAGCGGTAACCGGTCGCCCGGGACAGCGCCAACGCCGGATCCAGCAGCTCCAGCGCCTCCGTCGCCCGCCCCTGACGCAGCATCAGCTCCGCCAGGTGGTTGCGCGCCGCGCACTCGCCCGCCGCGTCCGCCGCACCACCCGCACAGCGCTCCAGCGCCCGCCGCAGGTGGATCTCCGCCTCCACCGGCCGCCCCGCGTGCACCTGCGCCGTGCCCAGCAGCACCAGGGACACCGTCAGCGCCCGCGGATCCGCGCTGTCCGCCGCCGCCGCGACCGCGATCCGCGCCGCGTTCAGCCACTCCGCCCGGTGATGGCTGCGGTGGAAGAACGACCACAGCGCGAACGGCAGCTGCCAGGCCGCCGGCGGACGACCCGCCGACGCCGCGTACCGGATCAGCGCCAGCAGGTCCGCCAGATGCGCCTCGCACCACGCCACCGCGTCCTCGTACGACTCGAACACCGGCGGGCGCACCCCCGGCAGCGGCGCGGCGACCACCGTCCGGCCGCCCGGCTCCAGCAGCCGGCCCGCCGCGTCCGCCGCCTGCCGGTACCAGTCGTACAACCGGTCCAGCGCGGCGATCCGGTCCCGCGGCGCGTCCTGGGTCTCCGTCAACTCCCGGCCGTACACCTGCAGCAGCGAATGGAACCGGAACCGCTCCGGCGCCTCCACCTCCAGCAGGTGCACGTCCGCGAGCAGGTTCAGCAACTCCCAGGCGTTGCCCGGCGTGGTACCCAGCAGCGCCGCCGCGGTCTCCGGCGTCAACGCCGCACCCGGATGCAGCGCCAGCAGCCGGAACGCCCGGGCCGGCTCCGGGTCCAGCGCCCGGTACGACCAGGAGAACACCACCCGCAGCGCCGAATCGCCGTCGTCCGCCGCCGCCAGCACCCGCAGCCGGTCCCGGTCCGACCGCAACTCCTCGTTCACCCGGGCCAGCGTCAGACCCGGCCGGGACACCGCCCGCTCCGCCGCCACCAGCAGCGCCAGCGGCAACCGGCCGCACCGCAGCACCAGCTCGCGGGCCGCCGCCGGATCCGCGTCCACCCGCTCCGCGCCCACCGTCCGGCGCAGCAACTCCACCGCCTGCTCCGGCTCCAGCGGCGCCAACGTCACCCGGCGCGCCCCGTCCCGCGCCACCAGACCCGCCATCCTGGTCCGGCTGGTCACCAGCACCAGGCAGCCCGGCGCCCCCGGCAGCAGCGGACGCACCTGGGCCGGCGCCGCCGCATTGTCCAGCACCAGCAGCACCCGGCGCTCCGCCAGCATCGTCCGCAACAGCGCGCTGCGCTCCGCCAACTGCGGCGGAATCAGCTCGGCGTCCGCGCCCAACGCCCGCAGGAACCCGTCCAGGACCTCGCCCGGCTCCCGCGGCGCCCCCGAACTGCCGTGCCCCGCCAGATCACTGAACAGCACCCCGTCCGGGAAGCACGACCTCGCCCGGTGCGCCCAGTGCACCGCCAGCGCGGTCTTCCCGATCCCGCCCATCCCGTCCACCACCCACACCCGCGGCCCACCCTCGCCCCAGCGGGCCCGGGACGCCGCCAACGCCGAATCCAGCTCCGCCAGGGCCGTCCCGCGGCCCGCGAACACGCCCGGCGCGGGCGGCAGCTGCGCCGGCACCCGGAGCGGTGCCCGGGGCGGTGCCTGGGGCGACGCCTGGGGCGGTGCCTCGGGTGTTGCCTGTGGCGGCGGCCGGTGCGGGGCGGGCACTCGGGCCGGGGTCGCCGGGGTGCCCACCGGGCCCAGCAGTTCGACCTCCACGCCCAGGGCGCGGGCGCACGCCGCCGCCAGCGCCTCCGTGCCGTGCCGGCCCCCCGTCTCGACCCGGCTCAGATAGCTCTTGCTGTAGTGGGTCGCCCGGGCGAGCTCCGCCAGCGAGACCTCGCGCTCCTCCCGCAGCCGCCGCAACCGCTCGCCGAACGTCACCGGCCCCGGTCCCCCCACTCCTGATGTGCTGTCACTCCCGCGCGGCCCCGCCGGTGCCAGGTGTTGACACCTCCACCCTGGCAACAGGCAACACCTTGCCGCCGCCCCGCCCGACCGCGAACGATGGACACCGCGCCAGGTCTCCGCAGCAGGCCGCGCGCCAGCCTATCCGCCGACAGGGAAGCGACGGACCGGCCGCCCCACCCACGACCGTCCATGCCACCGGAGCCGCGATACCCGAGAACGACCGGACCGGCCCGCCCCGTTGCGGGCACACTGGGCCGATGCCCACCGATCACTGGCCGCTGCCCGGCCTGCGGGTCCGCTCCCCGCGCCTCGAACTGCGACTGCCCACCGAGCACGAACTCGCCGAACTCGCGGACGCCGCCGCCGAGCACGGCGTCGTCACCCCCGGCACCCGCCCCTTCCGCTCCACCTGGGCGTACGGAACACCCACCGAACGCGCCCGCGCCGTCCTCAGAGCCACCTGGCGATCCCAGGCCGACTGGACGCCGGAGGCGTGGGCGCTGCTGCTCACGGTCTTCCTCGACGGCCGCCCGATCGGCGTCCAGTCCATCCGGGCCACGGACTTCGCGGTCCGCCGGGAGACCCTCTCCGGCTCCTGGCTGACCCTCCCGCACCACGGCCGCGGACTCGGCACCGAGGCCCGCTCCGCGGTGCTCCACCTCGCCTTCGCCGGCCTGCACGCCGAGGACGCCACCTCCGCCTCCTACACCGACAACCCCGCCTCCATCGCCGTCTCCCGCCGCCTCGGCTACCGCCCCGACGGCCTCGAACGCGAGAACCGCCACGGCGAACCCGCCACCACCCAGCGCTTCCGCCTCACCCGCACGGACTGGGAGGCCACGGCGCGCCCCGAGGTCCACCTCGCCGGCGTGGCCGCGTGCGCGGAGCTGTTCGGGATGTGAGAGGGAGCGGGGGTGACGCCCGCGCCACCTGGAGACCCCGCCACCTGCCGTTGTCGGTCGGCACCGCGCTGGCGGTCGGCACCGGCCGCCGGTGTGCCGTCCGCCACGGCCGCGCCGGGAACCGGGGACCTCGGCCGGGCCGTTGGGGGGCGGGGTCGAGGACGGAGCGGTGATGATGCCCTATGTGGTCGTGCTGGGTGTGGTGGGCACAGTGCTGACGGCGCTGGGGTTCGGCGGGCGGGCCCTGCGGCGGCGGGGTGGGGTCGGGTCGTCGGCGGTGCCCGGGGCGCTGAGCGGGTACGAGGAGGCGATGCGGGCCACCTCTTACCGGGCGCGGGTGGAGCTGGTCGCGGAGGCGGACCGGCAGGAGCCGGTGGCCGCGCTCGGCGGGCGGCGGTGGCGGATCACCTCGTGGGGGCGGCCGCGGCGGTGACGGTGACGTTGAGGTGCTTCATGATCGGCTGGTCGCTCTGCGCACTGTGGTCGCCGAGCGCGCAGAGCACGTTCATCTCCGGCATGTAGCCGGCCGCGCAGCCCCGCGGGAGGTCGTACGGGACGGCGAGGTACCCGTGCAGGGAGCGGGTGGAGCCGTCCCGCGCGGTGGCGGTGATGTCGACCGGGTCGAACTCGGCGAGGTGGCGTTCGCGCATGTCCTGGCGGTTCAGGAAGACCAGGGTGCGCAGGTTCTTGACGCCCCGGTAGCGGTCGTCGTTCGAGTAGATCGTGGTGTTCCACTGGTCGTGCGAACGCATGGTGCCCAGCACCAGGGTGCCCGGCGCGGGCAGCACGTCCGGCAGCGGGGCGGTGGAGAACTCGGCGCGGCCGGACGGGGTGAGGAAGACCAGCTCGCGGGCGGGCTGGCGCAGCCGGAAGCCGAGCGGCAGGCGCACCCGCCGGTTGAAGTCCTCGAAGCCGTCCAGCACTTCGGCCATGGTGTCGCGGATCCGGTCGTAGTCCTCGACGTACCACTCCCAGGGGGTCGCGCTGTCGGGCAGCGCCGCGCGGGCCAGGCCGGCGATGATGGCCGGCTCGGAGAGGAGCTGCCGCGACGCGGGACGCTTCCGCATGCCCACCGACAGGTGCACCATGCTCATCGAGTCCTCCACCGAGGCAGCCTGCACGCCGCCGCGCTGCCGGTCCTGCTCGGTGCGGCCCAGGCAGGGCAGGATCAGCGCCTGCCGCCCGTGCACCAGGTGACTGCGGTTCAGCTTCGTCGACACGTGCACCGTCAGCTCGCAGCGGCGCAGCGCCTGCGCGGTGTACGCGGTGTCGGGCGCCGCGGAGGCGAAGTTGCCGCCCATGCCGACGAACACCTTCACCTCGCCGCGCGCCATCGCCCCGATCACCCCGACGGTGTCCAGCCCGTGCGCGCGCGGCGGGTCGATCCCGCACACCGACGCCAGGCGGTCCAGGAACTCCGGCGCGGGCCGGTGGTCGATGCCGCAGGTCCGGTTGCCCTGCACGTTGGAGTGCCCGCGCACCGGTGACGGTCCCGCACCCTCCCGGCCCAGGTTGCCGCGCAGCAGCAGCACGTTGACGATCTCCCGGACGGTGTCCACCCCGTGCTCGTGCTGGGTGACGCCCAGGCACCAGGAGAAGATCGAACGGTCCGCCTCCCGGTAGAGCTGGGCGGCCCGCAGCAGCTGCGGCCGGCTCAGCCCGCTCTGCCGCTCCAGCTCCTCCCACGGCGTGGCCTCGCACAGCGCCCGGTACTCCTCGAACCCCGTGGTGTACCGCTCGACGAACTGCCGGTCGATCGCCTTCGGGTCGTGCGCGGACAGCTCCAGGATCGCCTTGGCGATGGCCCGCAGCAGCGCCAGGTCCCCGCCGATCCGCACCTGCAGGTTCAGGCTGCTGGTCGACGTCGCCCGCATCAGGGCCATGTTCGCGAACTCGTGCGGCACGATGGTGCGGGTCGCCGCCGCCTCCACCAGCGGATTGACGTGCACCACCTTGGCGCCCCGCCGGGCGGCGTCCGCCAGCGCGGTCAGCATCCGCGGCGCGTTGGAGGCCGCGTTGACGCCCAGGACGAACAGCGCGTCCGCGGCCTCCCAGTCCTTCAGGTCCGCCGTGCCCTTCCCGGTGCCCAGCGCGGCCGTCAACGCCCGCCCCGACGCCTCGTGACACATGTTCGAACAGTCCGGGAGGTTGTTGGTGCCCAGCTCACGGGCCATCAACTGGTACAGGAACGTCGCCTCGTTGCCGAGTCGCCCCGAGGTGTAGAACGCCGCCTCGTTCGGGTCGGCCAGCCCGCGGACGGCCGCGCCGAACACGTCGAAGGCGCGCTGCCAGTCGACGGGCAGGTACCGGTCCGAGGCGGCGTCGTACAGCATCGGCTCGGTCAGCCGCCCCTGGTCCTCCAGCGCGAAGTCGCTCCACCCCGCGAGCTCCGAGACGGTGTGCGCGGCGAAGAACTCCCGGGTCACCCGCTTGCCCGTCATCTCCCAGGTGACGTGCTTGATGCCGTTCTCGCAGATGTCCAGGTGCAGGCCCTTGTAGTCGTCGGGCCACGCGCACCCCGGACAGTCGAACCCGCCGTCCTCGTGGTTCATCCGCAGCACCGCCCGCGGCCCGTCCACCCACTCGCCGCTCCCCGCCAGCACCTTGGTCACGCTCCTCGCCGCCCCCCAGCCCGCGGCGGGATGCCGGTACGGCTCGACGGACGGCTCGGGCTGCGGGTCCGGCTGCGACTCATCGGTAGCGCTCACGCCCGCGATGATCCCCCCGGCCCGGCGCCCGCCCGGCAGGCGCGCCGCAGGCCGCCGGGCGAACCACCCGCCCGGCGGGGCGGGGTGCGCGTCCGCGGGGCAGGGGGCGCATCTCGTTGCCGTCCGGTGGACGGCGACCTGTCCTCGGGTCGGCCCGCACCCGTTCCGACCCGAAGGCGCGTGATGACCGTCCGCCCCGCCGTCGCCCGCGGGTCGGTGGCAACGGAGGCTCGGACTCCCTGGTCCCGGACCGTTAGACATGACGCTCTACTTCGATCCGCTGCCGCA
This sequence comes from Streptomyces sp. TLI_171, assembly GCF_003610255.1. Classification (GTDB taxonomy): domain Bacteria; phylum Actinomycetota; class Actinomycetes; order Streptomycetales; family Streptomycetaceae; genus Kitasatospora. The sequence continues at coordinate 264,916 of NZ_RAPS01000001.1, read as the reverse complement.
CCTCGGCGAGCGCGACCGGCACTGGTTGAACGTGCCCGGGCCGTTCTACGGGGCGGAGACCGACAACTGCCTGACCGGGCGGCAGGCCGCAACCAGGCGCGTGCTCTACGACGGGGAGCGGTTCGGGGAGTGCGTCTGGCGTCAGCCGCGCGACCCGGCCGGGACCCGGCAGGTGCTCGGCGCGTTGTGCGAGGACCCGTGGGGCTACGGCTGCGACGGGGACCGGCACTGGACTCCCGGGACGGTTCGCGCCCGGTGGCACGTCCGGGCCCGGGTGCTGGAACACCTGGCCGCCGGGCAGGCCGACCGGGAGCGCCTCGACGCCCAGTACGACCAGGGCACCGTCGCGGCCGTCCGGGCCTTCGAGGCGTACCTCGCGGACGGGCTCCACCACGACCTGCGGATCTACCTGTACTGGTTGCAGGAGCGCCGCTCCCCGGACCGGCACAGCCCGCTTCCCGCGCTCTGACCCCGCCGCGGGGGACCGGGGCGACGGAAAAGCCCGCGCGCCGCGGGCAGGAGCCAACTAGGCTGCGGCGTCCGGCTCCTGCTCGAAAGGCGGTACTGATGAACGACCTGGTTGCCCGCGCCTGGCGCGCGGGGGACGCGGGGGCCGTGGCCGGTCTGTTCAACGCGATCTCCCGGGCCGGTGGCGGGCAGCTCGAACTGCCCGCCGGTGCGGTCGAGAACGTGGTGCGGACCGAGGTCAGGGACCCGGCGCTGGACACCCGGCTGATCACCGACGGGCAGGGGCGGCTGCTCGCCGCCGGGCTGGTGCGCCTGCCGCCCGAGGGCGGGTTCCGGGTCAGCCTGGAGGGCGGGGTGCACCCCGACCACCGGGGGCGGGGGATCGGCCGGGAACTGCTGGCCTGGCAGCTCGCCCGGGCGGCCGAACGGCACGCCGAGGCCGCGCCCGAGGTGCGGTGGCTGGCCGAGGTCGACAGCGGCGTGCCCGACACGGCGGCGACCCGGCTGTACGAGCGGCTGGGGTTCACCGTCGAGCGGTTCTTCCTGGAGATGGCCGCGCCCACCTCCGCGCCGTCCGGCGCCCGGCCCCCGAGGGCGTCCGGATCGTGCGCTACGAGCCGGGGCGGGAGCGCGAGGTGCACGCCGTCCACAGCGCGGCGTTCCGCGGCGGGTGGGGCCATCAGGAGCGCAGCTTCGAGTCCTGGGCCGCGAGGACCGTGCGGGCGGAGACCTTCCTGCCCGAGCTGGCCCGGCTGGCGGTCGTCGGCGAGGAGGTCGTCGGCTACCTGCTGCCGTACGCCGACGCCCCGCAGACCCTCTACATCGGCCAGGTCGGCACCGCCGCGTCCTGGCGCCGACGGGGCGTGGCGGGTGCGCTGCTCGCCGACCTGCTCGGTGCGGCCCACCGCTCCGGGTACACCGAAGCCGCGTTGGAGACCGACGCGGACAGCAGCACCGGCGCATCCGGCGTCTACGAGAAGGCGGGCTTCGTCGTCAACCACCGCATCGCGGTCCACCGCAAGCCGCTCTGACGGCGCGACCGCGACCGGCCGGTCTCCAGTCGTGCGGGCGGCAGAAGCGGCGCCCGGCGCGGCTTGAACGGGGGCCCGTCGCCCAGGCGATCGTCAGTCCGTTCACCTGGACCGTCGCCGCCGCCAGGGCACCGGGGCGGGCCCGGCCGCGGCAGGGTGGCGTGACGTCAGTCGACGGCTGAGTTCCAGCGCTTGACGACCCGTGGGGCCTCCGGGCCGGACGCCGGCCAGATCCGGATCCGGACCCGCTCGACCACCTCGTCCCGGTAGTCGTCCTCGCCGACCTGCCGGACGGCCGCCAGGTCGGAGCGGGAGGCCCGGACCCGGACCGGGCCCGGTGGGACGTCGAAGGTGGCGGCGTCCGGGAGGTAGTCGGAGCAGCCCAGGACGGCGACCCGGCCGGACGGTACGTCGACGGTGGCCTCCACCACGTGGTCGAAGCGGGCGTGGTCGGGCGGAGGAGGGGCGTCGAAGACCTCGACGGTGACGGCGACGTCCATGGTGACCGCGGTGCCGATGCCGACGGTCCGCTCTCCGACGGCCAGGCCGTCCGCCACCGCCTGCGGCGTCCAGGCCGCGCCGAGGTCCTCGTCGGCGTCCTCGTCCATCACGTGCAACTGGAAGTGTTCGGCGAACAGCTCGAGTGCGGCGGTCGCCGTCAGGCCGTTCAGGGACCCGCCGCGGTGCGGGCCCGGCAGGTAGCCGCTCGGCGGGGCGGGGAGCGCGGCCAGGCAGGCGGCCGAGCAGGCGTTCACCAGCAGCGGCAGCACGTCGGCCCCGGAGGTGTGCAGCGAGATCCACGCCTGGTGCAGCCCGCCGGACCCGGCGATCGGCCCGTCGCACACGCTGCACGCCCCGACCGCCCCGGTGCCCCACCGCGCCGGGTCCAGCGACCCGAGCTCCAGGCCGTCCACCGGCCGCGCGAGCACCGGGAAGCGCGGCCGGGTCTTCGGATTCCCGTACAGCGCACGGGTGCTGACGGTGCTTCGGCGCAGCAGCGGGAGCCGGGCCAGCTCGTACGGGAACCAGTGCAGGCGGTACGAGGTGTACGGGTCGAACTGTTCCAGGCTGCGCATGCCGCCGATCTCCGGCGGGATCCGCACCAGGTTGGAGCGGTACAGCACCAGGCTGCGCACCTGGGTGAGCCGGCCGATGTCCGGCGGCAGCGTCACCAGCTGGCGGCACTGCTCCGCGGTCAGCTCCCGCAGCGGCGCGAACTCCTCGCGGCCGTCCGCCGCGGCCTCCTCGATCAGCTCCAGCAGCCGCAACCAGCCCGGCGCGGAGGTGTCCTGACGTTCGGCGTGGAAGCGCACCGGCACCCGGTTGCCCCGGTTCGCGCAGCGGCACTCGTCGGCCTGCGGCTCGGGGCCGGGCGCGGCCCGGCCGGCGAAGCGGTCGGAGAACAGGAAAGCCATCGGCCCACCCTAGTGGGCCGCGCCGGGCGGGGGCCGGCGGGGGAGGGGAGCGGGTGGCGGGGGCAGTCGATCCGGATGATCACGAGGAGGTACCAGTGCGGAGGGTCGAGACGTCCAGCAGGTCCAGACCATTGACCGCGCGCCTCATCGATCCCTAGCATCCGCCGTGTCACAGCAGCCCCAACCTGGGCACCCCCTCCTCCCCCTGCGCACCGATCGCAGCAGGGGAGACGCCTGTGGACGAGCAGCGCCCGGCCGCCCTCCCACCACCGAGGACCCGGGGTTGCGCACCACGTGAAACCAGACGGGAGCTCAATTCATGTCTACCGGGAACACCGGACCGGAGGCGGTGGCCACGGACACCGCGGTGCTGTCGGTGGGACAGGAACGCCTCTGGTTCCTCGACCAACTGGAGCCGGGGGACCCCTCGTACAACATCCCGTTCGTGCTGCGGCTCACCGGCCCGCTCGACCCGGCGGCCCTCCGGTCGGCGCTCGACGCGGTCGTGGCCCGGCACGAAGCCCTCCGCAGCCGCTTCCCGGCCGCGGACGGGCGTCCGTCGGTGGTCGTCGACCCGCCCGGGCCCGCCCGGCTGGACGAGCGCGACCTGCGGACCCGGACGCCGGACCAGGTCGGCGCGGCGCTCGCCGGGTTGACCAACGCCGGGTTCGACCTGGCCGCGGGCCCGCTGCTGCGCGCCGCGCTGCTGCGCACCGGGGACGAGGAGCACCTGCTGTGCCTGGTGCTGCACCACATCGCCGCCGACGGCTGGACGCTGGGACTGCTGCGCGCCGAACTCGCCACCCACTACGCCGCGCACCGCGCCGGCCGGAGCGCCGAACTCCCGCCACCGCCATCCTACTTGGCGCACGCCGCCGCCGAACGGGCCTGGCTGGACGGCCCGGAGGCCGCGCAGGCACTCGCCTACTGGCGGGAGCGCCTCGCCGGCGCGCCCCCGCTGGAGCTGCCGCTCGACCGGCCCCGGCCCGCCGAGCCGCGCAGCGGCGGGGCGTACCACACCCGGGTGCTGCGCGGGGTGCGGCCCGAGCTGGAAGCCTTCGCCCGGGCGCGCCGGGTGACGCCGTTCATGGTGCTCGCCGCCGCCTACCAGACCCTGCTGCACCGGTGCACCGGCCAGGACGACTTCTGCGTCGGCGTGCCGACGGCCGCCCGGGAGACCGTGCAGAGCGAAGCCCTGGTCGGGTACTGCTCCTCGGCGCTGGTGCTGCGCGCCGACTTCTCCGGGGCGCCCGCCTTCGACACGCTGCTGCGCGCCGTCCGGGGCGAGTGGATGCGCGCGCTGAGCCACCGCCGGGTCCCGTTCGAGCGGCTCACCGAGGAACTGCGGCTGGACCGCGACCCCGGGCGGACGCCCGTCTTCCAGACCATGCTGGCCGTGCACACCCACACCGGCGGCGCGCTCGGCGAGGAGCCCTTCGCCGACCTGCGCTGCACCGAGGTCGACGGCGGCCACACCGCCGCGAAGTTCGAACTCGGCCTGGACGTCCGGCCGGACGGCGACGACCTGCACGCCGTCTTCGGCTACCGGACCGACCTGCTGGACGCCGCCACGGCCGCGGCCTTCGCCGCCCGGTTCGAGACGCTGCTGCGGGCCGCCCTCGCCGACCCGGCCGCCCCCGTGCACCGGCTGCCCCTGCTGGAGGAGGCCGAACGGGCGCTGCTCGCGGCCGAGTCCGAGGGGCCTGCGCTGCCCGCCGCACCGGACACCGTGCTGGCGGCCGTCGACCGCGCCGCGCTCGCCGACCCGGACGCCCCCGCGGTGGTCGGCCCCGAGGAGACGCTCACCCGCCGCGGCCTCGCCGACGCCTCCCGGGCGCTCGCCGCCCGGCTCGCCGACCACGGCGTCCGCCGCGGCGACCTGGTGGCGCTCTGCCTGCCGCGCGGCCCGCGCGCCGTGGCCGCCATGCTCGCGGCCTGGCGGCTGGGCGCCGGCTACGTCCCGCTGGACGCCGACTACCCGGCGGCCAGGCTGGCGTTCATGCTCGCCGACAGCGGCGCCGCCGCGCTGGTCACCCCGGACGGCGCCCTGCCCGAGGGCCTGGTGACGGACCGTCCGGTGCTCGCCGTGCCGGGGGCGGCGGACGCGCCCGCGCCGGTCGGGGTCCCGGCCACGGCGGCGGACGCGCCCGTGCCGGTCGCAACCCCCGCCACGGGCGAGGACCCCGCCTACCTGATCTACACCTCCGGCTCCACCGGCACCCCCAAGGGCGTACTGGTCCCGCACCGGGCGCTCGCCGCCCGGGTCGCCTGGATGCGCGAGGGCTACGGCCTCACCGAGTCCGACCGGGTGCTGCAGTACGCGACGCTGTCCTTCGACACCAGCGCCGAGGAGATCTTCCCCGCGCTGGCCGCCGGGGCCGTCCTGGTCACCGCCCGCCCCGGCGCGGCGCTGCCCGACCAGCTCGCCGAGCCGTACGCGGCCGGGGTGACGGTCCTCGACCTCCCCACCCCGTACTGGCACCACCTGGTCGCCGACCTGGCCGAGACCCCCTGGCCGGACGGGCTGCGGCTGCTGGTGCTGGGCGCCGACCAGGTCCGCCCGGAGGCCGTCGCCGCGTGGCGGGCGCGGTTCGGCGACCGGGTCCGGCTGGTCAACTCCTACGGGCCCACCGAGACCGCGATCATCGCGACCACCGCCGACCTAGGCGCGCAGGACGCGCGGCGGCGCCCGCCGATCGGCCGGCCGATCGGCGGCACCACGATCGCGGTGCTGGACCGCCACGGCGGGCCCGTGCCGCCCGGCAGCCCGGGCGAACTGGTCATCGGCGGGCTCGGCGTGACGGACGGTTACCTCGGCCGGCCCGGGGCCACGGCGCGGGCCTTCGTGCCCGACCCGGACGGTCCGCCGGGCGCGCGCCGCTACCGCACCGGCGACCTGGTGCGCCGACGCCCGGACGGCGCACTGGAGTTCCTCGGCCGGATCGACGACCAGGTGAAGGTCCGGGGCTACCGGATCGAGCCCGGCGAGGTGGAGTCCGCGCTGCTCGCCCGCCCCGGCGTCGCCCAGGCGGTGGTGGTCGCGCGCGGGGACACCCTGGTCGCCTACGCGGTGGGCGCGGACCTCGACCCGGCGGCGCTGCGGGCCGCCCTCGCCGAGGAGCTGCCCGCGCACGCCGTGCCCGGCGCGATCGTCCCGCTGGCGGCGCTGCCGCTCACCCCCAACGGCAAGCTGGACCGCCGCGCCCTCCCCGAGCCCGACGCCGACGCGCTGCCCCGGGCGCCGCACGTGCCGCCGCGGACCGAGGCGGAGGAACTGGTGGCGGAGGTCTGGCAGGAGGTGCTGGGCGTCGACTCCGTCGGGGCGCACGACGACTTCTTCGACCTCGGCGGGCACTCGCTGCTCGCCACCCGGGTGGTCGCCCGGATCCGCGCCGCGATCGACCTGGCCGTCCCGCTGCGCGCCCTGTTCACCCACCGCACCGTGGCCGCCTTCGCGGGGGCCGTCGAGGACGCGCTGGTCGCCGAGATCGACAACCTGTCCGACGACGCCGCGGCGGAACTGCTGGCCGCCGCGGACGCCCTGGAAGGAAGCACCTCCCCGTCATGAGCTCCGACACCACCCTCCCGACGCCCCCGCGAAGGCCGGCCTGTCCGCCGCCAAGCGCGAACTCCTCAGACGCCGGCTGGCCGCCCGCCCCGCCACCCGCGCCGCCGCCGTCCCCCGGCGCGCCCCCGACGCCCCCGTGCCGCTGTCCTTCGCGCAGGAACGCCTCTGGTTCATGGAGCAGTTCGCGCCGGGCACCTCCGCGTACAACATCCCCGTGGTCCGCCGGCTGCGCGGCCCGCTGGACACCGAGGCGCTGCGGGCCGCGCTGGACGCGAGCGTGGCCCGGCACGAGACGCTGCGCTCCCGCTACCCGGCGACCGAGGACGGACGCCCGCTGCTGGTCGTCGACCCGCCGGGCCCGGCCGCGCTGACCGTCACCGAGGCCGCCGACGAAGCCGCCGCCGAACGGATCGTGGACGCCGCCTCCGCCGTGCCGTTCGACCTGGAGCACGGGCCGCTGCTGCGGGCCGAACTGATCCGGCTCGCCGCCGACGACCACGTGCTGCTGCTGGTGGTGCACCACAGCGTCAGCGACGGCTGGTCCAGCGAGGTGCTGCTCGGCGAGGTGCTGCGGGGCTACGCCGCCCGGGTCGCGGGCGAGCCCGACCCGCTGCCCGAACTGCCGGTCCAGTACGGCGACTTCGCGATCTGGCAGCGCGAGGTGCTGAGCGGCGAGCGGCTGGCCGCCGAGGTCGCGCACTGGCGCGCCGAACTCGCCGGGGTGGAGCCGCTCGAACTCGCCTTCTCTCGGCCGCGCCCGCCGCGCCAGACCTTCGACGGCGCCGGCCACGCCTTCGCGGTCGACCGGGACCTGCTCGACCGGCTCACCCGGCTGGGACGCCGCCACGACGCGACCGTGTACATGGTGCTGATGGCGGCCTTCCAGCTGCTGCTGGCGCGCTGCAGCGGCCGCACCGACTTCGCCGTGGGCTCGCCCGTCGCGGGCCGACCGGAGGCCGAACTGGAGCCGCTGGTCGGCATGTTCGTCAACGTCGTCGCGCTCCCCGCGCGGCTCCACGGCGACCCCAGCTTCGCCGACCTGGTCGCCCGCACCCGGGAGACCTGCCTGAGCGCCTACGGGCACCAGGACCTGCCGTTCGCCCAACTGGTGAGCGAGCTGAACTGGCCCCGCGACGTGTCCCGGCCGCCGGTCTTCCAGGCCGTCCTGGCGGTGCAGAACTACGCCACCCAGCGCGAAGCCGCAGGCGAACTCCCGCTCGCCGTCGAGCCGTTCGGCGTCCGGGCCTCCGGCACCCGGTTCGACCTGGAGCTGTTCCTGCAGGAGTGGCCCGAGGGGCTGTACGGGTCGTTCAACTACAACACCGACCTGTACGCCGAGGAGGACATCGCCCGGGTCGCCGACCAGCTGGGCCGGCTGCTGGCCGCCGTCGCGGACGCACCGGACACCCCGCTGTCCGCCCTCGACACCCTCACCGACGAAGAACTGGCCTTCGAGACCGCGCAGTTCAACGACACCGCGGTCGACCGCCCCGCCACCACGCTGTGCGCCCTGGTCGCCGAGCAGACCGCCCGCACCCCCGACGCGGTCGCCGTCGCCGTGGAAGGCCGACCCGCCCTGACGTACCGTCAACTCGACGAGCAGGCCGGGCGGATCGCCGCCCGGCTGGCCGCCGAGGGCGTCGGCCCCGGCAGTCTGGTCGCCGTCAGCGCGGAACGCTCGCCCGAACTCGTCGCCGGACTGCTCGGCGTGCTGCGCAGCGGAGCCGCCTACACCCCGCTGGAGCCCGACTACCCGGCCGAGCGCCTCGCCTTCCTGCTCGCGGACAGCGACGCCCCCGTGCTGCTGACCCAGCGCAGGCTGCCCGTGCCCGAAGGCTGCGCGGCCCGCGTCCTGCTGCTGGACGACCCCGCGGAGTGGCCCCGGGCCCGGACCCGCCCGGCCGGGCCGACCCCCGAGGACACCGCGTACGTCATCTACACCTCCGGCTCCACCGGTCGCCCCAAGGGCGTGCCGAACACCCACCGGGCGATCGCCAACCGCCTGCAGTGGATGCAGGACGCCTACCGGATCGGCCCCGAGGACGCCGTCCTGCAGAAGACGCCCACCGGCTTCGACGTGTCCGTGTGGGAGTTCTTCTGGCCGCTGACCACCGGAGCGCGCCTGGTGCTCGCCAAGCCCGGCGGGCAGAAGGACAGCGGCTACCTGCGCGACCTGATCGTCTCCGCCGGCGTGACCGTCGCCCACTTCGTGCCCGCCATGCTCAGGGTCTTCCTCACCGAGGACGGCGTGGAGCGCTGCACCACCCTGCGCCGGGTGATCTGCAGCGGCGAGGCGCTCCCCCCGGACGCCGCCCGCGAACTGACCACCCGACTGCCCGGGCTGCGCCTGGCCAACCTGTACGGGCCCACCGAGGCCGCCGTCGACGTGTCCTCCTGGGAGTGCACCGGGCCGCTGGACACCGTCCCGATCGGGCTCCCCATCGACAACACCCGGCTGTACGTGCTCGACGCCCGGCTGCGCCCGGTCGCCCCCGGCGCCCCCGGCGAACTGCACATCGGCGGCGCCGCGGTCGCCCTCGGCTACCACCGCCGCCCCGGACTCACCGCCGCCCGCTTCGTCCCCGACCCCTACGGCCCGCCCGGCTCCCGGCTGTACCGCACCGGCGACCTGGCCCGCCGCCGACCCGACGGCACCCTGGAACACCTCGGGCGGATCGACGGGCAGGTCAAACTGCGCGGCCTGCGGATCGAACCCGGCGAGACCGAGGCCGCGCTGCGCGCCCAGCCCGGGATCGCCGACGCCGCCGTCGTCCTGCGCGAGGACCGGCTGGTCGGCTACCTGGTCGTCGCCGCCGGCGCCGAGGAGCCCGACCCGGCGGCGCTGCGCGCCACCCTGCGGCGCAGCCTCCCCGACCACCAGGTGCCGGCCGCGTTCACCGTGCTGCCCGCGCTGCCGCTCAGCCCCAACGGCAAACTCGACCGGCGGGCGCTGCCCGCACCGCAGATCCACCGCCCCGACGGCGCGCGCAAGCCCGCCACCCCCGCCGAGACCGTGCTCGCCGAGATCTGGGCCGAGGTCCTGGACCTGCCCGGAGTCGGCACCGACGAGAACTTCTTCGACCTCGGCGGGCACTCGCTGCTCGCCACCCAGGTCGTCGCCAAGGCCCGCAACCGGCTCACCGCGATCGGCGCCCGCCCGGTCAGCGTGATGGACCTCTTCACCCACCGCACCGTCGGCGAACTCGCCGCCCTCGCCGCCCAGGACGACGAGCAGCGCGGCCCGCGCGCCCTGCTGCACCGCCTCACCCGCGCCGTCCCCGCCGCCCGCCGCAGCCTCACCCTGGTCTGCGTGCCCTACGGCGGCGGCAGCGCCGTCGTCTACCAGCCCGTCGCGGACGCCCTGCCGCCGGACGTCGAACTGTGGTCCGTCGCCGTCCCCGGCCACGACCTGGGCGTCACCGAACGGCGCCTCGAGTTCGACGAACTCGCCGAGGCCGTCGCCGCCGAGGTGCGCGAGAAGGTCGACGGCCCGCTCGTCGTCTACGGGCACTGCGCCGTCGGCACCGCCCTCGCCGTCGCGGTCTCCCGCCTGCTGGAAGCCTCCGGCCGCGAACTCGAAGCCGTGTACGCGGGCGCCCAGTTCCCGTTCGCCCGGCCCAGGAGCAAGCTGCTCACCGCGCTCGGGAAGGTCGCCGCCCTGGACGCGCTGGTCGGCGACCGCGCCTACGCCAACTGGCTGACCGGCATGGGCGTCGACACCTCCGAACTCGACGAGGAACAGGTCAGGTTCGTCATCGGCAACATGCGGCGCGACACCCGCGCCGCCGAGGAGTACTTCACCCGGGCGCTCGCCGAGACCGAGGCCGGCGCGCCCCGGCTGCGGGCCCCCGTCGTCTCGCTGGTCGGCGACAAGGACCCGGCTGCCGACTTCTTCCAGGAGCGCTACCGCGAGTGGCTGCTGCTGGCCGAACGCTCCGCGGTCGCCGTCCTGGACGAGGGCGGGCACTTCTTCATCGCGCACCGGGCCACCGAGACCGCGCAGGCCGTCACCACCGTGCACCGCGCCGTCCTCGACGGCGCCACCGACACCCTGCCCGCGCGGGACCCGGAGAACTCCTGGTGGTTCCACGGCGAGGCGTCCGCCACCGAGGCCGACCCGGACGGCGCCGCCCCCGCCGCCGACGGCCCGCAACCCGGCATGGGCCGCTTCCTCTGGGTCGTCGGCGGCCAACTGGCCTCCATCACCGGCTCCGCGCTCACCGAGTTCGCGCTGCCGATCTGGATCCTGCTGCACACCGGATCGATGGCCCGGTTCGCGCTGTACGCCGTCGTCGCGATGCTCCCCGGCATCCTGATCGGGCCGCTCGCCGGGGCCCTGGTCGACCGCTGCGATCGCCGCCGGGTGATGCTGCTCGGCGACCTCGCGGCCGGAGCCACCCAGGCCGGACTGCTGGCGCTGCTGCTCACCGGGCACCTGCAGTCCTGGGAGGTGTACGTGCTGCTCGGCGTGCTGTCCGTGGCGCTCACCTTCCAACGCCTGGCGTACGCCTCCGCCGTCCCGCAACTGGTGCCCAAGCGGCACCTCGGCCACGCCAACGGGATCGTCCAACTCGCCTTCGGCACCGCCCAGTTCGTCGTCCCGCTGGCCGCCGTCGCGCTGCTCGCGGCGATCGATCTGCAGGGCATCCTGATCATCGACGTGGCCTCCTACGCCGTCGCCGTCGCCGTCCTGCTGCTGGTGCGCTTCCCGAAGACCCTGCCCTGGACCCGGCGCGAGTCGCTGGTCGAGGAGATCAGGCACGGCCTCGCGCACTCCTGGCGCCACCGCGGCTTCCGGGCGATGCTGCTCTGGTTCGCCGGGCTGAACGTCTTCCTGTCGCCGCTGTTCCTGCTCACCACCCCCCTCGTGCTGTCCTTCGACGACCTCGGCGGCGCCGCCCGGGTCGCGGTCGCCGCCGGCGCGGGAGCCGTCCTCGGCGGCATCGCGATGGGCTTCTGGGGCGGCCCCCGCCGGCACCGGCTGCGCGGCATGCTGGCGCTGGCCGCCGTGCTCGCGCTGGCCGGCGCCGTCGAAGGGCTGCGGGCCAACCTGTGGGTGGTCGCCGCCGGGGCCTTCGGGATGTCCTTCGCCCTCGCCCTGGTCAACGGCATCTACTCGACCATCGTCCAGGTCAAGGTGGCGCAGCGCTTCCACGGCCGGGTGTTCGCCCTGAACACCCTGGTCGCCTGGTCCACCCTGCCGCTCGGCCACGGCGTCGTCGCCCCCGTCGGCTCCGCCGTGTTCGGCCCGCTGATGGAGCCCGGCGGCGCGCTCGCCCCCGTCTTCGGACCGCTGATCGGCACCGGGCCCGGGCGCGGCATCGCCCTGATGTACCTGCTGTTCGCCGCCGCCATGCTCGGCCTGGTCGCCCTCGGGCTGCGCCTGCCCGTCCTCGCCCGCTTCGACCGGGACGTGCCCGACGCCGAACCCGACGACCTGGTGGGCCTGCGCGAGCGGGCCCGGGCCGCCGCCGCCCGCCGGACCGGGACGGGCGCCGCATGAGCGCCCCCGCCACCCTGCCCGCCCTGCTCGCGCACCGCGCCGCCGCGCACGGCGACCGCACGGCGCTCGTCTGCGGCCCCGCCCGGCTCGACTTCGCCGCCTGGCAGGCCCGCTCCGGCGCGCTGGCCGCCGCGCTGCGCGCCGACGGCGTCCGGGACGGCGACCGGGTCGGCCTGTGCTTCGGCACCGACCGCTGGGCGGAGTACGCGGTGGCGTTCCTCGGCGTGCTGCGGGCCGGGGCGGTGGCCGTGCCGCTGTCCGACCGCAGCTCGCCCGCCGGCGTCGCGCACGCCCTCGCCGACTCCGGGGCGCGCCTGCTGCTGCACGGCGGCGCTGTGCCGGCGGGCGTCCCGGCGGACGTCCGGACGCTCACCGGGGCCGCCGCCGAGGGCCACCCCGCCGACCCCGGCCTCCCGGAGCCCGACCCGCAGGCCCCGGCGCAGATCCTCTACACCTCCGGGACGACCGGCGCCCCCAAGGGCGTCACCGCCCGGCACGCCAACCTGGTGCACGGCTGCACCCTCGACGAGCGGCGGCGACCGCTGCGGCACTCCCGGACCTTCCTGCACGCCTTCCCGGTCGGCACCAACGCCGGGCAGACCATGCTGGTCAACGCGCTGAACGCGCACGCCGCCTGCGTCACCGCCCCGCAGTTCACCCCCGCCCGGTTCGTCCGCCTGATCACCGAACACGCCGTCGGCAGCGTGTTCCTGGTGCCCGCGACCGCCATCGAACTGCTCGCCTCCCGGGCGCTCGCCGCCGCCGCCGACAGCGGCGGACCGGACTCCGTGCGACTGATCGGCTCGACCGCCGCCGCGCTGCCGCAACCGGTCGCGCTCGGCCTGTGCCGGGCCTTCCCCGCCGCACAGGTCGTCAACTACTACACCTCCACCGAGGCGGCGCCCGCACAGATCACCCTGCTGTTCGACCCGGCCCGCCCGGACTCCCCGGGCCGGCCCGCGTCCCTGGCCGACCTGCGCATCACCGACGCCGACGGGCGGCCGGTCGCACCGGGCGAGCCCGGTGAGCTGTGGCTGCGCTCGCCCGCCGCCCCGCGCGCCTACCTGGGGGAGCGCGACGGCGCGGTGTTCCAGGGCCGCTGGGTGCGGATGGGCGACCTGGGCCGGGTCGACGCCGACGGCTTCCTGCACCTGCTCGACCGGGAACGCGACGTGGTCAAGTCCGGGGCCCACAAGGTGTCCACCCTTCAGGTCGAGAACGCCCTGCACGCCCACCCGCAGGTGCTGGACGCCGCCGCGTTCGGCGTGCCGCACCCCGTGCTCGGCAGCGTCGTCACCGCCGTCGTCGTCCCCGACGGCGAGCTGACCGCGACCGACCTGCGGACCTTCCTGCTCGACCGGCTCGCCGTCCACGAGCTCCCCGCCACCGTGCACTTCCGCGACACCCTGCCGCGCAACGAGGGCGGCAAGGTCCTCAAACGCGAACTGCGCCGCGCCCTCACCCCAGACACCCCCGAGGCCACCCCATGACCACCCCGCTCACCCCCGCCCAGCACGGCATCTGGCTCACCGAGCGCACGCTCGACACCGGCGCCGCCTACCACCTCGCCGTCACCCTCGACCTCACCGGCCCGCTCGACGCCGCCGCCCTCGACCGGGCCTGCGCGGCCGTCGTCGCCCGGCACCCCGTGCTGGCCACCCAGACCGCCCCCGACGGCACCGCCGCGCCCACCGCGACCGTGGCCGCGCCGCGCCGGGTCGAGTGCGCCGCAGCCGACCTCGACCGGCTGCTCGCCGCCGACCGCGCCACCCCGTTCGACCCGGCCGGCCCGCTCTGCCGGTTCACCCTGTACCGCTGCGCCCCCGATCGACACCTGCTGCTGGTGACCGCCCACCACCTGGTCTTCGACGGCGAGTCCAAGGAACGCCTGGTCACCGACCTGGCCGCCGCCTACCGGGGCGAACCGCTCGCCCCCGCCGCACCGCTGACCACCCCTCGGGCGGACGTCGCGGCCGCCGCCGCGTACTGGGCCGACCGCTGGCAGGAACCCGGCCTGCCCGTGCTGCCCGGCCTCGCCCCGCTGCCCGACCACGGAACGGTCGCCGCCCCCGGCGCCGAACACGCCTTCCGGATCGACGGCCGCCGGTGCGCCGACACCGCCCGGACCCTCGGCGTCACCCGCTTCGAACTGCTCACCGCCGCCTGGCACACCCTGCTGGCCCGCTACGGCAACCCGGCCCCCACCACCGCCGTCGAACTCTCCCAGCGCCGCCCCGGCGAACCCGTCGCCATCGGCCCGGCCGTCAACGAACTGCCGCTGTCCGCCGGTACGCCCACCGGAACGTTCGCCGACCGGGCCCGCACCGTCCGCGCCGAACTCCGCGCCCTGTACGCCCACCGCTCCGTGCCGCTGGGCCGCGCCGTCCCCGGCCTGACGCCCCGCACGGCGCTCACCCCGCTGTCGATCAGCTACCGCCGCCGCCCGCAGGGCGCCGCACCCGACTTCGGGCCGGTCACGGCCGAGGTCGGCTGGATCGGCTTCGCCGGAACGGCCCGCAACCTGCTGCACCTCCAACTCGTCGACTGCGGCGATGAGGTCCTCGGCAGCCTGCAGTACCGCACGGACGCCCTCGCGGCGGAGGCCGCCGAACTGATCGCCCGTCACTACCTGACCCTGCTGGACTCCGCCCTCGCCGCCCCCGACACCCCGCTCGGCGAACTCGGCCTGCTGACACCCGACGAACACGACGCCCAACTCGCCGCACCCGAGCCGCGCCCCGCGCTGGCCGCGACGACCGTCCCCGCCCTGTTCGCCGCCCGCGCCGCCGAACGCCCCGAAGCGGTCGCCGCCGTCGCCGACGACACACCCCTCACCTACCGGGACCTGGCCCGCCTGGTCGCCCATGCTGCCGCGGCCCTCGCCGAGCGCGGCGCCGGCCCCGGCGAACTGGTCGGCGTCGAACTGTCCCGCGGACTCGACCAGCTCGTCGCCGTCCTCGCCACCATGGCCACCGGCGCCGCCTACCTCCCGCTCGACCCCGGCTACCCCGCCGAGCGCCTGGCCCACCTGCGCACGGACGCCGCCCTCACCCTGCGGATCACCCGCAGCCCCGAGCAGCCCGGCGACCTGACGCCCGCCGACCTGGCGCCCCGCAGCGCGGACACCCCGCCGCTGCCCCCGGCGCCGCACCCCGCGCTGCCCGCCTACGTGCTGTACACCTCCGGCTCCACCGGCCGCCCCAAGGGCGTCGAGATCCCGCACTCCGCGCTGGCCAACGTGCTCGGCAGCCTGCGTGACCGGCTCGGCGCCACCCCGGCCGACCGCTGGCTCGCCCTCACCTCGCTGTCCTTCGACATCTCCGCCGTCGAACTCCTGCTTCCGCTCGTCACGGGCGGCCGCGTCGTCCTCACCCCCGAGGACGCCCACCGCGACGGACCCGCCCTGCTGGAACTGATTCGCCGTCAGCAGGTCACCCACGTCCAGGCCACCCCCAGCGGCTGGCGGCTGCTGCTCGACGCCGGCCTCACCGGCACCCGCCTCACCGCCCTCACCGGCGGCGAAGCGCTCCCCGCCCCGCTCGCCGCCGCCCTGACGGCCGCCACCGCCCGCCTGGTCAACGTGTACGGGCCCACCGAGACCACCATCTGGTCCAGCTGCGCCGACCCCGCGCTCGGCCCGGACCGCGCCGTCACCCTCGGCCGGCCCCTGGACAACACCCGCCTCTACCTCCTCGACGAGCGGCTGCGGCCCGTCCCGTACGGCATCCCGGGCGAGCTCTACCTGGCCGGCGACGGCGTCGCCCACGGCTACCTCGGCCGCCCCGGCCTCACCGCGAGCCGCTTCCTGCCCGACCCCTACGGCCCCGCGGGATCCCGGATGTACCGCACCGGCGACCTGGCGCGGCGCTCGCCCGGCGGCGCGCTGGAGTACCTCGGGCGCTCCGACAGCCAGGTCAAGATCCGCGGCCACCGCATCGAACTCGGCGAGATCGAGGCCCGCCTCGCCACCCACCCGGCCGTCGCCCAGGCCGCCGCCGCCCTGCACGGGACGGACCAGCTGGTCGCCTACCTCGTTCCGACCGGAGCCGCGCCCACCGCCGCCGACCTGCGCGCCCACCTCGCCGAAACCCTCCCCGCCGCCGTGCTGCCCACCGCCTACCTGGCGCTGGACGCGTTCCCGCTCACCCCCAACGGCAAGCTCGACCGGGCCGCGCTGCCCCAACCCGCCCCCGCCCGCGCCGAACCCGCGCCCGCCGCCGCCGACCTCGCCGACCGGTCGGAGGACGCGACGCTCGCCGCGGTGCTCGCCATCTGGTCCGAAGTCCTCGAACTGGACGACCTCGGCCCCGACGAGGACCTGTTCGACCTCGGCGGCCACTCGCTGACCATCACCGCGATGGCCGCCCGCATCTCCCGCACCCTCAGCGTCGACGTCCCGCTGGACGTCTTCTTCGACGAACCCACGGCCCGCGGCGTCGCAGCCGCCGTCCGCGCCCTGCAAGGAGCAGCCCGATGAGCACCGAGATCCGCTACCTGGTCGCCGTCAACGACGAGGAACAGCACGCCCTGTGGCCCGAAGGCGCCCCGCTGCCCGCCGGCTGGCGCGCCGAGGGCTTCGCCGGCACCGAGGCCGAATGCTCGGCGCACGTCGACCGGGTCTGGCCCGACATCCGCCCGCTCGGCCTGCGCCGCAGCCTCGCCGCCCGCGCGGACGCCCGATGAGCGACCTGCGGCGCAGCGTCGCCGAACTCGTCTCCCGCGCCACCGACGGCACGGTGGGCGTCCCGGAGCTGCTCGACTCCACCGCGCCGCTCACCGCCCTCGGCGTCAGCTCGCTGTCCCTGCTGCGGCTCGCCGACAGCCTGGAGGAGGAGTTCGGCGTCTTCGTCGACCTCGCCGACCGCACCCTGTACACCGCCGGACTCGACGGGCTCACCGCGCACGTGCGGGAGCTCGGCGGTACCCGATGACCGCGCTGCGGGTCCCCTTCGCCGGGGCCCGCTCCGGGGACGCCCCGCTCACCTGGGGGCAGCGGGCGATCTGGCACGCCATCCGGCGGACCGCGCCCAACGACCACTACTTCAACCTCGGCCGCGTGCTGCCGCTCGCCGACCGCGGCGCGCCCGTGGACCTCCCCCGGCTCGGCACGGCGCTCGGCGCGCTGATGGAGCGTCACGAAGCGCTCCGCACCCGCGTGGTGGACGGCCCCCGCCAGCAGCTGCACGCCGAAGGCGCCGTCGAGGTCGAACTCCGCGAGGCCCCCGACGCCGCCACCGCCGCCCGCGCCGCCGCGGACCTGCACGACGAACTCACCGCGCGCCGCTTCGACTACGCCGGCGAGTGGCCGGTGCGGTTCGGCGCCGTGCACAGCGGCGGTCGGGTCACCCACGTGGTCCTCGCCCTCTGCCACCTGGCCTCCGACGGGCACGGCGCCGAGGTCCTGGTCCGCGACCTGCGGCTGCTGGCCCGGCGCGGCACCGCCGGGCCGCCCTGCACCGAGACGCCCCACGACCTGGCGCACCGTCAGCACTCCCCGGAGGGCCGGCGGGCCGGCGAGGCCGCCATCGCCCACTGGGCGGACGGGCTGGCCGCGGTGGCGCCCACCATGTTCGCGACGCCCGTCGCCGTCCCCGAGCAGCCGCGCTGGTGGACCGGGCGGCTGGTGTCCGCCGCCCTGCCCCGCGCGGTCGACGCGCTCGCCGTCGCGCACGGCGTGAGCGGCTCCACCGTGCTGCTGACCGCCGCCGCCGCGCTGGTCGCCGCGAGCCAGGGCCACCCGGCGGCGGCCGTCATGCCGATCGCCGGGAACCGGGCCGCCGCGGCCCGCCGCAGCCTGGTCAGCACCCTCTCGCAGGACGCCCTGTTCGTGCTCCGCCTCCCCGACGCCCCGGACGCCCGGTTCACCGACCTGCTGGCCGACGCCTGGCCCGCCGCGCTGGCCGGCTACCGGGCCGCCTCCTACGACCCGGTGGCCTGGGACGCGCTCCTCGAACGCGCCGCCCGGGAACGCGGCACCGAGGTCCACCCGTACTGCTGCTTCAACGACATGCGCCTGGTCGACCGGCCCCCCACCACCGGACCCGCGGACGCCGACACCCTGGCCCGGCTCGCCCGCCGCACCGTGCTGGACTTCCCGGCGACCCAGGAACGGGTGGCCTGCCGCTACTGCCTGCACCTCACCGGCGACGACAGCACCCTCACCGTCACCCTCACCGCGGACACCGCCTACCTGCCCAAGGACGCCGTCCACGCCCACCTGCGCGCCCTGGAGCGGGTGATCCTCGCCTCGGCCGCGGGAGACCCGCCCCGGGTCGCGGAGCTGCCCGGAGCCCTCCGATGAGCGCGCCCCGTCCCGTCGCCCGTCCGCTCGCCAGGGCGGACACCACCTCGTGCGCGCAGGGCGGCCGGATCCGCTTCGAGGTCGCCGCCGGCGACGGCGGGCCGCTCACCGGACGGGTCGTCGTCACCGACGCCGTGTCCGGCGAGGACCGCGCCGCCGCCGAGCTGCACGGCACCCGGTGGGAGCTCGACGTGCCCGCCCACTGGCCGAGTTCGCTGTACCGGGCGAGCTTCCACGACCACCGCCCCGAGCAGCCCGCACCCGAACGCGACGCCGAGCACGAGGTGTGGTTCGCCGTCCGCGCCGCCCGCCCCGCCGCGCCGATCCTGGTCACCGTCCCGTTCGCCACCTGGCGGGCCTACCACCGGGCCGGGCAGCCCGGCCGCAGCATCTACTTCGCCGAACAGCCCCACCGCGCCGCCCGGGTCCGCCTGGACGCACCCGGCGGCGGCCCGCCGCCGGAGCGCTGGGAGGAGCCGCTGCTGCACTGGCTGCACCGCACCGGGCGGCCCGTCGAGTTCTGCTCCGGCTTCGACCTGCACGACGGCGACGCCCTGCTCGCCCCCTACCGCCTGCTGGTGGTCAACGGCCACGACGAGTACTGGACCGCCGGCATGCGCGACAGCGTCGAGGGCTTCGTCCGCCGCGGCGGCAACCTCGCCGTGTTCGCCGGCAACACCGCCTGGTGGCAGATCCGGCTGGAGGACGGCGGACGCACCATGGTCTGCCACCGCGACGCCGCCGCCGACCCGGTCACCGCCGTCGACCCCCGCCTGGCCACCGTCGAATGGTCCTCCTCCCCGGTCGACCGGCCCGAGAACACCATGACGGGCGTCAGCTTCCGCAACGGCGCGGGCGCCTGGGGCACGGGCATGGAGGTCATCGGCCGGGAGGCGTACACCGTCCGGTTCGCCGACCACTGGGTGTTCGAGGGCACCGGCCTCGCCGACGGCGACACCTTCGCCCGCGGCGCCCTCGGCTACGAGACCGACGCCGCCGAACTCGACTGGTCGCTCGGCGTCCCCCGCCCCACCGGACGCGACGGCACCCCGCGCTCCTTCGCCGCCCTCGCCACCGCCGACCTGCGCCACTGGCGGAGCTACGGCCAGGGCGGCTGGGCCACCCTCGGCACCCACCGACTCGGCGCCGGCACCGTCTTCAACGCCGCCACCATCAACTGGGGCCGGGCCCTGGACGATCCGGCCGTCGACCGGGTCACCCGCAACGTCCTCGACCGCCTGTCCGGCGCCACCCCCGCCCCCCGCTGGCACACCGTCGGCCCGGCGCCGCAGCTACGGGCGCTCGCCGCCTGCGAGGGAACCCTGTTCGCCCTCGCCGCCGACGGCCGCACCCTGCTGCACCGCGAACCCTCCGAGCAGAACCTGCCCTGGCGCCCCTGCGACACCCCCGCCGCCACCGAACTGCGCTGCCTCACCGCCCCCCGCGAGGCCGCCCACCCGACGCCGCTGGCCCTGCTCGCCGTCACCGCCGACGACCGCCTGGTGCACCGGGACCCCGTCGTCGGCCCGGCCCCCTGGGTCGACGCCGGACCGGTTCCGCCCGGCACGGCGGCGCTCGCGCTGTGCGACAACACCCTGTTCGCCGTCACCCCCGAGAACGACACCCTGCACCACCGGCCCGCCCACCTCCCCGACGCGCCCTGGACGGCCCTCGGCGGCGCCGGGAAGGTCCACTCCCTGACCGTCCTCAACGCCCGCCTCTACGCGCTCGGCCCCGACGGCCTGCTCAGCCGGCCCCCCACCCTCACCGACGACCCCTTCCGCCCCGCCGCCCCGTTCCCCCCGGCCACCGCGCTCGCCTCGCACGCCGGCCGCCTGCTCGCCGTCACCCCGGACGACCGCCTGATCAGCCACCCCCCGGCCTGAACCGGCTCACCGGTACAGCGCCTCGCCGCGCGCCGTCCGGGCGTACAGCACGGTGCGGCCGGTCCGGTGCGGCGCGACCAGCCCCGCCCGGGCCAGCCGGTGCAGATGCGCGGACACCCCGCCCGGCGCCAGACCCGCCCGGTGCGCGAGCTCCACCGTGCCCGCCGGAGTCTCCAACAGGTCCAGCAGTCGGGCCCGGGACGCGCCCAGCACCGCCGCCAGATCGTCCGCGGCCGCCGCGGCCTCCCACAAGGCGCCCACCCCGCGCGCCGGATAGCGGATCACCGGCGTCCACGGGAGGGACGTCTTCACGTACACGTCCGGCCAGGCGAACGCCGACGGCACCAGCACCAGCCCCCGCCCGGCCAACCGCTCGGCGCCCACCGCCGGGACGGACCACCGCAGCGCCACCCGGAGCGTCCCCGCCGCCGGGTCGTACGTCAGCCCCTGGTGGACCTCGCCCAGCATCGCCGCCGGCCCGCGCTCCGTCAGCACCCGCGCCCGATGGTGGATGTCCGACTCCAGCAGCGCGCGGAGCCGGGGCCAGGACGGAGCCAGCGCCCGCTCCCAGAAGCCCGCCAACTCCTCGGCCAGCGCCCCGAGTCCACGCTCCGGCGCCTCCCGCAGCGGCACCAGGGCGGCGGGCAGGCGGTCGCCGTACACCGCGGCCAGATCGCGCCTGACCTGCTCCGCCGGCGTCGCCCGGAGCCGCGCCAACTCCTCCGCGGGCCCCGTCAAGGGCGAGTCCGGCGTCGGCGCCAGGAACCCGGGCAGCCGGCCCGCCGCCCCGGCCGCCAACTCCCGCGCCACCGACGGCCCCGACACCACCTGGTCCGCCCGGTGCGCGGACAGCCACGGCAGGTGCACCGCACTCGCCGCCGGCCGCAGCAGCGCCCGGACCGAAGCCAGCAACTCCCACACCGGGACACCGCCCAGCGCAGCCGACCCAGGTCGGCGGTCTCCAAGGACAAGGTCAACGTCGGCACGAGGATTCACCCTACGACGAATCCATTGAGCCGCCCGGACCGGATCCCCGACGCTCTCCGCCATGACCCCACGCACCGCCACCCGGCCCCCGGCGCCCACCCCGCCGGGCCGAACTCCTCGTGCCGCCGCCGGCGAAGCCGTCCTCCGGCGGGACCGCTCGCGCTACCTCACCGCCTCCGGGGTCGCCGTCTGGGGAGCCCAACTCGGCCAGGTCGCCGTTCCGTTGACGGCGGTCGGGGCCCTGCACGCCGGGCCCGGCGGCCTCGGCCTGCTGAAAGCGGCGCTCGCCCTGCCGTTCGTCCTGCTCGGCCTGCCCGTGGGCGCCTGGCTGGACCGGGTCCGCCGGCGCCCCGTGATGATCACCGCGGACCTGGTGCGGGCCGCCGCCCTGGTCACCGTTCCGGTCGCCGCCCGCCTCCACCACCTGACGATGGCCCAACTGCTGGCCGTCGTCCTGGTGCAGGGCATCGCCACCGTCTTCTTCGACCTCGCCACCCAGAGCACCGTCAAGGACCTCGCCCCCGGCGCGCTGCTCGCCCCCACCAACGCCCGCCTCGCCACCGTCACCCAGACCGCCCTGATCGCCGGACCACCGCTGGCCGGCTGGGCCGCCGGACTGATCGGCCCGCCCGCCGTGCTGCTCGCCATGGCCGCCGGCTACCTCTGGTCCGCCGGCTGGCTCGCCGCCCTCGCCACCCGCGAACACCTCGCGCCGGCCGGCCCCGGCCGGCGGCCGCCGCTCCTGCGGGACATCGCCGACGGCGTCGCCTTCGTCGCCCGCCGGCCCGCGCTGCGCGCCGTCCTGCTCTCCGGCTCCCTGGTCAACATCGGCACCGCCGGCGCGACCACCCTGCTGCCTGTCCTCTGCCTCACCGAACTGCAGTGGAAGCAGAGCGAGTTGGGTCTGTTCCTGGGGGCCGGCGGCCTCGGCGGACTGACCGGCGCCCTCACCGCCGTCCGGCTCGCCCGCCGCCTCGGCGCCGGCCGCGCCGCCCTGCTGGTCGGCCTCGCCGTCGCACCGCTGTCCCTCACCCTCCCGCTGCTCGGCCGCCCCGTCCCCGCGCCGGCCGCCGCCCTGGCCTGGGCGCTGGTGATGCTGAAGGTCGGCTTCGACTCCGTCCTGATGACCACCTTCCGCCAGCAGCTCACCCCCGCCCACCTGCTGGCCCGCGTCAACGGCACCATGCGGGTCCTGTTCACCGCCGCCGTCGCGCTCGGCGCCGCCACCGCCGGCACCCTCGCCACCGCCCTCGGCGCCCGCGGCGCACTGGCCGTCTCCGCCGTCGCCCTGGCCGGCGCATGGATCCCCACCGCGCTCTCCCCGCTGCGCCGCCTGACCACCCTGGACGGCTAGGATCCGACC
This sequence comes from Streptomyces sp. TLI_171, assembly GCF_003610255.1. Lineage (GTDB taxonomy): Bacteria > Actinomycetota > Actinomycetes > Streptomycetales > Streptomycetaceae > Kitasatospora. The sequence continues at coordinate 242,394 of NZ_RAPS01000001.1, read as the reverse complement.
GTGCTGGTGTGGATCAACGGACCGTTCGGCGGCGGCAAGACGCAGACCGCGCACGAGCTGGTGCGCCGGCTGCCCGGGGCGGTGGTGTGCGATCCCGAGCACCTCGGGTTCGGGCTCCACCGGATGCTGCCGCCCGGGCTGCGCGGCGACTTCCAGGACCTTCCCGCCTGGCGGCACGGCACCGTCGAGATGCTCGACCTCGCCGCCCGCCGCCACCCCGGCACGGTGGTCGTCCCGATGACCGTCACCGACGCCCGGTACTTCGCCGAGACCGTCGGACGCCTGCGCGAACTCGGCCACGACGTGCGGCACTTCACCCTGCTCGCGGACCGCGCCACCGTGCTGCGCCGGCTCACCGAACGCGACCCCGTCCACCGCCTGCGCCGCCTCGCCGGGCGGACCGGACCGCCCCGCCGGGAGAGCTTCGCCGTCCGCCGCCTGGACGACTGCCTGGCCCGGCTGGCCGGTCCCGAGTTCGCCGCCCACCTGACCACCGACCACCTGAGCGTCCGCCAGGTCACCGAGCGCATCGCCGACCTGGCCGGACTCCACCTCGGGCCCGACACCGACACCGCCCTGCGGGCGAGTCTGCGCCGGGCCCGGGTGAAGATCCGTCACATCCGCTTCGACTGAGCGCCCGAAGGCGGTCGTCGCCGACCCGCGGCGGGGGTCAGCCGAGCTTCCACTGCTGGTTGCTCTGCCCGTTGCAGGCCCACAGCTGGACCTGGGCGCCGTTCGCCGTGGACGCCCCGGAGACGTCCAGGCAGAGTCCGGACTGGGCACTGGTGACGGTGCCGTTGGCGTTCCGGTTCCACTGCTGGTTGGACTGCCCGTTGCAGGGCCAGACGATCGCCTTGGTGCCGTTGGCGGTCCCCTTGTTGCTGGCGTCCAGGCACAGTTGGCTGCTGCCGGAGTACACCGTCAGCTGGCCGGAGGAGGTGGCGGTCCAGGTCTGGTTCGCGGCCCCGGAGCAGGAGTAGATCTGGAGCTGGGTGCCGCCGGTGGTGCTGGAGTTGGGCACGTCCAGGCACTTCCCGGCGCCGACGGCGTGCAGCGGGCCGGTGCTGGAGCCGCCCGCGCCGGTGCTGTAGCCGGCGGCCGCGATGTTGGCCTGGACGGCGTTGTCGGTGGCGTCGGACGGGTAGCCGCTGACCACGGCGCCCTCGTAGAAGGTGCCGAGACTCTGGTTGGTGTTGCCGTTGCAGCAGTCGCCGCCGCTGCCCAGGATGATCGCGCCCTGCTGCTTCATCGGGCTGTAGCCGGGCGGGAGGGCGCCGTTCCACAGGGTCGTGAGCCCGCCGGACTGGGCGTCACCGCCCTTGAGCGCGAACTGCGAGACGCCGTTGTTCTTCAGCATCGCGGTGACGTAGCGGCTGTTGAAGGCCCGCTGGTTCTGGTTCCAGGACTGGCTGCCGCCGGAGTACAGGCCGTACTCGAGGTCGGCCTGCACCCACGGACCGGTCCCCGAGCAGCCGCCGAACCAGCAGCTGGTCCCGAAGTAGATGGCGTTCATGGCGCCCGCACCGTCCGCCTTGCGGTCCGTCTCGCTGTTCCCGTAGTCGAAGCAGCAGCCGCTGTTGACGTGGGTGCCGCTGGTCACCATGTACGCGCCCTGCGGGGCGCTGCCGAGCGGCATGCCGGAGGAGGACCCGTCGTGCCAGTAGCTGTTGCCGGGGTTGATGTAGAGCGAGTACGCCTTGGCGCCGCCGAGCGCGAGGGCCTCGCTGGTGGCGCTGGCCGGCGTGTCGCTGCCGCCGGCGCCACCAGGTCCCTGGTAAGCGAGGTCGTTGCCGTGCCCGGACTGGTCGAAGACCACGGTGACCACGCACGAGGTGCCCGCGCAGAAGGCGTCCTGGGTGGCGGCGTTGGCGACGCCCCCGGGGCTGACCACGCCGACGTTCTGCGTCCTGCTGTCCGAGCCCCGGCGGACCTGGTAGAGCGCTCCGCCGTACCCCGAGTACAGCGCCCGGACCGTGGAGTGCGCGGCCGCACAGGGCGTCCCGCCCGCCGCGTAGAGGTCGCACGGGCCGGCGGTGGCGGCCCGCGCGGTTCCGGCGAGGGCTCCCGCGCCGGTGAGACTGCCGAGGATCAGCAGGATCGTGGCGGCCACGCGGATCAGCGGGCCGGCGGGGTGGTGGAACGACGGTGCGAGCCTCGCTCGTCGTTCCGGGCGTTGACTGTCACGCATCTTTCGGCTCCTCGGGTCTCGTCAGCTGGACGGGGTGAAGGTCCACTGCTGGTTCGGCTGGCCGTTGCAGGTCCACAGGTCGACCAGGGCGCCGTTGGCCGTGGACTTGGCGGTGACGTCGAGGCAGAGTCCGGACCCGGCGCTGGTGATGGTGCCGTCGGCGTTCACGTTCCACTGCTGGTTCGGCTGGTTGTTGCAGGTCCAGGTCTCGACCTTGGTGCCGGGCGAGGTCTGGCCGTTGTACGCGTCCAGGCACATCAGGGTGCCGCCGGTGACGACGGTCAACTGGCCGGAGGGCGTGCGGGTCCAGGTCTGGTTCGGCTGGCCGTTGCAGTCCCAGATGATCAGCTGGGTGCCCGGGGTGGTGGTCGAGTTCGGCACGTCCAGGCACTTGTTCGCACCCACCGCGTGCACCGGCCCGGCCTGGTTCGTCCCGCCGGCGGCACCGCCCGCGACCCGGAGCATGGTGGTGCCGTGGGCCGGCACCGAGGCGCTGATGGCGCCCGTGGTCGTCGAGGTCGCCCCGGACCACAGGTCGGTGAGGCCGTAGCTGGAGGCCCCGCTCTTCCCGATCGCGGCGGCGGAGGTGCTGATGGTGGCGGTCGACCCGGTCTCGTTGAACAGGGCCACCGAGACGTCGCCGTTCGCGAGCGGCTTGGCCAGCACGTCGAGACCGCCCGCGGAGGAGACCAGGGTGCCCTGCTTGCCGAGCGGGTCCTGGTCCACCGCGATCACCCGGGAGTTGGTGAGCGTGGCCAGGGTGGCCGGGGTGGCCGAGGCGATGTTGGTGCCGGCGATCAGCGGGGCCGCCATCTCCGCCCACAGGCTGAACTCCGAGCGGCTCTCGGTGTCGGTGAGCGGACCGTTGCCGACCTCCAGCATGTCCGGGTCGTTCCAGTGTCCGGGCCCGGCGTAGGCGGCCAGGTTCACGTTGCTGTGGAAGATCGACAGCATGCTGGAGAAACTGGCGTTGATGTCACCGGTGGTGCGCCAGCTGTTGCCGACGCCGGCGCCCCAGGTCCACACGGCGTCCTCGCCCCAGTTGCACAGGCTGAACAGGATGGGCCGGCCGGTCGCCGCCAGGGCGTCGCGCATCGTGGTGTACCGGGTCTGGGCGGGCGCCTTGGTGCCGTTGGGACAGGAGTTCAGCGCGCAGCCGGGCCCCGCGTAGCAGTTGTCGTACTTCAGGTAGTCCACGCCCCACGCGGCGAAGGTCTGCGCGTCGGTGGTCTCGTGCCCGAGGCTGCCGGGGAAGCCGGCGCAGGTCTGCAGTCCGGCGTCCTCGTAGATGCCCAGTTTCAACCCCAGCGAGTGGACGTAGTCGGCGGTTCCCTTGATCCCGTCCGGGAACTTGCTCGGATCGGGGACCAGGCGCCCGTCGGACCCCCGGGTGCGGGTCATCCAGCAGTCGTCGATGTTGACGTACGTGTAGCCGGCGCTCTGCATGCCGTTGTTGTGCATGGCCAGCGCGGTGCTCTTGATCAGCGACTCGGAGACGTTGCAGCCGTAGGCGTTCCAGTCGTTGAAGCCCATCGGCGGAGTGGTGGCCAGACCGTTGCCCAGCGCGGCGGCCGGGGTGGCCGCGCTCAGGGAGAGCAGCGGAATCGCGAGGGACAGCAGTAAGGCGGAGAGCACGCCGGCCAGCGTCCTCCGCAGCCGGGTGCGCGGCGACGGCCGGGGGACGCGCGGGTTCGCGTGGAGCATGGATCGCCTCCTGGTGAGACTAGTTGTGGGCATGACAAACGTGCGCCGATGGCCTGCCCGGCGGCGGTGGGGGCGGGGATTCGGAAAAGGTCGCCCGATCGGGCGGCGAAAGGCGCCGTGCGAAGGACCGGAGGACGGTGCGCCGAATTCCGGAGCGGCTTTCCCGGAATTTCGGGACGGCGAATCGCTTCCGGCTTCGCGGCTCTGCCTCGTGGGCGCCGCAGGGGTCGGCGGTCGTTGGTGGAGCTCGGGTCGGGCGGGCCGGCCTCCCTGTCCGGCGGTGGTTCCGGCGGCCGACTGTTAGCGCTAACAATCGGCGGTAAAAAAGATCACCGGAGTGAATGCCCCCGGCGTCGGCCAAAGGGAGCTTCCAATACCCCGAACGTGGTGTCAACCCTTCTTTCCATCATGCGTTCCGCCGGGCGGTCGGCCGCTCCGGCGGGGCACGACGACCCCGCCCGGCCGCCGCCGCGCGCGGGACACCCCCTCCCGGCGGGGTGGCGTGGCGCGGGGCAGGGGGTGCGGGCTGCGAGAATGGGCGGCGATCTTCGTACCTGAGTACTTGTGTGCGTGGCCCTGCCGCGTACCGGCTGACACCCAGTGAGGTTGCCTTGTCCAAGGTCAAGCTGAGCACCAATCACGGCGACATCGTGATCCGCCTCGACGCCGAGAAGGCCCCGGCGTCGGTGGCGAACTTCCTGCAGTACGTGACGGACGGGTTCTACAACGGGACCGTCTTCCACCGCGTGATCGACAACTTCATGGTGCAGGGCGGCGGCATGGAGCCCGGCCTGAAGCGCAAGGAGACCCGGGCGCCGATCCAGAACGAGGCCGACAACGGGCTGAAGAACACCAAGTACACGGTGGCGATGGCCCGCACCTCGGACCCGCACTCGGCGACCGCGCAGTTCTTCATCAACGTGGCGGACAACGAGTTCCTCAACCACAGCGGCAAGAACCCGCAGGGCTGGGGTTACGCGGTGTTCGGCGAGGTGGTCGAGGGCCAGGCGGTGGTCGACGAGATCAAGGCGGTGCGCACCGGTTCGCACCACGGCCACGCCGACGTGCCCAAGGAGGACGTGGTGCTGGTGAGCGCCGAGGTCGTCGAGCCGTAGGCAGCGCGGCCCCGGCCCCGACGGACGGGGGCCGGGGCCGACGGGGTGTCAGAGCGCCGTGTCCAGCGGCAGCTCGCCGCAGTGCGGCCCCACCAGGACGGTGAACGGGCCGGGCTCGGTGCGCCAGGCGTGCTCCTCGACCGACCAGTGCTGCAGGGCGCGGGCCGGCACCCGCAGCTCGACGGTGACCTCCCGGCCGGGCTCGGCTTCGGCGTGCCCGTACGCGGCCAGCCAGCGCACCGGACGGTCGACGGCCGAGGACGGGCGGGCCAGGTACAGCTGCACCGTCTCCCGGGAGCGGCGCGGCCCGTCGTTGCGCAGCGTCACCCGGACGGTGCGCGAGCCGTCCGCGCCGGGGGCCGAGGGCGCGTCGACGGCCAGGTACCGCCAGTCGCCCCAGCCCAGGCCGTGGCCGAACCAGTACGCGGGGGTGCGGCCGGAGCGCAGCCAGCCGCGGTGGCCGACGTGCAGGCCCTCGGCGTAGTCGAGGCGGCCGTCCTGCGGGGCGGTGGCGTAGACGGGGCAGTCGTCGGCGGCGTCCGGCCAGGTGGTGGGCAGCCGCCCGCCCGGCTCGGTGCGGCCGAGCAGCACGTCGGCGAGCGCGTGGCCGCCCTCCTGCCCGGGGAACCAGCAGGTGAGCACGGCGCCGACCTGCTCCCGCCAGGGCAGCAGCACGGGGCTGCCGGTGTTCACCACGACCACGGTGCGCGGGTTGACGGCGGCCACCGCCGCCACCAACTCGTCCTGCGCGCCGGGGAGTCGGAGGCCGATCCGGTCGAAGCCCTCGCTCTCGTGCTCGTCGGTGGTGCCGACCACCACCACCGCGACGTCCGCTCCGCGGGCCAGTTCGACGGCGTGCGCGAACTCCCGCTCCAGCTCCGCGGCCGGCGGGTCCGCGGCCAGCACCAGCACCCGCCCGTGCGCCGCCTCCACGGTGCGCCGGGCCAGCAGCTCCACCGTCCGACCGGCCGTCAACTCCAGCTCCACCTGCCGGAACGAGGGGCTGACGTGCAGGTACGTCGGGTCGTCGGACAGCGGTGCCACGTACTCGTCGAGCAGCACCTCGCCGTCCGCCTCCAGGCGCAGCGCGCCGAGGCCCACCACGCCGAGCCGCCAGCGGCCGGCCCGCGGCGCGGTGAACCGGGTGGCCACCTCGATGGTGCGCACGGGGGACAGGTCGATCTCCGCGGAGGGCTCCAGCACCCGCCCGGTGAGCCGGGGTTCGGCGTGCACCGGGGAGCCGTCGGCAGCCAGGTAGCGGACCAGCACGCCCGGGCCGGAGCCGTCCGGGAGGGTGCAGTCGGCGGCGGCCAGCGGCGTCGGGCGCAGTCCGGTGCGCACCCCGGGGGCGTGGTCGACGGCGACGCCGGGACCGAGTGCGGCGCGCAGGCCGGCCAGCGGGGACACCGGCGCGGCGGGGAAGACCGAGGCGCTGCCGCCGCCCTGCACCCGGGCGGTGGCGGCGTTCGGGCCGAGCACGGCGACCCGGCGCAGCGCCGGCCCGTCGAGGGGGAGCAGCCGCGTCGGGTTGTGCAGCAGGACGGTGCCGGCCGCGGCCGCCGCGCGCAGTGCGGCGCGGGTGGCGCCGTCGGTGGGCACGGGCGCCCGGACGGGCGGCGGCGGGTCGAAGGCGCCGACCCGGCCGGCCAGCCGCAGCAGCCGCTCCACCTTGTCCTCCAGCGCGGCGAGCGGGACCCGCCCCGCCCGCACCGCGGCGGCCAGCGCCGGTCCCCAGGCCGGGTTGGGGCCGGGCATCGACAGGTCGCAGGCGCCCGCGCCGGGCCCGTCGGCGGAGTGCACCGCCCCCCAGTCGGAGACCACCAGTCCGTCGAAGCCCCACTCGCCCTTCAACGGCTCGGCCAGCAGCGGGTGTTCGACCATCGAGGTGCCGTTGACCCGGTTGTAGGCGGACATCACCGCCCACACCCCGGCCCGCACCGCCGCCTCGAACGGCGCCAGGTACACCTCGCGCAGCGTCCGCTCGTCCACCCGGGCGTCCACGGTGAGCCGCTCGGTCTCCGAGTCGTTGGCCACGTAGTGTTTGGCGGCGGCGGCCACCCCGCCGGCCTGCAGGCCGGTGATGTAGGCCGCGCCGATCCGCCCGGTGAGCAGCGGATCCTCCGAGAAGCACTCGAAGTTGCGGCCGCCGAGCGGCGAGCGGTGCAGGTTGAGGGTCGGCGCGAGCAGCAGGTGCACCCCCTTGCGGCGGGCCTCGGAAGCCAGCAACTCGCCCATGCGGGTGACGAGTCGCTCGTCCCAGCCGGCGGCCAGCGCGGTCGCGCAGGGCAGCAGCAGCGCGGTGTCGGTCTCGTCCCAGCGCTCGCCCCGCACCCCGACCGGCCCGTCCGAGCAGACGACGGGGTACAGGCCGAGCGCGGGCTCGCCGCTGGTGCGGAAGGTGTCGCCGCCGGAGACCAGCCGCGCCTTGCCCTCCAGGTCGAGCAGGTCGGCGGGGGGAGCCGCCGACTCGCCGGCGGAGGAGGTCAGTTGGGGTGCCATGGAAGGCGTGGTCCTCTCGTGGAGTGTGCCCCGGCGGGCCGGCCGGGCGGGGAGCGGGGAGGCGGCCGGGCCGGAGCGGCGGCGTCAGCCCTTCGTGGCGCCCTGCATGATGCCGTCGATGATCTGACGCCCCATCAGCAGGAACGCGACCACCACGGGGGCGCTGGCGACCAGCGCGCCGGTGAGCACCAGCGAGTAGTCCTTGATGTAGCCGCTGGCCAGCTCGGAGAGGGTCAGCTGCACGGTCGGGTTCTGCTGGGTCATCACCACCTTCGGCCAGTAGAAGTCGTTCCAGGCGGCCATGAAGGTGAGCATGCCGAGCACGCTCATCGCCGGCCGGGCGGCGGGCAGCACCACGTGCCAGGCCAGGCCCCAGGTGGAGCAGCCGTCCATCCGGCCCGCGTCCAGCAGTTCGTCGGGCACCGCGGTGATCAGGTACTGGCGCATGAAGAACAGGCCGAAGGCGTTGGCGGCGGCGGGCACGATCAGTGCCTGCAGGTGGTCCGCCCAGTGGAACCAGTTGGCCATCATGATGTACAGCGGGATGATGCCCAGCTGGGTGGGCACCATCATGGTGCCCACCACCGAGGCGAGCAGCGGACTGCGGCCGCGGAACGGCAGCTTGGCGAACGCGAACCCGCCGAGGGTGCTGGTCAGCACCACGCTGACGGTCACGGTGGACGCGACGATCAGCGAGTTCACCATGGCCAGGCGCAGATCGGTCTGCGCGAACACCTGGGTGACGTTGTGCCACAGCCGTGCGCCGGGCAGCAGCACCGGCGGCATCCGGTGGATCTCGGTGTTGGTGCGGGAGGCCGCGACCAGCGTCCAGTACAGCGGGAACAGCGACAGCAGCACGGCCACGCCCAGCACCGCGTAGACCCCGCGCCCGGCGGTCAGTTGACGGGTGGCACGGGTACGACGACCGGTCATTCGACACCTCGCATCCGGCGCGCGGCCAGGAAGTTGACGGCCGCGACGAGCACGATCAGCAGGAACATCGCCCATGAGATCGCCGCGCCGTAGCCGTACTTGAAGCGGCCCCAGAACTGGTTGTAGGAGTACAGCGCCAGGGTCTGGAACTGGTGCTGGGAGCCGCCGGTGGTCGGGTCCTGCTGCTGGCTGAACAGCATCGGCTCGCCGAACAGCTGCAGCGCGCCGATGGTGGAGACGATCACCGTGAACAGGATGGTGGGGCGCAGCATCGGGACGGTGATGGAGCGGAACTGCCGCCAGCGGCTCGCCCCGTCCAGCGCCGCGGCCTCGTACAGCTCGAACGGGACGGACTGCATCGCGGCCAGGTACAGCAGGGCGTTGTAGCCCGTCCAGCGCCAGGTGACGATGACGGCGATGGCGGTCCAGGAGGACAGCGTGCCGGCCTGCCAGTCGAGGTGCTCGACGCCGACCAGCGACAGCGCCCAGTTGATCATGCCGAAGTCACGGCCGAAGAGCTGGACGAAGATCAGCGTCACGGCGGCCACCGAGGTCACGTTCGGCAGCAGCACGCCGAGCCGCAGCAGGGTGCGGCCGCGCATCCGGTAGTTGAGCAGGTGCGCCAGGCCGAGCGCGAGCAGCAGTTGCGGGACGGTGGCGAGGACGCCGATGCCGAGGGTGTTCTTGACGGCGTTCCAGAAGAACGGGTCGTCCAGCAGCTTGCGGTAGTTCTCCAGGCCGACCCAGTCGGCGGAGCTGCCGGCCCGGTCGGCCCGCCAGCCGGTGAAGGAGACGTAGCCGGTGTACAGCATCGGGAACAGGCCGAAGACGCCGAAGACCAGGAAGAACGGGGACAGGTAGAGGTACGGGGAGGCCGCCCGGTCGAGGCGGTGCCACAGGTGGCTTCGGGTGGGGCGGGACGGGGCGCGGGCGCCCGGGGCGGCGGCGGTGGAGGCGGCCATGGGAGCTCCCAGGGGCAGGGCGGAGGAGGGGCGGGTGGGGCGCGGTGCCGGTGCGGCGTCAGGTACGCACCGGCACCGCGGTACGGGGGCCGGGGTCAGCCGACGATGTTGTCGATGTCCTTGAGGGCCTGCTTCCAGGCGCCGTCCGCGTCGGTCTTGCCCTGCTCGACCGCGGTCAGCGCGTTGCCGAGGGCGGTGCCGATCTCCGCGCCGTGCGCGCCCAGCGGCTGCGGGTTCAGGTCGCGCGCCGACTGGGAGAAGATCTTGCCGGTGGGGGCGTTGTTGAACAGCGGGTCGGTGTGCTCGGCGATGTCGGGCTGGGTCCACAGCGCCTGGTCGGAGGGGAAGTAGCCCTTGTCCTTGAAGAGCTTGGCCTCCTGCTCCGGGGCGGTCAGCCACTTGGCGAGCTCGGCGGCGGCCTTGGTGTGCTTGCCGGACTTCGGCACCGTCAGGTACGAGCCGCCCCAGTTGCCGCCGCCGCCCGGGACCCGGGTCAGGTCCCACTTCCCGCCGTCGGCGGGCGGGTTGCCCTTGAACTCGTAGCTCATCCAGGCCGGGCAGGCCACGGTGGCGAACTGGCTCTTCTGGAACCCGGTGTCCCAGGCCGGGGTGAACGCCTGGATGCCCGCCGACTCGCCGTCCTTGATCGCGCCGGCCACCAGGTCGAAGGACTGCTTCACGGCCGGGTTCTCGGTCACCACGACCTTGCCGGAGGCGTCGTAGAAGCCCACGGGGGCCTGCGCGACCACCGCGCTGAACAGGTTGCCGCCGCTGTCGAACCAGCGGACGTCCTTGTTCGGGCTGTTGGCCAGGAACTGCTTGCCCGCGGTCAGGTAGGACGGCCAGTCCTTCATCAGCGCCGCGACCTGCTCGCGGTCGGTGGGCAGGCCCGCGGCCTTGAACAGGTCGGAGCGGTAGCACAGCGCCATGCCGCCCATGTCGGTGCCCAGGCCGAACAGCGCCTTGCCGTCCGCGCTGGAGGCGGGCGCGGTCTTCGACGGCACCCACTGGTCCTTGGAGACGCCGTAGTCCAGGAAGTTGAGGAACTTGCCGGCGTCCGGCTGGAAGCCGGCGACCTGCCCGATCTCGATCGCCTCGACGTCGGCGGTGCCCGAGCCGGCCAGCAGGTGGGCGTGCAGGTTCTGGTGGTGCGCGCCCAGGTCGGCGCGGTTCTCCTTGACGGTGATGTTCGGGTGCAGCTGCTCGTACTGCTTGTACAGGTCCGCGTAGCCGAAGTCGGAGAACAGGTTCACGGTCAGGGTGATCTTGGCGTCGGGCGCGTCCTCGGCGGAGGATCCGCCGCCGCTGGAGCAGGCGGTCAGGGCCAGCACCAGCAGCGCGGCGCCGGCGAGCAGGCGGCCTCTCGGGCCGGTGCGGGGCAGGGAAACGGGCATGGATCGGCTCCTCGCGGGGGATGGCTGTGGGGCACCGGGCAGCGCATTCTTGGAGAGCGCTCTCCCGGGGCGGCAACCGGAGCTTGGCCGCTCCGGCGACCTCCCGTCAAGGGGTTGGACTGGAGAACATCCTTGTATCCCTGGGTGTTTGGGGAAGTTTCGACAACGAACCAGTAGTCGCATCTCTTGACACGGATGAAACAACGGGGCAACCATCACTGGCGAGTGAGAGAGCGCTCTCCCTGATCCGGGCACCGGCCCTCGACGGTGCCGCCCCCACCCCACCCGATCGGGAGCCCCGATGCCCGCACCACCCCCGGCCCGCGCACCACGCCCCGCCGCGTCCCCCACCCGCGCCCTGGCCGCGGCCCTCGCCGCCGCGCTGGTCGCGGCCCTGGTCCTGCTGCTGCCCGCCACCCGCGCCCAGGCCGCGCCCGTCCTGCTCTCCCAGGGCAGGACGGCGACCGCGTCCAGCACCGAGAACTACGGCACCCCCGCGTCCAACGCCGTCGACGGCAACACCGGAACCCGCTGGTCCTCGGCGAATTCCGACCCGCAGTGGCTGCAGGTCGACCTCGGCGCGCCCGCCGCGCTCAGCTCGGTCACCCTGCAGTGGGAGGCCGCGTACGCGAAGGGCTACCAGATCCAGCTGTCCACCGACGGCGCGAACTGGACCACCGCCTACTCCACCACCACCGGCGCCGGCGGCACCGAGAACGTGACCGTGACCGGCACCGCCCGCTACGTCCGGATGAACGGCACCGCCCGGGCCACCGGATACGGCTACTCGCTCTGGGAGTTCCAGGTCTACGGCGCCACCGGCGGCACCGACCCGGGGAGCTGCGGCACCGCCAACGCCGCCCAGGGCAGGACCGCCACCGCCTCCAGCACCGAGAACTACGGCACCCCGGCGTCCAACGCGGTCGACGGCGACGCCGGCACCCGCTGGTCCTCCGCCGCCGCCGACCCGCAGTGGCTGCAGGTCGACCTCGGCTCCGCGCAGGCCGTCTGCGGCACCGCCGTGAAGTGGGAGTCCGCGTACGCGAAGTCGTACCAGATCCAGCTGTCCACCGACGGCGCGAACTGGACCACCGCGTACTCCACCACCACCGGCGCGGGCGGCACCGAGACCCAGTCCTTCGCCGGCACCGCCCGCTACGTGCGCCTCAACGGCACCGTGCGCGCCACCGGATACGGCTACTCCGTCTGGGAGTTCCAGGTCTTCACCGGCAGCGGCGGCTCCACCGGCACGCCGACCACCCCGCCGCCGAGCACCACCCCGCCCGGCAACTGGACCACCGTGTTCAGCGACAACTTCGCGGGCGGCGCCGGCAGCGCCCCGAACAGCGCCAACTGGACCGTCCGGACCGGCACGGCGGAGCCCGGCGGCAGCGCCAACTGGGGCACCGGCGAGATCCAGACCGACACCGCCGCGAACGCGGTGATCGACGGCAACGGCCACCTCAACCTGACCGCGGTGCGCGACGGTTCGGGCAAGTGGACGTCCGGCCGGGTGGAGAGCGTCCGCGGCGACTTCGCCGCCCCCGCCGGCGGGCAGCTGCAGATCTCCGCGCAGATCAAGCAGCCCGGCGTCGCCGACGGCACCGGCTACTGGCCGTCGTTCCGCGCCATCGGCGCGAACGACCGCAGCGGCGGCTGGCCGGGCACCGGCGAGACCGACATCCTGGAGAACGTCAACGGCCGCAGCCAGACCTCCGCCACCCTGCACTGCGGGACGGCGCCCGGCGGCAACTGCAACGAGTACAACGGCATGACCAGCGGACTCGCCTCCTGCCCCGGCTGCCAGAGCGACTACCACACCTACAGCCAGATCATCGACCGCACCGTCAGCGACGAGCAGATCCGCTGGTACCTCGACGGACGGCAGATCTGGCAGGTCAACGAGTCCCAGGTCGGCACCGCCACCTGGCAGGCCGCCGTCGACCACGGTTTCAAGCTGCTGTTCAACCTCGGCATCGGCGGCTCCTTCCCGGACAGCGTGTGCGGCTGCACCACCCCGACCGCCGCCACCACCTCCGGCGGCGCGCTGTCGATCGGCACCGTCACCGTCTCCACCACCAGCGGCGCCGCGCCCGCCCCGCTCGCCGACCCGCCGGCCGCCACCGGCCGGAGCACCGTCAAGGTGACGGGCAGTCAGGGCAACTGGAAGCTGACCGTCAACGGCCAGCCCTACCAGCTGAAGGGCGTCACCTGGGGTCCCGCCCAGGCCACCGCCGACGCGCACATGCGCGACCTGAAGGCGATGGGCGTCAACACCGTCCGCACCTGGGGCACCGACGCCGGCAGCAAGCCGCTGCTGGACTCCGCCGCCGCGTACGGGCTGCGCGTGGTCAACGGCTTCTGGCTCAACCAGGGCGCCGACTACGTCAACGACACCGCCTACAAGACCAGCACCCTGGACAGCATCAAGCAGTGGGTGACCACCTACAAGGACCACCCCGGCACCCTGATGTGGGACGTCGGCAACGAGGTCATCCTCACCACCCAGGACCACGCCTACAACGGCGCCACCGTGGAACAGGAACGCGTCGCCTACGCCCAGTACGTCGAACAGGTCGTGCAGGCGATCCACGCCATCGACCCCGACCACCCGGTGACCTCCACCGACGCCTACACCGGCGCCTGGACGTACTACAAGCAGTACACCCCCAGCCTCGACCTGCTGGCCGTCAACTCCTACGGCGCGGTCTGCAACGTCAAGCAGGACTGGATCAGCGGCGGCTACACCAAGCCCTACATCGTCACCGAGTCCGGTGACGCGGGCGAGTGGGAGGTCCCGGGCGACGCCAACGGCGTCCCCACCCAGCCCACCGACACCCAGAAGCGCGACGGCTACACCTCCGCCTGGAACTGCATCGCCGGCCACACCGGGGTCTCGCTCGGCGCCACCATGTTCAACTACGGCACCGAGAACGACTTCGGCGGCACCTGGTTCAACTTGATCCCCGGCGGCTGGAAGCAGCCCGCCTACTACGCCGTCGCCAAGTCCTACGGCGGCAGCGCGCAGTCCGGCAACACCCCGCCGGTGACCGGCAGCGTCACGCTCAGCCGCACCGCGGACGTCCCGGCCGGCGGCGCCTTCACCGTCAGCGCCCCCGCCACCGACCCCGACGGCGACCTGGTCCGCTACCAGCTGTACTACAGCTCCAAGTACGTGGACGGCGGCACCGGCTTCAGCCAGGTCCGCTTCACCCAGACCGGCGACGGCCAGTTCACCGTCACCGCGCCGAAGACCCTCGGCGTCTGGAAGGTCTACGTCTACGCCTTCGACGGCCACGGCAACGTCGGCATCGAGTCCAGGTCCTTCCGGACCGTCGCCCCCACGCCCAGCGGCACCAACGTCGCCAAGGGCAGGCCCACCACCGCCTCCACCTACCAGGCCGTCGGCAACGGCGCGCCCTACCCGCCGACCAACGCCACCGACGGCAACTGGTCCACCCGGTGGGCCAGCGAATGGGCCGACCCGCAGTGGATCCAGGTCGACCTCGGCCAGGCCACCCAGTTCAAGCACGTCCAACTGGGCTGGGAGTCCGCCTACGGCAAGGCCTACCAGGTGCAGACCTCCAACGACGGCGCCAACTGGACCACCGTGTACACCCAGGCGGCCGGCACCGGCGGCATCGACGACGTCGACGTCAACGGCAACGGACGGTACGTCAGGGTCACCATCACCCAGCGCGGCACCGCCTACGGCGACTCGCTGTACGAGTTCGGCGTCTACGCCTGACGGCTCCTCAGCGAGGGGGCGTCCGGCCCGTGCCACCGGACCGGACGCCCCCCGCCCCCCACAGACCCCCGGTGCCGCCGCAGGGAGCGCGGCGGCACCGGGCCCCCACCCATCCGTTCCTCAGCAGGAGGTCCGATGAAACCCCGCTTCCTGTCCCGCGGCGCACCCCACCGCACCGCGCTCGCCGGCACCGTCGCCGCCGTGCTCGCGGCCGGCGCGCTGTCGGGCAGCGTCCTCACCCAGCAGGCCGCCGCGGCGGCCGACCCGCTGATCAGCCAGTCCAAGCCGGTCACCGCCTCGTCCGTGGAGAGCGCAAGCTTCCCCGCCGCGGCCGTCGCCGACAACAACCTCGCCACCCGCTGGGCCAGCGCGTGGAGCGACCCCCAGTGGATCCAGATCGACCTCGGCGGGCAGGCCACCGTCAGCCACGTCGAACTGGACTGGGAAGCCGCGTACGCCAGCGGCTACCAGCTCCAGAGCAGCACCGACGCCGTCAACTGGACCACGCTGTACAGCACCACCACCGCGACCGGCGGCACCCAGCAGCTCGACGTCAACGGCAGCGGACGCTACATCAGGCTCAACCTGACCAAGCGCGGCACCCAGTACGGCTACTCCGTCGAGGAGTTCAAGGTCTACGGGCAGGTGACCACCCCCGGCGACGGCTACATCCTCGCCAACCCGCAGGTCACCGGCGCCACCCCCGCCACCGGCAACCCGGCGCACGCCTACTTCCACGAGTTCCAGGCGAACTGCACCGCCACCCACGACCTCCCCGACGACCCGATCGTCTACCCCGGCAAGCCCGGCGCCTCCCACATGCACACCTTCATGGGCGCCACCAACACCAACGCCAACTCCACGCTCGCCTCGCTGCAGGCCTCCACCACCAGCTGCCTCGCCCCCGGCGACAAGTCCGGCTACTGGATGCCCACCATGTACGACGGCACCACCGCCGTCGACCCGGTCGGCCTGCAGACCATCTACTACAAGAGCGCCATCAACGACTACAGCGCCGTCCGGCCGTTCCCGCCCGGCCTGCGGTTCGTCGTCGCCAGCCCCAACGACAGCGCCACCGACTTCACCACCCACCCCGGGTACGTGGCCGGCTGGGAGTGCGGCAACAGCTACCGCACCTCCGACCTGCCGACCGAGTGCCCCGGCGGCGGCCAGATCAACATCCGCTTCCAGGCCCCCAGCTGCTGGAACGGCCTGTACCTGGACACCCCCGACCACAAGAGCCACATGGCCTACCCGATCGAGGGCGTCTGCCCGGCCGACCACCCGGTCGCGCTGCCGATGATCGAGTTCAAGATGGCGTTCCCCGCCAACCTGGACCACCTCGCCCAGCTCCACCTCGCCAGCGGACGGGGATTCTCCTTCCACTACGACTTCTTCAACGCCTGGGACGCGCCGACCCTGGCCGCCCTGGTGAACCACTGCATCGTCGGCGGTCTGCAGTGCAACGCCCGCGGGTACGACGAGACCCAACCCGCCAAGGGTGCCGCGCTCAACGAGCAGTACCTTCTGCCCTGAGCCACCACCCCCAGTAGCAGGACCGGCCCCGCCGCCAGGCCCCACCCGGCGGCGGGGCCGGCCCGCACCCCCACACCCGGAGGACCACCGATGAGGACCCGCCGCGCCGCCTCGCGCCTGCTGCTCCCGCTCCTGGCCGCCACCCTGGCCGGCTGCGGATCGGCCGCGCCGCCCCCGCCCGCCGCCGCGCCCCCGTCGGTCACCGCCGCCAGCAGCGCCCCCGACCGCCCGTCGGACGCCACCTCGATGATCTGCAACCCCTACTTCCGGCAGGAACTCGCCGGCGCCCTCGGCGTCGACATCGCCCAACCGCTCGCCCCCACCTGGGTCTCGCACGTCTACAGCTGCGACTACCGCTACCCCGACGGCACCATGACCCTGTCGGTGAAGGAACTGCCCGACCTCGCCACCGCCACCGCCCAGTACGAGGGACTGCGCGGCAGCGCCGGCCCGGTCACCGACCTGAACGGGCTCGGGCAGGCCGCCTACAGGCGCGCCGACGGCACCACCGTGGTCCGCAAGGACAGCTTCGTGCTCACCGTCGACGTCGCCAAGCTGCCCGAGACCTTCGGCAAGCCGGCGCGCAGCCGGGCCGACGCCGCCGTGATGACCGCGACCACCGTGATGATCTGCTGGGAGGAACACTCCTGATGCGCGGTGGTGCGAGCGGTGCGGCGGCCCGGCCCGGTGTCGAAGCGGTAACTTCCGCCCGACCTTCGGATTCGGTTGGGAGAGCGCTCTCCGACCGTGCTATAAAGGGCCCCATGAGCAGCGAAGCCCTCAAGCCGGCCGCCAACCGCTCCACCACCCTGGAGGACGTGGCCCGGGTCGCGGGCGTCTCCCGGGCCACCGTCTCCCGCGTCATCAACGGCGTCCGCAACGTCGACCCGGCCATCCAGGAAGCCGTCCGGCAGGCCATCGCCCGCACCGGCTACGTCCCCAACAGCGCGGCCCGCTCCCTGGTCACCCGCCGCACCGGCGCCCTCGCCCTGGTGATCTCCGGCAGCGATGCCGCCGAAGGCCCCGACAACCACGTCGGCGCGGAGATCTTCGCCGACCCGTTCTTCGGACGCGTCGTCAGCGGCGTCTTCACCGGCCTGCGCCCGCTCGACCTGCACCCCGTGCTGATGCTCGCCGACAGCGCCGACGCCCGCGACAAGGCCCTCACCTACCTGCGGCAGGGCAACGCCGACGGCGCGATGGTGGTCTCCACCCACAGCCGCGACCCGCTCCCCGCCCAACTGCTCGCCGCCGGCATCCCCACCGTCCTGTTCGGCCGCCCCCCGACGCCGCTCTCGCTGTCCTGCGTCGACCTCGACAACCGCGAGGGCGGCCGGCTCGCCGCCAGCCACCTGATCGCCCGCGACCGCCGGCGCGTCGCCGCGATCTCCGGCCCGCTCGGCGTCCGCGCCGCCCGCGACCGCCTGTCCGGCTTCCGGGAGGCCATGGGCGACTTCGGCATCCACCAGCTCCCGCACGTCGAAGGCGACTTCACCCGCGAGGACGGCGAACGCGCGATGGCCTCGCTGCTGCGCCGCTACCCGGACCTGGACGGCGTCTTCGCCGCCAACGACCTGATGGCCCAAGGCGCGCTCGCCGTCCTCGCCGACCACCAGCGCCGCACCCCCGAGGACGTCGCCGTGATCGGCTTCGACGACTCCTCCGCCGCGACCGCCGTCCGCCCCCACCTCACCACCGTGCGGCAGCCCGTCGAGGAGATGGCCGCCGAGATGACCCGCGTCCTGCTCGACCACCTCAACCGCCCCGGCCGGGCCGCCACCACCGTCCTCTTCGAACCGACGCTGATCGAGCGGCAGTCCGCATGAGCGGCCCCGACACCGGTGCGATCGCGTGGCCCACTTGCCTGCGGCGCGCTACCGCGCGGTGACCACGCGCGCGGACCTGATCGAGGCCGCACCCGGGATCGGCCACCCGTAGCCGGCCGGGACGCGATCCGGAGTCACGGCCGCCGGTCGGTCGCGGACCGGTGCCGGAGTGCGGCCTCCAGCCGGTCGCGGACCTCGGTCTGGGCAGCGATCCGCTCGTTGAGGACAGCCAGCCGGTCCAGGGCGACCCGCAGGCCCCTGTCCGAGGGCGGTGCGGCAGCGACATCGCCGTCCAGACAGGGCAGGAACACCTGCACGTCGTCGAGGGTGAGCCCGGCGGCCAGCAGGTGGCGGATATTGCGGACCCGCACCACCGTCCGTGCGTCGTACCCGCGGTAGCCGTTGGCGGCCCGCTCGGAGCGGATCAGTCCGGCCTGTTCGTAGTGCCGCAGCGCGCGCGGGCTCGCGCCGGTCGCCGCGGCCAGTTCGCCGATCCTCACCCGTCCCACCTCCGAGGCCACTCCTATCACGCCACGACCGCCCCGCCGTCGACCGGGAGCACGATCCCGGTGACGAACGACGCAGCCGGTGAGGCGAGTTCGGTGATGGCCCAGGCGACCTCCTCGGGCCGGCCGATCCGACCCAGCGGGGTGTGGGCCAGCTGCCATTCCCGTACTGCGGCCCGCCGTTCCGGCGTCAGGCCCTGGTGCTCGCCGATCGGGGTGTCGACGGCGCCGGGTGCCACGGCGACCACGCGGATGCCGCGGGGCGCCAGCTCGACCGCCCAGCTGCGGGTCAGCAGCTCCAGCGCGGTCTTGGTCGCCGCGTAGACCGAGCTGCCGGGCCAGGCCCGCTGCCCCACCGAGGTGCTCACATTGACGATCACCCCGCCGGTCGCCTCAAGCAGCGGCAGCGCGGCCTGGGCCAGCAGGACGGGTGCGATCAGATTGGTGGCGATCTGCGGAACGATCGTCTCGGGCGTGAGGACGCCGAGCGCACCGCTGCGCACGATGGCGGCGTTGTTGACCAGCACGTCCAACCGGCCGTGCCGCTCCCGAGCGGTGCGGACGATCCGCTCGGGCTCCCCCGCGCCGGTGACGTCCGCGACCAGCGGGGCGATCCGCTCGTGGCCGGCCGCGGTCTCGTGGAGCGGGTCGGCCCGCCGGCCGACGGCCAGCACGTGGGCACCCTCGGCCGCGAAGGCCCGGGCGGTGGCCCGGCCGATCCCGGTGCCGGCCCCGGTGACGACGACGGTCCTGCTGCTGTGCGGTGCGCTGCTGGTGTCCATACCGCGATCGTCCAACCCTGCCGCCAGTGGCAAGGTCAAGCGGCGCCCCTGGAGGTCCGCCCGCCGCACGGGTCCCGCTACTCGCACAGCTCCATGACGAACGCCTCGAAGCCGGGGAACTCCGCGCCCGCCGACTCGACGATCTCCAGCGGCGGACGGCGGCGTTCGGGCGCGAAGCGCTCCGCGACGGCCGTGCGGGTCCCGTCCGCCGGCAGGTCGGGGGAGCGGCGGTACTCGTCGGCCGCCTCGCCCGGGCCCAGTCCGCCCGCCAGCAGCCAGAGGAAATCGGCGAGATCCCGCGCCACCACCCCGGTCTCGCCCTCGGACCCGAGGAACACCACCGGCTGGTCCGCCAGCTCCCGCCCGTCCCGCACCAGCCAGAACGCCGCGTACCCACCCGTCCCGTCCTGCGCGAAGACCCGGAACTGACTCCCCGTCACCGCCGCGTTCCCCGTCCAGGCCCGGAACCACTCGGTGGTCTCCTCCGCCGTCAGGAACCCGTCGAAGGACTCCAGGTCGATCCCGTTGTCCTCCTCGTCGAACTCGAACGGCTCCGCCATGGCAGCAGCCAACGCCTCAGGAAGCGGCTGCGTCGCATCAATGTCCACCCGCCCCACCCTAGGCCCGCCCACCGTCAGTTCCGGCGGCGGGCGATCCAGCAGAGGCGCGATGCGGTGGTGGTCGGCGCCGAGGCGACGAGGAGGGCGAGCCTTCGGCCGAGGCGGGCGCGTCGCGGAGGCCGACCGCCGGGCAGGCACCCGTGGGTGCGGCTGCCTGCCGGGCGGGGAGGACTACCAGACGGGGGCGACCAGTTCGCCGGTGGCGGCGTCGCGGACGGCGATCGCCTCGACCGGGCACATCTCGGCGGCCTCGGTCAGCTCCGGCGAGCCCTCGGTCGATGAACGGGCCGGCGTGGCGCGGCCGTTGGCGGCGAGCAGGAGGTCCTGCGGGGCGGTTCGGGCGCACAGGCCGCTGCCGATGCAGCGCACCTGGTCGACCGTTACCACCAGGCGGGGGTCGTCGCTCACCAGGTCACCGCCAGGCGGAGCGGGCTGCGGGTGATCAGGCCGGTGCGCCACTCGATGTCCTCGACCGGGGCGGCGAGCCGCAGTTCGGGCAGGACCCGGGAGAGGTGGTGCAGGCCGAGTTCGAGCTCCATCCGGGCCAGCCAGGCGCCCAGGCAGTGGTGCGGTCCGGCGCCGAAGGTGAGCGACGGGGTGCCGAGCGGCGCGAACAGGTCGAGCGGCCCCGGCGGGTAGACCTCCGGGTCGGCGTTGGCCGCGGTGGTGTCGGCGGCGACGACCGCACCCGCCGGAATCGTCACCCCGCCGATCTCCAGGTCGGCGGTGGCGCGGCGCAGTTGGCCGGGCGCGGTGGTGCGGTCGCCGAGCGGGATGGTGCGCAGCAGCTGCTCGGTGGCGGCGGTGGCGGCCGACAGGTCCTGGCCGATCCGGCGCCAGGTCTCGCCGCGCTCGGGGTCGAGCAGGTACACCAGCGCGTTGCCGAAGCTGGTCATGGTGGTCTCGTGCCCGGCGATCACCAGCCCGATGGTGAGCGAGGTGATCTGGGCCTCCGTCATGCCGCCGGTCTGGTCGGCGGCCTGCACCAGCGAACTCACCAGGTCCTCACCGGGGTTCTTCCGTCGGGCCAGAACCAGCTGGTAGCCGAACTCGCCGAACTCCCGGATCGCGGTCCGGA
This sequence comes from Streptomyces sp. TLI_171, assembly GCF_003610255.1. GTDB lineage: Bacteria > Actinomycetota > Actinomycetes > Streptomycetales > Streptomycetaceae > Kitasatospora. The sequence goes on along the minus strand of NZ_RAPS01000001.1, from coordinate 221,503 downwards.
TCTCCTCCGCGGTGTACGCGGTGGTGGAGAGCGCGTGGTCGCTCCAGCTGCCGAGCCGGTCGATGTCCAGGCCCTCCAGCTCCATCAGCCGGCTGATCACCCGCACGGGCAGCGGCTTGGTGAGCGCCCCGACCACCTCCGCGGGCGAGCCGGAGGCGGCCAGCCGGTCCACCAACTCCCGTACCACGTCGTCCACCCAGGGCCGCCAGCGCTCGATCGCCCGTGGCGTGAAAGCGCGCTGGACGGTGCGCCGGATCGCCTGGTGGTCGGGCCCGTCGCTGTTCAGGATCGAGGACGGGTCGTCCAGGATGTTCGGCGTCAGCGTGGTCGGGGGCGCGTCCGGCGCGTACAGCGAGGCCCGGCCGAGGTCCGGGTGGGCCAGCGCCTGGCGGACGTCCGCGTGCCTGGTCAGCACCCACACCGGCGTTCCGGTCGGCAGCGCGGCCAGCCGCGGGGGGCCGGGCTCGGCGTGCCGCAGGCAGTGCAGCGGCACCAGCGGCGGGGAGTCGGGGGCATCGGTGTGCGCGTCGGTGGTCATCGGTCCTCCTGGCAGAACACCCGCAGGTCCAGGGCGCTGCCGACCGGCAGCCCCTCCCCCCGACCGTATGCGGCACAGCGCCCTTCCGAGTAGGACGCAAACCGGCCACCCCGAACAGGGCAACTGACGTTCGAAAACCGAAGATTGACGCGACGTCAGAACAGTCGAACGAGCGGACGTCGGACAGGGCGTCAGGGGGCGGCGGGGAGGGCCGCTGCACGGCGGCCCCGACGGCCGGCGCCTCGATCCCGATCAGCGCCTCCGGCAGGAACGGCGCCACCACCTGCACGGCCTGCGCCGCCTGCGCCGCGGAGGCGACCTGGCCCGACACCCGGACCGGCCGGCCCGTGCCGCACACCACTCGGGGGTGATCGGCGCCGGGCGGGACGCCGTTCGGCTCGTTGAGGCGGGTGAGGTGGGAGCTGCTCGTCCCGGCCGTCCTCGGCGGGGTAGCGGCAGGATCGCCGATGCCGGATCGGGGGGTGCGGTCGGCGGGGCGTCAGTTCTCGACGGCCGGCAGCTCGCGGAGGAACGGCCGGTCCGACGGCGGGAGCTGGGCGAGCGGACCGGCGGCGCGCAGCACCACCTCCAGCACGGCGTCCGGGTCGCAGGCGTAACCGCCGCTGGCCCAGGCCGCGTTGGCCTCCACCACCGCCCAGCCGCGCTCGGACCGGCCGACGTCCACCACCGAGGCGCTCGGCAACGGCGCGCCAGAGGCCGCCAGCACCTCGGCGGCGAAGGCGCGCACCTCGGCGTCCTCGTCCTCGCCGCCGCCGACCGAGAGGCCGCCGTCCACGGCGTAGCGCGAGGCCGCGCGGACGGCGCCGTCCAGCACGAACAGCCGGAGCTCCGAGGCGAACCGCACGACCTCGCTCACCAGCACGGGCGTCCCGCCGTCCAGCAGCTCCGGGCCCGGCAGTTCGGAGCCGTCCGCGTACACCCGGGCCGCGAAGTGCTTGTCCACCGGGGCCTTCACGAACGCCGGGCGGCGCAGCCGGCGGGCTTCGGCGAGGGTGGTCGACTCCACCCGCCGCCGCGTCACGTCGCGCGGCAGCGCAGCCAGCCAGTCGGCCGCCGGCTCCAGCAGGCCGAGCCCGAGCGCCCGGCCCACGGCGTCCGCGAACAGCGGCCCGCCGTACAGGTGCACCGGCGACCCCGCCAACTCCTCCGGGGCCCGCCAGGACGTGGCCGTGAACGCCCGCAGCCCGCGACGCCCGGCCGCGGTGCGCAACTGCAGACCGGTCTCGTTGATCCGGGGCGCGAGCAGCAGGGTGGCGGTGGTCATGCCGTCGATCATGCCCTGCGGGCGGGCGCCCGGGCGACGGGGTTTTCCGGGCCCGCGCGCTCCGGCCTCCGGTGGGTCGGGCCCGTGGAGCCCGCGGTCGCACCTCGGTGACTGGCGGGGCGGAGCGCCGTCGACCGGGACCCTGGCAGCCGGATCCCGATCGGGACCGTGACGATCCGTCAGGCGCCATGGGCGGTCCTGCCCGTGGGACGCGAGGTCGCAGCGCCACCGCGGAGCAGAGCTACCGTCGGCCCGACCTCGTGCGACCGCCGCACGTCGACGTCAGGCAGGGTCCCGTCGCCCGGCCGGGCCTCGCCGCCCCGGTCCCCGGGCACGCCCGCGGGGTCCGGCAGGCCGGTCGAGCCGTTCGGGCGGAAGGCGTCGGCGTGGCGGGCGCACCAGGCGGCGAAGGTGCCGGGCGGGCGGCCGAGGAGCTGCCGGACGGTGTCGGTGTGCAGGCCGACGGTGTCCGCGCGCAGCAGGGTGAGGAGGGGTGATGACGTGGCGTCAGCCGCCGAGCTCGGCCCGCAGTGGTCGGACGATCTGCTCCACCAGTCGGCGGGCGGCGCCGGGCGGGTAGGGGGCGCGGAGGCTGAGGACCAGGTGGGTGAAGCCGGCCGCGACGAGTTCGGTCAGGATCGCGCGGTCGGCGGCTGGGTCGTCGTAGGAGACGATGTACTGCACGGAGCGGGTCACCGCGCGCGGGTCGCGGCCGATCGCGGCGCAGTGGGCGTCCAGGACGCGGGCGCGCTCGACCAGGTGGGCGACCGGATGGTGCGGAGGGCCGGGGATGTTCCAGATGTCGGCGTGTTCGGCCGCCAGGCGCAGCAGGCGGTCGCCCCAGCCGCCGATCAGCAGCGGCGGGCCGCCCTGCTGGACCGGCGCCGGGCGGTTGTGGTTGCCGGTGAGGGTGACGTACCGGCCCGCGTAGTCGAAGGCCTCCCCGGTCCACATCCCGCGCAGGACCTCGACGGTCTCCTTGAGCCGGGCCAGGCCCTCCGCGGGCGGGACCAGGCTCAGCCCGTACCCGGCGTACTCGGCGGCGGCCGGGTTCTCGCCCGCGATGCCGCCGGCCCCCGCGGGCTGGTGGGTGCCGCCGACGCCGAGGCCCATGATCAGGCGGCCGCCGGAGACGACGTCCACGGTGGTGGCCATCTTGCCGAGCAGGGCCGGGTGGCGGAGCCGGTTGCTGGTCACCAGCAGGCCGAGCCTTAGCCGCCGGGTGCGGGCGGCCAGGGCGGCGAGCAGGGTCCAGCCCTCCAGCACCTCGCCGTCCTTCGGGCCGACGATCGGCATCAGGTGGTCCCACAGCCAGGCGTCGGCGATCTCGGGCAACTCGTCAGCCTCCTCCCAGACCCGCAGGATCTCCTGATAGGGGACGCGCATGGGAGTGGTCTTGAGGCCGAACCGGACGTCGGAAAAGGCGGGTTGCGACATAACCATCAGCGTAGCAAATCATCAGCACGGCTGACGATTGAGGTGTCGGAATACGCTCTCCCCATGACCAGTGACGCAAGCCCCGGCCCGCTGACCGGCCGCCTCGGCTACCTGCTGAAGCACGCGCACCTGCGCTACGCCGAGGCGTCCACGCGGGCGCTGGCTCCGCTCGGGGTGGACGGGCGGGAGCTGGCGGTGCTCGCGGTGCTCGCGGCGGACGTCCCGCTCTCCCAGCAGGAGGCCGCCGCGCGCCTGACCGTCGACCGCACCACGATGGTCGCCCTGGTCGACGGGCTGGAGGCGAAGGGCCTGGCCGAACGGCGGCGCAGCGACACCGACCGCCGCAAGAACCTCGTCGTGCTCACCGCGCCCGGACGCAGGCTCCTGCGCGCAGCCGAAGCCGTCCGCACCGAGGCCGAGCGCGACTTCCTCGCACCGCTCGGCGCCGCCGACGCAACCGCTCTCCTCCGGGCCCTGCGAGCGCTGACCGCGGAGTCCGCCCCGGACCCCGGGGCGGACCCGGGGACGGGCCCGGGTGGGGGGTTCTGAGCCGGGGTCAGTGTTCGGTGCCGGCGTGCACGCGTTCGACCACGGAGGCGGGCAGGCGCTCGTCGACGCCGGTGCCCTCGACCATGATCACGTACTTGTCGTCCGTCCAGACGCAGGTGACGGCCTCGTCCTCGCGTTCGGTGGCGGAGTCGTCGGGGTCGTAGGTGTCGCAGTACATGGTGCCGGGCAGTGAGGTCGGGACGGGGCGCGGCGGGTGGTCGCCGCTCGGGTCCAGGATGTGGCTCTGCAGCTCGCGCTGGAAGGTGGCGCTGGACTTGGCGACCATGACGGTCCAGCGGGGTCGGTGGTCGTCATCGGCCAGCGCGGCGCCGGAGGTGGCGTTCGGCAGCGAGCCGTACAGGGCGGCCTGCGGGTCGACCATTCCGCTCGCGGTCAGGTCGGCGCTGATCCGCTTCCAGTTCGGGTAGCTGCCGTCGGTCGTGCTGGCCCGCATCCGGTCGCCCTGCACGCTGTTCGGCAGCTGCGGGGCGCCGGAGCCGCCGCCGAGGAAGTGCACGCCGAGGGCGACCAGCACCGCCGCCACGGCCACCGCGCCCACGCCCAGCGCCACCCGGTTGCGGCGCGCCGCCTCGGGGTCGACCGGTACCGTCCCGACCGGCGGCAGCCCCGGCGGAACGGGCGGCAGCGGGGGAGCGGACGGTGGTGCGAGCGGCGGTGCGGACGGTGGCGCCGGCGGCGGAGCGGTCGGTGCGACGGCCCCGGCGGGAGCAGCGGGCAGGGTCGCCGCGAGGGTGTGGGCGAGCGCGCTGTTGAGGTCCAGCATCTCCGTGACGGCCTCGGTGAGCGCCGCCAGGGCCGCGCCGTCCTGCGGCGCGGCCTCGGCCCGGGCCAGTGCCTCCCGCCACCGCGGCAGGCGGTGCAACTCCTGGCGCGCCCGGGCCACCGCCTCCGCCGCCGGACCGGCCGGCCCGTCCTGCACCAGCGCCGCCACCACCGCGTCGACCGGTCGACGCTCGTCCCCCGAAGCCATCGTCAATCCCCCGTCCGGACACCTGCTTTGCCACCAATGTGGCAGGACGTGTCCGGGCCGGGGCGGGTTCTGGATGAACGGAGACAGAACCGCAATCGGGACGGGGTGGAGCGGGTGCGACAGCAGGCGTTCCGGTCGGGGCGGGGCGGGGCGGGGGCGGCGTTCGGGGGCGGGTGGGCCGGGGGCGGGATCAGACCGCGGACTCGGCCGGCAGGCGGCCGCTGCGGATGGCCGCCAGCAGCGCCGCGTGGTCCGCCTCCGACTGGTCCGCGTAGGCCACTGCGAAGCGCGAGACGGCGTCGTCCAGGCGGTCGTCCTTGCCGCAGTAGCCGGCGATCAGCGCCGCGTCGGCGGTGTGCGCGTGCGCCCGGGCCAGCAGCGCGCCGGTCAGCCGGCCGTAGTCGTCCAGCTGGGCGGGGGTCAGCGCGGCCGGGTCGACACTGCCCTTGCGGTTGCGGAACTGCCGTACCTGGTAGGGGAGTCCGGCCACGCTGGTCCAGCCCATCAGCGGGTCGGAGACCACCTGCATGCGCTTCTGGCCCAGCACCACCCGGCGGCCCTCGTGCCCGCCCTCGGGCGGCACCGGGAAGCCCGCCCGGGCCAGGTGCGGCAGCAGCGCCGACGGCCGCGCCTCCTTCACCTGCAGCACCAGCGGCCCGCCCCGGCGGTCCGTCAGCAGCACCACGTACGAACGGGTGCCGACACTGCCCGTCCCGACCACCCGGAACGCCACGTCCTGGACCCGGAACCGGGACAGCAGCGGCTGCAGTTCGGCCGCCACCGTGTGCCGGTAGGACGCCAACGAGCCCGCCACCAGCTCGGCCTGACGGTCGGTCACCTCGCTGAGCACCGGCGGCGCCGGCACGAAACGCCAACCGCCGTCCGCGGTGCGGACGGTGGAGCGGGACGCGAACTTCGCGCCGGTGTTGCGCAGGGCCTTCGCCGACACCGCCGCCAGCACCTCGGCCAGCTCGTGCGCCCCCGCGAACTCCACCAACTGGTGGTCGGCGATGGCGTCCCAGGCGTTCCAGGCGTCCAGCGCCGGGAGCTTCGCCAACCGGCGCACCGTCCGCCGGTACGTCGCCACCGCGTCGGACGCGGCCTGGCGGCAGGCCGGTTCGTCCGCGCCCGCCTGCCGACCGGCCAGCACCAGGCTGGCCGCCAGCCGCTTCAGGTCCCACTCCCAGGGGCCGGACACCGTCTCGTCGAAGTCGTTCAGGTCCAGCGCCAACCGGCCCCGGGCGTCGCCGTACAGGCCGAAGTTGGCGGCGTGCGCGTCCCCGCACAGCTGCGCGGCGATCCCGCTCACCGGCGTGGTCGCCAGGTCGTGCGCCATCAGGCCGGCCGAACCGCGCAGGAACGCGAACGGCGAGGCCGCCATCCGCCCCACCCGGATCGGCACCAGGTGCGCCAGCCGGCCCGCGTTCGCCGACTCCACCGCCGCCGCCACCTCCGGGCGGGAGGCCGAGAGCAGCAGCCGGGCGTGCCAGTCCAGCGGCACCCGCTCGCGCAGCAGCTTGCCGCGCCGCTTCGGGCCCTCCGCGAGCGCCGCCCCGTCCAGCTCCAGCGCGGTCGGATGCGCCGGGACGCAGGACGCGGCGCCGGCGAATCCGTCGACCGCGAACTCCCGTCCCTGCAACACCGGTTCCACGGTCGTCGGGACCACCTCCGGCAGCTCCGCCGCGCCCTGCTCCCACGCCCCGACCGCCGACACCCCGGACTCCCTCCGCCGCACCGCGACACCGGCGGGGACCGCCCCCACCAGCGGTGACGCTACCGGGCCGGCGGCCCGCCGCAGCGGGCGGGTCCGCCCCGGAACACGTCGTGCACGGCCGTACCATGCGGGACATGGCACACGACATCCGCAACCTCGACCCGGCGTACCTGGACTTCTGGCGCGAGTACCAGCTGTGCACCCTGACCACGTTGCGCCCCGACGGCACCCCGCACGTGGTCCCGGTCGGCGCGACCTTCGACCCGGAGACCGGCATCGCCCGGGTGATCAGCAGCCGGGAGAGCCGCAAGGTCCGCAACGTGCTGGCCGCCGGCGAGGCCGGGCAGCGGGTGGCGATCTGCCAGGTCGACCGGGCCCGCTGGGCCACCCTGGAGGGCCGCGCGGTGATCCGGCAGGACGCCGCCTCGGTCGCCGACGCCGTGCGCCGCTACGCCGAGCGCTACCGCCAGCCCCGGGAGAACCCCGAGCGGGTGGTCATCGAGATCACCGTCGACCGCGCCCTCGGCCGGGCCTGAACGACGGATTCCAGCAAGCAGAAGGGCGGGCGCCGACGGGCGTCCGCCCTTTTCGCATCCGCTCTCTTGCCACGACTGGTCTGTAATGCAAAGCTGACTGCATGACAGATGCTTCGGTGCCGCTGCCCGGCACCCCCCGTGAAGTCCTGGCCGGCCTGGGCGAGTTGACCAGGCGGGTCCGGGCGGTCCAGCGCGACGCGTGGATCCCGCTGCTGCTGTTCGGCCTGCTCACGCTCGGCGGCATCCTGGCGGGCCGGCTCACCTTCCACCGGGAGAACGTCCCCTGCCCGCCCGGCGCCGGCGGCTCCGCCGAGACCTGCACCCTGATGCGCCAGGGCTCGCCCGCCTACTGGACCGCGGGCCTGCTGCTGGCCTACGCCGCCACTGCCGCCTGGTACCTGCGGCGCTCCCGCCGACGCGGCGTCGGCACACCCGTCCGCCCCTACGTGGCAGCCGGAGCGGCGGCCACGGCCGCGCTCGCCGTGACCACCTGGTGGGGCGCCTCGCAGGCCGGGCCCGGCGCCGAACTCCACTTCTGGGGACTGCACCTGGCGGCCGACAGGCCCGGGACGCTGCTGCTCCAGCACTTCCTCGGCGAGGCCGCCGCGGTCGGTGTCCCGCTGCTGGTGCTGGCCCGGATCGAACGCAGCCGCGCCCTGCTCGCCTTCACCGCCGGATACCTGGCGCTGGAACTGCTCCCCGTCACCTTCGGCTGGTGGGGCACCGCCGCGGGCCCGTGGTCCGCCGCGACCCGCCTCGGCGTCCCCGCGCTCTACCTGCTGGCCGGGGCCCTCGCCTTCGGCCTGGCCGGCCGCCGCACCCGCACCCCGAAGGCCGCCGCGTGAGCACCGATCAGGCTCCCCCCGAGGAGACCGAACAGCACCCCGCCAAGGCCCTCGACGACACCGTCCACCAGCGGATCCGGCTCGGCGTCCTCACCGTCGCCCACCAGGCCCGGCGCGCCGAGTTCGGCTTCCTGCGCAGCACCCTCGACCTGACCGCCGGAAACCTCGGCCAGCACCTCACCGTCCTGGAGAAGGCCGGCCTGATCGAGATCGAGAAGGGCTACGAGGGCCGCCGCCCCCGCACCTGGGTCAGCCTCACCCCGGCCGGCCACCACGCCCTGCGCGAGGAGGTCGCCCAACTCAAGCGCCTGATCCGCCGGATCGAGGACGCCGGAGCGGGCTGACGGCGCGTCAGGCCCGCGCGGTGACCACGTGGAAGGTGACGGTGGCGAGGAACGGGCCGGTGGCGAGATGGGTGAGCCAGCGGTCGGCGTCGGGGGCGGAGAAGTAGCCGGCCGCCACGGCCCGGCGGGTGACGCGCTGGAGGCCGAGGACCAGGTCGGCCGGGCCGACCTGGCGGAACACCGGGGTGATCGGGTGGACGTCCACCACGTCCAGGCCGGACTCGGCGGCCAGCCGGGGGAGTTGGCTGCCGATCCGGCCGTTGCGCACCGCGTGGTCGGTGACGTAGCGGGTGTAGGCGGCGGTCAGCGCGGCGTCCGGGTGGTCGACGGTCAGGGTGCCCCAGTCCGGCTCGCCCAGCACCAGCAGGCCGCCCGGGCGCAGCACCCGGCGGGCCTCGCGCAGGGCCAGCGACGGGTCCGCGACGTGCTGCAGCACCCGGTCGGTGCGGGCCCGGTCGCAACTCGCGTCGGCCAGCGGGAGTTCGTGCAGGTCGGCGAGGCGGGCGGAGACCTGCAGCAGGTGGGCGGTGCGGTCCGCGGCGGTGTCGACGGCCTCCCGGTCGTGGTCCACGCCGAGCACCGTGCCGCCCGAGCCGACCGCCTCCGCCAGGGCCGGCAGGTCGGTGCCCGGGCCGCAGCCCAGGTCCACCACGGTGTGGCCCGGCTCGACCGCCAGCGCCGCCAGCATCGTCGCCTTGTACTCCCGGCCGAGTTCGGAGACGGCCAACCGATCCAGGTAGGCGATCGGATCGGGCGGCACGGTCTCGAACACGGGGGAGGTCATGACGGGAAGTCAATCAAACCCGGCCCCGCCAGGGAAGCTCTCGCGCGCAGCACAAGGGGCGCACGCCGGAACGGGCCGGGTCGCCGCGCTCCGGCGCGCACCACGGTCACGAGACCAGCGGGCCGTCCGCCGACTCGGTGAGCGTCACCGTGCACAACCCGCCGCGCTCCGCCACCACGTCGGTGACCGTCAACCGGGTGCCGGGCAGCAGAATGTACTCCTCCTCGTCGGTGAACGCCGAGAACTCGCGGATTCCCACCGCCCGGGCCGGCCGCACCTCGAACAGCGTCCGCCGGCCGCGGCTGCCCAGGAACGAGCGGGCCACCCCCGGACGCGAGGTGCACGAGGACACGCCCCACCAGGTCACCGTCCGCCCCAGCGGGTACTGCGCGCGCAGGTCCAGCCCGACGCCGCGCCACAGCGGCTCGGTGCGCACCGGCAGCCGGCCCACCGCGTCGAACAGCAGCCGCAGGTACGGCAGGTACGGCGTGAGCCGGGAGCGGTCCGGGTGCCGCAGCACCGCGTTCAACTCCCGGTAGAACGCCGACTCGCAGGTGTACAGGTGGAGCGCGGCGATCGCCTCCGCGTCGAGCACCGCCTGCGAGCCGCCGTCGGCGCGGCGCTTGCCGAACTCGTGCGCCGAGCCGACGTGCCGCTCCAGGCCGCGCAGCAGCGCCGCCACCGGCTCCACGGCCTCCCGGAAGCCGACCGCCTCCAGGTCGAACACGCCCGTGACGGGCGGCAGTTCGAGACCTTCGTCCTTCACCGAGGCCAGCCGCTCCAGGTACAGCTGGTGCAGCTCCATGGTGGAGGCGATGAACGCGCCCATCCGTGACGCGGTCTCCCCGTCGGTGCGGCCGTCCGCCGCGGCCGCCGCCTGCCAGCCCGCGCTGGGCAGCCAGTCGACCGGGTCCGCGCCGAGACCCGCCAGCGCCGCGTTCACCTGCGCGAAGTGCTCGCCGTCGCAGAAGACGTCGCCCTGCGCGGCCGGATTCGGGTGGTCGATGTGCCGGACCTGCACGGCCGGGTACTTCTTCTCCAGCCGCTGCACCACCGACTTCAGCGAGCGCGCGTGCGCACCCCACCAGGCGAACACCACACCCCGGTCCTCCTTGGGACCGTCCTGCTTGGCCCGCAGGATCTCCTCCACGATGCGCTCCGCCACCGGCTTCCAGAACGCCGTGTGCGCGGCCGGACCGGTCGAACCGTCGCTGCTGGCCGTCAGCGCCGCGTTCAGCAGCAGCACGCCCTGCGTCAGCATCGCCTGGAACCACTCCGGCGGCTGCACCGTGCCGTGCTGCGCCAGCAGCCCGCGCAGGTCGGCGATCGGCGTCTTCTTCGGGATGCCGTACTTCCACATCGCCGCCGCCTTGACGATGCAGCGGATGCTCACCACCCGGCCGAACTGGCTGTCCTTCCAGTCGTGGAAGGTGTTGTCGAACATCGCGATGCCGGTGGCGCTCTCCGGCCGCGGGTACGGGTTCTGCCCGAACACCACCACCTTCCACTTCTGCGGCGCGTTCGGCTTCAACGCCTGGAAGGTCAACTCCCGCACCGGCACCACGTCCTGGCCGCGGCCCGGGCCGATGAACGCGGCCGCGGCCGGCTGCGCCTCGATCACCGGCTTCAGCACCTCCAGCCAGGGCTCGCCGCCGCCCTTGAACAGCGGGGCCAGACCGAGCGGGTCGGCGGCGTCGAACTGCGCGTCGGGCGCGGGGGACTCAGTCATGGCAGGGCTCCGGCGGATGGCTGATCGGCAGGGGTCGGCGGACACGCGCACCCGCCGCGACCTGCCCGGACGGGCGGTCGGCGCGGTGCGATCCGGGAACCAACCTATCCGCGGCCGCTGACAGTCCGTCACCGCGCCGCTGTCGGTGCCCACCGATAGGTTCGTGATCGACAACGAGCCGCCGGACGAACGGAGTTCGCCGCATGACCGTCAAGCACACCCCCGAGCCGCTGCGCGTGGTGCTGACCGACCTCAACCCCGAGGTGGTGGACGCCTGGCGGGCCGCGTTCGCCGGAACCCCCGACATCGAGATCCGCACCGGTTCGATCCTCGACGTGGACGTCGACGCCTGGGTGTCGCCCACCAACTCCCGCGGCCTGATGAACGGCGGCCTCGACGCCGTCGTCAAGCGCCACCTCGGCGCGGGCATCCAGCTGCGCGTGCAGCGCGCCATCCGCGACGGCCACGGCGGTGAACTCCCGGTCGGCAGCGCCGTCTGCGTCCCCTCCGGGGCGGCCGTCCCGCGCTTCCTGATCTCCACGCCCACCATGCGCACCTCCCGGCAGAACGTCAGCCATACGCTGAACGTCGCGCTCGCCTGCGCCGCCGCCTTCCAGGCCGTGCACCGCCAGAACGCCGCCACCCCCGGCTCGATCGCCTCCGTGGCCCTGGTCGGCCTCGGCGCCCAGACCGGTCAGGTCCCCGCCCGGGTCTGCGCCAACCTGATGTGGACCGGCCACTCGCTCTTCCAGGACCACGAGTTCAGCGACGACGAGGAACTGCGCCGCACCGTCACCGACCAGCTCGACGACCTGCTCGCCGCCCCGCCCGAGCGCCCCGTCCGCCTCGCCGTCCCGGCCCGCGCGACCCGCAGGCGCGGCTGAGCCGCTCCGCCCCGCCCCGCCCCCGGATCGAAAGACGGCCGGCCCGAAACGGCCCGGGACGCCGTCCTGCCCGACGTCCGGCCGGGTCATCAGGGGCGAGCGCAGGTGCAGCTCCAGGCGGGGGCCGGTGAGGGGGACGGTGCTCCAGGTGGCGGTCGCGGTTCCCGTGCCGGGGGCGACGGTCAGCCGGACGCGGTGCGGCGTGGTGACCAGGTGGAGATCGGCGAGGAAGCGGCCGTCGTGCCAGCCGCCGGTGGCCACGACGGGGCGGCCGAGCGGCGAGCTCTCCCGCCAACTCCGGTGGCCCACCTCGATCTCGGGGAGGTTCCCGAGCCGGACCTGCCAGCCGCCGGCGACGGGAGCGACGAGAACCGCAGCGCCCTCGGGCAGGGCCGAGCCCTCGGGGGAGGCGTCGACGGTGGCCTCGGCCGAACGGCCGGGGTCCGCCGAGCCCGGTGCGGGCGGCAGGGACAGCCGGCGCAGGCGATCGGCGAGGAGCGCGTCGTCCTCGGCGGTGCCGGGCGCGCCGATGCCGGGGAGCAGGCACTCCCACAGGGCGTCCAGCACCTGCTGGGAGTTCCCCTGGGCGGTGACGGCGACCACCAGCTCGTGGGAGGGGACCACCACGCACTGCTGCCCGAAGGAGCCGTGCCCGTGGTAGCCGTGCCGGGAGCGCCAGAACTGGTAGCCGTAGCCGCAGGAGAAGTCCGGATCGTCGGCTCCCTCGATGAACGGCACGGTGTCGGCGTGCCGTCCGGTCGCCAGCTCGATCCAGTCGCCAGGGACGAGCTGCCGCTCGCCCCAGCGGCCGCCGCGCCGCAGCAGCTCGCCGAAGGCGGCGACCGCCTCGGTGGTGAGGTGCAGCCCGTGGAACCCGAAGGCGGCGCCGCTCTTCACCCGGTCCCACTCGGCGTGGTCGACGCCCATCGGCCCGAAGAGGCGCTCGTCGAGGAACTCCGGGAGGCCGCGTCCGGTGACCCGCTCCACCATCCGCGCCAGCAGGTAGGTGGTCGAGTTGTCGTAGGTGTGCCGGGTGCCCTCGGGAACGGCGAACGGCAGCCGGAGGAAGCCCTTCACCAGATCATCGGGCTCCAGCTCCCAGGCCTCGGTGAGGCTGTCCGCCGGGTGCCCGGCGGTCATGGTCAGCAGGTGGTGGACGGTGATCCGGCGGCCCTGCGCGGAGACGCCCGGCGGGACGCGGTCGGGCAGCACGTCGACCAGCCGGTCGTCCAGCGCGAGCAGGCCGTCGGCGACCGCGAGCCCCACGGCGATCGAGGTGAACGACTTGGTCAGCGAGTAGAGCAGGTGCGGCCGTTCGGCCGAGTACGGCGCCCACCAGCCCTCGGCGACCACCCGGCCGCGGTGCACGACCATCAGCGAGTGGCACTCGACGGCGCCCGCCTCCAGGCGGTCCAGCAGCGCCAGGACCGCGCGGGCGGAGACTCCCGCGGCGGCCGGCGTCGAACGTGGCAGCAGGACGCGCTGCGAGGACATGGCGGCTCCCGGGGGTCGGCCAGGTGCTGGGCACCCGGACCGCCGCACCCTACCGGTCGGTCTCGTGCGGCGGGCGGTGATGGGTGGTCAGCAGGACCAGCAGGTCGGTGAGTTCGGACTGCTGGCGCGAGGTCAACGGGGCGAGCAGGTCCCGCTGGGCGGCGGTGACCAGGTCGTCCAGCCGGCGCAGCCGCGCGCGGCCGGCGGGGGTGAGCGTGACGACGTTGCGCCGGCGGTCGGCCGGGTCCGGGTCGCGCACCACGAAGCCGGCGTCGGCGAGTTCGTTGAGGACGGCGACCAGGTCGCTGCGGTAGACGCCGGTGCGCCCGCTCAGCTCGGACTGGCTGGCAGGGCCGGACTCGGCGAGCGCGACCAGGACGGCGAAGTGCCACTTGCGGGCGCCCTCGGCGGCCAGCCGGTCGGAGACCAGCCGGTCCGCGGCGGCCGCGGCGCCGGCCAGCAGGCGGCTGGGAATGGCGCGCAGCCGGTCCGGGGTGGCGTCCTCGGGGGCGGGGCTCATGGTCGGGTTCCTCCCACTGTTGCGTTAGTGCCACTAACAGTCTACCTTCGTTAGTGCGACAAACGTTCATGCCACTAACGATATGGGGAGTGACCGCCGTGATCGAGCCCTTCCGCATCCACGTCCCGCAGGTCGACCTCGACGACCTCGCCGACCGCCTGGCCCGCACCCGCTGGCCCGACGAACTCGACGGCGCGGGCTGGGACTACGGCTTTCCGCTGGCCCGGCTCCGACAACTCGCCGAGCACTGGCGCACCCGCTACGACTGGCGCGCGCACGAGACCGCGCTCAACCGACTGCCGCACCACCTCACCGAGATCGACGGCCAGCGGATCCACTTCCTGCACGTCCGCTCCGAACGCCCAGACGCGCTGCCGCTGATCCTCACCCACGGCTGGCCCGGCTCGTTCCTGGAATTCCTCGACGTGATCGAGCCGCTGCGCCGGGACTTCCACCTGGTGATCCCGTCCATCCCCGGCTTCGGCTTCTCCGGCCCCACCCGGGAGCGCGGCTGGGACGTCAACCGGGTCGCCCGCGCCTGGCTCGAACTGATGGACCGCCTCGGCTACCACAGGTTCGGCGCCCAGGGCGGCGACTTCGGTGCCGGCATCTCGCTCGCCCTCGGCGCGCACGCCCCCGACCGGGTGATCGGCGTGCACGTCAACTACCTGCCGACGCCGCCCGAACCCGGACTCGAACTCTCCGCCGCCGACGAGCAGCGGCTGGCGCAGGTCCGCCACCTGATGGCCAACCGCCCCGCCTACCAGGCCCTGCAGGCCACCGCCCCGCAGACCCTCGGCTACGCGCTCACCGACTCACCCGTCGGCCAACTCGCCTGGATCGCCGAACGGTTCGCCCACTGGACCGACCCGGCCGCCCCCGTCGACGACGAGCGCATCCTCACCGGCGTCGCGCTGTACTGGCTCACCGCCACCGCCGCCTCCTCCGCCCGCCTCACCCGGGAGACCCCGCGCGCCGCCGCCCCCTGCCCGGTGCCGCTCGGCGTCGCGGTGTTCGCCCACGACATCACCCGCTCGGTGCGCCCGATCGCCGAACTGCGCTACGACGTCCGCCACTGGTCGGAATTCGACCGCGGCGGCCACTTCGCCGCCATGGAGGCGCCCGACCTGCTCGGCGCGGACATCCGGGAGTTCTTCCTGACGGCGCTCGCCCGCTGAGGGCCCGGCGCTAGACGGCGAAGGGGGCCAGGCGCAGGCGCAGCTCGCGGTAGGTCTCCCGGCGGTCGGCGTGCAGCGGGGTGACGGCGGCGGCGATCGCGTCCAGGGCGGCGATCAGCTGGGTGAACTCCGCCCGGGTCGGCTCGCGCTGCGCGCCGATCGCCTCCGCCAGCTCCAGGTCCTCCGCGAGGGCGAGGTGCAGGTCCGGCAGTGCCTGGCGCTTGTCGGCCGGCTGGGTCGCGAGCTCGGCGGCGTCGGCGGCGATGGTCTGCCACAGCGCCGCCGTGTTGGCGAGGACCGCCCGCTTCAGGTCCAGGGCGAGCGCCCGCCACGCGGCCGGGTCGGTGCGCGTCACCGGGCGGTCCCGGAACGCCGCCCACAGCGGCTGGAGGGCGAACCGCTCCCGGGGGCGGTCGTTGGCCACCAGCCGGTCGACGACCTGGCGCAGCTGCGGCCGGACGTCGACCCCGGTCGTCCCGGCGGCCGGCGGGGTGAGGCCGGAGATCAGCGCCCGCAGGATCCGCTCGCCCAGCGCCACCGTGCCCTCCCCGGTCACCGCGTGCGGCACCGTCAAGGTCCGGGTCGCCGGCGTGTAGACCACCTCGCGGGTCGCCCCGACCGTGACCGGGTCGAGCACCAGCGTGTCCAGCGCCCCCTTCAGCGAGGTCAGCGCCTGGTGGATCCGACGCACCGTCAGCTTGTCCGCCTCGTCCAGCCCGGTGTTCAGCAGGCCCGCGTACCGGCTGCCGATGAGGCCCTTCGCTGTCAGCGACTCCTCGATCCGCAGCAGCGCCGCCCAGTTGGCGTCCGCCCGCCACTCCGCCTCCTTCGCCGCCCAGGCGCCGTTGCGGAACTCGTCGGCGGCCAGCCCGGCGCTGTCGTCGCTGCGCAGCCAGGCCCGGTTCACCAGCAGGTCCACCCAGGCCAGCGCCGCGCCCAGATCGGTGCTCGCGGACGCCAGGTGCAGGGCGTCGCGCTGAGCCGGGACCAGCCCCGCCACCTGGTAGCGGCCCGGGCGCTGCTCCGCCTGCTCCGCGAGCTGCGCCGCCGCCTCGGCGAAGGAGTCGGCGTTGCAGGCCGCCAGCTCCGGCGTCAGGTGGTGCCAGGCCCAGCCCTTGCGGTACGCGTAGTCCTTGACCGGGTGGATCCCCGCCTCGTCCAGCGCGTGCGACAACTCGTGCACCAGGGTCAGCGCGCGCGGCGTGAGCGCGGTCGCGCCCGGGCGCACCAGCGACGACCGCAGCTGCAGGTACCGCACCGCGGGCTGCGCGCCGTTGGTGATGACGGTGTTCGCGCCCATCGGCTCCGGCAGCTGGTCGGCCACCACCACCTTCGCGCCCAGCCCGCGCAGGCAGTCCCCCAGCCGCTGGAATCGCCGGTGGAACTCGCCCGCCACGACACTGCCCGCGGCCGCGCCGTTCAGCACGCCGGTCGCGGTCAGCGCCGCGGTCGACCCGAGCGAGACGAACTGGTCGATCCGGGTGTTCAGCTGTTGCAGGGTCTGCTGCTGGGCGGGGGTCAGCGGCTGGTTCAAGGCGGTCCTTCGGCTCGGACGCGGAACGGATGCGAGGCTCGTCCGGCATCCTGGCGAAGGTCGATGGACAACGGATAAACGGAAGCCCCGGGACCGTCGGACCACCGCCCCGACCGGCCGCGGGGCGCGACGGCAGAACCTCCCCCGGCGTCAGGCGGGAGGCAGCGGGAGGGGGACGGTCAGCTGGGTGTCGGAGTCGAAGGTGCGGGCGGCGTCGAAGACCCCGGCGAGGTCCGGGTGCCGGCCCAGCACCTGGTGGGCGAGGGCCAGGCCGTCGGGCCCGACCCGGCGGGTCAGGCCCAGGTGCGGCATCCAACGGCCGGGCAGGTACAGCGGGTTGGGCTCCGGGGCGGCCGCCAGCAGGCGACTCACGGCACGGTGCAGATCGATCAGCTCCGGGCCCGGCACCACCCCCAGGCCAGCACCCGGCGGCGGCTGCGGGCGCTGAACGACAGCAGGCCCGACAGGCGCACCCGCAACGGCAGTGCGCCGGCCAGCAGTTCACCGACCGCGGCGAGCTGCTCCGGGGTGAGCGCGCCGCAGACCGCCAGGGTCAGGTGCGGGCGGTGCGCCGGGTGCGGGTTGTCGGCGAGCGAGTCCACGCCGGCGTCGGCCAGCTGCCGCCACACCGTCCGCACCGCCCGGTCCAGGGCCGGATCGCACGTCAACTCGATGGTCCGCATGCCACCACCGTAGGGCCCGCCCCCGTGGCCACCCGCGCCGGGCGGTGTGATGGGCTGCCGGGATGCGCACCAGGGAACCGCACCAGGCACAGCCGCACCCCGCCCCGGAGGTGACGGACCTTCGGGCCGCCCGGCCCCAGGACCCCGCACGGCCCCGGTACCGGGACCCCGCACGGCCCGGGTACCGGGCGCGGGCCGGCTGGCTGCTGGCCGCGGCGGCGGTCCTCGGGCTCGGCCTGGTCGCCCCGGGGCTGGCGCCGCCGGCCGCCGCCGCGCTGCTCGGCGGGGCGCTGTACACCGCGCTGCTGCACACCCTGCTGATGGCCGCCGCGCCCCGGCTCGGGCCGTGGACGGCCGGCGGCGCGGCGCTGGCCGCCAGTTGGGCCGTCGAACTGTTCCAGCTCACCGGTGTCCCCGCCGATCTCGGCGCGCACAGCCGCCTCGCCCGGCTGGTGCTCGGCACCACCTTCGACCTGTCGGACCTGCCCGCGTACCTGCTGGGCGCGGCCGCCGTGGTGGCCGTCCGACTGGCCCTGCGGGCCCTCGTCGACGGGGCGTCAAGGCGCGGGACCGGCCCGGGGGATGGGCCGAACGGGGAGAGGCGGACGGGCCCGGGGTTCGACGCCCCCGGAGGCAAATAGGTACATTTGGGACATTCGGGAGCAGAACCAGGCTTCGCGAGTCCACGCAGAGAAGGCCGTACCGCCTTCGGAAAGGGTCTCCATGCACCCCGCCCTCAGCCCCGCCGTCCTCGCCGAGCTGCGCCGGCCCCGCCCCTATCCGGCGGTGTCGATCCTGATGCCCACCCACCGCCGCGAGCCCGACAACGCCCAGGACCCGGTACGCCTGCGCAACCTGGTGGCCGAGGCCAAGGAGCGGATCGAGGCCGACCCCCAGGTCTCCCGGGCCGACCGGATCGACGTGCTGGAACAGCTCGACCGGGCGCTCACCGAGGTCGACCTGGTGCACGCCGAGGACGGCCTGGCGATCCTCGCCGCGCCCGGCGAGCACCAGGTCTGGTCACTCGGCCGTACCGCCGCCGCCCGGGTGGTCCTCTCCGACACCTTCCTCACCCGCAACCTGGTCTCCTCGCAGATCGCCGAGCGCCCCTACTGGGTGCTCGCCGTCGCCGCCGACCGGGTGACGCTCTGGGGCGGCAACAAGGAACGCGTCACCGAGCAGACCGGCAACGGCTTCCCGCTGGTCCGGGTCTACGACAACCCCGACCCGGAGCGGCAGGAGCGGATCGGCGACACCCCCAGCACCTTCCGCGACGAGGAGACCAAGACCTTCCTGCGGCAGGCCGACACCGAGGTCGGCAAGGTGCTCGCCGCCGACCCCCGCCCGCTGTACGTGTTCGGCGACGCCCCCGCGCTCGCCCTGCTGGACGCCGCCGGCCCGATCGCCAAGCTGTCCACCGCGCAGGTCCCGCACGGCGGCCTGGCCCAGGCGAACGCCGAGACGGTCCGCCAGGTGGTCGAGCCCGCCGTCCGCGCGCACGCCGACCAGGAGATCACCGACGCCCTCGCCCAACTCGACAAGGCCCGCGGCCGGCAGGCCTTCGCCGCCGGACTCGACGAGGTCTGGCAGACCGCCGCCGAGGGCCGGATCGCCCGTCTGGTGGTCGAGGAGAGCTTCCGCACCACCGTCCGCGACGACGGCGAGCACCTGGTTCCCGCCGAGGCCGACCAGCCCGGCGCCCGCGAGGACATCGTCGACGAGGTCATCGAGCGCGTCCTCGACACCGGTGCGGAGGTCAGCTTCGTCCCCGACGGCACGCTCTCCGACGCCGGCCGGATCGCCGCCGACCTGCGCTACTGACCCCGTCCCCGGAGGCCCGACCCGCCTGAACGGCGACCGCCTCCCCGACGCCCGCCCCGCGCCGCCCGCCCCGGCCGCCGGGGCGGGCGTCAGTCCGTGGACGCGCCCAGGATCGAGCCCACCGCGTACGTGACGGCCATCGCGATGCCGCCGCCCAGCACGTTGCGCAGCACCGCGCGGCGCGGGTCCGCCCCGCCCAGCCGGGCACTCGCCGCGCCCGTCACCACCAGCGCCGCCAGCACCGCCACCACCGTGATCCACACCCGGTGGTTCGGCGGCGGCAGCACGATCGCCAGCAGCGGCAGCAGCGCACCCACCGTGAACGCCAGGAACGACGCCCAGGCGGCATGCCACGGATTGGTCAACTCGTCCGGGTCGATGCCCAGTTCGGTCTCGGCATGGGCCGCCAGCGCATCGTGCGCGGTCAGCTGCACCGCCACCCGGCGGGCCAGCTCGGCATCCAGGCCCTTCGCCTCGTACATGCCCGCCAGCTCCGCCAACTCGGCCTCCGGCGTCAGGCGCAGCTCCCGGCGCTCCTGCGCCAGCGCCGCCTGCTCGGCGTCCCGCTGGGTGCTCACCGACACGTACTCGCCCGCCGCCATCGACAACGAGCCCGCCAGCAGGCCCGCCAGACCGGCCGTCAGCAGCTCGGCGGACGTCGAGTTCGCACCCGCCACGCCCACCACCAGGCCCGCCGTCGACACCACACCGTCGTTCGCGCCGAGCACGGCCGCCCGCAGCCAGTTCAACCGCCCGCCCAGCGCACCCGCGTGCGCCTCGCCGGGGTGCGCCGGGCCCGGGTCCTGCTGCTGAGAAGCCGTCATGCCGATCAGTCTGCCCGCCGGCGCCGCGCTGACCGCGCAGCCGCACGGTGAGCTCGCGGAACGCGTCGCCGCGGGGGACCGGCGGCGGGCGGTCAGAAGGTGGTCGGGTCCGGGTCGCCCTGGGGGCTGCCGGTCCACCAGTTGCCCGGGGCGTCGGGGTCCCGGCTGGTCCAGTACTCGAGGATGGCGGTGACGAACTCCTCGGAGGAGAGGGCGCCGTCGCCGTCCCGGTCCAGGTGGGCGAAGGCGGTGTCCGCGTCGCTGCGGCGCAGCTGGGGGAAGTGGCCGCGCTGGAAGAGGAAGAACTCCTCGGCGTCGACCGCGTCGTTCCCGTCGGCGTCCGCGATCGACAGGAAGGCGCGGGCCAGCTCGCCGAGGGTCGCCTCGGCGGTCTTCGGGTCGTCGGCGAGCGAGCCGGTCGACTCCAGGAACTGCGCCCGGCCGATCGCGTGCGCGCCGACCGGCAGGTGCGGCAGGTGCAGCTCGCGCCAGATCGCCACGTACGCGTCGACGATCCGGGCCTCCTCCGCCGAGCCGGCCGGGTGACCCAGGGAACGCGCCACCGACTGGCCCATCAGGACGTGGTCGCGCTCGGTGAGGCGGCCGTCCCCGTCGGCGTCGAGGTGGTCGAAGCCGTGGCTGATCTTCGCGATGAGCAGATCGTCGGACACCGGCTGCCTTTCGGTGGTGGACAGTTGACGGAGCGTCATCATAGCCGGGCGGCGGAGCCGGGGAGCGCGGAAACACCCGGCGCCGCGGGAGGCGCCGGCGCGGCTCGACGACGCAGCGGTCCGGGCGCCGGCGGCCGGACGGGGGTGGTCGAGGTCGGCGGCAGGAGCCTGTTCGTGAAGCGGGTGCCGTTGCCGGCCGCCGAGGCACGGCGCTCCACGGCGGACGTGTTCGGGCTGCCGCCCGCGCTACCAGGACGGGATCGGCTCGGCCGGCGTCGCCGCCTGGCGGGAGCCGGCCGTGCACGAGCCGGCCACCGGCTGGGTGCTGGCGCGACAGTACGCCGGATTCCCACTGATGTACCACTGGCGGGTGGTCCCGGACTCGCCGCCGGAGGGCGGCGTCATGGACCGGCTCGGCGGCATCGAGGGCGCCGTCGCGCACCGGGGCGGAGACCCGGGCGTCCGGCTCCGGCCGGAGGCGATCCTGCGGCGTGGTGGACTGCTTCCGCCGGCGGCCGACAAGTGGATGGCCCACCCCCAGCGAGGAACTCGACGTCGTCGCGCACCCCTGATTTACCGTCAGGATGCCAGCGCCTCAGCTGACTTGGACCAGTTGTCGTGCAGCCGGTCGAGGTAGGAGCGGGCCTCCGGGCCGGGGTTGGCGCCCCGCGCGAAGGCCAGCATGTTGCCCGCCCCGGTGTTGTAGCCCAGCGCCATCAACTCGTTGCGGTTGTAGGGCCCCGACCACTTCGCGGGAAGCTGGGCACCGAGGTCGTGCAGGTGCCAGGCCTCGGCGCGGACGGCGAGCGCCGGATCGTCCGGCAGGTCCTCCCACGGCCGGTCCGCGAACGGGCGGCCCTTGCTGCACTCCTCGTACGCCGCCCGGTGCATGTTGGCGATGCCGAAGGAGGCGTCCGGCTTCATCTTCTGCCAGGCCCGCTCCACCTCGGGGCCGTGCGGCTTGTACGCCTCGTTGAACAGCACCGCCATCACCAACTGCGGGTCGACGCCCGCCTCGGCCGCGTACTTCTTCACCTCGGCCGCGAACCGCGGCGGATCGTAGTCGGCGGCGGCCCGGGGCGAGGCCGATCCCGGCGGCGACGCGGACCCGGAGGGCTGCGCCCCGGCGGAGGAGGCCGCGGGCGCGGCGGCCGGCGGGGGAGCGGGGTCACCGGAGCGCTCGTACCCCCAGATCGCCAGCACCGCCAACGCCAGTACCGCCCACGGCCACTTCGCGGCGCGTTCCGCCACCGGAGCCCCTCCTTCGGTTCGTCGCCGCACCCCGGCCGTGTCCTGCGGCCGGGGTGTCGCGTTCTGCCAGGTGTCGCCCGTTCGCGGGTGGCGACCCGGGGCCGAGCTTACGTACCCGGAGCGGTTCCGTGCGCCCCGACCCGAGCTCCGCTCCGGCGCGCCGGAACCGCTCCGTACCCGTAGCGCGTCCCAGGACCCGGGACGGTCGGACGTCGCCCGGGCGGCGCGGCAGTGGACGAGAGGTGTCGATGACGGGGCGAAGGACGGCGGGCACGCGTGACGGCGCACCGCTGTGGCGGGACGAGCACGCGCCGCGGACGGCGACCGCGGACCCGGCCGGACACCCCGTCCCGCCCCAGCGCGGACCCCGGCCCGCAGCCGCCCCCCGCGGCGGCCGTGCGGCCGCCCCCGCCGTGGCCGCGCCGAACCGGATGCCCGCCGTGCTGCCCGCCCTCGGCCTGCCGCTGCTCGGCGCGCTCGCGGACGAGCTGCTCGGGTCCGGTCCGGGCGCGCTGTACACCCTCTGCGCGGTGCTCGGCGCCGCCATGGCCGCCCTGGTCAGCAGTCGCGCCGGCTGGTGGTGGGTGGCCAGCGGCGCGCCCGTGGTCACCCTGGCCACCGCCTTCGGCGTCGCGTACCTGGCGCACGGCGAGCGCTACCGGGGAGCCGGACTCGCCACCCAGGGACTGAAACTGGTCAGCGGTCAGTTCTGGCCGATGGTCGGCGCGCTCGCCGCCGCCCTGCTGGCCGTCGCCGTCCGGATCGCCCGCACCCGCCGCCCCCGCCGAGCCCGGGGGCCGCGCCGTGGCTGAGCGCCTCGCCCGCCGCCCCGCCCCGCTGGTGCTGG
Source organism: Streptomyces sp. TLI_171 (assembly GCF_003610255.1). Lineage (GTDB taxonomy): Bacteria > Actinomycetota > Actinomycetes > Streptomycetales > Streptomycetaceae > Kitasatospora. Next base: position 199,044 of record NZ_RAPS01000001.1, on the reverse strand, counting down.
CCGCCCGCACCGTCGCCTGCGGGGTCTCGCTCGCCGTGCTCGCGGTCGGCGGCTTCGCCTGGTACACCGTCAGCGACCTGAACGGCGTCCAGCGCTCGCACGCGCTGGACGAGGCGAAGAAGAACGCCCCCGGGCACCTCGACAAGTCGATCAACATCCTGCTGATCGGCCTGGACAGCCGGAAGGACATGGACGGCAACGACCTGCCGAAGGAGTTCGTCCAGGACGAACTGCACGCCGGGTCCAGCGAGATCGGCGGCTACAACACCAACTCGCTGATCGTGCTGCACATCCCGCCCGGCGGAAAGGTCCAGGCGGTGTCCGTCCCCCGCGACGACTGGGTGCAGACCTACGGCGCCGACGGCAGGATGCACAAGGTCAAGGAGGCGTACGGCTTCGCCAAGGAGGCCGCCGAGCAGAAGCTCCGGGCCGACGGCGTCAAGGGCGCCGACCTGGAGCGCCGGAGCCGGGAGGCCGGGCGCTCCGCCACCATCCAGACCGTGCAGAAACTCCTCGACGTCCCGATCGACCACTTCGCCGAGGTCAACCTGCTCGGCTTCTACGACATCGCCAAGGCCCTGGAACCGATCCCGGTCTGCCTGAACAAGCCCGTCAACGACCCGATCGTCCCCCGGATCACCGACAGCAAGGGCAACGTCACCCGCCCCGGCGGCGGCACCGGCCTCAAACTGCCCGCCGGCGAAAGCCGCTTGAACGCCGCCGACGCGCTGTCCTTCGTCCGGCAGCGGCACAACCTGACCAACGGAGACCTCGACCGCACCCACCGCCAGCAGGCCTTCCTCGCCTCCGTCGAGTACAAGCTCAAGCAGCAGGGCGTCCTCGACGACCTCGGCAGACTGCAGGCGCTGCTCGATGTGGTCAAGAAGGACGTGGTGATCGACGACGAGTGGCAGATCCTCGACTTCGCCCAGCAGGCGCCCAACCTGACCGGCGGCAACGTCGAGTTCAACACCCTGCCGATCGACAGGTTCGCCACCATCGGCGGCCAGGAGGTCAACCAGGTCGACCCGGTCAAGCTCCGACGGATCGTCAAGCAGCTGTTCGGCCGGCCCACCGAGCCCGCCTCGCCCGCACCCTCCGCCCCGCCCGCACCCTCCGCCCCGCCCGCGCCCTCCGCCCCGGCCGGCAGCCCCGCCGCCGACGTCACCGTCGACGTGCTCAACGGCTCGCCCACGTCCGGAGCCGCCGGCGAGGAGGCCAGGGCGCTGGCCGCGCTCGGCTACCGCACCGGGAAGATCGACACCGCCGACACCCGCCCCAGGGCCACCACCGTCAAGTACGGCACCGGCGCCCAGGACACCGCCCGGCAACTCGCCGTCCGCTACGGGGCCACCGCCACCGCCGCCGGCGCCGTCGCCCCCGGACACGTGCAGATCGTCCTCGGCGCGGACCGCACCGCCCCCTCGACCGCCGAACCCGCGCAGCCCACCGCCACACCCACCCTGCAGATGCAGGGCCCGCCGGTGAAAGCCGGCGGCGTCCCCTGCGTCGACTGACCGGCCGTCAGAGCGGCGGCGTCACCACGGCGTCGCCGCCTTCACCAGCAGCAGCAACGCCACCGCCGCGTTCAACGCCGACACCGCCGACACGGCCGTCCCCGCCGCCGCGACCATCGCCGCCAGCCCCGCCGGAGACGCCGGCGGCGGCCACGCCTCACCCAGCGCCGGACTCAGCAACGCCGTCACCCGGCGCGGCACCGGTCCCGGCGCGGCGAACGCCGCCACCGACGGCAGCGGACCCGCACCCCTGGTCACCAGCGCCGCCCGGGCCACCGCCCGCGCCGTCAGCCGCCGGTCACCGACCGAACCCGCCGCCTCCTCGTCCGCCCACCGCTCCGTCGCATAACCCACCGCCTTCTGCAACGGCCGCAGAAAAGGATTCACACAACTCGCCAACTGCGCCGCCAACAGGAACCGGTGATGGCGGTTCACCAGGTGCGAGCGCTCGTGCGCCAACAGCGCCCGCTGCTCGTCCGCGTCCAGACTGTCCATCATCGCCGAGGACACCACCACCCGGCCCGACCCGCCCGGCACCGCGTACGCGTACGGCTCCGGATCGGGCAGCACCACCACGTCCGAGCCCGCCGGCAGCGGCGCCAGCACCCGCTGCGCCCGGGCCCGGATCCGCAGATGACGGCGCAGCGAGCGCGCACACGCCGTCAGCACCGTCACCAGACCCACCACCGCCGCCGTACCCACCTCCTCGTGGAACGGCACCGCCGTCCGGATCTCCGGATCCGACCAGCTGTCCGGCAGCGGGTTCCCCGGGATCTGCGCCGTACCCACCACGAACAGCAGCGCCAACGCCAGCGTGCTGCACACCGCCATCGTCACGCCGATCCAGGACAGCAGCCGCACCGCGTTGCGCGGATGCAGATGGTGCTCGGCCAGCCGCGCGATCGGCAGCGAGGTCAACGGCAGCACCAGCGGAAGGAAGACGAACACACCCATCGCTCAGCGCCCGCCGCCCCCGCCACCCTCCGGTGGCTCCGCCGCGATCAGCAACGACCGCAGCACCTGCTCGTCCGCGGGCGTCAACGCCGTCACGAAGGAGGCCAGCACCGCGTCCCGGTCCGGCTCGGTGTCCAGCAGCCGCCGCATCCGACGCGCCGTCAGACCCGCCGCGTCCGCCACCGCCGACCAGACGTACGCCCGGCCCACCCGGCTGCGCACCACCGCCTGCTTCGCCAGCAGCCGCGACAGGATCGTCATCACCGTGGTGTACGCCAGCTCCCCACCGACCTGCTCCTGCACCCAGGACGCCGTCACCGGCCCCGGCGCGCGGTGGAGCACCGACAGCACCTCCGTCGCCAGCTCGCCCTGCCCGCGGCGACGGCGACCGCCGTCCAAACCCCCGCCGTGCTCCGCGCCGCGGCCCGCCAACTCCATCGGAGACTCCCTCCGGCGCGGCCCGCGCCCGACTCGACTGTTCACCGCCATAGTAGGGGGCCGCCCCCGCGCGGCCGGAACCCGGGTAAAGGAATCGTCAAGCACCCGTTATGGTGTGCGGACTCGTTGATCCACCAGCCCGTTGGAGCGCACGTGCCGCACCGCCGCCGAGCCCGCCGGTCCCCCCGAGGGCGGCGCGCCGCCCTGCTCTCCGCCGCCGCCGTGCTGGCGGTCGGCGCCGGGGCCGCCGCGTTCACCGCCACCGGACGGGACAGCACGGGCGACAGCCCCGCCGGCGCCGCCGCGCCCGCCACCGCCCCGGCCGCCGCGAGCCTGCCCGCCGCCGCTCCCTCCGCCCCGGCCACCGGCGCCGGCTCCGCCCCGGCCTCCGCCGCCGCTTCGGGCTCCACCCCGGTCTCGCCGTCGCCCTCGGTCCCGGCCCCGGCGTCGGCCTCGGCTTCGGCCTCCGTGCAGGCGGCGCCGCTGCCCGCGGCCGCGCCCGCCACGTTCACCGGACTCGCCTTCGACACCTGCACCGCCCCCTCGCTCGCCACCATGAACGCCTGGCACGGCACCTCCCCGTACGGCGCCGCGGCCGTCTACGTCGGCGGCCGCAACCGCGGCTGCGCGCAGCCCCAGCTCACCGCCGACTGGGTCAGGTCCGTCAGCGGCAGCGGCTGGAGACTCGTCCCGCTGTACGTCGGCGCCCAGCCCCCGTGCCAGACCGGCAACAGCCCCGAGAAGCTCACCGCCGACACCGCCGAACAGCTCGGCACCACCGACGGCAAGGACGCCGTCGCCAAGGCCGCCGCCCTCGCCATGCGCCCCGGCAGCACCCTCTACCTCGACGTCGAGGCATACAACAGCGCCGACACCGCCTGCGCCGCCGCCGTCCTGAGCTACGTCCGGTCCTGGAACCGCGCCGTGCACAACTCCGGCTACTGGGCCGGGTTCTACGGCTTCGCCACCTCCAGCGCCGCCGGCATCGCCAACGCCGCCGGACAGGGCGCCACCGACCTGCCCGACGCCCTCTGGTACGCCCGCTACGACGACGCGGCCGACACCGCCGGCAGCTTCCCGTTCGCCGCCGACCTGTGGACCGGGCACCGCCGCGCCCACCAGTACCAGATCAACCAGAAGGAGACCTACGGCGGCGCCACCGTCACCGTCGACCGCAACGCCTGGGACGCGCCCGTCGCCCTCGTCGGCTGACACCCCGTCGGGTCACCGTCCGGGGCGCGGTCCACGGTGGGCGGCGGGGCTCCGTTCACCCCGGGGACATCCGGTGATCGGACGGGTGTCGGCGGGCGTTCGGGCCGGGCTGGCAGGGTGCGGCGGTCGTCCGGGACGGACCGGGCGACCACGTTCGAAAGGCTCCCACCGTGAACCGCTCCGCCGCCCTCGCCACCGCCCTGGCAGCCGCCCTGGCCACCACCGTCGGCCTCGCCGGCACCGCCGACGCCGCGGGCCACGCCCAGCGCGACGTCTACGGGACCAAGACCCCGTACGCCCCGCAGCAGAGCCTCAAGCACTACCAGCAGATCCCCAAGGGCTACACCGCCGTCTTCACCGAGAACGTCGCCCGGCACGGCTCCCGCGCGATGAGCGACAGCGAGGACGGCGACGCCGTCCTCGCCCTGCTCGACACCGCGAGCGCCCGGGGCGGTCTCACCGACCTCGGCGCCGAACTCGCCCCGCAGGTCCGCACCCTGCTCGCCGCCGGCGCGAACCTCGGCTACGGCAACCTGTCCGCCCTCGGCGCCGACGAGCAGCGGCAGACCGCCCTGCGGATGGAACAGCGCCTGCCCGGCCTGTTCGACACCATCGCCGCCCAGGGCGAGCCCATCGTGGTCGAAACCTCCGGCGTCGCCCGTGCCACCGCCAGCGCCAACGCCTTCACCGCGGGCCTCACCGCCGGAGAGCCCGCGCTCGCCACCCTGATCACGGCCCCCAGGACCGACAAGAACCTGCTGTACTTCCACAAGCAGCCGCAGAACGCCGACTACCAGGCGTACGTCGCCCACGACCCCGACCTGGCCGCCGTCCTCGCCACCGTCGACGGCAACCCGCGCACCGCCGAAGCCGCCCGCCACACCGCCCAGCGCCTGTTCGCCCCCGCCTTCCTGGCCACCCTCACCGCCGATCAGCAGCTCGCCTTCGCGCGCTCCCTCTACGCGCTCTACAGCGCCGCCCCCGACCTCGCCGTCGAGGCCCCCGGCGCCTCGCTCGACCGCTTCCTCACCCCCCGCGACGCCCAGTGGTTCGCCTACCTCGACGACGCCGAGGAGTTCTACTCCAAGGGCCCCGGCTTCAGCGGACGCACCATCACCTACAAGATGGCCGGCGTCCTGCTCGACGACCTCTTCGCCCAGGCCGAGGCCAAGGCCGCCGGCACCACCGGCACCGGCGCCGTCCTCCGCTTCACCCACGCCGAGGAGATCGAACCCCTCGCCGCCCTCCTCGGCCTCCCCGGGAGCACCCTGCAGGCCGATCCCGCCCAGCCCTACACCTACCTCAACAACCCCTGGCGCGGCGCCGAGGTCTCGCCCATGGCCGCGAACCTCCAGTGGGACCTCTACCGGGCCGCCCCCGACACCAAGGGCAAGCCCGCCCACCTGGTCCGGATGCTCTACAACGAGAAGGAGACCGCCTTCAAGGACTCCTGCCACCCCATCACCAAGGGCTCCTACTTCTACGACCTCACCGAACTCGAACGCTGCTTCGGCCGCGGCTGACCACCCCCGGTCCGCCCGGCCCCGGCCGGGCCGGGCGGACCGTCGCCCGCGCCCCCTCGAACCGGACGGGTCGGGGGGCGCCGGGCGGGGTAACCAAGGAGCGACGGACCCGCCCGCCAGCCGACCGGAGCCCGCGTGCGTCACAAGTCCTCTGCCGGAATCCTCGGTTGCCTCCTGCTGACGGTGGTGGCCGGCTGCGCCGCGCCGCACGGCAACGACCCGAACCGCGCCTCGTGCTACTACCAGGTCGTCCTCGGCCGCATGGGCGGAAGCACGGGCGCCACCGTGACCGCCCGGTGCGATCCGTCCCCCTCGGCGTTCAGCATGGCGCTGGAACTGAAGTACGCCCCGCCGATCCCGTTCCAGAACGAGTGGCACACCAAGGCGACCACCCCACCCGACACCCGGATCCCCGACTCCAACGGCCTCACCTACAGCGTCGTCAACACCGTCTGCCTGATCGGCGTCTGGCGGGTGGAAGCCCACGCGAAGGGCACCAACCCGGACGGCACCGACATGGGACCGATCTCGCTCGGATACGACCCGCGCCGCGCGGAGCTCTGCCAGTGAGGAGGAGCCCGGCGGCGAACACCTGCGCCTTCCCGGGCTCCGCCTCCGTCAACGGACGCACCAGTGCCGGGCGGGCGCGAGGCTCCGGTTTCAGTCCTCGTCGAACGGTTCGTCACTCCACCGGAACCAGGCGCGGTCCTCGCTGATGTGGAGCAGGAACTCCGCGACCGGGCCCTCCGGGGCCACCAGCGACAGGGCGCCAGCGATCCGGTCGTAGGCCGCGTCGAACCGCTCGTACTCCTCCGCGTCCAGCAGCGCCAGCGACTCCGCGAACCACGGCCTCACCTCGTCGAACCCCGGGGTCGGCACGAAGCGCCCGTTCAGCCACGGAAAGTCGGCCTCGTCGATCACGATCTCGCCAAGCAGCTCCTGCTCCCGCATCAGCCGCCAGACCTCGCCCTCGAAACCCACCGCGCCAACTCCCCGATCCGGCTCCCGATGTCGGGCAGCAGCCTGTCACGCACCCAGGACACTCGGCCCACGCGGCCGCCGGCCGGTGGCATCCTGTGATCCTGCAACGGCGTCGCCCGGTCGCAGCCGAGCCGGAGCTTCAACCGCGAGCACTCGGCTGCCCATGAGGGGGCGTCAACCGCGGGACGGTGCGGGTGCGTCGTATGGTGAGAGGGCCCGCGGGTCGGTGGTCGGCCCGGTGGGGTGCCGAGGGAAGGACGACCTGCGTCATGGCTGCTGAGATCCGGGTGGAGTCACTGGGGGACCGCGAGTACCTGGTGCGGGTGGAGGAGGAGACGACGGAGGCGTCCACCCGGGTCCGGGTCACCGACGCCGTGGTGGAGCGGCCGGGCGTGGGCGCCGCGGAGGAGAGCCGGATCGTGCGGGAGACGGTGGCGTTCCTGATCGAGCGTCAGCCCGTCATCGACATCCCGCCGATGATCGACCTGGACGACCTGGCGGACGCCTACGGCGAGGCGTACCTCGCGGACCTGGAGCGGCGGCTCGCGGCGAACTAGGGCACGTATCGGGTTGTGATCAATCTGCGGGTTTCGCCTTCGCGGTCGCGCCTGATCCGATAGATCGTGTTGTGTGACGCGAGTGCAACTGACTGATGCCGAGTGGGAGTTCATCGGGCCGTACCTGCCGATTGGCGAGTACGGCCCGTACCCCGAGCGGCTGCGTCGGCAGTTCGAGGGCGTGATCTGGCGGTTCCGGACGGGCGGCCAGTGGAGGGAGATGCCGAGCGAGTTCGGTGCCTGGTCGACGGTCCACAACCGCTTCCGGCAGTGGCGGGACGCCGGCGTGTTCGAGGCCCTTCTGGAGGGCGCGATCGCGGCGGCCGCGAAGCGGGGTGAGGTGGACTTGTCACTGGTCAGCGTGGATTCCACCACCGTCCGGGCCCACCACGACGCCGCCGGGATGCACCTCGACCCCGACACCCTCGCCGACCTGGAGAAGGCCGCCGAGGAGGCGGAGAAGGCCCGGCAAAAGGGGGCCGCCCGAAGGAACAAGACGGGCAGCACACCGCAGACGACCCGGAACGGAACGAGCGACGACGCGTCCGACGCAGACGCAGACTCCGCCTGAAGGCGGCCCTGCTCGGACGGTCCAGAGGCGGGCAGACCAGCAAGGTCCACATCGCCGGCGAACGCAAGTGCCGCCCGCTGGCGATCGTCCTGACCGAGGGGCAGGCCGCCGACAGCCCGCAGTTCATCCCCGTGCTGGCGAAGGTCCGGGTCCGCGGGCCCGTCGGCCGTCCCCCCACCCGGCCCGACGCGGTCGCCGGGGACAAGGCCTACTCCTCCCGCGGCAACCGCGCCCACCTGCGCGAACGGCACATCAAGGCCGTCATACCGGAGAAGCGGGACCAGGCCGCCAACCGCAAGAAGAAGGGCGGCAGGGGCGGCCGGCCCGTCCGCCACGACGCCGAGCTTTACAAGGAACGGAACACCGTCGAGCGCCTGATCAACAGGATGAAGGCCTGGCGGGGCATTGCCACCCGGTTCGACAAGACACCCGAGAGCTACCTCGCCGGCCTCCACCTCCGCGCCTCGATGATCTGGATCAAGGACCTCACCAAGGCCACCTCTTGATCACGACCAAATACGGTCCCTAGTGCCGCATCGGGCAACGGTCGCCTCGGAGAGTTGGCGGGGGCTGGTCTCGGTGGGCTGGTCCCGGTGAGCTGGGGCGGCCGTGCTGCCGATCATGTCGGTGGCGGAGCGTATTCTCCGCGCCGTGAACACTCTTCGCCTCGATTCATGGTCCGACGCGGGTCTGGAGATCCTGCACCGCCAGAACACCCCCGAGATGACCGAACATCTCGGAGGGCCCGAGACCGAGCAGGCGATCGTCGATCGTCATCAGCGCTACCTGCGTCTTGACGGCGGCGAGATGCTGATCGTCCGACTCGGTGACGAGGCGATCGGTTCGGTCGGGTACTGGGAGCGGGAGTGGGACGGTGAGGACGTGTACGAGACCGGATACGGGATCCTCCCGGAGTTCGGCGGTCACGGATACGCCGCTGCCGCCCTGCGGTTGGCAGCGGACCGGGCGGCGGCGCGCGGCGCACGGCGCTACCTGCACGCGTTCCCCCACGTGGACCACGCGGCGTCGAACGCGGTGTGCCGCAAGGCCGGGTTCGAGCTCGCCGGCAAGCTCTCCTTCGAATACCCCAAGGGCACCTGGCTGCAGTCCAACGACTGGCGGCTGGACTTGAGCTCCCTGGATATCTGACCCCCTCCGACCAGACTGGCGCACGAACACGTCTTGGCGATCGAGCGTCCGACTGACCAGCAACCGGCAACGTTCGCCCTGGTGACGACTTGGAGGGCGAATTGGAGCGGTGCTCGGTCTCCTTGACGTGGCCGTACAGCTGGTCGTTGGCGAGGTCGTAGGCGGCGAACAGGTGTCGGACGCCGTGCGGTCGGCTGTAGGTGGCCCGCCGCCGGGGCTGGGCTCGCGGTCGCGGTCCTTCCCCTTGCCACCGCGCTCGGCCCACTGCCGACCGGGGTGCGGCCCGAACTCGTGACAGCAGCACCACTTGGGCCTGGCGTCAGGCCACCACCGACCCGGTGCCCCTGCGGACTCTGCAGAAACCGCCTGCCCTCGTCGTCATGCCCCCCGGGGCCTCGTCACCGCAGGTGAAGGAAGCTCCGGACGTCGTCATAGCCGTCGAGAGCCCGAGTATCGACGTCCGTCGGGTCCGTTTCAGCGCGCCCGGCAAGCGACTTCGCCAGCGCGAGGGCGTCGGCGGAGAGACGGCCGAAGCGTCGAGCGGTATGGCCCAGGCACAGGCCGGCCAGCCCGAGAAGCGGACTGCCCGCAACGGCGCGCTTCCCGAGCTCCACGCACCAGTGCTCGACGAACTCTCGGTCGTCGTCGTTCAAAGCGATCCCGACCAGGGCGTTGGCCGCTTCACCTCCGTGCGAGCGATCACAAAGGGCCGGCGCGACCGAACGGCGCCTGCGGTGACCGCTTCGCGCCTGCCGGCACGACGCGGATCTCGTGGCGTGCGCGCCGAGGGGCATTCCGCTGTCCGGCCGGGTGTCACCGATCGTGCCCGGCGTCGTTGTGCAGGTGTGCACGTTGGTGAGGCGCTGCGGCGCGCGGGAGTTGACCGCGAGACAGATGAGGAATCGTTTCTGCCAGGGCGGGGGCGGGGAGCGGGCCGTCCTGGCGGGGGTGGGAGGTGAGCGAGGACGAGGAGGGCGTGGTGCCGCCGCAGCGCTGCGCGGCGATGCGGCTGACGGTGTACCTGGTGGTCGAGGTGGTGGTCGCGCCGGAGCTGGAGCTGCCCGTCGCGGCGAGCCTGCGGTACCGCGCCGAGGAGCCGTTCGTCGTTCACCTGGACAGCCACGTCGAGCAGCCGGAACCGGTGACCTGGGCGCTGTCGCGGGACCTGCTGCTGGCCGGTCTGGAAGGGCCCGCCGGAATGGGGGATCTGACGGTCCGCCCCGGGCACGGCGCGGAGGACGGCGACGTGCTCCTGTCGCTGCGCGGTGAGGGCGAGGACGCGCTGCTGCGGATGTCCGCCGAGGAACTGCGGAGCTTCCTGCGGCTGACGGAGTGCGTGGTGCCGGTCGGCTGCGAGCAGGAGCACGTCGACCTGAACCGGCTGATCGGACGGCTGCTGGGGGAGGAGTAGCGGAAGGGGGCCTGGCGGTGGCCGGACGGCGCGCGTAGGGTCCGGCCATGCACGACGAGATCACGGCGACGGTGGGGTCCGACTTCTCCTCCTTCGACGGCCGGGTGCTGGAGATCTTCGGGGCGAGTACTCCCGCCGCTTCCACGTGCGGCACCTGCAGCTGAGCGTGACGGGCCCGGACCGGAAGGGCCGACGGACCGTGACGATCGCCCACGGCCGCCCGGACGCCCCGGGCGGCAGCCTCACCTGGCACCCCACCGCCGCGGAGTGGGAGGCGTCGCCCGAACTCGCCGCCCTGCTCGCCGCGGTGCTCGAAGCGGTGCGGGCGGGCGGCGACTCCGCCTCGGGACGCGGTCCGGCGTGAGGCGCTACTGACGGGCCGTCAGGGCGTCCTGCAGGTGGCGGTGGGACGCGGCGTCGAACGCGACCAGGCGGATCAGCGCGACGGCGGTGGGCGTGCCGGTGAGCGTGTCGAGCGCGATCCGGGCGGCTTCGGCGGGCGGGAAGCCGTAGGCGCCGGTGGCGATGGCCGGGAATGCCAGGGTGCGGGCGCCCAGCTCGTCGGCGACGGCCAGGCAGCGGCGGTAGCAGGAGGCCAGGGTCTCGGCCTCGCCGTGCTCCCCGCCCTCCCAGACCGGGCCGACGGTGTGGATCACGTGCCGGACGGGCGGGAAGAGGTCGAAGGCGGGCGTGGCCCTGGCGTCGCCCGGGTCGCACGGGGCGAGCGGCGCGCCGGCCGCGGCGAGGCGGGGGCCGGCGGCGCGGTGCACGGCTCCGTCGACGCCGCCGCCCCCGAGCAGTGATTCGTTGGCCGCGGTGACGACGGCGTCCGTGTCCTGCTCGGTGAGGTCGCCGAGGACCAGTTCGATGCGCGGGGTCATGGTCGGAGCATCTCCGCGGGCGGCGGACGGTGGCGCCGGTATCGCGGAGGGCGAACGCGGACCGGCGGCGGCTCCAGCGACCCGATCTCGTCCGGGTGCGAACGTGGGTGACGGGGGTGCGGCCGCGGTCCGGGTGCCGGTGGTGGCGATCTTCCTCGGCGGGTGCCTGCCGGCGGTCCTGCTGGTGGCGGTGCCCGTGGCCGTGCTGTCGTCCGGGTCGGTGCCGCGACGGATGCGGACGGGAGCCTGCTGGGTTCCGCGGTGGTGCTGGTTCCCGGGTTCTTCCTCGACCGCTGACGGGGCCGGGCCGCCCCCGGGTCGGGGCGGCCCGGCCCGGCCGGGTGTCAGCAGGGGACGACCGCGTCGAGGTGGACGGGGTTGGGCGCCCAGGGGTAGGAGGCGACCGCGAAGCTCGCGCGGATCGGGCCGTCGCAGGCGACGGTGCCGGTGAGGTCGCCGACCGTCCTGGTCGAGCCGGTGAAGACCACGTTGCCGGTGAGCGTCCCGGCCGGGCTGTCCGCGCCGAGGGTGGTGAGCAGCTGCTGCTGCGGGGGCCACGGGGTGCCGGGGGACGGCGGGCCGGCCAGACCGACGGTGCCGTAGATCCGGACCTGCTCGCCCGTCCGCTCCGCGCAGACCTTGGTGGCCAGACCCGCCTGGAGGCCGGACGGGCTGCACACCGTGGTGGTCTGCGGGGTCTCGGAGCCGGCCGCCGTCGCCGGGATCGTCGCGGCCACGGACAGTGCCGCCGCTCCGGTCAGGACGGCCAAGGGCTTGATCATGGGAGTTCTCCTGATGCTCCATCAGTCGGGCCTGTCCCGGCTGATGCAATGTCATATTGCACCATCCGGCGGGGTTGAAGGTGACCGGACGGCCACGGAACGGAGTACTCCACCCGACGGAACGGCCGCAGCGCGCCCGGAATACAGGGTTTGCGCAGATTTGCGGAGATGTGGGCCGCTCCCGCAGGCTTCTAGGCATGAGCTCACCCGACACCCCCGTGTACCGGGGCCCCGCCCTGCTGCTGGCCGACGGCCTCCGGATCCCGGTCGAGGTCGAACTGACCGGCAACGTCCCGGAGATGGGGCTTCCCGGTTGGACGGGCGTGCTGGAGAGCGGCGACACCCGGTTCAGCGCCGGGACCGTCCGGTCGGGGCGGCTGCGGCTGCCCGGCGGCTGGGAGGGCGGCTTCGCGGTGATCCGCCGGCTGCTCGGGGTCTCCACGGTGTGGGTGCGCGGCAACGACGTGGAGGCGTCCCCCGCGGACTGGCCGGCCCCGGCGACCCCGCCCCCGTCCGCACCCTGACGGAGCGTCGGGCCGGGGCGGCCGGGGCGGCCGAGGTAGCGATCGTGCATCCGTGCGCTCCCGAAACGGATTCGACGGGTGGTCCGACGGCGAACCGCTGTCGCTGACGGGGGTCGGCGCGCTACGGTCGGTGGTCTGGAGGTGGCCGATGGCTGAGCAGCAGACCTGCCCGGGCTGCGGCGGGGCGCGCGGGACGGAGAAGACCGAGCACACCGTGGAGACCGATTCGCGAGGGGCGCAGCAACCGGTGCGGCGCACCTACTGGTCGCCGTGCTCGGTGTGCGGAGGTGCGGGGGTGGTACTGCGATGACGCTGGTCTTCGTCTGCCAGGCCTGCGGCTGCCACTACCTGGTGCCCGCCACCCTGGACTACCCCGACGGCGGCCGGGCCAGCGCCGTCTGGTGCTCCGTCTGCCAGCACGCCGCCGCCGACCGCGGCATCGCCGAACCCGCCGAACTCGCCGCCGTCGCCGTGCTGCTGGCCGTCCGCGCACTGAAGGCCGCGCTCGCCGGGCGGGACGCGCGGACGGTTCAGGACGGCCGCCAGGCCCGTGCGGACCGGCGGCCCACCCGGCCCGCCGTCAGCGCCCGCGGCCGCACCCACCCCGCCGGGGCCCGCACCCGCCTGGCCTGACCCGCGGCGCGGTCAGCGGACCGCGCGCGGGCCGAGCAGCTCCGCGCCCAGCGCCGCGACGCGGCCGCGCAGCTCCCGATCGGCGGTGACCACCAGGCAGCGGCCGCCCGGCACGGACTCCTCGGCCACCAGCCGGACGATCCGGTCGTCGCCGCTGCCCGCCGCGGCCACCACCCGGACGCCGGGCACCGCCGTCACCCCGCGGGCCGCGCCCTCCACCACCAGCACCACCGTCAGCGGGCCCGGCACGCCCGGAAGGCCGTCCCGGGCCACCGCCACCAGGCTGTCCCGCAGCCGCTCCGCAGCGCCGTGCCGATCGCGCCACCAGCCGTCCGGGACCGAGCCCACCACGTTCGCGCCGTCCACCACCAGTAGCGGCGCCGGGCGACCTTCCTCGCTCTCCATGACTGCCAGCCTGCCACCGATCTGACGTGGTGTCGGACCCGGCGGCCGCGAAACCGGCGCGCACGGGCGGGCTCGGGACATGAGCCCGCCGAGGGGGAAGGCGACGCCCTGGTGCAGTTCGGCGAGCACCCCCGGGGCGACCGGATCCGGCTGCCCGGCGCCGCTGCCGGGCGGCCCCGCACGATCACGAACCACCCGCTCACAGGCCCCGGCGGCAGCAGCACCCGGACCGGCGGCGCGCCGGATCGCCCGGCGCGGCGTCCGGAGGCGATGTCCGGATCCGACAGAGAGTCGTCATTGCGGACGGCGGGCGGCCCGCCCGAGGATGGGGGCATGGAGCTGGAGCGGCGGATGGTGATCGCGGTGTTCCCGGACGTCGACCTGCTCGACGTGACCGGGCCCGCCGAGGTGTTCGCGCTGGCCAACCGGGAGAGCGGCGGACGAGCCGGCTACCGGGTCGAACTGGCCGGCCCGACCGCCGGGCCGGTGCGGACCTCGGCCGGCGTCCGGCTGGTCGCCGACCTGACCTTCGACCAGGTCCGCGGCGCCGTCGACACCCTGCTGGTGCCGGGCGCCGTCGAGCCGGGGCCGGACGGACCGCGTGCCCGGATCGACCCGGAGGTGGTCGACTGGGTGCGGGACGCCGCACCGACCGCGCGCCGGGTGGCGTCCGTCTGCGTCGGCGCCCATCTGCTGGCAGCAGCAGGGCTGCTGGAAGGGCGGACCGCCACCACCCACTGGTCGACCGCCGCGCAACTGGCCGCCGACCACCCCGGGATCACCGTCGACCCGGACCCGATCTTCGTCCGCTCCGGACGGATCTGGACCGGCGCCGGGATCAGCGCCTGCATGGACCTGGCGCTCGCCCTGGTGACCGAGGACCACGGCGAGGAGCTGTCGCTCGCGGTGGCCCGGCAGTTGGTGATGTACCTCAAGCGGCAGGGCGGCCAGAGCCAGTTCTCGGTGCCGCTCAGCAGCCCGCCCACGGCCCGCCGGGACATCGACGAGCTGCGGCTGCACATCGCCGAACACCTGGACGCCGACCTGTCGGCCGCCGCCCTCGCCGAACGGATGTGCCTGAGCGAGCGGCACTTCGCCCGGGTCTTCCGCCAGGAGACCGGCAGCACCCCCGCCGCCTACGTCGAGTCAGCCCGGGTGGAAGCCGCGCGGCGCCTGCTGGAAGGCACCGACCGACCGCTCGACCAGGTCGCCGCCGCCTGCGGCCTGGGCTCCGTCGAGACCCTGCACCGCGCGCTGCGCCGCCGACTGGGCACCACGCCCGCCGCCTACCGGCGCCGGTTCCGCACGGCCTGACCATCCGTCAGGTCCACCATTTCCCCTTCCCGAGGAGATTACTGTCATGAGCGCGACGAACGCATCCGCCACCCTGCGCCGGGTGATCGGCCTGGACGACACCCCGCCCCGGCTGGCCGGCGCGACCCTGGTCCTGATCGACTACCAGAACACCTACCGCGAGGGCGTGATGGCGCTGGACGGCGCCGAGGAGGCGCTCGCCGCCGGGGCCCGGCTGCTGGCCGCGGCGCGGGCGGCCGGCACGCCCGTGGTGCACGTGGTGAACGACGGCGGACCGGGCACGCCGTACGACATCCGGGCCGAGATCGGCGCGATCAGCCCGGAGGTCGCGCCGAGGGCGGGGGAGCCGGTCGTGGTCAAGGAGTTCCCGGACGCCTTCCACAACACCGAACTGGCCGCGGTGCTGGCCAGGTCGGGCGTCGGGCCCGAGCGGCCGGACCTGGTGCTCGCCGGCTTCATGACCCACATGTGCGTGCAGTTCACCGCCCAGGGCGCATTCCGGGCCGGACTCCGGCCCGCGGTGGTCGCCGAGGCCTGCGCGACCCGGGCCCTGCCCGGCCCGGGCGGGTCCGTCGTCCCGGCAGCGGACCTGCACGCGGCCGCGCTCACCACCGTCGGCGACCTGTTCGGCACCGTGGTCGGCACGGTCGCCGAGCTGGCCTGACGGCGCCCGCCCGGGCGGGCGCTGGTCGCCGGGCCGGCGCGGCGTTCCCCGTCCGGCGACGGTCGCCAGGCTGAAGGTCCCTCCCACGTCCGGGCGTCGAAGGTCGGGGCGGGCGCTGCGGACCGAGTGCTCGGCAGGCTCAACCGGCGGCCGTTGCCCGGGCCACGGGGGTCGGGGCAGGAGCGGTGGCGGTGAGGCGGGTGGCGCTGAAGCGGCGCTGGGCGTAGGCCGCCGCGCAGGTGGCCGCGCCCAGGGCGAGCCAGCCCAGCGGGCCGGTGGCAAGGACGGCGCCGGTCAGCAGCAGCGGGCCGGCGGCCTTCTCGGTGGACTGCGCCATCCCCGCCACGCCCAGGTACTCCGGGCGGGCCCGGTCCGGGGCGAGCGCCACCGACAGCTCCCAGGAGACCACCGAGCGCAGCAGTTCGGCGAGCGTCACCAGTACGGCCGCGACCAGCAGCAGGAGCGAGCCGAGCACGGCGCCCGTCCCGCCCGCGAGTGCCGCCGCCGCGCAGCAGCCCAGCACCGCGAAGCCGTACAGCGGCACCGCGCGCACCGCCTGACGGGGTGTCCGGACCCGGGCCGAGACGCGCAGCTGACTGGCCACCACCAGCACCGTGTTGATCGCCAGGAAGGCCGGGACCAGGGCGTGCGGGGCCCGGGTGGAGTGGATCAGCCAGAGCGGCAGGCCGACGTTCAGGATCGCGTCGTCGATGGTCAGCGCGCAGTCCAGGGCGACGAAGCGCAGGTAGCCGCCGTCCCGCCACGGGGTCGGCCGGGGCCCCGCCTGGGCGGCCGGCGCCGGGCGTTCGCTGCCCGCGACCACCCGGCCGCCCGGGCGCGGCTCCCGCAGGCCCGCGACCAGGGCGGCGGCGATCAGGAAGGAGACCACGTCGGCGATCAGCAGCGCCCGGTACGCGGCCGGGGTGCCGACCGCCAGGCCCGCCGCGGCCAGGCCCGCGCCCGCCGCGTACCCGGCGTTCATCGCCGTCCGGGACAGCGCCCGGTAGACCGAGCGGCGCTCGCCCGCCACCTCGGTGGCGAACAGCAGCTCCATCGCGCGGGCCGCCCGGTCGCCGAGCGCCGAGGCCGCGACCGCCAGCAGCAGCGGAGCGAAGGAGGAGCAGAACAGCACCGCCGCGAGGGCGACCACGCGCAGCAGGTGACAGCCGATCAGCACCGGCCGCACGCCCAGCGAGGCGGCCAGCCGCCCCGCCAGCGGGGAGCCGGCGATCCCGGCGACCGAGGCGAGCCCCAGCAGCAGACCGACCCGGCCGGCCGTGAGGTGGCCGACCTCGGTGAAGTACAGCACGCAGGCCGCCGCCCAGACGCCCGAGCCGGTCCGGTCGGTGAACAGCGCCACCAGCATGGTCCGGCCGTCCCGCCCGCCCGGGGGACGGCGCAGCTGGGTCAACAGCCCGTCCCGGTGCTCGCGTTCGCTCATGGCTCTCCCCGTTCCGCGGCGCCGCACGGTCTGCGGGGCCGGTTTCGCCTCCGGGCACGGGTTCGTCCGGGCCCGTCGGGAGAACTCTGCCCGAGGAGTCTCTTGATATCAAGATGCTTGATGTCGAGAGGATGTGCGGCGGGCCCGCCCCAGGGCCAGCACCGCCGCCACCGCGCACACCGGCACCGGCAGCAGCAGCGCCGTCGCCGCGCCCGTCCGGTCCGGCACCGCCACCAACGCGCCGAGCACCGCCACCCCCAGCGAGGCGCCCACCTGCCGCACCGCGTTCAGCAGCCCGCTCGCCGCCCCCGTCGCCCCCGCCGGAGCCGACGACACCACCGCCGCGACCAGTGCCGGCAGCGACAGCGCCACCCCGAACCCGACCGCCCCCAGCGCCATCGCCAGCACCGGGTAGGACGCCCCGAACCCCACCGCGGCCGCCGCCCCCGCACACCCCGCCGCCAGCAACGCCGCCCCCGCCACCACCGGCAGCCACGGCCCCCGGCGCGCCACCAGACGACCCGTCAGCAGCAACGGCACACCCGCCGGCGACACCGTCATCGGCAGGAACGCCGCGCCCGCCACCGCCGCCGACCACCCCCACACCCGGACGAACACCAGGGGCAGCACGAACAGCACGCCCAGCAGCGCGAAGTTCACCGCCGCGCCCGCCGCCAGCGCCGTCCGCACCCCGTCCGCCGCCAGCACCACCCGCCGCAACTCCCCGTCCCGCTCCCGCCGGACGAACCAGCCGCCCGCCACCAGCGCGCCCGCACCCGCCACCGCCGCCTGCCCGGCCTCGCCCGCGCCCGCCGCGATCAACGCGTCGATCAGCAGCGCCAGCCCCGCCACCAGCGCCGCCTGCGACCACCAGTCCGTCCGCTGCGCCCGGCGCGGCGCGCGCAGTCCCCGGGACGCCGTCAACGCCAGCACCAGCAGGGTCAGCGGCACGTTCAGCCAGAACACCGACCGCCAGCCGAACCACCCCACCAGCGCGCCGCCCACCACCGGACCGCACGCCATCGCCGCGCCGCTCACCCCCGCCCACACCGACACCGCCCGGGCCCGCTCGGCCGGCACCGGGAAGACCACGCCCAGCAGCGCCATCCCCGACGGCACCGACAACGCCGCCGCCACCCCCAGCACCGCCCGCCACACCACCAGCGACCACAGCCCCGGCGCCAGCGCGCACGCCGCCGACGCCGCACCGAATCCCGCCACCCCCAGCCGGAACAGCCGGTCCGCGCCGAACCGGTCCGCCAGCGTCCCCGCCGACAGCAGCACCGCGCCGAACGCCACCGTGTACGCCGTCACCACCCACTGCAGCCCCGCCGTCGAACTCCCCAGCGAGCGCGCCAGATCCGGCTCCGCGACCGCCAGCACGGTGGTGTCCAGCAGCACCGCGAAGTACGACAGCGAGAGCCCGAGCAACACGCGCGTGCGGGCGAGCGGTGGAGCGAACGGTCGGACAGCGGTGGTCAGCACGGCGGAGCTCCCCAGGTGAGGGCGGTCATCGAGACGCCGTCAACTCTGCGGTCTCGAAGCGTTCTTGATCCACCGGCGCAGGCGCACGGTGCGTGCGGAAGAACCGAACGCGTACCCTGGTGCGCCACCGACACAGGGGGCGGACGGCATGGAACTGCGGCAGTTGCGGACCTTCGAAGCGGTCGTCGAGCACCGCACCGTCACCGAGGCCGCCACCGCGCTGGGACTCGCCCCGTCCACCGTCTCCGAACAGATCCGCACCCTCGAAAGCTCGCTCGGCACCCCGCTGTTCGCCCGCAACCCGCGCGGCATGACCCTCACCGCCGCCGGACGGCGCCTGCTGCCCTGGGCCGCCCGCCTGCGCGAACAGGCCGAGCAGGCCCGCCGCGACGTCACCACCGAACACCCCACCGTCCGCCTCGGCGCCCTGGAGACCCTCGCCGCCACCCACCTCCCCCCACTGCTCGCCGAACTAGCCGACCACCACCCCGAGCTGCGCATCGACCTGCGGATCGGACCGGTCCGCGACACGCTGCTCGCCGAACTCGCCGCCCGCACCCTGGACGCCGCCCTGCTGCTCGACACCGCCGGGCCGCTCGGCGAACTCGGCTTCCCCGTCCCGCCCGCGCCCCTCGACCACCTCGACCTCCAGGACGTCCCGCTCGCCCTGGTCGCCGCCCCCGGCCACCCCCGACGCCACGCCACCGCCCTGCACCCCGCCGACCTGCCGCCCGACACCCGCCTGCTGGTCGGCGACCCCGCCTGCTCCTTCGCGCTGGCCGCCCACCGCCACTTCGGCCCCCACCTCGAACGCCTCCGCACCGGCGGCATCGCCGTCACCCGCGCCTGCGCCGAACGCGGCCTCGGCATCGCCCTGCTCCCCGAATTCGCCGTCCACGACCAACTCGCCGACGGCGCCCTCACCCGCCTCGACCTAGCCCACCCGCCCGCGCCGCTGCGCCTCCGCCTGGTCTGGCGCCACGGCGAGGACGCCGCCCGCCCGGGCCTCCGCGAAGTCCTCTACGGCCTGAGCAGCCGGATCTGACCCCCGCCGTACGGCTGCCGCCGGTGGACGGGAGCTCCGGCCGGCGTCCGACGGTCCTACGGCATCCGGCCGATCCTCGCGGTCGTCGAATGTCGCACTGACCCGTAGTCAGACGATCTTGGTCGCTGCTCTCGTGCCTGCGGCAGATTTGGACATGAACGCGAAAAGGGGACACATGCGCAAGTCGAAGCGGACGACCGCCCTCGCGCTCAGCGCGCTCAGCCTGGCGGCGGGAATGCTGACCGTCACCGCTCCGGCCGAAGCGGCCACCACGCCGATCGGCGCCTGCGGCAGCAGCCTCCACCAGATCGACCACCACGCGCTCGGCACCCTGGCCGACGTCTACCTGTTCTACAACGGCTCCAGCAACTGCGCCGTCACCTGGATGCGGAGCCCGAACGGCACCCGGACGTACGACCTGCGGGTGCAGATCGTGCGGCGGAGCGACCTCGGCGAGGCCCCCGACCGGGGCTATCACAAGTACTACGCGGGCCCGGTCAAGATCGGCGCGGCAGGCACCTGCATCTCCTGGGGCGGCTCCGCCGAGGGCACCAGCTGGATGTCCGGCTGGACGCACTGCGGCTGATCCCCCGAACGGCACCGGGACGCCGCGACCGCACACGGCGCGGCTTCCCGAGCCCTCGAACCGGATGCCTGCCCGTACTTGTCCGGTTCAGTCTCTTCTCCTGATCAGAAACGGCTCGGGTTCTCATCAATGGTGGCGGCCGCCTCGGCCGCTTCCCGGAAGGTGACGACCGCCTCGCCGTTCTCCCGCGCCCATGCGGTGAGCATCCTGATGGGCTCCTCCAGGGTTCGCCCGAGATCGGTCAGGCTGTACTCCACGCGCGGCGGCGCCTCGGCGTACGCGTGCCGCTCGACGAGCCCGTTGGCTTGGAGCCGGCGCAGCGTCTGGGTCAGTACCTTGCGCGAAATGCCACCGCTCAGCTCGACCAGCTCTCCGTGGCGCAACGGGCCGTCGGTCAGCGCGAAGAGCGTGACCATGGACCACTTGCTGGCGATGATCTCCATGGCCAGGAGAGCGGGACAGTCGGCGAGGAAAGCAATTCCGGGTCGAAGGCTCATGCCCCCGAAGGTTACCTGGAGGTACCTGGTGGCCGCCTATCGTCGTCGAGGTGCGCACACCCCTTACTCGCATCTCGCATGATTGAGGTTTCAGCCATGTTCGTCTGCCTTGCCGTCGTCACCGTGTTCATGTCGGCGCTTCTCCTGGTATCGGCGGGGGCCAAGTCCCTGCGGACGCGGCACATCACCGAGCAGATGGCCACCCTCGGAGTGCCGCAGAACATGATGGCTCTCCTGATCGGCGCTCAGATAGCGGGCGCGGCCGGTGCGATCGCCGGACTCTGGTGGGGACCCGTCGGAATCGCCGCCGCGATCGGCCTGACGCTCTATTTCGCCGGGGCGGTCGCCTTCCACCTGCGCGTCGGCGACCGCAAGGGCGCGTTCCCGGCGCTGGTGCTCACCATGGCCTCCGTCGCCCTGATCGTGCTGCGTGCTGCCACCCTCTGACAGCGGGCAGCCGGTCCGACGCCGGCCGTGATCGTGCTGCGTGAGGTCGGTCGACAGACGAAGATCAGCCGGTGGCCGTGGGCTACAGCGGGCTGGACGATCGCCCGAGCACACCGGTGACGCCAGCCCGGCCGGCACGCAGAACCTTCTCGGCGGGTCCGCTGGGCTGGCGACGAAGTCCGCGACGGCATGCGGGGCTTCGTGGTCGAGCACCTCGGCGACGAGGACGCCCTACCTGTTACCGCTGGCCGCCCTGGCCGTGCTTGCCCACGCTGTCGCTGCGGTCCCGGTTCCGGCCCCGGGGGCCTGCCGGCCGTCCGGGACCGGGACCGCTGCCTCCATGACCAGCCCGGCGCGCCCGTCCTCGGCCAGGATCCGAGCGACAGCCCGGACGGCGCCCTCGGGGTCGTCGCCGGCACGGAGCCCGGCGTACGCGGTCGCCGGTACGACGGGCAGGCGACCCCGAACTATTCGGCGGGGGAAGCGAGTTGAGTGGTCAGCGGGACCGTTGACGTATTGACGGTGGACGGGTGGGCGCTGAGAGCATGGGGGATGACCAGTTGTCTGCTGTGCCCGAGGTGTTCGCGGCCCGTCGCGGTCGAGGATCCGGCCGTGGGGACGAGCTACCACGGTGGGGCGCACCGGTGGATCCCGAAGGTGTGGGACGTCCACGCGGGTACGCCCGACTTCCTCTGGCACCCGCGGTGCTACGCGGACGAGTACGGGACGGCGGAGCTGGAGCGGCTGATCGGCGAATGCTGGCGGTGGCAGCTGCGGCGGCAGCCCAGGCAACTCGGGCCCGGGTCCTGACGCAGCGTCAGTGGGCAGTTCACTGACCGGGGTTCCTCGACCAGCCGCCCCGGGGAGCGGGGGGCCGCGGCCGTCGCCGAGCTGCTCCGTTCCGCCGGGGACGGCGGCATCGTGGCACGGGCACTCCCGGTTGCCCCCGTGCGGGCGCCGATCGGAGGGGGATGGTCAGAGGACGGGCTGGATGTCTCCGGTGGTGACGGTGCGCCCGGTGCCGCGGGTGGTGAGGTCGCCGGGGGGGATGCCGGGGTGGTGGCGGGGGTTGTCGGGGGAGGTGGGGGAGGGGTCGGCGAGGGAGATGCGGGAGACGATGCGGTAGCGGTCGCCGCGGTAGAGGGAGTGGACGTACTCGACGGGGCGGCCGGTGACGTCGGTGGTGAGGCGTTCGAAGCGCAGGGCGGGGGAGAGGGCGGGGACGGCGAGGACGCGGGCCTCGCGGTCGCTGACCACGGTCGGTTCGATGGCCTGGACGGCCTCGTGGACGCGGACGCCGTGGGCGGCGAGCAGGTCGTAGAAGTCGCCGCTCTCCAGGTCGGCGGGGGCGAGACCGGGCACCAGGTCGGCGGGGATGTGCAGGTGCTCGATCGCCATCGGCTCGCCGTCCACCAGGCGGAGCAGGGCGATGTGCAGGATCTCGGCGGCGGGGGAGAGCCGTAGCTTGCGGCCGATCGCCGGGCCGGCCGGGAGAGCGGCGAACTCCAGCACCCGGCTGGTCCAACTGCCGGACGCGCGCGGGACGGTGAAGGACGACTCGCCGCCGCCGGCGGGCGCCAGCTCCTGGACGATCTTCGCAGGGGCGACGAACATGCCGCGGCCGTGCTCGCGCACCAGCAGGCCGGCGGCGACCAGTTCGTCCACGCCGGCGCGCAGCGTCGGGCGGGACACCCCGAGCTGGGTGCAGAGCGCCCGCTCGGAGGGGATCGGGTCGCCGGGCGTCAGCGACTCGACCAGTTCGCGCAGATACTCCCGGACCTGATCCCGCTTCAGGCCCGCACCGCCGGACGTCTCGGACGTCATCCTTCACCCCTTCACTGGCAACTGGTCAGACCATACCAGACCAGTTCGCAGAGGTTACCAGTTGGCAGTGCCGCTGTTCGGCCCACTCAAACGCCAGGTGGGGGCGTATGCGGAGCGCTGCGGGGGGCCTTGACGGGGTCATCCGGCTGTGCCACCTTCTCTTACCACTGACCGGACCAGTTGGTCCGACTGGTAAAGCATCACTCACCCGAGACTTCTCTGTCACCATCCCCCAAGGCGGCACCACGTGAGACCCACCGCTCTTCCGACCCCGCTGCGCACCGCGATCGCCCTCGTGCTCGGCGCGGCCACCCTGACCGGCTGTTCCTCCTCCGGTCCGGCCGCCCAGGACACGGCAGGCCCGGCCAAGCTGACGGTCTGGATCATGAAGGACAGCGTCAGCGACACCTTCCTGAAGAACTTCAAGGCCGAGTTCGAGGCCGGCCACGCCGGCACCACGCTGGACGTGCAGATCCAGGAGTGGGAGGGCATCGGGCAGAAGGTGACCAGTGCGCTGGCGAGCAAGGACGCGCCCGACGTGATCGAGGTCGGCAACACCCAGGTCGCGCAGTACGCGGCCAGCGGCGGCGTCCACGACCTCAGCGACAAGGTCGCCGACCTCGACGGCTCGCACTGGATCCCCGGCCTGGCCGAGCCCGGCAAGATCGGCGGCCAGCAGTTCGGCATCCCGTGGTACGCCGCCAACCGCGTGGTGATCTACCACAAGGACCTGTTCGCGCAGGCCGGCATCACCGCCCCGCCGAAGACCCGGGAGGAGTGGATCGCCGACACCGAGAAGCTCAACACCGGTGGCAACGAAGGCATCTACCTGAGCGGCCAGACCTGGTACGCGCTGGCCGGGTTCATCTGGGACGAGGGCGGCGACCTCGCGGTCAAGGGCGCCGACGGCAAGTGGAAGGGCGCCCTGGACACCCCGCAGGCGCAGGCCGGCATCGAGTTCTACAAGAAGCTCCAGGCACTCGGCAAGGGCCCGAAGGACTCCGACGAGGCCAAGCCCCCGCAGGCCGAGGTGTTCGCCCAGGGCCACACCGCGCAGCTGATCTCCACCCCCGGCGGCGCCGGCGCGATCCTCAAGGCCAACCCGGCGCTCAAGGACAAGCTCGGCTTCTTCTCGATCCCCGGCAAGAGCGCCGACAAGCCCGGCGCGGTCTTCACCGGCGGCTCCGACCTGATCGTCCCCGAGTCCTCCCAGCACCAGGCCGCCGCCTACGAGGTGGTCAAGGCGCTGGCCGGCGACAAGTGGCAGACCGAGATGGCCAAGGAGATGAGCTACGTCCCCAACCGGACCACCCTCGCCTCCGTGCTCAGCGGCAACGAGGGCGCCGCCGCGATGGCCGCCGGCGCGGTCAACGGCCACGCCACTCCCAACTCGCCGAACTGGGCGGCCGTCGAGGCCGACAACCCGATCAAGCAGTACATGACCCGGGTGCTCACCGGAACCGACCCGGCCGGCGCGGGCAAGAGCGCCAGCGAGTCCATCACCAAGGCGCTCAGCGGCAACTGATCCGCCGCCGGGCCCAGCCCGCACCGCCCCGCACCTCCCCGACCCAGGAGTACCCCGCCGTGCCCACCAACGCGTCACCGCCGCTCCGCACCCGGATCCGGCCGTACCTGCTCATCGCCCCGACCCTGGTGGGCGCGGCGTACCTGCTGCTCTACCCGTTCGCCCGCAACCTGGTGATCTCCGTCCAGCACTTCCGGATGGCCGAACTCATCCGCGGCGGCGCCCCGTTCGTCGGCCTGGACAACTACACCGAGCTGCTCTCCGACCCCAAGTTCTGGACCGTCGCCGCCCGCACCGCCGGCTGGACCGCGCTCAACACCGTGCTGATCACCGGCCTCGGCACGCTGGTCGCGCTGATGCTGGTCCGGCTCGGCAGGCGGATGCGGCTGGCGGTGATGAGCGCCCTGGTGCTGGTCTGGGCCACGCCGGTGATCGCCGCCACCACGGTGTTCCAGTGGCTCTTCCAGTCCCGGTTCGGAGTGGTCAACTGGGCGCTTGACCAGTTGGGACTGCACGGCTACCACGACTACGCCTGGTTCGCCCACCCCACCGCCACCTTCACCGTGCTGGTGCTGCTGGTGGTCTGGCAGTCCGTCCCGTTCGCCGCACTCACCCTCTACGGTGGCCTCACCACCATCCCCGCCGAACTCTACGAATCCGCCCGGATCGACGGCGCCACCGCCTGGCAGACCTTCCGGATGGTCACCGTCCCCGTGCTGCGCCCGCTGTTCGCCCTGGTCACCTCGCTCGAAGTGATCTGGACCTTCAAGTGCTTCGCCCAGATCTGGGTGGTCAGCCAGGGCGGCCCCGACGGCGCCACCACCACCCTGCCCGTCTACGCCTTCCAGATCGCCCAGAACCTGCACAAGTACGACCTCGGCTCCGCGGCGTCCACGCTCACCGTGCTGATCCTGCTCGCCGCGCTCGTCACCACCCTGCGGCGGATGCACCGCCAGGAAGGAGCCGAGGCATGAGCCCGCTGCCCCTCTCGACCGCCCTGACCCGCCGTCAGCTGCGCCGCCTGCCGCTCAACCTCGCCGCGCTCGCGGTCCTCGCCACCGCCGCGTTCCCCGTCTACTGGATGGTGGTGACGGCCTTCAAGCCCACCGCCGAGATCCAGGCCGAGACCCCCGCGTTCCTCCCGCTGCACCCGACCCTGGAACACTTCTCCACCGCGGTCCACGCGCCCGGCTTCGGCGGCTACTGGCGCAACAGCCTGCTGGTCACCCTCGGCGCGGTGCTGCTCTCGCTGGTGGTCGCGCTGCTCGCCGCGTACGCCGTCGGCCGGCTGCGCTGGCGCGGACGCCGGGCCTTCCTGCTGCTGGTGTTCACCGCGCAGATGGCCCCGTGGGAGGCGCTGCTGATCCCGATGTACGTGATCGCCCGCGACACCGACATGCTGGACAGCCTCAGCATGCTCACCCTGGTCTACTTCATGACCACCCTCCCCTTCACCATCGTCACCCTGCGCGGCTTCCTGGCCGCCGTGCCCGCCGAACTCGAGGAAGCCGCCCAGGTCGACGGCTGCACCCGGGCCGCCGCCTTCCGCCGCATCACCCTCCCGCTGCTCGCCCCCGGCCTGCTCGCCACCTCGCTCTTCGGCTTCATCACCGCCTGGAACGAGTTCGCGTTCGCCAACACCCTGATCATCAAGAACCAGGACGCCCGGACCCTCCCGGTCTGGCTCTCCTCCTTCGCCAACGTCTTCGGCACCGACTGGGGCGCGACCATGGCCGCCGCCACCCTGTTCATGCTGCCCGTGCTGCTGGTGTTCCTGTTCCTGCAGAACAAGGTCACCACCGGCATGACCGCCGGCGCCGTCAAGGGCTGACGCCCCCTCATCCCACCTCACCCGGAAGAAGACCACCCCCGTGATCCTGCCGACCCCGGTCGATCTCGTTCCCGCCGCCGGACGGTTCACCCTCACCGAGCGGACCACCGTTCGGGCGGACGGCGATGCCGCTCCGGTCGCCGACCTGCTGCGGACGCTGCTGCGCCCCGCCACCGGGCTGCCGCTCGCCCCCGGTGCGGACGGGACGGTCGCCCTGACGCTCGACCCCGCGGAGCGCGAGCTCGGGGCGGAGGGCTACCGGCTCACCGTCGACCCGTTCCAGGTGACCCTGCACGCGGCCCGGCCCGCCGGTCTGCGGCACGCCGTCCAGACGCTGCGTCAACTGCTGCCCCCCGAGGCGCTGTCGGCGCGGCCCGCACCCGGCGTCGAGTGGAGCCTGCCCGCCGTCCGGATCGTCGACCGGCCGCGGCACGCCTGGCGCGGGTTCATGATCGACACCGCCCGGCACTTCCAGCCGATCGACCGCCTGCTGGCCGCCGTCGACCGGATCGCCCTGCACAAGCTGAACGTGCTGCACCTGCACCTCACGGACGACCAGGGCTGGCGGCTGCCGGTCGACGCCTACCCGCGGCTCACCGAGATCGGCGCGGGGCGCACCCGCAGCATGCTGGGCCACGCCGGCTCCACCCGGTACGACGACCTGCCGCACCAGGGCGCCTACACCAAGGCCGAGTTGCGGCACCTGGTGGCCTACGCGGCCGAACGGGGCGTCACCGTGGTCCCGGAGATCGACATGCCCGGTCACACCAGGGCCGCCCTCGCCGCCTACCCGCAGCTCGGCAACCACCCCGAGCGGCAGCTCGACGTGTGGACCGAGTGGGGCGTGTGCGAGACCGTGCTCGGCGTGCACGAGGAGGTGTTCGCGTTCTGCCGCGCCGTCCTGGACGAGACGATGGAGCTGTTCCCGTCCCGGTACGTGCACCTCGGCGGCGACGAGTGCCCCACCGTCGAGTGGGAGACCAGCCCCGCCGCCCGCCGCAAGGCCGCCGAACTCGGCCTGGCCGAACCCGCCCACCTGCGCGGCTGGTTCCTCGGCCGGGTCGGCCGCCACCTGCTGGAGGCCGGCCGGATCCCGATGTGCTGGGCCGAGGCCGACGGCTCCACGCTGCCCGTCGAGTTCACCGTGATGCCCTGGCGGGACGCCGAACACGGCCGGGAGGCCGCCCGGCGCGGCCACGACATCGTGATGGCCCCGCACCGCGCCACCTACCTCGACTACCCGCAGAGCGAGCACCCCGAGGAGCCGCTCGGCCAGGCCGAGTACGTGGTCGACCTGCCCACCGCGCACGCCCACCTCGCGGCCCCCGAACACTGGGGCGAGGACGAGCGCGCCAAGGTGCTCGGGACCCAGGCCCAGCTGTGGAGCGAATTCGTCACCACCGCCGAGCACTTCGACTACCTCGCCTACCCGCGGCTGTGCGCCATCGCCGACCGCGCCTGGAACCCCGCCAGCGACTACGACCGGGACTTCCTGCCCGCGCTCGCCGCGCACCGCCCCCGGCTGGCCGCACTCGGCGTCCACCACGCCGAACGCGGCTGACCGGCCGGAGCGGGCCGCACCCGGCGCGGCCCGCGCCCCCACCGACCCGGCCGCCGACCCACCGTCGGCGACCGCCCGCAGCACGCGGACCACCTCCGCCGCCGCACCCCGCACGTGCACCACCGGCTACTCCTGACGCCCCGCGCCGCCCGATGCCGCGCGAGGCCCGCCCCCACGGAAGGAATCCACGTGTCCGCACGCCCCCGCACCACCAGCCGCCGAGCCCGGCTGGCAGCCGCCGCCGCGGTCGTCGCGGCCGGCCTGGCCGCCACCGCGCTGACCGTCGCCCCGGCGCACGCCGCCGACGCGTTCAGCGTCCAGTACCGCACCAGCGCCTCCGGCGCGACCGCGGACCAGACCGAGCCGTGGTTGCAGGTCACCAACACCGGCACCACCACCGTGGCGCTGAACCGGATCACCCTGCGCTACTACTTCAAGGCGGACAGCGCCTCCACCAGCTACCGCTTCGCCTGCTCCTGGGCGGTCAAGGGCTGCGCCAACATCACCGGCACCTTCGGCACCCTGGCCAACCCCACCGCCACCGCCGACCGCTACCTGGAGATCGGCTTCACCGCCGGCGCCGGCTCGCTCGCCCCCGGCCAGTCCACCGGCGACATGCAGCTGCGCTTCTACCGCGCCGACTGGCAGACCCTCACCCAGTCCGACGACTACTCCTTCTCCGGCACCCAGACCTCCTACGCCGACTGGCAGAAGGTCACCCTGCAGGAGGACGGCGCGCTGATCTGGGGCACCGCCCCGGCCGGCAACAACCCGTCCCCGTCGGCGAGTTCCTCGCCCAGCCCGTCCCCGTCCGGGTCCACTTCCACCCCGCCGGTGGACCCGAACGCCCCCGTGCTGTTCGACGACTTCTCTTACAACACCAGCTCCGACGCGGCGATCCAGCAGCACGGCTGGACCGTCAAGTCCGGACAGGGCGGCCCCGGCGTGTCCGGCGCCACCTGGTCGCCGCAGGACGTGACCTTCCCGACCGTCGGCGGCAGCAAGGTGCTCAACCTGCGGCTGACCACCGACGGCACCGCGGCGGGCACCAAGGAGACCGAGATCCAGACCACCGCGCGGAAGTTCAAGAACGGCACCTACGCGGCCCGCGTCAAGTTCGCCGACGCCCCCAACAGCGGCCCCGACGGCGACCACATCAACCAGACCTTCTTCGCCTTCACCCCGCTGAACGCCCCGATGGACCCCAACTACAGCGAGCAGGACTTCGAGTACCTGCCGAACGGCGGCTGGGGCGAGCAGAGCAACATCATGTACGAGACCACCTGGGAGACCTACAACCCCGACCCGTGGAACGCCGTCAACACCCACGGCGAGCAGCGGCAGTCCTACGACGGCTGGCACCTGCTGCAGTTCACCATCGACAACAGCAACGTCACCTACTACATCGACGGCCAGGTCGTCGCCACCCACGGCGAGCCCTACCTGCCCGAGACCCCGCAGTTCATCGACTTCAACCACTGGCTGATCGACCTCAACGGCCAGACCTCGTCCACGGTGCGCTCCTACGACCAGCAGGTCGACTACGTGTACTTCGTCAAGGACCAGGTGCTGACCCCCGCCCAGGTCGCCGCCAACGTCGCCGGCCTGCGCGCCGCCGGCACCGCGTTCAAGGACAACGTGAGCTGACGTCCCGGCACGTCGCCCCGCTCCCCGGCCGTCCGGCCGGGGAGCGGGGCGCCGTCGCACGACCGGGTCGGCAGGGTGTCGGCGCCGGCCCCTAGGGTCGGAGCAGGCGCCGACCCGCGCCGTGACGCGTGCACCGAGGGGGAGACCGACGTGAGCCAGTACCGCGAACTCGTCCGACAGGCCCGCGCGGAGGGCATCGAGGCGTTCCTGGTCGGGGTGGTCGTGCTCGACGGGCAGCGGCGGGCGCTGATGGTCCGCCGCAACCCCGACGACCACTTCGGCGGCCTGTGGGAGTTCCCCGGCGGCTCGCTGGAACCCGAGGAGGACCTGCCGGCCGGGGCGGCCCGCGAACTCGCCGAGGAGACCGGCCTCACCGGGCTCGACCTGGCCTACCTGTGCGCCGCGGACTTCACCGGCCGGCACGGCGTCCGCTTCCGCCTGTTCGCGTTCACCGCCGCCGTGGCCGGCCGCCCGGCGGTCGCCCTCGCCGAGCACGACGCCCACCGCTGGGCGGCGCTGGACGACCTCCCGCCGGTCGGCGGCCACCACGCCGAGATCCTCGCCCACCTCCGGCGGTCGTGACGGGCCGTCAGGAGAGGTCGAGCAGGGCGTCCGGGCGGGCTCCGCCGGCCTCGGCGACCACCTCGGCGAGGGACTGCTCGGCGCGGACGGCAGTGAACCGGAAGCCGTCGCCGGCGCGGACGAAGCCGTGCACCGCGGGGCGCGGCACGCTGTTGTAGCCCCACGGCGCGGAGGCGCAGTAGCCGCCGGTGTCCGGCAGCACGACCAGGTCGCCCGCCTCGATGCGGGGCAGTTCGCGGGCCCGGGCGACCAGGTCGCCGGCGAAGCAGAGCGGGCCGGCCACGTCCTGGGGGAGCGGCGGCCCGGAGCGCGGGGAGCCGTCCGCGGCGAACACCTCGACCCGCAGCGGCCAGGCGTCCGGGATGAAGACCGTGCGGGTGGCCAGGTGCGCGCCCCGGCGAAGTCCGGCCGGGCGTCGTCGGAGCCGAAGTCGACGGGCAGCCCGCCGCCCAGGTCGATGCCGGTCACCCGGCGGCCCCGGCCCGCGCGTTGACCTCCTCGGCGAGCTCCCACACCGCGCGCACCCCGGCCGCCATCAGTTCCGGCGGGCAGCCCTGCGAGCCGACGTGCACGTGCAGCCGGCTCAGCCACGGGTACCGGTCGAAGGCGTCGAGCACCCGCTCGCGCGCCCGCACCACCTCGGCCCGCCGCACCGCACCCCGCTCTTCTCCGCGCCGTCGAACACCCGCCACCAGCATCGGGCCGACGGCGGGCGGATCGGCCCAGGCGGGCCGGATGCTCGCCGATCGGGTGACAGTGCGTCAACGAAGCGATAGCCGCGCCCCGTTCTGGTGATGACTGAGAGTGACCGCCGTTCGGTGCGGCGGCCGCCCCGTCCCACGGGCGTCCCGACCCGACCAGGAGAGACATGCCCCGCCTCCGCTCGCTCGCGGTTCTCGCCGCACCCGCCGCATTGCTGACCCTCGGCGCCGCCGCACCCCCCGCCGTGGCGCCGATGCCGCCCGCCGCCCGCGACACCGACCCCGTGTGCAACGGCGCCGCCGGCCCCGCCGTCCCCGTCACCGGAGGCACCGTCAGCTGGTGCCAGACCGCCGACGGCGGCCGGCTCACCTTCCGCACCACCGGCCCCGCCGCCACCGACCTGTCACTGGTCGTTTACGACTGCGACGGCGGCAAGGCCCCCGCCGTCGACGCCGTCAAGTGCGCCGCCACCCTGCGCAGCACCCGCGACATCGTCTGGCGCCACGTCGAGCCGCAGCAGAGCGTGCACGCCGACCTCGCCCTCCCGCGCGGCTCCAACGCCCAGGTGTGGTGGACCGCCGACACTCCCGACCGGGCCACCGACCTGCGACTGCTGGGGACGCCGTGGAACTCCTGAACCGCGCTGCCGCGGCCGCCGCCCTCGCGCTGGCCCTCGCCGCCGCCCCCGCCCTCGCCGCCGCACCCGCCGCCCCGGCCGACAACCCGCCCGGGGTGCACGTCCTCAACGGCGACAGCCGGACCGCGAAACACGTCGACTGCCCCGCCGGCTGGGTCTGCCTCCACGACGGCGCGCGCCACGACCCCGCCGCCGTCGCCCTGCTTCCCGGCACCGAACTGACCGACACCGAACGGCTGAACCTGCCCGACGGCAGCCGGTTCACCGGCCCGCAAGGCGTCTCCGCCTGGGTCAACAACTCGCCCGTCGCCTACTGCTGGTACCCCGCCAAGGACTACCGCGGCACCGCGACGCCGATGGCCGCCGCGAGCCGCGGCAGCGCGCACAACGACGCCCTCAAGTCGCTGCGCCCGTGCTGACGCCGCCCCGCGACCCAACCGACGACCCGTCAGGAGCCACCCCGTGAGCCCCCTGCACCGGCGCGCCGCCGCCGCGGCCGCCGCCCTCGCCCTCGGCGCCGTCCTCACCGCCACCGGCCCGGCGCACTCCTCGCCGCCCGCCGGCCGCACCGTCGTCACCGACCCCGTCGTGCAGGTCGCACCGGACCGGGCGATCGAGGCAGAGCACCACCGCAGCCGCGCCTGAGAGGCCGGTTCCGGCCACCGTCCGGACGCTGACGGAGTGTCATGATCCGTCCAGCCTCCGGACGGTGTCGGCCACCCCCCGACTGGATATCCTGCAGTCAGCACGGCCGGCGGCAGCATCGGCCGACCACTGAGGGGGAAGCTGAGTCGATGTCGTACCTGCGCACGTTCCTGCCCTGGATCATCTTCGCGGTGATCCCGTCCGCCAAGTGGCAGTGGGCCGCACTGGCCGGCCTGGTGGTCGCCGCCGCGGTCATCGCCCAGCAGCGCAAGGCCGGCGCCGCCTGGGACGCCCTGATCATCGAGACCGGCTCGGCCCTCTACTTCGCCGCCCTCGCCGTGATCGCCTTCGCCGACCCGCACTCCGGCATCCGCGACTACTCCGCGACCCTCTCCTCCGCCGTCCTGGCGGTGATCGCCGGCGTCTCGCTGCTGATCGGCAAGCCCTTCACCCTCGGCATCGCCAAGCGCACCACCCCGCGGGAGTTCTGGACCCTCAAGCCCTTCATCCGGGTCAACCAGGTCATCACCTCGGTCTGGACCGCCGCCTTCGCCCTCACCGCCGCCGCCCTCGGCGTCCTCGCCCACGGCGGCCACGGCCACTCCACCACCTCCCTGATCGTCCAGATCGCCGGCTTCGTGGTCCCGATGGTCTTCACCATCCGCTACGTGGCCATCGTCCAGTCCCGCGCCCCGCAGGCCCCGCCGGCCTGACCCGCCGCACCGACGGTAGAGCTTCGGCCGAACCCGGGCAGCGATCTGCCCGGGTTTCGCCGTCTTTCCTCATGATCGGTCACGCACGGCCCGTCAGGCGGCAGGCGAACCACCGCTAGGGTGCCGCGCATGCCGCTCGCCGCCCACACCGTCTCCTACGCCGAACACGTGACCCTCGCCCTGCTGGCAGCCGCCGGTGTCATCACGCTGGGCCTGTGGATCTGGACCAGGCGGATGCGCGATCCGGTGGCGGCGATGCCCGCGGACCTGGCGAAGACCGCAGTGCGGCGGCGGGCGCTGGTCCGGGGCGTCGGCTCGATCGTGTGGGTGGCCGTCCTCGGGGTCAGCGGGCCGCTGCTGCGGAACGCGATCCCGGACCACGCCGCGGTCAGGAGCGGGCCGACGGACCGTCAGGTCGAGGTGGACCAGGTCGTCGGCAACCACAGCCTGGTGAACGGAACCGACGAGCTGCGTGCCAGGGAACCCGCCGCCATCGGGGCCGGTTGGCACGTCGGGTTCTACGCGGACCGGGCCGAACCCCGCGGCCCCGTGATCGTCCTCGCGGTGTCGGACGCCGCCGGGAACCCCGCACTCGCCGCAGAGAAGTCGCGCCTGACGCTGGACCAGGAACTGACGTCGTTCTTCGACGAGCCCTACCACGCGCGGATCACCGACGTCGACCCCGGGCCGCTCGGCGGGATGGTGCGCTGCGGCATCCGGTGGGCCGAGCAGGCCGTGGAGTGCCGCTGGGACGACGCCGCCACCAGCGGCATCGTCACCCTGCTGGACAGCGAGGACCTCGACCAGGCCGCGCTGCTGGCGCTCCGGTTCCGGAGCGTCGCCGAGCACTGACCGCCCGGCGGGCCGTCAGCGGGCGGAGTCGTCGGCGCGGACCTCGATGTGGTCGGGGGCCAGGTCGACGGCCACCCGGTGCTGCATGCCGAGGGCGGTGAGGAAGGCGGCGGGGAGCTGGACGCGGCCGGTGCGGTCGAGCATGACGTACTCGCGTTCGCTGACCTGCTCCCGGCCGTGCTCGTCGATCTCGGTGCGGCGCAGCACCTCGGTGGAGGTGCGGCCGTCGCGGATGGCGACCGAGCGGCGGACCTCGCCCGCGACCATCGGGTCGTGGGTGACGATGACGACGGTCGCGCCCAGCTCGCGGTTGACGGTGCGGAAGGCCTCGAAGATGCCCGCGGCGGTCTCGGTGTCGAGCTCCCCGGTGGGCTCGTCGGCGAGCAGCACCGTGGGGTCGTTGGCCATCGCGACGGCGATCGCCACCCGCTGCTGCTGGCCGCCGGAGAGCTGGGCGGGACGGCGGTGGGCCAGCTCGCCGATGTCCAGGGCATCCAGCAGCTCCGCCACCCGGGCCCGGCGGCGGCGGTTCGCGGCCGGCGTGGAGCGCTCGCCGCGCAACTGCATGGGCAGCGCCACGTTCTGCGCGGCCGTCAGGAACGGCAGCAGGTTGCGGGCGGTCTGCTGCCAGACGAAGCCCACCACCTCGCGGCGGTAGCGCAGGCGTTCCTTCGCGGTCATCGCCAGCAGGTCGCAGCCCGCCACCGAGGCCGAACCCGCGGTCGGCACGTCCAGGCCCGCGAGGATGTTCAGCAGCGTCGACTTGCCGCTGCCGGACGCCCCGACCAGGGCGATCAGGTCGCCCCGGTCGACCAGCAGGTCCAGGCCCTGCAGGGCCTGCACCTCCACCTTGTCCGCGGTGAAGATCTTCACCACCCGGTCGCAGGCGATCGCCGCGTCCGCCCCGTACCGGCTCGGCGCGGCCGCCGCCAGCGCGGCGCGCTGCAGCTCCTGCAGGCTCGGGGTGTCCGCGCCGCCCGACGCGTGCTCGGTGCTCAACGTTCGTCTCCCGATCCCAGTTCGACGCCCAACGGGCCTGTGTCCGTACGGAGTTCCGTGCTCATCTGTCGTCCCCCGCGCGCAGCTCGGCGGCGATCTGCCGCCGCCCCGACACCAGGGCCTCCGCCACCACGGTGGCCGAGAACACCGCCAGCAGCACCAGCGACTGCGCCAGCACCGCCCGCGCCGACGGGACGATGCCGTCCGGCGCGGCCAGCCCCACCAGCGCGGAGAGGTCGACCGACGGGCCCAGCAGCAGCACCGCGCCGACCGCCAGCAGCCCGCCCGCCACGGCCGCGCCCAGCGCCGTCGGCAGCGACTCCACCAGGATCACCGCCAGGCCCTGCCGGGGCCGCAGCCCCATGGTCCGCAGCCGGGCCAGCAGCGCCGCCCGCTCCGGACCGGACCTGGCCAGCGTCAACAGCACCGCCAGCACGGCGAACCCGGCCGCCGCCAGCACCGAGGCCAGGAACACCCGGGCCGCCGAATGCTGCAGCGGATCGGCCGCCAGCGTCGCGGCCTGGTCCGAGCCGGACCTGACCACGTACGTGGAGCTGCCCTCCGGCGTGGCCGGGTCGAGCCGGTGCAGCAGCGCCCGCAGGTCCGCCGCGTGCAGCGAGCCGGTGCCCAGCCACAGGTTCACCCCGGCCAGCTTCGGCGCCAGGGCGACGGTCTGACGGGCCGGCAGCACGATCGCCTCGCCCGAGCCCAGCGCGGGGCCGTTCCGGATCACCCCGGCCATCCGGAAGCTCGCCGTCCAGGTGGCGCCGTGCGCGTCGTGCGACCGGTCGTCGAGCCGCTCGGCCAGCGCGGGCGTCACCAGCGCCGGCACCCAGTCCGGGCCGCCGCCCGCCAGCAGCGCCGGGTCGAAGCCTCCACTGCCGTCGTACCGGGCCAGCGCCGCGTACTGCGCCGGATCGACCACCAGCAGCGACACGTTCGGCAGCAGCCCGGCGTCCGCCGTCGCCACCGAGGCCGTCCGGTCGGTGAACGCCGACACCCCGCCCCGCGCACCCGGCAGCCGCTCGGCCGCCCCGGCGAAACCCGCCGGGAGCAGGGTCGCGCTCTCCACCCGGGCGTCCGCGCCGACGGCGACCCGCACCGCGCCCAGCCGGCCCCGGTCCACCGAGCCCAGCACCATCGTGCCGAAGCCCGCCGTGGTCACCGCCAGGAGCAGCGCCAGCAGCGGCAGCAGCGTGGGACGCCGGCCGCCGCCGCCCGCCGCCCGGGTGAGCGACAGGAACCCCACCGCGCCCGGCCGGCGCGCCGCCCACCGGGCCGCCACCCGCACCAGCGCGGGCAGCATCCGGGCCAGCAGCACCGCACCCGCCAGCGCGATCAGCAACGGCGCCGCCACCAGCAGCAGGTCCACGCCCGCGCCGGCCGGGGCGACCCCGCGCTGACGCACCGCCACCACCGCGGCGGCCGACAGCGCCAGCACCGACAGCTCCGCCACCACCCGGCGCCGGCCCGACCCGAACCCGACCCCGGACAGCAGCGCCGCACGCAGCGGGAACACCAGCAGCGCCACCGCCGTCGCCGCCGCCGCGCCCAGCAGGGCGCCGCCCCATCGCGGCGTCGGCAGCACCAGCAGCGCCAGCGCCGTCGCCACCGCGGCCGCGGGCAGCGCCGTCACCGCGCTCTCGCCCAGCAGCCGCCCCAGCAGCGCCGGACGCGAAGCCCCGCGGGCCCGCAGCAGCCGCAACTCGGCGGCCCGCCGCTCGCTCGCCAGCGCCGCCGCCAGCAGCAGCACCGTCAGCGCCACCCCGGCCGCGCCCGCCGGGCCCAGCACCGTCAGCGGCGCCACCGCCGCCTGCCGGTGCTGCGCCTCGTCCAGCAGCGCCAGCATCGGCGAACGCACCGTCAGGTCCGTGCGCGCAGTGAGCGCCTGCAGCCGGGTCAGCTGCGGGCCACCGGTCAGCGTCCCCAGCGCCGCCCGGAGCTGCGGCAGTTGATCGGCCCGCGCCGCCGACACGTCGATCGGCAGCCGGACGAAGTCCTGCGGAGCGCGGGCGGACCACGCCGCGAGGGCGGAGGTCCCGATCTCCGCCGGGCCGATCAGCGCCGTCGCCCGCCAGTAGTCGGTCCGCTCCGACGGGTTCACGCCCACCGAGCTCAGGCACGGGGCCACCAGGCAGTCGGTGCCCGCCCAGAACGGGGCCTGCGGATCCGCGGCCGCGAACACGCCGACCACCGTCGCCCGCAGGGTCGGCGGCGGCCGGAGCGTGGGCTCGCTGCCGGCGTCCAGCACCGAACCCACCGACACGCCGAACTTCTGCGCCACCGGCTCCGACAGCGCCACCTCGAAGTCCTTGACCTCGGCGCCGTCCCGCAGCGCCGTCGGCCAGCGGCCCGCGACCAGCCGGGCGTTCGCCTCCGCCCCGTGCAGGTACACCAGGTCCAGCACCGGCGCCTTGCCCATCGGACGCGGCAGCCCCGGGTTGGCCAGGCTCCGCGGCGCCAACGTGGTCGACCCGTACACCGGGCCGCCCGCCCCCGGCCGCAGCGGTGCGTGCACCGACTTGGCCAGCTCGTCCGCCAGCAGGTCCAGCCGGTCGGCCCACGGCGGGCCGGCCGGGTCCATGGCCAGCCGCATCGAGGCGGCCGTCACCGCCGCCCCTCCCGGGCCGCCCGCGCGCAGGTGCGCCCGCAGCGCACCGTCCGCGCTGCGGTCCAGCGCCCGCGGCAGGGCCGCCGCCAGGAACACCGCGACCAGGACCAGCGCGGCCGTCAACCACGCCGCCGACGGGGCCGACCGCAGCCTGGTCCTGACCCACGGCGCCACGGTGGGCGGGGTACTCACATCTCCTCCACGTGCCGCAGACGGGCCGTCAGATCACGGTTGCGGCGCCCGGCCAGCAGCGCCGGCACCACCAGCGCCGCCGCCACCACCACCGCCAACAGGGACACCTGGTCCAGCGGGAGCCGCACCAGCACCTCCGGCAGCGGCCGCCGCGCCGCCGGCGTCAACACCACCAGCGGCACCACCAGGTGAACCAGCAGCGCGCCCAGCAGCAGACCGGTGCCCAGGCCCAGCAGCGCCAGCACCCCCTGCTCCGCCGCCACCGTCCGCAGCAGCACCCGGCGCGGCGAACCCAGCGCCATCAGCACCGCGAACTCCCCGGCCCGCTCCGCCGCCGCACCCACCGCCGCCGCGGCGAAACCGATCGCCGCCAGCAGCGCCGCCGCCACCGCCAGCGCGGCCAGCGCCGACTGCGGGGCCGCGCCCAGCGGGTCCCCGCGCAGGCGGTCCGTCACCTCGTCCCGCTCCAGCAGCTGCTGCGCGAACGGCGCGGCCCGCAACTGCGCCGCGGCCCGCCGCGGGCTGTCGTCGCCCGGTCCGGCCGCGGGCAGCCACCACTCCGCCGGGACGACCGACGGCTCGCCGAGCGCGTCCAGACTCCGGTCCAGCGCCGCCAGGTCGACCGCGACGGCCGGGCCGTCCACCGTCGGCAGCGCCGCCACCGAGGCGGTCACCCGGGCCTGGACGGTCGCCGTTCCGAACGGCACCGGCAGCGTCTGGCCGACCGTCGCGCCCACCGCCCGCAGGTACGAGTCGGTGGCCACCGCGGTCAGCTCCGGCACGGCCGGCAGTGCGGCCGCCCCGCCCTCCGGGGTCAGCGCGAAATGCCAGTTGGAACGCTCGTCGATGGTGGTGGTGTACGCCAGGTCCAGCAGGTGCCCGCCGCCCGCGGACGCCTTCGTGGTGCTGCCCGGCTGCCGGGCGTCCCGGCCGTCGGACAGCGCCAGCGCCCAGCCCAGGCCCGCCGGGGCGGGCACCTCGACGGCCGGCGCGGTCGCGGAGTCGGCGACCGCGACCCGGTCCACCGTGAACTCGCCGCGCAGGTCGCCCGCCGTCGAACCCGCCGCGTCCAGCGCCACGCCCACCAGCGCCAGCGGCCCGGCCAGCCGGCCGTTCGGCGCGCCCGCCGTCTCCGACAGGTCCACCGTCATCCGCCGCACCCCGCCCGCCGGAACCGGCGGCGCGGGCACCCGGTAGGAGACGCCGAAGCCGTCGCGCAGCAGCAGCGACATCGCCAGCGGCGTCCGCGGCGCGGCCGTGTCGTCGTTGCCGTCCCGGTCCCGCGAGGCCAGCACCGTGCTGGCCACGTCCAGTTCGATCCGCTGCGGCACCCCAGGCAGCGCCAGGCCGCCGCTCGGCGACCAGGCCAGCGGGCCGAACACCTGCGCCGCGCTGCGGCCCCCGAACAGGTCCGGCCGGACGTCCAGGTGCTCCGCCGCCCGCTTCGCGTCCAGCACCAGCACCGCCGCCGACCCGCCGTGCGGCAGCGGGTTGTCCCGCCGCGCCACCGGCACCAGGCGCTCGCCGCCCGGCAGCGCCGCGTACGTGCCGCCCTGGCCCGCCCCCGGCAGCGAGGACCCGGATATCCGCAGGCCCCCCGCCGTCGCGAACGAAGCCTGGTCGTGCTGCGAGGCCGACCAGGAAGCGCGCTGACCGATCGCCAGCATCCCGATCGACACCGCCAGCACCAGCAGCAGCACCGGCCCGGCCGCCCGGCCCGGCCGACGCGCGAACTGCCAGCCCGCCAGGGCCGGCCCGAGACCCGTCACCCGCCGCGCCAGCCGCTCGCCGGACCGCGCCGCGAACGGCAGCACCCGCAGCACCAGCACCGTGCCCGCGCACAGCGCCAGCGTCGGCGCCGCCACCAGGATCGGATCGACCCCGGCGGTCGCCCCCGCGTAGTGCGTCAACTGCTGGTACGCGACCACCGCCAGCACCAGCAGCGCCACGTCCGCACCCGAGCGCACCACCGAGGACACCCGGGCCTGCCGCCGCCCCGCCCGCCGCAGCACGGCCGTGCCCGCCGAGCGCAGCAGCGCCGGCAGCGCCGTCAACAGCACGCAGGCCGCCGCGCACGCCGCCGCCACCGGCCAGGCGATCCACGGCAGCGACGTGTCGAGCCCGGCGTGCGCCAGCGGCCCCCGGCCCGCCAGCAGCCGCAGCAGCACCGGCGTCAGCGGCGGCGCCAGCACCGCCGCCGGCAGCGCCAGCAGCACCGCCTCGCCCGCCGCGAACGCCCCCACCCGGCCGCGCGAGGCGCCGCGCGCCGCCAGCAACTGGTTCTCCGCCGCCTGACGGTCCGCCAGCAGGTGCACCACCAGCAGCATCGCCGCAGCCGCCAGCACCGCCAGCTGCAGCGCACCCACCAGCAGGGTCGAACGCGACACCAGTGCGTCCGAGGCCAACTCGTCCAGCAGGGCCGGGAGCTCGGTGCTCGCCAGCACCGAGGTGCCGACCTGCAGGCCCTCCACCGCGCCCGTCACCCGCCCGCGCAGCTCCGCGGCCTGCCCGGGCGTCACCGCCGAGAAGTCCGCCCGCACCAGCCAGCTGCGGCCCGCCTGCGCCACCTCGCCCGAGGTGAACGCCGCATCGTCGACCAGCAGCGGCCCGTACGTCGTGTACGCCAGCACCTGCACGCCGCGCCCCGCCGCCGGGTCCGCCCGCCAGTACGGGTCCGCCGGGTCGGTGGCCCGGTACACGCCCGTGACCTGCACGGCCAGCGGCTTGCCGGTGAAACGGTCCGTCAACTCCAGGCGGGCGGGCAGCGTCCCCGCGTCCAGGCCCAGGCCCGCCAGCGCGTTCTGCGGCACCGCCGTCTCCACCGGAGCGCCGGCGCCGCCGGGCGCCTTCGGCCAGGCCCCCGCCAGCAGTGTGGTGCGGCCGCGGTCCAGCGCCGCCAGCACCGTCAGATCGGGCTCGCCCTTCGCGGCCGCCGAGTGCGGCAGCCCGTACGAGCGGCTGCGCGCCAGGCTCTCCACGGTGGAGGGCAGGCCGTCGAACAGCTCCCGGGCGAACGCCCCGACCGCCGCGTCGTCCGCGGCGCGGTCGCCCAGCGCCCGGTCACCGGACACCAGCACCGTGGTCCGCGCCATGCCCGGCCCCTGCAGCGCCCGCCGCAGCCCGGCCTGCTCCGCGCCGCGGTCGAAGGCGACCAGGGCGGTCAGCACCGAGGTGGTGATCAGTACCGTGAGCAGGGCGGCCGTCGCCAGCGGCAGTCGCCCGCGCAGCCGGCGCACGACGAAGCCGATCATGGGTACCTTCCCCCGTTCCCCCGGCCTCTGTACTCACCGGATAGCGGACGATGTTGTCAGATCGAACGGGTGCTCGGAAAGGGTCCGGCGCGAGGCATGTGACGTACGCGCACCTACGCGCGCCACCGCGCAGGGTGCGACAAGGGACGAACGAGGGCGGAAGGTGGTGTGCCGGGCGACAGGACGGGCATGGATGGCAGGTCCGTGCCAAGTCTCTGATTGTCCGAGCGATTCGGGAGCCGTCGAATGAAGCGCAAGTCCTGGGCCCTGCTGACCGCCGCCGCCTGCACCCTGCCGCTGGCCCTGTCCACCGCCGGCCCCGCCGCGGCCGCCGCGCCCGCCCCCACCTGCAGCTACACGCCGGCCGTGCCCGCCGACAACTTCAAGGGCATCCCGGTGTTCGACGCCGCGAAGGCCGCCAAGCCCTACCACGCCACGCTGCGCACCAGCCAGGGCGCCGTCACCTTCCAGGCCCTCACCGACCGGGCGCCCTGCACCACCTGGTCCTTCCGCTTCCTCGCCGAACACGACTACTTCGACCGCACCCACTGCCACCGCCTCACCACCCAGCGGCTCTACGTCCTGCAGTGCGGCGACCCCACCGGCACCGGCAGCGGCGGCCCCGGCTACTCCTTCCCCGACGAGAACCTCGCCGGCGCCACCTACCCCGCCGGCACCGTCGCGATGGCCAACGCCGGCCCGAACACCAACGGCAGCCAGTTCTTCATCGTCTGGAAGGACACCGAGCTCTCCCCGAACTACACCCCCTTCGGCCGGGTCACCGCCGGCCTCGACGTCCTGCAGAAGATCGCCGCCGGCGGCGAGGACGACCAGAACGGCCCCGGCGACGGCTTCCCCACCCTGCCGGTGACCATCCGCAACGTCACCCTCGCCAAGCGCTGATCGGACCCGCGGGGCGTGCGCTAGGGTCTGCGGATGATCCGGCGCCCGCCCGCACCCCGCACATGAGCCGCACCGGCTCGCTGATCGACGTACGTCCCCTGCGCAGCTCGCCGCCGTTCCGGCGGCTGCTGATCGGCCGGACCGTCTCCACCCTCGGCAGCTTCATGACGATGGTCACCGTCATGTACCAGGTGTGGCAGAGCACCCACAGCCCGGCCTGGAGCGGCGCCGTCGGCCTCGCCCAGGCGCTGCCGATGGTCGCCGTCGGCCTGTTCGCCGGCGCCTGGGTCGACCGCACCGACCGCCGCCGCGCCTACCTGCTCGGCAACGCCGGACAGGCCGCCTGCTCGCTGCTGCTCGCGGTCCAGGGCTTCACCGGCCACGTCCCGGTCGCCGCCGTGCTCGGCCTGGTCGCCCTGCAGGCGTCGTTCGGGGCGATCGGCGCACCCGCCGCCGGCGTCTTCGTGCCCCGCCTGGTCCCCAAGGACCAGGTCGCCGCCGCCCTCGCCCTCAACCAGGTCACCGGCCAGGCCATGATGCTGCTCGGCCCCGCCCTGGCCGGCCTGGTGCTCGGCTGGTCCGGCACGGGTGTCTGCTACCTGCTCGACGCCGCCAGCTTCGCGGTCTCCTTCGCGGCCGCGTTCGTGCTGCCCGCGCTGCCCCCGGTCGGCGACGCCGCCCGGGCCGGCCTGGACGGGGTCCTCGACGGGCTGCGCTTCCTGATCACCCATCAGGTGGTCCGCGGCGCCCTGCTCACCGACCTCGCCGCGACCCTGCTGGCGATGCCCGCCGGCCTGTTCCCCCTGGTCAACAGCGAACGCTTCGGCGGCAACCCGCGCACCCTCGGCCTGTTCCTCTCCGCCCTGGCCGTCGGCGGCGTCACCGCCACCGCCTTCTCCGGCCGCCTCACCCGGCTCGCCCACCCAGGGCCCGCGATGCTCGCCGCCTCCGCGCTCTGGGGCGCCGCCCTCGCCGCCTTCGGCCTCACCACATCCGCCTGGGCCGGGCTCGCCCTGCTCGTGCTGGCGGGAGCCGCCGACGCGCTCGCCGTCCTCTGCCGCTCCACCATCATCCAGACCCGCACGCCCGACGCCCTGCTCGGCCGGGTCACCGCCGCCGAGACCATCGTCGGCCAGGCCGGCCCGCAACTCGGCAACCTCCGCGCCGGCCTGGTGGCCGGCTGGACCAGCGGCCTCACCGCCCTGGTCACCGGCGGCCTGCTCTGCGTGGCCGCGGTCGCCGCCGTCGGCGTGACGACCCCTCAACTCCGCGCCCGCGAAGCCCCCGCCCACCACCCGTCCACGCCGCTGCCCGCCGACTGAACCCCAGCGGCCGGGCCGGGGCCGTGCGTCACGGGCGGTGGACGGTGCAGGGCGGCGTCGGGTACGGGGAGTTGAGGCCCTTGACGGGGCGGAGGTCGGCGGTCCAGCGGCCGGAGATGGTGCCGTGCCGGAGCAGGAAGAGCTGGTTGGCGCGGCGGCGGAGGTGGACCCGGTACTCGGCCACGGCGGCGGGGCCGTCGTCGGCGAGTTCCTCGACCACGGACTCCAGCAGGCACATGGCGCAGGCGGAGCCGGTGCGGTGGCGGTTCCGGGGGAAACCGGCGGCCTCCAGGCCCCAGACGGTGAGCGTGCCGTCGGGGCCGACGCCGATCAGCACGGCCGGCGGCGGGTCGGGCGCGGTGCAGGCGGCGAGCAGGCGGCCGCGGAACTCGTCGGGCTCGACCTCGATCAGGG
The DNA here is from genome assembly GCF_003610255.1 of Streptomyces sp. TLI_171. Taxonomy (GTDB): domain Bacteria; phylum Actinomycetota; class Actinomycetes; order Streptomycetales; family Streptomycetaceae; genus Kitasatospora. The sequence continues at coordinate 155,816 of NZ_RAPS01000001.1, read as the reverse complement.
GCTTCCTGACCAGGGCGCCGATCAGCACGGTGAGCGGGGCGAGCAGGGTCAGGCCGGCGGTCACCCCACCGGTGACGAGCAGCCACCCGGGGCCGTCGTCCAGGCCGATGCCGATGGCGGCGGCGGACCAGAAGATCGCGGAGAACCAGTCGACCCCGCGGACCACGGGCCGCACCCACACCCGCAGGGCCGCCGACGCGGCCAGCAGCGGAACGACCACCAGGCCCACGGTGTTCAGAACGTCCATCGCTCCCACCCCCTGCCCCCAAGGGATGGATGTCCACCCTGACGACCCGTCAACCACCGCCCGGGACGGGGCCCGCGCCGTAATCCGTTGGCCGCGGGGGGCCGCGCGGGGAGAAGCTGGGCCGCATGACGACGATTCTGATCACCGGGGCCAACAAGGGCCTCGGGTACGAGAGCGCCCGCCGCCTGGTCGAGGCGGGCCACACCGTGTACGTGGGCGCGCGCGACGCCGTGCGGGGCAACGCCGCCGCCGCCGAACTCGGAGCCCGGTTCGTGCAGTTGGACGTCACCGACGACGCCTCGGTGGCCGCCGCGGCGGCCGCGGTGGAGGCCGACGGCGGGCTGGACGTGCTGGTCAACAACGCGGGCATCGAGGTCCGCTCGGCGGGCGGCGCCATCGTCGGCGCGGCCGAGCTGACCGCGGACGTGATGCGCGAGGTCTTCGAGACCAACGTGTTCGGCCTGGTCCGCGTGACGCACGCGTTCCTGCCGCTGCTGGAGCGCTCCGCCGCCCCCGTGGTGGTCAACGTCAGCAGCGGCACGGCCTCGCTGTCGCAGGGCGGCAAGGGGTACCCCGGGGTGGCCTACCCGGCGTCCAAGACCGCCGTCAACATGCTCACCGTCCAGTTCGCCAAGGCGTTCCCGCGGATGCGGATCAACTCGGTGGAGCCCGGCTACACCGCGACGGACCTGAACCGCCACGAGGGCACCCAGTCCGTCGCGCAGGGCGCCGAGGTCATCGTGCGGATGGCGCAGCTGGGACCGGACGGCCCGACCGGCGGCTACTTCGACCAGGCGGGCCCGCTGCCCTGGTAGCACCCGACGGGCGGGCGGGCCGCTACGGCGCCGGGTGCCGGACGGCGCCGAGCAGCAGGGCGGTGAGCTCGGCCAGGACCTGGTCGAGGGTGGCGTCGAACTGGCCCGCCGTCCAGTCGTGCAGCAGGCCGTTCACCGCGCCGATGAACGCGGTGGCGGCGATCCGGAACTCGCGCGGCGCCAGCTCGCCGCGGGCGACGGCGGAGTCCGCCTCGGCCACGATGAGCTCCACCCAGCGGGCCCGCCGCACCAGTCGCTGCCGCTCCAACTCCTCGCTGACGCCGACGATCTCGACGAAGGCGATGCGCAGCCGGCGCGGGTCCTCGGTCGCGGCGGTGACGTAGCCGCGCAGTACGGCGGCGATCCGCTGCTCGAACGGCAGCCCGGCCGCGGTCGCCAGCGCCCGCAGCACCGCCCGCTCCTTGTGGTCGTTGACCTCCAGGTGCAGCCGGGCGAGCACCTCCTCCAGGTTGCGGAACTCCTCGTAGAACTGACGGGTCGACAGGCCGGCCGCCTCGCACAGGCCCGCCACCGAGGCGTGCCGGTAACCGGGACGGTCGCCGAACTGCGCCAGCCCCGCCGCCAGGAACCGCTGCCGCCGCTCGGCCCGCCGCTCCTGCGCCGACCGCCCGCCGTACGTGCCGCCCACGTCCTGCCCCACCCGCACCATCGGTGTTCTCCCGCCCCGCCCGCCGCGCCGCGCCCGGCATCCGGCCCCGATTGTCGCCCACCGACGTCTTGTCAGGTCCGCCGAACCCTCCCTACCGTCGAGTAGCGCCAATCTGACTACCCGTCGTTTCAGACTTCGCGCGCGCCGGTGGGCTGCGCGCGGGTGAGGAGTCGCGATGTCCCGCACCCGGCCCCGGCGCTCCCGGCGCCTCTTCCGACTCGCCGTGCTGGCAGGCACCTTGGGCCTGGCCGTGCCGCCCGCCGGGGCGGCCGGCGCCGCACCGCAGGGCCCGCCGGCCGCAGCCGCGCTGCGCGAGGTGATGTTCGTCGGCAACAACTGGGACGGCACCGCCGACGTCATCACCTCGCGCGGCGACCTGACCCGGATCGGCCGGATCGACGTCGTTCCGGACAAGGACCAGCGGCTCACCGAGATCTACCTCAACCCGGTCAAGCTCGGCTACTTCCTGGGCGTGCGGCTCGGACCGGGGGAGGGGCACGACCAGTTCGTCGACGACATGTACTCCACCCCGGACGGCTCGGCCGTCGTGGTCTCCCGGCCCAGCTTCGCCGACGTGGTCTCCATCGACCTGGCCAGCGGACGGATCAACTGGCGCTTCCCGGTCGCGGGTTACCGCTCCGACCACATGGCCGTCTCGCCCGACGGCACCCGGGTCGCGGTGTCCGCCTCCACCGCCAACACGGTGCACGTCCTGGACATCGCCACCGGCCGCCAGCTCGGCTCGTTCAAGACCGGCGACAAACCGCACGAGAACCTGTTCACCGACGGCGGCAAGCAGATCTGGAACATGTCCATCGGTGACGTCACCACCGCCCTCGACGAGCCCTGGCTCGACTGGACCAAGGGCGACCGCCACATCACCGTGGTCGACGCCGCCACCCTGCAGCCCGTGCGCACCATCGACATGCGCCGGCGCCTCGACGCCTTCGGCCGCGCCGACCTGTCCAACGCCGTCCGCCCCGCCGCCTTCACCCCCGACGGGTCCACGCTGTACTTCCAGGTCTCCTTCTTCAACGGCTTCGTGGAGTACGACGTCGCCTCCGACACCGTCACCAGGGTCAAGACCCTGCCGAAGAACCCCGCCACCAGCGAGGACCGCACCACCTGGGTCAACGACTCCCGTCACCACGGACTGGCGATCAGCCCGGCCGGCGACCGCCTCTGCGTGGCCGGCACCATGGACGACTACGCCACCGTCGTCGACCGCGCCACCCTCCAGGAGGGCCCGCTGGTCCCCGCCGTCAAGCCCTACTGGGCCACCGTCAGCGGCGACGGCACGTCCTGCATCATCTCCGAGAGCGGCGCCGACCGGGTCACCGCCATCGACTTCGCCACCGGCCGGCGCACCTCCTCCGTCGAGGTCGGCGACCACCCGCAGCGGGTCCGCCTCGGCCACGTCGCCGCCGACTGGACCGGGCCCGCCGCCAACTGACCCGCCGTCGGCCCGGCGACCCGTTCCGCAGCGGCGGGAATGGGCCGCTGGGCCTGCGAGTTGGACCCGGCGTGACCGATCAAGACGACCGCTCCTTCCTGTTCCTGCTCGGCAGCAGCCGGGCCGACGGAAACGCGGAGGCCCTCGCCCGCGAGGCCGCCCGCCACCTGCCCGCCGGCACCGCCCAGCGCTGGCTGAGCCTCGCCGACCACCCCCTGCCGCCGTTCCGGGACCACCGCCACACCGACGGCCACGCCTACCTCGAACCCGAGGGCAACGAGCGCCTGCTGCTGGAAGCCACCCTCGCCGCGACCGACCTGGTCATCGTCTCCCCGCTGTACTGGTACTCGGTGTCCGCCTCCACCAAGCTCTACCTCGACCACTGGTCGGCCTGGCTCCGCCTCCCGCAGTTCGCCTTCCGGGAGAGCCTGGCGGGCCGCACCCTGCGCGGCATCACCGTCACCAGCCACGAGGACGACGGCAAGGCCGACCCGCTGGTCGGCACCCTGCGCACCACCGCCGAGTACATGGGCATGCGCTGGGGCGGGGCGCTGATCGGCCACGGCAACCGCCCCGGCGACGTCCAGCAGGACCACCCCGTCCTCGCCGAGGCCAAGACCTTCCTGCAGAACTGACCGGCCCGGCCGACGCCGCGTGCTTGTCAGGCCGGTCCTGACGGCCGTACGCTCCCTGTCAGGACCGGCCTGACAGGGGCCGGACGGCCGGGACGGAGGCGCCATGACGGCGGGGACGGTCGAACGCGAGGGCAGGGCGTGCTCGTTCTGCGCCAAGCCCGAGGCGGAGGTGGCCAAGCTGATCGCCGGCCCGGGCGCGACCATCTGCGACGAGTGCGTCGACCTGGCGGGCTCCATCGTCGCCGAGTACCGCCCGGGGCCGGTCGACCTGCGGATGCCCCCGTGGGGCGAGCTGTCCGACGCCGCCATGCTGGAACGGCTCCCCCGGGTCGCCGCCGTCGCCGACCAGGTCGAGGCCGACCTGCGGAGGTGGGTCATGGAACTGCGCCGACGCGGCGTCACCTGGGCCAGGATCGGCGAGGCGCTCGGGATCACCCGCCAATCGGCCTGGGGCCGCTTCTCCGGCGAGGAGTGACCGGGGACGAGCCGACGGGCCGTCAGCGCCCCGGCTCCTGCTGCCGGGCCACCGCCGACCGCAGGCTCCGGCGGCGGTCGGCCGCCCGGCGGCGCTCGTCCCGATCGGCGGCCGTGATGTCCAGGAAGATCTGCTCGAACCCCGGGCACTCGGTGCGGATCCGCCGCTTCACCTCCACGCACAGCGCCTCGACGCCGGCGCTGTCCAGACCGTCGGCCAGATCGACCCGGGCCGCCAACAGGGCCGAGTCCGGGCCGAGCTGCATGGTCATCAGCTGCGTCACCACGTCGATCTCCGGCCGCTCCGCCAGCAGGTCCGCCGCCCGCTGCTGGAGGACCGGATCCACCGCCCGCCCCACCAGCAGGTCCTGGGCGTCGCGACCCAGCCGGAAGGCCACGCAGACCAGCAGCACCGCGATGGCCAGCGCCGCGCCCGCCTCCCAGGCCGACTGCCCGGTCCACTGGTGCAGCCCCGCGCCCGCCGCCGCCAGCAGCACCCCGATCACCGCCGCCGCGTCCTCCGCGAACACCGTCCGCACGGTCGGATCGTTCCCGCGCCGCAGCTGCGCGAGCAGGCCCCGCCCCGCCTGCCGGGCCTGACCGCGCACCTGCACCGTCGCCCGCACCAGCGAGGCGCCCTCGGCGAGCAGCGACACCCCCAGCACCGCGTACACCACCAGGTAGCCGCCGGTGTCCTCGGACTGCGGATTCAGCAGGGTGTGCAGGCCCTGGTAGAACGAGAAGCAGCCGCCGGTCACGAAGATCCCGACCGCCGCCAGCATCGACCAGAAGAACCGCTCCTTGCCGTAGCCGAACGGGTGCCGCGAATCGGCACGGCGGCGGCTGCGCCGCAGCGAGGCCATCAGGAACACCTCGTTGAGGCTGTCCGCCACCGAGTGCGCCGCCTCCGACAGCAGGGCGGGCGAGCCGGCGAGCAGTCCGCCGGCGACCTTGGCCAGCGCGATCACCAGGTTGGCCACCAGCGCCACCAGCACGGTGGCCCTGGTCCGGCGGTCGCCCGCCCGCTCGCCCCGGTCCGGGGCGCGTTCCATGTCAGTCGTCACGTCCGCCGTCTGCCCCGGCACCCGGCGCCCAAGCACCGGCGGTTGCGGAACGCTCCGGTCAGCCCAGGCGGGCGGCGGGCAGCGGTTCGGTGGTGAGCGGGGCGACGGCGGAGGGGGCGGCCAGGGCGCGGAGGTACTGCGGGCGGGCCATCGGGCTGGTGCCGAACGCGCGGACGTGCGGGCTGTCCCACTGGGCGTCGAGCAGCCGGCCGTCGACCGCGCCGAACCGGGCGGCGAGATCCGCGACGGCGACCCGGTCGGCCCCCGGGCGGTGGCGGAACATCGAATCCAGGCTCAGCACCCCGCCGACGGCGACCCCGAACGCGCCGCCGACCAGCGCAGTCCCGTCCCAGACCTCGGCGCTGTGGGCGGCGCCCCCCCGGTGCAGCTGCTCCAGCGCCTCGCGCAGCCCCCGGGTGAGCCAGGCCGGCCGCCGCCCCTCCGCGCAGCGGGCCACCACCTCGCCGAACGCCCGGTCGGCGGTGGTGTGCCAGCGCAGCCGGCCGCGCAGGCTCCGCCGCAGCCGGGTAGGCAGGTGCACCCGGTCCGGCGCGACCACCGGCCGCGGATCGGGGGACCACCAGGCGAGCGCGTACGGATCCTGCGCGGCGGGGCCGGGAAGCACCCGGATCCGCCCGGCCACCACGTCGGGCGCGTGCACCGCCTCGTTGAACGCGGCGGAGATGTCGTCGCCCGGCATCGGGAACAGGCCGCGCCGGTACGCGGCCAGCAGCACCGGGGCGGTGAGCTCGGCGCCGAAGGCCACCGGGGCGTCGCCGGGGGCGTGCGCGAGGTCGAGGTCGTCGAGGGCGGTCATGACGGGCCCGGGCGGTCGGCCCCGGCGAGCTGCGCCACGCAGCGGTCGAGGAGGCGGTCGTCGACGGCGGGCAGTTCGATGCCGCTGCCGGCCAGGGCGGCTTCGGCCCGGCTGCGGTCGAAGCGCGGGAAGACGGGCTGGAAGTACATCTCACTGATCGTCAGGTCGGTGCCGGGGGCGCGGTCGACGAACAGCGGCACGTACGGGGCGACGGGGTGCGAGGGGTGCGCGGCCGCGAAGGCGACCAGCTCCCGCACCCACTCGCGGTAGGGGAGTTCGGTGACGGGGTGGCCGGCGGCGCGCAGCCGGGCGGCCAGGGCGGGCAGCGAGGCCGGCTCGGGCGAGGCGAGGTGGTAGACGTCGCCGCGGGCCGGGGCGTGCGCGGCGAGGTGCGCGGCGGCCCGGGCGAACCGGTCGGCGGGCACGAAGTCCAGTGGCAGCCGCACCGCCGGGTAGTGGCCGCTCTCGGCGAAGTAGGTCATCAGCGCCCACAGTTCGGTCGCCGGGTTCATGATCCCGCCGGACAGGTCGCCGGTGACGTCGTTGGTGCGGATCACCGTCACCGGCAGTCCTTCGGCGGCGGCCCGGTGCAGCAGCTGCTCGGCGACCCACTTGGTCTCCACGTAGCCGACGCCGAGGTGTTCCGGGTGGGCGAGGGGGTGCGCTCGTCGACCTCGCGGACACCGGCCGGCCCGAAGCCGGCCAGCACGGCGAGCGTCGAGACGTAGTGCACGGGCACCGCGCGGCGGTGGCCGGCCAGCCGGACCACCTCCCGGGTGCCGTCCACGTTGGCCCGCCGCAACTGGTGGTACGGGTAGAGGAAGTTGACCTGCGCACCCAGGTGGTGGATGCCGTCGAGGTGCTCGGCCAGCCGGTCGAAGCGGTGCCGCGGCAGGCCGAGCAGCGGCTCGGTCAGGTCGCCGATCAGCGGGACGATCCGCGGGTCGTCCAGCCGGTGGCCGAGGAAGCGTTCCTGGGCCGCGTGCAGCCGCTCGGCGGCTGCCGCGTCGCCGGGGGCCCGGACCAGGCAGTGGATCCGGGCGCGCGTGGTGGCCAGCAGGGTCTCCAGCAGGTGGGCGCCGCAGAACCCGGTGGCGCCGGTGAGCAGCAGCTCGGCGGGTTCGGTGCGGTCCGGCGCGGAGCCGCCGCCGTGGCGCACCGGGTACCGCACCTCCGTCTCGCGGACCCAGTCCGGGGCGCCGCCGCCCGGCTCGGCGCCGCCGCGGGCCCCCCGGACGGCGGCGGCGAACGCCCGCAGCGTCGGATCGCCGAGCAGCGCGCGGGTCAGGCCGCGGACCCGGGTGACGTCGATGTCGGCCAGCAGCCGGACCCGGGCGAGCATCTCCATCGCCAGCAGCGAGGTGCCGCCGAGCGCGAAGAAGTCGTCCAGCGGCTCTACGTGGTCCACGCCGAGCAGCTCCGCCCACAGCCGACCGACCGTGAGCTCGGTGGCGTCCGTGGGCACGCCGCCGTCCGGGCCGGGCGTCGGCGGCGCGGCGGGGGAGCCGCCGTGCGGCGCCGGGTGGCGCGGCAGCGCCCGGCGGTCGATCTTCCCGGCGGCGGTCAGCGGCATCGTCGCCAGCGGCACGAACGCGGCGGGGACCATGAACGCGGGCAGGTGCCGGGCGAGGTGGGCCCGGATCAGCCCGATCCGGCCCGGCGCGCGCGAGGCCGCCGGATCGGCGGTGGTGTAGTACGCGGTGAGGGCGACGCTGCCGTCCGGCGCGGTCCGGTCCGCGACCACCTTGGCCAGTCGGACGTCCGGATGCCCGGTCAGCACCGCCTCGACCTCGGTCGGGTCGACCCGGAACCCGCCGACCTTCACCTGCTCGTCCAGCCGGCCGAGGATCTCCAGCACCCCGTCCGGTCGCAGCCGCCCGGCGTCGCCGGTGCGGTACATCCGCCCGCCCGGCTCCGCCGCGAACGGGTCGGGCACGAACGCCTCCGCGGTGGCGGCGGCGTCGCGCCAGTAGCCGAGCGCCAGCCCCGGCCCGGCCAGGTGGATCTCGCCCTTCCCGCCGGGCGGGACCGGACGCAGCAGCGGATCCAGCAGGTGCACCCGCACGCCCGGCAGCGGTCGCCCGATCGGCGCGGGCGCCAGGGCCGCGGCGTCACCCAGCAGCTCCGCGGTGACCTCGCACAGGGTGGAGGTGATCGCCGCCTCGCTGACCCCGTACGCGTTCAGCAGCCGGACGTCCGGCAGCCGCTCCAGGAAGGTCCGGCAGTCGTCGACGTGCACGACGTCCCCGCCGACCACCACCAGCCGGAGCCCCGCGTGCCCCAGTCCGCCCGGCGGCACCTGCGCCAGCAGGTGGTGCCAGTACGCCGGGGTGAGGTCGGCGACGGTCAGGTGCAGCTCGCCGATCCGGTCCAGCAACTCCGTCGGCGCCCAGGTGTCGGCCCCGCCCAGCACCACGGCCGCGCCCGCCGTGAGCGGGGCCAGGACCTGCTCCAGCGCGGTGTCGAAGCCGAGCGCCCCCAGCTGCAGCACCCGGTCTCCGGGGCCCAGCCCGTACGCCCGGGCCACCCGGTCGAGGGTGAACGCCAGCGGGCCGTGGGCGACGGCCACGCACTTCGGGACGCCGCTGGAGCCGGAGGTGTGGATGAGGTAGGCGAGGCCGTCCGGGCCGCCGGTGGCCGGGCCCCCGTCGCCCGGCGCCCCGCCGCGGGCGTCCGGCCCGAGGATGCGCACCCCCGGCCAGCCCGGGTCCGGAGCGGCCACGGCGACCGCGGCGCCGCACTGCGCGAGCACCCGGGACTGCCGCTCGGCGGGCCAGGACACGTCCATCGGCAGCAGCCCGCCGCCCGCCTTGAGGACCGCGAGCCAGGCCACCACCAGGTCCGTGTCGCGGGGGAGGCAGACCGGTACGGCGTCGCCCGGGCGCAGACCGGCCTCGCGCAGGGCGGCGGCCAGCAGGTCGCTGCGGCGGTCGAGCGCGCCGTACGAGAGCGAGCCCGCCTCGCCGAGGACCGCGAGCGCCTCCGGGTGCCGTGCGGCGCGCTCCCGGAAGGCCGCGGGCACCGGAGCGAGGCCGCTCCGCGGCTGCCCGCCGGGCGGAGCGTCGGCCAGGCCCAGCTCGCCGGGCCGCCAGGCGCGGTCCACGTAGGACCGGCACTCCGGCCGTCCGGCGGGCCCGAAGACCGGGTGCCAGCCCGCGGGTAAGGACGCCGCCGCCGGGTGGATCGCGTGCCGGCCGGAGTCGTCCCGGACCACGGACCAGTGGCCCCGGTCCGCCGGTGCTGGGATCCCGTTCATGCCGCCTGCTCGTTCGACCACGTGGTTGACCTCGCGTGCGTATGTCCCGGTAGGACATGCAAAATTGTGCTATTCGACTATATGCACCCATGGTGGAGAAAGGCCGTCACAAGCCGTCGGTCCCAGCCCAGGACAAGCAGGAGGTGACTCTTTGACACCCCGCCGACAACGGCTGATGGCCTACTACCTGTTATGGATGGCGCTGCTCACGGGCATCTACTACGCCAACCCGTCGCAGCGGCTCGTCTGGTGGACCGGCATCGGCCTGAGCGGCGCCGCCGCCGTCGTCGTCGGCGTCCGGCTCAACCGCCCGGCGCACGCCCTGCCGTGGTACCTGCTGGCGCTGGCGAACGTGAGCTTCACGGCCGGCGAGGTCACCCAGGTCGTGCAGACCCAGTTCCTGCACCTGGACAACCCGTTCCCGTCGGTCGCCGACGTCTTCTACCTCGCCGAGTTCGTGCTGTACGCGGCCGGCGCGCTGGTCTTCATCCGCCGCCGCAAGGCCCGGCAGGACTGGGCGGGGCTGCTCGACGCGCTGATCCTCACCATCAGCCTGGCCCTGCTGGCCTGGATCTACCTGATCCTGCCGTACGCCCGGAACCCCGACATCGACTGGTTCTCCCGGGCCGTGTCGATCGCCTACCCGCTCGGGGACATCGTCGTCCTCGCCCTGCTGCTGCGGCTGCTCACCCCGCGCGGCGGCAGCAGCCGGTCGCTGCAACTGCTGACCGTCGGCACGGTCGGCATCCTGGCCTCCGACACCGCCTACGGCCTGATCCAACTGCACGGCAGCTGGCACATCGGCACGCCCGTCGACCTCGGCTGGGCCGTCCTCTACGCGGCCTGGGGCGCGGCGGCGCTGCACCCCTCGATGGTCGAACTCACCAAGCCGCTGCCCACCCAGCAGCCCGGCCTCGGCTTCGGCCGGCTGCTGCTGCTCACCCTCGCCGCGCTGATCGCGCCCGCCATCCTGCTGGTCGAGTCGCTCGGCGGGAACACCACCAACACCGGCGTGATCGGCGCGTTCTCGGCCGTGCTGTACCTGCTGGTGCTGGCCCGGCTGGCCGTCGTGGTCGCCGCCTACCGGCGGGCCGCCGTCCGCGAACGCACCCTGCGCGAGGCCGGCTCCCGGCTGACCGCCGCCGTCACCGTCGACGAGATCGCCGCCGGCGTCGAGACCGCCGCCTCCGCCCTGATGGCCGACCGCCCCGGCCACCTGGCCTTCCTCGCCGTCGCCCGCACCCCGCACGCGCGGCCGGTCGGCCAGGCCGCACAGGGCGCGACGGCCCACGGGCCGACCGGCGAACTGCTCGCCCTCGCCTCCCCGGACAGCACCCTGCTGCTGCCCACCGCGGATCTCCCGCCGACCGTGCCCGGCCTCCCGCACGCGATGCCGGACGCCCTGCTGTGCCCGCTCACCCTCGCCGAACGCCCCTCCGGCGACCCGCTGCTCGGCGTGCTGGTCGCCACCGGCACCGAACAGGAGCTCGCCGACCTGCGCCGGCCGCTGGAGATCCTCGCCACGCAGGCCGCGCTCGCCGTCGAACGCGTGATGCTCAGCCAGGAGATCAACCACCGCAACAGCGAGCTGTACTTCCGCACCCTGGTGCAGAGCGCCAGCGACGTGATCCTGATCCTCGACGACGACGACACCATCCGGTACGCCTCCACCTCCGCCGCCCGGGTGCTCGGCCACGCCCGGCTGGACGGCACCCCGATGACCGACCTGGTCCGGCCCGAGGACGGGCACGCCGTCAGCGGGACGCTGGCCCGGATGCGCGGCGGGCCCGGGCGCGACGCCGAACAGGACCAGCCCCGCGAGCACTGGCGGCTGACCCGGCACGACCGCACCCCGATCGAGGCCGAGGTCCGGTTCAACGACCTGCGCGCCGACCCCACCGTCGAGGGCCTGGTGCTGACCCTGCGCGACGTCACCGAGCAGCGCCAGATGGAGCGCGAACTGACCCACCTGGCGTTCCACGACCCGCTGACCGGCCTGGCCAACCGGGTGCTGTTCCAGGACCGGGCCGCTCACGCGCTGGAGCGGGCCCAGCGCAGCGGCACCGTCACCGGCGTGCTCTTCATCGACCTCGACGACTTCAAGGCCGTCAACGACACCCAGGGCCACGCCGTCGGCGACGAACTGCTGCTCGCCGTCGCCCACCGGATCTCCGGCGCGCTGCGCAGCTCCGACACCGCGGCCCGGCTGGGCGGCGACGAGTTCGCGGTCCTGGTCGAGAACGCCCTCACCCCGGCCGACGTGGACGCCGTCGCGGACGGCCTGCTCGGCCTGTTCACCGAACCGTTCGCGCTCAGCTCCAGCGCCGCGAGGGTCACCGCCAGCATCGGCGTCGCCACCACCGAGGACAGCACCGACACCACCGAACTGCTCACCCACGCCGACCTGGCGCTGTACGCCGCCAAGGGCGCGGGCCGCCGGCAGCGGCGGCACTACCGGGCCGCGCTGCAGGCCAGGCTGGTGCGGCGGCACGAACTGTACGAGAACCTCGACGACGCGCTCACCGAGTCCGCGTTCCGGCTGCACTACCAGCCGATCATCGGCCTGCAGACCGGCAACCTGGCCGGGTTCGAGGCGCTCGTCCGCTGGCCGCACGACCGGCACGGCATGATCCTGCCCGACGACTTCATCTCGATCGCCGAGGAGAGCGGGCAGATCGTCCAACTCGGCGCCTGGGTCCTCGAACAGGCCACCCACGAGGTCGGCAAGTGGATCGCCGCGCACCCCGCCGCCCCCGGCCGCCCGCCGCTGCGGGTCAACGTCAACGTCTCCGCCCGGCAGTTCCGCGACGCCGGATTCGTCGACACCGTCCGCGAGGTGCTGCGCACCGCCAAGATCGCGCCGACCGCGCTCGTCCTCGAACTCACCGAGTCCGTGCTGATGCGCCGCGACAACCGGATCCGCTCCGACATGCAGGAACTCACCTCGCTCGGCGTCGGCATCGCCATCGACGACTTCGGCACCGGCTACTCCTCGCTCTCCTACCTGCGCGAGTTCCCGATCACCACCCTGAAGATCGACAAGACCTTCATCGACGGGCTCGGCAACTCCCCGCAGCAGCACGCCCTGGTCGAGGGCATCGCCCGGATCGCCGACACCCTCGGCGTCACCGTCATCGCCGAAGGCATCGAGACCACCGTCCAACGCGACCTGCTCGCCGCCATGGGCTGCCCGCTCGGCCAGGGCTACCTCTTCGGCCGCCCGATGACCGCCGCCCAGGCCCGCGAGCTGGTCGAGAGCCACGCCCGCGCCGTCGGCCGGGGCTGACGCGCAGCAGCGGCGGTCAGCGGACCTCCATGCCCACCAGACAGGTGTCGTCGTCGGTGTCGGCGCCGCTGAAACGCAGCAGGTGGTCCAGGTGCGCGTCCAGCGCGACCACGCCCTGCCGGGAGGCGGACCGGGAGAGCGCCACCAGGTCCGCGAGGGAGGCGTGGAGCCCCTGGTCGCGGCGCTCGATCAGCCCGTCGGTGTACATCACGATCCGGTCGCCCGGCTCCAGGGCGATCTCCCGCTCCTCGTAGTCGGCCTGGTCGAGCACCCCCAGCAGGATGCCGTCGGCCTGCGGCAGGCACTCCGCGTCCCCGCCGCGCAGCAGCACCGGCGGGAGGTGACCGGCCCGGGCCCAGCGCAGGTGGCGGCGGTCCGGGTCGTACAGGCCGCAGACCGCCGTGGCCGTCACGTTGTCGGTCAGATGGTGCGTCACACTGTTCAACCAGGCCAGCAGTTGGGCGGGGCCCGCCCCGGTGGCGGCGAGCCCGCGCAGCGCGTTGCGCAGGGCGACCATCCCGGTCGCGGCCTCGATGCCGTGACCGGCGACGTCGCCGACGCACACCAGCACCTGCCCGGAGGGCAGCGGCAGCGCGTCGTACCAGTCCCCGCCCACCAGGTGGTCCTTCTCCGCGGGCCGGTAGCGCACCGCGACGTCCAGGTTGTGCAAGGTCCGCGGGCCCGCGCTGGGCGGCATGATGGCGTGCTGCAACTGGCGGACCAGCCGGTGCCGCTCGGCGACCTGCTGCTCGGTCTGCGCCAACTGGTCCCGGGTGGCCGCGAGGGCGACCTCGGTCCAGTGCTGCGCCGAGATGTCCTGGTACGCGCCGCGGACGGTGCCGAGCCGGTCCAGGCGGTCGTGGACCGGCTCGGCGACCACCCGGATGTGCCGCGTCACCCCGTCCGCCCGCTGCAGGCGGAAGGCCGTGGACGCCGGACGCCGGTGGTGCAGCAGGGTGCGCAGGAAACGCTGGACGGCCTCCCGGTCGTCGGGATGGGCGTGGTCGGACAACCGGTCCAGCGGAACCGGCTGCGCGGTGGGGGACAGGCCGTGCAGTTCGAACAGCGTGTCGTTCCACACCACCTGACGGGAGTCCAGGTCCTCCTCGAAACCGCCGATCCGGCCGAGCCGCTGGGCGTGGTGGAGCAGCCGGGCGATCTGCGACGTGCTCTCGGCCAGCCGCCACAGCACGATGACGTGGTTGCGGTGCCGGTTGATCGACACGTACGCGTCGGTGCTCAGCGGCACCCCGTCGACCAGCGCCGTCAGCCGCATCCGCGGGTCCTTGAACGGGGCGCCGGTGGCGTGGACGTTCTCCACCGCCTCCAGCAGGTTCCCGCCCTGCGCCGCCAGCGGGTACGCCTCCAGCAGGCCGGCGCCGACGATCGCGCTGGTGGGACGCCCCGCGAAGTCCACGAACGCCGGATTGGCGTGGCGGATCACGAAGCGCGGCGGGAACCCGTCCACGGGATCCAGGATCATGCAGGGATCGAGGACCCCGTCGACGAGCTCGGCCAGCTCGTTGAACGGCCCGCCCACCGGGCCCTCCACCGCGGTGTCCGCGTCCCAGCTCTCCAAGGTGGTGGCGCACAGCTCGGCCAGCGCCTCGAACTGGCGCTGCAGCGACTGGGACTGCTCGGGCAGCTCGTCGCGCCAGCAGACCTCCAGCACGCCGATCAACCGGCCGCCGACACCCGCGGGAACCGCCAGCCGGCCCCCGCCCGCCTCGTGCCCGCCGACCGTCGGCACGGCGCCGTCCGCGAGCGTCCGGTACGCCACCGGCGCGCGCTCGTCCAGCGCCCGGCGGGCCACCGTGACCACCCCCGGCGGCACGTGCCGCCAGCGCCGCGCCTCCGCGTCGGCGAAGCCCGCGCTGCCCGCCAGCGACAACGACAGGTCCGGGTGCGCCGCCCAGATCGCCACGGCGACCGCGCCGAGCGGCCGCAGCGCGTGCTCCAGCATCGCCCGGGCCGCCGCGCCCGCGTCCCCGCCGCTCAGCGCGTCGGCCTCGGTGTTGCGCAGCCGCACCCCGACCTCGGAGGACACCGGCTGCGCCGCCCGCGCGACGAACTCGTGCGCGGCCTCGGAGATCTTGTCCGCGGCGGCCCGGTTGACCAGGTCGGCCGCCAGCTCCAACGGCGTGCTGCCGGCCTGCTCGGCCAGCACCTGGAGCTGCTTGGCGGCCTCGGTGGGCCCGCAGCGCAGCCGCTCCACCAGGATGCCGACCGCCATCTCCACCACCGACCGGCCCGCGGCGTGCGCCTGCGCCTCGTCGAGCTGCCGGCGCAGCTGCGCCACCGTGTCGGCGAGCCGGCCGACGGCGCCCCGCTCCGCGGTGGCCGGCGGCGCCGACGGCCCGACCTCGGCGCGGCGCTGGGCCCCGACCAGACCGGCGCGGTCCGGAGCGGGCGGCGCTGCGCCGTCGGGGAACTGCTCCCGGGAGTGCTGCACGACGTGGACTCCTGTGGTTCTGCTGGGCGGCCGAGGGCCGACGGGCGGCTATCGGGCGAGCTGGGCCTTGATGCGGCTGATGAGCTCACCCGCGTCGACCGGCTTGGTGACGTAGTCGCTGGCACCGGAGCCGAGGCTCTTCTCCCGGTCGCCGACCATGGCCTTGGCGGTGACCGCGATGATCGGCAGCGCGGCGTGCTCCGGCATGGCCCGGATCGCCGCGGTCGCGGTGTAGCCGTCCATCTCGGGCATCATCACGTCCATCAGGATGACGTCGACGTCCGGGTTGGCGGCGAGCGTCTCCAGCGCCGCGCGGCCGTTCTCGGCCTGGAGCACCCGCATGCCGTGCAGCTCGAGGATCCCGGTGATCGCGTACAGGTTGCGGTCGTCGTCGTCGACGACCAGCACCAGGCAGCCGTTCAGCGCCGAGTCCACGCCGGCGTCCCAGGAGCCGTCCGGGGCGCTCCCGCGGGCCGGCGGCACGTCACCGGGCCGGTCGGCGCTCATGTGGAGCGCGATGCGCTCGCGCAGCTCGTCGAGGCTGGAGATCACCTCCAGCGGCCGGCCGCCGTCGCGGTACAGCTCCTCGGTGTCGCCCGGCGTCCCGCGGTTGCTGTGCACCAGCACCGGGACGGCCTGCAGGGCGGGGTCGCGGCCCATGTCCCGCAGCAGCGCCGGCGCGGCGCCGTCGCGCAGGTCCAGGTCGAGCACCACGCAGTGGGCCGGGTTCGAGGCCAGCACGGTCGCGGCCTCCGCCGTGCCGACCGCCGTGACGACCTCGACCCGCCGCCGGACCTCCCCGTGCCCCGGCAGCCCGGCCAGCTCGGCGGTGGCGTTCTCGGCGACCAGCGACAGCAGGCCGCCCTGCCGCTCCTCCACCACCAGCAGCCGGCGCGGCTGGAGCGGCGCGGAGTTCTCCTCGCCGGCCTGGTGCGGAAGTTCGACCGTCGGCGGCCGCTGCTCGTGCGCCGGGCCCGCGCCCGGGCCCGCGTCCAGCGCCAGGTACTCCGGTCGGGCGACCGGCAGGAACAGGGTGAAGGTGCTGCCGCTGCCCAGCACGCTGTCCGCGGTGATCGCGCCGCCGAGCAGGTAGGCGATCTCGCGGCTGATCGACAGGCCCAGCCCGGTGCCGCCGTACTTGCGGCTGGTGGTGCCGTCGGCCTGCTGGAACGCGCCGAAGACGCTCTCCAGGTGCTGCGGCGCGATGCCGATGCCGGTGTCGGAGACCTGGAAGGCCAGCACCGGGCCGCCGCGGTGGACGCCCTCCGGGAGCTGCGCGTCCTGCGCGAGCTCGATCCGCAGCTCGACCTGGCCGCGCTCGGTGAACTTCACCGCGTTGGAGAGCAGGTTCCGCAGCACCTGGCGCAGCCGGTAGTCGTCGGTGACCAGCTCGGCGGGCACGTCGGCCGCGGTGCGGACGGTGAACGTCAGGTTCTTCTGGCTGGTCAGCGGCCTGAAGGTGGCCTCGGCGTACTCCAGCAGGCTCTGCAGCGGCACCGCCTCGGGGTTGAGGTCCATCTTCCCCGCCTCGACCTTGGACAGGTCGAGGATGTCGTTGATCAGCTGCAGCAGGTCCGAGCCGGCGGAGTGGATGATGCCGGCGTACTCGACCTGCTTCGCCGACAGGTTCCTGGTCGGGTTCTGGGCCAGCAGCTGCGCCAGGATGAGCAGGCTGTTCAGCGGGGTGCGCAGTTCGTGGCTCATGTTGGCCAGGAACTCCGACTTGTACTTGGAGGCCAGCGAGAGCTGGTGCGCCCGGTCCTCCAGCTCCTGACGGGCCTGCTCGATCTCCAGGTTCTTGGTCTCGATGTCGCGGTTCTGCGCGGCCAGCAGCGCGGCCTTGTCCTCCAGCTCCAGGTTGGACGCCTGGAGCTCCTCCTGCCGGGCCTGCAACTCCTGCGAGCGGGCCTGCAGTTCGGCGGTCAGCCGCTGGGACTCGCCGAGCAGCTCGTCCGTCCGGGCATTGGCGACGATGGTGTTGAGGTTGACGCCGATGGTCTCCATCAGCTGGTCCAGGAACGCCCGGTGCGCGGCCGTGTAGGGCCGAACGGAGGCCAGCTCGATCACGCCGAGCACCAGGTCCTCGACCACGATCGGCACGACCAGCAGCGACAGCTCCTCGGTCCGGCCGAGCCCCGAGGCCGCCGCCAGGTAGCCGCCCGGCAGGGTGTCGACCGCGATGGTGCGGCGGCTGCGGGCCGCCTGCCCGACGAACGACTCGCCCAGCCGGAACCGGGTCGGCCGCCCGCCGTCCGGGAACGCGTACGAGCCGATCAGCCGGAGCACGGTTCCGCCGTCGGTCTCCTCGGCCAGGTAGAAGGCGCCGACCTGGGCGCCCACCAGCGGGGTCAGCTCGTCCATGATCGACTCGGCGACCACGGCGAGGTCGCGCTGACCCTGCAGCAGGCCGGAGAAGCGGGCCAGGTTGGTCTTGAGCCAGTCCTGCTCCTCGTTGGCCCGGGTGGTCTCGCGCAGCGAGCCGACCATGGCGTTGATGTTGTCCTTCAGGTCGGCGACCTCGCCGGACGCGTCGACCGTGATCGAGCGGGTCAGGTCGCCCGCGGCGACCGCGCTGGTCACCTCGGCGATCGCCCGGACCTGTCGGGTCAGGTTCCCGGCGAGCTCGTTGACGTTCTCGGTCAGCCGCTTCCAGGTGCCGGAGACGCCCTCCACCTCGGCCTGGCCGCCGAGCCGCCCCTCGCTGCCGACCTCGCGGGCCACTCGGGTGACCTCCGCGGCGAACGAACTCAGCTGGTCCACCATGGTGTTGATGGTGGTCTTGAGCTCCAGGATCTCGCCGCGGGCGTCCACGTCGATCTTGCGGGTGAGGTCGCCGTTGGCGACCGCGGTGGTCACCTGCGCGATGTTGCGGACCTGCGAGGTCAGGTTGTGCGCCATGAAGTTGACGTTGTCGGTGAGGTCCTTCCAGGTGCCCGCCACGTTCGGCACCCGGGCCTGGCCGCCGAGGATGCCCTCGGTGCCGACCTCGCGGGCCACCCGGGTCACCTCGTCGGCGAACGCCGACAGCGTGTCGACCATCGTGTTGATCACCCCGGCCAGGGCGGCGACCTCGCCCTCCGCCTCGACGGTGATCTTCTGGCTGAGGTCGCCGCGGGCGACCGCGGTGGCCACCTGCGCGATCGAGCGGACCTGGCCGGTCAGGTTGGACGCCATCACGTTGACGTTGTCGGTGAGGTCCTTCCAGGTGCCGGACACGCCCCGGACGGTCGCCTGGCCGCCCAGGTTGCCGGCGGTGCCGACCTCGCGGGCCACCCGGGTCACCTCGTCGGCGAACGCCGACAGCTGGTCGACCATCGTGTTGATGGTCTCCTTCAGCTCCAGGATCTCGCCGCGCGCGTCCACCCTGATCTTCTGCGTCAGGTCGCCCTTGGCGACGGCCGTGGTGACCTGGGCGATCGCGCGGACCTGCGCGGTCAGGTTGTCCGCCATCACGTTGACCGACTCGGTCAGGTCGCGCCACGTCCCCGACACGTCGCGCACGTCGGCCTGGCCGCCCAGGCGGCCCTCGGTGCCGACCTCGCGGGCCACCCGGGTGACCTCGCCGGCGAACGAACTCAGCTGGTCCACCATGGTGTTGATGGTGTTCTTCAGCTCCAGGATCTCACCGCGGGCCGTGACGGTGATCTTCTGCGACAGGTCGCCGTCGGCCACCGCGGTGGCCACCTGGGCGATCGCGCGGACCTGGCCGGTCAGATTGCCCGCCATCGAGTTCACCGAGTCGGTCAGGTCGCGCCAGGTGCCGGACACGCCCTTCACGTCCGCCTGGCCGCCGAGGATGCCCTCGGTGCCGACCTCGCGGGCCACTCGGGTGACCTCGCCGGCGAACGAACTCAGCTGGTCCACCATGGTGTTGACGGTGTTCTTCAGCTCCAGGATCTCGCCCCGGGCATCGACGGTGATCTTCTGCGACAGGTCGCCCTTCGCCACCGCGGTCGCCACCTGGGCGATGTCGCGCACCTGGGTGGTGAGGTTGCCCGCCATCGCGTTGACCGAGTCGGTCAGGTCCTCCCAGGAGCCGGACACCCCGGGCACCACGGCCTGGCCGCCCAACTGCCCCTCCGTGCCCACCTCGCGGGCGACCCGGGTGACTTCGGACGTGAAACGCGACAGCTGGTCCACCATGCCGTTGAACACGGTGGCGATCTCGCCCAGCAGCCCGTCCGCGTCACCTGCCAACTCGGTGCTGAAGTCACCGTCGCGCACCGCGGTGAGACCCGCGAGCAGCAGCCGCAGTTCGGTCTCGCCGATCTCCGCCCGATCGGCCTCCGCACCCGGGTGCAGGTCCCGCGACGTCCTCGAGCCAGCCATCGAACGCTCCGCCTCCCAGCACGCCCGCCGTCAGGCCGGGCAACCGATCCTTCTGCCGTGGCCACCGCCGGATGACCCCGGGCGAGGCTACCTCAGCTCCGCGTGCGGCGAGTATCCGCCCGACCGCGGAGCTGCTGCGCGAAGCGCCAAGTCGCCTTCGCCCGATGACAGTTGAGCGAATCTGCGAATCTCACGGCCAGGTGAGGCGGGCGTCGGCGGGCGTGACGGCAGGACCGAAGGCATGACCGGGTGCCGACGGGGCATACGGGGTAGGCCGACGGGCTCCGTGGGCGTGCCGGCGGGCAGGGGAGGGCGGTGAGGTGAGTGTCGTGGGGGCGGCGGGGGTCAGCGCAGGCGGGTCAGGCGGCCCCGGCCGGCGCGGCGGCCCAGACGTGGCAGTCCGCGTTGCACGTCCGCGGCGGTGGCGGCCAGGCGCTCGTGCAGCACGCCGCAGAGGAAGGCCTGGCGGTCGCCGACCGCCCACCGGTCGACCGCGGCCAGCTCCCGGCGCGCCACCACGCTGTCCTGGTGCGTGCCCAGCGCCTTCTGCAGCTTCTTCGACCGGGCGGCGAACGCCGCCGTCCGCTTCGCCGCGCGACCGCGGAGGTACGGCCCCGCCTGCTCGGCCGCGTAGCGGGACCGCTTGGCGGCCTTCCGCGCGCTGTGCAGGGCCCGGTCCCGTCGCGGCCCCGGGCGGGTGCGCAGGGCCCGGCGCAGCCGCCGCGCCGTCCGCCGCTGCTCGTGCCGGAGCACGTCCGACAGGTAGCCGCGGGCCTTCCGGCCGGCCCTCCGGCGCAGCGGCGGGTCGTCGACGAAGGCGTCGAGGGCGTCCAGCAGGGCGAAGTAGCGGTCGCCGTCGAGCTCGGCGACCACCTGTTGCCAGGCGTGCCGGTAGGCGTGCGCGCAGCGTTCGGTGAGCCGCCCGCGCAGGGCGGCGCGGTCCAGCTCGGCGGGCAGCGCGTCGAGCTCGGCGACCAGCACCTCGCCGAGCGCCTCCGGGTCGCGGGCGCGGCCCAGGAGCCGGCCGAGCCACCGCAGCTCGGTCGCGAGCGCCTCGGCGGGCCCGGGCTCGAACAGCTTCCGGTGCGCCTTGAGCAGGCTCCGCAGGCGCCGGGCCCGGACCCGCATGCGGTGCACCGCGTCCTCCTGGCCCTCCCGCACGGCCGCGTCCAGCCGCACCAGCTCGTCGAACTCGGTCCGGAGCGCGCCGGTGACCAGCGCACCGGCTGTCCGCCGGGCCGCCCGCCCGTCCGTCGACCCGACCGCCGGCCGGGTGCCCAGCAGGCGGGCGAGCTTCGAGGGCCAGCGGGAGCGGACGGCGTCGGCCTCGGCGAAGGCGTCCTCCAGGCGCTCCAGCAGCGGCGGCTCGCCGTGCTCCAGCTCGACCTCGAACTCGGTCCACGCGCAGACCTCGGTGCGGGTCCCGCCGCCCTCGCGCCCGGTGCCCGGGGCTGCGCCGCCGCGGTCCGGCCCGGCGATCCGCCCGGCGTCGAGGACCTGCGCGGCCACCTCGTCCTCGGTGACCCGGGCGAGGGTGTGCCCGCCGGCGCCGCACAGCAGCAGCTCCGAGCGGCGGGTCCGCAGGTGCGCGACCTTCCGGATCCCGGCGCCGCGGGTCAACGCCGCAATGTGCCGCAGCAGTTCGGCCGGGACCGCGGCGTCCCCGGCCGCGTCCAGCGGCACCTGCACCTCCCGGCGGGTGTCCGGGCCGCCCTCCGGCAGCTTGAGGTGCCAGCCCGCGTCGGGCCCGCCGGTACGCCGGCGCAAGGTGACGCCGCGGCGCAGCAGCCGCAGGTCGTCGGTGTCGTAGTACGCGGCGTCGAGGTGCTGCGCCCCGGCCCTGCGGGTCGCCGTCACCCCGGGCACCCGGTCGAGCCGCCGGGGCAGCGCGGCCCCCTCGTACTTGCGCTCCGTCTCCACGTGTACGCCCATGGACCGGCGGCTGCCCGGGAACCCGCGACCCCATACATGCGATCCGCCCGGGGCGGCAGGAACCGGCGCGGGAACCGCGGGCGACGGCCGGCCGAGCGCGTGGCGGCCAGTCGCGGTGGCCGCTCGGGCGCTCGGGCCGGCGGGTCGGGGTGGGGGAGCGCGGGCGGTCGACGGTGGGGACGCACGGGCCGGTCGGAGGCGGGGGAGCGCCTGGCGGGCAGTCCCGGCGGGCGCTGGGGCCGGCAGGTCGGGCGTGGGGGAGCGCGGGCGGTCGACGGTGGCCGGTCGTCGGTGGGCGCGGGTCGTGCGAGGCACAGGCCGGGGCTGCCGCGAGGTGGTGTGCCGGCCGCCGCGTTGCTCCGGCCCGGTGCCGACCGTCCCGGCGAATCTGCTCCGGCTCGCCCGGCAGCGGCCCGGCGGGCCCGCCGGGCCGGGCTGTCGCCGCCGGGTGGATCGGCACTCTCCGTGCTCAGCTGGAGGCTCCCCGTTCCAGCTTCCCGGAGGAAATCCCCGTGTCCCGCTTCCGCTCCCTCGGCGCGGCCACCGGCTGCGCCGTCCTGGCCGTGGCCGTGCTCGCCGCCAGTCCCGCCGTCGCCGTCGCGCCGCCGCTCGCCGACCCGCACGTCCTGGTGCACTTCGACCCGGCCCTCGGGCAGCTCGCCGAGAACATCGCCCTGGAACCCGACGGCGACGCCGACGTCACGTTCCTGGCGGCCCGTCAGGTCGCCAGGGTCCGGCCGGACGGCTCGTACACCGTGCTGGCCACCCTGCCCGCGCCGGGCAACCCCGACGCGCCCGTGGTCCACTTCCCGGCGGTCAGCGGCATCGCCCGCGCCCAGGACGGCACGCTGTACCTCGGCTACGCCACCGGAGACGCGTTCGCCGGCGTCTGGCGGCTGACCCCCGACGGCACCCTCAGCCAGCTCGCCAGCATCCCGAACACGCTGGTCAACGGCCTCACCCTGGACGAGCACAAGGGCCGGCTGTACGCCGCGGACTCGGGGCGCGGCGTGGTCTGGCAGGTGGACACCCGCACCGGCGAGGCGGGCGTCTGGGCGTCCGGCCCGGCGCTGGAGCCGGCCGGCTTCATCGGCGCCAACGGCATCAAGAAGCACCACGCCGCGATCTGGGTGTCGAACACCGACAAGGGCACCGTGCTGCGCATCCCGATCTGCCCCGACGGCAGCTCCGGGCCGGTCGAGACCAGGATCAGCGGGCTGGACGGCATCGACGACTTCGACTTCACCAGCTTCAAGGACGACGCGCTGCTCGCCGCCCTGAACGCCTCCAGCCGGGTCGCGTACGTCGACGCCGACGGTGCCGCCTCGATCGTGCTGACCGCGGCGGACGGAGTGGCCAACCCCACCTCGGTGGCCGTCGCCGACCAGCGGGTCCTCGTCACCAGCGCGTCCTTCGGCGTCACCCCGCCCGACCCGAACCTGCTGCAGGCGCACCTCCAGCAGTAGACCGGGCCCCGCGCCGGGTGACGGGCCGTCAGGTCCGCCACCCGGCCGCGGGTTCAGGCCGAGAGCCTGCGCATCAGGCGGACGCCCTGAGCGGGTGTCAGGTGCGGCAGGTACGCCTTGCCGATCGCCCGGGTGATGGCCGCGAGCGCCGCCGGATCCGGGTAGACCATGTACATCGGCCGGTACTCCGGCTGGAACTTCGCCTTGAACGCGAGCAGCGAGCGGAAGCCGTACACCGGCTCCAGCACCCCGCCCATCCAGTCCAGCAGGCGCTGCAGCGCCGTCGGCGGCTCGCCGCGCTCCGCGCGGGCCAGCGGCGCGCCGGAGAGCGACAGGAAGCGGGCGCCCTCCTCCTTGAAGCCCAGCGCCGCCGAGGCGATCAGGAACTCCATCACGCCGCGGAAGCCCTCCGTGCGGCGGCGCATGAAGTCCAGCGTCCAGCCGACCGGTTCGCCCGCCTCGTAGACCGGCATCCAGCTGGTCAGGCCGTGCACCGTCCGGTCGCCGTCGACCGCGATCAGCATCCGCACCGCCGGGTCGGCCAGCTCGTCCAGCCCGCCCAGGGTGAAACCCATCTCCGGCAGGCCCTTGTCGGAGACCCACTCCTCGGAGATCGACCGGACCTGGTCGCGGACCGCGATCGGCGCGTCCCGGTAGGTCCACCACTCGGCGGTGATCCCGGCCTTGCCGGCCTTGTTCAGCGAGGTCCGGATGTCCTGCCACTTCTTTCCGGTGAACGCCAGCTCGGGCAGCGGCACCACGGTGTCCTCGGCCACCTGCAGCGACCGCCAACCGAGCTCCTCGGCGGCCTCCCGGATCTCCGGGGTGCAGCTGTAGAAGCACGGGGTCCAGCCGCGCGCGTCGCAGTACGCGGCGAAGCCGGCCACCGCCCGGCGGCGGGCGGCGGGCTCGCCGAACGGGTCGCCGGTGGTCAGCGCCACGGTGGCGATCACCCGGTACGGCACGGCGGCGCGGCCCTGCTCGTCGAACCAGTAGTGGTTGCCGTCCCAGGTGGAGACGAACGACAGCGTCGAGCCGCCGTGCTCCGTCAGCAGCGCCCGGGCCCGGTCGGCGTCCGCCGCGTCGCCGTGCACCACCGGCCGGCGGAACGCCAGCAGCAGCGCGACCAGCGCGACCAGCCAGAACAGCACGCCCAGGTAGTTCTCCAGGAACCGGGCACCCGCGCCGACCGCCACCGGGTAGTCCGGCAGCAGGTCGTTGTACGCGGGCGGCAGCAGCTCCGAGGGCAGCCCGGCGAACAGCCGCCCCGGGGTCGCCCGCGGCTCGTACTGGTCGCGCAGCAGCCAGCCGATCCCGACGTAGGCGACGCCGGTGGCGAGCAGTGCCCCGCCGAGCACCAGGGCGAGGCGGCGCACGTCCCGGCGGGGCAGCCGCTGGTCGAAGGAGCGGCGGGTGACGGCCAGCAGCACCACGATCGCGGCCGGCAGCAGCAGGGCCTCCCCGATCAGCTCGAACAGGTAGGCGGCGCCGCCGTCCGCCGCGAAGTCGTGGTAGTTCAGCGCCAGCAGCCAGCAGAGCACGGCGATCCACGCCAGCTCGGTGACCTGGGTGAGCCACCGGGCCAGCCGCAGGCCGCGGCGCAGGCCCTCGCCGAGCACCAGCAGCAGGGCCGGCACCAGGGCGGCCATCAGCCGGCCCGGCGAGTCGAAGAACCGGTCCACCGAGTGCGCCCGGGCGCAGGCCTGCGCCGACCCGGCGCAGGCGTCCGCGATCTCCTGCGCCGACGGGCCGTGCGAGAAGTACAGGTCCGCGAAGGAGTCGAAGGGCCCGATCGCGTTGTCGTACAGCGAGGCGATCAGCGGACCGAGCGCCGTCGCCGCCACGCACAGCGCGACCAGCACCCGGGTCTCGGTGAACGACGCCCGGTGGGGGCGGCGCAGCGGCCGGCGGTGCAGCAGCGCCCCGCCGAGCAGGCCGCACACCGCCCCCGCCAGCCGCTGCACCCCCTGCAGGTGGCCCACGTACAGCGCCATCACCAGTGGGACCAGCACCACCAGCAGCCGCAGCCGGCGGCGCCAGAGCGCGGTCAGCCGGAAGCTCAGCACGGCCGCGAGGGCGACCAGTCCGGCGCCCGGGCTGACGGCGATCTGGTCCTGGATGTCCTGCGTCCAGCCCAGGTCCGCCGCCACGCCGAGCCGCACCAGGGCCGTCCCCAGCAGGGTGCCGAGGACCTGGCCGGCCACCAGCACCGCGGCCGACAGCGGGGAGCCCAGTCGCCGCTCGGCGAACGGGCCGACCAGCACCAGCAGCAGGCTCAGCAGCAGGTACGGCGCGAGACCGGAACACCACAGCAGCGAGCTGACCGGAGTCCACCAGCGGCCCGCCTCCAGCGTGGGCAGGCCCACCCCGACCTGCTCCAGCAGCGACGGCGAGGGACCGTCGGCCAGCGACCCGGTGGCCGCGCCGACCACCCAGAGCGCGGCCAGCAACGCCAGCGTCAGCGGGGCGGAGCGCAGCTGCGCGCCGAGCGGGGCGAGCGCGAGCTGCCAGCGCCGCCAGCCGCGGGCCGGGCCGGGGGAGCGGGGGGCGGCCTCGGTCGTCTGTGCCTGGCTCATCGGATCAGTCCTTGCTGCCGGGCCAGCCACGGCACCGCGACCGTGATCTCGGCGTGGAAAGTCGACCAGTTGTGCCCGCCGGGCACCGTCCGGAACTCGGTGTGCATGCCCGCCGCCGTCGCGGCCGCGTACATCTGGCGTTGCTGCGGCTCGAACTCGCCGTCGGCGGAGCCGACCATGAACAGCCCCGCGGTGTCCGGGAACGTCCGACGGGCCATCAGGTGCGCCGGGTCGACGGCGTCGAACGCCGACTCGTCGCCGCCGAACGCCTCCTTCACCGTCTCGTCGTGACTGCCCAGGGTCGGTTCGGACTGGCCCGAGAGGTCGGCGAACGAGCCGTACACCTGGGGGGCGTTGACGGCCAGCTGCAGCGAGCAGGTGCCGCCGAAGGAGATCCCGCCGATCGACCGGGCCCGCCGGTCGGTGGCGGTCTGCAGGTGCGCGCGGACCCAGTCCGGCACGTCCTGCGCCAGGTACGTCTGGACCTTCCCCAGCGAGGAGTCCATGCAGAGCGTGTTGCCCAGCTCCGAGCCGAGCGGGTCGACCATCACCACCACCGGCGCCAGCCCGCCGTGCGCGGCCGCGAAGTCGTCCAGGACCTGCTGGACGCCGCCCGAGTTCACCCAGTCCGCGGGCGAACCGGGCTGACCCGCCATCAGCACCACCACCGGCAGCAGCGGCCGCGGATCGGCCCGGTACGCGGGCGGCAGGTAGACGTAGCCGTCCCGGGCGCGGAAGCCCGACGTCGTGCCGGGGACCGCCACCGAGGACAGCGTGCCCTTCGCGGGCAGCCCGGACGGCGGCCGCCACACCTCCGACAGCGTCCGGCCCGGCGGGACCGCCACCGTGTTCGCCGTCCGCCCGGTGGGCAGCGCGTCCGTCCGCGGCGCGAGCATCGCCCGCAGCGTCGGGTACTCCTGGTAGTGCCGGTTGACCTCGCTCGCGGCCATCGACACCACCAGCGCCGCCGCCACCGGCGCCAGGACGCGGCCACGCCGGCGCAGCACCGGCAGCCGGACCGCCGCGAGGCAGAGCCCGAGCAGCGCGATCGCGATCCACCGCACCACGTCGTTCGGCAGGTCCTCCGGGAACGGGTGCCACCAGTGGTCGACCGCCACCACGATCAGCGCCGTCAGCGCCGCCGCCACCAGCACCGCCAGCGGCACCCGGCGGGTCCACCAGCGCGGAGTGCCGGAGACCGCCAGGCCGAGCAGCGAGACCCAGCCCGCGACCAGCAGCAGCACCGGCACCGCGCCGTGCAGCAGCGACCAGTCGAGCGGATTCACCGTCACTCCCCTCATGGTCGCGCGCTGTCCGCCCAGTCAACTGGCGGCTCTGCGGCGCGGCACTCCGGGCAGACCCATCCGGGGGCGGTGCACCCGCCGGAAGGCGCCACGAGTTTTTCGCGACTTCGTGTCGATCCGCTCCGCCGCCGTTCGACCTGGGGTAGAGAGGGCCCCAGAGGCGGCCCCGGAGCTGAGGAGAACGGCCATGGCGAAGTACATGCTGATCATGCGGGCGTCGGACGAGACGCTGACGAAGATGATGGAGACTCCCTTCGAGGAGATGCTGGAGACGGTCGGCCGCTTCAACGACGAGCTGATCCGGGCCGGCGTGCTGGTCGCCGCCGAGGGCCTGGACGACCCGTCGCTCGGCGTGGTGGTCGACTTCAGCGGGGAGACGCCGGTGGTCACCGACGGCCCGTACGGTGAGACCAAGGAACTGTTCGGCGGCTTCTACCTGATCGACGTGGCCTCCAAGGAGGAGGCGATCGAGTGGGCGAAGCGGCTCCCCGCGATGCCCGGCTCCAAGTGCGAGGTGCGGCGGGTGCCCGGCATCGACGAGTTCCCGCAGGACAACGAATGGGTCGTCAAGGAGCGGGCGTGGCGCGAGCGGACCGGTCAGCTCTGATGCCGACCGCCGACGGCGGCCCGCCCGTCGCGGAAGCGGCGCGGCGGGCCGTCGGCGCCCTCTGGCGCATCGAGTCCGCCCGGATCGTCGGCGCGCTCGCCCGCTACACCGGGGACTTCGCGCTCGCCGAGGACGTCGCCCAGGACGCCCTCGCCGAAGCCCTGGTCGCCTGGACCAGGGAAGGCGAGCCCGCCAACCCGGTCGGCTGGCTGCTGACCACCGCCCGGCGGCGGGCCATCGACGCCTTCCGCCGGCGCGCCGCCCTCGACCGGCGCTACGCCCTGCTGGCCGGCCAACTCGCCGAGGGCGGCGCCGAGTCCGGCGCCGGCGCCGGGCCGGGACGGCCGGAGCAGCTGCCCTGGGACCCGGACCGGATCGAGGACGACGTCCTCGCGCTGATGTTCACCGCCTGCCACCCCGTGCTCTCGCCCGAGGCCCGGGTGGCGCTCACCCTGCGGGTGGTCGGCGGCCTGTCCAGCGAGGAGATCGCCCGCGCCTTCCTGGTCGCCGTCCCCACCGTCCAGGCCCGGATCACCCGCGGCAAGAAGACGATCGCCGCGGCGCAGGTCCCGTTCGAACTGCCGGCCCCCGAGGAGCGCCGGGAACGGCTCGGCGCGGTGCTGAGCGTGCTGTACGTGATCTTCACCGAGGGTTCCACCGCGACCGCCGGCGACGACCTGCTGCGGCCCGACCTCGCCCACGAGGCCGTCCGGCTGGCCCGGATGCTGACCGCGCTGCTGCCCGCCGAACCGGAGGCGCACGGGCTGCTCGCCCTGTTCGAGCTCACCGCCGCGCGCTTCCCCGCCCGCACCGGGCCCGACGGGGAGGCGGTGCTGCTGGAGGACCAGGACCGGCGCCGCTGGGACCGCTCCGCGATCCGCCGCGGCCTGGCCGCCCTCGCCCGGGCCTCCGCCGCCGGACGCGGCCTCGGGCCCTACGGTCTGCAGGCCGCCATCGCCGCCTGCCACGCGACCGCGCCCGGCGTGCCGCAGACCGACTGGGAACAGGTGGTGCTGCTGTACGAGGCGCTCGGCCGGGTGGCGCCCTCCCCGGTGGTCGAACTCAACCGGGCGGTCGCCGTCGCGATGTCCGGGCACCCGCAGCAGGCCCTCGACCTGGTCGACGACCTGGCCGCCAGCGGCCGCCTGTCCGGCTCGCACCTGCTGCCCGGTGTGCGGGGCGAACTGCTGATCCGGCTGGGCCGCACGGCGGAGGCCAGGGCCGAACTCGACCTGGCCGCCCGGCTGTGCGGCAACACCCGGGAACGGGCCGTGCTGCTGCGCAAGGCCGCGGCCCTGAACTGAGCCGGTGCGCTTTCAAAAGGTGAACGGTGCACGCCACTTGACGGTCACTCATCAGGACCTCAACACTGCCGTACAGGATGGCTGAGAGCGCTCTCAGTGGTCCGTGCCACCGGTAGAAAGGCGTCACCAACCCCACCCACCGCTTCGGCTCGGTGTTCATTTGGCGAACCCGGGCGAGAGGACTCCCATGCGAAGGACCACCCCCACCCTTCCGCACCCCCACCCACGCCGGCCGCGCCGCAGGACGGCGGCCCTGCTCGCCGCCCTCGCCCTCACCCTCGCCGCGCTGTTCAACCTGGCCGGCCCGGCCGCCGCCGCGACCGACTACACGCAGAGCGCCACCCAGCTCAACTCCTCCCAGCTGCAGATCAGCTTCACCCCGACCACGGCCGCGCTGTACGTGGACGTCCACTACCTGGTCAACGGGGCGAACCAGCAGAACTTCCGGATGGCCAACAACGCCGGCGTCTGGACCCAGACCGTCAGTTCGCTCAGCTCCGGCAACACCGTGGAGTACTGGTTCACGTACGAGAAGAGCGGCCCGCAGTACGACACCCCGCACTTCAGCTTCACCATGGCAGCACCGGCGGCGCCGTCGCCGCGCCCACCTTCAGCCCGGCGGGCGGCAGTTACACCACCGCCCAGTCGGTGACGCTGTCCGACGCCACCGCCGGGGCGAGCATCCGGTACACCACCGACGGCTCCACCCCCACCGCCTCCTCGGCGCTCTACAGCACGGCGATCACGGTCAGCAGCACCACCACCGTCAAGGCGATCGGCATCAAGTCCGGCCTGACCAACTCGGCCGTGGCCAGCGCGACCTACACCATCGGCAGCACCGGCGGACGTGTCCGACCCAGTCCGACACCCCCAACTTCGGGCCGAACGTCCACATCTACGACCCGAGCATGTCCAGCGCCACCATCCAGGCCCAACTGGACGCCCAGTTCGCCACCATGAAGGACACCCAGACCGCGCAGTTCTCCGAGAACCGGGTCGCCGACCTGTTCAAGCCCGGCAGCTACAACGTCCAGGCCAACGTCGGCTTCTACACCTCGGTGGCCGGCCTCGGCCAGAACCCCGACGACGTGACCATCAACGGCGACGTCACCGTGGACGCCTTCAACGCCTCCGACGCGGGCAACGCGACCCAGAACTTCTGGCGCTCCGCCGAGAACCTGGCGATCAACCCCTCCAGCGGCACCAACCGCTGGGCCGTCGCCCAGGCCGCGCCGTTCCGCCGGATCGACGTGCACGGCAACCTCGCGCTCTACCCGGCCAGTTACGGCTGGGCCAGCGGCGGCTACATCGCCGACACCAAGGTCAGCGGCCAGGCCGCGTCCTCCTCCCAGCAGCAGTGGTACACCCGCGACAGCGCCCTCGGCAGCTGGGCCGGCGGCGTGTGGAACATGGTCTTCTCCGGAACCTCAGGCGCCCCCGCCAACACCTTCCCGAGCCCGCCCGAGACCACCCTGGCCACCACCCCCGTCTCCCGTGACGTGCCCTACCTGTACGTCGACGGCTCCGGCAAGTACCGGGTCTTCGAGCCCGCGCTGCGCACCAACGCCTCCGGCCCCAGCTGGGCGGCCGGCAGCACCCCCGGCACCTCCGTCCCGATGAGCCAGTTCTACGTGGTCAAGGCCGGCGACACCGCCGCGACCATCAACAACGCGCTCTCCCAGGGCTGCAACCTGTTCGTCACCCCCGGGGTCTACCACCTCAACCAGACCCTGAACGTGACCAAGGCCAACACCGTGGTGCTCGGCATCGGTTACCCCACCTTCGTCCCCGACAACGGCGTCAACGCGATGCAGGTCGCCGACGTCGACGGGGTCCGGCTGAAGGGCCTGCTGTTCGACGCCGGCACCACCAACTCGGCCGCCCTGCTGACCGTCGGCCCCACCGGCGCCTCGGCCGGCCACGCCGCCAACCCGACCACCATCCAGGACGTGTTCTTCCGGATCGGCGGCGAGGTCGCCGGCAAGGCCACCGCCAGCCTGATCGTCAACAGCAACGACACGGTCATCGACCACATCTGGGCCTGGCGCGCCGACCACGGCACCGCCGGCACCTTCGGCTGGACGGTCAACACCGCCGACAACGGACTGATCGTCAACGGCAACAACGTGCTCGCCACCGGCCTGTTCGTCGAGCACTACCAGAAGTACGAGGTCACCTGGAACGGCCAGAACGGCCGGACCATCTTCTTCCAGAACGAGATGCCCTACGACGTGCCCAACCAGGCCGCCTGGATCGGGCCGAACGGCCTCAACGGCTACGCCGCCTACAAGGTGGGCGCCGGAGTCACCAGCCACGAGGCCTGGG
Source organism: Streptomyces sp. TLI_171 (assembly GCF_003610255.1). Taxonomy (GTDB): domain Bacteria; phylum Actinomycetota; class Actinomycetes; order Streptomycetales; family Streptomycetaceae; genus Kitasatospora. The sequence goes on along the minus strand of NZ_RAPS01000001.1, from coordinate 124,804 downwards.
GGCTGGGCAGCTACTGCTACTTCAACGTCAACCCGGCGGTGAACGCCTACCACTCGTTCGAGGTCCCGAACACGGCGGGCGTGAAGTTCCACGACCTGCTCACCGTCTCGCTCGGCTACGTGGGCACCATCTCCCACGTGATCAACGACACCGGCGGGGTCACCCCGAGCGGAACCGTCCCGGTCAACGTCGTCAACTACCCGTAGTGCAAGAGGGCGTGGCCCGTCCGGCGGATGCCGGACGGGCCACGCCCAGCTGCTCGGCCCGTGGGCCGTCGACGGCGGCTCAGCGGCGGCGCAGGCTCGGGTCGAGCAGCGCCGGCGGGGTGTCGTGCTTCTCGTGCGGCGCCAGGTCGAGGCCGGGGGCGACGATCGCGTCGACCGCGTCCAGGACGTCGGCCGGGAGCACCGTGTCGGCGGCGGCCAGCTGGGCGTGCAGGTGGTCGAGGGTGCGCGGGCCGATCAGCGCGGCCGTCACGGCGGGGTGCGCGGTGACGAAGCCCAGGGCGAGCTGGATCATCGTCAGCCCGGCCCCGTCGGCGACCTCGGCCAGCCGCTCGACGGCCTCCAGCCTGGCCCGGTTGGCGGGGTGGGCCGGGTCGAAGCGCTGCGGCATCACGACGGAGCGGTGGGTGGTGATCTCCTGCCCCGCGCGGACCGCGCCGGACAGCCAGCCCGAGGCCAGTGGGCTCCACGCCAGCACGCCGAGCCCGTACTCCTCGGCCACCGGCAGGACGTCGGCCTCGATCCCGCGCTGCAGGATCGAGTAGCTGGGCTGCTCGGTGGTGTAGCGGCCCAGCCGCAGCTCGCGGGCGGTCCACTGGGCCTGCACGATGCGGTACGCGGGGAACGTGGAGGAGCCGAAGCAGCGGATCTTCCCGGCGCGCTGAAGGTCCGTCAGGGCGGAAAGGGTCTCCTCGTCACCGGTGGCCGGGTCCCAGCGGTGGATCTGGTACAGGTCGACGTGGTCGACGCCGAGGCGGCGCAGGCTGTCCTCCAGCGCGGTGACCAGCCAGCGGCGCGAGCCGCCGCGGTGGTTGCGCTCCTCGCCCATCGGCATCCCGGCCTTGGTGGCGAGCACGAGGTCCGCGCGGCGGCCGGCGATCGCCTTGCCGACCATCTCCTCCGACTCGCCCGCGCCGTACATGTCGGCGGTGTCGATCAGGTTGATTCCCGCGTCGAGCGCGGCGTCGACCAGGGCGGTGGCCTCCGCCTGGGTGGTCCGGCCGATGCTGCCGAAGTTCATCGCGCCGAGTGCGAGGGTGCTGACCTGCACGCCGGTGCGGCCCATGGTGCGGTACTGCATGGCGGTTCCTCCTGGAGGGGATCGGGGCACGGTGGAGGGAAGGCCGCCGCTTCGGCTAAGCTCGGAGAACGAAGCGGAACCTTGTTCCACCTACGACGATACGGAACGATGTTCCGTTTAGTCAACGACCGTCCGGACGGAGATCGCGGTGACCGCAGCAGGCCAGTCCGCGCAGAGCCAGGGCCGCACCAAGCGGGCCGACGCGGTGCGCAACCAGCAGACCCTGCTGAGCGCCGCCGCCGAGGTGTTCGCCGCCTCCGGCATCGACGCGCCGATCCGCGAGATCGCCGCCCGGGCGGGCGTCGGCGTCGGCACCATGTACCGCCACTTCCCGACCCGGGCGGACCTGGTCGTCGCCGTCTACCGCCACCAGGTCGAAGCCTGCGCCGAAGCCGGCCCCGCCCTGCTGGCCGCCGCCGACTCCCCGCTGGCCGCCCTGCGCCAGTGGATCGACCTGTTCGTGGACTTCCTCGCCACCAAGCACGGACTCGCCAGCACCCAGGCGGCGGACACCGGCTTCGACGCCCTGCACACCTACTTCCTCGACCGCCTGGTCCCGGTCTGCACCGACCTGCTCGACGCCGCCGCCGGCGCCGGCGAGATCCGGCCGGGCACCCGGGCCTACGAACTGATGCGCGGCATCGGCAACCTGTGCCTCGGCGGCGACAGCGACCCCCGCTACGACCCGCGCCGCCTGATCGACCTGCTGCTCCGCGGCCTGCGGGCCGACGCCTGACGCCCGCCCTTCGTCGGTCGACGCCCGCCGCTCAGAGCCCGGCCGCGGCCGCGTAACGCTCCGCCAGCACCCGCAGGTGCGCGGTCAGTTCAGGTGGCGACTCGACGCTGAAGTCCAGGCCCAGCATGCCGATCCAGACCGCGACGACCTCCAGGCTGTCGCCGCCGGTGACCAGCACCGACCGCCCGTCCGGACGGGGCTCGACCACGCCGACGGTCGGATTGATCCGGGCCAGCACCTCCTCGGCCGGCGCCTCGATCGCCAGCCGGGCGTGCACCGCCCACCCCGTCCGGGCGACCTCGCGGACCACGAGATCGGTGAGGTCGCCCGGCGGCTCCGCCGGCGCGAAACCGCGCCCCCCGGGCAGACGCAGCGTCAACCAGTCCACCCGGTACGGCGCCCAGTCACCCGTCCCCGGGTCGCGGCCCACCACGAACCAGCGGCGCTGCCAGGCGACCAGCCGGTACGGCTCGAACTCCACCCGCTGCCCGTCCCGGTAGAAGGCGCGCAGCCCGCGGCGGTCGCGGATCGCCGCCGCGATCTCGGTCAGCACCCCCGGCCGGACCACCGGATCCTCGACGTTGGAGTCGGTGTTGACCGGTCCCGCCGCGGTGGTCTCGCGCACCGCCGCGAGCAGCCGGCGCAGCCGGTCCGGCAGGACGTGCTCCAGCTTGGTCAGCGCGCGGGCGCCGCTCTCCTCGAAACCCGCCACCCCGGTGACCGTCCGCAGCCCGACCGCGACGGCCACCGCCTCCTCGTCGTCCAGCAGCAGCGGCGGCAGCTTGGCGCCGACACCCAGCCGGTAGTGCCCCGCCCGGCCGCGCACCCCGTGCACCGGATAGCCCAGCTCGCGCAGCCGGGCGACGTCGTTGCGCACCGTCCGCACGGTCACCTCCAGGCGCTCGGCGAGCTCGGGGGCGGTCCACTCGACGCGGGCCTGGAACAGGCCGAGCAGTTCGAGGATGCGGCCGGAGGTTCTCTTCACGACACCGATTAAACAGGAAAGAACCGTTCCTCAATGGCTCCTAGAGTCGGAGACGTCAAGGGAGAGCCCCTCACCGGGAACCCCGCAGCGAGCCCCGAAAGGCCGGTCACCGCCATGAACGCGCAGCTCACCCCCTTCGTCGTCGACGTCCCGCAGTGCGACCTCGACGACCTCCGCGCCCGCCTCGACCGCACCCGCTTCGCCCCCGCCGTGCCCGGCGACTCCTGGGAGTACGGCACCCCCGAGTCCTACCTGCGGGACATGGTCGCGCGCTGGAAGGACTTCGACTGGCGGGCCGTCGAGAAGCGCCTCAACCGCCACGACGGCTTCGTCACCGAGATCGACGGCCAGCGCATCCACTTCCTGCACATCCGCTCCCGGCACGCCGACGCCACCCCGCTGTTGCTCGCGCACACCTACCCCGGCTCACAGCTCGACTTCCTCGACATGATCGAGCCGCTGGTCGACCCGGAGGCCCACGGCGGCACCGCCGACCAGGCCTTCCACCTGGTCGTCCCGTCGATGCCCGGCTTCGGCTGGTCCACCCCCGTCGTCGACACCGGCTGGACGATGGGACGCGTCGCGGCCGCCTACGACGAGCTGATGCGCCGCCTCGGCTACGACTCCTACGGCATCCACGGCAGCGACGGCGGAGCGATGATCGGCCGCGAACTGGCCCTCGCGAACCCGGACGGCTTCCGCGGCGCCCACGTGCTGCAGCTGTTCTCCTTCCCGTCGGGCGACCCCGCCGAGTTCGAGGGCTTCGGCCCGAAGGAGTACGCGGCGCTGGAGCACATGCAGTGGTTCCGGTCGGTCGGCGGCTACAACCAGATGAACGGCACCCGCCCGCAGACCGTCGCGGCCGGCCTGGCCGACTCCCCGGTGGCCGTCCTCGCCTACAGCGAACTGTTCGAGAGCTTCGGCAACGGCACCAGCCTGGTCCGGCCCGAGCAGGTCCTCGCGCAGGCCACCCTCTACTGGCTGACCAACACCTACGGCACCGCCGCCCGCTACCACTACGAGGAGCAGCACTCCGGCGCCGAACCCCGGGTCAGCACCGGCCGGATCGGCGTGGCCGTCTTCAAGGACGACTTCCAGACCCTCCGCACGCTGGCGGAACGCGACAACACCGGCATCGACCACTGGTCGGAGGTCCCGCGCGGCGGACACTTCGCCGCCCTGGAGGTCCCCGAGGACGTCGTCGCCGACCTGCGGGCCTTCTTCGCCTGAACCCCGGCCGCCGGTCGCCCGCCGTCCGCCCGCCAGCCGTCCGCCCGCCAGCCGGGCGGACGGCGGGCGACCGGCGGCGCGAGCGGAGAGACTGGGGAGATCGATCCGTTCCGGGAACCGCCGCCCGGCGGGGCGGGCCCACGACGCGCGGAGGACGGCGGCACACGGAGGACAGCACATGCCGACGGAAGCTGTCAGGCGGGCGGCCGCCGCGCCGCTGGCCACCCGCACCGTGGCCCTGGTGGTCGCGGTCGTGGTCTACGGCCTCGTGCTCGGCCTGGAGTTCGGCGCCTCCCAGCCCTCGCACGCCCCGTCCCTGCTGGTCACCATCCCCGCGGTCGTCGCGCTGGCCTTCCGCACCCCGGTGGTGCTCGCCGCCGCCGCGCTGGCGGTCGGAACCCGCTGGCTGTTCCTGCCGCTGGAGCCCGGACGGCTCGGCGCCGCGATCGGGACCAGCGCCGCGTCCGCCGCCATCGCCGCCGTGGCGTCCTTCGCGGAGAGCCGCCGCCGCCGCGAAGCGGCCCGACTGATGGAGGTGATCTCCGTCGCCGAGACCGCGCAGCGCGCCCTGCTCCGGCCGCCGCCACCCCAGGTCGGCCCGTACCGGATCGCCGCCAGCTACCGCGCCGCCGCCCAGTTCGCCCGGATCGGCGGCGACCTGTACGCCGTCGCCGACACCGCGTTCGGCCTGCGCCTGCTGATCGGCGACGTCCGCGGCAAGGGCCTCGAAGCGGTGGCCACCGGCGCGGTCGTCCTCGGCTGCTTCCACGAGACCGTCCTCGACCACCCCACTCTCGGCGGCCTCGCCCAACGCCTGGAAGCCAGCCTGCGCCGCTACCTCACCGACGCCGAGGGCTTCGTCACCGCACTGCTGGTCGAGATCACCCCCGACGGCCGGATGCGCACCCTGTCCTGCGGCCACCCGCCGCCGCTGCTGCTGCGCGACGGCGAGGTGCGCGACGTCCCGGCGCCGCTGGGCCTGCCGCTCGGCCTCGCCGACCTGCCGCCGGCCGCCGATCCGGTCGCCGCCACCACCGACACCCAGCTCCACCCCGGCGACACCGTCCTGCTCTACACCGACGGCATCGCCGAGGCCCGGGACGCCGCCGGCGAGTTCTACCCCCTCGGCGTCCGCCTCGCCGCCCTGCTGCGCAGCCGGCCCGGCCCCACCGACCCTGAAGCCCTGCTCGACCGGCTCCAGCAGGACGCCCTCGGCTACGCCGACGGCGGCACCCACGACGACGCGGCCCTGCTCGCCCTCACCTGGACCCAGCCCGTCGGCCCGGACTGAGCCCCCGGGCCGGTGCCGACCGAACGACGCGCTCCCGCCCGCCGGGTCTGACCACGGCGGACGGGAGCGCGAGCCGCTTACCCCGGGGAGCTACTTCACCCGGCGGACGGGCGGCGGGGTCCACCGGCCGTCGACGCCTCCGGACGGGGCGCGTACAGGCGCAGCGTCAGCCCGAGCGGGCCGGTCGGCGCGGGCAGCCGGTTCGCCCGCCGTTCCGGGCCGGCGCGCGGGGTCAGGGCCGCGGCCGTTCCCGGGCCGCGCGGACCGCCATGACGTTGTCGACCAGGCGGGCGGCGTCGGTCGGGGGTCCATCGGGAAGGCGAGCAGGGCGCGCACGTAGGCGGGGCTGAGGATCAGCTCGAAGACGTCGGCCCAGGTGAGCACGGTGGTGCCGCTGGCGTCCAGGGTGGCCTGGAGCTGGCGGATCCGGGGTTCGGCGAAGTCCAGGCCGTGCTCGCCCTGGCCGCCGGCGCGCAGCATGGCGCGGAAGAAGGCCAGGTGGCCCGGCTCCCGCACATCGGCGAGCAGCCTGCCGGTCCAGGTGAGCAGGTCGGCCCGCAGGTCGCCGGTCGCGGGCAGCGGCGAGCGGCGGCCCAGCTCCTCCACGACGGTGTCGATGATCAGGCCGTCGGCGGTCCGCCAACGGCGGTAGATGGTGGCCACGTGCACGCCGGAGCGGGCCGCCACCTCGGCGATCTCCACCGTGCCGTCGGCGGACTCGGCCCGGCGGGCAGACCGTCGACCTGCGCGGCGACAGCCGGGAGGTGCTGGACCGGCTCGGACTGCTCCCGGCCGCGTTGCAGTGCCTGGTGCCGCAGGCCGGGGCGGCGTGGATCGACGCGGGGGAGCGGCGGCTGGCCGAGATGCCGGTCACCGCCTTCGACGGACGCGGCTACGTCTCCACGGAGGAACTCCTCCGGACCGACCTGGCGCGGATCGTCCACCGGGCGGCCGGCCCCGGCGTCACCCACCGGTTCGGCGAGACGGTCGAGGCGCTGGAGGACACCCCCGGCGGCGTCCTCGCCCGGTTCCGCAGCGGCGACGCGGAGGAGTTCGACCTGGTGGTCGGTGCCGACGGTGCGCACTCCCGGGTCCGCGCGCTGCGGTTCGGACCGGAGGAGCGCTACCGCAAGCCGCTCGGGCTGGCGCACGCCTGGTTCACCCTCGCCGAACGGCCCGGCACGCCGGCCCTGGACGGCTGGTTCCTGATCCACAACGCGCCCGGCCGACGCAGCGTGGAGGCCCGGCCGGGCCGGGCGGGGGAGCAGGAGGTCGGGCTGACCTTCGCCGCCGACACGCTGCCGCCCCGGCACGACCGGGAGGCCCGGCTCGCCCTGCTGGACCGCACCTTCGCCGACGTCGGCTGGCGCGCCGCGGAGTTCCTGGCCGCCGCGCGGCAGGCCGAGGACTTCGCGCTGGACACCTTCGACCAGATCCGGATGCCGAGCTGGCGGGACGGCCGGGTGGTGCTGCTCGGCGACAGCGCCTGGTGCGCGAGCCCGCTCAGCGGCCTGGGCACCGCCCTGGCGCTGCGCGGCGCCGCCGAACTGGCCGCCGCACTGGACGCGGCCGACGTGCTGGCCGACCCCGGGCGGCTGCCCGCCGCGCTGGCCGCCTTCGAGCAGGCGATGCGCCCGAGGGTCGCCTCGGCCCAGCAGCTGCCGCCCGGCCGGGTCGCGTCCGTGGCGCCGAGGACGGCGCTGGGCATCCGGGCCAACGCGCTGGCCATGCGGGCGCTCCAGTCGCGGGCGCTGCGGCCGCTGGTGCGCCGGGCGATGGCGGGCACCGAGCACGGCCGCACCGCGGCGCAGCCGACGACGGTCGCGACGACGGCGGGGTGACAGGACGGAACCTGACGGGACGTCAACCCGGGCCGCCGCCCCGCCCGGAAGGCCCGCCCGCGCGGGCCGGCCGGGGTCAGGGCGCCGCGGAGCCGCGGCCCGCCTCGGCGGCGAGCACCTCGTCCAGGCCGGAGAGCCGGTCGAGGCCCGCGGCGGCGCGGGCGGTGCGGTGGTTGGCGGCGAGCAGCTCGCGGTGCCGGTGGACGAAGGCCCAGTAGCCGGTGGTGAACGGGCAGGCCCGGTCGCCGAGCCGTTCGGTCGGCCGGTAGCGGCACGGCCCGCAGAAGTCGCTCATCCGGTGCAGGTAGGCGCCGCCCGCCGCGTACGGCTTGGTGGTGACGGCGCCGCCGTCGGCGTACTGCGACATGCCGACGACGTTGGGGACCATCACCCAGTCGTAGCCGTCCACGAAGGAACGGTGGAACCAGTCGGTGAGCGCGGCCGGGTCCCAGCCGTGCTGGAGCGCCCAGTTGCCGAGCACCATCAGCCGCGGGATGTGGTGCACCCAGCCGGTGTCCCGAACCTCGGCGAGGGTCCGGGACAGGCAGCGGGCGCGCACCGCGTCCGCGTCCAGTTCGGCGAACCAGTCGGGCAGCGCGGTGCGGTGGCCCAGTTCGTTGCGGCGGCGGTGGTCCTCGCCGAGGTACCAGTACAGCTGCCAGACGTACTCGCGCCAGCCGGCGACCTGCCGCACGAAGCCCTCGACGCTGTTGAGCGGCGCACCGCCCCGCCGGTACGCGGCCTCCGCCCGGCGGGCGCACTCCCCGGGGTCGAGCAGGCCCAGGTTGAGGGGGACCGAGAGCAGGCTGTGCGCCATCCACGGGTCGTCGTGCAGCATCGCGTCCTCCCACTGCCCGAACCGGGGCAGCCGGGCGGTGCAGAAGTGCTCCAGCGCGCGGACCGCCTCCTCGCGGGTGGCGGCGAACCGGCGCGGGCCGTCACGGCCGAGGAAGCGGACCTCACCCGAACGCTCCCACCGGTCGAGGTCGGCCCGGACCTCCTCGTCGATCCCGTCCTCCTCCGGCCACCAGGGCGGCGGGACGGGCAGCGCGCTCGCGCCGCGCGGCGGCGGCTCGCGGTTGTCCCGGTCGAGGTTCCAGCGGCCGCCGACCGGCTCCCCGTCTGGTTCCAGCAGCAGGTGCTCGGCGCGCCGGACCCGCCGGTAGAAGTCCTCCAGCAGCAGCCGCTTCCCGCCGAGGCCGTCGGCCCAGCGCCGGAAGTCGGCGAACGGCACCAGGAAACCGCGCGGCTCCAGCACCTCGGCCTGCGGCAGCGCCGTGACCAGGCCGAGCGCGGCCCGCGAGGTCGGGTGGCACACGGTGACCCCGGACCGGCCGACGGCCTGCCGCAGGCCCTCCCGGTAGGTCTCGGCGCGGACGTAGCAGGCCCGGTCGCCGAGCTCGGCCGCCCGGTGGCGCATCGCCGACAGCACCAGGTGCGCCTTCGCCCGGTGGAAGCGCCGGCGGCGGAACACCGAGCGCGCCTCCACGATCACCACCGGGGCGTCCGGGTCGGGCCCGCCCTCGCCGGGCTCGGTGAAGTGCGGGCCGAGCTGGTCGCCGAAGATCCAGTGCGGTCGCGGTCCGCGGCCGGACCGCCGGTCACGGTCGTTCACCGTGCGCTCCTCGGGTACGGGAAGCGGACGCCTCCGCCCACCAGGCTGGTGCTCCACGCGCTCCGGCGAAACCCGCAGCGTTCCCGCAGCGTTCAGGAGCCACCCCGCGTGCCCGCCGTCTCCGGACGTCAGGAACGGTGGCGGCGGACCGCGCCCACGATGACCGGACCGCGACGCCGAGGACGACCAGGTCGGCGATCATCTGTCCGGTGACCACCAGGCGGGCGCCCGGGGTCCTGGCGGTGATGTCGCCGAAGCCGACGGTGGAGAACACCGTGACGGTGAAGTACAGGCTGTCGGTGTGGGACAGGTGCTGGCCGAAGTTGCCGTCCGACATCGCGCCGAGCACCGCGTAGGTGCCGGCGAACTTCGGCAGGCTGACGGCCAGCGCCTCCACCGGCCGTACGGTCGGGAAGGGCGACCGGATGACAGGAACATCAGCGCGACGACCGATCCCGCCGCGTGAAGCACTGCCCGGCAGAGCTGCAGCCAGGAGGGCCGGTGCGCCCGCCGTCCCGCACCCGCGGCACCAGCTCGATGAGCACTCCGAATCACGACTCATGACGCCATGAAAGCGAACCGGACCCCGATCATCGGGGAGCCGGGGCGGGCCAGCCCCGCTTGGTGCGCTGCACCCATGTGGTCCAGTGCTCCGAACGTGTCCGCCTCGCGGAGCACGGCCGCGCGGCGCAACCAGGTGCTCTCCCGGGAGCAGATCATCGACACCGCCGTCGACTTCCTCGACACCGGCGGCGAACGCGCCCTGACGGTGCGGGCCCTCACCGAGCGGCCGGCCACGGGACCGGGGCGGCTGCTCGGTCCTGGTCCTGGAGCGGGAGGCCGAGGGGGACCGACGTACGAGCCGTGATGGGCGAGGCCCGACCCGGCCGGAGCGGCGGTGGTTCCGCGGCGGCGGGGGATCAGTCGGTGCGGCGTGCGTGGCGGGCGCGGGGGTGCTGGAGGGCGGGGGTGGTGCGCGGGCGGCGGCGGTGGCGGCGGGGGAGGGAGGGTGCGGTGGCGGTGAGGATCGCGGCGAGCGAGAGCGGGATCAGCAGGAGCAGTGTGGTCATCGGGGCCTCCCGGGCGGCGCGAACGGTACTCCGCGCGACTGCCCGGATCTGCCGAGGACATGCCGGATCGGCTGCGGTCGGGCCGTGTTCGGGCACCCGTGCGGGGCACGCCCCGCCGCGGGGTGACCCACCGTCAGGTCGGCTCTCCACAGCCTGCGCGGCGAGCCGTGGGGTTCGCGGGGGCGGTGGCCGACGCCCGTCCGGTGGCGGAGCGGCGAGGGGTCACTCGGTCGGGCCCGCGGCCCGGGCGTCGCGTTCGGCGAAGACCTCGCGGGCGGCGGCGACGGCGTTGAGGGCGGCCGGGAACCCGGCGTAGCCGGCCATCTGGGTGATCACCTCGATCGCCTCCTCGCGGGTGCCGCCGACGTTGAGCAGGCCGTGCAGGTGGACGCGGAGCTGGGGTGCGCAGGTGCCCATGGCGGTGCAGGCGGCGACGGTGGCGAGTTCGCGGCTCTTCAGGTCCAGGCCGGGCCGGTCGTAGAGGTCGGCGAAGGCGAACTCGACGATGTGGCGCGCCAGGTCGGGGGCGATCGCGGCGAGGGAGGCGACCACCTGCTCGCCGGCGTGCCCGTCCACGCGCTCCAGGACCGCGAGGCCCCGCGCGTACCGCTCCTCGCCGGTCTCGTCCGGCCGGACCTGGCTGTCCTGCGGGGTCCAGTCGAGCCCGGGCCGGGCGGCGAAGACCTCCCGGGCGACGGCGATGGCGTTGAGGACGGCGGGGAACCCGGCGTAGGCGCTCAGGTGCATGATCGTCTCGACCACCTCGACGGGGGTGACCCCGACGTTGAGGGCGCCGTCGATGTGGAAGCGCAGCTGCGGGGCGGCGTTGCCCAGCGCGGTGAGCGCGGCGACGGTGGCGATCTGGCGCTGGGCCAGCGTCAGGCCCGGGCGGCTGTAGATGTCGCCGTAGCCGAACTCGACGGTCAGCCGGGCCAGGGCGGGTGCGGTCTCCGCGAGGCTGTCCAGCAGCTGCGGGCCGTCGGGGCCGGCCACCCGGGCGAGGACGGCGCGCCCGCGCTCGAAGCGGTCGGTGGAGGCGGAACCGGTTGTGGAGCCGGGGGCGGGGGAGTGCGACGGGTGGGACACGGTGACCAGCTTCCGTTCGGGATGGGCCAGGGGCGTGACGGAACGTTCCGTCACGCAATGGAAGGCTAGGGCGGCCAGCGAAAATCTGTCAATACGAAACGTAACGTCACGTCTGGGGTAGGGTGAGCGCCATGACGCCCGAGCCCAACGCCGACCGCCGCAGCGAACGCGCCCGCCGGGCGATCCTGGACGCGGTCCACGACCTCGCCGTCCGCAAGGGCTACGCGAAGGTCACCATCGAGGCCATCGCCGCCCAGGCCGGCGTCGGCAAGCCCACGATCTACCGCTGGTGGCCCTCCAAGGGCGCCGTCGCCCTCGACGCGCTCAACGAGCGGATCGGCGCCACCACCGACTTCCCCGACACCGGCGACATCGCCGCCGACCTGGCCACCCAGATCACCGCCGTCACCGGCATGTTCGCCAGCGACATCGGCCGCCTCTACCGCGGCATCATCGCCGAGGCCCAGGGCGACGAGCGGCTGCGGCTCGCCGTCCGGGAGACCATCGTCGAACCCCGCGCCCGGCAGTGCGCCGAACGCCTCGACCGCGCGGTCGCCGCCGGGCAGGTCCGGTCCGACCTGCCCACCCGCACCCTGGTCGACCTCTTCTACGGACCCGTGTACTACCGCTTCCTGCTGGGCTTCAGCGACGCCGAGATGCAGCAGGTCCCGGGCCTCGTACGGCACATCCTGGCCGGCCTCACGCCCGGGGCCCCCGGAGCGCCCGCCGTGGGCTGACCGGTCGCCCGGCGCCGCTAAGTACGCCACGACATCTCGATCTCCAGCTCGATCCCGCCGTCCTCCAACTCCACCTCGATCTCGGTGTGGAGCTCCTCGGGGATCCGGACGGTCAGCCGGCCGGGCCCGAGCTCCAGCTCCGCCTGGCCGCCCCGCCGGATCGCGGCGGCCAGCGCCTCCAGCTGATCGGCGGCCTCGGCATTCGACAGCGTGCGCTTCTGCGTGAACTCCAGGTCTTTCACGGCGACCCTCCCGGTCGGACGCGGACAGCGGATTTCCCCGTCATTCTCCGACCCCGTCGGCCGCCCGGCGCGTCGAACAGCCGCCGGCCGCGGCCGTCCGGTCGCAGGAGTCGATCGCCGGGCGCACGAGGGGGAGCAGCCAGGCGAACAGGCAGCGCGTCGGCCCGCGGCGCGGGCACGGGGCGCGCCGTCCGCGGCCCCGGCCGCGCCGAACCGGACGGACACCCCACTCCGGTCGGCGGCGCAGCGGCCCGTCCGGGGCACCGGGACGACGCCCAGCGCCGTCCCACCGATCGGCCCCTTGGGGCTGGGGGAGGGATGATCCGGCGGCGCGCGCCCGGCAAGATCCGGACGAGAGGGCCTAACGGCCCGGTGCCCACTCGCGGCGGTAGGCCGGGTGGCGGGCGTAGGACAGGGCGAGCAGGCGCAGGACCTGGTCGGAGGTGACGGGCGGCGGGGCATGGCGGGCACCGGTGTCGTCCACCAACCAGCGGACGCCGTCCCGCTCGTGGACCGGGCCCATCCAGTGCAGGGCGCAGGCCCGGTCGAAGGAGTGCTCGGTGCGGCAGGCGGCTCCGCACCCGGCACCTGCGGCATCGAGGAGCTGTCGCTTCGCGTGGACCTCGACCAGTACGCGCTGCGGGTCGTGGCGGGCGAGGTGCGCGGCGTTCGCTCCCGCCTCGCGGACCTCGGCGACCACGGCCGTGCCGCCGCCGCGGATCACCACCGGCCACGCCCCGGAGTCGAGCACCCAGGGCCCGGGGCTCGCGGCCCGCGCCACCCGCTCGTCCTCGGCCAGGCAGTCGCGCACGAACGCGACCAGCGCAGCAGTCACCACGTCGTCCATGCCCGCATCCTCTCGCGGCGGCGGTACCGGCCGCAGGCCCCTGCGAGCATCCGCCAAGAACGTCGGCCGCACGGGCACGGCGCAGCCCCGAAACGGCGAAGTACCGCTCCCCGACGGGTCAGTGACGGATCGCCACCTCGTTGCGGACGAACCTGACGGAGCCGACCAGCAGGCCACGTCGCAGAGCAACCCCGGTAGGAAGACCGTGCCGGCGACGTTCGTCCGGAGCACGCTCCAGAACTCGGCCCGCCGTACGTCCCCCGGGAGGTAGCGGCAGGAGCCGGACAGGGACGCAGACCGCCGCCGTCAGGCGGGGGACTGCACGACGACCTGCTCGCCTTCGCCGTGCGGCTCCTCGAAGTCGGTGAAGTACCGGTCGAAGAGCGCCGTGTCGACGGTGACCGCGTTCGGGCCCGCCTCGCGGCTGCGCACCTCCAGCCGGCGCTCCAGGGTCGTCCGGTCGGCCTTCAGGTGCACCAGCTCCCACCGGTGGCCGTGGCTCTCGACCAGGGCCTTGTAGTCGTCGCGGGAGGCGCGGTTCCAGAAGCTGTAGTCCACGACGACGTCACGACCGGCGGCCATCAGCTCGACCAACTCCCGCCGCTGCTCGCGCCGGACCTCGTCCTTGAGCCGGTCGTACGCCTCGGAGTCCAGCACCCGCCCGGCGTCCCGCTGCCCGAGCCGCTGCCAGACCACCTCGTCGATCGACAGCCGCGCGTAGCCGCGCCGGACCAGCCGCTCCGCGTACGTCGTCTTGCCCGCCCCCGGGAGCCCGCACATCAGCACCACCGTGACCACCCGTTCCGTCATGGCCGCCACGCTAGTCCGACCTCGGCCCCGCCCCCGCACGATTTTTCCGCACCCGCCGAGCGGAGGGTTCGGCCTCGCTGGCGCGAGCAGCCTTCCCGCTGTGCGCGGTTGCGGCGGCGAGACCGTTCCGGGGCCGCGGAGCCCGGGGTTCCACGGCCCCGCCGTCACCGGATCCGCGGCCGGCCAGCCGCCGAGGCAGCTGTCACGGGCCGTCAGGTACTGCGCCGCCGACGGCGGCTCCGCCCGGCTCGGTCAGGCTCCCTTCGGGACGGGTCCGGAAGGGTTTCCCAAGGTCAGACCGCCCTGGACGTGAATGACCGCGCCGGCGACGGAACCATTGTCGGCGGAGATGTCGAGGTCGCCGCCGACGGTGACCCCGTAGGCGCCGAGAGCGGCGGGGGAGGCCGTCCCGGCGGCCTCGCGGTACGCCGCGACGGCCTCCGCCAGCTGCACGGCGAACACCTCGTCCGCGCCGACCGCCTCGGTGAGGGCGCCTTCGAGGCTGTGCCGGGTGAAGCCGCCGGCCACCAGCTGCTCCGCCTGCTCGGGGTTCCGCTCGACGGCGAACACGGCCTCCTGCTCCAGGCGTTGGACGTCCCCGCCGGGACCGAGCCGCTCCGCCACCACCCGGTGCACGCGGTCCATCGCCCCGTCCAGCACCGCATCGACCTCCGCGTCCGCCCGCCCGCCGACCCGACGCGCCTTGCGCAGCGCCCACGCCACGGCACACGCCACCGCGGCCTCCACCACGATCGTCACAGCGACTCCCTCCCCATGTCGACATTCCCACGCAAGCACCGCACCGTGCCCCCGACGGCCGACCGGCCTCCCCCGGCCGGTGGCGCACGGTCCGGTGACGGGCCGTCAGGCCCTGCCGCACCCCTGCCCACCGCCCGGGCCCGCCAACCCACACCCGCCGACCGGCGCCCCCGCCTCCCACCACCGCGGGCCCGGCGGCCACGGCCCGGTCCGCCGACCAGGCCCGCAGCCGCCCGCCGACGGGCTACGACGAATGCGGTATTTTCCGCGCCCGGCTCGTGGCCCTGGCCTGTTCCGGCCCCGTGCCGCCGGAGCGCACGCCCCGGCGCGCCGGGCGCCCGGACGGGCGACGGCCTCCCGGGCCGTCCCCTGTTCACGCCGACGTCCAACGGCCCGCGCGCGGCCCCGGGGCCCACCACCCGGAGAGAGCAGGGTCCACCGCAACCGGCGGGAGCACGACGAGGCGCTGGTCGCCGCCGCCGAGGACCGACCCGCCCACTGGGGCGAGGCGTTCGCGCGGGCCGTCACCGAGACGGCCCGCCACCGCAGCGCCACCATCGGCGCGTACTGCGGCGTGCTCGACGCCGCGCTCGCCGATGTCGCCGGCGACCGGGCCGCCGCAGCCGTCCTGGAGCAGTTGCGCGCCACCCCGGCGGTGTCGGCGGGCCGGCTGCGGGAGCGCACCGGCCACGATGCGGGGCCCGCCCTGGAACGGCTGCGAGCCGCGGGCGTGCTCACCGACCACCCGCGGCTGCCCAGCGCGCTGGTCCACCACGGACTGCTGGCGGTGCTCGACGCGCCCCTCGGCGGCGGGCCTGCGCCGAGCGGATGACTTCGCTGCGGTGCAACGCACCGCCGGGCCGCCGCCCGGGCAGTGTCGTCCCGGTGGCACCGGGTGACGGGAAGGGGAACGGCATGGCAGCCGGCAGCGGCGGACGGAACGGCGGCACGAACGAGCGGCTCGCCCTGGCGGGCATGCTGTTCGCGGTGGCGATGACCTTCATCGACCAGACCATCGTGTCGATCGCCGCACCGAGCATCATCCGCGAACTCGGGCTGTCGGCCGGTGCGATGCAGTGGGTGGTCAACGCCTACCTGCTGGCGCTCGCCGCGTTCTTCGCGCTCGGCGGCCGGCTGTCGGACATCCTCGGCCACAAGCGGGTGATGCTGGTCGGCACCGTGGTGTTCGTGACCGCCTCGGCGCTCTGCGGGGCGGTGCCGACCGGGAACGCGGCCGAGCCCTGGCTGATCTCCTTCCGCGCGGTACAGGGCTTCGGGGCGGCCCTGCTGTTCCCCGCCGCGCTGGCGGTGGTGGTCGAGGTCTTCCCGGTGCAGCGGCGCGGCCGGGCGCTGGCGCTGTTCTTCGGCGTGGCGGGCGGCCTGACCGCGATCGGCCCGATCCTCGGCGGCTGGCTGACCAGCTGGACCTGGCGGGCGATCTTCTGGGTGAACGTGCCGGTGGCGGTGGTCGCCCTGGTGCTGACCTTCCTCGCCCGGATCCGGAACACGCCGCGGCCCGAGCCGATCGACTGGCCCGGTGCGGTGCTCGTCGCGGCGGGCATGGGGCTGAGCGTGCTCGGCCTGCAGCAGGCCGCGGTGTGGGGCTGGGACAGCGCGGCGACCTGGGGCTGCATCGTCGGCGGCCTGGTCGTGCTGGTGCTGTTCGTGCTGGTCGAGCTGCGCAGCCGCGACCCGCTGATCACCATGCGGGTCTTCGCGGACCGGGCGTTCTCGGTCGACAACGCGGTGCTCTTCTTCGCGATGATGTCCTTCGTCCCGGTGTTCTTCTTCGCCTCGGTGTACGCGCAGGTCGCGCTCGGCTACTCGGCGAACGAGGCCGGCCTGTACCTGCTGGTGTTCTTCGCCGGGTTCGGCCCCGCCTCGCAGATCGGCGGACGGATCCTGGACCGGACCGGGGCCAAGCCGGCGATGCTGCTGGGAACCGTGGTCGGCGCGGTGGGCTTCGCGGGCTGGGCGGTGAAGATCACCGACCTGTCGCTGGGCGCGCAGTGGGCGTGGATCGTCCTCGCCGGTGTCGGGATCGGCCTGCTGCTGACACCGGCCTCCACGGACGCGGTGAACCGGGCGATCGGCCGCTCGTACGGCGAGGTCACCGGGATCACCCAGACCGTGCGGAACTACTCGGCGAGCGTGAGCCTCGCCGTTCTCGGCACCGTCCTGCTGCACACCGCGACGGACCGGATCACCGCCACCCTGGAAGGACGCGGACTCCCGGCCGCCGCGGCGCGCGGCACGGCCGAGCACATCACCAGGAGCCTCACCGGATCGAGCACCGGCGGATCCGCACCGAGCGGAACCGACCCCGGCCTGCTGGCCGCGCTCCGGGCGGACTTCGCCGCCGCGAACCGCCCGGTGCTCTACGGCATGGCCGCAGCCCTCGCAGCGGCCTTCCTCTGCGCACTGGCCCACCCGGGCACCCGGATCACCACCGAGGACGAGCCGGTCCGCCCCCACCCGACCGACGGGAACCCGGAGCACCGCGGGAGCTGACACGCCGTCGGCAGCCCACGCCCGCCCGGCCCGGCGGCTCGGGTCGCCCGGTGTCGAGCCCGGGCCGCCTGCGCGTCCGGCTCGTCGGCACCCCGCTGCCCCCGTCGTGGCCCCGGCGCGTTCGCCGCCCGGTCCCGTCGTCCGGAGGGCCGTTCAGAGAGGGGAGTACACGCGGCGCCGGACGACCAGGTCGACCTGGACGGCGGTGGCCCCGAGGAGGTCGCGCAGCTCCTGGTCGAGGGCCGCGGTGTCGGTGGTGAACGGGGGCAGCGCCGTGGGCCGGATCAGCCGGCCGTTGCTCAGCAGGACGTACAGGGTGACCCTGGCGAAGACGGGCTTCCGGCCGGGCACGGGCGACTCGGTGACGGAGTGTTCGATCCAGATCTGTCGCACGTCGGTGAGCGGACGCGGCCGGTCCGCGCGGTTGGCCCGGACGACGACCAGCGTGTCCGGGGCGGCGGCGGGGGAGAACCGCAGGCGGTGCACGTCCCGGTGGGCGCCGTAAAGGACCACGAAGGTGTTGACGACGAGTCCGAGCGCCGCGGCGATCCCGACGGCCGTCCACAGCTGCCACGGCTGCGCGTCGAGGACCAGCCCCATGACCGCGTACACCGGCAGGCCGCACGCAGCCCCCGCCACGAGTGACCCCGGCACCTCGCCGGGCCAGCGCGCGAGGGCGTGGCCGAGCGGCCCGGCGCCGTCACGGAGCACCACGTCGACCACATCGGGATTCGAACGGTCCACCCGCACCCTGCCCATGATGCAACGTTAGGCCGCCGCCTCGGCCTGTGGAAGAGCGCAGGCGCGGGTCCGGCCCGGTTCCGGCCGCCGGGCGTGCGGGGTCGTCCCGATCCGCGCCGAACGGCGACGGCAAACCCCTTGCGCAATGGTCAAGGATCGTTGACCATTGCTCTGTGCCTACCGACGACCTTCCCGAGACGTTTCACGTCACCACGGACGAACAGCTGCGCGCCGTCTCCAACCTGACGCGCCACCGGATCATGGCGGTGCTCCGCTTCGAGCCCGCGACGATCACCCAGATCGCGGCCCGGGTGGGGCTCGCGAAGGGCAGTTCCAGCTACCACGTGCGGCTGCTGGAGCGGGCCGGGCTGGTGAAGGTGGTGCGGACGCGCAAGGTGCGGGGCGTCACCGAGCGGTACTACGCGATGGCCGTCCGGTCCATCACCCTGCCGGACCCGGGCCGCGGCGGGCCGGACGTACTGATGCGCCACGCGGTCGCGGACCTGGAGGCGTCGCCGGTGGACGGGCGGCAGGTGCGGATGGCACACCTGCGGCTCACCGACGAGCAGGTCGCCGAGCTGGGCGAGCGGCTGCACGCGCTGGCGGACGAGTACCGGACACTGTCCGACCCGGCGCTGCCCGACACCTCGCTGGTCTTCGCGCTGTTCCGCCCCGCGCCGCGCGACGAGGCCGAGGAGGACGCCAAGTGACCACGAAAGCAAGCAAGTTGCCGACCGGGTTCGGACGGCTGTGGACGGCCCAGACCGTCTCCTCGCTCGGTGACGGCGTGACCCACGCCGCGCTGCCGCTGCTCGCGCTGACGCTGACCCGGGACCCGATGGCGCTCGCCGTCGTCACCGCCGCCGGAACGCTGCCCTGGCTGCTCTTCGGGATACTCGGCGGTGCGCTGGTGGACCGCTGGGACCGCCGGCGCACCATGTGGATCGCGGACGCCGCCCGGGCGGCGCTGCTCGCGACACCCGCAGCGGCCGCCGCGCTCGACCTGCTGACCATCCCGCTGCTCGCCGCCGTCGCGTTCCTGCTCGGCCTCGGCGGGCTCTTCTTCGACACCGCGGCCACGGCCTACCTGCCCGACCTGCTGCGCCGGGACCCCGAACTGCTGGAGCGCGCCAACTCCCGCCTGCGCGGCGCCCAGACGGCGATGTCCGGGTTCGCCGGCCCGCCCGCGGGCAGCGCGCTGCTCGCGCTCGGCCGCGCGGTCCCGCTGCTCACCGACGCGGTGTCGTTCCTGCTCTCCGCCCTGCTCGTCCGGAGCCTGCCCGCTACGCCGCGCCCCCGCCCGGAGGCCCGCGAGTCCCTGCTCCGCCAGGCGCGGGCCGGGGCCTCGCACGTCTTCCGGGACCGGCTGCTGCTCGGGCTCGCCCTGCGCCCGGCGGTGGGCAACGTCGCCTTCCTCGCGGTGGAGACCGTGCTCGCCCTCTTCGCCCACGACCGCCTCGGCGTCGGCGGCTTCGGCTTCGGCCTGCTGCTCACGGCGGAGGCCACCGGCGGCCTGCTCGGTGCGGCCGTCGCCTCCCGGCTCGGCCGGCGACTCGGCACCGGCACCGCCCTGACCTGCACGGCCGCCGTCGAGGGGCTGGCCATCCTCGGGCTGGCCGCCGCCCCGAACGCGTACGCGGCCGCCCTGGCGCTCGCCGTCTGCGGGGCCGCCATGGGCGCCACGATGGTGCTCGGGCCGTCCCTCCGGCAGGCGATCGTCCCGGCCCGCCTGATGGGCCGGGTCGCCTCCACCTCCCGCATGCTGGCCATGTGCGCCGCCCCGCTCGGGGCCTTCCTCGGCGGCTGGCTGGCCCGCGCCTACGATCTCCGCACCCCGCTCTTCGCTGCGGCCGGCCTCCTCCTCGCGATGACGGCCGTCACCGCGTCGATGACCACCGACCGCCGCGTCGAGGCCGCGCTGCGCGCGGCCGCCGCGCCCGAACTCCCGGAGGCGCCGGTCCGGGAGAGCACCCTCGACCCGGTCTGAGCAGCGCCCCGCCCCGCGGCCGCCCTCGCGCACCCGGAGGCGGGCGCGGGGCCCCGCGCCCGCCTCCGGGCACCTCACCGGTTCGCCGGCATCAGTACTTGGTGTACTTCATCCAGTCGTAGCGGGCGGTGAGCGGCGTGCCCGGATACGTGAACGGGTTGAGCCAGCTGTCCACCCCGGTGCCGGGCCACAGGTTGGCGATCAGCCGCATCGGGTGGGTGGGGAGGGCCCCGCGCGAGCCGTTCTCCTGGTGGACGAGCCTGCCGTCGACGAACCAGTTGACGGTGCCCTGGTTCCACCACTCGATGGCGTAGTCGTGGTACCCGGCGGAGGCGTCGAAGCCGAGGTTGATGACGGTCTCGTGGCTGCCGACGCCGTTGGTGAAGTAGTTGGTCTGGAGCTGGGTCGGGTTCTTGCCGAGGATCTCGACGTCGATCTCGTCCCAGGGCTGGTTGTCGCTCGGCCCGGTGTAGGTGAAGAAGCCGGTGACCGTGCCGGGGTTCTTCACCGCCTGCAGCCGGGCCTCGAAACGGCCGTACGAGAACAGGTCGTTGGACCGGAACTCGCCGGACGCGTACGGCTTCCCGGAGCAGCCGCCCGGGCAGGTCGCGGTGTCGAGGTTCTCGCCCATCACGCCGCCGTTGAACCAGACGTGGTCGGCGCGCCAGCCGGCGTTGAACATGCCGCCGTTGCTCCAGCCGTCCGCCTTGTGCCAGCGCCCGGTGTCGAAGGAGTTGAAGTTGTCGGTGAAGCTGCCGCCGATGGCGGCGTTGGCCGCGGGGCTGGCGATCGGGCTGACGGCCAGCGCGAGCGCGGCGAGCGGTGCGAGCAGCCAGCGACGGCCGCGGGACTGACGGGGTTGCGCGGAGCCTTGCATGGTCGGCCTCCTCGGGGCACAGGTGGGTGGGGTGCTGCCTGTGGTGCCTGTGGTGCACCGCGCGCGGGCGACGGTGGGGGCCGTCGCACCGGGCGCGGAACTCGGGGGAGGGGAAGCGCTCCCGTCCGGCGGAACCGGAAGCGCTTCCACCCGTGGGCGTGCGGCTCGCCGCCCGGCGGTGCGTCAGTCGCGCGGGGCGAGCTTGAGGATGATGTACTCGTACGCCTGGCTGTTCGGCGACGGGTTCATGTACGGGTCGCCCTCGTTCGGCCAGCCGGTGAAGTGGGTGTCGTTGTACTCGTACCAGGCCGGCCCGTAGAACACCGGCACCGCGGGCACGTCCTGCGACATGATCTGCTGCAGGCTGTGCAGCGCGGCCTGCTCGGCCGCCGGGTCGGCCGCCGTCTCGAACGCCTTCACCGCGTCCAGCGACTTCGACGGGTCGTACTTGCTGAAGTTGCCGGCCGCGACCTTGCCGGTCTCCGCGCCCATCCGCGGGTCCAGGACGTACTGCAGGCGCTGGTACGGAGTGCCGCCCTGGCCCCAGTGGATCGCCGCGTCGTACTTGCCGGTGGTGATCGCGGTGTTCCAGCTGTTGAAGTCGAAGGCGCCGTTGGCGCTGACGTCGAAGCCCAGGCCGTTCAGGTCCTTGGCCATCGCCTGCGCCGCGCACCAGTAGTCGGTGAACGAGTTGGGGTCGATGACCGTGAACTTGATCGTCCGGCCGTCCTTGGTCCACTTGCCGTCGACCTTGCTCCAGCCGGCCCCGCCGAGCAGCGCATCGACCTTGGCCGCGTCGGCCTCCGGCTTGAGATCGTCCTTCAGCGCGGGGTCCAGCGCCTTGGCGTCGTTGGGCAGCAGCAGACCGCTGGAGGAGGTGGCGGGCAGCGCGTAGTCGGTCTCGCACTGGCTGGCGTACGCCTTGCGGTTCAGGCCGGCGCTGATCGCCTGCCGGACGGCCGGGTCGGCCAGCGCCGGGGCGCTCTCGCTCTTGGTGTTGAGGAAGAGCGAGGCGGTGTTGGACGCCGGGAAGTACGGCGCGCTCTTCTGGAACAGGTGGTGGTTCTGCGGGGACTTCCCGACGAAGGTGTTCAGCACGTTGTTGATGTTGTTGCCCGCGAGGTCGATCTCGCCGGCGCTGAGCGCCAGGGTGGCCGCGTCGTTGGTGGCGTACGCGGGGAACGAGATCCGCTTGACCTTCGGGGTCTCCCGGAACTGCGGATTCACCTTGAAGGTGACGTTCTGGCTGGTGAACTTGTCCAGCAGGTACGGGCCGGTGCCGATCAGCTGGTCGGCCTTGACCACCGCGGTGGCCGGGTCCTTGATGCCCGACCAGACGTGCTCGGGCACGATCAACTGGTTCGCGATGCCGACGAAGTTCGCCTTCTGCGGGCCGTCGAAGTTCATCACCACCGTGTCGGCGTCGGGCGTCTCGATCGCGCTCGGCAGCGGCGCGCCGCCGCCGTTGGCCGCCGGGTTCGCCTTCAGCAGCTCGAAGGTGAACTTGACGTCCGCCGACGAGAACGCCTTGCCGTCGCTCCACTTGACGCCCGGGGTCAGCGACAGCTTCAGCGTCCGGTTCCCGTTCGACCACTCGTAGCCCTTCGCCAGCCACGGGATCGGCGCCTGGTCGGTCAAGGTGTTGAACTGGAACAGCGGCTCCCACACCAGCGAACGGGCGTTGGCTATGGTCACGAAGGAGTTGCCGTCGAACGGGTTGTAGTTCTCGGTGAAGGAGGGGACCGGGCTGGACTCCACCACCAGGGTGCGGTCCTTCGCGGCCTTGCCCGAGCCCGAGCCCGATCCGGAACAGGCGGTGATGCCGAGGCCGATCGCCGCGACCAGCGCGGCGGCTCTCCAAACGGTGGAACGGCTCATGGTGAAGGTGCTCCTTCTGTGGTCCGACGCCGGTGCCGACGTCGCGTCCCGGCGGTCGCACGCCGCCGGGCAGGGGTTTCGGGTGGGGGAAAAGCGCCGTACGCGGGACGTACGGGGATCGTGGGCGGCTACGCGGCGCCGTCGGCCGGCGTGGTGTCGAGCGCCTGCGCCGTGCGGTCCGGGCTCAGCAGCCAGCAGGACGCCACCTGGTCGGGACCGGCCGGCAGGGTCGGGGGTGCGGCCTGCGCGCAGACCGGCATCGCCAACGGGCACCGCGGGTGGAAACGGCAGCCGCTCGGCGGGTCGATGAGGCTCGGCGGCGCGCCGCGGCCGCTCAGCACCACCGGCGCGGTCCGGTGCGGGTCCGGCGCCGCGCTCAGCAGCAGCCGGGTGTACGGGTGCGCGGGGGAGTCGGTGATCTGCCGGGCCGGGCCGGACTCCACCACCTGCCCCGCGTACATCACCACCACCGTGTCGGCGAGGTAGCGTGCCGAGGCGATGTCGTGGGTGACGTAGAGGATCGCCAGGCGCTCGCGCTCGCGCAGCTCGTCCAGCAGGTTGAGCACCCCCAGCCTGATCGACACGTCCAGCATCGACACCGGCTCGTCCGCCAGCAGCACCCGCGGCCGCACCGCCAGGCCGCGCGCCACGGCGACCCGCTGGCGCTGCCCGCCGGACAGCTCGTGGGGGAACTTGTCGAGGTAGCGGTCGGCCGGGGTGAGGCTGACCCGCTCCAGCAACTCCGTTGCCAGCGCGCCCAGTTGCTCGCCGCGCGCCTTGCGGTGCAGCTTCAGCGGCCGCTCCAGGTGGTAGCGGACGCTGTGCACGCCGTTCAGTGAGGAGAACGGGTCCTGGAGGACCAGGTGCACCTGGCTGGTGTACGCCCGGCGCTCCCGGGCCGAGGTGCCCACCGGCTCGCCGTCCAGCAGCAGTTCACCCGAGGTCGGCACGATCAGCCGGGTCAGCAGGCGCGACAGCGTGGACTTGCCGGAACCCGACTCGCCCACCACCGCGGTGACCGTCGCCTCGGGCAGCGCCAGCGAGATGTCCTCCGCGGCCCGCACCACCCTGCGGCCGCGCAGGCCCTGGTGCACCGGGAAGTGCTTGGTCAGGCCGCGGGCCTCCAGGGCCGGCGTGCCCGGCCGCTTCGGGCCGTGCACCACGCGCGGCGCGGCGGAATCGACAGGGCTGGTCACAGGGTGCTCCCCAGGGATCGGGCCAGCGGCGCCGGCAGTTCACGGCCGTCCTCGTGCAGCCAGCACGCGGCCAGCCGCTCGGCGGAGACGCCCGCGAGCGACACGGTGGGCGGGACGTCGACGGCGCAGCGCGCCAGCGCGAACGGGCAGCGCGGATGGAACGAGCAGCCGGTCGGCAGCGCGGTCAGGGCCGGCGGCGAGCCGGGGATCCCCTCCATCCGCACCCGCTCGCCGTGCAGCGCCGGGAAGGAGTCCAACAACCCCACGGTGTACGGGTGCCGCGGACCCTCGAACAGCTCCCGGGCCGGGGCGCGTTCCAGCAGGCGCCCCGCGTACATGATCGCGACGGTGTCGGCCAGCTCGATCAGCAGCGACAGGTCGTGGGTGATGAAGACGATCGCGAAACCCAGCTCGTCCTTGAGCCGCATCAGCTCGGTGAGGATCTCGCGCTGGGTCACCACGTCCAGCGCCGTGGTCGGCTCGTCCATGATGACGATCTCCGGGTCCAGCGCCAGTGCCATCGCGATCATCACCCGCTGCCGCATGCCGCCCGACAGCTCGTGCGGGTAGCTGCGCAGCCGGTCCGCGCTGATGCCGACCAGCTTCAGCAACTCCGCCGCCCGCTCGGTGCGCTGAGCGGCGGTCAGCTGCGCGCGGTGCGCCCGCAGCGCGTCGGTCAGCTGGGCGTCGATCCTGGCCACCGGGTTCAGGGCGTGCATCGCGCTCTGGAAGACCACCGAGATCTGGTTCCAGCGCACCCGGCGCAGTTCGGCCGCGTCCGCCGCCAGCAGGTCCAGCGAGCCGTCCCGGCCGTGGAAGCGGACCTCGCCGCCGGTGATCACGCCGGGGGCGCGCAGCAGCCGGGTGACCGCGTAGGCCAGGGTGGACTTGCCGGAGCCGGACTCGCCGGCCAGCCCGAGCACCTCCCCCCGGTGCAGGGTGACGGTGGCGTCGGTGATGGCGCGCACCGCCTCGGCCCCCAGGCCGTAGTCGACGCACAGCTCGCGCACTTCGAGGATCGGCTCGCCGGTCACGACTGGGCCTCCATGCTCTCCGGGTTTCCGCCGGTCGCGGCGGACCGCACCGCCGTGGGCTCGAACTCGACTTCGGCAGAAGGCGGTTCGTCCCGCTCAGGGGTCTTCGACGACGGGCCCGCGGCCCGCAGCACCGGGGTCAGCCCCAGCCGGAAGTGGACCTTGGCGGCCCGCCCGCCGCGGGCCGAGGACAGTCGCGGGTTGGTGATCTCGTCGATGCCGAAGTTGATCAGCGCCAGCGCGATGCCCACCAGGGCCACCGCCAGCGCCGGCGGCAGGTACCACCACCAGTAGCCGTTGATCGCGGCGCCGGAGGCCTGCGCCTCGTTGAGCACCGTGCCCCAGGTCACCGAGGCCGGGCTGATCACGCCGAGCCAGGCCAGCGCGGTGTAGGTGCCGATGCCGTAGATCACCGTGAAGATGAACGCCGACGCCAGGATCGGCAGCAGGTTGGGGACCACCTCGAAGACGATGATCCGCCAGGTCCGCTCGCCGATGACCTTGGACGCCTCGACGTAGTCCTGCCCGCGCAGCGCCATCGTCTGGGCCCGCAGCACCCGCGCGCCCCAGGCCCACGCGGTGACCGCGATCACCGAGCCGATCAGCAGCGGGTCGGAGGTCTCGGCCGGCGGCAGCGGCTTCATGATCACCATCAGGATCAGCAGGCCGGGCAGCGCCAGGAAGATGTTGGTCAGCGCGGACAGCACCTCGTCCGCCAGCCCGCCCAGGTAGCCCGCCGTGACGCCGACCAGCACCGAGAGCACGTTGGCCAGCGCGCCGGCCAGGAAGGAGATCAGCAGGGTGTCGCGGCCGCCGGACAGCAGACGGGAGAACAGGTCGTGCTGCTGCTGGTCGGTGCCGAGCCAGTGCTCGGCGGAGGGCGCCAGCGGCAGGCCGCTGCTGCGGTTGGCCTGGAAGTCCGGCGAGTGCGGGGCGAGCAGCGGCCCGAACAGGGCCAGCAGGAGCAGGGCCAGCAGCAGCACCAGGCCGACGGCCACCTTGCGGGAACGGAGCATCCGGGGCATCGCTCAGGCCTCCTTGCGGGCGCGGGGATCGAGCGAGACGTAGGCGATGTCCGCGATCAGGTTGACGGCCAGCACGGTGAAGACGACGACCAGCAGGATCCCCTGCAGCAGCGGGAAGTCGCCGGTGAGGATCGCCTGGTAGATCTGCCAGCCGACGCCGGGGTAGGTGAAGACGATCTCGGTCACCAGCGAGCCGGTCACCACCAGGCTGATCGACAGCGCGAAGTTGGCGATGGTCGGCAGGATCGCGTTGCGCGCGGCCACCGCCGCCACCCGCCACGGCGCCAGGCCCTTCGCCGCGGCGACCAGGACGTAGTCCTCGTCCATCGTGGTGATCATCAGGTTGCGCATGCCGACCACCCAGCCGGCCAGCGAGGCCAGCACCACGGTCAGCACCGGCAGCGCCCCGTGCTGGACCACGCTGAGCACGAACGGGCCGTTCCAACCCGGCGTCAGATCGGCGTCCCGGCCGATGTCGTAGCCGTTCTGGTACGGGAAGAAGCCGCCGAAGAAGCCCAGCGTCATCATCACCAGGAACGCCAGGATGAAGTACGGCACCGCCTGGAAGAAGGTGGTGGCCGGGAGCAGGCTGTCCAGCAGCCCGCTGCGCTTCCAGCCGACGACGATGCCGCCGACCGTGCCGATCAGGAAGGCCAGCACGGTCGCCGTGCCCACCAGGCCGAGCGTCCACGGCAGCGAGTCGCCCAGGATGGTCGCCACCGGCGAGGACTGCGAGGTGGAGACGCCCAGGTCACCGTGGAGCAGGTGGCTCAGGTAGGTCAGGTACTGCGAGAGCAGGCTCTCGTGGCCCCCGCCGTACTGCGCCTCCAGGGCCTTGATCGCCTCCTGGTCGAGGTTGGCCGAGCGCAGCTTGGACAGCACGTTCTGCAGCGCGCTGCCGGGCAGCAGCCGGGCCAGGAAGAAGTTGGCGGTCACCGCCGCGAAGCCGGCCAGCAGGTAGAAGCCGAGACGGCGCACGATCGTTCGCATCTGCGGGCTCTCCTTCAGACCGTCCGGCGGGCCGGTGCGGACCGGCCCTGCCGCTGCGGTGGGGTGGGAAGGGGCGGTGGGACATCGGGTGTGGTCATCGTTGGCGGGACCTTGGAGCTCGGGCGGGCGTACGGGCATGGGTGCCCAACGGGCCTGCGGGCTGGGCGGATTGGCGTCGGACCGGGGAGGCGGTCCGACGTCGCCGGCCGGCGGCGCACGGTCAGGTGGCGCGCCGCCGGTCGGCGGATCAGGGGGGTGGGTCAGGGGAGGCGGGTCAGGCCGCCGCGGCGACAGGTCGCGCCGTACCAGTACGCGCTGTTCTTCGGTGTGCGGCGCTGCGAGGCGAAGTCCACGTACACCAGGCCGAAACGCTTGGCGTAGCCGTACGCCCACTCGAAGTTGTCCATCAGCGACCAGGCGAAGTACCCGGCCACCGGCACGCCGGCCTCGATCGCCTCGTGCACCGCGCCCAGGTGCTGGTGCAGGTAGGCGATCCGCTCGGTGTCGTTGACCGTGCCGTCCGGCGAGACGTAGTCCTCGCAGGCCATCCCGTTCTCGGTGATGACGATCGGCAGGCCCGGGCGCTCCCGGTGGATCCGCTCCAGCAGGTCGCGCAGACCGGACGGGTCGATGCTCCAGTTCATCGCGCTGACCTCGCCGGGCGGCTGGTGGAAGGCCACGGCCTCGGCGCCCGACCACGGGCTGTGCTCGCTGCGGCCGTGCGCGTCGTTGCGGACGCCGCCGCCCGCCGAAACCACCGCCGGGGTGTAGTAGTTGAGGCCGAGCTGGTCGATCGGGGCGCAGGCCGCCGCCAGGTCGCCCGGGCGGACCAGCGCGTCCCAGTCCACCAGGTGCGCGGTGTCCGCCAGCAGGTCCTCGGCGTAGCTGCCGCGCAGCATCGGGCCGAGGAAGACCCGGTTGCCCACCGCGTCGATCCGCCGGGCCGCGTCCAGGTCGGCCGGACTCCCGGTGAGCGGCCGGACCTGGTGCAGGTTGAGCGAGACCGACAGCTCGGCCGTGCGCGGCAGGACGGTGCGCAGCGCCGCCGCGCCCAGACCGTGCGCCAGGTTCAGGTGGTGCGCCGCCCGCAGGGCGTCGCCCGCGTCGGTGCGGCCCGGGGCGTGCACGCCGGACCCGTAGCCCAGGAAGGCCGAGCACCACGGCTCGTTCAGGGTGGTCCAGTGCCGCACCCGGTCGCCCAGCGCCTCGCCCACCAGCAGGGCGTAGTCCGCGAACCGCTCGGCGGTGGCGCGCCGCGGCCAGCCGCCCGCGTCCTCCAACTCCTGCGGCAGGTCCCAGTGGTAGAGCGTGGCCAGCGGGGTGATCCCGGCCTCCAGGAGCCCGTCCACCAGGCGCCGGTAGAAGTCCAGTCCGCGTTCCACCGCCGGGCCGCGCCCGGTCGGCTGCACCCGGGGCCAGGCCACCGAGAAGCGGTACGCGTTGAGGCCCAGGTCCTTCATCAGCGCGACGTCCTCGCGCCAGCGGTGGTAGTGGTCGGCGGCCACGTCGCCCGAGTCGCCCCGGTGCACCTTGCCGGGCGTCCGGCAGAAGGTGTCCCAGATCGACGCGCCGCGCCCGTCCTCGTTCGCCGCGCCCTCGATCTGGTACGCGGAGGTGGCGCTGCCCCACAGGAAGTCGGCGGGGAAGCGGCGGAAGTCCGCCCGGGCGGCGGAGGCGGCCGGTGGGGCCTGGACAGAAGTCATTTTGGGAGCGCTCCCATTCTGGGCGTGGTGCGAGGATGCGCTGCGTCGCCGGTCGGGCCGGGCGGCTGCTTTCGCGAGAAGATGGCGTCGGCCCGAGATCGGAAGCGCAATACTGGAAGCGCTTCCAGGGCCGTGCCGGAAGTTTCAGCTGGATGAGGGGGAGGTGTCAAGAGGATCGTCGCGGTAAACCCAAAATGACATGGAAGCGCTTCCAGTCATGCTGGGGCGCCGCCCCGTACCGCGGCGGGCCGGGCCGCATGCCAGGCGGCGCCGGGCCCGGCGGGCGCTTCCGGAACGGCTCGTCAGGCGATCGGACTCCGCTGTCGGCCCGCCCGTGATGCCGCGTCACCGCCGCGGGGCACGCCGGGCCCGGGGGATCGAGCCGGGCGGCCCGCGGCGGTCAGCGCTTCCGGCGGGTGGGGGCGGGCGCCGGAAGGGCCGTCGCCGGAGCGGACTCGCGCACGGTCAGGCGGGTGGGCAGGATCAGCGGGCTCGGGTCCTGGCCGTCGATCGCGCCGACCAGCATCCTGGCCATCTCGTGGCCCAGCGCCCGCACCGGCTGGTGCACCGTGGTCAGCGGCGGGCTGGTCGTCCTGGCGCCGGCCAGGTCGTCGAAGCCGATCACCGCCACGTCCTCGGGCACCCGCAGCCCCCGGCGGCGCAGCGCCTGCAGCGCGCCGATCGCCATGTTGTCCGAGGCGGCGAAGACCGAGTCCAACGTCGGGTGCGCGTCGAGCAGTTCGTCCATCGCCCGGGCCCCGCCCTCCACCTGGAAGTCGCCGGACGCCACGTCCAGCAGCGGGACGCCCGCCAGCAGGAGCCCTTCGGAGAAGCCCTGCTCGCGGGTCGCCGAGACCCGCTGGCCCGCCTGGCCGGTGATCATCACCGGCCGGTGCCGGCCGGTCGCCGCCAGGTGTTCGGCCGCCAGCCTGGCCCCGCCGCGGTTGTCGGCGTCCACGTACCAGCGCGGCTCCCCGGTCAGCGGCAGGCCGCCGAAGACCACCGGGACGCCGGCCTCCTCGCCCAGCCCGCCCAGCGGGTCGTCGCCGTGCAGCGGCATCAGCATCACCCCGTCCGCCCTCCGCGAGCGGACCATCTGCCGCAGCCGCTCCCGGCCGCGCGGGGTGTTGGCCAGCAGCAGGATCAGCTCCAGGTCGGACTGCTCCAGCGCGGCGCTCACGCCCACCACGACCTCGGCGAAGAACGGATCGGCGAACAGCCCCGCCTCGTCGCTGGAGGCGGCCAGCACGACCGCACCGACCTTGCGGGTGGCCAGCGCCCGGGCGGTCGGATTGGGCACGTAGCCGAGCTCCTTGACGGCCCGTTCCACCGCTTCCCGCTTGGCCCGGCTGACGTGCGGGACGTTGTTGATCACCCGCGAGGCTGCGGTGCGCGAGACGCCCGCACGCTCCGCCACTTCGTCGAGGGTCGGCATGCGCCGGGGCGACGGATCCATCGAAACTCTTGCTCCTCGGCTACACGGGGCGGCTGACCCTGCGATGATCCCACGAGTCCGGCGGCCCGGACGGCGCTCCGCAGCGGCCGGCGGCCCAGATCGGCGCCGGTCTCCGGAAACGCTTCCGGCCACCGGCCGTGCGGCGTCGGGCGATCGCCGGCCCGCATCCTCGCGCCCCGGCACCGGGACGGCCCGACCGCCGAGGCACTGCCGTCCCGTCCCCGCCTCGGCTGCCGACTCCGCCGCGGGGTCCGGCCTGTGGGAACAAGGGCGGATCCGGGTCGGCCGGGCCCGGCCCGCTGCCGTGCACCGAGGGCGGCCGAGCGGCAGGTAGCTTCCCACCCGTGTCGCGCACACCCGCCATGAGTGCCCTCAGCGAGGCAGCGCCCGCGGTTGAACCGGAGGCGCTTCCACAGTGCGCCTCGCCGACGCCGTGCCCGCCCCGGACGGCGGTTCGCACCCGCGCGCAGTCGCCGCCGGTCCGTGAGCAGGACGCCGACGCCCGCTTTCCGGTCGGCAGCTGTCACCGCGAGATCAGAAAGGTCTGGACCACAACGTCAATAGGTTCAGACCATTGCGTGACGCGCCATCAGTTCCGGTCGTCCGGAGGCGGCTTCGGGGACTGATCCGATTGCCGGATCCCGCGACGTTCTCGCTGCTCGGGGCAGATCGGTCGTACGAGGAGTAGTCGATTCGGCAATTGGCCGGGCGATCCAGGAATGACAGTAAAGGTTCCTGTCATTCCATCACTTTCCTGATGCCATTCCTCTCCTGACCTATTGACAGGTCTGGACCATTTGGAGTTGAGTGCGCGGCGGGTTCCCTGCCCTGCCCCGTCCTTCCCCCACGAGGAGTGGCACATGAACAAGCAGAAGATCGCCGCCCTGCTGGCCGGCGCGCTGGCCGCGGCCGGCCTGGCCGTGGTGGTGCCGGCCACCTCGACCGCGGCGGCGGCCTGCGCCTCGCCGTACTCGGCGTCGCAGGTCTACACCGGCGGGATGTCCGCCTCGTACAACGGTCACAACTGGAACGCCAAGTGGTGGACCCAGGGCGAGACCCCGAGCACCGGGGGCTCCGGGGTCTGGGCCGACCAGGGCGCCTGCGGCGGCGGTGGCGGCACCACGTCCAGCCCGACCCAGACCACCTGCAACCACCCGACCTGGGTGGCGGGCGCCCAGTACGCGACCGGCGCGATCGTGAAGTACGCGCCCAACGGCCAGTACTACATCGCCACGCACGACAACCCGGGCTACGACCCGACCGTCTCCACCTGGTTCTGGAGCCCCTACACCTGCACCGGCGGCAGCACCAGCTCCGGCCCGACCACCCCCAACCCGGGCGGGTTCGTGGTCTCCGAGGCCCAGTTCAACCAGATGTTCCCGGGCCGGAACTCCTTCTACACCTACTCCGGCCTGGTCACCGCGCTGAGCGCCTACCCGGCGTTCGCCAACACCGGCTCCGACACGGTGAAGAAGCAGGAGGCGGCGGCGTTCCTCGCCAACATCAGCCACGAGACCGGCGGCCTGGTGTACATCGTCGAGCAGAACACCGCGAACTACCCGCACTACTGCGACACCTCGCAGCCCTACGGCTGCCCGGCCGGCCAGTCCGCGTACTACGGCCGCGGCCCGATCCAGCTGAGCTGGAACTTCAACTACAAGGCGGCCGGCGACGCCCTGGGCATCGACCTGCTGAACAACCCGAACCTGGTGCAGACCGACGCGGCCGTCGCCTGGAAGACCGGCATCTGGTACTGGATGACCCAGAACGGCCCGGGCACCATGACCCCGCACAACGCGATGGTCAACGGCAACGGCTTCGGCGAGACCATCCGCTCCATCAACGGCTCGATCGAGTGCAACGGCGGCAACCCCGCCCAGGTCCAGAGCCGCGTCAACGCCTACACCAACTTCGCCGGCATCCTCGGCGTCCCCACCGGCAGCAACCTGAGCTGCTGACCCCGGGGCTCCCGGCGAGCCCACCCCCGACAGGGCACCCCGCCCGGGCCACCGGGCGGGGTGCCCCTATGCGAATCCCGACAGGTCCGCCAGCACCGCCGCGACGAGCTCACGGCGGCTGCGGACACCGAACTTGTCGAAAACGGCGGTCAGGTGCTCCTGCACGGTGTTGGCGGAGATGTGGAGCTCGTCGACCACTTCGCGGGTGGAGCGACCCCGGACGACCAGGGCCGCGACGCGGGTCTGCGCGTCCAATCCGGCATCTTCGGCCGGCTCAGGGCCGGGCGGGCTGCGCGCGGTCCGCGGCGGGGGGCTCCGGCCGGACGGCCGGTGCGGCCGGGTCCAGCGGTACGCCGTTGCGCCGCAGCACGTCGCGGACGTCGAGGATGAGCGGGAACACCTCGTGGTTGCGGTCCTCGCCCTGCTCGTCCCAGGCGCGCTGCTCGGCCTCGACCGCCATGCGGTCCTGGGCGAAGACGCGTTCGGTGAAGCGGCGGATGAGCGGCCAGGCGAGGTGCAGCGCCCCCGGGAGCGCCGGCTTGGCGATCATCAGCAGGCCGTACGCGTGGTTGACGCGCTGCTCGGCGTCCTCCGGAACGTAGGCGGCCCACAGGGAGAACGCGGGGAGGCCGGTGCTCTCGGGGACGTCGCGCAGGGTCTGGTACGGGTACTCGGTGCGGATGGTGATGACGTCGGGCGAGTTCCGGTCGCCGAGGCGCTCCGCGGAGAGCAGGCCCGCGCCGCGGTCCTTCCGCCCGCCGGCGGGCACGAAACGGTAGCGCGCCTCGACGTGGCGGGCGCCGCTGTCGTACCCGAGGAGCTCGGGCCGGATCATGCCGAGGACGCTGCGGTGCAGGAACTGGTGGTTCATGTCGAGGAGGTTCTCGTGCATGAACGAGTAGTGGCACCGCACCGTGCGGGAGAAGGTCATCGTCCGGTGCGTGGCCGCGTCGTACTCGGGCAGCTGCGGGAACGGGGCCGCCTCGGCCAGGGCCGGATCGCCGGGAAAGACGAACACCAGGCCGTACGCCTCGCGGACGGGGTAGGCACGGACACCGCGCGGCGGCCGTTCGCACCCCTTCGGCAGGTACGGGATCTGGGAGATGCGGCCGTCGCCCCGGTAGGCCCAGGCGTGGTAGCAGCAGCGCAGGATCTCGCCCTCGACCACGCCCATGCTCAGCGGCACCTGGCGGTGCGCACAGCGGTCCTCCAGCGCGTGAACGGTTCCACTGGCGGTGCGGTACAGGGCGATCCGCTGACCGGCGAAGACGGCGGCGAAGGTGCGGCCCCGCCGCACCCTGCGCGACTTCGCCACCGGGTACCAGTGGTCCGGGGAGATGCCGACCCGCCGGAGGTCGGGGGCCGGAACGGTCAGGGCCTCGCTCATCGGGGGTGCTCCCTGGGGCTCGGGGCGGCAGGACTCCACCCCACCGTTACGGCGGGCACCCCGATCGGCAACCGCGCCACCGACCGCCGGGCAGCCGGGCGCCACGGCGGGAGGCGGCCGTCACCGGACGGATGGCGGGTCGGCTCCGTTCCCGCCGCGAGCCCCGCCAGCTGGGACGACGGCGCCCCAGCGGCGCGTCCGCCGCCGGGCCCGTTCCCCGGACGCCCGCGCGGCTCGCGGACGCGCGCCGCGCCGACCCCGGATACCCGATCCGGGTGATGCGCCCGTCGGCTCCGCACTCCGCGAAGGACGATGCCCGACGAGGGGACCGCAGCGTCGCCAGCAGGAGCAGTAGCACTGTCGAGCGCCCCCGCCGGGGCGGCGGAGCTCCGTGCATGACAGAGCGTCACATTCCTGGGCCTGCCGCCGGCCCGACCGGCCGAGGACGGGTGCGGTGACGGTCCACGCCGGCGGGCGTGGACCGTCACCGGGGGCGGGGTCAGGCCGGGTTGTCGGCGCGGGGGCCCACGGGGGTGTCGGTCCGGGAGAGGGTGCGGGTGCCCTTGGCGGTGACCCAGCTGGTGCTGTAGGTCGGGACGGCGGCCGGGACCACGCGGGGGTCGGGCTGGGCGGTGGTGGGGACCGGAGTGAGGTAGAAGTCCGCCTGGACGCGCTCCTCGGTGACGTCCAGGACGGAGAAGCCGTGGCCGACGCCGTCGAGGTAGCGGACCCACGGGTTGACCTGGCGGGAGGAGGCGATGAGCTGCTTCACGGTGGCCACCACCTGCTCGGGGGTGACCGCGGGGTTCCGGGCCTGGAGCATCGGGGCGACCTGCTCGTAGAACCCGTCCGAGGTGACGGACGGCGTCACGAACTCGACGGCCGCCGAGGTGTAGGCGGTCGTGCCGGGCGCGGTGGCCGCGGCGGTGGAGGGGATCTCGGTCGCCCAGGAGGAGTGGATGTCACCGGTGAGGACGACGACGTCGCCGGGCGATGCGGCGTAGGCGGCCGTGATCGCGGCCTGGTCGGCCTGGTAGCCGTCCCACTGGTCGGAGTTGACCAGGAGGGTGCTGTCCGGCAGCGGGCCGCCGTTGCTCTTGATCGCCGAGGGGGCCAGGGCGGCGGCGGGGAAGCGGACCGGCGCCTGCACGACCTGGTTGCCGATGAGGTGCCAGCCGTCGTCGGCCTTGAGCCCCTCCTTGAGCCACGCGAGCTGCTCGGGCTCCGGAAGGTGCCGGGACGGGTCGGCGAGCGCGGCGTCGGTCCGCTCGGTGAGCCCGGGGAGGGCGGTCGGGACGAAGCCGCCGCCCGCGGTGGTGAACCCCGGGAAGTCGACCTGGCGGCTGCGGTTCTGACGCGTCTCCAGGATGGAGAGCGAGCCGAGCGTGCCGAAGGTGAAGCGGCGGAAGAAGCGGGTCCCCCGGTGCGGAACCCGCTGGCTCTGCTCGGGCAGGCGGAACGGCATCCACTCCAGGTACGCCCGGTACGCGGCCCTGCGGCGTTCCTGGAACTGCGCGGCGGTGGTGCCCGCCGGCTGGTTCTCGGCGCCCGAGTCCCAGGCGTTGTTGGCGACCTCGTGGTCGTCGAAGATCGTGATCCACGGGTGGGCGAGGTGCGCGGCCCGGGCGTCGGGGTCGGCCTTGTGGATGGCGTGGCGCAGCCGGTAGTCGGTGAGCGTCAGCAGGGCGTTCGCCGGCTCCGCGTCGCGGACGCCGACGAGGGCGGCCGGGCCGTAGCGGCCGTCCGGGTGGGAGCCGTCCGAGACCGGGCCGTTGGGGTACTCGTAGATGTAGTCACCCAGGTGGAGGACGAAGTCCAGGTCGTCGCGGGCGGCGATCTGGCGGTAGGCGGTGAAGTAGCCGCCGGTGTAGTTGGAGCAGGTGACCAGGGCGAAGCGCAGGGCGTGCGCCCGGCCGGGGACGTCCGGGGCGGTCCGGGTGCGCCCGACGGGGCTGGTCTCGCCCGCGGCCTTGAACCGGTAGAAGTACTGGGTGTACGGGTGCAGCCCGGTGACGTCGACCTTGACCGTGTGGTCGCTGTCCGGGTGGGTGAAGCAGCTGCCGTGCTCGGCGATCCGGTGGAAGTGGCGGTCGTACGCCAGCTCCCAGGTCACGTGCGTGCGCTCGCCGAGGCCGCTGCCGGGGGTCGCGACCGCGTCCTTCGGGCTCTTGCGGGGCGGGGTCACCCGGGTCCAGATGACGACCGCGGTGCCGGTCGGGTCACCGCTGGCGACGCCGTAGCCGAACACGCCCTTGTGCGCGGGGGCGGCGGCCGCCTCGGCGTCGAAGGAACGGCTGGAGAAGGTGAAGGCCAGGGCGCCTGCCGTGGCGGCGGCGCCCTTGAGTGCGGTGCGGCGGCCCATGGCACCGTGCGAGGAAGGAGTCACCAGCGGAACCTGCCAGCGGCGGGTGAACGCAGGCTCCGCCCGCAGGTGAACAGGCGGCGCGGACCGGGGGAACAGCGGGCCGGGCGGTGACCGGCCGCTGCTTACAACGTTAAAGCCTGCGGCGGGCCGCCGTCTGCCGCGCGCTTCGGCTTGAGGAGAAAGGGAGTTGGTCGGCGTCGGGCTCGGTCGCGGCTCTGGACAGCGCTCCCCGTGCGTGCTGTCATGCCGGTGATCCCCTCTTGCAACGTTGGAATACCCGCTCCGAGGAGACTGTCATGCCCATGCATCGCAGGCAGTTCATCAGCAGCGCCGCTTCCGTCGGCGCCGGCCTCTCGCTGAGCTTCCGGGCCGACGCGCGGGCCGACTCCCTCGCCCGGCCCGCGGCCGCCACCGCCGCCCCGGCCCCCGGCGGACTCTACTTCCCCAACGCGGCGCCGCTGGCCCCCGTCGCGTTCCTGCGCCTGCCGCCCGGCAGCATCACCGCGGCCGGCTGGCTCGACGGGCAGCTCCGGCTCCAACTCGCGGGCCTGTGCGGCCGGTTCGACCAGATCTCGCACTTCCTCGACCTCAACACCAGCGGCTGGGCCCACCCCGACCGGCCCGGCTGGGAGGAGGTTCCCTACTGGCTGCGCGGCTACGTCGACCTGGCGATCGCCACCCGCGACGCCACCGCCCTCGCCACCGCCCGCCGCTGGATCGACGCCATCGTCGCCACCCGGCGGGCCGACGGATCCTTCGGCCCGAGCGCCCTGCACACCTCGCTGAACGGCGGTCCGGACTTCTGGCCGTTCCTGCCGCTCACCTGGGCACTGCGCAGCTGGCAGGAGTACAGCGGCGACACCCGGATCATCCCGCTGCTCAGCGCCTTCTTCCGCTACCTGAACGCCCAGGGGCCCGGCGCGTTCAACAGCAGCTGGGTGTCGGTGCGTTGGGGCGACGCGCTGGACAGCCTGTTCTGGCTCTACAACCGCACCGGCGACGCCTTCCTGCTGGACCTCGCCGACAAGATCCACGCCCACGGCGCGAACTGGACCGACAACCTGCCGAGCCTGCACAACGTCAACATCGCGCAGGGCTTCCGCGAACCCGCCCAGTACGCGCTGCGCGCCCCGTCCGCCACCCTCACCGGCTCCGCGTACCGCACCTACGACACGGTGATGGCGCAGTACGGCCAGTTCCCCGGCGGCGGCTTCGCCGGCGACGAGAACGCCCGGCCCGGGTTCGGCGACCCCCGGCAGGGCTTCGAGACCTGCGGCGTCGTCGAGTTGATGGCCAGTCACCAACTGCTGAACCGGATCACCGGCGACCCGCTCTGGGCGGACCGCTGCGAGGACCTCGCCTTCAACTCGCTGCCCGCCGCGCTCGATCCCGACGGCAGGGCCGTGCACTACATCACCAGCGCCAACAGCGTCGACCTCGACAACACCCCCAAGACCCAGGGACAGTTCCAGAACGGATTCGCCATGCAGGCGTACCAGCCCGGCGTCGACCAGTACCGCTGCTGCCCCCACAACTACGGCATGGGCTGGCCCTACTTCCTCGAAGAGCTCTGGCTCGCCACCCCCGACAACGGCCTGGCCGCCGCCATGTACGCCGCCTGCACCGTCACCGCCAAGGTCGCCGACGGCACCGCCGTCACCATCACCGAGACCACCGACTACCCGTTCTCCGAGACCGTCACGCTGCGCCTGAGCACCCCCGGGCCGCTCGCCTTCCCGCTCCGCCTGCGCGTCCCCGGCTGGTGCGCCGCGCCCGTCCTCACCGTCAACGGCGCCGCCGTCGACGCACCGGCCGGACCGGCCTACACCGTCGTCAACCGGACCTGGCACGACGGCGACACCGTCGTGCTGCGGCTGCCCCAACGCACCACCCTCCGCACCTGGAGCGGCAACCACGGCAGCGTCTCGCTCGACCACGGCCCGCTCACCTACTCGCTGCAGATCGGCGAGAACTACCAGCAGTACGCGGGCAGCGCCGCCTTCCCCGAGTACGCCGTCCACGCCACCACGCCCTGGAACTACGGCCTCGCGCTGGACGCCGGGTCCCCGGCCTTCACCGCGGCCCGGGGAACGCTCGCCGCCAACCCCTTCACCCAGGCCGGCACGCCCGTGCGGATCACCGTGCCCGCCCGGCGGATCCCCGAGTGGCAGGCCGACGGCCAGCACGTGGTCGGCCCGCTGCAGGACAGCCCCGCCCGCAGCACCGCACCCGTCGAGACCGTCACCCTCATCCCGATGGGCGCGGCCCGGCTGCGGATCACCGCCTTCCCCACCACCTCGCCGAACGGCACGCCCTGGACCACCGGCGGCGCCGCGTTCCGGATCCGCAACGTCAACTCCGGCAAGATGCTGGGAGTTGACGGCATGTCGACCGCGGACAGCGCGCGGGTGGTGCAGTTCGCGGACAACGGGACCGCCGACCACCTGTGGCAGCTGGTCGACAACGGCGACGGCCGGCTCCGGATCCGCAACGTCAACTCCGGCAAGGTGCTGGGAGTTGACGGCATGTCGACGGCCGACAGTGCGCGGGTGGTGCAGTTCGCGGACAACGGGACCGCCGACCACCTGTGGCAGCTGGTCGACAACGGCGACGGCCGGCTCCGGATCCGCAACGTCAACTCCGGCAAGGTGCTGGGGGTCGACGGCATGTCGACCGCGGACAGCGCGCAGGTGGCGCAGTTCGCCGACAGCGGCACCGCCGACCACCTCTGGCAGCTCCAGCCCGACGGCCAGGTGCGGATCCAGAACCGCAACTCCGGCAAGGTGCTGGGGGTCGACGGCATGTCGACGGCCGACAGCGCGCAGGTGGTGCAGTTCGCCGACAGCGGCACCGCCGACCACCTGTGGACCTTCCTCACCGAGGCCGACGGCTGGTTCCGGATCCGCAACGTCAACTCCGGGAAGGTGCTCGGTGTTGACGGCATGTCGACCGCGGACAGTGCGCGGGTGGTGCAGTTCGGGGACAACGGGACGGCCGACCACCAGTGGCGGCTGGTGCCGAACGGCGACGGCTGGTTCCGGATCCGCAACCGCAACTCCGGCAAGGTGCTCGGCGTCGACTCGATGTCCACGGCCGACAGCGCCCGGGTGGTGCAGTTCGCCGACAACGGCACCGCCGACCACCTGTGGCAGCTGCGCTGACCCACCGCTCCGGGCAACGACTTCCGCGGCGAGTGCCTGTGCCACCGCGCGCCCTGACCCGCTCCCGCACCACCGGCCGGCCGCGGCCGGGCCGCGACGGTCCGGCCGCGACGGCGTTCACCCCCCGTTCCCCAGCAGCCCCAGG
Organism: Streptomyces sp. TLI_171; assembly: GCF_003610255.1. Taxonomy (GTDB): domain Bacteria; phylum Actinomycetota; class Actinomycetes; order Streptomycetales; family Streptomycetaceae; genus Kitasatospora. The sequence goes on along the minus strand of NZ_RAPS01000001.1, from coordinate 85,836 downwards.
AGATCACCATGACCGAGTCCCGACCCCTGCGCGCCGCCCTGCTGTGCACCGCCGTCCTGGCCGCGGCCCTGCCCGCCGTCACCGCCGCCCCGGCCGTGGCCGCCGCCGCGATCTGCAACAAGTACTGCGACACCCGGGACCCCGCGCTCAGCCCGCAGGACCGGCAGCCGGTGTCCGCGACGCTCTCCGGCCGCACGCTCGCCCTGCACTTCGACGACACCGACGCCATGGGCTGGGCGTCGGTCACCGGCGGCGCGGCCGGCGACGAAGTGTGGCTCGACCGCTCCATGGACGGCGGTCGCACCTGGACCGGCGGCAGCAAGCTCGGCGACACCAAGGTGCCCGCGGGCGGCACCGGCTGGCGCACCCTCATGTACAACGTCGACGACTGGAACACCCGCGGCGTCGGCGCCCTGCGGGCCTGCGGACAGGTCGGCGGCGCGATCGCCTGCACCCGTGGGCCCGTACCACCTGGAACGCCCGGGACCGCCGCACCGCCGCCGCGACCGCCCTGATGGCCTCCTTCGACCGCGGCACCAAACTCTTCGGCGGCAACGGCTGGTGGACCTCCGCCAACGCGCTCACCGCCATCATCGACAACGCCCGGACCAGCGGCATGGGCAGCTACACCTACGCCATCGCCGAGACCTACGACAAGAACCTCGGAGCCCAGGGCGGCAACTTCACCAACGAGTACCTCGACGACACCGGCTGGTGGGGACTGGCCTGGGTCGACGCCTACGACCAGACCGGCGACAGCCGCTACCTCGCCACCGCGCGCGCCGACGCCGACCACATGTCCGCCAACTGGACCGGCGCCTGCGGCGGAGGAGTGCGCTGGACCACCGGCGGCACCTACAAGAACGCGATCACCAACGAGCTCTACCTCCAGCTCACCGCCGCCCTGCACAACCGCCTCCCCGGCGACACCGCCTACCTGCAGCGCGCCCGCGACGAGTGGAACTGGTTCCGGGCCAGCGGCATGATCAACGCCGACCACCTGGTCAACGACGGCCTCAGCGACGCCTGCGCCAACAACGGCCAGCCCACCTGGACGTACAACCAGGGCGTGCTGCTGGGCGGCCTGACCGAGCTCAACCGGGCCACCGGCGACCCGAGCCTGCTCAGCACCGCGCGCATCCTCGCCGACGCCTCCACCACCCGGCTGCAGAGCGGCGGCGTGCTCCGCGAGCCCGGCGAGGGCGACGGCTGCACCGGCGACGGCCCGTCGTTCAAGGGCGCCTACGTCCGCGGCCTGGCCCGGCTCAACACCCAACTGCCGGACCACCCCTACGCCCCGACCCTCACCGCCTGGGCGGACTCCGCCTACGCGAAGGACCGCAACCCGCTCGACCAGTACGGCCCGCACTGGGCCGGCGGCCCCGGCAGCACCGACTACGGCTGCCAGCAGAGCGCCCTCGACCTGCTCAACGCCGCCGGCTGACCGCCCGCGGCACCCGAACGCCTCGGCCGTGAGCGGCGGTCGCCGTCGGGCGACCCCGGCTCACGGCGTCGCCGGTTCGGGCAGGGTCCAGGAGAGCGCGTACCAGGAGAGGGCTGCGAGCAGCGCCGCGCCGGGCAGTTCGGCGCAGTAGGCGAGCACCTGGGCGAGCAGGTAGTCCGGTCCGCGGTGCGCCGACCAGAGGTCGAAGTAGGCGTCCATCGCCAGCAGGACGGCCGTCGCGGCGGCCAACGGGCTGGTCACCCGGTGGCGGCGGCGGACCAGCGCGGCGAGCAGCAGCAGCGCCGCCACCTCCATGACGTCCAGCCAGATCCACGAGTTGGCCAGGTTGCGGGCCCCGAACCGGCGGACCGACAGGCCCAGCACCACGATCCACGGCACCAGCAGGAACGCGGCCACCCGCAGCACGACCGGCAGCCACCGCCGGACCACCGCCGCGCGGACCGCCACCACCGGTCGAGGTCGAGGAGCGAACATCCGCCGATCGTATCCGGCCGCGGCGCAGGGGCCCCGCAGGGCGCCGCTCAGCGGCCGAACAGCCGTCGCAGGCCCCGGCGTTCGGGCTTGTCCTGCGGGGCGGGCGGGGCCGGTCGGGTGGCCGCCACGGGGTCGGGCGCCGACCCGGCCAGGAGTTCCACCACGGCGGTCAGGAAGCCGGACAGGTCGGATGCCGGGCCGGGGCCCAGGTTGAGGTGGCTGCCGTCCGCCCACTCCCCGAGCACCGTGTAGGTCTCCCTGGTGAACGGGTTCGCCGCCAGCTCCAGGGTGAAGTACCGGCAGTGGTCGGCGCCGCCCGGCTGGACGACGGCTGTGTAGTACGCCTCCGCCGGTGCGGCGGGCGGGGGCAGGGCGACCACCAGCAGCCGGTGCGAGCCCAGCGTGATCAGGTTCGCGGTCAGGCCGTCGCTCGGCAGCCGGTCCGCCGCGGGAAGGTGCTCGCCGTAGTTCGTCCAGAGGGTCGCCATGCCGGGGCCGAAGCCCTGCTCCGGTTCGGCGTCCAGCATCCGCGGCCCGAGGGTTCGGGCGAGATCGGCGAGCACCTGGTGCGCGAAGCGGTAGTGGTGCGGCCGGGGCGCGTTGTCGACGATGTCCATGCGCGGAAGTATGCCGATCACACCGCAATCGGGGAAATGACCTGGCGCACCGTCAGTTCCCGTCCGGCGCCGGGTTCGACGCCCGGCCGCCCTCCTCGGCGTGCCGTCCGACCGCAGTGTCCACGGCCCGGTGTCCACCGCCCCGGGTACGCCGTCGGAGCTACCCGGGCAGCCCGACCTGCGTGTCCGTCCGCCGCGGGGATCGACCGCCCGGTTCGATGGAGGCCCGTGACGGACGGAGTCGGCACCCGCGGGCACGCCCCGGGCATCGGCGTCGGCGGCCTGCTGCGGCAGGCGCGGGTCGGTGCCCGGACCAGGACGCACACCCACCAGTCGAGAGCAGACCGATGCCCGAACCCGCGGTTCCCCGCCTCCTGATGGCCCGGCACGGACTCACCGAGTGGGCCCGCACCGGCCGGCACACCGGCCGAACCGACCTTCCGCTGCTGCCGCTCGGCGAGCGGCGCGCCGAACTGCTGGGCCGCCGCCTGCACGCCGCCCCCTGGGACGGCCTGCCCGGCGCCGAGATCCGCACCAGCCCGCTCTCCCGGGCCCGGCGGACCTGCGAACTGGCCGGATTCGGCGACCGGGCCACCACCTGGGACGCGCTGGTCGAGGCCGACTACGGCGACTACGAAGGCCTCACCACCGCCCAGATCCAGCAGCGGCAACCCGACTGGCAGCTGTGGCGCGACGGCACCCCGGGCGGCGAGCGCCTCGCCGCGATCAGCGAGCGGGCCGACGCCGTCGTCGCCTGGGCCCGCTCCGGGAACGGCGACCGGCTGGTCTTCGCCCACGGCCACATCCTGTGCGCCGTCGCCGCCCGCTGGCTCGGTCAACCCGTCGGCTTCGCCGCCCGCCTGCGCCTCAGCGCCACCTCCCTGTCGATCCTCGGCGCCCAGCACGGCGTCCCCGCCCTGCTGCGCTGGAACGACAACGCCCACGTGCAGGCCGACCACCTGGTGCCGACGGACCTCTGAACCGCGGGGCGTGGCGGGCGGCGGGTGTTGCGGGCGGGGCGGCTGCCAGCGGGTGAGGCCGAGTTCGGGCCCGGGCCCCCAGGAACGGGGGGAGTGGGCGGCATTGGACGGTCCGTCAGTCGGTTCCATCGCTCCGGCCGAGCGACTGGTCGCGAATCGCCGCCAGTGCCGTGGCGGTCGACCGGGTGAACGGGTGGTCGCGGCCGAGAACGCGGGCGCAGTCGGCGGTCACTCCCTCCAACAAGGAGGCGGCCTCCACCGGGCGGCCCGCCTGCAAGTAGGCGACGGCGAGGCTCGCGCGGGCGTCGAGGCGGTGCTCGCGGTCGGTGGACGCCCCCTCCACCAGGGCGATCGCCTCATCGGCACGGCCCGCCGCGAGATACGCGGTGGCGAGGTCGATGCGGGCGGTACGGGTGTCGGCGTGCTGGTCGCCCAGGGCGCGTGCACGACCGGCGAGCAGCCGCTGCCGGACGTCGACGGCTTGCTCGGTGCGGCCCGTCCCCAGGTAGGACTCGGCGAGGTTGCGGCAGGAGGCCAGGGTCTCGGGGTGGTGCTCGCCGAGGACGCGCTCGCGGTCCGCGACCACCCGCTCCAGCAGCCCGACGGCCTCCTCGGCGTGGCCCGCCTCCTGGTGGAACACGGCGAGGTTGTTGCGGGCGGTCATGGTGTCGACGTGCTGCGCGCCGAGGACCCGCTCCCGGTCGCTGACCACCCGCTCCTGGACCTCGATCGCCTCCGCGGTGCGGCCCGCCCGCAGGTAGGCCTGGGCGAGGCTGACGCGGGGGGTGACGGTGCCGACGTGCCCGCTGCCGAGCAGGCGTTCGCTGTCGGCGACGACCCGTTCCTCGATCTCGATCGTCTCGGCGGTCCGGCCCGCCTGCAGGTAGCAGTGGGCGAGGTTGTGCCAGGCCCGGAGGGTGTCGGGGTGGTCGCGGCCCAGCGTGCGTTCCCGCTCGACGAGCACCCGGTTCACCAGCTCGACGGCCTCTTCGGTTCGGCCCAGCTGCTGGTAGGAGGTGGCCAGCCCTTCGAGGACGGCGAGGGTGAGGGGATCGCGGTCGCCGACGACGCCCCCGAGGTCGGCGAGCACCTCCTCCCGCAGGTCGACGGCCTCGGCGCAGCGGCCTGCGCGGTCGTAGGAGGCCGCGAGGTTGTGGCGGGCCTGGAGGGTCAGGGGATGGCGGCGGCCGAGGACCCGTTCGCGGTCGGCGACCACCCACTCCTCGATCTCGATCGCTTCGGCGGTGCGAGCCGCCTGCCAGTAGGAAGCGGCCAGGTTCACGCGGGCCCGCACGGTCTCCCGGTCCCGCTCGCCGAGGACCCGTGCACTGGCCGCGACGACCCGTTCCTGCACCTCGACCGCAGCCCCGGTGTCGCCCGCCCGGGCCAAGGAGACGGCGAGGTTGTTGCGGGCGGTGAGCGTGGCGGGATGCTGCTCGCCGAGGACGCGTCCGGCCTCGGCGGCGAGGCTGCGCCAGTAGTCGGCGGCGACCGTGTAGAGGCCGGCCTCGACAAGGCTGTGGCCGGCCCAGTAGCGGACGAGGTGCGGCTCGGGCCGCCACAGGAGGTCGCCGGCGTGCCCGCCGAGGGCGTCGGTGTTGGCGCGGAGGACCGCGCCCAGGTCCGCGGTGGCCCGGCTGTGTTCCGGCCGGGCCGCCACCAGGGCGTCGGCTGCAGCCCGGACGGTCGCGGGCACGTCCGCGGGCGGCGTGGTCTCGCGGGCGGCCCGGGCGGTCAGGGCGTGCACCCGCACGGCGCGGTGGCCGTCCCGCCGGTCGCTGGTGAGCAGGGCGTAGTGGTGCAACAGGCGCAGCGCGGCACGAGCCCGGTCGGGGGTGACCGGCGGCGGCTCCACCGCGCTCCGGTCGGGGGAGGGCGGGGTGCGGTGGGTGGTGAGGTGGTCGGTGAGAGCGTCGGTGGACCACAGCTCCAGCGGATGGCCGGCCGGATCGAGGAGGGCCGCGAGACGCAGGACGGGAACGGCGATCCCGTCCGGGTCCCGCCGTCGCACCGCATCGAGCGCGAGGAGCAGCGATGCGGTGACCTGCCGTCCGTAGCGGTCGGTGTCGACGGCCTGCGGCAGCACCGAGTCCAGCCGGGACTCGCGGTCGGTGAACTTGGCGAGGTACTCGCCGCACGCGACGTCCTCGTTGATCAGGTAGGCGGCGGCGTGCGAGAGCGCCAGCGGGAGCCGGCCCAGGGCCTCGACCAGCTCGCCGGCCCGCTCGTCGAGCAGATGGGTTCGTCGGGCGGCGGTGAGCCGTTCGCCGAGGTACGCGCGGGCTTCGTCCGCCGTGTAGAGGCCGACGTCGACGAAGGCCAGGCCGGCACCGGAGACGAGCGCGTCCCGGCGGCGGGTGGTCACCAGCACCCGCCCGTTCCCGCCCGCGGCGGGCTGTGGCCACCACGGCTCCGCGCCCTCGATGTCGGTGACGTCGTCGAGGACGACCAGCCAGGTCCGGTCGGTCACGGCGAGCCACTCCAGGAACGCGGTCGCATCGGCCTCCGCGTCCGCACCGCCCGGGTCCCCACCGCCCTGGTCCGCGCCGCCCGCGTGCGCCGCCCCGACCTTCGTCGCGGCCTCGGCGAACGCCGCGACGATGCCGGACGTCTCCGCGGCGTCCACCCACACCCGCACGTCCACGCTCGCCGCGTCGGCCTGGTGGGCGTAGGCGGCGGCGAGCTGCGACTTCCCGAACCCGCCACCGCCGGACAACACCTGGGTGAGCACGACGGTGCCGTGGCCCTCCCGTGCCCGGTCGATCTCCTCCCGCACATCCTGGCGGGGCTGGAACGCGGTGGCCTGCCTCGGCACCGTTCCGACCCGCACCCGCAGCGGCTTCGAGACCGGCTTCGAGGCCGGCTCCGGTTCCGGTTTCGGGGGATGGTTGTTGATCGTCACCGGCCCGTTGATCTGGTTCGCCGCGACCGAACCGTGGGTGGCGCTGTTCGCGACGTCGCCCTCGGCATGGACGCCCGCAGGGTGGTGGCCCTCGGACGGGGGCGGTGCGCCGACCGGTCCGCGCCCGGCGGGTCGGGGTGCTGGTCGGGGCGGTGCTGGGTCCGCTCCGCCGCGGGCGGAGAGAGCCCGGTCGGTGAAGGCCACCAGGTCGCGCAGGGCCGCGGCCACCTCGGGACGCCGGTCGTCCGCGGTGTCGTCGAGCACGTCCTCGAAGCGGGCCTGCCAGGCCGCCGCCGCCTCCCGCCGGACCTGCTCGGCGTCCGCTCCCGCGGTGCGCGTTCGGTCGGCGGTGCGCTCCAGTCGGGTGAACGTCGCGGCCCGTGCGGAGCCGCCGGCGTCGCCGGGGGAGAGCAGCGCGGCGACCCGGCTGCACACCCCGCCCCAGGCATCCGTTCCGGCTGCCCGGGAGACCGCCGCCCCCGCCGTCGACGCCAACCCGACCAGCTCCGGCTCCACCCCTGCCCCCTGACCGCCCGCACTCTCCGGGCGCAACCGGCCCCTCGTCGTCAGCGTAGGAGCGGCGGGCTTCGTCAAGGGCCGGTACGGCCGACAATCAGCCACCCGACGTAGAAGCCCTTGGTCCACGCCGCCTCGCCGGACGAACACCCGCGGACGGGACGGGACCTGACGTCAGGTCAGGTTACGCATTGTGCTGGACCGCGCCGGACGGGGCATCGGGTTCGGACGCGCACCCGCACGGCCGCCGACCCCCACCGCCCGGGCTGGGCGGTGGGGGTCGGCGGCCGTGCGGGTCGGCTCGGGGCCGGGGGCTCAGCCGGCGATGGCGAGGCCGTTCACCCAGAGGTTGTTGACGCGGTTGCGCTCGGTGGTGTTCGGGTACGGGTTGGTGCACGACGTGCCGGGGCCGCCGCCGGACATCAGCTCGCTGCACGGGCCGGAGTAGTGGTCGGGCAGGCCGAGCACGTGGCCGGTCTCGTGGGCGGTGACGCGCAGCGAGCTGTACTGCCGGTTCTGCGCGTAGTCGAGGAAGATGTAGCCGCGGCCGTGGCCGTCGGTCGAGGCGTACGAGCCGCGGGAGTCGTTGCCCTCGTAGTAGCGGAAGTCGGCGTTGGTGCCGGAGCGGAGCTGCACGTTGGTGACCGAGGAGTTCCAGATCTGGGCGCTCTGGGATATGACGGTGCGGAAGGTCGGGGCCTGGCTGGCGTCGTAGGTGACGGCGACGGTCAGCAGGTAGGGGTTGGCGGCCTGCTTGGCGCGCGCCGACTTCATCACCGCCTCGTAGAAGGCCTTGTTGTTGGCCTCCTCGGAGGAGTTGGCGGCGATGCCCGCGGACGGGGTGTAGCCCTGGGCGGTGACCGCGGCGGCGGGCACGACGCCGGTGCCGGCCGCGAGGACCAGTCCGAGGGCGGCGGCGAGCAAGGTCATGGAGCGGTTCATGGGGGACTCCGTTCGCGGGTCCCGGGGCCGTGGGGAGGCCGCCCGGGACGCGGTGACAAGCTGTTGCACCGAGCTTGGGGCAGGGCGGCCGGGGCGCGGAGATGGCAACCGGCGATAGCCCCGATCAATACCCCTGCCTCACCGTCGAGTTGACGGATCATTGGCAGGATTTGACATGCTCTTGGCAGACGAAGGGCGCCTGGCTATGCTCCCGTGATGGAGCTCGACGTCCGACACCTGCGGGTGCTGTGCGCGATCGCGGACACCGGCAGCGTCCGGAAGGCCGCCCGTCGACTCGGCATGACCCAGCCCTCGCTGACCACCCAACTCCACCGCATCGAACGGACCATCGGCGGACGGCTGTTCACCCGCGAACAGACCGGCAGCCGCCCCACCGCCCTCGGCCACTCGGTGCTCTCCCGCGCCCGGCCCGTGATCACCGAGATGGACGCCCTGGTCGCCGCCGCCCGCGCCGAGGCCGCCGAACCCGGCCGCCGCCGACTGAGGATCGGCAGCGTCGGCAGCCGCGCGGTCGCCGCCTGGCTGCGCCGCGTCCACGACCGGTTCCCGGAGACCGACACCACCATCCACATCGACATCTCGGCGATCGCCCTGCTCCACCTGGTCGCCGCCGAACAGCTCGACACCGCCTTCGTCCACGAGAGCGAGGGCTTTCCGCTGCACCTGCCGGCCGGCACCGAGCAGCGGGTGCTGGTCGCCCGCGAACCCCAGTTCGTCGCCCTCGCCGAGACCCACCCCGCCGCCGGCCGACCGGTCGTCAGCCTCGCCGACCTCGCCCACGACACCTGGATGGTCGACCCGACCGCCGACCACGAGTACGCCGCACTGCGGCGGGTCTTCGCCGAGGCCGGACTCGACCCGCGCGTCGTCCAGGTCCGGGACAACGCCACCGCCGCCGAACTCGTCGCCTCCGGCGAAGCCGTCCGCCCCTGCCAGCCCACCTCGCCGCCCGGACCCGGCACCATCCTCCGCCCCGTCCACGGCGACCCGCTCGCCGTCCGGCTGCTGCTCACCTGGCGCCCCGACACCGTCGGCGGCCCGGCCCTCGACGGCCTCTGGGTCGACCTCTGCCACGCCTACCTCGACCTGGCCAGCGTCAACCCCGCCTACCGGGCCTGGCTGCGCCAGCACAACCGCTCCCTGCACACCCTCCTCGCACCGGCCGGGCCGCCGACGCCGAACTGACGGACTGTCACGTCCGCACCGGACGCGCCCGATCGGGCCGGGGCGTGGCGTTCGGGCTCGGACCGGGAGGGTTCGAGTCGTCGAGCGCCCGCCGCGACGCTCGGCGGTGCGGCGGTCGGCGGTGCGGCGGTCGTCCTGGGCCGTCGGCGATGCCGGGCAGGCCGCGCTACCGCTCGCCGGCGGGGCCGAGGGCCTTCTCCTCGGCGTCCGCCAGCCAGAGGAACAGCGGCGGCAGCGTCAGCTCGATGGCGGTCAGGACCACCTGGAACCAGTGCGGCCACCCGTGGACGGCGAGCGACATCAGTCGGCCGAGCGCGCCGAGCCAGAACACACCGGCCAGCCAGCGCACCGCCGTTGCGGGGATCGGCGACTGCCGGGCGGCCCAGATCCAGGCGAGGCCGTACCCGGCGAAGATCGCGCCGAGGAACCGCCCGAGGCTGTCGACGGTCGGCCCGGCCGAGCCGGCGCCCGGGATCGCGGCGTTCCCGAGCAGCACGTGGAAGAGTCCGATCGCCAGGTCGGCGTACCCCATGGTCAGGACGAGTCCCCGCAACAGTGTGGCCTTGGTCATGACGGTCACCCCCGCTTAGTAGACCCGTGTCAACCAGGAATGGCACCAGGTTACGACCGGCTAGTAGACACGTGTCAAGTAGTATGGCCTCCGTGTCTCCCCGACAACGGCTCAGCCCCGACCACCGCCGCGCCCAACTCCTCGGCGTCGCAGCGCAATTGTTCGCCGCCCACCCGTACGAGGACGTGCTCATGGAGGACGTGGCGGAGCACGCCGGGATCTCCCGCGCGCTGCTGTACCGGCACTTCCCGAGCAAGCACGCGCTCTTCGCCGCCCTCTACCGGCAGGCCGCCGAGCAGTTGCTCGCCAGAACCCGCTTCGACCCCGCCGACACGCTGGTCGAACAACTCGTAGAGGGACTGGACGCCCACATCGAGTACTTCGCGGAGAACCGCAACACCGTGCTGGCGGCCAACCGGGTACTGGCCGGGGACCGCGTGATCCAGACGATCATCGCCGACGAACTCGACGCCCTCCGCGAGCGGCTGCTCGGGGCCCTCCCGCACGCCGACGCCAGCACCCGGCAGGCCGTGTCAGGGGTGCTGAAGAGTTGGCTGGTGTTCGTCCAGGTGCTGTGCGTCGACTGGTTGACCGAGCAGACCTGCACCCGCACCGAACTGCGCAACATCTGCATCGGCGCGGTACTCGGAGCCCTCAGACCCCTCCTCGCCGAGGACCCCGCCCCCGACTGGCCGCACTGAGTCCCACTGAGCTCCCGTGGGCTCCTCCCCGCCGTTTCGGGGCGGGGAGGAGCCCACGCGGGGGCGGCTGCCCGGAGGCCCGTTACGAGCCCGACTTCCAGAAGCGGACCGAGTCGATCGCGATGTCGGCCGAGGAGCCGACCGCCGCGGTGGTGCCGCCGAGCGAGGTCTCGGACTGCAGCACCCAGTGCATCGGGGTGTTCGGCACCCGCGAGGTGGAGTGGCCGACCAGCTTGCCGTCCAGGTAGAACTTCAGGTCGTTCGGCTGCCACTCGATCCGGCTGACGTGCCAGGCGCCGGCCACCGGGACACCCGCCTTGTAGGCGTCCTGGTCGCTGCCGGCCGTCGCACCCTGGCGGTGCATGAACGCGCCGATGTTGCCGCAGAGGTCGCCCTCGGGGAAGTCGATCTCGCCGTCCCGCGGCCAGGTGTAGGAGTCCGGCCAGAGCAGCCACGCCACCTTGTACCCGGTCGCGCAGGTCGCCTTCCAGGTGACCTCGTAGGTGCCGTACGTGGTGTTCTGCGGCAGCTTCGGCGTGGGAGCGGCGACCCAGGTGCCGGTGCTGTCCCGGTTGAGGTGGATGTTCAGCTGCCCGTCCGCGATGGACAGCGTCTTGGCCGGGTTGTACGTGCCGTTCTTCGAGGTGTCCTTCCAGCCGGACGGGTACGCCCACCACTTGGCGTCCACCGCGGCCGGCAGCCCGGTGCAGTGGCTGGTCTGCAGCGGCCCGTCGGCGCTGCAGCCGGTCCAGCCGCCGAGCGGCACCGAGGCGGAGGTGAAGTCGTCCTGCCAGGTCGGCGCGCTTCCGGTGGCAGCGCCGGTCGGCGTGGGCGCGGCGGACGTGGCCGGGGCTGACGAGGTGGGCGTCGCGGTGGGCGTCGGGCTCGCGAACGGCGACTGGGCCGGCAACGGGGTCGTCGGGGTCGGCGTGGGGGCGGGAGCCGTCGTGGTGGCGGCCGCGGTCGGGCTCGCGGCGCTCGGTGCGGCGGTGGTCGGTGTCGCGGACGGGGCGGCCGGCGTCGAGGTGCTCGGGGACGGCGTGGCGGTGGCCCAGCTGCGGTGCTTGGACGGGCGGTGCTGCCCGGCGGCATCGGCCGTGCCCGGGCTGGTCAGTGCGAGCGCGGCGACGGCCAGGCCGGTCGCAGCGGTCGCGGCGGCGACCCTGGCAGGTGAGGCGTGAAAGCGCATGGTGGTGATCCTCGGCGACGCCTGCGAGGTGAGCTGTCGGGTTCGGGCCGCACGAGTGGCCCGGCCGTCTGTGGAACGGCTTCACCCCGAGCCGCGGCCGTCCGCGGGTGTGCGGGGGCCGGGCGTACTGACCTGGTTCCCCCGCTCCCGTCCGCTTCGTGTCTCGGTGTGCCGCTGCCGGGTGGACGGGATTCGGCGTCCCGGCCGCGGTGCCCGCAGCTCGGCGGGCGTCCGAGCAGGCTAGCCTCCGGACGCGTACAAGACAATTACCGGTCCGCGGGAGGGCCCGACCTCGGGCCGGGTGCCCAGGGCCCACCGCGTCGGGCCGGGCCCCCGGGGCCGGCCGGGTCGCCGCGTCGACCGCGATGCGACGGCGGGTCAGCCCTCGTCGCGGACGCCTCGCTGCAGGACCCCCGTCAGCCGGGTCCGCCGCGGCGGGGGCCGGATCGCCGCCCGGGGGCAGGCGGACGGCCGCGGCGAGCAGCGCCGGCGGCAGGGCGTCGGCGGTCAGCAGGGCCCGCCAGTGCTCGGGGTCGAGTTCCAGGTACTCGAGGGCGTCGAGGTGGCGCAGCTCCGTCGGGTCGGCGAGATTACCGACCAGCAGGTGAGGGTGCGCAGAACAGGATCTCGTGGCCGTCCGGGACCGCCCAGTCGAGCGTCCGGCTCGGCGAGGGTGAACGGCCGCCTTCGGCACGGACCGTGGCGAGAGTCCGCCCCTGGAAGGGCCGCAGGTAGCCGGTCAGGACAGCCGGGCCGCCCTCCGCAGCCGCGCTCAACAGCGGGGCCCAGGTGGCGAATTCGTGCAGCGGGCCGGGCGCATCGGGCACCTTCATGGCCGCACCCTACTCGGCGCCGGCGACAGCGCCGGCCGGCCGGTCGGGCGGTGCGGGTGGCGGGACGGTCGGCCGGGGGTAAAGAACCCGACCGGCGTCCGGACCAGGCCCCCAGGGTTCGTGGCTCGGGTTCGGTTCCGCAGGGCCGACGGCCCTCCGGGTCGCGCTCGATCCTCTCGTGTTCGAGGTGCCGGTGGTGCCCGCTCGCCCCGCCTCGCAGTTGCGAGTCACGGGCACAGTTTCGGGAGCCCTGCAGACCTGTCGCCGCTCTGCGTTCATCAGCCGGAAGGCGTGATCGGCCGGCCCGGCGGCCGGTGGTCAGGGAGTGGTGCCGAAGGTCACCCGGTAGTAGCAGGGACCCTTGCACGGCATGGTCGCGGAGTCGTCGAAGGCGTAGGAATAGGCGTACGGCGCCGCCTTCTTGAAGACCTGCGTGTAGTCGACCGGCCACTTCGAGGGGAGGCAGTTCTCGCGGCCCGCCCACTGCTTGACGCAGCAGTAGGCGTCGCCGCCGAACGCCGCGCAGGGTGGTTTGCAGCCGACCACGCGGCCGTCGGCGGAGGCCTGCATGGCGCGCGGGCAGTCGACCTCGGTGGTGCAGACGCCGTGGTAGCAGCCGGAAGGGCTGACCGGGTCGGTCGTGGTGGTGTGCGAGATGTTGACGTACATCGGCAGGTTCGAGCCGTCGACCATGCTGACGTCGTAGAAGTCCAGGCCGGCGTAGGCGTCGAAGGCGAACTCGCCGAGGGTGGTGGGCGGGTTGGGGCCGTCGCAGACGGTGGTGCAGTCGCCGCCCGCGCAGTGGCTCGCCGCGGTCGAGGCGCAGTCCGTGCGGCCCCAGATCCGGCCGTTCCAGTTGTTCGGCACTGTCAGTGAGGTGCTCTGGCCGGGCTCCAGGCGGCGGCCCTGCGGGTAGGCCGCACTGCCGGTGGCCACGGCCCACACGGTCGCGCCGGTCCGGTTGTCGATGGTGATCAGCCGCTCGCCCGGCGGCGCGGTCGAGGGTTGCGGGCCGGGCGAGGGGCGGGTCGCGGACGGGCTCGGCGTCGCCGGCGCGAGGCTGGCCGAGGGGCTCGCCGACGGGCTCGCCGCGGGGGAGGAGCCGGGAGAGGAACCGGGGGAGGACGGGGTGGAGGGTGACGTGCTGTCAGGGGCGGCGGTGGCAGGGCTCGGTGCGGCCTGCTCCCGCACGGCGGTGGTGCGGTCGGGCCGGGCGGTCGGGCCGAGGTGGTCGGCGACCGCGATCGTGCCGACGGCGACGAGTACGGCGGCCACCACGTACCACCAGCGTGGCCGGCGGGACCTGACGCCGTGTCGACGGTGCCCTCGTGTCATGGTGGTGCCTCTTCTCGTGCTCCTCGGGTGCCTGTGCACGTACCGGTGACCGGGTCGGCACCCGCCCGCCAACAGAAATCCGCGCGCCGTGCCGGAAAATCCGTTGGCGGGCGGGTGCCGACCCGGTCTCCCTCTACAGAGCCCCACCGCACCCCACACAGAGGAACGGACCTCCATGCCGAACACCCCACGCAGTGGACCCGACACCAGGACGGTGACGGCGGCGCGCGCCGGAGACCGGCAGGCCCTGGATCGCCTGGTGGCCGAGTGCCTGCCGCTGGTCTACAACATCGTCGGCAGGGCGTTGAGCGGCCATGCCGACGTCGACGACGTCGTACAGGAGACGCTGATGCGTACGGTGCGAGGGCTGTCGGCGCTGCGGGACCCCGCCGCGTTCCGGTCCTGGCTGGTGGCCATCGCCGTCCGGCAGGTGCGCAACCGGCAGCACGACCGCGCCGTGGCCCTCGACCGGGTGGCCCCGCTGGAGGCGGCGGAGGCGATACCCGATCCCGCCCTGGACTTCGCGGGCCTGACCATCCTTCAACTCGGCCTCACCGATCAGCGCCGGGAGATCGCCGAGGCCACCCGCTGGCTCGACCCCGCCGACCGCGAACTGCTCTCGCTGTGGTGGCTGAAGGAGACCGGCGAACTGGAGCAGGCCGACCTGGTCGCGGCCCTCGGCCTGTCGACCGGTCACACCGCGGTCCGGGTCGGCCGGATGAAGAAGCAACTGGAGGTCTCCCGGCTGGTGGTGCGCGCCCTGGCCGCCGATCCGCGCTGCCAGGCACTGGACGTGACCGCCGCCGGCTGGGACGCGGCCCCGGCGCCGCTGTGGCGCAAGCGGTTCGCCCGGCACCTGCGCGACTGCCCGCGCTGCGCGGGCCTCGACCGCGGCCTGCTCCCGATGGAGCGGCTGCTGTACGGCCTGCCGCTGCTGCCCGTCCCGCCGCAGTTCGACCCGGCGCGGATCCTCGACGCCGTCACCGCGGGCGCCGCACCGGACCCTTCGGCACCCGGCGGTGCGCACCGGGCGCAGCAGGCCCGGCGGGCCCGGCGGGCCGGGCACGGCGGGCCGCGGGCGGTCTCCAAGCCGGTGCTGGGGAGCGCGGCAGCGGCCCTGGCCGCGGTGGCGGTCCTGGTCGGCGCGCGGCTGGCCCCGGGCCTGCTCGACGAACCGGCCGCGACGACCGCGCTCGCCGCGAGCCCCGCCGCCCCCGCGCCCGCACCGGCATCGCCCGGGACGGCCGGGCCGAGCGCGGCGGAGTCGGCCGCCCCGTCCGTCTCGCCCTCGCCCCTTCCGTCCCCGTCCGGCTCGCCGTCCGCCGCGTCCCCGGCCGGCTCGGCGTCGCCCGGGGCAGGAGCGGCCGCTCCGACCGGGGTCGCCGCGTCCGGTCGGAAGGGGGTCGGTGTCTGGTCCTTCAACGGGGTGAGCCAGGCGCTCGCCGCGTCCGGAGCGAGCTGGTACTACACCTGGGCCACCCAGCACCCCGGCATCACGACTCCCGGGTCGGCGTCGTTCGTCCCGATGATCTGGGGTGCTGCCTCCGTCACCGACACCTCCCTCGCCCAGGCCCGCGCGGGCGGCCCCTACCTGCTCGGGTTCAACGAACCCGACATGGCCGCCCAGTCGAACATGACGGTCGATCAGGCCCTGGCGCTGTGGCCGCGACTGATGCAGGCCGGACAGGTCCTCGGCAGCCCGGCGGTGGCGTACGGCGGCGACACCCCGGGCGGGTGGCTGGACCGCTTCATGTCCGGCGCCGCGGCGAAGGGGTACCGCGTCGACTTCATCGCCCTCCACTGGTACGGCGGGGACTTCCGCACCCCGCAGGCCGTCAGCCAGCTGACCTCCTACCTGGAGGCCGTCCACGAGCGCTACCACAAGCCGATCTGGCTCACCGAGTACGCCCTCATCGACTTCTCGCAGGGCACCCGCTTTCCGACCCCCGAGCAGCAGGCCGCCTTCGTCACCGCCTCCACCAAGGCCCTCGACGCCCTGCCCTGGCTCCAGCGCTACGCCTGGTTCGGACTCGGCGCCGACCCGGCGAAGCCGAGCAGCGGCCTCTTCACCGACGGCACCACCCCGACCGCCGCCGGCCGGGCCTACCAGAACGCACCCTGACACCCCACCACCCCGAGGGCAGCGGAGAGCGGGAACGGCGGCGGCGTGGCCTGCCCTCCGCGTCGGGCGTTCGGCGGAGGGCAGGGGCGGCGGCTCAGTGGGTGTTGCGGCCCAGGCAGAGCACGTAGCCGCTGTGACGGGTCGACTTGTGGTAGGAGCTGACCGTGCCCTCCACGTCGTCGCAGCTGCCGTCACTGCTGCTGTTCACGACCTTCAGCACCTTGAACTCCGCGTTGCCCGCGCTGCAGGAGACGATGGACACCGAGGGGCTGTAGGACGTGCCGGAATTGTGCACGCAGTCGCCGACCTTGGCGTTGGCCGGGTCGGAGTCCGCGAAGAACAGGTAGTAGGCGCCGAGCATGAGCGCACCGCCGACCACCGCGACCACGGACATCACCTGCTTGACGCTGCGACCCCGGCGCGCCGGTGGGGCCGGGGGAGCGGGCTGCGGAAATCCCGGCGGCGGGCCCTGGTACGGGTACGGGCCGGCCGGCGGGGGGCCGACGGGCGGGCCCTGGTGCGGGTGGGCGGGAGGCGCCGGATAGCCGCCGTGCTGAGGCGGGTACGGCCCCTGGGGCGGGTACGGCCCCTGAGGTGGATACGGCCCCTGAGGGGGGTACGGTCCCTGCGGCGGGTAGCCGCCGGGCGGGCCTGGCTGCTGGTACGGGGGCGGCGGCGGGTAACCGCCGGGAGCCGGGGCGTACTGGCCGGGCGGGATGTACGGACCCGGCTGTGGTGAACTCACGGACTCTTCCTTCTGTGGCGCGCAAGCGTAGGGAGCGGTGGAGCGAGCAGGCCTTGCCTGACTCGCGGTGAAAGTATGACCAGCCCTTTAGGTGATGGCCAGTCAAGAAGCTCTGTCCACTGACGAATTGGTGCCGAACTACCGCATTGCGGAAACGATCCGCGTGGTACGGCAATCCGTCACGAGTTTCGGCGCGCGGCCTCGCGCTCGACGCGACGGCGGTGGCGCTCCCACACCGGGCCCGGAGCGCTCCGGGCCCGGCGCAGCTCGCGGTCCAGCGCCGCGTCGTCCAGCTCGGGCAGGCGACGGCCGCGGAGCGGGACGTCGCGGGCCAGGACGTGGTCCGTCCACCGGGCGAGGGCGAGCAGGCTGTCGGTGGCGACCCGCCGGCCGCGGGCGGTGCGCGGCGGCAGGCGGAACGCCCACAGTGGCGTCGAGCGGATTCGGCCGCGCCGGTCGAAGCGCAGGACCGTCCCGAAGCGCACTCCGGCCAGGTCCGCGCGGGCGATGCGGCGGCTCCACAGCAGCCCCCGCACCAGCACCCCGTCCGGACCGCACAGCACCGCCTGGCGCACCGCCCGCACCCCCAGCCACCCGGCCGCCGCCGCACCCGCCGCGATCACCGGCCACCGTCCGGTCGACACGGTCGCCGCCAGCGCCAGCACCGCGTACACCACCCCCGTCCCGAACCGCCGCCAGCGCTCGTACGCCAGATGCAACTCCACGATTCCCCCCCGCTCCCCGTCCGCGTCCCACCCACCGCCCTGCCCGGGACCGGCCCGGGCCCGGCGGGAGTTCATGATCCACCCGGGCACGGACGGACGGAACGGGGCCTCGGGTAAAGCTCCGGTCAGGAAACCGAGCTGACGGCCCGTCCGGAGCGTCACGCCCGCCTGCGGCGGGGCGTCCGGAGTCCGTGGCGACGGCGACGTGGCCGGCCCGGCTCAGCAGCGTCATGTCCGATAACCACTGTCGGTTGCTCACCGCCAGCGCGTAACGTGCTCGGATGGACACCACCGTCACCGATGCCGCCCGCCCGGACGGCCGAGCCCTCGCGGCCGTCGTCACCACCGTGCTGCTCTGGGCCTCCGCGTTCGTCGCCATCCGGAGCGCATCGAGTCACTACGGCCCGGGCGCGCTGGCCCTCGGGCGGCTGCTCACGGGGACGGTCGCGCTGTTCGGCCTGCTGCTGCTCCGGCGCGAGGGCGCGCCGCCCCGCGCGGCCTGGCCCGGGATCGCCGTGTCGGGCTTCCTGTGGTTCGGGGTGTACATGGTCGCCCTCAACTGGGGGGAACGGCAGGTGGAGGCCGGTACCGCCGCCATGCTCGTCAACATCGGACCGCTGCTGATCGCGCTGCTCGGCGGGTGGCTGCTGAAGGAGGGCTTTCCCCGGAGACTGCTGTCCGGGATGGCGGTCTCCCTCGCCGGTGCGGTGGTGGTCGGCCTGTCGATGTCCGGGGGAGGTGGCAGCACCATCCTCGGCGTCGGACTCTGCCTGCTGGCGGCCGTCACCTACGCGGCCGGCGTGGTGAGCCAGAAACCCGCGCTGCGCCACGCCTCGCCCCTCCAGGTCACCGCGTTCGGCTGCCTGACCGGGACGGTCGCCTGCCTGCCGTTCACCCCCCAGTTGTTCTCGCAGCTCGGGTCGGCGCCCATGGCCGCCACGATCGACATGGTCTACCTGGGCCTGTTCCCGACCGCCCTGGCCTTCTCCACCTGGGCCTACGCGCTGGCACGGACCACCGCCGGGCGGATGGGCGCCACCACGTACGCGGTCCCCGCGCTGGTCGTCCTGATGGCCTGGGCCGCACTCGGCGAGGTCCCCGGCTGGCTGACGCTCCTGGGCGGCGCCCTGTGCCTCGCCGGGGTAGCGGTCTCCCGCCGATCCTGACCCGACGAATGCCTGACGACCCGTCAAGCGCGCGGGCGCCCATCTGTTCGTCCCGGTCCGCTCCGGCGCCACAATCGAGAACGGCGTCCCGGTCGAACGAGAGGAGCCCGGCCGAGCGGCAGACCGACCCCGGCCGCCCGCTCGTCCTCGGTCAGGGGCGGATGAGTTGACGTGCAGCCGCGTCGACGGTCTGCGCGAGCAGGACCGCTATGGTCATGGGACCGACACCGCCGGGGACAGGGGTGATCAGGCTCGCCCGCTGCCGGGCAGTGTCGAAATCAACGTCGCCGACATGGCCCGGGTTGTAGCCGGCGTCGATCACCACGGCGCCGGGCTTGATGTCCGCCCCGTTGATGAAGCACGGCCGGCCGACCGCAGCTACCAGGACATCCGCCTCGCGCACGATCGAGGGCAGATCGCGGGTACGGGAGTGGCAGTAGGTCACCGTGGCGTCCCGCCCGAGCAGGAGCATGCCGGCAGGCTTTCCCAGGATGGGGCTGCGCCCCACCACGACGGCGTGCTTTCCCGCGAGGTCGACCTCGTACTCGTCCAGCAGGCGCATGATCCCGCCGGGCGTGCAGGAGACGAAGCCGGGCAGGCCGAACCCCATCGCTGCGAAGGAGTGCATGGTGACCCCGTCGACGTCCTTGTCGGGGGAGATCGCCTCGAACGCCGCTCGCTCATCGATGTGGGCGCCCACCGGGTGCTGCAGCAGAATGCCGTGGACATCCGGATCCTCGGACAACGCGGCGACCGCTTCCACCAGGCCGCCGGTGCTCACCGAGGCGGGCAGGGTCACGTGCCGCGAGCGGATGCCCGCCTTCGCGCACCTGGCCTGCTTCATCCGGACGTAGGTGACCGAGGCCGGATCCTCTCCCACCAGCACGGTCGCCAGGCAGGGGGACACCCCGGCGCGCCGACGAATGTCCTCGGCCGCTGCCGCGGCGGCCTCGGTGATTCGGCGGGCAAGACCCGTACCGTCCATCAGCCGTGCCTGCTGAGTCTCCATCACACGCCACTCCTGAGCTCCACAGTGAGGTGCCCAGGCGCACGGCATCGACGAGGCGCGTCAGGCCGCTCCCCGGTGGTTCTCCACCTCAGCGCCAGTCACGGCCCGCACTCACCATACCGGCGAACCCGGGCGGACAGGCCCGTCCACAGATCTTGACAACTGCTCGCGGGCAGATGGACGCCGAGGCTTTCCGCGCCCGGCGTCGGCGGCGACACGGCGAAGCCCCGCGGTGGCCTCCCGCCCCCGGTTCCGGGCGCTGGGCGGAGAGTGCGGTCAGGGCCGCTGCCGGCGAGCGGCGGCGAGGTGGTGGCGGGAGATGAGTGTGTCGGGGTGGCGCTCGCCGAGGGTGCGTTCCCGGTCGACGACCACCTGTTCGAGCAGGTCGAGGGCTTCCTCACTGCGACCGTCCTCCCAGTAGGCGATGGCGAGGTTGCTCCGGGCGGTGAGGGTGTCGGGGTGCCGGCCGCCCCGGACGCTCTCGGTGTCGGCCGCCACCTGTTCGAGCAGGTCGAGGGCTTCCTCCGTGCGACCGGCGTGCAGGTAGGAGTTGGCGAGGTTGTTGCGGACGGTGAGGGTGTCGGGGTGCAGGCTGCCCAGGAGGCGGTCGGTGTCGGCCGCCACTCGTTCGTCGACCCGCAGGGCCTGCGCGGTGCGTCCGGCGTCGCGGTAGGCGGTGGCGAGGTTCGCCCGGGCGGCGAGCGCGTGGGGGTGGTGTTCGCCGAGGGCGCGGTCGGTGTCGGCCACCACCTGTTCGAGGAGGCTGACGGCTTCGTCGGTGCGGCCGGCCAGGTGGTAGGAGACGGCGAGCTGTGCGCGGGCCACGAGAGTACGGGGGTGCTGCTCGCCGAGCGAGCGCTCGCTGTCGACGGCCACCTCCTGCAGCATCCGGACGGCCTCCTCGATCCGCCCGGCCTCGCGGTCGGACAGGGCGAGGTTGTGGCGGGCCGTGAGGGTGTCGGGGTGTCGGCTGCCGAGGAGGCGCTCGCTGTCGGCGGCCACCCGCTCCTCGAGTACGAGCGCCTCCCCGACCCGGCCCGCGTGCTGGTAGGCGTTGGCGAGCTGGCCGCGGGCGGCCACGGCGTGGGGGTGCTGCTCGCCCAGGACGCGTCCCGCGTCGGCGGCGAGGCGGCGCCAGTGGTCGACGGCACCGGCGTGGAAGCCGTCGTCGATCAGGCTGTTCCCCGCGGCGAAGAGGACCAGGTGTGCGTTGCTCTGCCAGAGCAGGCCGTCGGCGTGGGCGGCGAGGGTCTCGGCGTTGGACCGCAGGACCGCGGCGAGATCGGGCACGGTGCGGGTGTGCTCGGGCCAGATCTCCCGGAGCGCGGAGGCCGCCGCACGGAGGGCGGCCGAGGCGTCGGCCTCGACGGCGCTCTCGCGCGCGGCGCGGGCGGTGAGGGCGTGCATGCGCACCGCACGGTGGCCGTCACGGCTGTCGCTGGTGAGCAGGCCGTACTGGTGGAGCAGGCGCACCGCGGCCCGGGCCCGCGCAGGGGTGAACGGTTCGGCCGCCGCCGTGGCCGAGCCGCTGGGATGCGGGGCGCGGTGGTCGGTGAGGTAACGGGCGACCGTGCGGGTGGTCCACAGCGCGCCGGGGTGGCCCGCGGGGTCGAGGAGGGCGGCGAGACGGATCGCGGGTGCGGCGAGGCCCACGGGTTCGCGCCGCTGGGCGGCGTCCAGGGCGACCAGGAGGGAAGCGGTGACCTGTCGCCCGTAGCCGTCGGCATCCGCGTCGGCCGGCATCACGGCGTCCAGACGGGAGGCACGGTCGGAGAACAGGTCGAGATACGCGCCGCAGTCCACGTCCTCGTTGATCATGTAGGCGGCGGCGTGCGCGAGGGCCAGCGGCAGCAGCCCGAGCGCCTCGACCAGCTCGGCCGCCCGGCCGCCGAGGAGATGCGCCGCACCGGCGGCATCGAGGCGCTCGCGCAGGTAGCCCAGCGCCTCCGGGAGGTCGTACAGGCCGACGTCGACCAGGGCACGGCCCGCGCCGGACAGGAGCGCACCGCGGCGGCGGGTGGTGGCCAGCACCCGGCCCCGCTTGCCGTCGGCCGGTGGGCGGGGCCACCACCTTCCGGAGTTCTCGAGGTCGGCGAGGTCGTCCAGGACCACCAGCCAGCTGCGCTCGGTGACGGCCAGCCAGGCGAGGAACGCGGCCGCGTCGCCCTCGGCGTCCTGACCGTCCGCACCCGGCGCCCCGACCTTGCCCGCGGCTTCCGCGAAGGCGGCGATGATCTGCGCGGTCTCCGCGGCGTCGACCCACACCAGCACGTCCACGCCCGTGCTGTGGGCGTGGTGCGCGTAGGAGGCCGCCAGTTGGGACTTGCCGACCCCGCCGCCGCCGGACAACACCTGCGTGAGCACCACCGTCGGATGCCCGGCCCGGGCCCTGTCGATCGCCCCCCGCAGGCCGTCCCGAGGCTGGAACGCCGAGGCCAGCGACGGAACCACACCCACCCGTACCGGCCGGGGCGCCGGCGCGGCCGCCGACGGCGGGTGCTGATGGACCGTCACGGGGCCGTCGATGCGGTACGCCGCGATCGAGCCGTGGTCCGCGGAGATCGACAGCCGCCCCGCGCCGCACAGGCCCGCGGCGGGCTGGGCACCGTCACCGTCCGGCCGGGGCCCGGCGACGGCCTCCCACCCCGACACACCCGCCCCGCCCCGCGCTGACGATCCGTCGGCGTCCACCCGCGCCTCCAAGCCGCACCACCACGGACACGCCTCCCGTCCGCCCTGGCCACGCAGCGTAGCCCTTCCCGGCCCGCACACCCCGTCGGCGGGCCGCCCGTTCGCCCGTTCCCGGCCCCGTTCCCGGACAAAGGGGGAGCGTGCCGGGCGTCTCCCGTGACGGGGCGGCCTGACGGGTCAGCCGGCTGTCTCGGGCGCGAGGAGCGCCGAGCCGCTGCAGCACGGTGCCTGACGGTCCAACAGGGCCCTGACCGTGCGTCGAGCGCACAGTCGCTAGGGGAGGGTGGCGGTCTGCTCCAGCAGGGCCTGGAGGGCGCGCTGCTGGTCGGGGGTGAGCGCGGCCAGCGGAGAGTCCTCGGCGAGGAGGCCGAGGAGCCGCTCGCGCAGGGCGCGGCCCTCGGGGGTGAGGACGAGGAGCCGGGCACGGCGGTCGGTGGGGTGGGGGTGGCGTTCGACCAGGCCCTGCTTCTCCAGCCGGTCGACGACGAAGGTGGCGTTGGAGGGCTCGCAGCTCATGCGCTCGGCGAGTTCCCGCATGGTCATCGGCCCGGTCATCTCGCGCAGCGCGGTCGCCTGGGCCGCGGTGAGGCCCAGCGGGACGGCGCGACGGCGCACGTGCTCGGCGATCCGCTGGGCGAGCCCGTTCACCAGGCCGCACAGCTCCCGCTCGGCGACGGCCTGCGCGTCCCGCGCTCCGGGGGATGTCGTCATGCCCTCACCCTAGCAAGTCCATCAAGCCAGAATCATTAAAGCTTGAATGTTTCTAGCTTGATGCTTATGGTGGCAGGACCGCCGCGACGGAACCCGGCGGCGAACCGACACCGCGTCACCGACCAGGAGGGGAAGCCATGGTGGACACCAGGACCGGAGCGGACGAACGGCTGCGGCGGCCCGGACGGCTCCGCTCGCTGCGGCTCGGCGACACGACGGTGACCTTCGTGCCGGACGGCTCGATCCAGGGCCGGCCGCGCGCCTGGCTGCCGGACACCACCGAGGCGTTCTGGGCCGCCCACCCGCAGTACCTGGACGCCACCGGCCACCTGGTGGCGAGCCTCGGCGGCCTCCTGGTGGAGCACGGCGACCGCGCACTGCTGATCGACACCGGGTTCGGCCCGCACACATCGCCCGCCGACCCGGCCACCCCGAACGGCGCCGTCCGCGGCGGCGCGCTCCTCCGGAACCTGGCCGAACTCGGCCGGGAACCGGGGACGTTAGAAGCCGTCGCCTTCAGCCACCTGCACCCCGACCACCTCGGCTGGGCCGTCCGGCCCGCCCCCGACGGCCGCCCGCTGTTCGCCCCCGCCGTGCACCTGGTGGCGGAGCCGGAGTGGGCCGGGGGTGCGCCCGGGGAGGCCGCCGCCCTCGCCCCGCACGTCCGCACGGTGACCGACGGCGAGGAGGTCTTCCCCGGCGTCCGGGCCCGGATCACCGGCGGGCACTCCCCGGGGCACACCGAGTTCGTCATCACCGGCGGAGGCACCCGGCTGATCGCCTTCGGCGACTCCCTGCACTCCCCGGTCCAGGCGGACCGACCCGAGTGGTCCTGCGTCTACGACCACGACCCCGCCCTGGCCGCCGACCACCGCCGCCGCCTCGTCGCCGAACTGGCCGAGCCCGACACCATCGGCTTCGGCGTCCACTTCGCCGACGCCGTGTTCGGCCGGATCGCCACCGACGGCCGCGGACCCGCCTGGCGCCCCCTGGAGACCGACCCCGCCGACGGCCACCGCGCCGACGGCCACCGCCGGGCCCCGGCCGGTGAAGCGGGGCAGGGGACCTGAGCAAGACTCCAGCCGTGCTGGCCGCCACCACGGCTCTCGCCCACACACGCCGCGACGTACTGCCACCTGGAGCCCAGATGTCCGACACCCCGACGATCACCATCCGCGACCTCGCCGCAGCCGACGAGAAGGACTGGCGCCGACTGTGGGCCGGGTACCTCGACTTCTACGAGTCCACCGTGCCCGCACCGGTTGCCGACTCCACCTGGCGGCGGCTCCTCGATCCGCACCAGCCGCTGCTCGGCCGGGTCGCCGAGCACGAGGGCACGGTCATCGGCATCACCAACAGCGTGCTCCACCACAGCACTTGGCTGACCGGGCAGGTCTGCTACCTGGAGGACCTCTTCGTCGACCCTGCCCACCGCGGGCTCGGGGCGGGCCGCCTGCTCCTCCAGGACCTCCTCGACCTCGCCACCGCCCGCGGCTGGGCGCGCCTGCACTGGCTCACCGCCCACGACAACCCCGCCCGCCGCCTCTACGACACCTTCGTCCCGGCCGACCACTTCGTCCACTACGAGCGGGACCTGCCCTCCGACGGCGGTTCGTCGTACGCCGAGCACCGCGACCACCGCCAGGAGTGGCGCCCGTAGCCTTCGACGAGGCAGCCGGGTCCGGGCTGTGGCGCGCCCCCGTGCATCGGCCGGTGAGCCGTCGTAGCGTCGGAGCCGGTCGGCCCGTCCGGGTCGCGAGGCGAGGGGGCTGGGGTGCTGGTCGACGTCGAGGGTGGCGGGCCGCCGACCGGGACGGGCGGCAGGGTGGCTGTCGACTCGGCGGCGGGTCCGGTCGGCTTCGGGGAGTCGGGGCAGTGAGCGACTCCGGAGCCGAGTACGCGGTGAGCGTCGAGTTCTACGACCTGTTGCAGGCCGACCGGGACCGGCGGCTGGCCCTGCGACGCTACGCGGAGGCCGCGGGCCGGGCCCGGCGCGGGATCCTCGACGTCGGTGCGGGCACCGGGATCGTCACGGAGGTGCTGCTGCGCTCCGGCGCCGCACCCGTGCACGCGGTCGAGCCGGCGCCCGCGATGCGGGCCGCGTTGATGGCCCGCGCAGCCGGGCTCGGGGCCGACCAACGCGCCCGGTTGACGGTCCATCCGGGAACGGTCGGGGAAACCGGGCTCGACGGGGAGGTCGACCTCGCGGTCGCCTCCAACGTGATCGGGTGCCTCGACCCCGATGACCGCCGCGCGGCGTGGGACGCCGTCGCCCGCGCGCTGCTGCCCGACGGCCTCCTCCTCTTCGACCCGCCGCCCGCCGCCCTCCCGTCCGGACCGGAGGCCGTCGAGGCGCTCGGGCCGGTGCGCGTCGGCCCCGACGCGTACAGCGCCCGCGCCACCCGCGAGCCCCACCAGGACACCATCCGCACCACGTTCACCTACCGCGTGGAGCGCGAGGGCGAACTCCTGCGCGAGGAGCAGGAGTCGTTCACCATGTGGGCCACCGACCCGCACACCCTGGGTCGGGAACTGCGCGCGTACGGCCTGCAGGTGGTTCCGGCCCCGCACTCCGACCTGCTCGCCGCGCGCCGGTCCGTGCGCTGAACGGCGGGTCGCAGGAGCAGGGTGGTTTCGCGGCGACCAGGGCGGGAAACCGGTCCGGGCGGCCGACCGGGCGCGCTCGGTCATCCCGGTGAGTGGGGGTCAGTGATGGATCGTTCGTCGGACGGCAGAAGACGCTGGTGGCGGGCGCTGCGACGCACGCCGCTGAGGATGTGGACCGACGACATCACCGACTTCGCGGCGGCGCTGACCTACTACGCGATCCTGGCGGTCCTCCCGGCGCTGCTGGCCACGGTGGTCGGCTTCGCGCTGATCAGCCCGGCGGCGGCCCGGGACGCGGCGGCGCGCCTGGCGGCACTGGTGCCCGACCAGGCCGGGGTCGAACTCGGCGGGGTGCTGGCCCAGGCGGTCGGCGGTGGTTCGGCGGGCTGGACGCTGCTGGTGGCGGGCGCCGCCAGCGCGCTGTGGTCCTGCTGCAGCTACCTGGCGGTCTTCCGGCGGGCACTGCACCGGATGCACGGCACCAGCGACCGGCGCTCCCCGTTGCGCACGGCGCCGCGGATCGTGGTGACCGCAGCCGTGCTGCTGGTCCTGCTGGCGGTGGGCGCCCTCGCGCTGATCCTGAGCGGACCGGTCGCGCAGGGCGTGGGGCGGGTGCTGCACCTGGGCGGGACGGCCCCGCTGGTCTGGTCGGCACTCCGGTGGCCGGTGCTGCTGGTGGTGGCGGCGGCGCTGGTCCTGATCGCCTTCCGGACCGGTCCCGAGCAGGCGTGGCGCCGGTGGGGCAGCCTGCCGGGCGGCGCGTTGGCGGCGGCGCTCTGGCTGGTCTTCTCGGCGGGCTTCGCGCTGTACACCAGCACCTTGGGGGCCTACAGCCGGCTGTACGGTTCGCTGGCAGGCGCAGTGGTGTTCCTGCTGTGGCTGTGGCTCTCCAATCTGGCCCTGCTGGCGGGCGCCCAGTTCACGGCGGAACTGCGCCGCGCCGCCGCGGAGTCGTCCGGTGCGGCCGAGCCCGGCGAAGTGTCCTCCGCCGTCAGCCCCTCCCCGGTCGAAGGCTGACGGACTGTCGGACCACTGCCCGGCGCATCGGCGGCGGCGCTCGTCCCGAAGTCGGGGTGCGGTTCCTGAAGGACCGTCGGCTTCCCGGAACGCCGGGCCGCCGGCCGGCCGTTCGTCGTACCGGGGAGCCGACGGCGTCACGCGGTCGCGGCGGCCGCTCGCCGGAGGGCGTCCGTCGCGCCCCGGGTGATCGGCTCACCGTGCCCGAAGACCGCCGTGTCGACGTCCAGTTCGGCCAACTGCCGCAGCGAGGCGACGGCCCGGGCGCGGTCGGTGTTGAAGACTCCCGTCATCGTCCGGCCGACGTTGGCGACCGCGTCGCCGGTGAACAGCACGCGCGGGCCCGGGAGGTGCAGCGCGATCGACCCGTCCGTGTGGCCGGGCACGGCGACCACCACGGCCCCCTCGCCGAAGTCCAGCACCGCGCCGTCCTCCACCTCGCGGTCCACCCGGCACGGCGGGGCCGGCGGCAGCGGCGGAAGCGCCGCCCTGATCGGTACCTCGAACTCCTCCAGCACCGCGGGCGCTCCGGCCACCTGCCCGCGGATCACCGGCGCGTCCAGCCGGTGCGCCACCACCTCCGCACCGTGCCGGGCGGCCAGTGCGGCGGCCGAACCGGTGTGGTCCTCGTGCCAGTGCGTCAGCACGATCCGCAGGAGGTTCCCGTCCAGCACCTTCTCGATCTCCGACGCGCAGTCCGCCGTCCCGGTGTCGATCAGGGTCAGCCCGTCGCCGTCCCGCCACAGATAGGCCGCACCCACGGGGAAGCGGAGCATGCGCAGCCTCGGCAGTACCTCGATAACGTCCATGGTCCGAGCCTGCGCTCCGCGGGCCGCTGCCATGCCCACCTTCGCTGACAGCCAATCCGCTGGCGGGAGAGGGGCGGAGTCGCTCTCGCCAGCGGCTTCGGACGGCTGGACGTCGAAGCGCGGCGGGCGCCCGGCGTCGTCAGTGCCGGACCGGGCCGGCGGTGGTCGGGGGAGTGTGGCGGGTGGTGCGGCGCCGCTCGGCACGGCGGGCGGCCGGCGGCAGGGGCGAGGGCTGCGGCGGCGAAAACGGCCCCGAGGATCGACCAGCGGGCAGCGCCGTCAGCATCCGCCGCAACCGGCCCGACCGGACGGAGCGCCCGACACCCCCGTCAACGGTCGACGCCTGCTGTTCCCACCCGGCTGCTTCGTCGACGGCGTGTCCACCATGATCGGCCCGCCCGCTCCGCCCCACGTCGTCTGCACCGCGCGGGGCCTGGCCGTTCTCGGCGACAGCGCCACCCCCGCCGTCGCCCCGCTCCCGGGAACGGCTGCTCGGCCGCCCCCGCGCCTGCCTGCTCGCACTGCTCGTCGAACCCGCGACCGGCGCCGAACTCGCCCACCGCCTCGGCGTCACCGCTGAGGCCGTCAGCCAGCACCTGGCCGTCCTCGGCGCCGCCGCCGGTCTGATCGACCGCACCCGGCACAGCGCCACGTCCACTACCGCCACACCGCCATCGGCACGGCGCTGCGCGCCGGAGGCGTCACCACCCCGCGGGAGCAGAACCGCTGACCGACCGTCAGCAGCGGCCGCCGATCACCGCGCCGATTCCTCCGGACGTTCCGGAGACCGCACTCCGCCGACGCCGCATCCCCTCGGCCCCGCACACCCCGTGGCTACCCGTGCAGCGGCAGCCGCAGGATCAGCCGGTCGCCGCCCGCACCGAAGTAGTCGGCCCGGTGGTCGACCTGGACGAAGCCGAGCGACTCGTACAGGCCGAGGGCGGGCCGGTTGCCCGGGGCGACCGTGATCATCACCTCGTGGACCCCGTCGGCGGCGAGACGGTCCAGGCCCACGGCCATCAGCGAGCGCCCGTGGCCGAGCCCCCGCGCACCCGGGACGACACCGAGGGCCAGCACCCAACTGCGCTCGCCGTCCGGGGTGGTGGCAAACAGCACGTACCCGCCGAGTTCGCCCCCGCGCTCCACCACCAGCAGCCGGTCCCGGTACAGCTCGTACAACTGCCGCAGCACGAAGTACGGGTAAGGCATCTCGGGGAAGAGCCGGTGGTCCATCCGGACCAGCTCCGGGAGCTCGTGCTCGGCCACGGGCCGCACGGTGCCACGGCCGGGACCGTCGGGTCCCTCGCTCTGGTGCACAGCCATCACCTCTCGTTGGTAGCCTCGTCGAACCATGCCCCCAGCCAACGGCGACCTGCCCTGGAACGACTTCGACCCGGAGCACTACACAGCGTCCAACTACCGGTCGCTGCGCGCCGACGACGGCCAGATCCTGGCCGCCGTCCGGGACCACTTCAGCACCCTGGCCGGGGACCTGCCGACCGGGGCGCTGCGTGGCGTGGACGTCGGGTCGGGAAGCAACCTCTACCCGGCGCTCGCCATGCTGCCATGGTGCTCCCGGATCACCCTGCTCGAATGCGGAAAGCGGAACGTCGACTGGCTCCGGAGCGAGCTCGAGTGGTACTCGGAGAGCTGGGACGAGTTCTGGCGGGTGCTGGACGAGGCTCCCGCCTACCGGGCGGTGGCGGACCCGCGCCGGCGGCTCGCGCAGACCGCCCGGGTGGTCGACGGGAACCTGTTCTCCGACCTGCCGGAGCACAGCGCCGACATCGGCACGATGTTCTTCGTCGCGGAGTCGGTCTCCGCGCACCACGACGAGTTCTCGGCGGCCGTCGACCGGTTCGCCGCGGCACTGCGGCCCGGCGCGCCGTTCGCGGTGGCGTTCATGGAGAACTCGCTCGGCTACGAGGTCGGCGAGCTGCGGTTCCCCGCCTGCCGGATCACCGCCGAGCACGCCCTCGCGGCGCTCGCCGGCCACGCCGAGAGTGATCTAGGAGTGATCCGGATAGAAACGCCTGAGACCGCCATGCTGCGGGAAGGCTACACCGGGATGCTCCTGGCGCTGGGGCGGAAACGGGTGAGGGGTACGGACATTGACGCACAGTCAGCTCCCGGCGAGCCGCCGGACGCCCGTCCGCTCCCGGCAGCGGGACCGCGACCGGCGCCGTGAGGCCCGGCCGTGACCGGCCGCGTCCGGGAGGGCCCGGCCGAACAGGTGCTGCCGGAGCAGGGCCGCGGGCCGGGGGAGGCCGCACCGGCGTTCGCGCACCTCTCGCTGGAGCTGGGCCACTTCTACCCGGGAGACCTGCAGGCCGGGCCCGCGCGCCTGCGCGAGCAGTTCGACCGGGTCGCCCCCTGGGCGGAGGCGGCTCGCCGGGCGTGTGCGGCCCAGGTCGGCCCGGCGGCCAGGATCAGCACCTGCGTCCTGATCGACGACCACGCCGCGCGGCGCGCCGTACCGGGCGAGGTGCTGCCCAAACTGCTGGCGGTGGCCGCCGACGCCGGGCTCGACATCGACTACCTGGCCCGGGAGTCGGCCTGCGCCGAGGCGGGAGCGGTCCGCCCGGCCCGGCTGGTCGAGGCCGGCCTGGCGCCCGGCCCGCCGGCCCGCCCCGACAGCTCCCGTCCGGCGCCGGACGTGACCGGCTGGCTGAGCAACGGCGAGCGCTCCCCGGCAGGCGCAGCCCCGGGCGGCGGACCGTTCTGGCGGCCACCGCGGCAGAGCGGGGGGCACCGCCACTCGGTCTTCGTCGACGTCGAGTTGTGGAGCGAGGGAAGGGGCGGCCGGGCGTGGTCGTGCTCCTTCCTGGCCGCGGTGTGGCAGCTCATGCGGCTCGGCCTGCTGCGCGACCGGGGCCGGCCGGTGCTCGAAGCCGCGCCCGCCCCCGGCGAGTTCCCGGACGCGTGGCAGGACCTCCCGCCGCTGGTGCGGATCCGGCCCGAGGCCGAGCCGTTCACCGCGTACCGCACCTGCTCGGTGCTGCCCTCCGGCTTCCTGCCGGTGGAGCACGCCGTGAAGGTCGTCCTGGACCGGTGGGCCCCGCCGCCGGAGGATCTGGCGCAGCTGGCCGCGCACGCCGCCCACGAGGGCCGGACGCTGCCCGCGGAGGTCGCACAGCGGGTCGACTACGTGTTCTACGGGCCGTCGTGACGGCGCCTCAGGCACCCCCGGCGCGGCCCGCACCCGTCCGCTCCCGCGCCATGCAGCCTGTCGCGCGGACCTGACCGACTCACACCCTGGGGGGAACGAGTGACACAGGAAGCCTCGGCACCACCGCCGGTGCGGATACCGCCGATCGTCCGCAAGATCCTCGTCTCGCTGGCGGGCGGCGGGATCGCCTACCTGCTCACCAACGCGACGGAGCAGCCGCAGAGCATCACCCTGATCCTGTCGTCGTTCGTCGGCGGCACGCTGCTGATGGTCCAGTTCCTGGTCGACTTCGAACGCCGCCTGCTGTCCGTCGAAGGCGCGCTGGTGAGCGGCCTCGCGGGCGTCAGCGAGGCGTCCCGGCAGATGCGGCAGCTGAGATCCTCCCGGCTCGACGCCGCGACCGTGACCAGGCTGCTGAACCGGACCGCGGAGGTCGGCCACGACGGACCGACCGTCATGTACGCCTTCCTCGAACAGGAGATCCGGCGGCT
This sequence comes from Streptomyces sp. TLI_171, assembly GCF_003610255.1. Classification (GTDB taxonomy): domain Bacteria; phylum Actinomycetota; class Actinomycetes; order Streptomycetales; family Streptomycetaceae; genus Kitasatospora. The sequence continues at coordinate 54,843 of NZ_RAPS01000001.1, read as the reverse complement.
CACCGAGCTCGTCCGGGACCTGTCCGGGGGTGAGACCGCCTACGACGGCGAGGACCGCGACTGGCTGCTGTCGCTCACCGCCGTCGCGGTGGGCAGCATCGACGCCACCAGCGCCGCCGCGGACTCCGAGTTCTGGGACTCCGAGCTGGGACTGCGCTACCTCGCCCTGCAGGGCGAGGCCGTCAGCCGCGGTGTGACGGTGCGTCGGGTGTTCATCCTGGACAGCGAGGACCCCGCAGCTCTCCGGGAGGTCGAGCACGTCTGCCGCCAGCAGGCCGCGGCCGGCATCGTGGTGCGGGTGATGCGCTCCAGCGGCCTGGCCGCGTCCTCCCGGGTGGACCCGATGTTCGACTTCATCCTGTTCGACCAGACCCTGAGCTACGAGGTCTCCTCGGCCCGCGCCCTCGACCAGGGCGGCCGCCTCGCCATCGCCAACACCCGCCTGGTGGTCCGCCCCGAGCGGGTGGAACGCCGCATCCGCCGCTTCGAGGAACTCTGGAGCGCCGCCGGCCCGCCCGCCCCGTGACCCGCGCACGCCGCGACAGGCCGACCGGGGTCGAGGGGGCGTTCCCCGGCGGGCGGTGAGCCGAGCCGCGGATTCGGTCGTGGTCGGGCCGCACCAGCGAGGCGCGAGTGCCGACCGCCGCACAGCCGTGGCAGCCGAGTCGGACCGGTCGAGGTCGAGCCCGTGCACGCCATGCCGATTCGTCGGATTGTTCGGACCGCGGTTCCGGAGGTGGAGTCGTTCGCGAGGTCGGCTGGGTCGGCGTGGTCGAAAGTCCTGACCGCACCCGCCTTGGTGACATGGTGGCCGTAGCGGTGGATGTGGACCCTCCGAGCGCCGGTCATGGTGCGCTGCATGCCGGAGGCCCAGGCGGTGGTGCGGCTTCTCTGCACCGCTACGGACAGGCCCCGGGGCTCCAGGAGCAGCCGCAGTTGCCGAAGGCCGTGGAACAGGTCGCTCCCGGGTGGGTCGATGGTCGTGGGTGCCGTCGGGTCCAAGGACCTTGACGGCGTGTTCGTCGCCGACTGTCGTGTTGCTCACCTGGTCGCTCGCCGAAAGTTCGGGTTCAAGAACTTGTCGCTGCGGCGGGTCGGTGGCCGTCCGGGGTAGTCCGTGGGTTGCTTCTCCCCGTTGGGCGGTGGGCGATCCGTCGGGCGCGGTGGGCTGGCGGTGGTGGTGGGGTGCTGGCGCTGGGGAGTGGTTGGGGTCAGGCGGTCGGGCCGTGGAGGGTCCAGCCTGCGGCGGTGACTTCGGGGTGGATGTCGTCGGGGTCGACGCTTTCGCCGCAGTGGTCGCAGACCCGGCGGGGGGTGTAGGTGTGCTCGTGGTGGCGCAGGCGCAGCGGGGGTTGGTCGGTGAGCCAGCGGTCGCCCCAGCGCAGCAGTTCGCGGATGACGCCGAGGAGGTCGCGGCCTGCTTCGGTGAGGTAGTAGCCGTCGTGCCGGGGGTCGTCGGGCAGGGGGCGGCGTTCCAGGATTCCGTCGGCGACGAGGGCTTTCAGCCGGGCGGAGAGGCGGTCGGTGGGGGCGGCGGTGTTCTTGGCGATCTGGCGGAAGCGGTGGTTGCCGAGGGAGACCTCGCGGACCGCGAGCAGTGACCACCGGTCGCCGACGACCTGGAGGGACGCGGCGATCGAGCAGGGACGGCCGGGCACTTCGTACGGGTCGACGCGTGGCGTAGTCATGGGACCAGCATCCCTCGCCGCGGTTTGACAATCAAAGTTTGGGCAAACGCGGGCCTGCATCGACCATATGGTTTGAATCTCAAAGCGTGACGTGCTTGGCTGACCACATGACACGGACGGTTTGGTTTTCAAAGCGGCGCGTGGCGTCGACGGTGATCCTGCTGGCGGTCTTCATGACCAACCTGGACCTGTGGATCGTCAACGTGGCCCTGCCCGCCATGGGCACCACCTTCGCCTCGCCACAAGGGCACGGGGCGACCCTGGGTTCCCTGTCGTGGGTCCTCAACGCCTACGCCATCGTCCTCGCCGCGCTCCTGGTCGTCGCCGGCCGCATCGGCGACCGGATCGGTCAACGGCCGGTGTTCCTGGCCGGCGTCAGCCTGTTCACCCTCGCCTCGCTGGCCTGCGCGCTCGCGCCGACCCTCGGCTGGCTCGTCGCGGCCCGCACCCTGCAGGCCGTCGGCGCCGCCGCCCAGCTGCCCACGTCCCTCGCCCTGCTGCTCGCCACCGTCCCGGCCGAGCGCCGCACCCACGCCACCCGCAACTGGGCGGCCGTCGGCGGCCTCGCGGCCGCCGCAGGACCGGTCGCCGGCGGGCTCCTCGTCCAGATCGACTGGCGCTGGATCTTCGTGATCAACGTGCCCATCGGCATCGCCACCGTCCTCGCCGGCCTGCGCACCCTCCCGGCCACCACCCGCCGCGAGCAGGGGCGCCTGCCCGACCTGCTGGGCGCCCTGCTGGTCACCGTCTCCATCGCCGCCCTGTCCGGCGCCCTGGTCCAGGGCCCGGCCTGGGGCTGGACGAACCCGCGGACCCTGCTGCTGATCGTCCTCGCGCTCGCCGCCGGCGCCGGCTTCATCGTCCGCTCGCTGCGCCACAGCCGGCCGCTTTTCGAGCTGCACCTGCTGCGGCTGCCCAGGTTCGGGGCCGCGAGCGCCGGCACCTTCGTCTTCGGCGTCGCTTTCGCCATCATGCTGCTGTCCAACGTGCTGTGGTGCCAGGAGGTCTGGCACTGGAGCGCGCTGCGCACCGGACTGGCCATGGTGCCCGGGCCGGCGCTGGTCCCCGTCGTCACCCTGCTCACCGCCCGCGCCGCGCAGCGCCGGGGCCACGGGCCGCTGGTGGCCGCCGGTGGTGCGCTGTTCGCCGCCGCCATGCTCTGGCGCGCCGCGTTCGCATCCGTCGCCCCCGACTACTGGAAGGACCTGCTGCCGAGCATGGTGCTGGGCGGAGTCGGGGTGGGGCTTGCGCTGGGCACGCTGGTGGCCGCCGGCGTGACCTCGCTGCCGGGCCACCGGGCCGCCACCGGGTCCGCCCTGGTCAACTCGGTGCGGCAGATATCCGCGACCGTCGGCGTCGCCCTGCTGGTCGCCGTCGTCGGCTCCGAGGTCGGACCCGCGCAGCGCCAGGACTTCCGCATCGCGTGGCTCATCGCCGCGGCACTGGCCGTCGTGACCTCCGCCGTCGGTCTGCAGATCGCCCGAAGCGCGGCCCGAGCGGCAGGGGGCGCGGCCGACGCGCAGACCGCGCACCCGGACCGATCGGCCACCGCGGCCGCGTCGGCCGAGGCGCGCTGACCTCGGCCTCCCACTACCACGCACCCTGCACCACCGAGGATCCCCGGGCGATGACCCGCATTCCTGGCGTCGGAGCCTGCGCCACCGGCGGGTACGTCGGGGCTCTCTCGAACGGGCGTCGTGCGCGGTGACGTTCTCGGTCCGCCCGCGCCGCCCAGGCCCGTCGTCGCCGGCCTGGGCGGCGCTCCCGAACACTTCGTCGATCCGGCCGCAGGCGGCCATGAGCGCGAGCCTCGACTCGAAGAACTCCCACCCCTCCCCCTGGCCGGGGTGGCGCTCCTTCAGGGTGTCCAGGTACGCCAGACCGTCGTGGGCCCGGCCCTGTTCGGCGTACAGGGTGCACAGCTCGGTGATAACCCAGTCGTCCCCGTTGCCGGGCGCCTCCGTGTACGCCCGCAGCTCCTCGATCGCCTCACCGGCGCGCCCGTGGCGGGCCAGCAGCCGTGCCAGCAGCACGGCGTGGTTCTCCCGCCAGTGCGCCGGATTGCCCGGGTGCCGGTAGAGCGCCGCCAGGCCGTCCACATCACCGCGCGCCTCCAACACCTCAGCCAGGCACTGCGTGGCGGACTCGAACTGCTCGCCGGCCGCGTAGGCGCGCAGCTCGCCGATGCGCCCCTGCCGGGCCAGCAGGTCCGCCAGCTGGTCGTGGCCGTTGCCCGGGATGGTGCGTTGCTGCCGGAGCAGGGCGATGGCCTCGTCGATGCGGCCCTGCCGTTCGCGGATGGTGGCGAGCAGCCCGCGGGCGGTGTCGGTGTCGAAGTCGCGGCAGCACCAGGGGAAGTCGGTGCATTGGTGCTCGGCGATCCGGGCTGCGAGCAGCGCGGCGGCTTCCTCCTCACGTCCGGACGCGAGGGCGGCCTTCACCAGGGCGCTGATGCGCCCGTGCTCGTCGGCGTGCGGCAGCAGCAGGTCGAACGCCTCCGACGCGCGGCCGTGCCGGGTAAGCAGCCGGGCGTAGTTGCTCCAGCGCGTGCGGGTGGCCCAGGGCCATCCGGGCCCGGACGGTCTCGATCGCCTCCTCGATGCGGCCTGCGTCCTCCAGCAGCCCGGCCACCTCCACCACAGCCGTCCACCACGTCGTCGCGGCGTACGGCGCCAGCACCCCCAACGCATCCTCCAACCTGCCGTCTCCCGCCAGCACCTGGGCCCACGCCTTGGCGCAGAACCACTCACCCCGCCCGGCCTGCTCCGCCACCACCGCGCCGTGCCCGCGCTCCAGCAGCCGCTCCACCACCTCCGACGGGATGCCACCGGAGCCGGTACGGTGCCAGTACTCAAGATCGTCAGCGTCCATGGCGGAGCACCGTAGTGCTCGCCTCCGACACCGGCTGGCGCAAGCAGCCGCCGGGGAATACGGCACGGTTGGAATGACGCTCCCCGCCAGTCGGGGCCGCTGCCTGGACCGCAGCCGCGCGGCAGGCCTACGCCAACGACCTCGACGAGCCCCGTGCGCTGATCGCGGTCTCGGCGAAGTCGAACAGGTCGAAGGCGGACAAGGACGTCACCGACTGGCTGCCGCCGGCCGAGGCCTACCGCTGCACCTACCTCACGGACTGGACCGCGGTGAAGACCCGCTGGGGCCTGAGCGTCGATGCGGCCGAAGCCGACACCCTCCACCACCTGGCCGCCGGCTGCCCGAACACCGAACTGACCGTCACTCTCGCGCGGTACCGGCGTCCGGCTGGCCAACGCGCGCTTCGCGGGCTTCGACTCAATACCCGCCCTGAGCCTCCCGCAGCGGGTGCTCTCGACTCGCCCCGCCCACCCAGCGGACGCGCCACCAGACTCTGCCCGGCAGCGCCGCCACCACCTCACCGAGGACCGGCAAGAGTTGTTGCGAACACCGTGTACGGTCGGCCACCGCGTTGGCATGCTGTTCCCACGGGTGGAAGAACGGTAGGCGAGGGAGGACGTAATGGGTGCCTGGGGCTGGACAGTTCTGTTCGCAGTGGCGGCGGTGTTGGCCGCGCTCGTGTGGTGGACGGACCGCTACCCCGGGGGATGGCGGTTCGCGTTCCACCGCCAGCACGCCGACGACCGAGCGCGCCTCCGTACCAAGCGGGGCAATCTGCGGCGGCTGGAACACGAGGCCGCAGGCCGGCTCGCGGCCCTCCGGGCCGCCGTCGACGCGGAACGCTCCGCTTACCGCAGCCGCATCGCCCGAGCCGAGCGCCGTCTCGAAATGCTCCGTGCCCCCGGCCGCGGCACGCTGCACAGCACGATGGGCCCCGTGCAACTGCACGAGCACCGACTGGTCGTCTTTACCGGCGGGGCGACGCACGAGTACCCACTGGAGGAGATCGCGGTCCGCTGCGAGCGGGCCGACGGCACCGGACACCTGCACCTGGTCCTTCCCGACGGCCGACAGCAGGCACTCGACTTCCCCGAGGAAGAGTACGACCCGACGGAACTCACGCAGTTCGCCGCCAGAACGCACGACGCCATAGCCGCTGCCAAGCGCGCCACACCACTCCGCTTGGCCGACATCCCCCGAGCGGAAGTCGAACTCGCCGAAGCCGTCGCCGACACCACCGGCCACGAGCAGGCACTCGAACGGCTGGAACAGGGAAAGGCCGAAGAAGCGGCCGACACGAAGATCCCCGCCGCCCGCCGCGCCCTGGACGAAGAGCTCGATCGCTGGCACAAGATCACCGGAACCCGTCCGCACTGACGGAACCGGCTGTCCCACCACCGGGGCCGACTACAAGGGCGCGCACCGGGCGGGCACGCCAAAGCAGCCATCCAGCACGAAGACGCCTTCATCACCAGCCGATGGCATCGAGGTCGTTTCGGCTGGCCATCACGACAGCGAGGCCGTACGCGCGGGCAAAGCGAACGGCGGCCCCGACTGCGCCGGTAACGTCCCGTGCCGGCGCCCCGGCTGCCACACACGGTTCGACCACGGAGCCCTTTACCTGACCGAGGACCTGCACGTCGTGGAGACGCTGACCGGCACGGTGCGCGGGCTTCTGCGCACCGAACCCCGCCACGAGGTCGGCCTCGCATGCGTCCGCTGGCACAGGGCGCCATGGAGACAGCACATCGCGCCCCCGGGTAGACGCCCGCCCGGCCGTGGCGGCTCGGCAGAGCCGCCGGCCCTGCGCGCCGCCCGTACACTCGGCCCTGCGCGCCGCCCGCGCACTCGGCCCTGCGCGCCGCCCGTACACTCGGCCCGGCTGGAGCACTGAAACCCGCCTGGAGCGTATCCCGCAGGGGAGGGGGAGGCCGATCCGTCGGCACCGCACGGCAGGTGACGCAGCTTCAGCCGAGCACCATGGCCGTCGCGTGCGGGGCGGTCATGCCGTCCGGCACCGCGGCGAGCCGCCCCGCCAGGTCCTTGCGGCCGGTGGCACGTTCCAGTTCGGTCAGGTAGGCGACCGCCTCCTGGTCCGAGTCGAAGTCCCAGACGATCAGCCGGTGCACCATCGCGACCGCCATCACCGGCGCCAGCGGTCCGCCGCCGGTCACCCGCCGCCACTGCGGGATCAGCCGGCCCAGCTCGGCGCGGGCCTCGGACAGCGTGAGGCCTTCGTCGCCGACCGCCTGCTCGATCACCGGGACCAGCTGCATCAGTTCGCCGACGGCGGTGAGCACGTCGCCGGTGCGTCCAATGTTCACGGCGAGCTGCACGTGTGCAGTCAGCGCCATCGGGTGCTGCGGGCCGAACTCGGCGTGCAGCAAAGGCAGCAGGTGGCGCAGGCGGAGGGCCGCGTCCGTGCTGTTCCCGGCGTTTCCGATCGCGAAGGCGAGGTCCGCCTGTGCGTGAAGGGTCTCGCGGTCCGCTTGGCCGAGTACGTGGACCATGTCCGCCGACACCTGCCCGAGCAGGTGGACCGCGGCGGCCGACTCACCGGACTCGTTGCGGATCTGGCCGAGTTTCCGCCATGCCACCAGCGTGTCGCGGTCGTACCGGCCCAGCAGCGACGTCATCTCGCGGGCGACCTTGTCCAGCAGGTGGATCGCGCCTTCCGGCGACGGCGCGTCGAACGCGCCGTCCCGCAGCCGCACCAGAAGCGCCCGCACCTCGGGCGCCACCTCGACCGGCTCCGGCGCGGCACCGAAACTCCCCACCGGCGATTCCGTCATCCCGGTCCCCTTCCCCATTGCCGAGCTTCGACGCCCCGCACCCTATCGACGACCGCCTCCGGCGGGCGAAGCGGACACCGCGGAGGGCGGGCCGGGACGGCCTGGGGCCGCAGCACGCGGACGCCGAACGGTGCGGCGATTGGGGCCGGGCCGGGCGTCGCGGCGGCGCTCCCGGCGGCAGCCCCTTGCCGGGGAAACGTTCGGGAGTCGGCCGGACGAATGCGTGCCGTGCCCACCCGCCAGGCCAGGCGCTCAGCTCGGCACGCCGGCCCGTGACGCCCTGAGCTGCCTAGCGCGTCGCTCTTGCGTTGGCAACTTCAAAAGGCCTGTGGCCAGCGGCGGTTCCATACCGCGGAGACCGGAGGAACACCCGACGGTCCATGCGAGAGGGGGTGCCGTCGGTGTCGACCCGGGACCCGAGGGAACAGCTCGGCCGTAATCGCCTTCACCAGACCCCGCGGGCGCCGCGGACTGCCCGGCCAGTGCTGCGGTCCAACTCGACGGGGCATGCGGCCCGCCGCTGTTGTACGTTTCGCGGGTGTGGAGCCACGGCCGCCGCACAATCGGGCCTGGGGGCCCGGGAACAATAAGCACCAACTCGGGGGTGTGGCGGGCCGGTCGGGCCCGGTCGTTGTCGCATGTGAGCCCGGACGTCCGGCCGGCTTGTCCGGGCGCAGCCCTGTGTCTGCCGTCGGGCGGACGGTGTTCAGTTGCTGTCGACGAGTCGGATCGGGATGGCGAGGAGGAGGAGGTTCCCGGCCGTGGCGGCGGTGGGGAAGTCGAAGGCGCTGGTGAAGTCGCCGGTGACGATGAGCAGTGTCCGGTGGGTGCGGACGGCGCGCGTCCACTGGCGGGCGGCGGCGAGCGGGCCGTCGTACCAGGCGGCCCCGCAGGGATCGCGCACGACGAGCCGGGCACCGTCGAACTCGGCCTCCCAGCCGGGCTGTTGCTCGGGCGGGCCCAGGCGGGGCCCGCACCAGCCGTTGTCCGGGCCGGCGGGGCGCGAGGCATCAGGGGGAGCGAGAAGGACCGGGCGGTTGCCGTGCATCAACTCCGGCCACGGAGGCCACGTCCGACTGCTCCCGGTGATCTCCACACCCACCCCGTTCCCTCGCCGTGATCGTGTCGTTCGACGTGTCCGTGCCGGTGCATTTCGGAGCGGCGGGTCGCACGGATTGCCCGGCCCGTCTCCGGCCGCTCCGGTATGAAGCGCTGTCCGCGCCCGGGACCACCGGCGCCGCGTGTGGCCCGGAGGTGGAGCGCGCCGGTTCGCGGGCGGCAGGCAGGCGCCCTTCACCGCTCCAGTCCTGACGCCTTGCCGCCCGCGGCAGAATGACGACCCTTCACGCGACCCGAGGGGATGGGACTGATCGGATCGTCCCCCTCCGACCTTCCTCTGACGGCTTCAGAAGCACTGGATTGTCCAGGACCGGGTCCGGTGGCAGTCCGGGTGGTGGCGTACTGGCGGCCTACCACCGGACTCCCATTGTCAGAGCCGGGCACCAGGCTGGTCGGGTGATCAGTCAAAAGCTGGCTGTGCAGTGCCTGGCCGAGGAGATGCGTGGCTGCCCGGTCCCGATGGTGCCCGAGCAGTTCCAGCGCAAGCGTTTCGCCGAGCACGATTTCGTCTTCTTCGGGCATGTACCGGTGCGCGCCCACAAGCGCGCCAACCGGCGGCAGTTCGACGAATCCGAGGTACGCGCGGCCGGGCGTACGGTTGCCGCACTGTCCTGGAACTCCAACGACCTCGTCGATCCACGGCCACACAACCCCGGCAAGCCAAAGCCGACACCACCTGCTCACCCGGGGTGGAGAGAACAGATTCGTCGCTGGGCCAACCACGCAGGCGCGGTCATGAGGATGAAGAACGGCTGCTCGTGCGGGACACCGCTCTGCCAACGAAGCTCCGATGGGTGGGGACTGCCCTGCGGCTTGACCCCGAGGGCCTGCTCCAGCGCTGCGCCAACTACTCCATCGCCTGCGTGCTTCTGGTCCCCACGCTGGTCTGGGCACACGACACAGGGCTGATCCCGCGCACCCTCGCTCTCGTCCTCGACCAGTGGGAGGAAGCCGAGACCCCACTAGCCGCCGACGGCCACGTCTGCGGTACCTGCGGCGCGCACAGCACGGACTCGGCCTGGTGCACATCCACCACCAACCCCGGACCGAGCAACCCCTCGCCGGAGCCGGTCCGGCAGGTTCGTGGGGGCACCTGACGGACGCAGAGCCGACCCTCAGCCCACTGGCCAGCGGATGACGGTGCTGCGCTCCGCGGCATCGTGTATGTGCTGTGCAAGGGCGTGAGCTGGCAGGAGGTGCGCGGAGCGGACCGGGTGCAGTGGTGTCACAGGCTGGCGGCGGCTGTGGGACTGGATCCAGGCTGGTGTGGGGCCTCGGCATCATTCCCAGAATCGCCCGGCGCGGCGCGGCGTGGCCCACGGCTCAGGGAGACCGTGAGGCCACACAGGATTCCCTGTTTTCGAGCAGCAGGCCGACAGGCTCGGCAACCGCGCGGCATACTGCGCGGATGAGCGTCGAGGCGGGGACAGGCGAGCGCCAACAAGGAGGCGGCGGGGTGCTCAAGGAGGTGTTGAGGTGTACGGCGGAGGGCCTCGGGGTGGTCCTGCCCGAGCCGGATGACGAGTTCTCGGCGAGGTACAGCAGCGAGGAGTCCGGCCGTCGAGTGACGGTGCGTCCGCCCTACGATCAGTCCTGGGGTTCGAGGTTCCTGTCGGTGTATCCGACCGGCGAGCAGTGCGGGGGCTTCTGGATGTCCCTGCAGAGCCGCGGCGTGGCCATGGCCGGCGGGTGGGTCATGGAGCCGGCGGAAGTGGTCAGGGCGACAGCTGCGTGGATGAGCGGTGCGGGGCTGGGGGAGACCAAGGCCCTGGCTCCGGGCATCGAGTACCGCCCGTGGGCCGTGGAGCACGAGCAGGAGCCCCTGGACGCGGTCGAGTTGGTGTGGCACACCAAGCTCGACCGCTTCCACACGTCGTCGTGGGGCCGGTTGCCCCGCACGCACGCGCTGTTGGTGGCCGCGCATGCCCAGCCGACGCTCCGCAGGCTGACGCCGATCACCAGCCACTTCAACGTGTGGTTCTCCACCAGGATCGAGTTCTTCCAGAAGAGACAGACCGGGTTCGGCCACTGGGCAGGGCAGGTGGGGTACGGCCTGTTCCCGCACGACGAGCGGCTGTACGGGGTACGGCGCCGGGGCGGGGAGCTGGTCGCGCGCACCGAGACGCCCGAGGAAGCCGTCGCCCTCCTGGTGGCTGCGCTCCCGGACCAGTTGTAGCGCGATCGAACTCCGGCCGCGATTCCGTGAGCGATCACGATGTACTGCGGGGCGGACCGGGACGGCGCAGTCCGCAACGAAGCCCCTGCCCGGCACCCGGTGCCGAACAGAAGATCGTTCACGGAATCGCGGTCAGAGCCGTGAAATCGGCCAGGTGTGCTTCTCTTCCTCACTTCGTCCGGGGTTCAACTGAGTGGGGAAGGTGGGGAGCGATGAGCGTGTCGGTGGAGGCTTCTAGGGTGTGGGGTCATGGGGTTCACCGGGTCTTTCTTCGTCGCGCGGTCGGGTCGGCCGCTGCTTGAGCATCCTGCGATCCTGGAGGCAGGTGGCGATCCGTATGCGTGGTGGCGAGCCGGTGAGTGGCAGATGCTGCAGGTGTGGCCGGGCGGCGATCCCGGCAACTCGATCGTGGAGGACACAGGGGCGCCGGTGCTGGCGGCGCATGTCATGGACGGCGACTTCGCGGCCGTGCAAGCAGCCAGTCCGGGCGGCCTGAGCTGGAGATGCGCGCTGTCGCCGGAGATGGCTCGGGAGTACGAGTTCCCGGAGGAATGGATCGGCGATCCGCGCGAGGTCGCAGAGGTTGCGGTGGCGTGGGCGATGGAGGCCGGGTGTCAGCCGGATCCCGATGCCGTCCTGGCGGCGCTCGTCTCGGAGGCGAAGCCGGCGGATGCGCTCGTGCCGGTCCTGATGTGTGCCTTGGGGTTCGGCTTCACGGAGGAGATCTATTTGGCGGAGGCTGGCGAGTAGTCGCGGGCTGCCGATGTGTGGTGATGCTTTGGCTGGTGGCGCCGACCGAAGGTCGGCGCCACCAGCCGTTTGATGGACGGGGGTCACGATCGTCGGAGAGGGACGATTTCTGGAACGCGGCCGGGGATCGTCGGGCGGGCGGGCGGCTTCGGGGGTGGCCAGCAGCGCGACGATGGTGATCGGCTGGTCGCAGTGGGGGCAGTTGCGGGTCGCGGGCCGGCTCCAGCGGGTCGCGGGCCCGAGGCTGGTGGCGCGGTGCGGGCCGCTGGAGCGGTGCGGACTGGAGGTCGGTCCGGGCAGGCGGTTCAGGCCGGGGAAGGACGGACTCGCCGAGGCGAAGGGCCCGTTCCTGGTTGCGGTTCAGCTCTCGCCGCAGTTCGGTTTCCTTGCGGCAGTCAGGCGAGCAGTAGACCTGGCGGTGGCTGGGGTGGCAGGTGAATTCGCCGCCGCATTCCGGGCAGGTCTTGACCGCCATGACGAGCTGGGGTTTCTGGCGGCTGGGCCGGCAGGCGGGCGCGCAGTACTCCTGCCGGTCGGTGCTGTCGGGTGTGAACTCGCTCTTGCAGGTCGGGCAGATGCGGGCGGACCTGGCCTGGTGCGGCCCGGGAATCTGGTCAACGGGCTCAGGAAGCACGGGAGTTCACCCCCGCGTGAAGGTTCTCGGCCTGGCTCTGGTGGCCGCGCAGGCGGTAGGATGGCCCGTCGATGCCCGCGACGGCCGCCCGGTGCAGGAGCCGGTCGAGCATCGCGGCCGCGACCGTGGCGTCGCCGAACGCCCCAGCCCAGTCAGCGATCCCGACGTTGGTGGTCAGGATGGTGCTCGACTTCAGATACCGCTGGTTGATCACCTGGAACAGCGCGGAGGCGCCATCCTCGGGCAGCGGCAGATAGCCGAGCTCGTCCAGCTATGCCGATATCCGCATAGATTGACCTATGCCGAGACCGCGATTATGCCGATCTGAGACCGTGTTTGAGATCTGCCGTGTCCCGTTGCTGAGGCGTTCGTTGAGCACGCTGTGAGTGGTGTTGGGGGTGGGTATCCGTCGGATCTGACGGATGAGCAGTGGGAGTTGGTGGAGCCGTTGCTGCCGCCAACGCGGGTGGGTCCGAAGGGTGGTCGTCGGGAGAAGCATCCACGGCGGCGGATCGCGGATGCGATCTTCTACGTGGTGCGGACCGGGTGTTCCTGGCGGCAGCCGCCGAAGGACTTCGCTCCGTGGCCGCCGGTGTACTGTTACTTCACGTGGTGGCACGACGACGGCCCCGTCGAACGCATCCACGACGCCCTGCGCGGAAAGGTCCGTGAAGCCGACAGCCGCCACGCGGAGCCGAGCGCCGGGCTGATCGACTCGCAGTCCGTCCGCACCGCCGATACTGTCCCGGCCGTGACCAGGGGCTTCGACGCGGGCAAGAAGGTCAAGGGCCGCAAGAGGTTCATCGTCACCAACACCCTCGGCCTGCTCCTGGCCGTCCACGTCGTCGCCGCCGGTGGACACCCAGCGGGCGCGCCTGCCCGCACCGACGCTTTGGGCCGGGGCGCTCGCGTCGGCCGTCGACCCGACGGTTGGTCAGGTCTCCTAGTCGAAGCCGGCAGTTGACCGTGCCTGGCTCAATCCTGAGGGTACTTCGACCAGTCGCCCCGAAACCGGTAGGCACGGCCGTCACTGACCTCCTTCAGTCCACCGGGGACGACGTCTCCGTGGTACGGGTACTGTTCCGTCACCGCCGCCAGCAGGAACTCCAGGAATCCGCCCTCGAAAATGTCCCACTCCCACATCGAATGGAACTTGGCGGCGATCGGTCACCGGTCCGGGTCGTGGCCACGCATCAGCCAGAAGAAGTGGTCTGAGTTGAAGTTGCTGCCCCAGTTCAGCAGCCCGCCCTCGACCGGGAACAGCGGGTACGGGCACTCGTCGTAGTTCCCGTCCCGGTAGCACTCGGCCAGCCAGGCACAGTACCCGTACGGTTCGGTCGTGTTGTACAGGAATCCCTCGAAGCCGGGTGGCTGACCGGCCTTGGGATTGGGTGCTTCCGATGGCGTGCAGATGTGCAGTTCGTCGCTGATGCTGACCTTTCCGTACCGGTCCGCGAACGCCCGGTAGTCCGCGGGCAGTTGGAAGCCGATCGCCTCGGGCGCAAGCTCCCACGGGACCGGAACCACGCCGCCCTCGGGCGGCGGCCCGATCACCGCACCGAGCCGCTCCAGCATTCCCTCGATGTCCACGCCCACTCCCGTCGCTCGCCCGTGCCCGCCGGAGGCTATCCGCTGTCGCCGACAGCAGGAGCAGCAGGGGCCGGCCCGGCGTACGAGAGCGGAAACCGGGTTGCCGCAGGTGGGGATGGCCGGCCAGGCTGGCCCGGTGCATAACCGTCGTCCCTGCCCGTGCTGCGGCCATCTCGTTTTCGATGTCGAGGACGGCTGGCCCGGCTCGTACGTCATCTGCCCGGTCTGCCACTGGGAGGACGACCGCGTGCAGTTTCGCTGGCCGTTCTGGCCGGCGGGCGCCAACCGGTTCTCGCTCGTCGAGGCGCAGCAGAATTTCCGGGCCTACGGCGCGTGCGACCAGCGCGAACGGCGGTTCGTCCGACCGCCGGCCGACGACGAGCCGCTGGATCCCGCCTGGCGCCCGATCGACTTGGCCACGGACTCCTTCGAGGACTGGACCGCGGTGCCTCGGCCCTGGCCCGCCGACGCGTCAGTCCTGTGCTGGTGGCTTCCGTCGTTCTGGGGACGCCCCGAGGATCCGGATCCAGTGGTGGAGCAACAGGTGACGATCGACGTCGGCCCGGTCGGCAGCGAAGAAGACCTGCACGAAATCCTGAAGCAGAAGCTGCAGTTCCCTTCGTTCTACGGCATGAACTGGTCCGCGTTCCGGGACGCGATCACCGGCCTGGTCGACATGCCATGCGAGCTGCACTTCATCCGCTGGGCTGAGCTGGAACGCCGAGCGCCGCAGGCCGCCGCCGCGCTGCGCCATCACCTCACCAGGTACAGCGCCGCCACTGCGGGGTTCGTCGTCGATTACGGCTGAGGGGTCGGCAGTCGGGGGCGCGCGGTCCTGCGGAGCTCGCGAGCTGGCGGTGCCGGGTGGGGCTGCGCTTGGCTGGGACCCTGTTCGCCAGGTTGTCGCAGGACTTGGCCAGAGTCCGGTCCCCGCCGGAGGCGGCGGACAGTGATTGGTACCGGCTGCTCAAGTCGAGTGGCCCCGCAGGTTGATGGCCCGCCACCGACATCCTGCTGGCACGGTGAGCTTGCTCCGCTTTGACGGACACCTTTGGTGTGGTGGTCAGGCCGCGAGGACGGTCTCGTACTCGGCGGGGCTGCGGCAGCCGAGGCTGCTGTGCAGCCTGCGTATGTTGTACCAGCCCTCGATCCACTCGAAGATCGCGGAACGGACAGCCGCCCGGCTCGGCCACGTTCGGTCGCCGACCAGCTCCCGTTTCAGGGTGGCGAAGAACGACTCGGCGAGCGCGTTGTCCCAGCACTGCCCAGTCCGTCCGACCGACAGGCGGGCGCCGAAGTCACTTGCCAGAGAACCGAATTCACGACTGGTGTACTGGCAACCGCGATCCGTATGGATGATCACCGGACCCGATGGGCGGCGGGTCCGGCAGGGTGCCCGCAGGGCATCGGCGACCAGTTCGGTCCGCAGATGGTCGGCGGTGGCCCAGCCGACGACACGACGCGAGGCGATGTCGATGACCGTGGCCAGGTAGAGCCAGCCCTCCTCGGTCGGGATGTACGTGATGTCGCCGCACCAGCGCGCATCGAGGGCGGTCGGGTCGGGCTGGAAGTCGCGCAGGACCAGGTCCGGCCGGGTGGCCGCCCGCGGGTCCGGGATCGTGGTGCGGTGGCGCCGGCGGCGGTGCCGACCCTCAAGGCCTGCCTGGCGCATCAGCCTGGCGACCCTGCGTCGTCCGCACCGGTCGCCGCTCTGCTGGAGCTGGGCGTGGACGCGTGGGGCTCCGTAGCTTCCCCTGGAGTCCGCGTGGATCTCGGTGATCTTCGAGGTCGGCTCGGTGTCGCGGACGGCGCGGGGACCGGGCTCGCCTTGCGGCGGGCGTAGAAGGCGGCACGGGAGACCTGGAGCAGTTCACACGCTCGTTTGACGTTGTGCCCTGCCTGCTCTCCGCCTCGATGAACGGGTGGACCGTCACCGGGTCTCCTTCGCGAAGAAAGCCGTGGCCCGCTTGAGGATGTCCACGTCCTCGCGCAGGCGGCGGTTCTCCCGCCGCAGTCGGGCCAGTTCCTCGCGCTCGTCGCTGGTCAGGCCGTCCCGTTCGCCAGCGTTGACCTCGGCCTGACGGATCCAGTCGCGCACCGCGGTCTCGGTCAGGTCGAAGTCCTTCGCGACCTGACCGATGGACCGGTCGCCGCGCTGGCACACGTCGACGATCTCGGCCTTGAACTCCGGCGTGAACGAGCGCCTGGGCCTCGGCTTCTTCTTCCCCATGCTCTCCATGATGGACATCATCCTTCCGAGGCCGAAGCCCCTGATCAGGAGTGTCCGTCAAAGCGGATCAAGCCCACGGTTCCTGCGTCACGGGTCTGGTGACGCCTTGTCAGGGCTCCGGATCCCGGCAATGATCAGCGGGTGGGTGTGGTGCTGGAACGAGGAGTGTTCGAGGCCGTTCCGCTGGGCCTGCTCCTTCCGGGCAGCCCGGCTGCCCTGGTGGCGCGACTGCGGGTTGCCGGGGCTGCGCTCGACTCGGCCAGACCTGTCGGAGATGCGCCGACGTGGTACTGGCAGCCGGAGTACGCCGCCTTTCCCGGGCACGACACGGCACTGGTCCCGCTCGTCTTCTCGACCTCCGTCACCGTGGACAACAGGCCCGGGGACAGTGACTGGACGAAGCTCGAACTCGACGTCTGCTGGACGCGGCAGGGCCGGCTGGAGGTGTCGGCGCACGTCGGCCTCGCCTGCTGACGAGCTTCGGGCCGGAGCACCACTCACCGGCAGCTCACGCAGCCACCGGTTCACCACGGCGGCCGGACGCACCACCGCAGGACCGTCTTCGAACTGGAGGTCGTCGTCGATCAGGACCGGCATCCCCTCCGGGATCAGCGGCCGGGGGGAACAGAGAGCGGACCTGGCCGTTTTCGCGGATCCTCATCAGGGGTGGACTCGCGCGATTGTCAGGCTGGCGTGGGTCGGAGCCGTCGGACTTCGGCGAGGCCTTCCGCGCCCTCCTGGACGTAGGCGGGGAGTCGGTGTTCGCGCGCGAGGCCGATGGCGGCTCGGAAGCACGAGTCGGCTTCGTCCCAGCCTCCGAAGTGAAGGTGGACGCGGCCCGTGATCAGGAGGCAGTCGGTGACGCCGTCGGGGCTGTCGATTTTCTCGTTGATGCGGCGGGCTTCGTCGAGGGCGGCCAGTGCTTCGTCGCGTCGGTCCAGTCCTCGTAGGCTGTCGCCGAGGTTGGACAGGGCCACGGCGGTGTTGTACGGGTTGCCGTGCCGCCGCCAGGCGTCGACCGATTTCCTGAAGCCCGCCTCGGCCGACGTGAAGTCCCCAGCTTCAGGTGGAGGGAGGCCATGGTGCTCACCAGGAGGTCGTCGTCCTCCGGGACGCCGCGTTCGAGCGCGCGCCGGGCGTAGGCCAGGCCGGCCTCGGGCTCGTCCATCATGCTGTGCGAAAGGGCGAGATTCTTGAGGACGTTCACCGCGATGTCGCCGCGTCCTGCCCGCTCAGCCCGGTCGAGAGCAGCCGCGAGCGCCTCTATCGCTTCCGGGAATCGGTCGGACATGCCGTGGACCACGCCGATCCGTTCGAGCATCAGGGCCTGGCCGAGGAGGTCACCGCTCCCTTCGGCGCTGTGCAGCGCCAGTTCGCGGCATTCGTCGGCGGCGCCGGTCCACCAGCCGGCGGTCATGTAGCCCGAGAGCCCGTAGGCGATCCGCCAGGCCAGGTCTGGGCGGGAGGAGGCCGCCGCGTGACGGACCACCGTGGTGATGCTGCTCAGCTCCTGGGTGCACCAGGCCGTCACCTGCGGCCCGCCGGTGAAGTCGGGCGGTGCCACAGCGGGCTGATCCGCCAGCACGGCGATCCGCCGCACACCCGGAAAGAGAGTGTCTGCGGCGTGCTGCAGCGCAGCGCAGTACCACACCATGAGCCGCACCGGCGCGGCGTCGCTGTCCTCGTGACTGTCCTCCGTGACGGCGGCCTCGGCGGCGAGTTCGCCGAGCAGGTCGTGGAAGCGGTACCTGAGGGGTTCGGGGCTCTGCAGGAGCTGGTAGTCGACGAGGGTTTCCAACAGTTCCGCCGCGACGTGTTCCGGGCGATCGGCCAGAGCCGCGGCCTGTTTAATGCCGAACACCAGGCCCGGCAACAGGCCCAGCAGGCGGAACAGGCGGGCCGCATCGCGCTCCACGGGGTCGTGGCTGTCCCGCAGCGCCAGGTAGCTGGAGGCCAGGGTGGCGCGTACGGACAGGTGTCCCGCCGACAGGGAGCGCAACCGGGAGCCGTTGCCGGTCAGGTGGTCGGCCAGGACGCCGAGTGACCACGTCGGCCGGGCGGTGAGTCGCGCGCTGGTGATCCGCAGCGCCAGCGGCAGTCCGCCGCAGGCCGCGAGGAGACGCAGCGCGTCGTCGGGTTCGGCGTTGACGCGCTCGGCACCGCACACCCGGGCCAGCAGGTCGCGCTGCTCGTCGACGTCCAGCGGCTCCAGGGCGACGTGGTGGGCGCCCGGCAGCGCAGTCAGGGCGGTCCGGCTGGTGACGAGGACGGCGCAGCGGCTGTGGCCGGGAAGGAGGGGGAGTATCTGCTCGGCGTCGCGGGCGTTGTCCAGGACCAGAAGGACCCGCCGGTCGGACAGGACACTTCGCAGGCGGCCGGCACGGTCGTCGGTGTGTTCGGGCAGCGGAGCGCCCAGCAGTTCCGGGTCGAGATCGCCGAGGAAGCACGCCAGGACGTCGTGCGGGTTTCGTGGTTGGGCGTTGCCGAAGCCGTGGAGGTCGACGTAGAGCTGCCCGTCCGGGAACAGGTGCCGCACCCGGTGCGCGGCATGGACGGCCAGCGCCGTCTTGCCCACGCCGCCCATACCGGACACGGCCAGCAGGCACGCGCCACCGTCGGCTGCGACTGCTTCCAGCCTGTCCGTCAGCGCGGCCAGGACGTCGGCGCGGCCGGTGAAATCGAAGACGTCAGCTGGGAGCTGCGCCGGCGCTGGCCGTGCCGACGCATCGGCGCCGGTCCCGACGGACGCGGACGTCGCCAAAGGCTCGGGATCGACGGTGGGAGCGGCGGCCTTCGTCGGGACGGCGGCAGGTGCCGGCGGCGGGAGGAGGTCGGGGTCTGCCCGCAGGACCTGTTGGTGCACGGTGAGGAGTGCCGGTCCCGGGTCGACGCCGAGCTCTTCGGCGAGGCGGGTGCGGATGCCGTCGAAGGCGTTGAGTGCCTCGGCTTGGCGGCCGTTGCGGTAGAGCGCGGTGACGAGGTGGACGTGGAGGGACTCGTGCAGGGGGTGGAGGGCGGCCCAGCGAGTGAGTTCCGCGAGGGTGCTCGCGTGGCGGCCGAGGTTCAGCTCGGCCTCGAAGAACCACTCGGCCACCTGGAGCCGGGCTTCTTCGAAGGACCGGACAGCAGGGAGTGCCTGCTCGGCCACCAGGGGAAGGTCGCCCAGTGGCGTGCCGCGCCACAGGTGCAGTGCGGCATGGGCAGAACTACTGACGCCCTGCCAGTCGGCTCGTTGCCGGGCGGTGGCGGCGGCGGCGACCGCCCGGGTGAACTCCTCGGTGTCCAGCTCGGTCGGACCGATCCGCAGCAGATAGCCGGACGGGACGGTCCGAAGGCGATCAGTGCCGCCCGGGCCGAGGAAGCGACGCAACCGAGCGATCTGATTGGTGAGCGCGGCCGATGCCGTGGGTGGAGGACTTGCGCCCCACAGTGCGTCGGTCAGTCGTTCGCGGGAGACCGGCCGGTTCGGTGTCAGGAGCAGCGCCGCGAGCAGGGCGCGACCGTGCGCGGAGTGCAGCGTGAGCGCAGCGCCTGAATCGTCCTGAACCCTCAGGTCGCCCAACAGACCGAATCGCACGTACCGCACGCCTCCGATTGCCTGGACCGGCCCTTCCCAGGAGCACTCGAACTAGTGCCCACGCCGCCGTGTGCCGAGCTGATTATCCATCCGTTGTCGGGACGTTGTCGCGCGGGTTTCAGCCTGCGGACAGGCGCTGTCGAGCAGTTTGCGGGCGCCGGGACGACCGTCGAGCCGGCGAGCGCGGGACACCCGGGCAACCCCCGAGGCCTTGCCGCCGCAACTACGCACTGCTGTCCCGCCCAGCCCGGGTGCCGATCGCGCCGCTACGCGTTGCTGTCCAACCGATCGTTCGCGCGGAGTTCGTTGTCCACCGCCCGCCAAGGACTGTTCGCAAGCACGAGCGTCTGCTCGGTCCGGGCTCTTTGCGGGCCCGTCGACTCCGTGCCCACATGTCCCAGAACCGATGCGTGCGAAGCATCGTGCTACCTCCGCTGCGCCCTGCCGTCCCTCTGCTCGGTCCCTCCCAGCCCAACTACTTCGGGCCGGCCTTGCCGGCCGCTCCATGGCACACCCGCGCGCTGGCCCGTCCGTTCCAGACCGGCAGGCCGTCACAGCGCGGCATGCCGCGAACTCGTGCCCCGGCAGACGAACCGACCAGCACACGCGTTGGGTTCGGGAGTGTTGTGCAGGAGTTCACGGTCGGTGCAGTGGCTGTCCGGGTCGTCCACGGTGCGCAGGACGTATTCGCCGTGGATGCGGAAGACGCGCAGGTCGAAGTCGCAGTCCGACTCCTGCGGTAGCGGTGGCAGCTACGCCTACTTCCTCACCGCCATTCGCTGGGCCCAGTCCTCCCAGGACTACACCAACCACGCCGGCCCCTTGCTTCGCGGTGCGAGCGGCCACTACACCTGCGGGACCTGATTACACGCCAGCAGCTGCGGATCCCGGTACGTTCCGGGCTCCGCAGCGCCCCGTAGTGTTGAGGGACTGCGCCCAGCTATATGCGAAGGAGCCTCATCCATGCGGATCTCCGGCTGGAACGACCTCGACCGGGGCCAGGGCGTGGAACTGCGGCCGTACGACTACCCGTTCTGGCTCCGCGTCTGGCTGCGCATTCCGATTCTGGACCGATTCGCCTACCCCCACGCGGTGCGCCGCAACGCGGCGCTTCCCCCCGACCGGTCGGGGACGATCGGGGCCTTTTCCTACGATCCGGACCGTAAGCCGCCCGAAAGGCTGACCCGATACCGTGGTCGTGCCCGGGGAACGCGCCGCGCTGAATGACGTCAGCCATCGAGTTCCGCCCTCGGGGGCGGCGAGGCCTTGCAGCACGAGGTATTCGAAGCGGGCGGCACCGGCGGGGACGGCGGCGACGGTCGGACAGGGGCAGGGCGAGCCGGGCGGCGGGCTGTGGACGATCACGTAATTCGGCTCTGTCGCTGATCTTGTGGTGGAGCGTCGGTGTGCTGCCGGTGGGGTCTGGCTCCGTGCGGTCGGGTCGTGCAGTGGCCGACCGGTGGGTGCGATGCGACGGGTGCGGTGCGATGGGGGCGTCCGGTGGCCGGGGGGGTCGGGCCCCGGCCGCGCTGTGCGGGGCCGGGGCCGGGGTTTTCGGAGATCAGCCGCAGTGGGTCCAGCCGGAGTACCAGCGGACGCCTTCCGCTTCGCCGCCCCACGAGATGCACGTGCCCTTGGCGCTCAGGGTCACCGGTCCGGCGTAGTACAGGTAGTAGCCCGCGTCCGGAGCGTCCCTCAGGTCGCTCTGCCGTTCGATGTTCACCCTCAGGTCGTACCGGGTGGTCCCGTTCGGGCTGCGCTTCCAGGTGACGGCGCAGTTGCTGGAGCCGTTGTAGAACAGGTAGACGTCGGCGATCGTGCCGATCGAGTGCTGGTCGATCAGGTAGTACCCGCTGCCGACGCTGTTGCAGGCTCCGCTGGGCGTCGACGCCGCCTGCGCGGGAGCAGCCGCGAACAGCATTCCCGTCGTCATGCCCAGCACGCTGAGGGCGAGCCCCGCTATCCGCTTCGACTTGCGCATGTCTCTCCGTTCGAACATCCGTACCGGCAGGTGCCGCCCGCACGATAGCAGCGCCCAAGATCACCCGGCTACGCTCACCCAGCCCGACCTGCCGAACCTCCCGTTCTCCAACACCCTTCCGACACAGTCACTTGATGCTCAGTCACGGCGGCCTGACGGGCCGTCACCGACGTGCAGCTCGTCGATGAGGTCGCGGTAGGTTCGAAAGGCGCACTTGGGCGTGTAGTCGCCGTGCAGGAGGCCAAAGTGCGGGAACAGCCCCTCGGCGTTGATGTCGGCATCCCGCAGGGCGAAGAGCGAGTAGCCGTCGATGTTCAGCTCGCCGACCAGGGCGGCCACCTTCCGAGCGACGGTGTCGAGCACGGCGGCCTGCCGCTGTTCGCTACGGCCCGGGCCCGTCGGCCAGCCGTTCTCGTACACCCGGATCGGCACGATGTCCGGGATCCCGTTCCGAGTAATTGTCAAGACCTGTGGATTGGGTGGAGAAGCCCACACCCAGGCTGACTGGGGCTCCTGAAGGATGGACTTGAGTCTCCCGTAAGGGGAGACACCAGGGTGGGGGCATGGACGGCGACACGCTTTACACGATCGGGGCGTTGGCCCGGCGGACCGGGCTGACGGTGAAGGCCATACGGTTCTACTCCGACACCGGAATCGTGCCGTCGACTGACCGCAGCCCGGCTGGCTACCGGCTCTACGACATCGATGCGCTCGCGCGTCTGGATCTGGTGCGGACATTGCGTGATCTGGGACTCGATCTTGCCGTCATCCGGCAGGTGCTGGACCAGGAGATCTCGGTACCCGAGGTCGCGGCCGCGCATGCCGACGCTCTGGACGTGCAGATCCGCACCCTGCGCCTGCGGCGCGCGGTGCTACGAGCGGTGGCCAAGCGGGGCTCCAGCCCGGAGGAAATGGACCTCATGCACAAGCTCGCAAGACTCTCCGACGACGAACGCCGGCGTCTCATCAACGACTTCATCGACGACACCTTCGGGGGCCTGGACGCCAACCCCGACTTCGTGGAGATGATGCGCTCGGCCATGCCGAGCTGCCGGAAGACCCCGAACCTGATCAGGTCGACGCCTGGGCGGAACTCGCCGAACTCACCCAGGATCCGGAATTCCGCGCCGCAGTACGCCGCATGGCCGAGCACCAGGCAGCCGAACGTGCCCAGGGCGACACCACTGGTCTGCACCACGACCTCACGCAAACAGTCCGCGACCAGGTCGGCCGCGCCCTCACCGCCGACATCGACCCCGACTCCGCTGGGGCAACCCCCGTCATCGACGCCCTCACCGCCCGCTACGCCCAGGTCTTCGACCGCGCCGACGACACCGAACTGCGCCGCTGGCTGTTGACACGCCTGGAGATCGCCAACGATCCCCGCGCGGAACGCTATTGGCACCTCCTTACCGTCATCAACGGATGGCCCATCCAGCCGACCCTGACGCCGGTGTTTACCTGGTTCATCGAGGCCCTGCGCACCAGGCTCAAGCAGTAGCCCGCGTCACCCGGCCCCCGCGGTCCGAAGATCAGGCTGCGAGGCCCTCGGTGCGCTCGATGAGCTGCCTTCGCTCGAACCGGGCTCCGGCACCGGACGAGGGCGACGAGGTGGGGAGCGTTCACGGCCCGCCACCGGGCCTGGGCGGATTCGACCAGCTTGAACACCATCGCCAGCGCGGCGGCCGCACTGCCAGCGCCCTTGGTGACCTTCGTACGCAGACGGACAGTCGCAAAGGTCGACTTGATGGTCGGCCTGCCACTAACTGGTGAACTTCGCCTTGACCTTGTCGATCTTCACAGACTGCGGCGCGTAGCAGGCGTAGAGCTTGCGGGAATGCAGAGCCAGGCCGTCGCCTCCCTGGTCGCCCAGCTTCCCAGCAGTCCGCACATCCCCGGCGTAGTCCACGCTCCGCCGGAAGCGGCCCTCGGCCAGCGCGCCAAGGCCGCCGGGTCAGGATCGGGTGCCAGGTTCCAGTCCGCTGCCACCGACGGAACAAGTCGTAGACCCGCCCCCACGGCCCGTACTCGGCAGGCGCATCCCGCCACGGAAAGTCGAAGCTCGCCCTGCCCGCCGACTCCTCTGCCCCGGATTCCTCGCCCAGCAGGACTGATCCCACCCGCAGTACCCCCGATTCGGCCCTGTACCGCCTGCTGACGGTCGCTCACCGCCCGGCCAGAGGGGCGCCAACGGCGCCGACGAGGCTCCGCTGCTGACGCTCGACCAGCTGAAGTCCTCCGCCCTGGACTCGGCCTGGTCGGCGCTGGGCGCGAAGTAGCCGTCAGTTCCGGTAGAGGGTGCGCAGCTCCTCCAGTGCGCGGGTCGCCCGCTCCGCCAGGTCGGGGCGGGCAGCCTCGTGGTGGGCGATTGCGAAGGTGACCGTCCGCGGCTTGGACTCCCACTCGTACAGCTCGGGCGCGGCCCGGCGCAGGTACACCATGGTGCCCACCGGGTTGGTGACGAAGGAGAGTTCGAGCCGCGGGAGCTTCCGCCTGCCCCGGGCCGGGTCGGTGAGGAACAGCGACTGGTAGCCGGCGTGGTGCTGGTCGGACCCCGGGATGTACGCGTAGACGACCCGCGAGTCCTGCGGCCGGTAGCCGAGTTCCGCGAAGATTGCGACCGCGGCCCGGACGGCCGGCGTCGGGGCGATCCGGAGGGTGCTGCGGTGCACCGTCCCCTCGGAGCGCCCCGGCGGCCGCAGGGTGATCCGGACCGCCACCGCGAACCCCAGGGGCTGCCCGTCGAGTTCGGTGAACGGGCACTCCCAGGGCAGCCGGCCGCTGAACGGCAGCGTGCGCTCCTGCCCGCCGCCGATCTCGAGATCGTAGCCGCCCGGGGTGCTCAGCGAGCCCAGGACCAGGTCGGTCGGCCCGCCGTCGTTGTCGAACCCGTCGGCAACCAGGTAGTTCTCGATCTGGTCGACCTCGACGCTGCGGGCCCCGGCCCGGATCACCAGCTGCCCGCCGATCCGCTCGCCGGGGACGGCGAGGTCAGCCGTCCGGATCTCGACCTCCGGGCCCTCCGCCGCGCGTCCGAGCCCGAACCTCGCCAGCAGTCCCACCTGCCCGTCCCTCCCACCCGACCCTCACCTGCCGATCTTGACGAACGCTAAGGTGAGCCGAGGTCATTTTCCAAGGGGGAGGCGCGGCGGATGGGACTGCGGAGACTGCTCGGACTCGGCGACGACGGCGGCGATCCGCCGGAGATCGACACCCGGATCGCCACGTTCGCCCCGCAGCCCGGGCAGCGGATCGAGGGCGAGGTGCTGCTGCGCGGCGGCAGCGCGGGTC
Source organism: Streptomyces sp. TLI_171 (assembly GCF_003610255.1). Taxonomy (GTDB): domain Bacteria; phylum Actinomycetota; class Actinomycetes; order Streptomycetales; family Streptomycetaceae; genus Kitasatospora. The sequence goes on along the minus strand of NZ_RAPS01000001.1, from coordinate 30,144 downwards.
TGAAGGTCGAGGGCCTGTACCTGCACGTGGTGGGGAAGGTCCTGGGGTGGAACGGCAGCGTCGAGGACCGCGAGTGGGCGTACCTCTCGCCCTCCCGCTCGTACCTCGACGTGGCGCCCGGGACGGAGGAACGGATCGGCTTCCACGGCCGGCTGCCGTGGGACTGTCCGATCACCGAAGTCGACGGGCGGACGGTCGGCGTCGACCTCTCGCTGACCACCACCCTGTCGTCCGGCCCGCAGCGGTCCGTGCAGGACATCGACTTCGTGCACGTGGCCGCGCCGCCGCTGCACGAGGCGGTGTTGAGTGCCCTCCGGGTCGAGGGCCACCGGGTGGCGGACGCGCAGCTGCTCGACAGCAGCATTCCAGAGGTCGACCTGCGCCACTCCTGGATCGAGACCTTCCACCTGGAGGACGGCACCGGCGTCCCCAGTTCGGAGGTCACCTTCGTCAACAATCCGGTCGGCGCGATGGTGTACGTCCGCCGAGCGGCCCGCCACCTGACGCGCTGGGACGAGAAGCCGCCCGCCGTCTCGTTCCCGGTCGCCCACCACGAGACTGGCGAGGTCGACCTCGGCCGCGGGTGCGCGAGGCGCTCGACCAGCTGGACCGGCTGCGGTCCTGACGGGACGTCAGTACCAGTAGCGGACCGCCGCGACGAGCTGCTCCGGAGTGAGGTCCGCGAACCGGCCGGGCGCCGATCGTCCCTCGTCGACTACCCCGGCGCCGTCGGCCGCCCCTGGCCCTGCCGACACCTGGTCTGGCCGGGCCCGCCAGGCACAGCAGGCCGGACTGCCCGACCCGTGGCTGCTCGCCCTGCCCGAGGAGCAGCGCCTGCTGATGCGCGCCGCGTAGCTCGTCGACGTCCGCGCCCGTCTGTTCCTCGAGCATGTCGCCAGCGAGCCCACCGGATCGCTGGCCGTGTACCTCGCCGCGATCGACGACCTGGCCGAGCGCCTGCGGGGGCAGGCCCGCGTCATCGCCGCGTCCGCCGAGGCCGACCTGAAAAGTGGCCGGTCAGGAAACCGGCCCCGTTCGGCGACGGCGGCCAGCGCGCCGATACTTGACCGGTCAGGAAACCTCGCCCCGTCCGCGCCCGCCGAGACCGGAGCGGCCAGCCGGCGCCACGCGGTGTCCCGGAACAGCCGGCGCAGGTCGTGCGCGGTTGCCCGACCGCGCGACCGCACTCTCCTGGTCCAGCCCCCCTTTGGCGCGAGGGCCGGCGGCGGGTCGGTGCGGGCTCCGGCCGCGTGTGATGAGGATCCGCGAAATTGGCTCTGACCGGAATTCCGGATGCTGTTGGTGATCTTCAGCGAGTGTCGGTTTGAGTCCGGTCGATCGTCTGGCGGCAGAGGCGCGTGAAGCGGGTTCCGAGGCTGGTTCGGCTGTCGCCTGGCTGGTGCTGGTGGAGGCGGATGATGTTGGTTCCGGCCGCGGTGAGGACATGCTGGACGTGGGTTTTCACTTTGCCTCGGTAGCGGCAGTGACGGAGGCCGTGGGCGCGCACGGTCTCGGAGACGGTGGCCTCGCAGCCGGCCCTGAGGGCGTATCGCTCGCGCCACGGTCTGGTCTGCTGGTCGCGTCGCACCTGGTTCTGGATCTCCTGTAGGGGCTGGGGCAGAAGGAGGATGTGCCGGCCCTTGCCGTCGACGTTGCCGGTGCATTTGAGGCGGTCGTCGCAGGCCCGGCAGGTGGCGCGGGGGAAGAGCACCGACATGCGCTCCTGGCCGTCGGAGAGTGTCGGTTTCCATGGAGGGCTGGTCGCGCCGTTCGGGCAAGTCAGAGTTCTGTCTTGCCAGTTGGGGCTGAAGTCTTCCTTGTTGAACCCGGGGTGGGCGCGGGAGGTCGGGGCGAGGCGGACCGGGCCGACCAGGTCGATGCCGTGTTCGGTCCTGGCTCGGTGGATGGTGGCCGGGGTGACGTATCCGCCGTCGACAAGGTGTTCGGCCGGGGCGAGGCCTCGCGTCGCGAGGTCTGTGTGGATCTTCTCCAGGGCGTCGATGTCCTGCTCGGGCGCCGGTGTGGTGGCGACGTGGACGATCACATTGGGCAGGCCGTTGTCGCAGGTCTCGGTCTGGTGGTCTTGTAGCCGACCCACTCGGCCTTGCCGGGTTTGTGGCTGAAGCGCGCCTGCGGGTCGTGAGGGGAGACGATCTCTACCGACGACCAGGGGACACGTGCCGTCGCCGGATCGGGTCTGCCCTCGGCGGCCGCCCCCGCGGAGGTCGTACGGCGGGCGGTATGGCGTCGGCTCTGTCGGTCGCGGGTCTGCTTGGGCCCGCGCCATCGCAGAGCGTCGTGCTCGTCGAGCCAGTACTGCTGGACCCAGACCTGCCGCAGCACCTCCACCTGCGGCAGCCGCCGAAGCCTGGCCGGGGTGTCAACGGCGAGAAGAGCGCGGAACAGCCGCATGCCGTCCTCGCCGACCGTGAGTGCGTACTGTTCGCGCTCCTTGGTCTCCCTGGGCAGCCGGTCATAACGCACCGGTCGGCCGTAACGCCGGGCCCACTCGTCCGTGACCAGGACGGACACCCATTCCTCGTCGGCGGCGGCCAGCTCCTCCAGGGCAGCGCGCAGGGTTTCCCCGACGAGCTCGATCCGGTCCAGGCGCCGCACCGCAGCCAGGACGTGCGTGGAGTCGGTCCGCTGCCGTCCGCGCCGCTTGACCAGCCCAGCCTCCGCCAGGCGCTCGACCATCACCGCCAGAAGCCGGTCTGCCCGATCGTCCTCGGCCATCCGGTCACGGAACTCGCTCAGCACCGAGAAGTCGAAGCCCGGATCGTCCAACTCCAGCCCCAGGCAGTAATTTCCAGTCCAATCGGCACCGGACGGCCTCGGCGGCCTGCCGGTCGGTGAGATTCTCCGCGTACTGCAGCACCGACACCAGCGCCAGACGAGCCGGCGACAGACCACGACGCCCGCCAGCGGGATACCACTCCTCGAAGTCGCTGTCCGTGAACAGACCCTCCAGGTGATCCCGCACCCACATCGCCGCCGTGCCCCGCGGATTGCTCGCCCGAGCCATCCGCACGGTCAACGCCGGGATCTCCCGCCCGGACCAGTACCCCATCGCCACCGCAGCCCACCCCTCCGAACAGCCGGACCCTCCAGGCCAGAACAGCAGGCAGGCACGCTCAACGACCGCCGATCGCGGCAATCTCACCCTGACCGGTGAAGATCACCAACAGCATCAATTCCGTGAAGCAGTCGTGTTGATCACCAGCGGCTGCGCAGTGCGGGCCCGAGCTGGGGATTGGGAAGTGCTCGCTGCGATCGTGTTCGTGGCGACCTCGGGCTGCACCTGGCGTCAGCTCCCGCCAATCGTCGGGGCCTGCTGGCAGACGGCCCACCAACACTTCATCGGTCACGACTACGGGAGACTGTTCCAGGTCGATCCGTCATGTCCGTTCTAGGAGTAGGTCTGTGAGAGACGCCGCAGTTTCCGATGTGCTGGCCGAGGCAGGGCTGGTCGTGCTGCCGGTCCCCGTTCCGGTGGAGGTGTGTCCGCCCCAGGGCGCCTGGGTGTCGTCCTGCTCGCCCGCGGACGGCCGGCTCGACGAGGTCGTCGATCTCGCGCAGCCCGACGGTTTGGAGAGGTTCGACGAGGCGTGGCTGCGCCTGGCGACCCGGATGGGCCTGTTCGCCGAGGACGGCGCCTTCCTGCTCGCCGTCACCCTGGACCCGGACAACGAGTACCCGGTCTGGACGCCGGTGCGGCTCACGGAGCGTTGGAACGTCTCGGGCCGCAACTCGGGCACCATTTCCGGGCCGATCGGCAGCGGCGGCCTGCTGACGGCCTCCTTCGACGGCGAGGTGATCATTTCCGGGACGACCTGGCAGGACGGGACGGCTTCGGCCGTTGGGGTATCGCACCCCTACCGTGCGGAGCCGATCCGCCGCTACGTGCAGATGCTGCTCGACGAAAGGGAGCTCCCGGCCGATTGCGAGGACGGCGTTCGAAGCTGGCTCGGGCGGGGCTGATACGAACCCGGCCGCGACAGCGAGCGAATGGCCGCCACAACACCTGAAGCGGAGCGGCAAGTGAATCTGGCACTGATCGAGATCGACCGCATCGACTGGAATTCCTACCGGTGCGGGTGCGCCCGCCCTGCGGGCCATGTCGCAGACATGCTGCGGAAGCTGGTGTCCGCCACCACGGAGGCCCAGGTGTCCTGGATCGAGCTGTCCAACCACGTCGAAATCCAGTCGTTCCCGACGGAGGTGGCGCCGGCTGCCCTATCGGTGCTGGTGGCGGCGCTGGGCGAAGACCTCCACCCGGCGGCCCGGCACAAGATCCACCTGACGTTCTACTTCTGCCTCGGCGGGGAAGAGCCGGTCATGGTCGACGGGATTCCCGTGTCGGCCTGCGAAGACGCGGCGCGCCAAGGGCTCTGGCAGCTCTACAGGGACGCTGCCGCGGGCTTCGGGGCGGCCGCACTCGTCATCAACAGCATTCGCGGAGAACGTGCACGCCTCGAACACTTCGTCAGCCGACTTGAAGACCCGCCGAAATGGGTCGAAAGCTGGAACTTCAAGCCTGAAGACATCGACTCCTGAGCGGCCGGCGACGTTGCCTGCACGGATCCCTGCCCTGTGGCATCGTGGTCGCTGCCGGATCCGACGCTCACAGAGACACTGAGCAGGTCTAATCTGCCGGGAGGGCTTTTCTCGGGAGCCGAAGTGAGACGGGTGCCGGGCGCGGCTCGGAATGTGAGTGGGGCACCTGGAGCACTCCGGATGGGGACTGCTGACTTCAACCCGAGTTCCGTGAAAGACCAGGTCGCAGGCGTGAGTGCAGGATCGTTTCGCTGCGGGATGACCTGCGCGTGGCTCTCCATTCGATCGAAGACGTGCTGTTCCCTGGAGTCGATGTTGAACTGCAGCGGGTGACCGCCGAGTTGGCCCTGGTGCTGGTCGAGGTCGCCGCGTGCGGTGCGGCCGTCCGGTGCCCGGACTGCGGGATCCGGGGCAGGCGGGTCCACTCCACGTACTGGCGCACGGCGGCCGAACGCCATTTGGCGAACCGGAAGTTGCTGATACGGCTGCGCGTGCGCCGGTACTTCTGCGACCGCGTCCGCTGCGGGCGGCGGACGTTCGTCGAGCAGGTCCGGGGGCTGAGCGAGCGTCACCTGCGCTCCCGCACCGGGCTGAAGGAGTGGCTGCGTGCCGTCGCCACCGAGCTCGGAGGCCGCGCGGGCGAGCGGCTGTGCCGCAAGCTCAGCGTCGCGGCCGGCCGCACCCGACTCCTCGGTCTGCTGGAAGCACCCGACGTGCCGGAGCGGGCGCCGCGGGTGCTCGGCGTCGACGAGTTCGCCTTCCGCCGGGGCCCGTACCTGCGGCACCCTGCTGGTCGACGTCGAGACCGGCCGCGTCGTCGACGTCCTGCCCGACCGCACCTCACAGACCTTCGCGGCCTGGCTGCGCGAGCACCCGGGCGCGGAAATCGTCTGCCGCGACCGCGCCAGCGCCTACAGCCGGGCGATCAAGGAGGCCGCGCCGGCCGCGGTCGAGGTCGCCGACCGCTGGCACCTGCTGCAGAACCTGTCCGCCGCGGTCGAGAAGACCTGCCACCAGCACCGCGCCTGCCTACGCAAACACGCCGACCAGGAGGTGCCGCCCGAGCCGCCGACGATCGACCTGCCGGTTTTCCAACTGCCCCGGACCCCGATCGTCGAACGTACCCGCGACCGCTACGCGGACGTCCACCGCCTGCTGGACCAGAAGTGGACGATCAGCGCCATCGCCCGACACCTCCGGCTCGACCGCAAGACCGTCCGCCGCTTCAAGACCACTCCGTTGGACGAACTCCTCGCCTCAGCCAGGGAGTTCGGCGCCAGCAAACAGGGGCTGATCGACCCGTTCAAGCCCTACCTGAACAGCCGGTTCACCGCCGGATGCACCAGGCCGGTCGGTCAGCAGGCCGCGGAGCCTGTTCACGGCCCGGGTGCGGTCGCGCACCAGGTCGGTGCGGCGGGCGGTGGCGAGCCGGAGCTCGGTCAGCTCCTCGCCGGCGACGTTGACCGGCATCAGGTCGCGGCGCATGCGGGCCTGATCGGCGATGACCACGGCGTCGCGGGCGTCGGTCTTGCCTTCGCCCCGGTAGCCGGCGCTGGCCCGGTTGACGGTCCGGCCGGGAATGTAGAGGACGCGCTGCCCGTGGCTGATCAGGATCGCGATCACCAGCGCGGCGCCGCCGTCGGTGAGATCGATGGCCCACGTCACGTCCTCGCCCAGGGCGAGGACGTCGGCGACGAGCCGCAGAAGCTCGGGCTCGTCGTTGGCGACGCGGCGCGAGAGCAGTTTGCCGCCCTCCGCTTTCAGCACCACACAGTGGTGGTGCCCCTTGCCCGCGTCGATCCCCGCCCATATCCCGCTCATCGCACTCCCAGGTGCCGTCGAAGTTGGTCCGTGCTCGGACGACCGCGCCGGCGTTGTCCTACTCAGCGATCTGCTCGCAACTCCCAATGAGCGGCCGGGTCGTGGTCGTCGGGACACCGGGCGGCCAAGTCTGTCGAGCCACGGTCGGCAACATCTCAGAAGCCACACCCGGTGTCCCTGGGCGAGAGGACCCGACGAATGGCCCGCTCATCCCGCTCAGAAGGTAGGACATCTCAGGGTGTTAAGGCGTCAAGCTGAAGCGCCTCAACGTGCGGTGGCGGGCTGCCAGGCGAGATCGAGTTCGCCGTCGACTGTGGCAATGCCAGGTGCCTGCGAGCCGCCCAGGGCTGCATGGCTCAGCAGCACGCGCGTCCCGGCTTCCAGGGCTTGGGCGTTTCCACCCCCTTGTGTTCATGAGCACGCTTGTGTCAGATGTGCACTCCTCAGGCCGGACCCGGCCCAACGGGACCGCCTCGAGGAGATCCGCGACAACCTCATCGCCCGCATCACCGAAGCCGAACTCGAAGGCTGGCTCGGCGAGGTCGAAGGACTACGCGTCAGCCTCGCCGGCGCCGACGAGAAGCTCGCCCAACTCGATACCCAGCTCTCCCGCACCAGAGGGACAATCCACCTCGGGATTCCTACGTTCGGCCACATCGTTGGCCAGGCTGAGGAACCTCCGAGCGCCAGTTCCCAGTGAGATCTAGCAGTAGCCGCTCAGATTGGCCCTGCCAGCTGGAGGCGTGAGGCGAGGCCAGGGGTGGCCGGCCCGATCGGAGGCCACCACCCGCAAGAGCTCCAGCACGGTACATCCCGGATATCCCGGGAAACTCGTGTAATTGAAGCGGTAGTAGCAGTTCCAATAGCTAACCACTCGCCTTTGGGTACGCGCGAAGAAGGAGGGATTGTCCACGATGAACTGGCCGTAGGCAGCACGGAGAGCGGTGCCCGGCATATCAAGGTCGCCGAGTGCTTTCCGGATGACCACCAGGATCTCCACAACGTACTCACCGACCAACTGCACGACGTACGGAATGACCCATGGCTCCGCGGAGCCAACGATGCATTCCAGGTGACGTTGGCGGACCCTCCCGTCATGGTGCCTGGTGTACAAGCAGTGCAGGATCGTCAGCTGTCTTGGGGAGAGAGATTCCAGCGCATCAGCCGGCGGTTCGTCGTTGTACAACCGCGTGGGGATCGCGAGGAACTGCCCCTGCACGTTGACCGAGAACGGTTCCGCCGGCTTCAGCCGCGATGTCTTCATGGCTGCCAGGACCACCCGGACGTCGTCCGCGAGCGGGCTCGGGAACGCCATGCTCAGGTGGTCACTGTCGTCGAGAGGCTGGGGCACGGCTCTGAGCAAATGCGTACGACGCAGCGTAGTTCAGAGAAGCTTGCATCCGCTGCCCAGTACTCCAGGTGGGCCCCCGCCAGAAGCCCCGTCTCGTCGAGATCATCCAGAACCTCCGCGAACGCATCCGCGAGGCCCGCGCCAACGGCTGGCTCGGCGAGGTCGAGGGACTTCAGGTCAGCTTCGACGCCGCGATGGCCAAGCTCAAGAGCCTCAAGAACATCCCCACCGACGGACGCCCTGAACTGGTTGACCTCGGCATGCCCGTCTTCACTGGTGACGCACCGCCGCCTGAACCGAATGAAGGAGAACCCCAGCCCCGAGGCTGATCAACGGCCCCGCCCCAGGCGGGGCCGTTCTCATCCAAGGACGCGCGTGAAGCCGCTGGGGCGTGGGGCTATCTTCGGAAAACGATTGCAGTCCGTCCCAGCTCCTGGGTACGGTCCGGGCATGGCAATTACGCCCCGTGTCTCTTAGCTCGGACACCAGCTTCGACGCCACCCTTGTGTCCTTGAGCTGTTACGGAGCGTAACTCCATTGAATACTCTTCGCGGTCCCGGCCTGTTCCGGAACCGGGACTTCTCGCTGCTGCTGAGCGGCCAGTTGGTCTCTGCTATCGGTGACCAGGCTCATTTCATGGCCCTGCCGCTGATCGTGCTGGCCCTCACCGGGTCGGCCACCCAAGCCGGGTTCGTGCTCGGCCTCGGCACTCTTTCCTTCTTGGCGTTCGGGCTGGTTGCCGGCGCCCTCGTCGACCGGTGGGACCGTAAGGCCACCATGATCTGGTGTGAGCTTGGCCGGGCCGTGCTCACCGCCGGCGTCGCCGTTGCGTTGTGGCTCGACAGGCTCACCATGCCCCAGCTATATGCGACAGCGGTGCTTGCCGGGCTTCTGACCACGCTGTTCCAAGTGGCGAACACAGCGGCGCTGCCCAATGTGGTTGGCCCGCGACAGCTGTCCGCTGCGCTCGGCTACTCGCAGTCCGCCGCCAGCGCTGTGGGCATCTTCGGGGCTTCACTCGCCGGTGCGCTCTACGCCGTTGGCCGGACCGTTCCGTTCGCCGTCAACGCGGTTTCCTTCGCAGTGTCCGCGGCGTCGCTGCGTCTGATGCGTGCTCGATTCCAAGTGGACCGGAAGGACGTGCGGACGACATCCCGGCTCTCCACCGAGATCCGAGAGGGGCTTGGCTGGCTCTGGCGCCAGCCGGTCATCCGTTTCCTGACTCTGGTCTCGGCCGCTGACAAGGTGCGCTACGGCGCCGGGTACCTGTTGATCATCACACTCGCCCGGCAGGTGGGTGCCTCGCCGCTGTGGATCGGTGTCATCTTCAGCGGTGCGGCGGTCGGTGCCATGGCGGGAGCGCTGGTCTCGGACAGGGCCACACGCCGCTTTCCGCTGGGCCGGATTGCCGTGGTGATGCTGTGGTTGGAGGCATTGATGTTCCCGCTGTACGCTCTCGCGCCCAACCCGCTGATGCTGGCAGCGGTCGCGGCCGCTGAGTCGCTGGTGGCTCCCGTCTACGCGGTGGCCATGACCACCCACCAGTTGGCCATCACCCCCGATGAGCTGCGGGGCCGGGCGACGAGCGCGGTCTCCACGCTCACCACGGGAGCCTTGTCGATTGGCACGCTTGCAGGCGGCGCGCTGATCACCACGCTGGGTGCCAAGCCGCTGGTCTGGCTCTGCGGAGTATGGCTGCTCATCCTGGCCCTCCTCACCACTGTCAACCGGGATGTGCGGCAGGCGCCGCCAGCGGGTGCGCTTCCACAGCAGCAGGCCAGCAGCACGGCCGAGACTGCCCACACGCCTGGCTAGTGCCGCATCAGGCAACGTTCGCCTCGTTCTGATGCACCGTCCGGTTGCTGCGCTGGTGGGCGCCGGACGGTCAGAATGATCACGTGGCCGAACGCGTGCAGGTCCGCGAGATCGATGACGATGAGGGCGGGCGGTTGCTGCGGATCATCCGCAGAGGTACCGGGTCGGTGGTGACATGGCGACGCGCCCAGATGGTCCTGTTGTCCGCGCCCGCTGGACGTCCGGATTGCGATCGTCTGCGACAACTACTCGCCCCACCTGACCACCAAGTAGTGCCAGCGGGTCGGGACCTGGGCTGCGGCGAACAACGTCGAGATCGCTTACACCCCGACCAACAGCTCCTGGCTCAACCGGATCGAGGCCCAGTTCACCGCCCTGCGCTACTTCGCCCTCGACAGCACCGACCATCCCAGCCACAAGGCCCAGGGCAGCATGATCCGCCGCTACATCATCTGGCGGAACAAGAACGCCGCCGACAAGCGCCTCGCCGCCATCGTGAGCAGGGCCAACGCCGCCTAACCGGCGACGGCGCCAGTCGGCGTCACCAAAGGCGCAGGAAGCTCCGGACGTCGTCATAACCGTCGAGAGCCCGACCATCCACGTCCGCCGGGTCCGTTTCGGCACGCACCGCCAGCGACTTCGCCAGCACGAGAGCGTCGTCGCCGAGATGGCCGAAGCGTCGAGCGGTATGGCCCAGGCACAGGCCGGCCAACCCGAGAAGCGGACTGCCCGACACGGCGCGCGTCCCGACCTCCATGCACCAGTGCTCGACGAACTCCCGGTCGTCGTCGCTCAAGGCGATTCCGACCAGGGCGTCCGCCGCTTCGCCCTCGTGCGAGCGGTCACGCAGAGCCCGCTCCAACGTCTCGACCACGACCTCATGAGGCAGCGCGGGAGGGTTCTCGAAGCTCAGGTGAGAATGCATCCCGCGAGACTACGTGCCCCGCGCGGTCCGCACTCGACCGGCAACAACGGGGCGAACGTTGCCTGATGCGGCACCAGAACACCGGAGCACCCCTGTCCCGATGCTGACGTGGGGCCGGCCGTTGGCGCGGTTCTTCGCGGCGTCGGAGATCCAGGCGGTTGTCCCCTGACGCTGCTGTGCGGGGCCGACGGAAGCCACGCTCTGCTCGCCCGGCAGTGGGAGGAGTTGACGCTCCCCGCCGAAGGGGAGGTGCGGTCCTGGACATCGCTGCTGGGTGTCCACAACGCCGCTTTGGCCCCCGCTTCGCTCACAAGGCCCGCCCGGAGCGGGGTTTTTGGAGCGGAGTGGCAGGTCATGTGTCGGCGGCGCCCTGAAACGTGGGAGCGCCGCCACGGCCACGGATGCCGTGATGGCGTCCTGGGCCGTTTCATCTGTGGTCCGGTCAGTGCTTGGGGCGGCAGCTCGGGCAGATGTTGTCGTCGTTGAACTCGAAGTGCACGTCGCTCGGTTGCAGATGGTTGTGCCTGCAGACGGTGCACAGGTCGCCGCCGCAGCTTCCGCAGCCTACATAGCGGCCGCCGGCGTACTCGTAGCGCCGTTTCTCGATCCACGGGTCGTCACATGCCACAACGGGCTTCCCTTCAGTGGGATCGTCGCTCTTCACCTGGTGCCGGCGGATGCGCTTTACGACGTCGCGGCAGCCCGGGTGGTTCAGTCGCCGGTGGTGATTCCACGGTCGGGGCCGGCGGCGTCCTCGTCGCGGCAGCGGTGCACGGTCGATCGCCCCGAGGCTGGCGCCGGCGCAATGCGCCGGTGGTCTGGGCCCGACCTCTGCGCGACTCTGCAGGTATGGGAGGGATGAGAAAGGCCTCGTCGCTCGTGTGGGGGAGTGTCATGCCGCCCGTTCGTTCTGGTCGGCAGTTTCCCGTCGATGCCGTGGCGTGTCCGGCTGGTCGGACAGCAGGCAGGTCGGCTCTCTCACCTGTCCGCGGTCCCGGCTTCGTCCCCTTCGCCGGGTGGTGCCTGGTCGACGGGTCACGGGTTCGCGGGGGCTGGGTGTCTGTGAGCGCTCCCGGAGGAACCGTGATGATCTCGTCGTCCGGGGCCCAGCTACCCCGCTGCCGACGTGTGCTGAAACGGCGCGGTGGCGATGGCCTGATCCTGTGTCACACCTTCGAGCGGAGTTCTCGTCGTGCCGGGCGGGAACACCCCGGTCGTGACGAACACCGAGCAGAGCACCCGGTTCCGGCCCGGGACCACTGTGGTGCGCCGCGACGTTCACGGCGGGCGGGTGTGGACGGCGAAGCCGCTGCGGGTGGTGGCCGACACCGGTAACGTGCTGACCCTGGCCTGCTGGCCGGGGATCGAGGGCCTGGCCCCGACGACCTGGATCGAGGCCCTGCGCACCGGCGACGACGCGGTCCGCGAGCAGGGCCTGGAGCACCTCGCGGCCGGCACCTGGGCGCTCGGCCCCCACCGCTGGGAGCGCACCGCGGTCCTGTCGCACTACCTGGCGGGGGAGTGGTTCTCCCTCCACTGCTTCCAGGACGCGGCCACCGCCGAGCCGATCAGCTGGTACGTCAACTTCGAACTCCCGTACCGCCGCCGCCCGGGCGGGATCGACACGATGGACCTCGCCCTCGACCTGGTCGCCGCCCCCGACCTGTCCGTCCGCCACTGGAAGGACCGCGACGAGTACGGCCGGCTGCGCCGTCTCGGGGTGGTCGACGACTTCCTCGACGGTCAGGTGCACCGGGCCTGCGACCGCGCGATTCGCATGCTCGACGACCGGGCGGGGCCGTTCGCCGCGGGCTGGCCGGGCTGGGCGCCCGACGCGGCGTGGCCTCTGCCGCTGCTGCCGGACGGCGCCGACCAAGAGGCCGAGCCGCTGACTTCCTACCGGCTGTAGCTGAGGAGGTCGCCTGCCCGAACCCCGGGAGCGGCCGTTTTCACCCTTGTTGCCTGCCACCTCGACCTCGACCTCAACCTCAACCCCAGGCTCGAGCACCCCCGCCGGTGCCCGGGCGGCGAGGTGGTGCTGCTCGACGTGGAGTGGGCGCCCCGACGTCACTGGGCTGGTCGACCTGGTCACCCTGTCCGCTGTCCTGCGCCGGGCCGGCCACGGCGTGGGCCACGACCGGGTGCGGGGCCGTAACTCGACGCTGCCGCGGCGGTCGCGGCGGTCGCTGGATGGCCGCCTCGTGGAGGCCCGCTCTGCGCGAGTCCGTCGTGCTACGGGCCTTCGATGCCGACGGTGGTGCCGAACGGGGCGCGCAGCTGGGCGATTCGGCGGCTCGGCTCGGTGGTCGGCGGGCCGCGGTGGTGCTCGCATCCGGCGGCCAGAAGCCGCTCCCGGACCGCGTCCAGGTCGTCCACGCCCCGGTACACGACGGGCTTCCGCCCCGGGGGGTCGCGTTCGTCGTCGACCGGATGGTAGCCGCCCTCGACCCCGCCGATCTCCAAGACATGCACAGCAGACCGGCACCGAGTCCTACCGTTGCCTGGCCATTCAGGAATCCCTCTTCCCTGCCGTGAACTGACGCGCCCCCAGCACGGTGGGGCCGGGTCTGCCGGTCCGGCTTCGGCGCCGATCGGGAGAGGGAGCGGAGTTTGGCGTTCACGGGATGTCCCAGGCGGGTGTGTTCATGAGGATTTCGGAGCAGGGGATCTCCGCGGTTCTCAGCGGCCGGCTGAACCACGACGGTTCGATGGTCGCGCCCATCACCCGCTCGGCCAGGAGGTACAGCTTCGGACCCCAGAACTCGGTCGGGTCCTCGACATCGATCAGGCCGGTGCACCAGGCAGGATTCCAACGGGCGTCGCCCTCTCGCAGCGGCATGACAGGTCCCCGGGGTTCCTCGTGGACGACGAGCTCGCCGGCGACGGCGTAGTGCACGAAGTCGTCGCCGTTGATGCCGAGCGAGAGTCCGAAGCATCTGCCCCCGCGGGACAGGTCACGCGCAACACCGGGCACCGCTCCGGTCGAGCCGACGACCTCCAGGGCGAAGACCGCCTCGCCCACGGTGCCGACACCCAGGTGGCCTCGGTGGTCTGGACAGCCCGGTTGAAGTCGGTAGATCTCGTCAGCCACCAGAAGGCGCGCGTTCCCGGGGTCGCCTCCGAACCGGCGGATCACCTCGTCTTCGGCAACACCCTCGACAAGGGTGAGGACCGGGTGGAGCCCTTCCTCTTCAACGATCCAGTCGAACCGGTCGTCATGATTGTCCGTCGCGCATGCATACCAGGGCCTCCGGACATCGAGGCGGGCCCCGGCCGTTCGCGGGGTTGGGTGTCTATGAGCACTCCCAGAAGAAGCGGCCTTCGCGGTGGTCGGGGCTGACGAAGCCGTAGCCGTAGCCGTATCCGAAGTTGAGGAAGTACGGATCCCCGTCGTCGGGTGCGTCACTGATCTTGAAGAGGAACTGCCACGGAGCCTCGACTCGCGCGAAGAGGTTGGGGTAGCAGGCGGCGCCGCCCATGTAGTCGTGGAGGTCCTCTCCATCGGGCGGCCCGACGGCCGGCCCCTCGCCTCGCAGGCTTCGCTCGAACGCCGCCCGGTCGTTGATCGAGCGGTCGATCTCGGGTGCTACCGGCTGCAGGTCGACATGCCACTCGACCGGGATCTCGGATTCGTCCGGACCCCAGCGCCACAGCGTCCGCCCCCGGGTGCCCGGTGGCCCGATGACGGCGAAGGGCGGGATGCGGCCGTCGGGCTGCACGAGCAGGACCGCGTCGCCGGCCTCCGGGTCGGTTCCTCCCATGATCCGGTCTTCCTCGTCGACGAAGAGGTAGGCCATGCGGAGTGCGTCTCCGGGGACCGGGAACTGACCGATGAACACCAGCGGGCTGCCGGTGGACGGATCCACCGGCCATGCAGGCCCGTCCAGCCACACGGGTTGGCCGCCGAGCTTGGCTACCGGTTCGGATATCGGCTGCTCGGCTGCCCTGAGGGTCATCCGCTGCCGCGGGAGGAAGGCGGCACTGTAGGGCCCGTCTGCCTGGCCGGTGGGACGCGTGATCATGCGCGGACCCTACGGCATCCCACCGATCAGCGTTGCCGTCGCGGCGAACGCCCCCGGGACCCCCAGCGATCAAGATCAATTGACAGCAACCCATGGCCCGTCAAGATCGTCCGGCAAATGGTCAAGATCATTTGAGGCGGGACGGCCGGGCGGAGGCCGGCAACAGGCCGCTCAGGGAGCGCCCGCCCCACGCGAGGTCACATTGAGGCGCATGTGCGACTAGATATGTGCGGTTAATGTGGCGAATTGTGCTATCTTTCTCGTGTGGAGGTGTGTGATGAGTGAGCTCTATGCGGCGGTGGACGCGTTGTTGGCGAAGGCCCGGGACGGTGGGGATCTGCCGGAGCCCGTGGAGCGGGAGCGGCTGCGCAAGGCCGCCGGTCTGACCCAGGTCGAGGTGGCCGCCGCCCTGGAGACCCGGCGGGAGACGTTCGCGAAGTGGGAGAGCGGGGCCGCGCAGCCCAGGTCCCCGAAGCGTGGCGCGTACGCGTTCCTGCTGGCGGGTCTGGCCGACATTCACGGCACCCAGGGCCCCGACGGCTGGCTGACCCTGGCCCGCAAGGCCCGCCCCCTCGGCACCGGCTCCACCACCGAGACCGCGGAAGGGGAGTGAGGATCTGATGGATCGCAAGACGTACACAGCCGAGCTCGCCGGCCTGCGCGAGCTGCGCACCGCGATCACGGCCGCCGAGAAGACGGTGGCGGCCGCGCAGAAGGAGTTGGACAAGCTCGCCGCCCAGCGTGCGCGGACGGTGGCGGGGCTCGCGGGGTACGAGGGCGCCCAGGCGCCGGCCGTCGCGAAGGCGTCCGGGTTGTCGGTCGGCGAGGTGGTGCGGATCGCGCCGCTGCTGGATCCGACCCCGGCTGCCGTCCGGGCCGCGAGGACCGACGACCACGCCGCCGCCCCGAGCGTGCCCGCGCCGGCGCCCGCGCCCGGCCAGGTGGCCAAGGCCGAGCCCGTCGCCGAGCCCGCGGGCGCGGTCGCTCCGGCGCCGACCCGCCCCGCCATCGTCGTCGAGCGTCCGACCTCGGTAACCCCGGTGACCCGGGCGCCGATCAGGTCCGCTGCCGACCTCGAGGATCCGGCTGTCGTCGGACCGCCCACCGCCGCGCCTGCCAGTACGGCTGACGGGGAGACAGAACCCGGCGTACAGGCCGTCGCGGCTCCCGCGACCGCCCCGGTCCCGGGGGCCGCCGAGCAGCACGCAGGCGCGCCGGTCGGTCCGCGTGAGCTGCCGACCCTGCCGGAGGGGCCGGCGGGTGTGCGGTTCGAGGCGGTGACGACCGGGCTGGTGTCGAAGCGGCCGAACTTCGTCCAGCAGGCCCGCAGCACGGTGTTCCTGGACGCCGCGACCGGCGACCTGGCGGTGCGCGACCGCGTGGCGCGCCTGGACCTCGGCGCCCGCACGCCGGGGGAGATCCTGGACGCCGTCCTTGCGGCCGCGCCCGGCACCGAGCGCATCTACGTCACCGCCGGCGCCCCGTGGCACGACGGCGCCGAGCGCTACTCCACACTCAAGGACGCCGTCGCGGCCTGGCTCAACACCCCCTCCGAGCGGTGGACCACCGCCGTCGGGTCGGGCCGGGACAAGCTGGCCGGGCACTTCGTCCACCAGCGCCAGCCGGTGGGCCGCTACGCCCCCGCGAGCTCCCCGGACGGGCCGGTCACGGAGATCCGCTCGATGGGGGAGTGGTTCGATGCGGACGGCGCCGATGTGGTGACGTGCCGTCAGGCGTTCACCCTGTTGTGGCAGGCGCTGCGCCGGCACTGGGACGACGCCGTGTTGATGGGCTCGCCGTCGCAGACCGGCCGGGACCTGTGGACCCGGACCATCCCGACGAAGGGGAAGTGGGCCGGGGGCTACCCGGTCCTGTCGGAGGAACTGCGCGCTCTGCTGCACGCGACCGGCGGTCAGGGCCGTACCGAGTTGGTCCTGCCGCCCCGGGTGCCGGAGCAGTTGCCGGCGCTGGTGGAGTACGACCGGACCTTCGCCTACGCCAAGCACCTGTGGAAGTCCCCGGTCGGTGTGCCGCGGCGGATCACCGCGGCCGGATTCGCGGCGATGACGGAGGCCGAGCAGACCAAGGCCCTGATGTCCTGCTCGCACTGGAACGTGCGCGTGACGGTCCCGGCGGGCTGGAACCACGTCGGCCTGCTGCCCGCGCCGGTGACCGGTGACCGCGCGTGGGTCTACCCCTCGGAGCCCGGCGCCACGTTCACGACGTGGGCGGGCGGCGCGGAGGTCCACCTCGCGCTGTCCAACCACCTGATGCCGTGGAAGGTCGAGATCCTGGGCGGCCTGCTGTTCGAGGACGGCAAGCCGCTGGACGAGTGGGGCAAGCGCCTCAAAGCCGCCTGGGCGGACCTGACCAACCTCTCGAAGCTGCACGGCGACGAGCGCCAGCGCCAGGCGGCCTACCTCGCCTCCCGGGCGGTCCGCAGCGTGCTGCTGTTCGGCCTGGGCGGCTTCGCCCAGCGCCCGCGCCTGGTCTCCGGCACCACCCCGGTCGGCGAGGCGCTCCCGGCGGGGGTGGAGATCCTCGGCCAGGACAACGAGGTGGTCACCTGGCAGCGGCAGGCCGGGTTCTCCCGCGACCCGAACGCGCACCCCGAGTGGGCCGCCTACGTGTGGTCGGGGGCCCGCGCGGCGCTGCTGGACATGAAGTACCGCGACGGCAAGGGGATCGTCGGCGTCGCCGGCGCCCTGCACGCCAGGCCTGGCACGGTCGTGTACTTCGGCACGGACGGCATCGCCCTGACCGAGCGCCAGCCGTGGCCCTACCGGGGCGAGCCCGGCGACTACCTGCTCAAGGGCCACCTCACCGGGCCCGTCGAGCACCCGACCAGCCAGGAGCAGTACCTGCAGCTGCGTGCCCAGGGCCGCGCCGAACTCGCCGCCGAGCAGGCGGCCGGAGGTGAGCAGCGGTGAGCCCGGCCGACCCGGGCAACCCGAACGAGGCCGCGCGCCTGACCCAGGAGCTGATCGACCAGGGCTACACCAAGCGCCAGGTCGCCAAGATGCTCGGCCGCGACGCGAGCCTGGTCTCGCAGTTCTTCACCAAGGGCAAGGGCGCGTCCATGGTGGGCGCGCTGCGCCAGCTGGTCCGCGCGGTGCGCGGTGGCCAGCGGGACGAGGAGGCGCTGTCCGCCGTCGCGGGGGCGAACACCCAGCGGCGCACCACCAAGGGCGGTCAGAAAGCCCGGGTGCGGGGCAAGGACACCATCGGCACCCCGGGCGGATCCATGGCCGGCCGCGCCGGCAAGCAGGCCATCCGCTCCGGTGCCGCGCACCTCGCCCCGGTCGTCCACGCCACCGGCCGGGCCGGCGGGAAGCTCGCCTTCACCGTGCGGATGAAGGCCGACCAGTACATCTACAGCGCGGGCTCGGAGAAGGACTCGGGCGGAGTACGCCGCGGCTTCGTCCCGCGCTCCGACGGCACCGAGGAGCGCACCTACGGCTCCGCCTCCTCCGGCGGCTTCGACGCCGCCGAGTGGTCCCGGCGCGTCGCCGAGCACCACGGCGACGTCACCGAGGCCATGCAGGCCTGGCTGGTGGAGACCGGCCGGGCGGTGGAGGACGCCGACATCGCCTACCTGGAAGTCCGCGGCTGGGTGCCGGGGGAGAGTACGTGAACCAGCAGCATCCCGAGCGAGCGCAGCAGCCTGGCTGGTTCACCGGCCCCGAGGCGGGGCTGCCCCTACTCGCCCGCGCCGCAGCCGCATCCGCGGTGACCCTGGACCCGGTCTTCCCGCCCGGGGAGGAGGAGGCCCAGCAACTGGTCGACGCCCTCGCCGACATCCTTGTCGCCGAGGGCTTCGACACCGAGTGGAGGACCAACACGTCCGGCGATCTGATCGAGAGCCTGATCGACGCCCTTCACCGCTACGCCTACCCCGACTGACCCAGCCGGCCCTCCACCGCAGTCCGCCCTGCAGAGAAGAAGGAGAACACCGCGCCGTGGACACCACGACCACCACCGCCGTCACTGCCGCCGTCGAGGACGTCCCGGCCGCTCTGCGCGGCCCGGCTTCGCTGCCCGCCCAGGCCGAGCCGGCCGCCGCGGTGGTGAACCCGCTGCCGCTGCACTGGTTCCAGAAGGACGCGGTCGCGGCGGCGGTGAAGGCGGTGAAGAACGGCGGCCGGGCCACCGTCGTCGCCGCGACCGGCTCCGGCAAGACGCTGATCGCCGCGGGCTGCGCGCGGCGCCTGGCGGCGCGGGGCCGGGTGCTGGTGCTGGTTCCGACGATCGAGCTGCTGGAGCAGACCGCCGGCGCCTGGTCGCTGAAGGGCGGGCGCCGGGGTCTGGCGGTGGCGGCGTGTTCGCGGGCGGAGGCGCTGGAGAGCGCGGAGGCCGGCGGCCGCGTCCACGCCCAGGTGACCACCCAGGCCGCCCGGATCGCCGACCTGGTCACGAAAGCGAAGCCCGACGCCCCGGTGACCGTCTACGCCACCTACGCCTCCCTCGAGCGCATCACCCAGGCGCACCGCGACTTCGGCCTGCCCGCCTGGGACCTGGTGGTCATCGACGAAGCCCACCGCACCGCCGGCTCCGAAGGCAAGGCCTGGGCCGCAGTCCACCACGACACCGACGTGCCCGCGCTGCGCCGGCTGTACTTCACCGCCACCCCGAAGATCGCCGACGACACCCGCGCGAAGCCGGGCCTCGCGGACCTGACCGCCGACGCCGACAGCCAGGGCGCCGAGCAGCTGCCCGCGCTCTGCTCCATGACGGACACCTCGATCTACGGCGAAACCGTCTACACCTGGACGCTCGGACAGGGCATCGAGCACGGCTACCTCGCCGACTACCGCGTCCTGGTCCCCGTCGTCACCGACGAGGACCTGCGCGACCTCCTCAACCTCCCCGCCGTCGCCGACCTCCGCACCCAGCGCACCAACGAAGAACTCCTGCGCCTGGCCCTGCAGATCGCGGTGCTGCGCGCCGTCGCCGACCTCCAGCTGCGCCGGGTCATCACCTTCCACTCCCGGGTGCACGCGGCCCGGGAGTTCGCCGCGACCATGGCGGCCACCGCCGAACTGCTGCCCTTCGCGGACCGTCCCGAGCGGGTGACCGCCCTCGCGGTCGCCGGCAGTGACAAGCTCAAGGACCGTCGGGCGGCGTTCGCGACGTTCTCCGCCTCCACCGGAAAGCGCCCGGGGGAGGAGGGCGAGGAGTGCTGCATCATCTGCAACTCCCGCCTCCTGAACGAGGGCATCGACGTCGAGGCCGTGGACGCGATCGTCTTCGCGGACCCCAAGAGCTCGGTCATCGACATCGTCCAGGCCGTCGGCCGCGCGCTGCGGCAGGCCTACCGGCAGGGCAAGGTCTCCTGGGTCATCATCCCCGTCTACCTCCCCACCCCCGAGGTCGGCGACGACACCGCCGCGGCCGACCCGGCCGAGATCCAGGATGCGGGCGAGGCGGTGAAGGCGGAGGCCGACGCGGAGATCGAGGCCTCCTCGTTCCGCACGATCTGGCGCGTCCTGCGGGCGCTTGCCGCCCACGACGCCCGCGTCGTCGGCCGGATCACCGAGCTGCGCACCCGCCGGGTGGGCGAGAAGGACGACGTCACCGAGCCGGAGACCGGCGAGGCCGGGGACGCCGAGCAGCCGGCCGCGGAGGAGTCGCCGGTGGAGTGGCTGCGGATCAACGCCCGCCGCCACGCCGTCCAGATCCTGCAGACGGTGAAGCTGCGGGCCTTCAATCCGCGCGCCAGCGAGTGGCAGCGCATGTTCGCCCTGGCCGCCGCCTTCCAGGCGGAGCACCGCCACCTCGACCCCACCGACAAGGCCCGCGACGGCGCTCTGATCTCCTGGCTCGACCGCCAGCGCTACCTGAACGGCGCCGGCCTGCTCGCACCGGTCCGCATCCACGAGCTGGACCAGCTCGGCATGATCTGGGACAAGCACGCCCGCTCCTGGGAGCGCGGCTACGCCCACGCCCGCGCCTGGGCCCAGACGCACGGCCACCTGGCGATCCCGGCCGCCGAGAAGCTCGACGGCCACGCCGTCGGCGCGTGGGTAGGGCGCCAGCGCAAGAACGCGAAGCTGACGGCCGCCCAGGACGCCAAGCTGACCGCGCTGGACGCGATGTGGCGGATCGAGCCGGACTGGAACCGCTCCTACCGCCGCCTGCTCGCCTACCTCACCGCCGGCGGAACCCTCGACGGCCCGGCCAACCGCACCGGCCTCGGCGACGACCCGGCCTTCCGGCCCGGCGCCTGGCTGCGTAAGCAGGCCACGGCCCGCGCCGAGGGCAAGCTGACCGACCACCAGGCCGCGCTCCTGGACGCGCTCCACCGCCACGCTGAGACCGTCACCGGCTGACCCCGTCCCGCACCCATCCCGCCGTGTCGGCTCACCCCGGGCCGGGACGGCCCACTTCCCCAAGGAGACGAGTGACCACCCCCACCACCCAGCCACCCAACGAGCTGTCCGGACAGCCCGGGCCGGGCGGACCCTCCGGACCGGAGCGGCGGACCGGGCACCGGGAGCGGATCGGGCACCGGGTCGCGGCCGTCCACGCCCTGGGCCCGGACCGGCTGCTGGCCGTCACCCGGAACAGTCTGCGGGCCTGGCAGCTCTGACCCCGGTGGCCCGACGGCCCGGTCCTGCGACCGCCGGGGTGCGGTGGCGTCCGGCGGGTGACCGGAACCGTCCCCGCGCCGCTGCGCCTCGTCACCTTCAACGTGCTGCACGGGCGGCGGCCGTCCGTCGACGGGCCGTCGGAGAGGGTCGGCCTGTCTCCGCTGGCGGAGGCGGTCGCCGTGCTGGGCGTGGACGTGCTGGCGCTGCAGGATCTGGACCGGGGGCAGGAGCGCTCCGGCGGGGTGGACCAGGCGCGGGCGCTGGCCGAAGCGGCCGGGGCGCGGCACTGGCGGTACGCCACCGCGTTCCACGCCCGGGCGGCGCCGGGCAGGTCCTGGGTGCGCGACACGGCCGTCCGGGGGCTGCGGGTGCACGGGCCGGACGACCCGACGACCGGCGGGGGCCCGTCGCACGGTGTGGCGCTGTACTCCCGGCTGCCAGTGCTGGGGTGGCACGCCCGCCGGTTCGGCGAGCCGCTGCTGATGGTGCCACTGCCCGCGCCCGGCCGGCCGGGGCTGCGGGTGGTGCGCGACCATCCCCGGGTGGCGCTGGCGGCCGTGCTGCGCGGCCCCGGCGGGCCGTTCACGGCGGTGGCGGTGCACCTGTCCTTCGTCCCGGGCTGGAACGTCCGCCAACTGCTGGCCCTGCGAAGCTGGTTGGCAGGGCTGCCGGGGCCACACCTGCTGCTCGGCGACTTCAACCTGCCGGGGGCGGTGGCCGTCTCGGTGCTCCGGTGCGCCGCGCCGGGGGACGGCTGGCGCGAGTTGCTGCGCGCCCCGACCTTCCCCGCGCACCGGCCGCGGAGCCAGCTCGACCACCTGCTCGCCGCCGGTCTCGGCACGCACACCGCCGCCCCGGTCGGGCTGCCCCGCTTCGCGGTCTCCGACCACCGGCCGTTGGCGGTCGACCTGACGCCGTGACAGCTCCCGTGCGCGCCACGGGGAACCGCCTCGTGGCGCCGCCGCGTCCCGGCCGTCCGGTTCAGCTGTGGGTGGCGAGGACCTGCGAGGAGCCGTCGGCCAGGCCGGTGATGGCGACGTTGACCGCGCCGAAGCCGAGCGAGCCCCAGCCCTGCCAGGACCCGCTCGCAAAGCGGGCGTTGTGGTAGGCGATGCCGTCGTTGCCGACCGCGACCAGCTGGGCGTCACCGTTCGGGGTGCTGGTGATGCCGATGCTGGAGGCGGCGAAGTTCGCCGCGCCGCCGACGCCCGCGACCGGGCCCCAGCCCTGCCAGGAGCCGTTGGCCAGCCGGATCGAGTGGTAGACGTTGCCGTCGTTGCCGACCGCGACCAGCTGCGCGTCACCGTTCGGCATGCCCGTGATCGCCACGTTGCTCGCACCGAACGAAGCGGCCCCACCGAAGCCCGCCACCCCGTTCCAGCCCTGCCAACTTCCGTTGTCGAAACGGATGTTGTGGTAGACCAGCCCGTCGTTGCCGACGATCAGGACCTGCGAGTCGCCGTTGGGCATCGCGGCGATCGAGACCTTTCGGGCGCTCCAGTCGCCGACCTTGCTCCACCCTTGCCAACTTCCGCTCACCAGGCGGGCGTTGAAGTAGATGCCGCCGTCGTTGCCGACCGCCAGCACCTGCGCGTCACCGTTCGGCATGCCCGCGATCGAGAAGGTGCTGGCCGCGAAGTTGGCCGCGCCGCCGACCCCGCCGAGCGGGGCCCAGCCGGTCCACGAGCCGTCCGGGTAGCGGGCCGTGTGGTAGAGGTTGCCGTCGTTGCCGCGGGCGAGGCTCTGGGTCGACCTGTCGGGCGTCGAGGTGATGGCTTCCTGGCCGGCGTTGAACGACGGCGCGCTGCCGTAGCCGATCACGGCGGCGAAGCCGGACCAGGAGCCCCACGGGTCGCGGACCTCGTGGTAGAGGGTGCCGCGCTCGGTGGGCGCGGGGGTGGTGGGGTACGGGTTGGTGTGGTCGCCGACCAGCGGGCCGCCGCAGTGCGGCCAGGCCCCGGCGCCCTGCGGGCCGTTGAGCACCTTCTCGCCGATCAGGATCTGCTGCTGCTTGGTGGCCTGGTGCGGGTAGGCGGCGTACTGGGTGCCGCCGTAGGCGCGCCAGGTCGGCAGGTCGAACTGGAGGCCGCCGTAGAGGCTGTTGCCGGAGTTGATGCTCCAGTTGCCGCTGCTCTCGCACTGGGCGACCTTGTCCCAGTTGGCGACGGAGGCGGCCTGGGCGGTGCTGGCCGCGAGGACGGGGAGGGCGAGGGCGGCGGCCGAGGCGAGGGCGAGGACGGCGGCGGGCTTGCGGCGGGGCGCGGGCACGGTGACGGGCTCCTGGTGGTCGAAGGCTGCGAAGAGGCCCGGCGGGCGGGACGGGCGGTGCGAGCGGGCGGTGCGGCGGAGGCGGGGAGCGGCCCGCCCACCGGACGGGACCGGTGAGCGGGCCGAGCAGGTCGGGCGAGTCGCCCGGTGGGCTCAGCTGTGGGTGGCGAGGACCTGCGAGGAGCCGTCCCCGACCCCGGCGATGGCGACGTTGACCGCGCCGAAGCCGAGCGAGCCCCAGCCCTGCCAGGACCCGCTCGCAAAGCGGGCGTTGTGGTAGGCGATGCCGTCGTTGCCGACCGCGACCAGCTGGGCGTCACCGTTCGGGGTGCTGGTGATGCCGATGCTGGAGGCGGCGAAGTTCGCCGCGCCGCCGACGCCCGCGACCGGGCCCCAGCCCTGCCAGGAGCCGCTGGCCAGCCGGATCGAGTGGTAGATGTTGCCGTCGTTGCCGACCGCGACCAGCTGGGCGTCACCGTTCGGCATGCCGGCCAGCGAGATGCTGTTGGCCGCGAACGAGGCCGCGCCGCCGAAGCCCGCCACGCCGTTCCAGCCCTGCCAGGTGCCGTCGGCGAAGTGGATGTTGTGGTAGACCAGCCCGTCGTTGCCGATGATCAGGATCTGGGCGTCGCCGTTGGGCATCGCGGTGATCGCCACCTTGCGGGCGCCCCAGTCGCCGACCTTGCTCCAGCTCTGCCAGCTGCCGCTCACCAGGCGGGTGGTGAAGTAGATGCCGCCGTCGTTGCCGACCGCCAGGACCTGCGCGTCGCCGTTCGGCATGCCCGCGATCGAGAAGGACTTCGCGGAGAAGTTCGGGGCGCCGGCGTAGCCGGCGAGCGGGGCCCAGCCGGTCCACGAGCCGTTCGCGTAGCGGGCCGTGTGGTACAGGTTGCCGTCGTTGCCGGCCGCCAGGGTCTGGGTCGACTTGTCGGGCGTCGAGGTGATGGCTTCCTGGCTGGCGTTGAACGACGGCGCGCCGGCGTAGCCGTTCACCGCCGCGAAGCCGGACCAGGAGCCCCACGGGTCGCGGGACTCGTGGAACAGGTCGCCGCGCTGGACCGCGGCCTGGCCGCCGACCGGCCGGATGTAGCCTGCCAGGTGCACGTTGACGCCGTTGACCGACCACTCCCTGGAGCCGACGGCTCCGGGCATCCGGGTGTTGCGGGTCACGTAGCCGGGCGAGCTGCCCTGGTTGCCGCCGATCCAGTCGATGGTGCCGTCGGAGTTGACCGCGGAGACGATCGCCACGTGGTCGTAGGTGGTGTAGCCGGTGCTGTAGCCGCTCGGGTGGAAGAAGACCGCGTCGCCGACGTGCGGCGTGCTGCCCAGGGTGCCGTTGTTGTTGCCGTACGTCTGCAGGGAGTTGGCGAGGTCGTTCAGGATGCCGAGGTTCTGCACGCCGTTGCGGGCCCAGACCCAGCCGACGAAGTCGGCGCACCAGGGGTGCGCCTCCTGGCCGCCCGAGCAGCTGTTGGTCTGTCCGGTGCCGGACGCGTAGTAGCCGCGGCCGCCGTTGCCGCAGGCGGCGTTGCCGAGTTGCCCGGCGGCGGTGTTGACGATCGAGTCGCCGGTGGTGGCGGCCTGTGCGGTTCCGGCCGAGAACACCGAGCCGGCGATCACGCCGGAGGCGGCGATCGCGGTGGCGAGGGCGGTCCGGGCGAGCTTGGCGAGCTTGGCGGAGGACGAGGAGGAGGACACAGCGGGCATGGCGAAGCTTCCTGTCTGACGAGTGGTCGGGTGGACGCCCGGTCGGCCGGGTTCGGGCACGGCGGAGCGGCGGGAGGTCCGGGAGAGGGGTATTGCGGGGCGCGGCGGGCGGCGCGGGCTCAGCGCGGGCCGGCCGCGTGGTCCGCGGGCGGGACCGGCGGGAGGTGGCTCCGGCGGAGCAGGGGCGAGGCCCGGTGGGTGCGGGCGATCAACCGGTGGGCCCGCTGCACGGCCGGCTGGCCGTCGGGGGCGGGATCCGGGTCGGGGAGGGTGCGGAGGTAGATCAGGAGGTCGGTGCGGTCGTTCTCGCCGCGGGCGGTGATGTGCTGCAGCCCGTCGGCGGGCAGTGCGTGGGCCCAGAGGGCCGCGAGGATCTCCGCCGTCTCACCGTCCGGCACGGGCTCCGCAGGGTGTCTGCGGTGCAGGCTGGCGTGGACGACGTCCATCGGGGATCAGTCGCCCCAGCCGTAGTTGCCGGCGGGCTGCACGGTCCCGGGGGCGGGGGCCCCGGTCGGCTGGGCCGTGGCGGTCGGCGTCGGCGCCGGGGTCTCGTCGGCCTGGGCGGCGATGGGGAGGGCGGCGAGGGCGGTCAGGGCGAGGGCGGCGACCGCGGCGGCCTGGGCGATGCGGGTGCGGAGCACGGGGTGGACCTCTTCCGGTGTCGGTGGGGCGGGCTGGCTGTGGTCCGGCTCCACGTCCCGCGGTAGACGCTTCGGCCGGCTGCCGCCCGGTCCGTTTCCCTGGCGGCGAGGTAAAGCTTTCCGTGCCGCCGGACCCGGGGGAAGGCATGCCGACTGTCCCCAACCAGACAGTCTGGTTCCGGACACCGGACCCGCTGTCCGCTCCCCGACAGGACCGCCGCCAGGCCGCTCCCCGGAGGGGCCGGAGGGCGCCAAAAATCGAACAGATTTCGCGCGCATATGCCCCGACCAGTCCCGATGGCCCCATTGATCTTTCTTGAAGGAGGAGTGGGGCCCTGAAAGGATTCGCACGCCATCCACTCACGGGGACGGCTGCGCCGGGCGCGGAGGGGGACGGAATGCTGGAGGCACTGGGGGTGTCGGTCGAGGCCGGCACGGTGTACCGGGCGATGCTCGACCACCCGTTGGACGGGGTGGCGGAGCTGGCCGCCCGCAGCGGGCTGAGCGAGTCGCAGGTCCACGACTGCCTCGACGAACTCGGCGCGCTGATGCTGGTCCGGGTGTCCGCCGACCGTCCGGGGCAGCTGCGCGCGGTGGACCCGGAGATCGGCCTGGCCGACGTACTGGCCCGGCACGAGGCCGAACTCGCCGCCCGGCAGGCCCAGTTGGCGGCGTCCCGGGCCGCCGTGACCAGGATGGTCGCGGAGCGGGCCGAGCACCGGCCCGCGCACGGGGAGCGCCTGCTCGGTATGGACTCCATCCGGGCCCGGCTGGAGCTGATGGCCCGGCAGACCGAGCGCGAGGTGCTGACCACCCATCCGCGCGCCCAGCGCCCCGACGACCTGGACGCCAGCCGTCCCTCCGACAGCGCGGCACTGGCCCGCGGCATCACCATGCGGACGCTCTACCAGGACACCACCCGCCGCCAGCCGCACGTCACGGCGTACGCCAACTGGCTGCTCGGGCAGGGCGGCGAGGTCCGCACCGCGCCCGCCGTGCCGCAGCGGGTGATCATCGTGGACCGGGTCCAGGCGCTCGTCCCGATCGACCCGGCGGACAGCCGCAAGGGCGCGCTGCACGTCACCGAGCCAGGCATCATCGGCGCCCTGCTCGATCTGTTCGAGCAGGCCTGGAGCACCGCCGTCCCGCTCGGCGCGGCCCGGCCGGACGACCCGGCGACCGGGCTCACCCCGACCGAGCGCGAGCTGCTGCGCCTGCTCGGCGGCGGCCTCACCGACGAGGCGGCCGGGCAGCGGCTGGGCATCTCCTCGCGCACCATCGGCCGCCACATGGCCTCGATCATGGAACGGCTGGACGCCAGCAGCCGTTTCGAGGCTGGCATCAAGGCCGCCCACCGGGGCTGGCTCTGACGGGGTGTCACGGAAGAACGCCCGGCCACCGGGGAGGGTGGCCGGGCGTTCTCGTCCGGGTGGCCGGACGTCCGGACGTCCGGACGTCCGGGCGTCCGGACGTCCGGGCGTCCGGGGTCAGCGCAGCGGTGCGGGCGCGGTGGTGGCGCGGATCACCAGTTCGGGGTCGAAGAGGAGTTCGCCGGTGGGGGTGTCGCGGTTGCCGACCGGGGCGAGGACGCTGCGGCCGACCTCCAGGGCGAGGCAGTCGGTGGGCCGGCGGGCGGTGGTCAGCGGCGGCGGGGCTGGAAGCAGGGGTGGTTGGAGGGGACGCGGCGCGCGGGCCGACAACGGGCTTGGCGGCTGTCAGGAGCGCCGGATATCCCTCGAAGGCAACGCCCCGACCACGGCCACCAGGAGACGTCCGTGAGCACCTGCCAGAGCCCCGCCGAGCCCGACGACAACGACGGCCAGCCCGACGACTACGACGACCGGGCCGACGTCGTCGAGGCGGCCGGTCCGTCCCGGCCGGGACGGACCGCGTTCCGGCGCGGCGCCGCCAACCCGAACGGCTCGACCACCGCGCTGCGCTCGGACGTCCTTGGCGCGCTCGGCGTTCTCAAGGTCGCCACCGCCGACCAGC
The DNA here is from genome assembly GCF_003610255.1 of Streptomyces sp. TLI_171. Classification (GTDB taxonomy): domain Bacteria; phylum Actinomycetota; class Actinomycetes; order Streptomycetales; family Streptomycetaceae; genus Kitasatospora. The sequence goes on along the minus strand of NZ_RAPS01000001.1, from coordinate 2,455 downwards.
TCCAGCGCCTGCTGCGCCCCGGTGCGGCGTCGAACAAGGCGGTCCGGCAGGCGCTGGGCGACCTCGCGCTGCACGGCCTGGTCGCCTCCGACGGCAACACCAAGCACCGGCACAAGACGTGGCGGCTGGAGGGCGCGGCCGGTCTGGACGCGGCCGCCGCCGTGCTCGGCATGGTCCGCTCGGAGATGGGCGGCACGGCCCGGGGCGCAGGCCGTACTGGCGCCCAGCACGCGATGGCCGTCAACGAGACGATCGCCGCGTTCGTCCTCGGCGGCACCGCCCCCGGGGCCGCGGGCGGGGTCGGCACGGTGCGGTCCTGGTCGACCGAGACCGAGTTCCTGCTGCCGGGCGGCCGGCGAAAGGTGCGCCCGGACGGCGTGTGGCAGGCCCCGGAGATCGGGGTGCCGGTGCTGATGGTCGAGGTCGACCGCTCCACCATGGCCCCGGCCGACGTCGCCGCGAAGTTCCCCGCTACCGCGAGCTGGTCCGCACCAAGGTCCGCGACAACGACCCGGCCCGCTCCCACCACGAGTCGGCCGACCGCACGGTGCACTGGTGGCGCCGCACCTGGCCCGGCCACACCCGGCCCGGGTACCCGCCCGTCGCCCTGGTCGTCACCGACGCCGGACCCGTCGCCCTGGCAGGCCGGCAGCAGGCGGTGGCGGACCTATCCGCCGACTGCTGGCGCGGCCAGTGGTGCAGGGCGGTCCGCGACTACAACGACGACGGCTGGCGCGAGTACGACGACGCCCTGCCCATCATCGCGACCACCCTGGAACTGCTGGCCGACCACGGCCCGATGGGGCCGGTCTGGTGGCGCTTCGGCCGCCGGGGCCGGCCCTCCCTCACCGAGGCGCTGGAGAACCCGAACGACCGGGCCGCGTACGACCTGCGCCAAGCCGCCCGCCAGGCCGAGGAGCACAAGGCCCACCAGGAGCTGATGGACTACCTGGTCTGCATCGACTGCGGCGAGATTCCCGAGGAGGAGAGCACCTGGGTGTACGGCAGCTGGGAGGCCGAAGAACAACTGGAGGCTGCCCGCACGGCCAACGCCGCGCTGCGCCCGTGCTGGACGTGCCGGGGCTCCATCGGTGAGAAGGAGGGCTCGAAGCTGGAGCTGCGCCAGGAGGCCCGACCGGACCGGCTGGAGTGCCCCGACTGCGAACAGGCCCGCGCCGTACAGGACTTGGGCCCGCTGATGCTGCCGGTCCCGTCCAGGCGCGAGCTGGTGGCCGCGCTGGTCTCCGTTCCGGATGAACTGTGGTGGGAGGTGCGGGTGCTGCACGCGAGGCTCTACCCGGCGACGAGTCGCGGTGGTGTGACCTCGCCGCGTTTGGTGGCCGCTTTTGCCTTCTGGTGGACCAATCCGGGCGGGCGGCCGGGCGTCGTCCGGCGGTGGGGCGGCGTCCGGGGCGGGTGATTTTGGTGACGTTGGGTGGTTGGTTACCTCGGCCGGGCGGGGCAGCGCCGGGCCGGGCGGGCGGTTCAGGGGTCGGGGCTGCTTCGGGGTGCTCCCGTGAATTGACGGCCCGTCGGAGATGCCGCCGGTTTCCGTACCGGATTTGCCTTGTCGATTCACCCTGAATTACCGCCCGGTCGGGGCTGTTCCGGCGGGTCGTGAATTCACGGGGCGGGTTCGCCGGTGGATTCCGGCGGTGGCCGGGCTGCTCCCCGCCGCCGGGAGCGGTCCGCCGATCGCCGGCCCCGGGCCGCGCCCTGGCCGCCGTTCCCGGCCCGGTACGGCTGCGCCTGGTTGTCGTGTTGCCTCCCGGCGGCGGGCTGCCCTGGCCGTCGTTCCGGGTCCGGCTGGCTGTGCCGGGGCCGGTCGTTGCCCGGCTGTGGGGTTCGGGTAGCTTGCGGCGCGTGACCAAGGATCCTTCCTCGCCGTCCCCGCTCAGGCAGTTGGCGGCCTATGTCGGCTTCGTTCATGCTCCTGGCGGGGAGCCCCTTACCGGCGGCCCCAGGAGCTCCCGCTTCGGGAACGTCTCTCCGCGTCTCGATCAGGAGATCGAGGATCTGCGCAGCCGGATCGCTGTGCTCGAAGAGCTTGTCCGGGGCAGGCTTCTCCGCCTCGGGCCGAGGAGGACTGAGCCGTCGGGATCGCGTGGCACCTACGGGTGAGGACCACCCGTAGGAGGTCAGCGTTCTGCGGCCCCGGGCCGTTCGTGGTTCCGGCCCGTTGCGCCTGTTCGTCGGGCCCTGTCCCGGGGGCAGGCGTCCCGGCCTGCCAGGAGCAGCGGGCCCCGGCCCCGGGCCGTCCTTGCTCGGGCCCGCTGCCGGGCGGGGCGCCCCTGTCGCGGGGGGTGTCGCGTTGGGGGTGCTGTGGCGGTGTGTGACGTGCGTGGGAGGGCCGGATCCCCGTGTGTGGGCGGGCCGCGACAGCCATCGCGACAGGGACCGTGCTGCTCGGTCGCAGTGCTCTGCGGGCGGGGCTGTCGTTGTCGTAGCCGGTCAG